>NZ_CP014136.1 GCF_002291425.1 Gibbsiella quercinecans
CTTAACACCAGCGAGTAATCTCGGTTTAGCGCCCCGTTAACGAACAGCTGGCCGATGCCCGGCAGGCCAAATATCGTTTCAATCAACCATCGAACCGGTAATAATGCCGACGAACGCCGGCCCCATGTACGACAACACGGGCAGCAGCGCCGGTTTCAGCGCATGGCGCAAAATAATGCGCCGCATTGGCAGGCCTTTGGCACGGGCGGTGCGGATAAAATTGGAATGCAGCACTTCTATCATCGAGCCACGCGTGATGCGCGCAATGCTGGCAATATAAGCCAGCGAAAGCGCCACCATCGGCAGGATCATAAACTTCGGCGCACCGCCGTTCCAACCCCCACCCGGCAGCCATTTCAGGATGATGGCGAAGATCAGCACCAGCAACGGCGCCACCACAAAGCTGGGGATCACCACGCCGGTCATGGCCAGCCCCATCACGGTGTAATCCCATTTGCTATTCTGCTTTAGCGCAGCCACCACCCCGCGCTCACCCCGAGGATCACCGCCAGCAAGAATGCCGCCGCCCCGAGTTTGGCGGAAACCGGGAAAGAGGCCGCCACCAGATCGTTAACCGAATAGTCTTTGTATTTGAATGAGGGGCCAAAATCCCCATGCGCCAACTGCGCCAAATACTGGCCGTACTGTTTCCAGAGCGGATCGTTTAAATGGTATTTGGCTTCAATGTTGGCCATCACCTCGGGCGGCAAGCTCCGCTCCCCGGTAAACGGGCTACCGGGCGCCAACCGCATCATGAAAAATGAGAGGGTGACCAAGATAAACAGTGTCGGGATCGCTTCCAATAAACGACGAAATATAAACTTAAGCATTGCCTTAACCCTTTGCAGCCTGATAACGGCTTCTTATTGCCTTGTGCGCCAGCGGTAAACGCCGCCGGCGCTGACCGTATCAATGCTTGATGATGTACAGGTTTTTATCGTACACGTTATCAAGCGGATCTTTGCCGGTATAGCCGCCGACATAGGGTTTCACCAGCCGGGTATTGACATAGTAATAGACCGGCACGATCACCGAATCCTGATCCAGCTGCGTTTCCGCTTTCTGATACAGAGCGGCACGCTCATCTTTGGTTTTTACGGTTAAAACATCCGATATCAGGCGATCGTAGGCCGCGCTTTTGTAGTGCGAGGTATTGCTGCTGCTGTTTGACTGCATGATATTCACGAATGAGCTTGGCTCGTTGTAATCTGCACACCAGCCCGCACGCGCAACATCAAAGGTGCCCTGATGGCGGGTATCCAGGAACGTTTTCCACTCCTGGTTTTCCAGTTTGACGTTCACGCCTAAATTTTTCTTCCAGATGGCCGCGGCGGCAATCGCCAGTTTCTTGTGCAAATCAGAGGTGTTGTACAGCAGCGAGAAGGTCAGCGGTTTGCCAGGGCCATAGCCGGCTTCCGCCAATAGCTTTTTGCCCGCTTCATTACGCTGCTCCTGCGTCCAGCCAAACCACGCCGGCGGGGTGAGTTTAGCGCCGTCGGTATAAGGCGGAGTAAAACTGTAGGCGGGCAATTCGCCTTGGTTTTTGACTTTATTAACGATGATGTCGCGATCGAGCCCCAGTTTCAGCGCTTCGCGCACGCGGGCGTCGGTAAACGGCGCTTTCTGGGTGTTCATTTCGTAATAATAGGTGCACAGGTAAGGATCGACGTGCAGCTCGTTGGGGATATCTTTTTTCAGCTTCTGAAACAGTTCAATCGGCAAATAGTTATAGGTCATGTCAATTTCACCGGCCCGATAACGGTTAACGTCAGTAACCTCGGAGGTTATCGGCAGGAAAGTCACCTTGTTGATCACGGTTTTCGCGTTATCCCAATATTCAGGGTTACGCTCCAGCACAATGCGCTCGTTAACCACCCACTCTTTCAACTTGTAGGCGCCGTTGCTGACATAGTTCTGCGGCAAGGTCCATTTTTCACCGTATTTTTCCACCGCCTCTTTATAAACCGGCTTCATCGCATAGTGCGGGGTCATTTCCACCAGGTAAGGCACCGGCTCGCTTAAGGTGACCTGGAAGGTATGATCGTCGAGCGCTTTTACCCCCAGCGTCGATTTGTCTTTTTTGCCGGCGATAATGTCATCAACGTTTACCACATGAGCAGATTGCAGGTAGCTGGCATAGGGTGACACCGTTTGCGGATCAACGATCCGTTGCCAACTATAAACAAAATCCTGCGCCGTCACCGGCTGGCCATTAGACCATTTGGCATCTTTGCGTAAGTGGAAAGTCCAAACCTTAAAATCCTGGTTGTCCCAGCTTTCCGCCACGCCGGGTACGATGGCACCGTTGAGATCGTTATTCGCCAGGCCTTCGATCAGATCGCGGGTGACGTTATTTTCCGGCACGCCTTCAATCTTGTGCGGATCAAGCGACTGCACCTCCGCGCCGTTGTTTTTGACGATTTCCTGTTTTTCGGCCAGTTGCACTCCCGAAGGAACCTCTGCAGCTAATGCGTTTATGCTGCCGGCCCCGGCCAGCGCGGCAATAACGCCGGCAGCCAGGAGCGATGGTTTTGTGATGTTGGTCATATTATTACCCCATTTTATTATCGCCATCCCATCATGGCGTTGGAGCCAGGCCTGGTTATCAGGCCACCATTCACAACGCTGCGAATCAAGCAACGCTGCAATATTCACACAGGCCCTGAATTCGCTGCCAACAGGGCTAAGGTTCGCCGACTTATTATCGGAGGCACTTTTTATGGCGTCGTTTTATTCCTAGGGCTAACGTGAAAGCGCCCTAATGAATATCTGGCGAATGTGAGCCGCAAGCGCCACACACCGCCCTAAACGCGCGTCTTGCGGTTAAACAAACTTTTATACGGCAAAGCCCATGGTGAAAGAATAAACAACCAATGATTAGCAATCTAACACTAATAACATCGGTTCTTGTCCGAAACAAGCCTTATAAAAGATAGGGGAAAGGTAACGCCAATGGTGAATGGGAAGATGCGGAAGGGTAAAAAAGGCAGGCATGCCACGTCACTGCGCCACCAGGATTGAACATTAATAGACACCTGCCCTAGCACAGTGCAGGATGATGAAATAAGAGGCATTCAATGCACTTTATTACAGCAGGTTAAATTAATTTAAAAATTAAAATTTATTTTAAAAAGTGAAGCATCAACGCCACTTGCCAGGATAAATAGCCTGCAGCTTAAAGCAGGCCAGGGAATATTGTCTTGATGCCGGTAACAATGAATTCAATGCCCAATGCCATCAGCAGTAGCCCCATAATACGTGTGATAACGTTAATACCGGTTTGCCCCAATAAACGCACCAGCAAAGGTGCAGCCCGGAACAACAGCCAGCAACAGAAAGCAAACAGGGCAATCGCCAGGGTAAAACCCAGCAGGTTTTGCCAACTGTGGTAACGCGAGCTCCAGACGATAGTTGAACTGATAGCCCCCGGCCCGGCCATTAATGGCAATGCCAGCGGCACCACGCCGATGCTTTCACGGATTGCGCTTTCTGATTTTTCCTGCTTGTTTTGCTTATCTTCCCCCAATTTGCCGCTGATCATCGACATCGCGATAGTCACCACCAGAATGCCGCCGGCGATGCGGAAAGAATCAATAGAGATACCGAACAGGTTCAGGATACCGCCGCCGAGAAACAGCGAGATCCACAGGATAATCGCCACCGACAAATTGGCGGTCAGGTTGGTCTTGTTGCGCCCCGCTTCTGCCTGGTAACTGGTCATGCTGATAAATACCGGCAGAATGCCCACCGGATTGACCAGCGCGAACAGGCCGACAAAGAATTTAATATAACCGGAAAAATCCAACAGAGACTGGCTCACGAATCACCCCACATTGAACACTGCCACCTAAGGCTGCTATAAAGGTAACCGCTACCGGACACATCGAGGGGCTACACGACGCGCTAATGTAATCGAATTGCTCTTACGGATCCATCCGCGGAAAATTGCATTTTTATCTCTCCGTGGCGGAGGAAACAAAATATTACGCTGCAGTTAACGTCATATGTGGTTTTTTACTGTTTTAGGTTAAAAATGACAGGCGCCTCACTGCAGATAGTAACGCATGCGCATTAATTCATTGCTGAATGGTGTCAGCATGAAACTTTTATGACGTACGTCACAAAATTGCCCCCCCATAATAGGGTAAGCTCTTGGTCGTAGTCAGAGCGATGAACAGCAGAGGCCCGCTGTTCGCCACTTTAGCTACGGCTCCCCTAACATGCAGGGCAAAGCTCTTTAAGTAAATCAGCGGTACAAGCCAGGAAGGGCATGGGCGCGAACCCCCTTTCCATTCATCCTGTCTATACTTGATGCTTGCACGGCTTATTTACTGAAAGAGTTTAACATTATCAGGAGAGCACTATGGCTGTAACAAATGTCGCTGAATTGAACGAGCTCGTAGCCCGCGTCAAAAAAGCCCAGCGTGAGTATGCCAACTTCACCCAAGAGCAGGTTGATAAAATCTTCCGTGCTGCTGCCCTCGCCGCCGCCGATGCCCGTATTCCTCTGGCCAAAATGGCCGTTGAAGAATCCGGAATGGGGATCACCGAAGACAAAGTGATCAAAAACCACTTTGCATCCGAATATATCTACAACGCGTATAAAGATGAAAAAACCTGTGGCATCTTATCCGAAGATGACACTTTCGGTACCATCACGATTGCAGAGCCAATCGGCCTGATTTGCGGTATCGTCCCAACCACCAACCCAACTTCTACCGCTATCTTCAAAGCGTTGATCAGCCTGAAAACCCGCAACGGTATCATTTTCTCGCCACACCCACGCGCCAAGAATGCCACCAATAAGGCGGCGGACATCGTACTGCAAGCGGCCATTGCTGCCGGGGCGCCAAAAGATATCGTCGGTTGGATCGACCAACCTTCCGTCGAGCTGTCCAACCAGTTGATGCACCACCCTGATATCAACCTGATCCTCGCCACCGGTGGCCCAGGCATGGTGAAAGCCGCCTATAGCTCCGGTAAACCGGCAATCGGCGTTGGCGCTGGCAACACCCCAGTCGTGGTAGACGAAACCGCCGATATCAAGCGTGTGGTCGCCTCTATTCTGATGTCAAAAACCTTTGATAACGGCGTTATCTGTGCCTCTGAACAATCCGTTATCGTGGTTGATTCCGCTTATGATGCCGTGCGCGAGCGCTTTTCCTCCCATGGCGGCTACTTGTTGCAGGGTAAAGAGCTGAAAGCGGTTCAGGACATCATCCTGAAAAACGGCGGCCTGAACGCGGCCATCGTTGGCCAGTCAGCGCCAAAAATCGCTGAAATGGCGGGCATCACCGTACCCGCCAACACCAAAGTGCTGATCGGCGAAGTGAAAGTGGTCGATGAATCCGAACCGTTCGCGCATGAAAAACTGTCGCCTACCCTGGCGATGTATCGCGCCAAAGACTTCGAAGATGCCGTGATTAAAGCAGAAAAACTGGTTGCCATGGGCGGGATCGGCCACACCTCTTGCCTGTACACCGACCAGGACAACCAGCCGGCTCGCGTTGCCTTCTTCGGCGACAAAATGAAAACCGCGCGTATTCTGATCAACACCCCGGCTTCACAAGGTGGTATCGGCGATCTGTACAACTTTAAACTCGCTCCGTCGCTGACGCTGGGTTGCGGTTCCTGGGGGGGTAACTCCATCTCCGAGAACGTTGGCCCGAAACACTTGATCAACAAGAAAACTGTAGCGAAGCGAGCAGAAAACATGTTGTGGCATAAACTTCCAAAATCCATCTACTTCCGCCGCGGCTCACTGCCGATCGCGCTGGAAGAAGTTGCAACCGACGGTGCAAAACGCGCCTTCATCGTGACCGACAACTATCTGTTCAACAATGGCTACGCTGATCAGATCACCAAGGTGCTGAAGCACCACGGCATCGAAACCAAGGTGTTCTTCGAAGTGGAAGCCGATCCAACCCTGAGCATCGTGCACAAGGGCGCAGAGCAGATGAACGCCTTTAAACCAGACGTCATTATCGCGCTGGGCGGCGGTTCACCGATGGACGCAGCCAAAATAATGTGGGTGCTGTATGAACATCCGGAAACCCACTTCGCGGATCTGGCGTTGCGCTTTATGGATATCCGTAAACGTATCTACAAGTTCCCGAAAATGGGCGTGAAGGCGAAAATGATCGCCATCACCACCACCTCCGGTACCGGTTCAGAAGTGACGCCGTTTGCGGTGGTTACCGATGATGCAACCGGCCAGAAATACCCACTGGCTGACTACGCGCTGACCCCGGATATGGCCATTGTCGACGCCAACCTGGTGATGAACATGCCAAAATCCCTGTGCGCCTTCGGCGGCCTGGATGCGGTAACCCACTCACTGGAAGCCTATGTTTCCGTACTGGCGAATGAATACTCTGACGGCCAGGCGCTGCAAGCGTTGAAACTGCTGAAAGAATACCTGCCGGCCAGCTACAAGGAAGGCGCGAAAAACCCGATCGCCCGCGAGCGTGTGCACAACGCAGCGACTATCGCCGGTATCGCTTTTGCCAACGCCTTCTTGGGCGTGTGCCACTCAATGGCCCACAAATTGGGTTCAGAGTTCCACATTCCACACGGCCTGGCTAACGCCCTGTTAATCGGCAACGTTATTCGCTATAACGCCAATGACAACCCGACCAAACAGACTGCGTTCAGCCAGTACGATCGCCCGCAGGCACGCCGCCGCTATGCCGAAGTGGCCGATCACCTGGGCCTGAGCGCACCTGGCGACCGTACGGCGCAGAAAATCGAGAAACTGCTGGCTTGGCTGGAAGAGCTGAAAACCGAACTGGGCATCCCGGCTTCAATTCGTGAAGCGGGCGTACAGGAAGCCGACTTCCTGGCGAAGATCGATAAACTGTCCGAAGATGCATTTGATGACCAATGTACCGGCGCAAACCCGCGCTATCCGCTGATTGCCGAACTCAAGCAAATCATGCTGGATACCTATTATGGGCGTGAATACAACGAAGCCCATGAGCACGCGGCAAACACCGTGGTTGAATTGCCAACGGCCAAAGCCGAGAAGGCTGAGAAAAAAGCAAAAAAGTAACGCTTGCATAAGCTGACAAAAAACCCGCCAACACGGCGGGTTTTTTTATTCCTGCGAACACGCACAGCCAATCAGCCAAAAACACACCCCGGGTTACCCCCGAAAACAATGCCCGCACTACGGCGGCTCTGCGGCCCACTAGGGCGACGAAAAGCATTGAGCAATGCGCGTGTACCTATAGCAACAAGCCCCTTGATAACAGGGCTTATAGGCGTTTTTTAGCCGGCTCCCGCTGCCTGAATAGCCTCTTTGTAGTGTTTACGGCACACCGACAGGTAACTTTCATCGCCGCCAATCACTACCTGTTCCCCCGCATGCACCGCCCGGCCGTTTTCATCCAAACGCAGCACCATGTTTGCCTTGCGCCCGCAGTGGCAAATGGTTTTCAGCTCAACCAGCTTATCGGCCCAGGCCAGCAGGTATTGGCTACCCGTGAATAATTCACCTAAAAAGTCGGTGCGCAGGCCATAACACAAAACCGGAATATTCAGTTGGTCAACAACATCACATAACTGCGCAACCTGCGATTTGGTCAGGAACTGGCTCTCATCGAGCAGCACGCAGTGAACCGTTTGTTGTTGATGCTCCTGATTAATTATTGTGTAAAACTCGGTATCATTATTATAGAGCTGCGCCTGCGATGACAGGCCAATACGCGAGCTAACTTTCCCGACGCCAAAGCGATGATCGATTTCAGCGGTAAACACCAGCGTGCGCATACCACGTTCTTGATAATTATATGAAGATTGTAATAGCGCAGTAGATTTCCCTGCATTCATAGCAGAGTAATAGAAATAAAGCTGAGCCATCGGCCCTACCCCAACAGTATAAAAAACATGCAAAGAAAAGATATCCGAGTGTAACATAGGCACCAGATGATGTTCAGCGGTGCGGAATCAATTTTAACTAAATTAATAAGCATCCGTATGCAATAAATGGCAGAACGGGAGCCTGCGGTGCCTGCCGCATTTTTACATCAATTGACCAAGCCTAATCCCGGAACACTATTAATTGCTGCTAATGATTAAACCACAGGGGTAATGCCAGCGCCTGCGGCTATAGGTAACCACACTGATACCGAAGAATGATTATTGCGAAGGTCATAAGCCTTGCCTATTAAATGGCGCCTGGCGGGCTGGTGGGAATTTAATCCTTATCTGGCCAGTGACACTTCCTGACAGAACCTTTACGAATACCCCTATGCTTTACACTGTCTGTAAGAGAATGAGCGTGATTTAGCCCACAGAATTATATATAAACAGTTATTATAACCCAGTAACGAAAGGCTTTTCCCTGGTCTGACACAGCGCACATAGCCGGAAAGTTGGCTTTAACAGAGAGCAAGTAATAGCCCCAAAAGCCATCTATATTTGCCGGCCAAATCTAAATAAACGTTTCTTTAAGGAAAATCTGACAACTCTTCGCAATTTGGCTATTGCAGAAAATAAAATAGCACTCTATTATTATCCGGACATGCCCCCCCACCAATATAATTTGAGACTAGGACAATGAGCGAAGCATTAAAGATTTTGAACAACATCCGTACTCTACGTGCACAGGCAAGAGAATGCAGCCTGGAAACGCTGGAAGAGATGCTTGAGAAACTGGAAGTTGTCGTGAATGAACGTCGCGAGGAAGAAAGCCAGACGCGCGCTGAAATTGAAGAACGTACGCGTAAACTGCAACAATATCGTGAAATGCTGATTGCTGACGGTATTGATCCAAACGAACTGTTGCAAACCATGGCAGCAACAAAATCAGCCGGTAAAACCAAACGTGCAGCTCGTCCGGCTAAATACCAATACAAAGATGAAAATGGCGAACTGAAAACCTGGACCGGCCAAGGCCGTACTCCTGCGGTGATTAAAAAAGCTATCGAAGAACAGGGTAAATCTTTGGAAGATTTCCTGCTGTAATCGTTTCTTCTGCGTGTAAAAAAGGCTCCCTTGTGGAGCCTTTTTGTTTATCAGCGCCCGCCCCGCCGCGTTCTGCACGGCGTACCCAGGCAGTGTTTTTATTCTCAGCCAGCGATCAGGTAAAAGAAAAAGGGAGCCAAAGCCCCCTTTTACAGTACTGTTTAATAGCCTGCGTTATTGCACTTTGTAAAAAGATTTATACCATTCAACAAAACGTTTAACACCTTCCTCTACGCTGGTAGCAGGCTTAAAACCAATCGCCTGATAAAGCGCTTCGGTATCTGCGCTGGTATCCAGCACATCGCCAGGTTGCATGGGCAGCATATTTTTACGGGCAATAATGCCCAGGGCATGTTCCAGCGCGCTGATATATTCCATCAGCTTCACCGGGCTGCTGTTGCCTATATTATAGACATGGTACGGTGCAGAACTGCTGGCCGGTGAGCCTTGCTCAACGGTCCAATCCGCATTGGGTTGCGGCACAATGGCCTGTAAACGCACGATCGCCTCGGCAATATCATCGATATAGGTAAAATCACGGTGCATCTCACCGTGGTTATATACATCAATGCTATCACCAGCCAATATTGCCTTGGTGAATTTAAACAGCGCCATATCCGGGCGCCCCCACGGGCCATACACAGTGAAGAAACGCAGCCCCGTGGTGGGCAAACCATATAAATGCGAGTAGCTGTGCGCCATTAACTCATTGGCTTTTTTCGTTGCCGCATACAATGACACCGGATGATCGACCGAGTCATCAGTAGAGAACGGCAACTTACGGTTTAACCCGTATACCGAACTGGACGATGCATAAACCAAATGCTCGACCTTATTATGGCGACAGCCTTCCAGCACGTTTAAATGGCCAACCAAATTTGAATCCGCATACGCCAACGGATTTTCCAGCGAATAACGCACCCCGGCCTGTGCGCCAAGATGAATCACCCGCTGAAATTTATGCTCGGCAAACAGCGCCGCCATCCCTTCCCGATCGGCCAGATCCAGTTTAATAAACTGGAACGCAGGTTTATCCGCCAATAAGGCAAGACGCGCCTGCTTTAAGCTGACATCGTAATAATCATTCAGGTTGTCGATACCGACAACCTGATGCCCGGCGGCCAACAGGCGCTCGGCGACATGATAACCAATAAAGCCGGCAGAGCCTGTAACCAGGAAGTTCATACGCACCTCTTAAAAATTAGACTTCACCGATGCGCCACGGCCGATGCCGTAATAGGTAAAGCCACGGCTTTCCAGGCGCTCTGGATCATAAAGGTTACGGCCGTCGAAGATTACCGGGTTTTTCAAGGCGCTCTTAATCACATCAAAATCTGGCGCACGGAAGCTTTGCCATTCAGTGCAGATCACCAAGGCATCGGCACCATGCAGCGCGGCCTCTTTCGTGCCCATTAGTTTCAGATCGTCACGGTTGCCATAGATGCGTTGCGCTTCGTTCATCGCTTCTGGATCGTAAGCCTGTACTTTGGCGCCGGCAGCCCACAGCGTTTCAACCAGCACGCGGCTGGAAGCTTCACGCATATCGTCGGTGTTCGGTTTGAAGGCCAGCCCCCACAGGGCGAAGGTTTTGCCGTTTAGATCTTCACCAAAGTAATGTTTGATGAACTGGCTCAGCTTGTATTTTTGCTGATAGTTAACCTGTTCCACCGCCTGCAGCAGCTTAGGCTGGTAGCCAATGGCTTCAGAGGTGCGGATCAGCGCCTGCACGTCTTTCGGGAAGCATGAACCACCGTAGCCACAGCCGGGGTAAATGAAGTGATAACCGATACGGGAGTCAGAACCGATGCCCTGGCGCACTTTTTCGATGTCCGCACCCAGCATTTCCGCCAGGTTCGAGATTTCGTTCATAAAGCTGATTTTGGTCGCCAGCATGCAGTTGGCGGCATATTTGGTCAGCTCCGCGCTGCGGATATCCATCAGGATCATGCGATCGTGGTTGCGGTTGAACGGTTCGTACAGTTCACGGATGGGTTCAATCACATCTTTGTTGTCGGTACCGATAACGATGCGCTCTGGGCGCATGCAGTCGGCCACCGCGGCGCCTTCTTTCAGGAATTCCGGGTTAGAAACCACGTCAAACGACAGATCGCTGCCGCGTTTTTTCAGCGCTTCAGCCATCACCTGGCGAACTTTATCCGCAGTCCCTACCGGCACGGTGGATTTATCGATAACCACTTTGTGATCGTTCATGTTTTCTGCGATGGTGCGCGCAACGGCAGTAACGTACTTCAGATCGGCAGAGCCGTCTTCATCAGGCGGCGTACCCACGGCGATGAACTGAATAACGCCATGTTCCACGCCAGCTTTGGCATCGGTGGTGAAATGCAGGCGACCAGCTTCGTAGTTCTGTTGCACCAGCGGCGTCAAACCGGGTTCATAAATCGGGATATTCCCCTTTTTCAGGTTCTCGACTTTCTTTTCGTCAACGTCAATACACATGACATCGTGGCCCACTTCAGCCAACACCGCCGCCTGTACCAGACCGACATAGCCAATACCAAAAACTGTTACTTTCATTGGAAAATCCTAGTTTTTAAAATTAAAGACAAAGGTTAAAAGTTACTTCTTACCGGCTGGCATAACCTGCTGCAGCCAGTGAGAAAAATCAGTGCCAAGCGTGGCATGACGCATGCCGTATTCCACAAACGCCTTCATATACCCCAGTTTGTTACCGCAATCATGGCTGACGCCCTTCAAGTGATAGGCTTCCACCGGTTCTTGCTCCATCAACAGATCGATAGCGTCGGTGAGTTGGATCTCATCGCCGGCGCCCGGTGGTGTTTTGGCCAGCAGCGGCCAAATATCCGCAGACAACACATAACGACCAACAATGGCCAGATTGGAGGGGGCTTCATTCGGAGAGGGTTTTTCCACCACGCTCACCATGGGCGCGCTTTCGCCCGGTTTAAGTTGGTGGCCTTTGCAGTCGGCAATACCATAGCTGCCGACGCTTTCGTGCGGCACCGGCTCAACCATAATCTGGCTAACGCCGGTTTGCTCGAAACGCTGTAGCATCTCGTGCAAGTTGTCTTTTTTCAGGTTAGCGCTGTATTCATCCAGAATGACATCCGGCAACACTACCGCTACCGGCTCATCGCCAACCAGCGGGTGGGCACATAGAATGGCATGCCCCAGCCCCTTGGCAACGCCCTGGCGTACCTGCATAACCGTGACGCCTTTCGGGCAGATTGATTGGACTTCATCCAGCAACTGGCGCTTAACGCGCTTTTCCAGCATGGCTTCCAGCTCAAAGCTGGTATCAAAATGGTTTTCGATTGAATTCTTGGAGGAGTGCGTAACCAGGACGATTTCGTTGATGCCGGCGGCGATGCATTCGCTAACGACATATTGGATCAGGGGCTTATCAACCAGCGGCAGCATCTCTTTGGGGATAGCTTTGGTAGCCGGTAACATGCGCGTTCCCAATCCAGCAACCGGGATCACTGCTTTTCTGACTTTACGGTTTAAAGCAGACATTATTTCCTCTCTTGATTCTGGCTCAGATTATGAGCTTTATCTGCCATACAAAAACTCTCGGAGTATACCAGTTTATGCCTGCTGCGTATTAACCTGAGAGTAAATAGGAAGAAATTAGGACAATTACCCAGCGCGGGGAGCATAATCTTAAATAAAATGAGATGCGTCTGACTACTGGTATTTTTTATTCATCGCTCAACATCAGGCTCAAGCGGCCGCCGGCGCCCCATACCTGGCACTGCCAGGCATCGCAGCGGTGGCTGATTTGGTTCATGTAAGTGGCCCCCAGCATACCCAGCGGCACCCCATTGCTAAGCTGGATTTGATTATTCCCGGTATTTAGATTGGCATGCAAACCCGCAGAAACCAGCAGCAGATTTTTATATTCGGTGTGATAGTAGCCAACCAACAATGGGAATTGTCCGGCCAATTTACCCTGCCGCAATAATTGATTAACTTGCTTTAGCAAAGTTGACATCTGCGGCAAACGATGTTGTTGGTTTGCCAAATGGTCCTGTAACAACCCATTAAATAATGCGCGCAATAATAAAGCGGCCAATACGCCATTATCGCCAGCCCGGGTAACGTCCAGGCAGTAGAAGGCCAAATCGCAGCCCGACAATGCGGCAATATCCAGCACCAGGCCGGGATGTTCCGTGGTCGTCAGTTGGCGATAATTGACCCGGCGGTTGGCAATACTCTGCTGGACCGGCGGTTGCAGTTGTTTCAGCAGCCTTACCGCCTCGTCTGGGTTTTTGCTTAGCGCCTCCCAATCCTGGAACAGATCGATTTCTTCAAGCGCCAACGAGGTAAAAACATTCGGGTACAGACAGGTGAAGACCGCCTCACGCAGAATATCGAGATTCTTAAGCGGCTTGAGCAACACATCCTGCACGCCCAGGCGCAATACCTTGGCGATATCCGCCATTTTATCCGTGCCGGAGACGATCAGTACCGGGATCTTCACGCCCGTTAGCCGCAGGTGTTCGACAAACTCGATACCGCCCATTTCCGGCATGGCAAGATCGCACAGTATCAGATCGGGCCGGCTTTCTTCCAACAGGCCAAGAGCCTGCAAACCGTTGGTCGCTTCGATGGTATCCGCGCCCAAGGACTGCAGGTAGGCCACCAGCACAGAACGAAAAACCCGCTCGTCCTCGACGATCAGAATACGTTTGTGAGTCAGTGGTAATACCATCGGTTGAGCCCCTTGCCTATTTCCTTAGGTAATAGTGGCCCAAAATGGTCACTTGTGCTTGTCTGATATCAAACTGTCCATTGAGTTCCATCGCTGAACCGAGGTTTACTTGTTCTTAACTAAAGGCAATAGCATATCAATTTGTTTTTCGACCGCCAGTTCCCCGGCGGCGATCGCTTCATTGGCGCGGTGAAAGTCCAACGTTGATATCTGCGGACAATAGGGTTGGATCAGTACATCTGGCGGATCCCCGGCCATGCGCGCCCGCTTGATGCGGTTTTCCAGCACTTGAATCGAGGTGCTCATAATCTCCATTGCCGTGGGGGTGACTGAAGGTTTTTTCAGCACTACCTTGCCGATGCGCGCCCGTAAACGGCTCCGCCAATTGCGCTTTGCCCCATCGTCAACCATGCTGCCGATGTCCTCGCTTTCGCTGCGCATGGAAAAAAGATCTTGCTGCATCAGGTGTGCGTCGTGTTGCAGATCAACCGCGATGACGACATCGGCCCCTAGCGCGCGGGTTAAGGATATTGGCACCGGGTTAACCACTGCGCCATCAACCAGCCAGTAACCATTGAACCACACCGGTGCCAACAGGCCGGGTATGCTGCAGGAGGCGCGCACCGCCTGGTTCAGATCGCCTTCAGTCAGCCACAGCTCACGCCCGGTGCTCAGGTTGGTCGCTACGGCGGCAAATTTTCGCGAACACTGCGCAATGTCATCCACCTGCAGCAATTGGGCAACCGCATTGAATACCCGCTCGCCGCGCAGCAAACCGCCGCGTTGCCAGGACAAATCCATCAGGCGGATCACATCCCAATAGCTAAACGAACGCACCCAGCTTTCCACCGCTGGCAGGCGGTGGCAGGCATAGGCCGCGCCCACCAGCGCGCCCATCGAACAGCCGGCGACGATATCGGCCTCTATCCCCAGTTTCTTTAACGCATTGATCACGCCGATATGCGCCCAGCCCTTTGCTGCACCGGAACCCAATGCCAGACCAATTTTAATCTGCCGCATAACCCTGCCTTTTCCGCCAAATTTTCGGCTGTGCCCGGCAATAGGCCGTGGTGGTGCCGTTACGCCCACCGCCCCTTGCCACAATTGAATCGTTATAGGGTAACATATACGATAAATTCCCCTTAATGACAGCCATGGCCGGGAATACCGGCCTGCACACACAGGAGTTATTTTGTCTGAATTGTGCCCCTGCGGCAGCGGACTGGAGTATAGCGCATGCTGCGCGCCCTTTATCAACGGCACACAGCATGCTCCCACCCCTGGCCATCTGATGCGTTCGCGCTATAGCGCCTATGTTAAGCACCACGCCGACTATCTGATTGCCACCTGGCACCCGGATTGTCATGCACAACAGTGGCTTGATACCATTCGCACTGGCTTTGAAGATACCAAATGGCTTGGCCTGACGATTATCAGTGAGGAGGCGGGGAGTCACCCGCAAGAGGGGTTTGTTGAATTTATCGCTCGCTTTGTCGATCTTGGCAGCGGGGAAACACAGGCCATTCATGAACGCTCGCGCTTCCTTCGCCTTGACCAACGCTGGTACTATATCGCCGGCACCAAGCCACGGCCTGGCAGAAACGCAGTTTGCCCTTGCGGTTCTGGCAAAAAATACAAGAAGTGTTGCGGGCGCTAGCCGCCTGCTACCCGTGTAAAAACATCACCTGCTGCGCAGGTATTGAGTCACAGACAGGATTTTCGTTCCTATGCCACACCAAAACGTACAAAGAAAAATATTACGCACCATCTGCCCAGACGCCAAAGGGCTGATCGCCAAAATCACCAACATCTGTTTCCAGCACCAGCTCAATATCGTGCAGAACAATGAGTTTGTCGATCATCGCACCGGCCGCTTCTTTATGCGTACCGAACTTGAAGGCGTATTCAACGACGCCCAATTGCTGGCCGATCTGGATGAGGCACTGCCATCTGGCTCCGTACGCGAGCTGCAAAGCGCCGGCCGCCGCCGTATCGTCGTCCTGGTCACCAAAGAGGCGCACTGCCTGGGCGATCTGTTGATGAAAAGCGCCTACGGCGGCCTGGATGTGGAGATTGCCGCAGTCATCGGCAACCACGACACGCTGCAAACATTGGTCGAGCGCTTCGATATTCCTTTCCATCTGGTGAGCCACGAAGGCTTGACACGCGAACAGCACGATCAGCAGATGATCGCCCAGATCGACCAATACCAGCCGGATTACGTGGTGCTGGCAAAATACATGCGCGTGCTCACCCCGGCCTTTGTTCAGCACTACCCGAACCAGGTGATCAATATCCACCATTCGTTCCTGCCGGCTTTCATCGGCGCGCGCCCTTATCATCAGGCCTATGAACGCGGCGTTAAGATCATCGGCGCCACCGCGCACTATGTGAATGACAGTCTGGATGAAGGCCCTATTATCATGCAGGACGTCATCAACGTTGATCACACGTTCTCCGCGGACGATATGATGCGCGCCGGGCGCGATGTGGAAAAAAATGTCCTGAGCCGGGCATTGGATAAAGTGTTGGCACAGCGGATATTTGTCTACGGCAACCGCACGGTAATTTTGTAATTGCCTAACACGGCGGTGCCTTTCGTTCACGGAAGCACCGCTAAGAATAAAAAAACGGCAAACAATTCATTTTCTGCATTTCAAGGCTTTACACTCGCGTTTCATTTGATATGATGCGCCCCGCTTTCCGAGATAGCGGCAACGCATCACAGAGAGCAGGAAGCCGGTCAGCTTCCTGGAAGTAAAATTCGTTAACCACGAATTTCGTGGTGGGGTTCCCGAGCGGCCAAAGGGAGCAGACTGTAAATCTGCCGTCACAGACTTCGAAGGTTCGAATCCTTCCCCCACCACCACTCTCAACGTTAGCAATAACGTAACAGCAAAGCTGGTTGCAACATGTTCAGCTTTGGGGAAGGTGAGAACCTTCGACAAGGTTCGAGTCGAGCAGCACGAGACAACGTGCGCAGCACGGCCCGAAGGGTGAGGCGCGAAGCGACGAATAATCCTTCCCCCGCCACCACTCTCCTTCTTCATGAAGGAAGATAACTGCGCACTACCGTATTTGCGTCAGCTATGACCAACACTAAAATTTAAAATCATGCATATCCCCTGGTGGGGTTCCCGAGCGGCCAAAGGGAGCAGACTGTAAATCTGCCGTCACAGACTTCGAAGGTTCGAATCCTTCCCCCACCACCAAATTCAATCCCAGCGATAATACATCAGCAATGCAGATTGCAGCATCTTCCGCATTGGGGAAGGTGAGAACCTTCGATAAGGTTCGAGTCGAGCAACGCGAGACAACGTGCGCAGCACGGCCCAAAGGGTGAGGAGCGAAGCGACGAATAATCCTTCCCCCACCACCAAATTCAATCCCAACGATAATACATCAGCAATACAAATTGCAGCATCTTCCGCTTTGGGGAAGGTGAGAACCTTCGACAAGGTTCGAGTCGAGCAACGCGAGACAACGTGCGCAGCACGGCCCGAAGGGTGAGGAGCGAAGCGACGAATAATCCTTCCCCCACCACCAAATTCAATCCCGACGTTAATATTTCAACAAGCTAGCTCGTGCGCCGCCATTTCCCGAAGCATTCTTGCTCCCCGCATGCATTTTGAAAGCCATGCAAAACGGGTATGAAAAGCACTTGAACTGTGCCCCGCAATTCGCTATACCACTGGCTTCTTTACAGCAGTTAAGGGAAACAGTGCATGCGTAATAATATCTGCGTTTTTTGCGGCGCAAGCGAAGGCGTTAACGACGCCTATGCCACTCAGGCTCGGGAACTGGGCCACACGTTGGCAACGCAGGGGCGGCGCCTGATTTATGGCGGCGGTAAGAAAGGGTTGATGGGGATCGTCGCGGATGCGGTGCTGGAAGCCGGCGGCGAAGCCATTGGCATTATCCCGGAACGCCTGGTGGAAGCAGAGACCGCCCACCGCGGCCTGACCAAGCTGGAAGTAGTGCCCGATATGCACACGCGCAAAGCCCGGATGGCCGAACTGGCCGAAGCTTTTATCGCCCTGCCTGGCGGCATCGGCACGCTGGAAGAGCTGTTCGAGATCTGGACCTGGGGCCAAATTGGCTACCACAGCAAACCCGTTGGTCTGCTGGATGTCCAGGGGTTCTATCAGCCGCTGAGCACCTTTCTGAAACACGTTGCCGATCAGGGCTTTATGCGCCATGACTATCTGGCTACTCTATCGCTTAGCGACTCGGCGCAAACCCTGCTGCACCAGTTTGATGACTACCAGCCCAAGAATTACGATCGCTGGGCAAAATAGCCCGCTATGGCCGGGGTGAAAACCGCCGGCCCTCGTTACATCCCCCCTAAACTCTGCTACTATCCTCCCTACATTTTCTTGCCAAAACGATACCGCTGATGAAATTTGTTTCTTTTAATATCAATGGACTGCGCGCACGGCCACACCAGTTGGCGGCAATTATCGAACAGCACCAGCCCGACGTGATCGGCCTGCAGGAAACCAAGGTGCATGACGACATGTTCCCGCTGGAAGACGTGAGCCAGTATGGCTACCACGTGTTCTATCACGGCCAGAAAGGCCATTACGGGGTGGCCTTGCTGACCAAAGCGGAGCCGCTGGCCGTGCGCCGTGGTTTCCCCACCGATGACGAAGATGCGCAGCGCCGTATCATCATGGCCGATCTGCCCACCCCACAGGGCACGTTGACGGTGATCAACGGCTATTTCCCGCAGGGCGAAAGCCGCGATCACCCGATCAAGTTCCCGGCCAAAACGCGCTTTTACCAGGACCTGCAGGGTTACCTGGAGCAGCAACTCTCGGCGGAAAACCCGGTGCTGATCATGGGGGATATGAATATCAGCCCAACGGACTATGACATTGGTATTGGTGAAGAAAACCGCAAACGCTGGCTGCGCACCGGTAAATGCTCTTTCCTGCCGGAAGAGCGCGAGTGGATGGCGCGCCTGCTGCAATGGGGCTTGGTTGACACCTACCGCCACGCCAACCCTGAGCGTAACGATCAGTTCTCGTGGTTTGATTACCGCTCGAAGGGCTTTGATGATAACCGCGGCCTGCGTATCGATTTGCTGCTGGCCAGCACCCCACTGGCGGCATGCTGCACGGCGACCGGCATCGATTATCAGATCCGCAGCATGGAAAAACCTTCCGACCATGCGCCCGTCTGGGCCGAATTCGCGTTGTAACCCCTAAACCCGGCCCAAGGGGCCGGGTTCACTGCGGCAAACACCATGAAAAATATTGATGTCGTTGCCGGCATTCTTGAGCAGGGCGACACCATTTTACTGGCCCAACGCGCCGGCGATTGCGATCAGGCCGGGCTATGGGAGTTCCCTGGCGGCAAGGTTGAGCCGGGGGAAACCCAGCCGCAGGCGTTGATGCGCGAACTGTATGAGGAATTGGGCATCACGGCCAGCATTGGGGGATACGTCGCCAGTAACGCCTGGGCGCAAGCAACGCGGGTTATTCATCTGCATGCCTGGCGGATTGACCAGTTTGAGGGTGAAATCCAGCGCCGTTGCCATTCAGCGTTTGCCTGGGTTACCCCGGAACAAGCACGTGAATACCCGCTGGCCCCCGCCGACGTGCCGCTGTTAGAAGCCTACATTGCCGCATACAGGGCTTAACAAAGCTGGAAAACGTGACAATGTCACCACAATAACTGGGCAACATGCCCATATGGGCATGTTGGTTACCACTCAACTGCGCTGTCACCCACGTTACGGGCTATTCGCTTTTTTCCGGTTGCCGGGTGGCCCGTTTTTTCCGCTTCTTGGCCCCGCTACTTGGCGGCGGCTGGATGCCACGGAATGCCATGCTTGCCCGGCTCTGCTTGGCCTGAAAAATCAGCGCTTGTAATGTCTCAACCAACGGCTGCATGAAATCCTGATAGCGGCAGGCCTTTTCGCTGATTTGCGTCAGCGTGGCTTCCCAGTGCGCCGTCATATCCGGCCGCGCCGCCTGCTCCGGCAGGGAGTGAATCAGGGCACGCCCCGCTTCGCTGGCGTGGATATAACGCCCTTTCTTATACAAAAACGCCCGTTTGAACAGCAGTTCAATGATCCCAGCGCGCGTGGCCTCGGTACCTAAGCCGTCAGTGGCACGCAGAATTTTCTTTAATGCTTTATCTTGCACAAAGCGCGCAATCCCGGTCATAGCAGATAGCAAACTGGCGTCGGTAAACGGCCGCGGCGGCTGGGTTTGGCGTTCAACGACTTCACCACGCTCACACAACAGCTCGTCGTCTTTTGTCACCACCGGCAGCGGGGAGCCTTCATTTTCTTCATCCCGCTCTTTACTGCCCAGCAACGTGCGCCAGCCGGCTTCCGCCAAAAAGCGTGCCTTGGCGATAAACTTGCCGCCGGCGATGTCCAGCTCAATCACGCACTTGCGGAACACGGCTTCGGGGCAGAACTGCATCAGGTACTGGCGGGCTACCAGGCCATAAACGTTCAGTTCATCGTGGCTGAGATTCGCCTTGCTGGCCCTCGCTGTGGGGATAATCGCATGGTGAGCATCCACCTTGCCGTCATCCCAGCAACGGTTGCGGCGATCGCTGTCGATCACCGGCTGCGGGTAGAGCTCCGGCTGGTGCACGCCGATCGCATTCAATACGGCATGCCGGCCGGCGAAGTGTTCTTCCGGCAGATAGCGGCAATCGGAGCGCGGATAGGTAATCAGCTTGTGGGTTTCGTACAGCCGCTGGCAAATATCTAGCACTTGCTGCGCGCTAAGGTTATAGCGCTTGGCCGCTTCAATCTGCAGCGTGGAAAGGGAAAACGGCAACGGCGCGATATCAGTTTCGCGCTTATCGTTATACGCCGTCACAATCGCCGGCTGGCCCTCAATACGCTTGACCACGTGCTCGGCCAGCGGCCGGTGCAGCAAGCGGCCTTCTTCATCCTGATAAGGCTCGCAGGATTCGCTCGGCTGCCACATCGCCACAAAACGCTCATCGGCCGGGGTGACGATATGGGCTTTCACCTCGAAGAAATCCTTCGGGACGAAATTTTCAATTTCTTCGTCGCGCCGCACCACCAGCCCTAAAACCGGCGTTTGTACCCGGCCAACCGACAGCACCCCGTCGTAGCCGGCATTGCGCCCCAGCAGCGTATAGGCGCGGGTCATATTGATGCCGTACAGCCAATCAGCGCGCGCACGCGCCAGCGCGGAGACACACAGTGGGATGAAGTCGCGGTTGTCGCGCAAGCGGTCAATGGCCCGTTCTACCGCCTGCGGGTTAAGATCGTTGACCAGGCAGCGGCGCACCGCCTGGCGTTTTTCCGGCGGTAGGTCCAGATAATCCAGCACCTCGTCCACCAGCAGTTGCCCTTCTCTGTCGGGATCGCCTGCGTGCACAACTTCGTCAGCTTCCTGCAGCAGCCTTTTAATCGCATTCAGCTGTTTGCTGACCGAAGGGCGCGGCTGCAAACGCCACTTATCCGGAATAATCGGTAAATCAGCCAGCGACCAGCGCGCATAGCGGCTGTCGTAAGCATCCGGCTGGGCCTGCTCCAACAGGTGGCCCACACACCAGGTCACCACATCGTTACTGCCACAGGCAATAAAGCCTTCGCCGCGGCGATGCGGTTTAGGTAATACATCGGCAATGGCGCGCGCCAAACTCGGTTTCTCGGCAATAAACAGTCGCATTATTCACCGTTACTCTGGCTGTACGTCATCATCATTCTCTTGTTCAACATCGTTATCACGGCCATCAATCCGTTGCGGCGCCCCCGGTTATTTGCGCAGCCTGAGTGTCATTCGGCCATACCGTTGCCCCGGCGGTTCGCCAACCGGTGGAATACGGGCAGAATATCACAGGGTAACGCGCGCTGGCGGGATGGATGCACGCAGGCCGTCAATAACTGAACGGCCTGCGCAAAAACAATGCACATTTGCACGGTGCGGGGTATTTTACCGTGCGCCTGCGCAGTCGCTATCAGAAATAACTGACAAACGGCGTGCTGTCCGGCGCGACAACTTTTGCCTCCATTTTCAACTGCGGCGTGCCCAGATAGAGAAAACCGACGATCTCATCCTGTTCACGGCAGCCAAAGGCTTCACGCACCAGCGCATGCTCCGTCCAGGCACCGGTGCGCCAGATACCATTGAACCCTTGCGCCAACGCCGCCATCTGCATCGCCTGAACGGCGCAACCGGCGGAAACGACCTGCTCCCAATACGGCACCTTATGGCTTTCGGTACAATGAGCAATAACGGTGATAATCAGCGGTGCGCGAAACGGCGCCTGTTTCGCCTTTTCTTGCGCCGCTTGGTCCAGGTTATCCTGCTTTGCAGCAGTTTGTAACAATTGGCTGAACCGCGCCAGACCGGCATCTTCAATCATAACAAAACGCCACGGCCGCAGCGCACCGTGATCCGGCGCGCGCAGCCCAGCGTTGATGATATTCTGGCGTACTTCGCCGCTGGGCGCAGGCGCAGTAAGGCGTGAGGCCGAGCGGCGGTTCAGTAACAGATCCAGCGCATCCATCGTAAACTCCTGATAATCACTTTGATTTGGCACACGTTAGCATAGCTAAACGGCGAGTTACAGCCTGGCCCGGCACCGCGATGCAATCCATGATTTAAAGCTGACATTTGCTCAACCGCTCATTAGGATAGCGGGACAACCTCAACTTACGTTGGAGAACTCATGCGCACATTGTGGCGAATTTTGGCCAATATTTTCAGGTGGACATGGCGTCTGCTGAACTTTATTAGGGAGCTGGTGCTCAATCTGTTTTTAGTTTTGTTGATCCTGGTCGGGGTCGGCATCTATCTTGCTTTCCAAAGTGGCCCGCCGGTTACCCCCACGCGCGGCGCCCTGCTGGTCAATCTGAGCGGCGTAGTGGTTGATGAGCCAACGGTAAATAATAAAGTGCGCCAATGGGGCCGCGAATTGCTAGGGGCCTCCAGCAACCGGCTGCAGGAGAACTCGCTGTTTGACGTCGTCAATGCCATCCGCGCGGCCAAGGATGATAAGAACATTACCGGGATGGTGCTGCAGTTGAACGATTTTGTCGGCACCGATCAGCCTTCGCTGCAGTATATCGGCAAAGCGCTACGCGAATTCCGCGATAGCGGCAAACCGATTTACGCCATCGGCGATAGCTACAACCAAACCCAATACTATCTGGCCAGCTACGCCAACAAAGTTTATCTGTCGCCACAGGGTGCGGTCGATCTGCACGGTTTTGCCAGCAACAATCTGTATTACAAGTCGCTGCTGGACAAGCTGAAGGTCACCACCAACATCTTCCGCGTCGGCACCTACAAATCCGCCGTTGAACCGCTGATTCGTGATGATATGTCCCCTGCCGCGCGTGACGCCGACAGCCGCTGGGTTGGCGGGCTGTGGCAGAACTACCTGAACACGGTGTCGGCCAATCGCCAGATAACCCCGGAACAGCTATTCCCTGGCGCAAGCGGCATTTTGAGCGGCATGCAGGCTACCGGTGGTGATACGGCGAAATACGCGCTGGACAACAAACTGGTGGACGAATTGGCGACGCGTACGGTGATTGAAGATCACCTGATCAAAGCCTTTGGCTGGGACAAACAGGCCAACGACTTCAATGCCGTCAGCATTTATGACTACCAGCCGAAGCCAACGCCGGACCAGGGCGGCCAGATTGCCGTGATCTTCGCCAATGGCGCCATCATGGATGGTGAGCAGGCACCAGGCCAGGTGGGCGGCGATACCACCGCGGCGGAACTGCGCCAGGCACGCTTGGATCCAGCCATCAAGGCGGTGGTGTTCCGTGTTAACAGCCCAGGCGGCAGCGTTAGCGCCTCTGAGGTGATCCGTGCTGAACTGGCCGCAGTGCGCGCGGCAGGCAAGCCAGTGGTGGTTTCCATGGGCGGTATGGCGGCCTCTGGCGGTTACTGGATTTCCACACCGGCAGACTACATCGTTGCCAGCCCCAGCACACTCACCGGTTCAATCGGTATTTTCGGGGTGATCAACACCTATGAGAACACGCTTGGTAGCGTTGGCGTGCATACCGATGGCGTGGCGACCTCGCCGCTGGCCGATCTGGCCGTGACCAAAGCGTTACCGCCTGAATTCTCACAAATGATGCAGATGAATATTGAAAGCGGTTACCGTCACTTCCTGGAATTGGTTGCCAACTCGCGCAAAATGACGCCGGAACAGGTAGATAAAATCGCACAGGGCCACGTCTGGATCGGCAGCGATGCCAAATCCAACGGCCTGGTGGATCAATTAGGTGATTTTGATGATGCCGTGAGCAAAGCCGCACAGTTGGCAAAACTGCCGCAATGGCAGCTCAACTGGTTTGTTGATACGCCAAGCCTGACCGATATGGTGCTGGGCCAGTTTGGCGCGTCAATCCATGCGATGCTGCCAACGGCGTTGCAAGCGCTGTTGCCTGCACCATTGGCCTCTGTGGCCATGAGTGTGAACGAACAGGCGGGCTTGTTCAATAATCTGAACGATCCGCAAAACCGCTATGCCATCTGCCTGACGTGCGGTGATATCCGGTAAGCCATAAACCGGATGTCCTTCGTTTGATGCAACCCCCGCATGAAAATGCGGGGGTTTTTCTTGCAACGTTAGTAGCCGAGGCAATGACCATTCCCGCGCTGCGGCTATATAAGATAATGGCTTGCTGGCCGACGATTCGCTTTTTTTCTGCCGTTATCCCCCTATAATTCACCGCATCTTATGTTTATCAGAATTCCAGCTATGCAAAAAAAATCCATTTACGTTGCGTACACCGGCGGCACCATCGGCATGCAGCGCTCCGAGCAGGGTTATATCCCGGTTTCTGGCCACCTGCAGCGCCAGCTGGCGCTGATGCCCGAGTTCCATCGCCCGGAAATGCCGGACTTTACCATCCACGAATACGCACCGCTGATTGATTCTTCCGATATGACGCCGGAAGACTGGCAGCACATCGCCGACGACATCAAACAGAACTACGACAGCTACGACGGCTTCGTTATTTTGCACGGCACCGATACCATGGCGTTCACCGCTTCGGCCCTCTCATTCATGTTGGAGAACCTGGATAAGCCGGTGATAGTGACAGGGTCACAAATACCGCTGGCGGAACTGCGCTCCGATGGGCAAACCAACCTGCTCAACGCGCTATATCTGGCAGCTAACCACCCGGTGAATGAAGTCAGCCTGTTTTTCAACAACAAGCTGTTCCGCGGCAACCGCACCACCAAGGCCCATGCGGATGGCTTCGACGCCTTTGCTTCGCCCAACCTGCCGCCGCTGCTAGAGGCCGGCATCCATATCCGCCGTCATAACGGCATCAGCGCGCCCGCCTGCCACGGCGCGCTCAAGGTGCATGCCATTACGCCGCAGCCCATCGGCGTGGTCACCATTTATCCGGGGATTTCCGGTGCGGTAGTGCGTAACTTCTTGCTGCAACCGGTCAAGGCGTTAATCCTGCGCTCTTATGGCGTCGGCAATGCCCCGCAAAAACCCGAACTGCTTGATGAATTGCGTGCGGCCGCCGAGCGTGGCATCGTGGTGGTAAACCTCACCCAGTGCATCTCCGGCAGAGTTAACATGGGCGGCTACGCCACCGGTAACGCACTCGCCCATGCCGGCGTGGTGAGTGGTTTTGATATGACGGTTGAAGCGGCGCTCACCAAACTGCATTACCTGTTAAGCCAGCCGCTTTCGCCTGAAGAGATCCGCGCTCAGATGCAAATGGATCTGCGCGGGGAAATGAGCATTGCCGGCTAAACCGGCCGAGGACGGTAACGATGAATACAGCGCTGTTGCTGATTGACCTGCAAAATGACTTTTGCCACGGTGGTGCGCTGGCGGTAAAGGATGGCGACGCCACGATTGCCGTGGCGAATCAGGCGATGGCCGCCAGCGCGGCGCGCGGGGAGCCGGTTGTCGCTAGCCAGGATTGGCACCCTGCCGACCACCGCAGCTTTGCCGTCAATTCGCATAGCGAAGTAGGTACCCTGGGCGAACTGGAAGGGTTGCCGCAGATCTGGTGGCCGGTGCATTGCGTGCAGGGCAGTCACGGCGCGGCTTTTCACCCGCAGCTACATCAGCAGGCCATAACGCAGGTGGTTAAAAAGGGATTGGATCCGGCCATCGACAGTTACAGCGCCTTCTTTGACAATGGCCACCGGGCGGCCACAGCGCTTGACGGCTGGCTAAAGGCAAATAACATCCGCCAGTTGGCGGTGATGGGGCTGGCGACCGACTACTGCGTGAAATTCACCGTGCTCGACGCACTGCTGTTGGGCTATTCCGTCAAGGTGATCGTTGACGGCTGCCGCGGCGTCAATCTGCAACCCGATGACAGTGAACTGGCCTTACAGACGATGCACCAGGCCGGGGCCGAGTTGATTACCCTGGCCGCCTTTGTGCAGCAGTGAGCAATACAGGGTGCGGCCGGCGCCCTGCTCTGCAGTCTACCAACGCAAGCCCGAACAGCAGGGCTCACTGTGGTTTTAGCTTGGCCAGCGGCTGTTCAGCAAACTGCAGCTTCAATTCCTGCTTGCTCTTCATAACGATTTGGCCGTCGGTGCCAATGCTCATGTGCTGCGGCTCGACGTTGTTCAACGCCTGCCACAGCATCACAGCCTGCAGGCTGTTTTCCTTTTGCTCCGGCGTCAAAGCAACGCCATCCGGCCATTTGCCCAATTCAACAGCACGCGCAAGCCGCTGATAAACTTCCGGCGTCATCGCCGCGATCAGATCTTTCACATCCATCAATACTGTCTCGCTTCCAGATGAATAATTTGCTGAATCGATTTTGTTTGTAGGGTTACTGCTTAACCGGCGATCTTTTCGCCGCTCTCGCCGTCGGTAAAGCGTAACGACGCCGAATTCACACAATAACGTTCCCCTGTCGGCTGCGGGCCATCGGGGAAAACATGCCCCAAATGCGCGTCGCACTGGCCGCAGCGAATCTCAACCCGGTGCATATTGTGTGAATAATCATCAATATAGCGAATGGCGTTATCAGCAACTGGCTGATAAAAGCTGGGCCAACCACAGCCGGAATCATACTTGCTGTCGGAATAGAACAGTGGCGCATTGCAACACAGGCAGTGGTAGATGCCAGAGCGGCTGTTATGCAGCAACTTGCCGCTGTACGGCGCTTCCGTACCGCGATCTTGGGTCACATAACGCTGAATTTCATTCAGTTCCGTAACGCTTTGATGTTTTGGGGTCTCTTTAGCCATCGGTGGTTTTCTCGACAAATAGATTATCTCAACGAAAACAATGAGTAATAATAACAAAAAATTAACAACATTGCAGACGATTTTGGCCTAAACTGTAGGGCATAAAGGTTACGCAGGCATTATATGTGACCTGGATCACATATAATGCCATGTTGTTCTTTAAACTTAGCGGCTTGACCTCGTGGAAAAATGAGGCCGTGCATAAATGGAATGTGCAATAAGCGTGCAAATAGGGCTTCCAGCTTTGATTTGCCGCAATTATTGACACGATTCCGCTTGACGCTTGGTGAGGTTTTTGTAATTTTACAACCAACCTTTTATTCACTAACAAATAGCTGGTGGAATATATGACTATCAAAGTAGGTATCAACGGTTTTGGCCGTATCGGTCGCATTGTTTTCCGTGCTGCTCAGGAACGTTCTGACATCGAGATCGTAGCAATCAACGATCTGTTGGACGCTGACTACATGGCATACATGCTGAAGTATGACTCTACTCACGGCCGTTTTAAAGGCACTGTAGAAGTTAAAGACGGCCACCTGGTTGTTAACGGCAAAACCATCCGTGTTACCTCAGAACGTGATCCGGCAAACCTGAAGTGGAACGAAGTTGGCGTTGACGTTGTTGCTGAAGCTACCGGTCTGTTCCTGACTGACGAAACTGCACGCAAACACATCACTGCTGGCGCCAAGAAAGTGGTTATGACTGGCCCATCCAAAGATGCTACCCCGATGTTCGTTCGCGGTGCAAACTTCGAAAAATACGCTGGCCAGGACATCGTTTCCAACGCTTCCTGCACCACCAACTGCCTGGCGCCACTGGCAAAAGTTATCAACGACAACTTCGGTATCATCGAAGCGCTGATGACCACTGTTCACGCAACTACCGCTACTCAGAAAACCGTTGATGGCCCGTCTCACAAAGACTGGCGTGGTGGTCGTGGCGCTAGCCAGAACATCATCCCTTCATCTACCGGTGCTGCTAAAGCAGTAGGTAAAGTTCTGCCAGAACTGAACGGTAAACTGACCGGTATGGCGTTCCGCGTTCCTACTCCAAACGTATCTGTAGTTGACCTGACCGTACGTCTGGAAAAAGCAGCGACTTACGAACAGATCAAAGCTGCGGTTAAAGCTGCATCCGAAGGCCCAATGAAAGGCGTTCTGGGCTACACTGACGAAGATCTGGTTTCTACCGACTTCAACGGTGAAGTTTGCACTTCCGTGTTTGACGCTAAAGCAGGTATCGCGCTGAGCGACAACTTCGTGAAACTGGTTTCTTGGTACGATAACGAAACCGGCTACTCTCACAAAGTTCTGGACCTGATCGCTCACATCTCCAAATAATGGAATGATGTGCTGTTGATGACGAGGGCGACATTTATGTCGCCCTTTTTATTGTTTGCAGTTGCGAATAAATAAGGGCATCACGATGAACGAAAAAATCTTTACCCTACCCGTTACTGAACAAATCTCTCCGTACATCAGCCAGCGTCAGTTGGACGAGCTTCCTCTGATTGTTATCTCTCACCCTAAAGTCCGTGCAGCGGTTGCATTACAAGGTGCGCACCTGCTGGCCTGGCAGCCGAGCGGTGACGCGCCAGTGATCTGGCTAAGCAAAAATACCCCGTTCAAACAGGGCAATGCGATCCGTGGCGGTGTGCCGATTTGCTGGCCGTGGTTTGGCCCGGCGGGGAAACCCTCGCATGGTTTTGCCCGCAACCAACCGTGGAACCTGACGGCGCATGATGAAAACGATGACGGCGTTATCCTGACCTTCACGCTGAAAGACAACGAACAAACCCGCAAGCTGTGGCCACATGCCTTCACCCTACTCGCCCGCTTCAAGCTGGGGGAAGAATGTGAAATTGAGCTCGAAGCTCATGGCGATTTCCAAACCACGGCGGCGCTGCACAGCTATTTCCAGATTGGGGATATTGATACGGTCACCGTTGCCGGCTTGGGTGAACACTACATTGATAAAGTACTTAACGGCGCCGAAGCGCAACACGCTGGGGAGTTGGCCTTCAGCGGCCAGACCGATCGTATTTACACCCAGCCGGCATCTTACAGCCTGATCAAAGATCCCACTTTACAACGCACTCTGGAAGTTCATCACCACCACATGAGTGATGTGATAGCCTGGAACCCAGGCGTGGAACTTTCCTGCAGCATGGCCGATATGGCGAACGACGGTTACAAAACCATGGTATGCGTAGAAACCGGGCGCATCAGCAAGCCAATGATAGCCACTGCGGCACAGCCTGCACGCCTGGCCGTGACGCTGCGTAGCCGCAAACGGGCGTAATTCACACCTAATCGCCAACGGTGAAACACTCGCCGTTAAAACAGGGGGCCTGGCAAAGCAGCCCCCCTGTTGATGGCGTCGGCAAAGAACACTGCAATTGTACCTACCCACCGGGGGTAGCGCCATATTGGTGCAAAAACCCGCTTACGCACCAAAATAATTCAAGTAGCGCACAATATTAGCGCAATGCCCCTTTAGAAGGTGTAGCGGATGCCGGTCCAAAGCAGCCCGGTGTACGATTTATCTACCATCGGGCTATCTTTCACTTCATCAGACAACTGGATATAACGGCCCATAAAGAAAGCATTCCAGTCCTTATTGATCTGATAGTTGGCAACCAGCTCAACATAGGGTGCCCAGCTATCGCCCGGTTTATACTGCTCCAACCCGCTGCGCGCGGATTCCGCGCCGCTGACGCCATAATAATACTGGTTTTGCTTTTTACTGTTCCAGCCCACGCCCACGGCCGGCGATAGGCTCCAGGCCCCCAACTTAACCGGGTAAATATACGCCAAATCCCCAACCAGGCCATTGCTGTTATCCAGCGTATCGCCGGCAAACGCAGTGCGCAGCGTGCCCCATTGCGCCTGATGCGAATATAAAACGCCGGCCATCAGCGTACCGCGGCGTGCATCCAGGCGCTTCATCTGGGCATCATCGGTATCGCGGGTACGGAAACTCAACGGGGAGTAATAGGCGGTCAGGCTAAGCTGATTTTGCGGATCTTTCCACAGGTAGTAGCCGGCGCTGAGCGTGCGAAAGAAAAAGTCGTCGCCTTCATAATTGATGATAGGAACAGGATAAACGCGCTCCTGATAGCCACGATACGGATTCGGACTGACCAACGCGGAAGCGCCGATTGACCAGGTACCCGCCTGTGCGCCTTGCGCGCCAAGCAGTGCGGAAGCGATAACCGCCAACGTATTTAACCGAGATATCTTCACAAATTTGTCGTCCATTTCATTAATGACAGGGTTAATAGCCCCGCTATTCTATGTGAACACCCGGTTAATGATTCAATCTTTACATTAAAAAACAAATAAAAACGGATAAATTAATTTTGCAATGTGTCCAACTCATGTCATGAATGTGAAATTTTGCTACCCAGCCCGCGCCGGCCAGGGCCGTTAGCACCCTTAAAATAACTGAGTCATTGATATGTCTTAAAAAAAGCTTTTTAGCCGGCAGGAAAAATTTTGCTATGCCAACTACGCTTAAATAAGGAGGAGCATTTATCCTGAGCCCAGTGGCAAAACAGCGCGACTCGCGATAATAAGACGCACAAGTTGGCATACGGGTTGCTGTACTCAGGTATAACCTCTTCTTTCGGGGGCAAGAACACGATCACACGCTCCCTTTAACCTGTGCTAATAACGAAAGGACGGGCATCGCCATGAACATATTTGACCACTACCGCCAGCGCTACGAAGCTGCCAAGGACGAAGAGTTCACACTGCAGGAGTTTCTTGCCATCTGCCGGCAAGATCGCAGTGCATATGCCAATGCGGCGGAACGCCTGCTCATGGCTATCGGTGAACCAGTCATGGTAGACACCGCACTTGACTCGCGCATGTCGCGCTTGTTCTCCAACCGCGTGATTGCACGCTATCCGGCATTTGAAGAATTCTACGGCATGGAAGAGGCCATCGAACAGATTGTCTCCTACCTGAAACATGCCGCTCAAGGGCTGGAAGAGAAGAAACAAATCCTTTACCTGCTGGGCCCGGTGGGCGGCGGTAAATCATCCCTGGCGGAACGCCTGAAGGCGCTAATGCAGCGCGTTCCCATCTATACCCTGAGCGCCAACGGTGAGCGCAGCCCGGTCAACGATCACCCGCTGTGCCTATTCAACCCACAGGAAGATGCCAATATTCTGGAAAAAGAATACAACATCCCCAAACGCTATCTCGGCACGATCATGTCCCCTTGGGCAGCCAAACGCCTGCATGAGTTTGGCGGCGATATCACCAAGTTCAAGGTGGTGAAGGTGCGCCCTTCCATCCTGGAACAAATTGCCATCGCCAAGACCGAGCCGGGCGACGAAAACAACCAGGATATCTCTGCGTTGGTGGGTAAAGTGGATATCCGCAAGCTGGAAAACCACGCCCAGAACGATCCGGATGCCTATGGCTACTCCGGCGCCCTGTGCCGCGCCAACCAGGGGATCATGGAATTCGTGGAAATGTTCAAAGCCCCGATCAAAGTGCTGCACCCCCTGCTGACCGCTACGCAGGAAGGCAACTACAACGGGACTGAAGGCATCTCTGCCCTGCCGTTCAACGGTATTATCCTGGCGCACTCCAATGAATCGGAGTGGGTAACCTTCCGTAACAACAAAAACAACGAGGCGTTCCTTGACCGCGTTTACATCGTCAAGGTGCCTTACTGCCTGCGGGTGTCGGAAGAAATCAAAATCTACGACAAGTTGCTGGATCACAGTGAGCTGGCTCATGCTCCTTGCGCCCCTGGCACGTTGGAAACGCTGGCGCGCTTTACCACGCTTTCACGGCTGAAAGAGCCGGAAAATTCGAGCATCTACTCGAAGATGCGCGTCTATGACGGCGAAAGCCTGAAAGACACCGATCCCAAAGCCAAGTCCTACCAGGAATACCGCGACTACGCCGGGGTTGATGAGGGGATGAACGGCCTTTCCACCCGTTTTGCCTTCAAAATCCTTTCCCGGGTGTTTAACTTCGATCACACCGAAGTAGCGGCCAACCCGGTGCACCTGTTCTACGTACTGGAACAGCAGATCGAACGAGAACAGTTCCCACAGGATGTGGCGGAAAAATACCTGGAATTTCTGAAAGGCTATCTGATCCCGAAATACGCCGAGTTTATCGGCAAAGAGATCCAGACCGCCTACCTGGAATCCTACTCCGAGTATGGCCAGAACATATTTGATCGCTATGTGACTTACGCTGACTTCTGGATCCAGGATCAGGAGTACCGTGATCCGGATACCGGGCAACTGTTCGATCGTGAATCCCTCAACGCTGAATTGGAGAAAATTGAGAAGCCGGCGGGGATCAGTAATCCAAAAGATTTCCGCAACGAAATCGTCAACTTTGTGCTGCGCGCTCGCGCGAATAACAATGGCCGCAACCCGAACTGGACCAGCTACGAGAAGCTGCGCACGGTCATCGAGAAGAAAATGTTCTCGAACACCGAGGAGTTGCTGCCGGTCATTTCCTTTAATGCTAAGACCTCAACGGATGAGCAGAAGAAACACGACGATTTCGTCGATCGTATGATGGAAAAAGGCTATACCCGCAAACAGGTCCGCTTGCTGTGCGAATGGTACCTGCGGGTGAGAAAATCTTCATAATGCCGGCTACGCAGCGGCGGAATGAAGTGGCCTGGGAGGAAGTTGGCAACGTTGTTTGGGGGAAGTATGGCGTATTTTATTGATCGTCGGCTTAACGGTAAAAATAAGAGCATGGTGAACCGCCAGCGCTTCTTACGCCGCTACAAGTCGCAAATCAAACAGTCGATTGCCGAAGCCATCAACAAGCGTTCGGTCACCGACGTAGACAGTGGGGAGTCCGTCTCGATCCCTACTGGCGATATCAACGAACCGATGTTCCATCAGGGCCGCGGTGGCACACGCCACCGCGTTCATCCCGGCAACGATCACTTCGTGCAAAACGATCGCGTGGAGCGCCCGCAAGGGGGTGCGGGCGGCGGCAGTGGCCAGGGCAACGCGGGGCAAGACGGCGAAGGCCAGGACGAGTTCGTGTTCCAAATCTCCAAGGACGAGTATCTTGATCTGCTGTTCGAAGATCTGGCGCTGCCTAACCTGAAAAAGAACCAGTACAAGCAGTTGACGGAGTTTAAAACCCACCGTGCCGGCTACACCGCCAACGGCGTGCCGGCCAATATCAGCGTGGTGCGTTCGCTACAGAACTCTCTGGCGCGGCGCACAGCCATGACTGCCGGCAAACGGCGCGCACTGCATGAGCTTGAAGATAGCCTTGCGCAGTTGGAAAGCACCGAACCGGTGCAACTGTTGGAGGAGGAACGCCTGCGCAAGGAAATTGCCGAACTGCGCAAGAAGATCGAAAGAGTGCCGTTTATCGATACCTTCGATTTGCGCTACAAAAACTTCGAGCGGCGCCCGGAGCCTTCCAGCCAGGCGGTCATGTTTTGCCTGATGGACGTTTCAGGTTCGATGGATCAGGCCACCAAGGATATGGCCAAACGTTTTTATATCCTGCTCTATTTGTTCCTGAGCCGGACCTACAAGAACGTTGACGTAGTGTATATCCGCCACCATACCCAGGCAAAAGAGGTTGATGAACAAGAGTTTTTCTACTCGCAGGAAACCGGCGGCACGATCGTCTCCAGCGCGCTGAAGCTCATGAACGAGGTGGTTGAAGAGCGTTACGATCCTGCCCAATGGAACATTTATGCGGCACAGGCCTCGGATGGCGATAACTGGGCCGATGACTCACCGCTGTGTCACGAACTGCTGGCGAAGAAAATCCTGCCAATGGTGCGCTACTACAGCTATATAGAAATTACCCGCCGGGCACATCAAACCCTGTGGCGGGAGTATGAAGATCTGCAAAGCAAGTTTGAAAACTTCGCCATGCAGCATATTCGCGAGCCTGACGATATTTACCCGGTCTTCCGCGAGCTTTTTCGCAAGCAGACTGTGTGAAGTTTATATTTGACCAATAAAAACAGTCAGTTAACCTCGGTTTTCTGGCTGTTTTTTTATGTTTTTGAGTGATATTGAAGATCCTTATTGATCAATAAGTTGCGTTGAGTTTTGGGGAACAAATCCGCCCTTCATTTTTGTATCAGCCACCACACAACAAATGATGAAAATTGTCATTTGCCTTTTGTTCCTGCCACGCCGAAGATACTGGTTATGCATACAGCATCACTGTGTGCTTCTACCGGTTTTTGTCTTAAAACACCGTAATGGGAGAGGCAGTTGTAAGTGTTTAGATCCTTACAACTAAACTTTATGTGGGCATTTTGCTCAAGGTGAAGTGCCGTTCAATTCGACATCGATCTTCTGTAATGCTAACGACGAGGTAATGTATGGCCACGACGGATTCACAACAGGCGACGCAAACATCAACAGCATCTGAGGGAAGTATAACGGGTAATGACACCTTCTCCGCAGGCGCAACCCTGACGTCACAACTGAACTTCATTTCTGACGGTATGAACTTTTACTACTGGACTGGAGCCTTTGATAAAGTAGTCCCCGCAGGTTCCACGCCAGATGACACAGGAGGGGTTGGAGACGGAGCCTGGAAGCTTGCGGGTGATGCTGCAATTCGTACAGACCTCGGTTCAAGCGAAGGTCAATTACTGATCGGGGCACCGGCAAATATTGAGGCTTTGAGGGAGATTTTAACGATTGGTACTGGTCGCATTACTACCAGAGGGGCATTGTCAGCTGGAGATGGTGGTAGCGGTACATGGATATTCGAAAGTTCTGATTTATCCATGGAAATATCCTCATATCCAAGACTTTTTATTGCGCCGGTTTACGCCCCCACAGGGGCCTCGGGGGCATGGCGCCTTGATATTTCTGATTTAACACGACCGTCAGAACCTGCGGACACGACTGATGCTAATGCAATGACAGCATATTATCTTCAGATGGGTCAATATAACGCTGTGGTTTTCACTAGGCAGGCGGCGGAGGCAGCTGCATTTAATAAAGAAGTTCTTGACCAGATTGTTTTATGGGCAAACAGTCAGTATCTGATATATCTCCCACCACTTCCTATTTATATTACATACCTTCGTTATGATGGTATCGTTCCAAAATTTAAAGGCAGTTTCGGAACGAATAGAAATAATGGAACTATGTTTCTTACCACGGATGCTTTAAGCACTGAACCTGTGATTAAAGTGACATCATCGACTGACTCAGAACAAAGCAGGCTCAACGGTTTATTCATGGAGGATATATTCACCGCCTCAATGGATTTCTTTTCTGTTCCGAACTATGACACATTTACAGATAACCGTTCATCGCGAACTTGCTATGATTTTAATTTTTCAGGGGGGCAAATCCATCTTGACAGGCTTTATGCAGGTGGATTTTTACGCGGGATGATAAACAACGAGCTGTGGGATGGTTATATTGGCGAGGTACGATTAATGTACTGCTCTGACCCAAGTGGAACGGCCCCAGCGGCATTTATTGGAACTAAAAATGCTGACAACACAAACAACTTGCAGATTGACCATTTGCATATTGAGTTTTCGCCGTACAGTCTGGAAACAGGATTTTGCGAACATGTCACATTTAATGTTGTGAAGTGTGAAAGCTGGAGGAAGCTCGATGCAACAAACTACGTTGTAAAAATTCAAGCTGAAGCCACAAAAGTCAAAATCAACTCACTCCATGTTACGACACAGAACTCAACCAAAACGCATGCAATTTTTGACGCTGGTCAGTTCACGGAGATAGATACACTCTGGTGTACCGGTGGCCAGAGCGCAGATTATCCCTATGCGGGTATCCATTGGTACTACGGTGTGTCAGCCAACAACAACTCCAAGAAGGTCATTAAAAATGCTCACATGAACCGGATGTATGCCGCCGATGGAACAGACCCATCTGACTATTCTGTTATCCTGGCGAACTACCAGCGATTTGACGGCACACTTCGACTGTCAGACACCTATGAAACATTATTGGGTACAATCACCAACGTAAACACCGGATTAATTGCTGTTGGAACGCAGTGTATAGTTTCTGATGTGCATTTGATTGTTGGTTCAGGCTATAAGTCTGCCGGGCCTGTATTCTATTTTAAAGGTGACGGATCTGATATAAAGAACGTTACAATGACTGCAGGCAACGTAATATATCGACTGGCCGGAGGGGTGAGATTTAATAACCGTATAGGAACATTTGGCTCGCAGTTCCAAAGCACAAGCAGTGGGACTATTTATGCCTATGGGAAACGCGTTGTATTTCTTTCGACAGCCACTGCGGTTTCTCAAATTTACGGTATGGTTGGCGATGAAACCATTATTATATCTAATGCCACTGGCAGCACACTGGTATATGACTCCAGTAAAATTGTAACCACAAGCGGCTCGACGGTCACAATGACAAGAGGTTTACCATACAAATTTATTATGACAGCAAACGGCACTGCCGTTCAAATGTAATAGGTTAATATGTCATTCACCATTATACAAATTATCTTGTAACCTATTATTTATTGGTCATTTTGATGGTGTAGCTATTTTGATATGTGTGCATTTAGGTATACAAGCGAAAGGTATGTGAGACGGAGGGCTAGGGATTTCGCGAGCCGGTTGGGGTTCTTTATCGTTAAATTTTCGTTTGCCCGGATTGCCAGTTACCACTTTGAGATGGGTCGGTTTCGGGCGTCGTCCTGCCATCGGAACCTCCCAGGAAAAAACTTTTCATTTCGCGGTTGTGCACAAAAATGGAGGCGGGAGGTCATTTGGGGCCAGCCCCCTGAACTTTCTACCCGCCCCACGCAAATGGCAATCATTATCATTAATGACAGCACTTCAATGGCGCGATAGATGCAAATGACAACCATTATTACCTAAACCAATGCGATGACCTATCAAGGGGCAGCCCGTTAGCATCACAGCCAATGGCCGTCCCTCGCTTCTCCATCCTCTGCTTGGTTGAGTCGTGATGCTGCTTGCATAGCCCCTGCCAGTTGTCTCTATCCTAAAACAACTTTTGAGCTTTCGATATCGCAAGGTGATCACCTTACTTCAATGCGTCTTTAAGCTTGTGTGGCTCAATGTGGTCCACAACCACAGCGGCTTCTATGCGTCCTTGCTGCTGACACATAACAACAGGGGGTGAGAACGTAGAAACAACAGCCTGGCCTTATCCCATCGGCTGCCGTATATGCGTGGCTCTTTCATTCTCATCCTCAAAAAAATAGCCCACACTCGTGGGACATTTGTACATTCAATAAAAAACCCGCACTTGGCGGGTTCTGTTAACTCTTGCCGTTGTCTTCGGCCATCTTCTGATAGATTGGGTCGTTGGCCTTTGGCATCGTCTCACTGACCTTCCGGTAATGAATCAACCGATCACGGAAGTATTCACGCAGATGCTCAGGTTGTTCTGCCTCTACCTACGCCGGCACGACCGGCATGTTCATGCGCTCTTTGTACGCCACGCCGCTGGCCGCCAAGTCAACGTTGACCTTGTCCATCTCTTCTTTTGGTTAATGCCTTAGCAATCTGCATCGGGACGAGCAACAGCACGACAGGCCTACATACACGCTTTCTGAAAGTAGTTGGTCTACACGCTGTACTCTTTGTGCGAAATACTCCTAAAATCTAATGATTAATGCGATTCTCACCAGAGAAGGTTAAAATATGAGCGAGGTGAAAAGCGATGAACGCTATCCCGGACAAGGAATTGCCCTTTCATATGCTATGGGATGGTTTGATGTTGAACGCAACAAACGTTGGATAACGGCTTCTTTTGGCATGATGAAATTTAATCAATGGGCAATGATTACGGTTCAAGGATTAGGCTCCCTTGATGCAAAACTAATTAAAGATGATGAAGGAATTGTTTCAACTGGGCACCCAAAAAATCCGTTCCAAGATTTAGGAGAGCATATTTTTATTTCTCAACTTTGGGTCATGGGAACTTACGAGTTAATACGGACAATGAGCCAAGATGCGCGTGAAGAATCCTCTCAGCTAAGGCCTTACTTGCGAGAGATTAATGCACTTAAAAACAAGATAAATAGACTAAGAATTCCATTGGCAAAAATGGAGGCATCAGAGAGAAATCGTGATGACAGTCCAATCTCGATGCCTGGATATAACACTGCAGATGGTATTTCATGGCAATTAAACCATGATTTTTGGATTACAAGAAAAGAATTATCTGATGAGACATTAACTTTACTAGAGCTAATATCAAAAAACTAAAATGACAATTTCAGATATTTAAATATACTGATAAGTTAGAAAGAAATAAGCTTTAAACCTTACCACACCGCTGGTGAGCCATAAGTTAATCCTGCAAAAGATATTCCATAATCGAGGACGGTATGCCTTACCTTGGTTAATTGTTTTGAGTTGGCCAATGATTGTTTTTGCTCTTGACCGGGGTAACATTTGGGTAGTTCGTCAGCACTGATTTGTTGTGCCCCAGAATGTCGCGTTTGGTCAGTTTGTCCAGCACATCCATATCGTGGTCGGTCAGGTAGATAATCCACACCCAATCACACGCGGTATCGATGACCTCAGGTTTTGCGGGTAAAGTTTTCGCACAGCTCCCGATCAACATCGTCATCAGGCATATGGCTAACAGTCTGCTGTACATCGCAGGCCCCTTTCGTTACTTCCGCTTTACGTTCTGCTGCAACGGCAATGGCAGCAGCACTATCTTCAGTGCGCTGCTGTTCGGCCTTTGCTTCCGCTTTACTAGTACCACGAGCATGGCCGATGCCGAATGCACCAGCAATAGCCCCTAGAATGACAACCACAAGCCCGGCGATAATTTATAAGCTCATTGTGGCGACTCCTTCAGCTTGTCAGCCTTCTCTTTAAGCTTTGGTTGCCTGACGTACTGAGAGAGGACGGCCAGTACCACCAGCGCAGGACTAAGCATCGCTACGATATTTGGTGGCAAGATACTTTTGATATCCGGCGGCAATATCGTCCAGGCATGCAAAGCGGCATCCGGAAACGACTGTGCCCAGCCCCCAATCAGCGCGCCAGCAATTCCCAGTTTTACAGACCACGTTTTAAAAAGCAGGCGGGCATGAGTAACAAACTCCAGCCGGGTGTATTTGCGTAGCAGCAACAGAACCAGAACAGCCACCAGCGTCAGCAGGATGAAAATCAGAATCTTCATAGCACGCGCTCCTTAACCCAACCGTAGAGAAAGTCCTCGTTCGCCTCGCGTCCTTCAGCCAGTTCGAGATATCTGGCGCCCTGGCTGCAATTCAGCGCTCTCAGTAGAACCTGCTCGCCTTCTATTTCCCACGGGCAGAAAGGTATCCCTTCAGTGCGGCAATAGTTCGGGGACCAATAGCACCGTCCGCTATAAGATCAGGATAAAGTTTCCCACGCATATTGAGAGCTGTTAGCCAGCGCTGGGAAAACTTGCTTGCGACGCTGGGCCCCATGTTCACGCCAGTGTCGCAAAGCTCGTCCGCCAGAACTGTTGACAAATTCGCCACCTGGTCGAAGCAAGGGCCGGACCAGTAGTCGTTAAGCAGGATTTGTTTTGCAGTTTCCCGCGGAAGGTTTCGCATATCGCCGGTATATCCATGCGCACGAGCGGTGGTCTGTGTGATGCCCCTGCGGGTCGGCCCGCCTTTGTCCGAAGGGTGATCAACATAACCACCTTCTTTTCCGAGGATGCCCTCGATGACTTGATCTGCTGTTGCGATGATTACGCCTTGTTAGTGTCGCTGCCTATACCAGCCGCCTTTTCAAATTGATCTTGTGTCATGGATTATTCCTGAGGAGGGATATTACCCCTGGTGCGATTGCCAAAAATACGTAGCGCTACCGCCCGAATTTGGTCGACACCAATGAAGCCAATCGCGCCGCCAAACGCCACCGTTAGCGTTTTGGGAAGGTTGAAATAGTCCAGGCTGGACACCGCTGTCAGGGTTATGGCTCCGCACAATGGGGCTTCCAGCAGCATGCGCCGCCATCCCCCACCACTGTATGCAATCCTCAGCACAGCCATAACAATGGACAGCAATACACCGCCCAGCGGCACATAACCATTCCACCACATGCGTAACAGATCCCAGACGCCTGCCCATGTGTGAATGTTTGTCTGCATTCTCATATCCTCCCCCTGCCGGGGCATTGCCCGCTCTCCGGATGATAGAAATAATAAATATCCTCCGGCATAGCCGGAGGTTTTTCTGATGCGCCTATAAGGCTCTGTTACCAGCCGCGCCCTAACAGGCGCATACGATCTGACATTTGCATCAGACTCCGTTACTTACGGCCCGTAAACGGGCTACCCGGGTAAGGGATCGATAACTGCTCGCCCATTTTATCCTCTTCAAGTTGGTGCTTTATGTATTCCTGTATCTTCGCGGTGTTCTTCCCCACCGTATCTACGTAGTACCCCCGGCACCAGAACTCCCTGTTTCTGTATTTGAATTTCAGATCTCCAAACTGCTCATAAAGCATCAGACTGCTTTTCCCTTTCAGATATCCCATAAAGCCAGATACGCTCATTTTGGGCGGGATTTCCACAAGCATATGGATATGATCTGCGCAGCATTCAGCTTCCAGGATCCGTACATTTTTCCACTCACATAGCTTTCTTAAGATACTGCCTATCGCCAGACGTTTCTCTCCGTAGAACGCTTGTCTTCGGTATTTTGGCGCAAAAACTATGTGATATTTACAGTTCCATCGGGTGTGCGCTAAGCTCTTTTCGTCCCCCATTGGGACCCCCTTTTGATTTCTTGTTGAACTTTTGCAGTTGCCAGACCGCAAGATGTTTTAACAAATCAAAAGGGGTTTTAATAACTGGCTTAAAGCTGAAAGCTTTCCGGAACCCCCAGCCTAGCTGGGGGTTTTCCATAGACAAAAAAAGGCCACGCAATTGCGTAGCCTTTAAAAGGAAAAACCCGCACTGTTGGCGGGTTCTTGATGTGTGTAGCTCAGTTTATCTGAACGCGGAATTTAGAGGAATCTCTGCGTCAGGTTCACGCGTAATCCTGTTTCGGAGATCACGGCGAACTATCTCAATAGACCAGAACCATATTAAGTGACCAACGATTTCAGAAACGTTTTCATACCATGGAAGGTCGAAAAGTGGTGGGGTTAAGCCCATAAGTGGGAATGAAATCATATGGACAAATAGCTGTGCAAGTGCGCCAGCTAGCAGCCCCTGCCATAACTTAATTTTAGGGAACACTTCTGCAACGACACAATACCCAACGGCGAACACGATGGAGAATATGATGTGTGTTACGCCAACCCAGTTAAAAACATGCCCAGCGAAGGTATAGACAGCTGCATTAGGGTCTGCCAATCCCAGCCAATCGCGTAGAAAAATATATGGAGGGTTGAGGAAGTTCCTTGAGCAATCGATCTGCCCAGCTGCTCTAATTAATGATTCTGGCCCACACGCACTGGTAAACATGTCCACAGGACTACGCGGAGGAAGGGGTACTTCAGCGCCCCATTTTACAAATGCCGAAACCACACCTGAAATAATCCCAATAAACAATGCAACACCATAATGCCGTCTACGAGGTTCTGTCTGTACAAAAAAGTCTCTTAATGCCATAAAACCGCCACTTGAAAGTAATATTTACATACTTAATATCCCTTAAGTTGGATGTATATCATTTTGATTCAGATCACAGTTTCCATTCCATTCTCATAAATTTTTTTTCACAAACAAAAACCCCGCCGAAGCGAGGATGTCAGGGCTGGTTTAATCCACCGGGTTGTTTCCGGTTCAGCCAGTCCGTCACCCCAGTAGTAGCACAGCGCATCCCACTGGTTCAGCACGTAGCCGAACGCCTCACCCAACCGGGACTTTTTCGACAACCTGGCCGCTTTTTCCTCTATCCACTCATTCAGCGCGTTGAACAGTGACCTGTTCCACCTGTTGGCGCAGCTTTTTGGAGCGGGTGCCGAACAGCATTCGGTTCAGCTTTTCCACCTGCGCACTCAGGCGCTCGGTTTTCTCTTCTGTTTTTGACCGTACGCCCCGGCGTCCCCGGAAGATGAACAGGTGGCCGGAGAATGGGTTTTCGTCCAGCGCGTGCGTCTGCTCGCCCAGCCCATTGAAGGACTTGCGCATGACGGCGGGTCCAGCGACCAGCCAAATCTTGGTGCCTAGACGGGAGCGATATCATCGTTTCAGCGCCTGTATCAGCAGGTTTAGGAACGCAATGTTGATGTTCCCGCTAAGCCGCAGCGTTCCTTGCCGGAAAACGACCTCACACGAGATATTGTCGTCGGCCGGGGGTAACGGATGCGCCAGCGGTCATGACCGGATGCGCCGTCATCAATGGCAACAGGGATAATTTGGTGGACACTATCCTGTCAGATATTTCGGATTCAGAAAGGCGGCACTGGCTTGACGCTTACGTTTTTTTCAACAGAATCAAATCAATTACAAAGGTTTAAGCTCGATAATAAATGTCTTGAAAGCTTGGTAAACTTCTTCATCTGGCGGGGCTGGAATATCCGCTGCCTTAATACCGTTTATTCCTGCTTCACATAGTAGAGGGTCACCTTCGAACGCGGTTATGTCCGTCACTTTACCACTGCTATCCAAGTTAACTTTAAGATTACATGTCTTACCCGCGAATCGCTCAATATCTACCATGTGCAATTGAATCGCTTGCATAATGACATACATATAGTTTCTTGCCTTACTATCTGGACTTGTGGCCTTGCTACCAGTATCGGTGAGACCTTTAAATAGGTCATCAACCAGATCGTTCCCAGGCTTGGTATTGCAAGCAGAAAGTAGAGACATGCACAGGCAAACAGCAATAATGATACGTCCTTTCATCAGTAAGATCCCTTTGGAAAACCTCATTCAATTATACGGAACATAAACAAACCCTCGAGCCATGGGGGCTACCTTCCGGAAAATTGTAGACAATCTACCAATTTCTACCTTGCCTGCCCGAGACGTGCTATGCTGATTTTGTTCGTTTAATGGGGGGGCGCCTGGGTCCATTATGGCAATAAAAAAAGATGTCGTGAGCAGGAAAATACTCGTACCAGTTAACAATATCGCCAGCTCGGAACACGCCGCCGATCAGATCCGCAACGCCATCATCAAGGGGTTGTTTAAGCCCGGCGATCGCTTGATTGAAAAAAATCTTACTGACGAGCTTAACGTATCGCGCCATCCGATACGCGAAGCGCTGCGCCGATTGAGCCAGGAAGGCCTGGTGGAAGTGCGCCCCAATCGCGGGGCCGTAGTGGCAAAACTGGAGCCGGCCAATATCCTGGAAGTTTATGCGATCCGTTCCGCATTAGGCGAACTGGCGCTGAAAGCTTTTCATGCCAACCCGAAACTGCCCACGCCAGATGTGATAAAAGCACTGGAAAAAATGGCGAATGCAGCGGTAAAACTGGCGCGCCAAGAAAACCAGCAGCCCACCATACAAAACGATCTTGAGTTCCAGGAAACCATTGTTGCCGCCAGCGGGCTGGCGCGCTGCGCGCGCTATTTTGCAGAAACCACGGTGGAGGTGCAGCGCTTCAATAACCTCACCGGTATCGTCTACACGGAACGTGAGTCCGACGCCATTAATTATGTTGTGGGGCTACTTGATGCGATTAAAGCGCGGGATATTGATAAAGCGCTGCTCATCTGGAAAGACAAATTTGCCAAGGCAGTGGCGCGATATATGGCGCTCCTGGAGAAAGAACAAACGGCCGCAAATAACATTGCCCGCTAATAAACTTGTTAGCGGGCAATAAAATGGCTGCCATAGAGGCTACAGCGAGACACCGCCGTCAATAATTACCGTTTGGCCAGTGATCATACTGCCGGCAAAGCCAAGATAAACAATCAGCTCGGCAACATCCTGCGGCACGCACCAGCGTTTTAACGGCGTGGCGGCGATGGTGCTGGCCCGCCGCTCATCAGACCATTCGATCGCCCACGAACTTTCTACCGAACCGGGCGCCACCGCATTCACCCGCACCTCCGGTGCCAACGCATGGGCCAGGTTTTTGGTCAGGTTGATCACAGCGGCCTTGGACGCACTGTAAGCAATGGTGCTGGCAATCGAGCCGAACCCGGCAATCGATGCGGTGTTGACAATCGCCCCGCCGCTGGCTTTCAGGCCGGCCGCCGCCGCTTTAGAACAGCGGAACACGCTCATCAGGTTAATGTTCATTATCGTCTGCCATAACTCTTCGCTCACCGCGTCCAGATCCTGTATCGGAATCGGTTTACTTACCCCCGGCGTACCGGCGTTATTCACCAACAAATCCAGGTGCCCCAGATCAGCGATGGCCTGTTGCACCATCGCTTCTGCCTGCGTAGGGTCGGCAAGATCGCCCGGCGCGCCGATCACCGCTAGCCCTTCTTCTTTCAACGCAGCCAGTGCCTGGCCTGCACGCGGATCGTCCGGCAGATAATTAATCGCCACCAGGGCGCCGCTGCGCGCCATCAACCTTGCAGTTTCAAAACCAATACCGCTGGCACCGCCGGTAACCAATGCTGTCTTGCCCGTCAGATCGAATGTCATCATGTTCGCCATATCCTCGAAAAACGCTATGCGTTGCTGCCGCTCAAGCGGCCTGTTCACCGCGGCTTTCACGCCGCAAAAATTTGCGTGTCTGTTCCTGTGTAGGTTGGTCGATCACCTGAGCGGCACTGCCGATTTCACACACATTACCCTGATGCAGGAATGCCACACGATCGGCGGATTCGCGCACGAAGTTGATGTCATGCGTCACCACTACCATGGTCATACCTTCCGATTTCAGCAGCCGCATGGTCGCCAGCACTTCCCCCACCAGTTCGGGATCGAGCGCTGAAGTCACCTCGTCAAACAGCATGTATGAGGGCTCCATCGCCAGCGCCCGTGCAATCGCCAAACGCTGTAGCTGGCCGCCGGAAAGCTGGGACGGCATCATCCTGGCTTTCGCGCCCAGGCCAACGTGCTCCAGGTGTTTGTGCGCCAGCGCCGTGGCCTGTTTTTTCCCCATTTTTGCCACCACCTGCGGCGCCAGCGCGACATTCTCCAGCGCATTGAGGTGGGGAAAGGCGTTGTACTGCTGGAAAACGATGCCCAGTTTGCGGCGCAGTTGGTTGATATTGGTCGCGCCGGCATGCACGCTGACGCCATCAACAACAATCTCGCCGCCCTGGATATTTTCCAGGCCATTAATGCACTGCAGCAACGTGGATTTTCCCGATCCGCTGGCGCCGATCAGGCAAACCAGCTCCCCTTTATCAATGGTGAGATCGATGCCTTTCAGCACGCTGACCGCCCCATAGGTTTTCTGTACATTTTTGATTTCAATCATATGGCCACCTTCTCCTCCAGATAACGGCTGTAACGGGAAATGGGATAACAGATCAGGAAATAAAACAGCCCAGTGCCCAACAACAGCAACCAGGTTTCATGGGTGCGGGTAATCAGCGTCTGCGTGGCGCGCATGAACTCGACATAGCCGATCACCCCAGCCAGCGCACTGTCTTTGATCAGGCTCAGCAGCAGCCCCACCCAGGCACTCAGGCCATTGCGCAGCGCCAGTGGCAACGAGATATGCCATAGCTCCTGCCAGGCGCTCATCCCCAGCGAACGCGCGCTGTGCCGGAAGGAACGAGGCACGGACTGGAAACAGGCGCGCGCCACTTCAGACGTGACCACAGCCATCCAGATCCCCAACGCCAGACTGCCCAACACATAAGGCGAAAGCGGCATATTGAGCATAGAAAACATGCTATTGAAGATGATCAGCGTTATAATCATCGGCACGCTGCGGAAAATATCCACCAACGGCGCGCTTAATAATTGAAAGCTAAATGACGCGGCGCGAGCCCAGCCGAGTGGGATACCCAACAAAGTGCCAATCACCCCGGCAGTGCCGGCCATCGCCAGGGTATTCAACGCGCCCTGCAGCAGAAACCAACTGTCGGCCCACTGTAGCGGCTGATATCCAAGCACAAATTGCATCTTTTACCTCCGATACATCAGTCTGAAGGCGCCCATCGCAGCAAACTGAATGATTTTAGCGATGGCGTAGTAAATGCCAGCAGTGACAATAAAGAACTCAAAGGTACGGAAGCTAACCGACTGCGCATACTGGGTTGCGCCAGAGAGTTCCCGCAGGCCCACCAGCATCCCCAGCGACGTGTTCAGCATTGCCCACACGGCTTGGGTTACAAAAGGCAAAAACACCACCTTAAATACCTGCGGGAAAATCACATGCTGAAAAGCCTGGCGCTGATTCATGCCCAATGAGCGTGCCGTCGCCATTTGTTGGCGCGGAATGGCTTTCAGCCCGCCACGGAATATTTCCGCCAGATACCCCGCATTATTAAAGGTGATGGCAATTAACACCGAAAGGTAACTTGAGATATTTATTCCCAATGCGCCAAGTCCGAAATACATCAGATAAACCTGGAACAAAACCGGCGTATTGCGGGATAATTCAACCCACCCGCTGGAAATATAATAGCCCCAGCCTTTCTTGGATTGCCGCGCTACAGACATCGGTATGGCAAACACCATACCGAAGACGACGGATAATAGCGTTATCTGCAATGTAACCCAGGCGCCGGACAATAATTGCGGCAAGGCGGCAAAAACAATCGACCAGTAAAATTGATAATCCTGCATGGGCACACCCTGATTAATCATACGGATACAGCGTGCGGTCTAGAAGTCCACGCCTGGCATATTCAGAGCAGGCAGTGGGCCGTCCCCCATATATTTTTTATACAGTTCAGCATAGCGGCCAGAAACCACTTGATGCCAGACAAACACTTTGGCCCAATTGAGGAATTCCTGATCGCCCCGGCGAACCACCAGCCCATCCATATCCGCCAGCGGTGCCAGGCCGCCGGTAGCAAACGTCGGGAACTGGCCGCTGGCCGCCAAGGTGTTATAAACGGCGGAGGCCTGCAAAATTGCATCCACTTTGCCCTGCTGCAGCGCCATAAAGGTTTCAGTATCGCTGGCAAACCCGATGTAACTGGTGCCGCTATCTTTCCAACGCCCCTGCAACTCTTTGTTAAACAGCTGTTCGAAGGTAGAACCCACGACCGCCCCCAATTTTTTGCCGCGCAGCTGTTCGTAATTGGTGATGCCGGTGTCTTTGCGCGTTACTACGGTAACGGTGTAATTCACATAGGGCTGGGTGAATGCCACCGTCATCGCCCGCTCCGGTGTGATGGTGGTCGAGCCAACGACAATATCCACCCGTTTGGAGACCAGCGCAGGGATACGATCTGAAGCCGGCGTCTGAACAATAACCGGCTCCACCCCCAGGGATTTCGCCATATCCTGGCAATAAGCCACGTCATACCCATCAGGTTTATTGTCAGGCGTCATAAACCCTGAAGGCGGGGAATCAAGCACCACGGCACAGCGTAATTTCTTGGCTTTAATAACAGCATCCAGCGTCGATTCGGCCTGGGCCGCATGGGTAAGAAACAAGGCTGTTAACACAATAAAAACGGCTGACTTTTTCGTATGATTAAACATAATAAATTCCCCGCGATGGTTTAATTAATAATAGCTATAGCTCCATTAATATTCGTCCGAGTCACTTCTCATGCAAGGCAATAATCGGTAACAAACAGGCAGGTCTAATTATTTACGGCCGATATCAGCAATCGGGCCTAATTCTTTCTCAATTAACGGTATGACTTCTTTACTGAAGCGATAGAGCGATTTCTGCGCCCGCGCTAACGGCATACAACCAAACTGGAAATTACAGGTGTAATTTAACGGATTTAGCTTTTTAATATCAGCAATCATCTTTTCAGCCACCTGATAGGCATCGCCGACCACCATATTGTCGGCATATTGCTCCAGGGTATATTCCCCTTCAAAGGCTTCGTTGCGGATGTAGCCATCGGCGTCGAGCGGCAATTGCGCCTTGCGTAAATGATTTGCCATGCGGCCAACATAGCGCGCGCGTTCGGCCGCCTCCAACGCTTCAGAGCGGCTGTCGGTCACGTGGACATATTGCATAATGGCCAACGGTTTGGTCGCCGGATTCTCACCCAGGCTCTCCCAGCTTTGGTTCAGCCCCTCGACCATTTTATACAATACCGGTGAGCCCAGCGTGCTGGCAGCATGGAACGGCACCGCCTGCCATTTATTCAGCCGCGCCAATAACCGTGGATGCGATGTGGTAACAAATAAAGGCGGCAACGGCGACTGATAGGATTTGATGGCAAACGTGGTATGAGGAATCGAAATATGCTCGCCATTGTATTCCACTTCCCCGGTGACCAGGGCCTGTTCAATCACATCCCAGTATTCAAGGAAAATGTCGACCTTCTTATCCAACGCCACATGGTAACGATCAAACTCATACTGCTGATAGCCGGTGCCCATGCCCAAAACCAGCCGGCCATCGGTCATGGCGTCAACCGTGGCAATTTCCTGCGCCAGGCGCAATGGGTGGTAAAGCGGCAAAACCAATACGCCGGGCGCCAGCTTAATTTTGGTCGTCCAGCCAGCGGCGTTGGCAGCCATCAGCAGCGGCGATGGGCTGCTGGAGTAGTTGGCGAAATGGTGTTCGGCAAACCATGCAATATCAAACCCCACTTCTTCCGCCGTCTTCACCATGGTTTGGGTATCGCGCATAACGCCCTTCACCCCTGCCGGATGATCACGCAAGGTCATCAGGCTGAATAATCCAAGTTGCATCTTTTTCTCCTGCTCTGGTAATGGTTGGCCCGGCAAAAATGGCTAATCCGAGCCGGCGTTGGATAACGGGACAGAAGTGACGTAAGCGCCATTCTGGTAGATAAGCGGTGCAATCTCATGGCGGTATTGGCAGTCGCTCACCCGGCCGATCACAATGTGGTGTGTGGCATAAGGCACGCTTTGGTCCAGTTCGCAAAACAGCATCGCCTGGGCGTCGGCCAGGTAAGGCACGCCCGCCGGGTTACTGCGCCATTCGCCGGTGGCAAAGCGCTCATGCGGCGGCTGCGGTGTACTGAAGCGTTGCGAAATAGCGGCATGCTCTTTATTCAGCAGGTTGATGCAGTATTTTTTCTGCGCCAGCAATGGCGTTAACAGGCTGGACGAACTGTTGATGCACACCAGAACGGCCACGGGATCAAAACATAAGGAAGTCACCGCGGTGGCGGTAATGCCATAAGGGACGCCTTCATGCCGACAGGTGATAACACAGACCGTGGTGGCCAGCCGCCGCATACAATGGAGAAAGTTATCTTTGACGTGATTCATCAACCTAACCCCGCAAAACACCGTTCAATAACGTTGATTGTTGATAATCCAGCTCAGTAATATAGTAGATTGTCAACAATGTTAAATTTATGTATTCATCATTCGCCAGGCAGGGTTTGGTTGTCAATAAATTGTTTAATTTTACGCCATATGAAATTCATATGCATAAACATATAATTTATATTCAATAGGTTAGTTTAATTTCACCGCGGCATCGCTACTGCCGGTATACGGAGGCGCCAGACGAATCCCAGATGATTTTACCGGCGCTCTGGATTAAGCCAGATGCTCTAAAACCACGCTTTTTACACCGGTTTTCGTACGGGATAACTCGCCGCCGGATCGGGTGCGCCAAACCGGCGCTTGGTCAAAGACGGCTGGGTTTGCCACGTGTTATTATGCCCGCTCATAGCAATAGGAGGTGACATGGAAAACTACTTGGGGATTTTTTTGCGCGCAGTTTTTGTGGAAAACATGGCTCTTAATTTCTTCCTGGGTATGTGCACCTTCCTGGCGATATCAAAAAAGGTGGATACGGCATTTAAGCTGGGCGTAACCGTTACGCTGCTGTTAGCGATCGCCACCCCGCTGAATAATCTGATTTATCATTACCTGCTGCGGGAAAACGCCATCATTGAAGGTGTCGATCTCAGCTTCCTGGATTTCATCACCTTTATCGGCGTGCTGGCTGCGCTGGTGCAAATCCTCGAAATGCTGTTGGATCGCTATGTTCCGTCGTTGCACCAATCGCTGGGTGCCTTTTTACCACTACTGACTATCCACTGCGCGATTTTCGGCGCAACCATCTTTATGGTGCAACGCGAATATAATTTCGCTGAATCTTTTGTCTACGGCACCGGCTGCGGTATCGGCTGGCTGCTGGCGATTGTGTCGCTGGCTGGCCTGCGCGAGAAGATGAAATACGCCAATATGCCAAAGGGGCTGCAGGGGTTGGGCAGTGTCTTTATGACCGCCGGGCTGATGTCGCTCGGGTTCATGTCTTTTGCCGGGATCAAACTTTAAACCTGGCCGCTTGAAAATGAAAACGGGGAGTGTATCGCTACACTCCCCGCTGAAGGTTCTGGAGGCGCTTTCCGCCTCATACTGCGCTTATGATTGCTTGGTCTGCACCCAGAAAGCGTGGATCAGCCCAGGAATATAGCCCAGCAGCGTCAAAATAATGTTAAGGATGAATGCCCAGCCGAAGCCCTTCCCGAGCAGTACGCCCAATGGTGGCAAAATAATGGTAAATACAATCCGCCAAAAACCCATAATATCTCCTTGCGTGATTTCCGTATGCTCAACTTATTACAACTGCTTAATATTATCAAACCGTTATCAGAATATTCTCAGCATTAGCCATACCCGTAACGCCATTATTTTAAGCCGGATAGCAAAACCTATTACACCACCGGGGAAATAGCACACAAAACTAAAGGTTTTTGCCGACCCACCCGACACTTTTGCGGCTATGACAGAGATAAAATGAAGCATTGATTATCTGGGCGGCTGCTCCTAGAATCGCCGCCACAATAATAAGAGGAGCCTGTTTTCATGTCGCAACTTTGGGTAGCAACACAATACTTTTACTTATTTGGCCTTGTATTTTCCATGGTTTTTACCTACCTGGTTAGCCGGGATACGATCAAAATCCGCTGCATCAGCGCGTTAATCATCGGCCTGACCTGGCCACTGAGTCTGCCTGTGGTTTTACTTTTTTCATTATTCTGAGCGGGGTATCGCCCAGCCAGGGTCAACCATCCGCACCAGCCTGATTAGCCTTTGGGTATATGGGGCTCTGAAATATCCACCAGCCGGCAGAGTTTACTGAAATTGTCGGCGCTCTCGCAGATCTTGTCGGTGACAAACAAGCCCAAATAGCCGATCACCAGCACGTAGCCGATCATGCATAAAATGAAAATAAACGTCTTCACCCCAATCCCAACCTAACCGTCGCTTTTATCTATCATACCGTGAACAACGCCGATTCGCCCATGCAAAACAAAAGGCGCGGTGACTATGGTCATTTAAGGGATGAAATGTTATGTTATCACATAACTTAACACCCTGTAGATATTATCATGGACCGACACACTCCACCGCTGCTGGCCGTCAACAACCTTACGCTGGTGCTGGATGGCAAAACCAAAATCAACAAATTGAGTTTTGAACTGCAACACGGTGAGAGCCTGTGTTTACTGGGGGCCTCTGGTTCGGGCAAATCACTCACGGCAAGCGCCATTCTGGGGACGCTACCGCCCAATGCCGTCCTGAGCGGTTCCATCCGCATCTGCGGGCGGGAAGTCGGCGGCCAGCGCCTGCAGCAACGCGGCCCGGCGCCAGTAGCCGCTATTTTTCAAGATCCTTTCACCACCTTGAATCCACTGGTTAGCGTTGGCAAACAGTTGGGGATGGCGTTGCGCTATCAACAGGGAATAAGCCGCCGGGCAGCCGATGCCTGCGCCAGCGAACTGCTGGCAGCGCTCGGTCTGGAGCCCAATGCCATTCTGCCGCGCTACCCCAGCCAACTGTCAGGTGGGCAATGCCAACGGATCTGCGCCGCCCTGGCGTTAAGCGGGCAACAGCGCCTGCTGATCGCCGATGAGCCCACTACCGCGTTGGATATGGTCAGCCAGCACCAGGTGATTGACCTTTTACGCCAGTACACCAATCACACCACCGGCAGAGGGCTGCTGTTTATCACGCATGATGTCACCGTTGCGGCTGCACTGTGCCAACGCGCCGTTATCTTGGCCGGCGGCCAACAGATTGAGCAAGGCCCGATCGGCCAAATCATGCAGCGGCCCGCCCATCCCTATACCCATAGCCTGGTTACGGCGGCCCGCCAGCTGTATCAGGCCCATAACGGTTTGCGCCAGGCGGTATAACCATGCGCGCCGAAATGCCGTTTATCAGTATGCAAAATGTCAGCCGCCGTTATTCACCGCGGGCTATCGGGGTGGCGGGAATAAACCTGAATATCTACGCCGACGAGTGCATCGGGCTGGTCGGCTGCTCCGGAGCCGGCAAATCCACCCTGTTAAAACTCCTATTGGCGCTTGAAACAGCAGACGGCGGGCATATTCATTGCCAGGGACAGTTGCTGGAGGCCGCCAGGCCGCGCCGGTTACGCGGATACCGCCGGCTGGTGCAATACGTGCCTCAGGATGCCCATGCCTCGCTAAACCCCCGCCATACCGTGGCGCAGCTTATTGCCGCCCCGTTGCGCCAACTCGCGCCGCAGGAAAATGCCCAGGCAATCACCGAACGGGTACTGGAACAGGTTGAACTGGCCCCGCGGTTGGCGCATGCGCGCCCAAATGAACTTTCCGGTGGCCAGGCGCAACGCGTGGCATTAGCACGCGCTATCGCCTTGCAGCCCCGTTTTCTGTTGGCGGATGAACCGGTGAGCGGGCTGGATCTGCCGTTACGCCAGCAAATGATTGCGCTATTGCGCCGCCTGGCGCAGCAGCAGCAAATGGGCATGTTGATCGTTTCACACGACATTTCGCTGGTCGCAGCCCTGTGCCAGCGAACCCTGGTGATGGATCGCGGTGCGATCGTCGAGGATCGCCCCACCCACACGTTGCTGCAACACCCCCAGCATGCGGCCACCCATGCGTTGATCGCCGCGATACCGCAACTGCCTACCCATATTTAACCCCGGAAGGAGCTATTGATGTTACCTCTACGTTTTATTGGCCCCGCCTGCCTGATGGTCAGCAGCGTCTTACTTAGCGGCTGTTTTGATCCCGCCGCCCCCGAAGAAACCAGCGCGAATGAAAAACGCATTCGCCTGGCGATGCTACAGCCGCCGCGCTCGGGCTTAACGCCGCTGAGTGATGATGCGTTCAAACTTTCGCGTTGGAGCAATAGCGAAACGTTAGTGATATTGGATGCCAACGGCGATATACAGCCGGCGCTGGCGACCGAATGGCAGCCGCTGGATGCGCAAAGCTGGCGTTTTCGTTTGCGCCAGGGCGTTCAGTTCCATGACGGCAGCACATTCGATGCCCATAGCGTGGTGCGCTCACTCCAGGCCGCCATGCAGGCCGCGCCAAAACCGCGGATTCTGGACGGCGTGGAACTGACCGTCAGCGCTGACGGCGATAACGCCGTGATTATCCGCAGCGCCACACCCGATCCGTTGCTTCCCCAGCGCCTGTCCAGCCCGCAGCTCGCGATCCTGGCCGCCGGGGCATACGGCGCCAACGGCACGGTTAATCCACTGCGTGCCGGTACCGGCGCTTACGTGTTAACCGAGATCAACGGCACCAGCAGCGCCCGCCTGCAAAGGTTCGATAACTATTGGGGGGAGAAAGCCGCCGCGCCGGGGATCGACGTCAGCTTTGTACCCGACAGCACAGCCCGTGCCGCCGCCTTGCGTACCGGCAGCGCCGATTTGGTGGAAGCGCTGCCCATTTCACAACTGCCGCTGATTGACCCGGCACTGATCCATGAAGTCCCCATGCCGCGCACCAACACCCTGTATCTGAATACTCGCCACGGCGCTTTCAGCGATCCGGCCGTGCGGGCGGCAGCGGCCGCCGCCATCCAACGCCAGCCGCTGATCGATAACGTCTACGAAGGGCGCGCCGATATAGCCGCCGGGCTGCTTGGCCCGGCATTGCCCTGGGCCGCCGCGCTACGCCAGGCACCGCCCGCCGCTGCGCCTGCCGCGATCGGCGGCAAAACCATCACGCTGGCAACCTTCAGCGATCGCGCGGAACTGCCGGAAGTCGCTGTGTTTCTGGCGCAGCAGCTCACCGCCGCCGGCTTTGAAGTGAAACAGGAAGTGCGTGAATACGCGCATATCGAAGCCGATGCCCTAGCCGGAAAGTTTGACGCCTTTATTCTTTCCCGCGCAACGGTGCTGGATTCAGGCGATCCGGTGGCTTATATGTACAGTGATTTTGCCTGCCACGGCTCCTTCAACATTTCCCAACTGTGCGATCACCAGGTGGATGCTGCGCTGGAACAGGCCGCATCGCTCCCGGCAGGCCAACAGCGCCGCCAGGCGATTATGGCGGCGGAGAACAAAATTCTCGCCACCCACGCGGCCATTCCGCTATTGCATGAACGGGTGATCCAGGGGGAAGCCACCAACATGCGGCATGCCGCGCGCGATCCGCGTGAGCGCGTATTGGTCACGCCTGCCAGCATGATTGCGCCATGATTGCGATGAAAACCGTCAGGCATGCCTTGCTGCCGCAGCTCTCCCGCCTGGCTGCCCTGCTGGCGATGGGGCTGTTTGTCGGCCTGATGCCCTGGTTATCCGGGCGCGATCCGGCGCTCAGCCTGTTGCGCGCCCGCTCGGGCGATCAAGAAGCCACCCAGGAAGCGCTGGCCGCCATTCGCCAGCGTTACGATCTGGATGACGGCCCATGGGCGTTGTTTGGCCGCTGGGTTTATCATCTGTTTCAGGGGGATGCCGGCAACTCGTGGATCTCGGGGCAACCGGTATTGCCGGGAATGATGCAGGCTGCCGGAGTATCCCTGGCGTTAATGGGTTATGCGTTGGCGCTGGCCTTGATTGTGGCGCTGCTGCTGGCGTTACCAGCGCTGTGGCGTGGGCTACACGGCAATAGCCGACGCGCGACGGGCACGCTGGCCGTCACATTAACAGCGCTGCCTGAGTTCTTGCTGGCGTCGCTGGTGTTGATTGTGGGGGCGGTCTGGCTGCGCTGGTTCCCGCCATACGGCTGGCAAAGCCTAAATAACGTTGTGCTGCCCGCGCTGGCGCTTGGCCTGCCTGCCGGGGGCTTGCTCGGCCTGCTGTTCAGCGATGGGCTCAGCGCCACCTTCAATGAGCGCTGGCTGCAGACCTGGCACCTGGCGGGGATCCCTTGGTATCGCAGCCTGCAGGCCGTATTGCAACGCACCCTGCCCGCGCTGCTGCCGCAGATCGGCCTGGTAATGATCGGCCTGACCGGCGGCGCTGTGGCGGTGGAAAAGGTGTTTGCCATCCCCGGCCTGGGGCGGGCAACGCTGGGCGCCGCTATCGCCCAGGATTTGCCGGCCTTGCAGTGCGGCCTCTTGCTGTTACTGGCGATCGCCTTTTGTGCCGGTCTGGCTGGGCAAGCACTGCATTACCTCTTGCTGGCGCGGATTGCCGCCGTGCTGCCGAATACGCCGCCACGGCGGCAGGATGGCAAAGCGCTGCCGATCGCCATCATCGCCGCGCTGCTGCTGGGCCTGATGGTGGCTACCGGCCTGCTGCGCGATCCCTTTTCTTCCCTGCATCTGCGCCTGCAGGCCCCTAGCCTGGCGTTGCCGTTCGGCGCGGATGCCACCGGCCGCGATATTCTGGCGCGTGTGGCCCACGGCGCGCTCAATACCTGCCTGCTGGCGCTGGCCGTGAGTTTTACTTCGCTGCTGGTGGGGTTGGTGTTCGGCATGCTGCCGCGCCTGGCCTGCGGGCTGATTGAGCTGGCGAACGCCACGCCGCCGATCATCGCCGGGCTGTTGGTGATCGCCATAACCGGCCCCAGCGCCTATGGCGCGGCGGTGGCGGTGCTACTGGTCAGTTGGGCGCCGTTGGCCGCACATTGCGCTTCATTGCTGACGGAAATGCGCCAGCAGGCCTATATCCGAATGCTGCCAGTCTTGGGCATCGGCCCACTCCGCACGCACACCCACTACCTGCTGCCGGCGATCATGCCTACCCTACTGCGCCACGCTATGCTGCGCCTGCCGGGGATCGCACTGGCATTGGCAGCGCTGGGGTTCCTCGGCCTGGGGCCGCAGCCGCCAAGCGCCGATTGGGGGCTGCTTCTGGCTGAAGGCATGCCCTATATCGAGCGCGCACCCTGGGTGGTTCTGCCGCCGATCGCCGCGCTGATCCTGCTGTCGATCCTGGCGATATCTCTGGCTAATCTCTCGGGCCAGCGGCGTGGCTGAACGCGCATCCTGGCTCGCTTTGCGGTAATATATCGCCCAAACTTACGCCAGCCGGGATCACCCATGCACCACCTGATGTTAGATATTGAAACCCTGGACACCGTGCCCAGCGCGGTGATCCTGGTCGTCGCCGCCGTATTTTTCGATCCGAAAACCGGCCAACTGGGCGCCGAATTTGAAGCCGCCGTCAGTTGCCAGAAAACGCAACCCGGGCGCACTATCAGCCTCGATAGCGTGGCCTGGTGGGCCAGGCAATCCAACGAGGCGCGCAAGCTGGCCTTTGGCGGCAGCGAAACCCTCAAACGCGTGTTATCCAGCTTCAGCCGTTTTATTCATATGAACGCCACAGACAACGTCAAGGTATGGGGTAACGGCAAGGAGTTTGACTGCACGATCCTGGAACATGCATTTCAACAACTCGAGCTGCCCTGCCCCTGGCGCTTTTGGGATACGCAGGATGTGCGCACCATCATTACCCTGGCAGAATTGCACGGTTTCAACCCCAAAAAAGAACGGCCGTTTGAAGGTACCCCTCACCGGGCACTGGACGATGCCAAGCATCAGGCACGCTATGTGGCGGACGCCATTTCAGCCCTGTATTATCGGAAAGCGCCAGTGGCATAAACCTTGCCGTTGCCACACAGGGTTTGTGCTTTGCTTCTTTCTTTTTCTGGCCAAGGTCACTACTCTACTCACCTTTGTCACTCGGATGTGCTGACTTGTTATGCAAAGATACCTTTTTCTTCTTCTGAGCCTGGTATTGTTCGGGCCGTTGGGGATCGACCTTTACCTGCCCACCATCCCGGCTATTGCGCGCGGCCTGAACAGTAGCGAAACGCTGATTCAGTCCAGCATTCCGCTTTTCATCCTGGTGCTGGGCATTGGGCAAATCATTTCCGGTCCTCTGGCGGACAACTATGGCCGCAAACCGATTGCTATGACGGGGATTGTGCTCTATATGGCGGGCTCGGCCATGGCGGCGTTGGCCACCTCGCCGGGGGTATTTATCGCTTCCCGCCTGTTGCAGGGGGTGGCGGTCTGCTGCACCTCCGTCGTCTGTTACAGCGGCGTGCGCGATCGAATGAGCGGCGATGATGCCGCGCGCGCGTTTGGCTTCCTTAACGGCACGTTGAATATCGTTCCGGCGCTGGCGCCGCTGTTAGGCGGCCTGCTGGCGGAAAACTTCGGTTGGCGCGCGCCTTTCTGGTTCCTGATGAGCTACGCTCTGGCGGTGATGATCTTGATTGCCCTGCGCTTCCCGGAAACACGCCCCGAGGGCACCCGGCCGGTGCGTGGGTTGCCGTTGCGGCAATATGCCCATATCCTCAGCGATCACCATTTTCTGGGGTTCACCCTGGTTAACGCCGGAGCGATGGGGATGGCGCTGACCTATGTTTCGCTGGCGCCCAACGTACTGATGGGCACCGCCGGCCTGACGCCGCTGCAATTCTCCATCGCTTTTGGCGCCAATGGGTTCTGGATTATGTTCGTGACCTTCTTTGCTAACCGCATCATCCGTAAAATCGGCCGCCCGGTTTGCCTGTTCACCGGCAGCATGTTGATGCTGCTGGGCGCCATTGGCCTGTTTCTGGGCGTGGGCTTGCTGCCGGCCGGCGCGCAAACCCACTGGCTGGCCTATATGCTGCCGGTGGCTTCGTCCTGCGCCGGGCTGGCGTTTGTCATGGGCCCAGCCACCAGCTATGCGCTGGAGCCCTACTCGACAGAGGCCGGCGTCGCTTCTGCGCTGGTGGGCTTTGTGCAGATGGCGGGCGGTGCCGCGCTAGGGCTCATCGCGATGACGTTGCCATTGCCGCCTAAGCTGGCGCTGGCGCTGGTGATGCTGACCAGTTGCCTGCTGGCGCTGCACGCGCGCAAGCTCAGCCGCCAGAGCACCAGCCATATTGAGAAGATTGCCTGAAGTTTACTGGCCGGCCACCACCGGCACCCGCGCCGTTAATGCCGTCAGCAGCTCGTAACCCAGCGTTCCGGCTGCGGCGGCCACATCATCAACCGGTAACCGCCGCCCCCACAGTTCCACCTCTGCGCCAAGATTCGCCTGCGGGCACGGCGTTAAATCCACCGCCAGCATGTCCATCGATACGGTGCCCAGCGTGCGGGTCAGCACACCATCCACCCACACCGGCGTGCCAGTGGGCGCATGGCGCGGATAGCCATCGGCATACCCGCAGGCGACCACGCCCACGCGCTGTACACCGCTGGCGGTATAACGGCCGCCATAGCCTACGCGCGCACCGGGCTGCACCAGTTGCACGCCGATGATCTCACTGCTGAGCGTCATCGCCGGCTGCAGGCCGAAACCGGCGATATCGCGCCAGTTGCCAGTCGGCGATGCGCCATACAGAATAATGCCGGGCCGGATCCAATCGCCGTGGGTTTCAGGGTGCCAGAGCGTCGCCGCCGAGTTCGCCAGGCAGCGCGGCAGGTCTATACCGCTGGCCGCCTGCTCAATAGTCGCGATCTGTTGTTCAACCCCTTCCGGGCCATCTGCGGTGGCGAAGTGGCTCATCAGCGTAATGGAACGGATATTACCGATGCCGCGCGCCCGCAGCCAGCTTGCCTGTAACTCCGAAGGAGGGAAGCCCAGGCGGTTCATGCCGCTGTTAACTTTCAAATAGATATCCAGCGGGGCCGTAAGGTTAGCATCGGCAATCGCCTGCAGTTGCCAGGCGCTGTGCACGGCGGTCGTTAATCGGTATCGGTCGATCAGCGCTAAATCCTCGGCCCGGAAGAACCCCTCCAGCAGCAGGATCGGCCCTTGCCAGCCCGCCTCGCGCAGCAATATTGCCTCGGCGAAATCCAGCAAGGCAAAACCATCGGCTTGCGCCAGCCGGTGCCACACCCGCTGGAGGCCATGACCATAGGCATTGGCCTTCACCACCGCCCAAATATTGGGCTGTGACGCATGGCGGCGAATAACCTGCAAATTGTGTTCAAACGCAGAAAGGTGCAGTGTTGCTGTAATTGGGCGGGGCATGGCCTCTCCTTAGAGCCTGTTGATGCCGCCATAGAGCGCCCACGGCGGCAGCGATAATTAAGGTTAGCGCACAGGGTGCGCGCTTTTGTGCGGCACCGCCCCCTGCTTGCCATAACCCGTACGATAACGCTCCACCGACAAATCCTCAAACGGGATAGCCGGCGCCACGCCGGAAATCAAATCGGCCAGCAGTTGCCCCGAACCGCAGGCCATGGTCCAACCCAGCGTGCCGTGGCCGGTATTCAAGAACAGATTTTTCACCGGGGTGCGCCCTACCACCGGCGTGCCGTCCGGGGTCATCGGCCGCAGGCCAGTCCAGAAGGTGGCTTGTTCAACGTGGCTGCCTTGGGGGTATAGATCGCGCACAACCATTTCCAGCGTAGCGCGCCGCTTTTGCTCCAGCGCGGTGTTATAGCCGACAATTTCGGCCATGCCGCCCACGCGGATCCGTTGATCAAACCGGGTAATGGCGATTTTGTAGGTTTCATCCAGCACGGTGGAAACCGGCGCATCGGCCTCACTGGCGATGGGGATGGTCAGTGAAAAGCCCTTCAGCGGATAGACGGGGATCGCGACCAGATCGCGCAGCAGCCCGGTGGAATAAGAACCCAGCGCCACCACATAGCTATCACCGGTAAATACCTCATCCCCGGACTGCACCCCAACGATGCTATCGCCTTCCACCAACAACCGGTCAATGCTGCGGTTATAGCAAAAGGTGACGCCCGCCTGCTGCGCCATCAGCGCCAGCCGTTGGGTAAACAATTGGCAGTCGCCGGTTTCATCGTTCGGCAGTTGCAGGCCGCCGGTCAGCTTATGCGCCACCTGCGCCAGAGCGGGCTCAACGCTTGCCAACTGCGCGGCTTCCAGCAGTTTATACGGCACGCCGGCGTCTTTTAGCACCGCGATATCTTTGGCCGCATTTTCAAACTGCTGGGCCGTGCGAAACAGCTGTAAAGTGCCCCCCTGCCGCCCTTCGTACTGAATGCCGGTTTCCTGGCGCAACGCTTTTAGACAATCGCGGCTGTACTCCGCCAGGCGCACCATACGCCCTTTGTTCGCCATATAATGTGCGGTGTCGCAGTTCTTCAGCATCTGCCACATCCAGCGCAGTTGGAAGCTGCTGCCGTCTGGGCGGATCGCCAGCGGCGCATGGCGCTGGAACATCCATTTGACGGCCTTTAAAGGAACCCCCGGCGCAGCCCAGGGAGCGGCATAGCCCGGTGAGATCTGCCCGGCATTGCCAGCGCTGGTTTCAAGCGCCGGCCCGGGTTGGCGCTCAATCACTGTCACTTCATGACCGGCTTTCGCCAAATACCAAGCGCTCGCCACGCCCACAACGCCACTACCTAAAATCACCACTCGCATAGCAGACTCCAAGCTCAGGCCACCCCAAGCATAATCCTCTGCTCACCAAGGATTAGCCCAGAGGAAATCGCCAAACAGAAAGTTAACCATTAGACACGATACTGTCACATTTCATTTATCCTTCATGCACTATGCTTTTGCAATAGCCGGGAAAAAATAGCGATAAGATATCGCCCAATGGCCGGTATCGAAGAAAAATACGGCCAATACGCTAGCAATGACAGCAACGCCATCAATCAAAAAGCGCCACTGAATAACAAGCCGCTAACAGACGGCATCAAACGCTCACTGGCACTTTATTAGACCAATATGCTAACAAAATGGCGACTTAAGAGATTTTTGTGTTGGTGGGGATGGGTATGCCGGTAGCAGAAAAAACTCAGCGCATCTGCCCGCCCTTTACGCCGTCAACGCCATTCCGTTGAATTTTTAAACTTTATATGATTATTCGCTACGGCCAGATTGAGCTACGCTTGTAATTAGGGCTCGCCGTAATGAGCATAGCCCGTTAATAACGAGGGTGCGCTGATGACTACTTCAACATATGAAAAGGTTAAGGATGACAAACGTCTGAGCGATGGACCAGACTGGTCGTTCGATCTGCTGCAGGTTTATCTGGAGCAAATTGACCGCGTAGCCAAGCACTACCGGCTTGACACCTATCCACACCAGATTGAGATCATCACCTCCGAGCAGATGATGGATGCTTACTCGAGCGTTGGGATGCCGATCAACTATACCCACTGGTCATTCGGCAAAAAATTCATTGAGACAGAACAGCGTTATAAGCACGGGCAGCAGGGGCTTGCCTATGAGATTGTGATTAACTCCAATCCCTGTATCGCCTACCTGATGGAAGAAAACACCATCACGATGCAAGCGCTGGTCATGGCGCATGCCTGCTATGGGCACAACTCGTTTTTCAAAAATAACTACCTGTTCCGCAGTTGGACGGATGCCAGCTCCATTGTGGATTACCTGCTGTTTGCACGTAACTACATCAGCCAGTGCGAAGTGCGCTATGGCATGGAGGAAGTAGAAAAGCTGCTGGATTCCTGCCATGCATTGATGAACTACGGTGTCGATCGCTATAAGCGCCCGCAGAAAATTTCACTGCTGGAAGAGAAAGCGCGCCAGAAAAGCCGCGAAGAATATCTGCAAAGCCAGGTGAACTCCTTGTGGAAAACCTTGCCGCGCGTTGATCGTGAGGCGGTGCCGGAACAGGTGCGCCGCTACCCAAGCGAGCCGCAGGAAAATATTCTCTACTTTATGGAGAAGAACGCCCCGCTGCTGGAACCGTGGCAGCGCGAAGTGCTGCGCATTGTGCGCAAGGTGAGCCAGTATTTTTACCCACAAAAGCAAACCCAGGTGATGAACGAGGGCTGGGCCACCTTCTGGCACTACACCATTCTTAACCACCTGTATGACGAAGGGCGGGTTACCGATCGCTTTATGCTGGAGTTCCTGCACAGCCATACCAACGTGGTGTACCAACCGCCCTACAACAGCCCCTATTACAACGGTATTAACCCGTATGCGCTGGGTTTCGCTATGTTCCAGGACATCAAGCGCATCTGCCAAGAGCCAACCGAAGAAGACCGCTACTGGTTCCCGGATATCGCCGGCAAAGACTGGCTGGATACGCTGCACTTCGCCATGCGTGATTTCAAGGACGAAAGCTTCATCAGCCAGTTCCTGTCACCGAAGATCATGCGCGACTTCCGGCTGTTCACCGTGCTGGATGACGATCGCAATAATTTCCTGGAGATATCGGCAATTCACAACGAATCAGGCTACCGCGCAATCCGCCAAGAGCTTTCGGCGCAGTATAACCTCAGCAACCTTGAGCCGAATATCCAGATCTGGAATGTGGATCTGCGTGGTGACCGCTCGCTAACGTTGCGCTATATCCCGCAGGATCGCGCACCGTTGGATAAAAGCCGCCGCGAGGTGATGAAGCATGTGCACCGGCTGTGGGGATTTGATGTGATTCTGGAACAGCAAAACGAGGATAACAGCGTTGAACTGCTGGAACGCTGCCCGGCGCGGCCTGCGCCGCTTTAACGATAAGACCACCTACTCAACGCCACGCGGCCCGAAAGGGCCGCTTTAACGGCGGGCCTCTGTGAGATCGCTTGGCATCGTGCCTTGCATGCTGTGCCAGATGGCGCCGCTTTCTTTACCGTAGCTGCGCACCGTGTCCATCACCTGTTCATACAGCCGCTCATGGCATAAGGTGGAAAGCTTGTTATAGAAGCTTAACGCCAGCTTGCGCGCTTCCGGGTTCGAGAAATAATACCGCCCCACGCGCGTATACAGCCCTTTCAAACCGTTCAGGATTAGGCCGTAAATCGGGTTGCCGGAAGCAAACGCCAGGCCGCGGAAAATCTCGTAATCCAGATGGTTGAACGCATCAGCCTGATCTTCAACTTCGGCGGCTTTCGCCAGCACTTCCTGTGCCTGCTCCGGATAATTGCGCACCGCAGCACGGATAAAGATGGAGGCGATGTTGGTGCGAACGGAAAGCAGGTTGTCGATAAGCTGCGGCACGCTGTTGTGATCAAGGCGCGCCAGCGTCTCAAGAATATTCAGGCCGGACGTTTCCCAGAAGTTGTTTACCTTGGTGGGTTTGCCGTGCTGAATGGTCAGCCAGCCATCACGCGCCAAACGTTGTAAAACTTCACGTAAGGTGGTGCGCGTTACGCCAATCAACTCTGAAAGCTCACGTTCCGCAGGCAAAATAGAGCCAGGGGGGAAGCGATTATTCCAGATACTCTCGATAATATACTCTTCCGCGAAACCGGCAGGACTTTGCGCCTTGATGACCATGTATTTGATATTCCGTAACGACGATAATCAGAAAGTAGAATCAGCTGATCATACCAGATCGCCTCCGGCATGACATAGCCTGAGCAAAAAACATTAAACGAAAGTGTGCATAAACCGGCAAAAAACGAGCGAAAATGCCAAACGGCCCGTTCCCCTGCCCAGCCATACTAAGGGGGCCGCCGGCATATCAGCACCAATAAACCCTGCTTTGGAACGCTTTTTTACACAGAATCCGCCACGGATAGCTGGCAGCAGGGTTGAATTGGTTTACACTGCCCGTTCAATTGCTTACTACATGGAAGAGCGATCATTATGTTGCAATTTTTTAACCGCTGCTCGCGCGGGCGCGGTGCCTGGCTGCTGATGGCATTGATTGCGCTGCTGCTGGAGCTGGCTGCGCTTTATTTTCAGCACGTCATGCTGCTACAGCCTTGCGTGATGTGTATTTATGAACGCTGTGCCCTGTTTGGTATTTTGGGGGCGGGCCTGCTTGGCGCCGTCGCACCGAAAACCCCGCTGCGCTATGCCGCTATCCTGCTGTGGATCTACAGCGCGTGGGAAGGGGTACAGTTGGCCTGGAAGCACACCATGATCCAGTTGCACCCTTCGCCGTTCAATACCTGTGACTTTTTCGTCAGCTTCCCATCCTGGCTGCCGCTGAATAAATGGCTGCCGGCGGTATTCGAAGCATCAGGCGATTGCTCTGTACGCCAATGGCAATTCCTGACGTTAGAGATGCCGCAATGGCTGGTCGGTATTTTTGCCGCCTTCCTGGTAGTTGGCGTGATTGTGCTGCTGAGCCAGTTTGTCCGCCCGCGCAAACGCGATCTGTTCGGCCGTTGATAGGCCGATAATTAAAAACGGTGCCCTGGCGGCACCGTTTTTAATTGGCTCTGCCGTCGCCATAAATATCAGCCTGACGGCGGCTTAAAGATGAGTGAAGTAATAGACGAGCACGATCAGTGCTCCAGCTATCGCAAACAGGCGCACCATTTTCATTGTTGGCTTTCTCGCAAGCGGGAATATAGCCACAGCCTACTGAACCTGCGGTTGGAAATGAAGCCTTCCCCCTGCCAATAGCCCGTAATTTACATAACATTGAACTCGGGCCGCCGGCGTCGCCCATCCGCTATCGCATCGGCAGAAAATCGTCGTGCCGATTAAGAAACCGCACCGCTGCGTATGGATATTTCCGGCTCGTTGTTCACCGGGAAATTCATCGACCGCGCAATAAAGCACATGTCGTGGGCCTTATGATGCAAATCCAGAGCGGTTTGGCGATCCGAATCAGCCGTTATCTCAACCCGGGGCCGCAGCGTAACCGATGAAAATTGGCCGGCGCCGCCGCTTTCTTCCAACATAACGCCCTCGGCCTCATCGCGATAAGCCACCACCATGACGCCAGCGGCGGCGCAAAGGCCAAGATACCAAAGCTTATGGCAGGCACTGAGTGATGCCAGTAGCAGTTCCTCTGGGTTCCAGCGCGCCGGATCCCCACGGAAGCTCGGATCCGCCGAACCCAAAACAGGCGTTTTACCTGCCGCACTGATTTCATGGTTGCGGCTGTAGGCGCGGTAATTGGCGGTGCCGCTGCCCTCATTCCCAGTCCAGACCACGTTGACCCGGTAAGTATGCTGCTTCTTTGCCATCACGTTCTCCTATGCCCAATCCGGCGCGATTGCCTCGCGCGCAGAAAACAGGATCTGTTGAATCAACAGACTGGGCGTTTTAATGAAAATTTAATTGGGGGTATATCCATGGCCAAAAATCAACACCAACCGGGCGCCGTTATCTGGCCCAGTCAGGCTTGTTCAAAATATGGTCCTGCCAATCAACGACCTCACTTTCACGCACGGCAATATGGCGCACGGTAATGCGTTCGCCATGCATTGCGGCTTTGGAGCCGCTGATTAGCGGGTGCCATGCATACAGCGGCTTGCCTTCACCGATCAGCCGGTAGGCGCAGGTTGGCGGCAGCCAGTTGAAGGTCACCAAATTCTCCCGCGTCAGCTTGATGCAGTCCTCTTCCAGTTCAAAACGGCGATCGTAGTGACGACACTGGCAGGATTTGATGTTCAGTTGATCGCAGGCCACGTTGGTGAAATAAATCTCATCGGTATCTTCATCGATCAGTTTATTCAGGCAACACTGCCCACAGCCGTCGCACAGCGACTCCCACTCTTGTTCTGACATCTCCGCCAGGGTTTTGGTTTGCCAAAAAGGGCGTTGTGACATGGTAAAATCCGGTAATAAATCTATACTCGTCATACTTCAAGTTGCAGGTGTGTTGGCTTTCCTCGCTCACCCCAGTCACTTACTTGAGTAAGCTCCTGGGGATTCGCTGTGTCGCCGCCTTCCTGCAACTCGAATTATTTAGAGTATAAGCCAATAAAAGCCCGCAAGCAGGCGCAAGGGCGGGACTATAGCGAAACCCGCCGAAGAATGGAAATAAAAGCCTAAGAGAATCAAAGCAGTAAAGCGTAATTCAGTTAAAAAACACACTGATAGCTATTATAGCGGAAAATCAGCCCTGCCGCCGCCACGCGGCGGCAGAACCGATGCTAGGCTGTGTCCCGCAATAGGTCGTGGTGCCGTCGTTGCGTCCAAAGCCCGTCATCAAGGCTTCGGGCGCAGGGCATAGTGGGCCTATGTTCAAGCCCGATAACGCAGAGGACGGGCTTTGGGGGCACGACCCTCCGGGCTGGGGCCATTGGGCCGCGCTCCTGCGTTGCTCGCCGTTTATTTGGGCCCGCCAAACCGCACGGCTTGCGCCTTGACGCGCAGCCCAATGACCGCCAGCGGCACTCACGCACTATTACGGGACACAGCCTAGATAACGCGGGTGGTCAGCGTTTTGCCATTAACGGAAACTTTCAGCATATCGCCGGAGTTCATCGGGCCAACGCCCTGCGGCGTGCCGGTCAGGATGATATCCCCCGCGCGCAGAGTAAAGAAGCGGCTCATATAGCTGATCAACGGCAGAATCGGCGTGATCATGTCGCGCGTGTTGCCCTGCTGGCGCACTTCATCATTCACCGTCAGAGACAAATCCACATTTTGCGGATCGCCAAACTCCGCCACCGGAATAAAGCCCGAGATCGGACACGAGCCGTCAAAGCCTTTGGCTTTTTCCCACGGCTGCCCCGCTTTCTTGAACGAAGCCTGTAGCTCGCGCAGCGTTAAATCCAGCGCAACGCCATAGCCGGCAATCGCCCGCGCAACGCGATCTTCATTGGCCTGTTTCAACGGCGTGCCAATCAGCACCGCCAGCTCCACCTCGTGATGCACCGGGCCAAAGCCTTTAGGAATAGCCACCGGCTGGCGGATGTCGCACAGCGCGGTTTCCGGCTTGATAAACACCACCGGTTCAGCGGCTACGGCACTGCCCATCTCTTTAATGTGATCGGCATAGTTGCTGCCCACGCACACCACTTTGTTTACCGGAAAATCAAGCAACGTGCCCTGCCAGTCTCGATGTTGATACATACCGCTTCTCCTGACGAAAATAGGGCCGGATCAACCGCGCCCCTGAATAAGCCGATGCATGCCTCTGCGCCGGTGCGTAAGGTGCACACGCAGTGCATGAAACAGAAACGTTACCATAAATCAATCACGCTTTACCTGCATATCATTCGGTGCTAACGCCAATCGCGCTGCGGCCGGCACCATTCACCGGCCAGGGCGCCGCCGATTACGCTTCCTTGGTGCCCAAGTGCTGGTTTAATAGACTTTCCACCGGCGGTGGGAACTGTAGATAAAACCCTTCATCCTGCAGGGCAGTTTTTACTTTATCAATATCCGCATTGGCTAATTTTTCACGCCCGGCCAGATTCACCATCATGGAAAACTGGGGCGCACCAAAACTTTTCAGCAGATCTTCCGGCACTCGAGAGAAATCGTCTTTTTTTTCGACATAAAGATAAGTTTGATCGCGTTTTGGGCTTCTATAGATCACACAAAGCATTTTTTTAACTCTAATTAATTGGAACGGTATCTTGCCTGGATATAACTCTGACTATAACATGCATATAGTACATCGGAATATCGTACCCCGAGAGGTATTCCGGGGATTTAAAGTTGCTGAAACTGAGTCAGGATAGATGTCACAATCGCCAATTGAGCTAAAAGGCAGCAGTTTTACCCTATCGGTTGTTCATTTGCATAATTCAGAACCCGAGGTAATACGTCTGGCGTTGCAGGAAAAAGTGGATCAAGCTCCAGCTTTCCTGAAAAACGCGCCTGTTGTTATCAACGTCGCAGCGCTAAATGGCAATGCGGACTGGAAGGAACTTCAACAGGCTGTCGCTGCGGCGGGTCTGCGCGTTGTCGGCATCAGCGGATGCAAAGATGAGCAGCAAAAACGCGCCATAGCCCGCGCCGGCCTGCCGCTGCTGAGTGAGGGCAAAGGCCAGAAAATGGCCGCGCCGGAACCCGCACCCGCGCCGGTTGAAGAGCCGGCCATTGTCAAAACACGCATCATCAGCACCCCTGTCCGTTCCGGCCAACAAATTTATGCCCGCAACAGCGATTTAATCGTCACCAGTAGCGTCAGCGCAGGTGCTGAACTGATTGCCGATGGCAACATTCACATCTATGGCATGATGCGCGGCCGTGCACTGGCAGGCGCCTCCGGCGATACCCAATGCCAGATTTTTTGCACGCACCTGGGGGCTGAGCTAGTCTCTATCGCAGGGCAGTATTGGTTAAGCGATCAGATCCCGTCCGATTACTTCGGTCAGGCTGCGCGGCTTAGCCTGTTGGATAACGTTTTAACCATACAACCGTTAAATTAAGCCCTTTTGACAAGGAATCCATTCATGGCACGCATTATTGTTGTTACATCGGGTAAAGGGGGCGTTGGCAAGACCACTTCGAGCGCGGCCATCGCTACCGGCCTTGCCCAGAAAGGTAAGAAAACCGTGGTGATCGATTTCGATATCGGCCTACGTAACCTTGACCTGATTATGGGCTGTGAGCGCCGTGTGGTTTATGATTTCGTCAACGTGATTCAGGGTGATGCCACGCTGAATCAGGCGTTAATCAAAGACAAACGCACCGAAAACCTTTACATCCTGCCCGCCTCGCAAACGCGTGATAAAGACGCGTTGACCCGCGAAGGCGTTGAAAAAGTGCTGAACGGCCTTAACGAGATGGATTTTGATTTCGTCGTTTGCGATTCACCGGCCGGTATCGAAACCGGTGCGCTGATGGCGCTGTATTTTGCCGACGAAGCGGTGATCACCACCAACCCTGAAGTCTCTTCAGTGCGTGACTCGGACCGTATTCTCGGCATTCTGTCTTCCAAATCGCGCCGCGCTGAAAAAGGCGAAGCGCCGATCAAGGAACACCTGCTGCTCACCCGCTACAACCCTGGCCGCGTTAACCGGGGCGACATGCTGAGCATGGAAGACGTGCTGGAAATCCTGCGTATCCCGCTGGTCGGCGTCATTCCTGAAGACCAATCCGTGCTGCGTGCGTCCAACCAGGGCGAACCAGTGATCCTGGACAACGACTCTGACGCCGGTAAGGCGTACGAGGATACCGTTCACCGTTTATTAGGAGAAGAACGCCCTTTCCGCTTCATCGAAGAAGAGAAGAAGGGTTTCCTGAAACGCCTTTTTGGGGGATAAACCATGGCTTTGTTAGATTTTTTTCTGTCCCGCAAAAAAACGACAGCCAGTGTAGCCAAGGAACGGTTACAGATTATCGTTGCAGAACGTCGCCGTGGGGACAGTGAGCCCCCTTATCTGCCTGATTTGAAACGTGACATCTTAGCCGTCATTTGTAAATACATTCAAATTGACCCAGAGATGCTGCACGTGCAGTTTGAGCAGAAAGGGGATGATATTTCGGTTCTTGAACTTAACGTAACGTTACCGGAATCGGAAGAAACGGCTAAATGATAGCAGCACATTCAATCCCCTCCCGGCTTATTTGCCGGAGGGGACTGTATGTGCATCCAGTTATATTCTCTGCACCCGCTAAATCACCGCCTATTTCTCTTTGGGATTAATCTCAGTTAAGTTCGCCTATTTTTCCCTTAGAGTTAATCGTGGCGGTAAAATTACCTGAAAGAACCTATTTCATTAAAATAATGATGAAGCAGAGTTGCCGCTGCTCCATTATCAATTCAGTTTGCTTAATAATTTTTCAAAATATTCTGCAGCGCTTCGGCCAATAACTCACCGCGCCAGCCGCTGATTAATTCTGGTTGGTTATCACCGCATTTCAATTGCCAATGCCAGTTCAGCAATTGGTTAATCTGGCGGCGGGAAGCCAGCAGCTCGCTGCTTAAACCGCTTTGCTCGCTGACGGTGGCAATCGCCGCTTTAATATCCTTAAACACCTTTTTGTAGCCAGGGTGATCGACCAGATTCGCCACTGGCGCAGGCAGCGCAGCGTCATCCAGCGCGTTGGCTTCGGCCACCAGCGCCAGCAGCGTTTTGCCGTGGTAGCGGATCTCCGGGCCACTCAGCCCCAGCGAATCCAACTCCCCGAGCGAAGATGGCATACAACGCGCCACCTGCAGCAGGTTTTCCTCGCGCACGACGAAATTCACCGCCAGATCGCGCTCGCGCGCCTGGTTCAGGCGCCACGCCGCCAGTTTTTGCAGGCAGGCCAACTGCCGTGGGCGCAGTTGCCAGGCGTTGGAGATTTCACGGTAAGCCAATTCCGGCGCCAGCACCTCGCTGCGGCGTTGGCACAGCAGCAGGCACTCATTGGCCGCCGCCGCCGTCCACCCTGCTTCTTCGGTTTCCTGCACCAGGCGCTTCGCCATAGGCAACAGGTAAAACACATCGGCAGCGGCGTAAACACACTGCTTTTCGGTCAACGGGCGGGCCAGCCAATCGGTCCGCGACTCGCTCTTATCCAGCTCAACCCCCATGTATTCCGCCACCAGGCTGGCAAAACCGCAGGATAATGAACGGCCAGAGAACGCCGCCAGGATCTGGGTATCCACCAACGGCGCCGGCAGCGTTTTGAACGCATTGAGAAACACTTCCAAATCTTCGCTACCAGCATGCAGGAACTTGACCACGCGGCTGTCCGCCAACAGGTCGATGAAGGGTTGCCATTCTACGATCGGCAGCGGATCAATCAGCGAGAGTTGTTCACCATCGTATAATTGGATCAAACCCAACTGCGGGTAGTAGGTGCGCGTTCTGACAAACTCGGTGTCCAGTGCGATCTGGCCATGGTTTCTTGCCTGCTCGCAGACCTGCTGCAACCCGGCGTCTGTAGTGATCAACTGATAATTCAAAACATCATTCTCTTTGCTATTTGTATGATTCACAACATAACAACGCCGGCAATACACCGGCGCTGTTGATAAGAACTCTCTGGTAAAAACCCCGGGCGGTGCCCGCAGCGGCGCATGAGCCCGCTAAGCAGCGGCATCAGCCGCCAACGGTTTTTTTTGCTCATCCCGCAGTTCACGCCGCAAGATCTTACCCACGTTCGATTTGGGTAACTCACTGCGGAACTCAACGAGTTTAGGCACTTTATACCCTGTCAGGTGCCGGCGGCAATGCGCCTGTAGCTCTTCGGCCGTCAACGAGGCGTCTTTCTTCACCACGCAGATCTTTACCGCCTCGCCGGAGGCATCGCTCGGCACACCGATGGCCGCGCATTCCAATACTTTGGGATGTTGGCTGACCACCTCTTCAATCTCATTGGGATAAACGTTAAACCCGGAAACCAGGATCATGTCTTTTTTACGATCGACAATACGGATAAAACCTTCATCGTCCACGGTAACGATATCACCGGTGGCAAGCCAGCCGTCTTGCAATACTTCTGCCGTCGCTTCAGGGCGTTGCCAATAGCCTAACATAACTTGCGGCCCTTTTACCCACAGTTCACCCGGCGATCCGGCAGGCACATCGTGCCCAGCGTCGTCCAGCAGGCGAACTTCGGTTGAAGGCACCGGCAAACCGATACTGCCGCTGTAGCGCTGCAGATCATAAGGATTGCCGGTCACCAGCGGCGCACATTCGGTCAGGCCGTAGCCTTCCAGCAGATGCCTGCCGGTAATGCTTTGCCATTTATCCGCAACGGCCTTCTGCACCGACATACCGCCGCCCACCGACAACCGCAGGGTGGAAAAATCGAGCCGGCAAAAATCCGTATTATTCAGCAGCGCGTTAAACAACGTGTTTACGCCGGTCATTACGGTAAAGGGATATTTGGCCAGCTCCTTGACCATCCCTGGAATATCGCGCGGGTTGGTAATCAGCAGGTTGTTGGCCCCCAGCTCGATAAACAGCAGACAGTTCACCGTCAGCGCAAAAATGTGATACAGCGGCAACGCCGTCACCACCAGCGTCTGGTTGCCCTGCAATAACGGGGCATAAGCGGCTTTCGCCTGCTCCAGGTTAGCCTGCATATTCCGGTGAGTGAGCATCGCCCCCTTGGCCACGCCGGTGGTGCCGCCGGTGTACTGCAAAAAGGCCAGATCGTCGTTGGTAATCGCCGGCTTCACATACTGGAGCCGCCGCCCCTGTTGCAAGGCTGCGCGATAAGAGATGGCGTCCGGCAGGTTGTATTTTGGCACCAGGCGCTTGATATACTTCACCACAAAGTTCACCAGCGTACCTTTGGCCGTGGACAACTGATCGCCCATGCGCGTCAGGATCACATGCTTCACCTGGGTTTTATAAACCACTTTTTCCAGGGTGTGGGCAAAATTAGAGACGATGACAATCGCCGCGGCGCCGCTGTCGTTAAGCTGGTGTTCCAGTTCCCTGGGCGTATAGAGAGGGTTAACGTTGACGACCACCATCCCGGCGCGCAGGATGCCGAATAATGCGATCGGGTATTGCAATAGGTTGGGCATCATCACCGCAACGCGATCGCCGGGCTTCAGCCCCAGCGAATTTTGCAGATAAGCGGCGAAGGCCCGGCTGCGCTCTTCCAGCTTGCGGAAGGTCATTACCGCGCCCATGTTGATGAACGCCGGTTGATCCGCATAACGCACTGCGGCACGTTCAAACATATCCACTAAAGACGCGTATCGATCGGCATTTATTTCCGCCGGAACATCTGCCGGGTAGCGTTTTAACCAGACCTTATCCAAGGTATTACTCCTGAAATCATTACTCATCATCATCGCAGCCTCTAACGCGCAACCGCAAATTAACAATATTTTAACTCATCATACCAGCTTCTGTTTTAAACAATATTCAGGTTGCGATGCATATCACTAATTGCTAACGGTTTATGCCGCTAAAAGAATAAGGCGGCCTGAGCCGCCTTATTCACAAGGGCAAACTACGCCTTGTTTATTCCGCCACGATGGTTTGAACCTGCGCAGGGGTTGGGCCGTACCAGCCGTAGCCTGGCCCCCAACCGGGGCCCCATGGGCCATGACGCCAACCCCACGGCCCCATTGGAGCGGGTGGCATCACCACCTGTTGCACCAGGCGCCAACGCTTATAACCAGTAACGTTCAGCGTGACGAAGTCATACGGCGTATTGCCGATTTTGCCCGAATGCAAACCGGTAATCGGCCCGACGACGGTCACCATTTGCCCCTTGAAATCCACCGGGTCGAGGAAACCGTTTACCGAAGCCAACAGCCGCCCCTGCGACGGCTCGCCGAGCAGTGGGCGCGCAGCAGCATCTAACGGCAATGCCGCTATCTCGAGCACCGTTCTGCCGCGATCGTTGGCGACGCCAACCACCTTGCCGCCAAAGCGCCCTTCCGCGCCGCTGAAGGTTTTCGGCGCTGCCTGCACCGACGAAAGCGCCGTTACCGGCGTTTCGGTGGTGCCTTTGATGGCATCCGGCACGCTCACACAGCCAGACAGTGCCAACGCGCTGCCGACCACCGCGGCCAGCAGCCATTTGTTCATTACAGTACGGGTTCGCATCGTGGTAATCTCCTGAAATACCCGCTAATTAGACCCCAATTATTCCGGCAAGTTGCCGCCGCAGGCCAGCATAACCTCAACGGTAGCACAACCAGATGACATCTTATTCACGCCCCGGCAGCTTTTTCCAGGTCACTTCATTGCGCAAATACGTTGGCTGCGCGTTTTCTACGCTAACCACCGCCTCTTGTTGCCAGGCCTGGAGCGCCAGCGGCAGCATATCTTCCGCATGTGGCAGCCGTATTTGCCCATCACTGATTGCCAGCGCCTGGCCGGCCACCAGATCGGGGTAGGTTTGCCAGCCGGTGCCCACCGTAGCCCATTGCCCGGAAAGCCGCGCCGCCCTTTCCTGCACCTGCTGGGGTGAAAGCACCGCTTCGCCTTCGCTTTCCAGCCAATGCCCATCGGCCTGGCGTTCAAACTGGCCCCAATACACTTCGCCCATCCGGGCATCAATGGCGGCCAATACCCGCTGTGCGCCGCTGACCCGCCACGCGCCCTGCGCCATCGTCTGCAAGGTGGAAAGACCAATCATCGGCAGATCGGCCCCTAATGCCAGCCCCTGCGCGATACCGATACCGATACGCACGCCGGTGAAGCTGCCCGGCCCACGGCCAAACGCCAGGGCGTCCAGCTGCGAGAGCGACAGGCCGGACTCGGCCAATACCTGCTCAACCAGCGGTAGAATGCGTTGCGTATGCTCGCGTGGGCAAAGTTCAAACAGGGCGCGGGTTTCGCCTTGATTCCAAATGGCGACGGAACAGGCTTCCGTTGCCGTATCGATCGCTAAAATTCGCGTGGACATGCCAACCTCTGGCGTGAAAATCAATGGGTTTCAATCAGGGCGCGCATTGTAGCACAGCCACGGAACCGAGCCTATCCGCTAAGCGGCGCCGCACAAAAAGGCGATGGCCTGGGCCAAATCACGGGTGCGCGGCGTTGGCGGCAAGCTGTTGAGAAACACCTCGCCATACGGGCGCATCACCAGGCGGTTATCGCAAATCACCAATACGCCGCGATCGTCAGTATCGCGGATCAGGCGGCCAACACCCTGCTTGAGGGTGATCACCGCGTCGGGCAGTTGCACCTCATTGAACGGATCGCCGCCGCGCAGGCGGCAATCTTCAATCCGCGCCTTGAGCAGCGGATCGTCCGGTGAGGTGAACGGCAGCTTATCGATGATGACGCAAGATAGCGCGTCACCGCGCACATCCACGCCCTCCCAGAAACTGCTGGTGGCCACCAGCAAGGCATTGCCGGCCTCAACAAACTGCGACAGCAGGCGCCCTTTGCTGGTTTCGCCCTGCACCAGCACCGGCAAGGTCATGCTGGCACGGAACTCTTCCGCCAGTTCGCGCATCATCTGGTGTGAAGTACACAGGAAGAAACAGCGCCCCTGGTTGGCCTCAATCAAAGGGCGCAGCATCTGGGCCAGCCGGCGTGCGCCGCCGGGTTGGTTCGGCGAAGGCAGGAAACGCGGCACGCACAACAACGCCTGATTGGCATAATCGAACGGGCTAGGCAACAGTAAGGTTTTGGCCTTGTTCAGCCCCAGGCGCTCGGTAAAGTGCCCCATTTGTTCATTCACCGACAGCGTGGCGGAAGTAAAAATCCAGGCGCCCGGCTTTTCATTGAGTAATTCACGGAAGCGTTCGGCAACCGTCAACGGCGTCAGCGCCATCACGAAGTGCCGTGAGCTGCATTCAAACCAATAGCTGAAGCCCGGTTCATTAATTTCTTTCAGCCGTTTCAGGCGCGCGCGGTACTGCGTGGCACGCTCAAAGGCGGCATCCAGCAGCGCCGAACGGCCAAGGGCCATTTTCACCACGTCATAGCACAGCTCAAGCGCGTCATCGAGCAGTAGCAAGGCCCGTTGCACATTAGGCTGCCCCATCACCTGGCGCAGGTTGCCGCGAAAACCGGGCTCGCCCAGCGCCAACCGGAAATCCTGCGTACTTTGGCTTAAACGATCGGCGCTTTTTTGCAACTGCGCCATATCGCGCACTTCGGTGCGATAGGCAATGGTGATGTCTTTGGCCAGGTCCAGCAATTGGCGGCTGGTCAACTGCTTGCCGAAATACTGGCTGGCGATATCAGGGATCTGGTGCGCCTCATCGAAAATCATCACGTCGGCGTCAGGGATCAGTTCAGCAAAGCCGCTTTCCTTCACCACCATATCCGCCAGGAACAGGTGATGGTTCACCACCACCACGTCGGCGTCCATCGCCCGGCGGCGCGCTTTCACCACAAAGCAGTCTTTGTAAAGCGGGCAGTCGCTGCCCAGGCAATTGTCATTGGTGCTGGTCACCAGCGGCCAGACAAAGCTGTCTTCAGCCACGTCGCTACAGGTGCTGATATCCCCTTCAGTGGTCTGCGAAGACCAGGTGCGCAGCCGAACCAGATCGATCAACGCCTGCCCGGCCAACTCGCCGCCGGCCATTGACTGTTGTTCCAGCCGCTCCAGGCACAGGTAGTTGGAACGCCCTTTCAGCAGCGCCAGTTTGCCTTTGAACTTTATCGCCTTTGCAACCGTTGGCAGATCGCGCGCGTACAGTTGGTCCTGCAGCGCCTTGGAGCCGGTGGAAATGATGACTTTACGGTTGGCCCGCAGCGCCGGAACCAGGTAAGCAAAGGTTTTGCCGGTGCCGGTGCCCGCTTCCACCACCAATTCCTGTTTAAAATTGATCGCCTCCGCCACCGCGTTGGCCATCAGCCGTTGGGATTCTCGCGGTTTAAACCCGTTGATTGCCTGCGCCAATGCGCCGTCTGTTGCAAAATCGTCTGCCACGCTATCTCTCTGCCAGGAACATTCAGCGGTGATTATGCCAAGCATGGCCTGCCACGGCTACCACCGTCTTGATCGCGCCCCACGCCAGGCGATGGCTGTGTTACCCTAGCAGGATGATTAACCGGGAGAAAACCGACATGAGTATTGAACGTATCGATGCGGAACAGCGCTGGTCTGAAGCCGTGATCTATAACGGCACCGTTTATTACACCAGCGTGCCAGACAATCTGGATGATGATGCCACCGCGCAAACGGCGAATGCCCTTGCGGCCGTCGATGTGCTGTTGGCCCGGGTGGGATCGGATAAAAGCCGCATTCTCGACGCCACGATATTCCTGGCCGACGCCGCCGACTTCGCCGCCATGAACGCCGCCTGGGATGCCTGGGTTAGCGCAGGCAGTGCGCCGGTCCGCTGCACCGTGCAAGCGAGGTTGATGAACCCCAAATACAAGGTGGAAATTAAAATCATCGCCGCGCAATAAGCCACAAAACCGCGGGGGTATCCACACCCGCGGTTTTAAACGCTGGCGGTTAGGCCAGTTTAATGATCACCATCCCCAGCAGCAGCAGGGCCAGCCCGATCCAGCCTTTATGGTTCAAACGTTGCCCGAACAGGATCCAGCCTGCGGCCACGGTCGCCACGATGCCAAAACCGCCCCACAACGCATAAGCCACCGAAAGATCGATGCCTTTGACCGCCTGCGCCAGCGCGCTGAAGGCCCCCAGCACCGACAGCAGCGATAACACTCCCAGCCATACTTTGCGAAAGCCGTCGGACATTTTAAGAAAAATGTTGGCGATGATTTCCAGCACGATAGCCAATGCCAGAAAGCCAATGTGATACCACTCAAGCTGTTGCATGGCCGCCACCCGAAATGTTGCCCGGTTTTCGTGCCTTACAGGTGCCTGATTTCACCAGCAGAATACCGGCGACCAGCGTTGCCAGCCCCAGCACCTTCAGCGGGGAGATCGGCTCATCGAACCACACCACGCTGAATACGGTAATCAGCAGGATGCCGATGCCTTCCCACAGGGCGTAGGCGACCCCCAACGCGACGCGTTTTATCGCCACCGACAGCAACATATACGAAGCCGTAATCATCATATACATCACCAGATGGCCGGTAATGCCGCCACTCACGCTGGCATATTTCATCGAAAGCGTGCCGATAATCTCGGTCACGATGGCTAATGCTAAAAAAATCCAATAAATCATTATTTTTCTCCCAAACGGCGAATAACGCACGCAAAGGTATATTTATCCCGATTTATCTCATCCATAGCGGATACGGAGATCTCTGGGGATAAACTGACCCAAACGTAATCAAGGTGGTTTGCCCGGCGACACGCAATGGCAGATCTGCCATCAGCACCGGTTAAGGGAGAAAGACGCTATAGCTCGCTGGACCAGTGGTGTTCACTGGCAAGAATGGCGGAAAGGAAAAGCTGGCAACCAGAAGTTCTGGGGGTAATTCCATTAGTTATCATCATAATTATTCTCTATCTTCAGCCGCACACCGTGCGATTTGCCCAATATCCTCATCAATATAAAATTTTCAGCTGCATCATTTGTACCATAGCCGATTTAATAAAGCAAACTGCCGTTTTCAGCAATCAATAATCAAAAAGCGTTTAAAAATAATAAAGTTACTGTTTTGAAAAATGAAAAATCGTGGTGCTGCGGATAGCACGGTTACGATAAGGATTGTACAAAATTACAGCGCAAGCCTGTCGGGCTGCGGGTCGGCGCACCATGTTGAATCGGCCAATGGGTATCCAGGCGGGGGTAAAAAAAATGCCAACCTCGTGAGGTTGGCATCAGCAGACGAGTTGCGGTTAAGCGCTTGCGCCGGCAACCGCCGTGCGCGCCAGCTCGGTGATGCGTGCGTAATCGCCTTTTTCCAGCGCGTCGGCCGGCACCAGCCAGGAGCCGCCGATGCACAGCACGCTTTTCAACGCCAGGTAGTCACGGTAATTGTTCGGCGTGATGCCGCCGGTCGGGCAGAAACGCACCTGCGGGAACGGGCCGCCAATCGCCTGCAGCGCTTTCACCCCGCCATTGGCCTCCGCCGGGAAGAACTTGAATTCACGCAGGCCGTAATCCATCCCCAGCATCAGTTCGGAAACGGTGCTAATGCCCGGGATCAGCGGGATGGTTCCTGCGGTGGCAGCTTGCAGCAGATCGGCCGTCAAGCCAGGGCTGATGGCGAACTGCGCACCGGCATCGGTAACATCTTGCAACTGCTGGGGATTGATCACAGTGCCGGCACCGATGATGGCATCCGGCACCTCTTTGGCGATGGCGCGAATGGCCTCCAGGGCGCACGCGGTGCGAAGCGTCACTTCCAGCACCTTCACACCGCCGGCAACCAGCGCTTTTGCCAACGGCACTGCATGTTCCAGTTGGTTAATCACAATCACCGGGACGACCGGGCCAGCGGTGAGGATCTGCTCTGCGCTGGTTTTCCAGTTTTTCATTTTAGGGCTCCATTATTGAGGTTGGTGTACGGTATCGCACGCCCCTGCATGCCACGCCCACCAAGGGCGCGGCAACAGGACCTCAGGCTTGCATAATACCGGTAAAAAAATGCCGGTAACGCATTAGCTACGCAAACTCGTTCCAGGACCGGCCGTCGCGGGTGATCATCGCCACCGAAGCCACCGGCCCCCAGGTGCCGGACTGATACGGCTTCGGCGCCTCGTTATCCGCTTTCCAGGCGTCCATAATGGAATCCACCCACTTCCAGGCTTCTTCCACTTCGTCACGCCGGACAAACAGCGCCTGGATACCGCGCATGGTTTCCAACAGCAGGCGCTCGTAGGCGTCGGCCACGTGCGCCTGATTGAAGGTTTCAGAGAAGCTCAGATCCAGCTTGGTCGTTTGCAGGCGGTGTTTGTGATCCAGGCCCGGCACCTTGTTCAATACCTGGATTTCAATCCCTTCGTCCGGCTGCAGGCGAATGGTCAGTTTGTTCTGAGGCAACTGTTGGTAGGAATCGCGGAACAGGTTGAGCGGTGGGTTTTTAAAGTACACCACCACTTCCGAACATTTGGTCGGCAGGCGCTTACCGGTGCGCAAATAAAACGGCACGCCGGCCCACTGCCAGTTATCGATATCCACGCGGATAGAGACGAAGGTTTCAGTATTGCTGCTTTTGTTCGCCCCTTCCTCTTCCAGATAGCCCGGCACTTTTTTGCCCTGCACGAAGCCGGACGTGTACTGGCCGCGCACAGTGGTTTCGCGCACGTTGCTCTGATCGATACGGCGCAGCGAGCGCAGCACTTTCACTTTCTCGTCACGGATACGGTCAGTCGTTAAATCCGCCGGTGGCGACATGGCGATCATCGTCAGGATCTGCAGCAGGTGGTTTTGGATCATATCGCGCATCTGGCCGGCCTGATCGAAATAGCCCCAGCGCCCTTCAATGCCCACCTCTTCCGCCACGGTGATCTGCACATGATCGATGGTGCGGTTATCCCAATTGGACGCAAACAGCGAGTTGGCGAAACGCAGCGCCAGCAGGTTGAGCACCGTTTCTTTGCCCAGATAGTGGTCGATACGGTAAACCTGGCATTCGTCGAAATACTCCGCCACCTGATCATTGATCACGCGCGAAGAGGCCAAATCGGTGCCGAGCGGTTTTTCCATCACAACCCGCGCCGGCTCTTTATTCAGCTTGGCTTCTCCCAACCCTTTGCAGATGGCGCCGAAGGTGCTCGGCGGCATGGCGAAATAGTTGATGGTGGTGCGGTGCTTCTGGTCCAGCAGCTTGCCCAGTTTGACAAAATTCTTGCTGTCGTTAACGTCCAGGTTGCAAAAATCCAGGCGCTCGCTCAACGTCGCCCACAGCGCATCATCCAGTTCTTCTTTCATGAAGGTGGTCAACGCTTCCTTCACCACTTTGGTGTAGGCTTCTTTATCCCAATCCGCGCGGCCCACGCCAATGATGCGGGTCTCCGGGTGGATGTGGCCGGCTTTTTCTAGTTGGTACAGGGAAGGCAGCAGCTTACGGCGCGCCAAATCACCTTTCGCGCCGAAAATAACCAGGTCGCACGCCTGGGCTGTAGAGGTTACCGCCATGTTCAATCTCCTCGTTGCAGGATATTTGTAATTTTCTTACATTACTAATGTACTCTCTTTGCCTACGGCCAGTAAACCCGGATCAAAAACGCAAAAAAGCCCCAGAAACTCTGGTGTTACCCCCGCAAACGGCGCCAAACCTGCCCTCCACGGGGAAAGCTGTAATTTTCTGTCTTTTTTGGCGCTTGATTACCGTTATGAAAGTTAGACACAAGTCATATTCTGATGAAAAAACCCAGTATGCGCTCAGTCAGTACTGCCAACGGTTACCAGCACGTAGTATATTTTCATTAAACCGGTATTGATTTCTCCTTTAACTGAAATCGACAAAACCCATGAGGGACTCCCGTCAATATGAATACGCTGGAAAAGATCCAGAGCCATCTGGAGCTCCTGAGCAAATCTGAAAGGAAAGTTGCCGAGGTCATCCTGGCCTCACCGCAAACCGCTATTCACTCCAGCATTGCGACATTGGCGCGCATGGCCGACGTCAGTGAGCCGACGGTCAACCGCTTTTGCCGCCGCCTCGACACCAAAGGGTTCCCCGATTTCAAACTGCATCTGGCCCAAAGCCTGGCGAACGGCACGCCGTACGTAAATCGCAACGTGGAAGAAAATGACAGTGTAGACGCTTATACCAGTAAAATTTTCGAATCCGTGATGGCCTGCCTGGATGCGGTCAAAACCAACCTGGACATTGCCGCCATCAATCGCGCGGTGGATCTGCTCTCCCAGGCCAAGAAAATTTCTTTTTTCGGCCTGGGCGCTTCGGCGGCGGTCGCACACGATGCCATGAACAAATTCTTCCGCTTCAACATCCCGGTGGTGTACCTCGATGATATCGTGATGCAGCGCATGGGGTGCATGAACTCGGGAGAAGGTGACGTAGTGGTGCTGATCTCCCATACCGGCCGCACGAAAAACCTGGTGGAGCTGGCGCATTTGGCGCGCGAAAACGACGCCACGGTGATTGCCATTACCTCCCGCGATACCCCCCTCGCCCGCGAAGCCACGCTGGCGCTGCTGCTCGATGTGCCTGAAGATACGGATGTCTATATGCCGATGGTCTCGCGCATCGCGCAACTGACGCTGATCGACGTTTTGGCGACCGGTTTCACCCTGCGCCGCGGCGCGAAATTCAGAGATAACTTGAAGCGGGTCAAGGAAGCGTTGAAAGAATCGCGCTTTGATAAGGGCGTGGTTCTGCCCAACGGCTTTGAACCTTGATACGCGATAAACACCGCCGGCAGGCGGCATGATAAGGTGTATTTGCCCGGCGGCATCATTGGCTGTACCGTGTTAGTCTGTGATCCGCCATGCGTCTGCCCGCCAGTTCGCATCGTGGCTCGCAGCCGATACATAATATACGGATAACCCCAGGGGATCGCGTGCGCCAGTGAAGCGGCATTCATCTTTGCGTTGGTTATCCAAGATAATCGCATCACTATTATTTGCTTCACCAGTCAACGGAGTAATGCATGTCCAGACGGCTCAGAAGAACCAAAATTGTTACCACCCTGGGTCCGGCTACTGACCGTGACAATAATCTGGAAAAGATTATTGCCGCTGGCGCAAACGTAGTTCGGCTTAATTTCTCTCACGGCACGGCGGAAGATCACCTGCTACGCGCAAACAAAGTGCGTGAGATTGCCGCCAAGCTGGGGCGCCATGTCGCTATTCTTGGCGATCTTCAGGGCCCGAAAATCCGTGTATCCACCTTCAAAGAAGGCAAAATCTTCCTCAACGTTGGCGACAAGTTTGTGCTGGACGCCAATCTTTCCAAAGGCGAAGGCGATAAAGAAAGAGTCGGCATCGACTATAAAGGCCTGCCTGCCGACGTTGTCCCCGGCGATGTGCTGCTGCTGGACGATGGCCGTGTTCAGTTGAAAGTCATTGAAGTGCAAGGTATGCGGGTATTTACCGAAGTTACGGTGGGCGGCCCGCTATCGAACAATAAAGGCATCAATAAATTGGGCGGCGGCCTGTCGGCAGAAGCGCTAACGGAAAAAGACAAGGCCGATATCGTCAGCGCAGCCAAAATCGGCGTTGATTACCTGGCGGTTTCTTTCCCTCGCACCGGCGAAGATCTTAACTACGCCCGCCGCTTGGCGCGCGATGCCGGCTGCAACGCGCAAATCGTATCGAAAGTCGAGCGCGCCGAAGCCGTTTGTACCGATGAGGCGATGGACGACATCATTCTGGCTTCCGACGTGGTGATGGTGGCCCGCGGCGATCTGGGGGTTGAAATCGGCGATCCGGAGCTGGTGGGGATCCAGAAGAAGCTGATCCGCCGCGCCCGCAAGCTCAACCGCGCGGTGATTACCGCCACTCAAATGATGGAATCGATGATCACCAACCCAATGCCGACCCGCGCCGAAGTGATGGACGTGGCGAACGCTGTGCTGGATGGTACCGATGCCGTTATGCTCTCGGCGGAAACCGCCGCAGGCCAATACCCGGCGGAAACCGTTGCCGCGATGGCGCGCGTTTGCCTGGGCGCAGAAAAGATCCCGAGCATCAATATTTCCAAACACCGGCTGGACGCGGAGTTCGACAACGTTGAAGAAGCGATCGCCATGTCGTCGATGTATGCCGCCAACCATCTGAAAGGCGTCACCGCCATTATCGCGCTGACCGAATCCGGCCGCACGGCGCTGATGATGTCGCGCATCAGCTCCGGCCTGCCGATCTTCGCCATGTCGCGGCACGAGCGCACGCTTAACCTGACGGCGTTGTACCGCGGCGTGACGCCGGTGTATTACGACAGCCACACCGACGGTGCCGAGGCCGCCGATGACGCCATCAACCGCCTGCGCGATCGCGGCTTCCTGGTGTCCGGCGATCTGGTGCTGGTGACCCAGGGCGATATCATGGGCACCATCGGCACCACCAATACCGTGCGCATTCTGCTGGTGGAATAACCCAACGGCAAACCGCACAACATGCCAGCCATATCGGCTGGCATTTTTTTTACCGCTGGCTAGCGATACAGATCATCACGCGAGTACGGTTCAATCTCCCCTTCCCTGCGGGTTTTCAGCAGCTTGAGGATCCAGGTGTACTGCTCCGGATTCGGCCGCACCAGGTTCTCAACCTCTTCATTCATCCGGCGCGCAATATAGACATCATCAGCGCCGTCCAGATCGTCCATTGGCGGATGAATATAAATATCCAGCATGCTGGTTTTGCCGTCATACACCGGGAACAAAGGCACGATCGCCGCCCGGCACACCTTCTTCAGCCGCCCAACCGCCGGCAAGGTGGCTTTATAGGTGGCAAAGAAATCAACGAATTCACTGTGCTCGGCGCCGTGATCCTGATCCGGCAAGTAGTAGCCCCAATAACCCTGGCGCACCGAGCTGATAAACGGTTTGATGCCGTCGTTGCGTGCGTGCATGCGCCCACCGAACTTACGCCGCACCGCGTTCCACATATAGTCAATCAACGGGTTGCTTTGGTTATGGAACATCGCCGCCATCGGCTGCCCACGCGCGGCCAGCAGCATGGCCGGCACGTCCACCGCCCAACCGTGTGGCACCAGGAAAATCACGTTGCGGCCCTCGGCCCGGATCTTTTCCAACACCTCTTCACCGTGCCAGCGCACACGGCGCAACACTCTTTCCGGGCTGGTGCAGGCCAACTCCGCCATCAACACCATTGACTGCGGCGCCGTGGCAAACATTTCGTCAATAATGCGTTCGCGCTCTTCCTCCGGCAGTTCAGGCAAACAATACAGCAGGTTGATACGCGCCCGGCGGCGTGCGCCTTTGGCCACTTTGCCGGCCAGTTTACCTATCGCCCCCAGGGCAGGATCGCGCAGCCGCGCCGGCACCAGCGAAACACCGCCCATCAGCCCGATGCCAAGCCAGGCGCCCCAATAGCGCGGGTGGAGAAAGACTTTCTGGAATTGAGGAATAAACTCAACGTTGGATTTTTTATCGTTTTGCATGCACAAACTCTTAACGCAGCGATTTGGCTAATAATAATTACAGATGATGAATTTACAATTAACCCGCCAAATCACCAATAAAAAAACATCGGCCCGCCACGGGCCGATGAAGAAAAGATCGGACGATGAGAAATCAGTTCAGCTGCAACTGCGGCACCACTTCTCTCACCTGCGCCAGGTAATCACTGCGATCTTTGCCGCTCAACCCTTCGGAACGCGGCAGCTTAGCCGTTAGCGGGTTAACCGCCTGTTGGCCGATCCAGAATTCATAGTGCAGGTGTGGGCCAGTAGAGCGCCCGGTGTTACCGGAAAGCGCAATGCGATCGCCACGTTTCACTTTCTGCCCTGGTTTCACTAACAGCTTTTTCAGGTGCATATAGCGTGTGGTGTACTGGCGGCCGTGACGGATCGCCACGTAGTTACCGGCTGCGCCGCTGCGCTTGGCGATAACCACTTCACCATCACCAACCGCCAGCACCGGCGAACCCACCGGCATGGCGAAATCAACGCCTTTATGCGGCGCGACGCGCCCGGTAACCGGGTTGACCCGGCGCGGGTTGAAGTTGGAGGAGATACGGAACTGCTTCATGGTAGGGAAACGCATAAAGCCGCGCGCCAGGCCAGAGCCCTGGCGATCATAGAATTTACCGTCTTCAGCGCGAATCGCGTAATAGTCTTTACCGCCGCTGCGCATGCGCACCCCCAGCAGTTGGCTTTGCTCATTCTTGCCTTCGAACTGCTCGCGCGACATCAACACCGAGAACTGGTCGCCCTTGCGCAGCTTGCGGAAATCGAGCTGCCACTGCAGCGCTTTGATCACGGCATTAATTTCCGCACGGCTCAGCCCAGCTTCGGCAGCGCTGTTGACAAAGCTGCCGTTCAGTTGGCCGTTCAGCACGTGGTTGCGCCATTCACCCTTCTGGGTTTCCTGGGTTTCTTTGAAATTATTGCCAACGCGATCGTAGGTGCGGCTCTCACGGCGTGAGACTTCCCACGTCAGGCGTTGCAGATCGCCGGCGTCATTGACCGTCCATGACAACTGCTGGCCGATTTTCAGGTTACGCAAATCGCGGTTCTGCGAAGCCAGCAGTGTCACGTCAGACATGTCGATGCCGTACTGCGTCAGAATGCTGCCGAGCGTATCACCGGTAGAAACCACATATTCATGCACGCCGTCTTCACCCGCGACTTTCTGATCCAGTTCATCCTGGGGAATGTCGTCATCGGGGGTGGGTTGATCGGCATCGATCGGTTCACTGGCTTCGGGGAGCAAAGAGCGTAGCTGGCTGGATTCTAATTCGACGGTTTTAACGATGGGGTTCTGTTCTGGGTGATAAACAAAAGGCCGCCAGACCGCCACGGCCAATGTCACGACTGTCAACGACCCCAGCATAACGCGATGGGGCCGTGGCAGGTTGTTATACGCCAGAGAGATAGTTCTGACTATCTGCTGCACTCGATATTATCCTCATAAGCTTTACTTCAGGCAGCTCACGTATTGGTTCGACAAGGCGCTCAGGAAGTTGCCATAGCTGTCTTTCCCCAATGCGATGCCCATGCCCAGCGGATCCAGCGTTCCAGAACGCGCAGCGGTTCCCTTGGCAACGGCATTGATTACGGCTGGCCTGAATTGTGGCTCAGCGAAAACACATACGGCTTTCTGCTCAACCAACTGTGTTCGAATTTGGTGTAAACGCTGTGCTCCGGGCTGAATTTCGGGATTAACGGTGAAATGGCCCAACGGACTCAACCCGTAGTGTTTCTCAAAGTAGCCATAAGCATCGTGAAAAACAAAATATCCCTTGCCCTGCACAGGCGTTAGCATATTAACAACATTTTTGTCAGTTTGCGTCAGCAGATTCTCGAACTGGCGCAGGTTTGCGTCTAATTTGTCCTTATTTTGCGGCATAAGTTCCAATAATCTGTCGTGAATTGCGATCGCAGTCAGTTTCGCAATCTCCGGCGACAGCCAGACGTGTAAATTATATGCACCATGGTGATGGCCATCGTCATGATCGTGGTCATGTTCAGCATGATTATCTGCCGCTTCGCCATGGTCATGATGATGTTCGTGATCGTCGTCGTCATCGCCTTTCATCAACAGCGGTTTCACGGCCGCCAGTTCGCTGATCGCCAGTTGCCGGTTCGCCGGCAGCGGCGCCACCGCTTTGGTCAGGAAGGCTTCCATATCCGGCCCGACCCAAATCACCAGATCGGCGGCGCGCAGGCGCTGGATGTCCGAAGGGCGCAGCGCGAAATCATGCGGCGACGCCCCATCCGGCAGCAGCACCTCCGTTTCCGTTACGCCATCGGCGATCGCCGAGGCAATAAAACCCAGTGGGCGGATTGAAGTGAGCACCGCAGCAGAAGCACTGCCGGCCACCATCAGCGCACTGGCCAGCAAGGCATTTCGTAACCATCTCTTTTTCTGTACCATCGTCAGTTATCCCATCGTTTTCGTCGGCAGTGCGTGATATTATAACATTCGGTAACTTCTGCAAACGTAATCAAGACATGTCTACACTGACAACGCTAAAAAATATTTCCGTGGCCTTCGACAACCGGCGGGTTTTGGCGAACGTATCGCTTAACCTTCAGCCGGGGCGCATCCTGACGTTGTTGGGCCCCAACGGGGCGGGCAAATCAACGCTGGTGCGCGTGGTGCTCGGGCTGGTGCCGCCCACCGAGGGCACCATTGAACGCCTTCCGGGGCTGCGCATCGGCTACGTGCCGCAAAAGCTGCACCTGGACGCTACCCTTCCGCTGACCGTCAGCCGCTTTATGCGCCTCAAGCCCGGGGTGAAAAAAGCCGATATCCTGCCGGCGCTAAAACGCGTGCACGCCGCACATCTGCTTGAACAGCCTATGCAAAAACTCTCCGGCGGTGAAAACCAGCGCGTACTGCTGGCACGGGCTTTGCTCAACCGGCCGCAGCTGTTGGTGCTGGATGAACCCACCCAGGGGGTGGACGTTAACGGCCAGGTTGCGCTGTATGATCTTATCGATCAGCTGCGCCAAGAGCTGGGCTGCGCGGTGCTCATGGTCTCGCACGATCTGCACCTGGTGATGGCAAAAACCGATGAAGTGCTGTGCCTCAACCAGCACATCTGCTGCTCCGGCACGCCGGAAGTGGTTTCCACACACCCAGAATTCATTGCCATGTTCGGCAACCGCGGCGCCGAGCAGTTGGCGATTTATCGCCACCACCATAACCATCGTCACGATCTGCAAGGAAAAATTGTGTTGAAAAAAACCGGGGGCCGCGAGGCATGATTGAACTGCTTTTACCCGGCTGGCTGGCCGGCGCCTTGTTGGCGGGTGCGGCTGGCCCGTTGGGCTCGTTTGTGGTGTGGCGCCGTATGTCGTACTTCGGCGATACGCTGGCGCACGCTTCGCTGCTCGGCGTGGCGTTCGGGTTATTACTGGACGTAAACCCATTTTATGCGGTGATTGCCGTTACGTTGGTGCTGGCACTGATTCTGGTCTGGCTGGAGCGCCGCCCGCAGCTGTCTGTTGATACCCTGCTGGGCATTATGGCGCACAGCGCGCTGTCACTCGGCCTGGTGGTGGTGGCGCTGATGTCCAACGTCCGTGTCGATCTGATGGCCTACCTGTTTGGCGATCTGCTGTCGGTGACCTTAAGCGATATTGGCATGATTGCCGGCGGCGTGGCGGTCGTGCTGTTGGTGCTGTGGTGGCAATGGCGCGATCTGCTGTCGATGACCATCAGCCCGGAAATGGCGCATGTCGATGGCGTGAACCTGGCGCGGGCGCGCACCGTGCTGATGCTGGTTACCGCGTTAACCATCGGGCTGGCCATGAAGTTCGTCGGCGCGCTGATTATTACTTCATTGCTGATTATTCCGGCGGCCACCGCCCGCCGCTTTGCCCGCACGCCGGAACAGATGGCCGGTTACGCGGTGCTGCTGGGGGTGATTGCGGTTACCGGCGGCCTGACCTTCTCTGCGTTTTACGACACGCCGGCCGGCCCTTCGGTGGTGCTGAGCGCCGCCATCCTGTTTGTGTTGAGCCTGATGAAAAAACAGCGGGGATAGTGAATTGCCCAGCGCTTTCGCTTTACGTGAAGGCGCTGGGGTAAAGCCCGTTAAGCATCGTTGGGCGCGATGCCGAAATGTTTGTACGCGTGGTTGGTCGCCATGCGCCCGCGCGGAGTACGCTGGATAAACCCTTGCTGGATCAGGAAGGGTTCAATCACATCTTCGATAGTTTCCCGCTCTTCGCCAATCGCCGCCGCGAGGTTATCCAGCCCGACCGGCCCGCCGGTGAACTTCTCGATAATCGCCAGCAGCAGTTTACGGTCCATGTAATCAAACCCTTCGGCATCCACGTTGAGCATGTTCAGCGCCTGTTTGGCAACATCGCCGTTCATCAGCCCACTGGCCCGCACTTCTGCGAAATCGCGCACCCGGCGCAGCAAACGGTTGGCGATACGCGGCGTACCGCGCGCGCGGCGAGCAATTTCGTGTGCCCCATCGGCCGACAGATTCAGCCCCAGGCAGTTGGCGCTGCGCGCGACGATGTGCTCCAAATCAGCCACCTGATAAAACTCCAGCCGTTGCACAATGCCAAAGCGATCGCGCAGCGGTGAAGTCAGCGAGCCGGCGCGCGTGGTTGCCCCCACCAGGGTAAACGGCGGCAATTCCAGCTTAATCGAGCGGGCCGCCGGCCCTTCACCGATCATGATATCCAGCTGATAATCTTCCATCGCCGGATACAGCACCTCTTCAACCACTGGCGAAAGGCGGTGAATTTCATCAATAAACAGCACGTCGTGCGGTTCAAGGTTGGTCAGCATCGCCGCCAAATCGCCCGCTTTCTCCAGCACCGGGCCCGAGGTGGTGCGCAGATTGACGCCCATCTCATTGGCCACGATATTCGCCAGCGTGGTTTTGCCCAGCCCCGGCGGGCCGAAAATCAGCAGATGATCCAGCGCATCACCGCGCTGCTTGGCTGCCTGGATAAAGATTTCCATCTGCTCGCGCACATGCGGTTGCCCGACGTATTCCCCCAACAGCTTGGGGCGAATGGCACGATCCAGCACCTCTTCTTCGCTGATGGGTTCGGCAGAAATCAGGCGATCGGCTTCAATCATCTTCTATCCCTTTTGGGCCTTACAGGGCGGCGCGCAATGCGTCGCGGATCAGGGTTTCACAGTCGGCGCCCACTTTGGCCACCTTGTTGATCATGCGGCTGGCTTCTTGCGGCTTATAGCCCAAAGCCACCAGCGCAGAAGCGGCTTCGGCTTCGGCGTCCATTTCCGCCGTTTTTTGCGCGGCGGCAGGCAGGCTGATTTCGCTACTGTTGTTGAACAGATCGCCATTAAGCCCTTTAAAGCGGTCTTTCATCTCGACCACCAGACGTTCGGCGGTTTTCTTACCCACGCCCGGCAATTTGATCAATGCGCCAATTTCTTCACGTTCAACCGCACTCACGAACTGCTGCGCGGACATACCCGACAGAATCGCCAACGCCAGCTTCGGCCCCACGCCGTTAACCTTGATCAACTCACGGAACAAGGCGCGCTCTTGTTTATCATTAAAACCATACAGCAGTTGCGCGTCTTCACGCACCACAAAGTGGGTAAATATGATCGCTTCTTTGCCCAGCTCCGGCAGTTCATAAAAGCAGGTCATCGGCATATGGACTTCATAACCTACGCCGTTTGTTTCCAGCAACACCAGCGGCGGCTGCTTTTCCAGAATATTCCCTCTGAGACGACCTATCATTTACCCTCCTGCTCGGATTCATCTACGCGGCTGAACGCTGCGTTTTGTTGCTACAGCTTATACCATAAAAAAGGCTGGATGAATATCCAGCCCATGTTAACGCGAATTTTGTTTTAGCGTAACCGCCCGCGTGCCAGATTCAAGCGCCCTTCCCGCATGCGCAGCACGTTCTGGCTCAGGTGGCAGTGGGTGATGGCGATCGCCAGCGCATCGGCGGCATCGGCCTGCGGGCTGGCCGAGAGCTTGAGCAACGAACGTACCATATGCTGCACCTGGCTCTTTTCTGCCGCACCGGTGCCGACCACGGTTTGTTTCACCTGGCGTGCCGCATATTCAAACACTTCCAGGTTTTGGTTCACCGCTGCAACGATCGCCACCCCGCGCGCCTGGCCAAGCTTTAGCGCAGAATCTGCGTTCTTGGCCATGAACACCTGTTCGATGGCGAAGAAATCAGGTTTGAACTGGGTGATGATCTCGCTAACGCCGGCATAGATCAGCTTCAGCCGCGTTGGCATATCATCCACCGCGGTGCGGATACAGCCGCTGGCGACATAGGTCAACTGGCGGCCTTGCTGGCGGATCAGGCCATAGCCGGTAATGCGCGAACCAGGATCGATACCGAGTATGATCGCCATCCCTACATCCACCCTGTGTCAGGCGCAGCCAGGCGCCAGTTAGCCGTTGCGCGCAAAAATCGCATTACAGCGTTGCCGCCACCTCGTCAGAGATTTCACCGTTGTGGTAAACCTCTTGCACATCGTCGCAATCTTCAAGCATATCGATCAGGCGCAACAGTTTCGGCGCGGTTTCAGCATCCATATCGGCTTTGGTCGATGGGATCATCGACACTTCCGCCGCGTCGGCGACAAAGCCCGCTGCGGTCAGTGCGTCTTTCACTTCACCCAGGTTTTCCCAGGCGGTGTAAACGTCGATAGCGCCGTCGTCATAGGTAATGATGTCTTCGGCACCGGCTTCCAGCGCCGCTTCCATCACCGCGTCTTCATCCAGGCCCGGTTCATAAGTGATCACGCCCTTCTTGCTGAACAGGTAGGCCACGGAACCGTCGGTCCCCAGGTTGCCACCGGCTTTGCTGAACGCGTGGCGCACTTCCGCCACGGTGCGGTTGCGGTTATCGCTCAGGCATTCGATCATTACAGCGGTGCCGCCAGGGCCGTAGCCTTCATAAATGATGGTTTCCATGTTGGAATCATCATCGCCGCCAACGCCACGCGCGATTGCACGGTTCATGGTATCGCGCGTCATGTTGTTGGCCAGCGCTTTGTCCATGGCTGCGCGCAGGCGCGGGTTAGCGTCCGGATCGCCGCCGCCAAGTTTGGCGGCCGTCACCAGCTCACGAATAATCTTGGTGAAAATCTTACCGCGTTTGGCATCCTGTGCTGCTTTGCGGTGTTTTGTGTTGGCCCACTTACTATGACCTGCCATAAAAATATCTCCAAAAGGACTACTGCACTGAATTAATCACAAACTCTTCAATCGCCTGCTGGTTGCTCCATGACTTGGTCAGTTTGACGGCATCCGCCGCCGCAAGCCATTGATAAGCGTTGTGCTCGGTGATCACCGGCACCCGCTCTTCGGGCAACGCCAGACAGAACCAATGCTCTTTATTGCGCGTGGTTCCCGGCGCATAGCGATGTCGCAAATGGACAAAGAGTTCAAACTCCACACAGCGCTGGCAATCGAACAACGGCAGATTCTCTGCTTCGATATCGATGCCGACTTCTTCCCTGACCTCACGCCGTGCGGCATGCAACGCTGACTCGCCCGCCTCCAGGCTGCCGGTAACCGACTGCCAGAACTCGGTGTCATCACGCCGTTGTAACATCAGCACCCGGCCGCTGGACTGCGCATAAATCACCACCAGAATCGACTCGGGCCGCTTGTAATTCATCACTCGCTCTCTTGCTCTGAGGCTTTTTTCACTACGCTAATGGACAATTCCTGCAGCGATGCCGGGTTGGCGAAGCTTGGCGCATCGGTCAACAGACAGGCGGCAGCGGTGGTTTTCGGGAACGCAATCACGTCACGGATATTGTCCGTACCGGTCAGCAGCATCACCAGGCGATCCAGACCAAAGGCCAGGCCGGCATGCGGCGGCGTACCGTATTTCAGCGCATCCAGCAGGAAGCCGAATTTCTCACGCTGTTGTTGTTCATCAATACCCAGAATGCTGAACACCGTTTGCTGCATTTCGCTGCGGTGGATACGCACCGAACCGCCGCCCACTTCGTAGCCATTGAGCACCATGTCGTAGGCGTTGGCCGTGACCGCAGTCGGATCCTTGGCCAGTTCTTCCGGCGAGGTGTCGCGCGGCGCAGTAAACGGGTGGTGCATAGCCGCCAGGCCGCCTTCGCCGTCGTCTTCAAACATTGGGAAATCAATCACCCACAGCGGCTGCCAGCTGTCGAGCTGGGTCAGTGCCAGATCGCGGCCCAACTTGAGGCGCAGCGCGCCCATGGCGTCGGTCACGATCTTGGCGCTGTCGGCGCCGAAGAACAGGATGTCGCCGCTTTGCGCGCCGCTGCGCGCCAGAATCGCTTCCAGTACTTCCGCACTCAGGAACTTGGCGATCGGGCTTTGTACGCCTTCCATGCCGGCAGCGCGATCATTCACCTTCAGCCAGGCCAGGCCTTTCGCGCCGTAAATGCCGACAAACGCACCGTATTCGTCAATCTGCTTACGCGTCAACTGCGCGCCGCCCGGCACGCGGATTACCGCAACCCGGCCTTTGGCATCGTTGGCAGGGCCAGCAAATACTTTGAATTCGACATCTTTAACCAGATCGGCCACGTCCACCAATTCCAGCGGATTGCGCAGGTCTGGCTTGTCAGAGCCGTAACGGCGCATCGCCTCGGCAAAGGTCATGATCGGGAAGGCCCCGAGATCCACACCCTTCACTTCCAGCCACAGTTCACGCACCAGTTGCTCCATCACTTCACGCACCTGTTCGGCGGTCATGAACGAGGTTTCAACATCGATCTGGGTGAATTCCGGCTGACGATCGGCACGCAGGTCTTCATCACGGAAGCATTTCACAATCTGGTAGTAGCGATCAAAACCGGACATCATCAGCAGTTGTTTGAACAGCTGTGGCGACTGCGGCAGCGCATAGAACTTGCCTTTGTGCACACGGCTTGGCACCAGGTAATCACGCGCGCCTTCCGGCGTTGCCTTGGTCAGCATCGGGGTTTCGATATCCAGGAAACCGTGGCTGTCCATAAAGCGGCGCACAAAGCTGGTGATTTTGGCACGGGTTTTCAGGCGATCGGCCATTTCCGGGCGGCGCAGATCCAGATAGCGGTACTTCAGACGCGCTTCTTCCGTGTTGTTATGGTTAGAGTCCAGCGGCAACGGCTCGGAACGGTTGATGATTTCAAGCTGATGGGCGAACACTTCCACTTCACCGGTGGCCATATCTTTATTGATCTGGCTGCCCGGGCGAGCACGCACGGTACCGACGATCTGGATGCAGAATTCGTTGCGCAATTCGAACGCTTTGTCGAAAGCGGTTTTCTGATCGGGATCGAAGAACACCTGCACGATGCCTTCACGGTCACGCATATCAATAAAGACCAGGCCGCCCAGATCGCGGCGGCGGTTGACCCAACCACACAAAGTGACTTCCTGGCCCACGTGGGACAGATTCAACTGCCCGCAATATTCAGTACGCATACGCTATCCTTTTGGCTTAAGCCGACTCCGAGCCAGATGGGTTACCCTTGGCCCGGCTATTATCTGATGAACCTTTACTACCCGGTTTAAAATCTGTCGCATACCAGCCGGTGCCCTTGAGTTGGAAACCGGCGGCGGAGATCAATTTTGCCAACGCGGGTTGCCCGCACGCCGGACAGACTGTCAGCGGCGCGTCGGAAAATTTCTGCAATTTCTCTAACCGATGATTGCAAGCACCACATGCATATTCGTAAATCGGCATAGGTCGTTTGATTAAAGAGTGTTGAAAAAAGGCAGGCATTATAAAGGAAATTCCCCCGGTCGATAAGTGCGAACACGGCATTGTTGATACACTAAATCGCGGGTGATAGCCGAAACAATACATTGATTAACAAATTTAGCATTAACTTGCGGCAGAATTTGCACATAATCGTAAACGCCCTCACCGGGCCGGCCGGGGTTACAGGTTGTGCAGGCAGCCCGGCACACCGTTATCATGCGATCTTTATCAATGGAATTATCCTAATGCTGACACTTCATGCCCATACCACCGCACTGGTGCTGATCGATTTGCAAAAAGGCATCTTGCCCTATGCCGGCGGCCCACACAGCGCGGAACAGGTCGTCACCCACGCCGCCCATCTGGCCGGGCGTTTTCGCGCGCTTGGCGCGCCGGTGTTCCTGGTGCGGGTAGGCTGGTCTGCCGAATTTGCCGATGCGCTCAAACAGGCGGTCGACCGCCCGGTGCCGGAGCCGGCCGGTGGGCTGCCCGCTGCCTGGTGGGAACAGCCGGAAACCCTGGCGGTCAGCGACAGCGACATTTTGATCACCAAACGCCAGTGGGGGGCGTTCTATGGCACCGAGCTTGATCTGCAACTGCGCCGCCGCGGTATCAAAACCCTGGTGCTGGGGGGCATATCCACCAATATCGGTGTAGAATCCACCGCCCGTGCCGCCTGGGAGCATGGCTATGAGCTGGTGATTGCCGAAGACATGTGCAGCGCGCAAAACACCGAAATGCACCAGTTTGCGTTTGACCATATCTTCCCACGCCTGGCACGGGTACGCAGCACCAGCGAAATCCTTGCCGCGCTGTAACGGCCGGGTTAGCGTGATGAACGAGTCCTTGCCTTGCCCGGCATCACATAACAGATATACTCTAAATAATTCGGGTTGCAGGAAGGCGGCGACGCAGCGAATCCCCAGGAGCTTACCGAAGTCAAGTGACTGGGGTGAGAGAGGAAAGGCAACACACCTGCAACTTGAAGTATGACGAGTATAAAGGAAAAGAACGGCGTTGATGTATATCGGCTTACCTCAATGGCAACACCCGGCCTGGAACCGCATTGGGCTGCGCGATCTGGCGGACTACAGCCGCTATTTCAACTGCGTGGAAGGCAATACCACCTTTTATGCTTTGCCCCGGCAGGAAATTGTGCAGCGCTGGCACGACATGACCGATGATAACTTCCGGTTTTGTTTTAAGTTCCCGGGCGACATCAGCCATAAAGCGGCGCTGCGCAACTGCGCGGCGGAAATTCAGGCGTTTTACCACTGCCTGGCCCCGGTGCATCAGCGTATTGGCCAACTGTGGCTGCAACTGCCCGCCGCGTTCGGCCCGGCCGAGTTGCCCGCCCTGTGGGCCTTTTTCGACGCGCTGCCCAACGAGTTCACCTACGGCGTTGAAGTGCGCCACCCGGAATTCTATGCCAAAGGGGAAGCTGAACGGCAGCTTAATCAGGGCTTACATCAGCGCGGCATCAACCGCGTGGTGATGGACAGCCGCCCGGTGCATCACGCCGCCCCCACCAGCCCGGCGGTACGTGATGCGCAACAGAAAAAACCCAAGGTGCCGGTGCATGCGCTGGTTACCGCCAGGAACCCGCTGGTGCGTTTTATCGGCGGCGATCGGCTGGAAGACAATCTGCGTTGGTTTGAACCCTGGCAACAGAAGCTGCCCCAGTGGCAACAGCAGTATCAGCCCTATCTGTTTATCCACACGCCGGACAACGGTGACTCCCCCCAGCAGGCGCAGAAGATCTGGCAACGCTTGCGCCAGGCGATCCCAACCTTGCCGCCCGCGCCGGACTGGCCGGAACAGGACTCGCTGTTTTAACCCGTTGCCCAGCGGGATAAATTTCTGTTTTTCCGCGCGACAGTTTCCAGAATGACGGCTATCATGCTCAGTGCCAGTTTTGGTTAGGGAATGGAGTTAGAAATGGTAAGCGCGCTTTATGTGGTGCTCGGCGCATTGTTGTTGATAAAACTCTCTTATAACGTAGTGAAACTCAGAATGCAGTACCGCGTGGCCTATGGCGACGGCGGCTTTTACGAACTGCAAACGGCGATCCGGGTGCATGGCAACGCGGTGGAATATATCCCGATTGCCGCCGTGCTGCTGGTGCTGATGGAAATGAACGGCGCGCAGGTCTGGATGGTTCACATTTGCGGCATACTGTTGATTGCCGGGCGGCTGCTCCACTACTACGGGCTGCAAAACCGGGAAATTCGCTGGCGCCGCTCGGGCATGGCCGCCACCTATCTTTCACTGGTGCTGATGGTGTTAGCCAACCTGTTCTATCTGCCCTGGGAGCTGATTTTCACCTTTTATTAACTGACCCACGCCGCCGGCAAATTTTCCCGGCCCAGCATAAAATTGACGGGGTATATGCGGTTATCTGCTAGAATATGCCCCCTCGAATTCTTATCTGATTTGCCGCTATGCCAAACCGCGATACCCTTTTTTCTGCGCCAATCGCCAAACTGGGCGACTGGACCTTTGACGAGCGCGTCGCTGAAGTCTTCCCCGACATGATTCAGCGCTCCGTTCCCGGCTACTCCAACATCATTTCCATGATTGGTATGTTGGCCGAACGTTTCGTACAGCCCGATAGCCAGGTCTATGATCTGGGGTGTTCACTCGGCGCCGCAACGCTGTCAATGCGCCGGAATATCCGGGTAACGGGGTGCAACATCATTGCCGTTGATAACTCGCCGGCGATGGTTGAACGCTGCCGTCGCCATATTGATGCCTTCCGCGCCGACACGCCGGTTGAGGTGGTTGAAGCCGATATTCTGGACATCGACATTCAAAACGCCTCCATGGTGGTGCTCAATTTTACCCTGCAATTCCTCGAACCGGCCGACCGCCTGTGTATCCTGCAGCAGATTTACCGCGGCCTGCGCCCAGGCGGCGCGCTGGTGCTGTCGGAAAAATTCAGTTTTGAAGATGCCAACGTCGGCGAACTGCTGTTCAACATGCATCACGATTTCAAGCGTGCTAACGGCTACAGCGAGCTGGAAATCAGCCAGAAGCGCAGCATGCTGGAAAACGTGATGCTGACCGATTCCGTGCAGGTGCACAAAGCGCGTTTGCAACAGGCGGGCTTCCAGCATGCGGAAGTCTGGTTCCAGTGCTTCAACTTCGGTTCCCTGATCGCGCTGAAAGCGGAGGATGCGGCATGATTGAATTTGGCGATTTTTATCAGCGCATCGCGAAAAGCCCGCTTAGCCACTGGCTGGATACCCTGCCGGCGCAGATAAGCAGTTGGCAGCGCGAATCGCTGCACGGCAAATTCAAACAGTGGTTTAACGCCGTTGAGCATCTGCCGGCCCTCACGCCCACGCAGTTGGATCTGCAAAACGGCGTGTGCGCCGCGCTGGAACAGCCGCTGTCGGCCGGCCAGCGGGAAGGCATTGAGAAAATGCTGCGTAACCTGATGCCCTGGCGCAAAGGGCCATTCTCGCTGTACGGCATTGATATCGACACCGAATGGCATTCGGACTGGAAGTGGGATCGCGTGCTGCCGCACATTTCCCCACTGGCCGGCCGCACGATCCTGGACGTCGGCTGCGGCAGCGGCTACCACATGTGGCGCATGGTCGGCGCAGGCGCCCATTTGGTGGTGGGTATTGATCCCATGCAGCTATTTTTGTGCCAGTTCGAGGCGGTGCGCAAACTGTTGGGCGGCGATCAGCGCGCGCACCTGCTGCCGCTGGGCATTGAACAGTTGCCGGAACTGGCGGCGTTTGACACCGTGTTCTCCATGGGCGTGCTCTACCACCGCCGTTCACCACTGGATCATCTCTACCAGTTGAAAAACCAGTTGGTGCATGACGGTGAGCTGGTGCTGGAAACGCTGGTGGTGGAAGGCGATCGCCATCAGGTGTTGGTACCGGGTGACCGCTACGCGCAGATGCGCAACGTGTACTTTATTCCGTCGACCGAAGCCCTGAAATCCTGGCTGGAGAAATGTGGGTTTGTTGATGTAAAAGTGGCGGATGTGTGCGTCACCAGCACGGAAGAACAGCGCCGCACCGGTTGGATGACCAGCGAGTCGCTGGCGGATTTTCTCGATCCCGACGATCACAGTAAAACCGTGGAAGGCTACCCAGCGCCGCTGCGCGCGGTGCTGGTGGCAAGAAAACCCTAGGCCTAATATGCAACGGCAGGTGAAACGCCTGCCGTTGCGTCGCCCTATTCGCTACAGGCTTTTTGCCAGCGGGTTGGCTTGCAACAGCGCGTCTTTCATCGCCGCCACCATATCCCCGTCAACGCAATAGTGGCTGAACTCATCAAAATCATTATCTGCACACATGGTGACCCCCGCTTTGCGATAACGCATAAACGAAGGGATGCTGTGCCCCGATGAGCTATGCAACTCCTGAATGCCGATATCAACAAACTTTTGCAGGTTGCTCAACCGCACCCCGGCACCGGCCATAATTACCGGCCGCTGGCTGGCGTAAACCAGATCGCGCAGCAGCGGCAGGCCAAGCTCGGCGTTTTGCTGTTGCCCAGAGGTCAGAATGCGCGCCACGCCAAGCTGCGTGAGTTGCTCAAGCGCCACCATCGGGTTTTGGCACATATCAAACGCGCGGTGAAAGGTCACGGCCATCGAGCCGCACAGCGCCATCATTTCGCGCATGCGCGGCAAATCGATGTGCCCGTCCTGATCCAGAATGCCGAACACCACGCCGGGGAAGCCCATATCACGGATCCGGGCGATATCGTATTTCATCACCTCAAAATCTTCCTCACCGTAGCAAAAATCGCCGCCGCGCGGGCGCACAATCGGGTGCACCGGCACCTTAACCTGCGCTTTGGCCAGGCGCAATGCGCCATAGCTCGGCGTTAGCCCCCCTTCGCTCTGGCTGGCGCACAGTTCAATGCGATCGGCCCCCGCCTGTTCAGCCGTCAGCGCACACGCGACGCTATAGCAGCAAACTTCCAGTTTTATCATCATTACCTCCTCAATGACGGCCAAAATACAACGCAGTTGTTATCCGCAAGAATTCTCGCGTAGGCTCAAGATCTCACCCACTCATCCTGGGCTTAGGAGAAACACTATGGCATTCAATTTTGATCAACAGATAGACCGCAGTCACAGTGACAGCGTTAAATGGGATAAATATCATGGCCGCGATATTATTCCGCTGTGGGTGGCCGACACCGATTTTCGCTCGCCGCCGGCCGTGATCGCGGCGCTGCAACAGCGCGTCGCACACGGTATATTTGGCTACGGCCACCCTTCGCCTGATCTGATCGCGGTGTTTGTCCAGCGCATGGTAGAGCGATATGGTTGGCACATCAAACCGGAATGGCTGGTGTTTCTGCCGGGGCTTATCAGCGGCCTTAACCTGTGTGTGCAGGCGTTCAGCGCGCCAGGGGAAGGTACGTTGGCGCCCAATCCCATCTACCCACCCTTTCGCAAAGCGGCGAAATTTTCCGGGCGCTCGCAGATTGCCATTCCGTTGGCGTTGCGCCAGCGGCGCTGGGTGATGGATCTCACCGCTGCCGAAGCCCAGCTCACCGGCAAAGAACGGCTGTTGATGCTGTGCAATCCGCAAAACCCCGGCGGCACCGTTTACCGCCGCGATGAACTCTTGGCACAACACACCTTTGCCCAACGGCACGATCTGGTTGTCTGTTCCGACGAAATCCACTGTGATCTGCTGCTGGAGCCGGGCCTGCGCCATATACCTTTCGCCACCCTCAACGCCGATGCCGAACAGCGGAGCATCACGTTAATGGCGCCGTCGAAAACCTTTAATATCGCCGGCTTAGGCGCAGCGATGGCGATTATCCCCAATCCGGCATTGCGCCAGCGCTTCAACCGCCAACGCAGCGGCCTTGTGCCGCCGGTGGACATATTGGCGCTGACCGCCGCCCATGCCGCCTACCGTGATAGCCAAGCCTGGCTGGATGAACTGCTGGACTATCTGCGGGCTAACCGCGATCGCGTTAGCCAACGGATCAACGCGATGCCCGGCTTGCAGTTGCAGCCGATAGAGGCCACCTATCTGGCCTGGTGTGATTGCAGCGGGCTGCCGGTAGAAAACCCACACGCGTTCTTTGAACAAGCCGGCGTGGGGCTCAGCCCCGGGCTGGAATTCGGCAACCGCCATTTTGTACGGCTCAACTTCGGTTGCCGGCGTGAATTGCTTGATAGCGCGCTCGATCGCATGGAGCAGGCAATTGCTGCGCTGGCGCCTTAACCGCGTTCGCTGGCGACCACCTCGCGAATAGAGTACGGATGGAATTTCAGGGTCACGCTGCCGTCGCTAATCGCCAGCGTCGGATTGGCCAGGCGTTCCCCTTCCCCTTTTGGCGCACTGTATTTCAGCTTGATGCCGGGCGCCAGTAACGCCGCATCCGGCAAGTGTTGCAGCGCATTGGCGTATAACGCGGCCGGCTCGCCGCCGATCACCAGTTCGACATGTTCCCAGCCTTCATGGGGATAGCGCTTCTCACCCGGATACGGCAGCTCAACGCAATCGATCTGCCACGGCCCAATCTGCAACGGCGTCGCCAAATCAAACAGGCAAATCGGCCGCCCGTTAATCATGGCTTGCGATAACAGCGTGCCGCACTGCAACAGCCCCTGGCGCCAGCGTTCTGCGGTGGCATTCTGGTGGCAACGCACGGCGATGTGATCGGCGGTAAACAATGACAAATCAAGATCGAGCTTGTCAGCAAATTGCGCCAGCGCCTGGGTAAAACGCGGCAAATCCAGCGCTAAATCATTCAGCTCAGCAACGGCTGATAAAGGGGCCATAACTCTCCCGGTAGTAAACAAAGACCATAGGCGCCTAATTTACCTGTTTACGCTGCGCGTATCCACGCGCAGCACATGTTGCTGGCTGCGATTTACGGCGTTGCGCCCTCTAATCCCACAAAAAATAAAGGCACAACAAAAACGGCACTTTATTGAAACCGCCAGTGCCACGTCATTTCCATTCAAATTTTAAGAATTATCTCACCAGGAATACTTTAGGATATCAGGGATTGCCGTTAACACCCGGGAACCTATACAGACGATAAGGCACGTAAAAAATAGCAGTTAACCGTCACTAATCGTCATTTAATAGCATAATATTGACTTTACGATAAAAAACGGCCAAAAAATGCACCATATGACTGTTTTTATTGTATTTATTATTTACTCATGATGAGACTTATCTTAAATGCGTTCCGGCTAATTGATTCAAAATTACTATTGGGCTACTTTGGCGAAATGTTAAAAATACGGGATAGATAAACATGTTGCTCTTAACGATATGCTTAGTTCTGATCGTGGTCGCTAGCTATGCGATTTATCGGCATTTCAAAACGCGCCGCAATAACACGCTCAGTTCTGGCCGTCATAATAAAAAACACTAACGCGTATTTATTATTTTTAGTTAACCAACCGGCTGTCGGATTTTTAACAGGTTATCGTTCCTATCTATCACCGCCAAGGCCTTGGCATTTCCCTCTTCCTTCACCGCTTCCTGCGCGGCAACTACTGACGCGGCGCCGCAGATCAGTTACAATTATGCGCTGTTTTGTGGTTGGCCGCCGTTTCTCAACACGGCCAGTTAACCCGCATTGAATCCGGAGGGGCGCGCCAGCGTCCCTCGTTTGTCATTTAAGGTAACCCGGTGAATATTCAGGTTCTTCTTTCAGATAAAATCAGCCAGGCGCTGATTGCCGCAGGCGCGCCAGCCGATTGCGAAGCGCAGGTGCGCCAGTCCGCTAAGGCCCAGTTTGGTGATTATCAGGCAAACGGCGTGATGGCCGTGGCCAAAAAACTCGGCATGCCGCCGCGCCAATTGGCCGAAAAGGTCGTGCAACTGTTGGATCTTGGCGATATCGCCAGCAAAGTTGAAATTGCCGGTCCTGGCTTCATCAATATCTTTTTGAATAGCACATGGGTAGCTCAACAGGCCGAACGTATCCTGGCCGCGCCGAAGCTTGGCATTACCCCGGTTGCACCGCAGACCATCGTGATCGACTACTCGGCGCCGAACGTGGCAAAAGAAATGCACGTCGGCCACCTGCGCTCCACCATCATTGGCGATGCTGCCGCCCGCACGCAGGAATTTCTCGGCCATAAAGTGATCCGCGCCAACCACGTCGGCGACTGGGGCACCCAGTTCGGCATGCTGATCGCCTATCTGGAAAAAATGCAAAACGAGAGCGCCAGCGATATGGAACTGGCGGATCTGGAACAGTTCTACCGCGAAGCCAAAAAACACTACGATGAAGACGCAGCCTTCGCGGAGCGCGCACGCGCCTATGTGGTGAAACTGCAGGGTGGCGATGACTACTGCCTGAAGATGTGGCGCAAGCTGGTCGACGTTACCATGGCGCAAAACCAGAAAACCTATAACCGCCTGAACGTCACGCTCACTGAAGATGACGTGATGGGTGAAAGCTTGTACAACGCGATGCTGCCAGGCATCGTCGCCGATCTGAAAGCCAAAGGGCTGGCGGTGGAAAGCGAAGGCGCCACTGTGGTCTTCCTGGATGAATACAAAAACAAAGAAGGCGAACCAATGGGGGTCATCATCCAGAAAAAGGATGGCGGCTACCTGTACACCACCACCGATATCGCCTGCGCCAAATACCGCTACGAAACGCTGGGCGCCAATCGCGTGCTGTACTATATCGACTCACGCCAGCACCAGCACCTGATGCAGGCCTGGACCATCGTGCGCAAAGCCGGCTACGTGCCCGATTCCGTCTCGCTTGAGCACCATATGTTCGGCATGATGTTAGGCAAAGACGGCAAGCCGTTTAAAACCCGTTCCGGCGGCACCGTCAAGCTGGCCGATCTGCTGGATGAAGCCGTTGAGCGCGCCGGTAAGCTTATCGCCGAGAAGAACCCAGATTTGCCGGCGGAAGAACTGCAGCAGTTGATCAATGCGGTTGGCATCGGCGCAGTGAAATATGCCGATCTGTCAAAAAGCCGCACCACCGACTACATCTTCGACTGGGACAACATGCTGGCCTTTGAGGGCAACACCGCCCCTTACATGCAGTATGCCTATACCCGCGTGTCTTCAGTATTCAAACGCGCCGGCCTGGAGGAGAGCGATCTCACCCTGCCGATGCAACTGACTGAAAATCGTGAAATCGCCCTAGCGACCCGCCTGCTGCAGTTTGAAGAAACCATCACCACCGTGGCGCGTGAAGGCACCCCGCACGTGATGTGCGCCTACCTGTACGATCTGGCCGGCCTGTTCTCCGGTTTCTACGAGGACTGCCAAATCCTTAATGCAGAAAGCGAAGCCGTGCGCCAAAGCCGGCTGAAGCTGGCGCTGCTGACGGCGAAAACGCTGAAAACCGGCCTGGATACCTTGGGTATCGAAACCGTCGAGCGCATGTAACCGCCGGCCCTGCGGCCGCCAGGTGTTAAAAAGCCGCCTTACCGTTGCCGATAAGGGGGCTTTTTTTAAGCCGCTATGTTAACCACGGCGGGGGAATCCCCCCGCCCCAGCGCTCACTGCGCAACGCGGCGCGCGAAATCGCGCGGGCGGAACCCCAGCAGCCCGAGCACGCCGAAATACGCGACGATACCGGCAACCACCACAGCCGCCAGGCGCAACAGGCGCGCCAGCATCGAACCCTGATCCCAGGCCGGCATCACCCACATCAGCGCCACCAGCACCGCAGACATCACCAACACCGCGATCACCAGTTTGCCAAAAAACCGGCCCCAGCCCGGCTGCGGCTGGAAAATTTTCTGCTTGCGCAGTTGCCAATACAGCAGCGAGGCGTTCAAGCAGGCGGCCAGGCCGATGGACAGCGACAGCCCCGCATGTTTCAGCGGGCCGATGAACGCCAGGTTCATCACCTGGGTCATGATTAACGTGACTATGGCAATCCTGACCGGCGTTCTGATGTCCTGGCGCGAATAGAAACCGGGCGCCAACACTTTCACCACGATCAGCCCGATCAAGCCCACCGAATAGGCCACCAACGCGCGCTGGGTCATCGCGGCATCAAACGCGGTGAATTTGCCGTACTGGAACAGCGACACGGTCAGCGGTTTCGCCAGAATGCCCAGCGCGATAGCGCTCGGTAATGCCAGCAGGAAACACAGGCGCAGCCCCCAGTCCATCAGGCGCGAATACTCATCATGGTTGCCGCTGGAAAAGCTTTTCGCCAGTGAAGGCAGCAGGATGGTGCCCAACGCCACGCCTAGCACCCCGGAGGGGAACTCCATCAGGCGATCGGCATAGTACATCCAGGAGACCGAGCCAGAGACCAAGAACGAGGCAAAGATGGTATTGATAATCAGGGAAATCTGGCTGACCGAAACGCCAAGGATCGCCGGCCCCATCTGGCGCATAACCCGCCACACGCCGGCATCGCGCCACTTGACGCGCGGCAGCACCAGCATGCCGATTTTCTTCAAATGCGGCAGTTGGTAGAACAGTTGCAACAGGCCGCCCACCACCACCGCCCAGGCCAGCGCCATTACCGGCGGGTGGAAATACGGCGCGGCAAACAACGCAAAGCCAATCATGCTGACGTTCAACAGGGTTGGCGCAAACGCCGGGATAGAAAAACGGTTCCAGGTATTGAGGATCGCCCCCACCAGCGAGGCCAGCGAGATCAGCAGAATATAAGGGAAAGTCACGCGCAGCAGCGCCGAAGTCAGCGCGAATTTATCGGGCGTATCGGTAAAGCCCGGCGCGGTGATGTAGATAACCCAGGGCGCCGCCACCATGCCCAGCACGGTGACCAGCGCCAAAACCAGCGTGAGCAGGCCGGAGACATAGGCAATGAAGGTGCGGGTCGCCTCTTCGCCCTGCTGGCTTTTATATTCAGCCAGGATCGGCACGAACGCCTGAGAAAATGCCCCTTCGGCAAAAATACGCCGCAGCAGGTTGGGGAGTTTAAACGCCACAAAAAAGGCATCGGTTGCCATACCCGCGCCAAACACGCGCGCCACGATAGCATCGCGGGCAAAGCCCAGCACCCGTGAAAACATCGTCATGGAGCTTACGGCGGCCAGTGATTTTAATAGATTCATGTGGTTTTTCTGGTGTGTACTGAAATATCAACGCCTGCAAGCTGCAGGCGCCAGTGAAAGATGCCGAGTCAGTTTACGCATCTGCAAAAGAATAGCTACCGCCATATGTTACATAGGGTTGCCTTACACACCGGCTTCGCGCAGCAGCGTTTCGACCACCCGCTGGGCCATCAATGCCTGCTCACCACTGGTGTCCGGCGCCGTCTGGTTACCGACCGCCGCAATAAAATGCTGGATGGCGCCGGTGAAACCGCGCTGCGCCAGCGTGCTTTGCCAACCGGGCGCCGGTTGCTCGGTGATACCCTGCTTATCCTCGCGCAGCCACTGACGCATATCATTGATTTGATACAGCGCGCCCTCGGTTACCGCCTGCACGCTTTCACGTTGGCTGCCTGCGCAGCGGTGCATACTGGTGGTCACCCACACTTCGCCGCACTGAAAATGGTGTTCGGCATACAGCATTTCACCGGCCTCGTTGGTGCGCAACGCCCCGCTTAGCCGTTTACCGTCATCCCCCGCCAGCCACAGCGCGGTATCGATCACATGCAGGTAATCATCCAGCAAGGTAAAACGCAGCTTTCCCGGGCCAACGCTGTCCGCCCGGTGTTTATCCATGCGGATAGCGGCCGGCGCCTGCATCTGCTGCTTTAGCTGCTGATACAGCGGCGCAAAACGGCGGTTAAAGCCGACCATCAGCGCTTTGCCGCGCGCGGCGGCCAGCGCCAGCAACCGTTCGCCCTGTTCGAGGGTTTCTGCCAGCGGTTTATCGACATACACATGCACGCCAAGATTCAGCAGTTCCTGCACGACGGGATAATGGCTGGCGGTGCTGCTGTGCACGAATACGGCATCGCACTGCCGCGCCAGCGTATCCAGACGCGGGAAGCACGCCATGCGATAGCTGTCGCACACTGCCTGCGCCTTATGCTGATTGGGGGAAAACCCGCCGACCAGTTGCCAGTCCGCCGCCTGGCTTAGCACCGGCAGATAGGCCTTTTGCGCAATACCGCCCAGCCCTACCACACCAATGCGTAGCTTGCTCATGCTTCCCCCCGCGCCAACAGTTGCGCCAGTTGCTGCTTCAACGCCACAACCTCGTCTTCCAGTTGGGCAACCCGCGCGCTTAATGTGCTATCTCCGCTGTCTTCTGCAGGCAGCGGCACATCGCTCGCCGCACCGCTGAACAAGTGCATAAAACGGCTTTCCCGCTTGCCCGGCTCGCGCGCCAGCCGCGCCACGAACGGCCCGTCTTCCCGTTCGGCCAGGGTGGACAATACCTGCTCAACTTCGCCGACGTCGCTGAATTCATACATCCGGTTGGTTCGGGTGCGCAACTCACCCGGCGTCTGCGGCCCGCGCAACAACAGCGTTGCGATCACCGCCACTTCAGCCGGCGAGAGCTTAAGCTGGCCAAATTCGGAATTGCAAAAGCGCTGTTCATATTTCACCACCCGGTTGCCGAAACCGCTCAGCGTGCGCAGGAAATGGCGCTTTAGCAGCAGATCGATCACCTGCTGCACGTCCGTTTCAGCCATCTCCATCACCGGATCGCGGTTGGTTTTTTGGTTGCAGGCCAGCGTAATGGCATTCAACGACAGCGGGTACTGATCCGGTGTGGTGACCTGCTTTTCCAACAGGCAGCCGATAACCCGGGCTTCCGGGGCGCTCAGTTCATATTTCATGTCAGCTCTCAGCGTGGCGGTAGCCACTCTTTATTGGTGTAAGCGGTCAAAACGTGATCCTGCCATTTACCGTCGATCAGCAGGTAATCCTTGGCATAACCTTCGCGCTCGAAACCCAAGCGGGTGAGCAACGCACCGCTGCGCCGGTTATGCGGCATGTAGTTGGCCATAATGCGGTGCATACGCTGTTGGCGCAGCATGTAACGTATGGCGGCCTGCAAGGCTTCATACATCAGACCTTGCCCTTGCCACTTTTCGCCCAGCGAATAGCCGAGAAAGCAGGCGTAAAACGAGCCGCGCAATACATTGCTGAAGTTAGCCACGCCGCGCACTTCCTGTTCATCGGGATCCAACAAGATAAAATAGTAGGCACTGCCCTGCTTTTGCATATCCGCAATCATACCCAGGCGCGCTTGCCAGCCGGAAGGATAGCAGTGGCTTTCATCACGCACCGGCTCCCAAGGCTTGAGAAAGGCGCGATTTTCCGCGTAATAGTCGGCCAGGCGGTAGGCATCCCGTTCATGGACTAAACGGACAACCAGCCTGTCGGTGGCAAGGCGTACTTTTGGTGATGCAGAGCGGTAGCCAAACATCATTTCCCTCGTGGTCTGAGCGATTCATTTAAAGAAAGGGCGTGCCCATCGGCGCTTCACCTTGCAGGTGCAGGCAAGATGAAAATAAAGGATATATTAATAGGTAATATACCCACAGCCGCCCCCACAGGTAAAACCCCCGGCGCTCAGGAAATCGCCATTCAGGCATTTTTCTTGATTTTTATGCATTTTCAGCGTGCTAGCCGCCGATTAAGCTAAAAAATATTCCACCTACTCCCCTAGCCGAACAAGGATATTGGGCGCAAAATAGCTGGGTTAATCTCCCCTTTCCTTCTTTATTGCTCGTGGTGAAGCATGTCTTTGGTCTCGCAAGCGCGGCGCTTGGGTAAAGGCTTTTTATTACTCGATAACCTGTTAGTGGTTTTAGGCTTTTTTGTCGTCTTTCCGCTTATTTCAATTCGTTTTGTCGATCAGCTCGGCTGGGCGGCTCTGGTGGTCGGTATTGCGTTGGGGCTACGCCAACTGGTGCAGCAGGGATTAGGGGTGTTTGGCGGCGCAATCGCCGATCGCTTCGGCGCAAAACCGATGATTGTGAGTGGAATGCTGCTGCGCGCCGCAGGCTTTGCCACCATGGCGATGGCGGATAAACCCTGGCTGCTGCCGGCGTATCGCATATCTACCGTGCGCGCCCCGATGAAAGACGGCGTCATGCGCGTGGTGCGCGATCGCCGCTTCCTGACCTACGTGCTGACGCTAACCGGCTATTATATGCTGGCCGTGCAGGTGATGCTGATGCTGCCTATTTAGTCGCCTGGGGTTGGCGCTTGGCGGGGCGCTGGGCTATGCCGGCGGCGGTTGGATGTATGATACCGGCCGCGCCCTGGCCATGCCGGAAATGCCCTGGCTGATGCTGGGGATCGTTGGTTTCGCCACGCTGGCGACGCTTTACCGGCAGTTCACGGTACACTCGGCCGCGCCGGCGGTGCTACGCGGCCATTAAGCCCGGCCCTGCCCGGAGCCAAATAACCCACTATAAAATATGTAATTACCACACAAAACCGCTATCATTAGTAGATTATCTGGCAGCAACATTGCTCAACCACTGCGCAATGCCATAGTAACCATTGCTGTTACCTCAGTTACAGGAAAGGGAGCAAATATGAAACTGTTTATTTATGACCATTGCCCATTTTGCGTAAAGGCGCGCATGATTTTTGGCTTAAAAAATTTGCCAGTCCGCCTGATTACCCTGCTGAACGACGATGAAACCACGCCAATTACCATGATCGGCAAAAAAATGGCGCCCATCCTGCAAAAGGACGATGGCACTTACATGCCGGAAAGCATGGACATCGTGCACTACGTCGATCGGCTTGACGGCAAACCGGTGCTGACCGGGCCAAGTAACCCGGCTATCGCCGATTGGCTGAATCAAACCGGCTACATCAATAAATTACTCTTGCCGCGCTTTGCCCATGCCGATTTCGAAGAGTTCGCCACCGACAGCGCGCGCCAATACTTCACCCATAAGAAACAGGCCGCCATTGGCGACTTCGCGGCGCATTTGGCCAACAGCGCTGATTTGATCGACCAGCTTGAAGCAGATTTACAGCGGCTTTCCCCGCTGATCGTTTCCGCCGAGGCGGTAAACGGCGAGCTGTCCGACGATGATATTCACCTGTTCCCCACCTTGCGTTCGTTGTCGATCGTCGCCGGCGTCACCCTGCCGGCCAATGTCGAAGCCTACCGTAACCGCATGGCTGAACGCAGCGACATTCCGCTGTTGCTGGATATGGAACAGTAATCACTACGATGGGCAACGGCGGGTGCCGCCGGCATTACGCGTTGCCATCGCCTTCCCCCAGCGCCTGGTTTCAGCGTTTTCCGATAGGCTCCCGCCGCCATCTCACGCACGATCGTTCCCCCGACGGCCTGCCGTTTCGCCCGCGGGTGCCGCAGAGTATACTAAGCGGCTTTATGCACCGACAGTTTGATGAGGCCTAAATGAAAAAGATTTGGATGGGCGTGGCAGCCCTGGTGTTCACCGGCGCCATCGCCGGTTGTAACCAACTAACCCAGTACACGCTCAGCGAGCAGGAAGTGAACGACTACCTGCAAAAGCATAACGATTACAAAAAACAGATTGGGGTACCGGGGCTGGTGGATGCCAACATCGTGCTAACCCAGTTGCAAAGCCAGATCGGCCGCAGCGAGCCGGGCAAGGTTACGCTGTCTGGCAATGCCAAAGTGAACATTACGTCGATCCTCGGCCCGCAGGAAGCCGATCTGCAACTGTCGCTGAAGGCGCAGCCGGTTTACGATCGTGAGCAAGGCGCGGTATTCCTGAAAGACATGGAGCTGACCGACTATAAAGTGCAGCCAGAAAAAATGGATACCGTGATGAAAGCATTAACGCCGTATCTGAACCAGTCATTGAAGAGCTATTTCAATCAGAAACCGGCCTATGTGCTAAACCCGGAAAACAGCAAAACCGAAGCGCTGGCAAGAAAACTGGCGAAGGGGCTGGAAGTGAAACCGGGTGAATTGGTGATCCCTTTTACCGACTAACCCACCGGTTGCCCTGCGAGCGCCTGCGGGGCAACGCCACACGGGCGCAATCTGTTGCGCCCAATGTTCAGATGATTACTCTTCGCCCTGCTGATACTCCGCCAGTTCGTCACGCATCGCCTGCAACGCCGCGCGCGTGATTTCGGCCAGCGTACGGTAAAAACCGCTGGTGGCGTGCGATTCCACCTTGCCGAGAAAACGGCCACACCACGGCAATAGAAATTCATCAAACAAGGTAATTTGCGCCAGCGTTTCGTCTTCCTGGGATTGGTCCTCCAGCCAGGAGGCGGCCAACAGCAACAGGCCAAAATGGTCCACCGGCGATGGCGCCAGCGGCATGCCGCGCTGCTGCAAGAAAGCCCTGACCGGCGCTTCGTCTTCCCCTTCAACATAGGCGGAGCGGAATGGCGGTACGCTGCATTCGCTGCCCACGAACAGGGCGTTGAAATCCGCAGCCAGCAGTGGCGGCTCACAGCCTTGCTGCAAACGTGCCAGCAGGGCGTCCTGTTCCAATGGCCAGTTCTCCTGCAGCTTGCCCTCTTTAATCAGGGTAAACAACGGAACCAGCAAAGGATCCTGCGGCTGGCGGTAAAACAGCGTCCCCAACACGCGGCAGACGATGGAAAATTCATTCATAATAGCGGCCTATTCAATAACGTAAAAAATTTGCGTGACGATGTCACAAATCCGCCAGTTCCGCAATTGCCGGTTTGCCGCGCTGCTCAAGAAAATTTAACAGGCGGCGAGGGCTGACGTTCAAAATACGCGCCTGGGGGAACCCCACCTCATCGATAACGCGTTCGCACTCCGCGAAGTTGCCCAATGAAAAGGCAATGTGCGAATCAGAGCCTAATGACAGCCAGCCGCCGGCATCGCGCACGGCGGCGGCGATCGCCCGGCAATTGGGCCCGCTGCCCTTGCGCGAATGGGTGAAAGACGAGTTGTTCAGCTCCAGCGCCACATTGTATTTGGCGGCGGCGGCGGCCACTTCGGCAATGTCGATCGGATAACGGGGATTGCCGGGGTGGCTGATGATGTGCACGTTGCCCTGGGCCATGGTGGCGATCATCGCCTGGGTATTGGCCGCCTTATCCTGCGGCGCCAATACCGGCTCATGAAAGCCGGCAATGATCAGATCCAGCTCATTGAGCATCGGGCCGGTGCAGTCGATATCCCCTTCCAGGTTCTTGATGTTGGCCTCAATGCCGCGCAGGATACCTACGCCATCCACCAGGCGCGGCCATACCCGCATATTCATAAAGTGCCAATAGTGCGGCGCATCCGCCATATCCGGGCCGTGATCGGTGATGGCAAATAGCGCGATCCCTTTGCGTTTGGCTTCGGCAATATAGTCATGCAACGTACTGTAGGCATGGGTGCTGGCAACGGTATGCATATGTAAATCAACGGGGTACATGGGCTCTCCTGTTTAATTGCCCGCAGTGCATCGCGGGCCGGGGCTACGGGGCTTTATCGTCAAAAACGGCGGCCGGGCGCGATGCAAAAAATGAACTCATCAGTAACCACGCCGGCGGTCAACCCTGCCAGCCGGCACTTCCCCGGCTTCAAGCGCCCGAATGGTGGCCACAATCTGATCCATTGCCGGCTCCGGCAATGTCATGGCGGCAATATGCGGGGTTAGCGTGACACGCGGATGACGCCAAAACGGATGCTGCGCCGGCAGTGGCTCGGTGACAAAAACATCCAGCACCGCCGCCGTGATCTGCCCGGATGCCAACGCAGACAGTAAATCGTCTTCCACCAGATGGCCACCGCGGGCGATGTTAATCAGGTAGGCGCCCGGGGCCAGTTGGGAAAATAGCGCATTATTCAGGATGCCGGCCGTGTGCGGCGTGTTGGGCAACAGATTGATCAGCAACTTCACACCGTGCAGGAAGGCCGCTCGCTGTTCCTCGCCCGCATAGCTTGCCACTCCCGCAATCTGCTTGGGGCTGCGGCTCCAACAGCGCACGTTAAAACCCAATGCCGCCAATGCCTGCGCAACGCGTTTACCCAACACGCCCGCCCCCAGTATCCCCACGGTAAAATCAGCGTAGGTGTGGGGCGCCAGCGGTTGCCAGCACCCCTGCTGTTGCTGCAGTTGGTATTCATCGAAGCGCCGGAAATAGCGCAGCGCATAGCTCAACACATACTCCTGCATCTGCTGCGCCATGCCGGTATCTTCAAGCCGAAACAGCGGCACGCCCTCCGGCAGCAGGCCAGGGTTTTCCCGCTCTTGCTGTAAAATGGCGTCAACCCCGGCGCCTAATGAAAAGATGCCTTTCAACTGCGGCTGGCCCGCCAGCATGTCGAACGGCGGCCGCCACACCAGCGCATAGTCGGCCGGGCGCCGATCGCCGGGCAGCCATTGGCGCACGTTAGCCTGCGGCAAACGCCGGGTTAAGCCGGCAAACCAGATATCGGGATCGGTGGTGCGATCGTAGAAAATGATGTCCATAATCAGAGTCCCTGCGCGTCAAATGCCTTTAAGCCTTCCCTGATTTCAGCGCCAATGCAAGTACATTCACACCGGCCCGGCGTCAATCAGCAGCACCCGCGTTGCTAAGCGGCCAGGACTCGAACAGGTAACCATCGAAGTTGATGTCGTCGACGTCAGAAAACTCCAGCAGGCGATTTTTCACGTTTTCCAGGTGCTGCCACATGGCCAGCTTGGCGGCGCCGGGGTCTTTTTTCACCAGGGTAGAGAGAATGTACTTGTGATCGGTCAACCATTCCTTGCGGTAATCGTTGTTGATCAGGCGGCTGTGCAGTTGCATCCACATCGGGTTATTTTCGCGCCATGTCCAGGAATGCTTGAAAAGCTCCACCATCAGGCTGTTATGCGTCGCCTCGGCAATCGCCAGGTGGAACTGCATATCGCCGCTTTCCTTGCCGTTGTGCGCCAGCTCATACTCTTCAACCTGGAGCGCCTGACGCATTTTGATGATATCTTCCCGCGTGGCCTGCAACGCGGCAAACTCCGCAATATTGCTTTCAAGCAGTTGGCGCGCCTGGAGCATTTCAAACGGGCCGGCATTATTGCTCTGCGCGTCGAGCGCCGCACCGGGCGCATGCTCAAGCGGGTTCTTCAGCAGGAAAATGCCCGCCCCGCGTTTGACTTCAATCAGCCCTTCTATTTCCAGCATGATCAGTGCCTCACGCACCACGGTACGTGAAACGTTCAACGTATCCGCCAACTCCCGCTCCGGCGGCAAGCGCTGGCCAATGCGATACTGCTGTTGCGAAATCATTGAACGCAGTATGCCCCCGACCTCCTGATAAGGCCGCTGGAGCGCCGCTGCGGGTTGCGTGGTCATAGGCTGTATTTTCATCGTTGCTTTGCGCTGGGGCCGACAGTGAAAAAAGTGGTGTAATTATGGCACGATTGGTCTGCCAATTACAGGCGCACGGCCAGATTACGCCCACTGTTCCTGTGGGCGTGCAAACGTCTGGCGGTTAACCGGCGGGGGCAAAATAACGCGCCGCATTATTGAAGCAAACATTCTGAATCAGTTCGCCCAGCATCGCGCTATCGTCGGGGATCTCCCCCTCTTCCACCCACTGCCCAATCAGGTTGCAAAGGATGCGGCGGAAATATTCATGGCGGGTATAAGAAAGGAAGCTGCGTGAATCCGTCAGCATACCGACAAACAGGCTCAACAGCCCCATCTGCGACAGCTGTTCCAACTGGCGCAGCATGCCGTCTTTCTGATCGTTAAACCACCAGCCGGAGCCGAACTGCACCTTGCCAGCAATGCCTTCGCCCTGGAAGTTGCCCACCATCGTCGCCAGCACTTCGTTGTCGCGGGGGTTCAGGCAGTAGAGAATGGTTTTCGGCAGTTCATCCGTAACGTCCAGGCTGTCGAGCAGGCGCGCCAGCGGCCAGGCGATCGTGCCGTCGCCAATCGAATCAAAACCGCTGTCCGGCCCCAGCCGACGAAACATGCGCGTGTTGTTGTTGCGGATCGCCCCGATGTGCAGTTGCATTACCCAGCCGCGGGCAGCGTACTGGCGCCCCAGCCACACCAATACGGCGGTGGTAAACTGCGCGATTTCATCCTCACTCAAGCTCGCGCCGCCAAGGCGCTTGGCCAGAATAGCATCCAGGTGGCTATCGTCCGGCACCGGAGCAAAACGCAATTGTTCAATGCCATGATCGGCCGCTCGGCAGCCATGCGCCGTGAAGTGATCCAGGCGCTTGAGCAACGCGGCGCGCAAATCCTCAAACCGGCTGATGGCGATATCCGCCGCCTGCTCCAATCTGTGGATATAGTCGGCAAAGCCATCCAGTTCGATTTTAAACACTTTGTCCGGCCGCCAACTGGGCAAAACCTCAATATCAAACTGGCTATCGGCGGCGATCTGGCGGTGATAATCGAGCGAATCAACCGGATCGTCCGTGGTGCCCACCATGCGCACGTTCATTTGCCGCATGATGCCGCGCGCAGAGAACGCCGGCTCCGCCAGCCGTTCGTTGCACTGATGCCAAATGCGATCGGCCGTCTGCGGCCCGAACAGGGTATCGGTAATGCCGAACGGCCGCCGCAGCTCCAGGTGCGTCCAGTGATACAGCGGGTTGCCCAGCGTCATCGGCACCGTATTCGCCCAGGCGATGTATTTTTCATAATCGCTGGTTGCGTTGCCGGTTATCAGGGCTTCAGCCACACCGGCAGCGCGCAGTGCCCGCCATTTGTAGTGATCGCCGGCCAGCCAGATTTGCGCCAGGTTGTCGAAGCGGCGATCTTCAGCAATCTCCTGCGGGCTTAGATGGCAGTGATAGTCATAAATCGGCATGTCTGCCGCGATGTCGTGATACAACGCGCGGCCGGTGGCGTTTTTCAGCAGGAAATCTTCTGTCATAAACCGTGCCATAAGCTGTTCCTCGCGTTTAAAGGGCTTCAACGGCGGCACGCGCGCCGTCGCGCAATAACCGCTGATAGGCATCGGTGATTGCAGAGACAACCGCGTGGTTCTGCGATAAATCAGTACCGAAGATGCCTTCGATGGCCAGCAACGCCTTTACCCGCGCTGCCGGTTCAGCCTGCTGTTGATAAATGCGCTGATATTCACCCGCCAATGGATCGACCACTTCAATGGCCGCGCCCTGCTCGTCCAAGCCCCCGACATAACGCATCCAGGCGGCCACGCCCAGGATCAAATGCCGATAGCCGCCGCCGTTCGCCAAATGGATACGCAACGGATCCAGCATGCGCTGCGGCAGTTTTTGGCTGCCGTCCATCGCGATCTGCCAGGTACGGTGCCGCAGCGCCGGGTTGCTGAAGCGCTCAATCAACAGATGGGCGTATTTAACCAGGTCGGTACCTTCCGGCATGGCGAGCGTCGGGGCCTGCTCATCGAGCATCAAGGCCAGCGCGGCCTTGCGATACGCCGGGTTTGTCATAGTTTCCGCGATGGTTTCGTAACCCCCCAGGTAACCCAGATAGGCCAGGAACGAGTGGCTGCCGTTAAGCATGCGCAGCTTCATCATTTCGAACGGCACCACATCTTCGACAAACTGTGCGCCGACCGTGTCCCAGGCCGGCCGGCCGTTGACGAAGTTGTCTTCAATCACCCACTGGCGGAACGGCTCACAGGCGATAGCGCAGGGATCGTAAACACCCAACTGGCTGGCGATGGTTTGCAAGGCTTGCTCCGTGGCCGCCGGCACGATGCGATCGACCATGGTGCAGGGGAAACTCACCTGTTGCTCAATCCAGGCGGCCAGCGCCGGATCGCGCGCCTGCGCCAACCCCAGCACTGCGGCGCGCGCCACGTGCCCGTTTTCGCGCACGTTGTCGCACGACATCACGGTAAACGCTTTTTCCCCTTTCAGGCGGCGAATATTCAGGGCTTCGACAATATAGCCAATGGCGGATTTTGGTGTGGCGGGCTGACTCAGATCGTGTTGAATCAGCGGGTTGGCCAGATCCAGCTGGCCGTTGGCGGCGTTGGTGCAGTAGCCTTTCTCGGTCACGGTTAACGAAACGATGGCGGTTTCCGGGCGCGCCATCGCCTGCAGGATCCCTGCGCAACCATCGAATTCCGGATGCAGAGCCTCTTTCATGGAACCGATGATTTTCAATTCCGTGCTCTTTTCGCCGCATTCGGCCACGGTATACAGCAGCGCTTGCGCCTTCAGGTTGGCGATCAGTGTGGCATCGTTGCCCGGCATCAGGTTCACTTCACAAATGCCCCAATCGCTGTCGGAACTTTCTAGCAGATGGTGGGTGAACAACGCCTGATGGGCGCGATGGAACGCGCCGCACCCCAGATGAACAATGCGCGCCACCAGCCGCGATTTATCCCACCCAGGGCGGGCAACGGAAACCGGGCTATTGGCAAGATTTTTTTCCATGACGGACTCCTTTAAGTCCGCGGCCAGAAGTCAGGCCGCGGGGCGTGGGCTGCGGGGAGCCGCACGCCGTACCAAGCATCGTTAGTGGTTGAAATAAGCGCGGTGGATAGCCAGTTCCACCCCACGCACTTCCGCCAGCCCTTTCAAGCGGCCGATTGCCGAATAGCCCGGGTTGGTTTTCTTTTTAAGATCGTCGAGCATCTGGTGGCCGTGATCGGGGCGCATCGGGATCGGCTGCGTTTCGCCCAGCGCCTTGCGCCGGTGCTCTTCTTCGGCAATGGCCTTCACCACGTTGAACATGTCGACATCGCCATACAGATGCGCCGCCTCGTGGAAGCTGCGCGGGTTTTCTTCCCGTTTGGTGGCGCGCAGGTGCAGGAAATAAATACGCGGGCCAAAATGCTTGATCATCGCGACCAGATCGTTATCCGCGCGCACGCCATAGGAGCCGGTGCACATGGTGAAGCCATTGGCCGCGCTGGGTACCGTATCCGCCATCCACTGCATGTCTTCAGCCGTGGAGACAATGCGCGGCAAACCCAGGATCGGGCGCGGCGGATCGTCCGGGTGAACGGCCATACGGATGCCCACCTCTTCCGCGACCGGGATAATGGCGCGCAGAAAATAGGCAAAAAACTCACGCAGTTTCGCTTTATCGATCCCTTCATAACGCGCCAACTGCGCGCGGAATTGATCCAAGGTATAGCCCTCTTCGGCACCGGGCAGGCCGGCGATGATATTGCCGGTGAGCTGCGTTTTCTCCGCTTCGGACATGGCGGCGAAACGGGCCTGCGCCTGGGCAATTTCTTCGGCGGTGTAGTCGGCTTCTGCGCCGGGGCGCTGCAAGATGTGCAGCTCGAAAACGGCAAACGCGATCTGATCAAAACGCAGCGCTTTTGAACCGTCCGGCAGGCCGTATGCCAGATCGGTACGGGTCCAGTCGAGGATCGGCATGAAGTTGTAGCACACGATGCCAATGCCGCATTCGGCAAGGTTGCGCAGCGTTTGCTGGTAATTGGCGATCCAGCGCTCATACTGCCCGGACTGCGTCTTTATCTCTTCATGGATCGGCACGCTCTCTACCACGGCCCACTCCATCCCAGCCGCTTCCACCTCAGCCTTGCGCTTGCGGATCTCGTCCACCGGCCAGACTTCCCCGTTCGGGATATGGTGCAGCGCAGTGACAATGCCGGTGGCCCCTGCCTGCCGGGCATCGGCCAGGCTAACGGGATCGTTCGGTCCATACCAACGCCAGGTCTGCTTCATGCTGAATACCTCACAATAATGGTGATCGCCTTCCCTTTCTGATTGCGCCGCCGTTTGGCAGCCGGCAAAAAAGGGAGTTAACGGTGGCGGTTGCCCGGTACTATCCCCCGCCGTGGCCGGCGGACATTCGGATTGCAACATTGGTCAACCAATTTAGCGAAGATACTCAACCATTGAAAAATGTTAGTCAACCAAAATAACGCGGGCACCACGGTACGGCCGTCGCAACCCGCTTTATCTGTGACAAAGATCGCGTTTTAGCCACTTAGTCATACAACCCTTCTTCATTGACCGGGGTATGCGCGTGATCGGCTCGAATGCGCTTAACGGATTTCCCCACCGCCAGCGCGCCATGCAGCAACAGATTCCCGCTGGGCTGTGTGGGGCTGATAACGCGGCGCTGCAACATACGCACCGCTTCTTCCCCGAGTTCTTCACGCGGAACGTGCAGCGCGGTCAGCGGAATGTCATGAATCAGCGGTGAATTAAAGCCATCCATGCTCATCAGCGAGATATCCTGCGGCACGCGCAGCCCGGCATCCTGCAACGCCGCCGCCGCGCCGGCGGCGATAAAGTCGCCACCGGCCAACAGGGCCGTGGGCCGCTCCTCCTGCGGGCAGCCGCGCAAAAATTCGCTCACCGCCTGATAGCTTTCGGCGGCGCTGAACCCAGCGACCGGCAGCAGATGGCGCTGCTCGTCAAACGCCAGGTTATGGGCCTTCATCGCCGCTTTAATGCCCTGCAGCCGATGCTCCATGGTGTAGCGCCGCAGGCAAAGCAGGCTCAGGATGTGATGGTGCCCCAACTCATGCAAATAGCCGGCGGCCGCCTCGCCGATCGCCGGGTGATCCGGTGCCACGCTGGGTAAACGCATCTTGCGATCGCGGCAGTTAATCAGCACACAGGGCTTGCCCAAATCGGCCGCCAACGCATGGATGTAGCTGTCGTCGATGCCAATCATCAGTACCGCTTCCGTCTGCGGATCGCGCGTTTTCTCCATAAATAGCGCCGCGTCGCTGTCGTACTCTTCTAACGCGCAATAGCGCACCCGCACCTCATAGGAACGCAGCGCGGTGAGGATCCCCTGGATCACCTGGTAGTAAAAAACGTCGGTGCGCGCATCAAAAGCCCGCGCCGGCGCAAAAATCATCACCCCATTCAGCAGCAGCCGGCCATCAGCCAATTCATCCAATACGCCCAGTTGCCGCGCGCAGGCCAATACCTTGCTTCTGGCCTTGTCGCTGGAATTGGCTTTGCCTGACAACACGCGGGAAACGGTACTGATCGAAAGCCCAGTTTGCAGGGCGATCTCTTTGATTTTTAACTTTCCGTTCATTTTGTGATCCAGTTCAAGTTTGAAAATGACAAAGTTTTCACGGCAAAAAAACTACGGTAATAAGCATTTCCCGCTCTTTTCCACACCGCCGCAGTCTGCCATGAAAAAACTTGCAAAAAAGTGCGTATCACCACGTTTTCAACTCATCTACTCTGAATTGGTAAACCAATTTACATAACTGGTATTTCAATTAGGGCCATCTAATTGACTGAATCTAGAGATAAAAAAAGATGCGCCACAGTGCCGGCTCTGTAGCGATTAAGGATCATCACGCAGCCAAATACGGTGGGTTCCAATGCCAGGGCCACCATTCAGCGGCTAGAAAATGAGGATATGACGGTGAATCTCAATATTGATAATGCTGCGGTTACAACGCAGGAAAAACGCAAAATCAGCAACTTACGTTGGTGGATACTGAGCCTTTTCCTGCTGGGGGTAACGGTAAACTATATTACGCGTAACTCACTGGGCATTCTGGCCCCGGAGCTGAAAGACAGCCTGGGGATGACAACTGAACAATACTCCTGGGTGGTGGGCGCCTTTCAATTGGCCTATACCCTTTTTCAACCGCTGTGTGGTTGGCTGATCGATGTTATCGGGCTCAAGCTCGGCTTTCTGATTTGCGCCAGTATCTGGGCGCTGATGTGTATGCTGCATGCCGGCGCCGGCAGTTGGTTCCAACTGGCCGTGCTGCGCTTCTTTATGGGCGCAGCTGAAGCCGCAGCGACACCGGCCAACGCCAAAACCCTGGGCGACTGGTTCCCGAAAAAAGAGCGCCCGATTGCCGCTGGCTGGGCCGGCGTCGGCTTTTCCATCGGCGCCATGCTGGCTCCGCCGATTATCGTGGTCGCGCATATCAACTTTGGCTGGCAAGGCGCCTTCCTGTTCTCCGGCCTGCTGGCCATGTGCTGGGTGGTCTTGTGGTGGCTGTTCTACCACAGCCCGGAAAAGCACCCCAACCTGAGCCGCCGCGAACTGGAATACATCAAACAGGATAACGAACCGGAACCGGTCAAACTCCCCTTTTTCACCGCGTTGAAGACGGTATGCAAAAACAAACGTTTTTACGGCATCGCCATTCCCGCCTTTATGGCAGAACCGGCCTGGGCGGTACTCAGCTTCTGGGTACCGCTGTATCTGGCCAACGAACGCGGTATGGATCTTAAACAGATCGCCATGTTCGCCTGGCTGCCGTTCCTGGCCGCCGATCTGGGCAGCGTCGCCAGCGGTTATTTAACTCGGCTGTACGGCAGATTTTTCAATGGATCACGGGTTAACTCGATTGTCGCCAGTTCGGTGACCGGCGCATTTTTGATGATTTCCCTGGCGCTGGTGGCGCTCACCCGCGATCCCTACATCACCATTTTGCTGATCTCCATTGGCGGCTTTGGCCACCAGGTGATCTCCTGCATGCTCAGCGCCCTGGTGGTGGAATCCTTTGATAAGGGCCAAATGGCGACGGTGAACGGCATGCGCGGCTCCTTTGCCTGGATTGCCAGCTTCCTGTTCTCGCTGCTGATCGGGCTGACGGCCGATACCATCGGCTATAACCCGCTATTTATCGCGATGGGGTTCTTTGACTTGATCGGCGCCGTGTTCCTGATCGCCTTCATCGCCGAGCGCCGCAGCAAAGCGCGCAACGTTTAATTGTCTGAGTTGTTGGGGTAATCGTTTATGAAAATGTTGAAACACTGGGTACTGAATCAGCACACCGCCGAGTTTGCCGAACTGAAAGTGGATGGGCAGCACCTGTTCCGTATTTACGTGCTGGAAGCGGATATGTTCCGTGTGCTGATCAAACGCCAGGGCGAACTGGCGCTGGATCGCACCTGGAGCATCGCACCGCAGCAGGATGTTCCCTGGGAGGGGCGCCCACGTGAAAGCTGCGCAGGGTTCAGCCTGCCGGGCTTTGAACTGGAACCGTTGGGCAATGAATTGCGCCTGAGCAGTGAAAAACTGCGCGTCACCCTACACCAGCCGCTGTGGCTGGAGTGGGAATATCGCGATCAACAAGGTATATGGCAACCGCTGGCCGCCGATCGGCCCACCAGCGCCTATCTACTCAACCCGTTTGGCGACGGTGTGGAACACTACCAGCGCCGCTACCCGCAGGAGCGCTATTATGGGCTGGGGGAAAAGGCCGGGGATCTTAACCGCGCCGGCCGCCGCTTTGAGTTCCGTAACCTGGACGCCATGGGCTACAACGCGGCCAGTACCGATCCGCTTTACAAGCATGTGCCCTTTACCATTACCCGGCGCGGCGAGGTCAGCTTTGGCCTGTTTTACGATAACCTGAGCACCACACGGCTTGATCTGGGCAACGAGTTGGACAACTATCATCAGCCCTACCGACGCTACCACGCCGAAGCCGGCGATCTGGATTACTATTTGTTCCTCGGCACGCGGGTACTGGATGTCACCAAGACCTTCGTGCGCCTGACGGGCAAAACGCTGTTTGGCCCCAAATGGAGCCTGGGCTACAGCGGCTCTACCATGCACTATACTGACGCGCCCGATGCACAGCAGCAGTTGATGAAATTCATTGCGCTGTGCCAACAGCATGATATTCCCTGCGATTCCTTTCAGCTTTCTTCCGGTTATACCTCGATCAACGATAAGCGTTACGTGTTCAACTGGAATTACGACAAAGTGCCGCAGCCGAAGGTGATGAGCCAGGCGTTCCATGATGCGGGGTTGAAACTGGCGGCCAACATCAAGCCCTGCCTGCTGCAGGATCACCCGATGTATCCGCAGGTCGCCGAGCAAAACCTGTTCATCCGCGATTCGCAAAACGCCGCGCCGGAGCGTTCGTGTTTTTGGGATGACGAAGGCTCACATCTTGACTTCACCAACCCGGCAACGGTGGCCTGGTGGCAAGACAATGTCACACAGCAACTGCTGGCCATGGGCATCGACTCCACCTGGAACGACAACAACGAATATGAAGTGTGGGACAGCGAAGCACGCTGCCACGGTTTCGGCAAGGAGATTGCCATCAAGCACATCCGCCCGGTGATGCCGTTGCTGATGATGCGCGCTTCGATGGAAGCGCAGCAGCGTTTTGCGCCGGAAAAACGCCCCTATCTGATCTCCCGTTCCGGCTGTGCTGGCATGCAACGTTACGTGCAAACCTGGAGCGGCGATAACCGCACCAGTTGGCAAACCCTACGCTACAACACTCGCATGGGCGTCGGTATGAGCCTTTCCGGTTTATACAACGTGGGCCATGACGTCGGCGGCTTCTCTGGCGACAAGCCCGATGCCGAACTGTTTGTTCGCTGGGTGCAAAATGGCGTCATGCACCCGCGCTTTACCATCCACTCCTGGAATGACGATCATACCGTCAATGAGCCCTGGATGTACCCGGCCGTCACGCCGGCTATCCGCGCGGCTATTGCGTTGCGCTACCGCATGCTGCCCTATTTCTATACCCTGCTGTGGCAGGCCAGCCATGATGACGAACCGATGCTGCGCCCCACCTTCCTGGATCACGAAAGTGACGACGTCACTTTTAATGAAACCGATGACTTTATGCTGGGGCGGGATCTGCTGGTGGCCAGCGTGGTCGAACCGGGCCAACGCCAGCGCGCGGTATACCTGCCGCGCAATGCGTCTGGCTGGTACGATTTTCACAGCGGCACGTGGTTCAGCGGTGGGCAAACCATCACGCTCGACGCACCGCTTGAGCGGCTGCCGCTGCTGGTCAGAGCCGGCGCGATGCTGCCGCTCTCCGGGCGCATTGCGCATGTTGAACACCGGGCTGACGATCGCCGCGAGATGCTGCTGTTCCCGCCGATGGGGAAAGGCCAGGACAACGGCCTGCTGTTTGAAGACGACGGCGAATCCAACGGCTGGCAACAGGGTGACGCGCTGTGGCTGCGTTGGCAAATCACCAGTGACAATCAACGCATTGATGTACAGTTAGAGGCGGAAGGCAATTACCAGCCGGCATGGCGCACGCTCGACGTTCGGCTGCCGGCCAGCGAGCAGCGCACGCTGTATATCAACGGGCAACAGCAATCCCGTTGGCAGCGAGAGTAAACCTCTTATTGGGTGATACCGCCCCCCCGGCAAGGTGCCCGCCGGGGGGGGTACGCGTTACGGTGGAGGAATCGCTCGTGAAACCAACAAATTGCTGCAACTTTAGCTAAACGCGCACGGATTTGCGTGAAGAGTGTTGACGCTGGGATCAGTTTCTCCTACATTAGCGCCCGTCGAGAGCGGCCAGGCCGCTGCGGCAACAATATGGTGAGGTGTCCGAGTGGCTGAAGGAGCACGCCTGGAAAGTGTGTATACGCGAAAGCGTATCGAGGGTTCGAACCCCTCCCTCACCGCCATATTCAAAGAGAAAGCCTGAACGCAAGTTCAGGCTTTTTTGTATCAACTGACCAACTCTGAAAGCTGCATCAGCCGGCTGCACGCCACGTTGTTTTTGCCGGCGTGTTTCGCCCGGTACAAGGCTTCATCGGCAATTTCGACCGCTTTATCTATCCCCATCCCCGGCAGATACAGCGAAGCGCCAATCGATAAGGTGATACAGATCTCTTCGCCTTCCGCAACGATAAACAGCGTATCCTGAACGTCCTGGCGGATGCGTTCCGCCACCGCGTTAACCACTTTGGGATCGTGGCTGGCGGTGATCACAATAAACTCTTCCCCACCATAGCGGCCGACAAAGTCTTCATTACGCACCCCATCCTGCAGCAGCCGCGCCACGCTGGCCAGCAGCATGTCGCCCGAGACATGGCCGTAGGTATCATTCACCGTTTTGAAATTGTCGAGATCGATAATCAGCATCCCGCAGGGCTTGCGCTGGGCGTGTTGCAGCATCATCTTGTAATCTACGCTGGCGCGGTTATTGATATAGGTCAGGCTGTCCAGGGTTGCTTTGTCGCGCATGGCAAAAAAGGTTTGGATATAGCGCTCTTTAAAGCTCAGCGCATGGTAACAAACCGCCAGGAAAAGCAACGAAACCGCCTGATACAGCAAAATGTCCAGCCACTGTACGGCGACATCAACCTCATTGCTGACCACCGCGATACGATACAGCGCAATCAGGCCAATCGTGGTGTAAAAAACGCGGTTCGATCTTTTCAGCCACACCTGCGTTAATAGCAACAGCGTAAGAATGAAAGCGGTAAACAGGTTATCCACGGTCAAACCGCCGGTGAAAGCGGCACAGAGCAAGAAAGCGACCAGCCCGCTTAATCCCCCACCGAAAAACACCACCAGGATCATCGGCAACGCGGCAAAACTGTAATAAATGCTGGCGCTAAAAAACTGCCGATGCTGGCTAAGTACGATCATCGCCACGCCGGCAAAGATGCCGAACAACACGCGGCGCCACCACTCCGACTGGTAGGAAAACGGGGCTTTATTACTTAACGCAAAATAACTGACCGACAATGTGGCACAGGTAATACACACATCCCTATATAAAGAAGGTATCAATACATCATAAATCATAAGCTCTCGGTTGGCCCCACGGATATAACGTTGTGCTTTGTGATTGTTGTCGTAGCATCTCTGTGTTCCGAGCGCGCTATCGCCCCATTGATCTTGGGGCGTTAAGCCAGGTAATAAGTCAGCAGCGCAACGTTATTACCTGGCGAATTTGCTATAGGCAGCGTTCAGGATAGCCGTTATTCGGCAGGATAGCAGGGAAAGCCGCATAAATATTGACGATACGTTGCAATAAAAACGTATGCCCCTTACCCATCTAGCGCCTGTGGCATACCGCCGCAGCGGCCTTGCCGCCCAGATAACATAGCCGCGCGAAAAAACAAAAGTATGACGGCCTGCAATCCAAACGCGTGCCCGGCGATCCGCCTGACGCCTGGGCTGTTCCACAGCCCGCCGCAAGTGGCATGCACTTTCTCGGCTTATCCCACCCAACGGCGTGTTAACCCACAAAAGCAGAGGTAACAAAATAGTTACCTGCCGCAATCCCATGCTGGCTATAGCCCCAAAAAAAATAGCGAATTCCAAAAGTGGCGAAAATCTTATTTCGCATACCAATTGACATACATCTAGAAATCACTAGTTAGAAAGGCGTATGCTGATAGGCAGCTATTCGAGACGGACCTCAGCTGGCCCGCCATTCCGTTCTCTTTTCCAGACTTGGTTTGCACCTCAGATGAAAACGCACGAAATAAACGACATTCGTCCCTTCAGCGCATTAATAGATGCCTGCTGGCGGGAATCCTATTCTCTGAATCGCTTATTAAAAGATGCCATTGCCGGCGTTACCGTCGGTATTATCGCCATCCCATTGGCTATGGCGCTGGCGATTGCCAGTGGCGTCCCTCCACAATACGGCCTGTATACTTCCGCCATCGCAGGGATTGTGATTGCGGTTATCGGCGGCTCACGCTTTAGCGTTTCCGGCCCCACCGCCGCCTTTGTGGTGATCCTGTTCCCGGTATCGCAACAATTTGGCCTTTCGGGCCTGTTGATTGCCACGCTGCTTTCCGGGGTGTTTTTGGTGATCATGGGCCTGGCGCGCTTTGGCCGGCTGATTGAATACATTCCGCTGTCGGTCACGCTGGGCTTTACTTCCGGTATCGCCATCACCATTGCGACAATGCAGATTAAAGACTTCTTTGGCCTGCAATTGACCGCCCTGCCGGAAAACTATATCGGCAAGGTCTATGCGTTATTGCACGCCCTGCCCACGCTGGATTACGGCGATACGCTGATTGGCGTGGTGACGTTAGCGGTCCTGATTTACTGGCCCAAGCTGGGCCTGCGCGTTCCCGGCCACCTGCCTGCCTTGCTGGCAGGTACGGCGGTGATGGGCGTACTGGCGATGTTTGACCACCACGTCGCCACCATCGGTTCACGCTTTAGCTATATTCTGGCCGATGGCACCCACGGCCAGGGCATTCCACCTATCCTGCCGCAGTTGGTTCTGCCATGGGACATCCCCGGCGCCGATGGCAAACACATGGCGTTGAGCTGGCAGACAGTTTCTGCCCTGCTGCCGGCAGCATTCTCGATGGCGGTGCTTGGCGCGATCGAATCCCTGCTGTGCGCCGTGGTGCTCGACGGCATGACCGGCAAAAAACACAACTCCAACACCGAACTGCTCGGCCAGGGCATCGGTAATATCATCGCGCCGTTTTTTGGCGGCATCACGGCCACTGCGGCTATCGCCCGTTCGGCCGCCAACGTGCGCGCCGGCGCGACATCGCCGATTTCTGCCGTTATCCACGCCTTATTGGTGCTGCTGGCGCTGCTGGTGCTGGCTCCGTGGCTCTCCTACCTACCGCTGGCAGCCATGGCTTCCTTGCTGCTGATCGTGGCCTGGAACATGAGTGAAGCGCATAAGGTGGTTTATCTGCTACGCCGTGCGCCGAAAGATGACATCCTGGTCATGTTGCTGTGCCTGACGCTGACCGTGCTGTTCGATATGGTGATCGCGATTACGGTGGGGATTGTGTTGGCATCGCTGCTGTTTATGCGCCGCATTGCACGGATGACGCGCCTGAGCACGATCAGCGAAGAACATCACCGCCTGGTGTTGCGCGTCAATGGGCCGCTGTTCTTCGCCGCTGCCGAACGCATCTTCAACGAACTGCTGACACGCAGCGAAAGCTACAACCAGATAGTCCTGCAGTGGGATGCAGTGCCAGTGCTGGATGCCGGCGGCCTGCAGGCATTGCAACGCTTCATCGAAACGCTGCCTGACGGGAAACAGCTGGTTATTACCGACATTCCTTTCCAGCCGCTCAAAACGCTGGCGCGTGCGCGCGTTCAACCGATTGAAGGGAAACTGGCTTTTTATGCCACGCTGCCGGAAGCCCTAAACGCATTAGATCAGTAAACGCGGCCCGCCTGGGCGGGTGATAGCCCAACAGCAAAAAGCCCGGCGCAGATTAACCTGCACCGGGCTTTTTATCGCCGGATTTAAAACGGACTTAGTTGCTGGTATCCAACTCTGGGAAACTCTTCACTAGGTCATCAATCGCTTTCATTTGCACCAGGAACGGCTCCAGTTTGTCCAGCGGCAGTGCCGATGGGCCATCACATTTGGCGCTGTTCGGCTCCGGATGTGCTTCGATAAACAGCCCCGCCAGGCCAACCGCCATCCCGGCACGGGCCAGTTCAGCCACCTGCGCGCGGCGGCCGCCAGAGGCAGCACCGAACGGATCGCGCGTTTGCAGGGCGTGAGTCACGTCGAAAATCACCGGGTGGCCACCGCTGACATTTTTCATCACGTTAATGCCCAGCATGTCGACAACCAGGTTGTCATAGCCAAAGTTGCTGCCGCGATCGCACAGGATGATTTGATCGTTACCGCCTTCCTTGAATTTCTCAACGATATTGCCCATTTGCCCTGGGCTGACGAACTGCGGTTTTTTCACGTTGATCACCGCGCCGGTTTTCGCCATCGCTTCAACCAGATCGGTCTGCCGCGCCAAAAATGCCGGCAGTTGGATCACATCCACCACTTCGGCCACTGGCTGCGCCTGAGCCGGTTCATGGACGTCGGTGATCACTTTCACGCCAAAGGCCTTTTTGATCTCTTCAAAAATACGCATCCCCTCTTCCAGCCCCGGGCCGCGGTAGGAGTGGATGGAAGAGCGGTTGGCCTTGTCAAACGAGGCTTTGAAAACGTATGGAATACCCAGTTTTTGCGTTACGGTGACATAGTGTTCGCAGATGCGCATCGCCAAATCGCGCGATTCCAGCACATTCATACCGCCAAACAGTACAAACGGCAAATCGTTCGCTACGTTGATGTCACCAATGCTAACCACTTTCTGTTTCATGCAGGCACCTATGTGTAAGGGGTAAGGATAAAGGGGTTGTCTTCAGTGCAAAGTAACCTGTTTCGGCTCAATCGCGTGGATTTGCACTTTGATCACTTCGCTGACCGGATCTTCCGGGCACTGTTCAACAAAATAGTTAAGATCGGAAATGGCGGCGTGGTTGCAATCCAACTGGGCAAAAATCAGGCCGCGATCGCGGATTTCGTAGGGATCGTCCGGATCAAAACACAGCACCGTTTGGCTGGCGCGCAGCGCCATTTCCATCTGTTTTTCTTCCATCAGGGCCGCTTTCAGCGTATCAAGCATCTTGCGCACCACCATAATATTCTCGGATTCGTCCAGATCGTCGTCTTCAAGCTCCGCGCCCAACCCCAGATTGCCCTTGATCCACACTTCGAGCGTATGCTCGCTGAGCGTTTCACCGTTCAACGGGTTGATCAGCCACATTTCGTCATCCAGCCAATCGGCGCGCATGATCAGTTGAGTGGGGAAAATCACCGGCATCAGCGGCAAATCAAGCTGGTGGGCAATGTGCAGGAAAATCGTCCCCAGCGATACCGGTGTGCCCTGCCGGGCTTCAAGCACCTTATCGAGCCAGATGGCATCGGACAAACGATACACGCCGCTGGCCCCACCGAAACCCCATGTTTTATAGAACAGTGCAATCAGCGCATCCATCTGCTGTTCCTGGCTCAGGTGTTCCGGGATCGCCACACGCGCCTCTTCCACCAGTTGCTGTAGCCTGCGCTGCACTTCCGCGGTGGGGAAATCCTGCCGTATGGCTTGCGAAACCAGGATGACGCCATCACTCAACGGTGAAGCGTTAAATTCAAAATCAGCGATGCTACTCATAGGTATCCCATCAGAAACGGTATCTTCGTCGTGGCCAGTTTAATAATAAGGTACAAACAGCCCAGGGCCAGTATAAATGCCACGGTGCGCACATTCTGGCTCTTTGTTCTTCTGCCTAACGCGATATAACCAAGCAAGATATAGATAATAACGCCAAACAGCTTCTCGGTCAGCCATGAGTCCATGCCTAACAGCGGATAAAATTTAAACGTGATCACCAGTGAGATACCGCTGATAAACAGCACGGTATCATTAATATGCGGCGCAATCTTTACCCAGCGCTTGCTGCTCATCGCCGAGCCACGCCACTGCCAGACAAAACGCAACACGAACAGGGTGATGCTGATCGCCACCGTGAGCAAATGGAGATGTTTCAATACCATGTATGCAGTCATTCATTGCTCCCTGATAGAATTAGAATTATTTCCCGCTGCCGGCCCACTGGCCTAACGTGACGCGTTCATTGCCGCCATAGTCCCGATGGGTAGCCACTGCGCCAAAACCCGCGGCCAGCAACAGTTCACGCACCGGCTCCCCCTGCTGCCAACCGTGCTCCAGCAAAAGCCAGCCCTGCGGCAACAGGTAGCCTGGGGCCTGGCGCACGATGGCGGCCAGATCGGCCAGCCCCTGCTCCGGCGCCACCAGCGCGCTGCTGGGCTCAAAGCGCACATCGCCCTGTGCCAGGTGCGGATCGGCCGCATCAATATACGGAGGGTTGCTGGCGATCAGCGCAAAACGCTGGCCGCTGACCGGAGCAAACCAACTGCCCTGCAGGAAAGTGGCGTTCGCGATCGCCAATTTACGCGCATTATGCTGGGCCAGCGCCACCGCAGCGGGTTGCAGATCAACGCCGGTAATCGCACAGTCTTTGCGCTCGCAGGCTAACGCCAGCGCAATTGCGCCAGTGCCGGTGCCCAGATCGAGCAGAGGGCAAGGGGATGATGGCAAGCACGCCAGCGCCAACTCAACCAGGCATTCGGTATCCGGGCGCGGGATCAGGGTGGCGGGTGAAACAGACAGCGGCAACGACCAGAACTCGCGTTCGCCAACCAGATAGGCCACCGGCTCGCCGCGCTCGCGCCGCGCCAGCAGCGTTTCCAACTGTTCAAGCTGTTGCGCCGTTAATAACGTTTCGCCAAAGGCAAACAGGAAGGTTCTGGCGCGGCCGGTCACAAAGCCCAGCAGAATTTCCGCATCACGCTTAGCGCTGCCGCTTTGCGCCAGCCGGGCCGCCGCCGCCCGCAGCCAGGACTGATAATCCATTATTCGGGCTCGGCGGCGAGCGCAGCAAGCTGATCGGCCTGGTATTCCTGCACAATCGGCTGGATCAGCATATCGAGCTTGCCTTCCATCACCTCATCAAGGCGGTAAAGCGTGAGGTTGATGCGGTGATCGGTGACCCGCCCCTGCGGGAAGTTATAGGTGCGGTTGCGATCGGAACGATCGCCGCTGCCCAGCAGGTTGCGGCGGGTCGACGCCTCTTCTTGATGGCGCTTGGCCATTTCCGCCGCACGGATGCGCGCACCCAGCACCGACATCGCTTTGGCTTTGTTCTTGTGCTGCGAACGCTCGTCCTGACACTCGACGACAATACCGGTCGGCAAGTGGGTAATGCGGATCGCAGAATCGGTGGTGTTAACGTGCTGGCCGCCCGCGCCCGAGGAACGGAAGGTGTCGATCTTCAAATCACCCGGGTTGATTTCCGGCAATTCGGCTTCCGGCACTTCCGGCATCACCGCAACCGTGCAGGCAGAGGTGTGGATACGGCCCTGCGATTCCGTTTCCGGCACACGCTGCACGCGGTGGCCGCCGGATTCAAACTTCAGTTGGCCGTACACCCCGTCGCCGGAGACTTTGGCGATCACTTCTTTATAACCGCCGTGTTCGCCTTCGCTGGCGCTCATGATCTCCACCCGCCAGCGGCGCGCTTCCGCATAGCGGCTGTACATGCGGAACAGATCGCCGGCAAACAACGCGGCCTCATCGCCGCCGGTGCCGGCGCGCACTTCCAGGAAGCAACCGCGCTCATCATCGGGATCCTTCGGCAGCAGCAGCACTTGCAGCTCTTGCTCCAGCGTTTCGCTGGCCGCTTTGGCCTGCTTAAGTTCTTCCTGCGCCATCTCGCGCATTTCCAGATCGTCCAGCATCATTTCGGCCGTTGCCAGATCGTCCTGAACCTGGCGCCATTCAAGGAAACAGCGGCTCACATCGGTCAGTTGCGCATACTCACGCGACAGCGCGCGAAAACGTTCCTGATCGGCGATCACGCCGGCATCGCCAAGCAAAGCCTGAACTTCTTCATGGCGTTCTTGTAACGCTTCCAGTTTGGCAACAATAGAAGGCTTCATGCGTGGTATTAAACCTTGTTAATAATAAAGAAAACTAATGCTGATCCAGCCCAAGGCTGTCGCGTAAAATTTGCAACCGCTCCACATCGCCGTCAATAGCGGCCTGCTGGAGGGATTTGGTAGGGGCATGAATAAGGCGGTTGGTCAGTTTATAGGCCAGTTCGTGAATAACCTGCTCGACGCTCGCGCCCTGGGCAATCGCGGCCAGCGCTTTTGCCTCCATTTCCGTGCGGATGTGATCGGCCTGGGAACGGTAGTCACGGATGGTCTCCACCGCGCCTTGCGAGCGCAGCCAAGCCATAAAGTTGGAGCTTTCCTGCTGAACGATGGTTTCAGCCTGCACCGCGGCGGCTTTGCGCTGCGCCAGGTTGTTCTGAATAATGGCCTGCAGATCGTCAACGCTGTAGAGGTAGGCGTTGGCCAGCTTGCCGGCTTCCGGTTCGATGTCGCGCGGCACGGCGATATCCACCAGCAGCATCGGCTGGTTGCGGCGCGCTTTCAGCGCCCGCTCCACCATGCCCTTGCCGATAATCGGCAGCGGGCTGGCGGTGGAACTGATGACAATATCCGCATCGGCCAGGCGTTCGTCGATTTCCGGCAGCGTGATCACTTCGCCGCCCACCTCTTCCGCCAGCTGCTGCGCCCGTTCACGGGTACGGTTGGCAATAATCATATGCTGAACTTTATGCTCCCGCAGGTGGCGCGCCACCAGTTCGATGGTTTCACCCGCGCCGACCAGCAAGACGTTCAACTCGGCCAGGGATTCGAAGATCTGCCGTGCCAGGGTGCAGGCCGCAAAGGCCACCGACACCGCGCTGGCGCCGATCTCGGTTTCGGTGCGTATGCGTTTGGCGACAGAAAACGATTTTTGAAACAGCCGCTCCAGCTCACCGGAAAGCGACTGCCCGCGTTGGGAATCGGCGAAGGCTTTTTTCACCTGGCCAAGAATTTGAGGTTCGCCCAGCACCAGAGAGTCCAGGCCGCTGGCGACGCGCATCAAATGGCTGACGGCGTCATTGCCGTGGTGCCAGTACAGGCTTTTACGCACGTCTTCCGGGCGCAACTGATGATATTCGCACAGCCAGGCCACCAGTTGCTCGTGGATATGTTCCTGTTGCTCAACGCTAAGGTAGAGCTCCGTGCGGTTACAGGTAGACAACACAACACCGCCCTGCACCAACGGCTGTTGGAGCAGGCTATTTAGCGCTTTTTCGATTGACTCTGAGGAGAAGGCAACACGTTCTCGTAGAGAAACCGGAGCGGTCTTGTGATTAATACCTAACGCGAGCAGGCTCATTGCTTCGAGTAATACTTATCTTGGTACGGGTTCTCGTTGAACGGCATTCTACTTGATGAGCTGGATCAATTAAAGTAACAACCGCATATTCCGTTCAATCACTGGCATAGGCCACAGTAATCAAAAATTACCGATTAATATCAACGCAGTATGAAATTACGCCTGCGGCGCCTGAAATTTATCCGGCATCTGAAATTCAGACGCTAACATAGCCATATATCAATAGGTTACATATGGTTTTTGTGGAGCATTAATCGCCCAAATAAAAGTGACGCCGTCACAAAACGCCAAAATACGCCCCCTAAAGGGAAACGGCGGTGCGCCCCACGCAACGGCAAGGGCACACGACTGCCGGCGTCAATCCCTCTTGCGAAACGGCATCATGCGCAGCAAGGTGTTGTCTTTGACAAGATAGTGGTGGAACAAGGCCGCCGCCGCATGTAAGCCGATCAGCCAATACCCCAGATTCGCCAGCGTTTTATGCCAGCCGATAACCGCACGGGCAGCGCCCCTGTCGGCCGGCTCGGCAAACGGCATTGGGATACCAAACAGGAACCATTCCCTGCCGCCGATATAACGGGAATAGACGCCCAAAATCGGCAGCGTGAACAACAGCAGATAAATCAAAATATGGGCCGTGCTGGCCGCGGCGGCTTGCCATTTCGGCGGAGGAGGGACAATCGCCGGGGTGGGATAACGGTGGCGCAGGATCAGACGGAAGATCATCAGAAAGAAAACCACCACCCCGCAGCTAAAATGGGTGACGACCAAAACATACCATGGCCCGGTGCCAATCTCTGCCATGGTGCGCAATTCGATGGTCGCGCAGGTGATCACTAGCAGGATAAACACCCACCAATGCAGGCGAATCTGTACCGGTGCATATCGGTTTTCCACTATTCCACCTATTTTCTGTGCGTAAAGAAATTATGGCCTGATAGTAACCAAATGTTACAGCGAAAGAAAGCGGCAAAAATCGCTGCGCGCCCATGCTGGCTTGCTACGGTCACAGCATTACCACAAAATTAAGACAGCAGGATGTTATGGCGCCATGCAATGCAGCGTAAGGTGATTGTGTTACCCTAGAGGCAGCCCCGCCGCTGGGGCAGCACGTTGCCCTTATGAGCACCTTTGGTGATCTGTTATTGACGCTGCACATTCCCTCTTTACGTGGGCGCAGCAAGGAAAAAGGACGATAAAACGTTATGCCAATTCGCAAAGTCAATTTGCTTCGCCTAATCCCGCTGGCCAGCCTGGTGCTGGCGGCCTGTACCACCACCAAACCCAGCGGGCCGGCGACCAGCCCTACCTCCCCGCAATGGCGCGCCCATGAGCAGGCGGTACAGCAAATCAGTCAATACCAAACTCGTGGTGCTTTCGCCTATCTTTCCGATGAAAAACGGCAGTACGCGCGCTTTTTCCTGCAGCAGTTCTCACCTGAGCGCTATCGCCTGCTGCTCACGACCCCGGTTGGCAGCAGCGTGCTGGAACTGAATGTGCAGCAAAACGTGGTGCAGCTCACCGACAGCAACGGCAAACGCTACGTGGGCGACAACGCCGAAGAGATGATCCGCAAACTTTCCGGTATGACGATCCCGCTGGACAACTTGCGCCAATGGATGCTGGGCTTGCCGGGCGACGCGACCGATTTCACGTTGGACAGCCAGTATCGGCTCAGCAAGCTGACCTACCGCCAGGGCGATCAAAGCTGGGTTGTGGACTATCAGGACTACAACTCCGAGGTTCAGCCCTCGCTGCCGGGCCGCCTGGAGCTGCAACAGGGGAACCAACGCATCAAGCTGAAAATGGATAACTGGACACTCAAATGATTCACCGCTGGCCTTCTCCGGCAAAATTAAACCTGTTTCTTTATATCACCGGCCGTCGCCCCGACGGTTATCACCTGTTGCAAACGCTGTTTCAGTTTCTGGACTACGGCGACACCCTGACCATCGAACCACGTGCCGATCAACAAATTCGTTTGCTCACGCCGGTTGTCGGCGTGCCGGATGAACAGAACCTGATTGTGCGTGCCGCCCGCCTGCTACAGCAACATTGCCGTGAACAGGCGATCGCCACCGCAGCGTGCGGCGCGGATATCAGCATTGAAAAAGTGCTGCCGATGGGCGGTGGCCTGGGCGGCGGCTCATCCAATGCGGCGACGGTGCTGGTGGCGCTCAACGCGCTGTGGCAATGTGGGTTGAGTGAGGATCAACTGGCGCAAATGGGGCAGGCGCTCGGTGCTGACGTGCCGGTCTTTGTGCGCGGCCATGCCGCCTTTGCCGAAGGCATTGGCGAGCAACTGCAGCCAGCCGAACCCGCGGAAAAATGGTATCTGGTCGCCCACCCTGGCGTCAGTATCCCCACGCCGGTTATCTTCGGCGACGCCGATTTAACCAGAGATACGCCGGCCCGGCCACTTGAGGCGTTATTGCAGGCTCCGTACGCAAATGATTGCGAACCGATCGCAAGAAAACGTTTTCGCGAGGTTGAACAGCTTCTTTCTTGGCTGTTACAATACGCGCCGTCGCGCCTGACGGGTACAGGCGCTTGTGTATTTGCCGAGTTCGATACCGAGTGCGCTGCCCGTAAGGTGTTAAATCAAGCCCCGGCGTGGTTGCGTGGTTTTGTAGCGCGTGGTGTCAACATTTCCCCGCTGCATCGCACCCTTTCCGGGCAACGATGAACCGTAGCCCAACGTTGCGCTGCGCAAGGCTAGCCCCATATAGCCCTGTAATCACTGCGCTGCCTGCGGTTTCATGCAGTTTTACATACCCGTATGCATATTGCGCCGGCGTCGCTAACAGCCCCTTAGCGAAGGCCGTATGACAATATCTTCTCTGGACGCAAGCCTGAGGTTCTTCTCGTGCCTGATATGAAGCTTTTTGCTGGTAACGCCATCCCCGAACTAGCACAACGTATTGCCAACCGTTTGTACACCAGCCTTGGTGACGCCGCTGTAGGTCGTTTTAGCGACGGCGAAGTGAGCGTGCAAATCAACGAAAACGTACGCGGCGGTGATATTTTCATCATCCAGTCCACCTGCGCACCCACCAATGACAACCTGATGGAGTTGGTTGTTATGGTCGATGCCCTGCGCCGCGCCTCCGCAGGGCGAATTACCGCCGTTATCCCTTACTTCGGCTACGCGCGCCAGGATCGCCGTGTGCGTTCGGCACGTGTGCCAATCACCGCCAAAGTGGTTGCCGATTTCCTCTCTAGCGTAGGCGTCGACCGTGTTCTGACGGTTGATCTGCACGCCGAGCAGATTCAAGGCTTCTTTGATGTGCCGGTCGATAACGTGTTTGGTAGCCCTATCCTGCTGGAAGACATGCTGCAACAGGATCTGGAAAACCCGATCGTGGTTTCACCGGATATCGGCGGGGTTGTGCGCGCCCGCGCTATCGCCAAACTGCTCAACGATACCGACATGGCCATCATCGATAAACGCCGCCCACGCGCAAACGTTTCTCAGGTGATGCACATTATTGGTGACGTTGCAGGCCGCGATTGCGTGCTGGTGGATGACATGATTGATACCGGCGGCACCCTGTGCAAAGCGGCCGAGGCGTTGAAAGATCGTGGCGCCAAACGCGTGTTTGCCTACGCAACGCACCCGATCTTCTCTGGCAGCGCCGTGGACAACATCAAAAACTCGGTGATTGATGAAGTGATTGTTTGTGACACCATTCCGCTGTCACCGGAAATCAAAGCGCTGAAAAACGTCCGTACCCTGACCCTCTCCGGCATGCTGGCTGAAGCTATCCGCCGCATCAGCAACGAAGAGTCAATTTCTGCCATGTTCGAGCATTAATCGTAACCGGGCATGGCCGCATGCCATACCCGGTTATCGCGTAATCCTGCGGCAGAAAAGCAAAACCCGTTGACGCCCTGCATCAACGGGTTTTCTGTTTTTCATCATCAGCCCAAGCCTCACGCCCGGATTAGTGGAAAAACGCGGTGCCCCACCCTTTCACTTACGCTTAATGCGAAGCGCGGTGCTGGTTATCCCGGCAGCGTTTGTCAAAGTGTTTGACCCACCAATAGCGATCGGCAACCCGTTCATGACCACTCACCCTGGCGCCGACCAACCACAGCAAGGCGCCAACAAAAATACTCAGAACCGCGCCATGTGAGAAAAACTGCGGCAGATTGAATTGGGAGACCTCGGCAATAATCGAATACCCGACGCCGCCAATCATCACTACCAGGCCAAGCCCCATGAGGATATTGCCAAACCGGTCTGCATTTTTACGTTTCATATGTCACCTCCATCGAGTCACATATTTCATCAGCAAAGTGGGATGAATGATTAATCCTGTTTGATGAGTTGAGTATAGGAAACTTATCGGCGGCGTTGTTGCGTTAACGATCACATAATGGCAATAAACACTGACAAATCTTTACGTAAACAGCGTATTAATCACCACAGGGTGCAAAAGCAGCGCAAAATGATCATCAGGCCCAGCGCTATTTTGGTAGCGAAATTATTAACAATGTTAATTAAATGATCTATTGCGCCGGCCTTTTGTCATTCCGGACGCGGGAAGGTAGACTACTTATCTTTCTCTATCCCAGCTAAAGTGAATTTTCAGTGAGCAGTATCAAATTAATTGTCGGCCTGGCTAACCCAGGCGCTGAATATGCCCAAACGCGGCACAATGCCGGGGCGTGGTATGTTGATCTCCTGGCCGGGCGCCATAACCAGGCGCTGAAAGAAGAGAGCAAATTCTTCGGCTATACCGCCCGCCTGAACCTGGCCGGCAACGATGTGCGCCTGCTGGTGCCAACCACCTTCATGAACCTAAGCGGCAAGGCCGTCGCTGCGATGGCGACGTTTTACCGCATTGCGCCCGATGAAATCCTGGTGGCGCATGACGAACTGGACCTGCCGCCTGGCGTTGCCAAATTGAAACTGGGGGGCGGCAATGGCGGCCATAACGGCCTTAAAGATATCCAGAGCAAGCTGGGCAATAACCCCAATTTCTATCGTTTGCGGATCGGTATCGGCCACCCGGGCGACAGAAATAAAGTCGTGGGTTTTGTGCTGGGCAAACCGCCGGCAACCGAGCAGGCCCTCATCGATGAAGCGATTGATGAATCCTTGCGTTGTACCGAGCTGTTGTTGCAAGAAGGCATGACAAAAGCGATGAATCGCCTTCATACTTTCAAAGCCGGCAGCTAAACGCCGGGCCGATGGAGTGAAGCCCAAGGATGGGCCGAGTAATAAAGCCAATACACCTGCTGCTTAAAGTAGGACAGGTATACCTCTATTTTATTATGCTGTTGCCAAAAAAATTGCGCTTATAACGCGCCTTGCCATGCACAATAATCCTCCGTTTGCGAACAAGGCGCGCATGTTTATTGAATGCAAATATTGAAGTAAAGATTAATAGCAATAATATAGCCAACACGTGAATTCCATTCACAACATGTATTTAATGAGCCGCACTTTATCTGAAAATAAAAAGACAAACAATTAATTTAAACATCAATAAAAATCGCTATTTCATCAAAGCAATATAAACAGGAAATATATCATTCAGCAAATGAATTTCACCACAAGACAAATTAAAATTAAATATATACTCTAAATAATTCGAGTTGCAGGAAGGCGGCGACGCAGCGAATCCCCAGGAGCTTACTGGAGTAAGTGACTGGGGTGAGCGACAAATCTGCCGGGAGCAGATTTGAACGCTGCCGGCAGCGGCCCCTCTGGGGCGAGGCCCAAGGATGGGCCGAGTAATAAAGCCAACACACCTGCAACTTGAAGTATGACGAGTATATACCGCCAAAAATACCGCGTGGATGCTTGCTCCAAGAAATGACTGGGGGTAAACGAAAAAGCTGCCATGAGCAAATCGAATGTTATAAGCAACGGCCCCTCAGGGCCGAGAAAAAAATCCAAGCATCAGAAACTTCTTAAAGTGGCTTGTATCATTTATTTAGGCCCGTCTAACTCATGGCTGCAGAAGGGGCCGGCCAGTTTGAGCAGATGAATACAGTCTTCACTCAGGTGGCGCAAGCGGATACTTTTCCCCTCGGCCACATAGCGGGCGGTCAGTTTATCAATCGCCTCTACACCGCTGGAATCTAACACGCGCGTTTGCGCAAAATCCAACACCACGGTGGCAGGATCATTTTCCGGCCGAAAGAGTTCGGCAAAGGCAGTAGCCGAACCAAAGAATAACGGCCCCTGCAAAAAATAGATAACCTGTTCATCTTCCTGCTTCACGGAACGCAGCGTAATACGCGCATGCTGCCAGGCAAATACCAACGCAGAGATAATTACCCCGCTTATCACCGCCACGGCCAGGTCCGCATAAATCGTAATTGCCGTTACCACAATCAAAATAACTCGGTCGGCTTTGGGCATATGTTTAAAACGGCGCAGTGAACTCCATTCAAAGGTGTTATAGCACACCACCAGCATAATGCCGGCCAGGGCGGCAACCGGGATCACGCCAATATACGCCGAAAGGCTAACCACAAAGAGTATCAACAGCAGCGCACCAAGGGTGGATGAAATGCGCCCGCGGCCACCGGAGGTGAAATTGATGATCGATTGCCCAATCATCGCACAGCCGGCAAAACAGCCAAACAGGCCGCAAAGGGTGTTGCCTGCCCCCTGTGCAATACTTTCCCGGTTGCCATCGCCTTTGCTGCCGCCCATATCATCCAGCACGGTCATCGTCAGCAATGATTCAATCAGGCCCACCAGCGCAATCACCAAGGCATAAGGCAACACCACGCGCAGCATCTCTAGGTTAAATGCCGCCAACGGCAAACCCAAGTGCGGCAAGCTGCCGGAAATATCCGCCAGATCGCCGACCCGCAGCGTGTTCAAATGCAAGCCGATAGCCAACGCAGAAATGATAATCAACGCCGCCAGTGACGACGGGATAGCTTTGGTCAAACGAGGGAACAGCACCACCACCAATATCGCTAATAGCACCAGCGCATACATCAGCATCCCCTGGCCGGCGATCATATGAAGTTGGGCCAACATAATCACGATCGCCAGCCCGTTAACGAAGCCATGGATCGCCGGCAACGGCACCAGTCGAATAAATTTCCCTAGGCGGAACGCGCCAATCAAGATCTGGATAATGCCGGCAAAAATGGTCGCCCACAGCACGTATTGCATGCCATGCTGCGCCGCCAACCCCATAAGCACCACTACGATCGAGCCTGCAGCTCCTGAAACCATGCCTGGCTTGCCGCCGAATAACGCGGTGGTCAACCCGATGATAAACGCGGTATGCAGCCCAACGATCGGTGAAAAACCGGCAACCAACGCAAAGCCAACCGCTTCCGGCACCATGGATACCGCGACGACAAAACCGGCCAACACTTCGTTTTTAATATCAGCAAACCTGATATTTTTTAGGTTCAACATACACTTCCCAAATTTATTCATCATACCTGCATCAGTTAACCACTACGCGACGGTTATCCTGCAACCAGAAAAGTTAGCAGCCTTCAAGTGACAGTGCCGTTTCGCTGCGTTCCTGGCACAGATGTGTTTCGCCAACATTGCGTGCCAGTATGTTGAAATGTGATCGATATCTCAATGGCAAACGCCCGTTCGGCACCGGTGTTCAACGGCACGGCGGCAACAGTGAGTCGAGATAAAGGCGCATTACGTGTATAATGGCGCCATAATTTTGCCATTTATACGGTTGGTTAACTTTAACTAGCTGATAGTTAAGATATTTAAGGTGATATAAACATGGGATTCAAATGCGGTATCGTCGGTCTGCCTAACGTTGGCAAATCCACCCTGTTCAACGCGTTGACCAAAGCGGGCATTGAAGCAGCTAACTTCCCGTTCTGCACCATTGAACCAAACACCGGTGTGGTGCCGATGCCCGATCCGCGTCTGGATAAACTGGCCGAGATCGTCAAACCCCAGCGCATCCTGCCGACCACGATGGAGTTTGTCGACATCGCCGGCCTGGTTAAAGGCGCATCCAAAGGCGAAGGCCTGGGCAACCAGTTCCTGACCAATATCCGCGAAACTGAAGCTATCGGCCACGTGGTGCGTTGCTTTGAAAATGACAATATCGTGCACGTTTCCGGCAAGGTTGATCCTGTGGAAGATATTGACGTTATCAATACCGAACTGGCTCTTTCCGATCTGGAAACCTGCGAGCGCGCCATGCACCGTGTGCAGAAGAAAGCCAAAGGCGGCGATAAAGACGCCAAAGCCGAGCTGGCCGCACTGGAAAAATGCCTGCCGCACCTGGAAAACGCCGGTATGCTGCGCGTGTTGGATCTGACCCCGGAAGATAAAGCCGCCATCCGCTATCTAAGTTTCCTGACGCTGAAACCAACCATGTACATCGCCAACGTGAACGAAGACGGTTTTGAGAACAACCCGTATCTGGATAAAGTGCGTGAAATCGCTGCGGCAGAAGGTTCTGTAGTGGTTGCCGTGTGCGCCGCGGTGGAATCCGATATTGCCGAACTGGAAGACGACGAGCGCGACGAGTTCATGGCTGAACTCGGCCTGGAAGAACCCGGCCTGAACCGCGTGATCCGCGCTGGTTATGAACTGCTGAACCTGCAGACCTATTTCACCGCCGGTGTGAAAGAAGTCCGCGCCTGGACCATCCCGGTTGGCGCAACGGCACCGCAGGCCGCTGGCAAGATCCACACCGACTTTGAAAAAGGCTTTATCCGCGCCCAAACCATCGCCTATGAAGATTTCATCACGTACAAAGGCGAGCAAGGGGCAAAAGAAGCCGGCAAAATGCGTTCAGAAGGTAAAGACTATATCGTTAAAGACGGCGATATCATGAACTTCTTGTTTAACGTCTAAATAAAATTTGTTGTCTCATGAGGTTTCATTGAATCTCATGAAAGCCACAAAAATCCACGCATTTGCGTGGATTTTTTTCATATAGGTCTCATGGAATCGTAGTTAAATGAGTACATAGATAGTGGGCGGGAAAAGAAAGAGTAATGATTAAACCGCAAGACGGAGATGAGCAGACTTCTTACGCGTGGTTTCTAATGAAGCTTCGATTTTAGCCGAAGACTGGCCCGTTTCAACAGCGGTTGAAGTTGCTACATACCAAGGCTTTCTACACGAATCACATAATCAATGGAAAGAAGCAACACTAAGGATTTATGCCATTCCCCCCCCCTAAGCAAACAGTAAGCATGGAACGATTAACCCAGTGAGCAACCCGTCATTGACTTGTGCAAAGCTGATTTCGTGTTAAATTAGGAAAATATCATTCCCTAATTTAGGAAAACGCATATGTCTGCTACTGGTCATCTGCCAAACCGCCCCTCCCGCAGCCGCGGCCGGCCGCGCGAGTTCAATATGGACGATGCGCTGGATAAAGCCGTGCGGGTGTTCTGTGCGCGTGGCTACCATGCCACCTCTATTGCCGATCTGACCTCGGCGATGGAACTGGCTTCCGGTAGCGTCTACAAGGCGTTCAAGGACAAACGGGCGGTATTCCTTGCGGCATTTGATCGCTACAAGACGGTGCGCGATACGCAGTTGCGTGCCGCAATTAACCAAGGGCGCAATGGCCGTGAGCGGTTACGCAATACCCTGAATTTCTTCGCCGCATCATCCTACGGTGCACAAGGGCAGTTAGGCTGTTTGGTGGTGGGTGGTGCGGCCGAATTGGCTACCTTCGATGACGAAATTGCACAACGTGTCACAGGTTCGCTGGAAAGAAGTGAAGCACTGCTCAGCGAACTGATCCAACAGGGCCAATCCGATGGCTCGATTCCCACAGCGCTGGACTATCAGACCACGGCTCGCTTGATGCTGTGCGTGCTGCAAGGCATGCGCGTCATCGGCAAGGCTGGCCGCAGCAAGCAGGAGATGCAGGCGGTGGCCGATGCTGCGCTGAAATTGTTGGGCTGATTTTTTTACCCATTTAGGAAATAAATATTCCCTTATTGAAGAGGTTCCGATGAACATTCCAGCGTCCCCCAAAGCGGCAGTGAACCCGCCCCAGACGGTTTCCCCCTGGCTGCTCCTGCTATTGGCAACTGCCTGCGGCCTGATTGCCGCCAATATCTACTATGCCCAGCCGCTGGCCGGGCCGATCGGTGCCGCACTCGGAATGTCAGGCGAAGCAACCGGGCTGATCGTAACGCTGACGCAGATTGGCTACGGCCTCGGCTTGCTGTTGATCGTGCCTTTGGGCGATCTGGTCGAAAATCGCAGGCTGACATTGGCATTATTAGGCATTGCCACGCTGGCGCTGCTGGGCGCAGGGCTATCCACCCATCCACTGCCCTTCCTGCTATCGGCCTTGGGTATCGGCGTTGGAACCGTAGCGGTGCAGGTGCTGGTGCCCTATGCCGCACATATGGCGCCAGCGGAAATGCGTGGGCGCGTCGTGGGCAACGTGATGAGCGGCCTGATGCTGGGCATCATGCTGGCCCGCCCGGTATCAAGCTTTATCACTCAGCTTTCATCGTGGCATACAATCTTCTTCATCTCTGCGGTAGCGATGGCGCTGCTGGCGGGCATACTGGCCTGGCAACTGCCGGCACGCTTTCCCACCGGGCGGTTGCGTTACCTTCAGTTGTTGGTATCAATGAGCCACCTGGCGCGCGCCACACCCGTGCTGCGCCGGCGCGCCCTTTACCACGCTGCGCTATTCGCGGCCTTTAGCCTGTTCTGGACAACCACGCCGCTGTTGCTTGCCGGGCCGGTGTTCGGCCTCTCACAGGGGGGGATTGCCCTATTCGCCCTCGCCGGCGTTGCCGGAGCCATCGCCGCCCCCATTGCAGGCCGCGTCGCCGATCGGGGCTGGAGCCGCCCGGCTACGGCACTGTCCATGCTGGCGGTAGCGGCGGGCTTCCTGCTAACTCACATCGCCACGCCGGGATCGTCCTGGTCGCTGGGCCTACTGGTGTTGGCGGCTATCGTGCTCGATTTCGGGGTATCGGCCAATATGACGCTGAGCCAGCGCGCCATCTTCGCCCTGGGCGCAGAATTTCGCGCCCGGTTAAATGGCCTCTACATGACCACCTTCTTCATTGGTGGTGCAATTGGCTCGGCGATCGGCGCCTGGGCTTATGCCCACGGCGGCTGGGCGTGGGCATCCGGCTTTGGCGTTGCGCTGCCCATCGCGGCATTGGCGTACTGGGCGATGGAAGGACGCTCTCAATGATTCCAGCCAACACCTAATCCGGCCTTTGCCATGCCGTATCCGCCACGGAACGCGCCACAACCACGTTACCAACGATGCCACCAGTCAGAGGTTCGGATAGCGCAGAACCGCGGCGAAACCCCATCGCTGCCATGCGGGAAGCGTTTGCCATCATTGCACCTCCAGCGCGCCGTAAACCGCGTCGCGCAAATCCGTTACAAAACGGCCGCTTATACCTTCATACAGCGTGTTGGTGAAAGCGACAACGCTAAGGCCCTGCGCCCGATCCACAAACCAGGAATGGCCGTAGGCACCACCCCAACGCCAGGTGCCTGCCGATTCCGGCGAAGCCGCAAGAGCAGGATCGCGTAATACAGAAAAGCCCAGACCGAAACCGAAGCCAGGCGCATCGGGCAGTTCCAATCCGCCGGTCTGATCGCGCCCCATTTCTTCCACCAGTTCGTTGGGCAGCAGCCCGCTACCGCCCTGGCGTAAGGCTTCCAGAAGGCACAGAAAATCCCCGGCGCTGCCCGCCATGCCGGCCCCGCCAGAGGGAAAGGCCTGCGGATCGAAGATGCGGGCCGGGCTGTAGGCGATCCCAACCGCGCCTTCGAAAGCCGAAACCGTCTCGCTTTCTGCCAGCCGGTGAGGTTGTGGGGTATCGTTCACATAGGCGGTGGGCACACGCTGCGGATCGCGAGCGACAAAGCCGGTATCGGCCATGCCCAATGGGTCTGTCACCAACCGGCGCACCGCCTCATCCAACGGCGTGCCATGGATACGCGCGATCAGCGCTCCCAGCACGTCGGTCGCCAGTGAATAGCCCCAGGCGGTGCCCGGCTCATACAGCAACGGTTCGCGGCCAAGGCGATGCAAATTCTCCGCCAGGCTGATGCCCGCGGCATCCATACCGTCCGACACACCAGCTCGCGCATAGGGGCCATGCGCATCGGCCTCAAAAAATCGGTAGCCAAGGCCAGCGGTGTGGCTAAGCAACTGCCGCACGGTGATACGGGCCGGGCGGCCGTCAGCCAGGTGGGGCTGAAACGCGGGCAGCCAGCTTGCGATAGGATCGTCAAGGCCGATTTTGCCCTGTGCCACCAGCACAAGCGCAGCGGTGGAGACGATGGGCTTGCTGACAGAAGCCAGCCGGAATACCGCATCCAGGGCCATCGGCCGCGCACTTTCGCGGTCGGCAAAACCGGCCGCTTGCTGGTGGATCAACTCGCCATTGCGGGCAATCAGAATGACAGCGCCGACCAACCGCTGTTCGTCAACTGCCTGCTGCACCACGGTGTGAACGCTGCTGGATAGCTGCTCGGGCGGAACGCCTCTGCGCAGTGAATCAGTGAAATTCGTCATGGCAAGTTCCTCAAAAAAACGGGATGCCCTAACGATATGAATTGCAGGATTAAAGAAAAAGTAGGCTGTAGTTCCTTGGTGTACGGAATTTTATGTCCTTAATTAAACGACAACCAAGGCCAGGAGGCATTGCGATAGTCGACGCCCGCCGCGCAAGAGGCCGTCTGCCAACACATCCGCAATGGGTATCGCGCGCGCCTTGCCATCATCAGCCAAAACGAACGCTAAACCGGCGGCAGGCTATTTCCCGCCCATGCCGGCCGGTTGCTGCTGCAGTTGATAACCGCCGCCCGCCAGCGGCTTCAGCATCGGCAAACAGTTCAGCAAGCGTTGCGTATAAGGATGGCGCGGCGCGTCCAGCACGTCATCGCTCCAGCCGCTTTCCACCAGCCGCCCTTGCTCCATCACCAAAATGCGATCGGCGATTTGCTCCACCGCGCCTAAATCATGGGTGATGAACAGGCAGGCAAAGCCGTAGTTTTCCTGTAGCCGCTTCAACAACTGCAGGATCTGCTTTTGCACCGTCATGTCCAGCGCCGAGGTTGGCTCATCGGCGATGATAAACGCGGGCCGGCGAATAATGGCACGGGCGATCGCCACCCGCTGCCGTTGCCCGCCGGAAAGCTGATGCGGATAGCGCGTCAAAAAATGCTCGCCCAGCCCCACTTCTTGCAGCATCTCACGCACCCGTTGTTCGCGCGCCTTGCGGGTAATGGCCGCATCCAGCAGCAATGGCTCGGCCAGAATCGCAGCGATACGCATGCGTGGATCGAGAGACGAGAACGGATCCTGCTGAATGATTTGGCATTCGCGCCGCCATTCGTCCCGCTGCCGTTTACTGGCCTGCGCCACAACCGTGCCGCGAAAGCTTAAAATGCCCGCCGCCGCCGGCACCATGCCGGCGATCAGTTTGCCAATGGTGGTTTTGCCCGAACCGCTGGCCCCCACCAACGCCACGGTTTCGCCGGCCCGAACGTTGAAACTCACCCCCTGCACCGCATGGGTCACCTGGGCAGGCTTGAACCAGGCGCGGCGGCCGCGATAAACGATATCCACATTATGCAGCGCAATCACGCTCTCCGCCGCCAGCAGTTTTCGCCGATCCGGCGCCGCTTTACGCACTGGCAACGCGGCCAGCAGGCGGCAAGTATAAGGGTGCTGCGGCTTAGCCAACAGTTGCCGGCTGGCGTTTTGCTCCACCAGTTCTCCCTGCTCCATCACCATAATGCGCGACGCATAATGAGCCACCATCGACAGATCATGGCTGATCAAGATCACCGCGCTGCCTTTCTCGGCGGTCAACGACAGCATTAGTGCCATCACTTCATGCTGCACCAGCACGTCCAGCGCGGTAGTGGGCTCATCGGCGATGATCAGCTTCGGTTCCAGCAACATCACCGAGGCGATCATCACCCGCTGCCGCATGCCACCGGAAAATTCGTGCGGATAGCGGTTCAAAAGCAGCTCCGCCTGCGCCAGCCCCACCCGCTCCAGCATCGCGATGATCCGCGCACGCCGCTGCTGCGGGGGCAATGCAGTATGCAGCGCCAGCCCTTCATCTAATTGCCTGCCGATGGTCATCGCCGGGTTGAGCGAGGTCATCGGTTCCTGAAACACCATGCCGATGCCGGCGCCGCGCAGTTTGCGCAGCTCGAGCGCGCTTAGCCGGCGCAAATCGCGGCCGGCGAACTGGATAGCGCCGGCCTGAAAATCTACGCCGGCAGGCAACAATTGCATCAGGGCACGCATCGCCAGGGTTTTACCGCTGCCCGATTCCCCTACCACGGCCAAGATCTCCCGCTCCGCCACGGTGAACGAAATCCCCTTCACCACATCCTGGCCGTTGACCGTCACCCGCAGGTTATCCACCTGCAACAACGGCATCACTTGGCTTGTCATCATTGCATCCTCGGATCGAGATAATCACGCAGGGCATCGCCCAATAAATTGACGCCCAACAGCGCCAGAGAAATACAGGCTCCCGGCAACAACGCCAGCCACGGCGCCTGCGCCAGATAGCTGCGGCTGGCGGCCAGCATATTGCCCCAGGTCGGCTCCGGCGGCGGCACGCCCAGGCCGAGGAACGACAGCGCGCTTTCAGAGATCAACACCCAGCCGAGCATCGAGGTGGCCAGTACCGTCAACGGCGCGATGCAATTGGGCATGATATGCCGGCGCAGAATGGTCGTTTCACTGTGGCCCATCACGCGGGCGGCGGCCACGAAGTCAGCCTCACGCAGCGCCATCACCGTGCCGCGCACCATACGCACCACCGACGGGGTATAGGCCAGCCCCAACGCCAGGATAATGCCGTAGCGGTTATTGCCCAGGATACTCAGCAGCCCCAGCGCCAGCAGAATGCCGGGAAACGCCAGCAGGGTATCGGTCACCATCATGATCAGACGATCGATTGCGCCGCGCAGATAGCCGCTGACCAGCCCCAGAAAGATGCCGATGGTCAGCGCAAACGCCACCGTCACCAATGAGATCGTCAGGCTGGCGCTGGCGCCGGCCAGCAGGCGGCTCAGAACATCGCGGCCATATTCGTCGGTGCCGAACCAGTGTTGCGCATCCGGCCCATGCAGGCGCGCCAGAATATTGATACTGCCCGGATCGTAAGGCGTCCACAGGAAGCCCAACACGCCGGCCATGACTATCAAGCCAATCAGCACCGCCCCCAGCCAGGCATTGGGCGCAATGGCGGTTTGTCGTTTCATCAGGCGGTCACCCTCGGGTTAAACAGCGGATACAGCGCGTCAATCAGCAGATTGGTCAGCACATACAGCGCGGCGATAAACAGCATGCAGCCCTGGATCACCGGATAATCGCGCGCGTAGATGGCGTCCACCAACAGGCGCCCAAGCCCCGGCAGGCTGAAGACCGTTTCGGTAACCGCCACCCCGCTCAACAGATTGCCCAGGGTTAAGCCGATCAGCGTCCAGGTGGGGCCGAAAGCATTGGGAAACACATGGCGCGCCAGCACCCGCCGCTCCGGCAAGCCCTTGGCGCGGGCGTGGGTCACATAGTCCAGGCGCAACACCTCCAGGGTGCTGGCGCGCATCATGCGCACCAGCGCCCCCATCTCCACCAGCACCAGGGTCAGCACCGGCATCAACAGATACAGCACCCCCAACTGCAGGTTATCCGCCACCGAGACATACCCCACCACCGGCAACCAACCCAGGCTCAGGCCGAAGGTGAGCAACACCAGCAGCCCCATCCAGAAACTGGGGATAGACAGCAGAAAGGTGGAAAACATCACCAGGCCGATATCCCAGCGCGAGTTTTGTTTCCAGGCCGCCAGCATGCCGGCCGGCACCGCCAATAGCGAAGCGATGATAATTGCCGCCAGCACCACGCTCAGGGTCACACCGAAACGTTGCAGGATCAGCGGCAACACCGCCTGCCCGGTTTGGATCGAGTGGCCGAAATCGCCGTGCAGAACCTGGCTGAACCAGATCAGGAATTGCTGCGGCAAGGTTTGATCCAGGCCCATGCTATGGCGCAAATCCGCCAGGCTGGCTTCGGTGGCCATGTCCCCCAGCATCAGCAGCGCCGGATCACCCGGCACCAGCCGGGTAAGCAGGAACACCAGCACCGTCACCAGCAATAAGGTCGGGATCGCCGACAACAGGCGCGATAACAGAAACTGCACCATGGGTGCTCCTTAGCTATTGGGTTTTGCTGACATTCCACAAGCGAGCCGCCGCCGCCAACCACGATGTATAGCCCTGGATCACCTTGCGGTGGGCGACGATGTCCAAACCGGGGTAGAACACAATCAGCGGCACTTGCGCAATCATCTGTTTATGCAACTGATCAACGATCGGCTGCATCTGGGCCGTGTCATCCAGGTGCGCCAGTTGATCGGTCAAGCGGATGGCCTCGGGATCGTCCCATACCTTGCGCGATTGTTTGTTTTTATCGCCGACGATTTGCTCATAGGCCAGCGCGGGATGAAAACGCGCCGAGTAGGTGAAGGTCATCATCTGATAACGCCCCGACTGATACCGTTCCAGTTGGGTGGCCCACTCCATGGTGGTGACTTTGGCGTTGATGCCGGCGGCTTGCAGCATCGCCTGAATGATGATCGCCATATCAAAGCTGGGCACCGTAGAGCGCTTATTGGCGATGATTTCCAGGGTTTCGCCCTTATAACCAGCCTCTTTCAGCAACGCCGCGACCCGCGCCGCATCATGGTGATAGCCCTGTTTTTCCACCTCGCCGTAGAACGCCGACGACGTGGAAACGTTCGCGTTGCTCGGTGTCGCCATGCCCTGGCTGGTGCCGTGCGCAATCTGCTGGGTATCGAGCGCGGCGGCGATCGCCTGGCGCAGTTTGACGTTTTTCAACAGCGGATCGCGGGTTTGGATCAGCATCACGTGGCGCTGGGCGTTGGCGGCCGCCTCGATGCCGATATTGGCGTTTTGCTTCAGATCGCTGGCATCTATGGGGCTGACCTGCGCCAAATCCACCGCGCCGGACAACAGCCCCGCTTTCACCGTGGCGGCATCCGGCACTGCCATAAAGCGCACCTCATCCACCAGCGCCTGTTTGCCGCCGACAAAACCATCCGGTTTGCCGGGCCGGGCCGCGTAACCGGCAAAGCGCTCCAGTGCCACGTACTCGCCGTGTTTCCAGGTGCCGAAGGTGAACGGGCCGGTACCGATGGGCTTGATCCATTTGCCTTCGCCGTCTACCGACGCCCGATTGATCACCGCCGCCGCGCCGCAATCGGTGCGCGCCAGCGTGTCGAGGAACAGCGCCACCGGTTGCGCCAGGCTCATCACCACCGTGTGGTCGTCCGGCGCGGTCACCGATGTTACGTGGTTCAACCCGCTGCCATCGAATTCACGCAGGCAGCGCCACTGGGTTTTAGGATCGTTCCAGTGTTGCCAACTCCACACCACGTCCTGGGCCGTGAGCAGCGCGCCGTTGTGGAACTTCACCCCGTTGCGCAAGGTGAAGGTATAGGTGCGGCCATCGTCGGAAACCTGCCAGCTTTCGGCCAGCATCGGCCCAACGGTGCCGTCCTCGCGGTAGCCGACCAGCCCTTCCACCACGTGCATCAGCACGTCGTCGGTATTGCCGTCCCGGTTGACGCCCGGTTGGCTGCTGCGAATATCTTGATTCAGTGCAAAGCGGATCACGTTCGGCTCGGCCGCTGCCAGCGGCAAAGCCAGCCCCGCCAGCACGGCCGCCAATACGGTTCTTTTCATTGTGCCTCTCCCCAGATTAATCGAGTGTGTAGCGGGTAAAGGTTTGATTGATGGCCGGCAACGGCGCCACCTCCATCACCCCGTCCGCCGGCGTCATCACTATCATCGCCACGGTGGCCGACAGATCGCTGTCGAAGCCCGGCCGCGGCGGGCGGCAGACCGAATACGGGCTGCCGAAATCATCAAAGAACGCCTGTTTCATGTCCTGCTCGTCGAGCAGCGTTTTGGCGGACAACAGTTGCGCCACCCGCCAACTGCGGTACAACGAATCCGGCGAGGCGATGATGCCCTCTTCACGCACTTTGCAGCGCGCCGCCTGGCTTTCCCAATGGTTGGCGTGCACCAGCAGCCCCTGCTGCGGGTATAAGGTGAAACTTTCGTCCGGCGCGCATTCAAAATCGATGGCGAACCCTTCTTGTGTGCTAAGGATCATGTTGTTGGAGCAGGATTTCGGCGTTGTAGCCACCACGCGCATCGCCAACGCCATATGTTGCTGCTCCAGCGCTTTACGGCGGATCAGCGACAGCGGCACCCCCTGCTGGCTGTAATCGCGCTCGCAGCGCAGATAGTTGGCGGTAATGGCGATGCCGGCCTGGTTGAGGCCGCTGCGCGCCAGGCCGCCGGCTTCAACGAAGGTGAGCACATCCGGCCCGTCGTCGCGGTGGATTTTCACCACCACCGAGGTTTCGGCGCATTCGGCGCGCCAGTCCCAGTTTTGGCCGTGGATCAGCTTGCCGTGACGGCTGCGCTCCGGCAGCACCACCGCGCCGCTGCAACCATCCTTGATGCTATCGTCATGCGGCGTGGCGCATTGCTGCCAGCGCCGCGCCTGGGCGATCACTTCGGTGCGCGCATTGATCATCACGATCGCTTCCAGCGGCACCCCGGCGCCGGCGGCGATACCGCCCATCTCCTGCAGGTAGTTCGGATCGAAGTCGGCGATGATGGCGCTGAAATCGTCGATCAGCCGTTGCCGCTGCGCCTGGCCGATCGCCAATTTATCCAGTTGGTCGCCGTAGATCGCCACGCAGGCATGGATGCGATCGCGGGCTTGTTCGCCGTATTGCCGGCCGCGTTCCTCTGGGGAGCCGCTGATTTCAATAAGGGGAAACGATTGCGTCATCTTCAGGCTCCTCAGCGCGTGCTCTGCAATACCGACAGGAAGAAATCTTTTACGTAATCCAGCACTTTCATGCCGTCATGGCCGACGTTGGGCACGATATCCTGCACCGCATCAATCCCTTTGCCACGCAGGCTGTTCAGCAAGGCGGTGTTGCGATCGATACGGGTCTTGCCGGCGTCATTGCAACCCGGCTGATAATATTTGCCGGTTGGCTGATGGGTGATTTCCCAGGTTTCCACATCCACCTTCCCCACCACCAGGTGCACCGCTACCTGGCGCAACGCCGCATAATCCAGTGGCTTGCCGAAGATAGCTTCGAAATCCTTCACCCCAACCCACCAGTTTTTCGTCTCGTCCAACAGCGTCACCGAGCCGGGCGCGCCGATCGATACCGCCAGCAATTTTTCCGGGTGCAGATACAGGAAACGATGGACGAAATGGCCGCCGCCGGAATAGCCGAACAGCAGAAATCGGCCGAAGTCATGCGCCAGCAAGGCGCTCACTTCGTCGACGATCGCCAGCAGCACCTGGTCGTAGTGAATATCCTGCTCAATGATGTATTTGAAGCCGTGAGAATTGCCGTCGCCCAGCGGCCCGACAGGAAACAGCGGCGCCAGTACCACGCAGCGGTTGTAGCGGGCAAATTCAGCGAACGCATCGCGGTATTGGACCATTGAACGGCCGGTGCCGTGCATCGCCACTACCAGGCGGTAACCATGCCGATCCCGATCGAAACCGGGTGGAACATAGAGACAATATTGAAACCGCGGATCGTGGCGGCAGGAAAAGATGGTGGTGCTGCCGCGGTAGTACAACGTGCGGCTGCGCTGTTCAGCGTTATCCGCAACGTTGGTGTTGTCGGTTGATTGCATAACGGTGCCCTGGTCAATGACTGTTCAGGCCGATATAAACACACAACCAAAATTGGCGCCAATTTAATTACCAATATATAAACAAAAGATCTGACAGAGGTAACACTTTGGCGGGAAAGCGCGATCTTCAACAAACGCAGCCAGAGGAAAAACGCATGATAACCGGGGAAATCTGGCTAAAATGCAATGGGCATCGCATCATTAAGCGAGAGTAATCAGTGAAAAGGCAATCTGGATGGAGCAATTGAAGAGTGTATTGGTGAATGTCGCCAACGATCTGGCAATGGATATCAGTAAGGGCGTGTTTCCTCCTGGCTCGTGGCTGAAACAGGTCGAGTTGACGCAGCGCTATGCCTGCAGCCGCAGCGAGGTACGCCGGGCGTTGGATCAATTGGTGAGCGAACGTTTGGTGCAGCACGTGCCCAACCGTGGTTACCACGTGTATTCCCCTAATGAGCAGCAGCGGCGCAATATCTCCGAAATTCGCGCCACCCTGGAATGCGCGGCGGCGCCAGGCATCGTCGCCCATATTGATGAGCAAACCCTGGCAACGCTGCGAAGCTGCGCCGAACAGTTCGAGCATGAAACCCATTACGGCAATCTGCTGCAGCAGTATGAAGCCAACCTGGCGTTTCATCGCGCGCTACTGGCACCTTGCCCCAATCACGATCTGATTGAGTTGATTTTCGATCTGCGCAGCCGGGTGCCATCGGCCCCGCTCGGCCAGTGGACCTCGCATGCGCGGGTGGTGAAATCTTCGCAAGAGCATTTCGCCATGGTGGCGGCGCTGGAACAGCGCGACACCGCCGCGCTGGTGGAGCTGTTGCAACAACATATTTTGCAAGACGACAACCCGCGCCGCCACGGCTAAGGCGCGCAGAACGGTAGCCATGCGCAAAAAACGGGCAGGCCCGCAGCACCCGCCGGCCTGCCCGCCAATCCCCTTACGCAACCAGCGTTTTTATATCAATCACGAAGCGGTATTTCACATCGCTTTTCAGCATCCGCTCATAGGCGTGGTTGATCTCATCCATGTTGATCAGTTCAACATCCGCCGTTATGTTGTGCTCGCCGCAAAAATCCAGCATTTCCTGGGTTTCCGCGATCCCGCCAATGCAGGAACCGGCGACCGAGCGGCGCCCCAATACCATTGGGATAGTGTTCAACACCGGATCGATATTGCCGAGCAAACCGACAAACACCAGCGTACCGTCCAGCGTCAGCGTGGGCATATACGGGTTGATATCGTGGATGTAAGGCACGGTATCAATGATCAGTTCAAACTCGCTTTTCACCGCCGCCATCTGTTTGGCATCGGTGGAGATCACCACATGATCGGCGCCGAGGCGCTTGGCGTCAGCTTCCTTGCCCGGCGAGCGGGTAAAAAGCGTCACCTCGGCGCCCAGCGCATGCGCCAACTTGAGCGCCATATGCCCCAGCCCGCCCAGCCCCACCACGGCGACCTTACTGCCTTTGGTTACCCCCCAACGGCGCAGCGGCGACCAGGTGGTGATGCCCGCACACAACAGCGGCGCCACCGCCTGCAAATCCAGTTTTTCAGGAACACGTAATACAAAGTCTTGCGAACAAACGATTTTTTGCGAGTAACCGCCGTAGGTCACGCTATGATCATGGCGATCGATGCCGTTATAGGTCTGCACATTGCCCTGTTCGCAATACTGCTCCAGCCCTTTTTTACAGGGCGAGCATTCCCGGCAGGAGTCCACCATACAGCCAACGCCCACCAGATCGCCGGCCTTGAACTTGCTGACTTGCGCGCCGACCGCGGCCACTCGCCCGACGATTTCATGCCCCGGCACGATCGGATACTGGCTAAAGCCCCAGTCGTTACGGGCCTGATGCAGATCGGAATGGCAAACGCCACAGTAGAGAATCTCAATCACAACATCATCTTCACGCGGTTCACGGCGTTCAAAATGGAACGGCGCCAGCGGTGCTTTCGATGACTGTGCGGCGTAGCCTAGTACGTTAAATGTCATTACGGTATCCTCTTGTTTTACCTAGCAGAATAAAAAGCAGACTGACCCGAACAATACGCACTGCTCACGGGCGCCGGCCTCTTGGCGGCACTGGCGATATGCCCCGTGACGGTGTTTGCCCTTTACAGAGATCCAGACAATATCGCCCACGTGGAGTTCATTGTTGCCTATCACCCACATCATTGCCCGCGCGGGCCTACAGCAGGGTTAGCCCGCCGTCGACCAGATACTGACTACCGGTGACGAAGGCTGCCTCATCAGACAACAAAAACAAGGCGACCGCAGCGGCTTCTTCGGCGGTGCCAATACGAGGCAAAGCCAGGCGCCCGGCCACCTCGGCCTCGAAACTTGCGCGTAAAGACGGGGCCATAAAATCCCGAAAAGGCGTGGCGATCGGGCCGGGAACCAGGGTGTTCACCCGGATCCCTCGCGGCCCCAGCGCCGAAGCCCAGCAGCGTGCGAGCGAGATCAGCGCACCTTTAGTGGCGGCATACAGGCTGGCGATGGCCGCACCCTCATAGGCCGATGTTGATGCGGTGACAACCACCGATGCGCCGTCGTTAAGCTGCGCGGAAAGTTGCGCCAGCTGTAACGCGGGCCCACGGACATTGGCATTCATCATGGCATCAAAAGCAGCGGCCGTAACCTGCGCCACTTCCCCGACGGCGGCATAGCCCGCATTCAGCCACAGGCCGTCCAACGAACCGACCTCACTAACAAGCGCAACCAGTTCGGCAGCCGGCTCTGGCGCCGCTGCGTCGTTATAAATCACCCGCGCGCTGTCTGGAAGTTCCTGCCGCAGCGCCGCAAGCTTTGCCGCATTGCGGCCGGTGGCGATCACCAGCCCGCCTTCGTGCGCAATACGCAGCGCTCCGGCACGGCCAATGCCGCTGGTTGCGCCGGTGATCAATATGTTTTTGCCGCTAAATCGCCCCATCTGTTGCTCCCCCCGTGTTGGTTTCTTTCACCCAGGCAACAATAGACTTTTGCTATTATTTAAAAAATATGAAAAAACCAAGCAGGCTATGTGGGGAAACAAACATAATGCGCGGCACTGAATATGCTGAACTGCGTGCTTTCGCAGCAATCATAGAACATGGCAGCTTCACCCGGGCCGCGGCCCATCTGGGTGTTACCGCCTCGACACTTAGCCAAACGGTTCGCCGGGTGGAAGAGCGCCTTGGCGTGCGCCTGCTTAACCGCACCACCCGCAGCGTTGCCCCTACGGAGGCCGGCCAACGGCTGATACGGCGGCTGGCGCCGGCGCTGCAGGAGCTTGAAGGCGCGGTGCTTGACGCGAAACAAACCGCGCACCGTGTTGCAGGGGTGCTCCGGCTGAATACCTCACGGGTTGCCGCCATCACCTATCTGGCGCCGATACTGGGCAAGTTCTTACTGGCATACCCGGATGTGCGCATGGATATCGTGACCGAGGAGCGGCTGATCGATATTGTCGCCGAGCGCTTCGACGCCGGCATTCGCCTGGGCGAAAAGCTGCATCAGGACATGATCGCCACCCGTCTGAGCGGCGATTTACTGATGAAAGTGGTCGCCAGCCCGGCCTATCTGGCGCGCGCCGGGGAGCCCAAACGGCCGCAGGATCTGATCCACCACCGCTGCCTGGGTTATCGCCGGCCAAGCGACGGTAGCCTGTACCGTTGGGAGTTTGAGCGGGGGGATGAAAAGCTGGAGGTGGTGGTCGATGGCCCGTTGATGGTCGATGAGCCGGCGATGCTCACCCAGGTGGCGTGCGCCGGCGCAGGCATTGCATACCAGTTTGCGCATCAGGTTGATAATGATATCGCTCAAGGGCGGCTGGTGCAGTTGCTGCCGGAGTGGACGCCCGCCTTCCCCGGCTTTTACCTTTACTACCCAAGCCGGCGCCAGATGGCGCCGCCGCTGCGGGCATTTTTGGATTTTATCGCCCAAGCCAATATCAACCGTGCCCGCTGATATGCTGTTTCAAAAATGGCCCCGTCACCGATGCCGGGGAAGCCAGCATCTCGGTTGCCGTCCCGCTAAAAATCACCTGCCCACCCTGCTTGCCGGCACCCGGCCCCATTTCAACCAGCCAGTCGGCATGAGCGATAACATCCAGGTTATGCTCCACCACGATAACCGTGCTCCCCTGGGCAGTTAAATCATCGAATACCGCCAGCAAACGCGCAACATCCGCCATATGCAACCCACTGGTCGGTTCATCAAAAACATACAGTGGGTGCACACCGCCTAAGCTGGCGGCCAGTTTCAAACGCTGCCGTTCCCCGCCGGAGAGCGTGTTCAGCCGCTGCCCCACGCAGGCATACCCCAGCCCCACCTGCGCCAGGCGCTGCAATGGCACGGCGATAGCTGCATCCGCGGCAAAACGCTGCGCTGCGGCCGCCACCGATAACGCCAGAGCCTGTGCAATATTCAGCCCCTGCCAGAGCACGGCGCGCGCAGCGGCCGTAAACCCGGTGCCATCACAGGCATCACAGGGCGTTTCCACATTGTCCATAAAAGCCAGGTCCGTCTGCACCAGCCCAAGCCCCTTACATATCGGGCACGCCCCCTGGCCGTTATTGCTAAAAAGGCTGATTGGCCGGCCGCTACTACGGGCAAACTGCGCGCGTAGCGGTTCCAGCGCCCCGAGGTAACTGATGATGGAAGAACGGCGGCTTGCGGCCAGCGCGCGCTGATCTATCAACACCGCGTGGGGGTATGCATGCGGCAACAGGTGATTGACCAGGGTACTTTTGCCGGAGCCAGCCACTCCGGTTACCACGGTCAGCACGCCGGTCGGAAAAGAGACATTCACCCGCCGCAGGCTATGTAATGACTGGTCACGCAGTGGCAGTTGGCCCGTTGGCTGGCGAAGCGGGCGCTTAAGCGTTGGGCGTTGTGCCAGGCAGCGGCCAGTTAGTGTATCGGCCTGGCATAAGCCGGCATAGCTGCCCTGATAGACCACGTTACCGCCCGCGCTACCGGCCTGCGGCCCGATATCCACCACATGATCGGCTATCGCGATCACATCAGGATCGTGCTCGACCACCAGCACGGTATTCCCTTTGTCACGTAGCCTGCACAGCAGTATGTTGAGCTGGCGCACATCACGCGGGTGCAGCCCCACGCTCGGCTCATCAAAAATATAGGCAATGTCGGCCAGGCTACTGCCAAGATGGCGCACCATCTTGACCCGTTGCGACTCGCCGCCAGACAGGCTGGCCGTCGCACGCGCCAGGCTCAGATATCCCAGGCCAATCTCCACCATCTGCGCCAGCCGTTCGGCAATAGCCGCCACCACGCTGGCTACCGCCGCAATATTGATACTGCGAATAAACGCCAGTAAGTCCGCTACGTCCATCGCTGCACAATCGGCAATGGATTTCCCCTGGATACGGCAAGACAAAATGGTTGGATTGAGCCGCGCGCCGCCACACCCAGGGCAGATTTGGCGAGTGATAACATGCGCCAGCCCCTCCCGCTCCGCCTGGCTCAGGCGGCGGGGTTCGTGATCCAGATAGGCGCGCCGCAAACGCGGCACCACGCCCTGATAACGCGCGGTGGCAGGCCAGCCCGGCAACGGGGCCGGCACGGCCAGATCGTCGGCATACAGCAGGGTTTGCCACTGCGCCTCGCTATAGTCGCGAAGGGGCATGTCGTTATCAAACAGCCCCGAGCACACATAACGCTTCCAGCGGAAAGTCCCTGGGGCAAAGGTGGGAAAATTAATCGCTCCTTGGTTCAGCGATTTGCGGCGATCGAACAACCGCGAGAGATCCAGTTGGTCGACCACCCCAAGCCCCTCACACTCCGGGCACATGCCCTGGGGATGATTGAAGGAAAAGGCATTCGCGTAGCCGACAAATGGCTGCCCAGCGCGTGAAAACAACAGCCGCAGCAACGGCTGGATATCGGTTACCGTGCCCACCGTTGAGCGCGCATTGCCGCCCAGCGGTTTTTGATCGATGACAATCGAAGCCGGCAGATTTTTAAGGCTGTCGGCCTGCGGCTGCCCATAATGCGGCAGGCGGTGGCGAACAAAGGCGCTGTAGTGCTCATTCAGTTGGCGCTGCGATTCGGCGGCCAGGGTGCCAAACACCAGTGAGGATTTGCCCGAACCGGAAACGCCGGTAAACACGGTAATACGCTGTTTGGGGATACGCAGGCTGATATTCTGCAAGTTATTCTCACGGGCGCCGAAGATTTCGATAGCGTGCCGGTGATTACTCTGAGTGCTCATCGGCGGCCGGCCACGTCATGAAGCCCCTCGCTTTCCAGCGCGGCGCTTGCCTTATGGCACAGCTCCGTGAAGATAGCCTGTTCGCCCGGCGTCAAGGCACTTGCCAGGCGTTGAGCGGCATCATGGCGGCCACTGGCTGCGCGCGCCAGGAAATCTTCGCCAAGCGCGGTCAGTATCGTTACTTGCTCACGGCGATCGCCTTCGGCCGGCGCCTGCGCCACCAGCCCCTGATCTTTCAACACGCGCAAAGCTTTAGATACGCCGGTGCGCGCCATGCCCAAGCGCTCGCCCAAGGTAGAAGGCGTCGCCGCGCCGTGCAGGCGCAGCAGTTCCAGAATATCGTACTGGCCCCATGTAACGGTTTCCGGGTTATAACGGGAGCGGCGTGCCACCAGCACACATTGCAGCCGAGACAATGCGTCCTCAAGGGGGCTGGGGGAGTCCGTACGATTTACTGTTGTCATAACTGTGTGCTCTATTGCCAATTGAATGCAAAAAAGAAACTTTAAAAGTCTTAAACAGGCACAATATTAGCAATATGGTTTCCATTTGGAAACCATTTATCAATTACTACGGCGTAAAACACGGGCGCCATTGACTCGGCCAGTGCCCAATCAGCAATTCGCACTTTCCCCTTCGGGATAATCATTTACACTGTAGCCACAGGGATTGCGCCAGCCCCCTGCTTTTGTGAGCGCAGACTTGCCCTTACGGCGCGGAACGTACAGGTTTACGCATGGCATGATGCAGCGGGCGGCAATGTAGATATGGAACCAAGGCAAGAACTGCATCCATGATTAACGTACTCATTGTTGAAGACGACCCCAAAATAAGCCAGCTCAACACGGCTTATCTGGGCCAAATAAGCGGCTTTCACTGCCACGCGGCCGTTGCCACGCTGGCACAGGCGCTAATGCTGCTTAGTGACTACACGACCCGGATCGATCTGGTACTGCTGGATATCCATGTCCATCAGGAAAACGGACTTGAACTGTTACCGATATTACGTAAACGGGAGGAAAGAACAGAGGTGATTATTATTTCTGCGGCCAGGGACGCCAATACGGTGCGCCGAGCCTTGCACTATGGGGTGGTGGATTATTTAATAAAGCCGGTGCCATTTAGCCGTTTTAAAGCCGCGCTGGAACGCTACCGGCAACAATTACAGCTTTTGGCGCGGCATGAATGCTGCGGCCAGGACGAGGTTGATAGCCTGTTGCGCCGGCTACCCGGCGGCAATAATAAAACCTCCAAGCTGCCAAAAGGGCTGACCAGCATCACCCTCGGCACGGTTTGCGAATGGATTGGGTGCCAGAACGGCATGGAGTTCACCACTGACACATTGGCTCAAGCGATTGGCGTTTCACGCATTTCTTGCCGTAAATACTTGATTTACCTTACTGAAATAAACATTCTCAGCACCCGCGTTTTGAACGGCTCAACCGGCAGGCCACATCATCTATACCAGTTAAAGGCCGAGGGGTTGCCTCAACTGCAAGCATATTATCGCTAAGCAATAATCATTATTATTAAACCGTAACGTATTCTTTTTCTATCGATAATTTTTTAGTCTTTTACGCTAACGGCAGATTAAAAAACCAAACATATCGCTTTATATCCCCACCAGGGAATAATTTTATTGATTTTGTATACTGGCTTATTGGTAAATGAACCGTTGTTCACAAAAAATAAGGAAAACCAATATGTCAAATCCTTGGGAGAAAGTTTCATTATCTATTTATGAATCCCATATGAAGCTCGATAATGTTAAACAATTGCAAACGCTAAATGAAATTATGCGGGGCCAATTGAATAACTTTCCGGTTGAAACTATTTGCATCCTTGGCGTTGCCGGTGGGAACGGACTGGAGCATATTAACCCGAAAAAAATACAGAAAGCCTATGGCGTGGACGTAAATGAAAACTATTTATCCGCCTGTGCCGAACGTTATCCTGAATTAAAAAACACCTTAACCCTGTTAAACCTCGATTTGGGCGCGGCAAACACCACCCTGCCGGACAGCGAACTGGTTGTCGCCAACCTGCTGATTGAATACATCGGCCTGCCGGCTTTCACCCGGTTGCTCAACAACGACAGAATCCACTACGTGTCCTGCGTTATCCAAAAAAACCGAGGTTGTGATTTCGTCTCTGAGTCGCCCTATCTGGATAAACTGCAGGACGTTGCTTCCATCCATCTTGATATCGAGGAAAGCACACTGGAAGCATCGATGCGCGCTGCGGGGTTTGGCGGCATAGGCCAGGAAAGCACCACCCTGCCCAATGGCAAACAGTTTATCCGAATGGATTTTCAACGCGGCGCATAATACCCCGCGGCTCTAAACAGACGGGATAACGCCGACAGCCCATCAGCAGGGATAGTGCCTTCGCAATCGGAGGCACTACAGAGTTATCAGTGAATTGTGGTGCCCATGCTAATTGTGCCATGCACCGTGGTGCCTTCCCCCTGGCCACTGCGCCCGCTGTCGGCGCAGCCGGCCAGCAATACTGCTATACACAACGCGAACACAACTGAGAGTTTCTTCATTGCCACTAAGCCTCGCCGTTAAACACGGTTGGACATATGGCGCCAGGGGTTAGTTCGTATGCGGTATGAAAAGCTGAGGTAAAGAGGTTTTGCCTGGCGTTTTTGTTACTGGCGCGGGTGATTTTGCACGCAAAAAGGCGGCATAGATATGCCGCCTTACTTAATGGTTATACGCGCCGTTTATCTTGCCGGCTAGCTACGGATCAGATAATCAAAGGCGCTCAGAGAGGCCTTGGCGCCTTCACCACTGGCAATGATAATCTGTTTGTAAGGAACCGTGGTGCAATCCCCGGCGGCAAATACGCCTTTAACCGTCGTTTCACATTTGGCATCGATGATGATTTCACCTATCCGATTGCGCTCAACGGTGCCTTCCAGCCAGTTGGTATTCGGCAACAGGCCGATTTGCACGAAGATCCCCGCCAGCGACAGATCGTGCACCGTTTCCGTAACGCGATCCTTATACTGCAGCCCCGTCAGCTTGGCGCCATCGCCCTTCACTTCCAGCGTTTGCGCATTCAGGATGATGTCGACGTTTGGCAGGCTGCGGACCTTATCCTGCAGCACCGAGTCGGCTTTCATCTCTGGAGCAAACTCCAACAGAGTAACGTGCTCAACAATACCCGCCAGGTCAATCGCCGCTTCCACACCGGAGTTGCCGCCGCCAATAACCGCCACGCGTTTACCTTTAAACAACGGGCCGTCGCAGTGTGGGCAATAGGTGACACCGCGGGTCCGGTATTGCTCTTCGCCCGGCACGTTCATGTTACGCCAGCGCGCCCCGGTGGCGATGATCAGGCTGCGGGCTTTTAATACGCCGCCGGATGCAGTCTCGATATGGTGCAGTTGGCCTTCACCCGCCGCAGGAATTAATTTGGTGGCGCTTAGCGTGTCGATCACATCCACGGCGTAATCATCGACGTGCACTTTCAATGCCGCAGCCAGCTTGGCCCCTTCCGTTTTAGGCACGGAAATATAGTTCTCGATATCCACGGTATCCAGAATCTGGCCGCCAAAGCGTTCGCCCATCAAGCCGGTACGGATACCTTTACGTGCGGAATATATCGCAGCGGCTGCGCCCGCAGGGCCGCTGCCGACGATCAACACATCATAGGCATCGCGGTTGCTTAATTCCGCCGCCGCGCGTTTTTCCGCGCCGGTGTCGATTTTGTTAACGATTTCACTCAACGTCATGCGGCCCTGGCCAAATTCTTTGCCGTTGAGGAATACCGCCGGAACGCCCATGATATTGCGTTCCTGAATCTCGTTCTGATAAGCGCCGCCGTCAATCGCCGTATGAGTAATGCGCGGATTGAGGATCGCCATCAAGTTTAACGCCTGAACCACATCAGGGCAGTTGTGGCAGGTTAATGAATAATAGGTTTCAAAGTGGAACTCGCCGTCAAGCTGGCGAATTTGCTCCAGCAGCGTTTCCGCTTCTTTCGATGGATGCCCGCCCACCTGCAGCAGGGCCAAAACCAGCGAGGTAAACTCGTGCCCCAGTGGGGAACCGGCAAAGCGCGGGCCATGTTCAGAACCGGGATTGGTCACCAAAAATGACGGTTTACGCACGGGTTGATCGTTTTTTTCAACAAAAGAAACTTTTTCTGACAATTCAGCGATGTCTGCCAGAAGCTCCCTGATTTCGGATGATTTGGCGCTATCATCCAATGCGGCGATCAACTCAACTGGCTTGGTCAATCTCTCAAGATAGGCCTTGAGTTGGGTTTTCATAGTAGTGTCGAGCATGATGTCTCCCTGGCAGAAAAACGGGTGCAATGCACCCGATTACGTGAATAGCAAAAAAAGCGAGGTAATTAAATTTTACCGACCAGATCCAAAGAAGGAGCCAGCGTTGCGTCGCCTTCTTTCCACTTAGCCGGGCAAACTTCACCTGGGTGGCTGGCAACGTACTGTGCCGCTTTCACTTTACGCAGCAGATCGGATGCATCACGGCCAATGCCTTCTGCAGTTACTTCGATAGCCTGGATGATGCCTTCAGGATCAACGATGAAGGTACCACGGTCGGCCAGGCCTTCAGCTTCACGCAGGTTGTCAAAGTTACGGGTCAGCGCACCAGTTGGGTCACCGATCATCGCGTATTTGATTTTAGCGATAGTTTCGGAGCTGCTGTGCCACGCTTTGTGAGTGAAGTGGGTGTCGGTGGAAACGGAATAGATGTCTACGCCCAGTTTCTGGAATTCTTCGTAGTGATCGGCAACATCACCCAGTTCAGTTGGGCAAACAAAGGTAAAATCGGCAGGATAGAAGAAGAATACGCTCCATTTCCCTTCAACGTTCTTCTCCGTTACTTCAATAAACTCACCATTTTTAAACGCTTGGTTCTTGAATGGTTTGATTTTGGTATTGATCAAAGACATATCTATTTCCTCCGGGTTAATGACAGGAACGAAACTACAGGGGTTTTAGATAGCTTTCCAATACGTATGCTTTATTGAATCGATAAGTGGAATCTAACAGACAGAATAGCTACGGCCTTTCGATGGGCAGGAATTATGGCTAACATGCTGGTAAGCAACATAAAAATATAGCCTTGGAATACGGCCAACATTATAATGAAAACCATTCTCACCAAGGGACTGAAACGATGATCAAACCTCTCATGCTGGCCGCCATACTGGCTTTGCCGTTAAGCGCCTGCACATCCCACACGGCACCACCTGCCAAGCAAGATGACGCCATACCTAAATTACTCCGTGCCGAATATCCACTGTACCCGGCGTATGCGCGAGCTAACGCCCTAACCGGCTATGTTCAATTTGAATACGATGTGGGGGCTGACGGCAAAGTCAGCCAGATACGCATTATAAAATCCCAACCGCGTTACCTGTTTGACGGTGCAGTGATCCAAGCGGTCGCAAAATGGCAGTTCGAAAAAAACAAGCCTTATAAAGGCATGGTGCAAACCGTGAGGTTTATATTGAACCGTCCTGATAAACCAATAACCCATGCGACCAGTCAGGGTTCGCCATTATTGCCATATCGTTGAAAGGCAGTCCGCTGATTTAACAGCGCATAGTATTGATCGATTGCCGGATACGCGGGGCGATTTATCGGCGACATTTTCCAGCGGTTGACCGACAGTCCTAATACGATATCCGCCAGCGTAAAGGTTTCGCCAGCCGCATAAGCGCCGGTTGCCGCCAACTGGGCTTCCAGTATGCCCATAAGCGCATTCCACCTGGCAATGCTGGCCGCAATCGCAGGCTGTTCGCTATGCGCCGGGCTTTTCCTCACCAACCCCATGAAGGCATAGCGCCAGGCGTTATTCAGCTCCGTCGCCTGCCAATCCATCCATTTTTCAACCAGCGCACGTTGCCGAGGCGCCACCGGCAGCAGATCGTCACGCTGCTCACGCCCGGCCAGATAGCGGCAAATAGTGTTAGACTCCCACAGCACGAAACCATCATCAACGATAACCGGCACCAGGCCATTGGGGTTCAACGCCTTGAATTGCGCAGTCTGCGTAGAGGTAAACCCCGAGCCATAATCTTGTTGTTCATAGCTAATCGCTGCCTCTTCGCACAGCCAAAGCACTTTGCGCACGTTAATAGATGACGATTTACCGAGTATCTTGAGCATAATACGGTTTCCTCAATGAGGGTGCCCCAAAAAACCCATAATGCAGGCTGCAACCGAAGATAGCCAACCGCAGCACGCCGCTAAACAGCCCTGCCGCTCAGGAACATCAACTGAAACCTGTGCCCGCGGCCCATTCGATCCTGCCGCGGCCGTTTCTCTTTGCGCGGTATAGCGCTTCGTCGACTTTTTTAATCAGCACATCTTGCGTTTCACCAGCATGTTTTATCCCTACCCCCATGCTGACCGACAAGGGATAGTCATTATTCACCCGTATCTTTCTTGCAGAGGCGAGAATCGTCGCCGCAATGGTCTGGGCCTCTATCTCAGAAACATCGTCAAGAATAACGGCGAATTCTTCACCACCTATCCTGGCGGCAAAAAACTGCTCGCCAATCATGCCGGCAAGCAGTTTACCAAAGTTATAAAGCACCTCATCGCCGACGATATGGCCGTAGGTATCATTCACTTGCTTGAAAAAATCAATATCAATGATCATTAACGCGATAGTGCCCTTCTTTTCTCTCAGCGTATCAATAAAGAAACGCCGGTTGGGGAGTTGCGTCAACTGATCGCTAAAAGATTCGACCCGCGCCGCCATATACATGGCATTGATCTTCCCGATCAGTTTATAAGCGCCGATAGCGACAAAGAACATCCCCAATAGCCTTGTGGTATCTTCAAGAAAATAGGCAACCCATTTAGGTTGATAAACGATCTCGTCAGCTAAATCAAAACTTTGCCCAACAATCCAAAGATAGAGACCAAGGCGGATCCAAAAAGCGGAAATAATACTTATCGTTAACGCCGTTATCGCATAAAAAATAAACAACGGAAAAAGCAACGATAATGCATCGATGTAAAAACCTGGATTGGTTAACGTACGGGGCCAAGGATTAATAAGATTAAAGTAATATAAATTAAAGGCAAGCACTAGGGCGATACTCAAGCAAGCAAACCACACCTTAATGTTTATTACTCGCATTGCGCAATAATGCCGGAATGGCCGGCGACCAGACTTCGAAAATATCATACACACACCCGGCGAACATTCACTTATTGCTTGATAAATTATCATAATGACTTATTCGCAACAAAACAACGCAGCGCTGCCTGCACCCACACAACACAGGACGCTGAATCACTGGCATTTACTCTACTCTTCTTTCGGTTACAGGGTGAAATCCAGAGACAACTTCAATCGCCTACAACTTTACGTCTATGAGGTATATAATGCTAATCTATTGATCATAAGGAGAAGAATCCGTGACGCAGTCAGAAATCGTGCAAAACGCCTTAACACAGGTGCTTGGTGCCAATATTGGCGACAAGGCGCTTATTGAAAAGTATTTTTCTAGCGAATACACACAAATTGTTAATGGCATAGAGCTGGATTACCAAGGATTCATTTCCCACATGCTCCACTTAAAAGCAGCGACCAAAAGCATCAGTATCCGCATAGCATCAATTGCGGAATCCGCTGATAATGTACATACCCATCATTTTGTTCAGGCAACAAAATCTGATAATACAGTGAGTGAATTTGAAGTATTTGCACGTTTTCGCCTTAAAGACGGCAAAATTATCCGTTGTTATGAGCTGACACGGCAAATTAGCGGCGCATCCGGGGATCAAGATCTGGGCTCGCGGCAGTAACGCTGCGATAGCGTAAACCTGCCCGGTCAACTTTCACGGGCTGCGCTATTTTCTTTTTTGTTTAACCCTCGTGGTGGCGGCTTTTACTGTGTTTTTAAAGCGTGTTAATCTTAACATCTTGTAACATCAGGGCTTATGAATGGCCATATGCCCGCGATTTCCGCATCGTTTAGAGGGTTAATGTTTTGAGCAGAGACTCAATAGAGAAAAATCAGGTTTGGATTTATATCATTTGTGTGATTGTTGCCATGGCATCTGGTTTAGTATTACCACATGTTTTTGAACGCCTGAGCTTAGTGGTCACCCCTCTTATCGCCATTCTGATGTACGCCATGTTTTTACAGATCCCCTTTCTAGCGCTGAAAGAAACCTTCTCTGATAAACGGTTTCTTTTCGCCCTGATGACCGCAAACTTTATTTTTATTCCGGTGATTGTCGGCTTGCTGACGCTAGCGATCGACGACAATACCGCTATTTTTATTGGCGCACTTTTAGTGTTGCTTACCCCGTGTATTGATTATGTCGTGGTATTCACGCATATAGGGAAAGGGAATTCACGGCTGGTGCTTTCCGCCACCCCCTTGCTGCTGATCCTACAGCTCATGCTGTTGCCGCTTTATCTTAAGATCATCGCCGCCGGCCAGATCACCATAACGATATCTGTAGAGCCGTTTATCGAAGCCTTCGTTTTTTTGATTCTCATACCGCTGTGCCTAGCGGTGATTACCCTCTATTTTTCCAGGAAATCAAAAGCCGTTAGCGCATGGAACGCCATGTGGGGCTGGTTACCGGTTCCCGCGATGGCAGCGGTTTTAGTTGCGGTGATTGGCTCACAGATTAACACCGTGGTAAGAGAAATCACGTGGCTGCTGCCGGTGGTGCCCGTTTATCTGTGCTTCGCGGTTTTGGCGCCATTGGCCGGCGCCTTCGCTGCGCGCCTTTTCCGCCTGCCCACTGCAAGCGCCCGTGCCGTGGCGTTTAGCGCCTCAACGCGCAACTCGCTGGTGGTGCTCCCCCTTGCGCTGGCATTGCCGGAAAATATCAGGGTGCTGGCCGCCGCCGCGGTGATAACGCAAACGCTGATTGAACTGGTGAGCGAAATTATTTACACACGGGCCATCCCGCGCTTTATCCGCCAGCAAGAGCCAGCGGCCTGACAGGCAGTCATCCAAAGCCGCGATGATAACCAGCCTGGCTGGCATACGCATTTTCAGCACAGTTGCAAAAAACGGGAACCGCTGGGTTCCCGTTGGGTTTATTGACAACGCGGCCGGTTATGCCGAGAGAACAGGGACTAGCCGCAGCGGTCTGTTTTCCTGTTGGTTGCCAGATACCAGCATGTCGACATCAGGCAGAGCAGATAACCGAACAGCTCACTGCCTTCTTCCACCGTGTTTTTTACCACCCGAATATATTCATCCTGCAGCAGTTGCTGCCACAGGATATGCATCCCAAACAGGCGCGAAAATATCAATATGCAGAGCAGGCCGGAAAACATCATGCCATAGGCAGGATGGCGCATAAAAACAGCCAGTTGGTTAACGGCCTCGGCCGGTTTTTTAAGGCCCAAGAAAAGGCTCACGGCGGCAACGGCCAGGGCAAACCACACCCATGAGCCAAAGGCGATCGCATCAAATAGAAAGTCCATTTCACGGATCAGCATACAGCCGAAAAAACCGGCGATTAATACAGAAATACGCGTTTTTTCCCTACCCCTCACCGCCTGAAAAACGTTTATACCGATGATCACAGCCAGGATAATCTCTTGAGAAACTTCGGTAATGGACAGTTCTTTCACATCATTGTGCAACCAGTGGATGTCTAGAAATAACGCGACGACCGCAAGCGCCACAATCAGTACAGAGAGCAACAGGAACAGGGACTGTTTAAAAATGAATTTCATGCTAATAGTTTCCAGTGAAACAAATATCATATTCTACTGTTTTAACGCCATGAGACTTTGCTATTAGTGCTCATGCCTGCCGAGATAATGTATTGAAAACTGGGCTAAACACGCAGTGGTCTGCTCGAACGGCGGGGATTAATAACTTCATCTTTTTGCAGTAAAAAATTAAACATTAAATAAACTTATCAATAAAACACCAAATATACAGCCGAGTTGCGCCGTTCACCCACATTCGGTAGCTACGGCTCCCCAGCAACGGAAGTTTCTTTGGAAATTTTTTAACTCATGAATGAACCTATATGAAATACACCTTATAATGTCATGGTTAACACAATGCTGCTAGTGATGTATCATTAACCAACCGTTGTATGATGATTATAAGGATATAAAACATGCCGGACCGTTCACTAATATTCATTTATGGATTATTAACATTCTTTTTGCTTTATTTAATTATAAAGATAATAAAGTCCAAAAAAAAAGAAGAGAAGAAATACTTGGGTGTTTTATATTTCTTGCATTCATAACTATGATTGTTTACATCGTTTATTCCGACAATATAGTAAAAAGCGTGGGGATATCATTTATTGCATTCTGCACCTTCGCGTTATCAATTACCACAATCGATCACGTAGTGGCAAATATTTGTATATCTAAAGCTTTAAAAAAGATACATGATGAAAACAACCCAAAGATTGATGAAATATTTAAAATAAAAGAAAGTTATTTTTCTCCAGAAGGTCATGGTATGTAATTTGTGCCCCAGACAAAAGCATTGATATAGGAGTGAACTTATTTAAAAACAAGCCCCAGCCCAATAAAAAATTCCATATAAAAACTCTCGATGGCACATGTAAATATGTTATTCCGGATTATTTTTCAGAAAAACTTGACACCATGGACAATTACTTTATCTGATTGCTAAAACCATTTTATCTTTATGGATAAGAAAATAAGAAAACAGTTTACGACTATATATTAAAATTGAAAGAAGAAAGATTCTAGCAGGACTTATTAAGCCAGTAACGGATTCTGTGTAAATCCGTTATCCTTCTCCCCCAGTCGAGGGGATTTTTCCTGGCCGGTTTATCCGGCCAGGATTGGAGTTGAAGTTCAATATGTTACGCTCGTCCTGCTATTCGCAACCCTGGCAAAGGTTCGCTTGTGCCCGTATCACAAATATAGGTATTACACGAGTTGTCAAAATTATATCTCTCGTCGGCTCTATACCTGAAATCATAGGAACAGCTTGATTTTACTAAGTATAAGGAGGAGCATTGGGTAATTAGTTTTGGCCTAATACTTGAACAGATTGTCACATTCAAGACTCAACACCGGCTGAGTTGCTACCACCGTGGCTGCAATAATTATGCGTTGTATGCTGCTATCTGCTTGGCGCGGCTCAGTTTCGGGCGGCTAAGCTAGCTCCTGAGAGTGGCGACTCTGCCGCAGCCGGTCAAATATCATTGGTGCATTCAACCTTAACGATATTGTGTGGGCGGCACACCCTATCACCGCATATCTCTGATTCAGGACTGGCGTTCGTCGTGAATAAGTATGCCCAGTACCATCAGTTCTTTGCCACAGCAAGAAGCTTCCAGGAGGACGATAAACGACTTCTTTGATCATACGTTACCAATATAGCGGAAAAACGGGGCTGCCGTATTAACGACAATTCTTAGATACAGGAATAATCACTTACAGGTTAAAAAGAGTATATGGACAACAAGATTCACGGGCCGCTGTTTCTGGCGATTCTTAGCACGCTAATGGCCTTCGCGTCTCTGTCAACGGATATTTATCTCCCTGCGATGCCGCTGATGGCAAGCGAGCTACAGGGTGATATTGAACTGACTATCACTGGTTTTCTCATTGGCTTTGCGCTAGCACAACTGGTGTGGGGACCGATCAGCGATGCGTTTGGCCGCCGGCTGCCGTTATTTATCGGCATGGGGCTGTTTGTTATCGGTTCTGCCGGATGCGCGCTATCGACCGATATTAAGCAGATTGTCTTCTGGCGAGTGTTCCAGGCCTTTGGAGCCTGTACTGGGCCAATGCTGGCGCGGGCGATGATCCGCGATTCGTTTACCCGCATCCGCGCCGCGCAAATGCTCTCAACGCTACTTTTCATTATGGCGATCGCCCCTATTATCGGGCCGCTGGCAGGAGGGCAAATCATCAAGCTCACCAGTTGGCATGCCATTTTCTGGTTACTGGTGGTAATTGGCGGGCTGATGTTTCTCTCATTGTTTGCCCTGCCAGAAACGCTACCACCGGAAAAACGGATAAAGATATCTTTGGCGGGCGTATTTCATAACTACTCATCGTTACTACGTAACCGTGTGTTTATGCGCTTTACTCTGTGTCTGACCTTTTATTACGTTGCCGCATATGCCTTTATGACTGGCTCACCATTTGTTTATATCAGTTTTTACGGCGTTGATCCGCAATATTACGGCTGGCTGTTCGCGCTCAATATTGTCGGCGTGATGATGATGAGCATGGTGAATCGGCGTCTGGTGTCGCGACATCCGCTGGACAGACTACTGAAAATCGCCGTGGCTGTGGCAGCACTTGCAACACTGACTTTAGCGCTGGTTTCAAAACTGCAACTTGGCGGCATTGTTGCAGTGGTGGTGACGGTATTCCTGTTCTTCTCAATGAACGGCGTCATCGCCGCTACCTCAACGACCGCAGCATTGGATGCAGTGCCATCACTAGCGGGTTCAGCCTCGGCACTGATCGGCGCATTGCAATATGGCAGCGGCATTATCTCTTCGCTTTTGCTTGCGTGTTTTCACGATGGCACGCCGTGGACGATGGCATGGATTATGTTAATATTCACCCTATTCAGCGCGGTCATAATTCTGCGTCGCCATTAATAAATCATACTCATAATAATCTGGTCATGCATTAATAATGCCGCAGATATATTCATATGAATATGAGAGCATAAAAAACCTCGCACAAGCGAGGTTTTATTAAATAAGCTACGTGACCATTCTTATCAAACTAAAGTACAATTTTCGGACCGCGTTAGCGTTTTTTCATAAATATTTTCACGCACTGTTTCCGGGTCCATCTCAAGCCGCACATCCCGCATTGCCAGGCAGCCCTCAATGAAGCTTCCCCCATGTTCAGCCCATCATCATCACAGCAGGACAGCCTCGTTTTTGAGGTCTGTCTGTGGCAACAGCCTCTTGAAACCTGCAGCAATCGGAGAATAGTCCACGCCGCATCACCCTCGTGCAGTTTGGTTACGGGAAATACGCTGACAAGGAATTTCACTAAGGCCCGAGAAAAGGCAAATATTGACTGGGGAGCAGGAACGCCGGCCACATTTCATGAACAACGATCTTTATCTGAACGGCTGTATAGCGAACAGGGGCTCAATACCCAACTTTTTCTTGGTCATAAATCCAGAAAACAGACCGATAGTTATCATGATGATCGAGGTAAAGATTGGATAACTGTCGCTATCTGATCGAGCAAACGGAAGGGGTTTTGATAATGTTTTGATAAAAGTTGCGATTTTAATAATAAAACAACGGGAGCATTAAGCTCCCGTAATCATTCAGCGCTAAAACACACTTACATATGTTTAACGATAGCGTCGCCAAACTCTGAACATTTCAGCAGCTTAGCGCCTTCCATCAGGCGTTCGAAGTCATAGGTGACGGTCTTGGCAGCAATCGCACCTTCCATCCCCTTAACAATCAGATCGGCCGCTTCAACCCAGCCCATGTGACGCAGCATCATTTCTGCAGACAGGATCACTGAACCTGGGTTCACTTTGTCCTGGCCGGCATATTTTGGCGCCGTGCCGTGGGTGGCTTCGAACAGTGCGCACTCGTCGCCAATGTTAGCGCCCGGGGCAATGCCGATACCGCCAACCTGTGCCGCCAGGGCGTCGGAGATGTAGTCACCATTCAGGTTCATACAAGCGATCACGTCGTATTCCGCCGGGCGCAGCAGAATTTGCTGCAGGAACGCATCGGCAATCACGTCTTTAACCACGATATCTTTCCCGGTTTTCGGGTTTTTGATCGTCAGCCACGGGCCACCGTCGATTGGCGTGCCGCCGAATTCTTCACGCGCCAGCTCATAGCCCCAATCCTTAAAGGCGCCTTCGGTGAACTTCATGATGTTGCCTTTGTGCACCAGCGTGACTGAATCGCGGTCATTGGCGATAGCGTATTCGATCGCTGCGCGCACCAGGCGTTTGGTGCCCTGCTCTGAACATGGCTTGATGCCGATACCGCACTGCTCTGGGAAACGGATCTTCTTCACGCCCATTTCGTCGCGCAGGAATTTGATCACTTTATCCGCTTCGGCAGAGCCGGCTTTCCATTCAATGCCGGCATAGATGTCTTCAGCATTTTCACGGAAGATCACCATATCGGTCAGTTCAGGGTGTTTTACCGGGCTTGGCGTGCCCTGGTAGTAACGCACCGGGCGCAGGCAGACGTACAAATCCAACTGCTGACGCAGCGCCACGTTCAGGGAGCGGATACCGCCGCCGACCGGGGTGGTCAGGGGGCCTTTGATGGCAACGCGGTAATCACGAATCAGCTCCAGCGTTTCATCCGGCAACCAAACGTCTTTGCCGTAAACATGGGTGGATTTTTCACCGGTGTAAATTTCCATCCAGGCAATCTTACGTTCGCCGCCGTAGGCTTTGTTAACCGCGGCATCAACCACATTAATCATCGCCGGGGTAACGTCTACGCCGATACCGTCGCCTTCAATGAAGGGGATAATCGGGTTATTGGGAACAACCAGTTTACCCTTGGCATCAACCGTAATTTTCTCACCTTCCGCCGGAACCACTACTTTGCTTTCCATCAACCTCTCCTTCAAGCGCAATTTGTTAATGCTTTGTAAGATACGTGTCAATACTACTCGAATATTCAGTTCACGCCAATCCAAAACGGATTGCGTTATAATGCGCTAATCCTTCATAATCTCAACTATTATGACTAAATTCCCTGTTAAAAATCACCAAGTTAAACGATTCAGCAAAACCCGCCAACGCCCGCGCCCTGTGCCCCAGGGGCCGCGCCGGGTGGTGTTATTCAATAAACCCTTCGACGTATTACCCCAGTTCACCGATGAAGCCGGCCGCGCCACGCTAAAGGCGTTTATCCCTTTTAACGATGTCTACGCCGCCGGGCGGTTGGATCGCGACAGCGAAGGCCTGCTGGTGTTGACCAACGACGGCAAGTTACAGGCGCAGTTAACCCAGCCAGGCAAGCGCACCGGCAAGGTTTACTACGTGCAGGTGGAAGGAGAACCGCAGGAAAATGATCTGGCCCGACTGCGCCAGGGCATAGAGCTGAAAGATGGCATGACGCTGCCCGCCGGCATCGAGCATGTTGCAGAGCCGGACTGGCTGTGGCCGCGTAATCCGCCGATCCGTGAGCGCAAATCCATTCCCACCAGTTGGCTGAAAATCACCCTTTTTGAAGGGCGTAACCGCCAGGTGCGGCGCATGACGGCGCACATTGGGTTCCCTACCCTGCGTTTGATTCGCTACAGTATGGGAGAGCTTTCCCTTGGCGATCTGCAGCCCGGCGAATGGAAAACCCTCGATGCCGTTTAGCGCCGCATTCGCCAAGGGGAAAGCGGCCGAGTAAAGAATCAGAATAGCAAAACAAAGGAAACAGCATGTTCAAACCCCACGTTACCGTGGCCTGCGTGGTGCACGCCGCAGGCCGTTTCCTGATCGTTGAGGAAACCATTAATCACAAGGCGTTGTGGAACCAACCGGCCGGCCACCTGGAAGCCAACGAAACGTTGATCGAAGCGGCAGAACGCGAACTGTGGGAAGAAACCGGCATCCGCGCCACACCGCAGTCATTCCTCAAACTGCACCAGTGGACCGCCCCCGACAACACGCCGTTCTTGCGCTTCAGCTTCGCCATTGAGTTAGCGGAAACGCTGCCAACCGAGCCGCACGACAGCGATATCGATCGCTGTTTATGGCTGCCGGCCGAGCAAATTCTTTCTGCCGGCAACCTGCGTTCGCCGCTGGTGGCGGAAAGCCTGCGCTGCTACCAACGCAATGAACATTACCCGCTGTCGCTGATCAGCCATTACCAATAACGGTTCGGCCACGCAGCAAGAAGTGCCGTGCGTCGCCGGCGGCACCGTGATAAAATCCTGCGCTTGTTTTTACCTGCACGGTTCATTCGTGTTCAAGCTCGTGAGATTCCCATGTCAGACAATAGCCAGAAAAAAATAATCGTCGGGATGTCCGGCGGCGTCGACTCATCCGTTACCGCCTATCTGTTACAGCAACAGGGCTATCAAGTCGCTGGGCTGTTCATGAAAAACTGGGAAGAGGACGATGATGAGGAATACTGCTCTGCCGCGGCCGATCTGGCCGATGCGCAAGCCGTATGCGATAAACTCGGCATTGAACTGCACACGGTGAACTTTGCGGCGGAATACTGGGACAACGTGTTTGAGCTGTTCCTGGAAGAATATAAAGCCGGGCGCACGCCAAACCCCGATATTCTGTGCAATAAAGAAATCAAATTTAAAGCTTTCCTGGAATTTGCGGCGGAAGATTTGGGCGCGGATTACATCGCCACCGGGCACTATGTGCGCCGCCAGGACGTTGACGGTAAAAGCCGCCTGCTGCGTGGCGTCGACGGCAACAAAGACCAGAGCTATTTCCTGTACACCCTAAGCCACGAGCAGGTGGCGCAAAGCCTGTTCCCAGTGGGCGAGCTGGAAAAACCCCAGGTGCGCCGCATCGCGGAACAGTTGGATCTTGTCACCGCGAAAAAGAAAGACTCTACCGGCATCTGCTTTATCGGCGAGCGCAAATTCCGTGATTTCCTTGCGCGCTACCTGCCCGCGCAGCCGGGCCCGATCGTCACCGTCGACGGCCAAACCATCGGCGAGCACCAGGGGCTGATGTACCATACGCTGGGGCAACGCAAGGGCCTGGGCATCGGCGGTATGAAAGACAGCAGTGAAGATCCGTGGTACGTGGTGGATAAAGACGTCGCCAATAACGTGCTGGTTGTCGCTCAAGGCCACGAGCACCCGCGCCTGATGTCCGTCGGGCTGATTGCCCAACAGCTGCACTGGGTCGACCGCGAACCGCTGGCGGGCACTTTCCGCTGCACGGTGAAAACCCGCTATCGTCAGCAGGATCTGCCCTGCAGCGTTACCCCGCTTGATGCCGATCGCATCGAAGTGCGGTTTGATGATCCCGTTGCGGCAGTCACCCCTGGCCAGTCTGCGGTATTCTATCAGGGCGAAGTCTGCCTGGGCGGCGGGATCATTGAACAGCGCCTGCCGCTCACCGAGGCCTAATCAGGCGCAAGGCCGCTGCCGGGCCGCCAGCAGCGGGTGCAATGCGCATGCCACGCTGGGTTTAGCCCACGTTTTATGGCATGATCCGCGGCAAAGAGTGTCACCCGTTGTTGCCATGCCAGGCCGCTCACGCGGCGCCGGCCCCCTGCCAACCCGGCAACATATGCTGCGGTAGGCTGCCGACAACGTTCACAGGAGTCATCGTGGCAAAGAATTATTACGATATCACGCTGGCCATGGCTGGCATCAGCCAGTCGGCGCGCCTGGTTCAACAACTGGCGCATGAAGGGCAATGCGATCGCGAAGCGTTTCATACATCGTTGAACAGCCTGCTGCAAACCGATCCGCCGTCAACGCTGGCCGTGTTCGGCGGCGAAGAACGCAACCTTAAGGTGGGCCTGGAAACGCTGATGGGCGTGCTCAATGCCAACAACAAAGGCATGGGCGCCGAACTGACGCGCTACACCATCAGCCTGATGGTGCTGGAACGCAAGCTGAACGCCAAGAAACAGGCGATGGATACGCTGGGCGAGCGCCTGGGCCAGTTGGAGCGCCAACTGGCGCACTTTGAGCTGGAATCGGACACCATCATCAGCGCCCTGGCGGGTATCTATGTCGACGTGGTCGCGCCGCTGGGCCCGCGTATTCAGGTCACCGGCTCACCTGCCGTGCTGCAAAACCCGCAGGTGCAGGCCAAAGTTCGCGCCACGCTGCTGGCCGGCATCCGTGCCGCCGTGCTGTGGCAACAGGTTGGCGGCAGCCGCCTGCAGTTAATGTTTTCCCGTAATCGTCTGTTCAAGCAGGCGCAAAATATCGTTGCTCATTGTTAATCTTCCCAGGAGTTGCTACCGATGGAATTATCCTCACTGACCGCCGTTTCCCCCGTTGATGGACGCTACGGTGATAAAGTCAGCGCACTGCGTACCATTTTCAGCGAATTCGGTTTGCTGAAATTCCGCGTACAGGTTGAAGTACGCTGGCTGCAAAAACTGGCGGCCTGCGCAGAAATCAGGGAAGTTCCCCCATTTGATGCCGACGCAAACGCTTTCCTTGACAAGATCGTCGCGGAATTCAGCGAACAGGACGCCCAGCGCATTAAAACCATCGAACGCACCACCAACCACGACGTCAAAGCGGTTGAGTATTTCCTGAAGGAAAAAGTGGCGGCGGTGCCGGCCCTGCATGCGGTTTCTGAATTCATCCACTTTGCCTGCACCTCGGAAGACATTAACAACCTGTCCCATGCGCTGATGCTGCAAACCGCGCGTCAGGACGTGCTGCTGCCGCACTGGCGCAAGCTGATCGACGCCATCAAGGGCCTGGCGCAGCAATATCGTGATATCCCGCTGCTTTCGCGCACCCACGGCCAGCCAGCAACGCCGTCAACCATCGGTAAAGAGCTGGCTAACGTCGCCTACCGGATGGAACGCCAGTTCCGCCAACTGGAACGCGTTGAGATCCTCGGTAAAATCAACGGCGCCGTCGGCAACTATAACGCCCACATTGTCGCCTACCCGGAAGTAGACTGGCACCGCTTCAGCGAAGCGTTCGTCACTTCGCTCGGCATCACCTGGAACCCGTACACCACCCAGATTGAGCCGCATGACTACATTGCCGAACTGTTCGACTGCGTGGCACGCTTCAACACCATCCTGATCGACTTCGATCGCGATATCTGGGGTTACGTGGCGCTGAACCACTTCAAACAGAAAACCATCGCCGGTGAAATCGGTTCTTCCACCATGCCGCATAAAGTCAACCCGATCGATTTTGAAAACTCCGAAGGTAACCTGGGCCTAGCCAACGCGGTGATGGGCCACCTAGCCAGCAAACTGCCGGTTTCCCGCTGGCAGCGCGATCTGACCGACTCCACCGTGCTGCGCAACCTGGGCGTCGGCGTGGGCTATGCGTTGATCGCCTATCAGGCGACCATGAAAGGCATCAGCAAACTGGAAGTGAACCAGGCGCACCTGCTGGACGAACTGGATCACAACTGGGAAGTGCTGGCGGAGCCGATTCAAACCGTAATGCGCCGTTACGGCATCGAGAAGCCTTACGAGAAGCTCAAAGAGCTCACCCGCGGCAAGCGCGTAGATGCGGCCGGCATGCAGGCGTTTATCGACGGCCTGGCGTTGCCGGAAGAAGAAAAAACCCGCCTGAAGGCAATGACGCCGGCCAACTACATCGGCCGCGCCACCCGCATGGTCGACGAATTGAAATAACGCATTGGGCAAGCGCCCTTCACATATCAGGCCGGCCGGTGTTACAACCGGCCGGCTTTTTTATTGGCCGCATACTTACGCTACATGCATAAACGCCTGTAGCCGCTGCCGTTGCTGCCCATCTGCGGTAAAGTTTTCAGCAGCCAGCCAGTGGGTGAACGCCGTTTTAATGGCCGGCCAGCGATCGGCGGTTATCGCAAACCAATCGGTATCGCGGCTGCGCCCCTTAACGACCACGGCCTGGCGGAACCGGCCTTCAAACAGGAAGCCAAAGCGCAACGCCGCCTGGCGTGAAGGCGCGTTCAGGCTATCGCATTTCCATTCGCAACGTCGGTAACCCAGTTCATCAAAGGCGTACCGCAGCATCATAAAGATGGCTTCGGTGGCGCTGGTTTGCCGCTTCATCAGGGGTGACCAGCACACGTGGCCGATCTCCAGCACGCCGTTGCCCTGATCAATACGCATAAAGGCCACCGACCCCACCGGCCGCTGCGCCTGCGTATCCACCACCACCAGGTTGACCAAGCCAGGATTGTTGAGCATGTTTTGCAAGTGCTGCAACAGCGCCGGGGCATTTTCCGGCCGTTCGGTCGGCAAATAGGTCCAGTCCCGCCCGTCGGGTATTTGCGCATACGCCTGGTACAGCGCCTCATAGTCGCGTTCCGGCTCCAGCGGCTCCAGCCGGCAAGACTGTCCCGCCAAGGTTTTTCCCACCGGCCGCTGCGCCCCCTGCCAGCCTGCCAGCGGTTCGCCCACGGGCTGACCATATTGATTGATCGCCATACATCCTCCGTTAAGGCAGCCAAACGCCGCTTATCGTTAGAGAATACGCCACGACAGCGGGAGAGAAAACCAGCCAATCCGCCGAGCCGGGAAGCCCCATTTTATTGCACCCACATTGGGGTATAACTATCCAACAAGCATTTAGCATCCACCAACGGCGGTGACGCAACACAGTTGCACGCCCAGACGGCTCACCTTAAAGTAAGGATTATCGCTTTGAGACAACAGGATTTCGGGCAGCCATGAGCATCGATACCAACCAGCAACTGTTGGACAAACTGCAGCAGGATCTGGCCAACGCAGGTGCCACGCCGCTATACCTGCGTTTTAACGAGTCCGTGCGCCAGGCCATTGCGCAGGGCGTGCTAAGCTCAGGGGATTTTCTGCCCAGCGAACGCCACTTCACCGAACAGCTTGGTATTTCGCGTATCACGGTGCGAAAAGCGCTGGCCTGCCTGGAACAGGATGGCATCATTGGCCGCACCCGCGGCTACGGCACCGTTATCCAGCCCCGCCCGCCAGAACCGAAGCTGGCCTATTCGCTGGCCGATGCCAAAGGCTTCTCACGGGAAGTGATGCTGCAGGGGCGCAAACCCGATACGGTGTGGATCAGCCGCGAACAGATCCCTGCCGATGAGATATTGGCCGAAAAACTCGCCCTGGCGGAAAACGCTCTGGTGTACAAACTCAAGCGTATTCACTTCATTGATCAGCGCCCAATGTCTGTCGCTATTTCCTATGTGGTGGCGGAAGCTATCGGCAACGTTGAAGAGATCGGCGTTTCGCTGTATGACTATTTCCGCTTGCACAATATGGAGCTAGGCAGCCTACGCAGCCAGGTCAGCGCCGCGATGGCCGATGAGGAAACCCAGTTGGCGCTGCAGTTACAAGAGCCGATACCGCTGTTGATCATCAAGCAGACACTGTTCGATCGCCAGAAAAAACCGATTGAATACAGCGAAAGCTACTGCCGCAGCGACATGTACGAATTTATCAGCGAAGACTGATCCCTTCGCTTGCCAACATCTGTGCCAGCGTGGGCGCGTTGCTGCCACCGGGCTGCGCCACGACATAGCCGGCGACGCTGTTGGCAAGCAGTATCGCCTGGCGCGTGGTTAGCCCTAGCGCCAGCCCGGCCAACACGCCTGCGCAGTGGCTGTCGCCGGCGCCAATGCTGTCCGCCACCTTCACTTTGCAAGCCGCAACCCAGCCGTGATCATCATCTTGCGCGTAGTAATAGCAGCCTTCGCTACCGCAGCGTACGATGACCGGTTGCCGTGTGATCTGCCACTGTTGGCGGCTGAATGCAGCAAGATCATGTTGCAGCCCCAGATGCTGCGCTTCGCGCTGGTTGATCGTAAGAATTACGCCGGGGCGGATCAACCGCTGCAGCAACGCGGGCTCCATCACATCAATACGCGGGCCAAGATCCAGTACGATCCTCACCTGCGGCGGCAGGCCCAGCATCCAATCCACCAGCACCGCGCCCTGTTTCCCGCTAAGCTGATAGCCGGAAAGGTACAGTAGCCCTTCAACCGTGGCCGGCAACCACGCCAGGCGCCACTGGTTCTCAACGCCATCGATGGAGATAAAGGTGCGTTCACCGTCAGGCTCTACCAATGCCATGCACCAACCGTTGTCCTGCCCGCCAACCTCCAGAGCGGAATGTACGCCGCGCTGCGCCATTTCCACTCTCAGCCGCTCTGCCCAAGGGCCTTGACCCAGCGGGAGCAGATTATGGCTGGCGATCCCTAGTCGTTTAAGCGCAACGGCGATATTGAGCGCACAGCCGCCAAGATGATACCCCTGTAGTTGAACGGCTAAATCCCCGCCGCGCACCGGCAACGCATTGGCCTTGACCACCATATCCAACACGGCTGCTCCCACAACCATTACCGGATTCTGCTGGCGCCATGCTCCTTGGCCCAGGCGGTATAGCAAATCATACCGTTCGTCATTGCTCATTCGCCCTCCTGCCAATCCTGGCGGAAACGCAGGAACGCCTGCGCATAGGCGTTGATATCAACCGGGTTAACGCGCTTGAGTTCCGCCAACAGTTGCTGGTCAAACGCATCAACGCCATTCAATGCGCCGCAGATGGCGGTGGCCATTGCGCCGATAGTATCGGTATCACCGCCCAGATTGGCGCAAAGGATCGCACATTGGTTAGGATTGGTTTGTGCCAGTTCCACCATAGCCAACGCCGCAGGAACGGACTCGATGGTGCTGACGCCGGCACCCACCAGTTGGTATATCCGCTCAGATGCCTGCTCAGTGCCTGCCGCTTGATCGACCACCTGAAACGCCAGTTCGATACGCGCGGCAAGGGATGGGCTGAAGGTCGTTACCCGGCGGCGCTGGGCATAGTCCGCCACGCCCGGCAATGCCAGGCGGATCTCCGCCCAGTTTGCGCCTTCGATCGCCCGGGATATCGCCCAGGCAATGGCGACGGCCCCAGCCACGGCAATATCGGATTTATGCGTAGGGCTGGAAGCCAGCCAGACCTGCTGGTAAAAGCGCTCCAGCGGCGCAGCGGGCAATACGCACCCCAACGGTGAAATGCGCATAGCCGCGCCGTTGGTCACACCGTTGTTTTCCAGCGCGCCTATCGGTGTACCTTGCTTTTGCTCCCGCAGCGCCTGTTTCGAGCTCGGGCCAAGAATGTTCTTGTTGAACGCATCAAAGCCGTCGACCCAGCAGAGTACGTTGTGTGCAATCCGTTCCGGTATCACTTTGCCTTCGGCTTCCACCAACGCATCGGCCAGCGCCAGCGCCATCGCGGTGTCATCAGTATAGTGCGCCGCAGTGAAATAACAGGCCGCGTTATTTTCAGCCGGCCCATCAAGAAACCGATCAATCCAGCCAAAATGGCGCTTAACCCTTTCACGCGGCCACAGTTCCGAGGGCATGCCTAACGCATCGCCCAGCATTTGCCCATAAAGTGCGCCCACCACGCGTTGACGCTGGGTTAATTGCTTCATGTATTGCTCCTGAAAATAATTTATTACCGGGCACCCGGCCTGGCGGTTAATTCTGCGACATCGCTATCGGCGTGATGGTATGGCTGCGTTCGCGGAAGAACAGCAGGAATAGCAACATCACCGCCACAACCATGGCGGCGCCCATACCCCATACCGCAAACCAGTCAAAGGTCATACCGTCACGCGGCTGCGCTAAGGCAAAGGTTGTCATTGCACGCCCACCGAGCCAATTGCCGATAAAGCTGCCCAATCCCTGGCAGATCAGCGTGATCAACCCTTGCGCAGCGGTGCGCATATGCGCCGGCGCTTTTTTATCGACATAGATGTAACCGGTCACAAAATAGAAATCGTAGCTGACCCCATGCAACAAAATGCCGAGGAACAGCATGCTATAACCCCAAACATCGGCAGTGCCGCCGTAGATAAAGAAAATGTAGCGGATAGCGGCGGTAATGAACCCCAGCATCAACACCTTTTTGATGCCATAGCGCTTAAGCAATAACGGCAACGCCAGCATGGCGAAAATTTCCGAGACCTGGCCAAGCGTCATCCAGCCTGTGGCATCCGGCAGGCCAACCTGCGTCAGGTAGCCGTTGGCAAACTGGTAATAAAAAGCCAGCGGCATGCAGAACAGGAAAGAGCACAACGCAAAGGTGGCAAACGAGCGATCCTTCAACAGCCCAATAGCGTTCAGGCCCAACAGTGCTTTGATATCCACGGCCCCACTGCCTTTTGCCGGCGTGTCCGGCAGGATAAAGCTGTATAGGCCAAGGCAAATGGCAGCGACGCCGGTAATGATCAACGGCAGGTTAGTATCGGAAATATTCCCCATGCCAAGCAGCGGCGGCAACATAAAGCCAATCACCAAGCCAGAAGCAATCCAGCCCAGCGTTCCCAGCACACGAACGCGTGGGAACTCTTTTTCAGTATCCTCAATATTGGCGAACGCGATGCTGTTGGTCAGCGCCACAGTAGGCATATAGGTAATGGCATAAACCACAAGCAAGGGGAAAAACACCGCAAACTCACTCTGCCAGGCAATGATAAACATCAGTACCCCGCCGGCCAGGTGTAACCAGCCCAGTATCTTTTGCGCGGCAAAATAGCGATCGGCGATAACCCCAACCAACACCGGTGACAGGATAGCCGCAATCGCCGTACTGCTGTAGGCCCAGGCGATTTCACCCGGGGTAAAACCCAGTTTATTCAGGTATTGCCATAAAGGGACAAACCACGCCCCCCAGATAAACCACTCAATAAACATCATGACAGACAGCTTCAGATGAGGACGTTTCATTGTTATATCCTTGCTGACTTTAAGACCCGCCCGACTTTAGCAGCCAGGCGGGCGGTGGAAGACCCTGGTGTTGGCATCAATATGACACCTATAGAATACCTTAATAATACCTTTGTGATTTTACTACGATCCTGGTCACATTTTATTCATCACATAGCCGTTTAACGTTGTTTTAAGCAGAGCGCGGCATTGTTGACCCGTGGTTTATCCGCCGTTGCTGATAATGGTTAGGTATCCGATAACAATAGCGTTGTTTTTCAGCCGCCAATCCGTGGCGGCTTGCCTCCGGGGAAGGTAATACCTACCATAACGGCAAACTTATATGATAATTGACGACGGTTTATTATTCCCCTGGCGCCAAACGCGTTACCTTTAAAGGCGAGAGACAGGTGTTCCGCCCGCATATTTCACAGGAGAGCCCCATGCGAGTATTGGTAGTCGAAGATAATGGTTTGCTACGGCATCACCTTTCAGTACAAATGCGTGATATGGGGCACCAGGTGGATGCCGCCGAAGACGCCAAGGAAGCGGATTATTTCTTGCAAGAGCACGCGCCGGATATTGCCATTGTCGATTTGGGGCTGCCGGGCGAAGACGGCCTAAGCTTGATTCGCCGCTGGCGCGCCCACCAGATGAAGCTGCCGATTCTGGTGCTCACCGCGCGCGAAAGCTGGCAGGATAAGGTGGCCGTGCTGGAAGCCGGGGCCGACGACTATGTCACCAAACCCTTCCACCTGGAAGAGGTGATCGCGCGCATGCAGGCGCTGATGCGCCGCAATAGCGGCCTGGCTTCACAAGTCATCGTGATGCCGCCGTTCCAGATCGATCTCTCACGCCGTGAACTGAGCGTTAACGAAGAACAAATCAAACTGACGGCGTTCGAATACACCATTATTGAAACGCTGATCCGCAACGCCGGCAAAGTGGTCAGCAAAGATTCGCTCATGCTGCAGCTCTACCCGGATGCGGAATTGCGCGAAAGCCATACCATTGATGTTCTCATGGGGCGTCTGCGCAAAAAATTGCAGGCCGTTCATCCACAGGAAGTGATTACCACGGTGCGTGGTCAGGGCTACCGATTCGACACTAAGTGAGTCTCATGTTCTATAAGGATAAAAAACCATTTTCGCTGCGCGCCCGCTTTTTGATGGCCACGGCGGGGGTCATTCTGGCGCTCTCCTTGTCTTACGGCATGGTCGCCGTGGTGGGGTATATCGTCAGTTTCGACAAAAACGCCTTCCGCCTGCTGCGCAGTGAAAGCAACCTGTATTTCAGCCTGGCGCAATGGAACAGCGGCCGCCTGACCATCGCCATTCCGCCGGGGCTCGATCTCAACGTGCCAACGCTGGTGTTTATCTATGACGAGCAAGGCCAGTTGTTGTGGAGCCAGCGCAAAATGCCGGAACTGGAGCCGCTGATTCAAAAAGAGTGGCTGAAGGAATCCGGTTTTTACGAGATCGACACCAACGTGCGTATCAGTAGCGAAGTGCTGGGGGATAACCCCAAAGCGCGCGCGCAGTTGAAAGGCTACGACGATACCGATCAGGACGCGCTTACCCACTCGGTGGCGGTGAACAAGTACGCCGCTACCGCCAGCCTGCCGGCGCTGACCATTGTGGTGGTTGATTCCATCCCGCAGGAACTGCAACGCTCCGATGTAGTGTGGGATTGGTTTAGCTATGTGCTGCTGGCCAACCTGCTGCTGGTGGTGCCGCTGCTCTGGTTGGCGGCCCACTGGAGCCTGCGGCCAATCAAAATGCTGATCAAACAGGTCGGAGAATTGGAAGAAGGCGCGCGCGAGCACCTGGACGAAAACCCACCCAGCGAGCTGCGCGGGCTGGTACGCAACCTGAACATTCTGGTGAACAACGAGCGCCAGCGTTATACCAAGTACCGCACGACGTTATCCGATTTGAGCCACAGCCTGAAAACGCCGTTGGCGGTGCTGCAAACCACCCTGCGCTCACTGCGCGCCGGCAAAGAAACCACCATCGAATCCGCCGAGCCGATCATGCTCGAGCAGATCAGCCGTATTTCGCAGCAGATCGGTTATTACCTGCACCGCGCCAGCATCAACTCCGGGCAAACGGTGCTGACGCGCGAGATCCACTCCGTGCCGGCGCTGCTTGATAGCCTGGTGGTGGCGCTAAACAAAGTTTATCAGCGCAAAGGCGTGGTGCTGACGTTGGATATCTCGCCGGAAGTGACGTTCGTCGGCGAGAAAAACGACTTTATGGAAGTGATGGGCAATATTCTGGAGAACGCCTGCAAATATTGCCTGGAGTTTGTCGAGATCACCTCGCTGCACTCGGAGAAAGATCTGACCATCGTCATTGACGATGACGGCCCCGGGATCCCGGAGAGCAAACGTGAGCTTATTTTTCAACGCGGGCGCCGCGTCGATACCATGCGCCCCGGCCAGGGGCTGGGGCTATCGGTCGCGGCAGAAATCATTGAACAGTACGACGGCCAAATCACCATCAGCGACAGCCCGTTAGGCGGCGCGCGCATGCAGGTCACCTTCTCCCGCCAGCATGAGCCGCACCACCATGAGTAAATGTGTCGCCCTGGCCTGAATGCAGCGGCCAGCGGCGCCATCGGGCGATGGCCCAGGGATCGCCGAGTAACAAGGCTAACGCACATACAACGTGGCGTTTGATAGGTATAATCGCCATCAGGCTCACTCCTCTATCCTGGAATAGAACATGGACTATCAACTCGAACTGGACTGGAACGACTTTCTGCAACGCTACTGGCAAAAGCGCCCGGTGATTATCAAACAAGGCTTCAAGAATTTTATCGATCCCATCACCCCGGATGAGCTGGCCGGGCTGGCGATGGAAAACGAAGTGGATAGCCGCTTGGTCAGCCACCAGGATAGCCGCTGGCAGGTCGCGCATGGCCCCTTCGAAAGCTACGATCATCTTGGGGAGAACGATTGGTCACTGCTGGTACAGGCCGTCGATCACTGGCATGAGCCTTCCAGCGCGCTGATGCGCCCGTTCCGCACATTGCCGGACTGGCGGATTGACGATCTGATGATCTCATACTCCGTACCGGGCGGCGGCGTCGGCCCGCATCTCGATCAGTACGATGTTTTCATCATTCAGGGCGCCGGGCGCCGCCGCTGGCGCGTTGGCGAAAAAACGCAGCTGAAACAGCACTGCCCACACCCGGATCTGCTGCAGGTGGAGCCCTTCGACGCCATCATTGATGAAGAGATGGTGCCGGGCGATATTCTGTATATTCCACCGGGCTTCCCGCATGAAGGCTATGCCCTGGAAAGTGCGCTCAATTATTCCGTCGGCTTCCGGGCGCCGAATGGCCGTGAACTGGTGAGCGGTTTTGCCGACTACGTGCTGGCGCACGAACTGGGCAGCCGGCGCTATGGCGATCCGGACATTGCCCTGCGCGATAGCCCAGCCAGCGTGTTGCCGCAGGAAGTGGACGCCCTGCGCAAGATGATGCTGGAACTGGTTGAACAACCGGAACAATTCCAGCACTGGTTTGGCGAGTTTATTTCGCAATCACGCCATGAACTGGATGTAGCGCAGCCAGAGCCGCCTTACCAGGCCGGGGAAATTTACGATCTGCTGCAACAGGGGGAATCGCTGCAACGGCTGGGGGGCTTGCGCGTGCTGCGCGTCGGCGACCGCTGCTTCGTTAACGGCGAGTTGATAGACACCCCGCACCTGCAGGCAGCGGATGCCCTGTGCCAGCACTACAGTGTGGATGCCGCCATGCTGGGGGCGGCGCTGGACGATCCGTCGTTCCTCGCCCTGCTTAGCGCGCTGGTCAACAGCGGCTACTGGTTCTTTAACGATTAATCCTCCCTCCCCCGGCGCTGTCTACGGCCGGGGGCAAGGCACCCACTGCGGGCATTAAGCGTGCGCCAACGCCTGATAGCGCGCTATCTCTGCCTCCGGCACGCCAGCCTTATGCGCTGCTTCGCAGATTTGCTGCCAGGTATTGGCATCCACCGGGATGCCCTTCTCACGCCGCTCCGCGCGGTTGGCCTCTTCCCACTCGCCCGGCACCTGTATCGGCGCCTCACCGCTTTGCGGCGATTCTTTCACCCAGGCAAGAAACGCTTCCGCCTCTTGCTGCATCTGTGGCGCGGCAAAGGCTTGCGGATTGAGGATCATGGTGGTCATGCAGTTAAAGATGGCATCGTTGCTGGTCTGCAGCGTTTCATCGTGGGTGGTCTGGCCGCCGGACAACGCCCCGCCGAGAATTTCACACAGCGTCGCCAGCGCATAGCCCTTGTGGAAACCAAACGGCAGCAGCGAACCATAGGGCTGTTCGTGCATCACTTTCGGCTCGACGGTGGGTTGCCCCTCGGCATCAATCAGGTAGCCGGGCGCCACGCGCTGGCCCTTGTTGTATGCCACGCGGGTTTTGCCAAAGGCGATACCGCTGGTGGCAAAGTCCAGCAACAGCGGCTTTTTGCCTGGCCGGGGGAAAATCACACAAAATGGGTTGGTGCCGAAACGCCGATCGCTGCCGCCAAACGGCGCCACCATCGGATCGCCCACCACGTTGACAAAATGGATGGAGATCAAACCAGCGCGGCCGCACTGTTCGGCCCAGTGGCCGATACGGCCGATATGATGGGAATTGTTCAACGCCACCGCCGCCAAGCCTAATTGCTGCGCGCGCTCAATGCCTTTTTCCATCGCCTGGTAGGCCGCAACCTGCCCAAAGGCCTTGCCGCCGTCGATGGTCAACACCGCCCCGGCGTCGCGCACCACGTTGATCTGGCCATTGAGCTGCAAATGCCCCTGCGCCAGCGACGACATATAGGTTGGGATCATCCCGACGCCGTGGGAATCATGGCCGGCAAGGTTGGCCTGGATCAGATGCTCTGCCACCAGCTCCGCTTCACGGGGCGTGCTGCCCGCGTGCCGCCAGAGTGTTTGCACAAATGCATTAAGATGTTCGCTGTCGATACGATACTCGGTACTCATACTGCCAGTTCCTTGTGCGTAAAAAAGGTACTGACACACTAAGCATAAACACCGGCTGCTGCAAGCAGCTGCGCGGCCATCGCCGGCGTTATTCGCCAATGCGATAAAAAGCCCGCGCTTATTTTTTTACCCGCTCCGCCGCCAGCGAAGCGATACGCATAATCACCGCTACCGCCTGCTCCATCCCTTCCAGCGTGACGAACTCATGTTTGCTGTGATAATTGTAGCCACCGGTAAACAGGTTCGGGCACGGCAGGCCGCGGAACGAAAGCTGTGCGCCATCCGTCCCGCCGCGAATCGGGTTCATGATGGGCTCAATACCGCAATCGCGCATCGCCTGCTGCGCCAGCGCGATCACATGCGGGTGTTCGGCCACCTGCTCGCGCATGTTGTAGTAACTGTCTTCGATGGTCACTTCAATATAGCAATCACGCGGCAACCCCTTGCCGACCTGCTGCGCCGCGTCAATCATCCGCCGCTTGCGCGCCTCAAAGCCATCACGCTCGAAATCACGCAGGATATAGTGCATTTCGGCACGCTCGACGTTGCCCTTGATGCCATGCAGGTGGTAGAAGCCCTGATAGCCTTCAGTGTTTTCCGGCGTTTCATCGGCTGGCAACGCCTGATGGATACGGGTGGCCAACGCCAGCGCGTTCACCATCACCCCTTTGGCGCTGCCGGGATGCACGTTGTTGCCGACGATTTTCACCGTTACTGAAGCCGCGTTAAAGTTTTCGCACTCCAGTTCCCCCATCCCGCCGCCGTCCACGGTGTAGGCCCAGACGGCATCAAACGCCGCAACGTCAAAAAAGCGAGCGCCCTTGCCCACTTCTTCATCCGGCGTGAAGGCCACGCGAATATCCCCGTGCGGAATTTTTCGCTGTTTTAACCGCACCATCGCCGTGAGGATTTCGGCAATCCCGGCTTTATCGTCCGCCCCGAGCAGCGTTTTCCCGTCGGTGGTGATCAGCGTTTGGCCCAGCAGTTGATGCAGGATCGGGAACATGACCGGCGACAGCACCTCATCGCCAATGCCCAACGCAATATCGCCGCCGCGATAATTTTCCACCACCTGCGCATTGACGTTTTTCCCGGTAAAGTCCGGTGACGTATCCAGGTGGGAAATAAAACCAATGGCCGGAACCGGCCAGGCGACATTGCCCGGCAACGTACCCATGACGCAGCCATGCTCACTCAACGATACCTGTTCAAACCCCAACTCAATCATTTCCTGTTGCAACGCGCGCGCCAGCTTCATCTGCCCATCGGTGCTGGGCACATGTTTGACATTCGCTTTCGATTGCGTATCGAATGAGATGTAGTTAAAAAAGCGATCTAGTAGTTTTTCCATGGTTCCGCCCTCAATATGCCGCGTTTCATTATGCGGAACCGATCCTGATCAAATATTGAGACAGGTCATTATTAACCAGAATTAATTGAAATCATTAATCATCTTGATGGGTAATTATCCGGCAATCACATAAAACGGACACATTTCACATATAAAATAATGAAAAACCGGATGAACGGCTGGGATCAGCTTTCAATTAATGCGCTCAACGTCTATCATGCGCGCTCTAAAATTTCGATCGGCGCCACTGGTTTTGAGCGGCAAGGGTTGGTACGCTCACCCTACAAGCTCACGCAGTCTTTTCCAGTAGCGGTTCTATCTGCATTAGCCTACGGGATAGAGTGACACCCTAAATGACTGAGAAACCCTCTCTGACTTCTCTCGTTGAACTGCATGCTATAAGCAAAGGGTTCGACGGCAAGGAGATCATCTCCGATCTCAACCTCACCATTAACGACGGCGAATTCCTGACCATTCTCGGGCCTTCCGGCTGCGGTAAAACCACCGTTTTGCGCCTGATCGCCGGGCTGGAAGACCTTGATCACGGGAAGATTATGCTGGAAGGCCTGGATATTACCGATATCCCCGCCGAGCAGCGCCACGTGAATACCGTATTCCAGAGCTATGCCCTGTTCCCGCACATGAGCGTATTCGACAACGTGGCCTTTGGCCTGCGGATGCAGAAAACCCCGGCCGCGGAGATCGCCCCGCGGGTGGAAGAGGCGCTGCACATGGTGCAACTGGCCGAATTTGCCCAGCGCCGCCCAAGCCACCTGTCTGGTGGCCAGCAGCAGCGCGTTGCCATCGCCCGTGCGGTGGTGAACAAGCCCAAGGTGCTGCTACTGGACGAATCGCTGTCCGCACTGGATTACAAGCTGCGCAAACAGATGCAAAACGAACTGAAGGCACTGCAGCGCAAGCTGGGCATTACCTTTGTGTTCGTCACCCACGATCAGGAAGAAGCGCTGACCATGTCGGATCGCATCGTGGTGATGCGCGACGGCCGCATTGAGCAAGACGGCAGCCCGCGTGAAATCTACGAAGAACCGAAAAACCTGTTCGTCGCCAGCTTTATCGGCGAAATCAACATCTTTGACGCCACGGTATTGCAACGCATCGACGAGCAGCGAGTGCGCGCCAACGTGGAAGGCCGCGAGTGCGACATCTATGTCAACCTGCCGGTAGAACCAGGCCAACAGTTGAAAGTGCTGCTGCGCCCGGAAGATCTGCGCGTGGAAGAGATCAACGACAGCGAGCATGTCGACGGCCTGATCGGTTACGTGCGCGAGCGCAACTACAAAGGCATGACGCTGGAATCGGTGGTCGAACTGGAAAACGGTAAGATGGTGATGGTCAGCGAGTTCTTCAACGAAGACGATCCGGACGTTGACCATTCGCTGGATCAGAAGATGGCGGTCACCTGGGTTGAAAGCTGGGAGGTGGTGCTGGCCGATGAAGAAATCGCGTAAGCTGTTACAGAATGTGGTGATCACCGGCGTAGTGGCCTGGCTGCTGCTGTTCGTGTTCTTGCCGAACCTGATGATTATCGGCACCAGCTTTCTGACCCGCGACGACGCCAATCTGGTTCAGATGGTGTTCACGCTGGACAACTACACCCGGCTGTTTGATCCGCTGTATGCCGAGGTGATGCTGCATTCGCTGAACATGGCCGTCATCGCCACGCTGTGCTGCCTGATCATCGGCTACCCGTTCGCCTTTATCCTGGCGCGCCTGCCGGAGAAAGTACGGCCGCTGCTGCTGTTCCTGCTGATCGTGCCTTTCTGGACCAATTCACTGATCCGCATCTACGGCCTGAAACTGTTCCTGAGCACCCGCGGCTATTTAAACGACTTCCTGCTGGGGTTAGGCATCATTGATAAGCCGCTGCGGATTATGTACACCTCTGAAGCGGTGATCCTGGGGCTTATCTATATTCTGCTGCCGTTTATGGTTATGCCGCTCTATTCCAGCATCGAGAAGCTGGATAAATCCTGCCTGGAAGCCGCACGCGATCTGGGCGCCAACAAGCTGCAAACCTTTATCCGCATTATCGTGCCGCTGACCATGCCGGGCATTATCGCCGGTTGTCTGCTGGTGTTGCTGCCGGCTATGGGCCTGTTCTATGTGGCGGATCTGATGGGCGGCGCCAAAAACCTGCTGATCGGCAACATTATCAAGAGCCAGTTCCTTAACATCCGCGACTGGCCGTTTGGGGCCGCAACCAGCATCACGCTGACGCTGGTTATGGGGTTACTGCTGCTGGTGTATTATCGCGCGGCTAAACTGCTGAACAAGAAGGTGGAACTGGAATGATCGGGCGCCTGCTACGCGGTGGCTTTATGACCATCATTTATGCTTATTTGTATATCCCGATCGTGATCCTGATCGTCAACTCGTTCAACGCGTCACGCTTCGGCATTACTTGGCAAGGGTTTACCACCAGTTGGTACAGCACGCTGATGAACAACGACAGTTTGCTGCAGGCTGCCGGCCATTCGCTGACCATGGCGGTGCTTTCCGCCAGCTTCGCCACGCTGATTGGCTCGCTAACTGCGGTGGCGCTTTACCGCTACCGTTTCCGCGGCAAACCGTTCGTCAGCGGCATGCTGTTTGTGGTGATGATGTCGCCGGATATCGTGATGGCGATTTCCCTGCTGGTGCTGTTCATGCTGCTGGGCATTTCGCTGGGCTTCTGGTCGCTGCTGTTCTCGCACATCACTTTTTGCCTGCCGTTTGTGGTGGTCACCGTGTATTCACGGCTGAAGGGCTTCGACGTGAAAATGCTGGAAGCCGCACGCGATCTTGGCGCGGGCGAGTTCACCATCCTGCGGAAAATCATTCTGCCGCTGGCGATGCCGGCCGTGGCGGCCGGCTGGTTATTGAGCTTCACCCTGTCGATGGACGACGTGGTTGTTTCGTCGTTCGTCACCGGGCCAAGCTACGAAATCCTGCCGTTGAAGATCTATTCTATGGTGAAGGTCGGCGTCTCGCCGGAGGTGAACGCACTGGCGACCATCCTGCTGATACTGTCGCTGGCGCTGGTGTTGGCCAGCCAGTTAATCATGCGCGATCGCACCGCCAGGGCGGCCTGAACCGCAAAGGCGCAGCGATTATCGCTGCGCCTGTTTCTTTGCCACACCACCATTTCCTCCCCCTGCACATCTTGTTGGTTTATCTGCTAAGCATCGGCCTCAACCGGCTTTACCCTCTACGGCGCGCCACCTATAATGGCCGCTCTCTGGGGTGTAGCACACCGCTTCACAGCGAAATGCCGCACCGTAATACGCGCACCATAACTGCTGAAGGAAACGCTGCATGAAAAAGTGGTCACATCTGCTCGCAGCCGGGATGATGGCACTGAGCATTTGCTCTGCAAATGCCGCTGATGACGGCAAAACCCTCTATTTCTACAACTGGACGGAGTACGTACCGCCGGGCCTGCTTGACCAGTTCACCAAAGAAACGGGTATCAAGGTGATCTATTCCACCTATGAATCCAACGAAAGCATGTATGCCAAGCTGAAAACGTATAAAGACGGCGCGTATGATCTGGTGGTGCCATCCACCTATTTTATCGCCAAAATGCGCAATGAAGGCATGCTGCAAAAGATCGACAAGAGCAAACTAAGCCACTTCAAGGATTTGGATCCCAACCTGCTTAACAAGCCATTCGATCCGAATAACGATTACTCCATCCCGTATATCTGGGGTGCCACCGCTATCGGCATCAATAGCGATGCCATCGATCCGAAAACCGTCACCGGTTGGGCCGATTTTTGGAAACCGGAATATAAACACAGCCTGCTGCTGACTGACGATGCGCGCGAAGTCTTCCAGATTGCGCTGCGCAAGCTCGGCTATTCCGGCAACACCGCCAACCCGCAAGAGATTGAAGCCGCCTATAACGAGCTGCAAAAGCTGATGCCCAACGTCGTGGCGTTCAACTCCGATAACCCGGGCAACCCGTTTATGGAAGGGGAAGTCAACCTCGGCATGATTTGGAACGGCTCCGCGTACGTTGCGCGCCAGGCCGGCACGCCGCTAGAGGTGGTTTGGCCGAAGGAAGGCGGGATCTTCTGGATGGACAGCCTGGCCATCCCGGCCAATGCCAAAAACGTGGAAGGCGCGCTGAAGCTGATTGATTTCCTGCTGCGCCCGGAAATTGCCGTGCAGGTAGCCAAAACCATCGGTTACCCCACGCCGAACCTGACCGCACGCAAGCTGTTGCCGAAAGAGATTGCCGACGATCCGTCGCTGTACCCGGATGAAGCAACCATCAAAAACGGCGAATGGCAGAACGACGTCGGCAGCGCCAGCACGCTGTATGAAACCTACTTCCAGAAGCTGAAAGCCGGGCGTTAAGCGCACCGTTTCCCTCTCTGCGGGGAAGGGGGCATTTCCCCCTTCCCCGGCATCGCACCGCTTAGGGTATGTCTGCCCGCTCGATTTTACCCACCAGGAATTTATGCACGAACTTCGGCACCACTTCGCTGGCCGGGCCGTAGTGTTTCTCTTCAAACTGGCTTTCAACCTGGCTGGGCTCCAGGTTCAATTCCATGGTATAAGCCCCGCCGAGGCGCGCCTCATGCACAAAGCCGGCCGCCGGATACACATGGCCGGAGGTGCCGATGGCAATGAAAAAGTCGGCCTTCGCCAGCGCGTGATAAATATCGTCCATCCGTAACGGCATTTCGCCAAACCAAACGATATGCGGCCGCAGCGGCGCCGGGAATTGGCAGCAGTGGCAGCGATCGTCCACGCTAAGATCGCCCGGCCAGTCAAACACCTGGCCGGAACGGGTACAGCGCACCTTCAACAGTTCACCATGCATATGCACAACGCGGCGGCTACCCGCACGCTCATGCAGATTGTCGATATTCTGGGTTACCAGCAGGAAGTTATCCCCCAGCCACTCTTCCAGATCCGCCAGCGCACGGTGAGCGGCATTAGGCGCAATGCCCGGCTCCTGTAGCTGGCGGCGACGGGCATTGTAAAATGCCTGCACCAGCGAGGGATTGCGCTGATAGCCTTCCGGCGTGGCGACATCTTCTACCCGGTGCTCTTCCCACAACCCATCGGCGGCGCGGAAGGTGCGAATACCGGATTCAGCAGAGATCCCGGCGCCGGTCAGCACCACCACAAACGGCTTTTTCAGCTCCGCCGCCGCCATGGTGTCTCGGTGAAAAATACGCGATCGCTCGCGTTGGTGCAGCATGTGTTTGCTTTTACGGAATCGGCACAGCCGATGGCGAATGCGCATAACCTCTCCTTATCTAATTCTATCCACTACATTGAGGAATGCAGCCCCACGGACACCGCCGGCGTCGCCATACCGCGCTTTTTCAATGCGGGGTAGTTTGGCTACGCGCAGCAAATGCGCCGGTAGGCGTTGTGGCAACGCCTGATAAATGGTTGAAAAATTCGACAGCCCACCGCCGATCACCACCAGGTGCGGGTCAATAATCGTCAGCAGGTTGCCCAGGCACACCGCCAGCACGTCCAGAAAGCGCTCGACATGCGCCACCGCCTGCGGCTCGCCGGCCTGATAATGCGCGATGATCTGCGTGGCCGGCAGCGCCTGCTGGTAAAAATGCGCATACAGCCACTCAAACCCACGTCCGGAAATATAATTTTCGATGCAGCCTCGCTGCCCGCAGCCACAGGCAACCAGAGGAATATTACGGCCCAGCACCGCCAGTGCGTCTACCGGCAGACGAAAGTGGCCAAATTCGCCGGTGACGAAATTGCGCCCGGAAACCACCTTCCCGTCCACCACCAGCCCGCCGCCCACGCCGGTGCCAAGGATAATGCCGAGCACCATCGGATAGCGGCGAAATTCTTCATCCCAGGCTTCGGACAGTGCAAAACAGTTCGCGTCGTTGTCGATGCGCACTTCGCGGTCGATCCGCGCGGCCAGATCGCGCGGCAGCGCCTGGCCCATGGCCGCAGGTACATTGGCAGTAAACAGGGTGCCGTCATCAGCATTGGGCAAACCGGGGATACCGATGCCCACCATGCCCTGCTCGCCGCAAAAGGCATCGGCCTCAAAGGTTAGATCGCACAGGGTCGTCAACAGTTGCTGATAATCGTCACGCGGCGTCGGCACCCGCTTCTGCCACACGCGCTGCAAGTTGGCATCAAAGACCCCCAGTTCAATCTTGGTGCCGCCCATATCGAAACCGTAGTACATAACCTTACCCCAGGCCAGATCCCCCAGCGCCGGTGAGCGAAGGCCGCCAACGGACGAGGGAATAAAAATGGGGCCGCATTGCTGAAGCCCCGTTTTAGCATTACTGCCCGCTTAACACGCGCGCCGGATCGATCCGGCTGGCTCGCCTGGCCGGGTACCAACTGGCCAGCAGGCTCAGCACGATGGAGGTCGCCAACACACTGGCAACGTCCAGCCCGTGCAGCTCGGAAGGCAGGAAGTCGATAAAATAGATATCACCGGACAGGAATGCATGCCCGATCATCTTTTCTATCGCCTTAATGATATTCGTCAGTTGCAGTGAGGCAATGATGCCAACCACCACACCGCTGAGGCTGCCTACCAGCCCGGCCAGCAAACCGTACCAGATAAAAATAGCGCGAATAAAGCCGTCTTTCGCCCCCAGCGTACGCAACACCGCAATGTCGCTGCTTTTATCCTTCACCGCCATCACCAGGGTGGAGACGATATTGAAGCAGGCGACGCCGATCACCAACACCATCGCCAGATACATAATGGCGCGGATCATCTGGATATCGCGGTACATATAGCCATAGGTGCCAATCCAGCTTTTGATATACACATAGGCATTGGTCACCTCGCCCGCATCGCGCACCAACTTATTGGCGGCAAACACGTCGTTGACCTTAATGGCGATGCCGCTGACATCGTCACCCATCGCCAGATACTGCTGTGCATCGACCAGCGGCACCATCGCCAGGCTATGATCCAGTTGCCCGCTCAGTTGCAGAATACCGGTAACATGCAAACGGATGCGTTTTGGCTGCAACAGCTTCATCTGCGGATCGCTGTTGGGGATCATCACCGTCACGTAGGCGCCTTGCTTAACGCCCAAGGCATCGGCAACGCCTTTCCCCAGGATCACCTGCTGCTCGCCGCTTTTAAAATGGCTCCAGGCATCGCCCTGCACATACTTCGGCAACGCGCTCAGGCGGCTTTCCTGCTGTGGGTCAACGCCTTTTACCTGCACAGCCCGCAGTTGGGCGCCGTTTTCCAACAGGCCGGTAAAGTTGATGTAAGGCGCCGCGGCGGCAATGCCCGGCACGTTTTCCACCCGCTGCAGCACCTGCTGCCAGCCGGCGAACGGCGGTTTAACCGGCATGATTTCGCCGTGGGGCACCACCGCCAGCACACGGTTGTTCAACTCGCGCTCAAAGCCGTTCATGGCGCTCAACCCGACGATCAGCACCGCCACGCCCAACGCAATGCCAACGGTGGAAATCACTGAAATCAGCGAAACCATACCGCCGCGCCGACGGCCGCGGCTAAAGCGCAGCGCGGCCAGCAGTGAAAGGGGCAAACCGGCCATTACTCAGCCCCCAGCAGGGTCAGTTGCGCTTGCAGATGGCCGTCGCGCATTTCCAACTGTCGACTAAGGCGTTTCGCCAACTGCAGATCGTGCGTCACCACCAGGAAGGCGGTGCCCTGGCGAACATTAAGTTCGCCAAGCAGATCAAAAATGCTGTCGGCGGTGCGCTGGTCAAGGTTACCGGTGGGCTCATCCGCCAGCACCAGCGCAGGGTTATTGACCAACGCCCTGGCGATAGCCACACGCTGGCGTTCGCCGCCGGAAAGCTCCGAAGGGCGGTGCGCGCTGCGTTTATCCAGCCCGACGGCCGCCAGCATCTCCTGCGCTTTTTCCTGCGCCTGCGCCGGCTTCATGCCGCCAATCAGCAACGGCATGGCGGTGTTTTCCAGCGCGGTGAAATCGGGCAGCAAATGGTGGAACTGATAGATAAAGCCCAGATCGCGGTTGCGCAGCTCGGCCTTGGCGGCGGAAGAGAGTTTGTTCAGCACCTGCCCTTTAAAAATCACCTCGCCGGAGGTGGGCGAATCCAGCCCGCCCAGCAGGTGCAGCAGCGTACTTTTACCGGAACCCGAGCTGCCGACAATCGCCATCATCTCACCCGGCTGCATGGCAAAACTGACGTTGCGCAGCACAGAAGTTTGCAGATTGCCTTCCTGATAGGTCTTGCTCAGGTTGTCACACTGCAGCAAAAGATGGTCACTCATAACGTAAAGCCTCAGCGGGTTGTACGGCGGCAGCGCGCCATGAAGGGTAAAGCGTAGACAGCAAGGATATCGCCATCGCCGATACGGCGATGACGGCCACCTGCAGCGGGTTCACCGCCACCGGCAGCGACGCGCCGTCAACCAGGATGCCGAGCACCGGTATCAGCGTATTCAGGTTACAGGCCAATAGCACGCCAAGCGCCGTACCAAGCAGCGAGCCGATAATCCCGGCGCTGGCCCCCTGGGTCATGAACACCGCCATGATTTGGCGCCGCGTCAGCCCCAGGGTTTGCAAAATGGCGACCTCGCCCTGTTTTTCCATCACCAGCAGGCCAAGCGACGTAATAATATTGAAGGCGGCCACGGCCACGATCAGGCTCAGCAGCAGCCCCATCATGTTTTTTTCCATGCTCACCGCCTGGAACAACTCGCCTTTACGCTCGCGCCAGTCTTGCCACTTCGCGCCCTGCGGCAACGTTTGCTGGCTCAGGACATCGACAGACAACGGCTGTTGCAGGAACAGACGCCAGCCGGTAATACTGCCGGCCGGGTAACGCATCAGGCGCGATGCGTCCTGTTGGTTGACCAGCAGTTGATAGCCGTCCACTTCGCTGTTGGCGTGGAAGGTGCCAACCACGGTGAACAGCCGCTGGCTCGGTATACGCCCCATCGGGGTAAACTGGCTGGCGCTCGGCACCATCAGGCGCAGCTGTTCACCGCGTTTGATACCCAGTTGATCGGCCAACTGTTCGCCAATGATGATATTGTACTGGCCGGGCTGCAGCTGTTGCTGCTTCACGTTGACCAGATAGGGCGTGAGCGGATCCGGTTCGTCCGGGTTGATGCCCAACATCACGCCCACCGCCACGCTATGGGCGCTTTGCAGCACCACATCGCCGGTGGTCAACGGCGCAATGCGGGTGACGCCCTGCAAATTTTGCAGGCTGGCGGCGGGGAACCGTTGCGGATCGATCGCCCCCTGCGGGCTGGTGATTAACGCCTGCGGCATCAGGCCCAGAATATTGCTTTCCAGATCCTTTTCGAAACCGTTCATCACCGACAGCACGGTGACTAACGCCATCACACCCAGCGTAATGCCGATGGTGGACAGCCAGGAGACAAACCGCCCAAAGCGGTCTGAGGCTCGCCCACGCATGTAGCGCAGGCCAATGAATAACGCGACTGGTTGATACATGAAATCCGTTTTGTTGCCGTAGCTTAAGCAAAGTGACTAAGGATAATAAAGGCTGCGCCTGCTTTAGGGAACCACTCAGCCGGTTTTATTCTTTCCGGGTGCGTCTCACCTTTACAGATTGTAAACCAGCGCGTGGCGACATGCTGGATAATCGCCGCGCCCTACCCGCCCCCCATGATTAAATTGATTAAATAATGCCCGCAAGGTGCAGCCAATGGCGTTTTGCCTATGTCAGTTTATTAGCCAGTGGGCTAGTATAGCCACAGTTAACGCCCCTGAATCCATGCCGGGCAAACCGGGTTTTGTGGTTTTCACCGTTATGCACCGCGGTGAGAACCGAATCACTGTGACCATATATACCCAAAATAATTCGAGTTGCAGGAAGGCGGCAACGCAGCGAATCCCCAGGAGCTTACTGGAGTAAGTGACTGGGGTGAGCGACAAATCTGCCAGGAGCAGATTTGAACGCTGTTAGCAGCGGCCCCGAAGGGGCGAGGCCCAGGGACGGGCCGAGTAACCAAGCCAACACACCTGCAGCTTGAAGAATGAAGGGTATAAATTGATTAAAGAAAACTGAATGAGCACTTCTGACAATCACAGCCGTTCCCAATCCTCCTCATCCCGTTATTCCCTGCCAGAACGCGCGGGCGATGTGCGCCAATTGGGGCAACTGACGGGGGCGGCCTGCGCGGTGGAATGCGCCGAGATCGTCGAGCGCCATAACGGGCCGGTGTTGCTGATCGCCCCGGATATGCAAAATGCCCTGCGGCTGCGCGATGAGATCCAGCAGTTCACCGATCAGTTGGTGACCACCTTGCCGGACTGGGAAACGCTGCCTTATGACAGCTTCTCCCCGCACCAGGAAATTATCTCCGCGCGCCTCTCCAGCCTGTATCACTTGCCAACCATGGCGCGCGGCGTGATCATTTTGCCGGTGAACACGCTGATGCAGCGCGTCTGCCCGCATGAATTCCTGCATGGCCATGCGCTGGTGATGAAAAAGGGCCAGCGCCTGTCACGCGATAAACTGCGGGCGCAGTTGGAACAGGCCGGCTACCGCAGCGTTGATCAGGTGATGGAGCACGGTGAGTTCGCCACCCGCGGCGCCCTGCTCGATCTCTACCCAATGGGCAGCGAAGAACCTTACCGCATCGATTTCTTCGACGACGAGATCGACAGCCTGCGCATTTTCGACGTCGACAGCCAACGCACACTCAGTGAAGTCGAGGCGATCAACCTGCTGCCGGCGCATGAGTTCCCGACCGATAAAAACGCCATTGAGCTGTTCCGTAGCCAATGGCGCGAACAGTTTGAAGTGCGGCGCGACGCCGAACACATTTACCAGCAGGTCAGCAAAGGCACCTGGCCGGCCGGCATTGAATACTGGCAACCGCTGTTTTTCAGCCAGGAATTGCCTTCCCTGTTTAGCTATCTGCCGGCCAACACGCTGCTGGTGAACACCGGCAATCTGCAAAGCGCCGCCGATCGCTTCTGGCTGGATGTCAAAAGCCGCTATGAAAGCCGCCGGGTTGATCCCATGCGCCCGCTGTTGCCGCCGGAAAGCCTGTGGCTGCGCGTGGATGCCCTGTTTGCCGAATTAAAAGCCTGGCCGCGCATGGAGCTGAAAACCGACACCCTGCCCGCCAGGGCCGGCAATACCAACCTGGATTACCGGCCGCTGCCGGATCTGGCGGTGCAGGCGCAACAGAAATCACCGCTGGACAACCTGCGCCGCTTTATCGAAAGCTTTGACGGCAGCGTTATTTTCTCGGTGGAAAGCGAAGGACGGCGTGAAACGCTACAGGACATGCTCGGCCGCATCAAGCTGGCGCCAAGCCTGCTCACCCGGCTCGATCAGGCAGAAGCGCCAGGGCGTTATATGATGATTGGCGCCGCCGAACACGGCTTCCTGGACGGCATCCGCAACCGGGCGCTGATCTGCGAAAGCAATCTGCTGGGCGAACGCGTTAGCCGGCGGCGGCAGGATAACCGCCGCACCATCAATACCGACATACTGATCCGCAACCTGGCGGAGTTGCACTCCGGCCAGCCGGTGGTGCACCTGGAGCACGGCGTGGGCCGCTACGTGGGCCTCACCACGCTGGAAGCCGGCGGCATCAAAGCCGAATACCTGATCCTCGCCTATGCCGGCGACGACAAGCTGTATGTGCCGGTATCTTCGCTGCACCTGATTAGTCGCTATGCCGGCGGCGCAGACGAAAATGCCCCGCTGCATAAGCTGGGCGGCGATGCCTGGTCACGCGCGCGCCAGAAAGCGGCAGAGAAAGTGCGTGACGTGGCCGCCGAGCTGCTGGACATCTACGCGCTGCGCGCCGCCAAGAGTGGCTATGCCTTCAAGCACAACCGCGAACAGTATCAACTGTTCTGCCAAAGCTTCCCGTTTGAAACCACGCCGGATCAGCAGCAGGCGATCAACGCGGTGCTAAGTGATATGTGCCAGCCGCTGGCGATGGATCGCCTGGTGTGCGGCGACGTCGGCTTCGGCAAAACCGAAGTGGCGATGCGCGCCGCCTTTCTGGCGGTGGAAAACGGCAAGCAAGTGGCGGTGCTGGTGCCCACCACCCTGCTGGCGCAGCAGCACTTTGACAATTTCCGCGATCGCTTCGCCACCTGGCCGATCCGCATTGAAATGATGTCACGCTTTCGCAGCGCCAAAGAGCAGCAACAGGTGTTGGACAGCGCGGCCGAAGGCAAGGTGGATATCATTATCGGCACCCACAAACTGCTGCAAAGCGATCTGCGCTGGAAAGACCTTGGCCTGCTGATCGTTGATGAAGAGCACCGTTTTGGCGTTCGCCACAAAGAGCGCATCAAGGCCATGCGCGCCGATGTCGATATCCTGACGCTGACCGCCACCCCCATTCCGCGCACCTTGAATATGGCGATGAGCGGCATGCGTGATTTGTCGATTATCGCCACCCCACCGGCACGCCGGCTGGCGGTGAAAACCTTTGTCCGTGAGTACGATAACCTGCTGGTGCGTGAATCCATCCTGCGTGAGGTGCTGCGCGGCGGGCAGGTTTACTACTTGTACAATGACGTTGAAAATATCGAAAAGGCGGCACAGCGCCTGGCGGAGCTGGTGCCGGAAGCGCGCGTCGCCATTGGCCACGGCCAGATGCGCGAACGCGATCTGGAGCGGGTGATGAATGATTTTCACCACCAGCGCTTCAACGTGTTGGTTTGCACCACCATTATTGAAACCGGCATCGATATCCCCAGCGCCAATACCATTATCATCGAGCGGGCCGATCGCTTCGGCCTGGCGCAACTGCACCAGCTGCGCGGCCGCGTTGGGCGCTCGCACCACCAGGCCTATGCCTACCTGCTAACGCCGAACCCGAAAGCGATGAGCGCCGATGCCCACAAGCGGCTGGAAGCCATCGCGTCGCTGGAGGATTTGGGCGCCGGCTTTGCGCTGGCCACGCACGATCTGGAAATTCGCGGCGCCGGTGAACTGCTGGGCGAGGATCAAAGCGGCCAGATGACGACCATCGGTTTCTCGTTGTATATGGATCTGTTGGAAAGCGCGGTTGATGCGCTGAAACACGGCCGTGAACCTTCGCTTGAGGATCTCACCAGCAGCCAGGCCGAAGTGGAAATGCGCATGCCGGCGCTGCTGCCGGACGACTTTATCCCGGACGTCAGCACCCGCCTTTCATTCTATAAACGCATTGCCAGCGCCAAAAACCAGGATGAGCTGGAAGAACTGAAGGTGGAATTAATCGATCGCTTCGGCGTGCTGCCGGATGCGGCGCGCAATCTGCTGCACAGCGCGGCGCTGCGCCAGCAGGCGTTAACGCTGGGCATCAAGCGGATTGAAGGCAACGAACGCGGCGGCTTTATTGAATTCGGCGAGAAAAACCGGGTGGATCCGGCCTATTTGATCGGCCTGTTGCAAAGCAAACCACAGGTCTACCGGCTCGATGGCCCCGCCAAACTGAAATTCATGCTGGATCTCAGCGACCGGGCAAAACGGATGAAGTTTGTTAGCGAACTACTGGCCGCGTTCCACGCGCATACCTTAGCGCTGGCCAGCTAGCTGCCGTTGGCAGCCTGGAACGACAACGGGCATGGGTTTTACCCCATGCCCGTTGTTTTATTGCTCTGCGGCTTGCGCAATCACGCCTTATTGTCGTCGCTACGGTTCAGCACCAACTGGCCGCTTCGATCCAGCGGGATCTGGGTACCCGGATCGCGATCCATGCGAATCTTGCCCTGCTGATCGCCAATCTTGTAGGTCACGTCATAGCCCAGCATTTTCTGGGATTTGTCGTAGACCGTTTTACAGCGCTGCTGCACGCTGGAGGTGGTGTCGTTGTTCTGCAACGAACCCTGGATCTGATTACCGGCGTAACCGCCGCCCAATGCGCCCACCACGGTCGCTACGTCACGGCCACGACCACCGCCGAACTGATGACCAATCACCCCACCAGCTACCGCACCCAGCACGGAACCGGCAATGCGGTTTTCATCCTGCACCGGCGCACGGTGCGTCACCGTCACATTGCGGCATTCCTGACGCGGCGTCTTGATGGTCTCTTTGATCGGTGTGGCAGACAATACCTGTGCATATTGCGGACCAGAAGAAAACACATCCATGCTGGCAACCGCAGCAATCCCCAGAGCAGCTGCAATACCAATCCCGATACCGGCTAACATTGACTTGTTCACAGGAAATCCTCCTGAAAGTATTACCACGCATTTTCACCGGGCGTTCTGCGATGGTGCGCCGCGCTTGTTATTTTGCGCATAGGCGGCACACAGAGCCCCGGCTCACGGCGTGCGCGACTCGCCGTCTGTAAACAAAGTGAAGTCTGCACAAGGAACCCCTGGCCCGCAATAAGACTAGGCCACCAAAAATGCGGGAAATCATGCCCCGCCCAGGCATTTAGGATGATTCTTAAGACCATCCCCCATAGCGATGGCATTTTATCCTGCGTTTAAGGCAATTACACACAGATCCCATGGGCATCATACGGGCGAAAAAAAACCCATGCCGCATATGGCATGGGTTGTCTGCTGGCAGCAGTGCAGTGGATCAGTGCATTTTCAGGCGCGGGCGGATCACGCGGTTGATACCGCCCACCAGCATCATCAGGCCAGTTTTGGTGTAGCCGTGCAGCGCAACCTGGTGCATACGATACAGTGAAATATACACAAAGCGCGCGATACGCCCTTCCACCATCATCGAGCCACGCATCAGGTTGCCCATCAGGCTGCCCACGGTGCTAAAGCGCGACAGCGAAACCAGCGAGCCGTGGTCTTTATACACGTAGGATTTCAGCGCCTGGCCGTTCAGCAGCGCCAGGATATTGCTGTAACAGCGTGAAGCCATCTGGTGTGCAGACTGCGCACGCGGTGGCACAAAGCCCCCTTCCGGTTTCGGGCAGGAAGCGCAGTCGCCGATAGCGAAGATGTTCGGATCGCGCGTGGTTTGCAGCGTGGGTTCCACCACCAGTTGGTTGATGCGGTTGGTTTCCAGCCCGCCGATGTCTTTCATGAAGTCCGGCGCTTTAATCCCCGCCGCCCAAACCATCAGATCGGCATCGATAAACTCACCGCCTTTGGTGTTCAGGCCGTTGGCATCGGCGCTGGTGACCATGGTGCCGGTCAGCACACGCACGCCCAGCTTGACCAGTTCCTGATGAGCCGCGCCGGAAATACGCGGCGGCAGCGCAGGCAGAATACGCTCGCCGGCTTCCACCAGCGTGACATTCAGCGAACTGTTATCCAGCCCCTGATAGCCATAGCTGTGCAACTGTTTAACCGCATTGTGCAGTTCTGCTGAAAGCTCCACCCCGGTGGCGCCGCCGCCGACGATGGCAATATTGATTTTTTCACTCTTCTCCGGCTGTGCGGAGAATTTCAGGAACAGATTAAGCATTTCGTTATGGAAACGACGTGCTTGATGCGGGTTGTCGAGGAAGATGCAGTGATCTTTTACGCCCGGCGTGCCGAAATCATTCGAGGTGCTGCCAAGCGCCATCACCAGGATGTCGTAAGGCAACTCACGATCGGGCACCAGCTCTTCGCCGCTTTCATCACAGATTTGCGCCAAGTGCACCGTCTGCTTTTCACGATCGATATTCGTCATGGAGCCCAGTTGGAAGCAAAAATGATGGTTGCGCGCATGAGCAAGGTAGTTCAGCGCATCCACGCCGTCATCGAGCGACCCCGTTGCCACTTCGTGCAGCAGCGGTTTCCACAGGTGGCTATGGTTGCGATCCACCAGTGTAATCTCAGCCTTGTTGCTGCGGCCGAGCTTGTGCCCCAGGCTGGTTGCCAGTTCCAAACCGCCGGCGCCACCGCCCACAATAACGATTTTTTTCTTTGCCGTTGTCAAAATAACCCCCTAAATGTGAACCATTTGTTATCCAAGGGTAAACAAATAATATCCTTAGAATACATAGGGTTCGCGTAAAATAATCCTGCTATTGGAGCAAGAATAACATGCGAGGTTATTTGGTCATACCAAAATTGATGTGCATCAATTTTTTTTGGTTAAAGGCTGGACAGTGAAAATTTCGAGTGATGAATATTCAAATAGTTAGCGCCAGATCACTTTTTTCAATATTTGTGCTGGCACGCAACGTTTTCGTCTGAACGACCATTCTGCCCGCCGCGTTTACCGGTGGATCGCAGGCATCATGGCCGCCGAATAAGTTAAAAATTTGTTAACCCGCGGTCTTGAACGCCTTAATGCGTTGCAGATGCGGCGAGATATTTTTAAATTTATGCGTCTGCTGCTCATCCCACAGGATTTCATAATACTTGTGTAACAGCGCGGCTGAACGTTGATTATCCAGAATTTCATCATGACGCGAAAGCACAACCAGACAGCGATCGCGATTTCTTTCGCGAAAATCACTCACACACTTGGTGGCGATGTCCCGATATTCTTCCGGACGATCAATTTTGCCATGCATGTGTTCTTCCGGATACAGGTTGGGGTTGAACATTACCTGCCGGATACCGCACAAAAAACCGATACGCTCAGCCCAAAAACCCCCCAGGCCGACGCCGCAAATCAACGGCTGGCTATCGCCATCCTGCTGAACCGCCTTATCCACCTCTTTCAGCAGATACTGCATGTCGTGCCGCGGGTGCAACGTACTGTAGCTGATCAAGCGCACATCCGGATCGAGAAACTGTAATTGCAGCACCTTTTCGTGGTTGCCTGGGCTGCTGGAATCGAAGCCATGCAAATAAATAATCATCTGGGAACCTCCTTGCAAGGGGGCACGTCCATGCCCCCGCGTGTTCACGCAATGCTAAAGCTTACGAAGCCGGCCCACTCGCATGCTGTTTGCTTTCTTCCCAACGCTCGCTTAGAGCGCTCAGCGTTTGGTGCGCCTGCTGCCAACGAGCGGAATCCAACAGCTCCTGCCGGGTAAACCGCCCACGATGATATAACCGCTGCAGCTTTTCTACTTTGACCGGGGACAGGTTATCAAGCACGCTTACCGCACCGGCGCGGTTGTTGCACACCAGAATCATATCGCAGCCAGCATCCAGCGCGGCCTGGCCGCGTTCAGCATAGCTGCCCATGATCGCCGCCCCTTCCATAGACAAATCATCAGAGAAAATGATGCCGCCAAAGCCCAGCTCATCGCGCAGGATCTGCTGCAGCCAATACGGCGAGCAGCTCGCAGGCAGCGGATCGGCTTCAGTATAGATGACGTGCGCGGGCATAACAGCATCCAGCAGTTGGCGCTGAATAAGCTCACGAAAAATCGCCATATCATGGCGACGAATCTCCGCCAAAGGCCGCGGATCGCGCGGCGTTTCCTTATGCGAATCCGCGCTGACCGCACCGTGGCCAGGGAAGTGCTTACCCGTGGTGCTCATGCCGGCGCTGTGCATGCCCTGAATGAAATGCTCGGCCAGCGCCAGCGCTTGCTGCGGATCGCTATGGAAAGAACGTTCGCCAATCGCCGCGCTAATATGACCAATATCCAGCACCGGCGCGAAACTGATATCAATATCCTGGGCGATCATCTCTGCGGCCATCAGCCAGCCCGCTTCCTGCGCCAGGCGGCCCGCTTCGGGCATGTCGTTCAGGGCGGCAAAAGACTGCATCGCCGGCAGGCGGGTGAACCCTTCACGGAAACGCTGCACGCGGCCGCCTTCCTGATCCACCGCCACCACCAGCCGCTCGCGCGAGGCGGCGCGGATCTGCCGCACCAGCTCGCGCAGTTGTTCTGCATTATAAAAATTGCGGGTAAACAGGATCAGCCCGCCAACCGATGGGTGCTGTAAAATTTCACGTTCTTCCGCATCCAGCTCATAGCTGGCGACGTCTAGCATTACTGGGCCCACGGCCACCTCACTTCATTATTACGATACAAGGCTATGATAAACAAAAACGCTGGCGCTGCGCCGCGCTCCAGTGCAAAAAGGTGCAATCGCCACTTTGCTGCCAGCGGACTTCAAACCACAACAGCATCAGGTATTCAACCCACGGTTGCCAGCGGCGGATCTGCTGGCGCAACTGCGCCGGCGGGTAGTGATGCGCATAGTGCTGCAAGAAGCGTTGCTGCCGCTCCGGCGACCAGCGGTTACTGTAAAACAGCGCCGCCAGCTCCAGCGCGATATCACCATCGGCGGCGTATTCCCAATCAATCAGGCGCAGCCGTTCGCCATCCAGCACCAGGTTGCCGGGGTGAATATCCATATGCAGCGGCGCCAGGTGCAGCGGCTGCGGCGGCCGGGCGTGCAGGAAACGCTGCTGCAGGCGCAGCCAGCCTGGCGTAACGCGGCGGCGATCGACAAACTGCCAGTAACGGGCAAATTGTTGCTGTAAATTAAGGCGATAGCCGCAGAGCGGGCGGTGATGCAATTGCGCAATACCGGCGGCCAGGCGACCATTATCCGCCAGTTGCGCAAACTGCGCCTCGGTGACAACGTCACCAACCAGCCATTCCACCACCAACCAACGGTGATTTTGCGCCATTACCCTTGGTCCAAGGCCGTTCCCACAGCGGCGCAGCACATTGGCCTCGCGGCGGCGGTTCACGCCAAACACCGTATTGGCCGTCTGTTCCCGGCGGGCCAGCAGTTGCACCCCCTCGCCACTAATTCGCCAGCTTTCATCACTCAGCCCGGCCACCGGGCTGAAACGACAACCGGCGGTTTTCACCGCCGGCAGTTGGGATTGAAGCAGGTGCAGCAACTCAGCTTCAGTTTTTAACGGTGCCATTGCCCGACCAGACAATTTCACCGGTCTGAACCAGCATCAGTTGCATATCCAGCGTTGGCGCTTTGACATCGCCACTGGCATCCGTATACAGCACATACTGCGCCTTCACGATACGTGCCAGGCCAATGGCCTTGCTGCGCGACCCCAGGCTGTCATCCACCGATAGCCCAAGCGTTTGCTTGGCGGTAGCCAGTTGGCTGTCCGGCACAACGCTGAAGGTCGAGTTGGCTGCCAGTGCCTTGTGCAGGGCGCCGGTCGCCTTGCCGGTCGGCAATGCGCCGTTGGTGTTGTTTTTCACGCTATCAAGCAACAGAACGCTACCGGGTTGCACGCCGTCCGCCTGCAGCATCTGGTTAACCAGCGGCTGAACGCTGCCCAACCAGTCGAGCTGCTGGATTTTGGGCGGCTGCGGCACGGGTTGGGTCGTGGGCGGCTGCGGTTGCTCCGGCGGCGGCGTTGGCTGGACCGGCTCAATCGGCGCCGGCTCTTGTTGCTGTGCGGGAGGCTGTAGCTGACAACCGCTTAATATCAAGGCAGCCACCGCTACCCATAAATACTTTTTCATCATCCCTCTCCACTGAAAATAAGGCGCTTACAAGAGTAAATACAGCCGGACGCGTTTAGCATCCAGATTGCCGTTGATGGAGTACACCTCGGCGTCCGAATTGGGCGCGACGGTAATTTCACGCGTTTTTTCAACGGGCAGGATATCCAATCCCTGGGCGTCATACCAATAAAAACGGTAGTGCACCGTCACTGGGGTCGGCTGGCTGTTAGTGAGCACCGAGGTGGCCATCACGCGCCCAGATGCGCCTTTGATGGTTGGCTGGCTGGCAAAAATCCCGGCGACCATGACGGAAGAATCCATCACCACCGTTTGCCGCTCATTAAGCGCGATCGCCGCCGGGTGGCTGCAACCGTTAAGCAGCATAACCGGCATCGCCAGAGCGATGAGCCACGGCTTACGGTTGAAAAGGCGCCGTAGGCTTTTCATCAGCGCGCCAACAGTGGGCCAAGCGCGCGGCCGCCGACCAGGTGCATATGGATGTGGTAGACCTCTTGCCCGGCGTGGCGGTTGCAGTTGATGATCAGGCGGTAGCCGTCCTCGGCAATGCCTTCCTGTTCGGCAATTTTCGCCGCGGCGGTGATCATCCGCCCCAGCGCGGCCTCATGTTCGGCTGTTACATGGTTAACGGTTGGGATCAACAGGTTTGGCACGATCAGAATGTGAGTCGGCGCCTGGGGGGAGATGTCGCGGAAAGCGGTAACCAGTTCATCCTGATAGACTACGTCAGCAGGGATTTCGCGGCGGATAATTTTACTGAAAATCGTTTCTTCGGCCATCTGGCGTTCCTTATGATTGATAAAGAAGACACATGCAGTATGAGTGACAAATTCTCCTGTTTTCAACCTGATTGCACATTTCCCGCGTTGAATGGTGCCAAATCGCACAGTTAGCGCCCATGCCGGCGCCACACCGCGGCAGCAGACAATCGCGCTCATCCCCCATTTAACTGTGCCGTGTGCACACGCATCCAGTCAGCCAGCGAATCAAGCGTCGGCCGCAGCGTTCTGCCCAGTTCGGTAATCTGATACTCAACCCGCGGCGGCACTTCCGGATACACCGTGCGCAACACCAGCCCACGCTGCTCAAATTGCCGTAGCTGGCGCGTCAACTCTTTCTGGGCAATAGGCGCAACCGCCCGTTGCAATACGCCAAAACGAACGGGGCCATCAATAATAATTAGCCGATAAAGAATGGGGATTGCCCATTTCCCAGACAGCAAATTCATAAAATCCACCATCGGACAGGGTTCGCCAATCGCCGGTAGCGCCATTAAATTTTTTTCTTTCGTTAGTGCCGCAGCCTCTGTCATTGCATCCCACCCTCACCCCTTAGTATCCAAATGGTACCTACTATTAAAAAGATACTATAGCGCAAATAATCGTGCGACGTTCAACCAGAGGAAAGCGCCATGACACGATTGCAAGGCAAGTATGCACTGATTACCGGCGGCACCAGCGGCATCGGGCTGGAAACGGCACGCCAATTTGTACGCGAGGGTGCGACCGTCGCCATTACCGGGCGCAACCCGGCAGGACTTACCGCCGCAGGCGAGGAATTGGGGAAGCTTCTGCTGCTCCATAGCGATGCCGGAGATGTCGCCGGGCAGAGCGATATTGCGCGGCAGTTGGCACAGCGTTGGCCGCGGCTGGACGTCCTGTTCGTTAATGCCGGCGACGTTACTCATCGCCCACTGGCCGATTGGGATCAACAGAGCTATGACCGCCTGATGGAGACTAACCTCAAAGGGCCATTTTTCCTGATTAAGGCCCTTCTCCCTCTGTTAGCCAACCCTGCATCTATTATTCTGTGCGGTTCAGTCAGCGCCCATATCGGCCTGCCGCAAAGCAGTGCCTATGCCGCCAGCAAGGCTGGGCTATTGTCTTTAGCCCGCACACTGTCCGGCGAGTTGCACCACCGTGGCATCCGCATTAATGGCCTTAGCCCTGGGCCGACCGATACGCCGGCATTCAACAAATTGGGGGTTGCCGATGCCGTTCAACAGCAAACAATGAAAGATGGCATCCGCGCCCTGGTGCCGATTGGCCGTATGGGCACGCCGCTTGAGCTGGCGCAAGCGGCAGTATTTCTTGCTTCGGATGAATCAGCATTTATGGTAGGCGCGGAATTGCAGATGGATGGCGGCATGGGCAACCTATAACCCGGGCACGCCCAGGGCGCCTAACGCAGCCCTGGGATCCCCACGCCGAAGGTTTGCAGCAGCAGGATCGCATTGAGCAAAATGATCACCACGGTGCCGATCACCGAGATCAGGCTGGTCAGGCGGCCATTAGCGAATGGCCCCATGATGTCGCGCCGGCGGGTGAACATCACCAAGGCAATCATCGGCGCAGGCAGGGCCAGGCTCAATACCACCTGGCTGTATACCAGCGCATCGGTGACATTAACGCCCATCGCTACCACCACAAAGGCCGGCAGCATAGTCACCAGGCGGCGCAGCCATATTGGAATATGAAAACCCACGAAGCCCTGCATGATCATTTGCCCGGCCATGGTGCCGACAACCGAGCTTGAAATCCCCGAAGCGATCAACGACATCAGGAACACGCCTGCGGCGCCAATGCCCAACAGCGGCGTCAGCGTGTGGTAGGCAGTGCCAATTTCGGCCACCTCGCTGTGCCCTTCATGAAATGCGCTGGAGGCCATGATCACCATCGCAATGTTCACCATGCCGGCAATCGCCAGGGCTACCACGACTTCAATATTGGAAAAACGCAGCAGTTTACGCCGTTCGTTGTCGTTGCTGGCCATGGTCCGGTGTTGTGTCAGGCCCGAGTGCAAAAAGATGGCATGGGGCATCACCGTGGCACCGATAATCCCGACGGCAATGGTCAGCGCCTGCGCATCCGGTATCTGTACCTTTACCATTCCGATGCCGGCCGCCGCCCAGTCGACCGGGACAATAAACATCTCGATCAGATAGCACAGCGCGATCACCCCTACCAGAGCGCCAATCACCAGTTCAATCGGGCGGAAGCCTTTTTTCTCGACCAGCAACAACGCATAGGTAATTACCGCCGTCACGCCCATGCCCACCAGCAACGGCATATGGAACAGCAACGCCAACGCTATCGCGCCACCAAGGAATTCGGCCAGATCCGTCGCCATCGCAGCGACCTCACTCAGCCCCCACATGCCGATCACCACCGGGCGGGAAAACTGATCGCGGCACATTTCCGCCAGATTGCGCTGGGTGACGATGCCAAGCTTGGCGGACAGCGCCTGAAACAGCATCGCGATCAGGTTCGCCATCACCACCACCCACAGCAGGCTATAGCCATAACGGGAGCCGGCCTGAATATTGGTTGCGAAGTTACCCGGATCCATATAGGCGATCGACGCCACCACCGCTGGCCCGGCAAACAGGAACGGCGTCAGCAGCCCCTTACTACGGCCGGCAAGCGCGTTGCCGATCGCAATATTGGTGCGTTCAGTTAATGAGGGTTCGGGTGTTACTTGCCGCATGGGTTAATCGTCCTGTCACGTTGATGGTGACTACGTGCACCACACAGCAAAATGTAGCACTGGCTACACTTCATGCAACGAAGAAACTAAGCTGGCTTTGTATATAAATATTTCTGACGCCCGCTTTCGCGGGATATCGAATTGATAAGCCGTGTACTTTGGTCTACCGTAACGCTAATCCCTTTACTCTGGGGCCGCTAAGTTTTGCATACAGGATGCGTTGACATGGTAGCCAGCATACCGGATGAAACAGAATCGCCCATTGATGCGGCAGAAATGCCGGATGAGGCCGCACAGGCGCTCCGCTTTACCCGTGCGCGTGAAGCGCAGGCCAATGTGCTGATTGAAGACTATGTCGAATTGATCGACGACTTGCTCTCTACCCAGCGCGAAGCGCGCACCACCGACATCGCCAAGCGGTTTGGCGTCTCTCACCCGACCGCCATTAAAAATATCGCTCGGTTGAAAAACGCCGGCCTGGTTGAATCGCGCCCCTACCGCGGCATTTTTCTTACCACCGAGGGGACGCTGCTGGCGCAAAAGGTACGCCACCGCCACCGGGTGGTGATTGAGCTGCTGATGAAGCTGGGCGTGCCGGGCGCGACCGCCGAGCTGGACAGCGAAGGAATTGAACATCATATCTCTGACGAAACGCTGGCGGTGTTTGAGCGTTTTTTACAGCATGATGGGCCTGGCTGACGCCTGGCTTTTTATGATGTATGGCCGCGTTTTTTTGCTTTCCTGATCCCTCGCCGGAGCAAGTTCCGTTGCGCTTTCCAGCAAAGCGAACATTGCTTAACCAGATGATGAAAAACAGAGAAATTGTTCTTGACCCATTCCGCCTGACTCCATATAGTAGCGCCCCGTTGCACTGATGAGTACGCAACGAAAAACGGTGAGGTGTCCGAGTGGCTGAAGGAGCACGCCTGGAAAGTGTGTATACGCGAAAGCGTATCGAGGGTTCGAATCCCTCCCTCACCGCCATATTCAAAGAAAAAGCCTGAACGCAAATTCAGGCTTTTTTCGTTTATATTGTGCATACCGGGAGGGTGAGAACCCACTCAGCCTTAATTCGTTCTTCCGCATACATCTTTTTGAGACGACGACCCTCGTCTTCCAGTTCTTTCAGGCGAGTCATAAGCGACGTATCCATCCCGCCGAATTTAGTCCGCCACTTGTAAAAACTGGCGCTACTAATGCCACGACTCCCGGCACAGTTCAGGCACGGGTGTTCCTGCCCCGGTCTGCTCGAAGATGGCGATGATCTGGCTGCCGGTAAAACGTGATTTTTTCATAGCGAATCTCCTGCGCTCAGATTACGAGAAAATTCTACTTATAAACACTCCGCTTTTTCGGAGGGAGTACCCAATTATAGAAAGAAGTGATGATGAAATCGTTGCTATGGACATAAAACAATGAAAAGAAGCAGCGCTGGAGTTTCAACGTACTGTTCAATATAGTCTTGAAAAGCTCTTTTATATTTGATCAGAGTTTGAGAGCAAGAATGAGATTATACCTCGCTATAAAACGCATATGTAAGCTATATTTATAATAAAATCATGTAGTAATGTTATTAACTGTATTGGTTTAAACCTTATAATACGGTCTTAGATTTTAAATAAATCGTTTCAGTCATGGGGATTAGATATTGCAGTATGTCAGCCAAGTATCTCCCTAACGAACCATTAAATAGCTAAAAATACTTTCAATAATCAGCTCGTGAAATAAAAGTTTATTAGTTTGGTCAACGCTACATATTAGGAACATCACATTTAAAATATAATTCTCTTATTGAAATAACTAATTTTAAACATCAGAGACTATAAAGATAAAATTTTAACAGGGCTGTCCATTGAACGTATAAGTGCAGCAGTCACATAATACTGGTATGTCAGATGCCTTTAAATCCGGAGAAACTTTTCTCAAGAAACCATCCTCATCAACATACAGCCCATTGTAATAGCTGGATTGACCACAGAGGACAAAATCTCTTCGGTCTTCTGCATGTAGAGCAACCAGCCAGAAGATCGGCTCAGGCTTATCCAGCCGTCGAATCGCTTCACTATAAACGAGGTCCCATTTTTCATCGATTTTACTTAGTAAAAACATAAATAATGGGGTGTAATCAAGACCACGTTTTTGTTTACTTGACATAGACTGAAAATGTGGTTGATCTCCTTGAATTAATTTATTCTTATGTCGCTTCCAACGATACTCACCACCATGTAGGTGCTGTACATTATATGTAGCCGTATTTACGGAACGATAAAGTTTATTTTTTATATACCTTTTCCTATGATTTCCCATGCTTATCTATTTTCACCTTTATTTAGAAGTTAAAAAATAGTAGCATTTTGTTAATTTTAATGCAATAAGCTAATGATCTTTGCAGTTGGTTTCTAATATTAGAATTAAATATCATGCTCAGGCTTGTCAAAAAAATCTGATTTCAGAACAAAGAACCGCACTAAATAAACTATACAAAACCAGCATGGCTATGTGCGTGTGATATATTATTTTAAAGCGGACATGACTTTTCTTTTTAAAAGTATATTAACTCTGTAACATCATCGCCCATAGAAAAGTAATCCTCATCACTTGACTCAAAGCCCTTTACTTACAACGTTCTCGTTATATGTTATAATATTTATGGTTTTACATTATTAAGGTGATTATGTGACTTTTATATATTATCTAAGACATTGTTTGTGGGGCTTAGTCGGTTGTGGATATTTGGTTTACAACATTTTGACCGATTTATTTCGTGGCAACATATATCATTCTTATATTTCTTATATGCCTTATGTTGCAACATACCTGACGATTGGTGCTATAACATATCCATTTGCATATTATGCTGTAGAAAAATTATTGCTAAAAATAATACCCCATAAAGTGTGGAAAAAAGGATTTAGTGATATTGGCTCATCAAAAAATCTCTTCTTGTTTGTTTATATGTTTTGTATTGTATTTAACACCCCTCTCCTTGCACTATATATGTGCATGTCAAAGAACCTAAAAAACAGACAATATGATTAGTAACATGACTATTAAAATCCGATTGAATACCTTATCGTATTTCACTCCTTTTATTGCCAGTGAATATAAACTATTTATTCTAAAAAATCAGATCAGATTTTTTACATCAGATGTATTAGAACTGACCTGTTCTTGCAATTGACAATTGTTTATAAACATTCTTTTGAATCAGTCACTGGAATTGGGTATTTCAGGTCGATTTGAGGCGCGTCAGCCAGTTGTCTGCCAGATCGAGCCATCAAATACCCTGCAATCTCTTCGGTACTCAGATCTACATGTAACATATCAGGTTTATTAAACCAATAATTTGGCCAGAAAATAAGATCGGATGGATTGCCATGAAAATTTTTTTCGAGTAACGAAAGAACAAAATTTTGCTCTGATTCTCTTGATTTCGGATCGCGCACAAAATTGATCGTCTGAAGTAATTCGTCCCAAGTGAAATCCTCGTAGAACTTTTCCAAGTTAAAAGCTATACGGGTAAATTCATGTGCATCAGTCCATGAGGAAAAGTCCCTGAAATCTGAAAACGCATATGGACATGCTACTTGGCTATTCCAATTATCCATCATTTCCTTTAATAAAGGATCTTCTTCACTTGCACCGCCATCAATACTCGCAAGTATCTGCTCAGCTTTCTTTGCCAGTTCTTTAATTTTTTTGTTGTTAACTTTAACTGGTCTCATCCGTTCGGGTATTGGCATTGTTTCAATCCTTAAATATATAATAGTCCAGATAATACAGCCACACATTCATAATAACAACATTATTGAATAACATAATGTATGTGACTGATTTTCACCATAATATTAGCGAAGGTTATTGCCCTAATGAATGTTTATATCGTTGACAGCCTTCCTTATGCCCATTCTTACATGCCAGCCCATACCAAGTTCTCGCTTGCTCTGGGTTTATTCTTCCCCCTTCACTCAGGGCATCCTTATAATAAATTAAAAATTTATTATAAGGATGCAAACAAAACCGCATACCAACATTTTAATTTTCTTTCTTGATATAACATCCATTATATTTATTACTACGTATCATACAATTTAATTATAAAAAGGATACCATTCAAATAATATCAATTGTTTTATCATCAAAATCTGATAACAATGAGTAGCCATTTTCATCTAGATTATTAAATACATCCAAAATTCCATTATTCGTATAGATCAAGAAATGGATGAATACTTCTATTTTTTTAGTTCCAATGATTAAGTAATCCATAATTCATCAAATTTAGACCATGCAATAGAAATAGCCTCACCGCCTTCAAAATAGATTCTAATGGGTAAATCATTCCAAGATTTCCACCCATCCAAATAAACCTCAGCTGTTTCATATTTGATGTTTTTTACCAACCACTCTAGAAAAATAAGTTTTTATATTGTTAAGTTTGTTCATTTCTTTGAGCCGAACCCCTTAAAAATCATAAAACAAACTTATATTAAAACATATATTTTCCACACAATCAGGTGCTTGCAATCATTTTAATAAATTTTTTGATGTCCCATTCTTTAATATCTGAAACTTGCCCATCTCCGATTTCAATCAAGCGAAGATTGGATGAACTCGTCTCAACCATATCTATTGAGAAAAAAGGAGACCGTATATGTTTCGCTATTTCGTGAACAATAGCAGGGATGATATTATCAGAAGAGTAGACTGTTCCATAGAATGAAAAATATCTTCGCTCAGTTTCAGATCTCAAATCCTCAACCTTTCTAAGTGCGACCCCACCCTCTATTTCACCACGATATTGCCTAATGTATCTCAATACTTCTCGTATTTCTTCAGCATTTTTTGCTATCGAACCACGTGATGTAGTAAGCGATTTAACATGGTCTTTAACAAAATACGAATCCCAATTTAATTGGGTTGTTATTTCTTCAAGATCATCACTTTCTTTCAGGAATATAGTTTCTGGTGTATAATCACGACACAAATCGTACCACCCCGTAATATAGTGGCAAGAAGCGTAATCATCAGGAGAGATCAGCATGCCTGCGCTATTACTGCTAACAGCGTTATACAATGCTCGATATTCTTTCTGTTTAAGCATCCAACCTCGCCAAATCACAGGTTCATGAGCCTCAAGACTTCCTGAAAGCTTAATTTTACTATCTAATAAATGCTTTGACGATAATAGAACACATTTCAACCCATATTGCCTTGCGCAATTGAATTCATCCTCATAGTTTTCATCAGCTTTATTCAGATAATAATAATCACTCGGGTAAATTATTTGCATAATAACTATCCTTTTCCTGATATTTATCCATGTAAAACTTCATATTTCGCTGGCTGTCGGTAATACACAATAACCACTCTGCAATCTGATGATTTTCCTCATCAAATTTCGGCTTATAGCGGTAACAACTTTCACTGACTGAAAATATCTGACAGGCAACACGAATACTGATTTTTCTGTTTCCACGGCGCCTTTTGTCATCTGCCGACGTTCAGATGGCTTTACCACTTTTTTTGCATGGCTTCCTGAATTCTCTCAGCCTTAATTCGTTCTTCCGCATACATCTTTTTGAGACGACGATCCTCGTCTTCCAGTTCTTTCAAGCGAGTCATAAGCGACGTATCCATACCGCCGAATTTAGTCCCCACTTGTGAAAACTGGCGCTACTGATGCCATGTTCCCGGCACAGTTTAGGCACGGGAGTTCTGCCTCGCTCTGCTTGAGGATGGCGATGATCTGGCTGTCGGTAAAACGTGATGTTTTCATAGCGAATCTCCTGCGCTTAGATTACGAGAAAATTTTACTTATGAACACTGCGCTTTTTCGGGGGGATTACCAGGTTTTTTTGCTCACGGGGATTTCCTCACTTGCCGCCTCGATGCATCTTGAATGATTTTGTGTATAAAAAGCGGATGAAACAAGCATATTTCACACCACTGGCGAGGAAGTAAACATACTCAGGGAACTCGGTTTGTGATCGTATGCTGTCCGAACCGCACTGAATCAAGCGCCGCTATAAAAAAAGGAGGCTTTCGCCTCCCTTTAAAAATGATAACCGAAATCAGTTATTGCGGATGTAATCATCCATATCGGTTTTCAAGTTATCAGATTTGGTACCGAAGATAGCCTGAACGCCAGAGCCAGCAACAACCACACCGGCCGCGCCCAGTTTCTTCAGGCCAGCCTGGTCAACCTTGGACACATCGGCCACGCTAACGCGCAGGCGAGTGATACAGGCATCCAGGTTGGTGATGTTTTCTTTACCACCAAACGCTTCAACCAGCGCAGCGGACATCTCGGTGCTGCCCTGTACTACCTGATCGGAAGAGCTGTCTTCGCGGCCAGGGGTTTTCAGATCCAGTTTAGCGATCAGCACGCGGAAGATGGTGTAGTACACCAGGCCGTAGATAACGCCAACGATTGGGAACAGCCAGATTTTGCTGCTGTTGCCACTCAGAACGATAAAGTCGATCAGGCCATGAGAGAAGCTGGTGCCGTCACGCATACCCAATAGGATACAGATTGGGAATGCCAGACCGGCCAGAATCGCATGGATGCCATACAGGATCGGTGCGACGAACATGAAGGAGAACTCGATCGGTTCGGTAATACCGGTCAGGAACGAGGTCAACGCCGCGGAGATCATGATACCGCCGACTTTTGCACGGTTTTCCGGCTTGGCTGAATGCCAGATGGCAATTGCCGCAGCAGGCAGGCCGTACATTTTGAACAGGAAGCCGCCAGACAGTTTACCTGCCGTTGGATCGCCTGCCATATAACGTGGGATATCGCCGTGGAACACTTGGCCAGCCGCGTTGGTGAACTCACCAATCTGCATTTGGAACGGTACGTTCCAGATGTGGTGCAGACCAAACGGCACCAGAGAACGCTCGATCAAACCATACAGGCCAAAGGCAACAACCGGGTTCTGGTATGCAGCCCACTGGGAGAAGGTTTGGATCGCGGTACCGACGGGTGGCCAGATGAAGGACAGGATCAGGCCCATGATAATCGCGGCCAGGCCGGAGATAATCGGCACGAAACGCTTACCGGCAAAGAACCCGAGGTATTCCGGCAATTGGATGCGGAAGAAGCGGTTAAACATATAGGCCGCAATGGCACCCGAGATAATCCCCCCGAGCACACCGGTATCCGCCAGGTGCTTGGCCGTGATTTCTTCGGCCGGCATATGCAGAACCAGCGGTGCAACAACGGCCATGGTTTTCACCATGATACCGTAAGCCACAACGGCGGCCAGTGCAGACACACCGTCGTTATTGGTAAAGCCGAGCGCCACGCCGATAGCAAAAATAAGCGGCATATTGGCGAACACCGAACCACCGGCTTCCGCCATCACATGGGAGACTACCGCTGGTAGCCAGCTAAAGTTGGCGGAACCGACACCCAGCAGAATACCTGCGATGGGCAGTACGGATACCGGCAGCATTAGCGATTTACCTACTTTTTGCAGGTTTGCAAATGCGTTCTTAAACATAGTTGAGTGTGCTCCTGAGTAATAATGCTTTGCGATTTCTCGCGATTTTTCGCGCAACCAGAGATGACTAACCTCCCCAACGACGCAGGGTGTCTGAGCACCCCTTTAATTTTTACGCAGCGTAAAATAAATAGCCTGCATAATGTTTGATGACTGTCACGTTTCAATGAATCAGCACGTTCATTTTTCACAATTTCAGCTCGTTATCAGAAACTGAACGGGAAAAGCGCCTTTCACGCGCGCTAAAACGGGTGCAAACATTACCTGTTTCGATCATTAATTACGAGCTTAAAAAAAATTCCGCCCACCGTCCCCACCCGTTACCTGTCCATGCCGCGCCGGCGCCAAACGCGCAACAGCGGCCCAGTGGCGAAAACGGCCAACGGCCCTGCCGCGCAACATCGCAAAATGGCGCGGGCAAAGCCAGCGAACAGGATTACAGCTTAATGTGAAATAAGTGTGAAAAGTTGGCGGTGGTGGCCTCGGCCAGTTGCTCCAGGCTCACGCCTTTCAACACGGCGAGATATTCGGCAACGTCGCGCACATAGGCAGGCTGGTTCTCCTTGCCGCGGTGTGGAACCGGCGCCAGATAGGGGGAATCGGTTTCCACCAGCAAGCGATCCAGCGGAACGTAACGCGCCACGTCACGCAACTGCTCGGCGTTGCGGAACGTCACAATGCCAGAGAACGAGATATAAAATCCCATATCCAGCAACACCTGCGCAGTGGGAAGATCTTCAGTAAAGCAGTGCAGCACCCCGCGGCAATCCTGGGCGTTTTCCTCACGCAGGATGTTCAAGGTGTCTTCGCGCGCATCGCGGGTGTGCACAATCACCGGCTTATTCAACGCCCGCCCCACGCGGATATGCTCGCGGAAAGATTCCTGCTGCAACGCCCAGTTATCTTTCTGATAAAAATAATCCAGCCCGGTTTCACCCAGCGCCACCACCTGATCTGCCGCCGCCAGGCGGCGCAGTTCCGCATAGTCGTAACCGCCTTCCAGATTGAGCGGGTGCACACCGCAAGAAAAAGCGACGTTGTCACGTTTGCCGATCAGCTGTGTCATCGCCTGGTAGCCAGGCAATGTTGTCGCCACCGCCAGCAGATAGCCGACGTCACGCGCCTGCGCTTTAGCCAGCACGTCATCCACGTTTTGGTGCAACGTGTCATAATCCAGGCCATCCAGGTGACAATGTGAATCTACTAACAACATAATTTTCAGCTCTTTTACAACAAAGGGAGTGAGGAACCGCCGGCCTAAGCGCCCTGCTGTTCCCAGTTAAGTAGCTGCTCGGTCAACAGCAATTCACGGTTAACACTCACCACGGTCAACAGTTGCTGACGGCACTGGAACCACTGCTGCACAATGGCCTGTAGCGTGGGGCTAGCGTAGTGACTGGCCAATTGGTGCGCCAGCACCTGTTGATCCTGATTCATCACATAGGCCGAAGCCCCCTGCTGCCACTTCATGGCATCAATCAGCAAGGCGCATAACCAGTGTATCCGCTCGCCGGCGTCATCATGATTCAATACAGGTAACAGCGCCAGCATGTCATGGGTTGCCAGTGCCTGTGTTAACGCCGTGCATAATGCGGCGCGTTGTTGCCAGCGCGCAGGCTGCAATAACTGTTCTGCGGCAATCGGCGCGCCGCCGCATAGGCGCAGCGCCGTAAGCCGCTCAACCGGGTTGCCCGGCTGCAGTTGGCGATCCAACCATTGCAGGCTGTGTTGCTCGTCCGGGCTGGACAAGTGCCAGTAAAAACAGCGGCTGCGCAACGTCGCCAACAGCCGTGAGGGTTCCCGGCACCCCAACAAGAAATAGGTATTGGCAGGCGGCTCTTCCAGCGTTTTCAACAGCGCATTAGCCGCCGCCTCCGTCAGTTGTTCCGCCTGCGGCAGCAGAACGACCTTGGCCCCCCCTTGCTGCGCATGGGTATACAACGTTTCGATCACCTGGCGGATCGGCTCGACACCCAGGCTGCTTTTGCCCTTTTCCGGCGTCAGCGTGTGGTAATCCGGGTGATTGCCCGCCAGCATCAGGCGGCAGCTGTGGCATTCACCACAGCTTTTTCCGCCCTGATGGTGCTGGCAGAGCAGCCAGCGGCTAAGGGCATAAAATAACGCGCTGTCGCCGTTGCCGGGTGCGGCATGCAACAGCAACGCATGGTGGCCGTGGCCAGCCGCATACTGCCCGATCAGTTGCCGGTAAGGGCCGTTTAACCACGGATACCAATCCATTACAGCGCGCCCCGTTGTAACCACTGGGAGAGGCACTGGTTGATGGCGGCCTTAACCTGCGCCAACGGCTGCGCTGCATCAATAGTCACGATGGTGTCGTCCTGCGCCGCCAGCGCCAGGTATCGTTCGCGCGTGCGTTCGAAGAATGGCAGCGCCTCTTGTTCAATACGGTCCAGATCGCCGCGCGCGCAGGCACGCTGTAGCCCCACCAGCGGCGGCAAATCCAAATAGAGGGTAAGATCCGGTTTAAAATCCCCCAGCACCGCATCACGTAACACCGCCATCAGTTGCGGATCTACTCCGCGGCCGCCCCCCTGATAGGCCTGTGAGGATAAATCATGGCGATCGCCCACCACCCAGGCGCCGCGCGCCAGGGCTGGCTTAATCACCGTTTCCACCAGTTGCACGCGCGCGGCATACAGCATCAGCACTTCGGCTTTGATCGTAGGCAGTTCACCTTCATAGCCGCGCTTGAACAGATCGCGCAGCTTCTCTGCCAGCGGCGTGCCGCCCGGCTCGCGGGTAAACACGATGTCATGGATACCCTGTTCATTCAGCGCCTGCACGACGGTATCGCGCGCAGTCGTTTTGCCGGCGCCTTCCAGCCCCTCAATGACGATGAATTTACTTTTCATTCTTTTCCTTTAACGCCTGGCGATAGGCCCGCACGGCCAGATTATGGCTGGCCAGGTTAGTGGTAAACGTGTGCCCGCCCTTGCCGTCTGCAACAAAATACAGGTAGGACGTTTTTGCCGGATGAGCCGCGGCTTCCAGCGAAGCCTGGCTCGGCATCGCGATTGGCGTCGGCGGCAAGCCGCTAATCACATAGGTGTTATAGGGCGTTGCCGTTTCCAAATCTTTACGGCTGATAGTGCCATTGTACCCTTCGCCCATGCCATAAATCACCGTGGGGTCAGTCTGCAGCCGCATGCCCACACGCAGGCGATTAACAAAAACCGAAGCCACTTTGGTACGTTCAGCCGGGATCGCCGTTTCTTTTTCGACAATCGACGCCATAACCAGCAGTTCCTGCGGCGTTTTGTACGGCAGCGAAGCATCCCGGCCCTGCCAGACTTCCTGCAACACTTTGCTCATGTGCGCGTGGGCGCGCTTGAGCAGCGCTACATCGCTCATTCCTGCGGTATAAAGATAAGTATCCGGATACAGGTGCCCTTCCAGCACGGCGTCTTTCGGCAGCCCCAGCGCCTGCGCAATCTCCTGCTCGTTTTTCCCCGCCAGCGTATGGTTGAGGTATTTGGCCTGCCGCAGTATCTGCAGCCAGTCGCGCAAGCGCGAACCCTCAATGAAACGCGCGCTGAACTGCGCTTCTTTACCGCTGGCCAGCAGTTGCAGCATCTGGCGCACCGTCATGCCGGGCGTAAAGCGGTAAGTGCCGGCCTTGAACTCCGCCAGCTTCGGCTCCAGCCGCAGCAGCCACGGGAACCATTTGCCACTGTGGATTAACCTGTCACGCACCAGTAAACCTTCCAACCCGACACGCCCCGTGCCGGCCGGCAATTTAAAGATCGTTTCCTGCTGGATCGCCAGCGGCGTATCAGCAAAACGTTCCACCTTCTGGTAACCCCAAAACAACAGCGCTATCACTACCACCAGCAACAGCAACAGCAAAATACGCTTCAACTTGCTTTTCTTCATCAATCAGCCATCTTCAACACTGCGAACACAAAAAATCGTATAATTGGCGCGAATGATAACGCCATGAATGCGCGCTATTCACCGGCAGCAACGGCATTAGCGCATTGCTGACCATCACTTCGTCGGCGCTGGCCAGGGTTTCCAGCGGCTCGGCAACCTGATGCAACTGGTACCCGCTGCCTGCTAGCACAGCCATCACGCGGCGGCGCATTAGCCCCGCCACTCCCGCCTGGCTCAAATCCGGCGTAAATACGTTTTTTCCCTTACGCCAGAATAAATTAGCCGCACAGCATTCCACCAGCCGGCCGGCGGTGTCAAGCACCAGCGCTTCATCGGCATCAGTCTGGTCAAGATGCGTGCGGATTAACACCTGTTCCAACCGGTTAAGATGCTTTAGCCCTGCCAGCATTGGGTTACACGCCAGGGCCACCGGACTCAACGCCAGGTGAATGCCGCGCTCACGCCACTGGAGGTAATGCTGTGGGTAGGTGCTGCGGGAAACAATACGGGTCGGATGGCTGCAACCGTGCGGGCTATAGCCGCGCCCACCGCTGCCGCGCGTCAATATTGCCTTAATAACGCCAAGCGGAACCGCCTGCGCCGCATGCGCCATTTCGGCTTCCAATGCCGCCCAGTCGATGGCAGGCAGCATCAAGCGCTCAGCGGCCTGCTGCAGGCGCTCAATATGCCACCCGAGCAGTTCAACCTGGCCGTTAATGGCTCGGGCAGTGGTAAAACAGCCGTCGCCAAACTGTAAACCACGATCGCTCGGCGCCAGCGCATCGTGCTGCTGTCCATTAATCCAATACATGGCCTTCTCCGCATGATAGAGACTTCTCACAGCATAACAGGCGTTGCCGGCAATCGCAGCATTGCAGCCCACGTAGCCGGATTACCAGAGCTTTCTGAACCCCGTTGCAATACAGGTAAAAAAAAGCCCGGTAAAATACCGGGCTCGAGCAATAAGTGGGGATCGGCAATTACACGCGGCGGAAAATCAGAGAGCCGTTGGTGCCGCCGAAACCAAAGGAGTTACACAGCGTATACTCCAAATCCTTCACCTGACGCGCTTCATGCGGCACAAAGTCGAGATCGCAACCTTCATCCGGATTATCCAGGTTGATGGTTGGCGGCACAATCTGATCGCGCAGCGCCAAAACGGTGAAGATCGACTCAACCGCGCCCGCCGCACCCAACAGGTGCCCGGTCATCGATTTGGTCGAACTGACCAGCACGCGCTTGGCATCGCTGCCAAACACGGTTTTCACCGCGTGGGTTTCAGCTTTATCGCCAGCCGGCGTTGAGGTGCCGTGGGCATTGATATAGCCGATTTGTGACGCCGTCACACCTGCATCTGCAAGCGCGTTTTCCATCGCCAACGCGGCGCCGGCACCGTTTTCCGGTGGCGACGTCATGTGGTAGGCATCGCTGCTCATACCGAAACCGACGACTTCTGCGTAAATTTTCGCACCACGCTTTTTGGCATGCTCGTACTCTTCGAGCACCATCATGCCTGCGCCATCACCCAGCACGAAGCCGTCACGATCTTTATCCCACGGCCGGCTTGCCGCCTGCGGGTTATCGTTGCGGGTAGACAGTGCGCGCGCGGCGCCGAAACCACCTACGCCCAACGGCGTACTGGCTTTCTCTGCCCCACCCGCCAGCATAACGTCAGCATCATTGTAGGCAATGATACGCGCAGCATGGCCGATATTGTGCACGCCTGAGGTACAGGCGGTGGCGATAGAAATGCTTGGGCCACGCAGCCCGTACATGATGGTCAGGTGGCCTGCAATCATGTTGACAATAGTGGACGGCACGAAGAACGGGCTAATTTTGCGTGGGCCACCGTGGAGCAGTGAGCTGTGGTTATCTTCAATCAACCCCAAGCCACCAATACCGGAACCAATCGCAGCGCCCATGCGGGCAGCGTTAGCCTCGTTGATATCCAAGCCGGCATCTTGCATAGCCTGAATGCCAGCGACGATACCGTATTGAATGAAGGCATCCATCTTGCGCGCATCTTTGCGTGAGATGAAATCTTCAGAATTAAAATTCTTTACCAAGCCGGCAAAACGCGTTGCATAGGCTGTAGTATCGAAATGGTCGATCAGGCTGATGCCACTCTGACCGGCAAGAAGAGCTTTCCACGTGGACTCTACCGTGTTGCCGACAGGAGACAACATGCCCAGTCCGGTCACAACTACTCGACGCTTAGACACGTGTGTCCTCCAAGGAGGGAAAAAATAACACCAAGAATAGAAAAAACTTAGGCGGTCGAGTGACCGCCTAGATATGTTCGCTTACTGCTGGTTAGCGTTGATGAAATCAATAGCTGCCTGAACAGTAGTGATCTTCTCAGCTTCTTCGTCTGGAATCTCGGTGTCGAATTCTTCTTCCAGTGCCATTACCAGCTCAACGGTGTCAAGAGAATCAGCGCCCAAGTCTTCAACAAAAGAAGCGTTATTCAAAACTTCTTCCTGTTTAACACCCAGTTGCTCAACGATGATTTTCTTAACGCGTTCTTCGATAGTGCTCATACTCTTAAATTTCCTATCAAAACTCGCTTTCGCGATGGTTTTCGTAGTGTATAAAATGTTGAAAAAGATGCAACTAAATCCCGGCTGGTCAAACCACGATTTTACGCTATTTTGCGGGTTTTGCCCCAAATAACGCAAATAGTTTTCGCATTTTTTAAATCATGTACATGCCGCCATTGACATGTAATGTTTCACCGGTGATATAGCCAGCCTCATCAGAGGCTAAAAATGCAACAGCATTGGCGATTTCTTTAGCATCGCCGAGCCGGTTGGCCGGAACCTGTGTCAAAATGCCTGCACGCTGCTCTTCTGTCAACGCCCGAGTCATGTCTGTTTCAATAAAACCAGGCGCAACGACGTTAACCGTTATGCCACGAGAAGCCACTTCACGCGCCAGCGATTTGCTAAAGCCAATCAGGCCCGCCTTCGCTGCAGCGTAGTTAGCTTGCCCGGCGTTCCCCATAGTTCCGACAACCGAACCGATGGTAACAATGCGGCCAAAACGCTTTTTCATCATCGCGCGCATAACCGCTTTTGACAGCCGGAATACTGAAGTCAGATTGGTGTCCAGGATATCCTGCCACTCGTCGTCTTTCATGCGCATCAGGAGGTTATCACGCGTGATGCCAGCATTATTGACCAAAATGTCGATTTCGCCAAATTGTTCTCGGATTGCGCCCAGCACGCTGTCGATAGATTGCGCATCGACAACATCCAGTTTAAAGCCTTTACCGTGGGTTCCCAGATAGGCACTGATTGCGTCCGCGCCACTATCGCTGGTCGCCGTGCCGATAACCGTCGCACCGCGGGCAACAAACGATTCTGCAATTGCCCGGCCGATACCGCGGCTTGCGCCGGTCACCAGGACGATTTTTCCTTCGAAGCTCATGGTTTTCCTCTATTATTGCTCAAGCGCCGCTGACAGGCTCGCAGGGTCATTCACAGGCGCCGCCGTCAAGGTGTCAACAATACGTTTGGTCAGGCCGGTCAGCACTTTACCCGGGCCGATCTCCAGCAGCGAAGTAACGCCCTGCGCCGCGATGTATTCTACACTCTCGGTCCAACGAACCGGGCTATACAATTGGCGCACCAACGCACTGCGGATCGCTTCCGGATCGTTTTCAGTACGCACATCAACGTTATTGACCACCGCAACCTGCGGCGCGTTGAAAGCCACTTCCTGCAGCGCCACGGCCAGCTTATCCGCCACAGGTTTCATCAACGCGCAGTGGGAAGGCACACTCACCGGCAACGGCAGCGCACGCTTGGCGCCCGCCGCTTTACAGGCAGCGCCGGCACGTTCAACCGCTTCTTTGTTGCCGGCGATCACCACCTGGCCCGGTGAATTGAAATTGACCGGGGAAACCACCTGCCCTTCAGCAGACGCTTCACAGGCTTTCGCAATGGCGTCGTTATCCAGGCCGATGATTGCATACATAGCACCCGTGCCGGCAGGCACGGCTTCCTGCATCAATTTGCCGCGCAGTTCAACCAGCCGGACAGCAGCGGTGAAATCCAGCACGCCGGCGCACACCAGCGCCGAGTATTCACCCAGGCTATGGCCAGCCATCAGCGCCGGCATGCTGCCGCCCTGCTGCTGCCATACGCGGAAAATCGCCACAGAAGCCGCCAACAGCGCCGGCTGGGTCTGCCAGGTTTTGTTCAGCTCTTCCGCCGGGCCTTGCTGCACCAGTTGCCACAGATCGTAGCCCAGCGCGCCAGAGGCTTCGCTGAACGTCTGCTCAACCACGGGGTACTGCGCGGCCAGGTCAGCCAACATCCCCACGGCCTGTGAACCCTGGCCGGGGAAAACAAAAGCAAATTGCGTCATGTTACTCTTCCTGTTTAATCAAAAACGGACCAGCGCTGAGCCCCAGGTAAAGCCGCCACCGAACGCTTCAAGCAGCACCAGTTGGCCGCGTTGGATGCGCCCATCGCGCACCGCTTCATCCAGTGCCGAAGGCACCGAGGCGGCAGAGGTATTACCGTGGCGATCGAGCGTCACCACCACTTTGTCCATTCCCATCGCCAGTTTTTTCGCCGTTGCGCTAATAATGCGCAGATTGGCCTGATGCGGCACCAGCCAATCCAACTGGCCGCGTTCCAATCCGCTGGCGCGCAGCGTCTCATCAACGATATGCGCCAGTTCAGTGACCGCAACCTTGAAAACTTCGTTCCCTGCCATGGTGACATAGGCAGGCTTACTCGGATCCTGGCGGTCTTTATACGGCAACGTCAGCAAGTTGCCGTAGGCGCCGTCGGCATGCAGATGGGTAGACAGGATGCCCGGTTCTTCAGAAGCCCCTAACACCACCGCACCGGCGCCGTCGCCAAACAGAATAATCGTCCCGCGATCTTCCGGATCCAACGTGCGTGACAGTGCGTCGGCGCCTACCACCAGCGCATATTTCACCGCGCCGTTTTTCACGTACTGATCGGCCACGCTCAAGGCGTATGTGAAGCCGGCACAGGCCGCCGCCAAATCAAATGCCGCACAGTCTTTCACGCCCAGCTGCTGCTGAATCTGGCAGGCAGAGCTTGGGAACGCGTGGCTTGAGCTGGTAGTCGCTACCACAATCAAGCCAATGTCATCGGGAGCCACACCTGCCATTTCCATCGCTTTTTCTGCAGCGTGGAAGCCCATCGCCGCAACGGTTTCATCCGCTGCGGCGATACGGCGCTCACGGATACCGGTACGCGTGACGATCCATTCGTCCGAGGTATCCACCATTTTTTCCAAATTAGCATTGGTGCGCACTTGTACGGGTAAATAACTCCCCGTACCGAGAATCTTTGTATACATGTACGATCAGTCACTCTTAGGTAATACAGCCTCAAGGCGCGCAGCAATTCTGTCAGGAACTTGCCGCTGCACCGCCTGCACAGCCTGCTCGATAGCCACTGCGAACGCTCGCGGGTTCGCAGCGCCGTGGCTCTTAATTACGGTGCCCCGCAATCCTAACAGACATGCGCCATTATACTGGTCGGGGTTCAAATGGCCGAAACGCTTGAGCACCCGCTTTTGCAGCCAGCGGCCCAGCAATGTTAACCACCAGGCCTGCTTGCCCCCTCCCCCTGAAGATTTCAGCAGTGACAAAAACACCCTTATCACCCCTTCCATGGTTTTCAGCGTTACGTTACCCACAAAGCCGTCGCAGACCAAAACATCGGTTTTACCCGTGAGCAGATCGTTTCCTTCCAGATAACCAATATAGTTGATTGCCGGAATCTGTTTTAAAACGGCGGCCGCTTCACGGATATTATCCAGGCCTTTGCTCTCTTCTTCGCCGATATTCAGCAACGCCACGCGTGGCTGTGCAATACCAACCACGTCTTCCGCCATCACCGCGCCCATAATGGCAAACTGCACCAGCATGGTACTATCGCATGCCACGTTGGCGCCCAGATCCAGCACCACGGTTTTGCTGAGCTGCTGGTTGGGGAGCACCGTCATCAGCGCCGGTCGCTCAATGCCCTTCAGGGGTTTGATAAGCATTTTTGCCAACCCCATCAGTGCACCGGTATTCCCCGCGCTGACACAGGCCTGCGCTTCGCCGGTTTTAATCAGCTCCAGCGCCATGCGCATGGACGTACCGCGGCTGGCACGGATTGCTTGTGAAGGCTTGGCGTCACCGGCAATCACGGATTCGGCGGGCACGACTTGCAGGCGTTCCAGAAGAACCGGATCGGCTTTGGCAAGCAAAGGAGAGATAGCGGCGGGATCGCCGACCAGCAAGAGATGAAGCTGTAAATTAGAGGCCAGTGCCTGCAATGATGCAGGCACTGTGACGCAGGGACCGAAATCCCCGCCCATAGCATCTAACGCCAGGGTTAGACGAGTCAAGGTATCGCTACTTAGCCGATAACCTTGCGACCACGGTAGAAACCGTCGGCAGTGATGTGGTGACGACGATGAGTTTCACCGGATACTTTGTCTACAGACAAAGGGGTGGTGGTCAGTGCATCATGTGAACGACGCATACCACGTTTGGAACGGGTTGGTTTATTCTGTTGTACGGCCATGGACCTTACTCCTCAATTACTTACGCTTTAAACTGGCTAATACGGCAAACGGATTCGGTTTCTCCGCCTCTGCAGGCAGTTTGCCAAATACCATGTCCGCTTCGGACACTTCACAGTGTTCAGATTCATGTACCGGAACGACCGGCAGTGAAAGAATAATTTCGTCTTCAATCATTGCCAACAGATCGACTTCGCCAAAATCATCAACTTCGATCGGTTCGTACGCTTCCGGTAATGCCTCAGCCTGCTCATCATTGACGACCGGGCTAAAACAATATGTCGTGTGGACATGATGCACAAACGGCACCCCACAGCGCTGGCACATCAACGTTACCGTGACGTCCGCATGGCCGGTGATTACCGCCAGGCGCTGGTTATCGATATTAAACGATAACGAGACCTGCACATCGCTGTCCACACTGACCACAGACTCGGCAACACGCGTCACCTGCTCAGGCACATAGACACCAACATAGTCCAGGTGTTTCTGAGCGGTACGGGCCGCATCGATGGTCAAGGGTAATTTTACCTTTTGCATAGGGCGCGCATATTAACTTTGTAACGACATAGAGTCAAAGAAAAAGGCCGTAAAAACGGTGCCTTTCACCAATATTCGCTTCCGCAGCGGCCGACAGTTTAAAATGTCGAACCTGTTTACGCTATGGTTTACGAAAAAATTTATGCACAGATTACTTTTGGCTTCGACCTCCGCCTACCGAAAGATGCTGCTGGAAAAGCTGCGCCTGCCTTTTATTACCGCCGCCCCTAGGGTGGATGAAACCCCGCTTGCGGGTGAAGATGCCGAAGCGCTGGTGTTGCGCCTGGCAATCGCGAAGGCGCAGGCCCTGGCGCCCGCCTACCCCGATCACCTGATTATCGGCTCCGATCAGGTCTGCGTTATCGATGGCAACATCACCGGCAAACCCCATACGGAAGAAAACGCCTGCGCCCAGTTGCGCCTGGCCAGCGGCCGTAAAGTGACGTTTTACACCGGGCTTGCCTTATACAATAGCAAAAACCAGCGCCTGCAAGCGTTGTGCGAGCCTTTCCACGTTCATTTTCGCAACCTGACCGATGAGGAAATTACCGGCTATGTGCGCCAGGAACAGCCGCTGAACTGTGCGGGCAGTTTCAAAAGCGAAGGGTTGGGGATTGCCTTGTTTAATCGCCTGGAAGGGCGCGATCCCAATGCGCTGATAGGGCTACCGCTGATTGCGCTGTTGGAGATGCTACGGGCCGAAGGCATTGACCCGTTGCGGTAATCCATAGCAGCGGCAGGCGATGCCGCTGCTGGCCGCCCCGCCTTAGCGGGGGGTGGCGTTGCGCAATACCGTAAGGCAATGGCGCAGTTCGTCGTCCATCGGCGCTTCAATACGCAGCGTTTCGCCGGTGCCTGGGTGTTCGAAGCGCAGCGCCGCCGCGTGCAGGAACAGGCGTTTAAGCCCGGTGCCGGCCAGTTGGCGATCAAAATCACGATCGCCGTAGCGATCATCAAAGGCTATCGGGTGGCCCGCATGCAGCGTATGAACGCGGATCTGGTGGGTGCGCCCGGTAACCGGGCTGGCCTTCACCAGCGTGGCGAACTCATAACGCTCTTCCACTTTAAAACGGGTTTCCGACGGTTTGCCTTCGCTATTGACGCGCACGATGCGTTCACCGCTTTGCAGAATATTCTTCAACAGCGGCGCCTGAACCACCTTACAGTGCGACTGCCACTGGCCACGCACCAACGCCAGATAGTCTTTCTGCATCCCTTTCATCCGCAACTGTTCGTGCAGCGCGCGCAGCGCCGAACGCTTCTTCGCCACCAGCAGCACGCCAGAGGTATCGCGATCCAGGCGATGAACCAGCTCCAGAAACCGCGCTTCCGGGCGCAGCGCGCGCAGCCCTTCGATCACGCCGAAGCTCAGCCCGCTGCCGCCATGCACCGCCGTGCCGGAGGGTTTGTTCAGCAGCAACAGATGATCGTCTTCATAAAGGATGCAATCGGCTAATGCGGCCACTTTATCCAACCGGGGAGAAACCGGCGCCTCTAGCCGTTCAGCGATACGCACCGGCGGCACGCGCACCACGTCGCCCGCCATCAGCTTATATTCGGCTTTAATGCGCCCTTTATTAACGCGCACTTCGCCTTTGCGCACGATGCGATAAATCATGCTCTTCGGCACCCCTTTCAGGCGCGCAAGTAAAAAGTTATCGATCCGCTGGCCAGCTTCGTCAGCAGAGATGGTAATAAGTTGTACTGCAGGATTGTTCGTTTTCATGGTGCGGAATTCTAAATAGCACCACCAAATAGCGCCACCTCTTTTTATGTGCTTAACTGTCAAACTCAGCGTAAAGTTAATGTTGCAGCAGGATGAACCCCGCGTTGAGCGATCCGTCGCCAGCAACGGTTGGTTTAGCCTGCAACCGGCAACTTTTCTTAATGCGTTGAGAAAAAGTCACCTTGCTATAACAGTGTCAGCAATGGAATAATGATGTTACTTCCGCGTTGATTCTCGTTAAAACAGGGAAAATGGTGGAATTATATAGTTTGTTGGGTTGAGCAGAAGCGCAGCAATGGCGTAAGACGTAATGTGAAATCAAACAATTAGCGGGCTGCGGGTTGCAGCTTGGCCGGAAACTGGAATCAGACCTGTCGACGAAAATCAGAGGCTATTCCCACAGTAAAAGCGCTGTTTTTTCGCAAAGAAATGCAGGCTTACCGAGATAATGCGCCCCTATGCAGGCGACAACCGTGAGGTTGACGGCATTGCGAGAAGACACGGGGCTTTCGGTTTTAACCCGGTCATGCGGTTATTTCGCCCGCAGCTCTGTCGATAATGTAAAAATAACGAGTAAGTTAAGATGAAAAGAATGTTGATTAACGCAACTCAACAGGAAGAGTTGCGCGTTGCCCTGGTAGATGGACAGCGGCTGTATGATTTGGATATTGAAAGTCCGGGTCATGAGCAAAAAAAAGCGAACATCTACAAAGGCAAAATCACCCGCATTGAACCCAGTCTCGAAGCCGCGTTTGTGGATTATGGCGCCGAACGGCATGGCTTCCTCCCTCTGAAAGAAATCGCCCGCGAATACTTCCCTAGCAACTATTCTTCCCATGGCCGCCCAAACATCAAAGATGTGCTGCGCGAAGGCCAGGAAGTGATCGTTCAGGTTGATAAAGAAGAGCGTGGCAACAAGGGCGCAGCCCTGACCACCTTCATCAGCCTGGCAGGCAGCTATCTGGTGCTGATGCCCAATAACCCGCGTGCCGGCGGCATTTCCCGCCGCATTGAGGGTGACGATCGCACCGAACTGAAAGAAGCGCTCTCCTCCCTGCAATTGCCGGATGGCATGGGCCTGATTGTACGTACCGCCGGCGTTGGCAAATCCGCCGAAGCACTGCAATGGGATCTGTCCTTCCGCCTGAAACACTGGGAAGCCATCAAAAAAGCCGCTGAAGGCCGCTCTGCACCGTTCCTGATCCACCAGGAAAGCAACGTTATCGTGCGCGCGTTCCGCGACTACCTGCGCCCGGACATCGGCGAAATTCTGATCGACAACCCGAAGGTGCTCGATCTGGCGCGCGAACATATCGCCGCGCTTGGCCGCCCGGATTTCAGCAGCAAAATTAAGCCTTATAGCGGTGAGATCCCGCTATTCAGCCACTACCAGATTGAATCGCAGATTGAATCCGCATTCCAGCGTGAAGTCCGCCTGCCGTCCGGCGGTTCAATTGTGATTGATACCACTGAAGCGTTGACCGCTATCGATATCAACTCGGCCCGCGCCACGCGCGGCGGCGATATCGAAGAAACCGCCTTTAACACCAACCTGGAAGCGGCCGATGAGATCGCCCGCCAACTGCGCTTGCGCGATCTGGGTGGGTTGATCGTTATCGACTTTATCGATATGACCCCGGTGCGCCACCAGCGTGAAGTTGAAAACCGCCTGCGCGACGCCGTTCGCCAGGATCGCGCCCGTATCCAAATTGGCCGTATCTCCCGTTTTGGCCTGTTGGAAATGTCGCGCCAGCGCCTGAGCCCATCGCTGGGCGAATCCAGCCACCATGTCTGCCCGCGCTGTAACGGCACCGGCACCATTCGTGACAACGAATCACTGGCGCTTTCCATCCTGCGTCTGATCGAAGAAGAGGCGTTGAAAGAAAACACCAAAGAGGTGCACGCCATCGTGCCGGTTCGAGTCGCCTCTTACTTGCTGAACGAAAAACGCGAATCCGTCAGCGCCATCGAAAAACGCCAGGGCGGCGTGAAAGCGATCATCGTGCCTAACGATGAAATGCAGACGCCACATTACTCCGTGTTGCGGGTGCGCAAGGGCGAAGAAACCAGCACGCTCAGCTACCTGCTGCCGAAGTTGCATGAAGAGGAAATGGCTCAGCCGCAGGAAGATGCGCCAATGGAGCGTAAGCTTCCTGAACAACCGGCGCTGGCAGCCTTCTCTCTGGCATCCGACGTGCCGCCACCGGCAGAAGAACAGGCTCAGCCTCAATCTGCAGCCGTTGTTCCTTCGGCAACCGCCACTGCACAAACCGGGCTGGTCGGCCGCCTGTTGGGCAAACTGAAGGGCTTGTTTGCAGCGGATACCACCAGTGCTAGCCCGGCAGAAGCCGCTGCGCCGGTTGAAGAGCCAAAAGCGGAAAGCACCGATAACCGCCGCCAGGATCGCCGTAGCCAGCGCCGCCAAAGCCCGGCCCGCAAAGAACGCGGGGAACGGACAGAGAGGACTGAACGTACTGAACGTACTGAACGTACTGAACGTACTGAACGTAAAGAGCGTACCGAAACGCGCGATACGCGTGAAGCACGTGATGAGCAGCAACGCCGGAACCGCCGGAATAACGTTACGCCGGCCCCCGCACCGGAAGTGAAAGAAGAAGAACTGTCTGACGAGGCCATCGCCAAAGCCCGCGAAGAGCAGCAGCAACGTCGTGAACAGCGTGCAGAACGCCAACGCCGCCGTCAGGAAGAAAAACGCCTGGCGCTGCAAGAGGTTAAAGCGCTGGAGCAACGAGCTGAAGCACCGGCCAACGACGAAGAGCAGGAAGAGCGCAGCGCACAGCCAGCACAACGCCGTAAACCACGCCAACTGTCGCAGAAAATCCGCGTGTTGTCGGCAGAAGAAGAACTGCAACAGGCTGCGGAAGAACTGCTGGCGCCAAAAGCCCCGGTGGCTGAGCAGCAACAAGCGTTGCCGGCTATTGCCAACGAAGAAACCGTTAAAGCATTGCCGGAAGAAGCTGCACAACCTGAAAATGAGGCGCAGGCTGAAGGCCGCAATGGTGAAAATGGCATGCCGCGCCGTTCACGTCGTTCGCCACGCCACCTGCGTGTTAGCGGCCAGCGTCGCCGTCGCTACCGTGACGAGCGTTACCCAACCCAATCACCAATGCCGTTGGCGGCTGCCGTGGCTTCACCTGAACTGGCATCAGGCAAGGTATGGGTGAGTTACCCTGTCACACAGGCGCCACAGGCAGTGGAAGAAGCGGCTAACCAGCCGCAACCGGCCGAGCAGATCGCCGTACCAGAAGCACCGATCGCGCCGCTGGTTGCCACTCCCGCACAGGCAGAAAATGTTCCGGCTGTTGAGCCAACCGTCCCGGTAGAAGCGCCGGCAGTACAACCGGTAGCAGTTGCCACCGAAGAAGAGCCCGCGCAGCCAAGCGAAGCGCCATATGAAACGGCTGTTCAGCCTGCCGCACCGGCCGAAGAGAGCGTTGCCGTTGAAGTTGAAGCTCCAACGGTAGTTCCTGAAGCCGAGGCTGTCGAAGCAATCGCACCGGAACAGGCTGCGGCAGACGACGTGCCTGAAGCGCCGATTGCCGAGGTTGAGCCACAACAACCGGCCTCACCGGCCGAGCCTGTAGCCCCTGTGGCTGTGGCGCAAGATGCACAGCCAGAGGCACCCGCAGTGGTTGCCGAAGAGCAACCGGCAGCCGTTGCAGAAGCAGCGCAGCCTGCACCCGCAGCGGCCGTTCAGCCTGCCCAAAGTGAGTTCTACAAGCATATCGCCAGTGCGCCGATGACCAAAGCGCCAGCGCCGGCTTATGAGCCACAGGCGACGAAGCATAGCGATTGGCAGCGCCCGGCCTTCGACTTTACCGGTAAAGGTTCAGCCGGTGGGCATGCAGCCGCCAGCCAGGCAACTGCGCCGGCAACGCGGCCACAGCCAACTAACGATTAAACCTGGCTATGCCGCACTAGTAAAAAAACCGCCGTTTGGCGGTTTTTTTCTTATGGCTCACACCGCCGTTTAGGCGATCTGTTTCAACACCTTGATTTCCTGATGTGCCAGTTTGCCGTCAAGCTGGCCGATCAAGTGTTTGAAATGTTCAGTACCGTTGTGTTTTTCCACCGCTTCCGGGCTGGCCCAGCGCTCAAAAAAGACAAAGGTACCCGTTTTACCCGGCTCGCTATGCAAGTCGTATTGCAGATTGCCCAACTCTGCGCGGCTTGGTTCTACAGCCTGGTGCGCGGCTTCACTGACGGCATCAATATACTCAGGTTTCGCCTGCAGGATGGCAACGATGCGGACTTCCATTTTATTCTCCCATTCCGAATGCTAAATCAGATATCCCCGACACGGAAATTGCCGGGGAATCATTAAAATCCCTTATTACTATGCGCCTATTAAGCCATTGATTTCAAGCCATCCGCAACAAACGAGTGCATCGTGGGCAGTTTCCGCTTATCCTTACCCCCCGGCGTGAATACCCCCATTATTCGCTTTTATCACGATGTCCTTTTGACCGCCGGAGCCTTACAACATGACTGCACAACCTCAAGTTCTGAAAATACGCCGCCCCGACGATTGGCATATCCACCTGCGCGACGATGATATGCTAAAAACGGTTTTGCCCTACACCAGCCAGTTTTTTGGCCGAGCCATTGTGATGCCCAATCTGGTTCCCCCGATAACCACGATTGAAGCCGCATGCAGCTATCGTGAGCGGATCCTCGCCGCCGTACCGCAAGGCCATGAGTTCACCCCGCTGATGACCTGTTACCTCACCAATTCCCTGGCGTCTTCAGTGTTGGTTGACGGCTTCGAACAAGGGGTTTTTACCGCCGCCAAATTATACCCTGCCAACGCCACCACCAACTCGGCGCATGGCGTTAGCGATGTAACAGGCATCTACCCTTTGTTTGAACAGATGCAAAAGATCGGCATGCCGCTACTGATTCACGGCGAGATCACCGATGCGGCCGTTGATATTTTTGACCGGGAAGCGCGTTTCATTGAGCAAATCATGGAGCCTATACGTAAACAGTTCCCGGAATTGAAAATCGTCTTTGAACACATCACCACCAAAGAAGCCGCCCAGTACGTTCTGGCAGGCGATCGCTTCCTGGGTGCAACCATTACCCCGCAGCATCTGATGTTCAACCGCAACCATATGCTGGTTGGCGGTATCCGCCCGCATCTGTTCTGCCTGCCGATCCTCAAGCGTAATATCCACCAGGAAGCCTTGCGCCAGGCGGTTGCCAGCGGTTCAGAGCGTTTCTTCCTGGGCACGGATTCTGCACCGCACACCAAACATCGGAAAGAATCCAGTTGTGGTTGCGCTGGGGTATTCAACGCGCCAAGCGCTCTGGCTGCCTACGCCACGGTATTTGAGCAGTTGAACGCGCTGGAACACCTGGAAGCCTTCTGCTCGCTTAACGGCCCGCGTTTCTACGGCCTGCCGGTGAACGACAGCTTTATAGAACTGCAACGTAAGCCGGTAACCATGCCGGAAGAGATTGCGCTCGGCGACGAAGCCGTGGTGCCTTTCCTGGCCGGCGAAAGCGTTGCGTGGTCGGTGGTTAACGGCTGATTTTTTATCAAAGCCGCTTGCCCCGCGGGTTCCGATACTGTATAAATACACAGTCAATTACTTCGGGGGCAATCATGCGTGTTGAAGTTACTATCGATAAAACCAGGCCACTCCCTGCGGGTGCTGTAGAAGCCCTGAGCAGCGAATTGGGCAAACGCGTCAATCGTCACTTCCCTGATGCCGTGGTTCAGGTGCGCTATGCCGGCTCCAACGGCCTTTCCGTACTGGGCGGCGCCAAGGATGCTAAAGAACTGATCACCGAGATACTCCAGGAAACCTGGGAAAGCGCCGATGATTGGTTTACCGCAGGCTAGCAGAAGCCAACGCGCTTAAACGCCGCCGCGGAACAGTTAAATACTGCAATGCAGTTTTTGCCGGGGGTCGCTCTCCGGCTTTTTTATTTCTGGCGCTTGCCTGTAACCGGCTGGAAGAAAAGTACTATCTGGTCTGTAATAAGTGGTAGTATCTGGCGATGTTTGAACAGGAGGTGTTTATATGGCCCCGGACAAAGAGAAGTCAGAAGAGGCAATGACCTTTGGCGAGTTGCTGGCGCTGATCGGCGATCAGAAAAGGCGCCTGCACGTACTGGAAGTCGCCTTTTCCTATCTGGCCTTTGGTTTGGATGACAAAGCCAACCAATTGCTGATACATAGCCTGAAGCTGGAATCGCAAAACCAGAATCGCGATGCCGAAACGCAAAAGCATTTCGCGCATCTGGCCGAGGAACTGGAAAAGCGGATCCAGCCCCCTTCCCAGGCGGTTCCTACCGAGCAATAACAGCACACGGGCTGGGGTTACGCCCACCCCGTGTCGCCACCACCGCACAAACCACCACTGTTGAATAATTAATCAAATAAACTTTATTTTACAAAATACGCCCCAACGCGGCGCCGAGATGCTTATACTCTTACTGCTCATCATGATGATGAGCCGCATTGATCCTCGTTAGTTACTCATGCCAGTTACTACTTAATAAGGGGTCTTTATGGACAGAAATGATGAAGTAATTCAGACACACCCACTTGTTGGTTGGGATATCAGTACCGTGGACGTCTACAACGCCATGATGATTCGTCTTCATTACCTGTCTTCACGGGATCAGACACCCGAAGAAGCCCAAGTGGACAGAACGCTTTGGCTAACCACAGATGTCGCCCGCCAATTGATCAATATTTTAGAAGCTGGCATCGCCAAGATAGAGTCAACGGATTATCAAGATCTTGATCGTAAAAAACATTAATTCACATTTCCCCCTCACAAAGGCGCCGCGACTATTTCGGCGCCTTTTCTGTTTTATATCCAAAATAATTCGAGTTGCAGGAAGACGGCAACGCAGCGAATCCCCAGGAGCTTACTGGAGTAAGTGACTGGGGTCCGGGAGCAGATTTGAACGCTGTTAGCAGCGGCCCCGAAGGGGCGAGGCACAGGGATGGGCCGAGTAACCAAGCCAACACACCTGTAACTTGAAGTATGAAGGGTATATACCAGTGCATTACCGCCGCTGACCTTCTATCATGATGCGAGATACTCGCCATACTTCAAGTCTAAAAATAAAGCAGAGAGGGGATAGCTCGTGGAATATGACCTGATCGTCGTCGGCAGCGGCTCCGTGGGCGCCGCCGCCGGTTACTATGCGACACAAGCGGGGCTAAACGTGCTGATGATCGACAGCGCTATCCCGCCGCACCGCAACGGCAGCCACCATGGCGACACCCGCATCATCCGCCACGCCTATGGCGAGGGCGAAAAATATGTGCCGCTGGCGCTGCGTGCCCAGGCACTGTGGAATGGGCTGGAAAAGGAATGCGGCAGCAAACTGTTCCACCCCTGCGGCGTGCTCAACCTGGGGCCGGAAGGCGCTGAATTTGTGAATAACGCCTATCAGAGCGCCAGGACGTTCAGGCTGAATGCCCAGCGGCTTACCCGGCAGGAAGTCAGCCAGCGCTGGCCGGAGTTCACCCCGCCGGAAGGCTATACGGCGGTATTCGAGCCGGATGCCGGCTTTTTGCTGTGTGAACAGGCGGTTGCCAGCTATATCAGGCTGGCGTGCGAAGCGGGCTGCGCCCAATTGTTCAACTGTGCAGTCAGCGCAGTTGTGCCTGATGATAACGGCGTCGAGGTTGTTACGGCCGAAGGGCGTTTTCGCGGCCGCAAAGCCGTTATCACCGCTGGCACCTGGGTGAAGAAGCTGCTCCCCGCCTTGCCCGTTACACCACTGCGCAAAGTGTTTTCCTGGCACCAGGCCGATGGCCGATACAGCGAGAATAATCGCTTCCCGGCGTTCACCGTCGAAGCGCAGGACGGCGCACATTACTATGGTTTCCCGGCAGACAACAATGGTCTTAAGGTCGGCAAACACGATGGCGGCCAACCGATCGAACGCCAGGAGCAACGCACGCCGTTTGGTAGCGTAGCGCAAGACGGCACCGAAGTGTTCGGCTTCCTGCGCCAATTTCTGCCTGGGATTGGCGTCTGTTTGCATGGCGAGGCCTGCACCTACGACATAAGCCCGGATGAGGATTTCATTATCGACACCGTGCCTGGCAGCGAACGCATGATGGTGATTACCGGGCTAAGCGGGCACGGCTTTAAATTTGCCAGCGTACTTGGTGAAATTGCCGCCCTGTTCGCGCAGGGCAAATCCCCGGCCCAAGATATCACGCCCTTCTCGCTGCAGCGCTTTAGTTAACCATCACGGTCTGGGCGGGTATGAACACGCTCAGGCCCACCCCATCCCCACGCCATAACAATAAAACGGAAATCCCTGTTCCTGGCATCTGGATTTCCGAATTGATTCCCCCTGTTGCACATCTTATGTTACCCCCCAGTTACATCATAACAAGGACGTTACCATGCGACTGCTCGTTGTCGACGAGTGTTGTTATACCCGCTTAGGCGTTGCCAGCTATGTTGCCGCAGCGACAAACAATGCCTGCGTAAAATGCTGCGCCAGTATCGAGCAGGCCATGGCGCTATTGCAAAACGACCTGCCGAATTTGGTACTGGTGAACATGACGGAGCACTACCGCAATCACGCAGGCGATACGTTGTTGCCCGCGTTCATCGCCGCCTGCCAACCGTTGGCGCTGTATATGTATATTGATGCGCCCTATCCCGCCGGTGAGCAGCCGCTGCAAATCGCTGAACACACGTTCCTCTTCCGCAAGGCGATACTGGCTAGCGTATTGCAAGATCTACCTAACGCCCACCAACCGTGGAGCACTCCGCTATTTAGCTCGCAGGAGCAGGCAGTGATGAAATACTGGATGGCACAGTGGTCCACCCACAAGATTACCCGCAAGTTGCATATCAGCCCCTCGACGGTATATGTGTATAAACGCAACATCACAGAAAAACTCCAGACGCGCAATCGCCTGGAGTTTTACGCTTTATACCACCTACTGCGTTTTTACTACCCGCCGCACAGGCTACTTCCGGTTTAAACGGGGTTCCCCGAATGGCTCGGCTCCCGGCGAACCAGACATATTCACTCTGGGTTGGTCTTCCCGCGCGCCGGCTGGCCATCCCCCAGCACCACCGCCAACCGGTGGCCGCCTTCCGTCGCTTCCAGCCCGATGCGCGCAATAATGGTTAGCGGCACTGAAAGCAGCATCCCCACCGGCCCCATCAGCCACCCCCAGAAGATCAGCGACAGAAACACCACCAGCGTAGACAGCCCCAGCCCACGGCCCATTACCCGCGGCTCAATCATGTTGCCAATCACCAGGTTGATCAGGATAAAACCGCCAGCCACCACCAAGGCATCGCCAAAACCGTTAAACAATAGCGCCTGGATCAACGGCGGTATGGCGGCAATCACCGAGCCAATATTGGGGATATAGTTGAGCAGAAAAGCCATCAGCCCCCAGATAAAGGAAAAGCGCACGCCAACCGCCGCCAGAAATAGCCAGACGATCACGCCCGTCGCCAGGCTGATCACGGTTTTAATCACCAGATAATGCGTCACGCCGTCCAGCGCCCGGCGGATATTGACCATGCCCTTCTGCGGTTGCTCCATCGCCTGCTGTAGCTTGTAAGGCAGCAGATTCACCTCAAACAACATAAACACTACCGTCATCAGCAGCAGGAAAATATTGGTCATCGCCCCGGAAAGATGGCTTAGCAGGCGGGTAACCAGATTCATTGCCGCACTGGGATCGACATACTGAATCACGGCTTCGCTGGAGATGGGGATGTTGAACCGCTGGCCGTAATGCTGCAATTCCCTCACCTTCTCCATCATCACGCCGCGGTATTGCGGCAAAGAGCGGGCAAACTCATTGAGCGAGGCGCCCAGCGTGCCAAGCAACAGCATCAGTAACACCACCACCGTGACCACCAGCAGCGCCACCCCGAGCACGCGCGGCACCCGCCAGCGCTCAAGCATCGCGACCAGCGGGTTCAGCACAATAGTCAGGAACAGCGCCAGTAAAAAAGGCACTACGATAGAGGCAGCGGCTTTGATACCGGCCAAGATCACCACTAACATCGCTAACATAATCACCAGGCGCAAGCTGCGATCGGTCAGTAAAGTTCGCCCCATGACGTTTCCTTTTGTCGTTTCCCTGATAACGGGCCGTGTCGGCCCAGTGATACGCGCTATGTTAGCAAACTCCCGCTGCGGTACGCAGGTAAATCATTGTGGAGCGTGCAAGGGGAATAACCCAATAACGGGGATAATGATGAGGCATAAATAAAATGCCACTCTGTGCGTAACGCCATCGGCCGCTGACAAAAAATGACAAAAGATGACAATTAAATAGAAAAGCCTTTTTATCAGGCAATAAATAAATCACCGGCGGTGATCCCCTATTAACTCCAGCGATTCTTTTGATTAACTTCCGGTAATATCAGACAAATCCATTGATTAATATTTTTCAGGCGTAACATAGTGCAATTTATTATTGATTTTATGTGTTTTTAACGTTTAATTATGACAAACCGTATCTATAGCCAAAACAATTCGCGTTTTTGTACAGCCCGGGCGCTGCCCCGCAGGGCCGTAGCCCATGGAGGGTGGAACACGCGCTGCACGTTTGCAGGCGAAATAGAGCAGCATGCGCATAAAAGGATAATCACCATGCTTTGGAAAAATACCGCAGACCGCTTTGGTCATTTTTCAGTTTTACTCCACTGGCTGGTCGCATTGGCCGTTTACGGTATGTTTGCCCTTGGCCTGTGGATGGTGACATTAGGTTATTACGATATCTGGTACCACCGGGCACCGGAATTACATAAGAGTATCGGCATCGTATTATTTATCGTGATGCTGGTGCGCGTCGCATGGCGTTTTATTTCACCGCCGCCAAAACCGCTGGCGAGTTATAGCCCTTTTACCCGCGCCAGCGCCGTATTGGCGCACCTGGCGCTGTACCTGTTGCTGTTTGGCATCCTGATCAGCGGTTACCTGATTTCTACCGCCGATGGGCAACCGATCAGCGTCTTCGGCTGGTTCAACGTGCCGGCCAGCGTCGCCGGTATGGCCGAGCAGGCCGACACCGCCGGCACGGTTCACCTTTATCTGGCCTGGGCCATGGTGGTGCTTTCAGTACTGCATGGCCTGGCCGCTATTAAGCATCACTTCATCGATCGTGATGCCACTTTGAAACGGATGCTGGGTCGCAGCACCGATTAACCTCTTGGACTTATGGAGATTGCTATGTTGAAGAAGACCGTATTAGGCCTTACCGCCGGCGCACTGCTGCTCAGCGCCGGTTCGGCGCTCGCCGCCAACTATAAGATCGATAAACAAGGCCAGCATGCCTTTATTCAGTTCCGCATCCAGCATCTGGGCTACAGTTGGCTGTATGGTACCTTCAAGGACTTTGACGGGAGCTTCACTTTCGATGAGCAAGATCCCGCCAAAGACAAAGTGAGCGTCACCATCAATACCACCAGCGTGGACACCAACCATGCCGAACGCGATAAACACCTGCGCAGCGCAGAATTCCTGAACGTCGAAAAACATAAGCAGGCGACGTTTGAATCCACTGAAGTGAAGAAAACCGGCGATGGTTACGCCGTTGTGGGTAACCTGACGCTCAATGGCGTGACCAAGCCGGTGACGCTGGACGCCAAGCTGCTTGGCCAGGGTAACGATCCCTGGGGCGGCTACCGCGCCGGTTTTGAAGCCAACGGCAAGATCGCGCTGAAAGACTTCGGCATCACCACCGATTTGGGCCCGGCTTCGCAAGACGTTGAGCTGATCATCTCTGTTGAGGGCGTGCGCGAAAAATAACGGCGCGCTTTAACGTAACAATGCCAGCCGGTTAACCCGGCTGGCATTGTCTAGCACGGTGACAAAACCGCGCTTACTTTTCTTCCGGCGCCGGAATGTGCATCGTGGTCTGCAACAGCCCTTTTGACTTATTGAAGATCTTGACGCCATTTTCACGCCCGGCGCGGCGCGCCCGTTGCTCTTCGCGCGGCAGCTTCAGCTCTTCGCGGCAAGTTTCGCTGCAGCAGCCTTCAAAGCTGGCCGCACAGCTTGGGCACTGAATAAACAGCAGATGACAGCCGTCATTTTTACAGTTGGTATGGGTGTCGCACGGCACGCCGCACTGGTGGCAATGCGCAATCACATCGTCAGAAATACGCTCGCCCATACGCTCGTCAAAGACAAAATTCTTACCGATGAATTTCAACGGCAGCCCTTGTTCTTTGGCTCGGCGCGCATATTCAATAATACCGCCTTCAACATGGTAGACATTCGGGAAGCCGTTATGCCGCATATAGGCGCTGGCTTTTTCACAGCGAATGCCGCCCGTACAATACATCACGATATTCTTGTCTTTCTTATCCTTCAGCATGTCTACCGCCATCGGCAACTGCTCGCGGAAAGTGTCTGAAGGCACTTCAAGCGCATTTTCAAAATGGCCGACTTCATATTCATAGTGGTTGCGCATATCAACAAACAGCGTGTCCGGATCGTCAATCATGGCGTTAACCCGATCCGCCTGCAGATATTCGCCGACGTTGGTCGGATCGAAACTGTCATCATCGATGCCGTCAGCCACGATGCGCTCACGCACTTTCATCCGCAGCACCCAGAAAGATTTTCCGTCGTCTTCCAGGGCTATATTCAGGCGAATGTTATCCAACGCCGGATCTGCGCTAAACAACAGGTGTTTGAATGCGTCGAAGTTGCCTTGCGGCACACTGATCTGTGCGTTGATGCCTTCGGCCGCCACATAAATACGGCCAAACACCTTCAGTTTTTCCAACTGCTGGTATAGCGTGTCGCGGAAGGTTTTCGGATCGGCGATATGAAAATATTTATAAAAAGAAACGGTGGTGCGCGGTTCGGTTTCCGCCAACATGCGCGCCTTCAGTTCCTCATTAGAAATTCGGTTATGTAACACTGGCATGGTGTTCTTTCCTGTTTCTTGAGTCGGTCACTGTTCATCTGCGCGCCGCCGCCACGGCCGCGCGCGGCGCACATCATACCCGAAAAGAATACGCAACACAGCATTAACCCTTTACGGTTTCGCACACCGAACAACGCTTGACGCCATTCACAAATCCCGTTAAGCCTAACGGCATGCACGTATCAATCATCAGCGCCAACCGCTAACGGATCACGAGGAAAATATGAGTCAACTCTTCAAACCAATTAGCCTCGGGCAACTGAAGCTACCCAACCGCATAATTATTGCCCCAATGTGCCAATACTCGGCCAACGACGGCAAAGCCAGCGCATGGCACCTGTTGCACCTGGGGCACCTGGCGCTTTCCGGTGCCGGGCTGTTGATTGTCGAAGCCACCGCCGTATCGCCGGAAGGCCGCATTACCCCGCACGATCTCGGCCTGTGGGACGATGAAACCGAACGCGCCCTGGCGCCCGTCATTCAGGCGGTAAAAAAGCACGCCACACTGCCGATCGGCATTCAGCTTGGGCATGCCGGGCGCAAGGCCGCCTGTGCCGTGCCGTGGCAAGGCGGCGGCCAGTTAAGCGCCGCCGACGGCGGCTGGCAAACCCTTTCCGCCTCGGCATTGCCCTTTGCACCGCAAGACGAAGCGCCGCAGGCGATGAGCCTGACGCAAATCGAGCAATTAAAAGCGCAGTTTGTCGCTGCCGCCAGGCGCGCCGATCGCCTGGGGTTTGATCTGATCGAACTGCATGGCGCACACGGTTATCTGCTGCACCAATTCTTATCCCCGCTAAGCAACCAGCGCACCGATCAATACGGCGGTTCGCTGGCGGGCCGCATGCGACTGCTGCTGGAAATCTTCACCGAGGTGCGGGCGGTATTCCCGGCGCACAAACCGATCGGCGTGCGTATATCCGCCACAGACTGGGTGGCCGGCGGTTGGGACGAAGCGCAGTCCATCACCCTGACGCAAGAGCTGAAAACCCTGGGCTGCGCTTACATCCACGTTTCCAGCGGTGGCCTTTCGCCGCAGCAACAAATCCCGGTCGGGCCAAATTATCAGGTGCCTTTTGCCGAGGGTATCAAGCAACAAACCGGCATGCCGACGATCGCCGTTGGGCTGATTACCGAACCTGAACAGGCCGAGGCCATTGTCGCCACCGGGCAGGCGGATATGGTGGCGCTAGCCCGCGGTATCCTGTATAACCCGCGCTGGCCGTGGCACGCCGCTGCCAAGCTGGGCGAAAAAGTCAATGCGCCGCCGCAATACTGGCGCAGTGAGCCTCATGTGCTGAAGGGACTCTTCAACACCGATTAACCCTGATGGCCGGTGATCAGCGCCGGCCCAAATGGCGTTTTAATGCGGTGTGTTTTCCTGTTACGCCAGAAAAATGCCACAATAGCGGGCTATAACCGGCAGAAAGTCATCGGCATGGATATGGCCCCAGAGGTAACCGGTCATGCTAACATTCTGTTCTTTATATAAAACAACCGTTCCTAAGCGAAGAATACATGACCCAACTCCCTTCATTTAACCGCTCGTTATTGCACCCGCGTTACTGGTTAACCTGGTTTGGCATTGGTCTGCTGTACCTGCTGGTACTCCTGCCTTACCCCGTTATTTATCAGTTGGGAACCCGGCTTGGTCGTTTCTCCATGCGCTTTCTCAAGCGCCGGGTCGCCATCGCGCGGCGCAATCTGGAGCTGTGCTTTCCAGAGAAGCCAGAGGCTGAACGTGAAGAACTGATCGCCCAAAACTTTGCCTCGGTCGGCATGGGGTTGTTTGAAACCGGTATGGCCTGGTTTTGGCCCGACTGGCGCATCAAACGCTGGTTTACCGTACGTGGGCTTGAACACATTCAGAAAGCGCACGATAACCACCAGGGGGTGTTGCTGATCGGCCTGCATTTTCTGACGCTGGAGTTGGGCGCGCGTATTTTCGGTATTTATAACCCTGGGATCGGCGTCTATCGCCCGCACGACAACAAGCTGATGGACTGGCTGCAAACCTGGGGGCGGATGCGCTCCAATAAATCCATGCTAGATCGCAAAGACGTTAAAGGCATGATCCGTGCCCTAAAGCAGGGTGAAATCATCTGGTACGCGCCGGATCACGACTATGGCCCGCGCAGCAGCGTGTTTGCTCCGCTGTTTGCCGTGGAAAAGGCCGCGACCACCATGGGCAGCTATATGCTGGTGCGCATGGGCAAACCGGCGATCATTCCCTTCACGCCACGGCGGCTACCCGATGGCAAAGGCTATGAGCTGATCATGCAACCGGCGGTGGAGGGTTTCCCGCTGGACAATGAACTGAATGCCGCGGCGTTTATGAACCGCGTGGTGGAAAAGGAAATCATGATGGCACCGGAACAATATATGTGGTTGCATCGCCGGTTCAAAACCCGCCCGGAAGGGGAACCGTCGTTGTACTAACGGTTACCCTTTAACCGCCTAGCCTGTTGATAAACCCGCTCATGCGGGTTTTTTATTGCCGCCCTTGAGAATAACCGCAAACCGTGTGAAGGTATGGCCTTTCTCATCCGTATCAGGGAGCCCTTATGTATATCGTAAACCTCACCTACCATCGCCCTATTGCAGAAGTCGATGCGCTGCTCGCCGACCACATTGCCTGGCTGAAAAAGTATTTCCAACAGGGGACGTTTATCGCTTCCGGCCGCAAGAACCCGCGTACCGGCGGCGTTATTCTGGTGAAAGGTGTGGCACGGGCGCAGTTGGATACGATCCTGGCAGAGGATCCGTTTAACGCGGTGGCCAACTATGAGGTCACCGACGTGGCGTTAAGCACCGCCTCAACGGGTTTTGAGGCGCTGATAAACGCGTAAAGCCCGTATGCCCTCACGCTACCCTGTGTGGGGGTTATCTTTTTTCGATCCGCCGCCCATTTTCCTGCCCTCGCGCCCCCGTTCAATTGATGTCCGCAGCTATTAGGCGCATACTTATCGCGCTAATTTTTTCCGCTTTGCCCTATTGCACCTCGCGATCACAAAGCTTTCCTTCATCTGCATCGGTAATTTATGGCTTCGGCATCAGAACCTGTTAACTGGAAACGTAACCTATTCGTCACTTGGCTAGGCTGCTTCCTGACGGGTGCGGCGTTTAGCCTGATCATGCCGTTCCTGCCGCTGTACGTTGAGGCGCTGGGCGTCACCGGGCATCAGGCGCTGAATATGTGGTCCGGCCTGGTGTTCAGCATTACCTTTCTGTTTTCCGCGATTGCCGCGCCGTTTTGGGGCGGGTTGGCCGACCGGCGCGGGCGCAAACTGATGCTGCTGCGCTCGGCGCTTGGCATGGCGATCGTCATGGTGCTGATGGGGATGGCGCAAAATATTTGGCAGTTCCTGGTGTTGCGCGCCTTGCTCGGGCTGCTCGGCGGTTTCATCCCCAACGCCAATGCGCTGATCGCCACACAGGTGCCGCGCAACCGTAGCGGCTGGGCGCTGGGGACGCTCTCCACCGGCGGCGTCAGCGGCGCGTTGATTGGCCCGCTGATCGGTGGGCTGCTGGCCGATCAGTACGGCCTACGGCCGGTATTTTACGTTACCGCCAGCGTACTTTTTATCTGTTTTATCCTGACGCTGCTGTTTGTCAAAGAACAGTTTACCCCGGTGCAAAAAAAAGACATGCTGCATGCGCGCCAGGTATTTGCTTCGTTAAAAAGCCCGAAGCTGGTGCTGGGGCTGTTTGTAACAACCATGATTATCCAGGTTGCAACCGGCTCTATTGCCCCGATCCTGACGCTATTCGTTCGCGATCTGGCCGGCCATACCAACAACCTGGCCTTTATCAGTGGGCTGATTGCCTCCGTGCCCGGCGTCGCCGCACTGATGAGCGCACCCCGCCTTGGCAAGCTGGGGGACAAGATCGGCCCTGAACGTATTTTGATTTGTATGCTGATTGTTTCCGTCCTGCTGCTGATCCCGATGGCGTTTGTGCAGTCCCCTTTGCAGTTGGGTATTTTGCGCTTCCTGCTGGGCGCCGCCGATGGCGCGCTGTTGCCGGCGGTGCAAACGCTGTTGATCTACAACTGCACTAACCAGGTCGCGGGCCGCATCTTCAGTTATAACCAATCGTTTCGCGATATCGGCAACGTCAGCGGGCCGCTGCTTGGCGCGGCGGTATCCGCCAGCTATGGTTTCCGCGCGGTGTTCCTGGTCACCGCGTTAACCGTATTGTTCAATGTCGTTTATTCCTGGTGGTGCCTGCAACGCCGCCGCCCGGCTTGCAGTAGCGATGACCGCCTGCAAAACGAGCAATAAGCGGATTTATTAGCCTTCGGGCTGTTGCGGCGGATTTTATCTGTTTTTCGCACTTTTTCTGCGGTTTACCGCGCTGGCACGCGCCCGGCATCCCGCATCCAGCCCATTGTTTTCCAGCACATATCTGGCAGCTATTCCCAGCGGCCTTCCGTCAACTTTTTTTCCCCGCTCACGAACATAAAATCTGAAAAATCAGAAGTTCATCGACCTTTTAACTAAAAAACGACCCACTGTTCTAGACAAAACCCGTGTTTGCTTATCAAATGGGCGATTGATATCACGCCAGGCCGCAAGCCTGGCAAAGTGAAAAAAGTTGCGATAGCCACTGTGAACCGAGCCATTGTGCGGATAATGCCGGGTAATCCGCCTTTGGCGTTCTATCAGCAAAATTATACCCATAATCACCTCTTAAGCCGTCTTTGCCGGCCACTGCAATCGGGAATTAGGTATGTCATCTTCCATCAATAACCAACCGGGCCGTACTTTCTTCGGCCACCCCTACCCGCTGGGCCCGCTGTTCTTCACCGAAATGTGGGAACGCTTTTCGTTCTATGGCATTCGTCCGTTACTGATCCTGTTTATGGCCGCTACGGTCTATGAAGGCGGGATGGGGTTGGCGCGTGAGAATGCCTCGGCGATCGTCGGTATCTTTGCCGGCAGCATGTACCTGGCTGCGCTGCCCGGCGGCTGGCTGGCGGATAACTGGCTCGGCCAGCAAAAAGCCGTATGGTACGGCTCGATTTTAATTGCTCTGGGCCACCTTGCCATCGCGCTGTCCGCCATTATGGGCACCGCGTTGTTCTTTATTGGCCTGACGCTGATTGTGATCGGTTCCGGCCTGTTCAAAACCTGTATTTCGGTAATGGTGGGCACGCTGTACAAACAGGATGACGCCCGGCGAGACGGCGGTTTTTCGCTGTTCTATATGGGCATCAATATGGGTTCTTTTATTGCCCCGCTGATTTCCGGCGTGCTGATCCGCACCAACGGCTGGCACTGGGGCTTCGGCATCGGTGGGCTTGGCATGCTGGTGGCGCTGGTGATTTTTCGCCTGTTCGCCGTGCCGGCCATGAAACGCTACGATAGCGAGGTGGGGCTGGATTCCACCTGGAATAGCCCGGTAACGAAAAGAAGCGGCGTGGGCGCGTGGGTCACGGCGATTGCCGCCGGTATGATCGTCATCATTGGCCTGATCGCCCAAGGCATTATCGTGATCAACCCGGTCGCCGTAGCCAGCACACTGGTTTATATCATCGCCGCCGCGGTGACGCTGTACTTCATCTATCTGGCCGCCTTCGCCGGGTTAAGCCGTGAAGAGCGCGCGCGCCTGCTGGTGTGTTTCATCCTGCTGATTTCCGCTGCGTTTTTTTGGTCGGCCTTTGAGCAGAAACCGACGTCGTTCAACCTGTTCGCCAATGATTACACCAACCGGATGGTCGGCAGTTTTGAAATACCGGCAGTCTGGTTCCAGTCCATCAATGCGTTGTTCATCATTCTGCTCGCACCGCTGTTCAGCTGGCTGTGGCCGGCTATGGCGCGTAAGCAGATACAGTTGAGCAGCATCAGCAAATTTGTTATCGGTATTTTGTTTGCCGCAGCGGGCTTTGGCCTGATGATGATGGCGGCACAACAAGTGCTGGCGAACAACGGCGCCGGCGTTTCGCCGTTGTGGCTGGTCAGCAGCATCCTGATGCTCACGCTCGGTGAGCTATGCCTGAGCCCCATCGGCCTGGCGACCATGACCCTGCTGGCGCCGGCCAGAATACGCGGCCAAATGATGGGCCTGTGGTTCTGTGCCAGCGCACTGGGCAACCTGGCTGCGGGCCTGATCGGCGGCAACGTCAAAGCCGACCAGTTGGCGCTGCTGCCGACGCTGTTCGAGCGTTGTTCCATCGCGCTGCTGATTTGCGCAGGAGTGCTGATCCTGCTGATCGTGCCTATCCGCCGTATGCTAGCGAATACCCAAGCCAGCGCATAACCTCCCCGGCAATCCTGTTGCCATTGCAGCCAGCGCCCCGGTGCTGGCTGTTTCGTTTTTCTGGCAACACCCTACGCTGGCGGCAAAAAAATTTGCATCTTGCCCGCGGGCGACAACAATTAATGCTGACGCTTGTCATCACACTTTGGGGATACCCAGAGAGAGGGATTAACCGCACCATGACCGGGAGAAAATCATGAGCCTGTATGCAACGTTAGAAGAAGCCATTGACGCAGCGCGAGAAGAATTTATTGAATCCTCGGAAAGCACGACCGACGAGCCGGCCGTCCAGCAATTCAACTTGCAGCGCTATGTGATGCTAGACGGCGACATCATGTGGCAGGCGGAGTTCTTTGCCGAGGAAGGCGAATCGACGGAATGCCTGACGTTCCGCAGCGGTGACGCCGCGCAAGCGATTTTCGACGGTGACTTTGATGAAGTTGAAATCCGTGAAGAGTGGCTGGATGAGAACACGCTGTACGAATGGAGCGAAGACGATTTCCAACTCGAGCCGCCGCTGGATACCGAAGAAGGCCAAACCGCCGCTGACGAGTGGGACGAACGCTAAACGCGTTGCCAATAAGCCTGCGCTGTGCATTAAGCCGGGGCTTCGCCCCGGCTCCTAACGCTTACTCATACGGCCCGTGCTGCGCGTCGAACGGCAACATAAAGGTATCGACGACCATGGAAAGCGGCACGTCTATCACCGTGATATAGCGCCAGGGCGTATCACGCAAATCCCACTGCACGCCGGGGTAATATTGATGCCCATGCCCCGCACCGGGTATGGTGCGGCTGATAATACTGCCGCAGCCGGAAAGCAGCGTGATGCTCGCCGCCAGCACGGCCAGACGGGCTAAAAACGAAAAGTTCACCGGATTAACTCGTTACCCTGATTAGTTAAATCATACGTTAACATTTTGTGCAAAGTTTATCACAGCAACCGATCGGCGGCCTGTAAGCATAACGTAAAGCCCAATGAAACGGGGAACACGCAGTGCGCATTCCCCGTTTCATTATGGTGATTAGCCTTAACGTTGGCTGGCAGGATGCGCCAGCTCATTGTGTGGCAACGTTTGGTAATAGCTGCGCCAGCTTTCCCCCTGCGGCTGCTGCCAGACCCGTTGATGCAGGCGCGCCAGCACCACAGGATCGCTCAACAGCTCCAGCCGTTTGGCCTTATCCAGCTTTTGCGGCCCCAGTTGCATCGCCTCATCAAGCCGCAGCTCGCGGTTGCGTTCAATCACGCTGCGAATGCGGTGGCGCGCCGTCGCCATCGCGGTTGCCAATGCGTTATAGGAAGGGTTCACCACCGCGTGCATAAAGCCATTGGCCAAAGCACGGCTGCGGTTCAGCTTCAGATACTCTTCGGTGGCAACCAGCTCACGCGGCGGTTGGTACTCTTCCGGGATCAAAAACAGCTTGGCGCGCTTGCTCTTGATGCCCAGCGTCGCCCGGCTCGAGAGCGCGGAAACAAACGGCGACAACACCAGCGAGAACACAATCGGCGCCAGCCACCATAGGAAACGTAGATCCAGCCAGGCCATACCGCCGGCCCACACCAGGCCCAACAGCATTTGCGACCCATGGCGCTTGAACGCTTCGCCCCACGGGGTGTCGTCGTCGTCACGCTGCGGAGAGTTCCACACCACTTCCCAGCCCAGGAAAGCGCTGACCACAAACACCGTGTGGAACAGCATCCGCACCGGCGCCAGCAGCACCGAGAACATCATTTCCATCAGCATGGAGAGCAACAGGCGGAATGCGCCGCCGTAGGGCTTCGCCCCCTTGGCCCAGATCAGGATCACACTGAGCAACTTCGGCAGGAACAGCAGCACCAGGGTGGTGGAAAACAGCGCTATCGCCAGCTCCGGCCGCCATTGCGGCCACACCGGGAACAACTGCCGCGGCTGCAGGAAATACTGCGGTTCCATCAGCGTATGCACCACCTGCAGCGCCGTAGACAGCGCCAGGAACATAAACCACAACGGCGCCGACAGGTATGACATCACCCCGGTCAGAAACACCGCACGGTGCACCGGGTGCATGCCCTTGACCAGGAACAGGCGGAAGTTCATCAGGTTGCCGTGGCACCAGCGGCGGTCACGTTTCAGTTCATCCAACAGGTTCGGCGGCAGCTCTTCATAACTGCCCGGCAGATCGTAGGCGATCCACACGCCCCACCCGGCGCGCCGCATCAATGCCGCTTCCACGAAATCGTGCGACAGGATGGAACCGGCGAACGACCCCGCTCCCGGCAACGGCGCCAGGGCGCAGTGCTCGATGAACGGTTTCACCCGGATAATGGCGTTGTGGCCCCAATAGTGCGATTCCCCCAACTGCCAGAAATGTAACCCCGCAGTGAACAGCGGCCCATAGACGCGGGTGGCGAACTGCTGCGCACGCGCGTACAGGGTATCCATGCCGGACGCTTTCGGTGCGGACTGGATGATACCGGCGTTCGGGTTTGCCTCCATCAGGCGCACCAGACCAGTGAGGCACTCACCGCTCATTACGCTGTCGGCATCCAGGATCACCATGTAACTGTACTGCCCACCCCAGCGGCGGCAGAAATCGTCGATGTTGCCGCTTTTGCGCTTCACGCGGCGGCGGCGGCGGCGATAGAAAATACGCCCGTGGCCGTTCACATCGCGGCACAGCTCCAGCCACGCCTTCTGTTCCGCCACGCAGATATCCGGATCGTAACTGTCGCTGAGGATATACACGTCGAAGTGATCCAACTGCCCGGTCGCCGCCACGGATTCATAAGTGGCGCGCAAACCGGCGAACACCCGCTCCACGTCCTCATTACAAATCGGCATGATCAGCGCCGTGCGGTGCGCAGGATCGATCGGCTCATCGCCTTTGATAGTCGACGATATGCTGTATTTATCCTTGCCGATCAGCAATTGCAGGAAGCCCATCAGCGCCGTCCAGAAGCCTGCGGAAACCCAACAGAACAAGATGGCGAACAGGATCAGGATCCCGGTCTGCAGCACATAAGGCAGCAGTTGCAGCACCGACTGCATCAGATCCTGGTTCACCATGGCGATCGGATCGATCAATGCCCAGCCCTGATACGGCAGAATGGTTTTCATATACCAGGTGGCGATACCGGTTTGCACCAGCATCAGCACCAGCAGAACGTAGCGGCGCATGGAGCCTACCGCACGCCAGCGGTTTTCAGCGTCGGCTTCTTCCTTGTTGGCGTGGCGGCTGTGCGGCGAACGCCCGCGCAGCGTATCCCAAAAGCGCGCGATCGGGTTAGTGCGCCAGGCGTCGGGAAACATGCTGGTGCGCTTGATCGGCGGCGTTGCCTTCAAGACAGAGCGCCCTTCTGCATCGGCGGAAAAATCCGCTTCGCTGACCGCATCCGGCCAGGCGCTCTCGATACGAGGTTTAACCGAAGCCAGCGCCACGTCATCCGCGGGCAATGTGGCAGCATTGGCGTCAGCCGCGCCCAACTGGCGGTGAAGCGTATCAAACGCATCATCGCCAGCCGTTGACTGCGCATTAAGCTGCCCTGACCGCTCCGCGGTCAGGGGCATTGCCGCAAGATATTCCTGGGCAGTTTGAGTTGACTTATTCATTGGCAGGTAGCTGATAGCTCCAGGTTTCCGACAAGACCGTGTCACCGTTAACCAGTGCGGCGCGCATTTCTACTGGTTTTTTGTCATCTTTCACTTTCACCCGTAACGTTAAGCGCCAGCCTTTGGTGACGGGATTATAGCGGATGTTGTTTTCAACCATTTCACCATTATCGCCAATGCTCACCTGTGAAGCTATCGGCGTATTCTGATCCAGGCCTTTCAGCACCGGACCGACGAAATCGATCAGGAAAGCAATACTGCCATCCGCTTCACGGATCAAATTGGACTGACGCACATCACCGGTTGAACGCAGCGTCTGGCTGACATAGGCAATATCCGGTGAATGTAACTTGTCTTCGTCACGGGTAAAGTGCAAGCGGTAGCGCAACGCCAGCGGCGTTTTGGTATCCGGCAGCACATCCGGCGTCCAGAAAGCGACGATGTTATCGTTGGTTTCATCAGCCGTTGGGATCTCGACCAGTTCCACCTTGCCTTTGCCCCAATCACCGCGCGGTTCGATCCATGCGCTTGGGCGCAGATCGTAACGATCATCAAGATCTTCATAATCTTTGAAGTTGCGCCCACGTTGCAGCAGGCCGAAGCCTTTCGGGTTTTCGATCGTATAAGTGCTGACCGACAGGTGCTTCGGATTGTTCAGCGGGCGCCAAATCCACTCGCCGTTGCCGGCATGAATCGACAGACCGTTGGAATCGTGCAGCGCACGGCGGTAGTTCAAGGTTGGCGATGGCTGGTTCGGCCCAAACAGGAACATACTGGTCAGCGGTGCGATGCCCAGTTTACCCACTTTATCGCGCAGGAAGACTTTGGACTCAACGTCGACCGTGGTATCACGCCCTGGATAAACGATAAAACGGTAAGCGCCGGTTGCGCGCGGGGAATCAAGCAGCGCATAAATCACCAGGTGTTTATCACCCGGTTTTGGCCGTTCGATCCAAAACTCGCGGAAACGCGGGAATTCTTCACCAGAAGGGAGGGCGGTGTCGATCGCCAGGCCGCGCGCAGAAAGGCCATACACCTGCCCTGCCCCCACGACGCGGAAATAGCTGGCACCCAGCACGCTCATGATTTCATCATTTTTGTCTTCGCTGTTGATCGGATACAGCACTTTAAACCCGGCAAAGCCAAGGTTTTTTACCGATTCCGGATCGTGTTTCACGTCGCCAAAGTTGAAGAAATCCGGGTTGTACTTGATCTCCTTCACGCTGGTTGCGGTCACTTCGTTGATTTTGACCGGCGTGTCGAAGTACATCCCTTGATGGTAGAACTCAAGCTTAAATGGGGTTTGAAGCTGGTTCCAATAGGCTTTGTCGTGATTGAACTGGATCTTTTGGTAGTCCGCGAACTTCATTTCACGGAACTGAGAAGGAAGGTTGCTCTTCGGCGTTTCGAAACCTTTCCCCGCCAGATCTTGTGCCTGTTTGGCCACATCATCGATGGAAAATGCCCATGCCTGCGAGGTAAACAGTGAGAACAATACGGTAACGCCTAACCAACGCGCGGTCATCGCACGTGGTTGCCTGGATAATATATTAACTAGCACATCCCCCCCTATTCGTGTGCTCAAATCATTAAAAACCATATTAATGGATTATTCAGCTTTCCGACAACATGATAAATGGATCGTTCATGTTTATGGTTCAGAGTTTAAGCAACTGATGAAACACCAGCGTAGCAAGCCCTGAAGAAAGACGCTATGGAAAAATGCGAATGGCTATAGTAGGGTTTGCACGATGATTTAACATATGCTGACTTAATAAACCGATTAATCACCATTCAATAAAAAACCATCAGCGGTATCCTATGACAACAAGCCACAACCAACGCGAGTTTTTCCTCGATTCTATCCGGGCGTATTTGATGCTGCTCGGCATCCCTTTTCATCTTTCTCTGATTTACTCCAGCCACAGTTGGGCCGTCAACAGCGCCAACCCCTCCTTTTCGCTGACGGTGCTGAACGACTTCATCCACGCCTTCCGCATGCAGGTGTTCTTCGTGATATCCGGCTACTTCTCCTTCATGCTGTTTGCCCGCTATGAGCGCCACAAGTGGCTCAAGGTACGCCTGGAACGGGTGGCGATCCCGATGTTGAGCTCCATTCCGTTAATCACATTGCCTCAGTTCTTCATGTTAAAATATTTTACAAATAAACTGGACGGCTGGGATACATTTTCGTTTTATCAAAAGATGAATGCCGGTGTCTGGGAGTTGATTTCTCATCTGTGGTTTTTATTAACACTCTCTTTGCTCACCTGCGCGTGTTTTTATCTTTTCCGCTTTATGCTCCCAACCAAAGAGCAAGAAGATACCGCCACCGAAAATAAAAAAATAAGTTTAGGAAGTATCTCACTGCTTTTTAGTTTATATGCTTTATTATATATAGCCGCGCATCGTTTGATTTTAAATTTCGACCCTAAGTTATTATCTAACGGCCTGTTCAATTTTGTAGTGATGGAAACGCTGTTTTATCTGCCGTTCTTCATCCTGGGCGCCTACACCTTCAAGTATGTGTGGCTAAAAGAAATTTTCCTCAAGCCTTGTCTGCCTGCGGCGCTGGGCTCGCTGGCGCTGCTGGCGGCGTATATGCTCAATCAGTCGTTCTTGGCCCAAAGTGACTATATGTTCGACCTGGATATTCTGATCAAATCCGTCCTCGGTATCCTGATGACTAACGTCGTATTCTCATTTGGCCATACGCTGCTCAATTACCATTCCCCACGTGTCACCTATCTGGTTAATGCGTCACTGTTTATTTATCTGGTGCACCATCCTTTGACGCTGATATATGGCGCATTTATTACACCCTATATCAGCAATAACCTTCTGGGTTTTCTGTGTGGCCTGGTGTTCGTGTTTACCCTGGCTTTTGCGTTATACGAACTGCATAAACGCATTCCGTTGTTGCGCTTTCTCTTTTCCGGCAAACCGCAATAACCCAGGGGCAGGCTCCCGCAATAGCGCATGGCGCCAGCGGCTCACCAGAGCCGCTCCCGGGTAAAAAAACCTCACCATAGCGCAGGGAATTGCACCATACTTTACGCATATTGCGCACAGATTGTTCAACCCGCAACCTCACATTGCGCCAAATTGGTGCTGGAGTATATTGTAGTGAGTTGTTATAACTGCATTGCATAAGTGGAAATCCATATCCCTGCCTCACGGTAGCGATTGGGCTCATTGAACCCTGAGGGTTGGGCCGGTTAGCCGGTGCCCCTTCCGTCACGACAGAGAGGATTTTTGATGACTGACCAAGATAAAACGGTGCAGGAAGCTGAACCGGTAAATGCGACGCTGCTGAAGATACTTGGCCGCCTGCTTTCAGCGCTGGATGCGTCCATCAGCGGAAAAGATCGCAGCGTTCTGGTAAACGACCTTTCCAATTTTAATCTTGATGGCGTTTCTGAAGCCGAAAGAAAGCTTGCCAGCGAGCTTATCAAGCGCGCTCTGCAATCCCTCGATCACTAAGCCCGCCAGCACAAACCATTAAACCCCTACTGGGGTTAATGGTTTCACCCCACCGGGGCGCTCACCAACCATTGCGGGATGCCAACCCGGCCATATACATAAAAAAACACCCTGCCAGCGTTCAGCTCACAGGGTGTTGCTAGTTTATTACTGCTTATTGCTGCTCTTGGCGGCGTTAGATCTTGCAGCTTTCGCAGTCCGCTTCGTCTTCAACGGCTTCAGGCAGCGCATTCGCCTGTTCGGCCGCTTTCTTTTCAGCCGCGGCTAATTCGGCATCGATATCAAAATCAAAGATATCATCACTCATTACAACATCCTCACTCTTACTCAACGAACGCAGCCTTCAAGTATAAGCGACAATGCCGCCGGCGAAAACGTTCAGTTCAGCGCTGCCGCCGTGGGCGCGACGCGTTCGTGCAATTTTTTGCCATAGGCCAGATCGTATACGTCGTAAAAATCAACTTCACCTTTGTTGGCGATGATTTCCCGCACGCGTTCTTTCAATACCGGGCTAATGCCGGGATGGCTCAACAACGCCTCTACCGCCGCCGGCGACAGCGCACGCGTAAAGTACCATTCACCGTTATAGCAAACGCGCAGATCGAGCACGCCGATATCTTCAAAGCGGTAGCGCGGTTTGATCTCCAGCAGCAGCATGGCAAACATAAACAGCACGAAGGCGGTAAACATCAAAAACGAAAGCAGCCCCATATAAGGCACCGGGTACATGACGGCAATCACCGCAAAGTAACCGGCGAACATTGCCAGGCACAAATAGCGATGCTCGCGGGCAAACTTGCTATTGAAACGCGGTTTGCCATCGCGCCCCTCACGCTTGTTAATGCAATCGATTTCTTCGTTCAGGATCTCTTTGAGTGGGTCCATGGGTACAACCTTAGCGATGGTTATGCAGGGAATGACGATTGTTTTGATTATCGGCCCCTAAATTAACATAAGTCCCCTTTTGCCGGGTAGATCTGTTGCGCAACGAAAAAGCGGCTACGGTGATGAGTTGCCGGCTTCAGCGGCTTACACGGCGGAGAGTACGCCAGGCAGCCGTTATTCCTTTGAGGTATCCCCCTGGGCAAAGGTGAAGATGCGCTGTGCGATGTCATCAGCCTGCTTGATTTTCTGTTGCTGCAACGTATCGCGGCTGTGGATGGCGCGTACATAGGCAATGTCATAAGCCTGATCGATAGTGGCGATAATATTATCGCGGGTGGTTTTGTCCAGATTCGCAAGGATGGTAGTGATAACCGTCTGATAGACGCTTGAAGCAGCGGTCAATGACTTCTCTCTGGCCTCTAATGCTGCCACGCGTTCCATGAGCTGTTGCAGTTGATCGTGTTCAGGCATAGCGACCTCACTTTGGCGCGACAGAAAATTGTATCTTAATAACAAGTTTAGCAAACCACCGGGAAACAGCATGCCGCCAGCCACATTGGCAGCGGATGAAAACGCTGCCAGGCCCAGGGCTTATACGGCCGCATCGTGGCCGCCCGCAACACAAGAAAAGTTAATGTAACCCACCTCATTTGATCTCATCTTGATATAACGTTAAGCTATATGCATAAAATAATTATCCAACGTATAGCGATAAACCTGGAGGATAGATTCAATACATGCGATTTCCACAGCCGATTTCACTAAATCGCTGGCTCTCCAATAGACTACATTAATATTATATATACTGATGTTTATGCTTCGCACAGCGTGAAGGGAGAGTGCGTTTTCGCGCCGAATAATTTTTTAAGGGATGAGTTCATGAAGTTAAGAAAAAAGCGCCACACACCGCTAAATATCAATGACATAACAATTATTGACGACAGCAAACTGAAAAAAGCCATCACCGCTGCCGCACTGGGTAACGCCGTCGAATGGTTTGACTTTGGTGTTTATGGTTTTGTTGCCTATGCTCTTGGGCAAGTGTTTTTCCCCAGCGCCTCACCCGGCGTGCAGATGATCGCCGCACTTGCCACCTTCTCTGTTCCCTTCCTGGTTCGCCCGCTCGGCGGCGTATTTTTTGGCCGTTTGGGGGATAAATTTGGGCGCCAGAAGGTGTTGTCGGTCACGATCATCATCATGGCCATCAGTACCTTTTGTATCGGGCTGATACCATCTTATGCCTCAATCGGCATCTGGGCACCTATCCTGCTGCTGCTGGCCAAACTGGCGCAGGGCTTCTCTGTAGGCGGTGAATACTCCGGCGCGGCAATCTTTGTGGCCGAGTACTCACCAGACAGAAAACGCGGCCTGATGGGCAGTTGGCTTGATTTCGGTTCCATCGCCGGCTTTGTGCTTGGCGCCGGTGTGGTGGTGCTGATTTCCAGCATCATCGGCGAAGCCAAATTCCTTGAGTGGGGCTGGCGCCTGCCGTTCTTCCTGGCTGCGCCGTTGGGCATTATCGGCCTGTATCTGCGCCATGCGCTGGAAGAAACCCCGGCGTTCCAACAACACGTCGACAACATGGAAAAAGGCGATCGCGAGGCGATTCAGAACCCGCCAAAGACCTCTTTCCGCGAAATCGCCAACAAAAACTGGAAAAACCTGCTGGTGTGCATGGGGCTGGTGATCTCGACCAACGTTACCTACTACATGCTGCTGACCTACATGCCGAGCTACCTGTCGCATAACCTCAACTACTCGGAAAGCCATGGCGTGCTGATCATTATCGCCATCATGCTTGGTATGCTGTTTATACAGCCGTTAATCGGCCTGACCAGTGACCGCATCGGCCGTAAACCGTTCGTTATCGGCGGCAGCATCGGTATGCTGTTCCTGGCTGTGCCCTGCTTTATGCTGATCAACAGCAATGTGATCGGGCTGATCTTTGTGGGCCTGCTGGTGTTGGCAGTATTGTTGAACTCGTTTACCGGCGTGATGGCCTCTACGTTGCCAGCAATGTTCCCAACGCACATTCGCTACAGCGCGCTGGCGATTTCCTTTAACATCTCCGTTCTGGTTGCCGGTGCAACGCCGACCGTCGCGGCCTGGCTGGTGGAATCCAGCGGCAATCTGTATATGCCGGCTTACTATCTGATGGTCGTGGCGATTGTTGGTCTGGTCACCGGTCTGTATATGAAGGAAACGGCCAACAAACCGCTGCGCGGAGCAACGCCGGCGGCTTCTGACCGCTCTGAAGCGAAAGAGCTGCTGCAAGAAACCTACGACAATATCGAGCTGAAAGTTGATAACATCAACGATGAGCTGGCCGACCTGCAAGAGCAAATCAACGCACTGGAGAAGAAAAAACAGACGTTGATCGATCAGCACCCGAAACTGGACTGATCGCAACCGGGCCTTATCCCTTTGCGGGGTAAGGCCGCCGTCCCGCTAACCTTCCCCACCGTTAGCGGGGCTTATTCGTTCTGCATTCTCGCCTGCCAATGAAATCCCTATCATCACCGTCGTTGTCTCAGCAGCGTTCCACACGGAATGCGGGATACTGCCTGTAATTATTTTCGCCTCATTCGGGCCGATAACAAACGCCTCATCCCCCGCGACGATCTTCGCTTTGCCACTGACAACAATAAATAAATGTGCGTGAGAATGGGTATGCGCGGTCGTGGGGCCACCGCCGCCCGGCGCCAGATAAGCGATAGCCCCGTCAATCACATTGCCGCATTCGGCAAACAGTTTTTTCGCTAAAAAATTGATATGCGCCGGCGGTGTAACAAAACCTACTGTATTTTCACTCATTAACGATCCTCTAATCTGATTACATCCTGCCCTTATACTGCGTCACGGGATAAGCGCCACAGCCAAAAACCTTGCTCCAGCGGCAGGGCTACTTTTTTTAGGATTATTGTGAAATAACGCGCATTGCCCCCAGAGTTTGCTACGCTTTATTCTGACTTTTACAACAAAACCAAGGAGTAGATATGTTTGGGAAAGCAGAAGATAAAGTAAAAGAAGCCGCTGGTGCGGCCCAGGAAGCTTACGGTGATGCCACCGACTCACCCGAGCATCAGGTTAAGGGCGCTGCGCGTAAATACGTTTCTCAGGCCAGCTATGCGGCCCGTGATGCTGCAGACACCGTCAGAGGCCAGGTTGAATCAAACCCGCTGGCCGGCGTTGCTATCGCAGCCGCAGTGGGTATCGTATTTGGCTACCTGCTTGGCCGTAAATAACCGCTAATGTGAACATGCCGACCAGCGCAAGCTGGTTGGTATTCCCTTTCTGGCCTTCCCAGCCGTGCCCTCACGGGCCAAACGCTCCCAAAGACATTCCATTTCGACTTGTGTGCCAACGCATGGCTGTATTGCCCGGCGGCGTCAGATCATTACGCCACTTGAGTGCGCCCGCGCTAATGCAATAATCACATACTATTAATATGGATTAAATTATTTAGCAAAGATATTCTATGAGGATTACACCTATCCACATGAAAGATATGATAGTTTTAACCAACAGGGAATTATTGTGATTAGAATAATGATCGCTGGAGCTTTACTGGTTGCTCATTTGGCAACCGCTGGGACCATCGTCACGAAAAAAGACGAGATTAAAAACGCCAAGGTAAAAACCGCCGGCATTTATTTTTCGGGGGAAGTAAACGATGAGAGTGCGATCAATATTATCGCCGCGGTAACCGAGATCGCCGATACCTTCCCACACGCAGAGAAAGTGGTGCTCTACATTAACAGCAGTGGCGGCGACATGGATGCCGGCTATACGATTTACGCCGCGCTCAAAAATTCACCGATAAAGCTTGAAACCGTTAATACCGCCATGACGGGCTCTGCCGCCACCATGATCTACTGCGCGGCTGATGCGCGCTACGCAACCCCGCTCTCGCATTTTCTTCTGCACCCGTCAGCCGCGGCAAATATTGGTAAAGACTACGTCAAACCAGACGAAGCAAGATTACTGGCTGAACAGAACGATATGTATAACCAGTTATTTTTCGATATCTATCGCAGTTGCACCCGGCTCCCCGCCCCCCAGATAAAAAACATCCTGTCGGCCGAAAACAACAGGCTGATGCCTGACATTGTGAAAGCCACAGAGTATGGCCTGGTTACCAAAGGGATAAAAGAAAAGGAACGCTATGATGTCAGCTACTTCATTAGCGGCAAGGGGAACTAGTTCAGTTAGCAACCCATCATGGCATAAAGCACGGCGACTGCCAGCCAGGGCCGAGAACCGGCCCTGGTATTGCATTGAAGAAAACCGTTAACTGAACGTCGTCAACAGGGCCGGCGCACCAAATTTCAGGCATAAAAAAACCGCCTTTCGGCGGTTCAAACATTGCTTACATCGTTATGATTTTAATAAGCTTTTATTCCCTGGTACCCGGAGCGGGACTTGAACCCGCACAGCCATAAGCCGAGGGATTTTAAATCCCTTGTGTCTACCGATTCCACCACCCGGGCTCGGGAAAATTGGAGGCGCGTTCCGGAGTCGAACCGGACTAGACGGATTTGCAATCCGCTACATAACCGCTTTGTTAACGCGCCGTAATTCTGTTTGCCTTTCGGCTTAAAGCCGGTACAACCCGCTTTAATGTGATTCTCTTAGGACATTCGACTAAGAACTTTAACGCCTAACCATTTGATTTAAATGATTTTTTGCCCGTTCCGTTTCAGGAATGGTCGCTATTATGTACCGGTTCGTGGTGCATGGCAAGCCCTTTCTGCCCCTTCCTGGCTCAACTGGTTACAATTGCCTCAAAGGCGCTAAAATCCGTTGAACAATTGAACTTAATGCACAAATTTTATCATACAACATTCACTTAGCGCTTGAAAAGCCGCCAAAAAAACTATGCTTTCCCACCCTGCTACTAACCTATTGCTTTAGTATTGTGCTGGTTTTGGCGTCAAACTGCGATTTACCGGCTGAAACGCCCCACACAGCCTGCACGTAGTGCTTCACCAGCACCTGCACACGGTTAATCGTAGCATCCGTTTACCTTATTGCGTCAGGTGGAAAGCCCGGCGTAACGGCCTGCCCCCAGTTCAATAACCGCCTTTTGCATTCGATCACAGAAAAAATGGCGACCATCTGCAATACTCACAATGTTAATTTATTGTTAATAAAAATAGATAAAGAGCAGCCAGCAAGGACTGTTCGTCTTGATAACCGTTTCTGGGCTTTGGGCAAAACGTCAATTCAGGAGTACACGACTGTGAATCAACACCAGCGCGACCACATTGACACGGTAGTCGAAACCATTAACGGAACTCCCGCCTCAGCCACCCTGCAGAGCTACGATCGGCTTATCCGCGATTCCTGGCAACGCTGCGTTAACGATCACGGGCTTGATCCTAGCCGCATGCAAGACGCGCGCATCCTCACCTGGCACGAACTGCGCGAACACCAGGAAAACCTGGAAGAGTTCAGGCGTATCGCCCATCAGGGCATGGAGCGCCTGTTTCACCACATTGCACCGGCGGGCTATGTGGTGCTGCTGAATAACGCCAAAGGCATCACCGTTGATTATCTGGGCGACGCCAACGCCGAAATCAGCCTGCGGCGCGCCGGGTTATTCCTGGGCGCCGAATGGTCAGAGGCCTGTGCCGGCACATGCGCCGTAGGCACCGCCCTGGCAACCGGTGAAGCGCTCACGGTGCACCAGGGCGATCACTTCGACGCCACCCACATCCCGCTGACCTGTACTGCCGTCCCGCTGTTCGATCCGCAAGGGCAACTGCACGCGATATTGGATATCTCCGCACTCAACTCGCCACAGCCCAAATCCAGCCAGCAGTTGGCGCTGCAAATCGCCCGCATTTATGCCAGCCAGATTGAAAACGCCTATTTTGAACACCTGCACCGTAGCGACTGGATGCTCAAGCTTAGCACGTCATACCCGTTAGTTAACGTCAACCCGGACTATCTGCTGGCCTTTGACGCCAGCGGTAAAATCGTGGGGCATAACCACCCGGCCTTGCGCCTGTTGCAAAATGAACTTGGCCTGCCGGCGCCAACGCAGCACGCGGCCAGCCCGCTGTTAGGGCTGCGCTTTGAGCAGGTTTTCAACGCCAGCTTCGATAAACTGCCGAACTACCTGCATACCGAGGGCCTGCGGCCATGCACCATTAATCTGGCGAACAGCGATAACACGCTATTCGTTACCGCCCAACAGCCGATCAACCGCCGCGGCCGGCGTATGGCGGGCGCATCAGCCATCTTGCCCACCCCGTTAAAAGCCATCAGCGGCGGCGATCCGGCGTTACAGGTGCAGTTACAGCGCGCGATGAAGCTGGTGAATACCCCGGTGAACCTGTTTATCCACGGCGAAACCGGCTGTGGCAAGGAGTTCTTTGCCCGGGCGTTACACCAGGCGGGCAACCGCTGCCAGCGGCCGTTTATCGCCGTTAACTGCGCGGCGATCCCGCCCTCGCTGATTGAAAGCGAACTGTTCGGCGCCATGCCGGGCAGCTTTTCCGGCGCCGGTAATAAACCACGCCGCGGGCTCATTCAGGAAGCCGATGGCGGCAGCCTGTTCCTGGATGAAATTGGCGATATGCCGCTGGAAATGCAGACGCGCCTGCTGCGCGTGCTGGCGGAGCGCGAAGTGTTGCCGGTGGGCGCCACCCGCCCGATACCGGTTGATATCCGGGTCATCTCTGCTTCCCACCGGGCGCTGGAACGGCTGATCGCCGCAGGCGCATTCCGTGAGGATCTCTATTACCGCCTGCTTGGCGCCCGTATCAGCCTGCCGCCATTGCGTGAGCGCAGCGATCTGGACTGGCTGATTGACAATATGCTGGCGGGCAAGCGTTGCACGCTCACCGCCAAAGCCAGGGCGCACCTGCACCGCCACCGCTGGCCGGGCAACCTACGCGAACTGCGCAATGCGCTGGAATACGCCTGCGCCATCTGCGAAAACGCCTGTATTCACCCCGATGATCTGCCCGAAGAACTGCAACAGCCCGCCGCAGCACCGCCTGCCGAAACGGCTACGCCGGCGCGCCCAAACACCATCACCTCCGCCACTTGCCCCGAAGGCCAGGCGCTGATACAGCACCTGCGGGCGGCGCAGTGGAACCATAGCGCGGTCGCCCGCCAACTGGGGATCAGCCGCATGACGCTTTACCGCCGCATGCAGCGCTTGGGTATCCGCTCGCCAAACCAAACCGATACCCGCTGCTGATCTGTCTCAATTGGCCGGTGACACCTGTATCACCCTCGCCGGCAATCGCTGAAAAAACCAAATAACATACTGATTTTAAACCACAACAAAACCTGGCCCGGAATTTGCGATAGCGATTTCAGTTGATGACAAGAGGTGCTCCCATGTCTGATCCTGCAAATAGCTCCATTCGCCGCCGTGCCGTATCCGCCCCTTGGGTTGGCATTATCGCCAATCCGGTTTCGGCCCGTGATATCCGCCGTGTGGTGGGCCATGCCGGCAGCCTGACGCTGGCCGAACGTGCCAACCTGATTTTTCGGCTGCTGGCGGCGCTGGGCGCCGCGGGCATCGCCGATGTGCGCATGATGCCGGATCGTGAAGGGCTACAGGCGATCCTGACCCGTATGCTGGCACAGCGTCACACTATTCCCCTTCCACGGTTAAGCTGGCTGCCGCTTAGCGTCAGCGCCACGGTTAACGATAGCGTACAGGCGGCACGCATGATGCAGGCCGACGACGCCCGCGCCATCGTGGTGCTTGGCGGCGACGGCACCCATCGGGCGGTAGCAAAAGCGTGCGGCACGGTGCCGATCGTCGGTATCTCCACCGGCACCAATAACGCCTGGCCAGAACTGCGCGAACCCACCATCGTCGGGCTGGCGGTGGGGCTGTATGCCAACGGTAAAGTCCCCGGCGCGCAGGCGCTGCAGTGGAACAAACGGCTGGATATCGCTATCAATGCCGGCCACCCGAATGCCCGCCAGGATATTGCCATTGTTGACGCCGCCATCCTGGCCGAGCGGTTTGTCGGCGCCCGCTCGGTGTGGCGCCCTGAACAGTTGTCACAGCTCTACCTGTGCTTTGCCGAACCCCATACCGTGGGCCTGTCTTCTATCGGCGGCTTATTGATGCCGATCGGCCGCCATGCGCCCGGCGGGCTGGGGGTTACTTTCGGCAGCGGCGGCGGCACGCTGCTGGCACCGCTGGCACCAGGCCTGGTACAGCGCATCCCTATCGCCCGTTGGCAACGCATCGAACACGGCGCCGCCAGCACCCCACACCTGCGCCAGGGCGTCATTGCCCTGGATGGCGAACGCGAAATGACATTCGGCTCGCAGGACAGTGTGCAGATCACGCTGCATGAACGCGCTTTTCGCTCACTCAATATCAACGCCTGCCTGCATTGTGCCGCGGAAAACCAATTATTGCGGGCTGCCACTAGCGGTAGCGGCGGCCTACTTTAATCACCACTCACTGTCTGGAGATGGCTATGAACAATACCGATAACAATCCACACTCTGCTTCCCTGCCGCTCACCCGCGAAGCCTTGCTGAGCGCCTATCGCAGTATGCGCACCATCCGCGATTTTGAAGAACGGCTACACGTCGATTTTTCACGCGGCGATATTCCCGGCTTTGTCCACTTGTACGCCGGCGAGGAGGCGACGGCTGTCGGCATTTTATCCCACCTCACCGATGGCGATCGCATCGCCAGCACCCACCGCGGGCATGGGCACTGCATTGCCAAAGGCGTCGACGTTATCGCCATGATGAAAGAAATCTACGGTAAAACCGGCGGTGCCTGTAACGGCAAGGGTGGCTCAATGCACATCGCCGATCTAAGCAAAGGCATGATGGGCGCCAACGGCATTTTGGGGGCGGGCGCGCCGCTGGTGTGCGGCGCGGCGCTGGCGGCCAAATTCCGCGGCAAGGGTGAAATCGGCATTACCTTCGCCGGCGACGGCGCCGCCAACCAGGGCACGTTTCTCGAAAGCCTGAACCTGGCCGCGGTCTGGAACCTGCCGGTTCTGTTCGTGATTGAAAACAACGGTTACGCCGAAGCCACCTCGCGCCAGTATGCCACCGCGGTAGATAGCTATGTCGATCGCGCCGCCGGCTTTGGCATCCCCGGCGTGACCGTCGATGGCACCGACTTTTTCGCCGTCTATGAAACCGCCGGCGAACTGATCCGCCATGCCCGCGCCGGCGGCGGCCCCGCGCTGCTCGAATGCAAAATGGTGCGCTTCTACGGGCATTTTGAAGGAGACGCGCAAACCTACCGCGCCCCGGACGAGCTGGAATCGATCCGCGAACACCAAGACTGCCTGAAGCACTTTATCAACCACGTGCAACAAAGCGGCGCCATTCGCCTTGACGAGTTCCAGGCCATCGACCGCGAAGTGGCCGCGCTGATCGAACAGGCGGTACAAGAAGCCAAAGCCGCGCCCGAACCCAGCGCCGACGATTTGTTAACCGACGTTTATGTCAGCTACTAGCGACAACTTCACCCGAAAGGAGAATGGACATGGCTCGTAAACTTAGTATGAAGCTCGCTATCAATGAAGCGATAGACCAGGAAATGGCACGCGATCCCAGTGTGATTATGCTCGGTGAGGATATCGTCGGCGGAATGGGCGCCGACGGAGAAAAAGACGCCTGGGGCGGCGTGCTGGGCGTCACTAAAGGGCTATACGCCAAGCATGGCGATCGCCTGCTGGACACCCCGCTGTCGGAATCGGCCTACGTCGGCGCAGCCATCGGCGCCGCGGCCTGCGGTATGCGCCCGATCGCCGAACTGATGTTTATCGATTTCATGGGCGTCTGTTTCGATCAAATCTTCAACCAGGCCGCCAAGTTCCGCTATATGTTCGGCGGCAAAGCGCAAACGCCGGTGGTGATCCGCGCGATGGTCGGCGCCGGCTTCCGCGCCGCCGCACAGCATTCCCAAATGTTGACGCCGCTGTTTACCCATATTCCTGGGTTAAAGGTCGTCTGCCCCAGCACCCCGTACGATACCAAGGGGCTGCTGATCCAGGCCATCCGCGATAACGATCCGGTGATCTTCTGCGAGCACAAAAACCTGTACGGCATTGAAGGCGATGTGCCCGAAAAGCCGTATGCCATCCCGTTTGGCGAAGCCAGCATCGTGCGTGACGGCAGCGATGTCTCCATCATTAGCTATGGGCTGATGGTGCACCGCGCGCTCGACGCTGCGGCGCAGTTGGCGAAACAGGGCATCAGCGTGGAGGTGGTTGATTTGCGCTCGCTGTCACCGCTGGATCTCGACACCGTTATCGAAACGGTAGAAAACACCGGCCGCCTGGTCGTGGTGGATGAAGCGCACCCCCGCTGCAACATTGCCACCGATATTATCGCCCAGGTGGTGCAGCATGCGTTCGGTGCGCTGAAAGCGCCGCCGCAGATGATCAGCGCACCCCATACCCCCGTCCCCTTCTCGCCCGCGCTGGAAGACCGCTATCTGCCAAGCGTAGACAGCATTATCAGCGCCGTACAACGCACGCTCGGCCATAAGGGGGCACACTGATGAGCGATAACACCATTATTCCCGTTGTTATGCCCAAGTGGGGGCTGTCGATGCGTGAAGGCACGGTCAATGAGTGGCTGGTTGAGGAAGGCAACGAGATCGCGCCGGGCATGGCGATTCTGAATGTGGAAACCGATAAAATCGCCAACGCGGTTGAAGCCACCGATGCCGGTATCCTGCGGCGCAAGGTCGCACAAGCGGGCGATATTCTGCCGGTGAAAGCCCTGCTGGGCGTGCTGGCACCGCCAGCGATTAGCGAAGCGGAGATAGATGCCTTTATCAGCGCCTGGGAAACCCCGGCCGACAGCGACGAAGAGAGCGAAGACGAGCAGGCAAGCACCGCCTGGCTGACGGTGGACGGCCTGCAAATTCGCTACACCAGCCGCGGCGCCGGCGAAGAAACCGTGCTGTTTATCCACGGCTTCGGCGGCGATCTGGACAACTGGCTGTTCAATCTGGACGCGCTGGCCGAACGTTACCGGGTAGTGGCGCTCGATCTGCCCGGCCACGGGCAATCCGCCACCCCGTTACCGGGCGCCCGCTTGAGCGATCTGGCGGATTTCATCGCTGCCTTTATGGATGCGCTATCGCTGCCTGCCGCCCACCTGATCGGCCACTCGCTGGGCGGCGCTGTCGCCGCCGAACTGGCGCTGCGCCAACCTGGGCGCGTGCGCTCACTGGCGCTGATCGGCAGCGCCGGCTTCGGCCAGGAGATCAATCAGCGTTATATTGAGGGCTTTATCAACGCCCAGGCGCGCAGGGAGTTGAAACCGGTGGTTGAGTTGCTGTTTGCCGATCCCGCCCTGGTCAGCCGGCAAATGCTCGACGATCTGCTCAGGTACAAACGGCTGGATGGCGTGGACGATGCACTCACGGCCCTGCAAAATAGCCTGTTTGCCGGAGGCGAGCAAAGCACGCTGCCGGGCCTGCAGTTGCATGATGCCGGCATACCGCTGCTGTTGATTTGGGGCGCGGAAGATCAGATTATCCCTGTTCAACACGCACAACAGGCGCCGGCGCATGCCCAGGTGGAAATCCTCAGCGCTGCCGGCCATATGCCGCAGATGGAAAAGGCCGCGGAAGTTAACTCGCTACTGCAGCAGCATCTGGGCGCCGTTTAACCGCTGGATGGTGAACACATGCCGCACACATCGGCCGCAACCGCGCGTTGCGGCCTGTTTCACTGGTTACACAACCAATTACAGCACTGCGACGATCCGACAACCGCCGAGGACGAGCTGTTTGGCTATGCCGCGGCGGGCACGGCGGTGGCGAAAATCTGGCAGGCGCCGCAAGCGCTGGTCGCCCCGCGAACTTACACACGCCATGCGCCCCTGGAACAGGTGCGCCAACGCTTTAGCGCTCAGGGTTGCCCGGTGTTCCTGCGCAAATCCGGCGGCGGCCTGGTGCCGCAGGGGCCGGGCATCATCAATCTTAGCCTGGCCTATCCGCTGCAACAAAGCCTGGGGGACGCGGCAACGCCGGTTTACCTGCATCTGTGCGAAATACTGCGCGACACGCTGCAAACATTCGGCATTGCCAGCCGCTTTCAGGCGGTGAGCGGCTCCTTTTGCGATGGCCGCTTTAACCTGGCCTGCGGCAACCCTGACGATGCGCGCAAGATCGCTGGCACGGCACAGTACTGGCAGCCACTGCCCGGCCAGACGGACGGCCAAGCCCGGCGCCACATCGTGCTGGCGCACGCGGTGCTGCTGGTGGCGGTGGATTTGCCACGGGTGCATCAGTGGGCGAATTCGTTTGAACAGCAGATTGGCAGCGGCCGCCATTACGATGCGGCGAAAACCGTGGATATGGCGGCGTTGATGAATGCCGGCCCCGAACGGCAGCAGGCGTTATGCCAGCAGGTAAGCACGGCGCTGGGGGAAAGTGTGCGCCAGCGGGCAGCGCCGTTTGCCACCCGCTAGCGCCTTGTTTTAACGGTAAACCAGGCCGCCGTCGGTCAGGATCGACTGGCCGGTGATGTAATCCGAATCCTCACTGGCGAGGAACGTCACCAGTGCGGCCACGTCCTCTGGCGTTTGCGCGCGGCCGAGCGCAATACCGTCGACGAATTTCTTATAGGTTTCGCCTACCGGCGTGCCGGTCACATCAGCAAAGCGCTGGTCGATCTCAACCCACATATCGGTGCCGACCACCCCCGGGCAATAGGCATTCACCGTAATGCCCGCGCTGGCATATTCTTTGGCCGCCGCCTGCGTGAGTGCGCGCACGGCAAACTTGGTGGCGGAATACACCCCGAGCATAGCGAAGCCTTCATGCCCAGCGATGGAAGAGGCGCTGATGATTTTGCCCTTGTGCCCCAGCGCCTTGAATTTGGCCGCCGCGGCCTGGATGCCCCACAGCACGCCGTTAACGTTGATACTGAAAATGCGCGCCACTTCGGCTTCGCTGACATCGGCCAGTGGGTTAACCTGCGCGATGCCGGCATTATTCACCATGATATCAAACCCACCCAGTTCACCTGCGGCATGTTCGATGGCGGCATACACCTCGTCACGGCGGCTGATATCGGCAACAAAGGTTGTTGCTTCACGCCCTAAAGCCCGGATCTCGCCGGCAACTTGCGCCAATTTTTCTTCATTAAGGTCCACCAGGGCGATATTGGCGCCGTCAGTTGCCAACCGCAGGGCGATGGCCCGGCCAATCCCTTGTGCACCACCCGTAACCAAAGCCACTTTCTGTTGTAATTTCACTTGAACAACCTCCTGATTTGAGTTTCGACATCCAACAGCACATCAGGCACCGCCGGCGGCGGTGCGCACATCAATAGCGCTTATGATTAAGCATAGGTAATGCTGCCCGCCGCGAGGGCTAAAACGTGCGCTATACCGGCGGCTGCACCAGAATTTTAACCTGTTGCTTTTCGCGCACTAGGGTTTCAAACCCCTGCTCGACAATGTCGTCTAACAGGATCTTCTTGCTCACCAGCTTATCGGCCTGAAAATAGCCGCGGGTCATCAGTTCCATTACCGCTGGGAATATATGCCGATAGGCGATGATGCCTTTCACCGAGCGCTCATGCAGCACCAGCGTATTGGGCTGAAACGAGGCTTCTTTTTCCCAGATGGAAACCACAACGGTTTCCCCTTCGTAATGGGTGCTGTTAATGCACTGCGCCAGCACCGCCGGCACGCCGGTGACTTCAAACGCCACATCCACCCCGCCGTCGCTCAGCGCCTGTAAGCGGGCAACCGCATCTTCTTTGCCGGGATCGATCACTGCCCTGGCGCCCAATTCCGTCGCCTTGGCCGCCCGCTGCGGAGAAAGCTCGACGGCATAGATCTCACTGGCGCCCGCCGCACGCAGCGCCTCAATAATCAGCAGGCCGATTGGCCCGGCACCAAACACCGCCGCCTTGTCGCCGGCCTTCAACCGGCTCATGCGCACCGCATGCAGCGCCACCGCCGCCGGCTCCACCAACGCCCCCTGTTCAAAGGACAGCGCATCCGGCATCTTGTGCACCCGCTGCGCCTGCACCACGGTATAGCTGGCAAACCCGCCGCCGCCGCCCGACAGGCCGTGGAAACCAAGCTGGCTGCACAGATTGTACTTATCTTGCTTGCAGGCGGCGCAGTGGCCGCAGGCCAGAATCGGCTCCACCACCACCCGATCGCCCGGTTGGCAATGCGTCACGCCGCTGCCCACGGCCACCACCTCACCGGAAAACTCATGGCCAAGCACAATCGGCGCGCGATCGTGGCTAAGCGGGTGTGGCGCATTAACCGGAATAAAAATCGGCCCGGCGATGTATTCGTGCAGATCGCTACCGCAAATGCCCGTCCACGCTACTTTGATCTTCACCTGCCCGGCAGAGGCGGTAGGTTCTGCAATGTCCTCAACCCGGATATCGCGGGCCTTGTACCAACGCGCTGCTTTCACAAATACCTCCAGTCAAGAGTCGGAAGAATGAATCCCAGTTCACCGGTTTATACCGTGCGAGATTTCAGCCTGCGGCCGACCGCCGAGAGCTGAAAATACCGAGAGCTTGCCGAACCGGCATGCCAGCAGATAAGCGAAAGCCGTGCCAACGGTAGAAAATAATTAATGGTTGTTAAATCAAAGTGATAAAAAGCGAAGGATGCCATTGAGGAAAAAAGACGAGGGAAGATGCTACAGGTGTCACAGGTGACAACCGCAACTGTGGCGAAACCGACTGCAAATATAATTGAATGGCGGCGACGAGGCCGCCGACAGCGTGAGATTTTACTGGTGGCAAGACAAATAGCGGATTATTCCCATGCTGAACATCCGCTGAAGCAAGCGGCAAGCAGGCACAAACGTGCCGTTTTAATCTTTACAGCGTTTCGCCATTACTCGCGATAACGTTCTGGTACCAGGTAAAAGATTTCTTCGGGCTACGCGCCAGGGTGCCATTGCCTTCATTATCTTTATCGACATAAATAAAACCATAGCGCTTTTTCATTTCGCCGGTGCCAGCGGAAACCAGGTCGATGCAGCCCCATGGGGTGTAGCCCATTAAATCGACGCCGTCTTCCATCACGGCTTTTTTCATTTCCGCAATATGCGCAGAGAGATAATCGATACGGTACTGGTCGTTCACCATACCGTCGTTCTCCAACACATCAATAGCACCAAAACCATTCTCTACGATAAACATCGGCAGTTGATAATGATCCCAAAACCAGTTCAGGGAATAACGCAGCCCCACCGGATCAATCTGCCAGCCCCACTGCGACTTCTGCACATGGGGGTTAGAAACCAGGCTCTTCGTTTCATGGTAATCCAACTGCGGATTGTCATCGGTGGCTTTAGTGGCAAACGACATATAGTAGCTAAAGCCGATATAGTCGACGCGGCCCTGGGCCAGCGCTTGACAGTCGTCTGCCGTAATATCCAAAGCAAAACCGCGGCGTTTAAAGTAGTTCAGCAGATGCGGGGGATACTTGCCGCGCACATGAACATCGGTAAACCAATAACGACGGTGCATAGCGTTCATCGCCATCATCATGTCATTCGGCGCACAGCTCAACGGGTAAATTGGGCACATCGCTATCATACAACCTACCCGCATCGACGCATTAATTTCACGAGCAACTTTCACCGCCAGCGCGCTGGCCACCAGCTCATAATGCGCAGCCTGGTACATTAGCCGCTCGCGATCCTCACCTGGCTGGTATTTCAAACCGGAGTTAGTGAACGGCGCAAAATCTTCATGGAAATTCGCCTGGTTGTTAATCTCGTTAAAGGTCATCCAGTATTTCACTTTGTGCTGGTAACGGGTAAATACCACCTGGGCAAAACGCACAAAGAAGTCGATCAGTTTACGGTTACGCCAGCCACCATATTCAGTAACCAGATGGTAAGGCATTTCGAAGTGAGAGAGCGTTATCACAGGTTCAATGCCGAACTTCAGGCATTCATCAAACAGGTCATCATAGAACTGCAGGCCGGCTTCGTTGGGTTCCAGTTCGTCGCCCAATGGGAAAATACGCGCCCAGGCAATCGAAGTGCGGAAACATTTAAACCCCATCTCGGCGAAAAGCTGAATGTCATCCTTATAACGGTGATAAAAATCAATGGCTTCATGGTTAGGATAATTTTTACCAGGCAGCACGCCGTCGGTGATTTCGCGCGGCATGCCATGTTCACCAGCCGTCATCACATCGGCGATGCTCACTCCCTTACCGCCTTCTTTCCAACCGCCCTCTAACTGATGCGCAGCGACCGCCCCGCCCCACAGAAAACCTTCTTTAAATCCAGACATACTTTCTCCTCATAAGCGCTCGCTTATTCAGCGAGCTATATTTTTTATTGACGTGATAAACCGCACTAATAATCTCAAGCGTTCGACGATATCGCGGCCAATTAATATCGATAGCAGTTCGAATATATTGACACGTTTATAAATGCAGGCACCGAAAGGGATAACAGTTACCACCAGACCTCTGCCTGCACGCCAAACATAAATTCATCTTTGCTATCTTGACTAAACTTAAAGCGAGACAATTCGTTGTCCAGAATATTAATATACGTTCCGTAAAAACGAATTTCAGGACGAGATTCTAATAAGGTTTCCCCAACTTTGAGCGCATGTAATCCAACCTTTAATTTATTTGTATTCATAGGGTGCCTTTACGTATTATTATAATTTTCGTTCAGCCGTGAGGCCAAAACAAGTAGCTTCAGGTAGTCATTTCTTTACGTAGGGCAATAATTTCTTTGGCTAAATCCTGGCACAGCATAGCGGTCATTAAATGATCCTGTGCATGAACAAGGATCAGGTTAACATTAATTTTTCCGCATCCTTCATCCTGCCCGATAAGTATCGTTTGTATCCGATGCGCTTCACGGCAGGCGGCTTCCGAGCTGGCCATCAACGCCTCCGCGCGCGGCCACTCCCGGCAACGCGAAGCGGCTATCGCCTCCATTGCATCCGAGCGCGCCTGCCCCGCATGGATAAGCAGCTCCATAATCGTGCTTTCATCAGCAAACATATTCATCTCTCCTGAAAATATTGAATTATTCAGCGGCCACAGCGGCATTCACCTTATTAGCGGCAATCACAAACGGTAGATAAATCAGGGTAGAAACACCCAGGCATAGGAAACCGACACACAGCGCCAACCAGTTGCCGCCGGTGCCGAAGAAGGCGATAAGCGGGCCCGGCGTCGTCCACGGCACGGCATAAGCGACAGGTGGAATAAACTCCATGCTGATAAAGAAATAACCAATCAGTGCGTTAACAAAAGGCACCAGGATAAACGGAATAACCAGAATCGGGTTCAGCACAATCGGCAGACCAAACATCACGGGTTCATTAATATTAAACAGGCCGGGTACGAAAGACATTTTCGCCAGGCTACGGTAATCTTGGCGCCGGGAGGCGATAAAGATCGCCAGCAACAGGCCCAGCGTCATTCCCGACCCGCCGCAGTTGGCGAAGGCATCGTTGATACTACTCCAGGTTATCGGATACGGCGCTCCCCAGGTGGTTCCGTGCGAAGCGGTGTAGGCGAGGTTTTCCAGGTTAGCTTCCGAGAAAATCATTTCACGAATCGTGGCAATCGTATTTGGCCCATGAATTCCCAGGATCCAAAGGAAGTTAGTCACTACACCAAGAATCAATACCGTGACGATATTGGTTCCCATCTCTTTTAACGGCGCCTGGATCAAGGAGTAGATCAGATCGTTAAGCCCATTAGGTGAAATCTTCGTCAACAGGTAGTTGGCGATAGAAAAGAAAACCATCACACAGAAAATCGGCAAAAGCACTTTAAACGACCGCGTCACCGCAGGTGGCACTGCGGCCGGCATGTTAATCGTAACCCTTGGATTACGTGCCAGGCGGCAAAAGACTTCGCTGGCGATCAGCGCGACGATGATGGCAACAAACAGCCCTTGTGGCCCAAGGTATTTGGTGGTCAGATAGGCTTGGCCGTCAATAATGGTGTAAGGCGTATACACCACGAAGAATGCGCCAATCGTCGTCAGGCCGCAGAGCAAATCGTCTTGCTGATAGCTAATCGCGATATTTCGCGCCACCAGGAAAGCAATTAATAGCGCCATGATATTGACTGAACCGTTCATTACCGGGGTAAAAACTTGCTGTGCATCGGCCAGATGCGGAAATATCTCCCCTAAATGTAGGAGACTGGCGATAAAACCATCGGGGGATAAAATAGCAAAATTGATGAGAATAATCAGAGAACTGGCCATGACAATCGGAAAAGACAAAATAAACGCATCCCGGATTGCCGATACATGGATCTGCGAATTTAATTTTATTGCGATGGGAACAAGGATTTTTTCCATGCCTCGTTCAAAAGCGCCCATAAAACTCATGATAAATCCCTATATTCAATCATTAAATATAATTTATTCAGGAAACGTACATAGACTAATAGCGCCAGTAATAAGACCTTTCATTGCAACCTGAAAATCAACTGAAGGATTATTTTTTCGCCAGTAACGCCAGCGCAAATTCCAACACTGCCTTGCCATTCATTTCTCCATAAGACTTCATATCAATAACCGCTACTGGCAGCAAACCTTGCGCCACATCCTCTATTTCTTTTTTCTGAAAACGCACCTGTGGCCCAAGCAGAACAACATCAACTTCATTTTTTTTGATTTTTTCCTTGGCCTCAGAAATAGCCAGCGCATTGATATTCACTGAAATGTTTTCGCCTTGAGCATACACTTTCATTCGATTAACCAGCATGCTGGTCGACATCCCAGCCGCACATACTAATAATATATTAGTCACGCCATTCATCCTTTTCATTTAACGACATTAATTGACAGGTACTTTAATAAGTATAAATATGTGCAACTGTGAAGCAGATCACAGTTAGAAATTGTAAAGTCGTTCAAAAAAAGCCTAAACTATGAACCTATTTTTTTAGAAATTAATGGATTAATGATAACATCATGTTCTATAAGGCCCCCAAGAGGTTCATAAATGATCTATAAGAACATAATCAATATGCTTAAAATAGAAATCAATGGTTCTAATTATAACATTGGGGATTTCCTTCCATCGGAGAAAGAGCTGGCCAAGCAATACGCCATCTCACGTAACACGCTTCGTAAAGCACTGAAAGAATTGGAAGATGATGGATGGATTGAACGACGTCATGGTTCAGGAAGCTGGATCAAGAAAAAATACTTTCAGACAGCAACCAACCGTTCAGATAGCTTTAGCTTTACACAGATTGTTAATAGTGAAAATAAAACGCCGTCTAGCCAGGTGCTTAAATTCGAGTTACAGCATGCCTCTGAGGAAATCTCGAAGATGCTTCAACTTCTCCCTGGGGAACCGGTCTACTATGTAAAAAGATTACGCCTTATCAACAATATTCCCATACAGTTAGAAGAAAGCTGGATGTCAGCAACCCGTTTTCCTGAACTGTCATTTTCGCATGTCTTACAATCAAAATATTCATACATAGAGGATAAATGCGGGGTAAAAATAAAAGGGAGTTATCAATCTGTGTTAGCCATGAATCCTTCTGTAGAATTAGCCACTATTTTAAGGACTAGCACGCAAGATCCAATTATAAAAATGTATACCCAAGCCGTTGATGAGGAAGACCATCCCATTGACTACTCAATTCTTTATACCAATATGTATGAATTCCAGATAAAATATTACTTCCCACGAAACTTTAGCGCTGAGGGGAATACCTTCATAGAATGACATGTTGCGACTGTTTACTTTATTTACACGGTTTGCATCCACAACGATAAAAGCCACGCGGGCTTAACCTTTACTGCCAAACGGCTTCTGCTACAGTTTTTTGTCGTTTACCGGGCTCATCGTGCTGTTTCGCCATGCTTATTCCCCAACAGTGTAAAAAGCAGCAGGCCGGGCATCATCCCCTGCCCGGCCTGCTGGTCGTTAATAGGCTTGCGCCGCGCAAACGCGGCATGGCTTACAGCTTAACGTTCAACCCTTCGGCGACCGTATCAGCTACCGCCAGGCGGCCGCTTTGGGCCTCCTTCTGCTGCAGGAAGTCCGGCAGCAGCGCCTTATCGCCGGGCTTGCCGATGGCGATCATACCGTGCACCGCATAGTTGTCCGGCAGCTTTAACGCCGCTTTGATCTTGTCATGGTGCACGCCACCCATGCAGTGGGTCTGCCAACCTTTGAGATGCGCCTGCAGCGCCAGGTTGGCCCAGGCGGCGCCGGTATCAAACGCATGGCTCGGGTTGCTGACTTCGCGCTCACCATTCTGGCTGGTGGTCTTCGACACCACCACCACCAGCGCCGAGGCGTGCTGCGCCCAGCCGCGGTTGAAATCAATCAGAAAATCCAGGTAATCGCCCCAGCTGGCGGAGCCGTTCTTGCTATAGCTAAAGCGCCACGGCTGAAGATTATAGGCGGAAGGTGCCCAGCGCGCGGCTTCAAACAGACTCAGCAGGGTTTCATCATCGATCGCATCATTCTTCAACGCGCGCGGCGACCAACGTTCAACAAACTGTGCATCTATCGGGTACTCGGGGGTTCTTAGCTGGCTCATAAGCATCTCTCATGATGTAAACAGAAGGTAAACCGCTTGATAATCCCATATGTCAGGTGAAAAAAATTTCGATTTTGTGCCATCCCGCACATTAAACACCGCCTAGCTCAGGCGCCGCAGGTAAGGCGGTAGATCCGGCTCGGGCAGGACGGAAAGCACCTTCAAGCGCTGCAAGGTCCGCGTCTGGGCCCGGTTGAGGTGTTCCTGCAGGCCGAGCGCGGCGGAGTCATACGCCCCCTGCAGCAACAGTTGCAGCACCAGCCGGTGCTCATTGAGCATCGCCGCCTCCACGTTAACCCCGAGCGTGTCATAGAAGATACGCGTGACGATCAGCGGTGATTGGCTTTGGCGCAACATCGCCAGCAGGGTTTTGTTGCCGGCCGGCGCCAGGCAAAGAATATGCAGATCCTCTTCTACCTGTTCCAGCAGCGCCAGGCTAAAACGGCCCTGCTCTAGCTGTTCCAGGCGCGCCAGCGCCGCCAGCAGTTGCTCGCGCGCCACGCCCGGAGCGGCTTTGCGCAGCGCAATTGGCTCCAGGCTGGCGCGAATTTCATAGTGATCGGCGATCTGGCGCGCCGTCAGCGGCCCGGCCAGCCACTGCGAGTACGGCTCCTTTTCCACCAGGCCGCGATCGCGCAGCCGCATCAGCGCCTCACGGATAATGCTGCGGCTAACGTTGTAAAACGCCGCGGCGTGCCCTTCATTCACCTGATAATGGCCAAACACCATGCAGGTAGAGAGCGCTTCCTGCAGATCGCTGAACACCTTTTCACCGGTGCTGCGTGTATCCACCAGAGCTTCCTGTTGATCCAGCCCCAGCACGGCGCGGTTAAGCGGCAAGCGCTGCGGCTCCACCGTTTGCCCAGCGCCGGCGACCATAAAGCCACGCCCTTCAAACCGGGTTATCAGCCCTTCTTCATGCAGCAGCCCCAGCGCACGGCGCACCGGCACCCGGCTGGTGCCGAAGACCTCGGCCAGCGGCCCTTCCAGCAGCACCAGCCCGGCCGGCACCGCACCACTGCGGATTGCGTCATCCAGCACCTGACGGATCGTCTCATAACGCGCCGCCGCCCGCGTTTCCCCGCCGTTTTTTTCCGCTATGGCTTTTTCCATCCGTTTGTAACCCAGCAACCGTCCTCAGGTGAATAACAGGCATTATGGCACACTCCTGCCGCCAGTTGGCGCGCCCGATACCTTGCCCCCGGATCGCACAACGCTCTCATACCGCGCACAATAATGGATCGTTAATGCAAAAATTCATTTTATCACCATGGGCGGCCAGGTGCCGGCTCACGCTTGGAACAGACAAATCGTCGAATTTTAACGCCATAAATAACATCAGGTTAGCCACTCTCCCGCCTCCAAGCGCCATTTTTAGCCCTTTATTCCGCCGACTTGGCATTTTGCTTGCTTGCATAAAATGTACATTTATATAAAAGATACATTTTAAAGATCATTAAATGAACAATTTTCTGCCGCAGGCGGCGTGAGCAACGATTTTCAACCGGCGGCCGCGGCTGCCGATACCCGCGATAACTCGCAAACCAGGAGAAAACACCATGGCTAAAGACATACTGTGTGCATTTGGCGTTGACGTGGATGCCGTTGCCGGCTGGCTGGGCTCTTACGGTGGGGAAGACTCCCCGGATGATATCTCACGCGGCTTGTTTGCCGGGGAAGTGGGCGCCCCGCGCCTGCTGAAGCTGTTTGCCGATCACAATCTGCGCACCACCTGGTTTATCCCAGGGCATTCCATCGAAACCTTCCCGCAACAAATGAAAGCGGTGGCGGAGGCCGGGCACGAAATCGGCGTGCATGGCTACAGCCATGAAAACCCGATCGCCATGACGCCAGTGCAGGAAGAAGCCGTGCTGGATCGCTGTATCGAGTTGGTGACGCAACTGGCCGGCAAACGCCCGACTGGCTACGTCGCCCCGTGGTGGGAATTTAGCAACGTCACCAACGAACTGCTGCTCAAAAAGGGCATCAAGTACGATCACAGCCTGATGCACAACGATTTCCACCCTTATTATGTGCGCGTAGGCGACAGTTGGACGCGCATCGACTATAGCCAGCAGCCCGACAGTTGGATGAAACCGCTGCAGCGCGGCGAGGAAACCGATCTGGTCGAGATCCCCGCCAATTGGTACCTGGACGATCTGCCGCCGATGATGTTCATCAAGAAATCCCCCAACAGCCACGGCTTCGTCAACCCACGCCACCTGGAAGAAATGTGGCGCGATCAGTTCGACTGGGTGTACCGCGAAAACGACTACGCGGTGTTCACCATGACGATCCACCCCGACGTTTCCGGCCGCCCGCAGGTGCTGCTGATGCTGGAACGGCTGATCAAGCACATCCAGAGCCATGAAGGCGTGCGCTTCGTGACCTTCGATGAAATTGCCGATGACTTCCTGCGCCGCAAACCGCGCACGGTCTGAGCCTGATTCACCCTATTGAATGAGTGACAGCAAACATGAACATCTACACAAAAACCACGGTCAACGGCTGGCAACCCCAGCAACTCACCATCAGGGATGTTAAATTCGCCACTTGGATCGCGTTCTTTGCCTGGGTATTCGCCGTCTATGATTTTATTCTGTTCGGCACCCTGCTGCCGGAAATCGGCGCGCATTTCGGCTGGAACGAAGTGGAACAGGCAGAGCTGGCCACCTGGGTCGCGGTGGGCGGTGCGGTGATCGCGCTGGCTATCGGCCCATTGGTCGACAGGCTTGGGCGGCGGCTGGGCATTGTTTTCACCGTCGGTGGTGCCGCCGTGTGTTCGTTGCTGACCGCCTTCGGCGGCGGCTGGAGCAAAGGCGCGCTGATCGGCATCCGCTCGGTCGCCGGGCTGGGCTATGCCGAACAGACGGTAAATGCCACTTACCTTACCGAAATGTATGCTGCCATCAACGATCCAAAACTGAACCGCCGCAAAGGCTTTATCTACAGCCTGGTGCAGGGCGGCTGGCCCATTGGCGCGTTGGTCGCTTCAGCATTGACGGCGCTGTTGATGCCGCTCATTGGCTGGCAGGGCAGCTTTATCTTCGCCGCCCTGCCGTCATTTGTCATCGCGTTGCTGGCGATGAAGCTGAAAGAAACCCCACAGTTCCAAATCCACCGCCATATCCACCAGTTGCACAAGGCCGGCGAGGCGCAACAGGCCCGGCAGGTCGCCGACGACTACCAGGTGGATTACGACACCCATCAGAACGCCGGCCTGGCCGCCGCGTTCCGCGGGGCATCGCTGCGCGCCACGCTGGTGCTGGGAGGCGCATTTCTACTCAACTGGTTTGCCATTCAGATCTTCAGCGTGCTGGGCACCACGGTGATCACTAAGGTGCACAACGTCTCGTTCGCCAACTCGCTGCTGATTTTGGTGCTCTCCAATCTGGTGGGCTATTGCGGCTACCTGACGCACGGCTGGCTGGGCGATCGTTTCGGGCGCCGCAACACCATCGCCGTCGGTTGGATGCTCGGCGGGCTGGCATTTACCGCCATGCTCTATTGCCCAAGCGATTTCACCATCATCGTTGCGCTGTACAGCGTCGGTCTGTTCTTCCTGATCGGCCCTTATGCCGCCGCGCTGTTTTTCATCAGCGAAAGCTTCCCCACCGCCATTCGCGCCACCGCCGGCGCGTTGATCGCCGCGATGGGGCCGGTCGGGGCAATCATTGCCGGCATTGGCGCCACCACCGTACTTGGCGACGGCGGCCACTGGCAAACGGCGGCGCTGCTGTTTGGCGCGATACCCTGTTTTATCTCCGGCATCATTATGCTGTTCGCCCGCCACGTGGCCCCGCACAGCGTGAAATAAACCGCGCCGGGGCAACCCCGGCGCCAGGAGAATCGAGCTTATGACTGAACTCAACGGTTCACCGGTCGCGCTGATCAGCGGCGCGGCCAGCGGCATCGGGCTGGCGCTGGCGCAGGCCTATGCCCGCAACGGCGTACGCGTCGCCGGCGGCTATTATCCGGCCGATCCGCACGATCCGCGTCAGGCGGCCGCGTCGGTTGATGCCGCCGGCGGCGGCGCGCTATGGCTGGAACTTGACGTCACCGCAACGGCGTCGGTAGACGCCTTCGCCCAGCGCGCGCTGGAACATTTCGGCCGGATTGATTACGTGGTGGCCAACGCCGGTCTGCTGTACCGCTCGCCCATCGGCGAAATGAGCGATGCCGAGTGGCACAAAATGCTGGATGTCGATCTTAGCGGGGTGATGCGCCTGTTTCGCGCGGCGGCCAATCGTATGACGGGCCCCGGCAGTATGGTGGCGATTTCGTCGATCGCCGGCGCGTTCTACGGCTGGCAGGATCACGCGCATTATGCGGCGGCCAAGGCCGGAGTACCCGGCATCTGCCGTTCAATGGCGGTGGAGCTGGCGCCGCGGGGGATTCGCTGCAACGCGGTGATCCCAGGGCTTATCGAAACCCCGCAGTCGCTGGATAAGGTCAATTCGCTGGGGCCAGAAGGGCTGGCGAAGGCGGCGCGCGCTATCCCGTTGGGGCGCGTGGGCCAGCCGCAAGACGTCGCCGGCCTGATTCGTTTCCTCACCAGCGATGACGCGGCCTACATCACCGGGCAAAGCATCATCATTGACGGCGGGCTGACGGTCCGCTGGCCTGATTAACCGCCATCAAGGAGCTACGCTATGTTATTGCAACACCGCCGCGCGCTGGTTACCGGCGCGGCCAGCGGCATCGGCGCCGCCATCGCCAGTGCCTTCGCCGCTGAAGGCGCCGCGCTGGTGCTCAGCGATCGTAACCCTGCCGGGCTTGCGGCAACGGTTGAGCATTGCCGTGCGCTGGGCGCCGCCTGCCACGGCGTGATCGCCGACGTCGCCGAACCGGCGGGCGCGCAAAGGGGCGTTGATGAATGCGTGCGCCTGCTCGGCGGCATAGACATTCTGGTCAATAACGCCGGTATGCTGACGCAGGCGCCCTGCACGGAACTGACGCTGGCCATGTGGGACGAGATGATGGCCGTCGATCTGCGCAGCGTATTTTTGGCCTCGCAGCGTGCGCTGCCGCATATGCTGCAACAGCGTTGGGGGCGCATCATCAATATCGCTTCGCAATTGGGCATCAAGGGCGGCGCTGAACTGTGCCATTACGCCGCCGCCAAAGCGGGGGTGATTGGCTTTACCAAATCGCTGGCGCTGGAAACCGCCGGGCAAAACGTGCTGGTGAACGCCATCGCCCCCGGCCCGATAGAAACCCCGCTGGTCGCCGGCATCAGCAGCGCCTGGAAAAGCGCCAAAGCCCGCGAGCTGCCGCTCGGGCGGTTTGGCCGCGCCGAAGAGGTCGCCCCGGCGGCGCTGCTGTTAGCAAGCGATCCCGGCGGCAATCTGTTTGTCGGCCAGACGCTGGGGCCAAACTCGGGCGACGTGATGCCCTGAAGACAGGAGAACAGCAATGTGCGGGCTATGTGGTTTACTTTCTGAAGGGCCGCAGTGGAGCGATCCGCTGCGCCAACAACACCTGCCGCCGCGCCAGCAGCGCCTGCAACAGTTGGCGCTGCTGAACCGCACGCTGGCGCCGTGGCGCCTGACGCTGCGCGATCTGCACGGCAGTACCTGGCTGTTGGCTGGCCCGACCGGGCAACAGGCCATCGTAACCGGCCTTGAGCAACTGTGGGGCGAGGTTGAACGGTTGATCAGGCGCCCGGCCGATCCGCTCGAACCGGGCTACCTGGCGGCGTTATCGGACGGAGGCGCGGATGGCGGCAATGTTTAAGATACCGGTACACGTGCTCAGCGGGTTTCTCGGCAGCGGCAAAACCACCCTGCTGCGCCGTTTGCTGCAAGGCCAGGATCAGCGTGACACCGCGCTGCTGGTAAACGAATTCGGCGCCGTGGGCATCGATCATCTGCTATTGGCCGAAGTGGCGCCGGATACGGTGCTACTGCCCAGCGGCTGCGTGTGCTGCGCCATGCGCGGTGAGTTGAAACAGGCATTGTTGGCGCTGTTTGAGCGCCGCCAACGGGGCGAGGTGCCGGCGTTCAGCCAGGTGATCCTGGAAACCACCGGGTTGGCGGACCCAGCGCCGATCCTCGCCACCCTGCTGCACGATCGTCAGCTCCAGCACCATTTCCGCCAGGGCACGATGATTACCCTGGTGGACAGCGAACACGCCTGGCAGCAAGCGCAGCATCAGCCGGAATGGCTGGAACAGGTCACCGCGGCCGATTGGCTGCTGCTCAGCAAAACCGATCGGGTGGCGGACGGCGCGCTCGCGCCGCTTCAGGATTACCTGCAACGGCTGAACCCGCTGGCGCATATTGCCCCGACCAGCACCCTGGCGGATGGCGATCTCAGCCTGTTCGGCGGCTGGCCGGACACGCTCGCGTTCCAGCGCCTGCGCCCGTTACCCGCCGCTGCGCCGCCGCCCGACGGCGCACGGCACCCGGCGACGCAAACCTGCACAATCGAATTTGATCGGCAGATCAACTGGTCGGCTTTCGCCGTTTGGCTTTCAATGCTATTACATTGCCACGGGCAATCAATATTGCGCATCAAAGGGATATTGAAGGTGGCGGAAAGCGCCACGCCGGTGGTGATCCAAGGCGTGCAGCACAGCCTGCACCCGCCGCTGCACCTCACCGCCTGGCCGCCGGGCGCGCAGCGTTCGCAAGTGGTGTTGATTATGCGTGGCATTGACCCCGCGCGGGTGCAAGATGCCTTTCACCGTTTTATGCTGTCGGTTGCTGCAACCACGCCGGTGGCTCCACCGCTTACGGAGATCTAACCGCATGCCCCGCTCCTCCATCGCCAGCGCGCCAGCCACCTTGCGGGTGCTGGGCACCTCGGTCACCCTGTTGGAAATTTTGCGTCAACGCGCCGAGCAGGATCTGGGCCTGCGCATCGAATACCAGATCCATGATGTACAGGACGCGCAGCGCATCGCCGTGATGCACCCCGAGCGCTACGATCTTTACGATCAATGGTTCCACAATGTGGATTTCGTCTGGCCGGCCCGGGCGGTTCAGCCGCTGGATATCAATCGCCTGCGTTACTGGGACGAAATCAACGATCTGCCGAAACGAGGCACCCTGTTCCCCGGCGGCCGGCTGGGCGACGGCAGCGTGCCGGTCAAGCGGCTCTATGTGCAGCACGATCACAGCCTCGGCAGCACGCCCACCGAGCGGATCAGCATGCTGCCGCTGACCCACAACGCCGACAGCTTCGCCTACCATCGGGATCGGCTGCCCAGGATCCTGCGGGATGAAGAAGAGAGCTGGGGCTGGCTGCTGCACCCGGCGTTCAGCGGCCAGGTGGCGTTGCAGAACGACGCGGCGATGGGCGGGCTGGATGCCGCGCTGGCGGCACAGGGCGCGGGGCTGGCGCGCTTTGCCAACATCGGCAATCTAAGCCTGGAAGAGATCGACCGCCTGACAAGCGTGCTGTCCGAACTGCACCGCCACGGGCATTTCGCCGCGTTCTGGGCCAGCCAGGACGAAGCCTGCCGGCTGATTGACGACCGGCGCGTCGGGATCCAAAGCCTGTGGGCGCCCACCTATTTCCGCCACCATTTCCAGCAGCGCGGCTATACGCTGGCGACGCCGCGTGAGGGCTACCGCGCCTGGTACGGCGGGCTGTCGATCTCGCGCTGCGCCAGCGGCCGCGTGCTGGACGCCGCCTATGATTACCTCAACTGGTGGCAATCCGGCTGGCCGGGGGCGGTGATGGCCAAACAGGGCTACTACATCTCTAACCCACAGCGCAGCCGCCCCTACCTATCCCGCGCAGAGTGGGATTATTGGTACGCCGGCAAACCGGCCAGCGAAGATTTGCCGGATGCCTATGGCAATGGCTTGATCCCTCAGGGCGAGCAGCGCGACGGCGGCAGTTACGAACAGCGGATGAGCCATATTGCGGTGTGGAATTCGGTGATGGACGAACATAACTATCTGGTGCGGCGCTGGCATGATTTTCTGCGCGCCTGAAGGCCCAGGCGCGGCTGTTATTCGCCGGCCGCCATCGCCGGTTGGATGAACAGTTCGTTACTGTCCACTTTTTCAAAAATATCGCTGCTGATTGCGCTGGTCGGCGACAGGTTTTTAACCGCGATATTATTGAGCTTCATCTGGTGGCTGGCATGGGCGAACGCCGGGATAATCAAATCATCCACTTTATCGGCCAAAAACGTCGGCAGCTTATTGGCGGCGGTTTCATAAAAGCGCGGCAGGTGGAAATTATTCATATCCAGGCCGGCGATCAGTAACTGCTCAAACCCAAGGTAAGAAATAATCTGGAATGCCCAATACACCACGGTGCCGGCGTCAAAAATACCGCTGCGAATATCATGGTTAAAAGCGATGGCGTGATTTTCCGGGCAAAAGCTGACGCTGGCGGCATGGCAATAATGTGGGCGCAGCGCTTGGGTAGGAATTCGCGGTTGATACGTTTTGTAGGCGGCGTCTTCAATAACGGCGAAGCGGCATTTCACATTGGCTAATGTGGCTTTATCAATAATTTTGGCGACGCCCTGCACGGTGGTGAACAATAAAATATTTTCGTCGCGGATAATACCTTCCACGATATCCGGCCGGCGGTCGATAAACCCCATATCGACAATCACGTAGAAACGGAAGTCTACCTCGTTATGCAAGAAATAGGCGCCGTTCACGCCAATCGCCGGCATCGGCGGCAAGGCGTCGAATTGCATACTGTTGATTGAAGGCCCGGTGGCGGTTAACAGCACATCGCCGTGGCAACTGCCCTTCAGCATCGCCAGATCGGCGATCGGTACCGGCTGTTTTTTATAACGCAGCGCAATGATTTCCCCGCTGGCGGCGCGTTCAATCTTTACATGGGGCCAGAGATTCTCATTATGGCGATAGGGACGTGGATGAGAATAACGGTATATCTGTTTAAAAAACGATCCCATAAGGCCAATTTCCTGTTATCGCTACGATCTATCACCGCACCTGGCTGGATTTATTTGAATTATTTTCACGCTATGGCTGGAAATGGCGCCCCGCCGAAACCGGGAATATCCCTACCACACCGCTGCGCCACCGGGCCGCGTATTGCTGTAGGCCAAGTATTAAGTGATTTAGTGATCGAGGCAATTTAGTGAACTTGAATTCTTTAGCAGGTTAACAATAAGAGATGTAATAAAATATTACGCAAGCATTTGTTTTGTGATCAACCTCCAAACTTGGCCGATTATTTCACCGCCTGGCTGGGCGCTATAGCAAAAACCCCGCTGGATGGCGGGGCTTTTTCTGCGCTCTGCGAGTTACGCCTGTGGGCTACTGCCAATTTGCCAGATGAATGTTGGCTCGCTGCCGTTGATCGCCCAGGCGCCGACGTTGCGCGCCTTGTAGATCACTGGGTTGTGTGAAGACAGCGTGCGGGCATTGCGCCAATGGCGGTCCAGCGCCTTACTCACCCGGGTGTCGGAAGCCCCCAGCGCATTAAACAGCTCACTGGCGGCGCGCGGCACCCATTCACTGGCGATCACCTGCGCCTTGGCGGCATCCACTTCAGCGGCAATGTTCTCTGCCTGTATCCGCGCCTCATCCTGCGATACGTGCGCCTCATAGGCACGCTGCAAGGATGCCGCCGCCTTCAGCACCGTGGCTTCCACCGCATAGGCCCAGGAAGCAATCTGCCCCACCACCTGCTGGATCTGCACATCGTCTTTCACCAGCGTGGCATTGCCGTGGCTATAGATACGCCGCCGGTTGCGCACGCCCGCGGCGGCGTCACGCTGCACCGCGCGGCCAACGCCGGCTAAACTGGCCAGCAAAACGTGCTGATAAAACGCCGTCTGGTAACGGAAACGATCGGCAAAGTCATACAGGTGTTCCGCTTCCACATGGGCATTGTTAAAGCGCGTGGTGCCGCTGCCGGTGGTGCGCTGGCCAAAGCCATCCCAGTCATCGTCACGTTCTACCGCATCCTGGTTGACATTGACGATGGCGATCACTGCGCCGCCGTTATCGCTGCGTTCGGCATACACATCAATCCAGTCGCTGAACAGGCTGCCGGTGCTGTAAAACTTCTCGCCGTTCAACCGCCAGGCGCCGTCGTGCGGCGTCACCTTGGTGATCACCTGGCCAAGCTGCACCGCGCCGATTTCCGTCCAACCGCTGCCGACCAACTCGCCATCCAAAAAGCGGCTGAACCAGCGATCGCGCTGCGGGCTATCCGGCTGATTAAGCCGGTCCTCCACAAAGGCAAAGTGCGCGCGCAGCGCCTGCGGCAGGTTGGAATCGGCCTCGGCCAACTCCGTCAGCAATTCAAACAGCTGCGGCAGCGAAGCGCCGTAACCGCCTTTCTCCCGCGGAATGCGCAGCGTGCCGAACCCGGCCTCTTTCAGCCAGCGTATCGGTTCATAGGGCAGCGTGCGCGTCAGTTCGCGCTCCAACGCACCGGCGGCGATGCGGGCAAAAATCGGGCGGAAGCGCTGCGCCAGTTGGGCATAATCGGCGCCGGTCGATAACAGATGTTGGCTCATGGCAAATTCCTCACAGTGACGTGTCCGCGGCGGTTTGTTCACCTCGGTCATCAATATCATTACGGGTGGGTTCAAAACGGATCGCCAGCAAAAAGACGATCGGGATGAACGCCGCCAGCGAAACAATCCAGAACATATCGGTGCCGAAACGCGCCTGCAGAATAGGCAGGATGAACAACGCCAGCGCGCTGCCGATGCCTGATAGCGAGCGGCCGAAGCCCACCCCGGTGGCGCGGATCGATGTTGGATAAGAGAGCGCCGGGTAAATCATCATTTGTGCGCCCGGGCCGAAGCCTTCGGCAAACAGCCACAGGCCCAGCATTAGCAGCGCCAGCCCGATGCCGAGCGCCGCGTGCGGCTGGCCGATTAACGCCAGCGCGATCAGCGCGATGAACTGCAGGGCAAAACCGGCGATCGCCACGTGGCGCGAAGGGTATTTCCACGCCAGGCGCATGCCGAGCAGGCCGCCGGTAAAGGCGAACAGCACGTTCAGGCCAAGCGAAGCGGAGATGGTTTCAAACACGCCGGCGCCGAGGAACTGCGCCAGGATCGACGGCAGGAAAAACGCGATCGCGGTGTATTCAAACGAGATACAGACGTTCATTACGCTGGCCACTATCGTGCGCTCGCGATACGGTTTTTGGAACAGCACGCGGAAGCTGACTTTGGGCGGCTGCGGTTTTTCCCGGCCGGCGGCGCTGGGCTCTTCATGGGCATCAATGCCGTACGATTCACGCAGAATGCGCGCCGCCCCCTTGAAGTCGCCCTGATTGGCGGCCCACAGCGGCGATTCGTTCATAAAGCGCCGGCGTACCATGATAATCAGCAGCGCCGGTACCGCGCCGAACAAAAGTGACGCGCGCCAGAGCCAATCGATGTGCTGCGCGGGTAACAAAAAGTAGAGCGCAAAGATAATCAGGAAGCACACCGAGGAAGCCGCGTACCACATCGGGCACCAGGCGGCCAGCCGCGCCGCTTTGTTGCCCTGGCCGGTAAACTTGGAAAACTCCGCCAGGTAGGCCATGGCAACCGGCAGATCGATCCCCACCCCGATCCCCATCAGAAAGCGTGCGCCGATCAGCACCCAAACGTTGGGCGCCAGCCCGGCGGCAATCGCCGATACCACAAAAAACAGCATATCCGCCATAAACACCTGATAGCGGCCATACTTATCCGTCAGCCAGCCGCCGACCAGGTTACCGATGATGGTTCCCACCATAATCGAAGACGTCACCACGCCAGTCAGCAGCGGGCTAAGGCTGAACTCGCGCACCACGTCATCAATGCCGTAAGACAGCGTGGTCAGGTCATAGGCGTCAAGAAAAACGCCGCCCAACGCCAGCAGGACAATCATACGCGCGTGGCTGTTCTTATCACTGCGTTGATTGATTAAGCGCGCCACATCGCTCACCGATCCAATCGGTGTGGACAGCGGCGCTGCCGTATCGATATTCAACGTACTCATAACGACCTCTAATTATTTTGTGCAGGTGTTCTTGTTATAGAACCAACCGGGGCGCTGCACAAACAACAAAAATCGCTATAAAAATATTAAATATCAATAAGTTAATTTAAAAACACTACGTAACGCGAGCACCGGGTTAACCTGGGTTAATCCGGTGCTGTTAGCCACATTGATTGGGCCGGCCAAACGCTTTCAGGTGCAGCGCTGTGGCCGCCGCCGGCACTGCGCATCCACCTGGGTGAATACAGAGGGTTACTCCGCCGATACCGGTACCAAAACCCCTTTCACCAAAGGATCGTCCGTTTGCTGCAGGTATTGCTGCACGCGCGGATCGGCAAAGGCCTGCTGCAGTTTCTTGATATTGGCGTCTTCCAGGTACGGCGTGCCAATCACCAACTGCGAGGCGAAGGTCTTCGGCGCCGGTGGGAACAAAATCCCCTTCTCGCGCGGCACTTTGCCCGCGTCAAACTGCGAAACATAACCAATGGCGGCATCCACCGAATTCAGCGCACGCGGCATGGTCAGCAGATCCAGCTCCTTAAAGTTGAAGTTGCGCTTATTGACGGTGATGTCTTTCAGCTTGGCAGTGCGGGGTTCGATGGTGGGATCCAGCCCAATCAGCCCAATACGCTGCAGCAGCCACAGCGCCTGGCCCTGGTTAGCGCCGTCGTTCGGCACCACAATCTCGGCACCGTCGGGCAACGCGTCTATCGAAGGGTAACGATCCGAATAAATGCCGAACGCCCATTGGAACACCGGCTGCGTTGGCGTCAATTTGAAGCCGTTGGCATCCACCACCTGTTTCAGCCACCACTGGTGTTGGTAAATGGTGGCGGCATATTGCCCTTGCGCCACCGCCCGGTCCGCCTGCACCGGGTCTTGCAAGCCAACCGCTTCCAGCTTGATGCCGTAATCCGGTGCGATATGCTCGCCAACGTATTGAATCACGCGCTGTTCCCCGGCCATCGCCGGCTCATAATGCACCTTCAGCGTGGTGCCGAACTGCACCGCCTGGCTCTTGCCGGTAGTGAAATACCACACTGCCGCCGCCGCAATCAGCAGCACGACAATCGCCAGCGGCAACGGCCAGCGCTTTTTCTTACGAATCTCAAACTCGTGATTTGACATAGTTAACGGGTTTCCTGATGGGGACGTAACGCGGCGACCAGGCGATCGCCGATAAATTGAATCAGTTGGATCGTGGCAATCAGCACCACAATGGTGGCGATCATGATGTGGTTATCGAAACGCTGGTAGCCGTAGACCACGGCCAGATAGCCTATGCCGCCTGCGCCGATGGTGCCGGCGATCGCCGAGTACTCAATCATCGAAATCACATTCAACGTGATGGCGGCGACAATCGCCGGTAGGGCTTCGCTCAACTGGGCATGCACGATGATCTGCCAGTGGGAGCCGCCGGACACCAGCCCCACCGCGGTGACATCTGCAGGCAGCTCACGCAGGGCGTTTTCCACCAGCCGGCCAAAAAACGGCACGCCGGCGACAATCATCGGGATCACCGCCGCCGGGATGCCGATGGTGGTGCCGGTCAGCCAGTAGGTGAACGGAATGATCGCCGCCATCAGCACCAGAAACGGCAGCGAGCGGCCCATATTCACCAGCCAGCTTAGCGTGCGGTGCAGCGCCGGCCTGGGGAACAGGCCGCGCGGGGCAGTGTTGAACAGCACCACACCCACCAGCCCGCCGAAGGTCACCACAAACAGCATGACGATGCCCACCATCAGCCAGGTTTCTCCGTAGGCGGGCAGCAACAAATGGTGAATCTGGTTCCAGGGCGTGTCCTGGCTCAGTACGCTATCGTCAACGCTTTTCATACCGCCTCCCGCAGCGCCGCCGGCTGTTGCAACACCGTGGTAATCACCCCAAGCCGCAGCAGTGCCGCGCGCAGTTCATCCAGCGCCGGCTGGCCCGCGCCATAGCGCACGGCGATCTCCAACCGCCCGGCCAGTTGGCCGCCCACCATCTCCACGTGGCCGCCGAGCAGATCGATGTGCAGGTTGAATTGCTGGCTGATGCGGCTGATCCAATCGGTGGCCACCGTCTGCTCGGCCGAATAGGTCACCTGCAGACGCAGCGCATCCGCCACCGGCAGCGCCTGCAGCGGGAACAGTTGGCTGCCCAGCAACGAATCCGGCGAAGCCAGCAGCTCGCGCACCGGCCCCTGCTGCACAATGGCGCCGTTGCGGATCTCCGCCACCGCATCGGCAGCGTTGCGCACCGCATCCATTTCATGGGTGATCAGGATGATCGACAGGCCGTACTCGTCACGCAGTTGCTTAAGCAGGTTCAGAATGGCCGCCGTGGCTTCGGGATCCAGCCCGGAGGTCGCCTCATCGGCCAGCAGCACCGAGGGCCGCAGCGCCAGCGCCCGCGCGATGCCCACCCGTTGGCGTTGGCCGCCGGAAAGCTGCGCAGGGTAAAAATTGGCCTTATCCGCCAACCCCACCGCCGCCAGCAGCGTCTTGACGCGTTGGTCGATATCGCGCGGCACCACACCAAGATATGCCAACGGCAGAGCGATGTTTTGCCAGGCCGTTTTGCGTTGCAGCAGCGCCGAAGACTGGAATACCGTGCCGATCGCCCGCCGCTCGCGGCGCAACGCTTCCCCCGACAGGCGCGACAGATCCTGGCCGTTAACGCGGATACTGCCGGCGCTGGGCTTTTCCAGCAGGCTAATGCACTTGGCCAGCGTTGATTTGCCGGCGCCGCTGGGGCCGACCACCGCCGTAATGGAACCCGCCGGCACCTGCAGCGAGATGCCCTTTAGCACCGGGATCTGCTCGCCGTTCGGGGCGCGGTAGTGTTTATGTAAATCGTCAATTTCGATCATCGGCCCCTCACTTGCCGGCAACGGCGGCCAAGGGGGATTCCGCTTGTGCCCAACGGTAGCCGGCCCCCGGATGCGGCAATGCCAGCCGTGGCCCCTGGTTGAACAATTTTTCCCGCAGCGTGCCGGGGGCATAGTCCTGCTTGAACACGCCGCGCTTTTGCAATTCGGGGATCAACAGTTCCACCACATCGGTAAAGGTTTCGTGGGTGACCGCATAGGCCAGATTAAAGCCGTCGACGTCGGTTTCCTCTACCCATGCCTGCAACTCATCGGCGACCGTCTGCGCGCTGCCCACCAGCAGCGGGCCGAAGCCGCCGATCCCCACCCAGTCGGCCAACGCTTCCACCGTCCATTGGCGATCGGGATCGGCGGTGGAGAAGGTTTCCACCGCCGACTGGATGGCGTTGGTGTGCAAATGCTTCAGCACTTGATTCGGCTGGTATTGGCCAAAATCGATGCCGGTCCAGCCGGAGACCAGCGCCAGCGCGCCTTCATAGCTGACGTATGACTTGTATTCCTGCCACTTGGCCTGCGCCTGTCGATCGGTTTCCCCCACAATCACCGTTTGCAGGTTGAAGATCAGTACGCTGCGCGGATCGCGCCCGGCTTCGGCGGTGCGGCGGCGAATGTCCGCCACGGTCTTTTTCAGCAACACCTTCGACGGTGAGGCGACGAATACGCACTCGGCATGCTCGGCGGCAAACTGCTTGCCGCGGTTGGAGGCGCCTGCCTGATACAGCACCGGCGTGCGCTGCGGCGAAGGCTCGCACAGGTGAATGCCCGGCACCTGGAAAAACTGCCCTTGATGGTTGATCGGGTGCACTTTGGCCGGATCGCTGAAAATCCCCCGTTCGCGATCGCGCAGGATCGCCCCGTCTTCCCAACTGCCTTCCAGCAGCTTGTAAATCACTTGCAGATATTCATCGGCGTAGTCATAGCGCGCGTCGTGGTCGGTCTGCGCCTGCTGGCCGATATTGCGCGCGCCGCTCTCCAGATAGGAGGTGACGATGTTCCAGCCAACGCGCCCCTTGGTCAGATGGTCCAGCGTCGACAGCCGACGGGCGAACGGATACGGGTGCTCAAAAGACAGCGAGGCGGTCAGGCCAAAGCCCAGGTGCTCGGTGACCAGCGCCATTGGCGTCACCAGCGCCAGCGGATCGTTAACCGGCACCTGCGTCGCCTGGCGAATGGCGGCGTCGCCGTTGCCATCCAGTACGTCGTAGATCCCCAGCACGTCGGCGATGAACAGCCCGTCGAATTTTCCGCGTTCCAGTAAACGCGCCAGATCGGTCCAGTATTCCAAATCCTTATACTGCCAGGAGCGATCGCGCGGGTGCGTCCACAGCCCCGGCGATTGGTGGCCAACACAGTTCATATCAAATGCATTCAGACGAATTTCACGTTGCGATGACATAGCGCTCTCCAATGCGATCGCGCGCCGGGGCCAAGCCCGGCAGGCTTATCGCAATTATCTCGTTATCTATTGGGGTATGGGGCCGGCAGAGCCGTGCAGGCAAAGCCCGGCCTAATCCGTATTCAGCATCAAAGGGGGACATCGCGCCGCCGCGGGGGATGCGGCCAACAGCGTGGCCAATAGCTGGCTAGCGACGGCCTGTGCGTGATCGGCCACCTGCGGCAGGCCCATCAGCTCGCCAAAGCGCCCACGTGCGGCTGGCCCCACCACCCGCAGGCGCGGGTTGGCGTTACCGTCGGCGCCCAGCGCCGCCGAATCGGCGTTCACCAGAATGCCCAGCCCGAGCGAATCAGCCTGTAGCGCGCCGCTGGCGGCCAGTTGCTGCAACAGCGGCTGACTCTCCAGCAACCCGGCATGCGCCGGGCCGGTCGTGACGATCAGTCGATCCACCGTGACGGCTTCCTGCGTGCCGTCACGCCGCGCCAACCGCAGCGCCAGGGTATCGCCCTGGCTCTCGGCCGCCTGCAAACGGGCGGCGATCACCCGCAACTCACCGCGCTGGCGTTTTTCATCCAGCACCTGGTGCACCTGGGGGGCGATACGGTAGCGGTGTACATCCCACCAACTGCGCAAATGGCGCAGGAAGCGCCGCTGTTCGGTCTGCGGCAACTGCTGCCACAGCCGTTGACCATTGGCGCGAACATCGTCCAACACCGCTTGCCAGGGCACCTGCTGGCACGCGGCCGCTGCCACGGCCTGGCGCACGCGGCCCAGCCAGTAGCGCAACGAGCCGGGGTTGTCCCCCTCGTAATCCAGCGGCCAAGGGGCATACTCGCCGGTGACGTTCGGCCGCGGCAATAGCCCACGGCGCGAGAACGCCAGCAGCGGCCCGCGGTGCCCTTGGGCATGCAGCATGGCCACGGCGTCCGCCATGGTCAGCCCAGTGCCCATGATCGCCACGCGTTCCATTGCCCCCACCTGCGCGAAAGCGCCGGCCTGCCAGGGGTTGGCGATCAGCGCCGGATGCCGGGCCAGTTCACCGGCCAATAAGCCAGGCAGCGCCGGCGGCGGATGGCTCACCGCCAGTGCTACCGCATCCGCGCGAAAACGTGCGCCATTGGCGGTTGTTACCACGCCGTCCACCAACGCCACGGCGCGATCGCGTACATGCCGTAGCTGCGCCGGGCCATGCTGCGCGGCTTCGGCAAACCTGGCGGCGATATAGCGGCCAAACGCGCCGCGCTGTGGGTACACCTGCCCGTCAATCCATTGCGCGGCGCGATCTTGCTCAAACTCGGGCTGCCGGCGATACCAGCGGTCAAAATCCCCCGCCTCATCGCCAGACAATTGCATGCGTACGGCCGGCACATTGATGCGGTGCGCCGGCTCGGTGGTGGAATAAGCCACACCCTGCGCCAGTTGCGCGCGCGGCTCAATCACCGTAACCCGCAACGGCGCGCTGGCCTGGCGCGCCAAATGGATCGCCAGCGCGGTACCGCTAAAGCCGCCGCCGATGATCACCACGTGCGGGATCTGTGGTTCAGCCATGGGTCAACTCCGGCGTTTGCTGCCGCTCCAGTTCGCGCACCAGCGGGATGATTTCCCGGCCGAAATACTCCACCTCTTCCTGGAAGTGCAGGAAACCAAGCAGCATCAGATCCACACCGGCCTGTTTATAGGCGATAATACGTTCAGCAATCTGCTGCGGGGTGCCGATCAGGTTGGTTTTAAAACCGTCGTTGTATTGCACCAGGTCTTCGAACGTAGATTGCGCCCAGTTGCCCTGTTTCTCCGGTGACGCATTGCCGGCGTTCTGCACTTCGTGGTGGAAGCCTTTTACCGCCTCCGGATCGGCCTGTTGCAGAATATCCTGCAACACCGCCTTGGCCTGCTGTTCACTGTCGCGGGCAATCACAAAGCCGTTAACGCCGATCCGCACCTGGTGCTGGTTGGCCGCCGCCTTGTGCTGAATATCCGCCACCTGTTCGCGGATGCCTTCCACCGTATTGCCGTTGGTGAAGTACCAGTCGGAAACGCGCGCCGCCATATCGCGGGCCGCGCGGGAACTGCCGCCCTGGAAGATCTCCGGCAGCGGATCGAGCGGTTTGGGCTTTAACGAATAGTCGCGGAAACGGTAAAAATCGCCAGCGAAGGTAAAGCTCGGCTCACGCCAGATCCCCTGCAGGCAGCGGATAAATTCTTCAGAACGCAGATAACGCTCTTCGTGATCCAGCCACGGCTCGCCCACCGCCTTGAACTCCCCGCGGAACCAACCGCTGACGATGTTCACCGCGATGCGCGCATCCGAAAGGTGGCTGATGGTGGCGATCTGTTTCGCCGCAAGCGTCGGGTTCCACGGGCCAGGCAACAGTGCGGCGATCACTTTCAGGCGCTCGGTGGCCGCGAGCAAATCCTGTGAAAACGACACCGATTCATGCTGGTTGTCAGCGCCATAGCCCGCCGTAAAACGGATCTGCGTCAGGGCATAATCAAACCCGGCGCGTTCGGCAATCTGCGCCAGCTTGCGGTTGTAATGCTGATCCCAGTGGGTGCGCTGGGGGATTTTGCTGACCACCAGCCCACCGGATACGTTAGGAACCCAGTAGGCAAATTGAATCGGTTGGCGTGCTTGTTGTGACGTCATGGCGACCTCCGGTTGCTGTTGGATTTAGCTGGCGCTAGCCGCTTTGCCTGGGCGACGATCGCCGCCGATGGTTTCGCCAAACGGGCCGGTATTCACCGTATTGGCGCCGTAGCCTGCCGGGTGCGCCAGCGGCAACAGCGGCATCACCAGTTCGGCAAAGCGATGGGCTTCTTCCAGATGCGGGTACCCGGAGAAGATAAAGTTAGTGATACCGAGCGCTTGGTATTCGCGAATGCGTTCGGCCACCTGCTGTGGGTTGCCAACCAGCGCGGTGCCGGCGCCGCCGCGCACCAGCCCAACGCCGGCCCACAGGTTTGGCCCAATGCGCAGGCCGTCGCGCGAACCGCCGTGCAGCGCGCTCATGCGTTGTTGGCCGGTGGAATCCATACGCGAGAAAATCTTCTGTGCGGCGGCGATGGTGTCGTCATCCAGGTGGGCGATCAGTCGATCGGCCGCAGCCCAGGCCTCCTCTTCGGTTTCACGCACAATCACGTGCAGGCGAATACCGTAATCCAGGCGGCGCCCGGCCTGTTCGGCACGCTGGCGCACCACCGCCAGTTTTTCCGCCACCAGATCCACCGGCTCCCCCCAGGTGAGATAGGTGTCAATCTGTTGCGCCGCGATGTCGATGGCCTCTGGCGACGAGCCGCCGAAATAGAGCGGCGGCCCATTTTCCTGCACCGGAGGGAACAGCACCTCGGCACCTTCAACATGAATATGCTCGCCGATGAAATCGACCTTTTCACCCGCCAACAGGCGCTGATACACCTGCAGGAATTCCTGGGTGACGGCATAACGCTCGGCATGGCTAAGGAAAATGCCGTCGCCCTTGTTTTCCACCGGATCGCCGCCGGTGACCACATTGATCAGCAAGCGCCCTTCCGACAGGCGATCCAGCGTGGCCGCCATGCGCGCAGCCAGGCTTGGCGGCTGCAAGCCTGGGCGCACCGCCACCAGAAAACGCAGGCGCCGGGTCAACGGCGCCAGCGCTGCCGCCACCAACCAGGAGTCCTCACAGCTTTTGCCGGTAGGGATTAGCACACCGTAATAGCCCAGGTTGTCGGCGGCCAGCGCCACCTGTTGCAGATAAGCCAAATCAACCGGCCGGCCCCCTTTCGCGGTGCCCAGATAGCGGCCATCGCCATGGGTGGGCAAAAACCAGAAGACGTTGATATTTTCCTGTTTGGCGTCACTCATTATGCGTTTCCTATATAACTATTATCAGTTTTTATCTATAGAAAGATATCGTTTGGTTATAAACCTGTTAGCAGAATGCGTGCCAATGTGCAAAAAGGTTAAATACATTAATTATCAATTAATTAGATAAATCCGCGTTAGACAATACTGCTGCAAATGCAACAGTTGCTGTGGGCACAACGTTGCAAATGCAACACAGCGGCGCCTGGGCCCTATCGTCACCCTGCCGCCGCCACGCTAAGATAGCGGCGTTTGCCACGCCACTGGGAAGACCGGAGTAACCCCATGCATAATCCACAGCCTTACGCTTCTGACAGCCCGATCCTGATTGACCCGGCCTCCATCGCGTTCCAGAGCGTGCTGGACCGCCTGGCGCCCACGGACGCCACGGTGCTGATCATCGGGGAAACCGGCACCGGTAAAGAAGTGGTGGCGCGCTATCTGCACCATAACAGCCCGCGCCGGCACCAACCTTTCCTGGCGGTGAACTGCGGCGCGCTGACCGAAAGCCTGGCGGAAGCTGAACTGTTCGGCCACGAAAAAGGCGCCTTTACCGGCGCCACGCAAACGCACCAGGGTTGGTTCGAAGCGGCCGAAGGGGGCACGCTGTTGCTTGATGAGATCGGCGAATTGAGCCTGCAATTGCAGGTGAAACTGCTGCGCGTGCTGCAGGAACGGGAAATTACCCGCGTCGGCTCACGCAAGGCGATCAAGGTGGACGTTCGGGTGATCGCCGCTACCCATGTCGATCTGGCCAACGCGATCCGTGAGCGCCAGTTCCGCGAAGATCTCTACTACCGGCTCAACGTGGCGGCTGTGACACTGCCGCCGCTGCGCCAGCGGCGGGATGACATCCCGGTGTTGGCCAACCACTTCCTTTCGCTGTATGCGCGGCGCTTGGGGCGCCCACAGTTGAAGCTGGCGCCGGAAACGCTGCAGGCCTTGCTGGATTATCACTGGCCCGGCAATGTGCGCGAACTGGAAAACACGCTGCATAACGCGGTGCTATTGAGCAAAGAGCCGTTGATTCGCCCGCAGCAACTGCGGTTGACGCAAAACCTGCAGGAAGGCGGCGCCTTTGGCGATGACGCGCTGGAAACCTTTTTGCGCCAGCAGTTACAGGCCAACACGCCGCAGCTGTACCAGCGGGTTATCGATTCGTTGGTGCGCAGCGCCTTTGAAGCCAGCGCCGGTAACCAGATGCAGGCGGCCGCCCTGCTCGGCATTAGCCGCAACACGCTGCGCACCCATTTGGCGCATCAGGGGCTGATTAAGGGCCGGCGGCGTGAAGCGCAGGCCATCAGCCGGCTGCCGGGCGCACAGGCTACGACGCTGGAACGGGAGATCCGCATTGGCTACCAGAAATTCGGCAATCTGGGCATCCTCAAGGCGCGGCAAAGCCTGGAGCAACAGTTCGCCAATCAGCAAATCAGCATTTTGTGGAGCGAGTTCCCCGCCGGGCCGCAGTTGCTGCATGCGTTGAACAACGATGAAATTGATTTTGGCACCACCGGCGAGGTGCCGCCGCTGTTTGCCCAGGCGCAGAGCAACACCATGGTGTATGTGGCCTATGAACCACCGGCGCCGCAAAGCGTGGCGATGGTGGTGACCAACGACAGCCCGATCCACAGCGCGGCCGATCTGCGCGGCAAACGTATTGCGGTAAACAAAGGATCGAACGTCCACTACCTGCTGCTGCAAATACTTGATGAGCATGGGCTAAGCAGCAGTGATGTGCGCATTGTCTATGCGCCGCCCAAATATCCGCTGGCCGCCACCGATCATCTGGCGGTTGATGCCTGGATGATGTGGGATCCGCTGCTCAGCGATGCCCAGCGCTCCGGCACCATGCGCGTGATCGCCGACGGCAGCCAGCGCGTGCTGAACCAACAGTTTTATCTGGCGCGGCGCGACTTTGCACAGCACAGCGGCGATCTGCTGCGGCAGATTATCGAAGCGCTGCAAAGCACCGGGCGATACATCGCCGCGCAGCCCGAAGAGGCGGCGCGTTATCTCTCCAGCGAATTGGGATTGCCACCGGCGTCACTGGCGCAAGCGCTGGCGCGCCGCAACCATGAAACCCGGGGGATGGATTGGCAAGTGATCCGTGAACAGCAGGTCATCGCTGATCGTTTCTATGCGCTCGGCCTGCTGCCGAGGGCGATTAACGTGCGTGAGGCCGTGTGGCAGTTGTAGCGAATGCCGTGCCGCTACGCCAAGCCATAGTGCACCACCCGTTGGCCCTGCTTCATTTTTACCGCGCTGATATAAGAGCCCCGGCTCAAAGCGCCTTGCGCAACGTAATGTTGATGCGGTGCGGTCCCACCAGGGAATGGTAGCCTTCCTTGATCGGCTGAATGCCGTGAAAGTTCAGCCGCGAAGGCCCGCCCCACACCACCACGTCGCCGTGCGCCAACGGGATACGTTGCGCCCTGTCGCTGCGCTGCAAGCCGCCGAATAAAAACACCGCTGGCAACCCGAGCGACACAGAAACAATCGGCGCGTTGAAATCGCGCTCGTCCTTATCCTGATGCAGCGACAATTTGCTGCCCGGATCGTAGCGGTTCATCAGGCAGGAATCCGGCACGTAATGACCAAACCCGGCCTGCAATGCGGCTTCATCCGCCAGCGCCATCAGGATGGCCGGGATCGGCGGCCACTGTTTGCCGCTACGGGAATCACGTTCTGAATAGCGGTAGCCGCGGCTGTCGCTGCTCCAGCCGTTGCCGCACCAGCTCATCGCCACCGACATGGTATAGCCGCCCGGCGTGGTCATATGGCGCCACGGCACCTTCGCCACCACGCTGTGCACCGCCGCCAGCAGCTCGGGGCCGTGTTCACGCACGAAGCCGTGCAGCACCACGGCGCCGGGGGCAATCTCTTCGCGCCACGGCGGCGGCAAGGCATCTTCAAAAAGATCGATGGTCATCATCAATACCTGTTTATTTAAACAGTAGTTATTGTAGCCATCGTTCACGGTTTGTCCAGTCATGACCAAACAACCGTATTATTTATTGATTTATAAGTAAATAAATGTAGTTACGTTGTCACCATCAATAAAAAAGTGCCCGGTGAAGCGCCGCCCGGCAAGGCAGTGCGCGGTCAGCGTCTCCAACAGCTCAAGTTCAAAGCGCTGCCCGGCGCAATCGAGCGCCACCAGCCGGGCGGCGTGGAAATCAAAATAGCGGCGCACCTGCGGGTACAGCGCTTTGAACAGACTTTCCTTGGCGGAAAATACCAGCGTCAGCAACGCATTGAAGGCCATGGGCTGCTCACAAAGCCAGGCATACTCCGCGCCCCCAACGATGCCTTCCCACAGCGCTTCGGCCCGTTCGGGCGCCAGCAGCGTTTCCACATCCAGCCCCACGCCGCCTAACCCCGGCTCGTGATGCGCGGCGCACAACGCGGTATCGCTATTGTGGCTCAACGCCCCGGCGACGCCCGGCGGCCAGATCGGCGCCCGATCGTCGCCGCGCGCCACAATGACCCCATCATGCCCCAGCGCCGCCAGCACCTGGCGCGCCAGGTGGCGCCCGGCCAGAAATTCGGCGCGGCGCTTTGGCACCGTCGGGGTGAGATGTTCGGGAAACGGGATCGCCGCAGCGCTAAACAAGGCATCCTGATAACGGTGAAGCTCAAAACGGCAGCGGCCGATGCGCCCCGGGTAGCCGCCAATGGCAAGCCATTCAATAGGTGTCAGAAATTCAGAGAGCACGTAACGTCCAATATGGGTTGGCAATCAGGAAAGTGTATAGGATTGGCCGGCCTTGCCGCCAGCGCGGAAATGTTCAGCCAACGCGGCCTTCCCTGGCCGCAGGCTGATTACAGCCGTTCACGCATCAATTTTTCAAAATCTTGCCACGGGCAAAAACCGTTTTGATCCGCCGGGCAGCCTTCAATCGCCAGCGTAACGCGCTGTGGCGGGTTGGCCAGCGTCAGCACATCCGTATTGCGCAACTGCTCGGTGGAGGGGTAAACGTATTCCACCTTCAGCCAGTCCTGCCCTTTTTCAGCGTCATGCCAGCGCTGGAATACCACTTTGCCGCCGATCGGGGTTTTCTCGTACTGCTGCGGCAATTGGTAAGGTTTGAACTTCAACGCCGACAGCAGCGAAGCGATGTTGGAATCATGGCCGACCAATACGGTCAGTTTGGCGCTGGCTGCGCCAGGCTCCACCAGCGCTTTATTGATGTAGCGCAGTAGCGGCTTAGCCACGTTTTGCGCCACCACCGCCGGCGTGAAGAGCACGTCCTGATAGCCTTCCTTCAACTGGGTTAACTGCTGCCACTGCTGCGGCGTGGTGATCTTGCCCCAGGCCACATCCTGTAACGGAAGCCCTTGGTAATACTGCAGCATAAAGGCATCCACCAGCGAGTTACCCACCCGCAACGGCCCGGCGACGCCCGGCTCTTTGCCCGGCACTGCGCTCATCACGTTATCGCCTTTCGCCAGATCGCATTGTTTATCCGTTTTGCAGGCGGCGGAATCACGGTAGTGGATCAGTTCGGCCAACTGTTGGTAAGCCGGGGTGAGCTGCAACGCCGCCAGCCGGGCATGCATGGCAGCCAGCGCCTGGCGATTAAATTCAGGGCTGCTATCGGTGATGATCGGGTTGAAGGCCGGATCCATCTCCCCCAACGGTTCGCGGTGATGAACGGCCACGTCACAACCGGGGAAGGCGCCGTTAGTGAAAAACTGCGCGGTGGCAACCGTGCGTTGCAGGCTGTTGGCATAGACATAAACGCTGCCCTTATCCGGGCACCCCTGCTGGGGCAGCAAGCCGGCCTGCTGCAGCCAGGCGTTGAAGTAGTGCCCCATATACACTTCCAACACCCCGCCTTTGGTGGTCAGAAAGCCGCCCGGCGTTTCCCATTGCGGCCAGGCGAGCGGCGTGGCCTGCGCCAGCACGCTGCCGTTATTGGCCAACGGTGCCCGCAGGTTGTGCCGGCTCACGACCAGCACCTGCTGCAACTGGTAGCCATTGGGGACCGCCAGCACCGTGCCGCTGAACAGTAACGGCAAACACAACGATAAAACTTTCGCTCTCATACCCTTATCTCCTTGAATCGGGTGACATCACAGGTTAACGCATATCGCTTTGGGGAATAGCCTACTATGGCAAGAAATCACGAAGGAAAAGTGACAGGGTTCACTTTATCGGAATGAGAAACGGCCCGGAACCGGGCCGCTGAATCAGGATTAATACCACAGGCTGATAATCGGCCAGCCCACCAGCAGCAACGCCGCGATATAGACCACGCCGAGAATACCGCCCAGGCGCCAATAGTCTTTCGACTTCACGTAGCCGCAGCCATAGATGATCACCCCCGGGCCGGTGGCATACGGCGTGAGCACGCCCATGATGCCGATCGACAGCACCAACAGAATGGCAAGCTGTTCCATCGGCACGCCGGGCAACCCTTTCCCCACGGCCAGGATCACCGGCAGCAAGGTGGCGGTGTGTGCCGACAGGCTGGCGAACAGGTAGTGCGCGAAGTAAAACACCAGCACCAACGCCGCCACGGTCATTTTGGGTGAAAAGCCATCCAGGTGCGTGCTCATGGTGCCGGCGAACCAGTCGATAAAGCCAGAACGCGTCAGGCCGTTGGCCATCACCACCAGCGTTGCCAGGTTCACCAGGGTATTCCAGGCGCTGGAGTATTTGGTGATGTCCTTCCAGGAAACCACGTGCAGCGCCAACATTAACGACACCGCCAACAGGCAGACGGTGGTGGCATCCAGCACCGAGCCGCCAAACACCCACAGGCACAGGCTAAGCAGCACCAGGCCGATCAAGGTGCGTTCTTTGGTGCTTAAGGCGCCCATTTCACTCAACGCCACCTTGGCCCAGGCGGCCACTTCGCTGCTGTGTGTGACGCCTGGTTTGTACAGGTAATAAGAGAGCAGCGGCGCGACAATCAACAGCAACAGGCCCACCGGCAGAAAGGCCAGGAACCATTGCATCCAACTGATATGAATGCCGGCTATCTTGCTGACAAACTCGATGCCCAACACGTTGGGCGCAGCACCGGTAACAAACATTGAGGAACTGATGCTGGTGCCCACGATCATCATCCACATCAGGTAGCTGCCGATACGGCGGGCGGAAGGATCGTTCGGGAAGGAATCGAACAGCGGCGGCAGGTTTTTCACCACCGGGAACACGGTGCCGCCGGTGCGTGCGGTGTTAGACGGGGTAAACGGCGCCAGCAGGATATCGATAATCACCACGGCATAGCCGAGCGTCAGGGTGCGCTTGCCCATAAACTTCACCAGAAACAGCGCAATCCGCCGCCCCAGCCCGGTGGCCTCGTAGCCCAGCGCGAAGATGAACGCCCCGAACACCAACCAAACGGTGGTGCTGGAAAAACCGGCCAGCCCCCATTTGAGCGCTTCTTTGCCGGCGTTAAAACTGGGGTTGGCCAATTCATTGGCGCCGAACAAGACCCAATCAGCGCTGAGCACGCTGACGGTGACGGCGATAAAGCTGATCGCCGTCGCCGGGATCGGCTCCAGGATCATGCCGACAATCATGGCGACGAAAATAGCGAAATAATGCCAGGCTTGCGGCGGCATCCCGTCGGGCACAGGGATCAATAACAGGATGGCGAGCACCGCAAGCGGCGCAATCGCTTTCCAGATCTTTTCTTGAACTTCAGACATGGGTACTCTCCTAAAAACTACGTTATTATTCTTTTGCTTCCAATCGCGGGAGTTGCGCCAGCAGCCAGGTCATTATCAGTAGATCGGCGCTGCCGCCGGGGCTGAGGTTGCGCGCGATGCAGGCCGCATCAAACTGCCGAAGCCGTTCTATCCCGTGCTCCGCGCCGGCGCCCCCCTGCGCCAGCAAATCAGCGGCGTGATCTTGCAGCCAAAGCAGCGCCTCTACCCCACCGCGGGCGGCGACGTTGGTATCGCCGTTATGCGCCATCAGCCACAGCAGGCTGTCCAACAGCGCGATCTGCTCGCCGCAGCCGCTGCGGAGCCGTTGATGAAAAAGCGGCAACGCGCCGTTAATCACCAGCGGAAACCCCGCTTCCGCTTCACCGCGCGCGCCGCTCATACCGTGGGCGCTAAACAGCCGTTGCCCAGCGGTTTTCCCACGGTTGTTGCACTGGAGTTCACGCGCCACCAGCCCACGGCACATCGCCGCCACTTCGCCGCCCAGGGTTTGGGCGCTGATGGGCCGCTGTTGCTGCTGCAAACGGCCAAAGGCGCTGCACAGCAGCCCCAGTGAAAACACGCTGCCTTTATGGGTATTGATGCCGCCGGTAGCGCGAAACATGTGGCTTTCGCAGGCCATGCCCAGCGGGCGAATGCGGGCCAGCAGCGCCGTGGCCGGCAGTGCGGCATCTTCGCGCCCTTGGTTGATGAAACGCGGCAACCAGATGCCGATCGCCCTGGCGCTGCGGTAGAAATGGCCAATATCCATATCACGGTGTGCGCCGTTGTTGGCACGGTCCACCAGCCCGGGTTTGGGCGTGAGGTTGACCTCAACCAGCAGCGCCCGAAAGGCGGCGCGGGCAAACGGGTTGGCGGGTGGCGGCTGGTAACGCGGCCGGCTAGCGGGTTGCAAGCGCATCATTGAGTAACCTCTCCATTTCAGCCAGCAGTTCATCCGTACTGTGCGAGCGCTGGCGGGCGCACAGCTTGGCCGGTTGAGCGCACAGCAGGCAGCGCCGCGCCGGCAGGCCGATATCGGCCCGCGACAAGATCGTCCCCTCTGGGGTCAACACGTCGATATCCCACAGGCGGCCGATCGGCTGCCGCACTTCCAACTGCATGGCGCAATCCTTGACCCGCAACGCATCGGCGTTGATTGCCAGGTAGCCCTCACTACCGGTGGGCAGCGCCAGGGTTTCCGCCTGCGGACATGGCCAGCCTTGCTGCCGGCACAACTGCAACAACGCCTGCCAGCCCAGATTGAATATGCGCCGCGACAATGGGGTATCTTTCATCGCCCCGGGCATGACCAGCGTCAGCACCAACAATGTGGTGTGATGGCGAGCCAACCATGCCTGCTGCCGAGCCTGCCGGCATTCACGGCTGGTAAGCAGTTCCGGCAGCAAAACGGTGCGGTTGGCCGCCAATTCTGGCGCGACGGCATGCATGGCTATTCCGCCACCTGGTGCACCACGTCGATCACCGAGCCATCGCGGTAGCGCACCACGGCGACTACGTTGTCGGTAAAGGCAATCGGCTCCGGCTCGCCGGTGAGCAACAGCGCCCGTTGGTACAGCCATTCGATACTGACCACGTTCAGCCCGCCATCGCGCAGGCGCTGCGCCAGCTCCGGCCGCGCCGGGTTAACGGCAATACCGTGATCGGTAACCAAAATGTCGATACTGGCGCCCGGCGTCACGCAGGTGGTGACCTCTTCGACCAGCGTTGGGATACGCCCGCGCACCAGTGGTGCAACGATAATCGCCAATCGCGCGGCGGCGGCGGTGTCGCAGTGGCCGCCCGAGGCACCGCGGATCACACCATCGGAGCCGGTCAGCACGTTCACGTTGAAGCCGGTGTCGATTTCAAGCGCACTGAGCACCACCACATCCAGACGATCGACCGCGGCGCCTTTCGAACTGACGTTGGCGTACTGATTCGCGCTGATTTCAATATGGTTTGGGTTGCGCGCCAGCGAGGTAGCGGCGGCGCGATCGAAACTCTGCACATCCAGCAGCTTGCCGATCAGCCCTTTTTCATGCAGCGCCACCATGGTGGACGTAATGCCGCCCAACGCGAAGGCCGCGTGCACGCCGCGCGCGCGCATTTTGTCTTCCAGGAAGCGCGTCACCGCCAGCGAGGCGCCGCCGGTGCCGGTTTGCAGCGAGAAACCGGCGGTAAAGTAACCGGAAGCAGCAATCACTTCCGCCGCGCGGCGGGCGATCAACAGCTCGCGCGGGTTAGAGGTCATGCGCGTGGCGTCGGCCCCAATCTTGTCGGCATCGCCCACGTGTTCCAGTTGCACGATCAGATCCACCTGGTCCTGCATCAGGCTGGCGGGATGATGCGGGTAAGGCACGATGGCTTCGGTCAGCAGCACCACTTTATCGGCGCTTTCGGCATCGACGCGTGCGTAACCCAGCGAGCCGCAGCAGGCCTCGCCGCTGTAACCATTGGCGTTGCCGAATTCGTCACAGCTCGGCACCCCAAGAAAGGCAACGTCTATTTTCAACTCACCGGACGTGATCAGGTTGACCCGGCCGCCGTGGGAGTGGATCTGCACCGGTTGTTTCAACAAGCCGCGCGAAATCTCTTCCGCCAGCGGGCCTCGCAGGCCGGAGGTATAAATACGGCTCACCACCCCGTGGCGGATGTGTTCCACCAACGGCGCATGGCAATCGCTGAGCGAGCTGGATGCCAGCGTCAGGTTGCGGAACCCCATCTCGGCAATCGCTGCCATCACCTGGTTCAACGTCAGATCGCCGCCGCGGAAAGCATGGTGGAAGGAAATGGTCATACCGTCTTGCAGGCCGCTGCGGCGGATGGCTTCCTGCAGCGAATCGCAGCGTTTGATGCCGCGCGGTTTCGCCGCCTGTAGATTGGCCTTTGAGGCTTCCTGATACAGCCGGACATCGGCGTTGTTGTTCCAGTTTGCCAGGCGTTGTTGCTGTTTCATTGGGCCTCCTCCGTGTGGTTGGTTTCTTCACGCACCCCGGAAAGGGCCGCGCGTTCCAGCACCAGCCGCGCACGTTCAATAACCGGGCTATCCACCATTTTGCCGTTCAGCGATACCACGCCGCGCCCTTCTTTCTCGGCCGCTTCGGCGGCGTCCACCACCCGCTGCGCATGCGCCACTTCTTTCGCGGTTGGTGCATACAGGTTGTGCAATAGCTCAATCTGGCGCGGGTTGATCAGCGATTTGCCATCAAAGCCCAACTGTTTGATCAACTGGGCTTCCTGCAGAAAGCCGGCTTCGTTATTCGCATCGGAATAGACGGTATCGAAAGCCTGAATACCGGCGGCGCGCGCCGCCTGTAGCAGCGAGCAGCGGGCAAACAGCAGTTCCACGCCGCCGGGCGAGCGCTCGGTGCGCAGATTACGCACGTAGTCTTCCGCCCCCAGCGCAATACCGATCAGGCGCGGCGAGGCATGGGCGATCGCAATCGCGTTGGTGATGCCGGCGGCGGACTCTATCGCCGCCAACAGGCCGGTGCTGCCCAGCGGACGGCCGCACGCTTTTTCGATGGCGGCGATTTCCCGCTCCATGTCGATCACATCCTGGGCGCTGTCGGTTTTCGGCAGGCGCACGATATCCGCCCCGCCGCGCACCACGGCCTGCAGATCGTCCAGGCCATAGGCCGAATCCAGCGCATTCACGCGCACGATGGTTTCCACTTCCTGGTACAGCGGGTGCTGCAAGGCGTGATAAACCAGCCGGCGGGCGGCGTCTTTTTCACGCAGGATCACCGAGTCTTCCAGATCGAACATCAGCGAGTCGGCCTGGTAGATAAAGGAATTGCTGACCATTGCGGCATTGGCGCCGGGCACGAACAGCATGCTGCGGCGCATGCGCTGTTTATTCAGCGTTTTCATTTTTCGCCTCCCATGGCAGTTGGCCGGCTTCGCTGGCTCGCATCAACGCGGTTTCCAGCCGGGCGCGCAGTACGCAGTCCAGCGCACCTTTGTCATCGACGATCACCTGTACCGGCTCCACGCCGTACTGTTGCAACACCTGTAACAGCGTGCGGCGGATCGCGGCGCCAAACTGTTTCTCCACGCTGCTGGCAATCAGCAGATCGTGTTCCTGGCCTTCTGCCGGCGCGATACGCACCATGACATCACTGGATTCCAGCGTGCCGGCCACTGCTTCTCTGATTATTTTCATCATTCACCTGATTGTGCAGATTCAAATTTTTGCGGTGCGGGTTTGGCTTGGCGCAGTGCCAGCAAACGCCGCAGATAATGTTCAGTCGCCGCCGGCACCAGCGGCGCGATGGCATCGATATCGCCGCTGACCAACAGCTTGCGTACCCAGGAGGCGGAGATCGCCACGCCCGCATGTTGCAAACGTTCTATTTCCACCAAGGTGATCGGTGGGCTGGGCAGCGTTGGCGTTTCCAGCCAGTAGCGCATATCGCGGTTGTATTTGGCGGTCACTTCGCAAAACGGTTCGGTGCCCACAAAACGGTGGGTGATACCCAGCGCCGGCGCCAGATACTGCCGGAAGATTTTCAGATCGATCTCGGTGTAGCAGTCATCGGCAATGCCCTGATCCTTAATGAAATAGCAGGGAAACGTGGCGCGCGAGATAATGTATTGCGAGCCTTCATGCACCGTGAGGTTGGCGATACCGCGCGTCCCTTCCAGCACCAGATCGCGCCGGTCTGCATACGGGAAGCGGGAATTGTCTTCACGCACCAGGAACAGATGCAACCAATCGCAACTGGCCGCGGCCTGCTGCACCAAATACTGATGGCCGCGGGTGAAAGGGTTGGCGTTCATCACGATGCTGCCGATTTTTCCCCCCGGGCGGCGCAGCGTGGCCAACTTGGCGGCGTAGCGCCGCAGGCGGCATGGGCTGTTTTCCATCAGCACCACAATCCCCGGCACGCTGACGATGGGATAAAACCCGCACTGCCGGAATAAATGTTCGTTTTGCGTTTTGGTGTAGATAAACAATTTGGTGTGATGGCGCTCATAGGCCAGATTCACCAGCTCCGTCGCCAGCGTCAGCGCCAACCCTTCGCCCCGTAACGCCGGGCTGATGGCGACACATTTGATAATGTTGTCGGCAATGCCGCCACAGGCGACCAATTTATCGTTCTGCGTCACGGTAATAAATATTTCGACCGTGGTATCTATATTCAGGTCATTATTACGCAGGAACGCTTTTATCTCTGAAATAGCCTTATGGTCCGAACGTTTTACCCGATTAAATACGGTATCGCCCAACATGGTTCACTCTCTGAGTAACTAAAAGATAACATTTAAAATACACCAACCCAGAGCAAACAACATAAAAACACAACATAACAGTTTGAAAAGGATAGATTAAAATACGCACATCGCCAGGCGGTGTATTGAGTTGCACCAGAATAGACAAAAAACGAAGACGATTATTGACCTATTTCACAAACCCACCGACGTCAATAAGTTATTTAATGGTTTTTATTTACTTAATTATTTTTATCGAGTTTATTATCGTGATATCATTCAATTCATTAACAATTGGATGTACATTTGGTTAGCATGAGCACATTGCAGGAGGGATGATGGAATGGCTTAATATTTTGATCGTGGAAGATGAAACGCCGTTGGCGGAGATGCACGCGGAATTCATCAAGCAAAACGGCGGCTGCCGGCAAGTGTGGCTGGCGGGCAACTTGGCGCAGGCACGCGCCATGACCGCACGCTTCAAGCCGGATCTGATCCTGCTGGATAACTTCCTCCCCGATGGCCAGGGCATTGAACTGTTGCGCGAATTAGCGCTCAGCGGCTATGGCGGCGGCATCGTTTTTATTACCGCGGCCAGCGATATGGATACCGTGGCCGAAGCGCTGCGCTACGGCGTGTTTGATTACCTGATCAAGCCCCTGGCTTACGATCGCCTAACGCAGACGCTACAGCGTTTCAGCCAGCGCCACCTGGCGCTGAAAGACAAAGAACGTTTTAACCAGCGCCAGATTGATGAAATGTTCAACACCTATGCCCGCCATGAGCAACAACTGGCGCTGCCGGTCGGCATTGATGAACTGACGCTGATCAAAGTGCGTGAACTGTTCGCCGATCCGACCACCCGCCACACCGCAGAAAGCGTGGCGCGGGAAACCGGCATCAGCCGCACCACCGCCCGGCGCTATCTGGAGTTTTGCGCCAGCAACCACCTGCTCAGTGCCGAGATCATCTACGGCAAAGTCGGCCGCCCGCAGCGTATTTATCACGCCCCCGCCAAGGAGTAACGCCCTTGCTGCGCCACCCGCCCTGGTTGCGGGAAGCCGGCGTGGAATAGCAGCCAGCGCTCTATTTGGGCTGGCGATCCCAACTGGGAATATCAGTCTGTGATCGCGTTCATTTTCCTGTGCAACCCACCTTTACAAACATCAGGGCTGAAGCGATGCTGGCGCAAATTATGCGCCAATGGCACCGTTAATGAGGCTCCCATGCAGTGTGACTCTTCGCCCCTGATGCAAATCCTCGCCCGCCAGGACTGGCAAAACCCGGCCTGCACGTCTTACCGCCGCCTGGCGGCGCATCCCCCGTTTGCCAGTTGGCGCGATCCGGACGCAGCCCGCCACGACGCTGCCAGCCCAAGCCGGCGCCTGTTAAACGGCAACTGGCGTTTTAGCTACTTTCCCCGCCCGCAAGCGGTGCCGGAAAGCTGGTTGCAGCAGGATCTGGCCGGCGCCGATTCGATTGCCGTTCCCGGCAACTGGCAGCTCGCCGGCTTCGATGCGCCCATTTATACCAACGTAAAATATCCGATCCCGCTTAACCCGCCGTGGGTGCCGCAGGATAACCCGACCGGCTGCTATTCCCGTACCTTCACCGTCGACGAAGCCTGGCTGGCCGCCGGGCAAACGCGCATTATCTTCGACGGCGTGAATTCGGCGTTTTACCTCTGGTGCAACGGCCACTGGGCCGGCTATTCACAGGACAGCCGCCTGCCGGCGGAGTTCGATCTCACCCCTTACCTGCACGCTGGCGAGAACCGCCTGGCGGTGATGGTGCTGCGCTGGTGCGACGGCAGCTATCTGGAAGATCAGGACATGTGGCGCATGAGCGGTATTTTCCGCGATGTCAGCCTGCTGCATAAGCCCGCTTGCCACCTGAGTGATATTCGCATCAGTACACCGCTGTATGACGGTTTCCAGCGCGCGGAGCTGGTTGTCGAGGTGCAGGCGCAGCAGCCGGCTGGCCACCAGGTGCAGGTGCAGCTATGGCGCGATGATACGCAGCTAGCGGCATTGACGCAGCCCTTCGGCAGCGAGGTGATTGATGAACGCGGGGCCTATCACGACCGCGCCACGCTGCGCCTGGCGGTAGACGCCCCCTTGCTGTGGAGCGCCGAAACGCCACATCTGTACCGTGCGGTGGTTGCCCTGCTAAGTGCTGACGGGCAGGTGGTGGAAGCGGAAGCCTACGACGTGGGGTTCCGCCAGATCGCAATCCGCAACGGCCTGTTGACGCTAAACGGCCAGCCGCTGTTGATCCGTGGCGTCAATCGCCATGAGCACCACGCGGAACATGGCCAGGTGATGGATGAAGCCACCATGCGCCACGATATTCTGCTGATGAAGCAGCACAATTTTAACGCCGTGCGCTGCTCGCACTACCCGAATCACCCGTTGTGGTACAAGCTGTGCGATCGCTATGGGCTGTACGTGGTGGACGAAGCCAACATTGAAACCCACGGCATGCAGCCGATGGGCCGCCTGGCGGACGATCCGCAGTGGCTGCCGGCAATGAGCGAACGCGTGACGCGCATGGTGCAGCGCGATCGCAACCATCCTTGCATCATCATTTGGTCATTGGGTAACGAATCCGGCCATGGCGCAAACCATGATGCGCTCTATCAATGGGTGAAAAGCCAGGATCCGAGCCGCCCGGTGCAATATGAAGGCGGCGGCGCCAATAGCACCGCCACGGATATTGTGTGCCCGATGTATGCCCGCGTCGATCAGGATCAGCCCTTCCCTGCCGTGCCCAAGTGGTCGCTTAGTAAGTGGATCGGCCTGCCGGGAGAAAACCGCCCGTTAATCCTGTGCGAATACGCCCATGCCATGGGCAATAGCCTGGGCGGTTTTGCCCGTTATTGGCAGGCCTTTCGCAAATATCCACGCTTGCAGGGCGGCTTTGTTTGGGACTGGGTTGACCAGGCGCTGACGCGCCATGATGAAAACGGCAATGCTTATTGGGCCTATGGCGGCGACTTTGGCGATAAACCTAACGATCGCCAGTTTTGCCTTAACGGGCTGGTGTTCCCCGATCGCACGCCGCACCCGGCGCTGTTCGAAGCGCAGCGCGCCCAGCAGTTTTTCCAGTTCACGCTTGATCCCCAACGGTTGGCGCTTAGCGTCACCAGCGAATACCTGTTCCGCACTACCGACAACGAGCAGTTGAGGTGGTGTATTGAGCTTGACGGCGAACAGCGCGCCAGCGGCGTTATCGAACTCAGCCTGCCCCCACGAGGCAGCGCCACATTTATTCTGCTGGAGCGCATGCCCGTTATCCCACGCCCTGGCGAGCTATGGCTGAAGGTTGAAGTGGTGCAGCCGCACGCCACAATGTGGGCGGAAGCCAATCACCGCTGTGCCTGGGATCAATGGCCGTTGCCGCGCCCGCTGCTGACCACGCCAGCCGAACCCGTCGGCGAGGTGCCGCAATGGCTGCAGAACGACCACGAGATCGCCATAGCCTACGGCAATCAACGCTGGCAGTTTGAGCGCGCCAGCGGCCAGTTGGCACAGTGGTGGCAGGATGATCAACCACTGTTGCAGACGCCGCTGCATGACTGCTTTATCCGCGCGCCGCTGGATAACGATATCGGCATCAGCGAAGTGGAGCGTATCGATCCCAACGCCTGGGTTGAACGTTGGAAGCAGGCCGGCCTGTATCAACTGGAAACCTGCTGTACCCATTTGCAGGCGGACACGCTGGCCGATGGCGTGCGCGTGGTCAGCGAGCATACTTTCAGCGTTACCGGGCAAACGCTGCTACAAAGCCGGAAGCAGTGGCTGTTCGATAGCCACGGTACGGTAACGGTCAGCGTTGATGTTGAATGCGCCACCTGCCTGCCGCCGCTGGCGAGGATCGGCCTGTGCGCCCAACTCGCGCAGGTGCAGCTACAGGTGCAGTGGCTGGGGCTGGGCCCACACGAAAACTACCCCGACCGTAAGCTGGCGGCGCAGTTTGGCCTGTGGCGGCTGCCGTTAGCGCAGTTGCATACGCCTTATATCTTCCCCGGTGAAAACGGGCTGCGTTGCGATACCCGGCGCCTGCAGTATGGCACCTGGCAAATCAGCGGGCGTTTCCACTTTTCGCTTAGCCGCTACAGCCTGCGCCAACTCATGGCCTGCAGCCACCAGCACCTGCTGCAGGAGGAAGACGGCGTATGGCTGCATGTGGATGGTTACCACATGGGCGTTGGCGGCGACGACTCATGGAGCCCAAGCGTCCATCCGGATGACCTGCTGCCCCCCGGCCATTACCACTATCAGCTGCAGTTCCGGCAGGTGAACAAGGGGTAAATCTGCCAAAACTCAACGGATTGCACATTCTGCAAGCAAACAATCGCAGAATGTGCAATCCCCCTTTGACATGCCCACAGTAGCCCGCTATGATTCCCGCCGTTCACACAATTCCTCTGTAGTTCAGTCGGTAGAACGGCGGACTGTTAATCCGTATGTCACTGGTTCGAGTCCAGTCAGAGGAGCCAATTTCTTGTTTTCATGCCTCTTTGCGAATTCTTATGTGATTCAGATTCAATAAGTTAGCGTGAAAAATCTTCCCGATGCGTTTTCAATTTTCCCTCTGCATCGGGAGAATTTGGTGGTCAGATTTGGGGTCAGGTTGGTTCGATTATGGAGTGACCCCCAAATGTCTCTTAACGACTCGAAAATCCGCAACTTAAAATCATCCGCTAAACCCTTCAAAGTTTCCGATTCTCATGGCCTATACATTTTGGTCAATCCCGGCGGTTCACGTCTTTGGTATCTCAAATATCGTATCAATGGCAAAGAGTCCCGCCTCAGTTTAGGCGCTTATCCCGATGTCTCTCTGACCGATGCCCGGCAACAGCGCGACGGCATCCGCAAACTGCTGGCGCAGAATATCAACCCGGCGCAACAGCGTGCTGCTGAAAAAACTGCTCGTTCACCAGAAAAGAGTTTCAAGACCGTGGCGCTGAGCTGGCATAAAAGCAACACAACATGGTCGGAGAACCACGCCACCCGCCTGCTTGCTAGCCTGAACAATCATGTTTTTCCGGCGATCGGTAATCAGCCTATCACGGAACTGAAAACCCGACACTTCACTGCCCTGCTGAAAGGTATTGAGGAAAAAGGTTTGCTGGAAGTTGCGTCCCGCACGCGCCAGCACCTGTGCAACATTATGCGTTACGCGGTTCAGCAGGGATGGGTAGAAAGCAATCCGGCGCTGAATCTGGTCGGCGTAACGGCTCCGCCGGTCAGGTGCCATTATCCGGCTCTGCCGCTGGAGCGTCTGTCTGAGCTGCTGGGGAGTATTGAAGATTATCAGCAAGGCCGGGAACTGACCCGGCTGGCGGTATTGCTCACCCTGCACCTGTTTATCCGGTCCAGCGAACTGCGTTTCGCAAGGTGGAGTGAAATTGATTTCAGAAACAAGATCTGGACCATTCCCGCCACCCGCGACGCGATTGCCGGCGTCCGCTACTCCGGGCGCGGCGCGAAAATGCGCACGCCGCATATCGTGCCGCTGTCCCGGCAAGCCATCGACGTTCTGAAGCAAATTCAAGCGATTTCAGGCCATCTGGAACTGGTGTTCCCCGGCGACCATAATCCGTATAAACCAGTGTGTGAAAACACGGTCAACAAAGCGCTGCGGCTGATGGGTTATGACACCAAAACGGATGTCTGCGGTCACGGCTTCCGGACGATGGCCTGTAGCGCCCTGATGGAGTCCGGCCAGTGGTCGCAGGATGCGGTTGAACGCCAGATGAGCCACCAGGAGCGCAACAGCGTGCGGGCGGCCTATATCCATAAAGCCGCACATCTTGAAGCCCGCAAAGCGATGATGCAGTGGTGGTCGGATTATCTGGATGCATGCCGGGATAGATTTATCCCCCCCTATGTCTGGCGCTGATGGGACAAAGCGTAAGGTTGTCTTATCATTAAATCCTGCAATTGACGCGTAAATTAAAAGCAGATCTGGCCAGTTAATGATCTGCTTTTCTTCTGCTCCAATAATCAGAAAAAATCACTGCAGACGAACCCATACCTTTAAACACATCTCTACCTCATAGCAAATCAGCAGTCTCAGGATCTGGTCGGGAACTCACGCGGATTAAATTCTTACCTGCCAGAAGCGCTACGCGTTCCCTGGACATGGGTTCAACCTGGCTCGTCAGATGCATCCTGTATTTTAATCCCTGCCTGTAAAGCCCCCCTTCCGCATGACAAGGCACAGCAAATACCTGGTAAGTCTGTCAGCTATTTCTGCTATCTCCTTCCTCTCTTGCGTTATGCCCGGAGTACAGCTAATTCGGCTCCATAATCCTCGCAAGGTAATTTATTCCTGAGAAAACTTTAGCGGACACAACCCGCTTACCCGGCTCCCAGTCCTTTACGCTTTGCCATATCAATAAACGCACGCAGCTTGGGCTGAGCCTGTGTTCTGGCCGGGAAATAAAGATATACGCCGGTGGTCGGCTGGATAAAATCTCTCAATACTGACTCAAGACGTCCCTCAGCCAGATCGTCAGCGGCCTCAATGTCAGCCACATAAGCAAGGCCTAAGCCCTGCCGGGCGAACGACAATAACGACGCACGGTCATTGACGACGATACGGCCTGGCATATCCACGAAGAAATCACGGCCGCTGCGATTGAATTCCCACCGATGCCGTTGTCCCGACGAGACAAAGCGGTAAATGAGGCCTTCATGCTGCGTCAGTTCTTCAGGATTTCGGGGCCGCCCGGCCCTCGCCAAATAAGCTGATGAGCCAACCACGGACCAACGGAGGTCCGGTGTGAGTCTCACGGCCACCATATCTTTCTCAACCGTTTCTCCTAACCGGATACCGGCGTCATAAAGCCCGCTCGCCAGATCAACCGTTCCCTCATCAATCGACAGCTCCAGCGTGACCTCCGGATAAGCGCGGCAATAATCCGGTACAAATGGCTCAACGAGCAACATCATTGCAATACGTGTCATGGTCAGGCGTAAGGTGCCCGTCGGATGCGTCTGGTAGTTTGACAGATACGCCAGTGCATCGCCGATTTCGGCGGTGGCGGGCTGGAGACGCTCAAACAGCGCGAGGCCGGGCTCCGTCAGGGCTACGCTACGGGTTGTTCGCTGGAACAGCACGACACCATGTCGCTGCTCGAACTGCTGGACAGCCTTGCTGACCGCCGTCGAAGAAATGTTCAGCACCTGCGCGGCCCGGGTAAAACTCAGGTATTTAGCAACGGTGAGGAACGGAATGATACCGTCGAGTTGATCTTTTTGCATTGCTAATTATAAACCCTGAGTTGATAGCCCATCCCGCTTTACGCAGTTTATCAACCCAATCCCATAAAGTAACCTCGTCTTTCATCGCACGGCAATTGTTGCTCCAACCGCAGGGAGGATAGTGCTATGACCGTTCGTACCTGGATTATCACCGGCGTCAACAGAAGCTTTGGCCGACGACGGATGAAGGAACAGCTTCTAAAACGTGGTGAACGCGTTGCCGGAACCACCCGTAACAGGAATTCATAAATCAGTCTGGATAAAAAAATGAGGATATCACTATGAAAATAATCGATACCGGGCGACGCGCCATCCTGTCCATTAGCTTCGCCGCAACACTATTTGCGCTGTTCTTCGCACCGCTGGCATTAGCACAAAACGCGACGGATACCACCGCGTCGAACAAACAGAAAGTCGAGGCGGCGCTGACCGCCTGGAGCCGTGGCACAGGCAGCGTCCTGAGCGTTCTGTCGGAAGATATCAAGTGGACGATTCCCGGCCACTCACTCATTGCTGGAACGACCGTTGGCAAGGACGAACTGAATGCGAAAATCAATGTTCCCTTCGGAGCCCGCTTTGCCCGGTCAAATGACAAATTCCGCCCGGTCACTATCAAAGGCATCTATGGCGACGGAGACATGGTGATCGCGTACTTCCAGGGGCGTGGGATTGCCAACGATGGCAAGCCTTATGTCAACAATTACGCGTGGTTTCTCAAAATGAAAGACGGCCTGGCCGTCGAGGGAACCGCGTTTTTCGATAGCGTTGCGTTCAATGATCTCTGGACGCGCGTGCCTGTCAGTAATTAAAGGACGCGAATAATGGTATCCCCCGCCATAGCTCAGGTAAGCCGTCCGGGAGGGACTACATGGCTGCACGCCGCACCGGGCCCTATCAAGACGAGGCCACTGCAATATGCGCGCCGCTGTACAAGTAGTCTGAATATGCTGGATGACAGCGCGATACTTTCAACTGTTAGGAGAAATATATGACTCAACGTACCTGGTTCATCACCGGCGTGAACAGCGGCTTTGGCCGACTGATGACGGAACAACTTCTGGAGCGTGGCGATCGTGTTGCCGGCACCGCCCGCAAGATGGATGCATTAAGCGACCTGCAGGAAAAATATGGCGATCGGCTCTGGCTTGAACAGCTTGATCTGACCGATACTCCGGAAATTTGTCGCGTCGTCGATGCGGCTTTCGCCCACTTTGGCCACATCGATGTGGTGGTCAATAATGCCGGATATGGCCTGGTTGGCGCGGCCGAAGAATTGCTGGATGAGCAGATAATCCATCAACTCAATACCAATGTGGTGGGCTCAATACAGGTGGTACGCGCAGCATTGCCACATCTGCGTGCCCAGGGAGGCGGCAGGATCCTGCAGCTATCCAGTATGGGCGGACAGTGGGCCATGCCGGGTCTTTCGCTGTACCACGCATCAAAATGGGCGGTGGAAGGCTTCTTCGAATCCACGATGCAGGACATTGCACCATTCAATATCCAGGTAACCCTTATCGAACCGGGCAGCGCGCGCACTGAATTCGCCGCGAACAGCGCGGCCATTTCCCCAGCCATGGACGTCTATGCGCAAACCCCCGCCGGTGCGGTGCGGCGCGTCATTGAGCCGGGCTTCAGAGGCCAGCCGGGGGATGCGGCGAAGATGGCGCAAGCAATGATCGTCTCGGTCGATCAAGTCCCCGCGCCGAAACGCCTTGCACTTGGCTCAGATGCCTACAACAACATAAAAGCAGCCCTCACCGAACGGCTTGCCGCACTGGAAGCGCAGAAGGATATTGCCTTTTCCACCGACTTCCCGGCCTGATTAACCTTTAAAGGATTGGATATATGACACAGCGAAACGGATTATCACCGGTATAAGCAGCGGCTTCGGTCGCCATTTGACCGAAGCGTCGCAGGAACCTTCCGCCAGTTGAACAGTGTGGATGATTTGAAGTCCCGTTACGGCGATCGCTTGTGCTTGACTACCCTGGACATTACCTACACCCCGGACATTCACCATATCATTGAGCAGGCCTTTTGCGAATTTTCATCAAAAACGCTTTGTGTCTTCACAAGGCGTACCCCATTAGCCCACACAGGCTCCTGCGAAGCCAGGAGACATGTATGTTATTTCCTCGCCATAACCGCAGAGCACCGCTCACCTGCCGGGAATAGACATAGAACATGCCTCCCATTAATACTACAAACTTAACACGCGATTTGGCTGGTGAGTTCAATGGCATTACACACAAATAAAAGAGAGTCTCTACAACAAAAATGAAAAAGCTCTATCACAAGTGATATATCCGAAACGACAAGCGAATACCTCATCTCCTCCATTCATATTAATTTACCTTTAAAACAACAAGTTAAAAAATCACACCTGCCCTTATAAATTGGCATGAGTCATGCGTTATACGTTTGGCGGCAAATAATTTTATTTGCCAATATCACTCCAGATACAGCAAAGGAAAAGATATGACTGGCATGGGTAGTAAGCTAAAACAGAGGCTCTCACAGAAAGACATCCTGATTGCTCCTGGTGCGCATGATGTACTCACCGCAAAGATAATTGAAGACACAGGTTTCGAAGCTGTTTATATGACCGGTTATGGTTCAGCCGCCAGTATTCTGGGACAGCCCGATGTCGGCCTGCTGACACAGGTTGAAATGGCGACACGCGCCAGGAATATTGTTGAACGCGTTAATATTCCCGTGATCGCTGATGCTGATACCGGTTTTGGTAATGCCATTAATGTCATCCGCACGACGCGTTTGTATGAGGATGCCGGGGTGGCCATGATGCAGCTTGAAGACCAGATTGCGCCGAAAAAATGCGGCCATATGCTGGGCCGTGAAGTTGTCCCGCCTGAAGAAATGGTGGGAAAAATACAGGCAGCCTGCGATGCCCGCCGGGGCGATATGTTAATTATGGCCCGGACCGATGCTCGGACAAACTATGGCCTGGACGAAGCCATTCGTCGTGGCAAGGCTTATGAACAGGCTGGCGCGGATGTACTTTTTATAGAGTCTGTGGAATCGGAAGAAGAGATGCGGATCGTGACCCGAAGTTTCAACGTCCCGGTGCTGGCGAATATGCTTGAACATGGACGGACGCCTTTGTTGCCGGCACCAAAGCTGCAGGAAATCGGTTACCGGCTGGTCATCTTTTGTGTCGCCTCAGTGTATGCGGAAGCCTATGCCGTAACGGAATTGATGAAAACATTAAAACAACACGGCACCACCGAAAGTTTCCTGCCCAAAATGATCCCTTTCGAAGAGTTTAACCGATTAACAGGATTGCCGGAAATTCGTCTCGCAGAAGAAAAATATAACACCGGGCGAAAAGCCAGTTACTGATAATTGAAAAACAAGAAATGACAGATGGGAAGGGGTAGCTCCTCTATCTGTCATTCTTATCAGAGAAATAATAACACTCTCTGGTTATCCTACTTATTGAGGTTGAAATGAGCACGTTAAGAAATTTAAAAGTACCCCATTTTCATTGGTGGGTAATGGCGCTTATTTTTATTGTTTATACGGTAGAATATGCCGACCGGGCAAATATTGGTTTTGCTTTACCCCTTATGCAACAAGAATTTAATCTGGATAATACTCAGGGTGGTTTACTGGTCAGTTTATTCTTTGCCGGATATGCCATAATGCAAATCCCGGTTGGTTTTTTAATAAAAAAATTCGGCGTCAGACAAATTTACACCCTCGGTATTCTTACGACTGCTATATGTACCGGCCTGATGGGTCTGGCTGATTCAATTATCCACCTGAATATCCTGCGCTTTCTGGTAGGTGTTAGTGAAGCGGCTGTGGTTATCGGTTCTACCGTTACCATCAACAATTGGTTCCCTGAGAGGGAAAAAGGAACGGCAACCGGTATTTTCCTGGCCAGTTCCAACATGGGACCATTGGTCGTCCCATTAATAAGTGCCTGGATATTGATGAACTTCGACTGGCGCTATATTTTTATCTTTTTTAGTGTTCCGGGAATTGTACTCGCTTTACTTTGGATTGTGATGGTCAATAATAGTCCCGAGAAAAGCCGCTTTGTTTCCCGTCAGGAACTTGATTATATTCGCAGCGGCGTTTCAGCAAAAAAAGTCAAAAAGGTCAGAGAGTACAAAGCAGTATGGCTGGATAAAATCATCAGAACACGGCATTCCGAAATCCTTACCAGTACGCGCCAGTGCTTCGGATGCTGGGATATTTATGGTGCCGCTCTGGGTTATTTTTTCATGGTTGGAACCGTCGGCGTATTGATGTCATGGTTACCTAAATATCTTCTCCAGGAGCAAGGGTTTTCAATGATGAATTCCGCTTACCTGGCAGCAGCACCCTTTGTTGGTACGCTGTGCGGTAATCTGCTAGGTGGATGGATATCGGATAACCTGTTGGGGAAACGCCGCAAGCCCATGATGATGGTCAGTGCAATTACTACTATTGCGTCCATGCTGCTTATTGTGAATGCTCCTGCCACCCAACTTATCCTGACCGTGCTATTTTTTATCACCGGATTATTCCTGGGCCTGGGTTATTCGGCGTTTTCAGTTTACGCAATGGGAAGAGTGGATAAAAAGACGTATCCCATCGCCTACGGCATAATCAATATGGGTGGACAGCTGGGGGGTATGTGTATGCCTTTTATCGTTGGTATGATCCTGGATCATTATAACTGGAGCATGGTTTTTTTCACTCTGTCGGTGGGCGCCATGTTATGTCTGCTTTTTGTCTGCACAATTACAGAGCCACTGCCTGACGGTCAGCAAAAGGAAACAGACCAGACGTTTGTCACAGGTCATAAAATCGCTCATTGACATACCGTTTTATTCACAAGGTAATGGGGCACAGCATCGCCCCATTTAGCTTCCTTTTACCGGGATGCTGGAAATATCAGGATATCCACTTTACAGAAAAGCCCCCCTAAAACAGGAACGGCAAAAGCTTTATCCCTCTTTTTCCCTTAATTTACGCCACATACTCATTTTACTGATGCCCAGTTTAGTCGCTACTTTTTCTTGATCATTATTGTAAAGTTTCAAATAAAAAGAAATTATCTGCCGCTCAACATCTCTCACGATACCTTTTAAATGTTTTATTTTAAGATCTACAGTTATAGTTCTGCTCGCTTCAGGCGCATTATTCAGATCCTTTATTTTGAAACCTGTTAGCTCAAGTATTTCAAACCATGAAGCCCCGGGAAATCCTTTTGATAATAAAGACAGCCGCTCCAGGATAAACCTGAGTTCACGGACATTCCCTGGCCAAGGATATGAAGAAAACACCTCCAGAAAATTCTGTACCTGCTGCTCTGAATCAGGTTCTTTCAAAAATTTTTTTACCAGATATTCCACATCACCATCACGCTCACGCAGAGGCGGGACGGTTAATGGTAATACATTTAAACGATAGTAGAGATCGCTTCTGAAGGTGCCTGCACTTGCCATATCATCAAGCGATCGATTAGTTGCGCCAATAATTCTGACATTAACCGGGATGAGGTCTTTCCCGCCAATACGCATGATCTCATATTCCTGAAGCACCCGTAATAAACGGCTTTGAATGGAAAGGGGAAGCTCACCAATTTCATCTAAAAATAAGGTTCCTTCATGTGCTAATTCAATTAACCCTTCTTTCCCCTCTCGTTTAGCTCCCGTAAAGGAGCCACCTTCATAACCAAATAATTCACTTTCAAGTAGATTTTCGGGTATCGCGGCACAGTTTATTGCTACAAAAGGGTCGTTTTTCCTCAAGCTGTGATTATGAATACTCTGGGCAAACAGCTCTTTTCCCGTACCCGACTCGCCATGAATCATCACCGGAGAATGAGTTTTAGAATAAATTTCAGCCAACTTTATAACATCACGCATATTATCACTGTTTGTAATAATATCAGCAAACTTATATTTCGCAGTAAACCCTTTCTTTATTATTTTTCCACGAATTTTACGTTCAACGCGCTGTATTTGAGGAGTATCAGTAAACGAACAAACAACACCGATACATTTATTACCCATAAGAATAGGAACCCGGCTCGTAATAATAGACGTATTACCAATTTCCTGTAACTCCCTGATTTCTGGAGACTTTGACAGCAAAACCTGATTAATTCGTGTATTTTGGATAACAGTATCAACCTGCTTACCAATAATCTGACTTTCTTCTATACCAAATATTTTCTGCGCAGCTTTGTTAAAATATTGCACAGCATTATTTTCATTGGTGACGATGATCCCTTCCGTAATAGAAGATAATATCATTTCAAGCCGTGCCATATGCATATGCTTACGTTTTGTCGTTTCAACGATTGCCAGTGCTTCCCTTAAAGAACTGTTTACCGATTCAACACCATTTTCTATAAGAATGCATTCCATATTGTATTGCTGAGCAATTTTGGCTGCCGGGCTACCACCTATAATGGTTTGATAGTTTTCCTCATGGCATCTTTTAAGATTTTCGTTAATATCCTGTTCCGTTGAAAAAGTGAACTCATCAATAACCACATTTAATGCCTGAGCAACTAAATCCACCTCAGGCAAATAGTTTTCATAATTAAAAAATGCAATTTTTTCCCGGTTATTTTTAAGAGGAATAAGTGATTTCAGTAGATCTGCTGCCGAAATGACGATGCGAACAACAGGGATTGTGGTGGATTTTTCAATATAATCCGCCGTTCCACCACGACTCATGATGACATCGTAAAATTCCGGATCAAGGTTTTTAGCAATGTTAGACGCCTTTCCCAGACTGCCATGATAAACATGACAATTAAACAACCCGACGCATTGTTCAGTAACGATTGTACCCAAACTCGGATATGGCGTTATGAGCGCTAAATTAGGCAGAGTTTTAGAAGGCATAAAAAATCCTCACGCTGTTTAATATTAATCATTCATATCATATGTGATATGAATTTCACAAATGATACAAACAAAAATATTGATACCCCTCTCGATATAAAATATAAAACTTTATATATCAATACGTTAAACAACTACCGTCATTTTTTATTTTTTGGCATGGAATTTGTAATCATTTAAGCGCAACAACGGTAATCACTTACCAAATATCCATATTGTCAATGTAACTGTAGAAGGAATTAAAGATGGAAAAGCAGGCAGGAGTAATGAGCGGCGTACGCATTCTGGATTTAACCCGAGTATTAGCAGGACCTTATTGCGGCATGATGTTAGCGGATTTTGGCGCTGACGTAATCAAAATTGAAATGCCAGGAAAAGGTGATGATTCTCGTGCTAATGCCCCACAAGTGAATGGGGAAAGCGCTTATTTTATGAATCTCAATCGAAATAAGCGCGGTATTACTCTTAATTTAAAAACTGACGAAGGTCGAAAAATTTTTCTGGACATGGTTAAAGAAAGCGACATTGTCTTAGAAAATTATCGCCCCGGTGTGATGGAGAAACTGGGACTGGGATATGAAAATCTCAGGAAAGTCAATCCGGCCATTATTTATGGCGCTGTCTCGGGGTTTGGGCATACAGGCCCATATTCTAAACGTGCCGGTTATGACATTATTGGCCAGGCGATGAGTGGTCTCATGAGCACAACGGGCTGGCCTGATACCCCCCCTACGCGCACCGGTACTGCGATTGCAGATGTTGTTGGAGGTATGAGCTGCGCTATTGGAGTACTGGCTGCATACGTAAACCGACTGAAGACGGGGATTGGCGAAAAAGTTGATGTCTCGTTGGTCGATTCAATGGTTTCCTCATTAGAAATCATCAACATTATTTATTTATGTTCAGGAAGGATACCAACCCGTATCGGAAACCGTTATGAATCAATCTATCCTTATGATTCATTTCAGGCAAATGACGGCTATGTCATCATTGCCTGCGGCAATGATAAACTTTTTGGACTCTTAAAAGACACAGTACAAATCCATCAACTGGACAACGAAAAATTCAGTTCCAATATTAAGCGTGTCGAAAATCATGCTGAACTCAAGTCTATTATAGAATCCTGGACACGAGACCTGTCTATTGATCATATAGTGGAACTCTTACTGGCTGCAGGCATACCGTCAGCCCCGATCAATACCATCGATCGTGTTACTAAAGATCCTCATATTGCTGTTGCCAGGGAAATGTTTGTTGATATTGAACACCCGGTAGCGGGTAAAACAACATTAACAGGTAATCAGGTAAAATTTACTAATAAAAAAGCGACAATAAGAACTCCGGCACCTACGCTGGGGCAGCATAATTATGAAATATTGAAAGAGTTGTTTAATTACTCTGATGAAAAAATTGATGAATTAATCAATAACGGAATACTGTAAGGATTATATAAAATGTCAAAATTTATCCAGATTACTGAAGTAGGTCCCCGGGATGGGTTTCAGAACATAAAAAAACCCATCCCTACAGACTTAAAAATAAATATCATTGATCAATTAATTAAAACCGGAATTAACAAAATAGAAATAACTTCTATGGTGAGTCCTAAAGCTATTCCTCAGCTGGCTGACTCTAAAGAAGTCATCGCCTATGTTTTAGAACATCATAAAAATATTACTCCATTCGTTTTAGTTCCTAATGTGCGCGGAGCTCAGTTAGTTTATGACGCGGGTATCAGGAATATAAATTATGTCGTCTCCGTCAGTCCTGAACATAACAGAGCCAATATTAACAGAACGCATCAGGAATCTTTAGATGACCTGTATAAAATCAGGCATGAATATCCTGAACTGAATATCACACTTTCTTTGGCCACTGTTTTTGGTTGCCCGTTTATCGGTGAAACAAGCATAGACAGCTTGCTGGATATTATTAAATTTTCTGACGACCATGAGATCAAATCATTGACTTTATGCGATACCATCGGTGTAGCGAATCCGTTTCAGACGTCACATATTTTGCAAGCCATTAGCCAAAAATTCCCCTTAATGGATGTTGGATTACATATGCATAATACGCATGGTATGGCTTTGGCAAATATGATGGCAGGCCTGCAAGCAGGCGTCACGCGATTTGAAACGGCCGTCGGCGGCCTTGGCGGATGTCCTTTTGCTCCCGGGGCGGCGGGCAACGCAGGCACTGAAGACGCAGTCAATTTATTTAACCGAATGGGCCTCCAAACCGGCATTTCACTTGAACGATTGCTTGAGGTAGTAAAAATAGTTCGTGATCATATCGAACCTAATTTACTGAGTAGTCTGTCCCGTGCAAGAACCTATAGCGAGTTCGACTTTTGCAGCGCAAAAATATAAATAACTCACCGGGATTAATATTATGAATATTTCCTCTGACACTACAAAAATGTCTCATTACAGATGGTGGGTAATGAGCTTTATCTTCATTATCTATACTATTGCAAATGCAGACCGTGCTAATATTGGCTTTGCCATTCCATTTATTCAGGAAGAATTCCAGATGTCAAATACAATGGCTGGTCTCTTGATTAGCCTTTTCTTCGCTGGATATTCCTTTTTTCAAATTCCAGCAGGATTTTTGATAAAAAAAATTGGAATGCGAAACGCTTTTACCCTTGGCATGCTGCTGACCTCGTTTTTTACTGGCATGATGGGTATCGTTAATAATATATTTATATTGAAGATCCTCAGATTTCTAGTCGGCGTAAGTGAATCTCCGGTGGTAATCGGCTCCACCGTGACGATTAATCAATGGTTTCCCGCCAAAGAAAAAGGGACTGCGACAGGTTTATTCCTTGCGGGTTCAAAAGTTGGTCCTTTGATTGTACCTCCTATTTGCGCATGGATTATTATGACATTAGGATGGCGATATATTTTTGTTTTTTTCGCCATACCGGGTATTTTGCTTTCTATCTTCTGGTATTTTATGGTCAGGAACAAACCCGAAGAAAGCAAATATGTTAATGAAAAAGAAGTTGCCTATATTCGTGACAACTACCCTGAAAAGAGTGCAGATACATCGACTGGACATAAAACTACTGAGTTTAAATATTGTTGGCTTGATAAGCTTATCCGGACTAAACAGGTTGTTGAACTTTCAACATCGAGAGAAGTTTTTCGGTGCTGGGATATCTACGGTGTTGCCTTAGGTTATTTTTCAATGGTAGGTATTGTCAGCGTTCTTATGTCATGGTTGCCAAAATATTTAATAACAGAGAGAGGTTTCGATCTTACCAGTTCCGCCCTGTTAGCGGCATCTCCTTTTCTGGGAAGCGTCTTAGGAAACTTTTTCGGAGGATGGCTATCCGATAGATTGTTGAATAAGAGGCGTAAGCCACTAATGCTACTCAGCGCCGGCGCGACTATCTTCACAATGTACTCATTGGTCTATGCACCGGAAAGCAAGTATTTATTAGCATTCATGCTGTTCATCCTGGGTCTGATGCTCGCTCTTGGTTATTCAGCCTATTCCGTATATGCAATGGAACGTGCGGATAAAGAGACTTACCCCGTTGCTTATAGCGTAATCAACATGGGAGGACAGCTCGGTGGAATGTGTATGCCTCTTATCGTAGGCGCTACTCTGGATGCTTATAACTGGAACACTGTTTTCATGGTGATGACAGGATTCTGTGTTCTGTGTTTCCTGTTGGTATCAAGTGTGGTCGAGCCTTTAGCTAAAAATGTGAAAGTCGTTTACGGTTAATCTTTCATAGGGGGTCATTCAGGCCCCCTTTTTGTCGATTCCCCTAATCTTCAGGGTTAACCTGACACTTATGAGTATCCTATCCACAGAAAGACGAGGGAAGTCATCTATTGTATAGACAAATACGCCCACGGTTTTGCAGCAGTCCAATTCGGAATATTGGCTCATTCTCAAAAGGTGGTCATTCTTTTTTTTTCAATAAAATAATTAGCTTATAAAAGGAGGTAAATCATGTCCAAAAAAAAACTCCATCATCCATGTCAAGAATAGAGTATCTGACTGGGTTACCATTCGAGAGGCTGTTAAGTTAATAAATAAAACAACTGGTGAAAAATTGAAAGACAGTGATATTTACCGTCATGCTTTACATGGGAGGATTTATATTTCAATATATTTCCCATCCCCTGTTATTTTAAGAAAAATTAAAACCATCAACCAGAAATTAAAACTAGCGCCAGTAGAAAACTCTTTTATATCAAGACTGTGTTTTCTCGACAAGAAAGGCTTTATTACAGGGGAAAATTTAACTTTTAGTACTGAGGGAAGATACATCTATCCTATACAGCGTGTCATTGACACAACATTATCCGGTTTTGAATTCGTTTTGATACAGAGATTACTTGCCAGCTCTCTTAAGATTCCATTACCTTTAACAGGAGCGAATGTGAGCAATTATGGTATTACAGTTACCTTAGGTGGGGATACATTTCAAATATTCGAAAAAATGACATGGCAGGAAAAAATAAATCAGGGAATTATGCAACTACCTGAGAATTGCTTATCTGAGTTTTTTGCACAGAGCTCATCCCAGGTAATGTATCGAAAAGAACGTAGAGGATATTTCCCAATTCATAATTTGCCAGAAGATGCCTGTTTTGTCATTCGACATGCCGAACTTGAAAAACTAATCAATATGTCATTCACAAATAAAACAACATCCCCTTCCGCAACGCGAATATCCACACCACTATCCCGTCTGTTCTGGCTCGCCTGTAAACATAATAAGGAGATCAGCCCCCTAATGAGACAGCCTTATAAGCTTCTGTCCATCTTTGAGCAATGGGCTTCAGATGATGGCATCACAGACCGGCTCAGCGGAGACACGCTGAAAACTGCACTGGAGCGAGGTTCTCCGTCATCCTCTTCATCATCAAAATAATATGATAGTTATCTGTCAGCACAAAAGTCCGTATTAAGGATAACGACATCCGTAATACGGGCTTAACCACTTCCCTGCCTCTCCCTTCCTGTGTTTTTTTGTCCTCTCCGGACCTGCCCCGTTTATTTCCGACACAGGAGAAACTCATGACTTCACATCAGTTATTGCGTCTGAGACAGGTTGAAGAAAAAACCGGTCTGAAACGCTCACAGATTTATCTTTATATGAAAAGTGGAGCCTTTCCCCGCTCAATCAAAATTGGCCCCGCCAGCGTGGCCTGGCTCGAATCTGAAATCGACGAATGGATAAACCTTAAATTAATCAGCCGTTGAAAACGTTTAAACGTGAGGAACCCTATTATGATCCCGTCACTGAATTACTCCATATTAACAGACGTTCTGCACGCACTGAAAGAAGGCAACATTCGTCGCTGCGAAACCTTGGGATTCACGTTCGACGAAATGAACGCTCTCAATCAATTGTCTCTGGACGAACTCTTTACCCTGAGTCGAACATCAGCGCCGCTCATGGATATCTCTGTACGCCATGACGTATTACGTCAGTTGCTGATACTGTCCCATCAGGAGGCACTGCGTCAGCAACTGATTAATCGGGCTATTCGTCTGGGTGGCTCTATTGCGTTGCTGAATCAGTATTTTGGCCTCACCTCCAATGAAATCTGCGTGCGTCGCCGCTTGCTGGGCGTCGCTATTCCGCAAGGCAGGACGCCCATTCCGGATGAACAAACCGATGCCGAGATCTGGCGGCAATGGCAAAAACACCGCGTGGAGAACCTCGAATCACCCGAAGCATTGACGGCGATGATGCAGGTCACCGAGGCGCTGTCCGCGCCGACGGCAGGGCCTTCACTTACCAGCGTCTGGAACCGCATCACGCTTTGCGAACGGGAAGCTTCGGACAGGAGGGCGTCGCATGCCGGATGAGATCGATCGCGACCAGGAATTTAACGAGCAGCGGCTGGAAGAGATGATCGAACAGAACCGTTTCAAACCTGCGCCCACGCCATCACTGTTGCATTGTCGTTTCTGCGGCAAGCCCATTCCCGAGAAACGGCGGCAGACGTTGCCGGGCGTGACGACCTGCACGCAATGCCAGGCAAAACTTGAACGCCGTCAGCGCTGAAAGCAATATCGATTACGTGCGGAGAACAAGGCGTTTCCGCACGTATTTTATTTCTCCTCAGCAAGAACATCCTGATTTTTAATATTGGGAAGCGTGTCGAAAAACAAAAACCGAACAGATTTTCATAAAAAATTTACCCGCCAGATAAAACTCAAAATCATATCAAGATAATTTCGCGTCCTTTTTCTTTTATTTTCCGATTTGATTTTCTTGTTACCCGCCGGAATCAGAAAGCGCACCCTGACCACGCCGATATTTGCTGGCGATGTTCAGGACGTTTATTTCACCGGGCCGGGATTGCCTGAATACGCTCTTTAACAACCGGGTTCGGGCTGTCACACAACCACAATTCAGGGTGCCGCTGAATATTCTCGCTGACCCGTTAAAACCGGAATGCAGGATCGGGATGTGACCAATGTTTCATGCGCTTTTTATCAGAGGAAAAATCATGCGAAAACCCATTTATCACGTCTTTGTCACGCAGGAAAGTCAGCCCGATGCGCAGGGCGAAAAAAGCACCTACTGGACAAAAGTCGGCGTTGCCTTCGCCCATCACGGCAAATCCGGCCTGAATGTGGTGTTCACACCCGGCATCGCCGTCTCCGGCAAGCTGGTGTTGCTTGAACCCAGAGAGGACAACACTGCGCCGCAAAATATTGCCGCCGATTAATACGCTTCCCGTTCCTTTCTGTCGCAACCATCCTGCATTTTACCCTTCTGAGGCCGCCATGCTTTCCACCACCGCCTTTCTGGCGGCGGCCATGCAGTGCGCCGCCAGCGTTCACCCGACCACCGCGCTCGACATAGCGAGGGTGGAATCCGGTTTTCACCCTTACGCCATCGCGGAGATAGTGCCGAAGCATGAGCGCGCGCCCGGCGACCATGGGGTGATTTCTCATTATCCCGCCGACAAGGCGGACGCCGTCGGCATCGCCAGGCGGTTGGCCGCGCAAGGTCGCCGCTATTCGGTCGGGCTGATGCAAATCACCAGCACCAATTTCCGTCACTATGGCGTTACCGCACATGAGCTGTTTGATCCCTGCATCAATCTGTCGGTCTTCGAGCGCATCCTCACCGACTGCTACCGACGCGGCCGCTCCCTGAAACGCGCGCTCAGTTGCTACTACTCTGGTGACTTTGATACCGGCCAGCGGCCGGAAGCCGCCTTTGACGACACTAGCTATGTCCAACGTATCGGCTATGCCGTCCCGTCGACGCGGGAAGAGAAACAACGCCCCCCAACCGAAAATGCCATCCCGACAATCCATTATCCCACCGTCGTCCTGCGCGGCGACATGGCCGATAACGCCACACCAGCGCCACCGTCCGTGCGCTACCCGAACGCCGTTATGCGCGGCGCGTTACCCGTCCCTGAGATTCATGAGGAAAAATGACGATGAGAAAAGTCAAATTCTGGTCTGCTGTTACCGCCGTATTACTTTCCTCGCGCGTGCTGGCAGCCGACGGTGGATTCAATAAAGCCAATGAGACGCTGAGCAACACCTCCACCGGCCTGCTGGGGCTAGCCGCCGTCACCATCACGCTGGCGACCATGTGGATCGGCTACAAGGTGCTGTTCGACGGCAAGAGCCTGCATGACATGCGCAACGTCATTATCGGCGCCATCCTGATTGTCGGCGCGTCGGGCTTCGGCGCCTACTGGGCCGCGTAGGGGGAGCCGATGACCACGCTGAACAAGGCGTTGACGCGGCCCGCCGCCATCATGGGCATTCCCCTCGTGCCGTTCGTGATCGTCAGCGGGGCTATCGTCCTGCTGGCGGTTTACCTCAGCTATTACCTGGCATTGCTGCTGCTCCCTGCCTGGATGGAAATGAAGGCCAGGGCCCGTAAAGATATCCACTATTTCGGGCTGCTCTGGCTGGCGTTTAAAACGCGCGGCCAGTGGGCCGCCAACCGCTATTTTGGCGCCAACGCCATCCTGGCTAACCGCTATGACGCCGTCGATATTGCGGAGTTTACCGACAAGATGAAATTAAACGCGCGCATCACGCTGGATAAATACATTCCGTATTCCTCCCATATTCACCCTCACATCATCAGCAACCGGCACCGGGATTTGGTAGCGACCTGGGAGCTGGGCGGCACCGTTTTCGAATGCGAGGATGAACATCATCTCACTTTTCTGGCGACCCACCTGAATAACCTGATCCGGTCGTATGAAGGGCAGCCGGTCACTTTCTATATTCACCGTATCCGGGAACCCTACCAGGATGCCTTTGCGGCGCAATCGGGCATTCCCTTTGCCGATGAGGTGACGGAACTGTACTACCGGCCCCTCAAAGACAAACCACTTTGGCGACACCGGTTATTCTTTACCGTCTGTTTCGCGCCATTCTCATCGCTGGAGAAAAAGGTGCTGAGCCGACAGCCGGTCGGCAAAAGGCAGGCGGCGCAGGATAACGCCCTGAAGGTCATGCTTGAGCACTGGGCGTCATTGAACGCCGCCTTATCCCGCTATACCGCGACGCCGCTGGGCGTTTATGAAGCAAACGGGCGGGTGTACTCCTCGCAGCTTTCTTTCTATCACCGGCTGCTCACTGGTAAATGGCAGAAGGTAGCGGTCACGCGCGCGCCGTTTTACCACCAGCTCGGCACGGCAGACGTGTTTTTCACCACCGATACCGCCGAATGCCAGACGGTAGACGGCTCCCGCTACTTCCGCAGTCTCGAAATCAAGGACTATTCGCCCGAAACCACCACGGGTTTACTGGATGCGCTCCTGTACGCCGAAAGCGAGTATGTGCTGACGCAGTCCTTTACCTGCTTGGCGCGCGATGAAGCGCAGAACCATATCCGGCTGGCGGAAAAACGGCTGAACTCGGCCGATGACGATGCTCTGTCGCAGCGCGAAGAGCTGATTGTGCTGCGCGATCTGCTCCAGTCCGGGCATGTGTCATGCGGCAAATACCACTTCTCCCTGCTGGTTTCATCCGCGAGCGCTGACCGGGTGGTGAAGGATGCCACGACGCTGGCGCAGCCCTTCGCCGACCTCGGCATTATGACGACGCTCTCCACGCTGTCGTTACCCGCCGCCTATCTGGCGCAACTGCCGGGGGTCTATACCCTGCGGCCCCGGCTGGTGGCCGTCAGCAGCCAGAACTATGCCGATATGGCGAGTCTGCACAACTTTCATCCCCACAAGCGCGACGGCAATCCCTGGGGCGAGGCCATCGCTATCCTCACATCGCCAGGCGGCGGCGGTTATTACCTCAATCTGCACGACAGCCAGGCCGGACGGGATGACTTTAACGAGAAAACGCCGGGCAATACGGCGATTATCGGGAAAACCGGCTCGGGGAAAACGATGCTGATGACCGTGATGCAACAACTGATGCAGAAATACCGCAACCCGGCGACGTTTGCCGCTTCGGCCACCATCAAGCGGCTGACCACCGTTTATTTCGACAAAGACCGGGCGGCGGAGATGGCGATACGCCAGATGGGCGGGCGTTATTTTCGACTCCGTACCGGCGAGACCACCGGGTTCAACCCGTTTTCGCTGGCGCCGACCCGACGGAACATCAACTTTATCAAGCAACTGGTACGAATGCTGTGCCGCCGCAACGGCAAGCCGCTCGATCCGCGCGACGAAGCGCGTATCAGCGCCGCCGTGAACACCATCATGCTGGACTACCCGCCGGAATACCGCCGTTGCGGCATCACACGACTGCTGGAAGTGCTGCCGGAGCCGCCGACCCAGGCGGCCCGAGTCAATGGGCTGCGCATCCGGCTGAAACAGTGGGCGCAGGGCGGCGAGTTCGGCTGGGTATTTGATAACGAGGCGGATACGTTCGATATCAGCGATATCGATAACTTCGGCATCGACGGCACGGAGTTTCTGGATGACGACGATATCCGAGGGCCGATTACCTTTTACCTGCTGTATCGCGTCACCAGCCTGCTGGACGGCCGTCGGCTGGTAATGTGTATGGACGAGTTCTGGAAGTGGCTGGCTGATGTGGAATTCTCCCGGTTCTCGCTCAACATGCTCAAGGTTATTCGCAAGCTGAACGGCATCTTTGTCCCCGCCACCCAGTCACCCGACGAGATCGTCAGGCATCCCATCGCCCCGGCGATCATCGAACAGTGCGGCACACAGATTTTTCTCGCCAACCCAAAGGCCAGCCATGCGGACTACGTGGAGAAAATGAAAGTACCGGAAAGCGTGTATGACATCGTCAAAAATCTGGATCCGGGCGAGCGCTATATGGTGATCCTGAAAACGCCGTTGCGTGCCGGCGAAACCCGGCCATTCGTGACGATGGCGAAAATGGATCTGTCGGGCCTGGGGAAAGTCACAAAACTGCTGAGTGGGAGCGAAGACAACCTGAAAATCTTCGATGCCCTTTATCAGGAAGGCATGAAGCCTGAAGCATGGAAAGCGCAGTTTCTTGAAATGGCTATCTGAGAGGTGATAACAATGCGTACCCGAAACACCGTGCTGGCGTTAGCACTCTTTCTCTCCACTCCGGCGTTCAGCGCCGGGATCCCGGTTTTCGACGGCGTGCAGAATACCGAATCCATTAACCAGTGGGTGCAAAAACTCCAGCAGTGGCAGGAAACCGTCACCCACTATAAAAGCGAGCTTGACGCCTACAAGCGGCAATTAGCCACGGCGACGGGCGTGCGGGATATTCAGGGGTTTCTTAACGAGGCGAGAAACCTCAAAAGCGATATTGATAACCTCCGCAAAAACGGCGTTTCACTGGATGATCTGCTGACCAATCAGGGCGGCGCCTATTCTTCCGAGCTTCAGCGCTTGTATGGAAAATATCAATCTTTCGATACCTGTAATCAGTCCAGTTCCTCGCCGCGTTATCTGGATAGTTGCAAACAGATCATCCTGAATCAGGCGGTGGCGATAGAAAATACGTCCGACGTTGAAAACAAGATCGCCGGCACGCTCAACGATATCGCCGCATTATCCGACCGCATATCGAATGCGCAGGATTCTAAAGAGTCACAGGACCTGACTAACGCCGTGGCGGCCAGAAGCGTACAATTGAATGCGTTGACCAGCCAGTGGGAAATATCCGTCAAACAGGCTGAGCAACGCTCCAACCTGTTGGCCCAACAGCGGCAAAAAGCATTTGATGAACAGCAGCTCGCCGCGCCCGTTCCTGACTTTAATGATTGAGAGGGCAAAAATGAAAACGTCACTTTACCTATTCCCGATTATTTCAGGCGCCTTGCTTCTGACGGGGTGTGATAATCCTAAATCAAAGCAATGGCATAAAGAACATCAAGATGAGATGAACACCCGATATACGGCCTGCGAAGCGTCTGGTGAAGATTCCCAGGATTGCAGAAATGCCCGTGAAGCGCGATTTGAACTCCGTCAGGAAAGTGCCAAGGTTCCCGATTTGAATTAAAGGGGTAATCTATGTCAGGTGGTATGTTTGTTGGCATGAACAACACGATCACTGACGGTTTACATGCCGTACTGCGGGGACAAACTTCCGTGTACGGCGATATGATAAGCGTTATCGCCGTCAGCTCCTTCACGTTATTTGTCACATATCGGGGTTATCAAACCCTGGCCGGAAAACTTCAAACGCCTCTAGAAGATGTCATTTGGGATGTCGGGCGCATGTTACTCATCATGACATTCGTTTTAAATTTGGGGGGGTGGCTGGATCTCACTATTTCGGCCATTAACGGATTAAAAGATGGCGTCAGCGGTGATGAAAATGTCTGGGTGTTGCTGGATACCGTCTGGATTAAAGCGCAAACCATCGGGCAAAAACTCTATCAACAGGATGACGCCGCCTATGTGAAACTCAATGGGGGGCTTGCCGAACTTCTGGTCTGGGGCGGCGCTATTGTTACCTTGCTATTCGGTTCTGCCGTTAACCTTTTAGCTGAACTCACGATAGTGTTAATGACTACCACCGCCCCACTTTTTATCTTCTGCCTGCTGTATGGTTTTTTGATTCCCATGTTTAATAACTGGCTGAAAATCATATTCACCGTCATCCTGACGATTCTATTTTCGGCGTTGTCGATCCGGATCGTTATTAACTATCTCAATGGCATATTGGATAAGGCGGTTAATTTCGCTGATAACGCCAATATTATTACGCTTGGCGTTCAATGCTGTGTTGCCGGTATTATCTCCGGCATCATCATTTTCTTCTCGGCAAAAATCGCCAGCGCACTCGGCGGCATCGCCGTTCAGGCCGTGTTACAGGGCGCGGCCATGAGCGGTATAAGCGGGCTGGTAAAAAGATCCCCAGGCGCGGCCAAACCGACGCTGAAGGCCGGTGCTGCCGGCGCCCGACTAGCGGCCAAAGGCGGCGTTATGGCGGGCCAGCTTATTGGTACCGGCGTGAACAACACCGTCACAGCCTGGCAAAAACGCACCGCCGCAATAGAGAGCATGAAGCGTTTCAACCAGCAGCGTAACCGCTGATCCTTCCCTAATCCACATATCCACATTGCGCCGTAGCGATCGCTGCCGGTGCGACATCCCTGTATCCGTCAAACAGAGGAATCGATATGAAATCCAGCCTCTTTCTGCTGATGCTATGCGCACTCACGGGCTGCGCGCAGCATAACGACAGCCTGCCGCCGGTATCCGGCGACGTTCAGCCAATGAACTCCCCGGCCATTATTCAGGAGCTGACAAACCATGTCCGAGGTTAACAACATCATTGATGCATCCAGAAGCTTTGAATCGGCCATTCTGGAAAAAGACATCCGCGAGAAAAAAGTGGCCTGGCTGATGGCGGCGGTCGGATTTGTTCTGGCCGCAATGGCGATTGCAGCCATTATTATTCTGCTGCCGCTGAAAACCACCGAAATCGAACTTTGGTCGGTGGATAAACAAACCGGGCGTTATGACTATATGACCCGCATTAAAGAGCGGGATATTGCCACCGAAGCATCGCTGGCGCACGCATTGGCCGCAAATTATGTCAAACGCCGCGAAGGCTATAACTATTTTTCCCTTCAGCGCGATTATGACGACGTGCAGTTATTCAACAGCGACGACGTGAATAAGGATTATCTGGACGGATTTAACGGCGACATGGCGCCGGACGTTATTTTCAACAAAGCGGAATATGTCGTCGCTATCGACATTATTTCCAACGTTCATGCGCCCGCCACCGCCCCCGACCGTCTGGCGACGTTACGCATCAAGCGAACCATTCGCCGCGTTGCGGATAATTCGGTGAAAACCGATGTCTGGAATATCCGCCTGACCTACCGCTACCTTCCTCGTAAACAACTGACGGACAGCCAGCGTGAAGTGAACCCGCTGGGGTTCATCGTCACCAGCTACCAACGCGATAAAGAGTTAAGGAGCGAATGATGCTGAAAACAATGCTGACCGGTGTTTTTTTCCTGACGGCATTCGCAGCCTGGGGTGCGGCGACGCCGCGCGGAAGCGCATATGACAGCCGGATGCAGAACGTGTCATATAACAGCCAGAACGCCACCGTTGTGAACACCCGCCCCGGCTACGTCACTACGCTGCTATTTGACGACGATGAAACCGTTATCGACGCGCAGGCGGGTTTTCCCAAAGGCTGGACAGTAACCAAGAGCGATAACCGGGTGGGCGTCAGCCCCAGCCCCATCACCCAGCCGGTGACCGATGCCAACGGCAATAACGTCAGTCAGGTGTTCCTGCCGACCGCGAGGGACTGGAAAACCAACCTTTTCGTCGTGACGTCAAAACGCGATTACAGCCTGGAGCTGAACGTGCTGGAGCACGACTCGCCCGCGCAGGCCTTCGTTATCCGCTATCGCTATCCGGCTGAAGCCCGCCGGCAATCCGTCGCAGCCAGCGCCGCCCGCCTGAAACAGCTTCAGGAAATACAGGAAAAGCAACAGATAGCGGCGGCATTTCGGCAGGCCGCCACGCCGCGCAACTGGTATTACACCAAACGGGTGGCGGAAGGTTCGGCGTCCATTGCGCCGGACTTCACTTACGATGACGGCCGCTTTACCTACCTCGGCTTTTCGCCCGCCAAAATCCTGCCCTCCGCCTTTACGGTCGTTAACGGCCGGGAGCAGGCGGTGACGCCCCGAGTTGTCAGCCAGGGCAATTACACCGTAATGGTGGTGCGTTCTCTGTCGCCGCGCCTGGTGCTGCGCTACGGCAATGCGGTAGTCGGGATTGAAAACACGGCATTCGGCGACGCGACCGTGGCTAACGGTGACACCGTCTCCCCCGGCGTCACGCTGGAGGCCAAATGACCGATAAATCTACCCCGGAAGACGCGCAAAAAACCACGGCCGAGCTCGAAGCCGAGGCCCGCAAACGCGCCCGCGCGGCAATGGCCAGCCAGACGCCGGAGCAGAAAACGCCCCCCGGCCAGCCCGAAGTTACGCGTTTTCGCAAAAAAACCGGCCGACGGACGCTGCTGGTCAGCCTGCTGAGCCTGACCTTACTGATGGCGCTGGCGCTCGGCGGCGACCATTTTCTTGGCATGCTGAAGAAGGACGAGAATAAAACGGCGAAGACCGCACCGCCGCCCTCATCCGGCGCGGCACGCAATGAGCGCAAAAACCTCGGGCTGGACAGCAATCCATTCGGCCTGTTCGAACAGGGGAAATCGGAAACGCCCGCCGACAGCCGTCAGGCTCAGGACGAAGTGTCGCCGTTACCACCTGAGCCGCCCGCTTTAAACAAGGCCGCCGCACTGGCGAACGGGATGAACAACGCTCCGGCGACGACTCAGCGCAGCAATACAAGCCCGAGTCAAAATGGATCGCCCGGCGATGCAGGCACGCCCAGCCATCCGGCAACGTCAGACGCCTATACGCCGTGTCAATCGGTGATGGTCAAAGGCAGCGACGGCCGGCTACGCTGCCAAGACGCCGACACACCGGCAACCGGAGACGACAATCCTGGCGCGGCGAAAATCACTGGCGTTCAACGACTGCCCCTCGATCCGGACCTCTATATCCCGGTTGACCGCTATATTCCCTGCTCAATGATGCGGCGCTTCGTGTCCGACGTGGGCGGCACACTTTCCTGCCTTATCAGCGAGGACGTTTACAGCGCCAGCAACCATGTGAAGCTGATCCCGGCGGGCACCATCGCCAGGGGCATTTATCGCACCGGCGCGCTGCAACACGGCCGCAGCCGGATGTTTGTCATCTGGACGGAATTGCGCACGCCCGGCCAGCTACAAATTCCCTTGATCGATACGCAGGCTAGCGGCCAATTAGGTGAAGCCGGTATTGCCGGCTGGATCGATACCCATTTCTGGGAACGGTTCGGCAATGCCCTGATGCTGAGTACCGTACAAGACGTGGCCGCTGCGGCGTCGGATTCGGCACCGGGCAAAGACCGCAATACCGACTACACCGAAAACACCCGCGCGGCCACGGCGGAAATGGCGAAAACGACGCTGGAAAACAGCATCAATATCCCGCCCACGATGTACCTGAACCAGGGCGATGTGATCGGCATCATGACCGGTACGGATATCGATTTCTCTTCTGTCTATCAACTGCGGCTGAAAACGAGGTGGTATGAGCGCTGACAACCTGTCTCTTGAGTTCATGAAAAACCGGCTGTTCGGCGATTTTCTGCCGCTGGCGGGCCTGACCGAAATCGCCATTAACCGTCCCGGCGAGATCCACACCAAAATACGCGGAAAATGGCAAAGGCACGACGCCCCGGTTACGCTGCGTCAGTGCTACGCTTTCGCCAAAGCACTGGCCTCCTGGAATGAGGACAACGTGGATGATACCTCGCCGATCCTGTCCGCCACGCTGGCATCGGGCGAGCGTATCCAGACCATTGTTCCCCCGGCCTGCGAGCGCGACACCGTTTCCATCACGCTGCGCAAGCCCTCATTCGAGCAAAAAACGCATCAGTCCTGGATAAACGCCGGTTTTTATCACCGGGTGACCGGCAAGGAGCAAACGGAAAGTAAAGAGGATGAACTGGCCGGTTACTATAATCGCGGGGAGATCCCCCGCTTTATCGAAAAGGCGGTTGAATACGGTAAGACGCTATTTATCGTCGGCGAAACCGGGTCGGGTAAAACCACCTATATGAAAACGTTGCTGCACTATATTCCGCCGCATCTCAGACTGACCACCATCGAAGACAACCCCGAAATCCGCTTTTACCGCCACGCCAATTATGTCCATCTGTTTTACCCGGCGGACGCCGGGGAGGATGCCATCGTCAGCCCCGGCAGGCTGATCCGGGCCAATTACCGCATGAATCCGGATCGGATTTTGCTGGCGGAAATTCGCGGAAAAGAAGCCTGGGACGCGCTAAAAATCGTCGGCTCCGGCCATGAGGGACTCATCACCTCTATGCACGCGGGCAGCCCTGAAGCCTGCATCGAAGGGATCATCGACCGCTGCTACGAACATCCTGACTGCCAAAATATCCCGTTTTCGGTCCTGCTGCGCAAGGTGCTTAACAGCGTGGACGTCATCGTCAGCGTCGATATTCACGGCGATATTCGCCGCATGGGCGCGATTTATTTTAAACATCTTCATCTGAACAGCATGAAGGAGGTCTTTAATGAGGCGAATCGTTGAAATACTGTATGCCGGTGCGGCGCTGGTGATGCTCTCCGGCTGCGCATCGCCGCCAGAGCCCGTTCAGCCCGCATGGGATACACCCGGCGCGGCCGTTAACGCCACGCTCCCGCAGTGGTCGGAAAATCGTATTATCGTATCGTCCCCCGACGTCGACGGCCGCTGGTCAACGTCCATCGTTTTCAGCCCTGAAGCCATATATCCGACCGGCGTCTGGTATGCCGTCGCGCACTCAAAACAGGTTGTCGTCAATACGCCCGATGGGGCGAGTTATTTCAGGGCGAAGTCCTGGCTGAGAAAACACGGTTATCGCGCCGTCGTGACTTATCAACCTAAAGCAACTGACCGCCTCGCCAGTCATTCCACCGTGATTTATTTTTACCGCTGAACTCGACTGTCATCCACGTTCGCAATTCACCCGGCCTTTATCTTCTGCAATAAAAGGATACCACCATGAAAAATACCGTTATCGCGGCGACGCTCCTGTGCCTTGCCGTCGGCTTTTCCGCTCCGTCATTTGCGGCCGATCCCTGCGAAATTGTGTTGTGTCTGTATGGCAAAGCCACCGGCAACAGCGGCGGCAGCCGTGATTGTGACGTGGAGTCTGGATTACTATTCGTCATGCATCTCAGGCAGAATCATGAGACGGACTGTCAGGAAAACGGGGGCACATTGGAGAGGTCCGTACTCGCCGCACCGAATGTCATGCCCGTCAGTTCTTCGGAGACACCCCAAAGCCGAGAGGCCACATTGATGTCCAGCGCTCGCTCAGGAATCTTTGCGATCGCAGGTGAACCTCGCGTTTCGCCGAGTTTGTCAGGACCGTAATAGGTCCCGCCTTTCGCCTCCGGTGAAGTGGCGGCGAAAAGTGTAGGCAGTGCGCCCTGGGCTGCGGGCTGAAACATGAACCAAAGGTACTTTCGCCAAAGCCCCAGTACGCTATTCGGGCCCGCTCCGTTCGGCAGCAGGTCTGTGCGGGAAATACCCGGATGAGCTGACATGCTGGAGATACCCCAACCAGCCGCATCGCTTCTGCGTTGCAATTCCAGGGCAAACATCAGGCAGGCCAGTTTCGACTGCCCATAAACAGTCATCGGCTTGTATTCGCGTTCCGCTTGCAGGTCGTCAAAGTTGATCGAGGCATCGCGGTTGCGACTGGCGATGCTGGAAAGGGTAACGACGCGAGGATTGTGGCCGTTGCGCAATAGGGGAAGCAGTTGGGCGGTCAGAGCGAAATGACCAAGGTAATTCGTGCCGAGCTGCAACTCAAAGCCATCGTCTGTGACCTTGCGTTGCGGAGGCATCATCACAGCAGCGTTGTTGATGAGAAGATCAAGGCTTTGCCGCTTTGCCCGCAGGCGTGATCCGAAGGCCGTGATGGATTCGATGTTGGCAAGATCGAGCACTTCGAAGCACACGGACGAGTCGGGCGCGGCCTGGCGAACTTTCGCAACGGCCACTTTCCCCTTGGCCAGGTTGCGGCCCGCAATGATTACCTCCGCTCCGGCAGCGGCGAGAGCAATGGCGTCCTCAAGCCCGAGGCCGCCAGTACCCGTGACGACGGCCGTGCGGCCGCTTTGAGACGGTATGTCCGATGTCTTCCACGTTGTCATGATCTTGCCCTTCAAAGGTTGTGAGTGTTACACTAGGTGCACACATTAATGCACTCAGTGCATTTTCGCAAGAGGAAAATTACGTGACGTCGGAATTCATTGGCCGTCCCCCTAAGGAAGGCCGGCGCGAACGAAAGCAGCGCGAAACGCGGCTGCGCATCATCGAAACCGGATTGAAGCTTTTTTTGGCTAACGGGTATGACGGCACAACGCTCGACGCCATCGCTGAGGAAGCCGGGATCTCCCGGCGTACCTTCTTTTCCTACTTCAAATCCAAGGAAGACATCGTCATTGCCTGGCAGGCAGGGGTATGGGATGCAATGAGAGCGGAGCTACTCAAAGTGTCACCAGATGAAGCCCCATTGGATGCGGTGCGCAAGACGATGGTCAATCACGTATCCCAGTACGAATCCAGCAAAATGATTGCCATCGACCGGGTGATGCGTGCGAGCGAAGCACTCATGGCACGAAAACAGGCCGCTTATGCAATGCAGGAAGAATCGCTTTACGACACCTTGTGCGAAGTGTGGCGGCAACCAGAACGTCGTTCCTCCCTACGCATCGTTGCGATGGTTTCCATTGGTGCCATGCGCCTTGCCCTTGAAGCCTGGGGTAAGCAAAGTGGCAAGCGACCGGTAGCTAAATTACTGGAAGAGACTTTCGCAAATTTGAAAGCCGAGATATGAACTAGCAAGATTGAGTCGCCGGCCTTTTGCACGCCCGTTCCATGGCGAGGCTGGTACCGCGCAGGGCTGGTTCTTTGGCTACCGCTATAACGCAGCGAAGTTTCCGAATTTTCATATCTCTTGCTCGCCATTCGGATTCGTTCTGCACTTAGAACGGAGATGCGGCTTACGGCGTGAGGACGATGCGGCCATTGAGCGAACGGCTTTCCATCCGTTCGTGCGCAGTAGCGGCCTTTTCGAACGGAAGCACGTCGATCGCTGTCTCGCCCAGCCCCGAAACAACCATCTTCAACGCGGCTTCAAGCGCGGGACGGATCACATCTGGATGCGTGGGTAGGTAGGCGCCTGCATTGAATCCGGACACGGTCGAACTGGCCAGCCAGAGGTCGTTGGTCTTTACATGGTGTTCCCAATCACCGCTGGCATTCCCAACGACGATGAGCCGACTACCTGGCTTCATCAACGCGAAGCTGTGGCTGCGGACTGCGCCACCGACAGGGTCGATGATGATGTCGAACTTCTCGTCACCGAGAATTCCTGGCAATTCGTTGGAATCGACGATCCGGTCATAGGGTAGCTTCGTGTCCGCTGCGGCATCCAGCTTGCTTGGGCGTACCGTACCCACCACACGAGACGCACCGAGCTGCCTGGCAATCCCCGGAAATGCAGCGGAAAAGCCACCGAGCGCGCCATGAATGAGCACGCTCTCGCCTTTGGATAGATGCGCAACTTGAGTCAGGGCAACATGCGCCATCGCCGCGTTGGGTATGACCGCGACAGCGAGAGCCGGATCTATGCCGGTGCCTTCGATCGACACGACGCCGCGCACCGGGGCGATGTATACGGAGGCATAGCCGCCGATGCCAGTACCCGCTGACATCGAAACGACTTGTTCGCCAACCGTGAAGCCGGTGACGCCCTCGCCAAGCGCACGCACCGTACCTGCCACTTCAAGACCCGGAATGAAGGGTGGCTGAGCCATTCCCGGTACGTCTTTGAAGTGCCCTTGACGGAAGAAGACATCGACAAGCCCAACCGCAGCATGAGTGACGTCGATGGCGATTTCACCTGGACCGGGTGTCGGATCGGGCAACTGCGTAACGACGAGGACGGTTGGGTCTCCGAACCGGGTAGTTTGAACGGCCTTCATAGGACTTTCCTTTGCGAGACGGTTTGTGGGAGCGTGCGCCAATTTTTAACGCACATTGTGATGCGTTAAGTGGACGATAGCACGATTCCTCGTGTAACGCACGTTAGGATGCGTTAACATCGAGGCATGAGAGAGAGAGCCCGTTCAGTCGAAGATAAGCAGCAGCGTTCCGAGGATTTGCTCGACGCAGCCGAGTCCCTTGCCCAGGAACTGGGAGGCGTGCGCTTCGTGACGGTCGCGGCGGTTACCGAGCATGCGGGCTTGCACCGAACGGGCGTGCGGCGCTATTACGCCAACAAGGAGGAACTGTTCCTCGAACTGGCGGAGCGTGGCTGGTACCAGTGGCGCGATGCGATCAGAGCCGGGTTGTGTAATCAGGCGGGCTTGGAGTCGAAAGATGTTGCAGAAGTCGTTGCCGATACCATCACTTCTCTCCCGGTCTTCTGCGACCTCTTAACCCATGTGACGCTGAGTCTGGAAGGTAGTGTGGACATGGAGCGCGCTCGCCGCTACAAGACTAACGCGTTCGCCGCCCATGACGACATCGTGGCCGCGCTGGTTCAGGCCAGCAGTATGACCACCGAACAGATACAGAATTTGCTGGCGACGACGATCATGCTGGCTGCCGGCTTCTGGCAGGTATCACATCCGACGCCGACGCTCGCCCGGCTATACGAACAAGTACCGGAATGGGGGCATGTTGCACTCGACTTCGGCCCTCGTCTCCGTCATCTGCTTCAAGCCACCGCTGTAGGGCTTGCGGGAATGGCCGCCCCGCGCTCGGGGAACGTTTCAAAAAAGCGAGGGAAGCGGGAATGATCCGGTTGGCATCAGCTTGCTATCGCTGGATACATATGTAGTAACAGAGGGGTAAACGGTCAGGAAATGGTTATGCCTTGTGGCCGCCCGATTTCCCACGCCCCCCCACGGACGCGCATCATGGCGGCGAGCTGTTGGCCCAGCAGCTGTTCGATCACCGGCTTCCACGGCACTAGCGAGAAGGCCATGCCGCCATCGAGCGTAGCGTCGCCAGCAGGTTTTCCGCGAAGCTGACGGTACGGGCCGAAGCGTCGGGCACCAGCAGGCAAGGCACCTCAAAGTCGGCGGCGATGCGCTTCTTCTTCGCCAACAGCTTCAACCCGGACAAGGTGTTTACTATGCGCCGGGATTTTTTTCACACAGTGCGCCAGCGCAGATCCGGCCGCCGTCAGTCAAATATTATCGCGCTTGGGTCGTATAAGCGGCTGACCAAATCCCACGAACGGATAAAAGGAGCGATCGCAATGAAAGCCTCTCAATTCCTGCCGGATATGTTCTGATTACTCGTCAGTCCTGCCGGTGAAATTCAATCCATAAGATTGTTAATTCCACCGGTTCACAAACATCAACCGCTAAAAATAATAACAATGCACGCAGACAACGATTTTCGGCGTTTAATTCCATGCTCAGTCATGGAATTAAACGTGGCATGAGGCGAGTAAATTCAATTTCGCAGAAATGGCTAATTTGCGTCGCCGAACCCACCGGCGAGCGTTCACCCCCAGGTGAACCGAGCTGGCCGGGGGGAGCCGAATAAATTTCGCCGCCCCAGCGAGCGAAAAGCTATCGCCCACGATAGCGGTTTATTTGGGGGGCGCAGCCCCGCACACCGTCGCGGCTAAGTCTCCGGCAAAAAGCCGGTAGCGTGACGCGACCACCCTCTTTGAAGGCGTTTTCCCATTTTTTCGCTTGGCCGGAACGGACAAAAGAAAAAATAGGCGAAAAACGGCGTCTCAAAGGGGGTGGTCGCGCGTAGCGGGCGACGGTGTGCCGCCGTTGACGTTGGGGGTTTTGCCGCGGCGTCCAGCCGCGACATTACCCCCATGTGACATATCATAAGGGCGTCCAGCCCGCATGAACTGGCGCACGCCGTTTGGTGCAGGGGAGCATGCTTTCCTGCACATGGCCGCATCGCGGCCACCTTCTCCGTCCCTGACGTTCGCCCCGCCTTTTCGCCCAACACCGTGGGGCGAATTAATGGGGCGACGTCATGGGGCCAACTGCTGACGAAGGAGGCATCGTGATTTTGAATAAGCTGGCCGTTTCACTGTCGCCGATAGTGAATGGCGCGCTGAACTTCATGGCTTTTATGCAACAGCATCAGCTGATGCTGGCGCTGTTATCGGGGCTGACGATGCCGTTTTTCGCCTCGATGAAAAGCGATGAACGGCAAAAAGCCCCGCTGTGGCAAAAGCTGATTATTGCTTTTTCCCTGCTGTGTTTTCTTTCCGGTACCATGGGGCCGGTACTTATCTGGATTTTCCAGTGGCTTTATCAAGGGCGGGTAGTCGCCAGCATTCCCGTTCTGGCATGGCCGGTGCTGATTATCTTTACTGTATCGGGTTTTATTTTGCATATTCTGCTGCGAAGGGTATTAACCCCTGAATTAGACAAAATAAAGAAACACCTCGTGAGGAAAACCACGCTTGAACGGGAATTGCGCACCGATGTCCGCACGGTAAAATCCCTGCTGCCGGAAACGCTGCATTATGACCCGCTGGATTATATCGACCTGAACAAAGGGTTATTTATCGGCATTGACCGAGATATTCAGCCGATGTATTTGCCGTTAAAAGACTGGCAAAAACAACACGCGGATATTATCGGCACCACCGGTGCCGGTAAGGGCGTTGCCACCGGGATATTACTTTATCAAAGTATTCTGGCCGGTGAAGGCGTATTTGTGATGGACCCCAAGGATGATGAATGGGCTCCGCACCTTTACCGCAAAGCCTGCGAGGATGCCGGTAAACCTTTTGCCCTGATTGACCTGCGAAAACCCCAATACCAGTTAAACCTGATTGAAGAGATCACCGCCGATGAACTGGAAGAGCTTTTTGTTGCCGGTTTCAGTCTGGCGGAAAAAGGCCAGGAGTCGGACTTTTACCGGATTGACGACCGGAAAGCGGCACGAATAGCCGCGCAGTTTGTCACCCGTAATACTGCCTCAACCATTCGGGATGTGTATAACGGAGACTACGTTCAGGGCATTGCAGATAAAATAAAAGCCTTTTTCGGGAAAATTGAAGAGCTGGCTTTACTCAATGCCATTAATGCCCCCACCGGATTTTCGCTTAATACGATATTTGAGGAAGGCGGTTGCTGTTATGTGATTGGCTCAATGCGCAACAGCAAAATCATTACCGCTCAGCGCATGTTGCTGGTTCGCCTGTACCAGTTGGCAGAAAGGCGCGAGCGAGTGAAAGACGTTCCCCGCCCTATTGCTATTTATCTTTCCGAGCTGAAATACCATTTATCCAGACCCGCGCTGGAAGGCTTAGGCGCGGCACGCGATAAAGGCGTGCATATTATTATGGACCATCAGTCGATTGACGATTTAAAAGACTGCCCGGCAGATTTGAAAGGGGACGCTGTTGTCGGCGCTGTCGTTGAGAACGCCAAATTCAAACTGGTTTACCGTGTCATGGACCCGGATACCGCTGAATGGGTGGCAAGGATGTCCGGCACCATATTAGTCGATGATGAGGTCCGCAAAGCGAAAACCGACGCCGTGCTGACAGAGACTATCGACGATGAACGCACCATCAGGCAGGCCGAGCGTTTTTTTACCGACAGCAATATGATCCTGAACCTACCCGATTTTGTCAGCTTCATCTTCACGACAAAAACACTCCCGTCGGCCTCTCTGATTTCGCCCATCAGGGTGAGAAAACGCGAACTGGAGATCTGCACCGTGTCGCCCGCCATTGCCGCCACCGCCGCAACGGTAAACATCGCCTTGGATTTTAGCGAGGAGGAAACGTCTCCCGGACCGGCATCAACGCCGGATATCACCACAACGCGGCCCGATCTTTTTTTTGATACGGACGAAAAAAACACGACAACACCGAATGCCGATAAAGAAGAAAACCCGTCATTGCTGGACTTTTAAAGGGGGAATGATGCTTATCACCGCATACAGCGAACGCCAGACGCGGCACCGCGAAAAAATACAACGACTTCTGAATTTTCTGAAAGAAGAGACGTACAGTGACTTTAAAACGCTGATGCTGCTATTTGGCTTCAGAGACCATAAATCGCTATATTCCCTGCTTTCAAAAGTCGAGGGCATGGGGTTAATACAAAAGCACGTCCTGGTATCGCGCACCATGAAAATTTCATTGTGGGGCATAACCAGTGACGGACTGGCCGTTGTGTTAACTCCCGACGATGTGCTTTTCCCGGCGCGGTTTGAGCCTTCAAAAATTACCGGCTGGACGCTGGAGCATCACCTTGATAATCAGGCAGCCCGCATCACCCTTGAGAAAAAAGGCGCGTCAGGGTGGATCAATGGCGATCGCACAACCTTCCTCAGCCGGTATCAGGTCGGTCATCGCCCGGACGGGTTGATCACCCTGCCCGGCGGCACCGTGATCGCTATTGAGACCGAGCGTCGCCTGAAAACCAGAGCCCGTTATCAGTCGATCATCGCCAGCCATTTACTGGCCCGGACCCGTAAAGACTGGATTTACGTTTTTTATATCGTGCCCGACCCGCAGAAAAAGCGCGGTCTTGAACGGCTGTTTGACAGTATCCGGCACGTCATCGTTAACCATCAGCACATCCCGCTTGAAACCCGCCACCGAAATGTCTTCCGCATCTACACGCTCGACGAGTTGCAACGGCTGGATTTAGGCAACTGCATATAGTTGTTCTGTATCACCAACTGCCCCAATCAGCCCACCAGCAGCGCAACGACCGGAAGTAATGCCCTACCGAAATACTCCCCAACATCAGAACAGACAGGAGTCCAGAATGAACAGAAAAACTGACCGACTTTCGGACGTACTGACCGAAATGAGCGCAAAAGCGCTGGTGACATGGATGACGCATTCCGCATTGCAGGACATACCGCGCGAAGCATTACTGGTTCGCGGCCACGATTTTGTGTACGCCCTGCACGCAAATTTTGTGCTGCTACGTGATGTGCTGTCAGAAACACTGGAAGATATTGAGCAGCAGAGCCATGAACTCGAAGAAAGACTGGATAGCCTGGAACAGCGGCTGCAGACGCTTCAGAAAGATACTGATAATTTGTATTAACTCAGACTTGACCTGACACAACTACGACACAGGGCCAAGCCTAATTTGACAGGCAGCTCTGTGCCAAGAGCGGACGTTAATGAGAACAATCTGTGGCAATCAACGGGGTGTAGGTCAATTAGACTGGACTGCCCCCGCCTCGGTAGACGATCCTGCCCTATAGTTGGAGCATGAATTTCTCCCCGAAGCATTAATCAGATTGGCGGCGAACCTCGATTTCAACAATGTGGCGAGGTGTTCGCCCAAGCCGAGGATCGCCGTTGGCGACGGCGATGATGTCCTCATGCTCGTCGCCAGCCCACAGGCCAACAAGCTCGTGCAGAAAAAAATCCGCGTAGGAGCAGCTAGCGTCGCGCACCTGCATCGCCAAAACCGTGGATTTGCTCGTGTGCAATTGGGTCAAATTTCTGACGAGCCGCGCTGGGGCAACCCAGAGAACCGGGCGAGGCGAGGCCGGAGTCGTGAATAGGTAGTAGGCGTGTTCTGACTGCTTGAGTATGTCCTCGCACTGCTTCAGGTCGATGCCTACCGTCGAACTGAAGGCCCGTCCCGAATTAGTGCCTTTGCGCTTTTTCACCTGCATAAGGGTCGCACGCTGGACCACTGTTTCCCCCTTGTCCACGATACGGCTCAGGAACAGCACGTCTGCCCCCAGCGGAGCCCCAGCTGGTGTGTTCGCCCCTTCCTCTCGCTTGCTGGGTTGACGCACCTTCACTGTCAGGCTCGGATACGTCGCCCGCGTCGTAACCGAGAGTTGGCGCAACTGGCTGCTCGCGTTGCCAATCGCCTCCTTTGTCAGAGCCAGGAGGCGCGCCGTATGGACCTCCTCGTCCTCTCCCCAGGTCTCCGAATATTCGCGACAAAATGCTTCCTCAATCTGGCTAAGCGCCCTATGGATGACGCGCTCCACGGAAGGGTCGCTCAGCCAAGTTTGGGCTCCTACGCTAGGCAACGCAGTAGCACCCTCGCCTCGGCCAACTGGCCCCTCCAGATCCAGTGCCCCTTGCTTGGACCGTAGTAGTCCCTTGCCCCTCAGTTGTAGTTGCCGTACATGAGTGCCAACAAGCCGATTCGCAAACGCCAGATGCTCCTCGTCATCCATTAATCGCAAAAGCACTGGCTCGACTTCGGCGAATGCCGTCTGCTCGAGCCAAAGGCAGGCAAAATTGAGGAGCCCCTGGGCTAACTCAGGTTCCTCATTCACCTGATCGAACAGATCCTGCCGCCAGGCCTCGCGGGCGTCCGGGCCTAGTTGGGTCCACAGCGTTTCTCGATCCCACGCCGGGGATGGCAATTCTCTGAGGCTGGCAACGACGCTTTGCTGACTAGACCGCGCTGGGTCTCCAAACCCGTACCAAGCCGCCGCAAGTGCGAGGTCCGAGGGTATAGTGTCCACGGACAATGTAGTAAGCCTAGAGAAGGCCTTGGCAACGCAATCCTTGATATTGTCTTTCTTCTCTTTCTTCGAACGGATGTTCCAGCGCAGGAACAGATTACGTACATCCTCCGGCAATATCGCGCGGCAATGTTGGATTAGCTCAGGAAAGACTGACGGATCTGCTCGTTCAAAAACCTGTTCGCAAGCCCACCGGGATGTCTGCACTGTCGGCGAATGCGCAAATAGAGAGGAGACGAACTCAAGCATTCCGCGGTTTGAATAGTCCGACGTCATGTCGATATTTTTTTCCAAGTAGTCGCGTACACGATGCCAATACTGCTGGACCAGTTGTTCGAAAGCCCAAGCATTCGCCCCCTGATGAGGGTCGACTAGTTGAAGAACATAGATGCAATCTTCCTCGGACGTATTGACCACCAACGCCTTCATGATCTGCTGATCGTCCAAATATTTATTCCGAGAATATGAACGGTTAGCGAGCAACCATTTAACCCAAATCGCACGTGGCTCGATTTCCGCCACAATGATTTCACGTAAGCCCAGGGGATCGCCATTAAGTATGCCATCCCAGAAGATATCCTGAGCGCGCCGGTAAGAATTTGGGTCCAAGATAGAGGACGACTTCTCGATCCCCGTGGATCCGTGTCCGAGAATTTTTAAGGTCAGCGCTATCTGCCCCTGCTGTGCTGCAGCCACGAATTCGGCCGTAAAGTGCTCACGCTCAGTTTGCGAATTATATGGCCAACTCGTATCCGTAAACCTGAGGTTCTCAGTTGATAGGTGGGAGTAGTCCAGACGAAGCATGTCTTTGTGGATGGTAAAATACCGTGCGAGGAATTCGACAAGCGGCTGAGCCCAACCTTCCAACGAAATACTGGCAGCTTCCAGTTTATCGTCGAAGTCAATATTTACGAACAAGATGATCTCCCTTTCCCGTAGCTGGCACCGACGACCTTCGCCATGGTGGTCTGCAAAATCTCAATACGTCTACCGTAGCCAAATCGCAGGCGGTTCAAAGAACCGCCCTCAGACAACAACAGACATTATAGAATTCCGTTGAACTTTTTATTATATCTACCTAAATAAATTTGCATATTACCGATCCACTTTAGCCAGACCATGGTTGACCTGTTCCCAGTTGATTGACAAACGCCATTGTTAGCAAAATTCATGGTGACTCAACTACGGACTTCTGCTCTTCGCTCATTGTAGACCTTCCTTGTTCTTAAACCTGGCCGCTCCGTGCCATTAGCGGATGTTGCCAAGTCCGCACTGCATTAATTAGGGGGGAGCAGGTCACCAGATCAAGTCTGAGGTAATATATATAAAGGGCTGAGCGGGCTCTTTGCCGCCCGCCCTGCAGCCTGAGAATTTTCCTGGCATCAAGCACCAGGAAAATTCTCAGGGGGAATTATACCCCCCTGAAACAAGCTTTACTCTTCCCATGTCAACGGCGATTTAAAACGAATACAGTTTTGACGTTAACAGCGATTTAAAACTGATACACCCCCATCGCCAGCAATGACTAGCTTTTTACTTTCTTCACTGCCGGTTTAGCCCGCTTTGTCTGCGGGTGTTCCATAGACCATTCCGGCCTGTCGTTGGTGCTTGAGCCGATAGCTCTCGCCGGCAATCGGCACGATATGGGCATGATGCAGCAGCCGATCCAGTAGTGCCGCCGTCAGAGTGGCGTCTTGCGCGAATGTTGCATCCCACTGCCCGAACGGCAGGTTACTGGTCACGATTAAACTGCCCTTTTCGTAGAGCGCCGCGATCACCTGGAAGAACAGGTTAGCCTGCTCGCGGTTCATCGGCAGATAGCCTATTTCATCGATGATAAGCAGGCGGTAAGCCTTGATGGCCCGGTGCATCACCGTCTTCAAGCTGTTTTGCGCGTGTGCCGTGCTCAACGCCAGCAGCAAGTCCGATGCTGTCGTAATGCGCGTTTTGATGCCGGCCTGAGTCGCCTTGTAACCCAGCGCCATCGCCAGGTGAGTTTTGCCCACGCCGCTGGGGCCCACCAACACCACGTTCTCGTTGCGTTCGATAAAGCCCAGTCCGGCCAGTTCTTCAATCTGGCTGCGCTTAACGCCTTTAGCGAAGTCATAGTTGAACTGTTCCAGCGTCTTGATCGCCGGGAAACCCGCCATGCGGGTCATCATGCTTTGCTTTCGCACGTTCCGTCCCGCGACCTCTTCGCGCAGCAACGCCTCCAGGAAGTCGCTGTAAGCCGTCTCATCCTTGGCCGCCTGCTGAGCCGCCGCGCCGTAGCCTTGTGCCACGAAGGAGAGCTTGAGCGCCTCGCACAACCGGGCTATCCGTTCATGTTGTAAGTTCATACCGCCACCCCTTGCCGGACGTTGAACAGCAGTTGCTCATAGACGGCCAGGGGGTGCTGCTCAGGCGTCGTTTCTGCCAGCCGTTCAGTGACGATTGCCGGCCGACGCGGCGGGGCGGGCTCCTTTGCGGCTTGCACTTGCGGCCGCGCAGCAGCGATATCACCGCGCCACGGCGCCGCCAGCGCTTGCAGATAGGGCACTTCCTCTGCCAGCCGTGCGGCCGGTTTTTCCTGGGTCGTGCCATGCACCCGCTCATTGGCCACCTCTCGCAGCCAACGCGCCACTTCGGCATTGGCGGTGACGACATCGAGCTGCAAGCCGCTCTGGCTCAGGCGACTCGCCAGCGGCACATAAAACGAACGGCGCAGGTAGCCGTTGAAGCGCTCGACCTTACCCTTAGTTTGCGCGCGGTACGGCTGGCACAGCTTGATGATGAACCCACTGTGCCTGGCATAGTCGAGAAAACCGGCATGGTAGCGGTGTTGACCCTCGCCGTACGCATCGCGTTCGAGCACCACGGTCTTCATGTTGTCGTACAGGACCTTGCGCGGCACGCCGCCGAATGCGGCAAAGGCCCGCTCATGACAAGCGATCAGTGTGGTCACTTTCATGTCGCTGACGAACTCAACGTAACTGGCCCGGCTGTAGCCCAGCGTGGCGCAGAACGCATACAACGGCGCAGCGCCCTTGCGGAACTCAACCCAATCGACCTGCAACTGCTCGCCCATCGCTGTTTCGAAGCGCACCGGCGGTTCCTCCGGCAACATCGGCCGCAGTGAACGCATGAACGCCCGCAGTTGGCTTAGGCCGCCCTGGTAGCCGCGCTCGACGATTTCGCGATGCAATACAGTCGCCGGGATCCAGTCTGGCCGAGCCGCTGTTTGCCGCTCACGTAGATAGTCCTCGTACTCGGCCAGCTTGGTGACGCGCTTGACCTTGCGTTCATATTTCGGCGCAGCCGTTAAAGCCAGGTGCCGCCGCACCGTGTTGACAGCGCAGCCGACTTCAGCGGCGATCTTGCGCAAACTGAAACCATGCTTGTTCAACAATTGAATTTCCACGTACACCTCGTTGGGTTTCAAGGCTGCTCCGAAAGCAACCATTTTCTCAAAGCGGTGTATCAAGTTTCAATCGCTGGCTGTATTACATTACAACCGCTGCTCACATCCCACTTACCTACAAGATTAAAGCCACATTCTTTTGTTGCTTCTTTCCCCCTTCCCTCAGGCTTTATCCATCAAATAACGATGCGCTTTGGATGCCGCGCTGGCGGCCTTGAAAATATAGCGTTTGTCGTTCTTCAGTGCTTTCAGCCAGGAAGCGATATAGCTTTCATGCTGAACCTCTCCGACAATCTCCAAGTCTGCCATCAGGAACGTGCTTCCCAGTTCGGCGATCAACTCCTCAAAAGCATAATCTTCACTGCCAAACTTCCCTTTCATTTCTCGGTTCAGCCGACTTTTCGCCCCGCTCCAGTGAACCAGCTCATGCAGGCCCGTAGCGTAGAAATTGGCCGCGTCTGCAAAAAGATACCGTTCCGGTAAGCGGATTTCGTCAGTTGATGGTGCAAAAAAGGCATTCTGTCCCTTCTCGATGATTGTTGCACCACTGGTACGGAAAAGCGCTTCCGCACGCGGTAAGGGCTCAAAGGTCTCTGCCGGGAAAACTACTTCGTTACTCAGAGGCAAACCATCAATTTGCTCAACATTAAACACGGTGAACGTCTTCAGCATCGGGATATAGTCAGTTTCTCCGTCGTCATTTTCCTTTTCCAGCGTGGTATAGAAAAAGGCGGTAGTGCCGTGATCTCCTTTACGCACCAGCCCGCCTTCCGCTTGCGCCTGTTTGTAGGTCATCCAACGTGAATCACTGAATCCCTGCTCGGACGCACTGCTCCACAACAACATGATATTCATCCCACTGTAAGCAGCACCAGTAGCGTAATTTGAGGGTAATCTTGACATGCCCGTTACACGCTGCCACGGGCAGGACCACGGTTTAACGCCTGCTTCTAGCGCAGAAATAATGCTGTCAGTGACGGTCTGATAAATATCAGTTTTGGTTTTGGAAAATTTCGTTTTTGAGGAGCCTGACGGGTCCAGCGGGGATATGCTGGTCGCCGCTGCGGTGTTAGGGGCGCTAACCTGGGTATGCAGGTAAATAGTCATGATTTTTTCTCCGTCAGTGGTGTGATTTTCGTCTTCGTATCGCCTGACGGTTCGCTTTCCCGGCGTCGTTCCAGCCTGCAAGGACGCAGAATGCGTGCTATTTATCCTTGCGGGATGGGTTGTGTTGGGAAACGATTAGCCGGAAGCTGACGCGGGAACGGAAACCACACGAGAGAAAAAACTTATCCTGCATAGACGGGGTATAGCGCCCCTTGCTTCGCAGTGGTGAAATGGGTTTGAGTTTTGTAGTGATGTGATAGATGCCCTTCCCAACATAGCCAGTGCCATACTTTCACTGACTGCGTTAACTCCGGAGTGACATCACATGAACAAGATCAGAGTTGTAGGTATCGATATTGCCAAAGCTATTTTTTCAGGTATGTGTCTAGATGATTGATGGTTCGGTTGTCTGGAACAGAAAATATCGCGTCAGAAATTGCTGGATTCGCTTCGCCAGCTTGAGCCGGGTAACGCGTCATGAGTGTCCAGATTAATGAGAACTTTTCAGGAGTCTGACATCAAGAGCTCGATAGCCTTTTTTCATTTATTATTTCAAAAACTTGTAACTTTTTCTTCAGCTGGCGTATTCCAGTTTATTCCGAGGTCATAGGAGGTTTTTTTGCGTTTTGCCCTGTAGATCCTTCCGAAACTGTTTTACCCATCGCGCAATTATGAAAAGGCCCCCCATAGCTCTGCTGCATCTGCAACGATAGAGTTTGGGTCAAGAACCAGTTGAGCAAATTCGCGTTTGAACTCTGCGCTGAAATTTCTGCTTTCCAATGGGTACCTGTAATGTACTGAGGTGAGCATATCACTTCTATTCAGGTGGCCAAATCAGTGTGCCACTACACATCTAACAGCGCTAGGGAGACAGGCCACGGCCTACCGGATGCGATGTCCGGATGGCGCGGCTCATCTTCTGGAATTCCGTATTCATCCCTGCTGCAGTCTATCTTACGCATCCAGTAGGCAGCTACGTCATCGGGGCCTCCGTCCGTCACCAATTCAAACAATTTCATCCGTAAACTGCCTGCCGGAACGGGTACAATTTCAAACGTACCTTGCCACGTTTCTGACGGAATATCTTGGGTGATCATTTTATTTATTGTTCGCCAATCCATAAATCTACGATTCAAGCTCCTCTCAAAATTGAGCAGTAATAGTACTCCCTCTTCGTCTGGGCTCTGCGCAATAATACGGGCGAGCGCCTCAAGGCCCGGTGAGATTGGTCCATCTATCAACAAACCGTATATGTACGCACGCAAACCAGAATGAATCTCAAGCAGGTTCCCAAGTATTTTCTCAAAATGCCAGTTATCACTGGATCGGCTTTCAAATACACCCTGAGCAGTTAAGTCGATGATACGGTGCACCGAAGATAGTGTTTCAAGACGTAAAGCGGTGGTTCTCCAGTGGTAGTTCGCATAGAGGCTTGTGTTTTCTTCGGCTAACTTGAAAAGGGCATCTTCTGCATATGGGGAAGGTGAATGGCAAAATCCTCTGACCATCTCTTCCAAAAAATAGGGATCCCGATATGAGGCAGGCAGACTACGAATGACGCTCAAGGCTTCTTCAGGCTCCTTCATAAACGGTAAAAGCCGTAACCACGCTTTTAATTGATACCCTTGCCCCTCGCTTAATATCCACGGTTCAGCGATTGCTGCCTCTATAAGCTCAACGGTACTTTCAACAACGACCTTTGTATCTATACCATCTCCCGATAGCACGATGCTGGTAAGCAAATCTGCTCGTATTTGCCTCGGTGCAACTGCAATGAGAGTTTTGATAACATCATCACGCCGCCCATGGGGCAACTGCGATGCAATAATACCCAGTTCGACAGCAAGCTGTTTTTGTTCGCTCGTCGCGTCTTGCGTAATCAGTTGGTCAATTGCGTTAAATATAGCTTCTGCTTCAAGAGATGTTTCATCAGGGGAGTGGGTTAGAGCCATATGTTTCGCCTTCACATTTGAGAAATCAACACCACTTAAAAATCGTTTTCCACTTGATGGAGCGTTTAACGTTCGCCATTGTTCGGCAAGGACTCGTGCCGCTAGCGCACCAAAATATTTGTCACACAGATACGTCTGCATAATTGCAGTTGTTTCTGGAGATTGAATTGTCTGAAAGGCGCTCTGATATTCGTTGAGCATCGGGGTTCTAGCCTCATTAACCGCTTCGCATGGTCTCCACCCGGCTGTCTCCGCTTCTTTTCGAAACTCTCTGTAACGCTGGAGGTTATCGTCCAGCAGTTGTTTCAAAAGAGGTAACTGTTTCACTGATGGGGCAAGACTCGCAAGCATTGCAACTCTTGCTTTTACCCTACGCTTTGCTTTTTTCGAAGCAAGCATACGATTAGCCCACTCTTCAAATAACCGTTGTATTACCAGAATAGTGTCTGCATCGAAAGATCTGCTATAAGATTCCTCACCGTTGGGATGGGATAAAAGCAGGTCAGTAAACAATTCAATTAGCCTGTCTTCGGCCGGTACAGCTCGCTTGAGAATAGCGTCAACAAGGCTTGAACCTTGGGCAGAGCCAATACGAGTTCTCAGCCCTTGATAGCGTTTCCATTTGGACTCTTCGTATTTACCTTCGGCCTGATTACATAACTCAAGATCGGCCAATACATCAATAAGATGACCAACAGCCCCTGGCCCAAGTACTGAGGCCGCGGCGTTAGCACGAGCGTCATAGTCTTCAGGGTTAACCAGCACCAGATTCACCAGCATTTCATCTTCTAAAGTAAATCTGGCTGATGCCAGAATAGCGCCCACACTAGTACAAAGTGATCGTCCAGCCCTTACACGCTCTAATAATCCCTCTGCAACAGTTTGAGGGTAACTGCGGTGTAGCTTATCGATCAGCTGTTCTTCATTTGATTCAATCTCCATTGTGCTGATGATGCCAACTAATTCAGCGTAATCGTCCTCAGTATTCTCTGTAGCGATCAGCGCGCGAAGCCGATTAGAGGGTGATACGGCCTGCATTTCTTGCCGCTTATGTGCTGTCGCGAGTATTTCTCTAACGTTTTCATCCTGTATCTCATCGGCAACGCCTTTGCTCACAATCAGATCTAAGATTGTGCTATTCACCTCTCGCAACATTTCAGCCACATGGAGATCTGCTCGCCGAAATACCAAAGCATCAATGACAGAGACTTGGACCTGCGAATCAGGGTCATTCTTCGCAATGGAGACAGCAAGATCGAGGCCATCGATACCACTGCGAGATGCTATCTCGGATAAAAGTAATGAACGCATTCTGGGAGACAGGGTATTGATTATTTCTCCTGCCGCCTCCCCGAAAATCGAAGTCCTGAATATTCTGCAATTGCGTAAAGCATGAAGGCTGATCTGCTCATCTTCATCAGAGATCAACGGCCAGACATAATCAAGGAATTCAGGACGGCCAGATGTAATCATGAAACGGACAGCGCGATCCACTGTTCCTGGCACATGCCAATGAGCCACGAGATTCTGAATAACAGTCGATATTTGCGACCATACATCGTCTGTTGATCGAAAAATCATCTCTGCAGCGAGAATTGGGTCGACCTCAAATGCAGCAATTATCGCCTTGCTACAAATAACCTGCTGTTTCGCATCACTGTATGCCATACGCTCTATGGCAAAAAGTATGGCTTCTTCCCATCTGGGATAGTTAAATACCTCTGCTTTAAGTGCTTCTCGTGTTTCCCGGGCATTGATGTCCGCAATCAACCGGCGTTCAACCAAGTGAGAGGCATACCATTCCTGAAATTGCTGATGCTGAAACGAATAACCAGGAGTATTCCCTGTACGCATCAGTACATGATTGCTGACGAGCACATCTAGTACAATTTCTGGTTGGGGTTTGATCGCTATCTGCCCGCTGTCCACCAGCAAAGTTGCCGTGTCGGATATCGATTTCCGTGCACTAAAGTCAACAATAGTTGAGTTAACTACCCGCGTGGCGACTTCAGCTAGCCCTTTCATGTAGTTTTGCTGAAATCCATAAGTACCGGAATACAACGCTTCGGCATGACTTGCTTCCTTTTCATGCGCCTCAACAAAATGCCGAAGTATTTGTTCTTTTGTTGTCGGAACCGGGGCGTTTTCTGGAAGTGAGGTCAACGCCATCAGATAGAGAGGTATTGTTACAAGTTCACGTAGGCCAGCGGTACGCCAGGCTTGATCCAAGATCCTTTTGCCATAATTCCCGCGTAAGGCAACTGCGATCTGGATTTGCTGATCCTGATTAAGCGGTAAAAGTGTTACATGTGTTCCTTCAAAAGGAATGTCCCGAGATTGCTTACGCGTCGAGATGATAAAGCTAAGTTCAGGCAGCTCTGCTTTGAGTCTGGTGATTTGAGTTCGAGCACGGGTACGTGCGCTAGCATCCAATTCGTTCCAACCATCGAGTAGTAACACAACACCAGGGTGATTAGCGACCTTACGCAAGTCATCCTCTGAAACATCTCGGAAAGCGGGTCGTTTAAGAATAGAGTCGAGGATCGTCGTATTTTCGGTAGCCCAATCCCCCAGCGACACGACAAGAGGCGTACCAAGGTTTGTAGTCAACATACTTTCCGCTATCTGGAAAAGCGTTGTGGTTTTACCCATTCCTGGCCCGGCGACAAGAATTAAATCATCCAGCCTTATAGCCATCCCTGCGATCGCACTGGTTATTACTGGCTCATCTAAACCTTGAATATCTAACATGAGAGCCACAGACGAACCAGGCCATTTATGGGTTCGACGGAATACCTCGAGATCATTTACGGCAGCAACCCGAGCCCGCATCACTACCTCTGTATCTGCACACCCTCCAGTACCACGAACCACATCGCTATGCAGTACCCTCTTCCAAGCTTCTATTTCTGCCTCTCGTTTCCACTTGAGCAGTTTCTCTACGGTAAACTCTGGATCGCTTGAATCTATTGCTTTACCGTGATCGCGGCACATCCACATACCGTTCTTGGCAGAAGATCGCTCCTCCGGTGACATATTCCCGTCATAGCGAGGCCCACCCGGAGCAGCAGCACATATATGTGCTGCTGTACCGATGTTGATTTCACTTTCCCCATCTGACGTTGCGCCTACTGTCCACTTACGGCACATAGGGAATGAGCATAACCATCCAACACGCTTCGCGATCTGGAGTTTGGTTCTCTCAGAGAAATCATCTCGATTATTCTTGGCCATGCACCCTCAGCAAACACTATGAATATTTACCAAGAAATATATCTGAATCCAAAGCTCATTGGGAAATTATTCAGTGCATTGATGTGATAAATAACCAATTAATTTTAATTAATTTCAATTATATAGCTGACGAGAGGTATGATTTCCAAAGAAGCAATCAGAAGCTGGTAGCGATTCGTTCAAGGAGTTAATGTCAGACATTGGCAATGCACACATTCATCTCCTCATATCATTGATAATTTTGGGTTGAACGGTATGTTCGATACCAATAACCATACTTAATGAATGGCCATATAATTAGCATCATCTATAGCGGAGATACTCAATTAACGTAATCAGTTTTCTGGAACAGCGTACTAAATTTATCCACTAACTGTACCCTGTTTCAGTGATCTCCTCCCTGAAAACAGTACCAGTCTAAACTGAAGTCTCCGGTCTTTCTTCCCGCTCACAGAGAGGCTTATTGCCATGAAAAAGACCCGCTATACCGAAGAACAGATTGCGTTTGCGCTGAAACAGGCCGAAACCGGCACCCGCGTCGGGGAAGTTTGCAGAAAGATGGGCATTTCTGAGGCCACTTTTTATAACTTGAAGAAGAAATTCGCCGGTCTGGGCATGACGGAACTGCGACGTCTGCGGCAACTGGAAGATGAAAACCAGCGGCTGAAGAAGCTGGTCGCTGATCTGAGTCTGGATAAAGAAATGCTGCAGGAGGTACTGAAGCAAAAGTTCTGAGGCCGGCTCAGAAGCGCCAGGCGGTGCATTTCCTGCAGGAAGCATACCGTATCAGCGTCCGTCGGGGATGCGGGTTGCTGATGCAGAACAGAACTGTCTACCACTGGCAGAGCCGGCGTGACGATCGGGCGATAACCCTGCGTATCCGGGAGATTGCAGAGACCCGGATACGGTATGGGTGTCCGCGTATTCATATCCAGCTGCGGCGGGAAGGCTGGCGGGTTAACCATAAGAAAACACACCGGATTTACTGTCTGGAAGGTCTCAACCTGCGCAGAAAGCGCCCCCGCAGACATGTCAGTGCAGCACATCGCCTGCAACGTCCAGTGCTGACCCATATCGATCAGTGCTGGAGTATGGATTTCGTGTCGGATAATCTGTTTAACGGGCGGCGTTTCCGGGCGCTGACTGTAGTCGATAATTTTAGCCGGGAGTGTATGGCGATCCATGCCGGAAGGTCGCTGAAAGGTGAGGATGTGGTCGGTGTGATGGAAGGGTTGCGGGTGCTGGGTAAGCACCTGCCGGTACGTATTCAGACAGATAACGGCAGCGAGTTTATCTCAAAAAGTCTGGATAAATGGGCGTATGAACACGGAGTGACCATGGACTTCTCGCGCCCCGGAAAGCCGACAGATAACCCGTTTATTGAATCATTTAACGGCAGTCTGCGGGATGAGTGTCTGAACATTCACCGGTTCCTGTCACTGGAAGATGCGCAGGACAAACTCGACAACTGGCGCAGGGAATATAATCATGAGAGAACACATTCATCATTAAATGATATGACTCCGGCTGAATTTATCCGAAGTCTCCGGAAAGCCGAAGATCTCTGATTTAGCACTGCACTGATTTTGGGCCAGGGTCAATAGCAGAAGGCTTTGATCTAACGCGAGCCAAGTGAAAAGAAAAAGATGTTTAAAAATCGGGGGTGGCTCCTGGGTTATCAGACAGTGTTTGCGGAAAAACTTGGGGTACGTTTTGTAGACAGTGGTGTGAACATCGCTATGCTGAACAACTCATTTTGGCTCAAAATCAGATGCAGCACTCTAAGACTTTATTGCGTATCACACCAATATACGCACCGAGTGCTCTGGTTAAACATCTAAATCCTTTTTTCCTTAGCGACCATGAACGCGTACTACTCATTGATATTGAGATCAAAGGCAGTAATGTAGATAACATGTGGTTGCTGAGAAACACGTTGTATGTTGATAGCCAGAAGCTCGAAACAGTATTTTCAAAGGTCAGAAAATTCTCCACCTGGTTCGATAGAGCGTACCCTTTGCGGTTGTACCCCCGCAAAAGGCAAAATAACAACCTGCTATAAATGCTTAAGATTAACAAAATCCCCCTGTCAATTATCACCAATGGTGAGAATTTGATCCGTAAGCAAAACATTTTCAATGTGTCGATCCCGATAAATCACACAAAAATCCGTGCATTAGGCATGGATAGGCTGCACTGACTTGCTACATATCAGAGCCACGGCCATTGAGTTTGCTTCATGGTTTTAGTCCAAAAAAGTGAATCTTTTAGCTTTGTTCGTCGCTTCTTGCTCGCTGAGTTAAGCAGATCCATATTCAGATCCCAGTATTTGCGTAAAGATAATTTAAGTACTTTCAAGCGGCATCGCTTTAGCCACAATCTCGCTCTTTTATCCATAGTTGCCCCCAATAGCAAGTGTGCAGCGATTGCCTCACTATCGGTAGTCGCCTGGATATAACAGTTGAACCAATGTCGGGCCCAGCGATTTCGCTCGAAATTTTGGCGGCTGGTTTTGTATACGTCTTCCAGCCAACCACCACGTGGTATTCGCTTTTCGATCTCCCCCCAAGCAAGCTCCACTCTTTGACTTTCGTTGGCAAAACCCAGTAGTGTGGCGGACATTGCCAGTGACTCTGTATCTCCAGAACTCACAAGCTCAAGTACCTTGTCTACCAGCCATGCCGTTTGCCCATGATCTTCAATCTGATTCAAAAGATCGGCGATATCCTGATCGTTAACAACATCCATAAGGGCTTTATTGCGAGCCACATCAGCTATATCGTTAAAAGCTATAAACGGCAGGCAAGCCATGCCCGTTATTTTGAAAGAGTCATCTTTCATTGCCTTTTTGAAGTTGTCCCAAAGTATCAATCCCAATTCCGGGCGTCGGCTCATCAATGCTTCCGCCATCACAAGCAATGGAAACGCAGCCATTAAGTCGACGCTGGATACTCTAATCTCATTCTTAATCTTCTGCTCCAACCAACACCAGAAGTCCTCATCTACACGGTCAAGCAACGTGGCAACTGCAGGCTTATGATTAATCAGAGGGTCAATATTTATACTTCTTCCGGGTGAGTGAAGCCCGTCAATTGCACCTCGGATATAATTCTCATAGCTTCGAATAGCATCTGGATTATCTGGCTCACGTTGCAACCAAAACGCCATAATTTCCTTATCGGCCCGCTCCAACAGCTCAGGGCGCTTAAGAGCCATGCTTACATTCAACAAGGCAACAGATCGATTGTAGCGTTGCTTTCTGTCGGTAACGTTGTTAGCCGTCCAATTGCTGTTTGCAATAATATTGTAGACATCGGGATTAGTGGAGTAAGCGGAAAGCCCAATAGCCAACTCTGCAATTTCATCATCTACATGACAAAGCAATGCAGGGAGCTCCGACCACCCATCGATCGAGCTACTATCGGCAAATTCTTCGAACAACATGAGCCAACTCAGTACCGTCTCGCGGTTACTTTCAATCTCAAATCGCCCAAGGATCGACCTAATGTCATCTTGAGTAAAATTTAACAGATCAATATTGATGCTACCCATTAGCCTCCGATCGCACGCTTCCTTTAGTAAAAACTCCAGTTGCACCAATCCATTACGGCTAGCAAGTTGCAGATCCAGACGTCTAGCGTGCCACCAGTTGAGCTCCTTATGTATTTCAGGAGAATTTTCCTTTAGGACAAAATCGATCCCTGCTTCAAGTACATTGCGTTCATCATCGTTCAATATTGTCAGGAAACCGCGCATTTGCCTCAAAAGCTGTCGAAGAGGTACAGCTGTCATTCTTTCAGCGCCAGTAACCCGCTCACCAACAACCTCGCGTAGCCGGTTCGGATTGGTTCTCGCCAGAATCAGCAATTTGCGACTTGAGGTAACATCAACATCAAAATCAGCAGGACGAATGTGCTCGGCGTCTTTGATCTTATCGGGATCAACATCAACCCTAGGGTTAAGAATGTCATCTTCTGGCATTATAGGGCGTCGACCCGACGTATTGCTAATGGGCCCTACTGATGTATTTAGTTGCCGACGCTTGTTTTCAGATTGTGGATCGGCGAGAGCTTCAAGAAGCCAGCGCGCAGCGTCAAGCGCTAGCTGATGCCCGGTCTCGTGCAGTCTGTCGACAAGGTCTAACATCTTATTACGTGTTTCCACCGAATCCATACGATTAAGCCGCAACATCCAGGCCAGCTCATCAAAATGACTGTTACTGCCCATCACCGCCCGCGAAATACCCCAGGCAGCGATTGCTTCGATGAAGCGAGCCCGCGGCAATAATGAGATGATGCCGAAGACACGATGACTGAGCCAACTCGGGTTACCGGGACCGCAAAGTTCTATCGCCGGAAAAGCTTCGCGCCCCTCAAATTGCTGCCATGCATCTAGGTTTGCGGCTGTCTTTTCTTGCCGTCGCAGCGAATTTGGCGACGTCTGATCAATACGTCCCAAGACGGTACCTTGTAGCGGGTCACTCCAGAGCAAACCAAGCCAATATGTGATTTTAGCCTCGATCAACGGTGCGACAGCCTCGAACTGATAAGCGTTAGCCAGTCCCTTGATCATAATTTCATCTTTTACGATTGAACCAGAGCTCTCCCCGAGCCAAATCTCCTCTACGATTTGCAGGACTAGTTCAACATCAAGCCCGATGATTCGCCAAAAAGCTTCAAAATCGAGACTCGAGAAATTCTGCTCGGATATCCATCGGCTAAGCAGTGCCCGTCGAACCTGACGTGAGACAGTATTGTCGAGCAAGGCTGTAGTGACAGCTGCTCTGAGTATTTTCACGCCAAGGCTCTGCCCACTAAAGGGGTCGATATGTTCAGCGATAATATCGTTGGCTGTGGCATTCCCATCAGTTGGTTTCAGATGGTGGACCAAAGCCATCCCCAACGCGAATGGTATCAGTGTGGGATTGACTTGGAACCGGTTGGCTTGTCCAGTGGGAACAAGCCATTGTCCAGAAATCAGTTCAGCAACCGTTGATAGCAGATCTGCTCGATCTTTACCGCTGTCTCGCCCCAACTGTTCAATAACACTATGCCGGGTAAGGCTTGTATTATCGATTGAGCTACGCAACTGCATGCCGAGTTCCGTAATAAACATTTGAAACTCGGCATCGCTTATCGCCAACTGTGCGCCACGCAACTCAATACGATGTTTCCAGTCTTCGAATGCAAGCCGTTCCGGCGTGATGTCACCACTCGCAATCAATTCCTGCTGTAGCTCAATCGCCAAAGCTGACAAGCGCGGAACCTTCATCAACGAAAGCATGGCGGTGTTAAAGTTCTCTCTGCTTAAATCATGTTCCTTGAGCAACGCATCAAGTTCACTGTCGTCAAAACGGTCTACCCGAATTTCGCTTGGTCTTGGGATCAAGGACCCGAGTTTTTGCAAATCATTCCAGTGGTCGGGCCAACAACTCATCAGAATAGAGATGCGATGGTTCCACTTGTCATCGAAAGCAGGCTGAATGAGGTCTGCCCAATCTTTTTTTTGCCAGTACTGATTTAATCCATCAATCATCAGCAAGATCTGTGGCCCGTCCGTTCTAAGCTTTACCCATTGCGCTATTCGACGTTGCCAGAACTGAACGCTGCCATGGCTAAGACGCTTTTCAAGAAACTGTGCAATTAATTCACTGAGCGAACCCTGCCCAACCTCCTTTGCAGGTACAAAAAGAGTCAAGGGAAGATCAGCCGCGGCGTTGATCCGTGCGTGCCACCATGACAAAAATAGCCAAGTCTTGCCCAGCCCTTCATCCCCAAGCAGCACTGAGGGCCTACCTGATGTAACCCATTGATCAAGTTGCACTTCATATCTAGGACGAGGAATTCTAGCGCGACCTGGATCGAGTACATCATTGAACTTCCCCCCGAGTCTGCTGGCGGCATTACGGTCATTGCTCAGACCAGTAAGCATCCATTGCTTCATTGCCTCAGTCGCAGCTGCATAGCCGATATCAGGAGCAGTTAGCCGGCACTGGAGGCGATCTGCTGCAGCAAGAAATTCTGGGTGGGATCGGATAGCCGCGGTTATTTCATTGATGTTATCAATACCGTTAAGGTGTCGGTTGAGCGCAGTTTTGGCCTGGATACACAGGACAGCAAGGTCGGGAAGTTGCCCCGGTTCGGCGGGCCAGTCGAGTATCAGTACGGTGATACCAAGCCCCTCCCCTACTAGCGTTAGCTCTTCGTTATCGGTAGCACTGATTGCTCTTGTTGCTGCAAGTATCCAAAGATCCGTTCCATTCTCGCTACGACTTGTTTCAAAAAGCTTGGCCTTTAGAGCATCCACTTTTAGGGTTGTGTTTTCTCCGTAACGTTTTGCTTCAAGAGCAACTTCGAAGAGGTTTAAACCAAGCGAGCGAACATCCGATCCGCCTTGCGGCCCAGACTTAGCAAGTCCAAAATTAAGTTTAGTCACTTCGACCAATATGTCGCGAAGCAATCCTTCAAAACCAAGCGAACCAGCAGGGTCTAATGAACGCAAGGCCTTAGCCAATTGTGACTTGGCATCATTAAATTCCATTCTTTGCCTCATGAAACGTTTTGAGTATCGCAGAAAAATCAAGAACACAGCTATAGAGATGAACGCCCGGCGTTGATAGCATCGATTTCCCATCATGAATGATGTTGCAGCACCAATCAGGATCCGTTCTCGATGTTCGCTTTTAGCTTTGAGTTCAAATGATCAATGCAACACACTAGTTAAATCGCTCTGCGGGTGATTCATATTCTAGCGTTTTTCTGGGTCTCTCGGTGAGCTATGGGTCAACACTATAGAATCTTTGCTGGCTATGAATTGATAAGTCAGTTCCTTTTGGAAAATACTGTCTGAGTATCCACCATTTTGCTGGATAACTTGACGCGTGAGAATGTGAGCCTTGTACTCAAGGAAAAAATTGTGGAAGGATTTGAAGAAGTGCCCCCGTTAGACGGAATGTTTGCACCGTTAGATGTTCGCAGCGAGCTTAAACAGGCGTTCGTGCGCTGGCTGCCCAGACCCTACGACACCCGCGTCGCTCTTGGGTCAGGAGAAAAGGTGAATGAGCTGGATCTGCTTAGCCTGTGCGAACATTGGCGCCTGGAGTATCCCGGAGAAGCGAAAGACCTGGCAAAAAGCTGGGACGAATCTGAAGAACGGAAGGCTGATGATGGTCCGTTTTTCAACGAACTCGTCCGCCTGGGCTGGGTTTTCTTTGATGGTGGCCGTTGGATCATGCAGGGAACCCCACTGGGAACACTTTCTCTCATCAACTACCCGAGCCCGAGTACAAAAATCTTTCTTGAGGGTCTCAGCAAGCCCCGACTTATTGCAAAGACTGACCAGCAACCGACGGCAGTTCTTGCTCTCGCAAAGAAAATTCTGGCTGAGTTTTGGCTTGAGCAGTACGTTCCGATTGAAAACCCGGAGTGGTTCCTGAGTCGATTATGGGAGCGACTTTGCCCTGCCGAGCCTATTAATACTGAAAATAATGTGACTTCATTGCAGGCGCCCGTGTCTGAAAATAGGGCTTCATTTAAAGCTGCCAATACTGACGCTGTAGACTGTGCTTTCCTCGAGTGGACAGCTTGGTGCCATGTCATTAGAGGTTATGGTAAATGGGAACGTCAATGGTCGCTCTCACAGCAGCGATTCTGTCGTGAGGCGGCGCACCGCGCCCTGGCTCGTCAAACGCTGTGGAACGGGTGGGACTGTGATCTTGCTCGTTATGTAAAGGTACTGCAGGAAACATATGCGATCCCTCTGAACCAACTGCGATTCGCAAGCAGTGCGGGAAAGGCGCCACCGCGTACCATAGTTGCAAGGGCCGGCTGGCTTGCAAGTCGCGAAGTCGAACACCTCATGATGGAGCGGCTCATGATGCAACGGCACGGTCAGAATACGGTCAACTTTGCGTTTGGTCTGCTATGTTCCGAACTTGAAAAGACCGATATTGGGCCAGGCATCATGGCTGCAGCTGAGGCAATTCTGTCTTACGCGGTGAATCATCCTATGGCTTTGTTGCAGCTCCGATTCCGTGTCGATTCCAATCCTGGGCTGCTGGTCGATATGCTTTTATACCGGCCAACTGCATGCCTAGCGGCCAAATGGACTATTGAGTGGCAGCCTAAATCGGGTCGCAACAATGATCTTAACAGAGGCCGTGAAGCTCAAACCAAAACATTTGCGGTGCAGGATTCCCTGTCGGTCATTGCTTACCATTTAAACGCAAGTTCGATAAGTCTTGAGGAGTGCGCGTCTTTGATTACCTGGTGCTATACCGATAGCACTGGCATGGGACGGGCCATTGCAGATCCCCGTCGGCCCGTTGGGCGCCAGCTTCTGGGGATATTCGCCAAGCAAGATGAACAAGTTCAATCTGAAGTGTTACGACACCTCGTGGATCAGGCTGCCTATGAGAACAATATACCCCGCGCGTGTTTTTCCGGTGTACTGGATGGGATGAATAGCCTCCCACTGGTGACGGAGGCTGCAATAAGGCCAGTTATTGCACTCTACTCAGTGTTTGCGCGCAAGCAGCGCTTAGATTGGACAGACGTTGCAGGATTATCGTCAGACATGGCCGGGCGCCTCGTTGCAGCAGCGTGTGCGCAAGCCACTTCTGACCGTGATGCATTTCTGATTCCATTTGACGGCATGGAGCTTATTCATGAGGCTTCGCGCGATGAGGAACCCACTGTCCGCTCCTCTGTTGCCCGGACGATGAGAATACACATACGACTGCTCGCACGTGCCGTATCTGGATGGCCTTACGAAACCTTACCTTCGGTGCTCTGCGAAATCCTTAAAAAGCTTATTTCACGCAGTGTTATTGAGCATGATGAAAAAGGGAGAATTGGCGCCCTTACGGACAGATATAGCCCCACACACTCTCAGAGTCGGGAAACGGGGTCACCTGCACAGGATCTTGCATCCGCGTGGAGTAAACTGGACAAAAGCAATCAGGGAGACTTGTTGCAGGTATTCGGACAATCTGACGATCCCGTTTTTCTCGCCGAGCTTTGTCAGTTCCTACCCACTACAGCAAAACCCGGTATCAAAGCAAGATTGCGGCAACTCAAACCAGCTGAAGCATCGGTATTCTGGACCTGGCCCGAGTTACACCATCGTATTGAAACCTTATTGATTGCTGGGGAATATGAGCTTGCCCGGGAACATCTGGAGGATGTCAGGCAGGACTTAGGTAAGGCACCCCAGCAGTACTGGCTTGCACTTTTTGCTCTGGAGTTACAACTGTTTTTAAAAGAGGAGAAATGGACTGCACTGGATAGCACGACGATCCCATCGAAGCTGGATGCGGCGACAGCGCGGCAAGCAAATGATCAGCTTGACTTCTACAGAGCGACCTCGCAGCTTTTGCGCCCTGGTGGCGATCTTGCAAGTGCCCGGACTGAGCTGCAGCGTCTTTCATCAAAACCGGGTGCAAGTTCAACATACAGAGATAACTACTTTGCTGTCGCTATTCAACAGATTATTGGACCCACTTCTCACCCGCTGAGCGGGGCGGACAAGTTGACCGGAGAACGTCTGCTTGGAGAAATTAACAACGCTGTTGCTGCTGATAACAAGCTTGCAAGTAATTCATTACTTGCCAATCGTGCATATCTCTTATTCGCCCTACAAAGGCCTGCAGCGGCGCTGGAAAGCGTAGCTAAACGTCGCAGTGCAGTGCGAAGCTCAGAGTTAGAAATGGTCGTCGTACTTGCAAAATACAAGATGGGGCATCAGGACGAGGCAATGGCAATTCTTGATACGGCCATTAAAGAATTCGAGACGGACAAGCGTCTTGTCTTGTTGAAGGAGGACCTACAGGCAGGTACTCCTGCATCCAGTGTCACTTCTGCAACGGTTGCTGTCGACTCTATTTCATCTATACGTGCCGCCTTGCAGCAGTTGTCTCAGCTCCCAATTTCCCAGGTTGGAGACGTTCTCGGTCCACCTGGGCTTGGTTTCCGTGGATATCTTATACGAGAAGTCTCCAAAGCCGTGGCATCACTTCAACGTATAGCAGGGATGCTCCGCGACAGGAAAAACTCAGCGGATGAAGCAAGGATCGAGAATGACCTTAACAGTGCAGTGCGAGAGATTCTAAGTGCCTCCCTTGCATTAGCTAAATGGGATGTTGCTGACCAGTCTCTCGGTGGAACAACGGCAAACGGAAATCCCGGCGAGAGAGACGCGGTCATTCGGGTGTCGGGACAAGAAATATCTGTTTATGAAGCACTCGTTTGTAAAGGATTAGACAGGACAAACATCAAGAAGCATTTCGACAAGCTGCTGGCATACGGAACTTGCGATATCTATTTTCACGTTATTTACTCGTATGCACAGGATGTAAAACCCCTCCTTGATTATGTCAGGAGAATGCTTGAGCATGAAATTTTACCATCGCTCTCATACCGTGGTTGCGAGGCATTGACGCCTCCTGATTTTGAGACAAGCGGCTATTTAGCGACCTATAACGTCGACCATCGGGAAATAGCTGTAGTGTTCCTGATTGCTGACCTTAAAATCCGAACCGCCTGAGCTGGTGCTGAGGATTCAGACGGTCACTGAAACGCCCTATTGATATGCGACTGATGGAGGAGTGGAATGGTAAGTGTGGTGAAATTATTGATCATAGATATACCTCTAAAGGCGGTAGCATTAAAATACTCACTGCTTCAACCTAACCGTCAGCCAAGTAATATTTCGCGCAGAATAACACCCCTCATTTTTGTGCTGGGTAAACCATTGAATAATATGTTCATTCTTTGTTTAAGCGCTCTTGCGGCGTTTTCCACTTCAGCAACCTTTCAATCGCCGAATCCTCTGACAAGAACTGGCGAGCCAGTTGCAGCCGTTCCATAACCTGCACCTTCTGCTGTACATCAAGCGTTGCCGTATCTGATTCTGCTTCGTGAAAAAACTGCTCCAGCCGTTTGTCTTCAGCCCACTGAACCATAATAGATTTCAGCTCAGTACGGCTGGCACGGTAAGCTTCCTCTTCCCGACCTATCCGCTCCTTTTCAAGATATATGGCGAATTCCCGATCACGCTGGACACACCACTCCTCAGCTTTGATTCTGGCCTCTTCTAGCTGCTTTGAAATTAGCGGAACAGCCTTCTGCATCGCAGAAATCATATTAGGGATCTGGCTAATCAACCCACACTGTTTTGTCTGCCGGAACTGAACCAGCCATTCTGCGGAAGAATAAGGCGAGTAAAGTTGCAACAAAAATCGCCCGGTAGGTAGGGTATGTTTCGATACGTGTATCAAAGACTCAATATTTTTTCCCCGTATCCACCGTCCCATCTGTTCGTCACGAACATAGCGATTTTTGACTTTTTTCGCCGGAACATACTCCGTCATTTCAGCAAGATTAAACCCAAAGTACATATCACCGACACAAATAATACTTGGCGTATAAGGCCGCCATAAATTGTCCCAGCGATATCCTCCCGCTTTTAGATCTTCCTTAATATCAATATCCATACGATGTAGCCTTTCTCCCGGAGCACCCAGCGTTACCCTATAACCCTTTTTTCCCAGAGCTTCAGTGAACCGACTCAGGAACTCAATTGCGTTATCAAATCCAGAATCAGAAACGTTGAGATCCAGTAATTTCTTTTTTGCAGGTTTATAATAGCCATCTTCAGTAACTGAGGAGACTGGCAGATACATTTTAAGATCATTTATCAATCCATAGCCATTACTCGTAACAGAAGCTTGCTTTTGGACTACTGAAGATGCTGCTTTTAATGCCGTAATGGCAGAAGATTGCATTGATGGATTGTCATTCTCACCTACCTTTACCACCTTAACCTTTTTCAGAGCGGGAATTGCAGGCGCAGTCCCTTTCGCCAGCGCTTTCCAATAACCAGCAAGCGGCCTGGGTATGCACATTGCGCTGCATCGTTTTGCCAGTAACTCAGAACTGATACCATACAGCACAGTTATACGTTCCGCGGGCTCGCTCCAGACCAAGTGGTACAGCGTTTCCCGATCCTGGGGTAAAGTCGGTGCGGCATCGTGTGGATTCATCTCTGACATTGCGTATCCCCTCCTTTGGCCTACATTATCAGAAATCTTTGCATGTGTTGGTAATTGAAAGAAATCTGACCTGCTTTCCATTGATTGGTGTACTAGGGTGTTAGAAATGTCCATTTCATGCTGACAGTAGGAAATCCCATGAGGAAGCTTTTAGCGAAAAGTGGATATAGTATCTTTCACTTAAAATCAAGCACCTCGTATTTCTGCGATATCTCTCAATAACTTTAATTTATTATTTTTATTGAAATATGCACAACATCCAAGTTACCCTGATAAATTATACCAATATTTTATTTTGAGTAATATAAATGGATATTAATTTAAAAAAAGTCTATAAGCATATGATTAATTTAGGCACAGGTTCACTTGCTCATGCTAACTACCTTGCTCATTTTTATGACATGAATAATTCTATGTGGTCCCAATTGGGCGTCTTACAGGCAGCCCATGCTTGTGAAATTTTTCTCAAAGCTCGTCTTGCTCAGGAACATCCTCTTTTAATTTTTGAGTCATTACCAAAATCAACAGCTGATTGTGTAAATAAAACAACAGGGTTTCTTGATTTTGAAAGTTTATTAGAAAAAGGGCAAGCAATTACTTATTCAGAGTTACCTGAGAAGGTTTGGGCTGCGACTGGCAAGAAGATTAACAACCTTAAGTTATACAATGACTTTGGAAAGTTGAGAAACTCCATTCAACATTTTGCTGCTCCAAATATAGATGTATCACAACTGACATCTCAGTTTATTTATGAGGTTATAGATCCATTTATAAATTCCGAGTGGGATATGTGCGCTATGGATTTTTGTGATGACTCTGGACAGTATGAATTTCTAATCCCTGTACTGGCTCAGAGAAATATTTACTTTAGGGTCTCGCAGGGAATACGTGGTGGGTTAAATGAACTTTCAAGTCTTGTTGCAGATGGAACAATTGCATATCAGAATGAAATGACGTCAAGAGGACGTAAGGCAGGGCTGATATAACCCCCTATATTAAAGTACGTGCGGAATGATATTAAAACGCAATCATTTATATATGATTGCGTTTTAATTAACAATTATTTAGTCAGTGTAACTATGGAGCCAAACAGTTTGTAATTAATTTATTGTGTTAGTAGGCGAGAATCTTTTTTAGTTCATCTTTATCTTTATATACAGCCAAAATAAAGCGGACCCATTCCTGGCAATACAGATATCCATCGAACCCCTCAACGTAACCACAATATTTACCTTTAAATTTCTTGTCGTTTTCAATAGGCCTGGCCTCATAGTGCTTCCAAAATTTGGTATGAGTTGTAATATTGAAGCTTTTTTCTTTCTTTTGAACTAATGAAACAACTTTTGTTGGCTTTAATTTGAATTGATTTTCGACATTCTTTATGAAAGCTATGCCAGACTCATATTTTTCCACTTCATCTTCACTCAGATTACTGACATTTATGAATTCAATTGCTAAATCTGATTGCTTGGCATTTTTTCCGACTAGTGGCACTAGTAACGCTCTTAATCTATATTGCTGGCTTTGAACTATATCATCAGAGAGTTCATTTTTATAATCAACCATAAAATTTTTAACCACATTAAAATTTTCAGTTTGAAATTGTTTTATGGCATCAATTTGTGCTTGCTGAGTAGCCCTTGTCAACTGCATTGCAAGAGCCAAATTAATCATCAGTGCATTATCCTCTCCAAACTCTTTTATGATAATATTTTCAAAATTATTAATCGCAGCCTGACACTCACCAAATGTTAATAAATCAATAGCTGGAAGCCCCCGATGTTCAATTATATTCCTCAGTCCAATGAGAAACAGTAAATTTGCTTTTTCAGCAGACTCAATGCCGGGCCAATACTCTTGACAGCAGGTTTTTAACTCCCATGCCTTCTCTTGCCCATCTACTAACTTAGGACTTCCATCATCTTCGAGATAACTATAGGACATACCATTTTTGGCGAAAATAGCGTGAAAAAGAGAGGTGTATGCAATAATAATATTTACTATGAAACCGAAAGTTTTGAAGTCAGTAAAAGGATTATTATATGTCGCGACTGCAAGCAATGCAAACTCCCTGGCTTTTTTTAAATTAACACTTCGTTCTGATTGAGGGATTGAATCCATATGCTTCTGAGTGTTTATATATCGAAAATCTTCCTTGCTAATATATTTCACTCCAAGAGTGGTATATTGCTTACCATCTCTAGAAATGAATTTATTCCAAGTTTTGGTTGGATATGTTTTACAGGTTTGGACTTTCCATCCTGTGGCTGCTGCTAACTCCTCTATCGTAAACGATTCTTGGATTTTCTCTCTCGAAACTAAAAAATCATATGCCAGGTCAACTTTATCAAACTTGCTCATTATAAATACCCCTCATCTAAATGTCTTATTGCTGAAGCGGAAATTTTCACCAGAAGTGCTCGCATGTTGTTTCTATGGTTTGAAGTAATTGAAGTCAACAATACAGTCACAAAACTTTAAATTCAAACACATGTATAACTTACATCGAAGACATTATTAATCCCAGCTTAGTAACGTCCGCTTCTAAATAGCTGCGCGGAATAGTAGATCACTTTAAGGGAACTCAGCCCGGATTGTGCGATCTGATCAATCGCCAAACATCACAAATCACCCACCGGACTGAGCGATGCCGCTCATAGCACCAATACCCCGTACCGAACGACGCATGATGCAGAAAACCATCCACAGAACGCGCGATAAAAATCATGCCCGCAGACTGACTGCAATGCTGATGTTGCACCGGGGAAGTCGTGTTACTGACGTTGCCAGAACGCTTTGCTGTGCCCGTTCGTCCGTGGGACGCTGGCTTAACTGGTTTACCCTGTATGGTGCTGAAGGCCTGATATCTCTACATCCGGGCCGTGAACGCCGGTGGCCATTTGAGCAAATTTGCGCACTATTGGTACAGCTTATCAACCGCTCTCCCGGTGATTTTGGTTATCAACGTTCCCGCTGGAGTACTGAACTTCTGGCAATAAAAATCAACGAGATAACTGGCTGTAAACTTCATCCTGGCACTGTCCGCCGCTGGATGCCATCAGCGGGGCTGGTGTGGCGCAGAGCGGCCCCCACTCTGCATATACGCGATCCGCACAAGAATGAAAAAATGGCGGCCATCCGCAAGGCTCTGGATAAATGCAGCATTGAACATCCGGTGTTTTATGAAGATGAAGTGGATATTCATCTCAATCCCAAAATCGGTGCTGACTGGCAGGTACGTGGGCAGCAAAAACGCGTGGTCACACCCGGACAGAATGAAAAATATTATCTGGCAGGGGCGTTGCACAGCGGTACAGGAAAAGTCAGCTACGTGAGCGGTAGCAGCAAAGCTTCGTCTTTGTTTATCAGCCTGCTTCAACACCTGAAAGCGACGTACCGCAGAGCCAAAACGATCACGCTTATCGTGGATATCTACATTATTCACAAGAGCGAAAAAACACGAAACTGGCTGAAAGCGAATCCCAAATTTAACGTTATTTATCAGCCTGTATACTCGCCATGGGTGAATCATGTCGAACGGTTAGGCAGGCGTTGCACGATACGATAACCCGTAATCGTCAATGCCGTTCAATGTGGCAGTTACTAAAAAAAGTTCACCATTTTATGAAAACCGCCAGCCCGTTCCCCGGAGGGAAACATGGTCTGGCTAAAGTGTAGCGGTATTAGGCGCGGCTATTTAGATTGCCCCTGATATGCAAATGAGAATTATGCATATACACTTCTGGTACAAAGTCGCCACCAAGAAAGAATCTAGGTTTGCAGCGTGCCCGCTGTTGGTCCTGCTCCGGGCATGGTTTTTCTGAGGAGAGCAGTGAACCTAGCTATAGGCTGCTTCGAAAAGTAATTTGAGTACAGTTACTCTTTCCATGGAACACGCCAGGTACCGCCATCTTGCTTGTCTCTGTACGGCCCACCGCCATTCTCACGTTCATCTGTCCGGAAACATTTTTTACCTTCCTCGCAGAAGGCCCATTTTAGACGGGAATTATGGATCTGCTCATTAAGAGATGACAGCTCCGCTCGACGTTGCTGAACCTCGTCCAGTGAAGGGATCAGATATAAAATGGATGCGATGAAAACCAGTATCAATATAAACTGTGTGCCTAGAATATAGCACCAGCTCCTAAAATTGAGGTTCTTTGCCGCTTTCTGATACTGCTCTGTTGCTGTTTTGGCTGCATCATTTGCTTGTTGAAACTTGACACTCAGCAGCTCCGCCGCCCGGTTGGCGGTTGTTTCCGCTGAACTATTTATGTTGTGGCGAACACCATCTTCTAGCTTCTGTAGATTGGCATTCATCTTGGTGACAAAAGAAGCCAAAGCCACTGTTGCTTCTCTAGCTTTCTCACCGTCACGCTCTGCTGCCTCGCGCAGTTTTTCGGCAGCGTCAAAGAACAACTGAACATCACGGTCCGTTAAGCGTTTGTCCACGTTATCTCCCATAGCTCCATCCTCGCTCCATTCGCAGTTCTTTTTTCTCAAGCTCCAGTTCCAGTGCTCTTTCCATTTTCAATTCCCTTTCTTGTCCGTATGTCATCCATTTTTGATGGGACATGTTCAGCGCCATCAGATCCTCCAGCGCAACAAATTCCATGCCGCCACCAGAGCCCACAACCACGATCAGCGCGCCAGAACCTGTTTCTCCCGTACCCTGGCACCAGCGAACAAGCTTCAGATAATCCTTCTCCTGTCTATCCCGCTCATCGTTTCTCGACGAAACAACATCATCCGCCACGGATTCAATGAACCTCTCCAAAGCAAATGGCTTTTTAGCAGGTTTTTGTGTGTCGAATGCATCAAGATAAGGAGAAAAAAATGCTTCAACCCCTTTCAAAGGAATTGGTGCCGTTTCCACGTACCAGTGAACTCTGCGGGAGATTCTCAGCATTTCCTGCTGCTCTTGTATAGTCGGTAATAGTTTCCTGTACCGGGTGAGTTCCTTTTTAGAGCGGTTCCCCTGTGCCTTGAACTCGATAAGCCGCAATGTACCTGGAAAATCTAGCAGGACATCACCTAGCGCCTTATCTTCCGGAGTCTGCTGCAACAAACTGACAGCCCCCGGAAGATATCCAGATTTGAGCCTTCCCCCTATGGAAACGCCCAATCCATAAAGGAAATTACCAATCACCACGTTTTCATACAGTTTCACGATCGTCCTTCCGCTGCTCAATAACCACGTGATATTTTTCTTTCATACATCTTTTCCGAGAACACCTTCAACTATGAAGTTGTCTGCCTCATGGTGCCATACATTATTTATTATTATCAAAACATTATCGTATAGCTACATACTGGTCTCGTACCACCGGGCCAAGTCAGCACTGATGCCTGCCCTGAGCCATCAATCTGTCTCTACCGTTCTCGGCATACTGCTGCCTAATCAAGTGTTGCGGGATATGGCAGTGAATCCGACTGTGGAGAGTTTTAAAAAAATATTTGTAAGCTATGCTTAACCCATACTTAATCTGACACATTCATTATGACCTGCTCCTCATCTTTGAACATATTGTTAAGTCTGAAACGTCCGCTTCGGAATAAACAGACTGTCAGCTGTTACAGTACAGGGAAAGCCCCTCGTTACTCGCTCCGACTGCGCTTCCTACAAGGAACACCATTATAATGATCACCCATGCAGTGGAACTGCTCAAACCAGATTTATGTAATCCGGCCTATTGGTGGTCACTCTGGTGGTCTTGACAGGGCGAGCTTTCAGGTTTAGCTTACTTATTAGCCAGTTACTGGCAAAGGTGATCCCAGTCAGAGAGCCAAGATTTAAAAATCCCGCTTAAGGAAACTTAAGCGGGATTTTTGCATTTCATGCATCCTTGTGTACATAGATTAAACAGTGGTGTATCTGATGCAGACTGATTGCCCACAGACGGCGAATCAGCCGCAGACAAGAACGACACGTCCGGGCGTAGGATTGCCTTCGACATACGCATGGGCCTGTGCCGCATCGGCAAGCGGAAAGGTCCGGTCTATGAGCACCTCAAGCCCCCCATCGGCTGCCTGCGCCAACATCCGGGAAACCGTCTGGTGAACCTCGAGCTTTTCAAACTGCGTTCCCATGAATACGCCGAACAACGACTGATTCGCCTGAAGCGCGGGCCACAGCTCAACCTGCAGCGTTGGTCCACCGGCGTTGCCGACGAAGACCAAGCGGCCTTCCGAACGCAACATCCTCAGGGAGTCCTGTATGGTTGTTCCCACCGGGTCCACAATAAGGTCGACACCTCGGGCCTCGGTCAAGCGCATGACCGTCTCCACCACGTCAACTCTCCGACGGTCGATTGCATGATCCAATCCAAGTGCCGCTAAGTGTTTGCCCCTTTCCACACCGGATACCGTCCCGAGCACTGTTGCACCAGCCTGATGTGCGAGCTGTACGGCGGCGCTTCCCACGCCACCGGCCGCCGCCTGGATCAGGACGGCTTCGCCACGCTTCAAGCCGCCGCGCGCGAAAAGGCAGTGATGCGCGGTTCCATATGCGATCGGCAATGCTGCTGCGATCGCCATGTCTAGGCCCTTCGGTACCAGCCAAGTCTTGCTCGCGGCTACGGCGCGCAATTCGGCATGCGAGCCCGACACATCGAAGCTTGTGACCTTCTGACCAACCTTACGGTCGTGAACATCGCAGCCCACTGAAACGACCTCGCCTGCCGCCGCATAGCCGAGGACGTAGCCAGGATAAGGCGGCGGCGATGACGCGCGGTTGATCAGGTCTCCTCTTTCCAGGGCGGCAGTCTCTACCCGAATGACAACGCCGTTGGGCGGACAGACTGGATCGGGAACATCCGTATAACGAAGGACATCCGGTGATCCGGGTTGATCATAGACAACTGCTTTCATCGCTTACCTCGACCGAACTGATTCAGGGTGCCGAGTCGCGCGGCGTAATGGGCCTTGCCGTTCAAGCGTTCGATCGGCACTCGGTGATCGTCACCGGCGGCGAGCTGCCCCGTTGAATTTTCGACTGGCAGAAAGCCCCGTAACGCTTAGGGCAGCTTAGCAATCACCTTAATCTCAAACTGGAATCCGTAAAGCCACGTCACGCCGATCCCGGTCAACGTGGGGTAAGGTGCTTCCCCCCAATATTCTGGCAAGATACTCCAGATAGCGTCGAGGTTCGACTCGGGATCGACGACAAAGAGGGTCACATCAACCACATCATCGAATGTGCAGCCCGCAGCCGCGAGAACAGCATTAAGGTTATCGAATGCCAGCCTGACCTGCGCTTTTAGATCGTGTTCAGGCGACCCATCCTCGCGGCTACCAACCTGCCCCGAAACAAACAAGAAGCCGTTAGATTTGATGGCCGGTGAATACCGATTGCGCTCATAGAGCGCCTGCCGACCGAAGGGAAAAACTGCTTCACGTGTTGTCATGTTTGTACCTTTGCAATGGGGCAAAATCTGCCCAATGAACAAAAAGACACTTTACAGGCGCTAGAACGGACGGATAAACAAGCGACTTTGTCCTTCATTGTTTGTAAAATCCAAACAATCTGTGAAAAGAAAGGACAAGGAATGGATCGTTTCGATGCGATGCGCGCCTTTGCGCGTGTGGTGGAGGCAGGTAGCTTCACAAAGGCTGCCCAAACACTTCATATGAGCAAAACCACGGTGACGCAACTCATTCAGCAGTTGGAAGCGCGCCTGCGCGTCAAGTTGCTCCATCGCACCACCCGCAGGCTCAGCGTCACTCCCGAGGGAGCAGCCTACTACGAGCGCGTCATCCGCCTCTTGGCGGACATGGACGATGCAGAAACCAGCCTGTCCAGTGCGGCGATTACACCCAGGGGACGGCTACGGGTGGATGTGCCCAGTCCGCTGGCCCGCCTCGTCATAGTGCCGGCGCTACCGGCTTTCCACATGCGCTACCCGGACATCCAGTTCGACATGGGCGTGAGCGACCGGGTGGTGGATCTGATCGGCGACAACGTGGATTGCGTCTTGCGCGGTGGCGAAATCAACGACCAGTCCCTGATCGCACGCCATGTCGGCGATTTGCAAATCGGTGCCTACGCCGCACCGAGTTATCTGGAACGCCTTGGCGCCCCTGCGCATCCGCGAGAGCTGGAAAACACCGACCATCGCATAGTGGGATTCTTGTCCTCACGCACCGGTAAGATTGCGCCTCTGGCACTGCACTGTGAGAGTGAACATATTGAAATCAAGAGCAGCTATGTGCTTGCTGTGGATGATGGCAATGCGTACCTCGAAGCTGGGTTAGCTGGGTTAGGCGTGATTGCGCTGCCAACCTATATGGCGGCAGCACATCAGGCTTGTGGCGCCTTGATTCCGTTATTTGAACAATGGCGTATTGATCCCATGCCCCTGTACTTGGCATTTCCGCCGAACCGCCATGTCAACGTCAAACTGCGAGTTTTTATTGATTGGATCATTGAATTGATGCAGCAGCATACCCCAAATTCCAACAATAAATAACAGCCCCCTGATTCGCTCCGACAACGGTATCAGTCGCTATACAACCGACCTGTTAAATCGAAACTCCACGCTGCCGTCCGATTTCCCACGACAATTATTCTGAAAAAAATACATGCAGTATCCGGGCATCAGGTACTGATACTCCCTGGCGACCATAATCCGTATAAACCGATGAGTGAAAACACTGTCAATAAGGCGCTTCGTCTGATGGGTTATGACACAAAAGATGAAGTCTGCGGCCACGGTTTCCGGGCAATGGTTGTAGAGCAGTGATGGAATCAAGCCTGTGGACACGGGATGCCGTTGAGCAGCAGATTAGCCACCAATAACGTAACGGAGTTCAGGCCGCTGATATCCCCGCAGCTAAATAACCGAGCGTGGCTTTTCAGCCGCAGAATGAAGCAGGATCATGAATCTGGGCCACCCTCAAGACGCAAGGGCAATGGCATCTACGTTGGGGGTCAAATAGCTAGCCCGAATGCCGCCAGCAATGTACTAATTTTAGGCGAACGATGGCGCGATTTTGCATAGATTAATGACAGCGGAATAGAAGCGTTGGAGTATTCGGGTAGTAGCTCGACCAGCTTACCGTTCTCCAGATATTTACCGACTGCGAAGTCCATTATTTGTACAACACCCATCCCGCTGAGTGCCGCCTCTAACAGCACATCCGCCGTATCAACGACAAAATTGCCCTTAATATCAAAAGGCTGCTGTTCTCCGTCGATATAATAAAACCACTTGGTGCTACGCCCTGTTCTCTGTGCTTTAACAGCCAGGCAGTTATGCTGTACCAATTCCGCAGGCTCTTTAGGGATCCCATGGCTGTTTAAATATTCCGGCGACGCAACGGTGACAAAGCGCAAATGCTTGATGGTTCTCGCGATAAGCCGTGAGTCCTGTACGCTGCCAATTCTTATCGCCGCGTCAAAGCCTTCTTCCACCAGATCAACCAATCGGTCGGTCATGACGGCGTCAATTGATAATGCCGGATATCTGTCGAGGATCTCTTTGAGTATAGGAATAATGACCAATCGGCCATAGGCAGAAGGCGTGGTTATTCTTAGCTCGCCTTCAGGAAATACAGTTCTTCCGGTAAGCGATTGTCCGACCTCATCCATTTCATGCATCAGGCTTCGAGAGGATTCATATAAAAATATGCCGTCGGTAGTCAGACTTACAGAGTGGGTATTACGGTTTAGCAAGGTAACGCGAAGGTCGAGCTCAAGCCTGGCAATTGCACGTGAGACCCCTGACTGGGTGAGACCCAATGCCTGTGCGGCCTTGGTAAAACTCTGCGTCTCTCCTACCTTGATAAAGATTTTAAGCGCATTCAAATCCATAAGTCTTCTCTTCCATCCCTTGCGCGAACACCTATGCCTCGTGGAGGCAGTAAAGCAACATTATGGCTCAAGATACAAAAAGTCCTGACGAAAGTTTAATATCAATATGAGATTAGTTAAAAGTTAACGCTATGTCGCCACAATTATTGCAATATCCTTGCGTGCCGGCATCATTGATGCACCGCGTGCGGGTTGTGCCGGTAACAGCCAGAGACTGCCGCGGGTGCAAATTAAGGAATACTCCATCACATCTTGCCAACCTAACACGGCGCCTCAATAATCCTCACCATTTTATTAGTGAAAAAAATCATAACAATTATGATTAATATTTTATTTACAAAAACCAACAAGCGAGAGTATTAATTCAATTACTCTTAACCACGCCGAGTAAATTCACATGAGCAAACCACTTCCAGCGGCAATATATGTCTTAGGGTTTACCCTATTTGCCATGACCACATCGGAATACATGGTCGCAGGATTAATAACATCAATGTCCTCTGATTTAGGGGTTTCTATTCCTAAAGTTGGATATTTAATTACCATTTATTCATTAGGTATGGTTTTCGGCGGTCCATTACTCGCAACGTTTTTAGTCAAACTGAGTAATAAAGCAGCATTATTGACAATTACCGGCATATTTCTTGTCGCACAGATCGTCGCAACCGTTTCTGCAACCTATGATCTGTTAGCAGTGGCAAGGTTCGCGACCGGATTATCTTCGGCAGCTTTCTTCGGCTTTGCATTGTTGACGGCGGCAAAAATGGTTCCGCCGGAACGCTTTGGCGTTGCAGCCTCCATCGTATTGGGCGGGATGATGATAGCGACGGTTGCGGGGCTGCCAATATCGGCAATCCTTGACCAGTATTATGGTTGGAGAGTCTCCTTCGCATTGATTATTGCCCTCACCGCGTTCGCCGGAATAGGTATTATTCTAATTGTGCCTAAATTCACGGCAGAGGTTACGGGCAGTATTAAGGCTGAATTCAGCTCAATTATAAACGGCTCAATCTGGGGTGCATTTGTCACGAGCTTTTTTATTATTGCGGCGACCTTCGCGACATTCAGCTACTTCGTGCCCTATTTTGAAAAAACTGTCGGTTTCGATTCATCTTATATTCCAGCCATTCTCTTTGCTTACGGTGTATTTACGGTAATAGGTAATTTCCTGGTAGGTCGCTTAGCCGATAAATCACCGATTAAAGTGGTTTTCGTCGGTAGCATCGTGCTGGTACTTGCGCTGTTTGGACTTTACACCTTTTTTGATAATAAAATACTGGTTCTGATATCGGTCATGGTATTAGGGCTTACAGGTATTACGCTCACGCCTGCCATGTCCTCACGCGTTTTTAAAGCAGCGCCGAATACGTCACTGATTAATACCATGCATACTTCAGTGATTTGCCTTGGTGTAGTTGTCGGCTCTTGGGGCGGCGGCTATGCCATTGACCAAGGCTTGGGTTATCGCTCTCCGGCGTTGATCGGTATTTTCCTTGCCAGTTTAGCGATTGTCACCCTACTGCCTGTTTTGAAAAATAACCGTTACGATCAGCCTGCTGTTAACCCCCAGGCCAATATCTGACATTTTTAATGGGGCTCGGGAAATGAAAGCGGCCTTAGCATTGCGTTAGTCAAGGTTGCAGGTTTGGAGAATCTCTCTCCAGACCTGAAATTGCGTCACTGCCATGGCCAACTGAATACCCAGTTGGGTTTACCAGGGGATTAAACTTCCGAAGACTGATTATCCAGCCATTGATAAACCGACGACAGATCCTGAGCGCCAAACCCATCTTCCACCGCCTCTTGCCAGAGGTCGGCAATTTTATCCAGTACCGGCATCGTCGTCGGAGGAGCCAGCGTTAGTGCCAACTTTGCATCCTTCAATGCATGAGTGAGTTGCATTTGCGGCGCATATTGATGCTTCGCGATCGCATCCAGTTTTACTTTGATATAGGGTGCAGCCAACGGGCCGCCCTCAAGCGCGCTCCAGAACTGCTCCGGGGTGAAGCCCAGACTTTTCGCTAAAAGCGTACTCTCTGCAACCCCTTGCATCATCGAAATAAGCCAGGCGTTCAGTATCAGCTTCATTTTCTGGCTGTTACCCGCAACACCGAACCATTGCGTACCGCGTGATATGGCCGCGAAGACCTGTTCGGCGGCAGCACTCTTCTCTTGCTCACCGCTGGCGAGGACCAGAATTTGTGCGTTCTCTGCTGGCGCTTTGGTACCGGAAACAGGTGCATCAACAAACGGCATGCCGGGCTGTAGCCGCTTGAGCAACGCGATAGCATCCAGGGTTTCCTGCACACCAATGGTTCCCATCTGGCAATAAATTGCCTGAGGCTTACAGGCCGGTGCGATATCAGCCAGTACCGAGAGAGTGGCATCGCCATCGCTCAACATACTGATAATAACATCGGCATCAGCCACGGCCTGCTGTGGCAGCGCATAACATGTTAAGCCAGAGGCCAGTAAATCATCACCTCTTCCCGGCGAGCGGTTCCATGCTGCAACGGTAAAACCCTTCTTCAGCAAGTTATGGGCAAAAGCATGCCCCATGGCTCCCAGCCCCAATACCGTAACCTTTGGTAAATTCATCATTTTTTTCCCTGCGTCCTGATTAGTGCCAATATATTTTTACGTGGATTATGTCAGCAGCAGCACTGGCTCTGCGCCGACGAAGTTCACCGCAATACGCCCCCCTGCCGGCGCCCAAAACAACCCGCTCCAACTGCCCGTCGCGATCAAATCCCCCGCACGTAGTGGTTGAGATTGACTTGCCGTATGGCGGGCAAGCCAGGGGATGGTGCTCAACGGGTCGCCGAAAGGATGGCTCCCACACCCGGTCATTAGCAGCACCTGATCCACCTGTATAGAGACGCCCATCGTGCGCCATAGCGGATTGGGTGTAAACGCCTGTTCCTCGCCCAGAATCAACGCGCGGCTAATTTGTTGGTCCGCCAATCGTAACAACGCGTCCGCCGCATCGGCCTCGTCCCACCGGGTATCGCAAAGCTCGATCCCCGGCATCCAGGCGTCAATAGCGGAGTAAACCGTGGATAAATCACAACCGGCATCCAGATCGCGCCCCAGTCGGACAACAATCTCGGCCTCAATGCCACGAGCAAAACAGAATCCCGACGGCACCTGCCAACCAGAAGCATATACCGCCGCCTCCGGCACCCTGGCGGTACTGGGTGCCCCTCCCGGTGCCCCGCCCAACTTCCAGATATTTGCCGTTCCGCCGCGAAACCACCCCAGGGCATCGGCAACTTGCTGCTGCACCGCATACGCGTCGGCGTCCGACGCCAGGCTTAATCCACCAGTCGATTGCCGCGTGCCAGTTTGCCATCCACGAACTAATCGCGCGGCTACGCACTCTACCATTGTCATAAAGGCAGCTCGCTTTTTCGCCGCCGAGCCTGAGCCGGCCCCGGCCGCTCACAAGCCAGAAATCGTCCGCGCCCCTTTTCTCCTCGCGGTTCGCCATCCCAAACAACCTCCCCCCGCGAAAGGGTCATCGCCGGCCAGGCGCTTAACTGCATACCGGCATAGGGGGTGTAATCGACATTGTGGTGCAGCATGTCATTCGTCAGGGTAAAGACACGATCATCATCCCAGATAACCAGATCGGCATCTGCGCCAATAGCAATGCTGCCTTTACGGGGATAGAGGCCGTACAGTTCCGCCGCATGGGTTGATGTCAGGGCGACAAAGGTCTGTGGCGTAATCCGCCCGGTACGAACCCCTTCCGACCACAGCAACGCCATTCGGGTTTCCACGCCGGGAATCCCGTTAGCAATCTTATCGAAGGAAGCCTGCTCACCATGCGCTTTCTTACCGTCTGGGGCATCGAATCTATAGGGAGCATGGTCAGAGGAAAAAACCTCGAAAGCGCCGCTTTCCAGACCATCCCAGATAACCTGCTGGTTTGCAGCATCCCGCGGCGGCGGGCTGCAAATACAGCGTGCCCCCTCAAAACTATCATCGCAACCCAGGTCATCGGCGGTTAAAAACAGATATTGTGGGCACGTTTCGGCATAAACCTTCAGGCCCTGGCTTTGTGCCCAACGCACCTGTTCCACAGCCTCACGGCCCGAGACATGTACAATGAGAATCGGTACATCGACCAGTTCGGCAAAGGCTATCGCCCGGTGGGTTGCCTCACGTTCAACAAGCATTGGGCGCGACACGGCATGGTAGCGCGGCGCGCGCAATCCGGCCGCCAGCAGGCGCTCCGTCAGCCAGGCGATGCAATCGCTATTCTCCGCGTGCAGCATCACCATCGCCCCTTCACGACGAGCCAAAGACAGCGTTTCAAGGATCTGCCGGTCGCCTAACTTTAGCGCGTCATACGTCATGTAGATTTTAAACGAGGTATAGCCCTCAGCAATCAGTGTCGGCAGTTCGTTCTCGAGCACCTCTGGCGTGGGGTCGGTCACGATCAGATGGAAGGCGTAATCTATCACCGGTTTGTCACCCACTCGCCGATGATAATCTTCGACGGCATCGCGCAACGAGCCCCCCTTTTGTTGGCAAGCAAATGGAATGACCGTTGTCGTGCCGCCGCATGCGGCGGAGATTGTCCCGCTGAGAAAGTCGTCGGCCATGATCGCCCTATCCTCGCTCGGCTGATCGAAATGGACATGGCTGTCTATCCCACCCGGCGTGACATAACGGCCAGCGGCATCAATCTCTTGCGTACCGGGTGGTAAGGCGATGCCCAACGCAGCAATCCGGCCATCAATAATTCCGATATCACTGGTAAAAATATCTGCGGCGGTGACAACCCGGGCACGGCGAATAACGGTATCGAACTGCTGCATATCACCCCTCCGCCATCAACCGGCCCCAGCCGGTCGCACGGCGCGTATCCACGCCCGCTGCCTGTAACATATCCCACACAACGGTGACAACGGTATCAAACACGGGAACCCCAAACCGCTGCTCCCAGCGCGCAATGCCGCGAGCCGCGTTCAGGTTCGTACAAAATGTGGTTACCGCCTGCGCGCCGGAAGCGACGACCGTAGCGATTTGCTTTTCCAACGTGCTCTCGTCCACCCCGGCAAAAGAAAAGTTATCCTGTAGCGCCAGATGGCTCTCATGCGTGGCGTCAATCCCCAGTTGCGCATAGTTAGCGATGATTCGCGCCTGCACCTCCGCCAGATACGGTGTCACCAGCCCAAGCCGCCGAACCTGCCAGAGAGCAAGGGCGCGATTCAGTGCAAGAACTGAGGTTGTCGCCGGTATTCCAGTTGCTTTCAAAATAGCGGCACACAGCTCAACGTCGGTGTCGAACCCCAGCCAGCCTGCGGATGTCCCACTCCAGCCAATGATGTCGACTTTCGCGTCGGCCAACAATCGCGCGGCTTCGATGACAGGTTCGTGTTGAAATTGCCCCAGCGCATTATCGCTGAGCGCAATTTCGGTCACGCGAAATCTGGAAAAATGCACGCTCACTTCCGGGAACTCGGCAACCAGCGCCTGGGTCAGCGGCTCAAGCGCCGTGTTTGACGACGGGGTGAGTACGCCCAGCCGAATTCGCTTAGTCATGCTGACGCTCCTTGTTGTGCTTTGTTTTCATTAAGGCTGAACTCCTCCGTCGGCTCTGGTCGTAATAGCGACAAAATATGGCGTTTATAATCGTTAAAGACCTTGCTCGTGGGATCACGCGGGCGTTCAAGGTCGATCGGCAGCAGTTCGCGGATCCGCCCTGGGCGAGCAGACATAACGGCAACATGAGTTCCCAGCGCCAGGGATTCATCGATACCGTGGGTAACAAAGACAATTGTCGCCTTGCTCTCCCGCCAGATACGGATAAGTTCGGCATGCATATCCATTTTGGTTTGTTCATCCAGGGCGCCGAAAGGCTCATCCATCAAGATAACTTCCGGGTTCATCAGCAGCGCACGGGCAATACCTACCCGCTGATTCATCCCCCCGGAAAGCTCGCTTGGATAGTGGTTTTCAAAGCCGTTAAGGCCAACCATTTCGATAAATTTCTGCGCTTTTTCCCGGCGAATGTTTTTGCCGAAGCCGCGCATTTTCAGATGGAAAGCAACATTTTCCCAGACGGGCAGCCAGGGCATCAGATTCGCCTGTTGGAAAACCACGCCACGGTCGGCACCCGGGGCGCTTACCGGTTGCCCGCCCACAATCACGCTGCCCTCGCTGGGGTGATCGAACCCGGCTATCATGTTCAGCAATGTCGATTTGCCGCAGCCGCTGGGGCCTAGTAGACAAAGAAAATCATTGCGCGCAACGGAGACGCTGACGTTATCCAGCGCCCGCACGCCGGTCGAACGTTTAGGATCATCGAATACGCGCGATACGCGGTCCACCGTGATAAGTGCCATGTCTCATCCCTCCTTTTGCAAAGTGGAACCGCGCTGCCAGCGCAGAAAATACGCACCAACGCGCTTAATGACGTAATCGCTGAGGAAACCCAGCAGCCCAATGCTGATCATCGAAGCAATGACGATGTCGTAACGCAGGAAGTAGTACGAATCCCACAGCACATAGCCAACGCCACTTTTCACGGCAACCATTTCTGCGGTAACGGTAAGCATCCACGCGGATCCGATGGCAATACGTAAACCCGAGAAAATAGCGGGCAGCGCCGCCGGGAAAACGATATGCATCAATAGTTTCCCCGGAGTTCCTCCCGTCATGGCCCCTGCCCGCAGCAGATTGCGATCGCAGCTTTTCACGCCATGAATCGTGCTGAGCAGAACCGGAAAGAACGAACCCATAAAGACGAGGAAAATCGCCGGTTTGTCGGCAATACCAAACCAGATTATCGCCAGCGGGATCCAGGAGACCGGCGGGACTGGGCGCAAAATTTGCAATACCGGCTCGAACAGATTCTCAATCGTTCGCGACCAGCCAATCGCCATACCAATGGCAATTCCCAGTACGGCAGCAAGTGCAAAGCCGGCGAATACGCGGTATGAACTCGATGCGACGTCAATAATCCAGTGGCCGCTGTAGTTCTGCGTATTACCATCGGTGGCAAACACCCAATCAGCCCACGCAATGATCACCTGGGAAGGTGCCGGTAGCAGCGCGCGGGGTAAGATCCCAGAGCGCGAGAAGAGTTCCCAGCCGACAATCAGCAGTACGGGTACGATAAAACGCTCAATGCGTCGGTAGCAGCGCCCAATCAGAGAAGCGCGGCTCACGCTGCCTGTCACGCGGTTTGGCATGGCGGAGCTCTTCATATCAAAACCCTAATTCAGTCTTCGGTTTGCCAGTGACGGCTTCAAGGAACTGGTAGTCCATATTTTTTTCGACGGCATCGCTGACATCGCCATTGATATACTTGAGCTGTCGCATCATTTGCGCGATGGCAATCGCTGAGGCGCGATGCATCTTATAGTCGGGGTAAAGGTTATCAACCGCACCACGCGCGATGGTTGCGTCGAGACCCGTTACTTTCTGGATGGTATCGGCAAACAGCGCTTTATTGTCTGATATGAGTCCGTTGACTTTTACGATAGCGCGAACGGTCTCCAGCACGCCTTGCGGATGCGCTTTAATCACGTCCGGGCGAGTAATGATCAGGTTCGTCAACTTACCGGCGGCCTGGTCGTAGGGATAATCAAAGAATTTCGCTGCCTTAACGTCGCGGATCTGCGTAGCGAATGGCTCTACAGAGGTCACCAGTTCCATCTCCCCCCGACGCAAAGCCTGCGTGTGATCGGCTGGGTTAGGAATATTGACGAACTGAACGTCTTTATTAATATCAATACCGTGCCGGAGGAAAGCGCCACGCATCTGAATATCCTGCGCATTGCCGCGCGACGCCGCCACGCGGAACGGTTTACCCTCTGCCTTATATTGGCGGATCAGTTTGACCAGCCCTTCCCAATCGCCGGCCTGCACGGGCAAGGCGTTGGCGATAAGAATCTGCGAACCGCCGCTTACCTGTCCTGATATCGCCACGACCTCAAACCCCTTATCCAGCGCAGTGGCATAATGCAGATAGGTGACCTGAGCAATATCAATACTTTTGGACAGCAACGCCGTTAATACATCGTTACCGGTATTGAAAGGGATGGCTTCCAGCTTCACTCCCGTGGCATTTTCCGGCGTCAGAGACATTGATGTGCAGTGTGCACACTTTGCATAGCCGAGTTTAATCGTGTCTTCATCTTCGGCCTGGGCCGTCGTCATAGCACCCAGACAAAGCAGCAATGCCAGGGCGGTACGTATTATCACGCGGGATGTCGAATTCAAAGCCAGCATAACGCCTCCAATTGTCACTAATGTATTGTAGATTGTGACAATGTTAATGCAGGCTTTATGCCACAACTGCGGCAAACGAAAATTTTGTTCTCCGGAAAGAAAATAATGAAATTACTTATTGATTTTTATATTTTTATTTTTTCATACTCATCGAACAAAAAACGTTATCCGCCTTCATTATTGCGCACCATTTTGGTGAATTGTTAGCAAATATAAACCATAATAGTGCATGGATAGCATAGGGCTTGTTATTTCTTGTGACATCATTAATATAAATAGTGGCAATTTAAGAAGGACTTCTCACGTGCTGACCCAAAATAATGAAACCCCTCGATCCCGTAAAACGCGTAACGCAGGGCAAATCCTTGGTACGAGCGATAAACGTGACGTCATTTACGTACGTATCCTCAACGCAGTCATGGAGCATCGCCTCATTCCAGGCACGAAATTAGTGGAAGAGAAGCTGGCCAACGTTTTTCAGGTAAATCGCACCCGAATCCGTGAAGTACTGGCTCGCTTAGCTTATGAAGGCATCGTGACAACGATCCCCAACCGAGGCGCTTTTATTTCCAGCCCCTCAGTAGAAGAAGCCCGGCATATCTTTCAGGCCCGGCGGATACTTGAGCCAGCGTTAATCCGCAGCCTGGTTGCCAAAGCGGACCGTTCGCTGTATGAGCGCTTACATCAACATATCAGTTTGGAAAGAGCGGCCCGCGAGGCGGGAGATAAACATGAGGTCATTCGACTCTCCGGCGAATTTCACCTGCTTATTGCGCAGATGGTGGATAGCGCGCCGCTAACGAAATTAATGCGCGAGCTCGCATCACTGACCTGCCTGATTATTTTGTTGTATGACTCTCCGAACGTTCCGGCGTGTCCTAATCATGAACATACCGCCATCGTCGAAGCGCTGGAGCAAGATAATGAAGCAGAAGCTATTCGCTTGATGATTGGGCACCTTGATCATATCGAAGGAATGTTGGATCTATCCGTCAACGACGATACCGATGTCGACCTGGAGGCAATTTTCAGCTAACGGTTGAAACCCTGCGTACCTTCTCTGGAGTCATGATGCGATTATTGATAATAAATCCAAATATCTCGCAAAGCGTTACCGCACTGATTGAAACCGAAGCCCGCCGAACGGCAGCTGCGGATACGCAAATTATCATGGCCACCGCACAGCGCGGCGTGACCTATATTGAAACCCGGTTTGAAGCGATGCTAGGCGGGCATGCCGCCGCCACGATCGCGGGTCAACAGATTGGCTGCTACGATGCGTTGCTCGTGGCTGCCTTTGGCGACCCCGGCCTTCTACCGCTAAGAGAAGTTTTGGATGTGCCCGTGGTCGGCATGACCGAATCGGCGTTAATGACCGCCGCACAGCTTGGTCCCCGTTTCTCGATCATTGCTATCTCCCAGCGAATCACCAACTGGTATCGTGAGTGCGTGGAACAGTACGGAATGCTGTCCCGCCTCGTCAGCATTCGATATCTGGATAGCCCACTTCGAGATGCCGGTAGTGTGCAGCAGGATCACGCGGACCGCCTGCTGGCACTTTGTCATCAGGCCGTGAATGATGATGGTGCTGATGTACTGATTCTCGCCGGTGCACCGTTGGCGGGCCTGGCGAGATCGCTGGCGGGAAAAATTCCCGTACCGGTTGTCGATGGCGTATCCTGCGGCGTTGCCCAGGCGCAGGTGCTCCACCGTCTGAACGCGGGGGTCGCGCAGGCAGGAAGCGTTGCACCTCCTCCGCTCAAGCCCAATCAAGGGTTGGATGACGCTCTGCTAGCCCTGCTGTTGCACAATCGCGGATAGGTAGCGCGCAAAGCGGCCAAGATCAGAAATATCAGCCGCAGAGCCAGAACAACCCGCTTGCCCAACCTTTGCACGTTAAATCTCCACCCCTGAAATTTCTGACTGGTCTTCTGGGCTGCATCGCCTCTTGCAGTGCTGTCGAGGTCGGCGTGCTTTGTCGGCCATAAACATACGGCTGGGTATAACCCAGTAAATCTGCAACCAGAGGAGGCATTCCCCCTGAATTTGCCACTACCGCCTGATCGCGCCATTTATCCTATGGTTAAAACACGGGTTCACTCACATTATGACAATTCTGGACAAAACCTATATCCGAATCATCTTTATTATCCCCCATACCATAACTTTCATTATTATTGGTTTAGCAAGTCCAGCACTCCTATATTATCGCCAACACCAGTGACATATACTTTCGACCTTTCTTTAATTTCAATATAGCGTCAGTCCACTCAGTGCAGTAGGTCAACTGAACAACACCGCCACAATAATTTATTGTCAGATGCCTGGAAAAGATAGCGTAAGTTTTGCGTAATTATTTTATATGTAGTTATTTACAGTAGCTAAACACCGGATACCTCTTATCATCACGAATCCCTGCTCGATTAATGGTTCGCAATCTGTATTTATGACCTATAATAAAAAAATGCAGACATCTGCTTGATGATATCCTCGATATTAATCAGGGTGGGAAAATCCTTGAAAACGTTTATCATTGCCGTAACAGCCAGCATTCCCTTCTTGTCCGGTGCTGCTGACATTGATGATTTGAAAGCAAAAGATCCGTCCACTTGTCAGGATATAATGACTAAGAGAAATTATTAGGGATTATTATATTGCGCCACGCGGATTTTTTGAAAGTTCGGCGAAAAATTTCAGGTTAGGCTAGCCGGGGTATGAAAGGATTTAGCGGAACCTGCGCTTTCAGACTAATGGAATATATATGCTAAGGATTTCTATGAAAAAAATGACTTTATTGTTAGTGGCTGGGATACTATCTTCTTACGCACATGCCGAAATAATAACCAATTCAATAAATAACGAAAAATCCATTAAGAACAATGAAATAGGATATTGGAGTCTATGGACGGATGAAAAAGGCGTTTCTCACCAGTCATTATGTAAACTTGATAGTTTATCACTACAGAACTTTAGCGTGTCTGGCGCGCCTGAATGGGTCTCTACCGATGATATGAAGGCCTCACGATATATATTTAATATTATGCCGATAGGATGGAAAGGAAATTGGCATAAAAGCCCGCAACCACAATGGGTTATCCCTACCGAAGGGAAGTGGTATATAGAGTCTATGGATAATCATCGTGTTGAATTTGGTCCAGGGGAGTTATCATTTGGATACGATAGTATTTCAACGCTTAACGATGGGAAAATAGGTCATTTATCTGGTAATCCTGGCGATGTGCCTGCCAGAGTTCTGGTTGTACAAGTAGATTCCCTGCCTAAAAACATCTCAGACAAAAGATGTATGGCAGGTGGTTCTTTTATTAAATAGAAAGTAAGTTTAAAATGAAAAATCATGAAAAAATTCCCTTACGCTGGAAAAAAATTCACGCTTACCATGAATAATGGTCTGGAAGTTGTAAACCATTACTTGGATGATGGAAAAACCATCGAAGTTGAGTTTCTTAGTGGTGATTTAAAGGGCGAAAAAATGCAAACCACTTTTGCATGGAAGCCCTTATCAGATGGAAATTTTTTGATTTCCTGGCAAGAGAACGATAAATCTACAGTTGTACACTGTGATAACTTTGAGAAGAAAAAATCTTATGCTTATTACACCACAATGAAGGGAGATTTTTATGTAATGGAAGGTAAGATAGCATAAAATACCGGTGCCATCTGGTTGCTGGTTTTTAAAATCAGGTGGTGTCGTTATGTAAGCATACCGGTTTTAGTCCCAGATACATTTTGAAATTTCCGGGTTTTCAGGTATTCCTCCTGCGTCAGGTTATTCAGGGATTCATGAGGCCGTTCACTGTTATATCCCGTCAGCCAGCTATGATTTCATCAGTGTTAACAGCGTTGTAATGACAGTAATACTGATGATGACCGATACAGAATTGGTAAAACTGGAGACAGATGCGAACATCCCACTAAATCTTGAGGTAAATAAAGGTGCCAGTGACGACACCGGCGAAAACACCACGACAGCGAGCACCTGACGGATCTCCAGCGGAAACGGCGTATAATAGTAAAACAACACGGCGAATGCAGAAACAATGCTGTAGCGGATAACCAGCACCCTAAGAACATTCGCCAACGCCGCCCGGTTAATATTAATTTCCAACATCATACCGATAATCAACATGGCCAGAAACGGGTTGGCGTTGCCAATGGTCGAGGTGATCAGCATTACCTGACTGGGAAGATGCAAACCGCATAGCGCCGTGATCAGCAACAGCATGTAGACATCAAATGGAACGGAGGAAAACAAACGTTTAACCGTACTTTTTAAACCGGCGCTACGGCCAGTAGCATGCGATGCGGCAACATAGCTGCCGCCGGTGCAAATAATGGAGTTCCCGGCATCAAACAAACAAGTTGCGACAATGCCTGCCGGCCCAAGAAAACTTTGAACATAAGGCAAGGTGAAACAACCGATATTATAGCCTGGCGAATTGATCATATAGAAGGCTTTCTTATCATCCGGGCTGTTTCGGGCAATAAAATATCCGGCGCCCATCAGTAAAATATTACACCCCAATCCCAGCAGGACCAGAATCAATAAGGAGTGATCAACTTTAAAACTGACGAACCCGGTGATGACCGCCGCAGGCAACGTAATATTCATCATGATCCTGGACAAGGCTATGATATCGGACCGTTGTAATACGCCGCGCTGTTTCAGAAAATATCCAATAATGATAACAAAAACAAACGAGAAGGCCTTGATAAGTACATCAATCATCTTGATTCCTCAATACCACAAAGACAACTGTTACATTCGCACTTTTAACGACAGAACAACAAGCCAATACAAACCATATAGCAATAAAATTTAAGAGTGACCTCAGGTAGAAAAAATTATTACGTCAGGTAAGGCACTTGAGGATATTATTCACATCCTGAAAATCATTGGCCATAAGTAAATCCTCCACAATCGACAGATCTTTGGTGATGCACGCCAATTCCTCGAAGATAGATTGAAATGACTCATTGTTTCTGACGTCTATGGCCAGCATTAAGATGATTTGTACCTTGTACCCTCCCCATTCGATAGGCCTTTTCAGCGTCATCAGACCGATGCCCTGTTTTAAGATATTTCCCTCGAAAGCATGAGGAATGGCGAAGGTATTTCCAATGGACGTTGGTGCTAATTTTTCACGCTCAAAGACAGAGGAAATATACGTATCTTTGACATATTCATTCTCTACTAATTGAGTGCCTAACGTATTTATTATTTCGTCTTTTGTGCGGCAGTTACTCTTTAACAGAGTAATATTTTCGGCAAACTGGCTGAATAAGGTATGGTAATGTTCCTTGTTCTGCATCAACGATTTGGCTTTATCCGGATGTAATTTATTTTCAATCAGAATGATGTCTTTACTGCTCAGCATCGGCGACACATGCAGGACATCGACATTATCGATCGTTAGCGGCACCGTCGATATAATAAAATTTTGTTGCGAATATTCCAGTTCGGCTTCGATCCTGGATATCGGAATGATTTTATTGACCACAATATTGGGGAAAATGGATTTCAGTTTTGCCTGGAAAAACTGGGAGGTGCCGGTTCCAGAACCGCACACCACCGTTACGCACGGTTTTTCCACGGCGGACATGGCCTTTTTTCTCTCCAAATTTGCGCCAAAATACAATGCGATATCGCAGATCTCATCTTCGCCTAAGTCTATATTGTATTCCAGATAGAGTAACTTGGCGATATAGGTCGCTACTTCGAACTCATACACCAGTTCTTCCTTAATAACACTCTTCAGTGGATTCTCCAAATGGACCTGATTCTGGATGCGGTGAAACATTGCTTTGAGATGGACGAACAGTCCCCGAATAAAAGTATCGTCTTCACTGAGATTCTCGCGATACATCGCACCCGCTTTGGCGACGATTTTCTCCCATGTTTCGAAAAGAAGATCGGATTTATTTGATTTATCCAAGAGACCGAGCTTAGAATCACCTAACAACTTCGCGCCGGTAATATTGAGCAAAATATAGGATTTATCGCCGTCGAACAGCTCTACATCAAAGCTCTCATTGAGTTTCTTCGCTAAAAATTCGCAGATTTTCCATTCTTCCCGCGCCTTGTCTCTTTTGAGCTCCTCCAGATCGACGGGACAGATCGCGCCTTTACGTAATCTTCTCACGATAATTGACAAATGAATCATCAGATCGGTGTAAGATGAATCGGAAAGAATGAAACCGAAGTTTTCTTCAACCTCTTGCAAAATAGTGTTGATGACGCCCAAATCGATATTGGCAAAAAATGGTTGCAGTTTACTCAGGATCTGATTGCCCTGATGGGTCACGATCTTTCTCACGATATAGGCGCGAGTGATTCTTAACTGGCTTTCGCTGCCAATCAATCTGATACCATATTTCACTTTCTTTTCAAGGCGTAACGATTGCTGTTTAAATAGTGGTATGAGTTTATTGATGTCATTGACAATCGTACTCTTACTTACGAAGATGGCCTCGGAGATTTTCTCCATGGAGATAAACCCTTCGGCGTCCAGTAACTGGATGGCGACATAATATTTACGGATTTCAGGAGACACTGGAGCACTTACATCCTCATTTAGCAAGAGATCGTTAAGATAGTTCTTGCCTTCTTCAGTATATGACAGCCATATTCCTTTTCCTGTCTTGCTTCCAATGACGCAATGATTGTTTGGCAAGCCGGTCTTCAGGTTTTTAACGTCTTCTTTTATCGTTCTTGAGCTAACATGAATAGAGTTCGCCAGTTCTGTCGTAGTCATACCGTTTTTGCACTGGTATAATAATGCTAAAATTTTTCTTTCACGCGGCAATAACATTTTTTTCCTCCTTAATAGTTAAACATTTATCATACTTGGCGCTATCCCCGTCATACGGCTTTTGTTGAATACATCCTTTTTAAGGGGCAGTTTCTCTAGCTAATCCTATATCAGACGACGTGCTCACTGAGCGGTATCACCCCAGCAACGTCAGGGGGTTTAACGCTTTATCTGGCGTCATTGCCTATCGTAGTCCCCATCCGGCCATCTTCTGGTGTGTCTGGCTTATCATCCCCCCGGTAAACCTGCGCGTCTGTCACGCCGCTGAGCGACAAATTGGCGCAGACTATCATTTGAAATTTTTGCTTTGCCACGGTGCATTACTCTCTATCAGGGAAGATAATGATCGGATCTGTTTCTCACCGAAAGTTCCCTTTATTCGACAACGCGCCGTCATACTTCAGATTGCAAGTGTGCTGGCAATACTAGCCTCGCGGTTTCTGCTTTCTGCCCGTGTTAAAATTGCCTGCGAAAATTATGCCTACGTCGGTAGATGCTTAATCTGGTGAACAGTCTAAGAATATTGTATATATGTTTTCTATCTCATCAACACTCAGTGTTTTAAATTGCGATCCCTGTATATTTTTATAGCGTTAAATAAATCACCTGATTAGTGAACATCATGTCTTGGGCCACGTTATTATCGTTCTAGAGAATTGTTCTTTCTTTTAAAATCATTAAGTTATAAAAATTTCACGAGATATTCATTAGCGCAACCCATTTAGCTGCTTGGGAATGTTATTAACAAAAAAAGAATGCGCCCGCAGCCAAGCACGCTGATACTCTCCGAACGGCTAAATCCCGTTCCAGCCGGAAGCACTGCTGGAAACGGCTGAAAAGGTAAGAACGATGATCTCCACAGTTCATACCTGGTTTGAATGTCATGGCGATGGACAGGAACATATTTTATCTAGTTAAAAATAGGCTCACTCGGAACACGCCGTCAACTCTGTGCCCAGGAGTGCATTCATTGAACAGAATTTTTTGGCCGTTTTAGACTAAATAATCACATAGCGGGAGTTATATATGGCCCTAACGTAAATCTTGATCTTCAACAGATAAACACCACTCGACAATATAATATATGATATATTCCCACAGCGAATTATCATTATTGGACCTGACTATCTGTAAAAATCATAGGGCGCCAAGTTGATTTTTAAGCCAATGGCTTTTAGCCATTTTGTGCAGGATTTTAAGGGAAAATAATAACTCGATGAAACTGGAGTAAATCCCTATATAAAACCATTTCGCCAGCATTTCAATAGCTGATGAAATTTTATTCCCGAATACATGATAAAAGCAGGTGATAAACTGACAATTAATAATATCCTGGCATAAATTTCCATCAGCATCTCTTAACGATCACTCATATTCTGGACCGATGTGTTTATCAAACGTATACTTATCATTTGATCCAATCAGTCGTATATAATCTTTCACAAATATTTTCATCGACTCCTGTGCAACAATACACAGATCCATATAGTCGATCGCGGGGTCTCCGGTAAGTGCATCCTTTATTGCGTTAGTGATGTATTTCATCAGATCGGTGCAGACATTGATTTTATTGATGCCCAGAGAGACGACCTTACGGATATTCTCCTCACCAGCGCCGCTGCCACCATGTAATACCAGCGGCATGTCTAATGTTTCCTTCAGTAATTGCAACCTAGCAAAATCAAGAGTAGGCGTAAAGCCCTTGGGATAGTGACCGTGGGCGGTGCCGATCGCCACGGCCAGGCAATCGCACCGGGTGCGTTCAACGAATTCTTTGGCCCGTAAGGGATCTGTATAGAGATCAGCACGGAATTCATCTGCGTTCGCCGTCGAGCCAACATGCCCTAATTCCGCTTCAACCGATTTACCTGCAGCGTGGGCGAGTTCGACAACCATCTGGGTTCGCTTCACATTCTCTTCAAAATCACAGGAAGACGCGTCGATCATGACGCTGGAGAAACCGTATCGAATAGCGGCCACAATATCGTCGTAGTTCGTACCGTGATCCAGATTAAATGCAATGGGAACATTAGCCTTTTCGGCCAAGTTGCCGATCATTGGTGCCATAATATGTCCACTGCCGTGAGCTTTCATCTGCCGTGGCGAAATATTGATAATGATGGGTGAGAACTCTTCTTCGGCACTTTCTATACAGGCTTTTACTTGTTCCATATTGACACAATTTACAGCCATTACGGCATACATATTTTTGTGTGCATGCCACAGCATCTCTTTCATTGAAACGTACATAATATTTCCTTCAAAAGGGGTATTATTTAAAATAGTGAAGAGATTATTTTCTCGCTATGTCTTCACCTTTTTTGAGTTATGGAGAATAATGTCACTCAGTTACCTCTCAATAATCCTCCTGAATTAACTCTACGCTTCCGGGGATAGCGGCCGCCTGACTATGGCATAAAGCACGCCGGTAATAATGCCGCCCAATGCCCACAGGCCAAAGAACAGCAACGGATTGGATACCATCGGAATAACGAACGCGCCGCCATGTACCGCTGGGGATTCAATACCAAATGTCATGCATAACCCGCCGGTGATCGCACCACCGGTCATACAGCATAAGGTCACGCGCAGCGGATCGTTGATCTGGAATGGAATAACACCTTCCTGAATATAACAACACGACAGAAATAATAACGTTTTCCCTTGTTCTTTCTCCCCGTCGGTGAATTTCCTTTTTCCACCAAGGAACGTCGCTAGGCCGATTCCCAACGGCGATGTCATGCCCGAACACATTTTAGCCGACGTCGGAATGAGGACGCCACTGGCATTCAGGGCATTCACGAACGTTGCAGCCGTTTTACTTACGGGCCCCCCGTTGTCGCAGCACATCATGGCGCCGATAACCGCACCGAGAATAAAGCGGGAGCCGCCGTTCAGCGAAACGAGAAATTCCGTCAAGGCTTCCATGAAGATGGCTATCGGCGTACCGAAGACGTAGTACATCAGCAGGCCGGCAATTAGCGTCACGAACACCGGAATAACCAGAATGGGCATGATACCCTGCATTGCTTTAGGGACATTGATTTTCTTGATAGCAATGGTCAGGTAGCCGACGATGATGCCGCCGACTAGCCCGCCCACGAATCCAGTGCTGAGATTCAGGGCCAAGGTCCCCATGGCCAGGCCGGGAGCTAGCGCTGGCTTATCCCCCATCGCATAGGCGGTGAAGCCAGCGATGGCAGGAACAGTAAAGTTCATCAATGCCGTGCCGATGAGGAAGATGACTTTGGACAAGCTGTCGACTTGCGCCATATGGGCGCCGATGTCATACCCGCCCATTGCTTTGGCAATTGCTTGCAGGATGGCTCCCCCCACAATGACGGGGATCATGTAAGAAATGCCGCTCATCAGTGAGTCTTTAATGAACGATAGCTGACTCTTCTTATTTGATGTTTTGCGTTTGATCTCTACCATTATTCTAAAGCCTCCATTAATTCTTTGATTATTGATTCCGGATGGCGTACGGCTTCACTGGCGCTCACAGTTAAGGTAGGTAGAGCGTCAAATCGATCTCCATTGCGAATACGTACGTCACTGGCAATAATGCAAGCATCTGCACGAATAATATCGTCGTTAGTTATTTCGTTTTCGGTACCCTGCGCGCCCTGGGTTTCTATTTTTATTTCTAACCCAATGTTCTCCGCCGTTTTTTTCAAGTTGGCGGCCGCCATATAAGTATGAGCTATGCCTACTGCACAGCTTGTTACACAAACAATGTACATGTTTTTTTCCTCGATTATAATCGTTCAAATAAAACTCTCAGTTCATCCATTGTTGTGATTCTTAACAACTTCTCTCTGAAATCATTGTCAGTTAGACAAACAGCCAATCGTGATAATACCTTCAGGTGTATATTGTCAGATGTATTTGGCGCGGCCAGCATTATAATATATTCAACCAACTGATCGTCGACGGCATCCCATTCAATAGCACGGCGCAGTTTGATTAGGGTGAAAGAGGCTTCTTTTACGCAATCACTTTTGCAATGCGGAATAGCGATCCCCATGCCAATCCCGGTTGATTGTTCCTCTTCGCGCTCGAGGACACCTGTTATATATGTCTCCTTATCGCTAATTTTCCCAGCATCGAACATGAGCTGGCTTATCTTGCATATCGCGTCATGCTTGTCTGATACTTCAAAATCAAACCTGACCAGCCTTGCATCAAGCATGGATACGAGATCCATATTTAACCTCCGCCCTAAATTTTAAATAAAATCGCTCATCTGATAACTATCGCCACCCTAACAAGATAAAAAAATACGAACAATTCAATAAATTTCATCAAGGTAGTGAAAATATAAGTGAAATGATTGTTTTATTAATGTAACCACATGAATTTTTTAATATAAATCTCGCATCACCTCGATCCAATGATTACCTATTACTCGCATTCAATTTAATAAATGTGACCTGCTTATCATAAAACAACCTTATTTTTCATTGCTGGTGCATACGTTTTTTAATGCACTATATTAGTGAAATTTATTCTATTTTTATTTTGATAACCTTGTTTATAATTTTAAAAAACCGAATACAACCAGAGGAAGTAATAAATGATAAATTTTGAATATCATACTCCCACAAAAGTCATTTTTGGCCGAAATGTCGAATCCCGTGTAGGGGCCGAAATCAAGGCACTTGGCTATAAGAATGTGCTAATCCATTTTGGTGGGACCTATTTATACGAAAATGGGCTTCTGGATCGCGTGCATAAGAGTCTGGAAGAATATGGCATCGACTATGTCGACCTGGGTGGCGTAGTACCCAATCCCAGATTATCTTTGGCCCAGGAGGGGGTGAAGCTGTGCAAGGCAAGAGGCGTTGATTTCATTCTTGCCATCGGCGGCGGCAGCGCGATTGATTCCTCCAAGGCGATCGCTTACGGGTTAGCCAATGATTTTAACCTGGAGGATCTATTCCTAAACAAGGTGACGACGAGCAAGATCGCACCAGTTGGCTGTATTTCCACGATCGCCGCCACGGGTTCCGAAACCAGCAATTCTACGGTCGTGACAATTGTAAACGGCAAGGGTGAAACCTTTAAACGCTCGTATAATCATGATTGTGCCCGTCCGTTATTCGCCATCATCAATCCGGAATTTACCTTTTCGGTCCCGGCTTATCATACCGCCAGCGGCGGGGCGGATATCATGTTCCATACGATGGAGCGTTATTTTACCCGTACGCGTGACGTTAAATTAACAGATAGAATATCGGAGGGACTGCTAGTCACCGTAAAAGAAGAAATAGAGAAAGTATTGAAGCGTCCTGATGATTATGAAGCCAGAGCCAATTTGGCATGGGCCGGAAGTCTCTCTCACAACGGTCTGACCGGCACAGGGAGAGAATCGGACTTCCCCGTCCACAAAATTGCCCAAGAGCTAAGCGCGCTTTTTGACGTGATTCACGGCGCCAGTATTACCGCGATATGGTCAACTTGGTCTCGCTACGTTTATCAGACAGATATTCCCCGTTTCGCTCAGTTTGCCACCAACGTGTTTGGTATTGCCACGAATTATAATGATCTGGAAGAGACAGCCCTGTTGGGTATTTCCGCATGGGATGAATGGTGCCAAAAAATAGGGATGCCGACGACGCTGGCTGAACTCGATATTCATCCAACCAATGAGGAAATAGAACATATGGCTGAAAATGCCATTGCAACGGGAAATGGGAGTATCGGTAAATACTTCAGAGAATTAACCAAAGAGGATGTGATCAATATTTATCACAATGCTAAATAACGCTATCCACACCCTAAATAATTAAGGCCGATTGACCTTCCGCTGCCACTATTACGCCCAACGTATGCGACGGTTCTATATAACAAGGAAAGTAACACGGTGGCAACCAACTTGAAATGTTAAGGGATGATTTTCCAATGTGAAGCGGATCACACCACATAATCCGGTCAACGAATATTTTCCTGACTGAAATAATAAAGGTGATTATATGCTAAAAGAAAAAGTGATTGTCAGGAATAAAACGGGGTTGCACGCCAGACCAGCGACAGTGCTGGCGAAACTATCCCGTAAATACCAGTCAACGATTGAACTTATCCATAATGATAAGGTTATTAAATTGAAAAGCGTTCTTGGCATATTATCAGCCGGCATCAGGTCGGGGTCCGCACTTGAGGTCATTTGCGATGGACAGGATGAACAGGACGCCATGGACGAAATTAAAACCCTTTTTGCATCGGGCTTTGGCGAAGAGTGACTACGAGCCAGAAGAGAACTCCAGCCACAAAGCAGGTACCAAGGATGTCATTTTTTATACAGGATGAAGCCGATGGCCAGCAGCAAGCCCCAGGCATCTTCAGACATCCGCCGGGCCTACTCCGGATACCAGCCCACGCCCCGTTCTATGATGAAATGGGCCGGCTAAAAATGCAGGCTAACAACGCTCTCTTTATCATTTTTTCGGTATCATTCGCAGCCCACGCAGCAGTCAACACAGCTTCACTAAAACAATGCTCTCCGAAAGCGGTTGCAGCCACTGAAGGGCTTCCCCCCGGCCGTTGAATAAAGCCTAATTCGCGATTGTTTCCAGGTTGCTCGACCTGCAGAATACGGACCCGCCGCGGCCGACCAGAGAGTGCCACCAGCGCAGGCAACCAGGCAATGCCTAAATTCGCCTCCACCATCGCGATCACACTGTCCTGGCGTGTTAATACATGATGAATCTCTGGAAATAACCCTTTGTCCTGAAAGGTATTTTCCATCACGCTTCGGATACCCGCCCCTGTGGCCAGCGCAATCATTGGCCAAACGGCAAGCGCCTCTAGCGTTACAGGCTGCTGCGCTGTCAGAGGGTGTTCTGGGGGAACGAGCGCGACAAATTGCTCCATAATTTGCGGATTAAATACGAGGCTACGATGGCGTTCCGGACGTGGGCCGACACCGATATCCGCGATACCATTCATCACCATATCTTCCACGTCGGAAAACAACCCCTCCCGCACCTGGACCACGATATCTGGAAAGCGCTGACGAAAATCCTGTATCGCCTGCGGTAACAGAGCAGAAGAAAGCGATGGCGTTGCCGCCACAACAATACGTCCATGATTCAGTTCCGCTAAATTGCGTAAATCAGCGACTGCGGAGTTCAGATCCCGGAGTAACTGACGGGCCCGTTGCAAAAAACGTTCACCTTCCGCCGTAAGTGCTAATGAGCGCGTCGTTCGATTAAACAAAACCACACCCAATAGTTTTTCCAGCTCACGGATTTGAGAACTTAATGAAGGCTGAGCGACCCCTAAGCGGCGAGCCGCCTGGCTGAATTGCCCCTCTTCCGCAACCGCGACAAAACTGCGTAACTTACCGAGGCTGATACCAGCAGCGCCCGCCTGAATATCAGAATGCCTGGCAGCCATCAGTGCAACGCCTCCAGATGATGACGTAAAGTGTTACCGCTATAACCTTCACGAAAAAGACCTTGTTTTTGTAGTATTGGCACAACGCCTTCCACAAACATCTCCAGTTCAGGTAAAGATAAATTGCCGATATTAAAACCATCTGCCGCCCCCTGACGGAACCAGTCTGCCAGTGTGGCGGCGGCTTGCTCAGGAGTACCAATAATTACCCTGTGTGGCCCGCCAACGGGCTGCCGTGCAATAAATTGCCTTAGCGTTTGATGGCCAGAACCTAATGATGCGACAAGCGCGCGGGTATGCCCCACTGAACCCGCACGTGATTCTGCATCGCGTAGTATAGACTCCGGCACAGGGGCGTCTAGCACAAGCGCTTCAGCCTGAACGCCCAGCCGTGTCGCAAGCTGTTTAACATACCCTTCTAACGCGCCCGGAGCTTCAAGTAGCGCGATCCGCTTACGTTCGGCTTCGTCTTCAGTTCCCCCTAGATAAAGATAAACACCGGGTAACACGGCCAGATCATCAGGGGATCGCCCCGCTTCCACCACCTGTTTTTTTAATTCACGGTAAAAGTTCTGCGCCTGCTCCAGCTCAAGACCAATGCTGAACACAGCATCGGCATAGCGGGCAGCCAGCGCCATTCCTGCCGGCGAACCGCCCGCCTGAAACAGTACTGGCCGCCCCTGCGGCGTCCGCGGTGTCTGAGAAGCTCCTTTCACGGAAAAAAATCGCCCCACATGATGAACAGGATGGATATGTTGGTTATTGATATCAACCTCACCACCGCGCTTTGACAGCACCGCGTCATCAGCCCAACTACCCCATAATTTGCATACCACATTAACGAACTCTTCCGCACGGGCATATCGCGAAGCCCGATCGGGCAGTGATGTCATGCCAAAATTCGCGGCGGCCTGTTCATCATAAGTGGTGACAATGTTCCAACCAATACGCCCACCGCAAACATGGTCTAGCGAGGCCAGAGTACGAGCCACGTTATAGGGTTCATTGAAAGTGGTCGACAATGTCGCGACGAAGCCAATATGTGAAGTCTGCGCGGCAAGAACAGGGATTAAAACGGTGGGATCGATTAATGGCCTGACCGGACGGCCATCATCAGGGATAGCCAGGCCAGCAGCGAAGAACACCGCGTCAAACAGTCCTTTTTCAGCCAGTTTAGCAATCTGGATATAATGTTCTGGCAGAAAGCGAGCCGGCAGTTCGGTTGATTCGCGCCGCCATGCCGCCAGATGCTCCCCTGAACTGTTGCCATGAAAATTGAAATGCAAATGGGATCTATTCTGTGCCATCAGTTCCCCCAGATAGCCTGAGTATGAGAGCGGAAAGCCCGCAGCGTTTCTTCCCAATGAGAGAGAGGAATGGTTTTAAAGGCATAATCAGAGACATCAGGCAATCCTGGTGGAACGGGCGCCCCTGGTTGGGTTCCATAGCTTGATGCTAATTCGCCAAGTGCCCGTTGCCCTGCATCGCTTAAAAGCCATCCTCTGAGCAATTGAGCGGCCGCTTTGTTTGGCGCATGATTTAACATTGCCATACCCGGGCCCATCAACACGGCAGAATCTTTCAATAAATGGATGGCCAGGGGAGCACCATCCTGTTGAATTTTCTTCACATTCTGCGTAGGTGCCCATAAACCATAAGCAAGCCGCCCCTGAGCAATATTGGTCAGCAATGCAATAGCGGTGGGCACTTCGCGCCCATTGGCTTTGATCTGTTTTAACTGTTCATCACTCACCGCGTTATTCCAGAATAAGACGCTGCCGGCGAGATCCGGGGCCGCGGCACCGGTGAATCGGGCATAACCAAAATGCCCCTGGTTTTTTTGACTTACCGCTTCGTCAAATGTTTGAGGCAACTGCTCCGGCTTAATCAAATTGGGGTTGTAGACCAGAGTAAATAGCGTATTGAAGGGGATCTGATAGTAACCTGCGCTGTCTTTATATTGTTCCGGGAGCGATGTAGCTTGCGGGGGAACATCTTTTTCGAGCCGATGCTCCTGCTGCAGAGTGTGAATATCGCCCAGGCCACTGATCACAACGTCACCGGTATAATTTCCACTGGTTGCCTCTGCCCGGATACGAGCAAGTAGAGGCGCCCCGCCACCGGAGATAACGGCTGGCCGCACCGTAATCCCCGGCCAGGCCTGAGTAAAGGCATCCCACACAGGTTGCAAATTCCCATAGGGAAGATAGATAACCACCTGTGACTGCCCCGCCGCTTTAGCCTGTTTGTACAGCTGAGAGAGTGATTCATCTGCTGTGGTTGCCAGCGATTTAACCGCGATAGTCAACAGAGCACAGCCCAACAATACCCGGCCCAATAAGGTTTTCATGGTAGTTCCTCAAGCTTATTCGAGGTGGAAAGTAACTCAACAGGCAATGCGACTAAAGCATCAGCAGGAAAGTGCAGGAAGCCGCCCTCTGATGAGGGAACAGAAGATGTCATCTCATGCCATTGATGAACAGATAACCGCGCATTTAGACGTATTCCCGTTGAACAGGAAAACACGCATTGATAGGCATCCCCCTGATATTGCGCATCAATAAGTGCAACCGGGACGGTATTGGCGCTTAACCGGTCGCCGGTCAAACTCCACTGCAAATTGCCCGAACGTATCGCCAGTTCAACCGGCTCACCAACGGCAAAATGCCGCATTGCCCTGGCGTTAACCGGATGAGCCAGACCGGGAACAGCCACAGTCATGCTTCCTTTATCCGTTGATCGGACACGCCCGGATAAAAAGTTATCGAAACCGACAAATTCAGCGACAAAGCGCGTTTCAGGGTGCTGGAAAATCTGTACCGGCGTACCTAATTGCTCAATCCGACCATCACGCATAACCGCAATACGATCGGCTAAGGCCAGCGCTTCATCCTGGTCATGAGTGACATAAACGGCGGTATAGTTGACTTCATGGTGCACACGGCGCAGCTCTTGACGTAAACGTATACGTAGCTGCGCATCCAGATTCGATAGCGGTTCATCAAATAGCACCAATGTTGGTCGTGCTGCCAGTGCGCGCGCCAGCGCCACCCGCTGCTGCTGCCCCCCGGACAATTCACCAGGATAACGGTGTGCAACAGCGTTCAGATCGACAAGCGTGAGCGCATCTTCAACCGCCTGCACCCGCGCAGAACGCGAGTAGCGCCTTGCTTTTAAGGGATATGCTACGTTCTGTTCAACGGTCATATGCGGCCAAAGTGCATAACTTTGAAAGACCATCCCCAGCATACGATGTTGTGGGGCAACAAACCGCCCCTGTTGCGGTTCAACAACACGCGTGTTATCGAGGCTAATCCACCCGCTGTCCGGTATTTCCAGCCCGGCAAGACAACGTAAGGCGGTGGTTTTGCCACAGCCGCTTGGCCCTAACAGCACAAAAAATTCACCGTGTTCTATTGTCAAATCCAATCGGGCAAGCCCTGCGCCATTAGGATAACGTTTACGCAGTGCATTAATCTCAATATGGCTCATGAGTATTCAGACTCCTGTGGACGCAAAACCGAGGATGCTGGGGCGGGTTGTTGCCTGAGCCGCGCATGACGCCGCCGCCAGACAAATTTAATACCTGCCCCGATGAGTGCGACCGCAATCAGTAATAGCAGTGTGCAAATCAGTAACGCCGCTGCGTCCCCGGTTTGTCCCTGCGACTGCAACAGGTAAGTTTGCGAAGCAATGGTGGATAAGGTGGGGGACCCCAATAACAGGGGGATATCCAGATTGCCTGCGATGATAATGGCGATAAAAAACCAGCCGACTAAAAATCCAGGCAGGATTAGCGGGCCGGTGATCTGAAATACGCTCTGCAACATGGATGCGCCGGCGATACGTGCGGCTTCGCCAAGTTCATGAGATAACTGGCTGGTGACCGCATTAGCCGCCTGCATGGCGAAAGGCATGACGACGACAATAAATGCCAGCATCATCATCCAGACCGTACCATAAAGCAGTTTTAATCCCGGCAAACTTAACCAGGCCCAGGTGACCGACAACGCGGCAACGATGCCAGGCATGGCATAAGGTAATAACGTGCTAAAGCGCACAACGGAGCGGATACGCGGGCTAAAATGCCGGGATGTAAGGCAAAGCATCACGGCCAGCACCATTGCCGCGGCCCCTACCGTAACCGAAAGCTTTAAGGTAGTGATGATGGCTTGCCAGATACCCGGTTGTGTAAATACACGCCCGAAATGCATCAGGCTGATCTGCCCATAAACGCCCGGATAAGGCTGCAATGCGCCATAAATCAATGACAGGAACGGCGCGACGATGGCAAGCAACAAGAAGAGAATCACCAGTGTATTGGCTGCCCATGCCCATTTCCCTAATGGTAATAAAGGCTGTGTTGTTCTCTTGCCTGTCACCGTTATATAACCACGACGCCCCATGATAAAAGATTGCACAATGCATAGCAGTGCGACAAACACGACCAGAGCGACTGAGAGTAGACTCGCCTCGGCATAGGCAGGAGGATAGCTATTCACTAACATGTCATATATTTCAGTGGCGATGACACGAATACCGACGGGTTCCCCCAAAATCAATGGCGTATCAAACGAATGCAGGCCGGCGACAAAGCTCAGGATTACCGCGCCGGTTATCGCTGGCGCAAGCATTGGCAAGCTAATGAGCAGAAAAGTGGCAAGTCGACCGCGGCCGCAGGTTAATGATGCATCTTCATGAGCGATATCTAATCCACGAAATGCAGGTGCGATGAATAAATAGATAAAAGCGGTGGCACGCAAGAATGTCACGCCAATCAGACCAGACCAGGACTCGGCATCAACCTGGAATATCTGAGAACCGCCTAATAAGTTAATCAGACTATTGGCATAGCCGTTATAACGATTCGCGAACAGATCGAATGCAAGCGCATAAAATAACGAAGGCATGGCAAAAACCAGCATCATTGCCGGTGTAATAACACGCCTGAGTGTCATCGTGGTTCTTTGCGATAACCAGGCAAAAAGGATGGCCAGGATAAGTGCAGGTAACGTTGCCGAAACCGCCAGTTTAAATGAATTGAATATCGCCTGAAACAACTCCGCCTTTGCAAGCAATGCCGGTATTGCCTGAACCGTCCAGTCCGCCGGCGAACCGGGCGGAGCGCTGCGAAAACCACCGATTAACAGCATGATGGCAGGCCACACCAGTAACAGGATAAGAAGAACGAGTATTGGGTAATATCGCCCCTTCCAGCGCCATCTGCGCAACAATGACCAAAACGCGCCCACCGCTATGCCCCTCCGTTAAGAAACGCAATGTCATCCGGCTCAGGAGCATCGTAATCAATGAACTGCTGGTAATATGTCTCGACATCCTCAACAAACAGATCCCGTACCAACCCCTGCATCAGGCGCGGCACTGCCGCACGCATACCCGGCACCCCACCTGAATTGCCCATGCTGACCTGAGCGCTGCTGTTAGGGCAATAGATGCTGCGCAGCAAAGGCATACGTTGCGGGTCAAGCGGCACCAGTTCAAAGTGCTCACCTAAATAGGGATAGGTCGACAGTACCGGGTTTTCCTGCGCCACCTCAGGCTCCAGCCGGTCAGCCCATACCGCTATATTGTCTGCAAACGCCGCCAGCGGACTAAAATGGCGAACGTCCGGGTTATTGCCGGTGCCACAGATAACGAAGTCATAATCAAACCAGCCTGCTGCAGTGCGTACAGTAAGCCCATCATTTTTAGGCTGTGTCTCCAGCCAAGACTGCCCCGTGAGCACCCGAAAGTTTTTGAACGGTTCGCAACGTTTGAATGATCCCGCAGGCGGTGGATGGCCGGCTTCCAGCAGGTGGCGGCTAAAACGCCAGCGATAAAGATCGGGCATATCACCGTAATGGTTCATCACACCGTAAAAATCGCTCCAGTGGAACATATTGACCCGAGGAACCTGCGCACGACGGACGAAGATATCGACGCTGGCCGCGCCGTTTTCCAGGGCTGTGGCTGCATTTTCAAACGCCGCTGCCCCAGCCCCCATAACCGCAATGTGTTTCCCTTCAAGTTGAGTAAAATCGATGTGTTGTGCTGAATGAGCGTAGAGATGAGAAGGCAGATTTTTCAGCACCTCTGGGACATTTAATCCACCACTGTCTGCAAATCCCGTAGCCAGAACGATTTTCCGCGCCAGCACCGACGCTTTTCCCTCTGGCGTTTCGTAGACCGCCTGCAATATCTCATCCTGAGGGATTATCTGTACCAATTTGGCATGATTGGTTACCGTAAAACCCAACGTATCTCTAAACCAGGCCAGATATTCAGCCCAATCTTTACGTGATATTGCCCCAATATTTTGCCATGCCTCCTGACCATAACGGGCTTCATACCATGCCTGAGGCGTAAGCGAGGGAACCCCCAGACTGGGGCCCGTCTCATTTTTCGACGTGCGCAGCTCATGCATGCGGGCATGGGTCAGCCATGGCCCCTCAAACCCAGGTGGGCGTTGATCAATCATCATCACCTGATTGATACGCGCCTGGCGCAGGCCAAATGCCGTTGCCAGGCCGACCTGCCCGGCCCCCACGATGAGCACGTCCAAGACCGGCTGATTCCTAAAGCGTTTACGCAATGTCCATTCCCGAGGACGTGGCGCAATCAGTTCAAGCTCATGCTCAACGCTGAGACGCAGAGCCTCCAGCCCAGGGGATAGGGTCATTTTGCGCCCTCTTTATTCAGTAATGCGTGTGCTGCGGCAAGAGGGCCAGGCTCAATCCACTCATCGATGGAAAAGTCTTTTCGTATAAACCCGTGCTTTAAAAGAAAATCCTTTCGAATCCGTAATGCATTAATCAGCTCTGGGCGCAGGCTCGGTTCAAGATTGTCAAACAAGCTGTCATCAAACGCAGCAGGCACCCACTCATCCACCACGGACACTTCCCTGGCGACAATCTGCTGCGCTTCCTGCCGATGGGATTTCGCCCAGCGCGCCGCACGCAATACTTCAGCAAGATAGCGCGCCACCAGGTCCGGGTGTTCTCGCACCAGTTGACCACTGACGGACAACACATTCGGCGTACCATTATTAATGGCAACACGTTGATCAGGGTGATGGTTAAGGTCAACGACGGTAATCGCCCCCAGAAACTCCTGAAGTTGCGGCCCCAGCGCCCCATAATGGTAAATGGCATCGACCTCACCACGGATTAGCGCGAACGCTTCCTCACGTGCGGAACTTGCTGTCTGGCGCGCATCAAATAATCCCCCGCGCTCAGACGCGGTTTGCTCCTGGATATAGGCCCGTTCAACCGGCAAATCGATCAGTTCAACATCTTCTGCTGAGAGCCCTACTGCCGCAAGCGATTGCAGATACCCCTGTAAAGCAGAAGCGCGCCAGAAATCTATTTTGTCCTTAACACGCCGCGGCAGTGCCAGTTTCTTACCACGAAGATCCTGGACGCTCTTAATACCGGAGCCCGGCAAAGCCAGGATTGACTGATATTGAGGCAGCCACGTCAGCCCCACCACGACCACATCACGCCCTTCTGAGCGCGACCAGATTGGTGGCGCATTGCCTCCCTGACGAAAAGAATTAATCTGAACGTGGTCAAAATGTGACTCCCGGATTGCCCTATCCGGTGAAGCGCGCAAAGAGGTCACTTCAATCCCTTCAGGTGCAAAAGCTTCACTTAACCAGTTCTTGTGAATAGCGATTCCTGACGCAGTAGGAACAGGGCAGCGGGTATACCATAAGCGGTCTGGTGTCTGAGCATCCATAGCAGCTCTCTTGTTAAAGTTAACCGTATCGACCTGAGCACAATCAGGGATACCTGTTGGGTGAGAGAGCAAACTACGATCAATACTAATAGTTTAAAACAAATATATTTGTATATTCTTATATTGTTTTTGGTATAAATAGGCACCAGGGATGTATATCCCTTAAGGTCTCTGGCCCTAATTGCCACTGGCACAGAAGCACAGCTTTGGTATTGATTTTAATATCAAAATCCTTTGCTAACTTTATGACTTCACCAATAGCTTGCATTCTTTTTTCGGTTGATTAATTTCGCCCGCAAAACTTTTATCTATTTTTAGAAATTATCGTGAAAGCGTTTTGCACAGCACTAGCGCTGGCCCCCAGAGAGATAAGAAATCCCCAGGAGCTTACTTGAGTCAGTGACTGGGTAGCGACAAATTTGCCGGGTGTAGCCCACGGATTTCATACAGGTTATGCTAGCGGCATGCCGGAGATAACAGCCCTTTCGTTCCCGTCAAAGGCATCGGTTTTCTGCTGGAGGCTCATCTAGCGAGCTCGATGGGGACACGTTTTTCTTTCAAACAAGGGCTCTCTGTAACTACATTTCGCTTTAATAGGGAATATGAAAAACGACATGGCAACCATCAAAGAAATACATATCGCTGCCGCGCTCATCGTTCGTTCGGATGGACGAGTCTTGTTGGTCAGAAAACGCGGCACCGCCGCTTTCATGCAGCCCGGCGGCAAGATAGAACGCGGCGAAAAACCCATAGCAGCGCTTTGCCGTGAGCTTCAGGAAGAGCTGAATGTGCAGGTTTCCGCGTCCGCGCCCGAGTATATCGGTAAGTTCGCCGCACCCGCCGTCAACGAGCCAGGCTGGACGGTTGTAGCCGAAATATTCAAGGTTCACATTTCAGAACCTGTTTCCCCAGCCGCCGAGATAGCAGAAATCATCTGGTTTCAACCGGGACAAGATAAAGGAGTGAACCTGGCGCCACTTACAAAAGACCATGTGCTGCCGCTGTTAAATCCGGTCTAGCAAGGCAGCCAAAATGGCGGTTGGCAACGGCATGTCCTCGTTGCCAACCGCTCTCCCTCCAGGCACCTAAGCCGGCGTAATAAAATCCGAACTGAATGTTCAACGTGCCAGGAAAAGCGCAGAAGTCCATATGCGCGATTGATCACTTTGCCGGGCACTGATAAATAGCGCGTGTTCCTTTTTCTCAGGCAACGGTAATTCACCGATCTGAATTTCACCGCTGAGATCACGCGGCAACGCTTTCTCGGTCACGGCTTCGATCTCAATCTGTAACTCTGTTCCTGGCAGGCTAAATGTCAGTTTCCCTGCACGCAATAGCTCGTTACCATCCAGTTCAGTGAAAAACGTGGGGGCGTATGCATGTGGATTAGGTGCCAGAGGATCGCCAACTTTTATATAACCATTAATATCCAGTTGCAGGCGAATGCGCGCCTGTTCCAGCCCACCGGTAATGACGTTGATGGTGTCGCTGTCACCATTGGTGTCGGTGCGCAAACCGATCTGTGTGTGGCTTTTACGCCAGAGGGTTTGTTCCGGGTGGTCCGCGCCGGTGAGCCGGAAATGATTGATCGGCGAGCCCAGGACCTCAACTTCGCCATGCCAGTATGCCCCTCGATAACGATCTTTAATGCGCGCGCCGCTGAGCCTGACACGAAATTCACGCGTTGAGCGCCCCAGTTCAGCGTGTAAATCCCGCTCCCAGACCACTTTTTTCCCATCAAAGAGCGTAACGGACTCCCAGCCTGCATCACCCAACAAGCGATAAGTGAGTGCACTGGCAGTGCTGAAAGCGGCGACATCACCCATCAATGCATCACCTGCACGCAGTTCGGCATAACTGCGCTCGCCCGTAGTTGCAAACGTATGGCGAGCGCGTAATGCCTGCGCCACGCCTTTGCGATCAAACCGTTCCGCCAGAACACCGGTCAGGCCGCCGCGCGAACCAAAGACCGCCGTCGCCGGGACGCCGCCGCCGCACCGCCCCTGATGTTCATCACTGTTTGCCGAAGCACCAAGACGATAACCACGCTCCAGCGCTTCGGCATACACCCAGTGGAACTGTCCCCATGCCGACCCGACTTCAATCAGACGCTCCAGTTCCGGATGGTGCCAGTCAAGGTTACAACGGCGCCCGCCGATGTGTGGGATTAACAGGTGTTTGTGCGGCTCGCGCGCATAGGCGGCATAGAGTTCGTCCAGAGGCCAGGCACCTGGCTTGATTGTGCCGGCCGTGAATTCGTTCCATTCAAACGAGCGAACCAGCCGGCCCTGATTATCGAAAGGAAACTGTGGTTCGTCGTCTTCAAGAAACACCACGTTGTGATCACCACCGGCACAGGTATTACCGCACCATTCCGTACCGGAATAACAGACGAAACGGTCGGGCGTATTCAGCGCGTTGATTAACTTGACCGCGTGTTTCCAACGCGCCTCGGTAACGTTGAAGTCGTTTGCCGTATAACCGAGGATATCCAACCCCGCCACATCCCGTCCGTAACTGAGGTTATAGAGCGTGTCATTGGTGCCGACGGTATCGTCGGAGTGCACATGAAGATCGGCATAGAGCGGGCGCAGTTTCGTGGCAGTCTCTTCAATGGTGATCCACGCCTGCCCCGGCAGTTGCGGTAGGTCGTCCAGCACGGCGCTAATCTGCCATTCACCCGCGCTCAGAGTGAGACCGCTAATACGGGTTACCGCCCAGCCCTGCGCAGCCAGGGTAAAGCGCTGCTGCTGCATCCGCCCGGATGCGGACGTCAGCGTGAGATTGCCCGCCAGCGGCAGCTCACGACAGGTATTCCCCCACACGTCATCCAGGCGAACGATCGCATCGAATGCGGTGCCCGGCGGGATCAGCCGCGGCGCGATAACGGAAAGCGACGCGGGTGCCCCCGGCACGATATCAAGCAGCACATCGCCCGGCACTTCTGCAAATTTTGAACTGCCCAACGGATCAACAAACAGACGGAATCGGAAGTCTTTTTCCACAAAACTCTGCACGCGCGTGCCACCACCACCCCGGCGCCGGTCGCCAAGACGAATGTGGATCTGGTCCCCAGGATTGAGATATCCATCAATGATATCGATCAGAATGGCTTTCTGAAACGGCCGCTCATGCCCTTTCTGATCGAAGCGCACCTTAAGATGCTGCACGGTGGCCGGGCTTTGGCCGGGCAGTAAGGGGCCTGCCTGATACTCCGCGCTGACAAAGTTTGCCGCTGCGGGATCGCTGGTCTGAAAAAGCGCCCAGTCCGAATAAAATTTAAAGGCAAGCTTGAGCCACGCCCCGTCGGCCAGCCCACTGGCACCGACGGTATAGGTCAACACCATTTCCTCCCAGGAGCCGGCCGTAATGCGCCGGTGGGAACAGTGAACGCTGCCCAAAAACGACCGGGCTTTGTTCTGCTCATACAACCCTTCAGGTGCAATGTATTCTCCCGCATCGCGGATATCAAACTGACTCACGGTATACCTCTTTGAATATTAACGGGCACGCCAGCGCTGATAGCGCTGTTCAACGCGGCGAAAAACAAGATTTTCCATTAGCCAGGCGATCAGCCCGATCAGGCAAATCCCCAGCAAAACCTGGCTGCTGTTGCCTGTCTGGCCGCCCATGGCGACCATCCAGCCAATCCCCTGCGAAGCGCCAAGCATTTCGGCCGCCACCAGTGCGCGCCAGGCTTGGCTAAAGCCAATACGCATCGCCGCGGTGATGAATGGCAGCGAACTGGGCAGATAAACGTGCAGTAACAATTGACTGGCGCTCGCTCCCAGCGTGCGTGCGGCACGGACTTCACCACCGCGAATTCCGCGGATGCCTTCCTGGATAGTGATACACATGGGAAACAACGCCGCGATAAAGATCACCACCACGATTGAGGTGAGGCCCAAACCAAAAATCAGCAGCATCAACGGTGCCCAGGCAATGGGGGGAATAGCCATAAACAGGCTGTTGAGCGGCGTGATGAAATCACGAAAACGATCGGACAAGCCGGCGCTGGTGCCCAGAATCAGTGCCATCAGTACCGCCAGGGTAAAGCCTGCAAATTCCTCCAACAGGCTGGCCCACAGTTGAGCCCAGATCGAGCCGTCGCTGAACCAGCGCACCGCTTCGTTCCAGACATCCCAGGGTTGTGGCAATACGTAAGCGGGATAACGGCTGGCCACGGCTATCCAGACCAGCAACAGAAACGGAAGCGATGCCCAACCCCAGTTAGGTTTAACCCCCTTCACGGCTGCAACCCTGCCTTTTGCAGCCATTGCGTATCGACTACCTCATTCACATCAGGCGCTTGCTGCATGTAACCCAGCGCCTGTGAATCAACCATCAACCGCTGAATAAAGGCTTTATCCTTATCGGTTAAGGTGACCGATCAGCCGATACGCTGACGCGCATTTTTGACCAGCTCTTCAGGTGAAAGCGTTTTTCCCTGTGCTGTTTTGATTGCCTGTAACCTGAAGGCATCGGCGATGATTTTGTCGGCTGCCGCAGGATGCTGATTGATGAAGTCGACCGCTTTTTTGTGGGCGCGCAGCAGTTTAACCACGTCATCAGGACGATCTTTCAGCGTTTCCGGCTGTGCCATCAGCACATACCAGGGATAGTTTGGCTGCGCCTGATTAACGTCAAACAATACTCTGGCATCGCCACGCAGTACCGCCTCGCTGATGAAGGGCTCCCAGGTGAAGGCGGCATCCACCACGCCCTGGCGCAGGGCGGCGGGCATATTACCAGCGGGCATACTCACAACCTGTACATCTTTATCCGCTGTCAATTTTGCCTGCTGCTCCAGCACCAAACCACGCAGTAACACATCCATACCGCTGCCTTTTTTCACGCCGGCAATTCGTTTCCCTTTCAGGCCGGACAACTGCGTGATACTGCTGCCAGTCGGTACCATCAGCGCCGCCTGGCCACTGTTTACTTTGGCGATGATCTGCCCCTTCAGGCCGCGTGAATACCACTGAAATACGGGGGGTGCGCCAATGTACGCGGCATCCAACTCGTGCGCCGCCAGTGCCTGGCTAATCACCGGCCCGTCGCCAAAAGATTTCAGCTCAACGTTCAACCCTTCCTGTTTATAAAAGCCCTCTTTCTCTGCGATCAGCGCAGGCGCGTTTGCCAGGGCGTAAACCCAGCCAATGCGCAGCGGTGCGGTATCTGCCGCAAAGACAGATGAGGAGATAAGAAGCCCTGGTATCAACACGGTGAAAAGTGATTTGCTCATAATAATGTCTCTGTTTTTAGTGTGTTGGCGACTGTTGCATCACGTCACTGATGCGCTTGAGGAGTTCATTGCGATAAGCGGTGAAAGCGGGTAATTGGCGTGTTTCAAGATTGCTCCGCGGGCGTGGCAAATCGATAGTGAGTTCACTGTGAATACCGCCCGGCGCCCGGTTAAGCACGATGACGCGATCGGCAAGGAACACGGCCTCATCAATATCGTGCGTGATAAATACCGTCGTCTGACCAAGGGCAGACCATAGGCGCAGCGTCTCTTCGTTCATGTCACCACGCGTAATGGCATCAAGCGCGGCAAACGGTTCGTCCATTAACAGCACGCTGGGCTCCAGTGCCAGCGCTCGCGCTAGCGAAACGCGCTGCTGCATACCACCAGACATTTGATGTGGCAGAGAGTCTGCCGCATGGTCGAGGCCCACGCGCGCCAGGTACTGCCGAGCAAGCGCGCGTTGCGCTTTCTTATCACCCTGGTTGCGCATACGCAGGCCGAAGCGCACATTTTCCAGTGCGCTAAGCCAGCCAAACAGTTGAGGTTGTTGAAAGACATATCCCAGAGCAGCATTCTCTGGGTACGTTTTTTCCCCGCGCACCCGTATGCTGCCCTGTTCGGGTTGAGTAAAACCCGCAAGCAGATTCAGCAGTGTGCTTTTGCCGCAGCCGGAGGGGCCCAGTAACACCACAAACTCGCCGTCCCGGGCGTGGAAGCTAAAATCACGGAACACCGTTGCGCCGCCGGGATAGCAAAACGTTATCTGGTCTACCTTCAGCGTGGGTGTACTGCGTATATTCATCTGGGCCGCTCTGTGAAAGAATAAGTGGATGAAGTAATAATACGTATTAATACAAGCTGATCTAAGATCGCTTCTCACTAAATTAGATCCGAACGGAATACAACCTATCTGGAGAGTGCATGACACTAGTGCGTGAAAATCTGACCTCGTTATATCGGCAAATAGCCGATACGCTACAGCAAGAGATTGCGGCGGGGCTCTATCAGCCGAGCGGCAAGCTGCCGTCGGAATCCGCGTTGGAACAACGGTTTGGCGTCAGCCGGGTGACCGTGCGTCTTGCATTAAAGTCCCTGACTGAAAACGGTCTGGTGGAGAGGAAGCAAGGGAAAGGCACCTATGTTTCAGGAAAAAAAGTGGCGCACGGTATTCACATCATGCGCAGCTTTCACGAATCGCTGAAACAGCAGGGCCTAAATGCCACAATGCGGCTGCTGCAGCGCAAAACGGTGGCAACGCCCAATGCACTACGCGAGCTGTTAGGCGAGAATGCGGCCCTGACCTTTGTCGCACGGCTTCATCTGGTGGATGATGAACCCATTGCCGTAGGCTACAGCCATTTTTCAGTCTTTACGCAGGAATTAACCTGGCAACAAACCGAACAGGAGACAACCTGGTCGCTGCTGGAGAAAAGTGCCCGGCAGCCGATCCTGCGATCGGAAATCGCCATCCGGCTCACTTATGCCGACAAAGCGCTTGCCGGTATTCTGCAGATCAACAAGGGGGCGCCACTGTTTCAGATGGAGCGAATCTCATGGTTCGCAGACAACCATTGTGCTGAACACACTGTGTTTTACATCATCCCGGAACGCTATGAATTCACCTGGAGTAACGGGTGAAAAAAGAAGGTGTTCGTTATCGCTAACCAGAATGATGCCATAAATGCCCGCGCGGCCTGGATGGCGATACAGCAACCAGACCACGAGTTATCCACCAAAACTAAAGAGCCGCCGTTGGTGCTGGTTTGGCATCAACATAGCGTTTAGGCGCTGATCCCGGTGTATCGTTGGCCTATGCACGGCAACACAAAAAATTATGATTTAACGTAATCGGTGTACGCATTCTGCAACGCGATATGGTCGGCAATATACTTTGCATCATGCCATACGCCATAGATAAATGAAGAAGCGCGGTTGACCAAATTCGGCAGGCCTACAAAGTAAATGCCACGTTCCGCGGAAATACCACGTTTATGAAAAGGCAAGCCGTTCTCATCGAATGCATCCACCTGCAACCAGCTGAAATCAAATTTAAACCCCGTGGCCCAAATAATATTGGTGATGCCGGCAGCGGCAATATCCAACTGTGATAGCGGATTGATCAGGCATTCTGGATCCGGCAGCAAGTGCCAGGCTTGCGGTTCTGGCGGCAAATCGAGGCCATTACGTTCAATATAGGCATCGGCATCGCGTAATACGTCAAAATAAGCTTTATCACCCTCCGCAATATTCTCCGCCAGCCCCTCGGCAAAGCTCAACATGCCGTTTTCCCAATTCTTGGTGATGCCCACCAGGGTAATACCCAGGTACGCAAGACGGCGAAAGTCAACGGTTCTGCCACCTTCATAACCACTCACCGCAAACGCCACATGCTCCTTCTTGGGTTTAATTTTCACTTCATCCCATAACCCGAGCGCGCCAAGCCACCAGCAATAGTCGCGATCGCGATACGAACGTGGCGGACGATAATGCTCACCCACCGACAAATACACGTCGCGGCCGGAATGTCTCAGCTCTTCGGCAATTTGCGTCCCGGACGCGCCGGCACCGACCACCAATACGCCGCCAGCCGGCAGCTGCCGTGGATTTTTATATGCGGAAGAATGGATCTGGTGCAGTGCCGCACTCTCCGGCACAATCTTCGGAAATGACGGTTTCTGGAATGGCCCGGTAGCCGCTACCACATTGGCCGCTTCAAACTCCCCCGCCGAGGTGATGACGTTAAAACCGCTGCGCCCCGACAGGCGCGTGACCCGGTAGACGTCGACACCGGTACGTACCGGCGCGTTGAGCATTTTGACGTAATCTTCGAAATATTGCGCCATGCGCGCTTTAGGCGGGAAAGCTTCCTGGGAAAGATCATCGAATTTCAGCGATGGGAAGCGATCATGCCAGGCGGGGCCATTGGCAACCAGCGAATCCCAGCGTTCAGAACGCCAGCGTTCAGCAATGCGGCTGCGCTCTAATACGGTATGCGGTACGCCCATAAGTGAAAGATGCTCACTCATCGCAATACCGGCCTGACCCGCACCGACAATCACGGTATTGATTTTTTCTACTAGCATATGGAATCCCTAAATATAATCGACCCCAATCTTTTCATTGCTGATCATCATCGGGTGTCGTATTAATGATAATCAGGATATTTAAATACAGTGTTCAGGAAAAATAAGGCACTGGTGGAATCAATCAGTGCCCTGCTTCAACATTCAATACCTTCCCTAATCCTAAAAACTTGTTGGCAACAATTAATATCACCGCTGTCACGGTAATATAAATTACCGAAAGTGCCGCCAGAGTCGGATCGGCAAATTCACGCACATAGTTGTACATGGCAACCGGCAAGGTCTGCGTCGCCTGCGTGGTAATAAATAGCGAAGCCGTGAATTCATTGAAAGAAAGAATGGCTGCAAACATCCAGCCACCAAACAGCCCAGGTAGAATCAGCGGTATGGTGATGGTCCACACCACGCGCAGCGGCGATGCGCCGAGACTTGCGGCCGCCAGCTCAATGCGTTGTTCCAGGTTTTTCAGTGAAACGTATACGCTACGCAATACAAACGGCAGCACCAACACGATATGGCAGAAAATCACCAGCCCATAGCCACGGCTAAGGCCCAGTTGCGAAACCAGCATCAACAAGCCAAGGCCGATAGTGAAATGGGGAATGAACAACGGCGATAACAGCACCCCTTCCAGCACCTGTTTACAAGAGAACGTGTAACGCTCAATGGCAATGGCCAGCGTTGTCCCAATGATCACCGCCAGCGTCGAAGCCCATGCGGTAACAATCAGCCCGGAATAAAAACCCTGGCGAAAATCGTCATAACTGACGGCACGCTCAAACCAACGCAGTGACCAGCCTTTCGGCGGGAAGAACAGCACCGATGTACTGCTGAATGCAGAGATAAAGACCACGATAGTCGGCAGCATGACAAAGACCAGAATAGCGATCACCAGCATCCGGCCGAGCAGTGTGACCCATTTATCATTATTTGATCGCGTCACCTTAATGCCCTCCCATCTCGTTCAGGAAACGGGTCATTCGTTTTAAAGACGCCAGTAGCAAAATTGTCAGCACTAATCCGGCAATACTCAGCGCCGCTGCAAACGGAAAGTTCATCGACGAAAAGCCAAGTTGGTAAACCAGGGTTGCCACTGTGCTCACACGACCGCCGCCAATCAGCTGTGGCGTGGCGAACGCACTGAATGTCCAGGCAAAGGCAGTGGTCAAACTGGAGACAATACCGGGAATGGATAATGGAATCGTCACCGTCAGCAAAGTGCGAACGGGCCCCGCCCCCAGACTCATCGCGGCTTTTTCGTAGTCCGGGTTGATATGTGAAAGCGCGGTAGCCAGCATCAATACCATGATCGGCATCGTTACATGCACCAGCGCCACAACAACGCCGCTCTGGGTAAACATAAATTGAATCGGTTTATCGATTAGCCCAATACTCAGCAATAGGCTATTCAGAAACCCGCTGTTACCCAGCACAATAATCCAGGAATAGGTACGTACTACTTCACCAAGAAACAGCGGCGTAATCGCCACGATCAGGATGACAGATTTGATCCACGCCGTGCGCGTGCGCACCAGTGCATAGGCCAGCGGATAGCTCATCAGCAGGCCAAACACGGCAGTTTTAGCACTGAGCATCACCGTGTTGATAAACGCATTGGCATACACCGTCTTAAACAAGCTGTTAAAATTGGCCAAGGTAAATCCACCCACGTCTAGCGCGCCGGGAATATACGCCCGCACGCTAAACTGCATGACGGTGAACATAGCGACAATCAGCCCGAGCGCAGTCAGCATGGCGGGAATGATGAACCAGGGTAAAAATGTCGGATTTTTCGTCATAGACGTGACTGCCTGAATAAAGTGTTGCGGCCAACCGTTAAGTGACGGGCAGCAGCGAGCGCCGCCCGTTGAACTCAATGCGACATGATGTTTTCAGAGAACCACTGCCGCCATTCCGCGGTTTTCTCGGCACGCAGTTCCGGGTCGGTGTTGATGGTGGCATCCCATTGAGCGGCGGTGGTCAGCATGCCCGGCAGTTTCGCCAGTTCTGGATCAATATGCGCGTTGGTTACCGTCGGACTACCGCGGTAAATCGTCGCCACCTGTTCCTGAATATCCGGCCTCAGCGCGATATTCAGGAACGTGTAGGCAAGATCGACGTGTTTAGTGCCTTTATTGATGCCGATGGTATCCACACCAAGAATTGCGCCCTCTTTCGGGATGGCGAGCTTAATATCGACGCCTTCCTTAATCATGCTGTAGGCATTCATTGATAACATCACCTGCACCGGGGTTTCGCCGGTGGAGATCAGCTGTTGGCTATTGGCATCGTCGATATAGAAGGATTTAATATTAGGCATCAGCGCTTTCAACTTCGCCTGACCTTGTTCCCAATGCGCAGCATCAGTGCCAGAGAGTTTTGCGGATACCGCAATAATATGGCTCGGATCCCAGTCCGGCAGTGCCAATGTGCTTTTCAGCTCAGGTTTCCACAGGTCGTTCCAGCTAGCGAAGGTTTCGCCTTCGGGTACCAGGTCGGGACGATAGCCGATGGTGTAGACATACCCCCACACGCCTAAGTGATACGGGCTGACCTTAGCCTGCTTCACCAGATTGACCGAATTGGGGATTTTAGTCATATCAAGCTTTTCAAACAGACCGCTGTTGGTATACAGGTAGCCGACATGTGCGGTAGTAAAGGTGACATCGGTTTCCGGTGTTCCCCCCGCCAGCCTGGCTTTACTCAAGCGATCGATAGTGCCGCCGGTGACAAACTGCACGTCCACGCCGGTTTCTTTGGTGAATTCTTTTGCGATGGTTTGCTCAATGAGATCCTTAAAACTGCCGCCCCAGGTGCTGACGATCAGCTTATCTGCAGCCATCGCGTTCCCGGCACTGAACACAGTCGTCGTCAACAACGTCAAGGCATACATCTTACGCAACATATTCTCGTCCCCAATGAATGAAATGGCCGTTATGGATGCTCTGAACCACCACTGATGCCCCACGGCGCGGCGCGCTAAAACAGTGCAAAGGTGGCTCCCTGGTGTGAAACCGATTCTGCCGCCACGCAGAGATTCGGTAAAACAGCATTTCCCTTGCTCTTGCATCAGAATTTCTGACGCTAAAAAAAGCGCTGCTTTGCAACAGATTTCCTTAAGCATGGGTAAGGCAGAAGCGAATGGGTTACAGGCATAAAGTAGGTAATTATGCTGCCATTGAAATCCAGGCATGATAAATGCATGGTGACCAGCACTATTAGAATGACTGACGAGACATTATCTCGTCGGCGATCTCAGGAGAACCTGCATGCTCAGTCGCATAACCCAGCGTCAGCTGGAATATTTTGTCGCATCCGGGGAGGCTGGCAGCATTATCGGTGCATCGGAACGTATCCATGTTTCATCTCCGTCAATTTCTGCCGCTATCACACACATTGAATCCGAGCTCGGCGTACAGTTATTCGTGCGCCATCATGCGCAAGGCGTATCGCTCACGGCTATCGGGCATCAGGTATTAAAAGAGGCGAAGCTGATCCTGGAACAGATGTCAAACCTCTACACCATTGCGTCAGAATCACTCAACAACGTGCGCGGCCCATTACGGGTCGGCTGTCTGGATACGCTGGCGCCGATGCTAATCCCAGAGTTGGTATTCGGTTTTGGCCGCGCTTTCCCGGGGGTGCGTATCACGTTGGTTGAGGGCAATCATGAGCAATTACTGAAACAGCTGCGTTCCGCCGATATCGATATCGCCCTGACCTACGATCTGGTGCCGGCCAACGACATTACGTTTCAGTCGTTGGCCCAGTTGCCGCCGTATGTGATGGTCGGCGAGCATCACCCTTTTGCTACGCAATCGGCAGTGACCATTCAGGATTTAGCCACCGAGCTGATGGTGTTGCTGGACATACCGTGGAGTCGTGAATACTTCATCGGGCTGTTTAGTGAAGCCGGTGTGGTGCCAAATATCGTCATGCGATCGAGAAATCTGGAAGTCGTGCGAGCGATGGTGGCCAACGGTGTCGGCTTTGGTATCACCAACGTGCGGCCAAAAGCTAACCTGTCGCAAGATGGCAAGCGTGTGATTCGTGTGCGACTGGCGGGCGTTAATAAGCCGATGCATCTCGGCTATGCAACTATCGCCCATGTGCAGCACTCAATGGTGGTCAATGCCTTCGCCGAACGCTGCCGCATGTTTATCTCGGATCAGTACATACCCGGCATGGCAGCACCGAGTTATTTCGATCCGCAAGTGGTGAAAGTCGCATAACCGCGCCATCGCCCAGCACGCCGGTGATGGGCGACGACTCAGTAGCCGCGTGCTGGAAATACCTGATTCAGCACCGGCTCACCGCGTGTGATGCGCAGAATATTGTCTGCTACCTGCCGTGCGGCGCTGGCAGGGATCGCCACGGATGCCAGATGCGGCGTAATCAGCACATTCTCCATCGCCCATAGCGGATCATCAGAAGGCAACGGTTCGCGATCAAACACGTCCAGCGTGGCCCCGGCAATCTGTCCATTGCACAACGCCTGCGTCAGCGCAGCCTGATCGACGATGGCACCGCGCGACACATTGATAAACGAAGAACCGCTGGGCAAACGTGCCAGCCGTTCTGCGTTCAGCAACCCTTGCGTTTCTGGCGTCAATGGCAGCATCACCACCAATATGTCAGTGGTGGAGAGAAAATCATCCAGCGACGCGATGCCGCTGCTGCAGACAATGCCCTCAAGCGTTTTCTGCGAGCGTGACCAGCCACGCACGTCGAATCCTTGTCTCACCAGTTCCAGAGCCGCATAAGATCCTAACTCCCCCAACCCCAGCACGCCCACACGTATACTGGCCGGCAAGCGAGGATGCAGATAATGCCAACGATGCTCACGCTGTGCGCGCTCAAACGCCGGAATATCACGTGCGTAACGCAGCACAGCAAACAACACATAGCCCGCCATCATCCGTGCCATATCCGGATCTGACAGGCGGATGATCGGGATATCCGGCAGATCGTCACGCCCTACCAGAGAATCGACGCCGGCACCCAGATTCACCAGTAACTTAAGGTTGCGATATGGCGTGAAAAAGCCGTGCGGCGGTTTCCACGCCAGCGCGTAATGAACGGAATCGGCATCCTGCACCTCATCGGCGCGGCAAAGGGTTATCCCCGGCAGATGCGGCGCAAGCAGCGCTGACCACCCTTCAAAGCTGTCGAATTCGCTGTAAAACACCAGGATACTCATGCAGCGCCCGCCTTGACTAAATTGACCGCTGCATCAATGGCTAACTCGTAACCCAGCACGCCGAGGCCGGCAATCACGCCGGTTGCCGCTTTAGATACCATTGAATGATGACGGAACGGCTCACGCTGCCAGATATTGCTCATATGCGCTTCGATAATTGGGCCGTCAAACATCAGGAGCGCGTCGAGAATGGGCACGGAGCTATAGCTCAAACCCGCAGCATTGATAATTAATCCAGCCGCGTGCTGACGCGCTTCCTGGATCCAGTCGACCAATACGCCTTCGTGATTGCTCTGACGAAACTGCAGCGTGATACCCTGCGCCGCGGCACGGCGCTGACAGCGTTCACTAATACTGGCAAAACTCTCGCTGCCGTAGGCGCCGTTTTTATCCATGCCATACAGATTGGCGTTCGGCCCATTAAGAAAAAAAATCTGCGGCGACATTCAAACTCCTGATTAAACGTGCGGGCGCGTGGCAGCCATTGCCGGATGCGCGTCAAAAGTGGCGAACCAGGCGGCGCTCAGCGGATGTGTCGCGCGCCAGTTAAGATCGGCAAAGCGGAAATCGAGATAACCCAGGCCGCAGCCGATGGCGATCAGCCCAACGTCATCAGGTAACGGGCTAAAACCGCTCGCCTGACGTTCGATTTCCGCCAGCGCGGCGGCAACCTTCTTCAACTGTGCATCGCGCCAGCCTTTCCACTGTTTATCTGCCGGGCGTACACTGAATTCGTAGCGTGCCAGCAACGCCGCATCCAGCAGGCCGTCACCCAGCGCCAGGCGCGTGAGCGTTACCCAACGCGCGTCGCCGTGCTGCGGCAGTAAAGAACCCTGCGCCCGCGCATTCAGGTATTCACAAATCACCCGGCTGTCATACAGGCAAAGCCCCTCTTCGGTACGCAGCGCGGGGACTTTGGCTAACGGATTAAACGTGGCGATACGCTCGTCGCGTTCAATGGGATGCGCCGCCGACGCCAACAGTTCGATGCTGTCGGCCAGGCCCAAACAATGTGCCGTCACCATCACTTTGCGTACATAAGCCGATGTGGACGCGTAATAGAGTTGCATCATGCTGGCTCTCCAGAGAGATCAACCCGCAGTAACACCTTGCCAATATTGGCATTGACTTCAAGGATGCGGTGGGCTTGTGCAGCATGCGCTAATGGCAACGTCTGATGGATGGCCGGGGTGATTTTTCCTTCGGCCAATAACGGCAGCAGATGAGCGCGAACGCACTGCGCCAGGCGCGCTTTTTCCGCCGCACTTTTCGGGCGTAACGTGGAAGACGTGAGGCTAAGCCCTTTGCGCATGACCTGTTGCAGATCGAGCTCGATCTTTGCGCCTTGCATAAACGCCAGGCTGACATGACGGCCGCCCGGCGCAAGTACACTGAGGTTACGCGCGACATACTCACCGCCGACGTTATCCAGCACCACATCAACGCCGCGGCCCTGAGTTTCATCCAGGATCACGGCAACGAAATCGTGGCTATGGCGATCAATCGCCTGCCACACGCCCAGCCGCAGCAGCGCCGCGATTTTATCCGCACCGCCGGCCGTGGCGATCACGCGGGCGCCACAGGCCCTCGCACACTGTATGGCAAAAGTGCCCACGCCACTGGCGGCGCCGTGAATCAGCACGGTTTCACCCGGCCTCAATCGCCCCAGCTCGAATAGAGTATGCCAGACGGTGAAGGCCGCTTCCGGTATACCCGCAGCGTGATCCAACGGCAGGTTTGCGGGTACCGGCAGGCACAAATCGGCATGCGCTACCGCAAACTGGGCATAGCCGCCGCCGTTCAGCAGCGCCATCACGTGCGTGCCGACCACCAGGTTATCAACCCCCTCGCCCAGCGCCAGCACCGTACCGGAAACTTCAAGCCCTAAGATATCCGTAATACCCGGCGGTAACGGCATTCCGTTACGCTGCATAATGTCAGGCCGATTAACACCGGCGCTCGCCACGCGGATCAATACTTCACCGGCGGCCGGCCGCGGCACCGGCCGTTGCAATTGCTGTAAGACGTCTGCGCCGCCAGGTTCACGTGCAATCACCGCATTCATCATTTCAGGCATCATTGGCGCTTATCCCTGTTTCTCGGCGCTAAAGGCGCACACGCCTTCATCAGCAAAGGTCACACCGACTACGCTGCCCACCGGCCAGCGTGTAAGTGAGTCCAGCCCGGATTGACGTGCAAATAGCGTGGTGTTGCCGAGTGCCGGTACATCCAGATGCACATCAACATGGTCGCCCTGAAACACATGGGTAATCACCGTGGCGCTGAGGAATGAATGCGCGCCAAGTGGGCCGAGTTGAATATTTTCCGGGCGCACATAGATATCAAGTCGATCGCCGACGGCGGCCTGTACACGCTCAGCAGGTATACGCAGCGCGTTGCCGCCCGACTCCACCACCACAGCGTGATCCCGCCCGGCATAGCGGCCGGGTAAAATGTTGACGTCACCGACAAAGCTCGCAACGAACGGATCCTGTGGACGACGGTAGATCTCATCCGGCGTACCAATTTGACGCACATGGCCCGCCGACATCACCACCACACGATCGCTCATGCTCAAGGCTTCACCCTGATCGTGGGTAACAAACACCGTGGTCACGCCGAGTTTGCGCTGGATGGCTTTCAGCTCAACCTGCATCGATAAGCGCAGGTTTTTATCCAACGCGGAAAACGGCTCATCCAATAGCAGCACTTTCGGACGAATCACTAGCGCACGCGCGAGCGCAACACGCTGCTGCTGCCCGCCGGACAACTCGCGTGGCTTACGGTGGCCATAACCGGCCAACTTCACCAGTGCCAACGCTTGTTCAACGCGCCCGGCAATTTCCGCCTTCGAGACACCGCGCATTCGCAGCCCATAACCCACGTTCTTTTCCACCGTCATGTGCGGAAACAACGCATAGTTCTGAAACACAATGCCAATCTCACGTTGATACGGCGGGATTTCGGTAACCAGATCGCCATCAATAAAGATTTCGCCGCCGTCGGTTTCGGTGAAACCGGCCATCAGGTTCAGCAGTGTGGTTTTGCCACAGCCAGAGGGGCCCAGCAGGGTAATAAATTCCCCTTCGTTAATGATCAAGGAAATCTTATGCAGTGCGATGGCATCGCCAAAGCGTTTCAACACGCCATCGAGTCGTACGGCGACAGGGGTCTTGTGGGAGGCGAGATGAGGCCGAGTGGACTGTGGGAATGTGGTGACGTCTGCACTTACCATGGGATCTCCAGAAAACAGGCTATCAATGCTTGCTATCCAGCATAAGGCTTATGTGTGCGTCATGCGGTTAGTGCTTCCTGAAGCTAGCGTTTTGAAAACATAAAGCAGACGCGTGGCGTAATTTCATCACGCCAAATTAACCGTTACTGACACATCAATAACAGCCAGACGGCGCAGCATGGCGCCAGGTATCCGAATACCCGATGCTGATGAGCTTGTCGGGTCAGAGCCAAAATCGGCCAGGCTAACGCACTGTGCCTAAACGTATTTCCCCCTGTGGTTGTTGTGTCATGTACGCGGCTCCTCAACTTTCATGAAGTCGATGAACGCGCGCACAGAAGCAGGCATGTGTGTACGCTCTGAATAGTAGAGGTAAAACCCCGGAAAAACTTTACACCATGGTTCCAGAACACGGATGAGTTCTTTCTTTTCCAGGTGTGGCGCCACCAGATCCTCGATAAGGTAAGCTAATCCGATCCCTTTGCAGGCGGCCAACAACAGCAGGTCCGTGTCATTTACGGTAAGAATATTGTCGACATCAATATCGATCACGCCGTCGCTATCTTCGAACCGCCATTGATATAAGGCCCCCGTACTTTTCCATTTGTAGCTAAGGCAGAGGTGGTCTTTCAGATCTGCCGGCACTTGGGGCCGTTGCCGGTCGGTGAAATAAGAGGGAGCCCCGACAACCGCCATTCGCAGATCGTTTGTAATACGTACCGCAATCATATCGCGACTGATTTGCCCACCAATCCGAACCCCGGCATCGAAGCCTTGGGCAACAACATCTGTAATGTCATTGTCTATAACGAGATCCAGGCGGACTTCCGGATAAGCAAGACGGAACTGCTGTAATCTCGGCATGACCGCGATCCGCGCGGCGATGCTTGGCAAGTTAATGCGAACCACACCTTTCGGCGTTTCCTGGTAGGCCCCGACCGCCTGCACAGCTTCGTCCATATCCGTCATCATTGGCTTGATACGATCGTAAAGAACAGTTCCGGCCTCTGTCAGCCCGACACTGCGGGTTGTACGATTGAGGAGGCGAATGCCAAGACGGCTCTCTAAAGAACGGACAGTGCGGCTCAGTGCCGATGGCGATACTGCCAACCGTCTGGCAGCGCGTCCAAATGCCCGCTCATCACAAACAATGACAAAAGCCCTTAACTGTGTAAATTCCGTCCCGTTCATTATGATCTCCAGACACAATACTTCATGCCAGATAAGTACCATATTAAAGCATAATAGTATGCTGCATACTGTGTGAAAAGACGGCGAAGTGTCCAGTATGGTGCTGGAAGCCTACCCGCCGTTACGGCTGGAGCGTAAAAATGGGCACGATGAAACGCTGGGAAATCAATGCAATAGGCAGACAGTATCTTAAATTGAACGATGTCCCGATCCCGCGAGTGGGCCCGGGAGAGATGCTGGTCAAAGTGAACGCAGTCGCACTGAACTACCGTGACAAAATGGTAGTGGAAACCGGCCGGGGACTTCCTCTCACATTTCCGTTCACACCCGGCTCCGAACTTGCTGGAGAGGTGATCGCTCTCGGCGAAGGCGCATCCCGCTTCGAAGTAGGTATGAAAGTCATCTCCACCGCAACGCCAGACTGGATCGACGGTCTGCGTGCTGGTACCGCCAGAACGCCAGCCTATCAGACTTTGGGTGGCTTTTATCCGGGTGTGCTCGCCGAATATGTTGCTATGCCGGAAGACTGGTTTGTCTCGGCGCCGAAGACGCTCGAGCCCTGGCAGGCTTGCACAATACCAATTGCAGGTCTCACCGCCTGGTTTGCGCTTGTCGACCGAGCAGGAGTCCGTGCCGGGGATACGGTCCTGATCCCCAGCACCGGCGGAGTCGCCCTTTTTGGCGTGCAGATCGCCAAGGCAAACGGCGCCCGGGTCATTGTTTGCAGCCAACCGGAATACGAGGAACGAGCAAAAGCGCTCGGCGCAGACCACTTTATCAACGCGAATAGCGACTGGGTGGAAGCTGTTTACCAACTCACATCCGACCGAGGTACGGACATCGTTTTAGAGGTTATAGGCGGTAAGCATCTGGGAGAATCTGTTCAGGTTACAGCGGTGGGCGGCCATGTCTGCCAGATCGGCGCACTCGACGGTTGGGACATCATCGCACCAGCAATGCCCTTGATGCTAAAAGACATCACAATCCATGGGATTGGCACCGGCAGCCGAAAGGCTCTGGAACGATTCATTTTCGCTATCGATCACACAGGCATTACGCCGGTTGTCGATTCCCGCTATTCATTAGAGGACCTTCCCGCCGCGTTCGACCATTTGGGTCAAAGGCCATTCGGCAAGATCGTGCTTGATGTCGCCCGGTAGAATGAAGACATTTTAGTTGGCTTGCTTGCTATACCGCATAAGGCTTATATTTCGTTGGAACTGGAACGGCTTGGCTGGAAACAGACAGATTGCACAGGGGCGGGTTATTGGGGATGGATAAAGTATGTTTCCCCCTCGGTTTAATGTCCCAGCGAGCCTTTCATAGCGCAAACCAGCTTTCAAGAATAATGTCCTATTGAGAACGGCGAAACATCTAATTACGGTGAGCATTGCCTGTACTATTGCAAATATTGGCAAGATCCAACAACCGGTTACATTCACCCGCGCCGAAAAATCCGCACGCACAACGCGTCAGCCCTGCCACTCAGCGATAATCCTATCCGTCGGTTTCACTTGGACGGTATTCCCCGGAATACTCAGCGCCGCCCACACCTCATTATGCTGACCAATCAGCTGTGGCGCCGTCGCATAAGTTCGGTTTGAGGTTGTATGAGCGTCGGAAGCGACGGTAATGGCATAACCTTGGCTGGCGCCGACTTTTATTGTCGTATCTAAACAATAATCCGTCGCGCAGCCGCAAATCACGAAGTTATTGGTGCCCAGTTGGCTAAGAACATCTGCCAGTTTCGTGTTCCAGAAGGCATCACACGCGGTTTTGTTAACATAAATCGCCCCATCCGGCTGTTCAAGCTCCGGTAAAATTTGCCATAACTCGTTGCCTTCGGCCATTTCGCCCTCAATATGTTGAATAAATATCGTCCGTTCCGCCGCCGCTATCAGCTGATTGATCAGAGTAGCTTTATCTTCCCGGTCATGGCGCGGCGTGGCGAATACGCCGTTTTGCATATCAACAACGATCAATAGCTTCATTTTATGCTCTTTCCCATCGGTTACCCCCAAACAGAGAATCTATTTTATCCCCTTCCTACTTCACGTTGCAGGTGCGTTCCACGTATGGCATTTATTTGCCGGGCTACGGCCTGAAGCAGCGGCTATTTTTTGCGGTGCTGATAGCGTCTCTCTGTGTATTGAACCACAAGTTGGTAGACAAAATGTCGACCAGCTAAAGTTTTAGCGACCCAGCACTGGCAACATGCAAGATTCATAGGTAAAACACCCCATCGCAAGCCCACGCACAGCCATATTTTCCGTGGCTATACCGTCGCAGTTGGAGTTAATACCCTATGCGTAAACGCATTTTTGTGCTGGCTATCATGGTGCTAGCCATGCCCGTTCTGGCGGCAGCGTCGCCAGAGCTTGCCATCGGCTTTTCACCCAGCGCACGGCATGACGCTTTAAATATTGTCTTAAGTATCATTAACTGCGCCCAGCACAACCTTGATGTGGCGGCCTATCAGTTCACCAGCAAGCCCATCGCGACAGCGCTGGTAAACGCGCAAAAACGCGGGGTATCGGTACGGGTGGTCGCAGACCAGGCAGCCAATAGCGATCGGTACACTGCCATCACCTTCCTGGTTAACCACCGGGTGCCGGTGCGCCTTAACGGGCAGTACGCCATCATGCACAACAAATTTATTGTGGCAGACGGCCATGCGGTCGAAACTGGCTCGTTCAACTACACATCCAGCGCCGACAAGCGCAACGCAGAAAATGCCCTGCTGATCCGCAACGTGCCTGCCCTGGCGGCAAAATATCAGCAGGAATTTAACCGGTTATGGCGTGAAGCCAGCCCCAGTAAGCCCCCCCCGGTTTTAATCCGTCAGCCACTGGCGGCTCGTTCGCAGGGGTGATGCCTTCACCATCCCTTTCATGACCTTTGTAACGCTCGCCACACCCGTTCCGGCGTGGCGGGAAGATCAAGCAGGCAATGCACGATACCATCGGCCCGGCGTGCGATCGCATCCTGCAGGGCACACCAGACGACCATACCCAGCATAAAAGGCGGCTCACCAACGGCTTTAGAACGGAAAACGGTTTCAGCCGCATTGTGCGTATGCGGCAATAGCTGCACGCGAAAATCATGCGGGATATCCGCTACCGTCGGTATCTTGTAGGTGGCGCCGGTATCCGTTAACAAACATCCCTGCCCGTTCCACATCAGCTCTTCGGTGGTAACCCAGCCCATGCCCTGTACAAACCCACCTTCGACCTGCCCGATATCCAGCGCAGGGTTCAGGGAAGCACCTACATCGTGCAGAATATCTACCCGCTTCACCCGATACTCTCCGGTCAGCGTATCCACGATCACTTCCGCGCATGCCGCGCCGTACACAAAGTAGTAAAAAGGCTGTCCGCGCCCTGCCTCACGATCGTAATGGATGCCCGGAACCCGGTAGTAACCCGAAGCCGAAAGCGGTACCTGATTAACCCATGCCAAGTGCGCTACCTGCGCGAAGGTCAAATGATGCTTGCCCGCCCGCACTACACCATTGTGGAATACAACCTCTGCGGGGGAACACGCATAAAGGCGACACAGTAATTCCTCTAGCCGCTGTCTGATGATTTCGGCTGCTTGCTGCGCCGCTTTACCGTTCAAATCAGCACCGCTGGAGGCTGCTGTCGGCGAAGTATTGGGCACCTTGCCGGTATGAGTGGCCGTGACCTGGATTGACTCGATGTCAATTTGTAGCACCTGCGCCACAATCTGCGCCACTTTGGTATTCAACCCTTGCCCCATCTCAGTTCCGCCATGATTTAGCTGTACACTGCCATCGGTATATACCAACAACAGCGCTCCGGCCTGGTTGAGAAAGGTGGAGGTGAAGGAAATGCCGAATTTGACCGGCATTAGCGCTAAGCCGCGCCGCAGCACGGGGTGGCGGGTATTGAAAGTATCGATCTCGGCACGACGTTGGTGATACTCAGCGCTGTGCTCCAGCCGTTCGGTGATATCGTTAAGCATATTCTGCCTGACGGGCTGGTAGTAATGGGTCACATTGCGTTCCGTGATCCCATAATAATTTCGTTTGCGCACCTCGAGCGGATCCAGATGCAAAGTGCGCGCAATGTGCTCAATCACCTGTTCAATGGCCGCTATGCCTTGCGGCCCACCGAAGCCGCGAAACGCGGTATTGGAGACAGTATGGGTGCGGCAACGGTATCCGGTGATGAGCGCATCTCCCAGATAATAGGCGTTGTCCGCATGGAACATGGCGCGATCGACAATCGATCCCGACAAATCCAGCGAATGACCACAGTTTGCTGCCAGATCGATCTTTACGCCGCTGAAGACACCACGTTCATCAATACCGACTTCGTAACGCACGAAAAAAGCGTGGCGCTTGCCAGTGATGCGCATATCGTCACGCCGCGACAGACACATTTTTGCCGGGCGCCGCGTCAGGCGCGCAGCAAGCGCGCACAGGCAGGCGACGCCCGCCCCCTGCGATTCCTTGCCGCCGAAAGCGCCCCCCATTCGCCGTGTTTCTACCGTCACTTGGCTTTGGCTAACACCCAAAACCGAAGCCACCAGCTTTTGTACTTCACTGGGGTTTTGGCTGGACGCATAGACCGTTACGGCCTGGTTCTCTGCCGGGCAGACGAGGGCCGCCTGCGTTTCCAGATAAAAATGTTCCTGCCCGCCAATGTGAAACTCGCCCGACAGACGATGGGCTGCTCGTGCCAACGCCGCCTCGACATCACCGCGTTGATGCACAAAAGGACGCTCCACATAGTGTTGTTTTTCCAACGCGTCTTGCACATCCAATATCGGTGTCAGCACTTCGTAGTCAACCACCGCCGCCTGAGCGCCCAACCTGGCCGCCTCACGAGATTCTGCCGCCACCACCAACACGATCTGCCCTGCATAGTTCACTTCGCCATCGGCCAGCAACATATCGCCCGGCGCCAACGCGCCGATATCCGGGTTGCCCGGTATTTGTTGCCGGGTCAGCACCGTTACCACACCAGGAATGCGATAGCAGGGTGCAACATCCAGCTTGATAATACGGGCATGCGCGTGTTCACTCAGGCGCGGGCAAAGATGCAATAGCCCTTCCGGCTCTGGGCGATCGTCAATGTAGCGCGCTTCACCGCTGACGTGCAGTATCGCGCTCTCATGTGTATGACTGTGCCCTACGCCACAGGGTTGCGTCTGATGGAACCGCTCCTGCAACGCCATTTGCGTTGGGGCGGACACTAACGGATTATGCGACATGGTGTGCGGTCTCCATCTCAAACTCCTCGCCTTGTAACCAGTAGTAGTAACGGAGCAACAGATTCCTGGCCACCTGCAGGCGGTATTCTGCGCTGGCGCGTGCGTCGCTCAATGGTGTGAAATCCTGCTCCAGCGCCTGACAAGCGGCTGTCACGGTCGCCCTGTTCCAGGGCTGGTGAAGCAGGGCCTGTTCACAACGCTCAGCCCGCCGGGGAATGGCGTCCATTCCGCCAAAGGCGACGCGAGCGTTCACGACTCGCCCCTGTTGGATTTGTAATGAAAACGCGCCAAAAACAATGGAAATATCATCATCCGACCGTTTCGAAACCTTCCATGCCTGAAAATTATCCAGTAACTCCCCGCGAGGGATTAGGATCTCACGAATAAACTCGCTCTCGACTAACGCCGTTTGACGGTAGGCCAGGAAAAAGTCGCGCAGTGGCAGCGTGCGCTGGTCCGAACCACGTTGTAGCAGTAGCTCGGCATCCAATGCCAGCAGCATCGGGGGCGTATCGCCTATTGGCGACGCATTGGCGATATTCCCTGCCAAGGTGGCGCGGTTGCGGATTTGACGTGAAGCGAAACGCTGCAACGCACGTGCAAAGGCAGGGATCTGCGCGTGTAGCAGCTTTTCACATTGTGTGATAGTCACCCCGGCGCCAAGATGAATGTAGCTGTCATCCATATGCCAGCGGCGCAGCGTTGCCACCTGCGCCAAAGAGATCAAAGGAGGACGGCCATACCCGGCTTGCGCCATTTCCAGCATCAGATCGGTACCGCCCGCCAACAGGCGAGCCTGAGGATAACGAAGATAATAGGCCGCCAGTTTCTCCAGCGCATCAGGTATAAAATATTGGCGCGCGCCCTCGTTCAATGTCTCCGCCCCCTCCTTCAGCGCCTTCAGTCGCGTGGCGGTTAATATCTCGTCACGGGTATAACTATCCTCTATCGGCTGCTCGCACAGGTAGCGTGCAGCGGCCATAATCGGTCGATAACCGGTACAACGACATAAATTCCCCGCCAGTGCCTGTTCTGTCAGTTGAAGATCCCAGCCCTCACTTTCTTTTTGCAACACAAACAGTGAAATCACTATCCCTGGCGTACAGAAACCACACTGCGAGGCATGCAGATCGACCACCGCCTGCTGCACGGGATGGAGGGCCCCTTCCTGGCGTAAATCTTCCACCGTAATCAGTTGCTTGCCATGCAACGCGCTCACAGGCATCAGGCAGGCATTAACGGTCTCATAGCACATTCGCCCCTGTTCCTCGCGCCCCAACGCCACGGTGCACGCGCCGCAGTCGCCAGAACCGCAGCCCTCTTTGGTTCCCGTACGGCGCTTATGCTGCCGCAGATACTGCAACACCGTCAGGGTAGGATCGAGATCCCGTTCAACCACCAGTGTGTTGTGCTGCAAAAATTGGATCATGCGGCAACCTCCTGACAGTCGGCCAGCCAAACAGAACGACCATGATAATCATCCCCATTGGGAACCAGGCTCTGCTGCAGGCTCTCTACTGACGCCGCGATATCAAAACCAGCGCTTCGAATAGGGTAACGGTGGCATACTGTCATGCTGTTTTATCCTATGTGATTAATCGATAGTGATTAGATAAACAGCAATTCTCATACCAAAATAAAAATTATCTTGCCGCAATGTTTATTATCGATAAGCAAACGATTACTTTGGCCAGGAAAGACATGACGCTTTCCTTATTAACTTAAATTAATTTCTGATATTGCACCAAGATACAGCATAAGCGGCACACAATGCCCTCATTAAGTGCATGGTTATGCTATTTCTTTGCGGATGAATTATTAATAAAAAAGGTATCCATAATGGATACCTTTTTAAGCAAGATAAATTAGAAATTATATTGAAGGGCAACGCGATTCTGCCAGAAAGCATAATCATAAACAGGAGACGTTTGTACCCCGAGGAAATTAGACAGACTTAACCCTTTCAATACGCCACCAAACTGGTAAATGCCAAAGACGACATATTCAGACTGGTTACGGCTAGGCGCACTTGCTGAACTTTTCAGATCCATAAAAGAATAGTAAGTCCCAATGCTCAATGCAGGCATAATCTGATAAGTGATACGGGTAGAATAGGCATTGCCGGTACCAAGATCTTGAGTACTGGTAAAGTACGGCTGCGCGAAATATTTCCCCGATGAGGTGCTGCTGGAATACGGCGTAACCAACACCCCGGTCAGATACGATGTGGGGTTGGAGACGATGTGGTTATAATTAATAGACCACTTAACTTGGCTAACGGGCGTCAAAGCCAACTGTATGCCATAAGACGTACTGTCCACCTCACCAAGCAAGCGTTCGCCTTCACCGCTGCCGCGAATGAACTGCATGCCGATATCTGGCTGCCATAACGCGGTTTTCCACTGACTATGCGCTTCGCTATAAAAAATATTCACGTAGTCGTCATAGCTTTCATACCATAATTGACCACTCAGGCTCATGCTGCCAACCTGCGTTGAACGCCCGGCGCCAACCGCCCAGGCGCCGTTGGTTTTCTCTTTTATAGCGCTATAGGAACTGGTCGCCAGGAATTGATCGCTGCGCCACGGCTTATAGCGATATATCTTGGTCGCATGCAGGAAATCGGTTTTATCCCCCCAGTGCAGATCAACTGCGCGGAATAGGATCGGGGTAATACGCCAGTCATAGTCGCTCATAAAAGGAATATCAATACGCTGATCGCCCGCGGTAAAACGAAAGTTCTGATATTGCCAACGCAGCCAAGCTTCTCCCAGGCCGTTTTGATTAGTCGCCAGTTCCGTAACCCCACGCCCGGCGCCCGGTGAACGCCACTGTTGCTGATAAATACCACCGACACCCGCGCTGAAACCGTAATAAGGTGCCGTTTGAAACAGGATATTGCCGCCGTAGCTGGCGGTATCCTGATTATTATCCCTGACAAAATAGGCATTCTTTGTGGAATAATAAAGTGTACGCAGCGAACCGTGCACTGAACCACAGCGTAGCGCATCAAGCGCATTTTCCACCCCATAGGCATTTTGCGTACAGCTTTGCCCCAGATTGCTGCTAACAGGCTTTACCACCGTTGTCGAATCGGCAAAGGCTGATACATGTAATAACATAGCGGCGGCAGCCACACTGCTGGAAAATAGACGAGCCGCGCTAATATCCCTGGGGAATAAAGATACAATGCTATTTTTCACTGTTATATTCCTACAAAAATGAGAGAAAGCCACTTTGCGACGAGGCGTCACCAAGTAGAGCAACTGCGATGAACCTTATTTTTGCAGGCTAATGATTATTATTTTAAAAAACACTATCAATTCGCTGCCCGCACCTTATTTAGGGGCGTTTCTACCAGAAAAACCTTTTATGCCGGTTGAAATTCATTTCATTACGCCAAATTATCCATCCGTTGCCATAATTTCTCCGCCTCCTGACGGGCATGAAAATAAATTTCCTCCACGTCGAACGGGAAGTTGCGCTCCTCATACACCAAGTTACCCGCCACCATGACGCTATGGACACTGGCGGAGCTAAGCGCAAACGCCAGATGCCCGGCCAGGTTCTCTGCACGCAACGGTGTGGGCGAATGATAATCGCAAATGGTCAAATCAGCCTGATACCCCGCCGCCAGCGAACCAAACTGGGCGTTAAAGTTGCGCTCCAACAGCAGGTTGCCCTTATGCAGGAAACGCAGGAAGCTGTCCGGCCACAGCGCCCCCCCCGCATCACGGTGTTTGAAACAGGCAAACTTTAGCTCTTCAAACATATCTGCGCCGATACCGTCCGTCCCCAATGCCACATGGCGGTATTCAGCCAGTCGCGGGTTGTAGCCCACCTGATTATTCATATTCGATCGCGCGTTATGCACCAGAAACGCGTCAAACGTATTAATCACCGCCACATCCTGAGCCGATAGAAAGAGGCCGTGCGCGATCAGGCTTTTCCCATTGATCAACCCAGCCCGCGCCAACCGCTCCATTGGGTCAATGCCATAATGATGATGACTGTGAGATACGTCATAGCGATCTTCCGCTACGTGAATATGCAGCCCACGCCCCGTGTCCTGTATGGCATCCGCCAGCAGTTCAAGCCCGGCATCGCTCAGGGTAAACGGTGCATGTGCGCCGATATGGGCCTCGACCAAATATGGCGTTTTACCGGATTTTTTATCCAGATCGATACGATGCGCAAAGCGGATGTTCTCTTCCACGCCACGGCGCAGTTCACCCAGGCCACCATTGCGATCGGTGGTTTCATAGCAGGTCATGCCACGCAGACCTGCGGTAAGAAATCCCCGGCGTAAAATATCCAGCGATCCGCTAATCAACGACGGTGAGGCATGGTGATCGATAACCGCCGTGCACCCCTGTTTAATGGCTTCCAGCGAGCAAACCAACCCGCTGTAATACAGCGATTCTTCATCCAGCGCGCGATCCAGTTTCCACCACAGGTTTTTTAGCGTGGAGATAAAATCTGGGCAAGGCTCAATACGCGCCAGAAGCCCGCGGGCCAACCCGGAGTAAAAATGGTTGTGGGCGCAGACGATACCCGGCATGACCAACCGCCCCTGCATCTCTTTCACCGTTGCTGCCGGATAACGCACCGTCAGATTTTTTTCCACTGCAACAATCGTGGTGCCGTCAATGGCGATGTCCACGCCCTCATTCACCAGCGCGGGCACAAACTGTACCGCTGTGGCGTTACGTAAAATCAGCATGAATTACTCCTCCACTGCACCAAGCAAGTAGTGATGATGTTGATAAACCGTTGAAATAATGCGGCACATGTCAGCCAATTCCGGCGGGGCGCTGGCAATGATGCCGTGCAGATCGATCGCCAAGTGATAGATCTGCTGTTCATGGCGCACCAAAACGCCGTCTTCATCCAATAAAAAACCGGGATTACTACTGGCAGCAAAATCCTGAGGTAAATTGAAGATGGTCACCTTATCCCGGTAGGGCTTACCATCCCAAGGGCAGAACTGGGCACAATTGCCGCATTCATTGCAATAGGCATCGATATGAAGCGTTTGGAAGCGGTCACGAAAGCCGGGCACCGCGAGGGAAACATTCGCGCGGTTAGGGCACACATCCACGCACTTGGCGCACACATAGTTGCACGACAGGCAACGCTTTGCCTCCTGCTGAACAAATGCATCCTGCTCATCCGAGCTGACCAACTGTATCTCGATCGCCCCTTTACGGCGGTAGATATCCATAGGATCGGTATTCAGCCAACGTTTGGCCGCGTGGCTATCATGAATATTCTCTCTGCGTAAAATAGCGTCCGTGGCGCGCCGCGCCGCGCCTATTGCTGCGACAATAGATGCCGGGCCACTTTGCACATCGCCAATCAGGAACACATTCTCGCGTTCTGTTTCTTGGGTTTTGTTGTCCACGCCCGGCACACCGTTTGCCGCCAGCGGGATGCCCATCTGGGCCAGCGCCTCATAGTCCGGTTCTTCCCCAACGGCCGAAATGAGCGTGTCCAGATGGAACGTCTTGGTACACTCGGTTGCCAGGGGGCGAGCCCGGCCCTGTGCATCCGGCTCGCCGGGCTGCATGATCCGCAGCGTTAATGCGCCGTCTGCATCAAACCGTTCCGGGTTAACCCAGAAGAGGAATGCCACCCCCGCTTGGCGTGCTTCCGCCACCTCTTCACGCCAGGCAGGCATATCTTTCTCTCCGCGCCGGTAGAGGATGGTCACCTGCTCAACGCCGGGAACGCGCAGTGCGGCGCGTGCACAATCCATTGCGGTATTTCCTGCACCAACCACTCCCACAGAACGGCCAAGGGTGAGCGGCTCTGCGCGGTTGAAGCGCCTTAAGAACTGGAACGACGGCCACACAGCGTGGTTATCGCCATCCAACGCCACATCACGGCTGCGATAGGCGCCGGTCCCCACGCAAACATAGCGATATCCGCGCCGATGCAGCTCATCGACCGTCAGCCCGCTATCGCAGCCATATTCAAACCGTACGCCATGCTGCGCGACAAAATCGATATCATGCTGGATTTTTTCCGCCGGTATACGAAACTGCGGCACCACATGGCGAACCACGCCCCCCGCACTTTGTTCCCGTTCAAACAGGGTAACTGAATGGCCCGCCCTAGCCAGAAAATATCCCGCCGCCAGACCCGCCGGACCCGCGCCGATAACCGCCACTGGGTGGCGGCTGCCCGATCCCGTCGGTTTATACCAACGGCGTCGATACCCCTCCCACCCTTTTTCCAGCGCGATACGTTTGATTTCACGGATGTTCAGCGCGCTGTCGTAATCCAGACGGGTACAATTTGACTGGCACTGGTGATCGCAAATATGGCCGGTAATCGCCGGCAGCGCGTTACGCTGATAAATCAGTTCCAGCGCATCGGTATAGCGCCCCGCCCCTGCCAGGCGAAGATATTCAGGAATATCCTGATGAATCGCGCAGGCGCTGACACAGGGGGCTACGTAACAATCGGAAGTCGGTAACGTACCGCCCGCCTCTATCGTCGCTTCAAGCTTCCAGGATTTCTGGTGGTATTCCGCTGTTAACGCCGTCTGCGCCAGCGCTTCCAACCGAGCGACATCCACCGCGGTCATCCCCCAGCCCGCGGAGCTTTCCAATTCGTGCGCGCAGGCAGCCAGGCGCAGGTAGCCGCCGGGTTTCAGCAGATCGGTTGCCATAGTAATGGGATGAATGCCGGTTTCATGAATCGCGCGGATGTTGAGCTGGCTAGCGCCGCCGGAATAAGAAATGGGTAATTTCCCCTGAAAATGACGTGATAAGACGGCGGCAACATTAATCGAAATAGGAAACAGCGCCCGTCCAGACATGTACATCTCATCCCCCGGCAGGCGTTGCTTATGGTTGCCGGCGCCCAGCGTATTGGTGAGTTTAACCCCGAACGCCAATCCCTGTTGGCGCGCCAAAGTCAGCAACCGCTCCAGCATGGTCAGCGCCCGCTCAAGGGGCAAATCATGCAGGAAAGCGTCTTCTTTTAATTGAATATAATCAAACCCACAGCAATCCAGGATTTCACGAACGCGCGCATAGCCGAGCAGCGTTGGATTCAGCTTTACGAACGTATGCAGCTTTTTTTCTTCCAGCATGTAACGGCAAATCGCTTCAATTTCATCGGGTGGGCAACCATGCATGGTGGATAAGGTGACACCGGTGACGAGCCGGGAAGGAATTCGCTCCGGCAGCGTAGCCAACGCGGCCAGATTGGCCTGCGGCACGATATCACGCAGCGTATCAACGCTGGCAATCCAGCATGCCAACGTTTGACGATAGCGCTGGAAGGCAGGTAAATCAGCGGCATCCATCATGCTCGCAATAAAAGTTTGCATAGGTGCCTGTTGAATGCCTTTCAAGTCATAACCCACGCTCATATTGAAAATAAACGAACGCCCCTGTTCAGTGGAGCGCGGTGCAAACAGGTACTCCAGCAGCCACAGGGCAAACCATGCCTTCAGATACTCATCGGCAGCTTTCACCAACGTAAGCTCTGTAGACCATTCAGTATTAAACCCTTCGTCTTGCGCATCAATGCACGGCTTGTCCAGCGCAAGACGATCCATAATCTGCACCGTTTTCAGCTCGATAAAACTGCCGCCGGTCAGCCATGCGGTAATGATATTTTGCGCCAACTGGGTGTGTGGCCCTGCCGCCGGCCCCACCGGAGTGTCGCAGGATTCGCCAAACACCCCCATTTGCCGAGTGGGGTTACGACGATAAAACTGGCTCTCCGGGATGCCAAAAATAGAGCGATGTTGCTGGTATTCAGAAAACATTCTCTTCAGTAATTGCTCAAACGGAATGGGACGCATGACATCAGCCACATTACTCTCCTTTATTTATTTGTTATTTTTTTGAAAATTAAATGATACTGAGACAACGTTTTATACCCAAAATAATTCGAGTTGCAGGACAAAAACGCAAAATCGTTTTTGAACAGCACTAGCGCTGGCCCCGAAGGGGTGAAGCCAACACACCTGCAACTTGAAGTATGAAGGGGATAGGTTGGCGATATCGCCACAATGCGGGCACTATCGCCAATGGTTATTTTTCCTCACACTCTTTGTCTTTAAATAAAAGCAATATGCAGGCCAGAAATGGGGAGCCGGTAGAAGAAGCCTGGCAATAGCGCGCTATAGCGGCTTCTTTCGACCAGACGAAATAATTATGATGATGGTAGCGGCCCATTGTTATTTGGTTCAGGGCCGTGTTTTTGCAAATTAATAATCGTGTTTCTCATTTTGAGAAAATAATGCGTGTATTTCCGTTATACCACCGCTTCATTTGCTCTGCGCGGCATGCAATATGCAGGCACAAAATTTGCATTCTCCCATTATTACTCTTTTTTATTTACGCGAGGTACGGAATGGGACTTTTTACTCAGGCAGCGGAGTTGGAAAAAAACAACCGGGCTTTTGCGTTTATCCAGATTGTCGAAAGCCGGGGTTCAACACCCCGCCATAACGCCAGTATGCTGGTCGATGAGGACGGCAACAGCATGGGAACCATTGGCGGAGGTATGATGGAACGATTGGTACTGGAACAGGCTAAAGAAGCCTTGGCGCAAGGAGAGTCCCGCGTGTTCTGTGGGCGCATGGCGCGCCAGGGGGAAGGTGCGGTAGGTTCAGATTGCGGCGGGGCCATGAAGGTACATATCGCGGTGCAGCCGCGCCGCCCACAACTGGTGCTGCTCGGCGCGGGCCACGTTAACCGAGCCATCGCCGTGGTTGCCGCACCGCTGAACTTCGAAATTACGCTGGTTGATACCTGGCCGGAAAATCTGGGCCACCCTGACCTCCCCGCCGCCAGCCGCAAGCTGCTTGCAGAGAGTTTTACTGTCGGTATTCAACAGTTGACGCTGGACGAACATAGCTATGTCGTCATCGCCACTAACCACCAGGACAAAGAGGCGCTGGAGCGCACCATTGGCAGCCCGGTGCGCTATCTGGGGTTGCTGGCCAGCCGACGCAAAATCCAAACCTTCCGAGCCGAACTGGAAAAAAACGGTGTTGATGCCGCTGCTATTGCTGCGCTGCGTTCCCCCATCGGACTGGATATCGGGGCAGAGACGCCGGAAGAGATCGCCATCAGCGTGCTGGCGGAGATCCTCCAGGTGAAAAACGGCGCCAGTGCGGCATCACTCCAATCCGATCTGGTAGCGGCAGTATCAGAATAGCCCGTCGATAGGCGCGCTAAAGGGCTCACGCCGCAAAAAGCGCCCATGGCCAGGGTGGCCGATGAACGCGCCATCCCGCCAAACGATCTCGCCCCGGCTGAGGGTCATAACAGGCCAGCCGTGGCACGCCATTCCTTCATAGGGAGAGTAGTCGCCGTTATCGTGCATTTCCTCATGGCGAAGCGTGACGTGACGCGTGGGATCGAACAACACCAGATCGGCATCAGCACCGGGCATCAGGTTGCCTTTCTGCGGCCACAGACCAAACAGCTGCGCGGGGCGGGCACTGGTCAGCATGACAAACTGCTCCGGGCTGATGCGCCCAGCCATTACGCCGCTAGAGTAAAGCAGCGCCAGACGGTTTTCTACACCCGGCAGCCCATTGGGGCAACAGCTAAAATCCCCGCCGGAGAGCGCTTGGCGTTGGCGCAAAGAAAAATTGCAGTGATCGGTCGCCAACGTCGAGATACTGCCGTCAACCAACCCTTGCCACAACGCCGCTTGTTCCTCCTGCCGGCGCAACGGCGGGCTGAGAATATACTTCAACCCGTCTGGCTCGCGGTAACGGCTGTCGTCCAGCAGCAAGTATTGCGGGCAGGTTTCAGCCCACACCGGCTGACCATTGCGCTGCGCCAGCCGGATATAATCCAGCCCCAGGCCATTAGATAGGTGAACGATATACAGCGGCGCGCTGTCTGCCAACGCCGCCAGGTTGATCATGCGCGCGATCGCCTCCGCCTCGCAAGCTACCGGTCGGCTCAAGGCATGATAGTGAGGGGCGGTATTACCCTGCCGCAGAAAAGCATCGCGACGTAACCGAATCGCCGCATCATTCTCCGGATGCACCGTGGTTAACGCCCCAATCTGGCGCAGCCTCTGTAATACCTGTAATACCGCTGTGTCATCCAGTTTGTACTGGTAAGTCAGGTAGAGTTTGAAGCTGCTGATCCCCTCCTGCTCCACCATGGCGGCCATTTCATCCAGAATAGCGTCGTCTACATGCTGCACCACGCCGTGGAAACTGTAATCGATAACCGCCTGGCCGTCGGCATAGGCATGATAACGCGCCAGTTGATGATGCAAATTACACCCTGCCGGGCCAAAGCCCATATGATCGACAATGGTGGTAGTGCCGCCGCACGCCGCTGCACGGGTACCGGTAAAAAAATCGTCGCAGCTGCGGCCGATCCCCACATCAATGTTGAAATGGGTATGCACATCGATGCCTCCAGGCATCACCTGATACCCGGAGGCATCAATCACCTCCATCTCCGGCGTGATGGTAATATTGTGTCCGCGCTGCGCGATCCGCCCACGTTCAATCAGCAAATCCTCATCATATTGCCCCTGATGATCAACCAACGTACCGCCCTTAAGTAAACGCGTCATAAGGCTCTCCATCTGCAACAGGGGATAGTTAACGCATCTGCGGGATGCCTTCCCACACCACTTCCCGATAGTGCTGGCGATCGGTATCACCTTCAGAACTGACTATTAGCACGCAGGAAGCGGCATCCAGCCCCAGTTGAGCCATCAGAGCCTTGCGCCGGGGGCTGTGCAATATCGCCGCCAGCACCCCCATGCCGATCGCGCCTGACTCGCCGGAAACAATGCGTGCGTCCTGCCCTAATGGATTGCCCAGGACACGCATACCGAGCGCCGTCACGCTGTCTTCGCAGGAAATAAACTGGCGGGAACAGTCACGCAGGCGTGGCCAACCCAATGGATTAGGTTCACCACAGGCCAGCCCCACCATCATGGTGTCCATAGCGCCGCCCACGGCAACAATCTCCCCTTGCTGTGCGGAGCGAAACAAGCAATCGGCACGATCCGGCTCAACAATAACCGCGTGTAACGGCGCCGCACCGTAACTGTTGACCAGATAGTCCAACACCCCCGCCGCCATCGCGCCAACACCGGCCTGCAGGAAAACATGTGTCGGCGTTGGCCAATGATGCTCAGCTATCTGTTCTACTGCCTCCACCGCCAGCGTCGCATATCCTTGCATAATCCAGGCGGGGATCTTTTCGTAACCCGGCCAGGCGGTGTCCTGTACCACCGTCCACCCATTTTCCTGTGCAGTTTGCATGGTCAGGCGCACGGTATCATCGTAGTTCATGTCGGTGACGATGCACTCCGCCCCCAGCCGGGTGATGTGAGCCACCCGTTCGGCGGATGCGCCCTTCGGCATATAAACAACCGCCTGTTGCCCAAGCGCCTTGGCGGCCCAGGCTATCCCGCGGCCGTGGTTGCCGTCCGTGGTGGTGGCAAAGGTGATACGTTCCGGCAGCGCGCTACGGCCTTGCTCAAAGGTAAAATCCTCCAGCGCCAAGTGGTATTTTTCGCATACGCAACGGGCAATGGCATAAGCGCCCCCGAGGATTTTGAACGCGTTCAGCCCGAAACGCTGAGATTCATCTTTCACCAACACACGTCCCACCCCCAGTTCAGCGGCAAACGCCGCCAGTGAGTACAGCGGCGTGGGGCAGTAGCCCGGCATCCGCTGATGAAAGGCGCGCGCTTGTTCCGCCTGCTCCCGGCTGAATAAGGCATTCCCTTGTGGGGTAAAGTGAGCGTTATCGGCAATTTGCATCCGTAGTGAAAATGTTGACATGTCGGCATCCTGATGACGTTGATGGAATTATTCATCTTCGATGGGTTCAATATCTGTGCCAATTTGTAGTTGCAGCAGAAACAGCAATGTCGAATAATCAAAAACAGGGGGAAAATGAGACATCACACCCCATTGCGTGGCCGCTCACGGCGTCGTTCCCCAGCATTTCCAGCATTGGCTGGCGCCATTCCCCCATCACGCCTCGTTGCGACAGGCGAAGAGATGATGCACATTCTCAAAATGAGAAACTGCCGCGCAGCGTTGTCCTTGACGGCAGATCCCGACTTCACCAGGTACAAGAGCGTAGCCTATGACGAGCCAGACCCTGTCTCTGATGCACATCCAGCCCACTATCCGGCATTTCACACAGATGCTCAGTCAGGTATTGCGGCTTGAAGTCGAAATCGTCGATAACCAGTTGCTACGCGTCGCGGGAAGTGGCCCATATCGTTCCCACATCGGCCGTCAGTCGGATAATACCCGCCTATTGCAATACGTTATTGATAACAAGAAAGAGAAAGTGGTCATTCATTCGCAGCACGATCCTATCTGCCAAAGCTGCGGTCAATATGGCCACTGCGGCGAACTGGCCTTTCTCGGTCTGCCGGTGATGCATGAAGGCACCTGCTTAGGCGTAATCAGCCTTGCGGCGATCAACCCGGAACAGCAACAGCGGTTACAAGAAAATATCGCTGTTTTCTCCGATTATGTGCGGCATATTTCCTCGTTGTTGATGGCTAACCTGACGAAAAATCCCACGGCCAACGATGATATGGATGTTTTGTTCACCACGCTTATCAACAGCATGGATCAGGGCATTCTGGTGCTTGATGAGCATGGCATCATTACCTTTGCCAATCAGAATGCGCTGAGGCTGCTCAACACGCGTTGGGAGACGCTTGCCCAAACGCCGGTAACCATCCGCCCGTTAGTCGCCAGTAAAGACTTTGCCAACGGCAATGCCCAACACGTGATTTCCTTCGCGGCCCGGCAGGAAGTGGTGATCGGGCAGCACCATAATGGCAAAAACCGGCAGTTGTTTCTGTTTGCCTTCCATCAATCCGAACGCCCAGCGCCGGTCGAAAAGGCGGACAGCACCCCCCATATTGGCCAGTTTATTGGCAATGCGCCCGCGGTTCAGGCGTTAAAGCAGCTCATCGCCCGCTTTGCCGACAGCCCCTCTAGCATCATGATCACCGGGGAGAGCGGCAGCGGTAAAGAGGTACTGGCACGTGCCATCCATCAGATGGGACGGCGCAACGCGCATCCGTTTATTGCCATTAACTGTGCAGCGATCCCAGAACACCTGCTTGAGAGCGAACTGTTCGGCTATGTCAAAGGCGCATTCACCGGCGCCGCCCCCAACGGCAAGGCAGGGCTGATTCAGTCTGCACATCGTGGCACGCTCTTCCTTGATGAAATTGGCGATATGCCGCTGGCGTTGCAGGCCAAGCTACTGCGGGTTCTGGAAACGCGCGAGGTTATGCCGCTGGGGGCCAGTAAGCCGGTAGCGGTGGATATTCGGATCGTTTCCGCTACCCATCAAAATTTGGCGCAAGCGCTCAAAGACGGAACGTTCCGTGAAGATCTTTACTATCGTCTTAAGGTGATTCCGGTGGAGATCCCGCCGTTGCGCGAACGCACTGCGGATATCGAACTGCTGGTGCACCATTTTCTCAACCTGCATACCCGGCGCATTGGCAGCACCTACCCTGGCGTTAGCCGGGAAGTCATGGCATTGCTGCGCCATTACCGCTGGCCGGGCAATGTGCGCGAATTGAGTAATCTGGTGGAGTACCTGGTGAATATCGTGCCCGACGGCGAGGTGATTGATCCCACGCTGCTGCCGCCGCACTTCCATAACACGGCGGCGGCAGTGCGGCCGGCGGCTGAAACCGCCGCCAGTGACGCCTCGCGCGCCGCGCCCCCCAGCCTGAAGCAATTGGAGCACCAACGTATTGAAGAAGCATTGCGCCGTGGCATGAGCAAAACGCAACTGGCGCAAGAGCTGGATATCAGCGTTGCTACCCTATATCGAAAAATCAAAAAATACGAACTGCGCGATATTCACTAGCCTGCTCAGTCGGCTAACGCCGGCGGAGCAACCGCTGGTACTGCTCCGGCGTATCCATATCCCAATGGATCGCGCCATCGGCCACCGGCACCCGCCGCTGGCCGTGACGTGCGATAAGTACTTTCATCGACGTGTCGTTATCCGCTGCCAGTACTCGCCCGCGCATGGCGGGCGGCAACAGTACCGGGTGCCCCTTTCCTTGTGCGTATTCTGGGATCAGGCAGCGCGCATCGCGTTGTTGCCACAGCGTGCGGTACACCGCCCCGCTGACAGCGGGCATATCCCCCAACGCCAGAAAGAAATGTCCACCGCCAACGGCCTCTACGCCGCAGCGGATAGAAGAGAACATGCCTTCGGTAAAGCATTCATTATGGCGCAGCGTGATGCGCGAATTATCGCCATAGCGCCAGTTCAGCTCCGCGCCGCGAAAGCCAGTGACCAGCACCACGCGATCGCAGAAAGATAACGCCGCTGCTAGCGCGCCGTCGAGCACCGTTCCCTCGCCCCACGGCAGCATCATTTTCCACTGCCCCATGCGGCTGGAAAGCCCCGCCGCCAGCATCAGACAAACCTTTGGTTTCATCTTGCCCGCTCCAGCGCGCTCACTGGGCCAACACCGCTTTAATCGAGGTGATAATCGGCTGGTAACCCGTGCAGCGGCACAGGTTGCCTTCCAGCGCCTCGCGGATCTGTTCGTCATTCGGCAACGGGTTGGTATCCAAAAGCGCTTTGGCGCTGATCAATACGCCGGGGGTGCAGAAGCCACACTGCACGCCGCCGTAGCGAATGAAGGCATTTTGCAGTTTAAGCCCCACAGGATCCTGATGTAGCGCTTCCACCGTGGTGATATCAGCGCCATCGCACTGAGCCACCAACAGCAGACAGGAACACACCGCACGGCCGTTCATGATGATCGAGCAGGCACCACATTCCCCGACGGAACACCCCTCCTTGGTGCCGGTCAAACGACGTACTTCGCGCAGATAATCCAGCAAACGGACATTGTCATCAACGCTGGCCTGCACCCGGATACCATTAATCTTCATTTCTACATCAATCATCTGTCACTCCTGTTCCGCCAGTTCCGCCATTACCTGCCGGAACATATCAAGATAAACCGGGATCTTATAAGGGGCGGACCAGCGGCCGCCGATAGCCTGCGTCATCATGGTTTCCAACACAGCGGCCGCATGATCGATCACCGCTTTCGTCGGTGGGTTACCCAACAACGCGTCCTCTACCATCGTCAGCCTTTGCGGCTTGCCGAATACGGCGCCATCCACCAGGCGGCACAGTTCGATATGCTTTTGTACATCTAAGCGAAACAGCGCAGACAGGCTTTGGCGTGTGATATTCACGGCGATACGCCGCCCCAGTTGCAGATAAAACTGTTGCAGCACGCCCGTTGGCGGGGGCGGTAAGATAATGCGGGTTAACAATTCCCCCGTACGTAACGCTGTACGGTAACCACCAGTAATAAACGATTCGAGCGGCACGCGACGGCTGCCACTGACGGTACGCAGCTCAACTTCAGCACCATAGATGATGAGCGGCGGCACAGAGTCCGCGCAGGGCGCAGCATTAATGATGTTTCCCCCCACCGTGGCCCGGTTACGCAGTTGCAAAGATCCTATCGTGCGACACGCGGTGACCAGCAGCGGGTAGTCCCGAACCAAACGCGCGTTGGCCACCAAATCGGTGAAACACATCCCGGCACCAATGCTGAAAGTATCGTTTTCCTCATGAATACAGCGTAATTCGTTCAACCCAGCGATATTCACCAGGCGTACCGGGGTTGTTTTCAAGCGAGCCTGCACCAGCACATCGGTACCTCCCGCCAATGCCTGTACGCCCTCTTGAGCCAGCAGTACCAATGCCTGTTCCAAATTGGCGGGCTGGCTGACCGTCAGCGTGTTCAGGCGCTGCACCTGTTTACGCTCACCTTCATGCGCTTGCACTTCGCTCTGCCGCGCCGGTTTTTTCAGGTTGTAACTCAGCCGTACCTGTTCCAGCGTCAGCGGTAGCGTGCGATTCCAACGGCCAATGGCAAAACTCACCGCATTGTTCAGCGCTGCACCGCCCAGTTCCAGCACCGGCTCGCCAATCACCTTGGCGCCGTAGGGACCGGCTTTGTCGTGGTTTTCCACCGCAATCACCGTAATATTCGGTATGTCACGAATCGTCGGCAGCAGGTAGGTATCAAAATTCTCTGATTTAACCTCCCCATTTTCGATATTGAAATCTTCCAGCATGCCGTAGCCGATCATGCCCTGCACCACGCCGCCATACACCTGCCCTTCAAAACCGACGCGGTTAACGACCTTGCCCACATCATGCACCGCCGTGATATCCAGCAGAGTGATCTTGCCGGTACGGGTATCGACAGCCACATCCGCCACCTGACAACCGTATACCCAGGTGAAATAAGGGCTGCCGCATCCCTTTTCCTCGTCCCAGTGAATGGAGGGTGCCACATGCCAGCCGTAGGCGGAGAGATTAGCGCCGGTGGCTCTGGTGAGCGTAACCACCTGACAAAAATCCATACTGCGGCTCAGGTCAACGCGGTTGAATACTTTACCCTCTCGCCACATTAGCTCATCAATCCCGCTCGCCCCCAACTGCGTTGCAACGGCGTCAGCCATGCGTCGTTTGATCTTACCTGCCGCGTTGAGCACGGCCTGCCCGCCCATTAGCGTACCGCGTGACGCCACAGTGGAACCGCCATCGGCGATCATCGCCGTGGCCGGATCGGTAAACATGATCCATGAGAGCGGCAAACCAAAGGCTTCTGCCGCAATCATCGACATCGCCGTTTGCAGCCCTTGACCATTCTCCGATACCGCTGTGGAGATATTGACGCTGCCATCCGCATTGACCTGAATCAGCGCTGACGAGGCATCTAATCCCTCGGCACCCAGTGAACATCCCCGGTGGCTTAATGCCAGACCGATGCCGTATTTAATCGGCCCCCCCTGCGCATTCAACTGCTGGTAGCGTTCGCGCTTGGCCATAAACCCGACACTGTTAGCTGCTTTCATCAGAACTTCTTCGGCAGATACCCGGTGTTCGCTGAATACCTGTCCTGCCATACTGGTATCCCCCTGCTTCAGGATATTGCGCTGGCGCAGCTCCAACGGCGACAGTCCGAGCGCGGCGGCCACTTCATCCATCAACGATTCGTTAGCCAGAATGACCTGCGGCGCCCCGAAACCACGGAACGCCGAGGTGTAGTTGTTATTGGTATACACGCCCGTCACATCCACACGTACATTTGGAATGCGGTACGGCCCCGCCGCCTGTACAGAACTACGCCAGGTGACAAACGGCGTTTGCCCGGCGTAGCTACCGCCGTCCGCCAGCACGTCAATCTTGATCGCCTGAATATGTGCGTCGTCATCCAGACCAATTTTATATTTCATCTTGTAGGGATGGCGCTTGTAGCTCTCCCGCATCGATTGTTCGCGGTTGTAGGTAAATTTAACCGGCCGGCCCGTCAAGTGACATAGCAACGCCGCGCGGCACGCCAGATGATCGATAATATCGTCTTTGCCGCCAAAGGAGCCCCCGACGACAGCTCGTTTGACGTTAACGCGCGCTTGCGGCAGAGCAAGATATTTCGCCACGAAGCCGCGCACGCGATGGGCATTCTGTACCGAACCCGATAGCGTCATGATCTGTTCGTTATCATCGAACCAGGCAATGATCGATTCCGGTTCAATGTAGGCATGCTCCTGATACCCCACCTCATATTCCCGCTCAAAAATATGGCTGGAAGCAGCGAAACCCGCCGCAACATCGCCTTTGATCGTATGGTGGTGATTGATCACGTTGCTGGCGCTGCCGGGATGGATCAGCCGGGCCCCCGGCTTCAGCGCATCATCCACGCAGGTGATGGGTTCATACGGCGTATAACGCACATGAATCTTATCCGCCGCCAGACAGGCTGACTCATAGCTTTCAGCGGCAATCACGGCAATGACATCGCCACGAAAAGCGATGTTCTCGTTCACCAGTGGCGGATAGTCGGCCATCACCACACCAATGTGACTCTCACCGGGAACATCACGCCAAGTGGCGATCTTCACCACGCCAGGTACCTGTAATGCCGCACTAAGATCAACCGCCTCCACCCGCCCCGCGGCGATATCTGCATAGCGGCACACGCCGTACAACATGCCTTTCAGGACGATATCATCACCGTATACTGCGCTGCCTTTGACCTTGGCCAAGCCATCCACGCGCGGCACTTCATGGCCAACCACTTGCATTTTCATCACGCCTTTCTCTTCTGCCATGACTAACCTCATTTGCAACGTGGGTTGCCATCTGCCAGAAGCGCTTCACCCTTGAGCATGGTAATAGGGCCGTACGCATTGGGCTGGCGATGCAAGTCGAAATTAAACGTGGTGCGTTTATAGATCTGGCAGAAATCGAGATCGCAGTGTGCGATCGCCACCTCATCGCCTTTGGTGACGCAACTGGCCACCACCTCGCCAGAAGGCGCAATAATGCAACTGCCGCCGATATGCTCCACGCCCTCTTCCGTGCCGGCTTTGGCCACGCCGACAACCCAGGTGCCGTTCTGATAAGCGCCTGCCTGCATGGAAAGCTGATTATGAAACAGCGACAGGTCATCATGCTCCGGCGCAGGGGCGTTGTGCACCGGGGTGTTATAGCCGATCAACACCATTTCCACGCCCTGTAGCCCCATAACGCGGTAGGTTTCGCACCAGCGGCGATCATTACAAATCGCCATGCCAAACCGGCCGTCAAAGGCGTCAAATACCGGAAACTCACTGCCCGGCGTGAAATAACGTTTCTCCAGATGCTGAAACTCACGCCAAGGTTCATATTCACGGTGCCCCGGCAGGTGTACTTTGTGGTATTTGCCGACGATGTCACCGTTTTTATCCACCAGAATCGAGGTGTTAAAACGTCGTTTTTTGCCCTGTTCCACGCTCAGTTCGGCGTAGCCCAGACAAAAACCCACCTGTAATTCACGCGCCAGATCGAACAGCGGCTGCGTCTCGTTTCCCGGCATGGCCGTTTCGCACCAACCGTCCAACTGCGCTTCATCTTCGATATACCAACGTGGGAAAAAGGTGGTGAGCGCCAGCTCAGGATAAACAATCAGGTCTGCGCCCAGTTGGTGAGCTTCCCGCATCAGGCTCATCAACCGCGCCACCACGGCGGCACGGGAATCCTTTTTATTGACCGGCCCTAACTGGCCAATAGCAACATTGACATAACGCGCCATGTGTATTTTCTCCTCTAAATGCATTCGGTATCAGGCACGGTCGGCGCGCTGTATCACCACGCCTAGCAGAACGTTCGCACCCGCGATCAAATCCTGCGGTGCCGTAAATTCCTGAATGTTGTGGCTTAGCCCCGCCCGGCTTGGCACAAAGATCATCCCTGCCGGGCAGATAGCCGCCATGATTTGCGCATCATGCCCGGCGCCGCTCGGCATGCGGCGGGACGGTAAACCGCGTTCGCGCACCTGTTCCGCAATCAGCGCTACCATGTCCGATGCAAACCGGGTCGGTTCGAAACGAGCCAGCGTTTTGCGTGACAGCGCTACCCCTTCCTCTTCTGCCGCCTGTGCGGCAAAGGCCCATAGGCTCTGTTCTGCCTGGCGCAGTACCTGCGCATCGGTATTGCGTAAATCCACCGTCAAGGTCACGATTTCGGGGATTACGTTGACCAGATTAGGGTTGAACACCACGTGCCCGACGGTTGCCACCTGATCGCCGCCCAGTTCTTGCGCCAATTGACGGGCGAAAACGCCAATGCGGGCAGCTACATACCCGGCATCTCGGCGCAAACGCATCGGCGTGGTGCCCGCATGATTGGAAACACCTTGCAATTGGAATTCGGTCCAAGAGATGCCTTGCACACCCTCCACCACCCCAATGGTAAGCCCTTCTTCATCCAGCACCGGTCCTTGCTCGATGTGTAGTTCGACATAGCTGTCCACACGGTTGTTACCGACCGGAGCCGGGCCGTCATAGCCGATGTTCCGTAGCGCTTCGCCCACGGTAACGCCGTCGATACCGCGCGATTCCAACGCGGCTTCCAGTGACAGCCCGCCCTGATACACCTGGCTGCCCATCATGTCCGGTTGAAAACGCGAACCTTCTTCGTTGGTAAAAAAGGCGACGGCAAGGGGCCGACGCAGGCGCAACCCCGCATCTTTCAACGTAGCAATCACCTCTAATCCAGACAGCACACCGTAGTTGCCGTCATAAAGTCCGCCCGTCGCCACGGTATCAATATGCGAACCCATCATCACCGGCGGTGCATCGGTTAAGCCGGCGTAGATGCCAACGGTATTGCCAATAGCATCTATCGTGATATCCAGCCCCAACGCCCGCATGCGCGCAACGGCCCAATCCCGTCCCTGCCTGTCTTCATCGCTGAGCGCCAGACGGCACACGCCACCCTGTGGCAACGCCCCAATCGCGCCCAGTTCATATAGCGACGCCATCAGGCGTTCGCCGTTAATGTGTAAATCGCTCGTCATAGCATATCTGTCCTCATTTTGGCTGGGCCGTTATCAGCGATGCGCCCAGTGCGTCATCCGTTTTTCAACAAAGGCGAAGATCTCGTACATCACCACGCCCATCGCACCGATCACGATCAAACCGGCGAACACCAACGCCATATTCATGTTGGAACTTGCAGACATCATCAGATAGCCAATACCCAGGTTGGAGGCCACCGTTTCTGAAATGACCGAGCCAACAAACGCCAGCGTGATCGCCACTTTCAATGAGGCAAAGAAGTAAGGCAGCGAACGGGGCAACCCGACCTTTTTCAGAATGTCGATACGCGAAGCGCCCAGTGAACGCAGCACGTCCTCCATCTCCGGCTCCACGGTGGCAAGCCCGGTGGCCACATTGACCACTACCGGAAAAAAGGAAATGAGGAAGGCGGTGGCGATAGCCGGCACGGTGCCAATGCCGAACCACACCACCAGCACCGGGACAAAAGCCACTTTAGGGATAGAATTAAACCCCACCAGCAGCGGGTATACGGATTTATACACCAGCGTGGAGGCGCCCACGGCTACCCCCAACACCAGGCCGAAGGCAACCGCCAGCACAAAGCCCACCAGCGTGGTATAAAGCGTCTGTAATGAATGGGCGGCAATAGGGCGCCAGTCAGCAATCAATGAACGACCTACATCGCTCAGTGAGGGAAACAGGTAGCTGGGAACATTAAGCCCCACCACCACGACCTGCCAGACGACCCCGAGCAGGACCAACAAAGCCCAAGGGGCAATCTTGATTAACGTATGGCGAGATATCACGATTGGCTCTCCATTTATGCATGATGCTGGGAAGAAATGTGTTCACGCAGTTCGAGCACATAGCGAGAAAAGGCATCGGTGTAGGCCACCTGAAGATCGCGTGGACGTGGTATCTCGATCTCCCGGCGCGCAATAATCCGCCCTGGACGCGCACTCATCACGTACACGGTATCGGCCAGAAATACGGCTTCACGCAGATCGTGTGTGACCAGCACCACGGTGAAAGGCGCTTCCTGCCACAGATCTCGGACCATGCACCACAGCTCCTCACGGGTGAATGCATCCAGCGCGCCGAACGGTTCATCCAACATCAGCAAACGCGGTTTATGGATCAGCGCGCGACAAATAGAGGCACGCTGTTGCATGCCGCCGGACAGTTCCCACGGGAATTTGTCTTCATACCCCTCTAGCCCAACGCGTTTGAGCAACGCACGTGCTTGCTCTTCATACTCGCGCCCTTTTTTACGCCGCGTAGAGCGGTAAGGCTCCACGATCTCCATTGGCAGCATGACGTTTTGCAGCGTAGTGCGCCACGGCAGTAAGTTAGAAGCCTGAAACGCCATTCCGACGCATTTCTGCGGCCCCGACACTTCACGCTTATTGACGAAAACGTAGCCCTTGCTTGGCGCGATCAGCCCCGAGGTCAACTTCATGAACGTCGATTTACCACAGCCGGAAGGGCCGACCAGCGCCACGAATTCATTTTCATTGATACTGAAATTAATATCCTTTATGGCCAGCTGTTCGCTGTTGTATGCCAGGCTGACATTCTCGAATTTAACGAAGCTCATTTATCACCACCTGAAATCATGCTGCCTTGAAGAAATTACCGCACTGCGCGATCTGCCGGCGCCGGTAACAACGCGCTGGTGAACAACACATCAGCCTTAGGCGTCTCTTTCAAATCGAAGGCGGCAACCACATCGGCGATGGCTTTGTTCAAACGTTGGGCGTCCACATCGCCCAAGCCGTTTTTCCTGGTCTCCGGCGTCACAACCAGTTGGCCAAACGCCAGCTCCAGGCGGCGGGTTTCCAGCGGCAGGTCAATCAATGAATCCTGCTGTTTGACAAATTTGGCTGCGCTGATGGGATCGGCGAGCGTTTCTTGCACGGCTTTATTAAAGGCACGCAAGAAGGCTTTGATGGTATCCGGGTGTTTTTCCAACATCTCTTTGCTGGCAATAATGGTGTTGCCGTACAGATCGACGCCATATTGCGCATACGGGAAGACAACCAGATCGTCCGCCTTGACCCCGCGCGCTTCCAGATTCAGCAAATTGGTAAAATAGAAACCGGAAATGGCATCGACGTTTTTACGTACCAGCAGGTTGGCGGTAACGGTAGGATCCGCGGATTGCCAGGTGACCGCATCCTTGTTTAGCCCCACTTTTCTTGCGAAAGCCGGCCAGGCTTTGCGCGCCGCATCGAATACAGGGGCAGCGATCGTTTTGCCCTGCAAATCTGCCGGCGTTTTCACCCCAGAACTTTTCAGCAGGAACACGGCGGCCGGAGTGACGTTATACAACATGTAAACACCTTTGATCCCAGTGCCGGGATGCAGAGATTCCTGTTCGATCAATGCGTTAAAATCAGCAAATGCCATGTCATAGGCACCCGTTGCCACACGGGTCACCGCCCCGGCGGAACCGTTGCCCGAGTCAATCTGTACGTCCAGCCCTTCCTGAGCGAAATAGCCCTTGGCCTTGGCCATTAAAAATGGGGCCGATGGGCCTTCAAAACGCCAATCGAGCGAAAATTTCACCTTGACGGGATCTGCCGCATAGGCCTGTGTGGCTAATACGGATAGAGACAGTAGCGCCGAACAACCCAATTTGTGCATTTTTGCGAATGTGGATGTCAACATCACGAATGTCCTCGATTTAGAAAGTCAATGTGTAACAGGATTAACCACGGTTTTTGTCGTCCGCCGATGAGCGCGGAGCAAGCTGATACAGGTCGCCAATCTGCTGATGAATATCCTCCATGCGTTGCATGCGTTGGCTTGCCTTCTCGGAACAACAGGCCGCCAGCTCGTTGCCGATAAAATTGACCATGCTGATGGCGGCGGTGTAGGAATCAAAAATATCGCTGTATTTTGCGGCGCAGGGGATGACCACATCAGCCAGCGCGCAGACGTCAGAAACAAGGGTGTTGCTGAGCACCACAATGCGCGCCTGATAATTTTTCGCCACCCGCACCAGGTGTGGGAGCAACTGGAACTGGCGAGGGAAATCCACGACGAACAGCACGTCCGTCGCGCGGATATCTGCCAGCACATCGGCAAATTTTGCAGCGGGATCGTTCACCAGTTGCACGTCATTCAATACGTGCGAAAACAGCGATTGAGCGTAGAAAGCAGGCGCATAGCTATTGCGAAAGCCCAGAACCCAAACGCGCCGCGCATCACGCAACAATTGCACCGCGCGTTCCAGCTCTTCTGACAGGCTATCGCGCTGCATGCCCGCCAGATTTTCGCGTTCCCGCTCAATATGAACATCAAGCCGTTCGTGTATCGTCATCGGGTGTGGCGTGCGCTGTTCCAGATTGGTGAGCGGCGAATAACCCATCGGTTCAATACCACGGCACTTCATACGAAATTGGTTGAAATCCTGAAAACCAAGGCGCCGAAATACGCGTGCAGCCGTGGATTTGGAAACACTAGCCAACTGTGCCAACTCCGTCGCGCTGTAACTCGCCAGCTGATACTGATGCGCAAGAATGACATCCACCAACTTCTTCTCCGCCGGCGATAAAGCGCCGTAGTTCAGGCGGATGGCGGTTTGTAACTCACTTAATACGCTTGTGTGTTCTTCTGGTGCGGATAGCGCGTTATTCATCATGCCCTCTGTCTACGTGATACTTAGCGTTTCGTGGTGCAATCTGTGCCACGAAATGGCACAAATGTTTTATTAATTAATAATCAAAGAAACACCTGTACCAACATTAAGCAAAGCGTGGGCCAAACCCATACTGACAAAAAGGATTTTTTTATTAACTTGATAAATAATGCTTTTATTCTTTTACGCGAAAGGAAAAATACGCATGGCGAAGCGGAAAGGAAGACAACAAAACAATTATGGTGCAAATTCCGCGCGCAGCGCACCACAATGAAGCTAAAGGAGCAGCGAGGAAACCACACTAAACCAAGCCATTTTACTGATTCCTGGCTAACGGCAACGTTTATCTGCGGGGATGAAGCGCCATGTCGCCGGAGGTTGATCGCTGAGATCTGTCTGGCCACACGGCGGCAAGTTGAAAGGCGAAAGCGTGGCGCGTATTGCTTTCCTGCGGCAAATTCTCGAAGAAGGCCGCGCCAAACGTTTGGCGCCGCTGCCATGGGACTGCCATTGGGATAGCTCAATCGTCATCAGCGAGGCAACTGGGGGCTGTTCTATTTTGGCGATATTGCCCAAGCTATAAAATGATGACTCTGCCGGCAGAAAACACGCAGTGGAAAGCTGGCATCATCGGCTCCTGGGCGATGACCATCACCCCGCTACCCGGCATTTTAAAAAGATAAAAATCATTCTTTGATCAGTGAACGGGCCGTTGGATAATCGGTTATCAAAACATCGATATAATCGCCCTGGAGCGCGCCGCGAATCGCGTTGCTTTTTTCCACGCCCCCGGCTAATGCAATCACATGTTGGCAACTGTGAATTTGCGCCAGCTCCATACCGATAACCGGATCTTCATCAGCGCTTAATACCGGTTTGCCGCTGGCATCGTAGTAATGTAAACAGATATCCCCTACCGCACCGCGTTCGGCCAGCAGTTGGAGCATCTCTTCGTTGTAGTAGTTACCGGAGTTTTTCAACAACTGCGAGGGTTCCAGCACCCCAATACCGACAATCGCCACATCCACTTGCGCAAATTTGTCCACCACGGCCGCCACATCCGGGCTATTAACCAGCCGGGTTCGTTCATCAACGGAATGTTCAATACTTTGCGAGGGCAGTAACCATGCCGGGCAAGCGAGATGCGCCGCCAGTTGCTGGGTGAGGATCGTTGCCTGAACGTTGCCGTTTGGCCCAACGCCGCCTAAAAGCTGAATAACCCCCGCCGCATGAATGTTCTGCGGGTGCATTTCATCCACCATGCAGCGAATCGTACCGCTCCAGGAGGAGATCCCAACCAGATCTTCCGGGCGTAAACGTGTTTCAACATAATGCGCAGCTGCACTGCCAATGGCACGCTTGATTTGCTCACTGCCGGCATTATCCCCCACGTCCACAACGACCGCCTGGCGAATCCCAAAGCGTTGTTCAATGGCTTTTTCCAGCTCGACAAATATGTTGGTCGGTTGTACGACGGTGATTTTCACCAGCCCTTCTTTCTGGCAACGCGTCAACGCTCTTGAGACAAAAGATTGCGACAGGTGCAGTAATGAAGCTATCTCCGACTGTTTTTTGTTCTCGCTGTAGTAAAGTGTGGCGATCTTCACCAGCAAACGCTGTTCATCCTGTTTCGACATGGCATTCCCCTTGGATTCATGTTTGTTATTTTTATTCATCGCTGAATAGATAACAAGCGCGTATCCCTTCCACCTCTTTATTCAAATGTGATCGTTTTCTCCTTTTTTAGAAAATTGCCGGTACAAGTCGTAGACAAACCCGGCAACAGAGCCTATCTTACCCCTATGAATAATAAATCAGTAGTGAATATATATTCAGAGCAATACGCAATCACCTGTTCTGTCAGCGTGTTAGCAATATCAGAACAGCCGAGGCTCTTTTTCACCCTGATTGAATATTTATTCATAACGGCATTTACATTCAAGAGGTGTTCTATGAATCCGTTTTCGCTCTCCATCGCGGCGTTAGAAAAGAAAGCACGATCGATCCGCCGCCGTATCATTGTGTTAAACGCTGAAAGCCCTGCCGGTGGGCACACTGGCGCAGACCTGTCGCAGGTTGAACTGCTTACTGCGCTCTACTTCCGCATCCTTAACTGCTCGCCGCAACTGCAAAACAGTGAAGAGCGGGATATTTACATCCAGTCCAAAGGGCATGCCGTGGGCGGTTATTATTGCGTTCTGGCAGAAGCAGGATTTATCCCAACAGATTGGCTCGCCACTTATCAGCATGCCGACTCGCACTTGCCGGGGCACCCGGTGCGCCACAAAACGCCGGGCATTGAATTAAATACCGGCGCATTGGGCCACGGGCTGCCCGTTGCAGTTGGTATCGCGCTGGCGGCCAAACGCGATAACAGCCAGCGCCGTGTCTTCGTCGTGACCGGCGATGGCGAACTGGCGGAAGGCAGCAACTGGGAAGCCGCGCTGGTCGCCGCCCATTATCAGTTGGATAACCTCATCATTATTAATGATAAAAATAACCTTCAGTTGGCAGGCCCAACCAAAGACATTATGAATACCGATCCGCTAGATGAAAAATGGCGCGCTTTTGGCATAGAAGTCACTGAATGTAAAGGGAATGATATGGCCGACGTGGTCAATACGCTGGAAGGTCTGCAACCCAATGGCAAGCCACACGTCATTATCGCGCATACCACCAAGGGCGCAGGCGTTTCCTTTATACAAGGGCGCCCCGAATGGCACCACCGCGTACCAAAAGGCGAAGAGATTGAACTGGCGCTGGAGGAACTGAAAGATGAGTAATAACGCACATCTCGCCGATGTCATGGTGAATGCATTTATTGATGCCGTTGAGCGCGGCGTGGATCTGGTGCCGGTAGTGGCCGATTCAACATCAACCGCCAAAATATCGCCGTTTATCAAGCAATATCCAGAGCGCCTGGTTAACGTCGGCATTGCCGAACAAGCGTTGGTCGGCACCGCCGCGGGGCTGGCGCTGGGCGGTAAAGTTGCCGTCACCTGTAATGCCGCGCCCTTTTTAATCTCCCGCGCCAACGAACAAATTAAAGTTGATGTCTGCTACAACAACACCAACGTAAAACTGTTTGGCCTCAACGCCGGCGCCAGCTACGGACCACTGGCCAGCACGCACCACAGTATTGATGATATTTCCGTCATGCGCGGCTTTGGCAACATTGAAATATACGCGCCGTCCAGCCCGCTGGAATGCCGGCAGATTATCGATTACGCGCTGGCGCACGTTGGCCCGGTATATATCCGTCTTGATGGGAAAGCGCTGCCTGAACTGCACGATGAAAACTACCAGTTTACGCCAGGCCAGATTGACGTCCTGCGCCAGGGCCACGATGTCGCATTGGTCGCCATGGGCTCAACCGTGCACGAAATCGTCACCGCGGCGGCACAACTGGCGGAGCACGGTATTGAAGCCACGGTGATCAATGTGCCTTCCATTCGCCCATGCAATACCGCGCAACTGCTGGAAATCCTCAAACCGCATCAGGCCGTGGTCAGCGTAGAAGAGCATAACATTAACGGCGGCGTCGGCAGCCTGGTAGCAGAAGTTCTTGCCGAGGCGGGTTGCGCAATTCCATTACGCCGCCTGGGCATTGCGAACGGCGGGTATGCCATCGCCGGCGATCGTGCGGCAACGCGCGCCCATCATGAAATAGATGCCGCCGGCATCGTGAAAAATGCCACCGCCCTGCTTCAGGCGCAGGCAAAAAAATAACAAGATTACCCGGTGACAATAGGTTCGGGTTTTGACCTCCAGCGAGCGTCTTGGCCTGCCGAGCAAGGCACCGTTGACAGGGCAATCATCCAAGGGCGAACGATTGAGGCGAGACAAACAGGGATGTTTGTCGTAACCGGGTCTCCGGCCCTGACAATTATACACAATCGCCACTGAATATATATTCATTAAAAACATCAAGGGCGACAGCCAGCGAAGCTGACTGACATTAACAATTCAAATATGATTTGGAGAAAACCTATGTCAGCTGTAAATAATATTATTATTGCCCTTGATGAGGGAACCACAAACGCCAAAGCCGTGGCCCTGGACGGCGAAGGTAACGTCTTGTGTAAATTCTCTCAGGCATTATCGATCCAAACCCCACGCGAAGGATGGATAGAGCAATCAGGAGAGATGCTGATCGCGGCATCAACGAAAGTCATTGCCCAGGCGATTGATTTTGTCGGTTCAGAAAGAGTGGCCGCACTGGCCATCAGCAACCAGCGTGAAACGGCCATTGGCTGGTATCGCGGCAATGGCAAGCCGCTAAACGCGGCAATAACCTGGCAATGTTCCAGAACCTCAGAGTATTGCGAGAGCATTCGTAAAGATCAGCTCGAAAAAAATATAAAATCCGCCACCGGCCTCCCCGTCGCCCCGCTATTTTCAGGTTCCAAGATGCGCTGGCTACTGGATTCGACACCGAATGGTTACTCGCTTGCCGCAAAAGGCGAAATTTGCCTTGGTACCATTGATGCCTGGCTACTCTGGAACTTGACCGGAGGGAAATCTTTTTACTGCGATTATTCTAACGCCTCAAGAACCCAGCTACTGAATATTCATACCGGTGAATGGGATCCTGAAATGCTCTCCATTTTTCAGATCCCGGAAGCTGCATTACCTGAAGTAAAACCCTCCAGCAGCCATTTTGGCGTTACCAAAGGATTAAGCGGCATTCCTGACAATATCCCCGTGCTTGCGATGATCGGCGATTCTCATGCCGCTTTATTTGGCCATGCCTTAGGGGAACTCGGTTGTGTTAAAGCCACCTATGGCACCGGTTCCTCTGTCATGGCGCCGGTTAAATCCGCTCAGTGTGATATTGATTCGCTTGCAACCACTATCGCCTGGCATGATGGCAATGAAATCGTCTATGGCCTTGAAGGCAATATCCCACATACTGGCGATGCCGTGGCATGGATGGCAGACAGCACGGGGTTAAGCGAACTCCCCGCCGATGAATTATCACACGAATTAAGCACGTTGCCGGCTTCCGTCGAATCGACGATGGGGGTCTATTTCGTTCCCGCGCTCACGGGCCTTGGGGCACCCTGGTGGGACGAGAACGCCAGGGGGTTAATTTGCGGCTTAAGCCGGGGGATAAAACGGGCGCATCTGATTCGCGCCGCACTGGAATCCATCACCTACCAAATTGCCGATGTCGTCATCGCGATGCGTCAGCATTCAGATTTTACCCTGAATGCACTGATGGTTGATGGCGGACCAACAAAAAATAACTGGTTAATGCAATACCAGGCAGATCTGCTCGGCTGCCCGGTAATGCGCAGCGATATTGCTGAACTTTCTGCCATTGGCGCCGCACTGTTGGCCAGAAAAGCCCTCGATGGTTCAACGTCTGACGAGCTTCGCCCTTTACTTTCTCAACATACTCAGTTCCGTCCGAATATGGAACGCCATGGGCGTTTACAAAAGCGCTGGCGTGAATGGCAGAACGCCGTGGAACGCACACTCTGGAAATCAGGATTAAATAAATAACACACAAAGGACATAAACATGATAGCTATAGCAGGATTCCCCGGAATACTCAGCGCCGCCCACACCTCATTATGCTGACCAATCAGCTGTGGCGCCGTCGCATAAATTCGGTTTGAGGTTGTATGAGCGTCGGAAGCGACGGTAATGGCATAACCTTGGCTGGCGCCGACTTTTATTGTCGTATCTAAACAATAATCCGTCGCGCAGCCGCAGATTACGAAGTTATTGGTGCCCAGTTGGCTAAGTATACATCTGTCAGTTTCGTGTTCCAGAAGGCATCACACGCCGTTTTATTAACATAAATCGCCCCATTCGGCTGTTCAAGCTCCGGCAAAATTTGCCATAACTCGCTGCCTTCGACCATTTCGCCTTCAATATGTTGAATAAATATCGTCCGACCCGCCGCTGCTATCAGCTGATTGATCAAATTAGCTTTACCTTCCCGGTCATGGCGCGGCGTAGCGAATACGCCGTTTTGCATATCAACAACGATCATAGCTTCATTTTATACGCTTTCCCATCCCCCCTCTGTCAGGATAGATGGCACCCCCTATCGAAAACACTAATGACAAGATGGGACCCGATCGTGAAACGTATTTCACCAGAACGTAAATCAGCCGCACTGGCTAAATTACTGCCGCCCTACAACATGACCGTCACCGCAGTTGCACAGATGGAAGGGATATCAGAAGCTACCCTCTATAACTGGCGTAACAAGGCGAAAACAGAGGGAATACCGGTGCCGGGTGCAGACAAAACCACAGACCAATGGTCAGCCGATGCCCGGCTGGCAGTGATTATCGAAACCGCCACACTCAGTGAAGCGGAACTGGCGCAATACTGCCGTAAGAAAGGGATTTATCCTGAGCAGATTAGTCAGTGGAAACAAGGATTTTTGCAGGTATCTTCGCCTAATGATAAAGCCGCGCTCAGACAAAGCCAGAAAGAAGTCAAGCAACTGAAACGCGAACTGGTTCGTAAGGAAAAGGCGCTGGCGGAGGCGGCAGCGATACTGGTGCTCCGAAAGCAGTTGCGGGACTTCTACGGGGAAACCGACGAGGACGACTGACATCCGGCACAGAGCGACAGGTCCTGGTGGGTTATGTGCGCGAAGCGATGGTGTCAGGCGCTCGGTTGTCGGTGTCGCTCACTGAAGCCGGATTAAGTGAACGGACATGGCGGCGTTGGCAAATCTCGATGGAGGACAAGCGTGCCAGCTCAGTCAGACCCTCGCCGGCGAACCGGCTAAGTGCGCAAGAAGAGCAACAGATACTGGCGGTGTGCCATCAACCCGCGTATGCCAGCCTGCCCCCGTCACAAATCGTGCCGGAGCTGGCTGATAACGGGATTTATCTGGCGAGTGAATCAACCTTCTACCGTGTGCTGCGTCGGCATGGAGAAGCGCATCGCAGGGGACGACAGCGAGCGGCACAGAAAGTCACCCCGGCAACGACCTGGCAGGCCAGTGGGCCGAATCAGGTGTGGACATGGGATATCACATGGCTCCCGTCAACCGTGAAGGGACGCTGGTTTTACCTGTATCTGGTGGAAGACCTCTTCAGCCGAAAAATCGTGGGATATGAAGTGCATGAAGCAGAAAGTGGCGAGCAGGCAGCCGCCCTGATACAGCGCACGGTACGTCGGGAAGGATGCTGGCAATGTCCGCCGGTGCTGCATGCGGATAATGGGGCGGCGATGAAGTCACAGACGTTGCAGATGAAGCTGCATGAGTTGGCAATAACGCCATCTCACAGCCGGCCAAGGGTCAGTAACGATAATGCCTATGTGGAGTCGCTGTTCAGGACGCTGAAATATGTGCCGCAGTGGCCGTCATCGGGGTTCGACAAGTTAGATGATGCGCGTGAATGGGTAGAGAGTTTTACCCGGTGGTATAACGAAACGCATCGACATAGCGGCATCAGGTATGTAACGCCAGGCCAACGGCACCGTGGTGAAGATGGCACGGTGCTGAAGAAGCGGGATGACGTGTACCAGATGGCAAAAGCGCAACGACCTGAACGCTGGTCTGGCAGGACACGGAACTGGCAACCGATAGGCGAGGTAATGTTGAATCCAGAGCGGGAAAAACAGGCAGCCTAAATTAACCGGGGGTGCCAACTATCTTGACACTTACCGCATCGGTTACACCCAAACAGAGAATCTATTTTATCCCCTTCCTACTTCAAGTTGCAGGTGTGTTCCACGTATGGCATTTGTTTGCCAGGCTACTGCCTAAAGCGGACCAGGCTCTACGCAATGCCGTGCAATTACTGAATGACGCATTCCCCGCTGAATCATAGATGAAACGTCAATATTTCAAACAGCCGGAAGCGGCAACGCCGCAGGATATTAGCGCCGCCTTAGCGGGTATTTTTGCGGTGCTGATAGCGTCTCTTTCTGCATTGAACAACAAGCTGGTCGACATTCTGTCGACCAGCTAAATTTTTAGCTACCTGGCGCTGGCAACCTGCAAAATTCATCGGTAAAACACCCCATCGTGAGCCCGCAGAATGAACGCCACCACCCTATTATTCCTTTTCGGGCAGATGCGCATCTGCTGCGACAAATCACTCACCGTTCGGGAGAAGACTCACATTATACAATGATAAATCAGTGCCTCGTATGGCCGTAACTCCAGTTTCTGAACAAGCAATTCTTGAGAACCCGCGTAGTTTGATAACAGAAGTTTTGCACTGTGTGTTAACAAGTGTTCAGGTAATATATAATTTACCTTATTCTCAGAGAAAGAGCAGATAACAACCAGCATCTCTTCCCTCAAAACCCTGATATAGCCGTAAACATCAGAATCCGTATCATTTATTAATTCATATCTGCCATCCACGACAACAGGATACGTTTTCCTGATTTTTATTAATTCCTTATAATGATAAAAAACAGAGTTTTCATCATTCAAAGCATCCTTGACATTGATAAACGCATTATCAGGAGAAAAATTTATCCAGGGTTCCCCGGTCGTAAAGCCCGCTTTTTCAGTAGCATCCCAAGGCATGGGGACGCGGGCATTGTCTCGTGATTTTAAATAAATTGCCTTTTTTATATAATCATCATCAAGACCGGCATTTTTAAACGATTCGTAAACAGATAATGTTTCAATGTCCTTATATTTTTCTATAGCGTCTATAGGAACATTACGCATTGCCAGCTCTTCCCCCTGGTAAATATAGGGAGTCCCTTTCATCATATGTAATAATGTCGCAAGCATCTTGGCCGACGCTGTTCTGAACTGCCCATCATTCCCAAATCGGGTTACCGCACGGGGCTGATCATGATTACTCCAGTACAATGAATTCCAACCAGCATCAAGCTTTTGTTGCCATTCAGTCATTGTGGCTCTGAGATCGCTCATTTTGAAACGAACATCAGAAAATTTTCCATATTTACCATAGTCCAGATGCATGTGGTCAAACTGGAAAATCATATTAAGCTCTTTACGCTCTGGTAAAGTGTATAATAACGCTTGTGTACTGTTTGTGTTAGGCGTCTCGCCAACAGTTATACAACTGTACTGACTCAATACTTCATGGTGCATTTCCTGTAGAAATTCATGGACACGTGGGCCATTGGACGCACCGGTGTAGTATGACTTACTATAGATGGCATCGCTGGGTGCGTCAGGATAATCGGGCCTTTTACTGATTAGACTGATTACGTCCATCCGGAAACCGTCAATACCCATATCCAGCCAGTACTTCATTATCCTGTAGACTTCTTTTCTTACTGCCGGATTTTCCCAGTTTAAGTCTGGTTGTTCTTTAGCAAAGAGATGCAGGTAATATTGATTCCGCTCGGGTACATATTCCCAAGCGGAACCGCCAAAAGTCGCACCCCAATTGGTGGGGGGAGACCCATCTTCTGCAGGGTCCTTCCATATATAAAAATCTGCGTACGGATTAGATTTGCTTTTTCTGGATTCCTGAAACCAATAATGCTGGTCACTGGTGTGATTGACTACCAGGTCCATGATGATTTTTATATTCAGGTCATGTGCAGCTTTTAGTAATTGCTTAAAAGTAGCCAACGAGCCAAAAATTGGATTGATATTATAATAATCAGAAATATCATAGCCATTATCAATGAGAGGTGACTCATAGATAGGGTTAAGCCAAATAACATCGGCACCTAATTCACTGATATAAGGTAACTTTTCAACCACCCCCGCTAAATCACCGATGCCATCACCATTTGAGTCTTTGAAGCTTTGAGGATATACCTGATATACAACGCATTGTTTCCACCAGCGCTCACTCATCATTCATCCCCTTCATCATTAGCAGGTGCTGTAGCGACAAAATCATTCACATAAATAAGTTGCTCCCTGGCCTCATTAACGGCCTCTCTGATTGCATCCCGGTCAATAAACCCCTCATTAAGGTCAAACAAAATTGACATAATAACCGGTAAGTTAACCCCGGTAATGATATGCAAGTTATCGTTGTTAAGATACCGGGCAAATGCTTGATTAACAGAGCCTCCTAACATATCTGTAAAGACAATGACTTCATCTTCCTGAAAGTTAACGTCCGCAAGTACAGATGAGATTTCTTCATCAATAGGCTTATTTGTTAAATACGCGGAAATAGCGATAATATCCGCAGTATCTGGCAGCACGTATTTTACCGTATCTTTCATGCCTTCAGCCAGCCGATGATGTGTGGCAATGATTATTTTCCTCATTTTCATCTTCTCTTTAAACTTTCAAAATGCCAAAATATGAGAGCAGTAACGCCACTCCAATCACAAGAAATATAATATTCATTATGCTGATTTTTTTAGATGATATTAGTTTAAATACAACTAATGTTAATGCCGCTGGGATAAGCGATGGCATAATCTTATCTAAGATTTCAGACTGAATCGGTAATGATATTTCTCCGGAAGTAAAGGTTAGCCCCACGTTAACTTTCACAACGGCTGGAATTAAGGCCCCAACGACCGTCAACCCCATTATTGATGCCGCTTCGGTAAATATAGTCAGCTTATTCCCTAAGGCGGTCACGAGCTTCAACCCGGAGCTATATCCGATATGAAATAGTTTGAAGCGGAACACAAGAAATATCATGTTGAGACAAAGCCAGATCACCGCACCAACCGGGCTGCCTTCCAGCCCCATATATGCAGCAATAGACCCCATAATCGTAGGGTACAAAACCCAAATGAGCGTATCGCCCACACCAGCCAGAGGCCCCATCATGCCGGTTTTAAAAGCCTGGACGGCATTTAAAGACGACCGCCCATCCTTTTCTTCCATAGCTAAACTTGCACCGAGTAAAAGGTTAGCCATCCAGGTGGTAGTGTTAAAGTATTTAAAATGATTATTCAGTGATGCAATATAATCTTCATCATTACGATGAATTTTTCTTAGTGCCTTTTGTAAACCATACACAACAGCAGGACCTTGCTGTGTCTGATAGTTGAATATATTGCACGCCATAAACATATATCTTAACGCAGCTTTGTTAATATCTTTTTTTGTTAAGACAATTTCTTTTCTTTCAGCACTTTCTGAATCTGAATTGCATTGACTATTCATCAAAGTCATCGCCTCCCTCTGCCGGAGTTGTCTTTAGATTAGCTGACTGTTGATCGGGTTCAGCCATTTTTTGAGTAAAGTAATAATATGCAAATGCAAAACCAAGTACCGAAATACCCAGTATCGGTAACTTCAGATACGCTGAGACAACAAACCCAATCAGCAGCATACTTAAATACTTTTTCACAGGCATTACCTGAAGAAGTAGCGCGATACCTACAACAGGCAATATATTCCCTGCGATCGACAACCCATCCGTAAACCATTGGGGAACGATTGATAAAACCATTCTGACGATCGTGTCACCAAAAATAACGCATAATGCAGCCGGGATGGCAGTAGATAATCCGAAGATTAACGGCCCTACCCAGAATATCATATTCATTTTATGATATTTTTTATTGTTGGCAGCTTTTTGGGCAGCATTTGCTACGTAGGTATTCAGCAACTTTGCCAGTACATCCAGTTGGATCCCCAACATACCCACGGGCACGCCTACAGCTAAAGCGATGGCCTTTGCTTCATCAATGTTGCTTGTGGATTTCATCGCCACATAAATGCCGACCAGCGTTGCCAGGCCCCAGTTTGGAACGGACGAACCTCCGATATTCGCCACACCCAACGACATCAATTGAAAAGTACCGCCAATCATCATGGCAGTTGTCATATCCCCCAGTATTAGGCCTGAAAAGAAAGAAACCATTATTGGGAACCAAGTGCTCAGGCATAACCCTTGTTGGTCGATAACAATCCAGAAAGCTAAAGCCACTATTAATACGGCCTGTATGATGTCCATTTACTCACCTTTGCTATTTAATATAGGCTTCTAATGGTTCTTCTGCATCATTTGGCACAAAATGAAAAGTTACCGGTATGCCAAGTGAAGATAACTTCTTCAAATCTTCGACTTCTTTAGGGCTGACGGAGACCATTTTCTTCAATGTGGTTTTACCCTCGCCATCAAATATAATACCTATATTAATTTTAGGAATTTTTACACCACCCTCAACCAGTCGCAATAATGTTTCAGGCGTGTTCACAATAAGAAATACGTTATGCCCATCATATTTCCCGCCTTTAAAATTATTTATCGCGGTGGTTGTATCTATAATTGACATATTGGTACCCACCGGTTTACTCATCCGCATAACTTCTTTTTGCGTTTCATCCTGGCTGATTTCGTCATCTACAACCATCAACCTTTTTGCTTTTGTAAAACCAGTCCATTGAGTCACAACGATGCCGTGAATCAAACGTTGATCAATTCTTGCCAGAACAACACTCATAATTTCCCCTTAGTAATCAATCTGTTTTCTTGTATTAATGCAAACTAATGCAATATCAATGCAACCGCTTGCATTGGATGATAATAGCTATCCAACCTTGGTAAAGTGAATTGTTTAAGGAATGTGATTTTACTCACATAAATGGTGGGTGGCTGATGCGTTTCAGTGTGGTAGAGACAAACAGGGTGTTTGGAGTGCGTTTTTGTATGTCATTGTTTTTATATGGTTATATGCTAACTTTACTTTTTTAATAAGTTTGTTAAGCTTGATCGTTTAACCCATTGTTGTTGAGCTGGATATCTTTTTAGGGGAACGATTTAAATGGCAATCACGATTAAGGATGTCGCGCTCAAGGCCGGTGTAGCCACATCGACAGTATCCAGAGTGATCAACGATAGCGCCAATATCTCAGAAAAAACGAAAGAAAGAGTTAACAGGATTATGCAGGATTTGGGTTACACCCCTAACTCAACGGCGCGAAGCTTAGGAAAAGGGAAAGCAAATGCCATTGCGATAATCTTGCCACCGTTAAAATCAAGAGAAGAAATGAGTATCCCTTTCTTTCTCGAGTTTATTGAATCAGTAAATACCGAGGCCCAGAAATTTGGGCTTTCAGTGGCTTTGGCCGTGTCAAAAAATTTTGATGAGCTGTTATTGAATGTAAAACGGATGCATGATCAAAAACAGGTTGACGGCTTTATTCTCTTTTATTCAAATATAGAGGATCCTGTCATTGAGTATTTGCACAAAAATAAATTCAATTTCACGTTGACAGGTATGCCATGTAAAAATGAAGACAGCATTACCTATGTTGATAATGATAACCAGTTATTAGGCAAGCATGCGACAGATTACCTCATAAAAAATGGTCATAAAAAAATCCTTTTCATCACAAACAGAATAAAAGAAAATGTTCATTTTGAACGATATTTTGGTTATCAAAAAGCCTTGCTGATGCAAGATCTTATCCCTTTTGATGCAATTGACATTGAAAAACCCCAAGATTTAGAAAACATTGGCAGTATTCTAAAGGAAACCAAAGCTACTGCTGTAGTTATTATTGAAGATCTCCTTGCGTTTAAAGTCATCAAGCATCTTGAATATATTGGTTACGCTGTCCCACAGAATATATCCGTCATTAGTTTTAACAATACAATATTCTCTACATTATCTCATCCATACATTACAACTATAGATATAAATGTTGATTTATTGGCGAAATATAGTTTGAAACATCTTGTGGAACAGATAAACGGAAAGAAATCTCATGGAATGAAATTCGTTGTGCCCCACCGGATTGTAGAGAATGAATCTGTTGCAAAATTATCAGATAATAAACAAGAAAAATAATCGGAGCGTTAATGTTATTTCTTGTACACTTTTAGCGCACGGGAATACCCCCGCCGGACGCTGCAGCAACCGGCAAAAGCGTTTACAACAAAACCTGCTATCAGGCCAGAAAATGCAGTGATTCCAGCGTCTGTTGCAACGCATCCCGCTCTTTGCCACTCAATGTTTGTAGCGGAAACGGCAGACACGGCATCGAAACAACCCCCAGGATCTCCGCCACCGTGGCGATCACCCGCAGGCTACCGTGGCGGCGATAATATGCCCACAATGGCGCCAACACCACATCCAGCTCATGCGTTTCACTCTCATCCTGGCGTAATGCCGCTTCTGTCAGGCGCAGGGCATAGTGCGGGAAAAGCCCCCCGAGCACGGAGTACCAAACATCACAACCAGCAATCAACCCTGCCGCAGATTGAGCATCGCCGCTGATCCCGATAGTGACACCGTCAGAAACGCGCGCTTTTAGCCTTCTGACGCGTTCCCTGGCCGCATCGCGATCGGCCGGGAGATCGCCGAGTTTGATCGAGCCGATAGCATTGAGCCTGGATAACGCAATCAGCAGCTCGTCCGTAAATTCAAACCGGGTCGTCGCCACATTGTCATAGATACAGAGCGGAACGGACAGTTCGCGGCTCACGCGCTCATACAGCGAGAAAACTTCATCATGGGTCAACGGTTGATAGGAAACCGGGGCCAGAAGAACGCCGCTCACGCCGGCTTTTTGAGCATCCTCCGCCAGCCTTAGCACCTCTTCCGCGCTGACACTGCCAATGCTGGTTATCACCGGGATCCCCGCTGCCGCGCTGACCGCCTGTTGCGTCGTATGAAATCGTTGCTCACGCGTCAGATAGGCATAGCTGCCCGTTGAGCCTAGCGCCCCAATGGAATCCACCCCGGCACCGGCCAGATTTTCGATCAGCGCAAGAAACGATTTTTCATCAACCTCACCACCGACCAACGGTGTGAGCGGAAAAGCACTAAGACCTTTAAACATCGTTGATTCCTGTAAAAGTAGCGGCGATGTGCCATTGTACGGCACGGTATGATAGGTGAGCTAACGCGCAAAGTTGCGCGATCCGATCACGCACAGAATAACGCCAAGCGTAATGGCAAGCATCAGGGGGCTGACGGTTTCGTGCAACAGCGTGGCGGACAATGCAAGCCCGAAGAACGGCTGCAGCAGTTGTAATTGGCCTACGGCGGCGATACCGCCGGCGGCAAGCCCTTTGTACCAGAAGATGAAACCGATCAGCATGCTGAAGATAGACACATAGCCCAACGCAAGCCATGCGGAAGTACCGATGGTGCTGAAAGACGCAGGCTGCGTGATAAACACGGCTATCAGCATAAATGGCAGCGAAATAATCAGCGCCCAACTGATGACCTGCCAACCGCCTAACTGGCGGGTCAGTTTGGCACCCTCGGCATAACCCAGACCACAGGCGATAACCGCCGCGAGCATCAACAGATCCCCCGTCAGTGAGACCGAGGCACTTTGCGAAAGTGCGAATCCCACCACCAGAAGGCTGCCAAGCACAGAAAACAGCCAGAAAGCCGCACGCGGGCGTTCTCCGCCGCGAAGCACGCCAAAGATCGCCGTCGTGAGCGGCAACAACCCCAGAAAGACAATGGAGTGTGCAGCGGTGATATGCTGCAACGCCATCGCCGTCAGCAATGGAAATCCAATGATCACGCCCAGTGAGACAATCAGCAGTGGGCCAATCTGCGCCGGATGCGGGCGCTTCTCGCGAAAACCAAAGATCAGCATGGCCGCAAGGACGCCAGCGATAGCGGCCCGCAGGAAAGTCAGAAAGAAGGGATCCATATCAAGTACGGCAATACGGGTTGCCGGCAGCGAACCGCTAAAAATCAGTACGCCCAGTAAACCATTAAGCCAACCGGATAGCGCCCCCGGCCCTGTTTTATCGACCACTGGATTAACCACGCTTACCTCACTGTATCTGTATGTCATGAAGATTTGAGCTATCAATGGGTCGATGTTAATCTGCTCAATCTAATACAATCAAATTATTGTCATGGATACATTTCATGAAGGCGCGCTACAAAGCCATCGTCGATAACTACGCGCAGGCCATCCGCTCTGGGCAGATTCAGGCAGGCACCCAGTTGCCCACCCACCGGCGGCTGGCGTGCGAAGCGCACATATCGCTGGCGACGGCGACCCGCGTCTATGCCGAGTTGGAAGCAATGGGGCTGGTCAGCGGCGAAACCGGGCGCGGAACGTTTGTCCGGGAAATTTCGCTGCCAATGGGGCACGGTGTGGATCAACACGCCGTAGCAACCGACGTATTGGATCTGAACTTCAACTACCCTTCCCTGCCCGGACAGGGGGAATTGCTGCGCGACGCTCTCCGGCAAGTCTCGACCGTGGGCGATATTGAATCACATCTCCGCTATCAGCCTCATGCCGGGCGGCAGGCGGAACGGGAGATTATCGCCCGTCATTTTGCCGGCAATGGCTTTGTGCCAAATGCCGAAAATGTACTGATCGTCAATGGTGCCCAGCACGGGCTTGCCATCACCGTGATGGGGCTTCTCAGCCCCGGCGATGTGGTGGCGGTTGATGCACTGACTTATCCCGGTTTTAAAGCGCTTGCAGCGCTCTATCATCTTGAGCTGATTGCCATCCCATACAACGCCGAAGGCCCGGATTTGGGTGCGCTCCGCCAGCTTTGTCTAAAACGCCATGTTCGTGCGCTTTACACCATGCCCACGCTGCACAATCCACTGGGCTGGGTGCTCAATCATGGGCAGCGGAAGGAACTGGCAAACATTGCCCGCCAGCATGATCTGCTCATCATAGAAGATGCTGCGTATGCGTATTTAATCGGGCGCCCACCCCCACCCGTGGCTTTTTATGCGCCGGAAAGAACCGTCTATGTCACCGGTTTTTCGAAAAATATCGCCACTGGATTACGTGTGGGTAGCGTGATCTGCCCAAATCAATATCGGCCGGCGCTTGAGCGGGCAATAAGGGCAACCACCTGGAATACGCCTTCCCTCATGACGGCCCTGGTCTGCGGTTGGATCCAGGATGGCACCGTGGCGCGGTTTGAAACGCTCAAAAGGCGCGACGCGCGCCGGCGCCAGGTTGTGGCGAGAGAAAGCCTCGGCGCACTCCCCTGTATCGCCCACCCGGTTTCGTATTTTCTTTGGCTCCCGCTCGCGGAAGACAGCAGAGCCGACCGCGTGGTTCGGGAATTAATGAACAGCCACATTTCAGTCTCGACCGCCGAGCCCTTCACTACCGCCGCGAACGTGCCGCAGGCGATACGGATTGCGCTGGGCTCCGTCTCCATCGACAACCTGCGCACGGCGCTTTTGCAGGTCAGACAGGCCATTGAGTTTGAGCAATACCGCTGATGCCGATGCGCCGTCACCGGTCGCGTAACGTAAAAAAGCCCATCGCCAACGTGGGGGAGCGGCTCATCAGGCGCTAATCAACGCGCCGGCCCAGTTGGCATAGCTGCCAGCGGCGGCCGTCGCTACTCAGCTCGCTGATACTCAGCGGATGAATATCAAGCCGTGCGAGCGCCTGAACCGGCGCGCCCAGCAAACCGACCGCTATGGCGCGGATCACGGCGGCGGGAACCACCGCGCAGTGCCGGCCGCCGGCATTCATCCGCTGCGCCAGCCACCTGTTGCAACGCGCGATCAGTTGCCCGGCCGACTCGCCGCCCGGCGGCGCGCCCCCCTCCAACCAGGCCGCAAAATGGTGGCTATCCTCGGCCATCACCTGCATCAACGGCAACCCCGCCCAGGTGCCGTAATCACAGTCCCTTAGGGCTTCGTCTACGTTGGCGTGCAACCCTAGCGCCTGGGCGGTTTGCCGGGCGGCCAACTGGGGCGCACACCACACCGCCTGATACGCCGCCTGCGGTAGATGCTGTATCTGCGGCGGCACCTGCGCCGCCAGCGGTTCATCCAGGGGAAACCGCGAACGCCTGGCCGCTGCGGTTTCCCCCTGGCATATCAGGGTCAATAATGTCGGCATCGCTTCAACCATGCCCGAAAGACATGCGCTGCCGGCGTGCTGGCAGCATGTTTTCGGCGAGCGCGCCAAACATCACACCGATCCCCGCCCACAGCACAAAACTAATGCCAATAGAGGACAGGCGGAAGCGCCAGAGCAAATCGGCTGAAAACGTCTCCGGCACATCATTTATCGCCGGCAACAGCGCGCAAGCCGCCAGCAACAAGATAACGCCGAGCAGGCAAGCCGACAGCGCCGCATTCCAACCGCCAAGGCGCGGAAGCAAGCGCCGGGCGCACCACGCAGAAACGGCAATAATGCCGACGGATACCAGCAGCATGATGAAGTAGAGCGCCGTGCGATAACCAATGGTGTCGGGGTTTCCGACCGCCGGCGGATTAGGCGGATACTTAATCCCCGGCATCACGCTCAACGCCAGAAAGCCCCCCAGGGCTAACAGCAACGCCAGCGTGCGTGGGCCAAATGGCCCAACGCGCTGATAGCTGAACGCCCAGACCAGCGCCAGCCCACCGCCCAGCGCCGCGCCCATCAGCATCATCCCCGCCAGCAAGCCCACCCCGGACTGCGTCTGGCGGCTGAACGCTTCTCCATCACCTTCGCTATCGTCGCCATGGCTATGACTATGGGCATGGGCATGTGCGTCACCGCCATGGGCATGCCCACCGCCATGCTCTTCAAACGCGATAGCGCGCTCCACTTGCGGTTCCGCAAAATGATGGGCAAAAACAAAGGTGATGGCGCCGGCCACAATGCCGGCAATCATCCCCCTGAATAATAACTTTCCAATCATGGCGCACTCCTCAGTGGCAAGGGAAACCCAGTAAATGGCGCGCATCGTGGAAAAACTCATGCACCTGCGTACCGGAAAACATCGATGTCGCCCCTTGTTCCGCGCCAACGAAATAAATCGCCAGCAGCACCAGCAACGTGGCGAAAAGCGCCCAAGGCGCCAGTTCAGCGACAGGGATCGGCTCATACTGCACATCAGAAACCATTGTCATATTACTCATCTTATTTCCCCTTGATGTTTGTGTATAAAACAGCCAGTTTCCCGGAGTACACAGGATTACCGGGATTATTGAAGGCAAAAAAAAACCCCTAAGCTCTTATGAGCTACAGGGGCATCTTTGCCATGTTCATGTCTTTATTTCGTGCTGTTACTGCCGCCAGAATGCATACACCAATCAACAGGGAAGCTTCTGCCAACGCTGTTACAAAGCAATAACAATGCCATGATTAACCCGTTTAGAATTAGCCATGAAAAAACAAAATGTTAACCAATGCGCATTCATTATTAACAAGATAACGCATCGAGGAACACTGCCGGCAAGCGCGTTTTTAGTGCAACCGATTCCCTCTGATGGAGCATAAATGGTGCGCAGGGTGAAAACAGCAGTAAAGCTGGCCGGTACCCCTGTCGCCTGCGGCGGCGATAATTTACTATAAGTACAGCGTCAGTTTCCCTGAAACCGGCTTAAATTCGCCATCAATAACCCTCATTGCAACAGGGTTTACAAGGAGTTTATCCATGAGCATCGATCAAGTATTGCGCACCCGCTACGCCAGCAAACTTTACGATGAAACGAAAACGCTCACTGCGGAGCAGGAACAACAGCTTTTTGATTTATTGCGCTATAGCCCGTCTTCGGTGAATTCGCAGCCCTGGCATTTCTTCGCTCTGGTATCCGACGAAGCGAAAGAGAAAATTTTGCCTGCCGTCACCGAAGCGAACCACAACAAGATCAAAAAATCCGCTATGGTGGTGGTTTTCACTACCCATACGAAAATAACCGAAGCGCATCTGAAAAACCTTCTGGCACAAGAGAAACAGGACGGACGCTTTGCCAGTGAAGAACAGGAGCAAAATCAGGATAAAGGCCGCCGCTATTTTGTAAACCGTAACAGCAATACCCCGGAGCAACAGCGTGACTGGATGGCTCGCCAGGCATATATTTCCCTGGGCTTCCTGCTGCTGGGTGCGGCAAGCATGGGGCTGGATGCGACGCCGATCGAAGGGTTCTTCGCCGATAAACTGGACTCTGCACTGGGGCTGGAAGAAAAGCAGTTGACCAGCGTGGTGCTTGCCGCGGTGGGTTACCATGACGGCAATGATTTTAATGCAAAATTACCAAAATCACGTCTTGCACAAGAGCAGGTGATTACGCGCCTGTAATCGCCCCTCTTGAATATAAACAAAGCCGCAGCAACGACGCTGCGGCGGGCACAGTTATTCATATTTACTCCAGCCAAGATTAAATTATCGCCAATAATATGTAATTTTTCGTCTCATCATTACGTTTTTCATCAACACATGAAACAAAGCATGTTTTTTTAAAATTAAAAACAAAATAGTAGCGAGCAACAATTGTCATATATCTTTTACACAGACGCATGCCGTTACTTAATTATTTCGATTTTTTTACACTTCAATTTTTATATTCTAACCACCATAGGTGGTGCCCCCATAAAAAAACAATAAAAACAATATATTAAACATTCACTCTTTCGCCCCGGACGAACAAGCCAGCGCCTTCACATTGCCCCCATTATTCTATAATTTACATATAATACAATCAGTTACCACAAAACAACTTATGAACCTTCTATCTTGACCCCATCCGAGCTGAGATATATCTTGATTTTTTCTGGCCAATACCGTTTTCCACGCTGAGGAAAACTGAAAAAAGCCGAACAAATCATTATGTAAGAATACCCACCAAAGCAATCGAGAGAAAAATGCGTAATGAAGACATCGTCCCAAAACGCCAAAAACTGTGCAAGAAATCCAGCTTGGTGGGGAAGAGTATTGATGAAACTTAATCGGAGATGTGTTTTTTAACCCAACCATTCTTAAAACGTCATCCGGAGGAATTATGCTCTCCGGATATTACTTATTGGGATAAACACGCTGTCATTGGAAGCATTGCACACCGGAAATAATTCTCCACTATTAATTTGGACCCCTGCTATGGAATTACGCATTTTATGTATATTGACCCTGTTCGGATTAGCCGGCTGCCATGACGCCACCACGCTGGAAAAAACCGCGCCGCCGCAGGTTGGCGTGGTCACGTTAAAAGCGCAACCTTTCACCTATTCCAGCGATCTAACCGGCCGCACCACCGCAACCTTGACGTCGAGCGTGCTGCCGCAGGTCGGCGGCATTATTCAACGCCGTCTGTTTAAAGAAGGCGATGAGGTCAAGGCCGGGCAAGCCCTGTACCAGATTGATCCTTCAAGCTATCAGGCCGCTTACGATCAGGCCGCCGCCGCACTGCAAAGCGCCAAGGCGCTGGTGATTGCCGACTGCCAAAAAGCCAAACGCTATGCGATCCTGGTGAAAGAACAAGGCGTATCCAAACAGGATGCCGATGATGCCGCCGCCACCTGCGGCGAAGACAAGGCCAGCGTGGCGGAAAAAGCCGCGGCGCTTGAGGCCGATAAAATCAACCTCAACTGGACGCGCGTAACCGCGCCTATCTCCGGGCATATCGGGATCTCCACCGTCACGCCAGGCGCGCTGGTCACCGCCAATCAGACCACTGCGTTGACCACTATTACCGCACTCGACAGCATGTACGTTGACCTCACCCGCTCCAGCGTGGATCTGCTGCAACTGCGTAAACGCGCGCTCGCCACCAACAGCGACACGCTTGACGTCACGCTGACGCTGGAAGACGGCTCGGTGTACCCGGAAAAAGGCAAGCTTGAGTTAACCGAAGTGTCGGTTGATGAATCAACGGGTTCCGTCACCCTGCGCGCCATCTTCCCTAACCCGCAGCACGTTTTGCTGCCGGGCATGTTCGTTCACGCCAGCGTGGATGAAGGGGTGATTGAAAACGCGGTGCTGGCGCCGCAGCAAAGCATCATTCGCGATCCGAAAGGCAATGCCACGGCGTTCGTCGTGGATGCCAGCAACAAAGTGGTATTGCGCAACGTGGTCACCGCGACCAATGCCGGCGACAACTATCTGATCACCCATGGGCTGCAGGCCGGCGATCGCGTGATCGTTGAAGGCACAGGCAAAGTCAACGCGGGCGACACCGTCAAACCGGTTGAAGTGCAGGTCAGCGCCGCAGCGGCAACGCCCGCGGCTAAACCGGCAGCAACAGAAGGAGCGGCCTGATGTTTTCACGCTTCTTTGTCCGGCGCCCGGTATTTGCCTGGGTTATCGCCCTGCTGATTATGATGGCCGGGATTCTTGCCATCCGTTCGATGGCGGTGGCGCAGTATCCAGAAGTTGCGCCGCCTTCGGTCAGAATCAAGGCAACCTATGCCGGCGCCTCGGCCGAAACCATAGAAAACAGCGTCACCCAGGTAATTGAACAACAGCTCACCGGCCTGGATAACCTGCTCTATTTTACCTCCACCAGCAGCTCCGCCGGCACGGTGCAGATTACGGTCAGCTTTAAACTGGGCACCAACCCGGATACCGCACAGGTTCAGGTGCAAGATAAGCTGCAACAGGCGGAATCACGCCTGCCGACCGAAGTACAGGAAGCTGGGATAACGGTGACCAAATCCCAGTCCGACTTCCTGATGATCATGGCGCTGTACGACAAGACCAATAAGGCAACCAGCAACGACATTGCCGACTGGCTGGTCAGTAATATGCAAGATCCGTTGGCGCGCGTGCCGGGTGTCGGTAGCCTTAACGTGTTCGGCAACGAATACGCGATGCGCATCTGGCTGAATCCCACCAAGCTGGCCGCCTATGATCTGATGCCTTCAGACGTTGAAACCGCCATCGAATCGCAAAATATCCAACTGTCCGCCGGCAGCATTGGTACGGCGCCTACCTCGCCCACCCAGCAGATTACCGCCACGGTACAGGCGCAATCACGCCTGCAAACACCGGAGCAGTTCCGCAATATTATCGTGAAAAGCGAAGCCAACGGTTCCGTGGTGCGTATCGGCGACGTTGCGCGCGTGGAGATGGGCAGCCAGGACTATATCGCGACGTCACGCCTCAACGGCCACCCGGCCGCAGGGGTGGCGGTGATGATGTCCGCCGGCGCTAACGCGCTGGAAACGGCCAAGGCCGTGAAGGCCACCGTCGAAAAATACCGCAGCAGTATGCCGGCAGGTTATGACGTGGCCTATCCGAAAGACAGCACCGAATTTATCAAGCTGTCGGTGCAGGACGTGGTAGAAACGTTGTTGATCGCGATCGCCCTGGTGATCGCCGTGATGTACCTGTTCCTGCAGAACGTGCGCGCCACGCTGATCCCTGCCCTGGCGGTGCCGGTTGTGCTGCTGGGCACCTTCGGCGTGCTGTCGGCGTTTGGCTATACCGTTAACACCCTGACGCTCTTTGCCATGGTGCTGGCCATCGGGCTACTGGTCGATGACGCGATCGTGGTGGTGGAAAACGTCGAGCGAATCATGCGCGAGGAGGGGCTAAAGGCCCGCGCCGCGACGGAAAAATCGATGGGGGAAATCTCCGGCGCGCTGGTGGCGATCGCCGTGGTGCTCTCCGCGGTATTTCTGCCGATGGCGTTTTTCGGCGGTTCCACCGGCGTGATTTACCGCCAGTTCTCGGTGACGCTGATTTCCGCCATGGCGCTGTCAGTGGTGGTGGCCTTAACGCTGACGCCGGCGCTGTGCGGGGCGTTGCTGCGCCATAGCAAACCCCACAACCGCGGTTTCTTCGGCGGGTTCAACCGCTTCTATGCCAACACCGAGCACCGCTACAAGCACGGCGTGCTAAAGGGGCTGCGCCGCCCCGCCATGATGATGCTGGTTTATGCCGCCCTGGCCGCCGCCATGGGCGTATTGATGATGCATATGCCCACCAGTTTCCTGCCCAACGAAGATCAGGGCCAGGTGATGGTGCAGTTCACGCTGCCGGCAGGATCGTCGGTTAACCGCACCAACCAGGTGAATAGCGAGGTGACCAACTGGTTCCTCACCCACGAAAAAGCCAATACCGACGTGGTGTTTTCGGTGACCGGCTTCAATTTCAGCGGTAGCGGCGACAACGTCGGCATGGCCTTCGTGGCGCTCAAAGACTGGAGCCTGCGCCCCGGCGCGCAAAATACCGCCCAGTCCATCGCCGAGGCTGCGAACAAGGCGCTGGCCGACATTCGCGATGCAAAAGTCATCGCCATGACGCCGCCTTCGCTATCGGGCATGGGGCAAAGCAACGGCTTCACCTTTGAGCTACTGTCGGCCGGCGGCACCAGCCATGACGATCTGCTGAAAATGCGCAATCAGTTGATTACCGAAGCCAATAACAGCCCGGAATTGCAATCCGTACGCGCCGCAGACCTGCCGGAAACGCCGCAGTTGAAAGTCGATATCGATAACAACAAGGCCGTTGCGCTGGGGTTGGATCTTAGCGACGTCACCGCCACGCTGAGCAGCGCCTGGGGCGGCACCTACGTGGACGACTTTATCGACCGCGGGCGGGTAAAAGAAGTGTATATCGAGGGCGACAGCCAGTTCCGCTCACAGCCGCAGGATCTGAACAAATGGTTTGTGCGCGGCACCAACAGCAGCGGTGAAACCACCATGACGCCGTTCTCCGCGTTTGCCACCACCCATTGGGCCTTCGGGCCGCAAAGCCTGGCGCGCTATAACGGCGTTACCTCGTTTGAAATTGACGGTGAAAATACCGACGGTTACAGCTCGGGCGCGGCGATGGCCAAGATGGAGGAACTGGCGTCGAAGCTGCCGAAAGGCTCCAACTATGCCTGGAGCGGCCTGTCGCTGCAGGAACAGTTGGCGAGCGGCCAGACCCTCAGCCTGTATACCATTTCGATTATGGTGGTGTTCCTGTGCCTGGCGGCGCTGTATGAAAGCTGGTCGGTGCCCTTCTCGGTGATCCTGGTTATCCCGCTGGGTATTCTCGGCGCGTCTTTCGCGGCTTCGCTGCGCGGCCTGAATAACGACATCTATTTCCAGGTGGCGTTGTTGACCACCATCGGGCTGTCGTCAAAGAACGCCATCCTGATCGTCGAGTTCGCCGAAGCGGCGGTTAAACAGGGCCAGTCGTTGTCGGCGGCGGCGATTTCTGCCGCGAAAACACGGTTGCGGCCGATCCTGATGACGTCAATTGCGTTTATCGCCGGCGTCTTGCCGCTGGCGTTATCGACCGGTGCCGGGGCGAACAGCCGCATCGCGATCGGTACCGGCATCATCGGCGGTACGCTGACGGCGACGCTGCTGGCGATTTTCTTTGTGCCCCTGTTCTTTGTGCTGGTGAAACACTTTTTCACTCGCCGCCATGTGAACGAGGAATAACGGATGTTTCATCATAAAAACGTATTTCATTTGAGCATCATCAGCCTGTCGCTGCTGTTGGCTGGCTGTGTCTCGCTCGATCCGCACTATGAGCGCCCGGCGGCGCCGGTGCCTCAAACCTGGCTCACGCAGGGGAACAACAGCGATGCCAAAACGGTACTTAGCGACTGGCAACAGGTGCTGGCCGACCCGCGGCTGAACAAGGTGGTGGAGCGCGCGCTGGTCAGCAACCGCGATCTGCAAAAAGCGATTGCCGATATTGAGGCCGCCCGTGCGCTGTACGGCGAAGAGCGGGCAGCGTTGTTCCCAACGCTTGACGCGGAGCTGACGCAAACCCGCAGCCGCACGGCAAGCGAAGGCGTGAGCAGTTCCGCCGAAGCCGACGGCGCGATCAGCAGCTTTGAGCTTGATCTGTTTGGCCGCAACCGCAGCCTGGCACGCGCCGCTAAAGAAACCTGGCTTGCCAGCGAAGCCACGGCGCAAAATACGCGGATTACGCTGGTTGCCGAAACCACCACCGCCTGGATAACGCTGGCGGCGGATAAAAGCAACCTGGCGTTGAGCCAGCAAACTATGGCCAGCGCGGCGGATACGCTGCGCATTACCCAACGGCAGTTAGGCGTCGGCACCGCGTCGGCGGCCGACGTCAGCGAAGCGGAAACCACCTATCAGCAGGCGCGCGCCAGCGTCGCCAGTGATAAAACGCTGGTCGCGCAGGACATCAACGCCCTCAACCTGTTGGTGGGCGAAACCGTGCCAGAAAACCTGCTGCCCGGCCCGATCGAAAACCTGGCGCCGCAGGCGATTGCCCTGGTGCCGGCCGGCGTCTCCTCCACCGTGTTGCTGCGGCGGCCCGACGTGATTGAAGCCGAACACAATTTGAAGAGTGAGAATGCCGACATTGGCGCCGCGCGTGCGAACTTTTTCCCGACCATATCACTGACCGCCAGCGCCGGCGTTGGCAGCAGTTCGCTATCGAACCTGTTTAGCCACGGCACCAACGTTTGGTCGTTTGCGCCCAGTATCACGCTGCCGCTGTTTGCCGGCGGCAGCAATCTGGCGCAGTTGCATTACGCCGAGGCAGAGAAAAAGGGCCTGATTGCCACTTACCAAAAGACGATCCAGACCGCGTTTGAAGATGTGGCAAACGCGTTGGCCCGCCGCGAAACATTGAATGAGCAAATGGACGCGCAGGTGCAGGCGGTCGCCTCGGCGCAGCGCAGCTACGACATCGCCCGCCGCAGCTATGAGGTGGGCACCGGCGATTACCTGACGGTATTAACCGATCAGCGCACGCTGTGGTCGACGCAGTTGGATCTGGTCGCGCTGCAACAAACCGATTTCGAAAACCGGATCACGCTGTGGGAATCGTTGGGGGGCGGTGTGAAGTAGCGTTTCGTGCGCCGCCCGGTGCGGCGCGCCTATGGCAAACCCGATCGACGCTATACTAGGTAGGTTGTTAATCTAATGCGGAGATATAGCCTGTGGTCAGCTCTGATATCGATGTCCTGTTTCAACCCTTCCACCTGAAAAGTCTGGCGCTGAAAAACCGCATCGTGATGGCGCCGATGACGCGCTCCTTTGCCGCCAACGGCGTACCTGACGAAAAAATCGCCGCCTATTACCGGCGCCGTGCAGAAGGCGAAGTCGGCCTGATCCTCTCCGAAGGCACGGTGATCAACCGGCCTGCAGCTCGCAACGATGCCCAGATCCCGTTTTTCTACGGCGAGGACGCGTTGGCCGGCTGGAAACGTGTTATCGATGGCGTTCACGCCGCCGGCGGCAAGATGGGGCCGCAGCTGTGGCATACCGGTTCGGTCATCAGTTTCCAGACGGATTGGGTGCCGGATACGGCAGTGGAGAGCCCATCGGGGCTGATCGCACCGGGCCAGCCGCGCGGCGTGGCGATGAGCGAAGAAGCTATCGCCGACACCATTGCCGCCTTCGCGCAGGCAGCGGCGGATGCCAAACGCCTGGGCTTTGACGTGGCGGAAATCCACGGTGCGCACGGTTATCTGATTGACCAGTTTTTCTGGGCCGGCACCAACCAACGTACCGACGGCTACGGTGGCGCAACCTTGCAACAGCGCTCACGTTTTGCCGCCGAGGTGGTAAAAGCCATGCGCCAAGCGGTTGGCCCTGATTTCCCTCTGATTTTGCGCGTTAGCCAATGGAAACAGCAGGACTATGCGGCCCGTCTGGCACCGACGCCGGAGGCCATGAGCGACTGGCTGGTGCCGCTGGTCGACGCTGGGGTGGATATCCTGCACTGCTCGCAGCGGCGGTTCTGGGAACCGGAGTTTCCCGAGATCGACGGCAGCCAGGGGTTGAACTTTGCCGGCTGGGCGAAAAAACTGACCGGTGCCGCCACCATTAGCGTCGGCTCCGTCGGCCTGTCGAGCGATTTTATGGGCGCATTTGCCGGTGAAAGCGCCAAACCCGCCAGCCTGGATAACCTGATTGAGCGCATGGCGCGCAACGAATTTGATCTGATCGCTGTGGGCCGCGCGCTGTTGAGCGATCCCCATTGGGCAGTCAAAATCCACACGGGTAACCACGCTGCATTGCAAGATTTTAACGCCGCCGCGTTGCAGACGCTGGCTTAAACGGGCACCCGGGCATTGTTGTACGCATCCGCCCGCCGCAAATGCGGCGGGCGATGTTTTTACGGCGGCCCCTGGCTCTATGCCTGAGTGGCCTTATCGTTGTTCTCGCCATACTTCTCGCGCATATGCGTTTCAATTTCTTCCAGGCTTTTCCCGCGCGTTTCCGGCACCATCAGCATGATAAACAGCAAAGAGCCCACGTTAATCAACGCGAAAATGAAGAAGGTTTTGCTGCCGGCAAAGGCCATCAGCGGCGGAAAGCTGAAAGCGACCAACGCATTAAAAATCCACTGTAGCGAAATTGCGGTCCCCGTCAGCCGCCCGCGCAACTGCATGGGGAATAATTCGGACATCAGCAGCCAGTAAACCGGGGCGATAAACATCTGCATGAAAAACAGGAAGATCAGTATGCAGCCTAAAGCAATAAAGCTTTGCGTCAGATCGGCGGATAACAGCGTCAACACCGCGCCCAACGAAAGCTGCGCAAAGATGACAAAGCAAAACCCGGTAATCAGCATATGGCGTCTTGAGAAACGGCTCACGGCCCAAATCCCGGCGATGGTGGCAATAACGGAAACCACCCCATTGCCGATGGTCGCGGTAATGGCGGCGGTGGTGCCCAGGCCCGTGGACTTCAGGATGATCGGGGTGTAATACATAAAGGCATTCACACCGGTGAATTGGAGAGCAAAACCCAGCCCAATGCCGATGACCAGCAGCCTTAGCACCCACTTTTCGCGAATCAGCGTCATGACGTCGGGCCCGCGTTCGGCCTCTTTGGCCTGTTTACGCATCTGCTTCAGCTCTTTTTGCACCTCATGCGGCGTTTCGCGCAGCTCGTGAAGCACCTCCCTGGCCTCCTCGTGGCGCCCTTCCCCCACCAGCCAGTGCGGAGAAACCGGAACAAAAAAGGTCCCCAAAAACAGCAGCACGCCCGGCACCATAGCGATCGCCAGCATATAACGCCACAGATGCCCATCGTGCAGCAGATAGCTGAGCAAGGCACTGACCACATAGGCCACCAACTGCCCGGTGACGATCATTAATTCATTACGGCTTACCAGCGGCGCCCTGAGCTTTGGCCCGGCGATCTCCGCGATAAAGACCGGCACGGTCGAGGAACCGCCGCCAACGGCGATCCCGAGCAGGAAACGCATGGCAACCATCGTCGATACTGAAGGGGCCAGTGCGGTGCCCAGGGAGCCAACAACAAACAGAACGGCCAGGCTACGCAGGGTGATACGGCGGCCAAACTTATCGGAGAAAAAACCGCTGAGAAAGGAACCGATTGCCGCACCGAAAACCAGTGACGACGCAACTAACCCTTCAGTGAACGAGGTCAGCCCCAACCCACCTTCGGCTGTGGGAGAAGACATGTAAGGTAATGCCCCTGAAATAATACCGGTGTCATAACCAAATGCCAGCGCGCCCATCGTCGCAACGAGTACCACAAAAAAAATCCGCTGCCTTACGGTTACTGCACGGGGTGTTTCACTGGTCTGAGACAAAGTCGAATCGTGGGAATCCATAATAATCTCTACATCTCTATGTTTTTAGTTTGAAGTATGAATTATCCCTTAAAATTCCGGGATTCTTTTACGCTCAGCGTATAAGTATAGCCGCTATCAGGTATAAAATAGCCGTAGAAGTGAAATTTCCCGCTTATTCAGCGAAATAATCCCAATAAAAACCCCCACAGGAATCACGAGAAAACCAACAAGACAAAATAAAACAACCAATATAATCAAATAATTATAACAAAACAAAATAAAGAACCTTTTCACCAATATGGCCGTAAATGTGCGTGTGATTTTTTTGTAAATTTCAGGATATTCCTAGCATCCAGCACCACATCAGGCCTGTTCTGATAATTCCATCAGTGCATCACGGGAGTGGCCTTGCTATTTCCAGGGGGGGGATTTAGCGGCTGATTTATTTTATTCCATTTATCATTCCAATACATTGAATAATCTCAACAGGAATCCCTTGTTATTTTTCAGGCTAATAAAATAACAAGTAGAATAGATATTCCTGGAATGTCGTGTTTGTAAACTTATAACCAGCCCATTATTTAAACGCTTAGTTCATGCCGTTCAACCATAATAAAATACCCGGCGAGCATATTGGTGAAAACACCCTACGTAGCTTTGTTTTTTTAACTTTCCTGGCAATTTACCTATGAGGAAAAATTGTGAAGCCGATCATATTTTCCTGAAATTTTTCCGTAAGTTCAGGCTAACAGCACTTCGGGAAGGCAAAAAAAAGCCCGAGAGAAATGCGATGACTTTGTGAAGAGAAGCGCTCGTTGCCTGATATTTTTGCCATCATTAATAGGCCGGCGGCAATCAGCAAAAGGTTTATCAGCGTTACCCCGGTTATGATAAAAGGTTTTATCATACGGCGTAATGCCTGGCGATACGCTATTCTGCGCGGCCAGCCATAAAATAACACCTTGTTTTTTTAGTTAATTATTTAAACAAACGCGCTTTACTTACCCTTTCCGTTCACCCGACTCTCCGTTCCATTTTATGCCGTTGCGGCCTGTTTGCATTATTGATGCCGGCAGAGTAAAAGCACATACAAATAAGAAACAAATACCCCACATATTGTTATCGAGGTTGAAACCATGGCTATAAAACAACAACAATTTTACATCAATGGTGAATTCGTCCCTCACGCAGGCGAGAAATGGATCGATGTGTTGAATCCTGCCACGGAGGAAATTATTTCGCAGGTGCCGGACGCGGGCCTGGAAGCGGTGCGCCGCGCCATTGATGCCGCAGAGCAGGCCCAGGCCGCCTGGGAAGAGACGCCGGCCTATGAGCGCGGCATCTGGCTGCATAAAATCGCCGCTGGGATCCGTGAGCGTGCGCAGGAACTGACCGACATCATTGTCGCCGAAGGGGGTAAGACCCAGGCGCTGGCCAATACCGAAGTCTTGTTCACCGCGGATTATCTTGACTATATGGCGGAATGGGCGCGCCGCTACGAAGGTGAAATCGTGCAAAGCGATCGGCGCAATGAGAATATTTTTGTGTTCAAGAAGGCCATTGGGGTAACGACCGGCATCTTGCCGTGGAACTTTCCGTTTTTCCTGATCGCACGTAAAGCGGCGCCCGCCCTGATCACCGGCAACACCATCGTGGTCAAACCCAGCCAGCTCACCCCGAACAATGCCATCGCCTTTGCTGAAATCGTTCACCAGGTCGGGCTGCCGAAAGGCGTCTTCAATCTGGTCACCGGGCGTGGCTCGGTGGTGGGCCATGAATTGGCCAGCAACCCGAAAGTCGGGATGGTCAGCCTGACCGGCAGCGTGGCGGCCGGGGAACAAACCATGGCCGCCGCAGCGCAAAACATCACCAAAGTGTCGTTGGAACTGGGCGGCAAAGCGCCGGCGATTGTCATGCAAGATGCCGATCTGGATCTGGCGGTAAACGCCATTGTCGCTTCGCGGGTGATTAATAGCGGGCAAGTGTGCAACTGCGCCGAACGGGTGTACGTGCAAAACAGCATCAAGGATGCGTTTATCACACGTTTGACCGCCGCCTTTAACAACGTGAAATACGGCAACCCGGCAAATGAAAAAGCGCTGGATATGGGGCCGCTGATCGATGCCGCTTCACTGAATGCGGTTCAGACCAAGGTGGACAACGCGATCGCGCAAGGGGCACAGGTGCTAGTGGGCGGCAAACGCGCCGGCGGCAAGGGCTATTTCTTCCAACCGACCCTGTTGGTCAATGTGCGCCAGGAAATGGACATCATGCATGAAGAGACGTTTGGGCCGGTTTTACCGGTCGCCACCTTCAACACGCTGGATGAAGCGATCGCGATGGCGAATGACTGTGAGTTCGGCCTGACCTCCTCCATCTATACCAACGATCTCAATACCGCCATGGCGGCGATGAAAAAGCTGAAGTTTGGCGAAACCTATATCAACCGGGAAAACTTCGAAGCTATGCAAGGCTTCCACGCCGGCTGGCGTAAATCCGGCGTCGGCGGCGCCGATGGCCGCCACGGGCTGGAAGAGTATCTGCAAACCCACGTGGTCTACCTGCAGTACCAAGCCTGATAGCGCCTGGGGCGGTGCCCGCCGCCCCAACGCGTTCAGCGAATCCGCAGATGGGTTTCGAGCAACTGCGCCAATACATTGACCTTGGGCGTCAATTGCCGCGCCACCGGCCATAACAGATGGAGCGGCAGTCCGTCCGTCGCCTGCTGCGCCATAATCTCCACCAGTTTACCGGTACGCAAATCGTCCTCCACCAGCCAGGTCGCCAGCTGCGCGATCCCCATCCCCTCCCGCACGTAAGCCAACTGGGCTTCAGCATCGCTGGCGACAATTCGCGGGCGCACGAAACAGTGGCCGATTTCACCGTTACCGGTGGCATACACCCAGGGCGGTTGCGTGCCGTCAGGCCGCCCGTAAACAATGCAATCGTGTTCCTGCAACTGCGGCATGGTCAGCGGCACGCCGCGCCGTTCAAGATAACCTGGCGCGGCGCAGAAAATCAGGCGCTCGCTGCCCAGGCAGCGCTGAACCAGCGATGGCGGGAGGTTCGGCGGCCCGCCGATGCGCACCGCCAGATCGATGCCCTCTTCGGCGAAATCGACGAAGCGATCGGAAAAGGTCAGGTGCGGGCGCACATCCGGATACTGCGTTGAAAATTTTAGCAGCACCGGCACCACGCGAAGCCGCCCAAACGAAGCGGGCAACGCTACGCGCACCGTGCCGGTCGGTTCCCGCTTTTGCGCCAGCATGACGGCCTCGGCTTCACTGAGTTCCATCAGGATCTGGGTGCAGGTTTCGTAATAGGCACGCCCAGCGTCGGAAAGCTTCAGACGACGCGTGGTGCGCTCAAACAGCGCCACCCCCAGGCGCTGCTCTAGCCGGGCGACGCTTTTGCTCACGGCTGAACTGGTGAGATTCAACTGCTGTGCGGCGGCGGTAAAACTGCCGGCCTCAGCGGCGCAGACAAACGGGACGATGCCTTTGAGCCGCTCGCTGCGCAAAACCGTTGATGATTGATGAATTAAATTCTTCAATTGATGGAAATCTTATCATGAACAGGAATATTTATCCTCAGTATGATATCGGGAGAGCATGAAGTCCACGCCATCCAGAACAGGAGCGACAGTATGAGCAACAAAGCACTGATTATCGGCGCCAGTGGCATCATCGGCAGCGCACTGGCTGAACACCTTCTTGCCAGCGGCTGGACGGTTTACGGCCTGTCACGCGGGCGCAACGCCATCGTCCCTGGCTGCCAGCCGATCATCGCCGATCTTACGGATAGCGAGTCCGTTGCGGCGGCGGTTAGCGGGCTGGGTATCACCCATGCGTTCCTCACTGCCTGGTCACGGCAGGCAAACGAGAAAGAGAATATTCGCGTGAACGGCGCCATGGTGCGCAACGTGCTTGAACCGCTCGGACGCACGGCGCAGCTTAAACACGCGGCATTGGTCACCGGCCTGAAACACTATCTCGGGCCGTTCGAAGCCTACGCCGCAGGGGCAGTGCCGATCACGCCGTTTCGTGAAGAACAAGGCCGCCAACCGGTGGAAAATTTCTACTACGAGCAGGAAGACCGGCTGTTCGAAGCCGCCAATCGCTACGGTTTTAGCTGGAGCGTGCATCGGCCCCATACGATTATCGGTTTCGCACTCGGCAACGCGATGAACATGGGGCAGACGCTGGCCGTCTATGCCACGCTGTGCAAACACAGCGGCCAACCCTTTGTCTTCCCAGGTTCGGCGGCGCAGTGGAACGGCCTCACGGACATGACCGATGCGCGCCTGCTGGCACGGCACCTGGCATGGGCGGCGCTGAATGAACAGGTCAAAAACCAGGATTTCAACGTGGTAAACGGCGATATTTTTCGCTGGAAATCGATGTGGGCGCAGTTGGCCGGCTACTTCGGCATTGAGGCCGCGCCGTTTGACGGCACGCTTCGCCCACTGGAAGGCCGAATGCAGGATGCAGCGCGCCAATGGGCCGATATCGCAGCCAAATATCAGTTACAAGAACCGAACGTTGAACGCCTGGCTTCGTGGTGGCATACGGATGCCGATCTCGGCCGGCCGATGGAAGTGGTGACGGATATGACGAAAAGCCGCAAGGCCGGGTTCCTCGATTACCAAAGCACGCCTGATGCGTTTGTCGATCTGTTCGAGCGGCTAAAGGCCCAGCGCCTTATTCCGGCGTAAACGCCGGCAGCCCCGCCGTGCACGGCAACCGGCCCCGGTTTATCAACGGCCGGTTGCCGGTTAATGGTTACGCCTTTCTTTGCACGTGCCGCACGTCATCATCACGGCAGTGGGAAGCGCAACACACGAAACGGTGGATGGGTATCATCACGGCCGCCATTGTTGGCCGGCGTGCGATGCGCCTGCGCGGCGCCGGTGTAAACCTTGCCGTCCGGCCCAATCGCCATGGCGTCCGGCCAGTCAAGCAGCGCCGACGTAACCACCTGGCGCAGCGAGCCATCCGGCCGCCGCAGTTGGATGGCATAATGCTCCACATCCGACAGCAGCATATCACCGCTGGGCAGCATCAGAATGCCGCCAACCGGCATCAATGGCCCAAGATTTTCCACCCGCTGATCAAGCGAGGCTTCATCAAGCTGGGTGTTAAGCAGATCGCTTAACTGCACACGCCACAACGTGCCCCCCAACGGCGGGCAGAAATACAGCCACTGTTTATCAGGGCTGATTTCAATGCCGTCGGCATTGACGATCGGGATGCCGCCTTCAGGCGTTTTCTCCGCCACGCCGTCGATCACCGCCACCTTGCCCGGCTCCGCTTTGGTTTTCTGGCTGTTGGCCAACAAACGGCGCGCCTGCCCGCTGGCTAAATCGAGCGTAATAATGGCACCGGTGCCCGATTCCGTCAGGAAAGCGATCTGGTTAACAATGCGCACATCGTTAAGGCAGCCGCCCGGTACCGGCACAATCGATGCATCAAGCGGGTACACACGCCCGATCTGATTCTTTTTAATATCAATATCGACCAGCTTCGCGCCCCCTTTGCCCAACGTACAATCCACCGCCCACAGGTGATCCGGCTTATCCGGCTCGATGCGCAGCGCATTGATGTTGACAAAATGCTGCGCCGGATCGGACTGCGGCGCCCACGTATTCCAGCTATCGCCGGGATAAGGGACGACCTCGCCGTTCACCACCACGCCAACCGAAAACGAGGCCTGCTGCACCCAGCGCGGCATACCGACGAATACCCGGCCATCCTGGGCAACGGCGATACCGTTTATTTGGTAGGGCGTGGTAATCACCGTTTCCAACTGGGCCGGCGCGGATACCGCCGGCACCGACCACATACCGCACGCCAGCATGACGCCGGTAATCAATGCCGCATAATACGTTTTACCGTGCCGCCCGGCGCGATTAGTTGATTGGCTACATTTTTTTCTATTTGCTGGGACACGATAAGACGTTGTTCCCACATCGGCTTTTATATGCATCATCGACCTCATCATTAAAATTTCCGTTAATAATAAAGGGCCACAAAATACGGCCGTATTCACCATAAAAAATATACGTCATAGCAAGAAGCAGGCTTTCATTATTTACCGACAAATACTGGCGGGCGTATTGACATACCATGCGCCAACCGCACTGCTATTTTGTCAGCAGCACATTACCGCAGAAGAATATCACTCGATGATCTACCCGTAAGATTGCAAGCGGCGGATACGTTGGCACAACGCTAATTAGCTTTTATTTCCGTGCCGGTCTGCGCCTCATAAAAACGCGCTATTGCGCTGTGATCCAACTCCCCCATATCATGGGTACGCAGCGCCTGCATAATTTCCATTACCATTGAAGTTAAGGGCAAATGCGCGCCAATGCTGTGTGAGGTGTCCAGGGCGTTTTGCAAATCTTTTATGTGTAAATTCAGGCGGAAACCCGGCTTGAAGTTCCGAGCCAAAACCATCGGCGCTTTCGCGTCAAGGACGGTGCTGCCGGCTAACCCGCCGCGAATAGCGTTATATACCACCTGGGGATCCACGCCGGCTTTGGTCGCCAATATAAAGGCTTCCGACATGGCCGCAATATTAAGGGCGACAATAATTTGATTGGAAAGCTTGGTGATATTCCCGGCGCCAACATCCCCGGTGTGTACCACAGAACTCGCCATGGCGCTGAGTAAGTCGTAATACTTTTCAAATAGGGCAATATCGCCCCCAACCATCACCGAAAGCGAACCGTCAATCGCCTTCGGTTCGCCGCCGCTCACCGGCGCATCCAGCATTGAAATATTTTTCTTTGCTAATTCGGCGGCGATCTCCTGGCTGGCCAAAGGCGCGATGGAACTCATATCAATCAATACGCTGCCCGGTTTTGCACCGGCAATCACCCCTTCTTCCCCCAAAACAACCTGCTTCACCTGCGGCGAATTCGGCAGCATGGTGATAATCACGTCACATTGCGCTGCGAGCGCTTTGATACTGGTGGCGCCCATCGCCCCCAGGGCGACGAGCTCGTTTACCGAGGTTTGATTTAGATCGCTAACAATCAACGAGTAATTTGCTTTTAGCAAATTTTTACTCATGGGCTTGCCCATAATGCCTAAACCGATAAATCCGATATTCATTGATGTCTCCTCATCTGTATAGACGGTTTCCAGCCAGGGAATCAGGATTCTTTCGTGATAAATCCGTCAGCCAGCTTTTTAGTCGCCGCACGGAATAAACCTAAATCGCTGCCCACCGCAACGCAGGTTGCCCCCATCGCCAAATAACGTTGGGCATCCGCCTCGACGGGCGCAAGGATCCCCGCCGCTTTATGATGAGCCCTGGCGACATCAAAAACATGTTGGATAGCTTTTTGCATTTCAGGATGGTGTAAATCCGAAAAATAGCCCAAATTGGCCGAGAGATCGCTCGGCCCAACGAACAGCACGTCGATCCCATCAACAGCCGCGATTTTTTCCGCATTATCGATGCCGGTCTGGCTTTCAATTTGCGCCATGATGCAAATATTGTCGTTAATATTGGCAAAATAGTCAGGCACGGTGCCGTATTTATTATTTCTTTGCGCCAGCGAAATCCCGCGAATACCTTGAGGCGGATAGCGCGTTGCAGTAACGGCCTTAATGGCGTCAGCCTCAGTGTCGATAAACGGGATGAGAAAATTAGAAAAACCAATATCCAGCAGCCGTTTGATAACGATAACATCATTCCATTCCGGCCGGACGACGGGCGCGCTGCGGCTATCTTTTAGCGCCATTAATTGCGGAATAAAGGTCATAATATCATTACAGGCGTGCTCCCCATCAAGCAACAGCCAGTCAAAACCGGCATATCCCAAAATTTCTGTGGTGATCGGGCTGCCCAGCGAAGACCAGCAGCCAATTTGGTTTTTCTGCGAAAGCACATTTTTTCTGAATTCATTTATACACGTATTCATTTCTTTTCACCTTGCGCAAACATCAGGGGTTGGGCGCTGGCCATTTGTTACTCAAAGAGAAACCATGCCAACGTGGGATAAGCGTTATACTCAAATTATTTAGAGTTATACTGCCAACGTTTTCAATGTATTGAGTCCCTCCTCGGTCTTGCCTCTGGGGCGATACTCCAGCGCGATAGGATCGCGGAACCCTATCCGCTTGAATGCCGAGATGACGGCCCGAAAGTTAACTTCCCCTTCATCCGGCTCATTCCGGGCGGGAATGCCGGCAATTTGAACATGCCCGATAATCTCGGCATAACGTTCGATCCGGTTAATCAAATCCCCTTCCATAATTTGGATATGATAAACGTCGAACAGCAGCTTGATATTGTCCGCCCCAATTTCACCGATCAGCTGTGCAACCCGATCGCTGTGAGAAACCAGGTAACCGGGCATATCGCGTTGGTTAATCGGCTCAAGCAACAAAATAATATCGGCGGCAGCGGCTTGTTGTGCGATCGCACGCAGGTTTTTAACCAGCGTGGCCAACGCCGCCTGCCGTTGCTGCGGTTCGACAATACCAGCGGTGACATGGATCTTTTTCACCCCCAACGCCGTTGCATAGGCCAATGCCATTTGCCAATGCGCCAAAAAAACCGCCTCTTTACCGGGAACACCGGCAAAACCAAACTCCCCCTGGGCCGGATCACCGCTCGGCGTATTCATGCTGGCGATGGAAACCCGGCTGTTCTTTAGCAAAAGCGTGAGTTCATCAAGGGGAATGCTATACGGATTAGGGCATTCAACAATATCGAACCCACATTGCTTCGCCGCCGCGAACCGCTGCGCCAACGGATATTCAGTAAATAAAAACCCAATATTCGGATAGAACATTCCCCCTCCGCCTTAACCCAAAGGTTGATGGTTTGCGTATGCGCCTTGCAAGCGGCGCCCATACCCTGCACATTCCCGGTTATTTTCAGTACGCCCGGTGGCACCGGGCTGCTGAATATTTACAGGGTCGGCATATTAAATTCGGCTTTGGTATGCTCTTTGGGCCAACGGGAGGTCACCGTCTTGAGCCGGGTGTAAAACCGAACGCCTTCCGGCCCGTGCATATGATGATCGCCAAAGAGCGAGGCCTTCCAACCGCCGAAACTATGAAACGCCATGGGAACTGGAATTGGAATATTAATACCGACCATCCCCGCCTGCACACGGTGTTCAAACTCATCGGCGGCCCGGCCGGAATCGGTAAAAATACTCGCGCCATTGCCGAACTCATGCTCGTTAATCAGGCGCAGCCCTTCATCAAAGCTATCCACCCGCACGATAGCCAGAACCGGCCCAAAAATTTCTTCCTTATAAATCCGCATTGAGGTGCTAACCTGGTCAAACAGGGTCGGCCCGACAAAGAACCCCTTTTCATAGCCTGAAAGCGTGAAATCCCTGCCGTCCACCAGCAACGTTGCGCCTTCCTCAACACCCGCGGTGATGTAACCTTTCACCTTTTCCTGATGTTCAGCAGAAACTAACGGCCCCATTTCCGCCTGATCGTCGCTGCCGACGCCCACCTGCAGCGTAGCAATGCGTGCTTGCAGCTTTTGGCTCAACCGGTCGGCGACATCGTCCCCAACGGCAACCGCGACCGAAATGGCCATGCAACGCTCGCCCGCCGAGCCATAGGCCGCGCCAATTAACGCTTCAACGGTCACATCCAGATCGGCATCCGGCATGATCAACATATGGTTTTTTGCCCCACCCAACGCCTGAACGCGTTTGCCATGGGCGCATCCTTGTTCGTAGATGTAACGCGCAATCGGCGTAGAGCCAACGAAACTGATGGCCGCCACGTCCGGGTGGAAAAGCAAGCCGTCCACCGCAACCTTGTCCCCTTGCAGCACGTTAAAGACACCATCCGGCAACCCGGCCTCTTTAAGCAGCTCCGCCAATAACAATGCAGTGGTTGGATCCCGCTCCGAAGGCTTCAAAATAAAGGTATTGCCACACGCCAGCGCCATCGGGATCATCCACAACGGCACCATGGCTGGAAAATTAAACGGCGTGATCCCCGCCACAACCCCCAAAGGTTGACGCAAGCTATGGCTATTAACGCCGGTGCCGGCCTGCGCCGAATATTCGCCCTTCAGCACCTGAGGGATACCGCAGGCGAATTCCACCACTTCAATACCCCGGGTCAGTTCGCCTTTGGCATCCGATACCGTCTTGCCATGTTCCTGGGAGATAATTTCGGCGATTTTAGCCGCGTTTTTTTCCAGCAATTCCTTAAAACGGAACATAATCCGCGCACGACGCAGCGGCGTGGTATTCGCCCAAGCCGGGAATGCGGCTTTAGCGGCGGCGACCGCGGCATCAATGTCCCCTTGATCCGCCAGGATCACTTCGCCACTTTGTGTACCCAGCGCCGGGTTATAAACCGGTTTCGTTTGTTGGGAAGAACCGGCGGCGTATTTCCCTTGAATAAAGTGTTGGATTTTCTTCATAAGTCATCTCCTACGCAAGTCAGCAATATAACCGCAGCCTATCGAGACATATCAATATTATGCGTTTCAAATCACAATGGTTTAACGATCTCAGGTTTAAACAGAACGATCTTCATATCCACCAGCACAAGGCTGCAGTTAATCAACATCCTTTAATAGGAACCGTTGAAGAATATTGACACATTGCGTTCTGGTAAAAACCCACTTCCTCACTTAAATAAGAACATAGAGCATTCATCCGCTATCGTTTTATTCGCGAAATTGGTTATCACATAGCAATCTCCTTCATCAAATTACCGCCAATAACGTTCAGACGGAGAGTAGGTGTACGCCAGCAACCGGCGTACACCCATAACTAAAATAATAAACAAGCGTATCCTCACGGCTTATTACAAATACCGAATTCCTGCTGGACTTTATTGTATTGGCGGCTCTGGGATTTTGCCCTGCTCGCCGGCAACGGTTTCCAGATAATCGAAATCACAGCCATCGTCCGCCTGGCTAACATGTTCAGTGAACATTTTCCCATATCCCCGTGGATAATAAGGTGCGGGTTTTACCCATGCCGCCCGGCGGCGTTCCATTTCCGGTTCTGATATCAGTAAATTAAGCTGCCGCTTCGAAACGCTTAATTCGATAAGGTCACCATTATTGACAAAGGCCAGCGGCCCGCCAATAAAAGATTCCGGCGCAATATGCACCACGCAGGAGCCAAAGCTGGTTCCACTCATTCTTGAATCAGAAATGCGCACCATATCCCGGACGCCCTGCTCAAGTAATTTCTTCGGAATGGGAATTTGCCCCCATTCAGGGAACCCTGGCGCGCCCAACGGGCCGGCGTTTTTCAGCACCAGCACCGAATCCTTATCCACTTCGAGCGCCGGGTCATCGATGCGGCTTTGCAGATCCGTCACGTTTTCAAACACCACGGCTTTGCCGATATGCTCCCGCAACCCTGGATCCGCCGCATGAATTTTCAGTACCGCACTGTTGGGCGCCAGATTGCCGCGCAAAATGACCAGGCTGCCCAATTCCCCAAGCGGCTGCTCCAGCGGCAGTATCACGTCGTCGTTATAAACTTCAGCCCCCTGGATGTTTTCGCCTATTGTTTTTCCCGTCACGGTGAGCGCGGAACCATCAATCAAATCCCCCATTCTTGCCAACAACGCTTTTAAGCCGCCGGCATAGTAGAAATCCTCCATCAGATATTTCCCTGCAGGGCGGATGTTGGCTAAATGCGGCACCTTTTGCGCAATTTCATCAAAGCGTTCCACGGTTAACGGTACGCCAGCGCGCCGGGCCATGGCGATAACATGCACGACGGAGTTCGTTGAACCGCCTAATGCCAACGCGGTCGCGATAGCATTATCAAACGAGGCCGCGCTTAAAAAGTCCGACGGTTTTAAATCGTCCCATACCATTTCAACGATGCGGCGCCCGGTTCTTTCCGCCATGATCGCATGCCGGGAATCCGGTGCGACAATCGACGATGCCCCCGGCAAACAAAACCCCATGGCGTCGGCCATACTCATCATGGTCGGCGCCGTGCCCATGGTCATACAGGTACCGGCCGAGCGCGAGATACCATTCTCCACTTCTTCCAGTTGCTGTTCGGTATATTCACCGGCTTTGTACTTATACCAGGAGGCAAACAGATCGGTGCCGGAACCCAGCGTTTTCCCTTTATTATCCCCACGTAAAGACGGGCCCGCCGGGAAATAAATCGCCGGTATATTCATCGAAATTGCCCCCATGATAAGCCCAGGGGTCGTTTTATCGCATCCGCCCATCAGCACTACGCCATCAATCGGGTGCGAGCGCAGTAATTCCTCCGTTTCAATCGCCAGCAGATTACGATACAGCATCGCTGCCGGGCGAACATAGGGCTCGCCCAACGACATTGCCGGCAATTCAATCGGAAAACCACCGGCCTGGAAAATGCCACGCTTTATTTGTTCTGCCCGATCTTTAAAATGCGTATGGCAAGGATTGATTTCACTCCAGGTGTTAATTAAGCCGATAACCGGCTTGCCCATATAGTCTTCTCTGGCATACCCCTGTTGAGCCATTCTGGCACGGTGCCCCAATGAACGAAACACGGGTGCGCCATACCAACGATAACTGCGTAAAGATTCAGGACTCACTTTTTTATTAGTTGACATAGGCTCCTCACTGACTTTGTATCATTTACATCAAACCGTATTATTTATTTGAACCACGATTTGCTCTTGAATAACCTTACGATCACATCATTACCGCTATTGTTTTTAGGAAAATTCGACGCGTTTAATTTCACCGACCAGGAAGACATAACAGAAGATAGTCAATGCAGCAAAGAACGACACATACATCAACGCACCATGGAAAGAACCGGTAGCAGCAACGATATAGCCAATAATGATCGGTGTAACAATGCCGGCGATATTGCCAATCGTATTGAACAAGCCGCCGCTTAGCCCGATCGCTTCTTTTGGTGAGGTGTCCGCCACCACGGCCCAACCCAGCGCGCCAAACCCTTTGCCAAAGAAAGCAAGCGACATAAAGAATATAGCCAAGCTGATTGAATCGACATAATTGCAGATCAGCATCGACATCGAACACAGCATGCCTAAGATAATAGGTGTCTTACGTGCCAATGAGAGTGAACACCCTTTCTTTATCAGAAAATCAGACACAATCCCGCCCAGGATCCCACCGGCAAAACCGCACAGCGCCGGCAGTGATGCAGCAAAACCTGCGCCCAATATCGTCATATGCCGCTCTTTGATGAGATAGACCGGGAACCAGGAAATAAAAAACCAGGTCAGCGTCGAAATACAATATTGCCCTAAATAAACCCCGACCAACAGGCGCTGTGACAACAGCATCTTAACCGTGATTTTTTTCTCCGTTTCTTTTTCAACGAAAGCGGCGGCCTGTGGTTCTGTTTTCCCCAACGATGCATCGAGATTAACTAAAGCACCGCCTTGTTCTATATACGCCAGTTCATCTTTTGATACCCAGGGGTGCTGGGAAGGTGGGTAAATGATTCTTAACCAGATGAAACTAATGATAATACCGATGAGGCCCATAAAGATGAAGGCGCTGTGCCAGCCATAGTTGTGGGTAAACCACCCCATTATCGGCGCAAAAATCGCTGTGGCGAAATATTGCGCCGAATTGAAAACGGCCGAGGCAGTTCCCCGTTCTTTTAACGGGAACCATGCCGACACCACGCGGCTATTACCGGGGAATGCCGGGCACTCGGCTAACCCGACGATAAACCGCAGCAAGAACAACACGGCCACCGCAAGGGAAACGGTGCCGAATAGCGTTACCCCATGAAGCAGAAAGACGCCGGCTTGCAGCATAGTGAACAGCGACCAAAGAAAAATACTCCAGAAGTAAACCCGCCGCGAGCCGAACCTATCAAGCAGCCGCCCCCCTGGGATTTGCCCCAGGACGTAAGCCCAGGCAAAGGCAGAAAAAATATACCCCAGGCTGACCGAACTGATGCCAAGTTCTTCAGACATTGGCACACCGGCAATAGAAAGTACCGCACGATCGCCATAGTTAACCGCAGTCACGATGAATAACATAAACACGACAAGATAACGGATAAACCCGGTTTTCTTTAATTTTATCTGTTCTGTGATATCAGTCATAATTTCACTCCAGAATCGGATTAAACAACATTATTTATTTTTATAAATCTGCGATTAAAAATTGTCAGGTAAACGGCTACCATCAGGCGGTGTTAATTATTTTACTTACCTCAACCGCACCTTTAATTGGCATCTTAAACACTAAGCGATTTATGTATACGTACAATTCTAAAAATAATCAGATAAACAGTATTGTAATTTTTACCCATACAGTTTCCTTCAATGCAATAAGCCATTGCATTCATAAGGTTAAGTCTGTTGGTTATTTATTCATTCCGATTCAGGATCACAAAAAACAAATAAACAGCATTAAATGAGAAAATTAAGATAGTGATCGCCATCACAAAAACAATTATTACCGGGTTGGCTGATTACACCTGTCTGTATACTGGTATTAGGATTTTTTTAAAAATTTGGGATTTGTATCACATTGGACGAAGATACCGGCAGCGCCAAGACAACGCTTTTATCATTGTAACCCGCCTTCTGCAGTTGATAACACAGGTTAATCATGAACAATTTTTTAACGTTATCTATTGATAAGCAATCTTCAGTTACGCTCGTAGAACAGCTTATGCAGGCATTTCAGCTCGCGATACGTTCCAAACATTTTCCTCCCGGTGGGAAACTGCCTTCCATCCGGCGCTGTGCGCAAATGTGTCAGGTCAGCGCTTCAACGGTTGTCATTGTTTACGACCAATTAATTGCCGAGGGCCTGATAAAATCGATTCCTGGCTCGGGTTTTTTCGTTATTGACAAGCCAATGAATTATGTCAATGACCAACAGAAAAACCAAAAGGCCGTCGACTTCCCTATTGATGACTATTGGTTATTAACAAACGTATATTATTCACATACCAGCTATAGTCATTTTGGTTGCGGTTGGTTACCTTCAGACTGGTATCCCAATAATGATTTATCACGGGCATTACGCGCCGTTGCTCGGCAAAATATCTCTGCCAATGGTTATGGCGAGCCCCAAGGTTTTTCCCCACTAAGAGAATATTTAAGTGGCTATTTATCCGATCGCTCACTTTATGCCGCGCCGGATAATATTCTGCTGACGCAGGGAGCAAGCCGCGCGCTGGATATCATTTCCGCGGCTTTTTTAGAAAGCGGGGATACCGTGCTGGTTGATGAGCCAGGATACTGTAACTTCCTGACGTCATTGCTGATGAAAGGCGTACGCGCTATTGGAATACCCTGGACAGATCAGGGGCCCGATATTTCAGTGATGGAAAAGCTGATAAAAAAACACCGGCCAAAACTTTATTTTACCAACCCCTGGTTGCATAACCCCACCGGTACCTGTATGAGCCTTAACGTCGCTTATCAGGTTTTGATGATCGCCGAGCAACAGGGCATAAAAATCGTCGAAGACCATGTATCCGGCGATCTCATGCCGCCAAATAGCGTCACGCTGGCCTCACTCGGCGGGCTTGAGCGCGTGATACATATCAGCAGTTACTCAAAAACGCTATCGCCCAGCCTGCGCGTCGGTTATGTTGTCGCCGATGTGCCAACAATCAACCGGTTGACACAGTACAAAATGATGAGTGGCCTGACCTCCTCCGAATTTGTTGAACGAATCGTATTAAGCCTACTGAAAGAGGGCCACTATCATAAGTCGCTGGAGAAATTACGCGCAAAATTGGCATTAGCGCAAGCCGAAGTGGGCCGTTTTTTGCAAGAATTAGGTTGGGAGTTATTTATTCAACCTAAAAATGGCTTTTATATCTATGCAAAACCCAGAGGCTCAAAAATGGATGCGCAGACATTAGCCGAACGCGCCAAAAAAGACGGATTAATATTTGCCCCCGGCTATCTTTTTCATCCGCAACATATGAGAAGCCCATGGATACGCTTTAATGTTGCGTATTCACTTACGCATAAAAATATACTTATCTCTTTTTTGAAAAGTGAAGATTGCATTAGAATTTGCAACGGCAATAATTAATCGGCGTTTCGGCGGGTTGGGGCAAAACGCCGGTTTTACTCATGGCGGCGGCAGCTTGGCCCAAACGAAGGCGACATATCGGCTAATGAAAAGATGGCCTATTCTTGAATAGCCGTCGTGGCGTTGGCCTGCAACACATCGCCGTAGTGGCGCGCGGCGACGTCGGGGTGGGAGCGTAACCGCCCTTTGAGATAATTCCAGCCCACATCGCGCAGCAACGGGTTTTGCGGATCGCTGGTCGGCCCCAGCGCCTGCGCGGCAAGGTGGGAGGGCAATTGATAGATGGGCACCACGGCATCCAGTTGCGCGCCAAGAAAGAAGGCAATCGATAGCCGCTCGCGCCCTGCCGGCGGCGAAACCACGCGGTGCACGGTCGCCCGCAGGTAGCCATTGGTCGCCAGTTCCAACAGCTCGCCAATATTAACGACAAACGACTCCGCCAACGGCAATGCGTCGATCCAATCGCCCGGAGCGACCTCCACCTGCAAACCCTGCTGATTGTCCTGCAATAAGAAGCTTAAAAAGCCGGAATCCTTATGCGCCCCAACCCCTTGTCGGCTGCCGTTATTTTGCTGGCCGGGATAACGGATCAGCTTGATATGCTCATTGGGCTTTTCACCGTACAACACATCAAAGGCGTTGACCGGCAGCTCCAATGCTTCAGCAAATGCCCGCAGCAGGCGCAGCGACATGCGCGTCATCGCTTGCTGCCATTGCAAAAGTACCGTTTTCAGTTCGGGAAGCGCCGCCGGCCAAAGGTTTGGCCCTTGCAAACGCCGCCAACTGGGGGCGCCGGCCAACGGTGGCAATGCCGGGCGCTCTGCGCCGATGTCGAACTGTTCACGCCAGTCCGGCTGGCTGCGCGTCAATTCGGCGCCGGCCCGGTTATAACCACGAAAATGGGGGGAGTGGATCATGGCGACACGCCGTTTTTCTTCATCCGGCAGGGCAAAAAACGCTTGCGCCAACTGCTGCACGCGCTGTTGCAGTTCACGGCTGACGCCATGATGAACCAAATAGAAAAAACCAACGTCGCGCGCGGCCCGGTTTAGCTTTGCCAGGAAGTTCGCTCGTGCTTCAGGCCCGCCGTCAAGCTGCGACAGATCGAGTATCGGCAAGGCGGTAATATTGCTCATAGCAGACTCCATGATTTGCCCAATAGAAATTACTCAGATCAAATTCAGACTCGCTACAGCAACGATAATGTTTCATGGCAAGTTCTCGCGATAAAGGCCTTGGGCAGATAGTAGTCCCGTTCGAACGCCCCAGAAATGCCAATAATGGAAAAGCTCATTCAGATAATGGCTATCGTGCGCCGCGCAATTGCGGCAGCCGGACAATGCCACCGGCAGAATGACGCGCTAAAACAAGCGATCCGTGGCCAGCAACGCCTGCTCAATCGCCGCTGGGGCGAGCGAAAAAGGCAAACGGGCGGCGATATCCGCGGAGAACTTCGCTTCGCGCGCAATAGCGGCAAAGGCCGCCGCACGATCGCCCGCCAATGGCGCCAGCGTGAGCGGCGCATCATACTGGCGCAGCAAAGACAGCAGCTTTTGATCCGGCTGCCCGTCGCCGTTTGCCAGCAAAGACTGCACCAGTAAGCAAAAGCCGACTATTTCGCCATGCAGCAACGCATGCACTTCGGGTTGATAGGTCAGCCGGTTGTGGATCACATGCGCCACGCCGGGCACCGGATCCTTACCGCTCATACTGTTGGCCAGCCCCGCCAGCGCGATATTGGCGTCAATCACCTTGATCAATGCGGGGGTCACCTGCTGGCGCTGGTTATCACGCACCGCCGCTGCACCGTATTGTTCGAAGGTATCCAGCGCCATTTTCGCCGCCTGCACTTTAAGACTCAGCGCCAGGCTATCGCTGTCTTTTTGCTGGTAAAGAACATACTCATACCACTTGGCCAGCGCATCGACGATGCCGGCCTTCAGATAACGCGTGCTGCTCTGGGCGATCACTTCGCTGTCGACCAGCACCATCAGGGGCATATGGTTTAACATCAGGCGGCGATCCTGGCCACCCTGCGGATGGTAGATAATGCTCATCGGCGACCAGGCGGCACAGGTGGCGGCAATCGTAGGAACCGTCACCGCCGCCACGCCATCCAGCGCATTGGCGACCGCTTTGGCGCAATCAAGCACCCGCCCGCCGCCGATGCCCAGTACCAGCTCGGCGCCAAACTGCTGCACACGCGCCTGATGCAGGCTAATTGCGGCGTCGCTACATTCCCCTTCAAAGAAACTCAGCTGGTAGTTTATGTGATGCGCCTGCAGGCTGGCCTCCAACTGCGGGTTTACCGCCTGCCAGGCATGGGGCGTGGTAAGGATGGCGATGGTGCTGGCGTGCGGCGCAATGTATTCCCCCACGCGGGCAGCCAGGCCTGGCTGCTGCAAATAGATGTTCGGTGACTTTATCGTAAGCACGTGTATACCTGTTTTATTTAATGATAAATAACCGGCGTAAACAGCCCTTTCCCGGTGGGGAATAATCCAAAATCTTATCGTAAAAATAAAGGCTGCAATGGCGGGGCATTAACCGAATAGCTGTGTTATTCCCAGCATGCTACGAGAAAGGAAAAAATAAGCAACGGCTGAACGGCTATTTCAATTTTGCAAATTTGCATATAGATAGATTAAATTCAGCAATAGAAAATAAAAGGCTTACGGATTGTGCTGGATCAACGCAGTTATTCGATATCTATAAGCGGCTCATGGCGATGCGATGTTTTTCGGCCTCGCCGGTTGGGTGCCGCAAGCGGCACCTAAGCCGATCAGCCCTGCCGCGTCCCCCCCACCACCAGATTGTCCACCTTCAGCGTCGGCTGCCCCACGCACACCGGCACGCTTTGCCCGGCCTTGCCACACACGGCAGTACCGTGATCCAGCGCCAGATCGTTGCCGACCATGCTGATTAACTTCAGGGTTTCCGGGCCGTTGCCGGTCAGCGTGGCGCCTTTAACCGGCGTGGTGATTTTGCCGTCTTCAATTAAATATGCCAGCGCGGTCTGGAAGCTGTACTGACCACTGACGATATCCACCTGCCCGCTGCCCAAATCGGCCAGATACAGGCCGCGTTTCACCGAGGCGATAATTTCCTCCGGCGCATATTGCCCGTTGCGCATAAAGGTATTGGTCATGCGCGGCATCGGCAAATGCGCATAAGACTGGCGGCGGCCATTACCGGTAGGCGGCAGCTTCATCAGGCGCGCGCTCAGGCTGTCGTGCATATAGCCTTTCAGGATACCGTCTTCGATCAGCGTGGTGCACTGGGCCGGGTGGCCTTCATCATCAACGTTCAATGAACCGCGCTGCCCGGCTACGGTGCCGTCGTCAACGATATTCACACCGGGTTGCGCCACCCGCTCGCCGATGCGCCCGGAATACACCGAGGTGCCCAGCCGGTTAAAGTCGCCTTCAAAACCGTGCCCCATCGCCTCATGCAACAGCATGCCGGGCCAACCTGCGGCAATCACCACCGGCATGCTGCCGGACGGCGCGGCGATCGCCGTCAGATTGAGCAATGCGGTATTGACGATCGCCTGCAGCGCGGCCTGCACATGCTCATCATCGAACAGCGTGAAATCGCCACGCCCGCCGATGCCGGTACTGGCCGTCTCACGTACGCCCTGTTGTTCTACCACCACGCTCATGCGCAACACCAACATCGGCCGGATATCCGCCGCCTGATGGAGATCATGACGCAGAATATAGTTAACCGAATGGGTCAACTCCAAACTGGCCGTCACCTGCACCACCCGCGGGTCAATCGCCCGCGCCATGTGGTTGATTTTCTCCAGCAGGGCGATTTTCTGCGCGGCCTCACAGGCCAGCAATGGATCGTCGGCGTTGAAATTCAGCCGCTGCGCGCGATCGGCCGGCAATGCAACCAGGGCGCGTTTCCCCGGCGCAGCAATGGTTTTGACCGAGCGGGCGGCATCCAGCAGATGCTGCCGGTCGATATGCTGGGAATAGGCGAATGCCGTCTGGTCTTCCTCCACCGCCCGCAGGCCAAAGCCCTGATCGACATTAAAGGAACCGCCTTTCACCACGCCGTTTTCCATCGCCCAGGTTTCACGGCGCAGGCTCTGAACAAACAGATCGGCATAGTCCACCCGGTGCGCCAGCACCTGATCCATCACCGCCTGTAAATCGGCATCGCTGACGCCGTGCGGCTCCAGCAGTTGCTGTTTCGCCTGCGCCAGATGCAATGTTGTTACTGATTCACTCATGATAAAAATCCTCTGGCTTAGCGCCCCGCCACCTGCAGGCTATCGATTAACACGGAACCGCTGGTCAACGCGCCCTGGGTCAGGGTATCGGCGCCGACGGCAACGATGTTGAGGAATATATCCGCCAGGTTGCCCGCTACCGTCACACCGTCAACCGCATGGCGAATTTCGCCCTCTTCTACCCAAAAGCCACGCAGGCTGCGGGAGTAATCCCCGTTAATCAAACGTGCTCCGCCGCCGCTGAAACTGGTCACCAGCAGGCCGGTATGGAGTTTTTTCACCATGGCGGAGAAATCATCGCTGGCCTGGGTGCGGCTGCTGCGCAGGATCAGGTTGCCCGGCCCGGAACCGTTGCCGGTGGGTTCCATCCCCAGGCGGCGCGCGGCATAGGCGGACAGGAAGAAACCGCGCAGGCTGCCGTTATCCACCACCCTGCGCGCCACCCCGCTGATGCCGTCGCCGTCGAATGCCCGGCTGGCTAACCCCTGCGGGACAAACGGATCTTCCTCAACGCTGATATGCTCGCTGAAAATACGCTGGCCGAGGCGCTCGGCCAGGAAGCTGTTTTTGCGATACAGCGCCGCGCCGCCGGCTGCCTGCACCAGGTGTTCAAGCAGCGACAGGGCGCTGCGCGCATCGAACAGCACCGGGCAGCGGCGGCTGCCGGTCAACGGTGCAACGTCGAGCGCGGCCAGCGCCCCGCTGCCGGCCCGTTGGCCGATCGTCTCCGGCGCCATCAGTGACGGCGCAAGATGCGATTGGGAATACCAGAAATCCAGTTGGCTGCGGCCCTCTTTTCTGGCCAACGCCTTGGCGCTCATCACGTGGCTGGTTTGCCGACCGCCCTCGGCGAATCCCTGGCTGTTCATCAAGAACCACTGGGATTGGCCGCTGCGCACCCAGGCGCCGTCGCTGACCACCCCGGCTCCCGCCGACGCAATACCGCTCTCTATACGTTGGGCCAGCGCCTGCGCGCCGGTTTCGTCCACCGCCCAAGGGTGCCACAGATCCAGTTCGCGCGGAGCCTGGCACAGATACTGCGCCGGCGGCAGCCCGGCAAACGCATCCTCGCCGGTATAGCCGGCAATCCGGCAGGCGGCCTGAACGGTTTCGCTCAGGCGCGCCGGTGAAAAGTCAGTGGTGCTGGTGGTGCCCTGATGCTGCCCGCGATAGACCGTCAGCGCCATGCCGGACTGCGCATCACGGGTGCGCGCCCGCAGCCGGCCCTGGCGCATTTCAATCAACAGGCCGTTACTTTCGGAAAAAATCACCTGCGCGGCAGAGGCGCCGGCCTGGATCGCCTGCGCAATCACACTGTCGGCCAGTTCCGCCAGTTGCCGTTGGCTATGGGCAAAGGTATTCGCCATGGTGGCCTCCTGGTCATCAGTCATGGTTAAAACTCCGGCGCTTCGGCCAGCAAGCGGTTGAGTTCCTGCTGCATCCGCACTTTCACCGGCAGGAAAAGCTGTGGGATGCTTTGATGGAAAGCGTTTTCTTTAGCAAGGAATTCCGCATTTTCCGCCGCCCACTCCGCCCTGAGCGCCGCGATCTCATCCTGGCTCAGCTTACCCTCTGGCGATTGGCGCTCTTTTTCGTTAAACCAGCCCATGCGTTTACCCGGCGTGGCCCGATCCTCATCACTCCACCCCGAGAGGATCTCCAGATGTTGGAACTGCGCCCAGTGGATGTTGATCGCGATATGGCTCCATTTATCGCCCTCGCTGGTGACGGGCACCGGCGACAGCAGCTGCAGCAGCGTGGCGAACAGCTGTTCCAGTTGGCGATCCGGCCGTTGATAGCCCTGTAGTAACAACGCCGCCTGCTCACCCACCTCCTCCCAAGCGCTGGGCGCGGTTTCACGGCCCGCAAGCCGATCGGCGCACAATGCCTGCCAGCGTGCGAGCAACTGCACCAGTTGTGGATCGCGCAAATAGCTGGCCCAGGGCGCCGATCCCTCGCTCAACCACCAGTGCATAAAGCGCAGTGGCACCAGCCGGTAGTCCTTACCGGCGCGCAGCGCCGCAAACAGCGCAGCCATTTGCTCCGCCGTTAGATAACCGCAGATATCGAGCAGCCGCCCAACGGCGATGGGCAATCCGGTGATGCGCTCAAAGATCTGGCTGTCGGCCTGATGGACCATCGAGGCCGACGTACTGCCCTTGCCGTCAATCCAGAAACTGCCCAGCCCCACGCTGATATCGCCCGCCGCCGCATGGCCAATGGCGCGCTGGGCGATGAAATCGTGCAGCCCCTCGTCGCCATAAAAACTGGCCCAGGCCAGCGCTTCGGTATGCGCCACCGTCGGTTGCGCGCTCACATCCACCTGGTGCCCGGCCAACCAGGCGTTAAGCTGCCCCTGGGACAGCGCGCCTACCTGCCGCTCCGGCTGCGCCTCTCCCTTGAACAACAGCAGCGTAGGAATACCGCGCACGCCAAAACGCGCCATAACCGCCGGGTATTTTTCCACATCGATCTTGGCCACCAGCAGCTTACTCGCGCTGTTTTTTGCCAGCTTGTCGATAATCGGCGACATCGTGCGACAGGGCACGCACCACGGCGCCCACAGATCGACCAGCACCGGCAATTTCGCGTCGGCCAAGAAACTGTCCAGGCTGGCGTCGGTTAATTCGTTTGGTTTATTCAACATGGGGGATCCTGTCTCGGTGTTAACTGCCCCGTTCGGGCGTCAAGGTAAGCGTATGCTGGTGGAAGTGCTCCAGCTCTTTGCGGTGGGCCACACTGATAATGGTGCTGTTGGGAAGTTGCTCGATCAGTGCCTGGTAGAGCTGGCTTTCCGTTTCCGGATCCAACGCGCTGGTCGCTTCATCAAGGAAGATCACATCCGGGCGGTGTAACAGCACCCGCGCCATCGCCAACCGCTGCTGTTCGCCGCCGGACAATACCTGCTGCCAACGTTCGAATTGGGTCAGCGAATCAACCCGCTCTGCCAGGCAACAGTCCACCAGCGCCTGGCGGTATTGCTGATCGGTAAAGGTTTCCGGCTCATCGGGATACGCCAGCGCGCTTTTTAGCGTGCCGACCGGGATATAGCTTTTCTGCGGCAAAAACAGCATGCGCGCCGCCGCGGGGCGGGTGATCTCACCCACGCCAAACGGCCATAGCCCGGCGCAGGCACGCAGCAGCGTGCTCTTGCCGCTGCCCGAACGGCCGCGCACCACCCAGCGTTCGCCTGCCGCGGCCTGCCATGCCGGCAGGCGTGCAAGCACCGCGCCGTCTGGGCGTTGCAAGGTGACATCCTGGCAGCGTAGCGCCGCGCCGCGGTTTTCCAGCCGGATGCCGGCAGGCTGATCGCGCGCCTTATTTAACGCCCACAGCATATCCCGCAGCCGGTTGGCCAGGGCCATCCAGTTGGTGAAGGATTGATAAGCCTGAGGGAAAAAGGCCAGCGTACCGAGCACAGTGCCGTAGGCCAGGGTTATCTGGGTCATGCCGCCGAGGGTGATTTGCCCCGATAGCAATAACGGCATCGCCAACAGGGTCGGCAGCGGCGAAAAGGCCTGGGTGAACATACTTTGGAAAAATTTCAGCTTAAAGGTTTTACGCATCATCAACAGGGTATTGGCCCGCACCCGATCGAAGCGAGACAGCAACCGTTGCCCCTCGCGTTCACCGCCGCCGAAAAAGGCAATTTGCTCGGCGTTTTCACGCACTTGCATACCCAGGAAACGGAAATCTGCTTCCACCGTTTGTTTATTCATATTGACGCCAATCAGCACTTTGCCTAACCAGTGGCTCAGCGCAAGATGGAGAAATGAATAGAGATAGACGGCAAAGACCATATAACCGGGGATCGATAGCGTCTCACTCCCCAGGGGAATAGATAACGCACCGGACAGACTCCACAGGATAATGGTGAACGTTACGGTATTTACCACCACATGGATAATATTGGTGGATAGGTTAATGGTGACGTCGGTAAAAAGATTAATATCCTCCGCAATACGCTGATCGCCGTTGCTGATTAAATTATCCCGCTCCAACTGGTAATACGCGGAGCGCTGGGTCCAGCGCTCCACATAGCGGGCGGTCATCCAGGTGCGCCAGCGCAGAGTCAGATAATCAATGGCCAATACGCTAATTAGCGGCAATAACGTCGTGACCACGCCGATCGCCAGGGTCTCCAGCAAGGTGGTGCTGATCAGCGGCCAGTCAAGCGCCACCAAAGCATCGGTTAACTGCCCATGTAGCTTATTCAAGGCGACATGGGCATAGGTACTGCTGGAGTTAATGGCCAAAACCACGGCGATTAACGATAAGGCCAGCCACTTTTCCGACGATGCCCAAAAAGGGCTAATGAGCTGCCCTATGCCCGGCCGTTTGCCATCGCCGGGCAGCGTTTTATCGATTGATTGTTCCGTCATATTTCCCACAAATTAGAACGAGTACGTCACGGATAAGCGCGCGGTACGGCCCGGTTTAACGCCGATATAATTCACCGAGGTTGAGTAATAGTAGAGATCGCGATCAAAGATATTGTTCACGCCCAACGTTACCGTGTACTTCGGCTGGTGATAGAAAACGGAGGCGTCGGTTTGCGCCCAACCGCCCATCTTGAAGTAATTATTGGTCGAACCGTTCCAGGTATCGCTGGCCGCCTGCACGCCGATGCCCGCACCCAGCCCCTGGAACCGCCCTTCCTGCAGTTCATAGGTGGTCCAGATACTGCCGGAATGTTTTGGCTGCGCGGTAACCCTTGCCTGGGATGTCGCGCCGGTAACTGAGGAATTGTCCGGATCCTTAGGCTGAGCAAAGGTATAGCTGGCGGTAATATCCCAGCCCGGCAAGATCCGGCCGTTCAAATCAAAATCGAAGCCTTTGGTCTCCCGCCCTTCCGCACCAACCGCATTACCGGTGATATCGGTCACGACCACGTTTTTCTGCACGATATGGAACGCTGCAGTGGTGATGGTCAGATTATCATCCAATAAACTGAATTTAAGCCCGACTTCCTTTGACTTGCCGGTTGAAGGATCCAACTGTTCGCCGGTAAGGGTATTTATCGTCCCTACGGTCGCAAAACTGTTTAGTAAGTTGGCATAAGCCGTGATTTCTGGCGTGATATCGAAACTGACGCCATAGCTCGGCACCCATTGGGTGACATTTTTCTCTGACGTTTTGGTCGTTGTTGTGCGCAAAGACCATTTAGCCTGTTTGACGGACAGTTGGAAATGCAGCCGATCCCAGAAATCGATCTGATCCTGGAGGATCAGCCCCTTCTGATACTGCAGCATGGTATAGGATTTATAGCTGGGATCCGGGATCGCCGGGAACGAGATGCTGTCGGGATCGTTATAATTAGCGGTGGTATAAATTCTGCCGGAAGGTAAATCCCAACTGGTGGTTTTCGCACGCTGGAAGTCGTAACCAACCAGAATATTATGGGTCATCGGCCCTATAGAAAACTTACCACGGATATCATTTTGCAGGCTGATGGAGTTCAAATCCTGCTTATTCCCCAGTTCATGGGCGGTTAATGTGCCATCAGAGCTTGCTCCGTACAGTTCATGCAGGCGATAGTTTGTGGTGTTGTCAAGATAGGTCGCCTTGCTGTTAAAGGACCAGTCATCGAACAAATCCTGGTTCAGTTCGTAATAAACAGTCTTGGCATTAATGGAGAAATGGTTGTCCTTATCGCCCAGGCGATATTCAGGCAGGCGTTGGATACGGCCATTGCTGTACAAGGTGGCCGCCGGTCCGGACGTTCTGCCAGTATTAAACTCCGCCCCGACTTTAAAATTGGTGCTATCCGTCACCCAGGCCAGCACAGGGGCGACATACTCACCGCGTTTACCGTTAAAATCAGGGAAACTGTTATCCGCCCGCATGGTGGAAGCATTAAAACGGTAAAGGAAGGTTTTGTCGTCGTTCAGCGGGCCGCCCAGATCGATGGCGTTTTTCACTTCGCCATATTTTGACACCTCAAATTTATAGGTGTGCAGCGGATCGGCGGTTGGCGCTTTACGCACCACGTTGACCGAACCGGCTGGCGAACTGTTGCCTGCCAGCACCGCTTGCGGGCCTTTTAACACTTCTACACGCTCAATACCGTCGATACTGGAATAGCCGGTAGCGCTGCCGTTCACGGTGCTGTTGGGGTTAGAGACGCCGTCGGTCGAACCGCCCGTCACGTTAAAACCGCGGATATATATTGATTTAGAACCCCGGCTGCCATCCTGCAGCGTCACACCACCGGTGTTGCGCAAAGCATCTTCCACCGAAACAGCCTGACGATCGTCAAGCAGCTTGCGGCTCACCACCTGCACCGACTGCGCCGTCTCTTGCAAGGATAAATTAGTGCGGGTAGCGGTGCTGGACGTCGACGGGTTATACACCGTGGCATCTTCGCTTTGATCCGCGCTGCCAACAACGGTAATGGTCGGCAGCGTTTGCCCGCTGTCCTTTGCCGCCTGCAAATCCGATGCGGCAGCCGTCGGCATTGCCGTGGTAACGGCATCGATGGTCAGCGTGCCGTTAGCCGTCGTGGTGACGGAAAGCGGTGTGCCCTGCAACTGGTGCACGATCGCCTGTTCAAGCGTGAAATTGCCATCAATGGGTTTAGCCTGGTAAGGCGCCACCAGCGTGGGATTGAAAGAAATGGTCTGCTGGCTCTGGCGCGCAATGGTTAACAGCCCTTGTTCCAGGGAACCCGCCTGCACCGAAAAGTGTATTGGCGCGGCCGCCGCCGCCGCGTAGGCTGCCTGCGGCAGCAATAAAGCGCCGTTTGCCACGGCAAAGGTGATATTGATCGCCAACGCCAGCCGGCTTGGGCTAATACGTTTCTTCCATGCGCGCTGCAGTGCTTTACTCATTGATTCGGCTCCCGGTGAAAAGGCAAAGGTTTTGCGACGCCATATTGTTATGGCTCAGTTAGTTTTCTCAGTGTGTATGTGCAACGGGGGGCCAAATGTGTCACCGGATAGCGAATATTTTTTGCAGAAAATTGAACTTCTCTATCTAATGCTTTAATTCATTTAGTCTTTTTTCGTTAATATTCGTTGCCGTTACTCATTCCATTACCAGTATGTTGCCCAGTAGATGGGAAAATCACGCCAATAGCGCACCACGCAAGTGCAAACTGATGGCTTAATGCTCACTCGGCTATCCGTTATTGTGCAATCTCACATTTCTTGTGCTGCGCATATAACAAAAGTTGCCTTAGTAAAGAAAAAAATATACTTATATTCTATAGATATAAGCTAGAGATAAATATTATTGGCTCGTTTATTGCTGGGCAGGTTTGAATTAACCTTCCGCTTTGCTCACGGTGCCTCCGTGGCTAAGAACGGCGCCATTCCAGGATCGGCGGTAACGATCCTTTTTGCGGCCTGTGAAAGGTTTTACGCTAAGAATTAAGAAAGACGGATGAGACAATGCCTGCCGAATTTACCAGCCGAACAGATGCATTAACGCTAATTTTTCGTAGCGATTACCGGTGGCTCACTGATAAGCTGAGACGGCGGATCAGCCATGGCACCGGCGCGGAAGATATCGCCTCCGAGGCCTTTGCCCGGCTGGCGGCAATCCCGGATTTGCTTAAAATCCGTGAGCCGCGCGCAATGCTCACCACGCTGGCCCAGCGGATATTGTATGAAACCTGGCGCCGCCGCGATCTGGAGCAGGCTTATCTCAACGCGCTGGCAAGCAGCCCGCAGCACTGCCATCCTTCGCCGGAAGAGCAAGAGATGGTGATCGAATCCTTGCTGGCCATTGACCGCGCGCTGGATGGTTTGTCTGTTAATGCACGCAAGGCGTTTTTATTTAATCAGCTAGACGGTATGACCTATGCTGAGATTGCCAAAGAGTTGAATGTTTCGGCCAGCATGGTGCGCAAATACGTGGCGAAAGCGCTCACCAACTGTTACCTGGCGACCGCCGGCCAGACTGAGTAACCCATAAAATAATGAGAGCATTTCAACGCCCCGATCCCGCTGCCCAACAAGCCATTGAATGGATGGTGCTGCTACGCTCTGGCGAAGCCACGGATGAGGATTTCCGTGAATACGAACGCTGGCGTTATGCCGATGCCAGCCACGACGCCGCCTGCGCCCAAATAGAAACCACGCTGGGGAAAATTCAATCACTGACGCATACCATGCCAAGTGAAAACGTGCGCCAGACCCTGCTCGCCCCCTCCAGCCGCCGCAAGTTTTTGCAAAACACCCTGGGCATTGCCGCCGTGGCCGTGGTTGGCGGCCTGGTGGTGAACCAAAAATATCCGGTGCCTTACCTGTTATCTGATATTCACACCAATACCGCCCAACGGCGGCGGATCGAACTGAACGACGGCAGCGTTCTGGATATGAACGCGCGCACGGCGCTGAATATCGCGATCAACGATAGCCTGCGCAACGTTGAACTGCGCACCGGCGGGTTTATTGCCGACGTGGTGAATGACGCCAGGCCGTTTAATGTGAATACCGGGATGGGGCGCATCCTGGCAAGCGAAGCGCGTTTTAACGTGCGCCAGGAATCCGGCGGCATCCATCTGGCGGTATTGGAATCCGTGGTTAAAGTGACTAACCTGCGCGGCGAAAACCGGCTGCTCGAAGCCGGCCACGGCCTATGGTTCAACCATGACACGCTGTTGCCAGTCGCCATTTCCCCTTATGCCGAAACCGCCTGGACCCAGGGACGGTTAGAAGTGCAGGATGCGTCGCTGAGTTCGGTGATCGATTCGCTAAGAAATTACAGCCCGGCAGTTATCCGCCTGGATCCGGCGATTGCCAGCCTGCGCGTCAGCGGCAACTTCCCGCTGGACGATGTGCCATACACGCTTGATGCCCTGACGCAAACCATGCCGATCGCCATTACCCGCACCACGGGGTATTGGATCCGCATCACCGCAGCCGACGCGTGATCCCGCTTTTTTCCCACTTTTTTATCCTGGCCGGTGTCACTTTTGCTTCCTCATTGCACATACAAGATAAGTTCCCCCCGATTGCGGATCGTGCCGGTTAGCAAGCAGTCAGGATTTATCGAGAGGTCGTGGTGAAAGCACAGCACCTGATAGTGAAAGAAAGGATTGAAGTGCCGAAAAACGCAGCGCCCGCCATGCTTTTACCCATTGGGCTTGCAGCGGCGAAAAAAGATCGCCTGCCCAAGCTGGCTATTGCAGCCGTCGCGTTGGCCCACTTAGCGCTGATTGGCGCGGCGATTACGCACACCACGCAATACCGGCCGCTGGACATCATCAACCCAGCCGAACAAAGCAGTGTGCAGGTGACCATGGTCGAAATGCCGCAGCCCGAACCGCCGCCGGCCCCCCAGGCAGCCACCGAAACACCGGCGTTGTTGACGGCGGAAAATAGCGAACGCGAAGTGGCGCAAAGCGAAGAAGCGCCGCCAGTGCCAGCGCCGGTGGCACCGCCGGTGCCGCCAAAGCCAAAACCCAAGCCCAAACCCACCCCCAAGGTCGAGCCAAAACCCAAACCGGTGCGTGAAGTCACGCGTCCGGTGAGCGAAGAAAAGCCCTTGCCGGTACAAAACGCCAGGGTCGCCGATAAGGCCGCGCTGCAGGCGACGGCCAAGGGGGAAATGCTAAAAAGCGCGCCCAACGCCACGCCGAAGATGGTTTCTACCATTGGCTGCATGGTGCCGGCGCCCGACTATCCCCGCAAGGCCAAACGGCTGCGCCAGGAAGGTGAAGTGTTGATCCGCCTGGCGATCAACGCCAACGGCAGTCTGGGGCGCGGCGAAATCGCCCGCAGCAGCGGTTATCAAGATCTTGACCAAGCGGCGCTGGCGGCGGTTTCCGGCATACGCTGTAACCCATATATGGAAAACGGCCAGGCGATTTCCGTGATGACGATTCAACCCATTACCTTCAAGTTACCCCGTTAGCCCATCTGGCGGTGGATGACCATGACCGATAGCATTTATTGATAATCGAGGAAGCAAAATGAATGAGTTTGGCATTGAGCACGTTTGGCAGCAGGGCGACATTGTTACCCGCTCGGTGGCCCTGGTCCTGCTGGTCATGTCCGTGATGTCCTGGTCGGTGATTGTGATTAAATGCATACAGGGCACGGGGTTACGCAAAATCGCCCTGCGCACTAAACACCGTTTCTGGAGCGAAAAAACGCTGCCGGCCGCCATCGACTCATTGGGCAACAGCGCGAATAACCCGTTCCGCGATCTGGCGATAGCCGGCCATGCGGCGATGTCCCACCAGTACAATATCGAGGCCGGCATCAGTAACAATCTTGATATCAGCGACTGGTTGGCGCGCGAGCTGAAAAACAGCATTGACGACAATAGCGCGCGCCTGCAATCGGGCCTGGGTATCCTCGCCTCCATCGGCAGCACCGCGCCGTTCGTTGGCCTGCTGGGCACCGTATGGGGGATTTATCATGCACTGCAGTCCATCAGCATGGTCGACCAGCCGGATCTGGCCCATGTCGCCGGCCCGGTCGGCGAAGCGCTGATCATGACGGCGTTCGGCCTGTTCGTGGCTATCCCGGCCGTACTGGGCTTTAACACCATCAGCCGGCGCAACCGCACCTTGCAGCATGCCATCGCCCGCTTTGCCCATGATCTGCATGCCTATTACCTCACCGGTTCGCGCATTACCTCCACCGAGGTTACCGAACTGCGCGCTGTCGATGCGGAAACCGGCCATCGCGTCCAGCCGTTCCGTGCCGGCCAGTCGGTGTAATGGCAAGTAAAATAGCCCTAATGGGATAGGCTCTAAGAGGGGAAAACGAATAATGAGTATGTCAGGCAACTCGCAGTTCGAAAGCGAAGACGACGGGCTGGTCAACGATATCAACATGACGCCGTTTATCGATGTCATGCTGGTGCTGCTGATTGTATTTATGATTACTCTGCCGGTGATCAAACACGCGGTAAAAGTCAATCTGCCCAAGGCGAACGCCAGCGCGCTGGAAAAAGACCCTCAGGCCATTGATATTTCGGTGCTGGCCGACGGCAGTATCGCCTGGGATAAACAGCCCGTTGACGACGCCACCTTAAAATCCCGGCTGGAAGAAACCGCCAAACGGCCACAGCTGCCCCATCTGCGTATTTACGCCGACAAGGCTGCGGAATACGGCCGCGTATCCTATGTGATGACCAGCGCGCAGGGCGTCGGCCTGACGAAGTTTGATTTCGTCGTCGATAAAAATGCGCAGTAAACCGCATCGCCCCACGTAACGCCGCACCGCTGGGCCGGCGTTACGCCCCTGGTGGGCGGGAAAGGATGTATTACCCCAGCAGCTGTTGTAACCGCCGGTCGTAATTGTTCAGGAAATCCCGCATCAAACGGAAGCATTCGGTTTCTTCATAATCCACCGTAGCCACGCCCGTCTCATCAAATTGATAAATCCGCGCGTTGGGGTATGAGAGCAGTAACGGCGAATGGGTGGCGATAATCAATTGGGAGCCATTCTTCACCAACTGATCGATGGCGCTAAGCGCTGCCATTTGCCGGCCTGGAGACAATGCCGCCTCCGGTTCATCCAACAAGTAAATACCGTTACCCTGAAACTTGTTGATGATTAACTTGATAAACGCCTCACCGTGCGAATAGTTATGGATGCGTTTGTGATCAAAGCTTTTCAACGCCGGCAACTCATCAAGGTAGGTGGCAACGTTAAAAAAGCTCTCGGCACGTAAAAAATAGCCGTCCTTTGGCCTGCTGGGGCCACGGATCAGCCGCAGGTGGTTGTGCAACGGCGAGACGCTTTCCAGTGTAGAGAAATTAACGGCAAAGCTGCCCCCTTCTGCATTGAACCCCATGGAGACAGCGATAGCTTCCAGCAGGGTTGATTTGCCCGAACCATTCTCGCCGACAAAAAAGGTGACGTCAGGATGAAATACAATATCACCGATGTCTTTCACCGCAGGAAGACTAAAAGGATAGCGGCCAGCATCAATGCCTTCGAGTCCTTTCATCTCAAGTTTGATTAAATAAGGCTTATATATCTCTTTCATCGGCTTACCCAATCAACGTTATCTGCCGGCGGTTTAGTGATGACATCATCATAATCATTCAGCCATCCTCTCATTGGCACCAGGATAAGCGCCATTCAAAAAATACTTTGTTTTTTTCCTTTGCAACTAGATTTGAAAAAAACGATAGATAGCCATGACAATAGCATAGAAAAAAATAGCATCAATAAAATAAGCGAATCGAATGAAGAACTCATAATATTAAGCGGGTTAGAAATCTTGGCGACAAAGAGGTATGTTTCTTCGGACAAATGTCGAAATATAATTTCGGCCAAAACAACAAAATAAACCAATGCAATAATTATATAGGTGATAGCTAGTTTAAATTTTTTCATATCCTTATCCTTGCATCATCTTCGGCTCAGTATATAATAGGCTATAATAAATTCTACATCAAAGGATGTTTTAACGCATGTCTTATCTTAAACTGAAGATGCAAGCTGATAGAACTATCACTCTAAATATTGAAAAAGCGCTCATTCAGATAAAACAAGACGTACTTAGCACTGCACATAGCGTTAGTGCGGGAGCACAACGAGTCAGTTGGTATGGTTCCTGTCTCTTTGATGATTATAAGGACGTTTGTAAAACACTACGCCAAGAAGATACTCGCATGTTGCTTGCTGTCCGCCAAGTGTATCAAAGGAGCGATGTTGTTCTCGATATGGTCGAGATTTACGTCAAAATGAAGCTTCGTAGAATCAGTGAGACTGGGCAGCATAATATTATGTTAACCATTGCAGAAAAGTTAGCTCATCACGCGTCATCAAAATTTTCAAAACTATCAATAGCCGCCATAATAGCTAAGTTGATCACTGAGTCTCATGACTTCAAAACATCACATATTAGTATAATCAATAAAAGTAGTCTGGTAGCGGTCAACGTTTTAAGCTTTTATGGAAAAATGCAAAAGGCAGCACTATCAGCAAGGCGATTAGAATTTACTGATCCAAGTTATTACTTTGAATTATACAAAGAAAACCTCGAACTCCTCTACTTTATGATTGAGCCTGAGATGTCAAAAATAATATACTTAACCAGATCTGGTTCTTCTAACGAAGATGAAATCATATTCCTGATTAATAAGATGCTAGTAAAATGAAATGGTTATTTGAGTGGTTTGGTCAGTCTTTCGCTTATCTCATCCCTATTATATTAATTATTATCGGGGGAATCTGCTTTGTTACATTAATGCCTAATTACGGATTTTATTTCACCGTTGCATGGGCTGTTTTAATTTGTGTCCTGTACATACGCTACTCAAAATGGCTTTAATGCTTTACCCCCTTCAAGTTGCAGGCGTGTTAGCTTCCCTGCAACTCGAAGTATGACAAGGCGACCACAGATAACAAGCCTTTAAGGCCACATCAACTGTCGATTGCTCCGCTGTAACCCTCTGCTAATAAAAAAACGCGGTGCAAACATTCCAGCCGCTCCGACAGGACAAACATCAGGATCTCTTTGGCCTGCGGATGCTTCAGTTCAATCAGCGCATAGGCCAGTGCCCGGCACTGGTCGATAATCTCTTCCAACTCCAGCGGCGTATTATCGAACATCGCACACCTCCTCAATCGGCAGATGGCGCGCAGCCAAGCATAAAAAGGCAAATTCAGAGTGAATATGGGTAGGGGTAGCAACCATAATAGTAGCCTCCGATAACAATAAATTTACTACCACCAGAGCTGCAAATCTCTTAATTGGTGGTGGCCCAGACGGAGTTTGCAGTACCGGCGTTATCGGAAACCGGCCAGCCCGAAGGCTGCCCCGCCAGAGCCACCATTGATTCTGCACGGTACGTACCGTGGGTGCTCAAGGCTACGACAATAAAAAGACGCATGGCACGTCTACTGTCGCCGACAACATACACGGGCTGCAAACCCCGGTTGCCGATATTTACGGCAACCGAAGAATGGTATCCCGCCGGTGACGGCGACAGCAAATCATTTTAATCTGAACTGTTTTTATTTGCGAGGTGCAACGCAATTCATCTGCTTTTTGGCACGAGGGAGAACAAAATGAAAAACGGGAATAACCTGAGGTTATTCCCGTACATGACGTTTGTTTAATAAAAGCGTCAGGCAGCGCTGAATGTCACCAGGCCGCTGGTTTCATCATAGCTAAACTGCGTGCCGTAGCGTTCGCTCAGCCGCGTGAGCAACGTGGCGATTTCATGCCCCTGCTCGGCGGTGACGATCTGCGGCAGCCCGCGCGACAGTGGGCGCTCGCGGTTCATCCCCAGATCCAGCGGCAGCAGTTGGCAAGCCAACCCACCTTCCACCAGATCAAATATCGCCAACGCATTTTGAGAAAAACGCGCTTCAGCGTTAAAGCCGATAAACTCGCCCGCGCTGTTTTTCGCCCGCGCTTTATGCAGATCCGAAGGGCGTGCATTGGCCGGGTGACCATAGGCTTCGTACATTTCCGGCCCGATAATCGATTCGCCCGCTTCAAACTCCATCAACAGGCTGCCGAGGTTATAGAAAATCGGTTTGCCGTGATACAGCTCGACTCCGCGCATAAAATGCGCGCCGTGGCAAACCACCGCGTCCGCGCCGGCATCCACCGCGCGGCGGGCAAAGGCTTCGATAAACTCCGGCGCGTTGGGGGAATACCAACTGTCGTTGTCGCCTTCATGGGTGTGCAGGCTTACCAGCGTGAAATCACTGCGATTTGCCGCGTCGCGGATGCTGTGTTCATTGGCCAGGCAATCCTGTTCGTTGAACCAAGTGCGCACCTTCGCCTGCTCGCCGCGTTCAATCTGCAATGAACTTTCAAACAGCGAACCGAACTTGAATTCGTCATCGCCCTTATCCGCCATCACTTCAACCCGCATCCCCTCGCGCACGCTTTCGTCAATCCCCAGCAGCCGGGTGATGTTTTTCAACTGCTCAAATTGCTCATCGGGCAGCACATAAGCACGCCCCCAGCGCAGCGGGTTCAAACCGGGGCGGGCAACCGTGCCGGCGCCGGCATTGGCCGCCAGGAACACTTCAGAACGTGTAGAGCCCAGCGCCACAACGGCGACCCGCCCTTTTGCCGTATCCAGGAAACGCGGCAAACGGGCATCATCCAGATTGCGCCCCAGCCCGCACGGGATCAGCCCACGTGCTTCCGCCGCCTCGATGGTGCTCACCACGCCTTCCCAGCCGAAATCGCCGGTATGGTTATTGGCGAAAGACACCAGACGAATGTTCAGATCGGCGAACTCATCGAGCGTTGCCGGTTTAACCGCCGTAATATAACCGCGGCCTGCGGCTGGCGGAATATTCGGCTGCGGACAGCTGAACTCTGCGTTAGCAAATACGGCATCTGCGCTGGCAAGCAAATCAATAACTCTTTTATCCAGCCGATTTACCATATTTCGGCTGGAAAATAATAAATCGCCACAAGCTATAATTCTCATCGGTTCCCCTGGTTTACCTATATACCCTTCATACTTCGAGTTGCAGGTGTGTTGGCTTTATTACTCGGCCCGTCCCTGGGCCTCGCCCCTATGGGGCCGCTGCTAGCAGCGTTCAAATCTGCTCCTGGCAGATTTGTCTCTCACCCCAGTCACTTACCTGAGTAAGCTCCTGGGGATTCGCTGCGTTGCCGCCTGCCTGCAACTCGAATTATTTTGGGTATAGATTAAGCCATTAAATATTTATGGTTATTTCGTTCTACTGATAAAATGATAAAGCTTTTCGTCATTGTTTCCTCTAGCTTATTGCATTATAACTTATACCAAATATGAATAATGCCGGCTTTACCGGATCCTATACACTAGCGGTTTATTTTCATCACATATAATAATCAGATCTCAATAAATCCAGGGTAAAATAATGAAAAAATTCAATAAGGGAGTGTTATCCTCTGTTGTGCTCGGCGTGTTGTTATTGGCCGGCTGCGATAATTCTGATAACAAACCAGAGGATGAAAAAGTGCTGCACGTGGGCACCTTTGGCGTCAGCATCGGCTTCTCTTACAAGCAAAATGGTAAGGACTACGAAGGCTACGACATCGCCACGGTCAATGCCGTGGCCAAAAAGCTGGGATACTCACGCGTTGAGCTGACCACCGCCGACATGACCGGCCTGTTCGGCATGCTCGACTCAGGCAAAATCGACACGATCGCCAACCAGGTGGAAGTGAATGACAAGCGCCGTGAAAAGTACCAGTTCTCACAAACCTACATTTATTCCGGCGCGCAGTTGGTGACCCGCAAAGACGATAACAGCATCAACCGCATTGAAGATTTGAAGGGCAAGCGCCTGGGGGTTGACGTCGGCAGCAGCAAGGAAAACTTCCTGCGTAAAAATTACCCGGATGCCGGGATCAACATCCACACCTATGACGAACCCAGCGCCATCATCCAGGACGTCGCCCTCGGCCGTCTTGATGCCTACATCATGGACCGTGCCGGCGCGCAGCTGTTGATCGATAACTCTCGCCTGCCGTTAAAACCTTCGGGCGAGCCGGTATATCGTTACCAGGAAGCGTTTCCGTTCGTGAAGAATGAGAAAGGCGATGCCCTGCGCAAACAGTTCGATGAAGCGCTCACGGCGCTGAAAAGTGACGGCACGCTCAGCAAGCTGTCGCAGCAATATCTCAAACAGGATGTAAGCAAGGAATAATAAGCGCATGAATTTTGATCTGAGCTTTATGCTTGAAGCTTTTCCGGTACTGCTCAGTTACTTGCCCATGACGCTTTTCCTGGCGGTAACCTCTATGGTTATCGCATCGCTGATGGGTATGGTTCTGGCGCTGATCATCCGCAACCGGATTTTTATCCTTACCGCCGCTGCGGAAGTGTATATCTCGTTCTTCCGCTCCGTGCCAACGCTGGTGACGCTGTTTATCTTCTATTTTGGTATTCCGCAGTTGTTCCCCGGCATCAGTATGATGAACGCGATTTCCGCCACCATCATCGCACTGAGCTTCAAGAATGCCGCCAACCTGGCGGAAGAGTTCCGCGGGGCGATGAACTCAGTGGATAAAGGCCAGATGGAGGCCTGCCTGTCCGTTGGTTTAACGCGCTGGCAGGGGTTCCGCCGCGTCGTGCTGCCGCAAACCGTGCGCGTCGCCGTGCCGGGCATGAGCAACTACCTGATCATGCTGATTAAAGAATCATCGCTGGCGTTTACCGTCGGCGTCACCGAGATCTTTTCACAAACCAAGATACTGGCCAGCAACTCGTTTCGTTTTCTTGAAAGCTACCTTGCCGTGGCGCTGATCTACTGGGCGGTCACCATCCTGCTGACCCTGTTACAGAAACGCATTGAGCGCCGGCTCAATCGCCCGTACCAATGAGGAGCCAGCCCATGTTAACGATCGGCCATTTAACCAAATCCTTTGGCGACAACCGCGTGTTGAACGATATTTCGCTGCAGATCGATCAAGGCCAGGTGGTGGCGATTATCGGCCCTTCCGGCTCCGGCAAATCGACGCTGCTGCGCTGTATCAATCTGCTGGAAACGCCGGACAGCGGCACCCTGAAGATCGCCGATACCCAGGTTACCGCCGGCAACATCACCAGGCAGCAAGAGAATGAATTGCGCAAGCATACCGGCATGGTGTTCCAGCATTACAACCTGTTTAAAAACAAGACCGCGCTGGAGAACGTGACGGAATCGCTGATTATCGCGAAGAAAATGACGAAGGCCCAGGCAAACGAGATTGGCTATGCCCTGCTGGATAAAGTGGGTTTGCGCCACAAGGCAGACAGCTACCCGGCAACGCTATCCGGCGGCCAACAGCAGCGCGTTTCCATCGCGCGGGCGCTGGCGGTTAAGCCAAAAGTGTTGTTGTTTGATGAACCCACTTCAGCGCTCGATCCGGAACTGGTCAATGAAGTGCTGCAGGTTATCCGTTCGATTGTCGATCACCAGACCACCATGATACTGGTGACACACGAAATGTCGTTCGCCAGGGACGTCGCCGATCGGGTGATCTTCATGGCCGACGGCGAAATCGTCGAAGACAATAGCGCTGCGGCATTATTCGATAACCCGCAACACCAACGTACCCGCCGCTTTTTGCAACCGGGGTTGTAAACCCCGTCCATGACTGCGTTATCGCCCGCCACGGCGGGCGATAACGCGCGAAACCCCAAGCTACAGCAGCGTATCCGCTTCGACGAACGCCGGCGGATCAAAGGCCGTGATGGGCGGCAGCGGCTCGCGCCAGCGCTCAATCTCCACCCAACAGCTTTGGGCGCTGCATCCTTGCCCCAGGCGGGAACTTCCCCGATCTTCGGTCAACACGTTCGGGTTGCCGTGTTTATCAAGCGAGCCAGGAACGCGCGGGTCCAGCGGATCGTACCAGGCGCCGGTGGAGATCTGCACCACGCCGGGCAGGATCTGGTCGCTGATATGCACCCCGGCCAGGATCGCACCGCGTTGGTTAAACACGCGCACCACCTCACCTTCCGCAACGCCGCGGGCGCGGGCATCCGCCGGGTGCATCCACAACGGCTCGCGGCCGTGGATCTTAGTCGCCCGGCTGACGCTGCCGTGATCGTACTGGCTGTGCAGGCGGGTGCGCGGCTGGCTTGATAACAAATGCAGCGGCCACTGCTGCGCCATGCGCCGCTGTGCCTGGGCTTCTTCCTCATCCCACCACGGGTGACCGGGGCATTCACTGTAGCCGAACCCGGCGACCGTCGCCGAATACAGCTCTATCTTTCCGGAAGGCGTTGAAAGCGGAAAGCGCTGCGGATCGGCGCGAAAATCCGCCAGGAACACCTGCCGCCTGGCGGGAGGCGCGAACTCCAGCTTGCCCTGCTGCCAGAAATCGTCAAAATCGGGTAATTCAACCCCCTCTTCTTCTGCCCGCGGGCGCGAATCGTCATACAGTTTGCGCAGCCACTGATCGGGATCGCGCCCTTCGCTGAACTGCGGGTGAAAGCCCAGCCGCTCCGCCACCCCGCAGAAAATGGCGTAATCATCGCGGGCCTGTGCCACCGGTTCGATCAACTGGCGCATGGCGATCATAAAGCCGTCATGGCCGCCGCTGCCGATATCGTTGCGCTCCAGCGAGGTGGTCACCGGCAGCACAATGTCGGAAAACTTCGCCTGCGCGGTCCAGAACTGTTCATGTACGATCACCGTCTCCGGCCGGCGCCAGGCTTCGATCAGGCGATTGAGATCCTGATGATGGTGGAACGCATTACCGCCAGCCCAGTACACCAGGCGGATATCCGGATAATGAAGATGCTGCCCGTCAAACTCATAGCTGCCGCCGGGGTTAAGCAGCATATCCGCCAGCCGCGCCACGGGGATCACCGTATTCACCTGGTTTTCACCGCTTGGCAGGCGTGGGCCGGAAAAGGCGATGCGTTCGGCCCCTGCCAGGTTGGTGCAGGCATAGCCAAACGCCAGGCCGCCGCCCGGCGTACCGATTTGCCCCAACAGGGCCGTCAGAGCAACGGTGGCCCAATAGGCCTGCTCGCCCTGGCGCGCCCGCTGTATCGACCAGGAAATATTCACCATGGTGCGTTTCGCCGCCATGGTGCGGGCCAGTTCGACGATCTGCGTTTCGGCAATGCCGGTAATGGCGGCGGCCCAGGCGGGGGTTTTTGCCACACCGTCGCGCTCCCCCAGCACATAGGGCTTCAGTTGCTCGAAGCCCGTGGTGTGGCTGGCGATAAACGCCCGATCGTAACGTTCTTCGGCAATCAGCACATGGCAGAGCGCCAGCAGCAGCGCGGTATCGGTGCCCGGCTTGATCGCCAGCCACTGCGCATTGCTCACCGCGCTGAGATCATTTTTCACCGGGCTGAGATTGATAAACTGGACGCCATTGCTTTGCATCCGCTCCAGCCAGTATTTCAACATGTGGTCATTGGCGCCGCCGCCGTTGACCTGCGCATTGCGCAGCGGCAAGCCGCCAATGGCGACGAACAGCTCGCAATGCTCGGCTAACACCGACCAGTGGGTATGCTGCTTATGCAATGGGCTGAGCGGGCCAAGAATATGCGGCAGGATGCGTTCGCCGGCGGCGCTGCTGTAGGTGTTGGTGCTGGCGGTATAGCCGCCGTAGCTTTTTAGAAAGCGGTGCAGTTGGCTCTGGGCATGATGGAAGCGCCCGGCGCTGGCCCAACCATAGGAGCCGCCGAAAATCGCCTGGTTGCCGCAGCGTTGTTTCACCGATTGCATTTCGCGCGCCACCAGATCCAGCGCCTGTTCCCAACTGACTTCCACGAAGGGTTCCTTGCCACGGCCATCGCGTGCGGCGGCCCCGTGCTGGAGATAGCCCAGGCGCACCGCCGGGCGGCGGATACGAGTGTTGCTAGTGACGGCATCGGCTAAAGACAGGCCGATGCGCGAGGGGTTTTTGTCCCATTCCACCGGCGAAACCGACGAGATGTGGCCGCCTTCGGTGGCCACACGGTAAGTCCCCCAGTGCATCACAGCCAGGTTATGCTCCGCTTTCATTCATTCATCACTTTTCAATATGTTTAAGGGCGCTATCATAAAGCGGCCGGCGGCGAAAAATAAACTGCCGACAACAATAAAATATCCCGCCGGCGCGAAAGCCACTGGATAATAATCTGTGCTTTTGGCTATTTCATGGCATTAACCCTAAGCCGCAAGCGGCCAACAGGTTTTTTAAGTTGTTTTTATCTTGCAAATTTATTCGCCGCAAGATAATGGCACACAAAAATAATGGCTTAATAGCCCAGTGGTTATTTTCAACGCCAATCCGCGGCCATTTTCATTCCAGCGAGTGCGCTTTATTCCATTTGATATTCCGGGAATAAGTTAGACGTTTTTTTTATTTGGGCTTGTCTGGGGTTATTGTCATTCTGTCTGCCTGCTGACCCATAACACTCTGGATGATAATAACAATGACGCTTAAAAAAAGACTTTTACCTGCAACCGCCGGTCTGTTGTCACTCGTTTCGGCAGCGATTCACGCCGCCGACGCACCATCGCTACAAGGGAAAACCATCGGTATCGCCGTCGTCGGCACCCAGCACTTCTGGGATCGCGAAGCCTATAAGGGCGCAACCGAAGAAGTCGAAAAGCTGGGCGGGAAAGTGATCGGCGTTGACGGCGGCCGTGATAATCAGGTACATGCCAATAACCATGATATTTTGCTGGCGCGCAAGGTGGATGCGGTAATCAGTATCCTGGGCGACAGTGCCGTAGAGCCTAAATTCAAAGCGCTGCGCGCGGCGGGCATCCCGGTTTTCACCGTGGATCATGTTTCACAATACTCTATTAATAATACCACCTCCGATAACTATACCCTTGGCTCAACCATTGGCCGCTATACGGCTGATGAATTAGGGGGTAAAGGCAACGTGGCGGTATTCAATGCCTTCTCCAATTCCCTGCGCATTTGTGGCATTCGCTACGATCAATGGAAATACGTGCTGAAGGATTACCCGGATATCCACATTATCCAGCCGGAATTAGCTGAACAGTTTGCCAATTCCCCTGAGGATGCGCGCAAGAAAACCCTGGAATTATTAAGCCAATATCCAAAAGGCAAACTGGATGCAATTCACGTCGCCTGCTGGGATCAGCCGGCCATCGGCGTGGTTCAGGCGCTGGAAGAAACCGGGCGGGATAAAGACGTCAAAGTGACCGCGATTGACGCCGGCCCGGAAACGCTGGAGATCATGGCGGAAAAAGACAGCCCGTTTGTCGCCAACATCGCCCAGCAGCCGCACCTGATCGGCCAGACGTCCGCCGATAACGTCGCCCATTATTTCGCCGGGGCAAAACTGCCGATCCAGACCTTCATCCCGGTGGTGCCAGTTAAGGGGCCGGAAGAAGCGAAAGCCGTTTACAAGCAACTGGGCTACGGCGAGCTGAAGTAGTGAACACCAATACCACGCACGGGGGAGCGCCCCCGTCTGGCCTGGTGATGCACCAGATCAGTAAACGCTTTGCCAACGTGGCCGCGCTCAATGCGGTCACCCTAACCATCAACCCCGGTGAAATTCATGGCTTGATCGGCGAGAACGGCGCCGGTAAATCCACCCTGATTAAAATTCTCGCCGGCGTCTACCAGGCGGACGGCGGCAGTATAACCCTGGACGGCGTCAGCCTGCCGCAGGGCAAACCCGCCGCCATCGAAGCACTGGGCATCCGCGTTATTCACCAGGAACTGAACCTGATCCCCCACTTCACCGTGGCGGAGTCGGTGTTTCTTGGCCAGGAGTATCGGCGGGCGGGCGGTTGGCTCAATCGCCGGCGGATGATTGCCGCCACCGAAGCCTTCTTCCGCAGCACCTGGCAGCTGAATATCGACGCCCGGCGCCTGATCCGCGATCTGAGCCTGGCCGAACGTAAACTGGTGCAGATTGCCCGCGCGCTGATCGATGGCGCCGCACGCCTGGTAGTGTTCGACGAACCCACCGCGCCGCTCGAGGCCCATGAAGCGAGCCTGGTTTCCGCCGCGATCGTGCGCCTGCGCGAGCAAGGGATCGCCATTCTGTATATTTCCCACTATCTCAATGAGATCGCCGCGCTGTGCGATCGGGCGACGGTATTACGCAATGGCGAAGTGGTCGGCTATCCGGACCGCGATCTGCTGCAAAACACCGATGCGGTGATCAACCTGATGGTCGGGCGGGATATCGAACAGCTCTATACCCCGCGCCAAAACGCCGCGGCCGCCACAAGCGCGCCGCTGCTGGCGGTCAGGGGGCTTTCCGACGGCCGCCAGTTGCACAACGTCAGCTTTGAGGTAAAGCCGGGCGAGATTGTCGGCGTGGCGGGCCTGCTGGGCGCCGGCCGGGATATTCTGATCGATACCCTGTACGGGCTGAAAACCGCCAAACAGGGCGAGATCGTGCTCGACGGGCGCCCGCGCCGCATCACCTCCCCCAAGCAGGCGATCCGTGCCGGCATGGCGCTGGTGCCGCGGGATCGGCGTCATCAGGGGCTGATCCTGCCGTTTTCCGCGGCGGATAACATTAATCTGGCCTCGCTGCCCAAGACGGCCACGTTGGGATGGGAACGGCGCGCGCTGGCGCGGAAAAAGGCGCAGGACTGGATTACGCGGTTAAGTATTCGCCCGGCCCGTCCGGAGATCCCGGTGCGCTATATGAGCGGCGGTAATCAGCAGAAAGTGATCCTGGCCCGTTGGCTGGGCACCGATGCACGCCTGTTTATTCTCGATGAGCCAACGCTTGGCGTGGACATTGGCGCACGCAGCGATATTTATCAGCGCACCCGGCAACTGGCCGAGCAAGGCAGAGCGGTGCTGGTTTCTTCCAGCGACGCCACCGAACTGCTGGGCCTGTGCGACCGTATTTTGGTGATGTGGCGGGGTGAGCTGGTGGCGGATTTGCCCACGGCAGCGCTAACGCTGGATGCCTTGTTAGTGGCAATCAATGGTGGACAGGAACAACCGGTATGAGCACTGATATCCAGCCGCGCGGCGCGCTGCGCGCCTCGGCGCTGATTGAACGATTCCCGTTAATCTTATTCTTCGCCCTGCTGATTTGGCTCAGCATCCAGTCGCCGTGGTTCCTCAGTTGGCAAAACATCAGTTTGATGCTGGTGCAAAGCGTGCCGCTGGCGATTTTAAGTTTTGGCCTGGTGTGTGTGATCGCCGTCGGCGGTGATGATGTGGTGTCCGGCGGCATCGATCTCTCCTTACCGGCGATCGCCGTGTTGGGCGTGGCGTTGCTAAGCCTGGGGATGACCGAATGGCTGCTGCCTTATCCGTTGCTGCTGGCCCTGCTGGCGGCGGCGTGCCTGGCGTGCGGGGCGATCAACGCCCTGCTGGCGCTGGTGGCCGGGCTGCCGCCGCTGTTGGCCACGCTGTCAACCTCCGTGGCGTTTACCGGCCTGACCGATCTGCTGACCGGCCAGCGGCGAATCAGCGTCAGCGATCCGTTGATGGTGGCATTTCGCGACGACAACCTGTTTGGCCTCCCCTACCCGCTGCTGTATTTGCTGGCGGTGTTTCTGCTGTTCCAGTATCTGGTGCACCATTCACGCTTCGGCCAGCATATCCAGGCGGTGGGCGGCAACCACGACATGGCGCAGATGTGCGGGCTGAATGTACGTGGGCTGACGTTCAGCGTTTGGCTGCTGGCCGGCGTGGCGGCCGGGCTGGCGGTATTCCCCTTGCTGAGCCAGGGTTCAGGCAGCAGCAGCGGCACCGCTACCCCGCTGTTGCTGGAAACCGTGCTGGCGACCTTTATCGGCGCCGCCTTTTCCCGCCGCCGGGTCGTCACCATCTGGGGGGCATTGCTCGGCGCCGTGTTGGTCAATGCCCTGTCCAACGGGCTGGGGCTATTGGGAGTGAATATTTTCTGGATGGGCGCCATTAAAGGCGCGCTGATCCTGGTGGTGCTGGCGGCCTCCGCATTGCAGCACAAAGGGGGCAAATAATGCGTTTATTCACCTTGATGCGTGGCGGCGTGGCGGAAAACACCGGCCGCACGCCGCTGGCCTGGCTTTCGCGCGCGGGGTTCGCCCTGATCACGCTGCTGGTTATCGCGCTATTCAACTGGGCCAACCCGGTTTTTTTAACGCTGGGTAACTGGGGCAACCTGCTGCAAGGCTGCGCCATCTTGCTGATCGTGGCAATGGCGATGACGCTGATCGTCAGCGCCGGCGCCATCGATCTTTCCGTCGGCGTGGCGCTCGACTTCGGCGCCGCCTTCGCCCTGGTGGCGTTGAAGACCTGGCAACTGCCCTGGGAGATCGCGGTGCTGTGCGCCCTGCTGGGGGGCGTAACCATCGGTTTGCTCAATGCGTTTTTGATTCTGGTGTGCCAGATCAGGCCGTTTCTCGCCACGCTCGGCACCTGGTTTATCGCCAGCAGCGTCGAGCGGATTTATACCGACGGCGGCGGCGCCATTTCCTACCGGCGGATGGCGCCGGAATATCACGATCTGGCGGTGGGCAATCTAGGGGGCATCCCCACGCCGGTGGTGATTGTGCTGGTTCTCTGGCTGGCCGCATGGCTGATCACCGAACGCACGCTGTTCGGCAAACGGGTGCGTGCCGTGGGGCAGAACGGCGAAGCCGCGCGTATCGCCGGGATCCGCGATCGCCAAACCCTGTTTTGGGTGCTGATCGCCGCGTCGGCGCTGTGTGCGGTCGGCGGGGTTATTTTGTCCGCCAACCTGCGCCAATTCACCCCGCTGGCCGGGCAGGCCTACCTGATGGACGCGATCGCCGCGGTTTTCATTGGCACCGCGTTTAATCGCCAGGGCCGCGTCAGTATGGCCGGCACCCTGGGCGGGGTGCTGTTCCTTGCCGTCATCGACAATGGGCTCAACCTGATGGGGCTCAATTACCTGGTTAAAGATGCGCTGATCGGGGTGATCCTGGTGGTGGCATTGGCCGTTTCATTTTGGCAGGCGCGCCTGCGCCAGCACCGTTACTGATTTTTAAGGAGATTGGGCTATGTCTTCCCCGTTTGACGCGGTTTTCGTCGGGCTTACGATTCTGGATATTGCCGGGCGGCCCGTGAGCGGCATTCCTGCCGGCGGCGGCGTGCAGTTTATCGAGCAGATCCGCCTTAACCCGGCCGGCACCGCGGCGGGCGCGGTGATCAACGCCGCCAAGCTCGGCATTAACACCGCGGCCGTCGCCTGCCTGGGCTATGACGAAAAGGCAGATTTTATTCTCAGCAGCTACCGCCGGCTGGGCATTGATTGTTCGCTGATCCAGCAAACCGCCAACAAGGAAACCTCCGCCACGCTGTTGCCAATCCGCCCTAACGGCGAACGGCCGGCGTTGCACTGCCGCGGCGCTTCCGATGAACTGTTTGTGGCGGACGACCAGTTCGACCAGGTGCTGAACTGCCGCTTCCTGCACCATGGAGGAACCGGGCTGCTGGCCGCGATGGATCAGGGGCAAAGCGCCCGCCTGCTGGCGGCGGCCAAGCGGCGAGGCGTGGTGACCAGCTTCGATTTGATCGCACCGAACAGCGAGACGCTGGCGTTGTTGCGCCCATTGCTGCCCCACGTTGACTATTTTATGCCTTCCCTTGAAGAGGCCGCCTTCCTCTCCGGGCTGCAGGATCCTGCGCAGATCGCCGCGTTTTTCTTTGCGCTTGGCGTCGGCAACTGCGTTTTCAAAGACGGGCCGCACGGCTCATGGCTGTTCACCCGGGAAAAAGCGCAGCATATCCCGGCCTGGCAGGTTACCGCGCTGGACACCACCGGCTGCGGCGACAGCTACTGCGGCGGTTTTATTGCCGCACTGGCGCGCGGGCTGGCGGTTGAACAGGCGTGCCGGGTGGCCTCGGCGGTGGCGGCGCTGGTGGCGACCGGGCTCGGTTCGGATGCGGGAGTGGTGGATTGGGAACACACGCAGGCATTTATGGCCAACACGCCGGTGTACGCCGGGTAATCAACCGGGGCCTGACGGCCCCAAGTCTTAGCGCCAGGCGTACAACAGCGGCTCACCGGCCACATAGCGCTGCAAATCCGCGGCGATCATGGCGGTGTGTTTTTGGATGCTTTCACGCGTTGCGCCGGCAATATGCGGGGTAATGATGACGTTATCCAGCTCATTGATGAACGGGTGCTCACGCCACAACGGTTCCTGATGATAAACGTCCAGCGCCGCGCCGCCCAACGGCCCGTGGCGTAATGCCGCAATCAGATCCGCTTCCACGACCACCGCGGCGCGCGAGGTATTAATCAGTAACGCGCCGGGTTTCATTGTGCTCAGCAGTTGGGCGTTGACCAGGCCATCGCTGTGCGGCCCGCTACTCAGGTGCAGGCTGACGATATCCGCCTGGGCAAACAGTGCCGCCAGCGTGGTTTTATGCAGCCCCGGCTCATCAATATCCTCTGCGGCGACGAACGGATCGACCACCAGAATATTCATGCCGAAGGCCCGCGCGATACGCGCCACCCGGCGGCCAATGTTGCCATAGCCAACCAGCCCCAGCGTTTTATTACGCAGCTCGCCGCCTTTAAACACTTCATACGGGCTCTCCGGGCTAACGTCCCACACCACATCGCGCCGCAGCCCCGCCTGGGTTTGGGCTTCGCTTTGTGCCTGGCGTGTGAAAGCGCCGCGCTTTAACGCCGCGTGGGCCTGGGGAATATGGCGCATCAGGCTGAGCATCAGCCCGAGCGTTAACTCCGCTGCGGCGTCGGCATTGCGCCCCGGCGTATACAGCACGGTGATCTTGCGCGCACGCGCCGCCTGAATATCAATATTCACCGGGTTCGCCCGGGTACAGGCGATCACCTGCAGGTGGGGGCAGGCGGCGATCACCTCCGCGGTGATATCGTCGTAGCTGGTGACCAATACCTCGGCATCGTGCGCCAGCGCGACCATCTGTTCGGGCTGGAGTTTAGGTTTGCCGATCGCCCACCCGGCCACCACCAGTTCCCCCAGGGCATGGAACGGCTGCAAATCGCCGGCATATTCAGCGGTAAAAACGATTTTCATGGTTAGTTTTCCTGAGAATGGAGGCTTTGTAATGCGTCGTGCCTTGCCTGCCACACCGGCTGCAACCGTTCGCGCAACAGGCGATAGACCGGGAACAGGGCGCGATAGGTGGCATGCGCCTGCTGGTTGGGCAGGTAGCGTGTCTGTTCAATATCCGGGTAGTGGCTGAGCGCCCCAACGCTGCGGGCGGCCAGAATCGCCGCCCCGCGGGCGCTGAGTTCGTTAAAATGGCTGGCCACCACGGTTCTACCGGTACAATCGGCGATGATCTGCAACCAAGTGGCCGAGGCCGCACCGCCGCCCGTTAGATACAGGCTGCCGTCATTGGGGTAGCCTTGCAGCGAATCGACGATCGCATAGGCCAGCCCTTCGAAGACCGCGCGTTGAAGCTGCGCGCGGGTAGTATGCTGGCTCACGCCAAAATATCCCGCCCGGGCGGTGGGGCTGAAAAACGGCGCCCGTTCACCGTTTAAATACGGCTGCCAGAAAACGCCGCCGCAGCCGGGCGCCACAGCGGCGACCTCGTGCTCCAGCGCCACCAGATCCGGCGCCAGCGAGATCTGCTGTTGCAGCCAGTCGATATTCGGGGTGCCGGCCTGCATGGGGAACAGGTTGATAAAGCTGCCGGCTTCAGTGTGCGTCACGAAACGGGTGCCGCTGCTGACGGTTTCCCGGCCATGACAGACGATGCCGGTACAGCAGGTGGTGCCGAGAATGGTGTAGATATCACCGTCGTTAATCGCGCCGCATCCCAGCGCGGCGCTACACACATCCAGCGCGCCGGCAGCAATCGGCGTGCCGGCCGCCAGGCCGCACAGCGCGGCCACCTCGGGGCGCAAAGTGCCGGCCTGGGCATCCGGCGGCAACAGCGGCGGGAATAATGGCCGCAGGCTTTCCAGCCCCAGTTCTTCCAGCATCAGCGACGAAAGCGCGCCGGTGGCCTGATTGAGCAACGAAGCGCTGGCATCGGTAATGTCCAGCGCGGCGATGCCGGTTAAACGAAAGCGAACCCAGTCCTTGGCACAGAACAGGTAACGCGCCGCCGCCAGCCTTTCCGGTTGAAAGCGCCGGAGCCAACAGAGTTGCAGGCTGGTATTGCACGGTTGCAGATGGGTACCGGTTTCGGCGAACAGGAGCTGATCAAGCCCTGGCCGAGCAAGCAGTTCCGTCATCAGCGCATGGCTGCGGGTATCGCTCCACAAGATGCCGGGGCCGACCGGGTTGCCCGCCTCATCGCTGAGCCAAACCCCTTCCCCCTGCCCCGCCAGGCCGATGGCCCTGATCCGCCCCTGTTGCAGTTCCGGCGCCTGCGCCACGCGGCTTAAGGTGCGCAACACCGATTGCCACAGTTGCTCCATATCCTGTTCCGCCGCCCCATCGGGCGCCAGGTTCGGGCTGGTGTTCTCCGCCGCGCTGGCGATAGCATGAAAATCGCGGTTAAACAGCACGGCCTTGACGCGCGACGTGCCGATATCAATGCCCAGAAACAAATCCATACACGAAGACTCTCTGTTGTCAGGCCAGAAACTCTGGCGCCGGCGCGCGGTTAATCACGCTCGTAGAGGCGGCGCTGCATCTCGCATTCGAAGAGGAATTCCAGGCCTTCCAGGTGGCGTTTGGCAACGTTGACGTCTTCTCCCCAGCAGGTCAGACCGTGGCCGCGCAGCAGGAAGCCGTATTGCAGTTGGTTCGCCTGCGCATAGCTTTCGATGCGGCTCGCCAGCGCGGCAATATCCTGATCGTTATCAAAAATAGCAATCGGCACGCTGGCCAGGTGGCTATGCTGGCCGCTGAGCGTTTTTTGCATCTCATAGCCCTGCAGCACCAGTTGCGCGCGCTTCTCAATGCGCGACAGCACGGTGGCATTCACCGTATGCACGTGTAGCACCACATTGGCCTGCGGGAAAAGGCGGTAAATCAGGGTATGCAACCCGGTCTCGGCAGAAGGTTTGCGCCCCGACGGCGCCTGATTGCTGGCAATCTCAACCTGCAGGAAATCTGCCGGGGTCAGGCTGCCCTTATCCCGGCCAGACTCACTGAGCCAGCACCACTCGCTGTCCTGGCGAAGCGACATATTCCCGCCGGTTGCCGGCGCCCAGCCCTTGGCGCCAATCCAATGACAGGCGGTCACCAACTGCGCCAGTTGTTCTTGCCACATACAATTTCCTCACTTAAAACGTGCGACCGATAGCCGCCGGCAGCCGATAGGCTCGCCGCCCGCGGTATGAAATATTTAGAGTATAAATGGCTGATTTTTCGATGCTATCATCGCGGATCGCTTTGGGCAATATTACTCATTTATATGAAAAAAGAATTTCATATTCCGTTTTAGCATATTGATAAATAGTAAAAATAATTCGAACTGCTGGAAACCGGCAGAAAATAAAAACGACTTTTCCAGGATAATTTCGCCGCGGAACAAAACGCTTTTGCGTTTTCTCCCGCAACGTGACGTAGGCAGGGTATAGCTTAATATCCTTATTAAGCATGCATAAATTCCCTCAAAATTTTAACTTTGGATATGAGAATTTAATATTTCTCCTTAGGTAGAGATAATTCTAATAATAATTTCACGTTACATGATGCAGAGAAATTAGGGATGTCCTACCGACTGAGTATTCTTGATAAAAGCCCACTGGCGGAAGGCGAACATGCCGAACGGGCATTGCAACGGACGCTGGCCCTTGCCCGCCAGGCGGAAAGCTGGGGTTACCACCGTTTCTGGCTGGCGGAACACCACAACAGCCCGCGGCTCGCCAGCCCGGCGCCCGAAGTGCTGATCCCCTGGCTGCTGGCCCATACCACCCATATCCGCATCGGTTCAGGCGGCGTGATGCTCCAGCATTACAGCGCTTATAAGGTGGCGGAAAGCTTCAATTTATTAGCCAACCTGGCGCCGGGGCGCGTCGATTTAGGCGTCGGCAAAGCGCCAGGCGGTTTGCCGCTGGCAAGCCGGGCGTTACAGCGCGGGGTTGATCCGGCGCTGCGCGGCAACTTCGCCGAACAGTTGGCAGAACTGGATACCTGGCTGAGCGCCGCCTCACCGGCTACGGAGGATAACGATACGCTGTTGGCCACGCCGCTGCCGCGCATCCCTGCGCAGCGCTTCCTGCTGGGCGCCAGCGAAGAGAGCGCCCGATTAGCAGCCCGCCTTGGCTGGCACTTCGTGTTCGCCGCGCAACTTAACGGCGATCGCAGCGCGCTGCAACGCATTCGCGCGCTGTGGCGAACGCTGAATAGCACGGGGCAGTTTATTGTCGCCGTGCAGGCGATCGTCGCCGCCAGCAGCCAGCAGGCGCAGGCCCTCACCCGGCCTGAGCCGCTGTGGCGGGTAGAGTTGGAAAATGGCCAGCACGTCACGGTATTAACCCAGGAGCAGGCCGATACCTTCGCGCGCCAGGCGGAAAGCCCGGTACGGCGCATCGAACCACGTGAACCGTCGTTGCTGAAAGGCACCGCGGCGCAGGTGCATGCCGAACTGGCCGCCCTGCATCAGGCGTTCGGCATTGATGAATTTATTATCGACACCCCAATCGAAGACGGCCAGGCGCGGCTCACATCCCTGCAGCTTCTGGCCGAATATGCACGGCCAACCGCCGGCACCGACCTGTTAACCGAGGAGGCTTCGTGAGCTACGCAATGGAAAAACAGCTGATTGAATGGCGCAGGGAGCTGCACCAGCATCCCGAGTTGTCGAACCAGGAATTCGCCACCACGCAGCGCATCCGCGGCTGGCTGCAACAACAAGGGGTGCGCCTGCTGCCGTTTGATCTGCCTACCGGCGTGATCGCCGAAGTGGGCCAGGGCGAGACGCAGGTGGCGCTACGCGCCGATATCGACGCCCTGCCGATCGACGAAGCCAGCGGCGTTGCCTTCAGTTCCCACAACGCCGGAATCATGCACGCCTGCGGGCACGATATCCATACCAGCGTGATGCTGGGTGCCGCCCTGCTGCTCAAGCAGCGCGAAGCGCAACTGCCCGGGCGGGTGCGGATTCTGTTCCAACCGGCCGAAGAGCAGTTTGGCGGCGCCGCGCGGCTGGTGAAGGCCGGCGCGCTGGAGGGGGTGAAGGCAATCTTCGGTATGCATAACGAGCCGGGGTTGCCCATCGGCACCTTCGCCACTCGCGCCGGGGCGTTTTACGCAAACGTTGATCGTTTCGCTATCCGCATCACCGGTAAAGGGGCGCATGCGGCCCGTCCGCACGAAGGCAAAGACGCCATTCTGATTGCCAGCCAATTGGTCAACCTGCTGCAAAGCGTTGCCAGCCGCAGCATCGATACCCTGGAATCGGTGGTGGTCAGCGTTACGCGCATTCAGGGCGGCAATACCTGGAACGTGCTGCCGGAAAGCGCCGAACTGGAAGGCACGGTGCGGACCCACAATCCACAAGTCCGCCTGGCGGTGGAAAAACGCGTGCGCCAGATCGCCGCAGGCCTGGCGGCCAGCTTTGATGCCGGGATAGAGGTGCAGTGGTTTGCCGGCCCACCGGTGTTGGTCAACACCGCCCGCTGGAGCGAGTTCGCCAGCCGTGAGGCGGCGCAATCCGGCTACCAGACCCGCACGGCCGAGCTGCATATGGGCGGCGAAGATTTCGCCATCTACTTGCAACACATTCCCGGCGCGTTCGTCAGTATCGGCAGTGAAAGCCAATATGGTTTACACCATCCGCGTTTTAACCCGGATGAAGCGTTGATTGGGCCGGCGGCGCATTATTTCGCCCGGCTGGCCGAAAATGCATTGATCAATATCGCAGCGGAAGAAAACCAGTCTGCCCTGGCCTAAATAACCGTTGAATATCAGGGTGGCATTTACGCTACCCAGGGCTGCTTTATCTTTTTTTCAGGAAATGCATTATGGCGACAAGAGAATTACGTTTAGGGACAATAGTGCAAGGCGCTGCGGGAAATATGTCCGCCTGGCGCCACCCGGCGGCCAAGGCCGATGCCAGTATTAACTTTGATTTTGTGAAAAGCGTGGCGCAAAAAGCCGAACAGGGAAAATTTGATTTCCTGTTCGTGGCGGACGGGTTATATATCAATGAAAAATCCATCCCGCATTTTTTAAATCGCTTTGAACCTATCACGTTATTATCCACACTGGCCGCCGTGACCCGTCATATAGGCCTGGTCGGCACCCTGTCCACCTCTTACAGCGAGCCCTTTAACGTGGCGCGCCAGTTTGCCAGCCTGGATCACCTAAGCGGCGGGCGCGCAGGGTGGAATGTCGTGACGTCGCCGTTGGAAGGCTCCGCCAAAAACTTTTCCCGCGCTGCGCACCCCGAGCACGCCCTTCGCTACCGCATTGCGGATGAATATCTGCAGGTGGTGAAGGGATTATGGGATTCCTGGGAAGCCGGCGCGTTTGTGCGCGATCGGGCCAGCGGGCGCTTCTTCGATCCGGCAAAGCTGCATACCCTTCATCATCACGGCGACTTTTTCCAGGTGGAAGGCCCGCTCAATATCGAACGCACGCCGCAAGGCCGCCCGATTATCTTCCAGGCCGGCGCCTCGCACGACGGTAAGCAACTCGCCGCACGCCACGCCGACGCCATCTTCACCCACCAGCACACGCTCGAAGACGCGCAGGCCTTTTACCAGGACGTGAAATCCCGGCTCGAAGCCTACGGGCGCCGGCCGGAGCACCTGCAGGTATTTCAGGGGGTGAGCGTGATTGTCGGCAGCGACGCCGCGGATGTCGAACGGCAGTACCAGGCCACCGCCGCGTTGGTGTCGATAGAAAACGCGCTGAACTACCTGGGCCGCTATTTCGAACACCACGATTTCAGCCAGTATCCGCTTGACGCCCCCTTCCCGGACATCGGCGATCTGGGGCAAAACAGCTTCCGCAGCACCACCGATGAAATCAAGCGCAACGCGCGCGAACGCGGCCTGACCCTGCGCCAGGTGGCGTTGGAAGCCACCACGCCGCGCCCGCTGTTCCACGGCACCCCGCAGCAGGTGGCCGACGGCCTGCAACACTGGTTTGAACAGCATGCGACGGACGGTTTCATCATCAACGGCGGGACACCGGACACCTTCCCCCGCTTTGTCGATCAGGTGGTGCCGCTGCTGCAGGCCCGTGGCCTGTTCCGCCGTGAATACCCCGGCGAAACCCTGCGCGCCAGCCTCGGCTTGCCGGATCCAGCCAATCAGTTCACCGCCAACAACAATAAACAATAATCGCTGATAACGAGAAAACGCTATGCAGATGAAAACGCCACTCCTGGCCGCCGCCGCGCTAATGGTGTTCGCCCATTCGGCGCTGGCCAATGCTGAATCCGTCAGTATCAACGGGCATGCCGTCAGCCTGGAAGCCAATAAAGCCCCCATCAATACGGTGAAGAACCCCCAGGCCATCGCCGCTATTCCAACCGGATACCGCTTCGCGCACCCCAACACCTTTACCGTGGCGATAGCGGCCCTGAACTCGCCGCCGTTGACGGTGTTTTCCGATGACAACAAAACCCTGCTCGGCAGCGAAGTGGATATCGCCCGCCTGGTGGCCGACAGCCTGGGCCTGCAGCTCAAGGTGGTGCCCACCTCATGGGAAGACTGGCCGCTGGGCGTCACCTCCGGCAAATACGATGCGGCCATCAGCAACATCACCGTCACCAAAGATCGCAAAGCGAAATTCGATTTTGCCACCTACCGCCAGGACTCACTGGGTTTTTACGTCAAAACCAGCAGCCCGCTCAAAGCCATCGCCAAGCCGGAAGACATTTCCGGCCTGAGGATCATCGTCGGCTCCGGCACCAATCAGGAAGCGATACTGCTGGCCTGGGATCAGGCCAATAAGGCCAAGGGGCTGAAACCCTTTACCCCGATCTACACCAAAGACGATGCCGCGCAAACGCTGGCGCTGCAATCCGGCCGCGCGGACGCCTACTTCGGGCCGAATGTGATCGGCGCCTGGAAATCAGCGCTGACCGGCACCACGCGTCTAGTCGGCAGCGTCAACGGCGGCTGGCCGAAGGCGGCGCACATTGCCGTAACGCTGAAAAAAGACGGCGGCCTGGTGAATGCGGTGCAACTGGCGCTCAACGGCGCGATCGCCAACGGCGACTACGACAAAGTGCTGAGCCGTTGGGGCGAGAGCGTGGAGCGTATCCCCGCGTCTGAGATTAACCCCGCCGGTTTGGGTGATTAAGGAGCGCAGCATGTCTGGAATCACTTTTCGGGTTGTATCGCCAGAAGCGCCAGAGTTGCAACCGATATTAAGCGGCCTGTTTGATGAATATGCCGCGCGCTACGGGGATTACTTTTCCCGCGATCAGGAGCAGGAACTGACCGAATGGTATTTGCCGCCGCACGGGCTATTTCTGCTGCTGGAACAGGACGGGGAAATTATCGCCACCGGCGCCTATAAACCCTACGCAGCGCAGACCGCGGAGCTAAAACGCATCTGGACACGGCGCGATCTGCGCCGCCAGGGGCTGGCGGACCGGGTCGTCAACGAGCTTGAGCGGCGGGCCTTGAGCGCCGGTTACCGGCAACTATTTCTCACCACCGGCTTTCGCCAGCCGGAAGCGGTGCGGCTTTACCTGAGCCTGGGCTATCAGCCGCAGTTCGATATTCACCGCAATCCTGAAGAGTACAGCCAACCGCCCTTTGACGGCCGGCTGCGTTTTATCAAACCTATCGGCGTGGCCGTGCCCGCCGCAACCGTGAAGGAGGCGTAATGACGACGCCATCAACCCACCGGGTACAGGTTGTGCCCGCGCGTTACCCGCTGCGGCTGTTGGGCGCGGCGGTGGCGCTGTTCCTGTTGGCCGGCGTGATTCAGTCCATGGCGCTGAACCCACGCTGGGAATGGGCGGTGTTCGCCCGCTGGTTCTTTGATCCGGTGATCCTGGAAGGGCTGGCGCAAACGCTGTCCCTCACGCTGGTTAGCACCCTGCTTAGCATTGTGCTGGGCGGGCTGCTGGCGCTGGCCAGGCTGTCCCCATCCTGGCTGCTGCGCGGCCTGGCCTGGAGCTATATCTGGCTGTTTCGCTCGCTGCCGCTCATTGTGGTGCTGATTATTCTTTATAACTTTTCCTACCTGTACGACTCGTTGTCGTTGGGGATCCCATTCACCGCCCTGAGCTGGGGCCACTTCCAGACCATTAACGTGCTGGGGCAATACACCACCGCGGTGGTAGGGCTGACCCTGGTGCAAAGCGCCTATACCGCAGAGATTATCCGCGGCGGTTTCCAGGGGGTGGATCACGGCCAGTACGAAGCGGCCGCCGCGCTGGGGCTGCCGACCTGGCGGCGTACCTTGCGCATTATCCTGCCCCAGGCGCTGCGCACCATTTTGCCCGCCGGCTTCAACGAAATCATCAGTCTGGCCAAAGGCACGGCGATGGTATACGTGCTGGCGATGCCGGAGCTGTTTTACACCATTCAGATGATCTACAACCGCACGCAGGAGGTGATCCCGTTGCTGATGGTCGGCGCCGTCTGGTATCTGGTGATCACCAGCGTGCTGTCCGTCATTCAGCACGTGGTGGAGCGCTGGCTGGCACGCAGTGAACGCCGTTCGGTGGCCAGCCTGCTGCCCGAGACGTTCCGCTGGCCTGCGCGCACGCGCCAACACCCACAGGAGGCCGCCCATGCCCCACTCCCTTAATGCCGCCGCAACCACGCAAGGCCATATCGCAATTACCCACGTAAGCAAATACTTTGGCCGCCACAAAGCGCTGGATGACGTCAGCCTGGAGCTGGCACCCGGCTCGGTTACCGTGATTATCGGCCCGTCCGGCTCGGGCAAATCGACCCTGCTGCGCACCATTAACCACCTGGAGCGGGTGGATGAAGGGTTTATCCAGATTGACGGCGAGTACATCGGCTACCGCCGCAAGGGCGATAAGCTCTATGAGCTTAAAGAGAAAGACATTCTGCGCCAGCGGATCAACGTGGGGTACGTGTTCCAGAACTTTAACCTGTTCCCGCACCTGACGGTGATGGAGAACATCATTGAGGCGCCGATCGTGCACGGCAAGCTGAACCGTAAAAACGCCATCGCCCGCGCTGAACGCCTGCTGGACGTGGTGGGCCTGCGGGACAAGGCCAACGCCTGGTCCCGCCACCTTTCCGGCGGCCAGCAGCAGCGCATCGCCATTGCCAGAGCGCTGGCGCTGGAGCCGCGAGTGATGTTGTTCGACGAGCCGACTTCGGCGCTGGATCCGGAGCTGGTGGGGGAAGTGCTGGCGGTGATCAAGAAGCTGGCGCAATCCGGCACCACGCTGGTGGTGGTCACGCATGAAATCGGCTTTGCCCGCGAAGTGGCAGACAATGTGGTGTTCATGGTGGACGGGCGCATTGTGGAACAGGGCAGCACCGATCAGGTGTTAAACCACCCGCAGCACCCGCGAACCCGGAACTTTCTCGCCAGCGTACTTTAAGCAAGGAGTGCTCATGTCAGGCTATGACTCACTGATCATCCGGGGCGCCGCCCCGGTTCTTGCCCTCGGCCTGGTTGCCATCGCCGCGCCGGCCAGCGGCAAAAACACCCTCGATCTGCTGGCGAACGAAACCCCGATCCACGCCCCGGCCAACCCACAGGCGATCGCCCTGCTGCCGAAGGATTATCGGTTTATCCAGCCCGGCAGCCTGACGGTGGCGATCCAGACGTTAAGCTCGCCGCCGCTGTCCCTGCTGGCCAGCGACAATAAAACGCGGATTGGCAGCGATCCGGATATTGCCCGGCTCCTGGCCGACAGCCTTGGGCTGCGCCTGAACCTGATCCCGGCATCCTGGGAGGACTGGCCGCTTGGCATCACCGCCGGCAAGTATGACGTCGCCCTGTTTAATATCGCGGTGACCGAACCGCGCAAGGAGAAGTTCGATTTCGCCAGCTACCGGGTCGATCCATTGGGCTTTTTAGTCAGCGTAAACAGCCCGATTCAACGCATTAGCGAACCGAAAGATATCGCCGGCCTGCGGGTGATTGTGGGATCGGGAACCAACCAGGAAAGGATTCTGTTGAAGTGGGATGCCGAAAACCGCGCCGCCGGCCGTGCGCCGGTCACCCCGATTTACCTGACGGACGATGCCTCCGCCAGCCTGTATCTGCAGGCGGGCCGGGCCGACGTGCAGTTTGGGCCGCACTCCGCGCTGGCCTATAAATCTGCGTTAACCGGCAAAACCCGCCTGGTGGGCACCAGCCCTTACCGCGCCTGGGTAGCCACCACCACCAAAAAGGGCAACGGCCTGGCGCCGGCGCTGCAGGCCGCGATTAACGGCGTTATCGCCGGTGGCCAGTACCAGCAGGTGCTGGCACGCTGGGGGGAAGGCGGGGAAGCGATAAGCGCTTCCCAGTTAAACCCGCCGGGGATCAGCTATTAGGCTGCATTGCGCATCGCCCGTACTAGCCCCCCGCTTCTGCCGGGGGCAACTCAGCGCCAACCCAGCCCTGGCGCAACGTGGGTCAGGATCGCTTCAATCACGTGCGCGTTATAGTCCACGCCCAGTTGGTTAGGCACGGTTAACAGCAGCGTATCGGCTTCTGCGATCGCTTCGTCCTGCGCCAACTGTTTGATCAATGCATCCGGTTCAGCGGCGTAGCTACGGCCGAACACCGCGCGGGTTTTCTCGTCGAGAAAACCGATGGTATCGCCTTCACGGCCACTATTGCCGAAATAGGCGCGATCCCGCTCGTCCACCAGCGCAAAAATACTGCGGCTGACCGACACCCGCGGTTCGTGGGCGTGCCCCGCTTCTTTCCACGCCGCGCGATAGGCGCGGATTTGCTTCGCCTGCTGAATATGGAAAGGCTCGCCGGTTTCGTCGTCTTTCAGCGTGGAGCTTTGCAGGTTCATGCCGAGCTTGGCGGCCCACACCGCCGTCGCGTTCGAGCCGGCGCCCCACCAGATGCGATCGCGCAGGCCGGCGGAAAACGGTTCAACGCGCAGCAGCCCGGGCGGATTGGGGAACATCGGCTGCGGGTTGGGCTTGGCGAAGCCTTCGCCACGCAGCACATCAAGCAGCACTTCGGTGTGGCGCCGCGCCATGTCGGCATCCGTCTCGCCTTCGGCAGGTTGATAGCCGAAATAGCGCCAGCCGTCGACCACCTGCTCCGGCGAGCCGCGGCTGATACCAAGCTGCAAACGCCCCCCCGAGATCAGATCGGCCACGCCGGCGTCTTCAGCCATATACATTGGGTTTTCATAGCGCATATCGATAACGCCAGTGCCAATCTCTATACGCTGGGTCTTCGCGCCAACGGCGGCCAATAACGCAAAAGGAGAACTAAGCTGGCGGGCAAAGTGGTGCACGCGGAAATAGGCGCCGTCGGCCCCCAAATCCTCTGCCGCGACGGCAAGATCGATGGATTGCAGCAAGGCATCCGCCGCTGAACGGGTGCCCGATTGCGACGAGGGCGTCCAGTGACCAAACGACAAAAATCCAATCTTTTTCATGGCGTAATAGTCCTTATGTTGGTTCAGCATGGCGTACAAGCCCAAAAGCGCCGCCCCGTTGAACAACAGGCATCACGCCGCTTCGCCCTGCCGATTTTATCAAACCCTCATCATAGTCTGTTTCTAAAAACATAAGGATGCCAATCGAGCGATTTTTTCACTCTGCGGGCAGCCAAATCGAACCGCGATAGTGCAAGCAATGCACGCTTTCGTGTTTCCCCGCATCATTTTGGGTCTTCTGCTTGACCTGAACGTCAACCAATGCGTTATTTCCCAGCCAATTAACTATTGGCACAAATAGTGCTTAAACATTGTTGAACAAAAATAGAGGATTCACCGTTTCATTCAGGATATGGGGCCAAAGGCATGCTCAGTTTAAAAATTGAAATACCGGAAGACGCCTCGCTGGAGAATGTTCCCGCCTTCCAACGCATTGCGATACTGCTGCGGGAAAATATCATCAACGGCAACCTGCGGGCAGGCCAGGCGCTGGCGGAGAACGAACTAACCACGCTGTGCGACACGTCGCGCAACACCCTGCGTGAAGCGCTGCGTTTTTTGCATGGCGAAGGGCTGGTCAACTATCACCACCATCGCGGGGTGTTCGTTTGCCAGTTCACGCAACGCGACGTGCGGGATATTTATAAGGCCCGCCGCCACCTGGAAGTGCTGGCAATACAGGCCGCCGACACCATCAGCGCGTTTCACCTGCAAAAAATGAAAACGCACCTCGATCAATCCGCTGCCGCCGCCGATGCAAATGACTGGCGCACCTTCGGCACGCACAGCCTGCGGTTTCATCAGCGCATTGTCCATATGCTGGGCTGCTCCCGCTTTAACGATTTTTTCAGCGTGCTGCTGGCGCAACTGCGCCTGCTGTTCGCCACCGGCGAACACGAACCGAGCTTCCAACGCCCCTGGCTGGAACGCGATCGGGCGCTGTGGGCGCTATTGTGCGAACAACGCAAAGAAGAAGCCTGCCAGGCGCTGACCGCCTATCTCGAACAGTCCGAACAACAAATTATGCGTGCGTTCAACACGCGAATGAATGGAGTTTAATATGTCTTCTTATCCTGCCGCATACCAAAGCACCAAAGGCTCCGCCCTGGATGTCGACCGCGATTTTTATCAGGCGCTGGCCGATGGCAAACGGGTATTGACCGCGCAACATCGGGTGCCTATTCGCACCGGCTTCGCCTGGGAAGTGCCGGCCGGGCATCTGTTCCGCATCACCACGCCGGAAGGCCCGCAGGTGGGCGATTTGAATATCTGGAACCGCCATAACCCACGCGAGAGGATGTGGGTGGCGCGCACCCGCCAGCTGCAGCGCGCCCATTTGTCCACCTTTGATCGCCTGTGGTCGAACCTGCCGTTTATGCGCCCGATCGCCACTATTACCGCCGATACGCTGGCGGACTATGGCATTGATGAACACGGCGGGCGGGTGCACGATCTGCTAGGCACCCGCTGCGATCCCTATGTGAATAAACTGTTGACCGGCGAAGACTTTGACTTCCACTGCCACTCCAACCTGACGCGGGCCGTGCAGCCCTACGGGCTCACCGAGTTTGACGTGCACGATGTGATGAACGTGTTCCAGTGCACCGGCCTGAACGATGAAGACAAATACTTTATGAAGGCCTGCCCGGCACGCAAGGGCGATTACCTGGAGTTTTTTGCCGAAATCGATCTGCTGTGCGCCATTTCCACCTGCCCGGGCGGTGACTTATCGCTGCCGATGTGGGGGGATGACGCGCAGGATACGCTGTCCGTCTGCCGCCCGCTGGGGATCGAAATCTATCGGCCGGACACGGCATTGCTCACCGGCTGGCAGCCCCCCGCTCGCCCGGACTACCAGGGCAACCACGGCCTGCGCCTGCAAAAGAGCAATGGGTAACCCCGGCGCGACCAGGTGCGGCCTAACGCCGCACCTGCCTGGCTGGCGGGTATACGCATGCTCCCCCAAATGCGCCCAAGCTTATGCCCCGCCCAGGTAGGCCTTGCGCACTTCCTGATTGCTCAGCAGTTCCGCGCCCTGGCCACTTAGGCGAATCTGGCCATTGACCATCACATAGCCGCGATCGGAGAGCTTCAGCGCGTGGTTGGCGTTTTGCTCTACCAAGAAAATCGTCATCCCTTCCTGCGCCAGCTCGCGCAGGATGCTGAAGATCTGTTTGACGATCAGCGGCGCTAAACCCAGACTGGGTTCATCCAGCAGCAGCAGTTTTGGCCGGCTCATCAGCGCACGAGCAATCGCCAGCATCTGCTGCTCGCCGCCGGACATGGTCATCGCCCGTTGGTTGCGCCGCTCCTTCAGGCGCGGGAACAGCGCGAACATACGCTGTATGTCCTCATCAATATAGTGATTGCCTAGGGTAATGGCGCCAATCAGCAGGTTTTCCTCCACGCTCATATCCGGGAAAATACGCCGCCCCTCCGGCACCTGGGCGATACCGTTGCTGGCGATAAAGTGCGTTGAACGCCGGCTGATATCCTGCCCCTGAAACAGGATCTGGCCGCCGCTGATGCGCGGCTGGCCGAAGATAGACATCAGCAGCGTCGATTTACCCGCGCCGTTGGCGCCGATCAGCGCCACCGTCTCCCCCTGATGAACCTGCAGCGACACCTGTTGCAACGCCTGTATCGGGCCGTAGTGCACATCCACATCGCGAAATTCCAGCATCACATCACTCATCCCGCCAGTTCCTCCTCATCGGCGCCCAGATAAGCGGCGATCACGCTGTCGTTATTTTGGATCTCCTTCGGCGTACCGCGGGCGATCACGTCACCGTGATCGAGCACGATCACATGGTCTGAAATTTCCATCACCATGCCCATATCATGCTCAATCAGCAACACGGTAATGCCGTGCTGCTGCCGCAGGAAGCGAATAATCCGGCTCAGGGTCGCCGTCTCTACCGGGTTCAGCCCCGCCGCCGGTTCATCAAGGCAGATCATCTCCGGCACGGTGCACATGGCGCGGGCAATCTCCAGCCGGCGCTGCTGGCCATAAGACATCTCACCCGCCAGCCGGTTGGCACAGTCCACCAGTTCCACGACCTCCAGCCAGTAGAACGCGCGATCCAACGCTTCGTTTTCCGCTTTGCGGTAGGCCGGCGTATTAAACACCCCGGCGAGCAAGTTGCGGTTACTCAACATGTGCTGCGCCACCAGCAGGTTTTCCACCACCGACATTTCACGGAACAGGCGGATATTTTGGAAGGTGCGCGCCAGCCCGGCGCGGTTGACCAGGTGGGTGCCACCGAACATTTTATAGTAGAGGCGCGCGCCAAGCTGGGCGGGTTTAATCCAGTCATCGGCGCGGAAACGTTGCCCCAGCACGCGGATCACATCCGTGGGCCGGTGCTGCGTATTGAGCAAAATGCGGCCGCCGCTGGCGCGATAAAACCCGGTCAGGCAGTTGAACACTGTGGTTTTCCCGGCGCCGTTGGGGCCAATCAGGGCGGTGATGGAACCGCGCGCCACCTCCAGATTAACGTCGTTTAGCGCTTTGATGCCGCCGAAATGCATCATCAGGTGCTCCACACGCAAAATCGCATCACTCATGGCGCACCCCCTGCCGCGGCGCAAAGCTGCTGCGGCCAATACGCACCAACCCGCGTGGCCGCCAGATCATCATCAACACCATCAGCACGCCGAACAGCAGCACGCGGTATTCGGCGAAGCTGCGCAGCAGTTCTGGTGCCACCGTCAGCACGAACGCCGCCAGCACCACGCCCAGGGTAGATCCCATGCCGCCCAGCACCACAATCGCCAGGATCAGCGCCGATTCAAAAAAGGTAAAGGAGGTGGGGTTAACAAACCCCTGATAGCTGGCGAAGAACACCCCGGCAATCCCGGCGGTAGAGGCACCAATCATAAATGCCGAAAGCTTGACCAGCACATGGTTCAGCCCCAGGGAGCGGCAGGCGAGCTCATCTTCGCGCAGCGCTTCCCAGGCCCGCCCAATCGGCATGCGTGTGAGCCGGTGTTTAATGAACAGCACCAGTAGCACCACCAGGCACAGCACCGCGTAAATAAAGATAAACTTCATGTTGGGGTTGTAGCTCAGGCCGAAAAACTCATGGAAAGGCACCCCGCCGTCGCGGGCGCGGCGGGTAAACTCCAGCCCGAAAAAGGTCGGCGACGGCACGGAAACGCCGTTCGGCCCGCCGGTCAGCGATACCCAGTTATTGAGCACCAGGCGGATGATCTCGCCAAAGCCGAGGGTGACGATCGCCAGATAGTCGCCGTGCATACGCAGCACCGGGAAGCCGAGCAAGGCGCCGGCCAGCGCCGCCATCAGCGCCCCCAGCGGCAGCATCGCCCAAAATCCCAGCCCCAGGTACTGATACCCCAGCGCCAGCCCATAGGCGCCGATGGCGTAAAACGCCACGTAGCCCAGATCGAGCAGCCCGGCCAGCCCCACCACAATATTCAGGCCCAGCCCGAGCAGCACGTAGATCAGCCCGAGGATCGCCACCGTCAGCAAATATTTGCTGGCAACGAACGGCAGCAGCAGCGCCAGCACGGCAAACAGCGGGATAATCCAGCGCAGGTTGCTTTTGGCACCGAGCGGCCGCACGTAGACGCCGTCGTTGCCGCCTTCAAAGCGGGCCTGTAGCCTGCGCCCCGGACGGGTTTGCAAAAACAGGCTCAGCAGCAGGCGCCCGGCCATCACGATGGCGATAATCCCTACCAGCCGCTGCGGTTCAAAATTAAAGCTGTAGCCATTGAGCACAATGCCAACGATAGGGCCGAACACGATCAGCGCAATCAGCCCCGCCAACACGGCATCCATCAGGCTGCGTTTGATATCCAGCCCTGGGTGTACTTGGGTTTGTGACATAACGGCTCCTTCACACTTTGGCGATCATTGGCCGGCCCAACAGGCCCTGAGGGCGGAAAATCAGGATCACCACCAACAGTGCGAACGAGAAAACGTCTTTGTAATCGGAGTTCACCATGCCGGCAAACTGCGCTTCGGCCACGCCCAGCAACAGCCCGCCGAGCATGGCGCCCGGCAGCGAGCCGATCCCGCCCAGCACCGCCGCGGTGAACGCCTTGATGCCGATGATAAAGCCGACGTAGAAATCGAAGGTCCCGTAGTTCATGGTGACCAGCACCCCGGCCAGCCCGGCCATCGCGGCCCCGATCACAAACACCGTCGAGATAACCCGATCGGTATTAATCCCCAAGATGGACGCCATTTTGCGGTCCTGCTGGGTGGCGCGGCACACGCGCCCTAACCGGGTGTGCTGGATGATATAGGTGAGGATCGCCATGCCCAGCAGCGAAGCAACCAGAATAAACACTTTGGTATAGGTGATCTGGATGATGCCGCCGTCAAAGTTGATGCGGAACACGCCGTCGAGCAGCGTCGGGATGCCCTGCTGGCGCGGCCCTTGGCTGATTTGCGCGTAGTTTTGCAAGATCAGCGACATGCCGATGGCGGAAATCAGCGGCGCCAGGCGGGTAGAGTTGCGCAGCGGCTTATAGGCGATACGCTCAATCACCCAGCCGTAAACGGCGGTCACCACGATGGTAAAGGCCAGCGTGCCGAGGATCAGCAGCGGGAAAGATTGCAGGCCGAAGAACGAAAGCAGCGCCAGGCCAATGGCGCACAGGTAGGCGGAGATCATATACACCTCGCCATGGGCGAAGTTGATCATGCCGATAATGCCATACACCATGGTGTAACCAATGGCGATCAAACCGTATACCGCGCCCAGGGTCAGGCCGTTAACCAACTGTTGCAGAAAGAAAACATCCATAATAAGCAGTCTCGCCTGTGGCAGGCCGCAAGCTTAACAACAGGCGGCCAAAAGGGGTTGGGGTACAGGCCCACGTCACATGGGCCCGTTGCTGCGCCAGCCGGGGATCACAGCTGGTGGTATTTCCCTTGGTCATCCCACTGATAAACCACGTAGTCGGACACTTTCAGATCGCCTTTGCTGTCCCAGGCTTTTTTGCCCATCACCGTATCCACATCGTGTGATTTCAACCATTCGCTGGCCTTGGCGCTGTCTTTGCCGCCGGTAGCGCTGAAGGCAGCGGCGATGGCCTGAATAGACGCATAGGAATAGAGGGTGTAGCCTTCCGGCTCAAAGCCCGCAGCGCGGAACTTGGCGATCACCGCTTTGCCGTCCGGGATCTGGCGTGGATCGCTGCCGAAGGTCATCAATACACCGTTGGTGTACTGCGGCCCGCCAGCGGCGGTAACCAGCTCTTCCGTCACCACACAGTCGCCGGAGAAGAACTTCGCCTGCACGCCCTGTTCACGCATTTGGCGCACCAGCGGGCCGGCCTCTGGGTGACAGCCGCCAAAGTAGACCACGTCCGGCTTCACCGAAGCGATTTTGGTGACCAGCGCGTTGAAATCCTTTTCACCGCGCGACAGCCCCTCATACATCACTTCTTTCACGCCGCGTTTGGCAAGCGCCGCCCTGGCCGCATCCGCCAACCCCTGGCCATAGGTATCTTTATCGTGGATGATGACGATGTTTTTCGCCTTTAGTTTGTCGATCATATAGTCGGCGGCAATCCCACCCTGCTGATCGTCGCGGCCGCACATGCGGAACATGTTGGTCATGCCGCGCTCGGTAATTTGCGGGTTGGTGGAGCCGGGAGTGATCGCCAGAATACCGGCTTCGTCATACACTTCCGAGGCCGGCATGGTTGACGATGAGCAAAAATGCCCAACTACAGCGGCAACGTGCTCCTGATCCACCAGCCGGTTGGCAACGGCCACCGCCTGCTTCGGTTCACAGGCGTCATCCCCCTGCACCAGCTTGATCTTTTCCCCTTTGATGCCCCCAGCGGCGTTAATATCCGCGGCGGCCTGCGAGGCCCCGCGCCAATATTGATCCCCATAGGTGGCATTCGGGCCGGAGAATGGCCCGGCAACGCCAATAACAATATCGGCATGAGCATAGAAAGCAGAACTAAAACAACCGATAAGCAGAGCAGCGAGCGGACTTTTCATCAATTTCACTGACATTATTCTTTTCCTCAGCACTGTTTTAGCGGACGCCAGCGGCGTGGAGTAGTCACGTTTATGTGTAGATAGAAAAAATAAATTACGCGAGGGCTTAATGAGACGCCCCCCACAATTCACTAGCAAAAATCCCGCCAGTATTGAAATACCGCCGTTTTTTTTACTTTTCTTGCGCCATCAGGGCGGAAAAGGTGAAGCACTGGTGAGCAAAGCAGGCATAACGGGGGGATTTGAGCATTCAATAAAGCCGGTCGCCGTGGCGCATAGGCCAGCGGCGATTGGTTTGCACCATCCGGGTGCAACGTCGGGGCATACGGTGGTGGTATCGGCTTTGATGTGGGTTAATTCATTAATCTCAAAGACGATTCATGTGGTGAGTGGAGCACGGGTGTGGAAGCCATTGAAGGCGCCGAACGGCGGAACGCAGCATAGGCGAAACCGCCAGGACGGCGGTTTCAGGTGAGACAGGCAGGGACGCCTGTCGTAGCCGGCCGTGATGCGAAGTGACACAGAGAGGGCAGCCGCGCAGCGGCCGCCTGATATGGCGCAGGCGCGGGTCGTTAGGGGACGCGCCCACGGCCCCTAACTCGGGCGCGGGCTACAATGCGACAAAAAACGACCGGGTTATAGCGACCGAAACCCTCGCGGTCAGGGCAAAGAACGTTGCTAAAACAGTATTCTGCCGTCACCAGCGTAAGTGGAATTGCCTTAATCGTACTGTGTTTCTTTGCGGCCATTGCACACGGCAATTGTCAGGGCCGAAGGCCCGGCCCCGACACCCCGGCCTGCACTTAACATGGCCTGCCCGCTGCGCGGGTACCCTCGCCGCGTCCCCGTCCCCGTCGCCGGGCGGGTCGGCCGTCCGTGGCCGATTGCCCCTGGCAACGGTGCCTTGCTCGGCAGCCCAAGATGCGCGCTAAACGTCAACACCCCAATCTATCGCCACCGGGCAACCTAACCACCGGTTTTGACATGGGCTAATTTATTCAATTTCAAAGACGATTTATGTGGTGAGTGGATAGCCTACCTCGTAACGAAGGTAAAGCCTGCATTGAGCCACGCGAATGGGAGACGGAAAAAGAGAGGTTCACCTAACTAACTCGTGATTCCTGCCGTGACGTGTAACACCCACAAAAAAGCCCGCTCGGTGGGACGAAAAACGATTAACCAAAGGCGCAGGCGGTAGCGGGCTGCGGCGCTGCAAAAAAACAACGGTATCGTGGCGACTGAAACCTCACCGAACTACATGAAATCTCACCGACCTGGTACGGAGCACAGCCCAAAACCCCGCATGCCGAAATGAAAATGGTTGGCGTGCGCCGCGTTATAGTCCGGCCCCAACGCATTGCCAAAGTAATCACATCCCGCCAGATTCAACTGCCGGAGCAGCGCCGCCTTCTCCGCCGGCCGCTGCCAGTTATCCAGCACGCTAAGCCGCTCGCCGTTTTGCAAGCGGAAGGCTGCCAGATCCCAGGCTTCCGCCGTGGCGTGTTCGCTTAGCCGCCCCTGAGCCCGGTGGTAAACGTTGCGGCACGCATAGCTGCCCAGATGGTCAATCTGCACCAACGGCGAATTCAACGGGCTTTGCGCGGTGAGGGTTTTCGCCTCCATCACAAACATCGTACTGCTGACCGCCATCGCGCAGCTGCTGAGAAAACTGCTGCTTAAAGCCACGCCGGCAAATCGCTGGATGCGCACCGGCGCCGGCAGCGGACAGTTGCCCGTCACCGGGGTGGCGGTGCTGAAAGTGACGAAACCGGCGGCGCGGGCGCGCTCCAGCACCGCCATACAGGCGGCCGGATCGTCAACCAGGCGTTTGAGCTTGTAGCGGGTAATCAGCGTGGGCGGATCGCTCACCGACAGCGGAGCAAAAGGGTTATAGGCCGCCGGCAGATAACGCAGGCCCCAGGGCAACAAGAGCGCCAGCGCCGCAATAATCAGTACCCATCCCAGCAGGAGCTTCACGTTAGCGCGGTTCCTTACGATAGATTAGTGATAAGGAACCAGTATAGAGCATGCGGACAAGGCCGCCGGCAAGCGGCGGCCCGGCGGGGTTACAGCGACATATCAACCACCACGCGGCCGGTAATATGGCCTTCGCGCATGCGAGTGAAGATATCGTTGATGTTTTCTAACGGCTCGGCCGTCACCTCCGCGGCCACTTTTTTATGGCCGGCGAAGTCCAGCGCTTCCTGCAGATCCTTACGCGTGCCGACAATCGAACCGCGCACCGTGATGCCGTCCAGCACCATATCAAAGATCGAAAGATCGAACCGGCCCGGCGGCAACCCGTTGAGCACCATGGTACCGCCGCGGCGCATCACGGTCGTCGCCTGGGCGAACGCCTTCGGCGAAACGGCGGTTACCAGCACGCCATGCGCCCCGCCGAACTGCTCGTGGAACCAGGTGCCGGGATCAACCTCTTTGGCATTGGCGACCACCGTTGCCCCCAGCCTTTTCGCAAACTCCAGCTTGTCGTTGTCGATATCCACCGCCGCCACGTTCAACCCCATGGCGCGGGCATACTGGATCGCCAAGTGCCCCAGGCCGCCAATGCCGGAAATCACCACCCAGTCACCGGCTTTGGTGTTAGTCATTTTCAACCCTTTGTACACCGTCACGCCGGCGCACAGGATCGGCGCAATGCCGATAAAGTCGACGCCTTTGGGCAGGATCCCCACATAGTTGGCGTCCGCCAGGCAATATTCCGCAAAGCTGCCGTTGACCGAGTAACCGGCGTTTTGCTGGGTGTGGCACAGGGTTTCCCAACCGCCCAAACAGTGTTCGCAATGCCCGCAGGCGGAATAGAGCCACGGAACGCCAACCCGATCGCCCTCTTTCAGGTGTTTCACGCCTTTGCCGACCGCCACGATATGGCCCACGCCTTCGTGGCCGGGAATAAAGGGCGGGTTGGGTTTGATCGGCCAGTCGCCGTCCACCGCGTGCAGATCAGTGTGGCAGACGCCGGTGGCCTCGATTTTGATCAGGATCTTGCCTGGGGTGATTTCCGGCACCGGTACGTCGTCAATCACCAACGGTTTGCCAAAGGCGTTAACCACAGCGGCTTTCATCTTTTTCATAGTAAACCTCGTATTTTGTAGGGATAACAGGGCGTTTTCTAGAACAGACCGAGCGGCTTGGTGTCATAGCTCACCAACAGATTTTTCACCTGCTGGTAGTGCGACAAGGCAACCTTGTGGGTTTCCCGGCCGATGCCGGAGTTTTTATAACCACCGAAAGCGGCGTGTGCCGGGTAGATGTGGTAGCAGTTGGTCCAGACGCGGCCGGCCTTGATGGCCCGCCCCATGCGCCACACCCGGTTGGCATCCAGCGTCCATACGCCGGCACCCAGGCCGTATTCGGTGTCGTTGGCCAACGCAATGGCTTCCGCCTCATCTTTAAACGTGGTGATGCCGATCACTGGGCCGAAAATTTCCTCCTGGAAACAACGCATGCCGTTGTGCCCTTTGATCAACGTCGGGTGGATGTAGAAACCGTTGCGCAGCGCGGCGTCGTGCCGCACCTGCGAGCCGCCGGTCAGGATCTCGCCGCCCTCGTTTTTGGCGATCTCGATATAAGAAAGGATTTTGTCGAACTGCTCTTTCGATGCCTGCGCGCCAACCATGGTGGCGGTATCAAACGGATCGCCTTTGTGAATGGTGGCGATGCGGGCGAGCACCTTCTCCACAAACTGCGGGTAAATCGATTCCTGCACCAGCACGCGCGACGGGCAGGTGCACACTTCGCCCTGGTTGAAGAAGCCCAAAATAACCCCTTCCACCGCCTTATCAAGAAACTCCGGCTCGCCGCGGAAGATATCTTCAAAGAAAATATTGGGCGACTTGCCGCCCAGTTCTACGGTGCTGGGGATAATGTTTTCTGCCGCGCAAGACAGAATGCGCCGCCCCACCGGGGTTGAGCCGGTGAAGGCGATTTTCTCAATGCGCTTGCTGCGCGCCAGGGGTTCACCCACTTCAATGCCGTAGCCATGCACCACGTTCACTACCCCAGCCGGCAGCAGATCGCCAATCAACTCCATGAGCACACAGATGCTAAGCGGCGTTTGTTCGGCCGGTTTGAGCACTACGCAATTGCCCCCGGCCAGCGCCGGCGCCAGCTTCCAGGCCGCCATTAACAGCGGGAAGTTCCAGGGGATAATCTGCCCCACCACGCCGAGCGGTTCGTAGATGTGATAGGCCACCGTGTGCTGGTCAATTTCCGCCACGCTGCCTTCCTGCGCGCGCAGGCAACCGGCAAAGTAGCGGAAATGGTCGGCGGCCAGCGGGATGTCGGCATTCAGGGTTTCACGTATCGGTTTGCCATTATCCCAGGTTTCCGCCAACGCCAACGTTTCCAGATGCTTCTCAATGCGATCGGCAATCGCCAGCAGCACATTGCTGCGCTCCTGCACACTGGTTTTCCCCCATGCGTCTGCGGTGGCATGGGCGGCATCCAACGCCAGCTCAATATCTTGCGCGTCGGAGCGCGGGAACTGCGCCACATCTTCACCCGTTACCGGTGTGGTATTGGTGAAGTAGTTTCCGGAAACAGGTTCAACAAATTTACCGCCAATGTAATTCCCATAACGCGTTTTAAAAGCGATACGCGCACCGGGCTGTCCAGGATGAATATATTTCATGGGAAGCTCCTCATCAGAAAGTGACGCTACAGTGGCCACACGCGCAATGCGCCGGCACCGTGAGGTATAAGCATCTCTTATGCCAACTGAGGAAACTTATTGAGGGAATGGCATAAAACTGTTTTTTAACAAAAAGTTATAATAAAAAACACAGCGCCGACCTGGCAAAATAGTGGCAAAACCATAATTTACTGTTTCGTTTTTGTGTCGCGTGTCGCAACAACAAATACACCAAAATGATACATAAAAATCACATTGAATTATCCTGGAGCGCGCGATGCCACAAAGAATAGCGAGCCATTCCCGGCATTCTGTACCCTGCGTCACGGCCCCTCACCTCTCCGGCCTGCTGACCGATTCCTGGCAACGCAGCCAGCGCTACGGTCTGTGCCGTGATGACGAAGCGCTCCCCTATCTGCCCAGCGCCCTGCTTAAAGAAGCTCAAGAACAAAACCACTGGATTATCCCTATCGCGCGCCCGTTGCTCCGGCGCCTGACTGCCGAGATCGTCAGACGAAACGCCATTCTGGTGCTGGCGGATGCCTCCGGGCTGGTGCTGGAAACCTGCGGCAATCATGATTTTCTGCATAAAGCAGAGCGTGTCGCCCTGGCGCCGGGCAATCTGTGGGGAGAACATGCCCGCGGCACCAACGCGATCGGCACCGCGCTGGCGTTGCATACGGCCTGCGAAGTGGCGGGCGACGAGCATTTTCTGGCGCAGAACGCCACACTCTTTTGTTCCGCCGCGCCGTTATTTCGCCCCGACGGCCACATCGCCGGCATTTTGGATCTGTCCGCCCCCGCCCTGCAGCCCCACCACCATGCCGGCAGGCTGATCCGCCAGGCGGTGCGCGATATTGAATACCGCTGGGTGAAAAGCACCGTTTCCGCCCGGCGCTGGCTGCTGCGGCTGCACAGCGATAGCAGCCAGCTCGGCAGCACGCAGGAACTGCTGCTGGTGTTTGAAGACGATGTGTTGATGGCGGCCAACAAGCTGGCCATGAATGCGTTCCACCTGGCGCCAAAACACATCGGCGCCATGCAGTTCAACAGCCTGTTTGCACAATGCCCACCGGCAGGCGGCCTGCAAACGCTGCTGGCCAGCAACCAGCAACGGTATTTCGCCACCCGTTCCGCACCGGCGCAGCGTTACTTCTCGCTGGCGCCGGCGGAAGAACCCCTCGAAGATAACGGCATCAATAAAGAGAAGGCGCTGCGGATACTCAACGCCGGCATCGCCTTATGCATCACCGGTGAAACCGGCTGCGGCAAAGAGCACTTCAGCCACCGCCTGTATACCGCCAGCAAATGGCAGCACGGGCGTTTTGTGGCGATCAACTGCGCGGCGCTGCCGGAAAACCTGATTGAATCCGAGCTGTTTGGCTACGTTCCCGGCGCTTTCACCGGCGCCAACCCCAAAGGCTATATCGGCAAACTGCGCGAAGCCGACGGCGGCGTGCTGTTCCTGGATGAAATAGGCGATATGCCGCTGACGCTGCAGACCCGTCTTCTGCGGGTATTGCAGGAGAAAAGCGTCACGCCGTTGGGCGGTAGCCGCGCCTTCCCGGTGAATTTTGCCTTGATCTGCGCCACCCACCGCGATCTTGCCGCGATGGTGCAGGCCGGCGAATTCCGCGAGGATTTGCTCTACCGCATTCAGGAATACCGCCTGCACATTCCGCCATTGCGGGCATGGCCGCAGGTGCCGCGCCTCATCCGCCGCCTGTGGCAGGAGCTGGGTGCAGAGCAGCGCGACATCGCACTGCCGGAAGAGGTTGTAAGCCACCTTGCGCGCCAACCGTGGCCGGGTAACGTGCGCCAGTTGCTGAGCGTGCTGAAGGTGCTGCTGGCGCTGGCCAATGACGGCGACAGAATTAGCCTGGCGGATCTGCCGCAGGAGATCGATCGCCCTCTCCCGCCACCAAGCGCTCCCGCGGCGCCGGAGGCGCTGGATGAACAGGCGGCGATTCGCGCAGCCAACGGCAATATGAGCCTGGCGGCGAAAAAGCTGGGTATTTCCCGCAGCACGCTCTACCGCCGGCTGGAAAGGGCGAACTGCCAGTAGCATCCCCCCATGCACCGCGCAGTGCCTGGCCACAGCACTGGAAAACAGCGGCAAAGGCGCCATCGCCGAACAGCTGCTGGTCGCGCGTGCCGACGTCACCTTCGGCGGCGGTGAGAAAACCTTCAACGAAACCGCCAGGGCGGGAAAATACCAGGGTAAAACGCTGCACGAGCAGGCGCAGATGCTGGGATATCAGGTGGTGAGCGATGTTAACGGCCTGAGCGGCCTGACCAAAGCCGATCAAAACAAACCGGTGCTGGGTCTGTTTGCCGCAGGCAATATGCCGGTGCGCTGGCAGGGGCCGAAGGCGACCTACCACGGCAACAACCAACAGCCGCCGGTCACCTGTACGGCCAACCCGCAACGCACGGCGGATACGCCTTCGCTGGCGCAGATGACGGATAAAGCCATTGAGCTGCTGAGCAAAAATGACAATGGCTTCTTTCTGCAGGTGGAAGGCGCATCCATCGATAAACAGGATCATGCCGCCAACGTCATTGGCCTGACCGATCAGACCGATCTGTTCTACACCCTGCACGACGCAATGGGCATCAAATAACGTCTGTGCGGCGGCGGTGACGGTTCCGCCGCCGCAATGCGTTTACCGCGAGGTGGTTTGTTGCTCTGACCAGTGGGCCATTTCCTGGGCAATAAACCAGCTCACCAGATCGCGGTACATTTTCTCAATCACCGCGCCATCCAGCCCGCACGCTTGCGCCCACTGGCGCCGTTGCGCCAGCATACTATTGAAGCGCGCCTGCGCCTGCACCTCATCCGGGGTGCTTTTAAACGGCGCCGCCGCTTTTACATAGCCAAAGCGCAGCCCAAGCAGGCGGATCACTTCCTGATCCAGTGCGTCAATCTCGTGCCTGATCTCCGCCATATTGGCGCAGTTTTCCGCTGTAACCGTTTGTTTATAGGTCATGTATTCCTCCCTGGATAAATGAAAAAATTCGTTATTGCCCTTTCAATTACGGCGCCAGACGGCCAGGCCGCCGGCAAGAAAGAACATCAGTGCGGCGCTGATGCGATTGAGCCTTTTTAAGCCGGCCACTGTGAGTAAGCGCGCAGCCTGCATGCCGCCAAAGGCGTAAAGCAGCATGATAGCCACATCTATCGCCACCGTTGTGCAGGCAAACGCAACGTATTGCGGCACCAGGGGATGATTGACAACGATAAACTGCGGCAGGAAAGCGGAAAAAAACAGCAGCCCTTTCGGGTTTGACAACGCCGCCAGCAGGCTGCGCATAAACGCCCGCTTGCCGCTGCGCTGGGTGGCCGGCTCACCGGCCAGCGGTTTTAACATCGCCGGCGTTGAGCGCCATAACTTCCAGGAGAGCCAAAAAAGGTAGCCGGCGCCAAGCCATTTGACCACTGAAAACAACGTGTTGGAGGCAAGCAATAGCGAGCCTAGCCCCAGCGCTACCATACCAATCAGGATAAAATCGGAAAGCGCTGCCCCGGCGACCCCCATCAAAATAACTTTCTTGCTTTTGCTCACGCCGTTTGTCAGTGCGAGCAACATGGTTGGGCCGGGTATCACCGTAACCGCCAGCGATGCCAGCGCGTACATCAACACGGTTGTCAACATTGTACCACCTTCAAATAACCCATCGTATTAGTACAATAATACGCTTTTAACCCCGGCAGGCAACGGCTGTGGCCCACGCTTATTCGCCCTGATTAAACAACGGGATATCCTTACCCACGATATAGCGCTGCCGCAGCCGCGCCGAGATGGCATCCATCACCATGACGATCACCACCAGAATCAGCGTGATAAACATCACCACATCCCAGTTCCACAGGCGCATGTTTTCTGCATACACCAGGCCAACGCCCCCGGCCCCGACAAAGCCCAACACCGCGGCGGAACGGGTATTGGATTCGATTTGGTACAGGCTCAGCGCTAAAAACGTCGGGAAGGATTGGGTAAAGATACCGAAGCGGTGCTTTTGCAACACGTTGGCGCCCACCGCGTTCAGGCCACGGCCCGGCGAGCGCTCCACCGCCTCATGCCCTTCGGCATAGAGTTTACCGAGCAAGCCGACATCCTGCATAACGATCGCCAACACCCCGGCCAGTGGCCCCAGCCCCACGGCGCGCACGAATATCAGCCCCCAGATGGCCATATCGATACCGCGGAAAATATCCAGCAGCCGGCGCACCAGCAAGGCAATCGGCCGCAGCAGGCGGCCCTGCATCACATTGCGGGCGGCAAAGAATGAGATCGGCAGCGCCAGCAGCGTGGCGGTGATGGTGCCGGCAAACACAATCGCCAGCGTAATGGCAATTTGCGAGAGATAATAACCAAACGGCCAGTTAACAAAATCTTTCCAGATGAACATACGGGCAAAATACCGCCCCAACTGCTGAACACCGTTGATCCACTGCGCCCCACTGATACCAAACGCATGGAAAAAGAACAGGTAATAACACACGATCGCCAGTATCAGCAAAGTAACGCGGCGCAAATACCGCCGCTGTATCTGGAACAGTTCCGGGTGTTCGGTTTTCATGCGTGCCACGTCGGGCTGTACAACCGCCATCATGCTGCTTTCCCCTCTACCACGATGCGCCGTAAACGGCCGGAGACACTGTCCAGCAAAGACACCACAATGATAATCAGCAACAGGGTGATGCTGACCTGATCGTAACGATCGAGCTTGATGTTGGTCATCAACTCCTGGCCGATCCCGCCGGCGCCGACCAGGCCAAGAATGGTCGACGAGCGGAAGTTAATCTCCATGCGCATAAAGCTGTAGGAAAGAAAAATCGGCTTGACCTGCGGCCAATAGGCAAAGCGCATCCGCTGCAGCTTGCTGGCGCCGCAGGCCGCTAGCCCGCGTACCGGCTTGTCCGAGACGCTTTCAATCGCTTCATAAAACAGCTTGGTTAAACTGCCGATGGTGTGCAGTGCCAGCGCCAAAAACCCGGGGATGGCGCCGATGCCGAACGCCATCACGAACATCACCGCCCAGCCCAGCTCCGGCATGGTGCGCAAAAATGCGACCACCGCCCGGATAGTAAAGCGCAGCGGCGCCGGGCTTTGGGTGTTGGCCGCGGCGAAAAAAGCCAGTATCGCCGCCGCGATGACCGCCACCACGGTAGCGGCCAGTGCCAGTTGCAGCGTTTCCCAAATCAGCGGCAGCTGTATGTGCAAACGGTAGCCCCAATAGGCCAGAGAGCCTTCGGTGCGGCCATCGGCGAACAGCAGCCGCCAGTGCAGCACCGGCAGCGTTTCACGCAGGTAGTCAAAGAAGTTCGGCAACGCATGCCAGATGGTCGCCAGATTGAATTCCGCCACCTTGCCGGCGCCAAGAAATAGGCCGGCCAGCAGCAAAGACCAAAGCAAGGCATCACGCTTTTGCCGCCCTTTGATCTGTTGGTAATAGCACTCAAAATCGTTATTCAAAACAGTATCCTGTAGGCTCTTAATCAGCCGTCGGTCGCCCCGCACGCTGTTTGCCCTTCCCTGAAGCAAAGCCGGGCTACGGCTTACACCGCACCCGGCCAGTCCCGCCGTTCAGCAGGGGCGCAATAGCCAACCGTTAACCGCGGCCGCCCTTCATCAATTCGCGTTTCAAGTCGATGATGTTTTGATAGTCGGCCAGGGTTGCCGGGCCGATATGCTGCGTGCCGCCCATCGCTTTAATGAAGCAGGCGTGCTGTTCTTTATCCAGCTTGTGAATGGCGGCAACCACTTTTTGTTTAAAATCCGCCGGCAGTTTGTTGCTGACCAGCACCGGGCCGTTCGGGATCAGCGGCGATTGCCAGATAATGCGGATTTGCTGCATCAGATTGGGGTGATCCATCCGGATCAGGCGGGTAAAGGCACCCACGGTATAGCCGGTGTTGTAATCCCCCACCATCGATGTCCAGGTAACGGCGCCGTCAAACTGGCCGTTCAGCACACCGAGGATGTCCTGCTCATGGCCGCCGGAGAAGGTGACGCTGGAGAAAAAGTTGTTGTATTTGTCGTCGCTATTGCCGCCAAACGTCTTTTTAAACGTTTGATCGGGGATCAGGAAGCCAGAGGTGGAATCCGGATCGGCAAAACCAAAGGATTTCCCTTTCAGATCTTCCAGTTTTTTGTAGGGGCTGTCGGCTTTGACCACCACCACCGAATGATAGCCGCGCGACTGGTCTTTATCGTCCACCGCGATCCCGACGATATCCACCGCGTTAGGATCTTTGAGGTACACCGAGGCAAAGGATGACGGGGACATACTCAGCACCAGGTCCACTTTGCCGCCCAGCAGCCCTTGGATCACACCGGTGTAGTCGGAAGAGTTGCGCAGCCGGGTCTCAACGCCCAGCTCTTTATCGAAGAACTGTTTGACGCACTGATTATCACCGATCTGCTGTGTGGCATTCTGCCCGCCCAAAATTCCCAGGTTAAGCTCTGTGGGGGCTGCAGCAACGCCAAATGCCATCAGCGCGCCGGTTAACATCGTGGTCAAACCAAGGATCTTTTTCATGTTGTCGCCTGCTGTTGTATTAAAAAATAAAGGGTGCAAAAAAGTGTTAATTCAGTTGATTAACCTCATCGCCATACAGCGTCTGAAGCAGCGTTTCGTCTAATTGTGTGGGGTGGCCGTCAAACACAATGCGGCCTTGGGCAATGCCAATCACCCGCGTACAGTGGCTTTTCACCAGCTCAACCGAATGCAGGTTGACCATCACACTGATCCCTTTCTGGCTCACTTCGCTCAGCACATCCATGATGCGGCGGGTATTTTTCGGATCGAGTGAGGCCACCGGCTCATCGGCCAGCAGGATTTTTGGCTGCTGCATCAGTGCGCGGCAAATCGCGACGCGCTGCATCTGGCCGCCGGAGAGGTTTTCCGCACGCTGCAAAGCCTGCGGCAACATGTTTAACCATTGCAGCAGTTCAATGGCGCGGGCGCGGTCTTCGTCGGAGAACACGCGGAAGATGGATTTGAGCGTTGAGGTTTGGCTAAGGCGGCCGAGCAATACGTTGGTGAGCACATCCAGGCGGGGTACCAGGCAAAAATCCTGGAAGATCATACCGCAGTCAGTGCGCCACTGGCGCATTTGACGGCTGTTCAGCTTGATCACATCCTGCTGCTCGCCATTAGCGCCGTAATTGATGATTTCGCCGTCAGTGGCGGAAATGGTGCCGTTGAGCATGTGCAACAGCGTCGATTTCCCCGCCCCGGAGCGGCCAATCACTGCCACCAACTCGCCGGCGTGCAGATCGAAGTTGATATCGTCCAGTACCCGGCGCTGCGCCGTCCAGGCTTTGCCCAGCCCGCGCACGGAGAGCACCCGTGCCTGGCGGACCGGCCGCAGCGGCGTGCTGTATTCAGGAGCGGATTTCAATAGTGCCTGTGCCATCTTGGTATCCGTTTATTAAACGTGAAGGTTGCCACTTATTAAGGGCAAGCAATGTGATGTCTTTATGACCGTTAAATGATTAAAAGATGAACAAACCACGACAACCTATAACGCCAGGATCTGGCCGTCGTAAGCGGCGGCCATCCCGGGCGGCAAAGCGTTATCGATCAGCCAGTTATCCACTTCATGGCTTAAATGGGTGAACCAGCACTGTGCGGGTGACAGCGCCTGGCAAATCGCCAATGCCTGGGTGACATCGTTGTGGTTGCGCGGCGCGGGCTGCGTGGGTGGGTAGCTGCAGTCCAGCACCAGGTGCGTGAGCGGCTGCGTACGCAAAAACTGCAGGCTTTGCGCCGGCAGGCCGGCGGTGTCGCACAACCAGGCCAACCGCCGGCCCCGGTAATCAAGCAGGTAGCCGTAGGTCAGCTTCGAGTGAATCAGCGGGATGGGCGTGACGCTCAACGCCCCGAACGCCATCGCCACAAACGGCGTGACCGGCGGCTGAAAGGCCAATAACCCCGGGTGTTTGAACAGATCGTCGCAACCGGCGTCATCCGGCGGCCCATACACTGGGATAGCGGCGCCCACACCCCAGCGCAGCGGGAACAGCCCCTGAACGTGATCCATATGATAGTGGGTCAGCAGGATGCGCTGCAGCTCGCCTGGCCGAAAGCGCTGTTCCAAATGGCACTGCCCGGCATCCAGCAGGGTGCTCTCCCCGTCACACTGGATCAGCGCGCTACAGGGGCCGCGCCGGTATAACGGCAGTTGCTCAGCCCGCCGGCAGCTAAGGCAATCACAGCCAAAGACCGGCACCTGTTGCGCCCCGCCGGTGCCCAAAAAGGTGAGCCTCATGCGTTTTCCTCCAGCAGCCGGCGCAGCGTCGCCACCGTGGCGGCCAACGGCCCGTCGTTACTCAACTGCAGGCCGTGCGTCGGCGCGGCTTCGCGTGCGCGCTGCAGCCGTTGTTCAATCTCGCTGTCGCTTTCCCGGCCACGCTCATGCAGGCGCTTCGCCAGCACCGCCGCCGAGACCTGCAGGCACACCGGCAGCAACTGTGCGCCATAGCGCGCCGCCGCCTGCGGCAGATGCAGCCTGGAACCGTTGACGATCACATCCCACCCCTGCGCCAGCCACAGATCCACTTCGATTCCCAGCGCATAGCGGTAGCGGTGCGCCTGCCAATCAAGGGCAAACAGCCCGCGCGCGCGGCGGCGCAAAAATTCGGCTTCGCTCAGCGCCAGGTGATTTTCACCGCCGGCGTCCGCGGCGCGGGTGATATAGCGGTGCGCCACCAGCATATTGTCAATCGGCTGCTCGCGTAGCGCATTGAGCAGGCTGTCCTTGCCCGCGCCCGATGCGCCCATCAGCCAGATTAAGCGCGCCATCAGTACACCTTCCGGCCTTGCGCCCACACATGCCGGACATGCGCATGGCCGTGCCGGGTATGCGCCAGCACCAAATCGGCACGCAGCCCTTGCGCGATCACGCCGCGATCGCGCAGCCCAACGGCGTGCGCCGGGTTGCGCGTCAATAGCGCCACGGCGCGCGGCAGGTCATAGGGGGCACTGTCATCCTGGGCCAGACGGAACGCGGCATCGAGCAGGCTGGCGGGATAATAGTCAGAGGAAAGAATATCCAGCAGGCCCTGTTGCGCCAGCTGTATCGCCGAGACGTTGCCGGAATGCGAACCACCGCGCACCACGTTGGGCGCCCCCATCAATACCAACAGCCCCAGTTCGCGGGAACGCTGCGCGGCGGCCTCGGTTGTCGGGAATTCGGCAATGGCGCTGCCAATCTGCTGCGATTCGTCAACGTGCTCCGCCGTCGCGTCGTCATGGCTGGCCAGCGCAATCCCCTGTTCGCGGCACAGCGCGGCGATCGCCCGCCGGTTGGGCTGCGACCAGAGGGCCGCCAGGCGCGTCTGTTGCTCTTCAAATTCGGCCATCTGCTGGTTATTGAGTTGGTATTTGCCCTGAAAGTACTCGCGGTATTTCTGCAACGAGGTGTACTGGCGCTGGCCGGGGGAATGGTCCATCAGCGATACCAGCGATAGCCCGGGCGTATGCATCAGTTGCTCAAACAGCGGCACCGTGGCGTCATACGGCAGCTCACAGCGCAGATGCAGCCGATGTTCGGCGCGGTTCAGGCCCTGTTCCTGGCTATGGCGGATGGCATCAATCATCTTGGTGAGGTTATCAAGGCGGTGGCCGCCGTCGCGCACGTCGCCCACGGCGATCGCGTCCAACACGGTGGTAATGCCGCTGGCCACCATCAGCGCATCGTGGCTGCTCATCGCCGAATAGGCCGGCCAGTCAACCTTGGGGCGCGGGGTAAAAAACTTGTCGAGGTTGTCGGTATGCAACTCGACCAGGCCCGGCAGCAGGAAGCCCCCTTCACCGTCTAGTGCCTCGGGCAACGCACTGCCAGAATCGCTGATGCTGCCGATCAGCCCGTTCTGTATCTCTAACGAACCGCAAACGACCTCATTTTCCAACACTAACTGAACGTTATTGATAATCATGCTTGCATTTCCTGGTGGAGAGGCTTCATTACGTGCAGGCGATCGGCCAGGCGCTCGCGTACGGCATCATCGTGGAAAATACCGACGATGGCGGCGCCGCGCGCGCGGGCTTCTTCGATCAACTGCACCACGGCATCGCTGTTGGCGCTGTCGAGAGACGCGGTGGGTTCATCCAGCAAAAGAATCGGGTAATCGGCGATAAAACCGCGCGCAATATTCACGCGCTGCTGTTCACCGCCGGAAAACGTCGAGGGCGCCAGCCCCCACAGCCGCTCCGGCACGTTGAGCCGGGCCAGCAACCGTTTGGCGCGCGCTTCGCACACGCTGCGTTCAACGCCGCGTTCCAGCAGCGGCTGGATCACCACATCCAGCGTGGAGGTGCGTGGGATCACCCGCAGAAACTGGCTGACCCAGCCAATGGTATCGCGCCGGATGGCCAACACCTGCCGGGCCGGCGCGTCGACCAGGTCCACCCAGTTCGCATGGTGCTTCACCCAGATATGGCCGCTGTTGGGGTGATAGTTGGCGTATAACGAGCGCAGCAGCGTGGATTTGCCGCTGCCGGAATGGCCATCCAGCACCACGCATTCGCCGGCGCTCACCTCCAGGCTGGCGTCGTGCAGCACCGGCAAGGCAACGCCATGCTGATTGTGTAGGACGAAGGTCTTGCAAAGATGTTCAACGCGAAGTTGTGTGTTCATGTTGTGCTCCAATTGGTCGCCACCCGCCGCGCTGGAAAAGCCGCGGCGGCAATGCACATCAGCCCAGGACAGACGACACCAGCAGTTGCGTATAAGGGTGCTGTGGATCGTCAAGCACGCGGTCGGTCAGGCCGCTTTCCACCACCCGCCCCTGCTTCATCACCAGCAGCCGGTGCGCCAACAGGCGCGCGACGCCCAGATCGTGCGTGACAATCACCACCGCCAGATTCAGCTCGCGCACCAGGGTGCGCAGTAAATCCAGCAGGCGCGCCTGCACCGACACATCCAGCCCGCCGGTCGGCTCATCCATAAACACCAGCTTCGGCTGGGTCACCAGGTTGCGGGCGATTTGCAGGCGCTGCTGCATGCCGCCGGAAAAGGTGGTGGGCAAATCGTCAATGCGTGAAACCGGGATCTCCACATCCTGTAGCCAGCGGCCGGCCTGCCGGCGGATCTCGCCATAGTGGCGCTGGCCCACCGCCATCAGCCGCTCGCCGATGTTGCCGCCGGCCGACACCTGTGGGCGCAGGCCGTCCAGCGGGTGCTGGTGCACCACGCCCCATTCGGTACGCAGCAGGCGGCGCCGTTCGCTTTCACTCATGCGGTAGAGATCGCGCCCCTGGTAATCGACCTGCCCCTGCTGGGGAGTTAAGCGCGCCGAGATGGCGTGCAATAGCGTGGTTTTTCCCGAGCCGGATTCGCCGACGATACCCAACACTTCGCCGGGGAAAAGCGAAAACGAGACCTCTTCAAAGCCCTTGCCCGGCGCATAAAGGTGGGTAAGGTTGTTTACCGCAAGCAGCGGCTGTTCACTGTTCATGTGTTTTTTCCTGCTGCTGATGGCAATAATCGGTATCCGAGCAAACAAACATGCGCGTGCCGCTGTCATCCATCACCACTTCGTCCAGGTAGCTGTGGCGCGAACCGCAGAGTGCGCAAGGCTGCTCCCACTGTTGGACGCTGAAAGGATGATCGTCAAAATCCAGGCTTTCCACCTTGCTGTAGGGCGGCAATGCGTAGATGCGCTTTTCACGCCCGGCGCCGAACAGCTGCAGGGCCGGCATCATATGCATCTTGGGGTTATCGAACTTCGGAATCGGCGACGGATCCATCACATAGCGGTCATTCACCTTCACCGGGTAGGCGTAGGTGGTGGCGATATGGCCGTAGCGGGCAATGTCTTCATACAGCTTCACCTGCATAACGCCATACTCTTCCAGGGCGTGCATTTTGCGGGTTTCCGTTTCACGCGGCTCGATAAAGCGCAAAGGCTCGGGGATCGGCACCTGGTAAACCAGGATCTGATCTTCCCGCAGCGGTGTTTCCGGAATGCGGTGGCGGGTTTGGATCAGCGTCGCCTCGGTGGTGCGCTCGGTGGTGGTCGCGCCGCTGACGCGCTGGAAGAAGCGGCGAATCGACACCGCGTTGGTGGTGTCATCCGCCCCCTGGTCAATCACCTTCAGCACATCGTTTTCGCCGATCAGGCTGGCAGTCAGTTGAATGCCGCCGGTGCCCCAGCCGTAGGGCATCGGCATTTCGCGGCCGCCAAACGGCACCTGATAGCCGGGGATCGCCACCGCTTTCAGTATCGCCCGGCGGATCGCCCGCTTGGTTTGTTCGTCCAGATAGCCTGGGTTATAACCGCTCAACTCACGCATCGTTATTCTCCTGGTATTCCTGGCGTAGGCGCTTCAACAGTTCCAACTCGGCCTGGAAATCGACGTAGTGCGGTAATTTGAGGTGCGAAACAAAGCCCGCCGCCTCGACGTTGTCGGCATGTGACAGGACAAACTCTTCGTCCTGCGCCGGGCTGGCGACGCTTTCCTGATGCTCGGCGGTTTGCAGGGCGCGATCCACCAGCGCCATCGCCATCGCCTTGCGCTCCGAGCGCCCGAACACCAGCCCATAGCCGCGGGTAAAGTGCGGCGCGGCCCCTGGCGCATCGGTAAAACCGTTGACCATTTCACATTCGGTCAGCAGGATTTCACCGATATCCAGCGCAAAGCCCAATTCTTCCGGTGCGATCTCGACCGTAACAAAGCCGCTGCGGATCTCGCCGGCAAAGGGATGGGTACGGCCATAGCCGCGCTGCGTTGAATAGCCCAGCGCCAGCAGAAAACCCTCATCGCCGCGCACCAGCTGTTGCAGCCGGGCGCTACGGGGCGCGGGGTAGCTGGGTGGTTCGCGGGTAATATCCAGCGGTTCGCTGCCGTCATCTTCTTCAAGCGCGGCGAAACCTTCGCGGGTCATCAGATCAAACATGTGCGGGCACGGCGCCTGCTCCGGCGCTTCGCCACGTTGCGGCACCGGCGCTTCGCCGCCGGCCAACAGCGTGAAATCCAACAGACGGTGCGTGTAATCGTAGGTGGGGCCAAGCACCTGCCCGCCGGGCAAATCCTTGTAAACCGCCGAGATGCGGCGCTCGATGCGCATGTTCCCGGTCGCCAGCGGCTGGCTGTCGGCCAGGCGCGGCAGCGTGGTGCGGTAGGCGCGCAGCAGGAAGATGGCTTCCACCAGATCGCCGCTGGCCTGTTTGATGGCCAGTGCGGCCAGATCGCGATCGTAAATCCCGCCTTCGGTCATCACGCGATCCACCGCCAGCCCCAGTTGTTGTTCAACCTGCCGGCAATCCAGCTCGGCCACATCACGCGTACCGCGGCGCAAATCCTCCTGCAAGCGGTGGGCATTTTCGATGGCTTTTTCACCACCCTTAACGGCAACGTACATCAGCACACCTCCACATGCGTTGTGCGCGGCAGCGCCATTAATGCCGTGCCGCTGGTCAATATCAGATCGATACCTTGCGGGAAAGCGTTGGCGCGCTGGCACAGGTAGCGGCATAGCGCTGCCGGCAACTGTGGCGCGACGGTGCGCGGCGCCTGTAGCCCCGGCCCGCGCAGACGCAACGGTTCCCCACCGGCCAGCGCGGCCACGTCAATAATCACCGTGGTGCTTTTCTCCGGCGCCAGATCGTCGCCGGCGCCAAAGCGTGAAAAATCGATTGCTGAAGAGGCCTGGATCAGGGCGAAAGGCGCGGCCTGATCCTCGGCCAGCGCAGCGCCGGTATGAAACCGCAGGTTGCTGCGCACGGCGTCATCGCTTAATGCCGCGTCGAGCCATACCGGGGTTTCATGATCGACCAGCGTCAGCAGCGCCGCCGTGGCCGCCGGCGATACCTGCCCCCACCCCTGCTGCAACGGCAGCGCCACCACCGTTCCCGGCTCGCTCATCGCTTTCAGGATGCGGCGAAAGGCGTGCTGGGCATCGGCCACCGGGTGATTAAAACTTGCCTGTAATGTCATGCGTTATCTCCACGTACCAGCGTAAAGAAATCCACCTTGCTGCTGGCGATTTCACGGGCGCGCTGCAAGCGCAGCACCTCCCGCTGCGCCGCCAGCGGCTTGATTAACTGCTCCTGCAACAGGCCGTGGTTCTCGCTCTGCTGCAGTAAGGCATCAATCACCGCACAGCGCTCGGCATGCGCCTTATCGCGCCCCGCCACATAGCTGTAGCCGCAGGTGCCGTCGGCCAGGCGCACCACGGCGCGGGTGACGGTCATGTCCCCCAGCACGAAGCGCTTGCCGGTGCCCCCCATGCGAGCCTGCAAACGGGCCAGGCCGATCTCCGGCGCGCGCAACAGCTGATATTGCGGCTGCAATTTGAGGGGCTGCCAGCGTTTTTCCAGCTCTGCGGCCGGGCTGTGGGCCAGCACGGAAAGCCACTGTTGGCGTTGCTTTAACTGTTCCATTCAATGCTCCAGCGTCAGTTCGATCATGTCGCCGCGGGTCAGGCTGATGGAGTATTCCGCCATTTCACCGCTTGCGGTTTTGTTGAGGGTGCGCACGCACAGCAACGGCGCCTGCGGTTCAATTTCCAGCAACCGGCTCTCTTTCGCCTGTGCCTGGCGGGTACTGATGCGCGTTTGCGTGCGGATCAGCGCCTGATCCAGCCGTTGCGCAATAAAATCGTGCAGTGAGCCGCTGCGGAATTGTTGCAGTTCGGGCCACCAGGCAAGCTGCGGCAGGAAGTGGTTTATCACGCAGACCGGTACGCCATTGACCCGGCGCAGAGTGCGCAGGTGGATCACGCTGTCACCTTCGCAGCAGGCCAGGGAGGCCGCCACGTCCTGGCTGGCCGGGCTAAGTACCGCCAGCAACCGCTCGCTGCTGGGCTCGCTGCCCTGCTCCAGCAGGTTCTGGCTAAAGTGGGCCTGCGAATGCAGCGGGTAGTCATAGGGGCGCATCAACACCAGGATGCCGATGCCGTGGCGGCGTTGTACCAGCCCTTTTTTCACCAAATCGTCCACCGCGCGGCGCAACGTATGGCGGTTGACGGCATAACGCTCCGCCAGTTGTTTTTCTGAAGGCAGATAATCGCCACTGCGGTAATGGGTGCGTAGCTCCGCTTCCAACTCGGCGGCGACGGCCTGGTAGACAGTGGTCGGATGTCTGGATAACTGCGGCATATAAAAAAACTCCATGGCAAACCGGCTGGATAAAAAACATCCCGTTAAGATAGAGCACAAGCCTGCAAGAAAAATGTGACCGCGGCGTGAAAGCCAGATGTCGGCTTGATGAATAAATCACCACATTGGCGATGGCAAAAGTGCGGATTTATGGCCGCAAGCCGCAGCCAGCAAGGGATAATGCAGGATTTAGCATGGTGTCTGACGGGCAAAATAACGGGGGGCAAAGCGCACGGATCCGCACGCTGTCATTTTTCTGTTTTATTTTCATCAAAAAAATGTCATCAACAGCGGATAACGTAACGCTGGTTTATCAAAATGTAAAAATTCACTACAAGGGTTTTCTATTCCATGCGTATATACTCAACCGCCCTGCTGACGTTTGCGCTCAGCTTCCCTCTGGTAACCCAGGCCGCTGAGCAAAACGCGGCTCCGGTTAAGGCTAAAAACGTTATCCTGCTGATCACTGACGGCGCCGGCATCAATACCTGGCATGCCGCCAGCTATTACCGCCACGGCGCATTAGGCCACGAGGCCTATGACGACTTCGACGTGAAGCTGTTTGCCTCCACCTATCCGCTGAATACCTCTAACGTTCCGACTCGTACGCAAAACGGCGCCGTCACCTTCGATGCCGATAAGATCTGGACCAAAGACAAATCTGATAGCGTGTTCAAAGGCAGCCTCGGCAACTACCCCGGCTTCTTCTCTGGCTACGATTATCTGCGTGCTGATTTCACCGACAGCGCTGCGGCAGCCACCGCACTGGCATCTGGCCACAAGACCTATAACAACGCCATTAACTGGTCCAACGATGACAAGAAGCTCAAGCACATCGGCGAATACGCGGTAGAAAACGGCAAAGCGCTGGGTGTCATCACTTCGGTGCAGTGGAGCCACGCCACGCCGGCCGGCTTCCTGGCGCATAACGTCAGCCGCAACGAATACGCCGCTATCGGCAAAGAGATCATCGATTCCGGCCTGGCCACGGTGGTCATGGGCTCTGGGCACCCGTTCTATGACGAAAACGGTAAAGCCACTACGCCAAAAAATGACAAGGCCTATCGCTACGTTGGCGGTAAGGAAGAGTGGGATCGTCTGGTAGCAGGGAAAACCGCCTACAAGCATATCGAAACCAAGGCTGATTTCGTTGCGCTGGCCAACGACAAGTTGAATATGGGCAACAAAACCAAGCTGATCGGCACCGTGCAGAACCACGCCACGCTGCAGTTCAACCGCGATGGCGTCGCCGCCGGCAACCTGCTGCCTAACCAGCCGGATCTGGCAACCATGACCAAAGGGGCGTTGAACCTGGTGGCTAAAAACCCAGCCGGGTTTATGCTGATGGTGGAAGGCGGCGCGGTAGACTGGGCGGCCCATGCCAACAACCTGCCCCGCCTGATCGAAGAGCAAATCGACTTTAACCGCGCGGTTGAAACGGTAACGGAATGGGTTGAAGAGAACAGCTCATGGGATGAAACCCTGGTGATCGTGACCACCGACCACGGTAACGGCCTGCTGCTGGGGCCAGACTCCAACAGTGATGCGTTCTCCGACATCGTTAATCAGGGCGCCGGCGCACTGCCGCTGGTACGCTGGCACACCGACACCCACACCCGTGAACTGGTGCCGGTATTCGCCAAAGGCCCTGGCGCGGACTTCCTGACCAGCGTCGCCAAAGCGAACGCCGGGCTGGCCGCTTACCACGTGCCGGAAGAAAACCAACAGTACGTCGATAATACCGATATCTTCCGCACGGTAGCCAATGCCTTCGGCATTAACACCGCGCAACAGCAGTAAGCCTGAAGCAACGCCGCACACAGCCTGACGCGTGCGGCGTTGTGTTTTCCCGCTTTATCACGAGATGTAAGACATTGATGACTATTTCAGCATTAACCTCAATCCGCGCCCGCTGGCCGCATGCGCTTATGCTCTGCGGCCTGCTTTTGCTGCAATCCCTGCCCGCCGTACATGCGGCAGAACGCCCCACCGTCCCCACGGCCAGCACCAATGCCGAAGCGCAGGTGATGCGCGCCATTCGCAAAAACGGCGAATTGACGGTCGATTTGCGCTTTGAAACCACCGCCGATACCTTCGGCGGCGAGATCATCTACGGCAACCTACAGCCTGAAGATTGGAAAAACCAGTTCTACGTTGAAGCCGACGGCCAGCGCTGGCCACTCAGTAGCGAAGGCCAGCAAAAGGCCCCGGCGGAACTGCGCCTGAACTTCAGTTACGATCGCAAAAAGAACCCGCGTGTCGGCACCTGGCAAGGCAAGTTTGTCGCCCCGCCGGCCACGGTGACCGAGGTAACGCTGAAGCTGCCAGGATTAGCGCCAATCCCGGCAATCCCGATTACCGATCGCTAAACCACGCCAACCCACGCCAAATGGCTGCATTTGGCGTGCAAAAAACAGCCTAAGGTTTATACCCAAAATAATTCGAGTTGCAGGCAGGCGGCAACGCAGCGAGTCCCCAGGAGCTTACTCCAGTAAGTGACTGGGGTGAGCGAGGAAAGCCAACACACCTGCAACTTGAAGTATGAAGGGTACAGCTATCGATTCTATACGCCAAAGCGACTATTCATTATTTTCTATTCCCCTACACTAGCCTCGTTCGCAGTGACTTTTCATTACTTCGGGGGCTAATACATGTACAACTTTTCACGCTATCAGGCAAAAGAGCTGGCGCTGGCTTATATGAGCGGTAAAAAGCACGATCTCTCACCGCAGGAGTTCCTGCGACAGTTAAAAATCACCGAAAAATCATTCGACCATCTGTTGAAAACCGGGGTTGAACTGCCTGCGCACGAGGTGATGGTAAAGAGCTTCTAACCGCCGCCCGCTCTGCCTGCCGAAGTCAGTTCACGCTGCAGCCAGAGCAATAAGGCACGCACCGCTGCGGGTTGCTCAGCGCTTTTCGGCCACACCAGATAATAATCGTTATCTTCCAGCCGGCGTGGCGCCGCCAGCGCCTGCAACGCCCCAGTGGCCAGCGCATCCCCGGCGAGCAGCGTTTTCACCAACGCAATACCAAACCCCTGCTGCGCGGCGCGCACCAACAGGCTGGCATCGTTAAACAGCGCCAATTGTTGGCCGCACTCAACTTTACCCTCTGCCTGCCACCAGCAGCGCCAGGGCATCACATCATGCGCCAACAGCGGTAAAGCCTGGGCGCCCTGTGCGAATTCTACCCGCCACTGTTGCGCCACCGCAGGCGCCGCAACCGGCACCACATCGCCGGGGGCAATCCATTCAGCATGCAGCCCCGGCCACTGGCCGCCACCGATGCGGATCGCCGCATCAAAACCACCGCGCGCCAGATCCTGTACGCGAAGAGAAGCATCGATATCCAGCGCAATCTCTGGGCAAGCCTGCCGAAAAACCGGCAAGCGCGGCAGCAGCCAATAATGGGCAAATGAAGGCAGCACGCTGATACGCAGCACCTGGCTTGCCGCCACGCGGCGCACGCGGCCAATCCCCTGTTGCAGAGCGGTTAAGGTTTGTTCCGCTACCGCCAGCAGTTCACGCCCGGCGGCATTCAGCTTTATCCCACGGCCCTGCCGTTCAAACAAAGGGTGGCCTATCGCCCGCTCCAGCTGTTGGATTTGCTGGCTGACGGCGCCGTGGGTCAAATGTATCTGTTGTGCCGCTGCACGCAGGTTTTCCAGCCGCGCCGCCACAACAAACGCCGGCAGCAGATGCAAAGGGAAACGTTCAAACGCCATTGGTTAGCCCTGTTAACCATAAAGGTTATTTATTATCGATTTTCGCGCCGCAGTAAAGACATTATGGTGGGGCATCATTGATTATCGGAGCGCCTTATGCACCCACGTTTACAGCAGGATTTAGACCAACTACCACAAATTCTTGAATATACCTGCACGTTGGCGCAAGAATTCCTGGCCAATATCGCCACCCGCCCGGTATGCCCAGCGCCTGAACGGCAGCAGCTACAGGCAGAGGAGGGGTCGCTGGCTGAAAACGGCGAAGGTGCGTTAGCGGCACTGGCACACTTCTGGCAACGCTATGCAGCAGGGTTGTCCGGCAGCGCCGGCCCACGTTACTTCGGCTTTGTGACCGGCGGCAGCACCCCGGCGGCACTGGCAGCCGACTGGTTGGTTAGTGCAACCGACCAGAATAGCCAGCTAAGCCATGACACGATTGCCGCAGCCGTTGAACTGGCGACCATTGAACAGCTAAAGGCGTTATTGGGGCTGCCGGCGGCGTTCACCGGCAGTTTTGTCAGCGGCGCGACCATGGCCAACTTTACCGGCCTCGCTATCGGCCGCCAGTGGTTGGGCCTACAGCGCGGCATCGACGTTGCCCGGCAAGGCCTGTGGGCGCTCGGCCCCCTACAAGTTTTCTCTGCCAACCCGCACTCCAGCAGCGTTAAAGCGCTCAGCATGCTGGGGATTGGCCGCGAAGCGCTGACGATCGTTGCTACCCTGCCCAACAGCGAAGCTATCGATCCGGTGGCGCTGGAGCGCCATCTGGCCGCAGGCAACGGGCTGCCCACGTTGGTATTGGCCAGCGGCGGCACGGTAAATACCGCCGCCTTTGACAACCTGCCGGCCCTGCTTGCACTGCGGGAACGCTACCCATTCTGGCTGCATGTTGATGCCGCGTTCGGCGGTATCGCCGCCGGCTCCGAACGCTATGCTCACCTGTTGGCGGGTTGGCAGCAGGCTGACTCGATCACCGTCGATGCCCATAAATGGCTTAACGTACCTTATGACAGCGCCATTCAGTTAACCCGCCACCTGGAAGTGCAGATGCAGGTGTTCAACAACCACGCCAGCTATCTGGAGGCGGCCGAGCTGCGCCCGGATAACTACCTGCACCTGACGCCAGAGAACTCTCGCCGTTTCCGTGCCCTGCCGCTGTGGATGGCGTTTAAAGCCTATGGGCGTAGCGGAATACGGGACATCATTGAACGCAACGTCGGCCTGGCACAACAGCTGGGTGAAGCGCTGGCGGCCAGCCCCGGCTTTCGCCTGCTGGCCCCGGTTAACCTGAATATCATCTGCTTCGCCCTTGAGGGAGTGCAAGGCGATGCCGTGGCCGCCCGTGACCGTTTTCTCACCCGCCTTGACCGCCATGGGGCGGTACGTTGTACCCCCACCGCTTACCACGGCCAGCCCGGCATCCGCGCTGCGCTGGTTAATTGGCTGACGGGGGAACACGATATCCAGATCGCGCTTGACGCAATACGCACCTGCCGCCAGGAAGCCTAATGACCAGCAGCGGAGTTCCGCTGTTCAATTTAGCGTAACCGAAAGGCGGCAAATGGCAGCCTGGTCCGCAATAGGTTAATCAAAAAACAACATTTCATTTACACCACCGGTGCCATACCATAGAGAAACTGGGTAGTACAGAAAAGGAAATCATGAATTTTTTTTAAGAATTTTCCCATAAGTAAAAATAAAGCACGCCAGGCTGCAAGCCGAGGGACTGACATAGACCAGTAACATGAATGGCTATCACGCGGCAGCCGGGCGTTGCCGCAGAAAAACGCCGTCCTCAAAATCATCAGCATTACTTAAGATAAGCTTACAAATTCAGCATTCAACTACAATTATCAATAAAATATCGTTGAGTACGCATGCATTTGTTGATAGAACACTCCTATAACATACTTTTTGTTTTATTTTTTTATCGCCATTTTGTCATATAGCCGCAGTAAAATGGATTTAAATGGGGGGGAATAACATGCCAACAATCATTATGGATTCTTGCAGTTATACCCGACGGGGCTTAACAGATTATCTGGCCGCGCACGGGGTAAAAAAAAAGCACATCAATGCCATTGTTGATATTGATGAACTGCATGAGAAATGCAATAGCCACAAACCCACGCTGGTATTTATTAACGAAGACTGTTTTATACATGAGGCCAACGCGACCGAAAGAATAAAACACATTATCTCTCTTCACCCCAACACGTTGTTTTTTATTTTTATGGCGATAACCAACGTACATTTTAATGATTATCTGTACGTGCGTAATAATGTCATTATCTCATCAAAATCGATCAAGCCAGAAACTATGAACCTGCTTCTCAGGCACTACCTGGAAGGCAAGCCTTCACGCAGCGAAAAAGTACCGCTAGATCAAACGCCAGTCACGCTAAGCCAAACCGAATCAAATATGTTGCGTATGTGGATGTCTGGGCAAGATACCATTCAGATATCAGATCAGATGCAAATTAAAGCCAAAACGGTTTCATCCCACAAAGGCAATATAAAAAGAAAAATTAAAACGCATAACAAACAGATTATCTATCATGTGGTGCGTTTAACCGATACATTGACGAGCGGTATATTTGTTAACAGCCGCTAGCCAAGCCAAAAGTCGCCTACAGAACGCATTTTCCCAGCTTATTGATGAGTGTGGCCAGCGCCCCGCGATCAAAGAGCGGTAAAGCGCGGCGGGCGTTTGTATTTTTAATATACCCAAACCCTACACAACCTATAATTAGCGCAGTATTTACTATGCATGCGTGAAAATGGCCGGCACGAACCGGCACAGGCGGGTAAAATCGTTATTTATCAGTAGGGGAAACCGGCTCAACAAAGGTGCCGTCGTGGCTATCAATCTCGTTGAAAAACCAAACACCCTCTGGATAGTTCTCCAATGCAACCAGATACATTATCCCTTCACTGAACTCTTCAACCTCCAGCACCACACCTTCACGCCGCGGACCACCGTCAGTCTTTATCGAAACCCGATCGTTAACCTTCATGATTTACCTCATTAGCAACAGGCCCGCCAGTGTATTACAGAATAGCGGGGAAAATATACCGTTGCCGCCGAGAGAAAGCGTTCAGCGGGCGAGCGCTTAGTTTCAGCTCGTTAACATTTTCACTTCCTTAACGTTTTAATCACGGAATCCTGATCGCACAACGAGTAAGCTCTTTCCCCAAGGTGCTTCCCCCCAGAGAAGTGCCTGTTAATAAAGAAGAAGTAACAAGGAAATTTCGCCCGCCGGCTTGCGGGCTTTTTTTTGCCCGAAAAACAGGCATAAAAAAACCCGCCTTAGCGGGTTCTTGTTAATCAGCAGAGCTGATTAGATAGCGGTAACGTTAGCCGCTGAAGGACCTTTAGCGCCGTTCTCGATAGAGAACTGTACGTTTTGGCCTTCTGCCAGCGTTTTAAAGCCTTGATCCTGGATTGCAGAGAAGTGTACGAACACGTCTTTGCTGCCGTCTGCAGGCGTGATGAAACCAAAACCTTTAGACTCGTTGAACCACTTCACTTGACCTTTGATCAGGTTAGACATAATAATTTCCTTCGATATAAAATTTAAGCCACCATGGGCATGTTATAGCCGGTCATCAGTTACTTATGGAGGCACTAGAAAGAAATTCGTCAGATGAAGTGCTATCGAGGATAACGCTTTAAATTTGAACCACTTTAATCAAGATGTCGTGCATAAATAGGTCTGTACCACAGGCCAAGGACATTAACGCACGCTCACCAATGAATAGCAACTCTTTTCGTTGCCAAGAGCGAAAAAGGCCGGCCAACTGTACAGAGTTTGTCTCTTCTGGTGCGCAATGCAGCACCCGTTACGCCTGTCACTCTGCTGTCACATAACTGACATACAGCCGCCTTATAATCACGAACAGTTATTCCTAGCGGTGCAACTCCAAGGATTTTGTATATGACGACGATTAAAGCGGCAAGCCACCAGGAAGCAGAAAACCTGATTCGCGCTGGCGTAGCCAAAAAAATCGAACTGGCCTACGACATCGGCAGCGATGATTTCTTTCAACTGGCCAGCCAATGGTGTGATAAAGGCGCCAAAATCACCAAAGGCAAAAAATATTTCATCGTTTCTCTAAAAGGCTTGCGCATTCCCCCTAACGACTGATCGCCCCCCTATCCTCCTATCGGCCAATAAAAACCGCTCTTCCTGATCATTCCCTCATCGGGGATTTCTGTAAGCTGGCAACACCATTAACAGCCGGCAATTTCAGCCGGTGCGCTGAATAGCCCAAACCATCACGATGAGGAAACGGTATGCCGAATGATGCGTCATTGCCCGTCACCATGAAAGCCATCGAAATCCGCCAGCCAGGTGAACCTGACGTATTGGTAATGACGGAACGCCCGCTGCCCACGCTGGCACAGGGGGAAATTCTTGTGCGGGTTGCGGCGGCGGGCGTTAATCGCCCTGATGTCTTGCAGCGCCGCGGCCAGTATGCGCCACCGCCAGGCGCTTCCGACATTCCGGGGCTGGAGATCGCCGGCGTTGTGGTCGCCATCGGCCCCGGCGCCACCCGCTATGCCATTGGCGAACAGGTTTGCGCGCTGATTGCCGGGGGCGGCTACGCCGAATACTGCAAGGTGCATGAAAGCAATGCCCTGCCGGTGCCGCAGGGCTTTAGCCTGCTTGAAGCCGCCGCCATCCCGGAAACCTTTTTTACCGTTTGGGTTAATGTGTTCCAACGCGGCCACCTGAAAGCAGGGGAAACCGTGTTGATTCACGGCGGCACTTCCGGCATTGGCACGGTGGCAACCATGCTAGCGAAGGCCTTTTGCGCCCGGGTGATCACCACCGTCGGCTCGGAAGAAAAACGCCAGGCCAGCCTGGCTCTGGGGGCGGATGTGGCCATCAACTACCGTACGGCGGATTTTGTTGAGCAAACCCGGCTGGCCACCGATGGCAAAGGCGCGAACGTGATCGTCGATTTAATCGCCGGGGACTACGTCGCCAAAAACTACCAGGCGGCGGCGATGGACGGGCGCATCGTGCAAATCGGCACGCAAAACGGCATCGCCAAAGAACTGAACCTGATGCCGATGTTGGTTAAACGCCTGACGCACAGCGGCTCCACCCTGCGGCCGCGCAGTGTGGAAGACAAAGCGCAGATTGCCGCCGACCTGCGGCAAAAAGTGTGGCCGATGATGGAACGCGGCGCGCTGAAACCACAGATATTCCAAACCTTCCCGCTGGAACAGGCCGCAGCCGCTCACGCGCTGATGGAAAGCAGCGCGCACATTGGCAAGATCATGCTGGTGCTTGAGTAACCTGAACTCCCGTAGCCAGGCTACGGGAGCAACCGGTTAGCGGAACAGTTTGTCGACCGTGTTGGCCAAATCATCATGCTTCACTTCACCATCCACCGAGGCTTTATCTGTCAACAGCGGCAGCCATTGCGCCAGCGTGTCAGACGCCTGAGCCGGTTCAACCCCCAGCTTGTTCGCCAGTTGCGCAATGGCATCGCTGCCCAGCGCCTGCTGCACCAGGTTACCGGTGATCGCCTGGTTTTCCCCGTTGCCCAGCCAGGAACCGACGATTTCGCCCAGTTGCCCTTGCTGTAGCTTATTCAATATCGCCTGCAGCCCCCCTTGTTGCTGAACCCATTGCATAATGGCGGCAATATCGATGCCCCCTTCGCTGCCCTGGTTTTTCAAAACGTCATTCAGCACATTACCTAATACGCCACCCAGGGCGCCATCTAACAAACCCATAATAATTCTCTTTCCGATCGCCAGCCGCAGCCGTGCGATATTCCCTCACCACAACCAGCGCCGTAGTAAAAGCACGCCGCTGGCATCCTGATACACCCTTGCTGTTATACCGAAAACAACAGCCAATGGCATTAATCGCAGCTATGTTAGCGATTGTTTATCCTTCTGGCGATAGACTTGCTATGAGCGCCCCCATAGGTACCGCCGCGCAAAGGTGTTTATCCCGCCCTACTTTAAATGGTAGAACGGTAATTCAACCCACTTTAGGCTATATCAATTCTTATTGGCACAATAACAACGTGGAATATATATACAAAATAATGGTTGCGGGTGAGTATTATTTATGGCGCGCTGTAGCGTGTATTTTTTAGCCAGATATTCCTCTGCAAGTGCTGGCCAAAATATACGGCAATGGCAACACTGGGAAAAAATACACAACAAAAATAGGGTTATGTTAGGCTAAATACGCTATTCAGGTTGAGGGTCAGCACCAAAATACCAGGAAGGTTAAAGGAAATGTTATTATCCCCCACGTTTGATCGCGCTTTTCTACACCCCCGTTACTGGCTGCTATGGTTGGGCCTTGGCGTACTTTATCTTTTAGTCTTGCTTCCCTACCCGGTCATTTATCGCCTGGGCCATTGGCTGGGGCGAATTGCCATGCACTTTATGCCACGCCGGCTAAAAATAGCCCGGCGTAATCTGGCGCTCTGCTTCCCGGATATGCCGGTGCAAGAGCGCGAGGCGCTGCTCGTCAAGAACTTCGAATCCGTGGGTATGGGGCTGTTTGAGGTTGGCATGGCCTGGTTCTGGCCCGACTGGCGGATTGCTCGCTGGTTCCAGGTCAGCGGGATGGAGAATATGCACCAGGCCCGCCAGAACGGCAACGGCGTTTTATTGATCGGGCTGCATTTCCTGACGCTGGAACTGGGCGCGCGTATTTTTGGCATGCAAAACCCCGGCATCGGCGTACACCGCCCGCACAATAATAAGCTGATGGAGTGGGTACAAACCTGGGGGCGGTTGCGTTCAAACAAATACATGATTGACCGCAAGGATGTGAAACGCATGATTCGCTGCCTGAAACAGGGCGAAATCCTCTGGTATGCACCGGATCACGACTACGGCCCCCAGAGCAGCGTGTTTGTGCCCTTCTTTGCCGTCGAGAAGGCCGCAACAACAACCGGCACCTATATTCTGGCGCGCATGGCTCGCCCTGCCATCGTGCCCTTTGTGCCGCGCCGTTTACCGCACGCCAAAGGCTATGAGCTGATTGTGCAGCCGCCGTTGCAACAGTTCCCGCTGAATGATGAAACCCAGGCTGCCGCGTATATGAACCGCGTAGTGGAAGAACAGGTGTTGCTGGCCACTGACCAATATATGTGGCTGCACCGCCGCTTCAAAACGCGGCCGGAAGGCGAGCTTTCGTTGTACTAGGCTGTGCCCCGCAATAGCGCGTGGTGCCGCGGTTTATAGCGGCACCCGGCATCGTCACCCCCTCACTCGCTTTCTTGCAAACACGCCGGGCAAAAACAGCCACGCCACTCACGGCGAAAAACCAACCGCTTAGCGCCCCATGTAACCACTCACTGATAATCCGCTGCCTTGCCGTATCCGTGGTTGCGATGATGGCGTACCTCTTCTCCCTGCTGCGAACCCCACCGGCCCCCTGGCTGGATGTTGCAGCAAAATTTACAGCTCAAATAATTAAAGGTGTCTCATGAAAAGAGATGGAATTTTAAAACATGTCCCGTGGATGATATTAGGGGTCATTGGTGCGGCCTGCCTGGGCGTGGTAGCCCTACGGCGCGGCGAGCACATCAGTGCGCTATGGATTATCGTCGCCTCCATCGCGGTGTACCTGGTGGCATACCGCTATTACAGCTTGTATATCGCCACCAAGGTGATGAAGCTGGATGCCAACCGCGCAACGCCGGCCGTGGTTAATAATGACGGCCTGAACTACGTGCCAACCAACCGCAATGTGCTGTTCGGCCACCACTTCGCCGCGATCGCCGGCGCCGGCCCGCTGGTTGGCCCAGTTCTGGCCGCGCAGGTGGGCTACCTGCCCGGCACGCTGTGGCTGCTCGGCGGCGTGGTGTTAGCCGGGGCGGTACAGGACTTTATCGTACTGTTTATTTCTTCACGCCGTAACGGCGCTTCGCTCGGCGAGATCATCAAGGAAGAAATGGGGCCGATCCCCGGCACCATTGCCCTGTTTGGCTGCTTCCTGATCATGATTATTATCCTAGCGGTGCTGGCGCTGATCGTGGTTAAAGCCTTGGCGGAAAGCCCATGGGGGGTATTCACCGTTTGCTCAACGGTGCCGATCGCCCTGTTTATGGGCATCTATATGCGCTATATCCGGCCCGGGCGCGTGGGGGAAGTGTCGGTGATCGGCATTCTGCTACTGGTTGCCTCAATTTGGTTCGGCGGCGTCATTGCGCACGATCCTTACTGGGGCCCGGCACTGACGTTCAAAGACACCACCATTACCTTCACGCTGATCGGTTACGCGTTTATCTCTGCGCTGTTGCCGGTATGGCTGATCCTGGCGCCACGCGATTATCTGGCGACCTTCCTGAAAATCGGCGTTATCGTCGGGCTGGCGATCGGCATTCTGATCCTTAACCCAGAGCTGAAAATGCCGGCGGTCACCCAGTTTATTGACGGCACCGGCCCGGTATGGAAAGGCACGCTGTTCCCCTTCCTGTTTATCACCATCGCCTGCGGCGCGGTTTCCGGTTTCCATGCGCTGATCGCTTCCGGCACCACGCCAAAACTGCTGGCCAACGAAACCGACGCGCGCTTTATCGGCTACGGCGCCATGTTGATGGAATCCTTCGTCGCGGTGATGGCGCTGGTGGCTGCCTCTATCATTGAGCCAGGGCTGTATTTCGCGATGAATACCCCGCCGGCCGCGCTCGGCATTACCATGCCCGATCTGCATAAGCTGGGCACCGAAGACGCGCCAATGATCATGGCTTCGCTGAAGGATGTTACCACCCATGCGGCGGCAACCATCAGCAGTTGGGGCTTTGTCATCAGCCCGGAACAAATCCTGCAAACCGCCAAAGATATCGGCGAACCCTCGGTGCTGAACCGCGCCGGCGGCGCGCCAACGCTGGCGGTGGGCATCGCGCATGTGTTCCACCAAATCATTCCAGCGGCGGATATGGGCTTCTGGTACCACTTCGGTATCCTGTTTGAGGCCCTGTTCATCCTGACGGCGCTGGACGCCGGCACCCGTTCCGGCCGCTTTATGCTGCAAGATCTGTTAGGAAACTTTGTGCCATTCCTGAAAAAAACCGACTCGCTGGTTGCCGGCGTTGTCGGCACCGCCGGCTGCGTTGGGCTGTGGGGTTACCTGCTGTACCAGGGTGTGGTCGATCCGCTCGGCGGGGTGAAAAGCCTGTGGCCGCTGTTCGGCATCTCCAACCAGATGCTGGCCGCCGTCGCGCTGGTATTGGGCACCGTGGTGCTGATCAAGATGAAACGCACCAAATATATTTGGGTGACGGTAGCACCGGCCATTTGGCTGCTGATCTGCACCACCTGGGCGCTGGGGCTGAAGCTGTTTAGCGACAACCCGCAGCTGGAAGGCTTCTTCTATCTGGCTAACGAATACAAGCGCAAAATCGCCGAAGGCGGCGATCTGAGCGCCCAGCAGATTGCCAATATGCAGCATATCGTGGTTAACAACTACACCAATGCTGGCTTAAGCATCCTGTTCCTGGTGGTGGTTTACAGCATCATCTTCTACGGCATCCAGACTGCGCTGAAGGCGCACAAAGCCCCAGAGCGCACCGACAAAGAAACGCCATATGTGCCGGTTCCTGAGGGCGGCGTCAAAGTTTCGTCCTCGCACTAATGGTGATTTAACCGATACCCTGCATAATGAAGGTAAGTTATGCAGGGTACATTGGGAGAAGGAAGATGTTTGGAAACCTTGGCCAGGCCGGGAAGTATTTAGGGCAGGCGGCGCGCATGCTGGTTGGCGTGCCTGACTACGATACCTATGTGCAACACATGAAAGATAACCACCCGGACAAACCGGTGATGACCTACAAAGAATTCTTCCGTGAGCGCCAGCAGGCGCGTTACGGCGGCGACGGCAAAGGCGGCATGCGTTGCTGCTAGGCCGAATAAGGATAAACGATGAAACCCATTGCAGTTACCCTACTAACCGGCTTTCTCGGCGCCGGGAAAACCACCCTGCTACGCTATATTCTGAACGAAGAACACGGCTACAAAATTGCGGTTATTGAAAACGAATTCGGCGAGGTGCCGATCGACGATGCGCTGCTCGGCGATCGCGCCAGCCGTATCACCACCCTGAGCAACGGCTGCATTTGCTGTAGCCGCGCCAATGAACTGGCCGATGCGCTGCTGGATCTGCTCAACGGCATTGATAACGGCCAGTTGGCGTTTGACCGGTTGATCATTGAATGCACCGGCATGGCCGATCCCGGGCCGATCGCCCAAACGTTTTTCGCACATGAGGTGATCTGCGAACGTTTCCTGCTCGACGGGATTATCACTCTGGTAGATGCCGTTCACGGCCAACAGCAACTCGATCAATTCAGCATCGCGCAGGCGCAGGTGGGCTATGCCGATCGCATTTTGTTAACCAAAACGGACGTTGCACCGCCGCATGAATGCGAAGCACTGCGCCAGCGCCTGCAACGGATGAATGCACGCGCACCGATTTACGACGTAACCCACGGCCAGATTGATCTGGCGGTATTATTCAACGTGGAAGGCTTTATTCTGAACGACCGCCTTAACATCGCCACGCCAGCCTTCCGCCTGATCCCACAACCGCAAAATAACATCCAGTCGATTGTGGTGTATCTCGATCGCCCGGCGGCACTGGGGCAAATTTCCGATCTGATGCAAAACCTGCTGTTGCAATACGCCGATAGCCTGCTGCGTTACAAAGGCATTCTCTGGATTGAAGACGAGCCGCGCCGCCTGCTATTCCAGGGCGTTCAGCGCCTGTATAACGCCGACTGGGATCGCGAATGGGCGCCGGATGAAGAGAAAAAAAGCACCCTGGTGTTTATCGGTATCAACCTGCCGGAAAACGAGATCCGCGAGGGCTTTGCCGGGCTGAACGTGCTTCAGTAAAGCGGCAACAGCATGGTGTTGCTGGCATGGGATATTTGTTCAGGCCCGTAGCGGGATAATTCAGCCAGATGACCAAACAAAGGTTCCCACTCTTGAATATCCTGTTCCGGCAGGATGATCCATGTTTACAATATAAGTACTCGTTATTTTCCCCTCGTTTTATGAATGATATCTGTCGAGTGTAGTGAATAACGAGAATGGTTTAATTGCCGGATAAGGCGTTCTGAAACAACCATGCGTTGTTAACACTGGATAACGTTTGGCCGTATCAGTGCACTAATCAGGCCCGGTTGTCAGGTGCCAGATCGCACACGACCAATGAGCCCCAAATGTGTCACGCCAAAACCTGTGGAATATTTAAGGCCATAGCCTAGCGCACGGTCAAAGCCGATGTGGGCCACCCATATAATGCCGGCAGTCACCGCCATGGGTATCGACAAAAGAATACCCGCTGCTAATATCGCCAGGGCACCGATGAAAGAATGCGCGAAATTGTACGACACCGCGCCAATCCTTGAACCTGCCAAGTAACCGCAGAAAGATAAATCTGGCGCAAAAAAGAACAAAGCAAAGATGCCCCAGCCACCACCGAACTTTGCATAGGCCAGCAGACTGACCACAAAAACGCATAATCCCTCGACGCGGAGCAAGACCCGCACACCGCCTGATGCTGCACCTGCCATGAAGTTTCTCCTGACGCCTCACACCTAAGTTAAACCGCGCAGCATAGCGGTATCGGCTTGAATGAATGGCTAGAGCGACATGTTCACTCCCAGCCATTCACACTATGAAGGATCACGCAGAGATAATCAGCCATTCAGCAGGCATAAAATTGCAAGAAAAGTTTTGCTGTATGCCCGGAAGGTCAACGTTACCCCATAACAGGATAATCCAATGCTAAAAAAGGAAAATCAGTAGCGTGTTTAGCTGCAGTTATATTCTAGGTGGGTGGTTGATCACAGAAAAGTTGGCGCGTAAGTGATTGAATAATGGCGGAGAGAGAGGGATTTGAACCCTCGGAAGGGTTGCCCCTTCAACGGTTTTCGAGACCGTCCCGTTCAGCCGCTCCGGCATCTCTCCAATAAGTGCTTGCTATCATGCACCATTTTACGGCACTTTTGTAGAGAAAGCCCCCCAGCCGAATGTTCAAGTGACGACTTTACGAGCAACACGATGATTAAATGGCCGTGGAAAGCGAACCAACCGCAAGCGGAAATGCTTGCCTCTTGGCAGGATGCCCTGGCAATCCCCCTGCTGTCTCTGTTGAGTGAACAAGAACAGCGGCGGTTAATTGCCGTTGCCAGCCAATTAATGCAAAACAAACGTATTGTGCCGTTACAAGGCCTGGCGCTGACATCGCAAATGCAGGTACGCATCGCCCTGCTGTTCGCCTTGCCGGTGATGGAGCTCGGGGCTGAATGCCTGGATGGCTTCAACGAAATTCTGCTTTACCCTTCGCCTTTTGTTGTTGAGGACGAATGGCAAGACGACATCGGCCTGGTGCACACAGGGCCGGTGGTTCAGTCGGGCCAAAGCTGGGAACAAGGGCCGATCGTACTCAACTGGCAAGATGTGCAAGACTCGTTTGATCTCTCCGGTTTTAATCTGGTGATCCACGAAGCCGCCCACAAGCTGGATATGCGCAACGGCGGCATTGCCACCGGCATCCCCCCCATCCCGATGCGCGATGTCGCGGCCTGGGAGCACGATCTGCACGCCGCGATGGATAATCTGCAGGAAGAGATTGATATGGTGGGTGAAGAGGCAACCAGTATGGATGCCTATGCCGCTTCCGATCCCGCCGAATGCTTTGCCGTGCTGTCGGAGTATTTTTTCAGTGCGCCAGAGTTGCTGGCCAACCGCTTCCCTGCCCTGTACCAGCATTTCAGCCGTTTCTACAAGCAGGATCCGCTGGCACGTATACAGTGCAGCCTGGGCGATAATTAATCCTGGCGCAGCTCACCATACGCGCATTGTTCAGATGCTGAGCAGTCGCGCTGAATTTGCCAATTTTGCGTTGACACTCTTCGGGGGGCTGGATATGATGCGCCCCGTTCACACAATTCCTCTGTAGTTCAGTCGGTAGAACGGCGGACTGTTAATCCGTATGTCACTGGTTCGAGTCCAGTCAGGGGAGCCAAATTCTTGTTCTGTTGATGTCTACTGATATCCACAGGTCATTGAAAGAAGGGTGAAATCCCTTCTTCTACGTTCTACTGACGTCCCCTGAAATCCACCTAAATCCGATACTTTCAAGTCCATTTTTAAGTCCATCGGACAAGCGGGTGGATTGTGTTCGCATTCTTGCTTTTAGTCTTTGCGGCCGGAAACCAGAATCCAGCTCTGACCTGTAACCAGGAGCGACGATTATGGCACTTTCCGATACCGCAGTCCGCCGGGCCAAAGCAACCGGTAAATCCTATACCCTCCCTGATGATACTGGCCTTTCACTTGCCGTCGCGCCAAAGGGTGGAAAATCCTGGCATTTCCGCTATTACTGGTGCGGAAAACAAAAGCGAATGTCCCTGGGCCAATACCCTGAGATGACATTACGTGAAGCCAGACAGGCAAGAGATCAGGCTTCGGCTTTGTTGGCACAAGGATCAATCAGGGCTGAGTTCCCTCAAAGGGGTCTACTATTTGGCGCAGCTATTTAATAGTAATAATAATCGTTAGCCTCGGTAATAATCATAGTGCCCATCAGTAATATTTGGGCACTATGATTATCTGGTTAGGTAAATATTATTAAATAGTTTCGCATGATAGTGTTCCTCTTACATGACATGATATCCCACCAGTGTTGCCTCGCATGATGAGAAGTGAAGCATCAATGCAAGAATTTATTTAGACGTCGCTGATGTATATCGATTGCTTTTGATATACATAAGGACGCCTGCCAATATGACCAATAACGACAAAATACTGATTGATATTGTAATTGCGTTTAAATATCCTTGAGATAATGTAAACGAATAGATTGCGCCAGCAAATGCTGTCCCTAACGCAAAACAGCCCTGCTGTACTGTTGCTAAAGCACTACTTGCTTCACTGGCATGATGTTTCCCAACCCGCGATAATGCAAGTCTGTAAGCGGAGGTTAACATTATCGAGTTACCTAAGCCTACCACGCCTGTAGCTACCCATAAATTATAAAACCTTAAGTCAAATTTAAACTTATGAAATAAATAGACTGTGCCTAAAAATCCTATAACTGTAAGAATTGCCCCTATAGAATATGATTTGACATCTCCAATCCGTTGGCTCAACGGCTTACTGAGTATTGAACCTATAAAAAACATTGTTCCGAGTGCAATAAATGTATTTCCTGATTCAAACGGTGTGAAACCTAACTTGCTTTGCAAACATAAGGCTGTGATAAATAGATATCCAGGGTAGGAAAAGGTAACTGCCATTTCACTTACAAAACCATTTATGACCATTGGTGTTTTGAAAAGGGATGGTGGTAAAATTGCCTTGCGGCCTGCGAGTTCATGTAACTTTTCTACCTTCCATAATAAAATCCCGCAAGGCAGTGCGCCTAGCAATAACCACCATAATTCGGGCCAATGTTTCCCTAAAGATACAGGTATCATTATAAATGACAGACACAAAATCAGTAATACACCCCCCCCCATATCCATATATTGCTCTTCATCTGATTTCGTTTCTGGGATAACAAAATAACAAGCTGTAAATATAATTACGCCAATAGGTATGTTAATAAAAAAAGCAATTCGCCATCCTAAGCCCCATAAGTTGGCGGAAACTAACCAGCCTCCAACAACTTGGCCAATAACGACAGAAAGACCTGCAATCGCCGTATAAAGACCTACCGCGTACCGGTGGCGCTCCCCTTCCAATGTTGTGTGGATTGTAGCTAGTATTTGCGGTAATAAAAGTGCGGCAAAAAAACCTTGGAGCAAACGTCCTGATAGCATAGAGATAATATCAGTGGCAAACCCACAAATCGCTGATGCAATACAAAAACCTGCCGTACCAATCATAAAAAGGCGTTTTCTTCCGTACTTATCTCCTAGTCGGCCTCCTGTAGCAATTAGAGCTGCGAAGCTTAATCCATATAGCGAAACAATCAAAACAAGTCCTGTCGCATCTGTTTTTAATGCTTTACCAATTACGTCAAGTGCAACATTAACTATTGAGAAATTTATTTGAGGCAGTATCTGTCCTGCGACAAGGAGCAATACACCAAATGACGACAGTTCTTTAGTTTTACTTAACATTGAATTAATTCCACTTTGGCCATTTTTTAATGAGCTATAGTTAAGTCTGAGGTATATAAAGCATAATAGTGTCTGACTAATTTTCCCCTGTTCTGGGAACACATGTTACAGTCTTTGGTATCATAGGTTATCAACCTCCGCCTTGAGGATGTGATTTGGTCGACCTCATGCTGTGGACATGCATGAAAGGTACTGCTGAGCATCAATATCTCCATTCTGTCTGTACCCCGATACTTAACTGCTTTGCATTTGGAGCAGGGTTTTACTGAATGACTTCCCCAATACTGGTTGTTTTGATAGTGTTTTCCCTTTTTTACTATATGATTTTTAAAAGAAAAATTTTTTTCACACACGTTCTTTTTGTCCATACACCAAAAACCCCTATAGTTCGTCTCTAATAGAACATGGACATTTTGACCTTTGTTTTATATCGTACAAGTAACAGGCTAGACACGTATAAATTGTATAGGTTAATCAATGAATGAAAATAATCTAAAGTTGGTGGGCGATTTCCTAAGAACGAAAAGAGAAAGCATATCTCCTGAAGAGATTGGTTTGGTGAAGCCAATCAGAAGTAGAACTAAAGGTTTGAGAAGAGAGGATGTGGCATATTTTTCAGGTATTAGTACAATCTGGTATAGCAAAATTGAGCGTGGCCAAGTAACTGGTATATCATCACAAGTACTCATATCTATTTCGAGGACCTTGCGACTTACCGAATCAGAATACGAATATATATGCAATTTAATTTTACCCCAGGCACGAACTAACAAACAACCTTGCTGTACTATATCCGAGCATACATCTCAGCTTTTATTACATCTAAATCCATTTCCCGCTCTATTAATGAACGATTATCTAGATATTGTTACATGTAATTATGCATTTAGTCATATGGTTGGTTTTAGTTTTGACTCACTTCCAGCCAGCGAAAAAAATTACCTTTACCTAACGATTAATAATCCTTCATGGCAAAGACTATTGTGTATCAAAGATGATGAAAAATTGGAACTGCAACTAACAAGGATGGCAGGGTTTCTTAGAGAGACTCTGGCTACGCGACCTGATGATAAAGTGCTAAAACAAAAAACTGATGATTTTAGAGAACTGTCGCATGTTTTCGATAAAGCATGGACTGATAATACCGTATTGCACCCAGAAGAACTATCGTATATATATGATCATGCTGAACTAGGATTAATTTCATTAGATAAACAGTTGTGGTGGAATTTTAGTGGCTATTCCAGTAGCAGATTAAATATTTACTACCCTCAAAATGAAGTTGATCTGCAACTTTTGAAGGCAGTAATGAATCGTGTATAGTACAGAAAATCCAATGGTTACATTATAATGAATGTATTTGTATCGACCAGAATTCTGCGTTTTATTTAAATTGGGGATATGTTCCATTTGAGCTTATTTCATTGGTTCCGTTGGATTTTCTATTTTTTAAATTGTAGTCTATAAGTTTGTCGATAGTGATTTTATTATAAAGTGCGGGTTATACGCTGAATAATTATCATAGTTAGATGCTGCCCGCATTTGATCCTATATATCAAGACGTTTTTTCTCTCTTACGGTTGCAATAACTTCCTGCGTATAAATTCCCGTGGCGAGCGATACCCCAGCGCCGTGTGCGCGGTAGCTGTCAACGAAGTTGTCACCCTTAATGAGTTTTCAGGCTGCTTTTTCTGATGCGTTTTGTTGGCTTATCCGGATTTAACATCACCACGCCTTCACGCTGCCATTGACGTGTAGTGGATCGGTAATTCAGGGCAATGGCCTGTAATGTCCAGATGGAGTCTGGCCTGTGTTCGCATGATGCCGTGGAACGTCAGATGTGTCACTCAGATTTACAACCTGAGAGTTTTAAAGCCTGCGCAGCGACGTCAATGAATAGTTGCCGAAACCAGGCCGAGTCTCCCTTTGCTTCATCAACTCTACGATAAAGCATCGAGATCGGCTCAACCGGAAGATCGAGAGGTGCTGAAATGACACTCAGTCCATACAGTCGCGCCATACAATGCGCCACAGTCTCCGGAACGGTAGCTATCGCCGATACGGCCTGTAATACCGGACCAACAGCTGAATAACGCGATACACTGGCAACCACCTCCCGCTTTATTCCTGCGTGTTCCAGAAAGACATCAATATCTCTTGCATCGTTGCCCACGGATGACACGATGATGTGCTGCTGGCTGGCATACTCATTAATGCTGAGAGGCAACGTCAGTTTCAGCCGTCGGGGATCATAAAGACACTTCAAATGCTGATCAAACAGCGGCTGGCGGATATGCCACGATGCAGGCTTATCGTGCACGGCAACACTGAAATCATAAGCCCCTTCCTCCAGCAGTTGTACCGAATCACGCTTAGTCGCGGCAACCGCCACCACTCGCGCATGCGGTGCCAGTTCGCGAACACGTGCCGTTAATGCGCCGAAGAAAGCCATCTCCAGGTTATCGCATAATCCTACCCGAAATTCCCCTTTCCAGGTGGCCGGCTCAAAGGCGTCCGGCAGTTGTACCGTACGCTCGATAGTGGCCAAAGCTCTGGCGATATCGGGCGCAATCGCCAGAGCACGCGGGGTAGGTTGTAACCTGCGTCCCACCCGGATAAACAGTTCATCACCAAGCGCTTCCCGCAAACGGCCAAGAGCGCTGGAGAGTCCCGGCTGACCAATAAACATCCGCTCTGCCGCACGGCTAACGTTCAGCTCTTCCATCAGGATGGAAAAGGCATAAAGGAGATTCAGGTCAAGACTTCGGAGGGTTGGTGTTTTCATCATTTTTAGAGATAGTTTATATTCCTATTATCAATTTCCCAGATATAAATCAATCTGTCAATATTTCGCCATCGCCCGACTGTTAACAAATCCGGTTTTCCTCCCATGACAATTTATCCCGTCCCCTGTCGGACGCAAGGAGTTTATATGCTTAAATTTCATGTAATTACTGTATTTTCGTCTTCGGGATTCGGCTTCATTTATCAGGCGCCCGCATCATGACGGATTCACGCTATAACGCCGCCGGAAAATTGCCGAATGGTCGCGTTCTCAGCCATGGGTTGGTATTGATAATGTCCGCAGCGACAGGGATCGCCGTAGGTAGCCAGTATTACAATCAGCCTCTGCTGGGCATGATTGCTGATGATTTCGGCACCGCCTCCGGTCTGGTTGCCACAACCACTCAAATCGGCTATGCCCTGGGCCTCATCCTGCTTGTGCCGCTTGGCGATAAGATGGAGCGACGTACGCTGATACTGTTCCAGTGCCTGGGACTGGCGTTAGCGATGGTTGCCGCAAGCCTTTCCCCCGGATTATACAGCCTTGCATTCTCCTCCGTGCTGATCGGCATGTTTGCCACCATCGCTCAACAGATGATCCCACACGCAGCCGGGCTCACATCCTCCCCCCAGCGTGAACGAGCTCTGGCAACGATTACCAGCGGACTTCTGGTGGGCGTGCTGGTTGCGAGAACCGTCGGTGGTTTTGTGGGTGCCTGGTACGGCTGGCGTTCTGTATTCCTGCTGGGGGCCGTGCTGTCTGTGCTGATGATGGCTTGCCTTGCAGTAAAGCTGCCGCGGAGCCAGTCGGATTCGCGGCTCCCCTACCTCAAATTACTCAGTTCACTGTTTGTACTGGCACGCTCCGAGCCTGTTCTCAGGAAAGCGGCACTGACGCAAAGCCTGCTGTTCTTTGGCTTCAGTGCATTCTGGACGATTTTGGCCCTGCTACTCCAGACGCCCCGTTTTGGGCTGAACAGCGGTATTGCTGGTCTGTTCGGGATAGTGGCGCTTGCTGGAGCTGCGCTGGCTCCTTTTTGCGGTCGTATCGCGGGTAAACGAGGTCCACAGGGCGCCGTACGTCTTGGCGTTATTCTGGTCGTTGCCAGTTTCCTTCTGATGATCCCGTTGCAAAACCTTATCGGGCTGGGCATCGGCGTGATCCTTATGACTACTGGTCTGCAAATTTCTCTGATCAGTCATCAGACGATTGTTCTTGCCGCGGCCGGAAGTGCCCGTGGCCGTTTTAATACCGTGTTCATGGCGGCACAGTTCGCTTTCGGCGCGGCCGGTTCCGCCGCTGCCAGCGTTGCCTGGGAACATGGGGGATGGACCGCAGTAATGATAATGTCGGCAGCGTTCTCTCTCCTGGCTATGTGTCTGCAATCCATCCGTATTCCAAAACATTAAATACACAAATACCCGCAGGCACACCTGCCACACACCCGTTTTTTGATACCACAGGAGCTTAATATGATTGAAGAACATCAGATTGGTGAATTTACACTCATGACATTGCTTGATGGGATATTTCTCTGCGACACGGATTTTATCCCTGCCGCCAAATCCGAAGAAGGGGAAACCCTGTTCAAAAGCGTGGGACTGCCTGCTGTCGGTCCATCGCCTGAACCCATCAACGCCTTTGCGCTGAAAAAGGGGGATCAGCTTTGGCTGATTGACGCGGGTTGCGGCCGGGAACTGGGCCCGCGATTTGGCAAGGCACCGGCGGCACTGCAAAAAGCGGGCTTCACGCTGGCTCAGGTCGGGGGGATCATTTTGTCCCATCTGCATGAGGACCATATCGGAGGGTTAATTAACGAAGACGGCACACCACTCTATCCTCAGGCCACACTGTTTATTTCACAGGAAGAGTTAGCCTTCTGGACCAGTGCGTCTTCGCAGGAACACTATCCGCATCTGGCAGAATCGGGGCTTTTTTCTCTGATAGCGTCGGTGCTGCAGGCTTATGAAGGCTCGGTGAAGGCGGTTGCCGCGACTGGAGAAGTGATGCCGGGGGTACATCTGGTGCCGCTGCATGGTCATACACCCGGTCATAGCGGCATTGAAATCACCGATGGCAACCAGCGTTTACTCATCTGGGGAGATGTTATCCATTCGACGTTACTCCAGCTACGGTATCCGCAATGGAGTATCGGGTTCGATATGGATCCTCCTCAGGCACTGGCTACCCGCTTACAGTTACTGGTCAGGTTGGCAACCGAAGACACGCTTGTCGCTGGCCCGCATGTGATGGGAATGGGGAAGATCCGCGACTGCTGTGAGGGTGGGTATACCTTGCATCAGCACAACCCAGCATAGTCCCAGGGTGCCCCATGGCCACAGGCGCTTTCTGTTTTCATGAAGAGGCCTTTTCGAAGGCCTCTGGGCTGACGCCAACTGAACGGGCTCCATATATACCACCCGGCGGATGTCGTCCTGGTGCCGGACCAGCATCGGGTAGGTGTTCCAGACCCCGATGTCGTGTGCCACCAAATCAAATTGCTTGCCACCGCTGAAATGGGTGACCAGCTTGTACGCTGGCTCCGAGAATGAGCTTGTTGACAACAGGTTTGAACATAACAATGAAATCCTTTGTGGAATGGAGGGTGAAAGAAGAAAGAGGTATTCCTGAAACTCGGCTGATGTACCGTCAGTTCAGTGTCCGGTGCTGCTTGTGCGCGGGCCGGGACGAAATCCGTGCGCCCTGGCCGACCATGCGATGAGCAAGCCAATCACCAGCAACACGGCCAGCGCCCAGGGGAAAGTGCGCGCCCCCCAGCGATCCAGAAGCACGCCGCCCAGAACACCGCCGCCAGCAATCACGCTGTTCCATGCCACAACATTCATCGACAGCGCCACGTCGGCACCATTGCCGGCAGCATCCGCCAGAGCGGTCTGCAGTAGGGTCGCCGCACCACCGAAGGTCAACCCCCAAACTGCCACGCCTATGTAGACGGCCGCCGGGACAGTAGCCAACCAGACGAAAAGCAGCGATACGATGAGGAACGTGGCCAAGCTGACCAGGACAGTGCTGCGCAAGTGGCGCTCCACCAGCCGACCGGTAATCCCGATCCCCAGCAGCGCGGCAATACCGAAAACAAGCAACACCACGTCGACCCGGTCAAGCAGCCCAGCCTGCGCCACGAACGGGGCGACATAGGTATAGAGGATGTTGTGGGCTAACATCCAGGCCATGACCGTGGCGAGCACCGGACGCACACCCGGCGTGATGAGCACCTTGCGTAATGCCATGCGTTCGCGCCCGGACTGGCCAGGGTAATCAGGTACCCTGGTCAGTACCCAAACGATGAGCACAAGAGTCAACGCGGACATGACGCCGAACGCACTTCGCCAGCCTATGACGCCGCCCATCCAGGTACCCCCAGAGACAGAGCAACAGGCGTGCCGACCATCGCGATCGCCATCGCCCGGCCCTGTTGATGGGGCTGCACCATGCGCCTTGCATAACCCGCCAGCAGACTCCAGGCCAGGCCGGCTGCGACGCCGGCAAGAAAGCGCGCAATCAACGTGAGCCAGTAATTCGACGACAGCGCGGTGATGGAGTTGAACACTAAAAAGCCGATAATTGTGAGCAGCAGCACATTGCGTCGCCGCCAGCCGCGGGTGGCGATGGTCAATGGAATGGCCGCCAGTACCGAGCCGATTGCAATGCGTCGCGCATTCATTCGTCTGTATGGTTATCCTCCTCAAGCGATGAGGCGTGCCGTCCGTGTAGGCTCAACTCTTACATACCCTTTAGGATCTACCCATGAATGATGCTGGACTGCCAGAAAATCGCTGTCGGATTGAGAATGTGTCCGACAACCGCGCTGGGAGGGTTTTCCGTAAGGGCTATCGACCCGGTTAAAACACCTCCCGGCAAGTGCCGCCTCGGGGTGGCGCGATTCATGTGCTTTCTGTCAGTCAATGGGCAAACGCCATGCTGGAAAGATCACATCCTTCCCCAACTCGACCGACCAGAGATGTGCCAGCCCCAGCGGTGGTGCGATCGATGGCGGACAGAATGGATCGGCCCCAAGCCATTCAGATTCTCGCTCCACTGCTGATTCAAGAACTGAGCTATTGGCTGCTTGTTGGCCCTGCGGGAGGCATGATTATCGCCATGACCGCTGGGACCAGGCCACAAGCACGATAGGCCAGTTGTGAGAACAGTTCTCCAAACTGCTCCGGATTGCCGACATGGCCGCCGAAGCTAGTCTGAGCCCTTCCGCCTTTCATCGCCAGTTCAAAGCAGTAACGTCGATGACGCCCATTCAATATCAGAAGCAACTTATGAAGTGGAAAAAAGGGGGAGTTTATGAAGTGCCTGGCCAGATGAAGCAGGAGCAGTCCCGCTTCTCTGGCGCGTTAGGTATTCGTGTGACCGGCCGCCAATACGCGCTTGGAGATGTTGGCCACGACGCGGCGAGGGGCAAACCGTGTCGACAGCGCGCGCAAGAAATTCTTCCTGCCTACGATCTTGGAGAGGCCGCCGCGAAGCATCAGCTCGATGCCCTGTTTCGCAACGTCAGCGGGCTCGTCCCGATTTTGGAAATGACCGGTGGTGATGCCCTGCGCATCCACGGCGCGGAAGAAGCCAGTGGCCGTAGGACCTGGTGACAGGCAGCTTACGCTGACGCCATGGTCTTCAAACTCCTTCGCAATAGCTTCGGAGAAGTTCAGGACAAAGGATTTAGAGGCGCCATAAGCTGCGAAATATGGTGAGGGTTGATAGGCGGCCGTCGAAGCGATGTTCAAAATCTTCCCCGAACGCCGGGCCAGCATATCGGCACCGAACAGACGGCAGAGAGCCGATACCGTGACGACATTCAGCTGCAGCATGCTCTCCAGCTCTGCGCTATCAAGCGCGGCGTGGTTACCATAGAGCCCTACACCCGCGTTGTTGATGAGCCAATCAACAACGATGCCAAGGTGTTTCACTTCGTCGTAGAGTTGGGCTGCCGCGCCCGCATTTCCCAGGTCGACCGCGATTGCATGAACCTGGATGCTGTGCTCGGTGCGCAAAGTGCCCGCAAGCTGATCAAGCTCTGGCCGGCGTCGACCGACGAGAACAAGGTCGCAATGGCGGGCTGCAAGCTGCCGAGCCATCTCCCGACCGATTCCGGAACTCGCGCCCGTGATGAGCACGACAGGATTTTCTACGGGGTTCTGGCTGTTCATGGTCATGGGCTCACAGATGACAAATGGGTGCTTATATCTAAATGATTTTTAGATTGTAGTCTATACAATGTCAAGATAGATGTGGTTTCCATGGGAAGACTGACCAAGAAAGCAGGTGCTTATCACCACGGCAACCTTCGCAGCGCGCTGCTCGATGCGGCCGTGAAAAAAGAAGTTGGCGCATACTCAATGAGCAGCAACGGTACCGTCCCATTCCAGACAAAATATACATAAATAACACTAACGAAAAAAACCACTAATTCACTAAACATCTTTAGCGTGGGATTAATTATAATCTGACATTCCCCCCATCCAATTGCGGCTGAATATGCGTTCTTACTTTCATCAATTGGTTAAGGCTTGGATTCAGGTCCCGTCAGGGGCCATTTTAGAGAAACCAGATACCTACGGGCGTCTGGTTTTTTGCTTTTCATCAATGGGCTATTCCTTCCCCCACGTCTACACCCGCCGGTTAAAACCCACTCAAGCTGCATAACTGTGCTGGTAAAAGTACGGGTAAAGCTGGTTCTATTTCGTTTTTACCAGTAGATACTGATTTCAACCTATTCCTGTCAGCGCGATGACGTAATACCATCAGGCGATCCGTTAGCGAACGATTTCTGCCAGTTTGCTATCTCCGATGAGACGCTGCCACGCACACTCTATTTCTTCAGGAACATCAACATGGCCTATGAATCCTGCCCCTAATGGGCCGTAACCAGACACATCATCACGAAGACGTTTCACCTCACCTAATATCATTGAAATGTAGCGATTAAGCGCCCATACGCCGCAAAATTGCGCACCAGTAATAATCGGCTTGTTACCGGCCATGATTAAATGGGGTTTAAAAACCGGCCAGTTAATAAAACGCCCCGCAATATTTTTCTTCTTCCAACTGAATTCGAAAGATTCATAAGTCCTGCGCTGCATCAGGGGATCTTGCACAAGGATGATCGTTGATGGCGCCAAATTATGCTGCAATATCAGCTCCCTACTGAAATCAGCGTTTTGACCACAGTTGGTTGATTGATTCTCAATAAAAATCTTATTTTTCGGTATGGCGAAAATTCGCTCGGCAATATCCGCAAGGATCTCCGCTTCACTTTTATCTTCGATTTCAATGGCAGTGGTCAGGGGATTATTTTTAACTGCCTGCCGCAGAAGCGCCGTCGAATGCCCTATACCCCCACTAAAAAGTACCGGAATCCCGGTTTCAGCAATAAACCGCATAGCGCCGGTAATATTAGGCATGATCGCATGGCCTGCCAGGATTAGCAGATCCGGGCTGATACTTTCAGCAGCAGCCAGTTCGTCAGGTGAAAGCCAATCAGCCAGCATATTCAGATCATGGATTACGCCACTAGATAAATTCATAACGACCTCTTTCTTTGTCGCTCTGGGAATCCCCCCCCTAAAACAACCGATGTCGAGCGATAGCCAATACCCATATCAATAAGTTACAGGAAATGATCTTACCCACGAAGAGTGGACACGTTGTTAAACGAGTAAAGCCGTTAACAACCTGAACCATGACGCAAGCAAAATCCATGAAAAAGACATCACGTAATCAATATACGCCAGCAAAGCACAGCTTCTGAGCGTGAGCAACAACTGGCCACGGGAAATGCCCACCTTAAACGCCAGCTCGCCGAGCGGGAGGGTATGAAAAAGTGGTATTCGGGTACATTGAATGGATTACAACGAAATTGATTGCAACCGACATCGACGGCATCGTGCCAATGGCGGGTTGGGACCGATACAATTTGAGGAAAGAAACCTCGTGAAGGTGTGTCCAACGTTACCGAGCAAGACCGCCTATGGTAAGGAACCGCCTTCTTGGCGGCTCCTGTGTTTTTTTCTTACTTTTTCCTGATATAATTCAAGTACTTTAATCTCATCCACGTTCCCGACTATAAACACAATTCACTAGCCGCAGCAGCTTCAACGGATTCTCCGGTTTTAACGCTACCGGCAGCAACACAGGTGGATAGTTCTGATAACACACCGGGCGCAGAAAACGATCGATTGCCAGTGTTCCTACCGATGTTCCACGCGCGTCGGAAGTTGCCGGATAAGGGCCTCCATGCACCATCGCATCGCTGACTTCCACGCCGGCGGGGATCCCCGCTTCCAGAGCCAGCTCGCCAATACGCAGTGTCGACAGCGAAGCCAGTTCGGCCGGTTTCACCACAATGGAGTTACCTGCAGCCAGTGCCGGGGAAATCTTCCAGGAAAGCGTTGCCGCCGGGAAATTCCACGGCAATACCATGCCGACCACCCCGACCGGTTCGCGCACGATTAACCCCAGGTTGCCTTCACCTGTCGGCGACACTTTGCCAAACACTTTATCGATAGCCTCGGCTTACCAGCACACGTTATTCACAACGCCTGGGAGATCGAAATTCTCACAGTCAGAGATCGGTTTTCCGGCATCAATGGAATCCAACTGGGCCAATTCAGCCGTATGCTGTTCCAGCAGGCTGGCGCGCCACTTCAGACTTTTTCATCTCATACAATTTACCGTGATGTTCGCGGTAGTCCACCATTTCGCCGCCAACCTGCAACAGGCCGCGATCGATGCGCTCCAGATGATTCATACAACGCAGAAAGGTGCTTTTACCGAAACCCGATGGCCCCAGGATGCAACACACACGGCCATACTACACGATCAGATCGATACAGTTCACCACCGAGAGATCGCCATACGATTTTTCGATACCCCTTGCCACAACGGCGAACTGGCTTGGCATAACGGGTGAATAGGTTGTGGCCATATCAACAACTCTTTTCCGGTTGATCCTGCGTAACTGATGCGGTGACGCTGGAGCGCTGTTCACTCTTGGCGAAGTATTTTTCCAGGTAGTGTTGCAGCACAGAAAGCACCGTGGTCAGCACTAGATACCAGAGCAAGGCCACGATCAGCAGCGAGATGGTTTGAAAGTTGTTGGTGTAAATCAGCTGTGCTGAATAAAGCAGATCCTGCATCGCAATTACGCTGACCAGCGAGGTGGTTTTGAGCATTCCAATCAGTTGGCCTGTCGCGTCAGTATGGCCTGAAAGCACTACGCGAAAGTGGCGGTCTGGTTAAATCCGCTGAGGAACATCAACCCATCCTTGATGCGATGCTGGCAGGCGACACGGAATTAACCGGCCAACTGATGAAAAAACACCTCAGCCATATGGTGGGTGACTGGGCGGGTTAAGAATGTTCACACTGTTACGGCTTGCGCATAGCGATGTGCCCACTTTACGTGGGTAAGATCAGTCTCCTCATGCCGTTCCGCCAGTTGGCGCTTCAAGCACGTACTACTGATAGGGATTACCGATAACGATAAAGGCTCTCCACCGGGACGGCGGAGAGCTCAGGATTTTTCTCACCGCGTGAAATCAGAACACCACTTCTGCCTGTACGCCTAAGCTGATCTGATAGTCTTTACCATCATTAAAGGTGGTATTGTCGATCTCGTTTTCCAGCGCTTTCAGATACGTAGTATATAAACGGATTTCCGGGCGTGAATTGAGAATGCTGGTATCCACCTTAAATACTTGCGCCAGCGTCACTTTATAACCGGATTCATCAAAACTGAGATTATTTACGCGATTCTGCTGGTTAAAGTAGCCCAGTTCTAGCGCAGTCTGCATATTACGGCTCCAGATCCACGACGGGCGAATCACCACACGCGCCGTTTCAAAATCGGTGTGCGCACCAGTATAAGTGGAATAGAGATCGTGGCCGCGACCATACACCAGGGAGTGCGCCATAATGATCTTATCGCTCAGATAAACCTCGCCCTGGTTCACCAGCCGCCAGCCGATGCCGCCACTGTGAATTCCGTAGTATGAGCTGTTGTAATCGAAGTCTGGGTTAGCGTTGGAGATGTTCATAAACTGGCTGCCCAGCGAATTATCGGCCACCTGCAGCGTCAGCTCATTGGTGCCGTTGAGCAGCGGATTACGCAAAATCGCCTGGCCCAGCCAGGAGGATTTTACCTGGTAGTAATCGTTATCCGCTTGCGCTTCTTTCTGTTCGTCGGTCTGATTGGCGAAGACATATTTCGCCCCTAGCTCCAGCGTAACATCATCGGTTATCGGCAGATTTTTGTAGCGAACCTCTGCGATATTAACGTTGACCTGGGTGGTATCGCTGCAGGTTGAAGAACCAGCCACGCACACCGTGCTGTAGTTATCAATGTCGTTGCGCGTCAGAGCCATACTCAGCGAGCCCACCGGCAACGCCCAGTTTTCTATCCCAATGCCAGCGCCAGAGAGCGTACGGTTGCTTTTCCAGTCCAGCAGTTGAATTTCATACTGCGGCAGCGTGTGTTTACCGATCCACACCGATGCTTCCGGCGCGAATGGCAGCAGACCTTTACCTTCCACATACAGTTTGCTGAGTTTCCCCATTCCGCCACCGGACATCCCCTTTTCAAAACTTTCATTACTCTGGGTCAGGCCTAAGTCACCTTCAAACTGCACATTGGCCCAGATTGATTTGTCACCTTCACGCCACGCGCGTTTTTTTAGCGACAAATTATACCAGCCGTCATATTCATTACCGAAGCGCCCCAGTGAACCCACCGCCCAAGACTTCGGCCCGCCGTTAGTCGTGGTGGCCCAGCCGGAACGGAAATAACCGGAGTATTTAAATCCGGTATCATCTTGCACATATTGGCTGATTTTTTTCAGCGTATCAGGCGACAGTTCCGGCTGCGCAGCCGGAGCGCCAGAGGCAGCAGCCAACGCCGCAGGCGAGGCGGATGCAGCCGGGGCCGCAGTGGCGATAGTCTGCTGCTGCGCCAGCGCTTTATCCTCATAGGCCTGCAGTTTCTGCTGGGTGGCGCGCAGTTGCGCTTCCAGCATTTCCATACGCTGTTCCAGCGTTAACTTTTGCGCTATAACTTCACCACTGACGGCATAACAAGATAATAAAACCGCCGCGATAATAGTTTTTTTATAATTCTGTTGCTTCGCTTTCATCATTTCCCCTAGATATTGCATCCCCACAAAAAAAGACCCGCAGCCAGCGAATATGACTTCCGCCAGTTGCAGGTCTCGCCTGAATTAAATCAGTTACGTCCTGAAGGGATGGATAAATTAAATTATCAGTATCGTTTTATTTACTGCGACGAAAACCACGCTCGCCGCAACTGACTCTATTTATCAGCTTTATTCACAGTGACAGCGCCATCACCGGTTCGCCAAAGCGAGAATGTGGTTTATCGCTAATATGCAGTTCGCGCCATGCTCCGCTATTGGTAACGACTACCGGCGTCACCGTGTCATAACCCGCATGCTTAATCTCATCGAGATCGAACGTTAACAAGAGCTGTCCCTTTTTCACCGCCTCACCCTCTTTCACCTGCATATGGAAATACTGCCCCTCCAGTTGAACAGTATTAATGCCCACGTGGATCAATATCTCCGCACCGCCGGTGGAACTGATGCCGATGGCATGACCGCTAGCGAAGGTACTGGCGATATGGCCATCAACCGGCGCATAAACCCGGCCTTCATCCGGAACAATGGCGAAGCCCTGTCCGACAATTCCCGATGAAAAAACTTTGTCATCTACCGCCGTCAGTGGGATCACCATGCCGGAAATCGGCGCGACAATCTGCTCGTCCACCACCTGCGCGGCGTTTGCCGCCGTCGTTTCGCCGGTTACGGTGCATTTTTCCCCTGGTGTGGGCGCAGAAGATGTGGGCTGGGGGGCGGGCTGCTGTGCGGGATCATCGAACCCGACCAGCAACGTCAGTACCAAACTGGCGGCAAATGCCACGATGCAGCCAATAATAAAGCCGATAAAACCTTCACCGTAGAAGATTGGCAGGGTTAGCAGCCCCGGCATGCCCATTGAAATCGCCGAACTTTTGGCATAGCCCGCGATGGCTCCGCCGAACCCAGCGGCAATGACCGCACAGATAAACGGTTTCTTCAGTTTCAGCGTCACGCCATAAACACCCGGCTCGGTGATACCGAATAACGAGGCAATAAAACTACTTCCCGCCAGCGCTTTCAGTTTTTTATCTTTTGTGCGCAGCATCACGGCCAGCAAGGCACCAGACTGAGCAAATACCGACGGACTGGACGCCGCCTTCAGGTAGCTGTGGCCCATCACCGATATGTCGTTAATAAAGACCGTCACGAAGCCCCAATGTATGCCGAAAATCACTAACACTTGCCAGGCCGCAGCCATTAACGCACTGGCAATAATCGGGTTAATGCTATAAATGGTGACAAACAGCGAGGCAACAAACTCACTGACCGAGACACCAATCGGCCCAATAGTCATTAATGTCAGCGGCACCATCAGCGTTAACAGGAAGAACGGTGTCAGAATATTACGCACGCTTTCGTGAATATGGCGGTTAAGGAAACGTTCAAAAATCGACATTAGCCAAACGCTGAAAATAATCGGGATCACCGTACCGGTATATTTCATCATCATCACCGGCAGGCCAAAAAAGGTTACCGGATTACCCGCAGTAAATAACTGCTGAATGCTGGGATAAATCAAAGCTCCGGCGATCGAGACCGCGACAAAAATATTGGTTTCAAATTTACGTGCCGAGGTAATCGCCAGCAGCATCGGCAGGAAATAGAACAGGCTATCTGATGCCGCATGTAAAATAACATAGGTACTTTCGTCGTTGGTCATCCAGCCTGCCGCCAGCACTATCGCCAGCACGCCTTTTAGTACCCCGGCTGCGGCCATCGCCCCCAGCAACGGGGTGAAAATCCCCGCCACCAGATCGATCAGCCGCCCCAGTAGTGAAGTGTTGTTTTTCTGCTCTGGCGCCACTTGTTTGGCTTTATTTTCGCCCAGCAGCCCGGAAATCGCACCAATGGCGCGAAATACGTCCGGCACTCGGTTACCGATCACTACCTGCAGTTGGCCGGAGCCTTTGACCACGGTGATAACGCCGTCCAGCGCTTCCAGTTCCGCTTGGTTGACCTTGCTGTTGTCGATAATTTTAAAGCGTAGCCGGGTGGCGCAATGCACCAACGTAGCAACGTTGTTCTCCCCACCCACTAACTTAAGAATATTTCCTGCCAGCACTTCAGTATTCATGATGATAATTCCCGTTTTACATACGACAGTAATTGCCAGTGCATTATGCGATCGTTGCCTGTATCCGCTGGCCAGCAGGAAAAAAAGCAAAAAAAAACCTGGATAAAATAGTGTGGAAAAACACACTGCTTTATCCAGGTTTCGCCCAAAAAATTCTGGTTACGTCCTGACGAATGCCTTTTTTAACAATACTCTCGGGGAAACGCCATTAAAATATTCATTTTTGTGAAAATCATCACTAAATTTTAATTCCGCTGCGCGAAGAAAAGCGTTAAATACTGTGCCTGCGTCACATTTATCAAGAATACTGGTTGCTCCGGCTCCATCCTGTTCTTATAACTACCCCCACAGGACGTTACATGATTTATCGGCGAAACCTGCTTTCTGTTGCTACCCGGCAACAGAAAGCAGGTTTTTTTGTTTTTGGCGATTCCCTTCAGAGAAAATATTATGGCCCCGCTAAACCCACTACTCAGTGCGCTGCTCGCGTGTACCCTTTCCAGCGCCTGCGCCCTCGCCGCCCCGGTACAGCCGGAGCAGGAGAAAACGCGGATTCTGATTTTGTCCGACATTGGTAATGAGCCAGACGACTCGCAGTCGCTGGTACGCTTCCTGGTGTACAGCAATGAATTCAACGTTGAGGGGCTGATTGCCACGACCTCAACCTGGCTGCGGGATCGGGTTAATCCGGAAATGATGCTTAAGCGAATTGACGCCTATGAACTCGCACTGCCCAATCTGCGCCAGCACGCGGCAGGCTATCCAAGTGCCGCCAAGCTAAGGGCGGTAGTGCGGGCCGGCCGCGCCGGTTACGGCATGGATTATGTTGGCTCGGGGAAATCAACCGCCGCCTCGGCGCTGATTATTCAGTCTGTAGATAAACCCGATACGCGCCCCCTGTGGATCAATGTCTGGGGCGGTGCAGTGGATCTCGCACAGGCGTTATATGACGTGCGCGCCACGCGCAGTGCTGAAGAGCTTGACACCTTTGTCAGCAAAATCCGCGTCTATGCGATTTCCGATCAGGATAATACCGGCGAGTGGATCCGCGCTCAGTTCCCCACGCTGCGCTATATCACCAGTATTCACGCCTGGAATGACTACTTTATCGCCACCTGGAGCGGTATGTCGTCGCGCTTTGCCGAGGGCGGCGATATGAGCCAGGTGAACAATAGCTGGCTTGATAAACACATCCGCAACCAGGGCCCGCTGGGCGCGGCCTATCCAGCAATTGAATACACGATGGAAGGTGATACGCCTTCGTTTCTCTATTTGCTGCAAAACGGGCTGAATGCCCCAGAACATCCTGAATATGGCGGTTGGGGCGGGCGCTATGCTGCGGTTACTCCCGATAGCCGCAGCGGGCTGCGCACCAGCACTTCCGACACAGTGATGGGCATTGATGGCAAAAATCACCGCACCGCCAGCGCAACTATCTGGCGCTGGCGCGAAGCTTATCAGAATGATTTTGCCGCGCGCATGCAGTGGAGCGTCAACCCAGACGTGAAGCAAACCAACCACAACCCGCAGTTGGTTCTTAATGGACAGCCGGGACGGGGGATCGTCACGCTGCAAGTGAAGGCGGGCGCGGTGGTTAAGTTAACAGCGCAGGGGTCGCACGATGTCGATAACAATCGCCTTAGCTACCGCTGGTGGCAGTATAAAGAGCCAACGGCTACCGCCATGAATATCCACTTCAGTCCGGAACTGAAACTGGAAAAGAGCGAAAGCGAGGAACTGAGCTTTACCGCACCGGCGGTGAAAACGCCAACGCCGTTCCATATCATCCTGCAGGTGCAGGACGACGGCACACCGTCAATGTTCTCTTATCGCCGCGCTATTGTCACGGTAACGCCATAACAGCAGCACGCTTGGGGACCGCATGGTGCCCAGGCGTGCTGCACTGCGGCTATCAGAACGGATCGTTCAAACTGGCGCCGTTGCTGCCGATCACATCGCGATACCAGAAGAAGCTCTTTTTACGGTGGCGCTCCAGCGAACCGTTACCCTCATCATCACGGTCAACGTAGATAAAACCATAACGCTTGGACATCTGAGCGGTGCCGGCGCTGACCAGATCGATCGGCCCCCAGCAGGCGTAACCCAGCAGCTTGACGCCATCTTCGATGGCTTCTCTGACCTGTACCAGATGCGCCTGCAGATACTGGATGCGGTAATCATCCTGAATCGAGCCATCTTCCGCCGGAACGTCTTTCGCGCCAAGGCCGTTTTCGACAATAAACAGCGGTTTCAGGTAACGGTCATGCAGCTCGTTAAGCAGGAAGCGCAGCCCCTTCGGATCAATCTGCCAGCCCCATTCCGAGCTTTGCAGATGCGGGTTGGGGATCATACGCATAATATTGGTGCGTGAACTTTGATACAGCTCCGGCTGCGCTGCCGCACAGCCGCTCATATAATAGCTGAAAGAGATAAAATCCACAGTCTCTTTCAGGTCGGCCGCATCCTGTGCGGTCATATTCAACGCGATGTCGTTTTCGCGGAAGAAACGCTGGATCCATGCCGGATAGGCGCCCCGGGCCTGTACGTCACCAAAGAACAACCAGTCGCGATTAACGCTCTGCGCCTTCAGTACGTCCTCCGGTTTGCAGGTAATGGGATAGCGAATGCCGCCCAGCAGCATACTGCCGATTTTGGCATCCGGGATAATCTCATGGCAGGCTTTAACCGCGCGGGCGCTGGCTACCAACTGATGATGAATCGCCTGATAAATCTCCTGCTTGCTTCTCTCACCCGCCAGCCCGACGCCGGTGAACGGCGCATGCAGCGCCATATTGATCTCGTTGAACGTCAGCCAGTATTTCACTTTATCGCGATAGCGGGTAAATACCGTACGCGCATAGCGCTCAAACAGCGCAATCACTTCGCGGCCGCCCCAGCCGTCGTATTTTTTTACTAAGCCATAGGGCATTTCATAGTGGGACAGAGTGATCAGCGGCTGAATACCATAGCGCGCCATTTCATCGAACAGGCGGTCATAGAACGCCAGCCCCGCTTCATTTGGCTGGGTTTCATCCCCTTCGGGATAGATACGCGTCCAGGCAATGGAAGTACGCAGCACGCTGAACCCCATTTCAGCAAATAGCTTCACATCTTCCGGATAACGGTGATAAAAATCGATAGCCACATCTTTCACCCCGCTGCTGACCCCGTCGCGCTCCACTACCTTACCGTGGATGCCCTGCGGCTGCAGATCGGAGGTGGAAATCCCCTTCCCCGCTTCATTCCACGCGCCCTCTACCTGGTTGGCCGCAATCGAACCGCCCCACAAAAATCCTTCAGGGAATGCCATATTCATTGTTACGTTCTCCTTTATCTTCAATTCACCTGCCCGCAGTCAGGGGAGGCCTAAAAACAAAAAAACCCGCTTCCGCACCGGCAGATTTGAATGCCGGTGCGGAAGCAGGTTTCGCCTGATTGGTTCAGTTACGCCCTGTAGTGACCTGATAATAGCATTAACCGCCGTTAAGGCGATTAATATGGATAGTCAGAAACATCAACTCATCGGTGGTGAGCTGGCAACCATAATTTTTATCCACGTAGTGATAGATCTTCTTTGCGCAGGCGTAGGCTGTCGGCATCATTTCGGTGATCCCTTGATATATGCTGTCATCGCCGTGCATCACGGTTTTTCGATTCAGCAGGCGCAGGGCGAAAAATTTGAGATGAGTGACAAAACGCTGGTAGTCCAGCGACTCCTCATCATACGTTATCTTCAGGTCATACTGCAGGATGCTCAGGACATCTTTAATGATGGTCGCGCTGTGCATTGTGCTTTGCATATCACTGTTATTTTTAGCATTGGCCAGGTGCAAAGCAATAAATCCGGCTTCATCCTGTGGCAACGTGATATTCAGCGCCTGCTCGATCAGCGCCAGCGCTTCCAGCCCGACGGCAAATTCCTCGGCATAAAAGCGTTTAATGTCCCACAGCAAAAAGTTCTTTATCACTAGCCCGTTGGTTAGGCGCTGAATGGCGAAATTAATATGGTCGCTGAGCGCCAGAAAAAGCGTGTCATGTACCGTAATCGCCAGCCGCTGCTGCGCCAGGTTGATGATGCGCTGCGTGACGGCTAGATATGCCGGGGGGATCTCAGCCAGCAGTTGGGAAAAAACATCGGCCAGCCCCTCGGATTTTTTCACGAACTGGCTCTCAATCTCTCTGGCGTCCACGCTATCGCCCGGCTTTTTACCAAAGCCAATACCGCGCCCGATCGCCACGATCTCTTCGTGCTTCGCATTGGTGAGTAGGACCGCGTTATTGCTAAGTATTTTATCTACTATCATTGCAGCCATCTTTCTACGTGACCTTTTTCACAAAATTTATCATCTGAACGACTCATCCATTGCATTCAGAACGCATACCCTTTGCCTGCAATTTGCTACCTGGTTACAGCACCAGTCTCGGCTTTCCAGCCCATAGCATCACAAAAAAGACAAAAAAAACCTGATTGCGTTGAAGCCATAATGGTTTCAACGCAATCAGGTTTCGCTCAGAGTTATCTGATAACGTCCGTCCAGTAGGTTGTTATAACCAATCACGCCGGCAGGCTCAAGTGCCCTCTCAAGGAACTGTGATGATAATCATGAACTACCGCCCAACGGCTTTACCCACATTTTAAAAACCTGCACCGAAGCGAAGACCCCGGCAGTGATTCATGCCGACGCTTGTCAGCGATGCCTACCCATTGATACGGGCCAAACTTGATGCCATGCATAAAGACGTTGAAAAGTGGAAGGAACTGACCGTTAGCGCAGACGTTCCCAATGCACAAACCCCGCGTCTAGCCGGGATGGTAGGATGGGTAAGCACCGGCCCAGGGACAATAATCTGGCCGCCATCGTAGCGCAGTTTCAACTGCGAATGCGCAGTACGCCCGCAAAGGCGTGGCGTACCACCTCATGCAGCGCCGCGGCAATGGTCGTGCCAATAGCGCCCGGCCAAATAAGCGCAATGGTTGGATTCAAAGGCATCGTTTCATCCTCCTGATCCTCATATGCTGCCCTGCGGTATTAGCAGGGCGCATATCAAGATTTCATCGAACAACGACGACGCACCTTGCCATTGACGCTATTCGGTGGTGGTCGTCGCTGCCGGTGTAGTCGTTTCTGGCACCGAGGTGGTTGTTGGCGTTGATGTTGTTGCTGGCGTCGTGGTCGTCGTCGGCGTGGTTGCTGCGGGTGTGGATGTCGTTTCTGGCGTGGTTGTTACGGCCGGAGCCGTTGTCGTTGAGGGCGTGGTTGTTGCGGCCGGAGTCGCCGCCGGCGCCGTTGCAGCAGCAACCGGGGCGCTTACGATCACTTTCGTAGACGGCCCAACGGTGAATTTAGGCGTTTTACGCGTTATGGCATAATTGACGTGCTGCTTGGTGTGCGGCTCCGTCGTCACCTCTACCGCAGGAATGGTCACACGGCCCACTAAAGAACGAGCATAACCACCGATTTTATGTTTGCCCTCACTGACGTGCAACTCAACGGTTTGGCCAATAGCAAGAATACCCGCATCAATACCATCAACCGTGACGTAGATCGGTTCACCATCGTCTGCCGGCGTGGCAACATGAGTAACGCTGACCAGCGTAGGTCCGGTAGAAAAATCGACAATTTTAGCTTCCGCCGGGGTCAATACTGCACTCACCGAGGACTTGGCCGCTGAAGTTGCCGCGGTGATCTTCGCACATCCGGTCAACGTAAGCGCAGCGGTGATGGCAATCAGAGTGAAACGGTTAATCATGTTGGCAACATCTTCCTATCAGATTTTTTGTGACTTGGTTAACATCATAACTGATAACGATATTGAGATGAATGTCAGGCTGATGGTCTTAACAAAAACCAGACAAAATGAATATCCCCCTCACATCTTTCTGATAGCAACACGCCCTCACCGCTGCTGTATTAAAAAAGTGCCAGATGCAGAAGCGTACGCACTAAAATGCCGAACATCGCGCCCGGTGCGGCATAGCGGAAAACCCGGGTGAATCGCGAGCCGACACCGAGAAAAATGCCAATCCCAGGTAAATCAAAAGTTTGTACCAACAGCCCTGAAGAGGCGTTAATTTGGCTAGCGGTAATTTTGCCTTGCTGAACCAGATCAGAAATCACGCCAAAGTAGGCGGTGCCGCCTGCCAGACATTTCACCAGCGTCGGCATAACGAATACCTCTGGGATCCCCATCGCCGCCAGCAGCGGCGACAGCAAATGCTCCAACCCACTCACCACCCCAACCGCTGTCAGCATGCCTACGATCACCATCGATAAGAGCAGCATCGGCACCGAGCCCATCGCCAGCCGGATGGCGTCTGAACCTGCGCCATTGATAATCCCGATAATCCCGCGGGCCGTTTGCTCTTCTGGTCGCGCCGCCTCTAGACGGGCGCCTTCCGCCATTGACAGTTTTCGTCCCAGCCAGTGGTAGGTCAACGCTGCCGCACTCAACCCACCGATGATGGAGATCACGATCGCGGCGCCCCAGTGCAAGCCGAAAGGCGTTAACGGATAAAACGTATTGCCCTGCCCCATCGCGAAAACCATCGCCAACGTCGCCGCCAGATGGCGGTCGGATACCCCACGCTTCTCCATGATCGATAGCGTCGCAAGCGGCGCGGCAAAACTCACGAAGTTAAGCTGAATCATGGCAAAAGTGCTCATACCGCTAAGCCCGAAGGGCCGCAGCAAGGGCGTCATCCACTTAACGACGACGTCCAAAACGCCTTTGACTTCGAGAAATTTCATGATGACCAGCATCACGACCATGATGGGGAGTAGCGTATACAGCGCGACATCAACGGAGGATTTCCCCGCTGAGATGATGATTCCGATTACGTCCATGACCAAACTCTTTCGGGCCACTTATTTATTGAACGCGTACCTTAGCACCATCATGCGGGATTAAACAGAGGGTGCCATTTTTTTAACGAAGGGAAACACAACTTCAGGCCGATAATTACGGCCTGATGCAACCAGCCGGCTTTCTGTGCACAGAGAGGCCGTGTTCGCAGTTGATCATTAGCCAAGCGGCGCACCATAGCGTTGCTTTACCAACGCCAGGATTACAGCTGTGCTGCATACCGGCTGAGCCGCCACCACCCCGATACATGTAGCCAGTTTACGTGCTTCCTGAAGGAATTCACGAGAATGCGAAGTTCAGCCTCGAACTCATTTTCTTGCATCCATAATTTAGATAAAAATATAAAGAATCCGTCAAATCATAGTCAAAAAAACCTTCAAGCATGCATATACTTTTATTAGCACGACACTTTCACAGATGGTAATAGTGGATATCATCTATTTTATTTAAATTTTTTTTATAAAAATTGGCTATCACTCGGAGAGGGACGATAGAAGCATAGACTTATTTATAATTCCATGTTAGTTATAAAACTATAACCCCACTATCAATGGTAAAACATATGAATATAGATAATCTCCCGTTCGGCATTACAAACTGGTCAGAAATCGAGCCAACCAAACATTCTGGTGATATCGGGTTTGCTTTATGGAGAACACAGAACTTCGGTAATATAAGAGTCAGATTTGTTGAATATTCTGAAGGATATGTCGCCGATCATTGGTGTAAAAAAGGCCATATACTGCTATGCCTTAAAGGCGAGCTGCACACAAAATTGGATGATGGGCGTACTTTTATTTTAACACCAGGCGTGAGCTATCAGGTAGCCGATAACGCTGAAGCCCATCATTCATCTGCACCAAATGGTGCAAGATTGTTCATCGTAGACTAAGTAAAATCCGCCTTCACCGAAGACGTGTGTGACATGGCCCTCCAGCAAGGGGCCTCTCAATTGCTGTTGTCTTTCTGTTTCATCTTTCGCTATTTTTCCTGATACTGGATATATCTGCAGATAATTACTTAGTTGTATCTTACCGAATCCATAATATCCTCTTTTTGCCAAGCGTGATTTCCCCTATTTTCCTTTATCAGACACAGAAATTTCGCAAACAGTATTATCGCCCTGTCGTGCTGAAATAACATGAGAAAATATCCACGGAGCGGCAGCACCACGGCCTGTGAGGGAGATAACCTAAGCTACTCCGGTTAAAGAGCGGCTCATTTTTATAAGGCGGCGACAGAAACTTTTGCAACTACTTTCCTGACCTGGCTACTTAAGTGCCGGGAAAGATATATAAAATCACAACGTATTAGCATTATCATCATTACTTTTATCTTTCATTATGGGAACGATAGGCTTGTATTTAATATCCAATAACCTTTTGTTTTTATAATCTCTTTTTTTCTTTCTCCCTGGCCAATACATTAATATATCGGAGATCAAATCAAGCAGTTCCATCATCTATATCGCCCTTTTTCTCAGACTGTTCGCATCGCTGCTCCGGTGGTCAAATTCGGGGGCACCAGGCTGGTCGCCATAAATCCTACTTTACACCAGCATTGAATATCAATCGGCCATTAATGCAATCCGGCACGGATGCCATGCTCATTCCCCCCCTTTGGCGCGCCCTCTTGTCGCGTCAGGCCTCACCGCGGCACCGTACAGGAACACGTGCACCGCTTCGCGAACCATTTTTCTTATCTGGCACAGGTTGATGGGTTCGGGCTCCCGCTCCAGCAGGCGTATTTCACCGACGGCGAAGAAAAGCGAGAGTAGCTGTTGGGCCATTATACGCGGATCGCCCAGCCGGATTTCCCGGCGAACCATAGCGATATCCAGCGCTTGTGTGAGTTTTTCCAGCGCATCGCGAAAACCCGCTTCATAAAAAAGCAAACCAATATTCGTGCATGCGGCATCGGATAAAACACGGCGATAGATATCCAGCGCATCCCGATCGTCTTGCAGCACAAGCAGCATCCGCACGCCAAAACGGGTGAGCATGGTACGCAACGGATAACTCTGCGTGTCGGATATCACGGATACGGCCTGCGTTAAATGCCGGGTGGCATAGGTGCGGATCACCGCCGTAAGCAGCTCCTCTGGATGGGCAAAATGGTTAAGCAACGCCCGCTCGACGCAGCCCAAGCGGGAAGCCAACAGCCGGAATGTTAATGCCTCATACCCCTGGCTTTGAAGTATCGCAGCCGCCTCAGTGATGATGTGTTCCCTCAGGATATCCGAGCCCTTTCTCATGCTCTCCTCCGTTGTTGCTGAATGTAAAGAAACCCTAAATCCAGAAACATTTTTTTGGCAAAGCGATGATAGCAACGAAAAACCACCCCGTACAGTTATAATCAATATCGCCTTGATCATCCGGCGTTCTCTGGTATCGGCAAGGGGTTTGCCTAAGAATTGTGCCCGCGCTTTCGCAAAGTGGAGAAGGTGAAATGGCCCCATGGCCTGAACCGTAAAGGCAGATCATACAGGGTGAAGAGTGCCAACTCTGAAAGGCCGAGGGCTGGCCTATTCAGAGGGATGTGGGTGCCATAATGCGCAGACAGGCGATGGGGAAAACAGAGCGATCTCGGGTAATGATTATTTATTCTCTTCCCGCGGTATTGCGCCGTTCAAAAATAACCGGACGGCACCTTTGACCATTTGCTTGATTTTCGCGTTGGTAAAACGCGGCAGTTCGCGCTCAAAGAGGAGCGTATCCGTCTCCGATTTAACCAGGGCGGTAAATTGTTTTGCTCGCAGCATCGGCTCACCTTCAGTCAGCTCACCTTTTTGCATGGCTTCTCTCATGACCTCGGCCAGCGCTTCCATGCTTTGCCGAATGCCGGCCTCGCGAAAACGTTCGCCAATATCGGAATGCCCGGCCTCGCCCACCACCACACGGTAAATCTGCAACGCCTGATTGTCGCCGGTAAGCACCTGAAGCATCCGTTCGCCAAAGCGGGTAATCTTTTGCTCAAGCGAGAGTTTTTCACTGCCAGGGGCCACCAACTCGGCAGCCGCTTCCGTCAAAAAATTTGCGCTGAATTTACGGACTACCGTTTCAAACAGCTCTTCTTTCGATGAAAAATAGTTATACAGGGTCGCCTTAGAGCCACCGACACGCTTGGCGACTTCATTCATTGAAGCGCGCTCATAGCCGATCTCCTGGAAAACCTGCGCAGCGGCGGCAATGATGGCCTCTCGCCGTTCTTCTGTTAATGTTCTCATGCAATCTCCTTGGGTCTGCTGAAGCGTTTATCATCAGCAAAACGAACGCCATAACTAAACAGTACAGTTTATAAACCATTATGCCACGCTAATACGGCCAACGTTAAGACATGCATCATGTCGTGGACAAATGTTCTCATAAACGCAACAAAGATAAACTATACCACATGGTTCAGTTATTAATAACCCCCTCTCAGCTTTGGAAAATGTTAAAATATTTGTTGGTAATACGAAAGAAAATGATTCTACAACAACGCACTGTGTGAGAATAAAATGCTAAGGTATTGGCTATACGCTTCTACCATGCGGGGCTGATCATGGACTACAAACAGCAAATTCTGAATATTCTGCATAGCACCCCAGCCTCGCGGGTCGCCATGACCAAAACATTGAATATCACCCGCGCCTATATGACCAAGCTGACTGCGGCGTTGCTCAGCGACGGTATCATCGAAGAATGTGACGTGAAAGACGCTCCGCTGGGGCGCCCGCAACAGTTGCTGGCCGTAAAAACCGGCAGCCTGTTTAGCATCAATGTCATGATCAGAACCTATGGCCTGCAAGCCTCGCTCAACGATTACAACACCACCCGGCCAGCGCTGGCCACGGCAAACTATCCGTTGAGCGGCCCGATGAGCGCGCAACGCCTGGCTGAAATGCTCGATGTGCTGGCGGCCGAGCTATGCGCCCAGGCAAATGTGGCGCGCGAACAGGTAAAAGCCCTTGGCGTGGCGTTGCAGGGCGGGATCGAACAACACTCCGGCGTCGTGAGGTGGTGCCCGGTGCTGGAAGAGCGCAATATCAACCTGCGCGATATTATTTGCAGCCACAGCGGCATTGCAACGCAGATCGTCAATATCGCCTGGTGCTCATGTTACATGATCAATAAGCGTACCCATTCCCGCGAATCCTGGGTGGCATTTATGCCGGGCTTCGGCAGCCTGGGGTTTGGTTATTGCATCAACGGCCAGCCGGGCCTGGGCGACAACGGTTTCTATCCTGAAATCGTCCATTTGCCCTATGCTTCCGGGCTGGAAAACGCCTTTTTGTTCGATCCCGCCGCGCCGCAACAATCCGCGCAACGCACGGCCGAAGCGCTCTTTTTTGCCATCTGCTGTACCGCGCCGATACACAATATTAAACGCGTGATCCTGACCGGCGAGCTGTTTGAAGACTACGCAGATTTGATCATGCCGATCACCCATCGCCTATTGCGTGAAAACCCCAGCGAGCATATCAACACCATCCGCCTGGAATACATGAAAGCCAGCTACAACTACAGTATGGTCGGGCTGGTTCAGCTCAGTTCAGACGCCATCACCGCCACCCTGCTTTAAACACGCCGCAGAGCCCCTTCCTGCTATGGCATTGCGCCCCGGCGGCAGATCTCTTTTTTGTGATTCAATTAGCAAAAATGATTTTTATTTTTTACTTTGTTTCCACTGTTAACTAATGTGTCCTCATCCGCTATTCATCGCCTCACAAAGAAAAATAATTCATTGATTTCATTAGCCATGAGGTTCCCAATGATCAAAGTAACGCACAACGCCATCACCAAAGGTCTGTTGCTTATCGCCCCGGTGTTGTTCACTGCGGCGCTGCCTGCCGCCGCGGTTGCCAATGAGTCTATGCAGCAGATCGCCGGCAAAACCCTGCCCTACCAGGAAAAGCCGCGCGTTTTCATCCTGAGCGATATTGGTAACGAGCCGGACGACCAAATGTCGCTCACCCGTTTTCTGCTCTATAGCAACGAGCTGAACGTTGAAGGCCTGGTCGCCACCACCTCCACCTGGCAACGGGAAAAGGTGCATCCTGATATGATTGAGCTGGTGGTGAACCACTACGCCGAGGTGCAACCGAACCTGCTGAAACACGATCCGCACTACCCTGCCGCTTCGTTGCTGAAAACGCTGATCGCCTCCGGCCAGCCGGCTTACGGCATGGCCGCTACCGGGGAAGGGAAAAATACCCAGGGTTCGGATTTGTTGCTGAAGTCGATTGAGAAAAGCAGCGATCCAGCCCACCCGCTCTTCATTAACCTCTGGGGCGGCGCCAACACCTTGGCGCAGGCGCTGATCGATCTGTCGAAAAAACACCCGGCGGCGCAAGTTGATGCCCTGACGCGGAACCTGGTGGTCTATTCCATCTCCGATCAAGACGATGCTGGGGCGTGGGTCAGGCAGCACTACCCGCAGATCACTTATATCGTCGATCCATCCAGCCAAAACGGGGAAGACTACGCCCGCGCCACCTGGACCGGCATCAGCGGCGACAAATATTACCGCAATGCGCCCGGCGCAGATTTCACCACGGTTTCGCAAAGCTGGCTGGACAAAAACATCCGCAGCAAAGGGCCGTTGGGGAAAGGCTATCTGCAATATGCCTTTATTATGGAAGGCGACACACCGGCGTTTCTCGGCCTGATCCGCAATGGCCTCAACAGCGAGATGAACCCCGGCTGGGGTGGCTGGGGCGGCCGCTACATTGTGCGCCAGCCGCAGGGTGAAACCCGCCCGATCTGGAGCAACGGCGGCGATTTCTTCCCAGGCAACCCCAACGCGGCGGATACGGTCATCGGCAGCGACGGCCAGCAATACACCTCTAATCAGGCGACCATCTGGCGTTGGCGCACCGCATTCCAGCATGACTTCGCTGCCAGAATGGACTGGAGCATAAAGGACTACGCCTCAGCCAACCATAATCCGCTGGTCGTAGTGAACGGTAAAACCGGCAAAGAGGTGCTCAACATCACCGCCCACGTTGGGGAAACCGTCAAGCTGAGCGCGAAAGGAAGCCACGATCCAGATGGCGATAAACTTAGCTATAACTGGATCCTCTACCCGGAAGCCACCTCCTCGATTTCCCACCAGGTGACGATGGATCAGATCGTCGGCAAGTCGGGAGAAGATTTCCTGCAAAAACCACAGGTGCTGGCATTAGGGGCGAATGGCAAAGAGACGATAGACGTGCAGGTGAAAAATAAGGGAACGGAACATATTATCCTGGCCGTAACCGACGATGGCAGCCCGGCCTTAACCGCCTACCGCCGCATCATCATTACGGCGCAATAACCGCACGCATTCAACACCGGCACAGCGTTCGCTGCGCCAAACAAAAAGCCACGGCGCCTTCATGCTTGCCGTGGCTTTTTTCATCGTGCCGCCTGGCTAACCGCCCTATTTATGCTGGCGGAAGATCCACTCCCGAATCGGCTCAATGGTGTAGGCGATGCGCCAGGTGTTGCGATGGCCACTGGCGCCGGCGGCGGACTGGCCCTGCGGGATCACGGTGCCTTTGCGGAAAGTCACGTAATTTATCGGGTTGTTCTCCGCCGTAATTTTGTCGAAGGCGGCGCGGAACTGCTCCGGCGACCAGGTACCGTCCCAAACCGCACGGCTGATCTTCGCCCCGGCCTTCTCCAGGTTGGCGGTGATGGCGTTCTGCCCAGGGTAGGCTTTGTCGTCATCCTGCGAAACCAGGATCCACAGTTTCTGCCCGGCGAGCGGCGTCACCAACGCCGGATCCCATTGGCCAGCGACTAAAAACGAAGCGGCGAAGAAGCTCGGATATTTGATGTCCATGGCGATCGACATCATACAGCCGCCGGATTGGCCGGTGGTATACAGCCGGTTGCGGTCAATGCTGTATTTCTCCGCCAGCGTCTTGATCAACGTAATGGTGATATCCAGCATATCGGAGGTTTTTGAATCATCATCGGCGATGATTTCCGCATACTGCGGCGCCAGAACGAAACACGGCCGTTTGGCCTGATCGGCCGGGCTGGCCCAGGCTATCGCCCCCAATCCCTGATACAGCGTCGTCCGCGTCACATCGCTGGTTGCGCCCGCATCGTGCATAAACAACACCAGCGGATAGGCTTTGTTGGCATCATAGCCTTTCGGCACGAACAGGTTGTAACGCAGCAGCTTGCCGGTCTTTGGATCGTGGAATTCCAACGGCTGAAAATCATCAACGATCGGGTTTTCCACCTGCGTAGTTGCCAGCGCCTGGCTGCTGGCAGGTATCACATCCCCGTTTGCCAGCGTGACGGGCGCTGCCTGCAACACCTTGGCCGCCGCCGTTTTGTAGACGGTGTCATAGGTGGGAATATCCCCCGCATTGCCAGGGCCGCCGCCTTTCATCCCTTTGCCAGCCTCCTTGCCAGACGCGCCCTGCGGCTCCACTTTCTCGGCCAGCGTGGCGTTGGCATCCTCGGGCGATAGCGTCACGATCGCAAAGCGCCCTGCCTGCGCACGATCGGCCGGATTAGCCGAGGTGCTGGCGAAAACACCGGTGACCGTCCGCCCTTCCACCTGGAAGCTCGCCGCCTGTAAATCCGCGCTGTTGATCGGCACGTCGTATTCCACGGCGACCGCCGCCAGCCGGATGCCATCGCCATATACCTGCGTGATGGCCGTTGCGCTCTTCGCATGCAGAGCCCCATTTTTGGCAAACACAGGAACATTAATCGCAATCAAGGCCCCGGTGCATACCCCCATAAGCAGGAATTCCCGACGTGATGGCATCTTTATTCTCCTTCGCCGTTGCTGGCTTTCATTTGTTTCAGTTTATCCACTATCGCCGCTGCGGCCGCTTCCGCCGCGCCTTTGGCATAGGGCGAATTGCGCGCTTCATAAGTGAAACGCGCATAGCTTTGCGCATCGGGCAGGTATTTGGCCGCGCCGTCGACCATAGTGGCGACGAGGGTCTGCGGATACGGCGATGCCGCACGGATCTGTGCGCCAACGCGGGCAGCCAGCTCTGGCTGCATTCCCACCAACACCATGGCGCCAATACGCATCATTACGAGCGGCACAGCACGCGTTTTGGCACTGGGCGGATAGTTGAACGCGGTAACGGGGCCGGTGGGCCGATCTTCCGGCGTAATCTCTTGCGCGGCCACGTTTATCTGCGCGCGCCGTACCGCCAGCGTGGCCTGGGATGCCGGCACAATTTGCCCGGCAACTTGCACCACGCCGGCGCCGAGCCGCTCGCCCAGCAAATCCACCAGCGTGAACCCCGCTTCGTGCACATCAATTTGACCCACGCTGCCATCGCTGTTGACGACGTGGCGGTTGGCCTGCAAATACGGCGCCTGATCCCCAGCCGCCCCCACCAGGAACAGCGCAACGGTATCCGAACCGTAATGTGCCTCAACGTAACGCGCCGCGGCGCCGGCAAGATCGGCGGAAATCAACTTCCCGCCGGCGGCCTGCTGCGAACCGTCCATAATCGACGACTGCACGGCAAAGTTCATCAGGAGCGCCAGCGGCTTGCCATCACGGCCATCAATGCGCAATACGCCGAGGAAAGGATCGGCAAAACCGGCATCGTTGGCCCCCAGCCACCAGCCGTGCGGTGTCGGTACATCGCGGTTCACATTCACCCGGCTGGTGCCGGCGCCAAAGCCCAAACGGGCCGGCTGCAAACCGGCGTTGGCGTGCTCCGCCGCGGTGCGCAACGCGGCAAGCACCGCGCGCCAGGCGGCTTCATTGCGCACGGTATCCGTACCGGCGGGCGCTTGCCCGGCCGGAAAAATATGCGGAGTGGAAAAGGTGTGGCTGGCGCAAACCAGCGTGTTGTCAGGCGGCACGCCCGCCACCTCAGTCAGGATGGTTTTTATCGCGCTGATCATGCCTTCGGCGATCGAGGTCAGATCGACAACCGCGATGCTCAGGCGTTGGCGGCCGTCATCCAGCAGCAACACGCGGACGGCCAGCGGATCGTGCATGCCGGCAAAGCCGTCCAGCGGGAAAAGTGCGGCGGGAAAGACGATCTCCGCCCGCCCGGCGCCAGCCCGGAGCGCCGATGCCGTTGGCGTGCCTGCTGCCGCTACCAACGGTTGCAGCAGAGTCGCCGCCCCCAGGCCGATGCCCGTTAACAGAAATTGCCGCCGTGATTGCATACCAGACCTCAACCGACCTTCAGCGCCAGCTCCGTGCCGCGTTTGATCGGCAGGGTGACGGAGATAAACCCATTAGCAGGATCGCGAATATATTCAAGGAAATCCGGCTCGGCGTTATCGTTCAGCACATAGCCGCCGGTGCGCAACTGCGGCGCGATAATCTCAATGATCTGGCGAGCGAGCGAAGGCCCCTGCTCAACCGGCCAGCCGTCGATCAACGCAAAATCGATAGGTTCGCCAAGGTCGCGCAGCGTTTCGCGTGCGTCGCCCACGCGAATATCCGCATAGTCCGCCAGCCCGGCATCGGCCAGATTACGCCGCGCCACATCGACCTTCGCCTGCACATATTCCGCGCCGATCACCAACCCGCCGCCGTTGTCGCGCATCGCGGCGGCAAAATACAGCGCCGACATGCCGACCGAGGTCGCAAAATCCACCACCCGTTTCGCCCCCATGCCGCGGCACAGCAGGTATATCAGATCCCCTTGATCGGGGTGGATGGAAAAACCGTAATCGGCGAAGGCCTCGGGCGCCTTGCCCGCAGCGCCCTGAAACGCGCCCGGTTCCGGGAAGCGCCGCGCAGCGTTCATCCGGGCGATAACCTCAAGAACGCGGGGATCCCGGATAGGGCTTGGCCCGGTTCCCTGGGATGGAATAGCCTTTGGCATGATCAACCTCCATTACCTAATCTAACCGTAGCAAAGCAACCCAGGCAGCTCAAATGCGGCCGATATTCGCCGCAGGCTGGGCCTGCCTTGAAGAAAGCCTTGCTCACTGATATGGTACTAGAAAAGTACCATATTGTAGCCGATGCAGGCTGTCAATGAGAAAACCAGCACCAGGAGAACGGATGGACGTCACCCCAAAAAAAACCGCGCCCAAACGCGGGCGGCCCAAAGTGTTCGGGGAACAGGAACGCCGGCAGTCCATCATCGCCGGGGCCTATGAGGCCTTTATCGAACTGGGGTTTGCGCACACCACAACGGCCGTTATCGCGGCGAAAGCCAAAGTCTCCAAGCGCTCGATCTATGAAGTATTCAGTAACAAAACGGCGCTCTTCGCCGCCGTGATCCAAGAGAAACAACACCTGATCCTGGCCCTGCCGCGCCCGCCGGGCGAAGCACTGCCGCTGCTGGAAACGCTGATCGAAATTTTCCGCCTGAACATTGATCAGGAAACCGCCCTGGCGCGCGAAGCGATACTCAATTTGATCGTCAGGGAATCGATCCAGTTCCCCGAGCTGTCCGATTATCTCTATGAAAATGAAATCATTCGCTCACGGGAAGCGCTCATCGAGTGGCTCCAGCTGGAGGCTGAACGCGGCCGTATGGTGGTTGACGATCCCGAGGTCTGCGCCGGGATGCTGATGGATATCGTGTTTGGTGCGCTGCTGCCGCGCCGAAGAGCGCAACAGGCGCCGGACTACGCGCGCCGAGCGGAGCACATTAAACAACGGCTGGCGATTTTCCTGCGCGGCATCCAGCCAGGCCAGGCATAACGGCACGCCCGCTGACATCAGGGAAGGCGTGCCGCGCCGGCGCCGCTATGGCGCCAGGGTTTTCGCATCCCAGCCGCCGCCCAGCGCCGCAATCAGTTCCACGCTGGCCACCCACTGCGTGCTTTGCAGCGACAGCAGGCTTTGCTGCTGGCTCAGGCTGGCGTTTTCCGTGGTGGCGACATCCAGGTAATCAATCATCCCGGCCTCATACTGGTTGCGTGTGACGCGGGCGGAATCCTGCGCCGCGGTGGCGGCGCGCTGCTGCGCGGCCAGCTCATCCTGCAGGGTATTCAACTGCACCAGATAGTTTTCCACCTCGGTAAAGCCCTGCAGCACCGCTTGGCGGTAGCTGGCGACGCTGGCGTCATAGGCGGCGCGCGCCTGCTCCACCTTCGCCGACGTCGCGCCAAAGTCCAACAGCGTGCCGCTCAGCTCCGGCCCGAGCGACCAGACGCGGTTCGGCAGCGAGATCAGATTATGCAGCGCCGAACTGGTGAAGCCACCGCTGGCGCTTAACGTCAGATCCGGGTAGTAACCAGCGATCGCCACCCCCACCGCCGCATTCGCCGCCGCTACGTTGCGTTCGGCATAGGCGATATCCGGCCGGCGCTGCAACAGTTCCGATGGCAGCGCATGTGGGATCGCCGGCATGGTTGCGCTCAGCGGCGCGGCGGCCAGGCTGAATTCCGCCGGCGTTTTGCCGATCAGCAGCGCTATCGCGTGTTCCAGCTGCGCCCGTTGCCAAACATAATCCAGCGCCGAGGCTCTGGCGCTCTCCAGTTGCAGTTGCGCCTGCGCCAGCGTGCTGCGTGATTCGGCGCCGGCCTGATATTTGTTGTTGATCACCTGCAGATAGCGTTCATAGGCCTGCACGCTCTGCTGATACAGGGCAATTTGCTGATCCATAATACGCAACTGGAAGTAATCCTGCGCCAGCTCCGACTGGGCGCTCAATGTTATATTGGCCAACTCGGCCTGGCTGGCCTGCGCGCTGGCCTTGTTCTCTTCCAGCGTGCGGCGCAGCTTGCCCCACAGATCCAGTTCCCAACTGGCGCTGGCCTCTGCCGAGAAACTGTTGCTGACGGAACGCTGGCTGGCACTACTGCTGGCCTTGCTGCCGCTGCGGGTGCCCGATCCGGTGCCGCTGAGGGTGGGGAACAAATCAGAACGCGATTCCGCCGCCAGCGCTTTGGCCTGGCGATATTGCGCCTCATACTGCGCCACGTTCTGGTTCGAAATGCTCACCTGGCCGAGCAGCGACGATAGCGTGGCATCGTGATACACCGCCCACCATTCGCCCTTATTGGCCTGATCCTGCGGTTTGGCCTGCTGCCAGCCTTTGGCTTCCTTATACTGCAACGGCACGCTGGTAGGAGCCGGGCGCTGATAATCGGGCCCCACGGCGCAGCCGCTGAGCACCAGAGCAAGAAAAAGCGGAGTAAAGGCAATATTTTTCAGTTTCATAAATGGTTATTCAGCATGGCGCAAACGCTGCCACTGACGACGAGTGGCGCGGCTGGCGCGATCAAGATAGAGGTACACCACCGGCGTGGTGAACAGCGTAAGTAACTGACTGAGCGCCAGACCACCGGCAATCGCCAGGCCCAGCGGGCTGCGCAAATCGGCGTCACCGCCGCTGCCCAACGCCAGAGGCAGCGCGCCGAAGAACGCCGCCAGGGTGGTCATCATAATCGGGCGAAAACGCATCAGGCAGGCCTGGGTGATCGCCTGCTGCGGCGACATGCCCTGCTGGCGTTCGGCCATTAGCGCAAAGTCGATCATCATGATGGCGTTCTTCTTCACGATACCGATCAGCAACAAAATACCGATCAGCGCGATCACCGTAAGCTGGGTGTTGGTCAACAGCAGCAACAGCAAAGCGCCCACGCCGGCCGACGGCAGCGTTGAAAGAATGGTCAACGGGTGGATATAGCTTTCATACAGCATACCCAGCACGATATACACCGCGGCCAGCGCCGCCAGGATCAGCCACGGCATGGTGGCGGTCAGCTCGCCGAACTCACGGGCAGTACCGCTGTAGCCGGCCTGCACGTCGCTCGGCAGGCCGATCTGCGCCATGGCGTTTTTAATCAACACCTGCGCCTGCTCCAGCGAAACGCCGTCCTGCAGGTTGAAAGCGACGGTGCTGGCGGCGGACTGCCCCTGATGCGCCACCGACAACGGCGCAGTGTCGCTGCTGAAAGTGACGAAGGCAGACAGCGGCACCTGATCGCCGTTGTCGTTCACCACGAACAGATCTTTCAGCGTATCCGGATCGCGGGTGAAGGTGTCATCCACCGACATCACCACATGATACTGGTTAAGCGTGTGGTACAGGGTGGCAATCTTGCGCTGGCTGAAGGCGTTATTCAGCAGCGTATCGAGCATATTGACATCAATGCCCAACTGCGTGGCCTTATCGCGATCGATATTGATCATCACTTCCTGCCCGCCGTTCTGCGAGTCGGAATCCACGCTGGTCAGTTGCGGGATCTGCGCCAGCGCCGCCTGCACCTTCGGCGTCCAGGTGCGCAGGGTACTGAGATCGTCCGCCTGCAGGGTGTACTGGTAGCTGGCGTTGGCGCTGCGGCCGCCGACACGCAGATCCTGTGCCGCCATCAAGAACAGCTGCATGCCAGCCAGATGTTGTGCTTTGGCGCTCAGGCGGTTGGCGATTTCACTCGCCGTGGCGCTGCGCTGGTTAAAGTCTTTCAGATGCACGAAGAAGTTGGCGCTGTTGCGCGAACCGAACGCGCCGCTGCCCATCGATGCCATCACCCCATCCACGTCCGGATCTGCGGCAATCAGTTTGGCGGCCTGTTGCATCTTGGGCTTCATCGCCTGGAACGAGATGTTCTGATCGGCGCGCACCATGCCCATCAGCAGCCCGGTATCCTGGGTCGGGAAGAAGCCCTTCTGCACCACGGTGTACAAGAAAACGTTGAGCACCACGGTCAACAGCAGGCTGAACAACGTCAGGCGCTGGTGCTTCATCACCCAGTCCAGCCCGCGGGAATAGGCCGCCAGCAAAGCGTTGAGCTGATTTTCAATCCACTGGTACAGCGGATGCGGCCGTTTCGTCACCGCCGGTTTGCGTTTTAGCAGCCGCGAACAGAGCATCGGCGTCAGCGTCAGCGACACCAACATCGAGATCAACAGCGACACCGTCAGCGTCACCGCGAATTCGCGGAATAACCGCCCGATCACGCTGCCCATCAGCAGGATTGGGATAAACACCGCCACCAGCGATAAGGTCATTGACAGCACGGTGGAGCTAACTTCCCGCGCCCCTTTCAGCGCCGCCCGCACCGGGCTAAGGCCGGCTTCGATATAGCGGGTGATGTTTTCCAACACCACGATGGCGTCATCCACCACAAAACCGGTGGCGATAATCAGCGCCATCAGCGACAGGTTATCCAGGCTGTAATCCAGCAGGTACATCACCGCGCAGGTGCCGATCAGCGATACCGGCAACGCCAGCGCCGGGATAATCACCGCCTGCACATTGCGCAGGAACACGAACACCACGGCGATCACCAACAGCACGGCGATCAGCAGCGTCTCTTCGGTGTCATACAGCGAGGCGCGCACGGTGGTGGAGCGGTCGACCACCAGCTTCAACTGCGTATCCGCCGGCAGTTCCTTTTGCAGATCCGGCAGCAATGCTTTGATCGCATCAATGGTTTGCAGCATGTTGGCGCCCGCCTGCCGCGTCACGCCAATCATCACCGCCGGCTGTTGGTTGTAGTAACCGGCCCGGTATTTGTCTTCGATCGCATCGTACACCGTCGCCACGTCGCTCAGGTGGATCGCCCGGCCGTTCTGATAGCTGATCACCAGGTTACGATACTGCGCCGCTTTATCCAGTTGGCCGTTATTGTCCACCACCCACGATTGGCTGCCGCCGTTCAAAATGCCTTTTGGCAGGTTGGTGGTGCTATCGGCAATGGCGGCGCGCACCGTATCCAGCGAAACGCCAAAGTGGGTCAGCATCTGCGGCTGCAGATCGATACGCACCGCCGGCAGCGCGCTGCCCATCAGCGACACCTCGCCGACCCCCTGCACCTGGGCGATTTTCTGGTCGATCTTGCTGTCCGCCAGATCGTAGAGTTCGCCGGCCGGGCGCGTTGCCGAAGTCAGCGCCAGCATCACGATCGGCGCATCGGACGGGTTGGCTTTGCGGTAGGTCGGTAGCGTCGACATGCTGCTGGGCAGCAGGCTGCGGGCGGCGTTGATTGCCGCCTGCACGTCGCGCGCCGCGCCGTTGATATCGCGGTTCAGTTCAAACTGCAAAATGATATTGGTGCTGCCGGACGAACTGCTGGAGGTCATCTCGGTAATGCCGGCGATCTGCCCCAGCGCCCGCTCCAGCGGCGTCGCCACCGTGGCGGCCATGGTTTCCGGGCTGGCGCCGGCCAATGAACCGGTCACCATGATGGTGGGGAAATCCACCTGCGGCAGCGGCGCCACCGGCAGCAGACGATAACCCAGCATGCCAAGCAGCAGGATCGACAGCGTCAGCAACAGCGTGGCGACCGGACGGAAGATAAACAACCGTACCATATTCACTCCCCGCCCTGAGACTGCTGCGCTTTACGCATATAGCGTTTCCCACGCTGCGCCAGGCCATCGAACCACAGATAAATCACCGGCGTGGAGAACAGCGTCAACACCTGGCTGACGATCAAACCGCCGACGATCACCAGCCCCAACGGCTGGCGCAGCTCCGCCCCGGAACCGGAAGCCAACATCAGCGGCAGCGCGCCGAGCAATGCCGCCATGGTGGTCATCAGGATCGGCCTGAAGCGCAGCAGGCAGGCCTGATGGATCGCTTCACGCGGGCTAAGGTGCTGATGGTTCTCGGCCTCAAGCGCAAAGTCGATCATCATGATGGCGTTCTTCTTGACGATACCGATCAGCAAAATCACACCAATCAGCGCAATCAGGCTGAATTCGGTGCCGGCCAGCAGCAGGATCAGCAGCGCCCCCACCGCCGCCGAAGGCAGCGTCGACAGGATAGTGACCGGATGAATAAAGCTTTCGTACAAAATGCCCAGCACCACGTACATAGTGAGCAACGCCGCCAGAATCAGCCACAGCGTGTTGCTGTTGGCGCTCTGGAAGGCGGAAGCTTCCCCTTGGTAACGCAGCGTAATACTGGAAGGCAGTTCCAGTTGCTTACTGACCTCGGTAATCGCCTGCTGCGCGTTTTCCAGTGAATAGCCGTCATTCAGATTGAACGACACCGTGACCGCCGGGAACTGGTTCAGCCGCATATGCATCAGCGAACCGGGGCGTTGATGGATGGTGGCGATCGAGGTCAGTTTCACCATGTTGGCCGTCGAACTGGTCGAACTGGTTGACGACGACGTGGAGGACGTTGAGCTGGTAGAAGACGTCGATGTTGTGGATGAACTGCTGCTGTCGGAAGACACCGTACTGGCCAGCCAAACGTCATCGAACGACGCCGGGGACTGCTGATAGGCCGGCGCCACTTCCAGCACCACGCGGTACTGGTTCGACTGGGTAAAGATGGTCGAAACCAGGCGCTGCCCGAAGGCGTTGTATAACGCGGTATCCACATCGGACGCGGTAATGCCGTAGCGCGCCGCTTTATCGCGGTTCAGTTCGACATAGGCCACCTGCCCCTGATCCTGCAGGTTGCTGACCACGTTGTTGAATTCCGGGCGTTTTGCCAACGCCGCCACCAGTTGCGGCGACCACTTCACCAGGTTTTCGCTGTCGGCGTCATCCAGCGTGAACTGATACTGGCTCGGCGTCACCTGGTCGTTCACCGTCAGATCCTGCGCCGATTGCATATACAGCTCGATGCCCGGCACACTGCGCACCGCTTGTTTCAGCTCGGCGATCACCGTGTCGGCGCGATCGTCGCGCTCATCGAACGATTTAAGATTGATTTGCAGGCGCCCGCTGTTCAGGCTGGTGTTGTTGCCGTCGATACCGATGGTGGACGACACGCTCTCAACCGCCGGATTCTGCAAAATCACATCCGCCAGCGCCTGTTGCCGCTTGGCCATTTCACCAAAAGAAACATCCTGCGACGCCACGCTAATCCCCTGAATCAACCCGGTATCCTGCGTGGGGAAAAAGCCTTTGGGGATAATCAGATAAAGCAGCGCCGTCAGCACGAAGGTGCCCAGCGCCACCAGCAGCGTCAACTTCTGATGGTTAAGCACCACCGTCAGCAAACGATCGTAGCCGTGGATCACCTTGTCGAAAAACTCCCCGCCCTTGCGCGAAAAGCGCGACTGTTTTTCCGGCGGGATGTGGCGCAGCAAATAGGCGCACAGCATCGGCGTTAAGGTTAACGACACCAGCATCGACACCAGTATCGCCACCGCCAGCGTAATGGCGAATTCGCGGAACAGCCGCCCGACCACATCGCCCATAAACAGCAGCGGGATCAACACCGCAATCAGCGAGAAAGTCAGCGAGATGATGGTGAAGCCAATCTGCTGCGAGCCTTTCAGCGCCGCCTGCATCGGCGTTTCGCCCTCTTCCAGCCGGCGGGAAATATTCTCCACCACCACGATGGCGTCATCGATAACGAAGCCGGTGGCGATGGTCAGCGCCATCAGCGACAGGTTGTTGAGGCTGAAATCGGCCAGATACATCACGCCGAAGGTGCCCACCAGCGACAAAGGAACCGCTACGCTTGGGATCAGCGTCGCGGCGATATTGCGCAGGAACAGGAAGGTCACCATGATAACCAGCGCAATCGACAGCATCAGTTCGAACTGCACGTCGCTGATTGAAGCGCGAATGGTTTGCGTGCGATCGGACAATATCTCCATTTTCACGCCATCCGGCAGTGCCGCCTGCAGCGTCGGCAGTTGGGCCTTGATATTATCCACTACCGAGATAACGTTGGCGCCGGGCTGGCGCTGCACGCTGATGACAATCGCCGGGCTGCGGTTGGCCCACGCCGACTGATAGCTGTTTTCCGATGCTTCTTCAATATGGGCGATATCGTGCAGGCGCAGCGCCGCACCGTTCTGGTAAGCCAGAATCAGGTTGCCGTACTCTTCGGCGGTGCGCAGTTGGTCATTGGCATCAATGGTGACCGAGTGGTATTTACCGTCAAAGCCGCCCTTCGAACCGTTAACGTTGCTGTTGCCGATCAGCGTATTGACGTCTTCCAGCGTCAATCCCCGCGCCGCCAGCGCTTTCGGATCCACCTGCACGCGGATGGCAGGCTGGTGCCCGCCGGCCAACGTCACCATCCCCACGCCGGAAATCTGTGACAGCTTGAGCGCGATACGGGTGTTCACCAGGTCCTGTACTTTGATCAGCGGCAGGGTATCGGAACTGGCGGCCAGGGTGATCACCGCGCTATCCGCCGGGTTAACCTTTTTATAGGTCGGCGGGTTGGGCAGATCGCTTGGCAACAGGCTATCGGCGGCATTGATGGCCGCCTGCACTTCCTGCTCGGCAACGTCCAGCGACAGATCGAGCGAAAACTTCAGGGTGATCAGCGAAGAACCGCTGCTGCTGTTGGAGGTCATCTGGCTCAGGCCGGCCATTTGCCCCAACTGGCGCTCCAGCGGCCCGGTCACGGATGACGCCATGACGTCCGGGCTGGCGCCCGGATAGAGCGTCGTCACCTGGATGGTAGGATAGTCAACCTGCGGCAGGGCGGAAGTTGACAGCGTGCGATAAGCAAAAATCCCGGAAATCAACACGCCGACCATCAATAAGATGGTCGCGACCGGGCGCTCAATAAATATTCGTGACGGGTTCATTGAGCCTTAGCGCTCCCACTGGCCGCGCCGGTCTGTGTCTGCTCCGCCGTGACCACACTGACTTTGCTGCCGGAGGCCAGGCGATCGACGCCTTCCGTTACCACCCGATCCCCTGGCGCCACGCCGGAAATAATCGCCCGCTGGTCTTCACCGAAGCTCGGCCCGGTCGCCACCACCTTGCGCGTCACGGTGTTGTCCTGATTGATCACGAAGACAAAACTGCCGTCGCTGCTAAGCTGCAGCGCCTGGGAAGGAATTACCGTTGCCTGCGACAGCAGGCCGGTTTGCAGACGCACGTTGACGAACTGGTTGGCGTACAGCGCCTCATCCTCATTGTCGAACAGGGCTTTTAACTGCACGGTGCCGGTGCTGGTATCGATGCTGTTGCTGATAAACTGCGCTTTGCCCTCGGCAAGCTGCGTTTTGTTATCCTGATCAAACGCGGTGGCCGGCATGCTCTGCCCGTTGTGCAACGCTTTCAGCAGCACCGGAATATTGCTTTGCGGCACGCTGAAGGTCACGGCGACGGGCTGCGTCTGGGTAATGGTGACGATGCCGGTGGTATCACTGCTGGTCACCATATTGCCCGCATCCACCAGCCGCAGGCCCACGCGCCCGCTGATCGGCGCGGTAATGCGCGCGTATTCGATGTTCAGCTTGGCGGCGGCAATCTGCGCTTCATCGGCTTTAATCGCGCCGCTGTACTGCCCGGCTGTCGCGATCTGCGTATCCAGATCCTGGCGTGAGAGCGAATCCTGCGCGAACAGTTTTTTGTAGCGGGTCAGCGTGAGTTGCGCGCTTTTCAGCAGCGCCTGGTTTTCACTCAGTTCGGCCTGATACTGCGCGAGCGTGGCCTGGTAACTGCGCGGATCGATCTGCGCCAGCAACTGACCGGCTTCAACCTTCTGCCCTTCGGTGAAATAGACTTTCATGAGCTGCCCATCGACCCGGCTGGTCACCGTTACCGTGGCGTTCGGCGTCACCGTACCCAGCGCATTGAGGTACACCGGCACATCGGCCTGGGTGGCGGTTCCAGCATGAACCAGCGTATTGCCACCGCTCATCATCATCCGGCCTGGGCCGCCGTGACCACCGGGGCCACGCATACCGCTTTGGCCGCTCTGCCCTTGCGGCCACAGGCGCCAGACCACGCCGGCAACGATCAGAACCAAGATGACAAGTAACAGAAGTTTCAATAATCGAGAACGCGATGGCTTAGTCATGAAAATCTTAATGTTGATGAGAAAAGGACACCTCACCCACTTGCGGGATAAGGAAGGTATATACCCTTGATACTTCACGCTGCCGATGTGTTGGCCTTGCGGCAACCCGAATGATTTTGGGTATCTACACAAAATCATTCAAGATGCATCGAGGCGGCAAGTGAGGAAATCCCCGGGAGCAGAGATAACTCTGTGACCGGGGTTTCTGAACGCAGCCAACAAAGAAGCAACTTGAAGGATGACGTGTATATACCCTTCATACTTCAAGTTGCAGGTGTGTTGGCTTTCCTCGCTCACCCCAGTCACTTACTCCAGTAAGCTCCTGGGGATTCGCTGCGTTGCCGCCTTCCTGCAACTCGGATTATTTTGGGTATAGGCGCTTATTATCGTCAACTATGCTAACTGCTTTCTATAGCTGAACTGTAAGGTTTTCGTTAAAAGGCTTCACTATTTTCAGCCGCCGGCGGATGCATCCACGGCCAGCCTCTGCCAACAGGCGTGGATAACCTTAACAAGCCCCCACCGCGGCATGCAATTTGTTCGGCCTTAGCCCGCCGCCCGTTAGGCTACAATAGGCTTTATTGCCGCCGTGGATACGCCCGCTGCCCATCAGATTCAGGAGACACCGTTTGCCGATTCGCCTTCCCATCACCTTACAGCAGGATATGTTGCTGGGCCTGTGCTGCTTGCCGGCCATTATCGTGATTTACCTGGTCGGCTTTGCGCTGGATCGCGTCCCGGCGGCAAGCGTGGTGGCAAGCGGCGCATTAACGCTGGCGTTTGGCGCCAACAAAACCTGGGGCGGCTCGGCGTTTTCACTGCTCATCACCACCACGCTCGGGCTGGCCTTCTCTTCCTGGCTGGGCTGCCTGACGGGGAACTTTTTACCGTTATACATCGCCGGCGCCATGCTGTATGCCGGGGTCTACGTCACGATGGCGAACGTAGACAGCAGCGCCTGGTGGATGCTGCTGCAATGGGCGATCGCCTATCTGGTTTCCGGCTATTTCGCCGGCTCTGCGGAACACGCCGCCGCCCGTGCGGCCATGACGGGCGGCGGCGGCCTGCTGCAAATGCTGTTTCTGGCGTTGGTCTTCCGCCGTTACGGCTTTCACCGGCAGGATTTCAGCCCACGTTCATGGCTGCGTTTTTTGCGCATCACCACCAGCAAATACAAGCGCAAGATCCATCTGCAATGGTCGATTTTTTACGCCCTACTGACCATGTGCCTGGCATTAAGCACCGTCGAACTGTTCCACCTGAAAAATGGCTACTGGGCCGGTATGACGCTGCTGTTTTGCCTGCGCAATAACTATAAGGACACGGTAGCGCGGGTGCAGGCGAGAGTGCTGGGCACGTTGATGGGCAGTATCCTGGCGGCCACGCTGATAGCCTATTGGCACAGCCCGCTGCTGCTTGTCAGCGGGTTTATTTTGTTTGGCTATATCGCTTTTACCTTTTCCTATTCGCTGATTTCAAAATCCTATTTTATCTTCACTTTCTTCGTCACCCTGATGGTGGTGTTTATGATTTCCAGTCTGGGCTTCTCGCAGGTGGATGTCGCCACGCACCGCCTGGAATCGACCGCGCTCGGCGGGATGTTTGCGATCTTTGCCGTCATGATGACCCGTCTGTTTACCCGGCGGCAAATCGTCAATAAATGAACCGCGATTGCCGCACCGGAGAATAAGCGCCTGTGCCAGACATAATGGATTGGGAAATGATCTCGCGACAATCTATACCCTTCATACTTCAAGTTGCAGGTGTGTTGGCTTTCCTCGCTCACCCCAGTCACTTACTCAAGTAAGCTCCTGGGGATTCGCTGCGTTGCCGCCTTCCTGCAACTCGAATTATTTTGGGTATATTTCCTGAATATATAGATGACGCTACCATAATTAACGTTTAAACATTTCAGCATGAATAATAATTTTTCATGAAGGTTTTATTAAGAAAAGATGAGTAGCCTCCCGTTTCCTTGCTTTTATTTTTTCTCGCTGGAAAAATAGCGCCTCGAAGGAAGTTGTTTCCTGAATAATTATCAATTAGCTGAACAAGACAAATGTATAATCGTAATTTATTTGTTTTACCCTGTTTGCTTTTTTCCATAAATGCCCATGCGCTGTCGCTTTCCTGGGCGCACGAATTTGCTGACGTTACCCGTGAGCATACCGATAAATTTGAATTAAACCACGGTTTTGAAAACGGCCTTGGCGTCTCGACAGAGCTTGAGTACTCACCGCGCGAAACCGAAGATGGCCGCAGCGGGCAGGCATTCAACCATTTAAAAAATAAAAAAAAGGTGTTCGGCATTGATTATGCGATTAATGCGCCGGCCAACTTCACGCTAACGCCCGGCCTGTCGCTCAATCTGTACGATGAGAAAAAAACCTGGAAGCCCGGATTGGAGATCCGCTGGGATTATAATAAATCGCTGTCTTTCGCCACGCGCTACCGTTATGAAATAACCGACTATGATGAAAAACCCACTAAACACACGCACCGCATAGACATCGGTGCAAAATACAAAATACAGCCGGCAACACTGGTCTATAAATACGCACGCTACTTTAGCGACAAACCGATTTATGCCAAAAAAGACACCGACTATAAGCACGAGGTGGCCATGAAGATTAAATTCTTCACCCATTGGAAATATGTCATGGAAGTCAGTAATGAATCAGTGGCAAAAAACAGCGAACGCCGGCAGACGGTCTACACCACGGGGGTTGAATATGCTTTTTAACCTCCGTAAACACCGCCGCATGTATAACCCCATGTTCAGCGCCACCCTGTTAGCCCTGAGCACCTTGCCGTTGTTGGCCACTGCCCCGGCACATGCGGCAGGCGAACGCTACACGCTGGAAAAAGTGGTGATGCTGAGCCGCCACGGCGTGCGCCCACAAACCGACACGGAAAAGCTGAACAAGGCCACCGGCCAGCAATGGCCGGAATGGAACGTCGAGGACGGCCACCTTTCCGGCCACGGCTACGCCGGCATCATTAACCAGGCGGCTTACCAGATCGCCAGTTGGCGCCGCGCCGGGTTAGCGCTCGGGCCGGCGTGCCCACCGGCCGGTGCGGTGTTTGCCTGGGCCAGCCCACTGCAACGCACCAGAGCCACCGCGCAGGCGCTGCTTGACGGCATGTTTCCCGGCTGCGGCCTGGCTGCCGGCCACACCCGCAACCGCTACGATCCGCTGTTTCAAAGCGTAGATATGGGCCTGGCGAAGCCGGATAAGGCGCTGGCCAGGCAGCAGATCATGGCGCGCATGGGCGGCAGCGAAGCCGCGGCGGCCGCGCATTATCAGCCCGACGTGGAACTCCTGCGCGCCGCGGTTTGCGCCGACGATACGCAGGCGTGCGCCTTCCTGCACGAACCGTGGAAGCTGGTTGAGAAAGAAAACGGTTTTGCGCTGAAAGGCCCGCTGTCGCCCGGAGCGAATATCGGCGAAACTATCCGCCTGCAATACAGCGAAGGGTTGCCGCTCAGCCAGGTCGCCTTCGGCCATGCCGCCAACGCCAAACAGGTGGCGGCTCTGATGGCGCTGCACGCGGCGAAATACGATTTGATCAGCGATACGCCGGAGCTGGCGCGCCATGGCGGCACATTACTGATGGCACAGCTCGCCACCGCACTGAAGCAGGGCACGCCGCTGGAACAGCCGGCCGCCAAAACTCCTGCCCCACGGCTCACGCTGTTTATCGGCCATGACACCAATATTGCGCAAATCCACACCATGCTAAACATGAACTGGGCGCTGGGGGAATACCCGCCCAATGACATCCCGCCGGGCGGCAGCCTGGTTTTTGAACGCTACCGCGATAAACGCAGCGGCCAACGCCTGGTGCGCCTGGCGTTTACCGCCATGTCACTGGATCAGTGGCGCAGCCTGCACCGCATAGACGCCGCCCACCCCTTGCTCAGCAAGGATTACAGCGATAAGCATTGCCATAAAACCGCGCGCGGAACACTGTGCCCGCTCGACCACGTGCTGCAGATGATGCAACACGCACAGGTTGCCGGCATCAACACCCCTCAGCCGATTTTCCAGTAGGGGCTAACGCCAGCGCCAGGCTAGGCTGTGTCATGCACTATTACGGGACACAGCCTACTTTTCGCAATGCGTTTAGCCTGCCGCAGGCGTTCTTATACGGTGACGCCGTGTTGAACTGAATCATCCGGCCACGCGTCCATTTGCCGTACCACGGCTGGCCGTAGAGCGCCTCATCGCTAAAGCCGTCAATCAACGCGATAATCTGCCGTTTATTATCGGCAAGCCGCATCAGCAGGGCGCCGTAGTCCGTAATCTGCGCATAATCACGGTAAAACTTTTGCGCCAGCAACCCCAATTGGTTCCACTTAAAACCGTCTTCGGGGAAGGCGATTTCAAGGCCCTGTCTTTCTTTCGCATGCCAGGACAAAACCAGTTCCCCCCAGCCAATCAGATAGGCCACCAGTTGGGCAACGCTCATTACGCTGCCCTTGGCATGCCCCGGCATCAGCGGCTCAAACGCCTTTTCTGCCGGTATGTCGTCCAGTTTTTTCATCAGCAGCGCGAAATTGCTGTTCACCGCTTTGATCAATGCGCCTTTTGATTCCGGCACGGCCATCGTCACTTCCTTTTGTTTTTCCTGCCATAATCGGGGGCAGCCGGTTACTCCGCCGTCATCCGGCGCGCGGTGCCGGAAACACGGATTGACGCCCCCGTAACCGAGGTGATGTCAGCGTGAATACGCGAAGGCATCCCCATATCCTCACCCTGAATAATGTCGATCGCCCCGGCGTGCGGCCAGGCAATATCCCGCAGGTAACCCGCATAAGCGGCGGCCGCCGCGCCCGTTGCCGGATCTTCATACACCCCGCCGGAGGCGAACGGATTGCGGCAATGAAAACGCTGCGGCGTTTGCGCATAGGCCAGCATGATGGTGGCCCAGCCTTCACGCAGCATCAGCGCCTGCCCGGCTGCGATATCGTAATGCATGGCCGCCAGCGCTTCACGCGTGTTGAGGGTCAAGGCAAAGTGATCGGCACCGCCGTGGATGCGCGCCGGCGCAATCGCACTGCTGACATCGCCAGGCGTATAGCCAAACAACGCCAACACCTCTGCCACCAGCGGCGCTGAAGCGGGCGCGCTATGGGTCGGCGGCGATTGCAACACCGCCGAAAGCCGGCCTTCGGCCTGCGCCCCTTCAACGGTGATCGTCGCCTGATTAAGCACCAGGGTAAACACCCCGTTCCCCTGGCGCAGGGCCAATGCCGCGCCCAGGGCGATGGTCGCATGGCCGCAAAACGGCACTTCCATCAGGGGCGAGAAATAGCGCACCCGCCAGCCCTGTTCACAGGGCGCCGCGAAAACCGTTTCCGAATAGCCCACGTCGGCCGCGATCCGCTGCATCTCGGCAGGATCCGGCAGTTGTTCGGCGATCAGCACCCCCGCCGGGTTGCCGCCTGTCTGCCCCTCGGAAAACGCGGCAATACGTAAAACATCAATGCTCAACGGATCTTCTCCTGCCCAAAATAAGACGCCGCTGCGGTTTATACGCCCGCAGCGGCCAATGCGCCGGAAAAAGCCAGCGCGCGGATTTGCTCGGTTAGCCAACGGTTGGCCTCGCGGCGTTGGTTACGCCGGTGAGAATAGATTTTGATCCGGTACGGCGGCACGTAAAACGGTAATTCATGTATCGCCCAATGGTGCAATGGCGCCAGCTGCCGGGCGGCGAACGCCGGTAGCGTCATAAACAGCCGGCTCTGGGCGATGATAAACGGCGCCGCCAGCAGCGAAGGCATACGCAAAGCAATAGTGCGCTGCCGCCCCAGTTTATCCAGTTCGTAATCAATCGCCCCACGCGCCTCGTTCCAGGGGGTGATCACCACGTGCTTTGCCGCCAGGTATTCGGCCAACGACAGCGGCGTAAGATCATTGCGCTGCGCTGCCGCGGTGATGGCGACGTAGCGATCCTCCATCCAGTCAATCTCGTCAATATCCTCATGCAGGCTATCGGTAGATTCGGTGAAACCCAGCGCGAAATCAATACGCCCGGCCAGTAAATCCTCGATCGCCACTTTTTGATCGCCATGCAACAGTTGAAACTGCAAATAAGGCGCGCGCTCCTGCAGAGCGGCCATTAACGTTGGAAAAAGGCAAAACGCGGTGTAATCGGTGACGGAAAAGGTAAATTGTTCATGACTGTGCAGCGGCGCAAAGCGCGGCTGTGTATTCAGCTCGCGCTCCAGCGTGCGCAAGCTGTCGCCGATGGTCGCAGCCAGGCTTTCCGCCAATACCGTTGGGCACATTTGTTGGCCGGAGCGGTAAAACAGCTCGTCGTTCAGCGCATTGCGCAGGCGCCCCAGCGCGTGGCTTAAGGCCGAGTTACTCATTGCCAGCTCGTCCGCTGCTCGCGTAACCGACTGGTGGCGATAAATAGCGTCAAAAACCAGCAGCAGGTTGAGATCCATCCGGCGTAAATAAGAATGCATAAAATTCACTGTCTATTGATGATATTGCACTTCATGCAGTATAGAGCAGTGATTATGATGATGCATCACTGATAAACACACTGGAAGACCATCATGACATTACACATTCGCCCGGCGGAAAAGCGCGACGCTGCCACTATTTTTTCGTTCATTTGCCAACTGGCCGAGTATGAAAAAGCGCTGCACGAGGTGAAAACCACCCCGGCGGAAATCGAGGCAACGCTGTTCGGCGAGCGCGCCGCCACCGAAGCGTTGATTTGCGAATCGAACGGCACGCCCATCGGCTTTGCGGTGTTCTTCAGCAGCTATTCCACCTGGTTGGGCCGCAATGGCATCTACCTGGAGGACTTATACGTCACCCCTGAATGCCGTGGCCAGGGCGCCGGGAAAGCCTTGCTGAAACACATTGCGCAACTGGCCGTCGCGCGCGGCTGCGGCCGCCTGGAGTGGAGCGTGCTGGACTGGAACCAACCGGCGATCGACGTGTACAACCGGCTGGGCGGCGAACCGCAGGCAGAGTGGATCCGCTACAGGCTAGAAGGGGATTCTCTGCACAACATGGCTACCGCGCAATGAGGCTTGCCGCCCCGTGCACCCGGGGCGGCCTGGCGATTAGCCGATATCATCGCCGTTGGTGGCGATCACCTTCTGGTACCAGTAGAAAGATTTCTTCTTATAACGGTTGCCGCTGCCGGCGATAGTATCGTCCAGATCGACATAGATCAGGCCGTAGCGCTTCGACATTTCACCGGTGGACATGCTAACCAGATCGATACAGCCCCACGGGGTATAGCCCATCAGTTCCACGCCATCCTCAATCGCTTCGGCCATCGCTTCAATGTGCTGGCGCAGATAATTGATGCGGTAATCATCGGCCACATAGTGGTTGGCGTCCGGCTGATCGACCGCCCCCAGGCCATTCTCGACGATAAACAGCGGCTTTTGGTAGCGATCATACAGCTGATTAAGCGCGATGCGCAGGCCAACGGGATCGATCTCCCAGCCCCACTCGCTGGCCGCCAGAAATGGGTTGCGCGCCCCGCCCAGCAGGTTCCCCTGCGCCGCTTGGCTATCCGGCTCGGTCTTATTGACCGTTGACGACATGTAATAGCTAAAGCCGATGTAATCCACGGTATGCTGCCGGATTAACGCCAGATCGCCGGGTTCGATGGCCAATTCCACACCGAGCGTTTCCCACAGGCGTTTGGCATAGTAAGGGTATTTGCCGCCGGCCTGCACATCCGCACAATAGAAGTTGAACGCCTGCGTTTCTTGCAGGGCGGCCAACTGGTTAGTGGGGTTGCAGTCATAGGCGTAGGTGGTGGCGTAGAGGATCATACAGCCGATCTGGATATCCGGGCGGATCTCATGGGCGATTTTCACCGCCATACTGCTGGCAACAAACTGGTTGTGCCAGGCCTGGAATTTGGCCTGGGTCTCCAGCGCGCCGGTTTTGACGATCAGCCCCTGGCTCATCACCGGGAAATGGGCGGCGCTGTTGATCTCGTTGAAGGTCATCCAGTATCTGACCTTGTGGCCAAAGCGCGCCAGCACAGTGCGGGCAAAGCGTTCATAGCAGGCGATCAACGCACGGTTTTTCCACCCGCCATAGGCGGTGGCCAGGTGCAGCGGCATTTCATAGTGGGAAATGGTCACCACCGGTTCAATACCGTGCGCAATACAGGCGTCAATCACCCGATCGTAATGGCGCAGGCCGGCTTCATTCGGCGTTTCTTCGGTGCCATTCGGGTATATCCGGGTCCAGGCGATGGAAAAGCGGTAACACTTAAAGCCCATTTCGGCAAACAGCGCGATGTCTTCGCGAAAGCGGTGATAATGGTCGATGCCTTTATGGTTTGGGTAGCTGTACTTTTCCGGCTCAATGGTGAAGTCAAATTCGGCCGATGAAACAATATTTAACCGCTGCTTGCCGCCTGGAATCGCATCGACAATCGACAGCCCCTTTCCCTCCTGATCATAAGCCCCTTCAACCTGGTTGGCGGCCGTAGCACCGCCCCATAAAAAGCCTTGCGGAAACCGATTTTTCATTGAGTTCGTCTCTGTATGAACGCGGGTTGTGTCACAGCACTCGCTGGCCCGTGCGGCCAGGCGGCGCTATTTGGCTAGCCATCCGTCCTTGCGCGATGGCGGCGCACAGAGATTCTAAAATAAAAGCAGAGAAGCCGACAGCCCGGCGGGCGGTCAGCGCCCCCAACCGCAGCCGGGGGGCGAATAACCTCAAGAGAGGGTCAGGAGTGTGGGCGCGAAACGTGCTCGGCGGCGGCCTGATTTGCGTTGGCCACCGCCTGCGCCAGAGGGTGGCCCTGTAACAGCGAGGTGCACAATATGCCCATAAAGCAGTCGCCGGCGCCGTGGGTGCTGATCAACACCACTTTCTGCGCCGGCAGGGATTGGCTGCTCTCCCCCGCTTCACAGAAAGCCACGCCGTGTTCGCCGGCGGTGACCACCACCGCCGGATAGGCCTGGCTCAACGCTTCGGCGGCGGCGCAGGCACCGGGCAGATCCGGCACCGGGATGCCGCTCAGATCCCGCGCTTCCACCGCGTTGACCACCAGCAGATCGATACAGGATTGCAGGGCTGTGCTCAGCGCCCGGGCGGGCGCCGCATTCAGGCACACCGTCACGCCGCGCTTTTTCGCTTCGCTGGCCGCCTGCAAGTTCACCGCCTCCGGCACCTCGTTTTGCAACAACAGCATGCTCACCTGGTTCCACACGGCATCATCATGAAACAACTGCGGATCGATATGGTTATTGGCGTTTGAAACCACCACCGCGCCATAGTCGCCTTCCGCATCCGTGATCGCAACGCTCATGCCGGAGGGCGAGGCGGCGGTCACTGTCACCTGCGAGTGGTCTACGCCGTGCTGGTTGAGCACCGAGAGCAAAAATGTCCCCTGGGAATCCGCCCCCACCGCACCGGCGAAGCTCACCTGCGCCCCGGCCTTAGCCGCCGATACCGCCTGGTTGCCGCCCTTGCCGCCGAATTTATAGGAACAGGCGCTGCCGATAACCGTTTCCCCCTTTTCCGGGCGGTGATGCGCCTGCAGCATGATGTCGTAATGGAGACTGCCGGTAACGAGTATTTTACCCATGTTAATATTCTCGTAGGTCCTGAACCGCCTGCTGGGTTTTCATCAGGTTCTTTTCGGCCTTCTTCAGATCCTTTTGTGCAATCGCCACAAACAGTGCATCCAGTATGTTTAACTGGGCAATGCGCGACGCTGCATTTTCCCCAAGCAAATGCGATCCCTGAGAGGTTGAATTGAGCACCACGTGCGCATTGCGCGCAATGGGCGATTCGGCATAGTTGGTGATGGCAATCACTTTGGCACCGTTACGCGCAGCCAGTTTGATCGGATCGTTCACCGCGCGGGTTGCGCCGGAATGGCTAATGGCGATCACCGCGTCATCATCCGATAAAACCGCCGCTGACATCAGCATAATATGGGCATCATCATAGACCGTTGTTTTGATCCCGATTTTGAGCAATTTATGCGACAAATCACGGGCGACGGTTGCCGAACCGCCGACGGCATATAAATCGATGTGCCTGGCTTTAAACAAAATGTCAGCTGCACGGTTGAATTCAGAAATATCCAAAATAGAAATGGTTTCTTCTATTGCCTGAATAGAGGTTCTGAATACTTTTGCCAGTAATTGCTCCGACGAGTCATCGGGTTCAATTTCCGCATGTAAGCCGGCCACTTCAGAATAGTTATAATAAATTAAACTACTTCTAAATTCCCGGAAGCCTGAGAAATTAAGTTTCTTGGCTAATTTCACTACCATTGCCTCAGAAACATTATTCCCCTGAGCAATCTCTTTTAACGACGTTTGCTCGGACAAATCCGTTTTCGAAGTAATTGAATCGACAACTTTCCTTTCCAATGGCGTCAGGTGTGGCAATCGCATGCGAATTTGAGCGCCTATTGCTCGCGGATCTTGCTTCATTACTTGCCTCTTGTCGCTCTGTCAATCAACATCGCTATAATAATTATAAGGCCAGTAGCAAGCAATTGATAAAACGCCTGAATATTCAGAAGCGTCAAACCGTTACGCAGCGCCCCCAGAATAATGGCGCCGATCAGGGTACCGATAATGCTCCCCTTGCCCCCCATCAGCGAAGCGCCCCCGATGGCGGCCGCCGCGATAGCGTCCAGTTCCCATAAATTCCCCATCGTCGGTTCGGCAGCGCCGAGGCGGCCAATCAGAATCAGCGAAGCCAAAGAAGCCAACACGCCGGAAATAACAAACACCGTCACCTTGGTTCTTTTTACCGGCACCCCGGCCACGCGGGCGGCTTCTTCATTGCCACCGACGGCAAGAATATATTCACCCAGCGGGGTTTTATTCATCAATACCCACAAAATGACGGCAATGGTGATAACAATCACAATCGGCGCCGGCACCCCAAACACCGTACTGTTGATCAGGGTACGGAACTCCACCGGGATGCCAAAAATCGGGTTACCGTTCGTGAAGATCAGCGCCAGCGCGCGGAACAGGGACAAGCCGCCAAGGGTCACGATAAACGGTTGCAACCCGGCGTAAGCCACCAGCGTACCGCTGAACACCCCGCACATCGCCCCAATGCCCAGGGTCGCCATCACCGCCAGCGGCACCGGCACGCCGGCCACCATCAGCGTGGCGCCGAGCACCGCCGACAGCGCCGCCGTCGGCCCCACGGAAAGGTCGATGCCGCCGGAAATGATCACCAGCGTCATCCCCAGCGCAATAATGCCGTTAATAGACGATTGCTGCAAAATATTCAGCAAATTGGGCACGGTCCAAAACATCGGTGAAAGAAAAGAGAAGGTGACAACAATAATGAGCAAACCAATAAGCGTGCCCGCATCACGCAAATTAAACTTAAACAGCGATGCAGGGTTTACTTTTGGCTGAGTATTACCTTGTGCCATCATAATGATTACCTTAGTGATAAAAGCAGGTTACAGTTACAGTGGTTATGTTTTAAGTCAGATCGTTAATCGCATAGCGTGCAATATTTTCTTCCGTAATCGCATCGCCTTTCAGTTCTTTGGTCACCTTCCCTTCACGCATGACCAATACGCGATCCGAGATGCGTATAATTTCCGGCATCTCTGAAGAAACGACCACAATCGCCTTTCCCTGCCGGGCCAGTTTTTCTATCAGATTATAAATTTCCGACTTGGCTCCGATATCAATCCCCCGGGTTGGCTCATCAAATAAAAACACTTTATTATCCGCGGCAACCCAGCGGCCGATTATCACCTTTTGCTGATTACCGCCGCTTAGGGTGCCGATAGGTTTATCAATATTTAACGGCCGCAGTTTCAGATCGCTCATCACTTCCAGCGTAATCTGGTTTAAGCGCGCGTTTTTCAGCAGCCCATAGCGGGTGAATTTCCCCATGGAAGGCAGCGCCATATTCATTTTCACCGCCCGTTCCTTAATGATGCCCTCTTTTTTCCGATCTTCCGGCACCAGGCCAATCCCGGCACGAATCGCGCTGCTGACGTTGAGGTTTTTCACCGGCACGCCATCGATCAGCACGCGGCCGCTGGTTTTGGCGTCAATCCCGGCGATCAGTTTTAGCAGTTCGGTGCGCCCGGAGCCCACCAGCCCGGCGATGCCCAGCACTTCCCCGGCCTGCACGCTGAAACTGGCCGGCAGCACGGCGCTATCGCGCCCCAGTTCTTCGATCCGCAGCACTTCCTGATCCGTGACGAACGACTGGTGCTGCACTTTCTCAATCTTGCGCCCCACCATCTTGGTGACGATGCTCTCTTCCGTTTCGTCGCAGATATTCACCACGCCGACCTGTTTGCCGTCGCGTAAAATCGTGGCGCGATCGCACACCTTAAAAATCTCGTTCATCTTGTGCGAGACATAAATCAGCGAGACGTTCATGGATTTCAGATCGGAAATCAGCTCCGCCAGCCGGTCAAATTCGGTCGGCGTCAGGCTCGACGTCGGTTCGTCCATGGCGATGATTTTGGCCTCATCCAGCAGCGCACGCGCGATCTCGACAATCTGCTGCTGGGAAACCTTCAGGTTTTTAATCGGCTCGTCGGGATTAATGCTGGGATCCAGCCGCCGCAGGATCGATTTCGCCCGCGCGTACTGGGCCTTTCTGTCCACGAACCACCCTTTATATTTGGTCAACGGCCGCCCAAGAAACATATTCTGCGCAACGGAGAGTTCGGGAACGTGCTGCAATTCCTGGTGGATCATCGCAATCCCGGCGCGGCGCGCGGAAAGCGGGTTTTTCATTTGAATCGCCTGGCCCTCCACGCTGATTTCACCGGAGTCCGCCGCCCGCACGCCCGAGAGAATATTCAGTAGCGTCGACTTGCCCGCGCCGTTTTCACCAATCAACGCATGCACTTCGCCGCGCCGGACTGAAAAATCAACGTCCTGCACTGCCGCCACGCTGCCGTAGGTTTTATTGATGCTGCGCATCGTTAAACAGAACTGTTCCATAACCCCTCCGTTGCCTTGCTTAGTGCTGCTCAAGCAACTGGCGCAGCTTGGCGTTGTCTTTGGTCGAGAAAGCATCCGCGTTTTCTTTGGTGATCAACGCCTGCGGGGTGGAAACCACGCGCGAGAGTTTCTGGCCGTCGATCAGGCGCAGCATCACTTCCATCGCCACTTCGCCGGTCAGCACCGGGAAGCTATCCACCGTGCCGGTCAGCTCACCGCGCTTGATCGAGGCATAGGCATCAGAGATACCGTCGGTGCCAAACACTGCCACCTGGCTGGCTTTGCCCAGCGAGCGCACGGCTTCCACAACCCCCAGCGCCATCCCGTCATTGTTGGCATAAAAGCCAATCAAATCCGGGTGCTGCTGCAAAATGGTGGAGGCGGCGTTGTAGGCATTTTCACGGCTCCAGTTGGCCGGAATGCTGGCCACCACGGTGAACTTGCCGTTGGTTTCGATCGTTTCCCGGAACCCTTTAGTGCGCTGCGCTGCGGCGTAAACGCCCGGTTGTCCTTCGATAACCGCCACCTTGCCGCCTTGCGGATGGTGTTTGATAAACCAGTCGGCAACCCTGACGCCGTTATCCTTCTGAACGTTGCCCACGTAATACTGCACGTTCGGCATCACGGCATCGTTCACATTCACCACCGGAATGCCTTTGCTTTTGGCAACTTCATAGGCCGGCTGCAAATTCGCGTCAGTCTGCGGGGAAACCAGCAGGCCATTAAACCCTTGGGAAATTAACGTTTCGGCAATGGAGAGCTGGCCCAGTTGATCGTCTTCATTGGCCGCGGCCTGGTAGGCCAGCGTGAAGCCGTACTTTTTCGCCACGTTTTGATAGCCTTCGCCAAGCGAACGCCAATATTCATTGGTCAGCGTTTTGGAGACGCCACCGATCTTCAGCTTGCTGTCAACGGTGGGCAATGGGCCATACTTGGTGGCCAATTGCGTCCAGTCGGTGCGATCCGGCTCGGTGTCGGATTGCAGCGGCGGCAGGTCCGCCGCGTAAACGCTGGTGCAAAACAGGGTAGAAGCGAGTACAGAGAGTAATTGTTTTTTCATCATCTATCTTTCCTGTTGTTATTGATGGAAATACCGCAGTGGGCTGCGGCGGTGTAGGGATTATCTGGCCAGCATCAGGTCGTTGACGATCTGCTGTGAAGCCACCGCATCCTGCCGGCCAATGGCCGCCAACAGTTCGGCGTTGCCTTCCAGTTTTTCGCACAGCGCTAACAGGCGGGTCACCGTGGCGATATTGGTTTCTGCTTCACGCACCGGATCAAGGCCGCTGGCATCCGGGAAGGTATCGAAGTAGTAAGCGCCCTGATAACCGTCGCGCTTCATCTGCCAGAGGAATTCCAGCGTGGCGCGCGGGTTGACGGAAGCGACCATCAGGCCATCATCGCGCTTGCCCCAACCGTCGTTCAGATCCAGGCCGAGCAGGCGTGAGCGGCGCGCCACCATGGCGGCGGCAAAGGCCGGGACTTCATTGGCAAACAGCACATGGGCAAAATCAAGGGTGATGCCCAGGTTACGGCAGCCGGCTTCTTCCACCGCCAGCAGGCAGGTGGTCGCGTTGGGGAAAATGCTGAAGGCGCGGGGTTCGTTGGGCTTATATTCGATGCTGATGTCGATATCCGGCGCATACTCCGCCACTTCGCGCACTGCGCTGACGGCATCTTCCCAGATTTTTTTGTAATCGGCCTGGAAGCAGTAATCAAAGCCGTCCTGCCCCATCCACAGCGTCATTAAACCCGCGCCGAATTCACGGCCGGCGTCAATGCCGCGTTTGGTCAGTTCGATCGCCTGACGGCGGATTGTTGCATCCGGGTTGGTAAACGCGCCGATTTTAAACTCCGGCGCGTCCCAGCGCATTTGCATACCGTTGACCGCCAGCCCCACGTCTTCAATCTTCTGACGCAAGGTCTTCAGATCGTCGGTGATGTGCTGGGGATAGTTCAGATCCAGGTGGGTTAAGCCTTTCACCGTTCCGGCACGTTCAATCATTTGCAATACCGACGGCTTGCCCTTCAATCCCGGCCAGTAGCGAAAGGCCCCTGACGCAAAGGAGTTCAGACGTGTGGCAAATTTAATTTCCGACATGGGGTGTCCTTCATGTGTTGACTCGTAATGTACTTTACTTATTCACAAATATTAGTGAACTAGTGCATTACTATCATTGCATGCAGGCGGCTGCAAGATCGCTGGATGTTTAAATAATCAATTTGCGAAGTGATTCACGAATTTGCCCGTAGGGGCCGGCAAAGCCGGAGAGTTTGCGAAATGCGCGGCCTTTCGCCGAAAGCGCTATCGCAGAGTTCAGGCCAACGGCGCGTATGCTATTGCACCGCGTCTTTTGCTATAGTCTTTTTTACCTTGAACTCTTTAGCGGACAACAATATGCGCATTCTCGTGGTGGGCGCCGGGGCAACCGGCGGGTATTTTGGCGCCAGGCTGGCACAGGCCGGCAGAGACGTAACCTTCCTGGTGCGGGAAAAACGAGCGGCGGCGCTGCGGGCGAGCGGCCTGAACGTCATCACCCCGCAGGGCGACTTTTCACTGGCGCCGAACATTGCCCAGGCGAAAGATCTCAACGCGCCTTTTGATCTGATCCTGCTGACGGTGAAAAGCTTTGGCCTCGCTGCCGCATTGGACGACATCGCACCGGCGGTGGGCGCCAATACCACCATCATGCCGGTGCTGAACGGCATGGGCCACCTGGCCGTGCTTAAGCAACGTTTTGGTGCCGAAGCGGTTATCGGAGGGTATTGCAAAATCAACGCCACGGTGGATGCCGACGGCAATATCGTGCAGATGACCCCGCTGCATGATATCGCCTACGGTGAACTATCCGGGGAGCACAGCGAGCGCATTCGCCAGATCGACGCGCAGTTCCAGGGGATTGGCGTTAATGCCCGCCTTGCTGACGACATCACCCGTGAAATGTGGGAAAAGTGGTTGTTCTTGTCCAGCCTGGGCGCCATCACTTGCCTGATGCGCGGCAATATCGGCCAGGTGGCGGCGGCCAGCGGCGGCAAAGCCTTTGCCACCGCCCTGATCCACGAAATTGCCGCGACCATCAAAGCGGGCGGATACCGTGAGCGCGAAGGGATGGTGGCCAGCACCATCAATGCGCTGACCGACCCCGAGTCGCCGCAAACCTCATCGATGTACCGCGACATGGTGCAAGGCTTTGCGGTGGAAGCCGACCACATTATTGGCGATCTGGTGCGCATTGCCGCCGCCCATGCGGTGAATGCTCCATTACTGAATGCCGTTTACACCCACCTGTCGGTGTATCAGCAGGCAAGATAATCCCCCCGCCAGTGCCGTGGGGCCTGATAAGCCCCATGCCTGGCCGGCAACCGCAGTAATACTTCCCTTCCCCTTTTCGTCTTCCGTCTTCCGTCTTCCGTCTTCCGTCTTCCGTCTTCCGCCAGACTTACACTTCATATTTTTAAAACATCATTTCATTAAAAATAAAACACGATTTTTAATTTATTGAGAGGTTGGCCACCCTATTCTTTTCACCGCTGCCATTAAATACGCCCCTATGGCAAAAACACAAAGGCTAGCGATTGCACATCCCCCTACCTTACAGATGCACCCCCACTGATCGTACCTATGGCGGGAACACGACGTCTCTTATGGCTATGGGAATAACAGTCATGAAAAAAAGAAAAATCGGACTTATTAACTATTTGGCCTACGGCTCGGGCGATTTCCTGGGCGCGGGCACCACGGCATTAACCGCCGCCTGGCTACTCTATTTCTACACCACGTTTTGCGGCCTTAGCCCCATTGAAGCCACGTTTATCTTCGCCATGGCCAGGGTGCTCGACGCGGTGGTCAGCCCGTTGATGGGCTACCTGACCGACAACTTTGGCGGTACCTGGCTGGGCAAACGCTTCGGCCGCCGCAAGTTTTTCATCCTGCTCGGCATCCCGCTGGTGTTCAGCTACAGCCTGATGTGGGTGGGCCATATGGACTATTGGTACTACCTGTTTACCTACCTGTTCTTCGACGTGATCTACACCATGATCCTGGTGCCCTATGAAACCCTGGTGCCGGAGATGACCGATGATTTCAAGCAAAAGACCAAATTCTCCGGCGCGCGTATCTCCCTGGCGCAGCTTTCCGCGATCCTTGCGGCGTTTCTGCCGGGGATCCTGCTGAGCTATTTCGGCAAGGACAACGCGGTTTCCTTCTTCTATTCCAGCATGGTGTTTTCCATCATTTGCGCCTGCGTGCTGACGCTGGTGTATTGCTTTACCTGGGAGCGCGCTCCGGAGCAAAAATCAGCCGCAGCCCTGCAGGCCGAGCAACAAAAGCTTACCCTGCGCCAAAGCCTGAAGCGCCTGAACGTTGAGCTGACCTCCACGCTGCGCATCCGCATCTTCCGCCAGCACCTGGGCATGTATCTGGGCGGCTACATCGCGCAGGATGTCTTCAACGCGGTCTTCACTTATTACGTGGTGTTTGTGCTGATGCAGACGCCGTCGATGGCCTCCAACCTGATGGGGGTGATGGCGATCATGCAGTTCATCGCGGTGATCGGCATGATCCCGCTGTGCATCCGCTTTGGCCCGGCGCCGTCTTACCGCGTCGTCACCGCCCTGTTCGGCCTGAGCGCCATTTCTTACGCCATTCTGTATTACGCCAACCTTAGCGATATCTTCTCGTTGCTGCTGCTGATCTCCGCCCTGGCAGGGCTGGGGCGCGGCGGGATCAACTATGTGCCCTGGAACATCTATACCTACATTGCCGACGTGGACGAGGCTATCACCGGCCAGCGGCGCGAAGGCATTTTCGCCGGCATCATGACGCTGACGCGCAAGGCCTCGCAGGCCGGTGCCGTGATGCTGGTCGGCATTATCCTGCAACTGTCGGGGTTTGTTTCCGGCCAAAGCGTCCAAACTCCCGCCGTCAGCCACACCATCCTGCTGGTGCTGTGCTTCGGCACGTTAGCGGTGCTGACCCTCGGCTTTATCATTTCGCTGCGTTTCAAATTGAACCTCGCCACGCACAGCGTATTGCGTGAAGAAGTCGCCAAAATGCGCGCTGCCGGCCAGGTGGTGCCAAACCGCATTACGCCGCAGGCGCGCACCACCGTCGAAATGCTGGCGGGCATGCCGTATGAGGCCCTGTGGGGCAACAACAATATTGGCTATCTCAACCGCCATAAGCCGGCGATCACCGCGAGCGTGAAGCTCGCCAACGGCGATGACGCAACGCACGCATCCCCTTATCAACCCTGATTAATCTTTACTGAGAGCCGCATTATGCTGATATACCCCGTAAAACATAGCCCGCTGTTGCGCCAGCCAGAACGCTTCATCAGCCGCGAAGCGCTGCACCAATTGATTCAACGCCTGGTGGACAACCTCATCCACATCACGGATGACAGCGGTGAATTTTTATTACGGCTTGACGACGGGCGCGTGATCGATACCAAAGGCTGGGCCGGCTGGGAGTGGACGCATGGCGTGGGCCTGTACGGCATTCACCGATATTTTCGCCTGACCGGCGATAGCGCGCTGAGCGCCATCATCGACGACTGGTTCGCACAACGCTTTGCCGAAGGTACGCCGACCAAAAATGTGAACACCGTCAGCCCCTTCCTCACCCTGGCCTATCGCTACGAAGAGACCGGCAACCCGCAATGGCTGCCCTATCTGGAACGCTGGGCCGAATGGGTGATGCACGACATGCCGCGCACGCCGCGCGGCGGCATGCAGCACGTCACGCTGGCCGAAGAGAACCATCAACAACTGTGGGACGACACGCTGATGATGAGCGTGCTGCCGCTGGCCAAAATCGGCAAATTACTGGATCGCCCCGCTTATATTGAAGAAGCCAAATACCAGTTTTTCGTCCACACCCAGTACCTGATGGAGCGTGAAAGCGGCCTGTGGTTCCACGGCTGGACTTTCGACGGCAACCATAATTTCGCCCGCGCCCGCTGGGCACGCGGCAACAGTTGGTTGACCATCGTGATCCCGGAATTTCTCGAGCTGCTGGATTTGCCAGAGCAGGACGCCACGCGGCGTTTTTTATTGCAGGTGCTCGAAAGCCAGGTGGCCGCGCTGGCGCAATGCCAAGATAGCAGCGGGCTGTGGCACACCCTGCTGGACGATCCCAGCTCTTATCTGGAGGCCTCGGCCACCGCCGGTTTCGCCTTCGGCATACTGAAAGCGGTACGCAAGCGTTATATCGCCCCGCATTACCAGGCCGTGGCGGAAAACGCGTTGCGCGGGCTGGTCGAGCGGATTAACGCCGACGGCGAACTGACCCAGGTGTCCTTCGGCACCGGCATGGGCAAACAACTTGACGACTACCGGCAGATTCCGCTGACCGCCATGCCGTATGGCCAGGCGATGGCGATCCTGTGCCTGGTGGAATATCTGCATGTCTATCTGTAAACACGCTGGGCTTGTCTGCCCCGGCACAAGCCCGCGCCGCCTGTCGGGGGGCGTACTTCCATATTAACCGGGTGAATATATACGAAATGATCCAAGCCGCATCGAGGCGGCCTGAAGCATGAAATGTATAGCTCTAAATAATTCGAGTTGCAGGCAGGCGGCCATGCTGCGACAAATTCGTCAGGAACGAATTTGCCTGGCCTCTGGCCAGCCTCCGGTGAGAGACAAGGATGTCTCTCATCAATCCCCAGGAGCTTACTCAGGTAAGTGACTGGGGTGAGTGACTGGGGTGAGTGACAAATCTGCCGGGAGCAGATTTGAACGCTGCTGGCAGCGGCCCCATCGGGGCGAGGCCCAGGGATGGGCCGAGTAATAAAGCCAACACACCTGCAACTTGAAGTATGACGAGCATATGCCCATAGCACCAAGGAGAACAGAATGAGTCTGAAGAGTTTCTCGTTGCACGGCAAAGTCGCCATCGTCACCGGCTGCGACACCGGGCTAGGCCAGGGCATGGCGCTCGGCCTGGCGCAGGCCGGTTGCGATATCGTCGGCATCAATCGGGTGCCGCCGCAAGACACCGTCGCCGGCGTCACCGCGCTCGGGCGGCGCTTTTTAAGCCTGGAGGCCGATCTCAGCCAACAAGAGGCGCTGCCGGCGTTGATGGCGCAGGCGGTGGCGGAATTTGGCCATATTGATATTTTGGTCAATAACGCCGGCATTATTCGCCGCCAGGACGCACTGGCGTTTAGCGAGCAGGATTGGGATGACGTGATCAACCTGAACGCCAAAACCGTATTTTTCCTTTCACAGTTGGCCGCGCGCCAGTTTATTGCCCAGGGCCAGGGCGGCAAGATCATCAACATCGCCTCAATGCTCTCTTTTCAGGGCGGTATTCGGGTGCCTTCCTATACCGCATCCAAAAGCGCCGTGCTGGGGTTAACCCGCCTGATGGCCAATGAATGGGCGCAGCACGGCATCAACGTTAATGCGATTGCCCCGGGTTATATGGCCACCAATAACACCCGGCAACTGCGTGACGATACTGAACGCAGCCAGGAAATCCTGCAACGTATCCCGGCCGGCCGCTGGGGTGAGCCTGCCGATCTGGCCGGCCCGGTGGTTTTCCTCGCTTCATCGGCGGCGGACTATATCAACGGTCACACACTGGCCGTCGACGGCGGTTGGCTGGCGCGCTGATGGCGACGCCGGTACATTTTTGAGGAGATAACGATGAACATTGCATTAATGATGGAAAACAGCCAGGCAGGCAAGAACGCACTGGTGCTGGAACAACTGCAGGCCGTCGCCGATACCAACCACGATCGGGTCTTTAACGTCGGCATGTGCGACGAGCAAGACTACCCTCTGACCTATATCCACCTGGGCATTATGGCCAGCCTATTGCTGAATGCGCAGGCGGTGGATTTTGTGGTGGCCGGTTGCGGCACCGGGCAAGGGGCGCTGCTGGCGCTGAATCTTCACCCGGGGGTGATCTGCGGTTACTGCATCGATCCCGCCGATGCCTTCCTGTTCGCCCAGATCAACAACGGCAATGCCATCTCGCTGCCGTTTGCCAAGGGCTTCGGCTGGGGCGCAGAACTGAACCTGCGCTATGTTTTCGAGAAGCTGTTTAGCGGGCGCCAAGGGGAAGGCTACCCGGTGGAGCGCAAAGCGCCGCAGGTACGCAACGCGGCCATCCTGGGCCAGGTGAAAAGCGCCCTGCTGAAAGACGACTACCTTGACGGCCTGCGAGCCATCGATCCGGCCTTGGTGCGCACCGCCATCGGTGGCACGCGTTTCCAGCAGTGCCTGTTCGAACAGGGCAAAAAGCCAGAGGTTCTGGCCTTCGTTGAACAGTTGCTCAAATAACGGCCCCACGCCGCGGTGGCCGGCACAACGGCCACCGCACATCACGTGTCCCCAGGGTTATTTCACCAGCACCTTGTGGTTGGAGTTGCCCCAGATGGTATAAAGATCCGCCAGCAAGGCGCCGTTAATATCTTCAAGTTCGGCCTGGCTGATCTCCTCATTGCCCTGCTTGCCGAACAACACTACTTCATCTTCCATTTTCACATTGGGGATATCGGTGACATCCACCATCAGGGTATTCATCGAAACCTTGCCCACCACGGGCGCACGTTTGCCGTCGATCAGCACAAACGCCTTATTGGTAAATACCCGGCGATAGCCGTCTGAATACCCCACCGGAATATTGGCCAGGAGCGAATCACGTTTCAGCGTATAGGTTTTATCGTAGCCAACCGTATTCCCAGCCGGATACGCGTTAACACTGGCCACTGCCGATTTGAACTGCATAACGCGCTGGTACTCCGTGTGGCTGGGGACGGTATCGCCGTACAACGCGCCGCCAACCCTGACCATATCAAGCTGGGATTCCGGCACTTCCAGGGTGGCGAAGGAATTGGCCGCATGCAGAATCAACTTGCTGCGATCCAGCCCCGCAGCCTGAATCAACCACGCCGACTGCTGGTTGAATTTTGCCAGGTTTTGCCGCACATCCTCTTTTTCCTCCACCGGGAAGTGCGTCATGATGCCAACCAAGTGCAGTTTAGCCAGCCGGGTAATGGCGATGGCATCCTGTTTGCCTTGTTCAGTGGAAACGTCCAGGCCGTTGCGGCTCATGCCCGCCGCGTTTAACCCGAGATGTATCGCAATAGTCCGATGATGGCGGGCGGCGATGGCGGCGACCTGCTGCGCATGGGCCAAGTTGCCCACCAGCTCTTCAATATGAAAAGGCAGGCCCGCTTCAACCTCGCCGAGGGTCGCCGTGCGCAGCCGCATCAGTTGGCCCTTATAGCCGCTGGCGCGCACCGTTTGCGCCTCTTCGTTACTGGTAATGCCAATGCAGTTCACACCGCTTTTTATCACCTGCGGCATCAGCAAACCGATGCCGTGACCATAGGCGTCGGCCTTCATCACCGCGCAAAGCCGGCTTTTCGCATCCAGATAACGCTGCATGGTTTCAATATTATGCTGAAATGCCGGCTGAGAGATTTCCACCCAGGAATGATATTGCGTCAGTGATTTTGCCAGCGGAGGAATAACCACTCCGGTATTCGTTTCCTTTGCCAACAGGGCACTGCTATTTAACGCCAAAGAGATCGCAAGTACGGAAAGTGCTACTTTAAACTTCATATTTTAACCTTATATTCACTCATTTTTTATTTAAAAAACCACCCATCACACAACGGTTGTGTAGCATCAACCGTGCCAACAGCAGCCATGATGACCACCAGACAAATTTCATGGTAAAAACAAGGTGATAGAGTGAATAACAATTCATTTGGCGTGGGTTTATATTGAGAAAATCAGCAAAAATCCCGTCATTAATAAATAGCGATAAAAAATAATCAATCGGGTGAGGGCGTAATTTTTCCGTAAAACGATAGCGGCGGAAGAAGATATTTTTTGAACAAGAAAAATTCACATGCACTAAAATAGAACAGCGCAGGGATCAACACAGTGCAATAAAGGCCGACTTATTAGCGGCATCAAATATATCCTTCATACTTCAAGTTGCAGATGTGTTGGTTTTTCTCGCTCACCCCGCCGGCGATTGCAGCCGGTTCTTTGCCATCACAATCTGCGCCATCACCGCCAGGGCGATCTCCGCCGGGGTTTTACTGCCGATCGGCAAACCAATCGGCGCCTGGATACGCGCCAGCTCGGCCGCGCTCAACCCACCAACGGTTGCCAGCCGTTCACGCCGCCGCTGGCTGTTGCGTGCGGAGCCCATCGCGCCAATGTAAAACGCACAGGTATTAACCGCCTCGGCCAGCGTCAAATCGTCAATGCGCGGATCGTGCGTTAACGCCACGATGGCGCAGCGCGCGTGGGCGCTTTCCAGCTCCAGATAGCGTGCCGGGAAACGCGGTGAAAAGCGCAGCGCCGATTCAGGGGCCGGGAAATCCTGGCGAAACTGCCGCTGTTGTTCTTCACGGTGCTCACACAGCAACACCTCAAAACCCAGCATCTGCGCCAACAGGATGCAGTCATGGGCAACCGCGGAATAACCGGCGACGATCAGCCGCGGCGCAGCGCCCATTGGGATAACCACCTGTTCGCCCTGCCAATGGATCTGCTGGCCTGCCACCCCGCCGGCATCCCACTGCCAGCCGGCGCGCTGGGGAAGCGTGATGCGCCGCACCAGCGCCTGCCGCCCCTCCAGCGCCGCCAGCATCGCCGCCAGCTGTGACCGATCGGCAGCCGTCATCCGCTCCACCAGCACATCGATACTGCCGCCGCACGGCAAAGCCACGGCCGCCGGCAACCCGCCCGCGCCGTAGCGAATAATCTGGCTGTCGGCGGCAAACGCCCCACGGCTCAAACGGGTGATGAAATCATCTTCAATACAGCCGCCGGATAAAGAGCCGCTGAACGCTCCGGAGCGGGTGGCCGCCAGCAGGGAGCCCGGCACCCGCGGCGCCGAGCCATAGGTATGCAAGACCGTGCACAGCCAAACAGGTTGGCCGCTTTCCAGCCAGCGCTGCGCCTGGCGGACGACGCGGATATCCAGTGATTCCATCAGTTGCCCTCGCTAATGGCCTGCCAGTCGCCCGGCAGATCGACATCCTGTACACAGCCGGCGTCGTCCACCGGCAGTAAATGGCAGCCCACGTGGCGCATCAGTTGGCGTGCCCCCCATTCGCCACCGAGCGCCAACAGCGCCTCGCGCTGGTCGGCCCGCCAACCCACCGGGTGCCCCGGTAGCCCCTGATACACCGGCCGCACACAGGCATATTGGCCCAGCGCGGCCAAGACCCGCCGGCAGGTTTCAATGCGCACGGTGGGCATGTCCGCCAGCAGTATCAGCCAGCCTTCGGCATCCGGCGTTGCCGCCACGCCGGCCGCCAGTGATTGCGCCAGCCCGGCACTGGCCAGTTGCGTCACGCCACAGCCGTGAATCTTCGCCCGCGCCGCCAGCGGTGAACCCGGCCGGGTGACGGCCTGCACCGGCAACCCTAGCGCCAACGCCCGGCGTAAACTGACGTCAAACAACGGTTGCCCATCCGGCCCTGCGGCCAACAGCTTGTGGCAGCCCGCCGCTGCCCGGTAGCGCCGGCTTTCACCGGCCGCCAGCAACAATACCGTGACCATTTAATGGCCCCCCGGGTGAGCGCGCACCTCGGCAACCGCCGATTGCAAATCCGCCCATGCCGGCTTATCCGGCGCGTAGCGATGGCGGATCCAAGCGGCCAAGTCCGCCACCTGCCGATCCGAAAAGCTGCCGCCAAACGCCGGCATATAACCCAGATCGCCCGTCGCCGGTTCGGGAATGCCATACAGGATCACGCGGATCAGGTTATCCGGCGCCGTGCTGTGCACGCTGGTATTGTTGGCCATTGCCGGGCTGACGCCATACAGCACCGGCCCGCCGCTGTCGGCGCTGTGGCAGGCCTGGCAAGCGCCATTGAACAGTTGCTCGCCGCTACGCAGCGCGCGCAGGCCGTCAGGCACCGGCGGCGGATTGGCGGCCAGCGGCGCTGTCTGGGGCGCAGGCGTTGGTGCCGCTGCGCCTCCCTGCGCCGCCAGGTAGTGGGCGATCGCCCGCACGTCGCTTTCCGGCAGCGTAGCCAATTCGCTGACCACCGGCCCCATCGGCCCGGCTGCCACCCCGTGTTCGCTGGCATAGCCGGTGCGCAAATACTGATACAGTTGCGCTTCCGTCCAGGGTTTGGGCGCCACCGACAGCCCGTTCAGCGCCGGCGCATCCCAGCCGTCGACGTTGCTGCCGGCCAAAAAATCGGCGCCGCCCTTTTCCGCCCCCAACGCATTGCGCGGCGAATGGCAGGCGCCGCAGTGCCCCAGGCCGTTGACCAGATACGCGCCACGGTTCCACTGCGCGCTTTGCTGCGGATCGTTGCGGTATTCGCCACGGCCAAGAAACAACGCATTCCAACCGGCCATCAGCGGGCGCAGGTTAAACGGGAAACGCATGTCATTTTCCGGCGCCGCTTGTTGCACCGCCGGCTGGGACATCAGCCAGGCATAAAGCGCCTGCATATCGGCATCGCTCATCAGGCGAAAAGAGGTATAGGGAAAAGCCGGGTAAAGATGGTGCCCATCGCGGCTGATGCCCTGGCGCATGGCGCGATCGAAGGCGGTGAACGACCAGGAGCCGATGCCGGTTTCCACATCCGGGGTAATATTGGTGCTGTAGAGCGCGCCGAACAGCGTATCCATTTTCAGTCCGCCGGCATTGGTGGCGCCGTGTTCGCTGGTGTGGCATACCGCGCAATCGCCCGCTGCCGCCAACTGGCGCCCACGTTCCAGCGTCGCCGCCGACCAGGTATCCGCCGCCGGCGTGGCGATCGGCGCAATCGCGCTGCGCCACGGCAAGGCGGTGGTGGCCAGCCCCACGGCCGCCCCGACGATGCCCGCCACGCCACCCAGCAGCCAGCGGCTAAAGCGGGGCTTTTTTGCCGCCGGCCCTGCCAGCCGGCCGCTGTCCTCACTGTCTGGGCCGTTGAGCGCCACCCGTAGCTTATCCGAGGTGATCGGCAGTTCGCGAAAGCGGATGCCAGTAGCATCAAACACCGCATTGGCAATCGCCGCCGCGCTGGGCACCGAAGCCGATTCGCCGGCGCCCAGCGGCGGCTCCTCCGGCCGCGGCATCATCATCACATCCACCGCCGGCACTTCCGGGAAGGTCAGGATCGGGTAACCGCCCCACTCTTTGCTGGCGATGGTCGATTGTTCAAAGGTGACGTTTTCCTTCAGCACCCGGCTGGTGGATTGGAGCACGTTGCCGTGGATCTGGTGGCGCACGCCGTCCGGGTTGACCATCATGCCGGCGTCGTGGCCCACCACAATGCGCGTTACGGCGATTTCGCCGCTTTGTTTATCAATGGCGACATCCGCCACCCAGGCCGCCCAGGCGGCGCCAAAGCCAGGGAACTTGCTGTGAATGTAACGGGCATAGGCAAAGCCGCGCCCTCGCAGCACGCCGTTGGCATCCGGCTGCGGCGCGGCATCGGCGCGCGGCGTCCATTCAGCGCGGGCGGCGGTGCTGCGAATTAATTCAGCGGCCCGTTCATCCTTTATATAGCGCAGGCGGTATTCCACCGGATCGACGCCGGCCGCTGCGGCCAGCTCATCCATGTACGACTCATGGGCGAAGGTGTTCGGCATCGCCGATACGCCGCGCATCCAGGAGGCGCGCACCAGCGGCGCCATGTCATTGATGGTGATGCGCATCGCCGGGTAGTCATAGGGCGGGATGCTGGTGCGATCCCCCATTTCATAGGCCTGGGCAATCGGCTCCACCCGGCCGGTCAGCAGCAACGCCAGCGTGGGCGCGCCGTTGGAAGGGTACGAGGTGGCGAAGTCGTACACCGCCAGGTTGCCGGCGGCGTCCAGCCCGCCGTCCACCTCCATCAGTTGTGCGCTGCCCTTCGGCTCCCACAGGTGCTCCTGCTCGCGGGTCAACTGCACGCGCACCGGCCGCCCCACCGCCCGCGAGAGCAATGCCGCATCGGCGCAGACGTCATCCGCGCAGTTGCGGCCGTAACAACCGGCGGCCTCCATCCGGCAGATCTCGATCTGTGATTCAGGGTATTCCAGCAGCCAGGCCAGATCGGCCCGCAGCAGGTGCGGGTTCTGGGTGCCCGACCAGACCCGCAACGCTTCCGGCCGATAGTCCGCCAGCGCACACGAAGGGCCGATCGAGCCGTGCATCTGGTACGGCCACAGATAGCTGCGGGTAAAGCGGCGTTCCAGCTTCGCCAGCGCCGCGTCAACATCGCCGGTATCGTGCACCACCCGCTGGCTGCTGGGGTTGTCGCGCAGCGCCTGGGCGATATCGTGCATGTCCGGCAGTTGCGTTTGCCACGGCTTCCATTCGACCTGCAACTCGCTCGCCGCCTTGGCCGCCTGCTCTTCGCGCTCGGCGACGATGCCGATAAAGTCACGGATCACCACCACGCTCACAATGCCCGGAATATGGGCGATTGACGATTCATCAACCCCGATCAGGCTATTGCCGACAAAATCCCCGCTGTCATAGCCGGCATAGGGTGGGCGCACCACCCGGCCATGCAGCATATCCGGCAGGCGCATATCGTGTACGTAGGTGGTTTCGCCGGTGGCCTTGGCGGGAATATCCACCCGCTGTGAGGAAGTGCCGACCAGGCGATACGCCGCCGCCGGCTTGAGCGGCGCGCTGCCGCTGATAAACAGCTGCGTGCGGCGCCCGGCCACCAGCTCGCTATAGCGCAGGCGTTGGCCGTCGGGGGCGATAATTTCGCCGTCGTTCAGCACCAGTGCTTCCTGCGGTTGGCCGAAGCGCGCCGCCGCCTGTTGCAGCAGCCAACGCCGCGCCTCGGCGGCGGCATTGCGCAACGGCACGGCGGAAATTTGCAGCGTGGCGCTGGCGATCGTCGCCCCCTGATTGGGCGCGCGGGCGGTGTCGCCCAGCACCATCGTCACCTGTTCCATACGCAGATACAGCTCTTCGGCGACGATTTGCGTCAGCGCCGTGCGCACGCCAGTACCCAAATCGACATGGCCGTTAAAGGCATAAACCTCGCCGCTGTCGCACAGGGCGATAAACAGCCCCAGTTCCGTAGGCTGTTGTTTCGGCGTGCTGCCTTTCGGCACTGGGCCGGAAGGCGGCTGGATATGATCGACAATCAGCAACACACCCTCGCGGGCCAGTAGCGCCGCCTGGGTAGGCGAAGGAGCGTTAGTCATGGCGGGGATCCTTACGGCAAAGTTCAGCGGCGCGCCGCACGGCGCGCAAAATTTCCAGGTGGGTTCCACAACGGCACAAGTTTCCAGAGAGCGCCCGGCGAATTTCGCTTTCCGTCGGGGCTGGGTTGCGGCGCAGCAGCGCCGCGGTGGTCATGATCATGCCGTTAAGGCAGTAGCCGCACTGGGCGGCCTGTTGTTCGATGAAAGCCTGTTGGATGGGATGCGGCGCAGCACGGCTGCCGAGCCCTTCAAGGGTCGTGATCTCACGCCCAACCAGGCCGGCGGCCGGGATCACACAGGCGCGTGCGGCAACGTTGTTAATCATCACGGTGCAAGCACCGCATTCACCCAGCCCGCAGCCGTATTTCGGGCCGTTCAGTTGCAGATCGTTACGCAGCACCGCCAGCAGGCTGGTATCTTTAAAGGTGGTAAAGCGCCGTTCCTGCCCGTTGACCCGCAGCGTAAATGACACTTCCGGCAATAGACGTACTGCGATTAACTCACTATCGGGGCGCCCCTTCATGATGCTCCGTTCTCCGCTTCGGCCACGGTGACAGCGGCCAGCAGAGCAGACGCCTTACTCTATCTGGACATCACCGTCATCCAACATTTTTCTTAACAGATACACCAGCGCTATGCGTTCGGCCGGATTGAGCCGGGCCATCGTCAGTTCGCTGATGCGCAGCGCGTGCGGCACCGTGGCTTCCACCAGCGCCGCGCCGGCCTCGGTCAGCGCGACAATTACTTTGCGCCGGTCGTAAGGATCCGGGTTGAGCACTACCAGGCCGCGCGCCTTCAGCCGTTCGACAATGCCGCGGATGGTCGCCTGGTCCACCGCCGTGACGCGCACCAGATCGGTTTGCGCGCTCGGCCCCAGATCGTGGACGGCGCACAGGGTGATGAACTGCACCGCGGTCAGTTGGGCATCGCCCACGTTTTGCTGAAAAATCGCCTGGTGCCGCTGGTATACCTTGCGCAACAGGTGCCCCACCTGCTCGGTATATTGATATGCGCACGGCCCTGCGGCGTTGTCCGGTAAACTTGTCATCGTGTTTCCCTATCGGGTCAGAAAGCCTACCGGAATAGTACAAAGCCGCGATCCCGGCGGCAATGTACATCTGCGCGCGCTTAGCCGGCGCGCGAAGCCGCTGGCGCGATGACATCGCCGTCGGCCACCACCATTTCGCCATCCAGGCTGATATCACAATGGCGCAGCGCAATGTCCATATGGCACGGCGTTTTGCGCGTTCCCCCCACCTCGGTATTCGGGCCGGTGGAAAACAGGAAGTTGCCGTAAAACGCCCGCGCATCCATGCACATGCCGTCGTTGCGATCGTGCAGCCCCATCGCCGTCCACTGCGCCCGCGGCTGCAACCCCCAGCCGATGTGCGAAATGCCGTACACTTCCGGATCGTTAAAATACTTCATGTAATCACGCAGGTATTCCGCCTCAAAGCCGCCGTGAATGGCGGTGACGAAACCCTTATCAATCTCCAGCGTGATGCGCTCGCGGCAGTAAGTTTTAAACGGCAACAGGATATCGCCCACGTCCAGCACCAGCGTCCCTTCGGCCTGTTCTTCGTTCGGCCAGGTAAACAAAAAGCCGCTCGGCCAGTGATCCCAACGCCCCGGTTCATCGGCAAAGCCGTATTCGGTCACGGTGGGGTACTGCCCCAGCGGCGCGCGAAAATCGCTGCCGGCGCGGGACTTCACCTGCATCACCCGGGCTTTTTCCAGCACCGCCGCCGCCGCCATCACCCGCGCTTTGTCCTGTTCATTAGGCAACATTCGTGCCAAAACTTCCGGCGGTTCCACCGCAAGCAGAATGCGGGTACCGGTTTTCAGGATTTGCTCCTGCTCCGGCGAATGCAGCAGCATCATGGTATCGACAATCAGATCCGCCGCTTCCAGCGCCCGCTGCGCCGCGGTATTGCCGGTCAGCGCGGTGTCGCCGCACCAGGCCGTCATGTCGTTGCCCATCGCCCGGGTATGGTTGAAGGCCGGCAATTCCACGGTATACACCTTGGCGCCAAGCCGCAGCGCGGCGTCGGTGGCCGCACGCACCGTGCGCGGATCGGAATAGTGGCTTTTCAGTATCGCTACGCTTTGCGTGGCATCAACCCGGGACAATCCCAGCACCTGCTCAAACATTTGCCCTAACTGGCTGTCGTTCACTGCCATGTCGTTCTCCTCGTAACGGTTTGGGTAACCACCGCCGCACACTGCTTAAATTAACAACAAATTAAAGTGAATACGCTTTAATTAACTTATAGGCCAACTCATTCACCAAATGCAACACGCGATAACCACGCATAAGAAAATCCTATTTTATCCGCATACAGCAATGGGTATAACGTTAATTTAACAAAAACAAGCGTGACAATAACCTGATGAATCCTTTTGTTAACACGATTATTTACAGTGTGTACACTTTAAATATCTACTTAATAAAACCCGAGTCACAGGTGAACACGCTCACGATGAGGATGGGCTATGAGCAGTAATCAACGGATCGCAGTAATCGGCGCGGGGTTAGGCGGCGCGGCGGCGGCGGCGCTGTTACAGAAAGCGGGATTTAAGGTGGATGTCTACGAGCAAAGCCCGGCGTTTTCACGGCTGGGCGCCGGCATCCATATGGGGCCAAACGTGCTGAAGATCTTTCGCCGCATGGGGATTGAAAAGGCGCTGGAGCAGATGGCATCCCACCCTGATTTCTGGTTCAGCCGCGAGGCGCAAAGCGGCGACTATCTGGCCCGTATCCCCCTGGGCGACTACGCCCGCCAGCACTACGGCGCCGCCTATGTCACCGTGCACCGCGGCGATCTGCAAGCCCTGCAGATGACCGCCCTCACCCCCGGCAGCGTGCATTTCGGCAAATGTTTACAGCAGGTGGACGATAACGGCAGCGATGTGCACCTGCGCTTTAGCGACGGCAGCGAGGCACGGGCAGATATCGTCATCGGCGCCGATGGCATCAACTCGAAAATCCGCGAGCACCTGCTGGGCGTGGAAGCGCCGACCTACAGCGGCTGGGTAGCGCATCGCGCGATGATCAGCGCCAGCCAGTTGGCGAAGTATGATTTGCGCTTCGAAGACTGCGTGAAGTGGTGGTCGGAAGATCGTCACCTGATGGTTTATTACACCACCGCCCGCCGCGATGAATACTACTACGTCAGCGGGGTGCCGCACCCGGCCTGGGATTTCCAGGGCAGCTACGTCGACAGCAGTCAGCAAGAGATGTACGACGCGTTCGCCGGCTACCACCCGACGGTGCAGGCGCTGATCGCCTGCAGTGAACAGGTGACCAAATGGCCGTTGCTTAACCGCAAGCCGCTGCCGTTGTGGAGCCAGGGCCGGCTGGTACTGCTGGGCGACGCCTGCCACCCGATGAAGCCGCATATGGCACAGGGCGCGGCGATGGCGATTGAAGACGGCGCCATGCTGGCGCGCTGCCTGGCGGAAACCGGCCTGGCGGATTTCACCACCGCCTTTCGGCTGTACGAAGCCAACCGCAAAGAGCGCGCTTCGCGCGTACAGGCGGTGTCGAACGCCAATACCTTCCTGCGCACCCAGGAAGATCCGGCCTGGGTGTATGGCTATGATCTGTACGCACAGCCGCTGAAAACGGAGAGCGCCGCATGAGCCAGTTTCTGTACGGCGGCAACGTAACCGCCAACGGCATCCGCCAGCACTATCTGCGCTACGGCGGCAAAGGCCCGGCGCTGCTGCTGATCCCCGGCATCACCAGCCCGGCGATTACCTGGGGCTTTGTGGCCGAACGCCTGGCCGAACGCTATGACACCTGGGTGCTGGACGTGCGCGGCCGCGGGCTGTCCGCCAGCGGCCCGGCGCTGGATTACGGCACCGATGCCTGCGCCGGCGATATCAGCGCATTCGCCGCGGCAGTCGGGCTGGAGGAATACCACCTGATGGGGCATTCGATGGGCGCGCGCTTTATCCTGCGCGCCGCCGTGCGCCACCCGGCCGGGGTAAAAAGCCTGACGCTGATCGATCCGCCGGTCTCCGGGCCGGGGCGGCGGGCCTATCCGGGCAAACTGCCCTGGTACGTCGATTCCATCCGCCAATCGCTGCAGGGGATGGATGCCGACGCCATGCGCGAATACTGCCCCACCTGGACGGAAGAACAGCTGCGGCTGCGCGCCGAATGGCTGCACACCTGCTATGAACCGGCGATCGTCAAAGCCTATCACGATTTCCACGAGGTGGATTTCCATCGGGATTTGCCGGCGGTGACGCAGCCGGCCCTGCTGATGGTGGCGGGCAAAGGCGGCGTGATCCAGCCCGACGATCAGGCCGAGCTGTGCGCGCTGCTGCCGTCGCTGGCGGTGCGCCACGTGCCAGACGCCGGGCATATGATCCCCTGGGACGACTTTGACGGCTTTTTCGCCGCGTTAGGCGATTTTCCGCTGCAGGCGCAACACGGGGGGCAGGCCAAATGAGCGATCCACAGGCAAATTATCAGGGCGTGTGGGGCAACCGCATTGGTTTTGGCCTGCGCCCGGCACTGCTGGTGATCGATTTTATGCAGGGCTACACCACGCCCGGCGCACCGCTGTTTGCCCCTGGCGTGGTCAGCGCCGTGGAACACGCGGCCGTGCTGCTGGCTGCGGCGCGCAGTGCGGAAATACCGGTTATTCATACCAATATCCGCTATCATCCCCCTCATTTCGCCGACGGCGGCAGGTGGGTACAAAAGGCGCCGGTGATGAAAAGCATGGTGGAAGGCAACCCGCAGGCCGCCTTCTGCGAAAGCGTCACCCCTTTGCCGGAAGAGCTGGTGATCAGCAAACAATACGCCAGCGCCTTTTTCGGCACCGCTTTGGCTTCCCTCTTGCATACGCAGGGTATTGATACGCTGCTGCTGGCCGGCTGCTCCACCAGCGGCTGCATTCGCGCCAGCGCCGTTGATGCCGTGCAGCACGGCTTTCGCACCATTGTCGTGCGTGAATGCGTCGGCGATCGCCATCCGGCCCCGCATGAGGCCAACCTGTTCGATATCGACAGCAAGTATGGCGACGTGGTTAGCCGGCAGGAAGCCCTCGACTATTTGGCCACCCTGGCGCAGGCGTAACCGCCCCATTGGCTACCCGGCACATCGCGCCGGAAACTGATGTAAATCCAGGCGCGGGCTGTTATAACGCGCCTTATCCGCCCCCAGGCGGAACACATTCACCTGCAGATCGCTCCCTGTCCGCCGGGGGATCCAGACTGCCATTGCCGGAGATGTAAACATGGCTATTGCATACCCACGCCCTTCTCAGGAAGCGCACGCAACATCGCCGTTGCTGTACCGCAAAATCACCTGGAGACTGATCCCGTTTCTCTGCCTGTGTTACCTGGCCGCTTACCTTGACCGCATCAATGTGGGCCTGGCCAAGCTGCAAATGGCCGATCAGTTGGCGTTGAGCGAAGCAGCCTTCGGTTTGGGCGCCGGGCTGTTTTTCGTCGGTTATATTCTGTTCGAAGTGCCGAGCAACCTGGTGCTGCAGCGCGTCGGCGCCCGGCTGTGGATTGCCCGCATCATGATCAGTTGGGGGCTGCTTTCCACCGCCACCATGTTTGTCACTACGCCGATGCAGTTTTACGTTATCCGCTTCCTGCTCGGCGTTGCCGAAGCCGGCTTCCTGCCGGGCGTGCTGTTCTATCTGACCATGTGGTTCCCCAGTTGGCGCCGTGGCCGCATCATCGCGCTGTTTATGCTGGGGCTGCCGCTGTCGAGCGTGATCGGCGGGCCGCTGTCCGGCTGGATCATGGGGCATTTCGATATGCGCCACGGCCTGCACGGCTGGCAGTGGCTGTTCCTGCTTGAGGGCCTGCCGAGCGTGCTGCTGGGTATCATGACCTTCTGGATGCTGCCGGACCGTTACCAGCAGGTGAGTTGGCTGAACACCGAAGAAAAAGAGCAGTTAGCCAGCGATCTGAAGCGCGATGAGGCCGAAACCGACCACACCAACCACCGCTTTCGCGACGGCTTTTTCAACCTCAAAGTGTGGATGCTCGGCGGGATTGATTTTTCGATACTGCTCAGCGCCTATGCCATGGGCTTCTGGATGCCTTCGTTTATCAAAACCGCCGGGGTGGCGGACATCACCCACATCGGGATGCTGACCGCCATCCCAAGCATCGCGGCATTGCTTGGCATGCTGCTGATCGGCGCCAGTTCCGATCGCCACCGCGAACGGCGCTGGCATATCATCGCACCGTTCTGGATTGGCGCCGCCGCCATGGCCGCCAGCACCTTTTTCACCCATAACGTCTTCGCCACCGTACTGCTGTTTTCCGTGGCGCAGGCGACGATTATCGGCGCGGTGCCGGTGTTCTTCAGCCTGCCGGCCACCTTCTTGCGCGGCGCGGCGGCGGCCACCGGCTTTGCCCTGGCCTGCTCGCTGGCCAACATTGCCGGGCTGGTGAGTAATTCGCTGATGGGGTTGGCTATTGATCTGACCGGCAGCGGCAGCGGCGCGCTGTGGGCCTTCGCCGCCTGCCTGCTGCTCAGTTCACTGCTGGTGGTGGCGCTGCCGGCGCGGGTGGTGAACCGCTAAGGCATGAAACGGTAACCGACGCCGGTTTCCGTCAGCAGATGGCGGGGCCGCGCCGGATCGTCTTCCAGCTTCTGGCGCAGGTGGCCCATGTAGATGCGCAGATAGTGGCTGTGTTCCACGTAGTTTGGCCCCCAAACGTGGCTTAGCAACTGGCGCTGCGTGATCACCTTGCCGGGGTTGGCCAGCAGTTCGGCCAGCAGGCGAAACTCAATCGGCGTCAGGTGCAGCGCTTCGCCGTTGCGCTGCACCTGGCGGTTGATTAAGTCCACCGTCACCTGCGAAAACGTCACCAGCGGGCTTTCCTGCTGGCTGCCAGCATGGCGGCGCAGCGCCACCCGAACTCTGGCCAGCAGTTCGCCGATGCCGAACGGCTTGCTAAGATAATCATCCGCCCCGGCGTCCAATGCGGCGATTTTGTCTTCTTCAGCATGGCGCGCCGACAGCACAATCACCGGGATGGCGCTCCACTGGCGCAGATCGCGGATATAGCTCACCCCGTCGCCGTCCGGCAACCCCAGATCAAGAATAATCAGATCCGGCTTACGCGTACCGGCCTCGATCAGGCCGCGCTGCAGCGTTTCGCTCTCAAACACCCGCAGCCCTTCGTTTTCCAGCGCGGTGCGCACGAAGCGGCGGATCTCTTTCTCGTCTTCGACAATCAGAATATTGGTTGGCGTGCTGGTCACAGGTCCCCTTCGGCGTTATGGCAAATCAAAACGTTCCTCATCCATCAGCGGCGGTGTTTCCAACGGCAGGCGGAAGTTGAAGCTGGCGCCGCCGTTGGCGCCGTTTTCCGCCCAAATGCGCCCACCGTGTATTTCAACAATCGCACGGCAAATCGCCAGCCCCAGGCCGACGCCGGGGATCGCCGACTCTTTGTTGCCGCGGGCGAACTTATCGAAAATCTGCTGCACCTGCTCCGGCGGGATGCCGGGGCCGTTGTCCCAGACCTCCACCGCCAGCCAGCCTGGCTGCACGCGGGCGCGGATGCCCATCATAGCATCGGGGCCGGCATACTTGATGGCATTTTCCAGCAGGTTGCTAAACACCCGCTCCAGCAGGCTGCCGTCGCAATTGATCAGCACCATGGGCGCCGGCAGGTCCACCTTGATCTGGCGCGGGTTAAGCAGCGGTTCAAGCATATGCAGCGCGGCGCCGACGATCTCTTCCAGCGATTGCCACTCTTTGCGCAGGCTAAAACCGCCGGACTGCAGGCGCGCCATGTCCAGCAGGTTATTCACCAGCCGGGTGGTGCTAAGCACCTGCTGGCGCATCTGGCCGGCCTGATGCGCCTGGGGCGAACCTTCCGCCACCAGGGCCTGCGCCAGCAGTTCGGCCTGGCCCAACAGCACCGTCAGCGGTGTGCGCAAATCATGGGACAGCGCCGCCAACAGTGAATTGCGCAGCTGTTCGCGCTCCGTATCCAGCCGCGCCTGTTCCGCGCTGTGCGCCAGATGCAAGCGCTCCAGCGCACTGGCGATCAGCACGGTGAAGGTCTGCAACAGGCGCTGCTGCTCCGGCACCATCAACTGGCGCAGGCTTTGTGGCTCGATCGCCAGCAGGCCGAAGGTGTGCTGCGAGGCACGCAGCGGCAACAGTTGGTAAGGCAACGCCGGCAGGGTATCAGTGCCGGCGCCGGCCGGCTGGCCTTTATCAAAGCTCCAACGGGCGATCGCTTCATCCACCGCCTGCAGGCTGTTCTCGCCGCCCTGCGGCTGCAAGCGGCCGTCTTCCTGCGGCAACAGCAGCGCGGCCTTGGCCTGAAAGCTGCTGGCCAGAAAATGGCTGCTGGTTTTGGCGATATCCGCCGCGGTCAGCGATTGGCTCAGGCCGTGCGACATTTCATACAGATAGCGGGCACGCTGCTCGCGGTAGCGGGCAACCCGCGCCTGGTAGCGCACCCCGGCGGTCAGGTTGCCGACGGTGATGCCCACGATCAGCATCACGCCGAACGTCAGCAGGTATTGTACATCGCTGACCGAAAACGACCATTCAGGCTGGACGAAAAACAGATCGAAGCTGGCAACGTTAATCACGGCCGCCAGCACCGAAGGCCAGCGGCCGAACAACAGCGCGATAATCACCACGCCGAGCAGATACACCATCACCAGGTTGGCCTGGTCAAAGCCCGGCAGCAGCCACTGGAAAAACAGCGTGATCAACGCGCACAGCGCAAACGCCACCGCACAGCCACGCAGTTGAACGCGCCATTTGTCGCCCATCGGGCGGCTATCGGCTTCCTTCACCGGCGGCGGCGTGCGGGTTTCCTCCAGCGCCACCACCAGCAGATCAACATCTGGGCCGAGCCTGGCGAGCCGATCGGCAAAGCGGCGGCGCAGCGGCCAACGCCGTTCGGGCCGCCGGCCAATCACTATCTTGCCCAAATTATGCTCACGGGCATAACGCAGCACCGCACGCTCTACGCTGGGATCGGCCAGGGTCGCCGTCTCTGCCGACAGATCCTGCGCCAGCTTCAGCGCCCGCAGCACAGCGCGGCGCTGGCTTTCCGGCAGGCGATGCAGCTGCGGCGTTTCCACATACACCGCGTGCCACTGGCAGCCAAGCCGCGCGGCCAGGCGGGCGGCGATACGCACCAGCTTTTCATTGCCGCCGCCCGGCCCGATGCACAGCAAAATGCTGTCGCGGGTGTGCCAAACCTTGTCCTGGCCGAGCGGATCGCGGAAGGCGCGCATCTGCTCATCCACCCGATCGGCGGTGCGGCGCAGCGCCAGCTCACGCAGGGCGATCAGGTTGCCCTTGCGGAAAAAGTGCTCGATGGCGCGCTCGGCCTGGCCGGGGATATACACTTTGCCTTCGTTCAAGCGCTGGCGCAGATCGTCCGGCGGCAAATCCACCAGCACCACCTCCGCCGCCTCGTCAAAGACGTGGTCGGGCACCGTTTCACGGATCTGCACCCCGGTCACGCCGCCGACCACGTCATTCAGGCTTTCCAAATGCTGCACATTGACCGTGGTCAGCACGTCGATGCCGGCATCCAGCAGCTCTTCCACGTCCTGCCAACGTTTGGGGTGGCGTGAACCCTGCGGGTTGCTGTAGGCCAGCTCGTCGATCAGGATCAGCGCCGGGCGGCGAGCCAGCGCCGCGTCCAGATCGAATGCCGCCAGCACCCGCCCGCGGTGGCGAATACGCTTTGGCGGCAACTGCGCCAGCCCGGCCAACAACGCGGCCGTTTCGCGGCGACCGTGGGTTTCCACCACCCCCACCAGCACATCCAATCCCTGGGCGCGCTGGCGCTGCGCTTCCTGCAGCATGGCATAGGTTTTCCCCACGCCGGCGCAAGCGCCGAAAAACACCTTCAGCCGGCCGCGCGGCGTTTCATTCGCCACCGCCAGCAGGCTGTCGGGATCGGGGCGTTGCGGTTCCTGCTCTACCATCGCTGTTCCTTTATGCTTAACGCAAAACGGGGCCAAGATATCAGCCCCGGGGTATTGCCCCCTGCCGGGGCGGCGCGATTATTTCAACGCATCCAGCGCCATGTTCAATGACAACACATTAACCACCGTTTCGCCCATAAAGCCAGGGGTGGCGCGCACGGTGTGCTGTTCAATCAGTTTCGCCACCGTGGCAGGCGGCAGGTGGCGGGCGCTCGCTACGCGGGCCGCCTGATAGTGCGCCGCCGCCAGCGAGATTTGCGGATCCAGCCCGCTGGCCGATGCGGTGAGCAAATCGACCGGGATTGGCCCCTGCATCGCCGGGTTCGCCTGGCGCAACGCGGCCGCACGCGCGCTGACGGCCTGGTCTAACGCCGGGTTGCTGGCGGCCAGGTTACTGCCGCCCGAAGCCAGCGCATTATAGGCGGAATCGGCGGTGGCCGACGGCCGGCTCCAGAAATACCCCGGCCGGCTAAACGGTTGGCCGATTAACGCCGAGCCGGCCACCCGGCCCCCTTGGTACAGCAGCGAACCCTTGGCGCGCTCGGCAAACAGCAGTTGCGCCAGCCCGGTCGTCAACAGCGGGTAGGCGATACCGGTGAGCAGCGCCAGCACAACCAGCATCACCAACGCAGGACGTAAATAAGCCATCATGATTTCCTCGTTATCTTAACCCGCGAGATGCAGGCCAACCAGCAACAGATCGACCAGCTTAATGCCGGCAAACGGCACCAGCAGGCCGCCGACACCGTACAGCCATAAATTGCGCCGCAGCAGCGCCGCCGCGCTCATTGCCTGATAGCTCACCCCTTTCAGCGCCAGCGGGATCAGAAAAACGATCACCAGCGCGTTGAAGATCACCGCCGACAGGATAGCCGAAGCCGGTGAATGCAGCCCCATCACATTCAGCGCGTTCAACTGCGGATAGGTGGCGGCGAACGCCGCCGGAATAATGGCGAAATACTTCGCCACGTCGTTGGCGATGCTGAAAGTGGTCAGCGAACCGCGCGTCATCAGCATTTGTTTACCGATGTGCACCACTTCGATCAGCTTGGTGGGGTTGGAGTCCAAATCAACCATGTTGCCCGCTTCCTTCGCCGCCTGGGTGCCGGAGTTCATCGCCACCGCGACATCGGCCTGCGCCAGCGCCGGCGCATCATTGGTGCCGTCGCCGGTCATCGCCACCAGCCGCCCTTCCGCCTGGTACTGGCGGATCAGCGCCAGCTTGGCTTCCGGCGTGGCCTCGGCCAGAAAATCGTCCACCCCGGCTTCGGCGGCAATCGCGGCGGCGGTCAGCCGGTTATCGCCGGTGATCATCACCGTTTTAATGCCCATTTTGCGCAGTTCGGCAAAGCGTTCCTTAATACCGCCTTTGACAATGTCTTTTAGCGCGACCACCCCCAGCACCCGCGGCCCTTCGGCCACCACCAGCGGGGTGCCGCCGCTGCGCGCCACGCTTTCCACCAGGTTATCGACCGCTGGCGGGAAGTGCCCCTGGTTGGACTCCACGTATTTGCGGATGGCATCCACCGCGCCTTTGCGGATCGCCCGTTGTTGCACGTTGACGCCGCTCATCCGGGTCTGGGCGGAAAACGGCACGAAGGTGGCGTTCAGCGTGTGCAGGTCGCGCTCGCGCAGGTTAAAGCGCTGTTTGGCCAGCACCACGATGCTGCGCCCTTCCGGGGTTTCATCCACCAGCGAAGCCAACTGCGCGGCATCTGCCAGCGCCTGTTCTTCCACGCCCGGTGCCGGCAGGAACGACGAGGCCTGGCGGTTGCCAAGGGTGATGGTGCCGGTCTTATCCAGCAGCAGCACGTCCACGTCGCCGGCAGCCTCTACCGCTCGCCCGCTGGTGGCGATCACATTGGCGCCCAGCATACGGCTCATCCCGGCCACACCGATGGCGGACAACAGCCCGCCGATAGTGGTGGGGATCAGGCACACCAGCAGCGCCACCAGCACCGTAATGCTTACCACCGTGCCGCTGCCCGCCGCCGCCACGCTGTAAGCGGAAAACGGCAGCAACGTTGCGGTGGCCAACACGAACACGATGGTCAACGCCACCAACAGAATGGTCAGCGCCACTTCGTTCGGCGTTTTACGGCGTTTGGCCCCTTCCACCATGGCGATCATCCGGTCAAGGAAGGTTTCGCCGGGGTTGACGCTGCACTGCACCACCAGCCAGTCGGACAGTACGCGGGTCCCGCCGGTCACCGATGAAAAATCGCCGCCGGATTCGCGGATCACCGGGGCCGATTCGCCGGTGATGGCGCTTTCATCCACCGACGCGCCCCCTTCCAGCACTTCGCCGTCGCAGGGAATGGTATCGCCGGCTTCCACCAGCACCACGTCGCCTTTACGCAGGCTTTCCGCCGGCACCTTTTGGCTGGCGCCTTCACGGTCCGGCGAGGCCAGTTTTTTCGCCCAGCGGGTTTTTTTCGTGCCTTTCAGGCTTTCCGCCTGCGCCTTGCTGCGCCCTTCCGCCAGCGCTTCGGCCATGTTGGCGAACAGCACGGTGAACCATAGCCATAATGCAATGCTGCCGGTGAAGGCGGCATCGCCCTCGGCGTTGCCGGTCAGCATCGCCAACCAAATACCGCTGGTCAGAATGCTGCCGAGATACACCACGAACATCACCGGGTTGCGCCATTGCACGCGCGGATCGAGTTTTTTCACCGCGTCGAATAATGCGCGGCGCACCAGAGCAGGCTCAAACAGTGCGCGTTGTGTGCGTGTCATCGATTTTCTCTCTCTTGATAACGGTGATCAGTTAGCCAGCCAATGCTGTAAATGCTCGGCCACCGGCCCCAGCGCCAGCGCCGGAATGAAGGTCAGTGCGCCCACCAGCAACACCGTGCCGATCAGCAGGCCAATAAACAGCGGCCCATAGGTTGACAGGGTGCCATTGCCCACTGGCTGCCGCGGTTTCACGCTCAGTGAACCGGCAATCATCAATACCGGGACGATCACCCCGAAGCGGCCGACCAACATGGCGAACGCCAGCAGCAGGTTATAAAACGGGGTGTTGACGCTCAGCCCAGCGAACGCGCTGCCGTTGTTGTTGGCGGCGGAGGATACGGCGTACAGCACCTCGCTCAGCCCATGCGCGCCGGGGTTCAGGATCCCGGCACGCCCAGCGGCGGTGGCGATCGCCAATGCGCTGCCCAGCAAGACCAGCGTTGGAGTGATCAGGATCGCCAGCGCGGTCATTTTCATCTCGTACACGTCGATCTTCTTGCCGAGGTATTCCGGCGTGCGGCCGATCATCAGCCCAGCGATAAACACCGTCAGCAACACGAACAGCAGCATGCCGTACAGGCCGGAGCCGACGCCGCCGAACACCACCTCGCCTATCTGTATCAGCCACATCGGCACCATGCCGCCCAGCGCGGTGAATGAATCCAGCATGGCGTTCACCGCGCCGCAGGAGGCGGCGGTGGTCACCACGTTAAACAGGCTGCTGGCGAGAATGCCGAAGCGTGCCTCTTTGCCTTCCATATTGATGTTGCTTGCGCCGCCCAGCGCCGAGAGGTGCGGGTTGCCCGCCAGTTCGGCGGCCATCACCGCCGCGACCGCCACCACGAAGATCAGGCTCATCGCCCACAGCAGCGCGTGGCCCTGGCGGTTTTCACCGGCCAGTTGGCCAAAGGCCAGGCACAGGGCACAGGGGATCAGGAACGTCGCCAGCATCTGCACCATGTTGGTCAGCGCCGTTGGGTTTTCAAACGGATGGGCGGAGTTGGCGCCAAAGAAGCCGCCGCCGTTGGTGCCCAGCATTTTAATCGCCTCCTGCGAGGCCACCGGCCCCATAGGCAACACCTGCGCTGCGCCCTCCAGCGTTTGCAGATGCAGGTACGGCTGCAGGTTCTGCAACACGCCCTGGCTGACAAAAAACAGCGCCAGCAGCAGGGAAAGCGGCAGCAACACATACAGCGTGATACGCAGGATATCCAGCCAGGCGTTGCCGACGGTGGCGCTGCCCTGGCGGGTTAGCGCGCGGATCAGCGCAAAGGCCACGGCAATGCCGCTGGCGGCCGACAGGAAGTTTTGCACGGTCAACCCAGCCATCTGGCTGAAATAGCTCAGGGTATTTTCACCGCTGTAGGCCTGCCAGTTAGTGTTGGTGACAAAGCTGACGGCGGTATTCAACGCCAGGTGCCATGACAGCCCCGGCATCCCCTGCGGATTGAGCGGCAGCGCGCCCTGCGCGATCAGCAGCGCAAACAGCAACAACAGGCCGAACAGGTTGAACAGCAAAATGGCCAGCGCATACTGCCAGCCGTTCATTTCCGCCTGGTTGCCGGCGCCACAGCAGCGCCACAGCACGCGTTCAAGCGGCCGCGCCACCGGCAAGGGTTCGCCTTCGATCAGGCGCGCCAAAAAGCGCCCCAACGGCTGCGCAAGCACCAATAGCGCCAGCAGGAAGCTGGCGGTCAATAAAAACGCCTGTGCCGCCATCAGAAATCCTCCGCATTGAACAGGGCGTAAACCAGGTAGCCCAATAGCAGCAGCACCAATAGCCCACCGCCAATAACGCTGATATTCACAAGACACCCCCACAGGTGTGATTTTGGATAGAGGGAGTCTAGGGTGAGGGGTAAAAAGAAGATGAAAAAATAGCGCTGCGGGCTGTAAAAAAAGTATAAAAACGGGTGGGTTGACAGGACGATCTGTTACAGCGAGGGGCGATGATGGGCGCGGCCTGGTGCCCAATGAAAGGCGGGGCCGTTCGCCCCGCTCCATCTATGGATGTTTATGCCGCCCAGCGGCGGAATATCAGCGAAGTATTGATGCCGCCAAAAGCAAAGTTATTCGACTGGATAAAATCCGTCTCAACGCGGCGCGGCTCATGCATGATGTAGTCCAGCTCACCGCAATCCTGCGCCGGCTGCGACAGATTAATCGTTGGGGCAAACCAGCCAGCACGCATCATCTCTATGCTCATCCAGGCCTCCAGCGCGCCACAGGCGCCGAGCGTATGGCCAAAATAGCTTTTCAACGACGAAATCGGCGTCGCTGCGCCATACACCGCGGCGGTCGCCTGGCTCTCGGCAACATCGCCACGGTCGGTGGCCGTGCCATGCGCACTGATATAGCCGATATCGGCCGGTTGCAGGCCCGCACAACGCAGCGCACCTTCAATACAGAGTTGCATGGTCTCGCGTTGCGGTTGCGTAATGTGGGCGGCATCGCAATTAGTATGGAAGCCAACCAGTTCAGCGTAGATCGTCGCACCGCGCGCCTGTGCGTGCTCAAGCTCTTCAAGGATCAACGTTCCCGCCCCCTCGCCGATCACCAACCCATCACGTTTCGCATCAAAAGGCGACGGCGTGGTATGCGGCGCATCGTTACGCTGGCTGGTGGCGAACAAGGTGTCAAAAACCGCCGCCTCAGAAGGACAGAGCTCTTCCGCTCCGCCGGCGACCATAATGGTCTGATAACCGTGGCGAATCGCTTCCCAGGCGTAGCCTATCGCCTGGCTGCCAGAAGTACAGGCGCTGGAAGTGGGGATCACTCGCCCACGCAGGCCAAAAAACAGCCCGGCATTGACCGCCGTCGTGTGCGGCATCATTTGCACATAGGTCGTACCGGTAATGTTGTTGGTATGCTTTTCCGTCAACATGGTGGCGAACTCGCTTACCGGGCCGGTGCTGCCGGTAGACGAGCCATAGGCGATGCCGGTTTCACCGTTGGTCAACACCGGATGGCCGAGCAAACCTGCCTGCTCCAGTGCCAACTCACAGGCCCGGGTGGCCAGCAGCGATACGCGCCCCATTGAGCGAATACGTTTCCGGGTATAGTGTTCCGGCAGGCTGAAATGATCAATCGGCGCGCCAAGCAGCGTATGCAGCCCGTCATACACCTGCCACTCCGGCATGTTGCGCACGGCATTGCGCCCGGCCAGCAGCCCGGCGGATACGCTGCCCCAATCATTGCCGAACGCGGTCACGCCCCCCATCCCGGTGATCACTACACGCCGCATCATAACATTCCTCCGTTAATGGAAATCACCTGGCGAGTGACATAGCCGGCGATATCAGACATCAGATAGCCGGCCAGGCCGGCAACTTCATCCGCCTGCCCCATGCGCTTCATGGGGATCATCTTCATGGCCTCATCCATCGCCGCCGGCGCCATTTGAACCATGCCGGTATCAATTAACCCAGGGGCGATGCAATTGACGGTGATATGACGCTTCGCCAGTTCAATCGCCAGCGCTTTGGTAGCGCCGATGATGCCCGCCTTCGCTGCGCTGTAATTCACCTGCCCACGGTTGCCCATCATGCCGGAAACCGAAGAGAGCGTAATAATCCGGCCGCCGCGGCGCAGCCCAATCATCGGCATGACGCAGGGATGGATCACATTGTAAAAGCTGTCGAGGTTGGTATGGATGACGCTATCCCAGGCATCGGCATCCAGCGCAGGGAATGCGCCGTCACGGGTGATCCCGGCATTATTAACCACGCCGTAATAAGCGCCGTGAGCGTCGATATCCTGTTCAATCCGCTCCCGGCACTGTTCACGCAGAGCAATATCAAACCCGAGGATCCGCCCTGTGCCGCCACGTTGTTCGATCTGGCCCAGTGTCTCGGTGGCTCCCGCCAAATCACGGTGATAATGCACCACCACGGTAAAACCATCAGCCGCAAGCCGCAGCGCAATAGCCCGGCCGATTCCTTTACTGGCTCCCGTGATTAATACGGAACGCTTCATGCTTGTTTACCCTGTTGTAAAAGTTTTTGTAATTCAAATTCATCTGGCTGATAGGTATTCAACCGGCCACTGGCATAGCGCTCACCATCAATAAAAATTTCGCCGTCAAAACTTCCCATTTTTTCATCACGCATCAGCAACGCCACTTTGATATCCAGCACGCTGTTGGCCGGGAAGAACGCGCGCTGGCAGCGGTACCCCCGCCCACCGAGCAACATGCCGGGACGGGGCGGCAAGCCCTGCTGCTGACCATGCCAGCCCGACCAAACGCCGATGGTCTGGGCAATAATTTCAATACCGAACCAGGCGGCCAGATGCCCGTCCGGGTTTAGAAACGGCGCCAATGCGCCGCAACGGCTCACTTGGCTGCGGCAATGCGCGCCGTTGTCATCCACCTGAATGACGCGTTCCACCAGCACCATCGGCGCAGCGTGGGGAAGATAATGTGCAGCCGGGAAATAATCAGCCATCAACAGTTCCTACCAGCAGGCAGGCATTATTCCCGCCGAATGCAAACGAGTTTGAAAGGATCACCGGCCGTTCAAGCCGGGCCGGCGCGCGCAGCAGGCCGCAGGGCGGCAACGCATCGTCGGGCTCGCATTGTGAAAAATCCTGCGGCGGCAATCGCATTTCGCGTGCCAGCAACAGCCAGCAGAGCGCCGCTTCGCCAATGCCGGCGGCGCCCAGCATATGGCCAGTCAGATGTTTAGTAGAGCTGCTGGGGATGGCCGAGCCAAAAATCGCATTTATCACACGGGATTCAATCTGATCGTTTAACCGGGTCGCGGTGCCGTGCAGATTAATGTAGCCGACGTCCTGTGGCTGCAACTGCGCCTGTTGCAAAGCCATTTCGATCGCCCGGATAGCCCCGGCGCCTTCCGGGTGCGGCGCAGACATATGCCAGGCATCGGAAGACTCACCTACACCCAGCACGGCGATACCACGATCGCCACGCTCCAATAGCATTAATGCCGCCCCTTCGCCAATGGTGATGCCGGTGCGCTGTTTGCTAAACGGCAGGCAGCGTGCAGAGGAAAGCGATTCCAGGCTGTTGAAACCGTTTAGCGGCATGCGGCTAAGCGTATCCGCACCGCCAACGATCGCCACATCGGCCAGGCCGGCATCAATCAGACGTTGGCCGCTGATAATCGCCCGGGAGCTGGATGAACAGGCTGTCGACAATGTATACGCCGGCCCGCTCAAACCGAGGAAAGCGGCCAGAAAGCGCGACGGATCGCCTAACTCCTGCTGTGTGTAGCGATAGCCGGCCGATTGCTGGCTAACATAGCGATCCGCCTCATCCAGCCCAGAGGTACTGGTGCCCAAAATAACCGCAACGCGATCGGCGCCCACTTTGGCGATTGCTGCATCCACGTGCTCACGAATCTGCGCCAGCGCTGCCAGCAGCAGTTGATTATTGCGGCTCTGATGTTCGGCCAATGCTTCGGGAATACACGGCAGGCGGGCAGTCACTTTGCCCACCCAGCACGGTTTGCCCTGCACCAGCCAGCCATCGTCAGGCCCCATACCCGGCGCGTGCCCTATCGCCAGATTGGCGGCGATTTCATCCGGATGATTGCCCAGCGCATTGAGCATGCCGACGGCAGAGATAATGATCATATTAACTGTCCAGAGACTGAATAACGATGTGATAGCCAAACACCCGCTGGCGCACGCTGATGGGCTCCCGGCGGCCGTTGCGATTCATATACTGAATCTCGGTTACCACATTGCCGTCGGCATCAAGCAACACGCGCTGGTCGCCACGGTCCTCAAGCAGCCAACCTTTGGGCAACTGGGGCCGCCAGGCGCTTACGGGCCAGTGGCTCAGCATAATGTCCGCCAGCACCTGGCTGGCCGGCGGCATATCCGGCAGCACGATGGACTGCTCGGTGTGAATGCCATGTTCATCGTAAGTGATGCGGAACAGGCGGATGCCCAATGACGAAAGCCCAGCGAGCGAGAGCTGGTGTTCATCGGCATTTAACAACACCAGCAACGATTGCTGCTGCCCTTTGAAGCTGCCGGTCAGCAACTGCTGTTCATTGACCGGCGGCACCATCGCCGGCGCTGGGAGGGTGACCTTAACCCCCGGCTTTAGCCAGGCCTGCGGGCGGGTATTATTCGGTTTGCCGGCACAGGCAGCGAGACACAGCGAACAGAGCAGGATCATCCCTGTTGTTATTTTTTTCATTTCCGTTTTCCCTTTGAAGATGGCAGCGCCAAGGGCGATAACAGGAATGCGGTGAAAATACCGCTGCACAACACGATGCCAAAGCTGCTAATGGCCTGTGTGCTACTGAATACCAGCATGCCCAACGTTAATAAGGTGGTGCACATCGCCAGCGTCACCGCCAATAAGGCGGTCATCGGCGTTGCGCGAGGATTGCTGAAAAATAGCGTGTAATTAATGCCGATCCCCAATACCAGCACCAGCGCCAGTAAGGAAAATAGATTAAGGCTATGCCCGGTCAGCGCCAGCGCCGCCAGCCCTATCCCCAGCGACAGCACGGAAGGGATCATGCACAACAACCCCTGCCGCCACCCCATACGCGCCATATAGCTGGCAGCGATCGCCCCCAGCGCCGCCAGCAGCAGCCAACTTAGCATCACGCGATAAAAGCCGAACAACCGATCAAAGGTCGCTTTACGATCGATCCACGCCACGCCCGGCACACTCTGCGCCAGTTCGCTCAGTTTATCGCTGGCTTTCACGCCGCTCACCGGCACCAACACCCCACTTTGCCCATCAGGCAGGCTCATCCAAAGCAAGTTCCACCCTTCGCTAAGCGGGCTGGCCAGCCACTGCGCCGGCGTCACCGGCATCGGCGCCACATCCGGCGGAGCAACCTCTACGCCAGCCTGTTGCAGCCGCGCTGTCACCGTCGGCGTCGCCGCAGCGATGAGCGTTGCGTCCTGTTGTTGCCGTGCCAGCGAGGCGAGCGGCAATTGGCGCCAACTATCAAGCCACTGATGCTGCCGGGCTTGCGTTAATTTCGGCACCAGTTGTTCAAGGCGAGCCAGCGTTTGCTGCTCGCTGCTGCCATACACCATAAACCAGGTTTGATCGGCGCTTTGCCCGGTCAGCGCGGTAATCTGCCGCTCCTGTTGCAACAGCGCCGGCGGCAGCGATTGCAACTGTGCAATATCGTCATCAATCTGTAGGCGCCACACGCCCATAATGGCAACCGCCGCCGCCAGCAACGGAACGCCAATGCGCACCATGCGGTTGCGCCGCCAGGCTAACAGCCAGCGGCCAAGCAGCGCCATTGCCGGCACCGGGCGCACCGGCAGGCCCTTAACCAGAAAGGGATACCAGCACACCACGGTTAAGCACGAGGCCGTCAGCCCCGACGCGGCGAAAACAGCTAACTGCTGCAGCCCCGGAAACGGCGCCAACACCATGATCAGATAAGCGATCGCTGCGGTGCCCAACGCCAGCAACAGCGCCGGCAACACCTTACGCAAGCTCTCCAGCGGCGCCACCTGGGCGCCATGAACCATACGCTCGGTCAGGTAATACAACGTATAGTCGGCGGAAATGCCCACAATACTCATGCTCATCACCAGCGTCATCAGATGCAATTCGCCAAACAACGCCAGCGTGGTTACCGTACCGACAACCGCGCCGATACTCACTGACAGCAGGCAAAGCAGCAGCGGCCGCGGCGATCGAAATACCGATAACACCAGCAGCAACACACCGATCACCGTCGCGGCGCCCAGCGTGGATACATCCTTCTTGGCCTGTTGGCTGGCATAATCGCTAAATAACACGGTGCCGCGGGTCAGCACCTCGCCTGCGGGAAACTCGGCGCGAAAGTCGCTGTTCAGCGCCGCCAGGCTGGCGACCAGTTGCTGACTTTGCGCCATATCGAACGAACTGCCGTTCAGTTCGGCATGCAGGAAATACCAGGTTTTCCCGTGCGTATCCTGCACGCTAAGCCAGCCCTGCGAAATCCCCATGCGGCTGGCGTTCTGCAGCAGCGCCAACTGTGCGCCGCGCACCAGCAGCAGCGGATCGTGATTGATCTCCTGGCTGCTCACCCCGGCAAAGGCAGAGTAAAGCTGCGCCAACACCCAATCGGCTTGCTGTTGCCCATTATCGGCTAATCGCGCACGCGTCACGTCATCAATGAGGCCGTTGCGATGCGCAAAGGCAAACTGCCCCCAGCGCTGTTGCCAAGCCGCATCGACAGGGCCACTGACCCGTTGCAGCGCGCCGAGACGCTGTAAATGCTCATGCCACCATTGCGCCACCCGCGGATCAGCCTCCTCCCCGGCAGAAACCAACCACATGAGTTGGCGATCCAGCCGTGTCATAAACCCCTGCTGTAGCGCCGGCGGGATACTGCCCATGGCCTGTTTCGGCAATAAGGCTAATACGCTGTTGTTGATGCGGGCATGAGGCAACTGTTGCGCCAATAAGGCAACGCATGCCAAACAACACAGCCCCCACAGCATGGCGTAGCGCCGCCAACGTTTAGAACTCAAAACGCTTTCGCTCTTCATCACTTAAAACCTGTGGCGTGATTCGCTGGTTAGACAGTGCAATGCGCGTCCGGTCGCCCTGCCGATCATTGAGATCTATCCCCTCCAGAAACTCGCCGCCGTTGAGCGTAATGTCGTTGAATAATTTATCCAGCGGGCTACTGATGGGGGTAAGCACTAATCGCCAGCGTTGGTTGCCGAGATCGCTAAAACTGAGGGTGAAATTCTGCTCCAGCACCTTGCGATCGGCCTGGAACAGCGCGCGCAACAAGTGATTGAACTGAAACATTTGCGGATTACTATCAGCGGTCACCACCTGGGGCGGCTGCCCATTCATCACTTGCACCATGCGCCGCTCGTCCAGCACCAAAGTGAGGGGAAAAGGCACGGCCTGATGCCACCACAACCCTTTATCCTGCGCAATCAGCATTGAACCGCTGGACTTCAGCGGCCGCGCCATGCCTTTGATTTCGCGCTGTTGAGTAAAATCGGCGCGCACCACCGGCTGGTGACTAAAGCGTTGCTGTAATGCTTCCAGAGTGACGGCCTGTACGCTGCCGCACATGAGCGCCAGTAAGGCAAACAAGATAGATTTCATCGGGCGACTCCCAAACGATCCAGCAAAATCGCGGGGGAAACGAAGCTCAACGCCCGTTCGCCTTCCCGCACGGCGACCTGCACGGTGTAACCGGTGGTGGTGCGTTGCCCGCTTTCCACATCAAAAATCGCATAGCCGATGCGCAGCCGGTTCTCATACTCTTCAATGGTGGCGCGAACCCGGATATGCTGCTCATACGTCAGGGGAAGGCGATATTTGACCCGGGTGTCGACAACCGGCCAGACGTAACCCGAGGCTTTCATTTCCCGGTAGCCGTAGTTGAACTTGCCGAGTAAGGCTTCGCGCGCAACCTCAAAAAAACGAAAATAGTGGCCGTGCCACACCACCCCCATGGGATCGCAATCGTGAAACGATACGATCAGTTCTATTTCATGGCTCAGTCGAGCTTCATTAACCACTATTCCCCCTTGTCCCTGGTTGGCTCTGCCGCAGGCAAACGCCAGAAATCAAAAAAATTAAACCAGTCCAGCGGCGCTTTCAGCGCGTAATGCGCCAGCCGCGCGGCATAGCGATCAACAACCGCCTGCAGAGCCTGTTGGCGTGTCGCTCTCGGCAACAGAATGGGATCGGCGAAACGTTCGCAATAGACCCGCAGCCGCGCATTCTCGCGCAAGGCAAACATCAGCAAAACCGGGCAGCGTAACGCTGCCGCCAGCAAAAACGGCCCTTGCGGGAAAGGCGCTTCGCGCCCAAGAAACGGACTCCAGACCACCCGGCGCTCACCACCACGCTGGCGGTTAACCGCCGTGCGGTCGGCGACGATCGCCACCCATTCGCCGGCATCCAGCTTTTGCTGCAATAACATCGCGGTATCCGGGCCAATATCGCTGACCGGGATTAAATTGATCCCAGACTGCGCAGAGATACTTTCCATTACCCGCTTAAAGCGTTGCGCATTGTCGGTAAACACCAGCGCATTAATGACCGGCCCCTGCACCTGGCTGGCCATCGCCCGGCAAACTTCGATATCACCAAGATGGGATGCCAGAATCAGTTGGCCCTGATGGCTGCCGGCTTCAACCACCGCGCCGGAGCCGGGGGCAAAATCAATGTCCTGGCCCCAACGCAGATCGCCACGCCAGCTGGCGACCTTATCCAGCATCGCATGGCCAAAACGTAAAAAGTGGCGGTAACTGTTCAACGGGGCCGGCAGCGCGATAGCCTGTTGTTGCGCATAGGCTTTCACCTGGCGCAGCCAGGCCTGGGAAGCCCGGCGTTGTACCGTGCCGCTTAGCCAATAAAATGCAATAACCCCCCGGAGCAACACGCTGAACACGTTACGCCCCAGGCACTGATAGACCGCCAGCATAAAACGCATGCCGGCGAGCCCTTTGCGCTCATTGGTAGCAGACCAGTGCAGGCGACGGCGCCGTTGCAACAACCGCGGGATACGCGGCAACGCCCCGAAAAACAGCCGGGTGTGCATCCAGGAAATGCGCAGATTGTCGCGCACGGCATCAAAATGGGAGAGCCCGTCAGGAGGGTATGTTACGCGGGTATCGACAAAGCGGCTGGGGGTGCCCTGCCAATACAAACGCACCATGATCTCGGTATCAAAATCCATGCGTTTGCCGATATTGCGCTGCGACGTCAAGCGCAGCGTCTCGGCCAATGGGTACACGCGAAAGCCACACATGCTGTCTTTCAGGGAAAATGAGAGCGTCTCAATCCACACCCAGACGTGCGTCACATAGCGCCCATACAGGCGAGAACGCGGCACCGAACGATCGTACAATGGCCGGCCCGAAATCAACTGATGGGGAAAGTGGCGCGCTTCAGCCAGCATGCGCGGTATGTCTTCAATTTGGTGCTGGCCATCGGCATCGACCTGCAGCGCATGTGTGAAACCCGCGCCCACAGCGGCTTCCAACCCACGAATAACGGCCGCCCCTTTACCGCTATTACACGCCAACCGCACCAACGTAACGGCATCATACTGGCTTGCCAGCGCGGCTAACTGGGTTTGAGTAGCGGCGTCACTGCCATCGTCAATGATGAATACGGGCAGCCCAAACGGCATAAGCCGTGCCAGAACCTGGCCGATCATGGCGCCATGGTTGTAGCATGGGATCACCACACAGGGCGCGAATGCTGCCTTTACTGACATAGGTTAATCTTCCCGCTGCTGGCCGTTTTTTCCGTCTCGCCTTCGGCCAGGCTATAGGTAAAGGCCAACAGCTGTTTCTCAGGCTGCCATGTCAACGTTAAACGCAGAATTTTGCCCGGCACGATAGGATGTTGGAACTTAATATTATCGACCCGATTAAACCGCCACCCGTTAGCCAACAACTGGCAGCCGTAGTGCATCACCCACTCCAATTGCGCCACGCCGGGTAATAAGGGTTGGCCGGGAAAATGGCCGCGGAACCAGAACAGCTCGGGCTCCACTTTTAACAGCAGTTGAGCCTGATGGCCTTCAAGCTGTTTGGCTAATTCAACGGGCAGCATAAAATAACTCCTGTATCTGCGGCCAGGCACGTTTGCTCTGGCTGTTGTGCGGAATAACGTCAACCACGCGCCAGAAACGCGGTAACGCGACAGGCTCCAGCCACTTGAGCAATTCATGGCGCCACTGATATTTCAGTTGGCCCAGCTCCGCCGGTTGAACCGCCGGATCCAGCACCAGCACAACGCCGATGCTACTGCGTTCTGGGCGCACGACCTGCAGCGCCGCAGCATCAACAATCTCCGGCAAGGCCAACAGGCGGCGCTCAATTTCGCTCAGCGAGATACGCTTTTCTTCAATTTTGACGATACGATCGTGCCGCCCACAGATACGAACGCCGCCGCAGGCCGTGATCACCAGTTTGTCGTCCAGCTTTAAACCTTCCGGGACGGGGATGATCGCAGAACGCGCCCACCAGTGATCCTGTTCGTCACGGCGCAGCGTCACGCCGGAGAACAAACGCCAGGTTTGCTCATCGCGCTCACGGCTGCGCCAGGCCAGCACACCGGTTTCAGTGCTGCCATAGATTTCATCCACCGCGCGGCCAAACCACCGCATGCTGTTTTGCGCGTGCTCCCACGGCAACACGCCACCGGCAGAGACGATCAGTTGACACGGTGGCGCCGGCAGGTGCAGATCGAGACGGCGTAAAAATGCCGGGCTACTGATCAAGGCATAACGCCCCGCTTGCCGTTGGCAGACCAACTGTTCGCTATACAGTATTTGGCGGCAGTTGAAACTCAGCCCCATCGACATGGGCAACCAGATGCAAAAGGTCAGGCCATACAGATGCTGATGGGTCACCGAGGCCAATACATGGCACCCCCGCAGGCGTTCACCCCAGTGCGCGGCCAACCAGCGTGCCTCTTCATCCAGACAGCGAATGGGCTTGCTGACTTGACGGGGTTTCCCGGTGGAGCCGGAGGTAAACAGTATGACGCGGGCATGCGGATTGATTTCAGGCAATGGCCCACAGGACGCGCCCGGCACATCGTCAGGCACGGCCAGCACCGGGCAAGACAGCGCCAGCTCGGCATCCGTGATTAATCCATCGAAGGTATCCGCCTGCTCCTGTAACAGGGATTGGCGACAGTGGCCTGGGATCACCGGCGTTTTGCCCGCGTGCAGCACCGCCAGCAGCGCGACGGTAAAACGGTAACTATCTTCAAAACACAGTGCCCAATGCTGCTGGGGTAACGCGTGCAACTGCTGCCATAGCCCCCACACCTGCCGACGCAGATCCGCACGGGAAAACTGGCGTTGCCCTTCGCAGGCCACCAGACGTTCCGGCCACGCTTGCTGTAACCATTGCGCGACGCCGCGTGTCAACACCGGTTGCATGCCGCCGCCCTCAGCCGCCGGCGGATTAACCATTCGCCCGCCATCAATAAGCCCATCAGCAAGTAGCTAATCATGCCGTTCCACCATGTCCACCAGAGTAAATTTCCCGCCAGGCAGGTCGCGGCCGCCACGCTGCCGTTTACAATGAAAAAAACGCACCAAACCCGCGTCACCCACCGGGTATATGCCACCGCCGCTGGCGGTAAGGTGTTTTCGCGCAAACGGGCAAGGCGCTCAACCAACGGCATCGCGCTCCAAAGCGAGGCGCCAAACAGCGCCAGCATGACCACGTTGACCGCCACCGGGTACCATAACAGCAGGTGATAATTCCCCAATAGCAGACTGGCCGAGCACAAACCGACGCCCACGGCGGCCAGCCATTTGGCCGTACCTGGCAGCGTGCCGTTCTGCTGCCATAGCGAAAAAAAACGCAGCGCAAACAACAAGCCAAGCAGCGGCAACAACCAGCGATACTGTGCATATGACAGGCTTAGCCAGATCAACGGCGGCCATGCCAGCAACCCAACCCAGCCCGCCGCGCGTAAAAAACCTTGAACCCTTTGCATCAGCCTTGGTGACCTGTACGCTTAATCCGCCTGCAGCAACTGCTCAACGGCATTCACCACATCCTGTACCGTACGCACCGTCTTAAACGTTTCCGGTGAAATTTTGCGGCCAATACGCTTTTGCAGATGCACGACCATGTCCACAGCGTCAATACTGTCGAGCTCCAGATCTTCATACAGCCGCGCTTCCGGCTTGATATCATTCACATCGACTTCAAACAGTTTGACCAGCAGCCCGGAGATTTCCTGATAAATTTCGTTCTTATCCATCATTGACTCGTTTTGATATATCAGGCACTCACGCGCGCTGAGCGTTGATGAAGGCGGTGAGCGTAGCCACCGAGAAAAAATGCTGACGCATTTCATTACTCTCTGCCGAGAGCATCACGCCATAGCGATTTTTCACCGCCAGCCCCAGTTCCAGGGCATCAATAGAATCCAGACCCAACCCATCGCCAAACAAAGGGGCGTTGGTGTCAATGTCGTCTACGCAGACCTCTTCCAGGTTCAAGGCGTCGATAATCATTTGCTTTATTTCAAGGGATAATTCGTCCATATATATTTCTCAGAAGTTATCAATGCTCTGGTGTTAAAGCATGTTGCAAAAAACGATTCAGACGGCGTGCCGCTAGCGGTAGCGCATCATGACTGGTGATAAATGAAGCACTACTGACGCGCTGCGTCACCGTGAGGGTAAAAAGCGGTTTCTCATTCGGGATCTGATACCAGCGGCTATGTTTGCCCAGCGTTTGTTGGCTGCAGCGAATGTGCACAACACGCAGATCGCAGCCGCAGCGGACGGCAATATTCGCCGCACCGCGCTGCAATGCCAAGGGTTGCCCCGGCCGGGTACGGGTGCCTTCCGGGAAAATCAGGATCACATCCCCCTGCGCCAACCGCTGCCGGCAAGCAGGCAACAGCGAGTCAGCCTGGCTATTAATCAGATAATCCGCAGCACGGATCACGCCGCGGAAGAAGATATTCCTTTGCAAATCGGCTTTTACCAAACAGTCGACTTCAGGCATAACCGATGCCAGCAATACGTAGTCAATCAGGGTAGGATGATTGGCCACCACCAGGCAGCCCCGTTCCCGCTGCAGCGTCTCCAGCCCTTCAATACGGTAATCCAGTACGCCAGTCGCCCGGGCGCAAGACAAAAAGAAGCGAAAACTGGTGGCAATGCTGCGCCTGGCCTGTTGGCGCCGTTTACGCTTATCAGGTTGCACCACGCGCAGCAGATTCATCCACCCCAGCGAAAGCCAAAGCCCGCCCAAGGCAAACAAGATAAAACAGCAGCCGGTCATCACCAGCCGCCACATGCGATTCAGGTACGGGAAAATACCCGCCGTAAGTGAAAACGGCTTAACCATCGTGCCGCGCCCAGTGCCAGCTAATTCGTTCGCCGCCGATGGCAAAGACGGGCTTATCCGCCAGCAACGCCTGCATAAACTGCAGACTTTGCACCATGGCAGGCTCCTCCCGCGTAGTGCAAGTAAACGATTCGCAAGCCAATGCCGAGCCGGGCGCCAGCACCATCGCGACGGCATAGGGGTAACGCGGCATCTGCGCCGGTATCTGGCCGTGATAAAACGCGGGAATATCGCCGTCAAAATCCACCAGTAAAACGCGCTGGTAACCGGCGCCGTGCAAAGCCGCTACTTCGACCAGCCCTTGCTGAAATGAGTCTATGCCCGCCGCCAGCGAGGTTGATGGCAGCGCGGCGGCGGCGGCGATCGTGAGACTGCCGGCGGCGGCATTGTGAACCGACATCGCGAAATCGGTAGGCGATGGCGTCTCATCGCGGCTCAACGCCTGCAGGATACGCAAATTACGCTCCAGCTCACCGTGGCGGCTGGTGAAGACGATGGCGTTGACATGTTGCCTGCGCATCAAAGCCAACCCGCAGTCAACGGCAGCGGCGCTGCCCCGATTAAGACGGCGCGCGGCCATCATGGGGATCTGGCTACATTTGGCCAGCGGCTGTTGAGCATCAATCACACCGGCCCTATGCGCCCACTGCAACCATTCGTCAGGCTGGTCCAGCCCCGGCGCCCGGGCCTGCCAGTCAAGGAGTGAAAAGGCTAATTTCATAGGTTCTTTTTTCTCATCTGAATTAGCGGCGGCAATGCGCAGATCAAAGATGCCGGTGTATTAACCCACAGCCTTTTTTTTACAAATAAGCAGCGTATGGCCGATACCCAAGCCATCAATCTGCTTTTCAATCTCGAAACCGGCTTCCATCACCAACGGTAAAAAATGCCTGGCGGCGTAAAAACGGCTGTTACCGTTTGCCAAACAGGTAAAATAAAGTGAGGAAGCATTGAGGCTAAGCGCGCCGGCTTCCCATCGCTGACGATCCCAAAATATTTCCAGGATGCATACCCGCGCCTGGGGTTTCATTACGCCAGCAATTTTGCGCAAAATAGCGACCACTTGTTCTTCACTGAAACAGTCAAGAAATTGACTCATCCACCAGACATCCGCTTCCGCGGGAAGCGGAGTATCCGATAGCATATCCACCGCCATCCCCTTGATACGTTCGGACTTGCCCGCGGCGTTAATATTCGCCGCCGCCAGCGCGATCTGTTCGGGTAAATCAAGAATCGTGGTATGCACATCAGGCATAGCGTCATAGCAGCGCATCGCCCACTTGCCGGTATTGCCCCCCACGTCATACATGATCTTCGGTTGCAGTCCGAAAACATGGGGTAATGCGGCATCAAAGGCGGCGCTGGAATAATAGTGGTCAAACGCAAACCAGCTTTCCTGCGCGGCACTGGGTAATTGGCTTAACGCAGGATAAATGGTTTGCCAATCGCCAAAAACGCATAGCCCCGCCGGTTTATTTTCCCGCAGTGCCGCGTTTAAATGGAACAAGCCCTGGTAACAAACATCCTGGGTAAAATCCATATTGATGCGGGTCATCGCATCATGCAGTAAAAAATGGCCGACCTTTGCCAGAAAGTAACGCCCTTCGCGTTGCAGAATGATTCGGCTGCTTAACCCGACATCCAGCAATAATTCAACGGAATAGCGGCTCAACGATACTTCGCGAGTAATATCTTCGCTCAATGCGCCCTGTTGGCCACACCGATCGAGGTAAGCCAGAATACCGAAATCGCGTAAATTCACCGCGGCCTGAAACAGCATTGGGGCAAAAGCAATACGCTGAGCTTCCGTTATCGCTTCCAACCCACTTAGTTTTTCTTTGTCATATCCGTAGGGCACAACATCTTCCTTCAGTTTCAGGTCTGGCAGTGATTAACGGCTGAATAAGCCCGCCATGCCTCGCGTTGCCGATGTATTAGCTTGGTAACTCGGCCCATCCCTGGGCCGCACCGCGATGAGGGCGCTGCCCGCGCCGTTCAAAAACGCGTTTGCCCTGCTACTCGAATTATTGCGGGATATTCGGCCTATACAGCAATTATTGAATTTTTTCTGCCGCGAGTTTCAACTGAATTTCACGATTCAGATTATTAATCCACCGATTATAATTCCGGTGAATATTTCCTTGCGCTGCCAGCAGGTTCTGACTATTGACGTAGGTTATGGAATAACCGTTAGAAGAATAGTTAATACGAATATCTGCAACGTGACCACGTTGATCGATATGCCCATTAATTACGCCAGGTGCGGTTGGGGTCATAATCCATTCACGCTCTAACCCCGCCTGAAGAATCGCTCTCTTCACCTGATCGCCAGAGTATTGCGCGGTAATTGGTGTAGAAACATTAAGAACGGGTGCCGTACGCGCGCAACCAGCCAGAGTGAAAACACAAAACAACGTGGCTAAAAAATAACGTTTTTTCATAAGGTCCAAGTCCCTGTGAATAATCCAATCCTGCGTTGGCTATAAGATAACCAACACCCGCTGTGAAATGTAAGCTTTTCCACAGTTTAAAGATAATTTATTACAATTCCGCGCGCATGATAGCACAAATAAACAAAATTACACTATTTACAATAGCGGATTAATTCGCCAACAAAGCGAAACAGAGTGAGCGAGAAAAGCCAATTCACCTGCAATTTGAAGTATGAAGGGTATAAAGCGCAATGTAGACATAATATGTCATGTAAACAAACTTGCTGATTCTTCTTATCGGTTTCTTTAAACACCGTTGCAGGACGCCGCGCCACGGGCGGCCTATAGTGCCAGAGCCGTTATCATTTGCGGAGAGGATCATGAGAAAGATGAAGAGAGCCTTGTCTGTGGCCGGCCTGCTGGTGATGGCCGGTTTCAGTGCGCCGATATTTGCCTGGCCGCATGGGCCTGGCCCGGGGAGAGATTACCCCTGGGGCCCGCCGTTCGTGCCCTGGGGCGAGGTGATTATCGACTACCCGCCCCCGCCGCCGCATGTGATCTACGTTGAGCCGCCACACCCGCAGGCATGGGTGGAAAAGGCGCCGCATTATCGCTACTACTGCCCCGATCCGGCCGGGTACTATCCGCAGATCGCGCGCTGCCCGAGAGGATGGATGAAAGTCGTGGCCGATCATGCCCAACCCGATAGAGAAGATGATTAAAATGAAAAAGGCTTATACGCAGTTGTCGCTTTTGCTTGCAGGCGTTGCGCTGGCCGGCTGTGTCTCAACGCCCACGGCGCCTTCGGTAATGGCGATGCCGGGCAGCAGCAAATCTTACGAACAGTTCAGGCTGGATGACGCCACCTGCAGGAACGCGGCCTACAATACCCTTGGCGGCGCCGCCGACGCCTCCAACAACCAAGGCCTGGCCACCGTCGCCGCCGGTACCGCCATCGGTACGGCCGCCGGCGCGCTGCTTGGTTCAGCCGGCGGCCCACGCGGCACCGCCAACGGTGCGGCGATCGGCGCCGCCGGCGGGCTGCTGGCCGGCACGGCGGTGGCCAATGGCAACGGCGGCTACAGCCAGGGTTCGCTGCAGGATCAGTACGACGTCATTTACATTCAGTGTATGTATGCCAAGGGCAACAAGGTGCCGCAGTCATACACCTGGGATGAACGCACCGAGCAGGACGCCGCGCCAGAGGTGCCGCCCGATTACCATCCCTAACGCTCGCAACCGACTGGCGCGCTCAGGCAAGGGCAACCAGTGCCCTTACCTGCTGCGGGCTTAGGGCCTGCCCGTTGGCCGCCGCCGCATTTTCGGCCATGTAACGCGGGTTGCCAGTGCCCGGTATCGCGCAGGTCACCGCCGGGTTGGCGAGCAAAAACTTCAACGCCAGCTGTGCCCATGACGCCGCGCCCACCTCGGCGGCCCAGGCGGGCAACGGCAGGGAAGCCAACCGGCGCAGCAGGCCGCCGCCGCCGAACGGCGTATTACAAATCACCGCGACACCGCGCGCCTGCGCCAACGGCAACAGGCGCGCTTCGGCGTCACGATCGTCCAGCGCGTAATTGATCTGCAAAAAGTCCAGTTCGGTGCTGTTCAGCACCTTTTCCAACGCGTCATAAGCCGTGCTGGTGTAGTGCGTTACGCCGATATAGCGGATACGCCCCGCGGCTTTCATCTCGCGCAGCGCCGGCAAATGCGCCTGCCAGTCCACCAGATTATGAATTTGCATCAGATCGATGCGATCGGTTTGCAGCAGCCGGAAAGATTCTTCCATCTGCCGGATGCCGGCCATGCGGCCTGAAGTCCATACCTTGGTGGCAAGAAACGCCCGCGGCCGTGGCTGACGCACGCTCAGCAGTTCCCCCACCGCCTGTTCCGCCCGCCCATACATCGGGGAACTGTCGATCACGCTACCACCAGCGGCAAACAGCGCATCCAGCACGGCGGGCAGTTTGGCATAGTCACTGCTGCCGGGGCTGACGTCAAAGCTGCGGTAGGTGCCAAGCCCGATCACCGGCAGTGCCTCCCCACTGCTGGGGATAGGCCGGGTGGGCATCGGCCGGGCCTGTGGCGTGGGGCCTGGCGGCGCCCCGGTGGCCACCCGCAACACCCCGCCGGTGGCGCACACCGCCGCCAGGCGCAACAGTTGGCGCCGGTTCAACGCGGCCATCGCCCGCCGCCCTCCCGCCGGCGGCAACGCGGGCAGCCCAATGCCGCCCCTTTCAACTGATTGTTTATGGTATCCATCGCGAACCCCCGTGGTGAACAAACCCATTGGCAACTGATATGAATATAGTCGCCCTGGCCTGCGGCAGGGCCGACGCCCCCACGACGATGGCGGTAACCGCGGATATTTACATTTACTTACACCATAAATGATAATGAGCACGATTATCATTTATATGGCATGCGTTTTTTAGGCTATGGTGGGGGCATTATGCCGCACCGGCATAATGCTCATTACCACCGGAAAAACAGCAAGATACCGCAGCCGGTTGACTATCAAGAATGGATTGCTGCCGAGCGATATCGTGCATTTACTATGGAAAGTATGATGATAAAACACCCGTTTACTCCCCGTATGCCGCTGCTGGCGGTGGCCATCGTGGCCGCCTTCACCTTGACGGCCTGCCAGGCGCCGGCCCCGAAGGCCGCCGTGCAACCACCCGCCGCCGCAACGCCTGCCAACGTGCAGCAAAATGAGCTGGGCGATGGCCTGTACGAAATGGCCTACAGCCAGCCGGCGCAGGCTATTTTTGTCGCCAGCGCGCAATCGTTCAAAGGGGTTAACGGCGGCATAGTTTACCGCCTTAACCCGGCAACGCTGGCGCTGACCGGCACCACCCATACCGATCTGAAAAACTTTGGTATGGCGATCGATCCCGCAGGCACCACGTTGTATCTCACCAACACCCTCGATGGCGGCGTTACCGCCGTGGATACCGCAACCGGCAAAGTAAAAAATCGCCTGTTGATCGGCGATAAAAACCAAAAGGGCACCTTTTACGGCGCACGTGAAATTATCTATCATGACGGCGCGTTGTATGTCGGCGGCGTGCGCGATCCAGGCGTCATTTGGGTTGTGGACGCGAAAACCCTGGAGCTGAAATCGCGCATCAAAAACGCCGGCAGATGGGTGACGGGGTTGTTGTGGTCGCCGACGGCTCAGCGTATTTATGCCGCCAACGGCGGCGGTGAAATCCTGGTGATCAACCCGCGTAATCAGCAGATCGAAGCGCGCTGGCGGCCAGACGACGGCAAGGAATACCTGTTCCTCAACCTGGCGGAAGATCCCACCACTGGCCGGCTGTTTGTGACCGACAATTCCAAAGCGAAAACCACGCTGGTATTCGATGAGCACAGCGGCAAGGTGATTAAACGGTTGGATACCGGCGACGCGCTGGGCATCAAATTCAACCCGGTGCGCAACGAGCTTTACATCACGCAACGTGCAGCCGGCAAGGTATTGCAGGTGGATGCCACTAGCTATGCGGTGAAACAGAGCTGGACGTTCGAGCCGCACCCGAATAGCCTGCTGGTGTCGCCGGATGGCCAAACGCTGTACGTGACGGTGAAACAGGATTTGAACAAAGACACCTCATCCAAAGGGCCGGATAAGGTGGTGCGGATCCCGTTGAACCCGGCGGCGCCGGCACACTAGGAATAATGCAGCCAGCCATGCTGGCTGCATCATCAGGCGGCCCTCCGCCCTACTTCTGGTTATCCTTCAGCACAATCAACGGCTCAATATCGCTCTCTTTTTTGATCACCAGCGAATCATCGCCACGCAGGCAGCTGCCGGCATAGTTGCCGCCAACGGTGAAGGTGCAGACCTGGATATACTTACCGGCAACCTTTGGCAGGCACCACAGTTGCTGGTAGATATTTTTGCGATCGACAAACTGGCCGGAAGTCTGATCGAGCACCTCATCGTGGTGGCTGACCAGATCGATGTTGCTGCCGCAGCGCCCGGAAATCGGTTTGATGGCGTAACCGGTTTTCGCCAGCTCCTCATTGACCACAAAATCGGTATCCAGCAGGTAGCGGTGGTTAGGGAACAGCGACCACAGCACCGGCAGGATCGCTTTATTGCCCGGGATCACCGTCCACAGCGGCTCGAAAACCATCACTTCGGGGCGCATCAGCACGTCGATCAGGCGCACTTCGTGATCCGGCCGGCCGGTGCGGATCGGCACCGCCGCATATTCGGCGGCGCTGACTTCGCGCACCTGTTCAATCACCGTCTCCCAGGCCCAGGTTTTCCACACGCAGTTCACCAGCCGGCCGTCGCCATCAATAAGCTGCCCGGCGGCATCCCAGCTCAGTTCATCAAGCCCGTAGAGGATTTTGCTGTCGAAGCCGGCCTGCGTCAGCGAACGCTGCATAAACTGGGCGTGGTAATTCTCTTCCAGATCCGCATCCTGCATGATGTGCACAAACGGCCGCGCCAGGCTGTGTTTCCACGCGCCGGTCAGCTCGCCGAGCAGTTCCTCCCCAGGGTTGTAGCCTTGGCCGCTATAGCCCTTTTGCAACCACTGTTCGAGGATCAGCCCGCATTCGGTGTGGCAGGATGCGGAATCCGCATTGTATTCGTACACTTTCAAGCCGCGTTCATCCATGCAGAAATCCATGCGGCCGGTGATCATATCGTGCCGGCGGCGCTGCCAAGAGAGGCGTAAACGCGGCCAGAGAATTTTCGGAATATCAAACAGCGCCAGCAAATTGTCATCTTTCAGCACCTTGTCCGTCGCGTGCAGGTACATCAGATGCAGTTCATTGGTCGCCTTGTTCAGCTCCTGCTCGGCGCTTTCGGTGATGGTGAAATATTGATAGGGATCCTGGTTGATAATGTGGCCACCGTTAGCTTGGACATAGGCCATCTGTAACGGATCCTGCTCGTTGAGCCATTTACCGTCGAACTGGCCGTGGTTTTCCAGCCGGGCGCCATGAATGACCAACTCTTCACCGGGAATACCTGGCTGCGGCAGGCTGTGCGTGGTGTCGTCGGTCTGGATCATCCAGCCGAGGATGGTGGTGTCATCGAAGGTATCGCGAAGGGTGTAATGGCCATCGGCCACCTCAAGCGCTAGTTCGCGCGTCCACTGCTGCCCCTGCGGCAACAGTGCGTCAACCACGTTCTGCTCGGCAATGCGCACTTTATTGCCCCGCAACTGGGTGATCACCGCCACGTGGCCGGTTTTACTGAACTCGCCGCCTTTTTGCCAGATCAGCAGTGCACCGGCTACCGGCGGGCGGCGCGAGCCGTTGGCAAAGGCCTGTAAAGGCAGGATATCGTCATTCACCACCTGGCGTAAAAAGCGCAGCGAGAAGATTTCATAGGCCATGCCGACATCGGTAAAAACGAAGCCATAGGTCAAAAACAGAAAGCGGCGGGCGAACTCAACGCACTGCCACTTGTGCCCCATGTATTCGTTATCGATATAGCTGCGAAATGAAGCGTCATCCGGCAGGTTTTGCCGATCAAGACTGCTGTAATTTGATGAATAAATCGCTACGCCACCCGGCGCATACCCCAACAACGTGCCAAACGGCGCATCGTTGTCTGCTGTTTCCTTACTCATTACCTGACCTTACCTTCATGCTGCCCAGACAGCCGGCCGAAGAAAATCCCCTGAGAGCCCCGTCCAGGCAATAGCTGAAACAAGAGAATTATCATAGCACCGCTGGCCCAGGATGACGGCGCCAAACCCGAGAATCCGCACTTTTTAGCGCCGTGCCTGCCAGGCAGGCACGTTCGCCAACACCTGTTAAACTACCTGAACATCCATCAACAAGGCAGGCAACATGTCAGACAATCACTATCAACCGCCAAAGGTATGGGAATGGAAGCAAGATAACGGCGGCACGTTCGCCAACATCAACCGCCCGGTTTCAGGGCCGACGCATGAAAAGGCCCTGCCCGTGGGTAAACACCCGCTGCAGCTTTACTCGCTAGGCACGCCCAACGGCCAGAAAGTGACCATCCTGCTCGAAGAGTTGCTGGCGCTCGGCGTTAGCGCAGCGGAATACGATGCCTGGCTGATCCGCATTAACGAAGGCGAGCAATTCTCCAGCGGTTTTGTTGCCGTCAACCCCAACTCGAAAATCCCGGCGCTGAGCGACCATTCCGCCACGCCGCCGATCCGCGTATTCGAATCCGGCAATATCCTGCTGTATCTGGCGGAAAAGTTCGGTCACTTCCTGCCACAGGATCTGGCCGGGCGCACTGAAACCCTGAACTGGCTGTTCTGGCTGCAAGGTTCCGCACCGTTCCTTGGCGGCGGTTTTGGCCATTTTTACAACTATGCGCCGGTGAAAATCGAGTACGCCATCGATCGCTTTGCCATGGAGGCCAAACGCCAACTGGACGTGCTGGATAAACAGCTGGCGCGCGGCAGGTACGTAGCGGGCAGCGAATACACCATTGCCGATATGGCTATCTGGCCGTGGTACGGCAACGTGGTGCTTGGCAATGTCTACAACGCGGCGGAGTTTCTGGATGCCGGCAGTTACACCAACGTGCTGCGCTGGGCCAACGATGTCGGCAACCGCCCGGAGGTCAAACGCGGGCGCATCGTTAACCGCAGTTTTGGCCCGCTTGATGAACAACTGCATGAGCGCCATGCCGCCAGCGATTTCATCAACAATACTGAAGATAAGCGCCAGGCATAGCCGCAGCGGCTCACAACCAGTGCTGCGCGCGGATCCGTTCGCCATCGCTAAAGCGCGCCAGGCGGAACGGGTGTGGATCCACACTGGGGGGGGCGCCGGTCGCCAAATCCGCCATCAGTTGGCCGGCGCCCGGCGCGATGCCGAAGCCGTGCCCCGAGAAGCCGGTGGCCAGAAACAGCCCCGGCACCGCCGGCACATCGGAAATCACCGGAATGGCGTCCGGCATGGTGTCGATCATGCCGCCCCAGCTTTGCGCAATCGGCAGGGGCGCCAGGGCGGGGAACGCCTGCAGCAGATTATCGGCGATGCGCTGCACCGCCCGTGGATCAATCTGCGGATCGAGCACCCGAATGTGTTCATAAATCGACACCCTATCCGCCTGGCCCGGCCGCCAATACAGCAACTCTTCCATAAAGCGCCGGCCCAACCGCAGCGATAATGTCTGGCGTTCCACCCGATAGGCCGGCATAAACAAGCGGGCAAAGCGCAGCGAATCCGGGGTGATGTCCGCTTTGCTGGTCATGGAGCTTGCCACCGTCAATCCGCCGTCCAGCCGTTTGCGCAGCGCCACCGTGCCCAGACTGATGCAACTGCCGGGATCAAAATCCGTCGGCCCGGTACGAAACACCGTCGACAGCACCTTAAGCTGCGGCAGGGTTACGCCGCAGCCTTGCATCAACAGCCGCGACCAGGCGCCGCCGGCCACCACCACAGTGCGGCAACGGATGGCGCCGCGCTCGGTCACCACTTCGCTGACGCGGCCCCCCGCCCGCTCGATGGCGCGCACGGCGCAGTGTTGCTGTAGGTTCAACCCCTGCTCCATGGCGTGGGCCACCATCGCCGGCGCCGCTTTCTGCGGTTCTGCCCGCCCGTCCAGTTCAGTAAACAGCGCGCCCTGCACGCCGGCGCTCAAACCGGGCAACTTATGTTGCAACTGGGCCTGCGTCAGCCATTCGCTGTGTATATCGTGCTGGCGCGCCTCTTGCACCCAGTGCTGGAAGCGCTGTTGCTGCGCATCGCTGCGCGCGGCATAGCCGATGCCGGTGATGCGAAAGCCGGTTTCCCGCCCCAAGCGTTCATTCATCCCCTGCCATAGCTGCATGCTAAGGTTGATCAGGGGCAGCTCGCGCAGATCGCGCCCAGTGCGGCGGCACCACCCCCAGTTGCGGCTCGATTGCTCGGCCGCCACCAGGCCCTTTTCCAACAGCACCGTCGGCACGCCGCGCGCCACCAGCGCCAGCGCCGTCGCCACCCCCACGATCCCGCCGCCAACCACCACAACTTCCGTTTCATGCGGAAATTCAGGCGATGACGCCACCAAATCAACATTCGGCCCCATATTTCCCCCACCTCAATGATTCTTTTCTTCGATCCCGTTAACCGGGGACTCGGCCTAGTCGCTGCGGGCATCCAGTGCGTCGCGCAGGCCGTCGCCAATAAAGTTGAAGCTGGTGACGGCGAGCGTAATCGCGATGCCCGGCGCCAACGCCAGCCAGGGCGCGCGCACCAGATACTGTTGAGCGCCGTTCAACATGTTGCCCCAGCTGGGTAACGGCGGCTGAATGCCGTAGCCCAGGAAGCTGATGTAGGCTTCAAGCAAAATGGCGCGCGCCACGGTGAGCGTGGCGGCCACGATGATCGGCCCGATCACGTTGGGCAGCAGTTCACGGAACATGATCCAGCGGTTCGACAGCCCCAGCATCCGGGCCGCCAGGATAAACTCACGCTCGCGCAGCGAACGCACTTCGGCCTCCACGATGCGCGCCACCTCCATCCAACTGGTGACGGCGATAATCACGGTGATCATCAGCGGGCTGGGTTTAATAAACGCCGCCAGCGCCAGCAGCAAAAAGACGCTGGGAAATGACAGGAAGGCATCGACCACGCGCATCAATAGGTTGCCGATGCGGCCGCCGAAATAGCCCGCAGTGATGCCGATCGCCACGCCAAACAGAATGCTAAGCAGCATGGAAAAGAAGCCCACCAGCAGCGAAATACGCCCGGCCATCAGCAACCGCGCCAGGGTATCGCGCCCCAGCGGATCGCTGCCCAGCAGGTGCCAGCCGGTGAGCGGCGGCGCGAAACGGTTGCGTAAATCGATATGCAGATCGTCAAACGGCAACAGCAGCGGGCCGAAGGCGCATGCCAGGGTCATCAACACAATCATAATCAGCCCGGCGCAGGCCATACGATGGCGCAGGAAGCGGCGCAGCGTACGGCTGTGCCACCAATGGTGCGCGGAAGAATGCGCGGTTATAACCGAAGAAGCGGTCATCATCGTCTCCTTTATGCGGGGCGAATACGCGGATCGATCACGGCGGTCAGCACGTCTGCCAGCAGGTTGCCCAGCAATACCAGAATGGCGGAGCACATCAACAGCCCCATCACCACCGGGTAATCGCTGTATCCCAGGCTGTCGAGAAACAGCCGCCCCATGCCGGGCCAGGTGAATACCGTTTCCGCCACCAGCGCCCCGCCCAGCAAGGTAGGCAGTTGCATCCCCGCCAATGTGATCATCGGCAACAACGCGTTGCCCACCACATGCTTCATCAACACCCGGCGCGGCGTCAGCCCCTTGGCTCTGGCGGTTTTCACGAAGTCCTGGTTGATCACATCCAGCGTTGCGCTGCGCATATAGCGGCTCCAGATCGCGACATCGACAAAGGTCAGCACCAGCACCGGCAAAACCAGGTGCCGCGCCACATCCAGCACCGAGCCATCGCCCATGGTGTACATATTGCCCGCCGGCAGCCATTGCAGCTTCAGCGCAAAAACGTAAATGGCCACCAGGCCGAACCAGAAGGTGGGAATGGAAAGCGCAATCATCGAGGCGACGGTGGCGATATCGTCAAACAGGCTATAGCGCCGCACAGCGCTGCGGATCCCCACCCAGGTACCGATAGTGGCGGCCAGCACGCCTGACGTCACCATCAGCAATAAGGTGGCGGGAATATGGGCGAAAATAATCGTCAGCACCGGCTGCCCGTCCCGGTATGAGCGGCCCCAATCGCCGCGCAGCAAATGGCTCAGCCAGTCCAGATACTGCACCGGCAGCGGGCGGTTCAGCCCCATCTGTTCGGCAATGCGGTTCAGCGCCTCCTGGCTCATGCCGGGGGTGAGCGTGTACTGCGACAGCGGGCCGCCCGGCGCCAGATTCAGCGCCGCGAAACCGATAAGCGAGATCAAAAACAGCAGCACAACGCTTTGCCACAGCCGCCGTATCAAAAAGTTCAGCATGATCACCTCCCCACCTGATTACATCCCGCCGGCAGCGCGCCGCCGGCCGCTGAACGCGATTAGCTATGCCAATACCAGGTGCCCACGTTCCAGCTGTCGATACGCACATTGATATTCGGAATAACATTTTCGATCCCCTGCTTGTGCCCGCGCACGGTGGCAAACGGGAACAACGGCAGGAAAGGCATATCCTGGCGCACGATTTCCTGGATTTTCATATACACCGCCTTGCGCTGTTCCGGCACGAAGGTGGCGCTGCCTTCGCTCAACAGGCGGTCAACTTCCGGGTTTTGATATTGGAAGGTGTTCTGTCCCGATCCCCCTTTGGCCGGGATCGCGGTAGAACGCATATAGTCGGAGGTGTCCGGATCGGCGCCGGTCAGGAAGTTCAGCCCGACGATGGAGGAATCAAACTGCGACATCATCCAGAATTCACCCCACATCACCGCCGGCGGCAGGTTGGCGATTTTCATCTCAATGCCCACCTCCTGGAAGGTTTGCTGCAGGAACTGCTGCATTTGCTCGCGCAGGTGGTTGCCTGCGGTCGTGGAGTTGTTAAACGACAGGCGAACGCCGTTCTTTTGGCGGATGCCGTCGGAACCGGGCTGCCACCCGGCTTCATCAAGGATCTGTTTGGCCTTATCGAGGTTGAACTCATGCTTGGGCAACGCGGCGTTGTAATACTGGGAGCCAACCGGCATATAGGTTTCCGTTGGCTTCGGTAGCCCATAGTAGAGGGAATCGATAATGGTCTGCTTATCGATGGCGTAATAGATCGCCTGGCGCACCGCCAGCTCCTGGAATTGCGGCTTGCCCAGGTTAAAGGCGAAGTTTTCCACCGTCGCGCTGGCGACCACTTCCACCGCCTTGCCCGGCAACTTTTTGGCGTCGTCGTAATGATCGGCCGTAATCCACTGCAGGCCGACCACATCAATATCCCCTGATGCGAACTGGGTATACATCACGTTCAGATCGGGGATGTATTTGTAAATGATCCGTTCCAGGTACGGCCCGCCGTTGAAGTAGTCCGCATTGGCCAGCAATTCAATATGATCGCCGGGGATGCGCCGCTGCCATTTGTAAGGCCCGGTGCCCACCGGCGCATTGTTGAACGGCGCGGTGTTCTTGTCGGCCAGCGGCCCAAGAATATGCTCGGGCACGATGAAGGTTGACGCCAGAATCGAGGTATAGGGCGCGAAAGGTTTCGCCATGCGCCAGGTGATTTCCGTCGGCGAAACCACCTGGATATCCCGCACCAGCTCATGCCCGGTTTTACGCCAACTGCGGAAGTTGGGATCCACCAGCAGCTCGAGAGTGAACTTCACATCCTGGGCGGTGAAAGGCTGGCCGTCATGCCATTTGACGCCGTCGCGCAGTTTGATGCGAAACTGCAGGCCATCGGCAGAGATGCCGCCATTCGCCACCGTCGGCACTTCCACCGCCAGCGAGGGGGTGAAATTGCCCTGCGGATCGATGGCAAACAGCGGATCAAATAAACTGAAATGCAGCCCCTCATCAACTTCGATATGCGGCAAATGCGGGTTGAACACGGTGGGCTCCTGCGAGAAACCGATAATCATCTGCCCCTTGCGCTGGGCCGGCGGGGCCGCCAGCGCGCGCCCCACACCAAACAGGTTAGGCAGCGCCAGCGTGGCTGCGCCGGCTGCCATATAGATCAGCGCTTTGCGGCGGGAAAGCTGGGGTAATGCGTCGGTAAGCTTATCGGTCATCGTGATTCCCTCAGGTTAAGGTCTGACAAGGCCATCGCGGCCAGGCTAACGATCAAATGCCGCTGATGATGTCGATTTTGGAACCGTCTGAAAAACGTGAAAAACGAAACGCCCGCGGATCGACAATCGGTGGCCTGCCCAGCACCAGATCCGCCATCAGCCTCCCCGCCGCCGGCCCAATGCCGAAGCCGTGGCCGGAAAAACCGGTGGCGATAAAAAAGCCTGGCAGGCTATCCACCGGCGAGATAACCGGCACCGCGTCCGGCACCACGTCGATGCACCCGGCCCAGCGCTGGACGATACGCGCCTGGTTGAACTGCGGGAAATGGCGTTTAAGCTGCTCAAACGGCCGCTGGGAAAGCGCCATGGAAGGCTTCGGATCCAGCACCCGGCAGTATTCAAACGGGCTGGCTTCATCCATCGCCCAGTGTCGGCCAAGGCGCGCCTCATCCAGAAAACGCCAGCCAAGGCGCGGGCGCAACGAACGCCATTCACTGCGCAGCGCCGGCAAAAACGGGCGCGCATGGCGGAAGGCGTCGGGCACGATATCCACGATGTTTTCATGCCCGGACGCCACGGTATAGCCGCCGTCCTGCCGCTTGCGGATGGCGAAATCCTCATACCACAGCGCCTCTTCCGGCCCGCCCGCCAACGGAGCGGTGCGCAACACGCTGTTCATCACTTTCAACTGCGGCAGGCGCAGCCCAAAACGGCCGGCAAACAGCCCGGACCAGGCGCCGCCGGCCAATACCACGCTTTGGCAGGCAATGGCGCCGCGCTCGGTAATCACGGCGGAAACCCGCCCGGCGCTGGTTTCAATGCCGCGCACCGCACATTCGGTCAAGATCGCCGCCCCGTTGCGGCGCGCCGCTTCGGCCAGCGCCGGCGCCACTTTTTGCGGTTCGGCCCGGCCATCTTCGGGTGCGTACATCGCGCCCAGCGGCACCACCGGCGTGGCCGGAAACCGTTGCTGGAACTGGCGGCTATCGAGCATATGCGTGCTGAAGGCGTAATCGCTGATGGATTGGCACCAGCGCTGATGCTCGGCGAACTCTTTTTCGCTGTGGCAGGTAAAGACAATGCCCGCACGCTGATAGCCGGTATCCGCAGCCAGCCGGCTGTCCAGGGTTTGCCAAATCTTCAGCGCCGCCACCATCAGCGGGATCTCCCGCGGATCGCGGCGCGAAAGCCGCACCCAGCCCCAGTTGCGGCTGGATTGCTCATGGCCGATACCGCCCTTTTCGCACAGGGCCACGCTTACCTTCTGTTCGGCAAGCTCCAGCGCCGTCGCGGCGCCGATGATACCCCCGCCAATCACCACGACATCGACGTTTTTTGGCAATGCGCCATCGCCGTGCACAGGCACCACAAAAGGTCCAGGCATTATTCTGCTCTCTGTTCCGGTGGGAAAAATAAAATCGGCCGTATGTTTAACGCCGCAATGCTATTTTCATCGTGCTGATTGCAACGGGAATGAATTAATATTCTTGCGCCGCCCATTCAAATGCGCCGTTATCATGTAGCACCCGTTTAAGGATATTAATCACGAAGCCTTTCTCTCGTTCAGAAACCGCCTGGAAAAATGTCTCCTCCTGTTCCGCGACCAGTTTAGTGACTTTTTCCGCCAGTTCCTGGCCGTGTTCAGTGAGATAAAGCGCCTGCGATCGGCTGTCGTCGATGGCAATTTTGCGGATTAATAACCCCTGGGTTTCCATTTGATTTAATAGCCGGCCCATGGCGGAACGATCGCGCATTATCACTTCGGCGATTGCCGAAGGCCGGATGCCGGGATAGCGCGCAACAATTAATAACGTGCTGATTTTCCCCGTTCCTTTCGCCACTTCCAGCCCGGCCAGCTTTTTATCCAGATCGCGCGAGACGGCGATATTGGTGCTGCGAATATAAAAACTCAGCAGTTGCCCCAGCACGCCCAGATCCAGCGCCTCGGTGCTGTGGCGGCCCAATTTCTTTTCTTGATCTGCCATCGACACCTCACGAAAGATATCCATAATCAACACCAGAAAAATAACAATCGCCCACTCAAGGTTGCAAAATTATTATTGGTAGGTTAGTAGACAATTACAACTAATTTAATCATAGCTTTTTCTTATTCTCTTTGGTGCATTCAGCGCCATTTAACCCAACGCACCGCCACTGGCATTTATCCTTCGGGAAAAATCGTCATTAATCAACCGGCCGGCATTTATACGCCAAGACACCACCCATAATAAAAACATATTTTATATATCAGCGACGGCTGTATAGGGTATGGGTTAATAACAATCACCTTACATAATCTGTTAAATAAATACCTGCGCGCCAGGGGGAAGCCGCTGGCCCGGAAACGGTGCTTTTCTCGTCACGCACGTTAGGGAAAGAGGTCGCTTGCCATGACACAGATTAAACCAGCCCCAACGACCCCGATTCTGTCGGTTAAAAACTTAACCGTCGCCTTGCCGGCGGGTATGGATCGTCAATACGCGGTGGAAAACCTCTCGTTCGCACTCTATCCCGGTGAAATTCTGTGCATTATCGGCGAATCCGGCTCCGGGAAATCCGTGACGGCGCACGCGGCGATGGGGTTGCTGCCGAAGGTGCTCACGGTGCAACACGGTGAGATATGCCTGCACGGCAAAGACCTGCTGCAGGAAACGCCGGCCGCACTGCGCAACCTGCAGGGGCGCGCCATTGCGATCATTTTCCAGGATCCGCTCTCGGCGCTGAACCCGATCATGACCATCGGCCAGCAGATCGCCGAAGTGATGGAAGCGCATAAGGTCGGCACGCCCGCATCACGCCAGCAAAAGGTACTTTCCCTGTTGAGCGAAGTGGGCCTGCCCGACCCGCTGACGGTGCAACATCAGTATCCGTTCAACCTCTCCGGCGGCCAGCGCCAGCGGGTGATGATCGCCATAGCGCTGGCGTTGGATCCGGACGTGCTGATCGCCGATGAGCCTACCACGGCGCTGGACGTCACCACCCAGGCGCAAATACTGCAGTTGATCCGCACGATTCAGCAGCGCAAACGCATGAGCGTGATGTTTATTACCCACGATTTCGGCGTGGTGGAAGAGATGGCCGACCGCGTGCTGGTGATGCAAAAAGGCCGCCTGGTTGAGGCCGGCGATGCGCGCCAGGTGCTGTCGCAGCCGGTTCACCCCTATACCCAACAATTGATTGCCGCGGTGCCGCGCATGGCCAGCCAGCCAAAACCGGCTAAGGAGAGCAGCCCGATCGTGCTGCAGGTGAATAACCTGCAAAAAACCTATAACGCTTCTGGCGGCTGGTTGACGAAGAAACGCCAGGTGCGGGCGCTTAATAACGTTAACTTCACCATCCACAAAGGCAAAACGCTGGGGATCGTCGGCGAATCCGGCTCGGGGAAATCGTCTTTGGGCCGCATTCTGGTCAAGCTGCTGGCGGCGGATTCCGGGCAGATTCTGTTTGACGGGCGCGATATCGTGGCGATCTCCGAAGCGGAATTTCGCCCGCTGCGCCGCTGGATCCAGATGATATTTCAGGATCCCTTCGCCTCCCTTAACCCGCGCCAAACCATCGGCACAATTTTATCGGTCGGCCCGCTGACCCATGGCGGCATGACCCGCCATGAAGTGCGGGAAAAGGCGCTGCGTCTGTTAGCGCTGGTTGGGCTAGATGAAAGCGCCTATAACCGCTACCCACACGAGTTCTCCGGCGGGCAGCGCCAGCGCATCGGCATCGCCCGGGCGTTAATGTTTGATCCGGTATTGCTGGTGGCCGATGAGTCGGTTTCCGCGCTGGACGTTTCCGTGCAGGCGCAGGTGCTGCAATTACTGGCCGACGTGCAGCAAAAAACCCAGGTCGCCATCATGTTCATCACCCACGACTTGCGCGTGGCGAGCCAGATTTGCGATGAAATCGCCGTGCTGTACAAGGGCGAGATCGTTGAGCAAGGCACCCCGCATGAGGTGTTCTTTTCCCCGCACCATCCTTATACCCAAAAGCTGGTGAGCGCCATCCCCGGCAGCGAACGCTAACCCCCTGATCGCATTGCCGCTGATACCGGCAATGCGGTGCAAGCATTGACTCCACCGGCAACATTATCCATCATGCGGCATACCGGCAGATGATAACGCTTATCAAAGCACCCATCCCCGGCCAATGAAGGGTATATCTTGATACAACCTGACTGGTCATACCGTGAAAACGCCAAACGCTAAAAAAACCCCTGCGCCCCAGGATCTGTACGGCGAACGCTTGCGTCACCGCAAGCATCTGTTGTCCCCGCGTTTGTATACGGTTGCCATGTATATCGATCAGCACCGCAGCGCCGTGCTGAATCAAACGGCCATTGAGATTGCGGCGGAAACTCACACCTCGGACGCATCGGTGGTGCGGGCCATCCAGGCGTTGGGCTTTTCCGGGCTGCGCGATCTGAAAAACGTGCTGACCAGCTATCTGGGGCAAGCGCTCTCCCCCGCCGCCAAGATGGCCTCCACCATCAATGCATTAAAACCCGACGTCAACGCCAGTATTGACTTTGTGCTGGAGGGTTACCGCGTGGCCTGTGAAACGCTGGCCGAAGAAAACAACCGCCGGGCGTTAGCGCAGGCGACGGCCTTGCTGCAGGGGGCGGCGCGCGTGGCGGTGTTTGGGCTGGGCGCCTCCGCCATTCTGGCGGAATACACCGCCCGGCAGTTCAACCGCAATGGCACCCCGGCCTATGTGCTCAACCGCACCGGGTTATCGTTGAATGAACAACTGATCGGCATGGCCAAGGGGGATGTGCTGATCATGATGGCGCAGCGCAGCGCCCACCGTGAAGGCATTACCACGCTAAATGAAGCCCGCCGGCTGGGCATCCCGGTGATTTTACTGACCGGCACCCACGATTCGGTGTTCGGTAAGGCCGCCGATGCGGTGATTTTCATTCCCCGCAGCGCGCAGCCGGGGAAAATGCCGGTTCATGGCACCCCGCTGGTCGGCCTAGAGATTTTGGTATTGGCGCTTACCGCCGCTTCCCCGCAGGTGCCGCTGCAAACCATGAACCGGCTTTATGAGCTGAATAACTCCATCACAAAACCCAAAAAGCCGGTGCGATAACCGCCTGCCGATCGGCAGGCGTTACCATGCGGCAAAGCATCAGAAGTCTACTGAAGCCTGCACATAGACGACCCGCGGCTCGCCCTCGATGACGCGCAGGTTGCCGGCGCTGGATTCGTAGTATTCCTTGTTAAACAGGTTGTTCACATTCAGCTTCAGCTGGGTGTGCTTGCCGATCAGAGTACTGTCCCAGGCGACAAACGCATCAGCCACGGTGTAATCCGGCATGGTGAAGCTGTTTTCCGGATCACCCGCCCGGGTGCCGACATAGCGGCCACCGCCGCCAACGCGCAGTTCACCGGGCAGCCAGTTAAAGCGCAGCGTATGGGTCAGGTACAGGCTGCCCATATTGCGTGGCGCGTTCACCAGGCGGTTGCCAACGTTATCCGGGTTAACATTGTCTTCGACGATCTCGGTTTTGTCGTAGCTGTAGTTGGCGATCACGTTCCAGTCCGGCGACAGTTCGCCATTCAGCTCAAACTCCACCCCGGTGGAGCGCGCTTTGGGAATACTGCGCGTAACGCCGTTGATAAAGATCGACATGTCCTTTTCATCAATACGATACAGCGCCATCGTCGCGGAAAAGGCCGGCGTCACCTGCCATTTGCCGCCAACTTCATAGGTCGTGCCCTTTTCAGTCGAAGCAACGTTGCCGTCGTCGTCGGTCTGCGTCGACGGGGTGAAAGAGCGGCTATAGCTGCCGTAAAGCGATACGTCCGGCGTCAGTTTATACACCAGGCCCAACTGCGGTAAGAAAGTATTGCCGCGATCGTTAAGGGTGGATTCCGGCGTGACGAAGCCGCTGCTGGACGTTTGGGTATAACGCTGGAAACGCCCCCCCAGCACGGCGATCCACTTATCGTTCAGGTGAATGCTGTCTTTGACGAACAGCGAACGGCTGTACAGGTTGGTGCGCAGGTTACTGTTAGCGTCGTTGTAGGTGCTGTCGCCAATCACCGGCTCCTCGCCATAGACCGGATCGTACATATTGAACGAGTTCGATACCGCGCCGCGCCAGGAATAGGCTTTGTAGGTTTCGTTTTGTTCATAATCCACGCCCAGCATCAGATCGTGCTGCATCCCCCATAATTGCGGGCTGCCGCTGACGTCCCAGGAAACATACTCCGTTTGGTGGTTAAAGCCGCGGTTGGCGTCGGCCCGGCGCGAGACGATGCCGGTGGTGGTATTAATCGCCGTCGCCCGCACTTCGTTGCTGTCGTAACGCCGTTGCATCCACGCGTAGTTCAGGTGAGTTTCCCAGGTGTCATTCAGTGCCCAACTGCCGTTGATATTCAGCCGCTTGTTTTTCCCCCAGGCGTGGTTGGCGCTGTCATCCAGCCGCTGGTTATACGGTATGTTGACAGGCTTGCCGCCGATAAACGCGGTGCCGCGGTCATACGGAATATCGTATTTATATTCCACATAGCCAATATTGAAAGAGGCGCGATCGCCATACCAGCTTAGTGACGGCGCGATCAGGGTGTGTTCGTTAACGCCAAAATTGCGCCAATAGTCTTCACGTTGGCGTTCAGCAATCATCCGGAATGCGAAACCGTTGCCTAGCGGGCCGGTGACATCAACCAGGCCCGTTCCCCCACCAAAGCTGCTGGTTTGCCCGCTGATATGGGTATTCCAACTGTACTGGGGCTTTTTGCTGATCAGGTTGATCACGCCGCCGGGGTTGAGGATGCCGTACATCAGCGAGGCCGAGCCTTTCAGCACTTCGATGCGGTCAATCGAAGCGTCCATCGCCAACCCTTGGTTACTGCGAACGCCATCGATAAAAACGGAGCCGTCGGAGTTGGCACCAAAACCACGTTTGACAAAACCGTCTTCTATGCCGCCCAGGGTATTGCCCTGCGCAATGCCACTGACAAACTTAATGGCATCATTAACCTTTTTAACCTGGTAATCCTTGATCACCTGCGGTGTGACCACGCTGATCGACTGCGGCGTTTCATTACGTGGCGCCGCCGTGCGGCTGCCCGTCGTGCTGCTGTCGCTGCTATAGCTACGGTTGGCATCCGCAGTGCCGCCGGCGGCGGTAACGGTGAGCGTTTCATCCGTGGCATGGGCGCCACTACAAATAGCCATTACGCTCAACGCGAGCAATTTTTTACGCAACACAGGGGAAACAGGCAGAGCAGAAGACAAAAAACAACGGTTAATCATCATGTTATCTCAAAATACGGGATGAGTTCCGTTGATTATAATAGTAATGAATGTAGTAATGCTTATCAAAAGCATTACTACATTACAGCACCCGTGGTGATATGCCAGGCAGCCCAAAGCTGCCCGAGCAGTTTGATTAATGGGCGTTCTGGCCGGGCGGTGCTATGATTACCACCAAAATGACACGGAGGCGTTGCCATGAAACTCAAACTGTCGCTGGCCTTGCTGGCGTTTATCGCGACCCACGCTGCGGCTTTTCAGGCGAAAATCGCCCCCGAAAGCCAACCGACAGCGAATGGCGCCAGCGCGACGGAACAACCCTTTAACGGCTTCCACCTGATGGCGTTACAGGCGCAGCGCCCCGGCGGCCAGTGTGCCGCCGCATCAATCAATGGCTGCGGCTGCCCCTTCTGCACCCAATTGCGCAACATCGGCCGCTAGGCCTTGAGCCTGGCTACCGTGCTGGGCCAGGGATCGGCAAACTGGCCGCCCGCCGCCCACCAGTCGATCTCTTCCGGCGTGAGAAAGCATTGCCGCAGGGCGGCGGCGAACGGTTCAACCTGATCGTGCCGGCCGATGACCGTCAGGCTGCAGCGCCTGTCGCCAAAGCGCCCCGGCATGCTCGCCAACTGTTGCTGCAAGATCCGCCGTTCGTCGGCGTTCAACCGGCCATCCTGATGGGCCAGCACGCCCGCCTTCCAATAGCTGATGAACTCCAGGCTGATGCGCCCGGCGGCCTGGTTCCACAGCAGCGCCAGATCGTCCCGGCTTGGCAACCAGAAAAACCCTTTGCTGCGGTGAATACCGGCCCCGAGGTATTGATGATAGGTATCCCACAGGCGCTGGGGATGAAACGGGCGATCGTCTTCAATCACCCGTGATGCGAGAGTAAAGGTTTCGTTCTCGACCTGCTGTTCCAACTCGTCCACCAGCCTGGCCACACGATAAAAATCGTAATCCGGCATGGCCAGCACATCGTCCAGCTTCAGGTTACCCCAGCGGGTCGCGACGACCGCCACGCCGGGGTTTATCGGGTGAATCGCATGGGCGACCGCCAGCACGCGCGCCGCCGGTAAATGATCGACTTTGGTCAGCAGCAGATGGCTGCAAAACAGGATTTGCTCCGCCAGCAGGTTCTCCATACCGCGCCGCCCCTGCGCCAAACGGGCCTGCCAACGCGGCAACAGCGCGGCGCCCGCGGCGTAGTCGTTATCCAGCATGGCGGCATCCACTAATGAGAGAAACCCTTTCAGCGCCACCCGCGGATGATCGCGCAGCCGTTTAATCAGCGGCAATGGGTGGCTGCTGCCGGAGGTTTCGAGAAAAATATGGTCAAAACGTTGGCTTGCCAGCAGGGTCTCCAGCGCGACATCCAGCTTTTGGATGCCGCTGCGGCTGCTGATGCTGTCGGCGGCAATCGTCACAAAGTTCTGCTTGTTGGCCGAGACGATCTCGCTGTTGGCAATCAGCACGCCGTCCACGTCCAGCGTACTCATATCATTGACAATTACGCCGATCGCCAACTTCCGTTGGTTGGCCTGGGCCAGCAGGCTTTTCAGCAGCGTGGTTTTCCCCGCGCCGAGAAAGCCGTTCAGTATGGTTAACGCGGTTCGCGCCATGCCTCCTCCGCCCACAGTAGCTATTTGCGGTAATGTGCTTCTTTGTTTTCCTGCCGGGTTTTCGCATCGATACTCAGCTCGGCGGTAGGCCGCAGCAGCAGGCGGCGCAGGCCGATAGGTTCGCCGGTTTCCTGGCAGTAGCCGTACTCACCGGCCCTGATGCGTTGCAGGGCCGCATCCAGTTTGGGCAGCAACCGGCTTTCACGGTCGATTTGCCGGAACAGGAAACGCAGTTCCTCTTCCCGGGCAGCCTGCTCGCCTTCATCGCCCTTTGGTTCGCCGGGCTGAAGCCCGGCCTTCAGTTCATCAATGTGCTGTAATAATGCAGCGCGTTCGGCCAATAATCGCTGGTGGAAAAACGCCCGTTGCCGGGCGTTCATATAGTCTTCCGCGGGCATGGCCATGATGAGGTCTTCTTCTTTTGTTGCGGTTTTTGGCATACCACGTTCCTGGTTGGCTTGGCTTTAACGAATTACGTTATAACATAACAAAACCAAAATACCAGAGCAGGAAAATAACCGGGCTACGGGCCAGCCGATTTCCACCATCGGCCCGGCGCGTAAGATGTGCCTTATTCCCAGGCGGCGCTGTGAAAGTCGATTTCCCAACGCAGCACATTGCCGTACAAGCTCGAAAGCCGCTGCTTTTCCCCTTCATCCAGCGCCTGCGCACAGGTATCCAGTTCGGCTTTCAACCTGTTAGCCTGCTGGAAAAACGTGGCCGCAGCGTGCATCTCCACCCACTGGCGCAGATCGTCATCTTGCTGGGGGCGCTGCGCCGCACGTGCGCACCAGTGGTAATACATCCATTCGGCGCCAAACATCAGGGTGATGATGTCCGGGTAACCCCCTTGCCGCGCGGCGTGCAGCATCCCCTGTTGGAAATGCTGCACGCCGGCCGGGGCCGGCAGATAGCTCGCCCGGTTGATGCGCCGTTTCGCCAGCACCGTTTCAAACCAGCTGATTTGCGTATCCACCAACTCATTTAGCCCGCCGATAAGCCAGCGCTGGCGCGCCGTATCCGGCGCATGGCTTACCCCCAAAGCCAAAATAGCCACGGCGGTGGCAACGAAATCGCCTTCATAGACCAGGTAACGGTTAAACACCGCCGCCGGTAGATCGTCGTTTTCAATCGCGCGCACAAAACGGTGCTGCTGCATGGCCTGCCACCCCGTTTGGTGTTCGTGCAACAGACGTTCGCTGAATGATGCCATCATGCCTCCAACGCCGTTTTCGCCACGGACATAAAGTGTTTAACCCGCGCCGGATCCACCGGGTTCCACCACACCCCGTCCTGTTTCAGCGCGCTGGCGACGATCACCCCCTGGGTACGGCCCAGGATCTCAACCACGTTGCCAGGGGTCACGCCCGAGCCCACCAGCAAAGGCAAGGACGTCGCACTGCGTATGTCGTCTATTTCACTTAGCGTGGCGCTGTCGCCGGTGCGCTGCCCGGTGGCGATCACCGCGTCCGCGTCAAAGAACTCAACGTCACGGGTTAATTCCGCAATGGTGCGATCGGCGACGATCGCATGGCTGCCGTGTTTAACATGGCTGTCGGCAAAAACCCGGATGTGCTCGGCTCGCAGTTGGCTGCGGTAGCGCAGGGCTTTGGCCGCCGCGCCTTCAATAAACCCTTCGTTGGCGATGTAGGCATTGGCCCATTGATTAACGCGAATAAAATCCGCGCCGCCGGCCAGCGCTGTCGCCAGCGCGGGAACAGCGGCATTGGCCAAAACATTAATCCCCAGCGGCACCTGAAACCGGCGGCGGATATTATCGGTAATCACCGCCATCAACGCCGCGGTTTCCGGGCCGATATCCTCGGGTTTAGAAAATGGAATATCGCCATGATTTTCTATAATCAAACCGTGAACACCGCCGGAAAGATAATTTTCAGCATCATATAAAGCGCGGTCTGTAATATCACCCACTGTTTTACCACGGTATTTTGGCGCACCCGGAAAAGGCGCGCAGTGAATAACGCCAATCACCACTTTACTCCGGGAAAAAATATCTTGAATAGCGCTGGTTTTTTCTGCTGATATAGAACCCATCATTGACCTCTTATTAAAAGGAAATGGCTATGCATATCTATGTTGCCGGTAATATTACCGTGGATGAAACCTGGCAATGTGAAACATTGCCCACCAAAGGTGAATCCCTTCTGGGTAAAAAGATCTCGCAGGATATCGGCGGCAAAGGAGCAAACCAGGCCATTATTTTATCCCGCTGCGGGCTACCGGTCACTTTAATTGCCGGGCATGGCGACGATCATTACGGGCAATGGATAACAGAAAACCTCCGTAATGACACGCTGGAATTTTACCCGCCCACCCCATTAGCCACACATTCCGATACCTCCATTATTTTTACTACCGCCGATGGCGATAATGCGATCATGACCAGCAGCGAAGCCGCCGAGCGGCTGGCGACGGAAATGATCCTCCAAGCGTTGGGCCAGGCCCAACCGGGGGACGTGCTGTTGCAACAGGGGAATTTCTCCGTCGCAAAAACCCGTGCGCTGTTCACCTTTGCCCGCCAGCGAAAAATGCTGACGGTATTTAACCCCTCGCCGGTGCAGCCCGGCTTTGCCGCCTTGTGGCCGCTGGTGGACATCGCCGTGCTTAACGAGCACGAAGCCCGCCTGCTAGCACCCGATCCGGCCACAACCCAGGTGGTGATCACCCAAGGCCCGCAGGGCGCGGTGCTTTATCACCAGCAGCAGCGCACGCACGTGCCCGCCTGCCCCGCCGCCGCCGTCGACACCACCGGCGCTGGCGATACCTTCCTGGCAGTGATGCTGGCCTCTGCCTTGTTGCGCGGCGGCCTGCCCGACAGGCTAGCGCTGCTGCACGCCAGCCGTGCCGCCGCGCTCACCATCGGCCGCCGCGGCACCTACCGGGCATTCCCCAACGGCGCCACGCTGGCGGCGCTGCTGCAAAGCGGGCAATAAGCCGGCGGATTATTTAAACAGTGAGCGGTAAGTATCCACGTTGGCTTTTGTCACCACCGTAGCCGGCACCAGAATGTTTTTTTCCACGCTTTGGCCGCTGGTTAACGCATTAAGCGCTTTCACCGCTTCACGGCCCATAGTTTCAGGATCCTGCTGCAACACGGCGGCCACGTAGCCGGCATCAATGCCGCTGATGGCGCGCGCGGTCAGATCCCAACCAAAGACCTTGATATCCCCTTGTTTACCCTGATTTTCCACCGCTGCAATCGCGCCAAGCAGCGCCGGCTCGCCGGTGGCATAGATAGCGGTAAGATCCGGGTTGCCGGTGATCAGGTTTTCCGCCGCTGTCATGGCGTCGTCCTGAATATTGCGCCCATCCACCACATTGGCGACGGAAATACCACTATGGCCTTTCAGTGTGTCTTCAAAACCTTTTTGGCGGTCATTTTGGATCGCGGAATTGAGCGCGCCGACAATACCGATGCGCGCTTTGCCGGCGCTGTTTTTATTTACATAATCGAGGAAGTAGTTACCGATAATTTTCCCGCCTTCGATGTTATCCACGCCCACCTGGGAAGCCTGTGGCCCGGCAGGCAAAACGGCATCAATAGCAATGACCGGGATATTTTTCGCGGCGGCTTCTTTTACCGCAGGCATAATGCCATTAACATCAATAGCATCCACCAGGATCCCCTTCACCCCCTGCTGAATATAATTTTCGATCGCATCGTTTTGCGCTACGGGGTTATCGTTGGCATTAAAAATAACCAGGTTTTTGCCCGTGGCTTTAGCCTCTTCTTGGGCGCCTTTATTCATCAGATTAAAAAATAATGCCTGCTGGTTAATTTGCACCAGTGCGTAGGTGGGGGCGGCGGCAATCGCTTTGCCGATAAATAAAGCAGAGATAACCAGTGCGCTGGTAATAAGCCGTTTATTTCCGGTGTTGAATAACATGATAAATGCCCTCGATAAAAGTTGATTCCCCCGGCCGCACGGCAGCAGCGGGATGTTTTTTAGCGGGCAAATAGCGGAGCGCAGCGCCAAAAAAGGCGCGGAGGCAACAAAACAAAGCGGCTTTTCCTCTGGCACTCCGTTGGCAGTGAGGGAAAGCGAAAGCCGGCACGGCTTCGGGAACAGGTTAATAAAATTCTCTGTTTAACGCCTATTGTCAAGTAATAATTTTCTTACCGCCCGCCGCTGCCCACGGGGCGACAAAAAGCTGTATGCCAGCGGGTTTTTTATGTTACTGGTAATATCCGGTAGCCACCGATGACGCAGTCTGGTCCTTTCATACTTCACGTTGCAGATGCGTTGCCGCCCTTATGCAACTCGAATTATTTTGGGTATATGATTAAAAAACGGGTTTTACTTGCCGACGTCGCGAACCTGGCCGGGCTTTCCAAGGCCACCGTATCGCGCTATCTCAACAACAGCCTTGTCCTGCCGCAGCAAACTGCAGCGCGGATAGAGGCGGCTATCCATCAACTGGATTATCGCGGCAACAGCCTGGCGCGGCGCCTAAGCAAAGGAGGCAGCGAAACCCTGGGGCTGGTGCTGCCGGACATCACTAACCCGTTTTTCGCCGAACTGGCGGACGCCGCGGAAGAAGCCGCATCGGCGCAGGGCTACAGCCTGGTGCTGTGCGTCACGCGTAACGATCCGGAAAAAGAGCGCCAGTTTATCCGCTGGCTGGATACCTGCCAGGTGGACGGCCTGCTGTTCACCACCAACCGCCCGGACGACGGGCTGCTACGCCGCGAGATCCAACGCCACTCGCGCATTGTTCTGCTGGACGAAGACATCCCCGGCAGCCGCGCCCCGAAAGTGTTTGCCGATAACCAACAGGGCGGGCGGATCGCCACCGAGCAGTTGATTGCCGCCGGCCACCGGCGCATCGCCTTCGTCGGCGGGCCGGACGCGCTGATGAGCGTGCGTGAACGCTATCAGGGGTTTTGCGAGGCGCTAGAACAGGCTGGCCTGCAGTGCCCACCGGAGTGGGTGATGCATGGCGAATACCAGCGCACCTACGGCACCGATGCCCTGAATATCCTGTTCAGCGCATGGGAAAAACCCACCGCCATCTTCGCCGCCAGCGATTATCTGGTGCTCGGTATCCTAGACGGGCTGCGCGCGCGCAACCTGCGGGCGCCGGAAGCGCTCTCCGTGGTCGGCTTTGATGACGCCAGCTACGCAGACTTTACCCAACCGCGAATCTCGACCATCCGCCAGCCGGCTCACCAGATGGGCCACACCGCCGTCACGCTGATGCTGCGTTTGCTGCATGGCGAAACGGTGCCCGAACTGACGCGCCTGCCGGTGGAATGGGTCGCCCGGGATTCCATTCTTCCCCTGCCCGCCGCGCGCTAAAATAGCGCAAATATTGCACGCTTTTAGCGCAACCGCATCGCCCCGTTACCTGGCCTTCCCTGTACTTAGTAAACCGGTTTACTCACCTACCCAATTTTTATTGAATGATTATCATGCCGTTAGCGGTTTCTGCACGCCTCTTTGCCCGATTTGGCATGCTTGCTGCTTTAGCCCGGTTGGCGAACAAATAGCGAACATCGCGGGAAAAGCAGTAACCGCCTTTTACGTGTCACTTTTTAGTAAACCGGTTTACATGATGTGGATCGGTCACGTGGCACCCGGCGGCACCGGCACAGCAGCATCCACCGTCAACAGACCTTGGGAGTACTGGCATGCAACAACAGTCAATCCCCGCCCGCGTCGAAATGGTGAACATCACCAAGACGTACGGCTCGATACGCTCCTTACGCGGCGTTAACCTGCGTCTGGCCCCCGGTGAAGTGCTGGGGCTGGTGGGTGACAACGGCGCCGGTAAATCAACGTTAACCAAAATACTGTCCGGCGCGGTGGTGCCGACCAGCGGCAGTATCCGGATCGACGGCGCCGAGCAGCAGTTTCTCTCGCCGGCGGACGCCCGCCGCTGCCATATCGAAATGGTGTATCAGGATCTTTCGCTGTGCGACACCGTGGACGTGGCCGGCAACCTGTTCATGGGGCGCGAACCCACCAGGAAGATCTTCGGCGTGCCCTTTCTCGATCAGGAAAAAATGCACGCCGACGCGCGGGAAATGCTTAAAGGGCTGGGGATCTCGATTCCCGATACGCGCCTGATGGTGCGCAACCTTTCCGGCGGCCAGCGGCAGGCGATCGCCATTGCGCGCGCGGCGGCGTTTTCGCCCAAGGTGCTGATTATGGATGAACCCACCGCCGCCCTGGCGGTGGCGGAAGTCGAAGCGGTGTTGGCGCTGATCAAACGCGTCAGCGCCCGTGGCGTCAGCGTTATTTTGATCACCCACCGCCTGCAGGATCTGTTTCTGGTCTGCGATCGGATCATGGTGATGTACGAAGGCACCAATACCGCAGATCGCAATGTCGCAGACACCGATCTGGGGGAGATCGTCAATCTTATCGTGGGCGATAAATTCACTGCCCATTCGGCTCGCGCCCATTAAGGGAATCAACGATGAGTATGATTAATATGACCAGCCCGCGCATGCGCCAACATTCATTGCCCAAGCGAATATTGTATAACCACTCCGGCGTAGTCAGCATCGCGTTGTTTTTTATCTTCTGCTGCGTGGTGTTTTCGCTGATCACCAGTAATTTCCCAACCGGGAACAACTGGCTGAATATCATTCGGCAAACCGCGCCGCTGCTGATTGTCGCCAGCGCCATGACCTTCGTCATTACCACCGGCGGGATCGATCTTTCCGTCGGTTCCACGCTGGCGCTGGTAGGCGCCCTGTCGGCCATCGCCCTGAATCAGTGGGGGCTGCCCTGGCCGGTGGTGCTGATCGGCGGGCTGTTGGTCGGCGCGCTGGTGGGGCTGATCAACGGCTTTTTTATCGCCTGGGAAGGCATACCGGCGTTTATCGTCACCCTGGCGACGCTGGCGGTGGTGCGCGGGATCGCATTGCTGATCACCCAGGGTTATTCCATCCCTATCCCGGCAAACAGCGCCTTTACCTTTATGGGCCGGGCCTGGGTGCTGGGTATTCCGATGCCGGCGCTGATTGGCATTGTGGTGCTGATCGTCGCTCATATCGCGCTGAACCATATGCGCTTTGGCCGTTACGTCACCGCGATCGGCGCCAACGCCGAAGGGGCGCGCCGCAGCGGCATCAACACCAAAACCGTCACCCTGCGGGTCTATATGCTCAGCGGCATGGCCGCCGCGTTGGCCGGGATGATCATCACCGCCCGCTTGGGCAGCGGCTCCTCCAACCAGGGCGAGGGCTTTGAATTACAGGTGATTGCGGCGGTGGTGCTGGGCAGCACCAGCCTGTTCGGCGGCTTTGGCACCATTATCGGCACCCTGTTGGGCGCCCTGTCCATCGCCGTGATTCAAAACGGGTTGATCCTGTCGCACATCTCACCGTTCTATACCCAGATCGCCACCGGCACCATTATTCTGCTGGCCATCTGGCTGAACACCCGCATCCTGAACCCAACGCGTTCGCCAGCAAAGGGGTAGGCCATGAAAGGATCGATTTTTCGCCACCCGGAACCGCTGCCGGTCGGCGTCGGCAGCGGTTATGTGATGACGGTGCTCGGCCCGCTGCCGGTGGCACAGATGGGCGTGACGCTGATGCATGAGCATATTTTACTGGATGCCGCCGGCAAATGGGTGCCGCCCTGCTGCTGCAGCGAACGGCACATTGCGGAAATGCCGGTGCGAATGGAAAACCTGGGCGAACTGTCCCTCAATCCGTTAATGAGCAGAGACAACTGCCAGCTGTTCGACGTCGATTTGGCCATTGAAGAGCTGATGAAGTATTGGGCGCTGGGCGGGGAAACGGTGGTGGATCCGACCAACATCGGCATCGGCCGCGATCCGAAGGCGTTGCAGCGCATTTCAAGGCTCAGCGGGCTGAATATCATCATGGGAACCGGGCTATACCTGGAGCCTTCGCACCCGCAGTGGGTCAAGGAGATCGGCGTCGACGCCCTTGCCGAAAAGCTGATTTATGATCTGGGCGGGCGGGAAGAAAAACCCGAGGTGATCGCCGGGCTGATCGGCGAGATCGGCATTTCCAGCCGCTTCACCCCGGATGAAGAAAAATCGCTGCGTGCCGCCGGGCGCGCCAATGCCGCAACCGGCGTGCCCATCGAAGTACACCTGCCGGGCTGGGAGCGCTTGGGGCATAAGGTGCTGGATATTTTGGCGGAAGAAGGCGCCGATCTGCGCCACACCGTGCTTTGCCATATGAACCCCAGCTTCGCCGATAAAGCCTACCAGCGCAGCCTGGCCGCTCGCGGGGCGTTCCTTGAGTACGACATGATCGGCATGAGCTATTATTATGCCGACGAGGCCGCCCAGTCCCCTTCCGATGAAGAAAACGCCCGCGCCATCCGCGAACTTATCGATGACGGTTTTATCCATCAGCTGTTGCTGTCGCAGGATGTCTTTTTGAAAACCATGCTCACCCGCTACGGCGGCCACGGTTATGGCTACATCCTTAAGCACTTTGTGCCGCGTTTGCGCCGCCATGGCGTCAGCGGCGAACAGTTGGAAACGCTGATGATCACCAATCCACAGCGTGTTTTTGGCGGGTAACAAGGAGAAAATAATGCAAAAGACAGTATTACTGGTCGGTGAGTCCTGGAACAGCAGCGCCACCCACGTAAAGGGCTTCGATCAGTTTTTTACCTCCACCTGGCACAGCGGCGCGGATGCCTTTCTCGACGCGCTGGCGGACAGTGACTATCAGATCACCCATATGCCGGCCCACGAAGCACAGAGCCGTTTTCCAACCACGCTGGCAGCGTTGCAGCAGTGGGACGTGATTATCCTTTCGGATATCGGCGCCAACACCCTGCTGCTTCATCCGGATACTTGGCTGAAAAGCCGCCGCACGCCGAACCGGTTGGCGCTGTTGCACGACTACGTCGCCGCGGGCGGCAACCTGATGATGATTGGCGGCTACTTCAGCTTCCAGGGCATTAACGGCGCGGCGCGTTTTCGCAATACGGCCGTTGAGAAGGTATTGCCGGTGCGTTGCCTGCCCTGGGATGACCGGGTGGAAGTGCCGGAAGGCTGTTACCCCGAGCTGGTGGCGCAGCACCCGGTGTTGGAAGGGCTGCAAGGCGAATGGCCGTGGTTGCTGGGCTATAACGAAGTGGAAATGCACCCCGAGGGACAACTGCTCGCCACGATAGCCGGCAGCGGCCACCCGCTGATCGCAGTGCGCGAGTATCAGCACGGGCGTTCGCTGGTCTGGACCAGCGATATGTCGGCCCACTGGCTGCCGGAAGAGTTCAGCGCCTGGGAAGGCTACCGCCGCCTGTGGATCAACTGCCTGAATTGGTTAACCCGCGTATGCTGATGAACGATGCCGCTCTTGCGCTGGCCAGGCAGCTATTGGGCTTTAATACCATTAATCTGCCGGGTGACGAACAGGCCTGTATGGCGTTCCTGGCCGGCTGGCTACAGGCCCGCGGCTTTGAGGTGGCACTGCATGAATTCGGCGATAAGCGCGCCAATCTGGTTGCCGTCATCCCCGGGCAACAGGCCGGGGCGCCGCTCGGCTTTACCGGGCACCTGGACACGGTGCCGTTAGGCAATCGGCCGTGGCGCTACGATCCTTTCGGCCATGATGTCGAAGACGGCAAACTGTATGGCCGCGGCGCGAGCGATATGAAAGCGGCGATTGCCGCGTTTGCCTGCGCCTGCGTGCGCCACCGCCAGCAGATCCAGGCGGGCTGCGGCGTGGTGTTGTTGCTAACGGGCGGGGAAGAAACCGGCTGCGACGGCGCCAAAGCGCTGATGCAACACGGCCCGCTGCCCGAAATCGGCGCGTTGATCGTCGGCGAGCCGACCGCCAACTACCCGGTGATCGGCCACAAGGGCGCGCTTTGGCTGCGTTGTGAAATCCAGGGCAAAACGGCGCACGGCGCCATGCCGGAATTGGGCATCAATGCCATTTATCTGGCGGCGGACGCGCTGGTGAAAATCCGGCATTTTTCCCCCGGGCCGCCCCATCCGCTGATGCGCCAACCCACGCTGAACGTCGGCAGGATCCAGGGCGGCTTGAATATCAATTCGGTTCCCGATAAGGCGGCGTTCGACGTCGACATCCGCACCGCCCCCAATCTGCAACATGAGGAAATCTGCGGCCGGCTGCACAGCCTGCTGGGAAGCGGCGTTAGCCTGTCGCCGCTGGTCGATCTGCCGGCCGTGCTGACAGAAGCCGCCACGCCCTGGATCCAAACCCTCTACCGGCTATGCCAGCCCTACCATGATGCGCCCCTGGCGCCGCGTATCGTGCCCTATTTTACCGACGCCTCGTTGCTGTTGCCGGCGCTTAACCACCCGCCCTGCGTGATTCTCGGCCCCGGCGAGCCGGCCATGGCGCACCAGACGGATGAATATTGCGAGCTGGAAAAACTCCGCCAGGCCGAAGAACTGTACGGCGACATTATTTTATCCTGGATGAATAAACAGTAACGGTGAAAAACAGCCTGCCTATATACCCAAAATAATTCGAGTTGCAGGAAGGCGGCAACGCATCTGCAGCTTGAAGTATGAAGGGTATAGCGGGTTAACGCCGCTTTGCCCATGCATGACTGTGCATGGGCTGCGGCTCTACGCGAAAAAACCAGGGAAATTAACGCCCGCCTAATAATTAATTCCGCATTGAATAACACATGATAGAAATTATCTTTATAAAAAATTCATTAAAGAGTAATCAGGTAGAATTATTGTCATTATCCTCTCACTAATTGATGAACACCATGGGTTAAGAATGAAATAATGAGTTATTTCATTTCAAAAAATAACAGCACTTTTCGTTGAGCCAAAATGAAAATAACGGCGTAGGGTCACTATTACGTTGTTTATTGAATAAGGCATGCGCTGTGGAAGAAACAATTATTGCATCACTGCTGCCCATCGTTGTGACGCTATTTCTTGGTTTTTTTGCCGGCTGGCACCATGATTTCGATTCCAAACAGGGCGCGGTGCTCAACCGCATGGTAATGCTGTATGCCTTGCCGCTAACGCTGTTTGCCGGCATGATGGGGGTGGAACGCGCAACGCTTCTGCAACAGGGCACCATGGCGTTGCTGCTGGTGATCGGTATGGTGGGCGGCTACGCCGCCGTTTTTATCGTCTCGCGCTATCTGTTCCGCGTTGCCAGTAAAGTCGCCGCCTTGCAGGCGCTGGCGATCGCCGGCCCGGCGGTGCCTTTTGTGGGCGTGCCGGTGCTGGGCTTCCTATACGGTGGGTTAAGCACCGTGCCGATAGCATTATGCAGCATCATAATGAACCTGGTTCAGGTGCCCATTACGCTGCTGATACTTTCACACGGCGCTGCAGATTCGGCCGGCGGGAATAAAACCTTTCTCGCCAATATTAAGGCGACGCTCAAAGAGCCGGTCGTGTGGTCGCCTATTTTAGCGTTTATCCTGCTGCTGTTTAACGTGCATATTCCAGGCCAAATTCGCTCATCGTTGCAATTATTGGGTAGCGCCACCGGTGGTGTGGCGCTATTTGCCTCCGGGATTATTTTATATTCCTATCACGTCAGCCTGAATCTGACGGTGGTGCTTTCCGTACTGGCGAAAAATATTCTGCTGCCGGGGCTAATCCTGCTGTGCGGGCTGGCGATGGGCGTCACCGGCAATACGCTGAATATTTCCGTGGTTACCCTGGCGATCCCAACGGCGTCCATTTGCGTCATTCTGGCGGTGCAATATCACACCGCCGAGCAGGAAATGGCATCCACATTATTTTTCAGCACCATTTGTTCGATTATCACCATGGGCGGGCTGCTCATCTATTTGCACTAAGAGCGCCACCCAACAGCGTTGTTACACGGTTATTTGGGCCTTGGCCCGTGCGCAAAGCCGCCAGGGTACACACCTTCTTTAACGGAGAGTTGAGATGAACACACCGAATAGCAAACAGAAGAATGTCGCAAAATTTATTGTCTCTTGTCTGGAAGCCGAAGGCGTTAAATACGTCTTTGGCATCCCCGGCGAGGAAAATATCAAACTGGTTCGCGCCGTCGCCGCGTCCGAACATATCCGTTTCATTCTGGTGCGCCATGAGCAAGGCGCTTCCTTTATGGCGGATATTTACGGGCGCTTAACCGGCCGGGCCGGGGTTTGCACGGCCACGTTGGGGCCGGGCGCCATCAACCTGCTGCTCGGCACCGCCGATGCGCAAACCGATTCCAGCCCGCTGGTGGCGATTTCCGCCCAGGTCGGCCTGAATCGCATCTATAAAGAGTCGCATCAGATTGTCGATCTGGTTTCCATGTTCAAACCGATCACCAAATGGGCCGATGTGGTGCTGACGCCGCATGCCGTGCCGGAAATGGTGCGCAAGGCCTTTGCGCTGGCGCAGGAGGAACGCCCCGGCGCCACCTACCTGGCGATCCCGCAGGATGTGGAAAGCGCCGTCATGCCCGCAGAGCTACGGCCATTAACGCCAACCCGCGCCACACAAACCTACCCTTCTCCGGCCTCGGTCGAAAGCGCCGTGGCGCTGTTGCGTGCCGCGCGCAACCCGGTGATTCTGGCCGGGCACGGGGTTGCCAGAACCGGCTATGCGCCGGCGCTGGAAGCCTTTGCCGAGCGTTACCACCTTCCGGTCGCCACTACCTTTATGGGCAAGGGTGTGATTAGCGATCGCAATCCTCTGGCGCTGGGGGTGATTGGGTTTATGCAGCACGACTATGAAAACTTCGCCTTTGATCAAGCGGACCTGATCTTATCCGTCGGTTATGAGCTGCAAGAGTTTGCCCCAGAGCGCATGAACCCGCACGGCGATAAAAAAATCATTCACGTTAATACGTTTTCACCAGACACCGATGCGCATTACAGCGTGGACGTCAGCATTGAAGCCGACATCGGCCTGTGCCTGGCGGCGCTGGCCGGGAAGCTGGGCGACAGCCCACTGAAAGCGCAGGGAAACGTGGCGAAGATCCGCGATTTGCTCGGCAATGAACTGAAAAAAGGCCAGGCCAGCAGCGATTACCCGCTAAAACCGCAGCGTATCGTTGCCGATATCCGTGCCGTAATGGGCGACAACGATATCGTGCTGGCGGATACCGGGGCGATAAAAATGTGGATGGCGCGTTTGTATCCCACCTATCAACCCTTGACCTGCCTGATTTCCAACGGCTTGTCCACCATGGCGTTTTCCCTACCGGGGGCAATTGGCGCCAAGCTGGCCTGCCCGGAACGCCAGGTTCTGGCGGTGATGGGGGACGGCAGCTTTATGATGAACTCGCAGGAAATCGAAACGGCGGTGCGCGAAAAGATCCCACTGACGGTGCTGATCTGGGTTGATGAAAGCTACGGCCTGATCAAATGGAAAATGGATATCGAAGAAGGCTCCCACGACAGCGTGGATTTCACCAACCCGGACTTTGTGAAATACGCCGAAAGCTTTGGCGCCAAAGGCTACCTGATTGACAGCGCGCAGGCGCTGCGCCCGACGCTGGAAAAAGCCCTGCAGGAAAACGGCGTCTCGGTGATCGCCTGCCCGGTCGATTACAGCGAAAACATGAACCTGATTAACACCCTGGGCCAGCTTAGCATCGCCCTGTAAGCCCTGCCGCGCCCCTGTCAGACACCGGCAGGGGCGCAGCCGGGTTCAGCCGCCCACCGGCAGGATTTGCCGTTCGGCGCCCAGCAGCCACAGCGCCGCAAGATTATAGGCGGCGCTTTCCAGCAAACTGTTTGCCTCACGCAGCGCCTGCTCATAGGCGATCACCCCAGGCACCAGCGAAAACGCCGCCGTTAACCCCAACGTATACAACTGTTCATAGCCGGCGCCCAGACTGCCGGCCAGCACCACGCACGGGCAACCTTGCGCCGCCGCCCGGCGCATTATCCCCGCCGGCGCCTTGCCGTTGGCGGTTTGCGCGTCAATGCGCCCTTCCCCGGTGATCACCAGATCGGCGCCCTGCAGCTGATTATCAAAATCCAACGCATCCAGGATCACCTCGATCCCCGGCCGCATATGCGCGCCCAACACCGCAATCAGGGCGGCGCCCAGCCCACCGGCGGCGCCCGCGCCTGGATAATCGGCAATACGCTGGCCGGTTTGCGCGCTGATGACAGCGGCAACATGCTGCAAATTCGCCTCCAACTGCGCCAGCATGGCCGGCGTGGCCCCTTTTTGCGGCGCGAAAACCGCCGTTGCGCCGCGCGGCCCCACCAGAGGGTTGGTCACATCGCAGGCCACCTGGAGCGCCACGTTGCGCAGGCGCGGATCCAGCCCGCGGGTGTCGATCGCCGCCAGCGCGTTTAACGCCCCGCCGCCGCGGGCGATCTCTTCACCCTGCGCATTTCGGCAACGGGCGCCCAACGCCTGTAACATGCCGATGCCGGCATCATTGGTGGCGCTGCCGCCCAACCCAATGATGATGTTGCTCACCTGATGATCCAGCGCCACGCGGATCAGTTCCCCAACGCCAAAGCTGGTGGCCAGCAGCGGGTTACGGCTTTCCGGCGCCACCCATTGCAGGCCGCAGGCGGCGGCCACTTCGATCACTGCCGTCTGCCGATCGCCCAACAGGCCAATAAATCCGGCCACCGGTTCCCCCAGCGGCCCGGTGACCGGCACCGGCACTTTCCGGCCGCCAGTGGCCGCCAACAGCGCATCGACGGTGCCTTCGCCGCCATCCGCCACGGGCAGCTTCACCGTTTCCACCCCCGGGATTGCCCGTTGCACTCCGCGCGCGATCGCCTCTGCCACAGCACTGGCGCCAAGGCTTTCTTTAAAAGAGTCTGGTGCAATAATCACTTTCATCGGCCCGCCCTCCCTGTGCGTCAGAAACGTGGCACCAGCATACCGCCGTCGGCGCTAATGGTGTGCCCGGTCAGGTAAGGCATGCCGCCGCTGGCCAGGGTTTTAACGATCGTGCCGATCTGGCCTGGGGTGCCCAGCGCGGGGAGCAACGTCAGCCCGGCATCAACCCGCTGCTGGTAGCTTGCCAGCGACGGCTGCGTCATTTCCGTCACGATCAGGCCGGGCTGGATATCAAATACCTGCACCCCGGCCTCGGCCAACCGCCCGGCAAACAGTTTTGCCACCATGGCGGCGCCCGCCTTGGAAACACAGTATTCGCCGCGGTTGATTGAGGCCGCCACCGCATTTGACGAGGAGACAACGATCAGACTGTAGTGCAGATGCGCCGCGAGCGGGCCCGCCAGCAAGCGCCTGGCGAACGCCTGGCAAAAGAAAAACGCCGCTCGCGTGTTAACCGCCTGGCAGCGATCGTAGCTTTCCGGCGTAACCTCAAGCAGATCACCGCGCTGCAACACCGAAACCCCGGCGTTATTCACAAAAGTGGTTAGCGGCCCCAACGCGGCCTCCGCCCGTTCGAGCATCGCGGCATGCTGGCTGATATCCGCCACGTTCCCCGGCACCGCCATCGCTTGCACGCCGCAGCCGGCCAGGCGCGCAACCGCGGCGCGCAGCTCATCGGAATCCTGATAGTCATTCAGCGCAATGTGGAAACCGGCCTGCGCCAACTGCCAGGCAATTTCAAAACCGATACCGCGGCCGCCGCCGGTAATAAAGGCCACCTGTTGAGTCTGTTGTTCCATCACTGTTACCTAAATGTTTGATAAAAGTGCCAGGAAGCATAGCGCCAATATCGCCATTTTGTAAATATATAGTTACTTACTTATCTTGTTTAGGATCCTTATTGCAGGGATATGAAACTGTTAGCGTTGATTCGCCGATGTTTTGTGATTGATATCCCAAACACAGGTAAAACCCGGCGCCACCAAGCCGATAATAAAAATCATTAAAATCATAAAACTAGCTTATTTCCCCAGCGACCAAAGAGGGAAAAACGCGCTATGCCATCCGCTATAAAAAATCCCACTAACCATTTTTAAAACAGCGAGTTAACTAAAAAACAAATCACGATTCAGGCAGGAATAAACACCGCCGCCGGGGAGAATTGCCATTTGATCACCTGGGTGTTATATCATCACTTGTAAGTAATTAGTTACTTACATGTAAATAAAAAAACACCCTACCCACTGTACCCGAAGGCTTCACCACAACAGGAACCAACGCCATGTCATTTATTAAAAATTTCATCGAAAAAAGCGTGGTTAGTCGCCGTGAATTTATTCTGAAAAGCGCGCTCGGCCTGGGGAGCGTAGCCGCATTACCGCTGAGCGCGCCGTTGTCGAAAGCCTTTGCTGCCGGCACGCAACAATTCACCCTCGCCTGGGGCTACCGCGATCCCGACAACGACTACTGGAATGCGATTGCCGCCGGCGGGCGCGCCTATGCCCAAAGCCAGAACGCCGATATGGTCAGCCTGATCAACGGCGGGAACAATGAAAAAGTGCTTTCGGATGTCAAAGCGCTGCTGGCCAAAACCCAGGGGAAACTGGCGCTGGCCGCCGACGCCAACGATGCCCCCAACGCCCGCGCGGTGGTGACGGCCTGCCAGGAGCGCGGCGCTTTCATCAGTACCATTTGGAACAAAACCGACGATCTGCACCCCTGGGACTTCGGCGATAACTATGTGTGCCACATTAGCTGGTCGGATTACGAACCGGCGCAACAGTGCGCCCAGATCCTGTTTGAAGCGATGGGCAACAGCGGCGGTATTGTCGGGCTGGGCGGCATCGCCTCCAACATTCCGGCCATTGAGCGCAAGGCCGGGCTGATGCAAAAATTGAAGGAACACCCGGAGATCAAACTGCTCGATTGGCAGGATGCCGACTGGAGCACCTCCAAGGCCAATGACATGATGGCCACCATGCTGACCCGCTTTGGCGACGACATTAAAGGCATTTTCTCCGCCAACGACAGCATGACCCTCGGGATTATCGAAGCGCTGCGCGCCGAAGGCCTGGCCGGGCAGATCCCGATTGTGTCCTACGACGGCACCCCCGACGTAGTCAAGCTGTGCATCGCAGGCGAGGTGCTGTGTACCGTCAGCACCAGCCCTTACTGGGCCGGCGGCATCGCGCTGTCGTTGGCGCACCATGCCGCTATCGGCAGTTTTAAACCTTCGGCGGAACCCCACGAACACCGCGAATTTTATGGCCCCACGGTGTTGATTACCAAAAATGACGCTCAACAGTGGTACAAGGAAAATATCGACAACACCCCAACCGTTGACTGGAATAATTATTGGGCGCAGTCAGAAGGACAAATTAAATATCGCAACTTATAAACCGTTGCCACACGCCAAGGATCAATCGCTACTTGTTAATAATACCTTTATAAAAGGTGGAATATGTCACAATTGCATGTTAAAGACCTATTGCGCAAATGGGCGCCGGTGATGGTGTTATTAATGCTCTGCATAATAATTAGCGCCATTAACCCCAGCTTTTTATCCATGCGCAATTTCTCACGTATTATGACCGCCACCGCGGCGCCGTTAATGGTCGCATTAGGCATCACCTTTATCATTATCATGGGCTCAATCGACCTTTCCATTGAGGGCGTTTTAGCATTCAGCGGCGCATTGCTGGCAATGATGATGATTCACTGGGGAGGATTTACCGGGCTGGGTTATCTCGCTATTCCGGCTACCTTATTATTGTCCGCCGGCCTGGGGCTGTTGACCGGTATTATTCATATCAAACTTAAAATCCCCTCTTTTCTGGTTAGCCTGGGGGTTGGCTTTAGCCTGGTGGGCGCCACCATGGTGATCACTGGCGGGGAGCGTATTCCGCTGGCGGATCCGGTATTCCGCCTGCTGCTGACCGAGCGTTATCTTGATTTCCCGCTGATGGTGTATTTGGCCTGGATCGGCTTTTTTACCGCCTGGTTTATCCAGGAGTACACCGCGCTCGGGCGCAACTTCTATGCCGTGGGCGGCGGTGAGCACCTGGCCTATGCCTCGGGGCTGCACGTTAATCGTATCCGCGTGCTGGGCTTTGCGCTGGCCGGTGCGTTCTATGGCCTGGGAGCGATTTTCGCCGTGGCCCGCCTGGGTTCGGTGGCCAGCAACCTGGGCGATGGCTACGCCTTTGTGGCGATTACCTCGGTGGTGGTCGGCGGCACTTCGCTGATGGGCGGCAACGGCGGCATTTGGCAAACGTTGATCGGCGTGCTGATCATCAACGTTATCAACAACGGCATGGTCCTGGTGGGTTTCCCCACCTATATCCAGCAGGGGGTGTTGGGCGCCCTGGTGATTGTGGCCGTGGCGCTGGTTACCCAGCGTAAACGCTTACAAATTGTGAAGTGATCATCATGCTTGAATTCAAAAATGTAGGAAAGACCTTCCCCGGCGTGATTGCCTTGCAAAACATCAACCTGCAAATAAAACCCGGCGAAATCGTCGGGCTGGTCGGCGAGAACGGCGCGGGTAAATCAACGCTGATGAAAATTATCTACGGCGCCTATCAACATGACAGCGGCGAGGTGCTGATCGACGGTAAACCGGTGGTACTGCGCACGCCGCGCGAAGCCATGATGAAAGGCATCGGCATGGTGTTTCAAGAACAATCGCTGATCGCCAACCTGACGGTGATGGAGAATATTTTTCTGGGTTTTGAGCAGCCGTTTAAAACCCTGGGCGTGATTAACTGGAAGCGAATGGCGAAAGCCGCACGCCAGCAATTGGCCAAGGTAAAGCTGGATATCGATCCAAAAACCATTACCGCCGAATTGTCTTTTACCCAACGGCAATTGGTTGAGCTTGCCAAAGTGCTGACGCTGGAAGAACGCAGCGATGGCCAGCTGATTATTTTACTTGATGAACCAACATCGGTATTACCTGCAAAAGAGATTGATATTCTTTTCGATTTAGTGCGCGAATTAACCAGCCGCGCTTCATTTATTTTTGTATCGCACCGAATGGATGAAGTTATTAACCTGGCCGATCGCATTTATGTCATGAAAGATGGGCAAATAATGGACATGGTCACACGTGATAAATTTGACGTCGCGGCAATCCAGCGTAAAATGGTCGGCCGTGATATTGATCAGCGTTATTTTCGTGAACATCGGAAAGTGGCTTATAACGCCGAGAAATTATTACTCGAGCTAAAAAATATCAGTTTGCCGGGCCACTACAGCAATATTTCATTACGCCTGCACGCCGGGGAAGTATTAGCGCTGGTGGGCACCGAAGGCGCTGGCACCGAAGAAATTATTCGCACCGTTTTTGGCCTGGCGCAGCCCGAACAAGGCGAAGTCACGATTTATGGCAAACCGGTTAAGTCATTTTCCCCGGCCTACAGCATCAGCCGGGGGGTCGGTTATATCCCCCGCGAACGCAAAGTCGAAGGTATTGTGGAAGGCATGTCGGTGGCGGAAAACATCACGCTGGCCAACCTGCACGACTACGCGCGCGCCGGCGTGCTGGCGGTAAACACCGAGCGCCGGCTGGCGCAGGAATGGGTCAGGAAACTGGCCGTCAAAACAGCGTCCATTGATACCCAATGCGGCAAACTCTCCGGCGGCAACCAGCAAAAGGTGGTGCTGGCCAAATGGCGCACCGCGGGCGCCACGATCATTTTGCTCGATCACCCCACCCGAGGGTTGGATATCGGCGCCAAGGAGGATGTGTACGATCTGGTGCGTGATTTCACCGACGAACAGTGCGGCGTGTTGCTGATTGCCGATTCACTGGAAGAGGCCATCGGCCTCGCCCATACCATCATCGTGTTTAAGGATGGCAAGCGGATGCAGCAGTTCGATTGCTGTGGGGCCAATCCCCCCGGCCAATATGACTTGTTGCAGCATATCGTATAGATTACAGAGGTCTGACCCCGATGAAAATTAATCGTACCGAGCCGCTCGTCCTCGCCGCCGCCAACCCGGCGCAGAGCAAAAAACGCCTGGATGCTGTTTCGTTCGACACACTAAAACGTTACCTGCCGATCCTGACCCTGGCCATTCTGGTTATGCTGGTGAGCCTGTATAACCCCGATTTTCTCCTGCTCAATAACCTATTCCAGCTGCTGCAAGATGCCTCTACGCTGTTTATCATGGCGCTGGGCATGACGTTCGTTATCTATATCGGCGGCATCGATCTGTCGGCGCAATCGATCGCCAGCATGTCGACGGTGGTGCTGGTGGTGCTGCTTACGCAGATCGGCATTCTGGCGCTGCCCGTCGCCCTGCTGGGCGGCGCGCTGTTCGGCTGCATTTCCGGCTGGGTGCACACGCGCTTTAAAATCTCTTCGTTCATCACCACTCTGGCGATCGGCGGCGTGGCCTACGCCACCGGCCAGGTGCTCTCGGGCCAGCGCGCCTTCTATATTCCGGCGGATATACGCAACGAAACCGTCGGCTGGATGACCGGCACCCTGTTTAGCCTCCCTAACGAGATCGTGATCGCCACGGTGTTGCTGCTCGGCGCGCTGTTCGTTGAGCGCAGAACCACGCTCGGGCGCCAAATGAAGGCCATCGGCGCCGGCGAAGCCGCGGCCTGGGCCAGCGGCGTGAAGGTGATGAAAGTGAAAATTATTACCTTCGCCATCGCCGGCGCGTTTTCCGCTTTCGCCGGCATCCTGTTGGCGGCCCGCCTTTCCGGCGCCTCGCCGACCATGGCAGACCAGTTTTTGCTACCCGCCATCGTCGCCGTGTTGCTGGGCGGCACGCCGCTGACCGGCGGTGTCGGCGGGGTTCTCAATACGCTGATCGGCACGTTAATCGTGGCCGTTATACGAACCAGCATGACTTATTTGAACGTGGAAGCACAGGCGCAGCAAATCTTCTTCGGCGCGCTGATGATCGTTGCCATCGCTTTCACTATCGACCGTTCAAAAATGATTACCGTAAAATAAATAGAGGAAAAATTTATGATCCCAGCCACAATGAAAGCCGCCGTGCTGACCGCACCGCACCACTTTGAGATCCAGCAGGTGGCCGTGCCCGAATGCGGCGACGACGAGGTGCTGATTCGCGTTTCGCACTGCTCGGTCTGTGGCACCGATATGCACATTTTCAACGGCCACTACTCGGCGGACAAACTGCCGTTAATCCCGGGCCACGAGTTTGCCGGCGAGATCGCCGCCACCGGCGCACGGGTTTCCGGCATCAAGCTGGGCCAACGGGTGATCGCCGATATCAATATCGGCTGCGGCCACTGCTTTTACTGCCGCCGCAATGAGATCCTCAACTGCAAAGACGTGCAGCAAATCGGCATCCATCGCAACGGCGCCTTTGCCGAATACGTGGCGGTGCCGGCGCACCTGGTGATCCCGATCGAAGATAGCCTGTCCTACAGCGAAGCCTGCCTGACCGAGCCGTTCTCCTGCGTGGTGCGCGCCCACAAAAAAATCCGCCTGAGCGTTGCCGAATCCGTGGTCATCATCGGCGCCGGCGCCATCGGCAACATGCATATTCAACTGGCGCGCCTGCTGGGCGCCGCGCCTATTATCGCCGTGGAATTGAACCCGCAGCGCGCCGAGCTGGCGAAACGCTGCGGCGCCGATGAAGTGATCACCAACCCCGAAGGGGCGCTGGAACGCATTCAAAGCCTGACGCAGGGGCGCGGCGCCGATGTGGTGATCGAAAGCGTCGGCCACCCGATGCTGTACCAACAGGCGTTGACCTTTATGCGCCCCGGCGGGCGGCTGCTGGCATTCGGCCTGACCGATGCAGCCACCGACATTGCGGTTAAACCGCATGACATCATTCTGAAGGAACAAGGTATTCAGGGCAGCGTGGCCGGGATGGGGGAAGATATGTATCAGGCGCTGCAGTTACTGAGCCACCAGCGCTTTGATACCGAACCGTTCTGCTCGGGCATTCGGCCACTGGATAATATTCAGCAGGTGTTCGACGAGCTGAAAGCCGCGCCGAAGTACCTGAAAATGCAGATACAAATCGCCGCTAACTAAGCCTCGCTTTGCCGCGCGAGCGGCAAAGCGTCATCAGCGGGGGCAGCCGAACCAGGCCGCCCCCGCGCTGTTTCAGGCCGATACCGCGCCGGGCGTGGGCGCGGCCTCATGCAACAGGCCCTGTTCGCGCAACGTCTGCCAGAAATCATCCGCTATCGGCGCCGCAATCCACTCCAGGCAATTTTGCAGCTGCGCCGCATCGCGGGTACCGGGCACGATGGTCGGCACGCACGGGTGCGCCAGCACGAACTGCAGAGCGGCGGCCGGCAGGCTGACCTGATAGCGGCGGCAAACCTGTTCGATTTCAGCCACTTTCTGCCGCACCTGCGCACTGGCCGGCCCATAGTTGTATTTGGCGTTTTCCACCGCGCCGGTGGCCAGAATGCCGCTATTAAACCCGCCCCCGACCACCACCGCGGCGTTGCGCGCTTCGCACAGCGGCAGGAAGTCATCCAGCGCGTCCTGTTCCAACAGGGTGTAGCGCCCGGCCAACAGGAAGCAATCGAAATCGCCCTGCTGCAGCGCGGCATGGCATATCTGCCATTCGTTTACCCCCACGCCAATCGCCTTCACCACGCCTTCATCGCGCAGTTGCGCCAGTGCACGGTAGGCGCCTTCCATCGCCTGGCGGAAATAGTGCGGCTGCCGTTCGCCATGGGTATAAACATCGCAATCGTGGATAAACGCAATGTCGATGCGCTCCAGCGCCAGGCGCTGCAGGCTGTCTTCGATCGAACGCATCGTGCCGTCGTAGCTGTAATCAAACACCGCCTCAAACGGCAACGGCTGCACCCATACCCCGGAGTCGATTTCCGCCCGTTTCTTCGGCTTGAGCAAACGCCCGACCTTGGTCGACAGCACAAACTCATCGCGCGGATACCAGCGCAGCCCGTGCCCGACGCGCGCTTCGCTTAACCCATGCCCATACATCGGCGCGGTGTCGTAATAGCGGATCCCGTTTTCCCAGGCCAGGTGGATCATTTTGTCGGATTCGGCTTCGCTGATCGGCCTGAATATATTGCCGATGGGCGCGGCGCCATACCCCATCGCCGTTACCTCAATGCCGGTGCGGCCCAAAAAACGCTTCTTTGCTGGATTCATATCACGGCTCCTGTGCGGGAGAAAAAGAGATTCACATTCAGCATACAAATAACTAACAGGATAGTTATATAAGAAGATATGTTTTAAAAATGTTAACTCGCCTGCAAAGCGTTATTTTTCCCATTGCCCGCCCTGCTCTTTCTTGACATGGTAACTAACCAGTTAGTAATTTTATTGTGAAGCCCTGTTGAAGAGGAAAAGGACCATGAGTGGAAAGTTGGTGCAGGTGGACGATGCGGTAGCGCGGATCAAAGATGGCGCCACCGTTGCTTTTACCGGTTCAGGCGGCGGTTTACTGGAAGCGGATTACGTGATGGCGGCGCTGGCCGAGCGCTACCGCACAACCGGGCACCCGCGGAATCTGACGCTGATCCATGCGCTGGGCATTGGCAACGGCAAAGGGAGCGGCCTGGGCCGCATGGCCCTGCCGGGCATGGTTAAGCGCATTATCGGCGGCCACTGGTCCTGGGCGCCGGAGCTGCAAAAAATGGCGCGCGATAACGAAATAGAAGCCTATTGCCTGCCCACCGGCATCATCATGACGCTTTACCGGGAAAGCGGCGCCGGCCGGCCGGGGGTAATTTCCACCGTCGGCCTGGGCACCTTTGTCGATCCCATCCATAACGGCGGCAAATGCAATACCCTCACCCAGGAAGAGATCGTTACGCGGATCACGCTTGATGGCAAAACCTACCTGCACTATAAGCCGTTCCATATTGACGTGGCGATTATCCGCGGCTCGCAGGCCGATCTGGACGCCAACATCTCCACCAGCGAAGAACCCGCCGATCTGGATATTTACGCCATCGCCCTGGCGGCCCACAACGCGGGCGGGATCGTGATTGCCCAGGTGAAATCGCTGCAGCAGGCCCACTTCACCCCGGCGCGCAAGGTCCGTGTGCCTGGGGTGATGGTGGATTATGTGGTTGAATATCCGCAGCAGCAGCAGAGCTACCTGGGCGAATACGATGCGGCGATCTCCGGCCAGGCCGCACCGCCGGAGCAAAAAAGCCCGCCGGTGCAGCCGGAGGGGATTCGGCGCATCGTTTCTGCACTGGCCGCACGCGAACTGCGGCCCAATATGCGCATCAACTATGGTTTCGGCATTCCCGGCGGCGTTTCGGCCATGGCCGATAAAACAGTGGTGGATTCCTGCTGGGAGATGGTGGAACAAGGCATCCATAACGGCGAGCTGTTGGACGGCGCCCTGTTTGGCGCCGCGCGCTACCCGCATGCGATCGTCAGCTCGCTCGATCAGTTCGATCTGTTTAGCGGCGGCGGGCTGGACATCACGTTCCTCGGCATGGGCGAAATGGACGCAGAGGGGAATGTCAACGTTTCGCAACTGGGCGATACCATTGTCGGCCCCGGCGGGTTCATCGACATCACCTGCGGCGCGCAAAAGGTGGTGTTCTGCGGCACCTTTGAGGCCAAGGGATTGGCGGTTGCCCAACGCGGCGATGCCTTGCATATCGAATCTTACGGCCAGTTGCCCAAGCTGGTTGAAAAGGTCCGCCATATCACCTTCAGCGGCCCGGAAGCGTTAAAACGTGGCCAGGAGGTGATCTACATTACCGAACGCGCCATTTTCAAACTGACCGACGAAGGGCTGGCGCTGATTGGCAAGGTAAAAGGCACCGATCTGGAACAGGATATTTTGCAGCGCATGCAGTTCCGCCCCAGAATCGACAACGTGCAGGACATTGCCCTGTGAACGCAGACCGTTAGGCGGTATACAGCCCCAGGCGCCCAGCATTACGGGGCGCTAATCACAAGAGACGGTGAGGTTATCGATAATCTGCTGGCAATCGACACTGTCGGATCAGCAGTCGCACCGCACCATGAGGCAATTTTAGCGCTGATGGATGAAATTGAATCTCTGAAGGCGAGGTTGGAAAATACAAGTCAATGGCCGGATAAACCGGCCAGATTCGCCGAAAGCATAAAAACTCCCCTCGTCCGGAGGGGAGGGGCGGGTTACCATTGATCGCGGTAATCGAATGACACTTGATAGTCATATTTGCCCAGATCAATTTGATGAATCAGGTATTTCTGAAGGTAGGGAACCCAAGCAGGAATAACATCAAAGCCGCCATTGTTAATGATGTTCTCTTTTGGATTAACCGTCTGTTCAATGACGGTATCATCATCTCCTAAATCTGGAGAATACTCTTCACCAATAAAGTCTTCGTTTTTTTTATCAAACCAAGTTAAATTTATCTTTATGCCCATAATGTTAATCTCCTTATAAATATTTTTTGATGTTTCGTTTAGGGTCTGCGGGTTTTAGTTGTTTGCCAGTTTTCGGATCAAATGCACCTATATGCTGACCGTCGCTAGCCCTGTACCCTTCCAGTTCTCCATGCTGGGAATCCCATTCATAGATTTTACGACCTTTATCATCGATCCAACGTTTACGTGTACCCGCTCCACCTTGTTTAGGCGTTTTTTCTTTACCACGTCTTAAATCACCCAGCCCATTAATCTCTTCAGTTTTAGGGGCGGAGTGATACTCATGGCCTTTTTCTTTAACACCTCTCCTTGGTTTACTAGCCATCACATAAATCGGCTCAACCCCAGTCCCTGTTGCATCCGGCTGCCACAGGATGAAGTCTTGCATATCATGAACAACGTCTGCAGGGAAAGTCGTTACGACGATGCTATCTGCCTGCTTCACCTCCGACCCGGTATGTACCGGTGTCGTTGGCACTGGCGAATCATTACCGGTATGGGCTGGAGCCGCAGGGCCAGTCAGCACCGGGTTTATCAGTATCGTCCGTGCAGGTACACCTTCCATCGCGGGCAAGGTGATTTTATCAAGCCCCGTTTTCTCATCACGGACAGGTCTGAACACGGGGACGCTTGGAGACACGCCGCCAACGCCTGTTTTGACGAAGTTTACACTCTGCTTCCCGTCGCTGTCGGTTGAAATAAACCCGCGAACGGGCAAATCCACCGAGGTCATTCCAGGCTGGATAGTGGTTTGACCTGCCGCTGCCAGGCTTGCCTGAAAGGCAAACAGATTGACATCCCGCCCTGGAACCTGGTCACTTCCTGTTCCGGCTTCCTTCGAGTAGAAAGCGAGAGTAAATGCACCGAGCACCGACCCTGTGGCGACAACAGTGCTGGCACGTATACTGCCAACCTCATAAGCACCTCGCCACAACGCACTGGACACCCAACCTGAAAACTCGCTGGTTGCCGTCGCGACGCCTTTCGCGACCGAAGACCACTGTATCATGCCGGGTGTGCGGTTTAGAATTGTCGCTCCCGCCGCCGCCAATGCGGCATTGGCGGATTTCACCATTTCCGGGGTGTAGGTTGGGGCATCCAAAACACCAGCCTTGGCGAACAAGGCTTTTCTTGCCTCTTCAGCTTTCCTCGCTTCTTCTGTTCTGCGTGCTTCTTCGGCCTTGCGGGCTTCTTCTGCTTTACGGGCTTCTTCTGCTTTTCGTGCTTCCTCAGCTTTACGAGCTTCTTCTTCTCGACGGGCCTCTTCGACTTTACGGGCCTCTTCAGTTCTACGAACTTCTTCGACCATTTCGTTCTGTATTTTATTCCACTGATTGTAGGCGTCGGTCAGGGAAGGGACTTCTACGTTATTCTTCAAGTAGGTTATCTTGACATTATCGTTTTTGCCCGAACTAATCTCATTTTTGGTGACGACTTCGGTCATGACCTTATTGTTATCAAGCCAGAAACCATCAGGTATCTCACCACGTAATACGGCGGAATATGTATCAAGAGTCACCTTATTTTCAGCCATTGTAACATTATCATTATTGGAGCCTTTGGGTTTGTTTGGATAATTAAATAGCTTATGCCCAGTCTCAACCCAGCCAAAAACTCCTGCGTCACCAGGATTGGCGGCCACCACGCTTAGCGACTGGCGTTTTACTTCTGGTTTTACTGTCTCAAATGTTTTTACTATAGCGTCAGCTTGGTCTTGACGTATCCCGGAGACCTCTAGGTTTAATATACCGTCTCTATCTAATTTCGTTAGGGTAACTTTCGCTGATGGGTTAATGGAACGGGCTCTTTTTAGTAGATCAATGAGCATGTTTTTAATCGCCGGATCATTCCGAACGGCGTTTACTTGGCGTTGCGCGGCAGATTCTTTGGAATTGTTGTTTGTGTCACGATTACCAGCATTTCCACTGGAGCCCCCGCCTGGATCTGGGCCATCCCCTCGCTCGCTGCTCCAGCCAGTGCCATCACCTTTTCCACCATAATTAAATCCAGGCATCGCTTTCTCCTTATTTATTTTATGAAGACAGCGGGATAAACGTTTTAAATGTTAAAGACACTATTTATCCTGCTCAAAAATACTCGGTTACCCGTTTTAAGAATGACGAGGTGTTGAAATATCCCCTTCCATCGCCGCTAATCGCAGTTCCAAGGCCAGCCGGGCCTCTCGTTCTTCCTTCAACGCCTCAACCAGCAACGCCACAACACCATTGATGTTGATGCCCCGTGCGTCTTTCAGCATGCTGCCATCGTTGAGTGTCAGCATCGTGGTGGTCACAGACTGTGGCAACACGCTTTCCACTTCCTGGGCAATGACCCCAGCTTCCGGAACCCCCTGTTTGAGGTAGGTATAGCCGCTGATTTTTTCCAGCTTATCCAGTGCGTCGGCAATCTTCTCAACGTCGGTTTTCATCCGCACATCTGAGCTGCTGTGCCAACTCCCGTTGGTGTAGGCGTGGCCATCATTACGGAACTCATACCAACCCTGTGCGCCACCATTAGCAACATGTAGCCCCAGGAAATGGTGCTGGCCGATACGTTCATAATGGTAAAAGTCCGCAGACATATCGGCCCGGGCCTGAATCCATAGGCCATTGGTTTTCCTGCCCGTGTTGTTATCCACGCTGCGGTTACCCGAAGCAATAATCCACCCTTCGGGATTGCGCTTGGTCAATTGCCCCACAGAAAGCTCAGCATTGGGTCTGACCTGAAGTTCGTTCCAGTTCCCTTGCCAATCCTGATAGGAGAGCAACCCATAATCCTCCTTGCCCGTGACAACCCGCGCCCCCATCATCATCGTGGTGGTCACATCACCGCTGGTAAAACAGGTTTTTATCGCCGGTGCGTTATACGTTTGCCCATTAATAAGGGAGGCCGGGCCGGTGGTCTTGGCTGCAATGCCCGCGTTATGCGACACCAACGCGCCACCGGAAATGTCAACACCGTTACGCAGGGAAACCCTGCCGGTTGAAAGATTAAAAGACAGCGGCCGCAGCGTATTCCACTGCCCATCCTGCGCCTGCCCGCTAGCCGTGGTCAGGGCATAAAAGTCCTTGCCGTCATTACGTAACATAACGCCGGTGTTGCCGTATGCCAGGCGGAAACCGTTTGCCGATTTGGACACCACCTCAGCATCACTGATCACACGTTTGCGCAACGTAGACAGCGATTTCAGCTCGGTAATATCCTCATTAACACCGTTAATCACCTGCGCATTTTTCTTTTCTTCAGCCATTGTATTTCTCCATTTTCACGCTTGTTTTCTGGTGATTGGCAGCGCTCTGTATCCTCCCTGGAAACCTGGCGAACAGGTACCGGAATTCATAGTTAGGCTGCATGACCAGGAATAACACACAGAAATTACTGTATGTATAACCAGTAAAATAGCGTTGTGAATATGGCGCGTCAATTGAGAGTGATAATCAGTTGTTGTGTGGTGAGTGATACAAAATCAGCGGATTGGCGATGGGTAAACAACGTGGCGTGATGAGAGAAATGCAGGCTATGGCCCATGCCGATTTAATCGGGATTTCGCAAACAGAACGGCGGATGGAATCGAAGAGAAAACCGCCGTGGCTGGCTCAACGGGCGGTTTTCAATGGCAAAGGCTGCCGTCAGGGCTTCAGGATACGCATGATGGTGTCGATGTTGAAATCCAGGCGCTTTTGCAACGCGTCGGGACCCATAAAGTTGCGGTCAAACAAGATAGCGCCGGTGTATTTATTGGTGAAGTAATAGTAGCTCACCGCCGCGATGGTAATGATCAGCTGTTCCGGATCCACCCCCGGCCGGAAGATCCCTTCCTGCGCCCCGCGCTTAAGTATATTGCCCATCAGGCTGACCATTGATTGCTGCGCCGATTTAATCGCCTCGGATTTTTTCAGGTGCACCGCGCGGTGGAGGTTTTCACTGTTGACCAGCGTGAGGAACTCCGGGTTTTTCAGGTAGTAGTGCCAGGTAAAACGCACCAGGGTTTCGATCGCTTCCTGCGGCGGCAACCGCTCAAGATGCAGCTTCTTTTCCGCCTCGCGGATGTCCAGGTAGGAATCTTCAACCACCTTCTGGAACAGCTCTTCTTTGCTGCCAAAATAGTGGTAGATCATACGTTTATTGGATTTTGCCTTTTCAGCAACGATATCAATACGCGCGCCCCCCAACCCTTTTTGCGCAAACTCCCGCTTTGCCGCTTTAAGAATCCGCTTCTGCGTTGCAACGGGATCGCGTACCTGTGTTGGTTTTTCGGCTGTTATTTTAGTCATTTCTCGTTTTTTATCGCGTAGATGGCCTGTGATTACATCTTTATCACTTTATGGAAATCAAGAGAATTTTTCCACTTTATGTTTTTTCTGCTAAGCGGATAACAATTTTATTACAAAACCCCTTACGTCCCCCAGATGATGATAAAACCCGTGCTAGTATATGTAACTAATTGGTTATATATAGTGTGAAATCTTTTTTCTAAACAGACGATTAATTGCAAATGTAATCAATACAGCTGGCTAACCGCATGCAGCCCGCGCCGCTGGCCCACACCGCACCGTGCGCCGGCCTGTTCAAGAATGATGAGAGGGAGAGTATGGGTAACTTTTTTCATAATGTTGACTTGAATCATCCATTGCTGCCGGCAAAAGCACATGAGTTCCAGATGTTCATCAATGGCGAATGGACCCAAGGGCACGCAACGGCGTTTTTCACCCGCAATAGCCCGGCGCACGGTATCCCGGTCAGCCGCTATCCGGCCGGCACCGCCGAAGATGCCGATGCCGCCATTCAGGCCGCGCGCCACGCCTTTGATTCCGGCGTGTGGTCGCGCCGCAGCGGTGCAGAACGCGCGCAGGTGCTGCTTGCCACCGCACAGTTGATCCGTAAACACCTCGATAAGCTCACCCTGCTTGAAACGCTGGAAACCGGCAAACCGCTGGGCCAGGCGCGCGGCGAGATCCTGGGGGCGGCCGATATCTGGGAATACGCCGCCGGGGTGGCGCGCAGCATCAGCGGCGACAGCTTCAACAACCTTGGCCAGAATATGTTTGGCCTGGTCACCCGCGAACCGATCGGGGTGGTGGGCGTGATTACACCGTGGAACTTCCCGTTCTTCATCGGGGCGGAACGCTACCCTTATATTCTGGCGGCCGGCTGCACGCTGGTGGCGAAAGCGGCCGAGATCACCTCTGGCACTACGCTGCTGCTGGCGGAACTGTTGCAGGAAGCCGGCTTGCCGGACGGGGTATTCAACGTGGTGACCGGCGCCGGCAACGTGGTCGGCCAGCGCATCACCGAACATAACGACGTGGATATGGTGTCGTTCACCGGTTCCACCAGCGTGGGCCAAAGCACGCTGCGCGCCGCCGCCGGCAATATCAAGCGGCTGGGGCTGGAACTGGGGGGCAAAAACCCGCAGATCGTGTTTGCCGATGCGGATCTGGATGCCGCGCTGGACGGCACGCTGTTCGGCTTTTTGTTCAATACCGGCCAGTGCTGCGTCAGCGGCAGCCGCCTGCTGGTGGAGCGCTCAATCCATCAAGCCTTCTGCCAACGCCTGGTGGAGCGGGCGCAGCGGGTCAAGATTGGCGATCCGCTGCACGAAGCGACCCAGGTTGGGGCGATCATCAGCGAAAAGCACCATCAAACCATTTTGGGCTATATCGCCCAGGGCAAACAAGAAGGCGCGACGCTGCTGACCGGCGGCAACGCCATTGCCAGCAACAGCGGGTGGTTCATCGAACCGACCATCTTCGACAACGTGACGCCCGAAATGGCGATTTTCCGCGAAGAGATCTTCGGCCCGGTGTTGTGTGTCACCCCGTTTGACAGCGACGAAGAAGCCATCGCCATCGCCAACGACTCCTGCTACGGCCTGGCCGCCAGCATCTGGACGGCCAATCTGGATCGCGCCATTCAGGGGTTCCGTGATTTAAAAGCCGGCCGTTTGTGGGTGAACACCACCATTGCCGGCGGCCCCGAGCTGCCCTCCGGCGGCTTTAAGCAATCCGGTATTGGCCGTGAAAGCGGCACCTACGGCGTTGACGAGTATACCGAACTGAAATCGGTCCATATCCAGTTGGGGCAACGCAATAAATGGCTGGCTGATTGAGTTAATTATCGGGGAATCAGGCATGTACGATTATATAGTTATTGGTGGCGGTTCGGCCGGCAGCGTGCTGGCGGCGCGGTTGAGCGAGCAGCAGGCATGCCGCGTTTTGCTGGTTGAAGCCGGGCCCAAGGATACCAACCCTTACATTCACCTGCCGGTGGGGTTCAGCAAAATGACCGGCGGCCCATTGACCTGGGGCTTCCATACCGCGGCCCAGCCGCATATGAATCAGCGCGAAATGCTGTTCGCCCAAGGGCGCGTGCTGGGGGGCAGCAGCTCGATCAACGCCGAAGTATTCACCCGCGGCAACCCGGCGGACTATGACCGCTGGGCCACGCAGGAAGGCTGCGAAGGCTGGTCGTTTGCCGATATTCAACGCTATTTCATCAAGGCGGAAGACAACGATACCTTTTCCGCGCCCTGGCACGGTAACGGCGGGCCGCTCGGCGTATCCAGCCCGATAAACCCCAACCTGATGAGCAAAACCTTCGCCAAAGCCTGCCAGCAAGCCGGGTTGCCCTATAACCCCGATTTCAACGGTGAAAAACAGGCGGGCAGCGGGCTTTACCAAACCACCACCCGCCATGCCCGCCGCTGCTCCGCCGCCGTGGGCTACCTGAAAGATGCGCGCAAACGCAAAAACCTGACCATTATCACCGGCTGCCAGATCACCCGGCTGTTGGTGGAAAACCAACGGGCGGTCGGCGTGGAAGTGGTGCGCAACGGCCAGTTGCAGCAGTTGCGCGCCAGCGGCGAAGTAATTGTCAGCGCCGGCGCAATCGGCTCCCCCAAGCTGTTGTTGCTTTCCGGCATCGGCCCGGCAGATAGCCTGCGCCAATTGGGCATCCCTGTGGTGGCCGATCTGCCCGGCGTCGGGCAAAATCTGCAGGATCACCTCGGGGTCGATCTGATCTACGAACTGCGCCAGCCGCTGAGCTACGACAAATACAAACAGCCGCACTGGATGCTGTGGGCCGGGCTGGAATACCTGCTGTTCCGTAAGGGGCCGGTTTGTTCAAACATTGTCGAAGGCGGCGCCTTTTGGTCTGTTGATCCGCAATCGGCAACGCCGGACACCCAAATCCATTTCCTGGCCGGCGCCGGAGTGGAAGCCGGCATCCCGCCGGTCAAGTCAGGCTCCGGCGTCACCATCAACAGCTACTTCCTGCGCCCACACAGCCGGGGCAGCGTTAGCCTGCGCACCGCCAACGCCGCTGATGCCCCGCTGATCAACCCCAACTACCTTGCCGATCCGCGGGATCTCAAGATGACGGTGGCGGGCATCAAACTGATGCGCGAGATCATGGCGCAGAGTGCCTTCGCGCCCTACCTACGCCGTGAACATATGCCCGGCGACGGCGTGCAAAACGACGCCGCGCTGGAAGACTATATCCGCCAGTTCGGCCGCACCTGCTACCACCCGGTCGGCACCTGTAAAATGGGCGGCGATCCGCAGGCCGTGGTGGATACCGCCCTGCGCGTACACGGCATCGCCGGGCTGCGCGTGGCGGACTCTTCGGTGATGCCAAGCCTGGTAAGTTCCAACACCAACGCACCGACGATTATGATCGCGGAGAAAGCCAGCGATCTGATTATCGCAGCACGTTAATCACGGATGTCACGCCGGATGCCGTGGGCAAAAACCGGTTGAATTTATAACTAAATAGTTATTTACTTAAATGTAAAACAAGAACCCTATACCATCTTGAAGGGGAATAAGCTGATGAAAATTCTGGTACCCGTCAAACGCGTTGTCGATCACAACGTCAAGGTCAGAGTGAAGAGCGATCACAGCCAGGTCGATCTGGCCAACACCAAAATGGCGCTGAACCCTTTTTGTGAGATCGCGATAGAAGAAGCCGTGCGGCTGAAAGAAAAAGGCATCGCCAGTGAGATCGTGGTGGTGACGATTGGCCCGGATGCTGCGCAAGAACAGCTGCGCACCGCGCTGGCGATGGGGGCCGATCGCGGCCTGCTGATCGCCTGCGATAGCCCGCTGGAACCGCTCACGCTGGCAAAAGTGCTGGCAAAGGTGGTGGAACAGGAACAACCGCAGCTGATCTTAATGGGCAAACAGTCGATCGACGGCGATAACAACCAAACCGGGCAGATGCTGGCGGCCCTGTGCGGCTATCCGCAGGCGACCTTTGCCGCAGCGTTAGCGATTGAAGGCGGCGAGGCGCTGGTGACCCGTGAGGTTGACGGCGGTCTGCAGCGCCTGGCGCTGTCTCTGCCGGCGGTGGTGACCACCGATCTGCGCCTTAACCAACCCCGCTATACCTCTCTGCCGAACCTGATGAAGGCAAAACGCAAACCGCTCAACGTCACACCGTTTAGCGACTACGGCATTGAACCGCGCACGCACGTCAGTCTGCTGAAAGTGGAAACGCCGCCGGCCCGCCAGGCGGGCGTTCAGGTAGCCAACGTCGACGAACTGATCGATAAGCTGAAACACCAAGCGAAGGTAATTTGATATGCATACATTACTTCTGGCCGAACATGATAATGCCACGCTAAATGCCGTCACCCTGAATGCCATCAGCGCCGCACAGGCGATCGGCGGCGAACTCACCGTGTTGGTGGCGGGTGAAAATTGCCGGGCAGTGGCCGAACAGGCCGCGGCGGTGACCGGCGTTACGCGCGTACTGCTGGCGGATAACGCCGCCTATCGGCACCCGTTAGCCGAAAATATCGCCGCATTGCTTGATACGCAGCGCAGCGGCTACAGCCACCTGATGGCCGTCGCCAACGCCAATGGCAAAGACATCATGCCGCGCGTCGCCGCGCTGGCCGACGTAGCGCAAATCTCTGACATCATCGCCGTTGAAAGCCCCACCGTCTTTAAACGGCCAATTTACGCCGGCAGCGTTATCGCCACCGTGGAAAGCCATGATGATCCGGTGGTGCTGACGGTGCGCGCTTCCAGCTTCCCGGCCGCCGCTGCGGAAGGCGGCACAGCGCCGATAGAACCCCTTGAACAAGCGATTACCGGCGGCGGCGCCCGTTTTGTCGGTGAAGATCGGGTGGTTTCCCCACGGCCGCAGCTTGCCACCGCGCGCGTGGTGGTTTCCGGCGGCAGAGCGCTGGGCAGCCGGGAGAACTTCGCCCTGATCGAGCAGTTGGCTGACAAACTCCATGGCGCGGTGGGTGCCTCGCGCGCCGCGGTCGATGCCGGTATGGTGCCCAACGATCTGCAGGTGGGGCAAACCGGCAAAGTGGTGGCGCCGGAGCTGTATATCGCCGTCGGCATTTCCGGCGCTATCCAGCATCTGGCCGGGATGAGCAACTCGAAGGTGATTGTCGCCATCAACAACGACGAAGAAGCGCCGATTTTCCAGATTGCCGATTACCGCCTGGTGGGCGATCTGTTTGAGGTCGTGCCGCAGTTGATTGAGCGGCTTTAAGCCGCACGGCAAGGGAGGTAGCAATGGAACGTGAATCAATGGAGTTTGACGTCCTGATCGTCGGCGGCGGGCCCGCCGGGCTGTCCGCCGCTTGCCGCCTGATGCAAATGGCGCAACAGCAGGAACAAACGTTGAGCGTCTGCGTGATCGAAAAAGGCGCGGAGATCGGGGCGCATATTCTTTCCGGCGCGCTGTTCGCGCCGCAGGCGCTGGACGAACTGTTTCCCGACTGGCAACAACGCGGCGCGCCGCTGGATACCCCGGTGACGGAAGATGCGCTGTATTTACTGCGCAACGCCGACCAGGCCTGGGCGATCCCCAACGCCCTGATCCCCGCGCCGATGCACAACCAGGGCAACTACGTGATAAGCCTGGGCGAGCTATGCCGCTGGCTGGCCAGGCAGGCGGAAGCGCTGGGCGCGGATATCTTCCCCGGTTTCGCCGCCGCCGAGATACTGTTTGACGAGGCCGGCGCGGTCAGCGGGGTGCGGCTGGGTGACATGGGGGTGGACGCCGCCGGCCATCACAAACCGGGCTTCACGCCCGGGATGGATTTGCGCGCGAAATATACCTTGTTTGCCGAAGGCTGCCGCGGCCACCTGGGCAAACAACTGATCGCGCGTTTCAACCTGGCCGCCGACAGCGATCCGCAGCATTATGCGATTGGCATCAAAGAGCTGTGGGATATCCCGGCGGAAAAAAGCCGCCCCGGCCAGGTGATCCACGCCTCCGGCTGGCCGCTGACCGGCGATGCCTCCGGCGGCAGTTTTCTTTACCATACCGCCAACAATCAGGTGGCGGTGGGGTTGATCGTCGATCTTAACTACCGCAATACCTGGCTTAGCCCGTTCGATGAATTCCAGCGAATGAAACACCACCCGGTTTTCAGCCAGGTGCTGGCGGGCGGCAAACGCGTTGCCTATGGCGCGCGCGCCATCACCAAGGGCGGCTTTAACGCCCTGCCGAAAATGCACTTCCCCGGTGGTTTGCTGATTGGCTGCGATGCCGGCACGCTCAATTTCGCCAAGATCAAGGGGAGCCATACCGCAATGAAATGCGGCATGCTGGCCGCCGAATCGGTGTTCGCCGCGCTGCAGGAGTCGCCAGACGGGCAGCGGGATCTGGCCGAATTCGCCACGCGCTTTAACCATTCATGGCTGGCCGATGAACTGCGCCAGTCACGTAACTTCGGCCCGGCGCTGCACCGTTACGGCACCCTGCTGGGCGGGGTGTTCAATTATTTCGATCAGAACTGGTTCAAGGGCAAACTGCCGTTTACGCTGCACGATCGTCACCCCGATCATCTGCAGTTGAAACCCGCCAGCGAGTGCGCCCCGATCCACTACGCCAAGCCCGACAACGTGCTGAGCTTTGATAAGCTCTCTTCCGTCTATCTTGCCAATACCGCCCATGACGAAGACCAGCCCTGCCACCTGAAACTGCGGGATGCGCAGGTGCCGCTGCGGGATAACCTGCCCCGCTACGCCGAGCCGGCACAGCGCTACTGCCCGGCCGGGGTGTATGAAATTGTCGAGATCGCCGGGGAGAAGAAATTTCAGATCAATGCGCAGAACTGCGTGCACTGTAAAACCTGCGATATCAAGGATCCGGCGCAGAATATCGTCTGGACCGTGCCGGAAGGCGGCTGCGGCCCGAACTATCCGAATATGTGATGCACCGCCCTCTGCCCTCTGCCCTCTGCCCTCTGCCCTCTGCCCTCTGCCCTCACCCCAACCCTCTCCCAAAGGGAGAGGGAGTATACCGTGCCCGCTGTGGCAGCATACGTAATAAGGCAGACTTGATCGCAGCAAAGCAATGCCCAATCAATACACGACGCTGGGCAGCTCCCTCTCCCACTGGGAGAGAAAGTACACCGTGCCCACTGTGACGGCATACGTAATAAGGCAGGCTTGAAATACCGAACCAACACACGGCGTCGGGCAGCTCCCTCTCCCTCTGGGAGAGGGTTGGGGTGAGGGAAAACATCTCCCAGTCAAACCACACTTTCAAAGCGTGTGATACAGGTGGCCAGCGTCTCGGCCGGCGGGCGCAGCCACCAGTTATCGCGGGAAAAAATCTCCACTTCAATCAAACCGCCGTAACCGGCCTTTTCAACCTGCGCGCGAAAAGCCGGCAGGGCGATGACACCGTCCCCCATCATGCCGCGATCGTTCAACATATCGCGCGTCGGCACCAGCCAGTCCGAAACATGGCAGGCCAGCAATAACTCGCCCGCCTGGAGCAGATCCTCCTCCAGCGTCGGCGACCACCACAGGTGATAGGCATCAGCAGCAATGCCCGCGCTGGCCGGATATTCGTGGTTGATTTGCCGGCACCACTGGATCGCCTGCGCCAGCGTCACCAGGCAACTGCGCTCGGCGCAGTACATCGGGTGGAGCGGCTCCAGCGCCAGCGGCACGCCGCACTGGCGGGCGTGCTCAGCCAGACGCATCACCCCTTCCAGCGCCTGATCGCATACCGCCGGTAGCGCGGTATTATCAGCACTTAAGCCCCCTACCACCATGACATAGCATTGCGCCCCCAGCTCCGCCGCATCATCCAGCGCCCGCAGATTGATCGCCAGCGCCTGCTCGCGCGCCTGCCGGCTCGCCGCGGTGAAGTAATGGCTGCGGCAATAGCCGGTCACCGTGAGCCCGGCGGCGCGGATCAGAGCAGCAGCGCGCTGCACCCCCAGCGCCTCGACCTCCTGGCGCCAGGGCGCGATACCGCCGATCCCGGCTTCGGCCAGCAGATGAATGGTTTGGTCCAGCGGCTGCTGGTAACCCAAGGTCGCAGTGTTGATCGCCAGCAGATCGCGGCGCCCTTTCAGTTCACGCATGATGCTCCTCGTCGTCTTTATATCGTTGCAGACAGGAAAGCGCGTTCCCCCGGCCAAGCGAGGGAACGCCGCGGCGTCAGGCCAGTAAATGGCGCGCAATGATCATGCGCTGGATTTGGTTGGTGCCTTCATAGATCTGGGTGATTTTGGCATCGCGATAGAGCCGCTCCACCTCTACGCCACGGATATAGCCGCTGCCGCCGAAGATCTGCACCGCATTGGCGCTATGCTGCACCGCCACATCGCCGGCAAAGCACTTGGCCATTGAGCAGGCAGCAGTGGCGTCGGCCGCGTCAGTGTCAATTTTATAGGCGGCGCTGTGCACCAAAAGGCGTGCGGCTTCGGTGTCTTTGGCGATGTCCGCCAACATAAACTGCACTGCCTGGAACCCGGCAATGTTCTGGCCGAACTGCTCGCGCTGTTTGGCATATTCCGTGGCGGCCTCCAGCCCGGCGCGCGCAATGCCGACCGCCAACGCGCCGATCCCCACACGCCCTTTATTCAGCGCGCTCATCATCATGTGGAAACCACGGTTTTCCGCCCCCAGCAGCGCATCCGCCGGCAGTTGCACCTGGTTAAAGTGCAGTTCGCCCACCTGCGACGAGCGCTGCCCCATTTTGTGCTCTTTCGGCCCTTTGGATACGCCAGCCAGCGCGCAGTCAACGATAAAGATGCTCATGCCGCGGTGGCCGGCTTCTTTATCAGTGCGCGCCAGCACAAAAGCCACATCGGCCACCGGGGCGTTATGGATCCACAGTTTGCTGCCATTCAACACCCAGCCGTTTTCACTGCGCGTCGCCGTGGTTTTCACGCCGGAGACGTCGGAACCCGCGCCGGCTTCCGTGATGCAATATGCCCCTTTCAGCGAGGCATTAAGCAGGCCCGGCAGCCACCTGGCGCGCTGGCTATCGTTGCCATGCTGCGACAACAGCGTGCCCAGCAGTTCAACCAGGCCGCACTGATCGGCCACTGACGCATAGCCGCGCGACAGCTCTTCCATCACCACCGCATAGGCCACCACATCCAACCCGACGCCGCCGTAGGCTTCCGGCACGGTGATACCAAACAGCCCCAGTTCCCCCATCTGCTGGTAGATATCACCGGCAAAACGCTCTTCGCGATCCAGCTCTTCCGCCTGCGGGCGGATCACTTCGTCGGCAAACTTACGGGTCATATCGCGAATCTGTTGATGGATCTCAGTTAAATACATGGTTCCCCTCCCACCTGTTGATACTCGGTATCATTATCGTTGCATTACGGTTAAATTAAATAACTAGATAGTTACTACAATCTACAGGTGAATAAGTCAATGCCCGTCGGCGATAACTGTTAGCTGTACAACAGAATTTTGCCGCTTGTCGCCACGGCATATTCTGCCGCCTTGACCGAGCGAACACTCTGGCCGGCCGGCGCTTGACTTTTAAACAATCGATGAGTAAACATGAATCACAAGTAACTAAACAGATAGTTTATAAGGAACAAAAATATGTCTACCCTACGCCTGCCGGATCGCCACGGAAATCTTGCCGACTATCAACTGCTGGGCGCCGCCCCGGCGTGGCCGGAAACGCCGCCGGCATTCAACCGCATCGCCTATGCCGCCGCACACGTGGTGATTGCGCCCGAAGCCCAAACGGCCAACTGGCTTGAAAAACCCGCCATCGACTGGGATGCCACCCTCGCTTACCGCCACCATCTGTGGCAATTGGGTTTTAAAGTGGCCGAAGCGATGGATACCGCCCAGCGCGGCATGGGGATCAGTTGGCCGATCGCCAGGGAGTTGATCATCCGTTCGCTGGCGGCGGCCAAAGCGACGCCGGGCGCCGATCTTGCCGCCGGCGTGGGTACCGATCAGCTAGACGCCAATGCGGCCACGTCGCTCGATCAGGTCATCGCCGCCTATGAAGAACAGATGGAATTGGTGGAACAGCATGGCGGGCGGATAGTGCTGATGGCCAGCCGGGCGTTGGCCAAGGTAGCAACCGGCAGTGAAGATTATCTGCGGGTGTATAACCGCCTGTTGCAGCAGAGCCAGGGCAAAGTGATCCTGCACTGGCTGGGGGACATGTTTGATCCTGCGCTCACCGGTTACTGGGGCAGCACCGACATTGACCGCGCCGCCGATACGGTGCTGGCGATCATTAACGCCAATCCCGGCAAAGTGGAAGGCATCAAGATGTCGTTGCTTAGCAAAGAGCGCGAAATCGCCTTTCGCCAGCGCCTGCCCGAGCAGGTCAAAATGTATACCGGCGACGACTACAACTATCCGGATTTGATCGAAGGCGAACAGGGGCACTACTCCCATGCCCTGCTGGGGATTTTTGACGCCATCGCCCCTGCCGCCAGCCAGGCGCTAAATGCGCTGGCGCAAGGGGATCGTGCGCAATATCATCGTATCCTTGCGCCCACCGTACCGCTGGCGCGCGAGATCTTTAAAGCCCCCACCCAATATTACAAGGCGGGCGTGGTTTTTCTCGCCTGGTTGAATGGCCACCAGCGCCACTTTGCGATGGCGGGCGGCATGCAGGCCGCGCGTGAAATCAGCCACTATGCAGAAATCTTCCGCCTGGCCGACCAGGCCGGGCTGTTGCACCAGCCGGAGTTAGCGCTGCAAAGAATGCAGGCGCTGCTTAAAATATACGGTTATTGAAAAGCGTAAAAAAGCGCTGCCGGTGATCATCGGCAGCGTTTTTTTTATCATCCTATTGCGGGCATTAATCGGGGCAGCGGTTGTAATAGGCCACCGTGTTATTGCCCCACAGTTGTTCGTACGGCAGCCCGGTGATTTGCTCCAGGATCTGCTGATCTTCCACCGACAGGCTGCCGGCCACCGGCCCGCCCGCCGCCTGCATCTGCGTACAGCTGGCACGCAAAACCGCATGGTTTTTCACGTTCAGGATAAACCCGCGTGAAACCACATAGCCGCCTAACAGCAGCAACAGCGTGCCGCCGCACAGCACCAGCAGGATCACCTGGTGCACGCTTTCAGGCTGCTGGTTTTGCCCCGGCATAAACCCGGCGGCCTGCAACAACAACCCCACCACCATGATTGCCCCGGCCTGGGAGGCTTTACGCGTCATGGTCATCACGCCGGCAAAAATCCCTTCCCGGCGTTGCCCGGTAATCGCCTCATCAACGTCCGCCATGTAGGTATAGGTATTCCACGGAATATAGTTGATGCCCCCGCGCCCCACGCCGGCCAAAGCCGACACCAGCATCAGCAACAGCAGGCTGTTGTGATCCCCCAGCCACAGCAGGCCATAGGCGGCGCAGGCCATGCCGAACAGCACCACGGAAAGCCGATATGCCGGCGCCGGCCCCCAGGAAATACACAGCGGGATCATCGCGAGCACGGCGACAAACTGTAATACGGACATGATGCCGAGCAACTCAGACGACACCGTCGCCGTTTGGTAAATCACAAAAATCACGTAATAGGCGAACACCGCATTGAAAAGATCCTGTGCGATAAACCCGCCCAGATACATCCCCAAATGCTTGCGGAACATTTTCACCTTCAGGGTAGAGAACACTTCGGCGACAAATTTCCTGGCGGTATGGTTAAAAGCGGATTTTTCGCCGTCTTCAACCACCGCTTCGGCTGGCCGCGGCCTTTCCCAGGTGTAGCAATACACCAGGCACAGCACGACGGCGCAGATAACGGCCACCACGATGCCGGAATAAAAAAACACGCTGGCGTTATCCTTGCCGTACCAGGTAAAGAACAGCCCGGGCAAATACGCCGCCACAATATAGGACACCTGGGCGAAGGCAATCCGCGCGCCGGAAAACTTGGTCTTTTGTTTGAAATCATTGGTCATTTCAGGCACCAGCGTCTCATAAGGCACCAGCACCATGCTGTAGACGATTTCAAACACCAGGTACGTGATCAGGTAATAGAAATAATTCATATCACTGACCCAGATAAAGCAGTACGAGAACACCGCGGGTATCCCCAGCAAGATAAAGAATTTGCGCCGCCCAAAGCGCTTGCCCAGCGCGGTTTTGCCAAAGTTATCGGTAAAAAAGCCCATCAGCGGGCTGGCGACGGCGTCAAAAACGCGCGCAATGGCGAAAATGGACGCCGCTTCGATCGCGGTGAGGTTACAGAAGTTGGTGTAAAAGAACAGTAGCCAGGCGCCGGTCAGCGCCGTGGTGCCCATGCCGAAAAAATCCCCCGAGCCATAAGCCAGGTAGTGTTTGAGTCTGACCTGCGGTATCGCCATAAAACCATCCCCGTGAGTGTTATGTTTTTGTTAAAAAAACATACAACACCCACCAAGTTAAGTATCTAACCTGTTGGTTACTTTATGATCGAGATCGCAATAATAATTAGTTGGTATAGCTTATGTTTTTGATTGTTATCAGCCTTATTTTTTTGCAGGAATGCACCACTTCGCCAACGATTGCAGGGCGCTGTCGACCTCGTCATTCCAACCAAAGCCGGCGTTTAACCGCAGGCAGTGATCGAAACGGCGATCGGTAGCAAACAGGTGGCCGGGGGCAATGCCGATGCCCTGTTCACGCGCAATGTGCGACAGTTCATGTGCCGGCAGGCAGCCCGGCGGCAGCTCTACCCACAGCACATAACCGCCCTGCGGCGTTGAAACGCGCGTGCCGGGCGGGAAATGCCGCATCACCCCGGCGCGCAGGGCGGCAACCTGCCGCGCCAGCTCCCGCCGCAGCTTGCGCAGGTGTGCGTCGTAGCCGCCGTTTTTCAGCAGTTCCGCCACTGCGGCCTGCGGCAACAGGCTGGTGCCGAGCGTTGAAGTGTACTTCAGCGCAGCGATTTTTCTGCTCCACTTGCCGCCGCTCAACCAGCCCACGCGCAGGCCGGGCGCGATGGTTTTGGAAAAACCGCTGCACAAAATCACATTTTCGCTGAACGCGCGCAGCGGGAAAGGCCGCGCGGCGCTAAAGGCGGTATCGCCAAAGGTATCGTCTTCGATGATGGTGACGCCGTGCTGCTCCGCCGACTGGGCCAAAAAGGCTTTAGTTTCATCCCCCATGGTGGTGCCCACCGGGTTGTTCACATTAGCCAGCGCCACCCAGGCGGTGACCACCCGTTGCTGGAACAGCGCGGCCAATTGCCCGGCGTCGGTAACGCCATCTTCGCCGCGCCCCACTTCCACCACCCGCAGCCCCAAATGGCGCAGCATCTGCAACAGCACAAAATAACAGGGTGAATCCACCGCCACACTGTCGCCCGGCTGGGTTACCGCGCGCAGCGCCAACGCCAGCGCTTCAATGCAACCATTGGTCACCATGATCTCGCCGGCTTCCAGGCTGCACCCATAGTCCAGCGCCCGGCGGGCAATTTCGGTTTGCAAAGGCGGGTAGCCCGCCCCCTTGATGGCATTGCCCAACAGTTGCGGCTTGCGGTAGCTAAGCTGGCGCATCAGCAGGCTGATTTTGCGGATCGGGTATAGGCTGCCGGCGCCGTTCGCCAAATCCAGCCGCACGCGGCAATCGCTGCCCAACATGGCCAGATGCAGCTCCGTTTGCGCATCCAGCGGCGCAATCTCCACCGGCCGCAGCGGCGCAGTTGGCGCCTGTTCAGGCAATACCGCATAAAAACCGGACTTCGGCCTGGCCTGGGCGTAGTGCTCATCCTCCAGCGTGCGCAAGGCTTTGAGCGTGGTGGTCATGCTGGCGCCGTACTGTGTAGCCAGCTTTCTGACCGAAGGGAGTTTGCGCCCGGCCGGCAGCACGCCGTTGATGATTGCCCGTTTTAGCTGCTCCGCGATCTCACGGTAGCGGCATATCTGTTCTGCCATCTGTTCTGCCTTATATCGCACCGAACTGTGCATATCGCCCGGCCGGTTTTGACGGTACATTTCCCTGCAAGCCACAGGGTTAAAGATAAATAAAGATGAAGATCAATAGATTAATAAACACCCTGCCGGCCACAAAGGAGCAAGGCACGGTGAAAACCAGGCTGATGAGTATGAATCAATAACAACAAAACGGGAATAAATATGGAACTTTCAACACGCGATCCGCAGATTGCTACGCTGCTATCCGATGAGCAGCAACGGCAGGAAAACAACATTGAACTGATTGCCTCCGAGAACTACGTCAGCCCTGCGGTGCTGGCCGCCCAAGGCTCGGTGCTGACCAACAAATACGCCGAAGGCTACCCCGGCAAACGTTATTATGGCGGCTGTGAGGTGGTGGACAAAGTAGAAACGCTGGCGATTGAACGCGCCTGCGCGCTGTTCGGCGCAGAATATGCGAACGTGCAGCCCCATTCTGGCTCCCAGGCCAATCAGGCGGTGTTTCTGACGGTGCTGAACCCCGGCGACACCATTTTGGGCATGGCGCTGACCGACGGCGGCCACCTGACCCACGGCGCCAGCGTCAACTTTTCCGGCAAAATGTACCATGCCGTCTCTTACGGCCTGGATGCGGCCAGTGAAACTATCGATTACCAGCAGGTGGAGCGGTTGGCCCGCGAACACCGGCCAAAGCTGATCATCGCCGGTGCTTCCGCCTATGCTCGCATCATTGATTTTGCCCGTTTCCGACGTATCTGCGATGAAGTGGGCGCTTATCTGATGGTGGATATGGCTCACTATGCCGGGCTGATCGCCGCGGGCGTTTACCCTTCACCGGTGGGCTGCGCGGATTTTGTCACCTCAACCACCCATAAAACCTTGCGCGGCCCGCGCGGCGGGCTGATTCTGGCCAAGGCGAAATTTGGCGCCGCGTTGGATAAAACCCTGTTCCCTTGCTACCAGGGCGGCCCTCTCATGCATATTATCGCCGCCAAAGCGGTGGCGTTTCGGGAAGCGGCCGAGACAAGTTTTAAACGCTACCAGCAGCAGGTGATCGCCAATGCGCGGGTGATGGCTGAAACCCTGCGCGCACGCGGGCTACGCATTGTTTCCGGTGGCACCGACTGCCACATGTTCCTGGTCGATCTGCGCAGTAAAAATATCAGCGGCAAGGCGGCGGAGGCCCTGCTGGAAAGCGTGCATATCACATTGAACAAGAATGCGGTGCCCGGCGACGAATACAAGGCAACGGTGACCGGCGGGATCCGTATCGGTACGCCGGCCATGACCACGCGAGGTTTTACGGAACGCGAAGCGCGGGCGCTGGCCGGGATGATTGCCGATGTGCTGGAGGCGCCGAAGGATGATGCCGTGCTGGCGCGGGTGCGCGATGCGGCGCTGACGCTGTGTGCGCGCTTTCCGGTTAATCGGCCGCTGCCCTAGCCTACTCGCGCCAGGGGTAAAGGGCGCGGGGCTACTCTTCCGCCGGCAGCGCCCAGAGTTGACGATCCTGCGTGGTGCTCAGCGTCACCATCGCGGGTTTGTAAATCGCAAAGCTTTCCGCCAGCGGGCAACTGATGTATTTGCCCTGCGGGCTGGGCACAAACTCGGAGCGGGGAATAAATGCGGCGCCGGCAAACCCCTGCTCCATCATTTCAAGAATCAGCTTGGGTTCGGAAACCTTAATGCTGATATTCACCTGTTCAATCTTCTCATACAGTTTGTTGCGCAGAATTTCATAGGTGCCTTCACCGCCGATCCGGTGCAGCAGAATTAACGGCACGCCGCTCAGATCGGTAAAATGCAGCGCCTTGCCGGCAAACATGGCGGCGTAATGCGCAGAAATGACGGCGATCGTGTCGACGGCTTCCAGCTCGCGCACGAACCACGGCTGTTTGTCCGCCGGGGATTGCATCAGGGCGATATCAATCGCCTGGCCGATCAGCATCTCTTCCAGGTGGCTGGAGTCAGACACCACCACATTGATATCCCAGTCCGGCCGGTTGTGGTAATAATCCAGCAACATCTGGTTGAAATAGCGCAGATAAAGGTAGGAAATGCCGATGTTCACCACATGTTTTTTGCGGGTGGCGATCATAATGGTCTGCCGCTTCAGGCTATTAACCCTGCTCAGGATGGTGCATGCCTGGCGGTAAAGAAAGGTGCCGGCTTCGGTCAGCTGCATTTTTCGCGGCGAGCGGATAAACAGCGGCGAACCAATCTCTTCTTCCAACTCCTGCAGGCGTTTGCTTAACGGCGGTTGGGCGATGTTCAATAGTCTCGCGGCTTTACTGATCGAGCCCTGTTCCGCTATTGAGCAAAAATACTGCAATCTTTTAAGATCCATGGTTCCTCCGGCCTGCTTCCACACGCCGCAATTGTAACATGGCCCGCCAAGAGCCAACCGCCGGTTAAACAGATTAGTGGATATACAGCGCCCACAGATAAGACACCGGCAACACCAGCACCAGCGCCGGCAGCATATTGGCAACCGGGAAGGATTTTATCCCCGCAATACGGAAACCAGCGGCCAGCATCACAAACCCACCGGCAGCGGTAAAGTCATTCATCATCGCCGGGGTGGTATGCGGCATAATCAGCACCGCGGAGAACGCCAGCAACAGTTGAATAATCAACTGCGGGACGGCAATCACCGCGACGGCATAGCCCAGCACCGTCGCGAAAATCGCCGCGGTAAAGATATCCATGATCGATTTCACGAACAGGATGTTGGGATCGTGCGTCATACCTTCGGTCATTGCGCCGATGATACCGGTGCCGCTGGCGCAAAACAGCACCAGGATCGCCACATATTTCTCGGTAAACGCCTTCGGATCCAGCCCGGTATCATCGGTCTGGAAGCGGCTCACCAGGCCTTTCGCCAGGTTGCCCAGCCGGCCGATCTTCTCTTCCAGAAATACCCATTCCCCCAGCGCCGCGCCGATAATCAGCGCCAACACCACCGCCGGCAGGCTATGGATTTTGCCAATCAATACAATGCCCAGCCCCATAGAGGAAAGGCCGAAGGTCATCGGCAGAGCAGTACGCAAGCGCTCCGGAACTTTATTCCCCAGGTATGCGCCAATCAGGCCGCCGATCAGCACGGCGCTCCCGTTGACAAAAGGGCCCACTACCATGGTTTACTCCTTAATGATTGTTATTGTTCGTTGTGTTTCTCACCCCAGCGGTTAAGGCCCCCGACATCCAGCTCAAACAGATCGAGCGCGCGGGCCACGCTGTGGCGGACAATGTCATCAACCGACTGTGGTTGTTGGTAAAAGGCGGGAACGGGCGGATAGATAATCCCGCCCATTTCGGTCACCAGATGCATGTTTTTGATATGCGTGAGGTTAAGCGGCGTTTCCCGCACCATCAGTACCAGGCGGCGGCGTTCTTTGAGGATCACGTCGGCCGCCCGGGTGAGCAGGTTGCTGGTCAACCCATGGGCAATGGACGCCAGCGTATTCATTGAGCAGGGGGCGATGATCATGCCAAGGGTCTTGAACGAACCGCTTGAAATCGACGCGCCCAGGTTGGCAACGTTGTGCACCTCATCGGCCAGTACGGTGATATCCTGGCGCTGCCATTGGGTTTCCATCGCACGCGTCACTTCCGCGCCTTTGGTCACCACCAGGTGCACTTCAATGTCCTGACCGCGCAGCAGCTCCAGCGCCTTCATACCGTATTGGAAACCGGATGCGCCGCTGATGCCCACGATAATGCGCCTTCTGCTCACAACAACCTCACTTATTCAAAATCGGGAAGAAAACGTTTCACATCGACTTTTTTGAACTTCGAACGCTCAAAGCCGGCTTTCAAGTGCCACGGCACGGTGCAGTCGAAGATGGTCTTGCAGGTAACCCCCTGCTGCGAAATGCTCGGGCTGTATTCCGGGATTTGCGAAGGATCGAGCGGATGGCAGCGCACGCCGGGAATAAAGACGGTATCGACATCGCCCTGATAGCGGGTCTGCATCGCCCACAGGATGTCGTCGGTATCAAAGATATCCACGTCGTCGTCCACCAGGATCACGTGCTTAAGCTCGGAAAACGCAGAGAAGGCAATCAACGCCGCCTGGCGCTGGCGCCCTTCATCCACCGGCGAGGCTTTCTTGAACTGCAGCACCGCCAGCAGTTTGCCGCCGCCAGAGGTATGCGCATGGACGTTCAGCACACGGCCCGGCATGGCGCGTTCCAGCATGTCGAGGATGCTGGCCTCGGTTGGGATCCCGGCCATGCTGACGTGCTCGCCGCTGGGGCCAAGGGTGGTTTGCAGAATCGGGTTCTTACGGTGCGTGACCGCCTTCACCTTGATGACCGGCAGCGCCGCTTTGGCTTCACCGGTGTAGCCTGGGAATTCCGGCATGGCTTTACCGGTGTTGGTATTCTGATCCTCACGCACACGCACGTTCGGCAGCAGTTCGCCTTCGATCACGATTTCTGCGTGGGCCAGCGCGCGTTCGTTGATGGTCAGGCACTGCGCCAGCTCAACCGGCTGGCCGCGCAGCGCGCCGGCGATGCTGAGTTCATTAAAGCCCAACGGCGTGGTCGGTGGCTCAAAACAAGCGGCGATTTCTATCGCCGGATCGACGCCGATACTGATGGAAATCGGCAACGGTTTACCGGCTTTCTCTGCTTTTTCGCGGAACGCGTCAATGTGGCGGCCTGGGGTCAGCCACATGGAAAGCTCATCGCGGCTTTGAATACACAAGCGGTGAATGGTGATGTCGGACTCGTGGGTGTCCGGATCCGAGGCGTAGCACATGCCCATCGTGAAATACGGGCCGGCGTCCTCTTCAGTATTGGTGGGCGCAGGCAGCAGCGTGCGCAAGTCAAAGGCCGGATCGTCGGCATAATGCACCACTTGCTGGCATTCCGGCGCCTGTTCGGCCAGCACCGGCGCCACTGCGTGGTGTACCGCATCTTTAAGCAGGAAGCCCAGTTTTTCCGGCGGGCAATCGAGCAAATGGCCCACGCGTTCACGGGTAGACATCAGGCCGGTCACCACGCGCACGCCGGGGAACCCTTTGACGTTGTTAAACATCATGGCCGGGCCTTTACGCGTTGGACGTTCGCAGGTGCCGCCAGCACCGACGTAACGATAAACACCGGAGAGCTCCGCATGGGGATCCACTTCGGTATCGGTGCTGACAAATTCGCCTTTAATATTCTTCAGCAATTCAATGGCTGAACGTAAGTCATGAACAGCGGTAGCTTTTTTCTCTGACATATTCTCTCCGATTAATATCGTAAGACGGACTAACTGCCAGGGAATATAGCGCCGGGAATATTGTAAATAAAAATACCGTTTATATTACTCAACGATATCTTTTTGGTATAGGTAATAAAATCAACACAATTTGCGATAAAAATTAAAGCAAATCACACATTGATTAGATGAAAAAAGAAGGGGATTAAAAAACGTGTAAAATCAACTACGTTCTATTTTCTTTGCCGCTTCATCCATGGCATCAATAATGGCATGCAAGGACTGCTGGGAAATATTTTCCTGCGACAGGCGGGAATTTAGCGCTGTTTTCATATTGTGAATGGCGCGCTCAACTTCGGGAATAGAGCGATTGTTAACTAATATCGCCAATGATGTTAAACGCTCAAGAATAACCAGCAAATTATCACGCTGCTCCTGCAGCAATAATCGGCCTTTTTCTTCCAGCGAATAGGCTTTACGCGTTTCCTGATCGTCCATCACCTGGATATAACCCGCCTCTTCCAACTGGGTCAGGTTCGGGTAAATGATGCCGGGGCTGGGCGCGTACTCACCCTTAGACAGATCTTCGATCGATTTGATCAGCTCGTAGCCATGCGCCGCCCCCAGCGCCAGGAAGTGCAGGATCAGCAAACGAATATCACTGGCATCCAGCATTTTTTCGCGGCGCTTTTTACGCACCTTGGCGCAGGCGGCGCGCTTGTCTGTGTCTGCTTGCCATGTGGGGGAAGATTGCTGAGGTTTCATCGCCGGTCTGAGCTAAAAGATAAGGGGGTTGATAGTAGACCGCCGCCTGGCAAAATTCAACACAGGCGGCAGCGGGCGCTATTTCTGGTGCCAGTACGCCACGGCGCGCACGAAAGCGGCGTCCCGTTTACGCTGCTCGATGAAATAGTCACTCAGGGTCTTAACCGCCGCCCCTTCCCCGGTCAGCCAGATAAAATAATCGTCGGCCGGCACATCAAGTTGGTTCAGTTCGGCCATCAACCCGGCCAGGTTTGCCGCCTGCATGTTGCCGCTGCCCAACCAGCATGCCTGCACACCATCAAGCTCGCCCAGATAGGCGCGGCCAACCGCTTCATCGGTAAAGGCGAATAGCTTCGCTGTGCTGGCCTGCATATTCTGCAGGCGGCGTTTCACCGCCGGCAGGCCGGTTTCATCGCACACATACAGTTGGAAGGCGTAATCGGCCGGGACGATTAACGAGCCGCGCGGGCCGCCGAACAACAGCGTATCGCCAGGCTCGGCGCGCGCCGCCCAATCGCTGGCAATACCGCCCGGGTGGATGTAAAAATCGATCGTCAGGCGGTTTTGCTGCGCATCGAACACCAGCGGCGTGTAATCACGCCCCGCCGGGCGCGCTCCTTCAGGCCAGACGATACCCTGCTCGGTAATTTCCGGCAGATGCAGCTCACCGCCGGCAGGATCGGGAAAGAACACTTTGATATGGTCGTCAAATCCCCGCGAGCTAAAGCCCGCCAGCGCTTCGCCGCCAAACTCAATGCGGTAAAAGCAGCCGGCGATCTGCTGTTTGGCGATCACTTCAACCTGGCGAAAACGCAGTTCGTTGCGCACCCGCTGCGGCGCACGGCCGTTATCCTGTTGCTTACTGTTATGCAAAATCGTTCTCCTTGGAGCAAGGCTTAGCCCAGCATAATGCCGCCGTCCACCGCCAGTTGCTGCCCGGTAATAAAATCGTTTTTCATTAAAAATACATAGGCGGAAGCCAGTTCATCCAGCGTCGCCGTGCGCCCCAGCGGAATAACCTCGGCAAAATGCCGGCGCGTCTGCTCCACGTCTTCCGCTGCTTGGTGGCGCCAAAACGGGGTGACGGTCCAGGTGGGGGCCACGGTGTTTACGCGAATGTTTGGCGCCAGCTCGGCGGCCAGCCCTTCCGCCAGCGCTTTAATTCCCAGATTGCCGACATAGCTGGCGCAGGCATGCTGCGGTTTGCCGCCGGTGCCGGAGGTAAACAGGATGCTGCCGCCGCGGCGCACCTTATCGGCCGCCAGCTTGCCGATCAGCACATTGGTGAGGAATTTGGAATACATCACTTGCTCAATCACCGCCATTTCGGCGCTCACAAAGCCACCGCCCATGGCATCCCCCACCATCGAAACCAGGTGATCGCAGGGTTCAATCTGTGCAAACAGCGCCGTGAGCGCCGCATGGTCGTGCGCATCCACCTGCAGGGTAGCCTTAACCTGCCCACCCTGCGCGGCCAGCTTTTCTTTCGCCGCCGCCAGGCGTTGTGGATCGCGGCCAACGAGTGTTAAAACCGCGCCTTCGGCCGCCGCCTGCTGCGCAATGGTGAAACCAATGCCAGAACTGCCGCCGATGATCACCAGATGTTTGTTGTTTAATGCAGCCATCACCAACTCCTCACTCACGCACTGACCGCCGCCGCGGCGGTTTCAGCAACCAAAGAATCGTTGGCGCCGTGGGCGCCACTCACGCCAACCGCACCAATCACCACCCCGTCCAGCAACACAGGCACCCCGCCTTCCAGCGGCGTCACGCCGGGCGTGGCGAGAAAACTGGGCTGGCCGCCGTTGATAAAGGTTTCGAATGCTTTTGACGGCGCTTCCAGTAAGGCCGCCGTGCGCGCCTTACCCAGAGCGACATTGGGGCTGATGCCGATCGCCGTATCGCAACGCTCCAGCGCCACCAGTTCACCCGCGCGATCGACCACCGCAACACTGATGTGCCAACCACTTTCTGCCGCTACCTGTTGCGCGGCGGCGATTGCCTTGCGCGCGCCCACCAGGGTAATCGTCAGTTTTTTCTGCGCGACGGCCAGGACGGCACGCTCATCGGTTTGTCTGTCCATATACTCTCCTCACCACAGGGGATAACAAGGCACCGCCGCCGAAACGGCAAGCATGCCCAGCAATGTGGCGCGCAACGCGCCGCCGAACGCCCATTGTTGCCGCCAGGCGCCGACAAAGCCAATCAGCAATCATTCTCATCGGCCTGTGAAAATATATTCATGATATATCTTGGTTGCAAGTGAAGAATCATGCGCCAGTGCGCGAAAGGCCGCACGAGATTCACAAAAAAGAGATCGGGAAAAGGGGCTGCAGGCAGGCGGCGCAAGGGGAAAGGCCCTGCGGCGGGTTACGTGGATTTACATATTTACTTACATTCACGCGCTCAATCATCACATTGGCGCGGCGGCGCGCTAAACCCACCGGGTTATCCTTTAAGCGGCAGACAACCCGGTGCGTTTGCGCGTTAACCTTTCCCGCAGCGTCAGGGAACCAACAACGCCCCTTCCCGGCCAGCGTCTTCCCCGGCCAGGCGGGTGATCAGCATGCCAGCGGTGGCATAACGCATCCAGTGGCGGGCATAGAGCAGGCCACCGTATTGCGCCACCAGCGGCGTCAGCCGATCGGTCAACGGATCGAGAATTTCAGCCACCGCTTCGCCGGGATGAATCCATTCCCCCAGTTCACGCAGGTGCAATATCACCCCGGCGTGCGGGCAGGTGATGTATTCACACCCGGCCAGCGGCGTGGCGGAATTGCGCAATGCAGGCAACGGCGGCGCTTCGCCACGGATATAGCCGGCGTGGATCAGGGCGTGAATAATGGCGTCGGCGTCCTGCTCGGCCTGCCGCAGCGAAACATCACGCACGCCGCGCAGTTCCAGCGTCACCGGCTGCGGCCCTTCCGGCATCGGGAAACGATCGCCAAAGGCCTGCTGCAAATAGCGCCACGGCTCGCCGCAGGATTCGTCGAAAGGCTCCCCGCCCGAGACATCGGCCAGCAGTTGCACGTCGCTGCCCAAATAGCGCGCCAGCGGTTCGATAGCCGGCCAGGCGCCGGGGGTGGTGTAAAGATGCGCCACCGCTTCCCAGTCGCAGTGCAGATCCAGCATCAGATCGGCCTGACATGCCATGCGCATCAGCACCAGGCGCTGCGACTCCAGCTCCGTTTGGGGCTGCTGCTGGTCAAAATAGCGCGCCAGCGCCCGGCGGATAACCCGGCGGTTGGCCGCACAGTCCGCCCCCAAATCAGGCGCCACCATCGGCGCCACTACCGCGCCGGGCGATGGGAAGCGGCGATTGAAATCCTGCCCGGAATCGGTCTCGAAGCGGCCAAGATGGCTGCCATGCCAGTGCTGGTTCAGGGCGATCGGGTTGGCGACGGGCACCAGCGTAATCTGCGTCTGCAGGAAGCCATGTTGCTCCAACTGCTGCAGTTTGTGCTTAAGCACCCATGCCGCCACCATGCCGGGCAGCTCATCGCCGTGCAGGCTGGCCTGGATATAGACCTGGCGTTCAGCGTTGGCGGGGCCGTAGTGGTAACTGATAATCTCGCGCTGTGTCCCCAGCGAGGGGGAAAGTAAAGGATGGCGTTGTTGTTGCATAAGCTATTACTGTCCGAAAGAAAGCATGCCGGGCCAAAGCCCGGCATCAGGTTAGGCTAAACGGCCAAATACCCCTTATTGCTTGATGGAAATATCCGTCTCGAAATATTTCTTCTGCAAGGTATCGAAGGTGCCGTTTTTCTTCAGCTCGGCAAAAGCGGTATCCAATGCGTTTTTCAGCTCGGTGTCGCCTTTACGCAGGCCAATCGCCGTGCCGGGGCCAATAATAGGGTCTTCCACCATCGGGCCGGCCAGTTCAAAGTCCTGCCCCTGCGGCTGTTTCAGGAAGCCGATAGCGGCCTGTGCAGCGTCGGTAAATGAGGCGTCAAGACGGCCGGAAACCAGATCGCTTTCCACCTGGCTCTGATCGGCGTACGAAATCACGTTAACACCAAAAGGCTGCCACTTGGCATGGGCATAGCGTTCCTGCACCGTGCCCTGCGCCACCCCGATGTTTTTCCCTTTCAGGGATTCCGCCGTCGGCAGCAAGTTCATGCCCTTGCGCGCCAAAAGCTGGGTCTTGGTGTCGTACAGCGGCACGGTGAAGTCGATCTGTTTCAGGCGCTCTTCGGTGATGCCCATATCGGAAAGAATAGCGTCGAATTTACGCGCCTTCAGGCCGGGGATCATGCCATCAAACTGGCCTTCCACCCAGGTGCATTTCACCTGCATCTGCGCGCAAAGCGCGTTGCCCAAATCGATATCAAAACCCACCAGTTGACCCTGCGGGTTTTTGGATTCAAACGGCGGATAGGTTGGATCGACCACAAAGCGGACGTGATCGATTTTGGCCTGGGCGCTAAAAGCCAACCCGGCGACCAGGCTAAACAGAATTCCCTTGCGAAGGCGTGATGCGAACGTTGTGTTTTTCATGAATTATCGTCTTATTGTGTTGTGGGATTTAAAAGACTAACCACTTCACCGCCGGATGTGAAGCCGGAAGCGAAACAACGCGCCATCGCCGCCATGCAGAACCTGCCAAAACCCGCGTTATTTCGGCGGGGCAAACCAGGCCCAGCCGCCTTTTCGCGAACGTTTAAGGCGGTACAGCGCCTGATCGGCTTTTTTGAACAGCTCGCGCAGGCTGGTGGCCTGTTCGGGATACAGGCTGATGCCGATGCTGGCGCCAAGCGAAAGGCTGTGCTCCCCAACGATAAACGGCGTGGTGAACGCCGCTTCAATATCGCGGCAGATTTTTTCCACCACTGCCGTATCGCTGAAGTCCGAGAGCAAAATCAGAAACTCATCGCCGCCCAGGCGGCAGACGAAATCCTGTTGGCGGCAACATCGCTTTATCTCCTCGGCGACAATAATCAGCAACCCATCGCCCACATCGTGGCCGTAGCGATCGTTAACCTGTTTAAAGCCGTCCAGATCGAACAGCAACAGCGCCTGCCGCTTGGGAACCTCGGCAACCTTACCCGCATGCATGGCGTCCCAATGCATTTGCAACGCATGGCGGTTAGCCAACCCGGTTAACGCGTCTTCATAGGCGATACGCTGCAGATAGCTCTCGGCAAGCTTGCGGGCGGTAATGTCTTCAAAGATCGCAATGCCGATGTTGATATCGTGCAGGATAATCCCGCGGTGCTGAACGAACAGTACCGTGCCATAGGCGGTTTTTACCTGTATGTCGAACGGCGCGACTTCAGACACCCCGGTTGATTGCGGTGTCCACAGTTTTTTCCAATGGTTGATGGCAAGCCGGCGCTCGCTTTCATTAATATAAGTGCTTTCAACCCAGTCAATCACTTCAGTGAATTGGTTGTCTTCATAACCGAATATTTTTTTGAAAGCGCGGTTGGTGAATTGTATTTTTCCATCGGGTAGCGTCGCCCATGAAATGGGCAGCGGTAAGGCATCCAGGATGATAAACAAATCTTGATGAGATTGGATCCCCCCGCCTTTCTCCCGCTCAAATAATTCTTTCATCCATCACACTCCCTGGGGTTAAATTTGCCGTTGATAAACTACCTCAACCACAAAAATGTCTAACACAATTATAAACGCTTACCTTGCGGCAGTCCGCCGCCCGCCCATCTGCTAATTTTTATTTATGATATTCTGCCTCACGATCCAATTAAGCAAAAGCGTTACTGTATTTTATTCTGGCAACATCCCGGTGACACCGGGATGACGAAGCTGGCGCCAACACAGGCGCAGTGCGGTTGTTGGCATCAGCGCTTCCCTTCGCAAGGAACCGTTGCCAATAAGGATAGGTGAAAAGCATTCGCTATGGAGAATAACACCGCACAGTATGAATCTATTCAATAGATTCGAATATAAAAACCACGTGTAATTACCGTGCTACATAACTTGCGGATGACAAAGGGAAATTTTTGAGGTTGTGCAAATACATACGCTAATAATGCAAATGGCGCCATGGACGTGAAACCTCTGGACGGGCTGGGAAACGCAGCCAAGACACATGCAGCCTGATATATGAAAGATATTTATTGATTTAAATAGGCGCCAAATAATATATCTGGCGCACTGTTCTTACACCGTTTTATCGCTTGCCGAGGGATAAAACGGCTTAGGCGGCACCCACCGCGCTGAGTGCGGCAACCTGCTCACGCCACTTCTCTTGCTCGGGCTGCCCTTCGCTACGCTGGCCGTACAGCTGGGCAATTTGCGTGCCATCGGCGGCAAACAGCTCCAGGCTGGTGACAAAACCGTCCGCAGTCGGTTTACGCGTGATCCAGCTTTCAACAATGCAATCTTCACGCAGGTGCAGGGTAAACTGTGGGTTAAACACGTTAATCCATTGCTCCATCGTCACCACTTTCTCAATCACACCGGTGAAAATCTGCACGCAGCCGCGGTTGCCGACAAAGACCATCATTTCATTGCCGTCCTGCAGTGCGCTTTCCAGCACCTGACGCAGCGCCTGGTTGCTTACCTGCCAGGCCAGATCGCTGCTCACGGCACGGAACGCCTGCTGGCGAGAAATATTATGCTGCTTGAGCAACACGAAGAACTGGTGCACATCGGTCATTGCCCGCCACTGTTGCTCAATCGCGGCGGCATCGGGATGGGCCTGATACTGCGGCGCTTCCACTGGTGCCAGCGCCAGGCTTTCTGGTGCGGATTGGGTGAAGCGCGCAATCAACGCGGCCCAGGCGGCCATATCGGTATTTTCCGTGGCGTAGACTTTCAGCACGGCATCGCCGTGGCGATCAAAGAATTGCAGGCTCTGGCGTTCACCGCGAGCAGTCTGCTCGGTGAGTGAAAATGCGCTGTGCCACAGGTGCGGGAACAGGCGCAAATCCAGCGCACGCGGGTTCAGCACCAGGCCGGCATGCTGGCCCAGCTTCAGATTGCTGTATGCGCCAACCTGCTCGTGCACCGCATACTCATTGCGGGTAATGTTTTTGGTTTCCCCAACGCTTTCCAGCGCATGCAGGATGTCACTGAAATCCGGCTTCAGGGCGATGGCGTCGGCGGCGGTGCGCGCCAACGTCAGTTCGGCTTCACTGATCCCCATCAGCGCAGCCAGATCTCGGGCGTATTTTTTAGGGTGTTCGGCTTTTAATGCCAAATAATGTTGGTAACGGCTGCTCATTTATTTTTTACTCATTAAAATGCCCTGGGCAAGGCCCAGGGCGGGTTGTTATTGACGATCAAAATCAGAAATCAACGTTCACACCTAACTGGAAGGTACGGCCTGGTTGTACCGCCAGAGCCTGATCGTTCAGATCCTGGTTGGTTGAGTTTTCGATATCACGGCTGCTGAGATAATCCCAGTATTTACGGTCAGTAATGTTGTAAACGCCGCCGCTAACCTTCACGTTTTTGGTCACGCGGTAGTAAGCGGTGAAGTCAAGCAGGCCGTAGCCAGGCACTTTCATGTATTCCGTGGTGGAATCAGTGATTGCCGTACCGGTGTTGTTGTAACTTTCACGGTTGGTGGCCGTCGCGCGTTTACCCTTGTTGAAGGTTGCGGTCAGCGCAGCGCCGTATACCTGGCTCGGATCGTCATACGCAACGCCCACAATCGCACGCATTGGCGCAACGCTCGCCAGATCAACGTATTTATCGCCCAGGTAGCTGGATTTCGCCGCCCCTTCGGCCATGCCATACGCCAGACGGGCGCTCAAGCCGTCAACCTGTTGGAACCAGGTGCCGAAGTTGAATTTGGCGCTGATCTCGCCACCGTAGATATACGCCTTGTCGCGGTTTTCAGCCTGATAGGCAATATAGATATTGCTTGGGATATTGGTGAACCGCTCAGGATTCGCCGCACGCGTATAGCGCGAGTAATCGATAAAGTTTTTATAGCTGTTGTAGAACGCCGCCGTGCTGATGGTGATCCCTTCAACCGCTTCGCCTTTCAAGCCCCATTCGAAGTTGTTGCTGGTTTCCGTTTTCAGATCGGCGTTGCCGATCAGCGCATACTGGTTGCTACCCGCATAGCTGGAACTCAGGTTCCATGAGCCGTACATTTGGCTGGCATTCGGGAACTGGGCGCCACGCTTATATTGGATGTAGGTGGTCAGTTTTGGCGTAATGTCATACAGGAAGCTCAGGGACGGCAGCACCTGCGTATCGCTGGTTGAACCGTACAGCGTTTGCAGTTCGGATTCGGTCAGAGAACTGTTGGCCAGCGTGGAAAGATCGTCCGGTTTGGTTTTCTGGTAAGCCACGCGCACCGCTGGCACCACCGAGAAGTTGTGGCCGGCCAAATTCCAGGTCATGGTGTCTTGTGCAAACGCGCCGAGGTTGTAACTCTCGCTGTTTGCTTCAGGCTGCATGATGTAGGTATAGGAGCTCTGCGTCGGATCCTGGTTGAATGGGCGCTCGGTTTTGCTGGTGCGGGCATTCAGGCCCCAGCGGAACTCGTGAATCCCCCACTCTTTCGACATCTTGGTTTCAAAACCATAGGTTTTGGTATCGTAATTCGAATAGGTGGTGACCAGGCTGGTGCCGAGGGTGTTCGGCCCATAGGTGCGGTCATGCGCTTCGGTGCTTGTATAGAAGACTTTACTGTCGATCACATCAATCCAGCTGGCATCCGGCGTCCAGAGATCCTCCAGGCTGGCGGCCCAGCGGCGGGTTTTGCTGGTCTGCTCGTTGGTGCCAATGGTCGCGCTGCCGGCACTGTTCCAGGCATCGGAATGCGTGTGATTGGTTTTGTTATAGTAATCAAAAGTACCGGTCAACTGGTGCGCGTCGTTAACCCGCCAGATGCCCGAAGCCAAAAACGCGTCGGAGTGCCAGTTTGCCGGGCTAGCGTCTACCGTGCCGCTGTTATTGCGGGTTTCCTGGCCGTCGCGGCGGCTGTAAGCCACCAGGCCACGCAACGTCTCATCGCCGCCTGCGGCCGTGAAGCCGTTGTGCCAGCTACGGTTAGATGAATCGTAATCGCTCTGGTAACCAAAGTAAGTGGATTTGGTCGGCGACAGGTAATCGTCGGCAGATTTTGAACGGAATGACACCGCGCCGCCAAGCGCTTGGTTAGCGTTAGAGGCTTCGGTTGCGCCCGGGGTGATATCCACCGATCCGTACATGTACGGATCGATATAGTCACGGCCGATGCCGAAGGTGCCGGTGCCGGCGCGGCTAACATAGCTACGCCCGGTGGCGCTTGGCAATTCAACCCCGTCAATGTCGATAGAAACTCGGTTGGCCTCCAGGCCGCGGATGTTATAACCGGTATAGCCGCTGCGATCGAAACCGCTCTTGCCGGTACCGGAACCGCCGGCCGCGCCGGTAGCCGTCACCAACGGCTGGTAACGCATGATGGTGCCGAAATCATTACCGCCTTCCTGCTGCATTTGTGCAGCGGTAATGGTGGTTTTGCTGCCAGCCTCTTTTGGCAATGGGGTAGCAGTTACCGTAATATCCGCATCGGTATTAGCGGTTTTTTTCGCTGTGGCAGTTTGGTCTTGTGTATTGCTGCCAGTACTGGCGCCCGTTGCGGCATAGCCACACGCACAGTGAATAGCTGCGGCCAAAACCGCCAATTTCATCAGCCTCTGCTTTGTATATCCCTGATATTTCGTGGATGTGAGCATCTTATAACCCTTGACTTGTTATTAGTATTTGCTCACACATTGCTTCCAAAAAAGACGAATTGTTTAAATAAAAGGCACTAGATTAATGTATGTTTTTATATGGTATTAGTACGCGGTGGATTTTAATTTGAATGATTACCTTTATCAACAAAATATCATCCTCAGGATAACAAAGCGCAAAATCCACATTTTTTATAATGTCTTCGATCGCATTAAATAAAACATATAAAAATATCTCTTATTAATACGCTTACAATAAAACCATAATTTTTCATTATTGTGCTTAAAGACAACGCATTACTGACAATATAATTTATTCGTTAATCTGGTCGTGTGCGCCCTCAGCGCAACCGCTCCCGCTATCCTTGCGCCGCCGGAACGGCCACATCAAAACCAATGAAAAATTTTTATGTTTGAGACTTCCCAGCATATTCCTCTTAGGGAATAATGCGCCGCTATGCGGCAGAAAGGTAATGGCCGCATGCTGCAAGGCTAAATCCCCCTGGCCGATGTCAGGGATACTCATCCTCTGGCCGTGTTCCAACCCATTAGAATAGTGGCATTTGATGCATAAACCCGCAATGCAATCCGTTCCCCCTATCGCCCTGGGCGCCATCCCCACGGCCAGCGCCGGTTCTTTCGGCACTCCCGTGTTTAATTCTGTGTTTTAACCAGAAGGCACAATTATTGCTTAAAAACTCATGTGCTCGTTTTTTTAGATGGGGTGGAGAAAAATATGGCTGAAGAAATAACAGACAAAAGAAAGCTGGGTTTGTGGCAAGTGGTGATTATTGGGGTGGCCTATATGACCCCAATGACCGTGTTTGATACGTTTGGCATCGTCTCTGGCATCACCGCCGGCCGCGTGCCGCTAGCCTATCTGCTGGCATTGGTCGCCGTATTGCTGACGGCGCTCAGCTACGGAAGAATGGTCAGAGCATTTCCCGAAGCAGGCTCCGCCTATACCTATACGCGTAAAACCTGCGGCAACCATGCGGGCTTTATGGTTGGCTGGGCTTCCCTGCTGGACTATATGCTATTACCGATGATCAATGCCTTGTTAGCCGGTATCTACCTGAAATCGCTGTTCCCGCAGTTGCCGCCCTGGCTTTGGATCGTGCTGTTCACTACGCTGGTCACCTGGATCAACAGCCGCAATATCAAGCTGCTGGCGAACCTCAACTTTTTATTTGTCGGTGCGCCGGTGCTGCTGATGTGCGTGTTTGTGCTGCTGGTGATCCAGGGCGTCAGCCACCAGGCCGGCAGCGATGCAGTCTGGACGCTGAAACCGCTGTTGAACGACAATAGCAGTATTATTCCGTTAATCAGCGGCGCGGCCGTGCTGTGCTTTTCTTTCCTGGGGTTCGATGCGGTCACCACGCTTTCCGATGAAACCCATGAGCCGCGGCGCGTTATCCCACGTGCAGTATTTTTAACCGCACTGATTGGCGGCGCCATTTTCTTTATCGCCTCATGGTTTATCCAACTCTATTTCCCGACCAATGCAGCGTTCAAAAACCCTTCGGAAGCGATGCCGGAAATCGTGCTCTATGTGGGCGGCGCCTTCTTCCAATCGGTTTTTCTGGTTGCCATTCTGGTGAACACCTTGGCTTCAGGGCTGGCCTCCCATGCCAGCGCCGCGCGGTTGCTGCATATCATGGGGCGCGACGGTATTTTCCCCGGCGCATTTTTCAGCTATATCCACCCGCGCCTGGGCAGCCCGCTGTATTGCGTACTGTTCGTGGGCGGCCTGGCGATGAGCGCCGTCTTCTTTGGCCTGGATACCGCCGTGTCGCTGATAAGCTTTGGCGCACTAGTGGCCTTTACCGCGGTTAACGTTTCAGTGATTGCGCTGTTTGCCATCAGAAACCGCAAGCTCACCAACGCCAGGGAGTACCTGTACAACCTGCTGTTGCCGCTGCTGGGGATTATCAGCGTGGGAGGGATGTGGATTAATCTGGACAAGGATGCGATGCTCCTGGGCCTAGTCTGGTCCGCCATCGGCCTGGGCTGGGTGGTCTGGTTCTGGATCACCAAAAGAGAGCTGGTGTTTTCATAACCACCGGCAGTTCCCCTTGCCGGCGCCGCTGCGGGCGCTGGCATGAGCGTCAACGCAGCGCCTCCTCTAGTCAATTCCCACGATAAAAAAAGCCAGCTCGATAATCGAACTGGCTTTTTAAGACGCATTACCGAAGCCTAAATTACAGCATCTCCTCGGTAACGGAAGCCGATGCCTCTTCAACGCCCTTTTCTCGTTGCGCCTGTAGCTTGGCCAACACTTGTTCCACCGTCAACAATACGTGGCCGCATTGCTCACGGGTAATGGTCAGCGGCGGCTCGATGCGCACCGATTTCGCATTGTTCAGCGTGCCGGCCACCAATATCCGCTGGCGGAACAGCTCGCTGGCAAAGGCATAACCGATTTCATTTTCCTGGAACTCGATCGCCTGCAACAGCCCCATGCCGCGGGCCTCTACGATCAGCTCAGGATAATTGGCCGCCAGTTTCTTCAGGCCATTGAGCAAGAAGGTACCGTTTTCGGCGGCCTTTTCGGGCAATTGATCGCGTAACAGAACGTTCACCGTCGCTAACGCCGCTGCACAGGCCAGCGGGTTACCGCCAAAGGTCGTGGTATGCAGGAAGGGGTTTTCAAATAAGACAGAGAACACTTCTTCCGTCGCCACCGTGGCGCCAATAGGCATCACACCACCGCCCAACGCTTTTGCAAGACAAAGAATATCCGGCTGAACCCCATAATGCTCGCAGGCAAACATTTTACCCGTACGCCCCATGCCGGTTTGTACTTCATCCAGAATCAGCAACGCGCCGATTTCGTCACACAGGGCGCGCACTGCCGGCAGATACTGCTCTGGCGGCAGGATCACCCCGCCTTCACCCTGAATAGGTTCCAGGATAACCGCAGCGATGCCTTCACCATTTTTATGGCACTGCTTAACCTTTTTCTTCATTGCTTCGATATCACCAAATGGCACATGGTGGAAACCGGGCAGCAATGGCATAAAAGGCTTACGAAATGCCGGTTTGGCGGTGGCGGAAAGCGCACCCAAAGACTTGCCGTGGAATGCGCCGTGCGTGGCGATAAAACTGAATTTGCCGCGAGGGGATTGATATGCTTTGGCTAATTTCAGTGCGGCTTCAACCGATTCCGTACCGCTATTACCAAAGAAACTGTATTTCAGCTTGCCGGGTGTAATGGCTGCCAACGTTTTAGCCAACATGGCGCGCAGCGGATCCAGCAGCTCCTGGCTGTGCAAGGGTTGTTTGCTTAACTGCTTTTCAACCGCTGCCAGCACCGTAGGGTTACGGTGACCAACGCTAAAAATGCCATAACCACCCAGGCAATCAAGATATTCGTTGCCTTGCGTATCCAACAGCGTGTTCGGGCTGTTGGCTCGCCACTCTACGGCGCCGTAACTGCCGCCGGTCGTGACGGATTTTCTGTACTCTAAAAACCCAGGGTTAACATAGTCGCGAAAAGCATCGAGCGTTTCTTTATTTAACGCTGCAACATCTTCCGCAGACAGGGTATCACTCATAATCCATTTTAATGCCTGCTGAGAACACTCTAGCGGGTTGAGATGGTTAGGCTGTCTGGACAAAATGCGCTCCTTGTTTGTTGGCACCACATGATGCCAATTTAAGTAAAGCACAAAGCACGCCAGAAAATTATCAAGGTACTAAATAAAGATCTTCAGCTAAAAATAAAGAATTTTGAAGTATAAAGTAAAATATAACCCTGACAGTTGTGCGAGAAAAATAACCTATGGGCAGCGCCCGACAGCATAGCGCTCCGCCCCACGATGGGGCTGTTTGCCCCATTATTGTGCATTTTGGCGGTAGCTCAGGTGGCTGCAGGTTGCACGGAACAAGGAAAACAAACATTCCCACCGCCTGCCCATGCGGCATCGCGTAGCACTGTTAGCGGTGGCCATAAGGCCACACTGTAGTTAAGAAGCATACCGGCTCTAACAACATGCCCGCTCGCCGCCCTTGCCGATACTAAGCACCATGACAATAATCACTGTTCCAATAGTATCTGGAGCAAATCAATACATTGAGCTTGTAAATAATATCATTGCAATAAAACATGGATAACCCATTCATTTTATCCACAATTCCCAGTTTCTTTAACGCATTGGTTTTATGCGTCGAAATCGTTTTTACCGAAATATTTAACCGGCGGGAAATCGTGTGCGGCGCATACCCCTTGGCCAATTCGCTGATCACCGCTAACTCCCTGGATGTGAGTGGATATTTTATTATTTCATTCCAATTCACGTATCTTTCCAGCGTCGCCAGCAACGTTTTAACAGACACCTTTTTTGAGATAAAACCGTACGTAGAATCAGGCAGAAAACTCATATTAGACATAAATACAACCCTCACACCTCGAGGTATTTGCTCTATTAACTCATGCAATTTTTCAGGGGTAACCACATCTATAATAACGATATTGTTACGGCCAGATACAGGATGGTACGACAGGCATCCGTTACTGACATGTTGCGCATATAATTTATATTTGTTGGTATCAATAATATGCGAGAGGCCAAAGATAAAATAAAAGTCCTCTGATAAAACATACAGATTAATAGTATTATCCATTATTTATTCTTTGTTTGTTTTTTCACAGATGAAATAATATGGTCTGATAAGCTCACTCTTTAATGTGTACCCTTTTCCATTAAACCCTTCCACCCGCATAATGAAATCATGAGGAGCGCCTAATGCTATCAGTTTTATTTTTAGCTGCTGCATGACTTGCCATAAACGTTGGCTCGATGATTTCAAACCATGCTGATCCCAAACATGGAATAAAATATCCTCGTTGCACACAATCTTTCCATTAGCATTTTTCAAAAGATAAACAAAAAGGCGCATCATGGTGTCACGCAGTATGTATTCCTGCCCTTTAAATGTAATTGAAGATAATTTACGATGTTCTAACTCAAAACGAATATCACGGCCTATATAATAACCGGCTAACACTCTTTCCATTAGAAATAGACTCCTGTCTTATTTAAACCCATAGCTAAATTACACTATGGCTATATCCCGCTAGAAATATAACCTTCAAGAACAGCAAAACCAATACAAATCAATCGCCCAAAAAAAATCAAAAAATCACACAACATTAACGGAAAAGTAAAGAATAAAACACCAACAAAACAACAAATACCAACATTACATTTCAAAATAAAAATAAAACGGCATACACAAGCTTAAAACCACACACAAAAAGCAATAAAAATAAACAATCATATTTAAACTCAAGTTCAGAACTAAACACTAATAACTATAAATACTTACACCAATCGAACAACTCATTACCTATAGATAATAAAAGGCATTTTACTCAATAAAAAGACAAAACAGTTTATTAAGGATTTTTTTTCACTTAAGGTTCTTAAATTGATTAAATGTCATTTTAATCAACTAGTTATATAAAATAATTAAAACTTAGTTAATAAGACGGTGATACGAGCTTCACTTATCAGGCGTCCATTTACCAAAAAAACAAAACATTCCATAAATGAAAGCAAGATCTTTCTTATCAATTTATTTTTTTATGATAGGATTTCGATAAAATATTTACTTACCAACAGGCCATATACTACTAAGTAGGTAATAAGTTATGACTAATAAATTTATTATCAATGACAATGTCATATTCATACCTAACGAAAACAGAATTTTAAGTAAGGATAACCACAGAAAAAAAATAGTACTAACAACCCCAGCAAGCCGTTGCCTGCAGTTGTTGCTGGAAAAACAAGCACTGGTCTCACAGAAGGAGCTCTATGAGTTTGCATGGGGAATGAAAAGCCAGGAGGTTACCCCTAATAATCTATATCAAAATATATCCATACTTAGAAAAGCCTTTAATGCTGTATCTGAAGACGGAAAAAACCTGATTATTACAGTCCCCAGAAAGGGGTTTTATTTCGACAAAACGGCAAAAATAGAAAAAACAACTCCACATGAGAAAAAATCAATAAAAACAAGGTTAAATACAAGAAAGATCAAGAAGATCAGTAAGCGATCCGTCAGTTTAGCCGTTTTACTGACGGCACTAATAGGCACAACGCTCATCCCCCATCGAGCAATACCCAGTAAGGCTTACTCGGCACATTACAAATTGGTAGAAAGCGTTGACGGTTGCCACATTTATATTCACACAGAAAAAAGCCAGGGCGCTATTATCCCCCCGGAGTTCAAAGGGCGATACTGCGCGGCTGATCCTCATGCTATCAATAGCTCATCCTGGTGGTAAATCAACTCACCAGCCGAAAGGTAGTGAATCCATAGCAAGATGGCATAAAAAAGCCTGGATATTGCGTATCCAGGTTTTTTTTATCATGCTAATTGGCGGCCTAAGGCAGGCCGCTGTGATTAGAACTCGGCGTCAATATCCACAATGGAAATCAGCTTGTGGTTAACAAACTCTTTGATGCCCAGGCCGATCAGTTCACGGCCGTAGCCGGAACGGCGAATACCGCCAAACGGCAAATCGGCCTTCACGCGGGTTGGGTGGTTAACGTACACCATACCGGTGGAGATGCGCGCCGCCACCGCTGCGCCATGCTGCGGATCGCCGCTGAACACGGAGCCGCCCAGGCCAAACGGAGAATCGTTGGCAATGCGTACCGCATCGTCTTCGTCGGCCGCGCGGAACAGCATGGATACCGGGCCAAAGAACTCCATATGGTAAGCCGGGTTTTCAGGCGTAACGTTGGTCAGAATGGTCGGCTGAACAAAGGCGCCTTTTGACGGCACGGCTTCACCCACTTCCACCGCATGCGCGCCGTGGCTGACGGCCAGCTCAATTTTTTCTTTCACTTCGTCGGCAGCACCCTGTGAAGACAGCGGCGCCAACGTGGTTTGCTCATCGAGCGGATCGCCGGCACGCAGTTCGGCTACCGCTGCGCTGTAACGCTTGACGAATTCGTCATACAGGCTGTCGACGATGATCATGCGTTTGGAAGAGACGCAAACCTGGCCGCCGTTCCAGTGGCGGCCGAATACCGCCCACTTCACGGTTTTATCCAGATCGGCATCGTCCAGCACCACGAATGCATCCGCGCCGCCCAGTTCCAGCGTGGATTTTTTCAGCGCCTTGGCCGCCTGCTGTGCGATAACCGCACCGGCGCCTTCGGAACCGGTCAGCGCAACGCCGTGCACGCGCGGATCGTTCAGAATGGTTTCGATCTGGCTACGGGTCGCATACAGGTTTTTGAATGCGCCAGCCGGCAGGCCGGCTTCTTTCATCAGTTGCTCAAAGATGGCTGCACTTTGCGGCACGTTTGACGCATGCTTCAGCAGGATGGTGTTGCCGGCAGACAGCTGCGGCGCAATGATGCGGGCAATCTGGTAGTACGGGAAGTTCCAGGGTTCGATGGCCAACAGAATGCCCAAAGGCTCATGCACCACTTTTGCTGTTGCTTCTTCAGGGTTGGCAACCGGCAGTTCTTCCGGCTCCAGCAGCTTTTCAGCATTGCGGGCGTAGTATTCGAAAATCTGCGCGGAAAGCTCCACCTCGGCGCGCGCTTCGACGACCAATTTCCCCATTTCCAGCGTTAACAGGCGGGCAAACTCTTCGGAACGCTGGCGCAGGATATCAGCGGCTTTCTGCATCACCGCACTGCGCGCGGCAAACGGCGTTTCACGCCAAGAAAGGAAAGCCTGATGGGCGTTGTCGATAGCCGCAGAAACTTCAGCATCGGTCGCTTCCGGGAAGGTTTTGATCAATTCACCGGTGTAGGGATTTGTTGTTGCATATGCCATTTGGTTTCTCCTGAGGAACAAAAGCTCCCGACCAACAACCGCAAAAATCGTTTATGCCATACCGTGATCAGTCATACTGCAGTGGTTGTTGTGCCAGGTAGCCAAGCTAAAAATCTACGCATGGTCACGGTCTGTAACTTATACAGTTATCATACTTACCTATACAGCTATCATACGCATAGGAAAAAACAATACAATAATAACCGGATGGCGGTACATTTCCTTACAGGAGGTATGGACATGAAGAAGCAGCAAAACATTCAGGTTATTTCACGGGCGATCGGCATCCTGCGGGTTCTTGGCCACGAAGGGATCAGCCTGGGTGAAGTTGCGCGCTTGACTGGGCTGCCGCGTTCAACGGTGCAGCGCATCGTCGATACGCTGGCGACGGATAACCTGGTTGAGGCGGGTGAATGCGGCGTCCGGCTCGGGTGGGGCATTAACGAACTGGCGAAAAGAAACTACTCCAGCGTGGCCGCCCGGCTGCGCTATCCGTTGGAAATATTGTTCGAGCTCACCCGCGAAACCGTGGATATCGCCACCCATCATGGCCATGAAGTGATTTTTTTGGATCGCATTATTTGCGATCAGGCGGTGCGCGTCGTGCCGTTGCACGACAGGCCGCGCCCGCTGTACGCCATGGCAAACGGCAAGGCCATGTTATCAATGATGGCCGATGAAGAGATTAAAGGGCTGCTGCACGCCGGAATGGCGCCAATGACCGAGCACACCATCGTCAGCCCGCAAAAACTGCTACGCCAGATTAGCGAGGTACGGGAAACCGGCTTTGCGTTTGATCTCGAAGAACACGCCGAGGGCGTGTGTGGCGTGAGCATCACACTGCCCATCCCGCAACAGCCGCCGCACGCCCTTTCTGTGATGCTGCCGTCATACCGTTTTAAAACCCGGCTGGCGGTCATGCAGGATGCATTGAAACAGGTGCGGCAGGAGTGCGTGAAGATTTTTTCTGCCTAGCATCCCTCATTCCCCCGCACCCGCCGGCATGGGATGGCTCGCCCGCCATTCTCCCCCTGGCGAGAGAATAGCGGATAAAGCGTGTGCTACGGCTTACCAGGCGTAAACGCGACGGTGTTTTTTTCACGCTCATCGACCGTCAGCGAAAACACATCCGGGCGTGAATAGTGCCCAACCACGTCCAGATCGTAACGCGCGCGCGCCAGCTCATCCAAATCGATATTCGCGATCAACAAGCCGCTTTCGTCTTGCATCGGCCCGGCAAGCACTTCGCCGAGCGGGCCAACGATGATGCTGTTGCCACGGATCAACGGGCGATCGGCATCCCAATGGGGCACGTCGATACCCAGCTCGCGCGGGGAAGGCTGCACCTGGCAGGCGCTGATCACAAACAGCCGCCCTTCATGAGCGATGTGGCGCATTGATGCCTGCCAGATATCGCGTTCGTCAACGGTTGGTGCGCACCATACCTGCACGCCCTTGGCATACATCGCCATGCGCAGCAGCGGCATATGGTTCTCCCAGCAGATGGCCGCGCCGATCCGCCCGGCCGGCGTGTCCGCTACCGTGAGCGTGGAGCCATCCCCCTGCCCCCAAATCAGCCGCTCGGTGCCGGTCGGCATCAGCTTCCGGTGTTTGCCAACCAGGCCGTCTTGCGGCGAAAAGAACAGCGCGGTGCAGTACAGCGTGCTGGCCGCGCGCTCAATCACCCCCACCACCAGGTGCGCGCCGGTACGTTGGGACAGCGCCGCCAGTTCATCGGTTTCCGCCCCCGGCACCTCCACGGCGTTGGCGAAATAGCGCGCATAGGCCTCGCGCCCTTCGGGCTGGCGATAGCCCAGATAGGTGCCGAATACTTCGCCCTTAGGGTAGCCGCCCAGCAGGGCTTCAGGCATCACCACCAGGCTAAGGTTATGCGCTTTGATCTGTTGCTCATAAGACAGAATATTTTCTAACGTGGCAGCTTTGCCAAGCGGCGAGCTGCCTATCTGCAGCGCAGCGATAGTGGATTGCGACATAGGGGATTACCTGTATGAAAAGGCCGTTGCATGACCATATCGCCACTGGCAATATTCATCAATCACGTAAACAGGCTATCTGTTATGAACGAAATTAATTTCAGCAGTGCCGATCTCAACCTGCTTAAAGTGTTTGAAGCGCTGTACGAAGAAGGCGGCGCCGGGCGAGCGGCCATCCGCCTTGGTCTGACGCAGTCCGCCGTCAGCGCAGCGTTGGGCCGGCTGCGCCAGTTATATGGCGATCATCTGTTTGTGCGCACCGGCCGCGGGCTGAAGCCCACAGCTAAAGCGCAGGAGCTGCGGCCGCTCATCGCCGACGCGCTGGACAAATGCCGGCAAAGCCTGGTATTGGCCGCCCCCAACAGCGCTAACGCGGTGGGGCGCACGCTGGCGCTGGGGCTTTCCGATGATTATGAGATTGCGTTAGGCGGCGCGCTTATCGCAGCCCTGCCGCACAGCGCGCCGGGGCTGCGCCTGATTCTGCGGCAAACCCACAGCCTGCTGGCGGGAGAGATGCTGATGGCACGGGATATCGATCTTAGCCTGACCGCCGGCGGCGCGGCAATGCGCACACTGGGCCGCCAGGTGCTGGGCACCGGTGGCTACGCCTGTGTGCTCGACAGGCGCCATCCTGCCGCCGCCAGCACGCTCGGCCTGGATGACTACCTGCGCTACGCGCACATTTTGGTGTCTTCCGGCGGTTTCGTCGGCATCGTTGATGAAACGCTGGCCGCCATGGGCCGCCAGCGCAAAATCAGGGCATCGACCACCCACTTTGCGGCGCTGCCGCACCTGTTGGCGGGCAGCGACTGCCTGGCGACCTTACCCTGGCACGCAGCGCAGCAGTTGGCGGAAAACTGCGGGCTGCGCTGCATTGCCTGCCCGTTGGCGCTGCCGCCCTATTCCGTCGAGCTGGGCTGGCGCGCCGAAAGCGTACGCGATCCGGCGGTGCAGCAGTTAAAAGCATTGGTGATCGCGGCCGCCGGGCAACGGCTGGGCCTGGCCCCGCCGCAAAGCGCGCTTTAAGCCGCCAGCGATTCCACGTAGCTTAACGCTGCGCGCAACGTGCCGTCGTTAAGCGGCACCGGCAGGAAATGAATAGACTCACCGGTCTGCAACGTGCGGGCGATCAGCCGCTGGATCTGGGCTTCATCATGGATATCGACGTTCAACGCCGCCAGGCTGACCGGCAAATCCAACCGGCGGTACAACGCAATCAGCTGATTGACCACATCATGTTGCCCCAGCAACGCGCTCTGCACCAGAATGCCATAGGCCACTTTGGTGCCATGCAGGAAGACATCGGTTTGCGGCAATGCCGTCAGACCATTGTGCACCGAGTGCGCGGCCGCGATGCGCGTATAGCGATCGCCAAGGCCGCCCACCAACCCGCCGCCGGCGATAATCGCCTCCAGCACGTTGAGAAAGGCTTTGTTCAATTGCCCGTCGTCCTGCGCCTGTAGCGCTGCCTCACTTTCATCAAGCAGCACGTCGCGGATGGTCAGGGCGGTATTGATGCCCAGTTGCACACTGAGCGGCAATTGGGCCGGCTGCGGGCTGAGCACCACGGCTTCATACCATTTCGCCAGCGTGTCGCCGATCCCGGCCAGCAAATACGCTTTCGGCGCGCGCAGAATAATTTCAGGCTCCACCAGGACCAGGTGGTTGGCGTCGTCGAAAATCTCGTAGCGCAGCGCCTGGCCCTGATCGTTGTACCACACCGAAAGCGGCGTCCAGGCAGCGCAGGTGGCGGCGATGGTCGGAATAGCCACCACCGGCAGCCCCAGCCGGCGCGCAACCACTTTGGCGGTATCCAGCGCCGCACCGCCGCCCACGCCGATCACTACCTGGCGTGCATTCCCGGCCTGGCGCACGATGTCTTGTACCGTGGTTTCGCTGCAGTGGCTGTTGAACAGCACCCGGCAGGCCTCCGGCGCATCGAACGCCGCCGGCAAAAAGGGTTTGGCCGCCGCCAGCGCACGCTCGCCATAAATCCACAGCGCGTTTTGCAATTGTTGCGGTGAATAAAACTGCGACAGGCGGTCAATGGCGCCGGGGAAAGCAAAATAGTTTGCCGGGCCGGCAACCACGCGAATGTCGGTATCACTCATGCTGAATTCCTTCTTTCTCTCTGATTGTTGCCATCATAGGGGCAGCAAATTCTATGGCGAATACTTTTTTGTATTGGCTTATGATTTTTCGCTCATTGACATGGGTGAAGTGGCTAATTGATTAATCTCAAAGACGATGTATCAGGTGAGTGAAGCACGGGTGTGGGAGCCATTAAAGGCGCCGAGTGGCTGGAAGCCGCTCACCTCTTACAGGAACCACTCACGAATAGCCCCCGCCATGACCTGGCGCATGGCAGGGCGCGGCCCGGCGAATACAATTTATCATCCCTATCGTCATCCTGCGTTCGGAGCGATTGGGGAAATAACAACGCCATGCAACATGGCCAAATAACATTGTTTTTATCATTAACCATGCAGGGTAACTTTACATGAAGCTGTTCAAAACCTCGTTGCTGGCGCTTAGCCTGTTCTCGCTCACCCCGTGTTTCGCCGCCCCGGCAACCGCCCCGGTGCCGGCTGCGATCGCCAACCACCAGGGCCAGATTCGCATTGCGGTGGTTCGCAACCTCGGCTCTGACGACAACACCACACAGTTTCTTGCCGGCGCCATCCAGGAAGGCCGCAAACTGGGCTTTAAGGTCAGTACCTTTCTCACTAACGGCGACGATGCCAAATTCCAGGACTTCGTCAACCAGGCCATCAGCCAGAAATACGACGGCATCATTCTCTCCCAGGGGCGCGATCCCTACGCCACGGCACTGATCAAACGCATTCGCGAAAGCGGGATCGCGGTGTCGGTCTACGATACTGCGGTTCAAGGCGACATCCCCGGCGTCACCGTCACCCAACAGGACGACGCTTCGCTGAGCGAACTGTCTTTTGGCCAGTTGGTGAAAGACTTTAACGGCAAGGCCAACATCATCAAGCTGTGGGTCGCCGGCTTCCCGCCAATGGAGCGGCGCCAGGCGCAGTACCAAAAGATGCTGAAAGAACAGCCGGGGATCCACGAACTTGAATCGATCGGCGCGGTGTCTTCCGATGTGCAGGGCGATACGGCCAACAAGATCGGCGCGATCCTGGCGAAATACCCGAAAGGCAAGATCGACGCGATCTGGGGCACCTGGGATCCGTTCAGCCTGGGCGCGTATAAAGCCCTGCAGGAAAACGGCCGCACGGAGATCAAGCTCTACAGTATCGATATCTCCAACCAGGTGTTAGCATTGATGCACGCCAAAGACAGCGCCTGGAAGATCAGCGTGGCGGTGGATCCTAAGCTTATCGGCGCGATGAACCTGCGCCTGATCGCCAACAAGATTGCCGGTGAACCAACCCCGCCGGTGTATGAGTTTAAAGCCGTCGCGATCCCACAGGCGCTGGTGCAAAGCCATCCGGAAGCCACCAACGTTGCTTCGCTGGCGAAAATTATCCCAGGTTGGGGCCAGTCTGCCGATTTTGTTGCGCCCTGGTTCGCTACCCTTGAAGCACAACAGCCGAAAAAATAAGGAGTCATGATGGCGAAACCGCCTCTTCCACAGCCTGAATATAGCCGCAATATGCGCCTGATCGGCCACAGCGATCAGGGCGGCAAGCCAGACGGGGTGCAGGTGATGGTGCACCGTGGCTATGCCTATATCGGGCACATGGTTTCACAGGGCTTTTCCATCGTCGACGTGCGCGATGCCAAAAATCCCCGCCCGGCCGGCTTTATCCCTGCCCCGCCGGGCACCTGGAATATCCATTTGCAGGCCCATGACGATCTGCTGCTGGTGGTCAACGCGCGCGATCTGTTCGCCGATACCCGCTTTGCCGACGAAAAAGTGTATTACACCAAGGCAATCAGCGAGACGGTTTCAGGCAATAACGCGGGGCGCGGCTGGAGCGCCGGTATGCGGGTTTTTGATATCTCCACGCCGGATAAACCGCGGGAAATCGGCTTTCTGGCGCTGGACGGCATCGGTGTGCACCGCATCTGGTACGTTGGCGGGCGCTGGGCATATGTCTCGGCGCTGATCGACGGTTATAGCGACTACATCTTCCTGACGGTCGATCTGGCCGATCCGCGCAACCCGCAGGTCGCCGGGCGCTGGTGGCTGCCGGGCATGCACAGTGCCGGCGGCGAAACGCCAGACTGGCCGGAAGGCAAACGCTACGCCCTGCACCATGCCATCATCAGCGGCGACACCGCCTATGCCAGTTGGCGTGACGGCGGCCTGACTTTACTGGATGTGAAAGATCGCAGCCAGCCACAGCTGATCGCCCACCGCAACTGGAGCCCGCCGTTCGGCGGCGGCACCCACACCGCGCTGCCGCTACCGGACCGAGATCTGCTGGTGGTGCTGGATGAAGCGGTGCTGGATAACCAGGAGGACGGCGAAAAGTTGATCTGGCTGTTTGATATCCGTGAGCCAAGCAACCCGGTGAGCATCGCCACCTTCCCGCAGCCGGACGAACGGGACTATGTCAGCAAGGGCGCCCACTTCGGGCCGCACAACCTGCATGAAAACCGCCCGGGCAGCTTTATCAGCTCGTCGCTGATTTTCGCCACCTACCAAAACGCCGGTGTGCGCGCCTACGACATCAGTAACCCTTATCAGCCGAAGGAAACCGGCGCGCTGGTGCCCGCCAACCCGCAGGCCATGATGGATAAGCGGCCGGGGCGCCCACGGGTGATCCAATCCTGCGATGTGTTCGTTGATGCGCAAGGCATCATCTACAGCACCGACTATAACGCCGGGCTGTCGATCATCGAATATCAGGGATAGCGCGTAGTTCAGGTACGCCGTTCCAGCGCCGCATCCACGTTGGAACGGCGTTGGCTTTCCTGCCAAAGGCGTACGCATTGGCGCGCCAGCGCGCGCGCAGGATCGAGGGCCAACGGCAGGCTGCGCGATTGTACGGCAACCAGCGCCGGCGGCACTTCCGTGCAGGCCAGCACCAATTTCTGCGCGCCGCGCGCCAACAGTGCGTTGGCCAGTTCATCCAGCAGCTCGCCGCCGCGCTGCAACTCGCCGCGCTTCACCGCATAACAGCCGGGCACAAACAGCCGTTCCAGCTCTGCCTGCGCCGGCAGCAACGCGGTGATGCCCTGCGCCGCCAACCGCTGCTGATACCAGCCCGCGGCCAGCGTCCCTGCCGTGGCGATAATCCCCACTTTATCCGGCGCCCCTGCCCGCAGCTCATCCGCGCAGGCATCGACAATATGCAACAGCGGCGCCGTGCTGGCCGCCGCCAGTTCGTCATACCAATGGTGGGCGGTATTGCAGGCGATCACAATGTGGCTGGCGCCAATCCGGTTGAGGCGCTCCACCGCCGCCAGCAACGCCGGCAGCGGCGAAGGCCCTTTACCGGCCAGGGCCAACTGGCGATCCGGGATCTGCGGCACGTTCCACGCCACCACCGGCACATGTTCCTGATCGCGCGCGGCGGGGGTTTCCTCAATAATCTTTTGCTGCAGATCCAGCGTGGCCAGCGGCCCCATGCCGCCAAGCACGCCGATCAATAGCTGCCCGCTCATTGCGCGCCCTGCTCCAGCCACTGGCGGTAGCCGAACAGGCCGGCAGCGCCGCCGGTATGGACAAACACCACATTGTCGTCCTTGGCGAAATACCCTTTGCGCACCTGATCGATAAGCCCGGCCATGCCTTTACCGGTGTAAACCGGATCGAGCAAGATGCCCTCCAGCCGCGCCAGCAGCGTTAAGGCTTCGCGCACGCCATCCGTCGGCAGGCCGTAACCTTCACCGACGTAGTCACCGTTGGCGACCACCGCACTGCGCGGCAACTCCCCGGCAATGCCCAACAATTCGCGGGTGCGCTGCGCCAGATTCCACACGTTTTCTTCCTGTTTGGCCTTCGGCGCCCGCACGCTGATGCCAAGCACCGGGATACCGCTGTGGGTGGCGCTCAGCCCCGCCACCAGGCCGGCCTGGGTGCCGGTGCTGCCGGTGGCGTGCACCACGTGATCGATGCGCAATTGCTGCTGGCTTGACTGCCAAAGCAACTCTTCGGCGCAGGCCACATACCCCAGTGCCCCGATCGCGTTGGAGCCGCCGCCCGGGATGACATAAGGCTTATGCCCTTGGTCACGCAACTGCGCGGCCAGCGTTTCCAGGGCCTGCTGCATATCGGTACCGCCCGGCAGATGATCGACAATCACGCCGCCCAGCAAATCATCAAGCAGGATGTTGCCGGAGCGCTGGTACTCTTCACCGAAATCGTTAACGCGCCTTTCCAGCAACACCTGGGTTTTCAACCCAAGCCTGGCCGCACCGGCGATGGTCTGGCGCACATGGTTGGACTGCGTGGCGCCCTGGGTCAGCACCACATCGGCACCCTGCTGCAAGGCATCGGCCAACAGGAACTCGAGCTTGCGGGTTTTATTGCCGCCGGTGGCAAGCCCGGTACAGTCATCGCGCTTAATCCAGATAGTCGGGCCGCCCAACGCTTTCGACAGTTGAGGCAGCGGTTCCAGCGGCGTGGGGAAATGGCCGAGCCGAACGCGGGGGAAACGAGCGAGATGCATAATTTTTTCCTTTAATGAGGCGTTTCAAATAGGCGGCCAGTATAAAAGCGAGGGTAAATTTTTATTTAGCAAAAATATGGCTATCGATAGTTAAAAAAAAGATATTGCAGCCATAAGCAATAAAATAGCGCCTATTAGCCAGCGTTAATGCATTAATCAGATATACAAAGAAAAACGGTTGCTATAGAAACGGCGACAAAAACACATATCCAACTGAAATATATAGAATTAGTTTTAATATTAAATATATCAAAAAAGAATTTAACAACTCAGGCGCACAGCCGTAGGCTTCAACAAACATATTAAGAACCATTATTTATAATACCGATTTTTCATCAGGAGAAATAATGAACCTAAATTTTGGCAAGCTTCGCCTGCGCGCCGTTGCCGGCGCCCTGATGTTAGCCAGCCTGGGCACCTTTGCCACCCAGGCCCAGGCTGAAGGCAGCATCAGCATCGCGCAGCAGTTTGGCATTGGTTACCTCATTCTGGACGTGGTGCGGGATCAAAAATTAATCGAAAAACACGGTAAGGAACAGGGGCTGGATATTAAAGTCGACTGGCGCACCCTTTCCGGCGCCACCGCCATTAACGAAGCGCTGCTTTCCGGCGCGCTGAACGTGGCCTCTGCCGGCGTGCCGCCGATGCTGACGGTGTGGGATCGCACCCGCGGCCGGCAGAACGTTAAGGCCATCGCGTCGCTCGGCTCCATGCCCAACTATTTGCTCAGCAATAACCCGGCGGTGAAAAGCGTTAAGGATCTAAGTGATAAAGACCGCATTGCCGTGCCGGCCGCCGGCGTTGGCTTCCAATCGCGCACCTTGCAAATCGAAACCGCCAAACTGTACGGCGACAGCGAATTCAAACGGTTTGACAATATCAGCGTCAGCCTGCCCCACCCGGATGCCAGCGCGGCGCTGATCGCCAACGGCACCGAGATCACCGCGCACTTCTCCAGCCCGCCGTTCCAGTACCAGGCGCTGGAGCACCCAAATGTGCATAAGATCCTCAGTTCATACGATGTGCTGGGCGGGCCGGGCACCTTCAATGTGCTCTACACCACGCAAAAGTTCCACGATCAAAACCCGAAAACCTACCGCGCTTTCTATGATGCGTTGGCGGAAGCCGCGCAGATCATCAAGGCAGACAAGGCCGCCGCCGCCCAAACCTATATCCGGGCGGAAAACTCCAAGCTGTCGCCGGCTCTGGTGCAGAAGATCGTGGAAGATCCGGAAATCGACTTCACCATTTCGCCAGAGCGCACCTTCGTTTATGCGGAAAAACTGCACCAGCTCGGCGTGCTCAAGAATAAAGCCGACTCCTGGAAGGATTATTTCTTCCCCGAAGCCTATGCCAACCCAGGCAGCTAACTCGAACCAAACAGGAGAACGATTGTGACCATTGCCCTTGCCGCTGAACCAACGATTGTCGGCCAGAATTTTACCGTACGCCCCCTGGGTGGGCTGGGTGTGGAAATCATAGGGCTGGATCTCGGCCAGCCGCTGAATGAGCGTGACTTTGCCCGCATTCATCGTGCCCATTTGGAACATCACGTGGTGGTGTTCCGTAACCAACAGATTACGCCGGAACAGCAAATCGCCTTCAGCCGCCGTTTCGGCAAGCTGCAGATCCACGTATTGGCGCAGTTTCTGTTGCCCGGCCATCCGGAGATCCTGATCGTTTCCAACATCATTGAAAACGGCAAACCGATCGGCCTGGGCGATGCCGGCAAATACTGGCACTCGGATCTCTCTTACAAAGCATTGCCAAGCCTTGGCTCGATGCTTTACGCACAGGAATTGCCTGCGGAAGGCGGCGACACGTTGTTCGCCGACATGCACCAGGCCTGGGATACCCTGCCGGCCGCACTGCGCGCCGCCGTTGAGGGGCGCAATGCGGTGCATGCCTACACCGCCACCTACAGCAAGCCGAAGTTCGGCGAACACTGGCGGCCGCAGTTAACGGCGGAGCAGTTGGCGCAGGTGAAAGCCGTTTCCCAGCCCATTGTGCGCACCCACCCGGAAACCGGGCGCAAGGCGCTGTTCGTCAGCGAAGGTTTTACGACCCATATCGAAGGGCTGCCGGAAGACGAAAGCCGCGAGATCCTGCAGGCACTGTATGCCCACAGTATCAAGCCGCAGCATATTTACCGGCACGTTTGGCAGCCGGGCGATCTGGTGTTTTGGGACAACCGCTCGTTGATCCATCTGGCGACCGGTTGCCCTGCACACCTGCGCCGCAAACTGTATCGCACCACCATCGAAGGTGATGCGCCGTTCTGATTTTCAGGCCTCGGGGGAAAACACCATGACTCACTCAAGCCAAAACCCGCTGTTGCAAGTCCGCAGCGTTGGGCTGGAATACCGCACCCGCCATCGCCAGGTGCGCGCCACCCATGATGTCAGCTTCGACGTCTGGCCCGCCGATCGCTTTATTTTGCTCGGCCCTTCCGGCTGCGGTAAATCCAGCCTGCTGAAAGCCATCGGCGGCTTTTTACCGCCGGTCAACGGTGAGATCCAGCTCGATGGCAAACCGGTGGTGCAACCCGGCCCCGATCGCATGATGGTATTTCAGGAATTTGACCAGTTGCCGCCGTGGAAAACCGTGCTGGAAAACACCCTGTTCCCACTGCTGGCCAGCCGCAAGGCCACCCGCGCCGAAGCGCGCGAGCGGGCGCTGCACTTTTTGGATAAGGTGGGGCTTGCCGGCTTTGCCGATGCGTTTCCTCATACCTTGTCCGGCGGCATGAAGCAGCGCGTGGCGATCGCCCGCGCCTTGACCATGCAGCCGAAAATCCTGTTGATGGATGAACCCTTCGCCGCGCTGGACGCGCTGACGCGGCGCAAAATGCAGGAAGAGTTGCTGGCGCTGTGGGAAGACGAGCGCTTCACGCTGCTGTTCGTCACCCATTCGATCGAAGAAGCGCTGGTAGTGGGCAGCCGCATTTTGCTGCTGTCACCGCACCCAGGGCGGGTACGCGCCGAGTTGAACAGCCACCAGTTCGCCCTGCACGACAGCGGCAGCGAACCCTTCCAGCATGCCGCGCGGCAGATCCACGATCTGCTGTTTACGCCTGAACCTTCCGCGCCGCAGCCGGCGCCGCGCCCACTGTTGCCGCTAACCGCGAGTGCTTTGCAATGACCACACCAAGCCCTGAAACCCTAACGCCGCCGATCCGGCCCGAATACCAGCGTGAGCTGACGCCGTTGCACAACCTGCCGCTTGAACGCCCGTTGCCGCTTGCCACACGGTTATGGAACCAAACCTGGTTACGAAAAAGCGTGCTGCTGGCGGCCCTGCTGCTGCTGTGGCAAGGCGCAGCGCATTGGCAGCAAAATGATCTGATGCTGCCCAGCTTTACCCAAACGCTGCACGCCTTTGTTGATGATATGCTCAGCGGCGAACTGCCGGCTAAAATTGTCATTTCGATCGGCACCTTGCTGAAGGGCTACGCGATTGGCAGCCTGTTGGCGCTGACGCTAAGCGCACTGGCGGTTTCTACCCGCTTAGGGCGCGATTTGCTTAGCATGTTGACATCAATGCTCAACCCGCTGCCCGCGATCGCCCTGTTGCCGTTAGCGCTGCTGTGGTTTGGCCTGGGGGAGAAAAGCCTGATTTTCGTGCTGGTTCATTCCGTGCTGTGGCCGATGGCGCTCACCACCTGGTCCGGCTTTATGTCGGTTTCCGAAACGCTACGCATGGCCGGCCGCAACTACGGCCTGAGCGGGTTACGCTACGTCTGGCATATTTTGATCCCGGCGGCGTTGCCCTCGATCCTGGCCGGCCTGAAGATCGGTTGGGCCTTCGCCTGGCGCACGCTGATCGCCGCCGAGCTGGTGTTCGGCGCCTCCAGCGGTGCGGGTGGCCTGGGGTGGTATATCTTCCAAAACCGCAATGAACTGTTTACCGATCGGGTGTTTGCCGGCCTGGCTTCGGTGATTATCATCGGCCTGCTGGTGGAAAGCCTGGTGTTCGCCACGCTGGAGCGGATAACGGTGAAACGCTGGGGAATGCAGCGCTAAGCTTAGCGCTACTGCAACCCGCTTGCGGTGATGGAGGCCGGCAGGCGGGTTGCGTGATATATCAGAGTGCAGGCGCCAGGGCCTGCAGCTGTTGCCAGCTCACCTCGTCCACCTCAATGCCGTGTTGCAGGCGGTGTTGATAGGCGTTGCGTTCGGCGTCGCCCGGCAAGAGCAATTCGCCATCATCGCGCGAACTGCGTACCCAGGCCAGCAATGCCGGCACTTCCTGCCGCCAACTCTCGGCGCCCCCCAAGCGATCCGGATCGATATAAATCGACAGCATACTGTTGATGATGCGCTTTTTGCCTGATGCAACATGACGCTCGGTGATACCGCCGGTCAGCGCCGCCCCCAGTAGCGAACAGACCAGCGCCAGGCCGGATCCTTTATGTTTGCCGAACGGCAGCAGCGCGCCCAACGGCGGCTGCACCACCCAACGCGGATCCTGCGTCGGCTGGCCGGCATCGTCAACGATACAGCCCGGCTCCACCTGCTTGCCGGCGTTCCAGGCAATGCGCGCCTTGTTGCCGGCAATCGCGCTGGTAGCGAAATCTAGGATCACCGGCGCCCCTTCGGCCTGTGGAATACCCGCGCAGAATGGGTTGGTGCCCAACCGCGAATACTGCCCTTGCCAGGGCATCACAATTGCCCGGCTGTTGACGTTGGCGAAGTGCAGCGAAACCAGGCCGGCTTGCGCCGCCTGCTCCGCAAAGGCGCCAATCCGCCCCAGATGATGGGCATTGGCCAACCCCACCACCGCCACCCCCAACTGGGCGGCGCGCGCAATGCCCGCCGCCGCCGCCTGACGGCCCACCACCTGGCCAAAACCGTGCTGGCCGTCAAACGCCAATAGCGCCCCGTTGTCTTGCAGCAACTCGGCGCCCGCCGCGGGGTTAAGCCCACCCTCAGCAATGGCTTCCAGATAGCGCGGCAACATACTGACCCCGTGCGAATCGTGCCCCTTAAGGCACGCCTCCACTAAATTTTCAGCTACCTGTTCGGCGGTTGCCTGATTAACGCCATTCTCGCCCAAACGGGCCGCGACATAGTCACGCAAAAAAGGCGCAGAAAAAGTCGGCATAGTGATCCCCCTGTAAAAGGCGCTAGCTTATTACTGCGTTTATCGAGCGCTAACTATGCCTTTCGCATAAGCAATGCCGTTTTTGTGATAACGTCGCCAGATTGCCATCCCTTTTCTGTTCCCACTGATGGCTAAAAACTCAACTTATGATCCAGGTCAATGTAACGCCATAGCAATAAATGATAATAATAACGATTATCATTAACACGCTAATGGTGTGTGTCTCTAATGCCCATAATACGTTTTCTGCTCATCCTCCTCAGCGTACTGAGCAGCGCGGGTGCATGGTCAGCTTCCGGCTATGCGCCTTATATCGACGACATTCAATCCCGCCTGGACAAAACCGCCGCACTTTACCAAAACCAACAAGCCAATGACGCCCGCCGCGAAGTGCAAATGGCGTATTTTGAAGTGTTTGAAAATCTTGAAGGCCCGATTCGCATTAATATCTCGGCGCAAAAAAGCTATCAGATGGAAGCCGCCTTTGGCGATATCCGCCGCATGATCGGCGAAGGAAAACCGCAGCCGGAAGTGCAGGCAAAAATCGACTGGCTGAAAAGCGAGCTTAGCAGCGTTGAAGCCGTGCTGGACGGCGGCCACCAGTTAGTGGCCGAACAGCAGCACGGCGCCTATGACAACCAGGCCATCGCGCTCTACTGGCAGCAGAGTTTTAAAACCATTGACGATCTGCTGGCCCAGGCCATCAGCCAATATCAGGCCGGCGATCGCGCCGCGGCGGCCAAAAGCATTCAGCAGGCACATTTCCAGGGCTTTAAAAATTCAGAAATGGAAATGTCGATCCGGCAGAACCGCGCTTCGCAAACGGCCGCCGGCATCAATCAGCAATTTACCGCGTTGATTGCACTGAGCAACCAGCCAGACCAGTTGAGTGAACTGGGCTACCGCACCACCGAACTGCTGCAAACCCTGGAAGATATACTGCCGGGGCTGCCCACCACCCGCGCCGATCAGGCGGTGGCCGCACCGGGCCCTGCTGGCCAGCCAGCGGCTGATACGGATGCCAATACCTCGGCGGACTGGGGCGCGGTGGCCGCCAGCATTAACCAAAGCGTACAGGCAGCGATTCAACAATACCGCGCCGGGCAGGCGCAGGATGCCATTCTGGCCATTCAGGACGCCTACTTCGATCACTTCGAAGCCAGCGGCATGGAAAACAAAATCGGTTCGCGCGACGCCGCCTTCAAAACCACGCTGGAGGGCCACTTTACCCGCCTGGTCAGCCTGATGAAATCCGGCCAGGCCGCCGCGCAGATAAACGCGGAAGCCGACGCACTGCAGCAAGACTTGGCCCAAGCGGTGGCGCTGATCGGCCAGAGCGGCGAAAGCCCGTGGAGCCTGCTGGTGTACAGCCTGCTGATTATCGTGCGCGAAGGGATGGAAGCGCTGCTGATCGTCGCCGCCATCGTCGCCTACCTGATTAAAAACCAACAGCATGACAAACTGCCGATGATCCGCCAGTCGGTGTGGGCGGCTCTGGCCTGCAGCGTGGTGACCGCACTGCTGTTCCAGTGGCTATTTACTAATTCGGGGGCAAGCCGTGAGCTGCTGGAAGGCATCACCATGCTGATCGCCGTGGTGATGCTGTTCTTCATGAGCTACTGGCTGCTGTCCAAGGTGGAAGCGCGCCACTGGAAAGCCTATCTGGAAGGCAAACTGTCGCACGCACTGACCAGCGGTTCGCTGCTTGGCCTGTGGCTGACCAGCTTCCTGGCCGTGTACCGCGAAGGGGCGGAAACCGTGCTGTTCTACTATGCCTTGCTGGGGGATGCCCAGACGGTTACCGGCCATGCGGCCGTGCTGGCCGGGTTCGTGCTGGGTTGCATTATCCTGCTGCTGGCCTGGTTCATCATGCGCTACACCGTGCTCAAACTGCCGCTGAAGCCGTTCTTCATGTTTACCGGCTCGTTCATGTATTTGATGGCCTTTATCTTTGCCGGTAAAGGCATTTTGGAACTGGTGGAGGGCAAGTTGTTCCAGCCGACCCTGCTGCCGGGATGGCCGGAGATCGGTTGGCTGGGCGTCTACCCCTATGTCGAAACGCTGTTGCCGCAGGCGGTGCTGGTGCTGGCCGCGCTGGTCGCTCTGTGGATCATGCGGCGCCGCAATACCGCTTTACCACCCATGTAATGAACCACACAACCGTTAAACCAAGAGGATGAGTGAATGAGCATCAACAAAAGCCTGATCGCCGGCGCCATAATCACCAGCGTCTTCACTGCGCCCGCCGCTTTCGCCTTCAAAGAGTACCCGGCCGGCGAAGCCGTGAAGATCAATGAAATGGAAATCGCCGCCGTTTACCTGCAGCCGATTGATATGGAACCCCGCGGTATGGGGCTGCCCGCCGCCAAAGCCGATATTCACCTGGAAGCCGACATCCATGCGGTGGAAGGCAACAAAAACGGCTTTGGCGCTGGCGAATGGATGCCGTTCCTGACCATCGCCTATACGCTGGTCAACACCGATACCGGCGCCAAACAGGAAGGAACCTTCATGCCGATGGTCGCCAGCGACGGGCCGCACTACGGCGCCAACATCAAAATGATGGGGGTGGGCAACTACAAGGTGACCTACCATATCGATCCACCGTCCAAGGCCGGTATGCACCGCCATACCGACAGTGAAACCGGGGTTGGCCGCTGGTGGAAACCGTTTGACGTCAGCTATGACTTCAAATATGTCGGTCTGGAATAACAGCAGGATAACCGGTTGCGCACAGGGGCGCGCCGCGGCCGCCCTTTTGCTTCATGCTGAGCCCAGGTTTTCATGAACTATTTTTTTGTCGTTACTCTGCAGGCGTTTGCCTGCGTCGCCCTGCTCGCCGGCCTTAATGGCTGCCGCCAGCCAAGGCCGGCGCTGCGCCGGCTGCTGTTGCTGAGCCTGATTGGGCTGCTGCTGGGGAGCTGGGCCGGGCTGAACGAGCCGAAATCCCAAACGCTGCAGTTGGCCATTACGGGGGTTGAGATCGCCGCGCTGCTGCTGTTTTTACTCAGCCTGTGGCGCTGCCCTGCCCGCCTGGTCTATGCCTGGCAGGCGCTGCTGGTCTTCGGCGGCGCGCGCCATTGGGCCAACAACCCCAATCTTGGCGCACTGTCCACCACCCACGTGCTGAACACCGACCTGCTCATTAACCTTAGCGCATTGGTGCTGGCTTTCTTTTGCCTGGCGTTGGCCGCGGTGTTGACCGCCATGCTTTGCCGCCGCATCTCCTGGCTGCGCTGGCCGGTGGCGCTGATTACCGTGCTTTCCCTGCTGTTGCCGCTCACCGGCAACGTCCTGTTGCTGCTGATGAAACTGCAAGCGCTGGCGCTGACCAAGCCGCGGCTGAGCTTTGTCGCCCACGTCACCAATAATCTGCCGCTGCTGAGCTACCTGGCCGCGGCGCTGCTGTTGCTGCAGGCGTTGCTGTGGCTCCCCCAGGCGCTGGGGCGCCGGCAGGTTGCCCGGCAAACCCAGGCGGCGGTCGCCAGGCGGCTGGCGCTGGCGCGCGCGCGCAACGGCTGGCGTTTGTTTGCCGCACCGTTGGTGTTAGCCGCCTTTGTGGTTACCAATCAGCTGTACTGGGACAACGTGGCCTCCAGGCCGCCGCGCCTCTCAGAAGCGACGCCGGTTCAGCTTGCCGCCGACGGCCTGGTGCACCTGCCAATCGCCCAAATCCGCGACGGCAAACTGCACCGCTTTGTCTGGGTTGCCGACGATGGCAAAGCGGTGCGCTTTTTTGTGATCAACCGCTACCCGGATCGCCTGCGGCTGGGGGTAGTCTTCGACGCCTGCCTGCTGTGCGGCGATCAGGGCTACGTGATGGAAGGCAACCAGGTGGTCTGCGTGGCCTGCGGCGTACATATCTTTATCCCGTCGATCGGCAAAGCCGGCGGCTGCAACCCGGTGCCGATCGACGGTTGGCAAAATAACGAGCAGGAACTCACTATCCCACGCGCAGCGCTGGAAGCCGGGGTCAATTACTTTTCTACCATCGTTACGCTGCAAGTTACCGATCCGGTAGACGGCAGCCGGTTAACCAACGTGCAGGCGGAATACAAATATCAATACGGCGGTAAAACCTGGTTCTTCGCCTCCGAAGCCAACTACAACCGCTTCCGTAACGCGCCGGAGCAGTTCGTTGCGCCGGCGGAGGGGGAATAATCATGCTCTGGCGGATGCTGTGGCAATCCTGGCGGCGCAACCTGCGGCGCAAGGCGCTGGCGGTGCTGACGGTGTTTTTGGCCGCGGGGCTAATCTCGGCGCTGTTGGCGGTTTCCATCGACGTGGGCGATAAAATGTCGCGCGAGCTGAAATCCTACGGCGCCAACATTCTGATCGAGCCCGCCAGCCAGGCCATTTTGCCGGCGATATCCGGCGAAAGCGGCAACCCGCTGGACGGGCAAGACTTCCTTGATGAAGCCGAGCTGCCGGCAATCAAAGACATTTTCTGGCGCAACAATATCGTCGGCTTTGCGCCGCTGTTGAGCGGTGAAGTCACCGTGGGCAACGATCGCATCAACGTGCTGGGGACGTTTTTCTTTCAGCCGGTGAATGTGCCGGACGAAGAGGATTACCGCACCGGCCAGCAGGCGATCAGCCCATACTGGCAGGTTAGCGGCCAGTGGCCCGCAGAGCCGGCAACGCCGGGCAAGCAGCAGGCCTTGGCGGGCGCCGCGCTGGCGCGCCATTACGGTTGGAAGCCGGGCGACACGTTGCAATTGCATGGGCCGAGTGGTGAACGCACGGTAACGCTAAGCGGCATTCTGGCCAGCGGCGGCGATGAAGATAACCAACTGGTGATGCCGCTGGCGATCGTCCAGGATCTGTTAGGGCTACAGGGCAAAGTGCAGGCAATCCGCGTTTCCGCGCTGACCGTGCCGGAAAACGCCCTGTCCCGCCGGGCGCGGGAGAACCTGGATGCGCTGAATGCCGAGGAATACGATCTGTGGTACTGCACAGCGTACGTTTCCTCGATCGCCCATCAGCTTGAAGAGGCCATTTCCGGTTCCGTGGTGCGCCCCATCTGGCAGGTGGCCGCTTCCGAAGGGGTGATCATCGATAAAATCCAGCTGCTGCTGGGCGTGGTTACCGCAGCGGCCTTGCTGGCGGCGGCAATGGGCATTGCGTCGTTGATGACCAGCACCATTATGGAACGGGCGAAGGAGATCGGGCTGATGAAAGCGCTCGGCGCGCGCCAGTGGCAAATCCTGCTGCTGTTTTATCTGGAGGCGGCGCTGAGCGGCGTGCTCGGCGGGCTGGCCGGTTGTCTGGCAGGCTGGGGGTTGGCGCGCGCCATCGGGCTGATGCTGTTTGGCGCGCCGCTCGATTTTGCCTGGGTGGTGGTGCCCTGTGTGCTGGTGGTTGCAGTGCTGATTGCGCTGATCGGCACTTGGTTCCCGGCACGGCGTATCGCCCGGCTCTACCCGGTGGAGGTGCTGTATGGCCGTTAACACCAGCATGTTCTGGCGCCTGGTTTGGCGCGCGCTGCGCCTGCGGCTACAGCGGGTGAGCGTGGTGTTCGCCGCCCTCACCGTGGGTGCGGCCATCGTTACCGCCATGTCGGCCGTGTGGTTCGATATCAATGCCAAAATGAGCGAAGAGCTGCGCACCTTCGGCGCCAACTTTTACATCGGCCCGGGCCACGGCAATACCCTGGCGCAAGCACAGTTGCAGCCGATACTTGACGCCGCGCCACCGGGGTTAATCAACGCCGCCAGCCCCTACCTGTACGGCATGGCGCGTACCGAGCTGGAAAAAGTGGCGCTGATGGGCGTGTGGTTTGAATCGCTGCAAAAACTGGCGCCCTACTGGCAGGTTAGCGGCAGTTGGATCGGCGTCAGTTTTGACGATCGCAACGCCATGATCGGCGTGCGCCTCGCCCAGCGCCTGAACCTGCGGCTTGGCGACAGCGTTACCCTGGTCAACGGCAGCGAACGCCAGCGCCTGACGATCAAGGGCATCGTCGAAGCCGGCGACGCCACCGACAACATGCTGATCGTCAACCTGGATCTGGCGCAAAAATGGCTTAACAAAAGTGGACAGATCAGCAACGCGCTGCTGAGCGTTAATAACGATCTGGGCCAGGTCGATCGCTACGCCGCGCGGCTGCAGCAAACATACCCGCAGCTTGAGATCCGGCCGATCCGCAAGGTATCGGCCTCTGAAGGCCAGGTGCTGGATAAGATCAAGGGGCTGATGGGGCTGGTATCGGTGGTGATCCTGGCGCTGTCTTCCCTGTGCGTGAACACCACGCTGATGGCGATTGTCAGCGAACGCGCGCGTGAATTCGCCTTGCAGAAAGCGCTCGGCGCCCGCAACCGCGACATTATTTACCAGATGCTGGCGGAAACCGCGCTGATCGCGCTGGCGGCAATCCTTTGCGGCTGCCTGCTCGGTTATCTGCTGGCGCAGCTGCTGGGCCTGACGGTGTTTAACGCCACCATCTCACTGCGCCTGCCGGTGTTCCCGATCACGCTGGTGCTGTCGTTACTGATCGCCACGCTGGCGGCCATTGTTCCCGTCAGCCAGGCGGTGCGTATTGAACCCGCGAAGACCCTGAAAGGAGAGTAGCCTATGCCGTTGTCACCACGCCCCAACACGGTGATTGAAACCCGCCATCTGTTCAAACGTTTCGGGCAGGTAACCGCGCTGGACGACATTAACCTGCATATCCAACGCGGGGAGTTTGTCGCCATCATGGGCGCTTCAGGATCGGGCAAAACCACGCTGATGAATATCCTCACCTGCCTGGATACCGCCACCAGCGGCCAGGTGTTCCTGGACGGCACCGATGCCGCCACGCTGGATGAAGAAGGCCGCCGCCGCTTCCGCGCCGAGAAAATCGGCCTGGTGTTCCAGCAGTTCCACCTGATCCCGTTTCTGAATGCGCTGGAGAATGTCATGCTGGCCCAGCACTACCACAGCGTCACCGATGAGGCGGCGGCCAAAGCCGTGCTGGCGCAGGTTGGCCTTGAACACCGGATGACTCACCTGCCCAGCCAACTTTCCGGGGGCGAGCAGCAACGGGTGTGCATTGCCCGCGCGCTGGTCAATGAGCCGCCGGTGATCTTCGCCGATGAGCCCACCGGCAACCTGGACGAAGAAAACGAACAGCGCGTGCTGGACGTGCTGAAGGCCCTGCACCGCCAGGGGCGCACCATTGTAATGGTGACGCACAATCCGGCGTTGGGCGAATTTGCCGATCGCATTATCCGCCTGCAACACGGTAAATATCTTAGCGAGGAGGCGCCATCCCATGCGTTGGCTTAATCTTTTTCTGCTTATCTTGCTGCTGGCCGGCTGTAAACAAGAGCAGTTGGCAATCGGTGAACCGGCGCCGGCGCTGGCGGCGTTCGATCTGCAAGGCAAACCGACGGCGCTCAGCCAATGGCAGGGGCGGCCGATCTACCTGAACTTTTGGTCAGCCAGCTGCGGCGGCTGCCTGGCGGAAATGGAAACGCTCAGCAAGCTCAGTGAACAATGGCAAGGTAAGGTGGTGGTGCTGGCCATTAACACCGATGCGGATGATTTGGACATCATGGCGCTGCTGCGCCAGCGGCGTATTCATTACCCGGTGATCCGCGATCAGCTTAACATCACCCAGGAGCGCTACCAGGTTATCGGCACCCCAACCTCCTTCCTGCTGGATGCCCAGGGGCGGGTGACCGCCCAGCATCAGGGCGCCCACAGCCCGCAGGAGCTGGCGGACATCTTTCGCCGTCTGGCGCAGGAAGGCTGACCATGAAAACATTGTTGTCGTCCCCCCACTCGCCGTTGCTCGCGGCAGGGCTTCTGCTTTGCGCCCTGTTGCCGGCGGCCCCCAGCGCGCGGGCTGACGTTGCGCGGGATTATCAACGCGACTGCGGCGGCTGCCATGGCCGCAAGGCGGATAAACCGGCCTTCAACCGCGCGCCGCCGCTGACGAGCCTTTCCCGGCAGGAAATCATCGCCGGCATGACCCGGCTACGCGACGGCGGCGGCGTTGATGCCGCCAGCCGCGCTAAAGCCCGGCTCAGCGACGCGCAAATCAATGCCTTCGCCGATTACATCATTACACTATCGCCCAACGTCACCGCGCCCGGCGGCCAACCGGCGGCGCCAGATGAACCCGGCAACGCCGGGCAAACGCCCTAAAAGCAAAAAGCCCGCCGGCGTTTTGCCTACGGGCTTTTTCAGTGCGGTCTATCCAAAGACGCCAGTGAGGGTTACTTCACTTCACCCATCGCTTTCAGTTTCTTCGACAGATCGCGGCGTTCTTTCGACAGATCGGCGTTTTTGATGATGTAGTCATCAACGCGATCTTCATAGTCGCTACGCATGTTGGCGATGATCGCCTGAATGTCTTCGATGCTCATACCCGGCTTGATATATTGACTCAGGTTGTCAAGCAACAGTACGCGCTTCTGGTTGTCACGAATTTTCTTTTCGTTGTCGATAATTTCACGCTGCAGCTTATTTTTACGGCGGAACATACGCACAAACTCCAGAACGTCCTGGAAACTCTGCTTATTTGCATTATCCATCTTCATACCCTTGCTTAAGTAATACACAGATTCATTTACTTACGGCCACGATGCCACCAAGATACAGGTTAGTGGCCGCCAGACACAACCGGTCATTTCCCTATCTTACCTGCTTTAGGCTCCCTGACCAAAACCCGAAGCACCCGCTTCATGATCTCACCCCCTAATTTCGCAGCGGAGTGGTACAAAGCTTGAGCAAATCGCCCAGCTCTTCCAGCTGTTTCGCCAGTTCCATGCTCAGCCAAACGTAGCCGTAGATAGGTGCCTCGTTGTGCGGGCTGGTGCTTGCCTGCTGCATCAGCGCCTTCAGTTCGCTGGAGATTTCGCTCAGTTCGCCGGCCACTTCACGCTCTTCATCTTCCTGCACCCCGTTACGCATAATGTCGGCCAGAGATTCCAGCGAGCGCAGCGTCAGCAACTGCGCGCTGCGCAAGGTTTTGGCATTCAGCATGATGAAGTGCGTCTCACGCGAGGCCCAGTAGGCATCCGCCAGCAATTCCAGCGTGCACACCAGATTGCGGCTTAGGGTTTGCACTGCCTCAAGCACCGGTTTGGGAATATGGGTTTCATTGCTGCTGGGGGTGATCATCGTGCGCAACTTGACCACCTTGGTGAGCAGTTTCTTCAGCCGCAGCTCAAGACGGGGGCGCTCAATGATGTTCAGCGACAGGTAAGCGCCGTAGATTTTACCCACTTCGTCCAGGCAATCCGCCATGTGCATACGCCAAAGTATGTAGGCGCGCTGCGGATAGATGCTGGTAAACAACAGCGCCAATAGCGAGCCGATGATCACATCGCCGCTGCGCCACAGCGCGGTATACATATCCCCCGGGCTGGCACCGCACACCACCGCCAGCGTGATGCCGATCAGCAGCGCCATATAAGGCCGTTTGCCCAACGTCAGGTAGCCGCAGACAAACATCACCACACCGCACCACAGCAGCATAATCGGTAAGGAGAACAGCTCCAGATAGAGCGCGATCAAGCCGGAAACCGCGCCAAACACCGTGCCCGCAATACGCTGCAGCGCGCGCTGCAACACGTTGCCCCAAAACGACAATGGCCCCATCACCACCACCAGCGTAATCAGCGGCCAGGAACCCTCGGGCACGTCCAACAGGCGGACGAGCAAAAAGGTCAGGATGAATGCCAGCGAGATACGTAACCCATGCACAATGCGATGGTTACGATAAATCAGTAATTCGAAGGGGGAAATTTTCCTGTCCAGACGCACAACGAAACCCACTTGCCAAAACAAAGAGCGCATAGTTTAGCGGAGGAATCACTCCAGGGTATATCAGTTCTGTGTTGGCAGATATTTCCCCTCCGCCAATATCACCGAGGGTAACGACGTTAACCGGTGTATTTTTCCACCAGCGCCCGCAGGATGGCAGCGGTTTCCGCGTCCATCACGCCGCCATAGTGCTGTGGGCGGAAATGGAGCTGGAAAGCGCGCACTAAACGGCGGTAACCGTCTTCGCTCTGCGCGCCGGCAATGTCGTAGCCGTATTGGGCAAAAGAGGCCAATAGCGCTTGCCGATCCGGCAGGCCGCTGCGGCAATAGTCCTGCTGATAGTGCCGCTGAGTGGCCCGATCGTACCAGGCGCCAATCCCCGCCTGGTAAAGCTGGTGCCAGGGGAACTGCGGGCCGGGATCGCTTTTGCGCCCTGGCGCGATATCCGAGTGCGCGAGCACATTGGCCGGGGTAATATCGGGGTAGCGCGGCAGAATGTTTTGCACCAGTTGGATCACTGCCGCAATCTGCTCTGGGTTAAACGGGGGAAAAGTGGCCTCTTCACCGTCGCCGCTGGCCAGATTGACGATCTCAATACCGATGGCGCTATCGTTGATATTGGTGCGATCGCCCCAGCGGCTGGCGCCGGCGTGCCAGGCGCGATCGTTTTCATCCACCAGGTTGAAAATACGCAGATCGGTAAAACCGGCCTGCCGATAGCGGGGATCGGCCGGATCCGGCACCAGATAATGCGCGCTGACCGCATCGCCGGTCAAAGACTGTACCGAGTCGGCAAAGTTCTGCGCAGTATAGTGCAGCACCAGGAAACGAACGCGGCGATTGAAACTGGCTACCGCCCGGTAGCTGTGGTAATCGATACTGAACATTAATGCCCTCTTTTCGCTGGCAATACCGGCCCGGCGGCCTGGCTTTTTCGCCACGGTGGGATTTATCTTTTGGCTAAAGAGTGAGAGTATCGCGCAATGGAAACGAAAGAAATACGCCGCAATAACCTGCGCGATCTGATGGGGCATTATGCGCGCCAGGGCATTAGCCAGAATACATTCGCCATCCGGGTGGGCTCTTCCGCACCGACGCTCAGCCAAATCATCGGTGAAAAATTCTCCCGTAACCTGGGCGATAACCTGGCCCGGCGCATTGAGGCCAGCCTGGATCTGCCCAAAGGTTGGCTGGACGTTTTCCATGAAAAGCGCCTGGCGCACCCGTTCGACAACGCGGCAACGGAATCCGATTTTCAGCTGGCGCGGCTAAAGCCCGCCGTGTGGGAAGACACGCCGCAGGACAAAGAAGAGTTTGTGGAAATATCACTGCTGGATATTGATTTTTCAGCCGGTGATGGCTGTTACGAGTTGATCGACCGCGAGGAGTTTTCGCTGATCTTCCGCCGTTACTATCTGCACAAAATGGGGGTGGCGGTGAATGCCGCGCGCATTATCCGCATCTGCGGCTCCAGCATGGAGCCACGCCTGCAGGATGGCGATGTGGTCGGCATCAATACTGCCGATACCCGCATCCGCGACGGCAAAACCTACGCCATTCGCCACGGCAGCCTGCTGCGCGTTAAAATGCTGCTTGAACAACCGGACGGCGGGGTGCTGATCCGCTCGCTCAATCAGGCGGAATACCCGGATGAATACCTAAGCTATGCGCAACGCAGAGATCAGCTGGTGGTGCTCGGCCGGGTTTTCTGGTCGTCGTCGTCCTGGTGAATCCCCTGGGGGTTCACACCTAAATAACGCATTCGTTTAAAGAGAATAGATAAGTTTACATCACCCCTTGTCAGTTGCCTTATACTTTTTTCTTCACAACAATGACTGCAGGAAATAACACAGCAAACCCTCTCCCCTCGCCAGCATAAATAAAAAGGTAAAAAATCTGTAATGGCGGATAATAAGGAAATATAGATAAGTCACGGTAAAATATTAATTTAACCATTAAGAAGAAAAACTATGATTATCCCGCTCACCCGTGAATTGACGTATCTTTAAAGAAAAACAAATAACCTCAGATAAAATTATATTAGATTACATTGATGAATGATAAGTAACAAAATGATAGACATTGATTATGCATTTCCCGCTGATGTTTAGTTCGCATTGAGGTTTCCTGTGTTTTAATCAACAGGAAATTTAAATCATCTCTCGCCAAGGAGCCGCTAATGAGCTACAACAGCAGGGTTTGGTGGTGTATGTTAGCCTTGTGTACCTTGTTTTGGTTAACAGTGTTTGCCAGCCTATTTATGCTTCAGCAACATATTTTTGAAACCACGCACCACTACCAACATAAGAGCATAACAACAACGCATTCAATGAACGATTATGAGGCGGCATCCTTGTTTGCCCATCATTCTGGCTAACAACAGCCAGCAATAGTGAGGTAATGCTACGCTATGGCGCCTTTCGGTTATAAGGAAATAACATGAACATGAAAGTGTGGTTAGGCATACTCATTATTTGCTCATCGTTTTGGTTGACAATCATCAGCAGTTTGCTCTTCATCTGCGATATATTTTGACCATTAACGAGGTGCCAATCGTCAAATTGCAACGTTCAGCGTTAACAATGGAAGATTCCCTTTAGCCAACGGGAGGTGAATATCATGGATAAAGACACAGTTCGCTCGTCACAGGCCGAAGATGAAAGAGTAGCGGCTGATTTGCTCGCGCTGACAGTGACCTATCACGAACGTTATGGTCACGAATCCAACCTGAAAACCGCCGAGAAACAGGTTCCAGCGCATTTGCGCAGTTACTTTCACCAGCAGCTCAAGAAATACCGCACTACACCATCGCTGGAAGGCTAACGTTTCTCTGGGCTGGTGCGCATTGCCGCCAAGCTTTACTTGGCATCAGGCATGGCGAGGTTACAATAGGCGCATATGCATTCCGCCACTGAAGAGATAACACGTTGAGTAGCAAGGCACCGGCCACATTCTACATTCACGATTACGAAACCTTCGGCAAGAGCCCGGCGCTGGATCGCCCGGCCCAGTTTGCCGGCGTACGTACCGATATGGACTTCAACATCATTGAAGATCCGCTGGTCATTTACTGCGCGCCGTCGGACGACTACCTGCCCGAGCCGGAAGCCGTGATGATCACCGGCATCACGCCGCAGGAAGCCTTGGCGAAGGGCCTGAACGAAGCGGAGTTCGCACGGCAGATCCACGCCGCCTTCAGCCAGCCCAACACCTGTGTTTTGGGCTATAACAACGTCCGTTTCGATGATGAAGTCAGCCGCAACATCTTCTACCGTAATTTCTATGATCCCTATGCCTACAGTTGGCAGAACGGCAATTCACGCTGGGATCTGCTTGATGTGATGCGTGCCTGCTATGCGCTGCGCCCAGACGGCATTATCTGGCCGGAAAATGAAGACGGCTTCCCCAGCTTCCGGCTGGAACACCTGACGCAGGCCAACGGGGTTGAACACGAACATGCGCACGATGCCATGTCCGATGTGTACGCCACCATCGCCATGGCAAAATTGGTCAAGCAAGCGCAGCCGCGGCTGTTTGATTACCTGCTGCAGCATCGCAGCAAACATAAGCTGAACACGCTGATCGATATTGTGGAGATGGCGCCGCTGGTGCACGTTTCCGGCATGTTTGGCGCCGCACGCGGCAACACCAGCTGGGTGGCCCCGCTGGCCTGGCACCCGGAAAACAAAAACGCCGTGATCATGTGCGATTTAGCCGGCGACATCACCCCACTGCTGAAGCTGGACGCCGATCAACTGCGTGAGCGGCTCTACACCCGGCGCGATCGCTTGGAAGACGGCCAGGCGGCGGTGCCGATCAAGCTGGTGCATATCAACAAATGCCCGGTGCTGGCACCGGCGAAAACGCTGCTGCCCGCCAACGCCGAGCGGCTGGGCATTGACCGCCAGGCCTGCCTGAACAACCTGCAAATCCTGCGCCAGCATCCTCAGGTGCGGGAAAAAGTGGTGGCGCTGTATGCCGAGGCGGCCCCCTTTACCCCACCCGATGACGTTGATGCCCGGCTGTATGACGGCTTCTTCAGTGATGCCGACAAGGCTGCCATGAACATTATCCAGCAAACGCTGCCGCAAAACCTGCCGGCGCTGGATTTAACCTTCAACGACAGCCGGATGCAGGAACTGCTGTTCCGCTTCCGCGCGCGCAACTACCCAAAAACGCTGGATGACGCCGAGCAACGGCGCTGGTTGCAGCACCGCCGGGATGTGCTGACGCCGGAGCGAGTACAAGCCTATGTGCTGCAACTGGAAGCGTTATACAACCTGTATGAGGGCGATCAGGAAAAAATGGCGCTGTTGAAAGCGCTGTTTGACTACGGCCGTGAACTGGTGGAATAACAAAAGGGGCCTGCTCTGTGTATGAACCGGGCACATGGGTAACACTTTACACCGGGCACATGGGTAACAGGTTATAACTGGCACAGTTAACGAGATAGGGAGGTTTACTGTGCCTTGGCCTGAGAGTGTTACCATGCAACGTTTGCAATTTGTCACCGCTTGTCTGAAGGGCGATACTTCTGTCGCTGAGCTATGCCGCCGTTTCAACATTAGTCGCAAAACTGGCTATAAGTGGCTGTCCCGATTTTCTCCTGATGATATTTCCTCTCTTTCTGACCATTCCCGAGCTCGCCATCATCAACTTTCCATACCGCTGCCAACGGTGGAATTGCTTCTTGAGAAGAAACAGCAGCACCCTACATGGGGCCCGGAAAAGATAAGACAATTACTTTTGAATATGGATGTTTCGGATGTGCCCGCTGCCAGTACTATTGGGGGCATATTTAAGATCCATGGCCTGACAAAAAAACGTAATCGATTGAAATACAAACCCAAACGGTCTTATGTGCTCCATAAGATAAACCAGCCAAATGATGTCTGGAGCGCGGATTTCAAAGGCAAGTTCACCCATACAACCGGACGTTGGTGTCATCCTTTCACACTGACGGATAACTACAGCAGAATGGTACTTGCCTGTGATGCCACGTATTTACCCGATGGGAAATTTGTCATTCCCTGCCTCGAGCGAGTCTTCCACGAATGTGGTTTGCCCCAGGTTCTACGCACCGATAACGGTCCACCTTTTGCCGGTGCCGGGCTGTGGGGATTAAGCCAGATGTCTATCTGGCTAATCAAATGTGGTGTTACTCCCGAGCGAATTCGCCCAGGGAAACCGACAGAGAATGGACGTCATGAAAGAATGCACAGAACAATGAAAGAGGGAATGAAACAGTGTCATAAATTTGCCTCTCTGGAGGAACAACAGACATGGCTAAACACATGGAGAAAAGAATTTAATGAAGTTCGGCCACATAAGGCTCTGGGAGGAAAAACGCCCCAATCAGTCTGGTGTCCTTCCCCCCGGATTTATACTGGGGCACAAAAGGAGATGCCGGTACCAAAGGGGGCGAAGTTACTGCGTGTGGAAGTGAAAGGTGATTTATGGTTCAACGGCCGACGAATCTTCCTATCGGAGGCCCTCAGGTATGAATGGGTGTGGATGAAAGAAGTTGACGATGACACGGACGAAATAGGGTTCGGGGAGTTGGTATTGGCCCGGTACGATAGACAGAACCATCGTATAATCCGGGCTGATTAAAGAATAAATGCGTTACCTATGAGGCTGGTCAGATCTGTAACCTATGTGCCCGGTTCATACACTCTGCAGGCCCCTTGCAACTGAATACGGCCCGGCGCAGGCCGGGCTGTTTCATCAATGGCTATCAGGCAAGATCTTCACTCGCCTGCGGCACCGGCAGACGGAATCTGCGGGTAACGAACGCCAGATAGATCAGGCCGATCGCCGCCCATACCAGGCCCAGCGTCATTGAGCTGCTTTCCAGGTTCAGCCACAGCGCACCCACAGTCAACGCGCCGATAACCGGCAGCACCAGGTAGTTGAAGTTATCCTTCAACGTTTTGTTACGTTTCTCGCGGATGTAGAACTGGGAAATCACCGACAGATTGACAAAGGTGAACGCCACCAGTGCGCCAAAGTTGATCAGTGCGGTCGCCGTCACCAGATCAAACGATACGGCAGACAGCGCAATCACCCCCACCAGCAGCACATTCAAGGCCGGCGTACGCCACGTTGGGTGTACATAGCCAAAGAAGCGCGATGGGAACACACCGTCACGGCCCATCACGTACATCAGGCGGGAAACGCCCGCGTGCGCCGCCATGCCGGAAGCCAACACGGTCACGCAGGAAAACACCAGAATGATCGACTGGAAGAACTTACCGGCCACGTACAGCATGATTTCCGGCTGCGATGCGTCTGGATCTTTAAAGCGTGAAATATCCGGGAAATACAGCTGCACAAAGTAAGACACCACGATAAAGATAATGCCGCCGATCAGCGCTGTCAGGAAGATCGCCTTCGGGATCACCTTTTCCGCGTCTTTGGTTTCTTCAGACAGCGAGCTGATGCCGTCAAAGCCCAGGAACGAGAAGCAGAGGATGGTCGCACCGGTGATCATCGGCACCACGTGTGCGCCCTCGCCCCAGAATGGGCGGCTGCTCACCAGGGTACCCGCCCCTTCACCATGTGACACACCGTTGATCACCAACCCCAGGAACACCACCATGATCGCCACCTGCACAACCACAATGATGGCGTTCAGGTTAGCCACCAGCTTAATGCCGCGCAGGTTAAAGAAGGTCATCAGCGCCACCAGCGCCGCGACAAAAATCCACGACGGCACGCCTGGGAAAATCGCCTCAAGGTAAATTTTCGCCAGCAGAATGTTGATCATCGGCATGAACAGATAGTCCAGCAGCGATGACCAGCCCACCATAAAGCCCACGTGCGGGCTAATGGCCTTCTGTGCGTAGGTATAGGCAGAACCGGCGGAAGGGAACTTACGCACCAGTTTGCCGTAGCTGACCGCCGTAAACAGAATCGCCAGCAGTGCGAAAGCGTAGGCGGTGGCAACGTGGCCATCGGTCAGGCCAGAGACGATGCCGAAAGTATCGAAGATGGTCATCGGCTGCAAATAGGCCAGCCCCATCATCACCACAGGCAGCAACGTCAAAGATTTACGCAGCGTCGCGCGCTGTGCCGGTGCGGCGGTGCAGATGTTATCGGACATTGTTCAGCCCTCCCTGACCTTCAACCTGGCGCAGAGTAGACACGCCAAGACTTAAGGCAGCAGGGAAACTTCGCAACGTGCGAACCAATGCTGAAAGAGGGGGATTTGACGCTGGATAACAGCGCAGAGCGGCCTGAATTGCTCCATAATCGCTGCCGACACAGCGGGATCCGGCGGGTACCGGCGCGAAGGTGAAAAATTGCCCCATCTTACTTATTCCTCAATAGTGGCGATCATGAAGTTTTGGTTGATCGCGCACAAAACGGTTTATCTATCCGGCTCTCAGTCCGGCCTCTCTATGAATGAAACACACGGTTGCAGAACGCAAATGCAAAAAAATAACCGACGCTTTAAGGCGTCGGTTATTTGCACGGCGCGTATTTTGCACCAAAAAAGCGCCGGAAGGCAAGATCGATAAAACAGACAACCGCTATTCTTTTACCGATCGTCTGGGAAACATCCGAACGGGCAAACAATTCGTCTGGTTATCCTCTCATTGGATCAGCGCCGCTGCGGAGCCGACCCAGATTATGCTGCCAATCGTTCGAGAAACGGGCTTTTACGCCACCATAACCACTTTTATCTTCGTTAGACCATTTAGTTTATTGCTAAAAAATAAATCTGTGTTAAAAAAGGGCTCTCTAGCCATCTAAACACCTAAACGTCTTTAAGTACATTATGCCAACCGTAACGCCCGCACGCCTTGAGATGCGCAATATTTCCATCGCCTTCGCCGGCTTTAACGCGCTGAAAAATGTTGATTTCACCCTGCAGGGCGGATCCACCCATGCGCTGATTGGCGCAAACGGCGCGGGGAAGTCCACGCTGATGTCGATCCTGTCCGGGGCCTACAGCCACTATCAGGGCGATATCTTCATCGACGGTGAAAAGGTGGACATTCACTCACCGCAGCAGGCGCGGCGCCATGGCATTCACGTGGTGCAGCAGGAAGTGGACGTCGCCCTGATCCCAACGCTCTCCGTTGCGGAAAACATCATGCTGGACTGGCTGAACCAGCCGGGCCACCTGCTCAGTTGGAAGCAATTACACCAACAGGCACGCTCGCTGCTTGGCCAGCTTGAGCTGACCATCAACCCGCGCCAGCCGCTGGCCGATTGCACCCTGGCGGAAAAACAACAGGTGCTGCTGGCCCGCGCGCTGTCGCACCGCTGCCGTTTTCTGGTGCTGGATGAACCCACCGCCCCGCTCGATCGCGCTGAAAGCGAACGCCTGTTCAAGGTTGTGCGCCGCCTGCGTGCCGAAGGCATCGGCATCGTGTTTATCTCGCACCGTATCCATGAGCTAAGCGAAATCTGCGATCGGCTCACGGTGCTGCGCGACGGGCGCCACGTTAGCGAAGACGCCATGCGCGGCCTGAGCGGCGAGCAGATCGTGGAAAAAATGCTCGGCCACCGTCTGGATGATATCTACCCGCCGCGTCGGCCGCCGCACGGTTCGCAGCCATTGCTCCAGGTGCGCGGGCTGAACGATCGCCACAAGCTGGACGATGTGTCACTGACGCTGCATAAAGGCGAGATTCTCGGCATCGCCGGCCTGGCCGGCGCAGGGAAAACCGAGCTGTGCAAGGCGCTGTTCGGCGCCAGCCAGGCCAATGTGGAGCAAGGTGAACTGCACGGCAAAGCCTGGGCGCCGCGTTCGCCGCACCACTCCGTCGCGCAAGGGCTGGCGCTGGTGCCGGAAGAGCGCCGCAAGGAAGGCATTTTTATTGATGAAGCGATCCCAATGAACCTTAGCGTCAGCGCCGACGACAGCTTTTCACGCTGGAGCCTGTTCAGCCGCCGCCGGGAACTGCGCTGGGCGCTGGATATTATGCAGCGCCTGGGGGTGCGGGCCTCTGGGCCACAGCAAAAGCTGGCACGCCTTTCCGGCGGGAACCAGCAAAAAGTGGCGATCGGCAAATGGCTGCGCGGCGGCGCCGACGTGCTGATCTTCGATGAGCCCACCAAAGGGGTGGATATCAAGGCCAAGCAGGATCTGTTTACCCTGATCGACGGCCTGGCGCGAGCCGGCAAAGGCATTATTTATGCCTCCGGCGAGTTCTCGGAGTTGGTTGGGCTGTGCGATCGCATTTGCGTGCTATGGGATGGCCGCGTGGTGGCGGAAGTGAACGCCGCCGATATTGATGAAGAAACCTTATTATTATATTCCACCGGAGGAAAACCAGAGTGAGTAAAGAATCATCCCTGCAGCGGGCGCTGCCGTGGCGCCACCAACTGTTTGAGTTTTTGTATAAATGGGGAATGTTACTCACCGTTGTCGTGTTGATTGCCCTGTTCGGGCTGGCTTCGGATAATTTTCTCGATCCTAACAACATCATCAATATTCTGCGCTCGATCGCCATCGTCACCGTTATCGCTATCGGCGTGTCCATTTCGCTTTCCGTCGGCGGGTTCGATCTGTCGGTGGGCTCCACCGCGTCGCTGGCCAATGCGCTGGTGGTTTCCCTGTTCGTCTGGTACGGCTTCGGCACCACCGGCGCCATTGTGCTGACGCTGCTGATTTGTATGTTGGTCGGCCTGTTCAACGCCTTCCTGATCGTGGTGTTGAAAATTCCGGATATGTTGGCCACGCTCGCCAGCCTGTTCGTGATCCAGGGCGTCGCGATGACCTACAGCTACGGCGGTTCCATCACCGAGAATATGGTGCTGCCAAGTGGCGATATGGCGGAAGGGGTGATCCCGGCGGTGTTTTCCAGCCTGGGGCAGGTGCCGGTGATTGTACTGATCATGCTGGCGGTGACCATTGTGATCCAACTGTTCCTGTCGCTGACCAAGCACGGCCGCCGCATGTACGCCATCGGCGGCAACCCGGAAGCGGCGCGCCTTTCCGGCATCCGCACCGTGCGTTACAGGGTTATTGCTTACGTCATATCTTCGCTGCTGGCGGCGCTTGGCGGCATTCTGCTCGCGTCACGTATCGGCTCCTCGCAGGTTAACGCCGGCGGCGGTTACCTGATGGATGCGGTCGCGGCGGCGTATATCGGCTTCTCACTGGCCGGCTCCGGCAAACCCAACGCGTTGGGCACGCTGGTGGGGGCGGTGATCCTCGGCGTATTGCAAAACGGCCTGGTCATGCTTTCCGTACCCTACTATGCCATGGATATCATCAAGGGGCTGGTGTTGGCGCTGGCGCTGGCAATCACGTATATCCAGAAACGTTAATCTTATCGGCACGGCGCCCAGCCGTGCCTTCCCCTGCAAGTCCCCTTCCCCCATCGCTCCCCAACCTATCACTCTGGCTGCTACGTTGATCGCCCAATAAACGCACAAATGCTAGTGATTATCATTTGTGTTTACATTTATTCCGATTTGCTTACAATGTCTTTGCAGTAAACACACAGTGTGGAGATCGCCCGTCCGCGACGACCCCTCCCGTGAAGCCTTTACGTAATGTTTAACAGGGATTTTTCCCCTCAAGCCAGGAATTTAGCAACATGGACCAGCTAAACGAGAACAAAATCGGGGCATTACTCATCGCAACGCTCGCCAGCACCGGTGCTTATGCCACCCAGGAAGACACCATGGTGATCACCGCCAGCGGCTTCCAGCAACGGATTCAAGATTCCGCCGCGTCGATTTCAGTGATCCCGCGCCAGCAGATTGAAAATAAAGCCTACCGGGACATTACCGACGCGCTGAAAGACGTGCCGGGCGTGGTGGTTACCGGCGGAGCCAGCAGCAGCGATATCAGCATCCGCGGTATGTCTTCCAAGTACACGCTAATCCTGATCGACGGTAAACGCGTGGATACGCGCGGCACCCGGCCCAACAGCGACAATGCCGGTATAGAACAAGGCTGGTTGCCGCCGCTGGAAGCGATTGAGCGCATTGAAGTGGTACGCGGGCCAATGTCTTCGCTCTACGGCTCCGACGCCATGGGCGGCGTTATCAATATCATTACCCGGAAAACCGCCAATAATAAAAACTGGCTGGCCTCGGTGCGCGGCGACGCGACCTTCCAGGAGCGCAGTGCCGCCGGCGATCAGTTCCAGACCAATGCGTACGCCGCCGGCCCGTTGATTGAAGGGCTGCTCGGCCTGCGCGTCAACGGCCTGTTATCACGCCGTGCCGAAGATCGCATCATCAACGGTTATAACGAACAACGCATGCGCAGCGGCACCGCCGTCTTCAACCTGACGCCGGATGAAAAAAACGAGTTTGATTTTGAAATCGGCCGTTCATTGCAGGATCGCAACAGTACGCCAGGGTTTTCCATAGCGGCGGAAAACTGCCGTAACGGCCGATGCACGCCAAACAGCGCCAGCAACAGCCTTTATGCCCGCACCAACTACGCCATTACCCATAACGGCTATTACGATTTTGGCAATACCACCAGCTACGTTCAGCGCGAAGAAACCACCAACCCCGGGCGCGATATGAAGCTGAACAACACCATTTTCAACACCCAAACCCAGTTGGATCTGGGCAGCCATCTGTTCAGCATCGGCGGCCAATACCGCTACGAAGATCTGCACGATGGCGGCAATCAGCTGGAATCCGCCGATGGCTTGAGTAAATTGACGCGCTGGAGCTGGGCGCTGTTCGCCGAGGACGAATGGGCATTGACCAATGATTTTGCCCTCACCAGCGGCATCCGTATGGATAACGATCAGAACTACGGCAGCCACTGGACGCCGCGCATGTATGGCGTATGGCACTTAACCGAACGGTGGACGCTGAAAGGCGGCGTTTCCGCCGGTTACCGCTCGCCCGATCTGCGCATGGCATCGGCCAACTGGGGCCAAATCACCGGCGGCGGCAGGAAATCCATTATCGTCGGCAATCCCGATCTGAAACCGGAGAAAAGCCTGGGTGAAGAGATTGGGGTGATGTGGGACAACCAGCAGGATATGAGCGCTGGCCTCACCCTGTTCAACACCGATTTTAAAGACAAGATCACCGAAATGCGCCGCTGTGACAGTGGCAACGGCGATCCGGTTTGCGATCTGGGCGGTACGGCCTATTACTTCATCAGCGATCGCGTGAATGTGGATAAGGCCAATATCCGCGGGGTGGAAGGCAACGCCAGTTGGACGATCACCCCGGCCTGGCAAGTGACGGCCAACTATACCTACACCGAATCAGAGCAAAAAAGCGGTGTGCAGAAAGGCAAGCCGCTGAACAAAATGCCTAAGCATATGTTCAATACAGTTATCGACTGGAAAGCCACGCCGGATCTTGATGTGTGGTCGCGTCTTAATTTCCGCAGCAAAACCTCGGAGTATTTAAGCCGCGTTTCCATGAGCAAGGGTTCGCCGTCTTATACCTTTATTGATGTAGGGGTGAGCTATAAGGCGAATAAGCGGCTGACGGTGAATGGCGGGGTGTATAACCTGCTGGATAAGACGGTTGATTACAGTAACTATGAAACGGTGTTGGATGGGCGGCGTTATACCGTGGGGCTGGCGTATACGTTCTAAGCGTTACACTGTTTGGCGCCTTCAATGGCTTCAACACCGGTGCTCCACTCACCAAATCAATCGTCTTTGAGATTAACCCATGTCAAAACCGGTGGTTAGGTTGCCCGGTGGCGATAGATTCTGGTTTTGACCTTCCGCGCGCATCTTGGCCTGCCGAGCAAGGCACCGTTGCCAGGGGCAATCGGCCACGGACGGCCGGTTGAGGCGAGACAAACAGGGATGTTTGTCGTAGCCGACCCGTCCGGCGACGGGGACGCCGCGAGGGTACCCGCGCAGCGGGCAGGCCATGTTAAGCGCAGGCCGGGGTGTCGGGGCCGGGCCTTCGGCCCTGACAATTGCCGTGCGCGATTGCCGCAAAGAAATTCGATACGATTAAGGCAATTCCACTTACACAGCGGGTTACAGAGTACGGTTTCGGCATCGTTCTTTGCCCTGACCGAGAGGGTTTCGGTCGCTATAACTCGGTCGCTTTTTGTCGCACCGTAGCCCGCGCCCGAGTTAGGGGCCGATGGCGCGGCCCCTTACGACCCGCGCCTGCGCCATATCAGGCGGCCGCTGCGCGGCTGCCCTCACTGTGTCACTGCGCATCACGGCCGGCTACGACAGGCGTCCCTGCCTGTCTCGCCTGAAACCGCCGTCCTGGCGGTTTCGCCTATGCTACGTTCCGCCGTTCGGCGCCTTCAATGGCTTCCACACCCGTGCTCCACTCACCAAATCACTCGTCTTTGAGATTAACCCATGTCAAAACCGGTGGTTAGGTTGCCCGGCGGCGATAGATTCGGGCAATTCCATTTACGCCGATGGTAGCATCGTGCGGTTTCAGCAATACGCCAATTACATCACCGGCTCATTGATCAAACCATCAATCAGCACCTGCGGCGTTCCCCGCGAACAGCGCTCAATGCGCCCACGCACGCCATACACCTGCGCCAGACTCTCCGGCGTAATCACCGCCTCCGGTACCCCATCGGCAACCACATTGCCGTCTTGCAACATCAAGACGTGGTCACCGTGGCGCAACGCAATATTGATATCATGCACCACCACGATGGTAACGATATTGCGTTTGCTGGTTTCCCTGCGCACCAGATCCATCACGTGGAACTGATAATTGAGATCCAACGCGCTAAGCGGCTCATCGAGCAACAGTAAAGAAGGCTGGCGAATCAACGATTGTGCCAACCCCACCAGCTGCTTCTGGCCACCGGAAAGCTGATCAAGATAGCTCAGCGCCAAATGGGCGATGCCCAATTGTTCCAACAGAGCCATCACGTCGGCCTCGCTGCCGGCATGGCTGCGCCCACCGGAGGCGCGCTGCGCCACTATCACCGATTCCAGCACGTGCAAATGCACACCGGCCGGCAACGATTGCGGCAAATACACCACCTTCTCGGCCCGGCGGGCAAACGGCATTGCCATCAGGTTATTGCTATCCAGCCACAGCTTGCCCTGCGCCGGGTTCAGGCCAGCCAGCGAACGCAGCAAGGTTGATTTCCCACTGCCGTTCGGCCCCAGCAGCACGGTGATTTTGCCGCGTGGCAGCATCGGCACCGATAAGTTGCGGATAACCTGGCGCTTGGGATAACCGGCGCAAAAATCCTCAATCCGTAATCCAACGCTCATCAGACGTTCCCCCGATGGCGCAAAATAATACTCAGGAAGAACGGCACGCCCACCAACGACGTGACGATACCGACCGGGATGATAATCCCAGGCACCAGGTTCTTCGACGCGACAGACGCCATCGACAGCACCAATGCGCCGATCAGCGCGCTCGCCGGCAGGTAAAAACGGTGATCCTCGCCAAACACCATGCGCGCGATATGCGGCGCCACCAGGCCGATAAAGCCGATAGGCCCAACAAACGCTACGGCCAATGACGACAGGATACTGATGCGCAACAGCGTCGCCAGCCGCAGGCGGCGCACGTCAATACCGAAACTGACGGCGCGATCTTCCCCCAGGCGCAGCGCGGTCAGCTTCCACGAGCTCATCATCGAAAGCGGCAACAGCACGGCAAACACGCCAAGCAGGATGCCCAGCTTTTCCCACGAGGCGCGCGCCAGGCTGCCCATGGTCCAGAACACCAGCCCTTGCAGGGTATCTTCGCTGGCGATGAACTGCATCATCGAAACCAAAGCGTTAAAGGTAAACACCAGGGCGATGCCGAACAGCACCACGCCAGAGGTGGCAACCCGCGTCCAGCGCGTAATGCCATCCAGCATCAGCGCGGCAAACAAGGCGAACAGAAAAGCGTTGGCGGAAATAAACCATTGATCGGAAATGCCGGGGATACCGATACCCAGAACGATCGCCAGCGCCGCGCCAAACGCGGCGGCGGAAGAAACCCCCAGCGTAAACGGGCTGGCCAGCGGGTTATTGAGGATGGTCTGCATTTCCGCGCCCGCCAGGCCAAGCGCCATGCCCACCACCACCGCCATCAGCGCATAGGGCAAACGAATGTCCCATACGATAACCCGCGTGCCGGCGTCCGCCGCGGCGGGATCGAGCAACGTTTGCCACAGTGAGGCAAGGGAAAGCCCGGAAGGCCCCATAGTGAAATCCAGTAACAGCGATCCGACAATCGCCAGCGCAAACACCCCCATGATCAACAAGCGGTGGCGGAGAATATGGTGGTAGCGCCCCATGACGTTTGCGCCGGGCGGGCTTTTTACATCTGGCATGGGATCGGTGGTTAGGCTCATTATTTCGGATACCTGTTACGACAATGACATACCGGCGCCCCAAAGGGCCGGTTTTACCGGGAAAGCGCGCTAACAATAAATGAAATGATAATACTTATCAATCGTAGCCATCGGCCTGGCCGCTGCTCACCGCAGGTAACATGTTCTTATATATAGAATCGTGGTTTAACCACGGCGGCGGCGAAACAGACAGGAAAACGGGAAACCATCACGCGGCAGGCCGCCGCGTGATGCCGGTGATTACTTCACCTCGGACGTCGGGAATTCCATCTCACTGTATTTCACCACGCGGGTCCCGCGTGTCAGTTTGTAGCCAAACCAAATAAGCAGAAACAGCGGAATACCGATATAGGTGGCCGTCACGCCATACCAGTCAATTTTATCTTCCAAAAATGCTTGGTAATTCTGGCCCAGGGTGATGATAAGGCACAACACAAACGCAAATATCGGCCCAAGCGGGAAGAACCCGGAACGGTACGGCAATGCGTTCAGATCAAGCCCCTGCAGCTCATAACCCCGGCGGAAACGGTAGTGGCTGATGGCAATGCCAAGCCAGGCGATGAAACCGGTCATGCCAGACGTGTTCAGCAGCCACAGGTACACCGACTGGTTGCCGAACATGGAGGTCAGGAAGCATAGCCCGGCCACCACGGTGGTGGCATACAGTGCGTTACGCGGCACGCCCCCTTTCGACAGGCGGGCAAAAATACGCGGCGCCTTGCCTTCAGAAGCCAGGGTGAACAACATCCGGGTTGAGGCATACATCCCGGAGTTACCGGCCGACAACACCGCCGTCAGGATAACGGCATTCATTACCGCCGCCGCGGACAGCAGGCCGGCATGTTGGAATACCAGCGTAAACGGGCTGACGCTGATGTCTTTCACATCGTTGCGCAGCAGGCTCGGATCGGTATACGGAATGATCAGGCTGATGATCAGGATGGCGAAAATATAGAACAGCAGAATACGCCAAAACACCTGGCGCACCGCGCGCGGGATGTTCTTCGCCGGGTCTTCGGACTCACCGGCCGCAATGCCGATCAGCTCCGTCCCTTGGAAAGAGAACCCGACGATCATCGCCACACCGATCATCGCGGCAAAGCCACCGGCAAACGGCGCATCGCCCACCGTCCAGTTCTGCCAGCCGGCGTGTTCGCCACCTTTCAAAATGCCGAAGATCATCAACACGCCAATGGCAATAAAGACGATAACGGTGGTGACTTTAATCAGCGAGAACCAGTACTCTGCTTCACCAAAGCCTTTAACCGAAATGTAGTTCAGCAGGAACATCAGGCTCAGGAACAGCGCGCTCCAGATCCAGCCCGGCGCATCCGGGAACCAGTACCCCATCACCAACTGTGACGCTACCAGGTCGACCGCGATGGTCACCGCCCAGTTGTACCAGTAGTTCCAGCCCAGAGCGAAGCCAAAGCCTTCTTCCACATATTTGGCGCCGTAGGTGGAAAATGAGCCGGAAACCGGCATAAACGCCGCCAATTCACCCAGACTGGTCATCAGGAAATAGACCATCAAACCGATTAACGCATAGGAAAGCAAAGCGCCGCCAGGCCCAGCCTGGGAAACCGTCGCGCCGGAAGCGACAAACAAACCCGTGCCAATAGAACCGCCAATGGCAATCATGGTTAAATGCCGTGCTTTCAGTTCACGGCGTAGTCCGGGTGCTTGTTGCCCCTGTGTTTTTATATCCTGCTGAGCCATTCTAACCCTACTGCTCGTCGAAAAATGAGGCCGGATTGTAGCAAATACCCACCAACGGACTAGTAAACATTGCCCTGATATAAGATAGCTTCATAATCTGGGGGGGATTATTAGAAAAAACGCTGATATTAACGCCCACATAAGCAGCGCTTACAGGCGGCAATAGTCCAGAAAGCGTTGCAGCGCGTTGGAAATATGCTTCTGCCGGTGATGGATCAGATACAGCGTTCGCATCAGCGGCGGCAACGGGATCGCCAGTTCAACCAACGTGCCGCTCGCCAGCTGTTCCTCAATAACCCGCCGCGACAGGCAACTGATGCCGATGCCATGGCGCACCGCATGTTTGATCGCCTCTGAATTACCCAGCTCCATCACCAGCTTGAAATTGGGCAAACGTGACAACAACAGATGATCCAGCACTTCGCGCGTGCCTGATCCACGTTCACGCAGGATCCACGGCGCTTCGGCCAGGGTTTGCTGCGTCAACGGCTGGTGCGCCAGCGGGCTTTCCGGCGCGGCAAACACCACCAGCTCATCCTCCAGCCACGGCTGGGTCACCAATTCAGGCATATGGCACGGGCCTTCGATCAGCCCCAGATCCACCCGGAAATCCGCCACCGCGCCGATCACATCCTGGCTATTGCCCACGTTCAGCTCCAGCGGGGTGATCGGGAAATCCTGGCGATAACGGGCGATCATCGCCGGCAACATATAGTTGCCAATGGTGCTGCTGGCCGCAATGCGCAGCGCACCGCCGTCGCACAAAAACAGCTGTTCAATCTCCCCCGCTTGCTCCAGCAGCGACAGCGCCTTGGGGTATAACAGCCGGCCATGCTCATTGATCACCAGCCGCTTGCCGACGCGATCAAACAATTGCACGCCCAGTTGCCCTTCCAGATCGGCCAGCGCCGCGCTGACGGCCGATTGCGATAATGCCAGCACCACGGAAGCCTGGGTGGTTGAACCGCTTTTCAATACTTCAGTAAACACTTCTAACTGCCGCAGTGTGATATGCATAACTGTCTCGTGATCAACGCCGTCCCCGGCCATCCCATGGTGATTATCGCCAACCCCATGCCGTTACCACTTATAATGATAGATTATAAACATATAATCAATTTCTCTTTTATACAGCCAAAACGTAGGCTTACGGGTAAACGATAAGACAAGGATTGAACCTATGGCTGCGGATATCACCCATATTCTTCCCCGCCGGCACACGTTGCCGTTTCGGGCAACCCACCTGCTGCCGGGGCTGCTGCTAACCGCGTTAATCAGCGCAGTCGCCGTCTGGGCAGCCGCTATCCCCTTGGTGGCGGAATTGGGGCTTGGCGCCCTGACGCTGGCGATCATTTTCGGCATCCTGGCGGGCAACACGCTCTACCCCTGGCTGCAACCGGTTTGCCACAGCGGCGTACAGCTGGCCAAACAGCGCCTGCTGCGCCTGGGCATTATCCTTTACGGCTTCCGCCTGACGTTTCAACAGATCGCCGACGTCGGCGCCACCGGCATCATTATTGATGCGTTGACGCTGAGCAGCACCTTCCTGCTGGCCTGCTGGCTGGGCAAAAGGTGGTTCGGCCTGGATCGCCAAACCACCATGCTGATCGGTGCAGGCAGCAGCATCTGCGGAGCGGCGGCGGTGATGGCTACCGAGCCGGTATTGAAAGCCGATTCCAGCAAAGTCGCAGTTGCGGTATCCACCGTGGTGGTCTTCGGTACGCTGGCGATTTTCGTCTACCCGTGGCTGTACCAGCTCAATGCGCACTTTCAATGGGTTGGCTTCAGCCAGCAAACGTTTGGCATCTACGCAGGCTCCACCATTCATGAGGTGGCGCAGGTGGTGGCCGCTGGGCACGCCATTGGCCCGGATGCGGAAAATGCCGCCGTCATCGCAAAAATGATCCGCGTGATGATGCTGGCGCCGTTTCTGCTGCTCCTTTCCGGCTTTATCAGCCGCAGCGGCAACGGCATGCAGGCAGAAAAATCCGCCATTACCATTCCGTGGTTCGCGGTGTTGTTTATCGCCGTCGCGGGCCTGAACTCGTTTCAGCTGTTGCCGGCGCCGCTAGTGCATACGCTGATCGCCGCCGATACCTGGCTGCTGGCCATGGCGATGGCGGCGCTAGGGCTGACTACTCATATCGGCGCAGTGCGCCAGGCCGGGATGAAGCCGATTCTGCTGGCGACGCTGCTGTTCATCTGGCTGATTATTGGCGGCGGCGCGATTAACCTGTGGATTTCACACCTGATGCATGCCTGAACGCGCTCGCCCATCTGGGCGGGCGCAACCCGTTGTTCCCCCATTCAATCTCGCCGCCATCAATGCCATAATGGCACCGATAATACAGGAGAATAAAAATGAAATTTGTCGGTGCACATGTCAGCGCTGCGGGCGGCGTGGATCAAGCCGTGATCCGCGCCCACCAACTGGAGGCAACCGCCTTCGCTCTGTTCACCAAAAATCAGCGCCAGTGGAAAGCCGCCCCGCTGTCGGCTGAAACCATCGATAAGTTCAAAAGCGCCTGCGCGCAGTATCACTATGGCCCGGAACAGATTCTCCCGCACGACAGCTACCTGATTAACCTTGGCCACCCGGTCGCGGAAGCGCTGGAAAAGTCGCGCGACGCCTTCCTGGATGAAATGCAGCGCTGTGAGCAACTGGGGCTGACATTACTGAACTTCCATCCAGGCAGCCACCTGATGCAGATCGATGAAGATCGTTGCCTGGCGCGCATCGCCGAATCCATCAACATTGCGTTGGATAAAACGCGTGGCGTCACCGCCGTGATTGAAAACACCGCCGGCCAGGGCAGCAATCTCGGCTTCCGCTTTGAGCACCTGGCGGCAATCATTGCCGGCGTAGAAGACAAAAGCCGCGTCGGCGTATGTATTGATACCTGCCACGCGTTCGCTGCCGGTTACGATCTGCGCAGCGAGGAAGAGTGCGAAAAGACCTTCAGGCAGTTAGACGATGTGGTGGGGTTTCATTATTTGCGCGGTATGCATCTCAACGATGCCAAGAGCGAATTCAACAGCCGCGTTGACCGTCACAACAGCCTGGGGGAAGGCAATATCGGCAAAACCGCGTTCAGCTATATCATGCGCGATCCTCGCTTTGACAATATTCCGTTGATTCTTGAAACGGTAAACCCGGATATTTGGGCGGAAGAGATTGCCTGGCTGAAGGCACAGCAATAACACGAGGAAAAGTGGGTTCGCCCCTCTGCTAACCCAGCCGGCGAGCGCCTGGCTGGGTTAGATAAAGCGCTGTTTTAATGAACCGCCTGCATCAAAGCAGGCCGGCAATTAGCGCGTCTTGAAATCAATAACCATGCGGCCTTTGATTTTGCCCTGTTCCATTTCATGGAAGATGGCGTTGATGTCTTCCACCGGGCGCAGGGTGACTTTCGGCACCACTTTGCCTTCGGCGGCGAAGGCGAACGCTTCCGCCAGATCCTTACGGGTACCCACCAGCGAGCCTACAACCTGGATACCGTCCAGCACCAGGCGTGGAATGCTCAGGCTCATGGCCTCCGGCGGTAAGCCAACGGCAACCACGCGCGCGCCGGCGCGCACGGCGTCAACGGCAGAGTTGAAGGCGGCTTTGGCAACCGCAGTCACCACGGCGGCGTGTGCCCCGCCCACTTTTTCCTGGATCACTTTCGCCGCATCTTCATTGCGGGAGTTAATGACCAGATCCGCCCCCATATCACGGGCGAAATTGAGCTGTTCGTCATTCACGTCCACCGCAATCACTTTGGCGTTGAAAACGTTTTTCGCATATTGCAGCGCCAGGTTACCCAGGCCGCCCAAACCGTAAATGGCGATCCATTCACCCGGCTCAATCTGCGAAACCTTAACCGCCTTATAGGTGGTCACACCGGCGCAGGTCACGCTGCTGGCAGCGGCGGAATCAAGCCCGTCAGGCACTTTGACCGAATAGTCGGCCATGACGATGCACTCTTCCGCCATCCCGCCGTCCACCGTATAGCCGGCATTTTTTACCGAGCGGCACAGGGTTTCATTCCCTGAAGTACAGTATTCACAGTAACCACACCCTTCAAAGAACCAGGCCACGCTGGCACGATCGCCCACTTTCAGCGACGTCACGCCAGGGCCGACGGCCGTCACCAGGCCAACACCTTCATGGCCGAGCGTCAGGCCCGTCCTGTCACCGAAATCGCCGTTTTTAACGTGCAAATCCGTGTGGCACACCCCACAGCAGTCCATTTTCAACAACGCTTCGCCGTGACGTAACGGGCGAACTTCTTTACTCACCACCTCAACCTGATGATCCGCGGTAACTACTGCTGCTTTCATCGATTAACTCCCTAAACAATAAAAAAGGATAATGAAAATCATTATCCTTGCTAGTTTAAATTATTACGCTTGGTAATGGGAAGTGCATATCTTTGCGTCTTGCACATGAATTACAAGAAGCGGTAAATCCGTCGATTAAAGCGTAGCAGTATGAAATTTAATCGCAAAGACGATAATATGTAAGCAGAAATTACCACATGCACCGGATGGTTTTTCACGGGTTCAAAACGATGGTGGGCTGTTTGCTGTTTTCTGGTAGCCGTAATCCGTGCAACAACACATAAAGAAAATGCCAGTCAGATACGCTGACTGGCATTAATATTATTAATCTATCCGTTAATGCTTCAAGTTACAGCCGTTTTGTGTTTATGTTCTGCAACTCGAATTATTTTGGAAATATTATAAATTGTTCTACGATTACGCTGCGCTGGCAGCCGGCACTTCCGCACGTTTCAAAATCGCGTAGGCGACACCCGCTACGACCGTACCGGCAATGATCGAGACCAGATACAGCAGCACCGGACTGATAGCACCAGGGATCAGCAGCACGAACAACCCGCCGTGCGGCGCCATCAGTTTAGCGCCAAAGGCCATCGACAGCGCACCGGTCAAGGCACCGCCGACGATACAGCAAGGCAATACGCGCATCGGATCGCGGGCCGCGAACGGGATCGCCCCTTCAGAGATGAAGCACAGGCCCAGCACCAGTGCCGCTTTGCCCCCTTCACGCTCAGACTTCTCGAATTTACGTGCAGCCAGCAGCGTCGCCAGGCCCATGGCCAGCGGCGGCACCATACCGGCAGCCATAATCGCCGCCATCGGCGCATAAACCGAAGAACTCAGCAACGCCACACCAAAGGCATAGGCCGCTTTGTTTACCGGGCCGCCCATATCGGTACACATCATCGCACCGAGAATGGCGCCCAACAGCACCGCGTTAGCCGTACCCAGCGATTGCAGCCAGTTGGTCAGGCCTTCCATGATTTTCGCCACCGGCGTACCGACCACATAAATCATGACCAGACCGGTAACCAGGCTCGCCACCAATGGAATAATCAATATTGGCTTCAGCGCTTCCATACTCTGCGGCAAATGCAGCTTGCTGCTGATGAACTTCGCGACATAACCGGCCAGGAAACCGGCGATGATACCGCCGATAAAACCAGCACCCGTGCTCACGGCCAGCATCCCGCCGATCAACCCTGGGGTTAACCCCGGGCGGTCAGCGATAGAAAAGGCGATATACCCGGCCAGAACCGGCACCATCAGGGCAAAAGCCGAGCCACCGCCGATCTGCATTAACGCAGCTGCCAACGTGCCCTTAACTTCAAAGGCTTTAATGCCGAACACAAACGACAGCGCGATACACAAGCCGCCCGCCACCACCATCGGCAGCATGTAAGACACACCGGTCAACAGGTGGCGATATGGGCCCGTCCCCGTCCCTTCTTTCTTGCCCTTGCCGCCGGCTTTGGCAGGATCGCCGTTTTTCTGCGGCTCGAACACTTCCGCTTCGGCCACCGCTTTATCCAGCTCCTGCGCCGTTTTCTTCAGCGCCAGGCCGGTGGTGGTCCGGTACATACGTTTACCGGCGAATTTATCCAAATCGACTTCAATATCCGCAGCCACCACAACCAGATCGGCCGCTTCCACTTCTTCCGGCGTGATCACATTGCCGGCGCCCACGGAGCCACGGGTTTCCACCTTCACCCACCAGCCGCGTTTTTTCGCTTCGGTTTCGATGGCCTCTGCCGCCATGAAAGTATGCGCGACGCCGGTTGGACAGGCCGTTACCGCCACAATACGCAGCGGGCCGCTGGCCTTTTTCGCCGGTGTGACCGCCTGCGGCGCCTGGTAAGGTTTCGCTTCCGCCTGCGCCTGTTTCAGGAACGCCTCAGGTTCACGCACCGCGTGCTCTACATCCCCGACGTACACTTTTTTGCCATTGAGCGCCGGATCCGCAGGCGCCGCCTGGCCAACCACGACCACCAGTTCCGCATCCGCCGGCGTTTTAACCAGCGTCAGCCCGGCTTTTTCCGTCGCAGCACCCAAAATACGTTGCGCCAGGTGACCAGATGCTTGCCCCAGCGAACTGTCTATTATCAGCAGCGTTTTCATCCTGCCTCCTGTCCTAGCTGTTAAAAGGTTTCAGATCGACGCGCGCCATCATCGCGGCCAACTGAGGGCGATCGGTCACGCCAACGTTGCTCTGGCTAACGGCCAGTGCAGCCACGGCGGTGGCCAAACGCAGAGTATGCTCGCTGGATTCACGCATCAGCAGGCCATAGATCAGGCCGCCAACCATAGAATCGCCGGCACCCACGGTGCTCACCACTTCACAAGCCGGCGGTTTGGCAATCCAGGCGCCGGAGGCGTTAACCCATAGGGCGCCTTCGGCCCCCAGTGAAATCACCACATGGGCAATACCCTGTTCGCGCAGCGCGTGCGCGGCTTCCACCACGTCTTGCAGCGTCGGCAATGGCCGCCCGGCCCAGATTTCCAGCTCGCGGCGGTTTGGCTTAACCAGCCAGGGCGAAGCCTTCAGCCCGGCGACCAGCGCTTCGCGGCTACTGTCAAAAATGATACACGGACACTGCGCGCGCAGGCGTGTCATCCAGTCGGTAAAGGCTTCCGGCGCTACGCCGGCCGGCAGGCTGCCGCTGACCGCCACCATATCGAACTGGCCCAGCCAGCTCAGGGAGTCGGTGACGAAACGCTCCCAATCCTGCTCCGTTACGTCAAAACCGGAGAAGTTCAGATCGGTCACTTCGCCGTCTTTTTCCGTTAGCTTCACGTTGATACGCGTGCGGCCTGGAACAACCTGAAAACGGTTGGCAATCCCCAGATCGCTAAACAGCAGTTGGAAACCATCCTGGTTCTCTTTCCCCAGGAAACCACCGACGGTGACGTCGATCCCCAGATCCTTTAATACCTTGGCAACATTTATGCCTTTGCCCGCCGCATGCAACCCGGTGGTTTTCACCAGGTTAACTTCACCGCGTTCGATTGCCGGGCAAAACCCCACCAGATCGTAAGCAGGATTCAGCGTAATTGTTGCAACCCTTCTGCTCATGCTGCCCCCTCGCCCAAACCTTCACTAATTGCTTCGCCGATCGCTTTCAGCGCAGCTTCAGCATCCTCGCCGTTGGCGGTAAAGCGCAGGTGATGCCCTTTTTTGACGCCCAGCGCCACCACTTTCATCAGGCTGCGGCCGTTAACCGGTTTGCCCGTACCATCCAGATTGGTCACGGTGATTTCACTGTTGAATTTCTTGATCACGTTCACCAGCATTGCGCCTGGGCGAGCATGCAGGCCGTGATCGTTATGGATCACATATTCTGCCGTCAGCACTTCGCTTTGCTCTGCAACGTCGCTGGTCAGCAGCGCCAGCACACCGGCGGCATCAGCGTTCAGCAAACGTTCAGCTTTATTCGCCTGCAGCAAATCGCTCAGGTAATTCAGCACGGCCAGCGGTTGTTCATCGGCCACGGCAACGGTCAGCAGCAGCGCCACGTTTTCACCGTCTTCTTCAAATGCCTGCGCCGGGCGGCTTACCGTCGCCGCGCTGTGCAGGTTGCCTTCGGTGCTGTCGCTCAGCCAGATACCCTGCCCCAGGTTCAACGGCTTGTGGGTAATCACATCGCTGACAAAGCTGGCGTTTACCGCGCCCAGTTTTTGCAGGCGGCCGGCGTTCAGCGCCTGCAGCGTCATCAGGCTGTCTGCGGCAACGTCCAACGCGATTAATGAAGCGTCGAATTGGAATTCATCGGCTTGTTTTTCGCCCATCAGCAGGCTGCGTAACTCTTCCGCCGAGGTGGTTTTCGCCATTTGGTCGGCCACGCTGTCGTCGCTCAAGACGTGCGTCAACTGGCGCAACAGCGCCAGGTGCTCATCGGAACGGGCAGCGATGCCAATCACGATATAGGCCGTCTGGCCTTCACCCCAAGTGATCCCCTGCGGGAACTGAAACACCTGAACCCCAGTGTTCAGCACCAGATCGCGGGTGTCCGTGGTACCATGGGGAATGGCGATGCCGTTGCCCAAATAGGTGGAAGTTTGCAATTCGCGCTGCTTCATGCCGTCAACATAACCGGCGCTGACGCACCCGGCGGCGGTAAGCGCGGCGGCAACTTGCTCGATCGCGTCCTGTTTGCTGCTTGCGGTAGCGCCCAGGTGAATGTCTTGCTGTGACAACTGGAACATGACTCTCCTCTCCTGCCGAATTGAATCGTTTCAGCTTTATTGAGAAAAAGGAGCGTTACACAAACCAACCCAGTCAATTTGGTAACGCTGAAACGTTTCAAAGAGTGTGTGACCAGCACAAGCTGAAAGCAAGTTTTCTTAATTTCGACGTGATATATTTTTGACCTTACGCACACTTTCCTTAAGGGCGCGCTAAACAGCACGGCAAAATGAGACGTCGCGCTGAAATTTTGCTGAAGGAGAAAACATGGCGGTATTAACGGGCATCGGGGTGATCATTGTTAACGCAAACGGCGAGATCCTGCTGGGCAAACGCTGCGGCAAGCATGCGCCCTATTGGTCCATCCCCGGCGGCCACCTGGAGAGCGGCGAAAGCTTTGAACAATGCGCCCAGCGTGAAATCGCAGAGGAAACCGGCCTGATGATTGCCCCACCAACCTTTATTGGCGTGAGCAACAACCTGGAAACCTGGCGCCAGGAAGGCAAGCATACGGTATCCATCTGCATGCTGGCGCCACACCCGGGCGGTGAACCGGTGCTGAAAGAACCCGACAAATGTGCCGAATGGCGCTGGTGCCGGCCCGATGCCCTGCCGGAACCCCATTTTGAGGCCAGCCGCAACGCTATCCAGCTGTGGCAAACAGGGCGTGTTTACCCGCAATAACCTGCGCCGCCGTCAACAAATATGCGGCGTTAATCGCAGGAATAATATCTTTACGTTTTAGCGCGCTGAAACCGGTTTTGGTTTGTTTTCAACGCGCGTATGATGCGCGCGTCCTTTTCCCTTTATTGGCCAAATAACCATCGCATGCGCACAACAACCGCAGTCACCCGGCGCCAACCCGATCTTACTTCGCTGGCGTTCATCATCGTCGCTTTTCTCACCGGCATTGCCGGCGCGTTGCAAACCCCAACGCTGAGCCTGTTCCTGACCACCGAGGTTCACGCTCGCCCAACGATGGTCGGGTTGTTTTTTACCGGCAGTGCGGTGATCAGCATCCTGATTAGCCAGTTCCTGGCCAGCCGCTCCGATAAAAAAGGGGACCGCAAGACGCTGATCTTCCTGTGCTGCATGCTGGGCGCGTTGGGCTGCGTATTGTTCGCCTGGAACCGCAGCTATTATCTGTTGCTGATTGTCGGCGTGGTGCTGACCAGCCTGGGGTCTACCGCCAACCCGCAGATGTTCGCCCTGGCGCGTGAACATGCCGATCATACCGGGCGCGAAGCGGTAATGTTCAGCACCATCCTGCGTGCGCAGGTGTCATTGGCCTGGGTGGTTGGCCCGCCGCTGGCTTTCGCCCTGGCGCTGGGGTTTGGTTTCAAAATGATGTACCTGGCCGCCGCGGCCGCGTTTATCGCCTGCGGCATACTGGTATGGAAAACGCTGCCGTCCGTCCCCAGAGCCCTGGCGCCCGCGGGCGGCCGATTGGAAGCGCCACGCAGGAACCGGCGCGATACGCTGCTGCTGTTTGTGGCCTGCACTCTGATGTGGACAGCCAACTGCATGTACCTGATCAATATGCCGCTGTATGTTGTGCATGAGCTGCAAATGTCGGAAAAACTGGCCGGGGTGCTGATGGGCTGTGCCGCCGGGCTGGAAATCCCCACGATGTTGCTGGCGGGCATGCTGGCCAAACGTGCCGGGAAACGCTTGCTGATGCGCTATGCGGTGATTGCCGGCGTGCTGTTCTATGGCGGGCTGCTGTTTATTACCGGCACCTGGCAACTGATTGCCTTACAGTTGCTGAACGCGATGTTCATCGGCGTGCTGGCCGGAATCGGCATGCTCTATTTCCAGGATTTGATGCCCGGCCAGGCAGGTGCCGCCACCACGCTGTATAGCAATACCAACCGCGTTGGCTGGATCATTGCCGGTTCGGTTGCCGGCGCGGCGGCAGAAATATGGAGCTATCACGCAGTGTTCTATTTCGCACTGGCCGCCGTGATGGGATCATTACTGTGCATGTGGCGGCTGAAAGACGCTTAGCCGCTATAGCCCCTAAGGAGCAGTATCCGCTTCCAGCCTGGCCAGATAGATCAACGCCGCATCACGGTGATCGTGGCACATTTCACGGCTGGGCTGCAGGCTGGCGCAGACTTTTGGCCGCAGTGGGGAATGGAACAGCCCGCAGCGCCAGTGTTGATCCAGATGGATACAGCGCGTATTCGCCGGCTTGCCGTTCGGCATGCCGGGCATCGGGCTGGATATAGAAGGCGCGATACAGCAGGCGCCACAGTCGGTACGACAATCCACGGCGCGCTCCAATAGGCTGGCGGCAAGAGAAAGGCGACAATAGCAGTGGCGCTATATTACCGCCAGCATAATCCCACGCCTGGCGCTGGAAACTTTCGCCGGTGTTATTTTCTCCCCCTTTAATAAGCAGCTTGCGGCACCAGGACACGCTCTTATCATCCCCGTTACCAGCACTTACCATTACCACCAGGTAACAAAAAATCGGTTTACCTGCCTCGCATCTCACACAAAAAACAATAACAGCCAAAAATACGCACAAAATACGCAATAAATTGTCTTTACACACACCAATCACGCTCGTACCATTCAGCTAGTACAATCATCACTACCCGAAACCTTCAGGAATCTCATGCCTACGGACACCGTTCAGCCACTCGCCCGCCCCTCCGCACTCGGCGGCACCATGATTATTGCCGGCACCGCGGTCGGCGCCGGCATGTTTTCTATCCCGGTGGTCACGGCCGGCGTCTGGTTCAGCGGCTCGTTGGCGCTGCTGGTTTATACCTGGGCCTGTATGCTGCTTTCCGGCTTGATGATCATGGAAGCCACGCTCAACTACCCTGCCGGCGCCAGCTTCCATACCACCGTCAAAGATTTGCTCGGCAAAGGCTGGAGCACCCTCAATGGCATAGCGATTGCCTTTGTGCTGTATATCCTGACCTATGCCTATATTTCCGCCGGCGGCTCGATCGTCGCGCACACCTTCGCCGGCGCCATCAACGCCAACCAGGCGGCCTGCGGGTTGGTCTTTTCCTGCGTGGTCGGGTTTATCGTGTGGCTTTCCACCCGCGCGGTCGATCGCCTGAGCACCATTCTGATTGGCGGTATGGCCATTAGCTTTGTGATGTCGGTTGGCGACATGTTCACGCAGGTTCAGCCGGCTATCCTCTTCAACCACAGCGATAGCCATGCCCACTATCTGCCTTATGCGTGGGTCGCTCTGCCTTACCTGCTGGCGTCGTTCGGCTACCATGGCAACGTGCCGGGATTGGTGAAGTACTACCATAAAGACAGCGGCACGATTGCCCGCAGCCTGTTGTACGGCACCTTACTGGCGCTGGCGATCTACATCCTGTGGCAGTATGTGATTCAGGGTAATATCACGCGCAGCGCCTTTAAACAGGTGATCGCCGAAGGTGGCAACATCGGCAGCCTGCTGCAGCAAATGGGCAATGTGGCTAACGACCACACCGTCCGGCAATCGCTGAACACATTCTCTTATATGGCGCTGGCCAGTTCGTTCCTGGGCGTGGCGCTGGGGCTGTTCGACTATATTGCCGACTTTCTCAAATTCAGCGATAGCCCCGCCGGCCGGGGTAAAAGCGTGATGGTGACCTTCATTCCCCCTACGCTGGCCGCCTTACTGTTTCCTGATGGGTTCCTGTATGCCATCGGCTTCGCCGGGCTGGCAGCCACCGTTTGGGCAGTGATCACGCCGGCGCTGATGGCGCGGGCCAGCCGCCGGCGTTTCCCACAGGCGCCATACCGCACGCCCGGTGGCGGTTTTGCGATCCTGTTGGTGCTGCTGTTTGGTGGGATTAACGCTGCCGCCTATCTATTAGCACTTTCCGGCCTGCTACCGGTGTTCAAATAACCCGGCGGTAACCCTCGCCATCCAGCGACGGTTTTTGCGGGTTGTACTTGCCTGAAACCGGCGGCGCGGGTAACGTGTCGCAACTTATTAAAACCACCCATTCACAGGTAATAGTTATGGCAAGAGCTAACGAAATCAAACGTGGCATGGCGATCAACTACAACGGCAAATTGCTGCTGGTAAAAGACATCGACGTGCAAAGCCCAAGCGCCCGCGGCGCCAGCACATTGTACAAAATGCGCTTCTCGGACGTTCGCACCGGCTTAAAGGTGGAAGAGCGTTTTAAAGGCGATGATATTCTGGACACCATCACCCTTTCACGCCGTAAAGTCACCTTCTCTTATATCGATGGTGAAGAGTACGTCTTTATGGACGAAGAGGATTACACCCCATACATCTTCAAGAAAGAGCAGATCGAAGATGAGCTGCTGTTTATTCCCGAAGCCGGTTTGCCTGGGATGCAGGTGCTAACGCTGGAAAGCCAGGTGCTGGCATTGGAATTGCCGCAGACGGTAGATATGGAAATCGTAGAAACCGCACCGGGCATCAAAGGGGCTTCCGCCAGTGCGCGCAACAAACCCGCTACCATGTCGACCGGGCTGGTGATTTCAGTGCCGGAATACCTGAGCGCGGGCGATAAAATCCGCATTCATATTCCAGAGCGCCGCTACATGGGCCGTGCCGACTAACCCAAGCGGGTATGGGCGGCATCTAGCGGCAGTATGGATGGGCTTTGCCAGGACGATCGGCCTGGCATCGCCAAGCGATTTAATTATAAGTAATGGTCATCATCGCAAGTTTTTGCTGTTGATTTACCCATGTTACATCGGAATAACCAAGGTTTTGCGGCAGATCCCCGCGGGCAAAATCCGTGTTCTGCAAGGTGCGCTGCTGCCCTTGCAAATAGCTTCCGTCACGGTAGCATGTCGTCTTCAATACAGTAGCCGATACCGTGAAAGAACAAGGGCTTTCCGCTACTGCCCCCGTAAAATAAATGGTACCGGAAGATTTCGCCTGGCTTGCCATCGTCCATGAAAACAATACGCCAACGATCACTAACAACCGACAGGTATTCATGGCAACCTCACTTATTGTTAAGCCTCTTTAACTATAGATGAGATTTATCAGAATAATCGTAGATACGGAAAATTTATTATCGCGATCGAAGAAATAGTGATTTAAAAACAAGCAATAAAAATCCTTCAGCCGTGGCACCATGCACTTTCGCTGGGAATTTTCCGACCGGCAACAACGGCGGAGCGCTTAGCGGCAAAAAGCACGTTTTGCCTTACCACACTAGTATTCATATAGGGCATATTACGCACCGAATTTGCTGCCGATAGCGGCGCGACCCGCTGAAGCATCGCGCCTGGCGGCAGCCTAAAAACAGGACTGTTCAATGACAAAAACCAACCTGATTACCGGCTTTCTCGGCAGTGGCAAAACCACCACCATCCGCCATCTGCTGGCCAGCAAGCCGGAAAACCAACGCTGGGCCGTTCTGGTCAATGAATTTGGTGAAATTGGCATCGACGGCGCCCTGCTGGCAGACAGCGGCGCCGTCCTGAAAGAGATCCCGGGTGGTTGCATGTGTTGTATCAATGGCCTGCCGATGCAGATCGGGCTGAACATGCTGTTGCAGAAGGAAAACCCCGACCGGCTGCTGATCGAACCCACTGGGCTCGGCCACCCAAAGCAGATCTTATCCATTCTGGAGCAGGACACCTATGCCGGCTGGATTGATTTACACGCTTCGATCTGCCTGCTGGATGCCCGCCAACTGGGCGATCCCCGTTATCGGGAAAATGAGAACTTCCGCGATCAGTTGGCCGCGGCAGACGTTATTATTGCCAATAAAAGCGATACCTATCAGCCAGCGGATTTTGCCGCGCTGGATGCCTGGCAAACAGCAAGCGGCGCAGAGCGCCCACTGCATGTGATTGAGCAAGGGCGCATGGATGTGGCGCTGCTTGATCTGCCGCGCACCAATCATGCCAAACTGCCCGATGCGCACCACCACCACGGGCACAGTAAAGCGCCGGGGCTGGCGGCCTTGCGCCTGCCGGAGAACTCCCGCTGGCGGCGCGCGCTGAATCAGGGCCAGGGCTATTCCAGCTGCGGTTGGATTTTTGACGCGGAGACGCAGTTCGATACCGTCGGCATGATGGAATGGATCCGGCTGGCGCCGGTTGAGCGCGCAAAAGCCGTGGTGCGCATCGCCGAAGGCACATTGTTGATCAACCGCCAGGGGCAGGATCTGAATATCGAAACGCGCCAGTTGCCGCCATTAGACAGCCGTATCGAATTGATCCACAACGATGATGCCGACTGGAATAGGTTACAGTCGGCTTTGTTTAAGATTCGTTTAAGTTAACCCTTTTACCGTAAACAGATTTGTTTAACCACAACAGGCTTCATCATGACACGCCATCATCTTCCGTTAATACTTTTGTGTAATCTGTTGGGGATTGCACTTTTCCTTTCTTGGTATTTGCCGGCTAATCACGGCTATTGGTTTACGCTGGACTCGTCCATCTTTTTCTTCTTCAACCGGCACCTGGCAAGCGATCCGGCGTTTCTGCACCTGGTGGCGCTCACCAATAACCGCGCCTTTGATATGATATCCCTGCTCGCCATGGGCCTGTTGTATTTATACTTCTTCCTGAAACAGGATGCCGAAGGCCGCCGCCGCCTGATCATGACCGGCATCGTGATGCTGCTCACCGCGGTGGTATTGAACCAACTGGGCCATCTGCTGCCGGTTAAACATGCCAGCCCAACCTTGACCTTTGATAATATTAATCGCGTCAGCGAATTAACCGGCATCCCGACCAAAGATGCTTCCAGCGATAGCTTCCCCGGCGATCACGGCATGATGCTGATTATTTTTTCCTGCTTTATGCTGCGCTACTTCAACCTGTGGGCATTCGTTATTGCGCTCGTGATCACCGTGGTCTTTTCACTGCCACGCGTGATGATTGGTGCGCACTGGTTCACCGACATCGCCGTTGGCTCGCTTTCCGTGGTGTTGGTGGGGATCAGTTGGATCCTGATGACGCCGGCCAGTGATAAGCTGATTAGCTGGCTAAACGGCCATTTGCCGGGTAAACACCGCCCGCAGTAATCCGGCACGCATGGTTATTCATATGGCCGGCCTAATCTATATATTGAATTACGCATAATTAGGCCGCGCCCCAAAATAGCATTTTATTAACAAAACGATTTCAATCCAATATCAATAAAAAATCAGCCTGGGTAAAAACCCAGGCCGGGTAATCATTATTCAAAAAGGACACTACGGCGCCATTTACGCCGCAATGGCGATAATGCGCGGCTTCCCGCATGGTAAGTTTAACTTTTGACCATGTTGTAACAAGAAGTTTTGCTAAAGCATTTTCCACCGCCCCCTTTGCTGCCGATACTCACAGCGAATAAAAAACAACCAATTGAATATTAAGTAGTTTATTATCCAGCCACCGGCCAGGTATTTGGCAATCGGTTATAACGCATCCCGCTGTGTTACATCACAAATTCATATAAAAAAGGGGTGAAAAAGGCTCGCAATCGCCTATGGCTTCCGGTAATCTCGGGCGTAATGTATCTGCTTTAGCACGGCTCGCCCTCAAATCAACTAAAAATGTGCGTTCCAGCACAATTTGGTAGATAACCGATTGTCGATACAGCAGCAGCGCATTAGGCTCGTTCAGTTTGGCATTTTCAGGTAGCGACTTTTGTCGTTAAGGACAAAAAGGGAAAACGATAATAATGGTCAAATCTCAACCGTTCCTGAGATATATTTGGCGGATTGCCCCTGCAATCGCCGCTGCGGTTATACTCTCCGCCTGTAGTTCAAACCACACTTCGAATCTTGATAACGCACAAACTGAGATGCGTGCAGTTAATGACCGCGATGGCCTTTTACTGCAAGCCTCTCAGGATGAATTCGAAGCCATGGTGCGTAACGTTGATATCAAATCAAAAATCATGGATCAGTATGCGAGTTGGAAAGGCGTCCGCTACCGGTTAGGTGGCGAAAGCAAACGTGGCATCGATTGCTCGGCCTTTGTACAGCGCACCTTCCGTGAACAGTTTGGTATGGACCTGCCCCGCTCCACCTACGAACAAGAAGATCTTGGCAAGAAAATTCTGCGCACCAAGCTTCGCCCTGGCGATCTCGTCTTGTTCCGCGCTGGCTCAACCGGGCGCCACGTCGGCATTTATTTAGGCAACGATCAGTTCGTGCATGCCTCCACCAGCAGCGGCGTGATGATTTCAAGCCTGAGTGACAACTACTGGAATAAACGCTACCGCGAAGCGCGGCGGGTACTGACCAACAGTTAACGCCCTCTCCCTTACGTTACCTGAACGATAAAAAATGCCGCAGCCAAGCGGCATTTTTATTTTGCCTGTCTCACGGCATATTTGCACTTTCCCCTTCCGGCTCTTAGATTGAATGGAAGCCCCCTCTCTTTGCTGAAAGATAAATGTCATGGCGCCTGCATTGAACATTAACCGCGAAACCGCCCATAAAAACCCGCGTAAAAACGATCCCGACGGCCTGAAACAACGTATCTTTGCCAGCGCGCTGGCCGAATTTTCCGAAGCCGGGTTGAAAGGGGCCAGGCTGGAGCGTATTGCTGAACAGGCGGGCACCACTAAACGAATGGTGGTTTATCACTTCAAAAACAAAGAGGCGCTGTATATCGCCGTACTGGAATATGCCTACACCCATATCCGCCAGGACGAACTGGCGCTAAATCTCGCCACCCAGCCGCCGGCAGAGGCCATACGGCAACTCACCGAAGCCAATTTCAACTACCATGCCAGCCACCCGGCCTTTATACGCCTGATCAGCATGGAAAATATGCAACGGGGGCAATATGCCCGCCGTTCAGAGAAGCTCCGGCAACTGAACAGCAGCGCGTTGCAAACGCTGGAAGAGATCCTGCAGCGCGGCAAGCGGCTAACGCTTTTTACCGACGAGGTCAACGCGCTGGATTTGCACAGAATCATCAGTTCGTTGTGTTTTCATTATTCTGCTAATCAATATACTTTCGAAACGTTATTCGAAAGCGCTCGCTCGGCGGAAGATAAACTGGCTTATTATCGTCAGATGACTGTCGATGTGGTGATGCGTTATCTAAAATGTGATCACTACTGATACAAATAAATAACAAAGGCTGACGGAAGCATTAAGTCTATTTGATATCATTAAAAAGCCTTATACTTAACCAGGGGATGGTTTTATGAGTTTAAAGCAAGCTTTCACACAGCACCTTTCGCAAAAGCGGCGCAATTTGTTTAACTGCGGGGCGATTGCCCTGTTGGCGTTTATGGTGTTTAGCGCCGTGGCTTTATTGCTGATTCAGCAACTACGTGAGCAATACCAGCACTCGGTCGAGGAACGTACGCATCAGTACGCCATTACTTACCTCAATGAACTGACGTCGGTCATGCGTGGAATTATGCCGCAGGCGCAAAAAAGCTGCGCTTCAATCACGCCGGAACTCACCTACAAGGCGGCATTTACCAGCAGCGTTCGCGCTTTCTTGTTGATTAAAAACGGTGTGGCCTATTGCTCTTCCGCTACCGGCGAGATGGCGTTGGAACTGCGCGAAATTTACCCGGAAATCAACTGGCATCAGCCGCTGGATATGAAGTTGCAACAAGGCACGCCGTTCGTCCCGGACAAACCGGTGGCTGCTATCTGGCTACAGCAACCGGGCAGTGAAGACAGCGGCGTATTGGCGACCCTGGATATCGATCTGGCTCCGTATTTGCTGTTTTCCTCACATGACGATCGGGCGCCGGGGCTGGCGATTATTATGGGCAACCGCGCATTAACCACCTTCAGCCCACAGTTAATGCCGGTGGAACAATTACCCCAGACCAACGCCCATCGGTTATCCATCAAACATTACCCGCTGGCCGTTGTCTTCTATAACCAAAACCTGACATCGAACGATATACGGCTCAGCCTGCTGGGCAGCCTGGTTTTGGCCGTGTTAATCGGCGTGCTGGCTTATTACATGCTCCTGCTGCACCAGAGCCCGCAGCGCGCGTTGCTTAACGGCATACGCCACGGTGAGTTTGTGGTGGAATACCAGCCGGTATTTGCCTGCACAGACCGCGCGTTGGTGGGGATGGAAGCGCTGATCCGCTGGTGGCACCCCACGGAAGGGCTGATCCCACCAGACGTATTTATTCCCTACGCCGAAAGCAACGGGCTCATTGATCCGCTTACCCGCCACCTGTTCGAACTGATTATTCATGACCTCCCCACGCTGGCGCCGGTGCTGCCGAAAGATGCCAAAATGGGTATCAACCTCCCCCCTTCCTACCTGGTCGATCCGGCATTCCTCCAGGATATACAGCCGCTGTTGGCGGCGATGGATCGCAATCATTGCAAACCGGTGTTCGAAGTCACTGAACGCGGCATGGTGGAAGTCGACAATGCGCTGGCGGTGTTTAACTGGCTGCAAAGCCAGGGGATTGAAATTGCCATTGACGATTTCGGCACCGGCCACAGCGCGCTGATTTATCTGGAGCGCTTCGCATTGGATTATTTGAAGATCGATCGCGGTTTTATCAACGCCATCGGCCGGGACAGCATAACCACCCCGGTGCTGGACGCCGTGATCGCCCTGGCGAAGCGCCTGGATATGCAAACCATCGCCGAAGGGGTCGAAACCGCAGAGCAGTTTGCCTTCTTACAGGAACAAGGCGTCAACTATATGCAGGGCTATTACTTCAGCAAACCGCTCGGCCTTCATGCCTTCACCGAATTTGCCCAAGCCTGGCAAAATGGCCGCGATCTTTAATTTTCTTTACCCTGTAAGGGGTTATCGGGTGTTATGCTAGGGTGTATTTTATCAAGCAGCAGTTCAGCCGAATTTTATTTACACAGCAGGAGCTTACCGTATATATGTTGATGCGCGTTTTTGCTGCCCTGGCGTTTGCGGCATGCAGTTTTGCTCTGCACGCCGAAACCATCAATGAAAGCTACGCTTTCGCGCTGCTCGGCGAACCCAAATATTCCAACGACTTCACCCACTACGACTACGTTAACCCTGCCGCGCCAAAAGGCGGGGACGTGCGCCTGGCGGCTATCGGCACCTACGACAACTTTAACCGTTTTGCCTCCAGGGGCGTTCCTGGCCAGAGCACCGGCGATCTGTACGACACGCTGTTCGCCAGCTCCGACGATGAACCCGCCAGTTACTACCCATTAATCGCCGAATCGGCACGCTACCCTGCCGATATGCGCTGGATGGAGCTCAGCATCAACCCGCGCGCCCGTTTCCAGGACGGCAGCCCGATCACCGCCGCCGATGTAGCCTTCACCTTCAACAAGTTCATGACCGAAGGCGTGCCGCAGTACCGCGTCTATTACAAAGGGGTAAAGGTCAAAGCGATTTCCCGCCTGGTGGTGCGGATCGAACTGCCGGAGGCCGACAGGGAGAAAATGCTCAGCCTGCTCAGTACCCGGGTACTGCCGGAGAGCTTTTGGAAAGATCACAATCTCAGCGAACCGCTCGGAATGCCGCCGCTGGGCAGCGGCCCCTACAAGGTGAGCAGCTACCGCGCCGGCCAATACATCACCTACCAACGGGTGCGCGATTACTGGGCAGCCAACCTGCCGGTGAACCGTGGGCGCTTTAACTTCGATACGTTCCGCTACGATTATTATCTGGACGACAAAGTGGCGCTTGAGGCCTTCAAGGCCGGCGCGTATGACTTCCGTACCGAAAGCGCCCCCAAAAGCTGGGCGACCCAATACCAGGGGGGCAACTTCGCACGTAACTACATCGTCAAACAGGATGAAACCAACCAGGCCGCGCAAAATACCCGCTGGCTGGCGTTTAATATCCACCGGCCAATCTTTGCCGACCGCCGGGTGCGCGAAGCCATCACGCTGGCGTTTGATTTCGACTGGATGAACAAAGCGCTGTACTACAATGCCTATCAGCGCACCCGCAGTTATTTCCAGAACACCCCCTATGCGGCCAGTGGCTACCCCGATGCTGCGGAGCTGGCGGTGCTGGCGCCGCTTAAAGATCGGGTGCCGCCGGAGGTATTCAACCAGATTTACCAGCCCCCAAGCACCGATGGCAGCGGTTACGATCGGCAAAACCTGTTGAAGGCCACCCAACTGCTGCAGGAAGCCGGGTGGGAGGTGAAGAACCAGCGCCTGATCAACAGCAAAACCGGCAAACCCTTTGTCTTCGAACTGATGCTGTTAAGCGGCAGCAATTTCCAGTACGTGCTTCCCTTCAAGCACAACCTGCAGCGGCTGGGGATCACCATGGAAATCCGCGAAATAGACGTTACCCAGTACACCCGCCGGATGCGCGAACGCGATTTCGACATGATGCCAACCGTTTATCCGGCGATGCCGTTCCCCAACGCCAATCTGGAGATGTATTGGGGCACCCACTACATCAACTCCAGCTATAACTCACCGGGCGTCAGCGATCCGGCGGTTGACGCACTGTTGGCGCAAATCCTGAAAAGCCAGGGGGATGAAGCCGCGCTGTTGCCGCTGGGGCGCGCGCTGGACCGGGTATTAACCTGGAATATGTTTATGCTGCCAATGTGGTACTCCAACCACGATCGCTTCGCCTACTGGGACAAATTCTCCATGCCATCCATTCGCCCGGCCTACGCCGTTGGCTTTGAAAACTGGTGGTATGACGTCAACAAAGCGGCACGTTTGCCGGCACAGCAACACTAAAGGAGCCGGTGATGGCCGCTTACCTGATACGCAGACTATTGCTGGTGATCCCCACCCTATGGGCCATTATTACCATCAACTTTTTCATCGTGCAAATCGCCCCCGGCGGGCCGGTGGACCAGGCGATTGCCGCCATTGAGCTGGGCCAGCACAGCGGTTTTAGCGGCGGTGGGGTCAGCGAAGGGCTCGGCCATGCCAAAGCCGGCGTCGGCAATGCGGGCGAAGGCCACTACCGGGGATCGCGCGGGTTGGATCCTGAAGTGATCGCCGAAATTACCCAGCGCTACGGCTTTGATAAGCCGCTGCACACGCGTTATTTCACCATGTTGTGGGATTATATGCGCCTGGATTTCGGCGATAGCCTGTTCCGCGGCGCATCGGTGATGCAACTGGTGGGCCAAAGCCTGCCGGTTTCCATCAGCCTGGGGCTGTGGAGCACGCTGATCATCTACCTGGTGTCGATCCCGCTGGGCATCCGCAAGGCCATTCACAACGGCAGCGCGTTTGATGCCTGGAGCAGTTGGCTGATTATTATCGGCTATGCCATCCCGGCCTTCCTGTTTGCCATCCTGATGATTGTGCTGTTCGCCGGCGGCAGCTACCTTGACTGGTTCCCGCTGCGCGGGCTGGTTTCAAGCAATTTCGACAGCCTGCCCTGGTACAGCAAAATCACCGACTATCTGTGGCACATTACGCTGCCGGTGCTGGCGACGGTGATCGGCGGTTTTGCCGCGTTAACCATGCTGACCAAGAACTCCTTTCTTGATGAGATCCGCAAACAATACGTCATCACCGCGCGCGCCAAAGGGCTGGATGAAAAAAAGATCCTTTATCGCCACGTGTTCCGCAACGCCATGCTGCTGGTAATTGCCGGCTTCCCGGCCACGTTTATCAGCATGTTTTTTACCGGCTCCCTGCTGATTGAGGTGATGTTCTCTCTCAACGGGCTGGGCCTGCTGGGCTATGATGCCACCCTCCAGCGTGATTACCCGGTGATGTTCGGCACGCTGTATATTTTCACCCTGATCGGCCTGCTGCTGAATATCGTCAGCGACATCACCTACACCCTGGTCGATCCGCGCATTGATTTCGAGGCACGCCAATGAGCCGTTTAAGCCCGATCAATCAGGCGCGCTGGGCGCGTTTTCGCAGCAACCGCCGCGGTTACTGGTCACTGTGGATTTTCCTGGTGTTGTTCGTGCTCAGCCTGGCCGCCAACCTGATCGCCAACGATAAACCCCTGCTGGTGCGTTATGAAGGGCGTTTCTATCAGCCCTTTATGGTCAACTACAGTGAAACCACCTTTGGCGGCCAGTTGCACACCACCACGGACTATCAGGATCCGTTTATCCAGCAACAGATCGAAAATCACGGTTGGGCAATCTGGGCACCGATTCGCTATAACTACGACACCATCAATTTCGCCACCGATGTGCCCTTCCCTTCCCCGCCCTCGCGCCATAACCTGCTTGGCACCGACAGCAACGGCAGCGATGTGCTCGCCCGGGTGCTGTATGGGTTCCGTATTTCCATGCTGTTCGGCCTGGCGCTAACGCTGTTTTCCAGCCTGATCGGCATTTTCGCCGGCGCGATTCAGGGGTATTACGGCGGCAGGATCGATCTGTGGGGGCAACGCTTCATTGAGGTGTGGTCGGGCATGCCGACGCTGTTCTTGATCATTTTGCTGTCCAGCATTGTGCAGCCCAACTTCTGGTGGCTGCTGGCGATCACTATTCTGTTTGGCTGGATGAGCCTGGTCGGGGTGGTGCGAGCCGAGTTCCTGCGCACCCGCAATTACGACTATATTCGCGCCGCCCGCGCCATGGGAGTTGCCGATCGGGTGATCATGTACCGCCATATGCTGCCAAACGCCATGGTGGCGACGCTGACGTTCCTGCCGTTTATTCTATGCGGCTCAATAACCACCCTCACTTCACTTGATTTCCTTGGTTTCGGCCTGCCGCTCGGTTCGCCTTCGCTGGGCGAACTGCTGCTGCAAGGCAAGAATAACCTGCAGGCGCCCTGGCTTGGCATTACCGCCTTTATCGTGCTGGCCCTGCTGCTTTCGTTATTAATTTTCATCGGCGAAGCGGTACGCGATGCCTTTGATCCCAGCAAGGCGCATTAATATGGCTACATCCCCACTGCTTTCCATTGAGGAGCTCCACATCGCCTTCCGCCAGGGGGGCGAGCTTAGCCCGGTGGTCAACGGCATCTCGCTGCAGGTTGAGCAGGGCGAAACGCTGGCGCTGGTCGGCGAATCCGGCTCCGGCAAGAGCGTAACCGCGCTGTCGGTGCTGCGGCTGCTGCCCGCGCCGCCGGTGGTCTACCCGCGCGGCGATATTCTGTTTGGCGGCCAATCCCTGCTGCACGCGCCAGAAAGTGCATTGCGCAAAGTGCGTGGCAACCAGATCGCCATGATCTTCCAGGAACCGATGGTGTCGCTCAATCCCCTGCACACCATCGAAAAACAGCTGGCCGAAGTGTTGGCACTGCACCGTGGGATGGGGCGTGAAGCGGCGCGCGGCGAAATCATTCACTATCTGGATCGTGTGGGGATCCACAATGCCAAAAGCCGGCTGAAAGATTATCCGCATCAGCTCTCTGGCGGGGAACGCCAACGCGTGATGATCGCCATGGCCACCCTGACCCAGCCGAAGCTGCTGATCGCCGATGAACCGACCACCGCGCTGGACGTCACCATTCAGGCGCAGATCCTGCGTTTGCTGCAAGAGTTGAAGCAGGAAATGGGCATGGGGCTGCTGTTTATTACCCATAACCTGAATATCGTGCGCCGCCTGGCAGACAACGTGGCCGTGATGCGCCAGGGGCAATGCGTTGAACAAGGCGCGCGAGATCGGCTGTTCCAGGCACCACAGCATGCCTATACCCAGCAACTGTTGGCGGCGGAAAACGTCGGTGAACCGTTGCCGCTGCCGGCCGCCGGCCCCGGCGATGAACCGCCGTTGCTGCGCGTGGAGAACCTACAGGTCAGCTTCCCGATAAAACGTGGCTTGCTGCGCCGCACCGTTGCCGAACACTACGCGCTGAAAAACCTGAGCTTTGAACTCCGGGCGGGCGAGAGCGTGGGGCTGGTGGGCGAATCCGGCTCTGGCAAGAGTACCACCGGGCTGGCCCTGTTGCGCTTGCTCGCTTCACGGGGCACCATCTGGTTTAACGGCCAACCGCTGCACCAGTTCAACATGAAGCAAATGCAGCCGTTCCGTAGCCAGATACAGATCGTATTTCAAGATCCCTATTCCGCCCTTAATCCGCGGCTTAACGTGCTGCAGATTGTGGCCGAAGGGTTGGAGGTGCACCAGCAGCTTAGCGCCGAACAGCGCGAGCAGCGGGTGATTGCCGCACTAACGGAAGTGGGGTTGGATCCGGCGCTGCGCCACCGCTACCCGAATGAATTTTCAGGCGGCCAGCGCCAACGTATCGCCATCGCCCGCGCGCTGATTTTGCAGCCAAAGCTGCTGATTTTGGATGAGCCTACATCATCGCTGGATAAATCGGTGCAGGCGCAGATCCTGCTGCTGCTGAAATCGCTGCAACGGCAGCACGGGCTGGCCTACCTGTTTATCAGCCACGATTTGCAGGTGGTGCGTTCGCTGTGCCATCAGGTGATTGTGCTGCGCCAGGGGGAAGTGGTGGAACAGGGCGATTGCCGGGCAATCTTCAATGCCCCCACGGCGGCCTATACGCAGCAATTATTGCAATTGGCTGAGTAACGCAGCGGGGTTAGAAAGGATATTGGGCGCTTACCGGCTCGGCGATCGCCGCCCCGACGTTTTTTAACCGGCAGAGGGTGGCGCTTTCATCGCTGCGATGAACAAACAGGCAAGGTTCCCCTTCCCATTCCACCACGGCGCAATCGACCTGAATTTCTTGCAAAGACAGATTCAACTGATGCATTACCTGCCACGCATCGCAACCATCATGGCTGAGCAACTTCAAGCCAATCAGATTGTTATCTTCGTCTATGCCGTTCAGCGGCATCGGTTCCACCTTGACGCCGGTAAAGCCCGATAGCCAACGATAACTTTGCGGTAAGCGGTGCACCACCGAAAGTTGGATACTGTCCACGTGAAATCCCTAGGTTGAAAAAGTGAAGTACGCGTTACTGACTCACTAAAGTATAGCCGCGGTGAATTATCCTAATGGCCATAATTTTACTTATTAGCAACAATTAATACACAAGAATAACCTTTATCCCGCGTTTGCCGTTCGCTGCTGCGGCAATCATCCGCGTTGCCTGTACAGCATTTTGCGACTCAGCTCGCATTTTTGCGTTATATGTACCCCTTTCACCGCCGGATCTCAACCTTTTTTCTTGCATTGGCGTTACTTTTTAATCGCCATATTTTTACAGAAAATAAACAAGCACCCATAAGGCGATTTGAGGAGGAATGGATAACTATTTGAATTTTGGTTTGAAAAAAGTAAACACCACGTGGAGTATGAAAAGAAATTAAAGGGTTGGCAGGTGAACAGCACCCGCTAAACGGGCGCCATTTTAACAAAAAATACACAGTGATTCGTTTGCAATTTATTAGCAGGATTATTTTTTATGCCGGCCAGCCGGCTGGCCGGGCAGAAAACGCAATTCGCCTTAATCTTGCAGGTGCGGGGCGCCAACGCTGGCGATTTCTTCCTCAGTCAGCGGGCGATATTCCCCCGGCGCCAGATCGTCATCCAGCGCGATGGCGCCAATGCGTTCACGGTGCAGTTCAACCACCCGGTTGCCCACGGCGGCAAACATGCGTTTTACCTGATGGTAACGCCCTTCACTGATCGTCAAGCGCACCAGGGTATCCTCCAGCTTTTCCAACTGGGCCGGCTTGGTGAGATCTTTTTCATTATGCAACTGCACGCCGGCGGCAAAGCGCTGTGCGGTATCTTCCGCCAGCGGTTGCTCCAGCGTAACCAGATAGGTTTTTTCGCAGTGATGCTTCGGCGAGGTGATACGATGCGACCACTGGCCGTCGTCGGTCATCAGCACCAGGCCGGTGGTATCAATATCCAGTCGCCCAGCCGCATGCAGCTTATAAGCCACCGGTTCATCAAGAAAATAGAGCACCGTGGGATGATCGGGATCTTCGGTGGAACACACGTAGCCCTGCGGTTTGTTGAGCATAAAGTAACGCGGGCCGTTCATTTGCTGGAGCACGTTGCCATCAAAGGCCACTTCCTGCTCCGGCGCCAGTTTCATGGCGCCGCTTTTCGCCACCTCGCCATCCACGGTAACGCGCTTTGCACGGAGTTCACGCACTACCAGCGCACGGCTGATACCTAATTGCTGAGATAAAAACTTGTCCAGTCGCATTGAGTCTACTTTGCCTGCCGTTATTGTGATCGTGTTGATCATACTGCTAAAACACAACGCCCTGCCGCTGCATGGCGGGGCCAGAAAGTGCCAGGCTGCGCCCGTGTATAATGGCGGGCACAGCCCGATCGGTAAAAAATCTATGGGGGCCGCCACGAGTATAACGGTGGAAAACGCTGCCTCCCAGCAGTTAATGTTCTCTCGGCTTTTGCTACCCTTCCCTCACCCCTTCCCTCTCCCAAGGGGAGAGGGAGCGCCCGTGCCCATTGCCAACCCCAACGCCGTACATCCCCTCTCCCTCTGGGAGAGGGTTAGGGTGAGGGAAAATCCTCCCTCTGGTTCCGCACTCACCGCCGACGCCGATCGTCCCCTCTCCCTCAGGGAGAGGGTTAGGGTGAGGGAAACTCGCACCAATGCGGCCGGGAAGGCATAATAGCGAAAAGTTTTCCGCCGCCAAGGGAACAATGCCCACATTCCGTGAGCCACAAACGGCCCCGGCGGCCCCGACCAGCAAGCGGCATTCATACATGGCATTTACCCTACGCCCCTATCAGTTAGAAGCGGTTGAAGCCACTATCGGGCATTTCCGCAAATCCACCGAGCCTGCGTTAATCGTCCTGCCCACCGGCGCCGGGAAAAGCCTGGTGATCGCCGAATTGGCCAAACGCGCACGTGGGCGGGTATTGGTATTGGCTCATGTTAAGGAGCTGGTGGCGCAGAACCACGCCAAATATTGCGCCTACGGGCTAGAAGCCGATATTTTCGCCGCCGGCCTGCAACAGAAAGAAAGCGCGGGCAAGGTGGTGTTTGGCAGCGTGCAGTCGGTGGCGCGCAACCTGGCGCTGTTCGATGGCGCTTTCTCGCTGCTGATTATCGACGAGTGCCACCGTATCAGCGATGACGATGGCAGCCAGTACCAGCAGATTATCCAGCACCTCACGCGCGGCAACCCACAGCTACGGTTGCTGGGCCTGACGGCGACGCCCTACCGTTTGGGCAAAGGCTGGATCTACCAATACCATTATCATGGCATGGTCCGGGGCGACGGCAGCACGTTATTCCGCACCTGCATTTATGAGCTGCCGCTACGCTATATGATCAAACACGGCTATCTGGTGCCGCCGGAGCGCCTGGATATGCCGATCGTGCAGTACGATTTCAGCCGTTTGCAGGCCAATAGCAACGGGCTGTTTAGCGAAACGGATCTCAACCGCGAGTTAAAACAACAAAACCGCATCACTCCACACATCATTAGCCAGATTGTCGAATACGCGGAAGACCGCAAAGGAGTGATGATCTTCGCCGCCACCGTGGAGCATGCCGGCGAGATCCATGGCCTGTTGCCGGCCGGCGAAGCGGCGTTGGTCAGCGCGCAAACGCCGGCCGTTGAACGCGATGCGTTGATCGAAGCCTTTAAACAACAACGGCTGCGCTATCTGGTCAACGTCGCCGTCCTGACCACCGGCTTTGACGCGCCGCATGTCGATCTGATCGCCATTTTGCGCCCCACCGAATCCGTCAGCCTGTATCAGCAGATCGTTGGGCGTGGCTTGCGGCTGGCCCCCGATAAAAAAGACTGCCTGATCCTCGATTATGCCGGTAATCCGCACGATCTGTTCACGCCGGAAGTCGGCGCCAGCAAGCCGCACCGCGACAGCCAGCCGGTGCAAGTGTTCTGCCCCGCCTGCGGCTTCGCCAATCTATTCTGGGGAAAATGCACCGAAAGCGGCGCCATCATTGAGCACTATGGCCGCCGCTGCCAGGGGTGGCTGGAAGATGACGAGGGGCAACGCGAACAGTGTGATTACCGTTTCCGTTTCAAAAACTGCCCGCACTGCGGCGCGGAAAACGACATCGCCGCACGCCGTTGCCACCAGTGCCAAGAGGTGCTTGTCGATCCGGATGACATGCTGAAGGCGGCGCTGAAGCTCAAAGATGCCCTGGTGCTGCGCTGCGGCGGCATGGCGTTGGACAGCGGGCGCGACGGCAAGGGCGAATGGCTGAAAGCCACCTACTTTGACGAAGACGGCACCAGCACCAGCGAGCGTTTCCGCCTGCAAACGCCAGCACAGCGCAAAGCCTTCGAGATGCTGTTCCTGCGCCCGCATCAGCGCGCGCCGGGCGTGCCGTTCCCGTGGCAAAACGCCGAAGACGTGCTTAAACAGCAGGCGCTGCTGCGCCATCCGGATTTTGTCGTCGCACGCAAGCGCGGCCAGTTCTGGCAGGTGCGGGAAAAAGTGTTCGATTATCAGGGCCGTTTCCGCCGCGCCAACGAATTACGCTAAGCGCCGCCGGCAGGTTTTCATTGCCCTTGAAGTGGCTTTCCGTTAAAATGCCGCCCGCTTTACCCGGGTCTCCCGGCGTAAAGGCGAGTTATCGAACCTGTTACTGGGTCGCCTGTAGCAGGGTAAATTTTCTTTTAAGAGAAAAAACAATGTTCACTATCAATGTACAAGTACGTCAAGAGCAGGGTAAGGGTGCGAGCCGCCGCCTGCGTGCAGCAAACAAATTCCCAGCTATCATTTACGGTGGCAAAGACGCTGCAATCTCCATCGAACTGGATCACGATTCTGTGAAAAACATGGAAGCCAAGCCTGGTTTCTATGGTGAGCCTATCGTTCTGGTTATCGACGGTAAAGAAACCAAAGTTAAAGTTCAGGCTGTTCAGCGCCACGCGTTCAAGCCAAAACTGACCCACATCGACTTCGTTCGCGTTTAATCGCAACGCTATCGAGCTTTGTGTTTCGGGACGCCGAAGTAAAAAACGCCGCATCTGCGGCGTTTTTTATTGCCTGCCGTCCGGCAAAGCCCGGTTGCGCAGGTAGCAGGGCGAAGCGATTCGCCCCAGTAATATTCAGGTTAGTTGCTGCCGCCGGTTAAACGGCGCTGCAGCTGATCGCGCAGGTTCGGCGGCGTGCCTTTGATCGTTAGCGTATCGGTTGCCGCATCCCAGAAAATGCGCTCACCCAGCAACAGAGCATCAAAGTTAATGCTGATCCCGCCGCCGCTGCCGGCAAACTTGGTCAGTTGGCGCAGCGTGCTGCGATCGGCCGGGAAGCTCTCTTCAAGCTGGTAGCCCTGCTCGCTGGAAAACTGCACAAAATCCTTTTCGCCGTGCGGCTCCAGCTCTTTGGAAAGCGCCTGCAGCGCAATCTCTTCCCCGGCCTGCAACTGCTCATTACAGTAGCTGTACACCTGCTGGCGCACGGCCTGGCGTTCGTTTTTATCCAGTTGGGCATCGGCGCAATAATCGTCCACCGCCTGCAGCAGGCCGCGGTTTTGCGCTTTGGTATCCAGCCCTTCTGCCGCTGCCAGGAAATCCATGAAGAAATCTGAAACCTTGCGCCCCACGCGCCCACGTAAAAACGTTAGGTAACGGGTCGACTCCGGGTTGGTTTCCCACTCGGTCAGATCGATACGCGCCACAATATCGGCATGGTTGATATCCAGATAGTGGGTCAAGCTGATATCCAGCTCTTCGTTAACCCGCATACTGTTGCAGCTGTTCAACACGGCCACCAACAAATACTCCACGGCCAGGTAGCGATATTGGGCAAACAGCACAACGCCGCCTTCGGCAAACGGATACTTGGCCAGTTCATCACGCAAACGCCCGGTGGCGGCACGGCTGAACGCCAGGAAATCTTCATCGCCTTTCCGGCAACTGCGCAGCGCCGTCGCCAGCTCGCTGTCTTCATTGAACAGGCCGTATGCCTTGCTTTTAGCGCTATAGACGCGATGCAGTTCCGCCATCATCTCTTCTACTGCGGCATTGGCGGGCAGCAGCGAATCGCGCAGCACGACATCCAGCGTTTGTTCATCGCGCTTTACTAACTGGTGCAGAGCAACCTGGTCGAGATCCAGACTCATGATAAATCCTCCTGTTCTTTGAGCGCGTATTCAAGCACTGTCGGCTGGCCGCTGCAATGAAATCCGATCACAAACCGGCCCGGATTGGCTGGCAAAGGCCGATGAGCCGGCGGCGGCCAGCCGAACACGCGTTAACCAAATGCGCTCCTGCTTAACCATCAGCCTACGATAAAAGAGCGGAAAATCACGGCCCTATACGGTAAGATAGGTGACTTTGTCAGGTTTTGAGCACAACTTTATGCCACAATCATCCCGTTATAGTGACGAACACGTTGAACAACTGCTCACAGAGTTGGTCAACGTACTTGAAAAACACCATGCCCCTACCGATCTTTCCCTGATGGTGCTGGGCAATATGGTAACCAATCTGATCAACACCAGCATTTCTCCCGCCCAGCGGAAGACCCTGGCAAGATCGTTTGCTGAAGCCCTGCAGGCTTCTATTCGTGAAGACAAAGCGCATTAAAAACTATTTATGGTGACAAACCGTCAGCGTTATCGTGAAAAAGTCTCCCAGATGATTAGCTGGGGGCACTGGTTCGCCCTGTTCAATATCCTACTCAGCCTGGGCCTGGGCAGCCGCTACCTGTTTGTCACCGACTGGCCCTCTTCGCTGCTGGGGCGCGTATACGCCATCGTCAGCCTGTTGGGGCATTTCAGCTTTATTGTTTTTGCCGCCTACCTGCTGATTATCTTCCCGCTCACCTTCGTGGTGATGTCGCAGCGGCTACTGCGTTTTCTTTCCGCCGCGCTGGCGACCGCCGGCTTAACGCTGCTGCTGGTCGACAGCGAAGTCTTTACCCACTTCCATCTGCACCTTAACCCGGTTGTCTGGGAACTGGTGGTCAATCCGGATCAAGGCGAGGCGGCGCGCGACTGGCAGTTGATGTTCATCTGTGTGCCGATCATTTTCCTGATAGAGATGTTGTTTGGCACCTGGAGCTGGCAAAAGCTGCGCAGCCTGAACCGCCATCACTTCGGCAAACCGCTGGCCGCATTGTTTATCGCGGCGTTTTCAGCTTCGCACCTGATGTATATCTGGGCCGACGCCAATTTCTACCGGCCGATCACCATGCAGCGCGCCAACCTGCCGCTGTCTTACCCGATGACAGCGCGTAAGTTCCTGGAAAAACACGGGCTGCTCGATCAGCAAGAATATGAACGCCGTTTGATGCAGCAAGGCAACCCAGAGGCCGTTACGGTGGAGTATCCCTTGAGCGATCTCAGCTACCGGGACAAAGGCAGCGGTTACAACCTGTTGATGATCGTCGTCGACAGTGTGCGCAACCAGGACATGGCGCAGGATATGCCGGCCGTCACCCGTTTTGCGCAAGAAAACGTTCACTTCATGGATCACTATAGCTCTGGCAACCGCCCGGATACCGGGCTGTTCGGCCTGTTCTATGGGATCTCTCCAACCTATCTGGATAGCGTGCTGGCCGCGCGTAAGCCTTCGGCGCTGATCGGCGCGCTCGGCGCGCAGGGCTACCAGTTCGGCCTGTTCTCATCAAACGGCTTTAATGCCGCGTTGTATCGCCAGGCCCTGCTGACAGACTTCACCCTGCCAGCGCCGCGGGTGCAAAGCGATGCAGACACCCGCCAGCAGTGGCAGCACTGGCTGGCAGAGCAAAACGGCAGCACACCGTGGTTCTCTTACATCAACTTCCGCGGCGCCGGGCCGTTAACCGGTGCTCAGGCGCCAGCCGCCTTTATCCAGCGCTATCGCGCCGGGGCGCAGGATGCTGATGAGCAAATCAATCAGGTGCTGAATACGCTGAAAGCGCGCGGGCTGCTGGAGAAAACCGTGGTGGTGATCACCGCAGAGCACGGCGTTGAGTTTGATGACAACGGCCACGGTAATTGGGGCGCGGGCAGCAGCTTCAATCAACAGCAGCTCAAAGTGCCGTTGATTATCCACTGGCCAGGCACGCCGGCGCAGGCCATCAACAAGCTGACCGGCCACAATGACGTGATGTATACGCTGATGCAGCGCCTGCTGCACGTGCAAACGCCGCCCAAAGACTATTCGCAGGGTGAAGATCTGTTTACCGCGCAGCGTAAAAACAACTGGCTGGCCACCGGCGATAACAATCAGCTGATTATCACCACCCCAACGCAAACCATCGTGCTGGACAGCAATGGCACTTACCGGGCATATGACGAAAACGATCGTGAAATAAAAGGCGAAAAACCGCAGCTCGCCCTGCTGCTGCAGGTATTAACCGACGTAAAACGCTTTATCGCCAATTAACTGCTTAAAACTAACGCAATCAGTTTGTTAGCTGCTTGCATTACCAGTGGGAAACGGTAGACTGTTGCCATCGCGTCGGCATGTAGCGCAGCCTGGTAGCGCACCGTCATGGGGTGTCGGGGGTCGGAGGTTCGAATCCTCTCATGCCGACCAAACATTCCAAATATATCAAGGGGTTAATCGAAAGGTTAGCCCCTTTGCTTTATGTACAACACTGCACAAATACGTTCTTCGGCTATCCGCCCGATATCCGCAAGGCTATCTACACCACGAATGCCATTAAGTCGCTGAACAGCGTTATCCGCACAGCCATCAAAAAGCGCAACGTGTTCCCGACAGACGACTCAGTGCGAAAAGTCATTTATCTGGCGATTAAGGACGCTTCAAAAAATAGAGTATGCCGATCCAGAACTGGCGGCTGGCGATGAGCCGTTTTATTATCGAGTTCGGTGAGCGCTTGAACGATCACGTTTAATACGCTGGCAGTGACACAGAATTACGGACAGGCTCCTATTACTTTTTCAAAACAGCGGCTACAGAAATATTTCCGCCACAATCACCCCTCATAATTCCAAGCTTTAATAAATAACGAATGACAAACCATATTTATCGAGGCTTATTTTGATTCGCTATATTCCTGTTACTGTCTCTCTGGTCGCCACTGCCGTCTCGAGCGTCTTATACGCTGCGCCAATAGATACACCCACGCTCGCCACGATGGATAATTTTCGCGATATCGCTGGCACCTCGTCGATTTATACCACCAGCCACGACGGCACCATGCGTACCGGCGTCTTTTATCGTTCTAATGCTCTGACATTATCCGCCGCGGATCAGGCAACACTCAGCACGCTCGGTATCAGCGATGTTTATGATTTACGCACCGCCAGCGAAATCGCCAGCAGCCCGGACGTGCTGCCGGACGGAGCGACGTATACGAATATTGATATCATAGGCAACGCGGTTTCGGGCAGTAACATTACTTCAATTACCTTCAGCAGCGCCGCTGAAGCAAAAGCGTTGATGCAGCAGACCAACGTCTCTTTTGTCAGCGATGCTGGGATGCGCGCGCAGTTCACCACGCTGTTTAACGATCTGGCCAGCGCTGACGGTGCAGCACTATTCCACTGTACCGCGGGCAAGGACCGCACCGGCTGGACCGCCGCCATGCTGCTAAGCATTGCCGGTGTCGACGAGGCAACCATGATGGAAAACTACCTCGCCACCAACGATTACACCCGTCAGCGTATTGGAGCGACCCTGGCGATGATGCCACCGGCCATGGCCGCGATTTACGAGCCACTGCTGGGCGTCGATGCCAGCTATCTGCAGGCCGGACTGGATGAAATTACCCGCCAGTATGGTTCGGTTGATAACTATCTAAAGCAAGGTCTGGGGCTGTCGCAGGAAACGATCTACGTCCTGCGCGGCAAAATGGTGCAGTACAGCCAGCTTCCGGGGCAAAGCGAGCTGCTGGGGAATGCGGCACAGGGCGCGGTACTGCTTAACGCTCTGCAAAACAGCGAGCTATCGGGTCGTTACACCGACTATAACTATTATCTACAATCGGCGATTGATGCCGGAACCCTGGGCGGGGTTGAGTCTCAGGTCGGCGGGCAGATCTACGCGGACGCCGCCAGCTATTTGCTGCGTAGCGGTTCACGATTAGACAGGGCGCTGACGCCGAATATCGATAGCCGCCAGATGCGGGACGGGGAAGGAAAACTGTGGCTGACCGGGCTTAGTGGCTATCTGGGCACCGATGGCTCTGCCCGCGCCGCCAGCAGCAATGAACATACTACCGGCACGTTGCTGGGCTATAACCTGCGGGTTAACTCGCAGTTTAGCGGCTACGGCACCCTGGGATATAGCTGGGGCTCACTGGCCAGCGCTAACGCCGATGCGGATGCCAATACCACTCTGCTGGGGATCGGCGGTCGCTATGCATTCGAGGATCTCAATCATGGCTTCTTTGCTGCCGCCGATCTTAACGCGGGCTGGATCGACTATAGCAGTACGCGACGGATGAATGGTGGGTTGGGTACTGCCATCGGCGATACCCATGGCCAGCTGGTTGGCGGCACACTGCGTCTCGGCTACGTGAGTCCACTCGACTTCGCCAGCATCGAGTATTCCGTCGGCACCCGATTGACCCATCTGCGAATGGACGCCTTTCACGAGAGCGGCAGCGAACTAGCGCTCGACGTCGATCGCGTCAGTGAAAATAACGCCAGCGGCGTTGCCAATATTAGCCTCGCATTTCATCCGCAAAACAGCGGAAGCTGGACCTTCACACCTGCGGTAAATATCGGCTATGAACATAGCTTCAGCGGCCCCTCGGTACATACCAGCGGGCAGGTTTATCAATACGAGATCGGGCAGAATTCCTCCTTCAATAGCCGCCATATGGTCAACGCCGGAGCCAGTATGAGCATGACGCGTGGCGCGCTGAGCCTGAACCTTGGTGGACAAGCTGAAGTCGCAAGCAGTGGCGACAGCCACGGATACAGCGGTAATTTGAGCGTGGCTTACGCCTTTTAAAAAACTGATCTTACCTAGCAATAGAGGACACGCGCCTAAGTGAATAAACGCTCAGCCAGAGGAGACTCACATGACAACATGAATTTATGCCCGCAATGCCGGGCAAAGTAACCTGATGATGCTGTGGTCTTTTTAACGTGACACAGAATTCTGAACGCGCTCGAAAAAGTGGATAAAGCCCTAATGATGGTCTTACCGTAGATTTTCGTTCCATTAGGCCTCAAACCCCATCACCAGATCTTGCGCTTCTTGAGACGTTGCAAAACCGGCATCATCCAGCGGCGTCTGATAAATTTTTGTGCAGAATAGATTGAATATAAATATTTCTGTTGGCTAGCGATGCCAAATCGCCTCGGTCTACAATACCGTCTTGATCTAAAACGATAATTTCATCGGAGTAATCAAACGTTGAGCGCCTATGACTGATATTGATAACGATGGAAAGTGGGTAGGCCGCTTTGATGTTTTTCAGTACTTCTCTTTCATTCACCATATCAAGCGAAGAAGTGACTTCATCGAGAATGATGACCTGAGGCTGACGCAAAAACAGTCTGGCCAACGACAGGCGTTGACGCTGCCCGCCAGAGAGGGTCATACCATTATCTCCGATTTTTATATCTAACAATGCAGCAGGATCGTTGCAGGGGATATCGTTCAGTTGAGCAAGTTTCAATGCTGCAAGTAGTTTTTCATCAGATGCACTCGGGCAAGCTATTTGCAAATTAAAGCGCAGGGTGTCCATGAAAATGTAATCATTCTGCGAGACATGAAATATTATTTCCGCACGCTCTTCATCTGATAGTTCCCGTGTTTCTACATGGTTAAAATAGATGTTTCCCGAGTCAGGGGGCAACTCCCCAGCAATCAATTTCGCTAGCGTGCTTTTCCCCGCACCACTGGGGCCGGTTAAAGTATAGAAACCTGGATTCAATAGCACTATGTTCATATCACTGATTGCGTAAGTATCGTTTTTTTCATATGAAAACAGGATATCTGACAGTGTGATTGATATGTTTTCGCATGGGGTAACCTTCCTGGTGCAAAGTATTTTTCCTGTCGCCCCCCTCATCTCATTGATAAAATCATATAACGATGCAGTGGATTTTTGCATTGCTGTATACATAGAACCAATGTTTTCCAATGGTCCCGCAAGCAGCATAATATAAGAAGATATCATAACAAAATGTCCAAGCGTGATATCTTGGTTTATTACGCGATAAAGGGATAATAAAAAAGATGTACCGAAGAAAAATATGTTTAACACCGATTCAATAAGCAAGAATCTAAAATCGGCCTTGAGCAACCTCTCATGTTTCTCTTCAATAGAGTCCAGTAGTCTTTTATATCTTTCAAATAAAAAGCCATAAGTATTACAAACTCTGACTGCATCAAGGTTCTTAACGCTATCCGTGATAATACTGTATTTTTTTACTGAGGAAGAATAGAAATCGGAATAGAGGCTAACAATCTTTGGGTTTAACGTCTTCTTTGCATACAGATAAATAAAGAAATAAACAATGAATAGTAACGCGACGATTAAATCACCTGATACTAAAATTATTGAAATACTGAAAAGCAATTGCAATAGCGGAGGCAGTAAGTTGTGCGAGATGTTTCTAAGCAAGGTCGTCATCTCATCCACAGCCTGGTTTAAACGTTGCGTTATATCACCGGTATTTTCATTTTTGTTCATTTTATTTGAATTGAACAGACTTTTAAAATAACTGTCTGTTATGCTGATGATAATCTTGTTCCGCAATGAGGTTATCAGGATAAAGTTTAATGCTGCAGAAAGCTTTCTCATACTCATCAGAGCAATGTAACTGATAGCAAGCATAATAACCGCTAAAGATAAACCGAATTCTTTTGTCTCAACCGTATTAACCAAATGAGACATAATCACTGGCTGCACTGAAAATAACAGGGTGGTTACGATAGATATTGATATTATTGTAATAAACTGGCGCTTTGCTATATTGCTTGATGATTCTTTGAAAAATTTGCACAAAAACAAAAACTTTTCCATGTTGTAACCTTTTATTTATAGTATGGCGAAGTCCCGCCATCACAGTCAGCAACGTTAATTATATTTTTTCTAATGGGGTTAGCGCCGACCAACGCCCTATGCATAAGAGTAATTTATATTTTTTTCATTAATGCTTCATGTTTGTGAAAATTTAATTTTCGTCGATGAACTCACCCTATGTATCTCTGACACCTCACACACTTAAATTATAGATTATCTTAGATATCAATTAATTAAGAACACCTGAGGAATGACACAACTGGAGCGGAACGCGAGCGATGATGCCGTTGCAGTTCGTATTATGTGGGCATATACCCCAAATAATTATCAAGGATGCACGGGCATCCTTGACTGGCCAGTGGGCGCAGCAAAAAAACCGGGAGAAACGGTGCAGATATAAAATCACCCGGCCAGCACGCCTAAAATACAGCGTCGGTTTCCCCTCCCCCATCTAACAACGATGTTGGACTAAAGCCGGGAAGCGCCGCCGCAACTCAGCAAACAGCGCCGCCATCTGTTCCGCCAACGGCAGATGGGCAAACTCACCGGCCTGCACGGCGGCAAACACCTGGTGCTTGAGGAAATGGCGCCAGCTGACCGGCGCCACAGCCAGAAACTCGGTCAGTAATTGATAACGCGCGCGGCTCCACTGCGCTTCAAACGCCCGGCGTTCTGCGCCAACGTCAAAGTGCTCGCCTTCCACGCCGGGCATCGCCGCACGCAGCCGGGCGGTTTCCTGCGGATCGACTTCGCCCTGTGTGATCGCAACGCCGTAATCGCGCTGCGCCGCCTGCGGCGAGACAAAGCCGCAGCGCACATCGTTCAGTACCGCCGCCGGCCGGCGGTTTTTCGCCGCGCCATAGCCCCCGGCGCCGGGCCCACGGATACTGACGATATCCCCCGGGCTGCATTTGATCACGTCGGTATTGCCATGTTCCTGGATCTGCCCCTGCGCGGAACGGGTGTAAAAGCGGGAAGTCGCCCCTGCGCGCCCGCCTGCCGCCCCGGCCGAGGAGAAGCGGGAGCGGTTGCGGTTGCGCGCGGTAACAATGGTATTAGGGGAAAACACTTCAAACTCCATTTCGGTCGCCAGCCCGCCGCGATATTCCCCGGCGCCGGCGCTGTCGCACACCAGGCCATAGCGATGAAAACGCACCGGGACTTCCGCTTCGTTAATTTCTATCGGCGTATTCTTCAAAAATGCCGACAGGCCGCCCGAGCCGTCTGGGCCATCGTGCTTCGGCGTGCCGCCGGCGCCACCGCCCACCGGGCCAAGCGAGGCAACCAACGCCTGGCCTGTGCCGTCGACGGTACGGATGTTGATAATCGAATTGCCGCCGGGCGAGTTGGCCGGCAGCCGCTCAGGCATCGCCAGCGAAAACGCCCCCACAGTGGCAATTTGCGCGAGCGCGCAGGTCAGCGAGCGCATCCCCACCGCCGCTGGCGCCTCGCAGTTCATAATGGTGCCGGGCGGCAAAATGGCGCGCGTCGGGCGCAGGGTGCCGGCATTCAGCAACAGCGAACGATCAAGCGTCGCCAGCACATACGTCACACCCACCAGCGCCAGCGGGTGGCGCTCGCGGCCGCCGGTCGGCATATTCAGGGATGAGGCCAGTTGCGGATCGCTGCCGGTATAATCCAGCTCAAGCGCCTCGCCGCGTATCCGCAGCGTTACCGCAATGCGGCAAGGGTAGCCCCCTTCGCCATCTTCATCGGCATAATCCGCATAAAAGTAATCGCCGTCAGGCATGGTGGCGATAATGCTGCGCGCCTGCCGCTCGGCATAATCCAGAATGCCCTCTACCCCGTGAAGAAAATCATCAATGCCAAAGCGGGCGATAATCTCGTGGATCTTGCGTTCGCCAATATTGACGGAGGCGATCTGGGCGTTGAAATCCCCCCAGTTCTGCGCGGGCGCACGCACGTTCAGGCGCATAATTCGCGCCACATCGTCATTCAATCGGCCGCCGGCGACGATTTTCAACGGCGGAATGCGAATGCCCTCCTGCACAATTTCGGTCAGCGAGCGCGACAGCGAAGCCGGCACCGCGCCGCCAACGTCGGTATTATGAATATGGCCGACCACGAAACAGGCAATCTGCCCCTGGTGAAACACCGGTTTCCAGATATGGATATCCGGCGTGTGGGTGGCGACATTGCCGGCATAGGAATCATTGGTAATGCAAATATCTCCTTCCTGATAATCATCGATCAGCGCCAACACCGGGCCATAGTCGATGCCGCTGTACCAGGGCGCGCCAAAGCTGCGGGGCGAGGCAAAGGCCAGCCCGGCGCGGCTGACGATCTGGCAGGAAAAGTCTTCCGTCTCTTTCACAAAAGTGGAATGCGCCGTGCGCATCAGGGTAAAGGCCATGGCGTCGGCCGCCGCCGCGCAGTAGTTGGCCAACACTTGCAGGTTACGCCCGTCAATCGCCATGTTGCTCTCCCGTTTGCGGGGTGATAATCAGGTTGCCGAAGCGATCGACATTCACGTCCATCGCCGGCGGGATACAGGTCGTGCAATCATCCTGCGCCACAATCGCCGGGCCGCTGAAGCGATGGCCGGCGCGCAGCTCGCTGCGAGCTATCACATCAACCGGCCGCCAGTTGCCATCGAACCACGCCTCCACCCGGCGAAATACCGCAACCGGCTTCTCTGCCGGCGGCAACTGCGCCAACTGCGGCTTGGGCGTGGGGGAAGAAAGCACCAATCGCAGATTGATCACCTGCACTGCCGCCTGCGGATCCTGGTGGCCGAACAGCCGTTCATGGCTGCGGTCAAACGCGGTGCGGATCGCCGCAATATCACCCTGTTGGATCCAGGCGGCCTCCAGCGGGACGTCGATTTCGAACGACTGCCCGCGATAGCGCATCTCCGCCGAAAACTGCAGCGTCTGCGGTAGATCGTGGCCGTATTCCCGCACCAGCCAACTCTCAGCCTCCAGGCGTAACGCTTGCGCCTTGCTCGCCAAAGCCGGCAGGGTTTGCACATTCAGTTCGCAATAGAGCGTGCGAATAAAGTCATTTTTAATATCGGCGACCAGGCCGCCCAGCGCCGAAAGCACGCCGGGCGTCGGCGGCACCACCACCCCGCGCATATTCAACTCGCGCGCCAGAAAACACCCCATCATCGGCCCGGCGCCGCCAAAGGCGAGGAAATAAAACTCGCGCGGATCGATACCAAAGCGCGACACCAGCCCGCTGGTATCGCTGTACATGCTGGAGATCGCCAGTGCGATGATGTTTTCCGCGGCCTCTTCCACACCAATCCCCAATGGATCGACCAGCGCTTTCACCGCCGCGCGCGCCGCCGCCACGTCAACCTGCACCGCGTTGTAGCCAAGATCGCCGTGGCCGATCAATCCGCAAACGGCAAAGGCATCGGTCACCGTGGCCGCCGTGCCGCCGCGCTGGAAGCACACCGGCCCCGGCAGCGAACCGGCGCTATCCGGCCCCACCTGCAAAACGCCCAGGCTATCCAGCCAAGCGATAGAACCGCCGCCCTGGCCCACCGACGTGACCGAAACCGACGGGATATAGATCGGGAACTCGCCAATGATCTCGCCGCTGCCATACTCCGGCTGCCCATTGATGATCACCGCCACATCGGCACTGGTGCCGCCGATATCCAGGCTTAGCAACCGTGCAAAACCGCAGCGCTCGGCAATATAGCCAGCGCCAATCACGCCGGAAGCGGTGCCGGAGAGCACCATCTGCACGCATTCCGCCTTCGCCTGGTTAACCCCCATCACCCCGCCGTTGGATTTTGTGATGCGCGGCGGCACCGGCACCCCCATCTGCGCCAGCGCATGCTCAAATGCGCTAAGATAGTGGATCACTTTCGGTTGCACATACGCGTTAATCACCGCCGTGATGGTGCGTTCATATTCACGAATAATCGGCCAGATCTGCGCCGAACAACTGGTCAGTAAATCCGGCGCCGCTTCGGCCACGATGGCGCGCACCTGCGCCTCATTGTCAGCATTGCGATAGCTGTGCAGCAGCGCAACCACGATCCCTTCACAGCCGGCGGCGCGGGCAGCATCGACCGCGGCAAGCACGCTTTGGCGATCCACCGCCTGCAACACATTGCCGTCGCGATCGGTGCGCTCAACGATCGGGAACACCCAATCGCGTGGGATCAATGGCGCGGCGCGGCGTGAGAACAGATCGTGAATATGGGGGATCTTCAGGCGGGCCAGTTCCAGCACGTCACAGAAACCGGCGGTGGCGAACAGCGCCAGGCGCACGCCCTTGCGCTGGATCACCGCGTTAACCCCCACCGTGGTGCCATGGGTGAAATAATGAATCTCTTGCGGTTGGATGCCGTCACGCTGGCGCAGTTGAGCCAGCCCGGTGGTAATTTCACTGCCCGGGCTATCGGGGCGCGATAACACTTTCAAGGTGCGCAGTGTATTGTCGCGCTCGTCCAGCACCGCAAAATCGGTGAACGAGCCGCCAATATCTACGCCAACGCGGTAGCTCACGATAAACGCTCCTCTGTGGGTGGCATGGGCATGAACTCCATCAGGCGTTCAGGCTGGGAAACGGGTTGCCAGCCCGCACGGCGGTAGACCTCATGAGCGTCGGCGGTTGCCAATAGCCAGCGCTTCACGGTTTGCAACTCCGGATGTTGCGTCACCGCGGCGGCTAACCAACCGCCCAGGCCCTGGCCGCGATGCGGCCTGGCGATAATCACGTCAATCAGATAGGCAAACCGGGTGTAGTCGGTGATCAGGCGGCCAAAGCCAACCTGCTGGCGTTGGGCATACAGGCCGAAGGGCAAGGAACCGGCCAGCGAGCGCAAGGTCATCTCGCGTGGTTGGCCTTTGGCCCAGTAGCTATGCAGGGCGAGTTGCTCATGCACCCAATCCACATCCAGCAATTCGGGGGCAAAACTCAGCAGATAACCGTTGCGCCGCCACTCGGCGGCTGCGGGTGAAATCGGGGTAAACATGCTGACTCCTGGCGATTTTAACGGCAGATAACAGGAGTTTACCGCGTTCGTGCCAAGGGGATTTTCGTAGCAGGGGGCGCTAACAGCGTGTTTATAGGGAAATGCCGCGCGAAAAGAAATTTTCTGCTGCGGGCGCAGGGCATAGTGGGCCTATGTTCAAGCCCGATAACGCAGGGGACGGGCCTTGGGGGCACAGCCTAATACTCAACCGGCGAATGGCGGGCAATCAGCGAGCGCAGCGGCACGCTGCTGCGCAGGATCGGGGATTTGATCACGATGTAGCTGAAGTATTTGTCGATACCCACTTTGGCATCCAACAACCCTTCGATCACTTCCTGGTAATGTTCAATGCTGCGGGTGATAAAACGCAGCAGATAGTCGTAGCCGCCGGTGATCAGATGGCACTCCATCAGCGTTTCCACCTCGCGGATGGCGCTCTCAAACTTCTGGAAATCTTCGCGCCGGTGGCCGGCGAGCGTCACTTCGGTAAATACCGTGACCGAGTCGGTAATCTTGGTGAGGTTGATATGGGCTTCATAGCCGTTGATAAAACCCGCGGCTTCAAGCCGCTTGACGCGTTGCAGGCAAGGGCTGGGGGAAAGCCCAACGGCATCGGCAAGGTTAACGTTGCTGATGCGGCCGTCTTTTTGCAACTGCACCAGAATGTTGATGTCGATACGGTCCAGTTTCATCAAGCCGTTCATAGCATCCCCTTATGTTACTATACCCAAAATAATTCGAGTTGCAGGAAGGCGGCAACGCAGCGAATCCCCAGGAGCTTACTGAAGTAAGTGACTGGGGTGAGCGAGGAAAGCCAACACACCTGCAACTTGAAGTATGAAGGGTATAAAATTACCGAACCGTCACGTGCACGCGCTCCCGATGGTATAGCATGCTTTCAGCCTGCGGCGCCAGCGTTTTACCCGCTCGCCCCATCGAGAGCCGCTGAAAAATAACCTTAGTAATATCAATAATAAAGGGGTACTAGCCGAGCCGGCCGGTCGCACGCGCCATCGCAATATCAAAAATATGCAGCGCTTCTTCCAATTGTGAATCATTGGTAACCAACGGTGCCAGAAAGCGCACGGTATTGCGATGCAGGCCGCACTTGATCAGCAGTAGCCCTTCCTGGCAAGCGCAATCAAGGATCTTCTGCGTCAATGCCGCATCTGGCTTACCGGTGTCGAAATCCATTATTTCCACCGCCTGCATAAAACCGATCCCGCGCACTTCGCCGATACAGGCATATTTATCCGCCAGTTGCAGCAAACGGGCGTGCAAGCGTTCCCCCAATTGATTGGCGCGCGCCAACAGGTTGCCCTGCTCCATCAGATCAAGCACCGCCAGCGCAGCCGCACAGGCCAGCGCATTACCGCCGTAGGTGCCGCCCAGCCCGCCAGGCAATAGGGCGTCCATAATTGCCGCTTTGCCGACCACGCCGGAAATCGGCAGGCCGCCGCCCAGGCTTTTCGCCACGGTAACCAGATCCGGTACGATGCCGGTATGCTGGAAGCCGAACATTTTGCCGGTGCGGCCAAAGCCGGTTTGCACTTCATCGCAAATCAGCACAATGCCATGGCGTTCAGCGATCGCACGCAGCGCCTGCATAAAGGCCGGCGGCGCCGGCAGGAAGCCCCCGTCGCCCTGCACCGGTTCAATAATGATCGCCGCAACCCGCTCGGGCAGGATCTGTACCGCGAACAGGGTATCGAGCGCGTTTAAACAGTCCTGCTCGGAAATACCATAAAGCGGATTGGGGAACGGCACATGGAAAATATCGCTGGGGAATGGGCCGAAGTTCTGTTTATAAGGCTGGCTCATACCGGTCAGGGTGCAGCCTAATAAGGTTCGCCCATGAAAGGCGCCGTCAAAAGCAATAACGCCGGGGCGGTTGGTATAAGCGCGAGCAATTTTCACCGCATTTTCCACCGCCTCCGCACCGCTGGTGAAGAACACGCTTTTAAATGCCTCGCCCGCGCCAACCAGGCTATTCAGGCGCTTGGCCAGTTCGATATAACCTGGGTAAGCCGCCACCTGGAAACAGGCATGAGAAACCCGATGCAATTGCTCTGTCACCGCGGCAATCACCGCCGGGTGGCTGTGGCCGACGTTCAAAACGCCAATGCCGCCAACAAAATCCAAATAACGGTTGCCTTCCACATCCCAGACTTCAGCGCCTTTGCCCTTGGCAATGACCACCGGATGCGCCGTGACGATGCCGCGGGGAATATGTTCTTCACGCGCATCCAGGAATAACGCATTATCAGAAAATGTCTGCTGCTCTGTTGCCAATAAATTTTGCATCTCTGTTCCTCATCGACGTGACGATAACAGGCCGCGCCGGGCAATACGCCAGGCACACCCTCAGGTTGAAGTATCGCAATAAGCATTTTCACCGCGCTGCCGAAATAAACGGGCTAGCGGCATTTACTGTTGAAATACGGGTATACCCTTCATACTTCAAGTTGCAGGTGTGTTGGCTTAGTTACTCGGCCCATCCCTGGGCCTCGCCCCTTCGGGGCCGCTGCCAACAGCGTTCAAATCTGCTCCCGGCAGATTTGTCGCTCACCGGAGGCTGGCCAGAGGCCAGGCAAATTCGTTCCTGACGAATTTGTCGCAGCAAAGCCGCCTTCCTGCTACTCGAATTATTTTGGGTATAAATCATCAGGCAAATATATTTTCACCGCCGGCATTCAATAGCCTTTCTGTTTATCGATCAGGCCGATCATCGGTTCGCCGCATTCAAAACGGCGGATATTCTCCAGCAGCGCCCGCACGGAGCTTTCTGGCTGGGTGGTGCTGGCGATATGCGGCGTCAACCAAATTGCGGGGTGCCGCCAAAAAGGGTGGTCGGCAGGCAGCGGCTCCGGTGCGGTCACATCCACCACTGCGGCGCTAAGCTGCTGCGCGTCAAGCGCCCGCAGCAAATCACCGTGATTAAGCTGCGCACCACGCCCGGCCTGGACAAGGCTGGCGCCTTGCGGCAGTTGTGCAAACAACGCCTGGTTGAGGATGCCCCGCGTGCTGTCGGTTAACGGCAGCAGGCAGATCAGGATATCGGTGCGCGCCAGAAAATCGCCGAGCTGTTCATCGCCGGCCCAGCAGGCCACGCCCGGCAGCGCTTTTGGGCTGAGGCTCCAGCCACCGCACTCAAACCCCAACGACACCAGCGTATTCAGCACCGCCACGCCCAGCTCCCCCATCCCCATTACGCCGACGCGGCGGCGGGCGGCGGGCATAATCGGGTGTGCCTGCCAGCAGCCTTCACGCTGCTGGCGCAGGTAGCGCGGCATATCGCGATGCAGGCCCAGCACCGCAAAAGTGACGTATTCAACCATCCCCGCCGTCAGCCCCGGCTCCACCATACGCACCACCGGCAGCTCAGCCGGCAGGCTGGCATAGTCAAACTGATCGGCGCCCGCACCAACGGAAAACAGCACTTTCAAATTGGGGAACTGCTGCATGATGTTTTCCGGCGGTTGCCAGGCCACCAGATAATCCACCGCGTTGGCGTCGCCCACCTCCGGCCACAGGGAGAAACGCGCCTGCGGCCGCAGGCGGGCAATCACTTCCTGCCAGATGCGGCCGCGCTCCGGCGCCGATTTATAGACGATATTCATCAGGCCATCGCCTGGGTCATCAACCCGAACGCCCGCATGCCGCCTGCTTCAGGCTGCCACGGCATTCCCTTCACCATAATGGTGGGCGCATCCACCGTTGCCATGCCCAGGCCGCTCAGCCAGTCGCCCAAGCCGTTGTCGGCATCGGTATCAATACGGACAAACTGCCCGTTCAGGCCGCTTAACAGCTGGCTGACCAGCACCCTGGCCACCGCCAGATCGCGGGCGATCACCGGGCCGATCACGTAGCCATGGCCAAAGCGGCGCAGGCAGGCGAAACCTTCGATACCCGTCGTTTCCTCCAGCAACAGGATGCGCTCGGCGCTGTGCATCAGGCAGGCAAACAGTTCAGGCCGGTGCTGGCCGTGCGCTTGTCGATCCAGCGCCACCAGTTGCGCGATATCCGCAGGAGCGGCGGTGCGCAGCCGTTGCCCGGCGGCCGGTGAGATCGGATCGACCGCCCCCAGCGCGCGGTTCTGGTGCTGTTCCACCCACCCGGTGGCGACAAACCCCAGTTTTTCATACAACCCACGGCCGGCTTCGGTGGCATGCAGGCGCACGTTGCTGCCCGGCAGTTTATCCAGTGCCGCCAGCATCAGCTGCTTGCCGAAGCCCTGGCCCTGTGCTTCATCGGCGACAATCACCAGCCCGAGCGTGGCGTATTCGCTGCCCCAGCGCCAGCACAGCGCCGTGCCCAACAACCGGCCAGCCTCAACGGCGGCCAGCCCTTCCCCCAGGCGTAGCGCCTGCTGCCAATCTTCACGACGGTGCGGCCATTGCAGGCGCTGGGTCAGCGCAAAAGCGGCATCCAGGTGGCTTTCATTCATTGGAACAATTTGCATATCCATCCCTTCTTTTACATCATGCCCGGCGTATCCAGGCCGCTGCCGTCCACCAGCCGCGCGTAGCGGAACGGGGTGGGATCGACAATCGGCTGGGCATCGGTCGCCAAGTCCGCGGCCAAACGCCCGGCGCCGGGGCCAATACCAAAACCATGTCCGCTGTACCCGGCCGAGAGCACTAGCCCCGGCAGTTTTTCCACCGTGGAAATCACCGGCACCGCGTCCGGCGTGCTGTCGATCATGCCGCCCCATGCCTGTTCCAGGCGGATATTCGCCAGCGCCGGATATTCTTTACGCATCGCCGCCAGCCCCTCTTCCACCATTGCCATATCGGCGGCAGGATCGAGAATACGGATTTTTTCAAACGGCGACAGACCGTCAAACTGCCAGCGCGCCGGGGATTCCGGCCCGTTGAGGAATGGCCCGATGCCCAAATTGATTTTCAGGTTCTTGCGCCGCGATTTGAAGGTCGGGTAGAACTGGCGGGCGTAGCGTAGCCCCTGCACGCCGGGTTCCAGGCGGCCCCGGCCGGAAACCGACACCGTGTAGCTGCCGTCCAACTGTGGGCGGCAGGCAAACGACGGGGTATAAAGCGGCGCAGCGATAGCCTGCGCGATTGGCGCGGTGCGAAAGGCGGTGCCGATAACGTTGCCCAGCGGCAAATCAATGCCGTGGCGGCGGCAGAACATTGAAGTCCAGGCGCCGCCGGCGCAGATCACGCGGCTGGTTTTTATCAACCCACGCTCGGTCACCACCCCGCTGACGCGCCCGGCGGAAATGTCCAGCCCGCGCACCGCGCACTGCTGGAAGATGCTCGCCCCCAGGCGCTGGGCGGCAATCGCCAGCCCGGCAGAGGCCAGCGCCGGTTCGGCGTGCCCATCGGTCGGCGAAGACACGCCCCCCAGCCAGTTGCTGGTGCTGCCCGCCGTCATCGCCTTGGCCTGCTGCGCGTTTAAAATATCGCTGCGCACGCCATAGGCTTTGGCCATTTTGCCCCAGTTATCCCAGGCGTCGATCTCGCTCTGATCGCCGGTGGCATAGACCAGGCCGGTACGGCGAAAACCAAGCTCTTCGCCGGTTTCCTTGCCTAACGCCTCCCAGCGTTGCAGTGCATAAATGATCAGCGGCAGTTCGCGCTCATCACGGTTTTGCTGGCGGCACCAGCCCCAGTTGCGGCTGGATTGTTCGCCGCCCACCAGCCCCTTCTCCACCAGCGCAACGCTGACGCCCTTCTTCGCCAACTCATACGCGGCGGCCGTTCCGGCAATCCCGGCGCCAATCACCACCACATCTGCCGCTTCCGGAAAATACCGGCTGTCCTGTACGTATCGAATAGGTGCTGGCATCGCTGTATTACTCCGTTGTTTTCATTGTTTTATTGGCCGTTCGCCAAGGTGCTATCGCACGTTACAGCGCGATCTCGTTATCATCGTATTCATCCAGCCAGCCCTGGCGCAGCTCCGGCACCGCGCGCTTGAGGCGCTCATAGTAAAGATCGCTGGACGGTTTGTCGTAATCGCTGCGCACCACCTGGGTGACCATGCGGCCGTTTTTCACCACGATAATCTCATCGCACACCGAGCGCACCGCGTGCAGATCGTGGCTGATGAACAGCACCGACAGCCCCAGTTCACGGCGCAGATCGGTAATCAAATCCAGCACCTCCGCCGCCACCACCGTATCCAGCGCCGAGGTCACCTCATCGCAAAGGATCAAATCCGGTTCGGCGGCCAATGCCCGCGCCAGGTTAACCCGCTGCTTCTGCCCGCCGGAAAGCGCGCTGGGGCGCCGCCACAGTACGCTGCGCGGCAGCCGTACCAAGTCCAACAGTTGGAACAATCGCGCTTCCAGCGCCGCGCCGCGCAAGCCGTGAAACAAGCGCAGCGGCCGGCTAAGGATTTTCTCAATGCTGTGCGCCGGGTTGAGCGCGGTATCCGCCATTTGGAACACATACTGGATGCGGCGCAACTCGTCTTCCGGCCGCTGGCGCATATCGCCGTCGATATAGCTGCCGTTAAACAGCATAAAGCCGCGGTAGGGTTTGTTCATGCCGGCGATTGCCTGTGCCAGCGTGGTTTTCCCGGAGCCAGACTCACCGATAATGCCGATCGCCTGGCCGCGGTAAAGCCTGAAGTTGATATCGTCGAGAATTTTTATCTTCGGCTGCTGGTGTTTGTCCAACGGGCCGTAGCCGGCGCACAGTTCGCGCACTTCCAACAACGGCTGAACAATGCCTTCCTGCGGTTGCCAACTGCTCGGCCGCACCTTCTGCCGCGCGGCGTCCAGCAGCCGATGGGTGTATTCCGCCGCCGGCGCGCGCAGCAGCGCTTCGGTGGCGCCATATTCGGCAATCGCGCCTTTCAACAGCACCAGAATGCGGTCCGCCATCTGCGCCACCACCGCCAAATCGTGGCTGACGTAAATCGCGGTGGTGCCGCGCTGGCGCACCACGCGGCGAAACGCTTTCAGCACTTCAACCTGGGTTGTTACGTCGAGCGCGGTAGTCGGCTCGTCAAGGATCACCACCTCCGGATCGGTGATTAACGCCATCGCCGTCATCAGGCGTTGCAACTGGCCGCCGGAAACCTGATGCGGGTAACGTTGGCCGATGGTCTCCGGGTTGGGCAGCGCCAGCTCACGGAACAGCTCAAGCGCTTTTTTCTCGGCGGCGGCCCGGCTCATCACGCCATGGATCACCACCGGCTCCACCACCTGATCGATAATTTTCATCGCCGGGTTAAAAGAAGCCGCCGCGCTCTGGGCAATATAGGCCACTTTGTTGCCGCGAAAGGCACACTGCTGCTTGGGCGATAGCTGGGTAACGTTAACGCCGGCGATGTGCACGTTGCCTTCAGCAATACGGCAGCCGTGGCGCGCATAGCCCATCAGCGCCAGGGCAATGGTGGTTTTCCCGGAGCCGGATTCACCGATCAGCGCCAGCACTTCGCCCTTCTGGACGCTAAAGCGAATATCGGAAACCAGCGCAATCTCCTGGCCATCGTCGGCCAATGCGGTCACCCGCAGGTTTTCAACCAAAACGGCCGGCTGTGCGACATGTGGCATAATATTCATATCCCCCCCTTCGCCAGCTTGAGCGGCCGCATAGCCTGCAAGCTGTCAATAAACAGGTTGGCGCCAATGGTCAGGCTGGCAATGGCAATTGCCGGCATCAACACCGCAGGTGAGCCGTCAAACAGCCCCGGTAAATTTTCCCGCACCAGCGTTCCCCAGTCGGCGTAAGGCGGCTGCACCCCCAGCCCCAGGAAGCTCAGGCCACTCAGCAACAGCACGATATACACAAAGCGCAGGCCGAAGTCGGCGAGCATCGGGTGCAGCATATTCGGCAATATGTCGTGGATAGCGATATAGGCGCGGCTTTCGCCACGCAGGCGCGATGCCTGCACATAATCCATGGAGCGTAGCGAAGACGCCATGGCCCAGGCGATACGGTACGCGCCCGGCCAATAGGTGAAGACGGCGGTGATGATCAGCATCGGCAACGAGGAGCCAAACACCGCCACCACCATCAGCGCCAGGATCTTGCCCGGCAGCACCAGCATCGCATCATTTATTCGCCCAAGGATCTCCTCCACCCAACGGCCGGCCATCGCCGCCAGCAACGCCAGCAGCGTGCCGATCAGGCTGGCGAGCACCGCCGCCCCCAACGCCAGGCCGATCGAGTAACGCGCGCCGTACAAAATGCGGCTAAGGATATCGCGCCCCAGGTAGTCCGTGCCAAACCAAAACTGGGCGCTAAAGCCGCCAAACAGATCGCCCGCGCCAATGCCTTCCAGATCGTGCGGGGCCAGGGCGCCGCCAAACACCGCCATCAGGATCCAGAACAGGGTGATCAGCAGGCCGATACGCCCGCTGGGGCTCAGCGACAGCAAAAAACGCCACGGTAGCGTGAGTGTCTTCATTAGCCCCTCCATTTCGGATTGAAGGCAATGGTCAGGATGTCGGCGGCCAACAACAGCACCAGATAACAGGCGGCGAACAGCATCACGCACAGTTGCACCACCGGCAGATCGCGGTTGCTGACGGCATCCACCAGTTGGCTGGCCAGCCCCGGATAACTAAAGATGCTTTCAATAATGATCACCCCGCCAAACAGGTAAGACAGGCTTAGCGAAATGGCGTTGGCAATCGGCCCCACGGCATTCGGCAAGGTATGGCGCAGCACCGCGCGCAGCGGCGATACCCCTTTTAGGCGCGCCATTTCAAGGTAGGGGCTGTCCATCTGGTTGATGATGGCCGAACGGGTCATCCGCGCCATTTGCGCAACCAGCACGCAGCACAGCGTCAAGACCGGCAGCGCGTAGGCCTGCAAATAGCTGATCACATCCAGTGAAGGGGTGCCGAGCGACATCGCCGACACCCACTTCAGCTTGACTGCGAAAATCAGCACGGCGATGGTCGCCACCAGAAATTCCGGCACCGCCACCACCGACATGGTGCCGACCATCAGCGCGCGATCGAACAGCGAACCGCGCTTCATCGCCGCTGAAATACCAATCAGCAATGCCAGCGGCACCGATACCAGCGTGGTGATGCCCGCTAACTGGAAGGTGGCGGGGATGCGCTGCGCCACCAGTTGGGCCACCGGCAGATGGCTGGCGAAAGAGGTGCCGAAATCGCCCTGCAGCATGCCCGCCAGCCAGTGCAGGTAACGTATCGGCAACGGCTTATCCAGCCCGAGCTGTTGGCGCAACGCCGCTACCGTTTCCGGCGTGGCGCTTTGGCCCAGCACCATCTGCGCGGCGTCGCCAGGCAGCAGGCTGGTAATGAAAAACACCACCGCCGACACGATCAACAGGGTCAGGATGCCGGTGCCAATGCGCCGGGCAATCAATAACAGCATGTATCTGTTCATCACCCTCTCCTCTTCCTGCCGTCAGGCCGCCAGCCAGGCGTACTCATGGAAGCGGTAGCCCATCATCATGCCCGATGGCCAGGCTTCCACCCCTTTCACCTTATTGCTGTGCCCATCCAGCGAGCTGATAAACGTTGGGATCAGCGTGCCGCAATGATCGTAAATCAGCTTTTGCATATCGCCGTACATCTGCTTGCGCTTCGCCTGATCGCTTTCCCCGCGGGCCGCCACCACCAGTTGATCAAACTGCGGGTTCTTCCAGCCGGATTCGTTGTACGGCGCATCCGAGAGGTAAAACTGCGAAAACAGCATATCCAGGGTTGGGCGCGGGTTGATCGAACCGTAGCCGATCGGATCTTTGGTCCAGTGGGTTGACCAGTAGCCGTCATACGGCACGCGGCGCACCTGGAAGTTGATCCCCGCCTGGCGCCCAAACTGCTGGATCAACTGGCCCCCTTCCACCGCGCCCTCAATATTCTGCGTGGTGATGATTTCCGCCTTCGCGCCGACCATGCCGGCCTTTTTCAGGTGGAACTTGGCCTTGTCAACATCCAGCGGGCGCTGCGGCAGATCCTGGTTGAACATCGGGTGCCACGGCGGCACCGGCGTATCGTTGGCTACAGTGGCGAACCCCTGCATCACGGTTTTCACCAGCATTTCACGCGGCTGCAGATACTTCATCGCCAGCACAAAATCTTCGTTGCTGCCGGGGGTGATATCGGTGCGCAGGATCAGGTTGGTGTACATGCCGGAACGGCTTTCGAGAATGCCGAACTGACCCGCCTGTTTCAGGCGCTTCACATCGTTGGCCGACAGGGTGGAGATCATATGCAAATCGCCGGACATCAGCGCATTCACGCGCGCCGCCTGATCGGTCACGCCCAGCAGTTCCACTTCATCCAGGTGCGGCAGACCCGGCTTCCAGTAATTGGGGTTTTTCACCCCCGTGGTGCCGACGCCCGGGGTAAAGGATTTGCAAATAAACGGGCCGGTGCCGTTCGCCTTGGTGAAGTCTTTGGCGCCGTCTTGCAGGATCAGGAACGGGCTGGTCGCCAGCAACGCCGGCAGATCAAAGTTGGCCTGGGTGAGCACCAGCTTCACTTCGCCGGGGTTAACGGCGCTGACGGCGGCAAACTGCTTGGCCAGGGTAATGGCGGTGGAAGCCACCGCCGGATCCTGGTGGCGGCTGAGGGAAAATACCACGTCTTGCGCGGTCAGCGCTTTGCCGTCGTGGAACGTTACGCCCGGGCGCAGCTTGATTTGCCAGGTGATGCCGTCGCTGCTGTCGATAGACGCCGCCAACGCGGGCTGCGGGATCAGATTTTTATCCAGCTCGGTCAGGCCGTTATAGAACATATACTGGCGCGTATAGTCGCCGCTGTTGTTGCCCTTGGCCGGATCCAGCGTGTCGGTGGCCGAAGCATTCGCCATCGCCGCACGCAGCTTGCCGCCTTTAACCGGGGTTTCCGCCGCCAGAGCGAACTCGGGGAACCCCAACAGGCCGGTGCTCATAACCACGCCCGCAGAGAGCAGCTTCATCATGCCGCGCCGCGAAATTGCCACATCCGTGATCGCCTGGGTTAACGCTGGGTTGACGCGATTGAATGCTTTAGGAAATTTACTCATCTGCACACCCTCAATAACGAAACGTTGAATAACTCAGGAGAGCCGATCCTTAGCCTTGTAGTACAAGCCCGCCATGGGCAAAAACCAGGGTTTACCAAAATAGCCGGGCACCGCCGGCCAGTCGCTATGCTGCCAGGGGTTCTCGTTGGCCTTTTCGGCCAGCAAATCCGCCATCACCCGGCCCATCCACACCGACATCTGCGTGCCGTGGCCGCTGTAGCCAAGCGAGTAAAACACTCCTTCATGCTCACCGGCGTGCGGCAGACGATCGGCGGTCATATCCACCAGGCCGCCCCAGCAATAATCGATGCCGACGTTGCCCAGTGTAGGGAACATATTGGCCAGCCCGGCGCGCAACACTTCGCCGCTGCGCGCGTCTGACGTGGGATTGCTGATGGCAAAACGCGCGCGGCCGCCGAACACCAACCGCCGATCGGCAGTGGTACGGAAGTAATTGCCCAGATTCAGCGAGGTGACATAGGTGCGATCGCCCGGCAACAGGTGTTCAAGCTGGCCGGCGGCCAGTGGCTCGGTGACGATCACAAAACTGCCCACCGGGATGATGCGGCGCTGGAACCAGGCAAATGGCCCAACGTTGGAACAGCCGGTCGCCATCAGCACTTTGTCCGCCAGGATATCGCCACGCGCGGTACTGATGCGGTGGCGGTAGCCGTTCAGCCGCGTCAGGCCGGTAACGGCCGTGTGCGGATAAATCCGCGCGCCGGCGCGCGCTGCCGCATCGGCCAGGCCAACGCCGAATTTCCCCATATGCATCTGGCCGCCATGCTGCTGCAACAGCCCGCCATGGAAAGCGGGAGAGTCAATTTCCCCCCTGACTTCGTCGGCGCTTAACAGCGTGACGTCCGGATCGACATGTCGGCGCATCATGTCATAAGCCGCCTTCAATGCCGGCATGTGCGAAGCCTTGCTGGCCAGCTTCAGCTTGCCGCAGCGGCGAAAATCGCAGTCAATCTGCTCTTCCGCCACCAACTGCTGCACATAATCCACCGCCCCGGCATAAGCCTGATAGTAACGGGTGGCTTGCTCAACGCCCTGGCTTGCCGCCAGCGCCGAAAAGTTTTGCGCGACGCCGGTATTGCAATGGCCACCGTTGCGCCCGGAGGCCTGGCTCATCACCTCCGCTGCCTCCAGCACCACCACGTCCAAGCCACTGCGCGCCAGGCTAAGCGCGGCGGAGATGCCGGTAAAACCGCCGCCGATCACCACCACATCGGCCGTGGCGGGCAGTTCACCCTGGGTGGCACCGCTAAAGGCCGGTGCGGTCGCCTGCCAGAAAGACGCCAGTTTCATGCCCTGCTCCTCGCGCTCACAGGCCCACGACGGCGGCAAGGCCGCCGATATCGTTGATTTCGCTATAGCCGTAATACGGGTTGGCCGGATCGTGGCCACGGTTGACGAACACCTTGTGTTTGATGCCCAAATCGTGGGCGGTCATCAGGTCATAGCGCAAGCTGGAGGAAACGTGCAGGATCTCTTCCGGGCCGCAGTTGAGCTTGTTGAGCATGTACTCGAAGCCCTTCATCTGCGGCTTATAAGCGCCCACCTCTTCCGCCGTGATGGTCAGGTGAATCGGTGCGCCAAGGCGCGGTACATGGTTTTTAACCAGTTCATCGGTGGAGTTGGTCAGCAGCACCAGCGGGAACGCCTGGGCAACCTTCGCCAACCCGGCCGGCACATCGGCATGCGGCCCCCAGGTGGCGCAGGCGGCCATAATCGCTTCGCAGTCGCGTTGGGTGCACTCCACGCCCCATTTATTGCAGGTGCGATACAAGGCGTTTCCGACCACGTCAGGATAGAGTTTGAACGCGCCCAGCACTTCATCCATACGGTAACGAGCAAAATCAGTGGTAAACGCGGCCATTTGGTCGCTGCTGACGCGATCGGCGAAGATCGTCGCGGCGGCGCCGGCCATGTCAAAATTGATCAGGGTGCCATAGCAATCGAAAGTGATGTATTTCGGTTTAAACACGGCCATGCTGCTACCTCTGCAAAATAAAGGATTAAGGGGGTAATGCTCAGAAGTCGATCAATACGCTTTTCAAACGCTGGCAGGCCTGGAACGCCTGGCGCCCCAAATCCTTGCCGATACCGGAACCGTGAAACCCGCCGGTTGGGATAATAAAGTCGCCGGAGCGGCCATAGCGGTTAATCCACACGGTGCCGGCGGCGATGGCGCGCATCGCCCGCAGTGCGCGCTCCAGGCTTTGGGTATGCACCCCGGCGCAAAGGCCATAGGTGGGATGGGCCGCCAGCGCCAGCCCTTCGGCTTCTTCATCGAAAAGCTGCACCGTCAGCACCGGGCCAAAGATCTCTTCCTGCACCGCCGGGCTATCGACGGCCACATTGGCGATCAGCGTCGGCTGCCAAAAATAACCTTCACCGGTGCCGTCAAAACGCGCTCCGCCGACCAATATTTCACCGCCTTGCCGGCAGGCGGCATCAACAATCTGCTGCACTTTGCCGGCCTGGCGGCTGTCGATCAACGGTGCGTAGCGGCTGGTTTCATCCCAGGTCACGCCGGGGCGAAACCCTTGGCAAAGGGCGATCAATTTGTCGATCAGAGCCTCGGCAATGCCACGCTGCACAATCAGCCGCGTCCCGGCCACGCAGGCCTGGCCGCCATTGGCGGTAAAGCCGCGCAGGATGCGCCCGGCGACCTCGCTGATATCACCGGCGTCGTCGAACACCAACTGCGGGCTTTTCCCGCCCAGCTCCAGGGTGACCGGCTTCATGCCATTAAACGCCGCATCGCTCATGATGCGGGCGCCGGTCTGCGTCGAGCCGGTAAAAGAGACTTTACGCACCAGAGGGTGCGCCACCAGGGCGCTGCCGGTTACCGCGCCACCGCCCTGCACAATATTCAGCACGCCGGCAGGCAGCCCGGCTTGCACCGCCAGCTCGGCCATCCGCGCCGTGGAGTACGGCGTTAGCTCAGACGGTTTGAGCACCACTGCATTACCCGCCGCCAGCGCCGGGCCACACTTCCACGACGCCATCGACAGCGGAAAATTCCAGGGGGTTATCGCGCCGATTACGCCATACGGCTCCGGCACCAGCATGCCCAGGCTGGCATCGCGCGTGGGGAGCAGATCGCCGATGTATTTATCCGCGCATTCGGCATAGAAACGGATCGCCTCGGCGGTGAACGGAATTTCATGGTTAACGACATCGCTGATTGGCCGGGTCGACCCCAGCGCTTCCAGCCGTGGAAGCTCGCTATCGCTGTCGATCAAATCGGCCCAGCGCCTTAACACGGCGCCGCGCTGGCGGGGTGGGCAACTGGCCCAGCCGCTCTCTTTTACCGCACGATCGGCATTGTTGACTGCCTCGTCCACCAGCGCCGCATCCGCTTGCGCCAACTCACCGGCGACCATGCCATCGGAAGGGCGTTTAATCGCCAGGCGCTCGCCCTGCCCGGCCACCTGCCGGCCGTTGATATAATGGCCGGCGGGCAGCGCGACTTTATCGGGATCGAAACTTAACATAGATAAATCCTTATATTTATCATGCCGAAGGAATAATCACTGCCGATGTTTTGCCGCCCGTTGGCGGAATAAAAACCTATCTTTAATTACACCGATTTATTTGAAGTAATGCAGAAAGCATGCCAGCCGGCTAAAAAATAAAAATGCGAAAAACTGGCGCGAAAAAAATTTTATGCCGTAAAAGAAGTGTAAAATTCACAGATAAGCCGCGCACATAAATTAATGATTTAAATGAAAAATAAACGCACCAGCGTAGGGAAATGAAATGTTAAATTCGCACCAAACCAGAGCAGTGGCTTTCCGTGGCGGCATAATATGCCGGGTGAAAAATAATATAAAAGCCCGTGCCAGCGAGTAAATACCAGCCGGTAGCGGCTTTATACTCTAAATAATTCGAGTTGCAGGAAGGCGGCGACGCAGCGAGTCCCCAGGAGCTTACTTGAGTAAGTGACTGGGGTGAGCGAGGAAAGCCAACACACCTGCGACTTGAAGTATGACGAGTATATATAGACTAAATTTTCGGTTATTAACCGGGCGAAGATAAGGCGCCCCGGCAGCAGGGGGAATATATCAGGCGGTTGTTTTTATACCGATGCCGGCGAACCACACCGCAAGGCAGAGCGACCGTTTGAAACACGCAGTGACAATGTTCAGCGTTGGTGGCTAAGGTCGCGGACGAAATGCCCTAGAGTATAAACCGTTACAGTTGAGCTTAACTTTTGTTGAAGAAATCATATAAAATTTACATAGATGGAACATCTATGCAGTCAATACCCGATGGAACGGGGAAAAACATAAAACCCCTATGTTATCTATGCGTTATTACTATGTTGCATGACTCGTGGGGATAATTACAGGGAAAGCGCTCCGCTGGGGCGTTTTTCTGCGTCAATGGCAATTAAAACGAGGTAAGACTATGGGGAATCATTCCTCATCATCGCGCGTCATACGGTTCCTGACCGTATTGTTCGCTATTTTGAGCGGCGCCTATTTATTGGTGGGCGGCATCTGGCTGTCAGCGATTGGCGGCTCATTTTATTACATCATCAGCGGCGTACTGCTACTGGCGACGGCACTGCTGATCTACCGCCGATCTACCCGGGCGCTGGCGCTGTATGCGCTGCTGCTGCTCGGCACCATGCTGTGGGCCGTGTGGGAGGTGGGTTTCGATTTCTGGGCGCTGGCGCCGCGTGCCGACGTACTGGTTATCTTCGGCATCTGGCTGCTGCTGCCATTCGTTTATCGTGGCTTCAATGTTACCGGTAACTCTTCGGCCATCGCGCTGGCGCTGAGCCTGGTCATCAGCGGCGCGATCCTGGCCTATGCCGTGTTCAACGATCCGCAGGAAATCAACGGCACGCTGCCGGCTTCACAGCAGCAGGCAAGCGCTGGCGACAGCACGGGCATCGCTGACGGCGACTGGCCGGCATATGGCCGCACCCAGGCCGGCACCCGTTACTCACCGCTGAAACAGATCAACGAACAAAACGTGAAAGATCTGCAAGTGGCCTGGACATTCCGCACCGGCGATCTGAAAACCCCGAACGATCCGGGCGAAATCACCAACGAGGTGACGCCGATCAAGGTCAACGATATGCTGTACCTGTGCACCGCGCACCAGATTCTGTTCGCGTTGGATGCCAAAACCGGCCAGCAAAAATGGAAGTTCGATCCGGGCCTGAAGCCGAACCCCACCTTCCAGCATGTGACCTGCCGCGGCGTGTCTTATCATGAGACAGCGCAAGCAGCGCAAACGAACGGCAATGCGCCCATGCTGTGCGCGCGCCGCATCATACTGCCGGTGAACGACGGCCGCCTGTTTGCCCTGGACGCCACCACCGGCCAACCGTGCCCGGACTTCGCCAACAACGGCGTGCTGGATCTACAGCACAAGCAGCCGGTTACGACGGCGGGCCAGTATGAGCCGACCTCGCCGCCGATCGTCACCAACCAGGTGATTATCGTCGCCGGCGCAGTGACCGATAACTACTCCACCCGCGAACCGTCCGGCGTGATCCGCGGTTTCGACATCAACAGCGGCAAGCTGGTATGGGCTTTCGATCCGGGCGCCAAAGATCCGAATGCCATTCCAGACGACGAGCACAAGTTCAGCCTGAACTCGCCGAACTCCTGGGCGCCAGCGGCGTATGACGCCAAGCTGGACATCGTTTACCTGCCGATGGGCGTCTCCACGCCGGATATCTGGGGCGGCAATCGCACGCCGGAACAGGAGCATTACGCCAGCAGCATCGTGGCGCTGAACGCCACCACCGGCAAACTGGTGTGGTCTTATCAAACGGTGCACCACGATCTGTGGGACATGGATTTGCCGGCACAGCCGACGCTGGCTGACATCACCGACAAAAACGGCCACACCGTGCCGGTGATTTACGCCCCGGCCAAAACCGGCAATATTTTCGTGCTGGATCGCCGCACTGGTGAACCGGTGGTTCCGGCGCCGGAACGCCCGGTGCCACAAGGTGCAGCGCAGGGCGACCGTTTATCCCCAACCCAGCCGTTCTCCGATCTGACCTTCCGCCCGCAAGACAACCTGAGCGGCAAGGACATGTGGGGCGCCACCATGTTCGACCAACTGGTGTGCCGGGTGATCTTCCACCGTCTGCGCTATGAAGGGATCTTCACTCCGCCTTCCGAACAGGGCACGCTGGTGTTCCCAGGCAACCTGGGTATGTTCGAATGGGGCGGCATCGCGGTGGATACCGATCGCCAGATCGCCATCGCCAACCCGATGGCGCTGCCGTTCGTATCGAAACTGATCCCGCGGGGGCCGGGCAACCCAATCGAACCACCGGCGAATGATAAAGGCGGCTCTGGCACCGAGTCCGGCATCCAGCCACAGTACGGCGTGCCGTATGGCGTAGAACTGAACGCCTTCCTGTCGCCATTTGGTTTGCCCTGTAAACAGCCGGCCTGGGGCTACGTTTCCGCCGTGGATCTGAAAACCAACCAGATAGTATGGAAGAAACGTATCGGTACGGTACGCGACAGCTCGCCGCTGCCGTTGCCATTCAAGATGGGTATGCCGATGCTGGGCGGCCCGGTGACTACCGCCGGCAACGTGTTCTTCATCGCCGCCACTGCCGACAACTATCTGCGCGCCTTCAGCACCAATACCGGTGAAAAACTGTGGGAAGCGCGTCTGCCAGCCGGCGGCCAGGCAACGCCGATGACCTATGAGCAAGACGGCAAGCAGTACGTGGTGATCGCCGCCGGCGGCCACGGCTCCTTTGGCACCACGCTGGGCGATTACATCATCGCCTACGCACTGCCTGACCAGAAATAACCGCGGTTAATACCAACGATAAAGCCCCCGGCGTGCAAACGCCGGGGGCTTTCCGTTTAATAACCACATCATTTTGCTGCCGCGCAGCAGGCTTGGCACGAGAAAACCATGAAAAAAGCCCATGCTGACAACAGCATGGGCTTATCTTGTTTGGCGGAAGGACAGAGATTCGAACTCTGGGACAGTCGCCCGTCGACGGTTTTCAAGACCGTTGCCTTAAACCACTCGGCCATCCTTCCAATGGGCGCAAATACTAGCGATACCGTTATGAAATGTCTACCGTTTTTAAGCAAAAAAACGCAAAAAAAACTGTTTGCTCAAAGTTCACGCCGCGTTGGGCGATAAAAAAGCAGAACCCCGGTGGCCCGGGGTTCTGCTTTAGCCGGTAGAAACGTTATTTCGGTTGAGAGTCGTATTCAGAGCAGCTCTGGTAGCCTTTGTTCATTACGTGGCCAGTGTCGTTGTAGCTGACAAAATACGTCTGCGCTTTACCATCGCGCGGCGCAACCGCATAGGTATCACACGTCCCATTGGCATGAATCAATGTTGCAGAGGTTGATGGTGGCCCGGCAATAGCGCGCACTTGCTGTTTGGTCATCCCGACTTTTACATCGCTCACTACGGGCTCTTTCACGTAGCTGGCAGCCCGGTCATAGGCCGTACAGCCAGCAAGAAGAGAAAATGCCGCTGCGGTACTCACAGCCAAAACCCATTGCTTTGTCATAGCTTGTCCCCTTATCGTACGTTGTTGTCTTCTAAGTCTAGAAGATGAAAGGCTTTTCTACAAATCAGGCTTTGCGAAAGCGTGCGCTTTTCCGCTATTTGCTTTCTTCAGGTGAAAACGCACGCTGCCGCAGCCATTGCCAACGCAGCACATCACACAGCAAAAACGCCAACAGGCTGGCCCCCATCACCGGCAAACAGAAGCCAAATAATACCGCCAACGCCACGATAACCAGCAGCAGCCCTTTCGGCGTTTGCCGCAAAAACAGCAACGGCGAACCCAAGGGCTGCGCCAGCCGCCGCGTAGGCCAGCGGCGCCACCACATCACATACCCCATGATCACCATGGCCGCCAGGCCTGTGGCGAACACCACCAGCGCTAAGGTATTGGCCAGGCCGAACAACACCCCCATATGCAAATCGATTCCCCAGCGGGTGAGCTTGGCGGCCATCGGATATTGCGCAAAACTGACGCGATCGATGATGGCCAAAGAGCGCGGATCGACAGCCACGGCGTCCACCTGCACCGGCCAACGGTGGTCGATCTCGCTGACCGTCCACGCTAACCCGGCTTTCACCGGCTGTTTGATTTCAATTTTTCCGGCATCAATCCCTGCCTGGCGAGCGCTGCGCAAGATGCGATCGTAGAGCGCGGCATCGCGATCGCCCTCAACCGCAGCCATCGTCTGCATATCATGGCCGTGGTGCAGCGCATGTTCATCAGCCGGCGGCGCCGTTTGCTCTCCCAACGCGGTCGATAACGCAGGCGTCGCCCAACCGAACTGGTGCCGCCACGTCCCAATATTGCCGCCGGCCCATTTCGACCAGGTTAACCCGGTGGCGGAAAAGAACAGCAGCCCAATCAGCAGCAAGCCCCCTGCCCGCGCATGCCACCGGCGCAGCCCCGTTTTCTTTCGCGCATGTTTTTTCCCGGCGCACCACTGCACCAACCCACCAAGCGCCAGCAGCCATAGCCAGGAAGCGGCAAGCTCACTGTAAATACGCCCCGGTTCACCTAACTGCAGGCTGCGGTGCAGTCGGTCCAGCCAGGTGCGCAGCGGCAGTATTCCGCTGGTGCCGTACGCCGCCAACTGCCCATGAGGCTGCGCCGTGATCGGATCAATAAACACCGCCAGGCGCTCAAACTCGCCTAATCCCGCCAAATGGAACAAAACGCGGGTGTTTTCACCGGCGGCAGGCGCCGGGCGCACCGCAGATAACAGCGCGCCCGCCGGCGCCACCGCCTGGGCTGCCGCAATTTGCTGTGCCAACGGCAATTCTTCACCTTGGCTGTGGTGGTATAGCTGCGCGGCATAGATACGGGATTCAAGCTGCGGCGTCAGGGCGTAGAAAATCCCACTGAGCGCGGCGATCAGCAAAAAAGGGCCGGTAAACAAGCCGATATAAAAATGAAGCCGCATCAATAGTGAAATAAACCCGCTCTGGCTTACCCCCCGTGGTGCGGCATGAAATTGGGCGGCATCCGCCAACGCAGAACCCTGGCTTTCAGGCATGGTTACATCGTCCGTGTAAAAATAGGCGCCTGCGGAATTTATCCTATTCGGTTGGCATTAACAAATTAGCGCGCCACGGCAACGCGTTAGAAACCAAATTCGCCCAGTTCAGGAATATCCGCCGGGCGACGGCCTAATGGCCAATGGAATTTTCGCTCGTGTTCAGCAATCGGCAGATCGTTGATGCACGCATAGCGTTCGGCCATCAAGCCCTGAGGGTTGAACGCCCAGTTTTCATTGCCGAAACTGCGGAACCAGTTGCCGGAATCATCACGCCATTCATAGGCGAAACGCACGGCGATACGCGTATCGTCAAAGGCCCACAGGCTTTTGATTAGCCGGTAATTCTGCTCTTTCGCCCATTTTCGCTGCAGGAACGCCACCACTTCATCGCGACCGTCAATAAATTCAGCGCGATTGCGCCAGCGGGTATCCACCGCATAGACCTGGGAAACCAAAATCGGATCGCGGCTGTTCCAGGCATCTTCCGCCATACGGACTTTAGCGATAGCTGATGCCAGGGTGAACGGCGGTATGGGGGGTTTAATCTTCATAGCGGCACCTTGTTTTCAGGTAGACAGAATTGTCTACCCATTTACGCTAGCGCAAGTAGACAGATCTGTCTACAATAGGCTGATATTCTTTTTGCCGGTAGCCACCATGACTCTGCCAACGGAAACATTACCTGCGCGCCAGCGCATTCTTTTGACCGCCCACGATCTTTTTTATCGTGAAGGCGTCCGTGCCACGGGTATTGACCGCATCATCAAACAATCCGGGGTAACCAAGGTCACCTTTTACCGCCACTTCCCCAGCAAAAATGCCTTGATTTTGGCCTTTCTCGACTACCGCCATGCGCAGTGGTTGGCCTGGTTCCAGCAGGCGTTGGCCAAGCAGATGCAACTGCATGGCGATGTGTTTACGGCGTTGCCCGGCTGCCTGGCCGAATGGTTCGGCGATCCGCACTTTCGCGGCTGCGCGTTTATCAACACGGCGGTGGAGCTGGCCGATTTGCTGCCGGAAAGCCTGACGATAGCCCATGGCCACAAGGCGGACATGGCACAGGCACTGGCGTGCTACCTGCCGGCCAACGCGCACAGGCAGCCGCGGGCCGCCACGCTGGCAATGTTGATAGACGGTGCGATCGTTAAGGTGCAAATAGACCAGCAGGCCGAAGAGGCACTGCAAGCGTTAGGCGAGGCGCTGCGGGCACTGGCGTTAGCCTGGCATGAAGAATAGAAATAAATATCCTCCGGCATAGCCGGAGGTTTTTCTGATGCGCCTATAAGGCTCTGTTACCAGCCGCGCCCTAACAGGCGCATACGATCTGACATTTGCATCAGACTCCGTTACTTACGGCCCGTAAACGGGCTGCCCGGGTAAGGGATCGATAACTGCTCGCCCATTTTATCCTCTTCAAGTTGGTGCTTTATGTATTCCTGTATCTTCGCGGTGTTCTTCCCCACCGTATCTACGTAGTACCCCCGGCACCAGAACTCCCTGTTTCTGTATTTGAATTTCAGATCTCCAAACTGCTCATAAAGCATCAGACTGCTTTTCCCTTTCAGATATCCCATAAAGCCAGATACGCTCATTTTGGGCGGGATTTCCACAAGCATATGGATATGATCTGCGCAGCATTCAGCTTTCAGGATCCGTACATTTTTCCACTCACATAGCTTTCTTAAGATACTGCCTATCGCCAGACGTTTCTCTCCGTAGAACGCTTGTCTTCGGTATTTTGGCGCAAAAACTATGTGATATTTACAGTTCCATCGGGTGTGCGCTAAGCTCTTTTCGTCCCCCATTGGGACCCCCTTTTGATTTCTTGTTGAACTTTTGCAGTTGCCAGACCGCAAGATGTTTTAACAAATCAAAAGGGGTTTTAATAACTGGCTTAAAGCTGAAAGCTTTCCGGAACCCCCAGCCTAGCTGGGGGTTTTCCATAGACAAAAAAAACGCGGCCCGAAGGCCGCGTTACGTGATAAACGCTTACGTTGCTGCTTAGAACTGGTAAACCAGGCCAACGCCAACCACGTCGTCGGTATTGGTACCGGTCGCGCGGGTGAAGTCGTTTTCATCCAGCAGGTTGATTTTGTAATCAACGTAGGTGGACATGTTTTTGTTAAAGAAGTAGGTAGCGCCGACATCCACGTATTTCAGCAGATCCTGATCGCCCCAGCCGCGTTCGATGTCTTTACCTTTTGACTGCAGGTAAGCCACGGATGGGCGCAGACCGAAGTCGAACTGATACTGTGCGACAACTTCAAAGTTTTGCGCTTTGTTCGCAAAGCCGTACTGTGAGCTGCTGGCGGAACCGATACGGGTAGCGTTGTACGACTGGGTGTACATGGCGGCCAAATACACATTGTTAGCGTCGTATTTCAGACCGCCGCTGTAGGCTTCGGCCTTGTCACCCTGGCCCAGAAGCGCTGCGGAGTTTTGATCGTTGGTACGATCGGACGAGAAGTAGGCACCGGCGGCGCTAACACCCCAGCCCAGATCGTAAGACAGCGACATACCGTAGCCGTCGCCGTTCTGCGCCAGTACGCTGCGGCCATTGTTGGATTCGGTGGCGCTGCCGTTTTTGCCTTGATACTGAACGGCAAAGTTCAGGCCATCCACCAGGCCGAAGAAATCGCTGTTACGATAGGTTACTACGCCATTAGCACGCTGGAACAGGAAGTTGTCCGCGCCGTAGGTGTCGCCGCCGAACTCTGGCAGCACGTCGGTCCAGGAACCGACATCGTACAGGATACCGTAGTTACGGCCGTAATCCAGTGAGCCGTAGTCACCAAAACGCAGGCCAGCGAAGCCGACACGGGTGAAGGAGTTGTTTTCTGACTCGGTGTTATTCAATTGAACCTGATATTCCCACTGGCCGTAACCCACCAGTTGGTCGGTGATCTGGGTTTCCCCCTTCAGGCCGAAACGCATGTAGGACTGATCGCCATCCAGCCCATTGTTATCCGAGAAATAGTGAAGCCCGTCGATTTTACCGTACAAATCCAGTTTATTACCGTCTTTGTTATAGATTTCCGCCGCACCTGCGGTGCCTGCGACCAGCAGTGCGGGTACTATCAGAGAGAGAACTCGGAGTTTCATCTTTATTATCCTCATTTATTACGTCGAGCTAGGGCCACTGCTCTTCTGAGCATATTAGCGCGACAGTGCATTACCATTCTGGCAATAGGTGGATATTAATCCATAAAGAAATTGATACCAAGCATCAAATAGTGTTTCACCACCTACTAAATTCGTTTAAAAATGTAAAAACACGCGAACTATCACAAAAGATTACAGTCACTGAAAATAAAGCACGGAAACACAAAAAATAAATTAACCAAACAAAATCAACGATCTATAAAGTTCAAACAAAAACTTTTCATAACTATACAAAAACGATAAAAATAAGCACGTTGTGATAAAAAAATTGACGAAAATCGGATCTATACTTTGCTTGCTATCATCATTATTTTCATTATTACCTTCATTATCTATTGGATAATATTCAGTACATTAACCGGCCGCTGGCCGGTTTTTTTATCTCCTCATCACAGCCTGGCAGCCATTGATTCCGGCCGCACTTTTTGCCAAAAAATAATAACATAAAGATATTATCCCGCTAATAAACCGGCGCACAATATGTCAAAAAAAATAACGGGAGAATGTTCAGACAATTCATAAAAAAAACAAAAATAACAACCCACTACGCATATATCCTAAAGCCATTCACGCTGCAGGATAAGCGTGTTGAGCAGCGTACGCACTGGCCCTGTTTGGGTTAGGATTCGATAATCTGCTATCCTGTCCCGGTTATTCACCCGGCCAGAAAACCTGCAATGAAACTCGACTCTGAAGCACTGTGGCAGCGGCTGCAAAATTCGCCTTTTCGCGCAAAATTCCGCCTGAACCCGAAAGACCAAGACTATTTTGCCGCCAAGGGCATGCCGACAATCCTCAGCCATGCGCGCGATTTTATCGATCGGCGCCTGGCGGCGGCATACCCTAAAAACGACGGTAAACAAACGCCGATGCGCGGCCACCCGGTATTTGTGGCGCAGCATGCCACCGCCACCTGTTGCCGCGGTTGCCTGGCAAAGTGGCATGGGATCGCACAGGGAAAAGCGCTGAATGAGGCGCAGAAAGATTACATTGTTCAGGTCATCGCGCTATGGCTGGCACGCCGAGCCGCAGGCGGTGGCAGCGAGTAGAGCGAATCCTTTCGACCCGGATCGCGGTTTGTGATAAAAACAGGCTTCATTTTTAGCAAACTGCCGCTGCTGATGCCACGATGACCCCTGCCCGATACCACGCGCAGCATCAGACGTGCATTGCCTACAAAGCAATGGCAGGCCAACGCGCCGCTATCACCGGCATTGCCAACACAGGAACGCACCGTCAACCATGCAAAACAAACAACTGACGATCAGCTCAACCAATCTGACCCGCTGCTTCCTGCTGTTTATCGTACTCCTGCTAGTTTCACTTGGCCTGTACGGCTACAACTACACCAATTCCTGGCTGGCGGAAAAAAAGTACGCATTGAATGCCATCAGCAACAGCCTGCAGCAGCGCATTGACTATTACCGCTATGTGACCTACCAAGTCTACGATCGCTTTGGCAGCACCTCTTTACTGACGGCCACCCCAGACCTGCAGGAAACCCGTCTGCGCCCGGACGTGTATTACGTCGAAAAACCGTACAAGAAAACCGACGCTGTGATTTTCGGCACCCATGACAGCAATACGCTGACCATGATTGCCGGGGTTTCGGACTACCTGGACATGCTCTGGGGGGCGGAAAAAGAGCAGTACACAATGTACTACCTCAACGGCCTGGATAACAGCCTGAGCATGGTGACCACCCAACCGGTGAAGGAGCTGATTTCCCGCTATAAGGAGAACTACCTGGCGAATTCGGCCGAAGACCGCCGGGCGGAAATGCTGCAGCAGGCCAATATGCTCGACGAACGCGAAAGCTTCTCTGAGCTGCGCAAGCAACGGGCCCCCAACGCCTATTCGTTCTCTATCCATACCACGTTCAACCAACCGGGGCATTTGGCGACCGTCATCGCCTTTGAACTTCCGATAAACGACATGATTCCCGCCAACCTGGCGCGCGCCAACTTTGCGCTGCTGCCGAATAATGTCGATCCGGAAAGCACGGCCGGGCAGAACGCGGCTGCCGGCAGCACCGCCCTGACCGGCAGTTGGCTGGAATTCCATATCCCGTTGGCCAACGCGCCGCTGAAGCTGGTCTACCATGTGTCCAGCATCAGCCTGGCGTTCGATCTGCTGCACAATAATATTTGGCTGCTTGCCATCCACCTGCTGTTGCTGCTGCTTTCGCTGCTTGGCATCTACTTTATTCGCCGCCAATATATCCACCCCAGCGAAAGCATGGCCGCAGAGCTGGAAACCGAACGCGCGCTGTGTAAGGAGATTGTCGCCAATCTGCCTTCCGGCCTGTTGGTATACAATTTCGCCAGCAACACCGTCATCGCCAGCAACCAAACGGCAGAGCACCTGCTGCCCCATCTCAGCCTGCAAAAAATCGCGCATATTGCCGAGCAGCACCATGGGGTGATCCAGGCAACGGTCAACAATGAAGTGTATGAAATCCGCCTGTTCCGCAGCCAGCTGTCGCCGGACATTTATCTGTTCCTGCTCAACGATCAGGATAAGGAAGCCATCGTCAATAAGCGGTTGCAGCAGGCGCGGCGTGAATACGACAAAAACGTGCAGGCGCGCAAGCTGATGCTGCACAACCTGGGCATTGAGCTGAACCAACCGGTGCGCCAGATCTACGATCTGGCCGGCCAGTTGCACAACCAGCCGGATCCGCAGCAACAACAGGCGCTGCTGGGCCAACTGTCCACTGCCTCCAGCGCGGTGCTGGCGCTGATCGACAACATCACCTTGCTCACGCGCCTTGAAACACAAGATTGGCAACCTTCGCGGCAATCATTCACCCCCGTTCAGTTGATTGACGATCTGTTGCTGGAAGCCTTGCCGATGATCAACCAGAAAGGGCTGGCGCTGTTCAACCATTGCCAGTTGGCCGCCGATCAAAACTATGTCGGCGATGTGAATGCGCTGCGCAAAATCCTCTCAATGCTGCTGCACTACGCCATTATCACCACCGCCTGCGGCAAAATCTCTGTGGTGGCGGAGAGCGATCCGGCAAGCCCGGATCGGTTGATATTCCACGTTAATGATACCGGCGCTGGCCTTTCCAGCGATGAGCTCAGCAACCTGGACTACCCGTTCACCGGCCAGGCGCTGGCCGATCGTTTCAACCAGGGTTCCGGCCTGACGTTTTTCCTGTGTAACCAACTGTGCAAAAAGCTCAACGGCCAACTGGATATCCACAGCAAACCGGACATCGGCACGCGCTATATCATCCACGTGACGATGGAAGCCGAGCAGAAGGAAGAAGAAGAGCCGGAAAAATTGTTGGACGGCGTCAAGGCGTTACTGGATATCACCTCTGAAGAGGTGCGCAGTATCGTTACCCACCTGCTGCACACCTACGGCGCGGACTGCCTGATTGCCGAAGAGCATGCGGCCAATCACAACTATGACATTCTGCTGACCGACAACCCGCAGCGGGCAGATGACTATACCCTGCTGCTAGCCAGCGACGAGCCCGGCTGGCAACAGCTGGAAAAACGTTATATTCGGGTGAATTACAACCTGAGCAGCGCTATGCTCGATGCCATTCTGGTGCTGATGGAACAGCAAATGGCCGCGCTGGAACAAGAGGAAGATCTGCTGTCGCTAACGGCAGAAAATCTACAACACTATGAAAAACAATTGAAATCAAGCGATTACTATGGCTTGTTTATTGATACAGTACCCGATGATGTCAAAAAACTGTATACTGAGGCGGGCAGTAGTGATTTCGAGGCTCTGTCACAGACCGCACACCGCCTGAAAGGCGTATTTGCTATGTTAAATCTGCTTCCGGGCAAGCAACTGTGTGAATCGTTGGAACAGCACATCGCAGATGGTGATGCGCTTCAGATAGAGAACAACATCAGTCAGATTGATTTTTTCGTCAGTAGACTGCTGCAGCAAGGTAGCCAACCACATGAATAACCTGAACGTAATTATTGCTGATGATCACCCTATCGTGCTTTTTGGCATCAGGAAGTCACTTGAACAAATTGAATGGGTGAATGTCGTTGGGGAGTTCGAAGACTCAACGGCGCTGATCAACAGTCTGTCCAAACTCAACGCCGACGTATTGATCACCGATCTCTCAATGCCGGGTGACAAGTACGGCGACGGCATCACGCTGATCAAATACATCAAACGCCACTATCCGCAGTTGTCGATCATTGTTCTTACCATGAACAATAATCCGGCGATCCTGAGCGCCGTATTGGATCTGGATATTGAAGGTATCGTGCTGAAGCAAGGTGCCCCGACCGATCTGCCCAAGGCGCTCGCCGCGTTGCAGAAAGGCAAAAAGTTCACCCCGGAAAGCGTTTCCAAACTGCTGGATAAAATCAGTGCCAGCGGCTACGGCGACAAACGCCTGTCACCGAAAGAAAGCGAAGTGTTGCGCCTGTTTGCTGAAGGTTTCCTGGTAACGGAAATTGCGAAGAAGCTTAACCGCAGCATCAAAACCATCAGTAGCCAGAAGAAATCGGCGATGATGAAGCTGGGTGTCGACAACGACATCGCCCTGCTCAACTACCTTTCCTCTGTCAGCATGACGCCGGTGGACAAAGACTAAACAAAATGGCCAGCCAACGCCGGCTGGCCGTTTTTTGTGGCAACGCCCCACCGGGTTCCCCCCTTAAAGAGCTTATTGACGCACCGCGTTTACCACCGCGTCGTTGGCCTGCCACAGGCGGTATTTCACGTCCACATCTTGCGGCACATAAACCACGATAGGCAGGCGGCTGTTGTAGCGTTGCATCGCGGCTTCACCCAGGTTTGCGGCGACAAACTGCGTTTGTTTGCTGCTATCCGGGCAGGCCATTCGAGTGGATGCCGGCGGCGAGAGTTTTTCCAGCACCAGATAATCGTAGCCCCATCCTTCCAGCGTTTTGCGCTCAAGATTGCCCCCCATGAAATGGCGGTTGCAATCCACGTGCAACGTTTTACCGATCAGCAATTCCACTTTCATGTTCTCTTCGTGCTCCAGCGGCGGCAAGAAGATCACCTGGCGGCTCATGCCCTGTTCCGCTGGCGGATAGGGAGCAACACTTTCCAGTGACGGTTGGCCTGCGCCAGCCGTGGCGGCCGCATTCGCCCCTGCACAAGCAGCCATCAGCAGGCCGGTGATAACCAGAGAAATCGTTTTCATCCGCTATGTCCTTATAATCCTAATAAATGGCAACATTCAGCTAAAACGCTACGTCCGCTACACAGCCTACCACAAGCCAAATTAAATAAACCCTCAACAGCCCCCCAGATTAAGCGCCCTTCCCTTTACTCGCCAGCACCATCCTTTTATGGTTAACCGCATTTTTGGCTTACTTGTCAGCGGGTTGCTGGTTTCGGGGCCATGCTGTTCGCGGGCAGCGCCTTCCGCAGCCAACGGCAACTGCGGGGATGAACTAACCAACTGGCTGTTTATTGGTGGGCAAGCAGCAGGCAATGCCCACTGTGAGGGAATTATCATGGAACAACTGAATCACGTGCTTTTCATCGCGATCGATGCCACCCCGGCATCCCCCAAATGGCTGATTGAATTCGCCCTGTTCCTGGCCCGCGATATGATTGCCATCGTACCGCTGCTGATCGTGGGGCTTTGGCTATGGGGCCCGAAGGATCGCCTGGTATCACAGCGTGAAGTGGTCAGCAAAACCACCATCGCCCTGCTGTTTGCCATGGCCACCGCCACGGCGATCGGCATGCTCTTGCCTTATGAAAGGCCGTTTGTCCCCGGTTTTGGCTATACATTCCTCGCTCATGCGCCGGATAGTTCATTTCCCAGCAACCACGGCACGGCCATCTTCACCTTTGCGCTGGCCTTCCTGTGCTGGCATCGGGTGTGGTCCGGCATTCTCCTGATGGCGATCGGCGTGGGCATCGCCTGGGCGCGGGTGTACCTTGGCGTGCACTGGCCGCTGGACATGGTGGGTGCGTTCTTGCTGGGCATCGTCGGCTGCCTGTTCGCCCAGTTGGTCTGGAACCTGTACGGCGATGCCATCGCCAGTACGCTTGGCCGCCTGTATCACGCCCTGTTCGCCTTGCCGATTCGCAAAGGCTGGGTAAAAGAATAACGCGCAAGCGGTTAGTTTGTTACTCAAGAAACACCAATGTTAGCAAAATCACAATTTAAGCTTTAAAAGCTGGGTATATCGGCCTTATACGCGGGTGATGTATTCTTTTCTCACCAAAATGTTATGATACTAACATCACCACTTTACCGTATCAGGGACCACAATGACGACCGAACACATTGATTATGCGCGCTATATCGATCACACCTTGCTCGCCATGGACGCCACGGAAACGCAGATCGCCAGGCTGTGTGAAGAAGCCCAACAGCACCATTTTTATGCAGTCTGCGTGAATTCGGGCTATGTCCCGCTGGCGGCGCAATTGCTGCAGGAAAGCGACGTGAAAATCTGTTCGGTTATTGGCTTCCCGCTGGGCGCCGGCCTGACCATTGCCAAAGCGTTTGAGGCCAAAGCCGCTATTGCCGCCGGCGCGCAAGAGATTGATATGGTCATCAACGTCGGCTGGCTGAAAAGCGGCCTGCTAGATGCAGTGAAGGCAGACATCGCGGCGGTACGCGAAGTTTGTGACGCAATCCCACTGAAGGTGATCCTGGAAACCTGCCTGCTCAGCGATGAACAAATCGTTCAGCTGTGCGAAATCTGCCGTGCGCTTGACGTCGCCTTTGTGAAAACTTCCACCGGCTTCAGCACCGGCGGCGCCCGGGCCGAACACGTTGCCCTGATGCGCGCCACCGTCGGCGAGCAAATGGGCGTGAAAGCCTCTGGCGCCGTGCGCGATCGCGCGACTGCCGAGAAAATGATCCAGGCCGGCGCCACCCGTATCGGCACCAGCTCCGGCGTTGCCATTATCGCCGGTGAAAAAGCCGCCAACGGCAGCTACTGACGCGACGGCGGCGCCCTGCCAGCGGGCGCCGCAACCCCCCCGCTTGCACAGGCATTTTTTGAGTAGCAGAAACCGATGGAAACCCGGCGCGCAGAACGTATCAAGCAACTAAGCCTGGCCCTGAAAAACGCGGACAAGCTCCATGTGAAACAGGCCGCCGCCCTCTTGGGCGTTTCGGAAATGACGGTGCGCCGCGATCTTAGCGCCGGTCATGCCACCGTCACACTGCTGGGCGGGTATGTAGTGGCCGATTTACGCCACGGCGCCGCCACGCGCTATTCGCTTACCGATCAGCAAACCCAGCGGCTGCCGGAAAAACGCCGCATCGGTGCGCTGGCCGCTGCCCTGATTAACAGTAACGATACGGTTTTTTTCGACTGCGGCACCACCACGCCAGCCATCATTGATGCGATTGACGACAGTCTGCCTTTTACCGCCATATGCCATGCGCTAAACACCTTCCTGGCACTGCAGAGCAAGCCCAACTGCCGCGTGATCCTGTGCGGCGGTAGTTTTAATCCCGCCAATGCCATCTTCAGCGGTCTTGGCCAGCATAGCGAGCTGGATCATATCTGCCCGACGCTCGCTTTCATTTCCGCCGCTGGCCTAAGCCTGCAACATGGCGCCACCTGTTTTAACTTCGACGAATTGGCTATGAAGCACCGAGCCATACGCATGGCGCAGCAGAAGATCCTGGTGGCCGATCACAGCAAATTCGGCGTAGAAAAGGCCGCCGTCATCGCCCCATTGCTCCAGTTTGAGCAGGTGATTACCGATCGCCCGCCGAACGCGGAATTTAGCGATTTCTTCACCGCACACGGCATAGCGCTCCATTGCTAAGGCCATGTCGTTGTTCCGCGCAAATCTCGGCTGCCACGCGTTGCATTTACACGCCATATTTCATGAAAATGTGATATCAATCACTAAAAGAGCTTAATCCGGGTTTTTAGCTAGATCTGCACGAGCAGTTAAAATATATTTCCACCCAGAAATAAAAGGGTAGTTTTTTGTGTGGTTAATTATCCACCACACAGGATGAAAAACAGGCATCATACTTCCGCCCCCGCAAGATAAAACATCCATTACCTGCGCCGATTAACGCACAAAAAATCGACAAAATAATAAATAAACGCACAAATCACGCATAATAGAGCAAGATCACGGTTGTTTATTCCAAAACCCGCTATCTTGCGGCCATCAAAATCGGCAGCGTTAACCCCGGCGGCGGTGGCGCCTGCGTTTTCGATTTTATGTTTCGCTTTGAACGTTAAATAAACGTGTTCACTTCGGAGATATCTATGGACACCATACAGACTGGCACGATTGCCTCTACAGCCGTGGAATCCAGCAGTACCTGGCGCAAAACAGACACCATGTGGATGTTAGGCCTGTACGGCACCGCGATCGGCGCCGGCGTGCTGTTTCTCCCGATCAATGCCGGAATTGGCGGCCTAATCCCATTGGTTATTATGGCGATCATTGCTTTCCCAATGACCTTTTTCGCCCACCGCGGGCTGTGCCGCTTTGTGCTTTCGGGTAAGAACCCCGGTGAAGACATCACCGAAGTGGTGGAAGAGCACTTTGGCATCAGCGCCGGTAAGCTGATTACCCTGCTCTACTTCTTTGCGATCTACCCCATTCTGCTGGTCTACAGCGTTGCCATTACCAACACCGTCGACAGCTTTATGACCCACCAGTTGGGCATGACGGCACCGCCGCGCGCCATCCTGTCACTGATCCTGATCACCGGCCTGATGACCATCGTGCGCTTTGGCGAACAGGCGATTGTGAAGACCATGAGCATCCTGGTGTTCCCGTTTGTCGGCGCACTGATGCTGCTGGCGATGTATTTGATCCCTAACTGGAGCAGCGCCATTTTTACCGATGCCATGCTGCCCACCAGCGGCAACGCGATGGGCCACGGCCTGATGATGACCCTGTGGTTGGCGATCCCGGTGATGGTGTTTTCCTTCAACCACTCACCGATCATTTCCGCCTTTGCGGTGGCAAAACGTGGCGAATACGGCCCGGCGGCAGAAAAAAAATGCACGCGGATTCTGGCTTATGCGCACATCATGATGGTGCTGACCGTCATGTTCTTCGTTTTCAGTTGCGTACTGAGCCTGTCGCCGGCGGAGCTGGCCGAAGCCAAAGCGCAGAACATTTCCATTCTGTCTTACCTCGCCAACCACTTTCATAACCCGATGATTGAATACATCGCGCCGGTGATTGCCTTTGTGGCGATTACCAAATCCTTCCTGGGGCACTATCTGGGTGCGCGCGAAGGCTTTAACGGCATGATTGCCAAATCGATGAAAAGCCGCGGCAAGACCATCAGCACGCATCGGCTCAACCGCATTACTGCGGTGTTTATGCTGGTGACCACCTGGGCTGTCGCCACGTTGAACCCCAGCATTCTGGGCATGATTGAGACGCTGGGCGGCCCGATCATCGCCATGCTGCTGTTCCTGATGCCGATGTACGCGATCCGTAAAGTGCCGGCCATGCGCAAATACAGCGGGCATATCAGCAACGCTTTTGTGGTCGCCATCGGCTTGATTGCTATGTCGGCCATTCTGTATAGCCTGTTTAGCTAGTCAATTATCGGCGGTTTTCCCCTCACCCCAGCCCTCTCCCAACGGGAGAGGGAGCCCCCCGAGTCTTGCTGGAACATTAGCGCTCCTTTCCCCAAACCCGGCTCGAACCGTCTCCTCTCCCGTTGGGAGAGGGTTAGGGTGAGGGCAAAGTTAGCGCGCCGTTACCCAAACCGGGCGCGAACGGTCCCCTCTCCCTTGGGGAGAGGGTTAGGGTGAGGGCGAAGTTAGCACACCATTGCCCAAACCAAGCACGGACCGTCCCCTCTCCCTTCGGGAGAGGGGTAGGGTGAGGGCGAAGTTAACGCGCCGTTGCCCGAACCGGGCACGAACCGTCCCCTCTCCTCTGGGAGAGGGTTAGGGTGAGGGCGAAGAGGTTAATCAGCCAAAGATACTGCTAAACCATTGGGTCACCGTCATCATGATGCGGTCCCAAATCCGGCTAAAGAAGTTGCCTTCTTTCACTTCCTGCATCACCACCAGCGGCCGCTGCTCAATCGTTTTACCGTCCAGTTGAAAATCTATCGTACCGACCACCTGGTTCTTCGCCAAGGGCGCTTCAAGCGTTGGCTGGATCAACTTGTAGCTGGCCTTCAGATTTTTCATCTGCCCTTTCGGGATAGTGATCGCCGCATCTTTCGCCACGCCCAACGGCGCTTCGCTCGCCTCGCCGAACCATACCCGCTGGGTCACAAAGGGTTTGTCAGCCTTGATCGGCGTGACCGTTTCATAAAAACGGAAGCCCCAGGTCAGCAGCTTTTCGCTTTCGCTAAAACGCACGCGATCGCTCGGCGCGCCCAACACCACGGAAATCAAACGCATGGGGCCATCGGTGGCGGAAGCTACCAGGTTATGCCCAGCGCCGCTGGTATAGCCGGTTTTAATACCGTCTACATTCAGGTTGGAGCTCCACAGCAGGCGGTTGCGGTTTACCTGGCGAATCTTGTTAAAGGTAAACTCTTTTTCTTTATGCAGCGCATATTCTTCCGGCACATCGCGGATCAACGCCTGGCTTAGCAGCGCCATATCGCGCGCCGTGCTGTATTGCCCTTCCGCGTCCAACCCGTGCACCGTCAGAAAATGCGTATTCTTCAACCCCAGGCTGTTGGCATAGTTGTTCATCAGGCCAACAAAAGCGTCCTGGCTGCCGGCCACATAATCGGCCAGCGCGATGCTGGCGTCGTTGCCGGACTGTATCACCACCCCTTTGTTCAATTCAGAAACCGGCACCTGATCGCCCGGCTTGATAAACATCAAAGAGGAACCGCGCAGCACCGGGTTGCCGGTTGCCCAGGCGTCTTTGCCCACGGTAACGATATCGGTCGGCTTAATCTTGCCGGCCTTAACCGCCTGCCCAATGGCATAGCTGGACATGATTTTGGTCAGGCTGGCGGGATCCAGGCGGGAATCAGGGTTGCCTTCGGCCAGGATGGTGCCGCTGTTATAATCCATCAACACAAAGGCTTTTGCGTCAATTTGCGGTGCGGCCGGGGGCTCTGCCGCCTGCACGGCGGGTACGGCCAATAAAAGAACGCCGACGCCAAACGTCAGCCGTTTTAATGAGTGGGGAAAGTGTCTTTTCATCATGCGTCGCCAGAGTATCCATTCAACCTATTGAAATAGCGTTAACTTTCAAACATGTTTACGTTTTCAGCCAACCAGCGAAAGCAGCCCGGTGCGCCTGCATGTGCCGCAGACTCCCTGCGGCCGCACTCAAAGAAAGGAGCGCACCCGAAACGCCTTTTAGTGAGTTTATTAGATTCATCTTATTTTTGCAGGGTTTAGCATCAATTTTCAGCATTTTTACATAACTGTACATGTGCAGAAAAATGGCCAGCCCGTTATGCGAATCGTCAATAAACTGCCGCTGAATTGTCATGCGCTTTTTTTATCATGACCCGAGCGCCGTTTAATCACCATCTTTGCTGGCTGGCGGTGAGCGTTATCCGCTATGCTGAGTATTCACAGACAGCCGGAGAAAACCGATGGATTTAGCCCTGTTCGATCTGGATGAAACCCTGATAGATGACGACAGCACCAGCCTGTGGCTACGCTGGCTAGTGGCGCAGGGCTTTGCGCCTGAAGCCTTGCAGCAGCAGGAACAGCAACTGATGCAGCGCTATTATCAGGGGACGCTGGCGATAGAGGATTATATGCGCGCCACCCTGGCCCCACTGGAAGGGCTTAGCGCCAAGACCGTTGCCGGTTGGATTGCCCGATACGTGCATCGCGACATTCTGCCACGCGTCTACCCGGCGGCGCGTGAACGCCTGCAATGGCATCGCGAACGCGGCGACTACATTCTGCTCGTTTCCGCCAGCGGCGAACACCTGGTGGCGCCGATCGCCAGCCAGTTGGGTGCCGACGGCGCGCTGGCAGTTGGCGTAGAGATCGAAGATGGGCGCTTTACCGGCAACATCTATGGCACGCCCACTTATCAGCAGGGCAAGGTCACCCGCCTGCAGCAATGGCAGGCGCAGCACCCGGAATTGCGTTTCGGCCATAGCCACAGCTATAGCGACTCGATCAACGATAAAGCGCTGCTGGCGTTCGCCGACAGCGCCACGGTGATTAACCCCGACAGCGATTTGCACGCGCTGGCGTTGCAACACGGTTGGGAAATCCGCTACTGGGAACGTTAACCCACAGGTTTTGTCGGCTTGCGGTTGCGCTGGGGGCAGCGGCCCGCACGCGCGATTGCCGGCCAAAACCCGGGTTTACGATTCCCCCACGCGCAGCAGTTTGCCGTTTTCCTCGTCGGTCAGCAGATAGAGATAGCCATCCGGCCCCACGCGCACATCCCGGATGCGCTGCCCGCGATCGGCCAACAGGGTTTCTTCCGCCACCACCTTATTCCCTTCCAGCGTCAGGCGCAGCAACGAACGATGGGCCAGCGCGCCAATAAACAGCGAATGCCGCCAGGCCGGAAAGCGCGTGGCGTTATAGAATGCCATTCCGCTCACCGCAGGGGACACCTGCCAATAGTAAAGCGGCGGCTCGGTGCCGGGCGCCTGCTGGCCCTGGGCTTCCGGGATCGCCAGCCCGGAATAGTTAACGCCGTGGGTCGCCAGCGGCCAACCATAGTTCTTCCCAGCCTGGGGAATATTGATCTCATCGCCACCGCGCGGCCCGTGCTCGTGCAGCCACACTTCCCCGGACCACGGATTGAGCGCCATTCCCTGCGCATTCCGGTGACCATAAGACCAAATCTCTGGCCGTTTACCCGCCTGGCCGACAAATGGGTTATCGGCGGGCACGGCACCCGTCGCCGTCAGGCGCACCACCTTCCCCTGCAGTTTGTCCAGATCCTGCGCCGTTAGCCGTTGGTTATTTTCGCCCAGCGTAATGAACAGGTAACCCTGACGATCAAAAACCAAGCGCGAGCCAAAATGGTTGCCGGTTGAAAGCGCGGGCTGCTGGCGCAACAACACCCGAAAATCATCCAGCTGCGTGTTAGCGGCATTCAGGCGCCCCACGCCGACCGCAGTGCCCGCTTTGCCACCCGGTGCCGCTTGCGCAAAGCTCAAATAGACCAGGCGGCTGCTGGCGAAATCCGGCGCCAGCGCGATATCCATCAGCCCCCCTTGCCCGCGGGCATACACCTGCGGCACGCCGGCAATCGGCGGCGATAGCCCTTTGCCCGCTTGCCATAGCCGCAGCCGCCCTGGCCGCTCGGTGATCAATATCCCCTGCTCATCGGGTAAGAATGCCAGCGCCCACGGGTGTTCAAGCCGATCCTGCAATTGCGTGACGACCGGCGCCGCGTACAGCAGGCCGCTGCTAATCAACAAGAGTCCGCTAATCAGATAATGACGAAGCATGGGCACCTCCAGGGCGGTGGAAAACGGTCCCTGTCAGTTTAGCCCACGATATGGATGGGTGTGGCCCGCGGCCAGCGCGCGCGGGCGAAAGTTCAGCTCACCGGCATCCGTGCCGGATCGGGATATTGATATTCAAACCCCAGTTCGCTACAAATCCGGTTGCCGTTGATCAGCCGGCCGTCCTGTTCCACCTCATCCGCAAAGCGTGGCGGCTCCAGGTGCAACTGCTCCGCCAGCGCCGGATAAAACGCTTTCTTCACCGGGTGGCCCGGGGCGCACAGGTTATAGACGTGGCCGCCTTTCGGCCGCTGCAACAGCAGTTGGATCGCCGCGATCACATCATCCTGATGCACCAGGTTAACCCCCTGCGAGCCGCCCTTCACATCCACTTTGCCCGCCAGGAAGCGCCCCGGGTGGCGATCGGCCCCGACCAGCCCGGCCAGCCGCAGGATATCTACCGAGGTATTCGGCAGCTCATGCAGCCAGCGTTCCAGCTCAACCAACACCCGGCCGGAAGGCGTATTCGGCCGCAATGGCGCATCTTCACGCAGCGTGCCGGTGGTTTCGCCATAAACGGAGGTGGAGCTGGTGAAAATAATGCGCGGCACGCCAAAGGCCATGGCGCTATCTACTAACATCCGTACCGCTTCAAAGTACCCTGCGCTGCCCTCAACCGTGCGCCGCGCCGGCAACGTGATCACCAACGCATCGACGCGCAGCAGTTGCTCCAGATCGTCCGGATCGCAAATCAGTTCCGGCGTTAGCTCCAGCCGGTAACATTCAATGCCGCTCATCCGTGCTGCTTCAACGCCGTCCGGCGTGGTTTTACTGCCGACCACCTTATAGCCGCGCCCCATCAACGACAGCGCCAACGGCATACCCAACCAGCCAAGGCCAACAATGGCTACTTTTTTCATATCTTCCTCTCCTGAAGATCGCCGCGCCTATGTATTTCAGGCTACGCCTGTCCTGCGGGTGATACAATCTGCGGCGCGTAACGTTCGGTAAATCAGCATCCACCTTATATATGTCATATTACCAGCCGCAAAGGCATTGGCCGCCACGCCAGTTATTTCAGGGATTAATTCATACTGTTTCAATAAATTAAAATTATGCAGGCAAAAAAGGGTTGCACAAAACCCCCTGTATAGTTTAGGTTAATTAGCAATTCAGTCAGTACGGCATTTTCAAGAGAAAACACAATGACACGCATTCAGTTCAACCACCATCATCACCATCATCCTGACTAGTCTTTCAGGCAGATGTGTGCTGGAAGACGGTTTACGGATCTTCCAGTGGCGAGCAGAATGCAAGAGAGAGCCCTCGGAAGATTCCTTCCGAGGGTTTTTTTTTGGATCCGGACAGACAGATTAAGCGTTATTTTTAATAAATTCATAAAATTACAGGTTAAACAGAGGTTACCATGCTGGACAAAACACGTTTACGGATAGCAATGCAGAAGTCAGGCCGCCTGAGCGAAGATTCCCAGGAGCTGCTGGCGCGTTGCGGTATCAAAATCAACCTGCAGCAGCAACGCCTGATCGCCTTTGCGGAAAACATGCCGATTGATATTCTGCGCGTTCGTGATGACGATATTCCCGGCCTGGTAATGGATGGCGTGGTCGATCTGGGCATCATCGGTGAAAACGTGCTGGAAGAAGAATTGCTCGATCGCCGGGCACAGGGCGAAGACCCACGTTACTTCACCCTGCGCCGCCTGGACTTCGGTGGTTGCCGCCTGTCGCTGGCCGCGCCGCTGGATTGCGAATACACCGGCCCGCAAAGCCTGCAAGACGCCCGCATCGCCACCTCCTACCCGCACCTGCTGAAACAATACCTCGATAAACAAGGCGTTCGCTTCAAATCCTGCCTGCTGAACGGTTCAGTCGAAGTCGCGCCGCGTGCCGGCCTGTCCGACGCCATCTGCGATCTGGTTTCTACCGGCGCAACGCTGGAAGCCAACGGCCTGCGCGAAGTGGAAGTGATTTACCGCTCCAAGGCTTGCCTGATCCAGCGCGACGGCGAAATGCCGGAAGCCAAGCAGCAACTGATTGATAAACTGTTAACCCGTATCCAGGGCGTGATTCAAGCCCGCGAATCCAAATACATCATGCTGCACGCGCCAAGCGAACGCCTGGATGAGATCGTTTCGCTGCTGCCGGGCGCCGAACGCCCAACCATTCTGCCGCTGGCCGGTTCGCAAAACCGCGTGGCAATGCACATGGTCAGCAGCGAAACGCTGTTCTGGGAAACGATGGAAAACCTGAAGGCCCTGGGCGCCAGCTCAATCCTGGTATTGCCAATTGAAAAAATGATGGAGTAACACGCCATGTCGAATTTCAATACCGTCGTCAATTGGGCAGACTGCAGCGCAGAACAACGCACGGCACTGCTGATGCGCCCAGCGATTTCCGCTTCAGACAGCATTACCCGCACGGTGCGCGAGATCCTCGACAACGTAAAAGCCAACGGCGACAACGCTTTGCGGGAATACAGCACCAAATTTGACAAAACGGCGGTGGATGCGCTGCGCGTCACGCCGGAGCAAATTGAACAGGCCAGCGCCCGCCTGGGCGATGAGGTCAAGCAGGCGATGGCCGCCGCCGTTGCCAATGTGGAAACCTTCCACAATGCGCAGATTCTGCCGCCGGTCGATGTGGAAACCCAGCCGGGCGTGCGTTGCCAACAGGTTACCCGCCCGATCGCGTCCGTCGGCCTGTACATTCCCGGCGGCTCCGCGCCGCTGTTCTCCACCGTATTAATGTTGGCGACGCCAGCGCGCATTGCCGGCTGCCGCCGCGTGGTGTTGTGTTCGCCGCCGCCGATCGCCGATGAGATCCTGTATGCGGCGAAGCTGTGCGGCGTGCAGGAAGTGTTCCAGGTCGGCGGCGCACAGGCGGTTGCCGCCCTGGCCTTCGGCACCGAATCCGTGCCGCGCGTGGCTAAAGTCTTCGGCCCGGGCAACGCTTTCGTCACCGAAGCCAAACGCCAGATCAGCCAGCGCCTTGACGGCGCGGCCATCGACATGCCGGCCGGGCCTTCAGAAGTGCTGGTGATCGCCGACAGCGGCGCCACCCCGGCATTCGTGGCTTCAGATTTGCTTTCGCAAGCTGAGCACGGCCCGGACTCCCAGGTGATCCTGCTCACCCCGGATGCGGCCATCGCCCAAGCGGTCGCCGGTGCCGTGGAACAGCAACTGGCGGCATTGCCGCGCGCCGAAACCGCGCGCCAGGCCCTGGCCAGCAGCCGCCTGATTGTGGCGAGAGATCTGGCGGAATGCGTCGCCATCAGCAACCAGTACGGCCCGGAACACCTGATTATCCAAACCCGCAACGCCCGTGAACTGGTCGACAGCATCACCAGCGCCGGTTCGGTGTTCCTGGGGGATTGGTCACCGGAATCCGCCGGCGATTATGCTTCCGGCACCAACCACGTGTTGCCAACCTATGGCTACACCGCCACCTATTCCAGTCTGGGGCTGGCGGACTTCCAAAAACGCATGACGGTGCAGGAACTGACGCCGCAGGGCTTTAGCAGCCTGGCGGCCACCATCGAAATCCTGGCCGCCGCCGAACAGTTAATCGCGCACAAAAACGCCGTGACCTTACGCGTCGCCGCCCTGAAGGAGCAAGCATGAGCATTGAACAACTGGCGCGCCAGAATGTGCGCGAGCTTACCCCTTATCAATCGGCCCGCCGTCTGGGCGGCAACGGCGATGTGTGGCTGAATGCCAACGAATACCCACTACCGCCGGCGTTCCAGCTTAGCCAGCAAACGCTGAACCGTTACCCGGAATGCCAGCCTGCGCAGGTGATCGAACGCTACGCCGATTACGCCGGCGTAAAAAAAGAGCAGGTGTTGGTCAGCCGCGGCGCCGATGAAAGCATCGAATTGCTGATCCGCGCCTTCTGCGAGCCCGGCAAAGATGCCATTTTGTTCTGCCCGCCGACTTATGGCATGTACACCGTCAGCGCCGAAACGCTGGGCGTTGAGCGGCGCATTATCCCGGCCAGAGCCGACTGGCAGTTGGATCTGGCCGCCATCGCCGACAGCCTGGATCGGGTTAAAGTGATTTATGTGTGCAGCCCGAACAACCCTACCGGCAGCCTGATCAACCCAGATGATTTGCGCACGCTGCTGGATATGGCGCAAGGCAAAGCGATCGTGGCGGTTGACGAGGCGTACATCGAGTTCTGCCCGCAGGCGAGCGTGGCCAGTTGGCTGCGTGATTACCCGCACCTGGCGGTGCTGCGCACCCTGTCCAAAGCCTTTGCGCTGGCCGGGCTACGCTGCGGCTTTACGCTGGCGAATGCGGATCTTATCGCCCTGCTGCTGAAAGTGATCGCCCCTTACCCGCTCTCTACGCCGGTGGCTGATATCGCAGCCCAGGCGCTGAGCCCAGAGGGCATCGCCATTATGCGCCAACGGGTAGCGGAAGTTTCCAGCAACCGCCGCTGGCTGCAACAGGCGTTGCAAAACTGCGCCTGTGTTGAACAGGTTTACGACAGCGAGAGCAATTACCTGCTGGCGCGCTTCACGCCGGCCAGCAATGCGTTCAAGGCGTTGTGGGATCAGGGCATTATCTTGCGCGATCAAAGCAAACAACCCGGGTTAAACGGCTGCCTGCGCATCACCATCGGCACCCGCGAAGAATGTCAGCGCGTCGTTGACGCACTTAATGCCCTGCCCGCGAAGTAATTCAGGGCGCTTAATATCATGGCTGTTGCCCGGCCGCGCGGCGCAGCCTTAACTCGTCAGGAGCCAATGTGAGTCAGAAATTTCTCTTTATCGACCGTGACGGCACGCTGATTGCTGAGCCACCCGAAGATTTCCAGGTCGATCGCCTGGATAAACTGGCGCTGGAGCCAGACGTGATCCCTTCGTTGCTGGCCCTGCAGAAGGCGGGCTATACGCTGGTGATGATCACCAACCAGGATGGCCTCGGTACCGCCAGCTTCCCGCAGGAAACCTTCGATCCGCCGCACAACCTGATGATGCAGATCCTCACTTCCCAGGGGATCACCTTCGAAAATATCCTGATCTGCCCGCACAAGCCGGAAGACAACTGCGATTGCCGCAAGCCAAAAATCGCGATGGTCAAAGGCTACCTGGAGCCGGGCGTGATGAACGCCACCAACAGCTATGTGATCGGCGATCGCCAAACCGATCTGCAACTGGCCGAAAACATGGGGATTCAAGGGCTGCTGTACCAACGGGACACCTTTGACTGGAAAGAAATCACCCGCCGCCTCACCCAGCGCGATCGCCATGCGCACGTTAACCGCGTCACCAAGGAAACCCAGATTGATGTTAACGTCTGGTTGGATCGCGAAGGCGGCAGCAAGATTAAAACCGGCGTTGGCTTCTTTGATCATATGCTGGATCAAATCGCCACCCACGGCGGCTTCCGCATGGATATCCAGGTGAACGGCGATCTGTACATCGACGATCACCACACGGTGGAAGACACCGCGCTGGCGCTGGGCGAAGCGCTGAACAAGGCGCTGGGCGATAAACGCGGCATCGCGCGCTTTGGCTTTGTGCTGCCAATGGACGAATGCCTGGCGCGCTGCGCGATGGATATCTCCGGCCGGCCGCACCTGGAATACAAGGCCGAGTTCAGCTACCAACGCGTGGGCGATCTGAGCACCGAAATGGTCGAGCACTTCTTTAGCTCGCTGTCTTACACCATGGGTTGCACTCTGCACCTGAAAACCAAAGGCAAGAACGACCATCACCGGGTGGAAAGCCTGTTCAAAGCGTTTGGCCGCACGCTGCGCCAGGCGATTCGCGTTGAGGGCAACACCCTCCCGAGTTCGAAAGGAGTGCTGTGATGAACGTGGTGATTCTGGATACCGGCTGCGCCAATCTCTCCTCCGTTACCTATGCGGTACAACGGCTGGGCTATCAGCCCACAATCAGCCGCGATCCGAAAATCGTGCTCAGCGCCGACAAGCTATTCCTGCCGGGCGTGGGCACCGCGCAGGCGGCGATGGATCAGTTGGAAGCGCGTGAACTGATTGCGCTGATCAAAGCCAGCACCCAACCAGTGCTCGGCATCTGCCTGGGCATGCAGTTGCTGGCTTCGGGCAGCGACGAGAATGGCGGCGTCAAAACGCTGGGCATTATCGATACCCCGGTGCAGCTGATGACCGATTTCGGTCTGCCGCTGCCGCACATGGGGTGGAACCAGGTGACGCCGCAGGCAGGCCACCCGCTGTTCCGCGGCATCGAGGACGATGCCTACTTCTATTTCGTTCACAGCTATGCGATGCCCCTATGCTCAAGCACCATTGCCCAGGCGAACTACGGCGAGCCCTTCACCGCCGCCGTGCAAAAAGACAATTTCTACGGCGTGCAGTTTCATCCAGAACGTTCTGGAGCCGCCGGCGCGCAACTGTTGAAAAACTTTCTGGAGATGTAGGCAGCATGATTATTCCCGCTTTGGATTTGATCAACGGCAACGTGGTGCGTCTGCATCAGGGCGATTACGGCCAGCAGCGCGCCTACGGCAACGATCCGCTGCTGCGTCTGCAGGATTATCAGCAACAGGGCGCGCAAGTGCTGCATCTGGTGGATCTCACCGGCGCCAAAGATCCGGCGGCGCGCCAGATCCCGCTGTTGCGCACGCTGCTGGCCGGCGTGAACGTGCCGGTGCAGGTTGGCGGCGGTATCCGCAGTGAACAGGATGTGGCCGCGTTGCTGGAAGCCGGCGCCAGCCGCGTGGTGGTCGGCTCCACCGCCGTGAAACAGCCGCAGCAGGTGCAAGGGTGGTTCGAGCGCTACGGCGCGGATGCCATGGTGCTGGCGCTGGACGTGCGCATTGACGCCGCCGGCAACAAGCACGTCGCCATCAGCGGCTGGCAGGAGAACTCCGATCTCACGCTGGAACAGGTGGTGGAGCAATACCTGCCGTATGGATTAAAACACGTGCTGTGCACGGATATTTCCCGCGACGGCACCCTGGCCGGTTCCAACGTGGCGCTGTATCAGGAAATCAGCAGCCGTTATCCGCAGATCGCCTTCCAGGCGTCTGGCGGCATCGGCAATCTGGATGATATCGCCGCGCTGCGTGGCAGCGGTGTGGAAGGGGTGATCGTTGGGCGCGCCCTGCTGGAAGGTAAATTTAGCGTTGAGGAGGCAATCGCATGCTGGCAAAACGGATAATCCCGTGTCTGGACGTCAGAGACGGCCAAGTGGTGAAAGGCGTGCAGTTCCGCAACCACGAAATCATCGGCGACATCGTGCCGCTGGCGCAGCGCTATGCGCAGGAAGGCGCGGATGAGCTGGTGTTCTATGATATCACCGCCTCCAGCGACGGCCGGGTGGTGGATAAAAGCTGGGTTTCGCGCGTGGCGGAAGTGATCGATATTCCGTTCTGCGTGGCGGGCGGGATTAAAAGCGCCGAAGACGCCAGCCAGATCCTGTCGTTTGGCGCCGATAAAATATCCATCAACTCACCGGCGCTGGCGGATCCCACGCTTATCAGCCGCCTGGCGGACCGCTTTGGCGTACAATGTATCGTGGTAGGGATCGATACCTGGCACGACAGCGCCACCGGCAAATATCATGTGAACCAATATACCGGCGACGAACAGCGCACCCGCGTAACCCAATGGGAAACGCTGGACTGGGTGCAGGAAGTGCAAAAACGCGGCGCCGGGGAAATCGTGCTGAACATGATGAACCAGGATGGCGTGCGCAACGGTTACGATCTGGAACAGCTGAAGCAGGTACGCAGCGTGTGCAAAGTGCCGCTGATCGCCTCTGGCGGCGCGGGCACCATGGAGCACTTCCTGGAAGCGTTCCGCGATGCGGGCGTTGACGGTGCGCTGGCGGCTTCGGTGTTCCATAAACAAATTATCAATATCGGCGAACTGAAAAAGTTCCTGGCCGAGCAAGGCGTGGAGATTCGCGTGTGTTAACAAAACAACAAAAGGCCCAGTTGGACTGGGAAAAAACGGATAACCTGATGCCGGCAATCATTCAGCATGCCGTATCCGGCGAAGTGTTGATGCTGGGCTACATGAACCCGGCGGCGCTGGCAGCCACCGAAGAAAGCGGCAAGGTGACCTTCTTCTCACGCACCAAACAACGCCTGTGGACCAAGGGCGAAAGCTCCGGCAACTTCCTGAACGTGGTGAGCATCACGCCAGACTGCGACAACGATACGCTGCTGGTGCTGGCAAACCCAGTTGGCCCAACCTGCCACCAGGGCACCAGCAGTTGCTTCCACCCGGCGACCAGCGACTGGGGTTTCCTGTACCAGTTGGAACAGTTGCTTGCCGAGCGCAAAAACGCCAGCCCGGATACCTCTTACACCGCCAAACTGTATGCCAGCGGCACCAAGCGTATCGCGCAAAAAGTGGGTGAAGAAGGCGTGGAAACCGCATTGGCAGCGACGGTGCACGATCGTGAAGAACTGACGAATGAAGCATCCGATCTGGTTTATCACCTGCTGGTGCTGCTGCAGGATCAGGATCTAGATTTAAGTAAGGTGATCGGCTGCCTGCGCGCACGGCATCAGAAGTAACCACCTTTCGCCCTCACCCTAACCCTCTCCCGCCGGGAGAGGGGATCTCCGTGCCCCCATCGGCACCCGTATCTGATTTATGTCATCGGCATCCATCCGCACTGGGTTTGCCAATAGCAGCCCCATGCCGCATGTGCGCCCCCTCTCCCATTGGGAGAGGGCCGGGGTGAGGGGCTTTACCACAACACCGAGTCATATGGCGAAGATCCAGCGGTTACGGCGAAAATTGGGGAAAGAAGGCGTGGAAACCGCATTGGCGGCGACGGTGCACGATCGTGAAGAGCTAACGAATGAAGCATCCGATCTGATTTATCACCTGCTGGTGCTGCTGCAGGATCAGGATCTAGATTTAAGTAAGGTGATCGGCTGCCTGCGCGCACGGCATCAGAAGTAACCTCTTTTCGCCCTCACCCTAACCCTCTCCCGCCAGGAGAGGGGATCTCCGTGCACACATCGGCACCCGTATCTGATTTATGTCATCGGCATCCATCCGCACTGGGTTTGCCAATAACAGCTCAATGCCGCATGTGCGCCCCCTCTCCCGTTGGGAGAGGGCCGGGGTGAGGGGCACCGAAGCATATGGCACTGGCCGGGCGTTTGCTCCGCCAGACTATTTTATGCTGACCACCGCAATATAATTCAGCTTATGGCGGTTGCGGCGAAAGTGGTGAAACATGTGCAAAAACGGCTGACGGTTCTCTTTTTTCAATGCATTGCGGATGATGGTCAACGCGCCGCCCAGCCCTTCATCGCGAATCAAACCTCGCGGTGACAACAGGCTCATCGGGCCGGACGTGGTGCTCACCTGGCGAAAACCCGCCGTTTGAAACAAATCAACCCACGCTTCCTTTAGCATCGGCTGTGCTTTTACGTGGATCGCCTGATGCATCTGCGCCAGCAAATCGGCGCGATCTTGTGCCGTTTTCAGCGAAATATCGTGGGTTAGCAAGCGGCCGCCGGGCTTCAGCACCCGCAGATACTCCTGCAGCAACCGGGCTTTAGCTTTATCCGCATACATAGTCAGCATCGCTTCATTAATCACCACATCAAAACTGTTATCGTCAAAAGGCAACTGTGACGCATCCGCCATCTGGGTGGAAACCCGATGGGAAAGGCCCCGTGCAGCAATATTTTTCTCCGCACGGGCAAGCGCCTGCTTATCCATATCAATGCCAACGACATGGCACTGAAAACGATGGGCGATATCAATGGCCGTGGTGCCCATATTACAGGCGATTTCCAGTACCTTTGCGTCTGCATTCAACCCAGAATGCGCCAACAGCCATTCCGTTGCTTCCCGCCCGCCGGGGCGCAGCCGTTTTTTACCCAGCCGCGCCAGGAATTTATGGCCGGCCTCATGGTGTGTGGTGGCATTATCCATGGTGCGCTCCTTATTTCCCATTGGGTTCGCGTAACATGATCAGCAGCATTTTTGCCCGCTCTGGCGCATCGACGGCATGGGGGATATTCGCGGGCATACGCACAATTTCACCCGGCGCCGCCGTTACCGGCCGGCCCTCAATGGTGAGCAGCAGCCGGCCTTCCACCACCATCACGATGGCATCGAAAGGCGCGCTGTGTTCAGAAAGTGCCTGGCCTTGATCAAAAGCAAACAGGGTAATATTGCCGCCGCCATTTTTCGCCAATACGCGGCTGGCGATGCCTTGCTCGGTGTAATTGACAAGAGCGCTAATGGTCAGTGCTTCTGCGGGGGAAAGGGGTTTTTGGCTCATGAGTGTGGTTCCTTTTCGTCATTTATAGACAGGGTATTCAACCAAACAATGGCGTCACACCACGGGTATGCCGATTACCGCGGGTAACAGACGTGAGCGCCACCGGGATTTGATACAGTTGCGCCAAACCGGCCTCTGTCAGCACCTCACCACAGCGGCCGAACTGATAACCGCCATCGGCAAACAGCAACAGGGCGCGATCGGCGATATGCAGCGCGTGTTGGGGATAGTGGCTGCTAAATAGCAAGGTCATCTGATGATCCGCCGCCAACTCACGCAGTGCGCTTAACACGCAGTCCTGATTGGTTAAATCAAGTGCGGAGGTCGGTTCATCTAAAATCAGGATTTCCGGTTCTGCGGCCAGCGCACGGGCAATCATCACCATCTGTTTTTCGCCGCCGCTAAGCCGGTTAAAGGGATGCTCGGCAAAACGGCTCAGCCCCAGATATTCGAGACAGCGCATCACAATGCGGTGATCATGCACTGACGGTGAGGCATACCACGGCAGATGGCGCACACGGCCGAGCGTTACCATCGTGCGCACGGAATAGTTAAAAAATGAACCGTCTAACTGCGGCACATAGGCCACCGGTGCATTGAGCCGAATATCGCCCGTTGCCCCTTGCTGTATACCCAGTAACAGCCGCAACAGCGTGGTTTTCCCGCGCCCATTCGGCCCTAAAATGGCGCAGACGCTGCCAGCAGGCAGATGAAAGCTCAGATCGCTAAACAACTGACGATGGCCAAGGCGGTAGCTGAGTTTCTCAACCTGGATCATAGATCGGTCACCTTTTTATTCAGTGTATGGATGAGTACAGCGAAGATGGGTGCGCCAATCAGCGCGGTGATCACACTCAGTGGAATTTCTGCGGCGCTCATACTCCGGGCGAGCGTATCCACGGCGATCAGATAAATCGCGCCAATAGCCGCACTGGCGGGTAATAAGCGTTGATGATCGTGCCCGGCCACAAGACGGGCGATATGAGGGATAATCAGCCCAACCCAGCCGATAGTGCCAGAAACGGCAACGGTGGCGCTGGTGATCAGCGTAATACACAGCAATACTCCCCAACGGGTTATCGCCACCGACATGCCGAGAGCCTGCGCGTTCTCTTCGCCCAAAGACAGCACATTAATACGAAAGCGCAGCGCGAAAATGATCCCCGTTGCCAGCACCACGGCCGGTAACAACACCCACAGTTTCAAGTAAGAGGCACTGGCAAGGCTGCCCATCAGCCAGAACACGATGGATTGCAAGGTATTATTCGGATCGGCGAAATAGGTGATCAACGATATCAGGGCAGCAAAAAAGGCGTTAATAATCACGCCGGCCAAAATCAGCATCAGCAGGCTGCTGCCATGGCGGTTTAACCCCAGCAGAAACACCAGCACAATCGCCAGCAACCCGCCGATAAACGCCAAACCGATGGTGATAAACAGCGATGAAAACAGCAAAATGGCCAGGGCGCCGCCCAACGCCGCGCCGGAAGAAACGCCGATAATCTGCGGCCCCACCAGCGGATTGCGGAAAATACCTTGCAGTGCGGCACCGGCGACAGCCAGCCCCGCGCCCGCCAGCCCCGCCATCAGCACCCGGGGAAGGCGCACATAGAGCACCACATTCTGCGCTGTGCGGCTGTATGCCGTGTTATCCGCGTGGCCCATTATGGCATCGGTAATTATCTGCAACACGGCGGGAAAAGGCACCGTATAACGGCCGGCACCGAGCGCACCAAGCAACGTGAGCAACAGGTATCCGGAGAGGACGAACCAGAACCCTTTTGCGTTATGCATGCGGTTGCCCCATCAGTCGTAAGTAATCCTGGCTGCCGCGGTTTAACTCCAATTGCAGGATGCCATCAATTTGTTGTTCAGTTACGCTATAGCCATAAAGCTGCTGATAACGGCGGCGGATCTCCGCGCGCAGCGGCCAGTGAGCGGTTTGTGGGTGAAAAATCATCGACAACCACTGCCAATACAGAGGCGTTTCCTGATTGGGTGCATCCCAGACAAACCCACCGATCGGCAGTTTATACACCCGCCGTTTTTTAACTGCCGCGACCCCGCTGAGCACGGGGTTCAGATATACGTCATCGGGTTTTAATCCCTGTTCAAAATTACCCAGCAGAATAATGTCAGGATCCCACAGCAAAATTTGTTCAATATTCAGGGTTCGTGGGCCGGTAAGATCGCGGTTTAAACTCACGCCGCCGGCGAGCGCGAAATCGGCGTTATTGTGGGAAGTTGAGCCAAAGGTTTGAATACTTTGATTAAAATGGGATAAATACAGCACCCGGGGCTGCGCTGCCTCCGGGAGCGCCGCGGTGGTTGCCGCCAGCGCATTAATAACGTCCTGGCGCCAGTGCAGCATGCCCGCAGCCTTTTCGGGCTTGCCCAACGTGGTTCCCATCAGGGCGATCCACCGTTGGGTATCACTCTCTTTGCCATAATTGAGGGTGGCGACAGTCAGGCCTGCATCACGCATCGGCGAAAGGATATCGTCGCCACGATGCCCCCACTGCCACACTAAATCAGGCTGCACATTGAGCAGCGCCTCAATATTCGGCGTAAAATTATTACCGACCATATCGGAGCGGACGTTCAATACCTCGGGGAACATGAGCCCTAACATCCCTTCACGCGCCGCGACACCGGCAAACGGGTGCATGCCCACCAGTTTCTCACTGCTTTCATCCAACCCAACCAACATGGAAGCGGCAGGTATCGGGATCACGACGATGCGCGTCGCCGGCGCAGACAGGCGAATGTTCCGGTTTGCCATGTCGGTAAATTCGAGCGTGCCCTGTGCCATCGCGCTGGCGGCCATACCGGTGATAACCACAAGAACGATACGTATTAATAGGCTATTTATCATAGGGTTATTAGCAATAAGGTTAGAAGAATTGAATTGATAACGCGTGTTATTATCACTTATGATCGCTTCATTCTAGGGCGCGCTAACAAGGATGGCCTATGACATTTGTCAAACACACATTGCCCAGAGAAACGCAGCTGCATTGCCTTAAATCATGCCCGTTATTCAGCGCGATCCCGGATTTTGGCCTGGCGCTGGGGCTGGCAAACAGCGCTTATATGCAGTTCAACAGCGGCGATATGCTGAACCATGATGGGGATGCCTTTAAATATTGCCCGCTATTAATTTCCGGCCAGATTGAGGTCTTTCGCCACGGCTTTCTTGGGGAGGAAAAAGTCTTTGGGATTTTTAGCCCAGGTGAGCTTGTCGCGATTGCCGCCGTTTTTATGCCGCACAACCGTTATCCGATGAGCTTGCGGGCAAAAACCGCCGGCGATGCCCTGTTGCTGGACAAACGGGATATACTGCAACTCTGCCACCGCTATCCCATTGTGATGGAAAGGCTACTTTCCCGCTTCAGCCTGAAGCTGTATGAGCACATTAACTACATCGATTGGCTAACTTCCAGTTCCGCAGAACAACGGCTGGCGGCTTATTTATTGGATCTCCGCACACGCCAGCACGGTGATGTGGTGGCGTTGCCCCTATCCCGCGGGCAACTGGCGGCTAAACTGGGGATGCGCTATGAAACGCTAAGCCGGTTGTTCTCCGGCTGGCGGCGCAAGGGGTTTATCGATGTGCATAAAGACGTTGTGCATATTAAGGATGACGCCTATCTCAACCGGCTGGCGATCCCAGCGCAGCGGCCGTTTTAACGCCCAACCGCGCGGAGCGCACAGTTGGCTAGAAATCGTAGGTAATTCCCCCATTAACACTAAAGCCCATGCCAGGGAACAGCGTATTATCATTGGCGGCCACACGGCGGCTCGCTACAGAAGTGGTGGCATAGCGTTCGCGCGTCAGGTTATCGAGGGTAAGGTAAAGCGACCAGTTATCCGTTGGCTGATAACTGCTGCTGAAACCGAGCACGGCATAGCGCTTACGTTTCTGAATATCAAGATTGTTTTCGTGATCCACCGCCATATCGGTTGGCGACCAATGCAGATTGGGGCCAAAACGCCAATGGCCGATGTGATAGAGCACTTCTGCCGCGATCATATTGCGCGGGATGCCGGCAATATAGTTGCCGTTATATTCCCCGCCGGTAAAGCGGAAGTCGCTGTAAGTCCAGGACACGCGATATTCGACATCGCCGCGGCCACTGGGAAGCGCTCCCCGAAGGCCCAGCTCCAGCCCCTGATGGCGGGTTTTTGCCGCATAGTTGAAAACGCCGACCACTGTCCCTTCGGAATCATAGGTCGTGATGTATTCATCTTTAATCAGGCTGCGATATAGCGCAATATCCCATTTTACCTGCTCGGAAAACTCACCGTCGCCCCCCACTTCAAAAGTGATCGCTTTTTGCGGAGAGAGCCTGGTCAATTTACCATCGCTGGAGTTGATGATTTCCCAAAAAGTGGCCGGTTCCTGGCTGGCGCTGATATTAGCAAAATAACGCTGATTATAGGCCGGGCGCCAGATAATGCCGGCTTTCGGCGTCCAAAAGCGCCAATCCTGATCCAATGAAACATCACTATGGCGTTTGTCCACGTTGCGCCGGGCATAGGTCGCTTTGGCATCCAAATTTAACGTAAGATCGGGGGTGATATGTAAACCGGCGCCAAGGCTGGCGTAGATATTTTCCGCTCGCCCGTCAAAATGGCCGATGGGGGTTTTATCCGTTAGCGTGCCACGCCGGTTTTGCATCAGTTCTGTGTCCAGCCCCATCTGGTCCAAGGCCAGCGCCGCACGGTAGCTAACGGGATCTGTTTCAACATTGTAGGTAAACTGCGCACCCTCACTGTGGCTTTGGCTGAAGCGATAGTAAGAGGGCGTGGTGAAATTGTCGTGAGTGCGGATATGCCAAACGCCCAGCCCTAACTGCTGGTTACCCATTAGCCAGTCAGAACGGTTAGCAATACGCAGCTGCGCCACATTACGGTGTGGATCCCGCTGCAACACCATGGGGTAAACATCCGTTGGGTTGCGGTTCAATGCCTCTTCCGACAACGAACCGGCAACATCAAAACGCAGATCCGTCCAGCCCAGCCAGGTGCGGTTCTCAAAGTTATCCGTTACATAGCCGATATTGCCGCGCATGGTTTTCCGTTGGGAAGTTGAGTGCTTACGGTAACCATCGAAATGATCGTAAGTCAGATTAATACGCCCGTCGAAACGGCCATCTTCCGTTACGCCACCAAGGGCAACCTGCCCCGCTTCACGGCCATAAGAACCATACTCATAACGCAAACGCCCGTTCTCATCACGCCCGGTGTAGGAGAGAAGATCTAACTCACCGCCAAGACTATTACTCTGCGGATTCAGGCTGTTAGCACCGCGCCGCACGCTGATCATGCGGGCATCGCGCATTTCCAGCGTACTGATATGGAAACTCCCATCGGCATCCGCAACGGGTAAGCCGTCTTGCATCAATAATACGCCGCGCGCTAACGGCGCACTCTGTACACCAGAACCACGGATGTTAAGGCGCGGCTGATCGATGCCGCCAAAGAAATTTTGGATCAGAATACCGGGCTGATAATCGAGGGCATCGTGCAAGGTCGCCTGGCGAGTCTCTTTTTTGACGATCGCTAAATTGGTTCCCCCCGCGACATTGTCGAGTTTCTCTTTTTCCCGTTGTTCATCAGGTGCCAACCGGCTGGTTGGGGCTGCGCTCACAATAAGTGTATCCGGCGGCGAATTTAGCGCCGCCGCCAATGGAAGTGGGCAAATCCCCAGGGCAGAAAAAGCGAAAAAGCAACTCACGGAGCGTGCCTGTAAATGACGCATGTCCTTCTCCTTATGGTTGTAATGATTATTATTTCCTTTTGAGGCGTATAATATATAAGCGATGGGTAAGACTGACCTATGACATTTGTCAAGGTACAACACCTGGCAACAGGGAATTAATGCATTGATTTTAATATTAAATAAATGGATTTACGGCAAGAACGATGCGAGGGAATAGCTTCACGTATTCATATAAACAAAAAAGCCGCTGAGCGTTAGCCCTGCGGCGCAGACAGACTTACCGAACACGGCATTTCATTTCCCGATGGCAACCAGCAAATCCGCAGATTGCGCCACGGCGCCAAATATCCCCCCTTCCCGCAAGGTAATGTCAATGGTTGCCTGATGCAGGCCTTTTTCGCCGGCCGCACAGCAATCGGTGAGCAGCAGGCAATCGTAGCCGCGATCGTTAGCCTCACGCATCGTTGAGTGGACACAGACATCTGTCGTCACCCCGGTTAAGATCAATTGCCGAATGTCTTTGGCGCGCAGGATTTGATCGAGATCGGTGGCATGAAAAGCGCTGTTCCCAGGTTTATCGATCAGAATGTCATCGGGCGCGGGCGCCAACTCCGATACGATATTCCAGCCTCGCTCTCCCCGAATAAGAAAGCGGCCCAATGGGCCTTCAGCCCCCACGGGCGTGCCATTGAGAAGGCCCCGGAGCCGCTTGTTTGGGTTGAGATCGCTTAAATCAGGGCGGTGCCCTTCACGGGTGAAGATGACGGTCATGCCAGCAGCGCGTAGTGCCCGCAACACGTTGGCGATCGGCGTGATTGCAGCACGCCCCGCAGCCACTGAATATCCCATGGAAGCAAAATAACCATAGGGATGAAGGAAATCATCTTGCATATCAATGATAAGCAACGCAGTGTCCTGTGGCGACCAACGCTCGGACAATGGCCAGCAATAAGGCCTGGAAGCAAGCGGTTTGTAGATGCTCATGGTGCTATTTCTCCATAAACTCTGCCGGAAAGCGTAACTTGATATGGTTTGTATTCCCTGCCACTTTTCCCGGGAAAGCAATACCGATATCGCCCGGTTGGCGGATCCCCTCCCCCAACAAGCCTTGCTCAAAACTGAACTGTTGAATATGCGCCAGGCCTTGCTGAAAATCGGCACTGCCGACAAATGCAGCACCTTCAGCTGGTGCGTAGAAATGCGTCGTTTTCAACTGTTGCCTAAAGCCGGCCGCGTCCGTCCCCGAAGCCTCGGCCATCCAGGCGACAGCCTGTTCATGTTCGGGGCCCGAAGCAGCCAGAATATCCATGACTTCATACCAGGCACCGGCAATAGCCTTGCCAATACCAGGGTACTTTTTGAGCAAATCGGTACGGATAAGTAGCCCGTCATTGATCTCGCCGGGAATGTCTGCAGAACTGAATACGAGATGGGCGTTCGTGTTAGCCGAAAGAATCGAAGCCAGCTGGGGCTGCCAAGTGACCATCGCTTTCACCGTGTTGTTCGGGAAGAGCGCGATCATATCCGCATCGGACGTATTGACCACGGTAACATCACGCTCCGACAGGCCTGCTTTTTCCAACCCGCGAGCCAGCAGGTAATGCGATCCGGAAAATTGCACCAGGTTGACGGGCTGCCCTTTAATGGCGGAGAGATCCTTGCCATCCTTCAGGATAATCCCATCATTCCCCAGGGAATTGCTGAGCAATAGCGGCACACTGGTATCCACACCGGAAGCGGCAGGAATCGTGAGCGCATCAAGCAGCATAGCTATCGTCCCCTCAAATTCCCCCGCGGTATATTGGTTAATACCTTCTATGTAGTCATTAACCTGTACCGCAGATAAATCCACCCCGAACTTCTCGCCCCAGCGTTTTAGGATGCCCGATTCCTGCGCATAACCCAGCGGCATGGAGCCAACATAGACCGACCAAGCAATTCGCACCTGCGGCGGTTTATCAGCGATAGCATGCAGGGAGAAACAGAATAGAAATACGGCGAACAGCCCGTTGGCGGAAAATAGGCGTTTCATGATGCAACCTCGTTGAATACGGGAGACAAGTCTTGAGTTTGTCAGTTCAGCGCGGGGCATCCAATGCTGCGGAATACATGTATACATGCGATTACCCGCAGGTTTGGCTCACCAATAGCAGATCGTCAATAAACGCTTTCAACACCGGGCGTGGAGCATGCTTACTTTTACGTGTTATGGCCTGTATCGGAGATGAACGCCGGTACTGAGCAGGATCGAGTATCACCAACTCCCCCTTTTCGACCCAGCGTTTGGCAAAATGAGCGGGTAAAAAACCAATGTGGTTACCGGCAAGAATGAGCATGGCAGCGGCTTCAATATTACTGACCCAGGCATTAGGCGGCACCCGCTCCTCTCCCAATGGCAGTAGATCCGCACTGTCTAAAAACTCGCGAACCACTTTCTTCGCGCTGGGCAATCCTTCCTGCAGTTCAGCGCCACGAAGCGAGGCCAGCGGATGGGTAACTGCCGCATACAGCAAATCCTGCTCCAGATACAGAGGCAAGTATTCAAGCTCTTGCAGATTGTGGCTGAAAATACCGATGCCAATATCAGAACGGTTATCCAGAACGGCCTGCTCAATGCGGGCTGGCGCTGCGATATCGATGAAAAACTCGGCCTGATTGTGCTCCCGCTGAACAAAACGCTGTATTGTGGCGGTCAAAGGGCAATTGTCATCCGTGATCAGATTATCGATCATGGCAATGCGAATGGGGCCACTTAGCTGACGTTGCATTGCTATGGCATCATGCTCAAAGCGCCGGGTTACAGCGAACAACTCTACTGCCCGGCGATAGATGACCGCCCCTTCGTCCGTTAGCGCAAACCCCGAACGGCCACGTTCACATAATTTGAACCCCAGCCGGCACTCAAGCTGAGTGATCTGCCTGCTGATGGTTGAGGCGTCTCGCCCCAGAATCGCTTGCGCGTTGCTGAACCCTCTGGAGTCCACTACCGCCAGGAAAACACGCAGCAGCCGAAGATCGATATCGGTAATATTCATATTTATAACCGGAGATGTGAGGAAAAAACGGGTACCAATGGCATACGGAACGCCAATTTCAGATCCTATAAGCCACACCCTAGCAGAAACAATCTTTTCATGGCATAGCACATCGATAATATTGCCCATCGCCACCGGAGATAAACCGGCCCCCTCCACCGCCAGATTATTCATCGTTACGGGAACGTGATACGAGCCATCACGCACATGGCGCCACCGTATCGTTCGCCATAGCCATTAAATAATGCACTACCACCACCCAATGGCCCCTGCGCCCCACCCCATGCATAGAAAAATAACCACAGCATCACAATTCAAAAACCTATAAGTAAGTAAAAAAAGCATATAGTTTATAAAATGTTTTTTATTCTTATGATTTTCATCAATTTTTTACCCTTACCCCGGGTATATGAATGGTAAGTTCATTTTTTTTGAACTTATATTCAAGATGAACATATTGCCGACTTTGATAATGGAGCGGATATTAAATAATAATCACCGGCCAGGCATTATCCGGTATTTAATACGATTCTTCGTTATATTTTTACGCAACAAAATAGCAACAAAGCAGTAAATGAACCTAATTGAACATAGCCTACGATAAAAAACGAAATCTGGAAAACCCGAGGGTAAAAATGAAAATAAACGCGCCAAATAACGATAAGTAAAGCACAAATAATAAACTGCCAATAAAAAGGTTGCATACTTTTATTGTAAAAATCCATGCTAAATGGAGGAAAAAATGGCTGAGAAAAAACCAAAAACCCAAGCCCAGCGGCTGATTGGGTTTGGTGGCGCAGCATTTCTTATTCTACTGATCTGTTTGCTGCCAACACCAGAGGGCTTAACGCCGGAAGGGCAAAAAGCATTAGCATTATTCGTTGGGATAATCTTCCTATGGGCCACAGAGCCGGTACCGCTGGCGATTGTCAGCCTGATTATGGTGCCGGTTGTCGTTTCAATGGGCCTGTTGACTGTCGGCAGAACGCTAAATAACTTCTCGACATCGTCTATTTTCCTGATCGTTGCGGCGTTATTAATGGCGCCAGCGATGTCAAAAAGTGGTTTTGCCGACAGGTTAATATACTGGCTGCTTTCTAAAGTGGGCTGCACCGCCGTTCGTATCACGTTTGGGATCACCGTTGCGAACATTGTGCTGGCATTCATTATTCCATCAACCGCAGCCCGAACCGCAGCGCTGCTGCCCATTTGCCTGGCAATCATCGAACTTTTCAGGAAGAACAGTAACCAGCCGAAGGGAAGCCGAAGCAAGTTTGCGGTGGGGTTGCTATTAACGCTGGCCTTTACCAATTCGATCATCAGCGCCGGCATACTCACTGCGACGATCCCCAACCCAGTTACCGTAGACTTTATATTTAAAGCAACCGGACACTCAATATCTTATGCAGAGTGGTTTATGTATGGATTCCCACCGGCGTTAATCATGACGATTTTCGCATGGTGGCTCATCAAGACCGTCTTCAAAGCAGAAGCGAATGAAATACCCGGCGGAAAAGAAATTATTGCAGAGAAACTGCAAACAATGGGGAAAATATCGGCAGATGAGTGGAAAAGCTGCCTGATTTTCTTATTTGTGGTTTTACTTTGGATGACCGGTAGTATTACCAAAATAGATACCACCATCGCAGCCATCATCGGCGTTTGCCTGATGTTTCTTTTTGGCGTGATCAACTGGGCGGATGCATCAAAAACGGCTGCTTTTCAGTTCATGTTAATCATGGGCGGTGGGTTTATTATCGCAGACCTGTTGATCGTCACCGGGGCGGCCAAATGGGTAGCAACCAGCCTATTTAGCCTGCTGAAATTTGATGGTGAGATATCGATTATTATCCTGTTGCTGATCGTGATTTTTATCGTGCAATACATGCATATTCCCTTTATGGGAACGACAAAAATGACCACGATGCTCATCCCTATCGTAATTAGTATTGCAGAAGCCGCCAATATCAACCCCATGATATTAGCGATGCCGGCCGGCATGATCATTGGGGGGTTCCCCCTGTTCCTGTTCTATAACACCATTTCCAGTTTATTGGTTTACGGCACAGATGAATTGCGGATGAGTGATTTCCCCAAAGTCGGCGTGCCTATCTGTACGGTTGCGGTGCTGGTTTATAGCCTGATGGCAGCGACATATTGGCGTTGGCTGGGGCTTTTCTAACAACAGGCTGATAATGATTTAATCTGAGGAGACTTGAAATGAGTAATATCGGATTTAGAGTTTTTTCAAAATTTAATCGCCCCGATGCAAACCTGGTCAGCAAGTTCAAAGCATTGCCGGTGGCCAATATCGCAGACATGATGAACCGCTCAAATGTTCTGGACGCGCGGTTGCGAAAAATCGGCGCAAGCAATCTCTTGGGAGTGGCTTTTACTGTTAAAACCCGCACCGGCGACAACCTGATGGTGCATAAGGCACTGCAAATGGCGCAGCCAGGGGATGTTCTTATCGTCGATGCCCACGCTAATCTAACCAATGCCATTATGGGGGAACTGATGGTGCGTACGGCGGAGCAAAGAAACCTGGCAGGTATCATTATTGACGGCGCAGTGCGCGACGTAGCGGTATTATCCACCCTCAAAATCCCTGTTTATGCCTCCGGGGTCACGCCGGCCGGGCCCTATAAAGACGGCCCGGGTGAAATCAACACCCCGATTAGCGTTGGCGGCGTGACGATTCACCCCGGCGATATTCTGGTGGGCGATGACGACGGCATCGTCGTCATCCGCCCCGGCGTTGCGCAAGATATCTATGAAAAGACGCTGATAAAAAATAAAAAGGAAGAGGAACTGGTTCGCTTGATCAAGGAAGGGCGCCGGGATAACTCATGGATTGATCGGGCGCTGAGTGAAAGAAAATGTGAGTTTATTGATGATGCCTACACCCAATAGGTGTTTGACCACAAATCCTCAAAAACGCCATTAAACATAGCGGGAATATCACCCAATCCCCTCGCAACGCCCGGCCATGGAAAAGCCGGGTTTGCTCCGCTTTCATGCCCATCATGCACGCCGCGAACATGATATTATTCTCGGCACTTTAAGATTTCTTTAATTTTCGTGTGCGAGACTCTGCTTAAACCCAGAGGAGCGTTATATGAAACAGAAAAAAGTATGGCCAATCAGTGAATACGTTACGGTGATTTTCTGTACCGCTGTAGTCCTGCGTTTCTTGCAAATATGGTTTACGACGTAAAGATTTTTCGTTCTTCACTTAGAGATGTTGAATCGCACCCATGCCCGGCAGCCGGAGCCATGCCTGTGGAGTACGCAGTTCATGGGCCACATCTAAAACAAATCAGGTAGTGAGCCTTTTCAGCTGTTCAATAAATATGGCAATATAGGGGTTGTTGTTTTTGGGATTATAAACAGCGTAAATGCAGCAAAGACACCGGAAGTCTTCTATTGGCAGGAAAACAATATCCTGGCGGTTATTGGGTATCGTCATTTTCCCAACCAGGGTCACCCCTAAGCCAGCGCCGACCAAAGCAAGCGCCGTATGAATTTCCAAAGCATGGTGGGAAATAGCTGGCACAATGCCGTGCTCTTTAAACTTCTCAAAGAGCTGACCGGAAAATCCACTTTTCTGGTCGTTAGGGAAGACGATAAAGGGAGAGTTGCAAAAGTCGCGTAATGTAATAAATTTCTTGCGGCTAAGGTAATGATTCTTCGGAATTGCAGCCACCAGAGGATCAACCAGGATGAGTTCATGACGTAGCCCTTCGTCAAGGATATTATCGTTATTCATTTTCCTGATAAACCCGATATCAATGATGTGATTTATCAAAAGTTCTGGCTGGTATGCCGATAAAACCTCCTTAAGATTGATATCAATATGGCCGTGGCTTTCAGTGAAATTTTTTATCGCTTCCGGCAGTAGGTTGAACATAACCGAACGGACAGATCCCAGCGTTAGCGTTGTTGATTTCGCGTTAACATGTTGCCAGACGTCCCTTTCCAGCTTTTCAAAACCAAATATCACCTCCTGCGCCCGGTGATAAACAAACTCACCAAGCTTGGTGAGCGTCATTGGCCTTGAGCTACGGTTAAACAAGGTGCCGTTAAGCTCTTTTTCAAGCGCCGTTATTTGCATACTGATCGCCGTGGGGGCAAGCAATAGCGTTTTCGCCGCCTGGCTGGCGCTGCCCGCTTCCACAACACGACAAAAATACTGCAGTTGTTTTATGTTCACCGTTAATGAGCCTTAAGTAGGCAGAACGCGCTAATCCTTACGGGCTGTGAAAGCGCTCTGAATACGTGCACGATCACTCTGATGCCAGGGCAGCAGGTTACCATGCCGGCACTGGCTATACCGTTATTCTTCCCACACATTACGCGTTTGCCGTTGAGATACGCCAGCCCAGATCGCGGGCAAAAAAAAAGGCCGCCGAGTGTTAGCCCGGCGGCCTTGTTATCGATAATCAGGCTAAAGCATTATTCCAGCCATTCGGTATGGAATACGCCTTCTTTATCGATACGTTTGTAGGTATGGGCGCCAAAATAATCGCGCTGCGCCTGGATCAAGTTAGCCGGCAGCACCGCAGAACGGTAGCTGTCGTAGTAGGCGATAGCGGCAGAGAAGGTTGGCGTTGGGATACCGTTTTGCACCGCATAGGCCACCACGTCACGCAGCGCCTGCTGGTATTCGTCAGCGATTTTCTTGAAGTATGGCGCCAGCAGCAGGTTAGCAATGTCGGCGTTTTCAGCATACGCATCGGTGATTTTCTGCAGGAACTGCGCACGGATGATGCAGCCGGCACGGAAGATCTTGGCGATTTCGCCGTAGTTCAGATCCCAGTTGTTCTCTGTAGAAGCCGCTTTCAGCTGTGAGAAGCCCTGGGCGTAGGAAACGATTTTCCCCAGGTACAGCGCACGGCGCACTTTCTCGATAAATTCGGCTTTGTCGCCAGCAAAGGCAGCTACTTTCGGGCCGCTCAGCACTTTGGATGCGGCAACGCGCTGATCTTTGAGGGAAGACAGGTAACGTGCAAACACCGATTCAGTGATCAGCGACAGCGGTTCGCCCAGATCCAGCGAGCTTTGGCTGGTCCACTTACCGGTGCCTTTGTTAGCGGCTTCGTCCAGGATCACATCAACCAGGTAGTTACCCTGCTCATCTTTTTTGGTGAAGATGTCTTTGGTGATGTCAATCAGGTAGCTGCTCAGCTCGCCCTGGTTCCATTCGGTGAAGGTGTTGGCCAGCTCTTCGTTGCTCAGGCCCAGCGCCTGTTTCAGCAGAGAGTAGGCTTCCGCGATCAGCTGCATGTCGCCGTATTCGATGCCGTTGTGCACCATTTTCACATAGTGGCCGGCGCCGTCTGCACCGATGTAGGCAACGCATGGCTCGCCTTCAGCCACAGCGGCGATTTTCTTCAGAATTGGGGCCACCAGTTCATAAGCTTCTTTCTGGCCGCCAGGCATGATGGAAGGCCCTTTCAGCGCGCCCTCTTCACCGCCGGAAACGCCGGTGCCGATGAAGTTGAAACCTTGGTCAGACAGTTCGCGGTTGCGGCGAATAGTGTCTTTGTAGTAGGTGTTGCCACCATCAATCAGGATATCGCCTTTATCCAGGTGCGGCGTCAGTGAAGCGATGGTTTTGTCCGTGGCTTCGCCCGCTTTCACCATCAGCAGAATGCGACGTGGTTTTTCCAGGGATTCGACAAACTCTTCAACGCTGTAGTACGGCACCAGGTTTTTGCCTGGGTTCTCAGCAATAACTTCGTCAGTTTTGTCGCCTGAACGGTTAAAGATGGAAACGGTATAGCCGCGGCTTTCGATGTTCAGCGCCAGATTGCGGCCCATTACCGCCATGCCGACAACGCCGATTTGTTGCTTGGACATTTAGTAACTCCTGTCTGAAATATATGTCAACTTCGAGAGAAAATAACCTGTTGAAAGAAGGGGTTATTTTACATCCAAAGCTGTGATAGCGATCCTAACCATTGTACATGAGTATAACGGAGCATGTACCTATCATAGTCATAACATTCTTCATACATACGGTGGCGACGTCGATTCGTATAACCACCCTACTTGCTCTTAACCGCCCATTAGATTACCGGTAACATTGAGAAATGTAAGCATTAGGATGTGCCACTCATCCCACCAGGCTTTCATTCCCCTGACATTACGATGATTTTTCTGATGGTAAATTCGCCAAACAACGTTTGTTCAGTTGATTACGCTGGCGATCGTGTAACCATCCCCACTTATTGAAATACCGAATCGCGGAAGTGATGTGGTAAAACAGAAAACGGAAGTTAGTGTATGAACGGCGCTGTGATTCGTGAACAACCAACGCGTCCGGGCAATAAGTTACCGGGCATGAGGATTGGCATACCCTACGGGACAAATCGACATCCTCAAGATACAGGAAGAAACGCGGATCGAACCCTTTCACTTCACGCAACGCCTGGCGGCTAATCAGCATAAAACAACCGGATAATGAAGGCGCGAAAAAAGGCTTGCTGTAATCAGCCTGTCGCAATTCATAGTCATCATTGATAGCGTGCGAAAATGTGGAAAGAAAGCGCCGAATCAAAAGCTGATAGGGGGTTGGCAGCAGCTTAGTACCATGCTGCAGACTACCATCGGGGTAAACCACTTTCGGGATCGACAATCCCGTTTTATGGTGCAAGCTAAAACGGTACAGCTTATCAACTTCACCCTTAGCAAAGAAAATATCCGGGTTGCAAATCAGTATAAAATCCGCTTTATCGCCATATCGTTCAAAGACGACATTGTGCCCAGCACCAAACCCCTTGTTCTCGGGTAAACGGATTACATCCAACTTTTCATGGGTAAAGTCAGACAGCCAATCGCAGAAGCTACCATTGTCAACAAGTACAACCTTCGACACGCTCTCCTCACCAAAGAGCGAGGATAAAGTCTGCTTAACATCTTGATACTTATGCTTATAAAGCACAAGCGAAGCTATGATTTCCACAGGTTACACCAAATTATATTTTATTAAGCAGCACGTAAGTTAACGTTGTCACACTACCCAGCAATTGCTGGTGATAAATGCCCGATTCACGCATTAAACGCAGTCGGCCTAACAGGCCACTGTTGCGGATACGGCGAAAAGCCTCAAGCGACCGTTTAGCTTGGGGTGTCAAATCATCCGATACACAGTTTAGCACCTGCCAATTTTGATCATTCCATGTTGCTGCACGACCGTCATGGGCAGCAATAAAATTACGTAAACGTACCCAGGGAGCCATGCTATTACCTATCACATTGTGGCTATGCTGCCGATAAAGCACCGTTGGTTGCGGATCATAATGAACTACCCCGCCACACCCGGTGACAATCTGGTATAAAGACCAGTCATGAATCACCATCGGAGCCAAGCTTGCCTTACTTAACAACATTCTCGCCCGATGATTAAACACCATCGTATTTCCGCTCGCGATATTTTGTAACAGCGCATTCCCAAAACCCGGGGCCTTGGCGTAACCAGGTGAATACCCCACTGGAGTACCATTACTGTCAATCAACTGCGTCCGCGAGCAATAAACAGCAGGAATATCCGCATCAATTGCTTTCAGCCAGTTGACCGCCCGCGCCAGTTTGTCGTCCGACCAGACATCATCCTGATCGGCAAACGCATAGTAATTAGCCTGGATTTCTGGGTTAACCACCAACGACATGAAATTCGCGCAAACCCCCTGCTGCGGTCCATTTACCAAGCGGCCATTGACTCCCGCTCGATCGATAAAATCGGCAATGATTTCTTGGGTTCCATCGGTGGAACCGTCATCCGAAGCCCATAAAGACCAGTTATGATGGGTTTGATGCTCGAAAGAACCTAATTGTGCAGGCAAATACTCGGCACCATCCCTGGTGCCGAGTAAGATGGCAACGTGATTAATCTGTTGAGCAGACATATTATTCAATGCTTAATTCGTAAAGTAATCTGCAAATCTCACCACCTGATTGCGTGAGCTTCCCCAAGAGTCAAAGTTCTCTATTTGACCGATCAAGGGGTTAGTACGCCATTGGGCATTTGAGACTAATTCAATAATCGGAGCTACAGTCTGCAACGGAGTGAGGGAGACATTGAGCCTTTTTTGCTGCTGTGTGAAACTCTCAGCAAACATATCAATGCCTTCATTTATCGCCAAGTTGAATTGTTCATGACCGGTTGCTTTTGCCCGACCAGGGTCCCCAACGACTTCTACAGACAAACCATTGGGACGATAGCCAATAATCGTGTTATGTGGAGCAGAAAAGAACATTTCCACCGCAACGCGATTTTCGTAAACGCTATCCACTATCGATGAAGATGTTGACTCTTTGTTAACCATCGCTTTCATATGCAGAGTACGGCTGCGACGTTGACGCTCTGGTGTATCAGCCAGGCAAAAATAATAGCCGACAACATCAATATCAATAATGGGGCAAACCGCAAGCTCAAATGCCTCTTGGGTCGTGCCATTCCAGCCAACATCAACCAAAGCGATTTTATTGCCAGCTTTCACGCCAGATTGGCACAGATACATAAATAAGCCGCGACGATTCCTACTACAAACTTTCATAATTTCACTGCGATAGCCAAACATCAGTTGGCCAAGTACCTCGTGGTCCTCGATACTAATACGCCGCTGCGGATCAATCCCTAAATTCTGAAGAACCGCATCTGCAGGCGGGCAAACACCGATCCGCTCAAACAGTTCTCCCGGAGAAAGACCAACACTGCCAGAAAGCAAAAACGGGATATTCTGCTCAAAGTTTTCTTCAGTAATCAATGCCAGATTAAAAGCAATACGAGAGCCCAGAAAATAGTGGAACTCCGGGAGTTGATCTGCACAGTAGTTTTTCGCCAGGCGTTCCAAAGCATAGCCATCGCGAGAAACAAATAGCACGACATCAACAGCATCCTGTTTCGCCTGTTGCGTAATCCAATGAAGGAATCCAAAGTTAGCAGGCCCACCAAATTGATATCCCAACGCCTGAAAAGTACCTGGCGTGATCTTTTCTGCATCGTCCGTATTGAGTAAACCTTGCGCCATTGAGGTTGCAATGCATTGCTTTTTATCCCCCAGATACGCGACATCCCGAACATAATGGAACGCGGCCAAACCTCTCTCTTGTGGGCGCTGAACATCGGCAAGGTAATTATCACCAATGTGCAAGACTTGCGAAGCAACAACGCCACAAGCACTAACTACGCTATCAAACAACTCACCGCTATCACGCTTGGTCGCATTACGGTCAGCAGAAATAAATAGCGGAACTTGCTCCAAACCATAGCGTTTCAGTACGTCAACAAAAAAATTGGCGGAGAAATACATATCGGAGGTGATAACAACCGTTTTTTCACTCGCCACTAATTGCTGAAATAATGGAAACAATTCTTTGTTCGGTTGAACCAGTTCTAGTTCAAGGCTGTATTCCGCTTGCTGAATAGCATCCCGCTGATGCTGCGGCAGCGGAAACTTGTCATAGATGTTTTGTAGCGTGATCTCTTTACGCCCATCCTTTGTCATCTGGCGGAAAGCCTCCGCCTGCGCTTTACGACGTTGCGCCTTGAAATCAGCAATATTGAATTGTATGCCAAGGAGATCAAACGCATCTTCCGGATGAGTTAATGGACGAACAAAAAGCGTATCAAAAAAGTCAAAAGAAATGACCGATGCCTTATCAATCGCATTGCTCAATGCATCCATGTTCAATCGCTCAGCTCCCTGTCCGTAATCACCTTTAGTATCTTTTTTCATCATTTACGAATCTCAAAACAAGCACTATTAGGCGCAAAATTTACATTATAAAATGGGTCATACTGGAAAAAGTGTGGATGTAGAGCATTCAACTGCCCCAGTTCACGCTGTAGACGAGCAACCTTTTCTTGGTCCATATGATCTAATCCGCGGCTGACCGACTCATGATGAATCAGTGTCACACTTTGACACATCACGTTATATAAGCCCGCTTCACATAAACGCATACACAGATCAACATCATTGTAAGCCACGGGGAATTGTTCGTTGAAGCCGCCCACTTGTTCAAACTTGCGGCGCTCTACCATCAGGCAAGCACCAGTGACAATCAGCCAGTTGTATTCAATCTGGTTACGCAGGAAGTAACCAGGAATATCTTTGTGAGAATGCATATAGGCGTGCATTGGGCCATTTTGCAAATTAATCACACCGGCATGCTGCATTGTGGCACCATCGCCATATAACAGCTTCGCTCCCACCGCACCTACATGGCTCAGTTGTGCGTAACCGCCCATGCGCTCTAGCCAGTCAGCATGTAAGACTTCTGTATCGTCATTGAGGAATAACAGTAGCTCTCCTTTTGCCTGTCTGCTGCCTAGATTATTCAACTCAGAGAAATTGAATGGCGCATCATGACGAACGACAGAAATCTGTTCCTTGGCGCTAACCATCTCTAAATAGGCCAACGTTCCGGCATCTTTTGAGCCATTATCAACAATGATAATCTCGAAGTTGCGATAAGCCGTTTTATCCAAAATCGACTCAATACAACGCTTCAAGACCACATGGTTATCACGGGTAGGGACAATGATAGAAATGCAGGCATTATCACGAAGAGCATAATTGACACGGAAATAACCCGGATAATTAGGCAGTTCTTCAACGGTCCCCTTCAAACCACGGCGTTCAAGTGCACTTTCACGCACAGCGCGGGACGCCGCCAACACATAAGGCTTCGCTGTCATATCCGAAGCTACCGAAGCCGGAATAATGCGCCAGTGATACAATATCTTTGGTATATGGCTAATACGGTGGGTTATCTCCGTCAAACGCAAGATAAAGTCCCAATCTTGGCAACCATTAAACTCAGAGCGCAGCCCACCAACGGCTTTTGCCACACTAAGTCTCACGCAAGCTACATGACAAGTATACATAGTCCCCATCATGGTATCAGGCGACCAGTCAGGCTTAAAGTGCGGCTGAGAATAATCGCCGTCGGGGGTAAATTTGTCTTCATCACTATAAATGAAATCCGGATCTTCCCGGTTGATACAAAGCGCTAGTTCATATAAACAATCATCGGTTAACTCATCGTCGTGATCGAGGAAAACGATGAAATCGCCATCAGCATTATCGATCGCCACATTGGTCGCACCAGCAATCCCTTGATTCTTTTCCATATGAATCACTTTAATTTTGGGATCATTGAACGCATCAAGAGCCTTTTTAGTTTCCTCTAATGGACTGGCATCGTTTGCCAAAATAAGCTGCCAATCGGAATACCACTGCGAGCGAACGGAGTTAACCATCTTCTCCAACAGATCCAACGGGGTATTATAAATAGGAACAATAATTGAGAAGCGAGGACGCTGCTGCATATTATTCAATTGCTCTTCCAGATCGTATGGGCGCTGTGTCGGTATATAAACATACTCGTCTGGATGTTTAGCAAAGTGATACATCCCGTCCCGATGATGGGAAATAAATGTGGCAGGCGTGGCTCTATCAACGCTGTGTGTGGCAGCAACAGAGGAATACGCCGGATGATGCAAAAACCAGCTTGGCTTGAGCTTCATTGCAAGCCTGAGTAGACGCCCTTTATAGCCTTCTGGCAGACGATAGTACAGAGAACGAGCGAACTCTCTAACATTGCGTTTAACTGGCGCCATCAAAGGATGGCATGAAACTGCAGCAAGCCCTCGGTTCCCTACGCGTTTTGTAGCATGCAAGATTTTCCCTACATTCAGCTTACAACGTTGCCCAATATAAAACAGCCGGTGGAACACCAGGCGAGTAGGTTTTCTCAGGAAAACCGGAACCCTTCTTCCCATCACACGCAATGGCGCTGACAGTTTCCAACTGGACGAATGCAGGATCTGCCAGACCTGATGTTCATATTCCGCCAATAATCTCGTTTGCTGAGCAATATGTTGCTCCATCACTTCAATATTATGCTGTAAGGCAGCAATCTGAGCATCTTTCGCCGAAATTTGATCATGAAATTTTTCACTATGCATCGTTTCAATTTCCTTTTGTAACGAACTAACATCATCTTTTAACCCATCGATCAATTCCATTGTCTTTCTAACTTCATCATCTTTTATAGCAAGCTGCGTTTCACTACGGAGATACTCATCTTGAATATGAGTTAACTGATTCTTCAAAGCACCAACTGAAGCAATGCGCATTGGTAACTCAAGCGCAGTAAGGACTTCATAGATATTATGGCTATCCTTGTTTTCGATTGATGCCATAAACTCTGACTCTTGATCCAAATATTTCTTTAAGTCTTCTGGTTCTATGGCAAAACCTATTTCCCTCACAACCGCATAGGAAATGTCTACAATATTTGAAGAAGATAAATGTTGACTATATGCAACAGAGGTTAAACGCAATAACGAATGGAATATTCCTCGGAATATAGCATAACCAAGAGTGATATCCTGCTGGGCATGCCACTCCAAATCAAAAAACACGACAGAGTTATCTTTTTGTCTGATAGCATTGAATGGCATAGCATCCTGATAATGGCTCTTCAGCAAAAAATCTTTATCGTAATCTGTAGTGGCTTTTGCCATTGACAGTAAAGAATCAATCCACTCCTTTGCCCACAGTGCAACTTGCGTTAATGACCAATCGGGACGGTTGACGATATCAACCAAATCCAACCACAAACTGTTACCTGAGTAAAAAGCATCAACGCTTTTAATACGTTGCAGAGCTGCACCTTCATGCTCATCCTGAACTAGGGGGACGCTATTCACCACTAACTCGCCATCAGAGACAACTTCAAACGTAGTGATTTTATTGAATTCGGGCAAACGTCCATCAGAATAATGATAAGCCGCTACACCGGGCGTCAGTTCCAATTGAGTCTGTTGACTGGCAACGACCAAGAATGAGTTGGCTAAATCAACCGCCAAGCCATTACTCCATGCATTTCGAGTTCCCTGCTCAACCGAGAATAAATTTTCAGGAACACCCTGAATATCTTTATTGCTACTCTCAATAGCAAGTTGTGAAAGTTCGTGAGAATAACGCCGCCAACCTATCGGCGTAACTATAGATACAGGTAATTTATAGTCAGGCAGAGGAATATATTCCTGCGTATCTATAAATCCATTTTGATTAAGTAATGTAAGCAATTCATGGCGACCAAATGTGGCAACGCTGCTTTCTGTATAGGAATTATTAATCCCAAACATAGGCTGCCCAACATGATCCTCATTAGCACCTGCAAAATACTTAATACCAAGCTTATTCTCAATAGCGACGAATAGCTTTCCATCCTTAACTAAACGCTGGCGACAAAAATCCAGCAATGTATTTTGCCCATTCTTACCCAAGAACATGCGTGCATATTCCAGTACGCCAATCAACATCACACCATCAAAAGCGCCCAAATCAGGTAAAATATCACTTGGGGAACAAATAACATCCACATTGGGCAGATCACGACAGCGTTGGCGTGCAATTTGAGCGCGCCTGAAGCTCCCCTCAACGGATACTACCTGCGCACCACATTCAGCCAAAAAACGCGTAATAGCGCCGCAACCACAACCAATTTCCAGAATGCGTTTGCCTGCAAACCATTGACGGAAAGGCTTAAGCAAATTGGAACGGCGGGAAGTAAGATGATAAGTTGATGGCCAATCCTTCATCTTGGCAGCGAGTTCCAATGAGTTTACACTGAGATCATCAGCATGCGTAACAGCATCCAACACATAGTTTTCAGCATCATCACCATCACTGTACGCGAACTCCGGTAAAGTTGCTGGCCGCCATACATTGACGTCCTGTTCAAAAACAAAACCATTGTTTTCCAGAATTTGGTGAACTTTACTCGGTTTCAAATTTAATTCTCGCATTTAAATCAGCCAAACCAGTGAATGTTTTTACAGGGCCTATAGCCAAATGAATTGAATCGTAACGGCGATCATGAGGAATAATTTCACCTTCAGTCGAGCTACTGGCTATACCCACAGAGACAAAATAATCCCCCTCAAACAACATAACAGGGAGCGTCACCGTAATAACGGCATCTTTACCGGGCATACCTGCATCAAGAGTATCAATAGACTGCCATTCTGAGTTGGTATTATAAATTGTCACTCCCTCTTTAGTTTTTACTGCAAAACCAAAGATAGGCCGTACTATCATGTTGTTAAAAACAACTCTGAATGAAAATAAGATTTCTTTCTTGGGAGAGATATTGCTTGGGTAAGACTCACCCTCCTGTTCCAGATAGAAATCAACCAGCTCCGCACTGCGGTCTCCCCAACGATATTCCGATGGATTATAGTTAGGTCGTTTATCATACAAACCATTCAGATGGCTGAACAAAGGCAGTTTTTCGGCACTCGCATTTTTGGCAACACTCTCACGAACGGCAAGCTGTTTTTCACCTGCAACCGCAATCTCCAACTGCTTGTTAATTTCGTCACGTTCGCTATCTGCCGTTTTTTTCTTGCCAAAAAGAATATCCAGATAACGGTTTACTATATCCCGTGGTTGCCCCTGAGCTTGTACAACACCGCCATCCAGCAGTAAAGCACGATCACAATGCGTAACAATTTGCTCTGTCGCATGAGATACAAACAGAATAGAAGTGCCATCCTGCTTCAGTTTCTTGAGGCGAGCAAAACATTTGGCTTGAAATTTAGCATCACCCACAGCTAACGCTTCATCAACAATAAGAATTTCCGGATCTATCTGCGCCTGAACTGCAAATGCCAAACGTACCAACATACCGCTGGAATAGGCTCTCACTGGAGAATCGATAAAATGGCCGATGTCAGCAAAAGACAAGATATCATCTAACTTATCTTCCGTCTCTTCATGCGACAACCCGAGCAAAGAGGCATTAAGATAAACATTCTCTCGCCCGGTAAAATCTGCGTTAAATCCTGCCCCTAACTCAAGTAAAGCGGCAACGCGCCCATTAACATTTACGCTGCCAGAACTTGGCGACAGCGTACCGGCGATAATCTGCAGTAATGTTGACTTACCTGAACCATTCCTGCCCACGATCCCCATGGTTTGCCCTTTAGGCAACTCAAAGGAGACGTCTTTCAGTGCCCAAAAATCTTCGTGGTAAACACTCGGGGTTTTCCCTAACTTTTGCTCAATACGCGGCATAATGAACTGCTTAAGCCGCCGAGCAGGGCTTTCGTATACCTGGTAGCACTTATCAACATTATTTATTTGAATCGCATATTCATTAGAGGACATCAGCAAAACCTTTTCTTGTCTTCTGGAACCAGACATATCCCAGCCACATTACCAACAATGAGATTATTGAGTAAATTCCCAAGCCCACGAAATCGGGCAATTTTCCCCAGATCAACACGGCTCTCGCCTGTTCAATGATAAAGGTGAGTGGATTCATCATAATCACGGGCCTTAGTGCTTCAGGCAAGGAAGATATTGGATAAAAAACTGGCGACAAGAACATCATTACCGTCATCAAAATAGTGATTGTCTGGCCGACATCCCGAACATAAACACCCAGTGATGCCAAGAACCAGCTCAATCCCAACGTTAAAAAAATTAATGGAATAATCACCAGCGGCAAGAAAAGCAGGGTCCAATGAACATAGCCATTAAAGATGAAGAATGCGCTAATCAAAACCACAAGGCTGATAAAGCTATGGAACAATACGCCGCCCATGGCAACCAACGGTAACGTTTCAAGCGGGAAAATGACCTTTTTTACATAGTTAACATTGCTAATAATCAGACTTGGTGACCGATTTAGCACTTCTGCAAAAAGACTATGGACAATTAGCCCAACAAACAAGATGACAGCAAACTGCGTTTTAGATTCATTGACTGCAGCTCCAGCCCATCTAGCCTTAAAAACAACTGAAAAAACAAGTGTGTAAACAGCCAACATGAAAACAGGGTTGATAAACGACCATAGTATGCCCATAAATGAACCGCGATAACGGCCAACCACTTCACGTTTTATCATCTGATAGATCAGGTGCCGGTTAGACCATGATGATCCGAACAGAGAAACTAATGAGTAAGGTTTATCAGTATGTGGATTCATTACAAATCTCTTTTAGTTGTTACTAAATAATCGTTCGTACCCAAGATCAAAAAAATGCAAGATCATGATAAATAGTAGAATTCATTAAAAAACGTAATGATTTCTGTATGGCATAGTGTCGATATGCGTCATTAGATACATTACATTATCCATATACACATAAGATGGGATGCTTTTGAGTACAGATGCCAATCGCTCGCAACTTCGCACCCCTCTCATAGTCTCTGCGGTCATAATATGACCAATCCCCATACCCGATGAAATCCCACACGCCTACGCATTTTAATGTAAAAAGCCCCGGACATCCCCCCGAGGCCAGCTACCAAGTGACAGGTTTGCTCAACAAGCATTGAAAATTGCTTCATCAAACTAATTTTTAACCCAAAGTACATAATTTTCGATCCAATCATTCTACCCCGATATCTGCATCATTCAAAATAAGACATATCTCGTTAGCAAGATCATAATAATCGATGTGTTTTCATACAAAATCAGTGAATTCTGAAAGGTCTGCCAGATGATGACAAAAATAAAAAACCATACAAAACAACTTATTACGCAACATATCACATCGATTATTACTTATTCTTTCATTAAAAAATTTTCTACATAACAAAGATAACGAAAGTGACCATCCGCAAAACCGCAATTTGCGGAAAGATACATACAGTTACAATTAGTTAATGTACAAAAAATGAAAGTACCATAAATAAAAAAGGCTAGCGTTATTTTACGCCAACCTTTCCTATCGAATAATACATCAGTTAAATGGTTGACGAATTATTTATAATTTTCGCAATGACATCGTCAATTCGTTCGTGCCACATCGACAACGTTACACCTTGGCTATTAATTTTCCTGCAATTCATCACTGAATACTTCGGCCTCTTGGCTGGCGTTGGATACTGTTCCGTGGTAATTCCGTTAATCTGCGGTTTTGCTGCCAGTACACCTGACTTGAGCGCAGATACAAAAATCACTTCGGCAAACTCATTCCACGCCACTTCCTTATCACCACAGAAGTGATAAATCCCACCCTCGGCTTCTTTCTGCAGCAAATCGATAATCGCCTGGGCGATATCACCGGCATAGGTCGGGCAGCCGTATTGATCGGCTACAATACCCAACGTATCGCGATCTTTCGCCAGGCGCAGCATGGTTTTCACAAAGTTATTACCATACTCACTGAACACCCAGGCGGTACGGATAATAATCGCTTCCGGCAGCACCCCGGCAACTGCCAGTTCACCGTCCAGCTTGGTCTGGCCATACACGCCCAGTGGGTTGGTCACATCCGTTTCCACATACGGGGTCGTTGCTTTGCCGTCAAAGACATAGTCCGTGGACACATGCACCAGCCGCGCACCCGCCTCTTTTGCCGCCAGCGCCAGGTTCTTCGGCCCGGTGGCATTTATCAAGGCCGCCAGTTCCGGCTCGGTTTCCGCCTTGTCCACCGCGGTATACGCCGCCGCGTTCACGATAACATTCGGCTGATACTGCGCGACCGCCTGTTTTACCTTGTCCAGATCGGTGATATCCAGCGTGTCCGAATCCGTCGCCCACACGTCCCAGCTCGCCGGCAGGCGATCCTGGAAACAGCTGCCCAACTGCCCTTTTGAACCGGTCAATAACACTTTCATTTCGCCAGCTCCTTCAGGCGCTTGCCCACCTTGTCTTTCTCGGAAAGCAGCGGATTATCGATCGGCCAGTCAATGCCCACATCCGGATCGTTCCACAACAGGCAACCTTCATGTGCCGGGTTATAGTAATCCGTGCATTTGTATTCAAAATCCGCCGTGTCGGAGAGCACCACAAAACCGTGCGCCAACCCTGGCGGCACCCAGAACTGGGTTTTGTTTTCTTCAGACAGGAGCACCCCTTCCCAGGCACCGTACGTCGGCGAGTCCGGGCGAATATCCACCGCCACGTCAAACACTTCACCACGCACCACACGCACAAGTTTGCCCTGCGGGTTCACCTTCTGGAAATGCAAACCCCGCAGCACCCCTTTGGAGGAGCGGGAATGGTTGTCTTGCACAAAATCCAGATCGATATTCAGCATCTCCTGATAGCGTTTCTTCTCAAAGGTTTCCAGGAAAAAGCCGCGTGCATCACCAAACACCTTTGGCTGGATGATTTTTACGCCATCAATTTTTGTATCCGTGACCTGCATGTTATTTATCTCCCACCAGATTCGCCAAATATTGCCCATAAAGTGTTTTGCTCAGCAGTTTGGCTTCGGCAGCCACCTGCTCCCGTGCCAGCCAACCCTTGCGGAAGGCAATTTCTTCCAGGCACGCCACTTTAAACCCCTGGCGCTTTTCAATGGTGTGGACAAACTGCGAGGCTTCAATCAGGCTGTCGTGCGTGCCGGTATCCAGCCAGGCAAAACCACGGCCCAGCAGTTCAACGTTCAGGTTGCCCTGGTCTAAATACATCTGGTTCAGGGTGGTGATTTCCAGCTCACCGCGGTGAGAAGGCTTCACCTGCTTCGCCATTTCCACCACCTTGTTGTCATAAAAATAAAGCCCGGTCACCGCCCAGTTGGATTTCGGTACCGCAGGTTTTTCTTCAATAGACAGCGCGCGGAAATTCTCATCAAAATCCACCACGCCAAAGCGCTCGGGATCCATCACCTGGTAGCCAAACACCGTGGCGCCTTCTTCACGGGCCACCACATTTTCCAGCTTGCGACCAAAACTTTCGCCAAAGTAAATATTATCGCCCAATACCAATGCGCAACGGTCGCCATCAATAAATTCTTCGCCAATCAGGAACGCCTGCGCCAAACCGTCTGGGCTGGGTTGCACTTCGTAACTTAACTTGATGCCAAACCGGCTGCCGTCACCCAACAGGCGTTGAAACGACGGCATATCTTCAGGTGTACTGATAAGCAAAATATCGCGGATCCCTGCCAGCATCAGCACGGAGATGGGATAATACACCATCGGCTTATCGTAAATCGGCAGCAGTTGCTTGGATACGCCGCGTGTAATCGGGTATAGGCGCGTTCCAGAACCACCCGCTAAAACAATGCCCTTCATAGGGTTTTCTCCTGATTATTTAACGGGTTAATCCTAAGCGCTCGCCAGCGTAAGAACCGTCTTTAACACGGCTCCACCATTCTTCGTTTGCCAGATACCACTCCACCGTTTTGCGGATACCGCTTTCAAACGTTTCCTGCGGTTTCCAGCCCAGCTCTGCCGCAATTTTTGAAGCATCAATCGCATAGCGCATATCGTGGCCGGGGCGATCGGTCACGTAGGTGATCAGATCTTCATAGTGGCCGATACCTTGCGGTTTGTTGGGCACCATCTCGTCCAGCAGGCGGCAAATGGTTTGCACCACTTCAATGTTTTTACGCTCGTTGTGGCCACCGATGTTGTAGGTTTCCCCCACCTCACCTTCGGTCACCACTTTGTACAGGGCGCGGGCGTGATCCTCCACGTACAGCCAATCGCGGATCTGGGCGCCATTGCCGTAAACCGGCAACGGTTTACCATCCAGCGCATTCAGGATGATCAACGGGATCAGTTTTTCCGGGAAGTGATACGGCCCATAGTTATTCGAGCAGTTGGTTACGACGGTTGGCAGGCCATAGGTACGCAGCCAGGCGCGCACCAGATGATCGCTGGCGGCTTTGGAAGCGGAATACGGGCTGCTCGGGGCATAAGGTGTGGTTTCGGTGAACAGATCGTCCGTGCCGTGCAGATCGCCATACACTTCGTCGGTAGAAATATGATGGAAGCGGAAGGCCTGTTTAGCGTCTTCACCCAGCGTATTCCAGTACTGGCGCGCCGCTTCCAGCAGCGTATAGGTGCCCACGATATTGGTTTCGATAAAGGCCGCCGGCCCATCAATAGAGCGGTCAACGTGGCTTTCCGCTGCCAGATGCATTACCGCGTCCGGCTTGAACGCATTGAATACACGATCCAGTTCACTGCGGTTACAAATGTCGACCTGTTCAAATGAATAACGTTCGCTGCCAACAATCGGGGCCAGCGACTCAAGATTACCGGCGTAGGTCAGACTATCCATAACCAGGATCTGGTCTTGTGTATTGCCAATGATATGCCGTGCAACGGCAGAGCCAATGAACCCGGCACCGCCAGTAACGATAATTCTCATAAATCCCTCTGAACAACAAATTACGGTTATATAAACCATAAATTTTATGTTTAGCAATATAAAATCATGCCGATGACTGCTCGTCAGGGCTCTTACCGCGAACAGATAGCTTGCAATCCCGTAGAGAAAACCCGGAATAATACGCAAAATGATAAACCATCGCTACCTGTCCGTTTCTTGATAACGTTACAAAATGCCTCAGCGGTAACCTTGTGGATTTTTGCTTTGCCAGTTCCAGGTGTCCCGCATCATCGCATCAATACCGCGTTGCACTTCCCACCCCAGTTCCTTTTTCGCCAAACTGGCATCGGCCCAGAAGGCAGGCAGATCGCCGGCGCGGCGCGGCAACACCTGGTAAGGAATGGTCACCCCGGAGGCCTTCTCAAAGGCGTGTACCATATCCAGCACCGAGTACCCTACCCCAGCCCCCAGATTATAGGCTCTGAATCCGTTGATTTTCTCTACGTGATCCATCGCCGCCAGGTGCCCTTCCGCCAGATCCATCACGTGGATGTAATCACGCACCCCGGTGCCATCCTTCGTGGGATAGTCCCCGCCGAACACGCCCAGCTTTTCCAGCTTGCCAATAGCAACCTGCGCAATATAGGGCAGCAGGTTATTAGGGATGCCGTTAGGATCCTCACCAATCAGCCCAGACTCATGGGCACCCACCGGGTTGAAATAACGCAGGGCAATGATGGAAAACTGCGGCTCGGCCTTGGCGAAGTCTTGCAGGATCTGCTCTACCATCAGCTTGGAGGTACCATAAGGGCTGGTGGTGCCACCGATAGGCGTAGTTTCCACATAGGGCACCGGCGCATTTTCACCATACACCGTGGCGGAAGAGCTGAAGATAAACTGGTGCACGCCAGCATGGCGCATTGCCTCCAGCAGCACCAAGGTGCCCGCGACGTTGTTCTGGTAATATTCCAGCGGCTTGCGGGTGGACTCCCCCACCGCCTTCAAACCGGCGAAGTGAATCACAGAAGAGATTTTATGCTCAGTGAAGATACGGCCCAGGCACCCGGCATCCTGCACATCCCCTTGGTAAAACACTGGCGCTTTGCCGGCCAACTGCTCCACACGGTGCAGGGACTCTTCGGATGAGTTGACCAGGTTATCCAGCACTACCACATCTTCACCACGCGCCAACAGCGCCAATACGGTATGGGAACCAATGTACCCGGCACCGCCAGTGACTAAAATCGCCATTATGACTCCTTAATGTGCGCCACGCCTGTAGCGTGAAAACAATGAGTTAGTGGCCTATTTTACGCCTTAATCTCTCTGCGGCCATCCCCCGGCGGCAAGAACAGAATAAAAGCCCGGCCAACTGATTGCTTAACATACCCGAACGCATAACGAAAAACCGGTGTAACCCACCGCTTTCAGAAAAGACCTAATCCCACAGGGTTCACACACTGGCGGCATATCACCTGATACACTCCCTGCCAGTATCCACTCTCACCGGAAAAGGAGCGAGGCCCATGGGCAAATACTACCTATTGCGCATTGAACTGGCAGACATCACCCCTGCAATCTGGCGGCGTATTGTGGTGCCCGCCGCCATTACGCTGGATCGCCTGCACGATGTTATCCAGATCGTGATGGACTGGGAGGAACAGCATTTGCACCAGTTCAGCTACAAAAAACGCTACTACCTTGAAATGCCAGAAACCCCCGAAGAAGAAAACGAAGCGGCTGTCAGATTAAACCAACTGCTCACCCGCCGGGGGGCTACGCCCCACTACATGTATGATTTTGGCGATAGTTGGCTACACACCCTCACCCTGGAGCACAGTAACTACCCGGAACAAGAGCTGTTGCTGCCTATTTTTTGCCTTGATGGCGAACGGGCGGGCCCGCCAGAAGATTGTGGTGGAGCTGCAGGCTATGCCAATTTGCTGGCCGCCGTTGGCGATCCGCAAAGCGAAGAACACGGCAATTATTGTGATTGGCTGGGGCTGGAGGAAGGCCAACAGGCCGTAGAAGCGATAGCAGAAATTATTGCGTTCTTTTCCGCAGACGAAGTAAACGAACAACTGGCACTCTATCTGCGTTGGTCAAGAGACCGGCAACTGCCGCTATTTGAAAAATAGGATGATGCCCCCGCGGGGAAACCGGTTTTCGCCAGCGGGTGGCTTTACCACCTAGCCGTTTCCCCGCCAGACCGGAATACTCTGAATCCCCTCAGTCACTCCCCTACCTTGCTTGACAAAGAAAAATTTTGCATCAAAATATAACCGAACAGTTCAGTTTTATTTGAAAAATGAAAAAAAGGTTTAACACATCAGCCAGACCAACCGACTGGGGTTAAACCATCCACCGTTATACGACGAACAATTCAGGTTACGCAGAACGGTAACCTAAACGTTGGCAGGTATAACGATCGCTTTAGAAGGAGCGCCACTATGAAGAAAATCATCACAACCAGTTGCCTGCTTGCCGTTTTCCTATTGAGCGGGTGTATACATGTTGGAAGACACGGGCAGCCAGATAGACACGATAACGACAGACACGGTCAATACGACAAAAACCATCGTAACGACAGGCATGACAGACGATAGCACCGCTCCCGTGCCTATTTCCTATGCTGCAAACGCCGCCCCCTCTTCCACTGGGTGGGGGCGGCGGTACCAAAAAGCCGTCTTCCCCTCCCAGTAGACGTTATTGACGCAAGACAACGCGATCCAGCATCGACCAGGTTCAAAACCCAAACGAATAGGCGCTTAGTGAGAGCCGATGTTACGAAGCGGCTTACCGGCCATCAAATTACGTTCAATATGTTCCAGAGAAATGTTTTTGGTTTCCGGGATCAGCGCCAGCGTAATAAAGATAAACAGCACGTTGAGCCCCGCGTAAACCCAAAAGGTATGCGCGTTGCCGAGTGAATTCAGCATCGTTAGGAAAGTTGCGCCAACGATCATGTTGGCGATCCAGTTAGTCGCGGTAGAGCAAGTGATGCCAAAATCACGGCCTTTCAGCGGTTGGATCTCAGAGCACAGCACCCAAATCAATGGCCCTGCGCTCATCGCAAACCCTACAATGAACATCAACAGCATAATAATGGCAACGTATTGCATCACCAGCGAGTTCATTCCGATGCTCATCATAGTGCCCAATGCTCCCATGCCCAGCGCCATAACGATAAAGCCCAGGATGAGCGTGGGTTTGCGGCCCCAGCGGTCTACCAGGCCAATCGCGATAAACGTGGCCAACACATTCACCAGGCCCACAACTACGGTGCCCCACATTTGTTGCTCTGTACTGGCAAACCCAGCCAAGCCGAAGATCTTCGGCGCGTAGTACATGATTACGTTCATCCCTGTGAACTGCTGCATCACCTGCAGCAACACGCCGAGAAAAACCGCACGCCGGAAGTTTTTATTATCTTTGAATAGCGCCCAACCGCTTTGCTTAAGCTTGAGGCTTTCACGAATTTCATTCAATTCATTATGGGCCTGGGCACTGGTGTCGCGCAGTTTTTCCAGCACCTGGCGCGCCTGTTCATGGCGATTACGTGAAGCCAGCCAACGCGGGCTATCTGGCAGGAAGACCACTCCGACCAACAACAACATGGCGGGAATAGTGATAACGCCCAGCATCCAACGCCAGGCGCCGGTATAGCTGAATGCGGTGTCAGAAAGATAGGCCCCGAGGATCCCGATAGTAATCATCAATTGGTACATTGAGATCATGCTGCCGCGAATTTTCTCCGGCGCAATCTCAGAAAGATAAATCGGCGCAGTATAAGAAGCGATCCCCACAGCCAGCCCGAGCAAAACGCGCGAAATTAACAGTATTTCAACGTTAGGCGCCAGAGCGGAACACAGTGATCCCACAACAAATAGGATTGCGCCAATCATCAGGCTGTATTTTCGCCCTAAACGAAAGTTCATCCAGCCACTGCCAACCGCCCCGACAGCCGCGCCGAACATCATTGAGCTGACAACCCACTCCTGTTGAGAACTGGTGATATTAAAAGAATGAGTGATAAACGGCAGCGCACCGGCAATAACGCCAATATCCAGGCCAAACAACAAACCGGCTAACGCAGCCAGAAAACAGACGAAAAAAGTCATGCCAGCATTTGACTGGCTTTTATCAGCCGCTGAAACTTTGATGGTAGCACCCATACTGCCTCCAATCGGTAGTCTTCATCCACAAGTCAAGTAACCCTTATGGTAGGAAGCAATACCAAGGATATAAGTGAGCGCGATCACACAAGTGATAACGGTTACACAAAAAAAGAAAACTCATTGTCACCTAAAGAAAAAAAATAAAACACATAATCGCATGAAAAATATAAAATAAATAAAGGAAAGAATACCTCTCTACAAAATACAAAATGTATCCAAGATAAAACAAGCCAAAAACCCTTTACAAAATGTAATCGCTTCCAACATTAGGGATACTAACCAGCGCAGCACAGAGAACAAATGCAGGTATCAAGCGCTTCACCATCCCCTCCGGACAAAGTTCAAAAAGTGAGCAGCCGATCACGGTAAGCCTGAACCTTCACGCTATATTTGAGTAATCGATTACCCAAAATAAATTAAACATGAAAAGCAAACTGGCAATTCGTGATATTGCTCAAATGGTGGGGGTTTCTACCGCAACTATCTCGCGCTATCTAAATGGAAAATATCATTCCATGAGTAATGAAACGCGCCTGCGGATTGAAAAGACCATTGCTCAAATGGGTTACCAACCCAATAACGTGGCCCGCTCACTACGCAGCACGCAGAGCAAGACTATTGCGGTGATTATGGCTGATATTTTCAACCCTTATTCGATGGATGTTCTTAAAGGTATTGAGGAAATATGTTCTAGCTGTGGCTACACCATTTTTATTTGTGATGCCAGAGATTCAGGGGAACGTGAAAGAATACTGATTGAAGAAATGACCGCTAAATGCGTCGATGGTTTTATTATCAACACCACCGGCGAAAATAACGATTATATTATGGGGCTTTCTCTTGAATACCCCGTGGTATTGGTTGGCAGGAAAATCCAGAACACGCGGATCAACTCAGTATCGGTGGATAACCTTCGCGGCATTACGTTAGCAATGGAGCACCTGTGCAGCAAAGGTTGCACCGCCATCACTTTTTTATCGCCCACACCAGGGAACATTTCACCACGTCTTGAACGTATAAAAGCCTTTACCACGCTGGCGAAGCAGGCCGAATTTGCCACGATTGATTGCCGCCTGGAACTGCTCACGCAAATTGATGATGCCGCAGTGGCCCACATCATCCACCAACTGGGCACGCAGCGCACGGCCAGGCCGGCGCTGATAACCAGCAATGGCAAGCTGTCGCTGCATACTGTGAAAGCATTTAAAGCACTCAACAGGCGAGTGCCCGAAGACATTCTGATGGTTGGCTTTGATGACACCGATTGGGCGCAGATATTGCGCAATCCCTTAACCGTTATCGCTCAACCGACTTATGAAATAGGCCAGGCCGCCGCCAATAAATTAATCCCCATGCTCACAAAAGAAAAAGGCCTGAAAGAAACTACCGATACCGTACTGCCCCCTACCCTTATTGAACGTGAATCAACATGATTCCGGTGAGGTAATGATGAAAATAACAGAGATTAAAACCTGGGTTCTGAAAGATAAACTAACCGAGAAATTTGGTATGTCCCAGTGGTTTTGGGATACGCGCGCCATTTGCATTGTGGAAGTCCTGACCGACGCCGGCATCAGCGGCTGGGGAGAATGCTTTGGCCCTGCCCACGCCAACGCCGGCTTGATCAACGAACTCTTTGCTCCGCTTCTGGCCGGCCAGGATCCACTTCGCCGCCGCAGTCTGTGGGAAACCATGTACAACCGCACCCGCGAATTCGGCCGTAAAGGCATTGCAATTTCTGCACTTTCAGGAATTGATATCGCCTTGTGGGATATTTTTGGCAAGTACACCGATAAACCAATCAGCACGTTATTAGGCGGCGATCCGGATGAACAAATCACGGCCTATGCCTCAAGCTTTTACTATTCGCCACAGGATAACTTCCGCCAGATTGAACAGGATGCTCAGGCAACCTTAGGCTGCGGATTCAAAGATTTCAAAATGAAAGTGGGCGGCCTCACCCTGCAAGAAGACGTACAACGCGTGGCTCGAGTACGTGAATTGATCGGCCCCGATGCAACCCTGGCCGTCGACGCCAACCGGGCCTATACCCTGCATGAGGCGCTGCGTTTTGCCCAATCGATTGAGCGCTATGATATCGCATGGTTCGAAGAACCCGTTCTGCCAGATGACTTTAGCGCCTACGCAGCGCTGCGCAAGCAGGTCAGCATCAAAATCGCCGGCGGTGAATCGGAGTTTACCCGTTTTGGGTTCCGGCATTTCCTGGCTGCAGACTGTGTTGATATTGTCCAGCCGGATGTGGCGGCTTGCGGTGGTATCAGTGAGGCATTGAATATCGCCACCCTGGCAACGCTCTGGGGCGTGGAGTGCTATCCGCACCAGTGGGGTTCCGGCATTTCGCTAGCAGCCACCCTGCATCTGATGTCGGCTATCCAGGCAGCAGTTCCCCGCCAGGCAAAAACCAGAGCGTTGCTGGAGCTCGATCAGGCGCCGAATATTTTCCGCGAACAGTTAACCGACCTTACCACCGGCCCCATGATGCCCGTTCCACAAGGGCCTGGCCTGGGTATTGAAGTTGACAGAACCATGATCGCCCACTATTCGGCATAGCAAACATCCCTTTCAAACATCGCAGGAAAACACCATGCTAAAATCCAAATGGTTCCGGATAGGCGTTACCCTGATGGTGGGCTTATTCGTGGCTTATCTTGATCGCTCGAACCTTTCCATTGCGCTTCCCGGCATGGAAAAAGATCTCGGTATCAATGGCTCCGCCACTAAAAGCTTGGCGCTGACCGGCTTTTTAATTGGCTATGCCCTGGCGAATTTTTTCGGCGGGTTCCTCACAAATAAACTCAACCCCAAAGCGACCGTTGTGACGATGGTGCTGCTTTGGTCTGTTCTGCAAATCATGACCGCTTGGGTAACTTCGCCAGCACTGCTGATTTTTTATCGTATTATCCTTGGCATTGCCGAGGGAATTTACTGGCCACAACAGTTCAGGTTTGCCCGTGCCTGGTTTAACAAAGATGAAATAACCCGTGGCACCAATCTCATTCAGTTTTATGGGCAATTCATGGCGCTAGCGCTGGGCTTTGTGATCCTAACCCCCATATTCACACTGCTGGGCTGGGAGTGGGTATTTTATATTACCGGTGGGCTAGGGGTATTTATTGTTGTGCCAATGTTCCTGCTCTTTCTTAAAAATGCACCGGATGAGACAGATCAGGATACTAATACCGAGCCAGAGGCAGAACAAGAAGCACCGGTCAGTAAAGGAAAAATAACCTTCAGCGATCTGGGCGGCGCACCATTCTTGCTGCTGATCTTTAGCTATTTTGCAAACGGCATGCTCTTTTGGGGGGTAACCCTCTTCATCCCAATGGTCGTGACTTCATTAGGCTTTACGGGAACATCACAGGGGATAGCCAGCGCGCTGCCCTATTTCCTGGCAATAGTGCTGGCGATACCGATTTCATGGTACAGCGATAAAACACAAAAACGCGGCCCAATAGCCGCTTCGGGCCTGGCGGTTGCAGGGCTGCTACTGATAACCCTGCCATTGATCAGCAGCCCGTTGATAAAACTGATCGTGATTACTCTGGCGATCGCCTGGTTTACCAGTTGCTTCACCACCAATATCTGGTCGATTATTACTTCCAGTGTGAAGAAAGAAGCGGTTGGGCCCGCCGCCGGGGTGATTAACGGCATCGGCGCCGGCGGTGGCGGCACCACCGCAGGCTTCGTGGTGGAGTATCTACACGCCTTTAGCGGCTCTTACCTGCCTGGGTTTGTGGTACTTGGCGTTGTGGCCATCGCCGGGGGGATCAGCGTTTATACCTACTGCAAAATTATCGATAAACGCCGCGTCGTGAGTTAGCCAAGCGGGATGAAAAAGTGGCCGCATGGAACGGCCACTTTTATCACGGCACCTATTCGAATTAGCTACAGACCAGACACCGTAGCGCCGCCAGTTCTAGCTCCTATATAAATAGGCGAATAGCCTCTGGTATAAAACGTTATTGTTCGAGCTCCGAACACCCTAGGAACAAACTATTAGCACCCTCACAATATAACCTTCAGTATATTTCCTTAAAAACAATTAATAACTGCCAGATGGCAGTCGAATTCATACACAACGTGGTAATTTATCATTAATCTTATAGAGCGCCACCCCATGGATGTGAACAAGACATCTGCAATTAATACACAATTAGATAGATAATAAAACCTTCTGTTAAAAAATAAACCTTCTAATGTTAAATGTCATTTCAATCAACCACCAAAGCTAAAAATATAGCATACCTTTACACATAGTATTATTGATGATATGTTTTTCTGGAATTAATAGACAACGAAAAACAATTTACACAATGAATTATTAACGTCTCATAAAATAAAAATATAATTATTATCACTGCCGTGAACCTTAAGATAAATGATAACTGTTTTCAATCATACCTAATGGAGTTTTCAATGAAAAAAATCCATCAATTAGTATATATACGGGATTAATCATAATTTATTCAAAACCAGTTTCACATTCACATCGAGCAAATTAAATTAGAAAAAAGGAAATAGTTTAATGAGTTTAATTTCAAATGCAAAATGGAATAGCATTTCTCAATTATTTAAAATAGGAATACAGTTGGTTAATGTTGTATATTTAGCAAAAATAATTCCACCAACTGAATATGGCATCATGGCCATGGCTCTTGTTATCTTAAACCTAGGGATACTTCTTAGAGACTTAGGTACATCAGCAGCTATCATTCAAAAAAAAACGCTCAACCATAACCTAATCAATACTGTTTTCTGGTTAAACACTCTCATGGGATGTGTATTGGCAATCATTACTTGCTTAACTTCACCTCTAATAGCAAAGGTATACAATCAACCAGAACTTATCCCCGTACTAATAATGCTAAGTATCACTTTCCCACTTTCTAGTTGTGCAGCAGCACATCTTGCTCTGATGGAAAGAGAATCTCGCTTTAAAAAAGTCTCCATGATTGAAGTATCTTCTGCACTTACTTCAGTTATATTTGCTGTTGTGCTAGCTAATATTGGATATGGAGTTTATAGTTTGGTTGTACAAGCCATCGTCTTAAGCTTAATGTCCGCAGTTCAGTTTTGGAGAGCATCTACATGGCGACCATCATTCAAGAACATGATAGACATTGATGAAATAAAAGGAATCATTGGTTTCAGTGCCAATCTTTCCCTATTCAACTTCATCAACTACTTTTCAAGAAACTCGGACAATTTCATGATAGGTAAATATATGTCAGCAACCATCCTCGGCTGCTATAGCCTAGCCTATCGTATTATGTTATTCCCCTTGCAAAGCTTAACATTTATTGTTACACGCTCTTTGTACCCAGTATTGAGTCAACACCAAGACGATACAAAAAAAATCAGTCAAACCTACTTAAATTGTGTTTTTATCATTGTTCTAATCACAGCTCCACTTATGAGTGGACTGGCAATTCTTAGCACGCCGTTCATTATATTAGTATTTGGACATCAATGGATTTTAACGGCAAGCATTCTGAAATGGTTGGCACCAACAGCGATTATTCAATCTGTATTAAGCACAAGTGGTTCTGTTTTTATGGCCAGAGGACGCACAGATATTCTTATGAAGTTAGGCATACTAGGTGCATTTCTACAAGTAGGTTCATTTATAATCGGTGTTAATTTCGACATTACTACTTTTGCAATGCTGTACTTTTCAGCAAACATAATTAACTTCTTTCCTGTCATGTATTATCTTTTAAAGACAATAGGTGAAAACCTATCATCACTTTTAAAGAAAATCACACCAGTAATTTTATCCACTATCATAATGGTATTTTTCCTTTTATTCGTAAAAAATATTTTACTATCAAGCAATAAAATAGAAAACACTGACCAACTTATATGGATGTCTGTCAGCGGCGCCATGATTTATTTTATTTCTATTTTCATACTATCAGCACAAATAAGATGTCTTGTTAGAACTAGAAAAATATGATATTCCATGGATATAATAATGAGCAGTAATTTGGATACCTCGAAGGATTTTAAATAACCAGGAGAACATTTAATTTTCTGGATTAATTTTATATACCCGCAGGATGCTAAACTAGTTGCCGAAACTTTTGAGTATTACTGTATCTGATCCGAAAATCTGTACAGCGGGAAAATCATAGGTTACAAATAGTATAGGAGAAAAAGCGTAGCACTGGGTGAAGAGATTTCCCGGCCAGTATAGCCGGGAACACCGTTATAGTTATCTGATATGTAACTCCAGATTAACGGCAACAAGGCGAGGATAGATAGATACTGATATGACGAGGTGAAGCGCACTGTACAGCTTAAAAGCTTATGGGAAATGCCAGTAACAAGAAATTGGTAATTAGTCAGCACAATGGTGATGAATCTGAAACGAGAAAATAGATCAAAAACACCAAACTGGAACGATGGCCAAAATACTTCCGACAATGGCAAATCGTTGAAGTAACCATGTTAAATCTAGACTGAACAGAAATGATTATGGAATATCTGTTCATAAAAAATTGAAAACTCTAAAATATTTTACAGTCACAGATACCTATAAAAAAATAAAAAACCAACCGATTCATAATTTCTTAAAAAAGTCTATGATGGCATATTGCCAAGGCGACGGAATAACTCCAAATTTATTTATTTTTTGACAGTTTAAACTCGAATAGGCTGGCCTTGTAGCTAGTGTTAAGTATTGAGCCGTTGTAATGGCATTAACCACAGGAACGCGGGCCAATTTTCCCTGTTTCAACGCCGCGGCAAAAATCGCTTCGGCAAACTCATTCCACGCCACTTCCTTATCACCACAGAAGTGATAAATCCCACCTTCGGCTTCTTTCTGCAGCAAATCAATAATCGCCTGGGCGATATCTCCGGCATAGGTCGGGCAGCCGTATTGATCGGCTACAATACCCAACGTATCGCGATCTTTCGCCAGGCGCAGCATGGTTTTCACAAAGTTATTACCATACTCACTGAATACCCAGGCGGTACGGATAATTATCGCTTCCGGCAGCACCCCGGCAACCGCCAGTTCACCGTCCAGCTTCGTCCGACCATAGACGCCCAACGGATTGGTCGCATCGGTTTCCACGTACGGTGTAGTGGCCTTGCCGTCAAAGACATAGTCCGTGGACACATGCACCAGCCGCGCACCCGCCTCTTTTGCCGCCAGCGCCAGGTTCTTCGGCCCGGTGGCATTTATCAAGGCCGCCAGTTCCGGCTCGGTTTCCGCCTTGTCCACCGCGGTATACGCCGCCGCGTTCACGATAACATTCGGCTGATACTGCGCGACCGCCTGTTTCACCTTGTCCAGATCGGTGATATCCAGCGTGTCCGAATCCGTCGCCCAAACTTCCCAGCCCGCCGGCAGGCGATCCTGGAAACAGCTGCCCAACTGCCCTTTTGAACCGGTCAATAACACTTTCATTTCGCCAGCTCCTTCAGGCGCTTGCCCACCTTGTCTTTCTCGGAAAGCAGCGGATTATCGATCGGCCAGTCAATGCCCACATCCGGATCGTTCCACAACAGGCAACCTTCATGTGCCGGGTTATAGTAATCCGTGCATTTGTATTCAAAATCCGCCGTGTCGGAGAGCACCACAAAACCGTGCGCCAACCCTGGCGGCACCCAGAACTGGGTTTTGTTTTCTTCAGACAGGAGCACCCCTTCCCAGGCACCGTACGTCGGCGAGTCCGGGCGAATATCCACCGCCACGTCAAACACTTCACCACGCACCACACGCACAAGTTTGCCCTGCGGGTTCACCTTCTGGAAATGCAAACCCCGCAGCACCCCTTTGGAGGAGCGGGAATGGTTGTCTTGCACAAAATCCAGATCGATATTCAGCATCTCCTGATAGCGTTTCTTCTCAAAGGTTTCCAGGAAAAAGCCGCGTGCATCACCAAACACCTTTGGCTGGATGATTTTTACGCCATCAATTTTTGTATCCGTGACCTGCATGTTATTTATCTCCCGCCAGATTCGCCAAGTATTGCCCATAGAGTGTCTTGCCCAGCAGTTTGGCTTCGGCAGCCACCTGCTCCCGTGCCAGCCAACCCTTGCGGAAGGCAATTTCTTCCAGGCACGCCACTTTAAACCCCTGGCGCTTTTCAATGGTGTGGACAAACTGCGAGGCTTCAATCAGGCTGTCGTGCGTGCCGGTATCCAGCCAGGCAAAACCACGGCCCAGCAATTCAACGTTCAGGTTGCCCTGGTCTAAATACATCTGGTTCAGGGTGGTGATTTCCAGCTCACCGCGGTGAGAAGGCTTCACCTGCTTCGCCATTTCCACCACCTTGTTGTCATAGAAATAAAGCCCGGTCACCGCCCAGTTGGATTTCGGTACCGCAGGCTTTTCTTCGATCGACAGCGCGCGGAAATTCTCATCAAAATCCACCACGCCAAAACGCTCGGGATCCATTACCTGGTAGCCAAACACCGTAGCGCCCTCTTCACGGGCCACTACATTTTCCAGCTTGCGACCAAAACTCTCACCGAAGTAGATATTATCACCCAGCACCAATGCGCAACGGTCGCCATCAATAAATTCTTCGCCAATCAGGAACGCCTGCGCCAAACCGTCTGGGCTGGGTTGCACTGCGTAACTTAACTTGATGCCAAACCGGCTGCCGTCACCCAACAGGCGTTTAAACGACGGCATATCTTCAGGTGTAGTGATAAGCAAAATATCGCGGATCCCTGCCAGCATCAGCACGGAGATGGGATAATACACCATCGGCTTATCGTAAATCGGCAGCAGTTGCTTGGATACACCGCGTGTAATCGGGTATAGGCGCGTTCCGGAACCACCGGCAAGTACAATACCTTTCATCGTAAACTCCTATTATAGATTAACGGGTTAAACCCAAACGTTCGCCAGCGTAAGAACCGTCTTTAACACGGCTCCACCATTCTTCGTTTGCCAGGTACCACTCCACCGTTTTGCGGATGCCACTTTCGAAGGTTTCCTGCGGTTTCCAGCCCAGCTCTGCCGCAATTTTAGAAGCATCGATCGCATAGCGCATATCGTGGCCGGGGCGATCGGTCACGTAGGTGATCAGATCTTCATAGTGGCCGATACCCTGCGGTTTGTTGGGCACCATCTCGTCCAGCAGGCGGCAAATGGTTTGCACCACTTCAATGTTTTTACGCTCATTGTGGCCGCCAATGTTGTAGGTTTCCCCCACTTCACCTTCGGTCACCACTTTGTACAGGGCGCGGGCATGATCTTCCACATACAGCCAATCGCGGATCTGGGCGCCATTGCCGTAAACCGGCAACGGTTTACCATCCAGCGCATTCAGGATGATCAGCGGGATCAGTTTTTCCGGGAAGTGATACGGCCCGTAGTTATTGGAGCAGTTGGTCACGACGGTTGGCAGACCATAGGTACGCAGCCAGGCGCGCACCAGATGATCGCTGGCGGCTTTGGAAGCGGAATACGGGCTGCTCGGGGCATAAGGCGTGGTTTCGGTGAACAGATCGTCCGTGCCGTGCAGATCGCCATACACTTCGTCGGTAGAAATATGGTGGAAGCGGAAGGTCTGTTTAACGTCTTCACCCAGTGTATTCCAGTACTGGCGCGCCGCTTCCAGCAGCGTATAGGTACCCACGATATTGGTTTCGATAAAGGCTGCCGGCCCATCAATGGAGCGGTCAACGTGGCTTTCCGCTGCCAGGTGCATTACCGCGTCCGGCTTGAACGCATTGAATACACGATCCAGCTCACTGCGGTTGCAGATATCAACGTGCTCAAATTTAAAGCGTTCGTTGTCTGCAATCGGTTTTAATGATTCAAGATTCCCTGCATAGGTCAGACTATCCACTACCAGGATCTCATCCGCCGTATCGTTAATAATATGGCGAGCAACTGCAGACCCAATAAACCCAGCACCACCGGTAACGATAATTTTCATGATATCCCCTAAAATAATATATTTAACTTTCCTTTCTGCGAACAAAAAGAGAACGTCAAAAAACAAAAAACTCACCATGAAATATAAAACAATAGGTGAAAAATAAAACCTTAAAAATTTTATATTTCATTGAATCGAAAAATTAAAAAATCACAATATATCAGAAATATCATCAATACTATTAAATATTATTTTTTGCGCTTTATTAACTGCCGTCTGAAGTTCAGCAATTGATTTGTCACTGTTTTTATTAATGGTCTCATGTATTTGGTCTATTTTAATAGGTTTATTATAAGGTGAAACGCTCCAAGTATCCAAGAATGAGACAAGCTTTTTAATATCTGAGTTTATGCAATAATGTGGTACATGAAATGACATAGCAGTAATGACACCATGAAGACTCGTACCGTAGAATCCTGCCGAGCTAGCGATTATATACATAATCTCCCAAACAGAAAGACCGTTAAACAATATAAATTTTTCTTTATAATATGATAGTACCTTTTCAAGAAAAACAATATCATCATGACCGCTAGCATAACCTATAGGTAAAAGAACAATATCAATATTATACTTTTCCCTAACCAGATTTAATTCATCCGCAACCTCCTTGGCTGAAAAATCAACCTTATAGGGACAAGCTTGCAGCACTATATATCTTTTATCCTTAACATAATTAAGAATATCACTTCTTACTTTCTTTTCAAGATATTCACGGTCTATAATACTAGACACCATAAGAACAGAATCAGGCACTAGATGAATATTATCGAAAGCAGACAGTGCCTGATATGTTCTTTTATCCCTAACAGATACATATTCAGATTTCCCTATTTTATCCATTTGTGAATTATGCGGCTCACCACCAACCGTATTATATACAATATTTATTTTTTTACTAAATGAGCTCACATCCGGTATATAAGGATAATCCCAATAAGTACCATACTTCATTTTTGCAATTTTAACCAAAAATGAGGGGAATATTCTTTTTACTATCTTCAAAAAGTTAACAACAGAATGACTATGCTGTACATGTAAGAATAAAGTACTAACATCAGCTCGGAGTACTTCACCACCAACAACAACTATCGTTGAATTTTCAGGGAGAGCATCAGTATCAATTAAAGATCGCATAGCAATCGTAGGCTTACAATCATATTCGCGGAGATCAGAGTCCTTTATTGATGAATACATAAACTCAATATTATCTAACTTTCCATGGTGGAATTTTCTCAAATACATCTCAAATAAAATAGGCATGAGGTTATCACCGTAATTATAACGGTCAAATGCACCATAAAAAACAACGATCCGGTTATTACTATTATCATTAAACATATTATAAATATCCTACAAGTATTTTTTTAACACGGATGAAAGCACCTGGAAGCCATAACGACTTAGATTTTTGGTAAAAGGAAATTCGTGTTTTACTACTGAACGCATCAAAAATATAGGATGCACCAATATATGCAATCAAAGTAGCGAAAGCAGAACCTTTCACACCATATATAGGGATCAAAATAAAATTAAGTGCAACCCCAATAAATAACCCTAGCAAATTTCTAGTGAGAGCATAAATCTGTAAACCTTCATTTATATACCAACGACCACTTGCAGAACTTAAAAAATAAAATATGCTAATCCATGCGTATATTTTTGTTATGTCAGAAGAGTCTTTATATTGAAGACCAAAAAACAAATTAATAATATAGTCAGAGAAAAATGTTACAACTATAGCCAACAAAACACCAGATATAACCATGATATCATATAGGATCTGCATTCTATAATTATACATTTCCTCGCTGTTCGCTTTCTCCCTTATTATTTTAGGAAACAATGATGAAACAATAGCTATAGGGAAAAAATACCAAACCTCACTCATTTTAACTGCGACAGAATAGATACCAACAGACTCATTATTTATCATATTGCCAATCATAATCTGATCTATACGCATATATAACATTAGCGCCAAACCAGAAAGAATTAACGGCCAGCTATGTGATAAGAGTCGTTTTGCTTCTGTAAAATTAGAACTCCAATTAATTTTATTTCGTTTCCCTCGATAAATATATATAAGTAAAATTGAAACGACCAATGCTTCCAAAGATACAGTTATTGCTATAATTAAATAAGAACCTCCAGTTAGCATTATTATCATTTTAACTACTGAGCTAACTATAAAAGCAATATTTTGTGCAATAACTGTATATTTTGAAGATATATTAGATTCAAACCAATACTTAATGACATCAGTAGACCTCAGTAAAATAGATGGAGACATAACTAAAACCATTAGTAGTATGTCCCATTCGTTAGGCCTTAACAGAACAGTACTTATAATAACCAAACCAGTTGCGAGCAAACTTCCTATAACTTGTAAATAGAAAGACGACCCCATGATTACACCTGACTTTTCCTCACCGCCTCTTATAAGCTCTCGAACAACAACGCCATTCATACCTAAGGAAGCAACAGAAGTGTAAATTGTGATCATAGCTAATGCATAATTAAATATACCAAACTTTTCTGGTCCCATATACCTAGCTAACCAAACGCTAACTAAAAATCCTAATCCAAGCCTAAATATGCTATCAGCGGATAACCACATCATATTTACTATAGATTTATTATTTGAAAATCGCGATAATATTGCCATATAAAATAGACTCACTTAGTCTAAATAGATTTTTAAGTATTGACTGGAATATTCCAAGCAATAAAAAAATCTAACTGGTTAAAATGCTATAGTAACAAGGATATACAAGAATATATCAGTATGCGGATTTATTGATAAAGCCCTTAAAAACGGTTAGGAAAATTATTTTCAGATCTAACCATATACTCCAATCCCTAATGTAGTCGAGATCATATTCAACTCTCTTTTCCATTTTTTCAAGAGTATCAGTTTCTCCACGCCATCCATTGATCTGAGCCCAACCTGTGATTCCTGGTTTCATTTTATGCCGTAACATATAACCTTTAATTAGAGTTCTATACTGTTCATTATGAACTACAGCGTGAGGTCTTGGTCCAACAATAGACATATCACCTTTAAGAACATTAAAAAATTGAGGTAATTCATCAAGAGATGTACGTCTTAGAAAACCTCCAACCGGAGTGACTCTTAAATCAACTTTCTTAGCTTGAATAACTTTATCACCATTTTCCATCACACGCATTGACCGAAACTTCCATACCTTAATAGGTTTACCATCTATTCCGTATCTTGTCTGACGAAAAATAATTGGCCCATGAGAAGTAAATTTAACAAATAATGCAATAATCACCAAAACAGGAGAAATGAAAAGAAGAATACATAAAGATAAGACTATATCTTCGATTCTTTTCAAGAGCATATTTATACCACTCATCGGAGTATCGAAAAGTGAAACAACTGGAACACCGTTAACTTCTTCGACTCTAGATTGTAACATATTGAATGTTAATACATCCGGGATTAACATTACAGAGCAAGTAGTATCTGTTAATTCTGTCACTAATTGTTTTATTTTTACCTCATCAGACATTGGCATTGCGATATAGACACGATCTATGTGTCCAGATTTAGCTTGAGATACCAATTTAGATAATGTTCCCCCATAAGGAATTCCTTCACGGGACTCTATCTCAGAATCAGAATAAATCCCCTTCACATCAAAACCCAACCAAGTTGCATCCTGAAAATTTTTAGCTAAATTAATACCTATAGGTAAAGTACCAACAATTGCAACTTTACGATTGTTATAACCAATTCTACGTGCATAACCGATAGCATATCTAATAAAGAGTCTAAAAATAGTGAATCCGAAACAAACCAACACATACCATTTTACAAAAACATGGAAATGTATATCAAATGTATCAAAAAAAGAGAGAATTCCAGTTGAGAAAATTAAACTTAGAGTCCAATTTTGGAGTATTGACTGCATTTCTGAGCTAAACTTGACACCTCGCCAAGAACGATAGAACTCAGTAAGTCCGCCAATCATTTGGAACATGGCGAGAACACCAAATCCTAATAACCAGTACGTATGATCAAATTCAACCTTACTGATAAAGCAAACGAAATAGAGAGAAGAAAATATAATAAATATATCAGAGAATCGTTGTAACACTGATATTAACGATGCATTGTATTTATGCTGTCCCTTGTTGTTCTTCGTCATGATTTAGCCTATCAATTATAAATAATGTGAATTTTTTAATTCTATTTGCACGATAAATAATATTTATTTTTACTAAAGGGTCGAATAAAAAACACCGTTCGTATCAAAATAATTTTCACATCCTATTTTTTATCGAATAATAAGTAGGTTAAAAAATAAATTACAATCATAACCGGTAATCAATATAAAATATCACTTTATTTTGGTTCTAACTTTTCCCTAGTCACTAAATTTACCCAATACGAACCAGGAAGCCCACCAGAAGAAAGATAAATATCATCATGCTCTGAAAGTATAACCTTACCTACATATTTATCTGAGTTATTTAAAATAGATGTCATGCTTCTTATACTATTTTCAGAGTATTTAAAATCGCACTCTATATTGATATTATTATTCATGCTCCATGAAATATTTGGTATGATGTTATTATCACTATCAATACTTACCTTCCTCTCCCCCTGTTCGATACAATTATTTATATTCAATTCTTTATCTATTTTATCAATACGCGCAAACTTATCTAACACTCTTGTTGTTGTATTATTTATTGAAATTCTATCTATGTTTTTTATAATAAACGCCGTCCGAACGTTAAGATACTTATCGCCAAAAGAAGTAACTTCTCCGCCAGCTCCTTTACCAATGACAAATCCATCATCATTACCATTGCACTCATGAATACAGTTATTACTATAGATAGTTGATGACCTTGTTGTAGCCAAAACGACAGCCCTACCAAATCCTTTTGTATATAGTCCATTCAGTCGGGCCATTCTAGGCCCATTTAAATACACCGCTACATTTTTTTTAGAACCTTCATTAATCATATTACCGCTCAGAGAAAAATCATGATCTCCGGTCCTTGTCGCAATAGCAAAACCGAATCCTTCTGATTTAGACTCCATTAGAATGGAACTACTTATATCCAATCCACTATTAAAGTTTAGAAGTGCTATCGCAGCTCGAACAGGGCTCCATGCAGCACCATTTTTATTATCAGAGTTAGATGTGAAACTAATGCAATTCTTAATAATTATATTTTTAGATTGTGTATAGGACTCCCCCCACCACGTAGCCCCGCCCATGGATACATTACCAATTGAAACACCATTAGTTATATTTTCAAAAGCAAAGTGACGTCGGAAACTTCCCTTTGCTAAATTGTTAGTCAATATAATATCTTTACGATCAAAATCACGTCTTTTCCTTGCGTTAGGTAATCCCTCAGCATGAAATGCAATGCGGGCATCCTCACCATCCTTACAAAAAGCGTGATTCCCAGTAATTATAGTACCTGATCCCCAAATAGTAACTGCATCGCCTCTATCTTCGCCAAACGAAGATTGTAGGTTGCTCATACCATCACCAGCACCAAGACATTCTAAAAACCAATTATTGACAATTTTCGTGCCATAAGCAGCAAACTTAGCAGAAGCAATAATAGACTGCAACATGCGGTAGAAGTATGAATTTTCAACCTCACAAAAATTAGCTTGAATTGAAATTCCACCTTGCCTCCCACCCCGTTGTTGTTTCAATAAGAGAGGATTATCTAAAATAACATTTTGTATCTTTGTATAATCTGCATCCAATTCAAAAATAAACTTATCTTGCATACCTGGTAAAGCAGTAATAATTCCGCCATTTTTTCCAGATATGATCTGATTAGATAAATTTAGTTTTATTGTTTGAGCCACACTTATTGGTGTATCAATTACCAAATATTTTTTATCTTCAACCAACTGCTGAAATAATGGATAATTATCACTATTCTCGCCTGACGCAATATCATTTCTTATTTTTGCCCATGATGTTGTTGCACTATCAAACGCGATACCTGGGGGTTGTCCATCCAGATACACATCTTTTGAAGCTTTCCCTTTATCTTGACTTGGCGATACAGATGCGTATGAACGACGTATTCCTCCATAACCTAGAGCTCCCGCTCCAAATAGCGCTGCTGAAGTAAAGAATTTACTTAATATCTCCCTGCGGGACAATGCAACTAGATTTTTGTTCGATATTACTTTATTTATTTTCATCTTAAATTCCAATAAACTCATAATAAAGGGTTAAATGACGTGCATCCATAATGAAGCAAGGGGAACAATTAATATAGTGGTATAACTAAACTGACCGGCGTTGCTGTTTATTAATATAAATATTAATTTTATTTGTTATCGGAACTTCTAAAAAGCGATAACAAAGCCAGCCAACAACTATTGCAGAAAAGATAAGAATTGAGGAAAATAAAAACGAGTAATTAGTAATCGAAAACTTGTTAAGTATAATAGCTATAGGACTAAGAACAAAACCATGAGATAAATATAATGAATATGATGAATTACCTAGCATTTCAAGGAAAGAAAAAACTTTTTGTGTATGCTGACTTATAAAAAACTTTTCTAATCCGACAAACCCAATGAATAACATACACATGGGAATTCCCGCATAAAAACTACGACCAAAATAATTATTTATTACACCATATAAATTCTGGTAGAGCAGAGATAGCAAACTAATTAGAATAAGAAATAAATATATCCCTTTAGATAGTTTCTTGCACCTCAAAATATAAAATGAAATAACACCTAACAAAAACTCAAAAAGAAGATTATTAGTAATAAACTTAATAAACTCGTTATCTGGCTTTACTGTATTACCTATAGTCATCATGCACAATATTAGACTACCGACAATAAATAGATTGTATTTTTTTGGGAAGAATAGAGCCAATCCGAAAATAAAATAAAACCAAAATTCATAACTTAATGTCCAACCATTCGAAACAAGGTAACGGTCGCCATTAGGTATTAATGAAAACGAGGCCCATATACTAGTAACCCCTCCGGAACTATTAACTAGCCCAGGTTTGATTAAATATATAAACAACGCAGCAAACGACATAAGCCAGTACAGAGGTAATATGCGTCTAATACGTGAAAACATAAACCCGGTAAATGCTATATTTTTATTATATGTTGTATAGCACATAATAAAACCAGAAATAATGAAAAACAAATCCACACCAAAATATCCAATATGAAAACTGGATAATGAACCTACTTGATACTGTTCTCCTTTTATTTCCGCATGGTAAATAACAACCATCAATGCAGCTATTCCTCTTAAATATTGCACAGAATAGATCATTTTAAACTCATCTAAGTTATTCCAATTAAAAAACAGCTCATTGATATGAGCATGGAGAATATTTAATCAAACGGTTAATCTGCTTTTAACAGCGTGGATGCTTCCCAGAAATATAGCAAGAGAGAAACAAAATAATAAATTTAAAATCAAACCTAATGGATAGTTTGATAATTTGTTTTATTATAGCAAAAAATGATATATATTCCGGATAATGTTTCGCCGTAAGCGCTATATCATATAATCGTTCAATTCTCCTAAATGCTGAATACTTACTTTTATTTTCAACTCGGGATAGGGAATGGAAGAGAACCCCAGCACATAAAATATCTATAGGTATGTTTTTCCTTCTCAATCTCCTGATACGAAGGAAAAACGATGTATCAATTCCATAAAGGGCAAAACGCTCATCAAAAACATGATGAAATTCTTTTATCATCATTTTAACAACGCGGGCGCTGATAGAAAGTCCAGAACTGATAGACATAACATTTAGTTCTGAAACAATTTTTCCCACCATAACAGTATTATTATTCTCACATGGATAATAGTATTTATCATCACTTATAGATAATATCCTAGGAATGAGCAAATCATATTTTTTACAGTTCCCTAATGCCCTCATATACTCTTCTGTAATTTCCGAGTCATCATCAAAAATCACATATACATCTGAATTATTATTTTCAATAAATTCATTATACAGTTTACTTAACGGTTTATTATCAATGTGATTTATTAATTTAATACTACCACTCTTTCCTTTCAATTTTAAATATACATCTCCTTCTCCCCTGATAACATCAGGTCCGTTATTTATAATAGTTAAGTCAACATTACTAACATCAAAATTTAACAATGTTGTTAACGTCTTAGCCTCATCGATTTGCTTATTATATAGAACAACTAACATAGAAATAGGATTCATGACAATTTGCATCCTAATTTATTTTATAAAAAAAAAGCATAATAGAGAATCGCACTCTCATAACAATTATGATAATAAATTCGATTGTTATTTAAAGATCACCTTATCATATATTTCATGTGTCTTTTTTATCATATTCTCCGAGGTAAAGTTATCTCTAAAATAATTATTACCCATAATCCCCATATCTATTAGATTATATTCATTTAGTCCTGATAATATTTTTAATAGAGAACTAACATTTCCACATTCAAAAAGAAAACCGGTTTTTTTATCAAGAACAACTTCAGGTAGTGAAGTCGAATTACTTGCAATGATAGGTAATGCATAACTCATAGCCTCCAATGGAACCATCGCAAATCCCTCCCATCGGCTAGGCACAACAACAATATCCGCACATCGAAAATACTTATCCATATCGTCAGAAGATAACCACCCAGTGTATGTGGCATTAACTAAGCGATCAACATTTCCACTATTGTGCACAGATCCACCAATGATGGTAAAAGTAAATGCATCAGGACTTAGTTTCCTTGCTGCCTCGATCAAAATATCATATCCTTTTTGGTAATCGAATCGCCCGACAAAAAGAACATGGATTTTTTTATTATCTTTATCTTTCTTTTTATCTATTGCTGAAATATCTTTGATAGATACTCCATTATGCACTATTTTTAGTTTTTCCTTATTCAGTCCATAGCTAACGCCCTCATCATATTCATATTTGCTTACACAGATAACAACATTAGTTATTTTCATAAACAATTTTTCAATGAAAACATAAACTACCTTTTTATATTTACTGGTTTCCATCATAAAACTAAATGCATGAGGACAATAAATAACCTTGGTCCTAAAAAGGGGGAACAATAACATCAAACAAAACCGACAAATAACCCCTGCAAATGAGCTATGCAGATGGACTATATCTGGTCTGAATCTCAAAACCAGGCATATAAAATTTTTCGCAAAGGATATAAGTGACTTGATACTACGACCGTTACGTGGCCATTGAACTATATTATTAGAATCTAAAACCTCAACTTCATCGATTTGTTCATCCGGTATAAGTACTCTTACATCATAACGTTCTGCGTTACGCTCTTGCTCAAGGACCAGCTGTTTTAATACGGTGGCCACACCACCTTTAATAGTTTCAGCTGCATGTAATATCTTCATTCACCCCCCTTTCCGCTGACAAGATAAATACGTATAAAACATTATTGGATAAAAAGGTGCCAAATGTCTTACATAGCTGCCATAATCCGGCTCAAATATGCTTTGTACAACCGTAAATGAAATAACTAAAAGAGACAAAATCAACTGCAATGAATTATTATCACTGCGCAATAAAACACCAATGTTCTGCCAAATTCGATAAAACATTAGTATTATAAATCCGGATATCAATAAGTAATATGGTGAGAATAATAATATTAAAGGAAAAGGAATATAAAAACTAATCCATGTAATTGTTACATTAATCCATCCTAATATAGGATTACCTGTCCCCACCCATGGAGTTATTATAGTGTTATAGCCAGAATTGTTATTATCTAATCGGCCCTCATTCACTGACGTTCTAAAAAAATCAACTTCCATTCCTAGACCATACTGGAATGCTATAGCAAGAAAAAGCAAAGATAAAAGGCAAACAATAAAAATTGATTTTGACTTTTTAACAAATCTACTTGCTATAAACAACCCCATAAATTCCAACAAAAATAAGAACCAATAAGTTCGAAAATAACATGCATATACTAATGCAGCGACAGTCCATAATGTAAATCCGATTTTCTTATTATAAAAAGCTATTAATAACGGTGACATAACTAAGAATACAATAAAATCTTTAGAAAGCCATGTCATGTTAATAATAGAAACAAAACAGAAAAACAAAAAAACAGCCGCATCAGCAATATTTAGGTGTCCGCCTCTTACTTTCGATAACATGAATAGATAAGTAATCATTATTAGCAAAGATGATACTAACGAAAATAATATAGACTGCGGTTCCACACCCAATAGCCGATAGAAATAAGCTGTACTACCGTAAGAATTTCCGATGCTGAATTGATGAGTATACTTCATCATCTCACCAATCGTGACTTGATCAAAAAAGAAATAGGCCGGCATTATTTTTTCTTTAAACATAGAAAAACAAACCATAGCCATTATTATTAGAATAAAAATGATCAGACTCGAATAAGCATCAAGATGAACGTATCTATTCTTTTTTATACCAATTTTAATTGAAATAAACTTCATCTATAGCCTCTAGTGGATTACAACTTATAATTTAGATAAGCCATTAGTTTTAAATTTATTTACAACAATAAGAAACAGTTTTGATAATCGTTCAGACATCATAGAATTAAAATGTTTATATTTTATTTTCCCTGTAAATAAAAACTTAAAATAAATCATCATTCCATTTATTTTTTTTCCGGAGCTAATAATATAAGTATCAGCTATTGTCTTGGCATAGAAACCATAATATATATGCTCTGGCACTCTAGTTTTAATAGTCTCTAACCAATATAATGACTTATCAAGTTTAGAGTCTTTAGAGATTCTATTACCTACATCAGAATCATCATAAATTGTTAACGGTTCATCGAAATATATAAAGTTAGCTCCATTTTCCTCCAGGCGCAACGCAAAATCCCAATCCTGGTGCTTTCTCAAACTTGCACTAAATAATGATTTTTTTGCAATATTAGCGTCACATAATAACGTGCTTGTTTGAAAGTCATTGCCAAGAAGAATATACTCCATAATAGAGTCATATCCTTTATATGGTTTATTTCTTCGGACATAATCACCTTCAGGTCTTCTATTGATTTTTGCAGTCATACAAACCTGATTTTGATTATCTATTTTATTTTCCAAAAAGAACTTCAACTGTAGTTCTAACTTTCTAGAATGCCATTCATCATCAGAGTCTAGAAAGGCAATATATTCTCCACGACTTTGCTCTATCCCTATATTACGAGGTTTTGTGCCGCCACTATTTTCTACTAATGGAATAAACTTCAATCGCGAATCTTTAATATTTGCAATAACTTTTTCAGTTCCATCCAATGATCCATCATCGACAACAAGAACCTCAATATTTTTGTATGATTGAGCTAAAACACTATTGACTGTTTTTAAAATAATACTGGCACGATTAAACGTAGGGATTACAACACTAATCAAAGCATCTTTATCATTCATTCAAAGAATCCTTATGCAAAAATTATATTTGAACACAGTCAGATAAAATCCGACTGTGTTCAATAATATTAATTATTCAGTCTTGGATTCATAACTATATTGGTAGTATCCATATCCATAGTACCCAGCGGCCTTCTTGACAACTAGATTTAAAATAGCGCCTTTGACATCAATGCCATTCTGCTCAAAACGCCTAATACTAACCTCAACTTCCTTCAAGGTAGTTTTTTCAAATCCGGCAACCAACATAGAAGTCCCGGCATGTCGACCAATTACTGCAGCGTCAGTAACTGCCAATATAGGCGGTGTATCAATAACAACAATATCATATCGTGATTGCAATTCATTTAATAAATGCGTAAACCTATCACTCATTAACAGTTCTGACGGATTAGGTGGAACCCTTCCTCTAGAAATTACATCCATACTACTAATACCACTATCTGAAATAATTTCATCAATACTAGCCTGATTTGATAAGTACTCAGAAAGCCCCTTTTCGTTTTCAATACCGAAAAGTTCATGCGCGTAGCCTTTACGCATATCACAGTCGATAAATATTACTTTATTATTTGCTTGAGCTATTACAGCGGATAAGTTTGTACTTACAAACGTTTTACCGATTCCAGGGCTAGTACCTGAGATCATCAATATATTATTTTTCGCATCAAGCATAGCAAAATGCAAACTAGTTCGCAGACTACGTATAGCTTCCATTGCTAAATCTACTGGATTTATGTTAGCCAAAAGCCTAGGGCCTGCAGTTAGTTGCTTAGCCTTGTGTGAAGTTGCTTTTCTATCATTTTCCAACTGCCAATCAGATAATGGAACACTTGCATAGACATTAATCCCACTCTTCTCAAGTTGCTCAGGGCTCTCAATCCCTCGATGCAGAATGGTTTTAATTAAAACATAAAGTATCGAGAAAATCCCACCTAATACAAATGAAATAAATATTATGACCACTGTTTTAGGCTGAACGGGTTTATTCGCAACCATTGCTTGGTCTACAATACGAACATTACCAACAGTACTTGCCTTATTAATACTTAATTCTTGCTGCTTATTCAGCAACTGCATATAGATTTCTTGTCCTGAATCAACATCCCGTTTCAGTCTAATAATCTCTTGTTGTGTTTTAGGTAATTCACTGACCCTTTTATTAAGTTTATCCCTTTCTAATTCCAGCGTCTTACGCTGCTCAAGCAAAGTTCTATATGATGGGTGCTCCTTTGTATAAAGCTTTGATATTTCCGCTTCTTTGAAAGTAAGCTCATTCAATTGTGATTCTACATTTACTATAGTATCGAGCATTGATTTTGCTTCAAGTGAAAGGTCAACTGAATCATTTTCCTTTCTAAATAAATTAAGCTTATTTTCTGCTTCATCAAGCTTTTCACGAACTAAAGGTAGTTGTTCCTTTACAAAACCTAGACTTTTTTCCGCTTCTTCTGATTTTCTTTCTACATTTTGTAATAAATAATTATTTACAATACTAGCCAGAACGCGTTGTGTATTTATAGGATCTTCACCGGTTAAAGTAAGAGATAAAACTCCAGTGTCTTTTCCTTTATCTTCTACCGTTAAGTTCCTTTGCAAGCTCCTAATTGTATCTAGAAACGATGTTTTCTTAAGTAAGAATGTTGTCCCTGGTTCAGCATCAGTATCACTAACCAGAATACTTACCCCATTTTTTTCAGAAAAAACACCAACTTTCCCATTAATGAGCTCATCACCATCATACGATAATATATATGAATTATTCTCATTAATAGTTAACTCCATCTCTTGTCCTAGCATTACCGGAGGTACAGCTAACCTCGATACTGCTACCTCAGGCGTTTTATTCTTTATTAAACGAGCCCACCCTTTACCAAAAACAGGAAAATATTTTGGCTCAATAGAGTTTTCCAAATCCAACTCATTAATAGTTTTACCAATAATCATTCTAGACTGAATGAGCTCAATCTCTGCAGTCGACGATGGCGTATTATTAGGGGCGAAACTAGCAATATCATTCAGTATTGAACTACCGACATCCTTTTCGACCTGTACCAAAGCATCTGCTTGATATACTGGTGTTGAAAACATCGTATAGATTATTCCTATTGCAGTAAACAATACTGTAATAGCAATAATCAGCCAGCGGTTATCAAGAATTGAACCATACAGTTGAGCAATGTCAATCTCATCATTCGTATCTGTATCCTTAGATACTGAATTAATTTTTTTATCCACTATATTTTACCCGGTTATGTTCTATTTAACGCGCCAACCCATTTTTGGGCAGAATCATCCAGTAACTTATATACATGTTCAAAAGATTCCAAACTTTGCTTATAAGGATCTGGTATTTCTTTCTGAATCCAATGACCATAGAGCATAGTTTTACCCCGAACTTCAGGTGCAAGCTTTGTTATTGCATCAATGTGCTTTCTTTCCATAACAAGAATCAAGTCGTATTCCCGACACATATCCGCAGTTAGCATTTTTGCCCTATGCTCTGTAAGCGATATGCCACTCTTATTAGCCACATATTTCGCTTTTTCATCAGCACATTGGCCTACTAGGGCTCCTAATCCAGCAGAGCTTATCCTCATTTTTGGAATATATAATTTTAACAATCCTTCTCCTATAGGAGAACGGCAAATATTGCCTACACAAATTACTAAAATAGAACTAAACATAACTATATTATCCTCTTCAACCTACTACGGCCAATTGCGGATACGCAATGTCCCTTCAGTTAATGCGTTATAACCAGCAATTGTCGGTAACAGCTGGCTAATTACACGATTCCAACGCACTACTGGAGCTGCAGTTACGTAAACAATATCGTAAGGCTGCAGTTGGAACTCTGTACCCATCACCATTGCTGCCGCATCAGAGGCATTTAGCTGATAGATACTCGCTAGCTTGCTGCCCTGGCTGCCGCGCAGTGGACGGATAACGAACACCCCGGTAGCATCAGACATTGCCTGAGATATTCCTTCAGAATTACCTAACGCTTCAGTTAACGTCATACCGCTGCGATCCATCTTCAGCGTAGCTTGTTTATTTACTTCACCCATTACGAACACTTTCAGATCATCGTTGCGCGGGATATAAAGAATATCGCCTGGGTACAGCAAGCGGTTTTGCATCAGGTCGCCATTTTGCATCAGCGCCTGCAAAGAAATCCGCTGTTCCCTACCACTGTGTGTTAATACCACATTGCGCCAATCAGCATCAGCAGCAAGGCCGCCAGCCGCGTTAATCGCATCCATCACAGTGAGCGGTACGTTGGTGATCGCCTGCTTGCCGGAGGTCGTAACCGCCCCGGTGACATAAACCTTTTGCGAACGGAAAGCCGCAATGCTCACGTCTACCTGTGGGCTTTCAATATACTGCGCCAGACGGTTGGCGATGTCGTTGCGCACTTCACTCACCGTTCTACCAGCAACCCGCACTTTGCCAATATAGGGGTAGAAGATGGTGCCGTCAGAATTCACCCAGTTGCCGGTGTCGCTGGCGCTGCGGTATTGGCCCGCCGGCGTGGTCAGCTCTGGGTGATCCCACACCGTTACCATCAGCACATCGCCAATACCAATCCGGTATTCATAATTCTGCAGTTCGCGATCCAACGCGGCATTATTCTGCGCTACCACCGGCTTGGCCCGCATTTGCTCAACCAGCCGTGGAGTCAACGGGAAAACGTTAACCAGCTTGTCGATGTCAAAATCGCTGTCCTGCTGTTTAATAACATCTTTTTCGCTGGTGGAGAGGTGGGTGCCGGGAACGATCGTACAACCGCTAATCACACTGATCGATACCAGGAGCGGTATCAGTTTCCATTGTTTTTTTGCCATCGAGTTATCATCACTTTCAAAGTAAATATTTACGCTGTGCTAAGTCCCCGGCCAACCGTGGCACCTGTTGCGGTTCTCAGCAAAATGGGGGTTGTGATACCTGCCCCCATGCATGTTAAAAGGGAACGTGCTCATTGAGCAACCGTTGAACCCAGCTTTGCTACGATACAGAAAGAAACAGCCACTTGGTATTGGGTTGCAGCCCTCACCCCAACGCTCTCTCGCAGGAGAGAGGTCGTACAGCATTCCCTTTAGGGAACGGTGCTGCAATGTAAGGGGAAGTAATTTACTCTTCACCGAGCCCCTCACCCCGGCCCTCTCCCACGGGGAGAGGGAGCTGCGCTGTGCTCCCTACAAGGAACGCGGGCGATGTTGCGATGAGTCATTTACTCCTCACCGGGCCCTCACCCCAGCCCTCTCCCACGGGGAGAGGGAGTCGAACGGTGCTCCCTTTCAGGAACGAGAGCGGTGCTGCGATGGTGAGGAGAAATCATTTACTCCTCATCGAGCCCTCACCCCAGCCCTCTCCCACAGGGAGAGGGTGTCGAACGGTGCTCCCTTTCAGGAACGAGTGCAGTGCTGCGATAGTGAGGGTGAATTATTTACTCCTCACCGAGCCCTCACCCCCAGCCATCCCCCACAGGGTGAGGGAGCCGTGTGGTGCTCTCTATTCCGGTTATATAACGCTCTGGGGCCGTTCAGTGCTCAAGAGTATGAACTGCAGGCGCGGCTTTTACCAATATATCTGGCTGTTAATTCCACAACCAGGCTGTTAATTACAAACCCGCTTAAAACTGCAGTTGCTCTGCCCATTCGCGGAAGGCTTTCCCTTGTGCTGGGTGGCGCAGGCCATAGGCGACAAAGGCCTGCAGATAGCCAAGCTTTTCACCGCAGTTGTAGGATTCACCCACCAGTTCGGTCGCTTCTACCGGTTGTTGTTTCAGCAGTTCTGCAATCGCGTCGGTCAACTGAATGCGGCCCCAGGCGCCGGGTTTGGTTTTTTCCAGAATCGGCCAAATGTCAGCAGAAAGCACATAGCGGCCTACTGCGGAATAGTTGGATTGCAGCCGCACTTCCCGGCTTGGTTTTTCAATAATAGAGGTCATACGCGCGCTTTCGCCGGGCTGCAGCGTAGTTGTTTCACACTCCACCACCGAGTAATCATACAGCACATTCTCATCGTCGGCCGCTTGCACCAACACCTGGCTATCGCCACTTTGTTCAAAGCGGGCAATCAGGTGGGCAAGGTTATCTTTTTTCAGATCTGCTTTCGCATCATCCAGCAGGATGTCGGGCAACACCACCACAAACGGTTCATCCCCAACCAGCGGTTTAGCGCATAGCACAGCATGCCCCAACCCTTTTGGTTGCCCCTGGCGGATATGCATCAGCGTCACGCCCTTTGGCGTGATGGATTGTACTTCATCCAACAGTTGGCGTTTAACGCGCGCTTCGAGCATCGCTTCCAGCTCGAATGAGGTATCGAAATGGTTTTCTATCGCGTTCTTGGAAGAGTGCGTCACCAGAATGATATCTTTGATACCCGCGGCGACACACTCGTTAACGATATACTGAATCAACGGCTTATCGACGATCGGCAACATTTCTTTTGGAATAGCCTTGGTCGCCGGCAGCATACGCATACCCAGGCCAGCAACGGGAATGACAGCTTTTAACTTCGTCATGGTAGTCCTCTTTCAATCTTGTGATCGTATCTGCGGCCGCTGCAGTTATTTATTGGCGAGAGCCTGTTTCAACCATTTGCTGAACCCTTCGCCCTCTGTGGCATGGCGCAGGCCATATTGCACGAATGCTTTCATATAGCCCAGTTTATCACCACAGTCATGTGATTTGCCGCTCATATGGAAAGCTTCAACCGTTTCTTCATCCATCAACAAAGCGATGGCGTCGGTCAGTTGGATCTCATCGCCAGCTCCTGGAGGGGTTTTCTCCAGCAGCGGCCAAATATCTGCAGAGAGCACATAGCGCCCCACTACGGCCAGGTTGGAAGGAGCATCCTCAAGCGCCGGTTTTTCCACCACTGCGGTCATTGGCGCGCTTTCACCAGCGGCCAATGCGACCCCGCCACAATCCACCACACCGTATTTAGAAACGTCTTTCTCTGGCACCGGCTCCACCATCACCTGGCTGTAACCGGTCTCTTCAAAGCGCTGGATCATTTTCGCCAGGTTTTCCTTGCGCAGATCGGCACTTGCATCATCCATCAACACGTCTGGCAACAGTACAATAAAAGGTTCATCCCCGACCATCGGTTTCGCACACAGTACGGCATGCCCCAGCCCCTTCGCCTGCCCCTGGCGAACCTGCATCACGGTAACGTCTGGTGGGCAGATGCTTTTCACTTCCGCCAGCAGTTGGCGTTTCACGCGTGCTTCCAGCACCGCTTCTAACTCGAAAGAGGTATCAAAGTGGTTTTCAATGGCGTTCTTGGAAGAGTGTGTCACCAGAATAATATCTTTAATTCCGGCAGCAACACATTCACTCACGATATATTGAATCAGTGGTTTATCCACCACAGGCAGCATTTCTTTCGGAATTGCCTTAGTTGCCGGCAACATACGTGTACCCAGTCCTGCCACAGGAATGACTGCTTTCAATCTCTTTTGCATATTTTATATCCATCAGCAAATAACAATTAAGTGTAACAGACACAGGCTAAGCCAACGCTTCCGGGGGAAATGAATTAGGAAAATTCTATATCAACGATCGGGAAAGTGATAAAAACCGTTCCTTATCAATCGCTTCCGGCACGCTACCGCCCTTGGCTTACAGCTACCAATGCACTGGAAATGATTCTGGATGGCTAACAGGCACATGTTCACCATGTATTCAGCCGAACAGTGTTAACCACTGGCATACAACGCAGGGTAATCACAAGAAGGGCAAAAAAGCCTATGTTCTATACAAAGTATTGATAGTTGTTTACATATTATTGGCTAGGATTCTTATACTATTAACCCACTGAGACAAGCCTTAGATCGGCTTCTCACGGCCTTTTAGGAATAAGACTACTCTTTGATAATGGCTCGGAAAATTCTAACATAAGCAGAAATTCATAACACGATGATTTAAATAATAATTGTATTGCAGTTGCTTTAATAAACAGTTAAAGCGATGGTTTCTTATGTTATTACACCCAGAAACTTCCCGGTTTTATCCGGCTCACTTAATTATTCTTCTTATCCCTACCTTCCCTGCTGTTTTCATGTTGAATTTTCCTTTGCCAACGCCCATCATGCGCGTTACGGCATAAGCCGGCGAACTAAAAGGTGAAATTGGTCTTATGGAATGGATCGCAGATCCAACAATTTGGGCCGGCCTGGCCACATTGGTCGTGCTGGAGATTGTGCTGGGGATAGACAACCTCATTTTTATTGCCATCCTGGCAGAAAAACTACCAAAAGAACAAAGAGATAAAGCTCGCGTCGTCGGTTTACTGCTGGCGCTGCTGATGCGTATGGTGTTGTTAGCCTCTATATCCTGGCTGGCAACTTTAACCAAGCCGCTGTTCTTCCTTGCCGAGCATCCCTTCAGTGGGCGCGATTTGATCATGCTGGTCGGCGGTATCTTCCTGTTATTTAAAGCCACGATGGAGTTGAATGAACGGCTGGAAGGCAAGGATGAAGAACAGCACGGCACCCGTAAAGGGGCCCGCTTCTGGCCGGTAGTGGCGCAAATTGTGGTGCTGGATGCCGTCTTCTCACTGGATTCGGTAATAACGGCAGTCGGGATGGTTGATCACCTGGCGGTTATGATGCTGGCGGTCACTATCGCCATCGGTCTGATGCTGTTGGCCAGCAAGCCGCTCACCCGCTTTGTTAATGCCCACCCGACTATCGTCATCCTGTGCCTGAGCTTCCTGTTGATGATTGGCTTTAGCCTGGTGGCAGAAGGCTTTGGCTACCACATACCCAAAGGGTATCTGTATGCAGCTATCGGCTTCTCTGTGATCATCGAAGCACTAAACCAGCTTGCGCAGTTCAACCGCCGCCGTTTTCTTTCCCAGGTGCGCCCTCTGCGCGAACGCACGGCAGAAGCTGTGCTGCGTATGCTAAGTGGAAAGCATGAAGAGGCCGAAGTCGATCGGGATGCGGCTGATTTGATCGCCGACAGCAACAGTGGAGGCAGCGAAATATTTAACCAGCAGGAGCGCAATATGATCGAGCGCGTGCTGGGGATGGCACAGCGCACCGTCAGTAGCATCATGACGTCCCGGCACGATGTGGAATACCTGGAGCTGAACGATCCGCAGGAAAAGCTGAAACAGTTGCTGGAAAAGAACCAACACACGCGCATTGTGGTTATCGAAGATAGCGACAGTGATGAACCGCTTGGGGTGATCCACACGATTGATGTGTTAAAACAGCAGTTGCAGCAAGCGCCGTTGGATCTACGGGCGCTGGTAATACAGCCGTTAATCTTCCCTGAAGGGCTAACGCTGCTTAGCGCGTTAGAGCAGTTCCGCCAGGCGCAAACGCACTTCGCCTTTGTGGTGGATGAGTTTGGTTCGGTTGAAGGTATTGTTACCCTGACCGACGTGATGGAAACCATTGCCGGTAACCTGCCCGAAGCCGGCGAGGAGATCGATGCACGCCATGATATTCAGCAGTGTGAAGACGGCAGTTGGATTGCCAACGGCTATATGCCGCTGGAGGATCTGGCGCATTTCCTGCCTCTGCAATTGGAAGAGAAGCGCGAGTATCATACGCTGGCCGGTTTGCTGATGGAGCACTGCCAGCGGATCCCGGAACAGGGCGAGCAGTTGGCAATTGATGGTTATCTCTATGAGCCGTTGGAGATCAGCAGCCACCGTATTCTGAAGGTAAAAATCACGCCGCTGGCAGAGCCCGATCAGGATGACGAGGGGTAACCCCTCACCCTAACCCTCTCCCCCAGGGAGAGGGGATAGCCCAGCGTTTCTGTATTAGTACCGCACCAACCCCACCAACGCAGGGATCAGGGCCTTCAGCACTAGCACTCCCATGTCAGACCCTGCGCCCCTTTTCCCTCTGGGAGAAGGCCGGGATGAGGGGATTCTGCACTTCCATGCCAAACCCTGCGCCCCTTCACCCCTAGAGAGAAGGCCGGAATGATGGCATTCGGCACTCCCATGCCAAACCCTGCGCCCCTTCTCCCCCTGGGAGAAGGCCGGGATGAGGGCATTCAGCACTCCCATGTCAGACCCTGCGCCCCTTCTCCCTCTGGGAGAAGGCCGGGACGAGGGCTATCGGTATTCCCATGCCAAACCGTGCGCCCCTTCTCCCTCTGGGAGAAGGCCGGGATGAGGGCATTCAGCACTCCCATGCCAAACCCCGCGCCCCTTCTCCCTCTGGGAGAAGGCCGGGATGAGGGCATTCGCATAGTAAAAAGAAACGGGCCGCTTGGCGGCCCGTTTGGGAGGATATTACAGCTTGTCGAGCAACCTTTTCAGATCCTGCCCGCTTTGCGAATCCTTATTCTTTTCCGCCCATTTATTCAGGGCGTCCTTGGCGCGGTTCTGCAGCGACTGGCGCAACAGTTGATCCACCTTCAACTGATAATTAAGCCTGTCCCATGGCCCATAAACCCGCAGCGGGATCGCTGTTTTCCGTAGCAGCGCAATCAGATCGTTATTCCCTTGCCACCCGTCGGTCACCTGCACATTCAGCGTCATATCACACTGCTTGCCAGGTATATCGAGCGTCCCGGCCCCCCTAAGGTTCAGCGCAGATGAATCAGCCTGCAGTTCGCTAACCTTCACCGCCCCGGCGTTCAAATGCGCCCGGGCCGTCAGGCGCTGCACTTCCGTATAGCGTTGATATTTTTCCTGGCCGCTCACACGGCTATCGCTACGTGCCACCGCCTGCTGGATCAATTGCTGAATGTTAAGCCCATGCAACTGCACGTTTTGCATCGCTAACTGCGCATCGCCGTGCCAACTGTGTTTAAAGGCTTCCGCGCTCAGCTTATCGCCGCCAAACGTGCCTTGTAGATTGAATTTACCGGTTATCACCTGCGGCATATCAAACGCTTTCAGCACCGGGCCCAGTTCTATCTGTTTGATGTCTGGCCGTAACGTAATAGCAGGTTTAGCGCTGCGCACATCCAGTTCACCCGGCAGAGAAAACTCGCCGCCCGCCAGCTTGCCGCCAAGCGCCCCTAACGTTAACAGCCCACGCTGGTTCTCCGCCTGTAACGCCAACTGGGCGATCTCCAGCCCACGGTAGGTGAGCCGATCGGCCTTCAGCGCCAGCTGTGCGGTAAAATCACGCAGCACATTCAGGCTTTGCGCTTCATCCGGCGGGCTGGCAATCACCGGCGCCAATGGCGCAGGCTGCGGCGCCTCACCAATGTTGTCTTTCCAGCCTGAAAGGGTATCCAGATTAAGATGTAGCGAAGACAGGTTTACCGCATAATGCGGCACGCTACCAAATTGCAGCTGGGCATCGCCGGTAAGTTGGCTGTCATTCGCGCTAAGTACCATGTTCTTCAGCGCCAATTGCTGCTGCACCCGCTGATAAACGGCCTGCACGCTCCCCTCGCCTTTGATACCACCGTTAGTAATATCGGCCCCATCCAGTTGATAGGTAAACTGGCTGATATTGGCGCTAATCTGCTGCGGGTATTGCTGCAGATCCAAATCGGCCGCCAGCGTAAAGGCCAGATCGCGCTGATCGCGGTTAACCCGGCTGGATAACGCCAGTTGCGCCTGATGCTGGCCGTTTTGTTGCAGCGTCAGGTTAATATCGCGCACGTTGATCTGCTCGTTGTTCGCCCGCTGCCAAATCAGCAGGCTATCGACGATGCGCAAATTATCAATATCGAATTTCCACGCGGCCACCGCTGGTTCTTCAGCGTTGCTGGTTGGCGCGGCGGGCGCTCCCGGCACGGTTTGCTCTTCACTGTCGGGGGTCAGGCGAATAACGCCGTTTTTCAGCATCACCTGCTTAACCGAAAGCTGGTGTGAAAGCAGCGGCAGCAGTTCAACATCCAAGCGCATATTATCGGCGCTGACCACGGGCGCAGCGGCGCCAGGCGCCGTAAGCGTCATGCGGCCGGCCAGAATGCTCAGCTGCGGCCAAACGTGCCAGCGCAAATCGCCATCCAGCGTTAGATGATAGCCACTCTTCTGTTCGACCTTTTTCACCATGTAAGCGCGAAAATCATTGGGATTGATCAGCAGCACCAGCGCAGCCATACCGGCCACCAGCACCACCAGCAAAATCGCCAAAGTCGTCAGTAATCGTTTCATGCCATCCCCTTGTCAGCCCCCAGCAGCAATGTCCTTCAGCCGTTAATCTTTGTCGATACGGCTGGCTACGGCACCCTGTTGATCTTTATATTTTGCATCCTGGCGGCGATTATAAGGGCGGGCAGCCGGGCCGGAAAGCGGCTCGAAGCTCAACGCGCCGATCATCATCCCAGGGCGCAGTGCCAACGGCAACTTACCTGAATTATAGAACTCCAGAACGATACGGCCCTGCCAGCCTGGATCAATACGGTGTGCGGTGACATGCACCATCAAGCCAAGGCGCGCCAATGAAGAGCGGCCGTCGAGCCAGCCGACCAGATCGTCCGGCAGCGTAACCGATTCCAGCGTCACCGCCAGCGCAAGCTCACCGGGGTGCAGGAAGAAGGCTTCGCCCTCCGGCAGCACGATCTCGTCACTCATCACGCGATCCAGCGCGGCGCTGACTTCATCTTTCGGGCCGCTCAGATCGATAAATGCCGCAGTATGCCCGAGGAATACGCGGAACTGATTCCCTAAACGGACATCCACTGTGGCCCCGTTAATACGCTCCACCGGTGGACGGGGTGAAATAGCCAGCTTTCCGCAGTCCAACCAGCTTTCTATATCGCGGTCACACAGTCTCATCTCTTCTTCTCCATCAAAGCGCATAAACTAAAACAAAAAGTGCCACACAATAGGCGAAAGGTCTACGTCAGGGCGTAAATCATGGGAGACAGGCCGGGGATTCACCGCCCGGCCAACAGCATCATTCAAAGAACTGGCTGATTTTGGCTTTCAGGATATCGATCGCAATCCGATTTTTACCACCGCGCGGCACGATAATATCGGCATACTGTTTGGAAGGCTCAATAAATTGCAGGAACATCGGGCGAACGGTTTTCTGATACTGCGCCATCACCGAATCCATCGAACGGCCACGTTCGTTGACATCACGCTTCATACGGCGCATCAGGCAGATATCCAGCGGCGTATCAACAAAGATAGAGAAATTCATTTCCTGGCGCAGGCGGATATCCGTCAGCAGCAGAATACCTTCCAGAATAATGACTTTCTTGGGTTCCAGATGGATGGTTTCTTGTTTGCGGGTATGTTCGGTGTAGCTATACAACGGCAGTTCAATTGCCTTGCCGGCCTTAAGCATTTGCAGATGCTGGAACAGCAAATTGTGATCCATGGCGCTGGGGTGGTCATAATTGGTTTTGACCCGCTCTTCCATGGTCAGATGGCTCTGGTCTTTGTAGTAACTGTCTTCGGGGATAACGCCAATGTGTTGATCGCCAACTTGATCGCGGAGTTCTCGATATAACGTACTGGCAATCAGACTTTTCCCTGAGGCAGATGCGCCAGCTATACCAATAATGACGCATTGATGCGGCTTGTCAGTCATAAAATTAAAGACCTGGTTTCGTAGTGTGAGGGGGGAACTAAATCGCGCCAATTATAGGGAGTTAGCAGGCCCGGCGCCAGTATTTAGACGGCGGCAACAACAATATGCATACAAACCGTTGCCGTAATAACCATTTCGCTTTTTTATGCGGCGGTATACGCAAAATAATTCGAGTTGCAGGGCAAAGATGGCCCCAGGGATGTGCGCCAACACGCCAGCACACTGCGGGATGACGGGTTTATATGCTGTTTTCAGAACTTTTACACTACTGTTAATGCCGCGGCCAAGCTAGAATCACAGCATTCAGCCACGATTATTTATTTGAGTACCCGCGATCACGTGAACAGTCTATCCCGTTATTTATTGCCACAGAGTGTGCACCTATGAACTGGCACTTTTTGACCTTCTTCGGCGACAGTATGCTGTTGCTGCCAAGCGCCGCCATTGTGTTCATTATTCTGATGCTTTCGCCAGCCAGCAGAAAGCCGACCTGGCAATGGATTTTGTTGTTCGGCGGCGTGGGGGCGGTGGTGTGCCTCTCCAAGCTGGCCTTCATGGGCTGGGGGATTGGCAGCCGTGAGTTTGATTTTACCGGTTTTAGCGGGCATTCGGCGCTCTCGGCCAGCATCTGGCCGGTGATGCTGTGGCTACTGGCCGGGCGCTTTTCAATCAACGTGCGCCGTGTAGCCGTGGCCTGCGGCTATTTACTGGCGCTGACCGTGGGCTATTCACGCCTGGCGATCAATGTGCATTCCACCTCGGAAGTGGTTACCGGCCTGGCACTGGGCTGCACCGTCAGCGCGGCATTCCTGCTGTTGCAGCGCAACACACCGCCACCACGGCTTTCTTACCGGAAAATCGCTGCGGCGCTGGTGCTGCCGCTGTTTTTGATCAACACCGGCACTGCGGCGCCGACTCAAGGGCTGCTGGAGCGCATTGCGGTAACCATCGCGCCGGTGAAAAAACCTTTTACCCGTGCAGATTTGCACGCCAAACCATCACCCGCACCCGCGCCGGTAAAAGTAGCGCAAGACTAATCGCCCCTCACCCTAACCCTCTCCCCAAGGGAGAGGGAACAGACCGTGCCGGCACGGCCCTATCCCCCCACACCCATGCCGCATCGCCCTAGGGATAGCGACGGGGTGAGGGAACAGGCCCACACCCATGCCTCATCGTACGCCCCCTCTCCCGCGGGGAGAGGGACGGGGTGAGGGAATAGGCCAATCACAGCGCGCGGAAAGAAATCTCGGTGGGGATCGCCTCGCCCTGCCAGTACAACTGCGCGGCCACATTGCCAGCCAGTTGGCGATACATCTGCGCAAACTCACTGTCTGGGCGGCTGATCACCGTCGGCTGCCCGCGATCCAAATCTTCCCGCAGTGAAATATGCAGCGGCATCTGGCCCAGCAGGCGGCTGTGGAATTTCTGCACCAGTTTCTCGGCGCCGCCAGTGCCAAATACCGGCTCATGGTGGCCGCACTGGCTGCAGATATGCATACTCATGTTTTCCACCACTCCCAACACGGGCACCTGCACTTTCTCAAACATCACGATGCCTTTGGCCGCGTCGAGCAGTGCGATATCCTGCGGCGTAGTCACGACCAGCGCCCCGGTAACCGGAATGTTCTGCGACAGCGTCAGTTGAATATCCCCGGTGCCCGGCGGCATGTCCACCACCAGGTAATCCAGATCTGGCCACAGCGTATCCTGCAAGAGTTGCAGCAGCGCCTTGCTGGCCATGGGGCCACGCCACACCATCGCGTTATCGTCGGTCACCAGGTAGCCAATCGAATTGGTCGCCAGGCCATGGGCCATGATCGGCGCCATATGCTGGCCGTCCGGCGACGTTGGGCGTTCGTTCTCGGTGCCCAGCATGTTCGGGATCGACGGGCCGTAAATATCGGCATCCAGGATCCCCACCCGGCCCCCTTCCGCCGCCAGCGCCAGCGCCAGGTTCACCGCGGTGCTGGATTTGCCCACCCCGCCCTTGCCGGAGCTGACGGCAATAATGTTGCGCACGCCTTTAATGCCGGGCTGGTTATTCGCGCGCTTCAGGGTGGCGATATCGTGCTTAAGCTTCCAGTCCACCGCTTTTGCGCCAGTCACCCGCAGCAGCTCGGCGCTGGTTTGGTCTTGCAATGCCGCAAACCCGCTTTGCCAGGCAAAAGGCATCAGCAATTCGACATACAGCACATCGTCCAGCAGCGCACAGTGGTGAATGGCCTTCAGCGTCGACAGGTTATTTTTTAACGTCGGGTGCTCGAAAGCGGCCAGTACATCGGCCACCCGGGCGTGCAGATCTTCAGGGTTGGTTTGCTCGGGGGATTTAGCGTTCATCCCGGCTCCTTGGTTTTAAACACATGGCTTCCTGCTTAGCATATCAGAACTGCAAGGGGGCTGGCGCACCCAGCAGGAAAGAAACCGCCCTAGCCGCGAGGGGCGCGATCGGTTAACATCAAAGCCCCTTTTATCATTACAGAAAAGCAAGTTATCACTATGGCTCAAGTCGCGAAAAAAATATTGGTGACGTGCGCACTACCGTACGCAAATGGTTCCATCCATCTCGGCCACATGCTCGAGCACATCCAGGCGGACATTTGGGTTCGTTACCAACGAATGCGCGGCCACGAGGTTTATTTCATCTGTGCGGATGACGCGCACGGTACGCCAATCATGCTCAAAGCGCAGCAACTGGGCATCAAACCTGAAGACATGATTGCGGAAATGAGCCGGGAGCACCAACAGGATTTCGCCGGTTTTGGCATCAGCTATGATAACTATCATTCGACCCATAGCGATGAAAACCGCGAACTGTCGAGCCTGATTTACGGCCGCCTGAAAGAAAACGGCTTTATCAAGAACCGTACCATTTCCCAGCTTTACGATCCGGAAAAGGGTATGTTCCTGCCCGATCGTTTCGTTAAAGGCACCTGCCCAAGATGCAAGGCGGCGGATCAATACGGCGATAACTGCGAAGTGTGCGGCGCCACCTACAGCCCAACCGAGCTGATCGATCCTAAATCAGCGGTTTCCGGCGCTACGCCAATCATGCGTGATTCCGAGCACTTCTTTTTCGATCTGCCCGCATTCAGTGAAATGCTGCAGGCCTGGACCCGTTCCGGCGCGCTGCAAGAGCAGGTGGCGAACAAAATGCAGGAGTGGTTTGAATCTGGCCTGCAGCAGTGGGATATCTCCCGCGATGCGCCGTATTTCGGCTTTGAAATACCCGACGCGCCGGGCAAATACTTCTACGTGTGGCTGGATGCACCGATCGGCTATATGGGCTCGTTCAAAAACCTGTGCGATAAACGCGGCAATCTGGACTTCGATGAATTCTGGCGCAAAGACTCCACCGCCGATCTGTATCACTTCATCGGCAAGGATATCGTTTATTTCCATAGCCTGTTCTGGCCGGCGATGCTGGAAGGCAGCAACTTCCGCAAGCCGACCAACCTGTTTGTGCACGGCTATGTGACCGTGAACGGCGCCAAGATGTCGAAATCACGCGGCACCTTTATCAAGGCAAGCACCTATTTGCAGCATCTGGACGCCGACTGCCTGCGCTACTACTATGCGGCCAAGCTGTCTTCACGCATTGATGATATCGATCTGAACCTGGAAGATTTCGTCCAGCGTGTAAACACCGATATCGTGAATAAGGTGGTTAACCTGGCTTCCCGCAACGCCGGCTTTATCAACAAGCGTTTTGGCGGCAAGCTGGCGGATGAACTGGCCGATCCTGCGCTGTACCAAACCTTTATCGATGCGGCAGAAAGCATTGCCGAAGCCTATGCCAGCCGTGAATCCGGCCGCGCTATCCGTGAGATCATGGCGCTGGCTGACGTTGCCAACCGCTACGTCGACGAGCAGGCACCGTGGGTGGTGGCGAAGCAGGAAGGCCGCGATGCCGATCTGCAGGCCATCTGCTCAATGGGGATCAACCTGTTCCGCGTTCTGATGGCTTACCTGAAACCGGTGCTGCCTTCGCTGACCGAACGCGCAGAAGCGTTCCTGAACAGCGAACTGCGTTGGGATAGCATCCAGCAGCCACTGCTGAGCCACCAGGTGAATGCGTTTAAGGCGCTGTTCAACCGTATCGATCTCGACAAAGTGACTGACATGGTTAACGCATCCAAAGAGGACATGAGCACCGCCAAGCCGGTGACTGGCCCATTGGCGGATGATCCTATTCAGGAGACCATTACCTTTGACGATTTCGCCAAGGTGGATATGCGGATTGCACTGATCAAAAGCGCCGATTTCGTGGAAGGCTCCAGCAAACTGCTGAAGCTACAGTTGGATTTAGGCGGTGAAACGCGCCAGATTTTCTCTGGTATTCGCTCTGCCTACCCGGACCCGAAATTGCTCGAAGGCCGCCTGACGATCATGGTCGCTAACCTGGCGCCGCGCAAAATGCGTTTCGGCGTATCTGAAGGGATGGTGATGGCCGCAGGCCCCGGCGGGAAAGATATCTTCCTGCTGAGCCCAGACAGCGGCGCGCAACCTGGGATGCAGGTTAAGTAACTCCCCCTCACCCTAACCCTCTCCCGTCGGGAGAGGGGATCGTACGTGCCAACCTTCCAGAGCCAGTTCCCTAACTACCCAGGCCTATCCCATCGCCCCCTCGCCCTCTGGGAGAGGGCCGGGGTAAAAGCTCGTCCATGCCAACCTTCCTGAACCGCTCCCCGTCTACCCATGCCTATCTCTGCGCCCCCTCTCCCTTGGGGAGAGGGCCGGGGTGAGGGTTCGTCCGTGCCAACTTTCCTGAACCGTTCCCATCTACCCAAGCCTATCCCATCGCCGCTTATCCCTTAGAGAAAGAGCCGGGGTGAGGGTTCATCCGTGCCAACCTTCCTGAACCGGCTCCCAACTACCCATGCCTATCCCGGCGCCCCCTCTCCCTAGGGGAGAGGGCCGGGGTGAGGGGGCCCTTCGCACAAATGCTGCAAAATAACGGCTTGAACCCCACTCCAGTTATCAAACACCTCATTATTCCAAAAACGCAGCACCTTAAACCCAAGCTGCTCGAGATAACGCGTACGCCGCGCGTCATAAGCAGCCTGTTCCATATGTTGCCCGCCATCCAGCTCAACAATCAGCTTTCTTTGCAGGCAAACAAAATCAACGATGTATGGCCCAATCGGCAACTGGCGGCGGAACTTGTAACCGCCCAAACGCCGATCGCGTAGCCCCAGCCAGGCGGTTTTTTCCGCCGGCGCCATCATAGCCCGTAGCCGCCGGGCGTTTTGCAGCATGCTTTTTCCCATCGCAAGGCCCCCTGCCTGCGACTATAAACAGCGAAAAATATGCCGGCACCCGCCTTTTGCCCACTTTGCGTAACGCGCCAAAAACTTGCGGGCAACATCCTGAAAAAAATTCATCAAAAAAATAATTCATTATCGCAACTTATCTGGTTATGATGCTGCAAATACAACAAATAGACGTCCAGACAGAAAGACTTCCGTACGGATATTTAACCATCACAATTCCACCTGCTTATGGAGCAATAATGAAAAAGATAAAGACCTCATTGCTGGCGCTCAGTCTGCTGATTGCACTGCCATCGCTGGCGGCGGAAACCGTGCCAGCCCCGGTGCCTGCCGCTATCGCCAGCCACCAGGGGCCAATCCGCGTTGCCATCATTCGTAACCTGGGCTCTGATGACAACACTACCCAGTTCCTGGCCGGCGCCATTCAGCAAGGCCGCAAGCTGGGTTTTAAGATCGATACCTTCTTGAGCAATGGCGATGACGCGCGCTTCCAGGATTTCGTCAACCAGGCCATCAGCCAGAAATACGACGGTATTATTCTTTCGCAGGGCCGGGCGCCTTATTCCACCGATCTGGTCAAACGCATTGCCGCCGCCGGCATTGCCGTTTCCGTCTTTGATACCGATGTCAGCGGCAGCGTGCCTGGCGCCACCGTCACCCAGCAGGACGATGCATCGCTGACCAATGAATCCTTCGGCCAGTTGGTGAAGGATTTCAATGGCAAAGCCAATATCGTCAAGCTGTGGGTAGCCGGCTTCCCGCCGATGGAGCGCCGCCAGGCGGCTTATCAGCAGTTGCTGAAACAAAACCCGGGCATTCATGAGCTGGAATCTATCGGGGCCGTATCTTCCGACGTGCAGGGTGATACCGCCAACAAGGTCGGCGCGATCCTGGCAAAATATCCAAAAGGCAAGATTGACGCGATTTGGGGCACTTGGGATGCATTTTCTCAGGGCGCATATAAGGCGTTAAAAGAGAACGGCCGTACGGAAATCAAACTCTACAGCATTGATATTTCTAACCAGGATCTGCAACTGATGCGCGAATCCGGCAGCCCGTGGAAAGTCAGCGTGGCGGTCGATCCCAAACTGATTGGCGCGATCAACCTGCGCCTGGTGGCGAACAAGATTGCTGGCGAACCTACGCCGGCCACCTATGAATTTAAAGCAGCCACCATCCCACAGGCATTGCTGTTGAGCCAGCCGGGGCCGGTCAACGTTGCCGGGCTGGCGAAAATTATCCCGGGCTGGGGCGCCAGCGATGATTTCATTCAGCCGTGGTTCGCCACGTTAGCGGCGCAAAAACACTAGGTTGCAACCAGCAGCCGTGCGGGGCAGCGCCACATTCGGTAACACGTTTTTAGCGTAAAGCGCCTTGGTTAAGGCAAGTGGGAAGCACGGTAGGGAAAGTACATTAAGGCCAACACGGAGGTTGGCCTTTACGCGGGATCATCAATGCAAAGTGCCAAGGCCCATCAGGTTTTCAGGCTTGAAGAGCCCGTTAATACCTTTCAGTTCAACGCAATTTGCGCGGCGGGCCTGATCTTGCTCCATTCCGTTTTGATGAATTGAAGCGATAACCCCAATTTTACCGGTTTCGCTGTCCATAACCTTGCAGCCTGGGGCAATCCGGTTTCTATACCTATCATACACAGTTATCATTTATGACCTCCTACTCGTCAACAACAACAATAACCGCATAAATGATATGCCTATAAAAACCCGGATTCAAGCGACCTAGACCGTGCGTGGGGCAGTTTTTCGCCGCAGTTTGGCCAGGTGCGTTTTGATGCGGTTGCGCTTCAGTTCGGAAAGGCCATCGACCAGCAGGTGCCCATCCAGATGGTCGATCTCATGCTGCAGGCAAACGGCAAAGGCGCCGCTGGCTTCAATCTGCTGCGGCACACCGGCCAGATCGGTAAATGCCACCGTCACCTGCCTGGCCCGCTCAGCAGGCAATGGGTGGCCGGGAATGGAAGAACACAGCTCCAGATGCGCCGTTTTCTCCGCTGAAACGCTGACGATCTGCGGGTTGATTAACGCCAGCCGTTGGCGCTGCCCGGCATCATCCACGATGTCGATCGCCACAATACGCAGCGGGATCCCCAGTTGGATAGCCGCCAGGCCAGAATCTTTGGTGGCGTCGATCACGGCAAACATCTCGTCCACCACCGCCTTCACACGATCGTCGATAGCCTCGACCGGCCGCGAAACGCCAGCCATACGCTTATCGTCGATCCACAGCACCTCAGTTGCAGACATGGTTATCTCCTTTGGTCACTGCCGCACTTTGCAAAGCCAGCAGTTTATTACGTAACCCTGCATCATGGGCATAGATATACAGCCCGTTGATCGCTCGGGTCATCAACACGTTGATGGCATTAAGCATGATGCGCCGCTGCACGCTGCCGGCCTCGGCAACCTTCGCTTTGCCCTGAAAAGCCGCGCTGTCTTCATAACGGCTGGGATCCAGCACAATTTCCTGCCGGCGATCATCCCAGGATACGGAAGGCCCGAGGATCAGCCCGACATAGTTAAGATCAAAACCCTGCACGGTATATACCGATCCCACTTCATCAATGGTGTCTGGCCGCTCCGCCCAGGGCAAGCGTTCATTCGGCTTCGAGCGGTCCCAGCGCAGCCGGAATGCCCCTTCCTCGATAAAATAGTCCTGGCCGTCCAGCCGGTAAGGGTAATCATAGGTAGAGAGCATCCGCGACAGCCCCACCGTGCGGTTTTTCTGCCGGATGGCATCATACATCGCCTGGGCATCGGCAAAGATTTTTATCTCAAAGGCTTGGTGCTCACGCCCGGCGCTGGGCAGCGGCAACAGTCGGCACTGGCAAAAATGGTCGATCCAGGCTTGCACCGCACTGCCGGCCTGCATCCTGAACTGGTGCCGCAGGGCGTAGGCTTCATGGGGCCAGCGGCCAACGATCTGCGCCAAATCATCCCCCTGCCACAGGCTTTTGAATTTCAGCACCTGCTTTTCATCAAACACCAGCACAATCAGCCGGGCCAGGCGGGCAATTTCAACCAGGTGGTTGTCTTGGTTGAAATGGTTGTAGCGATCGCTGCGCGTCAGCAACAGGTGGGCTTCGTCAACCAGCACAATGTCGGCCTGGCTGCCGCTTTTATCCATGCGGTTGATAAAGGTTGTCGGCCGCTCATAGTCTTTTTTCCGCAGATAAGGCACACCCTGCGCGGCATTTTTGTAGGCCTTGAGCATTTCCGGGTGGTTGACCAGCAGGTAGTTTTCCTGGCCGGCAAACGGGCTGCCCGGCTGCTGGCGATTTTGCGCCTGGATATCGGCAAACAATGCGTTCAGGAAAACGCTTTTCCCGGTACCGGCGTCGCCATGGATAACAAAAAGGGCATGCTCGTCGTTCTGGTGATCAATGAGGAAGGCTTCAACGCGCTGTTTCAGCGCCAGTTGCTCAGCAGAGAGCGGTTTTTCCGGCGAGAGTTTGAAGCTAGCTTGATTAGTATTTGGCATTTCAGCAACGCGCTTTGTAAAAATGATGGCGATACGGGCGTTTGAGCAACGCGGGTTACGCACTTAATGCCCTCACCCCGGCCCTCTCCCAAAAGGAGAGGGAGTATTCGTGCCCGGTAGCGGCAACGGGTGCGCCCCCTCACCCCGGCCCTCTCCCACTGGGAGAGGGAGTATTCGTGCTCAGTAGCGGCAGCGAGTGCGCCCCCTCACCCCGGCCCTCTCCCACAGGGAGAGGGAGTATTCGTGCTCAGTAGCGGCAGCGAGTGCGCCCCTCACCCCGGCCCTCTCCCACAGGGAGAGGGCGTATTCGTGCCCAATAGTGGGAGAAGGGGCATGAACAAGGGCTCGGGCAATCCCCTCTCCCTTTGGGAGAGGGTTAGGGTGAGGGAAAAGCGAGGAATTAGCCCCACACCTCATCAGCAACGGCTTTCACCAGGGCAATCTTCGCCCACTGCTGCTCTTCGGTCAGCACGTTGCCCTCTTCCGTTGAAGCAAAACCGCACTGGGTGCTCAGGCACAGGCGCTCCAGCGGAACGTACTGCGTCGCTTCTTTAATGCGCGCAATAACCGCCTGTTTGTCTTCCAGCTCACCGAGCTTGGAAGAAATCAGCCCCAGCACCACTTGTTTATTCGGTGATACCTTCGCCAGCGGCGAGAAATCCCCGGCGCGTTCAGTATCAAATTCCAGGTAGTAAGCAGCCACGTTCTCACGGGCGAACAATACGTCAGCCACCGGCTGGTAGCCGCCGCTGGCAGCCCAGGAAGAGTGGTAGTTGCCGCGGCAAACGTGGGTGGTCAGCACCAAATCGGCCGGCGCCCCTTCAATGGCCGCATTATTCACCTTCAGGTACAGCTCGGCCAAAGCCTGGGCTTTGGTTGGCTCGGCAGGTTCCCCGCCACAGCAGCTGCAGCCGCTTTCGGTCGATTTTGGCGTATCCGCCGCGCCGCCGCCGGCAAACTTCGGATCCACCAGCATACCCCAGGTGCAGTCATCCAACTGCAGGTTGCGGCAACCGGCTGCATACAGCTCTTTAATAAAGGTGCGATAGGCCTTGGCGATATCGGCAACCAGTTCGTCTTCCGTCGGGTAGACGGCAAGCGTCAGCGCTTTGTTATCCGGGCGCTGCAGTTCCGCCAGAAACTGCGCCGGGGAAGGCACGGTCAGGCGCGGAGTAATGCCCGCTTCAGCGAACTGCAGCAAAAATTTGAAGTGTTCGATAAACAAATGGTTTTCGCCGGAAATTTTCCCGGTCAGGCGCGCGGTTTCCGGGCGGGTTTCTTTATCGGCGAACACATACCCCTTAGAGATGGATGCCTTTTCAACCCCGTTCAGTTCCCACATAAAGTCCAGGTGCCACCAGCTCCGGCGGAACTCGCCATCGGTGATCACCTGCAGCCCTGCGGCCTTTTGTTTAGCCACCAATTCGGTAATCGCCTGGTCTTCAACAGCCTGCAAATCTGCGGCAGAAATTTCCCCTTTGGCAAAGCGCGCTCGCGCGTCATGTAAGTATTGCGGGCGCAAATAGCTGCCGACCACATCAGCACGGAAAGGTGGGATATGGGTATATGCTTGTGTCATGTGTTGTTTCCTGTCTTATTTTAATTACTTATATTTAGGTGTTCATTTCTATCATGAAATAGCCGGTAAGGCATAAAAAAAATCCTATAAGTTCATCGCTCCTGGCGACGTTTTCGCCAGAAACGGCTACCGTTATTCACTACGCCAACCAGTAAAAGTGGAATGGTTACCATAGACAGAATTCATCGGCCGTTTGTGGCACAGCTCACACTTTAATTGTATGATGAATGCGTCAGTTAAAGGGGAAAACGTCATGGGCAACATGTATACACAAGGCTGGAGATACCTGCGATCGTTCGGCCTGATCTATCTTTGTTTATTTGCCGGCAATGCCATTTCAGCGCTATTGCCAATCGTCATCCCCGGCAGCATTATCGGCATGCTCATTCTGTTTGCCCTGCTCGCTTCACAGATTGTGCGTTCAAGCCTGGCCAAACCGGGTTGCCATTTCTTTATTCGTTATATGGTGCTGCTGTTCGTGCCGATAGGCGTTGGCGTAATGAAATACTACGATCAGCTTATCGCCCACCTGGGGCCGTTGGTGGTCTCCTGCCTGGTCAGTACCCTGGTGGTGTTGCTGGTGGTGGGCTACAGTTCACACTACCTGCACAGCCGGCACCCGCTCGCCAATAAAAAAGTCGAAAGCGCGAGGGAACAGAAATGATCCAGAATATCTGGTGGTCGCTGCCATTAACGCTGATTGTGTTCTATGCCGCCCGGCAGTTGGCGATCAAGCTGCATATGCCGTTGCTCAACCCGTTGTTGGTGTCCATGGCGTTGATTATTCCGTTCCTGCTGCTGACCGGCATTTCTTACGAAAGCTATTTTCAGGGCAGTAAAATCCTAAACGATCTGCTGCAGCCGGCCGTGGTGGCGCTGGCCTTCCCGCTGTATGAACAACTGCATCAGATCCGCGCCCGCTGGAAATCAATCATCACCATCTGTTTTATCGGCAGCATGGCCGCGATGATCAGCGGTGGGGTCATCGCGCTGTGGCTGGGGGCGACGCCGGAAATCGCCGCCTCTATCGTTCCTAAATCCGTCACCACGCCTATCGCCATGGCGGTGGCGGACTCTATCGGCGGCATCCCCGCCATCAGCGCGGTGTGCGTGATTTTTGTCGGTATCCTCGGCGCCGTGTTCGGCCACCCGTTGCTCAACCTGCTGCACATTAACACCAAATCCGCCCGCGGCCTGGCGATGGGCAGCGCCTCGCACGCATTGGGAACGGCGCGCTGCGTGGAAATGGATTTCCAGGAAGGGGCGTTCAGTTCGCTGGCGCTGGTCATTTGCGGCATCATTACCTCGCTGACCGCACCGATCCTGTTTCCGATCATGTTGCATCTGTTCAGCTAACGGTCGGCGGGCCGCCGGCCAGGATTGGCGGCCTGCTAAAATTTGCGTTAAATCTCACAGACTCCCTTTCCGTTACATTAATTTCATAAATAAAGCGATATATGTCACACATTATTATGAGAAGGTTACCTAGAATGTTATCCCGTTTCTGAGGAGAGAGTTTCTATGCATACGCGTTTTCATACTGCTTTCCGCGATTTGCCTGCCACCCTGCAGGCCGCCCTGCAACCTTATCTTGATACTGAAAACTTCCAGGGCGTGCTGAGCGCAAAGCAAGCGGAAGCCATCAAGCAGCATTGCGGGCTGGATGATAACGCTTTGGCCTTCGCCCTGCTGCCGTTGGCCGCCGCCTGCGCGCTGGCGGCCATCTCAAACTTCCATGTGGGCGCCATTGCCCGTGGCGCAAGCGGCAATCTCTATTTCGGCAGCAATATGGAGTTCAATGGCGCTCCGCTGCAGCAAACGGTGCACGCCGAACAAAGTGCGGTCACCCATGCCTGGCTGCGCGGTGAAAGCGGGCTGGCCGCCATCACCGTTAATTACACCCCTTGCGGGCACTGCCGCCAATTTATGAATGAACTCAACAGCGGCCTGGAGCTGGAAATTCATCTCCCGAACCGCGAGCCGGCCACGCTGGGGGATTATCTGCCTGATGCCTTCGGGCCGAAGGACTTGGCGATCGACTCGTTGTTAATGGATAGCGTTGACCACGGTTTCCAACTGCAACTGGACGATGAACTGGCGAAAGCGGCGCTGGCCGCGGCCAACCAAAGCCACGCGCCATACAGCAACGCCCACAGCGGCGTTGCGCTGGAAGCGCAAGACGGCCAGGTGTTCACCGGCCGCTATGCGGAAAACGCCGCCTTCAACCCAAGCCTGCCGCCGTTGCAGGCCGCGCTGGTTCTGATGAACATGGCCGGTGCCGATTGCCAGCAAATCAGCCGCGCGGTGCTGGCCGAACCGCAGAACGCGCCGTTCAGCCAATGGGCCGCCACGCGCGCCACGCTAGAAGCGCTGGGCTGCCTGGATATTCAACGCGTGGCCTTTTGAATTACCGGCGCTGCAGGCACCCGCAGCGCCCTATTTTTCCGCTAACTGCCGGTATTCGTTAAATAATGTTTCTATCAATAGCAAATATCTGCCCTTTTCCCCCATAATCTGATAACAATTGCTGTACATATTTCCCTTATCTTTTAGGATCTATCACGATATACCCGTGGCGGCACCGAGCACACCTGCGGCTTAAATGATGAAAGGGTATAAACGTTATCTGATTACGCTAAAGAGTGAAATCCATGGAACTTGAATACGAAAGTAAACGCCCGCTTTATATCCCCTATGCCGGCCCTATCCTGCTGGAATTTCCACTGTTGAACAAAGGCAGCGCTTTTACCGAAGAGGAACGCAGCAACTTCAACCTGCACGGCCTGCTGCCGGAAGCGGTAGAAACCATTGAAGAACAGGTGGAACGCGCCTACCGCCAGTATCTGGACTTCAAAAACGATAACGACAAGCACATTTATCTACGCAATATTCAGGACACCAACGAAACCCTGTTCTATCGTTTGTTGGACGCCCATCTGAGCGAAATGATGCCGATCATTTACACGCCAACGGTTGGCGAAGCCTGTGAACACTTTTCCGATATTTATCGCCGCGCGCGTGGGCTGTTCATCTCTTACCCGAACCGCGATCGCATCGACGACATGCTGCAAAACGCCACCAAGCAAAACGTGAAGGTGATTGTGGTCACCGACGGCGAGCGCATTCTCGGCCTGGGCGACCAGGGCATCGGCGGCATGGGCATTCCTATCGGTAAACTTTCGCTCTATACCGCCTGTGGCGGCATCAGCCCGGCCTATACCTTGCCGGTAGTGCTGGACGTCGGCACTAACAACCCACAGCGCCTGAACGATCCGCTGTACATGGGCTGGCGCCATCCGCGCATCTCCGGCGACGAATACTACGAATTCGTCGAAGCATTTATCCAGGCGGTAAAACGCCGCTGGCCGAACGTGCTGTTGCAGTTCGAAGACTTTGCCCAGAAGAATGCCACGCCGCTGCTTAACCGCTACCGCGACGAAATTTGCTGCTTCAACGATGACATCCAGGGCACCGCCTCTGTGGCTATCGGCAGCCTGATCGCCGCCAGCCACGCGGCCGGCAGCAAACTGCGCGATCAAACCGTGGCCTTCCTCGGCGCCGGTTCCGCCGGCTGCGGTATTGCCGAACAGATTGTCGCCCAGATGAAATCCGAAGGGTTGAGCGAAGAAGAAGCGCGCGCTCGGGTATTCATGGTGGATCGCTTCGGCCTGCTCACCGACAAGCTGCCCAACCTGCTCGAATTCCAGAGCAAACTGGTGCAAAAAAGCGAGGCTCTGGCAGGCTGGGGGCTGGAAAACGATGCGATTTCGCTGCTGGACGTGGTGCGCAACGCCAAACCGACCATTCTGATCGGCGTTTCCGGCCAACCCGGCTTGTTCACGGAAGAAGTCATCCGCGAGATGCATAAACATTGCCCGCGCCCGATCGTCATGCCGTTGTCCAACCCGACTTCACGCGTGGAAGCTCGCCCGGAAGACATCATCAACTGGACGGACGGCGCGGCGCTGGTCGCCACCGGCAGCCCGTTCGCCCCGGTGATGTACAAAGGCAAACAGTACCCGATCGCCCAGTGCAACAACTCTTATATCTTCCCGGGCATCGGCCTTGGGGTGCTGGCTTCCGGCGCCAACCGCGTGACCGACGCCATGCTGATGGCCGCCAGCCGCACGCTGGCCGAATGCTCGCCGCTTGCCAACGATGGCCAGGGCCCGCTGCTGCCGAACATTGACGACATTCAGGGCGTATCGAAATGTATCGCCATGGAAGTGGGCAAAGCGGCGCAGTTGCAAGGCATGGCGGTGGTGACATCGGAAGATGCACTGTCAAAAGCGATTGAGCACAATTTCTGGAGCCCGCAGTACCGCAACTACAAACGCACGTCGTTCTAACCCCGCATCCATTGCCCCCCATCATGGGGGGCAATAGCGTATAGCCTGCTGAAAAATGTGGCGCCGCACGCGTTCCTTATGGTGCATCGCTTGCGCCAGCTAGTCAGGTAAAGTAGCCTTGCTCTATTCTGTCAGCATCTATGTGCGTAAGGCCCGGAAATGTGGAAACGCCTGATAATTAGCCTGTTCATCATCATTGCGGTGTTGGTGCTGTCTGTTATCGCGCTCGATCGCTGGATCAGTTGGAAAACCGCCCCCTACGTTTACGACGAACTGCAAGAGTTGCCGCATCGGCAGGTTGGCGTGGTGCTCGGCACGGCCAAGTATTATCGCACCGGCGTGATTAACCAGTATTATCGCTACCGTATTCAGGGCGCGCTCAATGCCTACAACAGCGGCAAAGTGAAATACCTGCTGCTGAGCGGCGATAACGCCCAGTCAAGCTATAACGAACCGATGACCATGCGCCGCGATCTGATCGCCGCCGGCGTGGCGCCCAGCGACATCGTGCTGGACTATGCCGGTTTTCGCACGCTCGATTCCATTGTGCGCACCCGTAAAGTTTTCGATGCCAACGATTTTATTATCATCACCCAGCGCTTCCACTGCGAACGCGCGCTGTTTATTGCGTTGCATATGGGCATTCAGGCGCAGTGCTATGCGGTGCCCTCGCCAAAAGACATGATGACGGTGCGGGTGCGCGAGATTTTCGCCCGCCTTGGCGCATTGAGCGATTTATATATTCTGAAGCGCGAGCCACGTTTCCTCGGCCCGATGATCCCGATATCTTCCATGCACAACGTGCCGGAAGACGCCCAGGGCTATCCGGCCGTGTCGCCGGAGCAGATGGTGGAGCAGGGAAATAAACTCGCTGCGGAAAAGCAAAAGGCGCTGAAGAAATCCTGATACCGGGCCCTCACCCCAGCCCTCTCCCATAGGGAGAGGGAGCGTACCGTGCCACCAGTTCTGCCCTCACCCCGGCCCTCTCCCACGGGGAGAGGGAGCAATGACCCACAGCCGCGCGCTATATCTAACATGATGCTCGGGCGGTCCCCTCTCCCTGTGGGAGAGGGATAGGGTGAGGGACTATTTCTTCTTGGCGTACTTCAGCGAATCCAACGCCACCGCAAAGATGATAATGCTGCCCTTGATGATGTACTGCCAATACGGATTGATACCAATGTAGGTCAGGCCGTAGTTAATCACGGTAAAAATAATTACCCCGGTCACCACCCCCAGCACGGTCCCCACCCCGCCGGCAAACGACACCCCGCCTACCACGCAGGCGGCGATAGCATCCAGTTCATACATAAAGCCCAGGTTATTGGTGGCGCTGCCGATACGGCCGGCTTCCAACAGGCCGCCAAAGGCATAAAACACGCCCGACAGCGCATAAATCATGATCAAATTCAGCGGCACATTCACACCGGAGACTTTCGCCGCCTCGGGGTTACCGCCAATCGCAAAGATATTTTTGCCGAAGCGCGTTTTATTCCACAGCACCCAGACAAAAATAGCCGCAATCACCGCGTAAAACGTAATGTAGGAAAGCTTGAAATCGCCAAAGCGAATAAACCCCTGAGCGAAGGTTGAGAACTTCTGATCAAAGCCCGCCACCGGCGAAGCGCCGACAAAATCGTAATACAGCGAGTTAACCCCATACACGATAATCATCGTGCCCAGCGTGGTGATAAACGGCGTAACGTTAAGATAGGCAATCACCAGGCCGTTAATCAGGCCGATAACCGCACCAATGGCGCAAACCAGCAGGATCACCAGTGGAATAGACCAGGTTTCCATGTGCGGGAACACTTTGTTGACGTTATCCATCGACTGTAACAGCGTGGCCGCCACCACCGCCGCCAGCCCCACCTGGCGCCCGGCGGAAAGGTCCGTGCCCTGGGTCACGATAAGCCCTGCCACCCCCAGCGCGATAATAATACGCACCGAAGACTGCGTAAGAATATTGCTTAGGTTCATTAAGCTTAAGAAAGTTGGGTCCTGGATAATAATAATCGCCAGCAGCACCAGCAATACCACATAAATGCCGCCTTCTTTAAAATAGGTGAACAGCGTTTTTTTATTTAGCACATTCATAATTACAATCCTTAAAGGTGCAGGGATGCCAAACGTAAGATTTCATTTTGCGAGGTTTGTCTGGTATTAACGATGCCCGCAACCTGGCCGTTACTCATCACGAGTATTCTGTCGGTAATACCCAAAAGCTCCGGCATTTCGGACGAGATAATAATGATCCCCTTGCCCTTTTTCGCCAAATCAGCCATCAGCTGATAAATTTCAAATTTTGCCCCCACGTCAACCCCGCGCGTCGGCTCATCCAGCATCAGGATTTCCGGCTGCGTTAATAACCAGCGCCCAAGGATCACTTTTTGCTGGTTGCCGCCGGAGAGTGCCCCCATCGTCGTCCGGTGCCCCGGCGTTTTTACCCGCATGGCGTCAATCACCCATTGGGTGTCGCTTTTCATGCGCACGTTATCCAACAGGCCAATTTTATTTTTATAATTACGAATATTGGATATCAGCGAATTAAAGCCGATATCCAGATAGGCATAGATCCCGGTGGAACGGCGCTCTTCGGTCACCAGAGCAAAGCCGCGGTTAATCGCCTCGTTTGCACTGTTGTTATTAATAGCCTTGCCGTGCAGCTTAATGGTGCCCGCGACTTTTTCACGAATGCCGAACAGGGTTTCCACAATGTCGGTGCGCTTCGCCCCCATCAGCCCGGCGATCCCCAAAATCTCCCCTTTGTGCAGATCAAAAGAAACGTCGCGGATCGAAGGCTGGCGCAGCGAGGTCAGATTTTTCACTTCCAGAATAACCTCGCCCGGCGTATTACTGCGATCGGGGAAGCGTTGGCTGAGCGAACGCCCAACCATCATGGCGATAATCTTGTCCATATCCAGCCCCGCCAGCGGCTGGGTCGTGATCCATTGGCCGTCGCGTAAAATGGTGATCTCATCGCACAGCTGAAAGATTTCCTCCATCTTGTGGGAAATATAAACAATGCCGCAGCCACGCGCTTTTAACTTGCGGATAATGGTGAACAGGTGGTTCACCTCTTTTTCGGTTAACGAAGAGGTGGGCTCGTCCATAATGACGATTTTTGCATCATAGGAAAACGCCTTGGCGATTTCGATCATCTGCATTTGCGAAACCGACAGCGTGCCAACCCTGGCGTGCGGATCAATATCGATATCCAGTTCGTCGAAGATTTCTTTGGTGTCTTTATACATTTTGTCCTGATCGACAAACATGCCCTTTGCCGGATAACGCCCCAGCCACATGTTGTCCATCACGCTGCGTTGCAACACCAGATTCAGCTCCTGATGCACCATGGAAACGCCATGCTCCAGCGCTTCTTTGGCACTTTTAAAATCAACTTCCTGCCCCTGGAAAATAATGCTGCCCGTATCTTTTTTATAAATACCAAACAGGCATTTCAATAAGGTTGATTTACCAGCGCCATTTTCCCCCATCAGCGCGTGAATAGAGTGCGGGCGAACGCGTAAATTAACATTATCCAACGCTTTAACGCCGGGAAATGACTTATTGATACCCGTCATCTCCAGCAGAAAGTCACGTGAGCTATCGGCCATAGTTACACCTGGCGGTTGTTATACTCGTCATACTTCAAGCTGCATGGCGTTGGCTCTGTTACCCGCCCCAGCCACGGCCAAACGTCTGGCGCCTGGGATGTGCCGCACCGCCGACGGCCTGCAACTCAAACGATTTAAAGTATATTTTGCGGGCTGGAACCCGGCCGCACGGGAGGTTGCCCCACCGCCGGCCAGGCGCATATCTCTATACCTTTCATACTTCAAGTTGCAGGTGTGTTGGCTTTCCTCGCTCCCCCCAGTCACTTACTTCAGTAAGCTCCTAGGGATTCGCTGCGTTGCCGCCTTCCTGCAACTCGAATTATTTTGGGTATCGATTTATTTCACAAACTGAGACAAGTTATCTTTATCAACGCCAACGTAAGGAATACGCACCACTTTATTGTCGATGGTGTATTGGGTACCTTCGGCGGCAGGTTTGCCGGCGGCCAGGTTCTTCGCCAGTTCAAAGGTAGCGCGGGCCTGGTTCTCTGCATCGTTGAGCACAGTGCCGGCCATTGCGCCGGATTTCACCATGGCCAACGCCTCCGGCAGCGCATCCACGCCGAATACCGGGATGCTGGCCTTATTGTGTGCCTTCAGCGCTTCAACCGCCCCCATCGCCATCGCGTCGTTGTTGGCGATCACCACCTCGATCTTGTTCGCATTCGGGCCAGACAGCCAGGCGTCCATTTTATCTTTCGCCTGTGCGGTATCCCACATGGCGGTATCCAACTGCAGTTGCTGGGTTTTGAACCCCTGCTCATTGAGGGTTTTCACCACGTAGGTGGTGCGCGCTTCTGCATCCGGGTGGCCCGGTTCGCCCTTAAGCAGCACAAACTGAATCTGGCCGTCTTTGTTCAGATCCCACGCGGGGTTGGCTTTCCAGTGTTTGGCGATCAATTGGCCCTGGATCACGCCGGATTCTTTGGAATCCGTCCCGACGTAATAAGCTTTGTCATAGCTGTCCAGCGCCTTGCGGGAGGGTTCTTTGTTGTAAAACACGATCGGTACATCGTTGGCCCGCGCTTTGTCGATCACCACGGGCGCAGCGGCCGGATCGACCAGGTTGATCGCCAGCGCTTTAACGCCCTTGGCGATCAGCACGTCGATCTGATCGTTTTGTTTCGACTGATCGTTTTGCGAATCATTCATCAGTAATGTCACGTCCGGCGCGGCTTTCGCATCCCGCTCAATCGCCTTACGCACCACGGACATAAAGTTGTCGTCATATTTATAGATGGTCACGCCAATACGGGTATCGGCATGTGCGGCAGCCCCGAACATCATGCAGGCGGCTAATGCGGCCAGGGTAAACGCCTTTTTATTCATTTTCTGTCTCCGGGTTGTGTAGGGTCTTGCTCGGTATCAGGCCAGTTGCCACCGGCAGCGTGGCGCCAGCGGAGTCTGGCAAGAGAAAATTAAGGTGCCGCTATCCTGGCTGCATGTTATGCCTGAAAGATGTTGACGATCTGTGAAATTTCTCACAGATTGGAAACGGTTACATCACGCGAAATGTTCAGGGAGTGACCGGTGCCACACTCTTGCGGCATGCAACTTTTGGCGCCGGAGAAAATGCGCAGGTCAAGAAAGCAGAGAGGCGCAGGACAAAGCCCGGCAGAATTTCAGCGGCAGGTTGGTAATGACGAAGCACAGCAAAAACCCGCCGCCTGCAGCCAGTCATTAATGTAATTTTTTTGTTAACAGCACGACAACCACTGCGCAGTACCACGGCGAAAAAGTGATAGCGTTTTCTTTTTCGCGTTGGCAAGGCTAATACGATTAGCAGAGTATATTTGGCGGTGATCCCACGTATTCTTTCTCGGTTTGTCTCCCCTGCCGTCGGAGAAAACGCACTCCTGCGGTGATGAGCTTCACCATCCGGCACCAAACAATAACCTTCATTACTTCGCCCCAAAAAAGTCAGCAGAGGAAGATATGCGAACGGCGGCTTCCCGCGCCGTCCGGCTCCCTTACGCGCCCTAACGCCTAAGCCGAAAGAAAAAATTCTTCATGACATTTAATTGTGAAAATAACGTCACCTTTATGTAAGAAAAGGTAAATAAACCCACTTTATAGTTCTGGTGTTTCTATCTCCATAAAGCACCACAGACGTAACGGACATGAGACACGAAGAAAAAACGGATCGGATCGCATCGGATGCGTACTGGCTTCCTGCGTGGTAGCCAGATACCAGCACAGATGGCGCCATCGCGCGTTCATCAGCAGATAAAGCATCAACGAGGTACGGCCTTTTCCGGACTAAGCGTTCACCGGAGAAAATAAAAACGAGTTGCCGTTACGCTCAATTACCGGGTTTGTTAAAGCACCGAGATAATACGGGAAATAATGATGAAACATTTCAATCGTTCAGGGGTATATATTGCGGTGATGTCCGCGCTGCTTTCCTACACGACGCAAGCAGCGGACGGCACCGACATAGGCACAATAAACGTCCAAGGGCAGTCACTGGGCGGTGGGCAAATGGTGCAAGAAGAGAGCGCCAAAGCGCGCTCCACCGTAACCAAAGAGGCAATGGAGAAAATGTCCGGCACATCCAATGCCGTCGATAAACTCAAGTACACGCCGGGCATCAACGTCAACAGCAATGACTCCACCGGTCTGGGCGGTCTGGACTTCACCATGCGCGGCATGAGCGCCGATCAGGTGGGCCTGTCGATGGATGGCATCCCGGTGAACGACTCAGGCAACTATGCGCTCTACCCTAACCTGCTAGGCGACCCTGAAAATATCGAAGAAGTTTTCGTCACTCAGGGTTCTTCTGAGGCGGACGGCCCGCACATTGGCTCCAGCGGCGGCAACATCGGCCTGGTGACACGCCGGCCGGCGAAAGAATTTGGCGGGTTCCTCAAACAGACGATAGGCAGCAACAACCTGAGCAAAACCTTCGCGCGGCTGGATACCGGCGAGTATAACGGCTTCAGCAACTGGATCTCCTACTCGCACACCGAGGCAAAAAAGTGGCGCGGCGAGGGGCGGCAGTATGCCGACAAGTTCGAACTGAATTCGAACTATGAGGATGATAACGGCAACTCCAGCAACCTGGTGGTCAAATACCACCGCCAGGACAACATCAGCTACTACACGATGAGCAAGAAGGATTTCGATACTCACGGCCGTCGTTACGACTCAAGCGACACCCCGAGCTACAACAACGGACAGATCAGCAGCTACTACAAGCTGGCCCGCAACCCGTTTGAAAACCTGACGCTGTCCTTTACCCAGAAGCTGCAGTTGCGCGACAACCTGGCGTTGACGCTGCAGCCTTACTACTACTGGGGCAACGGCGGCGGCGCCAGCCCTTCCGCATCGTACCTGACCTCGTCGAGCAGCACGGCGGACCAATACGATCTTAGCAACCTCAGCAGCGACAGAACCTATTTCTACCGCCCATCCTGGACCCAGACCTGGCGCCCAGGTATTACCAGCAAGCTGAAGTGGGATATCAACGAGCAGCACAGTTTGGATCTGGGCTACTGGTACGAGCGCGCGCGTCAACGCCAGACCCAGCCGTATACCACCATCCAGCAGGACGGCAACCCGAGCACCGTATGGGCAGAGCCAGGCGCTTCTAATCAGTTTACTGACGCCAACGGCAATACGGTACAAGGGCGCAACTATTTCACCATCACTCCGGCACAGAAAGTGTGGCTGCAGGATACCTGGTTTGTCTCGCCAGACTGGACGCTGGTCGGCGGCCTGGCTTACCAAAACGTGAAGCGTGACGGTACCAACTACGGCAGCCTGACCGAAGCACCAGAGAAGCGCAAATCCAGCTACAGTGAATGGCTGCCTAACTTCAGCATAAGTTACAAGATCGACCAGCAAAATCAGGCGTTCTATAACCTGACGCGCAACATGCGTACGCCGCAAAACTACGTACTCTACAATAAAGGCGATTCCATTAGCCTTGCGCCGGAAATGAGCTGGAACCACGAGCTGGGCTATCGTTTTCAGAATGAAGACATGCTGCTGAGCGCCTCGCTGTTCTATATGCGCTATAGCAATCGCCAGATTTCCAGTTCACTACCGGACGGCTCATACGAGATGATCAACGCCGGCAACGTGGAAAGTAAGGGGCTGCAGTTGGAGTGGGGCGGCAATCTGCCACACAACTTTAACTACTACACGTCCTACACCTATACCGATTCTGAGCAAAAGCAGGACGTGGAATATAAAGGCGTAGCGATGCCGACCAGCGGCAAGCAACTGCCCAACGTGCCGAAGAGCCTGCTCAATCTGTCCCTGGGTTACGATGATAGCCTCTACTACGGCAGCATCAGCAGTAAGTACGTCAGCTCCTTCTACGGCGATATGGCCAACAACGAGAAGATCAGCGGGCGCACGGTAGTCGATCTGGCGGCGGGCGTGCACCTACCGGTAGATAAGAAGATCATCAAGAGCGCAACGCTACGCTTTGGCATTAACAACCTGTTCGACAAAGAGTATCTGAGCTCGGCACGCACCATCCCGATTAACGCGCAAAGCTACGGCGGCGTTTCCGCGGGAACCGCCTATTACAACGTAGGCGAAGAACGGACCTATAGCGTATCGCTGGAAGCCTCGTTCTAATATCTCCCCCTTCTGACCGCCTCCCGCATAGCTTGAGGCGGTCAGCCTTTCAGCCCACTTAGCTACCAGCCCGCAAAACCAGCATACTGGCCTACACTCCCGGAAAGACAGCTGCGAATCATCCTCTGTGAGACTTCAGGCTGCTGATGCGTCGGCCGCGATCGTTTATTCTGCCCTGCGCTTCCGGCTATCTGGCTGCCCCTCTAGAAAACGCAACAGGTATCGCGTGTTATCTTCTGATATCAACAGGGGAACTAACCATGGCGCAAATAAAGGAGGGAACAAACTGACAATGCCACGCGGCACATTGACAGGCGCATGCGATAAAACCGAGAGGGACACATTGAGGGGATTAAACGCGGCGGGATAGCCCTGCCAAGATACCTTCCGACGGGGATAACACCGCAGCGGAAGGCACCAGGAAAACGATTCGTTTACTTCAGCCCTTCACTGGTGCCTCCCGGCACGGGCGTCGGATAGTCATAGTCGATACGCAGCGGCTGCGCATAAGGGCTGTTCCACAATTGTTCGTAGAGTTTATCCACTCGGGCAGTCATAGCGCCATTGTTCAGGATCATCTCCATATTGCGCGAGTTATCCAAATAGCCACCGCTCCAGTTGCTGGTGCCGATCCACGTTTTCTGTTTATCAATGGTCATGACCTTACTATGGAGCACGCGGGCAAAGGGAATAAATCCACTACTGGCCTGCGGGATCGTGACGATTTTGATATGCACGTTAGGCAATACCGCCAGGCTCTTCAGATAGCTGATGTTAGGCTGTTTGGTGCTCCAGTCCGCAACCATCAGTTCAATCTGCACGCCGCGCGCCGCCGCGCTGCGTAGTGCGGTATCGATCACTGCGTAATAAGGCCGTGTGTGCTCCGCGCCATATGACAGCGGCACGTAATCCATCACCTGAACCCGTACCCGCTGCTTCGCCTCAGCCAACAGGCGGGGCAATTCGGCCTGCGAATCCAGAATGCCGGCAGGGTTAAACTCCCGAGGGCTGGCAACCAGATAATTGTCGGGACGCGTCGGTTCAGTGGGAGCAGCCAACGGCCGCGGAACAGGTTGCTGTTGTGCCAGTGCCTGCTGCGCCTGCCAGTCCTGTTCAAAAATAGCCTGGATTTGTGCGACAACGGCCGGATCGCTGATCAGCAGGCCGGTTTCATGGATGTGCTCCAGCGAACGCCAGTCCAGATTCTGGCTCCCCATATAAGCCTGTTTGCCGTCGACCAGAATATACTTGGCGTGCAGAATACCGCCACTCAGTTTATGGTACGGAATGATGCGCAGCTCAAAACCGGGAATCATCTTCAACTGCTCAAGGGTTTCCGGCGTGGAAATACGCACACCTTTTTCTTCCAGCAACAAGCGGATTTTAACCCCTCGCTCGCCAGCCTTGCGCAGGTGCTGCAGCACGCTATCAAGTTTCGATCCAGGCCGATCGGCAACATAAAACTCGCCCAGCGAGATCGAATGCTGTGCTCCGTCGAACAGCTGTTTCCACACCTCGTCCGGCTGACGCAAATCGTCAGCGTTAAGCGTCGTTTCCGTCGGTGCGGTGTAAACCAATTCATAGCCAGGAATAGTAAATCCCGCCCAAACCGTGTGACTAAAAATCAGCAAACCTCCAGTAATCAGCGTGTTCCACTTACGCCTGCGCCCTGTTGGCCGACCATTACGTTGCTCAAACATAGTCGGTTACCACCGCCTTGACTTCGACTTCCGAAGGCGCCGACGAGTTACGCGCACCAACGTTAGGCATACCGGCACGGATCAATAAGACCTTCAACATCTCGTTAATATTTTCCATGCGGTTCTGCAGAAAATTATTGCCCAGCAGGCACACCAAAGCGATAGCGATACCCAATGCGGTGGCGTACAGAGCGGTACCCATGCCAGAGGAAACCTGCGCCGGATCGGAAATGCCGGCAGCGGACAATGCCTTAAAGGTTTCTATAATCCCCATAATGGTGCCCAATAGCCCCAACAGCGGCGCGGCGGTGACAATGGTTTCCAGCAGCCACAAACCACGCGCCAGCAGGGGTTTGCTGCGCAGGAACTGCGCATCGATCTGATCGTTGATCGCATCACGATCGCTGGTCTGATGATTCACCTCCAGCACCGGTGCAATAATCTGCAGCGGCAAGCTATTGCGCTTTCTCAGATTGGCGGGCAAATCCAGCACGCGCTTAACATCCGCCGTCAAAGCGCTCTCCAGCAACAGAGCCTGACGGCGCGTATAAACGAAATATAACCCGCGTTCGATAATAATCGCCAGTGCCGTCACCAGCGAGGCATACATGACATAGAAAATAATTTCGTGCAGTAAATTGGCATTCATAATAATCCCCTTTCGTTTCCGTCCTATCGGAACGGCGTAATATGTCGAATGTGTCGTTATGACGTATTGTTTATTGAGCCCCGGCAGAAACCGAGGGTCACTGTGGCTGATAATTGAACGTGGCTAAAAACCGCTTGGTGTTCTGCCCGGCGAATGCATCAGCGGGAAATGGCTTAACCTGTTTAATACTCTGCAGGCTGCTGTCGGCGGCACGGTTAAGCAGCATGCTACGCGCCCTGGTATTTATGCCTGAATTAACCACTCGCCCAGAGCGATCGACCTCTAGCCAGACCTCCACGATCCCTTCCGGCCGCTCCAGCGAAACCTGGCGTCCGGTCGGATACCGTTTGGATCGATCAAGCTGTACCCGCAGCGCCTGGATATAGCCATTCTCTATCGCCTGCACGTTCACGCGTGGCGCAGCCGGGACCGGTACTCTGGCGGTCTCCGAACGGAGCGTTTCCGGCGGCGCCTTAACCGGTGCGGTTTTGGGCGAGCTGACTGCAGGTTTGGGGCGCGGTTTTGGCGCGCTCTTTGGCGTCGGTTTGGGGCGTGGTTTTGGCGCGGGCGCCACCTCAGCCACCGGCTGCGGAACCACTGGCACAGGTTCCGGTTCTGGCTGCGGTTCAGGCTCTGGTTCAGGTTCTGGCTGCGGTTCCGGTTGCGGTTCAGGCTCTGGTTCAGCCAGGGCCAGTGTCATAACGGTGTCATCGTAGTGGGGGCTGACTTTGATAGCCGTTTGGTGGCTGTTCAATATCAGGCAGATAACAATAACCGGCAAGGGTAACCAGCTAATGATATGGCGTACACGATAGAGCAAATACATATCATTATTTCCGGGTGGCGATAGAAACAGAATAAAATCCGCCCTGGCGCAGGTTATCCATCACGGCCACCAGTCGTTCAACTGAGACACCTTTATCGCTGTTCACGATGATTGTCGTGGGCTGGTTATCCGTCTGTTGCTGTTTGAGCACATTGACCAATTCGCTCAACTGTACGGATTGACCGTCCAACTGCAGCAAATCCGGTTCACTGATCGTGACGATGGCTTTCTTCTGCGGTTTAAGATCCTGAGCGCTACTCGCCGCAGGCAACTGCGTTTTCAAGCCGTGAGCTGGAATAACGTTCATACTGATCAAAACAAAAAACACCAGTAAAAACATCATGACGTCGATCATCGGAATTAATTCAATATGTGCTTTATTTTTCTTGGGCTCGTTCCAGGTTCTCATTTACTTCCCTCTTAACGCTTGGTGTTTTAAATATGACAGGCTAAAAACCAATAAAAGAATAAATATAAGGAGCCTTTGTTTTATTTTTTTGACTTTTATATGAAAGAATTTCTATAGAGCGGTAGCGTGAAAAGCGAGGTGTGAATTGTGCGGTGAAGCATCAAGAGTATAAACACCCTCTGATTGAGGGTTTACTCACTTAGCAACCTGCCCACTATCCATGGGTAGGATCAGACGGCCTTTGCCCCGGCTCGCCGGATGCCATTTCCGTGAGCTTGCGCCACAGCCACTCCATCGGCCCCTGGCGAAAATAGCGCAGCCAAAGGTGAGAAACCAGCAGGTTAATCAGCCACACCAGTGGCACAAAGGCCAGCAGTTGCAGACGATCAAAACGGTCATAAAGCCCAAAGCGGTAGAACAGCGTGGTGCAGATAAGCGTCTGCAGCAGATAATTACTCAACGCCATGCGCCCCACCTGCGCCAACCAGCGGCTGATGCGCAGGCGCGCCAACGATGGCCAGAACCCGTAACACAGCGCCAGATACCCCATCGCCTGCAGCGGCGCGCCCAGCTCACGCGGCACCTGCAGCAAGAAGCTGCTCCAGCGGTAATCCCATGCCAGGTGCCAATGCAGGGCCACCGCAGGGATCTGAATCACCAGTGAAAGCGGTATTAACCATGCCGCCTGGCGCCGATAATATGCCAGCGAGTAGGCGCCCCGCAGCCAGCCGCTGCGCATCAGGCCGGCGCCAAACAGCATCAGGCCCGCCAGTTCCCAGCCGTACTGGGCGCCGATCGCCAACAGGCTGGAAGACAGCAAATCCACCCGATTGCGCCAGGCCTCCATCCCGCCCTGCAGTTTCCAGAATTTCTCATACTGCAGGTGGGCGGTATCCGGTAGCCAGAAGTTGCCCGGCCCGCTTTGCGAAATCAGCCCTAGCAGCAGCAATACCGCCACGCCGATCAGGTACAGCACGATCCCGGTTTTCAGCAGCGTGAAGGTATCTTTCGCCTCGCGGATCATCCGCCAGCACACCAGGCCAATCAGCCCATAGGCCAGCAGGATATCGCCGTCCCACAGAAAAATCGCGTGCCCCAGCCCGAACAGCACCAGCCAGGACAAACGCGCACGTATCCAGCGCTTGCCGCGCGGCAGCAACATCTGCAAGCCAGCGCCGAACAGCAGGGCAAACATGGCCAGAAATTTAGCCTGGGCAAACACGTCCAACAGCGCCCAGACCCAGGTATCACGCACCGAAGGTAACCCCAGATAGGCGGGATTGAGATAGGCCGCCTTCGGCAGACCAAAGGCGCTGATGTTCAGCAGCAAAATGCCAAGGATGGCGATGCCGCGCACACAGTCAAGCGTTGCAATACGCGGCAACGGCGCCGTGGTGGTGTGACTCGTCATATTGCCGTTGTCTTCCCGTTAGCAAACAGGCGCCCGCAGGCGCCTGTTATTGGTGTTGATGTTCTGGCCCTTGGCCCTCCCTTGGCCCTCACCCTAACCCTCTCCCACAGGGAGAGGGAACCGACCGTGCCAATATCCAAAACCTTCCCCTCTCCCTTGGGAAGAGGGAGCCGACCGTGCCAATATCCAGAACTTTCCCCTCACCCTTGGGGAGAGGGAACCGGCCGTGCCAATATCCAAAACCTTCCCCTCACCTTTGGGGAGAGGGAGCCGACCGTGCCAATATCCAGAACTTTCCCCTCACCCTTTGGGAGAGGGAACCGGCCGGGCCAATCTTTATCCGATGCCAAACCCTGCGCCCCCTCTCCCTTGGGGAGAGGGCCGGGGTGAGGGGCCAGGCGATCAACCATGGTGGCGCACCGCGCGCAGGAACTCCTGGCGGGTATTCTGGCTGGATTTAAACAGCCCCCCCAACGAGGTAGTGGTGGTCGCGCTGTTTGCATCGCGGATGCCGCGTGCTTTCACGCAATAATGCACGGCATCAATCGATACCGCCACATTGTTGGTGCCAAGCAGCGTTTGCAGCGCCACCAGAATCTGTTGGGTCAGGCGTTCCTGAACCTGTGGGCGTTGCGCAAAGAATTGCACGATACGGTTAATCTTCGACAGGCCGATAACCGCATCTTTCGGGATATAAGCCACGGTGGCTTTACCGTCAATGGTCACAAAGTGGTGTTCACAGGTGCTGGTCAGCGTGATGTCACGCACCGTCACCATCTCATCCACTTTCATTTTATTTTCGATCACCGTGATTTTCGGGAAATTGGCATAATCCAGGCCAGAGAAAATCTCATCAACGTACATTTTGGCAATGCGATGTGGGGTTTCCGCCAAACTGTCGTCAGATAGATCGAGATTAAGCAATTGCATGATTTCCGTCATGTGCTCTTTAATACGACGTTTACGCGTTTCACCATCCAACATCTCCCCGCGTAATGGGGTTTCCAGCCCACGCGCTTCCAACGCAGCGTGAACCTGGACAGCTTCGTTACTTAATGTAGTCATGTGTATCTCTCCAGCGGGCCGCCCCCGCAACCCTAGCAGCCAGGCCGGTATTTATTCACTGAACCCATTGATAACGCAAATATACCGCTGGGCATACCACGGTTATTTTGCGCGGTTCAGAGTAAAAACACCGACGACGATCACGCTGGATTGGCGGGGTCTTAATTCTTCATCTTTGCTGGGGTTTCATTGCCAATAGCGTGAACCCGGTCAAGATTTTGCCTCCACTGTAGATGAGAGTGAAGCGTTTAGCCAGTGATAGTGTTTCATCCACAGGTGAAATATCTACATATTAATCCACGATATTCCCTCTATTTTATAGGGCTAACCCCAGTTATTCCGTTTCCATTTTGCCAGCCAAGGCCCGCGCAGGGGTATTCACCACCAGCAGCCCGGCCGCCACTAATCCCAGCATCGCCACGTACAGCGCTGGCTCCAGCCGGTGGGTCAGGCTGGTCGACAGCGCCGAAAGCAGCGGCCCCACCAGTTGCCCCACCGCGTAACCGGTGGTCAGCAAACCGGCCATATAGCGCGCATGGTGCGGCGCCAGTTCACGGCCATGCTGCAAGGCGAGTTGCACCACGGAAAGAAAACCCCCGCCGGTAAACAATGCGCCCAACGCCAGGCCCGCAACGCCCGGTATCACTTCCGCGCACAGTATGCCGAGCGCCTGTACCCACAGCGTGATCGCCAGCCGGCTTTGGCTGGTGAGCCGGTGGCGCGTCAGAATACCGATCACAATGCCCAGCACCGAAGCCGCACCGAACACCGGCCAGACAAACTGCGCAAACAGGCTGTCGGGAAAGCGCACCGCAGCCATCTGCGATAAAAACGTCGCCGGCAAGATATAGCCGAACCCCGCCAGGCTGTAGCTCCAAACCAGGCGTTTCAGCGCCGGGGTCAAAACCAGCGGCGTCTGCACGCTATTTGCCCGGTGCAGCTCCCCGCTGCGCGGTAGATACAGGCTGATAACGCCGACCAGCAGCAACGCCACCGCGCCGTATAACAGCCAGGCCTGCGCGGCATCCAGCCGCAGGCTGTTAACCCCCACCGCCAGCATGCCGCTGATAAATATCCCGGCCCCCGGCCCGGCAAACACCGCTGCGCTCAGCGCCGGGCGGCCATAGTGCGCAAGCCGCTCATTGGTCCAGGCGGCCACCATCACCATCGCCCAGCCGCTGGCCCAGCCAACCGCCAGCCGTATCGCCGCATGCCACCACACCCCGTGCGCCAGAGCAGAAAGCAGCGTTAACGCCACCGCGCCCCACAGCCCAAGCCACAGGCGCAGCTCTACCCGGCGGTTGGCGCGCATCGCATCATAAGCGCCGCACAGGTAACCCAGGTAATTCAGCGCCGCAATGATCCCGGCGCCGGTCAACGTGAACTGGTGTTCGGTAATCATCAACGGCACTTGCGGGGTGAAGGCAAAACGGCCGATCCCCATCGCCACCACCAAGGCAATAAATCCACTTAGTGCAATTTTTAACGCCATAGCCAATATCTCGTTATCGCAAAAAAAGAAGTTGCCAGTATCATGCAGCAACATTACACTCACGAAAAATGAATAATAGTTAAAAAGTTAATCACGAAAAGAGAAAGCCATGGATCTTACCCAACTGCGTATGTTCTGCCATGTGGCGGAAACCGGCTCCGTCAGCCGCGCCGCTGAGCTTTTGCACCGTGTGCCGTCAAACCTGACCACCCGCCTGCGCCAGCTTGAGCAAGAGCTGGGGGCCGATCTGTTCATCCGTGAAAAACAGCGCCTGCGCCTGTCACCGACCGGCCATAACTTTCTCTGCTACGCCCAGCGCATCCTGGCGCTGAGCGAAGAGGCAATGAATATGGCCCACTCCGGCGAGCCAGCCGGCAACTTTGCCCTTGGCTCGATGGAAAGTACCGCCGCCACGCGCTTGCCCAGCCTGCTGGCGGCCTATCACCAGCGCTTCCCGCAGGTGTCGCTTTCGCTCACCACCGGCACCTCCGGCGAAATCACGGAACAGGTGCGCACCGGCACACTGGCGGCGGCGCTGGTCGACGGCCCTCACCAACATGACGAACTCAACGGCTGCGTCGCCTTCAGCGAACATTTAGTGGTGATCTCCAGTTTGGATCACCCGCCAATCCACAGTGCGCAAGACGCCACTGGCGAAACGCTGTTTGCCTTCCGCTCCAGCTGTTCCTACCGGCTGCGGCTGGAATCCTGGTTCAGGCAGGATGGCGCGCTGCCGGGGCCGATCATGGAAATCCAGTCCTACCACGCCATGCTGGCCTGCGTTGCCAGCGGCGCCGGGCTGGCGATGATCCCCCACTCCGTGCTCAGCCTGCTGCCCGGCCATGAACGGGTTTTGGTACATACCCTGCCGGCGGAAATTGCCGAAACGGCAACCTGGCTGCTGTGGCGCCGCGATGCATTCGGCCCAAGCGTGCGCGAATTAAAACAGCTGATTATCGAACAGAACGAAACCGTGCCGGGCGGTACGGACGACATTGAACAACCCGAACCGGCCTGAGTAACAAGGCCGGCAATACGCAGGGCGTCAGCACGCTGAGCCCATTCACCTGCAAGTACCACGTTTATACCCACGAGGAGAGTATAATGGAGATGATCAAAACCCGCGCTGCGGTGGCCTGGGGCCCCAACCAGCCGCTGAAGATCGAAGAAGTCGAGCTGATGCCGCCGCAAAAAGGCGAAGTGCTGGTGCGGATCGTCGCCAGCGGCGTATGCCACACCGATGCCTACACCCTTTCCGGCAAAGATCCTGAAGGCGTGTTCCCGGCGATCCTCGGCCATGAAGGCGGCGGCGTCGTTGAAGCTATCGGTGAAGGGGTAACCAGCGTCGCCGTCGGCGATCACGTGATCCCGCTCTACACCCCAGAATGCGGCGAGTGTAAATTCTGTAAATCCGGTAAAACCAACCTGTGCCAGGCCATCCGCGCAACCCAGGGCAAAGGCCTGATGCCGGACGGTACCACCCGCTTCTTCAAGGACGGCCAGCCGATTTTCCACTATATGGGCACCTCCACCTTCTCGGAATACACCGTCGTGCCGGAAATCTCGCTGGCGAAAATCAGCAAAGAAGCCCCGCTGGAAGAAGTGTGCCTGCTGGGCTGCGGCGTCACCACCGGGATGGGCGCCGTGCTGAATACCGCCAAAGTGAAGGCCGGCGATAGCGTGGCGATCTTCGGTTTGGGCGGTATCGGCCTTTCCGCCATTATCGGCGCGCAAATGGCCGGCGCGGGCCGCATTATCGGTATTGATATCAATACCAGTAAGTTCGATCTGGCGCGCAAACTAGGCGCCACCGATCTGATCAATCCGAAAGACTACGACAAACCGATCCAGGAAGTGATTGTCGAACTGACGGACGGCGGCGTTGATTTCTCTTTTGAGTGTATCGGCAACGTCAATGTGATGCGTTCCGCGTTGGAATGCTGCCACAAAGGCTGGGGCGAATCAGTGATTATCGGCGTCGCCGGCGCCGGGGAAGAGATCGCCACCCGCCCATTCCAATTGGTGACTGGCCGGGTGTGGCGCGGTTCTGCCTTCGGCGGCGTGAAGGGCCGCTCACAGTTGCCGGGCATCGTGCAGCGCTATCTGGATGGCGAATTCGCCCTCAACGACTTCATTACCCACACCATGGGGCTGGAGCAGATAAACGAAGCGTTCGATTTGATGCATGAAGGCAAATCGATCCGCTCTGTCATCCATTTCGGCAACTGATTAGGGGGCAGACAGATGAGTGCGTCACCTGAGCTTCTCGAAGAGCACCGTATGTTCGGCGGCTGGCAACAACGCTATCGCCATGCGGCGCAGAGCCTGAATTGCACCATGACTTTCAGCATCTATCTGCCACCGCCGCGCGATGAAAACCCGCCGCCGGTGCTGTACTGGCTGTCGGGGCTGACCTGCAATGATGAGAACTTTACGCTGAAAGCGGGCGCCCAGCGCATCGCCGCCGAATTGGGCATCATCCTGGTGATGCCCGATACCAGCCCGCGCGGCGACGATGTTCCCAACGATGCCGGCTACGATCTGGGCCAGGGCGCCGGGTTTTACCTGAACGCCACCCAGGCGCCGTGGAACCAGCATTATCGCATGTATGATTATCTCAGCAGCGAACTGCCGGCGTTGATCGGCCAGCATTTCAGCATCGCCGATCGTCAGTCGATTTTTGGTCATTCGATGGGCGGCCACGGCGCACTGATGTTGGCGCTGCGTAACCCACAGCGCTACCGTTCGGTTTCCGCCTTTGCCCCTATCGTCAACCCCTGCCAGGTGCCCTGGGGGCGTAAAGCCTTCGCCGCCTATTTGGGCGATGACGAAAGCCAGTGGCTGCAGTACGACAGCTGCCACCTGTTGGCTAACGGCCAGGAAAAGCTGCCGGTGCTGGTGGATCAGGGCGATAGCGATCAGTTCCTGGCCGATCAGCTACAGCCGGCCAAGCTGGCTGAAATTGCGCGCCAGCACGACTGGCCGCTGACGCTGCGTATCCAGCCCGGTTACGATCACAGCTACTTTTTTATCGCCAGCTTTATCGAAGATCACCTGCGTTTTCACGCCGAACACCTGTTCCGCTAATCCCTCCGGGCGCCGCTGACGGCGCCCTTTTTCACAGTTTTTAATGCTAACAGAAACGGTTTAACACCAGATTAAAAACTGGAAAACTCGCTGTGGTTAACTAACCTTAACTCTTGAACGCCATTAATTGAGCAAAAAGGAGTGGTCGCTATGGCACATCATGATCAGTACACCTTTCAGAATCCACTCACCCAGTACAAACACGACGCCTACCCGAAACAATACCAGCCCGCCCCCGGTATTTCCGCCGACATGCAGCCAAAGCCGGATTGCGGCGAGCAAACCTATCGCGGCACGGGCCGCCTGAAGGGGCGCAAAGCGTTGGTGACCGGAGCGGATTCCGGCATCGGCCGGGCGGCGGCGATTGCCTATGCCCGCGAAGGGGCGGACGTGGCGCTGTCTTATCTGCCCGCAGAGCAAAAAGACGCTGAAGAGGTAGCGAAACTGGTGGAAGCCGCAGGCCAGAAGGCGGTGCAGCTACCGGGTGACATCAGTGAAGAACACTTTTGCCAACGGTTGGTGGAGCAGGCGCAGCAACAATTGGGCGGCCTGGATATCCTAGCGTTGGTGGCCGGCAAGCAGGTAGCGGTGGAAAACATCGCCGATCTCAGCAGCGAGCAGTTCCGCAAAACCTTCGAAACCAATGTGTTCGCGCTGTTTTGGATCAGCAAATTCGCGCTGCCGCATCTGCCGGCCGGCGCCAGCATTATTACCACGTCATCCATTCAGGCTTACCAGCCAAGCGGCTTCCTGCTGGATTACGCCGCCACCAAAAGCGCGATCATTGCCTACAGCCGCGCTCTGGCGCAGCAGGTGGCGGAAAAAGGCATTCGGGTTAACGTGGTTGCGCCAGGGCCGGTATGGACGCCGCTGCAGATTTGCGGCGGGCAGTTGGCCGACAATATCCCGGGCTTCGGCAGCGACACGCCGCTCAAACGCGCCGGCCAACCCGCAGAGCTGGGGCCGCTGTATGTGTTTCTGGCTTCGCAGGAATCAAGCTATATCAGCGCTGAAGTGTTCGGCGTCACCGGCGGCAAGCCGCTGTCTTAATTCCCCCTCCCTCACCCCAACCCTCTCCCGCAGGGAGAGGGAGCTGATAGTGCCCATATTTGATATATGGCGACTAAAGCTCGCTATTTCTCATTCGCCACCCATAGGAAAACACCCCGACCAGCCATCAACGGCGGGCGGTTCCCTCTCCCTGTGGGAGAGGGCTAGGGTGAGGGGCAGCTACCCCTTCAGCTTCGGATCCAGCGCATCGCGCAGCCCATCGCCCCCCATTCCGGCGTTGGCGGCTGGGCGCCCAGGCCAAGAAACGACAGGCTGGCAGCGGCGATAATCGAAGTACCGCTCCGCATGGTGAAATACACCACAACCGAAGAAATGGTGCCCGGCAGAATATGCCGCAAGATGATGGTCGAATCCGCCGGGAAAGAGCACATCGAACTGATAGGAAAACACCCCGACCAGCCATCGACGGCGGGCGGTTCCCTCTCCCTGGGGGAGAGGGCTAGGGTGAGGGGCTGCTACCCCTTCAGCTTCGGATCCAGCGCATCACGCAGCCCATCGCCCAACAGATTAAACGCCAGCACGGTAAAAAATATCGCCAGGCAAGGGAAAAGCGCCACGTGCGGCGCCATCACCATATCAGCACGGGCGTCGTTAAGCATCGCCCCCCATTCCGGCGTTGGCGGCTGGGCGCCCAGGCCAAGAAACGACAGGCTGGCCGCGGCGATAATCGAAGTACCGATCCGCATGGTGAAATACACCACAACCGAAGAAATGGTGCCCGGCAGAATATGCCGCAAGATGATGGTCGAATCCGCCGCGCCAATGCTGCGCGCCGATTCAATATAGGTTTGATGCTTCAACACCAGCGTATTGCCGCGCACCAGGCGCGCAAACGCCGGGATGCTGAAAATCGCCACGGCCACCACCACATTGGCCATACCGCTGCCCATGATCGCCACCACGCCGATGGCCAACAGAATACCCGGGAACGCGAACAGCACATCGCTAACCCGCATCACAATACGATCCCACCAGCCTTCATAGTAACCAGCCAGCAGCCCCAGCATGGTGCCGATGGCGCCGCCAGCCAGTACGGAAAATACGCCGGCCAGCAGGGAAATACGCGTGCCCATCAGGATACGGCTGAAAATATCGCGCCCCAGAGAATCCACCCCCAGCCAGTGCACCAGCGAGGGCCCCTGATTCAGGCGATCGTAATCAAAGTAGTTTTCCGCGTCGTAAGGCGCCAGATACGGAGCAAACACCGCCACCAACAGCAGCAACAAGACAAAGACGCCGGCGACCATCGCCACGTGCTGGCGGCGAAAGCGGCGCCAAAACTCGTGCCACGGCGTGCGCACTGCGTTCGGGTCGATCTGCGGCATCGCCTTAAGTGCGGCGTTTCTGCGCCAATTGATCATGCAGCGCCCCTATTTATAGCGAATGGATGGGTTAATCGCTGCATACAGCATATCCACCAACAGGTTAATCAAAATAAATTCCAGCGAAAACAACAGCACTTCCGCCTGAATCACCGGGTAGTCACGCATTTCCACCGAATCCACCAGCAAACGCCCCAACCCCGGCCAGTTAAACACTTTTTCCACCACGATCGAGCCGCCCAGCAGGAAACCGAACTGCAGCCCCATCATGGTCACTACCGGGATCATGGCGTTGCGCAGCCCATGCTTAAGCAGCACCCGGGTTTCACGCACGCCTTTGGCCCGCGCGGTGCGCATGTAGTCTTCCTGCATCACATCAATGAACGAAGCGCGGGTAAAGCGCGCCATCACCGCCGCCACCGCGGCCCCCAGGGTAATGGAAGGCAGAATGTAGTGCTGCCAGGTATCTGCCCCCACCGTCGGCAGCCAGCCCAAATTAACCGAGAAAATCTGCATCAACAGCATCCCCAGCGCAAACGCCGGGAAGGAAATGCCGGATACCGCCAGCGTCATGCCGATACGGTCCGGCCAGCGGTTGCGCCATACGGCGGAGGCAATGCCGATCGCCATCCCGAAGATCACGGCCCACACCATGCTGGTTACCGTCAGCCACAGGGTGGGCATAAAACGCGTGGCGATCTCTTCACTCACCGGGCGCCGGGAAACAATAGAGGTGCCGAAATCGCCCTGCAATACGTTGGCAAAATAGTGGATAAATTGCATCGGCAAAGGTTTGTCCAACCCCAGCTCCTGGCGCACCAGGTTGATAACGGCCTCATCGGCCTCTGGTCCGGCCGCCAGGCGCGCCGGATCGCCCGGCAGCAGGTGGACAAACAGAAACACCAGCACCGCCACGATAAGTAACGTTGGGATAAGCCCGAGCAGGCGTTTAAGAAAATAATTAAGCATAGTCTCCCTCACCCCAACCCTCTCCCAATGGGAGAGGGCGCGACGGATGATTGTTTGCGTATACGGTGGTATTCCCTCACCCCAACCCTCTCCCAATGGGAGAGGGCGCGACGGATGATTGTTTGCGTATACGGTGGTATTCCCTCACCCCATCCCTCTCCCAATGGGAGAGGGTGCGACGGATGATTGTTTGCGTATACGGTGGTATTCCCTCACCCCAACCCTCTCCCAATGGGAGAGGGCGCGACGGATGATTGTTTGCGTATACGGTGGTATTCCCTCACCCCATCCCTCTCCCAATGGGAGAGGGTGCGACGGATGATTGTTTGCGTATACGGTGGTATTCCCTCACCCGATCTTTGCCCGCGGGAGAGCGCGCGTTACTTCAGATCGGCGTCTTCAAAGTTGAACGACGTATCCGGCATCACATAGAAGCCGCTTAACTGCTTGTTATTGGCCGACAGCAGGCGCTCGGTCGCCAAGAAAATCCACGGCGCATCGGCCCAGATGTGATCCTGCGCATCTTTATAGAGCTTCTGTTTCTCGGCACGATCGGTGGTCGCCAACGCGGCGGCCAGGTCTTTATCCACCTGCGGGTTGCTGTAGAACGCAGTGTTGAACTGCTTAGGCGGCGCAGACTGAGTGGCAAACAGCGGGGTGAGCGCCCAATCGGCTTCACCGGTTGAGGCCGACCAGCCAGTATAGAACATGCGCACACCGGTGTCCTTCACGCCCACGCTTTCCACCTGGGCGGCGCGCTGGCCGGCATCCATGGCGGTCACGGTGGTTTTCACCCCAACCTGCGCCAGCTGTTGCTGGGCAAACTGCAGCACTTTTTGCGCGGTGCTGTGGTTATGCGAAGACCACAGCGTGGTGGTGAAGCCGTTCGGATAGCCGGCTTCTTTCAGCAGTTCGCGCGCTTTAGCCGGATCGTAAGGCCACGGTTTGTAGCTGGCGGCGAAGTCAATCGCTGGTGGCAGAGGGCCTTCCGCCGGCACAGCATAGCCGGCAAAGGCGACCTTGATCAGCGCGTCTTTATTGATGGCGTAGTTCAGCGCCTGGCGCACCTTCAGGTTATCGAAAGGCTTCTGGGTAACGTTCATGCTGATGTAACGTTGCAGAATCGAAGGGGCGGCAACCACGTTCAGCTTGCTGTTTTTCTCCAGGATCCCGGCCTGCTCGTAAGGGATAGGGAAAGCGAATGTGGCTTCGCCGGTCTGCAGCATCGCGGCACGGGTATTGTTGTCGACGACCGGGCGCCAGGTGATACTGTCGAGCTTCGGCAGCCCCGCTTTCCAGTAGCCATCAAACTTCTTCACTTTAACAAAATCGGTCTGATTCCAGTTTTCAAACAGGTAAGGCCCGGTGCCCACCGGGTGGAAGCCGATGTCATTGCCGTATTTTTGCAACGCGGCGGGTGAAATAATCGCCGCCGCCGGGTGAGCCAAGTTGTTGATGAACGCAGAGAACGGCGCTTTCAGCACGATATTCACCGTTGTCGCATCCACCACCTCGGTTTTATCGATCATCTTGAACAGGTTGTAGCGCTTCAGGTGGTTATCCGGGTTGCTGGCGCGATCCAGGTTCACCTTCACCGCTGCGGCATTGAAATCGGTGCCGTCATGGAACTTGATCCCCGGGTGCAGCTTAACGGTATACGTCAACCCTTCGCCGCTGACCGTATAGCTGTCCGCCAGCACGTTCACCACCTTCATATCCTTATCAAAGCCGAACAGCCCCTGATAGAACGATTTGGCCACCGTCTGGGATAGCGTATCGTTGGCATTGTAAGGATCCAGCGTGGTGAAGTTCGATGCCACGGCGATCACGGCGTCTTTCGCCGCCCAGGCGGGGCCTGATGCCGCCGCCAACAGCACGGCAGCGACTAACGCATTACGTTTGAATGTGTGTCGAATCATGTTGCTTTCTCTCCTGATAAAGGCACAGCCTGCCTGGCACCGGCAATGGGGTGGCGGGCCACAAAGTGCCCCGGCCCAACTTGCACCAACGGTGCGGTTACGGGTTCATCCCCCAGCGCGCGGATTGGGCTGGGTATTTCATCGACCAACAACGGCGGCCGCTGGCGAGCCAGCCGCGGATCGGCTATCGGTACCGCCGCCATCAGCTTGCGCGTGTAGGGGTGTTGCGGGTTTTCAAATACCGCGCGGCGCGGGCCGATCTCGACAATCTGGCCCAGGTACATCACCGCCACCCGGTGACAAATACGCTCAACCACCGCCATATCATGGGAAATAAACAGAAAAGCGATGCCGAACTCCCGCTGTAAATCCAACAGCAGATTGACGATCTGCGCCTGAATGGAAACGTCCAGCGCCGAGACCGATTCATCGGCAATCACCACTTTCGGGTTCAGCGCCAGCGCCCGCGCGATGCAAATACGCTGGCGCTGGCCGCCGGAAAACTCATGCGGGTAGCGGCGCGCATGCTCCGGCCGTAGCCCCACACGCTCCAGCAGCCAGGCCACCCGTTTTTCCGCCGCCGCGCCGCGGGCCACGTTGTGCACCAGCAACGGCTCCATGATCGAAAACCCCACGGTCAGGCGCGGATCGAGCGCGGCGAACGGATCCTGAAAAATAAACTGAATATCACGCCGCAGATGCTGTAACGCGGCGCCTTTGAGCTGATTGATGGTCTGGCCGTTGAAGGTGATGGTGCCGTGCTGGCTGTCCACCAGCTTCAGCAGCGAGCGCCCGGTGGTGGATTTGCCGCAGCCCGACTCCCCCACCAGCCCCAGCGTTTCGCCCGGATAAAGATCGAAACTGACGTTTTCCACCGCGTGCACGCGCCGTGTAACGCGGTTCAGGATGCCGCTGCGCACATCAAAACGCGTCACCAAATCGCGCACGCGCAGCACCGGCTCACTGCCCGGCGGCACGGTATCCTGCGGTTGGCCAGAGTCCGAACCGTTCGCTAACGGGAACTTGGCCGGGAAATCCTTGCCGGCCATGGCGCCAAGCCTGGGGACCGCCGCCAACAGCGCGCGCGTATAAGGCTGCTGCGGCGCGGAAAACAGCGGCACGGCTCGCCCTTCCTCTACTTTTTCGCCCTGGTGCATTACCAGCACCCGATCGGCGATTTCCGCCACAACCCCCATATCGTGGGTGACGAAAATCACCCCCATTTGCATTTCCTGCTGCAACTCATCAATCAATTGCAGAATTTGCGCCTGAATGGTCACGTCCAGCGCGGTGGTCGGCTCATCGGCGATCAGCAACGCTGGTTTGCACGACAGAGCGATGGCGATCATCACCCGCTGGCGCATACCGCCGGAGAGCTGGTGCGGGTAACTGTTCAGGATGTTTTTCGCTTCGGGAATACGCACCCGTTCCAGCATGTGCAGGGCTTCACGCCGGGCGCGCGCGTGGTCCATCCCCTGATGCAGCCGCAAGGATTCGGCGATCTGCTCGCCCACCGGGAACACCGGGTTAAGCGACGTCATCGGCTCCTGAAAAATCATCGCCATGTCGGCGCCGCGTATATGGCGTAGCGTGCCTTGTTCGGCCTGCGCCAGATCCAGCACATCGCCATTACGGCGGCGGAACAGCATGCTGCCGCCCGGGGCGATCTGCCCGTTTGCCGCCAACAGGCGCATCAGCGCCAGCGACGTGACCGATTTCCCCGAACCGGACTCCCCGACGATCGCCAGCGTTTCGCCGCGATCAACGTCAAAGGAAAGCCGGTGCACCGCCGCAACGCTGCCCTCTTCGCTGGCGAAATTCACGCTCAAATCACGCACGGAAAGCACGCGCTGGCCTGGCAGGGCCCACTCACGAGCGGCGGCGGGCGAGGAGGTATGCATTATCATAGGCGGTAAATACCCACCGTCGGGGCATCCCCCACATAGCCAAAGCCGCGATACATGCCTTCGCTGTTGAACGGCAGCGCCAGATTGCCGAAGCGATCGATAGCAATCAGGCCGCCGATGCCGCCAAGCGCCGGCAGTTTTTCCATCACCACCCGCTCTGTCGCCTGTTGCAGGCTTAGCCCAGCATAGTCGATCAGCGCGGAAACATCGTGGGCAACCACACCGCGCATGAAGGCTTCGCCGGTGCCGGTGCAGGAAACCGCCACAGTGGCGTTATTGGCATAGCAGCCGGCGCCCACGATCGGCGTATCGCCAATCCGCCCGGGCTGTTTGTTGGTCATCCCGCCGGTGGAGGTGGCCGCCGCCAGGTTGCCGAGCGCGTCCAGCGCCACGGCGCCCACGGTGCCGAATTTGTTGTTGGGATCGAGGGGGGCATCGTTTAACGTGCCGCTATCGTGATCGAGCAACACCCGCCCCTGTTCAGCCTGGGCCTGGTGCAGTTGTTCAAAACGCGCCTGGGTGAAAAAGAAATCGGCATCGACCATTTCCAGGCCGTGCGTGGCGGCAAACTTCTCGGCCCCTTCGCCGGCGAACATCAGATGCGGGCTGTTTTCCAGCACCGCGCGCGCCGCCAACACCGGATTGCGGATGCGGCTAACGCCGGCAACGGCGCCGGCCTCGCAGGTGCGCCCATCCATGATGCAGGCATCCAGCTCATGGGTGCCCTGATGGGTAAACACCGAGCCCACCCCGGCATTGAACAACGGGCACTCTTCCAGCAGCCTGACCGCTTCCGTGACCGCATCCAACGCACTGCCGCTACCGGCCAGGATCGCCTGCCCGGCGGCGACAACATCGTACAACGCCTGGATATAGACCTGTTCTTTTTCCGCATTCATCACAGCACGGGTAATTGCGCCCGCGCCGCCATGAATGGCAATCACCGGTTTGCTCATGATTTATCACACCCTGAATGAGGTTGCGTGCGCCAAGGGATAGGCACCGCCTCGTTTTATCGTTACCACCCCTGCGTGGCCGATAATTATTATTTCGTCTTTTTTGACTATATTTAGCATGGCAAACGATGTAAAGCATAAAGTCCCTTGCCGTTATTCCCTAAGGTTCATTTAGATTAATTTGTTCCTCCAAATAGCTTAAGCTAATAAAAACAAATCGTTATGATTATCTTTGCCATAGGGGAAGCATTATCGTTTTTTTTGGCTAATTTGCATGGTTTGCCGGCATGTAAATAATACGCCGGGCGGCAACAGATGCAGATAAAATATTACCGCTCCGGTATCTCACCGATATACCTGCTTCGCAATAATACCCTACACTCCGCCATGTTAAGGGAATGGCCTTAATCGGCTTGCACGGCACTGCGGCGCCCAGCGCCCGGGAGTAATACTTTTGGTGGCATTCTCCCCCCCGGCGTTATCTGCCATAATAACGCCAACTTTGCCGCACTGTGTCAGCGGCCAGATAACGGAGTTCCCCCTATGGATTACTGCCCTACTTCCGGCTTGCTTTCCCTTGAGCAGGCGCTGCAGAACATGCTTTCCCAAATTTCGCCCCTGCAGGAAACGGAAACCCTTCCACTGGCTGCCGCGGTGGGCCGCATTACCGCACAACCCGTGATCTCGCCCATCAACGTGCCCCCGTTCGCCAACTCGGCGATGGATGGTTACGCCGTGCGCTTGCATGAACTGCACGCGCAGGCGCCGTTGTCGGTAGCCGGCAAGGCCTTCGCCGGCGCCCCGTTTAATGCCCCATGGCCGGCCGACAGTTGCGTGCGCATTATGACCGGCGCGCCGCTCCCTGCGGGCACCGAAGCGGTGATCATGCAAGAGCAGGCGGAAGTCAGCGATGCCGGCGTGCGGTTCATCGGCCAAGCGGAGGCTGGGCAAAATATCCGCCTGGCCGGCGAAGACATTCAGCAAGGGGCGCAGGTGCTGCCCGCCGGGGTGAAGCTGGGCGTGGCCCATCTGCCGCTGCTGGCTTCGCTGGGGGTAGCGGCGGTTTCGGTGACATGTAAGCTGAAAGTGGCCGTGTTTTCCACCGGCAACGAGCTGGTGCCGGTAGGCCAACCGTTGCAGGCCGGGCAAATCTACGATACCAACCGCTTTGCGGTGCGCCTGATGCTGGAGCAAATGGGCTGTGAGGTGCTGGATCTGGGCATTATCCGTGACGATCAGGCCGCGCTGCGCAGCGCGTTTATTGAAGCCGATCGCAACGCCGATGTGGTGATCAGCAGCGGCGGCGTTTCCGTTGGCGAAGCCGACTACACCAAACAGATGTTGGATGAACTGGGCGAAGTGGGGTTTTGGAAACTGGCCATCAAGCCGGGCAAACCCTTCGCCTTTGGCAAGCTGCAACACGCCTGGTTCTGCGGCCTGCCGGGCAACCCGGTTTCCGCCGTGCTGACGTTTTATCAACTGGTACAGCCGCTGCTGGCCGCGCTGGCCGGCCATAGCGAATGGCGTTTGCCGCCGCGCATGCGCGCCCGGGTAATCACGCCGCTGAAGAAAACGCCGGGCCGCCTGGATTTCCAACGCGGCGTGTACCAAACCAATGCCGAGGGTGAGCTGGAAGTGAGCACCACTGGCCACCAGGGCTCGCACGTGTTCAGCTCCTATAGCCTGGCCAACTGTTTTATCGTGCTGGAACGCGAACGCGGCTCGGTGGCGGCGGGTGAGACGGTGGAGATCGAGCCATTTAACGCCCTGCTAAGGAGCTGACCATGTTGCCGGAATTAACCGATGCAGAAGCGCTGCGCTATAACCGCCAGATCGTGCTGCGCGGCTTTGATTTCGACGGCCAGGAAAAGCTGAAGGTGGCGCAGGTGCTGGTGATCGGCCTGGGCGGCCTGGGCTGCGCGGCGGCGCCCTATCTGGCTGCCGCGGGCGTCGGGCAGTTGACGCTGGTTGATTTCGATACCGTCTCGCTCTCCAATCTGCAGCGCCAGATCCTGCACCGCGATGCGCGCATCGGTATGGCGAAAGTCACATCCGCCCGCCTGGAGCTGGCGGCCATCAATCCCCATATTCGCATTAATGCCGTCGACCACTATTTGGATGATGATGACCTGGCGGCGCTGATTGATGATTGCCATGTGGTGCTGGACTGCACCGATAACGTCGCCGCGCGCGAGCAGATTAATCGGCTGTGCCACCGGCTGCGCACGCCGTTGGTTTCCGGCGCGGCAATCCGTATGGAGGGGCAGCTCAGCGTCTTTACCTATCAGCCCGGGACGCCCTGTTATCATTGCCTGAGCCGGCTGTTTGGCGAAAATGCCCTCACCTGCGTTGAAGCCGGCGTGATGGCGCCGTTGGTCGGCACCGTCGGCTCGCTGCAGGCCATGGAGGCCATTAAGCTATTGACGAATTACGGTGAGGTGCTGGTTGGCAAGCTGTTGATGATTGATGCCATGACCATGCAGTTTCGCGAGATCACGTTGCCAAGGAATCCACAGTGCGAGGTGTGCGGGGGGTGATTCCCCTCACCCTAACCCTCTCCCACAGGGAGAGGGGACCGTCCTGCGTTGTCAGCCAGATACGAGTCAAATTGTGGGAGAGGGAAACATAACCTGCTCAGCAGGTAGGTTGGGCAGCCAACACCTTCGTTCACGCCAGACGATGTTTAGTCACCCTACCCTGCGTTGTCAGCCAGATACGAGTCAAATATGTGGGGAAGAAAACATAACCTGCTTAAAAAGTGAGTTGGGCAGCCAACACATCCGTTCACGCCAGACGATGTTTAGTCACACGCCCCACCAACAACGCCGGGCTGCTCCCTCTCCCTTTGGGAGAGGGTTGGGGTGAGGGAAGAGGGAGAACTTACACAATCCCCTGGCTACGCAGATAGTCTTCGTAGTTGCCAGTAAAATCAATCACCTTCGCTGGCGTCATTTCCCAAATCCGCGTTGCCAATGAACTGACGAACTCGCGGTCGTGCGAAACGAAGATCAGCGTGCCTTCATACATTTCCAGCGCCATATTCAGCGACTCAATGGATTCCATATCCAGGTGGTTGGTTGGCTCATCCATCACCAGCACGTTCGGCCGCTGCATCATCAGCTTACCAAACAGCATGCGCCCCTTCTCGCCACCGGAAAGCACCTTCACTTTCTTCTTGATGTCATCCTGGCTGAATAACAAACGGCCCAGCACGCTGCGCACCGCCTGCTCGTCGTCTTTTTCCTGTTTCCACTGGCTCATCCAGTCGAAAACCGTCAGGGCATCATCAAATTCGTATTCGTGGTCCTGCGCGTAATAGCCAATCTTGGCATTTTCAGACCATTTCACCGTTCCGCTGTCCGGCTGCAGATCCCCCACCAGCGTTTTCAACAGGGTGGATTTACCGATACCGTTGGTGCCGAGCACCGCCACCTTTTCACCCACCTCGACCATCAGGTTCAGCTTGCTGAACAGCGGCCCGTTGTCAAAGCCCTTGCTCAGCGCTTCCACTTCCAGCGCGTTGCGGAACAGCTTTTTGTCCTGTTCGAAACGAATGAACGGGTTTTGACGGCTGGAGGCCTTCACCTCTTCCAACTGGATCTTGTCAATCTGGCGGGCGCGGGAAGTCGCCTGCTTGGATTTGGACGCGTTGGCGCTAAAGCGGCTAACGAACGACTGCAGTTCGGAAATCTGGGCCTTTTTCTTGGCATTATCCGCCAGCAGGCGTTCACGCGCCTGGGTCGCCGCCGTCATGTATTCATCATAGTTGCCCGGATAAATACGCAGCTCGCCGTAGTCCAGATCCGCCATGTGGGTGCACACCATATTCAGGAAGTGGCGGTCGTGCGAAATGATGATCATGGTGCTGTTGCGTTCGTTCAGCACCTGTTCCAGCCAGCGAATGGTGTCGATGTCCAGGTTGTTGGTCGGTTCATCCAGCAGCAGGATTTCAGGATTGGAGAACAGCGCCTGCGCGAGCAACACACGCAGCTTCCAGCCCGGCGCGATTTCGCTCATTGGGCCATAGTGCTGTTCCACCGGAATGCCCACGCCAAGCAGCAGTTCGCCGGCGCGCGCTTCGGCGCTGTAACCGTCCATTTCACCGTATTGCACTTCCAGATCGGCCACTTTGTAGCCGTCTTCTTCGCTCATTTCAGCCAGGCTGTAAATGCGATCGCGCTCTTCCTTTACGGCCCACAGTTCGGTGTGCCCCATGATCACGGTATCGAGCACGCTGTATTGTTCAAACGCGAACTGGTCCTGGCGCAGTTTACCCAGGCGTTCGTTCGGATCGAGGAACACGTTGCCGGCAGACGGCGCCAAATCGCCACCCAGAATTTTCATAAAGGTCGATTTACCGCAGCCGTTGGCGCCGATCAGGCCATAACGGTTACCGCCGCCAAACTTAACGGAGATATTTTCAAACAGCGGCTTACTGCCAAACTGCATAGTGATGTTGTTGGTACTTAGCACAACGCTCGCTCTTTTATTGGAAAATGTGATTTAGCGCGCATTATGCCACAAAGCCGCCTGGATTTCGTGGGAAGTTTTGGTGGATTTTTGTGCGGCCCAACAGCTTCAGCCCATCCGCCACCCGGTGCCTGACCAGCAAAATAAATGTAGTGGAAATGAAAACTCACTCTGGTTAATTAATAACCACAAGCACATTTAATATCCCGGTAATTTATAGCTGTAATAAATCACTTTTCCCTTATTTTGCATGTTCGTGGTGCAGGCTAATAACAATATCGGTTTTTTTAGTTACAAAAGTAGTTTTTAACATTCTTGCAAACAATAATATCCGTCCAGTAAACGTGAACTGCACAATAACCCTTTGGTATTGCCGGTAATCGTCCACTTTTTGTTAAAAACCCTGTTAACCAAAAGGCATTATTACGCTGTTTCGGCAACCTCAGCGGGCAAGCAGTTTTGCTTATTTTCGGGGTAATCCTGATAAATTCTTTCACCTGCATATGAGTAGAATTTACACAACAGAGATTTAGCTTAATGAGAAAATTACTCGTCCTGTTCTTCTGCCTGAACCCGTTTGGCATGGCCCAGCGCGCCATGGCAGAAGAGAACAAAACCGTTGATGTCGTGCTGATCGGCGGCGGTATCATGAGCGCAACGTTGGGCACCTACCTGCGGGAACTGGAGCCGGATTGGACCATCAACATGTACGAACGCCTGGACGGCGTGGCGGAAGAAAGCTCTAACGGCTGGAATAACGCAGGTACGGGCCATTCTGCTTTCAGTGAAATGAACTATACGCCGGAAAGAGCGGACGGTTCTATTGATATCAGCAAAGCCGTTGTGGTTAATGAGTCTTTCGAAATATCCCGCCAGTTCTGGTCATATCAGGTTAAAAATAACGTTCTGCAGGATCCGAAATCTTTTATTAACAACGTGCCACACATGAGCTTTGTTTGGGGCGAAGACAACGTTAATTATCTGCGTAAACGTTATACCGCATTGCAACACAGCACATTATTCCGTGGTATGGAATATTCAGAAGATCCAGAACAAATTAAGCAATGGGCACCGCTGGTGATGAATGGCCGCGATCCGGCACAGAAAATCGCCGCAACCCGTATGCCTATCGGTACCGATGTCAACTTTGGCGTGATCACTCACCAACTGGTGAGCTCGCTGACGCAGGACAAGAAATTCTCGCTGAATCTCAGCCATGAAGTGCGCGACATCAAACGCAACCCGGACAACACCTGGGCGGTCACCGTTGCCGATCTGAAACGTGACGGCAAAGAAACCACCGTCAACGCCAAGTTCGTGTTTATCGGCGCCGGCGGCGCTTCACTCAAGCTGCTGCAAAAATCCGGTATCCCGGAAGCCGACGGCTACGGCGGCTTCCCGGTCGGCGGCCAGTTCCTGGTCACCAGCAAGCCGGAAATCGCCAATCAGCACCTGGCGAAAGTGTATGGCCTGGCCAGCGTCGGCTCCCCGCCGATGTCGGTGCCGCACCTGGACACCCGTATGCTGGACGGCAAACGCGTGCTGCTGTTTGGGCCGTTCGCCACCTTCTCCGGCAAATTCCTGAAAAACGGTTCGCTGTTTGATCTGGTGAGCTCGATGAACACCTCCAACCTGCTGCCAATCAGCCATGTGGGCATCGATAACTTTGATCTGGTGAAATACCTGGTCGGCCAGTTGATGATGAACGATGACGATCGCTTCGCTGAATTGAAAGAGTACTTCCCAGACGCCAAGCAGCAAGACTGGAGCCTGTGGACCGCCGGGCAACGCGTGCAGGTTATCAAAAAAGATGATGCCAAGGGCGGCGTGCTGCAATTCGGCACCGAAGTGGTCAGTTCACAGGACGGTACCATCGCCGCACTGCTGGGCGCATCGCCGGGCGCATCAACCGCGGCGCCGATCATGCTGCACCTGTTGGAAAAAACGTTCAAAGACAAAGTGGCGACGCCAGAATGGCAGAGCAAGCTGAAAGAGATCATTCCGTCCTACGGCCATAAACTGGACGGCGATGTGGAAATGACCAATGAGATCCGCCGCTATACCAGCAGCGTTCTGGGCCTGAACTACATTGAAGTGAAACCGGAAGCCGCCGCGCCGCAACAGACCGCCGCGCAAGAGGTCGCGCAACCGGCAACCGCACAACAGGCCGCTGTGGTGCAGGAAGCAACGGCAGCTCACTAAGCCCCGCGCCACGCTACCAAGGCCGCTTAAATGCGGCCTTTTTTTCGCTGCCGGCCACACATTTCACGATTTACCCCATTCGGTTAACACTTGCGTAACCTTATTGGCACGCCTATTATCAAAGAATAATCTTGGATAATTAGCTTCAGCAGCGGCGAACGGATGCCGCATCAGCAGGAGAACCGACATAATGGATCGCGCCAGCATCATTCATGACTTGCAGGAATGGATCGAAAATCATCTGGATCACCCCCTGTTATTAGATAACGTAGCGGCAAAATCCGGCTATTCCAAATGGCATTTGCAGCGTATGTTCCGCAGCACCACCGGCCATGCGCTGGGCAGCTATATTCGTGAACGCCGCCTCGCCAGGGCGGCCGTGGCGCTGTGCTCCACCCCACGCCCGATTCTGGATATCGCACTGCAATTCCATTTTGACTCCCAGCCTTCGTTTTCGCGCGCGTTTAAAAAGCAGTTTGGCAAAACCCCGGCGGCCTATCGGCGCACCGCATCCAAAGGCCCGGAGGAATGCTACCAACCGCATTGTCCCCGCAAGAAAGGGCAAGGATACGGCCATCCATCCACCCCATGCCGCATGTGAACATCCTCCATCATCGTTTCATTAATACGGCAATACACGCACTTTTATTATGTTAATACTCATCGTCTGCCGGTGACGGCACGGACATTAATACAGATCCCAAGGGATGGGCACGCATAAGGCGGGGCTGGCGCGTAAATGGGGACAAAAACCCTATCAGATCGATCGGCTGCTGGAGGTGGAACACTCATCAAAAGGCGGAACCGCTGAACTGGCATTGCATCAACTCAATCGGCGTAGTCGCACTTAACGTGATGAGCGAGTCGCGATAAGAAAATGAAGCAAGGGGATACGAATGAATCGTTCCTCATCATACCCATCGCCCGAAAAGAGAGCGGAAGGATGTCGAAAAGACGGCTCTGCGGCATAAATTTCAAACGCCGATGAAGGCCATTTCATCGACGTTTGGGTGCGCAATATCAGTTGTATTCAAGGGTGAAGGTTGCAGTCGATCTCACATTCCCCCCTTTAATCGTAGCGCCGGTACGATAATAACGGGCGAGTAAAGGCAACGTCAGTGTGTTGGTTTGATTGGAAATCGTATGCCCGGCATTCACTGCCTCACCATTTGAAATCGGCTGCGAGGTGTTCCCATTCAAAAGCTGAACCGCAACGCCAGAGGCGGCATCACTGCCCGTTTCTGATTTGATCACCCCCGGCGCATTCGAATCGTCTTGAGTATAATCAAACCGGACGTTCACTAGTCCCTGCCCGGTACTTCCCGGTAATAACTCCTCGCCAACGCCGCCAACACAGTTGATATTGATATTGAAGTTCTTTTCCCCTTGAGTGGAGCCCACGCCACCAAATGATGCCGCCGTCACCGGCTCAAGATTGACCGCGATGTTCTTTGAGCCGGCATCGATGCTACAAGATGACGTTACAATGGTGAAGCTGTCGGCATTCACGACAGACATCAGTATCGGCCGGGAAGGCCCGGAACCATTCAAATAGTAGCGGGTATACAATCCTGAGGTTAATTGCCCGGTTCCCGTTTCAGCCGCGGTTTTCACAATATCAATCTTAAAATATCCCCCGGCCAGGTTTAGCGTTCGCCTGCCAGAGAAGGTCAACGTATGTGGATAATACGTACTGATCGAACCTGCTTCACGGTAGAGACGAATACCGATGCCAGGAATATTCGTGCTCCAGACATTGGAATAGTTGGTTTGCGCCCCTTGCAATATTTGACCAATCGCACTCCCGCCGTTCGTGCAGGTGCCAGCGCTGTCAACCCCATTAATCGTAAATTGGGCCGTCGCCAATATATCGCCGACCTGGCTATCCGGCGTGACCAATACTCGCCCAACGTTCATTTGAATCGTTTGGTAATTCGTCAGGTTCGACGTGCAACTGGCGTACACTGACTGACCGGTGCACATCAGCAAGCTGACCAGCGCCAGGCGTTTTGCTTTCTGCGTTTTCAACGCAAAGTTACGCATTGATTTCATCATTTGCAGCTCGCTTCAATAATTTCATAATCGGTACCGTTGTTTAGCGTGGCGTGATAGTTCACCGAACACTGCTGCGTCGGCTGCGTTCCCCACTTCACCTGCAACAGCCCTTGTTTTGCTTCGGTCCGCAGGTAAATACGGCTGCCCTGCCCCACGATACCCACCACCTGATTACGGGTATCCAGCACTTCGGCGCCAAACGGCAGCGACGAACCATCCGGCCCTTGCGCATGAATGATCAGCGCCTGCCCTTTGGTGGTTTTGAACGACAATTTGGCAATCGCGCCGGCATAAGGCGCTACCTGCTGGCTGCTGCTTTCCAATTCCACGCTGTGCGACATGCCGTTGGGATCCAGCGTGACGTTGGTCATCCGGTAAGGTGAAACATAAGGCACCACCGCATAGCCGCGATCGTCGATCCGCACGCCCGGCGAGTTGGTCACCGACGCGCCGGCGGCATCCGGCGCTTCAATCAGCACCATGGTTTGGCCGCGCTGCGGCGTCATGGTAACGCCGCCGCTGTGGGCGATGATGCTGCCATAGGCGCCCAGGGAAGCCTGACGATAATCTTTGCCGTAGCTGTAGGCGCCGTTCAGCGTTGAGAAACGGCTACGGTATTCACCACTCACGCTGCCGTTAGTGCCGCCGTTGCGATCGTTGGCCAACGCCGCGCTGTAGCTGATGTTGTTATCCTCGCCGGTGGAGGCGTTAATGCCGACACGGCTGCTGTCATAGCCACGATCGCTGTAGCCCAGCGAACTATTCATGCTTAACGACTGCGAACCGACGGTAAACGGAATCGAAAGCGTCAGGTAATAGCGCGTATCGTTACGGTTATAGGCGTCGGTGGTACGCATCGCCGATAAACCGTAGGTCACGCGGCCATAATAGTTGTTGTAACCCACCTGATACTGTTTGGTGGTGCCGCCGTGGTTCCAGTAATCCCGCACCGAACCGGTGATATACAGGGAGCCAAGACCGTCACCCAGGCCTTGGTTTAATGTCAGTTGGTACTCGCTGCGCTGGCGGTTCACGGCATCGATGCTCAACCCTTTGCGCTCATAATCACGGGAAAACACCGCGTCGCGAAGCGACAGATAGCCGGACGTCGAGTAGCGATAGGCCGCAATCGTGAAGTTGGTATTGGTTTCCGTCATCAGCTTGCTGTAGCTGAGCTTAAAGCTTTGGCCGGATTGATTGCCCTGTTTCAGGCGGGTGTTGGCCTGGGTCACATCCAGTGCAAAAGCCCCGACCGGCGTAGCTACCGCGCTACCGACCAGAAACGCACTATAGCCGTCGCTGAAGCTGGTACCGGTGTAACCGGTGATAATATTGGTAAAGCCGCGTTGATAGGTGGCCTGAAACATTTCCGGCTCTTTGCTCAGGCTCTCATCGCGCACCTTACCCGCCGTTAGGGCGTAACGTTGAATCCCCGGGCGCAGCATTTGCGCCACCGAGGCATAAGGCACGCTGAATTGCCGCTTGCTGCCATCGGCCTCATTGATCGTGACATTAAGATCGCCGCCATAGCCGGTGGGGTAAAGATCGTTAATCACGAACTCGCCCGGCGCCACGGTGGTTTGGTAGATAAGCTGGTTATTCTGGCGGATCTCCACCAGGGCGTTGGTTTGCGCGACGCCGCGCACCACCGGCGCATAGCCGTTAAGCGAATCGGGCAACATGCGGTCGTCCGTCGCCAACTGCGCGCCGCGAAAACCGATCGAATCAAAGAAATCGCCGCTGGTATAGCTATCCCCCAGGGTCAACATGCCCTGCACCGCCGGAATGCCACGTTGGGCATAAGTCGCCGTGTTCTGGAAATGCGAACTGGCGTCGCTGCGCCAGGTAGCGTTGGAATCATGGCGCAATTGCCAGCCGGCCAGATTAAAGCCGGCGTTCATGGTCAGATACGCGTTGTTGGTATCCGTCTTGCCGCCCATGTTCGAACTGTGGGTGTTGAAGGCGTTGAAATTGTATGACAGAAAACCGGCGGTAATACCGCGATCCCAAAAGCGCGGATCCACATAGCCGCGCGCGCTGCGGCGCAGCGCTGCCTGCGGCACGCTGACATCCATACGCAAGGTGCTGGTGTCCAAACGGTAGCTGGCTTCCGGCACCCACTGCCCGAGCGGTTTACAGGTTTCCGGCGTTATTGCGGCATCGCTGCCGAACTTGGCGCTATCGATGCCAAACTCATCGAGCGACAACAGCGTAAAGCAGGTATCCGCACTGCTTTTCCCCGGGATATTTTTAAACTCAATGTTCTTTTTGCCCTTCCATTCGCCATTAACATAAACGTCCAGCGAATATTTCCCGGCTAAAATCGGGTTGCCGTCGCGAAAGCGAGAAAGATCGACCCCCTGTGCCTGGCCGACTAAAAAATTACTGTTGAAAGTGGCTTCGATCGGCGCGTTTTCCTGCGTGGGCTCCGTTGCCGCCATCGCAGCCGCCGGCAACGCCAGGAAAGCCACGCCGCCCGTCAGCCAAAAAAGGGATTTATAGCTAAAAAGTGCCGATTTTATCGCGGCTGAGATAGGTAACTCTTTCATATCCATGAATCCTTTACCAAATTACGCTCCCCCCGCCGACAGCCTGTTCTCCGGGGCCTGAAGCCTCTTCCAAAGGTTATTTCTGGTTATTTTTACTGCGAGTCACCCGGCCGCCGTAATCGTTGATGGTGGTGAACTGGATATCTGCTATGCGTGCGCTATCACCAGAAAAAGCCAGCGTTTTTTCCTGCCCCGGCGCCACCATATCGCCATGCGGCGCTAATGGGATTTTCCGCTGGTTGACCACCGCGTTGATTTCGGTAAAGGAAACATAATAAGGCGTTGGGTTTTTCACACTGACGCCCGCAGCGCTATAGCGCCATTGCAATTTTTCCGGCGCGTCATTGGCGCTGCCCGCCAGGCCTGCCGGGCGATAGAACAGTTTGATGCGGGTTCTGAACGCTACCTGCAAAAAATTATCCGGCGCCTGTTGGTTATGCGCGCCAGTCGGTGCCGGCGGGATCTCCAAAACATTCAGCCAGAACAGTGATTCTTTATCCTGCGCCAGCGCCGTCGTCGTCAGCGACAATCTCAACGCCTGGCCGCTGTTGGGCTCAATACGGCTGATTGGCGGTGAGACAATAAAAGGGGCTTTGCTGTTTTCCGGCGTGGTTTTCGCATCGCCTTCATCCACCCAGGATTGAATTAACGCGGGCGAAGCGCCGTTGTTTGATAATTGAACGGTGACATCACGTTGTTTTCCCGGATAAATAATACGCGTGCCATTGATAATCACGCTGGAAAAAACGCTGCTGCTGAAAAACATAGCCATCAGCAATACACTGTATTTTTTCAATGAATTTTTCATTCTATTTATCGCTGCTGTAGGGAAAAACGGCGGGGAAAACTCCCCGCCAGAATAAGAATATTACTTACTGGTAAATAATGGTGTACTGAACGTTGGAAGTAACATCACCTGCGCCAGCAGCGGCAGTTGCATAGTATTCAGCATAGTAATTCAGGTCAGCTGAATCGCCATCGTTAGCCACGGCAACCCACTGGGAATTAGCCTGTGCGCCATTAGAACCTGCAGCCAGAATTGGCAGGAACTGGTTGTTGCTGCCCAACAGTTGAATTTGCACGTTGGTTGCAGCATCAGTCTGTGCCTGGTTATTCAAACGGCCAGTATTAAAATCAACCGTTGCGCCTGGTTCAAAATAAGTTGCTACCTGGCCTTTAGAACACTGAGTCAGGTTAATTGAGAATGGCGTACGGCCGGCAGTTGCACTCTGAGATGCCAAAGTAGAGGAAGAAACGGTCGGCAGCGTTACGGTAAAATCTTTACCGCCTGGGGTGCTGATAGTACAGGTTTGATCGGTGACTTTACCGTTAAAAGTAATAGTACCGTCGGCAGCTTGTGCAGAGAAAGAAGAAACGGTAGCGGCACTTACCGCCAATGCCAATACAGCAGACAGCTTAGAGATTTTCATATTTAGACTCTCGATGAATTAATACGACGATGAGGTACATTCAGCGATGCTACTCCTTGTCAGGAATGAAGCCCGATGAATCCATTGCCGAACGGAATATAGACCAGACGTATTATTCCTGTTAAATCGTTTAAAACATTCATACCACCCCGCATGATAGAAAAAAACTATCAACAAACCACCATTGATCGATATTGACGATTCAACAGAATGAGAATAATCTGTGTTTGAGAAAAAAAACAATGCACTACATCACGTAAATGCGTGATATTTAGGCGTTTGTATGCCTTATTTTCAGCACACTGTTTTTGAACCCCATTGACATCCCAGAGGAAATGCTCGTTTTGCAGAGGATTGGCAATCTTTCCCTAACATGGCCGTTTAAATAGGATTTTTACCAATGAATAAGCAAAATAAAATTTATTTATTGTTGAAAATCATCACTTTAAAAAAGACCCAAAGGACTGGTAAATGAGTTGTTATTTTAATCAAAAGAACAACGATATTAATTTTGTATTCCAGCCAATGTTTGGGAAATCGGGCCGATTGGTTGCCGTTGAGTGCCTGTCACGTTTGCATAAAAACGGTGACTTCGCACATTTAGCTCCAGAGAAGTTCTTCCAACAGGCGGACAGTGATACTCGCATTGAGATCTTGCTTGAACAGGTTTCATTGATCGAAAAATACCAGAGTTGGTTTAGAGAAAATCGCGTAATCGCTACGTTAAACGTTGATGATCATTCTTTGTGCTCATTGGCGAACGACCGTTTTTCGGAAAGAATCAGTAAGATTAACTGTATCCATTTTGAGATCAGTGAACATTCCACCCAGTTGATAAAAAACCGGTTGCATGGCAATCCGTTATTAAATGGTTATTCATTCTGGCTTGATGATTTTGGCTCCGGTTACGCCGGATTCTCTGCGCTTTATAACAGCCAGTTCCATTTCGTTAAGCTTGATCGTTTTCTTTTATGGGATTTTATGGAAAAACCGGGGGGTAAAGATCTTATGCATTCTTTGCTCCGTTATCTCTCACTGAATCAACATCGGGTGATTATTGAAGGCGTTGAAACGGCCGAACATAAGAAGTGGTTGGACGAGATGCCTTACCACGCACTGCAGGGAAAGCTGTGGAAAGAATCCGATATAAAGGATTTAAGCTCGTTTCTTACAGCTGAATACTTTTAACTCATTATGGGCGTTTTCCATTATGTCTAAAAACAATGTTCTTGTTATTAGCGAGTGCAAGTACAGCTATACCGGTCTTTCGTCATTACTGAAAAGACATTCGGATCAATACAACCTCCGGCTGTTCTCCGACTTTCTGCACAATGGCGCAAAAGCGGAGAAAATCATCCGGCATGATATCGTGCTGATCTTTACTTCGCGCAACCTGGAGCAAAGCGTCAACGTTATCGAAAGCCTGGTCACCGCCTATCAGCAATACAGAAGCAAGACGCGGATTCTGGTGTTTTATGATGATGAGCGCGTAGTTCGGCTGCTGTCTATCCTGGGTATTTCAGTCGAGTTGCTGCCTGCCCATGTGCCACTGGCCACGATGCAGGAAAAAATTCAGCAACTGCTGGACAGCAAAGATCACGCCTGCATTAAAGTGCAAAAAACCCGCGAGCTTAGCCCAGCGGAAAGCGACGTTATCTTTAACCTGCTGCGTGGGGATAGCCTGGCGCATATTGCCGAGAAACGCGGCACGCATCCCAAAACGATCTTCTCGCAGAAATACAGCGCGATGAAGAAACTGCGCCTGCGAAATATGAACGCGATCTTTACCGCCGGAAAATAGCAGTGATTGCCCCCTCGCCTTGGAGGAAAGCCAATGGAGAGGAGGGCTTGCTACAGCGGGCCTCCCCCTCGGCGAGCGGGCGTGTTGCTTATTTCCTGCGCACCGGCGCATCGCCTGCCACATAGTATGGCGCCGTGCTGCGCGCCAGTGGTGTGCGCTGGCGAATACGATCGGCAATTTTCTCGGCGATCATAATCGTGGTGGCGTTCAGGTTGCCGGTGATGATTTGCGGCATGATGGAAGCATCCACCACGCGTAGCCCTTCCATACCGTGCACCCGGCCCTGGCCATCAACGACCGCCATCTCATCTTCGCCCATTTTGCATGAACAGGAAGGGTGGAAGGCGGTTTCCGCATGTTCACGGATAAACGCATCCAGCTCTTCATCGCTTTGCACATCCACACCCGGGCTGATTTCACGGCCGCGATAAGGCGCCAGCGCCGGCTGCGCCATGATTTCACGCGTGATACGGATCGCATCGCGGAACTCCTGCCAGTCCTGCTCGGTGGACATATAGTTGAACAGGATACTCGGGTGCTGGCGCGGGTCTTTCGATTTCACCTGCACGCGGCCGCGGCTTGGCGAACGCATGGAGCCGACGTGCGCCTGAAAACCGTGTTCTTTCACCGCATTGCTGCCGTTGTAGTTGATCGCCACCGGCAGGAAGTGATACTGGATGTTCGGCCAGGCGAACGCTTCCCGGCTGCGGATAAAGCCGCCGGCTTCAAACTGATTGCTGGCGCCGATCCCGGTTCCCTTGAACAACCATTCGGCGCCAATTTTCGGCTGGTTAAACCATTGCAACGCCGGGTAGAGCGAAACGGGTTTGGTACAGGCATACTGCAGGTACATTTCCAGGTGATCCTGCAGGTTCTCCCCCACGCCAGGCAGATCGTGCACCACGTTGATATCCAGGTTTTTCAACAATGCTGCCGGGCCAACACCGGAGCGTTGCAGAATTTGCGGCGAGGCGATAGCGCCGGCGCACAGCAAGACTTCACGGCGGGCACGGGCGCGATGCAACGTATTGCCGTCGCCTTTCAGGTAGCTGACGCCGACCGCGCGCTTGCCGTCGAAATCGATATGATCGGTGAGCGCATGAGTGATGATGGTCAGGTTCGGCCGGGCGCGCGCCTGATCCAGGTAGCCCCGCGCGGTGCTGGCGCGGCGGCCATTCGGCGTAACGGTGCGATCCATCGGGCCGAAGCCTTCCTGCTGATAGCCATTCAGATCGGTGGTTGCCGGGTAGCCAGCCTGCACCCCGGCTTCCACCATCGCATGGAACAGTTCGTTATTGCCCACTTTTGGCGTGGTCACGCTCACGGGGCCATCGCCGCCGTGGTAGTCGTTCGGCCCGATATCGCGGGTTTCCGCCTTGCGGAAATACGGCAGGCAGTCCAGATAGCGCCAGTCTTCCAAACCCGGCGCTTTGGCCCAGTTATCGAAATCCATCGCGTTGCCGCGGATATAGCACATACCGTTGATCAAAGAGGAGCCGCCCAGCCCCTTGCCGCGGCCGCATTCCATACGGCGGTTATTCATGTGCGGTTCCGGATCGGTTTCGTAGGCCCAGTTATAACGGCGCCCCTGCAGCGGATAAGCCAATGCAGCAGGCATTTGGGTACGGAAATCCAGACGGTAATCCGGGCCGCCGGCTTCAAGCAGCAGCACGCTAACGTCTGCATCTTCAGTTAATCGGGTAGCCAATACGTTGCCGGCAGAACCGGCGCCGATAATGATGTAATCGAATTCCATCAATTATCTCCTTTAATTTTGATTGTTCCCCCGCCGGGGGCAAAGCCCCTGCCATCGATTTATCTTCGCTGGGATGGAGAGTCTTTTATTTATTGATTCCCCCTCTTAGCTGGGGGATAAGAATAAGGTGCCTAAGTCGCTATTTGCCTGAAAAAAGCACCGTCGGCCCCTTCTCCCGTTGGGAGAAATCCATCCCCCGGAGGGTGAGAATAAGGAGCTTTAGTCGCCGTATTTCAAATCCCGGCACGATCTGCTCCCTCTCCCTTTGGGAGAAATTCTTCCCCCTGAAAGTGAGAATAAGGAGCTTTAGTCGCCATTTTTCAAATCACGGCACGATCTGCTCCCTCTCCCGTTGGGAGAGGGTTGGGGTGAGGGTCAGAACACCGAGCTAAACTCGCCCAGTTCCACCTGTACCGATTTGATTTGCGTATAGTGTTCCAGCGTCGCCAGGCCGTTTTCACGCCCTACGCCGGAATGTTTGTAACCGCCGACCGGCATTTCCGCCGGCGATTCACCCCAGGTATTTATCCAGCAGATACCGGCTTCCAAGCGATGGATCACCCGATGAGCGCGCGCCAGATCGCGCGTCACCACGCCGGCCGCCAGGCCATAGGTGGTATCGTTGGCGCGGGCGATAACTTCCTCTTCGCTTTGGTAGCTCAGAATGCTCATCACCGGGCCGAAGATCTCTTCACGCACAATTTCCATATCGTCGCGGCAGTCGCTAAATACCGTCGGCGCCACAAAAGCGCCCTTGGCGAACGCGCCTTCCAGCACCCGCTCACCGCCGCACAGCAGGCGCGCGCCGCTGTGCTTCCCGCTTTCAATAAACCGCAGCACCGATTCCATATGCGCGAAGCTGACCAGCGGGCCGAAGTTGGTCGCTGGATCGTTAGGATCGCCCAGGCGGATGCGCTGGACACGCTCAAGGATTTTGTTTTCAAAGTCGGCCAACAGCGCCGCGGGCACGAACACACGCGTACCATTGGTGCATACCTGCCCGGAACTGTAGAAGTTAGCCATCATGGCGATATCTGCGGCGCGATCCAGATCGGCATCATCACAGACGATCAGCGGTGATTTGCCGCCCAGTTCCATGGTGACTTCTTTCAACGTTGAACCGGACGCATTAGCCATCACTTTTTTGCCCGTTTTCACCCCACCGGTGAAGGAGATCTTGGCGATCCCCGGGTGATCGGTCAGGTGCTGCCCCACCTCGGCGCCGGTACCGGTGACCACGTTGAATACGCCGTCCGGCAGCCCCGCTTCGGTGTAGATTTCCGCCAGCTTCAGCGCGGTCAGCGAAGTCACTTCGCTCGGTTTGAAGATCATGGCGTTGCCGGCCGCCAGCGCCGGCGCGGATTTCCACAGCGCGATCTGGATCGGATAGTTCCAGGCGCCGATGCCGGCCACCACACCGAGCGGTTCACGGCGGGTATAAACGAAAGCGGATTCGCGCAGCGGGATTTGTTGGCCTTCGATCGCCGGGATCAAGCCGGCGTAGTATTCCAGCACGTCGGCGCCGGTAACGATATCCACGGCCGTCGTTTCCGACAGCGCTTTACCGGTATCGAAGGTTTCCAACTGGGCCAGTTCATCATTGCGCTCGCGCAGGATATCCACCGCGCGGCGTAAAATGCGCGAACGCGCCATCGCCGGCATTGCCGCCCATACCTTTTGCCCGCTGGCTGCGCTGACCACCGCACGGTCGACATCTTCAGCGCTAGCGGCCTGGACTTCGGCAATCACTTCACCGTTGGCCGGGTTGACGGCGTTGAAAGTTTTCCCCTCGGTACTGTCTACATAGGCACCATGGATATAGAGCTTCTGTAAGCCAAAACGGGACATAGGTTCTCCTTTGGTTGGCTCAGCCTGAGGTGCTTTTCCCCAGCTGAAAGTCAATGTATTCGGTCGTGATGGCAATCGCCCGCGCCTGGTTAAACGCGCTGCCGCGCAGAGCGCTGCGCAGCCACAGGCCGTCTATCAGCGCCGCCAGCCCTTTGGCCGCCGCCCGCGCCTGCGCTTTTGGCAGGGCGTGCTGGAACTCGGCGCTCAGGTTGGAATACAACCGCCGGCCGTTTACCTGCTGCAGCCGGTTGAGCTGCGGCTGATGCAGGCTGCTGGCCCAAAAGGCCAGCCAGGTTTTCATCGCCGCGCTGTTGATCTGGGTATCGTCAAAGTTGCCGGCGACGATCGCCCGCAGCCGCGCCGCAGGGCTGTGATCTTCCAGCGCCTGCAAACGCAGTTTGACCGCTTCGCCGAGATGGCTGATCAAATAGCGCATCGTCGCTTCCAGCAACCCGTTCTTATCCTTGAAATAATGGCTAATAATGCCGTTGGAAACGCCCGCCCGCCGCGCAATCTGCGCAATGGTGGCGTCATGCATTCCCACTTCGTTTACCGCGGCCAATGTGGCTTCAATCAACTGTTGCCTTCTTATCGGCTGCATTCCTACCTTGGGCATGGCTTCGCCTCTCACAAAACCGATTTCACCTCCCTATTAAACTTTTTTTTGATTGAACGTTCAATTAAAATTGCATATATTTTATTACCACAAGGTTAAAACAATGTACCTTTTGGTTATGGGAGTAGCTGATTTTTGTGAGGTATTTAACGAATCTGACCAAAATCAGCGCCGAAAAACGCTTCCCGCCCCGCTGCAGATTTCTGCGGTATTAACCGGTTGGCAGCAATAAAATAACGAACCCGGTTCCTACGCTGTGGGAATTCGCGGCATGCGCTTGCACGCCGTTTCGCTTTTTTTTGCCGCCCGCTTTCTTTCTGCACGTTCCCGCAGGTTGCCCGATTGGCGCAGCCCCGGCAGCCGTGTGGGTACGAACGATCCGTTATCAACACCAGAGGAAGACGATGACAACACGCGATACCTCCTCAAAACCGCAGCAGGACCGTTTAAATCCTGTGGTTTTCTTTACGTCTGCGGGGCTGATCCTGGCCTTCTCGCTGATGACCATTTTCTTCACCGATTTTTCCGGCCGCTGGCTGGTCCGCACCCTGAACTGGGTGTCCACCACCTTCGGCTGGTATTACTTATTGGCCGCCACGCTGTATATCGTGTTTGTCGTCCTGATCGCCGGTTCGCGCTTTGGTTCGATCAAGCTGGGGCCGGAACAATCAAAGCCTGAATTCAGCCTGATGAGCTGGGCGGCGATGCTGTTTGCCGCCGGTATCGGTATCGATCTGATGTTCTTCTCGGTGGCGGAACCGGTCACGCAATACATGATGCCGCCCGAAGGCCAGGGGCAAACGCTGGAAGCCGCCCGCCAGGCCATGGTATGGACGCTGTTCCACTACGGCCTGACCGGCTGGGCGATGTATGCGCTGATGGGTATCGCGCTGGGCTATTTCAGCTACCGCTATAACCTGCCGCTGACCATTCGCTCGGCGCTGTACCCGATCTTTGGTAAACGGATCAATGGGCCGATCGGCCACAGCGTGGATATCGCCGCGGTGATCGGCACCATTTTCGGCATTGCCACCACCCTGGGGATTGGCGTAGTGCAGCTCAACTACGGCCTGAAAGTGCTGTTCGATCTGCCGGAAAACCTGACGGTGCAAGGCGGGCTGATTTTACTTTCCGTGATCATGGCCACCGTTTCCGTCACCTCCGGGGTCAATAAAGGCATCCGTTTTCTGTCGGAACTTAACGTGCTGTTGGCGTTGGGGCTGATCCTGTTTGTGCTGTTCTTCGGCGACACCGAATTCCTACTCAATGCACTGGTGCTGAACGTCGGCGATTACATCAACCGCTTTATGGGCATGACGCTCAACAGCTTTGCTTTCGATCGCCCGGTAGAGTGGATGAACAACTGGACGCTGTTCTTCTGGGCATGGTGGGTGGCATGGTCGCCGTTCGTTGGCCTGTTCCTGGCGCGTATTTCACGTGGGCGCACCATCCGCCAGTTTGTGGTGGGCACGCTGATCATTCCGTTCGTGTTCACCCTGCTGTGGCTGTCAATCTTCGGCAACAGCGCGTTGTACCAGATATTGCACGGCAACGCCGATTTTGCGCAGGAAGTGATGCAGTTCCCGGAGCGCGGCTTCTATAGCCTGCTGGCGCAGTACCCCGGCTTTACCTTCAGCGCGTCGGTCGCCACCATCACCGGGCTGTTGTTCTACGTCACCTCGGCGGATTCCGGCTCGCTGGTGCTGGGCAACTTCACCTCGCGCCTGGCCGATATCAACAACGATGCGCCGAACTGGTTGCGCATCTTCTGGTCGGTAGCCATTGGCTTGCTGACCATCGGTATGCTGATGACCAACGGCGTCTCGGCGTTGCAAAACGCCACGGTGATCATGGGCCTGCCGTTCAGCTTCGTTATCTTCTTCGTGATGGCCGGGTTGTACAAATCGCTGCGCGTCGAGGATTATCGCAAAGCCAGTGCGCTGAACACCTCCGCACCGGCGCCGGCTTCGCACAATGAAGTGTTGAACTGGAAGCAGCGCCTGTCACGCGTGATGAATTACCCCGGCACGCAGTACACGCAGAAAATGCTGGATAACGTCTGCCGCCCAGCGATGCAGGATGTTGCGCGCGAGCTGGAATTGCGCGGCGCCAAGGTGGCATTTACCGAAGTGCCGCCCGGCGAGGATGAACGCTTGCCGCACCTGGAGCTGCTGGTGCATCTGGGCGAAGAACAGAACTTTATCTACCAGATCTGGCCACAGCGTTACTCGGTGCCGGGCTTCACTTACCGTGCGCGCTCTGGCAAGTCACACTACTATCGGCTGGAAACCTTCCTGATGGAAGGCACCCAGGGCAACGATCTGATGGACTACAGCAAGGAGCAGGTGATTGGCGACATTCTGGATCAGTACGAAAAACACCTGAACTTCCTGCACATACACCGCGAAGCGCCGGGCAACACCCTGACCTTCCCGGACATGTAATGGCCCCCGCCAGGCCGTGACGCATCGCGTTGCGGCCTGCGCTCCGGGGCAATTTACTCGCTTTTCGCGCTCATCAGCGCAATGCCGGCTTTCCCCAACGCTTCCCGTGCGGCTTCCGGCAAATGCTCGTCGGTAATCACCGTATCAAACACCGAAAGCGGCAGCGCCAGATAGGTGGCGACTTTGCCGTATTTCGAGGTATCGCTCAGCAAAATACGGCGGCGGCTGGCCTCGGCGATCGCCTGTTTCACCATCACTTTGTCTTCGCTCGGCGTCGACAGGCCCCGCAGCCCCCATGAAGAAGCCGAAATAAAGGCCAGATCGATAAACAGGTTGCGCAGCGCCTGCGCCGCAGCCGCCCCCACACAGGAGCGGTTCTCGCGGCAGACGGTGCCGCCGGTATGAATAATCTGGCAACGGCTGAACTCAATCAGGTAGCTGGCAATCACAAAGTCATTGGTCACCACAGTTAAATCGCTGCGATCGCCCAGTTGCCTTGCCAGCGCCAGCGTGGTGGTGCCTGCATCCAGATAAACGCAGCTGTTCAGCGGGATCTGGCGCGCGGCCAGTTGGCCGATAGCGGCTTTCTGTTGGCTGAACATACCCTCCTTATCCTGATGCGAAGGCTCGATCGCCACGCGCTCCGCCGCTTGCACACCGCCGGACACGGTCACCACCGTGCCCTGAGCTTCCAGCTTTTGCAGATCGCGCCGAATGGTCATATGGGATACGCCAAGCCGTTCGGTCAGCGCCGCTATGCTGATCACGCCGCGTTCCGCGACCAGCGCCAGGATTTGTTGATGGCGTTCTACAGGTATCACGTCTTCTCTCTCGTTAACCGCAGTGATAATAATTGTGATGTTACGTCAAATTATGTGCCGAAACAGTATTCATCGCCGGGCAAACCAAACGAAACCCGCCCCGAATCACCCTAAATAATTTAATAAACAAATAGATACAGGAATCACTCTTTTTACCTTCCTCTATCCGTTCTTACACAATGTTAACATTTGTGAGAACGATCACCAACTCCCGGCGAAAACACGCTTATATTTAACACAACAAAACAAAATATCACCAAAATTAACAAAGGTGCACAATGACAACATCAACGCATTACTCTGTAGCCATCGTAGGCTTGGGTTCAATGGGCATGGGTGCGGCCAAGTCTTGCATCCGCGCCGGGCTGAACACCTACGGCGTCGATCTTAACCCGCAGGCGCTGAAGACACTGCAACAAGCCGGGGCTAAACAGGCCGCCACCAGCGCCGACGCGTTTGCCGCCGAGCTGGATGCCGTGCTGCTATTGGTGGTGAATGCCGCACAGGTAAAACAAATCCTGTTCGGCGAAAACGGCCTGGCGCCCCGCCTGAAGCCCGCCACGGCAGTCATGGTGTCGTCCACCATTTCCGCCGCCGATGCCAAAGATATTGAGCGCCAACTGCAAGCGCTGGGGCTGAACATGCTGGACGCCCCGGTTTCGGGCGGTGCGGCCAAAGCCGCCGAAGGCCAGATGACGGTGATGGCGGCCGGCGCGGAAGCCACCTTCGCGCAGTTGCAGCCGGTGCTGGATGCGGTGGCCGGCAAGGTTTACCGCATTGGCGCGGAAATTGGCCTGGGCGCCACGGTGAAAATCATCCACCAGTTGCTGGCCGGGGTGCATATCGCCGCCGGGGCGGAAGCGATGGCGCTGGCGGCACGCGCCGGCATTCCGCTGGACGTAATGTACGACGTCGTCACCAACGCCGCCGGCAACTCCTGGATGTTCGAAAACCGCATGCGCCACGTGGTGGAAGGCGATTACACGCCCAAATCCGCCGTCGATATCTTCGTTAAGGATCTGGGGCTGGTGACGGACACCGCCAAAATGCTGCACTTCCCGCTGCCGCTGGCTTCCACGGCGTTCAATATGTTTACCGCAGCCAGCAACGCCGGCTACGGTAAAGAGGATGACAGCGCAGTGATCAAAATTTTCGCCGGCATCGAACTGCCGTCTAACCAGGAGAATAGCTAATGTTGCTTGGCGTTATCGCGGACGATTTTACCGGTGCCACCGACATCGCCAGCTTCCTGGTGAACAATGGCCTGCCGACGGTGCAGCTCAACGGCGTGCCGCAAGGCAGCGCGCCGGCCGGCGCCCAGGCGGTGGTTATCAGCCTGAAAACCCGCTCCTGCCCGGCGCCGCAGGCCGTTGAGCAGTCACTTCAGGCGCTGGCCTGGCTACAGCGCCAGGGTTGCCGCCAGTTTTACTTCAAATACTGCTCCACCTTCGACAGCACCGCCCAGGGCAATATCGGCCCGGTGACCGATGCGCTGCTCGAGGCATTGGGCGAGAACCTGACGGTAATATCCCCGGCGCTGCCGGTTAACGGCCGCACCGTTTATCAGGGATATCTGTTCGTGATGGAACAGTTGCTGTCGGAGTCCGGCATGCGCCATCACCCGGTAACGCCGATGACCAACAGCAACCTGCTGCAATTAATGGAAGCGCAAGCCAGCGGCCGCTGCGGGCTGGTGAACGCGGCGGTGATGGATCGCGGTGCGGCGGCAGTGCAGGAAAAGCTGCAGCTTTTAGCAGGCGAAGGGGTGCGCTATGCGGTGCTGGATACCCTGAATGAACAGCACCTGCTGGCCCAGGGGGAAGCGCTGAAAGGGATGAAGCTGGTCACCGGCGGTTCCGGCCTGGCCATCGGCCTGGCGCGGCAATGGGCTGATGCCGGGCAGGATCAACGCCTGGCGCAGGCCGCCGGCGCGCCACAAGGGAAAAAGGCCGTGGTACTCTCCGGCTCCTGCTCAACCATGACCAACAAACAGGTGGCGCATTACCGCCAACAGGCCGCGGCGCAAGCCATCGACGTGGCGCGCTGCATCAACGCCGCCGAGCGACATGATTATGCACGCCAGCTCGGCGATTGGCTGCAACAGCATGCGGCAGATACGCTGGCGCCGATGCTCTACGCCACCGCCGAACCGGAAACGCTGCGCCAGATCCAACAGCAATACGGGGCCGATGCCGCCAGCCACGCCGTGGAAGCACTGTTTGCCGAAACCGTGCAACTGCTGCAGCAGGCCGGTTTCAACCGCTTTATCGTCGCCGGGGGCGAAACCGCCGGCGTGGTCACCCAGGCGCTCGGGATCGGCGGTTTCCATATCGGCCCGAGCATCTCACCCGGCGTGCCGTGGGTACGCGCGATCGAACAACCTGTCTCACTGGCCCTGAAATCGGGCAATTTTGGCGATGAAAACTTTTTCGCCAGGGCGCAAACGGAGTTCCCAGTATGACATTTTCGCAAAAATCCGCGCCATCCGATGAGCAGTTGGCGCGTGAAGAGATGGTGCGCCTTGGCGCTTCTTTCTTTGCACGCGGCTATGCCACCGGTTCCGCGGGCAACCTTTCGCTGCTGCTGCCAGACGGCACGCTATTGGCGACGCCAACCGGCTCCTGCCTGGGGGAATTACAGGCCGAGCGCTTATCAAAAGTCAGCCTGGCCGGCGAGTGGATCTCCGGCGACAAACCGTCGAAAGAGACCAGCTTCCACCGGGCGCTGTACCTGAACAATCCGCAGTGCAAAGCCGTGGTGCACTTACACTGCACCTACCTGACGGCCCTTTCCTGCCTTCAGGGGATAGATCCACAAAACGTGATCAAGCCTTTTACCCCCTACGTGGTGATGCGGGTGGGCGAGATACCGCTGGTGCCTTATTACCGCCCCGGCGATGAACGCCTGGCGCGCGATCTGGCCGCACTGGCGCCCCGGTATCGCGCATTTCTGTTGGCCAACCACGGGCCGGTGGTCACCGGATCAAGCCTGCGGGCGGCGGCCGACAATACTGAAGAGATGGAAGACGCGGCAAAACTGATTTTCACTCTCGGTGACCGCCCAATCCGTTATTTAACCGACGATGAAATTGCCGAGTTACGGAGCTGATTATGCCTAAATTTGCTGCCAACTTATCGATGATGTTCAGTGAACTGCCGTTTCTGGATCGCTTCGCCGCAGCGGCGGCGGCCGGCTTCACAGCGGTGGAGTTCCTGTTCCCCTATGACTACCCGCCGGCGCTGCTGGCGCAAAAGCTGCAGGAGAACGGCCTGCAACAAGTGCTGTTTAATACCGCGCCCGGCGATACCCACGCAGGCGAATGGGGGCTGGCGGCGCTGCCCGGCCGTGAACGGGATGCGCAAGCCGATATCGATCAAGCGCTGGAATATGCCATCGCCCTGCAATGCCCGAATGTGCACGTGATGGCCGGTGTGGTGCCGCCTGGTGAAGAGTGGGCGCGCTACCGCGATAGTTTTATCAGCAATATCCGCTATGCCGCCGATCGCTTTGCCGGCCACGGCATCAAGGTGCTGATTGAAGCGCTGAGCCCGCAAGTAAAACCCAACTATCTGTTCAGCAGCCAGCACCAGGCCGCCCAATTGCAGCAAGACATCGATCGCCCGAACGTGTTTATTCAGTTCGATTTCTTTCACGCCCAGTTGGTGGACGGCAACATCAGCGGGCTGATTGAAACCCTGGCCGGGCGCTATGCCCACATCCAGATTGCTTCAGTACCGGCGCGCAATGAACCTGACGACGGCGAGTTGAACTATCCCTGGTTGTTTGAGCTGCTGGATCGCAGCGGCTACCCAGGGTGGATCGGCTGTGAGTACAAACCGCGCGGCGCAACCACCGCCGGCCTGGGCTGGGTTCAACCTTATCTGTAACCGCCCCGAATAATCTAATTAGACACTAAACATTTTTCCGTATCGCCCTTAACGGGCGATCGCGGTACCGAACTCTTACCCGATTAAAGGCAATGCTATGTCTACCTCAATGCTACTGTTAATCGCCATCGCTGGTGTAGCACTGCTACTGCTGATGGTCATCAAAGCCCGAATACAGCCGTTTGTCGCGCTGCTGTTGGTCAGCCTGCTGGTGGCGTTGGCCAGCGGTATCCCCACCGGCGAGGTAATGAAAGTCATGACCGCCGGCATGGGCGGCGTGCTCGGCTCCGTGACGATCATCATCGGCCTGGGCGCCATGCTGGGCCGGATGATCGAGCAATCCGGCGGCGCAGAATCACTGGCGCAGCGTTTCAGCCAAATCATGGGGCCGAAACATACCGTTGCCGCACTGACCATCGCTGCGTTTATCCTCGGCATCCCAGTGTTCTTTGACGTCGGCTTTATCATTCTGGCGCCGATCATCTATGGCTTTGCCAAAGTCGCGAAAGTGTCGCCGGTAAAATTCGGCCTGCCGATGGCCGGTGTGATGCTGGCGGTGCACGTGGCGCTGCCGCCGCACCCCGGCCCGGTCGCTGCAGCCGGGATCCTGAATGCAGACGTTGGCTGGCTCACCATCATCGGCACGGCGGTTTGTATACCGGTCGGCGTGATTGGCTACTACGTTGCCAAATACATGAACCGCACCCAGTACCCGTTATCCGTCGAAGTGCTGGAACAGCTGCAGTTGGCGGCGCCGGAACCGACGCCGCAAGGCGCGCCGCCCATCAGCGATCGCATCAACCCGCCGGGCGCCGGCCTGGTTTCTGCGCTGATCGTCATCCCTATCGCCATTATCATGCTGGGCACCCTGTCGTCCACGCTGCTGGCGGCCGGCTCCCCGCTGCGTGATACGTTGTCCCTGCTCGGCTCCCCTGCCGTCGCGCTGCTGATCGCCCTGGCGCTGGCGTTTTACTTCCTGGCAATCCGCCGCGGCTGGAGCCTGCAACATACCAGCGACGTGATGGGCGCCGCGCTGCCGGCGGCCGCCGTGGTGATTCTGGTGACCGGCGCCGGCGGGGTTTTCGGCAAGGTGCTGGTGGAATCCGGGGTGGGGAAAGCGCTGGCTGATGTGCTGAGCACGCTCGGCCTGCCGTTGATCCCGGCGGCGTTTATTATTTCGCTGGCGCTGCGGGCGTCGCAAGGCTCGGCCACGGTGGCGATCCTCACCACCGGCGGGCTGCTGTCTGAAGCCGTGATTGGGCTGAACCCGATTCAGCTGGTGTTGATTACGCTGTCTATTTGTTTTGGCGGGCTGGGGCTTTCACACGTCAACGATTCAGGCTTTTGGATTGTGACCAAATATCTGGGGCTTTCGGTAGCGGATGGGTTGAAGACCTGGACGGTGCTGACCACGGTGCTTGGGCTGTGTGGGTTTGTCTTTACCTGGTTGCTGTGGCTGGTGGTGTAGCAAAGAACCCCCGGCCGTTATAACGAAAAAATGCCAGTCAGCGTAGCTGACTGGCATTAATATTCTCTGGAATACCCGTGGCCCAACGCCAGGGAACCGGAACTTAGAAGCGGTAACCTACGCCTACGTTCCAGGTGCCTACGTCAACGCTACGGATACGGCTTTGTTCATAGCCGACGTCCAGCGCCACGTCCTGAATTGGGTTGAATTGCATACCAGCGCCATAGCTGAAGCCATAGTCGCTGTTGCCAGCACGGTCAGAACCATCCTGCGCGTTGTTTACGTTTTTACCGTAACCAACACCGATCACACCATAGATGCTCGCCCAGTCATTGAAACGGTAAGCCGGGCCGGCAGTGATCGAGTCATACTGTGATTTTTTGTATTGGCCGAATTCGGAACGGTCTTTTTCCAGGTGGGTGAAGGAACCAATCACGCCAACCGGGCTGTTGTCGAATTCATAACGGTATTTCAGGTTGAAGCCGTTAGCTTTATTGGCTACGCCCTGAAAATCGCCTTGCGCATAACCGGCAGATACGGTGCTTTCGCCAGCAAAGGCACTGCCTGCGCTCATTGCTAATACACATGCTGCTACTGCGGAAAGACATGCAATTTTTTTCATAACCACCTCAAACTCGTTTTTTTATTTAATACAACCTTGTAACTTCAGTTGAAAATATAACAAAAAACAGAGCGAAACTCCGCCAATAATTAAGTGTCTAACACTTAATATCGTGTAACAGGAGGTTTCAAGAATAGTGTATCCCTCTATTTTTGCTCGATTTCCACGCGGATTGTAGAAGCTTTCATGACGAAAATCACGGTTTTAATATCCAGATAAATCCGAATAAGCTGTGCTTTTTTTATGCTAAATGGCGGAAACCCCCGTCAGTTCTGCTTCTTCACGAACTTTTCACAGCGATATATCCCCGCACATTTACACTGACATACACTTATTTACGAATTGCTTTCCTGAAGCCGGGATGATACGAAGGACGCTTAATAAGGATAAAAGGGATGCCATCCTCGTGAGCACCAACACCCCCGCCACATTGTTGCCCATATGCGGCTTGCTGATTGCCATTGTATCCACCCAGGTGGGCGCCTCGCTGGCGAAAAGCCTGTTCCCGCTAGTCGGCGCCGAAGGGATCACCACCCTGCGCCTAAGTATCGGCACCCTGATCATGTTTATCATCTTCCGCCCCTGGCGCATGCGGCTAAGCGTGGGCAACCGCCTGCCGCTGCTGATTTATGGCCTGTCGTTGGGGGCGATGAACTATCTGTTTTACCTTTCATTACGCACGGTGCCGCTGGGGATCGCCGTCGCGCTGGAATTCACCGGCCCACTGACGCTTGCCATGTGCTCATCCCGCCGCCCGGTCGATTTTATCTGGGTGATGTTGGCCGTTACCGGGTTGGGGTTTCTGCTGCCGCTGGGCCATAACGTGGGCGCTATCGATCCATTAGGCGCTGCCTGCGCCCTGGGTGCCGGCACCTGTTGGGCGATATACATTATCTCTGGCCAAAAGGCCGGGGGGAACCATGGGCCGGGAACGGCAGCCATTGGCTCGCTGATCGCCGCCGCCGTATTTTGCCCCATCGGTGCCTGGCATGCCGGCAGCGCGCTGCTGAACCTGGATATTCTTCCGCTGGCGATTGCGGTCGCCGTGTTGTCCACCGCATTGCCCTATTCATTGGAAATCATCGCCTTGCCCAAAATCCCGGCGCGCACATTCGGCACCCTGATGAGCCTGGAACCGGCGCTGGCGGCGTTGTCCGGCATGGTGTTCCTGAACGAACACCTGACGCCGGTGCAATGGGCCGCGCTGGCGGCAATTATCATCGCCTCCATTGGCGCCACCCTGACGCTCAAAACCCAAACGCGGATTGAGCCGCTTTCCTAGCAAAAGCAATGCCGGCATGAAAGCCGGCATTGCCATCACATCACGCGGCGAAGCGAAGGGCTATTCAACGGCGATCGGCGTTTCCACCAGTTTCACTTCTTGATCGCCCTGCAGCGCTTTTACTTTTTGCTGATACTGTTTCACCTGTTCAGCATCTTTCAGCAGGGTGTAGGTCAGCTCAAAATCGGTGCTTTGCCCCGGCTGCAGTTGTTTGATACGCCCCTGCTCACGCTCGATTTTCACCGGATAAGCGTAGCTGGTGCCAGGCTCAATCCCGGTGACGTAGCCCTGGCGTTCAGTATCGGTGTTTTTCCACAGCGTCAGCACCGGCAGTTGATGGGTATCAAAGCCAATCGCCACGCCGCGATCGCCTTGCTTGTTATTCAGCATCGCCAGCGTTTTCCCCTGTGCATCGGCCAACGGCACGATATTGAACACCATCTCATCAAAGTCTTTGGTTGGCCCCTGATACGTATGCCAGCCTTTCAGCCCGGCTTTGGCATAGTCGTTGAAAGGCGAGATCTGCTTGATAGGCGCGCTGAAGGTTGCGCCCTCACCGAGGATCGGCGTACCAAAGTTGCTGTGGTAGATAATCTGGTAATCGCGCGGGTAGTCAGCGCGGTTGGTCAGGCGATCGTGAAGGGTAAATGACTGTGCGCCCGGCACGTACCGCAGTTCAGTCCAGGTTTCCAGATTGCTTTTCTTGAAGGTGTTCTCTTTCAGCAAGCCGCGGATACGGACTTCATACGGTGCCTTTTCCGAAATTTCCACCACCACCTTCGATGCCGGCGTATTGCCGGCCCGGCCGTGCAACGTATACAGCGTCCCGTTGTCTACGCCGGGGTGGCCGGTCCATTCATAGCCACAGCGCACCACCATTTCATTGAAACCATCCAGCCAGCCCAGGCCGCCGCGGCTTTCCAGGTTGATATAGGCCGGGTTAACCACATCCGTCACCGGGGAATCCCAACCCAGACGCACACCAGAGCCGTTAACGTGCAGCAGGTCCATACCGCGTGTCGGGCTAAGCGCAATGGTCAGCCCCGGGCTGGTCAGTGTGATCACTTTCGAGCCTTCCTGCTTGCCGCCGTGCAACACCTTCTGTTCAATGCTGAAGCGGGCACCGGGGATGTTCAGCTTTTGGCTGTCGATCTGCCAATTGCCTTGTTCAATGCCATTTTCGTTATCTGTCAACACGATAGTTTCAGCACTGGCATAGCCGGAAACCAGCGAGAGCGCGATTGAGACTGCAAGAAACGTTTTCATTGATGATTCCTTATCTGTTTTAGCTGAATGGTTTTAGCTTTGTCCTCGATAAAGGTAGGTTTTCGCGCTAAATGAAAATGCGAGGCGGGTCACTTTTCTGCTACATCGATTAACAGAAAAATATTTACGTGATACGGATCATACTTATCGATGCAAATTTGCCGAGGAAAGCATGAAAATAGACGTTCGATCGCCATTAATTGAATTGCTGAAATAGCTGAAGCCGCTTCAGCAAAAACGATGCCGTCATATTTGCGTAACGGATATTTAAGGCAGCGTCTGCAGCCAGGCAGCCGTCTGGCGCGGGGAACGCAAATGGATAAAGCGGATGTGGCTGTAGCGCGCATCCTGCATATCGGCCAGGTATTTGGCACGGTTTTTACGGTAGGTTTTTAACGTCCAGAGGATGATGGAATCACGGCTGAAAAAAGACCGGCGAAAGTTTTCCCGGTTGCCGGTGTGCGGCCACAGTTCGGTATGGCGCCATGACCGCTGCAGCGCACGGCGTATCGCCTGCCAGAGGGTGCGGCAGAAACCGTAATCCACCCATACCACCCATTGCACCTCGCGCCATTTGATCGGCTTCGTCCGGGTGTAGTTACCATCCAACACCCAGCCCATCGGCGCCGCAGCGAGCGTTTGCTCAACCTTGAGCAGAAATTCCTCGTCCGACGTGCCCTGCCATGCCGGGCGCCAAAACAGCAGATCCATCTCGATATAGGGCACGGCAAACTTCTGCGCCAACTGGCGCGCCACGGTGCTTTTACCGCTGCCGCTGGTTCCGACGACGTTGATTTTCATTTTTCAGCCAGGCCATTCACAGGAGGGAGCACATTTTATAAGGGCAAAGATACGCTATCAATATGAATTATCTGCGAATAAACCAGAAAATAATGTAATGAATAAAAATGGCTGTACGCGGCGGCATTTTCAGGCGAATATTATTAGCCGAAATGATATTAAGAATAATTACCAACCGCAAAAGGCAAATAGATAACTCTTTAATAATCAGCAGGGTTTACAATTTCGAGAAAAATTACCCCTGGCAATAAAAATAATCAACCTGTTCCTGCCTATTTATCCAATAGCCACACTCCGCCAGCAAAAAAAAATATCGCTGCTATACTTAAATCCGTAGCGAAATATGACAACAATTAATCAAGAGGATATCAGATATGAGTACCGCTAAACTGGTGAAAACGAAATCTTCTGATCTACTATTCACGCGCAATGATGTGGATGAGAAAACCAAACAGGCCACCATCAAGGCCCTGAATGAACAGGTTATCCAGTTCATCGATCTGTCGTTGATCACCAAACAGGCGCACTGGAACATGCGTGGCGCAAACTTCATCGGTGTCCATGAAATGCTGGATGGTTTCAGAACCGCCATTACCAATCATCAGGACATCTTCGCAGAACGCGTTGTGCAACTGGGTGGTGTCGCACTGGGTACCGTGCAGGTTGTTAATGATAAAACGCCGCTGAAAAGCTACCCAACCAACATCCATACGGTTCAGGAGCACCTGAAGGCATTGGCCGATCGCTACGGTGCCGTGGCCAACGACATCCGTAAAGCCATTACCGAAGTGGAAGACGAAGATACCGCCGACATGTTTACCGCCGCTTCGCGCGAACTGGACAAGTTCCTGTGGTTCATCGAGTCCAATATTGAATAAATGTGCGCGGCCTTAAAACAGGCAGCCCACGGGCAACAGTGAGCATGTTGTGTGTAAACAGGCCGGGTGTAAAACCGGCCTGTTTTTTTGCGTCAATGGCGATTGAATTGTACAAAAAACACCCCATAGTAATCCGTGTAACAGCAACAAAGAGAGGTCACTATGGCAAGCGGATGGGCAGCTGACGGTGCGGTGCAAGATCAAATAGACTCCACCGTAGAAGATGCGGTTGAGCGCGCGCGCCATGCCCTTGGGCAGGGTGAAAGCGAGCATTATTGCCAGGAATGTGGGGAAGAAATTCCACTCGCGCGGCGCCAGGCGCTAAAAGGCGTGCGCTTTTGCCTGGCCTGTCAAAGTGAAAAAGACAAAAAGCAGGCGGCGGCCAGCCTGTACAACCGCCGCGGCAGCAAAGACAGCCAACTGCGCTAACCCCGCATTCCCTCCTCGCCAGGCACCGCCAACGCCTGGCGTTTCTTTTTTCTGGCTGCTTATGCGGCTGCACTTGCACCAAATGCAACATTTTTTCGCCAGAAAAGTTAGCGTTAGTTATCTGTATTACGGCAACATGGTTAATTATCGGTTGTTTTCCCGCCATTATTCAGTTAATCATAATTCTCATGCACCACCATGGATTGATGCACCATTTTGGTGATCATAAACGGTGCAATTGCGGAGAAATTCACGGTTATTGCACCATGCCGTATTCCAACCCGTTGTTTTAATAAAATATTAAAACATGGCACGAATCTTTCATGGCAATGGCTGCAATATAAAAAATGGGTCACCCACAACCTGTACAGGAAATACCGCTCATGAAGTCAATTTTTAAAGTTACTCTCGCCACACTTTCCCTGGCTTTCGCCATAAACCTCCACGCAGCAGAAAAACTGGTTGTCGCAACCGACACCGCCTTCGTTCCCTTTGAATTCAAGCAGGGCGACAAATACGTCGGCTTTGATATTGACCTATGGGCCGCTATCGCCAAAGAGCTGAAGCTGGATTACACCCTCAAGCCTATGGATTTCAGCGGTATCATCCCGGCTCTGCAAACCAAAAACGTTGACCTGGCGCTGGCCGGCATCACCATCACCGACGAGCGCAAAAAGGCCATCGACTTCTCCGATGGTTATTACAAAAGCGGTCTGCTGATCATGGTGAACGCCAGCAACGACAGCATTAAAAGCATTGACGATCTGAACGGCAAAGTGGTTGCGGTGAAGAGCGGCACCGGCTCCGTGGATTACGCCAAACAACACATCAAGACCAAAGACCTGCGCCAGTTCCCGAATATCGATAACGCCTACATGGAACTGGGCACCCGCCGTGCGGATGCCGTGCTGCACGATACGCCGAACATCCTGTATTTCATCAAGACCGCCGGCGCCGGCAAATTCAAACCGGTTGGCGAATCACTGGAAGCGCAACAGTACGGTATCGCCTTCCCGAAAGGCAGCAACGAATTACGCGACAAAGTGAATACCGCGCTGAAAACCCTGCGTGAGAACGGCACCTACAACGAAATCTACAAAAAATGGTTTGGCGTTGAGCCGAAATAACGGCTAACACGCACAAGCGTGCATCCGTAGATTTTGCAAGCAGTCACCAACGCCATCCGGCAGGTTCCCTCAGGGGCCCCTTCGGGTGGCAAATCTGCTGGGCGCGGCGGCAAACACGGCCGTCCCGGCCCGGCAGCGTGAAGGTGCCGTATACGGCCTGTTGTTACGCGTACAGCCCTGTTCGCGGCCAACTGATTTAACCACGACACGTTTTGTCGTACCTGATTCCCCTTGGGAACACTGGGAGAAAACACCATGCAGTTCGACTGGAGCGCCATTTGGCCCGCCATCCCAATCCTGTTAGAAGGCGCCAAAATGACCCTGTGGATTTCTGTCCTCGGTCTGGTTGGCGGCCTTATCATCGGCCTTATCGCCGGCTTTGCACGCACCTACGGCGGTTGGATCAGCAACCATATTGCGTTGGTCTTTATCGAAGTTATCCGCGGTACGCCGATTGTGGTGCAGGTGATGTTTATCTACTTCGCCCTGCCGATGGCGTTTACGGATTTGCGGATCGATCCTTTCAGCGCGGCGGTGGTCACCATCATGATCAACTCCGGCGCCTATATTGCTGAAATCACCCGCGGCGCCGTGCTGTCTATCCATAAGGGCTTTCGCGAAGCCGGGCTGGCGCTTGGCCTGTCACGCCGCGAAACCATCCGCTACGTGATCATGCCGCTGGCGCTGCGCCGCATGCTGCCGCCGCTGGGTAACCAGTGGATCATCAGCATTAAAGACACCTCACTGTTTATCGTGATCGGCGTGGCTGAACTGACCCGCCAAGGGCAGGAAATTATTGCCGGTAACTTCCGCGCCCTGGAAATCTGGAGCGCCGTGGCGGTTATCTATCTGATTATTACCCTGGTGCTGAGCTTTATTCTGCGCCGCCTGGAAAGAAGGATGAAAATCCTGTGATCGAATTTAAAAACGTCTCTAAACATTTTGGCCAAACCAAAGTGCTGCATGATATCGACCTGAAGATTAACCAGGGCGAAGTCGTCGTCATCATCGGGCCTTCAGGTTCGGGGAAATCCACCCTGCTGCGCTGCATTAACAAGCTGGAAGAGATCACCAGCGGCGATCTGATCGTCGATGGGCTAAAAGTGAACGATCCGAAAGTGGATGAGCGCCTGATCCGCCAGGAAGCCGGCATGGTTTTCCAGCAGTTTTATCTGTTCCCACAGCTGACCGCGCTGGAAAACGTCGCCTTTGGCCCTATCCGCGTGCGCGGCATCAAAAAGGCCGAAGCGGAGAAGCAGGCGCGCGAGCTGCTGGCAAAAGTCGGGCTGGAGGAGCGGGCTCACCACTACCCTGGCGAGCTTTCCGGCGGCCAGCAACAGCGCGTGGCCATCGCCCGTGCGCTGGCGGTAAAACCGAAGATGATGCTGTTCGATGAGCCCACCTCCGCCCTCGATCCGGAACTGCGCCATGAGGTGCTGAAGGTAATGCAGGATCTGGCGGAAGAAGGCATGACCATGGTGATCGTCACCCACGAAGTCGGCTTTGCCGAAAAGGTGGCTTCGCGCCTGATCTTTATTGATAAGGGCCGCATTGCACAAGACGGGGAACCGCATGCCCTGATCAACAATCCGCCCAGCCCGCGCCTGCGCGAATTCCTGCAGCACGTTTCCTGATCGCTTCTGCTCTGGCGGGCGCACTGCGCCCGCTATCTTGATTCCCACGCACCGCTGGTCAATTCCCTACTATAATGGGTGTTTTTTGCTTTACCCCGTTTCCTGGGCACGACAAAGAGAGGAACAATGCCGCCTAACGCATACGCCCGATTAGCCACCTGTCTGCGCCAATGCCGCTTTCTGTTATTACTGCCGCTGTTGTTTTGGTTCACCCCTCCTGCCTTCGCCGCCGCTGCGGCAGACCAACAGAAAGCGTCTTATGCCACGTTAGCCCACCTGCTGGAAGACGATCAGGCGCGGGCCAACCTGATTGCCCAGCTAAAGCAAGCGGCGGGTGAAGCGCCCGCGCAACAACAAACCGCCCCGCCGCCGGCCTTGAGTGATGGCCTTGGCGATCTGGTACAAAGCGCGTTTGATAGCGTTACCCACAAACTGGCAACGCTGCAAAAAACCATTGATTCCGGCCCGAAGCGCGCGTTCCATCGCGACAACTTTCTGCGCGCGCTGGGCTATTTCCTGCTCACGGCGGCGGTCACATTTGCCTTTTTCCATCTGATCCGGCGCCTGGTTAGCCCACTGTACCGGCGGATGGGCGACTGGGGCCACCACGTTAAGCACCGCCAGCAGGGGCCGTGGTACAAGCTCCCGGCGGCGATTATCGGCGCGTTTGTGATTGATCTGCTGATTCTGCTGATGGCGCTGGCCGCAGGCAATCTGTTCGCCCAACACATGAATGCCGGCAGCGCCGTGATCACCCGCCAACAAACGCTGTTTCTTAACGCCTTCGCGGTGATTGAGTTTTTCAAAGCCGTGCTGCGGCTGATTTTTTCCCCACGCTTCAGCTACCTGCGCCCGTTCCCGTTTAGCGATGAGACAGCCCGTTACTGGAATACACGGCTGGCCTGGCTAAGCGGCCTGATCGGCTATGGGCTGATGGTGGTGGTGCCGATTATCGCCACCCAAATAAGCTACGCGGCAGCAGCGCTCACCAACCTGGCCATCATGCTCACGCTAACGCTGTATGCTTTTGGCCTGATCCTGCATAACCGCAAGCCTATTCAGCACCAAATCAACCTGCTGGCGGAACGCTCGATGACCTTCTTCAGCGTGTTTCTGCGTGGGCTGGGGCACGTCTGGCATTTGCTGGCCATGGCCTATTTCCTGGTGCTGTTCGTGCTGTCACAGTTTGATCTTGGCAACAGCCTGCGCTTTATGATGACCGCCACGGTGAAAAGCCTGCTGGTGATCGGCGCGGGGGCGCTGCTTTCCGGTATGCTGACCCGTTGGATTTTCCGCCGCATCACGCTGCCCGACGATGTTAACCGCCGTTATCCGATGCTGGAACGGCGCATCAATGCCTATATTCCCAACGGGCTGAAAATTTTGCGGGTAATAGTGGTGGCTGCAGTGACGCTGTTTTTACTCGACGCCTGGCATATCCTCAATCTGTACCAGTGGGCAGGCAGTGACATCGGTGGGCGTGTAATTAGCGGGCTGCTGCATATCTTACTGATCGTGGCCATCGCCGTTGTCAGTTGGACCCTGATGGCCAGCGTGATCGAGCACCGCTTGGCGCTGGAGGTGAGCAACAGCGTGCACCCAAGCGCGCGCGAACGCACCTTGCTGACGCTGTTTCGCAACGTCCTGGCCATCGTAATCAGCACCATCACCATCATGATCGTGCTGTCGCAGGTGGGCATCAACATCGCGCCATTGCTGGCCGGGGCCGGGGCGCTTGGCCTGGCCATCAGCTTCGGCGCGCAGACGCTGGTGAAGGATGTGATCACCGGTGTGTTTATTCAGTTTGAGAACGGCATGAACAGCGGTGAGTACGTGACCGTCAGCGGCATCACCGGCACGGTAGAGCGCATGACCATCCGTTCCATCGGGCTGCGTGATGACTATGGCGTGTACCATATCGTGCCCTACTCTTCGATCACCACGCTGGCAAACTACGCGCGCGAGTTCGGCATTTACCGCGCCGAATACACGGTGAGCCGCGATGAAGACATTGACCACGTTACCGAAGTGCTGCAGCAGGCGGTGGCGGCGCTGCAACACGATGACGGCGTGCGGGCCTTTCTGATCGGCGAACCGGCCTTCAGCGGCGTGGTGGCGTTGGCTGACCGTTCATTTACCATTCGGATCACCGTGCGTACCCAGGCGCTGAAGCAATGGGCGGTGCAGTATGCGCTGGACAGGCTGGTGAAGATTCATTTTGAACAAGCCGGCATTGCCATGCCGCAGCAGGCGGTGCAGCTTTCCTACGCTTCGCAGAAGGATGCCGCGGCGGGAGAGCGCCCGGAAGGGGATGATGAGCAAGAGCAACACAAGAGATAAGGCGTAGGCGCCGGCGGCTGGTGTTAACGCCATGCCGTTCACGCTGCCGCCGCCGTATTAAAACGCGCTTATGCCGCCGCCCAACGCGCAGCGGCCCACTCGGCCTGCTGCTGAGGCGACTGGAAGGTCCAGGCCACAAAACGGCTGATCTTCTGCCCCTGCGCCATTTCAACGGTCCGCACCTCAACTGCCCCGGCCTGCTGCAACGCCTGATAAATCAGCGGCAACGTGGTGCTTTTTGAAATCAGCGAAGTAAACCACAAACAGTTGTCCGCTTTGGCAACGCTTTCCGCCACCATCTGGCAAACGAAAGCCGCTTCACCGCCTTCACACCACAGCTCATTATTTTTGCCGCCGAAATTCTGCACCGGCGTTTCGCCCACTTCGCCTTTGCCCAACTTATGCAGTTTGCGGCGGGTGCTGGCCGTGGCCTCCTGCGCCGAGCCATGGAACGGCGGGTTACACAGCGTGGCATCAAAGCGCTCCGCCACGCCGATAATGCCCTGGAAGATCGCCGCCGGCTGTTTCTGTTGGCGCAGGCGCACGCTGTTACGCAGGGTCGGGTTCATGGTGACGATCATTTTGGCCGCGTTTAATGATACTGGATCGTTCTCCGAGCCGGTAAAACGCCAGCCATAATCGTGCTGGCCGATGATCGGGTAAATACAGTTGGCCCCCACGCCAATGTCCAGGATCGCCACGTTCTTGCCGCGAGGGATCGCGCCGCCGTTAGCGCTTGCCAACAGATCCGCCAAATGGTGCAGATAATCAGCGCGGCCGGGGATCGGCGGGCACAGGTAGCCTGCCGGGATATCCCAATGCGCAATGCCGTAAAAGTGCTGCAACAGCGCCCGGTTAAGCATTTTCACCGCCGCCGGATCGGCAAAATCCACAGATTCATCCCCCCAGGCATTGGGCGCGACAAACGGCGCCAACGCCGGGCAACTGGCGATCAGGGCGGGAAAATCATAGCGGGAACGATGGCGGTTGCGCGGATGCAGGCCGCTTTTTTGTTGTGGGAAGGTCTTTTTCTTTTGCACCGTGACGGGCTCTCTGATAACCATTTCTGCGGCGTAAGATAACATAAAGCACGCGGCAACTTGCACAATGCGGCGCATCAGCCAGAATATATAGCCTGGTTTCCCCCGTTATCAGGCCGCTTATGAGCAGTGAATCCCATTACTATTATGAACCCGCGCAGGGCCACGGCCTGCCGCATGATCCGCTGAACGCCATCATCGGCCCACGCCCGATCGGCTGGATATCGTCCGTCAGCGCCGCCAGCCAGCGCAATCTGGCCCCTTACAGTTTCTTCAACTGTTTCAACTATCATCCGCCTATCATCGGTTTTGCCAGCTGCGGCTGGAAAGACAGCGTGGCCAATATTCATGAAACCGGCGAGTTTATCTGGAACCTGGCAACCCGCCCGTTGGCCGAAGCGATGAACAACAGTTCCGCCAGCCTGCCGCGCGATCGCGACGAGTTCGCCTTTGCCGGCCTGACCCCATTGCCAGGGCGCAAAGTGCGGGTAGACCGCGTGGCGGAAAGCCCGGTCAACTTCGAATGCCGGCTGACGCAGTGCATTCAGTTGCAAACGGCGGCGGGCGAGAACGTGGACACCTGGCTGGTGTTGGGGGAAGTGGTTGCCGTGCATATCGCCGGCAACCTGCTGGATGAACAGGGTATTTACCAGACGGCGGCGGCGCAGCCGATTCTGCGCGCCGGCGGCCCGACGGCCTATTATGGCATTTCCGAGCAACAACGTTTCGATCTGGTGCGCCCGGACGCACGCGGATAATACGCCCCGGCGGGGCGTAGGCAGTGCCCCGCCATCGGCCGCCGGTATTTACAGGCGAGCTTCAATCGCCGCAGCGAAATCACGGCACATTTGCTCGTCGCCGTTAGCGTTATCGGCCAACACCGCATCACCATCCACAACGCGAATATGCGCCGCCAGATCAAAGTCGGCCGGCGGTTGCGGCCGCTGCGCCGCGGCGGCAATCGCCTGCTGCGCATCATGCCAGGCCTGCTCTACCGTTTGGTTACAGGCTTCGGCCAGGTAATCCGGATTAAAGCCTTCGCCGGTCAGGCTGCGCAGCGTATCGTCATGGCTGACGCTGTTGCCCGGTAACCAGTAATGCCGGGCCAGATCGGGGCCAATCGCCGGGTTATCGGTCAGGTAACCGTCACGTTGAAGGAAGAACTGCCGGGTTTGCTCTACCGCCATCAGCGCCAACAGATACCCCTGATAGGAACAGGCGGATTCCAGCGACAACAGGTGCGGGATCGCCAGCGTCGGGCGCGGGCTGCCGCTGATGCCCAAAATCTTCTGCTCGATATCACGCGCCAGTTGGCTAATCGCCGCCGGCGTGCGCTGCTCATCGTCCCACTGGTAAAGCGCCCATTCAAAATACGGCACCAGCAGAATATGGCGTTCGTTAAACGCGCGCATCGGTTGGCGGGCGGCAATGCTGGCCTTGATCAGTGCATCCGGCACCGGCTCATCGGCGGCGTTTTTCGCATAGCGCTTCAGCCAGTCGGCATCATCCAACAGGCTATCGCAGAACATCGACTGGGTTTCGGCATAGGCCATAGAGGTCGGCGGGAACTCCTGGGAGAAACACGGCGCATTCTGGCAAATGTTAGCAAAGTGCGCCGCGTGCCCGCCCTCATGGAACAAGGTGTTCAAGCCATTGGCGCCGCTGCCCACCTGCCCCGGCTGCGCCAGGCTAGTGAAATTGATCTGCGCCGGCTGCCATTTGCCCTGCTGGATAAACGCCGGCACCGGGCTGTGCATAAAGCCATTTTCATATTTGCCTTTGCGCACCAACAGATCGAGGTTCAACTGCGCGCCGCGAAAGCCAATATGCAGCCGCTTGAAGCTGTTCACCCAGCGCGCCAGCGACTGTGCAAACGGGAAGTAGGGATCGAGCTGGCGCGTCACGTCGCCGGCGCTGGCAAAGCGCAGGTTCCATGGCGCCAGCGCCTGCTCACCCTTGCTGGCGGCCAGTTGCTGCAGGCTGCGCGCATTGGCAGCGCGCGTTTGCTGTTCGAAGCGATCCAAAATAGCGAACAGTTGCTCCGGCGACATCCGCTCGGTTTTATTCACCTTGTAATCAAAATAGTTGCGGTAACCCAGTTGGCGGGCAAAGCGGTTACGCAAGCCGATCAGTTCCGGCAGGCCGTTATGCAGCAGCCATTGCTCCAGATCGCGCAGTGCGGTTTGCGAACTGCGCCGATATTCTTCATTTTCGTTGGTAGCCTGATTGGTGAGCAGCTCGCCGAGAGAAGCCGGTACTCGCTCCCCCTTGGCGTTCAGGTGCTCCACCGGGTAGTCTTTACGGCGGTTATACAGATCGGCTTCAGCGGCGATGATTTGGTCCAGCAGCGCCTGCGCCTGTGGATCTTCAATCGCGTTACAGTCAAAAAAGCGCAGCCAACCGTTCAGGCCGTGCAACAGCGCCTCTTTTTCCGGGCTGTTGGGCTGGGCTTCAAGCCCGGCCAGCATTTGGCGAATCTCCGGCAGGCGGCGCGGCTCGGCGATAAAACGTTTATAGGCGCTTTCCGCCGCGGCAAAGCGTGCCGACACATCCTTACCGCCGGTGCCCATATAGTTTTGCCAGAATAATTCTTCTTTGTTGCGGTGAACGTTGAGGTAATCCTGGTTCAATTGATTGAAATACTCGAGAGCCTGTTGCATAACCATCCTCTAAGAAAATACGCCGGTTTTTTCAGTATACATACCCAAAATAATTCGAGTTGCAGGACAAAAACGCAAAAGCGTTTTTGAACAGCGCTAGCGCTGGCCCCGAAGGGGTGAGCGACAAATCTGCCGGGAGCAGATTTGAACGCTGCTGGCAGCGGCCCCATCGGGGCGAGGCCCAGGGATGGGCCGAGTAATAAAGCCAACACACCTGCAGCTTGAAGTATGAAGGGTATACCCAATAAATTCCGCGTTGCACGATGAATTAACATATCGCGAATTCAGGGCTATGGCAGGCAGACGTCGCACAAACGCGCCAGCCCGTCCTCCAGCGTCGCCGCCACGCCGGCCGCGACCAGGCAACAGGCGATTTGGCGCTGGATCGCCGGCGGGATGGGCACGTCCCCGGCCAGGCAGCGCTCCGTCCAGCGCGCCGTGCTTAGCGCATCCTTCTCCGCCGGCAGTTGCGCAATTTCATCTTGCGGCGGCCGTTCCATCAGCACCCGCTGCTCACCGCCAACGATGTAATGGATCTGCGGGCAACGCTGCGGGTTAGCGTAGGCTTCGCCTTCCGTGCCGTGCATCAGTAACCCACGCCCGCCAATCTGGCGGAAGAACGAACCGACGCGCTCCACATATTCCGGGTGGGAAACGCTGGCGATGCGCAGCACATCGGCGGCGCCAAACGGCGTGGCCAGTTTGGCCAGCGTATGCGCACTGTTGCGCACCCCCATACGCCAGCGCAGGCCGAGCTGGCGTTCCAAAGGCGCAGACAGTGCGCTCACCGGGATAAATACCGGTTCGCCCGCTTCCAGCCGCTGCTGGGCATGGGCCGCGTCTTCCGACCAGGGGATGCCCAACGCCCGGAAAATTTCCGCGCTGGTCACTCGGGTGCGATCGTCGATCACCCCGTGCACCACCACCGGCAGGCCGACTTTGGCCAACAGCAATGCCAGCAGCGGCGTAAGGTTCGCCTGCCTGCGCGCGCCGTTGTAGCTCGGCAATACCACCGGCATCGGTTTGCCCTGCGGCAAAGAAAGTTGCATCACCTGCTGCTGCATGGCGTGATAAAAGCCGAGCATCTCGGTTTCCGCTTCGCCTTTGATACGCAGCGCGATCAACACGCCGCCCAGTTCCAAGGGCGGCACATCGCCGGCCAGGATCGCTTGATAAAGCTGGAAAGCGGTTTCCTGATCCAAATCGCGCGCGTGATTCTTGCCACGGCCGATTTCTTTGATAATTTTGGTGTAATCCATGGCGGGGTTCCCCTGGTATGCCTGCTGCAAGCAGGCCTTATTCACGTATTTGCGCACAATTATGAGTTACCCGCTGCACAGTTGTACATGGCAATCATCAGCGCCGGCGCCGCCGGGCAAAAGGACTGCCGGGCTTTTTCTCTTTTTTCGTCGCCGCCGCGGCGGATTTCAGCGCCGCCAGGTGCGCTTTGTCGGCCTCCGGCACCGCGCGCTGTTCGATCGGGAACACCGGCAATGCGGCCAGCAGGCGGGCGCCGTAATTTTTGGTCAGCAGGCGGCGATCGTAAATCACGATTTCACCGCGACACTGCAGGCTACGGATCAGGCGCCCCACCTGCTGGATCAGATTAAAAGACGCACTGGGCAGGCTTTGCACCTCGAACGGATAGCGCTTAAGCGATTTCAGCCACTCCCCTTCGGTGAGGATCACCGGGCTGTCGATCGGCGGGAAAGCAATCTTGTGAATATGCACCTGGGTCAGTAATTCGCCTTTCAAATCTAGCCCTTCGGCAAAAGACTGCAGGCCAACCAGCACGCTGGCGCTGCCGTTCGCCACCCGTTTGCAGTGCTCTTCCACCAGCCGGTAACGCGGCTGATCCCCCTGCACCAACAGCATCAGGCGCAAATCGGAGACATAGCTGAGAAAGGTGTGCATCGCACGGTTGCTGCTAAACAGCACCAGCATGCCTTTATGCTGCCCACCGGCCACCTCGGCGCGAAAACAGCGGGCCATCTCTTCCAGATGCTCCGCCTCATGGGCCAACACCGGTTCAACACGCATTTGCGGGATAACGATTTTCCCCTGCTCAATGTGATTGAACGGTGAAGCCAGGACTTCGAAGCGATCGCCGGCCTTCTCATTCAGCCCGCTCATTTCCTGCAGGCGGGCAAAACTGTTCAGGGAACGCAGCGTGGCCGACGTGACCACGACATGCGGCACATTGCGCCACAGCAGTTTTTCCAGTTGATCGCTCACGCGGATGCCGACGCAGTGCAGATACAGGTGGGTGACGTTATCGCGCTGTTCGCGCGTTACCCACTTGGTGATCGGCGCGTTGGAGGATTTTTCCAGCGCCGCCAGGCGCCACAGTTTGGTCATCGCGTCCAGATAGCCAGAGGTGCGGTTCATCTGCAAAATGGCCCGGTGCAGGCGCATGATGTCATGCTTGCCGCTTTGTTCGGTCAGATCGTTGAGGATAAACTCCGCCAGGCCGCGCAGCGCATCGGTCAGTTTGAATAAACGGTTGCAGATCTCGATCATCTCTGGCGGCAACTGCCCCATTTCAAAGCGATGCTCGGCGGCAACGCTGTCGCCCGGCAGGTAAGCGCTCACCTGGTGCTCAAAGGTCTGCACCAGTTCACGCATCTCTTCGCAATGGTTTTTCAACCGCTCGGGGTTGGATAACCCCGGCGGGTTCTTTGGCCGGTACTGCGTGATGCATTGCTCCACCTGGCGCACGATCAGATCAAGCTGCAAATTGGTGGCCAGCGCGGTGATTTCACCTTCGATTTCCAACGCGTCGCGCGCCACTTCCGGCAGGTGGTGGCCTTCATCCAGCACCAGCAGCAGTTCTTTCGGGTTCGGCAACACCGATTCGCTTTCCAGCGCCGCCATCACCAGCGCATGGTTGGCAACCACCACATCAGCGCTCTCAATTTCCTTGCGCGCAAGGTAAAACGGGCACTCGCGAATATAGTGGCAGTTGCGCCCCAGGCAGTTGGCCCTGTCCGTGCTCAGTTTGCCCCACAGCGCATCGTTAATGCTTTGGGCATAGTGATCGCGCAGCCCGTCCCACTCGTGGCGGCTGAGGGCCTTGGCCAGCTTTTGGCATTGCGCCTGTTCTTCACCGCTGGACGGCGCCAGCTCCTCCTCATCCAGGTACAGCATCAGATCGCCCTGCTCCGCCGCGTCGGTACTCATCGCCGCCAGGTTACGCGGGCAAACATAGCGCCCACGGCCAAACGCGCCGGTGAATTTCAGATCGGGGATGATTTTTTTCAACAGCGGCAGATCTTTACTGTAGATCTGGTCTTGCAGCGCCACGTTGGCGGTGCTGACCACCAGCGGTTTGCCTTCGTCACGCCCGACGGCGATGCCCGGGATCAGGTATGACAGCGTTTTGCCGACGCCGGTTGGCGCTTCGATCGCCAAATGGCGCGGATAGTCGCCGGCCAGGGTTTTCGCCACTTCGGCGATCATCTGGCGCTGCGGTGCGCGGGAAATAAAATCCGGTATTTGCTGCTGCAGGGCTTTGTACCACTGGCCTATTTGATTTTTTACTGAGGTGGTGAGCGCCATTCAACTCTTATCTAAACGAAATGATGGCGCTATTGTCCCACAGACCACCCGCGGCGTCAGCCCGAGTTACGGCTGGCCTGGCAACATTGCGATGCGCCCCGCGCTAAAGGACCATGCATCGGCCTCCGTGCAGGCAATGATTACCATCACATCTTCTGGCCGCAATTGCAGGTTCTGCGCCAGCAACGTAGTAAGGCACTGATAAAAACGCTGTTTGGTGGCCGTGCTGCGCGGGCGGCCGCTGGTAATATAATACAGTGTATATACTCTAAATAATTCGAGTTGCAGGAAGGCGGCGACGCAGCGAATCCCCAGGAGCTTACATAAGTAAGTGACTGGGGTGAGCGAGGAAAGCTAACACACCTGCAACTTGAAGTATGACGAGTATAATCCGCAGAACGCGGCCCGCCGAGCTAATCACGATCGTATATCAGTTCGCCCGGTGAGTACTGATCGATCGCCTGGAATTTATCCGCCGCGGGCACGTCAAACACATCTACTAGCGCCTGGTGCAACGTCTCGGACAGGGTATGCAGATAGTCGCTCGATTTGCCCCGTTGCAGGGCGATACGGGTGAAAGGCATGGTTTACTCCCCCAGATCGCGCAGGCGCGCGATTGCCGAGGCCGCAGCCGGCCAACCGGCATAAAACGCCAGGTGAGTGATCGCTTCCGCCAGTTGCGCCATATTCACGCCATTGCGCTGCGCCAGTTGCAGGTGGAAAGGCAATTGCTCCACGCGGTTCAGAGCCACCAGTGCGGCAACGGTGATTAAACTGCGTTCGCGGCGGGTCAGTTCCGGCCTTTGCCAGATATCGTCAAACAAAACGCGATCGCTCAGCTCGGCCAGCTTCGGGGCGATATCACCGAAAGCCTGTTGCCCGGCGGTGTGTTTGCTATGCATGATAATCCTCCTGTTGTGTGCAATAGCAATTACCCTACCCGCCGGGTACAGTGGTGAATATCGGGATTTTTTGCATTGATGGTTTATAAAAACAGGATTATAAACCTACCGCCTGCTCAGCCCCGGCTGTCTGCGGCCGCTTTATCAATTAGCGCAGGTTTTCCCCGCCGGCGTAATCAAAAAACTGCCTTTTAACGTGGCATTACTTTGGCTAAAGGTTGTGCCCTTCGCCAGGTAAACGCCTTGCAGCGTCAGCGCAATTGGGTTAGCGCTGCTGATGCCGCGCAGTAGCACCGCCCCCGAGGTTACGCTGGTCACATTGGCCAACGTGATATCCCGGAAGGTTGGCACCCGGTTGCCCGTGGTGTTGTTCTCATACTGGGTATCCATGACGATCGGGTTTTTCACGTTTTGCATGCATACCTGGTTGTATTTCACGCCGGAAACCACGCCGCCGCGGGTGCGATCGCTTTTGATCCGCAGCCCGCTAGTGGTGCCGTTTAACGTCAGGTTGTTAACATCAACGCCGCTGACGCTGCCGTTGGTTTCACTGCCGATCGACATGCCGTGCCCAACGCCAAATTTATTGTTCACAATAGAGATATTGCGCGTTGGGCCGTTATTGCCGGCTTTTATCGCCACGTTGTCATCCCCGGTGCTGATGCTGCTGTTGATGAGCGTCACGTTCTGCGAGGAGATCGGATCAAACCCATCGGTATTTCGAGCGGTTCCCGGCGTATTGATGGTGATCCCCCAGGCGGTTAACCCGTCCACCCGATCGCTAACCACGTGAAAGTTAGGCGAGTTTTTCAGCGTGATCTGGTAGAGCTTAATATCCCTGGAACTGTTGATTTGAATCAGGCGCGGCGCATTCTGGCTCAGCTTCTTGGTTTTTGCCTCCGTCGCCAACTGCCACCAGCTTTGATTTTTCCCTTCCATAACCACGCCGCCCTGGCCGTCGATGGTGCCTTTGCCGTAAATCCCACTGCCGGTGGCGCCGCTGACGGTGATAAACGCCTGGCAGCCCTTGCCGGATTTATCCAGCGTGCCGCATGTCTTACCGCCGTTATCAAACGCCGTTGGAGAAGCCTTGGCCAGCAGCGTGACGCCCTGATCAACCCAGAGCCCCACCCCGGAAGGCAGTTGCAAGGGGCCGGCATAGAATTTGTTCGCGCTGCCTTTGGCGATCAGGCGCACGCTCTTGCCTTTGGCGCAGGCGTTCAGCGCTTTTTGAATACTCGTCGTCGCATCGCCGTTGGTGGCGCTAAGCACGCTGCAACTGGCCGGGATCACCGGGGTTTTTACGCTGCGGCTGTCGGCGGCAAAGGCCGCCGGAAAATGGCTGCCGATACACAACGCCAAGGCGCTTAATGCTATTTTTTTGTGTGAATATTTCATGTCTATCAATTTCCTTATCAGGTTAAACAGTGCCTCTGCTGGCACGACGATCCTAGTTTGCTGAAACGTTTCCGCTAATTCACGTCCTGTGGGTTGTGTAATTACCCACACAAAAATAAATGTCTTACCTGCCAGATTGGCAGTACAAAAAAACACCGTTTGTAGCCCGTATTTAGATATCCACATAGAAATAAATCTTTTGTCATAAATACATCACAATAAATTGGTAAAAATTCTGCGCTGCGATAATTTCGACAGCATCAACTGATGATGAGAAGCGTCTTTCAATCGTATAAAGCAGGAAAAACCATGAAACGTAATCTTCTGGCCGTTATTATTCCGGCACTTTTAATTGCGCAAGCGACCCAGGCAGCAGAAATCTACAATAAAGATGGCAATAAACTTGATTTTTACGGCCGAGCAAAGGCACTGCATTATTTTTCCGATGACACCAGCAATGATGGTGATAAAACCTATGTCCGCATCGGTTTTAAAGGCGCGACTCAAATTACTGATGCACTGACCGGCTACGGCCAGTGGGAATATCAGATTGCTGCCAACCACACTGAATCCGAAGGCACCACAGACACCAAAACCCGTCTTGGCTTCGCCGGTTTGAAATACAAAGATCTTGGTTCGTTCGACTACGGCCGTAATTACGGTATTATTTATGACGTTGCCGCCTGGACCGATATGCTGCCAGAGTTCGGTGACGACGCTTACATCAAAACCGACAACTTCATGACTGGCCGTACTAATGGCGTGGCCACTTACCGTAATAACGACTTCTTCGGCCTGGTTGACGGCCTGAAATTCGCCGTACAGTACCAAGGCAAAAATGAAAACGACGGCCGTTCCGCCAGCAAGGCAAACGGCGACGGCTGGGGGATTTCTTCCAGCTACGAAATTGTTGACGGGATTAGCGTAGGTGCCGCATACGCCTCCTCCAACCGCACCACCACGCAAAAACTCGGTACCTACGGCAAAGGTGACAAAGCGGATATTTGGGCAACCGGCCTGAAATATGACAACAACAACCTTTACCTGGCAGCGACATATTCCGAAAGCCATAACCTGGCGCCAATTTCCGGCACTGCGCAAATTAACAACACCTCAACCAGCGTTAGCGGCTTCGCCAATAAAGCGCAGGGTTTTGAAGTGGTCGCGCAATACCAGTTTGATTTCGGCCTGCGCCCATCGTTGGCGTATGTTCAATCAAAAGGTAAAGACATCGAAAACGTCGGCGATGCCGATCTGGTGAAATATATTGATGTCGGCGCCGTTTATTATTTCAACAAAAACATGTCTACCTATGTTGATTATAAAATCAACCGTCTTGACGACAATAACAAACTTGGCTTGAAAAACGACGACGTAGTCGCCGTCGCGCTGACCTATCAGTTCTAAACCACTGCGTTTGCTTCATCTTATTACTCGTTTTTATTTCGCCGGGGCGCTGCACCCGGCTTTTTTATTTTTTCCCTGTTCGCCCCGCTAAATGCCAAACTTGCCTGATAAAACAAACGGGTATAGGCTAATTCCGGCTTATGCATCGCGCCGCACTCATCATGATGATACTACCGCCCTGCGCCGGCATCCCCTGCCCGGCCACCATAACAACCAACAAAGAGTTATCCTTGATATGGCAAAAATACGTTTCAAGCAGATCGCCCTTGGTGCCGCCACCGGTATCGCCTTACTCACCCTGGCAGGCTGTGCTCAGCAACCCGCGCAGCAGCGGCTGGCGGATCAATCGGTTCTGGCCGTGAACTGGTTCCAGCAGTCCGGGGAATATCAGGCGCTTGCGCACCAGGCCTTCAACAGCGCGCAGCGCGCGTTCGATCAGGCCAAACCGGCGGCCGGCAAGAAAAAAGCGGTCGTGGTCGATCTGGATGAAACCATGCTGGATAACAGCGCCTATTCCGGCTGGCAGGCACAGCAGGGCAAACCCTTCGCCGCCGCAAGCTGGGCCGCATGGTCGCAAACCGGGCAGGCGCTGGCAGTGCCAGGCGCCGTGCAGTTCGCCAACTACGTTAACAGCCATGGCGGCACCATGTTCTACGTGTCCAACCGTAAACAATCGGAATACGCGGCCACCGTCGCCAATATGCAGAAGCTCGGTTTCACCGGTATGTCGGAACACACGGTATTGCTTAGCCAGGATAGCTCAAACAAGCAGGCGCGCTTTGATCGCATCAAGAACGCGGGTTACGACATCGTGGTCTACGCCGGGGATAACCTGAACGACTTTGGCGCCGCCACCTACCACAAAGATAACGCGCAGCGCCGGGCATTCGTCAGCGCCCATCAGGACAAGTTTGGAACCGAGTTCATCGTGCTGCCCAACCCGTTGTATGGCGACTGGGAAAGCGGGATGGCCCCGGGATACAACACGCTAACGCCGGAGCAAAAGCTGCAGGTGCGCCAACAGGCGATCCGCGCCTGGAGCGGGCAATAAACCGCCGCCTTTCCCTCTCCCGCCGGAGAGGGAAGCGCCCCCCGCTCAACCGGCATTACATTACGCCGCACAGCGCGATAAAAATCAGCATGCTGAGCGCCACCGCCGCCAGCATATTGCGCAGGAAAAACGCCAGGATAACGGCAAACACAGCGCCCCACAGGTAAGGGTTGTCCGGCAGGGCGCGCCACTGATCGCCGTCGAATGCCACAATCGGCCCGCATATCGCCGTCAGCACCGCCGGCGCCGAAAATCCCAGCAACGCCTTGATGCGGGGCGGCAGCCGCAGCGGTATGTTCGGCGCCAGGAAGCAATAACGGTTAAAAAACACCACCAGCCCCATCAGGGCAATCGTCAGCCAAATCACGCCTGCCCCCTGCTGCATAACAGCCCAACCAGCATTGCCGCTACGGTTGCAAGCACCAACGCCCCCGGTACCTGATAAGCGTGCAGCGCAATGGATAGGCCCAGCGCGGTCAGCACACAGGCCAATATCGGCAGGTTGCATACCCTCGGCACCACAATGGCGATAAAGGTGGCGACAATGGAAAAATCCAGGCCATAGCGGCCCACATCGCCCACGCGATCGGCGGCGAATACGCCTAACCCGGTCGATAAAAACCAGCACAGATAAAACATCAGCCCCGCCCCCAAAGCATACCAACGGTTGAAACGCGCGGGGTACCGATCGCCGGTCAGCGCAAACAGTTCGTCGGTAAGCAAAAAACCCAGCAGCAGGCGCCAGCGCAGCGGCAAGGGGGAAATGCGGTCACGCAGCCGCAGCGCATACAGAAAATGCTGCGCGGTAACGAAGAACGTGGAGACGACGATCGCCAACACGCTGGCCCCGCTTTTCATCATGCCCATGGCAACCAACTGCGATGCCCCGGCAAAAACGATCGCCGACATGCCCAGCCCCTGTGCCGCCGTCAGGCCGCTTTCCACCGCCATCGAACCGGCCAGTATGCCCCAGGGCAAAACCGCCAGGCACAGCGGCAGCATCGCCACGGTCCCTTGCAACGCAGGGCGCCAGCGGGGTAATGCGCTGGGGAGCCGTGCCGACATGCCGCCGGGAGAGGAAAGTTTATGCATGGTGTTCTCCTTTGATTATTCGGAGAACAGCGTAATGCGGCCAGGTGCAGGAGATCTTGCACCCAATTGCACATTATTTCAGAGACTTTACATAGTCACCGGGGGTCACGCCCATCGATTGACGAAAATGGCGGTGGAAATGGCTTTGATCGTGAAAACCGCAGGCCAGCGCACTATCAAGCACGCTATAGCCGGCTTTCAGCATGCCGCGAGCCTTACGCAGACGCGCCTGAATCTGGTAGGCATGCGGCGGAAGGCCGGTCACCTGTTGGAACTGGCGCAGCAGGTAGTAGGGGCTGAGCGCCACGCGCTCCGCCAGTTCCAGCAGGGAAACATCGGCTTCCGGGTAGTCGTCCAAAAACGTCTTGATACGCGCCACCTGGGCCTGCGCCCGGCTTTGCGCGGCGGGTTCACCGCGGCTTTTGGCGTGGCGCAACATCAACCAGGTGAGCGCTGAAAACACCATGGTTTCTTTCAACAGGCGGTTTTCATTGCTGTGCAGCAGCGTGAAGGCCAGGCGCAACTGCCCCGCCAGGCCGGCGTCATACACCACCGGGTTGGGAAAGTAAGGGATAGCCCCGGCGCTGGTTTTGAGATCGCGCGATAAAAATGCCAGCATCTCCGGCGTTGGGTACATCGCCTGATAGGCCCAACCGCCTTCCGTCGCCGCGCTGCCTGTATGGATCTCATCGGCATTGACCAGAATAATGCTGCCCAGCGGGGCGACGTGCTCCCCGCCGGTACGGTAGAAGCGCTGGGCGCCTTCATCAATCACCCCCACGCAGAACCCCTCGTGGCTATGGCGTGCAAAGGTCTGGCGCTGGTAGCTGGCTTGTAAAACTTCCAACCCGCCCAGATCGTCCACGTGCATAAAATTCGTCTGCTCCCGGCGGCCGCGCCGGAGCTTGCTTTGCATAACCCTCTCTCCACTGCATAACACGGATTGCCGCCGTGCGGGGCAGCATTTCCTGCACGATCGATAATGATACACAGCCTATCATTCACTGGTATGCGCCGTTTTGTACAAAATTGCCCGGCGGCAGCTGCCGGGCAATGCGGTTTCAGAGTAATGACATTGAGTTAACCCTGATAGTGCGCTAGCGTTATCATGAATTAATCATGAAGAATCAAGGTGCTGCGGAAAATATGGCAAAAAACACGTTAGGACATGGTGACTCTTCCGCACATTCCGTCAGTGAACGGTTACTGACATTATTAAAAACCCAGGGCCCGCAACAGGCCGCCGAAGCCGGAAAAATGCTGGGAACGACCGGCGAGGCGGCACGCCAGCAGTTTGTCAAACTGGCCAAAGAAGGCCTGGTCGAAGCCGTCGCCCAAACGCGCGGTGTGGGCCGGCCGCTGCAGATCTGGCACTTGACGCCGGCCGGCAACGCCCGTTTTCCAGACACACATTCGGAATTGACCGTCCAGCTATTGCGAAACGTCCGTGATAAGCTCGGCGAACAGGCGCTTGAACTGTTGATTGAAGCCCGCGAGCAGGATACCCGCATCAACTACAAACAGGCGATGGTCGGGGCTGCCAGGCTGCAGGAGCGCGTCGCGCGGCTGGCGGCGATCCGCTGCCGCGAAGGTTACATGGCCGAATGGCATGAACAGGAAGACGGCACGTTTTTGCTGATCGAAAACCACTGTCCGATCTGCGCGGCGGCCAGCGTTTGCCAGGGCTTTTGCCGTGCGGAGCTGAGCGTCTTCGCCGAGGTTCTGCAGGCGCATGTGGAGCGCAGCGAACACATTTTGTCCGGTGCGCGCCGCTGTGCCTATCGTATTTCACGGCGCTAGCGGTTCATTGCTCAATACGCCAGGCAACCAGCCCCTGCGGGCGGGATGTTTAGGCGACACGTTTTGCCTCATACCAGTCACAAACACGGTGGATATGATGAAGCTGCGCGCAGGCTTTTGGCTTGTTACCCTGGGGTTCTGCGTTTACTGGGCGCTGGCAGTACTTGGCCGCGAACGCGCCGAAGTTTTACTGATCGGCGGCGCACTGCTGGCGCCGCTGCTGCCCTATGGCCGGCAACGGCGCTGGCTGCTGTTGGCTGCGCCATTGGGGATGGCGATGGATGCCGCCTGGCACTACGCCGGCGTGGTGGCCTACGTCAGCCAACCGGCGCTGCCGCTGTGGGCGGGGGCGCTTTGGCTAACCTTCAGTTGCTGGTGGTACTGGCTGCTGCCGCAGTTGCAAAGCACCCTGATGGCACTGGCGGTCGCCGGCGCTATCGGCGGCCCTCTCACCGGCCTGGCCGGTTGGCAATTGCAGGCCATCGCCCCCGGTATCGCGCCGCAACTGATGCTATTGGTGCTGTCCGCCAGTTGGGCGGTTTACCTGCCGTTAATCAGTTATCCCTTGTTAAAGCGCTGATGATAGCGCCGGGGAAAGCGGCCCGGGCGACTAAACCACCACAAAAAATGGTGTTTGTTTCAACAGGGGAAAAGCCTATAATCGGCCCCTTATCTGAGCAACCAGCGATCGACTCCCATGCGGAAAAAAGCGTTTATCATCATCATCGCCCTGTGCGCCTTCGGTTCGCTTGGCGGTGTCTTCCTGGCCGGGCTGAATATCTACACCCGCTCCACCACGCCGCAGGAAACCAACAGCCAGGCGCCTTCCGTGCTGCCTATGCCGAGCCAACAGGATCAGCAGTAACCTCTTTGGCTGTTAAAGCATACTGACCCCTAACGCCGCCGCGTGCTGCTCCTGATCGGCGATCGCCTGATACGCTGAACGCGGTATCAGGCTGAAGTCCCCGATCAGCAGGCTCTCACTGGCCGGATCGTTAACCATCGCGCTGGCCGCCGCCCGCAAAATCGCCAGCTGTTCCGCCGTCGTGGCGGCGGCGGTAATCAGCGGCATGCCAGGCACCGACGCCGTGCGGCCAATGATTTTCACCCCCGCCAGCGCCTGCGGCTGCGCGCGCTTTAGCAGCTCCAGGCTCACGCAATCAACGGCGGCAATATCCGCCAGCCCTAGCTGAATCGCCCGCACGGAATTTTCATGGCTGCCGGTAACCACCGCGCGGCTGAAAAAACGCCCATTCTCCGCCAGCGGCGCCACCAGCGCCCGCAGACTGTTATAGCCTGACTGGGAATCGGCGTGGTTATAGGCCACCACCCGGCCGCGGAAATCCGCCAGCCGCTCACCGGGGGCATCTGCCCGCACAACCAACCAGCTGCTGTAGTTTGCGCCGTTACAGCCCTCGACCCGATAATGGTAGGTGCCGACCAGTTTGACGTGCGGCAAATATTTCACCAGCGTATAACCACAGGTTTGGCTTAGCAGCAGGTCTGGCTGCTGCCAGTGCAGCAAGAGATCCTGCGGCCAGCTCAACGCGGCCGGCGCGTCCGGCAAGCCGAGCTCCAACAGCCTGGCGCGCAGCGCATGCCAGAACAATGCGACCTGCTGGCGGCCGACGCCATACATCGGCAAAGATACCTGCATAAGACCCCCTTAGCGCAGAAATGCGTAGTGCCCACGCCGGCTGATGCCCGACGGCCAGACAGCGCCCCTGACGTTTCAACCACCCAGTGATAATCATAGCCAACAGAACGCACACGCAATCGGCCAACTGTCGCAAACCCGGCAGGAAATCAGCATCCGCCGCGTGAGCTTTCGCCGCCAATAGCGAAGAGCAAAACTATACTGAAGAGAACAAGCCCATATCTATCAGGCAGAGACTGAAAAATGAATGCGCGTCAACGCCAGGCGGCGGTAACCGCTGCCCACGGGCAAGCGTTAGTTTTCCGCCCTTTGCGCCTGCGCCCGCCGCGGGTTAATGAAGTGCGGGTACGCCTGGTAGCCTGCGGCATTTGCCATACCGATCTCAGTTGCTGCGCCGGCGCTATGGCGGGCGCGATACTCGGCCATGAAGGCGCCGGCATCGTTGAGCAGGTGGGCAAACAGGTGCGCAGCGTGCAGCCTGGCGATGCAGTGGTGCTGTCTTATCAATCCTGCGGCCAGTGCCCCGCTTGCCGGCAGCAACGCCCGGCTCACTGCGAAAACTTCTGGCAGTTGAACTTCGATTTTCAGCGCCTGGACGGCAGCAGTGGTTATTACCCGCCGCTGCACGGCCACTTTTTCGGGCAATCCGCCTTCGCCACCCATGCGCTGGTCACCGAGCGTAATCTGGTGAAGGTTGCGCCGGATTTGCCGCTAGAGGTGATTGCGCCGCTCGGCTGTGGGTTGCAGACCGGGGCGGGCACCATTATCAATTCGCTGAATCTGCAGGCCGGCGAGAATGTACTGATCCTGGGTGCCGGTACGGTCGGCCTGGCGGCGATCATGGCGGCGGCTATCCGCCAGGCGGGCAATATCGCCGCCGTCGATCTGCTGCCCCAACGGCTACAGTTGGCGGCAGAACTGGGCGCCACCACCACGCTGGCCGGCGATGACCCCGCGCTGCCGGCGGCGCTTACCGCCCTTGGCGTAGCCTGGGACTACGTGGTGGATACCACCGGCAGCCGTATGCTGGATGAGCTGGGCCAGCAGGTGCTGTGCCCCGGCGGCACTCTGGTGCGGTTGACTGGCGGCGGCGGAATGCGGCTTTCCGAAGGGCGGAAAATTATCAGCGTTATTCAAGGGGATGCCATCCCGCAGCGCTTTATCCCCTACCTGATCGCCCAATGGCAAAAGGGCTGTTTTCCTTTCGATCGTTTGATCACGCATTACCCTTTCAACGCCATCAACCAGGCGCTGGCGGCAGCGAAATCCGGCGACGCGATAAAAGCCGTACTGCGTTTTACTTAACCGCGATTAGCGGCCAATAGATTAATTTTCAACGCCTTTTGGTTGTATCGTTATAACAAAAAAGAATTGGTTATGACGTATTCCCCGCCGTTATGCTTCTTTTTTTATCTAACAAGCAGAATTATTATGTCGACAACCATTGTGGCGCCCACCGTCACATCTTCTACAGGGATAACCGGGGCAGCCGTCCCCATCCGCAACGCCGCCGATGTGGCCAATTTGGTCAACGGCGGCGCCGCCAAGCGTAACGACGCGCGTATCGTGGTCGCCATCGCGCTGGGCGGCGTATTTTTGGACGCTTACGATCTGGGCGCGCTGGCGTTCGGTATTAAAGACGTGGCGCGCGAGTTCAATCTCTCGCCAACCGGCACCGGGCTGGTTGCCTCTGCCATTACCTTCGGCGCCATCATCGGTGCATTTATCGGCGGCTACCTGACCGACAAAATCGGCCGTTATCGCGTGTTTATGGCGGATATGTTTTTCTTCGTCTTCGCTGCGTTGGCCTGCGCCTTCGCGCCCAATGAATGGGTGCTGGGCGGCGCGCGTTTCGTGATGGGGCTGGGCGTGGGGATCGATCTGCCGGTAGCGATGGCGTTTTTGGCCGAGTTCTCGCGCCTTTCCGGCCGCGGCAACAAAGCGGCGCGCATCGCCATGTGGTGCCCCACCTGGTATGCGGCAATCAGTATTTCCTACCTGCTGGTGCTGTTGCTGTATGGCGTGCTGCCGGAAAGCCATACCGACTGGCTGTGGCGGCTGATCCTTGGCTTTGGCGCCGTGCCGGCGCTGCTGATTATCGCCATCCGCAGCCGCTATATGAGTGAATCGCCGGTGTGGGCCGCCAACCAGGGCGATCTGCAGGGCGCGGCCGCGATCCTGCGGCGCTCGTACAATATCAATGCTGAAGTTACTGCTGACGCTGAACAGGGCCGGCCGGTGCAGGCGCGGCGCGCCTCATGGCGCAACTACGGCACCCTGCTGCAAGGCGTTTACCTGCGGCGCACGGTGCTGGCGACGGTTATCGCCATTGCCTCTTCTTTTGCCTATAACGCCGTCGCCTTTGGCCTGCCGGTGATCCTTTCCAGTTTCCTGGCGCAGTCGATGCTAAGCACCATTCTGTTCTCGCTGGCGCTCAACCTGCTGTTTGCCTTTGTCGGCGGCTTGATTGCCGTGCGGTTGGTGCCCGCAGTGGGAGCCTGGAAACTGACGGTGCTGGGCTATATGTGCCAATTGGCGGCGCTGATTGGGCTGGCAGTGGTCGGCCACCCAGCCAACGGCGGCGAAGCGGCGTTTTCCATCGGCATGCTGGCGCTGTTCCTGCTTGGCCAGGGCTTTGGCCCCGGCTCGCACAGCATGACGTTTGCCTCGCTAAGTTACCCGACCTCGCTGCGTGGCGTTGGCGTCGGCTTTAACCAAACGCTGATGCGATCCAGCTCAACGCTGTCGCTGTTCCTGTTCCCGGTACTCTCGGCAACGCTGGCCACCGACGTGTTCTGGGTAATCGCTCTCGCGCCGCTGATCGGCCTGGTTGCGCTGCTGGCGATCCGCTGGGAGCCTTCGGGCTACGATGTGGACGCCGAAGACTTCCAACGTTCATAACCCCGCCCGTGTTCCCCTTCCCGCAAGGGGAACACGTTTACCGCCGCGCTTCCCTGCCGCATAACCACATTCACTTAACAACCCAATAAGATACTAGCTTAATAAGTTGCCATGTTAGCAAGCTAATAGTTTGCTAGCCTGCCAGGCTGATAACCTCATATGGCCGCGAGCTGCAGGTAGTGCGCCAACCGTTGACGCAGGTGGGCAATGCCTTGCGGATGCTGGATAAACACCGCCGCCGGCATCATCTGCCAGCGCTGCCCTTCATCACCAAAACGGATAGCGGCGATCTGCGCCGGCGTTAACGCGCCGGCCATAAACCAGGTTGGCAGGATGCCGCCGCGCGGGTTGGCGTAGCAGCGCTGCCAAAGCACCTGGCCCGCGCTGATCGCCAGCCCAAATTCTTCCTGCACCTCACGCTGCACGCAGGCCAGCGGCGTTTCCAGCCCTTCGCGCCCACCGCCGGGCAGATCCCAACAGCCAGGCCATGGGATGCCGGGTTTATCGTCGCGCTGATAAACCAGCACCCGCCCGGCCTGCAACAGCGCGATTTTTGCGCCGTCAAAGTTTTGCTGCACCTGATGCCCCCTGCCCGTTACGCCAGATTCCTGCGGCCATCATATCTCATCCGCCGGCCCCCTGGTGTATAGTAAAAAACCCGCTATCACTACAGGCGAACCAATACCATGAAATCACCTTTTCTGGTCACCCCGCAATGGCTGGCCCAGCACATCAACGATGAAGATCTGGCCATTGTCGATGTGAGAATGTCCCCACCCGGCCTGCAGCCCAAAAGAGACATTCAGGCCGAGTTTGAGCACGGGCACCTACCTGGCGCCGTGTACTTCGATATTGACGACGTCGCGGATAAAAATACGGATCTGCCGCACATGCTGCCTTCGGCCGACGCCTTTAGCCAGGCCGCCGGTGCGCTGGGCATCAGCGATAAGCACACCATTGTGGTCTATGACGAGGGCAACCAGTTCTCTGCCCCGCGCGGCTGGTGGACGTTCCGTAACTTCGGCGCGAAAAACGTTTACGTACTGGACGAAGGCCTGAACGGCTGGCTGGCGTTGGGCCATGCGCTTGAAACCGGCAACGCCAGCCGCCCGGCAGCCACCTTTACCGCCCGCTTCAATGCCGATGCGGTCGCCAGTATGCGGCAGGTCGAGCTGGCGCTGGAGGGGCAGGCGCAAATACTCGACGCGCGCGCCGCGCCGCGTTTCAATGCCGAAGCGCCAGAGCCGCGCCCCGGCCTGCACCGTGGGCATATCCCCGGCAGCATCAATATCCCGTTCGGCGAACTGCTGGAAAATGGCCAATTCAAAACGCTGCCCGCGCTGGAAAAAACCTTCACGGATAAAGGGGTCGATCTTAACGGGCCGATCATCACCAGCTGCGGCTCCGGCGTAACCGCCGCGGTGTTGGCGTTCGGCCTGCTGTCGTTGGGCGCCACGCAGGTAAAACTGTATGACGGCTCATGGGCGCAGTGGGGCGCGCTCGACGGCCACCAGCCGATCGAACCGCAACCGGCCTAGCCGTTTAGCCGCTCCGCGATAATATCGGCCAGCCGCAAAATGGCGCCCGCCGGTTTTTCGTCGGCGCGGTGCAACACCACGCCGATGTCGCCGAGCGGCGGCAACACGCCGGGCGGCAGGCAAACCAGGCTGGCCGGCACCCCGGCGCCGGTGCGCAGCGTAATGCCAAGGCCGGCGCTGACTGCCGCCCAAACGCCGCTCAGGCTGCGGCTGGTAAAGGCGATCCGCCACGGAATGCCGGCCCGATCCAGCGTGTCCGTCGCCGCGCTGCGCATCAGGCATGGGGCATCAAACACCACCAGCGGCAGCGGCTCCCCGGCGGCCAGCCACTGTGCGATATCCACCTGTTGCCCGGCGATCCAGCGCAGCGCCCGCTGCCCCAAATGATGCTGATACGGCGAAGCCTGGCCGCCGTCCCAGGCCAACGCCAAATCCAACTGCCCTTTCAGCAAGCTGTCGAGCAGCTCGCCATTGCGGGCGATGCGCGCCTCGATGCGCACCTGCGGGTGAGCGCGCACGAACCGGCCCAGCACCGCCGGCAAAAAGGTTTCGCCGAAATCCTCCTGTAACCCCAGGCGTACCGAGCCTTGTAAATCCAGCCCGCGCACGGCGGTAATCGCCTCATCATTCAGTTCCAGCAGCCGGCGGGCATAGCCCAGCAGGGTTTCACCGGCTTCCGTCATCACCATACCGCGCCCGGATTTGCGCAGAATCGGCACTCCAACCTGCTGCTCGAGTTTTTTCAGATGGGCGCTGACGGCGGAGGTAGAACGCCCCAGACGGTCGGCCGCTTTGGCAAAGCTGCCCAACTCAATGCCGGTAACGTAACTGCGCAAGTCGTCAAGATCGAACGTAATTCTGGCCATACCAACCATCCTGATTTTCAAAACTATTCGTCAAAATAATACCGATTTTATTCATTACGATGGCGTGCCACTCTGTTCCGGTCAACGTTTTTTGAGGAGAACCACCATGCTTGCCATGCAATACCGCTTCACCCTGCCCGCCGATTACGATATGGCGATCGTCCGTCAGCGCATCGCCAATTTCGGTCATTTACTGGATAACTACCCGCAGTTGATCGTGAAAGCCTATCTGTACGCCGAGGCGGGATCGCACAGCGCGGAAAACCGCTATGCGCCGTTTTATCTGTGGAACAGCAGCATCGGCATGTGTGATTTTCTGGCCAGCCCAGGGTTCGCAACGTTGACCCGGGATTTCGGCTGGCCGCAGGTTAGCCACTGGCTGCCCTGGGAGATGCGAGTTGATCGCTCAGCGCTGGCCGAAGCGCGCTTTGCCACTCAGGAATGCCGGCCAATCGCCCCCTACAGCGATTTGGCCGCGCTGCGCCGGCAACATCGGTTGGATGACCAGGCCGTGGGCGGAGTAATCGCATTCGATCCGGCCGGTTGGCAATGGCTGCGCCTGCAGCTATGGCGGGAATTGCCGACTCATGCCGCCCCCGGCAGCCAATGTTACGCCATCGGGCACATCAGCGCCCCGTTCGACCAATCACAGCCATCGATTGACAACCTTGCGCGGTATTGATAATCATTATCAAATAATCGGCACAATGATGTGCCGGATGCCATCGCCAGGATATGCCGCTATGCCTAACACAGCCATCACGCCTTTCACCACCCGTTGCTGCATTGTCGGCGGCGGCCCCGCGGGCCTGATGCTCGGCTATCTGCTGGCGCGCGCCGGGGTTAACGTCACGGTGGTGGAAAAACACGCCGATTTTCTGCGTGATTTCCGCGGCGACACCATTCACCCTTCCACGCTGGAAATCATGCACCAGTTGGGGCTGCTCGACGAGTTGCTGGCCCTGCCGCACCAAAAGGCGGAAAAGCTGCATGCCGAGATCGCCGGGCGCGACATCACGCTGGCCGACTTTACCCACCTGCCGACGCGCTGCAAATTCATCGCCTTTATGCCGCAGTGGGAGTTTTTGAATTTTCTGGCGGCCAAGGCGGCGGCCTTCCCGCAGTTCACGCTGATCAAATCTGCGCAGGTGGATCAACTGTTGTACAGCGGCGAACGGGTATGCGGGGTGTTGGCGCAAACCCCACAGGGGCCGATCCAGATCAATGCGCCATTGGTGATCGGCACCGACGGGCGCAATTCGGTGGTGCGGGCGCAGGCAGCGCTCAGCAGCCGTTCCTTCGGTTCGCCGCGCGACGTGCTGTGGATGAAGCTGAGCAAGCAGCCGGGCGATCCTGAATGGTCGATGGGCCATACCGGGCCGAAGCAAAATTTCATTATGATCGATCGCGGCGAATACTGGCAGTGCGGCTACTCGATCGAAAAAGGCAGCTTTGAGGCGATCAAAGCCGACGGGCTGGAGAAATTCCTGCTGCACATTGCCGGCATAGCCCCATTCCAGGACGATCGTCTGCAAGAGATCCACAGTTGGGATCAGGTAAAATTGTTAAGCATCCGTATCGATCGGCTGGATCATTGGGCGAAACCGGGGGTGTTGTGCATTGGTGATGCGGCGCACGCCATGTCGCCGATTGGCGGCGTGGGGGTTAACCTGGCGATTCAGGACGCCGTCGCCACCGCCAACAGCATCATTACCCCGCTGCTGGAAGGTAACCTGCAGCTCAGGCACCTGCAACGCGTGCAGCGGCGGCGCAACTTTCCCACCAAGGCCACGCAGTTTCTGCAAATAAAAATGAGCCAGCGCCGGCCAGGGAAACAACCCAGCCGCAGCAACGGCGGGCTAATGAAGCGGGTGGGCAACAGCCGCTGGCTGCCGCGCCTGTTCGGCCGGATCATCGGGCTTGGCTTCCGGCGCGAAACGCCCAAACACGCCGGCGCTGAACGGGTATAATCGCGATACCTTTTTCTGACAGAAGGCCTACAGATGCTCTTGATACGCCAGGCAACCCCTGATGATCTTTTTACCCTACACGCAATTGGCATCGCGACCTATCGGGCGCATTTTAGCCACCTCTGGCAGCAGCCAGAAGAGATCGCCAAAGACGTTGCCGTTCCCGCGTTGGAAAATACGCTGCAAAACCCACACACCTGTTGGCTATGCACGCGTGAATCACGGCTGCCGCAATAGCGAGGCGTTAACGGCCCCGCGCTCATTGCGCCATCAGATAGCCACCAACCCGCGCACGCCGTCTTGCTCCATCTCGCTGCCGCTGCCGCGCTGAATGATGCTGCCGCGCGACATCACCAGATAACGATCCGCCAGCTCGGCGGCGAAGTCATAAAACTGCTCCACTAGCAGGATTGCCATATCGCCGCGCGCGGCAAGCTGCTTGATCACCGCGCCGATCTCTTTGATCACCGAAGGTTGGATCCCTTCCGTCGGTTCGTCGAGGATCAACAGGCTTGGTCGGCAGGCCAGTGCGCGGCCGATCGCCAACTGCTGCTGCTGGCCGCCGGAAAGATCGCCGCCGCGCCGATGTTTCATCTCTGCCAGCACCGGGAACAACTCATAGATATGCGCCGGCACGCTTTTCGTTTCACTGCCGGAAAAGCGCGATAGCCCCAGCAGGATGTTCTCTTCCACCGTCAGGCGCGGAAAGATTTCCCGCCCCTGCGGCACATAGGCGATGCCCGCCTGCACCCGTTGATGCGGCTTGCGGTTATTTATGGTGTTTCCCTGCCAGTTGATGGTGCCGCTTTTGGCCGGGACCAGGCCCATCAGGCATTTCAGCAATGTGGTTTTACCCACGCCGTTACGCCCCAGCAGGCAGGTCACCTCGCCGATTTGCGCATCGAATGACAGGCCGCGCAGGATATGGCTACCACCGTAGTATTGGTTCAATTCATTGACTTGTAACATTTTTTACCCTTAGCTTATGGTCTATCCCTCACCCTGGCCCTCTCCCAACGGGAGAGGGAACCAACGATGCCACATGCATGTACCGCCTCCCTTACCCTGGCCCTCTCCCAATGGGAGAGGGCACCGACGGTGCCACATGCATGTACCGCCTCCCTCACCCTGGCCCTCTCCCAACGGGAGAGGGAACCGACGGTGCCACATGCATGTACCGCCTCCCTCACCCTGGCCCTCTCCCAGCGGGAGAGGGAACCGACGGTGCCACATGTATGTACCGGCGCCCTCACCCTGGCTCTCTCCCAGCGGGAGAGGGAACCGACAGTGCCACATGCATGTACCGGCTCCCTCACCCTGGCCCTCTCCCAGCGGGAGAGGGAACCGACGGTGCCACATGTACGTACCGCCGCCCTCCCAATGGAAGTGGGAACCGACGGTGCTATATGGGAGCACGGAATGCCCCCTCTCCCGGCGGGAGAGGGTTGGGGTGAGGGCGAAGGCGAAGGCGAAGCATCAACGCCCCAGATACACTTCAATCACCTGCTCATCCGCCTGCACCTGCGCCAATGAACCCTCCGCCAACACCTGGCCCTGATGCAAAACCGTCACGTGGTCGGCGATGCTTTCAACAAAGCCCATATCGTGCTCAACCACCATCAGCGAGTGCTTGCCGGCCAGCGATTTGAACAGTTCTGCGGTGTATTCGGTTTCCGCGTCGGTCATGCCGGCAGCCGGTTCATCAAGCAGCAGCAGGTGCGGTTCCTGCACCAACAGCATGCCGATTTCCAAAAACTGCTTCTGTCCGTGCGATAACAGTCCGGCCGGCCGGTGGCGTTCATGCCCCAGCCGCAGCGTTTTCAGCATTTCGTCGATGCGATCGCGCTGCTCGCTGTTCATCCTTGCGCGCAGGCAGGCCCACACCGACTTTTGCGTTTTTTGCGCAATCTCCAGATTTTCAAACACCGTCAACGCCTCAAACACCGTCGGTTTCTGAAACTTGCGGCCGATGCCGGCGCGGGCGATTTGCATCGGATCCTTTGCCGTCAGATCTATCGTTTGATCGTAAACCACACGGCCGCTGTCCGGCCGCGTTTTCCCGGTGATCACATCCATCAGCGTGGTTTTCCCCGCGCCGTTGGGGCCGATCACGCAGCGCAGTTCCCCCACGCCGATCTGCAGCGACAGATCGCGCAGCGCGTGGAAACCATCAAAGCTGACGTTGATCTGATCCAACGCCAGCACCGGATCGGTTTGTTGGCGGTTTTTATCAGCCGGCAACGGCTGGGTATAGAGCGCTTCGTTCATCTGTGGCTGGCTCATTGTGATTTCCCTCTGCGCAGCAGGCCAATAACCCCTTTTGGCAGGAACAGCGTGACGACGATAAACATCAGGCCGAGGAAGAACTGCCAATATTCCGGGATCGCCATGGTGAACCAGCTTTTGGCGCCGTTGACGATGCCGGCGCCCAACAGCGGCCCCACCAGCGTGCCACGCCCGCCGAGCGCCACCCAAATCGCGGCTTCGATCGAGTTGGTCGGCGACATTTCGCTCGGGTTGATAATGCCCACCTGCGGCACATACAGGGCGCCGGCCAGCCCGCACAGCACCGCAGACAGCGTCCAGACGAACAGCTTGAAACCCTTCGGATCGTAACCACAGAACATCAGGCGGTTTTCCGCATCGCGCACCGCCGTCAGCACCCGGCCGAACTTGCTGCGCGCCAGCGCAAAGCCCATCGCCAGGCTGGCGAACAACAGCACCACCGTCGCCAGAAACAGCGCCACACGCGTGCCGGTGGCGGTAATCGGGAACCCAAGCAGGGTGGTAAAGCCGGTAAAGCCGTTGTTGCCGCCAAAGCCGGTTTCATTGCGAAAGAACAACAGCATGCCGGCATAGGTCAGCGCCTGGGTCATGATCGAGAAATACACGCCTTTGATTTTCGAGCGAAACGCAAAGTAGCCAAAGACAAACGCCAGCAGGCCAGGCACCAGAATAATCAGGCACAGCGCCCAGCCAAAGTACTGGGTGCCGCTCCAGAACCACGGCAGCTCGCTCCATGACAGGAACGACATAAACGCCGGCAGGCCATCGCCCGCCGCCTGGCGCATCAGGTACATGCCCATGGCGTAGCCGCCGAGGGCGAAGAACAGGCCGTGCCCAAGCGACAGCAGCCCGGCGTAGCCCCAGACCAGATCCAGCGCCACCGCCACGATGGCGTAACACAGGATCTTGCCGACCAGCGTTAAGGTGTAGGTCGAGATCGCCAGCGGGTTATCCGCCGGCAGCAGTGCAAGAAACGGCATGATCAGCAGCGCCAGCAACAGCACCGCGCCGATGCCCAGCGCCAGGCGGGGAGCTTTCTGCACGCCGGTTATGGTTAATGGTTGGCTCATCAGTCAATCACCCTGCCCTTAAAGGCGAACAGCCCCTGCGGACGCTTCTGAATAAACAGGACAATCAGCGCCAGGATCAGGATTTTCCCCAGTACGGCGCCAATCTGCGGTTCAAGGATTTTGTTTACGATGCCAAGCCCCATGGCCGCGACCACTGTGCCAGCCAATTGGCCAACCCCGCCGAGCACCACCACCAGGAATGAATCGATGATATAACCCTGCCCCAGTTCCGGCCCCACGTTCCCCAACTGCGACAGCGCTACGCCGCCCAGGCCGGCAATCCCGGAGCCCAGGCCGAACGCCAGCATATCGACGCGCCCGGTCGGCACCCCGCAGCAGTCCGCCATCGCGCGGTTTTGCGTGACCGCACGCACATTCAGGCCAAGGCGGGTTTTATTCAGCAGCAGCCAGGTCAGCACCAGGACCAGTACAACAAACACAATCACCGCAATACGGTTCCACGGCAGCACCAGATTCGGCAGCAGTTGAATGCCCCCCGACAGCCACGCCGGGTTGGCCACTTCCACGTTTTGCGTGCCGAACAGCACCCGCACCAGTTGGATCAGCATCAGGCTAATCCCCCAGGTCGCCAACAGGGTTTCCAGCGGGCGGCCATACAAATGGCGGATCACCACCCGCTCCAGCGCCATGCCGATACAGGCGGTAACGGCAAACGCCACCGGCAAGGCCACCAGCGGATAAATCGCCAGCCACTGCGGCGCCAGCTGTTGGAGCAAGCTCTGCACCATGTAGGCCGAATAGGCGCCCAGCATCAGCATTTCACCGTGCGCCATGTTGATCACCCCCAGCAGGCCGTAGGTGATCGCCAGCCCCAGCGCCGCCAGCAGCAGGATCGATCCCAGCGATAGGCCGGTAAACGCCTGGCCGAGAATATCCCCGAGCATCAACCGGTGTTTGACGCTGTTCAGGCTTTTTTCCGCTTCGGCACGCACCGCCGCATCCGGCTCATTGGCGCTATCGGTCAGCGCCTGCAGGCGTGTCTGGGTTTCCGGATCGCCGGAGTTGCCCAGCAGGCGTACCGCGTTGAGGCGCACCTGCGGGTTGGTATCGGTCAGTTGCAGGTTGGCCAACGCAACGGCAAGCGCGTCGTGCACCTGGGCGTCTTTCTCTTCCGCCAGGCGTTGGCTCAACAGCGGCAGTTGATCGCTTTGCGCTTCGCGCTGTAAGGCCAGGGCCGCCTGCAAGCGCTGCGCCGGGTCATTACTCACCAGCATATGCGCGGATAAGGCGTTGGCGATCAGGTTGCGCAACCGGTTATTCAGCCACACCTTTTTCGGTGTGCCTACCGGGGCGGCATCGCCCGACAACGGCAGGAACTTATCGCCCTGCTGGATGAACGCGCGCTTGGCGCCGTCAATCACCACGTTTTCCTGTTTCAGCCCCTGCAGCAACGGCAGGCGTGAAGCGTCAGGCGCGGTAGACCACGCCTGCAATAGTTGCGCCTGCTGCGTACGGCTGGCTGCAGCAAAGTCGTCGGCTGGCGCGGCCTGCGCGAACATAGGCAGGCAGCACAGCAGAAACCACAGATGCCTAAGATGGCTTAGGGATAACAATTTCATCGTTTGTCTCGTCGCAATGGGCGGCGGCCCGCACTGGGATCGCCGCCCTTCTTCGTAGAGAGGATGAAGGGAAAACGCATTCTCCCCCTTCCCTGGCCCTCTCCAAGAGAGGGAATTCCCCTGCTGTCCGTTACTTACCGCCTTTCACCGGGTAGTCCGGCTTTTTGTCGTTGCCCGCGATGTACGGGCTCCACGGCTGGGCGCGGATAGGTTCTTCGGTTTGCCACACGACGTTGAACTGGCCGTTACTTTCGATCTCGCCAATCATCACCGGTTTGTGCAGGTGGTGGTTGGTTTTATCCATGGTCAGCGTAAAGCCGGAAGGAGCGGCGAAGGTCTGGCCGGCCATGGCCTCACGCACTTTGTCGACGTCGGTGCTGCCGGCTTTCTCAACGGCCTGCGCCCACATCTTGATGCCGACATAGGTGGCTTCCATCGGATCGTTGGTGACCGCAGTGGCGTTGTTCGGCAGATTTTTCGCCTTGGCGTAGGCTTTCCAATCGGCAACGAATTTCTGGTTGGTTGGGTTATCTACCGACTGGAAGTAGTTCCATGCGGCCAGGTTGCCCACCAGCGGTTTGGTGTCAATGCCGCGCAGCTCTTCTTCACCCACCGAGAAGGCAACCACTGGCACATCGGTCGCTTTGATGCCCTGGTTGGCCAGCTCTTTATAGAACGGTACGTTGGAATCGCCGTTGATGGTGGAGACCACCGCCGTTTTACCGCCGGCGGAGAATTTCTTGATGTTGGCGACGATGGTTTGGTAATCGCTGTAGCCGAACGGAGTGTAAACCTCTTCGATGTCTTTATCCTGTACACCTTTGGAATGCAGGAAAGCGCGCAGGATCTTGTTGGTGGTGCGCGGGTAGACGTAGTCGGTACCGAGCAGGAAGAAGCGTTTTGCCGAGCCGCCGTCTTCACTCATCAGGTATTCCACCGCCGGGATCGCCTGTTGGTTTGGCGCCGCGCCGGTGTAGAACACGTTCGGCGACATCTCTTCCCCTTCGTACTGCACCGGGTAGAACAGCAGGCCATTGAGTTCTTCAAACACTGGCAGCACCGATTTGCGCGAGACGGAAGTCCAGCAGCCGAATACCACCGCCACTTTGTCCTGCGTCAACAGCTGGCGGGCCTTCTCGGCGAACAGCGGCCAGTTGGAGGCCGGATCGACCACCACCGGCTCCAGCTTTTTGCCCAGCACGCCGCCTTTGGCGTTAATCTCGTCGATGGTCATTAACGCCATGTCTTTCAGCGGCGTTTCCGAGATGGCCATGGTGCCGGAAAGCGAGCTTAAAATACCCACTTTGATGGTATCGGCCGCCTGTGCGTTAAAGGCTAACCCCATCCCGATGAAGGTGGCGGACAACGCAAAAGCTTTAATAAAGTGACGACGTTGCATAGTAAAACTCCTGATGTGTGTATGAATCTGTTTTATTCAACAATTCACCCGCCTGGCGCCCAAACCCCGCGCAGCAGGTGGCAAACGGATCGTTAAACAGCGCGGCCTTCCTGTTCCAACCGTGCCTGATGCAGCATATGCAAGGTTATTTTTCGTACTTCAGCTTTACTGACGGCTATGTGTTGGCTTAACAGCGTGAGCGCCTCCTCGCTATGACGTTGTAAAATCGCCCGCAAAATGGCGGCGTGTTCGTTGTAGGTGGCATCGACCCGCGCCGTTTTGGTGAAATCCAGACGGCGGATGATGCAGATTTTCTCCGTCACGTCGCGGTGGATACGGGCGATTTCGCCGTTGCCCGCCGCCGCCACCAGCGCCATATGGAACTGCTCGTCCTCTAACGCCACTGCCTTGCCGTCTTCCAGCCTGGGCGCGGCGATCCAGAAACTTTCCAGCTCCGCCAATGTGGCAGGCACCTTCCCCGGCGGACGAGCGCACAGCCGCCTGACGGATTCACGTTCCAGCACCACGCGCAGGTCGTATAATTCTTCGAAATAATTGAAATCAAAGGGCCGCACCTGCCAACCGCTGCGAAAATGCACTTCGACATAACCTTCACGCTCCAGCCAAAACAGAGCCTGGCGCACCGGGGTGCGGCTAACGTCCATACGCTGCGCAATTTCGTTTTCACTAAAGCGATCGCCCGGCAGTAAATGAAAATTGAAGATGTCATCCTTGAGCTGCAGGTAGATGCGCTCTGCCAGCCCCTCCGGCCGCGCTTTGGTTCGGTTATTGGTAATTTGCATAGCGCTTTCCCCTTGCCCTCTCCCACAGGGAGAGGGGATCGATGACGCCCTCACCCTAACCCTCTCCCACAGGGAGAGGGGATCTGCGGCATCGTTTGCAACCACGGGGACTGATGCCCTCGCCCCTCCCATAGGGAGAGGGGATCCCGTCACCGCGCGATATAATTGCGCCAACCGCCAAATTCCGTGATGTCCTCTGCGCCCTGCAGCGCCCACGGCTCGCAGATAAACCCTTTTACCCGGCGGCCATCCGCCAGAACCAACGTGCCGATGCCGAGCGGCGCGAGGATTTCAGCCACAAATTCGCCGAAGCGCGCCAACGGGATATCCCATAGCTCAACGCTGATCGCCGCGCCGCCGTCTTCCCGCACCAGTCCCGGCTTCGGCGGCTGGGTGTCGGCCAACGCATATAACCGGTAACACGGAGCGGTGGTGGTCTGTTCCACGCGCACCGCCTGGCGTTCGGTCAGTTGGTAATTAAGCGGCATACCAGAAAGGTGAGCGCCCACTACTGCCACACGTGCGTAGTTCTCAGCAAATGGCAGTGGCTGCGGCGGCGGTAAGGGGCGCCCGGTAGCGCCAAGCGGTAATTCCAGGGCCTGCTGCCAGCGCTGGCCAAATGCCGCCAGCGCCCGGTCATGCCAGGCCGGTGCAATCAGCGTGATGCCGGCCGGCAAGCCGTCGGCACGCATTGGCGCCGGTAGCGCCAGCGCACTGAGATCGGCCAGATTGGTGAAGTTGGTGTAAATGCCAAACTGCGAGTTGAATAACACCGGCTCCTGGGCCATTTCCGCCAGCGTGCGGATCGTCGGCGAAGTGGGAACCACCAGCGCATCAAACTGCGCCAGTTGCAGGTGAATGCGGCGTGCCAGTTCGGCCCGCAGGTATTCGGCTTTGTAGGCATCGCAGGCGCTGTACTGCAGGCCGCTGCTGACGATGCCGCGCACCACCGGGTTGATGGCCTGCGGATTGCTTTGCAGCAGTTCCTCCACCGCCACGGTGCGTTCCGCCACCCAGGGGCCGTAATAGAGCTGCTCGGCCAGTTCGCGGAACGCCGTGAAATCAATGGGTTCCAGTTGGGCGCCGATGGCCTGCAACTGTGCCAATGCCTGTTGAAATGCCTGTTCCGCCAGCCGATCGCCAAAGAACTCCGGCGCGGCCGGAACGGCAAAGCGTGGCGCTGCCGGCAGATCTGCCGGGGCGGTGTTGGGGTTATGGCGTGAATAAGCATCGGCGGCGTCAAAGCCGCCGGCCAGTTCGGCCACCAGCGCCGCATCCGCGACCGTCAGGGCGAACACGGAAAGGGTGTCGTTCAGCCGGCAAGCCGGCACCAGGCCGCTGCTTGAAAGCCAGCCTTTGGTGGGCTTCAGCCCGACGATATTGTTGAACCCGGCCGGAACGCGGCCAGAGCCGGCAGTATCGGTACCCAACGAAAACGGCACCAGGCCGCGCGCCACCACCGAAGCCGAACCGGAGCTGGAGCCGCCGCTAACGTAACGGCTGTCAAAGCTGTTAACCACCGCGCCATGCGGTGAGCGAGTGCCTACTAACCCAGTGGCAAACTGATCGAGGTTGGTTTTGCCCACCACAATGGCGCCGGCGGCACGCAACTTGGCCACCACGGCGCCATCGGCATCGGCCTGATAGCTGAACGCCGGGCAGGCCGCCGTGGTCGGCCAACCGCCGACGTCGATGTTGTCTTTTACCGCAAAGGGCACGCCAAACAAGGGTAAACGGCTGAGATCGCCCTCAACCGCCGCCAGGCGCTGTGCCAACTGTTGGTATTGGGCTTCACACTGGGCCGCGGTGGCGTGATACAGCCAGGCGTTGTCGCTGCCGCCAAGGCTGGCAAGCAGAGCATTGATAACCGTGCGCACGCCATCAATGCGTGCGCCAACCGGCTGGGTTTGATAGAAACGTTGCCATTCGGTGAGCGTAAAACCGAATTGCTTTACAGACTGGGCCATCCGTTGAATTCCAACTAGTACACAAGATGGAATCATCAGAGCAAGGGGCGTGCCAGCTTTATACTCGTCATACTTCAAGTTGCAGGTGTGTTGGCTTTCCTCGCTTACCCCAGTCACTTACTCCAGTAAGCTCCTGGGGATTCGCTGCGTCGCCGCCTTCCTGCAACTCGAATTATTTAGAGTGTATATCGTTATGATTTTCGCCGTGAAAAGGCCTTAACGGGGTGCGTTAAACTCAGCGGCGCACCACTGGCGAGCGGGCGCTGAGCAAAAACGGTGCATAACATCCCCCCCTGAGAGTTTCCGCTTAGGCCGCGCCGCGCACGCGCTGCGCCAGGCCTTTAAGGAAATAACGCAGCATCTGATCGCCGCATGGCCGGTAGTTCTTGGTGCCCTCTTTCCGAAACAGCGCATTCAGCTCCGGCTTGGAAATGCGGAAATCAACGGCGCTGAAAATGGCGTGCATATCGGTGTCTTTCAGCTCAAACGCGACACGCAGCTTTTTTAGCACCTGATTGTTGGTGACCGGCAGTTCCACCGCCGGTGCCGGGTATTTGTCGTCTTTACCGCGTTTGAAGAACACCAAGCCATTGAGAAAATGCGCCATCACTTGATCCGGGCATTGTTCAAAGCCGGGCTCGCCTTCCTTGATCACATAACGGCCCATCGCAGCGGCATCGACGTTAAAACCGTCCAGCGAGACGATTTCCGCCATTTTTGCATCGTTAATACTTAGCATGTAGCGCACGCTGCGCAGCACATCATTGTTAATCATGGTATAGCCTTTTATTACGGGCACGACAGGCGGCCGCACGCCGGGAAGATGTGCGGCAGTATAGGCAGACGGCCAGGGTTTCTCAATCGCTTTGACCGTTGGGCGCCAGGCAATGGCGCTTTTTACCCATAGGCCTTCCCTGCCCGCCCCGCTTAGGCCAGCGGCTGGCGCGGGCGGAAGATGTGGTCCACGCCCTGCGCGCGCAGCCGGTTAACCAGATCGAGCCCGCCGTTTGGCGTGGCGTGCGCCAACAGCCGCTCATTTTCAAACACCGGGCTGGCCCAGAAGATATTGACCGGATCGCCGTACTGCTCCGGCAGCTTCAGGTGCTCCTGGTAAGGGTAAAAGGCGGAAGAAAGCACATAGCCTTCATACCCCTGCGGCGCCACTTCCGATTCCAGCGTGTGGCCTTCACCAAGCCAGGTGAGCCGCGCCCAGGGCACATGGGCAAAGCCAGCCAGCGCGCTGGCCATCTGCACCGCGTTCTCCTCGGTCATATACTGCCCATCAATGGCAATCCCCATTTCCATGCGGCGATAGCGGGCGGCATCGTCGTTGAACAGGATATCCACCCACGGCATCGGCCGGATGCTGACCCCCATGGTGAGGAAGTAATAGATGCCGTCGCGCTCGTGCTGGGTGATCGCCATCGGCGGCCATTTGCCCTGGTCGATGGCGTAATATTTTACCGACGGGCCGAAATGCTGCTCGTAGCAGGCGCCGTAATCGCGCTGGATCGTCGGCCACGGGTTACCTTCCTCACGCTGCCAACTGCGCCAGAACTGGCGCGTATTTTCCGCCTGTGCGTACTGCACGTTGGTGGAGGCAGAGCCCAGCGGATAGGCCAGCGGGCTTTCTTTAATACAGCTGGCGGAATAGCACACCGAATGGTCGATATACAGGCTCCAGCCCGGGATCACCGCCAGCAGTTGGCCGTAATACCACAGCGCGGCGCCGTCGTCGCTCTCCGCCCATACCACCAACAGCCCTTCCGGGTTGAGCGGGGCCTCGCCTTCCAGATTGCGGCAAAACTCGGCGGCCAGCATCGGCGGCTGCCCCATCTCCAGCGCGGCGCGGTCTTCCTGCTGCGGCGCTGCGGCCAGGTTGCGCAGCCAGCAGGCCCGCACCTGAAAACGTTCACTGTACGCTTCCGTGGGGTAAATATAAAAATAGGCGGCGCGATGATCTTGCTGCACCACGGCCACCAGCGTTTGGTTCTCGTTACTGACTTCGGCAAGTACAGTAGACTCGTTCATATCGCCTCAATAGGTCACCACGCGGCAATCACCGCCGCGCGCCAGATAAATGGGTTTTCACCAGTGTAAAACGCAAAGCCAGGCGGGATCACGCGTAAAAGTCCGAAAAAGCCAGACTTACGCCTGCCGTTGCCCGTCTGCCGCCGCATTATTGATGCGCCGCTGCGCGCGATGATAGGAGCCGTTGCGCACCGATGCGCGCAGCACTTTCGCCGTGCCGGCCACGCCGGCACGCACCAGCCGGCGCTGTATCGCCCCTTGGCGAAGCCCCAGTTGCTGCTGCGCCCAGCCCGGCAGCAGATCGATACCGGCCCGCATCACCAGGGCGCCGAACGGCCGCGCCAACAGGCTGGGCGCCGGTGCGCCAAGCAGGATTCGCGCCACTTCACGCGTTCGCGCGTCGCAAACCAATTGCCCGCGCATCTGCTGCAAATAATCGGCCACCTCCGCGCAACTGGCCGGGATATCGCGCGCGCCCAACGCTTCGGCCACGCGCGCGGCTTCCTGGTAGTAGCGATCCTGCTGCGCCGGCGGCAAGGCCGGGTTGCGGTAGCGCAGGTGCGCCGCCAGAAAACTGCGGCTTTCCGCCACGTGCACCCAGGTCAGCAGTTGCGGATCGCTGGCGGCATAGGGCGTGCCGTCGGCGGCGTAGCCATTCACGTGCTGATGAATCGCCTTAACGCGGGCGATCAGCCGCTGCGCGTCGGCGCTGGCCGCAAAGGTGGTGGCGGAAATAAACTGGCCGGTGCGGCGCAGCCGGCCAAGCATATCGTTGCGAAAATTGGAGTGATCCCATACCCCGGCCAGCGCCAGCGGGTGCAGCATTTGCAACAGCAGTGCGCTGACGCCGCCGCACAGCATTGAGGTGAAATCGCCGTGCACCTGCCAGATCGTGGTCTGCGGCCCGAACAGCCCCGGATCCCCCGGTGGGTTTTCAAAGTCGATCCCGCCCAGCGTTAGCCCGCTTAGGCTGTGCACCTGTTTTTCGATCGCTGCGCGTACTGTTTCCATCCCGGCCCTCTTTGCTGTTGCGGCCAGTCTATCATGGGAATGCAGCGGCGTTTAACCTTGCCGCCGCCGTTCACCGGGCACGCCTGCCGGCCAAGCGCTCAATCACGCCGCGGGCTTTTCGCTTAGATTTCAATCATTAGTATACTTTATAACTCATTATAAAAAAGAAGCATAAGTAATACTTATTGCATTCTTCCTGCCGGTATCAAGCCCCGGTAGGATTGGTAGCAATTTTTACCTGGCAGCATGATTTTTACGTCTTCCTATCAAACCGGCCCTGACGGTATGATGCGCGGCCACCGGAATACGTAGACTTTTTATTTAAGGATTATTGTCACAATGATCGTTCTTTCGAACGTTTGTAAAACTTTTGACAGCGCTCAAGGCCGTGTAATCGCCGTGGACGACGTCAATCTTAACGTTGAGGCCGGGCAAATCTACGGCATCATTGGCTACAGTGGTGCAGGGAAAAGCACGCTCATCCGCTTACTCAACGGCCTGGAAACCCCCACCAGCGGCAGTATCCGCATCAATGGTTTTGATATTGCCAAGGCCAGCCATGATGAATTGCGCCGGGCGCGCCTGAAAATCAGCATGGTGTTCCAGCACTTCAACCTGCTGTGGTCGCGCACCGTCAGCGAGAACATCGCCTTTTCCCTACAGATTGCCGGCGCCGCCAAAGCGCGCATCAAGCAACGGGTGGCGGAATTGATTGCGCTGGTCGGCCTGCAAGGGCGCGAAAACGCCTACCCTTCGCAACTGAGCGGCGGCCAGAAACAGCGCGTCGGCATCGCCCGCGCCCTGGCCAACAACCCGGACGTGCTACTGTGCGACGAGGCCACCTCGGCGCTCGATCCGCAAACCACCGACGCCATCCTCGATTTGCTGCTGGATATCAACCGCAAGCTGAACCTGACCATCGTGTTGATCACCCATGAAATGCACGTGGTGCGGAAAATCTGCCACCGCGTCGCAGTGATGGAAAATGGCCGCATTGTGGAAGAAGGGCCGGTGATTGACGTCTTCACCCGGCCACAGCAGCCGATCACCCAGCAGTTTGTGAAGCAGGTTTCGCAATATCAGGAGACAGAGGAGAGCTTTAACCCGCAGTTGACCGAACACCTGCAGGGCACCATTTTCAAGCTGACGTTTGTCGGCATGCAGACCCATCAGGCGGTGATTTCCGACGTTATCCAACGTTACGGCCTGAGCATCAATATTCTGCACGGCAAAATCAGCCACACGCTGAACGGCACATTTGGCGAACTGTATATTCATACCGTGGGCAGCGAACAGCAAATCGCCGGGATGCGGGAATTATTGCAAGAACGGGATATCGCCGTTGAGGTTGTTAAACATGATTGAGTCGCTGTTCCCTCACCTGCGTATTGACCAACTGTTAGACGCCACGCTGGAAACGCTGTACATGACCGGCATCGCCGGCCTGGCCACCCTGATCCTGGGCATCGTGCTTGGCGTGATCCTGTTTTTAACCTCTAAGGGCCAACTGCTGCAAAACCGCCCGATCTACCTGCTGATCTCAGCCATAGTGAACATCTTCCGCTCCATCCCGTTCATTATCCTGATCGTGTTGCTGATCCCTTTCACCAAAACCTTGATCGGCACCATTTTGGGCGCAGACGCCGCACTGCCGGCGCTGATCGTCGGCGCAGCGCCGTTCTACGCACGCCTGGTGGAGATCGGCCTGCGTGAAGTGGATAAAGGAGTGATTGAAGCGGCGCGCTCCATGGGGGCGAAAACCCGTACCATCATCTTCCGCGTGCTGTTGCCGGAATCATCGCCGGCGTTGGTTTCCGGCATCACCGTCACGCTGATCGCGCTGGTGAGCTACACCGCAATGGCTGGCGTGATCGGCGCGGGCGGGCTGGGCAACCTGGCGTATCTGGAAGGCTTTCAACGCAACCATAGTGATGTAACGCTGGTGGCGACACTGATGATTTTGTTGATCGTGTTCGTCATCCAGTTTATTGGCGACACAGTAACCACACTGCTCGATAAACGTTAATAACAGGAATAATGACGATGAAAAAACAACTCATGATGTTAGCCTTCGCTTCGCTGACGGCGCTGGCGTCTTTCACCGCCGCAGCGCAAACCAAACTGGTGGTGGGCGCTTCCAACGTGCCGCACGCCGAAATCCTTGAACAGGCAAAACCGATCCTCGCCAAAGAAGGCATCGATCTGGAAATCAAACGCTTCCAGGACTACATCCTGCCGAACACCGCACTGGCCAGCCACGATATCGACGCTAACTACTTCCAACACGTGCCGTACCTGAACTCGGTGCTGAAAGACCACGCCGATGACAAGAGCTATGACTTCGTCAGCGCCGGCGCCATCCACATCGAACCTATCGGTATCTACTCGAAAAAGTACAAGAGCCTGAAAGATCTGCCGGAAAACGGCAAAATCATCATGCGCGATGCGGTGGCTGAAGAAGGCCGTATTCTGTCTATCTTTGAACGTGAAGGGGTGATCAAGCTGAAACCGGGCGTGAGCAAGGTGGATGCGCGGATTTCCGACGTGGTGGAAAACCCGAAACATCTGAAGTTCCTGGCTAACGTGGAAGGTGCGCTGCTGCCGCAGATGTACAACAACGATGAAGGCGATGCGGTGGTGATTAACGCCAACTACGCGATCGACGCCGGCCTGAACCCCATCAAAGACCCTATCGCGGTTGAAAGCGGCGTAGATAACCCTTACGCCAACATCATTACCGTGCACAAGGCCGACGTTAACAAGCCGGAGATCGTCGCGTTGGTGAAAGTGCTGCACTCTAAGCCGATTCAGGACTTTATCCGCGAAAAATATCAGGGCGCGGTTATTCCGGTTGACCAATAAGCCACCGCGTTTCCCCCTATTGCGTTAAACCCCCTCGCCACAGCGGCGAGGGAGTTTTTTATGTTTTACGCAACGCTTCCGCCTGGCACAGGTGCGGCCACACGGCCATCAGCGCCGCCAACAGTTGCAGCAGATCTTCGTGGTTTGCGCCTTCACGCGCCTGAACCGACATCCCTTCAATGTTGCAGATGATGAACTTCGCCAGCAGCATGGTATCGGTGTGCAGCGCTACTTCGCCCTGCTGCACTTTGCGATCAAAACACGCTTTCAGGCTGGCCTCTTGCTCCTGGTGTTTTTTCTGCAACATCGCCGCAATGGCGCCCGCTGAAGACGATAACGCCGAAGAAGTACACACCATAAAACACCCCGACGGCGTATCAGGATCGGTAAATACCTTCACGTAGGCGTGAATGTAGGCCTCGATGATGGCGGCAACCGGCTCATCCCGTTCCAGTATCCGGTTGGTACAGGCGGTGTACTTTTCCAGATAGCACTCTACGGCCGCAAGGAACAGCCCCTCTTTGTTGCCAAACTCGGCATACAGCGTCGGCGCTTTGGCGCCGGTCACCGCGACCAGATCGGCCAGCGAGGTGGATTCATAGCCGTCGCGCCAGAACAGCCTCAACACCTGGTCGAGCGCCCGATCGCGATCGAACTGTTTCGGTCTGCCGCGTGTTTTTTTCTCACACATCTTTTTTTCGTTAGTCGTCATGGCATTTCCCCTGGTTCATTAATAGCGCACTATTAACTTAACGTTCATTATAAAAAAATATTGCATCGCCGTCGAGAAAAGACTAGCATTTAGTTATCGATCGTTAATTAATTTAGCGAATACGAAAACCAATACTGAAAAAACGACACAAACAGGAAATAACATTATGAAAAACATTAAAATGGCACTTGCAGCTATCGCACTGACCACGGTTTCTTTTGGTTCATTCGCCGCTCAACTGGTTACCGAACAACCGGCAAATGCGCAAAAAATCGGCGTAGTTACCGCCACCGGCGCCACCGATCTGACCAGCATGGAAAACCAGCTTTCCGCCCAGGCGGATAAAGCCGGTGCCAAAGCCTTCCAGGTTATCGACACCACCGGTAACAACAAACTGCATGGCACGGCGATCATCTACAACTAATGCCGCACGCCTGTATATAAACAGCAAGCATTAGCGCCCCTGGCCCTCTTTTTACATCGAGGAGCCAGGTGCTTCTTCTCCAAGCCCTCCTGATTTCCCCGACCAGATCCCCTCAAATAAAACAAAAATGAATAACAAGTTAAATTAAGTTATTTAATTGCTATATGCGTGTTTTGTTATCGTCTCTACTCTCCCCCAGCCATGAGATAACACGATGAAACAGAACCTATTGGGCGCTTCTTTGCTCGCCCTGACACTGCTGCTTGCCAGCGCCGCCGCACCGGGAACCGCGTTTGCCGAGGATGCGCCAAAAACCATCAATATCGGCTATCAAAAAGCCAATATCTTTGCCCTGTTGAAATACCGCGGCACATTGGACGAAAACTTCAAACGGCAAGGGATCGCCGTGCGCTGGGTGGAATTCCCCGCTGGCCCGCAGATGCTGGAAGGCTTGAACGTCGGCAGTATCGATCTGGCCGCCACCGGCGATGCGCCGCCGACTTTTGCCCAGGCGGCAAAGGCCGATCTGGTGTATCTGGCGCACTCACCGGCCAACCCTAAAACGGAAGCGATTGTGGTGCCGGAAAACTCGCCCATCCATAACGTGGCGGATTTGAAAGGCAAGCGCGTCGGCCTGAACAAGGGCTCAGACGTCAACTACCTGCTGGTGACCGCGCTGGAAGACGCCGGCTTAACCTATAAAGACATCACTCCCGTCTATCTACCGCCCAGCGATGCGCGCGCCGCCTTCCAGCAGGGCGCCATCGATGCCTGGGTGATTTGGGATCCGTTCTACGCCGAGGTGGAAACCAACGCCAAAGCGCAGTTGATAAAAAACGCGGAAGGGTTGGTACCGCACTACACCTTCTATCTGGCCAGCCGGAAATTTGCCGACACTTACCCGCACACGGCGCAACAGGTGATTAATGAGCTCGCCACGCTAAGCGACTGGGCCAACAAAAACCCGCAGGAAGCGGCAAAAATCTTGTCTGACTCGACCGGGCTGGACGCCGCTATTTGGGGGCGTGCGTTGGCGCGTATGCCGTTCGGCGCGCAGCGGATGACGCCAGAGGTATTCCAGCAGCAGCAGGTACTGGCGGATAAATTCACCCAGATCGGGTTGTTGCCGGTGAAGGTTGACGTCAGCAGCGCCAAATGGTCGCAGGATCGGTAAGCATCCGGCGCTCCGCGCTGGGAGCGCCGATAGATTTCAGCGGTGATTCAGCCGGCGCGACAAGCGATCGCCGAAGAACTGCAGCAGTGTGACTAACGCCACCAGCACCACGATAACCGTCAACATCACCTGGGTATCAAAGCGCTGGTAGCCATAACGATAGGCCAAATCCCCCAACCCACCGGCGCCGATGGCGCCGGCCATCGCCGAGGCGTTGATCATCGTCACCAGCGTGATGGTAAAGCCGCTGACAATGCCCGGCCGCGCCTCCGGCAGCAAAACGTGCCAGACGATGTGCCAACGGTTAAACCCCATCGCCTGCGCCGCTTCAATCAGGCCATCATCCACTTCACGCAGGCTGACTTCCGCGATGCGGGCAAAGAACGGCATCGCCGCCAGCGTCAGCGGCACCGTTGCCGCCCACACGCCATACGACGTGCCGACAATCATGCGGGTAAACGGGATCAAAGCGACCATCAGGATCAGAAACGGGATCGAGCGGAACAAGTTCACCAGCCAGCCCAGCACGCGGTTAAGCAACCGGCTGGGATACAGCGAGCCGCGATCGGTCACCACCAGGATCACCGCTAACGGCAGCCCCATGATCAACGCCAACAGCGAGGACACCCCCACCATCATCAGCGTTTCAACCAACCCCGCCCACAGGCGATCAAGAAGCAGCGACATAACCGAGGATCTCCACGTGATCGGCAAGCCCGGCGGGCAATGGCTGCGGCAACGGCTGCGCCACCCGCAGTAAAAGCTGGCCGATGTTTTTACCCTGTACGTTTTCCAGCGAACTTTGCAGCAGCGTAATATCGCTGCCGAATGCTGCTATCAGATGATTGAGCTGCGGCATTGCGCCGCTGCCGTTATAGCGCAGGCGGATAAGCGGGCCATAGCCGGCGGCAGGTTCCGGCCGCAGCCGCCGTTGCAGATCTTCCGGCAAGGCATCGCGATCGGGGGCCAACAGGATACGCGTGGTTTCCTGCTGCGGATTGCCGTACACCTGCCAAACCGGCCCGCTTTCGACGATCTCACCGCGCTCAATCACCGCGACGCGCTGGCAAAGATCGTGGATCACATCCATTTCATGGGTGATCAGCACGATCGTAATATGCAGTTCACGGTTGATTTTTCGCAGCAGCGCCAAGATCGAGCGGGTGGTTTCAGGATCCAACGCCGACGTGGCTTCATCGCACAGCAGCAGTTCCGGATCGTGCACCAGCGCCCGGGCAATACCGACGCGCTGCTTCTGCCCGCCGGAAAGCTGCGCCGGGTAGGCGTGTTGCCGCGCTTCCAGCCCCACCAGCGCCAGCAGCGTGTCGGTTTTCTGCCGCCGCACGGCGGCGGGCACGCCGGCAACGCGCATCGGCAATTCAATGTTTTCCCGCACGGTTTTGGCCGAAAGCAAATTGAAATGCTGGAAAATCATGCCGGTGCGCCGGCGCCAGGCCACCAGCTGCGCGTGCGTCAACGACCCCAGATCCACGCCGTCGATCACCACCTGGCCCGCCGTGGGCTCTTCCAGGCGGTTAAGCAGGCGAATCAACGTCGATTTGCCCGCCCCGCTGCGGCCTATGATGCCGAAGATCTCCCCGCGCCGAACCTGCAAATGGATATTTTTCAGCGCATCCGTTTGTTGCCCGGGGTAACGTTTCACCACCGCAGACAGCTTCACATGCCAGTCACCCGGCCGGCGGGTTGACGCTTCGGCCCATTCAGCGGCGTTTTCCGGCATCACCAAACTGCTCATGGCTACTGGCTCCAACCGGGTTGATAAAGTTTGCCGTAGAAGCTATCCAGCTTGGCGCGCACCACGGGTGAATGCTGGTAGATATCGACAAACTTGCGCAGCCGCGGATCGTCCTGGTGGCCATCGCGGATCACAAACTGGATCACGTATTCCGGGTTTTCCAGCCCGTCGAACAACAGCGCGTTGTTGGGATCAATCGCCCCGGACAAGCGCAGGTAATGTGGGTAGCCCTGCGCCAGATCCACTTCATCCAGCGAGCGCGAAAGCTGCACCGCTTCCACTTCGATGATCTTGAGCTTTTTCGGGTTTTCAACAATATCGCTCTGGGTGGATTTGATGCCGCTGCCCGGTTTCAATTTGATCAGCCCGGCTTTTTGCAGCAGCAACAGCCCGCGCCCGCCGTTGATCGGATCGTTGGCGATCGCTACCGTGCCGCCTTGCGGGATCTGATCCAGCTTGCTGTGCTTTTTCGAGTAAAGCCCGACGTTGTTAATGATGGCCGGCGCGTAAGCCACCAGATGGAAGCCGCTTTCTTGGTTGGCGTTATCCAAAAATGGCCGGTGCTGGAACAGGTTTACGTCAATATCACCGTTTTCCAGGCTGACGTTAGGGGCGATCCAATCGCTGAATTCGATCAGTTCAACATTCAGCCCCTGCTTTTTGGCTTCTTCGACGGCGGTTTCCAGCGGCGGGGCAAACGCCGCGGTGGTGCCCACTTTCAACGGCCCGCTGTAATCGGCCGCCACAGCGGCGTGGGCGATGCCCAATAGGGCGGCAAACAGGACATGGCGCGCACGGAATAAGGAAAATGACATGGTAAAAGCTCCAGGAGGTTAGGCAATAATGCGATCGCCGGCCGCGGCCGGTGTACGCCAACGGGCAGCAGGGTGGCTTGTCGGCAGGCAATCCTGCTGCTGAAAAAGTTTTTTCCTGAACGAGCCGGCGGCATAGGCGGTTTTATAACGGCCGCGGGCCTGCAGTTCAGGGATCACCAGATCGATAAAATCGGTATAGCTTTGCGGATTAACAATGCGCGTCAGGTTGAAGCCATCAATCCCGGCCTGGTCCACCCATAGCAGCAGGTGATCCGCCACCTGCTGCGGATCGCCGACGATCAGCGGGTAACGCCCACCCAGCGCATGCTGTTCCAGCAGCCGTCTTTTGGTCCAGCCGCTGTAAGTGTTGGATACCGATTCGATCGCCCGTGTTGGCCCGCCGGCAACCGGCTCATCGAGGGCAAAACGGGAAAAATCAATGCCGGTCGAGCTGGAAAAGTGCGCCAGCCCCGCTTCCGGGCTGGCGTAGCGCAGATATTCCTGATGCTTTTCCTGCGCCTCGCGCGCCGTGGGGGCGACGATCACGCTGATGCCCATGAAGATTTTCAGATCTTCCGCCGCCCGCCCGGCCTCGACCACGGCGGCCCGCAGCTTATCGACCTGCGCCTTCATGGCCGCCGGCGTGGCGCCGTTAACAAAGGTGCATTCCGCATGACGGGCGGCAAAACGGATGCCGCGCGCCGAAGCGCCGGCCTGGAACAGCAGCGGCGTGCGCTGCGGCGAAGGTGAAGACAGGTGGTAGCCCTCCACCTGGTAAAATTCCCCGCGGTGGCGGATTTGATGAATTTTATCGGCGGCGGCATAGATACGCCGCTGCTTGTCGGCCAGCACCGCATCATCCTGCCAACTGCCTTCCCACAGTTGATACGCCACGTCCAGGAACTCATCGGCCTGATCGTAGCGGCGATCGTGGGCCACCAACTGTTGCTGGCCCATGGCCCGCGCCGCGCTGTCCAGATAGCCGGTTACGATGTTCCACCCTACCCGCCCCTGGCTAAGATGATCCAGGGTGGAAAAGCGGCGCGCGAATAAATACGGCGATTCATAGCTGACGTTGGCCGTTAAGCCAAAGCCCAGGTGCTGCGTCACGCTCGCCATCGCCGATACCAGCAACAGCGGATCGTTAACCGGCAGTTGAATGGCTTCGCGCGCGGTCAGATCAATGCCGTTTTGATAAACGTCATACACCCCCAAAATATCGGCGATAAACAGGCCGTCGAACAGCCCGCGCTCCAGCAGGCGGGCCAGATCGAGCCAATACTCCAGGCGATTGAACTCCACCGAGCGGTCCTGCGGATGCGTCCACATGCCGTGGTGGATATGCCCTACGCAGTTCATGTTGAACGCATTGAGCAGGATTTCTTTGTTCGCGCTTGGGCTCATAGCGTCCCCCGCCGCGCGGGCAGCACGCCGTTGAGCACGTAATTGCCGATCGCCGGGAACTTCCAGCGTACCGGATCGTGCAGCGTGTGGGTGCGGGCATTGCGCCAGTGGCGATCCAACTGGTATTCCTGCAGCGTGGCGCGCGAACCGGACAGTTCGAACAGCAAATTCGCCGCCGCCAGGGAGAGCTCCGTGGTCCAGGCGCGGGCTTTGGCAACCTCAACAGAGGCCACCGCCACCGTTTCGGCATCGCTGTGCTGCTGCGCGGCATCTACCGCGTCGCCCGCCAGCGCCAGCAACGCTTCGCCGGCCTGCAAGCGCGCCGCCAACCGGCCGAGGCGATCCAGCGTCAGCGGATCGTCGCCGGCTTTTTCCACCCCGGCATCCGGCCATGGCCGCGAGCGCTCGCGCACGAACGCCAGCAGATCCTGGAACGCGGCCCGGGCGATCCCTTGATCAATCGCCGCATGCAGGATCTGGGCGAACGGGCCAACGGCCGTCGGGCGATCAAACGCCGCCTGGAACGGCACGATATCCTGCTCGTCCACGTTGCAACGTTCAAAAATGACCGTGCCGCTGCCGGTGGTTCGCTGGCCAAAGCCCGACCAATCGTCGATCACCTGCACGCCGGCCGCCCGGCGCGGCACGAACACCAGTTGTTCACTCCCCTGCTCGTTGTAGGCGGCGGTAGGAATGCGATCGGCAAACAGCGCGCCGGTGGCGTAAAATTTGCGTCCCTCCAGCAACCAGTTCCCCTGTTGGCGGTAGACACGCGTGGTGCGTTGGTGCGCCGCTGGCGCCTGAAACTCTGCCAACGCATTGCCGAAATGCGCCCCGGCCAGCACTTCGGCGTACAGCCGCTGTTTTTGCGCTTCGCTGCCGTTAACCCGCAGCACCTCCAGCGCATAAAAATGGTTTTGCGGTATCTGGCCGATCGAAGCATCCGCTTCGCTCAGGGTGGTCATCAGCTTCGCCAGCTCTGCGGTCGGCAAAGCTATCCCGCCATAGGCCCGCGGCACGGTCACCGCGCCAAGCCCAGAGCGGAACAGGGCGCGCAGTTCATCAACCGGCAGCTGCCGTTGGCGATCGCGCTCGCCCGCGCCGCGGCGAAACTGCTGCGCCAGTTGCCCGGCCACCTGGTGCGCCGCTTCCGCGCTGTCGATCCGCGTTGCCTGTTCGCCGGTATCAGGTTGATATGTCATCGCAATCTCCTTAAATCCAGGCGTGGCGCACCGGGAACTGCCCATTCAGGTAATAGTTGCCGATGGCATGGTTTTTCCAGCGCACCGGATCGTGCAGGGTGTGGGTGCGGGCATTGCGCCAGTGGCGATCGAGCCCATGTTCCAGCAGGGTGCCGCGGCTGCCGGCCCACTCCAGCAGTTTTTCGCTTGCCAGCAAGGCCACCTCGGTGGTCAACACTTTGGCTTCGGCAACGGCGATTGACGCTCTGGCCGCATCGGCCGCCGTCAGGTTGGCCGGATCGAGCGCGTCCAGCAGGCGCGCGGCGCGCTGCAACAGCGCATTCGCCGCGGTCAATTCCATACTCACCCGGCCGATATCCGCCACCAGGTAGGGATCTTCCGCGTTGCTGCTTACCCCCGCATCCACCCAGGGGCGCGAACGGGCACGCACAAATTCGCAGGCTTCGTCCAACGCGCCCTGCGCAATTCCGGCGTCAATCGCGGCCTGGATCAACTGCGATACCGGCCCGCGCAGGGAGGGCTTTTCAGTATCCGGCTGCGGAATCACCAACGCCGGATCCACCGGCGTATCACGCAGGCGCACGGTGCCGCTGGCCGTGGTGCGCTGCCCCATGCCGGACCAATCATCAATAATCTCCAGCCCCGGCGCCGGGCGCGGAATAAACGCCATCACCGCCTGGCCGGCATTGTTTAATGCCGTGGTCACCACGATATCGGCGAACAGCGCCCCGGTGGAATAAAACTTATCGCCGGTCAGTTGCAGCCCCTGCGGCGTTTGCCGCAAACGCGCTTGCACTTCCCGCGTATGGCGGGTGTTTTTTTCCGGCCCGCCGTTGCCTAAACGCTGCCCGGCGACAATGCGTTCAAACAGATAACGTTGTTGTTCTACCGTGCCTTCATCAAGAATAAATTGAATAATGCCGAAATGATTTTGCGGTATTTGGCCAAGGGCCGGATCGACGGCGGAAATTAAACGGAAAACTTCAGCTATCGTGGTATAAGGCAAACCGCCGCCGCCCCATTTGCGCGGCACGGAAATAGATCCCAGCCCGCTAAAGGTGAAAAGGGCCAGCAGCTCCGCCGGGTAAATGCGCTCACGATCGCGCAGCACTGCCTCTTTGCGTGCCGCCTGGGCAACCGCCTGCGCGGCCTGCAGCGCCTCCTGTTCGTTTGTGATAACGCGGGCAATAGCAGCATCACCATGCTCAGGCATGATTATTCCTCTGATTAGGGTAGAAGCATTACGAGAATTACCGCTAAGGGCAGTAATTCATTAAAAGGTGAAATATATGTTATTGAGTCGATAATAATAACCGGCCCAACCAGAAGTAAAGGGAAGTCATTATTAGAATAATGGCAAAGGTTAGCGAATTATTTAATATAGCTGGCAGCATTGTCTATTTGCTTTACTAAGCCCAGCCCCGCATGGGGTATACTGTATCTTTGTTAACCGTATGGCGTTTTTTATCATGACTTCCCTCGTTTTTAGCAAATATCACGGGCTTGGCAACGATTATCTGGTCTGCCATCGTTCGGTGGCAGACCAACTGGATAAAGAACAAATCCGCATTCTGTGCCACCGCCATTACGGCATCGGCGCCGACGGGCTGTTAATCGACAGCGGCGACGCCAGTGCCCCAACCCTACGCATCATCAACCCAGATGGCTCCGAGGCGGAAAAAAGCGGCAACGGCCTGCGGATTTATGCCCGCTATTTATTTGATTGCGGCCGCGTTGGCCACCCGCCTTTTCTGGTGCACACCGCCGGCGGCGATGTGCATTGCCAGGTTGGGCAAGACAAGCATCAGATCACCGTGGAAATGGGCCATGCCAACTTTAACCCAGCGGCGCTGCCAGCGCTGATCGAAAGCCCTGAAGCGCTGGATTATCCGTTGCCACTGGCCGGCGGCCCCATTAAGGTTTCGCTGGTGTCGATGGGCAACCCGCACTGCGTGGTACGGGTAGATAAGCTGGATCTGGCCCAGGTGCGCCAACTGGGGCCGCAAATCGAACATCATCCGTTATTCCCTAAACGCACCAACGTGCAATTGGTGGAAGTGGTCGATCGCCACACGATCCGCATCGGTATTTGGGAACGGGGCGCCGGGTTTACGCTGGCTTCCGGCAGCAGCAGTTGCGCCGCCGCCAGCGTGATGCGTAAGCTCGGGCTGGTGGATGATCAGGTGGTGGTGCAGATGCCCGGCGGCGAGCTACAGATTAGTTTTAGCGCGGGCTTCCTGGTAACCATGCGCGGCCCTGTGCATAAAATTGCCACCGTTACGCTCGATCCGGACTGCCTGCTCCCCGGCCTGCTGGCGCTCTATCCAGCGCCTTTTCACGCCTGACATTTCCCTTTTGACAAAATTGGATCATGATTAAAACAGGCTGCGCCCCCTTCCCTATCCGGTTGCACTTGCCCCGCCGGCACAAGCGCACCGCTGGCAATCGCCTATCCGGCGCCGGCTAAAGGCCGGCTAGCCCCCTTTCACCAACCGGGATATTGTCTCATGACGCAAAAAACCACCCTGCTGCAATTTTTCCATTGGTATTACCCCGACGGCGGCAAACTTTGGCACGAGGCGGCCGAGCGTGCGGCGCAAATAGCCGAACTCGGCATTACCGATGTTTGGCTGCCGCCGGTTTATAAAGGGGCGAGCGGCGGCTACTCGGTGGGCTACGATACCTATGACCTGTTTGATCTGGGGGAGTTTGACCAGAAAGGCAGCACGGCCACCAAATATGGCGACAAGGAGGCCCTGCTCAACGCCACGGCGGCGTTGCGCGATAACGGCCTGCGCGTGATCTATGACGTGGTGTTCAACCATAAAATCGGCGCCGACGAAAAAGAGCAGGTACACGTTTACCGGGTGGACGCGAACGATCGCAATAATATCGATGATGAAGGGCTGGATGCGCTGGCCTATACCCGCTTTACCTTTCCGGGGCGCCAGGGGCAGTATTCAAAATTCATCTGGGATTATAAATGCTTCAGCGGCGTTGATTATATTGAGCAGCCGGATGAAAAAGGCATTTTCAAGATCGCCAACGACTACGGCGACGAGGGCTGGAACGAGCAGGTTGACGACGAAAAAGGCAATTTCGACTACCTGATGGGCGCCGACGTGGAGTTCCGCAATAGCGCCGTGGTGGAAGAGTTGAAATACTGGGGACGCTGGCTGATGGAAACGCTGCCGTGCGATGGCTTCCGGCTGGACGCCGTCAAGCATATCCCCGCCTGGTTTTTCAATGACTGGGCGGAGCACGTGCGCGCCGCTGCCGAACGCGATCTGTTCATCGTGGCGGAGTATTGGTCGCCCGATCTGGATGCGCTGCAACAATATATCGATCTGGTGGAAGGCCAAATCATGCTGTTCGATGTGGGGCTGCACCTGAAATTCCACCTGGCGTCGCAGCAGGGCGATGAGTTTGATATGGCGAACATCTTCGCCGATACCCTGGTCGCCAACGATCCCGCCCACGCCGTCACCTTTGTCGCCAACCACGATACCCAACCGCTCCAGTCCCTGGAGGCGCCGGTAGCCCCGTGGTTCAAACCGCTGGCCTATGCGCTGGTGCTGCTGCGTGAACAAGGCGTGCCCTGCGTGTTCTATCCCGATTTGTACGGTGCCAGCTATGAGGACCAAGGGGACGACGGCGGTGAGTACCAGATAGACCTGCCGGTTATTCCCGAGCTGGCGCAGTTGATTGCCGCGCGCCAGCGCTTTAGCAACGGCGCACAAACCGATTATTTCGACGATAAGCACTGTATCGCCTTCAGCCGCAGCGGCACCGCGGAAGCCCCGGGCTGTGTGGTGGTGCTGACCAATGGCGCAGAAAGCAGGAAAACCGTCGGCCTGGGCGAAGCCCTCGCCAACACAACCTGGCGTGATTTTCTCGGCCATCGTGAAGAGGAGATCGTGACTGACGAGCACGGCAATGCTACGTTCACGGTTAACGGCGGCAGCGTTAGCGTTTGGATTTTGGCCGAAAATTTGTAATGCTGGCGTGTACAGACTGGTAACGGTGGGAAACTACTTTGGCGCTTTCCGGTCTAAATCACGCTGTTGACAGCAGTAACCCATTCACACCGGAGCCTAAATAGGGTACAAGGCTGCATGAAAATACCAAAACGACTCCAGCCATTGGTTGATGATGGTTTAATTGATGACGTCATCCGCCGCTTGAAAAGCGGCAAAGAGGCCGATGTGTTTATCGTGCGCTGTGGCGATGAGATCCGCTGCGCCAAAGTGTACAAAGAAGCAGAAAAACGCAATTTCAAGCAGGCCGTGAACTACCAGGAAGGCCGCAAGGTGCGCAACAGCCGCAACGCGCGCGCCATGAGCAAAGGCTCGCGCTTTGGCCGCCAGCAGCTTGAAGAAGCCTGGCAAAACACAGAAGTAGACGCACTCTATCTGCTGGCGAAAGCAGGCGTGCGCGTGCCGCAGCCGGATATTTGCCTGGACGGCGTGCTGCTGATGGAGCTGATCACCGACGAAGAAGGCATGGTGGCGCCGCGCCTGAGCGATATTACGCTGGAGCCGCAGCAGGCGCTGGCCGATCACGCGTTGATGATGAACTACGCCGTCCGCATGCTGTGCGCCGGGCTGGTTCACGGCGACCTGTCGGAATTCAACGTATTGATGGATAAAGACGGCCCGGTGATTATCGACTTGCCGCAGGTGGTCGATGCAGCGGCCAACAACCATGCCAAAAGCATGTTCGAACGCGACATTAATAATATGACGCAATATTACGGCCAATTTGCGCCGCAGCTGCTTGGCAGCCAGTACGCCAAGGAAATTTGGGCGTTATATCAGGAAGGCAACCTGACGCCGGAGAGTGAACTGAGCGGCTACGTGGCCGAGGACAATAAGCGCGCCGATATTGGCGCCGTACTGGAAGAAATTCAGGCCGCCCACGATGAGCACCAACGGCAGCAACTGGCCCGGCAAGAAAATAATCAGTAAGGCTCCAGATAAAAAAATACCCTGTCTTTACATAGGGTATTTTATATAAGTATGTCAGTAAGCGGTTACGCTAACGAAACATCCGGCTGTTTAGTAATACGGTTACGCAAATCACGGCGCACAATTTCAATCGACCAGAACCAGAATACATGGCCGATAAATTCATTATCAGGTTCGCTTCCCTAATTGGCGCCAGCGTGGCAGCCCAAACATATTGACCGCCATGCCGCACAGCACCAGCAGCGCGCCGGCGGTCTGTAGCGCCGACAATGCTTCCCCCACAATAGCCCAGGCGCCAATCAACCCGACCAACGGCACCAACAGTGCCAGCGGCGCCACACGCCAGGTTTCGTAGCGCGCCAACAGACTGCCCCACACTGAATAGCCGAACAGTGTGGCGGCAAAGGCCAGATACAGCACCACCAATACACTGCTTAACTGCGGGTGAACCAAGCTGGCGACAACCTGCAAGCGATCGTCAAATAGCCAACTGCATGCCAAAAACGGTAACACCGGGATCAAGGCACTCCATACCACCAACGGCAGGATCCCCTGTTGCGGAAACGTCGCCATAATTTTTTTGTTGGCCATATTGCCCAGCGCCCAGGAAAACGCGGCGCCAAGCGTCAGCAACAAGCCGGCCAGCGGCACGGCGCTGCCGCCCAGTTGGTGGCGCAGGCTAGCGAGGGCCAGCAATAGCATCCCCGCACAGGCAACAGCGATACCGGCCAGGTGATTGGCACGCAGTTTATCCCCCATCAGCACCATCCCCAGCAGCAGGGTAAAGAACACCTGGGCCTGGATCACCAGCGAAGCCAACCCGGCCGGCATCCCCAGCTTAATCGCAAGAAACAGGAGGGCGAACTGACCAAAGCTCATGGTAAGGCCATAATAAACCAGCCACGTCCAAGGCAATTTGGGGCGAGGAATAAAGAAGATTGCCGGTACCCCTACCAGCAAAAAACGTAGACCGGCCAGCAGAAACGGCGGCACACCCTGTAGCCCGTATTTGATTACGACAAAATTCATGCCCCAGATAACCACAACCAACAGCGCCAGCAACCGATCGCGTAACGTCATGTTCCCCCACCATTCCTGATTAACACACCTCATCGCAGACTACAGTGAAATGCCGTGGGGCAATACATACAGATCTGTGCAATCTTCAGCAACACAGGCTGTAGGCAAAACGCACCCGCGCTATCCCGCAGGCGCATTATGGTATTATGTTAGCCAGAGGTTTACTCAGCCCCACGCCTTCAAGGCGCACCGGCCGGCTTTCCCCTGATTGTCACTCTGCCTGATTAGGGTGGCAGGAAAACCAGTGCACACACGGCTTGAAGGATGACCAACATATTCAACCAATGGATCCGCTATGGCATATATCCCGAAAAACTACGCGAAGCTGGAAATGGGCTACCGCGAAAAAGCGCTGAAACTGTTCCCCTGGGTGTGTGGGCGCTGTTCACGCGAGTTTGTTTACTCCAACCTGCGTGAACTGACGGTGCACCACATCGATCACGATCACAGTAATAATCCGGAAGACGGCAGTAACTGGGAAATGCTGTGTCTGTATTGCCATGACCACGAACATGAAAAATATACGCAGGCGGATTTATACGGCACAACGGTCGTGGCCGGGGAAGATGCGCAAAAAGACGTGGGCGTGGCCACGCACAACCCATTCGCCAACCTGAAAGCCATGATGAAAAAATAACGCCGGCGAAATGCCGCCCGGCGTGATTGCCGGTTGCAACCGCACCGGCAATAAGTTACCAACCCAATAAGTTACTAGCTTAATAAGCCAATAACTTATCACTTCTGTTTTCCCGGAACATTCCTACTTACCCGCAGGGCACTTTGCCAGCAAAATATCGGCTCAGGCCAATAAAATCGCAGCTTGGCAAGCGCCAATCGTTAAGGCATATTGTTAAAGGTAGCGCTTATTAGCCTGTTTAATTATCAACCTATCAAGCAACTAACTTAATAAGTTATCAGCTTAATAATTTAAGAGATGGCAGTATGATTGTTTTGATTGGCTCCCAAAAGGGCGGCGTCGGGAAATCGACAAAGGCAGTAAATATTGCCGGTTACTTAATTCTCAAGCAGGGCAAAACGGCGATCATCGTTGATGCCGACGACCAGAAATCGATCATGACCTGGTACAACGATCGGCAAAACGTTGGCGGCCTGCCGCACATCCCTGTCGTTGCCGCTTCAGGAAAGATCAAAGAAACGCTGCTGGAATTGGATCGCCATTACGACTATGTGATTGTCGATACCGCCGGGCGGGACAGCGCCGAATTGCGTTCCGGCCTGTTGGCGGCCGATTTGTTCCTCTCCCCGCTGCGCCCTTCGCAGATGGATCTGGATACCATCGGCTACCTTTCGGAAATGTTCTCTACCGCGCAGGAATATAATGAAAAGGTGAAAGGCTACATTGTGTTGAACATGTGCCCGACCAACATCTTCATCAATGAAGCCAATGAAGCGGCGGAAGTGTTAAGCGAATACCCGGAGTTTACGCTGGTGAACAACCGCCTGTGCGATCGCAAAATCTACCGCGATGCCTGGGGCGAAGCGATCACTATTCACGAAGCCAATAATGAAAAAGCGCAAAATGAGATTGAAAGCCTGGTCAAGGAAGTCATCTTATGAAAAAACGCACGCCAACCCAGCGAATGACGGAAGATGAGTTTATCAATAGCGCCACATCCCATACGCTGGCGGTTCCTGCGGTTGAAAGCAAACCGCAAGGGCGCAAACGCACTTATAAAGCCATCTCGGTTAGCCTGACCGACAGCCATGTTGAGATGATTGACGAAATTATCGTGCTGGCGGCGCGCAACGGTATTGTGCGCATTACCCGTTCTGACGTGATTAAGCTGGCGATTGACGGTCTGGCGGGCAACAACGAAGCACAGCTGTTGGCATTGCTGAAAGCACGCAGTTAACTTATTAAGCTATTAGCTAAGTAAGCTAATAGCTATGCTGTACGGCCCCTCACCCCAACCCTCTCCCCCAGGGAGAGGGAGCAGATAGTGCCCGTTAGTAGGCTCCTTTTCCATTCACCAAAGCCGTATCCAGCACCAGGATTTTCTTATCCGTTAACCAGAGCTACATCCAACACCGGGCTATCCCCTCTCCCGCTGGGAGAGGGTTAGGGTGAGGGAAAAGAGCAAAGCTTATTGCAGGCTAAAACTCTGCTGCAACAGATTATCGGAATCCAGGCCCACAAACACAGTAAACTGACCTGGCTCGGCGCCCCACTTCAGGCTGGCATTATAAAACTTGAGATCGTCTTCGGTGATGGGCAATTCAACCCGCTGCGTCTCACCGGCCTTCAACATCACCTTTTTAAAATTGCGCAGTTCCTTCACTGGGCGGCTGACCGATGCGGCGACATCCTGCACATACAGCTGCACGATCGTAGCGCCGTCATACTTACCGGTGTTTTTCAGCGTTACGCTGGCGGTGATTTTGCCGTTACGCGCCATCTGCGAGCCAGACAACTTCAGATCCGTCAGGCTGAAGGTGGTATAGCTCAAGCCATAGCCGAACGGATACAGCGGCCCATTCGGCGAATCAAAGTAGCGCGAAGTGTACTTGTTCGGCTTATCAGGGTTAAATGGCCGGCCGGTATTCAGATGGTTGTAATACATCGGGATCTGCCCGACGGAACGCGGGAAAGTCATCGGCAGCTTGCCCGAAGGGTTATAATCGCCGAACAGCACATCGGCTATCGCATTGCCCCCCTCCGTGCCGCTGAACCAGGTTTCCAACATCGCATCGGCCTGTTGGCTTTCCCAGCTTAGCGCCAACGGGCGGCCATTCATCAGCACCAGCACCAGGGGCTTGCCGGTGGCTTTCAGGGCGGCGATCAGATCGCGCTGGCTCTGCGGGATAGTAATGTCGGCACGGCTGGATGCTTCATGCGCCATCCCCTGCGATTCCCCGACGACGGCCACGATCACATCGGCCTGCCGGGCTACCGCCAGCGCTTCATCAAGCATCTGCTGCGGCGGGCGATCATCAAACACCACCGCCGGCTCATACAGGTTCAGATAATCAATAATGCTTTTATCCTGAGTAATATTCGCGCCTTTGGCATACAGAATTTTTGCCTTATCACCCACCACATTTTGCAAGCCGGCGCGCAGGGTGATCGACTGCTTGACCACTCCAGCGGCCGACCAGCTGCCCATCACGTCACGCTGGCTGTCGGCCAACGGCCCAATAAGGGCAATAGTGCCCTGTTTGCGCAGCGGCAGCGTCTGGCGATCGTTCTTCAACAGCACCATGGTTGTTCGCGCCACTTCGCGGGCTTCGGCCCGGTGCAGGCGGCTTTCCGCATTGGTATCCTGTGGATCGCTGCCGACCGGGCCAAGATGCGCATAAGGATCATTAAACAGCCCCATGGCATATTTGGTGTTCAGCACATTGCGGCAGGCGCGATCGATATCGCTTTCCTTCACCAGGCCCGCTTTCACCAGCCCCGGCAGATACTTATCGTAGAACTCATCGCTCATGCTCATATCCACGCCGGAGGTGATCGCCAGGCGCACCGCATCACGCGCATCCATCGCCACGCCGTGCTTGATCAGCTCTTTGATGGCGCCGTGATCGCTGATGGTGATCCCGCCGAAGCCCCACTGGTTGCGCAGTAAATCCTTCAGCAGCCACGGGTTCGCGGTGGCGGGTATGCCGTTAATCGAGTTGAGCGACACCATCACCCCGCCGCTGCCGGCATCGATCGCCGCCCGGTAAGGCGGCAGATAGTCCTGATACATCCGCAGCGGGCTCATGTCGACGGTGTTGTAATCACGCCCACCTTCCGTAGCGCCGTACAGCGCAAAATGCTTGACGCTGGCCATCACCGCCCCCGGTTTGGCCGGATCGCCATTTTGCAGATTATCCACCATCAGCCGGGCAATCTTTGACACCAGCCAGGTGTCTTCGCCAAAGCCTTCCGACACCCTTCCCCAGCGCGGATCGCGCGTGATATCCACCATTGGCGCAAACGTCATGTTCAGGCCGTCATCGCTGGCTTCCATGGCGGCGATACGGGCACTCTGGGCGATAGCCTGCGTATCAAAACTGGCCGCCAGCCCTAGGCTTATCGGGAAGATGGTTCGCTGTCCGTGTACAACGTCATAGGCAAAGAAAAGAGGAATTTTCAGACGGCTGAGCTGCATCGCCTGATCCTGCATCACCCGGATATCCGGCCGGGTCACCGTATTGAAAATCGCGCCAATCTGCCCTTTGCGGATCCCTTCCCGAATCACTTCTTTCGGGTTATCCGGCCCCACGCTGATTAAACGCAACTGGCCGATTTTCTCTTCAAGCGTCATCTGCCCCATCAGTTTGGCAATAAATGCATCACGCTGTTGAACATTGATTCCTTGCGTTGCGCCCGTTCCTTGCGCAAATGCCGGGCTGATGGCCAGACCGGCTAACACACGCACCACACAGAGCCATTTCATATTGTTATCTCAGGCGACTGCCGCCGCTACCAGCGGACAGAATGATTGATCGACGTGAAGAAATAGTTTGCCACAGGCCTTTTCGCAGCATAAACAATTAGTAGGAATAATATTTACAAAGCATTACCGGCGTGAGCGGAGCGATATTGCGCCTGGCGTTCACGGCTGCTTTGCGCCTCGCGGCTCAACCACCCCACCAATGCCGCCAGCGCGGCCGGCATCACTGCTCTTTCAGGATAGACCAGATAATACGCGGCGCCACTGACCACGCTAACGGGAAATGGCGTAACGATGCGGCCGGCCTGAAGATCGTCTTCCAACAGGCAGGGATCGCCGATAGCGATGCCGAACCCTTGCAGCGCAGCGCTCATCGCCAGATCAAGCGTGTCAAAATGCTGTGCTTTGGCCGCCGGCGGCCCTTTTTGCCCGGCGGCCTTCAGCCAACGCAGCCAGTCACGGCGATCGCGCGTGGGGTGCAACAGGATTTTCCCCGTCAAATCCTCCAGGGTGGGAGCACGGCCCAAATCGGCCAAATAAGACGGCGTGCAGACCGGCGTAAGCACCTCGTCAAACAGCAGGTGCGCCGCCAACCGCTTGCCTGGCGGCGGCCCGAACACCACCGCGGCGTCAAAACTCTCGGTGCTGAAATCCAGCCCGTGCGAAACCGCAGCGGTTAATTCGATGTGCATTTCCGGCCGTTCATTCTGCAAACGAATAATACGCGGCAACACCCAGCGCATGGCGCAGGTCGGGCATTTAATACGCAGAGTACCGGGCTGCGCGCTGACGCTGACCAGCGCTTCTTCCAGTTGCCCCAGCGCCTGTTGTACCGGCGCCAGCAGCTTCGCCCCTTGCGGCGTGAGCGCCAGGCCGCGCGCGCGCCGGCTGAACAGCGGATAGCCCAACTGCCGCTCCAGGCCCAGAATCTGGCGGCTGACGGCCCCCTGGGTCAGGTGTAATGCGTTGGCGGCATGGGTAAAATTCAGCCGCTGCGCCACCACGACGAAGGTTTTCAATACATCAAGCGACGGCAGTGATGACTGCATAACGGCTCCCGTAAGCCATGATCTGAATGCATGGCAAGTATGACAAAGTTTCCCTTGTTAGCCCAAAGGTTTCTGATGCCTAATCAAACAATCGCCCATGCTTAAACAGGAGTCCCTCATGCAGAGCGCCTGCTCACAACGTTCAAAACTACCGGACGTTGGCACCACTATTTTTACCGTGATCGGCCAGCTTAGCGCTGAACATCAGGCTCTTAACCTGTCGCAGGGCGCACCGAATTTCGCCTGCGCGCCCGAACTGACCGAAGCTGTGGCGCAAGCCATGCGCGCGGGTCATAACCAGTATGCGCCGATGAGCGGTGTGGCGGCATTGCGCGCGGCGTTGGCGGCAAAGATTGAAAAATTATATGGCGCACGCTATCACCCCGATGATGAAATCACCGTGATCGCCAGCGCCAGCGAAGGGTTATATTCCTCAATCAGCGCGCTGGTGCACCCGGGCGATGAGGTGATCTACTTTGAGCCGGCGTTTGACAGCTATGCCCCGATCGTGCGCCTGCAGGGCGCCACGCCGGTGGCGATCGCGCTCTCGCTGGAAGATTTTCACATTGATTGGGATCAAGTGGCCGCCGCCATCAACGGCAACACGCGCATGATCATTATCAATAGCCCGCACAACCCCAGCGGCAACGTGCTGAATGAACATGATATTGAACGATTGATCGCGCTAACGCGCAATACTGATATCGTGATCCTGTCCGACGAAGTTTATGAACACGTGGTGTTCGACGGCCAACTCCACCACAGCATGGCGCGCCACCCGCAGTTAGCTGAACGCAGCGTGGTGGTCTCTTCCTTTGGCAAAACCTACCACGTGACTGGCTGGCGCGTGGGTTACTGCATGGCGCCAGCCGCGCTGATGGATGAGATTCGTAAAGTGCACCAGTTTATGGTGTTCTCGGCCGACACCCCGATGCAATATGCCTTTGCCGCGGCGCTGGCCGATGCGCAAAGCTATCTGGGGCTGGCTGCGTTTTACCAGCAAAAGCGCGATCTGCTGGCCAACGCGCTGAAAGATTCGCGTTTTGAACTGCTGCCAAGCCGCGGGAGCTTCTTTATGCTGGCGCGCTTTAGCGGTTTCAGCAATGAAAGCGATAACGACTTTGCGGTGCGCCTGATCCGCGAAGCCAAGGTCGCAACCATTCCGCTGTCGGCGTTTTACAGCAACGGCACGGACACCGGCATCATTCGGTTAAGCTTCTCTAAAGATAACGATACCCTGCTCGAAGGCGCCCGCCGCCTGTGCCAGGTATAATCCATTGCACGCTGACTACGGGAAAAGAACACAGATGAAAAACTCACTGAAAATGCTGATTGCCGCCGGCTGCCTGCTGGCAAGTGGCGCAACCCTGGGCGCGGAACAAAGCATGCGTTTTGGCCTGGAGGCATTGTATCCGCCGTTCGAATCAAAGTCCGCCAGCGGGCAGTTGGAAGGCTTCGATATTGATTTGGGCAACGCGGTGTGCGCGGCAGCGAAACTGAAATGCAGCTGGGTGGAGGCATCGTTTGACAGCCTGATCCCGGCGCTGCAGGCACGCAAATTCGACGTTATCAATTCGGCGATGAACATCACCCAGCAGCGCAAACAGGCGATTGATTTCACCAATGCCATCTACCAAGTGCCGAACCGCCTGATTGCCAAAGCAGACAGCGGCCTGAAGCCAGATGCACAGTCGCTGGCCGGTAAAAGCGTCGGCGTGTTGCAAGGCTCAATCCAGGAGAGCTACGCCAAGGCGCACTGGGCGCCGAAAGGGGTGAACGTGGTTTCTTATCAGGATCAAAACCAGGTTTATCTGGATCTGACCGCCGGCCGCCTTGACGCCACCTTGATCATGGCTCCAGCAGGCCAGGGCGGCTTCCTCGATCGGCCGGATGGCAAAGGGTTTGCGTTCGTTGGCGATACGGTACACGACGAGAAAATCTTCGGTGAAGGCATCGCCTTCGGCCTGCGTAAAGGCGATGACGCGCTGCGCAACAAGCTGAACGCCGCCATTGCCGAAGTTCAGCAGCAGGGCACGATCAATACGCTGGCGAAGAAGTATTTTGGCGATATTGATGTGACGGTGAAGTAACCCCCCTCACCCTAACCCTCTCCCACAGGGAGAGGGGATTGAATGTGCACACATTACCTTCAGAGAACGGCCCCTCACCCTAACCCTCTCCCACAGGGAGAGGGAACGGAATGTGCACACATTGCCTTCAGAGAACGGCCCCTCACCCTGACCCTCTCCCACAGGGAGTGGGAACTGAATGTGCACGCATTGCTTTCAGAGAACGGGCCCTCACCCTAACCCTCTCCCAGTGGGAGAGGGAACTGAATGTGCACACATTGCCTTCAGAGAACAGCCCTCACCCTAACCCTCTCCCACTGGGAGAGGGAACTGAATGTGCACGCATTGCTTTCAGAGAACGGGCCCTCACCCTAACCCTCTCCCAGTGGGAGAGGGGACTGAATGTGCACATATCATCTTTGGGGGTGAGTACTCCCGCCTCCCCATAAAAGCCGGCAGGATAACGCTTTACGGATAACAACACCTGAACGGCTCCCTCTCCCTGTGGGAGAGGGCCGGGGTGAGGGCAGAAGGTGAAGGGTACTAACTGCGATCGAACACCGAGCTTTGCAATGCGCGATCCTGCTGATGGCGTTCCAGCGCCAGCTCGATCAACGTCGTAATCAGTTGGGTGTAACTCACGCCGCTGGCGCCCCACAGCTTAGGGTACATACTGATATTGGTGAACCCCGGCAACGTATTAATTTCGTTGACAATCACGTTGTTATCCGGCGTCAGGAACACATCGACGCGCGCCATGCCCGTGCAGTCCAGCGCGCGAAACGTCTTCAACGCCACATCGCGGATTTTATCGCTGGCCTCGGATGAAATCGCCGCCGGCACCATCACCTGCGCGCCCTGCTCATTGATGTACTTGGTGTCGTAAGAGTAAAACTCATCGCTCAACACAATTTCACCGCACACGCTGGCCTGCGGCTCATCATTGCCGAGCACGGCGCATTCGATCTCACGGCCAACAATGGCGGATTCCACCAGCACCTTGTGATCAAAGCTAAATGCCAGCGCCACCGCCTGCTCAAACTCTGCCTGGTTTTTCACTTTGCTAACGCCGACCGAAGAGCCCTGGTTAGCCGGCTTGATAAACAGCGGCAGGCCCAGGCTATCACTCACTTGTTCAAAGCTGAATTTGCTGCGGTTACTGCGCGTTAAGGTCACAAACGGCGCCACGGCCAGCCCAGCATCGCGCAGCAGGCGTTTGGTGACGTCTTTATCCATGCTGACCGCAGAGCCAAGCACCCCGGCCCCGACGAACGGAATATTGGCCATACGCAACAGCCCTTGCAACGAGCCGTCTTCGCCCAGCGTACCGTGCACGATCGGGAACACCACATCAAGCTGGGTCAGCGCGCCGGCGCTACCGGCCTCGATTAACTGCTGTTTTTCCTGGCCCGGGATCAGCGCAACATTTTTATTGGAGTGGTTGAGTGCGATCAACGCCGGGTTTTCCGCATGCAGCAGATAGTTGGACGCATCATTGATATGCCATTGCCCTTGCTTATCGATCCCCAACAGCGTGACGTCGAATTTCTCTTTGTCGATGGCATCCACAATGTTTTTTGCCGATTGCAACGAAACCTCATGCTCCGCCGATTTACCGCCAAAAATCACCCCAACACGTAATTTAGCCACGCCTGCAATCCTTCTGAAAAGTCATGTAAAAAGCTGTAATCACAATAAACGCAATGCCCGGCATCGGCAATCATTGGCTGCGCAATTATCATGGCAAAACCGGTGGCCGGCGGCAAAGCGGCTAAAATAGCGACGAGCCGCACGATATTGTAAACAGATTGTACAAATGTAACATTCCACCGCGCCGTTGACACAACTCTTTGCTATGCTCAACCCTGTCATTTGCGAAGGCACTTCCAGCATGGAAAGTTACCGCCGCACCGCCGCGTTCAGCGCCAATGAATGGTACCCCATCCCGGCCACTCATCCTTCCGCCAGCGGGCGTTGCGCTCGCACAACACAGAACCACGTGGCCGGTCATCTGACCACGCCGGCGTTGCACCTATCAGCCAATGCAGCGCCGCCACCGCCCCAAACGCTTGTTATCAATACTGAAAGCGGGGATTTGGGACAACATTGTATGTCACAGGGAGTATGCATCATGCAGTCCGCAAGTCAGGAAAATCAGGAATTTATCAAACAACTGAAAAATATTGTCGGCAGCGCCCAGGTGCTTACCGGCGAGCGCGATACCGAACGCTATCGTAAAGGGTTCCGCTCCGGCGGCGGCAACGCGCTGGCGGTGGTGTTTCCCAACCGCCTGTTGCATATCTGGCAGATCCTGCAGGCCTGCGTCGCCGCAGACAAAATCGTCATCATGCAAGCCGCCAATACCGGCCTGACCGAAGGTTCAACGCCAAGCGGCGATGATTACGGTCGCGACATCGTTATCATCAGCACCCTGCGCCTGGATCATATTCAGGTGCTGGATAACGGTAAACAGGTGATCAGCTTCCCCGGCGGCACCCTGTACAAACTGGAAAAAGTGCTCAAACCCTATGGCCGTGAACCGCACTCAGTCATCGGCTCTTCCTGTATCGGCGCTTCGGTAGTGGGCGGCGTGTGCAATAACTCCGGCGGTTCGCTGGTTAAACGCGGGCCGGCCTATACCGAAATGGCGCTGTTCGCCCAACTGGATGCCGATGGGCAACTGCGGCTGGTCAACCATCTTGGCATTAAGCTGGGCAGCACGCCGGAAGAAATTTTAACCAGGCTCGAGCAAGGCGACTATCGCCCGGAAGACGTGGAACATAGCGGCCATCAGGCTTCCGATCACGAGTATGCCCAGCGGGTGCGCGATGTGGATGCCGATACCCCTTCCCGCTTTAATGCGGATAAGCGCCGGCTGTACGAGGCCGCCGGCTGTGCCGGCAAGCTGGCGGTATTCGCCGTGCGGCTGGACACCTTCGAGAAGGAAAACCAGCAGCAGGTGTTCTACATTGGCACCAACCATACCGAAGTGTTGACCGAGCTGCGCCGCCATATTCTCAGCCAGTTCAGCAACCTGCCGGTGGCCGGTGAATATATGCACCGCGATATTTTCGATATTGCTGAAGTGTACGGCAAAGACACCTTTATCATGATCGACAAACTCGGCACCGATCAAATGCCGCGCTTCTTTACCCTGAAGGGCCGGCTGGACGCCAGTTTCAACAAGTTGCCGCTGCTGCCGCACAACCTGACCGATCGGGTGATGCAGGGGCTGAGCCACCTGGTGCCCAACCACCTGCCGAAACGGATGAAGGAATACCGCGATCGCTTCGAACACCATCTGCTGCTGAAAATGTCAGGGGCAGGGATAGAGGAAGCGCATACTTACCTGAAAACCTATTTTGCCCAGGCCGAGGGGGAGTTCTTCGTCTGCACAGAGGAAGAAGGCAAGAAAGCCTTTCTACACCGTTTCGCTGCCGCCGGGGCGGCGGTGCGCTACCATGCCGTCCACGCCAATGAGGTGGAAAACATTCTGCCGTTGGACATCGCCTTGCGCCGTAACGATACCGAATGGTTTGAAACCCTGCCGCCGGAGATCGACAGCCAACTGGTGTACAAGCTGTATTACGGCCACTTTATGTGCCACGTGTTCCATCAGGATTACGTCGTGAAGAAAGGGGTGGATACCCACCAGTTGAAAGAGCAAATGCTGGCGCTGCTTGATAAGCGTGGCGCAGAATACCCGGCCGAGCACAACGTCGGCCACCTGTACCACGCCAAACCGGCGTTGAAGGCCTTTTACCAAGCCGCCGACCCAACCAATAGCTTTAATCCGGGCATAGGCAAAACCAGCAAGTTGAAAAACTGGCAGGGCGACGGCCACTAACGCCGGCCCCGGCACACGCCCCGGCGCTAATCCGCTGGGGCGTTCGACAACGCCAGGGTCAGAACAACCACGAACCATACCCCCACAGCACCACCGTCAGGCCAAGCATCAGCTCAAGCACCAGGATCCCAATGGCGAAGGTGGAGCTTGAGAAGATAAACCCTTCCTGGCTATCAATATTCAGGAAATGCGGAATGCCCAGATACAGCAGGTAGCCGGAATAGCACAGCCCGATAATACCGACAAACAAACACAGCCATACCATCGGGTACAGGGCGACCACACCGCTAAGGAACATCGGTGTCGCTACGTAGCCGGCAAACACCATGCAGCGGTGCAGGCTCGGGCGTGAATCATAACGCCGCGCCATCCAGTGAATCACCTGCCCCATCACCGCAACGCCCGCCAGCATCAACACATAAAACAGCAATGCGGCAAATAACGCCGCCGGGATGCCCAGCCGTATGGCGTGCCCGCCGCCGGAAAGCCACCCCAGTTGGGTGGTGCCGATAAAGGCGCAGATCACCGGAACCGCGGCCAGTAACAGCACGTGATGTGTATAGAGGTGTGCGATCGACTCGTTCTCGCGTTTTATCTGTTTGAATTCGGTAGCAGGATGCGCCAGCAACCCCCAAACATGATTGACCATAATCCCCTCCCCCACATTTTGCCGCAGTATGCCCGCGGCGGGTGACTCACCCGGCCACGAAATGGCTTCGCTTAATCGCCAGTGTCAGTACAAATTATAGTCAATCAATCACCACTCGCACGCCTCGCCGCCGTTGTTTTATAATCAAGCCACCGCTCCCCGCTGAGGAACCTTATGCCATCTTCCCTGCGTACCCTTCAGGCAGGCATCGTCGATGTTGAAACCGGTGAAAACGTCACGGTGATCGAACCCTGCAACCTGTACGGCTGCCATCTTAGCGATGGGGTGTTTATTGGCCCGTTTGTTGAGATCCAGCGCAATACCTGCATTGGCGCCCGCAGCAAAGTGCAATCCCACAGTTTTATCTGTGAATACGTGACCATCGGCGAGGATTGTTTTATCGGCCACGGCGTGATGTTCGCTAACGATCTGTTCAAACAGGGCGCGCCGGACGCTAACCCAGAAAGCTGGGGGCGCACCTGGATTGGCGATCGGGTTTCTATCGGCTCCGGCGCGACCATTCTGGCGGTAACCATCTGCAGCGGAGCGGTAATCGGCGCCGGGGCGGTGGTGACTCATGACATCGCCCGCAAGGGCATTTACGCCGGCAACCCGGCAAGGCTATTAAGAGCGCTGCCCTAAACTTGCGCCATGCCCCCAATAAACAGGTATCCGATGACGCTCGATCCGCAAACCTTGCATACCCTTCAGGCCTGCCTCGCGCTACGCGCGGCCACCCCGCCAGGCGCCGCCAAAGGTGAGCTGCGCGCCCTGCTGGCGCAGCAATTCCTGGGGCTCCCCTATGCGGCCAACCAGCTTGTCGGCTCGGCGACGGTGCCGGAACGGTTAATCATCGATTTCCGCGGGCTGGACTGCTTTACCTTGCTCGATTATGTCGCCGCGCTGGGTGTATCAGACAGCGTAGCCGCGTTTATACAAAACCTGATCGAAACCCGCTATGCCGACGGTGAAATCAGCTTCCCCCAGCGCAAGCATTTCTTTAGCGACTGGGCCTGCCGCAGCAAAGTCGTGGCCCGCGACATCACGGCCCTGATCGGTTCACTGGCCGTAACGGTCGAAAAAAGCCTTAACCAAAAGGCCGACGGGGGCGTTTACCTGGCAGGCCTGCCGGTGGTGGCGCGCACCATCACCCATATCCCCGGCACAGACGTCGACGCAGGCTGCATCTCCCGCCTGCGCAGCGGTGATTACATCGGCATTTACACCCCGCTCGCCGGTTTGGACGTCACCCACGTCGGCATTCTGGTACACACCGCCGCCGGGCCGGTGCTGCGCCATGCATCCTCTCACCCAAGCCGGCACAAAGTGGTCGATTCCCCTTTTATCGAATACGTCAGGGCCACCTCAGGCATCGTGGTGCTGCGGCCAGAATAATAATTAATGGTTATGAGCCATAGCCACTTATGCTTAAGGGCTGTTTGACATCGCTCCGGCCCTGCGCTTAGCTATCAGCACAAAAACCACATTTTTTCATTGTTTTTCAGGGAGTAGATTATGGCAACCCGCTGGCGCTACGGCGCATTGGCAGCGGCTCTGGCGGCAACGTTGCTGCTGCAGGGCTGCGATCGGAAATCGGATCAAAATCATATCAAGGTCGGCGTGATCAACGGCGCCGAGCAGGACGTGGCGGAAGTCGCCAAACAGGTAGCGAAACAAAAATATGGCCTGGATGTCGAGCTGGTCGGCTTTAGTGGCTCGCTGCTGCCGAACGACGCTACCGACAAAGGTGAGCTGGACGCCAATGTGTTTCAACACCGCCCGTTCCTGGAACAGCAAAACCGCGATCATGGCTACAAGCTGGTGGCGGTAGGCAATACCTTCGTGTTCCCCATGGCCGGTTATTCGAAAAAGATCAAATCGGTGCAAGCGCTGCAGGATGGTGACGTGATTGCGATCCCAAACGATCCCACCAATCTGGGCCGCGCATTGCTGCTGCTGCAAAAAACCGGGCTTATTACGCTGAAGCCAGGTAAGGGCTTATTACCCACCGCACTGGATATCAGCGCTAACCCGCACAACTACCAGATCATGGAGCTGGAAGGCGCCCAATTGCCGCACGTGCTGGACGATCCCAAAGTGACGGTGGCGATTATCAGCACTACCTACATTAACCAAATCGGCCTGACGCCAACCAAAGACGGGATCTTCATCGAAGATAAAGATTCGCCGTACACCAATATCGTGGTCGCACGTGAAGACAATAAAGACGCGCAAAATGTGCAGAACTTCGTCAAAGCCTATGAGTCGGACGAAGTCGCCGCCGCCGCGGAAAAAATCTTCAACGGCGGCGCAGTTAAAGGCTGGTAACTCCCGCGCTCTGCTCCTCCCGGCGGGAGGAGCCCTCTTTTTTGCCGTGATCGGCAACAACAGCAAATAATCCGCTATCCAGCGCTTGACCCTGACGCCGCGTCAGGCAGTAATCTGCGCCACAGGCATCACGGAGATCATCTTATGCTATTGAAAGTTGGCGAACTGGCACGCCGCTGCGGGCTTACAATCCGCACGCTGCATTACTACGACAGCATCGGGCTGTTGGTGCCATCGGCGCGTTCCGAAGCCGGTTATCGTTTGTATAACCGGGCGGATATCACCCGGCTGCATCATATCCAGGCGTTGCGCCGCATGGGGGTCGCACTGGCGGAAGTCGGCGCTATTCTGCAGCGTGCCGATCTGGCGCTGCCTTTCGTCATCGAACAACAAATCACCATGCTCGATCGGCAACTGGCGCAGATGACCGCGCTGCGTGGCCGGCTGCAGCATTTGCATACACAGTTGACCGCCGGGAATGAGCCTGAACTGAATGATTGGCTAACCACATTGGAGTTAATGGCAATGTACGATAACTATTTTACCGTGGATGAATTGGCGCAGTTACCCTTTTACCAACCTGATGAAACCCGTGAACAACAGTGGGCAGAGATGGTTGCCGAGGCTCAGGCGCTGCTCGATACCGGCACCAGTGAACAAACCCCGCAAGCACAGGCGCTGGCGCGCCGTTGGATGTGCACGCTGGAACGCGATACCGCCAAGAACCCGACGTTCCTGGTGAAGTTGAACGCCATGCATAGCCATGAACCCGCCATACGCCAGCAAACCGGCATCACGCCTGCCGTGGTGGATTACATCACACGGGCATTTGGCGAAAGCAAGCTGGCGATTTTCCAAAACTATCTGTCAGCAGATGAATATGCGTATGTCCGTCGGCACTATTTCGATCGCCTGCACGAATGGCCGCCGCTGATCGCAAAATTCCACCAGGCAATGGCAGACGGCGTGCCGGCAAGCTCCGCCCTGGCCGGGCAACTGGCGGGGGAGTGGCTGGCGCTGTTTCGCTCTTACGCCAGCGACGATCCCGCCACACAGGCGAAAATCCGCCATGCCATGGCGCAGGAACCGGCGCTGGCGGAGGGGACCTGGCTCACACCGGCGCTGCTCAGCTATCTGCAACAGGCAATAGGGCACGGCATGCAACGCTGATCCGATGTTTTCTTATGACGGTCATAGCAAAAATCAATTTATCGGGCTAAAAAACCAAGGGCATAATGGGATTATCTTTCAGGCCGCCGCGGCGGCCTGATTCCCCCTCTATTAACAAGGACATATATGTCGTTATCCGCAACGCCGACACCCGCGCAGCTCACCATCACCGATGCCAACAGTGAGGATATGGCCGCCGTGCAGCAGATTTATCAATACCATGTGTTGTACGGTGCCGCCTCATTCGAGGAAACGCCGCCGTCGCTGGCTGAAATGGAAGCACGCCGCCAAAAGGTATTGGCGGACGATCTGTTCTGGCTGGTAGCCCGGCTCAACAGCCAGGTGGTGGGCTATTGCTACGCCGCGCAATACCGGCCGCGCCCCGCCTACCGCTTTACCATCGAAAACTCGGTATACATTGCCGAAGGGATGCAGGGCAAAGGGATCGGCAGCAGCCTGATGGCGGCGCTGATCGCCCGCTGTGAACAGGGGCCCTGGCGGCAAATGCTGGCCATCATCGGCAATTCGGCAGAGAATTTGGGATCGCTGGCGTTGCACCGCAAGCATGGGTTCACCAGCGTCGGCACGCTCAACGCCGTCGGCTTCAAGCTGGGCAGTTGGCGCGACACGCATGTGATGCAACTGCCGCTAGGGGAAAGCAATCATACACTGCCGGTTTAACCGGCAGTGTCAGTGCAGACTGAGGGGAATCAGGCTTTGTAGCGTGCGCGGATAGCGCCCAGTACGGAAACCACCAGCAACACCAGGCCACCGGCAACAATGCCGAACACCACGTTCAGCAGCGAAGGCACGACGCCTTGCAGCAGCAGGCCGAACGTCGGCACCACCGAGGTGTCTGCCGCCCAGCCTTCAAACAGATGGTGTACCGCCGGCAGGCCATGAGTCAGGATGCCGCCGCCCACCATAAACATGGCAATAGTGCCCACCACCGACAGCGTTTTCATCAGGTACGGCGCCGCACGCACAATACCGTTGCCCACGCTCCGCACCAGCGTGCTGGTCTTGCGGCTTAAATACAGCCCCAAATCATCCAGCTTCACAATGCCCGCCACAATGCCATACACGCCGATAGTCATAACGATGGCGATACCGCACAGCACAATCACCTGTTGCGTAAAGGTGGCGGCGGCCACGGTGCCCAGAGTAATAGCGATAATTTCGGCCGACAGCACAAAATCGGTGCGGATAGCGCCGGTAATCTTGCGGGTTTCATAGGCCGCCACGTCTTCATTGGCGCCCGGGCCGTCTTTGTCTTCCCCTTCGCCTTTCTTATGAAACAGGCTGTGGAACACCTTTTCAAAGCCCTCAAAGCAGAGATAGGCGCCACCCACCATCAGCAACGGGGTGATCGCCCAAGGGGCAAACGCACTGATCAACAACGCCAGCGGCACCAGAATCGCTTTGTTGATAAACGATCCTTTCGCCACGCGCCATACCACCGGCAATTCACGGTCTGCGGAAACCCCGGTCACCTGTTGGGCATTGAGCGCCAAATCATCGCCCAGCACGCCGGCGGTTTTCTTTGCCGCCATTTTGGTCATCAGCGAGACATCATCCAGCAACGAGGCGATGTCATCGATTAACGTCAGTAAGCTACTTCCGGCCAAGATGCGCCATCCTTAATCAAAAAAAAGAAATATGACAATGCAATACAGTAACTAGCATAGCGGGATTTAGCAGCGAATGCGTGGCTAACTTTAATCAAGCGATGAAAGAAAAGAGAGAATGGGCCTGCCGGAAAGCCCGGCAGGCAAAGGCGGGTTATTCGGCGTTCTGCGCCAGGCGCGCATCTTTTTGCCGGCGATAATCACGCGCCGCCGGCGGGATTGGCGTCACCTTACCGGTTTCAATCCAACTGCGCAGGCGGTTGGCATCGGCAAAGTGGGTATATTTACCAAAGGCATCCAGCACCACCAGCGACACCGGGCGGCTGCCGATCACCGTGCGCATCACCAAGCAGTGGCCGGCCTCATTGGTGAAACCGGTCTTGGTCAGTTGAATATTCCACTTCGGGTTATAAACCAGGTGGTTGGTGTTACGGAACGGCAAGGTATAGTTTGGCCCCTTAAACGCCGCCATACGTTCGGTGGTGGTGCTCAATTGGCCGATCAGCGGGTACTGTTTGGAGGCAATCAATAGCTTGGTCAGATCGCGCGCGGTCGAAACGTTATGAATCGATAGCCCGGTCGGCTCCACATAGTGGGTGTGCGTCATCCCCAACGCTTTGGCTTTGGCGTTCATGGCGCGGATAAAGGCGTCGTACCCGCCGGGATAATGATGCGCCAGGCTGGCGGCGGCGCGGTTTTCGGAAGACATCAGCGCCAGCAGCAGCATATCCTTGCGGCTGATTTCACTGTTCAACCGCACGCGGGAATAGACGCCCCGCATTTCCAGGGTCTGATGGATATCCACCGCCAGCATCTCATCCAACGGCAGGTGGGCATCCAGCGTCACCATCGCCGTCATCAGCTTGGTGATGGAGGCGATCGGCACCACTTCATCCGGGTTACGGGCATAAATCACGTTATGGGTGCGCATATCCACCACCATGGCACTGCCGGAGGCCAGTTCCGGCTGGGCGGCATGTAATGCAGGGGTATTTTCACTGGCCAGCGCACGCGGCGCCAGGCCTGCGCCCGCTTGTAAAGCGAGCAGGGCCAAAACAAGTACTCGGATTTTCACATGCATTACTCTTGTCACAAATAAGGGAAGATTGCTGTTTGTCGCCCTCACCCTAGCCCTCTCCCAAAGGGAGAGGGGATAGTTAGCGCTGACTATCGAGGCCGCCCCCTCTCCCCTTGGGAGAAGGAATGGTCAGCTCTGCACCAGTGCTAACCACCAGAGCCACTATCAATATAGACGCCCCCTCTCCCCTTGGGAGAGGGCCGGGGTGAGGGAAACCGGCTATCGCCAAACATTCATGGGGCGAATTATATGTGAGCCTAATAAAGTTAGCACTGGGATTGTCAGTGGCGATTTGTGACAAATTCTGTCTATAGAAACCTAACGCAGCCCGCGGGCGCTCTGGGCTGCGGGCAAATCATACAAAAGTTACAGCGCCGCTTGCCAGGCGGAACGGGGCAACAGATACACCCCGGCGGGCTGTTGCGCGCCGGCACCGATAATATGGCCGATGCCCGCCGCCATCACCGCCAGCGTAACGTCAAATGCGTTCAGGCTATCGCCGTAGCCGGCCGTCAGGTTCAGCATCGAACCGTTGGCCAACAGATAAAGCGTATTGTCGCCCATCTGGTAGGCATCAATAAACGGCATCGGCTGGCTGTGCGGCAGCGTCTGCAGAAAATCCACGTCAATTTCCGCTGCCACGTGGCCAACGTTGAGAATAAATACGCCGTTTTTGGTTTGCTGCAAATGCCGGGCGCAAAGCACATTGCTGGCCCCGGTGGCGGTGGCTATCACGTCGGCCAGCGGCACCGCCTCGGCCAAATCAACCACTTGCCAACCGTCATAGCGCGCCTGCAGAGCGCGGGCCGGATCGATTTCGGCCACCATCACCTGCCCGCCATAGGCCCTGGCAGCCGCCGCCACGCCTTGCCCCACCAGCCCATAGCCGATAACCAGCACGCATTTTTCATGCAGCGTCAGCCGGGTGGTCTGGAAAAAAGTATGCCAGGCCGTCAGGCCAACCATATGGCGGTTATGCAGCCCTTCTTTAACCGGCAGATCGTCCCAGTTGAAGATGGGGTAACGCGGCGCCATGCCGTCCAGCCGGCTGATACCGGAACCGGTGGCTTCCAGCCCGGCCTTGATCGGCAGATCGCCTCCCGCCTGGTGCAGGCGGGCGGTCAGATCGGCACCCATCTCACACAGATGGGTCGGCCCCCAGGCCAACGCGCGATCGAAAGATGCCGACCAATCCGCCTGATCCATATCGCGCCAGGCAAAAGCCTGCGCGCCGTGGCGCTCCAGCCAGGCCACCACCTCATCCTGCACCGTGGTGGGGTTGCAGGTGGTCAGATATACCGCTGCGCCCTTGTTTAGCAGGCCGGCAACCAGCGGCACCATTTTCAGATCCAAATGCATGCTGCACGCCAGGCGCACGCCGTGCAGATCCGGTAATGCCGCCACCGCCGCCCGGGTGCGCGGCATCTGGCCCAACGCCCAATTCAGTTCACGTTCAAAATCCAGGGACATCCCGCACTCCTTTTTTCGCTTTACCGCCTGTCATGGCTTGCAACAGCAGCCTTGCTATATATCAGAACATTGGCAACTATCATTACTCAGGTTAAATCACCCGCTCAAGGTAAAAATCATGGCCGAACCGTTAACGATCGTTTTCCCACTTTATTCTGGCGTCACCCAGCTTGATTTCACTGGCCCATATCAATTCCTCTCACGGATGCCCAATACCACGGTCATCGCCGCCTCCGTAGACGGCGCAGAGATCGACGGGGACGGCCTGTTTTTCAACCATCTGCGGCCACTGGCGCAGATCGCCCATTGCGACGTGCTGTGCGTGCCGGGCGGCGGCGGTTGCACCCAGGCGATGCAGGATGAGCAATATATGGCGCAGATCCAACGCCTGGCGCGCGGCGCCCGCTATATCACATCCGTCTGCACCGGTTCGCTGATCCTGGGGGCCGCGGGCTTGTTGCGCGGCAAACGCGCCACCAGCCATTGGTCGATGTGCGACTGCCTGCCGCTGTTCGGCGCCATTGCCAGCAGCGAACGTGTGGTGCGCGATGGCAATGTGATCACTGGCGGCGGCGTCACGGCCGGGATTGATTTTGCACTGACGCTCATCGCCGAACTGCACGGTGAGGAAACCGCACAGGCCATTCAACTGGGCTTTGAATATGCTCCGGCCCCGCCGTTTGTCGGCGGCACGCCGGCACTGTCGCCGCCGGCGATAGTAAAAAAGGTGCGGGAAAATATGGCCGAAAGCCTGCGGCAACGGCAGGCGCTGGTTGCGCAGATTGCCGCCAGATGCGGTTAACCCCGGCAGCGGTTCAATACAGCCTGGGCGGCAAGGAGTATAATGAGCCCCTACTAGCTGGCAAGACAAGGATTTAAGGATGAACATCCTGGCACACTATATTAGCGAATACGGCTATTGGGCGCTGTTTTTCGGCTGCCTGGCGGAGGGGGAAACCATCACGCTGCTGGGCGGCATTGCGGCACATGAAGGGTTGCTGCACTGGCCGTGGGTGATTGCCGTGGTGGCGTTTGGTGGCACGCTGGGCGATCAATTGCTGTATTTTGCCGGGCGCCGCTATGGCGAACGGGTGATTTCACGCCTGAAAGGTCAGCAGCAACGCATCACGCGCGCACAACGGCTGATTACCCGCCACCCGATGCTGTTTGTGATCGGCGTGCGTTTTATGTATGGCTTTCGCATTATCGGCCCGGTCTTGATCGGCGCCAGCAAGCTGCCCCCGTCACGCTTTGTGCCGCTGAATATTCTGGGCGCCATCCTGTGGGCCACACTGTTCGTCATGCTGGGCTATTTTGGCGGCCGGGCAATGGAACACGTTGTTGCCGGCTTCGACAAAAAGCTCTCCAGCCTGCTGTTCGTCGCGTTGGTGATTCTGGTGATGTTGCTGGTGCGCCACTGGTGGCGCCGCCGTAAGGCCTAACGGCTCAGCAGCAGTTTGGCGCCAAACAGCGCCAGCATCGTGCCGCCCAGCCCTATGTATCCTTTTGAATAATATTCCGTTTCTAACGCCAAACAACAGAAAAAAACAAATAATAACGATTTTGGCACAGGATTTTTTGCCTCATTTCCAGAGAAAAGGTAGCATGCTTCGCTGTTATTTTTCAGCCGCGGCACAAAAAACAAACGGCAAAATGCGGCGATGCTCCTTCGTAATAACGATTAGCGATAGCAATCGTTTGCTCCCTTGAGGGCAGAAAACGATAGACAGGAAAACAGGACGAACGATGAAATCACATAATAAATCTGCGCACGACAAGCTCGCAGCCAGAAGACGTTGGTTAGACTCCCATGAATCCGGTTACCACAAAAGCATGGGTAACCGGCAGATCCAAATGATCGCCATCGGTGGCTCGATCGGTACCGGGTTGTTCCTCGGCACCGGCGGCCGTCTGGAACAGGCCGGCCCGGCGCTGGCGCTGGTTTATCTGGCGTGCGGTATTATCTCTTTCTTCATTCTGCGCGCGCTGGGCGAGTTGGTGCTACACCGCCCAAGCAGCGGCAGCTTCGTCTCTTACGCCCGTGAATTTCTCGGCGAAAAAGCCTCGTACGTTGCCGGCTGGATGTACTTCCTCAACTGGGCAATGACCGGCATTGTCGATATCACCGCGGTCGCGCTTTATATGCACTATTGGGGAACCTTTGCCGACGTGCCGCAGTGGCTGTTCGCCCTGTGCGCGCTGGGTATCGTCGCCACCATGAACATGATCGGTGTGAAATGGTTCGCCGAAATGGAGTTCTGGTTTGCACTAATCAAAGTGGCCGCCATCGCCGCCTTTCTGGTGGTCGGCGTGGTGTTGCTCGGGGTTGGCACACCGATCGACGGCAACACCACCGGCATGCACCTGATCACTGAAAACGGCGGCGTATTCCCGCACGGCCTGCTGCCGGCACTGGTGCTGATGCAAGGGGTGATCTTCGCCTTCGCCGGCGTGGAATTGATCGGCACTGCCGCCGGTGAGTGCAAAGACCCGGAAAAAATGCTGCCCAAGGCGGTCAACAGTGTGATCTGGCGTATCGGCCTGTTTTACGTCGGCTCCGTGGTGCTGTTGGTGCTGCTGCTGCCGTGGAATGCCTACCAGGCAGGGCAAAGCCCGTTCGTCACCTTCTTTAGCAAGCTCGGCGTGCCTTATATCGGCACCATCATGAACATTGTGGTGCTCACCGCCGCGCTTTCCAGCCTGAACTCCGGGCTGTATTCCACCGGCCGTATTCTGCGTTCTCTGTCGATGGGCGGTTCCGCGCCGAAGCTGATGTCGAAGATGAGCAGCCAGAAGGTGCCCTATGCCGGCATTCTGGTCACCTGCTGCATCTATGTGCTGGGCGTGATTCTGAACTACCTGGTGCCATCCCAGGTGTTCGAAATTGTGCTTAACATCGCCTCGTTGGGCATTATCAGCTCATGGGCATTTATCATCATCTGCCAAATGCGCCTGCGCAAAGCCATCAAGGAAGGTAAAGCCAAGCCGGTTTCCTTCAAAATGCCGGGCGCGCCGGTCACCTCATGGATAACGCTGCTGTTCCTGCTGGTGGTGCTGGTCATGATGGCGTTTGACTACCCGAACGGCACCTGGACCGTGGCCACCATTCCGTTGCTGGCTGTGCTGCTGGTGCTTGGCTGGTTCGGCCTGCGTAAACGCGCGGCGGAAGTGAAACACGAGCAACAAGCGCTCGAAGAAAAAACCGACCGCTGATCGCCACGCCATACTCCCCCGCCGTTAATCAACGCGGGGGATTTTTATGCCTAAACGGCGTTAAAACGCCGGTAAGCGCTCACCACTCCTGCACCATCAAATCCCCCAGCAGGCGATCGGTTGAATGCGGCAGGAACACCTCATTGCCGGCCGCCGGGGTTAGTGTCAGTTCGCCAATATAGATCTGTTCCTGCGTCAGATAAAAATCGACCCGGCAATAATCCAGATCCGCAGACACCGCCTTGGCGACGTCAATCATTTCATCCCAGAACTGCGGCTTTTCATACAGGGTATTCAGCTGCGGGATGTCATCCTGAATGAAGAAACAGTGGTGGCAGTGCTCATCCAGATATTCCAGTGAGGTCGGGTGCGCCCCGCCACGCAGTAGCTCAACAAACAGATATGGCACCTTGCCGTTGAAAACATGCACTTTATAATCAATCGGCTCGCCATTAACCTCAATATCCAGCAGTTTTTCGACAATGATTTTCGGCGGGATATTCGCATAGTGTTTTTCGCGATAGCGTTTCCAGTAGGTGACTTTTGCCCATTGTTTCAGCGTATTCTGAATATCCTGGAACGAGACCTGCGTTTTATCCTTCACAATCATCACCTGCAACGAGGCGTTATTGGTTTTGATAACAAATGCAGAAGGTAAAGCCTGGTAATCCTGCGCGGTAAATTCTTCGGTTATCAGGATCACCGGCGCCATATATTTTTCCGACACCCGGCTGGCGATATATTTACGCACCGCGACCTTATCCGCAATCTGGCCGAATTCTTCACGCGGGTAACGCATACGATGGTAAATTTTCTCTGAAAAAGTTCGAGGATTCTTGAAGTTAACGAAGGAACCGTGTGTTGCATAATGGCCCACCTGGTAATAAATAAAATCGGGTGCGGCCTGGTAAAGGCGTTTTATAAGGCTTCTCATTTTTTTCTTCCATGACCACATACATGCAAAAAATTCAGATAAAAAGCTTAAGTGACGCGTCTAACCGGGCACAGTGAAAATTTATATAATCATAAAAAACCGGAGAGTGAAAAATATGAAAAATAGATGAATTTAGTTTAAAAACAACAAGATAAAATCAAGTCACCGCAAATAAACGACAATAACCGGCCAATATACCGGCTAAATATCGCCAAGTGTAACTGGGAATCATTGTAATCATCATTGTTTAAATAATTTGAGTGCTATGCTATTTCGGCATTGCGAAAAATAGCCCTGGCAATATCGGCGGAGCGGGTGAGCGCACGAATTTCGCTAAACATTTCGCTGGCCTCGTTATATTCTTTACGTAAGTAGCCCAACCACTGTTTAATTCGCGCCACATGATAAAGGCCGGTATCGCCTTGTTTTTCCAGATAGGCATATTTCAGCAACAGCTGCATTACGTCGGGCCATGGCATACGCGGTTCGTTATATTTCACCACCCGGCTCAGGTTCGGTATATTCAGGGCGCCACGCCCCAACATCACCGCATCACAACCGGTCGCCTGCAGACAATCCTGCGCGCTTTGGTAGTCCCAGATTTCACCGTTGGCAATCACCGGTATCGTCAGGCGGCGGCGGATCTCGCCAATCGCCTGCCAGTTGATGCGCTCGGCTTTATAACCGTCTTCTTTGGTGCGGCCATGCACCGCCAGCTCCGTCGCACCGGCCTGCTGCACGGCATCGGCAATTTCCAGGCTGTAATGGGATGAATCCCACCCCAGGCGCACTTTTACCGTCACCGGCAGATGTGCCGGCACGGCGGCGCGCATCGCCTTCACCCCTTGATAAATCAGCTCCGGCTCTTTGAGCAGCGTCGCCCCGCCGCCGCTGCCGTTAACCGTTTTTGACGGGCAGCCGCAGTTCAGATCAACACCATAAGAACCCAGCGCCACCGCCCGGGCCGCGTTTTCCGCCAGCCACTGCGGGTATTGGCCAAGCAGTTGAATACGCACCAGAGTGCCAGACGGAGTACGGCTGGCATGACGCAATTCCGGGCACAGCCGGTAGAACAATTTTTCCGGCAGCAGTTGGTCGACAACGCGCAGGAACTCGGTGATGCAAAGATCGTAATCGTTCACTTCGGTGAGCAATTCACGCACCAAAGAATCGAGCACCCCTTCCATCGGAGCCAGTAACACACGCATGAACAAACCACCCCAGCCAAAAAGACGCGCAATGATACGGGCTAATGCCTGCGCGCGACAAGCCCATCATGCAACAATCCGCCGCGGTACCGGCGCGCCGTCGATAAACGCCTGAATATCCTCCACCGCCTGCTGAAAGTAAGTGCGATAGTTACTGTCGGCGACATAGCCCAGGTGCGGCGTCGCCAGCACGTTAGGCAAGCGGCGCAATGGATGGTCGCCCGGCAGCGGCTCTTGCTCAAACACGTCCAGGCCGGCGCCGGCGATCCAGCCCTGTTGCAAGGCTTCAAGCAAGGCTGGCTGATCCACAATGGCCGCCCGCGAGGTATTAATCAGGAAAGCCCCAGGCTTCATTGCGCGCAGTTCGCTCCGCCCCACCAGGCCACGGCTGCGTTCACTCAGCACCAGGTGCACGGAGAGCACATCGCTTTGCTCAAACAGCGCCTGCTTGGATGGCGCCAGGGTTACGCCCACTTCGGCCGCCCGCTGCGCCGTCAGGTTCTGGCTCCAGGCGATAACGCGCATGCCAAACGCCTGCCCTACCGCCGCCATTCGGCTGCCGATTTTGCCAAGCCCTAGCAGCCCGAGGGTTTTGCCATGCAGGCTAACCCCCACCTGCTGTTGCCACGGCCCGTTGTGGCGCAGGCCGTTGCTTTCCGTCATCAGGTGTTTGGTCAGGCCAAGGATTAACGCCCAGGTCAATTCCATCGGCGGTGCGGAACCGCTGTCGGTCCCGCACACCACCACGCCCTGGCGCGCCGCAGCGGCCAAATCCACGGCGGCATTGCGCATCCCCGAGGTCACCAACAGCTTCAGCGCCGGCAAGCGGGCCAACAGCGTTGCCGTGATCGGCGTGCGCTCACGCATAATCACCACAATCGCGCAATCGTTGAGCCGTGCGGCCAACTGCGCCTCGTCGGCGATATGTTCACTGATGCTAAACACCTCAACCCGATCGGCAATCGGCGCCCAATCCGCCATCGCCAGCGCCACCTGCTGGTAATCGTCGAGTATGGCACATTTGAGTTTCATTCATGTTCCCCTCACCGGCACATTCCGCCGCATTACAGCGTAGTACGGATCGGGGCGTTCAGCTGCAACAAACGGCGCCGGCACGCCGTTAATGCCGGGCGGTTAACATTTTCGCAAGCCGCCGACGAGGAAATGACGATAAAAAAATGCCAGCCGGATCGCTCTGGCTGGCATTGAAGGAACCGCGCGCGTGGTATTCGCGCCGCGTTATTTATTCCGTAGGCTTACGGCTGCGCGGGCGGCGTGCTGGCGCACCGCTGCGGCGCTGGCCTTCACCCTGCGGGCGCGCATGGCCGCCTTCGCGGCTTTCGCGTTGGCCGCTGCCGTTGGCAGAGCGCTGACCGCCACCTTGACTACGGCGCTGCCCACCGCCATTGCCGCGCGGCGCACCACGCCCGCCGCCCTGGCGACCGTTGATGATCGGCTCCGCCTTGATGGACGGATCCGGCTCATAGCCCGGGATAGCAATGCGCGGAATTTCGCGTTTCAGCAGCCGTTCGATATCGCGCAGCAGTTTGTGCTCATCAACGCAAACCAGTGAAATAGCTTCGCCGGTGCGTTCAGCACGGCCGGTACGGCCAATACGGTGCACGTAGTCTTCCGGCACGTTAGGCAGTTCGTAGTTCACGACGTGCGGCAACTGATCGATATCCAGACCGCGAGCGGCGATATCAGTCGCAACCAGCACGCGGATCCTGCCATCTTTAAAATCGGACAGCGCACGGGTACGCGCGCCCTGGCTCTTGTTGCCATGAATAGCGGCGGCGGTAATGCCGTCCTTATTCAACTGCTCCGCCAGGTGGTTAGCACCGTGTTTGGTGCGGTTAAACACCAGCACCTGCCGCCAGTCGCCGGCGCCGATCATCTGGGAAAGCAGCTCGCGCTTACGCTTTTTATCCACAAAGTGCACGCTCTGCGCCACTTGCTCAGAGGCGGTATTGCGGCGCGCCACTTCAACAGAGGCCGGGTTATGCAGCAGTTTGCTCGCCAGCCCTTTGATATCGTCCGAGAACGTGGCGGAGAACAGCAGGTTCTGGCGTTTTGACGGCAGCTTGGCCAGCACGCGGCGGATATCGTGGATGAACCCCATATCCAGCATGCGGTCGGCTTCATCCAGCACCAGAATTTCAATTTTCGACAGATCTACTGCGTTCTGGTGTTCCAGATCCAGCAGGCGCCCCGGCGTTGCCACCAGAATGTCGACGCCGCCGCGCAGCTTCATCATCTGCGGGTTGATGCTCACACCGCCGAACACCACCAGCGAACGCAGGCGCAGGTGTTTGCTATAAGCCACGACGTTTTCGCCGATCTGCGCCGCCAATTCACGGGTTGGCGTCAGGATCAGCGCCCGCACCGGGCGGCGGCCTTTGGCCGCATGGTCATGTTTGCTCAGCAATTGCAGTAACGGCAGGGTAAAACCGGCGGTTTTCCCGGTGCCGGTCTGGGCGCTGGCCATCAGATCGCGGCCTTCCAATACCACAGGAATGGCCTGACGCTGGATTGGCGTAGGTTCACGATAGCCCTGTTCTTCAACAGCGCGCAGAATTTCAGCACTTAAGCCGAGGTTTTCAAATGACATAGTAGAGAAAAACTCCAGATCCCCCCTAACCTGAACATCAGTTCGGTGCAGTTTCCTGGGAGGATGATCAGACGGGGCATAAGGATGTGCCCGGCATTCAGCCGCTGGCAACATTCCCGGGATGACCACGAGGGATTGGCACAAACTGCAGTGCACCAAGCGGGTGATTGTAGCAGAAGTCGAAGAAAAAAAAGCAATTTTACGTGATGAAACGCACAATGCCGCTGCAACACGCGAAAAACGCCATCAAACCTGGCTGGCCGCGAAGGAGAAAAACGCACGGGCCGGTTTACATGGCCCACTACGAAGCCTAAAGTTAATCATATGATTGATTAATTTTTATGGATTCGCGTTATGCCTTCAGCGGAGAACAAACAGGTTGCCAGCCAGGCACGCGGCGAACAGGCGCGCCAGCAGCTGATCGCCGCCGCCATTGAGGTGTTTGGCGAATACGGCCTGCGCGGCGCCACCACGCGGGAAATCGCCCGGCTGGCCGGGCAAAATATCGCCGCTATTACCTACTACTTCAATTCAAAAGAAGGCCTGTATCGTGCCGTAGCGCAGTGGATCGCTGATTTTTTCCAGCAAGTATTCGGCCCGCTGGCTGAAGAAATTGAGCGCTTCTGGCTGCTGCCGGCCGCACAGCGCCCGCCTGAAAGCTACCTGCACTACCTTAAGCGCGGGCTGCTGATGTTCAGTGAACTGATGACTCAGCCGCAAACCATCAAGATAAGCAAAATCATGTCACGCGAGCAGTTGTCACCCACCGATGTCTTCCCGCTGATCCACGAGCAGATAACGGCGCCGGTGCATAGACAACTGTGCCGGTTGCTGGCGGCCAGTACCGGCATGGCGCCGGAATCGGACAAAGTCGTGCTGCATACCCATGCGCTGATCGGCGAAGTCCTGGCGTTCCGCGTGGCGCGAGAAACCATCTGCCGCCAGGTCGGTTGGCAACAGATTGGCGAGGAACAGGCGGCGCAGATCAGGGCCGTATTGGTTGAACATATTGATCTTCTGGTTCACGGGTTGCGCCAGCGCTATGGCGCATAAAAAACGTTGGCAGGGAGTGTTATGAACAAGAAAAGAAGTGCCGTTGTGGTAGTGGCTATCTTGGCAATCGCCGCCGCCGTCTATGGATTTTTATCTTACCAACAACGGCAAAACACGCCGCTGACGCTGTACGGTAACGTCGATATCCGCACCGTCAATCTCGGTTTCCGCGTTGATGGCCGACTGGCTTCGCTGGCGGTTGATGAAGGCGATCGCGTTCAGCTGGGGCAACCGCTCGGCAAGCTGGACGATGGCCCCTACATCAACGCGCTGCGGCAAGCAGAGGCCAACGCCGGTAGCGCGCAGGCCAAGCTGGATCTGCTGCTGGCCGGCTACCGCAATGAAGAGATCGCCCAGGTGCGCGCAGAGGTGGCGCAACGGCAATCGGCATTCAGCTATGCCGACAGCTTTTTGAAACGCCAGCAGGGGCTGTGGGCCAAAAACGCCACGTCCGCCGATGCATTGGAAGATGCCCGTACCGCGCGTAACCAGGCGCAGGCCAATCTGCAGGCGGCAAAAGATAAACTCACCCAATACCAGAGCGGCAACCGGCCGCAGGAAATCGAACAGGCCAGGGCCGATCTGGCCCAAAGCCAGGCGGCATTGGCACAGGCGCAGCTCAACCTGCAGGATACCGCCCTGCTGGCGCCATCCGCCGGTACGGTGCTGACCCGTGCGGTGGAGCCGGGCACCATGCTCAGCGCCAGCAGCACCGTGTTCACCGTTTCGCTAACCAACCCGGTTTGGGTGCGCGCCTATGTCAGCGAAGCCCACCTGGGCCAGGCGGTGCCGGGCACCGGGCTTGCCATTTACACCGACAGCCGGCCGGATAAACCCTATCACGGCAGGATCGGCTTTGTTTCCCCCACCGCCGAATTCACGCCAAAAAGCGTCGAAACGCCGGATCTACGCACCGATCTGGTCTACCGTCTGCGCGTGGTGGTGACCGACGCCGACGATGCCCTGCGTCAGGGGATGCCGGTGACGCTGCGCTTTGACAACGGCGCCGCCCAGTAGGATTCGGCGCAGGCTGCCCGCCAGCCTGCAAAACGCTATACCTCGTGATAGCTTCTGACGTTTAGGGATGTCATGGAACAGGCACATGTGATTGAGCTGGAAGCGCTGGAAAAACGCTTTCCGTCACTCGAAAAACCGGCGGTCGCCAGCCTGACCACCACGCTACGCAGCGGTGCGGTGACCGGCCTGGTCGGGCCGGACGGCGCGGGCAAAACCACCCTGTTGCGCATGCTGGCCGGGCTGTTGAAGCCCAGTAGCGGCCAACTGCGCGTCGCCGGGTTGGATCCGATCGCTCAGGATCGTCAACTGCACGCCATTCTTGGCTATATGCCGCAAAAATTCGGCCTGTATGAAGACCTGACGGTGATGGAAAACCTGACGCTGTATGCCGATCTGCGCGGCGTCACCGGCGAAGCGCGTCAGCAAACCTTCAAACAACTGCTGGAATTTACCGATCTCACCCACTTTACCGATCGCCTGGCCGGCAAGCTTTCCGGCGGCATGAAGCAAAAGCTGGGGCTGGCCTGTACGCTGGTTGGTCAGCCGCAGGTGCTGCTGCTGGATGAGCCTGGGGTGGGCGTCGATCCGATCTCGCGCCGCGAACTGTGGCGTATGGTGCATGAACTGGCCAACGACGGCATGCTGATCCTCTGGAGCACCTCTTATCTTGATGAGGCCGAACAATGCCGGGAAGTGCTGCTGCTGAACGAAGGCGAGCTGCTGTTCAGCGGCGCGCCGCAGGCGCTGACCCAGCGCATGGCTGGCCGTTCGATCCTGCTCGATGCGCCGGGCGACAACCCGCGCGCGTTGTTACAGCGCGCGATTTGCTTGCCGGCAGTCACCGACGGGGTGATCCAGGGCAAATATCTGCGCCTGATGCTAAAACCCGACGCCGAACACCCGCAGGTATTACAGGCGCTGGATCTGCCAAATGCCAAACTGCGCGAAGCCGAGCCGCGTTTTGAGGATGCATTTATCGATCTGCTCGGCGGCGGCCCCAACAGCCGCTCGGCGCTGGCGGAGATCATGCCAACGGTACAGGGCGACAGCGCGGAAACCGTGATTGAAGCGCAAGGGCTGACCAAAAAATTTGGCAACTTCGCCGCCACCGATAACGTGGATTTCAAAGTACAGCGCGGCGAAATCTTCGGCCTGCTGGGGCCGAACGGTGCGGGCAAATCCACCACCTTCAAAATGATGTGCGGCCTGCTGACGCCCAGCGGCGGTAAGGCCCTGGTGCTGGGGATGGATTTAAAAACCAGCTCCGGCAAAGCACGCCAGCGCCTGGGCTATATGGCGCAAAAATTCTCGCTGTACGGCAACCTCACGGTGGGGCAAAACCTGAAATTCTTTTCCGGCGTGTATGGCCTCAGCGGCAAAAGGCAGCGCGATAAAATCGATGAGATGTCGCGCGCGTTTAACTTCGGCCCGATTATCGACCAAACCCCGGATTCGCTGCCGCTGGGGTTTAAGCAGCGCCTGGCGCTGGCCTGCGCGCTGATGCACGAACCCGATATTCTGTTCCTCGACGAACCCACCTCGGGCGTCGATCCGCTAACCCGGCGTGAATTCTGGCTGCATATCAATGGCATGGTGGACAAAGGCGTGACGGTCATGGTGACCACCCACTTCATGGACGAGGCGGAATACTGCGATCGCATCGGGCTGGTGTATCACGGCAAGATCATCGCCGCCGGCACGCCGGACGATCTTAAACACCAGGTCGCCAGCGAACAGAATCCCAACCCGTCAATGGAAGATGCGTTTATTGAGCTGGTGCAAGGCTACGATCGGCAGGAGAAAACATCATGAGTGAAAGCAGCGGCTTTTCCTGGCGGCGTTTGCGCGCGCTGTGCCTGAAAGAAACCCGCCAGATCCTGCGCGATCCCAGCAGCGGGCTGATCGCGTTCGTCATCCCGCTGCTACTGCTGTTTATCTTCGGCTACGGCATCAATCTGGATTCCAGCAAACTGCGGCTGGGCATTTTGCTCGAGCAGCAAAGCGAAGAGGCGCGGGATCTGGTCAGTGCGTTTACCGGATCGCCGTATATCGATCCAACCGTCAGCGATAACCGGCAGGCGTTGATCCAGAAAATGCAGGCCGGCGAGATCCGTGGGCTGGTGGTGATCCCCACTGATTTTGCCCAACGCATGGCGCGCCCTTACGATCAGGCACCGATCCAGGTCATCACCGACGGCAGCGAACCCAACACCGCCAACTTTGTACAGGCCTATACCCAGGGGGTATGGCAGATCTGGCAGCAGCAGCGCGCTACCGATCGCGGGCAGGAGGATAAACCGCTGATCGAGATCCAAATGCGCTATTGGTTCAACCCGGCGGCGATAAGCCAGCACTTCATCATTCCTGGGGCGATCACCATTATCATGACGGTGATCGGCGCGATCCTGACTTCGTTGGTGATCGCCCGCGAGTGGGAGCGCGGCACCATGGAGGCCCTGCTGTCGACACAGGTGACGCGTGGTGAGCTGTTGCTCTCCAAACTGCTGCCCTACTATCTGCTGGGCATGCTCGCCATGGCGCTGTGTATGGCAATATCGCTCTTCGTGCTCAAGGTGCCTTACCGCGGCTCGTGGCTGATTCTGTTTATCATCAGCAGCCTGTTCCTGGCCAGCACGCTCGGCATGGGGCTGCTGATTTCTTCCGTGACGCGCAATCAGTTCAACGCGGCAATGGTGGCGCTGAACGCCGCCTTCCTGCCTTCAATCATGCTTTCGGGGTTTATTTTCCAGATCGACAGTATGCCGGCCGTGGTGCGCGCCTTCACTTACCTCATTCCGGCGCGCTACTTCGTCAGCACCCTGCAAACGCTGTTTCTGGCGGGGAATATCGGCACGGTGCTGTTCATCAATCTGCTGTTGCTGATCGCTTCTGCGGTGGTGTTTATCGGGCTGACGGCCTGGAAAACCCAGCGGCGGCTGGATTAAGGGGGGAGCATGTTGCACCGTTTATTAACGCTTATCATCAAGGAACTGCAAACGCTGCTGCGCGATCCGCAAACCCGCACCATTCTGATCATGCCGGTGCTGGTGCAGGTGTTGTTGTTCCCGTTCGCCGCCACGCTTGAAGTCACCAATGCCACGATCGCCATTTACAGCGAAGACAACGGCCAGGCTTCGATCGAGCTGACCCAGCGCTTTGCCAAGGCCAAAGCCTTCTCACAGGTTTTGCTGCTGCGCAACCCGCAGGAAATTCAGTCCACTCTCGACAACCGGAAAGCACTGCTGCTGATCCGCTTTCCGGCGCAATTTTCACGTGATATTGCCACCGGCAACACCGCGCCGCTGCAATTGATTCTGGATGGCCGCAACTCGAACAGTGCGCAGATTGCCGCCAATTATGTCCAGCACATCGTGCAGGATTATCAGGAGGCGTTGATCGGCGGCCGGCAGAAACCCAATAACAGCGAGCTGGTGGTGCGCAACTGGTATAACCCCAACCTGGATTACAAATGGTTTGTGGTTCCGTCCCTGATCGCCATGATCACCACCATCGGCGTGCTGATCGTCACTTCGCTTTCAGTGGCGCGCGAGCGTGAACAGGGCACGCTGGAACAGCTGCTGGTCTCCCCGCTCACCACCTGGCAAATCTTTATCGGCAAGGCCGTGCCGGCGCTGATTGTCGCTTCGTTCCAGGCATCCATCGTGCTGTTGATCGGTATTTTCCTGTTCCAGATCCCGTTCGCTGGCTCCCTGCTGCTGTTTTATGGCACCATGCTGGCCTACGGGCTGTCCCTGGTGGGCTTCGGCTTGTTGATCTCGGCGCTGTGCGCAACCCAGCAGCAGGCGTTTATCGGCGTATTCGTGTTTATGATGCCGGCGATCCTGCTTTCAGGCTATGTTTCGCCGGTGGAAAATATGCCGGTGTGGCTGCAGAACCTGACCTGGATTAACCCAATCCGTCACTTTACCGACATCACCAAGCAGATTTATTTGAAAGACGCCAGCTTCGGCATTATCTGGCACAGCCTGTGGCCGTTACTGGTGATCACCGTCACCACCGGCAGCGTGGCTTATGCCATGTTCCGGCGTAAAATCGCCTAAGAGCGGGGCTGCGGTAACGGCATTTGTCTTGTCATCGATTATTCATGGAGGCGTTTTGGCAGAAGCAGTTAAAGACAATGAATTCAATAAAATGACCCGTTTTGGCTTCCGGCTTGCCGGCATCAGCCTGCTGCTGGTCATGCTGATTTTTGCGGCCGGTTTTTTTCTGCCGGAAGACAGCGGAGAGTGGCTTGATCTGGTGGTGCTGGCCATGGCCGGCGTGAATGTGATTGCGAACTTCGTGGTGTTCTATTTCGCCATCATCGGGCTGTTCAAATCGTCATTGAAATGGCGGGCGCTATTCTCTTTACTGATCGCACTGGCGATTTTTGCACTCTATCTCATCGCTATCGCCTTCGCCTCCTCATAAGGCCAGCCGTGATAGCCAAAAAGGGCAATCCGTTTGCCCTTTTCTGCCCATTAGCGCTGGGCGATTCTTGCCGCCGACGCTTTGGTTAAACCTTCCAATGGGTTCCAGCTCTGAATGCCCTTCACTTCTTTCAGGTAATAGCTGTAGTTGGCGAGGCTACCGCACGCACACGCATAGGCAACGTTCACGCCGCGCGCCCAGGCATCAAGGTTCACGCCATTGCTGTATTCAATCATCCCCAGGATTAAGTTGATGGCACATATCACCACAAACAGCACCAGGCCTTTCTTCCACAAGCCCAAAATACAAAAATAAATAATGCCGAAGAAAAAGGCGTAAAAGTTCATGACGTATTTAAGCCGTGCGAAGAACTTCATCTCCTTTAGCTTCCGCTGATATTCAGGGGAAGTGACATTCCCACCCACGCTATCATATAAGGCAAAACGCGCTTGCCACTTTGGGCTTAGCTCTTTACTCATAAATCCCTCGTTACCATTATCATTGTGTTTTACTACTGCCATCCCATATAACCTGTTTATTCAACGCAATGCCTGGCGCAGTGTCAATAAAACAGCGTGAAAAAGCATGACTGTCGCTTAAGTAGACAGATAACAAAAGGCCCTGCAAAACAGGGCCCTTTGAGAAACAACGGTGCGGGTAGCAGCGAAGGATTAGCGATTAACGGCGGTTGCCGAAAATCCGCAGCAGCATCAGGAACAGGTTGATAAAGTCGAGATACAGCGTCAGCGCGCCGACAATCGCATATTTGCGGAAATGGTCTTTATCATCCGCGTTGAGCTGTTCGCCCATCGCTTTCAGTTTCTGGGTGTCGTAGGCCGTCAGGCCAACAAATACCACCACGCCGATGTAAGTGATCGCCCACATCAATGCGCTGCTCTTCAGCCAGATATTAACCAGCGACGCCAACACAATACCGATCAACGCCATAAACAACAGGCTGCCGAAGCCGCTCAGATCGCGCTTGGTGGTGTAGCCATACAGGCTCATGGCGCCGAACATCCCGGCGGTGACCACGAAGGTGCTGGCGATGGAAGAATAAGTGTAGGCAATGAAAATGCTGGAAAGCGTCAGCCCGGTCAACGCCGAATACAGCATAAACAGCGAAGTGGCCATCGCCCCGCTCAGGCGGTTAACCATGCCGGAAATAACGAACACCAGCGCCAGTTGCACAATAATCAGCCCGAAGAAGGTGATCTGGCTGGAAAAAATAAAGTTGAGGATTGCAGGCGTGTTGGCCGCATACCATGAGACAAACGCCGTCAGCAACAGGCCGCAGGTCATCCAGCCATACACCTGCGCCATATAGGCCTGAATGCCGCTGCCAGCACGTTCGACAATTGAACCATTAGAACGTGGATATCGGTCCATGACGGTTACCTTTTGCATGTTGAACAAGATTCGGGATGGCATATGCCATAGCCCTGCCGTTATTAAGAGTACCACAATAACGCACCGCCGGGAGCGCGCAGCACTATTAATTACGCGCCGTTGAACAATGATTTACCTGCTCACCAGCGCTTCGCCGCCAGCGTATCCGCGGCACGCGCCTCCACCCAGCGCTCCCCCTGCCCGGTGGCTTCACGCTTCCAGAACGGCGCGCGCGTCTTCAGATAATCCATAATAAATTCGGCGGCTTCAAAGGCCTGGCTGCGGTGCGCGCCGGTCACGCCGACGAACACAATTTCATCGCCGGGAAACAGCTCGCCGATCCGGTGAATCACCGCGACCCGCTGCAACGGCCAGCGTTGGCGGGCCTGTTCAACAATCTCGGCCAGCGTTTTTTCCGTCATGCCCGGGTAGTGTTCCAGCGTCAGCGCACTGACATCGTCACCCAGGTTATGATTGCGTACCTTACCGGTGAAGGTCACTACCGCGCCATCGTCGGCGCACTGCGCCAGCCAGGCATATTCATCACCGACGTTAAACGGCGCATGGCCAACGCGAATACGGGTATTGCTCATGGTTATCCCCCGGTTACCGGTGGAAAGAACGCCACCTCGTCGCCGGCGCACAGCGGGTGTTCCAGCGGAACCAACGCCTGATTGACCGCCGCCAACAGCTTGCCGTTTTCCAGCGCCAACGCCCAGCGATCGCCACGCGCGCACAGCGCCTGGCGCAACGCCTCCACGGTCGGGAACTCTGCCGCCAGGCGCAGGCTGGGCACGCCGACCAATTCACGCACCTGGGCAAAAAACAGAATATCAATCATGCGCTATTCCACCCTGAAGTCGCCGGATTTACCGCCGCTTTTCGCCAGCAGGCGCACGGGGCCGATCACCATGTCCTTTTGCACCGCCTTGCACATGTCGTAAATGGTCAGCGCCGCCACCGAAGCGGCGGTGAGCGCTTCCATTTCCACGCCGGTTTTCCCGCTTAGGCGGCAGCAGGTTTCGATACGCACGCGGCTATGGGCCGGCTGCGCTTCCAACTGCACTTCGACCTTGCTCAGCATCAGCGGGTGGCACAACGGGATCAACTCCCAGGTGCGCTTCGCCGCCTGGATGCCGGCGATGCGCGCGGTAGCGAACACATCGCCCTTGTGATGGCGGCCTTCGACGATCATCGCCAACGTCTCGGCATGCATGGTGACAAACGCCTCGGCGCGGGCTTCCCGCACAGTGTCCGCCTTGGCGGAGACATCCACCATATGGGCTTCGCCGGCGGCGTTAATATGAGTTAATGGGTTCATAAGGCTACTTTTTCACATGCGGCTGAAAATTACACGGGCGATGCCGCGCGTCCAGTTGTTCTTCGATAACCCGCTCCCACGCGGTGCGGCAGGCGCGGGTGGAACCCGGCACGGCAAAAATCACGGTACGGTTGGCGATGCCGGCCAGCGCGCGCGACTGAATAGTCGCCGTGCCGATCTCTTCATAAGAGACCATGCGAAACAGCTCGCCGAAACCTTCGATTTCCCGATCGAACAACGGCAACAGCGCCTGCGGGGTATTATCCCGTTCGGTAAACCCCGTGCCGCCGTTAACCAATACCGCCTGCACGTCATCGCTGGCGATCCAAAGCGAGATCTGCGCGCGGATCTGGTAAACATTGTCTTTGACCAACGCGCGGGCCACCACCGTGTGGCCGGTTTCTTGCGCTGCCTGCTGCAAGTAGTCGCCGGAGGTATCCTCCGCTTCGCTGCGGCGATCGGACACCGTCATCACGGCGATGCGCAACGGAATAAATTCACTGCTGGTATGGCTCATAATGTGTCTCGCTCCTGCTGATGTGGTGCCGCGCGTTACCGTTCGCGCCGGCATTAACCGCCGATAAACGACAGATTCTGCGTTATGCCGCTGTTGCCCTGGTGCAGGAAGTGGGTCTGCTTTTTGTTCAGCAGCCCGCCCTGAATGCGCAGCTTCAGCTGTTCCAGTTGGTTATCCGCCGCCAGCAGATCGCGCAGCGGGATCCCCTGCTCGCCAAACAGGCACAGATGCAGGTTGCCAATGGCGGATACCCGCAGGCGGTTGCAGCTGGCGCAGAAATCCTTCGCATAGGGCATGATTAACCCCACCTCGCCCTGGTAATCCGGGTGGCTGAACACCAGCGCCGGGCCATCGCTGCGCCCGCGTGGCAAACGGCACCACCCTTCACGTTCCAACTGCCGGCGGATCACATCGCCGGAGACATGGTGTTTGCGAAACAGCTGCCCGCCTTCGCCGGTTTCCATCAGTTCAATAAAGCGCAGTTGAATCGGGCGATCCTTAATCCAGCGCAGAAAAGCGCCGAGCTGATGGTGGTTCACGTCGCGCATCAGCACCGCGTTAACTTTCACCTTGCGGTAACCGGCGGCAAAAGCGGCATCAATGCCGGCCATCACCTGCTGAAAACGATCCTGGCCGGTAATGGCGTGAAACTGGCGGGCATCCAGGCTATCAACGCTGACGTTAATCGCCGTTAACCCGGCGTCGCGCCAGCGTTCTACGTCGCGCGCCAAACGGTAACCGTTGGTGGTCACGGCAAGCTGGCGAACCATCGGGTTTTCGCGCACGGCGGCAATAATGTCGGTAAAGTCGCGCCGCAGCGATGGTTCGCCACCGGTCAGGCGCACTTTCTCCGTCCCCAGTTGGGCAAACGCGCGGCTAACCCGCCGGATCTCATCCAGTGAAAGAAAGGTTTTCGGACTGCCGTTCGGCTGATAGCCGCCCGGTAAACAGTAGGTGCAACGAAAATTGCACACGTCGGTGATCGACAGGCGCAAATAGTAAAACTTGCGCGCAAAAGCATCAGTGAGTTGCGGCACCATAACACCTTTCCAAATACGGGAGATGCCGGCGTTTCCACTGGCACCCTGGTGGCAGGCTTCGCCACGGCCCAAACGCCATATTGTTCGATGGGAACAACACAGGCCCAAGGGCTAGGAGTTTTGATTTCAACCCGGCGAACAGCCGTTGCCGGGATAAAACCGCGGTTTTCGGCAGAATTCTAGCGCCAATTCCCGGTGATAGCCAACGGGCAATTTCGTTATATAATAATGTAGATAGCGTTTTCACCCCCGTGGCTAACACATTAATCACGAAAAATACCCATTTCACAGAGGGATTGGCTAAAGTCACGCAAACGGCACGCGGTTTCGCGTTTTTTCATCGGATCGGTTAATTTAAGCAGGCAGTCAGCCCCTCTTTAAGGAAATTTATGCGTAATCGAACCCTGGCCGATCTGGATCGGGTGGTAGCACTGGGCGGTGGCCATGGCCTTGGCCGCGTGATGTCTTCGCTCTCATCGCTCGGCTCCCGCCTGACCGGTATCGTCACCACCACCGACAACGGCGGCTCCACCGGCCGTATTCGCCGTTCAGAGGGCGGGATCGCCTGGGGGGATTTGCGCAATTGCCTCAACCAGCTGATTACCGATCCTAGCGTAGCATCGGCCATGTTCGAATACCGTTTTAGTGGTAGTGGTGAACTGGCTGGGCATAATCTGGGCAATTTGATGCTCAAAGCGCTGGAGAATCTCAGCGTGCGCCCGCTGGAAGCCATCAACCTGATCCGCAGCCTGCTGAAAGTGGACGCGCTGCTGATCCCGATGTCAGAGCAGCCGGTGGATCTGGTGGCCTACGATCGTGAAGGCAACCAGGTTTACGGCGAGGTCAATATCGATCGGCTAACCCACATGCCGCAGGCGCTGCTGCTTTCCGCCCCGGTGCACGCCACGCGCGAAGCGCTCGACGCCATAGCACAGGCCGATGTGATCCTGATTGGCCCGGGCAGCTTCCTCACCAGCCTGATGCCGCCGCTGCTGCTGGCGGATCTGGCCCAAGCGCTGCGGCGCAGCAGTGCCAATGTGATTTATATCAACAATCTGGGGCGCGAGCTTAGCGTGGCCGCGGCGTCGCTGTCATTGAAGGACAAACTGAATATGATGGAAGAACATATTGGCCGCAGGATGATCGATGCGGTGATCGCTTGCCCCGCGGCCGATACCCACCAGGTGCAGGATCGCGTGGTGATCCAGCAAGCGCTGGAAGCCAGCGATATCCCTTACCGCCACGATCGCCAACTGCTGCGCCAGGCGTTGGATCGCGCCCTCTCCGAGCTGGCCACCCGCCGTTGATCGCGCAAGAAAGGCCGTCTAATCGCGGCCGCGTAGCCACGGGTTATCGCTGACGGTGCGAATATACAACTCTTCGACCTGCTTACGCGCCCACGGCGTGCGGCGCAAAAACTTCAAACTAGATTTAATGCTCGGATCGCTGCGAAAACAGTTGATGCGAATACGCTCCGCCAGCCCCGGCCAGCCATACTGGGCCACCAGTGCGTTCAGCAACTGCTCCAGAGTGATGCCATGCAGCGGATCTTTTGAGGGGAAGGTGGTCATATCGGCAGCTCGTTTTTCAATTGGCCGCACACCATAATCAGCTTTGGCGGGTGCGGCAAGGACTTTTGTTTCCCCGGCATTAGCGGGGCCAAGTACGGCCCCGCTGCACTATGCATCAGGAAATGGCGATAAACTGCTCGCGCAACTGCTGGATTTCATCGCGCAGTGCCGCTGCCTGCTCAAACTCCAGGTTCTGTGCATGGGTATACATTTGCGCTTCCAGTTCGCGGATTTTCTTCTCGAGCGCTTTTGGCGACAGCAGCTGATTCTGCGGCTGGCTTGCCACTTTGCCTTTGCCCTTCGCCAGGTTTTTACCGTTGACCGACTGGCCAATTTGCAGAATATCGCCGATCTTTTTATTCAGGCCTTTCGGCGTGATGCCTCGCTCGGCGTTGTATGCCTGCTGTTTGGCGCGGCGGCGCTCGGTTTCACCGATCGCCCTGGCCATGGAATCAGTAATTTTATCGCCGTAAAGGATCGCCTTGCCGTTCAGGTTACGCGCCGCACGGCCGATGGTCTGGATCAGTGAGCGTTCGGAACGCAGGAAGCCTTCTTTATCGGCGTCCAGAATCGCCACCAGCGAAACCTCCGGCATATCCAACCCCTCACGCAACAGGTTAATGCCCACCAACACATCGAATTCCCCCAGGCGCAGATCGCGGATGATCTCAACGCGCTCCACGGTATCGATATCCGAGTGCAGGTAGCGCACGCGCTCACCGTGTTCTTCCAGATATTCCGTCAGATCTTCCGCCATCCGTTTGGTCAGCGTGGTCACCAACACACGTTCGTTGATCGCCGCCCGCTTGCGGATTTCAGACAGCAGATCGTCCACCTGCGTGGTGACCGGCCGCACTTCGATTTCCGGATCCAGCAGGCCGGTCGGCCTGACCACCTGCTCGATAATTTCACCACCGGATTTCTCCAGCTCATATTTGCCCGGCGTGGCGGAAACATAGATCGTCTGCGGCGCCAGCGCTTCAAACTCTTCAAAACGCATCGGGCGGTTGTCCAACGCGGAAGGCAGGCGGAAGCCATATTCCACCAGCGTTTCCTTGCGTGAACGGTCGCCCTTGTACATACCGCCGATCTGCGGGATCGTCACGTGAGATTCGTCCACCACCAGCAAGCCATCCGCCGGCAGGTAATCGAACAGCGTGGGCGGCGGCTCGCCCGGCCCGCGCCCGGAAAGGTAACGCGAGTAGTTTTCAATGCCGGAGCAATAGCCCAGTTCGTTCATCATCTCCAGATCAAACTGGGTGCGCTGCGTCAGGCGCTGTTCTTCCAGCAGCTTGTTATTGGCCAGCAGCACTTTGCGCCGCTCGGCCAGCTCCAGCTTGATCTCTTCCATGGCCTGCAAAATACGTTCACGCGGCGTGACGTAGTGCGATTTGGGATAAATGGTAAACCGTGGCACCACCTGCTGGATCTGGCCGGTGAGCGGATCAAACAGCGACAGCCGCTCCACTTCCTCGTCGAACAGTTCCACGCGCAGCGCCAGCTCATCGGATTCCGCCGGGAAGATATCAATTACTTCGCCGCGCACGCGGAAGGTGGCGCGCTGAAAGGCCTGATCGTTGCGGGTATACTGCAGCTCCGCCAGCCGGCGCAGGATTGAACGCTGATCGATAATCATCCCGTTGGTCAGGTGCAGCATCATCTTCAGGTACAGATCCGGATCGCCCAAACCGTAGATGGCGGACACCGAGGCCACCACCACCACATCGCGCCGCTCCAGCAGCGCCTTGGTGGCCGACAGACGCATCTGCTCGATGTGTTCGTTCACCGAGGCGTCTTTTTCGATAAAGGTATCGGAGCTCGGCACATAGGCTTCCGGCTGGTAGTAATCGTAGTAAGAGACAAAATACTCCACCGCGTTCTCCGGGAAGAACTCTTTCATCTCGCCATACAGCTGCGCCGCCAGCGTTTTATTCGGCGCCAGCACCATGGTTGGCCGATTCAGATCGGCAATCACATTAGCGATCGTGAAGGTTTTACCCGAACCGGTTACCCCCAGCAACGTCTGATGCGCCAGGCCGTCTTCCAGCCCTTCTTCCAGTTTGCGGATGGCCTCCGGCTGATCGCCGGCCGGTTTGAACTCAGAATGCAGTTTGAACAGTTTACTCATCAGACTAGGCTACCCCGTGAGAAATGCGCGCTCAGGCGCCCCGTGAATCGCTTCACGGGGCGGCCCTTAAGTATGGAAAGCCCCGGCGAATTGCGCCAGTGCCATTATGATACTGGATATAAAACCAGCTTCAAGCAGATTTACCCGCCGTGGCGTTGGCGATGGGAAAACCGCAGCCTGCCGCCATTTAGCCCGGCACCAGAGCCCAGCGGCACACCAGGCAACCGCGATGCCCACGGCACAACTGCCCCAAGATCGGCCAGCCATGCACCGTTGCCCGGCTTTACGCGCACGCCGGCGATGACAATACGGTGACATTTTTATTGTCAATCACAGATTTATCCCCAAAACCCGCTCCGCGTTAACTTATCAGTAACACAACGGTAAAAATCCAGGCAAACGCATTGGCTTCATCAGGCATCGCTTGATTTTAGTTAATTATTTGATAAATATATAATTTAATAAAAAGATGAGAATACGGGCAACGCGAACACAACCCGCGCCGGCTCTCGCTTTAAGGCGTTTTTCTAAATCTAATACACAAGGTTATCCACAGGAATAGTGGATAACTCTTACCACCCCGCCAACCACGGGAGCTTCAGAAAGAACGCCTTTCGCTAGTCAAAACGGCTTAAAGGGTCTTTTTAGTTATTTTTTTCATAAAAAAATCGCTGTGTTTATGCCGATTAATGCTAATAAACCGGCCCGGCCGAAATTCATTTTCCATTTTCAACCGCCGCAAGGGGGGTTTACCTGCCCGATGGGTGAAATCCTGTGCACCATAACCAATCCCGGCAGCACCGCAAAAGTGCACACCCGGCGCTTACCGCCCAGACTTTGCCTGCGCCGCCTTGCCGCCAACCCGCCTCGCCCCTGCCGCCAGGTTAACACCACGCTAACAAGACGCTTTTTTATCGCCGCGATAAAGTTGGCCTGCTAATTGCAAAACCCCGTTAAGGATGGACAGCGCGGATAGAGAGTGAACCCCGCCTGTACGATAGAATCCTCTGCTTGAGTTGGCCTGTTACCGGTAAAACAAATCACCGCTAACGCAGTCATAAAAGCGAAACATAACGGGAATCCGGCTTTTAATGGCCATTTTTTCCTGAATATTAAATTTTAGCGGCCTTTCTGCGCTAACCACCCACGGTAGCCGGAACGGCATTTTATTCTGGCCGTTAATACACTTGGGAAAGAAACCGCTAACGCGGCGAGTACAGTTAAGGAGTGTGGATACACTCAGGACGTTGACGTTTGATTGCCATACCGGCGTTACGCCAGCGCCATTGAGGCGCACATCCACAAGTGCCAGGCCTTTGAGGAGAATGCCGATGTTAAGTTTAAGGTCGTTAAATCAGTATTACGGACAAAATCATACGCTGTGGGATATCAACCTGGAGCTGCCGCGCGGCCAATGCACCACCCTGCTTGGCCGCAACGGCGTGGGCAAAACCACACTGGTCAACTGCATCATGGGCCACTTGCCGGTGGTCAGCGGCAGTATGACCTGGCAGCCTACGGATGCGCCGCCGCAAAACCTGCTGCAACAGCCGGTGGAAACCCGCGCGGCGCTGGGTATCAGCTATGTACCGCAAGGGCGACAAATTTTTTCCCAGTTTAGCGTGGAAGAAAACCTGCAGGTGGCGCTGATGGCGGGGCGCGATAAACCGCATCGTATCCCGCCGTTGGTCTATGATCTGTTCCCCAATCTGTACGATATGCGCTCCCGCCGCGCCGGCGATTTGTGCGACGGCGAACAGCAACTGTTGGCGATTGGCCGCGCGCTGGTGCTGGAGCCGGAACTGATGATTCTGGATGAGCCGACGGCCGGCATTCAGCCGTCCATCGCGGCGGATATCACTAATGTGATCCGTAAAATCAACCGCGAGCTGGGGATGACCATCCTGCTGGTGGAACATTCATTGCCGTTCGTACGCCGCGTGGCAGATCGCTTCTGCCTGATGGATAAAGGCCGCAACGTGGCTAATGGCACGCTGGAACAGTTGGATGAGGAATTGATTAATGCCTATCTGGCAGTGTAAACAAACAGGGCGCAACGTGTACGCTGCGCCCTGCTATTACGGTTCAGGCCGGCAACGCCCCTAAATCAAGATACTGGCCAAGCGGCTGGCGCTCAATCTGCGGCAAATGCGGGATTTCCCCCAACAGCGGCGCAGCCAGCATGCGGCGCAGAGTTGCCAGGTATTCCTGATGACGAACCCCAGGCGCCACCACATCATTCGCAATCCAACCGGCCAATGTTAACCCCGCCTGCGTAATGGCCTGTGCGGTCAACACCGCATGGTTGATGCAACCCAGTTTAACGCCCACCACCAAAATCACCGGTAGCCGTTCCGCTTTTACCCAATCAGCAAAGGTATAGCTTTCCGACAGCGGGGTGAACCAACCGCCAGCCCCTTCAACCAGCAGCCAGTCTGCGCGTTGCTCCAGATGACGCAGCCCGGCGGATAAATGTGCCGGATCGATTGGCCGCGCTTCAGCGGCGCTGACGATGTGCGGCGACGTCGGCTCGGCGAAGGTGTAAGGGTTCACTTCGCTATAATCCAGCGTGACGCTGCTGTTGGCCTGCAGCGCCAACGCATCATCGTTACGCAGCCCCTGCGCCGTCATCACGCTGCCGGAAGCCACCGGCTTATAGCCCGCGCTGCGGTACCCTTGCTGGTTCGCCGCCTGCAGCAGCGCGCTGCTGGCCACGGTTTTCCCCACTTCAGTATCCGTCCCGGTGATAAACCAACGCTTAATCACGATAAATGACTCCATAGGCTAAATGATAACTGAGCGGAAACTGCCCGTGCTGGCGAGGGTAAGAGGCCTGCAATGCAGCCAGCCGCCGGCGGGAAAGCAGCCCGGCCCCGCGCCCGCCGTGCAGGTGCGTCGCGCCGATGCCTTTCAATGAGCGCATCAGCGCTATGACATCCGGGTAGTCCAGGGTGTGCCAGGCAGCCTGCAACTGATGGCGATAGGTACCGCAGGCGGCGCCTATCTGCGTCAGCGGCAGAAAATCATTCACGTGGCGCTCGCCGTCCACCAGTTGCCAGGCGTCCCCCAGTTCATACAGAGAACCTTGCGCCAGGGTGGAAAATAGGATCACCCCGCCGGGACGGGTGACCCGATACAGCTCCGCCAGCGCCTGCGGCAGGCTGGCGCACCATTGCATCACCAGGCTGCTGAAGCAGATATCCACCGCGGCGTCCGGCAACGGGATGTGTTCGATATCCCCCAGCAGGTAATCGTCGGCCGCCTGTTGTTGGCGGGCGTAAGCCAGCATGCCGGGGGCCAGATCGAGCGCGGTGACCCGTTTCCCCTGTTCGCGCCAGTGGCGACTGAAATAGCCGGTGCCGCAGCCGGCATCCAATACGTGGCGGCCGGCGTGCGCCGCCCCCATCCCCAGTAAGCGTTCACCAACGCTGCGCTGCAAGACAGCCGCGGCGTCGTAGCTGCCGGCGGCGCGGCTGAAGGCCGAAGCGACCGCCAGTTTATTGACGGCGTCAAACGCTGACGGCATGCAACACCTCCAGCAGGCGATCGATATCCTGTGGCTGGTGCGCCGCCGTCAGGGTGATGCGCAGCCGCGCGCCGCCCGGCGGTACCGTTGGCGGGCGGATGGCGCTCACCCACAGGCCTTGCGCCCGCAGGCGCTGGGCCAGATCGAGCGCCCGCTGGTTATCCCCCACCAGCAGCGGCTGGATAGCGGTTTGCGAATCGGTGAGCGTGAGCGGCATGCCCGCCACACCGGCGCGGAAGCGTTGAATATGCGCCTGAAGGCGCGCGCGCAACGCATCACCCTGCTGGATACGCTGCAACGCCGCCTGCAGCGCGCAGGCCTGTGCCGGCGGCATGGCGGTGCTGTAAATCAGGTGGCGAGCAAACTGCAACAGGTACTCGGCCAGCGGTTCGTCGCACAGCACTGCGGCGCCGCTGACGCCGAACGCTTTGCCGAAGGTCGCCACCAACACTTCCGGCCGCACCCCCTGCTGCCAGCAACTGCCTCGGCCCTGCTCGCCGCACACGCCGATGCCGTGCGCGTCGTCAACCATCAGCCAGGCGCCTGCCCGCCGGGTTAAACGGTGCAATTCAGCCAGCGGCGCGCTGTCGCCGTCCATGCTGAATACCCCTTCGGTCACCGCCAGCGTCTGGCCGCCGCAGGGTTTATCCAGCAACGCCGCCAGCGCCGCGGGCTGGTTGTGGTGAAAGCGCCGCAGTTGCGCAGGTGAGTGAGCAGCCGCTTCCATTAACGAGGCATGGCTCAGCTTATCCGCCAAAATGCGATCGTCCGCCTGCATCAACGCCGCCAGCAACGCCTGATTGGCCGCATAGCCGGAAATGAACAACAGCGCGCGCGGGTAGCCAAGCCATGCTGCAAGCTGCTGCTCCAGCGCGTAATGGGCTTCGCTATAGCCGGTCACGTGGCCGGAGCCGCCGCTGCCTACGCCATAGCGCCGCGCGCCCTGCTGCCAAGCGGCGATAACCGCCTCATCCTGGCTCAGGCCGAGGTAATCATTACCGGAGAAATTGAGGTAATGTTCGCCGTTAAGCTGAATCAGGCGGCCATTCCCCCCCTGGTTAACCTGCCGGCTGCGATAGGCAGCGGCTTGCCGCCGCGCTTCCAGCCCCTGGGCAATACGCTGCTGCCAGTCCATTATAGCGCCGCGTTGTAATATTCAGCCGTATCGGCATTCAGCAACTGCCTCGCCAGCACCTGCTGCTGTTGATTATCGCCGTGCTCGGTTTCGGTTTGCTGTGGGTTCAGCCCCAGCTTGCGGAACAGCTGCAGGTCTTTGTCTTCTTCCGGGTTTGGCGTAGTCAGCAGCTTGCAACCGTAGAATATGGAGTTGGCGCCGGCCATAAAGCACATAGCCTGAGTCTGTTCATTCATCTGTTCACGCCCGGCGGACAGCCGCACGTAGGAAGACGGCATCATAATGCGCGCCACGGCGATGGTGCGGATAAAATCAAACGGATCAACGTCTTCGTTATCCGCCAGCGGCGTGCCCTTGACCTTCACCAGCATGTTGATCGGCACGCTTTCCGGTGGCTTGGGCAGATTGGCCAACTGCACCAGCAGGCCGGCGCGATCGCGCACCGTCTCCCCCAGCCCGACAATGCCGCCGGAGCAGACTTTGATACCGGCTTCACGCACTTTTTCCAGCGTGTCCAGGCGCTCCTGATAGCTGCGGGTGGTGATGATGTTGCCGTAGAATTCCGGCGAAGTGTCCAGGTTGTGGTTGTAATAATCCAGCCCGGCCTCCGCCAGCCGCTCCGCCTGATCGTTATTCAGGGTGCCCAGCGTCATGCAGGTTTCCAGCCCCATGGCCTTCACGCCCTGCACCATTTGCTGCAGGTAGGGCATATCGCGCTCGTGCGGGTTTTTCCAGGCGGCGCCCATGCAAAAACGGGTGGACCCGGCGGCTTTGGCCTTGCGCGCCGAAACCAGCACCTGTTCCACCTGCATCAGGCGCTCGGCTTCCAGCCCGGTCTTGTAACGCGAGCTTTGCGGGCAATATTTGCAGTCTTCCGGGCAGGCGCCGGTTTTGATCGACAACAGCGTGCTCACCTGCACCTGGCGCGGGTCGAAGTGCTGGCGGTGCACGGTTTGCGCTTCAAACAACAGCTCAAGCAAAGGTTTTTCAAACAGGGCTTGGGCACGCCCTACGGTCCAGTGAATGCGGTCAGCCATTATGGCGTCTCCAAAATAAAAAAGTCTCGTCAGTTTAAATATTGTGGATATACTGTCAACCATTCGGTAATCAAATTGGTTTACAAGTATGTCGCTATCCCCTTCGGCGCTCGAATTTGATCGGCGCCACATCTGGCACCCCTACACCTCAATGAGCCATCCATTACCCTGCTACCCGGTGGAAGCCGCCAGCGGCGTAGAGCTGCAGTTGGCCGACGGTCGGCGCCTGGTAGACGGCATGTCATCCTGGTGGGCGGCAATCCACGGCTATAACCACCCGCGCCTGAACCAGGCCGCCTGCCAGCAATTGGAAAAAATGGCGCACGTGATGTTTGGCGGTATTACCCATCCAAGCGCGATTGCGTTGTGCCAAAAATTGGTGGCGATGACGCCCGAACGGCTGGAATGCGTATTCCTGGCGGATTCCGGCTCGGTGGCGGTAGAAGTGGCAATGAAAATGGCCTTGCAGTATTGGCAGGCGAAAGGCGAACGCCGGCAGCGCTTCCTGACGCTGCGCCATGGCTACCACGGCGACACGCTGGGCGCCATGTCGGTGTGCGATCCGGATAACTCCATGCATAGCCTGTATCAGGGCTATCTGGCGCCGCATCTGTTTGCACGCGCGCCACAGAGCCGGTTCGGCGGCGTTTGGGATGAGCAGGACATCACCCCGTTTAAACAACTGCTGGAACAGCATGCCGGCGAGATTGCCGCCGTGATTCTGGAGCCGGTAGTGCAAGGCGCCGGCGGCATGCGTATCTACCACCCCACCTACTTACAACGCGTGCGCGAACTGTGCGATCGCTATCAGGTGCTATTGATTGCCGATGAAATCGCCACCGGCTTTGGCCGCACCGGCACGCTGTTCGCCTGCGAACACGCTGCGGTGGTGCCGGATATTCTGTGCCTGGGCAAGGCACTGACTGGCGGCTACATGACGTTATCCGCCACCCTGACCAGCAGACAGGTGGCGGAAACCATCAGCAACGGCGCGGCGGGCTGTTTTATGCACGGGCCAACCTTTATGGGCAACCCGCTGGCGTGCGCGGTGGCTTGCGCCAGCCTGGATTTACTGGCGGAGAACCATTGGCAGCAGCAGGTTGCAGCGATCGAAACGCAGCTGAAACAGCAGTTGTTGCCGCTGGCGCACATGCCGAAAGTGGCCGACGTGCGCGTACTGGGCGCCATCGGCGTGGTTGAGATGCATGATGCGGTGGATGTGGCGCAGTTGCAGAAAGGCTTTGTCGCGCGCGGTGTGTGGATCAGGCCGTTCGGCAAGCTCATCTACCTGATGCCGCCCTATATCATTCAGCTCGAACAGCTCAGCCGGCTCACGGCCGCGGTTGCCGAAGCCGTACGTTGACGGCCAGGCCCCGCCCGGGGCCTGGCGCTACCAATGCTGGTTCAAGTAACGGGCCAGCCAAACCAGGCACAGGATCCATAGCGCAATAATCACCACCATCGCCAGGCGGCCGGTCGGGTTATCCATACGCTTTTGCGCCCTGGCGCGAAACTCTTGCATCAATGGTTTCGGGATAAGACGCACCGCCAGCATGATGCCGAGCGGCACTAGGATCACGTCGTCCAGATAGCCGAATACCGGGATAAAATCCGGGATCAGATCGATAGGCGATACGGCATAACCCGCCACCAACAGGGCGATAAGTTTGGCATACCAGGGCGTGCGCCGATCGCGCGCGGCCAACCACAATGCATAAATGTCGCGTTTGATGCCGTTGGCCCAGCGGCGCAGCCAGCCAAACCAAGGCGAACGTTTTTTAAAAGAGATCATGGTTATTTCATATAAGTGCGTAAAACGGACATCAGTTGTTCAACGTCCTGCTCGCGCTGCTGGGGCGTTGCGTCTTCCGCCGCCAGATGATTGCGCACGTGCCCTTCCAATACCTGAGCCATCAAGCCATTGACCGCGCCGCGTACCGCCGCAATTTGTTGCAGGATCTCAGAACATTCACTCCCGCTCTCCAATGCGCGCTCCAGCGCATCAGCCTGCCCTTTGATGCGACGCACCCGCGCCAATAGCTTCTTTTGATCTTTGATCGTATGGCTCATAAACGATTTCCGTTTGTTAACTACTATACTGGGGTATAGTATAATTTATCATTCACCCATGACGTAGGGACTTGTCATTATGCCTTCATCCACATTAACCGTCCGGCCACAACATAATCACATTTTTGACGATGGGAATCCATTGGCAGAAAAGCACACCCGTTGGGCGGCCATCCTCACCGCGGCGATGATGGTCATTGAGATTGTCTGCGGCTGGTTGTTCAACTCGATGGCACTGCTGGCGGACGGTTGGCACATGAGTTCACACGCGCTGGCAATGGGGCTTTCCGTGTTGGCCTATACTGCCGCCCGCAGGTTGGCGAATAACCGCCGCTTCAGCCTCGGCACCTGGAAAATCGAAGTGCTGGCAGGCTATACCAGCGCGGTTCTGCTGGTAGTAGTTGCCGTGTTGATGCTGTTCCAGTCTGTCGAACGCCTCTTCACGCCAACGCCGATCCACTACAGTGAAGCCATCGCCATTGGCGTTGCCGGGCTGGCGGTTAACCTGATTTGCGCCTGGCTGTTGCGCGCGACGCCGGATCACGGGCATGGGCATGGGCATCATCACGGCCACGGCGAAGATCTCAACCTGCGCTCGGCCTATTTGCACGTGCTGGCCGACGCCGCCACCTCGGTGCTGGCCATTCTGGCGCTGGTGGGCGGCCTGCTATGGGGCGCCGCCTGGCTTGATCCACTGATCGGGATCGTCGGTGCCGGGTTGGTTGCCGCTTGGGCCTATAGCCTGCTGCGTGAAACGGGAAAGATCCTGCTGGATGCCGAAATGGATAACCCGCTGGTTGAGGAGATTAAAGACACGCTGGCCCACTCCGGCTATAGATTAACCCTGACCGATCTGCACCTGGGCCGCATCGGCAAAGGGAAATATCACTGCATATTGGCGCTAAGCAGCCCAGATGCTACTCTCACGCCCGAACGCGTGCGCCAATTGCTGCGCGCGCACAATGCGTTGGTGCATATCACGGTGGAAATCAGCCACCCAACGCCAACGGTTGTATTGTTCAGGCAAAACGATCTAGTTTAAGAGTTCGCTTTTCTCGACAACCAGGAGTCATCATGGCTTTTCGTTTGTACAGTAATGATCTGCAAGACGGCGCCAAAATGCCTGAAAAGCAGGTGTTCAATGGCATGGGCTATCAGGGCGAGAACCTTTCGCCGCACCTGGCCTGGGATGGGGCGCCGGAAGGCACTAAAAGTTTTGTGATCACCGCTTACGATCCCGATGCGCCGACCGGTTCCGGCTGGTGGCACTGGACCGTCGCCAATATCCCGGCCGACGTGCGTGAGCTGCCGCAAGGGGCCGGCTCGGGCAAACCGGGGCTGCCAGCGGGTGCAGTGCAGGGCCGCACCGACTTCGGTAAAGCCGGCTATGGCGGCGCAGCGCCGCCACAGGGCGAAAGCCACCGCTACCAGTTCACGGTATACGCGCTGGATGTCGATCACATTGACGTTGATGAAGGTTCAAGCGGCGCTCTGGTAGGCTTTAACGTGCACTTCCATACGCTGGGCAGTGCGGCACTGACGGTAATCTACAGCTAACCCCGCGAATAATAATCAGGGCGCAACGGCGTTGCGCCCTCAATCTTACCGCTTTACTGCGCCAGAATGCTTACCCACATCGGGCCTTTACCCACCGGGTAACGCGCCAGCGTTTTCAATGTGCCATCCGCGCTATTAATCGCATAGACCGCAATATGATCGGACTGCTGCCCGGCGGAAATCACATAGCGCCCACTGTGATCGATATTAAAGCCGCGCGGCTGCTGTTCCGTAGGGTGGTGCCCGACGACGCTCAGCGCGCTGCCGTCTTGCGCCACGCGGAAAATCGTCAGAATGCTGGCGGTGCGATCGCTGGTATACAGGAAGCGGCCATCCGGCGTGATGTGGATATCCGCCGCCCAACGGGTGCCGCTGAAATCCGCGGGCATAACGTCGAGCGTCTGCACCGTGGTGTATTTTTTGCCGTCTTCGCCGATCGCCAGCACATCCACCGTGCTGTCCAGTTCATTAACGCAATACGCATAACGTTGATTGGGATGGAAAGCCATGTGGCGTGGGCCGGCGCCGCTGGCAGCGTCGATCTCTGGCTGGCTATGGGGCGCCAGTTGCCCCTGTGGGCTCAGATCAAACAGGCGAATGCGGTCTTCCTTCAGGCACGGGATCAGCACCAGTTGGTTGGTCGGATCGATATTCGCCGAGTGCGGCGCCGTCAAACCGTTGATTTCCTGCAGCGGCGCGGCCACAACGCCATCTTCGCCGATCGGGCTGACGCTGGCACAGTTGCCGCTGTATGAAACCGAGAACAAATAACGCCCCTGCAAATCGGTGGAAATATGCGTCGGCCCACCCGGCAACGGCGCCATCCCGGCCTCCTGCAGCCTGCCGTCCTCATCGATACGGTAGCTCACCACGCCAAAGGCGGGGCGGACGCCAACGTACAGATAGCGTTTGTCCGGATGAATGGCGATCGGCTGCACCTGCCCGGGTACGTCAACGGTCTGCAGCAGTGCCAACGCACCGGCATCATCCAATTGCCATACGTGAATCTGCTGGCTTTCCGGGCTGGCGACATAAACGATTTGCTTCATTTGGGCTCCTTGAACAGGGTAAAAGAGAAACCGGTTTCATTTTTGCGGTTTTCCTTAGCTTACCTCAGGCGCCGGCCGTCGGCTATCGGTGTGCGTGCGCATTGCGGCGTTTATAGCCAATTTATTTACCCGCTTGCTCTCGGTTAAATAACCCGAAAATTCATCAAAGTTATTAATAAAAGATAAATAATATTCTTGATAAATATTTTTTTAAAAATGCGTCTTTTTTTGCATTTTTTCCCCTGAAGCGATCCAGCCCCCTGATTTGAACCTATTTTCACGCTACAAAAACAACCGGTTAAATCATCATACTAATAATTTTTCGCCTGCGCAGTTAGGGAGCTTTATGCAAGAATATCTGCAGTTTCTGCTGGGGGTTTCCCCGCTTTTAGTCATGATATTTTTAATTCTTAAGGTCAAGACACCTATCCACTACGCCGTTATTGTTACCCTCCTGCTTTCTTTAGGTGTGGCCGCCTTTTTCTGGCACACCCCGTTGCAAACCCTGACATCGGCGGTTATCTACGGTTTCATCAAAGGGCTGTGGCCGATTATCATCGTGATCCTGGGGGCGATTTACAGCTACAACCTGATGCTGAAAACACGCAGCATGGACGTACTGCGGGATGTACTGGCCAGCATCAGTGATGATAAGCGTATTCAGGTGCTGCTGATTTCCTGGTGCTTCGGCGGCTTTCTGGAAGCGGCCGCCGGTTACGGCACGGCGGTGGCGATCCCGATCGGGATTTTGATCGCGCTCGGGTTCAACCCGCTTAAAGCCGCCATCGCCTCGCTGGTGGCCAACACGGTGCCAACCGCGTTTGGCGCGGTAGGTATCCCGGTTTCTATTCTGGCCGAGCAGGTCAATCTACCGGTCACCGCGCTGGGCGGAACGATTATCGCCCAACTGGCGTTATTTAATATTTTGCTGCCTTTTGTGATCGTCGCGATCATCGGCGGCGGGGTTAAAGCCATCCACGGCGTATTTGGCATCACCTTGCTGTGCGGTATCACCACCCTGATCCCACAGTATTTCGTTGCAGTTCACCTGGGAGCCGAACTGCCGGCGTTCGCTGGCAGCCTGGTGAGCCTGCTGGCCGTCGCGCTGTTGGCCAAAAGGCGCAAGGGCGCGGCGGTTGACGACGCCTACCGCATCGCCAACACGGCATTATCTGCCCGCCCCCACTATACCCTGCCCCAACTGCTGCAGGCCTGCGCCATTTACCTGCTGATTTTCGTCTTTATCCTGCTGTGCTCACCGCTGTTCCCCGGCATCAAAAGCGCCGTGGCGCAGGTGGCCTCCAGCCTGGCGTTGCCGTTGGCCAACGGCGGTGCGCTCAAGCTCAAAATCGACTGGATCGCCACGCCTGGGGTACTGATTATCATCGCGACCCTGTTGGGCGGTTTTATCCAGGGCGCGTCTCTGCCTGACATGCTCAAGACCTTTTGGGGCACCGTAAAACAGTTGAAGAACTCCATCATCGCCATTACCGCGATCGTAGCGATGGCCACCGTGATGGACGTCAGTGGGGTTATCGCTACGCTGGCGCAAACCATGGTTAACACCACCGGCGGCGCTTATCTGTTTATCGCGCCGGTCATCGGCGCGCTGGGCACCTTTGTCACCGGGAGCGACACCAACTCCAACGTGCTGTTCGGCAAACTGCAAACCGCGGCGGCGGAAAAACTGCATGTCGATCCGCTGTGGCTGGCGGCGGCCAACACCTCTGGCGCAACCGGCGGCAAAATGATCTCCCCACAGAGTATCGCCATTGCCGTTTCCGCCACGCGTATGGAAGGCCAGGGCAGCGCCATCATGGCCGGCACCCTGAAGTACTGCGCAGCCTATATCATTATTCTCGGCCTGAAGGTGGGCCTGGTGTATTACCTGTTTATGGCATAGCGGAAAGCGCGGCGGGTATTACGGTTTTATCCGGGGGTGAGACGGTGTACCATCGGTTGATTATTTCGCTGACAATTAATGAGACACGCTATGAGCTATCGCGTTATTGCCCTCGATTTGGACGGCACCCTGTTGGACAAACAAAAACGGATCTTGCCTCAGTCGCTTGAAGCGCTGGCGGCAGCACAGGCTGCCGGGATTAAAGTGGTGGTGGTGACCGGCCGCCACCACGTGGCAATCTATCCGTTCTACCATGCGTTACAGCTTGATACCCCGGCTATTTGCTGCAACGGCACCTACCTCTACGATATCCATCAGCAAAAGGTGCTGGATGCCGATCCGCTGCCAAAAGCGCAGGCGCAGCAGGTGTTGCAGTTGCTTAAGCAGAGCCGCATCCACGGGCTGATGTATGTGGACGATGCCATGCTGTATCAGGAAGAAACCGGCCACGTCACCCGTTCGCTGGCCTGGGCCGAAACCCTGCCAACGGCGCATCGCCCAACGTTGCTGCAAGTTGACAGCCTGATGCAGGCAACCGACGACGCGCAGGCGATCTGGAAGTTCGCTACCTCGCATAATGATATCCCGGCCTTGCGCACCTTTGCCGAAACGGTTGAGAAAGAGCTGGGGCTGGCCTGCGAATGGTCATGGCACGATCAGGTGGACGTCGCCAAAAGCGGCAACAGCAAAGGCAAGCGCCTGCGCCAGTGGGTAGAATCCCAGGGTTTGAGCATGGATCAGGTTGTGGCGTTCGGCGATAACTATAACGATCTGAGCATGCTGGAAACGGCCGGGCTTGGCGTCGCAATGGGCAACGCGGATGATGCCATCAAGGAACGCGCCGATTTGGTGATCGCCGATCATCTGCAGCCAGGCATCGCCGACGTGATCCGCACCCGAGTTCTGGCATAAAGCTCTCTTCCCCGCTATCTCTTATACGTTGATCTTCTCTGCTTCCGCGGAGAAGATCCTCCGTCTATCTATACGCACATGTTTACAGAGAACGAGATTTAAGCCCGGAACACAAACCCAACTCAGGCTGCTCCCTCTCCCTGCGGGAGAGGGTTGGGGTGAGGGTGAGGCCGTTCGCGACTAATCGCCACGCTTTTCACCTGTGCATACAGCTTCATCCCCGGCTGGATCGCCAGTTCATCGCGCGCCCATGGTGTGATCCGCGCCCAGAGTACGTTATCCCCCACGGCCAGCTTCACCTCCACCTGCTCGTCCACATCCAGACATTCAAGCACCTGCGCCGGCAGCACATTGCGAATACTGCTGTTCACCGGGGGCTGCAGCACCAAAGAAACATCGGAAGAATCAACACGGACGCGTAACGCCGTGCCAACCGGCGCCTGAATGCGCCCCACCCATAAGGGATAATCCCCAACCCCCAACGCAGTCATCGCATAGTGGGAATGGTGCTCCATAACGCGAACATTCAGCACGCTGCTTTGATCCGCTTGTTGCAGCCACGGCCGCAGTACGCTGCTGGCCCAGACGTCTTCCAGTGCGCCAAACGCACGCACTTTTCCCTGATCCAGCACCATCACCTGTTCGGCAAGGCGCAGAATTTCTTCCATGCTGTGGCTGACGTAGAGAATCGGGATCTTCACATCCTGCGCCAGCCGTTCCAGATAGGGCAACAGCTCACGCTTGCGCGGCTGATCAAGCGATGCCAGCGGCTCGTCCATCAACAGCACCTCTGGCGCGGTCAGCAGCGCCCGGCCAATCGCCACGCGCTGTTTTTCACCGCCGGACAACGTCATCGGCAGGCGGTTCAACAGCGGCGCAATCCCCAGCAGCTCGACGATGGCATCAAACTGGCTGCGCATAGCCGCAGCCATGCCATATTGCAAATTACCGCGCACCCGATAGTGCGGGAACAGGCGGGCATCCTGAAAAACATAGCCGATGCGGCGTTTTTCCGGCGGCAAACATAGCCCGGCGGCGGTATCCAACAACACCCGGCCATTGAGCACAATGCGCCCGCGTTGCGGCCGCGTCAGGCCGCCGACGGCGTTAATCAGCGAGGTCTTGCCGGCGCCGGACAACCCAAAAATGGCCGTGATCCCGTGCGCCGGCAGGTTGGCTTTCACCTGCAGATCAAGATCGCCAAGCCGTTGCGAAAAATCCAGTTCCAGCATGACTACACCCCTAACCGCTTACGGCCCCAGCGGGACAGCCATTCGGATATCAACAAAGAAGCCAGGGAAAGCACGATGGCTATCACGCACAGGCGCGCCGCTGCCGCTTCCGCTCCCGGCGTTTCAATCAGGGTATACATCGCCAGCGGAATAGTGCGGGTTTCCCCCGGAATGTTGGAAACGAAGGTAATGGTGGCGCCAAACTCCCCCAGCGAACGGGCAAAGGCCAGCACCACGCCGACAATAATACCCGGCAGGGAGAGCGGCAGCGTAATAGTGAAAAACACCCGCCATGGGTTGGCGCCCAGCGTGCGCGCCGCCTGCTCCAAACGGGTATCGATCGCCTCCAACGCCAGCCGGATGGCACGCACCATCAGCGGAAACGCCACCACCGCCGAAGCCAGTGCGGCGCCGCGCCAGCTAAAACTGAAGCTAAAGCCGAACCAGTCATACAGCCATTCGCCGATCACGCCGCGCCGCCCCATGGCGACCAGCAGTAAATAGCCGATCACCACCGGCGGCAGCACCAACGGCAGATGAATCACGCTGTCCAGCAGCGATTTCCCAGGGAACCGGCAGCGCACCAGGATCCAGGCCATCAATATGCCCAGTGGCAAACTGCCGATCACCGCCACCACCGAGACTTTGAGGCTCAGTTCAACCGCCTGCCACTCATACTCGCTCAGCATCATTAGCGTGGGGTAAAGCCATATTTTTTAAACACGACGGCCGCTTCCGGGCCCTTCAGGTAGTCATAGAACGCGGTGACGGCAGGGATCTGGCGATCCTTAACAATCGCCATTGGGTATTCAACCGGCTTGTGGCTGTCTTCCGGGAAGACGCCGACGACTTTCACCTTGTTGCTGGCAACGGCATCGGAACCGTAGACGATGCCTAGCGGCGCTTCACCACGCTCCACCAGCGCCATCGCGCTGCGCACGTTATTGGCGCGCGCCAGTTTAGGCTCCAGCACCGCCCAGGCACCAAGATTACCTAACGCTTCTTTGGCATAGATACCCGCCGGCACGTGATCCGGATCGCCCACCGCCAGGCGGCTGCCGTTAAGCAGTTTGGTCCAGTCCGTCTGTTTGGAAATGGTCAGTTTGTCCTGTTTGCTGTCTTGTGCGGCGATCAGCACCAGCTCATTGCCCAACAGGGTGTAACGGGTTTCTTTCACCATTTGCTGTTTATCAATGGCGTAATCCATCCACTGCTGATCGGCTGAGATAAACATATCGGCCGGCGCGCCTTGTTCAATCTGGCGCGCCAGCGTGGAAGAAGAAGCGAAAGAAGAAACAACCTGCACATCCTTGCCATGCTGATACTGTGTCGCGATATCCTGCAGCGCATTGGTCAGCGAAGCCGCTGCAAATACCGTGATTTTATCCGCCGCCGACGCCTGCATCACCATGCCGGAAGCCAACACCATACCGCCGATCCATTTGGTCCATTGCTTTTTCATTGTTTTCTCCGCCAATTAATAAATGAACACATTCTACGCTGTATAATGAAGACTATAGCGTTGGGTGTAAAGAGAGTGATTGGCTTTTGCGAAGTGGCACAAAGAACGCACGTAGGGCGAGGGCGGATGGGTGAAAAAAAGGCACCGTAATGCCCTAAACTGGCGGTGCCGCGGAGCGGTTATTTTTGCTGTGTGGCCTGGCTAGATTTTTCGCTTGAATGGCCCACTTTAGACAACACGTTGAAAACCTCACCCAGGCCATAGATCAGGCCAAGGATAATGGCCATCACAACCGGCACCATTACCACGGCGAATAACAGACTTTTTAATAGTTCCAGCATCGTAGCCTCGCTTAACTGCTGATTTAAACAACCGTCTCTGGTTTCTACACTAAAATACAGGTAAAACGTGGTCATTTTAAGGCCCAGGTGAAATTTATCATCTGCCAAACGTGCTCATTTGGTTGTTAACGCCAAATCAGCGACAATAACGCTTTTGAGTCAACAGGATGTGTTATGCAGGCCGAAATCCTCCTCACCATTAAACTTCAGCAAAAGCTCTTTGCCGATCCACGGCGTATCGCGCTGCTCAAACAGGTGCTGAACTCCGGCTCCATCAGCCAGGGCGCCAAACTGGCAGGCATCAGCTATAAAAGCGCCTGGGATGCGATTAATGAAATGAACCAACTGGCGGATCACCCGGTGGTGGAAAGCGTAACCGGCGGCAAAGGCGGCGGCGGCGCGCAGGTCACCCACTACGGCCAGCGGTTAATCCAGCTCTACGATCTGCTGGCGCAGATCCAGCAAAAAGCGTTCGACGTGCTGCGCCAGGATGAGCTGCCGCTGGATAGTCTGTTGGCGGCCATCTCCCGTTTTTCCCTGCAAACCAGCGCCCGTAACCAGTTCTTCGGCACGGTTATCGAACGCGATCACCACCAGGTTCAGCAGCACGTCAACCTGCTGTTGGCCGATGGCAAAACCCACCTGGCCGTCGCGCTCACGGAGCAAAGCGCCAACCGCCTGCAATTGGCCCCCGGCAAAGAAGTGCTGGCGTTGATCAAGGCGCCCTGGGTGAAACTGACGACCGATCCGGCATTAGCCCACGCGGCGGATAATCATCTGCCGGGCTGCGTAAGCCATATCCAGCCCGGCCCCGATCACAGTGAAGTGCTGGTGCAACTGGCCGGCGGCGAAACGCTGTGCGCGACGCTCACCAATCAGGAACTGCAGCAGTTGCAGCTAAGCACGGGCATGGCGGTGACCGCGTTGTTCAATGCCGATCGCGTGATTATCGCCACGCTGTGCTAGCCCAGGCGGCGTAAAAAGCCGCCCGTGCCGATTGACATCGCCGGCCGAAGCGCCTATTCCTAAGAATAAAATTGCATAAAAAGGAATAGTTGATGTCGTCGTTGCAGATTTCGCAAGGTTCGTTCCGCATTAGTGATACCCGTACGCTGGCGCTGGATGCGCTGACCATTGATTCAGGTGACAGTTGGGCGTTTGTCGGCGCCAACGGCAGTGGGAAGTCTGCTCTGGCGCGCGCCCTGGCCGGCGAACTGGTGCTGCTGCACGGCGAGCAGCACAGCACCTTTCATCGCGTGGTGCGCATTTCATTCGAACAACTGCAAAAGCTGGTCAGCGAAGAATGGCAGCGCAACAACACCGATATGCTCAGCCCCGGCGAAGACGACACGGGCCGAACCTGCAGCGAAATCATCCAGGAAGAGGTGCAAGATGCGGCCCGTTGCGCGCAGTTGGCCGCACAGTTTGGCATCAGCGCCCTGCTCTCCCGCCGCTTCAAATACCTTTCCACCGGTGAAACCCGTAAAACGCTGCTGTGCCGTGCATTGATGCCACAGCCGGACTTGCTGATCCTGGATGAACCCTTTGACGGCCTGGACGTCAATTCACGGGCGCAGTTGGCGGCGTTGTTGGCCACGCTGTCGCAGCAGGGCTATACGCTGGTGTTGGTGCTGAACCGCTTTGATGATATCCCGGATTTCGTTCAGCAGGTCGGCGTGCTGGCGGACTGCACCCTGACCAACACCGGCCCACGCGCCGAGGTTATGGCCGAAGCGCTGGTGGCGCAGTTGGCGCACAGTGAACACCTTGACGGCCTGGCGCTGCCGGAAACCGAAACACCAGCGCAGGAAACCAAACCGCCGCAGGATCAACCGCTGATTGTGCTGCGCGACGGCGTGGTCAGCTACAATGAACGGCCGATCCTCAACCACCTGGATTGGCAGGTGAACCACGGTGAACACTGGCAAATTATCGGGCCGAACGGCGCAGGGAAATCCACCCTGCTCAGCCTGATCACCGGCGATCACCCGCAGGGTTACAGCAACGATCTGTCGCTGTTCGGCCGCCGGCGCGGCAGCGGTGAAACCATCTGGGATATCAAACGCCACATCGGCTACGTCAGCAGCAGCCTGCATCTGGACTACCGCGTCAGCGCCAGCGTACGCAACGTCATTACCTCTGGTTTCTTTGATTCGATCGGTATCTATCAGGCGGTGTCCGATCGCCATCGCCAGTTGGCGGGCCAATGGCTGGCGCTGCTGGGGTTCAGCCAGACCCAGGGGGATGCCCCCTTCCACAGCCTTTCCTGGGGGCAACAGCGCCTGGTTCTGATCGCCCGCGCCCTGGTCAAACACCCGGCGCTGCTGATCCTCGACGAGCCGTTGCAGGGGCTTGATCCGCTCAATCGTCAGTTGGTGCGCCGCTTTGTCGATGTGCTGATAAGCCAGGGCAGCACCCAACTGCTGTTTGTCTCGCACCATGCGGAAGATGCCCCGCAGTGCATTACCCACCGCCTGGCCTTCATCCCCGATGGCGAGCACTACCGCTACCAACACCAGCAACTGGCTTAGCGGCTCAGGCTGCGTGGCCATGCCGCGCAGCCGATGACATATCCGGCAACACTTCGCTACAGCACATCCCGCGCGGCCTTTTATCATGAAAAGATGAATTACCGTTTTTGGAGAAGCCATGTCCGCTGCGCTAATCGTTGTCGATCTTATTGAAGATTTTGCCGGCGCCAAAGGCCGTGCCAATCACTGCTACCCGCAGGCCGTGGCGCGGGATCTGATAGCCCACATCAATGTGGCCACCGCCTATGCCCGCGTGCGCAAGATCCCGGTGATATGGGTGCGCACCGGCTTTGCCGACGACTACCACGATATGCCGCCGCACTCGCCGCTGTTTAACCACCTCAAGCAAACCGGGGCGCTACGCCTGAGCAACGGCGGCTGCCATTGGCTGCACGGGCTGGATCAGCAGCCGGAGGATCTGCTGTTTGATAAAAAGGCTGTCAGCGCCTTCGCCGGCAACAATCTCTTGGCCTGGCTGCGCGGCCAGCGCTGCCACCACCTGCTGATAGCCGGCGTCAGCACTCCGTTGGCGATCGAAAGCAGCGTGCGCCAGGCGCATGACGCCGGTTTCAAAGTGTCTGTGTTACAGGATTTATGTGCGGCGCCCACCCAGGAACTGCACCAGCAAAGCCTGGATACGTTGCAAAACTTCGCGGATATCAGCCAGTCGCAACGTTGGATGAAAGGATAAACGCCCGGGCCGGCGGCCAGGGCGTTAAGCAGAGAACCACCAGAAGCCTTATTGGCCGTCGGTTTTGTATTTCAACAGCAGCGAGATAACAAACGCCCCGGCAAAAGCGATCACCATACCGATGGTGTAATTAAGCAACGATCCGGCCTGGGCGATAGCCATGCCCGGCAGGCCGGTCAGCCCTACCGCCGTCATATTGACGTGCATCGCCACCACCCAGGCACCGCCGAGCGCCCCGCCGATCAACGCGGCAATAAACGGTTTCATAAAGCGCAGGTTGATGCCGAAAATCGCCGCTTCGGTAATGCCCAGCAGGCAAGAGAACGAAGACGGGATCACAATCGCTTTGATTTTGGCGTCACGGGTTTTGAAATACACCGCCAAACAGGCGCCCCCCTGCGCGACGTTCGCCATCGCCCAAATCGGCAACAGGAAATTCACGCCAATATTGGGATTGCCCAACAGCCCAGCTTCAATGGCGTGGAAGCTGTGGTGGATGCCGGTGATCACAATAACGGAATACAGACCGCCGAACAGCAGGCCCGCCAGCCAACCGGCATGAGCGATCAGGGTGCTAAGCACCAACGAGATGCCGTCGCCCAGGGCGCGGCCTGCCGGGCCGATAAACAGCATGGCGATAAAGCCGGAGATAATTACCGTCAGAAACGGCGTCAGGATCAGATCCAGTGCGTCAGGGATGATCTTGCGCAGGCGTTTTTCCAGCTGGCTCATAAACCACACCGCCAGCAAGACCGGGAAAACCGTGCCCTGATAGCCGATCATCGCCACATCCAGGCCAAAGAAATTCATCGTCTGGAAGCCGCCGGCAACGCCCCAGGCGTTGGTCAACGCCGGGTGAGTCAGGATGCCGCCCAGCGTGGCGCCCAGGTAAGGATTGCCGCCAAACTCACGCGCCGCCGTAAAGCCAATCAGGATCGGCAGAATGATAAACGCCGCCGAGCTGAACATGTCCAGCATCACAAACAGTGCGCTGTTGGCATCGGCCCAGCCGTAGGTTTTCACCATACCAAGCAGCCCCATCAACAGGCCGGAGGCCACGATGGCGGGGATGATCGGTACGAAGATGTTCGACAGTAAACGTGCCAGGCGCTGCAGCGGGTTCAGCTTTTTGGCGGCGATGTTGGCGGCTTCAGATTTGCTGGATTCGCTAATACCGGCGGCCTGAATAAAGGCTGCATGCACTTTATTGACCAGCCCGGTGCCAAAAATAATCTGCATCTGGCCGGCATTATGGAAACAGCCTTTTACCCCATCAAGCTTTTCAATAGCGGCTTTATCCGCCAGGCTGTCGTCGCTGAGCACCAGGCGCAACCGGGTGGCGCAGTGTGCGGCGCTGGCGATATTTTCTTTCCCGCCCAAGAGGGGAAGCAACGCGTTTGCTGTAGCGTTAATGTCCATGGTATTCCTCTGTATGATGAATCAGGCAACCGCTATCCCCTTCATGTTTCAGTTGCAGCGCATCGCCTGCGTTCAATCATCCCTCCCTGGGCACTCCACAACCGCCCCGCCCTGACCCGCAGCGTGGTTTGTTCGGCTGCCGCTTTCCTGCAGCTTGATACTGATGGGGATCGTGGCACCGGCTGCCCAGGCCGGGCGCCGGTGGCCGTATGCGTAAAGTTAGAACCAGGTTTCCATCTGGACGCCAAAGTTCCATTCACCGCCAGCGGTAAAGCCTTTGGCGCCGAATGCATCATCCGTGGCGTAGTTATCCAGCCGCTTATCCCAATCCATCCAGGAGGCGAAGACGCGCAGTTCCGGGCGGCTGAAGAAATCGGCGATGTCGCCCACCTTAAACGTTGGCGCAAACGTCAATTTATAGAACCCGCCGCTCACGTGGTTACGGCTCAGGTAACCTTGCGGATCAAGATCCATATATTGGTAGCTGCCCTCGTAAGCCAGCGCAAAGTTCTGGTTAATTTCCTGGATGAAGCGGGCGTTGAAGGTGACCCAGTCATAGCTGTCGCCTTTGATGTAGCGGTCCTTACTGGTCTGCGCCAAAACAGAAGGTGCGAAACTCCAGGTTTTATTCAGCGAAGTGGTGCCATAGGTGGCCAGGCGCCAGGTGCTGGCATCATCGGTCAGGTTGCCGTCGGAACCGATAGACTTCACCTCGGCCCCCAGACCGTGGCCATACAGCAGTGCGGTTGTCGAGGTGCCGTTGCGTAGCCCGTAGAAACTGTCGCCGTGCCAGGCCAGCATCGCATGGTAACCGGTATCGCCCGCGTTGTTGTTGGTCACGGTATAAGCGCTGTTATGGCCGGTATTTGCCCGCGCATCATTGTCTTTGGCGCGCAAGCCGCTGAGCATGAACTGGAACGGGCCAACGTAGTTATTGGCCGTCAGAATGTAGTTCTGGATGCTGTCATCCAGCCCTTCGATATCGCCCAGACTGCGGCCATATAGCGAGAAGTTACTCTTGAAGTTATCCGCCCATTTCACGTCGTAGATACCGCCGCCGGTACCGGCGAGGAAGATCACATCGGAGTCGATCCAGTGGATATCGAAATTATCGCGATCAAAACGCTTACCCGCCCAGATTGTGCTGTCTTTCAATGCGCCGGTGAAGCTTGGCAGCGAACCCAACTCGACAAACGCTTCACGCACGTTGAGATCGCTGGTGGACGCCGTCCAGTCGTTATAGCTGCGCTGGCCGTCGGCCATCATCACTTTGAAACGGGTGGTCGCCCCGTTATCCAACTTCTGTTTGTGCTCCAACTTCATTTCAACATACGTATCATCTTCATTGCCCAGACGGCCGACGTGGCCGCCGGTGCTGCCTGCCGGCGTCATCCCTGGCCCAATATCAACCAGGGAGCTGCGCGGCGAGCCGTTGGTCGACAAGCCGGAACGGGCATAGCCGTGAAATTCAAAGCCATTGGCGACTTTATTCTGGCTGGCCAGATCAGCCGTTTTTTGCGCGACCTGCGCGGTTTTTTGCTCGGCCTGCGTTGTGCGCGTCGCCAGCTGTTGCGTCTGTTTTTCTGCCGCATCGGCGCGGGCTTCCGCCTGCGCCGCGCGCTGTTCCGCCAGTTGCAGGCGTTTTTCGAGCGCATTTAGCCGTGCTTCAAGGCTATCGGTGGTCGATGCCGCCATCGCGGAACCAGAAAGTATCAGACCCATCGTTACAGCAAGATAACTGCGTTTTATCATCATCTTAGTGTTCCCATCAGAGGTATATCTTGTTTTTTGCTAAAATAGCTAAATCGGTTTTACAGGGAGATTAATGAGGACATAACGCGTTAACAAGATATTTTGCTAACCCGATTCAGTATCTGTGATCCTGTTGGCAAAACCATGGGGCATAACGCGTTTTCCGCGGGAAAAGCAACCGATGAGCAGCGTTGTTTTTCGGCTAACAAACGGGCGGCAGGCAATTTTTTACAGGCAAATCCTAATGCGGCGGGCTGCGAACCACGTGAAGATACGATTATTATTTCATTCACGGCCAGGGGCTGGCACGAGTTGCTATTCCATCAGGGCGATTACTGCGGTATCAATCTGTGGTCAGGTTGCCTTGTGTTACTATCCGTTCAGCCATCTATTGGGCAACGCGGCCTGCGCGTACCAGCCCTGGATAACAATCGCAAAGGAATAACGACGATGTGGGGAGTTCTTTCGGCTTCATTATTTTTCTTGCCCTTCAATCAGCTTGTCGCCTGGCTGATTCTTCTCGCCTCCGTGGGAATGGGGATTTATCACCATATCATTACCCCCACGGGCTTAGGCATTTTGGCGGGGTTTGCGGTGCTGATTGGGCTTAAGTTGCGCTATCGGCAGCCATCCGCATTGTCCATTGCGCTGGAAGCCATACTGGTGATCGGCGCCATCGCCCTGTTTTGCCATCTGCTCCCCGGTTTTAATAACCCAGTGATGATTGATGGCCAGCCCGGGCCGCTGAGTGCATCATTCAAACTGTATTACAACTTCGATAAGGCGCTGCTCCCCTTCCTGCTGTTTGCCTGCTTGCCCACGCTGTTTAATGCCGCCCAGGCAGACAAAAACGCTACCCCGGTCGCCTGGCTGCTGCTGATCCTGTCCATCCCGGTGCTGCTGCTGCTGGCCGTGGGCCTGGGTGGGTTGAAAATCGAACTGCATGCGCCAGAATGGATACTGGCGTTCCTGATGGCCAACCTGTTTTTCGTCGCCATGGCGGAAGAAGCGCTGTTCCGCGGCTACCTGCAACAGCGCCTGCGCCAATGGCTGGGCGCCTATCCGGCGTTGATTATCACCGCGCTGGCGTTTGGCGCCGCCCATCTGGCCGGCGGTATGCTGCTGGTGGGCTTCGCGACCCTGGCCGGGCTGATCTATGGGCTGGCCTGGATGTGGAGTGGGCGCCTGTGGGTACCGATCCTGTTCCACTTTGGCCTGAACGTCATACATCTGCTGTTTTTCACCTATCCACACTACCTGCACGCCTGACCGGCCGCCGGCAGGGCTCCCTGCCGGCGCGCATAATGAAAACGCTACCACCCTCATAGTCATTAAATCGCCAGCTCTGGCGTTAGCACGTTAGTTTACGTTTGAAATCGCTGTGTAAACGATTCCATTTTTCGCGCTGGATCACCTTTTTTCACGCGCCATGGTGCTATCTTTTTGCCCAACATAAGCCGCCATTCGTTCAGCACGGGGGCTAACCACACGCTGAAAACGATTGCAGAGACGGCCCAAACACAGGCACCTGAAAGGAAGAATCATGACGGAGTTTAATCCTATCGATCACCCGCATCGCCGTTTTAATCCGCTCACCGGCCAGTGGGTATTGGTATCGCCGCACCGCGCCAAACGCCCCTGGCAAGGGCAACAAGAAGCCCCGGCACGGCTGACATTGCCCGCACACGATGCCCAGTGCTTTCTTTGCCCCGGCAATACCCGCGTTACTGGTGACAAAAACCCAGATTATTCGGGCACCTACGTGTTCACCAATGACTTTGCCGCCCTGATGAGCGACACCCCGCCGGCGCCGGAAAACAGCGATCCGTTGATGCGTTGCCAAAGCGCACGCGGCACCAGCCGGGTCATCTGCTTTTCCCCCGATCACAGTAAAACGCTGCCGCAGCTTTCCCTGCCGGCGCTGGAACAGGTGATTGCCGCCTGGCAACAGCAGACCGCCGAGCTGGGCCAACGTTACCCTTGGGTGCAGGTGTTTGAGAACAAAGGCGCAGCGATGGGCTGCTCTAACCCGCACCCGCACGGCCAGGTATGGGCCAACAGCTTTTTGCCGAACGAAGCTGAACGTGAAGACCACCTGCAACGCGAGTATCTCACCCAGCACGGCAGCGTGATGCTGATGGACTATGTGCAACGCGAGCAGGCCGATGGCCGCCGCACCGTGGTGGAAACCGAGCACTGGCTGGCCGTGGTGCCCTACTGGGCCGCCTGGCCGTTTGAAACCCTTCTGCTGCCCAAGGCGCCAGTGCAACGCCTGCCCGATTTAAGCCACGGCCAATGCCAGGATTTGGCGCTGGCGCTGAAAAAGCTGACCAGCCGTTACGACAATCTGTTCCAGTGCTCTTTCCCCTATTCCATGGGCTGGCATGGCGCGCCATTCAACGGCGCCGATAACCGGCACTGGCAACTGCACGCCCACTTTTATCCGCCGTTGTTGCGCTCCGCCACGGTACGCAAATTTATGGTGGGCTACGAAATGCTGGCGGAAACCCAACGCGATCTCACCGCGGAGCAAGCGGCAGAGCGGCTGCGCGCCGTTAGCGATACCCATTACCTTGAAGCCGGAGAGTGACACCATGAGTTTGAAAAACCATACCCAAAACGCCTTTGTACAACACTTCGGCTATCCACCGGCTCTGACCGTTCAGGCTCCGGGGCGGGTGAACCTGATTGGCGAACATACCGATTACAACGACGGCTTTGTGCTGCCCTGCGCCATTGATTACCAAACGGTTATCAGCTCAGCAAAACGTGACGATGGTCAAATTCGTGCGCTGGCGGCGGACTATGATAATCAGCAGGATCTGTTTTCCCTCGCCAGCCCGATAACACCGCACCCCGATTGGCAATGGGCGAACTACGTGCGCGGCGTGGTAAAACACCTGCTAAACCGTTGCAGCGATTTCGGCGGCGCGGATCTGGTGATCAGCGGTAATGTGCCCCAGGGTGCCGGCCTGAGTTCCTCGGCTTCACTGGAGGTTGCCGTTGGCCAAGCCTTGCAGGCGCTGTATGGCCTGCCGCTTGACGGCGTGACGCTGGCGCTGAATGGGCAGGAAGCAGAAAACCAGTTCGTTGGCTGTAACTGCGGCATTATGGATCAGCTTATTTCGGCATTGGGCAAACAGGATCACGCGCTGTTGATCGACTGCCGCTCTCTGGCCACCCAAGCCGTATCCATGCCGGAAAACGTGGCCGTGGTGATCATCAACTCCAACGTTAAACGCGGCCTGGTGGACAGCGAATACAACACCCGCCGCAAACAGTGCGAAGAAGCCGCGCGGTTTTTTGGCGTTAAAGCGCTGCGCGATGTTGATGAGGAGCAGTTCGCAGGCAGCCATGCGGGGTTGGATCCGATCGTTGCCAAGCGGGCGCGCCATGTGATCACTGAAAACGCGCGCACGCTGGCCGCCGCAAATGCGCTGGCGGCGGGCGATCTGCAGCAGATGGGGCTGTTGATGGCGCAATCACACGCTTCAATGCGTGACGACTTTGAGATTACCGTACCGCCTATCAACGCATTAGTGGAGATCGTTAAATCGGTGATAGGCGAACGCGGTGGGGTGCGTATGACCGGCGGCGGCTTTGGCGGTTGCGTCGTGGCGCTGATGCCCCAGGAACTGGTCGCATCGGTACGCGAAGCCGTAGCGCGCGAATACCCACTGCGGACCAACGGCCTTACTGAAACCTTTTACGTGTGCCAAGCATCACAAGGAGCGAGCCAATGTTAACCCCCGCGGACGCACCCGCCCCCGATGGGCAGCCGTTCAATCTGGTTACTCTGCACAATGCCAACGGTATGACGGTCACGCTGATGGATTGGGGCGCAACCTGGCTGTCCGCCGTTTTACCGCTAAAAAGCGGCGAGCGGCGTGAGCTGCTGCTAGGGTGCCCTTCCCCCGCCGATTACCCGCATCAGGGAGCTTATCTGGGGGCCACCATCGGCCGCTACGCCAACCGCATCGCCCTGGCCCAGTTGCAAATCGACGGCAAGCCGCACCCGCTGGCCGCCAATCAGGGCCAGCATCAACTGCATGGCGGGCAGGCTGGGTTCCATGCCCGCCGCTGGCAGGCCAGCCAACAAGATGCACAGCAGGTCACTTATCGCCTGCATTCTAAAAATGGCGATCAGGGCTTCCCCGGCAACCTCGATGCGCAGGTGACTTACCGCCTGACGGCCGATAACCGTGTAGAGATCGTCTTTTGGGCGCAAAGCGATCGTCCCTGCCCGGTCAACCTGACCAATCATGCCTATTTTAATCTGGACGGCGCCGGCACGGACGCACGCAAACAGCGGTTGCAGCTGTTTGCAGACCGTTATCTGCCGGTCGACAGTGACGGCATCCCCCGTGCCGCGCTGACGGCGGTAGATGGAACCGGCATGGATTTCCGCCAGCCGAAAACCCTGCTGCGGGATTTTTTACACGATCGCGATCAACAGCGGGTAAAAGGCTACGATCATGCCTACTTGCTGCGCCAGCCCGGCGCATTGGCCGATCCCTGCGCCCATCTGTGGGCGGCAGACAATAAAGTGCAAATGAGTATGTTCACCAGCGCCCCCGCGGTGCAGTTATACAGCGGCAACTTCCTGGCCGGCACGCCAGCGCGCGACGGCGGCAGCTACACCAACTATGCCGGCATTGCGCTGGAAAGCGAGTTTTTACCCGATAGCCCTAACCACCCTGAATGGCCGCAGCCTGACTGCTGGCTGCAGCCCGGCCAAACGTACCGCAGCGCAACGCATTACCAATTTTTCGCTTTGTAACCCAGCGAGCGCCGGCAACCGGCCGGGGCTCGGCTGTTATAAATGCTTACGCTTTAGCGCGGGGGCAAGCGCGCCGCGCCTTTTCTTATTCCATTCCCGGCACTAAAATCAGATTACGGTGATAAGCACAACCTGTTGTGCCGCTTCACAATCTTCGGCCGTTCCTGGCCGGCCAATAGCAAAAGGAATTTTTAATGCGTCTGATTACCGCACTCCCATTACTGGCTGGTTTAATGCTGAGCAGCAACCTGATGGCCGCTGAACACCCAGCAAAAACCCCTTCCCCGGCGCAGGCTGCCCAGCAGCAACGCATGACGGATTGCAACCAGCAAGCCTCTGGCAAAGCGCTAAAGGGTGCCGATCGTTCCACCTTCATGAGCACCTGCCTGAAATCTGAAGGCCATCAAACTGCTGAAAAACACCTCACGCCACAGCAGCAGAAAATGAAAAGCTGCAATGCCGAAGCGGCCAAAAAAGACCTGAAGGGCGAAGCGCGTAAAACCTTTATGGGCCACTGCCTGAAAAAAGCGGCGTAATCCCACCAACCTTCCACGGCGCGGTTGAATAAATTTCATTCGCGTCGTGCCTTATCTGCCCGCCAGCCTGATCGATTCAGCTTTTTCCTTAACCAATCCCTTACTTTGTGCCAAGAAATTGGCTATGGTTAAACACTATCGATTGCCGAGCCACCGGGCACGGCAATATAATGATATTCGTTATCATTGAATCGTCAGATTATTAAGGAGTTAAGCTATGGCTGTAACTAAGCTAGTTCTGGTGCGTCACGGCGAAAGCCAGTGGAACAACGAAAACCGCTTTACCGGTTGGTATGATGTTGACCTGTCCGACAAAGGGCGCTCCGAAGCGAAAGCAGCAGGTAAGCTGCTGAAAGACGAAGGTTTCTCCTTCGATTTCGCTTATACCTCCGTACTGAAACGTGCGATTCATACTCTGTGGAGCGTGCTGGACGAACTGGATCAGGTCTGGCTGCCAACGGAGAAATCCTGGAAGCTGAACGAACGCCACTACGGTGCGCTGCAGGGCCTGAACAAAGCGGAAACCGCTGAAAAATACGGCGACGACCAGGTGAAACAATGGCGCCGCGGCTTCGCCGTTACCCCACCGGCACTGACCAAAGACGACGAACGCTATCCTGGCCACGATCCACGTTACGCAAAACTGACCGAAAAAGAGCTGCCGCTGACCGAAAGCCTGGCGCTGACCATCGAACGTGTAATCCCTTACTGGAATGAAAGCATTCTGCCACGCATCAAAAGCGGTGAGCGCGTGATCATTGCCGCTCACGGCAACTCCCTGCGTGCGCTGGTGAAATACCTGGATAACATGAGCGAAGAAGCCATCCTTGAACTGAACATCCCAACCGGCGTGCCGTTGGTGTATGAGTTCGACGAAAACTTCAAACCGATCAAACACTACTATCTGGGCAACGCCGACGAGATCGCAGCGAAAGCCGCTGCCGTGGCGAACCAGGGTAAAGCGAAGTAATCATTGCGCGCCGGCATAACCAAGCCGGCTAATAGCAAAAATGCCAGTCAGGCTAACTGACTGGCATTTTTTTATCCGCGTTTACGGCAGGTTGCTGACACCTGCCCGGCATATCAATATCAGCTACGGCGAGCACGCACCGCCGCGGCCAAATCGCGTAGCACGGTTTCGGTGTCTTCCCAGCCGATGCAGGCATCCGTCACGCTTTGCCCGTATACCAACGGCTCGCCGCTTTCCAGCGCCTGATTGCCTTCAACCAGGTGGCTTTCGATCATAACGCCGATGATGCCCTTCTCACCGCCACGCAGTTGCTGGCAAACGTCTGCGCTCACATCCAGCTGCTTCTTGAACTGTTTGCTGCTGTTGGCGTGGCTGAAATCGATCATTACCTGCGCCGGCAAACCCACCTTGCTCAGCACCTCTTTCACTTGCTGCACATGCGCCGCGCTGTAGTTTGGCTCTTTACCACCGCGCAGGATGATATGGCAGTCGCCATTACCGCTGGTGTTAACGATCGCCGAATGGCCCCATTTGGTTACCGACAGGAAGCAGTGCGGCGCGCCCGCAGCGTTAATCGCATCAATAGCGACCTTGATGGTGCCATCGGTGCCATTTTTAAAACCAACCGGGCATGACAGGCCGGAAGCCAGCTCGCGGTGTACCTGCGATTCCGTAGTACGGGCGCCGATAGCCCCCCAGCTCATCAGATCCGCCAGATATTGCGGGGTGATCATGTCGAGGAACTCCCCGGCAGCCGGCAGCCCGGTGTCGTTGATATCCAGCAGCAACTTACGAGCCAGGCGCAGGCCATCATTAATCTGGAAGCTGTGATCCATCAACGGATCGTTGATCAAACCTTTCCAGCCCACAGTAGTGCGCGGTTTTTCAAAGTAAACACGCATCACAACTTCCAGATCATCCTGCAATTCATGGCGCAAGTTCAGCAAACGCGCCGCATATTCTTTGGCCGCTTTCGGATCGTGAATAGAGCATGGGCCGATCACTACCAGCAGACGATCGTCATTGCCGCGAAGGATCTTGTGAATCGCGTTGCGCGCCTGGGACACCGTCTCCGCAGCCTTTTCCGTGGCCGGGAACTTCTCTAACAAAGCCACTGGCGGCAGGAGTTCCTTAATATCTTTAATACGTAAATCGTCGTTTTGGTAACTCATAACTTTTCCATTCGGTATCGATAATGTTTCTTAAGGCATAGATCAGATGGCATCAATCTAGCCTGCACGACAGGCGCTGTAAATCACCTTTGGCACGCGAAATCGCTGCGATCAATTTATTGGCGAATAATTCTTATATATCAGAACAACGTACCAATACGGCAAACTTGCCGAAAAAAGTAAAAGCACCGGCTGCATCAGCGGTGCTTTTGACAGGGCCAGCCGGCAAATAATGGCGCAATGGCCGCAGCCACCACGCCCTTGCCTGTGCGGCCGCGAATTATTGCACTGACGACAACGGCCGTGAACGGTTGTGGGCGGCGCTTTTGATCCACAGCCAGCAACCGTTAAGCGCGATCAGCGTCAGGATAGCGTATTCCAGCGCCATGGCGTAAACGCCTTGATAGGCGAAGATCGCCACGCTGATCACGTCAATCACCACCCACAGCAGCCAGTTCTCAACGTATTTGCGGGTCATCAGGATCATCGCCACAATCGACAGCACCATCATGGTGGAATCCCAGAATGGGAAAGCATCCGGCTGGAGCGCCGGCATGCTGATCGACATGCCCAGGCCTTGCATCACCGTGACCGCAAGCCGCGTCAGCCAGGCAAAGACGGCATCGATATTAAAGGTCATCAGCACAATGCCGATGGCGCACACCGCCGCCCAGGCCAGGGCCTTGGGCAACGGCAGCCAGCGGATCTGCAATTCAGCCTGCCGATCCGCCGTCTTGCGGCTCCAGGCGTACCAACCGTAAATATTGGCGGCAAAGAAAAATAGCTGCAGCAACAGGCTGGCATACAGTTGGATCTGGAAAAATATTACGGCGAACAGCGTGACGTTGATCAGGCCAAGCGGATAGTTGATGATTTTCTCTTTGCTGGCATACCAGATGCACAACAGGCCAAACAGCGTGCCGATGGCTTCTATCCAGGAGAGATCATACCCTCCTGCGCCCAAGGGAATATGCACCAAGATATTGCTGGTACTGAAAAAACTCATCTTCTCGTCCTTATCTCATGATTAAAAGTTAGGCGTTCCCTTTGACCTGCATATTCAAACGGGCAGCAAATTCCAACATGCGGTTCAGCGGCAGCAGCGCTTGCGCGCGCAGTTGCGCATCCACCTGGATTTCATGCTGCCGCCCGCCGAGCGCCAACCCTTCGGCAATCGCTTTCAGGCCATTCATCGCCATCCACGGGCAATGCGCACAGCTGCGGCAGGTGGCGCCTTCACCGGCGGTCGGCGCTTCGAACAACGCTTTATCCGGGCATGCCTGCTGCATCTTATAAAAGATGCCGCGATCGGTCGCGACAATCAGCTGGCGTTGCGGCAAGGTTTTGGCCGCCTGGATCAGTTGGCTGGTAGAGCCCACCGCATCGGCCAGATCGACCACCGCCTGCGGCGACTCCGGATGCACCAGTATTGCCGCCGCGGGATATAAGGCTTTCATGCGCATCAGCGCCTGAGTTTTAAACTCGTCATGAACGATACAGGCGCCCTGCCAGCACAGTATGTCCGCGCCCGTCTGTTTTTGCACATAGTTGCCTAAATGGCGATCCGGCGCCCAGATAATTTTCTCGCCCAGGCTATCCAGATGCTCAATCAGTTCGACGGCAATGCTGGAGGTCACCACCCAATCGGCACGCGCCTTAACGGCAGCCGAAGTATTGGCATACACCACGACGGTCCGGTCCGGGTGGCTATCGCAAAAGGCGGCGAATTCCGCCGCAGGGCAGCCCAGATCCAATGAACATTCCGCCTGCAGCGTGGGCATTAGCACCTGCTTCTTAGGGCTAAGGATTTTGGCGGTTTCCCCCATAAAGCGCACGCCGGCCACGAGCAGCGTGGAGGCCGGGTGCTGGCAGCCAAAGCGCGCCATCTCCAGGGAATCCGCCACACAGCCACCGGTTTCTTCCGCCAGCGCCTGAATTTCCGGATCGGTATAGTAATGCGCAACCATCACCGCATCGCGTTGTTTGAGCAGGGTTTTGATTTTCTGGCGATAGAACGCGTTTTCCGCGGCATCCAACGGCACAGGCTTTGGCGGGAACGGATATACCGCCGCGTTGGCATCAAACATTTCACTCATCGCTGTCATCTCTGCGCTGGCCGGCAAGGCTTACGATGATTTCTGCTCCGCAAACCGCCGGTGTTTTACATACTAAACAAAATACCTAACAAAAAGTGAAATGTCGCTGTTATTTTCTAAAAGTGTGGATTTTTGTTTAATTTATTGAAAACACATGCGCACTGAAGCACGCCAGGAGTATGGGTATGAACAGTGGAAGTGTGTAACTACGCAACACGTGAATGAACGCGGAGTAAATCAGGAAGGTAAACATGCCAATGGCGCGGCTTGAATGGATCTTGCCCAACGGCTCTTCAGGGGTGTTAAGTCTTTTTGCCAATTCATTGGCCAGCATCTACAGCTGTTGGCCGTCCATGGGAATCACTACTTGCAGAATGAATCATATTCAATGAAAAACAGACTATTCGGCACAGCCTCTCCTCTGTCGTATTACACCCACTTCACGCATGACCACGTTTTTAATAAAATCACCTTTTTATTATTGCCACCAATTCATTACGGCTGGCAATATCACGAAGAATACGCGAATCAATATCACAAAAAACATTATTAATAATTAGCAAATCATTAACCAAAGATTTAATTCAAGCAGCTGTTAAATAAAGAGTTATTATTATTTGTGCAATCTAAATCACAGTTTAACACTGTCATTGTTTATTAAAAATTAGACGAGTTGTTTAATTAACTAAAATTTGGTCAGGCCAGATGACCAATTCCATAAATAACATAGAGAAGAATAACCCGGAGTTTACAAAGGTAAATTTATGAATGTGAATTGTATTGTTTTAAACGAGCCTGGCACTGTCGATATGAAGCAGGTCGGGTTGACTGAACCACAAGAAGATGAAGCGCTCATTGAAGTTGAAGCAATGGGGATTTGTGGTTCAGATATTGGTGCATTCAGAGGAACAAATCCACTTGTCACCTACCCCCGAATACTGGGGCATGAAGTGGCGGGTCGTATCTTGAAAATCAATAATAATAATCCAAAGAATCTTGCAGTTGGCGACCGCGTTATTGTCGATCCCTATATATGGTGTGGTAAATGTTACCCATGCAAGCTAGGTAGAACAAATTGTTGCGAGAATTTAAGGGTTATCGGTGTCCACATTGATGGTGGTATGCGCGAAAAATTTGTTCATCCCGCTCATTTATTACATAAACTGCCAGAAAATATGCCATTGGCCAGTACCCCTTTAGCTGAACCACTGACCATTGCTTTACACGCCTTACATCGGACAGATACCAAAATCGGCGAACATGTCGTCATTATTGGTGCAGGTGCGATAGGATTCATGGCTGCACTTGTCGCCATACATTACCAGGCAACGCCGATACTGATAGATATTGTCCAAGAAAGACTCGATCATGCTTATAAAGCAGGTATTGAGCATATTATTAATCCGAAGACCACAGACGTTATTAAACGAATCGGTGAGATCACCCACGGTAGAATGGCGGAAGTTGTTATTGAAGCATCGGGTGCTAATAGCGCTGTCCGTGCCACACTTGATTATGTCTCATTTGCAGGCCGGATTGCTTTCACCGGCTGGCCAAAGCAGGAAACTTCCCTGCCAACTAACTTGATTACTTTTAAAGAAATTGATATTCGCGGTTCACGAACCAGTGCCAATGAGTTCAACGAGGCCATTGAACTACTTTCGTCAGGCACAGTTTGTGCTGATGCTATCATTAGCAAAGTGATTACGATGGAAGAAATACCGGCAATGATCAGGGAATTGTCAGACTTTCCCGAACGGCATCTAAAAGTGAATGCGGTTGCTCATTCTCGTTAAATAATCTTTCCAGAGGAGTCGTCTCTATGTTCATTACCCCAGTAGTTAAGAAAGATCGTTTATACCAGAAGGCCGCGAATGTATTAATAAATCTTATTCGTCAACAGCATTATAAACCCGGTGACTCTTTACCAGCAGAACGAGAAATGTCAAAGCTGTTGAATATTGGCCGTTCAACGCTACGTGAAGCGCTGATTGTTCTGGAATTATCTGGGTGGATCGAGATTCGCTCCGGAAGCGGGATCTACGTTTGCGAAACGCATGGTCGGGAAAGCATACATATGCCATCTTATGAATACTCCCCTCATGATGTCATTCAGGCTCGCCAGGCGATAGAAAGCGAACTTGTTGGTATCGTTGCATTATCCCGCACGGATGAGGATATCGATACACTGAGTATGCTGGTTGATGAAATGGACTTTTGTATTCAAGAATGCCGGGTGCCTGATTTCTATCGTATGGACCGAAGATTTCATTTGCATATAGGTAAAATTTCGGGGAATAACATTCTTAGCGAGATGAATGAAATCATTTGGAATCGCCGTAGTAATATCCATTATTCAAACCTCGATGAACCTAACGCAAGCCCCGAAAATCTCGTTGCCTTCAACAACGATCACAGAGCTATGGTTATGGCAATAAGGAGTTCTAATAAAGCAGAAGCAAAATCCCGTATATTAAAACATCTTGAAAGGGTAAGCTCGTATATATACTCTAAATAATTCGAGTTGCAGGAAAGCCAACACATCTGCAACTTGAAGTATGACGAGTATAGAATAAACCATTGCTTTTCCTTTCTTATAAAACAAGAATCTTAAAACAATTACAGCAATACGTTGTGATTGTTTATTAATGGTGACTATATGAAGAACCATAACAACAATATGGAAAGACAACGTAATAGATCATTATGGATAACAACTGTTCTTGCTGGGATGGCGTCCTATCTGGATGCAGGACTTATTGTATCAATAGGAATTAGTCTTGCCTTATGGGAATCACATTATAAGGCGAGCGCGTTGGTTATTGGTTCTATTTCTGCAGTCTCTACTGCCTGTATTGCAGTAGGTGCTTTGGTTGGTGGTCGACTGGCCGATATCTGCGGGAGAACCCGCGTATTCAGTATCACGGTCGCGATGTACTCGATAGGTGTTTACTGTATTGTGTTCGCTAATGATTTACATCTATTATTTGTTGGCATTATTATCAGTGGTGTTGCGGCAGGGGCTGATTTACCAACATCGTTATCAATTATATCCGAACGAGCGCCTAAGGGTAAGCAAGGGAAGCTAATCGCGTTTACTCAGGTCATGTGGAGTGTCGGCATTCTGGGGGTGACTGCAATTGGTTTCGCCGTCTCAGCCATGGGGATAAATGGATTAAAATTGTTGTGGGCGCACCTTGCCGTATTGGGAACAATAACCTGGTTGCTGCGCTGTTTCTATAAACCCATTCGAGATCTTGAGCAGCAATTGCCGGTGGAAAGTGATGAATATAATGGAACCAAGTTAGGTTATAAGGCTATTTTTTCTACGGGGCTATTGCTACCGCTCGTTTTAATCGGTGGATATTATATCTTTGAAAATATAACAGCGAATACTACCGGGCAATTCAAATTTTATCTCCTCACCACAGTCAGCGGCGCCAGCCAGGAAATGGCTACTGGCATCTCTTTTCCAACGATTGTCATTGGATTGATCTGTGCAATCATATTTAGCCGCATTGCAGATACGCCCTGGCGTAACCGCCTTTACTTTATAGGATTGGCCGGGCAATTGATTGCTATTTCTGTTATGGCCTATAACGGTGCGCAGGATGCCACAACGATGTTCATTTGCCTGTTTATTTATAGTGTAAGCGTGCCATTTTCTGGTGAAGCCATTTATAAAGTCTGGATTCAGGAGCGATTCCCGGTAAATATTCGGGCCACGGTACAGGGAATGACGTATGCAGTTTCACGCTTCATTGTTGCTCTGGTATCGCTGGCGTCGCCTGCGATTATAAAATATAGCCCTTCATTATTAATGTGGCTACTGATGTCGATTACTTTTATCGGCGGCGTATTCGCCTTTCTGATTATCACGGGCTTCAAAGGGGTTGTATCCCGGGAAAAAACAGAAAATACCGAGCTGGTTTTAAAGTAATAAAATCAGATTGAAATTACGGGTTCAATATCATTCAGGAAGTGATTATGTTATCAGTTCAACTTACCGCCCCCGTTTTCGAGCACCATGCCCGGTTATTGGGCATCGATGAACCTTGCCCGCGTATATCTTGGCAGGTTCATTGCGAACATGAGTTATGCCCAAGCAGTTATGAAATCATGATAACACGCGATGGCGAAACCGTAATTTATGGCCCCTTCTTATGGAGAGATCCCGTTCTTGTTCCATGGCCGGCTAAACCACTGGCGCCCCGTGAAAGCGCAACCGTAGCAGTCCGAATCAAAGATGCGGGCGGGCTCTCTTCTGCATGGAGCCCTGATAGCTATGTTGAACGAGGACTTTCCCCTGCAGACTGGAAAGCACTTCCTGTCGGGCCGGGTTGGCAGGAAATACCGGGAAGTGACAGACATCCCCCCATTATTCGTCATCGGTTTTTTCTCGATAAAGCTGCCGTTAAAGGCAGGCTTTACGTTAGTGCCCATGGGCTTTTTGAAACCACGATCAATGGTAAACGCACCGACAATTTTGCCCTCCTTCCGGGCTGGAGTAGCTACCATCATAGGCTTCGTTACATCACACTGGACGTAACATCATTACTGGTTCGTGGTGAAAACGTTATCTCGGCACTGATGGGCGATGGCTGGTACCGGGGGCGTATAGGATGCAGGGGGGGATTACGCGATGCATGGGGACAAGATATTGCATTGATCGCGCAACTGGAGATTGAGTTCCAGGACGGAACAAAAACGACAATAGCGTCCGATTCCCAATGGCGTTCCATTCCCGGGCCGGTATTATTCAGCGGGCTCTATGAAGGCGAAATTTACGACGGGCGGCTTGAACCTAAAGGCTGGGCAGAGGCCGAATTTGACGACAGCCAATGGTACCCCGTATCTACTGGCAGGCAAGATTACCAAACCCTCAAAGCACCCGATGGCCCACTCGTGGTCTGTACGGAACAACTGCAACCCGTCGATAGTTGGGCCGTTGGAAAGGGGAAATGGATTTTTGATTTTGGGCAAAACCTGGTTGGTCGCGTTCGTTTACGGGCCAATGGTCAATATGGTGAAATCATCAAACTACGCCATGCTGAAGTTATTCAAGATAATGCCCTTTATACCCGGACATTGCGTACCGCCACCGCGGCTGATGCCTATATTTTTGCTAACCAAGCCAGTATTGACTGGGAGCCTCGTTTCACTTTTCATGGATTCCGCTATCTGGAAATAGAAGCCCCCGAAGCTATTATCAATACCATTAACGTTACCGCCTGTATTTACCATTCCGATCTACGGAGAACAGGCTGGTTTTCATGTTCAGATGACAGGTTGAATAAACTTAGTGACAATATCATCTGGTCAATGCGTGGTAACTTCCTGGATATTCCGACGGACTGCCCACAACGAGATGAACGGCTGGGCTGGACAGGAGATATCCAAATTTTTATGCCAACAGCACAATTTCTTTATGATTGTTCGGGAATGATGCGTGGTTGGCTAAAAGATCTGGCCTGCGACCAACACGCTTCGGGGGTGGTTCCCTGGTATATTCCGGCTATACCTGATTATGAGCCGTGGACATGGAACAGTCAGCATGCCACGGCAGCATGGGGGGATGCAGCAGTGCTGACCCCTTGGGATCTGTACTGGAGCACGGCTGACGAAAAGATACTCGCCGATCAATACCAAAGTGCGAAGGCATGGGTAAATCTCGAGCGGACGCGTGCCGGAGAATCGTTAATTTGGGTTCAGGGCTTTCAGTTTGGCGATTGGCTGGATCCAGCGGCTCCGCCTGAAGATCCTTCTGCGGCGATGACGGATAAGGGGCTGGTCGCGACAGCCTATTTTGCCTGGTCAGCTTACCATTTATCAAAAATGGCCAGCGTGCTGAATAAGACCGAAGACAACCGGGCCTTCTGGCGTTTGTTTGAGGATATCCGCGCGGCTTTCGTCCAGCGTTACGTCAGCCATTCAGGGAGGGTTGAACGGGAAAGCCAGACCGCCTATGCGTTAATTATATGCTTTGGTTTATATCTGACAGATAGCCAACGTGAGATGGCGGGCCAGCGTTTATGCGCCCTGGTGAAGCAATCAGGTTACCATATCGCCACCGGATTTGTCGGCACGCCACTGATCTCAAAAGCGTTGTGTCTCACTGGTTATTCCCAGACAGCTTTCCGCCAGCTTACAGAAGAAACCTGTCCATCCTGGCTTTATCCCGTCATGCAGGGAGCCACAACAATATGGGAGCGATGGGATAGTTTATTGCCGAATGGCAAGGTCAATAGCGGCCAAATGACCTCATTCAATCATTATGCTCTCGGCGCCGTGGGCAATTGGCTGTATCAGTATCTGGCTGGAATAGTGCCTGCAACGCCAGGATATAAACAGATCCTATTCCAGCCGCACTGTTTTGCAGAAGTAGATTGGGCAAAGGCGCGTTATCTCTCTCCGTTTGGCGAAGTATCCATTTACTGGCTACGTGATGAGGAGGCGATCTCGATCCGGCTTCATATCCCTTTTGGCTGTAGCGGAAAACTGGTGCTTGATGACATAACCATCCCGCTAAACACGCATGGTGATTATCATTATCTGTGGAAATTAGAGGGGGATGGTAATGGAAAGCGCTCTGTGATTCTCATCGAGGAGGAAAGATAATATGTTAATTCCACTACATCCCGTCGAATGTATGACCAATTCAGGCACCGTGGCAAAAATCATCAGCATTGATAATACTCATGCTGTATGTTTACTCGGGGAGTATATGAGTATCGACGGCACTGTTCATGCCGAATCTTGGGATCTTAATGGAAATCCAGCCAGCGGCTTATCAGAACGGCAGATAGATATATCCACACGCAATATTCAGCTCTTTATTACCGATGTTTTTTATAAGTTAGCGCCCATTGCTAAACAAGCCTATGGCCAGCAATGGGAGGAGAATCTTCAGTCTCAACAATATTTCCATTTCTGGGAAAAGTTATCTAAATGATGGGGCTCTTTGGCTTTTCGTCTGGCTTTAGATAGCCATTATACGATTAACAGCGTATCAGCCAGAGATCTGTGGCTTCACTGTAATGGCTTTAGCGATAAAAATCCGGCAGGCACCGCACATGAACAGTTTCAGGAGGAAGCACTGGCTGGCCCATCAGCAGAGAAGAAACCAGGGATACCAACTCCCTTGATACTTACCGCCGCCGGTACACCGCTATAGACGAAGTGGTCAGGAATATACGGCCAACGCCGGTATGGTAACAAAGAGCCCGTTTCATCGTCATATGCGCCATTGAGAGCGTCCAGAGCCGTTTTTCTATAGCCCTGTGATACCCTCTTGAGTGGCGTACGAGCGTTAGATCTGCCATTACAGCAGCAGGTGCGTCATCGGGAAACGGCTAGCCTTATCACTGTTGATAGGGATGTGGTTTTCTTACTTCTCCGGGCCTATAGGGCACCCCAGGAAGGTTTGTTGGCAGGTCGTGCAGGATAACTCGCTTTGCTCGCCCTTCGGGCCGTCGCCTCACGAGGTTCGAATCATTAAGTTCGGTGCATAGCAAAAAAGCGCCTTTAGGGCGCTTTTTTACATTGGTGGGTCGTGCAGGATTCGAACCTGCGACCAATTGATTAAAAGTCAACTGCTCTACCAACTGAGCTAACGACCCATTGATATGGTTTACTGCTGAACGGTGAATACAGAATGGAGAACTGTATTATCAAAAACCAGATGGTGGGTCGTGCAGGATTCGAACCTGCGACCAATTGATTAAAAGTCAACTGCTCTACCAACTGAGCTAACGACCCACTGATGTGGTTTACTGCCGAACGATGAATACAGAACGGAGGGCTGTATTATCAAAACACTAAATGGTGGGTCGTGCAGGATTCGAACCTGCGACCAATTGATTAAAAGTCAACTGCTCTACCAACTGAGCTAACGACCCATAACAGTGGTGGGTGATGACGGGCTCGAACCGCCGACCCCCTCCGTGTAAAGGAGATGCTCTACCAACTGAGCTAATCACCCACTAAATATGGTTACTGCTATTACCAGGAAATTGGTGGGTCGTGCAGGATTCGAACCTGCGACCAATTGATTAAAAGTCAACTGCTCTACCAACTGAGCTAACGACCCAATTTCCCTGCTGCTTTAACATCTTGCAAGATGTCTTGGCAACGGCGGCATATATTACTAATTTATCTTGGCAGCGCAACCTAAATTTCATTAACACCGGTTCAACTGCTTGTTCTTCACACGAATGAGCCCAGAAATCGGCCAAAAAGGCCAATATCCGGGCTCATTTTTACTGATTTAACTGGCGATGCGTTTTTTTGCCTGTTTGGCCGCATCGCTGGTTGGATACTGTTTTACCACCTGTTGGAAAACGGCCCTGGCCTTATCGGCCTGCCCTTTTTCCTGCATGATAATCCCAACTTTATACATGGCATCTGGCGCTTTCGGTGATTTGGCGTAGTTCTTCACCACCACAGCAAAATAGTAGGCCGCATCGTCTTTTTTACCCTTGTTGTAAAACAACTGCCCCAGCCAATAGTTGGCGTTGGGCTGGTAGGTAGACTGCGGATACTGTTTTACGAAGGACTGAAAGGCCGTGATCGCCTGGTCATACTGTTTTTTTTCCAGCGCCAGCGACACAGCGGCGTTGTAATCGCTGTTCGCATCGCCCGTGCTGGCCGGGGCCTGTGCGCCCGAACTCGCGGAATCCGCATTAGCCGCAGCGGCACCTGCGCCCGCCGAAGCGGCAGGAGCCTGTGCGCCCCCTTGGCTAAGGCTGTCAATTTGCTGGTAGATCTGCTTCTGGCGTTCAACAACCTGATTCAATTGGTACTGGCTTTCTTGAATCTGCCCGCGCAGGGTATCGATATCACGCTGGTTATCGGAGGCTTGCTGCTGAAGTTGGTTTAAAAGCTGGCCTTGAGCATTGGTAATACGCTCAAGTGAGGTGACGCGGTCTTCAACCGAGCCGGAGCCGACATTACTGATTGGCGCTTGGGCAGTAGCGGCCCATGGAGCCGCTACGCCAACCAGTAACGACAGACCCAAAAAATGACGTCTGAAGTTACTGTTCATGCGATTCTCTTAGTAAACCAGAACGGCACGACGGTTTTTAGCATAAGCCGCTTCGTCGTGGCCCAGTACTGCTGGTTTTTCTTTACCGTAAGAAACGATAGAGATCTGATCAGCAGAAACGCCTTTACCTTGCAGGTACATTTTCACGGCGTTAGCACGGCGTTCGCCCAGGGCGATGTTGTATTCCGGCGTACCGCGCTCATCCGCGTGGCCTTCAACGGTCACTTTGTAGGATGGGTTGTTACGCAGGAAAGCCGCGTGCGCATCCAGCATCTGAGAGAACTCAGAAGTGATGTCATACTTGTCCAGGCCGAAGTAAACAATGTTGTTCTTCTGCAGTTCTTGCATCTGCAGACGAGCTTGTTCTTCGGAAGACAGGTTGCTGCTACCGCTTTCCATACCAGTGCCGGCGCCAGCGCCCATGCCTGATTGGTCATTGTTAGCGCTTTTGTTAGAACTACAAGCTGCTACAGCCAGAACTGGCAGTGCCAGCAGAAGCCCTTTCAGCACTTTGTTCAGTTGCATTTCTTTGTTCCTTTTAGAGTTTGCCATACATATTTACACATGCATCACAGATACGGCGACCAGGCAGGAAATTTTACCTGTCCATCAGTTGCCGGAAGACGCGCTTTGAAACGCCCGTCGGTCGAAACCAATTGCAGCACAGAGCCCATACCTTGCGTCGAGCTATAGATCACCATGGTGCCGTTAGGTGCGATACTTGGCGTTTCGTCCAGGAAGGTATCCGTTAAAACTTGAACGGCGCCCGAACCCAGATCCTGTTTGGCGATATGCTGAACCCCATTGTTGGAGCTCACCATCACCAGGAATTTACCGTCGGCGCTAACTTCAGAGTCCTGATTCTGAGAACCTTCCCAGGTCAGGCGCTGTGGAGCACCGCCATTTGCACTAATTTTATAAATCTGCGGACGCCCGCCCTGATCGGAAGTGTATGCCAGCGACTGGCTATCCGGGAACCAGGTTGGCTCCGTATTGTTGCTGCGGCCATCGGTCACCTGAGTAATTTGCCCGGAACCCAGGTTCATTACGTACAGATTCAGGCTACCGGATTTAGACAGCGCAAAGGCCAGGCGGCTACCGTCCGGCGAGAACGCCGGCGCACCGTTGTGGCGCGGGAACGAGGCAATCTGGCGAACCGCACTGCTGGACAGCGTCTGGACAACCAACGCTGAACGGCCGCTTTCAAAGGTCACATAGGCCAGCTTGCTGCCGTCTGGCGACCAGGCTGGCGACATCAGCGGTTCCGGCGAACGGTGCACCACAAACTGGTTGAAGCCGTCGTAATCCGCTACGCGCAGTTCATACGGGAACTTGCCGCCGTTGGTTTGAACCACATAGGCGATGCGGGTGCGGAATGCGCCCTTGATGCCTGTCAGTTTCTCAAACACTTCATCGCTGGCGGTATGCGCAGCATAACGCAACCATTGCTTGGTTACCTTATACTGATTTTGCGCCAATACCGTGCCCGGCGCGCCAGAAGTGTCGACCAGTTGGTAAGACACCAGATAGCTGCCGTCAGCACCAGGCTGGATCTGCCCGACAACCACAGCGTCAATCCCCAACGCCGTCCAGGCCGCAGGGGTCACTTCAGACGCCGTGGACGGTTGCTGCGGCATGCGCGCGGCGTCAATCGGGTTGAATTTGCCACTGTTGCGCAGATCGGCACCCACAATTTTGCCGATATCTTCCGGCGGCGTACCTGGGCCCGCCCATTTAAACGGCACCACGCCAATCGGGCGAGCGGAGTCGACCCCTTGGGTGATTTCAATGCGAACTTCCGCGTGCAGCACGGAGGCCCACAGTATTAAAAAACCTAGCGCTACTCGAAATGCCTGCTTCATCTCATCTCCCTTATCCAGACAGGATTGCCTGCGATAAATTAGCAGAATTTTAACAAACCAACACACACAACACTACATAATCCCTGTTGGTTACCTTAGTACATCCCTGCGGTATTACTCAGTTAATCAACCGTTATCGCGGTTTGAATTCAAGGGTCGAATTCTTAAAGTGCTGATAAACCGCATCGCTTGGCGGCTTGGGAATATTAGCCTGTTTCGCTGCGGCCACGGCCGCCTGACACAGTGCAGGATCCCCACCCGCAGGCTGTACACTGATCAACAGGCCATCTGGTGCCAATTTAATACGTAAGTCGCATGTTTTACCCGAAAACGAACTTGGATCATAAAACTTGTTCTCAATAGCTGCGGTAATCTGCCCCATATAACCACTAATATCCGCCCCACTGGCGCCCGCCGTTTTCGCATTGCCCTGGCCGGCCGGTTTACCGTCGCCTTTCTGAGTGGCGCCGCCACCCTTCGGTGCATTCTTGCCATCAGCCAAACCACCAAACAGATCGTCGACGTCTGAAGACTGCTTCGCCGCCTCTGCCGCGGCTTTCTTCTTGGCATCCGCTGCGGCTTTCTTGGCTGCCGCAGCCTTCTCAGCGGCGGCAGCTTTCTTCTCTGCCTCGGCGGCAGCCTTCTTCTCGGCTTCTGCGGCGGCTTTCTTCTCTGCGTCAGCGGCCGCTTTTTTCTCAGCGGCTTCTGCGGCTTTTTGCTCTGCTGCTGCGGCAGCGGCTTTCTTCGCCTCTTCCGCCTGCTTCTTGGCCGCTGCGGCGGCCGCAGCTTCTTTCTTGGCTTCCGCCTCGGCCTTTTTCTGTGCCTCGGCCTGCGCCTGGGCGATTTTATCCGCTTCGGCTTTTGCTTTAGCCGCGGCTTCTTCCGCCGCCTTTTGCTGTTGTTTGGCCTTCGCCGCGGCGGCTTCCGCCGCTTTCTGCTGCTCGGCGGCCTGCTGTTGTTGCTCCGCCGCCTGCTTCTGCTGCTCTGCCTGGGCCGCTTTTTCCTGGGCGGCCTTTTCCTGCGCCGCCAGGCGCTCTTGCTCCAGCGCTTTCAGGCGCTGCTGCTCTGCCGCCTGCTTCTGCTGCAGCTCTTCAGCCTGCTGTTCCGCCTTCTTCTGGCGCTGTTTCTCCGCACGCTGCGCATCATTGTTCTGCTGCTGCTGGCGATTGTACTGCTCGACCACCGCCCCCGGATCAACCATCACGGCGCCGATAGCGGTGCCGTCACCGCCGCCGCCAGCGCTCATTTCGGCATTTTCATGCAGCGAGCCCCAGATCAACAGGGCAATCAATACGAAGTGCAGAACCACCGAAACAATAACGGCGCGGTTCAGCTTATCGTTTTGCTCAGTTGGTTTTACCAAAATAGAGTCCCAAAAACTGGTGCCTAAACGGGGTTCCCGCATCAGTTACGCAGGAACCGGGTGCCACTCGCCAGGCGGCTAGATAGGTTGAGTCATCAACCCAACCGAAGCCACGCCCGCCTGGTGCAGGATATTTAATGCCTTGATGATCTCATCATAAGGCACTTCCTTCGCCCCGCCGATCAAGAAGACCGTCTTCGGGTTCGCCGCCAAGCGTGATTTGGCCTCCGCTGCCACCTGCTCAGGCGGTAATAGCTCCATACGGTTATGGTCAACCACCATGGTGTATTGACCAACGCCTGAAACCTCCAGGATAACCGGCGGATTATCATCGCTGGATACCGTTTTGGAATCAGTGGCATCCGGCAGATCGACCTCCACACTCTGGGTGATGATAGGTGCGGTTGCCATAAAGATCAGCAGCAACACCAGCAACACATCCAACAGCGGAACAATGTTGATTTCAGACTTCAGCTCACGACGGCCACGTCTACGCGCCATGCTATCCTCCTACTTATTTGCTGCTGCTGGAGAAGGCCTGACGGTACAGAATGGCGGTAAACTCTTCCATAAAGTTGTCGTAATTCTGCTCAAGCTTGTTAACCCGCAGGTTGAGGCGGTTATACGCCATGACCGCCGGGATCGCAGCGAACAGACCGATCGCGGTGGCGATCAGCGCTTCGGCGATACCGGGCGCAACCATCTGCAGCGTTGCCTGCTTCACAGCGCCCAAGGCGATAAAGGCATGCATGATCCCCCATACGGTACCAAACAGACCGATATACGGGCTGATGGAGCCGACCGTGCCCAGGAAGGGGATGTGGTTTTCCAGGCTTTCCAGTTCACGATTGAGCGAAATACGCATCGCGCGTGAAGCACCCTCAATCACCGCATCCGGCGCGTGGTTATTGGCGCGGTGCAAGCGGGCAAACTCTTTAAAGCCGGCATAAAAAATCTGTTCAGTACCTGTCAGGCTGTCACGGCGCGCCTGGCTTTCCTGATACAGGCGTGAAAGCTCAATACCGGACCAGAACTTGTCTTCAAAGGCTTCGGCGTCGCGCGTCGCCGCATTCAGAATACGGGTACGCTGGATGATAATCGCCCAGGAGACTACGGAAAAGCCTATCAAAACCAGCATGATAAGCTTAACCAGCAGGCTCGCCTTCAAGAATAAATCTAGGATATTCATCTCAGTCACTGCTTAAACTCCGCGACAATAGACTTAGGAAGCGCTACCGGCTTCATTTGGTGTGGATCAATGCATGCAATCAACACATCGGCCTGACTCAAAAGAGTACCGTCAGAATTGACAATGCGTTGAGCAAACGTGAGAGAAGCCCCGCGTATCTGGGTGATTTCACTCTGCACTTCCAGCAGCTCATCAAGGCGTGCAGGATGCAGGTACTCCACCGTTATACGCCGGACCATAAAAGCGACGTGTTCACTGAGCAGTTGCTGCTGATGAAAGTTATGCTGACGCAACATTTCAGTGCGCGCTCTTTCAAAAAAGGCGACATAGCGAGCGTGATACACCACGCCACCGGCATCGGTATCTTCAAAGTAGACACGCACCGGCCATCGGAACAACATATTACTCACTCTACTTCCCAGCAATGCAATTAACGCTGCTACTATACGCAAGAGAGATCGGGTTTGGAATGGGGTACCAGAGGGGGAATGCAAATAATTATGGGCCAGAATGGCCCATAACTCAGGTATTTCGAACAGATTATAAAGTTACGTAAAGTAATCCCGCGATGAGGATCACAATTGCCGGAAGTGGCGCGAAAAATGCACGCCAGAATGCGCGTTGCGGGCGGAAACCAAAGCCATGAACCACCCCGGCGCAAACGGCCCAAATCAGCAAAATACCCTGCCACACTTCAAACGCGCTGGTGCGTGCGGCAAACCGAGAAGGATCCCAGAACACACACCCCGCAACCACCAACGCCAGCACCAATGAGAGGGCCCGAACCGGGCCCTTATCGGTAATCGCGTACAGCTTATCGGCTAACGAACCCATTACTTGCCGTCTTGCTGCGCTTTTGAATCTTCGCTGTGCTCAAGCGCCAGCGCCGTGATGATGCCGAAGGCGCAGGCAAGAAGCGTTCCGAGAATCCAGGCAAAATACCACATGGTTTAGCTCCTTTTCCTTAGTACAACGAGTGCTTGTTGCTTTCGATATAGTTCTTATCCAGACGCCCGAACATTTTGTAGTACGCCCAACTGGTGTACGCCAAAACGATGGGCACGAAGATCGCGGCCACAACGGTCATCACCTGCAGGGTCAGCAGGCTGGAAGTGGCGTCCCACATGGTCAGGCTAACGTTCGGGTTGGTGCTGGAAGGCATCACGAACGGGAACATGGTGATACCCGCCGTCAGGATCACACAGGCGATGGTCAATGACGACGTCACAAATGCCAGCGCGCCTTTTTCCAACCGGGAGAACAGGATGGTAAACAGTGGCAGTACCACACCCAGCGCCGGCAATGCCCACAGCAGCGGATATTTGTTGTAGTTGATCAGCCAAGCACCAGCCTGATGGGCCACCTCTTTACGCAGCGGGTTAGACTCCGCCATCGTGTTCAGCGCAGAGGTGATCACATAGCCATCAATGCCTTTCACCAACCAGACACCGGCCAACAGGAAGCAGATCGCCATGATCAGCGTTGCCAACTGTGCCGCAGTACGGGAACGCAGGTGAATCTCACCGGTGGTGCGCATCTGCAGATAGGTCGCCCCTTGAGTAATCAGCATGGTCAGGCTGACGATACCGGCCAACAGGCCAAACGGATTCAGCAGTTGGAAGAAGTTACCGGTATAGAACAGGCGCAGATACTCATCCACGTGGAACGGCACGCCCTGCAGCAGGTTACCGAAGGCCACGCCGAATACCAAGGCCGGCACGAATGAGCCGATGAAGATGCCCCAGTCCCACATATTGCGCCAGCGGCTGTTTTCCAGCTTGGAGCGGTAGTCAAAACCGACCGGGCGGAAGAACAACGAAGCCAGCACCAGGATCATCGCCACGTAAAAGCCGGAGAAGGCCGCGGCGTAGACCATTGGCCAGGCAGCAAACAGCGCGCCACCGGCGGTGATCAACCAAACCTGGTTACCGTCCCAGTGCGGGGCGATAGCGTTGATCATCACACGGCGTTCGGTATCGGTTTTCCCGATCAGGCGCACCAAAATGCCGACGCCCATATCAAAACCGTCGGTGATAGCGAAACCGATCAGCAGCACGCCAACCAGTATCCACCAGATAAATCGTAGTACTTCATAGTCAAACATACGTGGACTCCTGTTTAACGTGCTTCCTGCAAGGCGGCAGTCGATTGTTCAAAATGGTAACGGCCGGTTTTCAGGCTGCTAGGGCCCAGGCGCGCGAATTTAAACATCAGATACAGCTCAGCCACCAGGAACAGAGTATACAAACCGCAAATCAGCCCCATGGAGAACAGGATATCGCCCGCCGTCAGTGACGAGTTGGCAACGGCCGTCGGCAGCACCTCACCGATCGCCCAAGGCTGGCGGCCATATTCAGCCACGAACCAGCCGGCTTCCACTGCAATCCACGGTAACGGAATACCAAACAACGCAGCACGCAGCAGCCATTTTTTCTGGCCGATACGGCCACGCACAACGCTCAGGAAAGACAGGCCGATAATGATCAGCATCAGCACGCCACAGGCCACCATGATACGGAAAGCAAAGTACAGCGGCGCCACGCGTGGGATGGAATCTTTGGTTGCCTGAGCAATCTGCGCTTCCGTGGCATCGGTCACGTTCGGCGTATAGCGTTTAAGCAACATGCCATAGCCCAGATCCTGCTTGGTCTTGTTGAATTCGGCACGCACGTTCGGATCGGTATTGCCAGCGCGCAGTTCTTCCAGCAGGTGGTAAGCGGTCATACCGTTACGGATACGCAATTCATGCTGCGCCATCAAATCTTTCAGGCCGGTAACCTGGGTATTGGTGGAGCGGGTCGCGATCAGGCCCAGCGCATAAGGGATTTGGATCGCGTATGCGTTTTCCTGTTTATCCTGGTTCGGGATACCGAACAGGGTAAAGGCCGCCGGCGCCGGTTGGGTTTCCCACTCGGCTTCGATCGCTGCCAGTTTGGTTTTCTGCACGTCGCCCATTTCATAACCGGACTCATCACCCAGCACGATAACGGACAGTACGGCGGCCATACCGAAGCTGGCGGCGATGGCGAAGGAGCGTTTGGCGAACGCCACATCACGGCCTTTCAGCAGGTAGTAAGCGCTGATGCCCAACACGAACATCGCACCGGTGGTGTAACCGGCAGCGACGGTATGCACAAACTTCACCTGCGCAACCGGGTTCAAAACCAGTTCGGAGAAGCTCACCATCTCCATACGCATGGTTTCGAAGTTGAAGTCAGAGGCGATAGGGTTCTGCATCCAGCCGTTAGCGACCAGGATCCACAAAGCGGAAAGGTTGGAGCCGAGGGCCACAAACCAGGTTACCGCCATGTGCTGCACCTTGCTCAGACGATCCCAGCCGAAGAAGAACAGGCCGACCAGCGTCGATTCAAGGAAGAACGCCATCAGACCTTCGATAGCCAACGGGGCCCCGAAGATGTCACCGACGTAGTGAGAGAAGTAAGACCAGTTGGTCCCGAACTGGAACTCCATGGTCAAACCGGTGGCCACACCCAGGGCAAAGTTGATTGCAAACAGCTTGCCCCAGAATTTGGTCATATCTTTATAGATTTGTTTGCCTGACAGCACATATACCGTTTCCATAATTGCCAACAGAAACGCCATACCGAGCGTTAGTGGAACAAATAAGAAATGGTACATCGCCGTTAACGCAAACTGTAAGCGCGACAGCTCGACAATATCAAACATCTTGACTCCTTGCTCCTCGCAGGAAGACTCCGACTTGCGGTTACCGGCATAGTGCCGCTAACGCCCCGCAGTGAATGCCCTAAAAACACAACAAATTGATCCAGCCTCTCCGCTTTCAACAACATGCTCAGGCCCGCGCATCACAACAGACACAAAGCACAACACTGAAAACCGACAGCGGGTAACAAATACAACAAGATCGCCCATGCCTGAATACAGAATGGATGATACTCGCCCAATCCCACACAATAAATAGGTTTTTACGTGACGTGGGTTAGACTTTTGGCTATAGGTCAAAAGACAGCCAAAAGAGGTGCTCAGGCTTAATTTGATCTGGAACAATTTAAGCCTATATCGCTTTTATTTCCAGATTCATCACACTATTTCGCATAATTTTCTTATGACATGTTAATCAATGAGTTAATTGTTTTTCCATCATGTTCATTATGTTAATTTAATGTAGCATAAAAGATGGGTGTTTTTATTTTCACCTACTTATGACACGAAATATATTAACCATTTATTCCCATATATCGAACATAGTGACTTACATCACAAAATCGATTTACTACATTAATCATAGCCGTTTTTTCTGCCGCCGAGAGAATGCTTTTCCCTTCACGCCATGCCCGGTGCTCAACCGCGCGACGACGCCCTTACGCGCCAGACACGGCAAACGCCTGCGTGATAATTTAGCTATTAATAAACCAGCGTTGAGATGCAATCACGATTAATAAACGTAAAAAGAAATAAAAAAATAACATTTAGAGTCATTTTAATTAACTGCGTTACGGAAATACATTACGGCGACTCGCAGGGTAAAAACGGCGTGTTAGCAAAAAACGTCCCTCTCTCATAAAAAAACCATCTGCGCTGCTAAACTGCACCCAAAAAAAGAAGCCACCCAGTGGGTGGCCTACAACACATAAGTTATTACCAGATTACGCTATGGCTCAGTTGCCCAATACGGTTTTGATGGCATCGCCAATATCAGCCAGGCTGCGTACGGTTTTCACCCCTGCCGCTTCCAGCGCCGCGAATTTTTCATCCGCAGTGCCTTTACCGCCGGCTATGATCGCGCCCGCGTGGCCCATACGTTTGCCCTTAGGCGCGGTGACGCCGGCGATATAGCCAACCACAGGCTTGGTCACGTGCGCCTTGATGTACGCCGCGGCTTCTTCTTCCGCGCTGCCGCCGATTTCACCGATCATCACAATGGCTTCAGTTTGCGGATCTTCCTGGAACAGTTTCAGGATATCGATGAAATTGGAGCCTGGGATAGGATCGCCGCCGATGCCAACGCAGGTGGACTGCCCCAAACCCACATCGGTGGTTTGTTTCACCGCTTCATAGGTCAGAGTACCGGAGCGGGAAACAATACCTACTTTGCCCGGCAGGTGAATATGGCCCGGCATAATACCGATTTTACATTCGCCTGGGGTGATCACGCCCGGGCAGTTCGGGCCGATCATCCGCACACCGGCCTCGTCCAGCTTCACTTTAACGGTCAGCATATCCAGCGTCGGGATGCCTTCCGTAATGGTGATAATCAGCTTGATACCGGCATCAATCGCTTCCAGGATAGAATCTTTGCAGAACGGGGCCGGCACGTAAATTACCGATGCCGTAGCGCCCGTGGCTTCTACCGCTTCGCGTACGGTATTGAATACCGGCAGCCCCAAATGGGTGGTGCCGCCTTTGCCCGGCGTCACGCCGCCGACCATTTTCGTGCCGTAGGCAATGGCCTGTTCGGAGTGGAAGGTGCCCTGGCTACCGGTAAAGCCCTGGCAAATTACTTTGGTGTTCTTATCAATTAAAATGGACATTATTCCCCCTCCACTGCCGCAACAACTTGCTGAGCCGCATCTGTCAGGCTGGTCGCAGCAATGATGTTCAAACCGCTGTCCGCCAGTTTTTTGGCGCCCAATTCGGCATTGTTACCTTCCAAGCGCACCACTACAGGGACATTCACGCCCACCTCGGCCACCGCACCAATGATACCGTCGGCGATCAGATCGCAGCGCACGATACCACCAAAAATATTCACCAGAACCGCCTTCACCTTGTCGTCAGACAGGATGATTTTAAACGCCTCGGTCACGCGTTCTTTGGTTGCGCCGCCGCCCACGTCAAGGAAGTTGGCCGGCTCACCGCCGTGCAATTTGACAATGTCCATGGTGCCCATCGCCAGCCCGGCGCCGTTCACCATACAGCCGATGTTTCCGTCCAGGGCGACATAGTTCAGTTCCCACTGGGACGCACGGGATTCGCGCTCATCTTCCTGCGAGATATCATGCATCTCGCGCAGTTCCGGCTGGCGGAACAGCGCATTGCCGTCAACGCCCAACTTGCCGTCCAGGCAGATTAAATCGCCCTGTTTGGTGATCACCAGCGGGTTGATTTCAACCAGCGCCAGATCGCGTTCCAGGAACAACTTCGCCAATCCCATGAAAATTTTGCTGAACTGGCTAACCTGTTTCCCCGACAGCCCCAGCTTGAATGCCAGCTCGCGGCCCTGATAAGGCTGTGGCCCGGTCAGCGGATCGATACTCATCTTGTGGATCAATTCAGGGGTGTGCTCGGCAACCTTCTCGATTTCCACACCGCCTTCAGTAGAGGCCATGAAGACCACGCGGCGGCTACTGCGATCCACCACTGCGCCCAGATACAGTTCCTTGTCGATGTCGGTGGCCGCTTCAACCAGGATCTGGTTAACCGGCTGGCCCAGCTCATCCGTCTGGTAGGTCACCAGGCGTTTGCCCAGCCATTGTTCAGCAAAAGCACGAATCTCTTCCTTACTGTTCACTACCTTGACGCCGCCCGATTTACCACGGCCGCCCGCATGCACCTGGCATTTGACCACCCATGGACCACTGCCGATTTTGGAAGCGGCTTCTTCTGCTTCACGCGGCGTCGTGCAGGCGTAACCGGCGGGAGCCGGCAAGCCATACCGAGCAAACAGCTGTTTTGCCTGATATTCGTGTAAGTTCATGATATTCAATCCGTTCTGTCTGAAAGTTTTAGCCGGGCCACGATTGCGAAAACCGCATGACTTATCGGCCACAGAGTACCGTGAAGGCACGATACCGCGCGCCATGTGTCTCCCCGCCGTATTCGGGTATGGCTGCCATCATAGACCAGCACACACGGCCAAGCACACCTTATGCTGCGTCAAATAGCCGCCCGGCAGCACAGCGCAGGGCGGCAATGGCCTGGTACTAGACGTCCAGCAGCAGGCGAGTCGGATCTTCCAGCATCTCTTTGACCGCCACCAAATAACCCACGGACTCACGCCCGTCGATCAGCCGGTGATCGTAAGAGAGAGCCAGATACATCATCGGCAGGATCACCACCTGGCCGTTTACCGCCATCGGCCGATCCTTGATCGCGTGCATCCCCAAAATGGCGCTTTGCGGCGGGTTGATGATAGGTGTCGACATCAGTGAACCGAACACGCCGCCGTTGGTGATGGTGAAGTTACCGCCGGTCAGTTCTTCCACTTTCAGCTTGCCGTCACGGCCTTTCACCGCCAGCTCTTTAATTTTTTTCTCAATGTCCGCCATGCTGAGGCTATCTACATCGCGCAGAACCGGGGTCACCAGGCCGCGCGGCGTCGATACCGCAATGCTGACATCAAAGTAATTGTGATAAACCACGTCTTCGCCATCAATGGAAGCATTCACTTCCGGATAGCGTTTCAATGCTTCAACCACCGCCTTGATGTAGAAGGACATGAAGCCCAGGCGCACGCCGTGACGCTTTTCAAACGCTTCGCCGTACTGTTTACGCAGATCCATGATCGGCTTCATGTTGATTTCATTGAAAGTCGTCAACATGGCCGTGCTGTTTTTGGCCTCCAGCAGGCGTTCCGCCACGCGTTTGCGCAGGCGGGTCATTGGCACGCGTTTTTCACTGCGGCCGTTCAACGCCGCGGGCTGAGGCGCCGCTTCGGCCGCCGGCGCAGCGGCAGGCTGCTGAGCGGGCTTCGCCGCGTTGGCCAGATGCGCTTCCACATCTTCACGGGTGATACGGCCACCCACGCCGCTGCCTTTAATGGCGCTGGCATCAAGTTCATGTTCAGCAATCAGGCGGCGAATCGCCGGGCTTAATGCGTCATTGCTCTCTTCTTCCAGGCTGGCGGTGGCGCGCTGGGCCGGCGTGGCTTCTTTGCTTTGGCTTTTTTCCGCCGTCGGCTTGCCGGAGTTGTCGCCCTGGCGAATGCGGCCGAGGATCTGCCGGGAAGTCACCGTGGCGCCTTCATCTTCCAGAATGGCATCAAGCACGCCCGCTTCGCTGGCCGGCACTTCCAGCACCACTTTGTCGGTTTCAATCTCAACCAAGATTTCGTCACGCTGAACGCTATCGCCCGGTTTTTTGTGCCAGGTGGCAACCGAAGCATCGGCAACCGATTCAGGAAGGTCAGGAACCAGAATATCTACGCTACTCATTAGCTTTCCCTTAATTTTTAATCAATATTCAGCGCGTCATTCACCAGAGCCTGTTGCTGCTTCTGGTGCACGGACATATAACCCACCGCCGGCGAGGCGGAGGCTGGCCGCCCGGCGTAACGTAAAGAGGCCCCGAACGGGATCACTTCACGGAAATTATGCTGGCTGCAGTACCAGGCCCCCTGGTTCAACGGCTCTTCCTGGCACCAGACAAAATCATGCACATGGGCGTATTTTTCCAGCACCGCCTGAACCGCCTGATGCGGGAACGGATACAATTGCTCGATACGCACAATCGCCACATCCTGCTGCTCATTCTTACGGCGCTGTTCCAGCAGGTCGTAATACACCTTGCCGGCGCACAGCACGACGCGCTTCACCGCTTTCGGATCCAGCTCATCGATCTCGCCAATCGCCGGCTGGAAGGCGCCGTTGGCCAACTCGTCCAGCGAAGAGGTCGCCAGCGGGTGGCGCAGCAGAGATTTGGGCGACATCACCACCAGCGGGCGGCGCATACCGCGCAGCGCCTGGCGGCGCAACATGTGGTAAACCTGCGCCGGCGTCGACGGAATGCACACCTGCATATTCTGTTCCGCACACAGCTGCAGATAACGCTCCAGGCGGGCGGAGGAGTGTTCCGGCCCCTGCCCTTCATAGCCATGCGGCAGCAGCATCACCAGGCCGCACATACGGCCCCATTTTTGCTCGCCAGAGCTGATGAACTGATCGATCACCACCTGGGCGCCGTTGGCGAAATCACCAAACTGCGCTTCCCAGATCGTCAAGGTGCGCGGTTCGGCGGTGGCATAGCCATATTCGAACGCCAGCACCGCCTCTTCAGACAGCACGGAATCCCACACCTTGAACTCGCCCTGCCCGCTGTGGATATTGGCCAACGGCACATAGACCGAACCATCTTTCTGGTTATGCACCACGGCGTGGCGGTGGAAGAACGTCCCGCGGCCGGAGTCTTCGCCGGAAATACGGATGGGGATACCTTCGTCCACCAGCGTCGCATACGCCAATGTTTCGGCCCCGCCCCAGTCGAACAGCTTGTTGCCCGCGGCCATCTCGGCGCGATCGCCGTAGATTTTCGCCACGCGGGACTGCATTTCGACCCCATCCGGCACGCGGCTGATACGGCGCGCCAGCTCCTGCAGGCGTTTCATATCCACTTTGCTTGGATATTCTTCGTCCCATTCATGGTTCAGATAAGGCGACCAGGTGAAAGAGTGAAGGTTCATCGGGCGCCATGAATCCACAACGCACTCACCGTCATCGAGCGCATCACGGTACAGATTGACCATTTCCGTGGCATCTTCCAGGCTGGCGATATTCTGCTCTGTCAGTTTGTCAGCATAGAGCTTGCGCGGCGTTGGGTGTTTCTTGATCTTTTGATACATCAACGGCTGAGTGGCACTCGGCTCATCCGCTTCGTTATGGCCATGACGACGGTAACAGACCAGATCGATCATCACGTCACGTTTGAAGGTGTTACGGAAATCCAACGCTATCCGGGTCACGAAGGCAACGGCTTCCGGATCGTCTGCGTTCACATGGAAAATCGGCGCCTGCACCATTTTAGCGATATCAGTGCAATACTCGGTGGAGCGTGCATCATACGGGTTGGAGGTGGTGAAACCCACCTGGTTGTTAATCACGATGCGCACCGTACCGCCCACCTCATAGCCGCGGGCCTGCGACATGTTCAGGGTTTCCTGAATAACCCCCTGGCCGGTAATAGCGGCATCACCATGGATAGTGATCGGCAACACCATGTTGCTGTGCGCTTCATCAAGACGATCGCGGCGGGCGCGTACCGAGCCCATCACCACCGGGCTAACGATTTCCAGGTGCGAGGGGTTAAACGCCAGCGCCAGGTGAACCATGCCGCCTTCGGTTTCCACGTCGGACGAATAGCCCTGGTGATATTTCACATCGCCAGTGCCCAGGTGTTCTTTATGCTTACCGGCAAACTCGTCGAACAAATCAGCCGGCTTTTTACCCAGCACATTGATCAGCACGTTCAGGCGGCCGCGGTGGGCCATACCAAGCACCACTTCACGCGTGCCATTGCTGCCGGCATGGCGCACCATTTCTTTCAGCATCGGCACCAGCGCATCGCCGCCTTCCAGCGAGAAGCGCTTCGCGCCGGGGAACTTGGCCCCCAGATAGCGTTCCAGCCCTTCGGCCGCCGTCAGTTCTTGCAGAAAACGGCGCTTCTCCTCGTTGCTGAAGCTGGCCTGGCCGACAACCGATTCAATACGCTGCTGGATCCAGCGTTTTTCATCAGTATTGGTAATGTGCATGTATTCAGCGCCGATCGAACCGCAATAGGTTTGTTTCAGCGCGGCATACAAATCGCTCAGCCGCATGGTTTCTCTGCCAATGGCGAAAGACCCCACGTTAAAGGTTTCCTGAAAATCGGCTTCAGTCAGGTTGTGGTAGGCAGGATCCAGATCCTGCACCCGTTCCTGTTGCCATAGCCCAAGCGGATCCAGGTTGGCATGCTGGTGCCCGCGAAAGCGGAATGCGTTGATTAATTGCAGCACCTTGACCTGTTTGGCATCGGTCTGCGGATCGCTGATGGTGGAGTGATAACGTGCGCTATCTTTCGCCAGGCGGCGGAAATACTCGCGCGTTTGGGAATGGAGCTGATCGGGTGTGGCTCTTACGGTAGGAAGCTGCTGAAAGATAGAACGCCAGCTATCCTCAACGGAGCCCGGATCGGTTAGAAAATCTTCATAGAGCTGCTCTATGTAGGACTGGTTCGCGCCCGCCAGATAGGAGGAATCCAGCCAGGCCTTCATTGCGCCGTTCTGCATTATGATCCCTTAAGCTTTAAAGCTTCAGTTTTCGCCGTGGTTAACATGGTTACCGTGAAAAAGACGGTTTGCCGTAAAACGGTTCACTCGCCGTACCTGCGGCCTTATCCTGAACTCGTCACAACCGCGTTATTATTGCCAGGACAGCGCACAAACGCGATACCGGCGTTTAAATGCCCTTACCAGCGCCGACTGGCGAAAATATGCTCAGGCGCGCCGTTCCCCATTGCCAAAAAATAACCGCTTGCCGAATTCAAGCCTCACGTACGTTTTATCCCGGGCCTCGCGGCCCATTACAAGGAACATCTAAAAACCGAGGAAAAACAAAGTTTGCCAGCATGGCAATCACCATCGGTTTTTAGGCGCTTCCTGCCCAGCGATGAGGCCGGGGAAACCCCGGCACAGCATCTTGTACTCTTTAAGCGCTACGCTGCAGCAACATTGACTTAATATGGCCAATTGCACGCGTTGGATTAAGGCCTTTGGGACATACACTGACACAATTCATAATGCTATGGCAGCGGAAAACACTAAAAGCATCGTTCAGATCATCCAAACGTTCTGCCGTTTCGGTATCGCGGCTGTCGATCAGGAAGCGGTATGCCGCCAGCAGCCCAGCCGGCCCAACGAACTTATCAGGGTTCCACCAGAATGACGGGCACGAGGTTGAACAGCAGGCACACAGAATGCACTCATACAAACCATCCAGTTTAGCGCGCTGCTCCGGCGATTGCAGGTGTTCGCGCGCCGGTGGATTTTTACCGTCATTCAATAAGTAAGGCTTAATCTTTTCATACTGGGTATAGAACTGCCCCATGTCCACCACCAGATCGCGGATCACCGGCAATCCCGGCAGCGGCCGGATCACGATCTTGTTATTGCCTTTGCGCAGCGCAGATACCGGGGTGATACAGGCCAGGCCGTTTTTACCGTTCATATTCAGCCCGTCGGAGCCGCAGACCCCTTCACGGCAGGAACGGCGAAACGCCAAGGTCGGATCCTTTTCTTTCAGTTGGATCAGCGCGTCCAACAACATCATATCCCGGCCGTCTTCCGCTTCCAGCGTGTAATCCTGCATGTGCGGCGCATCATCAACATCCGGGTTATAGCGATAGATTGAAAATTCGAGTTTCATTTATCCCTTCTCCGCAATTAATAAGAACGCACTTTTGGCGGGAATGCCGGGCGCAACGTCGGCTGCATATTCACGCTACGGCGCGTCATGCTTTCCGACTGCGGCAGATACAGCGAATGGCACAGCCAATTAGCGTCATCCCGATCCGGGTAGTCAAAACGGCTGTGGGCGCCGCGACTTTCCGTGCGGTAGTTGGCCGATACGGCGGTGGAAAACGCCGTCTCCATCAGGTTATCCAACTCCAGGCATTCGATGCGCTGGGTATTGAACTCCGTTGAGGTATCGTCCAAGCGCGCATTCTTCAGGCGCTCGCGGATCACTTTCAACTCTTCCAACCCTTTGGCCATCGCGTCGCCTTCGCGGAACACCGAGAAATTGTGCTGCATGCAGGATTGCAGCGCTTTGCGGATTTCAACCGGATCTTCACCGCTGCGGTTATTGTTCCAGCGGTTAAGGCGCTCCAGCGAGGCCTCAACGTCGGAATCGCTGGCGTCACGGCTGGCGCCTTGTTCTTCCAGGGATTCCTGCAGATGCAGGCCGGCGGAACGGCCGAAGACCACCAGATCGAGCAACGAGTTGCCGCCAAGCCGGTTGGCACCGTGGACCGATACGCAGGCGATTTCGCCCACGGCGAATAGCCCTGGGATCACCACGTCTTCCCCCTGCTCGTTCACCGTCAGTGCCTGGCCGGTCACCTTGGTTGGAATGCCGCCCATCATATAGTGGCAGGTCGGGATCACCGGGATCGGCTCTTTGACCGGATCGACGTGGGCAAAGGTGCGCGACAGCTCGAGGATCCCCGGCAAGCGCGATTCCAACACGTCTTTACCCAGATGATCGAGCTTCAGCTTGGCGTGCGGGCCCCACGGGCCGTCGCAGCCGCGGCCTTCACGGATTTCGATCATGATCGAACGGGCAACCACATCACGGCCCGCCAGATCTTTGGCATTCGGCGCGTAGCGCTCCATGAAGCGCTCGCCATGTTTGTTCAGCAGGTAGCCGCCTTCGCCACGGCAGCCTTCTGTGACCAGAACGCCCGCGCCGGCAATACCGGTTGGGTGGAACTGCCACATTTCCATATCCTGCACCGGCACCCCGGCGCGCAACGCCATCCCCACGCCGTCGCCGGTATTGATGTGCGCATTGGTGGTGGACTGATAAATACGCCCGGCGCCGCCGGTCGCCAGCACGGTGGCCTTGGCTTTGAAATAGACCACTTCGCCGGTTTCAATGCAGATAGCGGTGGTGCCAACCACGGTGCCATCCTGGTTTTTCACCAGATCCAGCGCATACCATTCGGAGAAGATTGTGGTGTGATTCTTCAAATTCTGCTGGTAAAGGGTGTGCAGCAGCGCGTGGCCGGTGCGGTCGGCGGCTGCTGCCGTGCGGGCCGCCTGCTCGCCGCCGAAGTTTTTCGACTGGCCGCCAAACGGCCGCTGATAAATACGGCCGTCATCCAGACGGGAAAACGGCAGCCCCATGTGTTCAAGCTCAAGAATGGCTTCAGGGCCGGTTTTGCACATGTATTCGATGGCGTCCTGATCGCCGATATAATCAGAGCCTTTCACCGTGTCGTACATGTGCCATTCCCAGTTATCTTCATGGGTGTTGCCAAGCGCGACCGTAATGCCGCCCTGAGCGGACACGGTATGGGAACGGGTTGGAAATACTTTTGACAGCAGGGCACAGGTTGAGCCCGCCTGGGAAATCTGCAGTGCCGCGCGCATCCCCGCGCCGCCGGCACCAATAACAACAGCATCAAACTCTCTGACTGGCAGCTTCATTTACGCACCCCACACGACAATTGTTCCATACAATAAATAGACCACCAGCGCGACCACGATCGCCAATTGCAGCACCAGGCGAACCGCCAGCGGTTTGATATAATCCGTTAACACCTGCCACATCCCAATCCAGGCGTGAACCAGAATGGAAAGCAATGCCAGCAGGGTAAAAACCTTCGTGATGGAAGTGGCGAAGAAACCCCGCCAGATGTCATAGGTAATGTCAGGCGCAGTGGCGACAAAACCCAGAAGATAAAGAACATACAGGGTGATAACGATGGCGGAGGCACGCAGTAATAACCAGTCATGCACGCCGTTGCGTCCTAATGCAGAAACATTGCTTACCATACCAAGACTCCCGCCAGAATTGACAACACGGCGGTCAATACGAACGCCACCTGGGCAGAACGTTTACCCGCGGCCAAACTCTCTTCGATATAGCCAAAATCCATTAACAAATGGCGAATGCCACCGCAAATGTGATAAGCCAGCGCCGTCAGGATCCCCCAAAAAATAAATTTCGCGAAGAAACTATTCATGATGGCTGTAGCTTGCAGAAACCCGTCCTGGGAAGAGAGAGACAGGCCTAACAGCCAGAGGAGAATGCCCACGGCAACGAAGGTGATTACGCCAGAGACTCGGTGTAAAATGGAAGCTATTGCAGTTACGGGAAACCGGATCGTTTGCAGATCCAGATTAACAGGTCTTTGTTTTTTCACGATTTTGCCCACACAGCTCTTATTATTTTCCTTCCTCCGGCCTGGGCGGGGATCAGACAGCGTTAAGAGCCGAAAAAAACCCTCACACGTCACGCGCTCAAACATCAACATCCTCTGTGCTTAAACGGCGCGTTGTTATAACGCTGGGTGCTCCTACTTCAGGGTAAACCCGGAGACCTGGCGGCAGTATAGGATGATCACAATCCTATTACAATTCCCACACAATCTCTTTGGTGACATTTCCCCTGAACAGTGATTTGGATCACTTTTTTCACAAAAAATACAAAACAAATCATATCATTTGACAAAATATCAACATTTTAATTACATATACAACGCAAACACGCCTATGATAGACGAACGACCAGCAGATACACTTCCCCCTACGCCCAAGTTATGCAACAGTGTATCTTGCTGAAACTCCTTCAATCCGTGTGGTTACACCGCCCAGAGCCGCGATCGCGCATGCCATAGCCAGCAAACAATATGCCGGGCAACCTTACGGGCCTGGTGAGCAAGGCGGCAACATGGCACTGAACAGCGCGAAGGGCACGGGTTTGAACAACCGCGGCATATCGTAGGTAACAATTAACAGACAATAATGAATTCGAATGAATCGTTGATAACTGGTCACCCGTTTCGTTCGCCTGATGAGCACTCTGTACCCCATACACGCATTTGCGTAGTTGCTCACAGAGTTTGCGCTTGCGCGAATTTTTTGCGGGCAACATGCGGAGATTTAAGGTATTTCAGTTATTAGTGGTTTAAAAATAAGGCGCTAAGGAGACTGTAAATGACTGACAAAAAAGCGACGCTGGCACTGAATGACGGTGCAGCGCCGATCGAGCTAAACGTACTGACCCCGACGCTGGGTCCCGATGTCCTTGACGTCCGCGCCTTGGGCACGAAAGGTTATTTCACCTTTGATCCTGGCTTTACCTCTACCGCGTCCTGTGAATCCAAGATCACCTACATCGACGGTGACAACGGCATTCTGCTGCACCGCGGCTTCCCGATCGAACAGCTGGCGAAAAAATCCACCTATCTTGAGGTGTGTTACATCCTGCTGTACGGCGAGACGCCAACCAAAGAAGAGTTTGAACAGTTCCGAACCAACGTCACCCGCCATACCATGATCCACGATCAGATCACCCATCTGTTCCGTGGTTTCCGCCGTGACTCACACCCAATGGCCGTGCTGTGCGGCGTTACCGGTGCGCTGGCGGCCTTCTATCATGACGCGCTGGACGTCAACAACGAGCGCCACCGGGAAATCGCCGCCTTCCGTCTGCTGTCGAAAATGCCGACCGTCGCGGCGATGTGTTACAAATACTCCCTTGGCCAGCCGTTTGTTTATCCGCGTAACGAGCTGTCGTATGCGGGTAACTTCCTGCACATGATGTTCGCGACGCCGTGTGAAGAATACGTGGTCAACCCAGTGCTGGAACGCGCAATGGATCGGATCCTGATCCTGCACGCCGATCACGAACAGAACGCCTCGACGTCGACCGTGCGCACCGCCGGTTCTTCCGGTGCCAACCCGTTCGCCTGCATCGCGGCCGGTATCGCATCGCTTTGGGGGCCAGCGCATGGCGGTGCCAACGAAGCCGCGCTGAAAATGCTCGAAGAAATCAAGAGCGTTGAACACATCCCGGAATTTATCAAACGCGCCAAAGACAAGAACGACTCGTTCCGTCTGATGGGCTTTGGCCACCGTGTATACAAAAACTACGATCCGCGTGCGACCGTAATGCGTGAAACCTGCCACGAAGTGCTGAAAGAGCTGAACAAGAAGGATGACAACCTGCTGGAAGTGGCGATGGAGCTGGAGCACATTGCACTGCACGATCCGTACTTCATCGAGAAAAAACTGTACCCGAACGTCGATTTCTATTCAGGCATCATCCTGAAGGCGATGGGCATTCCATCCTCTATGTTCACCGTGATCTTTGCCATTGCCCGTACCATCGGCTGGATCGCACACTGGAGCGAAATGCATGCCGAAGGGTTGAAGATCGCTCGCCCGCGCCAGCTGTACACCGGCTACGCCGAGCGTGACTTTGACTCTATGCTGAAAAAATAACCGCGCTGGGTTCTTGCCTTACCGCGTTAAGCGCCGCCCCTGGGCGGCGCTTTTCGTTTTGCAACCAGCCAGGGATAGAAGAGGCCCGATCTGGCCGATGAGGGAATATAGATTTCCCGCTATTTCTGGCACCCCGGGCACCAATAGAACGGCCGTGAAGACAGCGTCTCACGAACGATCATGGCGCCGCAGCGCGGGCATGGTTCGCCGCTGCGGTGAAACACCTTAAAGCTAAAGAGTGTGCCGTGGTGGCGGTTGTCATCCACCTGCCCCCGCGTTTGGTAAGACAACCGTGGGATCTGCAGCAGCGCTTCGGCCAAGCGATGCAACACCGGCGGCGCCAGCTCCTGCGCCCGATGCTGTGGCGCCAGTTCGGCCTGCCATAAAATTTCAGCACGCAGGTAGTTGCCCAACCCGGCGAGAAAAGCCTGATCGAGCAGCATTCCCCCCAGTTGCCGCCGCCTGAACGCCGGCAGCAATAAACGCTGCTCGACGGCGGCCACCGTCACCGCAGGATCCAGCACATCCGGGCCGATGCGTTGCAAAAACGGGTGCTGCTCAATCTCTTCACGCGGCCCAACGGTAATATCCGAAGCACTGTAGAGCAAAATCGCCCGCTCCGGCGTTTGCAGGCGTACGCGTAAATCACGTTTGGTATCGGGCACCTCCCCGGCGCTGACCACTTTCCACACGCCATATAGCTGGTTGTGGCTATACATCGTCAGCCCATCAGAAAAATGGATCAGCAACGCCTTGCCACGCGGTTCAATCGCGATCACCCGCTGGCCAACCAGCGTTGCCTGATAGTGCTTCAACTGTGGAAAAGCAAACCAAACGTCAGTCAGCGGTTGCTCAATCACCGCAGCCGCCAGTTTATCCGCCGCCCGGCGTATTTCCGGCCCTTCCGGCATCTAAGACTCCTTAATGCGTGGCGCCACCGGCCACTTTTCGATCCTGTTCCACCTGCAAGGCGATAGATATCGCCAACTCCACGGCAATTAACACCGTCTGGGCGGCCATACTTGGCGCGCCGGGATGTGCGATTGCCTGTTCAGGCAAATAAGGGATATGCATAAATCCCCCTTTCACCGCCGGCCGGCCACGCAAATAATGCAGCAGACCGTACATGACGTGATTACAGACATAGGTCCCGGCCGTTTGCGATACCGAAGCGGGAATACCCGCGGCACGAATCGCTTCCACCACCGTTTTGATCGGCAGCGTACTGAAATACGCAGCCGGCCCGTCGGCCGCTATCGGCTCATCGATGGGCTGATAGCCTTTATTATCAGGAATGCGCGCGTCGTTAATATTAATCGCCACACGCTCAAGCGTGATATCGGATCGCCCTCCCGCCTGGCCGATACACAACACTATTGCCGGTTGCCATTCATCAATCGCCGCCTCCAGCACGGTTAATGCCTCACCAAATACGCACGGCAACTGGCGCGCGACAATATGCCCCCCGGCCAGTTCCCGATCGCTCAACTGCTTCACGACCTCCCAGGAAGGATTTACAGATTCGCCATCAAAAGGTTCAAAACCGGTAATCAGAACGTTGCGCATAAAAGATACCCTAAAGAAACATCAAAAAATAAAGCAGCAGCACATTCACCAACAACAACGCGATTCCCGTTGGGATCTGGGCCTTAATGACGGCGTTTTTATCCGGCAGCTCCAACAATGCGGCGGGGACAATATTATAGTTAGCCGCCATCGGCGTCATTAATGTGCCGCAATACCCTGAGAACATACCGATCGCCGCCATTACCGCTGGATTGCCGCCGTGCTGCAATACCAGAATAGGGATCCCAACCCCCGCAGTCACAATCGGAAAGGCAGCGAAAGCATTGCCCATAACCATGGTTAACAGCGCCATGCCAACGGCATACACCACGACCGCAATAAAACGGTTGTCTACCGCCAGGTACTCTTGCGTCAAATGTGAAATCGCCGTGCCAACCCCCGCCGCAGTGAATAACAACCCAAGCGTTGCCAGGATCTGAGGCAAGATAAACGCCCAGCCGATGGAATCCAGCAGGCGACGCGCCTCCTGGATCGGCTGATGGCTTTTTTCACCGGTCATTTTTAACGCAATCAAACAGCCCAACAGGCAGCCGACCGTCATACTGAACAAGGTGATCAGCGTCGCATGATTGCCTGGGCCGAACACCCTTGTTTGCAACACCTGCACGTTGTTAAACAACAATACGCCGATTACCGTTACCACGGGTATCGTCAACGCCGGCACAAATAAGCGGTTGCCAAGCCGTTGGGCGCTTTCCTCACGCTGTTCCACGCTACGCTGGTGATAATGGCCCAGACGCACCCCACCAAACCCCGCAATCAGCGCCATGACAACCACCAGCACACCGACCAGAATATGCAGTTGGCGGCGAGCCTCTTCCCCAGAACCAAACAGCCCGTAGGCCCAATCACCGAGCAAGAAAATTACGCCATATAAGCCCCAAAACAACGCGGTGAAGATACGGCGAGGGTTAGCACGATCGCGTAGAGACATCACTGCGACAATCAATAAAACGGCGCCGGCAAGCCAGTAGAGGTATTGCTGTTGGAAATTCATTGCGCCTCTCCCTTCGCTTTTAATGCCGCCTGGTTAAGCTGCGCCAGCTCTGTGCTCAAGCGCTTATCCATCCGGTACATACGCCAGGCATGGATCAAAAAAGCGAAAATGGCGGTGGGGATGCCCCACAAGGCGATATGCAGCGGCTCGGTTTGAATCCCGCCAGACTCCAACATAAAGTTGTGCATGAAAATAATCGCGCCAAATGCCACGAAGATATCTTCACCAAAGAACAGGCCCACATTGTCCGTCGCCGCAGACATCGCGCGTAAGCGATAGCGAACATGCTCCGGCAATTCGCCGTAACGGTTTTGCATTGCGCCTTCCGCCATGGGCGCTAACATAGGCCGCACCATCTGCGGATGCCCACCCAGGCTGGTCAGCCCCATAGCTGCGGTTATTTCACGGAAAAACAAATAAACAATCAGCAGACGCCCTGCCGTCGCACTTTTGATTTTGGCAATCCATATTTGCGCGCGTTCCTTTAATCCATAGCGCTCCAGCAGGCCAATTACCGCTAACGGCAACAGCAGGATCAATGGCAGATTACGGGTATTGAGAAACCCTTCGCCAAGCTTTTCCAGAATAACGCCCAGTGGCATCGAAGCTGCCAGACCGGTAATGATCCCTGAAACAATGACCACTAAAACCGGATTAATGCGCAACAAGAAACCCACCACGATGGCAGCAATACCGATCAGTGGCCACAAATCCACCCCATGTTCCATAGCCTATTCCCTCTGATGTTGTGTAAACCTTAATTCCACCTTGTTCCGTGTGGATAGCGGCCAGCCTCTGGAAGATGGAGAAGATTTGCACCTTCATCGGCCATTACCGCCAATCAATGCTCATCCAGCCCCCAGGCAATTTGTTGGATAAAATGGTCCTGTTCGATTTTGGCGCGCTGCGCCTCCGCCAGCGTGCAGGGCATAAAATGCATCGGTTCCCCCAGGCGAATCTGCGCCAGGTGGTAGAGATCGGCCTCGATCACGCAGGCGATGCGCGGGTAGCCGCCGGTCGTTTGCGCATCCGCCATCAGCACGATGGGTTGCCCGTTATGCGGCACCTGAACCACGCCAGGCACCAGGCCATGTGACAAAATCTCATGTTCAGTGGTGCGGGCCAAAGCATGGCCGCCGTGCAAACGGTACCCCATGCGGTTGCTCTGCGGGCTAATCTGCCAGGGGGTGCGCCAAAAGGCATCCTGCGCTTCTTCGCTGTATTCGCCATACTCCGGCCCGGGTAACGCACGAATACGGTTATTAAACAGCAACTGTTTCACCCCGATGCTATCGCGCACCAGCGTTTGGCTTTTGCCAAGCGGCAGCCGATCGCCATCCCGCAACGGCCGCCCTTCCAGGCCCCCGAAAGCGGCCTTAACATCGGTACTGCGCGATCCCAGCACCGCCGGCACGGCAATCCCGCCCGCCACGGCCAGGTAGCTACGCATACCGCGCCTAGGCATATTCAACACCAGCCGTTGGCCTTTTTTTACCCGGTAACGCCAGCCGGTCCATAGCGGTTTGCCATCCAGCGTGGCGTCACAGCCCGCGCCGGTGAGGGCGAACCAGCCGGCGCGGCTGAATTCGGCACTAAACTGCCCAAGGGTGATCTCCAGGCCGGCGGCGTCTTGCGGATTCCCCACCAATAGATTGGCGATCTTCAGCGCGGGAATATCCAGCGCGCCGCCCTGGCTAACCCCCAGGCGCCGGAAGCCGTGGCGGCCAAGATCCTGCACCGTGGTAAAAATGCCCGCCCGTAGGATTTTCAGCATACGCCCTCCTTTTGCGGCACAAAGCGCACGTTGTCGCCGGGGCGCAGCAACGTTGGCGGCATGGTGTCGGGGGTAAACAAAGCCCGCGGCGTACGGCCAATAATTTGCCAACCACCCGGGCTGGCCAACGGATAGATACCGGTTTGGCCGCCGCCAATCCCTACCGATCCGGCCGCGACGCTCAGGCGCGGCTCGGCACGGCGCGGCATCGCCAGTTTTTCCGGCATGCCGCCCAGGTAAGGAAAACCGGGCTGGAAACCGAGGAAGTAAACCACATAGGCCGCCGCTGCATGGCATTCCACCACCTGCTGCGGCGACATACCGGTGTGGTCCGCCACCGCGGCCAGATCCGGCCCGTATTCGCCGCCATAAATGACGGGAATATCCACATTCCGCGGCTCCGGCACCAGGCTTTCTTCACGCTCCCAGCCTTGCTGCAACACGGCCAGCATGGCCTGCGCGTTAGCCTGCGGCACCCGCAGCAACAGCGTTAAGTTATTCATCCCCGGCACCACTTCATGCACGTCGGGGTGATGATTAAGTTTTTCGGCCAGCGCCCAGATCCGCCGTTGGCTGGTCAACGTGACCGGCGGCGCCAACTCAAGCACGGCGGCTTTTTCACCCAACAGGTAATACTGCGCTCGTTGCACCCCGACACCTCTTTTTATGATGAAAAACCTCACTGTTATGCGCGAGGCAGCTTCCGCTGTCAATAGAACAACCGGTGAAAAAAGAAGGGATTAAACCGCATTCACGGAAGGGAAATAATTGAAAAGTGGGCCAAATCTTGCTGCAGATAGGATTAAAGGGTTCAGCCAGGCTGAACCCTTGGCCAAAGATTAAGCCGGATTGGGAATATCGATAAAAGTGACCTCAAAGCCATGGTTCTGCTGCAACCACTCGCCGAGCACCTTGATCCCGCCGCGCTCAGTGGCATGGTGGCCGGCGGCAAAGAAGTGCAGCCCCATTTCCCGGGCGACATGGATGGTTTGCTCAGAAACTTCACCGCTGATAAATGCATCCACGCCAAAACGCGCCGCGCTATCGATAAAACTCTGCCCGCCGCCGGTGCACCAGGCCACTCGGCGAATATGCGCCGGCGCGTTATCGCCGCAGTGTAATACGCTACGGCCCAGGCGGCTTTCCAGACGCTGTTTCAGCTCATCAGCGCCGATCGGCCGTTCGAACTCCCCATGCGGCAACAAAGGCTCAACTTCACCGATCACGCGGATACCCAGCGCCAGCGCCAACTGGGCGTTGTTGCCCAGCACCGGGTGCGCATCCAGCGGCAAATGATAGCCATACAGATTGATGTCGTTGGCCAGCAGCGTTTTCAGGCGATTACGTTTCATCCCGCGCACTGCGGGCGCCTCATTTTTCCAGAAATAGCCATGGTGTACGACGATGGCATCCGCCTGTTGCTCAACGGCGGCGTCCAGCAATGCCTGGCAGGCCGTCACGCCGGTGACGATCCGTTGTACATGAGGCCGGCCTTCCACCTGCAAGCCATTCGGGGCGTAGTCTTGAAAAGCCGAACTGTTTAATTCGGTATTGATCAGATGTTCCAGATCGAGGTTAAGCATAATGTCCTCTCTTTAAAATCAACCTATTATACCCTTCATACTTCAAGTTGCAGGTGTGTTGGCTTTCCTCGCTCACCCCAGTCACTTACTACAGTAAGCTCCTGGGGATTCGCTGCGTTGCCGCCTTCCTGCAACTCGAATTATTTTGGGTATGTATCTTCCCCTTTTGGCGCCGAAGCCCACCGCAAGGCGGAAGATCAAAACTGTTGCCGCTCCCCTTGTTCCATCAAAATAAAGCGCACGCCCATATCATTCCCCTGTTCCAACTGTTGGCGCACCGTGGCGCGCACGTCACCGCCCTGTTTCAGGCTCGGTTTGATATGGCTGATGATCACCGGCAGATCTTTCAACGCACCGTCGCCGCCGCTGTATTTTTCCAGGTTTTTCAGCTCCATCAGCAACCAGGCAGGCGTCAGATGACCATATAATTTGCTGTCTTCCACCCCATTGGGGTAGGACGTTTCAATGATCATGCCTTTCAGTTTACCCTGCTCTACTAGCGGCCCAAGCGCCCGCCAGGCGGTATCCAGATGGCGGGATTGTTCAACCGCATCCGGCCCGGTATCGCCGAAATAGGCAAAGGAATCAGTGCGATCGGAAATCAGCACCATGGCGGAGGGGGTCTTCGCATGGCTCAACGGATAGAGCACGCCGCTAAGCCCGGTATTGCCGAAGGTGAACCGCTGCAGTTCACGCACCGGCTGCAGGCGATAGGTGCCAAGACGCGTGCCGTTGCCGGAATCGGTGAAGTTAGGCCAGGCCTTCCAGTTAAAATAGTGGTTGCGCAGGGTCAGCACCGCATCAGTGGATGCATAAATGGTTTTGCGGCTGTCTTCCGGCGCGGCCAGGATCAGCCCGGCAACGTGGTCAAGGTGCGCATGGCTAATAAAATAACTGCCAATCAGTTCACGCAACACATAGCCCTGCGGCGTATACGGCGCGGCAAGCGCGTCGTTGACCTGGGGGAAGCTGCCCTTTGCCAACCCTTTGGCGATGCCCGGCAATAATGAACCGGCGTCCAGCGCCAGATATTGCCGCTGGCTATCACTGCGGATCAGGTACGAGGTCAGGTTGCCGTCGCTAACGCCGCCCTCGACGCCCAGCGCCACGACGTCGAACGCCGCGCTGGCCCACGAGCAGTACCCGGCCAGGCACAGGGCCACTAATTTATTCATCATGACAGGTCACTCCAGCTTTGCCTTAACGCGCTTCCCGCTTCGCCGCCTCAAAAGCTGCCAGTGTTTCACGCCGCGCCTGCTGATGTATCACGATCGGTTGCGGATAATTCAGCACGCGCTGCCGCTGCTTTTCCAACCAGCGATAGGGTTGATGAATATCATTGTCCGGCACTTCGGCCAGTTCAGGCAACCACTTACGAATAAAAGTGCCTTGTGGATCAAAACGTTCTCCCTGGGTGGTCGGATTAAAGATGCGAAAATAGGGCGTGGCGTCGGTGCCGGTAGACGCCGCCCACTGCCAGCCGCCGTTGTTGGCCGCCAGATCGCCGTCCAGCAATTGCGACATGAAGTACCGCTCGCCGGCACGCCAGTCGATCAGTAAATCCTTCACCAAAAAGCTGGCGCTAATCATCCGTAGCCGGTTATGCATCCACCCCGTGGCATTCAGTTGCCGCATCGCCGCATCGACGATCGGGTAGCCGGTTTGCCCTTGCTGCCAGGCTTTCAGCAACGCCGCATCCCCTTGCCAGCGCACATTATCCGTCCAGTCAATAAAGGGCCGGTGCTTGCACAGCGCCGGATAGGCCACCAGCAGATGACGATAAAACTCACGCCAAATCAGCTCATTGAGCCAACTGAACGCACCGCCTTCGGTATTTTCCAGCACTTCCGGGCATTCGGCCCGCAGCCGGTTGACGCACTGGCGAGGCGAGATCACACCGGTTGCCAGATAGGGCGAAAGGCAGCTGGTTCCTGCCAGCGCGGGCAGATCGCGCTGTCGCACGTAATCCTGCACCTGCTCGCGGCAGAAAGCCCGTAACCGCTGTAGCGCCGCCTCTTCGCCGCTGGGGAATGCGTCGCTCAACGCCGCCTGCGGGTAATCAAACGGCGCGATCGGGCGCACCGCGATCTTTTTGCCGCGCGCTTTGGGCGCCGGTAAAGAACTGACGTCCGTGGCCATCAGGCGCTGAATAAAAGCCTTGCGAAACGGGGTATACACCCTGAACATTTCGCCCTTGCCGGTCAGTACACTGCCTGGCGGCAACAGCAGGCTGTCGTCAAAACTGTGGCACGCAACGTTGCCCGCCAGGCGCGCTTCCAACTGGGCATCACGCTGGCGCTCGTTAATTTCATACTGGCGGTTATAGTAAAGCGCATCCACCTGCTGTTGTTGGCAGAAGGCCGCCAACCAGTCAACGGATGCCGAAAAATCATCGCATTGGTGGAAGAACAGCGGGATTGCCCGTTGCGCCAATGCCTGCTGGAGCGCCAGCAGGTTGGCATGAATAAACCCGGCCTGGCGCGGTGCCATGCCGTGTTGCTGCCATTGCCCTGGTGTAGCGATAAACACCGCCAACACCTTGGCATCGGGATCGTCACAGGCGGCGTGCAGCGCCCGGTTGTCGGTAATGCGCAAATCATTGCGCAGCCAAATAAGATGGGTGGCCATAGGCGCTTCCTTGTGATTAACGGCCGTAGCGCAGGCGCAGAGCTTCCGGGTAGGGTTCAAAGTAACGCTGCTGTGCCAGATAGCTATCCGGGTATTCAGCCATATAGTGTTTTAGCAACGCGATAGGCACCAGCAGCGGCTGCATCCCCTGGCGGTAACGATCGATAAGCTGCGACAGCTCCTGGCGCTGGGCCGGGCTAAGCTGGCGGCGGAAATACCCCTGAACGTGCATAAGCACATTGGTGTGGTTACGGCGCGTGGCCTTATGCGCCATCAGCGCCATTAACCGGCTGCGGTATTCCGTGGCGAAGGCATCCAGCGAATCCCATTTTTCGATATCCGCGACAAATCGGCCAAGCGCACGGTATTCCGGCTGCGAATGCGCCAACAGCGAGAGCTTATAGCGGCTGTGGAACGCAATCAGCTTGCCGCGCGTCAGGCCAGAGCGCCATAAGGTATTCAATTCGTGCAGCGCATAAACCCGCTCGACAAAGTTTTCACGCAGTGCGGCATCTTGCAAACGGCCGTCTTCCTCAACGGGCAGCCAGGGCATCTGGCGCATCAGTTCAGCGGTAAACAGGCCAACGCCGCTTTTGCGCGCGCCGTCGCCATTTTCGCTGTACACCCGCACCCGCTCCATGCCGCAGCTTGGCGATTTTGAACAGACAATGTAACCGCACAGGTTCCCCAGTTCGGCGACTTGCTGCCTGGAAAAATGCTGCATCGGTTCGGTGACGTCAATGCTGCTGTCATTGCTGTTGCACAGCCTGATTTGCTGCTGCTGTTTAATCAAGCGCAGCGCCGGCCGCGGCGAAGGTAACCCTATCGCCATTTCCGGGCAGATGGATGAAAATTGCACATATTCGCCGAGTTGTTCTACGGCGAACGTTAGCCTTTTATGGCCACCGTCAAAACGCACGGCGCCGCCTAACAGGCAGGCGCTGATACCGATAGGAATTTTGTCACTCATGCTTCGCTCCCTCAAAGTAATACTAAAGTGTAGAAGAATTCGCAGCTTAGTACGACCTAAGGGTAAAGAATCGCGGGGAGAATGTTTACAGACAGGCGCGGAAAGCACCCAATGAAGCCATCAAGAAGAAGGAAGAAGACAAGGGACCGTGCCCCCTGCCGCCGCATGGGTTGAGCCGCCGCACGCCAAAAAACGCTGGCCGCTCAAGCCCCGGATACTCAGTAAAAATCACCGGCCGCCAGTTCCGCCTGCTGTAACCAAACGGGTTTATCGCTGGTTTTTGACCAAACGCGATGCAGGTAGCTGTAAAACCGCGCGCGATCGCGGCGGAACAGCATCACCGGCAGTGCCAGGGCGCCAAGCAAAATCACTGCGCTGCGGCGCAGGAGAATCCGATGCATGGGATAGGCCTGATACAAAGACATGCGAACCTCCTAAAATGCCGGCCGTTAAACTGCCAGGAACGCGGCGGGCAAAACAAATGAAAGAGTGAGTGGTGAAATAGTAAGCTGGAGGAAATCTTATCGCAGTTGATGAAAGTTTACTACTCATCCGACCACTAAATAACAAAATAATGCGCAAAATTTCATCAACAACGGCAGGTTGTTTAATTTTTGTTATTAAATAACTTACATTTGGTTATTTTGTTGTAATTTTGTTTCTTGCACCTGCGCAGTCCCCTTCGCCGCGCAGGCGGGCGCCACCTCCAGAACAAAAAAAAGGTGCGGCAATATCTGCCGCACCTTTAGTATTGCAAGCCGGTTTACTTGGCTGAAGCCAACACTTCGCTGACGATATTCACCGCTTCGTGTTCGATCTTCTCGCGGTGTTCAGCCCCGAGGAAGCTCTCACAATAGATTTTGTAAGCCTCTTCCGTGCCGGATGGGCGTGCTGCGAACCAGCCGTTGTCCGTCATCACTTTCAGGCCGCCGATTGCCGCACCGTTGCCCGGCGCGGCCGTCAGGCGAGCCGTGATCGGATCGCCGGCCAGCGTGCTGGCCTTCACCATCTCTGGCGAAAGCTTGGCCAACACGGCCTTCTGCGCATGGGTCGCCGGCGCCTGAATACGGTTGTAGCTCGGCGCGCCAAAACGCGCGGCCAGCTCATCGTAATGGGCCTGCGGGTTTTTGCCAGTAACCGCCGTAATTTCCGCCGCCAGCAGGCACATAATGATGCCGTCTTTATCGGTGGACCACGGTTTGCCGTCAAAGCGCAAGAAAGATGCACCGGCGCTCTCTTCACCACCAAAGCCAAAGCTGCCGTCAAACAGGCCGTCAACGAACCACTTAAAGCCCACTGGCACTTCCACCAGCTTGCGGCCCAGGTCAGCCACCACGCGATCGATCATCGCGCTGGACACCAGCGTTTTACCTACGGCGACGTCAGCCCCCCACTGCGGGCGGTGCTGGAACAGGTAGTTAATGGCCACCGCCAGGTAATGGTTCGGGTTCATCAGGCCCTTCGGCGTAACGATGCCGTGGCGGTCGTAGTCCGGATCGTTGGCGAAAGCCAGATCAAACTTATCACGCAGCGCCAGCAAACCGGCCATCGCCGATTCCGATGAGCAATCCATACGGATAATGCCGTCGTGATCCAAGTGCATAAAGCGGAAAGTTTGATCGACAGAATCGTTAACCAGCGTCAGATCCAGCTTGTAATGTTCGGCAATGCGCTGCCAGTAGGTAATGCCCGAACCGCCGAGCGGATCAACGCCCAGCTTCAGCCCCGCCTGCTGGATGGCCGGCATATCGACGATATTAACCAGCCCTTCGACATACGGCTGCACCAGATCCTGCGCGTGCAGATGGCCGCTTTGCCAGGCTTTGTCCAATGACTGGCGCGCCACGCCTTTCAACTGCTGCGCCAGCAGTTCATTGGCGCGTTTTTCGATCACCGAGGTCAGGTTGGTGTCCGCCGGCCCGCCGTTTGGCGGATTGTATTTAATGCCGCCGTCTTCCGGCGGGTTGTGCGAAGGCGTGATAACGATGCCATCCGCCAGCGCGCCGCCGTCGCGGTTATGCACCAAAATGGCATTGGAAATCGCCGGCGTCGGTGTAAAACCGTTGTTTTCCTGCACGATCACATCAACACCGTTCGCGGTCAGCACTTCCAGCACGGAAATAAATGCCGGTTCCGACAGCGCATGGGTATCTTTCCCCACGTAGCAAGGGCCGGTGATGCCTTGTTGATGGCGCACTTCCGCTATCGCCTGAGCAATCGCCAGAATGTGAGCTTCATTGAAGCTGTGGCGTTGAGCGCTGCCACGGTGACCTGAAGTACCGAACTTAACCGCATGGGCGGCATTGCCCACCTCCGGCTGCAGCACATAGTACTGCGAAGCCAGTTGGGCTACGTTAATCAAATCGCTTTGCTGAGCAGGTTGCCCGGCACGTGGGTTGTTCGCCATCGGCATATCTCCCTGTACCCTCCCGGCCACCGGGCAGACAGCTGCGCACGGCCACCGGTCAGGCTGTTCGCTAAATTAGATAGTCCCGCAAACTTTCTCAGTCAGTTCCGCCGGGAACTGCATGGCCTGCATGATGTGTTCAACCATGCTGCGCTTGCGGCCGGTATTGGTATTGGTGATCACCCAGTATGGCGTACCTGGAACGTGTTTCGGTTTGGTATGCGTCCCATTTGCCAGCAGGGTTTGCTGATCGCCGGCAAAGTAAGTACGGGTACGGCCATGTAATGCTTCGGTTGCAACGGCAAAGCCCGCTGCATCCTGGGTATACAGAGTGGAAAGTACCAGCATAAAACGGTTGACGGCTTTATTCTGCTCGGCGTATTCGTCCGACAGCAACAGCTCGCGCATGGCACGCACGCGATCGCGCGGGCGCGATTGCGCCGCATTTTTCTCTGGCTCCGCCGCTGCGCTGCCGCCCACTGGCACAGCGCGCACCGGCTGCCCCGCGGTGAACTTCAACATACGCCGTAAAATATCAGACGCACTTTCACCAATATGTTGCGTGTGGCTGGCAATATAGCGGTAAAGTTCTTCGTCGACTTCAATAGTTTTCATCTTTATCCAGTACGTTTTTTTCTACTTAAAGCCTGAAGCCCGGTTCTGCATTCAAGCCATGGGATTATAAAGTTAAAAGCGCAGGGGCGGACACAATATTGTTCCATCTGGCAGCAAAAGCAGATTATTACCTATCGCCACCGGAGGCAAACGCCACGCCTTACCATGAAAAACCCACGTTATTCATTGGGAAGACCAACCTGATTCAATCATGATACCCTAATCTTGGTATCCATAAATCATCAACTTCACCATGAAATTACATTATCAACGCTTGGCGGCACCGGCGGATGCACCGGCAGCACTGCCCATTATTTTGATCCACGGCCTGTTTGGCGATCTCGACAATCTGGGCGTGCTGGCGCGCGATTTGTGCCAACAGCACACGGTGATAAAAGTCGATCTGCGTAATCATGGGCTTTCCCCCCACGCAGAGGAGATGTCTTATCCAGCCATGGCGCAGGATCTGCTGGCCCTGATGGACGAACTGTCGGTAGCAAAGGCCATCGTCATCGGTCATTCAATGGGCGGCAAGGCGGCGATGGCGTTAACGGCGATAGCGCCGGAACGGATTGAAAAACTGGTGGTCATCGACATCGCCCCGGTGGCCTACGATACCCGCCGCCATGACAAAATTTTCGCCGCGCTGCAGGCGGTGGCCAACGCCAACGTGGCCCAGCGGCGTGAGGCCGCCTTGCTGATGCGCGACTATATTGATGAAGAAGGCGTCATTCAGTTCCTGCTGAAATCGTTTCACAACGGTGCCTGGCGTTTTAACCTGCCGGTACTGATTCAACAATATGAGGCAATTCTCGGTTGGCAAGATGTGCCCGCCTGGCCACACCCGGTGCTGTTTATCCGCGGTGGACTATCACCCTATATACAAGACAGCTACCGTGATGAAATCACCCGCCAGTTTCCGCAGGCCCGTGCCTATGTCGTCGCCGGCAGCGGCCACTGGGTTCACGCCGAAAAACCACAGGCGGTATTAAGAGCAATTCATCGATTTATCGGCCCGGCCTGAGCCAATTGGCGAAAAAAAGCGCTAAAGATAAGCGCTTAGCGCGTTTGCGCCGCAGTTAAGCATTGTCGTTGCTCTACCTGCTGGGGTAATATGGCGCGCTGTAATTTTGCCGCCTAAGCTCCGCGTTTTAACCGGCGCCAGGCTGGGGGCGAATTTTGGGTTAGGGTTGATTGGCCCGACAAAATGTAAACCGAACCGTCCAAAGGCGCATAAGCGCTTTTTGATACAAACTCCCTTGCAGTTACCGCAACAATGGCTAAAGAACAAACGGATCGCACAACGCTGGATCTGTTCGCAGATGAACGCCGTCCGGGGCGCCCGAAAACTAACCCGCTTTCCCGCAATGAACAGCTTAGGATCAACAAGCGCAATCAGTTACGGCGCGATAAGGTTCGTGGCTTGCGGCGTGTGGAGCTGAAAATCAATGCGGACGCGGTAGACGCTCTGAACAAACTGGCGGACCAGCGCAACATCAGCCGCAGCGAACTCATTGAGCAAATGCTGTTGGCTAAACTGGCGGAAGAACAGCCAGAACACTGATCTTGCCGCCCTGGCGCGCGGCGCAGGCGTTAAGGACAACGCCGGATCGCTCCCGCTTTCTTCCCCATAGGCATCGCATAAATGCGATAAATCCTGCGGGTAAATTTCTGGCATGATAGGCGTTTACCGGTAAGAAACAGCGTGAAAATGGCGCACGGGATGCCCAGCGCTGCATCGCCATCGGCGTCTTATCGCGACACAACTTTATTGAATTGAAAGGGTTATACGCTATATGGCAACTGTAGGCATTTTCTTTGGCAGCGACACTGGTAATACCGAAAACATTGCCAAGATGATCCAAAAACAATTGGGCAAAGAAGTGGCTGAAGTTCACGACATTGCCAAAAGCAGCAAGGAAGATCTGGAAGCCTTCGACATCCTGCTGCTGGGTATTCCAACCTGGTACTACGGTGAAGCGCAGTGCGATTGGGATGACTTCTTCCCTACGCTCGAAGAGATCGACTTCAACGGTAAGCTGGTCGCGCTGTTCGGCTGCGGCGATCAGGAAGACTACGCAGAATACTTCTGCGATGCGATGGGCACCATCCGCGATATCATCGAACCACGCGGCGCCACCATCGTCGGCCACTGGCCAACCCAGGGCTACCATTTCGAAGCCTCAAAGGGTTTGGCGGATGACGATCATTTTATTGGCCTGGCCATTGATGAAGACCGCCAGCCGGAGTTGACCAACGAGCGTGTCGACGCCTGGGTCAAACAGATCAGCGAAGAATTGAATCTGGCTGAACTGGCCAACTAAACCTTGTGGGTGGCGGTTGAATAATGGCCTTGTAACGTGCATAGTAGCAATGTCAACAGGGTCATTATTGATATTATGAATTGAAGCAATAGAAGCTACGATTTTGTAACTTCTCACATCGTCACGGTAAACTGCGGCATCGGTTTATCCCATTCATCAAGACGTTGCATATGTAAAATGCAATAGTGCAAATATAGCGTTGTTAACAACCGGCGGTTTTCATTTAGCGCAACCGGTTCTATAATGTGACGCAATTATATCTTTGTGCCGACCGATGCCATAGGCGAGAACGCCTCAACTTGATTAGCATAGTAACAGGACTGAATCCGCATGACTGACAACAACACCGCATTGAAGAAGGCCGGCTTAAAAGTCACGCTTCCGCGACTCAAAATCCTGGAAGTGCTGCAGGATCCGGAATGCCACCACGTCAGTGCGGAAGATTTGTATAAGAAATTGATTGATATGGGCGAAGAAATTGGCCTGGCCACGGTGTACCGCGTGCTTAACCAGTTTGACGACGCCGGCATCGTCACCCGCCACAATTTTGAAGGCGGCAAATCCGTATTTGAATTGACTCAGCAACACCACCACGATCACCTGATTTGCCTGGACTGCGGCAAAGTGATCGAATTCCGCGACGAATTTATCGAAGCGCGCCAGCGTGATATTGCCAAAAGGCACGGTATCAAACTCACCAACCACAGCCTGTATCTGTATGGGCACTGTGAAACCGGTGATTGCCGTGAAGATGACTCGATACACAACGCAAAGTAACAGGTGCTTGCCCCTAGCGTAAAAAAACAGCCGTATATACGGCTGTTTTTTTATGGGCTGCGTATGCAGCCCGCGCGGCGCGCGAGCTGGCATAATTACCCTTGCACCGCTTCGCTGCGGCTAAAGCGCTTGCCATCTGGGCTGACGGCACGGATTTGCACCCCAGCGGAAACGTTCGGCCTGGCGCTGCCGTCATAGCGCCGCCACTGTTTGCCGCCGTCGGTGGAATATTCAATCCCCAGGCCCGGCAGTGAGATATTGGCCTCCAGTTTGCCATCAACGATGCGCGCGCCAGGCACCGGCAAGCGGTAGTGGATACCCCCCTTATCCAACTTGGCCAGTTCACGCTGCCCTAACAGATTGGCAAAGCGCAGCCAGTCTTTATCCAACGCCGCGCGATCGACAAACTGCGTTTCGTCACCTTTATATTCGCGCCCGGCCTGATAATCCAGTTCCCAGCCCGCACGGTGCCACGCACGCTCCGCCACCGAAATGACGCGCGGGAAAATCATATATTCCATCTGCTCGTCGGTACGCACGGTTTCGCTCCAGGACTGCGCCGACAGCCCATAGGCGCCTGGCCATGGCTTATCGCTCTTGGCGCTGAAGGCATCACCGTCGCGATCGCGCGAGGTTTCCGCATTCTGCGGCAGGTTGTCCGGCGCAAAGCTGAACATTTTCTGTTCATCGTTAAAGCGTGCCGCCCAATAGTAACCGCGTTCGTTGGGGTTAACTTCGTACGGGAAATCCATGTAGACATAATCCGGGTTGGAGATCGTCACCTCGTAGCCCTTGTTCGCCCAGTCGTTAGCGGTGTCGAAGCCGCCCCAGTACAGGGTATCCCAGAAATTAACGCCAACGCGCTTGGTGGCGAACGCCTTGGCGTTTTCCGCGTCTTTCAGGCCATCCTGCCAGGCCTGCATTTTTTCGATGCCGTGCGCGTTAACCCGTTTACTCACCTCAATAGCGAAATAGCTCGGCAGGTGCGCCATATCCTGTACTTTGCCTTGGGCGATCATCGCCTGGCAAACCTGCGATTTCGCCCAGGGTTTGTCCTCTTTGCTGAGATCGACCATGCCTTTGCCCGGCTCCGGATGGCGGATATCGGTATAGCCGGTGCCCAGGCGGATATTTTTTGCTTCATCACCGCCAAAATGCCAGGTGGTCAGCGGTTGGCCCGCCTCTTTATGCATCAGGGCAATCTCGCCAATCACCTTATCGGCAAAGCGCGTGGACGACGGCAGGCAAGGGTTCAGGTAGCTGTGGCGATCGTAAAACTGCACCGACGTGGTATTGGAGTCATCGGTGGGATCCAGCACGCGGTATTCACCAGCGGCCTGTTCCTTGCCTTCGGCGTGCAGCTTTTGGTAGCGGGCTTCCATCGCAACCACCGCCGCACGGGCGTGCGCCGGCATGTCAATTTCCGGGATCACTTCAATCTGGCGTGCCTGGGCGTATTTTACGATGTCGATATAGTCGCTGCGGGTGAAAAAACCGGAACCGTTATTATCGCTGTCCGGCCCGGAGCCCAACTGGGGCAACAGGCACGTTGTTTCTGTCAGATCGTGGCAGCGCTTGCCACCCACCTCGGTTAACTCCGGCAGGCCGGGAATTTCAATGCGCCAGCCTTCGTCGTCGCTCAGGTGAAAGTGGAATTTATTCAGCTTATAGGCCGCCATCTGGTCCAATAAGCGCAGAACCGCGTCTTTGGTGTGGAAATTGCGCCCCACGTCCAGGAACACGCCACGGTATTGAAAACGCGGCGCATCGCGGGCCGTCAGCACGGCGATTTTTTTGTCGCCATCGGCAGGCAGCAGTGAAAGAACAGACTGCAAACCATAAAATACGCCCGCTTCATCAATGCCGGTAATCTGCGCGGATTTTTCACCCATCGCCAGCGTATAAGCTCCCGGCACTGCCTCGGCGCCGCTGAAAGCGTGCGGATCAATCGCGGTTGTGATCGGATACCCGCCCGCACGTTGGGGGATGCCAAGCTGTGCGAAACGCTGGGTGACGGCGCTGGCTGCCGGCGCCGCCAATGCGCCAAGCGCCAGTGCAACGCCCTGGCTAAGATCGGCATCCTGTGTAGGATCAATCGTCACCTGCAGCGGCGTTGGGATAATCTGCCCGCGCAGCGCCGTGGCCGGCAGGCGGCTTAACGCCGCGTTTTTCGTAAAGCGCGTCGCTGGCGTCATCAGGATGTTGTTATCATGTTGGGTGCGCTTCCATTGATCGCCGCTTAACGGCGTCAGGAACTGGTGCAAATCTTCAGTATCGGTGTTCACCAGCACCTTAGGCTTGGCGTTACCGGAGGTGGCATACCAGCGCGGCATCACGTCGCTATTGAACAATTGCCAGTATTCCCCCACCAACGGGATCTCCACGCGCCCCCCGGCCGGAAAGCCGGTGAATTTATCCGTCGGCTCCAGCTTATGTAAATCGCCGGTGATAAAGCTAATTTTAAACTGATCGCTATCCACCTTCAGGATCTGGCGGATACTGTGAAAATAGATGGCCCAATCCTTTTCTTTTATCGCTGCGCCATCGTTGATTAGGGTAAGCACCGCCTGGTTACACGCCGCCCAATCGGCCCCCAGCTTGGCGCAGTCCACGCCATGCTCTCCCGCACGATTATCCACGATGCGGTAATTAACCTTCAGTTGGCTCAGTTGATCAACCACCGCCTGCCCGGCAGGCGCCTGCGCTGCCGCCCCAAAGCCCACCGTTGCCACCAGCGCCGCCAGCGCTCTCACCGTAAATTTATTCATTTTCAGCTCATCCTTAATCAGTCAGCAGTATCGCCAATCGCGCCCTTTCCCCTGCGGGTATGCCTTACAGCAGTGTAAACGGCGCGATCACCATGAATTTAACGTCTTTCTCATCCTGGAAAATGTTGCCGTAGCCCCCGCTCCAGCTTGGGATATCCGAGTGGTTGTCATAGCGGGTGAAGTGCAGCTTGAACTGTGTACCTTTGGCGCGCCCTTCCTGCACGGTGTACATCGCATCAAGGCTATAAGCACTCTCTTTGAGCCGTTGGCTCTGATCGTAAACCGGGTTGGTGCTGGGTTTGGCATCCCAGGCGTAAACATACGAACCGCCCACCGCCCAACCAGGCAGATCCCAGTTCTTCAGGTCATACATCACGCCGGCGTAGACGGCTTTTTCACCGTTGGCGTTAAAATCGGAACGGTTATCCCACCAGATATCAAGGCGGCCGTTGGAAGACGCGTAGGTCGGCGTCATGCGTTGCAGAAAATACCCCTGGTTGCCCTCGGCCTTGACCATGGTGCCTTCCAACCGCCAGTTGAACGGGCCGGTGGTATAGCCGAAGGTCAGCGCCTGCAGCCAGGCCAGGCCGTCATAGATACTGTTGGCATCGCTTTTATTGCCGATGCGGTCTTCAGCCCCATAGAACTGGTAACTGGTGGTCAGCGGGTTGCCCGCCACGGAAAACTGGTAGCTGGCCTTGGTGAAATACTGGTTTACATAGCCCTGGGCCTGGCCGAAGGCGGCTTCCAGCACCAGGTTGTTTTTAAAGTCATATTTCGCCCCGAAGGAGTGCAGATAGGCAACCGAGGTTTTTCTGTCGTTCTGGCGAAAATCGTCCATTTCGGTGTGCCACGGGGCCTTATACTTGTTGGCCCACATATAAGAAAAACGCAGTTCCCCAGCATCGCCGTAATCAAACTCGGCCCCGGCTTCCGCCCCCTGATAGGTGCCGGGCAGCAGGCTCCAGTGCGGCGCCAGCAACGTTTGCCCACTGGGCTGGATATAACCGGCGCGCGCCCACAGCGGGCCTGATTTGAACTTCGCCGCGGCTTTATACAGGCTAACGCCGCTCTTGTCGCCGCTGTAATCTTCAGCGTAAGTGCGGTTCTTCGAAGAAAAAGCGATTTCATTCGGGTGGCCGCTTGCGCTGGATTCCGCCATCTCAACGGCGGTGAAGAGCGCCAGATCGATGCCGAACATATCGGCGGCATAGCCGGAGGAGAAATCAAGATTGGCGTTCCATGTAGCATGGGAAAGATTGGTTTTATATTGATCGCCGTCGGTAACATCTTTGCGATCGCGCTGGCGCTGCCAGTAGTACACCCCACCCGTCAGCGATGCATCATCGATAAACCCAGCGGCCTGCACGCTGGCCGGAGCCACCCAATCACCGCCGGCAGCGGCACTGGCTAGCACCAGCACCAGCGCTCTGCGCCGCACATCCTGTTGTTTCATACAAAATCCCTCTTGCGGTTAAAAGTGCGGCGAATACACCGTTGAGCCGTACGCCGCGCAATGTCATGCTGACCACAGACTACTTTCGCGTTGAAAATTATCAAAGAGGAATGGCGTGATTTTTATCAAAGTATGACCAAGAGCACATCTCGGCATGTCATAAGGTAACAATTTATGTGACGCAGCACCAAATGGCGGATAGATAAATAATAATATGATTATAAAATGATTTTCATCACACCAGGCATAATCAGGGTGAACGCTTTGCGCCAAAGAAACACCGATGCAGTGCCGGCTTGCTTAAGAGGGAAATGCTGTTAATTCGCAATAAAAATAAATAACGCAAGGCAGTGTATGCGGTGGGAATGAACGAAGATAGCCGCGAATGATCGGCGTAAACATAAAAAAAGCGCGGCCTGCGCCGCGCTTTTTAGCCACTGAAGAAAGAAAGACTTAAACTGCGGCTTTCGCCCAGGTATCACGCAGGCCGACGGTGCGGTTAAACACCAGGTGCGTGGCCGCAGCATCGCGGCTGTCTGCGCAGAAGTAACCTTCGCGCTCAAACTGGTAGGCTTTTTCCGGTTGTGCACCGGCCAGGCTTGGCTCAACGAAGCCCTGTTTGATCACCAGCGATTCCGGGTTAATGGTCGAGAGGAAATCCTCTGCCGCGCCCGGGTTCGGCACGCTGAACAGGCGATCGTACAGGCGAATTTCCGCCGGCAGCGCGTGCGCCACAGACACCCAGTGGATCACCCCTTTCACCTTGCGGCCATCAGCCGGATCCTTGCTTAGCGTTTGCGCATCATAGCTGCAATAGATGGTGGTGATGTTCCCCTGTTCGTCTTTCTCAACGCGTTCGGCTTTAATCACGTAGGCGTTACGCAGGCGCACTTCTTTACCCAGCACCAGACGCTTGTACTGCTTGTTGGCTTCTTCACGGAAATCCGCGCGATCGATATAGATCTCACGGCTAAATGGCACCTCACGGCTGCCCATTTCCGGCTTATTCGGATGGTTAGGCATGGTGACCATCTCAACATCTTCGCCTTTGTTTTCGATGACCACTTTCACCGGATCCAATACCGCCATGGCGCGCGGCGCGTTCTCGTTAAGATCGTCCCGGATGCAGGATTCCAACGCCACCATTTCCACGTTGTTATCTTGTTTGGTGACGCCTATCCGCTGGCAGAACTCACGGATCGATGCCGCGGTATAACCACGGCGGCGCAGGCCGGAAACGGTCGGCATACGCGGATCGTCCCACCCTTCCACGATGTTTTCCGTCACCAGCTGGTTCAGCTTGCGCTTGGACATAATCGCGTACTCAAGATTGAGGCGCGAAAACTCGTACTGACGCGGGTGGCACGCGATGGTGATGTTATCCAGCACCCAGTCATACAGGCGGCGGTTATCCTGGAATTCCAGCGTGCACAGCGAATGCGTGATCCCTTCCAGCGCATCGGAAATGCAGTGAGTGAAATCGTACATCGGATAAATGCACCATTTGTCGCCGGTCTGGTGGTGATGGGCGAACTTGATGCGGTACAGCACCGGATCGCGCATCACAATGAACGGCGATGCCATATCAATTTTGGCACGCAGGCACGCCGTGCCTTCAGCGAATTCGCCCTGGCGCATTTTTTCAAACAGCACCAGGTTTTCATCCACGCTGCGATCGCGGTACGGGCTGTTTTTACCCGGCGCCGTCAGGGTGCCGCGGTATTCACGGATTTGTTCAGGCGACAGTTCATCAACGTAAGCCAGGCCCTTGGTGATCAACTCCACTGCATAGCCGTACAACTGATCGAAATAGTTCGAGGAATAGCAAACGTCGCCGCTCCACGTGAAGCCCAGCCATTCCACATCGCGCTTGATTGACTCAACAAACTCCACGTTTTCCTTAACCGGGTTGGTGTCGTCAAAGCGCAGATTGCACTGGCCGTGATAATCCCTGGCAATGCCAAAGTTCAGGCAGATAGACTTCGCATGGCCAATATGCAGATAGCCATTAGGTTCAGGCGGGAAGCGGGTATGAATCGTGGTGTGCTTCCCTGAAGCCAGATCTTCATCAATAATCTGGCGGATAAAGTTGGTTGGGCGGGCTTCAGCCTCACTCATTGTTCTATTCCTCAAAGACAAAACGCGACATATAACCGCCTATGATCCAACAAGCCACGCCCGGAAACAACCGTTAGTTTCACGAAAAGCGCAGCTTGCGGCCACCTCATGCTTAAGATAGCCACAGCCCAGCATTTGTGCCGTTCTTCCATAACAAAAGCGGGAAGAGATCGCTCCCTTCCCGCCTCATTATTCAGGCCGTTTTTGCTATGCGCGATAGCGCGCCCTGGCTTTACGCCTTATTTTTGGATCTCAAACAGCAGGGTCTGGCCAGCCACCACCTGCCCGCTAGCCAACTCGGCCAGGCCGGCATAGTCTTCAATGTTGCTGACGATCACCGGGCTCACCATTGAACGCGCGTTGGCATTCAGGAAGGCCAGATCCAGCTCCAGAACCGGTTGGCCGGCTTTCACCGCCTCGCCTTCCTGCACCAGGCGTTTAAAGCCCTGGCCGTTCAGCGCCACGGTATCAATGCCGATGTGGACGACAATTTCGGCGCCTTTATCGGTTTCCAGGCAAAACGCATGGTCGGTGTTGAAGATTTTCACCACGGTGCCGTCTGCCGGCGCCACGACGGTTTTATCAGTTGGGCGAATGGCAACGCCTTCCCCGACCGCTTTGCTGGCAAAGGCTTCATCCGGCACCTGCTCCAACGGCACCACTTCACCGGTGATCGGCGCCAGCAAGCGCTGGAACGCCGCCTTCGGTGCATTCGGCACCGCCTGCGATTTGGCCTGGGTAGCGGGTTCAACCGCCGCCGCTGCAACCGCGGCGGCAACCGGGCCGGCGGAAATAACGCTGCGCATCGCGCTGGCGATCAGTTCGGCACGGGTGCCGACAATAATCTGCACGCTCTGCTTGTTCAACCGGATCACCCCGGAAGCGCCCAGGCGTTTCGCCAGGCCATCATTAACCAGCGCAGAATCCTTCACATTCAGGCGCAGGCGGGTGATGCAGGCATCAATCCCCGTCAGATTATCGCTGCCGCCAATGGCGGAAACATAGCGGCGAGCCAGCGCGGAGGTTTCACTTTCATCCCGGTTGGCGCTGTTATCCACATTCACATCATAACCGTCGCTCTCATCACCGGTAGCCGCCAGTTCACGCCCTGGAGTCATCAGGTTGAATCGGGTGATGGTGAAGCGGAACACCAGGTAGTAAATGACGAAGAACACCAGCCCTTGCGGGATCAGCATATACCAGTGGGTTGCCAGCGGGTTGCGCACCCACAGCATCATATCCACCAGCCCGGCGCTAAAGCCAAAGCCGGAAATCCAATGCATGCTGGCGGCGATGAACACCGAGATCCCGGTCAGCACCGCGTGAATCACATACAGCACCGGGGCCACAAACATGAAGGAAAACTCAAGCGGCTCGGTGATGCCGGTAAAGAAGGCCGCAAAGCCGGCAGCCAGCATAATCCCGGCCACTTTCGCCTTATTCTCTGGGCGCGCGCAGTGATAAATCGCCAGCGCCGCCCCCGGCAGGCCGAACATCATGATCGGGAAGAAGCCGGCCTGATAGCGGCCGGTAATGCCCACCACCGCTTTGCCGGCATCAATGGACTGCTGGCCGCCGAGGAAGTTAGGGATATCGTTAATCCCGGCGACGTCAAACCAGAACACCGAGTTCAGCGCATGGTGCAGGCCGACCGGGATCAACAGGCGGTTAAAGAAGGCATAAATACCGGCGCCAACCGCGCCCATTTTCTGGATGTGCTCACCGAAGCTCACCAGCGCGTTGAAGATCATCGGCCAGACATACATCAGGATGAAAGCAACGAGGATCATCAGGAAAGAGATCAGGATCGGCACCAGGCGGCGGCCGCTGAAGAAGGACAATGCCTTCGGCAGTTCAACGCCGCTGAAGCGGTTGTATATCTCCGCCGAGATCACCCCCACCAGAATACCAACGAACTGGTTTTCTATTTTACCGAATGCGGCGGGCACCTGCTCCACCGGGATTTTTTGGATCATTGAGACGGCGGCAGGTGAACACAGGGTGGTCAGCACCAGGAAGCCGACAAAGCCGGTCAGCGCGGCGGCGCCGTCTTTGTCTTTCGACATGCCATAAGCCACACCAATGGCAAACAGCACAGCCATATGGTCAATGATGGCCGAACCGGATTTGATCAACAATGCGGCAAACGCATTATCGCCCCCCCAGCCGACGGGATCGATCCAATACCCCACCCCCATCAGGATTGCGGCTGCCGGTAGCGTGGCAACCGGCACCATCAGGGCCCGGCCTACTTTTTGTAAATAACTAAGAATATTCACCTTTTCCCCCTACTGATCCGCGAGCGGAATCTTATTAGTTGTTATTGATGCTACTCACTACTTTTTGGAAAACTCCATGGCACGCATGACTCGCACCGAGTGTAAAAAGAATATTTTTCATCGCAAATTAAAACCTCATTATTTGTGATGCACATCACTAATAATGAGTCTTTTATAACCGTATTGCTAGCCACAACACAAAACTTATTTTATGATTCGAAAAATCAAAGCATGCGGTGATTCATACAGGAGCCATCAAGCTGAGTTACGCTTAGAGCTCCTGCCCAGGGCCCGTTTCGCTCCCGTTTTAGTTTACTTACAGAGGTGTATGATGAGACTGATACCACTACAAGATACCGTACAAGTCGGCAAATGGGCGGCACGCCATATTGTGCAACGCATCAACGCGTTCAACCCCACCGCAGAGCGCCCGTTCGTTCTCGGGCTGCCCACCGGCGGTACGCCGCTGGAAGCATACAAACACCTGATCGCCATGCACAAAGCCGGTGAAGTCAGCTTCAAACATGTGGTTACCTTCAATATGGATGAATATGTTGGTCTGCCGCAAGAGCACCCGGAAAGCTATCACACCTTCATGTACCGTAATTTATTTGATCACATTGATATCCCGCGCGAAAATATCAATCTGCTGAATGGTAATGCGCCGGATGTGGACGCCGAGTGCCGTAGCTACGAAGAGAAAATCAAATCTTACGGTAAGATTCACCTGTTTATGGGCGGCGTCGGCATTGATGGGCACATTGCGTTTAACGAGCCGGCCTCATCCCTGGCCTCTCGCACCCGCATCAAGACATTGACCGAAGAGACCCGCATTGCCAACTCACGCTTCTTTGGCGGCGATGTCAATCTGGTGCCTAAATATGCCCTGACCGTAGGCGTCGGCACGCTGCTGGATGCCGAAGAAGTGATGATTCTGGTTACCGGCCATGCCAAAGCGCAAGCGCTGGCGGCCGCGGTGGAAGGTAATATCAACCACCTGTGGACGATCAGTTGCCTGCAGTTGCATGCCAAAGCCGTTATGGTTTGCGACGAGCCTTCCACGATGGAATTGAAAGTCAAAACCGTTAAGTATTTCCGCGCGTTAGAAGCGGAAAACATGAAAAATCTTTAATCTCTGCAGGGGGCTACATGTTCGCTTTAACTCACGGCCGTATCTACACCGGCCACGATGTGCTTGATAACCACGCGGTTGTCATTGCTGATGGCCTGATTGAACGGGTCTGCCCACAAGACCAGTTGCCCGCCGGGATCGAAACGCGCGATCTGGGTGGCGCCATGCTAGCCCCCGGTTTCATTGACGTTCAGCTTAACGGCTGCGGCGGCGTGCAGTTTAACGATTCGCTGGCGGCCATCTCGGTTGAAACGCTGGAAATCATGCAGCGCGCCAATGAAAAATCCGGCTGCACCAGCTATCTGCCGACGCTGATCACCTGCAGCGACGAATTTATGAAGCACGGCATCGAAGTGATGCGTGCCTATCTGAAAAAACACCCGAATCAGGCGCTGGGCCTGCATCTGGAAGGGCCCTACCTCAACCCGGTGAAAAAAGGCACCCACAACCCGGCGTTTATCCGCAAGCCCGACAGCCAGATGGTGGATTACCTGTGCGCCCATGCCGATGCCATCAGCAAAATCACGCTGGCGCCGGAAATGGTCGAGCCGCACGTTATCCGCCAGTTGTCTGAAGCCGGCATCATCGTTTCCGCCGGCCATGCCAACGCCACCTACGCCGAAGCCCGCGCCGGCTTTGCTGCGGGCATCACTTTCGCCACCCATTTATACAACGCCATGCCTTATATCACCGGCCGCGAACCGGGCCTGATCGGCGCGGTGTTTGATACGCCAGAGATCTATACCGGTATCATCGCCGACGGCCATCACGTGGCCTGGGCGAGTATCCGTAACGCTAAACGTATTAAAGGTGATAAATTGGTGCTGGTCACCGACGCGACTGCTCCGGCAGGCGCCGATATTGATCAATTTATTTTTGCCGGTAAAACAATATACTATCGCGACGGAATTTGCGTAGACGCCAACGGCACCCTGAGCGGGTCCGCGCTGACCATGATTCAAGCGGTGCAAAACAGCGTGGAACATATCGGCATTGCGCTGGATGAAGCGCTGCGGATGGCAACGCTGTACCCGGCGCGCGCCATTGGCGTGGCTCATCGCTTAGGCACCGTCGAGGCCGGCAAGGTCGCTAACCTGACCGCTTTTACCCGTGATTATAAAATCACCAAGACTCTCGTTAACGGTAACGAGGTGTAATTAATGAACAGCGAGTAACATTTTGATGAGCACCGGTGGCCAGGCACAAATAGGTAATATTGATTTAGTTAAACAGCTCAACGGCGCCGCCGTTTACCGCCTGATCGACCAGCAAGGCCCGATCTCGCGTATTCAAATTGCCGAACTGAGCCAGCTTGCCCCCGCCAGCGTCACAAAAATTACTCGCCAGTTGCTGGAGCGCGGGCTGATCAAAGAAGTCGATCAGCAAGCCTCTACCGGCGGGCGCCGTGCGATCTCCATCGTAACGGAAACCCGCTATTTCCATACGATTGCCGTGCGGCTTGGCCGCTACGACGCCACAATTACCCTGTATGACATGAGCGGCAAATCGCTGGGCGAAGAGCACTATACGCTGCCCGAGCGGACGCAAGAGACGCTGGAACACGCGCTGTTTGCCGCCATCGCTCAATTTATTGAAAGCTACCAGCGCAAGCTGCGTGAACTGATCGCCATTGCCGTTATTTTGCCCGGCCTGGTAGATCCGGTGCAGGGCGTGGTGCGCTATATGCCGCATATCAGCGTGAATAACTGGGCGCTGGTGGATAACCTGCAGCAGCGCTTTAACGTCACCAGCTTTGTCGGCCACGATATCCGCAGCCTGGCGCTGGCAGAGCACTACTTTGGCGCCACGCGCGACTGCGAAGACTCCATCCTGGTGCGGCTGCACCGCGGCACCGGCGCCGGGATTATCGTCAACGGGCAGATCTTCCTCGGCACCAACGGCAACGTCGGCGAGATTGGCCATATCCAGATCGATCCCCTCGGCGAGCGCTGCCACTGTGGCAACTTCGGCTGCCTGGAAACCGTGGCCGCCAATGCCGCCATTGAACACCGGGTGCGCAACCTGCTGACGCAGGGCTACCCGAGCAAACTGACGCTGGACGACTGTAACATCAGCGCCATCTGCAAGGCTGCCAACCGCAGCGATCTGCTGGCCAGCGAAGTGATCGAACACGTCGGCCGCGATCTGGGCAAAGCCGTGGCGATCGCCATTAACCTGTTCAACCCGCAGAAAGTAGTGATCGCCGGCGAAATTACCGAAGCCGAGAAAGTGTTGCTGCCGGCCATTCAAAGCTGCGTGAATACCCAGGTGCTGAAAGACTTCCGCAAAAATCTGCCGATAGTCACCTCCGAACTCAACCATCAATCCGCCATTGGCGCTTTTGCGCTGGTTAAGCGGGCCATGCTCAACGGCGTGCTATTACAGCGGCTGCTGGAAAGCTGAGCCTTCGCGCGGCAAGGCATGTTATTTTCACGCCTTGCCCTGCTGCTATTATGAGAACCGTAAACAATGACCATAAAAAACGTTATCTGTGACATCGACGGCGTACTGATGCATGACAATACGGCCATCCCGGGCGCCGATCTGTTTTTAGCGCGCATCCAGGAACAAGGTATGCCGCTGGTTATTCTGACCAACTATCCTTCCCAGACCGCGCAGGATTTGGCAAACCGCTTTGCCGCTGCCGGGCTGGAAGTACCGGAAAGCGCGTTTTATACCTCCGCCATGGCCACCGCCGATTTCCTGCGCCGCCAGGAAGGTAAAAAGGCCTATGTGGTGGGGGAAGGCGCGCTGATCCACGAGCTGTACAAGGCCGGCTTTACCATTACCGATATCAACCCGGATTTCGTCATCGTTGGGGAAACCCGCTCCTATAACTGGGATATGATGCACAAGGCGGCCTATTTCGTGAATAACGGCGCCCGCTTTATCGCCACCAATCCGGATACCCACGGCCACGGTTTTGTTCCCGCCTGCGGCGCGCTGTGCGCCCCAATTGAAAAAATCACCGGCCGCGTGCCTTTCTACGTCGGCAAACCCAGCCCGTGGATTATCCGTGCCGCGCTCAATAAGATGCAGGCGCATTCGGAAGACACGGTGATCGTCGGCGATAACCTGCGCACCGATATTCTGGCGGGCTTCCAGGCCGGGCTGGAAACCGTGCTGGTGTTGTCCGGGGTTTCCACCCTCAACGATGTGGAAACCATGCCGTTCCGCCCGAGCTACATATTCCCATCCGTCAGCGATATCACCATCTTCTGATCCCCCGGCGGCCACGCCGCCAGGCAGATACGCCACGGCGGCCATGCGCCGCCTTAGCACACTCCCCGTTGCCCAAAGCTGCCTTTATGCCGCCCCGACGGCGCAAAACACCATTTCAGCAAACACCCGATTCACTTTGTATAAAAAAGACGCATCCGGATGAAAATTGAATATTCGCTAACTTTAGGCGTTTAAAAATGAAGATCCGTTAATTTTCCGCCCCCCGCCAACAACTATTTTTCCGGCCGGCGTTAAAACGCTTGCATCTACCGGCCCTTTTGACGCATTTTCATAAACACAACGCAGCTATACCGCCAGATACCCTGGCAAAGCCTGAATAATTCGAGTAGCAAGCCAACGCTTGTACAGCTTGAAATATGACGGGTAAAAAACGGCAATGCTGCTATAAATAACACCACGAAAAGTCGTTAGGAGAGTTTGTATGTGTTCTATTTTTGGCGCGCTTGATCTGAAATCCGATCCCACGGAACTGCGCAAAACAGCGCTGGAAATGTCGCGCCTGATGCGCCACCGCGGCCCAGACTGGTCTGGCGTATATGCCAGCGATAAAGCCATTCTTGCGCATGAACGCCTGTCCATCGTTGACGTTAACAACGGTGCGCAACCTTTATACAACGCCGCTCACACCCACGTGCTGGCGGTTAACGGTGAAATCTACAACCATCAGGCGCTGCGTCAGCAACTGAGCGAACGCTATGCGTTCCAAACCGGCTCCGACTGCGAAGTGATCCTCGCGCTGTATCAGGAAAAAGGCCCGGAATTCCTTGACGAACTGCAGGGCATGTTCGCTTTCGCCCTGTACGACAGTGAAAAAGACGCTTACCTGATCGGCCGTGATCACCTGGGCATTATCCCGCTGTACATGGGTTACGACGAAAACGGTACCCTGTATGTCGCTTCCGAAATGAAAGCGCTGGTGCCAATCTGCCGCACGATCAAAGAATTCCCGGCGGGCAGCTACCTGTGGAGCCAGGACGGTGAAATTCGCTCCTACTATCAGCGCGACTGGTTCGATTACGAAAACGTCAAAGACAACGTCACCGACGCCAACGAACTGCGTGATGCGCTGGAAGAGTCCGTGAAAAGCCACCTGATGTCCGACGTGCCATACGGCGTGTTGCTGTCGGGCGGTCTGGATTCATCGGTCATTTCCGCAATCACCAAAAAATATGCCGCGCGCCGCGTTGAAGATGCAGAGCGTAGCGAAGCCTGGTGGCCGCAGTTGCACTCCTTCGCCGTTGGGCTGGAAGGCTCACCGGATCTGCGCGCCGCGCAGGAAGTGGCCAACCATTTGGGCACCGTGCACCATGAGATTCACTTCACCGTGCAGGAAGGCCTGGATGCTATCCGCGATGTGATTTACCACATCGAAACCTACGATGTCACGACCATCCGCGCCTCAACGCCGATGTACCTGATGTCGCGTAAAATCAAGGCGATGGGCATCAAAATGGTGCTGTCGGGCGAAGGTTCGGACGAAGTGTTCGGCGGTTATCTGTATTTCCACAAGGCGCCAAACGCCAAGGAACTGCATGAAGAAACCGTGCGCAAACTGCAGGCGCTGCATATGTTCGACTGCGCCCGTGCCAACAAGGCCATGTCAGCCTGGGGCGTGGAAGCGCGCGTACCGTTCCTGGATAAAAAATTCCTCGACGTCGCAATGCGCATCAACCCGCAGGACAAAATGTGCGGCAACGGCAAAATGGAAAAACACATCCTGCGCGAGTGCTTTGAGTCTTATCTGCCGTCCAGCGTGGTTTGGCGCCAGAAAGAACAGTTCTCCGACGGCGTTGGCTACAGCTGGATTGATACGCTGAAAGAAGTGGCTGCGAAGCAAGTCACCGATCAACAGCTTGAAAACGCACATTTCCGTTTCCCGTACAACACGCCGACCTCGAAAGAAGGCTACCTGTACCGCGAAATTTTTGAAGAGCTGTTCCCGCTGCCAAGCGCGGCAGAATGTGTGCCTGGCGGCCCGTCAGTGGCCTGTTCTTCCGCCAAGGCGATTGAATGGGATGAGTCCTTCAAGAAAATGGACGATCCATCCGGCCGTGCGGTTGGCGTGCACCAGTCTGCCTACCAATAAGCGGGCTGGCAGTACCCACAAGGCGAACCTCCAGGTTCGCCTTTTTATTACACTTTTGCTCTGCAAACACTCTAATTGCTGTTTTTATCACCATACTGTTCACAAGCCAGACAAACGGCAGCGGCGGCGGCTTTTTCGGGAAAAAACTTGTTGACGCAAATCGGTCATATACGCATAATGCGCCCCGCAACGCTGATGAAGGCAGCGCGAAAAAGATGGCTACGTAGCTCAGCTGGTTAGAGCACATCACTCATAATGATGGGGTCACAGGTTCAAATCCCGTCGTAGCCACCATCTTTTTGCGGGAGTGGCGAAATTGGTAGACGCACCAGATTTAGGTTCTGGCGCCGCAAGGTGTGCGAGTTCAAGTCTCGCCTCCCGCACCACTCTCTTCATCGCTGGTTGTTGCATATTCTGCTGATGGGGTATCGCCAAGCGGTAAGGCACCGGTTTTTGATACCGGCATTCCCTGGTTCGAATCCAGGTACCCCAGCCATCTTTTCATGGAAAGGGGGTCAGCAGGAAGGTTTGCTAAGCTGATGGGGTATCGCCAAGCGGTAAGGCACCGGTTTTTGATACCGGCATTCCCTGGTTCGAATCCAGGTACCCCAGCCATCATAAACAGCTTGCAAATCAAAGAAGTACGAAGTACTATGGCTACGTAGCTCAGCTGGTTAGAGCACATCACTCATAATGATGGGGTCACAGGTTCAAATCCCGTCGTAGCCACCATCTTTTGGGGTATCGCCAAGCGGTAAGGCACCGGATTCTGATTCCGGCATTCCGAGGTTCGAATCCTCGTACCCCAGCCAATTTAGCTGATACGTCAGCGAGTAACGGAGCGATAGCCGAAAGGCTACGCTCCGTTTTCTTATGTGTGGCGACAAGTTTTTTTGCTGCAAAGAACCCCATTCCAGGAATACCTCTACCCTCTCCGCCTTCGCTTAAGATTGGCCTGTAAGCCGATCCTGGAAAGAGAGATATTCACCTCGACGACGACCAGTCCCAAATTGGGATATAATGCTTTACACAGTCCCGCCATGGGACTAGCATATCCCCATGAAGATAATCTCGGTGAAAACACTTAGGGACTTCTGGGCGGAGAACCCTGATACAGAGCAACCGCTAAAAGCTTGGGTGGACGAGGCGACAAAGGCCGATTGGAAAAACCCAGCAGAAATAAAGGAACAGTACCGTAGCGCTAGCATTCTGAAAAACAGGCGAGTGGTATTCAACATAAAAGGAAACAGCTACCGATTAATCGTGGCAATTGCTTATCAGCGGGGATGGATGTTCGTTAAGTTCATTGGCACTCACAAGCAATACGACACCATAGACGCTGAGACGGTTGAACTGGAGTAGATAATGAACATTAAACCAATCCGAACTGAGCAAGATTATCAAGCCGCCCTGCGGGCAGTTGAACCGATGTTCGACAATGAACCGGCACTGAACACGCCTGAAGGTGATTTTTTCGAGGTGATGTGCCTGCTTATTGAAGAATACGAGAAGAAGCACTATCCGATAGATCCACCGACGCCGATTGAGGCGATTAAATTTCGTATGGATCAGCAGGGATTGAGCGTGAAGGATTTGGAATCAGCCATCGGCAAACCGAACCGTGTTTACGAGATCCTGAACGGTACGCGCAACCTGACTCTGCCCATGATTCGTCGCCTGCATGCGCAGTTTGGCATCCCACTGGAAAGCCTGATAGCGTGATTCGTTGGGTTTTCAGCTTCACTGATTCCGAGGCTCAGCTCCTCGTACCCCAGCCAATTTAGCTGATACGTCAGCGAGTCACGGAGCGATAGCCGAAAGGCTACGCTCCGTTTTCTTATGGGCGACAGAAAGCGCTGGCCGGGCGGCCAGAGCCTTGCGCTGCGTGCTGAATTAGCTGTTTAATTCCGCCCTGTCAGATCGTTTTCTTCGCCAGCTGTTTGTAGCGGTCAAAAATCACCGCCGCCAGCAGAATCACCCCGCGCACCACATACTGCGCGAACGGGGAAATATTCAGCAAGTTCATGGCATTTTCCACCGTGCCCAAAATCAGCACCCCGGCGACGACATACGAGATTTTGCCAATCCCGCCTTTTAGCGAAACCCCGCCCAGCACGCAGGCGGAAATCACGATCAGTTCATAGCCCAGCGAGGTCATCGGCTGGCCGCTGGTCATACGCGAAGCCAGAATGATGCCGGCCGCGGCCGAGACCAGGCCCGACAAGGCGAAAATAATGATGCGGGTACGCACGACCGGCACGCCCGCCAAACGGGCCGCTTCCTCGTTGCCGCCGATAGCCAGCGTATTGCGCCCGAAGGTGGTTTTATTCAGCAGCAGGCCGAACAGAATCAGGCACGCGACGGTGATCCAAATCGGCGCCGGCAACCCCAGCCAGTTAGCGTAGCCCAGCGCAAAAAAACGCTCATCTTCGATCCCCACCGCCTTACCATCAGAAATGATATAAGCCAGGCCACGGGCGATTTGCATCGTGGCCAGGGTGGTGATCAGGGCATTGATTTTCAGACGGGCGATCACGAAGCCGTTAATCAGCCCGAACCCCATCCCCAGCAGCAGCCCGGCACCGACGCCGAGCCACAGGCTTTCGCTCATATTAATCACCACCGCCGTGGTGACGCCGGCGCAGGCAATAATCGAGGCCACCGACAGATCGAAATCGCCGGAGGCCAGGCAAAACAGCATGCCGCAGGCCACCATGCCCGACATGGAGATCGCCAGCCCCAGCCCCTTCATATTAATAAAGCTGGAAAAGTTCGGCACAAACAGCGCGCAAGCCAAGAACAGCACGGCAAACACCACCAGCATGCCGTAATTATCCCAGATACGGGAAAGCCCTATGTGCCGTTTTGGTTTTTCAGGCGTTGTGGTAACAGTTGACATGTTCAGTGCTCCTTCGCAATCAGGCTACCGCGGACGCAATATCCGGGGTGCGTAACATTGCCAGACTCAGCGCTTTCTGCTCAGTGGCCTCATCGTGCTGTAACTCGCCGGAAATCATGCCCTCGCGCATGACGATAATGCGGTCGGCCAGTCCGAGCACTTCGGGTAAATCGCTTGACGCAAACAGCACGGCAATGCCCTGCTTCGCCAACTGATAAATGACGTGATAGATTTCATGCCGTGCGCCGACGTCTATGCCGCGCGTCGGCTCGTCCAGCAAAATGACCTTCATCTCTTCCGACAGCCAGCGCCCCAGGATCACCTTCTGCTGGTTTCCTCCCGACAGGTTCATGATGAGCTGGGCGGCCGACGGCGTTTTTATATTCAACGCCTGGATGCGTTTTTCCGCGTTTTCCGCCTCCCACGGGTTATTAATCACAAAGCCGGCCTTCAGGTTCCTGCGCCGCGCGCTGATATTGATGTTCTCGCGCACCGAGTGCACGGCGATAATGCCTTCGGCCTTACGATCTTCCGGGCACAACATCACCCCCTGGCGGATCGCATCGGCGGGCGAGCGGAGCGTCAGCTTTTTGCCGTCCAGCAGCACCTCGCCTGCGGTAATGTGGGTCGCGCCGAACAGGCCTTTCATCAGTTCGCTGCGCCCCGCCCCCACTAGCCCAAACAGCCCGACGATTTCCCCTGCTTGCACGCTAAAGGAAATCGGTGCTTTGACGCCGGGCGCTTTAACCGCGTTTAACGTCAGGCGCGCGGCACCGAGCGGCCGCGGCTGGTAGCCGAAGATGTCGCCCAGTTGGCGCCCAACCATCGCCTGCACCAGTTTTTCATGATTAACCTGCTGCATATCGTCAAACGTCCGCACATAGCGCCCGTCCTTGAAGACGGTGATGGCGTCGCTCAGCGCGAAAATCTCCTCCATGCGGTGCGACACATACAAAATGACCCGCCCTTCGCTGCGCAGTTCGCGGATAACCCGAAACAGCTGTTCGATCTCCCGCGCCGACAGCGAACTGGTCGGTTCGTCAAACGCGATGATTTTGGCGTTGCGCGCCAGCGCCTTGGCGATTTCGACCATTTGCCACTGGCCGATAGACAGGTATTTCAGCGGAGTGTCCGGATCGATATCCAGCCCGAGATGCTCCAGTTGCAGTTTCGCTTCATAACGCAGCAGCGAATAATTCACCAGCCCGGCTTTATGCGGCAACTGGCCGAGGTAAATATTCTCGGCGACCGTCATTTCCGGCACCAAATGCAGCTCCTGATAAATAATGGCCACGCCGGCATTCAGGGCGTCGGTGGTATTGTTGAAACGCACCGCCTGCCCGTTAATGCGGATTTCCCCTTGGGTGGGCGTATAGTTGCCGCTCAGAATCTTCAATAGCGTGGATTTTCCGGCCCCGTTCTCGCCCATCAGCGCATGGATCTGGCCGGCATGGCAGGCAAAGCTGATGTCATCCAGCGCCTTAACGCCCGGAAACACCTTGCCTATCCCGTGGAACGACAAATAAGGTGACTGTGCTGTCATCGCGATTTCCTCGTAACGTCATGCCCGCTGTGGCCGGGCGATCACACCATGGCGAATGGCGCGTCCTCCTGGCCGCGCCTGGTCGTAGCCGCGCTTTATCTGCGCGCGGCGCCTTTGACACTTACATCAGCCCTTTTTTCTTCAGTTCAGTTTTAAAGTTATCGCGCGTAATCAGCACCACATCGGTGACTTCGGTAAACTTCGGCGGCTCAACGCCGTTGGCGATCCAGTCGTGCAGCATCTGGATGCTCTTGTAGCCATGAATATCCGGGCTGGGCAGCAGCGAGCCGTAGAAACCGGTCGCCTGCCCCTTCGACAGTTCGCTGACGGCATCCACGCCGTTGATGCCGATGCCGATGACATTTTCCGCTTTGAACCCCTGCCCCTCCGTCGCCCGAACCCCACCGAGCACCGTGTTGTCATTCATGCCGACAATCAGCCAGTTTTTCACGTTCGGGTGCTGCACCAGCATTGAGTTGGCCGCATCAAACGCGCCGGGGATATCGTTGGATTTCGTCGGCACCTGATAGATTTGTTTTTCCGGGAAGCCGGCCGCTTTCAGCGCATCCATTGAGCCGCTGGTGCGGCGGCGCGCGGTATCCAGTTCATTAGCGGTAATCGCCATCACCGCCGTGTCTTCCACTTGCCAGCCGCGTTTATGCATCTCCTTCCACAGCTCCTGGCCCTGGCGCTCGCCAATTTTTGTTGCCGCCATCATCACCAGCGGAACGGTTTCCATCGGCTGCCCTTTGGCGTTGACGAACTGATCGTCGACGGCGATCACTTTCAGGTCATAACTGCGGGCTTTCGCCGCAATAGCCGGCCCCAGTTTGGGATCCGGCGTACAAATCACAAAGCCTTTCGCGCCGCTGGCTGCCAGGCTATCGATGGCGTTAAGCGTTTTCTCGCCATCCGGTACCGCAATTTTGATCACATCAAAACCGAGATCTTTCCCGGCCTGATCGGCAAACTTCCATTCCGTCTGGAACCACGGTTCTTCCGGCTGTTTAACTAAAAAACCCAGCCTCATGTTCGCAGCCATAGCCGAATGTGACATAACTGCGGCCAGGCCAAGCACGGCCATCGTCTTAATGAATTTATGCATGATGTTCTCCGGTCGTTTTTTCGTCACTTGCGCCGCCATTGGCTTAATGCGTGTAAACGTTATCAATAGGGTACTTCCGGTCTGGATGGCGTAAAAACACCGGCTTAGTGCGAAACGCTTCCCCAGAGAGAGACAGACGATTTACTTTTTAGCCGTTAATGCCCGGCAGAATATAGAGCGCTATCACATACGGGAAGAACAGCAGGATTGTTCATACATTCAGCGAATTTAGCCAGCCGTTAACATTTTGACTACCGTCACAAAACAGCGGTAGGCAGCAGAAAAGTACATGCATCCAACCTTTCGTTCCCTGCCCGCCGGTGCGGGCCACGGGGAGGAAAGCTGTATGGATGAATCACCCGCTGGCGGGTTCGAGGGAAGGAAAGCGGTAGCCTGGCAGGCGGCAAAAGGGGCGCCGCAGCCCTGGGGCACGGTTTACGGCTCTGCCACGCCTGGCACTGGGTGGGCCGGAATTACGCCGCCCACGCTCACCGGCGGGCGGCACATTGACATTGATTACAAGCCCAGGGCATATTTGAGGGCCTGCTCTTTCAGCTTGCCGCCACGTTCGGCGGCCATCAGCGCCAGATTGCGCAGCACGCCCAGCGGCGCCAGGTTGTTGCTGAACGCGGTGTAGAACAGATCCATGCCGCTTTGCATCAGCAGGTTGTCGGTGCGGCGCCGGCGCTGGTAGCGGGCCAGAACCGAAGCTGCCGCCCAATCTTCGCCGTTTTCACGCGCGCGGTTCACCACATCCAGCAGCGCTTCTACGTCGCGATAGCCCAGATTCACGCCCTGGCCGGCCAGGGGGTTGATGGTATGCGCCGCATCGCCAATCAGCGCCAGCCCCGGCAGGACATAGCGCTGCGCATGGCGGCGCACCAAAGGGAAAGCCCCGACGGCATGTGCTTTCACCGCGCCCAGCCGCGCAGGGAATGCTGCGGTGATTTCGCGTTCAAGCTGCGCCATCGGCAGCGCCTGCAGTTGGCGAATGCGCTGCGGGCTGTCGTACCACACCAGCGAAGCCCAGTCATCGAACAGCGGCAAAAACGCGCGCGGCCCGGAGGGGAAGAACCGTTGCCAGGTGACATCCTGCTGCGGCGCCCCGGTGCGCACCGTGATCAACATGCAATCCTGGCGGTATTGCCAACCGCTGGTGCCGATCGCCGCCAGTTTTCGCACCTGCGAATGCGCGCCATCAGCGCCGATGACCAGACGGGCCAGCAACACCTCACCGTTGTCCAGCGCCACCCGCCACTGATCGCCGTCACGCTGCAGCGCGCTTAGCCTGGCGGGGCAACACAACGTGATGGCATCGCAGCGCTCAATTTGCTGCCACAGCGCCAACTGCAGCACCCGGTTCTCAACCATAAAACCCAATTCAGGCAACCCGAGCGACGCCGCATCAAACGCCACGCGCGCAGAATCCCACTCCCAGGTTTCCAGGCGCCGATACGGGGCAGAGCGCATCTGTTCCACCGCCGGCCATGCCCCCAGTTGCCGTAGCAACGCCACCGACGTGCAACCAATGGCGGAAATGCGCAGATCCGGCGGGCTGGCAAGATCAAACGCCACAGGCCGTTGGTGCTCCAACAGCGCAACCTGGAACCCGGCCTGCGCCAACCCCAGAGCCGCGGCCGCCCCGACCATCCCGCCGCCCACCACCACGGCGTCCATCCGTTTTTCTGTCATCTTCATTTTGGCTATGCTTGTTGGAATCTTTGCCCCAGTGTACCGGATTTTTCATCCCGCATCAGGCTACGGGCCATGTTTCCCAGGCTGGTCACCAAGCCGGCAAATGTTTACAATAGGCGCCCAGCATGTCGCTTAACGCAACTTTCACTCCGCACTGAGTAATGGCAAGTTAATGACAAAGAAACTACATATCAAAACCTGGGGCTGCCAGATGAACGAATACGATTCATCAAAAATGGCCGATCTCCTGGGGAGTACGCACGGTTATCAGTGGACCGACAACCCTGAAGAAGCAGATGTGTTGCTGCTTAATACCTGCTCGATCCGTGAAAAAGCGCAGGAAAAGGTCTTCGGAATGTTAGGCCGTTGGAAGCAGTTTAAAGAGAACAAACCGGATCTGATTATCGGCGTTGGCGGCTGCGTGGCTTCACAAGAAGGCGAACATATCCGCCAGCGCGCGCCGTGCGTTGACATCATTTTTGGCCCGCAGACTTTGCACCGCCTGCCGGAAATGATTAATCACGTGCAGGGTACCCGCAGCCCGATCGTTGATATCAGCTTCCCGGAAATCGAGAAGTTTGATCGCCTGCCGGAACCACGCGCAGAAGGCCCCACCGCCTTTGTTTCCATTATGGAAGGCTGCAACAAATACTGCACTTTCTGCGTGGTGCCTTACACCCGCGGTGAAGAAGTCAGCCGCCCGATTGACGATATTCTGTTTGAAATCGCCCAGTTGGCCGCTCAGGGCGTGCGTGAAGTCAACCTGCTGGGCCAGAACGTGAATGCCTATCGCGGCGCGACCTATGACGGCGGCATCTGCTCGTTTGCCGAGCTGCTGCGCCTGGTGGCGGCGATCGACGGTATCGATCGCATCCGCTTCACCACCAGCCATCCGATTGAATTCACCGATGACATCATCAAAGTGTATGAAGACACGCCGGAGTTGGTCAGTTTCCTGCACCTGCCGGTGCAAAGCGGTTCCGACCGTATCCTGACGATGATGAAACGCGCGCATACCGCGTTGGAATATAAATCGATCATCCGCAAGCTGCGTAAAGCGCGCCCCAATATCCAGTTGAGCTCTGACTTTATCATCGGCTTCCCGGGGGAAACCCAGGCCGATTTCGAGCAGACCATGAACCTGATTGCCGAAGTTAACTTCGACAACAGCTTCAGCTTTATTTATTCCCCGCGCCCCGGCACCCCGGCGGCAGACATGGTGGATGACGTCAGCGAAGAAGAGAAAAAGCAGCGCCTGTATATTCTGCAAGAGCGCATTCAACAGCAGGCCATGCAGTTCAGCCGCCGCACGCTGGGCACCGTTCAACGCATTCTGGTGGAACGCCCTTCCCGCAAAAACGTGATGGAGCTTGCCGGGCGCACCGAATGCAACCGGGTAGTGAACTTCGAAGGCACGCCGGATATGATCGGCCAGTTTGTCGATGTTGAAATTACCGATGTGTACCCCAACTCGCTGCGCGGCGAGGTAGTACGCACCGAGCAGCAGATGGAACTGCGCGTACATGAATCCCCGCAGGCGGTGATTGCCCGCACGCGCAAAGAAAATGAGCTGGGTGTCGGCACCTATCAACCCTAATGCCGCGTTACGTATCACAATAAACCGCGTTTTTTTGCGTTCTTATTTCGTTTTGCTGCCGGGCAGTAATGCCCGGTAATTTTCTTTTTTTATTTGATTAATGAGGCAACATAACAATGCAACTCCCACACTGCCCTAAGTGCAACTCCGAATACACCTATCAGGACGGTGAACTGTATATCTGCCCTGAATGCGCCCACGAATGGAACGACCAGGCGGCGGAACAGGATGACGATGCGCTGATCGTCAAGGATGCCAACGGCAACCTGCTGGCCGACGGCGACGCGGTTACGGTGATCAAAGATCTGAAGGTGAAGGGCAGTTCTTCCATGCTGAAAATTGGCACCAAGGTAAAAAATATCCGTCTGGTGGAAGGCGATCATAACATCGACTGCAAAATCGACGGTTTTGGCCCGATGAAGCTGAAATCCGAATTTGTGAAAAAGAACTGATCCTTCCCCTCAATGCGGTAAGGCGGCCCGCCCTACCGCGTTTTCCCCAACGGTGACAAGCTACTGGCCGTAATAGGCCCGCTCGCCGTGCTTGCGCAGATAGTGTTTATCCAGCAAGGTTTGCTGCATGCCCGGCAGATGGGGCGCCAGTTGGCGGCACATGATGCCCATATAGGCCACCTCCTCCAGTACAATCGCATTATGAACGGCATCCTGCGGATCGTTGCCCCAGGCGAACGGCCCGTGCGAATGCACCAGCACGCCCGGCATCTGCGCCGGCGTGATGCCGCGCTCGCGGAAGGTTTCCACAATCACCGCGCCGGTTTGCCACTCGTAATCGGCGTTGATCTCCGCATCGGTCATTTTGCGCGTACAGGGAATGTCGCCGTAAAAGTAGTCGGCATGGGTCGTGCCGGTTGCCGGGATCGGCAGCCCCGCCTGTGCCCAGATGGTGGCATGGCGCGAATGCGTATGCACGATGCCGCCAATCTGCGGGAAACGCTGGTACAGCAAGCGGTGGGTCGGCGTATCGGAAGAGGGCTTTTTGCTCCCTTCCAGCACCTCGCCGGTGGCCAGACTGACCACCACCATGTCGTCTGCCGTCATCAGGTCGTAGTCGACGCCCGAAGGTTTGATAATCACCGCGCCGCGCTGGCGATCCACCGCGCTGACGTTGCCCCAGGTCAGGGTTACCAACCTGTGTGCCGGCAGCGCCAGATTCGCCGCCAGCACCTGTCGTTTTAATTCACTAAACATAGGCGTTCTCCAAACAGTGTCAGCCTAGCGTTTACCGCCGTAATACACCGCGTTCCAGCGCAACGCGTCTTTAAAGGCCGGCAGCCGGGTATCGTTATCAATGACCGTCAGTTCGATATCATGCAGTTCGGAAAACAGGCGCAGGTCGTCCAGCGTCAGCGCCTGGCTGAAGACGGTGTGATGCGCGCCGCCGGCGATAATCCACGCTTCGGCGGCGGTGTGCAGATCCGGCAGGGCCTTCCACAGCGCGTTCGCCACCGGCAGCTTCGGCAGCGGGTGCGGCGTATCCAACGCTTCTACGGCGTTGACCAGCAAACGGAAACGGTCGCCCAAATCGATCAGGCTGGCGTTGATGGCCGGCCCGCTGCGGGTCGAGAAAATCAGCCGCGCCGGATCCGCTTTGCCGCCGATGCCAAGGAACTGCACGTTCAGAATCGGCTGTTCCTCGGTGGCGATAGACGGGCAAACCTCCAGCATATGGGAGCCGAGCACCAGATCGTTGCCGGCCTCAAAGTGATAGGTGTAATCCTCCATAAACGACGTGCCGCCCGGCAGCCCTGACGACATCACCTTCATGATGCGCAGCAGCGCCGCAGTCTTCCAGTCGCCCTCGCCCGCAAAGCCGTAGCCCTGCTGCATCAGCCGTTGTACCGCCAGCCCCGGCAGCTGTTTCAGGCCATACAGATTCTCAAAGGTGGTGGTGAAGGCGTGGAACCCGCCTTCTTCCAGGAAGCGTTTGATGCCCAGTTCAATGCGCGCCGCATCAATCACGTTCTGCCGTTTTTCGCCGTGAACCTGCGCCGCCGGCGTCAGGCGATAGGATGACTCATACTCATCCACCAGCGCGTTGACATCGCCGGTGCTAACGGCATCGACCACTTCCGCCAGATCGCCCAGCCCATAGCCGTTGACCGAAAAGCCGAACGTGATCTGCGCCGCCACCTTGTCGCCTTCGGTAACCGCCACTTCACGCATGTTGTCGCCGAAACGCGCCACTTTCAGCTGGCGGGTATCCTGCTTCGATACTGCCTGGCGCATCCAGGCGCCAATCCGCATACGGCTTTGCAGATCTTGCCAGTGGCCGGTAACCACGCTGTGCGTCTGGCGCATACGGGCGCCGATGAAGCCGAACTCGCGGCCGCCGTGCGCGGTCTGGTTCAGGTTCATGAAGTCCATATCGATGCTGCTCCAAGGGATCTGGGCATTGAACTGGGTGTGAAACTGCAACAATGGCTTGGTCAAAATGCTCAGGCCGTTGATCCACATTTTGGCCGGCGAAAAGGTATGCAGCCACACCACCAGCCCGGCGCAGCGCTCGGCATAATTGGCTTCGCGGCAGATCGCCGTGATCTCGTCCGGGCTGGTGCCCAACGGTTTAAGCACCAGTTTGCAAGGCAGGTTTCCTTCGGCATTAAGCGCATTCACCACCTGTTCCGCGTGTTGAGTCACCTGGCGCAGCGCTTGCTCGCCGTAGAGTTTCTGGCTGCCAATCACAAACCACACTTCGTATTGGGAAAAAATAGTCATCGTCGTGTCCTTAGTGGATCGGAGCTGCCGGTGCACCGGACGGCGCGGCAGAGGGGAGATAAAGCGGTTCCGCGTGGGCGGCCCACTGCTGATAGCGGTGGTAAAGCGCATCGAAACGCGCCGCGCGTGCAGGCGCCGGTTGCAACGTGGTCGCTATCTGGCTGGCCATCGCCTGCTGCGCGGCGGCAATATCCGGGTGTTGCCGCGCCGCGACGGCGGCAAAAATCGCCGCCCCCAGCGCACAGCATTGGTCGGAGGCCACAATCTGTAATGGCCGGTTAAGCACGTCGCAGCACACCTGCATGATGGCCGGCGATTTGCGCGCGATGCCGCCCAGCGCCATCACCGCATTCACCGCAATGCCCTGCTGGGTAAAACACTCCATGATGGCGCGCGCGCCGAAGGCGGTGGCGGCGATCAAACTGCCGAACAGCGCCGGCGCGTCGGTCGCCAGATTGAGATCGCTAATCACCCCTTTTAGCCGCTGGTTGGCGTTCGGCGTGCGGCGGCCATTAAACCAGTCCAGCACCACCGGCAAATGCTCCAGCGACGGGTTGCTGGCCCAGGCTTCGGTCAGCGCGGGCAAAAGCTGTTGTTTACTGCGCTGGAGCGGTTCGCGCAGTTCGGGATGCGCCAGCGCCAACTGATCGAGCGGCCAGCCGAGTAAACGGCCGAACCAGGCGTAGATATCGCCGAAGGCCGACTGCCCGGCTTCCAGCCCGATAAAACCCGGCACTACGCTGCCATCCACCTGGCCGCAAATCCCCTTCACCGCGTGGCTCCCCACCGTGGTTTTATCGGCGATCAGAATGTCGCAGGTCGAGGTGCCGATCACTTTCACCAGCGTATTCGGCGCCGCCCCGGCGCCTACGGCGCCCATGTGGCAGTCAAACGCCCCGCCGGCAATCACCACGCTTTGCGGCAACCCCAGACGACGCGCCCATTCGGCCGACAGCCGCCCGACCGGGCGCTCCGCTGTCCAGGTCGTGGTAAACAGCGGGTAGGCCAAATGCCGATTGATCAGCGGATCGAGGCTATCGAAGAACTCGGCCGGCGGCAGGCCGCCCCAGCTTTCATGCCACAGTGACTTATGCCCGGCGCTACAGCGGCCCCGGCGGATGTCCTGGGGCCGGGTGGTGCCGGACAGCAGCGCCGGCACCCAGTCACACAGCTCAATCCACGACGCCGCCGCCTGCGCGACGGCGGCATCCACGCGGGTCACGTGCAGGATCTTGGCCCAAAACCACTCGCTGGAATAAATACCGCCGATATAGCGCGAATAATCCGTCCGGCCCGGCTGATGGCAAAGCTGGGTAATGGCTTCCGCTTCCTCCACCGCCGTATGGTCCTTCCACAGCACGAACATGGCATTGGGGTTGTCGGCAAATTCAGGGCGCAGCGCCAGCACATCGCCAGCGGCGTCGATCGGCGCGGGCGTAGAGCCGGTGCTATCTACGCCGATACCGCAGACGGCGGCGCGCTGCGTCTCATCCAGCTCGGCCAGCACGGCAATTAACGCCTCCTCCATGGCCTCAATGTAATCCCGTGGATGATGGCGGAACTGATTATTGGCGGCATCGCAATAGCGGCCTTCTCGCCAACGCGGATACCAGGCCACCCGAGTGGCCAGTTCCGTACCCCGTGCACAGTCAACCGCCAACGCACGAACGGAATCACTGCCGAAATCCAGACCCAGCACTATCGCCATTTTTGCACTCCCCGAGTGAATCAGATGTGCATAGACAATAGGGGCCGGCCGGGCAGAAGCGTCAGGCGGTATGCGCTGAAAACATGGATAAAACGGCTATGCCAGCGGAAATTGTGAAGCAGCGCAAACTCTTGATGCGGATATCCCGGCTCACAGGCCGCAAGCGGCTATGCTCATCACTGACGCAGGCAGAGCCTGCCATTACGGTAATTCCGGCGCGCCCGCTGGCTGAAGCGCGTGCTGGCCACGCGTTCGCTTTTAGCCGGGTTCCAGCCCACCATGGCCGCCCTGGCGCATGGACAATCAGTTTCTTTCTGCTCCTGGAGAACCCGCCTTATGATGAATGAGAAACAAAACGATCCTCTGCTGCCGGGCTACTCTTTCAACGCACATCTGGTGGCCGGGCTGACGCCGATCGAAGCCGAAGGGCCGCTGGATTTTTTCATCGACCGCCCGCAGGGCATGAAAGGCTATATCCTCAACCTGACGGTACGCGGGGAAGGCATGATCAATAACCGGGGCAGCCACTACCTGTGCCGCCCGGGGGATATACTGCTGTTCCCGCCCGGCGAGATCCATCACTACGGGCGCGCGCCGCGAAGTGAAAGCTGGCATCATCAGTGGGTCTACTTTCGGCCACGCGCTTACTGGCAGGAGTGGCTGAACTGGCCGGTGCTTTTTGCCCGCACCGGCTTCTTCCGCCCGGACGAAACGCAGCAGGGCCGCTTTGCACAGCTGTTTCAGCAGATGATCGACGCAGGGCGCGATGCCGGGCATTACTCGGAGCTGTTGGCTATCAACCTGCTGGAGCAACTGCTGCTGCGGCGCATGGAGGTTATCAACGCGTCGTTGAAACCGCCGCTGGACAGCCGGGTGAGCGACGCTTGCCACTTTATCAGCGATCATCTGGCCGACCGCAGCGTCAATATCGCCAGCGTCGCGCAGCACGTTTGTCTCTCGCCTTCCCGTCTTTCGCATCTGTTCCGCCAGCAGCTTGGCGTCAGCGTGCTGACCTGGCGCGAAGATCAGCGCATCAATCAGGCCAAATTGCTGCTCAGCACCACCTGCATGCCCATCGCCAGCGTCGGCAATATCGTCGGTTATGAAGATCAGTTCTATTTTTCGCGCGTGTTCAGAAAATACACCGGCGTCAGCCCCAGCCAGTTCCGCACCGGCTACGCCTAAACACTTGCCGTTCAGCGCGAGCTTTTCCCCTGCAATCCGCACCTGTTGAGCAGTTTTTATTAACAACAGCAGTGGTAAACTTGCGCCGATGCCCGACAGCATGAATAATTCAAGGTAAGCCATCAGGGTTCGCCCTGTCCGCGCGCGTCCCGTGACGCGCTACGTGCTATCAACCAGGCCCTATGTGACCTAGAGGAATAGTTTGAACGTCGCAACACAAGAAATCCTGCTAGAGCCCGCAGACAACAAACGCCTGCTCAGTCTGTGCGGCCCGTTTGATGACAACATCAAACAACTCGAGCGCCGGTTGGGGATCGAAATCAACCGCCGCGACAACCGCTTTAAGCTGGTGGGCAAGAACCTGTGCGTGAACGCCGCCGCTGATATTCTGCGCCATCTGTATGTGGATACCGCCCCGATCCGCGGCGTGATCCCCGATATCGAGCCGGAACACATCCATCTGGCCATTAAAGAGAGCCGGGTGCTGGAGCAGGTGGCCGACAGCGTGCCGGAATACGGCAAAGCGGTTAACATCAAAACCAAACGCGGCCTGGTCAAACCCCGCACGCCAAATCAGGCCCAGTACATCGCCCATATTCTGGATCATGACATCACCTTCGGCATTGGCCCGGCGGGCACCGGGAAAACCTATCTGGCGGTCGCGGCCGCGGTAGATGCCCTGGAGCGCCAGGAAATCCGCCGTATCCTGCTGACCCGCCCGGCGGTGGAAGCCGGTGAGAAGCTGGGCTTCCTACCTGGGGATCTCAGCCAGAAGGTCGATCCTTACCTGCGGCCGCTGTATGACGCCCTGTTCGAAATGCTGGGCTTTGAGCGCGTTGAAAAACTGATTGAACGCAACGTGATTGAAGTCGCGCCGCTGGCCTATATGCGTGGCCGCACGCTGAATGATGCCTTTATCATTCTTGATGAAAGCCAGAACACCACCATCGAACAGATGAAGATGTTCCTGACGCGCATCGGCTTTAACTCCAAGGCGGTGATTACCGGCGACGTTACGCAGATCGACCTGCCGCGCAACCAGAAATCCGGCCTGCGCCACGCGGTGGAAGTATTGTCGGAAGTGGAAGAGATCAGCTTCAACTTCTTCCATAGCGAAGACGTGGTGCGCCACCCGGTGGTCGCGCGCGTGGTTATCGCTTATGAAGCCTGGGAAGCAGCGGAGCAAAAACGCAAAGAGGCGGTTGCCGAGCAGCGCAAACGCGAAGCCCAGTTGGCTTCCAGCCAGGAGGCGCCATGAGCCAGGTTATTCTGGACTTGCAGGTCGCTTGCGAAGACAGCGGCGGCCTGCCGGACGAGGCCACCTTCCAGCGCTGGCTGGAGGGGGTGCTGCCGCAGTTCCTGGAAGAGGCTGAGGTGACCATTCGCCTGGTGGATGTGGCCGAAAGCCACAACCTGAACCTGACCTACCGCGGGAAAGACAAGCCGACCAATGTGCTGTCATTCCCGTTCGAAGCGCCGCCGGGCATTGAGTTGCCGCTGCTGGGCGATCTGATCATCTGCCGGCAGGTGGTTGAACAGGAAGCCGCAGAGCAGAACAAAGCGCTGGAAGCCCACTGGGCGCATATGGTTGTCCACGGCAGCCTTCATCTGCTAGGGTATGACCACATCGAAGACGATGAAGCCGAAGAAATGGAGTCTTTGGAAACCGAGATCATGCAGGCCATGGGCTACCCAGACCCGTATCTCGCGGAAAAAGACCCCGCTTAACGCCGGCCGTTTGCCCCGCACTGGGGCAACGCCCGGCTTTCTCTACTCTGACATGAGTGATATTAACTAAAACGCCATGAGCGACGACCATTCACAAAGCAATGACAGCCCCAGTCCCAAGAAGGGGTTCTTTACTCTTATCCTTAATCAGCTGTTCCACGGCGAACCTAAAAACCGTGGCGATCTGGTAGAGCTGATCCGTGATTCCGAACAAAACGATCTGATCGATCCCGATACCCGCGACATGCTGGAAGGCGTGATGGATATCGCCGAACAGCGCGTGCGCGATATCATGATCCCTCGCTCCCAGATGGTAACGCTGAAACGCAACCAGACGCTCGAAGAATGCCTGGACGTGATTATCGAATCCGCTCACTCACGCTTTCCGGTGATCAGCGAAGACAGGGATCACATCGAAGGCATTCTGATGGCCAAGGACTTACTGCCCTTCATGCGCACCGACTCCGAACCGTTCAGCATTGATAAAGTGCTGCGTACCGCAGTGGTGGTGCCTGAAAGCAAGCGCGTTGACCGGATGCTGAAAGAATTTCGTTCCCAGCGTTATCACATGGCTATCGTCATTGACGAGTTTGGCGGCGTTTCCGGCCTGGTCACCATCGAAGATATTCTGGAACTGATCGTCGGCGAGATCGAAGACGAATATGACGATGAAGAAGATGTGGATATTCGCCAGCTTAGCCGCCACATGTATACCGTGCGTGCGCTGACCGATATCGAAGACTTCAACGAGACCTTCGGCACCCATTTCAGCGATGAGGAAGTCGATACCATCGGCGGCCTGATTATGCAGGCGTTCGGCCACCTGCCGGCGCGTGGGGAAACCATTGAAATTGAAGGTTACCAATTTAAAGTGGCGATGGCGGATAGTCGACGTATCATCCAGGTTCATGTAAAAATTCCGGACGACTCCCCGCAACCGCAACTGGAAGATTAAATTTCACATGGCTAAAGCCTCTCTACTTGAACGCCAGCGGGTTCGCGCCCTGCTGGCGCTGTTGTCTGGTGCCTGCGGCACGTTGGCCTTCTCGCCGTATGATTTCTGGCCTGCCGCCATCGTCGCCCTGTTTGGCCTGCTGGCCGTCACCCTGTCCCGCTCGCCCCGGCAAGCGGCCCTGCTTGGTTTTATCTGGGGGCTGGGGCTGTTCGGCAGCGGCGTCAACTGGGTTTACGTCAGCATCGCCGATTTCGGCGGCATGCCGTTTGCCGTCAATATCTTCCTGGTGGCGCTGCTGGCGGCCTATCTGTCGTTATACACCGGCCTGTTCGCCGGGCTGTTGGCGCGCCTCTGGCCGCGTACCAGCCTCTGGCGGCTGGCGCTCGCCGCGCCGGCCCTGTGGCAGCTTACCGAATTCCTGCGCGGCTGGGTGTTGACCGGTTTCCCTTGGCTGCAGTTTGGCTACAGCCAAATCAATGGGCCGCTGAAAGGCGTGGCACCATTGTTGGGGGTTGAGGGGATTACCTTTATTCTGGTGTCGCTCAGCGGGGTGCTGGTTTATGCCTGCAACCAACGGCGGCTCATCCCGGCGCTCGTCGCCGCCGCCATGCTGTTGCTGCCCTGGCCGCTGCGCCAGTTGCAGTGGTTTACTCCACAGCCGGAAAAAGCCGTCAACATCGCCATGGTGCAGGGCAACATCGCCCAGTCAATGAAGTGGGATCCGCAGGCGCTGGTCAGCACGCTGCAAACCTACCTCGACGAAACCCGCCCCCTGATGGGCAAAACGCCGATCATCATCTGGCCGGAATCGGCTATCCCGGATTACGAAGCCGCGCAGAATGGTTTTCTGACCATGGTGGACGATCTGATGCGGGCGAAAAACAGCAGCCTGGTGACCGGCATTGTCGATGTGCGGGCCACGCCGCAAGGCAACCAGATCTTCAACAGCGCCATTGTGCTCGGCGAACCAACGCCATACCGTTATCCGGCGCAAAACCGCTACGATAAGCACCATCTGGTCCCCTTCGGCGAGTTTGTGCCGCTGGAAACCCTGCTGCGGCCGCTGGCGCCGTTCTTTGATTTGCCGATGTCATCTTTCAGCCGCGGCGGCTACGTGCAGCCAGCGTTGAGCGTGCGGGGGCTCAAGCTAACGGCGGCGATTTGCTATGAAATTGTGCTGGGCCAACAGGTGCGCGATAACTTCCGCCCGGATACCGACTTCCTGCTGACCATCTCCAACGACGCCTGGTTCGGCCATTCGATCGGCCCGTGGCAGCATTTCCAGATGGCGCGCATGCGCGCATTGGAATTGGGCCGCCCGCTGTTGCGCAGCACTAACAACGGTATCACCGCCGCCGTCGGGCCAACCGGCGAGGTGATGGCCAGTATCCCGCAGTTCACCCGTGGCGTACTGGCCGTCAACGTGACCCCCACCCGCGGCATCACGCCCTATGCCCGTTTTGGTGCAATGCCCGTCTGGATCATCACCGCGCTGCTGGGCGCGCTAGCGCTGATCGCCGGCTGGCGCCGCGGCAAACGTTAACCCGCAGGCAGGCACAGCGCACTGTGCCTGCCATCCGCAAATCCGCCTGCGAAGGCACCTGCAGGCGACTCCCTCCCCCGTACAACCAGCAAGGCTGGCACACTCCTTGCTTTAGTTATCTCGTGATTTATCGCAGGTTTACTTTTGGTGACATTTAACGGCCGATTAGCACAATGCCGGAGCATAGCATGCACTTTATTGGTGCCAAGCGCCTTTTATGCATTAATTTGGTGCGTTTGATGTCGCAAAAAACGAAACATTTTAGTTTCAATCTGTTCACAATCGACTATTTTCAAACGGTAATCTGTTCCGGGGCTATCTTTATAACAGAGCAAAAAGCAACCGTTTAAACTTGGCGCGTTTTAGCCAAAGCCATCACAACAGCAAAGGAGTTGGACCATGCAAATGCGTAAATTGGCGTTATCGTTACTGCTGATCGGTATGGCAAGTAGCGTCGCCCATGCGGAAGAGCTGACCGGTACGCTTAAAAAGATTAAAGACAACGGCGTGATTGTTGTTGGTCACCGCGAATCGTCAGTACCTTTCTCCTATTACGACAACCAACAGAAAGTGGTGGGCTACTCCCAGGAGTATTCCAACCTGATCGTTGATGCCATCAAGAAAGAGCTGAACGAACCCAACCTGCAGGTGAAAATGCTGCCTATCACCTCGCAAAACCGTATCCCGCTGCTGCAAAACGGCACTTACGACTACGAGTGCGGTTCCACCACCAACAACCTGGAGCGCCAGCAACAGGCGGCATTCTCCAATACCATCTTTGAGATCGGTACCCGCCTGTTGGTGAGAAAAGGCTCCGACATCAAAGACTTTAAAGACCTGGCCGGCAAAACCGTGGTCGTTACCTCGGGCACCACCTCTGAAATTCTGCTGAACAAGCTGAATGACAACGACAAAATGAAGATGCGCATTATCAGCGCCAAAGATCATGGCGACTCTTTCCGTACGCTGGAAAGCAGCCGTGCTGTTGCCTTCATGATGGATGACGCCCTGCTGGCCGGTGAACGTGCAAAAGCGAAAAAACCGGGTGACTGGGTGATCGTCGGCACGCCGCAATCCAAAGAAGCCTATGGCTGTATGTTGCGCAAAGACGATCCGCAGTTCAAAAAGCTGGTTGATGACACCATCGCCCAGGCGCAAACCTCCGGTGAAGCCGCCAAATGGTTTGATAAATGGTTCCAACAACCGATTCCACCAAAAAACCTTAACATGAATTTCGAACTGTCCGACGACATGAAACAGCTGTTCAAAGCGCCTAACGATAAAGCAGTTCAGTAAGTTGAAAAACAGCGCCGGCCAGGCCAAAACCTGGCCGGCCTGGTTGATGGCTGGGACAGACAGGCAGCGGGGGGCCGTTCCCCTCCCGCTTCTCCCCGTTTTACTCACTATCGGCATTTCGCCAATAAGCCAGGAAAACCAAACTGGCGGCAAAAGGCCAAAAATACTGAAAGTCATCAATGTTTGGGGTGCTCTGTACCCGCTTAACGGAGTTTTTTATGTCAATAGATTGGAACTGGGGTATCTTCCTGCAGCAGGCCCCGTTTGGGAATACCACCTACCTTGGCTGGCTGTGGTCCGGCTTTCAGGTGACGGTAGCTCTCTCCATCTGTGCTTGGATCATCGCTTTTTTTGTCGGTTCTCTGTTCGGTATTCTGCGAACCGTGCCTAACCGCTTTCTTTCTTCCCTGGGTACCTGTTACGTGGAGCTGTTCCGTAACGTACCGTTGATTGTGCAATTCTTTATCTGGTATCTGGTGGTTCCTGAACTGCTGCCGGTGGATATCGGCATGTGGTTTAAAACCGAGATCGACCCCAACACGCAGTTCTTCGTTTGCTCAACCGTCTGCCTGGGGCTGTTTACCGCAGCACGCGTGTGCGAACAGGTTCGCGCCGCCATTCAGTCATTGCCGCGCGGCCAGAAAGCCGCCGGGCTCGCCATGGGCCTGACGTTGCCGCAAACCTACCGTTATGTGCTGCTGCCGAACGCCTACCGCGTTATCGTGCCGCCCATTACCTCTGAAATGCTGAACCTGGTGAAAAACTCCGCCATCGCCTCAACGATCGGGCTGGTGGATATGGCCGCCCAGGCCAATAAGTTGCTCGATTACTCCGCGCACGCCTATGAATCCTTTACTGCAATCACGCTGGCTTATATCGGCATTAACGCCGTCATTATGATAATCATGCGTTTCGTCGAACAGAAAGTGCGGTTGCCAGGCAACATGGGGAGTAAATAATGTACGAATTTGATTGGGGTTCCATTGTCCCAAGCTTCCCTTACCTGTTACAGGGGCTGGGCGTCACGCTGAAAATTACCGTTACGGCGGTGATTTTCGGTATCATCTGGGGCACGATTCTGGCGGTGATGCGTTTGTCGCCGATTAAGCCGATCAGTTGGTTCGCGATGCTGTACGTCAACCTGTTCCGCTCCGTGCCCCTGGTGATGGTGCTGCTGTGGTTCTACCTGGTGGTGCCGAGCTTTTTGCAACAGGTTCTGGGACTGTCGCCGAAAACCGATATTCGCCTGATTTCGGCTATGGTAGCCTTTTCCCTGTTTGAAGCGGCTTATTATTCGGAAATTATCCGTGCCGGTATCCAGAGCATCTCCCGTGGCCAATCTTCAGCCGCCCTGGCGCTGGGTATGACCCATTGGCAATCGATGCAACTGGTTATCCTGCCGCAGGCATTCCGCGCCATGGTGCCGCTGCTGCTGACGCAGGGCATCGTGCTATTCCAGGATACCTCACTGGTGTATGTGCTGAGCCTGGCGGATTTCTTCCGTACCGCCACGACGATTGGCGAGCGCGACGGCACGCAGGTTGAAATGATCCTGTTCGTCGGTCTCGTCTATTTTGTTATCAGCCTTGCCGCCTCGGCGTTGGTAAGCTATTTGAAGAAAAGGACAGTTTGATGATTTCCCTGAAAAACGTTTCTAAATGGTATGGCCACTTTCAGGTGCTGACTGATTGCTCCACGGAAGTAAAAAAAGGTGAGGTAGTCGTCGTCTGCGGTCCTTCCGGCTCGGGCAAGTCTACCCTGATTAAAACCGTCAATGGCCTGGAGCCGATTCAGAAAGGGGAAATCCTGGTGAACGGCACGCAGGTGAACGATAAAAAAACCAACCTGGCGCATCTGCGTTCCAAGGTCGGCATGGTATTCCAGCATTTCGAACTGTTCCCGCACCTGTCGATCATCGAAAACCTGATCCTGGCGCAGGTGAAGGTTCTCAAACGCGATAAGGCCGCCGCACGCGACAAGGGCCTGAAGCTGCTGCAGCGCGTTGGCCTGTCGTCGCATGCGGATAAGTACCCGGCGCAACTTTCCGGCGGCCAGCAACAGCGTGTGGCGATTGCGCGCGCGCTGTGTATGGATCCTATCGCCATGCTGTTCGACGAACCCACTTCGGCACTGGATCCGGAAATGATCAACGAAGTGCTGGACGTAATGGTTGAGCTGGCGCAGGAAGGCATGACCATGATGGTGGTCACCCACGAAATGGGCTTTGCCCGCAAAGTGGCGCACCGCGTGATCTTTATGGACGAAGGCAAAATCGTCGAAGACCGTAAAAAAGATGATTTCTTCACTAACCCGGAATCTGACCGCGCCAAAGATTTCCTGGCGAAAATCCTGCACTGATCGTCCTCTTCAAGCGCCCCTTGCGGGGCGCTTGCTTTCGTTATGTTGCCCAAACCAGATTGAGGAAGAGAAACGCCGTGCCCATCAGCGCTATGCTGCTGAGGTAACCCCGGCCAAGGAGATAACAGATGCCCCGCCCTATTATTATCGATTGCGATCCCGGCCTTGATGACGCCATTGCCCTGGCGATGGCGTTGCGTTCACCCACGCTGGATGTAAAAGCCGTCACCACCTCCGCCGGCAACCAAACGCCGGAAAAAACGCTGCACAATACCCTCGGCTTGCTGACGCTGATGCAGCGCACGGATATTCCCGTCGCCGCCGGCGCGGACAAACCGCTGATGCGCGAACTGGTGATCGCCGAGCATGTCCATGGAAAAACCGGCATGGGCAATACTCACCTGCCGACGCCGGGCTGCAGCCCGGTAAAGCAGAGCGCAGTAGAGCTGATCGCCAGCCTGCTGCGCAGCGCGCCGGTGCCGATAACGCTGGTGGTTACCGGCCCGATGACCAATATAGCCCTGCTGCTGGCCCAGCATAGCGAACTGAAGCCGCGCATCGAGCAGATTGTGTTTATGGGCGGCGGGATACACGCCGGCAACGCCACGCCGGTGGCGGAATTTAATATTTATGTGGATCCGGAAGCCGCCGAAATCGTCCTGCAGTCTGGCGTTCCGCTGGTGATGGCCGGCCTTAACGTGACCCATCAGGCGCTGGTGTTGCCGCAAGAAGCCGAACGCATCCGCACCATCGGCAACCCGGTCGCCACGGCGGTGGCTGAAATGCTGGATTTCTATCTGCCGCTTTATCTTCAGCACCCGCGCGGCCTGCCGGGCGCCGCCATGCACGATCCCTGCACCATCGCCTGGCTGCTGGCGCCGGAACTGTTCAACAGCCGCCAGCTGTGGGTGGGGGTGGAAACCAAGGGAGAGTATACCCTGGGCCAGACAGTAGCGGATGAGTTCCAGCAAAACGGCAAGCCGGCCAATGTGGAAGTCTTGACGCATATCGATCGCGCCGGCTTTGTGGATTTACTGGTGGAGTGCGTTTCTCGTTATTGAACCGGCTTCCCCTCACCCTAGCCCTCTCCCCAAGGGAGAGGGAACTGAACCGTGCAACTACCTACCCACCGAGAGAGGGAACCAGCCTTAAGCTCATTTACCCCCTCACCCTAACCCTCTCCCCAAGGGAGAGGGAACTGGACCGTGCGACTCCCTACCCACCGAGAGAGGGAGCCAGCCTTAAGCTCATTTTCCCCCTCACCCTAGCCCTCTCCCCAAGGAAGAGGGAACTGAACCGTGCGACTACCTAACCACCGAGAGAGGGAACCGGCCTTAAACTCATTTTCCCCCTCACCCTCTCCCCAAGGGTGAGGAAACCGAACCGTGCGACTACCTACCCACCGATAGAAGGAACCGGCCTTAAGCTCATTTGCCCCCTCACCCTAGCCCTCTCCCCAAGGGAGAGGGAACCGGCCGGTGCGACGATACATGCCGCAGAACAGCCATCACTTTAGCTTCGCCAGACGAGTTTTAGTCACCCCACCAGCCCACAACGCCGGGCTGCTCCCTCTCCCTCCGGGAGAGGGTTGGGGTGAGGGCTCAAGGCTCAAACGGCCGCCTCTGGAACTGGTCATGCCCGCATTTTGGGCAGAGCGGCAACACCTCCGGCGTGTAAAAAGCCAGATGATAATGGCATTTCTCACACACCAGATTGCCCAGCCCGACCACCTCGCCGCTGTGATAAACCCCGTGGTGGCTCACGTCTTTGAACACTTCCCGCCACTCAAGCTGGGTTTTATCGGTGATATCCGCCAACTCCTGCCACAGGCTCTCTTTAATCACCCGCATAAAAACGCTGTCGGTAAAATCTTCCTGGTTCTCGCCATAGCTTCTGGCGAACTCTTCCAGATCGCGCCGGACGGCCTGGGTAAGCTGTGCGATCTCGGTACGTGTCATATCCCCGGCGGCGTTCAGCCGCTGTTCGGCGCTGGCGACCAATGCATCGATATCACGTTCCCCCGCCTTCAAACGTTCTGTGAGTGATGACAGCAATTCCCGGTAATGCTCAGTTACCTTGTTCATAGTCTCTCCTCGTGAAGCGATGCGACAGGATGTCTTCCTACGTTACCCCCTACCATTTTAGCCGTAAATTACTGATGTCACTCGCTTGCGGCGCAATTGTACAAATGTGAACCCGATCGTAGCGGGGATTTTTAAATCCGGCGGCTCGGAAACGCTTAGTGTTGTTGCCAAGAGCCCTTATCAGCTATGCTATGCGGATCTATCTATAAACCAAAAGCTACGGATTTATACCCGATGGGCTTCAAGGCGCGGCCAGTCAGGCTGCGTGCGCGAAGGCAGAAGGTATAGTGTTTTACACCTATAGGACCACCAGCCGCCATGCAAGAGCAATACCGTCCAGAAGACATAGAGCCGAACGTACAGCTTCACTGGCAAGAGAAGCAAACATTCAAAGTTACCGAAGATTCCAGCAAGGAAAAGTATTACTGCCTGTCGATGCTGCCGTACCCATCCGGGCGTCTGCACATGGGGCACGTGCGTAACTACACTATCGGTGACGTCATCTCGCGCTACCAGCGTATGCTGGGTAAAAACGTGCTGCAGCCGATTGGCTGGGATGCATTCGGTCTACCGGCGGAAGGTGCTGCGGTAAAACACAATACGGCGCCGGCGCCGTGGACTTACGACAACATCGAATACATGAAGAACCAGCTGAAACTGCTGGGCTTCGGCTATGACTGGGATCGCGAGATCGCCACCTGCAAACCCGACTATTACCGCTGGGAACAGTGGTTCTTCACCAAGCTGTATGAAAAAGGCCTGGTTTACAAGAAAACCTCTGCGGTGAACTGGTGCCCGCACGATCTGACCGTGCTGGCCAACGAACAGGTTATCGACGGCTGCTGCTGGCGCTGTGACACCAAGGTCGAGCGCAAAGAAATCCCACAGTGGTTCATCAAAATCACCGCTTACGCCGATCAACTGCTCAACGATCTGGACACGCTTGAAAGCTGGCCGGAGCAGGTGAAAACCATGCAGCGCAACTGGATTGGCCGCTCCGAAGGGGTTGAAATCACCTTTGATGTCGCCAGCAGCGATGAGAAAGTAACGGTTTACACCACCCGCCCGGATACCTTTATGGGCGCCACCTACGTGGCCGTTGCCGCCGGCCACCCGCTGGCGCAGCAGGGTGCGGCAAACAACCCGGAACTGGCCGCCTTCATCGAAGAGTGCCGCAATACCAAGGTTGCCGAAGCTGAAATGGCCACCATGGAGAAAAAAGGCATGGCCACCGGCCTGTATGCCATCCATCCGCTGAACGGTGAAAAGCTGCCGATCTGGGTAGCCAACTTCGTGCTGATGGAATACGGCACCGGCGCGGTCATGGCGGTTCCTGCCCATGACCAGCGCGACTGGGAGTTCGCCAGCAAATATGGCCTGACCATCAAACCCGTGATCCGTAATCTGGACGGCAGCGCGCCGGACGTCAGCCAGGCGGCGATGACCGATAAAGGCACGCTGTTCAACTCCGGCGAGTTCGATGGGCTGGATCACGAAGCCGGCTTTAACGCCATCGCCGATAAACTGGTGGCGCAGGGCGTGGGCCAACGCAAGGTTAACTACCGCCTGCGTGACTGGGGCGTTTCCCGCCAGCGTTACTGGGGCGCGCCGATCCCGATGGTCACGCTGGAAGACGGTACCGTAATACCGACGCCGGAAGATCAACTGCCGGTGATCCTGCCTGAAGACGTGGTGATGGACGGCATCACCAGCCCGATCAAAGCCGATCCAGAATGGGCGAAAACCACCGTCAACGGGCAGCCTGCGCTGCGTGAAACCGATACCTTCGACACCTTTATGGAGTCCTCCTGGTACTATGCGCGTTACACCTGCCCACAGTACGACAAAGGTATGCTCGATCCGGCCGCGGCCAACTACTGGCTGCCGGTGGATCAGTACGTGGGCGGTATCGAACACGCGATCATGCACCTGATGTATTTCCGTTTCTTCCACAAGCTGATGCGCGACGCCGGCCTGGTGGATTCCGACGAGCCGGCCAAACGCCTGTTGTGTCAGGGGATGGTGCTGGCGGATGCCTTCTACTACACCGGCAACAGCGGCGAACGCATTTGGGTTTCCCCGGTTGATGTGACCGTCGAGCGCGATGACAAAGGCCGTATCGTCAAAGCGACCGATAAGCAGGGCCGTGAAGTGGTCTATGCCGGCATGAGCAAAATGTCGAAGTCGAAAAATAACGGCATCGACCCACAAGAGATGGTAGAAAAATACGGTGCGGACACCGTGCGCCTGTTCATGATGTTCGCCTCACCGGCGGAAATGACCCTTGAATGGCAGGAATCCGGCGTCGAAGGGGCAAACCGCTTCCTGAAACGCGTCTGGAAACTGGCTTACGATCACACCGGTAACGGTGCCGTTCAGGCATTGGACGTTGCCGCGCTGGATGAAGATCAGAAAGCGCTGCGCCGCGATCTGCACAAAACCATCGCCAAAGTGACCGACGATATCGGCCGCCGCCAGACCTTCAACACCGCTATCGCAGCGATTATGGAGCTGATGAACAAGCTGGGCCGTGCGCCGCTGGAAAGCGCACAGGATCGCGCCCTGATGCAAGAAGCGCTGCTGGCCGTGGTGCGCATGCTGTATCCGTTCACGCCACACTTCAGCTTCAACCTGTGGCAGGCGCTGGGCGGCGAAGGCGATATCGACACCGCGCCGTGGCCTGTGGCTGATGAAGCCGCGATGGTTGAAGACTCCAAACTGGTGGTGGTACAGGTTAACGGTAAAGTCCGCGCCAGAATCACCGTGCCGGCCGATGCAACCGAACAGCAGGTACGCGAACGCGCTGCAGAGGAACATCTGGTGGCGAAATATCTGGAAGGGGTTGCCGTGCGTAAGGTGATCTATATTCCAGGCAAACTGCTTAACCTGGTTGTGGGTTAAACAAGGAGGCGTTGTGCGACATCGTATTATCACGTTGTTGCTGGGGTTGGCGGTGCTGGTCACCGCCGGCTGTGGTTTCCACCTGCGCGGCACCACGCAGATCCCGGCTGAAATGAAAACCATGCTGCTGGACAGCTACGATCCTTACGGGCCGCTAACCCGCGCCGTGCGTGAGCAACTGCGCCTGAACGATGTAACCATTGTCAAAGACGCGATGCGCAAGGATATTCCTTCCCTGCGCATCACGGGCTCCACCGTGGGCCAGGATACGGTTTCCATCTTCCAGGATGGGAAAACCGCGGAATACCAGTTGGTGATGAATGTCCACGCTCAGGTGTTGATCCCTGGCCACGATGTTTATCCGCTCAGCGTTAGCGTGTTCCGCTCTTTCTTCGATAACCCGCTGACCGCGCTGGCGAAAGATTCCGAGCAGGAAATCATCCTGCAGGAAATGCGTGAGCAGGCCGCTCAGCAGCTGGTGCGTAAACTGTTGTCGGTGCATGCCGCCGAGGAAGACGCTCAGCATAAGGCCGCCGCTAACAAAGCGGAAAGCCGCGTAGCCCAATGACCCGCCTCTATCCAGAACAACTTGCCGCGCAACTCCGTGAGGGGTTGCGCGCTTGTTATGTGTTAAGCGGAAATGAACCGCTGCTGCTGCAGGAAAGCCAGGATGTAATCCGCCAGGCGGCGCAGCAGCAACAGTTCAGCGAGCATTACAGCATCACGCTCGATCCCCACACCGACTGGGGCGCTATTTTTAACCTGTGCCAGTCAATGAGCCTGTTCGCCAGCCGCCAGACGCTGCTGCTGATCTTCCCGGATAGCGGCCCAACGGCGCCGATCGGCGAACAACTGGTCAAACTGGCCGGGCTACTGCACGATGACATTCTGCTGATCCTGCGTGGCCCGCGCCTGACCAAGGCGCAGGAGAACAGCGCCTGGTTCAAGGCGCTGGCGCCCAAGGGCGCATACGTGGTCTGCCAAACGCCGGAGCAGGCGCAGTTGCCACGCTGGGTCGCCGCGCGCGCCAAAGCCATGGGGCTGGCGCTCGACGATGCCGCCAATCAACTGCTGTGCTATTGCTATGAAGGCAACCTGCTGGCGCTGGCGCAGGCGCTGGAACGCCTGGCACTGCTGTACCCAGACGGCAAACTGCCGCTGCCCCGCGTTGAGCAGGCGGTGAACGACGCCGCCCACTTCACCCCCTATCACTGGCTGGATGCCCTGCTGGCGGGGAAAAGCAAACGCGCCTGGCATATCCTGCGCCAGTTGCAGCAGGAAGACGCCGAACCGGCGATCCTGCTGCGCACCCTGCAGCGTGAATTACTGCTGTTATTGACGCTGCAGCGGCGCATGGCGACCACGCCGTTGCGCACGCTGTTCGATCAGCACAAAGTGTGGCAGAACCGCCGCAACCTGATCACCCAGGCGCTGCAGCGCCTGTCCGGGGCCCAGTTGCAACAGGCCGTGCACCTGCTGGCGCAGGTAGAACTGACCCTAAAGCAGGACTATGGTCAGACCGTCTGGCCGGAATTGGAAACCCTGTCGATGCTGCTGTGCGGCAAACCTTTGGCCACGAGTCTTTCTGATGTCTGATAACGCAGAACCTATCACCACGCTGCACGCCCTATTCGGCGGCACGTTTGATCCGATCCACTACGGCCACCTGCGCCCGGTTGAAGCGCTGGCGGAAGAAGTCGGGCTGAAACAGGTTACGCTATTGCCAAACCATGTGCCGCCGCACCGGCCGCAGCCGGAAGCCAATGCCCGGCAGCGTTTGAAAATGGTCGAACTGGCGATCGCCGATAACCCGCTGTTCACCGTTGACGATCGCGAACTGCACCGCACCACCCCTTCCTATACCATCGAAACGCTGGAAGCGATCCGTAAAGAACGCGGCGCGGCCCAACCGCTGGCGTTTATTATCGGCCAGGACTCATTGCTGACATTGCACAAGTGGCACCGCTGGCAGGATCTGTTAACCTACTGTCATCTGCTGGTGCTGGCGCGCCCGGGCTACCGCGACCACATGGATACGCCGGCGCTGCAACAGTGGCTGGAACAACACCAGGTGACGGACAGCGCCTTATTGCGCCAACGGCCGCAGGGCGCCATCTATCTGGCGGACACACCATTGCTGGATATTTCCGCCACCGAGATCCGCGATCGGCGGCACCAGGGCATCAGTTGTGACGATCTGCTGCCCCGCTCGGTGCAACGCTATATCGAGTTGCAGGGTTTATATCGTTAGCCAAAGGTGCATGCTATACTGCGCCGCTATTTTTCCGGTAACGGCTGGAAGCCCTGGCAACACTGGCTCGCCCACGTCTAACGGCAGCGTTCTGCCGATTACCATGAATATTGGCCGTACGCGGGTGATTGCCCGCCTACGCTGAATGAACAAAAAACACCAGAGGGGGAACCTTTGCAAGGTAAAGCGCTCCAAGACTTCGTCATCGATAAGATTGATGACCTGAAAGGCCAAGACATAATTGCTCTGAACGTTCAGGGTAAATCCAGCATCACCGACTGCATGATCATCTGCACCGGTAACTCCAGCCGCCATGTGATGTCCATTGCCGATCACGTTGTACAGGAATCCCGCGCTGCCGGCTTGATCCCTCTGGGGGTAGAAGGCCAGAGTATTTCTGACTGGGTGGTCGTGGATCTGGGCGATGTGATCGTGCACGTGATGCAGGAAGACAGCCGCCGCCTGTATGAACTGGAAAAGCTCTGGAGTTAAACGGTGAAATTGCAACTGGTCGCCGTCGGCACCAAAATGCCGGACTGGGTGCACACCGGCTTTATGGATTACCTGCACCGCTTTCCCAAAGATATGCCGTTTGAGCTGACCGAGATCCCGGCGGGCAAACGCGGCAAAAATGCCGATATCAAACGCATACTGGAAAAGGAAGGCGAGCAAATGTTGGCCGCCGTCGGCAAGGGCAACCGCATCGTCACGCTGGATATCCCCGGCACCCCGTGGGAAACGCCGCAGTTGGCGCAGCAGCTTGAGCGTTGGAAGCAGGATGGCCGCAATGTCAGCCTGTTGATCGGCGGCCCGGAAGGGTTGGCGCCTGCCTGCAAGGCCGCGGCAGAGCAAAGCTGGTCGCTGTCGCCGCTGACGCTGCCCCACCCGTTAGTGCGCGTACTGGTTGCCGAAAGCCTGTACCGCGCCTGGAGCATAACAACAAATCATCCTTATCATCGGGAATAACCGGTGATGACAGTGACAGAGTGAATAAAGCAGCGGGATGAAAATAGAACGCAACCCTTTTCGCGACTATACGGCTGAATCAGCCCTGTTTGTACGCCGCGCCCTGGTGGCGTTCTTTGTCATTCTGGTGCTGACAGGCACTCTGATCGCCAATCTGTACAACCTGCAGATCCTGCGCTTTGAAGATTACCGTACCCGTTCCAACGAGAACCGCATCAAGCTGGTGCCGATCGCGCCCAGCCGCGGCATTATTTACGATCGCAACGGCACCCCGCTGGCACTTAACCGCACCATCTATCAGCTAGAACTGATGCCGGAAAAGGTCGACGATCTGAAAGCCACCTTGCAGGCGCTGCGGCCCATTGTCGATCTTACCGATGAAGACATCGCCAACTTTGAAAAAGAGCGCAAACGCTCGCGCCGCTTTGTTTCCATCCCGGTAAAAACGGCGCTCACCGAAGTGCAGGTCGCGCGCTTTGCCGTCAACCAGTTCCGCTTCCCCGGCGTTGAGGTGAAGGGCTACCAGCGCCGCTATTACCCTTACGGCTCGGCGCTCACCCACGTCATCGGCTACGTATCGAAAATTAACGATCGCGACGTGGAACGGCTGGATAAAGACGGCAAGCTGGCCAATTACGCCGCCACGCATGACATCGGCAAACTGGGCATTGAACGCTATTACGAAGACGTGTTGCATGGTAAAACCGGCTATGAAGAAGTCGAGGTGAATAACCGCGGCCGGGTCATCCGCCAGTTGCATGAACAGCCGCCTTCCGCCGGGCAGGATATTTACCTGACGCTGGATCTCAACCTGCAGCGTTATATTGAACAGCTGCTGGTGAACAGCCGCGCGGCAGTGGTGGTGAGCGATCCACGCACCGGCGGTATTCTGGCGCTGGTCTCCACGCCAAGCTACGATCCCAACCTGTTTGTGGACGGCATATCGAGCAAGGAATACCAGGGGTTGCTGAACGATCCAAACCGCCCGCTGATCAACCGCGCCACGCAGGGGGTCTATCCGCCGGCTTCCACGGTGAAACCCTATATCTCCGTCTCGGCGCTCAGCGCCGGGGTGATCACCAAAAATACCGTGGTGTTCGATCCCGGCTGGTGGCAGTTGCCCGGCTCTGAAAAACGCTTCCGCGACTGGAAAAAATGGGGCCACGGCCGCCTTAACGTGACCAAAGCGCTGGAAGAGTCCGCCGATACCTTCTTCTACCAGGTTGCCTACGACATGGGCATCGATCGTCTGTCCGAGTGGCTGACCAAATTCGGCTACGGGCAATACACCGGCATCGATCTGTCCGAAGAGCGCTCCGGGCTGATGCCGACGCGTGAATGGAAGTTTAAGCGCTTCAAGAAACCGTGGTATCAGGGGGACACCATCCCGGTGGGCATCGGCCAGGGCTACTGGACCGCCACCCCGATCCAAATGTCCAAAGCGCTGAATACGCTGATTAACGACGGCAGTGTCAAGGTGCCGCACTTGCTGCAGGCCACCCGGGTCAACGGCGAACAGGTGCCCTATGCCCAGGAACAGCATACGCAGATTGGCGACATTCACTCCGGCTTCTGGGAAATCGCCAAAGACGGTATGTACGGCGTGGCCAACCGGCCTAACGGCACGGCGCGCAAGTATTTTGAAGGCACACCGTACAAAGCCGCGGCAAAATCGGGTACCGCACAGGTATTCGGCTATGAAACCTATAACGCACATAAGCTGGCGGAGCACCTGCGCGATCACAAGCTGATGACCGCCTTTGCACCTTACGATAACCCGACAGTATCAGTCGCCATTATTCTGGAAAACGGCGGTTCTGGCCCGGCGGTGGGTACCATCACCCGCCAGATCCTCGACCACATCCTGCTGGGCGATAACAATACGCAACTACCGGTCGCGGCGCCTGTCCCGCCCGGTACAGAAGGTGACTAACGGATCATGACTGACAGTCAACAAAAAGGCACGATCTGGACCAAAATCCATATCGACCCCACGTTTCTCCTGTTCATCCTGGCGCTGCTGGTATACAGCGCCTTTGTGATGTGGAGCGCCAGCGGCCAGGATATCGGCATGATGGAGCGAAAAATCGGCCAGATCCTGATGGGGCTGATTGTGATGGCGGTCATGGCGCAGATCCCGCCCAGGGTATATGAAAGCTGGGCGCCCTATTTGTATATCTTTTGCGTTTTCCTGCTGATTCTGGTCGATGCCTTCGGCCAGATCAGTAAGGGCGCGCAGCGCTGGCTGGATCTGGGCTTCGTGCGCTTTCAGCCTTCGGAAATTGCCAAAATCGCCGTGCCGCTTATGGTCGCGCGCTTTATGAACCGTGACGTTTGCCCGCCGTCGCTGAAAAACACCGGTATTGCGCTGGTGCTGATTTTCCTGCCCACCCTGTTGGTGGCCGCCCAGCCCGATCTCGGCACCGCGATCCTGATCGCCGCCTCCGGCCTGTTCGTGCTGTTCCTCTCCGGCATGAGTTGGAAACTGATCGCCGTTGCCGCCCTGCTGGTGGCCGCGTTTGTCCCGGTGCTGTGGTTTTTCCTGATGCATGATTATCAGCGCGCGCGCGTGATGATGCTGCTCGATCCGGAAAGCGATCCGCTCGGCGCCGGCTACCACATTATCCAGTCGAAAATCGCCATCGGCTCCGGCGGCCTGTCGGGCAAAGGCTGGCTGCACGGCACCCAATCCCAATTAGAATTTTTGCCTGAACGCCATACCGACTTTATCTTCGCCGTGCTGGCGGAAGAGCTCGGCCTGATTGGCGTTCTGGTACTGCTGGCGCTGTACCTGCTGGTTATCCTGCGCGGCCTGATCATTGCGGCCAAGGCGCAGACAACCTTCGGCCGCGTGATGGTGGGCGGCCTGATGCTGATTCTCTTCGTCTATGTGTTTGTTAACATTGGTATGGTCAGTGGCATTTTACCGGTAGTTGGCGTACCTTTGCCTCTGGTGAGCTACGGCGGTTCGGCGCTGATTGTGCTGATGGCTGGGTTCGGCATCGTGATGTCGATCCACACGCATCGGAAAATGCTGTCTAAAAGTTTATAAGAGGTGTGCAATGCGTAAGGAATGGCTAGGGGTCGTGGTATCGGCAATGCTGCTTGCAGCCTGTACCACCACGACCACAGAACAGCAGGCGCCGCCGCAGCCATACAACGGGCCGGTGGTGGAAATCGGCGGCGTGGAGCCTCACTATGAACCCTATAACCCTGGCACGCTGCAGGATTATAAGGTTAATGGCGACACTTACCGTATCATCAAAGATCCACAAAACTTCAGCCAAAGCGGCCTGGCCTCGTGGTATGGCGAAGAAGCCAACGGCAACAGCACCGCCATCGGCGAACAGTTTGATCCCAACGCCTTAACGGCTGCACACCCAACGTTGCCAATCCCAAGCTACGTGCGCGTCACCAACCTGGCCAACGGCCGCCAACTGGTGGTGCGGGTTAACGATCGCGGGCCTTATACCCCAGGGCGGATTATCGATTTGTCCAAGGCGGCGGCCGAGCGCCTCAACCTGTCCAATAACACCAAAGTGAAGGTTGATTTCATCAACGTCGCTCCGGATGGCACGCTGAGCGGCCCAGGCACCATCGGCACCGTGGTCGCCAAACAAAGCTATGCGCTGCCCGCCCGCCCAGACCTGGGCAGCAGCGCCATGGGCACCCCAATGCAACAGGAAACGCCCGTGGCTGACAACACCGCCGTACGCCCGATAGACAACAGCACCCTGAACGGCGGCAACAGCCGCAGCGGCTTCCTGGGGGCGCCAAGCGCCCTGCCGGCAGGCGTGCTGGAAAGCGCCGAGCCGCAACCGGCTCCTGTAAGCAGCCCAGCACCGGCAGCCGCGGCCGCACCGGTGGCAGCCCCGGCGGTGAGCAACAGCACCGGCGGCTATGTCGTGCAGGTTGGCGCATTGAGCAACGCAGAGCGGGCGCAAGCCTGGCAGCAAAAGCTGAGCCAGCAGTTCGGCGTGCCCGGCAAGGTTTCCGCCAGCGGTGCGATGTACCGCGTCCAGATGGGGCCATTTAGCAGCCGCCAACAGGCCGAACAACTGCAGCAACGGCTCGCCTCGCAAGCCCAGCAGCAATCATTTATTACCGCCGCACCCTGAATCAAGATGCCCGGCAGGCCACCGGCCCAGCAAACCGTTATTTAGCTGAAACATTTTCTTGCAGCTAAAACGGGGAAACCCCAACGCTGCTGCACGAATGCCTGATGCCTGCCGGGATCCCATCTGTTATAGTGTGGCTCGTTTTTTCACTTACTTTCACGGATGTCGTAGTCCCGATCATGAAACATTTAACTTCTTTTCGCTTAATCAAGAGCATAGCGCTCGGCACCGTTATCGCGATGAGCGCCTCTTCCGTTGCGCAGGCTGATGACGTTAACCTTAAAACCATGATCCCGGGTGTTCCCCAGATTGACGCGGCATCGTATATCCTGATCGATTACAACTCCGGTAAAGTGCTGGCCGAATCCAACGCCGATGCCCGGCGCGATCCTGCCAGCCTGACCAAAATGATGACCAGTTATGTCATCGGCCAGGCGCTGAAGTCCGGCAAAATCGGCCAGGATGACGTCGTCTCCATCGGCCAGGATGCCTGGGCGACCGGTAACCCCGTGTTCAAAGGCTCTTCGCTGATGTTCCTCAAACCCGGCGATCGCGTACCGGTCTCTAAACTGATCCGCGGCATCAATCTGCAATCCGGTAACGATGCCTGCGTGGCCATGGCCGACTACGTCGCCGGCAGCCAGGATTCGTTCGTTAACCTGATGAACACCTACGTTAAACAGCTGGGCCTGCAGAACACCCACTTCCAGACCGTGCACGGCCTGGATGCAGAAGGCCAATTCAGCTCTGCGCGCGATATGGCGCTGATCGGCCAGGCGTTGATCCGCGACGTGCCGGATGAATACGCCATCTATAAAGAGAAAGAGTTCACCTTCAACAATATCCGCCAGATGAACCGTAACGGCCTGCTGTGGGATACCAGCCTGAATGTGGATGGCATCAAAACCGGCCACACGGAGGCCGCGGGCTACAACCTGGTCGCCTCCGCGACCGAAGGCCAAATGCGCCTGATCTCCGCAGTATTAGGCGGGCGCACCTTCAAAGGCCGCGAAACCGAGAGCAAAAAGCTGCTGACCTGGGGCTTCCGCTTCTTCGAAACCGTCGCACCGCTGAAGGCCGGCAAAGAATTCGCCTCCGAGCCGGTATGGTTCGGCGACAGCGATCGCGTGGAGCTGGGGGTGGATAAAGATGTCTACCTGACAATCCCACGCGGCCGCATGAAAGATCTGAAAGCCAGCTATGTGCTGAACAACACCGAAATCCACGCGCCGTTGGCGAAAAACCAGGTGGTTGGCAGCATCAACTTCCAGTTGGACGGCAAGACGATTGATCAGCGCCCGCTGGTGGTGCTTAACGAAGTGAAAGAAGGCGGGTTCTTCAGCCGCATCGTGGATTACATCAAGCTGATGTTCCACCACTGGTTCGGCTAAGCCTTGAAAACGGCTGTTTTGCCCCCATCTACTGATTAACATTAACTCCCGCCTGGTCGGGAGTTATAATTTTTAGCATCCCCAACTGTCACCACCACCGTGGCGGCACCCTTTCTGGAGCGCACATGAAAACTAAACTGAACGAACTGCTCGAATTCCCTTGCACATTCACCTACAAGGTAATGGGCCTGGCACAACCCGAGTTGGTAGACCAGGTGGTTGAAGTGGTGCAGCGCCATGCTCCCGGGGATTACACCCCGCAGGTTAAACCGAGCAGCAAAGGCAACTACCATTCCGTTTCCATCACCATCACCGCGACCCATATCGATCAGGTGGAAACGCTGTACGAAGAGTTGGGCAACATCGAAATTGTCCGCATGGTGCTGTAAAGCCCCGGCAGGTAGCCCGCCTTGGGCTGCTTGCCGCGCGCACGTAAAGATCATACTTACCCGATGCGAGACATAGCCCGACGATGAGCCACTTGCAACACGATACGATCATTTTGCGCCAACTGGGGTTGCAACCGTATGAGCCGGTTTCCCAGGCGATGCACAACTTTGCCGACCGCCGCAATGCCGATACCCCCGACGAACTGTGGCTGGTGCAACACCACCCGGTGTTCACCCAGGGGCAGGCAGGCAAAGCGGAACACCTGCTGGTGCCCGGGGATATCCCGGTTATCCAAAGCGATCGCGGCGGCCAGGTCACCTATCACGGGCCGGGCCAACAAGTGATGTATGTGATGATCGATCTCAAGCGCAACAAGCTTGGCGTGCGCCAGTTGGTCACGCACATTGAAAACGCCATTATCAATACGCTGGCCCATTTCGACATTGTGGCGCACGCACGGCCGGATGCGCCCGGCGTGTACGTGGGCGACAGCAAAATCTGCTCGCTGGGGTTACGCATCCGCAAAGGCGGTTCATTTCACGGCCTGGCGTTAAATGTGGCGATGGATCTCAGCCCGTTTCTGCGCATCAACCCTTGTGGCTATGCCGGCATGCAGATGACGCAGATCAGCGCGCTGGCGGCAGGCGTTGGGCTGGATGATGTTCATCCGGTGCTGGTGAAAGCATTCGCGCATCTTCTCGGCTATCAGAAAATCGAACCGCGCACGTGGCACTTGGCCGACTACCAGTAACCCCGCAGCACGCAAAACAGGCGGGCCGCCTGTTTTCATCCTCCACTTTTCATACCCACCCGCTTTGTATACCATTACTCGTTATATAGTAATTAATATATCGATACCCAATGGAGAGCGTAACTGCATGAATTTTTATATGTTCTATATCGGCGGCAACGCAGGCAAATCGAATATCGAAGTGCACGACGTGCAATTCGCCGCCGTTGAAAAACCCGAAGATGCCTACCCCTTGCTGCGTGAGGCCTGGTTTGGCGATAAAAATAAAATCCATCTCGACGGTTACACCCAACTGACCTGGGCGGATGGCTATGATATTCGCTTGTCTACCGAGCCTTACCCGGGCAGCCAAAAGCTCTATTTCGTCAACGTCGGCGGCTATAGCCCAGACACACTGGCGGAACTGCATGAATTCGATCTGTTCGTTGCTGAAACCCCCGCCGTCGCCAAACAAAAAGCGCTTGCTGCATTGCTCTCAGGGGCGGCGCACCAACATAAAGATAATCTGAAAGACGTGGATGATTGTCTGCTGCTGGAAAAAGTCGGGAAGTTCTATTTACACTTGGTTGAAAACCCAAACGGCCAGCCGGCAAAACCGCATTGGCAGGGCTACTTACCGATAGGCGAATAACATTTACCGCTGCGCCGCCGGCATCAAGGCGGCGCAATGCCCAACCGGCACGGGTGACAGGCGTCACGGCAGAAAACCGGACGTAAAGGCGCACAAAACAGCAGGATGAATGGCCCGAGATCGTGATACAAGAGGGGCTGAATGGATCACAGTAAAAGTGGTATAGTATCACCAGAATTTTACTATTTTTTTACTGCTGCTTTTATTTTACTGATTTTGATAGATAAAAGCCGTTTTTGTAACTGGAACCTGCACGACTATGAGTAAACCAATTCAGATGGAACGCGGCGTTAAATACCGCGATGCCGATAAAATGGCGCTGATCCCGATAAAAACGGTGGTCACTGAACGGCAGGAGCTGTTACGTAAACCCGAATGGATGAAAATTAAACTCCCGGCCGATTCGTCGCGTATCCAGGGTATCAAAGCAGCCATGCGCAAAAATGGCCTGCATTCGGTCTGCGAAGAAGCCTCCTGCCCTAACCTGTCTGAATGCTTCAACCACGGCACGGCAACCTTCATGATCCTGGGCGCCATCTGCACCCGCCGCTGCCCATTCTGCGACGTGGCGCACGGGCGCCCGGTCGCCCCGGATAACAACGAGCCGGAAAAACTGGCGCAAACCATCGCCGATATGGCCCTGCGCTACGTGGTGATCACCTCCGTTGACCGCGACGACCTGCGCGACGGCGGTGCCCAACACTTTGCCGACTGTATCACCGCAATCCGCGCCAAAAGCCCGAACATCAAGATCGAAACCCTGGTGCCAGACTTCCGTGGCCGTATGGACCGCGCGCTGGATATCCTGAACGCCAGCCCGCCGGACGTATTCAACCACAACCTGGAAAACGTGCCGCGCGTCTACCGCCAGGTGCGCCCAGGCGCAAACTATGAATGGTCACTGAGCCTGCTGGAACGGTTCAAAGCACTGCATCCGGAAATCCCAACCAAATCCGGCCTGATGGTTGGCCTGGGTGAGACCAATAAAGAAATCGTTGAAGTAATGCGTGACCTGCGCCGCCACGGCGTCACCATGCTGACGCTGGGCCAATACCTGCAGCCAAGCCGCCACCACCTGCCGGTGCAGCGCTACGTCAGCCCAGCCGAGTTCGACGAGATGAAAGAAGAAGCGCTGGCGATGGGGTTCACCCATGCAGCATGCGGCCCGTTTGTTCGTTCCTCTTACCATGCGGATCTGCAGGCAAAAGGGATCGAAGTGAAATAAACAAACGTAATGTTTTGTTACGTTTCACGCAGCAAAAACACAAAAACGGATGCCCAGATGGGCCATCCGTTTTTTATTGCCGGGAGGAAATGGCGAACGCGTTAGATATCTTTCTTCTCAACGCCGGGCTGTGCTGACGTATTCTCAGCGCTATTTTGTGCCGTTGTCGAATCATCGCCGACCGCTTTTTTAAAGCCTTTCAGCGCCGCGCCCAGATCCGCACCCAGGGTGCGCAGTTTGCTGGTGCCGAACAGCAACACCACCAACACCGCAATAACCAGAAGTTTGGTAATACTGATACCTTCCATACTCACCTTCTTTTATTCATTATAGCTGCCTGCGGCAGCGAGAAAACAAACCTTGCCTGCTGTTATTTAGCGGCTTTCAGCCGGGTAAAACAACAGCAACATGTAACAGAGTGAGATCGTATGCGCCTGGCGGAACCGGTAAAACGTGGGGCCAATGCCGGCCGCCCACCTCTTTTGCAGCTGCCTCTACAAAAACGGCCGCGCCCAGTGTAAAATCGCTGCGCCAGGGTGGAAAACCGCGCTGGCGAACGGAGATGGCATTCCTCCATAACCGCCTTAACCGGCTGATGATGTCTACGTAACCTCTCAGAGAGGTGCGTAGCGTCGCGCCCGGGCCTTTCTGAGTGACTTTCCCCTATCTGTTATGAAAGGTTGTTTTGATCATGTTTAACGCTTTTTTGGCTGTATTTATTGGTGGTGGTTTAGGCAGCGCACTGCGCTGGGCAATGAACGTGAAGTTGAACCCGCTCCATGCCCACATCCCACTGGGCACATTGGCCGTGAACCTGGTCGGCTGTTTTATTATCGGCCTGGCGATGGCGTTGTTTATGCGCATGAACACGGCCGATCCCACGCTGAAGCTGTTAATCACGACGGGGTTTTGCGGCGGTTTGACCACCTTTTCCGCCTTTTCCTTTGAAGTCGTTTATCTGCTGCAGGACGGCCGTTTTGCCTGGGCGCTGGCCAACGTTGCGCTCAACCTGCTCGGCTCACTGGCCATGACGTTGCTGGCATTCCTGCTGATAAGTTGGATCGGCGGGCGCTAACCCGCTTTCCAACGGGTGCACTACAATTTAGCCATCATCACTACTTAGGTAACCATCACATGGTCAAACAAACCGTCCGGCAACGCCTGCTGTATGCCGTTATTTTAGGCTTATTGGCCGCACTTGGCCCACTGTGCACCGATCTTTACCTTCCTGCCATGCCGGAAATCGCCAGCGAACTGCAGACATCCACCGCCGCCGCCCAGTTGAGCCTGACCGCCGGGCTGCTGGGGCTTGGGGCGGGGCAGTTAATCTTCGGGCCATACAGCGACAAACTCGGCCGTATGCGCCCCCTGCTGATTTCCCTGCTGCTGTTACTGGCCACCTCGTTGTGGTGCGCGCTGGCTCCCAGTATTGAACAGTTGCTGATTGCCAGATTGCTGCAGGGGGTGGCCGGCGCCGGCGGTGCGGTCATCTCACGCGCCGTCGCACGCGATCTGTACACCGGCCATGAATTGACGCGCTTTTTTGCCCTGTTGATGCTGATCAACGGCCTGGCGCCGATTATCGCCCCGGTGATGGGCGGCGTTATGCTGCAGTTTCTCGACTGGCGCGGCATCTTCTCCTCGCTGGCGATCATTGCCCTGGCGCTGTTTACCCTAACCGCCTTCAAGCTGCAAGAAACCCTGCCCACGGAACGGCGCAGCCAGGGGGGCATTATGGCGATGCTGCTCTCCCTCGGCGGGCTTGCCAAACAGCGCCAGTTTATGGGCCTGTGCCTGACACAGGGTTTTACCCTGGCGGGGATGTTCGCTTACATCGGCGCCTCGCCGTTTGTACTACAGCAAATCTATGGCCTTAGCCCACAGGCATTTAGCCTGTGTTTTGCGGTTAACGGCATCGGCCTGATTATCGCCTCCCAACTGACGGCGCGCATCAGCGCCCTGTGGGGGGAATGGCGCGTGCTGAAGGGCGGCCTGGCGTTAGCGGCCGTGGCATCGTTACTGTTGCTGCTGGCAAGCCTCCTGCATACCTCGCTGACGCTGCTGCTGGTAACGCTGTTCTTCTCCGTGGCGGCCATTGGCGTGGTCGGCCCCACGGCATCATCACTGGCGATGCAGTCCCAAAGCGAAAACGCAGGCAGCGCTTCAGCGCTGATCGGGGTGTGCATGTTCGCCCTTGGCGCCTGCAGCGTGCCGCTAACCGGGCTAGGCGGCACCTCTAGCATTTCGATGGCGCTCACTATCGTCGGCTGCTATTTTATTGCGATATTACTGTTTGTCTTCATGGCGCGCCGCCGCACGCAGCCGTGATCGCCAGGCGATAAAAAACCCGCGCAAAGGCGCGGGTTTTAAGAAAATCAGCTGCGATAGCTTAGATAGCGGTAACGTTGGCAGCAGACGGGCCTTTGGCGCCGTTAGTGATTTCAAACTCTACACGCTGGCCTTCGGCAAGGGTTTTGAAACCGTTGCTGACAATGGCGGAGAAATGAACGAAAACGTCTTTGCTGCCATCTTCAGGGGTGATGAAACCGAAGCCTTTGGATTCATTAAACCACTTAACGCTACCTTTAATCTTGGACATCAAACTTACCTTTAACGTGAATGTAAGACACAAAACGTGTGTCAAATACAGTACAGCAATTAGATCGGATTTTGTCCACTATCGGGATCACATAAAATAAATAAAAAGTGAAAAACTCGGTAGAACGCCAGGTTAGATGCCCACACTGCATACACACGGCGCCATTTGCGGAGATATTCTCTTCAAGCGCCGCAAACATTGGGCTAACAGCAGCAGCCGGGGCCCCTTTCCCTGTCATAGCGCGGCATTCCACGTTATGATTAGCACAGGATTAACGACTTTAGAGAATAATGATGAACGGCAAGATAACGACTTTTTTTGCAGACAAAGGCTTCGGCTTTATTCGCGATGAGAACGGGGAAAATCGTTATTTTCACGTGGTCAAAGTGCAAAACCCAGAGCTTATCAAGAAAGATGCAACGGTCACCTTTGAGCCAACCAATAACGCCAAGGGTCCATCGGCCTACGCCGTCAAAGTACAGGCGCCAAGCAAATACATCATCATCGCCAATGAACGGATTAAGATTTCCAGCATTAAATCGTTCCACACCTTTACCCAGGAAGTCCCGGTAAAAACCGAGATCGATAAGGAAAACACCGTGCTATCGGTTGGCCTGCTGATGAACCGCATCCGGCCAGAGGCCGCTCAGGATCCCGCAGCGACGCAAACTTTGCGCATGCTGTCAGTGGCCACCTTCCAGAACGCTACGCATACTTTCTCAGAGCATGAAATCGACATCGACGAAACGCTCGACATGCTTAAACAACTGTGAAATAAGGCGGGAAAATAATCGAGGCAGTTTAAAACTACCTGTGTTAGCGTGGTTCTTTACTTTACGCAGGTCGTTGTTATGCCCCATTCCCGCAGCGTTAAAGGCTACACTGAACGCACCACGCCGATTGCCTGCCCCAAATGCGCCTATGTCACCAAGCAACAGTGCTCACGCCTGCAGGAAAACGTCGAGTTGATCTGCCCCAACTGCGGCGTTCGTTTTCAACCCAAGCAGGCGTAATTCTTATTTAAATTTGACATAGCCAAGGCTGTTGCCATTTACCACGTTGAAAGATTCCACGTGATTGCGGCCCAGGGATTTGGCGCGATACAGCGCGATATCGGCCATGTTCATGACCTGCTCCAACGACTTCACCTCATTCATCGCCAGGCTGGCGACGCCGATGCTAATCGTCACCTTCAGTGGAACATTGCTGCCCGAATCCAAATCCGCCTGTTCGATCAGCTTGCGCAAATGCTCGGCCAGCGCAACCGCCTGCACCGCCAACGCACGCGGCATCACGATCGCAAACTCTTCGCCCCCCAGACGGCCGAACAGCTGATCGTTGTGCAATTCACGCCGCAGAATATGGGCAAAGGACGCCAATACCCGATCGCCCACCACATGGCCGTGGGTATCGTTTATCAGTTTGAAATGGTCTATATCAATCAACAGCAGCGACAGTGCTTCTTTCGATTTGTGTTTCTGCTCCAGCAGTTCGCTGGCCTTGCTGGTCAGCGCGCTACGCGTTAAGACGCCGGTCAGGAAATCATGATTGGCGCTGTGCTCCAGTCGCCGTAACAGCTTGCGATTCACGGCGATTGAGCTCGACAGGATCAGAGGCCCCATCACCAGCATCGCGATGCCCAACCGCGCCGACATCAGCGTATCGATGAACTCATTGTGGGCGTTTGGCGCGCCATACAGCAGCAGATTGGCAGAAATACTGACGATTTCGGTAACCCCGGTCAGCAACGAGAGCAACGTCACGGTAAAGAGTTGATAGCGCACCGCACACCACAGCAGCGCAGGGATCGGGAAAGCAATCGCCCCCGGCCCGCCAATATACACGCTGAAAAGCAGAGACAGCAGCAACACCAGCAGCGGCACACTATTTCGCAGTTGCCAGTTGAAACGCATGTTCAGCAATTGCTTCATGCGCGGCGCAGCCAAAAATACCGGCAAGATCAGCAGATTGGTGGAGAACTGTTCGCTAAACCATGCCGCCCAGGCCACCACAAACGGGTTATTGTATAGGTTGTCATGGCGCACCACCGACATCGTCGACGCAACGGCAGCGCCAAGCAGGCTGGCGGTAAACAGGTAAAGAATCGCCTGCGGCTGCCCCATCCGCCGTTGTGATTGCGGCAGTATCAACATAACGCTGTAGCCGATGCCGATCATCGCCATGTTACAGGCATTAAGCCACAGCGCCATCGACCAGTGTTCACCGGTCACCAGATCGGAGACGATCATCCCCAGATAAATCACCACCCAGCCGGGCCGTGTGGCATAAGCAGGCTTGCGCAGCAGCAGCCCGAGCAAAATGGCATTCACCGGCCAAAACAGCGACAGTGAATCAATTGGCCGAGTAAAAACGCCCACCAGCGACAATAAAAAAGCCAGTAGAAAAAGATTAATCAATTGGACCGTCAAAGGCAGCCCATGTTTAGTATTTATTCTGGCATCCATAACCTTGTCCATAATCCCATAATAACCAGAATAATTATGCGCATATTCGCGTGCTCGGCAACTTGATAGGATAAATAAACCTGATTGAAACGAAGAAACCAAGTCTAATCAATACATAACGAACATCAACTTTTGTTTAACAGAATCATCCTAACCGCAGCGTAATGTATTGTCATTCAGTTCACCGCGCATCATTGCGCCAATAAGACACCACGCCGCTCATCCAGAGCCGCGGGTAAAGCCAAACAGCCAAACACAATCTCGCCGTGACAAAAAAAAGCCACGGTGCTGGAGTGATCGTAACGCCCCACGCGAAAGTGGGGCGGGAAGCATACTATTAGGCCAGTTTTGCGGCTACCGCCGCAATGCGCTGCCCATATAGCGTAGCGGTTTCCAAATCGCCGGTCAGCATTTCATCCACACTGGCATCCGCCGGGGTTTGCGCCAGCAGGCCAACCGAGCCCCCCAGGTTGTTGACGTCGGTACGCTGCGCCGCCTTGGTATTAGCCGGCAGCAGCCCCAGGCTGACCCACAGCCCACCGTGCTGTGAAGCCAGCGTCTGCAGCGCAATCAGCGTCACCTGCTTATCACCGTTCAAACTGGCGCTGTTGGTAAAGCCGCCGAACACTTTATCTTTCCACTTACCGGCAAACCAGGCTTTGGAACTGGCATCGGCAAACTTCTTGAATTGCCACGACGGGCCGCCCATATACGTTGGCGAGCCGAAAATAATGGCATCGGCTTCATCCAGCGTTTGCCAGGCCTGTTCACTGATGTTGCCTTCCGGATCGATGGCGATCAGTTCAGCACCCGCGCCCTCTGCCACCGTTTTTGCCAGACGTTCCGTGTGGCCGTAGCCGGAATGATAAATAACCACAGTCTTAGCCATAATATACTCCTGAAGTTGAATTACCGCAGCGGGCGCATGGCCCGCTATCGAGTGGGTTCTCTACCCTAAATAATTCGAGTTACAGGCCAACAATGCCAACACACCTACAACTTGAAGTATGACGGGTACCTAATAATCTAGTGCGTTCCGCCCTTGGGTAACAGCAATTCATCGGGCTCAATGATAAAAAGTGCCCTTCGGCCTGCTGGCTCTGCGGCTCACCGCAGTAATGGGTAAAAAAAATCCCGCTCGCGGCGGGATAAAGGATGGGAATGAATAATACGCTACAGGAAGGAATAAGGAGTAACACACAACATCATCGGGTAGGACTACCCTACCAAGGTGAGTGTATAGATTTGTCATCATCAGGTAAGTTTGCCTGGCCAGATGTAACCTTGAATTCAAACGCGACAAACAGCAGCCCAACCACGTTTTTTAGCCGGGATGAGGTTATTCCTATTTCAATTAGCAAGCAGGAGGAGTTCTTGTGCAGCCAGAGGCCAGAAGATATTCTGCAATGGTCGCATCCGGGCCCGCAATGCCCTTTTGTGACCACCTTTGTAACGTTTTAGCTAAGCATTTCGCCGCCTGATAACAGGCGGCTTTTTTCATGCCCGGATACAATATAAAACCCCGGCCATGGCCGGGGTGAGGCGCTACATCGGTTACCATGTGCAATAATACAACGGTGAACGTCGGCAATAATGACAAGCAATCATAACGATAAAAAAACTAAAAATTCATCCGATTGCCATATTTAGATAATAAAAAATATTGCGCATGGTTAAGATGCAGATATTTAAATGGAATTAATTAACCATATAAACATGGGAAAACTTTAGGTAAATCAGAGCTTGCCAGCCTGACTTCACTTTCCGGGTGGATATTGTAAGATCCATCCCCCCATTTAACGCCATATTGGGAAGCACTTTCAGAGCGTATCACGTTAATAACCTGGCCTTTCTTATTCTCTGAAATAAGCTTAACGATACTGCCAACAGGATATTTCATACATAAACCTCCAAATAGTGTTGCAAAGCTATCAAGGGATTAAGAAATACCGACAACGGCACTACCACCGCGAACCTAAGCGCAGTAGCGCCCGGCCACGGTCTAAAAAATATATTAACGCTGGCGGGCGTTGTCAACTCCAGGGAAATAGAATTTAATTAATTTAAAATCAATCAATTACATAATTTCCGTGATCCAGTTAACGCTTAATATTTCGTCTTCCCGGCGGTTCCTGGCGGCAATGACCGCCCCACCCCGGCCAAATGTACGCAAAACATCTGTATCGCCGTTGCACTGACAATATGCCGCACAGCGGCCGGATCTTAAGCAACGATATGAACCCGGCTGCGACAGTTGCTTACCACACCGGCAACCCACGCGCCAGCCGCAAACCATAGGGAACACATCAACCTGGACTCACCCCCAGGGGAAGGGCGAAGAGCCGCTCAGATAGGATATAACCCCAACAAACACGACCAACACCACCAGAGTAATAAAAAATAATCTCACGTTCTCCAACCTTTTCGGCCTAACGGCACATTTTTTTCGACTTGCTGATTGAACCATCATGACAAACAAATTTCCCACCCGCACAGTGGGATATGCCGCCTTTTTTACCGGAACACGGCGTATTAGCAGCGGCCGCCGCCAGCGTGAAAAGTGACATAAGTGACAAACAAAACACGAAAACGATTTTTTTCATCTGGGCTCCTGCGAATCGCGCCAGCGATCTTCTCACGCATCACTTGCGATAGCTATACCAAAATGCCCCGCAGCCGATCAAGAGCGACCACGGAAAAAACCATGTTAATTCATTAAGATAATTAATATCACCAGGGTGAGCTCCAGCCAGCGCTAACCCCATAGTTCGGTTACGCAAGTAGGGCTAACTCCCCCCAGCGTTCAATAAAAGCCCACCTGGAAAATTCACTGGACAAAAACAAAAAAATAATCTTATTTCATTATATTATAATCCTATACAAATACCGCCATTCATATCAAAATAACTTAAGGGAAAGGCTAAATTGAGCCAGATCAATTCAGGCCCGACTTTCATTTGATTAGCAAGCATTCAAATATCTATAGTATTTTTAAAAATTTAGTACAATACAAAAAAGGAATAATCCGTGTCCAATCACCGCTCAATATCATCCCCAAAGAAATTTATCATCGCAAAAGATCTCATGCTGGATCCCAGTGCATATATTCATGACTTCGGTAATAAAGCGCTTATTGTTTGCGACGTTTTCTTTCTGGATACCGTCAACTCAACGACTAAATTCAACCTGCAAAAAAACAATGTCGGCAGCGTTATAGAAAAATTCGCGGGTGAATGTACACAGAAAGAAGTCGATCGCCTGTGTGAAATACGAGAAAAAAATAGTTGTGATGTTATTGTCGGCATCGGCGGCGGGAAAACACTGGATGCAGCAAAAGCCGTTGCTTACCAACATAAAAAACCCGTCATCATCGTTCCAACCATCGCTTCCACTGATGCCCCATGCACCGCCCTGTCCGTGCTATATAAAGAAAACGGTGAATTTGATAAATATCTGTTCCTGCCGGAAAACCCGGATGCCGTATTAGCCGATCCAAACGTATTGGTTAAAGCGCCGGCGCGCTTTTTCTCTGCCGGCATCGGCGACGCGTTGGCCACCTACTTTGAAGCCCGCGCCTGCTACAACGCCGATGGCCTGAACCTGATCCTGAGAAAACCGTCCGCGACCGGCCTGGCTATCTCCAAGCTGTGCTTTGATCTGCTGAAAGCCAACGTCGAGCAGGCGATGATCTCCGTGGAAAATAAAGTCAGCTCGCCGGCTTTCGAAGCCTGCCTGGAAGCCACCATCTACGCCAGCGGCGTGGGCGCTGAATCCGGCGGCCTGGCCGCGGCCCATGCGGTGAACAACGGTATGTCCGTGGTGCCGGAATTACACCGGGCTCAGCACGGCGAAAAAGTGGTGTTCGGTCTGTTAACCCAGCTGGTGCTGGAAAACACGCCGAAAGAAGAGCTGGAAGAAGTCATTAATATCATCAAAATCGCCAAACTGCCGCTGTGCCTGGAAGACTTCGGCCTGACGGAATGGAAAGAAGCAGAGTGGCGTGCCGTTGCTGAAGTGGCCTGCGCCGAAGGCGACACCATGGGTAACATGGTAAGAAAAGTCACGGCGAACGATGTCTATGATGCGATGAAAGTGGCTGACTCACTGGGTAAATATTATCGCGATAAATAAACCGCCAAATACCTGAACCGGTTTACTACGCAAAAGCGGCCCTACGGCCGCTTTTCTATTTATTCTTGCCCCTTCTTAACTCACGCTGCTCGGCAATACCGGGTAATCAAAGACGATAATATCGCTCAGCAATGGCCGGAAGATCGCTTTTAAGGCATCGTGCTGCGGGTGCGGTAAATAGCGTTCACGCGTCTGCTCATCGCGGAAAGTCATCATCACACAGTGGCTAAAGCCGGCATTTTTCCCTTCAGGGCTGTCATTGTTGCCCCACTCAACGGCCAACACCCCGTCGATATGCTCGGGCATATGCAAAAACGCCTGTTTTAGCCTTTCGATTTCGCTCGCTGGGGCATCATCCTTAAAGGTAATCAACAAAATATGGCGTATCATCTATAAACTCCTATCGCAATTCCCTGTGCCAAGGATACGCCGTTGTGAACGGCGTTTCATCCCTCACCCCACGTGCGCGGCCTCAGCCAATTTCTCCTGCAACCAGCCAGCGCGCATCTCCGGCACCGAGTGCAGTAAGGTGTAAGTGTAATTATCCAGTGGCGGTGTGAACACCCGATCCAGTTCCCCCCGGCGCACGATATCGCCGTGGCGTAGCACAATCACCTCATCGGCAATCGCCCGCACCACGTTCAGATCGTGAGTGATAAACAGCAAAGCAATGCCCGTTTCCTGCTGAATGGATTTCAACAGCGCCAGCACATCGCGCCCAACCAGTGGATCCAACGCGGAAGTGGGCTCATCACAGACGATCACCTGCGGCTCAACGGCCAGAGCGCGGGCGATACACACACGCTGTTTTTGCCCGCCGGAAAGGTGGCTGGGATAACGTTCAGCCAATTCGGCAGGCAAGCCAACCTGTTGCAACAGGCGGTGGATACGCGCCCGGCGCTCATCGGCAGGCAGCGCCGTCAGGCACTGCATCGAACGTTCAATTTGCTGGCCAATGGTCAAACACGGATTCAGGGCCGTATCTGGGTGCTGATGGATCATCTGTATCGCGCCAAGCTGCTGCCGGCTACGCTTCGCCAGCGTGGCCGGCAGTGGCTTCCCTTCCAGCGTAACCGCCCCATGCTGCGCCGTCGCCAGGCCGCAGATCACCCGGCCGATCGTCGACTTACCCGCGCCGGATTCACCGATCAGCGCCAGCGTGCGCCCACGCCCGAGCGCCAGCGAGATATCTTGCAAGATCGGCTGCTGGTTGTACTGCAACGACACATCCTTCACTTCCAACACCGGCGCGGCGGCCGGGCGCGGCACGTGAACATCGCCATAAGTATGCAGCAGCTCACGCGTATAGGCCGCTTGCGGCGCGGCCAACAGCGCAGCGGTACTCCCCACTTCAACCTGCTTACCGTAGCGCAGTACCATAATCCGCTGGGAGACCTGCGTCACCACCGCCAGATCGTGGCTGATATAAATCGCCGCCACGCCGTTTTGGCGGATCACCGCATCAATGGCGCGCAGCACTTCAAGCTGAGTGGTAACATCCAGCGCGGTGGTCGGTTCGTCAAAAATGATCAGATCCGGCCCGGCGCAGATGCTCATGGCGATCATCGCGCGCTGCAGCTGGCCGCCGGAAACCTGGTGCGGATAACGGTGGAAGAAGACTGCCGGCTCCGGCAGCAACAGTTGCTCAAACAGCGTGATGGCGCGCGCTACCGTCTGTTGGCGGTTGAATACGCCGTGGCGCAGCGCGCTTTCAATCACCTGCTCGCCAATCTTTTTCGCCGGGTTAAACGCCGCCGAGGCTGACTGCGCTACATAGGCGATTCGGCTGCCGCGCAGTTTGCGCAGTTGGCGCTCTGGCATTCTCGCCATATCCCGGCCCTCAAACAGAATGCGCCCGCCAGTGATGTTCATCCCCTGGCGGCAGTGGCCCAGGATCGCCTGGCCAATGGTCGATTTGCCGGCGCCGGATTCGCCAATCAGCCCCAGCACCTGCCCCTTGTTCAGGGTGAACGAAATGTTGTCTACCAGTACGGCATCGCCCGCGCAAACCTGCAGTTGATCAACCTGCAGCAAGGGGAAAGAAGAAAGTGTGCTCATCGCGGGCTCCTACCAACTGCGGCTATGGCGGCTAAGCAACCAGTCCGCCACGCTGTTCAAACAAATGGCCAGCAGCGCAATGGCCGCACCGGGTAGCAACGCCGCCCACACGCCGAATAAAATGCCGTCTTTATTATCCCGCGCCAGCCCGCCCCAATCCGCCGTCGGCGGCTGAATGCCCAGGCCAAGGAACGACAGCGAAGAAAGGAACAGCAGCACAAAAATAAAGCGCAGCGCAAATTCGGCGATCAAGGTAGTGAATGCGTTGGGCAAAATCTCGCGCCACAGGATCCAGCTCACCGAATCCCCACGCAGGCGCGCCACCTCGATAAACTCCTGCGAAGAAATGTCCACTGCCAGCGAACGCGCCACGCGCAGCACGCGGGTGGATTCCAGCACGCCCAGCACCAGAATAATCATCGGGATGGTTTTCGGCAGCAGCGCCAACACCACTAACGCCAGAATCAACGTTGGGATCGCCATTAAAATATCGTTAAGGCGTGAAATGAGCTGATCGACCCAGCCACGGCAGAAACCCGCCAGGAACCCCAGCAAGGTACCAAGAACGAACGCCAGCAGCGTGGCAAGCGCGCTGACGCCCAGCGACGTTTGCGTGCCCCATACCAGGCGGGAAAACAGATCGCGCCCAAGATTGTCGGTGCCTAACCAATACTGGGCCGATATGCCCTCCCAGGCGCCGCCGACAACCTGATCGGCGCTATAGGGCGCGATCCAAGGGGCGCAAAGCGCCACCAAAATAAACAGCAGCATACCCAGCATGCCGGGAATAGCGGATAACTTCAGGCTAAACATCCAAAGGTATTCCTTGTTTCTTAAACATATCGGGGCCGCCGATGCCCTTAACGGCCATGCAGCAAGCGCGGGTTGGCAACCAGCGCCACCACGTCTGCCAGCAGATTCAGCAGAATGTAAATGGCCGCTAAAAGCAGCGCACAGTCCTGGATCACCGGGATGTCACGCTTGCTGATACTGTCGACCATATACTGGCCAAGGCCGGGATAGACAAATACGTTCTCGACGATCACCACGCCCACCATCAGGTAGGCCAGGTTCAACACGATCACGTTAATGATCGGCCCCCAGGCGTTGGGCAACACGTGGCGAAATAGGATCGCAGAAGAAGAAAGCCCTTTCATCAAGGCGGTATCCACATAGGCGGCGTTCTGTGCATTCACCAGCGCCGCACGCGTCATATTACTCATATGCCCTAGCACCGCCAGGATCAACGTCAGGCACGGCAGCGCTATCGCCAGCAGCCGCTGGCCGAACGGCATGCCCTCAGAGATACTGCCGTTGCTCGGCAGCCAGAACAGCGTGATGGAAAAGACCAGTATCAGCAGGTAGCCAGAGAAAAACTCCGGCAGCGATACCGCTGTGCGGGTAAACAAGCTCAGAACCCGATCCGGCCAGCGGCCCTGGTAGCGGGCGCAAAGAAAGCCAATCGCCAGCGACAGCGGCACCGCCACCAGCGCTGTGAAAAACGCCAGCGACAGGCTGTTGCCCAAGCGCTCAAGCAGCACCGGGCCAATCGCCTCGCGCGTGGTGAAACTGTGGCCGAAATCCCCTTGCAGCACGCCGGCAAGCCAGCTCAGATAGCGCTGCATGGCGGGTTGATCCAGCCCCAACTGTTGATTCAGGGCGGCCACCGCCTGTGGCGTGGCGGTCTGCCCGAGAATCGCAGTCGCCGCGCTGCCGGGCAACAGTTGAATGCCAGCAAAGATCAGCAGCGAAACCACCAGCAGCATCACCACACCGGCCAGCAAACGCTGGCCGATCAGCTTAAGCAGTACCAGGCGCAGGCCCCCATTTAATGTGGCTGAATTATCCATCGGCCGTTACGCCAACCAGACTTTTTCCGCAGCACGGTTGCCACTCATGGTGAACCCCGGAATAGCGGTAAAGCCTTTTACTTTGTTGCTGGAGGCGTCCAACGAATCGGCGTACAACGGGATGATCTCACTGCCCTTTTCTACCAGCATCAGTTGAATATCGTGGTAGATCTGGCGGCGTTTCTGCTCATCCTGTTCGCCGCGCGCCGCGACCACCAGTTGATCGAATGCGGGCTCTTTCCACTGCGATTCGTTCCATGGAGCGTTGCTGGTAAAGACCAGCGACAACAATGCATCCGCCGTAGGCCGCATCGACCAGTTGGAAGAGACGAAGGTTTTCTTCATCCACACGTTATCCCAGAAGGCGTCGTCCGGCACCCGTTCCACATTGAGGGGGATCCCGGCGCGTTTGGCGGAAGCCTGGTAAAGCTGGCCGGCATCCACGGCGCCGGGGAAGCCGGCTTCCGCCACGGAGAGCGTCAGCGGGCCGCTGAAGCCGGTTTTCTGCCAGTGGAATTTGGCCTTTTCCGGATCGTATGGGCGCTGCGGAATATCTTTGGCGAAATACGGGCTGGACGGGAAGATCGGGTTATCGTTGGCCAGGGTGCCGTAACCGCCCAGCACGGTCTGGATCATCTGCTGGCGATCGATGGCATATTTCAGCGCCAACCGGCCATCCAGCGTATTGAACGGCGCGGCCGTCGCCAGGCCGGGGAAAGTGAAAATCTGGCTGTCGCGCGAACGCAGCAGTTGGATCGTCGGCATGTTCTTCAGCCGGCCGACGATGCGCGGGTTAACGCGGTTGATGATATGCACCGAACCGCTGACCAGCGCAGCGACCCGCGCGGTAGAATCGGACATCGCCAGGGTTTCAACCGAATCGACGTGGCCATGGGCGCTATTCCAGTGGTTTGGATTACGTTTGGTCAGCGTGCGCACGCCGGGTTTGAAGCTTTCCAGAATGAAGGCGCCGGTGCCGATGCCCTTATCAAAGCTTTCATTTTCCGGCGTAATCACGAAGTGCACATCGCTCAACAAAGCAATGAACTCCACGTTCGGTTCCTGCAGCTTGATCGTCACCTGGTGAGTGTCGGTCGCCGTGATCGATACCACAGGCTCCAGATAGCCTTTGACCGAGGAGCTGGAATCTTTCGCGCGGTGGTGGTTCAGTGAATAAATAACGTCTTTGGCGCCCAGCGTACGGCCATCGTGGAACGCCACACCTTTACGAAGGTTGAGGATCCAGGTACGGCTGCCATCCTGTGTTTCCCAGGATTCCGCCAGCGACGGCACGATCTTGCCCTGCTCATCAACGTCAACCAGGCAGTTGAACAACTGCGATCCGACAACGTACATGTAAGACTCGAACCAAAACGCCGGATCGAGCCGATCGGTTGTCGAGCCATTATCCATGCCGATGACCAGGTGGCCGCCCTTTTTCGGCGTGCCCGCGGCGTCTTGTGCCCATGCTGAAGAAAGTGGCCAACTGCTAAAGGCCGCCGCCGCCGCAACGGCGCCCGTGGTTTTTAAAAAATGACGACGATTCATGATGTTGTTTTTCCTGGGTTTTGTTTTTATGCCCTGGGTTAACCACAGGGGGATTTTATTTTTCTTTTGGTTATTTCAATGCATGCGCCAGCGCCGCAATGTGCTCCGGGCCAATGCCGCAACAACCGCCCACCAGCGTGGCCCCGGCCTGCTGCCATTCGCGCGCCCACTGTAGGTAGCCTTGCGGATGGGTATCTTTACGCAACGCGCTCAGGCCCTGGTTGGCGCCCCCGCCGTTGCTGCCCCCTTCAAAGGCATTGGCGTAAACGCCAATGCCCGCCGTGGCGCCCAACCGAGCCAGGGTTTCATGAGCCTGCCGCACCGCAGAAAGCATCACTTCCGGGTGGCTGCAGTTAAACAACACGTTTTGCGCCCCCAGCCGGATAGCCGCAGCAACCGCATCCGTAACGCGTTCACCCGAGCGCAATACGCTGTCTGGTTTTACATCATTAATATCGTCATGCAGGCTGAAAGAGAGCCAAAGCGGCTGTGGGCTGCCTTGCAATAGCGCCTGAATGGCCTCGGCTTCGGCAATGGAACTGATGGTTTCGCCCAGCCAAAGATCGACATACGGTGCCTGGGCAGCGATAAGCACACGGTGGATGGCCTGTGCTTTGTCCCGTTCAAACAGATCGGGGCGATAAGACCCTAGCGCGGGCGGCAACGACCCCGCTACACGCACCGGCACTGCCGCCGCTGCTGCCGCTTCACGCGCCAACTGGCCAGCCAGCGCGGCCAGGCGTTGCCCATCCTGCTGGAAACGTGCTTCGCCAATGTGAAAAGGCACCACGGCATAGCTGTTGGTGGTTATCACTTCAGCACCGGCATTGATAAAGCTTTGGTGGACTTCTCGCACCCGTTCCGGCGCTTCATACAGCGCCAGCGCCGACCATTCAGGCTGGCGGAAAGGCGCGCCAATACGCGCTAACTCACGCCCCATACCACCATCGAGTATGGTTATCGAACTTCCCATTGGATAGACCCCGATCGCATAAGACTTTCTGTATGCTACACGGGTTTACGGCTATATGTCTAGACGGCTAAGCGAGTATAAATCGCCGAAAGCCAAATGGGCGCATACGATTGATCACTCCCCTTTACGCCAGCCACAGTGCGCGCCGCGCATCAGCGTCTCAGGCCGTTTGCACCGCAATGCGGTTGCCTTCGCTATCAGTGATCTCTGCAACAAATCCGGCGGCGCCGATCGCGGTTTTCGGAAACAGCGTTTCACTTCCCAACGCCGCCGCTTTCGCCAGAACATCATCAATATCGGCAACGCTGAAATAGATAACCACACCTGGCATGGGTAACCTTTGGTTACCCATTGACATCTCACCGTCATCCTCTTACCGGGTTAGCATGGTTTGATGCCGTGTTGGCAAATCGGGGGAAACAAAACGTGATGGATCGCCGTCAGTTTATCGCCGGTTCAGCCGGCGCACTTTTCGTACTGCGGATGGGAACAGGCTTCGCGCAGCCGCCGGTCGCGCCCGGCAAACCGATGACGCTGCCGTTATGGCCGGCGGTTCCGCCCGGCGGCGGCGGCCCCGCCGGCGGTGAACGTTGGTCGGCCAACGGGGCGTTGAGCCATGTAGCGCACCCGTCCCTGGCGGTTTTCCAACCGGCAAGGCCGAATGGGCATGCCGTGCTTATCGCTGCCGGCGGCGGATACAAGCGCATGGAGATGGCGAAAGAGGCATGGCCCGCCGTCGTTTGGCTGATGAATCTGGGGTATACGGCGTATGTTTTGAGCTACCGCCTGCCGGGGGAAGGTTGGCACGATGGCAACCGGGTTGCGCTGCAGGATGCGCAGCGCGCGCTGCGTATTGTCCGCAGCCGCGAGAAGCACCTAACAGTGCTTGGTTTCTCTGCCGGCGGGCATCTGCTGGGGCTGGCCGCCTGCCGCCCGGATTACCCAAGCTACCCGGCACAGGATGTGCTGGACGACACCCCGGCTTACGCCGATCGCGCGGCGTTGATCTACCCGATCATCACCCTTGAACGGCCCTATACCCACAGCGCAACGCACAAACTGCTGGCTGGCCCACATGCTACGGATGCCGTCAATGCGCAGTGGTCGGTGCAAAATTTTGTCACGCCGCGCACGCCGCCGATGTTCCTGGTGCAAGCCGAAGACGATAAAGTTTCCAACCCGGCGAATACCTTGATCATGGCCGCCGCCTGCCGGCGTGAGCACGTGGCGGTAGCATTATACCGCTACGCAACCGGCGGCCATGGCTTTGGCATGGGCCGGCCCGGCACCCCTACCGTGGCCTGGCCCACGCACTATAAAACCTGGCTCCACGCCGGCTAAGGCGGGCCGCTACTCACCCAGTGCGATTTCCGGCGCCAGAATCCACTCGGCGCTGTCATTCCACACGTCCATTTTAACGATCTTGCCGCCGCGCACTTCATAGCGATCCAGATAGCGGTTGCCGGCGAACGGGCGACCGTCCGGCCATTCGCCATACAGCGTGCCGTTGGAATACACCACGACGTGATCGCCACGATCCATCCAGTCAAACTGCCCAACGCGCTTTTTCACCCATTTATAGCGTGCGCCGTTAAAGTCGGTGATACCTTGGGTGGTGGGCATTTCACGCTTGCCGGTAAAAGTGATTTTAACCTGTGGGTGCATATAGGTCGCGGCGCGCACCGCATCGGGGGCCATCGAAGCCTCCAGAAAGCCTTTTACGATCTCAACGGCGTTTTCAATCTCAGACATAAGCACTCCTGTGTTATCACTGCACTATTTTGACGCGTCGGCACCAAAATGGCGCAACTTCGCGGGAATTAGGCGCCGTTTGGCGCGGCTTTTCAGCAATATCAAACTGGCACTCAAATTGCTAGAAATAATATACAAAATAGCTAGCAATCGACCTGAGGTGCAATATGTTCGGAAAATCACGTCTGCAAACCTGGCGCCTGCATACTGCGGCAGCCACCCTGTTTACTCTGATGTCAGCCGGCGCCCTGGCGGCGGAAGAACCGATTAAAGTCGGCCTGGTGGCGGCGCTCACCGGCCAGTCGGCCAAGTCTGGTGAAGCGCTGACGCGCGGCCTGACCATCGCCATCGACGAAATCAACGCTGCGGGGGGCGTAAAAGGCCGCCCGTTGGCGCTGGTGCGCCGCGATGACGAAAGCAACCCCAGTAAAGGCATGCTGGCGGCGCGCGAACTGATCCAGCGCGAGAAAGTGGCGGTGCTGTTTGGCGGGCTGGATACGCCGGTATCGCTGGCGATTGTGCCGTTAGCCAATCAGTTGAAAATGCCGTTCGTCGGCATTTGGGCGGCGGGCACCGGCATCACTCAAAACGGGGCGAAACAAAACTATGTGTTCCGCGTCTCGGCGGTGGATGAGCTGGTGGATGAAGCGCTGGTGGAATACGGCATCAGCAAGAAAGACATGAAAAAACCGGGCATGATCCTGGTGAACAACCCGTGGGGCGAATCCAACGAGAAAGGCTTCCGTGCCGCGTTGCAAAAGCGCAACCTGCCGATCGCCGGCGTTGAGCGTATCGAAGACAGCGATGTCGATCTGGTGCCGCAGTTAACCCGGCTGAAAAATGCCGGCGCCGATGCCTTATTGATGGTCGGCAATGTAGGCCCTTCCGCTCAGGTGGTGAAATCGCTGCATAAAATGAACTGGCAGGTGCCGGTGGTTTCCCATTGGGGGCCGGCGGGCGGGCGCTTTAGCGAGCTGGCCGGGCCGGGGGCCGATCGCGTGACCTTCATCCAAACCTTTGTCTTTACCGAACACAACTCCGCCAAGGCCGAACGGGTGCTGACGGCGCTGAAAACCAAATATCCGCAGATCAAAAGCCTGGCCGACGTTACCCCCGCCGTGGGCATCGCCAATGCCTATGACGCCATGCACCTAACCGCCATGGCGATGAACAACGCCGGCAGCCTGGACGGCACGGCGGTGCGCGACGGTTTCTACGCCATTAAAGATTACCCCGGCCTGATCAAGCACTATACGCAACCCTTCAGCCCAGAACAGCACGATGCTCTGGGGCCAAAAGACTATGTCTTCGCCCACTTCGTCGGCGAGCAGATCGTCCCGGTTAACGAGTAACCCACGCGAGGAACCTGACCATGTGGAGCACTGCCCTGACCACCGGCCTGAGCCTCGGCAGCATGTATGCGCTGCTGGCGCTCGGCTTTCATATCACCTGGATTGTGTCGCGCACGCTTAACTTCGCACAGGGCAGTGCGATGATGGTCGGCGCCACGCTCGGCTACACGCTAAGCGTCAGTTGGGGCTGGCCGCTGTGGCTGGCGCTGCCCGCCACATTGCTGTGCTGCGCGCTGTACGGCATGTTGATCGAGCGCCTGCTGGTACGCCCGTTTGTCGCGCGCAATTCGGACGCCTGGCTGATGGCGACGGTGGCGGGCGGCATCCTGGTGGATAACCTGGCGATGTTCACCTTCGGTAAAGAGCCGCGCCAGTTCCCGGTGACCGACGTCAACTTCACGCTGTTCGGCAATCAACTGTCGCTGATTAACCTGCTGATCCCGCTCACCGGCCTGGTGATTGTGGTGGCGCTGACGCTGGTGCGCCGCTATAGCCGCCTGGGCAAAGTGCTGGAGGCCACGGTGCAAAACCCGCGCGCCGCACAGTTGATGGGCATTCGCGTCAACGCCGTGGTGGCCGTGGCCTTTGCCCTCTCCACGCTGTTCGCCGCGCTGGCCGGGCTGCTGATTGCGCCGCTGTTTAATATCCACAGCGACATGGGCACGTTGTTTGGCCTGAAAGCCTTTGCCGTGGCGATCCTGGGCGGCCTGGCCAGCAGCAGCGGCATCTGGATCGCCGGGCTGCTGTTTGGCCTTAGCGAAGCGCTGGTCACGCTGTGGTTTGGCTCCGCCTTTACGCAGATTTTCACCTTCTCGCTGGTGATCCTGGCGCTGGCACTGCGCCCCGACGGGCTGTTTGGTAAAAAACTGAGGGTGAAAGTGTAATGCAACGTTTTCCTGTCAATACGGTGGCCCTGGCGCTGCTTGGCGTGATCGCCCTGCTACTGCCCTTTTTCCTCGGCAGCTATGCGCTGCTGGTGTTTTCACTGTTTGCGCTTGGCGTCACCACCGTCGCCGGCCTGAATATTTTGCTTGGGCTGAGCGGCCAGGTTTCCTTCGGCCATATCGCGTTTTATGCGCTGGGGGCCTATATTTCCGCCGGGCTGACCCTGGCCGGGCTGCCGCTCGGCATAGCGATGCTGGCGGCAATGCTGGCGTGCGGCCTGATCGGCGGCCTGCTGGCGATCCCGGCGCTGCGCGTGAGCGGCCCATTCCTGGCGATGATCACTATCGCTTTTGCGCTGGTCGTGCGCCATGTGTTGATTGAATGGCGCGATGTGACCGGTGGTTCTAACGGCCTGATGGGCATCCCGATGCCTGAATTCGGCGGGCTCGATCCGGCTATCGGCCTGGCGGTCTGCTGCGGCCTGCTGATGATGGCGGCGCTGTGCGGCTTCGCCCGCCTGCAGCACAGCCAATGGGGGCTGGCGATGCGCGCAGTGAAAGCCAGCGAAATCGCCGCGCGTTCGCTGGGCTTTAACCCCGTGGTGAGCAAAACCCTCGCCTTTACCCTTTCCGCCATGTTGACCAGCGCCGCCGGCGCCCTGGTGGCGCCGTTGATGATGTTCATCAACCCGGATTCCTTCCCTTTTTCGCAGTCGATACTGTTCATTCTCGCCGTCGTCATCGGCGGCAGCGGCACGCTGCTAGGGCCGGTGCTGGGGGCGCTGTTGATCGTGGTGCTGCCGGAACTGTTGTCCTCATTTGCCGAATACCGGTTGCTGATCTTCGCCGTGCTGTTGCTGGTGGTACTGTGGCTGGCTCCGCGCGGGCTGTTGGGCACCCTGAGCCGCTGGCTGGCGAAACCGCCGGTGGCATTGGCGCCGCAAACGCCGGACGCCGCCCTGCTGCAACGCCATTTCAGCCACAGTGGCCAGCCGCTGCTGAAGGTGGAAAATATCGGTATCCGCTTCGGCGGCGTGCAGGCGGCGAAGGACGTCAGCTTTAGCGTGCGCGGCGGGGAAGTGCTGGGGCTGATCGGCCCCAACGGCGCCGGGAAAACCACCGTGCTGAATATGATCAGCGGCTTTTACCGCGCCGACAACGGCAGCATCCAGTTGCAACGGGAACTGCGCGGGCTGGCCGCCTGGCGGGTCGCCCGCAACGGCATCGCCCGTACCTACCAAACTACCCAACTATTCAGCGGCATGAGCGTGCTGGAAAACCTGTTAGTGGCCCAGCAACGCGGCAGGCAGGGGTTGCCGTGGCGGCGCCCGGCCGCCGAGGCCCATGATATTGCGCTCGCGCTGCTGGCGTTGGTGGGTTACCGCGGTTCAGTACATACCCCGGCGGAAGATCTGCCGCACGTCGATCGTCGGCTGGTGGAGATCGCCCGCGCACTGGCGCTTAACCCGGCTCTGCTGCTGCTTGATGAACCGGCGGCGGGCCTGAGCCGCGAAGAAACCGACGCGCTGATCCCACTGCTGCGCCGGCTGGCAAGCTTTGGGCTGGCGATAATCGTCGTCGAGCACGATATGGCGTTGGTCATGGCAGTGAGCGATCGGCTCCAGGTGCTGGACGCCGGCAAACCGCTGGCGCACGGCGCACCCGCCGAAGTGCAGCGCAATCCGGCCGTCGTGGCGGCCTACCTTGGCGGCACCGACTACCGCGGCAAACCGCGCCAGCGGGCGCTATATTCCGATGGCCAGCCGGGGCTGGTGGTGAACCAACTGACGCTGGATTACGGCGCCGCGCCGGTGGTGCGCGACGTCAGCTTCAGCGTCAATCCGGGGGAAACGGTCGCGATCCTCGGTGCCAACGGCGCCGGCAAATCCACCATTCTGCAAACCCTCGCCGGCCTGCATCCGGCGCGCAGCGGCGCGATTTATCTGCACGACCATTCAATCAAAGAACTGAACGCCAGCCAGATTGCCGCTCGCGGCCTGGCATTGGTGCCGGAAGGGCGGCAGTTATTCCCGCAGATGACGGTGCTGGATAACCTGCTGATCGGCCAGCATGCCTGTGCCGAAAGACACGATCCGCAGGCGGAGATCGAAAAGGTGCTGACACGCTTCCCGCGCCTGCGTGAGCGGCTGCACAGCCCGGCAGGGCTGCTTTCCGGTGGTGAACAGCAGATGGTGGCGATCGGCCGCGGCCTGATGTCGCGCCCATCGATCCTGCTGCTGGACGAGCCGAGCCTTGGCCTCTCGCCGGCGATGATCGGCGAGCTGTACGATGCGCTGGCGGCGCTGCGCGATGAGGGCGTTACGCTGTTGCTGGTGGATCAGATGGCCAACCTGGCGCTGACCATCGCCGATCGGGCGCTGGTGCTGGAATCGGGCGTCGTGGTGAAAGCCGGCCGCGCCAGGGATCTGTTGGCGCAGGCGGATCTGGCCGACGCCTGGCTGGGAGCTGCGAACGCATGAAACGCCTTAAGATAATAAACGCGCGCCTGGCGAACCAGCCGGGGCTGCACAGCCTGATGATTGAGGACGGGCGTTTTGTCGCCGCCCTGGCGGCGCCGGCCGAAACGCTGGATCTGCAGGGCGCGCTGGTACTGCCCGGCCTGATCGAAACCCATATCCACCTGGATAAAGCCTGTATTATCGATCGCTGCCGCCAACAGGAGGGCACGCTGGCGGAAGCCATCCGCGAAACGGCGCGCGCCAAGACGGATTTCAGCGAGCAAGATGTCTATCAACGCGGGGCCAAAGTGCTGGAAATGGCGATTATGCAAGGCACCAGCCACATGCGCACCCATATCGAGATCGATCCGGTGATTGGCCTGACGGGCTTTAACGCCATTCGCCGTCTGCAGGCCGATTACGCCTGGGCGATTGATCTGCAACTGTGCGTGTTCCCGCAGGAAGGGATGCTCAATAACCCCGGCACCGAAGCGCTACTGTGCGAGGCGCTGGCCAGCGGGGCGGATCTGTTGGGCGGCTGCCCCTACACCGACAGCGACCCGATCGGGCAGATCCGGCGGCTGTTTGCGCTGGCGGCGCAGTACGATGTCGATCTGGATTTCCACCTCGATTTTGATCTTTTGCCGGAAAACCGATTAATCGATGAGGTGATCAGCCAAACGCGCCGTTGGCGGCGCGGTGGGCGCGTTACCGCCGGGCACGTCACCAAGCTGGCGCTGCTGGAACAAGATACGCTGCGGGCACTGGGCGCTGAACTGGCCCTGGCCGGGGTGCAGATCACCGCCCTGCCCGCCACCGATCTGTTCCTCACCGCACGCGATCGCTTTGCGCTCAAACCGCGCGGCGTAGCGCCGGTAGATGAACTGGATAGCCTTGGCGTCGTCTGTTCGCTTTCCACCAACAATATCGCCAACCCGTTCACGCCGTTTGGCGATGCATCGCTGGTGCGGCAGGCCAACCTGTTCGCCAACGTCCGCCAGCTCGGCACCCAGGCGGATCTGCTGCGCTGCCTGTCGTGGATCTCCAGCCAGGCGGCACGGCTGCTGCGCCTGAAGGATTACGGGTTAACGCCGGGCTGCCAGGCGGATTTTGTGGTGTTTGACGCCGAACGCGCCGATCAGGTGGTGGCGGAGATCGCCGCACCCAGAATGGGCTTTAAGCGCGGGCGCCAGACCTTCCACCGCCCGCGCACCGCGCTACTTCGCTAGGCTTGCTTCAGCATTCAGCGCCTGGCGCAGCGACATCGCGCCAGCCGCTGGATCCAGCTCCAGCGCCAGTTCCGCCTCCAGCTCATTTAAATGCGCCAGCATGATCCGCTGCGCCTCCTCCACCTTGCCGGCCGCTAGCGCCGCCACAATCGCGCCGTGTTCCGCGCATTGGCAGGCCGGCGTATCGTTGCGCTGATAAAGCGCGACAATCAGCGAACTGCGCACCATCAGGTTGGCAAGGATTTCCCCCAGCACTTTATTGCCGCTGACACTGGCCAGCAGCAGGTGAAAGGCGCTGAGCTCGCGCACGATGTCCCGGCGATCCTGCCGCTGCGCCGCTGCGCGTTCCGCCTGCTGCTGGGCGGCGATCTCGTCGCCAAACTGCGCGATACGCTCCGGCGTGATAGAGGCCACAATCGCACTTTCAATGGCGCGGCGGGCAATGAAAATCTCACGCGCTTCCCGCGCCTCTGGCTGCGCCACCATCGCGCCGCGGTTCGGCTCAATGGTGACAATATGCAGCAACGCCAGGCGCTGCAGCGCGGCCTGTACATGGTTACGGTTGGCATTCAGAGCCTCGACAATCTGCGCTTCCACCAACCGGGCACCGGGCTTCAGCCGGTGCTGAGCAATAGCAACCGACAGCGCCTCAACGATACGTTGTACTTCACGCTGTTTTGCGGTGGCAACCTGACTCATCCTTACCTCAATCTGGCCTGATAGATAGCCGCTACTATAACATCTAACCTACCACCGCCTCACTACTGAACAGCCAGCACCGCGATCGTCACGTCACCACCGTGGGCGCATGCGCCAAACGCATATGCAACAAGGGAAAGGGCTTGCCCAAGCCATCCAGGGGCGAACGGCCAACCACAACAAACCCCTGGCGTTGGTAGAAGCCGATGGCCTGTGGGTTCTGTTCATTCACATCCAGTTCGCTGATGCCCCATTGCGCAATCGCATACTGCAATAACTGCTTGCCAACCCCCTGCCCGCGCGCCTGTGGCGCAACGAACAGCATTTCAACCTTGCAGCCTGAAACGCCGATAAACCCCAACATCGCATTTGCGGCGTTCTTGCAAACGCGCAGTTCAAGCGCGCAAAGATAATCATGACGAATGCGCGGTCGCAGCCAGGCGATGTCCGCTGCCTGCAAAAAATCGTGAGTGACGCTGACGGACGCTTCCCAGAGATCCGCCAACGCATCAAACTCGCTTTCCTGTGCGGTGAAAATACCCGTCATTTGTCGTCATCCCTCAGATAAACATGCCGCCAGGCGTTCAGCGCCCCGTGATGGCGGCCAGCAACGCCTGCGGTTGCTCGACCGGGATCGAATGCCCGGCATCGGGGACTAAAAGATGCTCGGCCGCGGGGATTAGGCTGGCGATCTCAAGCCCAAGCTCGGCCGGCGTAGCCCGATCCTGGCCGCCGGATAACACCACGGTGGGCGCGCAAATGGCGCCGATCAGCGGCCGTATATCCCGGCGCTGGATAACCGCAGCGCGCAGCGCGGCAGCCAAACCTTCAGGATCCTGCGCCATCATGTTTGCCAACTCCTGCTGCGCCGCTTGTGGATGCGCGGCCAACCAGGCTCCCGCCGCCTTCATCCCCTGAATCTCCTTAAACATCGCCAGGCGCTCGGCATCGCTTCCCAGCAAGGCCTGTTCACGCCGATGCCATGCGGGAATACGTTCTGGGTATTCTTCCCGCGCGCTGGTATTCACCAACACCAAGCGTTCAACCAATGCGGGATGCCTGGCGGCAAGACGCATCGCAATCATTCCCCCCTGGCTGTGGCCGATCCAGGTAGCGTGCTTAATGCCGTGCTCTTGCAGCCACAATGCCAAATCATCAGCAATAAGGTCAAGATCAAGCCCGGAGCGCCAGCCCGTAGCGCCATGGCCGGGCATATCAAAGGCGATGCAACGATAATTCCCCTGCAACGTGGCAATCTGCTGCGCCCAGAATGAACGATCCAGAAACAGACCGTGCAGGAATATCAGCGCCGGGCCCTGACCTACGTCTTCCCAGCCATAATGCATTTGGTTAATGGCTACCGACCTGGCAGGCGACGCGCTTGCATGAGCCTGTGCCAGCAACAGCGAATCTTCAAAAATTTGGTAGCGGGCAATCCGCTGCTCACGGACGGTGAAGCGGATGGCATAGTCACTGTCGACGATGGCGCTACTGGCCATAACGCGGTGACGAAACCGCCCCAGCGCGATCACGTCGCTTCCCGCATCGATCAAACGTTCGACACTAAAAGCCAACGGTGTGAAGCCCAGAGGGAAACGGGCGATCCAGCCACGGATTTGCGCATGCCCGCGCAAAATACCCACGGTGGTCACGGCCGGATCGCCATCAATGTGCCAGACGGCGTCTTGGTGCACGCAGGCCATGGCGCGCTCAACGTCGCCTTGGCCGAAGGCCGCCAGGTAGCGGCGAACGGTTGCAACGGCTTCAGTATCATGGGGCTGGGTCTTGGCAGTGTTCATGGCGTTCCTTTAAGAAAAATGAATGGGTTATCTTCACGGCCAAAATAAACCTTTCCTCGTTTTCTTAGAATGGAATATAAGTGAGAACCGAATTCCAATTATGGAAAGCCTATGAACTGGGATGACCTACGCTATTTTTCAGCCGTGATGCAACACGGTGGCCTCAGCGGCGCGGCGCGTGTTTTAGGCGTGAGCGCCCAAACCGTCGGGCGCAGGATCACGATCCTGGAAGCGGAAATCGGCACCACCCTATTTGTGCGGCACCCGACCGGTTATCACCCCACCACCGACGCCTTCGCCTTTTCCGCTGAAGCCGAAAAAGTGGAGGCAGCAATGGTCATGCTGCAGGCCAACTTCAGCGCCCGCGCAGAAAACCTGACAGGCCCGGTGCGGCTGGCGGCCCCCGAAACGATCGCCGTCGAGCTGCTGCTGCCCGCGCTGCAACCTTTCCTCCAGTTGCACCCGTCCCTTGAGCTTGAGTTGATCACGGGCATCGCGCCGGTGGGCATAGCCCGGGGCGATGCCGATATTGCGCTGCGGTTGGTGAGGCCGGAGCAAGGGGCATTAACCATCAGGCAGATAGGTTCTATGGCCAGTGGACTCTATGCCGCGCCCGGTGCTTCCAGCGATCTGGAAACGGCCCGGCTGATTGGCTGGGATGCCGCGATTGATTTGCCCGCCGCTCGCTGGCTGCGCCGGGTAACCGGCAGGGAGCCAGATATACGTCTTACCAGCCTTGCGGCGCACCGGGCGGCAATTAGCGCGGGAATTGGGATCGGTGTGCTCCCTCAGTTTTTGGCCGATGGCCTTATCAGGATTGAAGCACCGGCGTTGCCAATCGAACCTTTATGGCTGCTCACCCATGCCACCGAAACCACAACGCCGCGCATCAAGGCGATTTACGATGAGATAGTGCGGATTATCACGCTAAATGGCGCGAAAATCCGCGGCAAATAAGGATTACGATTCGCGCCAGACCGGGGAAAGATCGGCGTCGATCGCCCAGTGCGCTTGGCGTGGCGCGATGCATACCCCACCCACCCAGCGCGCCTGCGAGGCATAATCCGGCCAGTATGCCTGGCCTTTCACTACCGCCCGCCCCAATTCGGTCAGCGTTAATCGCCGCGCGGGCCATTCACGCTGCGGATCGGCCTCTATCAGCAGGGGTTCATCCGCATCAATCAGCGGCCGGATCAAGGCATGGAACATTAAATCGCCTAAATAAGGCAGCGGCTCCCGCAGTGCGGTAAGCACCCCGAAAACTTTACCGAATGCCACCGGGCCGGCCTGATGGATGTAGTGCAACGCCAAGCGTTCCGTTAGCGACAGCCCATCCTGGATGTGCGGTAACTCTTGCAATTGCCGGAGCATGGCCGGGGCAAGAAAAGGCAGCGCCGCATGGGACTGGTGCGCAAGCGCCGCCAGTTGCACCGGCGATGCGCTGCAATACGCGGCCCACGCCTGGCAGGCCAAACGGTGCGCCGCAGCCCCAATGGGCCTGCGCTGTGGCCACAGCCAGGCCAGCACATCGGGGGAAAGCTGGCCGATGCCAATAAAGCGCTCAACCCCTGGCACGTGGTTTATTTCAATCAGCTCCAGCTTCTGCGGCAGCTGTTTCAGGCCGGCCAACACCCGGATCAGGAACAGCTGATCGTAGGCATCCGCTTCGCACCACAATATGGCGTTGGCACTGCGCGCCAGATTTTCCAGGCACTGGTATTCGTTATCAAAACGCGACGTGACCTCAGCCTTTGCAATACCAAAGGCACTACTGATGAATTCAGTGCGCTGCGCCCGGTATTGCGAAAAGGGCAGATCCTGAACCGGCCCCATGCATAAAGGATCGGTCAGCATTTGGAATTCCCCACGGAAACCGGCAATCCGTAGCGCGTGTTCGATATCATTGCCGCAGCGCCAGTGCACGGTATGCGCTTCGTTGTCCGCGGCGAAACTGGGGTGGCGGGCTGCGAAATCGAGCGCCTCTACGTGCGCTTTTAATTTGGGCCAACTGCTAAAACCAAGGCCGCGGGCGATCAGCCACTGGGCGCCCGACAGGGTGAGAGCAGCGGTGGGGTTGAGGCGCTGAAGCAAGGCCAATTCATCAGGCGCAGCGCCTTGTTTTAACCGACGCAGCAGTGCCTTCGCGCGTTTGCGTTGTTGCTCAAGGTTGATGTGACCATTGTCGATGTGTGATGCAGACATACGAGCTCCTTATCATTACCTTATCCGCATTCAGGTAGGGAGTCGTAAGATACGCTGTGGGCAAACAATCCTGGGCGTAGCCCTTTCCGCAGATGGCGGCGCAGATCACGCCTGCCGTGAGTATAACTATTAAGAAATGGGCGCGCAATCTATACGCCTTGGGCCATCGCCAGCAGCCACGCCAGCAGTTGCCGCCCGCCGGGCAGCTCAAGGCTACCTGGCGGCCAGGCGACAAAATAAGGTTTGCTGAGCGGCAGGCTCAGGCTATCGATCACCACCAATTGCCCACTTTTCAGCGCTGGGCCGATCAGCCGCCGCTGCCCAAGCAACAGGCCGTGGCCCTGGATTGCCGCATCAATGGCCAGCGAGGTGAGATTAAAGGTCAGATGCCGGCGCCCGGCAGGCGCGGCGATCCCTCGGGCCTGGCACCACTCGCGCCAGTTGGGCAAAAAGCGCCCGTCCTGCCCCCAGTCAAGATGAATCAGCGGCGCCGTAGCCAGGCCGGCCAGCCCATTGATGGCGGCCGCCAGCGCCGGGCTGGCCACCGGCAACACCTCATCCTGAAACAGCTGGCGCTTTTCCAGTTGGGGGTACTGATGCGCGCCGAAGCAAATAACAAAGTTCGCCGACATGGCGTTGAAATCCACATGGGCGTGGGTGGCGTGCAGCGCCAGATCCACCTCTGGGCAATAGTGTTCCCAGCTTGCCAGGCCGGGCAGCAGCCACAGCGAAGCCAGCGCCGGCAGGCAGTACAGCGCAAGCCGCTGCGCCTGGCGCTCCGCATTCAGGTTATGCTGCCCCAGTTGCAGGATCTCGAACGCCTCTTTCACATAGCGCAGGTATTCTTTGCCCGCCTCGGTCAGTTTCACGCCGCTGCGAGTGCGCACAAACAGCGTGACGTGCAGTTGTTCCTCCAATAACCGGATTTGCTGGCTCACCGCGGCGGGAGTTAACGCCAGCAGCGCCGCCGCTTTCGCCAGGCTCCCTGCTTCCGCCGCCACCTGAAAGGCCTGGATGCTGTTCATTTTCGGCAATTTGGGCTGCACGGGCGGCATATAACTTTCCTTTTGTTAGCGTTAAGAAATTTTTGCTACGGCTGATAGCGGCAGGCTGCTTATAGTGAACGCCACCTGCACAAAACGAGAACCAAAACCATGTTGAACACTATCGTCCAAATCGATGCCCATCCCTTAGCGGATCCCGCCTGGCGCCAGACCTGCCGGGAAACGCTGCAGCACGACGGCGCGCTGGTACTGCGCGGCTTCCTGACCGGCGCAGCGCTCGAGCAGGTGCGCCAGGAAGGCGAGGCCCGCCACCATTTGGCCTGGTACGCCGTCAACCGCCATAACGTTTACCTGCAGAAGCCCGATCCGGCCTTGCCGGCCGAGCATCCGCGCAACCGTGAGGTTGTCTCCACCAAGGGCTGCATTACCGACGATCAGGTTGCGCCGGATTCCCCGCTGCGCCAGCTTTATAACGATGCCCAGTTCCGCGATTTCCTGTGCGATGTGCTGGAAGAAGAAGCGCTGTGGCCTTATGCCGATCCGCTGTCGTCCATCAACCTGCACTATGCCCATGCCGATCAGCAACTGGGTTGGCATTTCGACAATTCATCGTTCGCCATCACGTTGCTGATCCAAAAACCGTTGGGCGGCGGCGTGTTCGAATATGTCCGCGATCTGCGTGACGCCGACGCCGGCGAAATGAACTACGCCGGGGTGGCGGAGGTGCTGGATGAACAGCGCCCGGTCGCCAAACTGGCGATTGAGCCAGGCGATCTGGTGCTCTTTCGCGGGCGCAACGCGCTGCACCGGGTCACCCCGACCGAAGGTGAAAAACCCCGGATGCTGGCAGTGCTGGCCTGGAACGCACAACCGGGGATCGCCCTGTCTGAAACGGCTCGCATGACGTTTTACGGGCGGCTATAAAGGCTCGCTTTCCGCTAACGCCCGCCACGCCCGGCGGAAAATCTGCCGGGTACGCAGCGCCACCAGCTCACGCCAGTCCTCATCTTCCGGCCAGAAACCGGCCAGCAGCGCCTGCTTCACCGCCCGCCCAGCGGGGCTAAGCGGATCGCCTGCCAAGTGCAGCCAGTGATCGGCCCGCACCCGCTGGTGCATCTGTTCCCCACTCAGGGTGCCGCACTCAATCACCAGTTGGGTCAGTTCCACGCCAGGTAGGCTATCCAACATAAACTGGGACAGATAGCCGGTTGCGCTGGCCGTAACGCCGGTGTCGCTCTCGCGCTCGGCACCGGTAAACAACACGGTGAGCCATTCGCCGAACCACTGCCGGGCAAGCGCCTGCTCCGGGCGCGGCGTTTCGGAAATAGCCAGCAGCATCGGGTGGCCCCAGGCGCCGGCACCGGTATGCAGGTCAAAACTGATGATCCGCCGGGCGTGGCTAAAGTGGCGTTCGATAATCTGTTTCAGGGTTTGGCGCGACCAACTCTCGCCCACGCCGCCGAAGAACAGGCCGTCGGCATGGCGATACTGCCCGGCTTCCACCACCCGCTTCACCGCCGGCCAGCCCTGGGCGCCCAACACCGCCGCCAACGCACAATCCGCCGGCTCCCGCTCGCCATGATAAAACGCATGATATTTTTCATAATCTGCGTTCACCGGCAGCGGTTGCCCAAAATCGACGAAATTACGGTTAAGATCAATGTTGTCTTCGTTTACGCGCCGCAGCCAGGCGGTGCCCCAGGGGTTGATCAGATGGATCAGCACCGCGGCAGTATCCGGCGGCAAGGCGTGCGGATCGTATTCATCCAGCCAGGCGATCTGGCTCTCTGAACCGTAGTAGCCCTCTACCCCGTGCGTGCCGGAAATAATCACCAGCAGGCGGCTGGCCTGCGCCGGGCCGATCAACGCAACATCGGTATATAGGGTTTCGCCTTGCGGGCCGGGCAGCGGGTGCCGCCAGTGGCTCAACGCCCCGCCGGCCCGCTGCACTGCCGCAAGAAAACGCGCCCGCTGGGCGCCATAATCAGGTAATGCCACGGCATCCGTCACGGCCTTATTCCTTGTTTGGATAGACGTTGAAATGGAAGTACTTTTTGGTCAGGCGATCATATTCACCATTTTTATGTAGCTCGGCCAGCGCCTGGTTAATCAGGGCCAGATTGGCCTCATCATCTTTACGCAAGCCGATCCCAACGCCTTCGCCAAAGAATTTTTTATCCACCAGCGTTGCTACGATGGCGTACCCTTTGCCCTGATCCCGGCTCAGAAATCCCTCATCGGCCGATACGGCATTGGTCAGCGTGCCGTCTAACCGGCCGGTAACCAGATCCGGCCACAGCTCTTCCTGGTTCGGGTAGGCAACCACATGTACGCCCGCCGGCGCCCATTTTTCGTTGGCCCAGGATTCGTGGATGGTGCCCTGGGCTACACCAATGTTTTTGCCCTTGAGGGTGGCGATATCAGCCGTTAACCCGCTGCCTTTCGGTGCGACCAGCGCACTCGGCGTGTTGTAAACCATGTTGGAGAAGGCAACCTGTTGGCGGCGCTTATCCGTCATCGACATGGCGGACAAGATAGCGTCGAACTTTTTGGCCTGCAGCGCAGGGATAATGCCATCAAAGCCGATTTGCACCCATTGGCATTGCACCTTGGCCTGATGGCAAATCGCATTGCCCAAATCAATGTCGAAGCCCTGCAACGCGCCATCCGGCGCTTTGGACTCAAAGGGCGGGAAGGTCGGATCGACGCCAAAACGCAGCGTCTGTTGGGCCGCCGCCGCGCCGCAAAAGCCCAGTAACCCAGCCAAGCAGGCGGATAACAGTCGTTTTTTCATTGCTTACTCCCTGAAAAATCATGCAATAAAAGGCAGGCAAGGTTATTGGCCTGCCGCAGGTGACATCTGTGTTTATGCCGGTGAAGCGTAATACCGGCTTGCTGGCAAAACTTGATACTGGTGGATCACGCCTGCCAAGGCAACCCGCTACATCAGCATTATTCCCTGTGAAATAGACGATTAAGGCATAGCCCTGACACGCGGGCCGTTTATAAACATACATGTATATACAGGGGTGCTAATGTAAGCATTTATCGTGCCAAAGCGGAATGGAGATAAAACGGAAGGCGGCGGTCACGCAGCTGCGGTGCGTGCACCAAAACAGGCCAGCGCTGCTGCCTTATGGCACCGACCGGGGCGCGGCGGTTTTGGCGAAACTGGGGGCGATTTTCAGCAGGGGAACCAAGTGCTAAAAAGAGCGGCGTGTTGTTGGGGAGGAAATCAATATCTGGCTGGCACAGGCCAGCCAGAAAACAACCGGTTATTTACTATAGGCTTCGGTTGAGATAGTCAGTGTGATTTCATCAGCAACGGCAGGAACGTATTTATCAATTTTAAAGTCAGAGCGTTTGATCGTACCTACGGCATCAAACCCGATAGCAGGTTTTTTCAGCATCGGCTGAATATCCTGTTTGTTGAGGGTGGCATGCAGCGTGACCGGTTTAGTGGTGCCCTTAATGGTCAGGTTACCTTCAACGTCGAACTGATTATCACCCTTGGCGATAACTTTGGTGCTACGGAACGTCGCCGAAGGGTATTTCGCCACGTCAAAATATTCCGCGCCCTTAAACTCTTTGGTCAGAAGCGGTACGTGGCTGTCTATTTCAGAAACCGGAAGGGTAACATTAATAGTTGATTTTTCTGGGCTTTCTTTATCGAATACCAGTTCGCCTTTGGCATTCGGGATCACCGCTGTCGGATGAGAAAAACCGAAGTGGTTCCAGGTTACAATAACGGAAGTATGTTCTGGGTTGAGCTCGTATTTTACAGCTTCTGCCTGTGACAGCGGGACATAAAGACTTGTTGCCGCAAACAACGCGATGGTGATCTTTTTCATATTATTCACTGCACTACCCTCATGAATGAGCAAGCATTAGGAAAGACATTTTCACAAGCTATTAACAACGTTGATAGTGAATAGTTTTGTTTATTACGTTCAGTTTTTTTCAAACATGATGACGCATGGGCTATTCAGCCTGCGCCATCGTATATTTCAGTATAATAAATCCCCTGCCATCTGCCCCAAAACACGGAGGCAAACTTAAGCCGTTTTGCTGAGTTGCATTTTTTCCACTAATAGCGGCTCAAGCCAGGCAATAAATAGATGGAGCGGGCGTGCAAGATGCCTTCGGCTGGGATACAAAATACTGACAGGAAGCGGGCGAGGCAAAAAGGCCGGCATAACCTCATGCAGGGCACCGGCCGCCAGGCGTTCACTCACGTCATATTCCGGGATCTGAATCATCCCCATGCCCGCGACGCAAGCCTCGATATACGCTTCGGCGTTATTAACGGTCAGAAAACTGTTAACGTCCGTACTGAACGTTTCTCCATCACGTTGCCATTCCCAACGTTCCTGGCGCCCGGTCGTCGGCGAGACATAGCCCACAGTAAAATGCTTATCAAGCTGCTCCGGGGATTCGGGCGCGCCGAAAGAGGAAATGTAGCCCCCGGAAACCACATTAATAAACTTCAGATAACCGACCCTGCGCGCCACCATCCCTGAGTCATTCAGCACGCCAACGCGAATGGCACAGTCAATACCTTCCTCCGGGAGATTCACGCTGCGGTCGGTCACACCGAGATCAATCTGAATCGAGGGATGACGGGCAAAAAAATCGGGTAGTGCGGGCACGATAATGCGTCTTCCGACCCGCCCTGGCACATCCACCCTGATTTTCCCCTGCACATGCCCATCGGCCTGCCGGAAAAGATTCTCGGTTTCTTCCACATCCTGAACCACAACCTGGCAGCGCGCATAAAACGCGCTTCCGTCGGAGGTCAGTGAAACGCTGCGCGTGGTGCGGTGTAAAAGGCGGGTCCCTAGCCGGGACTCAAGTTCTTTGATGGCGGCAGAAACGGTCGAGGCGGGCCGGTTCATCGTCTCCGCCGCCCGAATAAAGCTGCCATTTTCCGCAACACGGATAAATATCCGGAACAGTTCGATGGTGTCCATAGGCTCTCATTATTCGTTAATGCTGAATAGTGCATGCAGGTAATGGGTCTTTATACAGCATTTCGTTGTATTAAGCTGTTTTTACGAACACACCCGTCAATAACCGACACAGGAGTTGGAACATGACCGACCACGCTATCAAAGGTAAAACCGTTCTAATCGCCGGTGGGGCTAAGAATCTCGGGGGCCTGATTGCCCGTGATTTCGCGCAGCAAGGGGCCCGTGCCATTGCGATTCACTATAACAGCGACGCGACGCGGCAAGATGCTGAAGCCACAGCCGCGGCGATCAAGGCCGCCGGCGCGGAAGCGGTGGCGCTCCAGGCTGATTTGACCACTGCCGCCGCCATGGAAAAGCTCTTTGCTGACGCCGCCGCTGCGCTGGGGGCACCGGACATCGCCATCAACACCGTAGGGAAAGTGCTCAAGAAGCCGATGGCCGAGATCACCGAGGCGGAGTTTGATGACATGAGCGCCGTTAACGCTAAGTCTGCGTTTTTCTTCCTGAAAGAGGCGGGTAAACACGTCCGGGATAACGGTAAAATCTGCACGCTAGTTACTTCGCTGCTCGGTGCCTATACCCCATTCTATGCTGCCTATGCGGGCATGAAAGCACCGGTTGAACACTTCACGCGTGCGGCTTCGAAAGAGCTGGGCGAACGCGGTATTTCCGTCACCGCTATCGGCCCCGGGCCAATGGACACTCCGTTCTTTTATCCGGCCGAAGGCTCGGATGCCGTGGCTTACCACAAAACCGCGGCGGCCTTGTCCCCTTTTAGTAAAACCGGCCTGACGGATATTGAAGACATCGTTCCCTGGGTCCGCTTTCTGGTCAGCGACGGCTGGTGGATGACCGGGCAGACGATTCTGGTCAACGGGGGCTACACGACTAAATAATGCCGGGCACTGGCAGCGCCTCTCATACGGAGGGGCTGCCAATGTTATCGCCGTTCATCATGGCGCAACAGTGATGGCAATCCCCGTCGGCACTCTGGCCCAGATCTGCTGCATGTCTGCGTTGCTGACAGCGATGCAACCATCGGTCCAGTCAAAATGGCTGAATATCGAGCTGAACCATCCCCACCCGTTAGGCACCCCGTGGATCATGATATTTTCACCAGGTTTATATCCCCCCACTTTTCCACGCTGTACGTCATTCAGATCGGGATAGGAAATATGTAAACTGAGATAAAAACGTGAATGAGGGTTACGCCCGTCAATCACGTAACGCCCTTCGGGGGTTTTCTTATCGCCCTCACGCCGTTTGGCGCCCTGGTCAGCACCGGTCCCCAGAGAAACAGCATAGCGGCCAATAACCCTTCCCTGACGCATCAATACCAAATGCCGTGCCGCCTTGTTAACCACAATAAGATCAGCCTGTTGATCCGCCGGGTAAGCCGCAGGTGGCGATCCATTTCCCCACCGGGCCATCACTTTGGTCCAGATGACAATACCAATAATGATAATCCCGACTGCCAGCCCTATTCTGATAGCAAGCGAAGGCATTTTTAAGCGTTCCATCAAAGCCATGTCTCCGATAACACGGGTGAATGTATTACACACAATATTTTGTTTTCATTATTTATTTTTTTACGCATTAATCATACCCGCCCAAACTCCGCGCTATTTTCCCGGAGCCGCCCTACTCTGATGCGGGTGGTTTTCGGCATCTGCTCCAGATTGTCGTTCCTCAGCCCCAGCATCACATTATACCCAGAGAACAACCCTGGTTCACCAAGCCGGGGAACCGGCAGCAACCGGGTGGGAATAGTCAGCCAGAGCCGCACATCATAATCACACCCAAGATACGTGCGCAGTAGCACCATCACGTCCTGCCTGAGCTGGCCATCGGGCATCCAGCCTTTTGCTTCACCGGGGTCTTCCGTTGAGAGTTCCACCCTTGAGCAGTACCCGGCAACGGTGGTTTCGTTCCCCAGGATCGGATGCTGATCGAGCGTCATGCCATCACGTAGCGAGAGCCGGGCCCGTTTTGCTACCGGCATTCTTGCCGGGTGATACGGGAACACATGCACCGCTGTATGCGGTGCCTGGCTGCGGATGACCGCTGCAATGCCTTCCGTTGTGTGTGCCGGATGCAGCAGGGGCTGCAGGATTGCCAGTAAGCGGGATGGCGGCAGATCCCGACTGTGGGCGATCCCCGCCAGCGCCATCAAACTTTGTGAAATATTATCCGTGCCGCCGGGCTCAAAGGTGGCCGGGTAGCTGTACTTACGCCAGATACGGTAAAACTGGGTCATCAGCCGGTGGTTGAAGATATCCAGAAACGCAGCCATCGCATCGGCCCCGTCGCGCCCCTGATTGATATCATCAATGATGGCCGTGGGAAGTGGAGAGTCCACGCCGTACAGGCCGAAGAAATTCGTTCTGACCGTGGGCGGCGCATCTGGTTTATCCGGGTCAGTTTCCGTGCGTTTAAGCTCAGCCGAGGGAAAGCCCAGATGCGGGTTAGGACGAAAGCGTACCGGGTCAGTGTCGGGCGTGTGCCCCGTGCCCAGGCGGCTATTGGTCGCCCGCTCGATCAGTTGGCAAAAGCGATAGAAGTTAAACCGTGCCGTATGGTCATTGCCTTCCCCGTCCAGCCAGAACGGCGGCAGGGGCAGCTTATCTTTTTTGCATTCAGCAGTCACATCAGCACCCTGTCAATACGCCGTTCCGGCCAGGCCCACTCGGTGCCGGATCCGGTGAGCAGCACCGTCAGTTGGGTAAAGCGGATGACGCTGGCGTACTGGGTGAAGAACCGCTCCAGCAGGTCGCAGAACAGCCTGGCATCGCCGGTACCGCTGAATTGGGTTTCGTCCAGCATCACGCGAATACGTACGCCGTGCCAGTGATACGAGGAGTTATAAGCCTGCTTATAGCTGACGTGACGGATGCCGCTGATGCGGCGGCGGTTGTTCTCATCATCATCGCGCCAGTTAAACAGCGACAGCACGGCTCTCAGATTTTCAGCGCCACTTATCATCTGGCTCAGCGCCCGCGGATGCAGTTGCGCCATTAGGTGCCACTGATACAGCGGCGTGGTCGGTGGGTAGCATGGCATGGAGGGCGGCTGCCGGGTCCGGCAATGCAGCGTCAGGTTTCCGGCAACGGTGATCCCGTCAAAGACGGCGTTCTCCAGCGCCATGCGCGGGTAATTCCCGTTGGTACAAGTGATGTTCATAAACAACGTGGCATCATCCTGGCGACGATCCGTCTCACTTTCGTCGCCCCCCAGCATCAGCAGGGTTTCATACAGGCCGCTGACGCCACGCCAGATACGGGTATGGTAGTAACGTTCCGGCCAGGCATCTTTACGCTGGAGCATGCCGCCTTTATGGCGGAAGTGGCTATACGGCACATAGCGTCGCTTATCCAGCATCTCGCTGGCGGCAACCTCATCCACACTGTAGATTTCAGTGTGGTGATCGCGCAGGCGATGCGGACGCAACCGGTAATCCTGTACCGCAGGCTCCACCCTCAACGGCTCGGCATTGAGAGAGAATAAATTTATTACCGGGATGCAGTGGATACGCAGGCTGTCCTCTGGCACCGGAATATCACGGGGGAGCGACTGGCGCAGATGAATCTCCAGGATAACCTCCCGGCAGTCTTCGCTGAAGGGAAGCGAATCCAGTCCGTAGAGGGTAAAAAAGGCAAAACGGGCCGGGAAGCTGAAATACTCAAGCAGCGGGCGAATTTCGCCACACAGTGCCGGGCTGTCGCTCTCCGGCCATACTGAACGCCAGTGCTGCTGCCAGCAGGCGCTGATGGTGCCGTTAAAAGGCTGTGGATCCGGAACACCAGTCTGCGGCAAACGAACCGTGATAGCCGCGATATGATGCGTCAGGGTGTGATACATCAGCGACTGCAAGGGGCGCTCACCGTGAATATAGAGCGGAATGGCACTGAGATTCACCTGGCCGGGATCAGCATACGGGCTGAGGGAAAAGAGCAAGGTGATAATCTGGTGCCCGTCAGGGTGGAACGAGGCTGTAACGTTCCCCATCGAGAGCGGATGCAACGTCAACACATCGGTGGTGCGGAACGGGCAGCGCAGCGCTGTTTTATCCATCGGGTGGGCCAGTAAAGTGGTCCCCTCCGGCAACACCACATCACGCACCTGAGCCGCCATGTTCGGCGTCAGCTCAACCACCGCCATTGACGGCAGCGTGCGGTTAACCACCGGCAGCAAGTGCCCCAGCAGCGGCTCGGTCAGCTCTGGGATATCATCGTCAATTTTGCGCCGCATCTGCGCCATCATCACGGAGAAACCCTGGAACAACTGCTCCACGGACTCGTCCATCTTCAGGGACATGCTGTCCACACCCAGACGGCGACCGGCTTCCGGGTACTGCTGCGCAAACTCCCGCGCAGCTGCTTTCAGGTAGCGCATTTCGCTGTCGAAATACTTCAGGAAGTCGTGGTCGTTCATTTCTGCTCCGGCGTCAGGATCAGCGTGTTATTACGAATTTCAAGAGTACGTGGCTCGTCCGGGTCAAGATCATCGCGACTTAGCACCTGCTTCCAGGTGCCCCGGGTTCTGTCAGGCTGGCGGAACAGGCCCACCACCGCGACAAACTGTGCCTGCTTATCCATCGGGATAGCCAGACTGACGCTCTGGCCCGGCACCACGCTGATTTGTCGCTGGGCCACAAGGCTATCTTTCAGCACGATATCCGGCTGCATCAGCAGATCAGTGTATTCGGCGGTATCAAAAGTTTTGCGGTCATTGAGTTGCAGAACGCGCAGGCGTAGCGGCATGGCCTGCTGCGTATCATCCTGATTGATGGCGGCACGGGCGGTGAAGGCCAGATGTAGATTTTCCACCTGGCAATAGAATACTGCCTTTGCCACATCCACCGTCCCCTGTTTCGTCTTCTGCCAGAGGCCACAGCTGTTCAGCAACGCCAGGGAGCAGCAGAGCAGGAATAGCTTACAGGAACGGGTTATCATTTCTCACCTCCGTTGCGGGCAATGGCATCTGGGCTGCCGGAAGTGAATATCTGCAATGGCAGGGCAAAGCCGCGCAGGTCGAGTAGCGCCAGCGGCCCTTTACCCAGTTCGGTACGCATCTGATAATTGAGCACTAACCTGTCCGGTGTGAGCCAAGACACCCGGTACAGGTTGTCGCCAAGGTCGGTTACCAGCGCCTTGTCCAGCAGGCGGATAAACCCCCAGCTTTCCTGCATATCGGCATACAGGCGGGAGCCTGTATGCACGGTTCGCCAGCTCAGCGAGGTTCGCGGCTGCCAGCGATTGTCCGGCCAGGTCAGCGTCTGCCAGCTCTCCTCTTGGTTAAAGTACTGTATTTTCTGGCGATCCACCGTCAGTTCAGACTCCACTACGTCGCGCGACGGCTTTGCCATCAGTTGAAAATGCAGTGCCACATCACCACGGGCAAACGCCACGTTCGCGATATGGGTCAATCGGTTCAAAGCCGCCAGGAACGCCGGATTAAAGGCCAGTCCCTGGCTGTTCATCGCATCCGGCACCCATTTATCGCCTTCGCGGCGCAGCAGACCACCGAGGCGGGTCTGGATAAACTGCGCAATTTTCCCGGTATCGCTGCGCATGTACTGCGCCAGCTCCGGCAGAGAGGCCTCGCTCTGACGGTCCGCAAACGGGTAGCGATCGGCAAAGGCCTGGTTCCACGGGGTGGCAATATCGCTCTGCCACTGACTATTGATGCTTTCAGAGGTCGGGCCCAGGACCTGCTCCCAGGCCTGCACCATCGGCTGAACAAACACCGTCTGACCAAAGCCGCTCCACTCTTGCCCGAGGCTGGCGGCAATCAGGCTGCCATAGTCACGGGTGTCGGTGAGATCCACAGCCTTGCCCTGGAACACCGTCAGAGCCAGCGATTGCATCATAGCCTGCGGATCCGGAGCATTGGTCACCTGCTGCAGGCGCAGGCGAACGCGGGTGATACGGGTCAGGAAGGTCTGCAGGCTAAGGCTGTTCTGTGCCGCTGAGCCGGTATCCGTCAGCGACAACAGTGGGCCAAAAGTCGCATCCAGCGGGCCGCTGGCTCCCTGCCACTGACTGATGGCTTTTGCCTTATCGCTGTTGAGCAGTTTTTTTGCGGAGTTCACCAGCGAGTCGGTCAGGTCACCGCCGGTCTGGCCGGCCCGGCCCTGAACGCTCAAGGTGTTCATCAATGCAATAAGCGGTGACTGGCGTACATCTGCCAGCAGGGTCAGTTGCTCAATGGATTCGGACAGGCTCTCGGCCCGATGCCATTGCAGGCTGTTGAGGAACTTCAGCCAGGCTCCAGCGTAATCGGAGAAATAGCGCGCCGTCAGCCGGGCCTGCAGCGTTTCCGGGGAAATATCAGTGGTAGCGTTTGGCTTACTGTCGCTGAGCACCCAGTCAATCTCATCCCGGCGGGCTCTGGCCGCTTTCGTAATCGCGGGCTGCACCTCCTCTTCCCAGGCCTTCCGGGTGAATACGCCGGGAACCGTTTCATCGGTACTGAATAAGCGGCTGCTGTCGGTGCCGCTGACTATCTCGCTGAGGGGCATGTCGGCATAGTCGCGGGACACCTGGTCGAGTAGTTTCTGGTAACGGGTAACTTCAGCATTACTGGCGCCAATCTGGCGCAGCAGCGCGGAACGCATGCTGCTGACCAGGCGCATATCCGGCGTCAGCCGCCAATCCAGATGTGCAGGCATATTCGCCATCATAAAGGCCAGCATATCGCCCCCGATCATCAGCCAGGTGCCGTCCGCAACCCCCTCCCGCTGCTGCCACCCCTTCATCACTGTGGTGCTGAAAAACACCGGGTCGGCTTTGTCCGGGCGGGAGAGCATCAGGTACGCTTTCAGCAGGTCGTACATACTTTTCGCCTGTTCTGCCCGCAGTGGGCTATCCGGCGGCAGGCTGCGCCAGGCGCTCATCTGCACGATAAGGTGTTGTGCAGATGCATCACGCAGCAACGGCATCGCGCCCTGCCGCCACTGTGGCCAGAGGGCTGCCAGCAGGGGGGCATTCTGGCTGAGCCCGAAACGCATATACCACGGCGCACCGTACCGCTGCCAATGCTGCAGGCGCTCCATCTCTTTCTGCAGTTCCCGCAGAGCGAACAGTTGCTGGCGCAGTGGCTGATGTGTGTCCGTTGCCGCCAGCGCAAGCCGATGGTCAGCCTGTATCAGACGCAGGTTAGCGATAGCCGAAAACACCACGCAGGCCAACCATACGGCCAGCAGGCAGGAACACGCCAACAGCAGGGATTTGCGCCAGGAGGCACCGTTAGTGATCGGTTTCCGCCAGCGCTGCGCCAGTAAATCCAGCCAGGCTTTTCCCGGCTGCCAGGCATGCCGCAGGGAGGCAGCCCCTGAAGTAACCGACGGGCTGAACACCATCCCGGCAAGCGGCAGCGCCCGTGCGCCTTCAGAGAGCTGCAACAGCGTATGCGTTAAGCGTTCGGCTCCACCATTGCGCAACGCATGGGCCAGCTCCAGCAGAAAACTGTGTTGGCGGTCATGGTCCGTCTGCTGCATCCCGCGCTCAATCAGCAAGCGTTCAAGGTCAGCAAAGGAACGGTGATACTCATCTGCCCCATATCCAGGCGCGATGATAAAGCCTGTCCCCTGCATCGGTAATCCGGGTTGTGCCTGCTGCGGCTCATGGGTTTCCCACAGCCAAAGCGGAATATCCTGCCCCAGCAGGCTGTAGCGCTTCTGCATCTGCCGGGCGGTGGTGTCCAGCATATCCTGGGTCAGTTCTGTGTTGGCATTCACCACCCAGACCACCGCATCGGCCAGTTGGCGACGGATTTTGCGCAATGCCTTCAACTGAGACGGAACCGGTTCATCCTGCGGGCCGCCATGCCACAACAGCAGCGTGTGATGCCCTTCCAGCCAGTGCTGGGTAGTCAACCCCGGAATGGTCTGTTCAACCAGATGCGCCTCTCCGACCACCAGCAGAATGCGTACCCGGCTGCGCCAGCGCCACCGGTACTGATAACGCATCTGTGTGACGATATCCTGAACCCGCTGATTTTCTGGCGGGCGCTGTTTTTTGGGCCCGCTATCCCCGGTGGCTTCCCGCGCGTTCAGGCGCACCAGCCCCCGCCAGGCGAGAATAAACAGCGGGCAGAACCAGACCAGCGACAGCCAGACCATCAGTGACCAGAAGGCAATCTGGCGTGGTAATGCCGCCTGCAGGCCGAGGCTACTGCCAGCAAAGTAATAAAGACCTGCCCCGATAAGCACCAGCAGGGTGACGGCTATCAGGTAGCCGGTCACCAGCCAGAACAGCGAGTGCCGGGATTTAGTGCGGGAGGTTTCCACGGGGAACGCAAACTCCTGTAATAAATTGGGATTCCATTAATGAGGCAGTCCAGCCGCAAGATTGGCCGTTCAGCGCAGACAACAGCGCCAGCGAACAGAGGGTGAACGGAGTGATGTTTCCGGCATCACCCAGCCAAGGAGCAAGCACATGGTCAATAGCAGACCATCCGCCGTCCAGCAGCGCATCCATAGCCGCTTTGTCTGCGGCAATCACGTTCTCTGGGGCATCAATCAACCGTGCATAGCGGGAAAGCTGTGCCACAACCTGAGCGGCGGTTTCCCCCGGTAAAAGTGGCCAGGCTTCTGAGCGGTGCAGCAGCACCGGAGCCTGCGGGGAGCAGAGCCAGGCAAAGGCAGCTTCCCCGGCCACCCGGGCATCAGCAGGCAAACCTTCCCCGCTGCCGGCGCACAGCAAAAACGCATTTTCCGCCATAATATCGATAACATTATCGATACCGTTCAACGCCATAAGCCGCGTGTTCTCTTCCGGCAGGACAATACCCGCAGTGGTCAGCACCTCACGAAATGCCCCAAGGCTTTCATCATCCCCCAGCCAGCAGAGGTGCCCGATAAGGCGGGTTTCACCGGAGCGGTGCAAGTGAGCCACCAGCCTGCGGGCCAGATAAGCGGCCAACATTGCCGGACGGCTGAGCGTGCCGCTCAGCACCAGCGGACAACGCAGCACGGCGTTGCCGCCTGCATCCATAAGCGCAGACGGTGCGTCAGGCGGTTGCATCAGCAAGGCCAGATGCTCTGTAGTCTCATCCCCTACGGGCGACACCAGCAGCACGGTTTCCACCGGCAGGGCCTGGCTACGCTTTTGCCACCAGGCATCCAGCGCCCGCGACGTCTCTGCATAATAGGTTTCACGGTTGTCCGTGCCCTGGAGCCAGACCAACGCGCGTAATGCGACGGCCAGCAGCCAGCACAACAGCGGCAGCTCCACACTCCAGAACCAGAATAGTGGCGTGCGGGTGGGTTTGCCCTCCGGCCACAGCAGAATGGTGGTCATTGACGACAGAAACAACAGCACCGGCAGCACCACCCACCAGCGCCGCCAGCGGGCCGGATGGATAACGGCGTAATCGGCGTAATCGGGCGGGTGATTCATCCGCAGACATCCATATCCGGCAGGGAACTGACCAGCGTACAGCCGCAGGCGCACTTGTGCCCGTCCAGCGCCACTGCTTTATCATTCACAGTACTGCCCGGTGCGCCCTGAATAATGGTGGTTATGCCGTGCTTATTACACTTCACCTTATCGTCCACGCAGGCCACCGGCTTGCCAAAGGCATCAAAACTGCCGCTGAGCACTTCCCCGCCGTAAGGCTTAAGCGTATCCCCCACGCGAACCAGCTTTTTCAGCGTCATACCACTTTTGCTCCTGATTCCTTCAGCATGTTGATAGCAGAGGCCATCATGGCCTGATGCTGTTCGCTGATAACACCAGAGCGGGCCTGTGCCACCACGGCACCCGGCTGCATGGTTGACGCCGGAGGGTTCAGCGTCTGAACCACACCGGTCGCCATATCCTTCACTTTGTAAGTGGCGTTGTTATATGCCGTTTTCGGCTCGACAAACCAGACCACGTTGTTTGAGGTTGGCGCAGCATTGAGCACCTTGCCTTCCACCGAAATCAACCTGAGGTTTTTATTGGCCTGATTGCCGCAGTAAATCATGCGATAGCGGAAATAGCCGCCCCACGGCTCGCGCCCGCCCAGCGCACTCTGCATAAACCAGGCGCGGGAGTCGTGGATTTGCTCATCATAAAGTGCCAGCAGATCGGCTCGGGGTTGGGTGCGAATACCGGTTCCCAACTTATCGATAAACAGTTGGGAATAGCGCCGGTTACCATCGGCTTTCATCTGCTCGTATTCAGCGGCCTCATCGTCGCCATTTATCAGAAATATGGCGTGTTTAGGGATCACATCCAGCGCTATCTGGAGGGTTTTATCCCAGAAAATACCGCCGTTGATGTCCCGGCCCCATGCCCGATAATCATGCTGGAATTCACGGGCAGCTTCGCGTAGCTGATACTGCGCGTTGGTCGGATCAAGATCGGGTTTGCCCTGTAAGCTTTCGTCCAGTGGCTTGCGGTTTTTTTCCGCTTCGGCGCGGTGGGCATTAAGTTCTTTTACTGCCGCGTCATGCGCATCTTTTTCACGCTGTAGCCCTTCTGCATCCAACTGGGGTGCACTTTTGTAGAAGTACTGCGCGGTGAGGCTACCATTGGCATAGCGGCCAATGCGCCAGGCGGTGATCCAGCCCACCTGATCGATAACGGCACTTTCGAGCGCCTGTGAAAGTTGATACGCGCGATAACCTTGCTGCTTATCTTCAGACTCTTCGGCGCCCTGTAAGGTGGTATTGAGCAGGGTTTGGCGCCAGATGTTGAAGCGTTTGACTAGTTCCTTACTAAAATCAAATTCTCCTTGAGTTTTAATATCTATCTGACGATTAGGTGATTTATCTTTTATACAATCCGTAACGCATTCAGCTAATACCGACAGCGGCGCTCCTGCCTCAAACGCGGTGGCGTACATATCGTGGAGAACGATTTGCGATAAAATTTCGCCCACGCCATTGCATGATTTCCCTTGATCTTGTGGAGGATAACCGCCCCCCACATCGGAATGCATACCGGGATAGATCACTTCCTGGGTATTGGCCGGGTAACTGCCATCCGGGCGGCGAACCGAATCCAGCGGGAAGCACAGGCGCTGTTCGTGAGCAGAAACAAAATGTCGGCAGCATTTTATTAACCCCGGAAACGTGCGTTCATCCGGCAGTTGCTGGGTGTTATCCGCCCAGCCCATATGCCCTGCCGCACCGGGCAATATATGGGCCGCACCGACAGAGGCCACGGTATCCAGTAACCCCAGAAACTCAATACTGACCGGTAAGCCCGCCAGCGTCAGTTCCTGATGTTCTGTTTTCGTTTTCGGATCGGGTAACTGGGTTAACCAGTTTACAAAAGTACGTGCTTCGGCAGCACCGCGGGAAAAACCGTAGATAAACAGTTTAATGCGTAGTAAATGGGGTTGCTGGCTCGGCACCGCCTGGGTTTCCAGTGCCTTTAAAAGAGGCTTCATCACATTGCGGCGATTAACTTCACCAGAGAAAGGTGCATGAGCCTGCATATCGGGTAGCATTCCCTTCGCTACGCTATCGTCAAGGCGCTTGGCGCCTTTAGTAATTGCATAACTCAGGGCATCGACCAATCTTAATAACGCCCAGTTAATCCTGTCTTCCCCACCTGTCGCAAAGGCCAGACCATGAGTGCTGTAATCCATTTCACCAATTTTAGGGAATGGTGTACCAACGCCAGGAAGGTAATAGCGGAAATACCCATCACGATCGGCATCCTGGTATGTCGCATGATATAGTTTAGCAATATTAGTTGGATGCGATGGTTTTGCTGCACGGGTATCGTTCTCTTCATTGTTTCCCGTACCATCAAAGAACAAGCTGATATGCAGGCTTCGGCAGCAGGGGATAATGCCTTTTTTCCCTGTCTGTGCGGCTAACTTGATACGGTAATCCATTTCGTCTCGAACCTGCTTTTTGTAATTGGCATTAACCTGCGCAGCGCTCAGCAGTAAACGTCCTGCATCAGGAAATGGTGGCGGTGCAAAACAGGGCAACGCTAAACTCATTTCGCTGGACATGTGACAGGCTCCTTCATATTAAGAGGTTCTTTAATCGGATAGTTCTGCGTGCCATACCCGGAACATACCGTTGTCACTTTCACCTGATTACACGGCAGGAAGTGCACCGTTAAACCACAGCGTTCTTTTCCGTACTGCGGAATATTAATGACGGTACTGTGTTGTTGATATTTTGTTGCATGTTCTGCGTATGCTTTACGGAATTCATCGGTGCCCAAAGGGGGCATTCGTGCATAAGGATCAGGATCAATTTCCCATTCAACCCGTGCTTTCAAGCCGGGAGACCACTTTTCAGGAAGCATGATGCAGCAATATCCACCACCTAACCCTGGGACATGATATCCATTAACCGAAAAGCCATTTATACCTTGCCCTTCAACGTGGTTGACTGCACGTAAATCCCCGGCGGTATAACCACCGTCTCGATTTGCCTGTGAGCACCCTGAAACAAAAAATAGAATCAGCAATACACAGCCAGTAATTATTTTCTCCATGAATGTTCCATTCCTTATTTCACCGGACATGCTGATGGCTCCTTCATATCAAAAGGTTCCTTAATCGGATATTCAGGGGCATTAAACCCGTAACATGAAGTAGTCACTTTCACCTGATTACACGGCAGGAAGTGCACCGTTAAACCACAACGTTCTTTGCCGTACTGCGGAATATTAATGACGGCGCTGTGTTGTTGATATTTTGTTGCATGTTCTGCGTATGCTTTACGGAATTCATCGGTGCCCAAAGGGGGCATTCGCGCGTAAGGATCAGGATCAGTTTCCCATTCAATTCGAGCTTTCAAGTCCGGAGTCCATTTTTCGGGAAGCATAATGCAACAACTATTCCCGGTCATTGTTCCACCGTAACCATTTACAGAATACGAATTAATACCCTTTAGCGTGTGATTAAGCGCACGTAAATCTCCGGCGGTATAACCATCGTCTCGATTTGCCTGTGAGCACCCTGAAACCCAAAATAGAATCAGCAATACACAGCCAGTAATTATTTCCTCCATGAATGTCCCATTCCTTATTTCACCGGGCATGTTGCTGGCTCCTTCATATTAAGAGGCTCTTTAATCGGATAGTTCTGCGTACCATACCCGGAACATACCGTTGTCACTTTCACCTGATTACACGGCAGGAAGTGCACCGTTAAACCACAGCGTTCTTTGCCGTACTGCGGAATATCAACGATGGTACTGTGTTGCTGAAAACTGCTCTCCAGAACACGTTTCCATGCATTAAATTTTACCCTATCTTTATATCCAGGAAATGGAGGTGCGATATAGGGATCGACCTCCCATTCAACTCGTGCTTTCAAGCCGGTAGTCCACTTTTCAGGAAGAATGATGCAGCATGAGTTACCCGTTAGTGTTCCGCCGTAACCATTAACCGAAAATGAATTAATACCGCTATCGGCCATATGGTTAATACCGCTCAAATCCCCGGCGGTATAACCACCGTCTCGATTTACCTGTGAGCACCCTGAAACCAAAAATAGAATCAGCAATACACAGCCAGTAATTATTTTCTCCATGAATGTTCCATTCCTTATTTTACCGGACATGTTGCTGGCTCCGTCATAAGATCGCCTATATAGCCAGACTGGCTTGCCTGAATAGCTATTGCCATGCAGTGCGCAAAATGTGCTTCCCGAGAGATAACGGTGGCTGGCAGGTCTTTCATCAGCGCCTCGGCATCACTGACGCATCCCATCATCTCCACCTGCGCATCATTAACGCAGTTCATTTCCGGCTCATCGGCAAGCAGGCGCTCAGGGCTGTACGTCCCGGTTTTCCAGGCCGGCTCACCGTCCCGATCCCGCCAACCCCAGAACAACGCGATGTCGGTGAATGAAGCCTGCTGTTCCTGCGTAAGAATATGTGCAAACAGCTGAGGGAATATCCGATTATCGTAGTAACGCAGCAATCCACTCTGCTCATCCCAGTAAACCTGCGACAACGACTGCAGATGGTGGATTAACAGATCGAAAACCAGCGGTGAGATCAGTAGCGTCAGGCGGGGCGTACCAGAAAAATGCTGCGCCAGTTGCTCCAGCCAGCGCTGGTGACTGCAGGCTGGAAAGTGCAGACGCATCACCAGCGGGGAGTACTCTTCCGTTCCGGCTTCCGGCGTGCCGTCAAACAGAGCGAACCAGCGAACCTCTGGGAAGATCTGGCGTAGAGCATTTTGTAATGGCTGTTCCGTTCCGGCCTGGTCAACCAGCACATCAATATAATCCTGCCCGGCAGCGGTGCAGAGTAATTGAGCCTGTTTCAACCATTGCGCACTGTTATCCTTTTTCATCACTTATCCTCTTGGCACAAATGCGAGGGCGGCTTGCTGCGCTTTTTTCAGGCAGTCTTTACACACCGACTTGGGCAGTTCCGGTAGCTGAGTTTCTTCACTGGCGGGCGTATTCCAGGTATGCACGCCACGAATGCTGGTTTTACCCGGTGAATGGATCTGGATATCCCCCTGAGGTGTGATACGGATGGTTGCCCCTGCGCATCCCAGCACAATGCCGTTTTTTGCCGTCAGGCGCAGTTCGCCTTGTACCGTCTGCACGCTGATATCCTTCAATGCCGTAAGCCCCAGCGTATCGCCATGGGATTCGACAGCAAGCGGCCCCTGGCCCGACACTATTCGAATCCCTTCCTGGTGGGCCAGTAGGGAAATCGCCTGGCCGGCGTTCATCTGGATACGCTGGCCGCTGGCAATGCTGGTTTCTGTCTGGCTTTGCAAGTGCAGGGTGGTGCCGGAGTTGATCAGAATGCTTTTCGGGCTGACGGCGCCAATCCCTTCCGGAGCGCTGAGCAACATTGCCGGGGATTTCAACTGGTCCACTGCGGCCAGGTAGGCTTTCAGATGGCTAGCATCGGGTTGAAGGTTGTGATGAGACTGAGTGATAGTCTGCCAGTCGCTAATCTGACTGACGGCACCGTTGACCAGACTGATGGCTGGGGCCATCTCCAATACCTGGCCGGTTGCCGTGATCTGGGCATCAGCGGTAAGATAAAGGCCCTTCGCGGCACGCAGCGTTCCCGTGCTGTCGGTGCGCAGTTCAAAGCCTTCGCCGCGTTTATTGCGGGCATTATCAACGATATGGCCAAGCGACAGCTGGCTTTTTCCGCCAAATTCCGTTGACAGTTTGACATGTTCATAGCCCCGCCGATCCTCAAATCTGAGCTTATTATTCGCCGGAGTTCTCAGCACATTGCGTTGATAATTATAGAGATTGACATGATCCTCGTGCCGAGAGTCATGCATTGAGCAAAGGATATAGGGTCTGTCTGGATCACCGTTGGTGAAAGCGATCATCACCTGAGTCCCGGCTATTAGCGGGAAATGCCAGCCATACACGTTACCGGCATAGGGCTTCGCAAGCCTTACCGGCACACTTTCAAAACCAGGTTGCCATAACGCGTTCAGATCGAACTGAAAACGCACCCGATAGCGACCATGTTCGTCCAGTTCGGCATACTGTGCGTTTTCAACCGGGCTGGTCACCCTTGCCAGCAGCGTACCGCCAATGTGCGGCCACGGTTTCAACGGTGGGCGATATGAAATATGCGGTCGAACAGGCACGGCGGTAAAACGGATCACATAAGCGGTGTCACGGGAAATACGGGTCGACGAGGTGGACACCACCAATAGGCCGTCCGGCGCATCCGGCCAAGCCTTGCCCTGCGGGGAGATAACCATACCAGGCCGAATATCCATGCCGTTCGACATACCATCGAATGTTACCTGCTCCGTAATCAGGCGTTCCTGACGACGTTTGACAAACCACCGCCCCTGCTCTGGCAGCGCCTGAACCTCCCGCCCCTGCTGCTGATAGTTCTCACCGTAGCGATACAGTTCTCCCGTCAGTGCGGGCTTATCCAGGTCCGTTTCAATCTGCACCAGCAGATCGTCCTGCGCATTACGGTAATACTCATCATTGAGCTTCGTTCTGGCAGCAACAGACTGACGGCTGACCGAAATATCCCATAGGGATTCACGCCCGCCATCAAACAGCCCTAAGGGGTGACGAAAGGCAATATCTTGTCGTTCCCCGTATGCCTGGGAGGTATCTCCCAGCACCAGCACGTCACGGTGATTTTCCTCGTCCCATGTGAAGTAATAAAACACACCGATACGCGCCAGATGGCGCTCAATGAAGTCGAGATCGCTTTCCGCATAAGCGATATAAAACTCACGAACCGGGTATTGAGTATTCAGCCGAAAGTGATAATCCAGCGAGGAGAATGCCCAACGGTTGAGAATATCCTCCACCACACCCGGCACGCTTTTATGTTGATAAACGGCATACATCAGGCTGTTTTTTAGCAGCGCCAGGCGGGGTTGCAAGGTCACCACATAGCGGGTTTCATCCGCAGAGGAATCACATTGCTGAAAGCCGGTAATCACGCCGCGCAGAATACGGGGCGCAACGGACTGCCAGGGCTGGCCGTCCGGGTAAAACAGTAGTTGAGCAGTGGTATTAATCAGGCTATCAGCCAGGATGTCACGGGTTGCGCTGGTGATTTCAATCGTATAGCACCATGGGGTATTCAGGGCTTCTTCACCGCTGAATCGCAGCACTGACAGCTGAATTTCCGGATGCTGTTTTTTCAACTCTGGAATACTCAGTTGGTAGTGGTTGTACACCGGCATTTTGCCGCCCTGAATAACAAAATCCTTTTTGCCCATTTACAGGTTCCTTCCCGATATTTGCGTCAGCCGGGGATACACCACTTGCCAACCAGGTAATGCAGATGGCCGTTTATGATGATGGTTGCGATAACAATGGCAATAAACACGCCGCTGCAGATAAGCCAGGGCCAGCGCTGCCAGAATGGCGTTTTATGGCGTGAACGCCGGATAAGCACGGGGGTATTAAGAGGCGCTGAATGCTCAGGCAATAATGTTTTCAACTGCCGCATCAACGACAGGCGCTCATCATCGCCCTCAGTCCTGTATTTCCCTGCATAACCGAACCGCAGCATCCGGTAGTAACAGCTCGCCCGTGCTTCAGAAGGAACCGGTTCGCGTAGCAGTTTTTTAATATGTTCGTAGAAATGCTCGCCACCGTGAATATGCCCCAGGAAATGGCCCTGCAGCGGTGTACGCCGCCACCAGGTGGACACATCCGTATCCGGCTGGGTCATGACTGCCTCGTCCAGAAAAACGCTGTGGGCGAATTTGATTTCTTCAATGAGATATTCAGGCGCACCCGCGGCGGCAAGCTGATCCTGCACCTGCTGGATCATGTCAAAGCAACGCTGGTACAGCGCATCATCAACCGTAACGGGTTGTTTATTGCGAATAGCAAGCGCCAACAGCCAGGTATCCTGCATCAGGGTATCAAGGGTTTTTGCTGTGATTTCGTTATCTGAAGAATGCAAGGGCTACCGTCCTGGTGAGTATTGTGCGCTGTCCGTTCATTGACCCATGGTGTTTATCATTCTTAGCCGCATCAGCGCACAGTAAGGATGCTACCTTACATTTTTTGGATAGCTTCAACATGCTAATGACGGATGAGACGCTACACTTCTTTACCCGCGATAGTAGAATAATAAGAATACGAAGATCAAATATTCAGATCGATATACCAAAAAATAAATTAATTAAGTATTTTCATCTAAATATTAATTTTTGAAATTGTCGGAATTTAATGATGTCTGGCTGGATTGAGGATGAGAAGTGGTGATTTGTATCGTGCAGGGCCGTATGTGAGTGGCTTTTCTGATCAAGTGTTTAATTGTTGACTTATATCAATGATATTTTCCGAATAAAAAGTACACGCATCAGAATGATAAATTTGAGTGATTTTTTATTGGTATGAATTCATCTTACTGATAAATATATAAAAATTAATCAGAGTAAGGGAAGGTATAGATAACTTTCGATGCCACGACTTGCGACACACTTGGGCGAGTCGGCTTGCCACGTCTGAGATTGAGGTGGCGCTGGATAAGTTCGCAGGCATCTAGGATGATAAATACCCGCAAATCAGTAAAAGCTGGCATGTAACACTTGGAAAGACTCAATACGTTCTTCTGCTATCCGACAGATATCCGTAAGCTATCTTCACCACGAATGCCATCAGGTCACTGAACAGCGAGCTCCGCGCAGCCATCAAGAAGCGCAAGATGTTCCCGACGGACGACTCGGTACGAAAGGTGGTTTATCTGGCGATCAAGGATGCGTTAAAAAAATGGAGCATGCCGATTCAGAACTGGCGGCAGGCGATGAGCAGTTTTATTATCGAGTTCGGTGACCGCCTGAGCGATCACCTTTAATTCGGTGGCAGTTACACAGAATTACGGACAGACTCTATTGCTTATTTGGTGTCAGGCGCGCCCTCGTGTTTGAATTCGGCAAATTTGGCAGCCATCGTCGGGTTACCGCGAGTCAGTTTCTTGACCGTGAGGTCTTCTGCCTTATCATTGGCGAGCCGCAAGTTGTTGGCTGATTTGTGCAGCGCTTCTTTCGTTTTTTCCAAATCCTTGATGGCTTCGTCAATGCGCTTGACCGCTTCCTCGAAGCCGTCTGAAGCCAGGCGCCAGTTGCGCCCAAATGCACTCTTGAAGTCATCAAGCTGGGTTTCGAAATTTGTGATGTCAATATTCTGCGCTTTCATCAGTGCCAACTCTGATTTGTACTGGAGCGAGTTCATCGCCGCATTACGTAGTAGCGTGATAATGGGGATGAAGAACTGCGGCCGAACAACATACATTTTCTGATAGCGGTAAGATACATCAACGATCCCAGCATTGTAGAGCTCATTATCAGGCTCAAGTAGGGAGACCAACACGGCGTATTCACAACATTTTTCAGTACGGTCTTTGTCGAGTTCTTTGAAAAAGTCTTCGTTTTTCTTCTTAGTGGCGGTTTCGTCGCTTTCGTTTTTCATCTCGAACATGATTGAGACGATCTCAGAGCCTGCATCATCTTGGTCGCGGAAAATGAAATCGCCTTTGCTGCCGGTCCGTGCGTCATTGTCTTTCTCGAAGTAGGACTTCGGAAACGCGGTGGCCCGCAAGCGATTGAACTCGATCTCACAATGCTGTTCAAGGGTTTCGCCAACCATCTTGGTCGATAATTTTGCCTTCAGATCCTTAAGGCGTTCGATGGCATCATCGCGGTCCTTGAGCTGTGTTTCGTACTTGTCTTTGAGCGCTGTCTCGGCGAGCTGTTTTTCTAGAGCAGCTCGATCAAGTCCGCTCTTTAGTTCATCACGTTGCTTTTCAACCTCACTTACTGCTTCAGAGAGAGTGAGCCTTTGTGAGACTTCAATAGTCTCAAGCCTAGACTGCAGGCTCTGAATCTCTGCATCTTTGGTTGCAATGGCTTGCTGTAAGTCGCTTAAGTGCTTCATCTCAGCCAAACGAGATGCGGCTTCTTGCTCGTTCTTTGCCTTTTCCAGTGCGCTTGCCAGTGCATCCCTATCCTTTTCCACGACACTTAGCGCCTCGCTGACAGCGAGTTTTTGTGCCACTTCACTGGCATCGAGCCTAGCTTGTAGATCCTGGATTTCAGAATCCTTGGCGACGGCAGCCTTTTGAAGTTCGTTCAGGAGATTAGCTTCAGCCAATTGAGCAGCCGTTTCCTTCTCCTGCTTTATCTTCTCCAGAGCGCTTGCCAGCGCGTCTCGGTCTTTCTCCACTGTGCTCAGTGCTTCACTGACGGCGAGTTTCTGTGCAACATAACCTGCATCGAGCTTTGCCTTCAGCTCTTGAATCTCAGTATCCTTGGCGGAAGCCTCTTTCTGCAACTCGCTTGTGACCTTGGCCTGGGCGAGCTCGACGGCGTTGCGCTTGTCCTGCTCTGCCAACTCCAGCCGTTCATGCAACTGCTTCTCAAAATCGCTATCGCGAACCTGTTTCAGGATTTCCGCATACCCGGCTTCGTCCACTTTGAAGGCCTTTTTGCAGTGTGGACAGATGATTTCATGCATGTCTATTCTCCTTCTACCTTGGTCAAAATTTGTTGAAGCATCTCCGGAACTGCTCCATCAGCCTTGAGTGTTGCCGTGCGGTATGCGAGCTGATTTTTCGAAAGACTAAGACCGGTGGCAGCCTCGATCTCGTTGCAGGCTCCAACCCATTCAGGCCAGTTTTCTGACAAGAACGATTCTAGATGATCCTCAAAGATCGCAACTTCATTCGCAACACAGGCCAACGGGAAATCTTCTTCAACCATACCGAAATACCGCAGAAGCTTTCGGTTCTCCTTAGCATGGTTGTTCTTTTCACTGTCAATTGCTTCTTGTCTCTTATTTTTTGCTTTGGCACGGGACTCAAAGCCAGCATCTGCGTCAAAGAGTGCATAAGCGGGCACACCCATAGTACTGAGAATGGCATGTGCAAGCGGTATGGATGTCTTTGACCCTACGGGGACAATCGATACGCCGCCAGCCTCAAGTAAGCCGTGTGATGTCCTGTCTCCAATGCCATAGAAGACGGATGATTCCGTTGTCCCTTCCACGATGAATGCCCGGTTAGCAAAGAGTGCGATAGAGAGTTGATCAGCCACATTGTGGTCAAGCCTGCGAGCAACCACATCGTCATCCACAATTCCGTTCAGCCTGGCTTTAACATCTTCAATGGTTGCGCAATGAACAGAAACTACAGGAGGTTCATCAGATGATCTTGTCAGCCGCCTAACCTGATTGAAATGGCGAGCTTCAAGAAAATAGGGGCTGTGAGTCGCATAGGTTACCTGGATGCACTTGTCTGGGTTTTCTACGAGCGAGCGGATCACTTTTGCAAATGCCTGCGCCTGGATTGGGTGTTGAAAAAGTTCCGGTTCCTCAATTGCCAAACAGATGACACCGTCTGCTGAAGCAGAGCCCGATTGTGCCAAGAGCTGAAGCGCGGAGATCAGAATCGTCCGTTGGAAACCGTGTCCCTGCCGTTCGACAGCCGTTTCGGTTGTTCCATCAAGCACAGCTACTTCGAATGTGGTCTTGGGGGCCTTGAGTTCCACCTCGGCTGGGGAAACTGTGACAGCCCGTCCAGGTGAATAAGACGCAACGACTGCATTAAGCTCTGTTGTTATTGTTTCTAATTGTGTTCTGAATTTTTCTTCGTAAACTTTTTGCTGCTTTTCTCTTGATTCCTCGACGATTGTTGCAATTTCTTCATCCGCTGCAGTACGGTCAATGGATCGCTCCAGAATGCGCCCGATGATGCTTGACTTACCATCCATTGATTCCTCGCTTGCACGAAGATCTGCAGTCACCAAGACGAAGTCGAAGAGGCCACTCATCTTACCGCCGCTGTTGAAACCGAAAAAGTTAGTCTGAAGCGATTCGAGTACATCCTCGAGCAGCTCGGTATGCGATGCCTCCCAGGTTGTTATCGCCTCTTCAACATTAGGGCCTGTTTTCGCGGCCGGGAGATCCAGCTCTGGGCGCCGTGCCCGTAGCCCGTTGTACAAATCTTTCTTCGCGGTTGCGCTACTCGCGGCTTTTATTGGATTGAAATCGGGGAAGCCCTTTGCGTTAGCTGAGAGTCGATCGGATCCATCAGGTGATTGTCTTCTCCATGCAGTGAAAGTAGTAGCCCCATCCGGTGCATACCTGCCAAGGGCTTCGCGGTCCTTTTGGGTAAGGTCAGTGAACGTAATTTGGACCTCGACTTCTTCATCCGCCGCCCCGAAGGAGCAATCTTTTTCTGTCAAGGACCCCGGTTTACCGTTGAAGAACCAATCTAGAGCACGCAGCACAGTCGACTTCCCTGCACCGTTTGGCCCAATGAAGGTTGTGACCGAGTCGAAGGTGATCGTTATATCCTTGAGTGCTCGGAAATTATTAATGCGAACGGATTGAATCTTCATATCAGTTTTGCTCCATTAACCTTGCTGTTATCTATCAATGTTTCAGTTCTTCCAATTCACTTTCTGTTTCCAGTTCAACATTAGGTACCATTCTTTGAGTTATGGATGATATAAGCGGAATACCTCAATCTGTAGTCTGGTTAATTATTTAGGATATTTGGCGATTGTTCATAACACAGAATCTGGGGTAAGTGGCTTCCAGTTATCTACTATTGTGAACGTTTATTTAGCATTCAGTAATAGTTTAATTTATTGTACAAAATCGCTCGCCTAAATTAATTGGTCACGACAAATTTTCATCATACGATCAAGAATAATAGATAGCACAACATTACATCTGTCCTTCTTCTGCGATAAGCTGGCGACATACCGCCAAGTTGAGCTCAACAAACTCTTCCCAGCTGTATAGGCGGGAATAATGGCGCTCAAATTGCAGATCAACCCGACAAATATCCGGACGAAAATTGTAGATGCTGCAGCCTTTGCTGGCTGCGTCATAATGTCGGCACGTGCCGTCACCCCGATCCAGAAAACAAGTCTCTTCTGCCATACTCACGCGTTGGCAACAAATCCCACACTGAGAACATGGAAATGGTGAAAGATTGCTGTAGCAGGACATCTTCATCACTCGTTATCAGGCTCGCGTATGATCGCGAGCTTGTTTTCACTTTACGCGACAACATCATCCAGTTTGTCCTTTTTGCCTTCCGCGACGGCCGAAATATCAATAATGCGTCGTTCAGTGGAAAGCACCAGATTCCCCTCTTGATCAAGGATCGGAGTATCAATCATCGCTTTCAGTAATTGTGCGTATTTAACCGACATAAACACGACTTCTTTGCACTCCTGCGGGAAGTCACGGAAGTTTTCACCGTAGCTTTCCAGAGCGTTCTTCATGTCGTAAACGGTACCGCGAAGGCGACTACTCGTCAGGGAAAAAGCATTATTCGCCAGTGTCGTTACCTTTTCAATAGACTGGAGTTTACCAACCATTAATACGCCTTGAGCGTGGATCGTTCTTGCCTGTTCTAGGTTACAGCGTGCGTTGTTTAGCGCTTCTTCCCCCTTATTTCCCAGAATATGGCCGAAAATAGCCAATGCTGGGCCTGCAACAATCCCGCCCAACACCATCATTCCACCAGCCATGCCAAAACCACCTGTAGCCAGTGAACCGCCCCCCAGCCATGCCAGAGTGGCGTTGGTTGCCGCTACGCCAGATAGAGAAGAGATCGCAGTCCCTGTGCTTGCAGTTGCTAGCAGCATAGTGCCGTTATAGGCGCCAAATGCCAGCGCTGCACCACTTCCCATTCCCGCGCCAATACCCAAACCGGCATCTTTCAGCATCTGATAATCCTGCTTCAGGCCCGACAAGGTTGTGCTGGTAAAATCATCCGCGTTGAGTTTTTCCAGCTCCGCGCTGTGAGTTAGCTCGACGTTTTTAAGGCGGCCATAGGTAACGATAAACTCATTAATGACGCTGTTAAACGCGCGAAGCTTACGCTGACCATAGTCTTCAATGATTTTATTGGTGGCTTCACGGCTGGACTCGATTTGAGAGCTGATGTCGTTAACCATGCTTTGTGCGCTTTCATTGATGTCTTTTGCATTGCTGTGGTCTTTTGCACCACCAACACCTTTCGTAATACCGTAAATCCCTGCGGCTGCTGCTATCGCACCAATAATAATTGGAATAGGCATGTCATAACTCCTTTATTCAATAATCAGAGAGAGTGTTTTACTCACTTCACTGTTTAATTCTTCGGCACGATCCAGAAGGTCTTTAAAAATAAAATCCGGAACCTTGAAATAAAGCTGAATATCTTTCAGCAGCATCCATTCAATACTGGAGATTTGGCCATCTCTCAGAGCAACCAAAAAAAGCTGGAAAATGATGATTTTTGGCGTCGCGAGATTTTCCGTCTTTTTATCTTCGAGCAGAATTTTTAATACTGCGGTTGCGGCCTGAATACGACTTCCAGGCGCATCAATTCTGGAAAGCGGATAAACCTTCAATTTCTCAATTAAGTTGTCCTCAGCAGACCGGCTGAAGACTCCACCAAAGACTCCCTTATCAGATAAGCCTGGAGAGTACTGTTCCATCTCTTCCAGCAATTCAGTTTCCAGCGAGTCCTTTTGGATTGTCAGATTATTCAGGTCAGAGTCCGACGTCAGTTCATCCTTCGTTTTTCCGTCCCAAAGCAATGGGTTATCAGACAATGCAAGAAGTCTGTCAAGTTCAACAAGTAGAGCCTTTTTTTCATAAGGTAGCATTTTAATTAGCATGGGGATCCTACCCCATTCACAACATTAAAGGTTTGTCTGAATCCATAAAACCTTCGAACTCAGGCATGGTCTGGAACTGCAATTGAGTGCCGAGCAAAGTGGCAAAATCATTAATCGCAAACGCCAAGTCATTAATGTTATCGCTGCCACCAGAAATGACTTCAAAGAGGCGTTGCGTATCGTTGCGAAGCTGTGGAATTTCCCGAGCCGTAAATTCATCAAGCAACGCCTGCTGTTGTACGATATGTGCACGAGCTTCAGTCTCAATGGCGCTGATATGTGCCAGACGTTCACGCGAAAGTGTCACACCACGAGCTGCTTCAAGAGCGCTTTGATAAAACATGGACGAAAGCGTGTAACCAATCATGCCGCCAATCGCCGCCCCAACCACCGGAATAGGAATAGCAATTTGCCCCAGTGCCGCCATCATGCCACTGGAAAGCATTCCGGCCCCTTTTTCACCGATATCATTCAGCAGTTCAGCCTCATCAATCTCATCATTGATGTAACACTTGATGGAGATTCCCAGCGACAGGCAGATATTGACCGCCAGCGAGGGGGCTGTCGTTCCGGCTATCGCTCGCAGTGTCTGCTTTTCTGACTGCTGTAAGCCCGCCTTTATTGCAGAACCCGCGAATGCCGAACCATAGCCTAGTGCTGCTGCTTTAACGGCATCAACGGCGATATCTTCAACAGCTTCACCCAGCGCTTTCTTCTGCTGCGCCACATTGAAGATGTTGACGACCAATGAAATCGCCCCGCCAACAACCCCCCCTGTTTTTGCCCCTTCGATACCAGCGCGGTGGCTGGTGCGTGCAATATCCATTGCTGTTGCGATCTTAGGATTCTCGCGGTAAAAAATGGCTTTTTCGGTCGTTAAACCACTGTCACAAACATTGCCAGCTATCTGATCGTAGTTGTCTGCTTCACGGCGAAGCTTATCTGCAACATCCTGCTTTCCGGCCGCCTCAACCTTATTCGCTTGTTCACGCAGAGTAGAGGCTTGTGTACGACAGTGTTCCGCCGCCCCTTTATACTGTTCAGACGGTAGCTCCAGCTTAACGCCTCGGTAGCGAGAGAACTTACCGTCATCTTTGGCGATATCTTTCAAAAGTTGGTTGTGGTCGCCGACAAATTTCATCTGGCTCTGCGAACCTTCAACAATCACGCCATTCTGAATCTTCACGCGGTCAACGACGTTATGGTTACGACCATACTCTTGCAAATCGTCGCTACGCATTGTTCGTAATGTATTGCCATTAATAATCGCTTCTGCGTTATCGCGACTGGTGGTTGCAATTTCGGCAGAGAAACCCGCCTGCTGCTTAATATTTTTTGTCGCGTAATCAGGATTCACTTTATGTGTCGCAACATCCGCTAGTCCTTTAGCAAACCGTTGACCCGTCTCGTTATCAACGCCACGATAGTTTTTAAGGTATTCCGCGCTTGCACTGCCAAAACGTTTAACGAGTTCATCTCCAGAAAGAGCGGTAACTGTACGGTTTCGATCGCGTTCAATTTGGTCTCTGTGATATTGTCGCTTATCAGCGTCAGACGGAGATAACGCGCTGTTATCATTTTTTCCCATAATTATTCCCGAGCAGATCTGATTGGTCACTATATCTCCATAAAACTTCTATCACTTAATCCATTATTAGTCCAATGCCACTACTCGGATACCATGGATGTGACCCTATATATCCAGACGTTTTTCTCTCTTGCGATTGCAATAATTTCCTGCATATATATTCCCGTGGTGAACAATACTCAGTTGTGCACGCGACACGTCAAGACTTCTGAAGGCGTCGGCTATTCGTCGTCCAATGCAACCGCCGGCGAACCGTCTTCATATTGTTTGCGCCATTTAAATATCTGGTTTGTATTAATACCATGCAAACATGAGACACGGTCATTCCGGGTTCCATAGTCTACTGAATAATAGCAATTTTTCCTGCAGAGTACGGCGCCGACGTCGTTCAGGCCCTGATGATACTTCAACTATATTAGCATTCTGACTGGTGTTAAACATAGTCCTAAGACTACCTATTATTTTAAGAGAGACTAAGTGTCTGGTGATCTATGAGGCTAGTCTATATTATCTGAATCATCATTATTATATTGGTAGGATAGCAATGAGTAACATTACAGTAGCAGAGGTAGGTTCGCTTTTTTTATCTCTTGTGGTTCCTATCACAACAGGGGTTGTAGCAGCGGGATTTACAGCCTACTTTGCGTTAAATCGATTCTATCGTGAGAAATGGTGGGAAAAGAAAGTTTCATCCTATAATAATTTGATTGATAAGCTTCTCGAGCTTAAAGATTTATACGTATATGCCTCATTTATCACAGAGATGAAATATAATGTAGATAGGGAGTTAAGTACTTATCCAAAGGGAAAAGTTGACTGGAATAAGATAAATGAGGTTCGGGCTCAGGTGCACCGACTTTATGTGCTATCACCTATCTCATTCAGTCATAACGTTAAGATTTTACTTGATGAATTGCTGAAAAAAGACAATGATAATAATTATAGTATCTGCGAAGAGGGATACCCTGAATTCATCGGTTACCATGAAATGTCGAAAGTCATTCAATCATCCATAGACGCAATTCTCGAGGATGCGAGATCGGAACTGAAATTCAATTGAAAAGATAACAAAGCTGCCACGGCGGCCTTGTTTATTGCCTGAAATCCGCCAAAGAGGACCCAGCATGAAACGCAACCGCATTAACGTGCTGACCGTCGTCAACTCCGTTTCAAACATCACAACCGAAACCATCGATGGCAAACCACATATCGTGGTTCGTGGTATCACGCCCGTTGTCGACGATATTGTGATGTGTACCCGGCAGCAGAAATTGAAAAGGCGTTTAACACGCTTGAGAGAAATCCGATGCCGCTCGGTTACACCAAAGGACAGGCGATTTCTGTCGCCAATGGCCGCATCACTGTTGAAACTACCGGTGAAAACGCTACGACAGTGTTCGCATATGCCGAAGAAAATACCACCCTTATCGTAGAAGCAACCGCATGGAACGAATTAACGGTACAGGAGGATTAGCACAAACAATTATGTTTATTTATACAGTACAATCTAATTGTACCCCACCTCTCCGGAGGAGACCTATGGCACGAAATTACGAAATCTCCAGCGCGGTTAACGCCGCTATAAAACGAGGCATCACCGATAAACTCACAGTTGAAATACGTGATTTCATTCACGAACTGGTGAAACTCAAGCATCACTTTTGTCCGCAACAAACTAACTGTTGGATACGCCGGTAACCCAACATGCGAGAAAAATTGACGACGTCTTGGCGGGCAATGTCACTAATCTGGCACTTTTGGAAAATATTGCAGTGGGAGAATGAGTGTAACTCATTGATATTTAATGGTACGCCCTACAGGGCTCGAACCTGTGACCTACGGCTTAGAAGGCCGTTGCTCTATCCAACTGAGCTAAGGGCGCATTGGGATGCGGCAACCGGGGGTTGCGGGTTGGGATTATACGGTCAGCGGGTACTGAGTCAATGCCTTTTCATAGGGTTGCGCCAGCTGCGGTGCCTTATGGCGATTTTTCGCCCATGCGGCATCGCTATCCCACCGTTAATCATTGCTATTTCACCCAGCGGCCTTAGCATTCTCCCCTGCCGCCGGCACCAATCCCCCTACGTTATGGCAGCTAAAACGCCGCAAATCAGCCAAGTCTGACGCCGTTCCACGCAATAACCCTGATTCAACGCCTGACAGCGCGGCCAGCTTCTGACAAAATAGCGCCATCCCCCCGCTTTTCTTAATTGATGGATTTCCTCACTGATGGCAGCAAAAATTATTGATGGTAAAACGATTGCGCAGCAGGTTAGAAATGAAGTGGCTGAGCATGTTAAACAACGTCTGGCCGCTGGCAAACGTGCTCCCGGCCTGGCGGTGATACTGGTCGGTGAAAACCCGGCCTCACAGATTTACGTCGCCAGCAAGCGCCGCGCCTGTGAAGAGGTCGGCTTTATTTCCCGCTCTTACGATCTGCCCGCTTCCACCTCCGAGGCGGAGCTGCTGGCCCTGATCGACACGCTAAATGCAGACAAAGAAATCGACGGCATTTTGGTACAGTTGCCACTGCCGGCCGGTATCGATAACGTCAAGGTGCTTGAGCGCATCCTGCCGGATAAAGACGTTGATGGCTTCCACCCGTACAACGTCGGCCGCCTATGCCAGCGCGCGCCGAAGCTGCGCCCCTGCACACCGCGCGGCATCGTCACCCTGCTGGAGCGCTACAACATCGATACCTTCGGGCTGAATGCCGTAGTGGTCGGCGCGTCCAACATCGTTGGCCGCCCAATGAGCATGGAACTGCTGCTGGCGGGTTGCACCACCACCGTCACCCACCGCTTTACCAAAAACCTGCGCCATCATATCGAACATGCCGATCTGCTCATCGTCGCCGTCGGCAAGCCGAACTTTATCCCTGGCGAATGGATCAAAGAAGGCGCGATCGTGATCGATGTGGGCATTAACCGGCTGGAAAGCGGTAAAGTAGTGGGTGACGTGCTGTTTGAAGAAGCCGCCGCCAAAGCCTCGTACATCACCCCCGTACCGGGCGGCGTTGGGCCAATGACGGTCGCCACGTTGATCCAAAACACGCTACAGGCGTGTGAAGAGTACCATGACACGGAGAACCACTAAGATGGCAACCTTTTCCCTGGGTAAATACCCGCACGTCGAACTGTGCGATCTGCTGAAACTGGAAGGCTTGAGTGAAAGCGGCGCGCAGGCGAAAAACGCCATTGCCGATGGCCTGGTTACGGTAGACGGCGCGGTGGAAACCCGTAAGCGTTGCAAAATCCTCGCCGGGCAAACGGTCAGCTACGCCGGGCAACAGATCACCGTAACTGCGTAACCCTACCGTATTGATGGCCGGCTGTGCTGTTATCGCCGCCGGCTATCGTTGAAAACCGCGGTGGAAAGTGGGCAACCCGCCACGCAGGTTGCCATTATCGCGGTTACTTACGGCGCCAGATCGTTCCCTGCGCGCCGTCTTCCAGCACAATACCCATTTCGTTTAGGCGATCGCGCGCCGCATCGGCTGCCGCCCAGTTTTTGGATTGGCGGGCGTCGTTGCGTTGTTTGATCAGCGCTTCAATCTCCGCCACCTCACCGTCATCCGCCTGAGCGCCGCTCTGCAGGAACTGCTCTGGCTCCTGCTGCAACAGGCCAAGCACCTTCGCCAGCTTGCGCAGCTCCGCCGCCAGGCTGTTGGCCGCCGCCATATCTTCCCCTTTCAGGCGGTTGACGTCGCGGGCCAGATCAAACAGCACCGAATAGGCTTCCGGCGTGTTGAAATCATCGTCCATCGCTTCCCGGAAGCGTGCCTCAAAGGCTTCACCGCCGGCCGGCCGGGCCGCAGCGTCGGTGCCGCGCAGCGCAGTGTACAAACGCTCCAGCGAAGCACGCGCCTGTTTCAGGTTCTCTTCGCTGTAGTTCAACTGGCTACGATAATGGCCAGACATCAGGAAATAACGCACGGTTTCAGGATCGTAATGCCCCAATACGTCACGGATGGTAAAGAAGTTGTTTAAGGATTTAGACATCTTCTCTCTGTCAATCATCACCATGCCGGAGTGCATCCAATAATTGACGTACGGGCCATCGTGCGCACAGCTTGATTGGGCGATCTCGTTCTCATGGTGTGGGAACATCAGATCCGAGCCGCCGCCGTGGATATCGAAATGGGTGCCAAGCTGTTTGCAGTTCATCGCCGAGCACTCAATGTGCCACCCTGGGCGGCCTGGCCCCCATGGCGATTGCCAGCTCGGCTCACCCGGCTTGGACATCTTCCACAGCACGAAGTCCATCGGGTTGCGTTTCACGTCATCAATTTCCACGCGCGCGCCGGCCTGCAGTTGATCCAGATCCTGGCGCGACAGCAGGCCGTAATCCGGATCGCTGTCGATCGCGAACATCACGTCGCCGTTGCTCGCCACATAGGCATGATCGCGCTCAATCAGGCGCTGGGTAAGCGCGATAATTTCGCCGATATGCTGGGTAGCGCGCGGCTCCTGGTCTGGCCGTTCGATCAGCAGCGCATCGAAATCCGCATGCATCTCGGCCAGCATGCGCGCCGTCAGTTGCTCGCAGGTTTCACCGTTTTCCGCCGCGCGGCGAATGATTTTGTCGTCAACGTCGGTAACGTTGCGCACATAATCCAGATCGTAGCCCAGGTAGCGCAGATAGCGCGCCACCACGTCAAAGGCGACAAAGGTGCGCCCGTGGCCAATGTGGCACAAATCGTAAATGGTCACCCCGCACACGTACATGCCCACTTTCCCGGCATGAATAGGTTTGAATTCCTCTTTTTGACGACTCAGGGTATTAAAAATCTTTAGCATCAGGATATTCCGTGGTGTACGTGATAACAGTATTAATTACAGGGCATCAACTTAATGCTGCGTATTGAACCCCGAAGGGTGATGTAATGCAAGGTTCAGGCACGGGTTTGCTGCCCAGGCCGGTAAAAAAGCTCATAACCATGAATAGTATCACCAGGCAGGGCAAAAAATCCCGTATTGCAGTATCCGCCCCAACCCGCCAATACTGACTCGCTAAGTGAGATATGTTATAAGAGCGGTCTGATCGTGCACGCTGTAATGACAGGCGCGCTGGCTTTCCGGCAACGCGTATGTTGAGCGTATATGTGGCATCTCACTTCACCTTGTTAGGATTAAAATATGGTTACTTTCCACACCAACCACGGCGATATCGTTATCAAGACCTTTGCTGACAAAGCGCCGGTTACCGTTGAAAACTTCCTGAACTACTGCCGTGCAGGCTTCTACGACAACACCATTTTCCACCGTGTTATCAATGGATTCATGATCCAGGGCGGCGGCTTTGAGCCAGGCATGAACCAGAAAAGCACCCAGGCGCCAATCAAAAACGAAGCCAACAACGGCCTGAAAAACACCCGTGGCACCTTGGCAATGGCCCGTACCAACGATCCGCACTCTGCCACCGCCCAGTTCTTCATCAACGTTGTCGACAATGACTTCCTGAACTTCCGTGGCGAAAACGCCCAGGGCTGGGGCTACTGCGTATTTGCCGAAGTGGTTGAAGGCCTGGACATCGTCGACAAAATCAAAGGCGTGAAAACCGGCCGCAGCGGTATGCACCAGGACGTTCCGGTTGAAGACGTGGTAATCAACAGCGTTACCGTCAGCGAATAATCACAACTGCATGAGCACCCTGTTCATTGCAGATTTGCATTTATGCGCACAGGAACCGGCAATTACTGCCGGTTTTCTGCGTTTTTTGCAACGTGATGCGATCCATGCCGACGCACTGTACATCCTTGGCGATCTGTTCGAAGCCTGGATTGGCGATGACGATCCCCAGCCGCTGCACCGTGAGGTCGCCGCCGCGTTGAAAGCGCTGCATCTGGCCGGCGTGCCCTGCTACTTTATCCACGGCAACCGCGATTTTCTGCTGGGCAAACGCTTCGCGCGCGAAAGCGGCATGGCGCTGCTGCCAGCAGAAAAAGTCCTCGATCTGTACGGCAGAAAGATCCTGATCCTGCACGGCGATACGCTGTGTACGGACGATCACGCCTACCAGCGGTTCCGCCGCCGGGTGCACAACCCGGTGATCCAAACGCTATTCCTTGCCATGCCGCTGCGCTGGCGTCTAAAGATCGCCGCCAACATGCGCGCCCGTAGCCAACAGAGCAATCAGTACAAATCTGAAGCGATCATGGATGTTAACCCACATGCGGTTGAGCAGGCCATGCTGCGCCACCAGGTGCATTGGATGATCCACGGCCATACCCATCGGCCGGCGGTGCATACGCTCGCGTTGAGCAACGGCGAAGCGCACCGGGTGGTGCTCGGCGCCTGGCACAACGAAGGTTCCATGGTCAAGGTCAGCGCGAACGGCGTTGAATTGATCCGCTTCCCATTTTAGCCCCGCCGCATTCGCCAACGCCGCCATAAGGCGTTGTTTACGCGGCGGCCGTTAAAACGCGCTAAAAAATTCCCGGGTTTGCCGGCGAAAAGCGGCGACGCAACCGTTTTCCTCGCCGTGCTCACATGTTATGCTCTACGCCCTCAAACGGCCTGCCACCCGCGCAACCGGCCAAAGCTTGTATCATTTACAGGAGCCTTACACCCATGGGAGCCAACGCCGCTTCAGCCACCCAAGCCGGAGCTAAAATCGCAATTGTTATGGGATCCAAAAGTGACTGGGCCACCATGCAATTCACCGCCGACGTCCTCACCGCACTGAACGTTCCATTCCACGTCGAGATCGTCTCTGCCCACCGCACCCCGGACAAACTGTTCAGCTTTGCCGAACAGGCCAGCGGCAACGGTTTTGATGTGATCATCGCCGGCGCGGGCGGCGCGGCGCATTTGCCCGGCATGCTGGCGGCTAAAACGCTGGTCCCGGTGTTGGGGGTTCCCGTGCAAAGCGCGGCACTGAGCGGCGTCGACAGCCTGTATTCCATCGTGCAGATGCCGCGCGGCATCCCGGTGGGCACATTGGCCATCGGCAAAGCCGGTGCAGCCAACGCCGGCCTGCTGGCGGCGCAGATCCTGGCGCTGCACGACAGCGCGTTGGCACAGCGCCTGGCAGCCTGGCGCCAGGCGCAAACCGATGAAGTGCTGAATAACCCGGATCCACGGGAGGAAGCATGAAGCCGGTTTGCGTATTGGGTAACGGCCAACTGGGGCGCATGCTGCGCCAGGCCGGCGAGCCTTTGGGCATTGCGGTCTATCCGGTTGGCCTTGATGCCGAACCGGAAGCGGTGCCGTATCAAAACAGTGTGATTACCGCGGAAATCGAGCGCTGGCCGGAAACCGCGCTCACGCGCGAACTGGCGCGCCATAACGCGTTCGTCAACCGCGACATTTTCCCGCGCCTGGCCGATCGCCTGACGCAAAAACAGCTGCTGGATCGGCTCAACCTGGCGACCGCCCCCTGGCAACTGCTGGCCGATGCCAGCGAATGGCCGCAGGTGTTTTCCCAACTGGGCGAGTTGGCTATCGTTAAACGGCGCGTCGGCGGCTATGACGGCCGCGGCCAATGGCGCCTGCGCCCCGGCCAGGAGAATGAGCTGCCGGCCGATGCCTACGGCGAATGCATCGTTGAACAGGGGATCAATTTCTCTGGCGAAGTGTCGCTGGTGGGCGCCCGTGGCCATGATGGCCAGGCGGTATTTTACCCGCTGACCCACAACCTGCATCAGGACGGCATTCTGCGCACCAGCGTTGCGCTGCCGCAGCCACTCCCGGCGTTGCAACAGCAGGCCGAACAGATGCTCGGCGCGATCCTTAACGAGCTCGACTACGTTGGGGTGATGGCGATGGAATGCTTTATTGTCGGCGATCGTTTGTTGATCAACGAACTGGCGCCGCGCGTACACAACAGCGGCCACTGGACGCAAAACGGGGCGTCGATCAGCCAGTTTGAACTGCACCTGCGGGCTATTCTGGGTTTGCCGTTGCCGAAGCCGGTGGTTAACACGCCGTCGGTGATGGTCAACCTGATCGGCACCGCAGTGAATACGCAATGGCTGTCGCTGCCGCTGGTGCGGCTGCACTGGTATGAAAAAGAAGTGCGCCCTGGGCGCAAGGTCGGCCATCTGAACTTAAACGATCCGCACGGCGCCGCATTGCAGCAGGCGTTACAGGCGCTGGCGCCGCTGTTGCCGGCCGAGTACCAAAGCGGCCTGGAGTGGGCGCAGCAAAAGCTGGGCTAACCCCTGGCGTTTTCACTGCCGCGGTTTCGGCTTGCCCCTTTCCCAAAGGGAGAGAGGCAAGCCAGCGCCAGAAAGCGGGAACGCACGTTTCAGGCTATCGCGCGCAATCACCCTTCGTAATTGCGAAACAGCGCCTTGCCGCGCAGCAAACGCACACCCAACCAACCGCCGCACAGCGAAAGCAACAGCGCACTGAACAGCGGCAACGCCCACCACAGCAATACGGTCGGCTCCCAGGGGAAGTCAAACACCCGGCTTTGCAGCAGCCACAGCGCAGCTTCCGCACCCAGCGCGGCGGCAATACCGGCCCCCAGCCCCAACAGCGCAAATTCGCACCAAAGCGTGCCGCGCAGCAGGCGCTTACCGGCGCCCAGCGTCCGGTAAACCACCAATTCCTGCCGCCGCTGGCGCATCCCCACCTGCACCTGAGCCAACAGCAATAATCCCCCGCAGATAACCACCAACACCACCATCACCTCCAGCGCACGGCTCACCTGCTGCAACACGCCGCCGATTTGTTGCAGGATCGACCCCACATCCATCAGGCTGAGCGACGGGAACTGGCGGTTAAGCTGGGTCAGCATGCTGCCGTCGCCATCGTAACGGAAACTGGTCAGCCAGGTTTGCGGCTGGCCGTCCAGCCCACCCGGCGGGAAAATAAAGTAGAAGTTCGGCTTCAGGCTTTCCCAGTCCACCTGCCGCAGGCTGGTGACTTTGGCGCTGAATGTCTGGGTATCGCCGCTAAAGGTCAGCGTATCCCCCAGTTTGACATTCAGGCGCTTGGCTACGCCCTGCTCCATCGACACTTCCCCGGCCTTCGGCGGCCAGGTGCCGGCCAACAGCGGGTTGTGGTCCGGCAACGCCGCCAGCCAGGTCAGGTTCAATTCGCGGTTCACCGCTTCGCCGCCCGGATCGTCTTCATGCACCCGTTCCGTCGCCGCCTGTTGGTTAATTTCAGCCAGCCGCACGCGAACAATCGGGTAGAAGGTTTCCTCATGCACCTTATGCTGCGCCAGGAATGCCTTCACCTGGGGCACCTGCGCATCATTCATGTTCAACAGGAAGTAGTTCGGCGTGCCCGGCGGCAACTGTTGCTGCCAGCGATCGAGCATATCGCCGCGCATCACCAGCAGCAGCGCCAACAGCATAAACGACAGCGAAAACGCCCCAAGCTGGCTGATCGTCACCCACGGCTGGTGCAACAGTCGGTTGACCGCCAGCCGCAGCGCCAGTTTTTTCAGCGTAATACGCCGCAGCACCATCAGGCTGCCCCAGCCGATAGTGCCCAACAGCAACGCGAGGACCACGATCCCAGCCAATATTGACCACAGCAGCGTGCTGGCGCCCATCAGCGCCGCCAACAGCAACACCACAATCAGCAAGGCCGCCGGCAGGAAATAACGCAGCGGCCACACGTTGGCCACCACATCACGCCGCAATACCCGCAGCGGCTGCGTCGCCAGCAATTGGCGGTATGGCCGCAGCCCCACCAGCAGTGAAATCATCACCAACGCGCCGATCGACCATAGCCAGGGCCAGGCGCTGGCGGCGGGCAATTCCCCCGGCAGCACCGGCGCCAACAGGCGGATCAGCAACGCCTCAAACGCCAAGCCAATGACGCTGCCGCAAACCCCGGCCAGCACCAACACCGCCAGCCACTGGCCGGCAATCAGGCGCCGCAGCGACTTGCGCCCAGCCCCAAGGGTTTTTAACACCGCGATCAGATCGTAACGGCTACGGCAATAATGGCTCATCGCCACCGCCACGGCGGCGATCGACAACAGCAGCGTCAACAGCGCGGACATCAACAGAAAATGCTGCGAGCGCTGCAGTGATTTGCCCAGCGCACTGCCGGAATCCTCCAGCCCGTACCAACGCTGCCCCGGCGTAAGCTGCGGCACCAGGCGATCTTCATAGCGTTGGATATCCTCCGCCGCGCCGGCGAACATATAGCGATAGGTCAAACGGCTGCCGGGCTGCACCGCGCCGGTTTTATCCACGTCCGCCAGGTTGATGATGATGCGCGGCGCCGTCTGGAACGGGTTAAAGCCAGAGTCTGGCTCCTGAATAATTTCCCCGGCGATGCGCAGCGTGGTATCGCCCACATCCAGATTATCGCCCACTTTCACATTCAGCAGCGCCAACAAACGCGGCGCCACCAGCACCGTGCCCGGCTCCAGCTTCACATTGGCCGGGCGCGTTTCCAGCGTGCCGTATAACGGATAGGCCAAATCGGTCGCTTTTACCTGCGCCAGTTGCGGACGATCGCCGGCATAGGTCATGGTGGTGAAGGACAACTGGCGGCTCACCTGCAGCCCCTGCTGCTGCGCATCCAGGATCCAGCCTTCCGGCACCGGGCGCGCCGTGCGCAGAACCCGATCGCCGGCGATAAAATCCCGGCTTTGCTGGCTTAACCCTTTGTTCATACGATCGCTGATGCTGCCCAGCGCCAGCACACAGGCCACCGACAGCGTCAGCGCCAGCCAGACAATCAGCAGCGAAGGCGAGCGCCATTCACGCCAGAACCAGCGCCAAATCATGCTTCCTCCCACAGCTTGCCTTCACGCAAGCGCAGCCGCCGCTGGCAGCGCGCCGCCAGCGTTTCGTCGTGGGTGACCAGGATGAGCGTGGTATCAAAATCGCGGTTGAGGGAAAACAGCAAATCGGCAATGCGCACGCCGGTCTGGCGATCCAGGTTGCCAGTAGGTTCATCAGCAAACAGCACCCGCGGCCGGCCACTGAAGGCCCTGGCAAGCGCAACCCGCTGCTGCTCGCCGCCGGACAGCTGCGCCGGCAGGTGGCCCAAGCGCTTGCCCAGGCCCAGTTGCTCCAGCAGTTGCACCGCCTGCTCGCGGCTTTGGCGTTCACTCTCGCCGCGCAACAATGCGGGCAACTGCACGTTCTCCAGCGCGCTGAGCGTCGGCACCAGCATGAACGACTGAAAGACAAACCCCACATCCCTGGCGCGCAGCGCCGCACGTTTTTCTTCATCCAACGCGGGCAGATTTTCCCCCAGCAGACGCACTTCGCCGGCGCTGCCGTCGTCCAGCCCGGCCAGAATGCCCAGCAGCGTCGATTTGCCGGAGCCGGACTCGCCAATCAGGGCGATGGTCTGCGCGGGTTTGACAACCAGCTCGACACCGGTAAGTATGGTGAGCCGATGTTCCCCCTCACCAACGTGTTTACTAAGATGATGAACTTCAAGAACGTTTTCCGCTGGCATCTTCCCTTCCTTTTGCTGTTGGGATTATTCAGTTTACGCGCTGCCGCCGCAGATACCCTATTGATTTTGGGCGACAGTTTAAGCGCCGGCTACCGCCTGCCGGTGGCGCAGGCCTGGCCGACGCAGTTGGCCGCCCGCTGGCAGAAACAGCCAGGTAGCCCACAGGTGGTTAACGCCAGCATCAGCGGCGACACCAGCGCCCAAGGGCTGGCGCGCCTGCCGGCGCTGCTAAAGCAGCACCAGCCACGCTGGGTGCTGGTTGAGCTGGGCGCCAACGATGGCCTGCGCGGCTTTCCGGCGCCCGATATTCAACAGCAGCTCAGCCAAATCATCACGCTGATCCAGCAGGCCGGCGCCCAGCCGCTGCTGATGCAGATTCGCATCCCGCCCAACTACGGCAAGCGCTATACTGACGCTTTCAGCGCCATTTACCCGCAGCTTGCCGGGCAGTTCAACATTCCGCTGCTACCGTTCTTTATGGAACAGGTGGTGATTAAACCGGAATGGATGCAGGATGATGGATTGCATCCCAATCAGGATGCCCAGCCGTTTATCGCTGCCTGGATGGCAGAGCGCCTGGAACCCTTAGTAAAACATGAGTCTCATTAAATAAGGCCGTACGGTAGGTAAAGTTATGCAAAAAGCGGTATTAATAACCGGCTGTTCCAGCGGGATCGGCTTGATAGCGGCGCAGGATCTGCGTAACCGCGGCTATCGCGTGCTGGCAGCCTGCCGTAAGCCACAGGACGTGGAAAACATGCGCCAGCTTGGGCTGGAGGGCATTGAGTTGGATCTGGACGACAGCGCCAGCGTTGAGCGCGCAGCCAGCCAGGTGATCGAACTGACCGGCGGCCGGTTATATGGCCTGTTCAATAACGGCGGCTTTGGCGTTTACGGCCCGCTAAGCAGTATTTCCCGCGCCCAGTTGGAAAAACAGTTCGCCACCAACCTGTTCGGCACCCACCAACTGACCCAACTGCTGCTGCCCGCCATGCTGCCGCACGGCGAAGGGCGCATTATCCAGACCAGTTCGGTAATGGGGCTGGTGGCCAGCGCCGGGCGCGGCGCCTACGCCGCCAGCAAATTCGCGCTGGAGGCCTGGTCGGACGCGCTGCGCATGGAGCTGCACGGCAGCGGCATCACGGTGAGCCTGATCGAGCCCGGCCCAATCGCCACCCATTTCAGCCAGAACGTGAACCAGGCGCTGCGCGATAAACCGGTGCATAACCCCGGCATCGCCAAACGTCTGACGCTGCCGCCGGAAGCCATCCTGCCCAAACTGCGCCATGCGCTGGAAAGCCCACGGCCCAAATTGCGCTACCCAGTGACGCTGATCGCCCATGCGCTCAGCATACTGCGCCGTATTCTTCCTGGCCGGGCGCTTGACTGGCTGCTGCGCAGCAACGGCTAAGCGCCCCATCGGCAACGGCGTTTCGCCCCTATATTCGCGCCGGGGGTTGAAGATGCTGGCCCCTGCCCCCACGTAGCCTTTATTGGCTCCGAAAGTTTCAGAGAGAAAATACATGCTAACTCAAGCCGTTGTTGATATTAACGAAACCAACCTGCACCAGACGCTGGATCAATCCATGTCGGTTCCGGTGCTGTTTTACTTCTGGTCCGAACGCAGCCAACACTGCCAGCAGCTTACTCCGGTGCTGGACAAACTGGCGGCCGAGTATGCCGGGCAGTTTATTTTGGCAAAAGTGGATTGCGACGCCGAGCAGATGATCGCCTCGCAGTTTGGCTTGCGCTCGATTCCAACGGTTTATCTGTTTAAAGACGGCCAGCCGGTAGACGGCTTCCAGGGCCCGCAGCCGGAAGAGGCTATTCGCGATTTGCTGCAGCGTTTTTTGCCGAAGGAAGAAGATCTCAAACTAGAGCAGGCAACGGCGCTGCTTGCCGAAGGGCAGGCGCAGGAAGCGCTGCCGCTGCTGAAAGATGCGTGGCAGATCAGCAACCAGCGCAGCGATATCGGCCTGGCGCTGGCGGAAGCACAGATCGCCTTGAACCGCACGGAAGACGCCGAAGCGGTGCTGGCGACCATCCCGCTGCAGGATCAGGATACCCGCTATCAGGGCCTGGTGGCGCAGATTGAACTGCTGAAACAGGCAGCGGACACCCCGGAGATCCAACAGTTGCAGCAGCAAGTGCAGCAACAGCCTGACAACGTGGAACTGGCCATCCAGCTTGCGCTGCAGTTGCATCAGGTTGGGCGCAACGAAGAAGCATTAACGCTGTTGATGGAGCATCTGAGAAAAAACCTGGCCGCAGCCAACGGTAATGCGCGCAAGACGCTGATGGATATTATGGCCGCGCTCGGCACCGGCGATGCGCTGGCCGCCAAATTCCGCCGCCAGCTCTACTCCCTGCTGTATTGATTTGCCCCCCATATGCACCCCCTCTCCCACTGGGAGAGGGCCGGGGTGAGGGTGAACCCTTCCCCACTCCTAGCCTTACGCTTAGCGGTAAACCCGCACACCGCCCGGCACACCGCTCGGGCTGAACAATACCTGCCACAGCTGAATATTACGTGACCGGAACGCACCGGCGCAGGCATTCAGATAATAGCTGAACATGCGTTCAAAGCGCGCCGAATAGCGGCCTTCCAGCGCGGGCCAGGCCTGGCGGAAATTTTCATACCATGCCATCAGCGTCCGATCATAGTCCGCCCCAATGTTATGCCAGTCTTCCATGATAAACCGCCCTTCACTCGCCTGAGCGATATGCTGTACCGAAGGCAGGCACCCGTTGGGGAAAATGTATTTGTCGATCCAGGAATCAACGTTCAAATCGGTCTGGTTGGAGCCGATGGTGTGCAGCAGGAACAAACCGTTTGGCTTCAGGTTCCGCGCCGCCACGGTGAAATAGGTGTTGTAGTTTTTAGGCCCCACGTGTTCAAACATGCCCACCGAGACAATGCGGTCAAACTGCCGCTCCAGGTCACGGTAATCCTGTAGCAAGATCTGAACATCCAGCCCTTCGCAGCGCTGCTGCGCCAGTTTCTGCTGCTCGGCGGAGATCGTCACGCCATACACGGAAACGCCGTAATTCTGCGCCGCATACTGAGCCAGGCCGCCCCAACCGCAGCCAATATCCAGCAGCGACATGCCCGGTTTCAATTGCAGCTTTTCACAGATCATTTTCAGCTTGTTCTGCTGCGCCTGCTCCAGCGTCGTGGCATCCTTCCAGTAACCGCATGAATACTGCATGTAGGGATCCAACATGCGGGCGAACAGATCGTTACCGATATCGTAATGCTCTTTCCCCACCTGCCAGGCGCGCCGGCGGGACTGGCGGTTAAACAACCGGGCATAAAGGATGCGGGCGATATCCGCCATGTTTTTCGGCAGCCGTTCATCAATTCCGGCACGCAGGATCTGGGTGAACAGAATGTCCAGCCGTTCGCAATCCCACCAGCCATCCATATAACTTTCGCCAAAACCGAGCGAGCCTTCCTGCAGCACCCGTTTGAATAATTCAGGATTGTGCACCTGAATATCGCATGCATTATTACCATTAATGGCAATGCCGGCTTCGCTGAGCATATTCTCAACGATCTGATACCAGCGATCTTTCTTGTGCGTGAGTTGTTCGACACTGACCGAGTTCATAACAATCCTTGCTCTGCCCGCCATTCCAAACCTCATTGTCGCAAATTGAAATGACAATTTTTTTAAAGAGAAAACGACGCTACCTTTTACTGTAGCCAAGCGCGGCAAGGGCATGAAATGAATTAAAATTATTGAATTCATGCCCATTTGGCATGATTCCAGCGTAATAACGGTGAATAATTGGCAATTCCCCTTACCGCTGGCGTACTATCAGGTACAGATGCCTGACAGGAGGTTATGCCATGATTACCGTTATCCCGATTATTATCGTTGTCGCTCTGATCGTCGTCTTTGCCGGCGTAAAAATTGTGCCGCAAGGTTTTCAATGGACCGTGGAACGCTTCGGCCGCTATACCAAAACTCTGATGCCCGGCCTGAACCTGGTGGTGCCGTTTATGGATCGCGTCGGGCGTAAAATCAATATGATGGAACAGGTGCTGGATATCCCTTCGCAGGAAGTCATCTCGCGCGACAATGCCAATGTGGCAATCGACGCGGTGTGTTTTATTCAGGTTATCGATCCGGCGCGCGCCGCTTATGAAGTCAGCAATCTGGAACAGGCCATTGTTAACCTGACGATGACGAATTTCCGCACAGTTTTGGGTTCCATGGAGCTGGACGAAATGCTCTCGCAACGCGACAGCATCAACACCCGCCTGCTGCATATCGTCGATGAGGCCACCAACCCGTGGGGGGTAAAAATCACCCGCATCGAGATCCGCGATGTGCGCCCGCCGGCGGAGCTGATTGCCTCAATGAATGCCCAGATGAAGGCCGAACGTACCAAACGCGCGGATATTCTCGAAGCCGAAGGGGTGCGCCAGGCGGCCATCCTGCGCGCCGAAGGGGAAAAACAGTCGCAAATCCTGAAGGCTGAAGGTGAACGCCAATCTGCTTTTCTGCAGGCAGAGGCCCGCGAACGCGCCGCCGAAGCTGAAGCCCGCGCCACCCAGTTGGTTTCCGACGCGATCGCCGGCGGCAACATTCAGGCGATCAACTATTTCGTGGCGCAGAAATATACCGAAGCGCTGCAAAATATCGGCTCCGCCAACAACAGCAAAGTGATCATGATGCCGCTGGATGCCAGCAATCTGTTGGGTTCCATTGGCGGCATTGCGGAGTTGTTGAAAGAGAGCAAAGGGAAATGAACATCATCGCCAGCATCGCCATGAATCCACACGGGTTCTGGCTCTCGCTCGGCGGCCTGTTGTTGGCGGCCGAGATGCTCGGCGCCGGTGGTTACCTGCTATGGAGCGGCGTGGCGGCGATGGTGACCGGCGCCATTGCCTGGCTGTGGCCGCTGCTCGGCTGGGATTGGCAAGGCATTATCTTTGCGGTGCTGACCGTGGTGGTCGCCTGGTTGTGGTGGGCCTGGCTGCGGCGCCAGACGGCGAAAAACCAGACGGTTTCGCCCCTAAACCAGCGCGGCCGCAGCCTGATCGGCTTTCGCGCCACGCTGACAGAGCCCGTGTCCAACGGCCTGGGGCGCGTGAACATTGGTGACGGCAGTTGGCGCGCGCAGGCCGGTGAGGACTACCCGGTGGGCACCGAGGTTGAAGTGGTGGCGGTGGAAGGCACCACGCTTATCATCAGCAAAGTGCCGCGTTAAACCGTGCCCGTCTTGGGGAGCGCACGGCCATTGCGCCTGCCAGATGGGCTTTCTAGTGGCAGCAACCAGCCAGGTTATTAATAATGGGGCACTCCGCCCCTTCATCGCCGGGGCATTGCTCCGCCAGCGCCAATAAACGTTGACGCATACCATCCAGTTCCTGCATGTGCTTTTCAATTTCCGCGACTTTTTGCAGCGTGCGCGCCTTCACATCGGCGCTGTGGCGTTTGGGATCGTTAAACAGCGCCACCAGCTCACGGCATTCATCCAGCGTGAAGCCCACCTGGCGCGCCTGGCGCAGTAACGTCAGTTCTTCAATCTGTTTCGAACCATAGCAGCGGTAGCCATTGCCGGCGCGCAGCGGTGCGGTCAGCAACCCTTTTTCTTCGTAAAAACGGATGGCCTTGCTGGTCAAGCCGGTTTTTTTGGCAACCTCACTGATATTCATCTTCCCCCCTTGACCTTCCCCTTGCAGGAAGGTTTAACCTCATTCTTAATGAAAATTGTCATGACGGTCAAGCCTTGAACAAGGCCCGTCAGCGAGGAGCCAAACCATGTCACAAACCACAGTGCTGTCGCTGCAGGGATTATCCTGCATGAACTGTGCCCAGCGGGTAAAGCAAGCTCTGGAAAGCCGCGCCGATGTCGAACAGGCGCAGGTAGATGTTCATTATGCAAAAGTTACCGGCAGCGCGCCTAGCCAGGCGTTGATCGACAGCGTCATCGCCGCTGGCTATCAGGCCACGCTGGCGCAACAGGCGGATACCGAGCTCCAGCTAGCCGGCCTCAGCTGCATGCACTGCGTCGGCGCCACCCGTAAAGTGCTGGAAGCCGTGCCGGGCGTGGTTGCCGCCGACGTGACCCTCGATAAAGCCAAAGTATATGGCGATGCCGGGGCGCAAACGCTGATTGAAGCCGTCGAGCAAGCGGGCTACCAGGCCAGCCTGGCCGGGGCCACACACCCAAAAACTGAGCCGCTGGCTGATGCAGTGCCATCCATGCCGGAAACGCAGACAGCGGCTCAGGTTCCCCTTCCGGCAGAACAAGATGAAGAAAACAGCCTGCAGCTGTTATTGAGCGGTATGAGCTGCGCCAGTTGCGTCAACAAAGTCCAGAAAGCGTTGCAAAGCGTGCCGGGTGTGGAACAGGCGCGGGTCAATCTGGCGGAACGCAGTGCGCTGGTCAGCGGCCGCCCCGATCCCCAGCGGCTGATCGCCGCCGTGGAAAAAGCCGGCTATGGCGCTGAAATTCTGGCTGATGAAACCGCCCGGCGCGAGCGCCAACAGCAAACGGCCCAGGCGGCGATGAAACGTTTCCGCTGGCAAGCGGCGCTCGGCCTGGCGCTCGGGATCCCCTTGATGGCCTGGGGGTTGTTCGGCGGCAGCATGGCGCTCACGCCAAACAGCCAGCGCCCCTGGCTGCTGGTAGGCATAATCACGTTGCTGGTGATGATTTTCGCCGGCGGCCATTTCTACCGCAACGCCTGGCGGGCATTACGCAACGGCAGCGCCACGATGGATACGCTGGTGGCGCTCGGCACTGGGGCGGCCTGGCTGTACTCGTTTGGCGTCACGCTCTGGCCTGCAAGCTTCCCGATGGAAGCGCGCCACCTGTACTATGAAGCCAGCGCAATGATCATCGGGTTAATCAACCTGGGCCATGCGCTGGAGCAAGGGGCGCGGCAGCGTGCTTCCCAGGCGCTTGAGCGGCTGCTGGATTTAACGCCACCGGTGGCGCGCTGGATCAGCGACGAAGGCGAAAAGCCGCTGCCATTGGCCGACGTGCAACTCGGCATGACGCTGCGGCTGGTCACCGGCGATCGCGTGCCGGTGGACGGCGAGATCGTGCAGGGCGAAGCCTGGCTGGATGAAGCGATGCTCACCGGCGAGGCGGTGCCGCAGCAAAAAGGCGTTGGCGATAAGGTTCACGCCGGCACCCTGGTGGAAGACGGCAGCGTGCTGTTTCGCGCGGCGGCAATCGGCAGCCATACCACGCTGGCGCGCATCATTAAACTGGTGCGGCTGGCGCAAAGCAGTAAACCGGCGATCGGCCAGCTCGCCGATCGCATCTCGGCGGTGTTCGTGCCGGCGGTGGTGGCCGTGGCGCTGTTCAGCGCGGCGATCTGGTTCTTCTTTGGCCCGCAGCCAAACCTGGCGTATACGCTGGTGATCGCCACTACGGTGCTGATCATCGCCTGCCCATGCGCGCTGGGGCTGGCAACGCCCATGTCGGTCATCGCCGGCGTCGGCCGGGCGGCGGAATTCGGCGTGCTGGTGCGCGATGCCGATGCGCTGCAACAGGCCAGCCGGCTCGATACGCTGGTGTTCGATAAAACCGGCACCCTGACGGAAGGGCAGCCGCGCGTTGTTGAAGTGCAGACCTTCAATCAGGTGAGCCAGGAACAGGCTATCCGCTGGGCGGCGGCGTTGGAACAGGGGGCCAATCACCCGCTGGCCCGGGCTATCGTCGCCCACGCCGGCAACCAGGCGCTGCCGGTGGCACAACGGTTGCGCACGCTGCGCGGCAGCGGCATCAGCGGCGATGTTGACGGTGCGAGGCTGCTGTTGGGCAATGCCCGCCTGTTGCAGGATAACCAGATCAACACCGCGGAACTGGAGGGGCCAATGCAGCAGCAGGCTGAACGCGGCATCACGCCAGTGGTGCTGGCGGTGGATGGCAAACCGGCGGCGCTGTTCGCCATCCGCGATCCGCTGCGCGATGACAGCGTCGCCGCGCTGCAACGTTTGCATCAAATGGGCTACCAATTGGTGATGTTGACCGGCGATAACCCCGTTACCGCCAATACCATTGCCAAAGAAGCCGGTATCGATCGCGTGATTGCCGGCGTACTGCCGGAGGGCAAGGCCGAAGCCATAAAGCAGTTGCAGGCCAAGGGCCAGCGCGTGGCGATGATCGGCGACGGCATCAACGACGCCCCGGCGCTGGCGCAGGCCGACGTTGGCATCGCCATGGGCGGCGGCAGCGATATCGCCATTGAAACCGCGGCGATCACCCTGATGCGCCACAGTCTCAACGGCGTGGCCGACGCCCTGATATTGGCCAAAGCCACGCTGCGCAACATGAAGCAGAACCTGCTGGGGGCATTTATCTATAACATTCTGGGCATCCCGATTGCCGCCGGCGTGTTATACCCACTGACCGGCACGCTGCTTAGCCCGGTGGTCGCCGGCGCGGCCATGGCGCTATCGTCCATTACCGTGGTCAGCAACGCCAACCGGCTACTGCGTTTTAAACCCAAAGCATAATCTCGCCGGGAGATAGGATAATTCATTCACCCTAAAGGCTTTCTTGTCCAGTGGATAGCGTTTAGCATGGTGTAAACGTTAACCAGGAGCCGCTGTATGGGTCAACTGTTACGCCGCATTGCCGCTTTCCTTGGCATTATTTCCCCGATGGCCTACCCCTACCCGGCGCTGGATATCACGCTGCCGGGCGATCGCCAACTGCACCTGGTGGGCAGCATCCATATGGGCACGGTGGATATGGCGCCGCTGCCGGCCAGGCTGCTCGCGCACCTGAAACAGGCCGATGCGCTGATCGTCGAGGCCGACATCACCGAAGCCGCATCGCCGTTCGATCACGCCGATACGGCGCCGGAACTGGCACAACGCCTGTCTGGCGCGGAGTTCCAGCAGTTGCAGGCATTGTGCCAGGAGCTGGGAACCAGCGTAGAGACGTTTTCCACCCTTCCCGCCTGGCAAGTGGCGCTGATGATGCAGGCGCGCCAGGCGCAAAGGCTGGGGCTACGCGGGGAATACGGCATTGATTACCAACTGTTGCGGGCGGCCAGAGAACAGCAGAAAACGGTGATCGAGCTGGAAGGCGCAGATCAACAACTCAACATGCTGGAACAATTGCCGGAAGGCGGTATCGCACTGCTGCGCGATACCCTGGAGCACTGGCATACCAATGCCCGCCTGCTGCAAACCATGATCGGCTGGTGGCTGGATGCCAGGCCGGGCAGTATGCAGGAGCGCCTGCCCGCCACCTTTAGCGCCGGCCTGTTTGACGTGCTGATGCACCAGCGCAACCGCGCCTGGCAACAGCAGTTGCAGGCGCTGCCGCCGGGTAAATACGTGGTCGCCGTAGGCGCGCTGCACCTGTACGGCGAAGACAATCTGCCGGCGATGCTGCAAGCGCAGTAAAAAAGGGCCAATATGGCTATTGGCCAGTCAACGCGGCATTTTTGATATGCTAGTCATTCGTATTGAAACCGCCGGGCGGTTACAATTGATGGGGTAACAACCGGGCGGACGCATTCGCCGGTTGTTTCAGGGCCGTATTAGGTAATTTTGTTGCTCCGTGTTGCAACTTGTCCTTCGGGATATATTTGGGAAAACACACTATGACACCCGCAGTTGTCCTGCTTGAAAAACAAAAAGTCGCATTTACTCTCCACACCTATCACCATGACAGCGACGAAACCAACTTTGGTGATGAAGTGGTCAAAAAGCTGGGGCTGAACGCCAACCAGGTTTATAAAACGCTGCTGGTCGCGCTCAATGGCGATGCCAAAAAGCTCGCGGTCGCCGTCACGCCGGTCGCCAGCCAGTTGGATTTAAAGAAAGTCGCCAAGGCGTTAGGCGCTAAAAAGGCGGAGATGGCCGATCCCACGCTGGCGCAGCGCGTCACCGGCTATCTGGTGGGCGGCATCAGCCCGCTTGGGCAAAAGAAACGGCTGCCCACGGTGATCGACAGCCCGGCGCAGCAATTCGCCACCATCTTTGTCTCCGGCGGTAAACGCGGCCTGGACATTGAGCTGGCCGCCAGCGATTTGGGCCGCCTACTGGCCGCTTCATTTGCCGACATTGCCAAACGGGACTAACCCCGGCGCTGGCATAAACCCGGCGCCTGGCAGCGCCGGGTGGCTTTCTTGTGCTTAACGGTAAACGATCTCGCCCTGCGGCGCATAGGCCGCCGCATCCAGCGGTGAGTGTTTTTCAATATACTGCTTGAGCACTTCCGCATCGATAAAACCGGTATTCACGTAGCCCGGCAGTGAATCAATCCGTGGGTAGCCATCGCCCCCCAACGCGATAAAATTCAGCATCGCCATACGATAGGTTTTATCCGCCTGCAAAGGTTCACCGTTGATTTTCACCGCGCTCACGCCCTTGCCGTCGGCGATCAGGCTCACATCGATAAACTGCGCGTAGGCGCCTGAGTCCGGCTTCATGTTGGCCGCTACCGCCAGGTATTTCTCCAGATCGCGGCCTGGCATATCGATATACACCAGCGTGTTGCCAAACGGCTGTACCTTCAGCACATCCTTGTAGGTAATGTCGCCAGCGTCGATGGAATCGCGCACCCCGCCGCCGCTGATGATGGCGAAATCTGCGTTAGCACGCTCTTTCTGGGCCGCCAAAATCAGGTGTGCCAGATTAGTCTGCTCAAAGCGCACTTTGCTGCGGTCCCCTTCCAGCCGGCCGTTAACGTGGCCAATCGTCTGCTTCAACTGCACGGTGCCTTTGTCCTGGAACGGCGTCAGCAGTTTCAACATCCCCGTATCCTGCGGGATCTCGTGGGTGTAATAGGCAAACTGGCTGCCGCCCGCCTGCTCCACCTTTTTCTTCAGGTTGACCGGGATCAGTTGATAATGCACCAGCTTCAGTTCGCCATTGCGGAACTGGAAATCGGCGCGCCCAACGTACTTGCCCCATTCATGCGCCTGAACAATCCAGGTGCCGTTCTGGCGATCCGGCGCGCACGGGGTTCCCGGCACATAGTCCACCTGCTTATGGTTCTCGCTGGCCATGCATACCGGGTTTTGCGAATGGCCGCCGACAATCATATCCAGGTAGCCGGCCGGCAGGCTGCGCGCCATTTCCACGTCCCCCGGCGCATTGGAGCCATGTTGGCCGTTGTCGTAGTGGCCCATATGGGTCGCCGCTATGATCACATCCGGTTTTTCCTGTTCACGCAGCTGTTCCACCACCCGTTTCGCCTCGGCCGCCGGCGCATGGAATTCGATATCGGTAAAATATTCCGGGTTGCCCAGTTTGGCGGTATCGTCCGTCGTCAGCCCGATGACCGCGATTTTCACCCCCTGCTTATCAAACAGCGCATAGGGTTTAAACAGCCGTTGCTGGGTGCTTTTCTGGTAAATATTGGCGGAAAGCAGCGGGAAGCCGGCCCATTTCTCCTGCTGACGCAGCACGCTCAGTGGGTTATCGAACTCATGGTTCCCCAACGCCATGGCGTCGTAGCCGATCAGTTTCATACCGCGGAAATCCGGCTCGGCATCCTGCAAATCAGACTCCGGCACCCCGGTGTTAATATCCCCGCCCGAAAGCAGCAATAGGCTACCGCCCTGCGCCGCAACCTCCTGGCGAATACTGTCAACCAGCGTTTTCTGGGCGCTCAGGCCGTATTCGCCGCGATCGTTTTGCCAAAAGCGGCCGTGATGATCGTTGGTGTGCAGGATCGTGATGTCGTAAGTTTTATCCTTTTCCCAGGCGTTAGCGGCTCCCCAGGGCAGACTTGCCAGGGAAACAGCCAACATACATGCGGTGGTTTTAAGCGAAAAACGCATGGAGGAACTCCGTAAATAATGAATAACAGTTTTTGCGTGCGCGAAATTGTAACGTGAACCAAAGGGATAATTTCAAATTTTTGCGAGGTAAATCAAATTATTTCAGCCATGGTAAAGCCCGAATAATCGACTAATATGTTGCTTACTTAAATTAAAAAACATACCAGGCTAACTATTAATGACCGATCGTAGTGAAAGCAGCGGGCCGCTCGCCCAACGCAGTGCGCTAAAAGGCACTGCCTATTCCATCCTCGGCGCCATCAGCGTTTCACACCTGCTCAACGACATGATCCAATCGCTGATCCTGGCCATTTACCCGATGCTGCAATCGGAATTCAGCCTAAGCTTTGTCCAGATCGGTATGATCACCCTGACCTATCAGTTAACCGCATCGCTGCTGCAGCCGCTCATCGGTTATTACACCGATAAACACCCGCAGCCTTATTCACTGCCCATCGGCATGGGCTTCACGCTCACCGGCCTGCTGCTGATGGCCTTTGCCCAGACCTTCCCGCTGGTACTGCTCGCCGCCGCGCTGGTGGGCACCGGCTCTTCCGTGTTCCACCCTGAATCCTCGCGCGTGGCGCGAATGGCTTCCGGTGGCCGGCATGGGCTTGCACAGTCGTTATTCCAGGTGGGGGGCAACTTTGGCAGCTCGCTCGGCCCGCTGCTGGCCGCCTTGATTATCGCCCCCTATGGCAAAGGCAACGTGGCCTGGTTCTCACTGGCGGCACTGCTGGCGATCGTCGTGCTGCTGCAGGTCAGCAAATGGTACCAACTACAGCAACAGGGCTTTCAGAAAAAAACCATGAGCGCCCGGGTGCTGCAAACGCGGCCGAAACGCACGGTGATTTTTTCTCTCGCTATTCTGCTGTTGCTGATTTTTTCAAAATACTTCTACTTGGCCAGCATCAGCAGCTATTACACCTTTTATCTGATACATAAGTTTGGCGTTTCCGTGCAGAATGCCCAGATACATTTGTTTGCTTTTCTGTTCGCCGTTGCCGCCGGCACCATTATTGGCGGGCCATTAGGGGATCGCTTTGGCCGCAAGTATGTTATTTGGGGCTCGATACTTGGTTCAGCACCGTTTACCCTTGTTTTACCCTATGCATCATTGGAAATGACCGGCGTTTTAACCGTGATTATTGGATTAATCCTTGCATCGGCCTTTTCTGCCATCCTGGTCTATGCTCAGGAGCTGATTCCGGGCCAAGTGGGCATGGTTTCCGGCTTATTCTTCGGTTTTGCCTTCGGCATGGGTGGGTTGGGCGCGGCAGTGCTGGGCTATATTGCTGATTTGGCCGGCATTGATCTGGTCTACCAAATTTGTGCTTTCCTGCCACTGATCGGCATTATCACCGTTTTACTGCCGAATATTGAACACAACGCACAGTAGCCCCGGCGATATTCCCGGCTGAAACGCATAAGCAGGCCGGGTAATCCCCCCGATAAATCAAAGCAATTTTACTTATCTGCTCACAAATCCTCTCTTCATCGATCCGCAGGCAGAATCCTCTGCTTTTTTACAAAAGCTACGCATTTAGCTAAGCAAAGCGCGTATAAATGCAATAAACTAAATGTATCTTTCTGTAATCTCGATTACACGCCGCAAGCCCCCCTGTGATTTATAACGAGAAGGAGTCTGGATGCACCATTCTACACCGCTGATCACAACCATTGTCGGGGGGCTGGTTCTGGCCTTCCTGCTTGGTATGCTGGCAAACCGCCTGCGGATCTCACCGCTGGTGGGCTACCTGGCCGCCGGCGTGCTGGCCGGCCCGTTCACTCCGGGTTTCGTGGCGGATACCTCATTAGCGCCCGAACTGGCGGAAATCGGTGTGATCCTGCTGATGTTTGGTGTTGGCCTGCACTTCTCGCTCAAAGACTTGCTAGCCGTAAAATCCATTGCCATTCCCGGCGCCGTTGCGCAGATTGCCGTCGCCACCCTGCTGGGGATGGGCCTGGCGAAACTGCTCGACTGGGATTTGATTTCCGGCCTGGTGTTCGGGCTGTGCTTGTCCACGGCCAGTACCGTGGTGCTGCTGCGCGCCCTGGAAGAGCGGCAACTGATCGACAGCCAGCGTGGGCAAATCGCCATTGGCTGGCTGATTGTTGAAGATTTGGCCATGGTGCTGACGCTGGTGCTGCTGCCGGCCGTCGGCAACCTGATGGGCAGCGGCAATGCCAGCACCGGCCAGCTGCTGACCGAGCTGGCGGTGACCATCGGGAAAGTGATCGCCTTCATCGCGCTGATGATCGTGGTCGGCCGCCGCCTGGTACCCTGGATCCTGTCAAAAACCGCCAGCACCGGCTCACGCGAGCTGTTTACGCTGGCGGTGCTGGCATTGGCGCTGGGGATTGCCTATGGCGCCGTTGGCCTGTTTGACGTTTCCTTCGCACTCGGGGCGTTCTTCGCCGGCATGGTGCTCAATGAGTCCGAGCTTAGCCACCGTGCCGCACACGATACGCTGCCGCTGCGCGATGCCTTCGCGGTACTGTTTTTTGTTTCTGTCGGCATGCTGTTCGATCCGCTGATTCTGATCCGTGAACCGCTGGCCGTGCTGGCAACGTTAGCGATTATCGTGTTCGGTAAGTCTGCCGCCGCATTCTTGCTGGTGAAACTGTTCGGCCACTCCAAGCGCACTGCGCTGACCATTTCCGCCAGCCTGGCGCAGATCGGTGAATTCGCCTTTATCCTGGCCGGGCTGGGGATTGCGCTGGGGATGATGTCAGAGCACGGCCGCAACCTGGTGCTGGCCGGCGCGATTCTTTCTATCATGCTGAACCCGCTGCTGTTTACCTTGTTGGAGCGCTATCTGGCGAAGAACGAAACCATCGACGAACAGAGTATGGAAGAAGCGGTGGAAGAAGAGAAACAGATCCCGGTCGATATGTGCAACCACGCGCTAATCGTCGGCTATGGCCGCGTGGGCAGCCTGCTTGGCGCCAAACTGGCGGAAGCCGGTATTCCGCTGGTGGTGATTGAGAACTCGCGCCCACGCGTGGAAGCGCTGCGTGAGCAAGGGATCAAGACGGTGCTGGGCAATGCGGCCAATCCCGAGGTGATGGATTTGGCACGGCTGGACTGCGCGCGTTGGCTGCTGCTGACTATCCCCAACGGCTATGAAGCCGGCGAGATTGTCGCGTCCGCCCGCAGCAAACGGCAAAATATCGAGATTATCGCCCGCGCGCACTATGACGATGAGGTGTCTTACATCGCCGAGCGGGGCGCCAACCAAGTGGTGATGGGCGAACGCGAAATTGCCAACAGTATGTTGAATATCCTGAGCCTGGATAGCCTGAGCACGGAAGAACGCACCGCCGGCTGCCCGATTTAAGTCTTGGCCCTCACCCCGGCCCTCTCCCACAGGGAGAGGGAGCGAACCAGCCGGTTATAATAACGAAAACAAGCCGCATCTCGGGCACGTTCTCATAGCTCCCTCTCCCTATGGGAGAGGGTTGGGGTGAGGGAAAAAGAGGGGTTAACGCGGGACTTAACGTTCCCAGTAAGCCTCTTCCAGGCTGTCTTCGCGCTCCGGCAGGCCGCGCGTCAGGCGCGGCGAATGCTGATTCAACACCTGATAGCTCACACGGTTGGCATACTTGCACACCTGCGCCAGCGAGGAATACGTCAGGTAACTGCGTGCATGCTTGCTAGAGTTCGGCACATTGCTGCGGTGATAGCCATTGGCGGCAATATCATGCAACAACGCGGAAAGCGCCCCGTCACCGGCGCCGTTGGTGTTCATGATCTTCTCCGGCCCGCCCATGTACGGCGCAATGTGCGAATAAACACGCAACGGATTTTCACACCGTTCACGACGCATCGCACGGCTAAATTCGTAGCGGTTGAACTCGGCAATCTTGCCCGGCAGCAGCGGGTGCTGCGTTTGCCGTTTGTTGGCCTCTTCGGTATAGCCTGCCATATACAGGCCGTTCGGCCCGGCGGTGCATAGCACCAAATCCACCCACTCCAGCGCCATATCCGCCGCGCTGAGCGGATCGCTCTGGCCGGTCAACGCCAGCGCTTCTTCCTCGTTCATCGCCAGAATAGACACGTTCTCACGCAGGAAATCGCGCCACCACTGCGGGTTATCGGCAATCACATATTTGGTGCCCAGGGTCAGCACCACCGGCACGTCATATTTTTTGGCATATGCCACTGCCTGCTGGGTGGCGGCATGCATCGGCTCGCCGGGTTTACAACGCATCAGATAGGCGGTCAGTACCAGCGCAGACGCGCCGGCGATCACGTCTTCCGGAATGCTTTCCGGCCGCAGTTGGTTCATCATCCCCGGGCTGATGGCAAAGGAACGTTCGCCGCTTTCGCTGATCAGCGTAAAGCAGCGGCCGATCGCACCATCCACGCCCTGCAGGTAGTTAAGATCGGTGCGGCTGGAGGTATTGCACAGGTAGCGGTAGGCATAGCTGCCGATTTTCACGTTGCTGCACATCACGCCAAGCAGGATCGAACGATCGTCAGCCAATACGGAATAGTTATGCAGCGTATTGCCGATAGTGCCGCCGGCAAACTGGTGGGTGATCAGATTGTTGTCGATCAACTCCTGATACAGCGTTTCAGCAACATCATCGTCAATCACCAGAGAATGGCCCAGGCTTAGGCCGTAGCGCTGGATAAACGCATCATCTACCTTTGCTTCGATATCCACCACAATCTGATCGATACCGACGATATAGGAAGTGCTGATTTCATTTTCCGGCTGGGCCTGCTGCAGCAACGGATCGCGGGCGCTGACCGGAAAATAGTGTTTGGATTTACGTTTACCAGGAAATTTCATTTAATGGGCGGTAGTAGCAATTATCGGGCTGCGAATGGTAGCACATTCCAGCCCGATTAATGAATCCAGCGCGTCAGAAACGCTGGGCCACCAGTTGCTGTAGCATATCGATATGTTCAGGATCGTCATTAAGCGCCGAAATATATTCAAATTTCTCCCCGCCGGCCGACAGGAAGATCTCACGGTTCTGTTCTTTGATCTCTTCCAGCGTTTCCAGGCAGTCGGCGGCAAAGCCGGGGCAGATCAATTGAATATGCTTCACGCCCTGTGCCGGCAGTGCTTTGAGCGTTTCGTCCGTATAGGGGGTGAGCCAGGGCTCACGGCCAAAACGTGACTGGAAGGTCATCATTATTCGATCTGCTGGCAGCGATACGTTATCTAACAGAGCGCGCCGCGTTGCTTCACAGCGCAGCGGGTAATCATCCCCCTGGTGCGCATAGCGTTTTGGGATGCCGTGGAACGACAGCACCAGGCGATCCGGTTGCCCATGCTCGGCAAACGCGCGTTCAATGCTGTGCTGCAGCGCGGCGATGTAGGCCGGGTGTTCCGCATAATCGCGGATAAAGCTCACGGCAGGCAGGCGGCGGTAACCTCTAAGGATGTTGGCCACCCCATCCCACACGGCCGCGGTCGTGGAGCAGGAATATTGCGGATAAAGCGGCAGCACCACCATATGGGTCACGCCCTGCGACAGCAGCGAATCGATGGCCTTTTGCAGGCTGGGCGAGCCATAGCTCATGCCCAGCGCAACCGGCGTATTCGGCATACGCTCGGCCAAAGCCTGCTGCTGCCGGCGGCTGTAAACCAGCAATGGTGAGCCTTCTTCCATCCACACCGACTGATACAGCTTCGCCACCCGTGGCGAACGGGTGGGCAGAATGATGCCATTGAGGATCGGCCACCACAGCCAGGGAGAGGTATCAACCACGCGGTTATCACTGAGGAATTGCTTCAAATAGCGCTTTACCGCCTGCGGGGTTGGCGCATCTGGCGTGCCCAGGTTGACCAGCAAAACCCCGTACTTTTCTTGCTTCATCTCAGTTTCCTTCATACCGTTTCAGCTTACCCCCTTTCTGAATCAGGGTGTTAGCAACCGTGATTGGCTGCCATTGTAACGGAAAAGCGGTTAATCGGAACCGATATCAGCAACAGGCATGGCCCATTAACCATGCAGTGCTCACGCCATTAGGCTTGCGCCAAGCGCCATACGGCCGCCACGTTGCGTGCCGTCACCTGCAGATTGTGCGCTGCGTCGGCCAGCGCCTGTTCCAGCGTCACGATGCGGTCAATCACGGAAAACGCCGCGTCGATGCCGTGCTGGTGCACGACCTGGTGGTCCTGGGCCAGGCTCCCGGCGATGCCGATCACCGGCAGGCCATAGCGTTTGGCGACGCGCGCCACACCGATCGGCGTTTTGCCGTGGATCGACTGGCTGTCCAGCCGCCCTTCCCCGGTGATCACCAGATCTGCATCGCGCACGGCGTCTTCCAACCGCAGCGTCTCAATGACAATCTCAATTCCCGGCCGCAGTTGCGCCTGCAACATCCCCAGCAGCGCGGCCCCCATGCCGCCGGCCGCTCCGGCCCCCGGCGTATCCATCACCGCCCGGCCGGTGGTTCGCTCCAGCAATTCGCCGTAGTGGCGCAGCGCCGCATCCAACTGCCGCACCATCTCCGGCGTCGCCCCTTTTTGCGGGCCGAATACCGCAGAGGCGCCTTTTTCACCACACAGCGGATTATCAACATCGCAGGCAACGGTAAAGGCGATCTGTTTCAGGCGGCTGTCCAGCGCAGCCAGATCGATATCCGCCAGTTGCGCCAGCGCCGCGCCGCCCGGCGCCAGGGGCTGGCCTTGTGCATCCAGGAACTTCGCCCCCAGGGCCTGCATCATACCAACGCCGCCGTCATTGGTGGCGCTGCCGCCAATGCCCAGAATGATCGCCTGCACGCCGCGCTCCAGTGCGGCGCGAATCAGTTCACCGGTGCCATAGCTGGTGGTAGCCCGCGGATCGCGCTGGCTGCCGGTGGCTAAATGCAGGCCGGAAGCCGCCGCCATTTCTATCACCGCCGTATTGCCATCGCCCAGCAGGCCGTAAAAAGCCTCAACGGGTTTGCCCAACGGGCCGGTCACGGTGACATTTATTTTCTCGCCGCCGGTGGCGGCCACCATCGCATCCACGGTGCCCTCGCCGCCGTCCGCCATTGGCAGCGCGACATACTGCACGTCAGGGAATATCTCCCTGAAACCACGCTCAATCGCCTGCGCCACTTCCAGCGCGCTCAGGCTCTCTTTGAATGAATCCGGAGCAATGACCACTTTTTTCAGCGTTCTCATCCACATTCCTTATCTTCGCGATGATTGATGCCAAAGATGCCGAGCATCACCAATGCCTAAAGGGTAGCAGTTCCAGCCGCTGGATGGCTGCATAACGCGCGGCCGGCGGCCAACAGGTAAAAAAATAAATATCCTCCGGCATAGCCGGAGGTTTTTCTGATGCGCCTATAAGGCTCTGTTACCAGCCGCGCCCTAACAGGCGCATACGATCTGACATTTGCATCAGACTCCGTTACTTACGGCCCGTAAACGGGCTGCCCGGGTAAGGGAGCGATAACTGCTCGCCCATTTTATCCTCTTCAAGTTGGTGCTTTATGTATTCCTGTATCTTCGCGGTGTTCTTCCCCACCGTGTCTACGTAGTACCCCCGGCACCAGAACTCCCTGTTTCTGTATTTGAATTTCAGATCTCCAAACTGCTCATAAAGCATCAGACTGCTTTTCCCTTTCAGATATCCCATAAAGCCAGATACGCTCATTTTGGGCGGGATTTCCACAAGCATATGGATATGATCTGCGCAGCATTCAGCTTCCAGGATACGTACATTTTTCCACTCACACAGCTTTCTTAAGATACTGCCTATCGCCAGACGTTTCTCTCCGTAGAACGCTTGTCTTCGGTATTTTGGCGCAAAAACTATGTGATATTTACAGTTCCATCGGGTGTGCGCTAAGCTCTTTTCGTCCCCCATTGGGACCCCCTTTTGATTTCTTGTTGAACTTTTGCAGTTGCCAGACCGCAAGATGTTTTAACAAATCAAAAGGGGTTTTAATAACTGGCTTAAAGCTGAAAGCTTTCCGGAACCCCCAGCCTAGCTGGGGGTTTTCCATAGACAAAAAACGCCGGGCAGTTGCCCAGCGTAGTCACGTAAAACCGACAATTAGCCGAGGATTTTCGCCAGTTCGGCGCTAATTTCAGCCACTTTGCGCGTGCCGTCGATTTTATGGTATTCGGTGTTGCCGGCATCGGCTTCTTTACGATAGTAAGACACCAGCGGCGCGGTCATCTGATGATATTCAACCAGGCGCTTACGCACGGTTTCTTCCTGATCGTCTTTACGGGTCGTCAGTTCTTCGCCGGTAACGTCGTCTTTGCCTTCCACCTTCGGCGGATTGAACTTAACGTGGTACACGCGGCCGGAAGGGGCATGCACGCGACGGCCAACGATGCGATCGACAATCAGCTCATCCGGCACGTCGAACTCCAGCACATAATCCACCGCAATGCCGGCGTCTTTCATGGCATCGGCCTGCGGAATGGTGCGTGGGAAACCGTCCAACAGGAAACCGTTGCGGCAGTCAGGCTGTGCAATACGCTCTTTAACCAGCGCGATCACCAGCTCATCGGTCACCAGCTTGCCGGCGTCCATGATCTCTTTCGCCTGTTTGCCCAGTTCGGTGCCGGCCTTTACGGCTGCGCGCAACATATCACCAGTGGAGATTTGCGGAATGCTGTATTTCTCCATGATGAATTGAGCCTGAGTACCTTTACCAGCGCCCGGAGCGCCCAGCAGAATGATACGCATTGCGTAAATCCCCTTGCTTGTAGTTTTTTATAAAATTGAGAAAACGCTAAACCATACCATTTACCGGGGGGGCGGCTCAAGGCGCATGGGATAAATCACAGGCAGGGAATAAAAGGCGCGGCTGGCAGGTGGGAAAAGCGCCCTTAACCGGCGGTTAAGGGCGCCTGGCTTGCTATCAGGCAGACAGCAGTTTATTCATCCGGCGGATAAACTGGTTAGGATCTTCCAGCGTGCCGCGTTCAGCCAGCAGCGCCTGATCCAGCAGCAGATCGATCCATTCAGCGAACTGGTCGTTATCGCCGACGTCAGCAGCGCGTTTAACCAATGCGTGATCCGGGTTCAGCTCAAAAATATACTTCACTTCCGGCGCCTGCTGGCCAGCGGCGGCAAACAGCTTCGCCATTTGGGTGCTCATTTCGTCCGCATCGGTAGTGACGATAGCCGGCGTATCGGTCAGGCGGTGGGTCAGGCGCACGTCTTTCACACGGTCGCCCAGCAGGGTTTTCACGCGTTCGATAAACGGCTCCAGCTGTTTTTCAGCCTCTTTCTGCTCTTCGGTTTCGTCCGCCAGTTTTTCCAGCGACTCATCCGCCTTGCTGATGGACTGGAACGGCTTGCCGTCAAACTCGGTCAGGTAGCTCATCATCCACTCATCGATACGATCGGAGAGCAGCAGCACTTCGATGCCCTTCTTACGCAGCAGCTCCAGGTGCGGGCTGCTTTTCGCGGCGGCATAGCTGTCGGCGGTGATGTAATAGATTTTTTCCTGCCCTTCGGCCATGCGGCTAACGTATTCTTCTAGCGATACCGTCTGCGCGGAGCTATCGTTTTGGGTGGAAGCAAAGCGCAGCAGCTTGGCGATGGTTTCCTTATTCGTCGTATCTTCCGCCGGCCCTTCTTTCAGCACCTGGCCAAACTGCTGCCAGAATTTCTGATAGGCTTCGGCATCGTCTTTCGCCAGTTTTTCCAGCATTTGCAGAACGCGTTTGGTCAGCGCACTGCGCAGGCTCTGGGTCACACGGCTGTCTTGCAGAATTTCACGCGAGACGTTCAGCGGCAGATCGTTGGAGTCTATCAGGCCGCGCACAAAACGCAGGTAGTTCGGCATGAACTGTTCCGCATCGTCCATGATGAACACGCGCTGGACATACAGCTTCAGACCGTGCTTGCTGTCGCGGTTCCACATGTCCCACGGCGCCTGCGCCGGGATATACAGCAGGCTGGTGTATTCCTGCTTGCCTTCCACCCGGTTGTGGCTCCAGCTTAGCGGATCGGTGAAGTCATGGGAGATATGCTTGTAGAACTCTTTGTATTCGTCATCGGTGATATCGGCTTTATTGCGGGTCCACAGCGCCTGGGCCTTGTTGATTTTTTCCCAGGTGGTGGCGCTGTCTTCTTCTTCGCCCTTGGTTTCGATCTCAACCGGCAGCGCGATGTGATCGGAGTATTTGCCGATCACCGAACGCAAGCGCCAGGCATCCAGGAACTCGCTTTCGTCAGCGCGCAGGTGCAGGGTAATTTCGGTGCCGCGATCTTCTTTGGTAATGTCGGCGATGGTGTAGTCGCCTTCACCGGCGGATTCCCAGAATACGCCCTCATCCGCCGCCGCGCCTGCCGCACGGGTGCGCACGGTAACTTTATCCGCAACGATGAACGCCGAGTAGAAGCCCACGCCGAACTGGCCAATCAACTGGCTGTCTTTAGCCTGATCGGAACCGATGGACTCCAGGAAAGCTTTAGTGCCTGATTTGGCGATGGTGCCAAGGTTTTCGATCACTTCGTCGCGGCTCATCCCGATGCCGTTATCGGAAATGGTCAGTGTGCTTTTGTCTTTATCAACGGACAGACGGACACGCAGATCGCCATCACCTTCATACAGCTCCGGCACGGAAAGCGCGCGGAAACGCAGCTTATCGGCGGCGTCGGATGCGTTGGAGATCAGCTCGCGCAGAAAAATTTCTTTGTTGGAGTACAGCGAATGGATCATTAAATGAAGCAGCTGTTTAACTTCAGACTGGAACCCGCGTGTTTCTTGACCTTTCATACTCATTGATTACCTCAAAGACAATTGCAACCAAAACCAAACAATGCACATTAGGTGGGGATAGGGGCGTGGTTTTTCAAGCGGCTGGCGGGAAATTTTTGCAGAGAATGAAGGACTACGGCGGCAAACTCGGGCGGTGAAAACATGGGTGGGCGCAACCGCAGGCAGCCCCACCACACGCCCGCCGAGGGGGAATCAGAACTTAATGGCGTGGCGGCCCGCCAATGAATGCGACAGCGTGGTGCCGTCAACCATCTCCAGCTCACCGCCCACCGGTACGCCATGGGCGATTCGGCTAGCCATCACACCGTACTGGCCGCACATTTCGGCAATGTAGTTGGCGGTGGCCTCGCCCTCTACCGTTGGGTTGGTGGCCAGTATCACCTCGGTGATAGTTTCCTGCTCCAGGCGCTGTTCCAGGCGGTCCAGGCCAATATCCCCCGGCCCGATGCCGTCCAGCGGCGACAGATGCCCCATCAGCACGAAGTAGCGCCCGGCAAATTGCCCGGTCTGCTCAATGGCGTGGATATCCGCTGGGCTTTCCACAACGCAAATCTGGCCGTTTTGCTGGCGGCGCGGATTGGTACAGATAGTACACACATCCTGCTCGGTGAAGGTGCGGCAATCGGCGCAGTGGCCGATCTCCGACATGGCGCGCGTCAGCGCCTGCGCCAGGCGCATCCCCCCGCTGCGATCGCGCTGCAGCAGGTGGAAAGCCATACGCTGCGCCGATTTCGGGCCAACGCCCGGCAGGCAGCGCAACGCCTCCATTAATGATTCAAGGAGCGGGCTGGTTTGCATCAGAATGGCATCTTAAAGCCAGGCGGCAATTGCATACCGTTGGAAACCGACGCCATTTTTTCTTTCTGGGTTTCTTCAATACGGCGCGCGGCATCGTTAAACGCAGCGGCGATCAGATCTTCCAGCATGTCTTTGTCGTCTTCCAGCAGGCTGGGATCGATTTCCACGCGGCGGCAGTTGTGCGCGCCGTTGATGGTTACTTTCACCAAGCCAGCGCCAGATTCGCCAGTTACTTCCAACTTGGCGATTTCTTCCTGCATCTGCTGCATTTTTTCCTGCATTTGCTGGGCTTGCTTCATCAGATTGCCCAGACCGCCTTTACCAAACATAGTCATCTCTCATCGCATGGGCCGCGCATTGTGCACAGCGGTTAAATGGGGCGAATACTCTCTTCGTCCAGATCCGCGTCGAAAAACCGGCGCAGCGTCTGCACGTTGGTATCCGCAATGATCGCCTGGCGCGCCTGCGCCAGCTTTTCTTCATAAATGGCTTGCCGCCACTCCAGCGGAGTGCGCTGCGCCAGATTATCATCTTCCACTACGTTGAGCTCAACCGGGCTGCCGTGCAGCTCGCTGAGCGCCTCCGCCAACGTTTTCTGCGCCGAAGGCGAATTCAGATGGCGCTGCGACGGCCGCAGGTGGAGACAAATTTTGCCGGGTTCCAACTGTTCTTTAAAGGCGTTCAACGCCAACTGCTGGACCAGTTTTGGGATTTTCAGCTTATCGATTTCCGCAGCCCAGGGATCGCGTTCAAGCGATTCAACCACCAGCTTCGCCGCAAGCTCCGGCGTTTTTTCATGCTCCAGCGCCGTACGCAAGGCCTTTGGCGTTGCCAGCGGTTCAGGCTCGGCTTCCGGCGCTTTATTCTGGGCACGCCAGCGGTAGGCTTCCGGCTTGGCCGGTTTTTCCTTGACGATCCGCTCGGCCTGGCGCTGTTGGCTGCGTTCAGTGACAGAAGCAAGCCGTTCCAACGCAGAATTCGCCGGCCGCGCGCTTGATGGCGCCGCCGGTTCAGCCTTTTTTGGCGGGGATGCCCCCTGTTGCCGCAGCAACTGGGTGCGCGCTTTCAGCAACTGCGCGGTGGCATCCGGTAAACTTGCCGCGGGCGCATCAGCGGGCCCGGCCGGCGCATTGTGCTGCGTTGGCGGCGCGGGCTGCTGCAACGACTGCCCTTGTGGCTGCGCCATCGGCGGCGGGCTTTGCACCGGCGCGACCGACTCCGGGATCACGGCCTTGGGATGAAACGCCAACGCGCGCAGCAGCGTCATCTCAACGCCCATGCGGCGATCCGGCGCGAACGCCAGCTCTTTGCGCCCCACCAGCAGCGTTTGATAATACAGTTGTACATCGGCCGGCGGCAGCGTGCGCGCCAGCTCCCGCAGCCGCTGCTCGATCGCCGCATAGTGGTTATCCAGCGTCGATGGCAGCAGTTGCACCATGGCGATGCGGTGCAATAACGCCAGCGTATCGACCAGCAGGTTTTCCCAATCAACGCCGCGCGATGCGGCCTGCGCAACCTGGGCCATCATTTTCTCGCCGTCCGCGCTGACCAGCGCTTCCAGGATCGCCAGCGGTTGTTCATCATCCAGCGTGCCGAGCATTTGGCTGACGGTGGCGGTCGTGACCTGGCCCTGCCCCATCGCGATGGCCTGATCGGCCAGGCTAAGCGCATCGCGCATGCTACCGTCGGCGGCCCGCGCCAGCAGTTGCAGCGCCCGGGCATCGCTGGTGATGTGCTCGGCCTGCAACACCGTTTCCAACTGGTTGCGGATCTGATCTACATCCAGCGCTTTTAGGTGGAACTGCAGGCAACGCGACAGAATGGTGACCGGCAGCTTTTGCGGATCGGTGGTTGCCAGCAAGAATTTAACGTGCGCGGGGGGTTCTTCCAGCGTTTTCAACAGCGCGTTGAAGCTATGGCGCGAAAGCATGTGCACTTCATCGATCAAATAGACCTTGAAGCGGCCGCGCGCCGGCGCATACTGCACGTTATCAAGCAGTTCGCGGGTATCTTCTACCTTAGTACGCGACGCCGCATCGATCTCGATCAGATCAACAAAGCGCCCCTGTTCGATCTCGCGGCAATTATCGCATTGCCCGCACGGGGTGGCGGTAATGCCGGTTTCGCAATTCAGGCCTTTCGCCAACAGGCGTGCAATGGTGGTTTTCCCCACCCCACGGGTGCCCGAAAACAGATAGGCGTGATGAATCCGCCCAAGTTTTAGGCCATTAGCCAACGCTGTCAGGACGTGTTCCTGTCCGACAACATCTGCAAACGTTTGAGGGCGCCACTTACGGGCAAGAACCTGATAGCTCATTAATACCGGAGATGTCGAGTAATCTGGAGGGTCATGCTAACACAGCCCCGCGGCAAACCGCGAGGCCGTTGTCGCCATGTGGATTAATGGCCGGCAAAGTCCACCAGGCAGTAGCTGGTGACGCCGAGATTTTTCAGGCGTGTTTCACCGCCAAGATCCGGCAGATTAATGATGAAAGCGGCGTCGTTGACTTCCCCTTTCAGGCGGCGAATCAGTTTGACGGTGGCTTCAATGGTGCCGCCGGTGGCGAGCAGATCGTCCACCACCAGCACTTTATCACCCGGCACAATCGCGTCGCTGTGGATTTCCAGCGTATCCGTGCCGTATTCCAGCTCATAGCTTTCGCTTAGGGTCTCACGCGGCAACTTACCTGGCTTGCGCACGGGTACGAAACCCACCCCCAGCGCCAGCGCTACCGGGGCGCCGAACAGAAAACCACGCGCTTCGGTACCAACCACTTTGGTGAAACCTGCGTCGCGGTAACGCTCAACCAGCAATTCAATGCTGGCGGCATAAGCCAGTGGGTTTTCCAACAGGCTGGTTACGTCACGGAACAGTATGCCCGGCTTAGGGTAATCCGGAATGGTTTTGATACTGTCTTTAATAAACTGAAGCTGCTGCGCAGTAGCGGTCATAATTATTGCCTGATAAAACTGCTTGAAACTGGAACGCAGGCCGCCCGGCCACCGCAGCATGTTGCCCTGCGGTTGAGAATGGCGGAGTACCCCACGCACGAAAACGCACAAATCTATGCAAACTACCGGATAAATGCAACTGGCAGTGCACTATCAGCGCTGCTTTTGTTGTGGCAGGTCAATAACCGGCAGGCGAAGCATAAAGGTTAACAAAATAACCAGCATGACGAAAAGTATGCCACGCACCCACCAGATCTTCACCCACCATAATGAAACCGCAAACGTCAGCACGATCATCAATACCGCTTTCCATTTCGCCCCGGGGGGCAACGCACGGTGCTGCTGCCAGTGGCGCAGGTAGCCGCCAAACCAGGAACGATAGAGCAGCCAGTGGTGAAAACGCGGCGAAGAGCGGGCAAAGCACCAGGCGGCCAGCAGCAGGAATGGCGTGGTCGGCAACAATGGCAACACCACGCCGAGCATTGCCAGCACCACGGCCAACCACCCCAAAATTATCAGTAACCAACGCGCCATGCCCGCCCCCGCAACGATTATTGCCGCCTACTGTACCACCGGCCAACCGGGCCGTGCCAGCAACGGCGCGCACGGCAGGCTTGTTTCTGCAGTGGTTCACAGGCAAGCTGGGCAACGATATGGTTAATGTAAAGGAACACGCGTGAGCACGCATCGCCTCTTGCAGGTGTTAGAACAACAAATTGCGGCCCTGGCGGCGGGGCTTTCGCCGCAAGGCAATGCTCCCCTTCAGCAGGCACGCTTCGACGCCACCTTGTTTAATAGCCGGGGAACGCGCCTGCGCGACTATCTGGCGGAAATAGAGAAAAATTTCGCCCAGTTGCAGGCGGCCGTCAGGGATAACCGCACGGCGCAGGTCGCTTTCCTGGCTGAAAAGCTGGTTGCGCAAATCGCGGCGTTACAGCGGGAACAGGCCACCCAGGCGCTACGGCGGAAAAATCAGCCCCAACGCGCGTCGGCGCCGGATCTGTACCACAAGCTGGCAGAGCACCAGGATTATGAGCGCCGTCTGCTTTCTATGATACAGGATCGCGAAAGCCTGCTCGGGCGGCAAACCACGCTGGCCGGCCAGCAAAAATTGCAGCAGGAATTGGCCGCGCTGGAAGGCCGGCTGATGCGCTGCCGCCAGGCGCTGACGCGTATTGAACGCAGTATCGAACGCAAAGAAAACGGTTTCTGACAGAGCGCGCCGCGGTGAAACGTTATACTCAACGCACAGGCTCCCCAAAATGAAGGTGGTTTTATGTCACTGGAAAAGGCACCGGCAGAATTACAATTAGCGGTGGATTTGATCTATCTGCTGGAATGCAACGAGATCGCTCCCGCCACGGCGCTGGCCGCCCTGGAGATCGTCAAACGGGATTACCAGGCGAAGCTGCAGCATCGCGAAACGCCCCCAGCCCAGCCCGGCCAATAACCGTTACGCCGTTGCCGGCTGCTCGTCTGGCCCGCCTTTCAGCACACGTTTCACTTCCTGCACTTCTTTGCCCTGCGGATTATGCAAATAAACTTCAAGCTGATTGAACGCGATGTCGATGTCGTTTTCCCGGCACAGGCGATCGATAGCCCGGTTCAACTCATCCACCGTGTAGCTGCGATCGCGCAGTTCCCGCACGTACAGGCGGAGTTCATGATCCAGCGTGCTGGCGCCAAAGTTGAGGAAAAACACCTGCGGTTCAGGATCGGCCATCACCCGTGGATTATCATGCGCTGCCTGCAGCAAGACGCTCTTCACCTTCTCCAGATCGGAACCATAGGCCACGCCAACGCTGATAATAACGCGGGTAATGGTATCCGACAGCGACCAGTTGATCAGCCGTTCGGTCACGAACGCTTTGTTCGGGATAATCACTTCTTTACGATCAAAATCCGTAATGGTGGTGGCGCGGATACGGATACGGCTGACCGTGCCGGAAAACGAGCCGATGGTGATGGTATCGCCGATGCGCACCGGCCGCTCAAACAGGATAATCAGGCCGGAAACAAAGTTGGCGAAGATTTCCTGCAGGCCAAACCCCAGCCCCACCGACAGCGCGGCGACCAACCACTGCAATTTGTCCCACGAAACCCCAAGCGACCCCAGCGCCGCCACGGCTCCCACGGCGGTAATCAGATAGGTGAGCACGGTCGTGATGGCGTATGAGGCGCCCTGGCGCAGTTGCAGGCGCGAAAGTACCAACACTTCGAGCAAGCCCGGCAGGTTACGCGTCATCACATAGGCGACGATGATCGCCAAGATGGCCACCAGCAGATTGCCCAGCGTCACCGTCTGCGGCATGTTGCTGCCAGCGATAACGCTGCTGTAGTGCCACAGGCTGATGCTGTCGAGGTACGCGATCACCGTAACTAGATCGGACCAAATCGCGTAAAGCGCCGTGGCGAATACCATAAACAGCACCATGGTGGTCAGGCGCAGCGACTGTTGGTTGATTTGATCGAGCGCCAGCGGCGGCTCCTCGACCGGCTCGCTGCCCTCCGCCCCTTCTTTCACCAGGTTTTGGCGCCGGGCGATAGCACGGCGATAGGCCAGGCGGCGGGCGGCGACGCTTAGCCCGCGCAACGCGCTCAAGTAGACGATGTTCCACAGGAAAAACAAATAAAGGCTATCAATCCAACGGTCGGCCAGCCGCAGGGTGGTGTAAAAGTAGCCAGCGAACATCAGGCCGAGCAATATCAACGGCGTTGCGGCAATGGCCGTCACCAACACCAGGCGTACCGCATGCGAGCCCTTTTCACGCCAGCTATCGCGGCACATCGGGAATACCAACACCGCCAGTAACGCCAGCGTCAGAATGATCACCACCTGGCCGATCACATCTTCCACCAGCCGCAGCGGTGCTTTTTCCCCCAGTACCGTCCAGAAAATCAACGGCTGCAACGCCAAGCCCAGCCGCAGCACCTGGCGGCGGTAGTGCGCGCATAGCGCGCCGGCGATATTGAAATGCCGCTCGGCGATCCCGCCCGGCGAAAGCATGCGGAAGGAGAAACTGAACACCAGCCAAAACAGCGATTCATGCTGCGATAGCGCCCACAGGAAATCGCTGATGCTCATTTCGGCCCGGTAACACCAGTAACCCGCGCCCAGCAGCAGGCCGCACCCCGGCACCACCTTCAGCAGCGTCAGCGCAATGGCTTTCGGTGTATGCAGTTGACCATCGCGTTTCAATTGCCCCACGTCATTAGCCAACTGTTGCAGATGCGCGTCGATCTGCCGGTAGCGCCAGCGCAACAGCCCGATCAATATCAACAGCGGCACCAGGAAAACCAACGCGTTCAAGCCCCCGGCCAGCATTTTTCTGCCGTCAAAAGCGATATGCAGAGAAGCGAGCTGATCGTTGATCGCGCCGGGCAGCGCTTTCAGCCAGGCCAGATCGATCGGCCGGTTGCTGTTCACCCAGAAAATTTGCTGCGTCAGCGTTTCCTGCAACGAATCATAAATGCCACTCAACTGTTGCTGATTCACCTGCAGATTGATCGCTAACGCCAGTTGGTTGCTGAGCTGTTTGTTCAACTGATCCAGCAGCTCACGGCGCATTTCGACAATTTCATCAAGCGCATCGACCACATCACTGTTGGCGCTTTCTTTGTTATCAACCAGCAGCTTATTGACGAAGTCGTCCCCTTTGAACAGATCGTCGCGCTGCTGATTCAGCTCAAACTGCTCCAGGCGCAGATCGGCAATGCGGTTGGTCATATCGGTCACCAGGCTGGCTGGCGGCAGATTTTGTTGCTGCTGATAAAGGATGCGCGACAGCACCAGGCTGCCCTTGAGCATCTGTATCTGTTCTTTCAGGTTGCGTTCCGACTGCAAGCCGCGATCAAGCCAGTTCCTGACCTGAATATTTTGCTGGAACAGGGTATTGCTTTCTTGGGTTGCGGCGATCAGGCGCTGGCTAAGCTGGCGGTTGACGTCCAGTTCACGGCTCACCAGTTGATCATGTTGAATGTCAGTGGCGTCTGCCGGGTTCTGCGCCTCTTTGGCGGTTTTCTCCGACAGCGTGAGGCGCTTGCTGTTGACCACGCTTTGCAGCACCTGCACGGTGCGATCGAGCCGGTCAATCTGCCCATTGGTGTAATCCCGCTGTTTCTGCAGCAGATCCTGCAGCGTGGTGTTCGCTTCCAGGCTTTTGCGCTGCAGTTCCAACTGCGTACTCAATAGCGCCTGCTCCGTGTTATACATCACCTGCTGCGTGGTGCGCAGCGTGGCCTGGCCGGGCGTCTGGCCGTTGAGCAGGTTACGGATCGTCTGCAGGCGCTGCGATAAGGAATACATGCTGCTCTGCACCCGTTCCGGCTGGGTTTGCAGCGAGATAAGCTGGCTGTTGTAGGCCGACAGGTTTTCCTGGGCGTTCTGCAGATCGTCAAGCATCTGGTAGAGCCGGCTTTCCAACTGGCGTAGTGAAAGCGGCTGCAGCTCCGCGCGCATCGCCGCCGCATTCTGCTGCGCTTTCACGTCTTCCAGATCCTGCATCACCTGGCGCAGCTTGGCCGGCGCCTGTTGGACCTGCTGTTTCAACTGGGCCGAATCCTGCTTCACCCGCTCAATCGCATCCAGCAATACCAGCGTGCGGTTGAGATCCTGCTGCTCAAGCCGGTTTATCTGCGTCAGGTTTTTTTGCTTATTCAGCGCATCCAACTGGGCCTGCACTTCGCCGCGCGCCGGCAGATCATAGCTTAGCGCCGCCCACGCGGGAGTGAACCACAAGGCAAGAAAAAGCGGCATGATAAACAAAAGAACGGTACGTAAAGCCCTCGTCATGGAGGGACGCCGCACCGAAGAAGAGAAACGGCTGACTGACCTGCAACGCATGATGTAATATCTGTCCAACAGAGGAAGCTAAAGGGTAGCACGCGGGCTGGTGGAGCAAAAAGGGGAAAACGTTGCAGAGAATGTCAAGGTCGGTTGGCCCTGGCGTGAAACCGCCCGCCGGCTAAGAGTGTGGGCAATCGAGGTGTTGGCGCGCTGGCCCCTGTTCGCCGAATTTAAGCCGCAGCGTTGGGCAAAACTGCACCATTTCAATAAAGGTATCCACCAGCATTTCTGCCTCGGCCTTTAAATCAAAGCTCTCCGACATAAATAGCCAGTTTTCCATTAGGCCGGTAATATAAGCCCGCAAAATAATTGCAGCGCGCCGGGTATCAAGATCATTCGGCAGTTGCCCATGCAGTATAATATTGCGCAACCGCGTTTCGATACGCTCATAGCCAGCGAGATGAAGCACCTTGCGCGCTTCATAAAGCGGCACCATTTCGCCGACGAACTCGCATTTATGGAATACAATTTCCAGCAGGGCCCGGCGGCGCTGGTCATCCACCGCCGATGAAAGAACCTGTATCAGCACTTCGCGTAAAATACGCAGTGGATTATCAGGGTACTTTGCCCGATACTCTAGTTCTAAGTCGTCTATTATCGACTCAGATATTTCCCAGACCTCATTAAACAGGTCTACTTTATTTTTGAAGTGCCAATAAATGGCGCCCCGAGTCACCCCAGCCGCGGTGGCAATATCGGCAAGCGACGTGGAGGAAACACCACGTTCAGAGAATTCTTTCACCGCAGCATCTAAAATATGCTGTCGGGTTTCCAGAGCCTGCTGTTTGGTTTTTCGTGCCATAGCGTTGCTTTTTCGGGGAAGCGTGATTTACATACATTTGCGAATGTATGTACCATAGCACGCACATATAATTAACGCAGCAATGGGTTTAAAAGCTTGTGATCCATTGATCATTTTGAAATCGGACACTTGAGGTTTTTATATGAACAAAAACAGAGGGTTAACGCCTCTGGCGGCAGTTCTGATGCTTTCAGGCAGCTTAGTGCTAACAGGATGTAACGATCAAGGAACCCAACAGCAAAGCGCCGCGGCTCAAGCGCCCGAAGTGGGGGTGGTTACCTTGAAGAGCCAACCACTTAATATGACTACCGATCTTCCAGGCCGTACCGCTGCGTATCGTGTCGCTGAAGTTCGCCCACAGGTCAGCGGAATTATTCTCAAGCGTAACTTCGTTGAAGGCAGTGATATAAAAGCCGGTGAATCGCTGTATCAAATCGATCCCGCGACCTATCAGGCAACCTATGACAGCGCCAAAGGCGATTTAGCCAAAGCAGAAGCCGCTGCCGCCTTCGCCCGCCAAACGCTCAACCGTTATAAACCCTTGCTGGGCACCAATTACATCAGTAAACAAGACTACGATGATGCAACCTCCACCCTGCAACAGGCCAATGCGGCAGTCATCGCCGCCAAAGCCGCAGTGGAAACGGCACGCATCAACCTGGCTTATACCAAAGTCACCTCGCCGATTTCAGGCCGCATCGGTAAATCCGCGGTTACCGAGGGCGCACTGGTGACCAGCGCGCAAACCACCGCATTGGCAACCGTGCAACAATTAAACCCTATGTATGTCGACGTTACCCAGTCCAGTAACGATTTTCTGCGGCTGAAGCAGGAACTGGCCAACGGTTCGCTTAAGCAGGAAAACGGCAAAGCGCGGGTGAAACTGCTGCTTGAAAATGGCCAGGAATACGATCAGGAAGGTTCACTGGAATTCTCTGACGTGACCGTCGATGAAACTACCGGTTCCATCACTATTCGCGCGGTGTTCCCGAACCCGAACGATACTTTGTTGCCAGGCATGTTTGTTCGCGCCCGCTTGGATGAAGGCGTGCGTGACAACGCGCTGCTGGTGCCGCAGCAAGGCATAACGCGTAACCCGCGTGGCCAGGCGACCGCATTGGTGGTTGGCGCTGACAACAAAGTTGAGTTGCGTACCCTGCAGGCCGATCAGGCCATTGGCGATAAATGGCTGGTTACAGACGGCCTGAAATCCGGCGATCGCGTGATCGTCACGGGGCTGATGAAAGTCAAGCAGGGTGTTCAGGTCAACGCACAAGAAGTCGACACTCAGGCGCAGCCGCAGACCGAAGCGCAGAAGTCATAAAAAGGAGCCGGTAATACATGGCTAAGTTCTTTATAGATCGCCCGATTTTCGCCTGGGTAATCGCCATCATTATTATGTTGGCGGGGGTGCTTGCGATACTGAAACTGCCTATCGCACAGTACCCTACCATTGCGCCACCGGCGATAAGTATATCCGCAACTTATCCCGGCGCTGATGCTACCACGGTGCAAAATACCGTCACGCAGGTTATCGAACAGAACATGAACGGTATCGATAACCTGATGTATATGTCCTCCACCAGCGACTCCTCCGGGAGCGTAAAAATCACCCTGACGTTTAATTCAGGCACCGATCCCGACATCGCACAGGTGCAGGTACAGAACAAACTGTCACTGGCAACCGCCTTGCTGCCGCAAGAAGTGCAACAACAGGGCCTGCAGGTTGAGAAATCCAGCAGCAGCTTCCTGATGGTTGCGGGCTTCATCTCCGACGATCCGACCATGACCCAGGACGATATCGCCGACTATGTGGCTTCAAACGTCAAAGACCCACTCAGCCGCTCACCGGGCGTGGGTGAAGTTCAGCTGTTTGGCGCGCAGTACGCCATGCGTGTCTGGCTCGATCCGAACAAACTGAATAAATACCAACTCACCACGGCAGACGTGACGGCGGCCATCACGGAGCAAAACAGCCAGATCGCCGCGGGCCAGTTGGGCGGTATGCCGCCGGTACCGGGGCAACAGCTTAACGCGTCGATCATCGCGCAAACCCGCCTGACCTCACCGGAGGAGTTTGGCAATATCCTGTTGATGGTGAACAGCGACGGTTCGCAGGTGCGGCTGAAAGACGTGGCACGCATTGAGCGCGGCGGTGAAAACTACGCCGTAACCGCACGTTATAACGGCAAACCGGCTTCCGGTTTGGGGGTTAAACTGGCGACCGGCGCCAACGCGCTGAATACCGCCGCCGCGGTGAAGGCCGAACTGGCGAAGCTGCAACCCTTTTTCCCACAGGGCATGCACGTCGTTTACCCTTACGACACTACCCCGTTTGTGAAGATCTCCATCAACGAAGTCGTGAAAACGCTGTTTGAAGCGATCGTGCTGGTCTTCCTGGTGATGTATCTGTTCCTGCAAAACTTCCGGGCAACGTTGATCCCAACGATTGCCGTACCGGTCGTGCTGCTCGGGACCTTTGCCATCCTGGCCGCCTTTGGCTTCTCAATCAACACCCTAACGATGTTCGGTATGGTGCTGGCGATAGGCTTGCTGGTGGATGACGCCATCGTGGTGGTGGAAAACGTCGAGCGCGTCATGGCCGAAGAGGGCCTGCCGCCGAAAGAAGCCACCAAGAAATCAATGGGGCAAATTCAGGGCGCATTGGTTGGCATCGCGATGGTGTTGTCGGCGGTATTCGTGCCGATGGCCTTCTTCGGCGGCTCCACCGGTGCCATCTACCGCCAGTTCTCAATCACCATTGTTTCGGCGATGGCGTTGTCGGTGCTGGTGGCATTGATCCTGACGCCGGCGTTATGTGCCACCATGCTCAAACCGATCGCCAAAGGCGATCACGGCGCGAAAACCGGCTTCTTCGGCTGGTTCAACCGCCTGTTTGATAAGAGCACACACCACTACACCGACAGCGTGGGCAGCATTCTGCGCAGCACCGGGCGCTATCTGCTGCTTTATCTGCTGATCGTGGTTGGCATGGCGGTGCTGTTCCTGCGCCTGCCCTCTTCATTCCTGCCGGATGAAGACCAGGGGATGTTGCTGACCATGGTGCAGTTGCCGTCCGGCGCCACGGAAGAACGTACCTCGAAAGTGCTGCAGGAAGTCACCGATTACTTCCTGACCAAAGAAAAAGACAACGTGAACTCGGTGTTTACCGTTGCCGGTTTCGGCTTTAACGGTAATGGCCAGAACAACGGCCTGTCGTTCGTCAGCCTGAAAGACTGGAGCGAACGCCCCGGTGAAGAAAACAAGGTTGATGCGATCGCCGGCCGCGCGATGGCCGCTTTCTCACAGATCAAAGACGGTATGGTGTTCCCCTTCAACCTGCCGGCGATTATCGAGCTGGGTACCGCCACCGGCTTTGACTTTGAGCTGATCGATCAGGGCGGCCTGGGGCATGAGAAACTGACCGAAGCGCGTAACCAACTGCTGGGCATGGCGGCGCAACACCCGGATATGCTGGTGGGTATGCGCCCGAACGGTCTTGAAGATACGCCGCAGTTCAAACTGATCATCGATCAGGAAAAAGCCAAGGCGTTAGGCGTTAGCTTATCAACCATCAATACCACGCTGAGCACCGCGCTGGGGGGTTCTTACGTTAACGACTTTATCGACCGCGGCCGTGTGAAGAAAGTGTATGTTCAGGCCGACGCGCCGTTCCGTATGCTGCCGGAAGATATCAATAACTGGTATGTGCGCGGCACAAGTGGCCAGATGGTTCCGTTCTCCGCCTTCTCATCGGCGAAGTGGGAATACGGCTCACCGCGTCTGGAACGTTATAACGGCCTGCCGGCAATGGAAATCCTCGGCCAGGCGGCACCGGGCAAGAGCTCGGGTGAAGCCATGGCGTTGATGGAAGAGCTGGCGGCCAAGCTGCCATCCGGCATTGGCTTTGACTGGACCGGTATGTCTTATCAGGAACGGTTGTCCGGCAACCAGGCGCCATCGCTGTACGCCATCTCGATTCTGGTGGTGTTCCTTTGTCTGGCGGCGCTGTATGAAAGCTGGTCGATTCCGTTCTCGGTTATGCTGGTGTTGCCGCTGGGGGTTATCGGCGCGCTGCTGGCCGCCACGATGCGTGGCCTGAGTAACGACGTTTACTTCCAGGTGGGTCTGCTGACAACCATTGGGCTATCGGCGAAGAACGCGATACTGATCGTGGAATTCGCCAAGGATCTGATGGAGAAAGAAGGGAAAGGCTTGATCGAAGCCACGCTGCAAGCTGTTCGCATGCGTTTGCGCCCTATTCTGATGACCTCGCTGGCGTTCATCCTTGGTGTACTGCCTTTGGTTATCAGCACCGGCGCAGGCTCCGGCGCACAGAATGCGGTAGGTACTGGCGTAATGGGCGGTATGGTTACCGCAACCGTGCTGGCGATCTTCTTCGTGCCCGTGTTCTTCGTGGTGGTTCGCCGCCGTTTCTCCAGGAAATCGGAAGACGTGGAGCATAGCCACCCGGTTGAGCACCACTAAGCGAATAGTTTTTTTAAACAAAGGCCGCAAATGCGGCCTTTTCTTTTGTCTGCGCCGCAGACGCCAACCCAGCCTACTCACGTTGACCCCCCTCCATTTTCTGGTTGATCCGCGGCCGTTCACAGCGCATAATAATGTTATAGTATAACATCACATTGAGACCAACCATGAAACAAGGAATTCATCCACAGTACCGCACCGTGGTTTTTCATGACCTGAGTGCCGATACCTACTTCAAAGTGGGTTCTACCATCAAGACCGACCGCACCATTGAACTGGACGGCGAAAGCCTGCCGTACGTCACCATTGATGTCTCTTCCGCTTCCCATCCGTATTACACCGGCAAGCAGAAAGAGTTTTCCAAAGAAGGCAGCACCGCACGCTTCCAGCAGCGTTTCGGCCGTTTCATCAGCCGTAAGTAAGGGGATTTACCATGCAGGTTTTAAGCTCATTGCGTTCAGCAAAAAATCGTCACCCGGATTGCAAGATTGTGCGCCGCCGCGGCCGCATTTATGTGATCTGCAAATCCAACCCACGTTTTAAAGCGGTGCAAGGGCGCAAGAAAAAACGCTGATTTGCCGTGACCATTCGAAAAAGCCCGTTGTTGATGCAACGGGCTTTTTTGTGCAGAAAAAATCATGAAATAACCGCCCTGTTGGCAGGGCGGTTAGGCTTTACTTCATACTGGCGGCAATGGTTTCAACATTGTGCTTGAAGGCCTGAACATAGGTTGCCGCTGGGCCTTCGGGTTTAGACAACGCTTCCGGATACAGTTCGCCGCCGGCTTTCGCACCGGTTGCCGCTGCGATCTGTTTCACCAGGCGTGGATCGGTCTGGTTCTCGATAAAGTAGGTATGCACGTGTTCTTGTTTGATCTGTTTGATCAAACCAGCCACATCGCTGGCGCTGGCTTCAGCCTCGGTGGAGAAGCCCACTGGCGCAAGGAAGGTGACGCCATATTCCTGCCCGAAGTAGCCAAACGCATCATGGCTGGTCAGCACTTTACGTTTTTCTTGCGGCACCGCGACAAACTGCGCCTTGGCCCAGCTATCCAGCTGTTCCAGTTGCTGTATATATTCAGAACCCCGCTGGCGGAAATAGCCGGCGTCTTGTGGATCGGCCGCAATCAGGGCGTTCATCACGTTGGTTGCGTACTGCACGCCGTTTTTCATGCTGTTCCACGCATGCGGATCGGTCACCGTTTCGCCATCTTCTTCCATTTTCCTGGAATTGATCCCCTCGGATGTGGTGATCACTTTGCCACGGTAGCCGGAAGCGCTGACCAACCGATCTATCCAGCCTTCCATTCCCAGACCGCTGACAAACACAACATCAGCCTGCGACAGCAGCTTGCTGTCTTTCGGCGACGGTTCAAAACTGTGCGGATCGCCATCCGGGCCGACCAGCGTGGTGACCTTAACGTGCTCTCCACCCACTTGCTTGACGATATCGCCAAGGATAGAAAAGCTGGCGACGGCATCAACGGTCTTCGCCAGCGCCAGTGAGCTCGACAACATCGCGGCAATAGCCAACGCGACGGGTAAACGTTTCATGATTTTCTCCTTGCACATAAGCACTTCTCAACGACGCGCGCGGGCAAAAATCCCGCCACGCGTCCCAAACAAAACCGAGATAAAGAACACCACGCTGGCGCTGAGCACAATCGCAGGCCCCGCCGGCAATGAGGCATAGTATGACCATTCCAGCCCAACCAGGCTGGCAAGCACACCGATCCCCATCGCCACCGCCAACGTATGCGGCAGATTCTTAGCCCAAAAACGCGCGCTGGCGGCGGGCAGCATCATCAGCCCCACCGACATCAGCGTGCCAAGGATCTGGAACCCAGCCACCAGATTGAGCACCACCAGCGCCAGAAACAGGCCGTGTACCCAGGCCAGCCAGCGCGGGGCGCTCACGCGCAAAAAATTGGCATCAAAGGATTCAATCACCAGCGCCCGGTACAACACCGCCAAGGCAATTAATGAAAAGCTGGTAATAAAGCCAACCATCAACATCGCCTGGCTATCCACCGCCAGAATCGAGCCGAACAGCACGTGCAGCAGATCAACGCTTGAGCCGCGCAGTGACACCAGGGTGACCCCCAACGCCAGCGAGCCAAGATAAAAGCCGGCAAAGCTGGCATCTTCTTTGAGCGGCGTGCGGCGGCTGACCAGGCCCGAGAGCATGGCCACCGCCAGGCCGGCAATAAAACCGCCCACGCCCATCGCCACCAGAGACATGCCGGAAATCAGATAGCCGATAGCCGCCCCCGGCAAGACCGCATGCGACAACGCATCACCCACCAGACTCATGCGCCGCAGCAACAGGAACACGCCCAGCGGCGCCGTGCTAAGCGACAGCGCCAGGCAAGCCACCAATGCGCGGCGCATAAAACCGAAGGAAGCAAAGGGATCAACCAATAAATGCAGCCACATCATTGCGCCACCGCCATTTGGCACACCGGCGCCGTTGCCACATTCAAGCCCGGAATATGCTGCAGCACATGATCGGCGCCCCCCCAGTGGCAGCAATCCGGCGTTAACAGCAGCGCCAGCGGGAAGTGGTCAGCCACCATCGCCATGTCATGCAACACGGCGATAATCGTTTTCCCCTGCTGGTGCAGTTGGGCGATAACCTGTAGCAATAGCTGGATCGTCGCGCTATCAATGCCGGTGAAAGGTTCATCAAGCAGGATTAACGGGGCCTGCTGTACCAATAAGCGGGCAAACAACACCCGCTGCAGTTGGCCGCCGGAAAGTTCCCCCACCGGCGAACGCACCATCGCCCCCATGCCCACGTTATCCAGCGCCGCGTGGATCTGCCGGACGGAGTCTTTGCTCAGCCGGCCAAACATGCCGCTCTGGTGCCAGCACCCCATGGCGACCAGATCGCTCACCAGCATCGGGAACTGGCGATCCAACTCTGCTTGCTGCGGCAGATAGGCCAGGTGGGTTTTCTGCCGGGGGAAAATCAGGCGCCCGCCCTGCAACGGCTGTAGTCCGGCCAAGGTTTTTAATAATGTGGATTTGCCAGTGCCGTTGGCGCCGACGACCGCCGTTAGCGAACCGCGCGCGAAACAACCGCTGAGTGCGGGGAATAAAACCTGGCCGCCGTAACCGATCTCGGCCTGTTGCAGTTGTATCATGGTAACTGCACCGCCCAGGCAATCGCTAACCAGAGCAACACCAGAAAGAGAGCCGCAACGCCGCAGCGCAACGCGGCAGAAGCAGTAAAGAGTGTTTTCAAACAGAACATAACCGTACCCAGTAACATAAACCAAGCGTGCATATTGTTACTATATAACATCACAGTATTAATCACGAGTTCAAGCGGCCCGTAACGCTTTTCTGCAACCGAACGTAACAATGGGCGCGCAGCCATGGCTGGCAATAGCAGATAAACCCTCTGCGGTGATTGATACATTCAACGTAAATAGGGTTATTCACGAGTATAAGAAGTGTTATTGAAAGTAAAAAAATATTTATTCAATAAAAAGAGTGCCGACGAAACGCTAAAAAAGGAGTAAGATAGGCACCCTTAATCGTGATGAAGCAAGATGCGCCATGTTGGTAACGCTCGACTGCCCCCTGCAATCCTCAGCACTTTCTGTTAAAAAATTAAAGGAAGTGATTGAAGGCAATTTGGCTGAACTGGTGCCGGCATTGACCACTGGATTGAGTTTTTATTCTGAAAGTGCGCGTTACGTCCCAAATTCATTAGAAATACTTGAGATTAAGCCATTGCATAACAACGAATATTCAATGCATTATCGTTATCAATGGGAGATTTTCAACGGTTGTCTGGACATCAGCGCAAAGGAAAACATCACTGATAATGTTACCTTTACGCTTAACGATGGGAAGTTGTTATTCGATATAATCGATCGCTCACGCCCATCGACGTTCGATGAATTGTAAGTTTACGTAATAGTTACAGGCTAAGTGCGAAAAAATGATTTATATTATTATTGTCGGAGCTTTTTATTAACCGTGGTAAGCCACCTCCGTCAATGATATCAATCAGCTTACTCACAAAGTGTTGTCAACACCGAAATTAAGACTTGCGGAGGGGATGATATGGATGAGTATTCGCCTAAGCGGCACGATATTGCTCAACTGAAGTTCTTGTGTGAGAATCTTTATGATGAGGGCCTCGCGACAATAGGCGACAGCCATCATGGTTGGGTGAACGATCCAACGTCTTCCGTCAATCTCCAGCTTAACGAGTTGATCGAACATATTGCTTCGTTTGTGATGAGTTATAAAATTAAATACATGGACGAAAGCGAACTCTCGGATCTGGTCGAAGAGTATCTCGACGACACTTATACCCTTTTTAGTAATTACGGTATTAATGATTCAGACTTGGGCCGTTGGCAAAAAACCAAGGCACGATTATTCAGAATGTTCTCAGGAGAGGGCACCTGTACGGCAATGAAATCTTAAGAGATAATCAACTCTGATTTTTCTCCCTGTTTTTAGATTAAAGGTTACTATGACAAAGATCGACTATTTGATGCGGTTACGTAAATGCACCAACCTTGACACGCTGGAGCGTGTTATTGAAAAAAATAAATACGAGCTTTCCGATGACGAGCTTGAGCTGTTTTATTCCGCAGCCGATCACCGCCTGGCGGAGCTCACCATGAATAAGCTGTATGATAAAATCCCTACCGCAGTCTGGAAATACGTACGCTAAAAACATTGAGCCGATATACTATCGGCCTCAATGTTACAATTAATATCAATTTCCCTATTTATTTTACGTATTTTCCTATTGCATACGCTTATGTCCCTGGCCTGGCTAAGTTCAATTAGCGCAGCAGTACGCGATACATCAGGTTGTATGTAGAGTGCTTGCAACTCGCCCCAGCGAGTCGTCCCAGCGGCATTTGAATCCGCGCCAGGCAAATGTCTCCGCCGTATCCGACGCGTGAATACTTACCTAAGTCAGCACATTGGGATTAATGCGTTATCTCCGCATTACCATTGAAGATGGTGTGGGTACTGCCAGCATGGAATATTGAGCCATTCTATATCAGCTATTACCTACGGCTGACTTCCTCTCTCTTTTATCTCCTCATCTGACGGGCTATACCGGGTTAGCCATTTTGTGGCTGTAGTAAATGTTAAGCCGCGTTTGATATGGCAAAACAGGGAACCAAAGCAAAATAAGCCCCACAGAAGAATGCGGGCAGGATGGTGCGTTCAAGGCACGGGCGGTTATACAAAGACAGGAGAAAGGGGATTATCAGGCTGAAATTGGTGGAGGCCCTGCCAGCTACATCCCGGCACACACGTCACCTGCTGCGGCTGCTTCCTTCCGGACCTGACCGAGTTCACAAGTTAGTGTTGCGGGAGAACCAACAGGGCCTCCATTGACGGCTTCGTTATTCTGAAGCGGTGGGCATTATCGGTGATGGCCAGCCAAATAGCAAGCCAAGCCGGGCCAACCGCTGTTTTCTTACCCACTGCGCCTGTGGCACAATTTCAGCCATGATGCTAAACAGTAGGAATGTGAAACATGGAGCAGCAAGACGCGTCGTTCCGCCAACGCGTATTTCAGGTGATTGCCGCCATCCCCTACGGCAAGGTCACCACCTATGGCGAAGTGGCGCGCCTGGCCGGCTCCCCGCGCGCAGCGCGCCAGGTGGGCGGGGTGTTAAAGAAATTACCGGCAGGCTCAACGCTGCCGTGGCACCGGGTGATCAACCGCCATGGGCAAATTTCACTGCAAGGGGAAGATTTCCAACGCCAGCGACAGGCGCTGCTGGAAGAAGGGATTATATTCGCCGCCAACAGCACCGTGGATTTATCCGTTTACGGCTGGCGCTGGTAACGCCCTTCCCCGGCGCGTACCGGGGAAGGCAAACCCTGATGATTTAAGGTTGGTTGGTTAACGTTCCCTGCACCGGTACGTTCTGCACCGGCACCAACAACAAGTCGGCGCGAGCGCCGTTGCGGTTTAGTACCTGCTGGATAGTATCGGTGATAAAGGTCATCTGCCCATTCACGGTGATCGCCGCGCTCAGGATAATGCGCGCGTTTGGCTGGATATCGGCCGGGTTAAAGGGCACCACAAAGGTAAACGGCGCCTGCTGGCCTTCGGTACGGATCACCCGCTGGGCAATCACTTTGGAAGGCGCATCAGACACGGATGCATCAGATAGCGTTACCGTCAGCACCGCATCAGGCGGCAGCGCTACACGCTGGCGGATATTCACCGTCCCGGTGACCGCCGGGCCACGGATCTGCAGCTGCTGCGGCGTTGCCGGGCTACCAGGCGTCGGCGTGGGGACATCCCCGCTTTTCTGTGCGCACCCAGCCAAAGCGATAGCCAGTAGCGCAGCACCGCTCGTCAATTGCCAGAGTTTCATGGTTCAGCCTCCTTTTTATTATCAATGCGTTGGCGGTTTTAACCACCTTAAATATTAAAGTTAGCACATTATCCTGATAACACACGGACGTTCGATTATTAATTATACAACCCGCTGATTACACGGGTAATTAAACACACGCACTTTTGCCACGCAACGCGGTATATTGACGTGCTGCCCCCCACTTCCGCACACTGCGCCAGAGACAAGAAATAAAGGATGAATGCATGAGCCAGGCATTAAAAAACCTCCTCGATCTGCTCGATCTGGAGAAAATAGAAGAAGGGCTGTTCCGCGGCCAAAGTGAAGACCTTGGCCTGCGCCAGGTGTTCGGCGGCCAGGTTGTCGGCCAGGCGCTGTATGCCGCCAAACAAACGGTGCCGGCTGAACGCACGGTGCACTCATTTCATAGCTATTTCCTGCGCCCCGGCGATAGCAGCAAAGCGATTGTCTACGATGTGGAAAACCTGCGCGATGGCAACAGTTTCAGCGCCCGCCGGATCAGCGCGATTCAAAACGGCAAACCGATCTTCTACATGACGGCATCGTTCCAGAGCCAGGAAAGCGGCTTTGAACACCAAAACACCATGCCGGATGTGCCGCCGCCGGAAACGCTGATGTCGGAATCCGAGATCGCGCAGAAAGTCGCCCACCTGCTGCCGGAAACGATCCGCGATAAGTTCACCGGCCAAAAACCGATTGAAATGCGCCCGGTTAAATTCCATAACCCGCTGCAGGGCAGCGTAGAAGAACCCCACCGCTACGTTTGGTTTCGCGCCAACGGCAGCATGCCGGACGATCTGCGCACCCATCAATACCTGCTGGGCTATGCGTCTGACTTCAACTTTTTGCCGACCGCGCTCCAACCCCATGGGCATGGCTTCCTTGAACCCGGCATGCAGGTTGCCACCATCGATCACTCGATGTGGTTCCATCGTCCTTTCCGCCTGGATGACTGGCTGCTGTATGCGGTAGAAAGCCCTTCAGCCTCCGGCGCGCGCGGCTTTGTGCGCGGCCAGTTCTATACCCGAGACGGCATTTTGGTCGCCAGTACGGTGCAGGAAGGCGTTATCCGCCGCCATTCGGGGGAATAAAAAAGCAAAAGGGCGATGTCACCATCGCCCTTTTTTATCGTTATATTTTTATTAACTATTCAGCGCACTGCCCATCTTCGATGTTTATTCGTTGTAGGCACTTTCACCATGGCTGTTGAGATCCAAGCCTTCGCGTTCTTGATCTTCCGGTACACGCAGGCCAACGATAGCACCCGCAACCTTGAAGGCGATGAACGCGGCCACGCTTGACCATACCAGAGTAATCACTACGCTAACCAGCTGCACCCATACCTGATGGCCCATGGTCACGCCTTCTGCGTAGCCAGTGCCGCCCAGAGAAGAAGCGGTAAACACGCCGGTCAGGATACAGCCAACGATACCGCACACGCCGTGCACACCAAACACGTCACAGGTATCATCCACTTTCAGCCATTTTTTCAGCGTTACCACACCCCACAGACCGGCAATGCCGCCCACCAGGCCGATAATCAACGCACCGCCAACACCCACGGTACCCGCAGCCGGCGTAATCGCAACCAGGCCAGCGATACAGCCGGAGCTTGCGCCCAGCAGTGAAGGCTTGCCGCGCAGGATCCATTCCGCAAAGGTCCAGGACAGGATTGCCCCAGCAGTTGCGATAACCGTGTTCAGGAACGCCAGAGCGGCAATCCCGTTCGCGGCGCTGGCAGAACCGGCGTTAAAGCCGAACCAGCCGATATACAGGATAGTCGCACCGGTGAATACCATCGGCAGGTTATGCGGTTTGAACGCTTCTTTACCAAACCCAGCACGTTTACCCAACAGGTAAGCGCCAATCAGGCCAGCACTTGCCGCATTGATGTGCACCACGGTGCCGCCGGCAAAGTCCAGCGCGCCGTCGGCAGCCAGGTAACCACCGCCCCACACCATGTGAGCGATCGGCAGATAGGAAATGGTGAACCAGATCGCAGCGAAAATCAGCACTGCGGAGAAACGGATACGTTCAGCAAACGCACCAATCACCAGCGCCACGGTAATGCACGCAAAGGAGCATTGGAACGCGACGTGAACCATTTGGCTAAAGGTACCGGTCAGGCTTTCCACACCAATACCTTTCAGCAGCGCCGTTTGAAAGCCGCCGAAGAACGCATTGCCTTCGCTGAACGCCAGGCTATAACCATACAGCACCCAGAGCACACAGATCATCGCAAACGTCACGGCAACCTGAGTCAGCATAGACAATATGTTTTTAGAACGCAGCAAACCGCCGTAGAACAGCGCAATGCCAGGCATAGTCATGAACAGCACCAAAGCGGTGCAAATCATCATAAATGCGTTATCACCAGTATCTGCCACTGCCGGAGCCGCCATGGCCAAAGAAGGAGCCATAGTCAGCGTACCCAGGCCCAACATGGATAAAAGTTTTTTCATTATCAATCCATCCCCATTTACTTAACTGAGCCTGTGATTTACAGAGCTGCTTCGTCTGTTTCGCCTGTGCGAATACGAATAACACGTTGCAATTCGGCAACGAAAATTTTGCCATCACCAATCTTACCGGTGTAGGCCGCCTTACTAATAACATCAATAACTTCATCCAACTGATCGTCGGCGATTGCGATATCAATTTTAACTTTAGGTAAGAAGTTGACGCTGTATTCGGCTCCACGATAAAGCTCAGCATGCCCCTTCTGGCGACCAAACCCTTTCACTTCGGTTACGGTCAGCCCTTGAATACCCACAGAGGATAGGGCTTCACGCACGTCCTCCAGTTTGAATGGCTTTATCACCACGGTAACCAGCTTCATATTGCCCCCTCCACGAATTAAGCTCAAACTCACCCTTGTACGGGGGTATTAAAGCAAAGGTTATGCCACAAATAATTTTGCGCAGAATTTCAGCGAATTAACCGTTGGAGACGCAGCCAAGGGCACTACAGGGCGTGCGCGGTGTTAGCCGTTGCCTGCAAAGATTCGTGAACGCGCACCATTATAGTGCATCATGTGCCAAAAAAGCGCATGCCGGGGTGTTTAAGGGAGAGAATGCCTGATCGTGGTGCGTGGGCATTTTTACGGTGCGCCGCGCGGCCAGGCACGATATTGATTTCCTCTCCTGCCGGAGAGGAAATTGCGCTGACAAGTGCGAACGTGAAGTGACGACAGGCCAATACGGCATCGCCGCTATGCGGGCTGAGAGTCCTCCTGCATTGCAGCGGCCAGCTCATCCCCCACCAGTTGCAATTGATACATCTGATAGTAGCGGCCTCGTTGCGCCAGCAACTGCTGGTGCGCCCCCTGTTCGACTGCGTGGCCGTGGTGCAATACCAGGATGGTATCCGCATCAACAATGGTAGACAGGCGGTGAGCAATCACGACCAGCGTCGTCTGTTCACGAATCAGGCCCAGGGCACGCTGAATCGCCTGTTCCGTGCCGGAATCAATATTGGCGGTGGCTTCGTCGAGGATCAGGATCTGCGGCGCCTGCACCAGGACACGCGCCATGGCCAGCAACTGCTTCTGCCCGACCGACAGATTATTCCCCTGTTCCCCCAGGCGAGTATGGATACCCTGGGAAAAACCGCGCACCAGCTCGGCCAGTTGCACCGTTTCCAACGCCTGCCAGACCGCCGCTTCGCTAATATCGCGCCCCAGCGTGACATTGGCCAGCACCGAATCGGCCATCACCACCGGATCCTGCTGCACCATGGCCACGCTCTGGCGCAGCGCCCGGTGTGACAGGCTGGGCAACGGCCGGCCATCCAGCCGCACCTCGCCCTCATTGACCGGATAATAGCCCATCAGCAAATTCGCCAGCGTGCTTTTACCGCTGCCGGTGTGGCCCACCAGCGCCACAAAGCCGCGGGAAGGCACCCGAAGCGAGATATGCTGCAAGACCGGCTTATCGTGACGGTAGGCAAAGCTGACGTTGGCAACCTCGATGCTGCCGCTGGCCAACGGCCGATCGTCAGCACCATAGCTTTGCTGGCGGCGATCCATCAATTCAAAGATGCGCTCACCGGCAACCACCGCCTGCTGCAGCATAGATTGCTGCGACGTCAGCGCGATCAACGGCTCGTTCAGGCGCCCAAGGTAACTGATAAAGGCATACAGCACCCCCACGCCGATTGTGCCTTGCCCCCCAAGGCTGAACAGCATCAGCAGGCCGCAAAGCACCATGGCGGAAAACAGGCTGAGCAACGGCCGCAACAGGAAACCGTCAAGGCGCAATGTCTGCATACGCGCGAAATAATGCGCACGGCTGGCGTTGTTCATCTTCTCACTGAAGCGGGCTTGTTGACGAAACTGCTGGATAACGCTCATGCCGTTAATCACTTCGTTGAAGCCATTATTGATATCAGCCAGATAGTGGCGCACCCGGCGGACAATCGGCGTGCTGTAGTATTGGTATACCCACATCACTACGATCACCGCCGGGAAAATGCAGATCGCCACCAGCGCCATCCGCCAGTTAAGGCCAAACATCGCTACCAGCATCGAGCCGATCAACGCCGCGCTTTTCAGCACGGTGGAGACGACCGTGACATACAGATCCTTGATGACTTCGGTGTCGTTGGTCACGCGCGAGATCAACTGCCCTACCGGCTGGGTATCAAAGGCGCTGAGCGGCTGGCGCAAGGCCGCGTCCATCACCTCGGTGCGCAAACGCTGCACCACACCGACCGCCGCCCGGTTGAACAAAATGGCCTGAAAGTAGTGCAACGCCGCCGCCAACAGCTCCAGCAACACATAGGCCACCGCCAGCCCGGCGGTGATCATCACCGGCAGATTTCCTTTGGACACATAGCTATCAATAAAATAGCTGACCAAAATCGGCCCGGCGACTTCGGCCGCCGCGGCAATCCATAGCATCACCACTGCCAGACCCAGCATTTTACGGTATGGCGATCCATAGGCCAGCAGCCGTTTCAGCGTCGGCCACTGCTTTTGCACATTATTCATTCGCTACCTTTTCTTCCACGATGTCGGCAACATCATCCAGCGCCGCTTCCAACTGCTGGTAACGGTACATGTCACGATACCAGCCGGGCTGGGCCGCCAACTCGCTATGCACATCGCGCTGTACCACCGTGCCATGCTGCATCACCAGGATCTCGCTGGCCTCCGTCAGCGCCGAGAGGCGGTGGGCGCTGATGATGACCGTGCGGTTTTTCCCCCAACTGCGCAAATTGTGCAGGATCTGGTGCTCGGTGCGGCCATCAACGGCGGAAAGCGCATCATCCAGAATTAAAATTTCGGCTTCCAGCAGCAGCGCGCGCGCAATTGAAATACGCTGCTTTTGCCCGCCGGAGAGCATCACCCCGCGCTCGCCCACTTCGGTTTCATACCCCTGCGGCAGGCGCAGAATATCGTCATGTACCCTGGCCAGGCGCGCCGCCTGTTCGATTTCCTGCTGCGTGGCCCCCGGCTTACCCAGGGCGATATTGTTCGCTACGCTGTCAGAAAACAGGAACGGCGTTTGGCTCACCACCGACAGGCGCGAACGCCATGCATCCAATTTCAGCTGCGTTAGCGGCAGGCCGTTGTAGCTGATCTGGCCGTCATCGATATCAAACTGGCGCTGGATCAACGCCAGCAAGGTGGTTTTCCCCGCGCCGGTGGGGCCGCACAGCCCCAACATTTGCCCGGGCGCCAGGTTCAGCGCCACATCATGCAGCGCCGGGCGCGAATTTTGCGGATAGTGGAAGGCACGAATGTCCACCGCCAGAACGCCGCGCCCGGCGGGCAGATCCTGTTCGCCGTCCTTTACCACCGGCGCATCGTCCAACAGGCTGCGAATTCGGCTATAGGCGGCGCTACCGCGCTCAACGATATTGAACATCCAGGCCAGAGCCAACATCGGCCAAATCATCAGGCCAAGGTACATCACAAAACTGGTCAACTGGCCCAGCGTTAGCGTGCCTTGCACCACCATCCAGCTACCGCCGCCCACCGCCAGCAGATTGGCCGCACCGATGGCGCTGTAAATAGTGGGATCGAACCTGGCGTCTATCCGCGCCACTTTCATGTTCTTGGCGCCGGTTTGCGCCGCCACTTCGGCAAACTGGCTAGACTGGCGATCCTCCAGGCCGAATGCCTTGATCATGCGGATACTGGTCATGCTCTCCTGCGCCTGATCGTTCAGGCTGGAGAACGCCGCCTGGGCGGATTTAAAGCGCTGGTGCAGTTGATCGCCATAATAATTGATGATAACCGCCATCACCGGCATAGGGATCAACGCCAGCAGAGTCAGTTGCCAGCTGATTTGCGTGCTCATCACCACCAACACCGCCAGCCCCATGACCAGCGAATCCACCAGCGTCAACACGCCCTCGCCGGCGGCAAAAACCACGCGATCCACATCATTGGTGGCGCGCGCCATCAGATCTCCGGTGCGGTGGCGCAGGTAGAAGGAAGGGTTCTGGCGGCTAAGCTGTTGATAAAGGCGCTCGCGCAGTTCAACCGCCAGTTGATAAGCCGCGCCGAACAACAGCACCCGCCATACATAACGCAGCAGATAAACCACAATCGCCGTGCCTAACATCAGCCCCAGCCATGCCATCAGCATGCTGGTGGACATCTGCTTTTGCGTTATGCCATCGACGATAATGCCCACCAGCTTGGGCGGCAGCAGTTGCAGTATAGCGATGATGATCAGTAGCGCCACAGCCCCCAGGTAGCGGCGCCATTCACGGCGGAAGTACCAGCCGATTTGAGCAAATAATCTCACGCAGTTTTATTCCAAAATATAGTGGTTTAGTTCCTTTGATTCGGCGAACGGCGCCCGGCCGCGGTACATCTATCTCTTGCCGGGGGGTTACCTGCCCGTCTCGCCACAGCGCGTAGAGGCACCCACGTTTTAGCGCAGTAGAATACCATTGTTAACCGGCCAGTTTGTTGAACTTTTCACTCCGGCAGCGGCAGTGCGGTAGTGTATTTGATTTTTTCCATCGCGAAGCTTGAGGTCACATCAATCAACCCCGGCACGCCATTCACCAGGCGCTTGTAAAAATTGTCGTAGCTCTTCATATCAGCCACTTCCACCTGCATCAAATAATCGTATTCCCCGGCCATGCGATAAAACGCCAGGACTTCGGGCATTTGTCGGGTGAACTGCACAAACGCCTGATACCAATCACTGCTGTGCTGCTGGGTTTTAATCAAAACAAACGCCGTTAGCCCAAGGCCCAGCTTATCGCTGTCCAGCAGCGCCACGCGCTTGCGGATGTATCCTTCATCTTCCAGGCGCTTTAACCGTTTCCAGCAGGGGGTCGATGTCAGATGCACCGCATCGGCCAGCGCCTGCAGCGGCTGTGTGCAATCCTGTTGCAGCAGGCTTAACAACTTACGGTCTGTTTTATCCAACATAACGCCACTCCAGAGAAAAATTTTCTCCATTTAGCCAAAACCGTAGGCTAAATGGCAACCTTTTTCCCTGATGGAAACGCTATGCTAGCCCACATAACCTTCCCTATTCTGAGGCCTGATGATGACAAACGCTTGGGTAAAATATGCGATCGGCGAAATAGAAGCGGATTTCCAACGCTCAGCCGATACGCACCTGATCCGCCTGAACTTGCCGAACTTCCCCGGCATTAACCTGTACCTCAAGGATGAAAGCACTCACCCTACCGGTAGCCTGAAACACCGCTTAGCGCGCTCGCTGTTTCTTTATAGCCTGTGCAACGGCTGGATCACGGAAAACACCACGATTATCGAAGCCTCCTCCGGCAGTACCGCGGTATCCGAAGCCTATTTCGCCCGACTGATCGGCTTGCCGTTTATCGCCATAATGCCCTCATCCACCGCACGCCGTAAGGTGGAACAGATCACCTTCTATGGTGGGCGCTGCCATTTTGTCGATAATTCCGCACAGATTTATGCCGCCTCGGAAGAATTGGCCAACACACTCAATGGCCATTACATGGATCAATTCACCTACGCAGAGCGGGCCACTGATTGGCGCGGAAACAACAACATCGCCGACAGTATTTTCCGCCAAATGGCGCACGAACCTTTCCCGGTGCCCAGACACATTGTCATGAGCGCTGGCACCGGCGGCACCTCCGCCACCCTGGGGCGCTATATCCGCTACAAGGGCCATGATACCCAGCTCACCATTGTGGATCCGGAAAACTCGGTATTTTATGACTGCTACCACCGCGGCGATCGCTCCCTGACCGCCAGTTGCGGCAGCCGGATTGAAGGTATCGGTCGCCCGCGAGCGGAACCGTCGTTCATCCCCTCGGTGATCGATGACATGCTGCGGGTGCCGGATGCCGCCAGCATTGCGACGCTTTACTGGCTGGCCGAGGTGCTGGGGCGCAAGGCCGGCGGTTCTACCGGCACCAACGTTTGGGGCGCGCTGCAGTTAGCACAGCAAATGCGTGCCCGTGGCGAGCAGGGGGCGATCGTCACCCTGCTGTGCGACAGCGGGGAACGTTATCTGGACACCTACTATAATCCGCAGTGGGTCAATAGCCACATTGGGGACGTAGAGCCTTATCTGACACAGCTCCGCGCGCTGTAAGCACATAACTTAACAGCTTAATAAGTTGAGATAAAAAAGCCGGGCGAGCGAACCCGGCTGGCTGGAATGGGCTCTGTCATACGGGGGTATAAGGGGAGCCAGATGCGCTCAGCCAATGCTGCAAATAATGGGCGACCGCCTGATGTTCACAGTGGCCGATAACCTGTAGCTGCGGCAGCTGTGCCTTGAGCTGTGGCAATGCATTCCCCATCACCAGGCCGCAGCCGACCGCGGCCAGCATCTCTTTGTCATTCATGGCATCGCCAAACGCCATGCAGTCTGCCAGCCGCAGCCCAAGGTGCTCCGTCAGGTACGCCAAGGCCGTACCTTTGTTGCAACCGTGCGGCAACACATCCAGGCAATCATAAGCCGAAAAACAGACGTCAATCCTGGCGCCAAAATGCTGTAACAGCCGGCCCTGCAGCGAGATTAATGCCTCATGCGGCCCACAGAAGCAAACCTTACTGTTGCCGAAAGCCGGTAGCCGGCGCAAATCCGCCAGTTGATAACAAAAACCGCTCAGATGGTGCGCTTCCAGCATACCGGGCACCGCATAACCAGTTAACCAGCCTTCATCACGGAATACGTGCATACTGGCTTGGGTCCCCCAGTCGCTATGCAGCAGTTCTTCCGCCACGTCGGCGGCCAGATCGGTTGCATGCAACTGCCAGCCGTCGCTGTCATATACACGCGTGCCGTTACCGGTTATCAAATACCCCTTCAGGCCAAGCTGCACCATGATCGAACGGGCATCCAGATAGTGCCGCCCGGTGGCAAAGGCCACAATAACGCCGCGTTCGATCAACCGGTTCAACACGGCCAGGGTTTCAGAACCCACGCGATGCGCCGGCGTCAGCAGCGTGCCATCCATATCAAAAGCCGTTAGACGATACATAGAGCCATCTCTTAAGAAGTGTGAGCAGGATTACAATCACTGCAGTATGAGGTGGTATTTGCGGAAGTAATAGTGAACAATTTCCCAAAAGCCTTCCGGATTTCACTATGCGTATAGTGCACCGCCTCTGCCAGTATCAACGCCTGTTTCAACAATTCGGCACCACCCCGGCCAGCGTGACCGTCAGCAACGTGGCGGCGATACTGTATTGCAGTGAACGCCATGCCCGAACCCTGGTGCAACAGTTGCAGGCGCAGGGCTGGCTTAGCTGGCAGGCCCAGGCCGGGCGCGGCAAACGTGCGCAGCTACAGTGCCTGAAAACCCCGGATGAGCTGCGCGCCGGCCACCTGCAACGGCTACTGCAAACCGGCGACCACCAGGGCGCCCTGATGATGGCTCAGTTGGCCCCGCAACACCTGCAGGATTTGCTCAGCCCCTATCTTGGCGGGCAGTGGCAGGCGGGCAGCCCGACGCTGCGTATCCCCTATTATCGCAGGCTGGAGGCGCTCGATCCGCTCACCCTTACTGGCCGCGCGGAACAGCATCTGGTCTCGACACTGTTTGCCGGCTTAACGCGGTTTAATACCGGCAACGCCGAACCGGTGCCTGATCTGGCGCACCATTGGCAAATCGATCGCGATGGCCTGCGCTGGCGTTTTTTCTTGCGCAGCCAGTTGCGCTGGCATAACGGCGAGAACCTGACCGGCCAACAACTGCTGCAAACGCTGGAAAAACTGCGCCATCACCCACGCAGCCGGGCCAATTTGCACAGCGTGGCGGCGATCACCCTGCCCCACGCGCTATGCCTGCAGTTTGATTTACACACGCCGGATTACTGGCTGGCGCACCGCCTGGCGGAATATCCGTGCCTGATACCCCACCCGCAAGACCCGACGCTGGGCGCAGGGCCATTCAAACTGGCCCTGAATGAGCCGCATCTGATACGGCTGGAGCAGCACCCGTTCTACCATCTGCAACACCCGTATCTGGAACGCATCGAATACTGGATCACCCCCGAGCAGCCGGGCGGCGCCAATTGCCATTATCCGGTAAGGATTACCATTGGCCAGCAGGAGGATCTGGCGCAGGCCCGCCCGGTGCAGCGCAGCCTGAGCCCTGGCTGGTGTTACCTGGCGCTTAACCTGCAGCGCGCTACCCTGAGCGAAGCCCAGGGGAAGAAATTGCTGATGCTGATCCAGCAATCGGGCCTGCTTAATAACTTGCCCATTCCCAACGGGGTGATTACCCCTTGCCAGGAAATGCTGCCCGGTTGGCAAATCCCACGACACATCGCGGATGAAACGGTCACGTTGCCGCGCAGGCTGGTGCTGCTTTACCGCCCGCCGATGGAGCTGGAGGCGGTCACCCTGGCGCTCCAGCGCCTATTGGCCCAGCACGGCTGCACCCTTGAGATCCACTACTTCGCCGGCAAGCGCTGGCAAAGCGAAGAACAGGTGGCACAGGCCGATCTACTGCTGGCCGATCGGCTCATTGGCGAAGCGCCGGAGGCGTCGCTGGAAAGCTGGTTGCAACAGGATGTGCTCTGGCGCGGCATTCTGCCCACGGCACGCTGGCGCCACCAACGGCAAACGTTGCGCCGCATCCAGCAGCAGCCCGCGCCAACAGCGCGTTTCCACCAGTTGCACGCCTACTTTCAGCACCTGATGGCAACGGCCACCATCACGCCGCTTTTCAACTACCAGTACCAGGTGAACGCCCCGCCACATATCCATGGCGTCACGCTGACCGCCTACGGCTGGTTTGACTTCAGCCAGGCGTGGTTGCCACCACCGGGCACATAGCCGCGAGAACTGCCAGACATGCAGGGCAAGGGCACATCTGCTACCATAACAGCCGCCATTTTCTAACCCGGCCGCCCGAATGTGCATCGGGAGGGGCCCATACCAATAAGGTTAATTGAATGAAACGTGCTGTCGTCGTTTTCAGCGGTGGACAAGACTCCACGACTTGCTTAATCCAGGCACTACAACACTATGATGAGGTTCACTGCATCACCTTCGATTACGGCCAGCGCCACCGTGCTGAGATCGAAGTCGCTCAGCGGCTCGCCCACCGACTGGGCGCCAAGGCGCACAAAGTGCTGGACGTGAACCTGCTCAATGAATTGGCTATCAGTAGCCTGACCCGCGACAATATTCCCGTGCCAGCCTACGGCAGCGAACAACCCGATGCGCTGCCGAGCACCTTTGTGCCGGGCCGTAATATCCTGTTCCTGACGCTGGCGGCCATTTATGCCTACCAGGTTGAAGCCGAAGCAGTGATCACCGGCGTATGCGAAACCGATTTTTCCGGCTACCCCGACTGCCGCGACGCGTTCGTTAAGGCGCTCAACCACGCCGTGGTGCTGGGTATTGCGCGCGATATTCGTTTTGAAACGCCGCTGATGTGGCTGAACAAAGCAGAAACCTGGGCGCTGGCCGATTATTACCACCAATTGGCGCTCGTGCGCCAGGAAACCCTGACCTGTTATAACGGCATTCAGGGCGATGGCTGTGGTGAATGCGCCGCCTGTAACCTGCGCGCCAACGGGCTAAGGCAATACCAGGAAAACCAGGCGGCCGTGCTGGCGAGCCTGAAGCAAAAAGCCGGGCTGGCCTGAACCAACCAAACCGGTACCATGGGCACTACGCCCCACTGCTTTGCTGCGTGAGCGCCAATAAGTGCTCGCGCAGTTCCCCTTCAATGGGCAACGCCCGCTGGGTGTGCAGATCCACACACACAAAGGTCAACAGCGCATCCGCCACACGCTCTCCTTCCGGCGGCCGGGTGATGCATTGGCTCAACACCCCGCTTTTGCCGTTCAGTTGCTCAACCTGGCTATCGATCAGCAGGGTATCGCCCAATAGCGCCGGTTTGCGGTAGTTGATATTGATGTTCACCACAATAAAAGCAACGTTGTTGGCCGCCAGCCACTGAAACGCCGCCAGTTCATCCAGCCACGCCCAGCGTGCTTCTTCCAGAAACTCCAGATAGCGTGCGTTATTCACGTGCTGATAGACATCAAGATGATACCCGCGAACTTTGATCGAGGTTTGCATAGCCAGAAGCCACTCCAGTTGAGGATAAGGCAATTGGGCGCCGCCTGGCGGCACCGGTAGAACGAAACAGGTACGACCTGTAAAATGTAGCAAAAGAACGCGGCTGCCAAGGCAGCTTGCCATACAGCCGCGATCGCGATCACAGTTTCAAACGGGCACGGTTGCGCTCAAATAACGCCGGGCCGATCCCTGGCACCTCCTGTAATTGTTCTATCGCCGTAAATGGGCCGTTCTGTTCACGGTAGCGCACAATGGTTTCGGCTTTTTTCAGCCCAACCCCCTTCAGCACGCTGGCAAACTGCTCGGCACCCGCCGTATTGATACTGACCAGCGCATCTTCTTCAGCAGCGCCGGCCGCCGCCTCATGCTGCACCACCGGCCGATCGGGCGCGTTATCCTGCGCGCTGGCCGGCACGCTGAACAGGCCAAGCAGCAGGGCGGCAAACAGGGCTTTCAGGTTAATACGCGGGCGGTGTGCCGCTTTTCTTTCATTCGGTTGCATGCTGTATCCTCCTTGTGTTTAACAGCACGGCTACCTTGCCGCAGAGGCCAATGGGCAACAAGTGGCAGACGCCAGATGTGGAAAAGGCCGCGAAAGCGGCCTTTGGTTATTACATTGCGTTGCAAAGAAATGCGGGGATTATTGCGGCGATTGTTCCGCAGAGCCCATCTTAATCTTGGCCTCGGTGCGCAAGTTAGCCAGCAGCGAGTCAAAGGTCACGCCAGTGGCACTTTCTTGCATTTTCTCAGCAAAGGTTTTCATTTCGTTTTCCGGCAGGGCGCCCGGTTTCACCGCATCCAGTGCAATCAGCACCACATTGTCCTGGCGATCCTGCGACATACCATAAACCGGCTTGCCCTCTTGCGGGTGTGGCAGAGCAAACACGCTTTCCACCAGTTGGCTGTCTTCCGGCGCACGCGCCATCTTCTGCACGCTGCCAAAGCTCAGGCCGGCGGCTTTCATTGCCTCATCGCCCTTGCCCTGCTTCAGTTCAACCAGCAGTTTTTCACCCTGCAGTTTGGCTTCTTGCTCCGCTTTGCTGCGTTTTACCAGTTCGGCAACCTTATCCTTCACGTTGTCGAACGGCTCAATCCCTTCAGGCTTGTGGCCGGTAACGCGAACCACAAATGCGCGATCGCCTTCAACGTTAATCACATCGGAATTGCTGCCTGGCGCGCCGTTTTCACCGATCAGCGAACCGTCGAAGATCGCCTGAGTCAACTGTTTGAAGTTCAACGCCGCCGGTACGTTATCACGCGTGAACCAGCCGGTTTCAACCGCTTTTTCCCCAGCGGCTTCTTCCGCGGATGCCAGGGATTCATTATCACTGGTAGCCGCTTCACTGACCTTTTGTTGCAGCGCGTAGTAAGCATCCACCGCTTTTTCCTGCTTCACCTGCTGTGCGATGGCATCACGCACTTCGCTCAACGGTTTGATCTGTTCCGGCTGAATATCATTGAGGCGCACAATCAGGTAGCCAACGGAAGAGGCTACCACGCCCGAAAGCTGCCCTTTCTCCGTCAGGTTAGCCTGCTTAAGCTCATCCGCCGTGGTTTCCGGCTCCAACCAACCCAACTCGCCGCCGTTACGGCTGGAGATGATGTCGGTAGACTTTTCTTTCGCCAGTGCGGCAAAATCAGCGCCGCCTTTCAACTGCTCCAGGAGCGCCTTCGCTTCGTCTTCTGTTTTCACCTGAATGATGCTGTAGTTTTTGCGCTCAGGCTGGCCATAGCTGCTCTTATGCTGATCGTAGTAGGCGGCGATTTCCGCATCGGTCGCGGCCTGCTTATCCTGCATTGCCGCCGCATCCATTGGGATATAGCTGACTTTCACCTGCTCTGGCGCGATAAAGCTGTTCTTGTGTTGATCGTAGTAGGCACTCAGTTCATCATCGCTGGCCGCCTGTTTGGCGATTAACGCTTGCAGATCCAGCGTAGCCAGCCGCACATCGCGTTCCTGCAGCACCAGTTCGGCCATGGACTGGGATTCGGCAGGCAGTATAAAGCCGGAGTTCGCCACGCCCTGAATGACCTGCTGGTTAACCAGTTGCTGGCGCATGTACTGTGCAAAGTTTTCCGCGGTGTAGCCCATCCGGCTGATCAAATCGAGATATTTTGCATTATCGAACTGGCCGTTGGTCTGAAAATAAGAGGCCTTACGGATAGCTTCCTTGACCTGATCGTCGCTGATGCTCAGGCCCAATTTTTTGGCGTATTGATCCAACAGCATGTTGTCAATCAACTGTGACAGCACCTGGCGACGCATCTGCTGCATGTAGCCTTCGTTACCCGCCAGCGCAGAGAACTGGTCACCCAACTGCTGCTGCATGCGGCTGCGTTCACTCTGGAAAGCCTGCTCCAGTTGAGCACGTTCGATCACCTGACCATTGACTTTCGCTGCATAATCGCCGGAACCACCGATCAGGTAGTTGCCCACGCCGGTCAAAACGAATGACACGATAATCAAGGCCAGAATGATTTTGAGCACGACGTGATTAGCTGCCGCGCGTAAATTGTCCATCATAGTGTGACAACACTCCGCTGTGATGTGGATTAAAAGCCCTTGCGCAGGCGCGTTCCCTGCAACAAAAATAAAAAAAGCGCACCGTTTCGATGCGCCTTATATCTTACCTTACCAACTCCGTTGCGTCAGGTGATTGTTTGTCAAGAAATCGCTGACGCGACCGGTAGATGTGGCGATCAGTTTACGGCGTCTTTCAACGCTTTACCTGCGCGGAAAGCCGGAACTTTGGCCGCAGCAATTTTGATCTCTTTACCGGTTTGTGGGTTGCGGCCAGTGCGGGCTGAACGCTCACGCACGGTAAATGAACCGAAACCTACCAGAGCCACGTCATCCCCTTCCTTCAAGGATTCCGTAACGGATGCAATGATTGCATCTAAAGCACGCCCAGCTGCCGCTTTCGAAATATCAGCATCTGCGGCAATTTTGTCGATCAGTTGTGACTTATTCACTCTACCATCCCCTCTAGAATTCTATCGTCGCACCGAAAAATCCCTACGGTTGCGACAGCGCAGCTGTTATTCAAACCCGTCAGGCCCGGATAACCTGCCACAGCGTGACATAACGTGGCCTGACAGCCCCCTAAGTTAGCGGTACAAAAAAACGCTGGCAAGTCCGAAATAGCTTACCAGCGCAAGATTTATCGATGGTTTTTGCGATCCATCACTATTTTACCGCTACCGGCTGGGCGCCGAAGGCCGGATTTTGCAACGCGATGTTCAAAACTTCGTCGATTTTCTGAACCGGATGGATCTCCAGATCGGCAATGACGTTATCCGGGATCTCTTCCAGATCGCGCTTGTTCTCGTAAGGGATCAGCACGGTTTTGATACCACCACGGTGCGCCGCCAGCAGTTTTTCCTTCAAACCGCCGATCGGCAATACCTGGCCACGCAGGGTGATCTCACCGGTCATCGCCACATCGGCGCGCACCGGGTTGCCGGTCAAACAAGAGACCAGTGCGGTACACATGGCGATACCGGCGCTTGGGCCGTCTTTCGGCGTCGCGCCTTCCGGCACGTGCACGTGGATATCACGCTTCTCGTAGAAATCTGCGTTGATGCCCAGTTTGTCGGCGCGCGCGCGCACCACGGTCAACGCCGCCTGAATCGACTCCTGCATCACCTCACCCAGCGAACCGGTGTAGGTCAGCTTGCCCTTGCCCGGCACACAGGCGGTTTCGATGGTCAGCAGATCGCCGCCCACTTCCGTCCACGCCAGCCCCGTGACCTGGCCCACGCGGTTTTCGGTGTCCGCACGGCCGTAGTCGACGCGCTGCACGCCCAGGTAGTCTTTCAGGTTGTCGCCGTTGATTTCGATGTGCTTGAGCGTCTTATCCATCAACAGCGCTTTTACCGCCTTACGGCACAGCTTGGAAATTTCACGTTCCAGGCTACGCACCCCGGCTTCACGGGTGTAATAGCGGATGATGCCGATGATGGCGCTGTCGTCGACGGTCAGCTCGCCCTTTTTCAACGCATTACGTTCGATCTGCTTCGGCAACAGGTGCTGCTTGGCGATATTCAGCTTTTCGTCTTCGGTATAACCGGAAAGACGGATCACTTCCATACGGTCCAGCAGAGGCGCCGGAATGTTCATCGAGTTCGAGGTAGCGACGAACATAACGTCGGACAGATCGTAATCCACTTCCAGGTAGTGATCGTTGAACGCCACGTTCTGTTCCGGATCCAACACTTCCAATAACGCAGAAGCAGGATCGCCACGCATGTCGGACGACATTTTGTCTATTTCGTCGAGCAGGAACAGTGGGTTTTTCACCCCAACCTTCGCCATTTTCTGGATCAACTTGCCCGGCATAGAACCGATGTAGGTCCGGCGGTGGCCGCGGATCTCTGCCTCATCACGCACGCCGCCCAAGGCCATACGCACGTATTTACGGCCGGTCGCCTTGGCGATCGACTGGCCCAGCGAGGTTTTACCCACGCCCGGAGGCCCAACCAGGCACAGAATCGGCCCTTTGATTTTGCTGACGCGGCTCTGCACCGCCAGGTATTCCAGGATACGGTCTTTAACGCGCTCCAGGCCGTAGTGATCGGTATCGAGCACTTCCTGGGCCTTGACCAGATCCTTTTTCACCTTGCTGCGCGCATTCCACGGCACCTGCAACATCCAATCGATGTAGCCACGTACCACAGTAGCTTCCGCCGACATCGGCGACATCATTTTCAGCTTCTGCAGTTCCGCTTCGGTTTTTTCACGCGCGTCTTTCGGCATTTTCGCCGCTTCGATCTTACGCTTCAGCGCCTCATACTCATCCGGCGCGTCGTCCATCTCGCCCAGCTCTTTCTGAATGGCCTTCATCTGCTCATTCAGATAATACTCGCGCTGGCTTTTTTCCATCTGCTTTTTGACGCGGTTGCGGATGCGTTTTTCAACCTGCAGCAGATCGATTTCCGACTCCATCATCGCCATCAGGTACTCGAGGCGTTCGGTGATGTCGGACATTTCCAATACCGACTGCTTGTCGCTGAGCTTCAGCGGCATATGCGCGGCAATGGTATCGGCCAGCCGTGCGGCGTCGTCAATACTGTTGAGCGACGTCAGCACTTCCGGCGGGATTTTCTTGTTCAGTTTGATATAGCCTTCAAACTGATTAATGGCCGTGCGCACCAGAACTTCCTGCTCGCGTTCATCAATGGCCGGAGATTCAAGGTATTCCGCCTGGGCGGCAAAGTGTTCGCCACTGTCGGAAAGCGTCGTGATACGCGCGCGCTGCAAGCCTTCGACCAACACTTTTACCGTGCCGTCGGGCAGCTTCAGCATCTGTAGGATCGACGCCACAGTACCGACAGAAAACAGATCGTTAATGCCAGGTTCATCCGTTGAGGCCTCTTTCTGTGCCACCAGCATGATCTTCTTATCGTGATCCATTGCCGCTTCGAGGCACCGAATTGATTTTTCCCGGCCAACAAATAACGGGATCACCATGTGCGGATAAACCACCACGTCGCGCAAAGGCAGAACGGGGATTTCAATGCGTTCGGAACGCTCAGGGTTCATAGAGCTCTCTCTTAGTTTAATTTCCGCCAGGTTTGAGGGGAATCTCATGAGACGTAAGCATCTATACCCTTCATCTTTCAAGTTGTCACGGCGTTGGCTACCTTCACGCCTCCGTTGCCCAGTGAACTAAGCGGTTGAAATGAGCGCTTAGCCGCCGCCATGCTGCACGTTGAAATCTATTGGGTATCACGTTTCACAAAATCTGGTTAATGAGTATATGGGGATGAATCTCTTACATTCAACGGCAAGAATGTGTGGAAAAGGAAATGGGGGATAAAATCCCCCATTTTTCTGATAACTTTCTGGTTTGGCTGGTTAATTATTCGCCTGATGCCTGTGCTTCAGGCTTGCCGTAAATCAGCAGCGGTTTAGACTGGCCGGCAATCACCGATTCGTCGATCACCACTTTATCCACGCCATCCATTGACGGCAGATCATACATGGTGTCCAGCAACGCGCCTTCAACGATGGAACGCAGGCCACGTGCACCGGTCTTGCGCGCCATGGCTTTCTTGGCAATGGCGTTCAGCGCTTCATCGCGGAACTCCAGCTCGGCCCCTTCCAGGTTGAACAATGCCTGGTACTGCTTGGTCAGCGCATTTTTCGGCTCTTTCAGGATCTGGATCAGCGCGTCTTCGCTCAGTTCGCTCAGCGTCGCCACCACCGGCAAACGGCCGATGAACTCTGGGATCAGACCAAACTTGATCAAATCCTCCGGTTCGGCCTGCAGCAGCAGTTCGCCTTCGCTGGCCTTTTCCGCCTCGCCTTTCACCGTGGCGCCAAAACCAATGCCGGAACCGGTGTTAACACGCTGGCCGATGACTTTATCCAGGCCGGCAAACGCACCGCCGCAAATAAACAGGATCTTGGAGGTATCAACCTGCAGGAATTCCTGCTGCGGATGCTTACGCCCGCCCTGCGGCGGCACCGCGGCGATAGTGCCTTCGATCAGTTTCAACAGCGCTTGCTGCACGCCTTCGCCCGACACGTCGCGGGTAATGGACGGGTTGTCTGATTTACGGGAAATCTTGTCGATTTCATCGATATAGACGATGCCACGCTGCGCCTTCTGCACATCGTAATCACATTTCTGCAGCAGCTTCTGGATGATGTTTTCCACGTCTTCGCCGACATAACCTGCTTCGGTCAGCGTGGTGGCATCCGCCATGGTGAATGGCACATCCAGGAAGCGCGCCAGCGTTTCCGCCAGCAGCGTTTTACCGCTACCCGTCGGCCCGATCAGCAGAATATTGCTCTTGCCCAACTCGATGCCATTGCTGGTATCGCCGTTGCGCAGGCGTTTGTAATGGTTGTATACCGCAACCGCCAGCACTTTTTTCGCCGGCTCCTGGCCGATAACATAATCATCCAGGTGCGCACGGATCTCATGCGGGGTTGGCAGTGCGCTGCGCTCGCGATGCGGGGCAACTTCTTTTATCTCTTCGCGAATAATGTCGTTACACAGATCAACACATTCATCGCAGATATACACCGACGGCCCAGCAATGAGCTTACGCACTTCATGCTGGCTTTTGCCGCAGAAAGAGCAGTACAGCAGCTTTCCCGAACCGTCTTTGCGCTTATCTGTCATGAGTCAAACCTCTTCTTTAGTCTTTGTCCCGCAGGAAAACTACGGCAACCGTGCGCCCAAACCTATACCAAGAACGCCGATGATGCTGACACAAAGCGGGCCAAACCCGCTTTGAATATTATAGTAGCCAATCGGCCCGCATTGGATTAAGCCACGTTAGCTACGGTGCGTCAGCACGTTGTCCACCAGGCCGTATTCTACCGCCTCTTGTGCAGACAAAAAGCGATCTCGCTCGGTATCAAGCTCGATCTGTTCCAATGACTGCCCGGAATGGTGCGCCATCAGTTCATTCATGCGCGCCTTCACTTTCAGAATTTCCCGTGCGTGAATTTCAATATCGGTCGCCTGGCCCTGGAACCCACCCAACGGTTGGTGAATCATCACGCGGGAGTTCGGCAGGCAGAAACGCTTGCCTTTCGTCCCTGCCGTCAGCAGGAAGGCCCCCATAGAGCACGCCTGGCCCATACAAATAGTGCTGACGTCCGGCTTGATAAACTGCATGGTGTCATAGATTGACATGCCTGCGGTAATCACGCCACCCGGCGAGTTGATATAGAGGAAAATGTCTTTTTCCGGGCTTTCCGCTTCCAGGAACAGCATTTGCGCCACAATCAGGTTAGCCATGTGGTCTTCAACCTGACCGGTCAGAAAAATGATGCGCTCTTTCAGCAGGCGGGAATAGATATCGTAAGAACGCTCCCCGCGTGAAGTCTGTTCCACCACCATTGGCACCAAAGCCATGCTAGGTGCAAATTGATCTCGTTCGCCACTGTATGACATTACCGTCTCCTAATAGAAATTGCCTTGGCACCCTTACCGACCGATTCTACTTGAGAACGGCCACCATGACTACGCCAAGAATCCGACATACTCCGCGCCTGGCCGACGGTTGCTGTCATTGTGCGTTATCCGGCAAACACCCTTTGATGTGAGAGTAAACATTAATTGGGGAGCCTGGCCGCGATTTCAAGGCCAACCGTCAATAACATCACCGCATTTCCTGACAGGCTAATAGCCCCATAGTGGCACAGCGACCACCCCGCCCCTGAGCATCTGGCGTAATGCCGCCGTTACAGAGTAAATATAGTGCATATTGCCATAATTAAGCTGATATTAATCAGCAAGGTGGCAAAAAAATAAATATCCTCCGGCATAGCCGGAGGTTTTTCTGATGCGCCTATAAGGCTCTGTTACCAGCCGCGCCCTAACAGGCGCATACGATCTGACATTTGCATCAGACTCCGTTACTTACGGCCCGTAAACGGGCTGCCCGGGTAAGGGAGCGATAACTGCTCGCCCATTTTATCCTCTTCAAGTTGGTGCTTTATGTATTCCTGTATCTTCGCGGTGTTCTTCCCCACCGTGTCTACGTAGTACCCCCGGCACCAGAACTCCCTGTTTCTGTATTTGAATTTCAGATCTCCAAACTGCTCATAAAGCATCAGACTGCTTTTCCCTTTCAGATATCCCATAAAGCCAGATACGCTCATTTTGGGCGGGATTTCCACAAGCATATGGATATGATCTGCGCAGCATTCAGCTTCCAGGATACGTACATTTTTCCACTCACACAGCTTTCTTAAGATACTGCCTATCGCCAGACGTTTCTCTCCGTAGAACGCTTGTCTTCGGTATTTTGGCGCAAAAACTATGTGATATTTACAGTTCCATCGGGTGTGCGCTAAGCTCTTTTCGTCCCCCATTGGGACCCCCTTTTGATTTCTTGTTGAACTTTTGCAGTTGCCAGACCGCAAGATGTTTTAACAAATCAAAAGGGGTTTTAATAACTGGCTTAAAGCTGAAAGCTTTCCGGAACCCCCAGCCTAGCTGGGGGTTTTCCATAGACAAGAAAAGCCCGTAACCGAAGCTACGGGCTTTTTTGTTTCAGCGCTGGGCGGCTATCCGCCAGGCGCGTCTACCGGCATTACGCCTGAGTTTGGTTCATCAGTTCGCTGAACGTGGTGGCTTTTTCAGTCACTTTCGCTTTGGCCAGCAGGGCTTCAACCGCCTGCTCTTCCAACGCCACGTTACGCATGTTGTTCATCAGCTCTTTGTTTTTGCTGTAGAACTCGATGACTTCGCTCGGATCTTCGTAAGCAGATGCCATTTCTTCGATCAGCACCTTAACGCGATCTTCGTCCGCTTTCAGCTCGTGGCTGCTGATCACTTCGCTCAGCAACAGGCCAACCACTACGCGGCGTTTGGCTTGCTCTTCGAACAGTTCGCGCGGCAGTTCCAACGCTTGCTGTTCGTTGCCGCCGAAACGCTGTGCGGCCTGGCGGCGCAGCACGTCGATTTCACCGTCAACCAGCGCTGCCGGTACGTCGATTTCGTTAGCAGCGATCAGGCCGTCGATAGCCTGAGTTTTGATGCGGTTACGCACCGCGCCTTTCAGTTCGCGTTCCATGTTTTTGCGCACTTCTGCACGCAGGCCGTCGAGTGAACCGTCAGCCACGCCGAAACGCTTGATGAACTCTTCGGTCAGCTCTGGCAATTCACGTTCTTCGACTTTCTTCAGAACGATAGCGAACTTGGCGGCTTTACCCTTCAGGTTTTCCGCATGGTAATCTTCCGGGAAGCTCACGTCGATGGTGAATTCTTCGCCGGTTTTGTGCCCTACCAAGCCTTCTTCAAAACCTGGGATCATGCGGCCCTGGCCCATTGCCAGTACGAAGTCGGCCGCTTTGCCGCCTTCGAACTCTTCACCGTCGATAGCGCCGGTGAAGTCAACGGTTACGCGGTCTTCCGCAGCCACAGCGCGATCGGTTTCTTTCCAGCTCGCCTGCTGTTTGCGCAGGGTTTCCAGCATCGCGTCAACGTCGGCATCGTTCACATCAACAACCGGTTTTTCAACTTCGATGGTTTCCAGACCTTTCAGCTCAACTTCCGGATACACTTCGAACTCGACGGTGAAAGTGAAATCTTCACCTTCTTTGTACTCGCCCGGTTGGTAGTTTGGCGCACCGGCCGGGTTCACTTTTTCTTTGATGATAGCGTCAACGAAGTTGCGCTGCATCAGATCGCCCAGAACGTCCTGACGAACAGAAGCGCCATAACGACGTTCAACGATGTTCATCGGCACTTTGCCTTTACGGAAGCCATCGATACGCACGTTTTTCGCCGCGTTGTTCAACTCTTTTTTAACAGCCTGACTGATGACATCAGCGGGTACAGTAATAGAGAGACGGCGCCCAAGGCCTTGGGTGGTTTCTACTGAAACTTGCATCTTGTTACCTCAAAAAAATCACAGTGCTCGGTCAACTCCGTTCCAAGAACCAGGACGGCCACATAAGAACCGAGTTCCCTGATGTCAGAAGTGTCCCGAAACCATTCCGGAAAAATAGACGCGACATTATAGCGGCGCATGCGGAGGGAGTCGAGGAGAGCAGGGCGGCGAAGGCAAGTTAAACTCACACTTTTACCGAATTCCCCTAAAAGAACACCCGCTGCCGCCACATTTGCGCTGCATGCCATACGGCTGCCGCCATCAAAAAAACAGAAACGGCCCGCAGGCCGTCGCAAAATTCGCCAGTAGTAATACCTTAAATCAGGGGGAAAGTTCCACTGAAACCTGCAGATTTAGCCCTCAGGCCAACGTCCCCGCACCGCGGCAGGGCGGTGAAGCCGGCACGGTATCCTGCAGCCCTTCCCACTCTTTCAAGGTATAGGTATGCAACGCCAATGCGTGCACCCCGTCCGCCAATTCCTGCGCCAGCGCGCCGTAAATTGCGCGGTGGCGGTTAAGAAAACGTTCGCCGATAAAACGATCGCTGACGATCACCACTTTGAAATGGCTTTCTGAGCCCGCCGGAACGTTATGCCGATAGCTTTCATCAACCACTTCCAGATACGCGGGCTCAAACGCCGCCCTTAACTTTGCCTCTATTTGCTCGCGAATCATAGGATCTCCTTACTACGCCGGCAGAGGAACACGCCATCTAGCTCAATATTAGCCGTTTTTCATCCGGTTAGACTATGCCCAATAAAAATTTCTCGACAGAGCGCGGAAAAAACCGCCAATCGACGCGCCCGCTTGGGCTTTTTCCGATTGAGAGCGGCGAAAAAGCGTGTTTTCATCAACCACAGTTAAAAATTTGCCGCCCTCCGGCGTTCAACACTTCCCCCGGCCGGCGGCGATGCTATGATGTCGGCGCTTTTATGATGAGCTTTCCCCATTTAATTGGCCTGCGCCGACTGGCGCCCGACAACGCAACCCACGAATGACGAGAATGTAATATGCTAAAAAAACTGTGTATTCCCTTGTTGGCCGCCCTGATGCTTGCAGGCTGCGCCACCAGCAGCAATACCCTGAACGTCACGCCGAAGATCGTCCTGCCGCAGCAGGATCCTACTTTGCAGGGTATCACCATCAGCATTAACGGCGCAGACCAGCGCCCGGATCAGGCACTGGCGAAAGTTAACCGCGACGGCCAACTGATCACCCTGACGCCTTCACGCGATCTGCGCTTCCTGTTGCAAGAAGTGCTTGAAAAACAAATGGGCGCGCGCGGTTATATGATTGGCCCTGATGGGCAGGCCGATCTGCAAATCGTGGTGAACAACCTGTACGCCGACGTTTCTGAAGGGAACCTGCGCTACAACATCACCACCAAGGCGGATATTTCAATCATCGTTCAGGCGAAAAACGGCAGCAAACAGGTGAAAAACTACCGTTCTACCTATAACGTGCAGGGTGCCTTCACCGCCAACAACGACAAGATCACCAGCGCGGTCAATACCGTTCTGGGCGATGTCATCGCCGATATGGCGCAAGACACCAGCGTCAGTGATTTCATCAAGCAGAACGCGCGTTAATCAGTCAATGCCTTAATTGCCGCCCGGAGCATCGGGCGGCGCAGACAAGGATCCCATGTCGAAACAGTATCTGAATATCTTCACCCAGCGTAACTCCGCCATTCTTCTGCTGCTGGGCTTTGCTTCAGGCCTGCCCCTGGCCCTGACCTCCGGCACACTGCAAGCCTGGATGACCGTTGAAAACATCGATCTGAAGACCATTGGGATTTTCTCCTTGGTCGGGCAGGCGTATGTTTTCAAGTTCCTCTGGTCACCCTTTATGGATCGCTACACGCCGCCGTTTCTCGGCCGGCGTCGCGGCTGGCTGCTCATCAGCCAACTGCTCCTGGTGGCGGCCATTGTGGCGATGGGCTTTATGCAGCCCGCACAGCACCTGTGGTGGCTGGCGGCGCTGGCCGTGCTAGTGGCCTTCTGTTCCGCCTCACAGGATATTGTGTTCGATGCTTATAAAACCGATCTGCTAAGCGCGGAAGCACGCGGCGCCGGTGCGGCGATCTCGGTGCTGGGCTACCGGCTGGCTATGCTGGTATCCGGCGGGTTGGCGCTCTGGCTGGCGGATCGCTACCTTGGCTGGCAGGCGACCTACTGGCTGATGGCCGCGCTGATGCTGATCGGCATAGTCGCCACCCTGATGGCGCCCGAGCCGGATGAGCAGGTGCCGGTGCCACGCAGTATGGAACAAGCTGTGGTCGCGCCGCTGCGGGATTTTTTCGCCCGCAATAATGCCTGGCTCATTCTGCTGCTGATCGTCATGTATAAGATGGGGGATGCCTTCGCGGGCAGCCTGAGCACCACGTTTTTGATCCGCGGCGTTGGTTTCGACGCTGGGGAAGTGGGGCTGGTGAACAAAACCCTCGGGCTGTTCGCCACTATTGTCGGTGCGCTGTTCGGCGGGGTGCTGATGCAACGCCTGACGCTGTTCCGCGCCCTGATGCTGTTCGGCATCCTGCAAGCGATATCAAACGTGGGGTATTGGGTCCTGTCGGTGACCGATAAAAACATCATCACCATGGGCAGCGCCATCTTCCTGGAAAACCTGTGCGGCGGCATGGGCACGGCGGCCTTTGTCGCCTTGCTGATGACCCTGTGTAACAAATCCTTCTCCGCCACCCAGTTTGCTTTGCTCTCCGCCCTTTCCGCCGTTGGCCGCGTTTACGTCGGGCCGATCGCCGGTTGGTTCGTTGAAGCGCATGGCTGGCCGCTGTTTTATCTGTTTTCTATCGCTGCCGCGCTGCCGGGGCTGTTCCTGCTGGCGGTATGCCGGCAAACACTGGAATACACCCAGAACACCGACGGCTTCCTGCCGCGCACCGAGTACCGCAATGCCTACCGTTGGGCGCTGCGCCTGCTCACCGCCGGGTGTGCCCTACTGGGGCTTTGGCTGTTGCTGTTGATCGGCAACGCGCTGGGTTGGCTCAACCTGCCGGCGCTTGCCGATAACACGTTAGAGGCCGGCGCTATCCTGAGCGTAGCCGGCATTGCGATGGGCAGCCTGCTCGACTATTTGGCGCTGCGCCGCACCCGCCTGGCGTAATACCTGCGGCGGCCGGTTTTTCCGGCTGCCGCAAAATATGTCGTAACCAAATTTATTTAAAAAGAATCGCCCTAATTATTTTCATCCACAAACGCCAGCAAAAAAATAAAAATAAATACACCTTTTAACTACATTTATTTTACATTAAATATACTTCCGTTTTTGTTTAAAACATAGTCGGTAAAGCGTATAGTCGCCCATAACCGTTGCTTTTCCTGAACATACGGCCAGAGTATGGCAATGCACTACGGCAACACATTGTTGCTATTGGTAATTGTCACTCAACAGTAACATCTGTGACACCCTTAACAGAAAGTGTCAACAAGGCACTGACACTCCTTGAAGCGTGTTTACAGTGTTGCAACCTTCCCGTAAAATGCCCGCACACATGAAACGACAATAGAGCCTTTGTAATTGAGGTCGTTAGATGAGACTTAAGAAATACAATAAAAGTATTGGGATGCTGTCATTAATTGCATCCACTGTATTGCTCAGTGGCTGTGATACCGTGCTGATGAATCCCAAGGGAGCAATAGGCGTTGAACAACGGACACTGATACTCACTGCGATCGCGCTGATGCTGATCGTGGTGATACCAGTTATCTTTATGGCGTTTGCCTTTGCCTGGAAGTATCGTTCCTCCAACAAAGACGCCAAATACAGTCCGAACTGGTCACACTCCAACAAGATTGAAGCTGTCGTCTGGACCATTCCTATCATTATCATCGCTATCCTGGGCACCATCACCTGGAAAACGACCCACGCGCTGGATCCGTTCAAGCCGATTGTCTCCGACAAAAAGCCGATGACGATCGAAGTGGTGTCGCTTGACTGGAAATGGCTGTTCATCTACCCAGAACAAGGGATTGCGACCGTTAATGAACTGGCTTTCCCGAAAGACGTTCCCGTCGAATTCAAGATCACCTCTAACTCGGTAATGAACTCGTTCTTTATTCCTCAGTTAGGTGGGCAAATTTATGCGATGGCCGGGATGCAGACCAAACTGCACCTGATCGGCAATGAAGCAGGCGAATACAAAGGTATTTCCAGCAGCTTCAGCGGCCGCGGGTTCTCCGGCATGAAATTCACCGCGATTGTCACCCCAACCGAAGGCGACTTCGACCAGTGGGTAGCCAAGGTGAAAGAATCGTCTAACAACCTTAATACCACCGACGACTTTAACAAACTGGCAGAGCCGAGTGAAAACAACCCGGTTGAGTACTTCTCCAGTGTCAAACCGAATTTGTTCAAAGAAACTATTGCCAAATTCATGGGCGACATGCACATGCACCACGGCGCACCGGCAGAAGCCAACGCGCATGCAGGTATGGACATGAGCCAGGGTATGGACATGGGTGAACACGCTCACGCCGGAGCCGAGGAATAATCTGATGTTGGGAAAATTAACACTTGATGCGGTTCCGTACCATGAGCCGATCATCATGGTCACCGTTGCTGCAATTGTGGTTGGAGGCCTGGCACTGCTGGCGCTGATAACATATTTCGGCAAATGGAAGTGGTTGTGGAGCGAATGGCTGACCTCCGTTGACCATAAACGAATTGGTATCATGTACATCATCGTTGCGATGGTGATGCTGCTGCGTGGTTTTGCCGACGCCATCATGATGCGTAGCCAGCAGGCGCTAGCCTCTGCCGGTGAAGCAGGCTTCCTGCCGCCTCACCACTACGATCAGATTTTCACCGCTCACGGTGTCATCATGATCTTCTTCATGGCGATGCCGTTTGTGGTCGGCCTGATGAACATCGTGGTGCCGCTGCAGATTGGCGCGCGTGACGTTGCCTTCCCGTTCCTGAACTCCCTGAGCTTCTGGTTCTTTGTCGTCGGCGTGGTGCTGATTAACCTCTCCTTAGGGGTGGGTGAATTCGCTCAAACTGGCTGGCTGGCCTATCCGCCGCTGTCGGGCAAGGAGTACAGCCCCGGCGTCGGGGTTGATTACTGGATATGGAGCTTGCAGATCTCCGGCCTTGGCACCTTGCTGACCGGTGTGAACTTCTTCGCAACCATCATGAAAATGCGCGCGCCTGGCATGCCAATGATGAAAATGCCGGTGTTCACCTGGGCTTCGCTGTGCACAAACGTGCTGATTATCGTTTCGTTCCCTATTCTGACCGTTACCGTGGCGTTGCTGACCCTGGATCGCTATCTGGGCACCCATTTCTTCACCAATGATATGGGTGGCAACATGATGATGTACATCAACCTGGTTTGGGCCTGGGGCCACCCGGAAGTGTACATTCTGGTGCTGCCGGTCTTCGGTGTGTTCTCTGAAGTAACCGCCACCTTCTCGCAGAAACGCTTGTTCGGCTATACCTCTTTGGTATGGGCAACCATTGCGATTACCGTTCTGTCATTTATCGTATGGCTGCACCACTTCTTCACCATGGGTTCCGGGGCGAACGTTAACGCCTTCTTCGGTATCGCCACGATGATCATTTCTATCCCGACCGGGGTGAAAATCTTCAACTGGCTGTTCACCATGTATCAGGGCCGCATTCAGTTCAACTCCGCCATGCTGTGGACCGTTGGCTTCATCATCACCTTCTCCATCGGTGGGATGACCGGCGTGCTGCTGGCCGTGCCGGGCGCAAACTTCGTGCTGCACAATAGCCTGTTCCTGATTGCGCACTTCCACAACGTTATCATCGGTGGCGTGGTGTTCGGCTGCTTCGCCGGCCTGACCTACTGGTTCCCGAAATCCTTCGGCTTCACGCTGAACGAAACCTGGGGCAAACGCGCATTCTGGTTCTGGATCATCGGGTTCTTCGTTGCCTTCATGCCGCTGTACGCGCTGGGCTTCATGGGGATGACCCGCCGTATCAGCCAGAACATCAACCCTGAGTTCCATCCGTTGCTGATGGTGGCTGCGGGCGGTGCGGCGCTGATTGCCTGCGGTATCCTGTGCCAGCTGATTCAGATCTTCGTCAGTATCCGCGATCGCAATCAGAACCGCGATCTGACCGGTGACCCGTGGGGCGGCCGTACGCTGGAATGGTCTACCTCTTCACCACCGCCGTTCTACAACTTTGCCATCACCCCGGAAATTCACGATCGTGACGCATTCTGGGACATGAAAGAAAAAGGCGAAGCGTATAAGAAACCGGCGAAATACGAACAGATCCATATGCCTAAGAACACCGGCGCCGGCGTGATCATCGCCTTCTTCAGCCTGGTATTCGGTTTCGCGATGATCTGGGAAATCTGGTGGATGGCGATCATCGGCTTCATCGGCATGATCGTGGTCTGGATTGCCAAGAGCTTCGATCAAGATGTTGATTACTATGTGCCTGTTGCCGAAATTGAGCGCATTGAGAACCAACACTATGAACAAATCAGCAAAGCAGGCGTGAAACATGTCAACTGATACTCTGACTAACCATAACGCAGCCCATGCAGAGCATGGGCACCATGAGGCGGGAGAGACCAAAGTCTTCGGATTTTGGATCTACCTGATGAGCGACTGTATTTTGTTTGCGAGCTTGTTCGCAACTTATGCAGTGCTGGTTAATGGGACCGCAGGCGGCCCCTCCGGCAAGGATATTTTCGATCTGAAGTTTGTGCTGGTCGAAACCTTCCTGCTGTTGTTTAGCTCCATTACCTACGGCATGGCGATGATTGCCATGAACAACGGTAAAGTGAGCGGCGTTAACCTCTGGCTGTTCCTGACCTTCCTATTCGGCCTGGGCTTTATCGGTATGGAAATCTATGAATTCCATCACCTGATTACCGAAGGCTTTGGCCCGGATCGCAGTGCATTTCTGTCCAGCTTCTTTGCGCTGGTGGGGACTCACGGGATTCACGTTGCTTCCGGCCTGATTTGGATCGTTGTGATGATGCTGCAGGTGGGCAAACGCGGCCTGACCAGCACCAACAAAACCCGCCTGATGTGCCTGAGCCTGTTCTGGCACTTCCTGGACGTGGTGTGGATCTGCGTATTTACCGTTGTTTACCTGCTGGGGGTTATGTAATGAGCCATTCATCCCATGAAACCTCTCACGGCGGCGCAAGCCACGGCAGCGTCAAGTCTTACCTGATCGGCTTTATTCTGTCGATCATCCTGACGGTGATTCCGTTTGCGATGGTAATGAACGGCGCAGCCTCTCATTCCACTATTCTGGCGGTTGTTGTCGGCATGGCAGTAATTCAGGTGATTGTTCACCTGGTTTACTTCCTGCACATGAATACCTCATCGGAAGAGCGCTGGAACCTGGTGGCATTGCTGTTTACCGCTATGATCATCGGTATTGTTGTGGTGGGTTCACTCTGGATTATGTACAACCTCAACGTCAATATGATGGTCAGTTAAGAGCCGAGCCGCACGTGATGATTAAGCAATACCTGCAAGTAACGAAACCAGGAATTATTTTCGGCAATTTAATTTCTGTCGTCGGGGGATTTCTGCTCGCGTCCAAAGGGAGCATCGACTATCCCCTGTTTCTCGCCACCCTGGTCGGGGTTTCGCTGGTGGTCGCATCGGGTTGTGTCTTCAACAACTATATCGATCGCGACATCGACAAAAAAATGGAGAGAACGAAGAATCGGGTGCTGGTAAAAGGCCTGATCGCGCCGAGTGCCAGCCTGGTTTACGCTACCGTCCTGGGTATTGCCGGCTTTATCCTGCTGTATACCGCGGCCAATCCGCTGGCCATGTGGCTGGCGGTGATGGGCTTTGTGGTTTATGTCGGCCTTTATAGCCTGTATATGAAACGCCACTCGGTCTACGGCACGCTGATCGGCAGCCTGTCCGGCGCTGCGCCGCCGGTGATCGGCTACTGCGCCGTCACCAACGAGTTCGACGCCGGGGCGCTTATCCTGCTGGCGATTTTCAGCCTGTGGCAGATGCCGCATTCCTATGCGATTGCCATTTTCCGCTTCAAGGATTACCAGGCTGCCAATATCCCGGTGTTGCCGGTGGTGAAAGGCATTTCCGTCGCCAAGAACCACATCACGGTCTACATACTGGCGTTTATGATCGCCACGCTGATGCTGGCCCTGAGCGGTTATGCCGGCTACAAATACCTGATTGTCGCCGCGGCAGTGAGCGTATGGTGGCTCGGTATGGCGTTGCGCGGCTATAAAGCTGAAAACGACAGTATCTGGGCGCGCAAGCTGTTTGTGTTTTCGATCGTCGCCATCACCTCCCTGAGCGTGATGATGTCAATCGACTTCAGCGCCAGCACGGCGCAGGAAGCCCTGCTGACCTATGTGTGGTAAGCCGTAAACACCGCCGTATTGCATGGGCCGCTTTTGCGGCCCATTTTATTCGTATCGCGGGGCACACCGGTAATATCTGTTAAACAACATTCGATTTACCCCCCCTGCCCCACACACTAAAATGCTTCCACTATTTTTAGAAACCATTCGGCAGGCCGTGCAGCGCAGTCGCCTGCCGAATGGTTTTTACCGAGGTAACAATGAACGACAATACCATGACTCCACAGGAACGGCGGGCAACCTGGGGGCTAGGCGTAGTCTTCTCGCTACGCATGCTCGGCATGTTTATGGTGCTGCCGGTCCTCACCACCTATGGGATGGCGCTGCAAGGCGCCAGTGAGGCGCTTATCGGCTTCGCCATCGGCATTTACGGTTTGGCGCAGGCCGTGTTCCAGATCCCCTTCGGATTGGTTTCTGACCGTATCGGCCGTAAGCCGCTGATTGTCGGCGGCCTGCTGATCTTCACCCTCGGCAGCGTCATTGCGGCCGTGACCGATTCCATCTGGGGGATCATTCTGGGCCGCGCCCTGCAGGGTTCCGGCGCTATCGCCGCGGCGGTGATGGCGCTGCTGTCCGATCTGACCCGTGAGCAGAACCGCACCAAAGCCATGGCCTTCATCGGCGTCAGTTTCGGCATTACCTTTGCCATCGCCATGGTGATCGGCCCGATTGTCACCCACGCCTTTGGCCTGCACGCGCTGTTCTGGATGATCGCCGTGCTGGCGCTGGCCGGGATTGCCATCACGCTGTTGGTGGTGCCCAATGCAGACAGCCACGTGCTAAACCGCGAATCGAGCATCGTCAGCGGCAGCTTTCACAAAGTGCTCCGCAACCCTCGCCTGCTGAAGCTCAACCTCGGCATCATGTGCCTGCATATTCTGCTGATGTCGAGCTTCGTGGCCTTGCCGCTGGCAATGGAACAGGCGGGGCTGGCGGCGCAACAGCATTGGGTTGTTTATCTGGTGACCATGCTGGTATCGTTTGCCGCCGTCGTGCCTTTCATCATCTATGCCGAGAAAAAACGCCGCATGAAACGGGTTTTCACCGGCTGTGTGGTGTTTTTATTCTGCGCCGAGATTGTGCTGTGGCTTTCCGGCGCCCACCTGTGGGGCATTATCGCCGGCGTGCAGCTCTTCTTTGTCGCCTTTAATGTGATGGAAGCGATTCTGCCTTCGTTAATCAGCAAGGAATCCCCCGCCGGCTATAAAGGCACGGCGATGGGGGTCTACTCCACCAGCCAATTTATCGGCGTGGCAATCGGCGGCAGCGCCGGCGGCTGGCTGTATGGCCTGCTGGGCGCGGGCGGCGTATTCATTGCCGGGGCGTTGGTGGCCGCACTGTGGTTCCTGGTATGCCGCACGATGAAAGAGCCGCCGTACGTCAGCAGCCTGCGTATTACGCTGTCTGAACTGGCGGTGAAGGATTCTGCGTTGGAGTCGCGTTTGAAAGCGCAACCGGGCGTGGCGGAAGCGATCGTCGTGGCGGATGAGCGCAGCGCCTATGTGAAAGTGGACACGCAGCAGACGAATCGCCGGCAGTTAGAAGCGCTGGTGAATTCGCTGTAAAGAAAAGGGCCAGCATGCTGGCCCTTGGCATTGTCTGGGCAGAAAAGTTAATCGCGGAAGTTTTTGAACTGGAACGGCTGCCCCAGATCTGCGCCACGCACCAATGCCATCACGCTTTGCAGATCGTCACGCGATTTACCGGTCACACGCACTTCGTCGCCCTGAATCTGCGCCTGCACCTTCAGCTTGCTGTCCTTGATCAGCTTCACCAGCTTCTTGGCCTGCATGGTTTCAATACCCTGCTTGAGCTTAGCCTCAACGCTATAGGTTTTCCCACTGTGCTCCAGCGCATCCGGGATCTCCAGCGCTGCGCCGTCAATGCCGCGCTTGGCCAGCTTCTCACGCAAAATATCCAGCAACTGCTTCACCTGGAAATCAGATTCGCTGGCCACCTTGATGCTTTCGTTTTTTTCGTTCAGCTCAAAGCTGGCCGGCACGTTGCGAAAATCCCAACGGGTGCCGAGATCACGTGACGCATTGTCAACGGCGTTACGGACTTCCTGCATATCAATTTCAGAAACGATGTCAAAAGATGGCATACTTCCTCCTTCTGAATACGACCTATCCCAGTAGGCGCATTGGTCATCGCCACCCAGAGCGCTTACGGGCCCGACATGGCAAATAAATTTAGCCTAAAACAACGTTAGGCCATTCGATGGCGAGCATAATAACCGCTTTACCCGGGAAGACAAAACCCTACGGATCGCCGTGGGGAGCCCGGCAACGCGAAAGTCTATAATGATAAGACCGCCGTTGATCGGAACCCCGAACACCAGGACAGTGCCCCGCAATAGGCCGTGGCGCCCAATGACCGCCTGCGGCGCTGACGTACGATTGCGGGACACTGCTTAGGGAGGCAAGATGAAAATAACGGTTCTTGGTTGCGGCGCGCTCGGCCAACTGTGGCTCGCCCAACTTTATCGGCAAGGGCACGAGGTGCAGGGATGGCTCCGGGTGCCCCAGCCTTTTTGCCCAGTGAATGTCATTGCCCCCGACGGCAACGTATTTAACCACAATCTCCCGGCTAACGATCCAGCACACCTGGCGCAAAGTGAACTTCTGCTGGTCACGCTGAAAGCCTGGCAGGTTTCCGGTGCAGTCAACGCCCTGCTGCCACACCTCAACCCACAATGCGCCGTGTTGCTTTTGCATAATGGCATGGGCACCCAGGATGAGCTGGACGCCAACAGCCAGCCGATTCTGCAAGGCACCACCACCCACGCTGCGCGCCGTGACGGTTCGACCATTATTCATGTGGCTAGCGGCACCACCCATATCGGCCCCACCTCGCCCGGCGCCATGCACCTCAGCAGCCTGGCCGAAGTGCTGCATCAGGCGCTGCCGGACGTTGCCTGGCACAACAACATCACGGCGGCCAACTGGCGCAAGCTGGCGGTTAACTGCGTGATTAATCCACTCACCGCGCTGTATGACTGCCGTAACGGCGAGTTGCGCCAGCACCTGCCGGAAGTCGAAGCCGTCTGCAATGAAGTTGCCGCCGTGATGGAGATGGAGGGCCTGCATACCTCCAGTGAAGGGTTGCTGCTGTATGTGCTGCAAGTGATCGACAGCACCGCGGATAATATTTCCTCTATGCTGCAGGACATTCGCGCCCAGCGGCACACCGAGATTGATTACATCAACGGCTACGTGCTGCGCAAGGCGCGCAGCCACGGCCGCGTGCTGGCGGAAAATACCCGATTATTCGAACTGATTAAGAAAAAGGAAAATGATTATGAGCGTATCGGCGCTGGTATGCCTGGCACCTGGTAGCGAAGAAACCGAGGCCGTCACAGCGATCGACCTGTTGGTGCGGGCCGGCGTTAATGTCACCACCGCCAGCGTGGCGGGGGACGGCGAGTTGACCATAACCTGTTCACGCGGCGTCAAACTGCTGGCGGATGCGCCGCTGGTGACGATTGTGGATGAGCCTTTTGACGCCATTGTGCTGCCCGGCGGCCTGAAAGGGGCCGAATGTTTCCGCGATAGCCCGCTGCTGGTGGAGAAAGTCCGCCGCATGCACCTGCAAGGCAAAATCGTCGCCGCCATCTGCGCGGCACCGGCGCTGGTGCTGCAACATCACGATCTATTCCCGGTGGGTAACATGACTGGCTTCCCAGGGCTGAAAGACAAAATTCCGCAGGATAAATGGATGGAGCGCCGCGTGGTGTTTGACCCACGCGTCAACCTGCTAACCAGCCAGGGGCCGGGCACCGCCATGGAGTTCAGCCTGAAGCTGATCGATTTACTGTTGGGGAAAGAGAAAGCGGCGGAGGTGGCGGCGCAGTTGGTGTTGATCCCAGGGATGTACGATTTCAGCGACTGATCCCTTCAGGCCGCAGCGTTACCGGCTGCGACCTGAAAGCGGTTCAACGTAAAGCAGATTTAAGGGCGATACACTTTAACGTTGGTGTAGCCTTGCTCCAGCAGGTACAGCGCCTGCAGGCGGCTCATCACGCCGCGCTCGCAGTACAGCAAATAGGTTTTGCTCTGGTCCAGATCGCCGAACTGGCTGCCAATTTTATAGAACGGCAGCGATTTCACTTCAACCTGCGCCAATTGCAACGGCTTTTCATCCTGCTCGTCAATCGCGCGGATATCCAGAACCACATCGCTGGCAGCGAACGCCGCCACGGTCTCGACTTCCGTCACCTGTTCCTGAACTTCGCTGGCGATAGTGCGGATATCGATGTTTTTCGCCTCGCGCACCACGCGATCGAGGATCGTGAAGTCGAACTTGCCCTCTTCTTCTTCGATCTTTTCTTTAACCGCTTTCACCGTTGGACTTTTGGAAATCACACCGCAGTATTCCGGCATGGTTTTGGCGAAGTCTTCAGTGCCGATCGCCCGTGCGATATTGATGATGTGCTCTTTATCATGGGAGATCAGCGGGCGCAGAATCAGCGTGTCTGACACATTGTCGATCAAACGCAGATTGGTGAGCGTTTGGCTGGATACCTGGCCCAGCGCCTCGCCGGTGACCAGCGCCTGCACGCCGTAGCGCTCCGCCACCTGGGAAGCGGCACGCACCATCATGCGTTTCAGCACCACACCCATCTGGCCGTCATCGACTTTTTCCAGGATCTCTCCCACCACCGGTTCAAAATCAACCGCCACAAAACGCACTTTGTGCGAGCTGCCAAAGCGATTCCACAGGTAGTGCGCCACTTGCTTAACGCCGATTTCATGCGCCGAGCCGCCGAGGTTGAAGAAGCAATAGTGCACACGGCAGCCACGGCGCATCAGCATGTAGCTGGAAACCCCGGAATCAAAGCCGCCGGAAATCAACGACATGACATCTTCCTGCGTACCGATCGGGTAACCGCCGATCCCTTCACGGCGCGCTTTCACCAGCATCAACTTATCGTCTTCGATCTCCAGATTAACCGTCACCTGTGGGCGCGTCAGTTTGACCCGCGCACTGTCGATATGCTGGTTTAAACCGCCGCCGACGTAGCGCTCCACATCCTGGGAATTAAAGTCTTGCTTGCCGCGGCGCTTAACGCGCACGCAGAAGGTCTTCCCTTCCAACTGATCGCGGTAGGCTTCCAACGTTTGTTCGAAGATATGGTGAATATCGGTATAGGCACGGTCTTCCACCTCCAGAATATGGTGGATACCGGGAATACGCGTCAAGGCATCGGCAATCGCCGGGCGCTGGTTTTCGTCTTTGGCGCGCACCTCAATGAAATCCCAATGCCGCACCACCGCCAGCGTTTCATCATACTGCTTCAGGACGTTACGAATGTTGGTCGTCAGGATCTTAATGAAGCGTAAACGCACAGATTGACTTTTTATGGTGATTTCTGGGAACAATTTAATGATAAACTTCATGGCGGTCTTTATAGTCAGATAAGGATTTCGGGGGAAAAAGAGTCACAATATATTCGGCGGTCGGAGTATATCACCATCTGGTGCCGCTCTGCGCGCAAAACCATACATGCGCGCCATGATTTACTGTTCAAAATCCGCTACGATAGTCTTTAGCCCTACTGTTCACATGATGATGTAAAAAGAAAATTATGCCGAAAAAACCTGCACAATCAGGCAGTACCGAGCAAACCCTTAGCTTTGAAAGCGCGCTGCAGGAGCTGGAAGGGATCGTCACCCGTCTGGAAACGGGCGAACTACCACTGGAAGACGCGTTGAACGAATTCGAGCGTGGTGTACAGCTGGCGCGCCAGGGCCAACAAAAGCTGCAGCAAGCGGAACAACGCGTGCAGATCCTGCTTAACGACGGCACCGATGAAGCGCCCCTGGCGCCTTTTACCCCGGATGCTGAGTAATTGCTATGACTGACTTTAACAGCCAGTTACAGGCCTATCGCCAACGGGTCGATCGCGCACTGACGGATTTTCTTGCCCCCTTGCCCTTCAATGACAGCAGCCTGGTGGAAGCCATGCGCTACGGCGCACTGCTGGGCGGCAAACGGCTGCGCCCGTTTCTGGTGTACGCAACCGGGCAAATGTTTGGTCTGCAGCCAGGCAGCCTGGATGCCCCGGCAGCGGCCATAGAGTGCATCCATGCCTATTCGCTGATCCATGACGATCTACCGGCGATGGACAATGACGATCTGCGCCGCGGCCTGCCGACCTGCCACATCAAATTTGGCGAAGCGAATGCGATTCTGGCCGGCGACGCGCTGCAAACGCTGGCGTTCACCATCCTGGCGGATGCCGAGATGCCCGATGTCGCCCTGCGCGATCGTCTGGCGATGGTTTCCGAGCTGGCCAGCGCCAGCGGCGTCGCCGGCATGTGCGGCGGCCAGGCGCTGGATCTGGCCGCTGAAGGGCTTCAGATTAATCTGGAAGCGCTGGAGCAGGTTCACAACCATAAAACCGGCGCATTGATCCGCGCAGCGGTGCGCCTGGGCGCGCTGGCTGCGGGTGAGAGAGGCCGCGCCGCCCTGCCGTTGCTCGATCGCTACGCCGCGGCCATCGGGCTGGCGTTTCAGGTTCAGGATGACATTCTTGATGTCATCGGTGAAACTGCCAAGATTGGTAAACGCCAGGGCGCCGATCAACAGCATGGCAAAAGCACCTACCCGGCCTTACTCGGGCTTGACAGCGCGAAGGCAAAAGCGTGGGATCTCTACCAGGAAGCATTAGCCGCCCTGGATGCCCTGGCAGCGCAATCTTATAACACCGCGCCACTACGAGCGTTAGCCAGCTTCATTATTGAACGCGATAATTAATGTGTAACGAACGTTATACCCCATAGATTTCGAGGTGCGGCTGGCCACATCGCTCAGTGGCCGGGCTACGTGATGGCCGCTGCACCCTGGAAGATAAAGGGCATACTCCTCTGATATGAGCATCGAATGAGTCTTGATATAGCCAAATACCCAACATTGGCGCTGGCGGAAAACCCCGAGGAACTCCGCTCCCTGCCGAAAGAAAGCCTGCCGAAGCTGTGTGACGAACTGCGGCAATACCTGCTGGACAGCGTCAGCCGCTCCAGCGGTCACTTTGCTTCCGGGCTGGGTACCGTCGAACTGACGGTGGCGTTGCACTACGTCTATAACACCCCGTTCGACCACCTGATATGGGACGTGGGGCACCAGGCCTATCCGCACAAGATCCTCACCGGCCGGCGCGATCGCATCGCTACCATCCGGCAGAAAAACGGCCTTCACCCTTTCCCATGGCGCGCGGAAAGCGAATATGACGTGCTGTCCGTGGGCCACTCGTCCACCTCGATCAGCGCCGGCCTCGGCATGGCGGTAGCCGCCGAGCGCGAAGCCAAAGGCCGCCGCACGGTGTGCGTGATCGGCGACGGCGCCATTACCGCCGGCATGGCGTTCGAGGCCATGAACCACGCTGGCGATATCAACCCGGATATGCTGGTGGTGCTCAACGACAACGAGATGTCGATTTCCGAGAACGTCGGCGCGCTCAATAACCACCTGGCGCAGTTGCTGTCCGGCAAGCTGTATTCCACGCTACGCGAAGGCGGCAAAAAGGTGCTCTCCGGCCTGCCGCCGTTCAAAGAGTTGGTGAAGCGCACCGAAGAACACCTGAAAGGTATGATGGTGCCAGGCACGCTGTTCGAAGAGCTGGGTTTCAATTACATCGGCCCGGTAGACGGGCATGACGTGCAAGGGCTGGTTGCCACGTTGAAAAACATGCGCGATCTGAAAGGCCCGCAGTTACTGCATATCATGACCAAAAAGGGCCGTGGTTACGCCCCGGCGGAAAAAGATCCGATCAGTTTCCACGCGGTGCCAAAGTTCGATCCGGCCAGCGGTACGCTGCCCAAGAGCGCCGGCGGCCTGCCGACCTATTCAAAGATTTTTGGCGAATGGCTGTGTGAAACCGCCGCCAAAGACAGCGCGCTGATGGCAATCACCCCGGCGATGCGCGAAGGCTCCGGCATGGTGCAGTTCTCGCGTGAATATCCGCAGCAGTATTTCGATGTGGCGATCGCCGAACAGCATGCGGTGACCTTTGCCGCAGGGCTGGCGATCGGCGGGTACAAGCCGGTGGTGGCCATTTACTCCACGTTCCTGCAGCGCGCCTACGATCAGGTGATCCACGATGTGGCGATCCAGAACCTGCCGGTGCTGTTCGCTATCGATCGCGGCGGCATTGTCGGCGCCGACGGCCAAACCCATCAGGGCGCATTCGATCTCTCTTTCCTGCGTTGCATCCCAAACATGGTGATCATGACGCCGAGCGATGAAAACGAATGCCGCCAGATGCTGTACACCGGCTACCATTACAACGGTGGCCCTAGCGCGGTGCGCTACCCGCGTGGCAACGGCTCCGGCGCCAAACTGGAACCCCTGACAGCCCTGCCGCTGGGTAAAGGCGTGGTGCGCCGCCAGGGCGAAAATATCGCGATTCTCAACTTCGGCACGCTGCTGCCTGCGGCGCAAGCCGCGGCCGAAGCGCTGAACGCTACGCTGGTGGACATGCGCTTTGTCAAACCGCTGGATGAACAACGAGTGTTGGAAATGGCGACCAGCCACAGTGCACTGGTGACATTGGAAGAGAACGCCGTCATGGGCGGCGCCGGCAGCGGCGTGAATGAGCTGCTGATGGCGAAGCGCCAAGCGGTGCCGGTGCTTAATATCGGCCTGCCGGACCGCTTCATTCCGCAGGGCAGCCAGGAAGAAATACGCAGCGACCTGGGCCTGGATGCGGCCGGGATCCAGCGGCAGATTGAAGCCTGGCTGGCACAATAATCAACGGCGAGAAAGCGCCGCCAATGGTAAAGCAGCAGCGATTGCGCTAAACCGGCGGCGCCTCCGCCGGCAAACCGTTTAAAACAACGCCACCGGCCAGTGATGGCCGATGGCATAAATAACCCCCGCCCCTATCACCCCGGCCACAATGTCATCGATCATGATGCCCATACCGCCGTGCACATTGCGATCGAACCAGCGGATCGGCCACGGCTTCCAGATATCCAAGACGCGGAAAATCACAAAACCGGCGGCGACCCACTGCCAATCGTTAACCGGCAGCGCCATCAGCGTAATCCACATCCCAACAAACTCATCCCAGACGATGCTGCCGTGATCGTGCACGCGCATGTCTTTGGCCGTCTGGTGGCACAGGTACACGCCAATGCAGATGCTGAACATCACCAACAGCGAATAGAGCTGCCACGGCAATTGTATCAACAGTAACCAGAAAGGGATCGCCGCCAGCGATCCCATCGTGCCGGGCATCACCGGCGACAGGCCACTGCCAAAACCGGTCGCCAGCAGGTGCCACGGGTTGCGCAGCCGCAACCGGCGTTTTGCTTCATCCATGTGGCAATTTACTCCCCGCGGAAATGATCAAAGCCCGCCCAGGGCAGTTCGACAACCTGCTCTGCGCGATGGAAGGTAATACCTTCGGAAAGCGGGCCAACCTGGCCGATACAGGTGTAATCGGTGCCAAGATGGTCCAGCGCCACTTCCAACGCGCCGCGGTTGATTTCCGGCACGGTGAAGCACAGCTCGTAGTCCTCGCCGCCGGTCAGCGCCCAACGCAATGCCTGGTCAGCGTCGCCCAGGCCGATCAGCGCCGGGGAAAGCGGCAATGCACCCAGATCAATGCGCGCGCCGCACTCGGAAGCCTTGAGCACGTGCTTCAGATCGGAAATCAGCCCATCGGAAAGATCAATAGCCGCACTGGCCAGATCGCGCAGCGCCTGCCCTTGCAGCACGCGCGCATGCGGGCGCAAATGGCGGCCCAGCAGATAGTTGCACGCCGCCGCATCGTTCACCGCCAGGCGCTGTTGCAGAATGGCCAGGCCAGCGGCGCTGTCGCCCAGCGAACCGGTCACGTAGATCCAGTCGCCCACGCGGGCGCCTGAACGCGTTAAGGCGCGCCCGGCCGGCACCAGGCCGTGAATGGTGAGCGTCATGCTCAACGGGCCGCGGGTGGTATCGCCGCCAATCAACTGCATGCCGTAGTAATTAAGCTGTTCGAACAGGCTGTCGCTGAACGCCTTCAGCCAGGGTTCGTTAACTTCAGGGAGGGTCAGGGCCAATGAAAGCCAGGCGGGATCGGCGCCCATAGCAGCCAGATCGCTTAGGTTCACCGCCAGCGCTTTATAGCCGAGATCGGCCGGATCGATATCCGGCAGGAAATGCACGCCCGCAACCAGCGTATCAGTACTGACGGCCAACAGTTGTTTCTCTGGCACTGCCAGCAGTGCGCAGTCATCGCCGATGCCTAACTGAACATCCCGGCGCACACTCTTGAACCGGTCAAAATAGCGGGCAATGAGGTCAAATTCGCCACATGCCATGGTCGATATTCCAGATAAATGAATTTAAGGCCGGTCGCCCGGCCTTAATTTTTATTTTTTCTTGCGGATGGTCGGCGCTGCTTTATCCAGCACGCCATTCACAAACTTGTGGCTATCTTCAGCACCGAAGGTTTTCGCCAGTTCGATCGCTTCATTGATAGCCACTTTGTAAGGCACATCTTCGCGCATTTTCAGCTCAAACAGCGCCAGGCGCAGAATGGCTCTTTCCACCTGACCAAGCTCTTCGAGCTGGCGCGACAGGAAAGGCTTCATCAGGGCATCCAGAGTACCTGCATTCACCGCCACACCGGACAGCAGTTCGCGAAAATAAGCAACGTCAACATCTTTGACGTCCTGCTCCGTCAGGAACTGTAATTCAACATCGGCAATGTCATTTTTAGACAACTGCCAAGAGTAAAGCGCTTGAACAGCGCACTCACGAGCGCGGCGACGAGCAGCAGGTTTCACGGAATTCCCCTTAACTAAATTCAGGCTTTAATAGCTTTGATAACATTAATCATTTCAAGCGCGGTCAGGGCAGCTTCTGCACCTTTGTTACCCGCCTTGGTACCGGCACGTTCAATCGCCTGTTCGATGCTTTCTGTCGTCAGCACGCCGAAGGCAACCGGAACTTCAGTGTTCAAAGAAACACTGCCCAGGCCGGAGCTGGCTTCGCCCGCCACATATTCAAAGTGTGCAGTGCCCCCACGGATCACCGTACCCAGAGCAATAACCGCGTCGTATTTACCGGTGTTGGCCAGCACGCGCGCCGTCAGCGGCAGCTCATAGGCACCCGGCACCCAGACAACGGTGATGTTGTCATCCGCCACCTGGCCGATACGCGTTAACGCGTCGATGGCGCCAGACAGCAGGCTATCGTTGATGAAATTGTTAAAACGCGCAATGGCGATCGCCACACGGGCTTTAGGAGTAGCAACAACACCTTCGATCACTTTCATGGGCTTTCCTTAAAAATGAGTTCAATACCCCGCAGGGGGGCGGATTCTATCATATTCTTCATCCGCCTGCGCGGCGGTTTTGTAAAACGGCCGGCAGGCGTTCAGATTTAGGCTTTGGCCTTCAGGCGCAGGCGTAAATCAGGGCCGATCTGCCGCACTTCGCTAAACACCAGCTCCGGCGCATCGGCCAGCGCCTGCAGCCCAGGCAGATGGCACAGCCCCCGGCCATTATCACCCAATAATTTCGGCGCAATATACACAATGAGCTCATCCACCAACCCGGCCTGCAACAACGCGCCGGCCAAGTGAGCGCCCGCTTCTACCCAAACGCTGTTTATCTGGCTCTGCGCCAGCTGCATCATCATCACTACCAGATCGATACCGCCGCCGTGCGCCGGGAAGATGCGCTGCTCCACCTCCTGCGGCCAGCTTTGCGCATCCGGCTGCAGGCGCGCCAGCCAGGTAGCGCCCGGTTGGTTCACCACCCGGTGCTGCGGCGTCACGCGGTTTTGGCTATCGAGGATAATGCGCAGAGGCTGGCGCAGGTTTTCACGCGGATAAACGCGCTGCGTGCCGCTGTCCAGCTCATCCCAGCGCACGGTCAGGGAAGGATCGTCCGCCAGCACCGTGGCGCTGGTGCTGAGAATGGCGGCGCTTTGCGCCCGCAGCCGCTGCACGTCCTGCCGGGCCTGCGGGGAAGTGATCCACTGGCTTTCGCCAGAGGCCATGGCGGTGCGGCCGTCAAGCGAAGCGCCTATTTTCAGTTGCACATAGGGAAAACCGGTGCGCATCCGTTTAAGGAAGCCGGGGTTGATCGCCTCGGCCTCCGCCAGCATCAGGCCATGGCGCACCTCAATGCCGGCCTGCTGCAGCCGGTACAAGCCGCGGCCGGCGACCTGCGGGTTGGGATCCTGCATGGCGGCCACCACCCGGCGCACGCCGGCGGCGGCCAGGGCATCGGCGCAGGGCGGCGTGCGGCCATGATGGCTACACGGCTCAAGCGTCACATACGCGGTGGCGCCGCGCGCCAGCTCCCCGGCCATGCGCAACGCGTGCACTTCCGCATGCGGCTCACCGGCACGCAGGTGGTAGCCTTCGCCGACAATCTGGCCATCACGCACGATCACGCAGCCAACGTTCGGATTCGGCGCCGTGGTAAAACGCCCCAGCCGCGCCAGTTCAAAAGCGCGGGCCAGGTAAAATTCATCGTTATGCATAAAAAACCCTGTTAATCCTGCAGCTTGGCGATCTCTTCGCCAAACTCACGGATATCCTCAAAGCTGCGGTATACCGAAGCAAAGCGAATGTACGCCACCTTATCCAGCTTTTTCAGCTCGTCCATCACCAGGTTACCCACCAGTTTGGTCGGCACTTCGCGCTCACCGGTGGCGCGCAGCTGCGATTTTATATGATTAATGGCGTTTTCCACGTCGTCGGAGCTGACAGGGCGTTTTTCCAACGCTTTAAGCATGCCCCGGCGCAGTTTGTCTTCGTTGAACGGTTCACGCACTTCGTCGCTTTTAATCACCCGCGGCATCACCAGTTCCGCCACTTCGAAGGTGGTAAAACGTTCATTACAAACCAGGCACTGGCGGCGACGGCGCACCTGGGAACCATCGCCAACCAGGCGGGAATCAATGACTTTGGTATCAACGGCGGCGCAGAAAGGGCAATGCATAACACGTCCTGATAAACAATCTGAGAATTAATACAGTGTAACCTGAACTCCGGTTACAACAAAAGCGAGCGCTCATTTGTTGCGATCCGCTTCTCAGGCCGGCATTACCCTGTTCAGGCACTAAAACATGACTTTCCACCTGCGGCTAGCTAAGCTGGGCACCAGCGTTATTGCAAAGGAAACGGCACCATGTCTTCTACCCGTTATCGCCCAGCCTGCCTGCTGGCTACCGCAGTGCTACTGGCCGGCTGCGCGCAACAAACAGAAATACCCAAGCTGCATAATCAGGTGGTTGAGCTAAAACAGAAGCTGAGTACGCTGACCAACCAGGCCACGGCGCTGGAACAGCAAAATCAGCTGAACCAAAATTCCACCCGCGGCGCTTACCTGCTGCCTGCCGCCAACAGCCCGGCAAAATTGCAGAGCAGCATCGGCGAGTTGAGCATTGCGCTCACGCAGATCCGCCCCGAAGCCGGCGGCACCCAGGCCGTACTGCAACTGCAGGTGCCGTCTGGCCACACGCTGGCGCCGTTCCATGCCGTGGTGGAATGGGGGCCGTTGGATAGCGCCAGCGGGAAACCGCTCAGCGCAGGCTCACTGTCGCAACCCATCGTCGTTGGCGATACGCAGCCTGCAAGCAGCGAGCGCCAGGTTGAACTGCGTTTCAGCGGGGTCACGCCGGAGCAGTTGGGCTATGTCCGCCTGCACAGTATTACGCCACGTGATGCGCAAAGCCCTGCGCCATAGCGGGAGCGGCATAAAAAAAGAGCGCAGCCGGCATGCCGGACTGCGCTCTTTTTATTGCGTGAGACGACAGCAGATTAAGGCAAAATAGAGGGCTGGTCGGCGCCTTCTTTTTCCACTTTCTGCTGCAGCATGTGCTCGCGTTTCATCCCCAGTTTCAACGCCAGCGCGGACGCGACGTAGATAGAGGAAACGGTACCGATCGACACACCGATCAACATCGCCAGCGAGAAGCCTTGCAGCATCGCGCCACCGAAGATGTACAGCATCAGCACCACCACCAGCGTCGTCCCGGACGTCATCAGGGTACGGCTCAGGGTCTGGGTCAATGACACGTTCATAATTTCGTAAGGCGTGCCGCGGCGGATCTTGCGGAAGTTCTCACGAATACGGTCAGAAACCACGATGCTGTCGTTCAACGAGTAACCGATAACCGACATCAACGAGGCGATGATGGTCAAATCGATCTCGATATGAAATAGCGACAGCACACCCATGGTAATGATCACGTCGTGCGCCAGGGCGATAACCGCCCCCAACGCCAGGCGCCATTCAAAACGAAAGCCGACGTAAACCAGGATGCAAATCAGCGCAACCAGCAGCGCCATGCCGCCGGTTTGCGCCAGTTCGCTCCCCACGCTCGGGCCAACAAATTCAATGCGCTTCACCGTGGCGCTTTTGTCCACCGATTCATTCAGCACGCTGATAACTTTATTGCCCAGCTCCTGGCCCGCCTGCCCGGAAACCGGCGGCATACGCACCATCACATCGCGGCTGCTGCCGAAGTTCTGCAGAATCGGATCCTGGAAGCCGGCCTTTTCCAGCGTGTCGCGCATCAGATCGAGATCGGCTGGTTTATCCAGGCTGATCTCAATGACGGTGCCGCCGGTAAAGTCCAGGCCCCAGTTAAAGCCACGCACCGACATGATGGCAATGGACGCGATCAATAGCACCAGCGAGATGCCAAAGGCCACGTAGTCCCAGCGCATAAAGTCGATGACTTTACGGCCGTAGTTGAGTTGCTCAACAGTATAATCCTGTGCCACAACGCACTCCTCAGATAGACAGCTTGTTAATGCGTTTGCCGCCGTAAAGCAGGTTGACGATGGCACGGGTACCGACAATCGCGGTGAACATGGACGTTGCCACGCCGATTGCGGTGGTTATCGCAAAACCTTTGATCGAACCGGTGCCTACCGCATACAAAATCACCGCAGTGATCAGCGTGGTAATGTTGGCGTCGACGATACTGGAAAACGCGCCTTTATAGCCTTCATGGATCGCTTGCTGAACGGAACGTCCGTTCTTCAGCTCTTCCTTAATACGCTCGTTAATCAGTACGTTGGCGTCAACCGCCACCGCCAGCGTCAGCACGATACCGGCAATCCCCGGCATGGTGAGCGTAGCGCCCGGCAGCAGCGACATCACGCCGACAATCAGCACCAGGTTGGCCACCAGCGCGCTGGTAGCGATAACGCCGAATTTACGGTACCAAACCACCATGAAGACAATGGATGCCACCAGGCCCCACAGACACGCTTCCAGCCCTTGGGTAATGTTCTGTTGCCCCAGGGTTGGGCCAATGGTGCGCTCTTCCACAATCTGGATAGGCGCAATCAATGCGCCCGCCCGCAGCAGCAGCGACAGTTGGCGCGCTTCGTTCGGGTTGCCGATACCGGTGATGCGGAAGCTGTTGCCCAGACGCGACTGAATATTCGCCACGTTGATCACTTCTTCCTGCTTCACCAGAATCGCACGGCCATTGGCATCTTTTTTACCGCTGTCCTTATACTCCACGAACAGGGTCGCCATTGGCTTGCCAATGTTGTCCTTGGTGAAGTTGGACATGGTCGTACCGCCGGCGCTGTCCAGCGAGATATTCACCTGCGGCTGGTTGTACTCATCGGTGCTGGAGGTGGAATCCGTAATATGGTCGCCGGTCAGAATCACCCGTTTGTACAGCACGATCGGTTGCCCTTCACGGGTATTTTTCACCTCGGAGTCGCCCGGCACACGGCCATTGGCGGCCGCCGTGCTGTCGGCGTTGGTGTTCACCAGGCGGAATTCCAGCGTGGCGGTAGCACCAAGGATTTCTTTAGCGCGCGCAGTATCCTGGATACCCGGCAGCTCAACCACAATGCGGTCTGCGCCCTGGCGCTGCACCAAAGGTTCAGCAACGCCGAGCTGGTTGACGCGGTTACGCAGGATGGTGATGTTCTGCTGGACGGCGTATTCACGCGCTTCGCTCAGGCGCGCATCGGTCAGCGTGGCCTTCAGCGTGTTGGTGCCGTTGGCGGAGAGCACCAGATCGCGCTGGCGCGGGGTCATGTAGCTGATGGCCTCATCACGCGCGGCGTTGTCGCGGAAACGCACTTCGACGCCGTTGTTGTCGAGCTTGCGGATGGTGGCGTAAGGAATGCCCTTGTCACGCAGCTCGCTGCGCAGGGTATCCATGGTCTGCTCTTGTAGCTTGCCCAGGGCGGTGTCCATGTCCACTTCCATCAGGAAGTGCACGCCGCCGCGCAAATCAAGGCCGAGCTTCATCGGCTCTGCCCCCAGCATGGTCAGCCACATTGGCGTCGCCGGGGCAAGGTTAAGTGCCACAACGTACTTATCGCCCAATGCCTCAAGCAAGGCTTCACGGGCACGCAGTTGCACATCGGGATCTTTAAAGCGAGCAAGGATGGCGCCATCTTCCAGCGCGATAGACTTGCTTGCGATGTTGTCTTTTTCTAATACGGTACGGACCTGGTCCAGCGTAGCTTCACTGGCGGCGACACCGCGCGCGCCAGTGATTTGTACGGCCGGATCCTCACCGTAGATGTTGGGAAGCGCATAAAGCAGACCGACGACGATCACAACGATCAGCATCAGATACTTCCACAAAGGATAACGGTTTAGCACGGCAATTCCCTTCGGGAAAAATAATTACAGGGCCTTCATGGTACCTTTCGGCAGAACGGCCGCCACGAAGTCACGCTTGATCATCACTTCCGTGGTGTCGTTAAGCGCAATGGCGATAATACCGGTTTCACCCACTTTGGTTACGCGGCCAATCAGCCCGCCGGTGGTCAACACTTCATCACCTTTACCGATCGAATCCATCAGCTTCTTGTGCTCTTTGGCACGTTTCTGCTGCGGGCGCAGGATCATGAAATAGAAAATCAGACCAAACACCACCAGCATAATGATCAGAGAGTACGGGCTTCCCTGAGCCGGGGCTCCAGCGGATGCGACGGCGTCGGAAATGAAAAAGCTCATTGAAATTCCCTCATTAAGTTATCAATTATTTAATCAAGCGTTTCTTGCCCTTCAACTGCCAAAGCGCAGCGCCGCCAGCCCCATAGCCCCCGAAGCAAAGGTGAATATGCCTGGGGAGCATTGGCCGGCCGCCGTGCCGCGCGTTGACGTTGATCAGGCCTTTAAAGGTGGAACCGGCTTGCCGATCCGACCGTAGAAATCAGCAACGAACAGCTCTAATTTACCCTCTTCAATGGCACGGCGTAAACCCGCCATCAGGCGTTGGTAATAGCGCAGGTTATGAATGGTGTTCAAACGGGCACCCAGTATTTCATTGCAACGATCGAGATGGTGCAGGTAGGCGCGGCTATAATGACGGCACGTATAGCAATCACACTCGGGATCCAGCGGGGAAGTATCATCCTTGTGCTTGGCATTGCGGATTTTTACCACGCCCTCGGTCACGAACAGGTGGCCGTTACGGGCGTTACGCGTCGGCATCACGCAGTCAAACATGTCAATGCCGCGCCGCACGCCTTCCACCAGATCTTCCGGTTTACCCACCCCCATCAGGTAGCGGGGCTTATCCTGCGGGATTTGCGGGCAAACATGTTCGAGAATACGATGCATGTCCTCTTTCGGCTCGCCTACCGCCAAGCCGCCCACAGCGTAACCATCAAAGCCGATATCCACCAGCCCTTTTACTGAAACATCGCGTAAATCTTCGTAAACACCGCCCTGGATAATGCCAAACAGCGCATTTTTGTTGTTCAGTTCGTCAAAACGCTGGCGGCTGCGTTGCGCCCAGCGCAGCGACATTTCCATCGAGCGCTTGGCGTAATCCCAATCCGCCGGGTATGGCGTGCACTCGTCAAAGATCATCACGATATCAGAGCCGAGATCATACTGGATCTCCATCGATTTTTCCGGGCTGAGGAATATCTTGTCGCCGTTAATCGGATTACGGAAGTAAACGCCCTCTTCCTTTATCTTGCGCATCGCCCCTAGGCTAAACACCTGAAAACCGCCGGAGTCGGTGAGAATCGGCCCGTGCCACTGCATAAAATCATGCAGATCGCCGTGCAGCTTCATGATTTCCTGGCCGGGGCGCAGCCACAGGTGGAAGGTGTTGCCCAGCAGGATCTGTGCGCCGGTTTCTTTAACTTCTTCCGGCGTCATGCCTTTTACCGTGCCGTAGGTACCGACAGGCATAAAGGCCGGCGTCTCGACCACGCCGCGCTCAAACACCATCCGGCCGCGACGTGCGCGGCCATCGGTTTTTTGTAATTCGTACTTCACTCAGCCTCCAGCATCAGAGAAACAGTCTGATGTCGTTTAACAGGGATATCGGGGGGTTAAGCGCCGACGGTTTCTTGTTCCGCCTGCGGGTTACGGCTGATGAACATGGCATCGCCATAACTGAAAAATCGATATTGCTCGGCCACCGCCTGCCGATAGGCATGCATGGTGTTCTGGTAACCGGCAAACGCCGAAACCAGCATGATCAGCGTGGATTCCGGCAAATGGAAGTTGGTCACCAGCGCGTCAATCACCTGATAGTGATAGCCAGGATAGATAAAGATGCGGGTGTCGCCGAAAAACGGCGCGATCGGTGCATCCTGGCTGGCCGCTGCAGCGCTTTCCAGCGAGCGCACCGAGGTGGTGCCCACGGCGACCACCCGTTTACCGCGCGCCTTGCAGGCCAGCACCGCATCCACCACCTCTTGCGGCACTTCAGCGTATTCGGCATGCATCACGTGGTCTTCAATGGTTTCCACCCGCACCGGCTGGAAGGTGCCGGCGCCAACGTGCAGGGTGACAAACGCCATCTCCACACCCTTTTCACGCAGCGCCGCCAGCAGCGGCTCATCGAAATGCAGCCCGGCGGTCGGCGCCGCCACCGCGCCCGGCTTTTCGCTGTAAACGGTTTGGTACAGTTCGCGATCGGCATCTTCATCCGGGCGATCGATATACGGCGGCAACGGCATATGACCGACGGCGTTGAGCAGAGTGAAAACATCGCGATCGTCATTGAAGCGCAACTCAAACAGCGTATCGTGGCGCGCCACCATGGTAGCGTTGATGCTTTCGTCATCCCCCAGCAGCAGCTCGGCTCCCGCCTTCGGCGCTTTCGACGCACGCACGTGCGCCAAAACGCGGTGCTCATCCAGCACGCGCTCTACCAGCACTTCAATCTTGCCGCCGCTGGCCTTGCGGCCAAAGACCCGCGCCGGGATCACCCGGGTGTTGTTAAATACCAGCAGATCGCCCGCTTCCAGTTGGTTCAGCAGATCGGTGAATACACCGTGCGTCAACTCGCCCGTTGGCCCGTCCAACTGCAGCAGACGGCAGGCGCTGCGTTCAGCCTGCGGATAACGGGCGATCAGTGATTCGGGGAGTTCAAAAGAAAAATCGGCGACGCGCATGAATATTCACTTCTTCAATATTTAGTCGGTTGGTAAAAAACAAGCGGCCTAGTCTAAAGCGGTGAGCGTTCAGCAGCAAGAAATAAGGAGGATTTGCCCACGTTGAGGTATAGTTGCCGCATGAATTTTCTTGCGCATCTCCATTTGGCCCAGTTGGCGGAAAGCTCCCTGTTGGGCAATCTGCTGGCCGACTTTGTCCGCGGCAACCCGGCAGGCGACTATCCCGCCGCCGTAGTCAGCGGCATTATGCTGCACCGCCGCATCGACGTGCTGACCGATTCGTTGCCGCAGGTTAAAGCCTGCCGTCGCTATTTCAGCCCTGAACACCGCCGCGTCGCGCCGATCACGCTGGATGTGGTGTGGGATCACTTCCTGGCACGCCATTGGCAGCAGATCGAACCGGCAATCAGCCTGGTCCACTTTAGCCAGGCGGCGCGCCGCCAGATCGTCCCGCACCTGCCGCACACGCCGGCGCGCTTCCAAAACCTGAACAATTACCTGTGGCAAGAGCGCTGGCTGGAACGCTATGCCGAGCTGCCCTTTATCGCCAACGTGCTGGCGGGCATGGCCAAACGCCGCCCGCGCCTGGCGGCGCTGGCAAGCTCCTATCACGATGTGGAGCGCCACTATCATCAGCTTGAAACACATTTCTGGCAGTTTTACCCACAGATGATGCAGATGGCGAAAGAAAAAACGCTGTAATTGAGGGGTTTAACCGGCTTTACAGCAGATGGGTATCGCCTGGCTTGCCCTTTGCCATAAAAAGGTTATTTTTAATCTTCGAAAAGTTTTACTGATTGCTTCGATAGGTGAAAGCTATCTCATCGATTGGTCTTTTTACCCTTTATTCACCAACACATGGCCCCTATACTTGCGGCCGTCTTTTACATCAACCACTTACCAACTATTACAGGAGTAATTCATGGTCCTGGTAACTCGTCAAGCCCCTGACTTCACTGCAGCAGCCGTACTGGGCAACGGCGAAATCGTTGAAAATTTCAACCTGAAAAAACACCTGAACGGCAAACCTGCCGTCCTGTTTTTCTGGCCAATGGATTTCACCTTTGTATGCCCTTCAGAACTGATCGCGTTTGATCACCGTTATGAAGAATTCCAGAAACGTGGCGTTGAAGTGGTCGGCGTTTCTTTCGACTCTGAATTCGTCCACAACGCATGGCGTAACACCCCTGTCGATAAAGGCGGCATCGGTGAAGTGAAATACGCAATGGTTGCCGACGTTAAGCGTGAAATTCAAAAAGCCTACGGCATTGAACACCCGGAAGCCGGCGTTGCCCTGCGCGGTTCTTTCCTGATCGATGCCAACGGCGTTGTGCGCCACCAGGTGGTGAACGATCTGCCGCTGGGCCGCAACATTGATGAAATGCTGCGTATGGTCGACGCGCTGCAGTTCCACGAAGAACACGGCGAAGTCTGCCCTGCACAGTGGGAAAAAGGCAAAGAAGGGATGGGCGCCTCTCCGGATGGCGTTGCTAAATACCTGTCTGAAAACGCCGCTAAGCTGTAATTCCCTGCGAATGTCAGCCGGCCGGCCAGCGGAACTCCGCTGGCCGGATTTTGATTTACCTCCTTGTTTTATCTTTATTTTTTCCTCAACATTTTGCGTGAGTCCCATTCTGTGGTAACTATTATCACGCTGGTAAATTATTTATGGCATATGAAAAACAACCAACACAATAAAAACTGACAGGGCAGGTAAGACTATGTTTTTACAAAAATGGGGCAAGCCGCTCACCATGGCGGCCATGCTGGTGAGCAGCAGCCTGTACGCCGCCTCGAACCCGGCGGTCGAAGCACGCAACGGTATGGTGGTGACATCGCAACATCTGGCTTCGCAGGTTGGCGTCGATATTCTCAAAATGGGCGGTAACGCCATCGATGCTGCCGTCGCTGTCGGCTACGCGCAGGCGGTGGTCAACCCGTGCTGCGGTAACATCGGCGGTGGCGGCTTTATGACCGTACACCTGGCGGACGGCACCGATACCTTTATCAACTTCCGTGAAACCGCGCCGGCCGGCGCCAGCGCCAATATGTATCTGGACGCCGACGGCAAGGTGAAAAAAGGCGCCAGCCTGTACGGCTACCTGGCGGCCGGCGTGCCGGGCACGGTGCTGGGGATGGAAACCGCGCGGCAAAAATACGGCAAACTGAGCCGCGAACAGGTCATGGCGCCGGCGATCAAACTGGCTCGCGAAGGGTTTATCCTGACGCGCGCCGATACTGACATTCTTGATACCACCGTCGCCCGCTTTAAGCAGGATCCCGAGGCGGCGCGGATTTTCCTGCGTAAAGATGGTTCGGCGCTGCAGCCGGGCGATCGCCTGGTGCAAACCGATCTTGCGCATACGCTGGAAGCGATCGCCAAAGCAGGCCCGGATGCGTTTTATCACGGCAAAATCCCGCAGGCAGTGGAAGCCGCGGCGAAAAAGGGCGGCGGCGTTCTGACGGCGGCCGACTTCGCCAACTATAAAGTCACCGAAACGGCGCCGATCACCTGTAGCTACCGCGGCTATAAGTTTGTTTCCTCGCCACCGCCAAGCTCCGGCGGCGTTGCGCTGTGTGAAACGCTCAACGTTCTTGAAGGCTACAACCTGCAAAGCATGGGCTTTAACTCGGCGGCGGCGATACACACCATGGCCGAAGCCATGCGCCACGCCTATATGGACCGTAATACCTATCTGGGCGATCCGGCGTTTATCAACAACCCGATCGATCGGCTGTTGAGTAAAAGTTACGCCGAACAGATCCGGGCGAAAATCGTCCCGGGCAAGGCAACGCCTTCCGAAAACGTGCAGCCGGGAATGGAACCGCATGAAAAACCGGAAACCACCCACTACTCGATCGTCGATCATGAAGGCAACGCGGTTTCCACCACCTATACCGTCAACGGCCGCTTCGGCGCCGTGGTGATCGCCCCGGGCACGGGCTTCTTCCTCAATGATGAGATGGACGACTTCACCGTGAAGGTGGGCGAGAAAAACCTGTACGGACTGGTGCAAGGCACGGCAAATGCCATTGCCCCCGGTAAGCGCCCACTATCATCAATGAGCCCGACGCTGGTGACTAAGGATAATAAAATCTTTATGGTGCTCGGCTCACCGGGCGGTTCGCGCATTATCACCATCACCCTGCAAACCGCGCTGAACGTGATCGATCACGGTATGGCGCCGCAGGAGGCGGTAGACGCGCCGCGTATCCACCAGCAGTGGTTGCCGGATGAGGTGTATTACGAGCAGCGGGGCGTTTCCGCTGATTCGCTGAAAATCCTCAACGACATGGGCTACAAGATGGTGGAACAAACCCCGTGGGGCGCCGCGGAGCTGATTTTGGTCGGCCTGCCTGGCGCTGCGGGCGTAACGCCGGCCAACTCGGGCAACGATTCGGCGGTGTCCGGCAAGGTGCGTGAAGGCTATCTGTACGGCGCCAACGACGTCCGCCGCCCAGCCGGTTCTGCCATCGGGTATTAAGCCCTCGCCCTCACCCCAACCCTCTCCCACAGGGAGAGGGAGTAGAGCCTGCCCGCTGTACCCGTTGGGCAGGCTTCTTACGCTTCAACCGCCCTCACCCTGACCCTCACCCACAGGGAGAGGGAACAGAGCCTGCCCGCTATACCTGTTGCGCAGGTTTATTTACGCTTCAACCGCCCTCACCCTAACCCTCTCCCACAGGGAGAGGGAGCAGAGCCTGCCCGGTATGTCCGTTGGGCAGGCTTATTTACGCTTCAACCGCCCTCACCCTAACCCTCTCCCACAGGGAGAGGGGACAGAACCTGCCCAGAAGGCCAGTTGATCAGCCAACACCGAATTTCGCGCCAGACGATATTTAGTCACCCTGCTCATCAACAACGCCGGGCTGCTCCCTCTCCCTGCGGGAGAGGGTTGGGGTGAGGGCGCGCCACACCGCCACTGACTCCTCCGTCAACTGCAGCCTCACGCCCCCTTCCTCTGCCATTAGCAGACTTTCGCCCTCTTCCTGCTGCCACGCACCTGGCATCAGCAACGGGCTGTACGGCAAAACCACCTCGCCGCCGCCATTGCGCTGCAACGCCACCAAAACGCGTTCCTGATGGTAAGCACGTACAAACACCAGCGTTTCACCGGCGGCGTACAGCACCTGGCAGCCGCCGCGGCGCAGGGCCATGCTGCGTTTGCGCAGTGCCGCCAACCGTTGCACCTGTGCCAGCAAAACCGGGTTCCAACGGCTTTCATCCCACGGGAACGGCTTGCGGCAGAAAGGATCGTTCGCGCCATCCAGGCCAATTTCGTCGCCGTAATACAAACAAGGCGCCCCTATCCAACAAAACAGCCATGCCAACGCCATCTGCATGCGCGGCATATTGTGGTCAAGCAGCGTAATAAAACGGGCGGTGTCGTGGCTATCCAACTGATTAAACAAAATAAGCTGGCGCCCATGCGGCAAGCCGGCACGGTATTCATCCATCCAATTGGCGCAGGCGGCGGCATCGATCTGCACCGGATGGTGCGCCACGTCCAAACCCGCCAAAAAGGCGCGTACCGGCAGAGCAAACCCCATGTAGTTCATCGCCGCATCTTCCACCCCGGCATGCAGCCAACGGCGAGCATCGCCGAAGTGTTCGCCCAGCACATAGGCCTGCGGGTTTTCCTGTTTGATCGCCTGATAAATCCCGGCCAGATGGCGCAAGTTACCGGCCGCGCCGCCATTTTCGCCCAGCATATGCACCACATCCAACCGCCAGCCGTCGATACTGTACGGCGGCCGCAGCCAGTGGCGCACCACGCTGTCTTCCCCCAGATAAATCGCGTGGGCCACCTGCGGCGCGGCAAAGTTCAGCTTCGGCAGGCTGGTGTGCCCTTTCCAACTGAGCGCCTGCCCGTCCGGGTAGAAATTAAACCAGCCCCGGTACGGGGAAGCCGGGTTATGGCAAGCGCCATCGCCATGGTTTTGGTAGCGATCAAACCACGGGTGCGAATCGCCGGTGTGGTTAAAAACCCCATCCAGCACCAGTTTCATACCCACCTTGCGAGTACTCACTCGCAAACGCAGCAGCGCATCGTTGCCGCCAAAGTACGGATCCACCTGGTAATAGTCTTCGGTATCATATTTGTGCACGCTGGGGGCGGTGAAGATCGGATTAAGGTATAGCGCCGTCACCCCCAGACGCTGCAGGTAGGGAAGCTTTTGGCGTATGCCGTCCAAATCGCCGCCATAAAAGGTGGAGGCGGCATGGTTATCTTCCAGTGAATGTTGCCAATCGCGGCGAATCACATCGCTTGCCGCCGCATGATGGTAGTAACTGCCGTCCTGGATGCCGTGGCTGCCGCCGCTGCTGGCAAAACGATCGGGAAATATCTGGTAGAACACCTGATCGGCCACCCACGCCGGGCTGCTGTCCGGTACATCCAGCGCAAACTGCGCCAGTTGCCCCGGCGGCATGGTTGCCCACCCCAATGGGCCAAACCAACGTTGGCTATGCGCCCACACCAGCTTAAAACAATAGCGGCGCGTCGCTTCCCCTTCGTTTAAGGCCAGGCGGGCCTGGTAACGCCACAGCCCCTCGCTGGCCCGCGCTTTCATCGGCAGCAACCATTCCTCATTATCCGGTTCCGCGCGCAAAAACACCTGTTCAGGCAGTTCATCCCCCTGCAGCCAGAGCGTAATGTACAGATACGGCCCTTTCTGCGCCACGAATGGCGGGGCCGCAAGATGCCAGGCATTGAGCATGAAGTTTCTCCTGTGATACGAAACAAAACGGGCGAATGATTTACAGTGCCATAGTGGATCGCATTCCCCCTCCTCTTTTACCGGCAATCGCGGGGAGGAGCCAGGGGGTGGAGACAGGATGCGCTTTGCGGGTTACAAGCAGGCGGTGGTAAAACAGGCGGGCATTAAAACTGCGCCGGCACAGGGCCGGCGCTTACGCAATTACTCTTGCTGGGCGGCCGGTACGGCCTGTTTTTTCTGGCGATTAATCTTGATGTAATATCCAGCCAGCAGCACCACAACCCACACCAGGCCGGCGTACAACGAAACGCGGGTGGTCGGGAAGTAGCCAATCAGGCCAATGATGAACACCAGGAAAACAATCGCCACCGCCGAGGTCAACACACCGCCGCGCAGTGGGAATTCCAGCGCTTTAACCTGCTCGGGCTTCAGCTTGCGGCGAAACGCAATCTGCGAGCACAGGATCATGATCCACACCCACACGGTGGCGAAGGTGGCCAGCGAAGCAATCACCAAAAAGACGCTTTCCGGCATGATGTAGTTAAGATAAACCGCCACCAACAGCGCGGCCATCATGACGACCACCGTCACCCACGGAATACCGCGTTTGGACACCCGGCTGAAGATCTGCGGCGCATGGCCTTGTTGCGCCATACCGTGCAGCATGCGGCCAACCCCGAACACATCGCTGTTAATTGCCGACAGCGAAGCGGTGATCACCACAAAGTTAAGGATGCCGGCCGCTACCGTGATGCCCATATGCTGGAAAGTCAGCACAAACGGGCTACCATTGGTGCCCACCTGGTTCCACGGGTAAATCGACATGATGACGAACAGCGTGCCCACGTAGAACACCAGAATACGCCACGGTACGGAGTTGATGGCTTTCGGGATCGATTTTTTCGGATCTTTGGCTTCACCGGCGGTAATACCGATAATCTCGATGCCGCCATAGGCAAACATCACCAGTTGCAGCGACAGAATCGTCCCCATAATGCCGTTGCTGAAGAAGCCGCCGTTGGCCCACAGGTTATGGATACCGGTTGGCTGCCCGCCGTTGCCGATGCCCCAGATGATGATGCCGATACCGGCAAGGATCATGATAATGATGGTGGCCACTTTGAAGAACGAGAACCAAAACTCCAGTTCACCAAAGACCTTCACGCTCATCAGGTTGATGCCGCCGAGAATCAGTACCACGCTCAACACCCAGATCCAATGCGGCACCTCTGGGAACCAGACGCCCATATAGATACCGAAGGCGGTCACGTCGGCAATCGCCACGATCAGGATTTCAAAACAGTAGGTCCAGCCGGTGATATAGCCCGCCATCGGCCCCAGATAATCCTGCGCATAGCGTGAGAACGAACTGGCCTGCGGGTTATTGACCGACATCTCCCCCAGTGCACGCATAATGATGAAGGCAACGATGCCGCCAATCAGATACGCCAGCAGCACGCTGGGGCCGGCCATTTTGATCGCATCCGCCGAGCCGTAAAACAGACCGGTGCCAATCGCGGAACCGAGCGCCATAAAGCGAATATGGCGGGTGCTCAGGCCGCGCTTGAGCTTATTGGCCGGTTGCTGTGTAGATGATTCCTGTTGCATACAAAAAAACCTGTTTTCTGCGAGCCGTTCCCACCCCATGGTGTTGCCGATTCAGCCCGTTGCGCCAGGAACAGCGCCGCGGGCCGGATAAATCAATGCCTGGAGGGGCAGGCTCTAATACGCAAAAAAGCCACGGACATGTCCGTGGCCCAAACTCAGACCGGGGGTTACTGATGCACTGTCACTTCAGCCCGTGAGCAGACACGGTCATAAATCGCGACCATAACCAGCATCAATAACGAAGGCGGCAACCAGGCCAGCCCTTGCTCAGCCAGCGGCAAATGGGTAGACCAGGCCGGCAAGAACGGTTTGAAGTTGGACGCCTTAACGGCGTCAAGGATACCAAATAACAGGCTGACCAGCATAACCGGCGCCACAATACGCTTGGCGCTGTTCCACCAACGCAGGGTGAAGCTCATCAGCACCAGCACAATGCATGGCGGATAAATGGCGGTCAACACCGGAATCGAGATCTGGATCAGGTGGCTCAGCCCCAGGTTGGACACCACCATCGAGAACAGGCCCAGAATAAACACCAGCGTTTTATACGAGAACGGCAGATATTGCGCAAAGAATTCGGCGCAGGCGCAGGTCAGGCCGACCGCCGTGACCATGCAGGCGATGAAGATCAACGCCGCCAGGAAAGCACTGCCCGGGCTGCCAAAGGTATGCTGCACATAGGCATGCAGGATCACCGCGCCGTTAGTGGCTTCCGGCACCAAAGCGCCGCTGCCGGAGCCCAGTTTGAACAGGCTCAGGTAAACCAGCGTCAGGCCAACCCCGGCGATCAAACCGGCCAGGATGGTGTAACGGGTCAGCAGGCCGGCGTTTTTCACGCCACGAGAACGCGCAGCGTTAACGATAACGATGCCGAACACCAGCGCGCCCAGCGTATCCATCGTCAGATAGCCATTGATAAAGCCAGAAGAGAACGGCACGCCCTCATAGGCTTCAATCGCAGGAATCGGGGCACCCACCGGCCAAAACACCGCGGCAACGCCCAGAATACCCAGCGCAATGATTTTCAGCGGCGCCAGAAAGCGGCCCACGGTATCAAGCAGGCGCCCAGGGTACAGCGAAATGGCGATCACCAGCGCGAAGTAGATCAGGCTGTAGACCAGCAGTGGCGCGGCGCCTTCGCCGGTCAGCGGAGCAATGCCCACTTCAAAGGAAACGGTGGCGGTACGCGGCGTGGCAAACAGCGGGCCGACGGCCAGATAGCACACGGTGGCCAGCACCAGGCCGGCTTTACGGCCAATCGGCGTGCTAAGCGCATCGATCCCGCCACCCACGCGTGCCAATGCGATCACGGTGATCACCGGTAGCCCGACCGCTGTCAGCAAGAAACCGAGTGCGGCAGTCCAAACGTGTTCGCCGGATTGCAAACCCACCATCGGCGGGAAAATAATATTCCCCGCGCCGACGAATAAGGCAAAGGTCATAAAGCCCAATGCCATGATGTCTTTTGACGTTAAACGATGACTCATAAGGTGTCGTGTTGCCTGTTAAATAAAAAATTGCCTGTTGTGTGGTGGCGAAACGCCCCACCCGGGTTGCCGGCTTGCCGCGCCATCGTCGTTGCCTGTAACAATAGAAAAAACGCACCCAGGTGGGGCTTTATTCCTTGAATAACGGTAACCACTGTTGATGATGGGCTGGACTTTAGAAGTTATAAAAATAGAGGATTAGTCCGACAACGGGGACTAAGTAAAACGTTTATAGCGCAGAAAGGCAAGACGAGGATTCTAAAGCAGAGTAATCGACCAGATAATATTTAACATCCAGTTGATCGTGCCAAACTTTATGAAATATACACTACATGATTTGTATTATTTTTGAGCGACCACCTCACAAAATGTGAAACATAGCGCCGTTCACCGCGCAAAACACACAATTACTGCGTTGTTTATGCGCGGTTCACTCTTAGGCCGGCGGCTAGCGCCAAACCTGCTCGGCAATATCCACCACGCTGCGCAGTTTATCCCACTGCTGCTGTTCGCTTAGGCTATTGCCCTCTTCCGTTGACGCAAACCCACACTGCGTGCTTAGGCAAAGCTGCTTCAGATCGACATACTGCGCGGCTTCCGCAATGCGCGTTTTCACCACTTGCGGATCTTCCAGCTCGCCGGTTTTGGTGGTGATCAGGCCCAACACCACCTGCTGTTTGCCCGGCTTGATAAAGCGCAGCGGCTCAAATCCACCTGAACGTTCGTTGTCATATTCCAGGAAGAAGGCATCGATGTTCACTTCGCCGAATAGGATCTCGGCAACCGGTTCATAACCGCCTTCAGAGATCCAGGTGGAGCGGAAATTGCCGCGGCACACATGCAGCCCCACGGTCAGATCTTCCGGTTTGCCTTCCAGCGCCTTGTTCAGCACATCGGCATAGGTGCGCGCCAGCTGCGCTGGATCTTCACCACGCTCCCGGATCTGGCGTTTCTGATCTTCAGAACACAAATAGGCCCACACCGTGTCGTCTAACTGCAGATAGCGGCAGCCGGCGTCGTAGAATGCCTTGATCACATCACGATAAGTTTGCGCCAGATCGGCAAAATACTGGCCGAGATCCGGGTAAACCTGGTGGTCGATCGATTGGCGGCCGCCGCGGAAATGCAGCACGCTTGGGCTTGGGATGGTCATCTTAGGCACCGCATCGCCGGCCACACTCTTCAGAAAACGGAAATCGTCCAGCATCGGGTGCGAGCTGAACCCCAGCTTGCCGGTCACCTTGATGCCGCGCGCCGCGGTCTGCACGCCATTAAACTGGATACCCTGCGTGGCCTGGTAGCCTTCCACGCCATCCAGCCCTTCCAGAAAATCAAAGTGCCACCACGCACGGCGGAACTCCCCGTCGGTCACGACCTTCAGGCCAATTTCCCGCTGCTTGGCAACAACGTAGCGGATCTGCTCGTCTTCAACGGCACGCAATTGCGCCGCGTCAATCTCGCCGCGCTGAAACTGCTGACGCGCCGTTTTCAACGGCGCAGGGCGCAACAGGCTGCCGACAACATCGGCATGGAATGCATGACTGGATTTGGACATGTCTGCTCCTGGTTAAATGCAGGCGGCACCCGCCGCCAGCCCAAATAGTTTACACGATGAATTATTACGCTGCGTTATTTTCAGACTTCTAGACGGCTAAATCTGTAGGAAAGCATCCTGTCATGCCGCATCAAAAGCAGCAATTGAGGAATTTTCATGTGTATTGAGAAAAATTCACGATCCCGATGCGCTCGGCGATAGCGAACCGCGGGCAAGTGGCTCCAGCCCCAATGCGGCACGCGTTTTACGCAGCGTATCCGGCGGCAGCGGCAGATAACCATCGTGGTTGATCAGGCTTTGCCCCTGGCTGGAGAGCACCCGATCGAGAAACGCTGCGGTCAGCGGTTCTAGCGGCTGGTTGGGCGCTTTGTTGATATAGATATACAGGTAGCGCGCCAACGGGTAGCTGCCGTTGCGCACGTTGTCTTCCGTTGGCGGGATATACTCATCACCGCGTTCAGCCAGCGGCAGCAGGCGCACGCCGCTGGCGCGAAAGCCAATGCTGGCGTAACCGATACTGTTGAGCGAACCGGCCACCGCCTGCACCACGGAAGCCGAACCCGGCAGCTCATTCACCCGCGCCATAAAATCACCGCCGCACAGGGCGCGTAACTTAAAGTAGCCGTAGGTGCCGGAAGCGGAATTGCGCCCAAACCGTTGAATGCTACGCTGCGCCCAGTCCCCGGTCATGCCCAGTTGCCCCCAACGCTGCAACGGGGGTTGCTCGCTACAGCGGCGGGTGGCGGAAAATAGCCGATCAAGCTGCGCCAGGTTGAGCCCGCGCAGCGGGTTATCCTGGTGCACCAGCACCACCAGCGCATCCACCGCCACCGGCACCGCCAGCGGCGCATAGCCATAGCGGTGCTCGAACGCCGAGACTTCCGCCGCCTTCATCGGGCGGCTCATCGGGCCAAGCTGCGCCGCCCCGGCCGCCAGCGCCGTAGGGGCGGTGGAGGATCCGGCGGCCTGAATCTGCAGGTTGACGTTCGGGTAGTGCTGGCTGAAATCCTGCCCCCACAGCACCATCAGGTTAGCCAGCGTATCGGAACCGACGCTGGACAGGTTGCCCGACAGCATACCGTCGGGTTGCGCCAACAGGCTGCGGCCAACCAACAACAGGCCAAGCAGCCCCCAGCGGGTAAATCGGATCATAGCGGGCCCATGCGTTAATGTTTCACCGCATTTTCTGATAAAGCCGCCGGCACAATCAACCGATTAGGCAGGGTGAAGATAAAACGGGTGCCGATACCGGGTTCGCTGAGCACTTCCAGCCGCGCATCGTGGTGGCTCAGGGCATGCTTGACGATCGCCAGCCCCAGCCCGCTGCCGCCGGTCTGGCGTGAACGGGCTTTGTCCACCCGGTAAAAGCGCTCGGTCAGGCGCGGGATATGCTCGGCGGCGATGCCGGGCCCATCGTCGCTCACCTGGAACTCGGCGCCGTGCGGGGTTTGCTGCCAGCTCACCTCGATATGGGTGCCCGGCGGCGTATGGTTGACCGCGTTATACACCAAGTTGGAAACGGCGCTGCGCAACTGATCTTCGTTGCCAAACACGCTCAACTGTTCATTCACCCGGAAGCTGATCTCATGGTTGCCGTGGCTTAGCGACTGTGCTTCACGCTGCAATACGCGCAGCAACAGCGGCATATCGACTTTCTCATGCATATCCACCAGCGGCGCCGCTTCAATACGCGACAGGGTCAACAGTTGTTTGACCAGGCCATCCATCCGCTTGGTCTGTTCCTGCATGGTGGCCAGCGCTTTGCCGCGCATCGAGCCGCCCGGCTCGGCGTCGCTCATCATTTCCAGATAGCCCTGCAGCACCGTTAGCGGCGTACGCAGCTCATGGCTGACGTTGGCGAAGAAGTTGCGCCGCGTGCCTTCCAACTGGCGCATCTGGGTGACGTCGCGCGCCACCATCAGCAGTTGCCCTTCGGCGTAGGGCATCACGCGGAACTCCACGTAATGCTCATTATTCAACTGCAACGTCAGTGGTTTACTGAATTCCTGCTGTTGCAGGTAGTGAGTGAACTCTGGGTAGCGCAGCAGGTTAAGGATGTGCTGGCCGCTATCTTCGGGCCAGCGAAAGCCCAGCAAATGCTGCGCCAGGCCGTTACACCAGAAGATATTGCCCTCTTCCGTGGTCATCACCAGTGCATCCGGCAGCGATTCGGCCCCGCTACGAAAGCGTTTGATCAGCAGCGCCAGTTCACGCCGGCGGCGGCGATTGCGCTGCTGCATTTGATACAGGCCATAAAACAGAGGCTCCCAGCTCCAGCGGCCGGGCGGCGGCGTCATACTGCGATCCACCCACAGCCAGTGGGAAAGTTTGAGTTGGTTAGAGTAGTTCCAGACCAGCGCCGCCAGTACGGCAATCAACAGTAGCCAGGGTAAATAGCCGACGATCAAACCCAACAGCAAGGCGGGAAGACAGAAAAGGGCCAGCTCCAGCGCCAGCCGCTTCCAGGATAGGTTTTCTAGCACGCTATGTTCTCCTGTGCGTTACCAATGAGTCTAGTAGCGCGTTGAGAACCGATAGCCAGTGCCGCGAACGGTTTGAACCATTTTGTCATGACCACTGCTCTCCAGCGCCTTACGCAGCCGGCGGATATGCACGTCAACGGTGCGGTCTTCTACATACACGTTAGTGCCCCAGACGTGATTAAGCAATTGTTCACGGCTATAAACACGCTCGGGATGAGTCATGAAAAAGTGTAGCAGCTTGAATTCGGTCGGGCCCATATCCAGAGCCAACTCATTAGCCATAACACGGTGCGATGAAGGATCCAGGCTCAGCCCTTGCATTTCGATCATATCATCTACCGCCATCGGGGAGATACGGCGCATGACCGCTTTGATGCGCGCCACCAGCTCTTTCGGTGAAAACGGCTTGGTGATGTAGTCATCAGCCCCCACCTCCAGGCCCCGCACCCGGTCTTCCTCTTCCCCGCGGGCGGTCAGCATCATCACAGGAATATCGCGGGTCAGCGCTTCGCGCTTCATATGTTTGATAAATTGGATACCGGAGCCGCCGGGCAACATCCAGTCAAGTAACACTAAATCAGGGAACGGCTCAGACAGGCGCGTCACGGCGCTGTCATAATCCTCGGCTTCCAACGGTTGGTAACCATTTTGCTCCAACACAAAGCACACCATCTCGCGGATCGGCGCTTCGTCTTCCACCACCAATATGCGTCTTGCCATCGTCAATCCTGCTAATGTGTTAACGTTCTGTGAGGCCGCGTGCCATCATTTTGCAGTTGCGCATAAACGCCACCGGCAGCCACGTAGCATAAATTCAGCCTTGTTTGCGGGCGCCATTATGCGTCAGTTTTATGACAGATTTATGAAACAAATCGCCATAGCAACCGCATTGCGGGGTCAGGATAAGCATAGCGATTATTACAATTTACACAGAAATATCATACTTCTGCCCTATTCCTCTTATAATCACCGCCAGGATGATATCGCCACGGGAGAGCCGCATGCGCCTGATTCACACGTCTGATTGGCACTTGGGCCAGTTTTTTTTCACCAAAACCCGCGCCGCGGAGCACCAGGCTTTTCTGCACTGGCTGATCGCCCAGGTGGAACAACAGCAGGTGGATGCGCTGATCGTCGCCGGCGATCTGTTCGACAGCGGCTCGCCCCCCAGCTATGCGCGCGAGCTGTACAACCTCTTCGTGGTCGAGCTGCAGCACACCGGCTGCCAGTTGGTGGTGTTGGGCGGCAATCATGATTCCGTGGCGACGCTTAATGAATCGCGCGAGCTACTTTCCTGCCTGAATACTACCGTGGTGGCCAGCGCACAGGCCGATCTGGAGCGACAGATCGTGGTACTGCACCAGCGGGACGGCCAGCCCGGCGCCGTGCTGTGCGCTATCCCCTTCCTGCGCCCGCGCGATCTGCTCACCAGCCAGGCGGGGGAATCCGGCGCGCAAAAACAGCTCGCCCTGCAAGATGCCATTACCCGCCACTACCAGGCGCTGTACCAGGCCGCCTGTGACCGCCGTACCGAGCTGGGCATCACGCTGCCGATCGTCGCCACCGGGCACCTGACCACCGTCGGCGTCACCACCTCCGACTCGGTGCGTGACATTTATATCGGCACGCTGGATGCCTTCCCGGCCCAGCACTTCCCGGCGGCGGATTATATCGCCCTGGGCCATATTCACCGGGCGCAAACGGTGGCCAAGAGCGAACACATCCGTTACAGCGGCTCGCCGATCCCACTCAGCTTTGACGAGCTTGGCACGGGTAAAAGCGTCTACCTGGTGGACTTCGCCGACGGCCAGTTGCAGCAGGTGACGCCGCTGGCGATCCCGTGCTTCCAGCCGATGCAGCTGATTAAAGGCGATTTGCAGCAGATCGAACAGCAGTTGCAACCGTTCGCCGATTACCAGGGGGAACTGCCGGTATGGCTGGATATTGAGGTGGCAACCCAGGATTACCTCAGCGATATTCAGCGGCGCATTCAGCAAATGACGGAAGCGCTGCCGGTGGAAGTGCTGCTGCTACGCCGCAGCAAGGAGCAGCGGCGGCTGGCGATCGCCCAGCAGGACAAAGAAACGCTGAACGAATTGAGCGTCGACGACGTCTTTGAACGGCGGCTGGCGCTGGAGCCGGAAATGGATGAACTGCGGCAACAACGTATCCGCCTGCTGTTTCAGCAGACGGTGGCCAACTTGGCGCAGCCCGATGAGGAGCCTTCCGCATGAAAATCCTGAGCCTGCGCTTAAAAAACCTAAACTCGCTGCAGGGCGAGTGGAAAATCGATTTTAGCGCCGAGCCATTCGCCAGCAATGGGCTGTTCGCCATCACCGGGCCGACCGGCGCCGGCAAAACCACGCTGCTGGACGCCATCTGCCTGGCGTTGTACCACCAGACGCCGCGTCTGCACGTCTCCCCCAGCCAAAACGAACTGATGACGCGCCACACCGCCGAATCGCTGGCCGAAGTGGAATTTGAAGTGAAAGGCATCGGCTACCGCGCCTTCTGGAGCCAGCGCCGCGCCAAAAACCAGGCGGAAGGCAACCTGCAGGCGCCGAAGGTTGAACTGGCGCTGCTGGAAGACGGCAAAATCATCGCCGACAAAGTGCGCGACAAGCTGGATTTGATCGCCACCATCACCGGGCTGGACTTCGGCCGCTTCACCAAATCCATGATGCTGTCGCAGGGGCAATTTGCCGCCTTTTTGAATGCCGACGCCAACGATCGCGCCGAACTGCTGGAAGAGCTGACCGGCACCGAAATTTACGGCCGGCTGTCCGAACAGGTGTTTGAGCAGCACAAGCAAGCACGCATCGATCTGGACGCCCTGCACCAGCGCGCCAGCGGTATTGAACTGCTGAACGACGAACAGCGCCTGGCGCTGGAAAAACAACGCGCCGAACTGGGCGAGCAAGAGGCCGCACTGAGCCAACAAACGCAGCGCCAGCAGTTGGCGTTGAACTGGCTACAGCAGTGGCGGCAGGCGCAACAGCAGCAGCAAACCGCCCAGGCCCGGCTGGCGGCCGTGCAGCAGGAACACCGCCAGGCCGAACCGCAATTGCAACGCCTGGCACGCAGCGCACCGGCGGAAAAACTGCGCCCCTTAATGGACCAACGCGCGCGCTGCAGCCAGGAGGCGGCGGCAATGCAGCAGCACATCGCACAGCTTACGCAGCAGCAGGAACAGCAGTTGGCACAGCTTGCACCGCTGCAACAGGCGCTGGAAAAAGCACGTGCCGAACAGCAAGCGCATGCCGCGCATCAGCAGCAGCAAGTCACGCTGATTGACGAACAAGTGGTGCCGCTCGACGGCCGCATTGCCCTGCTGCAGCAAACCCTGACGGAAACGCAGCAGGCCAGCGACGCTCAGGCGCAGCAGTGTAGCCAGCAGCAGCAACAGTTAACGCAGCTCAATGCGGAACGCACCCAATTGGCGGCGCAAGCCGAACAATACCAGGCCAAACAGACACAGCTCACGAACGCGCTGGCGCAGCAGCAGCAGCAACAGCAGGCGCTGGAGGCCGCCGCACCGCTGGCCACGCTGCGCCAGCATCAGGCCAGGTTGGCCGAGCAGCGCCCTGCCCGCCAGCGCTTATACACGCTCTCCTCCCTGGCGCGGCAAATCGCCCAGCGTCTGGAGCCGCAACGGCAGGAATTCAGCGAACGCCAAACCCAGCTCGCCGCGCTACAACAACAGCTCGAGCTGGCCCGCCAGCAGTTCAAACAACACCGGGCGCTTGAGCAGGAGGTGGAAAAGCGGTGGGAGCTGGAAAAACGCATCGTCAGCCTGGAAGCCGAGCGCGCGCATTTGCAAAGCGGCGAGCCGTGCCCGCTGTGCGGCGCCACCCAGCACCCGGCAATTGCGCAGTACCAGGCGGCTAAACCTTCGGAAACCGAACGGCGCCTGGTGGAAATACGCAAAACCACCGAAGATTTGCAACGCCAGGGCACCGAGCTGCGCACCCGCAGCGAAAGCCTGCAAGAACAGCAGCAGCGCCTGCAGCTGGCCATCGCACAGGACGAACGGCAGCAGGCGGAACATGCCAACGATTGGCAAGCCCTCAGCGCGCCGTTGAATTTGGGCTTCGGCCTGCATGAAGGCACACAGCTGGAAGCCTGGCTGGCAAGCTGCGAAGCCGAGGAACGCCAGTGTCAGCAACAGTTGCAACAGCACGAACAGGCGCTCCAGGCAGTGCAGCAGGCCAAAGACGCGCTGGCGGCGTTGCAACAGGAACAGCAGCGCAGCCAACAGCAACAGCTGTTGCTGGACGAACGCCGCGGCCAGTTGGAGAAAAACCTCAGTGAGGCGCAAAGCCAGCAGCAACGCCTGCAGCAGCAATGTCAGGAAAGCACGCGAGCGCTGGGCGAACTGCGTGCGCAACGCCTGGCGTTATTTGGCGAACAGCAGGTCACACAGGTGCGCGAGCAGTTGCGCAGCCGCCAGGCGTTGTGCGAACAAACCAGCAGCCAGGCGGCGGAGCGGTTGCAGCAGGCCCAGGTGCAAAGCGATCGCCTGGCCGGGCAGCTTGCCGAATTGGAAAAACAGCAACGGCAATGGGCCGAGCGTCTGCAACAGGCTGAACAACACTGGCAGCAAGCGCTATCGGCCAGCGAGTTTGACGATGAAGCGGCATTTACCGCCGCCTTGCTGGATGACGCACAGCGCCAACAGCTACAACAGTTGAAAGAAAGGCTGCAGCAGCAGCAGGCCGAGGCCCAGGCGCTGCTGGCGCAGGCTCAGCAAACGCTGGAACAGCATACGCAAACCCGGCCGCAAGACATGGATGAAGCCGATGCCGACGCCGGCGCGTTAGCCGAGGCATTGGCGGATCTGGCGCAAGGGTTGAAAACGCTGCAGCAGCGCCAGGGCGAAGTGCAAAGCCAGTTGGCAAGCGACGCCGCACGGCGCATCAGCCAACAGGCGCTGTTTGAGCAGATCGCCCAAAGCCAGCAGTATTGCGACGACTGGAGCTACCTTAACCAGCTTATCGGTTCGAAAGAAGGCGACAAATTCCGCAAGTTCGCCCAAGGGCTGACGCTCGATCATCTGGTGTATCTGGCCAACCTGCAGCTAGCCAGGCTGCACGGCCGCTATCTGCTGCAGCGTAAAACCAGCGATGCGCTGGAGCTACAAGTGATGGATACCTGGCAGGCGGATGCGGTGCGCGATACCCGCACGCTGTCGGGCGGTGAGAGCTTTCTGGTCAGCCTGGCACTGGCGCTGGCGTTGTCCGATTTGGTCAGCCACAAGACCAGCATCGATTCGCTGTTTCTGGATGAAGGCTTCGGCACGCTGGATGCCGAAACGTTGGATACCGCGCTGGACGCCCTCGACAGTTTGAATGCATCCGGGAAAACCATTGGCGTGATCAGCCACGTCGAGGCGATGAAGGAGCGCATTCCAGTGCAGATAAAGGTGAAAAAGATCAATGGGCTGGGGGTCAGTAAGCTCGAAAGCCAGTTCCGGGTGGCATAAACCACCGGGCAACCTAACCACCAGTTTTGACACAATCAAAGACGATTCGTTAGGTGAGTGGAGCACGGGTGTGGAAGCCATTGAAGGCGCCGAACGGCGGAACGTAGCATAGGCGAAACCGCCAGGACGGCGGTTTCAGGCGAGACAGGCAGGGACGCCTGTCGTAGCCGGCCGTTCATGCGTAGTGACACAGTGAGAGTAGCCGCGCAGCGGCCGCCTGATATGGCGCAGGCGTGGGTCGTTAGGGGCCGCGCCCACGGCCCCTAACTTGGGCGCGGGCTACGGTGCCACAAAAAACGACCGAGTTATAGCGACCGAAACCCTCTCGGTCAGGGCAAAGAACATTGCCGAAACGGTACTCTGCCACCACCAGCGTAAATAGAATTGCCTTAATAGTATCGAGTTTCTCTGCGGCAATAGTGGCAGGCAATTGTCAGGGCCGCAGGCCCGGCCCCGACACCCCGGCCTGCGCTTAACATGGCCTGCCCGCTGCGCGGGTACCCTCGCGGCGTCCCCGTCGCCGGACGGGTCGGCTACGACAAACATCCCTGTTTGTCTCGCCTCAACCGGCCGTCCGTGGCCGATTGCCCCTGGCAACGGTGCCTTGCTCGGCAGCCCAAGATGCGCGCTAAACGTCAACACCCCAATCTATCGCCACCGGGCAACCTAACCGCCGATTTTGACACAATCAAAGACGATTCATTAGGTGAGTGGAGCACGGGTGTGGAAGCCATTGAAGGCGCCGAACGGCGGAACGTAGCATAGGCGAAACCGCCAGGACGGCGGTTTCAGGCGAGACAGGCAGGGACGCCTGTCGTAGCCGGCCGTGATGCGAAGTGACACAGTGAGGGCAGCCGCGCAGCGGCCGCCTGATATGGCGCAGGCGTGGGTCGTTAGGGGCCGCGGCCTGTATGAACCGGGCACATGGGTAACACTTTACACCGGGCACATGGGTAACAGGTTATAACTGGCACAGTTAACGAGATAGGGAGGTTTACTGTGCCTTGGCCTGAGAGTGTTACCATGCAACGTTTGCAATTTGTCACCGCTTGTCTGAAGGGCGATACTTCTGTCGCTGAGCTATGCCGCCGTTTCAACATTAGTCGCAAAACTGGCTATAAGTGGCTGTCCCGATTTTCTCCTGATGATATTTCCTCTCTTTCTGACCATTCCCGAGCTCGCCATCATCAACTTTCCATACCGCTGCCAACGGTGGAATTGCTTCTTGAGAAGAAACAGCAGCACCCTACATGGGGCCCGGAAAAGATAAGACAATTACTTTTGAATATGGATGTTTCGGATGTGCCCGCTGCCAGTACTATTGGGGGCATATTTAAGATCCATGGCCTGACAAAAAAACGTAATCGATTGAAATACAAACCCAAACGGTCTTATGTGCTCCATAAGATAAACCAGCCAAATGATGTCTGGAGCGCGGATTTCAAAGGCAAGTTCACCCATACAACCGGACGTTGGTGTCATCCTTTCACACTGACGGATAACTACAGCAGAATGGTACTTGCCTGTGATGCCACGTATTTACCCGATGGGAAATTTGTCATTCCCTGCCTCGAGCGAGTCTTCCACGAATGTGGTTTGCCCCAGGTTCTACGCACCGATAACGGTCCACCTTTTGCCGGTGCCGGGCTGTGGGGATTAAGCCAGATGTCTATCTGGCTAATCAAATGTGGTGTTACTCCCGAGCGAATTCGCCCAGGGAAACCGACAGAGAATGGACGTCATGAAAGAATGCACAGAACAATGAAAGAGGGAATGAAACAGTGTCATAAATTTGCCTCTCTGGAGGAACAACAGACATGGCTAAACACATGGAGAAAAGAATTTAATGAAGTTCGGCCACATAAGGCTCTGGGAGGAAAAACGCCCCAATCAGTCTGGTGTCCTTCCCCCCGGATTTATACTGGGGCACAAAAGGAGATGCCGGTACCAAAGGGGGCGAAGTTACTGCGTGTGGAAGTGAAAGGTGATTTATGGTTCAACGGCCGACGAATCTTCCTATCGGAGGCCCTCAGGTATGAATGGGTGTGGATGAAAGAAGTTGACGATGACACGGACGAAATAGGGTTCGGGGAGTTGGTATTGGCCCGGTACGATAGACAGAACCATCGTATAATCCGGGCTGATTAAAGAATAAATGCGTTACCTATGAGGCTGGTCAGATCTGTAACCTATGTGCCCGGTTCATACAGCCCACGGCCCCTAACTCGGGCGCGAGCTGCAGTGCAACAAAAAGCTACGATATGATGGCGACCGAAACCTTCTCTAAACACAGCAAAGAACATTAACGAAACCACACTCTGTAACCCGCCGCATCGTGATAGATAACCACGATGCCGTAGCGACTGAACCCCCTCCCCGAACACAACAAAGAACGTTAACGAAACGCCCTCCCCCTCAATTCGGCACCTGCCGCCACTGCCGCGGACTGATACCAAACCAGCGCCGGAAAGCACGTGAAAACGCACTCACCTCCGAATACCCCAACAACAACGCCAGCTCAGAAATCGGCAAATGGCGCTGCTGCAAATAGTACGTCGCCAGCTCACAGCGCACCTTATCCACCAGCGCAGTAAAAGTCAGCCCCTGATCGCGCAGCCGGCGCTGTAGCGAACCGGCAGACATCCCCATTTTTTCCGCAATGATTTCCAGCGCGGGCTCACCACTGAGCAACGCATGGCGCACCTGGGCGCGCGCGCCGTCCACCAGCGTCTGGTGCGGCTCCTGCGCGTTAAGCCGACGGATCGCATCCTGCACCACCATCAGCAACGTTGCGTCACGTTCCGGCATCGCGCGGGCCAGATCGCGTTTGGGCAAGATCAGGGAATTGTAAGGCTGATCAAAATACACCGGGGCATCGAACAGCTTGCAGTGCTCATGCCAGCTCTCCGGCCGCGGATGTTCAAAATGCACCTCGCGCGGCGCCCAACGGCTGCCGAGCACATGGCGGATCAGGTTCATCACCATGCCGAGCGTCAGTTCGGCATCCTGGCGCTTGCACAGGATAGCGCCGTGCTGCACCTGATAATCGAAGCGATAATATTCCCCCTTATCGACCAGCCGCGTCAGCGTACTGTGCTGGTGATAGGGAAATGCCGTCACCAGATTCTTCAACGCCATTTCCAGCGTTGGCGAACACAGGCCGACATAGCCAATCAGGCCTAATGACTGCGGTTTAAACTGCTGGCCGTAGTGCAAACCGAAGTTATCACAACCGGAATGGCGCGCTGCCTGCTCCAGCACCTGGCAATAGTTGGTCAGGCCGATACTGAGCGTCGGGCAGGCCAACTGTTCCGCATCAATGCCGGAAATGCCGAAAATCCGATCAACATCGCCACCCTTATTCTGTATGAACTCGCTCAGGCCGCTGGCGGCAGCGGCCAGAACGCCACGGTTGCCTTGTGCCAGACCGGCATCCAGATGTGAGAACAACCCCGGCTGGCTGGAAAGTGCTATCTGCATGATTCATCCCACTGTGGTTGTAAAATGATTCAGGGAATGAAGCAACTTCTGTACCAGATTGCCCGCAGCGCCGGGTTAACCAGGCCAACACGGCGCGCTGCCGGCAAACTGCGGCGTGCAGGGCACATTAAAGCACGCCAGTGCGCGCCCAATGTTGGCCGTTGCCGGTTAACCGTTCACCACCGCGATACATCACCGCCATCGGGCCGCCCGGTTTTGGTGCGCCTAGGCGGCGCCCACCGGCAGCAGATCGGTTTCCAGATAGCGGCGACACAAACGCACGCTTTCCGCCGCCCAACGATCGCCAAGGCTAAGCGCCATTTCCGTTTCGGCATGCGAGCCTATCCAGGCCAGCATCTGAATGCGGCGCTGAATGATAAAAGTCGGCACCATCGCCAGATCCTGTTCGCTCAGTGAGCAAACGCGCTGATAACCGGCCAGCCAGTGCTCCACCCACTCGGCCGCCCGCGGATGATGCTCAACGAAGCTGATTGCCGCCGCCAAATCGTGCAGATACCAGCCGAATCCGCAATCATCAAAATCGATCACCCGCGTTTCATTGCCCTGCAACAGCAGGTTGGTCAGGCGCAGATCGGCATGGATCAGCCCATAACGCTGGCGATCTTGCCCGTACTGCGCCAGTTCCCGGCCAACGCGCGCCAGCGTGGCTTCGATCACCGGATGATCGGCCTGCGCCAGGTTAGGGGCATCCTGCCAGCGCCCCCAGTGGCCCGCTTCACCCACCATGGAAGGATGATCCCAGATAATACGCCGGAAGCCCGCCGGCTGCTGCCAGCTGCGACTGTGCTGATGCAGTTGGGCGGTGATTTCCCCCAACCGCTGAAAGGCACGAGGATCCACCTCGGTGGTCGGCATATCGCCCTCGATCCAATGGAACACCACCAGGTGGCGCACTTCACCGTTGGCCAAAGTGATGGTTTGTACTCGTTCGCCATCCTCGCCATAGACCGCCTGCGGCACCACGATGCCGTGTTCACGCAGCGCATCCAGCCAGTCCAATTCACTGGCGATTTCATCGCACTGGTGATAGTTGGCGCGGTGAATGCGCAGGGCATAACGCCGTCCGTCGGCGCTATCAAGCTTGAAAGTAGCGTTTTCGGAACGGCATAACAGCGTCAGAGCGCCGTTCAGGGTGGCTGCGTAACGCTGCAGCCCGCGTTCGGCAATCTGCTGCAGGGTATGATTATCCAACGTGTCGTACTGTGTTGCGGTCATCGCGCGTCACTCCATAGCGGTCAACAGGCTTCCAGCATGATGTGGCCGAGCCCACCCCGCTTGACCGCAGGGCGCAAAATATTGACTTTAGGTTGCAAGCGCGTTTCTCAATGGCAAAAATTGACCGTAAATGGCCCTTTTCGTTATTCCGTGGTCAAGTTTCCCCTCAGTTGCACAGGCATTATCCCCCCAAGGGCTGCGCGAGCAGCACACCCTACCCATAAGGCCACACTCGCCAAGATGGCTAGTATCTTTTTGAAAAACATAATTTTTCGGTGCACTGATAGCATCCGAATATCTTGCAGGGCGGTCTGGCAGGCCCAGACCGGTGGAAATGACGTCCGCCCGCGCCGGTTGACCGGCGTCTGGCGGCTATGCACCGTTTCGATCGGGAGAACACCAATGACCATGCAACTCAAACCCACGCTAAACACCTTGCACCTATGGGGGATTGCCGTCGGGCTGGTAATTTCAGGGGAATACTTTGGCTGGAGCTACGGCTGGGGCGTTGCAGGCACCCTCGGGTTCCTGATCACCACGCTATTAGTGGCGACCATGTACAGCTGCTTCATCTTCAGCTTCACCGAACTGACCACCGCGATCCCACACGCCGGCGGCCCGTTTGCCTACAGCCGCCGCGCTTTCGGCGAAACTGGCGGCCTGATCGCCGGGCTGGCCACGCTGGTCGAGTTTGTGTTTGCTCCGCCGGCTATCGCCATGGCGATCGGCGCCTACCTCAACGTGCAGTACCCGGCGCTGAACCCCAAGGTGGCGGCCGTCGGCGCCTATGCGATCTTCATGACGCTGAATATCCTCGGCGTTAAACTGGCGGCGCTGTTCGAATTGTGCGTTACCGTACTGGCGGTGTTCGAACTGCTGGTGTTCATGGGGGTAGTGGCGCCGGGCTTCAGCTTCAGCAACTTTGTGCTCAACGGCTGGGCCGGCAGTAATACATTCAGCGGCACGGCCGTGGCAGGCATATTCGCCGCCATTCCGTTCGCCATTTGGTTCTTCCTGGCTATTGAAGGCGCCGCAATGGCCGCCGAAGAGGCCAAGGATCCCAAACGCACCATTCCACGCGCCTATATCTCCGGCATTATGACGCTGGTGCTGCTGGCGCTGGGCGTGATGCTGCTGGCCGGCGGTGCCGGCGACTGGAGCAAGCTCGCCAACATTAACGATCCGCTGCCGCAGGCGATGAAAATGATCGTGGGCGAGAATTCCGGCTGGATGCACATGCTGGTGTGGATCGGCCTGTTCGGGCTGGTGGCCAGCTTCCACGGCATTATCCTCGGCTATTCCCGCCAGTTCTTCGCCCTGGCGCGCGCAGGCTATCTGCCCACGTCGCTGGCGAAGCTGTCGCGGTTTAGAACGCCGCACCGCGCCATTCTTGCCGGCGGGGTCATCGGGATTGCCGCGATCTTCAGCGACGGCGTGATCAACCTGCAGGGGATGAGCCTGACCGCCGCGATGATCACCATGGCGGTATTCGGTGCCATCGTGATGTACCTGATGAGCATGCTCAGCCTGTTCAAACTGCGCCGCAGCGCGCCGGATCTGGAGCGCAGCTTCCGGGCGCCCGGCTACCCGGTGGTGCCGGCCATCGCACTGGTGCTGGCCTTCGTTTGCCTGATCGCCATGCTGTGGTTTAACCCGATCATCGGCGGCCTGTTTATCGCCCTGATGGCCTGCGGCTACGTTTACTTCCTGCTGACCAAAACTCAGCGCCGCAACGCACCGCAAGATATGATGCTGTCGGGCAGCGACTGATAAATGTGATCCCGGCGGCAGTCCATGGTGAAAAGCGTTGAACCGCTACTGAGAACCGTTATCATAGAGCGGTTACAGGATTGTCACTGTGTAAATCCCCCACATCACGCGCATTAGCAGAAAGACAGCATGCCTGCGTAGCGAAGAAGAATGTGGGGGCGCAGGCAAAACCTGACATCCGGGGCTATACCTGGGCGTCAGGTTTTTTTGTTTTCAGCGAGCAACAACGCCGGGAAAAGCCATGAAGATCGCTAAAATACTTAATAATAACGTGGTGATTACGCTTGATGCGCATACGGAAGAAACAGTAGTAATGGGCTGCGGCATCGGCTTTAAAAAGAAAGTCGGCGACAGCGTAGATGAGAGCCTGATTGAAAAAGTCTTCACCCTGAACCAGGGGGAAGTGAGCGAACATTTCAAACAATTGCTGGCGGAGATCCCTTTAGCCTGCGTCACTACCGCGGATAAAATCATTACCCTCGCCCGCGAGCGCCTGCCGGGCAAGCTGCACAACATTGCTTATATCACTCTGACCGATCACATTCATTCCGCGCTGCAGCGCCATGAACAAGGGGTTAACATCCGCAACGCGCTGCTATGGGATATCAAAAAGCTTTACCCTAATGAGTTCGCGATCGGGCGGGAGGCGCTGGCGCTGATTGCCCAGCGGCTTGGCGCCACGCTGCCTGAAGATGAGGCGGGGTTTATCGCGTTGCACCTGGTCAATGCCCAGTTGAACGACGAAATGCAAAACACCTTGCACATCACCCGCGTGATGCAGGAAATCCTCAACATCGTCAAATACCATTTCCAATTTGATTACAACGAAGAAGCGTTAAGCTACCACCGCTTCGTTACCCACCTGAAGTTCTTCGCCCAACGCCTGCTGGGGAAAAACTACGTCGACAACGCCGATGATTCGCTCTACCAGATGGTGAAAGAGAAATATCGCACCTCGTTCGCCTGCGCCGGCAAAATCAACCAACACATAGAGAAACACTACCAGCATCAGCTCACTACCGAAGAAATGCTGTTCCTGACGATCCATATCGAGCGGGTGCGCAGCGAAAGCGAAACGCCCTCCCTCGACACCGACTAAGCGGCGGCCGGTGGCCGCTTGCGCATCACCACACGCCCCGGCGCCCATCCCGCCGCTGAACCCGACGGAGAGGGAATTGCGTGGGAAGAGGGCGATTTTTCACGGCTGATTGGTTATCATGCCGCCCTGCTTTTGATGAATCAGCGTGTAAAATGCACGCCCAGCCTGGGATAACAATATGCTGTGGTTTAAGAATTTGATGGTTTACCGTTTGAGCAGCGACGTGGCGCTGAACGCGGATGAAATGGAAAAACAGCTCAGCGCATTTTCGTTCACGCCGTGCGGTAGCCAGGATATGGCGAAAACTGGCTGGGTCTCCCCGATGGGCTCCCACAGCGACGCGCTGACCCACTCGGTCAACGGCCAGATTGTGATCTGCGCCCGCAAGGAAGAGAAAATCCTGCCCTCACCGGTCATCAAGCAGGAACTGCAGGCCAAGATCGACAAGCTGGAAGGCGAGCAGCATCGCAAACTGAAGAAAACCGAGAAAGACTCGCTGAAAGATGAAGTGCTGCATAGCCTGCTGCCGCGGGCCTTCAGCCGTTTCAACCAAACCTTTATGTGGATCGACACCGTCAACAATCTGATCATGGTCGACGCCGCCAGCGCCAAACGCGCCGAGGACACGCTGGCGCTGCTGCGCAAGAGCCTGGGTTCATTGCCGGTGGTGCCGCTGACCATGGAAAGCCCGATCGAACTGACGCTAACCGAATGGGTGCGTTCCGGCGAGCTGCCGGCCGGTTTTATCATTCAGGACGAAGCCGAGCTGAAGGCGATACTGGAAGAAGGTGGCGTGATCCGCTGCAAAAAGCAAAACCTGATCAGCGACGAAATTGCGGTGCATATTGAGGCCGGCAAGCTGGTGACCAAGCTGGCGGTTGACTGGCAGGAGCGGATCCAAGTGGTGATTGCCGACGACGGTTCGATTAAGCGCCTGAAGTTTGCCGATACGCTGCGCGATCAAAACGATGATATTGACCGCGATGATTTCGCCCAACGCTTTGACGCCGACTTTATTTTGATGACCAGCGAACTGGCTGCGCTGATCCAGAACCTGATTGAAGCCCTGGGCGGCGAGGCCCAGCGCTAACCTGCCAACGTGGGCCGGCGGCTTGCCAGCCCACGTTGCGGCAGTTACCGGAACCTTTCGGGCTTACTCACTCAGGTAACGGCACAGATACGAGGTGGCTTCGGCCACCTGCAAATTGAATTCACTGTTGCCCGGCACCCGGAAGGATTCGCCGGGGTTAAACTCTTGCCACTCGGTGGCGCCCGGCAGCAGCACATTCAACGCGCCGCTGACGACCGTCATCTCTTCCGGCTTGCCGGTGCCAAAAGTGTATTCCCCTTTGGCCATCACCCCAACGCTTGCCAGGCCAATGCTATCGCTGTCAAAACCAATCGACTTCACTTTCCCGCCAAAATACTCATTTACATTCAGCATAACGCGTCCCGCTAATTATCTTTGTGGAAAGGCCATATTGGGGGATTGAGCGCGCCCTGTCACTGGTTTTTCACGCGAAAATAGCGGCAGGCCGTAGCGGAAAATGCTACTGAAACCGCGGCGTTCAGGCAGGTATTGCGGCAGCGTTGGGGAAAATCTATGAAGTCATCCCACGGCGGCCTGGGAGAAGAAAATTTTATTGCACGTTAAACCGAGGATTAGCGATCAACCACCGTTGAAGAGAACTATAAATTACGCAGAATGTAGAGCGCGATTGATGCCTCAAACAGGATAATCAACAGCGCCCAAAAGGCCGGTAAGGCTTTGGCATGCTGGTGAAAAAACCGCTGGAGCGCTTTCATAGTCGATTTACCCGTCAGGCCCGCTGGCCCGTTGAACAACCTGATTGATGCAAGAACTGTCACGCTGTTGCTTACTTTACGCGCCACCCACCGCAGGCGCAAGCAGGCGAACCGGCGCGGGGCCGGTTCAATAGAGAAAAATACCGTGGGTTGGCCGAGGCGGCCAGGGAAGTTACTTTACCGTCTCGCGCTGTAGCACGGCCAGGATCTGCTCCACCACCTGCGCCGGGTGGGTAGTGCCGTCCAGCACGTGGTGGGCGGCTTCCTGATACAGCGCTTCACGCGCAGCCAGCACATCACGCATTTCTTCTGCAATCGGCCGGCCGGTCAGCGTTGGGCGCTGCGCATCTTGCGGGGAAACCTGCAGCCGTTGGGCCAATACTCCGGCAGGCGAGCAAAGATAGATCACGATGCCCTGCTGCTGCATAAAGCGGCGGTTTTCTTCCGCCAGAATCACGCCGCCGCCGGTGGCGATAACGGTGCGCGGTTGGGTAACCGCCTGCAACGCGAGGGTTTCACGCTGACGAAAGCCCGGCCACCCTTCTTTCTCAACCATTTCCATCACACTCATCTGCGCAGTCTGCTGCATAAACAGATCGGTGTCGACAAAATGATAGCCCAGCGTCTGCGCCAGTGCGCGCCCCACGGTCGTTTTACCGGCTCCGCGAGCGCCTACCATGAAAATGGGTTGTGTCATGACGGGTTGTCCCTTGATTACGATGGCTTGAGCACAAGCCTGTACACTGCTTAACCAGTGCACGGTTCACTTGATGATATGGTTGCTGCATCATACCGTCATCCGCCTGTATTTCAATCTTTACAACGGCGTAAATGCCAGGGCTCGCGGGCCGGCAGGCGCTGAACAGCGCACGGCCCGTGAGCACGGCGGCAAAGCGCGCCGCCGGTGGGGTTAGAAATCGACGCTGGCGCGCAGCACCACTTCACGCGGCTCGCCGATGGCCACACGCAGGTTGTTGCCGCTGGACGGATAATAGGTTTTATCGAACAGGTTTTTCACGTTCAACTGCCATTTCACCCGATAACCGTTAACCGGCATGGTATATGCCGCAAACGCATCGGCGACGGTGTAGTTGTCCAGATAGAAACTGTTCGCCGCATCCCCCGGCCGGCGGCCGACGTAACGCGCGCCCGCGCCCACGCGCAGTTCATCGCCGCTGTACAGACCGAGCGATCCCAGGTTTTGGGTCAGGAACAGTGAAGCGGTATGGCGCGCCACGTTGGTCATTTCCTTGCCCTTGTTGTCCGGATCGTCCACAACGCGCGCATCGGTATAGGCATAAGTACCGATAACGCTAAGAGAATCGGTAATATTGCCGGCAACATCCAACTCCACGCCCTGTGAACGCACGCGCCCGGCGGTGCGGGTAACCGTCTCGCCGCCCACCAGCTCACTGACCATCACGTTGCGCTTGGTGATATCGAATAACGCCAGCGTACCGGTCACGCCGTTAGGCAGTTCAACCTTGCTGCCCACCTCCCAGGCTTTGCCCTGCTCCGGCGGCAGCGCGCCGATCTGTGTGGCAATCGACGAGTTCGGCTTAAACGATTCGGTGTAGCTGCTGTAGAGCGAAACGTTCGGCGTCAGCTTGTACACCACGCCAGCGCGCGGCACCAGCTTACTGTCAGAGCTGTCGGCGCCCACGACGAACGGCCGCCCTTTGCCGGCGTACACGTCAAAGGAGTCGTAGCGCAGGCCGCCAATCACCAACCATTTTTCATTCAGTTGGATTGAGTCCTGCATAAACCAACCATAGCTGGTCAGGTTCTCACGCTGATCGCTGTCCGCGGCGCTCACCGCAGTGGAAGCCGGCATCAGACCGTACACCGGGTTATAGATATTGAAGTTGGTGTCACGGGTACCACGGATCATATCGCCGCGGAAGGTGCGGTTGTCTTCAAAATCAAAGCCGAACAGCATCTGGTGGTTAACGCTCCCCCAATCCACATCGCCGTTCAGGGTCAGCTGCGCGGCATGCGCGCGGCTCACGGCGTGGGCCGTCGAATCCGCTTGGCGAGTCAGTACCCCAGTGGTCGGGTTGAGCGCGGTTGCTCGCGCCTGATTATCGCTATAGGCGTTGCGGTTATAGGAATAGGTTAATGAGGTTTTCCAACTTTCGTTAAGCGTTTGGTCGACCTGCAGCGTCACGCTGTCCTGATCGCCGCGCGTGGCGTTGTAGCTCTCGTCAAAACGGCGATCGCGCGGCGTATTGACCGGTTTGCCGGTGCGCGAATCAATAATGGTGCCGCGATCGAACGGCGTCAGGTATTCCATGTGCTCATAGGCCAGGCGCACCGTGGTGGTCTCGCCATACCACATCAGCGATGGCGCGATCACGGTTTGGCGGTTGCGGCCAAAGTTACGCCAGTAATCGGTTTCGTCATGATCGACGATCATCCTGTAAGCAAAACCGGAGGTACCGATCGGGCCTGTGACGTCCACCTGGCCGCCACCGCCGTTAAAGCTACTGCCCCAGCCTTCCACATGGGTATGCTGCTGCAACTGCGGCTTTTTGGTGATCATGTTGATCATACCGCCGGGTTCACCCATGCCATACAGCATGGAAGCCGGCCCTTTCAGCACTTCTACACGCTCGGTGGTCGGCGTGAAGTTGCGCGCCTGCACCGAACGGATACCATCGCGCAGGATCGAGCCGTCGCGGTTATCGCCAAAGCCGCGCTTCATTACCGCGTCCTGCGTTCCGCCCAGGGTATTGCCCTGGGTAATCCCGCTGACGTTATACAACGCCTCATCCAGATTGCTTACCGCCTGATCGGCAATCACCTGCTGCGGCACCACGTCAATCGCCTGCGGAACGTTCAGCAAACGGGTTTCACTGCGGGTGCCGGTTACGCTGGTGATCGGCTGGTAACGTTGTGCCCCTGCCCCGTCTTTCTGGGCCGTAACCACCAGCTTTTCCTCTGTCTTTTGCTCCTCGCCGCTCGCCGGCGCCGAAACACAGACAGCCAGAGGTATTACGCACCATAGACGGCGCTTATCATTATTCATTTGTTAACTGACTCCAATAAGTCCCAGAAAAAGGCAATGGTAAAAATTGTTGGTAGAGCTGCTTGAAGGTTTGCTCCGGCTCAATATCGGCAAACAGCGCCGGGTAGAAGGCTTTGGCAAACATCTCTACCGCCACCACGTGGTAGGGGCTGAGATAAAAGTTGTGCCAGATACTCCAGGCTTTGTGGTCCTTCACGGCGCGCAGGTTGGCAAGCAAGGGCTGGTTTTGCATCAGTTGGTGGAAGCTTTCATCCGCCTCCTGCTGTGTTACCTGCGGCCCCAGTAGCAGGCTGGAATAGCGTTTACCCTGTGGCCCGGCCATGCCGGTACCAATATAAATTTGTGGGTTGGCGGCCAGGATGGTTTCTGGGTTCAGCTCGCCATAAACCCCTTTAATGCTGGCATTGGCGATATTATCACCGCCGGCAAAGGCCACCAGATCGCCCAGGTTGCCGTGGGCAGCCGTGGTGCAGCACGTCTCGCGCCGCCCCAGGTGCAGGTGCAGCAACACCGTGGGCTTGCTGCCCTGATAGCCGGCCAGCCGCTGCTGGATCACCGCCATATGCTGCTGATAGAACGCGACAAACTGCTCTGCTCGCTGCTGCCGGTTGAGCACCTCGCCCAGCAGGCGCACGCTGGGCACCGTGTTGTGCAGCAGATCTACCCGCAGATCGACGTAAATCACTGGGATATTGGCGCGCATCAGCCCTTTGAGCAGCATGTCGCTGTCGCCTTCTTCGCGTGCAAAGCGCGGCAAAATGACCAGATCGGGGCGCAGTTGCAGCAGGCTTTCTGCATTAATCTGGCGCAGGTTGCCCGGGCTAATTAATGGGATCTGTTTAATTGCAGGGAATTTTTCGGTGTAAAGCTGCCAGCTTTGCGCATCATAACGCGCCAGATCTCCCGGCCAGCCGATGACCCGCTGCGCCGGGTTCCCCGGCTCCAGCAGCGCCAGCGTATACAGCATGCGGCTTTCCCCCAACACAATACGCTGCGGATTGTCCGGCACATTGACCTGGCGGCCCAGGATATCGGTAACGGTTTTCGCCTGTACGTTGATTACAGCGAATAGCAGGGAAAAGAGGCATAAAATGAGGGGATTTCGCATGATTTATATCAATAAGAAAAATTTTGCGCATAATAATCATTCATATTAACGCTTTCAATAAGCGGCAATCTTAAACCGATTTAGAAAGTTAAAAAAACGCAATATACGGTGATAAAGCGGGAGAAATAGCGGGAAAACGGGAGAAAAAGATGCCGCAACGCATTGTGCCTCTGGCCGACGTTCCCCAGTTTATTGACGTTTGCGCCGCCTGGGCGTTTGAACAATGGGGCTCACAACACGGTGGTACGCTGGAACAGGCACGCCAGCGCTTTCGGCTGTGCGCGCGGCAAAGCGCCGATCATGCCACGCTGCTGATGGTGGCCGGCCCTACCCCACTGGCGATGGCCAGCCTGTGGCCCAGTGACGATCACCACCGTATGCCGCTTTCACCCTGGCTGACAGGGCTATTTGTCCACCCGGACTATCGGCGGCAAGGCATTGCACAACGCCTGACGCAGGCTATCGAACGCCTGGCACGGCAACGGCATTACCCGGCGTTATACCTGAAAACGGATTCAGCAGAAATGCTCTATGCCCGTTGGGGCTGGCAGGCGATCGAACGCCGCACACAACCTGGCGGCAACGTCGTGATCATGGTCAAACGCCTTTAATCGGGGTGCATACGTACACCAGCGCCGGCGGGAAGTTGCGCACCACGCGCAGCTTTTTCCAATAAAAATAACGCGACAGCAACTTTTCAGACAGCGGACTGTATTGGAATAGCACCAACACCCCCGCCCGCGCATGTAGCCTGGCCTGCGCCTGCTGCAAAATACGCATGCTGACCTTTACCGGCATCGACAACAGCGGCAGGCAAGAGAAAATCACGTCATAGTCCTGGCTCAATTGCTCGGCGGAATGCGCCATCACCCGCAGGCGACGCTCGTCAATCTGGCGCAGTTGGCGCACAAAGCCGGGTTGGATTTCGTAGGCGTCCAACACCGCATCCGCACGCATACGGGCCAGAATACGCTTGGTCAATACCCCATCGGCGGCGCCCAGCTCGGCAATCGACAAGGCGCGGGTCCATTCCACTTGATTGAGCATCGCCTGACAAAGCCAGGGGGAGGAAGGCATTAGGGTGCCAACGGTGCGAGGTGCTGCCATAAACTGCTGGATATAGGAAAAATGGTTCTTCAACTGCAGCCGCGTCGCATTTAACATTCGAGCCTCCTCTGATTGGAAGCCTCTAATCTGAGCCGAAATTCTTAGCGTTTCATTAAAATAAATCCGAAAGCGGCCCAAACAGTTGTAATAAAATGCAACAGGCATATTTGAGACAGAAAAAAACGGCTGCAATAATAACCCGCGGGCTGTCTAACGTTAGCCGTGCTGGGTATTATTCACAACCGTTTATACCCTTCATACTTCAAGTTGCAGGTGTGTTGGCTTTCCTCGCTCACCCCAGTCACTTACTGAAGTAAGCTCCTGGAGATTCGCGGCGTTGCCGCCTTCCTGCAACTCGAATTATTTTGGGTATATATTATGGCGGGTTGTTAATAGCATGGGAAATACCTTTCCTGATTTATTAACGATAAATTTCCGCATTGCCGCGCCAATTACTTGAATCCCCCGGGGTATCCACCCCAATGACGCGATAATAGGAAGCGCCGTCTTGCGCTGCTTTTTCTTTCAGCACATGGATTGCATCATCTGTAGAACCGGTGATGCCGGAAACAGAAACGACCCCGATACTTTGCAGGTTAAGCGCCTGTTCGCTATCGACCTGCTTTGGCGATAAAGACGCCGCGAGGCTGGAGAAAGAGGCTGTCGCGATCACAACGGCGGCGATGGTAGGTAATAATTTCATCATTGTCTCCTATTTTCTGGCTGACTGAACGTCAGTGATATTAATTATTAACCAGCCAATGAAAACCGACGTAATTCGATGTAAAGAACATCAATTATTGTGAGAGAAATAAGGAGAAAATGCGTCAAACCTACCATCGGGATAAAACCGCAGGCGAAATAATATCATTATTCAACGGGTAACATTCGCTGGCAAAGATTACTCACCAATGGGAAAACAGATTCTTTTCCCTGGATATTCATAGCATAGCAGCGGGCAGCCGCTATGGCTGCCCGTTGGCGCTTACCCCTTACTGGCGGTAATCATCATGATGTCCGTGGAAAATGAACCGTCCGGTTGGATAGCGAAATGGTTCATCACCTCTTGCGAAGCCCCCTGCTGCAGCGCACGGATCGCCGTCACGAAGTGCTCCGGCGTGCGCATCCTCGCCACCCAACTGCTAAATTCCAGCAACAAACGGTCTGCCGTCACGCCGCTGATGGTAAGCCCGGCTTCAGTGAACATGCTCAACCATTCACCTGGCGCGTAATCACGCACGTGCGAGGTATCGCGCAGCACCTCAACCGTTTGCAGGTAAACATCCAGCAACGGGTGCCCCGGCGAGACCACGTCCATCAACACCACTTTGCCGCCCGGCTTCAGCACGCGTTTCACTTCACGCAGCGCCTGGCCGACATCATGCCAGTGGTGGGCCGAGTAACGGCTGATCACAATATCAAAGCTAGCATCGTCGAACGGCAGGGATTCAGCAACGCCCTGCTGCTGCACAATGTTGCCCAGCCCTTTTTCTGCCGCGGCCTGGCGCACCACCTCCAGCATCTGCGCAGACAGATCGTATGCCACTACCTGTGCCGCACTGGCCGCGGCGGTGAAACTGGCATGCCCGGCGCCACAGCCCAGATCAAGCACGCGCGCGCCCGCTTCGGCCGCCAGCAGCGCAGCCAGCCGTTGCAGATCTTTACCCTGCGCATGCACCGCGCTGGTCAGATAGGCGCCGGCCTGTTCACCGAACTGGCGATCGACCGCGTTTTTATGGCTGTTACTGGTGCTCATGTTTGCTTCCCCTGTTTTAATGGTGTGTAAACACTATAATCGGGGGATTATACGGGTACAATATAACCAGTTATCCTAGTATGAATAGGTACTACCCTTATGCCAACAGACGCTTTATCCGGCCCCAAGGCCCTGGGCGCGTTTTTGCGCGCGCACCGTGAACGTATTACGCCGGAGATGCTCGGCCTGCCCAGCGCGCCCCGGCGCCGTACCAGCGGGCTGCGCCGCGAAGAGCTGGCGCAAATCAGCGGTATCAGCGCCACCTGGTACACCTGGATTGAACAAGGGCGCGACGTCTCCATCTCCCCAGACACCCTGGCGCGTATTGCGCAAGCGCTGCGCCTGGGGCCGGCCGAGCGCCACTATCTGTTTACCCTGGCGCGCATAGCCGATCCGGCGCAGGAACAGCAGCAGGAAACCACCAACGACGCGCTGCTGCAAAGCGTGCAGCAGATCGCCGTGCCCAGTTACCTGCTGGGCAACACCTGGAATATTGTGGCCTGGAACGCGCAGGCCGAGCAGCTGTTCTGCGGCTGGCTCGATCGGGCCGATACGCCGAACCTGCTGCACTTTATGTTTTTCCATCCGTTGGCAAAAACCCTGGTGAGCAGTTGGGATGAGCGCGCCAAACGCATCGTGGCCGAGTTTCGCGCCGAAACCAGCCACCATCAAGGCACTGAAGAGATGCGCGCATTTGTGCGCCACATGACGCAGAACAGCGAAGCCTTTAATCACTGGTGGCAACAGCACGATGTGATGGCGCGCGAAGGCGGCGAACGGGAATTTATTCACGCCCGGCAAGGCCGGTTGCGCTTTCGGCAGATGACCTTCCACCCGGCGGAAAACAGCGGGTTGAAGCTAGTGATGTTAATCCCGCTGCCGTAACTGGTAACAAATTCACAAATAGCTTTACCTACCGGCGATTTATCACGCCGCATGAACGCGCTAGGGTGGACGTTATCCATGATGATTTTCATCACGTGATTTGCATCTTCGCGAGGTTAACTTATGCAAACGGAAGAACAACGCCTTATCGATGGTCTGTTTAGCCGCCTGAAAGACACAGAGCAAAAAACAGGCCCGCGGGATCGCCAGGCTGAACAGCAAATTAGCCAGTACATCCACGCGCAGCCGGCCGCCCCGTATTATATGGCGCAGGCGCTGATCATTCAGGAAGCGGCGCTGAAGCAGATGGATCAACGGGTGAAAGAGCTGGAAAACCAGGTAGCCCAACTGCAGCAAAATAATGCCGGCCAACAGGGCAGCGGCGGCTTTCTGGCCGGGCTGTTCGGCGGCGGCAACCGCACGCCCCAGGCGCCGCAGCCAACCCAGCAAAATAACGCGGCCTGGGGCAACCCACAATACAGCCAGCCGCAGGCCGCGCCTTCCCGGGCAGCGGGTTTCCTTGGCGGCGCGTTACAAACCGCGGCGGGCGTGGCGGGCGGCGTGGTGCTGGCCGATATGCTAACCGGCATGTTCCACCATACCCAACCGGAAGAAATCGTTAACATCATCAATGAAACGCCGGCTGATAACAGCGCGATGCAGCAGTTTGATGCCGCCAACAATCTGGATACGTTCAATAATGGCGATGCGGGGTTCCAGCAGGCGGATTATTCAAACGACAATGATTTGACCGATAACGGCTTCGATAGCGACTTCAACGATGACGACGGTTCATTTCTTTGATGTGAGGGGTGTAGCCCAACAGAGGCCAGAGAGGATAATCAAGGGTGTTCGGCGCGCAGGGTATTGGCTTTGCCGCCGGCATCTATCAACGCGAAAACTCACACAAGGCCAACAAACAGCAATAACGCTGCCCGGCCGGCGCAAAATGCTGGCAAAATGCCGATAATTGGCGGGTGGTAGCGATCAGGGCTGCTGTGCGGTCTCCGCATCGTCGATTTTCGCCAGCGCCTGCCGATAGATTTTCACCTTCCGCCGTTTGCGCAGCCAAGTGACGGCTGAAACCACAAACACCGTGCCGGACATCGCCAAAACGTCAACCGGATGGCCGTAAAACACCATCAAAATAAAATAAGCCGCAGAGACAATCGCCACCCATTTTGCCATATTCCCCACCGCGTTCTTTTCGTTGCTAAGCCGGCGGATAGACTCTTCTTCACTGATGCCCATACATGCTCCTTGTTTTGGCTGAACAGGCTATTATATTGGGCCGGACTGTTGATATTTCAATCACTCTGAAGGTAAAGATGCGTAAATATCGCGCTTTTCCCCCGGTATTTCATTCAGTTGCCTATGCAGGGTGATAGGCGGTGATAGCAACGCCAACCAACACTGGCGGGCGCGGTAATGCCGCCGGCAGAAAAAACGTTGCAAATAAAGATGTTGGCTATACTGGTGAAATAACGTTACCCCAGACGTAACGACTTAAGCGCGAAGGAAAAACGATGCTGGTAGAAATCGTAAAATGGCTGTTCCAATTGCCCGGCAGGTTGGCTGGAGGGATCTTCAAAAATCGCCTGACGATTTTTATTTTCTTTATGCTGCTGGCGGCCGCGCTGTTCGGCATCAAGCACTATCTTCGCGCGCCCCAGCCCAGCGACGAACTGGCCGCCGCGCCATTACGCCATTACGCCATCACGCGTGAGTTACCGCACCGCGAGGCGCGTGAACACTGCGACGGGCCGCTGCATGATAACAACGGCCAACCCTGGCCGAGCGCCCCCGGCTACCTGCACCTGCCAACGCGCCAGGGCGGCGCCAATGCACAGCCGTTGACGTTGGATAATCAACACAACAACTTCCCCGTGGTGGTGAAACTCGAGCCCCAGAACGCGCCGCAGCAATCGGCCGAGGTTTTCATTCCCGCCAGCGGGCGCTTCAATATAAAAATCACGCCGGCGCAGGAATATGTGGTGAAAATCAAAGATATCAACAGCGGCTGTTTTTTCCAGTCCCCGCCCGTTACCCTGGATAAAACGCCGCAACAGCGGCTTTCCCTGCAACTGGCGGCGGCGGAGGGAATACCGTTCCACCCGATCGGCAACGGCGGGTTTTAACTGCGGCTATTTTTGCACCGGGTGATCGCGGCGGAACAGCGCCCAGCTGTCGAGTGACTCACCGTTTGGCAGCGTGCAGATACTGTACTGCCCTTGGTCATTTTTTTTGGCGGAGAGCGTACCGCCAATTTGCGTACAATAAACGTCTGCGGGGTTCGCCATACCGATCGTCGCCCGCGGCGGCGGCGGTGCTTCGCGGTTTGGCGCACGGCTGCACCCAGGCAGCAATGTAACGGCCGCCAACAGCGGCAGGCAGTAGGCGGCAATCGTGCGCCGCGCAGGGGAAATGCGGGAAGGAACCAACGTTTTATTCATGTTGCCCACCTTGGCTAACAGCGTCTGAATTACCGGCGCGGCGGCCGCGCCGTCTATGATCAGGAAATAAAAGCTTTGCCCTGCTGCAACACCAGATCGCAGGCTTTTTGTTTCACTTTCTCTGTCAGTTGCGAACTGCCCAGGCTGTTGAGATCCACACTCTTGCCTTCGCGGGTCTGCAACAGGCCGCCCAGCCCTTGCTGGTAATCCTGGCTATTGGCGTTTTCGCTGCTGCTGATGCCCAGCTTACCCAACAGTTTGTCTTTCACCGTTTCGGTGCCGCTTTGCGACAGCACGTTGTTCTTCACACAATATTGCAGAACGCCGGCGGCGTTGGTCATGCTGCCAGAACTCAATGCGTTATTGCCGCCGTTCAGCAGGCCGGTTAATGAAGACAGAGAGGTACTGCCGCTATCGCTGCTCCCCGATTTGCTCAACTCACCCGCCGCACTGCTGAGGGAATCCATCAGGCCAGCCGCCTGGGCGGCACCGCAGGCCATGGTTGCGCTCAATGCCAGCGCCAGCAATACACGATATTTGTTGCTCATAATGCGAAAACTCCTGTTTTTTCTTCATGATAACAGCCAAAAATCAGCGTTATACGTTAAAAGCCAAATAATCCTATTAAGCGCTATATTGATGCCCACCACGCCGACAAGTTCCTTTTATCTTGGCCAACGCAGTATTTTAGGAATAGAGGAAGAAAATATCGGGCGATATCGCAGGGGGCCGCGTTACCGGCCCTTGCAGGGTTAAAACTGCCAGCGCAGCCACGCGAAGAATACGTTGCCGTTATTGTATGTGCCAGGAATATACGTGGCCTGAAAGGTCAACCGCTTATAGCCGATAGAAGCCAACGGCAGCGGCGCCGGGATCGGAATATAGTCCCAGTTATGGCGTGCGGTAACGCTGGTGGTAAAACCTAACCCCAGCCGGAAATCTTTATCATCCAGCGGGCGCCAGATTTTCTCATAGGCATAGCCGCCAATCGGTTCCCATTTATTGAAGGAATCCTTGAATGCCATGATATAAATACCGTGCCAATCACCGTCCTGATCGAAACGCGAAATACCATAGCCTGCGCCCCACGGCCGCTCATTGTACTTGTCGATCTTTTCCTGATCGTAAGTCCAACGGTTATGCCAGGTAATCGCCGGCAGGTATACGTCATGATTCGGCGAGTTGTTCCAGGTTTCCGCCACATTGCTTTTGAAGCGTTGCCACAACCCCGGATTCTCCGTCTGCTGCACATTGCCATTTTCTGCACTAACCTCGGCATAAGAAGGCAGTGCAGGAAATATCAACGCCAGGGAGCAAGCCAAAAGTGTCCGTTTAAAAAACATCATAGAACTCCTGCATAAATTAAGGCCGGGGATTCTTACCGATCGTATGGAGAATATCAAGAACTGTATTTTCTTTATCCAGCGACTTTTATCACTTGTTGACGGTCTATTAAGTTTCGTTATCGCCAGAGGCATGAATATCAACGGCCTATCCCCGTCATACTGCACGTTGCAGGCATGCGGGTGGTTACTCGATCCCAGACGGCTGACAGCGTGTGATATTAGGTATGGCTTCACCTAGCGGCATGTGCAATATCTCGGGTGTCAGCGATTCTGCCCATATCCGGTACCGCGCTCTATCAGAAAAAACCTATACTCGAAATAATTTGTAGGGTAACGGGCAAAACCAACGCGTTTATGACAAAAGTTTAGCGCACCACCAGCAGGCGGGTAATTTTAATGCCGGCAGATATATACACGTCACCCTTCAAGCTGCCGCTTTGTTGGCTGCGTTCAGCAACCCCGGTCACAGAGTTATCTATGCTCCCGGGGATTTCCTCACTTGCCGCCTCGATGCACCTTGAATGATTTTGTGTATAGTGGCGGCTGCAACGCGCAGGCGTATGGCAGGGGCAATATTTTAATTTTGGGAGACGGGAATTATGGTTGTTGGGCCATTTATCAATGCGGCGGCAATTTTGCTGGGCGGCATCGCCGGCGCCGTACTAAGCAACAAACTGCCGGAGCGGGTGCGCCTGGCGTTGCCTTTAACATTCGGCATTGCCTCAATGGGCATGGGCGTGGTGCTGATTGTCAAAGTGGCGCACATGCCGGTGATGGTGTTGTCGCTGGTGCTTGGCGCCCTGATTGGCGAGCTTTGCTACATTGAGCGCGGCATTGGCCGCCTTGCCGGTTGGGCGCGCGGGCTTATCGCCCCGCGTTCATCCGCGCGCTCAGCGCCGGCCGGCGGCCAACAGGAGTTTTTGGACGCGTTCGTCGCCATTGTGGTGCTGTTTTGCGCCAGCGGCACCGGCATTTTCGGATCGATGCACGAAGGCATGACCGGCGATGCCAGCGTGCTGATCGCCAAATCGTTTCTCGATCTGTTCACCGCCACCATTTTCGCCGCCTCGCTGGGGATCGCCGTGGCGCTGATCGCCATTCCCCAAATGGCGATCCAACTGCTACTGGCATTCGGCGCGGTGTTTATCCTGCCGCTCACTACCACCGCCATGCAGGCGGATTTCTCTGCCGTTGGCGGGCTGATGATGCTGGCGACCGGGCTACGCATCTGCGGCATCAAATTGTTCCCGGTGGCGAACATGCTGCCGGCGCTGGTGCTGGCGATGCCTATTTCATCGCTGTGGTCAGCCTTCTTCTAGCCGGCTACTGCGCCCTGGCCAGGCAGCGCTGGTAGCGCTCGTCCACCCGCTTGGCAAACCAGGCGGTGGTCAGTTTACGGGTGATTTTCGGGCTTTCCAGCGAAATGCCCGGCAGTATCGCCCGCGGCAGCGTTTTACCCGCGGCCTTATCTGCCTGTGCATAAACCCGCTGGTAGAGCGTAGTGTCTTCAAACGCCTGCTCGTTACCCTTTTCCAACGCACGACGGATCGCCGAATCACTCATCGCCAGGCGCTTGCCCAACGAGCGCACCGCCAGTTCGGTTGAACCGGGCTTGTCCGTGCCGTAATTGATCACATCGCCATCCAACGCCAGCGGAATGCCACTCAGGCGGCTGACCGCGCTTTGGAACGCGGCATTGCGGCTGGCGTACCAACCGGCATTGAAATCGGCAAAGCGATAAATCGGCTGGCTGTAATCAGCCGGGTAACCAAGCAAGTGCATGATGCCGAAATACATGCCGCCACGGCGGCTGAACACTTCACGGCGAATCGAGCCGTCGATGGCGTAGGGGTAGCCTTTGGCGTGCGCCTCGGCGAACGCAATGCTGACCTGCATCGGCCCGCCGGTGCGCACCGGGTTCAGGCGGCCAAACAGCTTCTGCCCCATCGGCACCATATCGATGAAATCATCAAAGATCTCACTCAGTTCTTTTTCGCTACGCACTTTGTCCAAACGTTCGCTGTAGCTTTTGCCGTTTGGCGATGTGATCAACAACGCGGTGTGCACCAAAAACGGCGGAATATGCATTTGGCCGGCGCGGCGATCGATCTCTTGCCAGGCGATTTTCGCCAGCCCCGGCACCTGCGGGTTAGCCCGGAAGGTGGACTCCTGCTCGGTAACGGCCAATACCGCGCACAGGTTCTCATTGCTGGCGGGGATGCCCTGCGCCACAAAGGCGGCGGTAATGTCAGTGGCCCAGCCCTGGCGATCGCTGGCATTTGCCGGCAGCAGCCGGCCCAATTGCGCTTTAACGTCCGCCGGGCGCGGCGCCGGCGCCTCGGGTGCTTTGCTGGTACAGCCGGCCAGCGCCAGCAACGCAGCCAGCACGCAGCCACGCGGCGCAAAAATACGGTAATTTGGCATTTTTTCCCTGAAGATCATCGAATAGACTGCGGTGACGTTATCCCAGCCGGGCATTATGATCCAGCCCACACGGCGGAAAAACGCCTGCCGGCCATGTTAATCACTGCCAATAAGGTGTATTTTACATGCATCTTATTAATCATCATCAGGCCGAAACCGGCGCCACATCAGGGGAAAACCCATGGAAACACTATTCTGCTATAAAACCATGCCGCAATGGGACAACGCCACGCTGCCCGCGGCTTTCCGGCAAAAGCACAACACGCAGGCCGGCACCTGGGCCAGGCTGCGGATACTGCGCGGCACGTTGGATTTTGCACTGATGACCGAAGCCGGGGAAACCACTCAAACCCTGCAGTTCACCCCGGAAAGCCAGCCGCCGTTCGTGGAGCCGCAGCAATGGCACCGCATCGTTTCCTGTTCTGCCGATATGCTCTGCCAACTGGCGTTTTACTGCAGCGCGGAAGACTACTACCAGAAAAAACACGGCCTGACGCGCACCCACTCTGAAGTCATTGCAGCCGTGGAGCAGATCGCCCCCGGCAACGCGTTGGATCTGGGCTGTGGCAGCGGGCGCAATGCGTTGTATCTGAACCTGAAAGGCTTCAACGTAACCGCCTGGGATAAAAACCCACTGAGCATCGCCACGCTCAACGGCATTATCGATCAAGAAAGGCTGAGCAACATCACCGCCGCCGAGCGGGATCTCAACAGCCTGCGCCTTAGCGGCCAGTATGATTTTATCCTCTCAACGGTGGTGATGATGTTCCTGGAGCCGGCCGCCATACCGCGCCTGCTGCTGGACATGCAGGCCAGCACCGTGCCCAGCGGCTATAACCTGATCGTCGCCGCAATGGATACCCCTGACTACCCGTGCCCGCTGCCCTTCCCGTTCACCTTTAAGCCCGGCGAGCTGAAAAACGCCTACCAGGGCTGGGATATCATCAAATACAATGAGGACGTGGGCGCACTGCATAAAACCGATGCCGAAGGCAACCGTATCCGCCTGCGTTTCGCCACCCTCCTGGCGCGGAAATAACGCCCACGGTTGCGCCACAACCGGCGCTCTGGCGGCATTCCCGCGGCCTATCGGCGCGGGAAATCTCCTTAGCCTGCACGGTTACCGGTCATAAAGCCGACCATCTCCCCTTCATCAAGCTGCTCCCGCGGCAGATCGGCGACGATCCGCCCGCTATACATGATCAGGCAGCGATCCACCAGCGCCTGTAATTCGGCCAGATCCGTGGAATACACCAGCACCGCCCCGCCTTTAGCGGCAAAGCGATTGATCGCCTGGTAGATGATCTCTTTGGTGCCCACGTCAACGCCACGGGTGGGATCAAACAGCAGCAGCGTTTCTGCGCCGGTCAATAGGGCGCGGGCAATCAACGCCTTTTGCTGATTGCCGCCGGAAAGGTTGCTGATTTTGAAGTTCAAATAGCGCTCGCTCAGTTCCACTTCGGGCGCGACGCTTTGGATCGATCGCCGCTCGCGATCGCCAAAAATCAGCCCCGCGCGGGCAAAACGTTGCAAAACCGGTTGAATACTCTGCTTTTTTGGGGGGATTACCGTTCTGTTCCATAACAGCTCCTGTTTGTGATTAGAGCAGCTGTGGTGCGGAGATTGTGATTTTTTCAGTGTATCAACAATGTTGACTCTTTTTTTAACCCGGCTTAATGTATATCCAAACGTATATACATCTTGTGGAGAATGAATTATGGCGCAGTCAGTGGTTAAAAAATGGGGCAATAGCCCATCTGTAAGGTTGCCAGCGGCGATTATGAAAGCAGCAGCGCTGAATGTTGATGATACTGTGGATATTGTCGTAGAAAATGGCCGTATTGTGATCGTTCCGGTACGAGCGAAAGAGTATTCGTTAGATGCGTTGTTAGTTGGAATAACTGATGAAAATCTGCATGAGAAAGTGGATTTTGGTGGACCGGTTGGGAAGGAATTGATCTAATGGTATCGCGTTTTGTACCTGATGCCGGTGATTTAATCTGGCTAGACTTCGATCCGGTAGAAGGGCATGAGCAGGGCGGACGCCGACCAGCTGTTGTCTTGTCACCTTTTGCCTACAACAACAAGGTTGGGCTATTGCTGTGCGTTCCATGCACGACAAAGGCTAAGGATTATCCATTTGAGGTGGAAATCGCGGGTGATAGGGACGGCGTGGCACTGGCGGATCAGGTGACATGCATAGACTGGCGGGCAAGGAAGGTTGCCAAAAAAGGGATAGTCAGTGCTGCCGAACTTGCAGATATCAGGGCTAAAGCAAAAGCGCTGATCGGATAAGCCTCTAAATAACACACTCCATACCCTTCACATCCACGCCGTATGTCGCGGCGAATCAGGATGTGAGGGGTATCATCTTTGGAGCAACTGCTAGAAACGATTAACGGAGCCTGTACACCATTCTAATGGAATGGACGCCCCCATTTAACCGGCATCAATGTGCCAAAATGGTTGTGTCATAGCACACTATTTTACAACAGGAGCGTCCACCATGAAGATTACAACGATTGGTATCGATCTGGCAAAAAGCGTCTTTCAACTCCACGACATTGATGCACAGGGTAAGACTGTGCTCAAAAAACAGTTGCCGCCCTCAAAAATGTTGGCGTATTTTGCCAATCTCCCGCCTTGTTGTATTGGTATGGAAGCGTGCGGTGTCAAAAGAAGCGGCAGAAATGGCGTTGGATGCGCTGGAGGCGAAATGGGGCCAGCAGTATCCGGTGGTGCTCCAATCGTGGCGTCGCAAGTGGGAAAATCTGTCGGCCTACTTCCGCTATCCGGCAGACATCCGCAAGGTGATTTACACCACCAACGCCATCGAGTCAGTTCACCGGCAGTTCCGTAAGCTGACGAAAACCAAAGGCGCCTCCCCGAATGAAAACAGCCTGTTAAAGGTGCTTTACCTGGGGCTGATGAATGCGCAGAAGAAATGGACCATGCCGATTCAGAACTGGAACTTGACCTTATCGCAGTTAGCCATTTATTTTGATGGGCGGCTGAATAAGGTGATTACGCTATAACGAACTTATCGTGACACGGAATTTCTAACACGCCCAATTGATACTCAAATATCGCAAGTTTCTGAGTCAAATATCGCACGCCGCATCATGCTGTCGCCACTGCTGCCGATCATGCCCGCCGACATCACGCCGCCGTACATAAACAGTGAAGCCACCGACAAATCCATGCCGCCGGCCAGGATGAAAGCCTTACAGCGCGCCCACTTCACGCCGATGCCGGACAGCCCGGCGGCGGTGTCATCCGCACCGATGGCATACAGCGCAATGCCGGTATCGGTGCGCTTGATAACGCCCACGATGGCATTCCCGCGGCCCATCGGCGCGGGAAATCTCCTTAGCCCGCACGGTTACCGGTCATAAAGCCGACCATCTCTCCTTCATCAAGCTGCTCCCGCGGAAGATCGGCGACGATCCGCCCGCTATACATGATCAGGCAGCGATCCACCAGCGCCTGTAATTCAGCCAGATCCGTGGAATACACCAGCACCGCCCCGCCTTTAGCGGCAAAGCGATTGATCGCCTGGTAGATGATCTCTTTGGTGCCCACGTCAACGCCACGGGTAGGATCAAACAGCAGCAGCGTTTCTGCGCCGGTCAACAGCGCGCGGGCAATCAACGCCTTTTGCTGATTGCCGCCGGAAAGGTTGCTGATTTTGAAGTTCAAATAGCGCTCACTCAGTTCCACTTCGGGCGCGACGCTTTGGATCGATCGCCGCTCGCGATCGCCGAAAATCAGCCCCGCGCGGGCAAAACGTTGCAAAACCGGTTGGGTGACATTTGCCGCCGTCGAGAGCGTGGGGAAAATCCCCTCGCTTTTACGATCCTCGGCCACAAAGGCGATGCCGCCATGTTTATGCAACGCGTCGCGCGGGTTACGCAGCGTAACTTCATGATCCTGCAGCAGCATTTGCCCGCCCTGCGGGCGCATCAGGCCCGCCAGCGTGCGGAACAGTTCGCGCTGGCCCTGCCCTTCAAGGCCGGCCACGCCGAGGATCTCGCCTTTAAACAGTTGGAAAGACACATCGCGGAAATTTTGCCCGCACAGATCGTTGGCCACCAGCGCCGCCTGTTGCCGCTGCGGCGTCGCCCGCGCGGCGGCCTGGCTGTGCGCAGAGCGCCGGCCCACCATCATTTCAAAGATATCGCCATTGGTGACCTGCGCCAGCTGCACCGTCGAGATGGTTTTGCCGCTGCGCAGCACCGTGGCATGGCTGGCGATCGCGCGGATCTCGGCCAGGCGATGGGAAATATACAGCACCGCGGTGCCCATCGCCGTCAGGCGACGAATCAAGGCAAACAGCCAGTCTACATCGGCCAGCGCACCGGTCGGCTCATCCAGGATCAGCAGCCGTGGGCGATAATGCATTGCCCGCACGATCTCGATCCGCTGGCGCGCTGCCAGAGAAAGGCTGTCGACGCTGGCGCCGGCCGGGATATCAAAAACGTTGTGATCCGCCAGGATCTGCTCCGCCTGGCTCAACATCCGTTTGGGCGAACTAAAGACGATCTGCTGCTTTAATGACTTCGGCAGGAAAAAGTTCTGCGCCACGCTCAGGTTGGGTAACAGGCTAAGCTCCTGAAAGGCGGTGCTGACGCCGGTATGGCGCGCCTGCACCAGAGTGCGCGGCGTGTAGGCCTTGCCCTCCAGCGTGATGCTGCCGGCGTTGGGCGCCACTACGCCGGACAGGATTTTCACCAGCGTCGATTTCCCCGCCCCGTTCTCCCCCAAAATCGCCTGAACCTGCCCTGGCGCAATGTGCATTGAGACGCTTTCCAGCGCCACGGTCGCGCCATAGGATTTGGCGACCGCCGAAAGCTGCATACCTTCTGACATCAGTTGTTGCATGGTCGGGTACCTCCTTCCCGGTGGTGGCAGGCACCACCGGGATATGGGGATCAGGGTTGAACGGTCGGCTGCACTTTGGTCAGCTTGTACTGATCCGGCGCCGCCTGGCAGCGTTCGCAGTTAATGCCCGGCTCATCCGCCGCTTTAACGATCTCCGCCGGCAACGGTTGGATGGTGGCGCCCGGCGTCGGGATGCCTTTCAGCGCTGAATCCAGCGAGATCTCCGGCAGGTATTGCGGATGGTAGATTTCGGTGGAGAAGCCTTCCGGCACCAGATTTTTTTCAAACACGTTGCAGCCATTGGCAATGGTGCCGCCCTGGCACAGTTTGATCTGATCGGCAGTGACCCACGGCAATGGATATTCGATATTGGTGGGCTCCAGCTTGCGCTTGCCGGTAAGCACTTCCATCATCAGCTTGAAAGCATAACCGGCCGTGGCGGGTGGTGAACCGGCGGAAACGCCGTTCAGGCCGCGCTGGCGATAATCAGCGTTGAGGAAGCCCAGACGGAAACCGTTCATGTTTTCGCCCATGATCGGCATCATGCGGCCTTTGCGATCGGCCACCGCGTTCAGCACGCCGGCCTCGCCCAGTTCCGACCAGATACCGTCAACATCCGGGTGCGCCGCCAGCGCTTTGGCGGTTTCACGCTGGCTGATGCGATCGTCCCAGTAGCCGTAGTATTCAGACACCACCTGGATCTGCGGGTATTTCGCGAAGATATGCATGGCGCCGTCATAGTGGCGCTTATCGACCGACGTGCCCGGCACGCCGCGGTTCATAAATATCTTCCCTTTGCCGCCGAGCTGATTAACCAATTCCTGCGCCATATTCTCGCCGGCGCCGGCGGAAATATAGCTCACGTTGTAGGCACATTTTTCCGTTACCGTGGAGTCAAACATGAAGAACTTCACCCCCTGGCTGCAGCCGCGCCGCACTACCCGATTGAGCGCGGTGGGTGAAATCGGGAAGCTGATAATGCCGTCGGCTTTAGCGGCAATCATGCTTTCATAAGCCGATATTTGCGCCTGCGGATCGGTGCCGGAAATAACCTCGGTTAACTCGACCATTTTGTCGTAAGGCGGCGTCTTCGCCAGTGCCTTGATGATATTAGCGGTTTCACTCATCCAGTTATTCCCGCTATAGCTTAAACTCAGGTAGATTTTATATTTCTTTGGTTCTTCCTCGGCGTGCGCCGTAGAAAAATAACCCAGTAACCCCAGCGTAATGGCGGCCGCGGCCGCACATCTTTTAAGACGTGTATGCAGAAACATAATTAACTCCTAATATTCACCCGTTATACGTCAAGCATTAAGCACGCACGGATCCCGCCGGGCCGCTGCCGGAAATACATTGGATTGCACTGTTATTGTGAATGAAATAACGTCGTTTTATTAACGCGTAAATAACGCCCTGGTTTTGCCGGTCAGAAAAATAAATGAATTTGCCGAACCGGACTGGAACAATAACGCCACGGTGATAATGGCGCCGGAGACAATTAACCGCCACCCCTGATCGAGCCCGGTGGCGGCAATAACCGAATCCACGGTGACTAAAAACAACGCCCCGGCAATGGTGCCGATAAACGTGCCCTTGCCGCCGAGAATCGACGATCCCCCCACCACCACCGCGGCGATGGAAGGCAACAGGTAGGGATCGCCCATGCGCAGGGTTGCGCCGTCGGAATAGCCCGTGAGCAATGCTCCGCCCAGCGCCGCACACAGGCCGCTCAGCGCGTAAGCACCCACGGTAGTCGCCCCCACCGGGATACCGCTGACCTTCGCCGCCCCCGCGCTGCCGCCCAGCGCATACAAATTGCGCCCAAACACCGTGCGGGTTTGTATCGCCAGCCCCAGCAGACTAAAGACGATAAAGAACAGCACAATGCACGGGACGCCGAACAGGTTGCCTTTCACCAGCTCGGTCAGCAGCCGGGGCGATGCGCCCAGGGTACTGCCGCCGCTGGCGCCCAGGGCCAGTGAGGCCACGATAATCCCGGTGCCCATCGTCATGATGAACGGCGGGATGCGCAGCAGCGTGATCCCCAGCCCGCTGATGGCGCCGATAGCCGCCGCAGACAGCAGGATAAAGGGCAGCATATAGGCGATGTTGTCGCCACTGCTGCCGATCATGCCCGCCGACATCACGCCGCCGTACATAAACAGTGAAGCCACCGACAAATCCATGCCGCCGGCCAGGATCACCAGCCCCTGGCCAAACGCCACCACCAACAGAAATGAGGTCAGGGTAATGATCATCAATACCTGCGCCCAGGAGCCCAGCGCGGGGCTAATCACGCGGGAGAACAGGATCATCAACACGGTCACCGCCAGCAGCAGCAACGGCGCCACGGCTTCCGGGTTGAAGCGGCTGCTACCGCGTTGATCGACACGGCCTTCGCCGGGCGCCGTGAGGGTTGATTTATTCATGAGCTTGCTCCTGCGCGTGTCGGGCGGTTAAGCAGCTTTTCGCAGACGATCGCGAAAATCAGCAATACCCCCTGGAAAAAGCCGATGTAGAAGGATGAAACGCCCATCGCGAACAGCATCTTTTGCATCAGCAGCAGTACCGCCGCCCCCACCATCGAACCGAAAGCGCCGCCACGCCCGCCGCTTAGGCTGGTGCCGCCCAGCGCCACTGAGGCAAACGACAGCAGCAAAAAAGGCAGCCCGGAGTTGGGATCGCCAGTGGCCGTTTGCGCGCTGAGCATAAACCCGGCGGCGCCGTAAAAGCAGCCCGCCAGGATGAAAGCCTTACAGCGCGCCCACTTCACGCCGATGCCGGACAGCCCGGCGGCGGTGTCATCCGCACCGATGGCATACAGCGCAATGCCGGTATCGGTGCGCTTGATCGCCAACCACACCAGCGCAAATACCGCCAGCACCAGCGCCGATACCGGAATGGTCTGCCATAGCGTATCCGTCAACGTATCACTGACGAACTCGGCAACCGAACCGCCGGGCACCGGCATCAGGATCAGGGCGATCCCCTGGCCGATAATCATGGTGCCGAGCGTCGCGGCGATGCTCTGGATGCCGCGGTAAGCCACCAGGTAGCCGTTCACCAGGCCAAACAGCGCGCCGACGCCCATGCAAAGCAGCAGCGTAATCAGCGCGCCGCCCGGCCCTTCAAACGGCACCAGCGCGGTCAGTACGTTGGCGATGGAGATCACCCCGGCCAGCGACAGATCGAACCCGCGCGTCAGCACCACCAGCGTTTGCCCGGCCGCCGCCAGCGCCAACGGCGCGGCGTTGTTGATCAGGTTGGCGATGGCGTAGGCGCTGAAGGCGCTGGGTTCCGACCAGCCGTACAGCACATACATGATCAGATAGACCACCACCGCCAGCGCGGCCCCGCGCAGCGGCGGGATTTTGCCTTTTTTGGGCCGTAAGGAGCCCGGGGCCTTGTGGTGAAGGCCCTGTGATACGTCACTCATGGTCGAGCGTCCTGTTTAGCTGATTGCGGAATGAAAAGGCGGTTCCCGCTTAACGTAGCCCCGGCACCACGGTGATCGGTTTGGGCGCCAGGCGCCCGTGGCCGTCATGGTGGTGATGGTGATGCGCGTGATGATCCTGCGCCACCCGATCGAGCGTGGTGCAGGGATCGGCAATATGCGCCACGCGATGCAGGGAAACCGGCTGGCCATGCGGCGTGTGCAGATAGGCCAGGTGCCACAGCGCCTGCCGCGCGATCACATCCTCGCCGCTTAGCAGCGCCTTTTCCTGCAACAAGGTTTCCAGCGCGCTCAGCCACTGGCGATAGTAGGCTTCGCCGGTGGTTTCATCCTCACGCTGCGGCTGCTGGCGGATAGTGTCGGCAAACGTCTGCACCCATTCGCTCCAGCGATACAGGCCATTGCGCGACAGTTGCAGCGCCGTGGCGAAGGCTTCGGCCTGCCAGGGTTCGCCGAAAGCGATTTCCGGCTCATCCGCGTGGCCTGTGGTCTGTAAGGTCATGCTGATCATCGCTTACTCCCCCTTGGCGCCGTTGGGCGGCTCAATGTAGTCATCCCACAGATCGAGGTAGACCGCGTCTTTGCTCTGCGTTTCTTCGCCCCACAGCGCCTGCGCTTCAAAACGCACGCTGTAAACATGCTGCGGGTTTTCGCCCTTGCCGTGGGCGTAGGTGTCCGGGAACACAAAGGAGCCCTGGTGGCGCACCACTGTGCCGATCCGGCCGCGCACGTAGCGCGGCAAGCGGGTATGCCCCAGCGGGTTGATATTTTTGGCCTGCACTTTATCGCCGGCGGCAAAGCGCACCGGGCGATCGGTGGGGCGCACGTAAACCGGGTTGGTTTTCACCGCGCCATAGACCTGATCTTTTTCTAAAATTTTCATCATGCTTTCTCCTGCTGCGCCAGTTGCTGAACTTTCGCTTCCAACTCTTCGGCGGTGAACAGGCCGTTATCCAGCCCCAGGGTTTCCATCGCGTGATACCAGTGCACGTAATAAGGCGTGCTCAGGTACTCCGCCGGGTCCATCACCTCGATGGCATGACGGAATTCGTCAATCGGGCACAGGCCGCCGGCAAAATACAGCGCAATGGTTGAAAATACCTGTTTCTCCCATTCGGCTTTAAACACCGGTTCGCCGGGGTTGATCGCCACCGGGCCAAGGTTATGCATACCGCCGACATCATGAATTGAGTTCATCGTTTTCTCCTGTTCAAGCTTTGGCTACCGGCGGCAGCACCGCAGTGCCAATCATCGAATCGCGCGTTACCAGCGCGGCCAGTTGGTCTTCGCTCAGGTTCTCGCTGCCAACCGGCCGCTGCGGCAACACCATGTAACGGATTTCGGCGTTGCTGTCCCAAACCCGCACTTCCACGCTGGCCGGCAGCTGCACGCCGAACTCTTCCAGCACCGCCCGGGGTTCGATCACCGCGCGTGAACGGTACTGCGGCGCCTTATACCAGGTGGGGGGCAGCCCGAGCGTCGGCCACGGGTAGCAGGAACACAGGGTACACACCACCATGTTGTGGACATCCGCGGTGTTTTCCGCCACGAACATGTGGGCGCCTTCGAGGCCGGTAAAACCAAGCTCGGCGATGGCCGCCGTGGCATCATCCAGCAGGCGTGCCTTATAGGCCGGATCGCTCCAGGCTTTGGCGACCACCCTGGCGCCGTTCTTCGGCCCAAAGCGGTGCTCAAAAATATCGATAATTTCATCCACCGCTTCCGCTTTCAGATAGCCCTTCTCAATCAATAAAGACTGGATGGCTTTAATCCGTAAGGTCGGAATATTCGGTGGTGTGGTTGGCTCCAGAATATCGCTCATGGTCTTTCCTCTTTTTTTACTTAATGCCGGATAACGTGCCTGGTGTTGCGGATACCGCGCAAAAAAAAAGCCCCGTCAACTCTTACGAGTTGCGGGGCATCTTTGCCGGTGTCCTGTTTATACTACTGCATTACAATCAATGCACAATCAAACGGTAATTTACGGGACGACAAAATGAAAAGCTTAACTGGTAAACAGTATGTTGCAAAAGTGATGCCATTCTCCCGGTTTATTTTATTTATATCCTAACCCGTTAAATTATCGGTTAATTTTATTTTTCTCCACTGAACAGCGTTGATTAACGCTGCATGCAGACGACCTGTTTAAGTGCATTCTTTTCCCCATCGTGGTGCGGCAAGCCTTGCTAATAAACTTGGGGTACACCCTAGGTTAATAATACCCAAAATAATTCGAGTTGCAGGAAGGCGGCAACGCAGTGAATCCCCAGGAGCTTACTCCAGTAAGTGACTGGGGTGAGCGAGGAAAGCCAACACACCTGCAACTTGAAGTATGAAGGGTATATTATCCGCAGCGTGACTTAAGCGTTGATAACCACTCCTGCTTACGCGCCAAAAAAATAATACTGAATTCCTCTACCGTCTGCTGTTGCTCGGTCGCCAAGCGCCGCAGTAATTCATAAGACTGCTGCTCGCTGCATTTCAATTCCTGAATTAAGGACAGCTGCGCCGACAATAAAAAACGCCGTGAACGAATACGCAGCTCCTGTTGTTGCAGCGTATCTTTGTGCGCGCGCTGGCGCTCAAAATGGTGCCGCGCCAGAATAATCGTCGATAAAATACCGTCGGTTTTTACCGGTTTGCGCAGGCAGCCGTCCACCTCCTGATCGATCACCCACGCCAGCCGGGAGGGCGTTTCCAGGCCCATCAGGGCGATTTTCGGCAGCTCGGGCCAACTGCCCTGGCCGATTTGCCGAATAAGCTGGCTATTGTCCGAATCAAAAATCACGCCGTCGTAGGGCTCGCTGAACACATCATGATGAAAATCGCCAAAGCTGTTTCCCTGAATGCCAAGCCGCTGAAACTGCAGCAGCAAGTGCTTTTCGTCACGAGGCGAGCAGCCGAACAGCGCAATTTTCAAACCACGCACTATCAGTCGTTTTTTCTGCACATTGCACCTCGCACCGTGTTCTATAGCGAAAAATCAGACCAGGTTAACCACGGATCCGCTTTTACCGGTTCCGGCGATTGCCACAGAATCTCGAAGCTGCCGTCTTTGCGCAGCCGGGCCAAACGCGGCGTCAGGCTGGCATGGTTATTTTCCCGATTGATACGGGTGGTGCCATTTGGCGCCGCCAGGCTTTCGCCGTATGCCGCCTCGCGCACCAGCGAAATGTCGTCGCTGCCGCAGCGGTTGATCGACCGGGCCAAAAAATGCCCGCACATCCAGGCCGCTTCCGCATCCACCGTCGGGGTTGCGCTGTCGCCAAAGCGGCGCCGATAACGCTGAATAAACTGGCGGTTCTGTTCGTTGTCGATGCTTTGAAAATAGACCGCGGAAACCAGATAGCCTTCCAGCGCATCGGCCCCCACCATCGCCACTTCCGATTCGCACAACGTCAGGCTAAGCCGCGCAACATTCGTTGAGCGCAGAAATTCATGATCTTGCGCCATGCTTTTCCACACGCGGTAAAAGCGATAGGCCGAAATCCCCACCAGCGTAACCAGGATCACCGGCGGGCGCCGGCGGATAATATCCAGGATCACCGATTCAACATCGGTATCGCCCAACGGCAGGAACTGGCTGCGGATCAGGGTGCCGCCCTGGCAGTCCAGCGCATCGCGCGTGATGCGGTCGATCTCTTCCGACCAGATATAGTGCGAACCGACGTGATAAATTTCCCCCGGATAGTGGTTCATCACATAGCTCAGCATCGGCAAGACATGCTGGTTGGGCACCGCGCCCAGATACATCACGTTGCTGCTGCTTTCAAAGCCTTCATAACGGGCGCTGTGCCACAAAAGCGCATTGGCGCCCTCCACCAGCGGCAAAATGATCTTGCGCGACGCCGAGGTATAGCAGCCGACAATGTGCTTTACCCCATGCCGGTGCAGCAGATCGCGGCAGTAACGGTAGTAGTTGTCCAGATCGCAGGCCGGATCGTAAATCACCGGCGCCAGGGTGAAATTCAGCCGGTTATCGGCGTTAACCTCTTCAATCGCCAACATAATGCCGTTGAGCATTTCCCGGCCAATGCCGCCATATTGGCCCGATACGGAATAGAGCACGCCGACCGGGATGGTGGTTTTATGCTGATGATCGCGTGTCAAAGGGTAGCTGTCTGTCGAAAACATAGTTCTCCCGTTTACTCGCATTCGCTGCCAATCGGATTGATCAACGGCTGGTAATAGTGCGGCTGGCGCATGGCGACCAGATCTTTACGCCGCACCACATTGGTGGGGTAACCGGAATCCAGGTTGCTGGTATCAATATCCAGCACCGCCAAGCCCTGTTCGGTGGTGATCAGCGCTTCACTGCGCGGCCAGACAAAGGTATCTGGCCCAAACAGGCCGCTCAGCCCAGACAAATTGGCATTGGCGTAGCCAAGATAAACGTTGTTTTCGCCGGCCCGCACCCGCGGCAGCAGCCAGTGATAGCGCGTCGCACCGGTGGCGATCGGGTAATCATGGGGCACGGCGGTGCCTGGGTGCGCCATCGGGCCAGGCAGATCCAACGCCGCCGGGCAGGCGATGATGTCGCAGCCGCGCATGGCCAAAATGCGCCCCGCCTCCGGGAAGTGGATATCATGGCCGATCAACAAACCTACGCGGCCACAGGGAATATCAAAGGTTTTCCACTCATCACCCGGCGTGGCCCAGGTTTTATCCCCGGCGGTCAGGTGGATTTTGCGGTATACCCCCGCCAGGCCATCCGGGCCAATCAGCAGGGCGGCATTGTAACGGCGATCATCCTCGCCCTGCTCCGCCGTGCCGGCCACCAGATACAGGCGCAGGCGCGCGGCCAGCGCCATCAAGCTGGCGATCGCCGGGTGTTGCAGGCCGATCGGCGCGTCGGCGCCGGCCAGGCACAGCTCCGGCAGCGTGAGCAATTCCGCGCCCTGCGCGCTGGCCTGTTCGGCCAGCCGTTCAATCCGGTTGAGGTTGGCCGCCAGATCGGCGCCCGGCTGGAACTGGCCGACGGCGATACGCGAACGCTTGCCGGCCGGCAACGATTTGGTCGCGTACAGGCCGAAGAAATCCAGCGGGTTCCACATAAACGTATGCGTCATCAGCTCTTTGTACAATTCCGGCCGGCGCTGCGGCAAAAAGCTCTGGCGCTGGCCGGCCGGGCGCAGTTCGCCATACACGATCCCATCGCCGGTATCGCGCCAGGCCTGCACCTGGCCGTCAGGTTCAATGATGCAACTGCCGCCGCTGAACTGCACGCCGCGTTCCAGCCCCCAGCGGTTGCTTTCAATCAGATAGCAGCCGTTTTCATAGGCGCGGTTGATCCAATAAGGCGCCGGGGTACGCTCCGCCAGCCAGTTGCTGACGTGGCATATCACGTCTGCCTGCTGCAACCCGGCCAGACGCGCGGTTTCAATAAAATGAATGTCCATGCAGATCAACAGCGCGATATTGCCGATCGGGGTGGGGAAAACCTGGTGCCCCAGATCGCCGTTGGCCGCCCATTTGGGTTCAGAGATGTACGGATGAGTTTTGCGGTGTTTGCCGATCACGCCGTCCGGGCCGATCAACACCGCGCAATTGTAATACAGCCCGCTATATTCATCGACTTCAGGCAACCCGAGCACCAGGTAACACTGGTGGCGCGCCGCAATCTTGCCGAAGCGTTCGGTGGTAGGGCCGGGCACCGGCTCCACATAGGGCGCCACTTCATCGCGGTCCAGCCAACAATATCCGGTGGTGCCCATTTCCGGCATCACGATCAGCCGTGCGCCCTGCGCCGCCGCCTCTTCGGTGAGTGCCAGCAACTGGAGAATATTTTCTTCTTTACGGAACTGGGTCGGTTCAAATTGTATTGCCGCAACGGAAACTGGCTGCTTAATCATGCTCACGCGCTCCTTGGGTAAAAAAAAAGCCCCATCAACTGCGAGAGTTGACGGGGCATCTTTGCCGGATCATCTGTGGCGCCACCTTGTTCTGGCCGCCGGGGCAACAGAGATTTCAGGTGATATACGAACTACTGAACGGATTAAAGCAATTTATGTACCAGCTTGTTTTTATATTGTTAACTCATTGGATATAAAATGATTAATAATTGCTCGCAGGTTGTTACCCGGCTCGCCCAGGCACCTTGCCGCGGCCGGCGCGCACCATAACGGACGGGCCTGCACCGTTATTGTGCGCAAATGGCGCTGCCGCAAAACAAAACCCCGCCGGCGTTAGCCGCTGGCGGGGTTCGATTCGATGCACAGCGTCAGGCGCGGTTACTGCAGCATCACGTCCAGCGCACGCAGGTGCTTCGGCTGCCAGGAAAGCAGCACCTCGCTGCCGGCGCGCCAGCTGTTGTCCATTTTCGCCGGCGCCAGCTTCACCATAAAATTGCCCTGGCCGGCCACTTCCGTCAGCATACGGACGTGATCGCCCAGGTAGATAAACTGCTGAATCTTGGCGCGAACCTGCTCATCGCCCGGCTCCGGCGCGTTAACGTTGATGCGCTCCGGGCGGATGCTAAGCTGGATTTTCTTGCCCGGTGAGCTTGGCCGCACTTTCAACGCGCTCAACTGCGTGCCGTCGTCCAGTTTCACCTGGTAAAAATCGCCCTCTTTGCCCACTTGGGTGGCCAACAGGCTGTTGTTTTCACCGATAAACTGCGCCACAAAGGCATTTTGCGGCTCTTCATAAAGTTTATTCGGGCTGTCCATCTGCTGGATCATGCCGTCGTTGAACACCGCCACCCGGTTCGACATGGTCATGGCTTCGCTCTGATCGTGGGTGACATAGACCACCGTCAGGTTGAGCATCTCATGCAACTGTTTGATTTCCATCTGCATATGCTCACGCAGCTGCTTATCCAGCGCGCCCAGCGGCTCATCCATCAGCACCAGCTTGGGTTCAAACACCAGCGCCCGCGCCAGCGCCACGCGCTGCTGCTGGCCGCCGGACATCTGCGCCGGGTAGCGATCCGCCAGATCGGTCAGTTTCACCATGTTCAGTACGCGCTTAACGCGGTCGGTGATGTCCGATTTATTCATACGGCGAATGGTCAATGGGAACGCCAGATTTTGCGCCACCGTCATGTGCGGGAACAGCGCGTAGTTCTGGAATACCATGCCGATATCCCGTTGATGCGGCGGCAAATTATGCAACGGCCGATCGCGCAGCAAAATCTCCCCTTCGGTGGGGTTTTCAAAACCAGCCAGCATCATCAAGCTGGTGGTTTTGCCCGAACCGGAAGGCCCCAACAGGGTTAAAAACTCCCCTTCTTCCACATCCAGATTGAGATTACGAACCACCAACTTATCGCCGTCGTAACTCTTTTTAACATTGCGAAAACTGACAAACGTCCTCATGGGTATTCTCTCATCAAATCGTTCGCTGCGGTTCAGGCACGAATCGTGCATAAATCTCATAGAGCGAGCTTCCGGTGGAGGGCTCTTTTTAAAGCATTACCACCGCGGATTTCCGAAAGCAAGCAGCTTTTGACAAGACAAAATAAAAAACACCTGTTGGATACCCAACCAGGTGATTGTTTTATTTGTGTTTTTATTTTTTTGTTATTTTCCCAACGAAAACCAATCAGCAGGATTAGGCAACCACAGGCCGCGCACGCCGCTGGTGCAGCGTGGCGATCAACGCGGCAAGCGCCGCTTCAGGCAGCGCACCACGTGGGCGAACGCCGTCTCGATTTGCGCTTCATCCACGCAGGCATAACCCAGCAGCAGCCCCCGCCGCTGGGCGCCGGCCAGGTAGTAGGCCGACAGTGGGCGCGTCAGCACCCCGGCCTGTTCCAGCTCCGCGCTCACCGCCACATCATCGATGCCGTCCGGCAGCGCCAGAATCAAGTGCAGCCCGGCGTTGTTGTACGGCGCCAGAAATTCCGGCCCCAGCTCACGGGTGATCAACTCAATCAACGCCGCACGGCGCTTGTTGTACAGCTGGCGCATGCGCCGAACGTGCGCACCGTAATGCCCCTCGCGGATAAACTCCGCCAGCGTCAGCTGCATCAGGCCGTTGCCGCCGCGGTAAAGCTCGGAATGCGCCATTTTCATGCGCGCCGCCAGCGGCTTCGGCAGCACCATGTAGCTGATACGGATGCCCGGATACAGCGTTTTGCTGAACGTACCGAGGTAAATCACCGGCGCTCTGGGCACCAGCCCCTGCAACGCCTGGATCGGGCTTTCACTGAAACGGAACTCGCTGTCGTAATCATCCTCCACCACCCAACTGCCCCAGGTCTGGGCCAGTTCAAGCAGTTGGTGGCGGCGTTCCAGGCTCATCACCATGCCCATCGGGTACTGGTGGGAAGGCGTGACGCAAATCAAGCGCGGCGGGATATCGTCGCCGCGCAGCGCCGGCGGGTTCAGGCCATTGGCGTCGACCGGGATCGGCACGATGTCCACGCCGTTGACCGACAGCACATTGCGGATCCCCCAGTAGCCGGGCTCTTCCATCCAGGCCACATCGCCGTGATCGCACAGCATCTTCGCCAGAAAATCCAGCGACTGGTGGGTGCCGGCGGTGATGACGATTTGATCCGCGGTGCACACCACCGAACGCACCACCCGCAGGTATTCGGCCAGCGCCTGCTGCAACGGCACGCAGCCGCTGGGGTGCGAATAACTCAGTGATTCCACCGGCAAGCGCCGGCTCAGGCGGTTTTGGATCTTGCGCCAGGTGTCATGGGGAAAGTGGCTGACATCCGGCACGCCGGGCATAAACGCCCCCCACTGGTACGGGCTGGCGCCGCGGCGGCTCAGCAGGCGTGTGCCGCGCTTGGAAAGCGACAACAGGCCAAATGGCGCGCCCTGATCCTCAGTGGCATAGGCTTCGGCGTTCGGGTGCGGCTCCGGCAGTTGCTCGCTGACGAAGGTGCCGCTGCCGGTACGGGTTTGCAGGTATCCCTCTGACTGCAACTGCTCGTAGGCGGTCAGCACGGTGTTACGGGAAATAGACAATTCCCGGGCCAGATCGCGCGAGGCGGGTAGCCGGGTTGCCGGCGCAATGGCCCCCTCTTCAATCGCCTGCTGCAATGCATCGTATAAGCGCTTGCCAAGCGCACCGCTTTCCCGCTGGCTTAACCGATGCGCGAGGAAGTCACCCAGTAACGATCGCAAATTGGTACCTCAAAATAGTTAAAACTGGCACTGATAATAAAACCGTCAAAAAGCTAAAAAGCAAGGGGGCAACGGAACAACGCAGGCATCCCGGCACAACAGCATAGCCGGGATGACGTGCCGGAAAACGTGAAACGATGCCAGTTTAGCCGCGCCAGGCCATGCCGCACCAGAACAACGCGAATAAACCGAGTTATCACAGCAATACGGCCCCAGCCAGTTTGGCTGGCATGGCACATAAACTGCATGGTTTCCAACCATGATATTTCAAAATATGTACAACTGATTTCGGGTCTTCCCTTCCAACTACGCGTTATCAAGGAGTCACCGTATGCATAAGAAAATTGCTGCTCTTGCCGTTTTAACCATGATGGCATTCACCGCCCAGGCTGAAACCTTAACCGTGGTGTCATTTGGCGGCGTGAACAAGGACGCTCAGGATAAGGCTTTCTACAAACCGTTTGCCGCCGCGGGCAAAGGCACCATCGAACCCGGCGAATACAACGGCGAAATGGCGCGCATCCGCGCGATGGTCGAAACCGGCCAGGTGGGTTGGGACGTGGTCGAAGTGGAAGGCCCCGAACTGCTGCGCGGCTGTGATGAAGGGCTGTTCGAACCGCTCGACTGGAGCAAGCTCGGCAACGAGAGCGATTTTGTGCCGGGCGCGGTGAGCGAATGCGGCGCCGGAATTTTCCTGTGGTCAACGGTGCTGACCTACGACGCGAAGAAGCTGAAACAGGCCCCGACCGGCTGGAACGACTTCTGGGACACGAAAAAATTCCCTGGCAAACGCGCGCTGCGTAAAAGCGCCAAGTTCACGCTGGAAATCGCCCTGCTGGCGGACGGCGTAAAACGCGAGGATATCTACAAAGTGCTGGCGACGCCGGCCGGCGTCGATCGCGCCTTTAAAAAGCTGGATCAGATCAAATCGAATATTCAGTGGTGGGAATCCGGCGCGCAGCCGCTGCAGTGGCTGGTTTCGGGCGACGTGGTGATGACCAGCGCCTACAACGGCCGTATCAGCGCCGCGCAGAAAGAAGGCCACAACTTCAACATCATCTGGAACAACAGCATTTACGATCTGGACAGCTGGGCCATCATCAAAGGCTCCAAGCACAAGGCATTGGCAGAGCAGTTCATCGCCTTCGCCAACCTGCCGGAAAACCAGAAGGTGTTTGCTGAAAATATCCCTTACGGCCCGACCAACAAAAACACCAGCAAGCTGATTGAACCCGGCCTGTTGGCCCAGTTGCCGACCGCCCCGGATAACCTGGCCAATTCGCTGCAGGTCGATACCAACTTCTGGATTGAACATGGCGAAGATCTGGAACAACGTTTCAACGCCTGGGCGTCGAAATAACACCTGATGCGGCCAGCAATGGCCGCAGTTGCCGATTCACCTACGTCAGGGAGCCTGCCGCCAATGAGCCAAAACACCCTCATGGACAATACCGTGGACAATAACCCAAAAACTCAGGCCCCTCCGCAAACCCAGCGGTTTAGCAAAGGCAACGGCGCCAAAACGCGCCGTTCGCTGTGGCTGATTGCCCCTTTGCTGATTTTTGTCGTGGTCTGCTTCCTGTTCCCAATTGGCGCGATCCTGATCAAAAGCGTGCAAAACCCCGAGCTGCAGGAAACCATGCCCACTACGTTGGTGGCGCTGGAAAAGTGGGACGGCCAAATTCTGCCTGACGAAACATTGTTCGCCAGCGTCGGCCAGGATCTGATCGCCGCGCGTGAAAGCGGCAAAATCGCCACCATCGCCAAACGCATGAGCTACGAAGACAGCAGTTTCCGCCGGCTGATTACCGGCACCCCGCGCGCCATGCCCAAAGACGGCAACGACGTGAAGGGCACGTTGATAAAAGCCCTGCCGCAGTGGGGCGAGCTTAGCACCTGGCATGCGCTGCAGCGTGCGGCGGCGCCGGTCACGCCGTATTACCTGCTGGCGGTTTTCGACCGTAAGGTAAACATCGACAACGGCAGTATCGAGAAGCTGCCGGCCGACCAGGCGCTGTATGTCAATGTGCTGCTGCGCACCCTGTGGATGGCGACGGTGGTGACGTTGCTGTGCGTCGGCTTTGGCTACCCGCTGGCCTACTGGCTGTCGAAGCAGCCCACCGGCCGCGCCAACGTACTGATGATCCTGGTACTGCTGCCTTTCTGGACGTCGCTTATCGTCCGTACCGCCAGTTGGATTGTGCTGCTGCAGTCGGGCGGCCTGATTAACCGCGCCCTGCTGGGGCTAAATATCATCGATCATCCGCTGACGCTGGTGTTCAACCGCATCGGGGTTTATATCTCAATGACCCATATTCTGATGCCGTTTATCGTGCTGCCGCTGTATGCGGTAATGAAGGGCATTTCCCCCAACTATGTCCGTGCCGCCATCTCGCTCGGCGCCCACCCTTTCAGCGCGTTCTGGCGGGTTTACGTGCCGCAAACCTATGCCGGGGTCACCGCCGGCGCGCTGTTGGTGTTCATGATGGCGATCGGCTACTACGTTACCCCGGCGCTGCTCGGCGGGCCGGAAGATCAAATGGTGAGCTATTTCGTGGCCTTCTTTACCAATACCACCATGAACTGGGGTATGGCCGCGGCGCTCGGTACACAACTGCTGGTGATCGTGATGCTGCTGTATGTGGTGTATATCCGCGTCACGCGCACATCTGCCGAAGCGGCAGCCCATTAAGGCGAGGAGAACAGTGATGAAACAGGAAGGGACTTTCTTACTCAACTTTTGGCGAGTGATCTTTAACTTCTACAGCGCGGCGGTGTTGCTGTTCCTGATTGTGCCGGTGCTGATCATCGTGCCGCTTTCCTTTAACAGCGGCTCGTTTCTCAGCTACCCGTTAGCCGGGTTTTCCCTGCGCTGGTACAGTTCGTTCTTCAACTCGCCCGAGTGGATTGGCGCGCTGGGCAACAGCCTGATGGTGGCGCCGCTCGCCACCCTGCTGGCGACGGTGCTGGGCGTGCTGGCGTCAATGGGGCTGGCGCACACCGAATTCCGCGGCAAGAACCTGGCGATGGCGATCATCATTTCGCCGATGGTGGCGCCGGTGGTGATCGTGGCCGTCGGCATGTTCTTTTTCTTCGCCCGCCTTTCGCTGCTCAACAGCTATCTGGGCCTAGTGCTGGCGCACGCGTTGCTCGGGGTGCCGTTTGTGGTGATCACCGTCACCGCAGTGCTGAAAAGCTACGACACCACGCTGTCACGCGCCGCCGCCAGCCTGGGCGCCAACCCGTTCCTGGTGTTCCGTAAAATCACCCTGCCGCTGATCGCGCCGGGGGTGTTTTCCGGTGCGCTGTTCGCCTTTGCCGCCTCGTTTGATGAAGTGGTGGTCACGCTGTTTCTCGCCAGCCCGCGCCAGCGCACATTGCCGATACAAATGTTCGCCGGCATCCGTGAAAACCTTGACCCGACCATCGCCGCGGCCGCAACCTTAATGATTGGCGCATCGCTGCTGCTGTTGATCGTCATGGAGATGCTGCGCCGCCGTGGAGAACGCATGCGCCTGGCGCACCCGGCGCATTAAACGCGAACAACGCTGCGTTTTCACCCAGCCCCGCGCGCCGTTAACGTGGGGCTGTGCCGTTAATGCAACAAACATCATAGGGAGGTTTCGCGATGCAACAGCAAAAAAAAACGCTCCTGCTCACGGGTGCCAGCCGGGGTATCGGCCACGCTACGGTTAAACACTTTCACGCCGCGGGCTGGCAAATTTATACCGCCTCGCGCCAAAGCTGGGCGGAAGAGTGCCCCTGGGCCGAAGGGCTACTGAACCATATCCACCTCGATCTGGCCGATATCGATCAACTGCAGCAAAGCCTGCCGATGATCAAAAGCCTGCTCGGCGGCCGCCTTGATGCACTGGTAAACAACGCCGGCGTTTCGCCCAAAGACGATCAAGGCGGGCGGCTGGGCGTGCTTGCAACCGATTACGCCACCTGGCTCAAGGTGTTTAACGTCAATTTATTTTCCACTGCCATTCTGGCCCGCGGGCTGTTTGATGAGCTCAAAGCCGCGCACGGCAGCATCACCAATGTCACCTCAATTGCCGGCAGCAAAGTGCACCCGTTCGCCGGCGTGGCGTATGCCACATCCAAAGCGGCGCTTTCGGCGCTGACGCGTGAAATGGCCCATGACTTCGGCCAACAGGGCGTACGGGTGAACGCAATCGCCCCCGGTGAAATTGAAACCTCGATTTTATCCCCCGGCACTCTGGAGATTGTCGAACAGTCGGTGCCGCTGCAGCGGCTGGGCAAGCCGGAAGAAGTCGCCTCGCTGATTTACTTCCTTAGCACCCAGGGGGCAGCCTATATCAATGGAGCAGAAATCCACGTAGACGGGGGCCAACATGTCTGACCTTGCCACCACGCCGGCGCTGTTCACCACCGACGTGCCTCCGATTGATGCCCGGCTTGCCGGGCAGCTATTGCGCGAATACTACGGCCTTGAAGGCCAGGTAACCCCGCTGCCGGGTGAGCGCGACCGCAATTTTTGCCTGGCCTGCGCCGATGGGCGGCAAATGATGGCGCGCTTCATCAACCCTGCCGAGGCCGCGCAGGAAATTGATTTTCAAACCGCGATGCTGGCGCACGTTGCCGCGCACAACAGCAGCCTGCCGGTGCCGCGCCTGATTAGCGCGTTGGACGGCAACCTGCAACCACAGATAAATGTAAACGAAGTGGCCCTGTCGGTGCGGGTGGTGAGCTACCTGCCCGGCACGCCGCAGCACCGCCAGGCGCCGAACGCCGCCTTTATGGCGCAGCTTGGCCGCACGCTGGCGCAGTTGGATCTTGCTCTGCAGAGCTTCCACCACCCCGGCGCGCAGCGCGATCTGTTGTGGGATATCACTCATCCGGAACGGCTGGCGCCCAAGCTGGCGGTGATTAACGATGCGGAACAGCAGCGCCTGATCCGCCGGGTATTGGAAAACCACCACGAGCGGGTCGCGCCGCTGAAGTTTTCGGTGCGCCGCCAGGTGATCCACAACGATCTCAACCCCCATAACGTGCTGGCCGACGATAGCGGCACGCAGGTAAGCGGCATTATCGACTTCGGCGATGCGCTTTACGCGCCGATGATTAACGATCTGGCCACGGCGCTGGCCTATCAGTTGACCGACGAAGCGGACCCGCTGCGGCTGGCCAGGCCGTTTATCCATGCCTATCACCAGGCTCTGCCGCTCACCGATACCGAACTGCAGGTGTTGCCGGATCTGATCGCCACTCGCCTGTGCCTGACCATCACCATTGCCAGCTGGCGGGCCACCTTGTACCCCGGCAACCGCGACTATATTCTGCGTAACGTTCCCCCGGCCTGGCGCAACCTAAGCCGCCTGATGCGCCTGTCGCATTACCAGATTTGCGAGCAGTTGCGCGCGGCCGCCCATGAGGAGAAAGCACCATGAGCAGCGACAGTGAATTGTTGGCCCAGCGCGAACGCCTGCTGGGCGGCGGCTACCGCCTGTTTTATCAACGCCCGCTGCACCCGGTGCGTGGTGAAGGCGTGTGGTTGTTCGACGCCGAAGGGCGGCGCTATCTGGATATGTATAACAATGTCGCCTCGGTTGGCCATTGCCACCCGGCGGTGGTGGAAGCGATCGCCCAACAGGCCGCCCAGCTCAATACGCATACCCGCTATCTGCATGAGGCGATCGTCGAATATGCGCAAACGCTGCTGCAAGAATTCCCGCCCGAGCTGGGCAATCTGACCATGACCTGCAGCGGCAGCGAGGCCAACGATCTGGCGCTGCGCATCGCCCGCGAGATCACCGGCGGTACCGTCGCCATCGTCACCCGCTGGGCCTATCACGGCGTGACCAGCGCCATCTCTGCCCTTTCGCCTTCGCTCGGCATCACGCTGGGCGACCCGGTGCGGACGATCGACGCCCCCGACAGCTACCGCCAGCCAGGGCAATGGCTGAACAGCCTGCGCCAGGTGCTGGATGCGTTGCAGCAGGCCGGGCAGCGGCCGGCGGCGCTGCTGATGGATACCATCTATTCCAGCGATGGCGTGTTCAGCCCGCTGCCGGGGGAAATGCAGCAGGCCGCAGCGCTGATCCGCGCCGCCGGTGGTCTGTTCATCGCCGATGAAGTGCAGGCGGGCTTTGCCCGCACCGGCAGCCATTTCTGGGGCTTCGCCCGCCATGGCGTGGTGCCGGATATAGTGACCATGGGCAAACCGATGGGCAACGGCCACCCGGTGGCCGGGGTGGTCGGCCGCCCGGCGCTGTTCAGCGAATTCGGCCAGCGCCAACGCTACTTTAATACCTTCGGCGGCAACCCGGTCTCCTGCCGCGCCGCGCAGGCGGTGTTGCAGGTGATCCGCAACGAAAAGCTGCAGCAAAACGCCGAAAGCAGCGGGGAAAAACTGCGCCACGGCCTGCGCCAGCTTGCCGAACGCTACCCGCTGATTGGCGACGTGCGGGGCGCCGGGCTGTTTATCGGCGTGGAGCTGGTGACCGATCGCGCGCAGAAAACGCCGGCAACGCTGCTGGCCGCCCAGGCGGTTAACCTGCTGCGCGAACGCGGCGTGTTAATCAGCACCACGGGTCCGCAGGCCAACATCCTGAAAATCCGCCCGCCGCTGGTGTTTAACCAACAGCACTGCAGCCTGTTCCTGGAAACGCTGGAAGGCGTGCTGGCTACGTTGCATTAACCCGCTAACCACACCGTCGCCATCCCCTCCCCATCGCTAAACCGACGAGGCCGCCCCAGCGGCGGCCTTATCCTGCCCACTGCACCATTTTTATGCGCCCGCTGCGTAATCGGGGTGCAAAACGCGCTTTGCCGGCGCTGCCCCCTGCTGCGATAGCGCGCCGTTCCGCGGCCCCATTGCACAATTTTTCACCCGCCCGATAGCCTGCCGCAGCGCGGCTGTTTGCCGCCAGGCAAAAAAAGTTGCCGGAAAATTCCGCGCAGGCTCGTCAAAAGGGCCTGCTTCTTGCAAAGAACAAGCAAGATACACTTGGTATGCCATTTGAATACATAAGAAGTGCCAACAACATGACCGTTTCAGCGTCTTCACCATTCACCAGGGGAAATGCACACATGAAATCGTTGATCAAAGCGAGTGGCCTCGCACTTGGGCTGCTCACCGTATGCCACAGTTTTTCCGTCGCCGCCGCTGAAGAGTTGAACTTCGCCAGTTGGGGCGGCGCCTATCAAAAAGCCATCAGCCAGGCGTGGCTGGCGCCCTTTAGCCAGGAAACCGGCATTAGCGTGGTGGAAGATACCGATCCCCAAGTCAGCAAGCTCAAGGCCATGCAGGACACCCATACCGTGCAGTGGGACGTGGTGACCGAAAATGGCTCGCGGCTGGTGCGTGGCATCAAGCTGGGGGTGTTTGAAAAAATCACCCCGCAGATGGTCAATCAGGATCACGTGATCCCCGGCGCACGCAACGATTACGGCGTGCCCTCCGAGATTTTCTCCACGCTGATCGGCTTTTCCACCGCTGCGTTCCCCGACGGCAAGCCGCAGCCCAAAACCTTTGCCGATTTCTGGAACGTGGAAAAATTTCCCGGCAAACGCACGCTGCAGGATGAACCGGCCACGGTAATAGAAGCAGCACTGATCGCCGACGGCGTGAAACCGGAAGAGGTCTACAACGTGCTGAATACGCCGCAAGGGGTGGATCGCGCGATGGCGCAGATAGAAAAGATCAAACCCTATGTCGCCATGTGGTGGAAGAACGGCGCTCAGCCGGTGCAGGCGCTGGCCAGCGGCGAAGTGCAGATGGCGCTGGGCTGGAATGGCCGTTTCCAGGCGGGCATCGATTCCGGCCTGCCGATCAAAATGTCGTGGGATAACGCCGTTGCCCAGGTGGGCTATTTTGCGCTGGTGAAAGGCGCTCCGCATCGCGACGCGGCGATCAAACTGATGAACTACATGATCACCCCGCAGCGCCAGGCCGAGTTCAGCAAATATATCGCCTATGGCCCCACCACCACTGAAGCGATGCAATACATCGACGATGCGCGCAAGGCCCGCCTGCCCTCCACGCCGGAGCGCCTGGCGAACACGCTGTTTATGGACGCTGACTGGTGGGACAAGCACGGGCCGGCGATCGTCGAGCGCTATAACCAGATCCGCGCGCAATAACGCCGTTTCATTCACAGCGATTGAAACCCACCCTGCGCAACCGGGGCGGTATCCGCCCCTCTAAACGGAGCCCGTTATGGTAGTGAATACCTTCGCGCAATCCCCTGCGGCCCCACCCCGCGCCCGATGGCGGGGGGCAGCCTTCCTGGCAACGCTGCCGCTGCTGCTTTTCTTGTTGCTGTTTTTCGTCTGGCCGATTCTGGGGCTGCTGAAAGAAGGCTTTCTGGTCGACGGCCAGTGGAGCCTGGCGCATTATCTGCACCTGTGGAACACGCCGGTGTACCGGCTGGTGCTGGAGAATACCTTTTTTATCGCGCTGGCCGTGACGCTGGGCTGCATCATCACCAGTTACCCACTGGCCTGGCTGATGGCCGCCGTGCGCCCGGCGATGACCAAATTCCTGTTTTTCGCCATTCTGCTGCCGTTCTGGTCCAGCGCGCTGGTGCGCACCACCGGCTGGATAGCGCTGCTGCAGCAAAACGGCCCGCTCAATACCCTGCTGATGACGGTGCACATTACCCAACAGCCGATCGCCTTCTTATATAACTTCACCGCCGTGATGATCGGCATGGTGCACGTCCTGATGCCGTTTATCGTGCTGCCGCTATATGCCTCCTTCCGTTCGCTGGACAGCACGCTACTGCTGGCGGCCAAAAGCCTGGGTGCCGATGCGCCGGGCATTTTCTTCCGCGTGATCCTGCCGCTGACGCGCCCCGGCATGGTGGCCGGCGCCATTATCGTGTTTATGAATGCGGTGGGCTATTACATCACCCCCTCTCTGATGGGCGGCCCGGCCCAGCGCATGATGGCCAGCCTGATTTCATACAACATTACGGAAGAGTTGAACTGGGGCATCGCCGCCGCACTGGCCTGCGTGCTGCTGCTGGCAACGCTGTTGGCGCTATGGGTGTTCAACACCCTGTTTGGCCTGAATTCGCTGATGGCGGGCAGCAGCGCCAAAGGTAGCCAGTCGGCCATCAACGCCGTGCCGAGCGGCGCCGGCGGCAAGGCCTGCGCCCTGGCCGGCACCCTGGTGGCGGTGTTTCTGATCCTGCCGCTGGTGATTGTTATCCCGATGAGCTTCGGCACCAACGAATTCCCCACCTTCCCGCCGCCGCAGTACGGATTGCGCTGGTACGTGCACTTCTTTACCGACGCCAAGTGGATGGCCGCGCTGGGGCAAAGCGTACACATCGGCCTGCTGGTTACGCTGCTGTCGATGCTGCTGGGCGCCAGTGCGGCGCTGGGGCTGCACAAACTCAGCGGCCCGCGCCGCAGCTGGCTGGAAACGCTGTTTATCATCCCGATGTCGGTGCCCGCCATTATCATCGCCGTGGCGCTCTATTACCTGTGCGGCCCGTTGGGGCTGATTAACAACTCCGTGGCGCTGATCATCGGCCATACCGTCCTGGCGACCCCCTACACCTTCATTACGCTCAGCGCCGCGCTGAAGAGTTTTGATAAAAACCTGGAGCTGGCTGCCTACAGCCTGGGCGCGCCACCGTGGCAGATGTTCCGCCGGGTGATGCTGCCGGCGCTGCTACCGGGGCTTATCAGCGGCGCCATCTTCGCCTTCGTCACCTCGTTTGACGACGTGATCATGGCGCTGTTCCTGACCACCATCCGCAACCGCACGCTGCCCAAACTGATGTATGAAGGGCTGGCGTTTGATTTTGATCCGACGGTGATTGCCGCCTCCTGCGTGCTGATCGCCGCCACCGCGGGCATCCTGCTGTTGCAGAGCCTGCTGACCGCTCACGGAGGCAAACATGCAGATTCAGCAAGGTAAAGACGTCGCGTTGGCAAACATCCGCAAAACCTACGGCCAAACGGTGGCGATCCCGCAGCTCAATCTGGCCGTCGCGCGCGGGGAATTCTGCACGCTGCTGGGGGCTTCAGGCTCCGGCAAAACCACCTTGCTAAAAATTATCGCCGGTTTTGAACAGCCGGATGCCGGCAACGTGATCATCGCCGGCAAAAACGTCACCCGCGATCGCATCGCCGATCGCAACATCGGCATGGTGTTCCAGAACTACGCGCTGTTCCCCCACATGTCGGTTTTCGAGAATGTGGCCTTCCCGCTGCGTATGCGCCGGCTGGCCAAAGAAGACATCAACCGCCGGGTGGGTGATGCGCTGGCGCTGGTCAGCCTGGGCGATTACCCGCAGCGGCTGCCCGGCGAACTTTCCGGCGGCCAACAGCAGCGTGCCGCGCTGGCCCGGGCGCTGGTGTTTAACCCGGATATTCTGCTGATGGATGAACCCCTCGGCGCGCTGGATAAAAACCTGCGCCAATCCATCCAGTTACAAATCAAACAGTTGCACCAGGAGTTGGGGCTGACAGTGGTGTTCGTCACCCACGATCAGGAAGAAGCGATGAACCTGTCGGATCGCATTGTGATCATGGATAAAGGCCAAATCGTCGGCGCCGGTAGCCCGCAGGCGCTGTATCGCCAGCCCGATAGCCGTTTTATCGCCGGCTTTCTCGGCGAGTGCAACTTTATCGATAGGCCGGACGGGCAAACGCTGGGAGTGCGCCCTGAGCACCTGTTGGTCGGCGAGGCCAGCCTCGGCGCCAGCCAACGCTTCAACGCGGCGCTTAAAATGGCGACCTTCTGCGGCCTGCACTGGAAACTGCTGTTCGATTTCCAGAGCAAAACCCTGGTGGCCTATGCGCCCGCCAACGCGCCGGCCGCCCTGCGCACGCCGGGGCAAACGCTGACGCTGGGTTTTCTGGCGGAACACGCCATGGCCTTTGCGCAAAGCGCATGAAGCCATCGGCGCAACCGGCCGCTATACCACGGCCAAACCTTCACGCCTTCGGCAAGGGGAACGCTATGCAGCCAACAGAAACGCCGTTGAACGAGTTGCTTCTGGCTAAGCGGGGGCAGGATCTCACCGAAGCGACCTATCGGCGCCTGCTTAATATGATCCAACTGGGCCGCATCCCCACCAACGTGCCGCTGCAGGAGCGTGCGTTGGCCAGCGCCCTCGGCGTCTCGCGCACCCCGCTGCGGGAGGCGTTCAGCCGGCTGGTCGGCGGCGGCTTTGCCAGCCGCATTGGGCGCGGGCAACTGATGGTGAAAGAGCCCACGCTGCACGAATACCTGGAAATCCTGCACCTGCGCGCGCTGCTGGAGGGCGAAGCGGCCTTTATGGCGACGGGCAACATCCCGCAGGCACAGGTGGAAAATGTGATACAGGCGCTGCAAACCCACCTGCAAGCGCGCGACTTTTCCGCCGAAGAAAACCACCGTATCGATAACCTGGTGCACCTGACCATTGCCGCCCACTGCGGCAGCGCGCAAATGGAAAGCCTGATTTTCGATCTGCGCATCAAGGCGCGCACGTTCGATCAAAACGGCAGCATCGCCCGCTTCGAGCCGGGCTGCCGCGAACATCTCCAACTGATGGAGTGCATCCGCGCCAACGATGCCAACGGCGCCCGCCAGGCGATGGCGCACCACCTGACTCAAGTCCGCGCCAGCATCGTGGCGCGGTTTACCTCACTGTTACCGGGGAGCATCACCGCATGCAAAAACTGACTGAACAGGCCAAGGGGGTGTACATCATCTCCGCCACGCCCTTTACCGACAGCGGCGAACTGGATTTGGCCAGCGCCGATACCCTGACCGATTTCTACCTGGAAAAGGGAGTGGACGGCATCACCATCCTCGGCATTCTCGGCGAAGCCCACAAGCTGACCGAAGAGGAAACCGAGCAATTCATGCAACGCGTGCTGACGCGGGTTAACGGCCGGGTGCCGGTGATCGTCGGCGTGAGCCACCCTTCGCATCGCCACGTGGAACGCCTGGCTAAAAAGGCCATGGCCTGCGGCGCCGCGGGCGTGATGCTGGCGCCGGCGCCCAACCTGAAAACCGATCCGCAGGTGGAAAACTATTTCCTCACCATCGGCGAACTGCTCGGCCCGGACATTCCTCTCTGCCTGCAGGACTACCCGCAATCAACCGGCGTCTATACCTCGGTGCCGGTCATGCTGCGGCTGATTGAAGCACTGCCGCAGTTGGTGATGCTCAAGCACGAAGAGCTTTCCGGCATGGGCAAGCTCAGCCAACTGCGCCGGCAAAGCGCCGAGCGGGGGCTGCGCCGCATCAGTATTTTGGTCGGCAATGGCGGGCTGTTTTTGCCCCAGGAATTGGCGCGCGGCGCCGACGGCGCAATGACCGGCTTCGCCTGGCCGGAAATGCTGGTGCAAGTTTGCCGCGCCTATGCCGAAGGGGATGCAACGCGCGGCGAAGATATTTTTGATCGCTATCTGCCGCTGCTGCGCCATGAGTTCCAGTACGGCATTGGGTTGGCGCTGCGTAAGGAAACCCTGCGCCGCCGCGGTGCGATACAGCACGCGCGGGTGCGCCCAGCCGGCCCGGCGCTGGACCAAAACGATCTGGATGAACTGACCGGCCTGATCGACAGGCTGAAACAAAAATTACAGCAAGGGGGAGTGCAATAATGGATCTGATGATCGCGGATAAAGTGGCGCTGGTATGCGGCGCGGGCAGCGGCCTGGGCCGTGCGATAGCCGTTGCGCTGGCGGCCGAAGGCGTGACCGTGGCGGTGACCGGGCGCAACATGGACAAACTGGCGCACACGGTGCAGCTTATCGAACAGGCCGGCGGCAAGGCCAGCGCCTGGGCGCTGGATCTCACGCAGCCGGAAAGCTTTGCCGCCACCCTCGGCCAGATACGCCAGGTGCACGGCGCGATTACCATCCTGGTGAATAACTCCGGCGGCCCGGCGCCTTCGACTGCCGCCGGCGTGCCCGCCGAGGTATGGCAAAACCAGTTTAACGCCATGGTCAGCGCGCTGATCCAACTGACCGATCAGATCCTGCCGGATATGATCGCCGCCGGCTGGGGGCGGATCATCACCAGCACATCATCCGGCGTGGTGGCGCCTATCGCCAATCTGGCGGTTTCCAACGCGCTGCGCCTGGCACTGGTGGGCTGGTCTAAAACGCTGGCGGCGGAAGTGGCGCCGCACGGCATCACCGCCAATATTCTGGTGCCGGGGCGCATCGCAACCGACCGCGTCGCACAGTTGGACGCCGCCCGCGCCGGGCGCGAACAGACGGCGGTCGAGGATGTGCAGGCCAAAAGCCGCGCCGCTATCCCCGCCGGGCGCTATGGCCAGCCACAAGAGTACGGCGCGGTGGCCGCCTTTCTCGCCAGCCAGCAGGCTTCCTTTATCACCGGCAGCATTTTGCGGGTGGATGGCGGCATGATCCCTTCACTCTAGGACCGGTTCCCCATGGGCAATAGTTGTGTAATTCGCGGCGGCATGCTGTACGACGGCAGCGGCAACCCGCCGCAAAAAGCGGATGTGGCGATCGCTGGCCGCCATATTCAGGCGGTGGGCGCGCCGGGCACCCTGCACGGCACCCAGACGATCGACGCGCGCGGTCTGGCGCTGGCGCCGGGCTTTATTGATGTGCATACCCATGACGATCGCGCCCTGCTACAGCCCGGCATGATGACCGCCAAGCTGTCGCAGGGGGTGACCACCGTCATCACCGGCAACTGCGGCCTAAGCCTGGCGCCGGCGTCCATGGCGCAGATACCGGCGCCGCTGGATTTGATCGCCACGCCGGCCTGGCTGCGTTTCCCGCGCTTTGCCGACTACCTGGCGGCCATGGCGACCCAGGGCATCATGGTGAACGCCGCCTGCATGGTGGGGCACACCACCCTGCGCGCCAGCGTGATGCACGGCGACCTGACGCGCGAGGCCAGCGCGGCGGAATGCGCCGTCATGCGCGTGCGGCTGGAGGAAGCCTTGGCCGACGGCGCTTTCGGCTTCTCGACCGGCACCTTCTACCCCGCCGCGCGGGCAGCCACGCAGGAGGAGATCGTGGCGGTGGGCGAACCGTTGGCGCGCTATGGCGGCATTTACGCCACCCATATGCGTAATGAGGCGGAAGCGGTGCTGGATTCGTTGGAAGAGAGCTACGCCATCGGCCGCCGCCTGGGCGTGCGGGTATTGATTTCACACCACAAGCTCGCCGGGGTGAAAAACCACGGCCGCTCGCTGGAAACCCTGGCCAGCATTCAGGCCGCCCGCGCCCGGCAGCCGCTGTCATTGGATTGCTACCCTTATAACGCGTCCTCCACCACGCTAAACCCGGCGTTTGTGGCGCGGGCTTCCCGGGTGCTGGTGAGCTGGTCAACCCCGCATCCGCATCTGGCCGGGCAGTTGCTGGCCGATATCGCCGCCCAATGGGGCGTGAGTGATGAAGCGGCGGCGGAACGGCTGATGCCGGCCGGCGCCATTTACTTCATGATGGACGAGCAGGATGTGCAGCGCATTCTGGCCTTCCCGCCGACGATGATCGGCTCTGACGGTATGCCGCACGACGAGCACCCGCATCCACGGCTGTGGGGCACGTTCCCGCGGGTATTGGGGCATTATAGTCGCGAACTCGGCCTGTTCCCGCTGCACACCGCCATCCACAAGATGAGCGGTTTACCCGCCGCCGAGCTGGGCATCCCGCTGCGCGGCCGGATTGCGCCCGGCCACTTTGCCGATCTGGTGCTGTTCAACACCGAGACGGTGCAAGACAGCGCCACTTTCGCGGAGCCTTGCACCCGGGCAACGGGGATTGAGTATGTTTGGGTGAATGGGCAATTGGCCTGGGCCGACAGGCAGGTGCAGCATGATAAGGCGGGGCAAATTGTTCGCCGAGCGCCCCAATAGGTTGGGGAGTTACGCCTTCGGCGCTGATAATTGCTGCAAAGAAATTCGATACGATTAAGGCAATTCCGCTTACACGGTGGGTTACAAATACTGTTTCACCGACATTCTTTGTTGAGGTCGAGGAGGGTTTCGGTCGCCATCATATCGTGGCTTTTTGCAACACCGTAGCCCGCGCCCGAGTTAGGGGCCGTGGGCTGTATGAACCGGGCACATAGGTTACAGATCTGACCAGCCTCATAGGTAACGCATTTATTCTTTAATCAGCCCGGATTATACGATGGTTCTGTCTATCGTACCGGGCCAATACCAACTCCCCGAACCCTATTTCGTCCGTGTCATCGTCAACTTCTTTCATCCACACCCATTCATACCTGAGGGCCTCCGATAGGAAGATTCGTCGGCCGTTGAACCATAAATCACCTTTCACTTCCACACGCAGTAACTTCGCCCCCTTTGGTACCGGCATCTCCTTTTGTGCCCCAGTATAAATCCGGGGGGAAGGACACCAGACTGATTGGGGCGTTTTTCCTCCCAGAGCCTTATGTGGCCGAACTTCATTAAATTCTTTTCTCCATGTGTTTAGCCATGTCTGTTGTTCCTCCAGAGAGGCAAATTTATGACACTGTTTCATTCCCTCTTTCATTGTTCTGTGCATTCTTTCATGACGTCCATTCTCTGTCGGTTTCCCTGGGCGAATTCGCTCGGGAGTAACACCACATTTGATTAGCCAGATAGACATCTGGCTTAATCCCCACAGCCCGGCACCGGCAAAAGGTGGACCGTTATCGGTGCGTAGAACCTGGGGCAAACCACATTCGTGGAAGACTCGCTCGAGGCAGGGAATGACAAATTTCCCATCGGGTAAATACGTGGCATCACAGGCAAGTACCATTCTGCTGTAGTTATCCGTCAGTGTGAAAGGATGACACCAACGTCCGGTTGTATGGGTGAACTTGCCTTTGAAATCCGCGCTCCAGACATCATTTGGCTGGTTTATCTTATGGAGCACATAAGACCGTTTGGGTTTGTATTTCAATCGATTACGTTTTTTTGTCAGGCCATGGATCTTAAATATGCCCCCAATAGTACTGGCAGCGGGCACATCCGAAACATCCATATTCAAAAGTAATTGTCTTATCTTTTCCGGGCCCCATGTAGGGTGCTGCTGTTTCTTCTCAAGAAGCAATTCCACCGTTGGCAGCGGTATGGAAAGTTGATGATGGCGAGCTCGGGAATGGTCAGAAAGAGAGGAAATATCATCAGGAGAAAATCGGGACAGCCACTTATAGCCAGTTTTGCGACTAATGTTGAAACGGCGGCATAGCTCAGCGACAGAAGTATCGCCCTTCAGACAAGCGGTGACAAATTGCAAACGTTGCATGGTAACACTCTCAGGCCAAGGCACAGTAAACCTCCCTATCTCGTTAACTGTGCCAGTTATAACCTGTTACCCATGTGCCCGGTGTAAAGTGTTACCCATGTGCCCGGTGTAAAGTGTTACCCATGTGCCCGGTTCATACAGGGCGCGGCCCCTAACGACCCGCGCCAGCGCCATATCAGGCGGCCGCTGCGCGGCTACCCTCACTGTGTCACTTCGCATTAACGGCCGGCTACGACAGGCGTCCCTGCCTGTCTCGCCTGAAACCGCCGTCCTGGCGGTTTCGCCTATGCTACGTTCCGCCGTTCGGCGCCTTCAATGGCTTCAACCCCGGTGCTCCACTCACCAAATGCGTTGTCTTTGATTGTGTCAAAACCGAAGGTTAGGTTGCCCGGTGGCGATAGATTCAGGTTTTGACCTTCCGCGCGCATCTTGGGCTGCCGAGCAAGGCACCGTTGCCAGGGGCAATCGGCCACGGACGGTCGATTGAGGCGAGACAAACAGGGATGTTTGTCGTAGCCGACCCGTCCGGCGACGGGGACGCCGCGAGGGGACCCGCGCAGCGGGCAGGCCATGTTAAGCGCAGGCCGGGGTGTCGGGGCCGGGCCTTCGGCCCTGACAATTGCCTACCACTATTGCCGCAAAGAAATTCGATACGATTAAGGCAATTCCCCTTACGCTGGTGGCGGCAGAGTACTGTTCCAATAACACTCTTTCTGAGGTTAACCGCAGGCTGCGCCGGGCACATGACCAACGCGCGTTTCGATCTCGCTAATTGCATCAATCCGCGCCTGATGGCGCCCACCTTCAAACTGGGCGTCAAGCCAGGCATCCACGATCATTTTCGCCAGCTCTTGCCCCACCACCCGTGCGCCGAACGCCAGAATATTGGTGTTATTGTGCTGCCGTGACAGTTGGGCGGAATAAGGCTCGCTGCACACCACGGCCCGGATGCCGGGGTATTTATTGGCCGTGATGGAAATGCCCACGCCGGTGCCGCAAATCAGAATGCCGCCCTCCACTTCCCCCGCCAACACCGCTTCCGCCACCGCACCGGCGTAGCGCGGGTAATCCGTACGTTCACTGGACCAGGTGCCTTTATCCACCACCGTAACACCGCGCTGTTGCAGGTGCGCGGCGATGGCCGCCTTCAGTTCAAAACCGACATGATCGCAGCCAAGGGCTATGTTCTTCATTACAACCTCTCGTTGATTGGGCTATCTCGCTAACTTTACAAAAGTTATTTTACTTGTGAAATAAAGCCAAATTAACCGATAAAAACCGCCTAAACACGGCGATTCTCTCCGCCAGGGCAGCACGCTATTTCACAAAAGTGTGTTTTATTAAGATTAATGGCATCACACAAAGCAGACGGCTTCTGGCAAAAAATTAAATTAATCAATTGAATATTAAATAAAAATGTCAAACCACGCCTATCTGCCGCACCCGAGCAAACTTCACACAAAGATTAACTTTATAAGTTTTATAATTTTGTGAAGTTTGTTGCATATTTTATCAACAGCCTGTGGTGATATAGTGGTGTCTTCAGTTTATGGACGCGAGAAGCAAATGAGCCAATCAGAATTTGATCAGGGCATCCCGAACGGGATCGGCATCGCCCCTTACCTGCGCATGAAGCAGGAAGGCATGACGGAAAACGAAAGCCGAATCGTGGAATGGTTTTTGGCGCCGGGTAATTTAAGCGGAGCGCCGTCGATAAAAGACGTTGCCGAAGCGCTAATGGTGTCGGAGGCGATGATTGTCAAAGTGTCGAAGCTGCTGGGGTTTAGCGGTTTTCGCAACCTGCGCAGTTCGCTGATCGACTACTTTTCACAGTCCGAACAGGTGCTGCCGGCCGAGCTGTCTTTCGATGAAGCGCCGCAAGATGTGGTGAACAAGGTGTTCAACATCACCCTGCGTACCATTATGGAAGGCCAGTCGATCGTCAATGTGGATGAGATCCACCGTGCGGCGCGTTATTTTTACCACGCCAAACAGCGCGATCTGTACGGCGTCGGCGGCTCAAACGCGATCTGCGCCGATATCGAGCATAAGCTGCTGCGCATCGGCGTGCGCTGCCACGCCTACCAGGACGCGCACATCATGATGATGTCCGCCGCGTTGCTGCAAGAAGGGGATGTGGTGCTGGTGGTCTCCCACTCCGGGCGCACCAGCGATCTGCAAGAAGCGGTAGAATTGGCGAAGAGCAACGGGGCGAAGATTATTTGTATCACCCACAGCTATAACTCGCCGATCGCCAAACTGGCAGACTTTATTATCTGTTCGCCGGCGCCGGAAACGCCATTGTTAGGGCGCAACGCCTCGGCACGTATTTTACAACTGACCTTATTAGACGCTTTTTTTGTTTCCGTCGCACAACAGAATATTGAGCAGGCAACGTTAAATATGGAAAAAACCGGCGCTATCGTTAACTTTTTCCGCCGGGATAAATAACCAGAAATTTTCAGGCCACAGTTGAAAACGATACCCGATTAATTCAGGCCCCTGTGGTCTGAAATAATCCGGTATATATAATAGTTACCCTACAGTGAGAATAATACAATGAACAAACTTCTGAAGTTATTCAGTAGCGCTGCTGTCGGTGTGATGTTATCCACCAGTGCTTTCGCCGCCGCCGATTATGCCGTGGTCTTAAAAACGCTATCCAACCCGTTTTGGGTCGATATGAAAAAAGGCATTGAGGATCAGGCGAAAGCCAGTGGCGTTAGCGTTGATATTTTCGCTTCGCCTTCGGAGGGGGATTTCCAGTCGCAGCTGCAGCTCTTCGAAGATCTCAGTAATAAAAACTACAAAGGCATCGCCTTCGCGCCGCTCTCTTCGGTAAACCTGGTGATGCCGGTTACCCGCGCCTGGAAAAAAGGGATTTTCCTGGTCAATCTCGATGAAAAAATCGACATGGATAACCTGAAAAAAGCGGGCGGCAACGTGGAAGCGTTCGTCACCACCGACAACGTCGCCGTGGGCGGCAAAGCGGCCGACTACATCATTCAGCGGCTGGGTGCAGAAGGCGGTGAGGTGGCGATTATCGAAGGCAAAGCCGGCAACGCCTCCGGCGAAGCGCGCCGCCAGGGGGCGACCGCAGCCTTCCAAAAAGCCGGCGCGATCAAACTGGTTGCCAGCCAGCCCGCCGACTGGGATCGCATCAAAGCGCTGGATGTTGCTACCAACGTATTGCAGCGCAACCCGAATCTGAAAGCCTTCTACTGCGCCAACGATACCATGGCGATGGGCGTGGCCCAGGCGGTGATCAACGCCGGCAAAACCGGCAAGGTCCTGGTCGTGGGCACCGATGGTATTCCTGAAGCGCGCAAAATGGTGGCTGGCGGGCAAATGACCGCCACCGTCGCCCAGAACCCGGCGGATATCGGTGCAACCGGCCTGCGTCTGCTGGTGGAAAAAGCCAAGACTGGCCAGGTGATCCCGCTGGATAAACAGCCGGAATTCAAACTGGTCGATTCGGTACTGATTACCCAATAGCCACCCGGCCCCCGGTGGCGCAAACCGGGGGCCAAGGCGAAATATATACCCAAAAGAATTCGAGTTGCGGGATAAACGCGCCACACCGCAAGCGCAAATATCGCGGATACCTGGAGCATGGCGGAATAGAGGTAATTAAATGGTCACGCCTTATATCAGCATGGCGGGGATCGGCAAATCTTTTGGCCCGGTTCACGCATTAAAATCGGTTGATTTAGCCATTTACACTCATGAAATACATGCGTTATTAGGTGAAAACGGCGCCGGCAAATCAACCCTGATGAAAATATTGTCGGGTATCTATGAACCCACCAAAGGGACAATCACCATTGATCACACCGACTATAACAAACTGGATCATAAACTCGCCTCGCAATTAGGCGTGGGCATTATTTACCAGGAGTTAAGCGTTATAGACGAATTAACGGTGCTGGAAAATCTTTATATTGGCCGGCACCTGACCAAAAAAGTCTGCGGCATCACGATTATTGACTGGAAAGAAATGCGCCTGCGCGCCGCCATGATGTTATTACGCGTCGGCCTAAAAGTGGATCTTGATGAAAAAGTGGCGAATTTATCCATCAGCCATAAACAAATGTTGGAAATCGCCAGAACGCTGATGCTCAACGCCAAAGTGATCATCATGGATGAGCCAACCTCTTCGCTGACCAGCAAAGAAGTAGATTACTTGTTCCTGATCATGCAGCAGTTGCGCAAAGAGGGCTGTGCGATCGTGTATATCTCGCACAAGCTCAATGAGATCCGCCAAATCTGCGATCGCTACACGGTGATGAAAGACGGCAGCAGCGTCAGCAGCGGCATGGTGAGCGACGTCAGCAACGACGACATCGTGCGCATGATGGTGGGCCGCGAGCTGCAAAACCGCTTTATGGCGCTGAAAGAGAATGCCGGCAACGTGGAGCCGGACACGGTGTTCGAAGTGAAACACGTCACCAGCCGCGACAAAAAGAAAGTCCGCGATATCTCTTTTACGGTCAGCCGGGGCGAAATCCTCGGTTTCGCCGGGCTGGTGGGCTCCGGCCGCACTGAGCTGATGAACTGCCTGTTCGGCGCCGAAAAACGCAGCCAGGGGGAGATCCTGCTGCACGGCAAGCCGATCACGCCCCGTTCGCCGCTCGACGCGTTGAAAAAAGGCATGGCATACATCACCGAAAGCCGGCGCGAGAACGGCTTTTTCGCCAACTTTTCCATTGCTGAAAACATCGCCATCAGCCGCAGCCTGAAAGACGGCGGCTACAAAGGCGCCATCGGGTTATTCAAGCCGCAGCAAGAGCATGAAATCGCCGAACAGCAACGCGCCCTGCTCGCGCTTAAGTGCCAGTCGGTGAATCAAAACATCACTGAGCTGTCGGGCGGTAACCAGCAAAAGGTGCTGATTTCCAAATGGCTCTGCTGCCACCCGGAAGTGATTATTTTCGATGAGCCGACCCGCGGCATCGATGTGGGGGCCAAGGCTGAAATTTACAAAGTGATGCGCCGGCTGGCGGACGAAGGGAAAGTGATCCTGATGGTGTCTTCCGAGCTGCCGGAAATTATTACCGTCTGTGACCGTATTGCGGTGTTTTGCGCAGGGCGCCTGACGAAAATTTTGAACAATCGCGACGATATCAGCGAAGAGGAGATTATGGCATGGGCATTACCTCAAGAGTAAAAGGCGAGCCGCCAGAGAAGACGCCGTTTAACTTCGCCCTGTTCTGGGATAAATACGGCACGTTTTTCATCCTCGCGATTATCGTGGCGATCTTCGGCACGCTGTCGGCGGAGTATTTCCTCACCGCCAACAACATCACGCAGATTTTCGTGCAAAGTTCGGTAACCGTGCTGATCGGCATGGGGGAATTCTTCGCCATTCTGGTGGCGGGGATCGATCTTTCGGTCGGCGCGATCCTAGCACTGTCGGGCATGGTCACCGCCAAACTGATGCTGGCCGGCTTTGATCCGGTTTCCGCCGCGCTGATTGGCGGCGTGGTGGTCGGCGGCGCGCTTGGCGCCATCAACGGCTGCCTGGTGAACTGGACGGGGCTGCACCCGTTTATCATTACGCTGGGCACCAACGCCATCTTCCGCGGCATTACGCTGGTGATTTCCGACGCCAACTCGGTGTACGGTTTCTCTTTCGACTTCGTCAATTTCTTCGCCGCCAGCGTTATCGGCATACCGGTACCGGTTATCTTCTCGCTGCTGATCGCCATTGTGCTGTGGTTCCTCACCACCCGCACCCGGCTGGGGCGCAACATCTATGCGCTGGGCGGCAACAAAAACTCCGCCTTTTATTCCGGCATTGATGTGAAGTTCCATATGTTGGTGGTGTTCATCATCTCCGGCATTTGCGCCGGGCTGGCGGGCGTGGTGTCCACCGCGCGCCTCGGCGCGGCCGAGCCGTTAGCCGGCATGGGATTTGAAACCTACGCCATTGCCAGCGCCATTATCGGCGGCACCAGCTTCTTCGGCGGCAAGGGGCGCATTTTCTCGGTGGTGATCGGCGGCCTGATCATCGGCACCATCAATAACGGCCTGAATATTCTGCAAGTACAAACCTACTACCAACTGGTGGTGATGGGCGGGCTGATTATCGCCGCTGTCGCACTGGATCGGCTGATCAGTAAGTAAGGAGCCAATGATGAAAATATCCCCCTCTCTGATGTGTATGGATCTATTGAAGTTCAAAGAGCAGATCGAGTTTATCGATCGCCATGCGGACTATTTTCATATCGACATTATGGACGGCCACTTCGTGCCGAACCTGACGCTCTCGCCGTTTTTCGTCAGCCAGGTGCGCCGCCTAGCGAGTAAACCGCTTGACTGTCACCTGATGGTGACCCGGCCGCAGGACTACATCGCCTCGCTGGCGGCCGCCGGCGCCGATTTCATTACCCTGCACCCGGAAACCATCAACGGCCAGGCGTTTCGCCTGTTCGATGAGATCCGCCGGCACGGCATGAAAGTGGGCCTGATCCTTAACCCGGAAACCGCGGTCGATACGATGAAGTATTACATTCACAAGGCCGACAAGATCACCGTGATGACGGTTGATCCCGGCTTTGCCGGGCAGCCCTTCATCCCGGAAATGCTGGAAAAAATCGCCGAACTGAAAGAATGGCGCACGCGTGAAGGGCTGTCTTATGAAATCGAGATCGATGGCTCCTGCAACCAAGGCACCTATCAGCGCCTGATTGAGGCCGGTGCGGATGTGCTGATCGTCGGCTCCTCCGGCCTGTTCAGCCATTCACCGGATGTTGCCGAAGCCTGGAACATCATGGCGCAGCAGATTGTGCAAGCCAAAAGCGCGGAGGCCCGCCATGTCTGAACCGCTTCCCGTGGTGGCCGGGGTGGATATGGGCGCCACCCATACCCGCTTCTGCCTGCAAAACGCCGAGGGGGTGGAGATCGTCTGCAAGAAATTACCCACCGCGGAGGTCATTGCTCCCGGCCTGGCCGCCGGGCTTAGCGGCCAGCTGCGCCAGCTGTTTGAGCGGCACCGTGCACGCGGCCTGGGCGTGATGATCGGGTTCCCGGCGCTGGTGGGCAGCGATCGGCGCACCATTATCTCAACCCCCAACCTGCCGCTGACGGCCAGCGAATTCGCCGGCCTGGCCGAATGCCTGGAACACCAACTCGCGTGCCCGGTGCAGTTTGCGCGCGATGTCAATCTGCAGCTCTCTTATGATGTGCATGAAAACGCGCTGGAGAACGAGGTGGTGCTGGCCGCCTACCTCGGCACCGGCATGGGGTTCGCCATCTGGCTCAACGGCGCCCCCTGGACCGGCGCCCACGGCGTGGCGGGCGAGCTTGGCCATATTCCGCAGGGCGACGGCCGCATGCGCTGCGGCTGCGGCAATCTCGGCTGCCTGGAAACGGTCTGTTCCGGCGTGGCGCTGCGCCACTGGTATGAACAAACGCCGCGCGCTTATACGCTCGGCGAGCTGTTTTTACACAGCCGCAGCGATGCCTTTATTGTTGCATTGCTGGCGCACGCGGCGCGCGCCATCGCCACCAGCATCAACCTGTTTGATCCGCACAGCGTGATCCTCGGCGGCGGGGTAATGGATATGCCGGGGTTCCCGTTATGCGAGCTGATCGCCGGCGTGCGTACGCATCTGCGCCGCCCGCTGCCCCATGACGCGGTGCGCTTTATCCCCGCCTCTTCTTCAGACTTTAACGGCGCCTGCGGGGCCGCCGGCCTTGCCCGCCGCCGCTGGCTGAATTAGCCGGCCCTGTGCGGCCTGGCGGAGGGGATTCAGAATTGGCTCAGGCGTTTGATGATGCTTTCCCGCACGTTATCAATGTGCGCGATAAGCAGATCCCGCGCCTGTTCGGCCTGCCCGTTGCGCAGCGCTTCAATGATCGCCAAATGTTCGTTATGGCCAATAACAAAGCGTTCCGGCACTTGGCGCAAATTGAACATGCTGGTTTTTAAGCGCAGGGTTTGAATATAGCCTTTCAATAAGCGGTTGCCGCTGTAATGGGCGATCGCGTCATGCAGGCGGGTATCCACCGCCCAATCCTCTTTGGGGTCCGGCCGGTCCTGGCTAAGCAGGCGTTTAATCTGCCTGGCGATGGCATCCAGCTCATCGCCGGGAATACGGCCGGCGGCCAGGCGAGCCGCCTCACCTTCCAGAGTGCGGCGCACGTGCAGCGTTTCGATCAGTTCCTGGATGGAGAACTCTTTCACTACTGGCGTTCTGCCGCCGTTACGCACAATAAAGCCTTCGTTTTCCAGCCTGTTGAGCGCATTCCTTACCGGCGTGCGGGAAATATCCATCATTTCCGCCAGGCGCCGTTCCTGCAATACGGTATTCACCGGCAGTTCGCGGTTGATGATCATTTGCAAAATGATATCGTAAGCCTTCCTGCTTAAATTCCGTTCGTTATCATCATTCATACAGTAGCTTGTGCTCATAGAAACCATCGTATTTTCACACTGGATATACCGTTAATCAGGCTAATCCGTCTGCAACCCCGGCCGCGGTGCCCGGCAAGGATTGCCGAACACAGCCTAGCATTTTCATCTCAAAGATACAGCAGCAGGCCCTGCGCCGCATTACTGCGCCAAGCTGCGCACCGGATCTTTCGGCGCAGGATCGTAACCCACCAGCGGGGTTACCAGCCTAGCGTAAGTGCCATCGGCCTTCATTTCAGCCAGGGCTTTATTGACGGCAGCAACCAAATTCGGCTTGCCCTTTTTCAGCGCAAAGCCTTTCTGGATCTGGTTCACATAGTCCGGCGTCTGTTTAAAAGGCAGCTTCATGTCTTTAATCAGGTAGGCATTACCAATCGAGTCATTAATCACCCCATCGATATTCCCGTTCGCCATATCCTGCACGGCAGCCGTTACGTCAACGTAGCTTTTTAATATCGCACCGTGCTCCACCGCCAACTGTGCATAGGTGGAAGAAACCTGCGCGCCAATCCGTTTGCCTTTCAGATCCTGTGCGGATTGAATAGCTGAATCTTGCGGAATAATAATCCGGCCGCCGGATTCGATCCAACCGTCGGCAAAGATAATCGCTTTTTGCCGTTCCGGGGTAATATCCATCGCAGCGCTGCTGATATCAAACTGATCGGCCTGCAGGCCAATTAAAATGGAGTCCCATTTCGTCACAATCGGCATGTATTTCAGATCAAGACGCCGGGCGATCTCTTTCATTACGCTGATTTCCAGGCCGTCCAATTGGCCATTTGCCATCCGCATGCTGTACGGCGGGTTGGTCCCTTCGGTGGCAACGCGTAATTCCCCTTGCTTGAGCAGTTCAAGTTGCCCATCGCCCGCCGCCGCGGCAAAAAAGGACATCAACGCTGACACCAGTACGGCAAGACTAAAAACAAATTTTAGTTTCATGTGGCATGACTCCCGATATGTTGAATAGTAATAGGAAAATCAAGGCATTGTGGTTGCCAATAGTGATAACAATTCCAGCATGACGGTCGCCCCGAGCAGCGCGGTGATTTGCCCCGGCCCGTCATACGGCGGGCTGATTTCCGTCACGTCGCAGCCCACCATGTTGATCTTGTTTAACGCGCGTAACAGCAACAGCGCTTCGCGCGTGCTCGGCCCGCCGGATTCCGGGGTTTGCACTGCGGGTGCCGAAGCCGGGTCAACAAAGTCCATATCGAAGGTAATAAACGTCGGCCGCCCCGCCGTTCTGGCGCTAATGCGTTCGGCCAGCGCCGGCAACCCAATGTCGAACATCTCATCGGTGGTGACCACCTCATAGCCCAAATCCAGCGACTGGGTGATATCGCTGGTTTTAAACAAGGAGCCGCGCAGGCCCACCTGTATCGAATAGCGCGGATCGACAATGTTTTCTTCCACCGCTCGGCGGAACGGCGTGCCGGCGCTGTATTGCAGATCGGCGAAATATTTATCCCAGGTATCGCTGTGTGAATCGAACTGCACCAGCGCCAGCGGGCCATGTACTCTGGCAATCGCCCGCAGCTCCGCCAGGGTTACAGAATGGTCGCCGCCGATCGCGCACGGCACGGCTCCCGCGGCAGCAATGCGGTGAATGGTTTCTTCTATCAACCGCAACGATTCGATTTCATAACCGGGCACCACCACCGAATCCCCCACATCGGCAATGCGCAGTTTTTCAAAGATATTGACATTGCCGCGATAGGGATTGATCGGGCGCAGCATCACCGACATGGCGCGCACGGCATTGGGCGCAAAGCGCGCGCCGCTGCGAAAAGGCGCGCCGGAATCCGACGGTATGCCAACGATCGCCGCATCAAGATCGCCGGGATCGTTAGCCAGCGGCAGACGCATAAAGGTCGGCAGGCCGCAAAAGCGTGGGCTGGCCAGCGAATCGGCAGGCTGTGAACTCATGGCAAACTCCTTGGTTAGCTGTAACGTTCCTGGCGGCGTTCAAGCCAGGCGGCAAACTCCGTCAGCATCGACGTCAACAGCAAATAAATCACCGAGGCGGCAATATAGAATTCAAACGGACGGAAAGTAGCGGAGATAATAGTCTGGGCATACAGGGTGATGTCGATCACCGTAATGGTGGAAAGCAACGAGGTGTTTTTCAACGCGGAAATCGCCTCGTTGGTCATCGGCGGCAAAATAATGCGAAACACCTGCGGCAAGATGATGCGGCGCATCACTTCACGTTTGGACAGCCCCAGCGCATAGGCTGATTCCATTTGGCTACGCGGAATGGCATTTAGCCCTGAACGGATTATTTCAGCGATATAAGCGCCGCTGTTTAGCGCCAGCGCAATTACGCCGGCGGCGAACGGCGAAAACCGGATCCCCAACTGCGGCAAGCCGAAATAGACAATAAACACCTGGATCAACGCCGGCGTGCCGCGCACAAACCAAATGTAAAACCGGCTGGCCCGGCTAAATAGCGCCACCGGCGAAAGCTTGCCCAGCGCCGCCGCCAGCCCAAACACCCAACTGAGCAGAATCGTCAGCACCGTGATGGCCAACACCGTCACGGCGGCATAGAAAAAACCGGCGCCATAGGCCTGGAAATCACTCAATAATTGATTCATGGCACATTCCTTCTCGCGGCGGGGGAAATATCCTCATGCAGAATGCGGCTAAGAAATTGCCGTAACCGGGGGCTTTCCGGATCGGCCAGTACCCGTTGCGGCGGGCCATCCTCGGCCACCACGCCCTGATCAAAAAACAGTACGCGTGAAGAAACATCCCGGGCAAAGGCGATTTCATGGGTCACCAGCAGCATGGTCATGCCCTCTTCCGCCAGGGCGGCGATCAGGGTGAGCACTTCGCCCACCAGCTCCGGATCGAGCGCCGAGGTGGCCTCATCGAACAGCATCATGCGCGGCTTCATCGCCAGCGCCCGGGCTATCGCCACCCGCTGCTGTTGCCCGCCGGAGAGCCGACCGGGGTACTGATCGCGCTTTTCATACATTCCGACGCGGTTCAATAAGGCGTCGGCCACTTCTACCGCCGCCTTGCGCGACATTTTTTTCACCCGCAGCGGCGCTTCAATCACATTTTCCAGCACCGTCATATGCGGCCATAAATGGTAGCTCTGGAACACCATGCCAATTTGCGTACGCAGTTGTTGCAACTGCTCGGTGGAAGGCTGGGCTCTGGCGCCGTCACGGAAATCAAACGAGAATTCACCAAATTCCATAAAGCCGCTCTGCGGCATTTCCAGCACGTTCAGACAGCGCAAAAACGTACTTTTCCCGGAGCCGCTGGCGCCGATAATCGAAACCACCTCGCCGCGGTTGACGTTTAACGCCACATTCTTCAACACATGCAGTTCGCCATAGCGCTTATTCAGCTCTTTGATCCGTAATAAAGACGGCTCAATGTGCGTCATGCGGCTCCTCCTTCACATGGCATATTCTCGATTAAGTGCAAACCGATATCGGCAGGCCGGCGGCTAGCGCCATTAATCGGCGTGATATCTTGTGGGCAGGCGGAAAGCACCAGCCAGATATCCTGCTCGGCCTTTAGCACCAAGGTATCCCCCGCTTTAGCGAGCGGCGGGGCGCGATCGAGCGCACCGTCCGGCTGAAACGGCACATTCATAAACAGGTTCAATGACGCCGGGGTAAACGGCAGCGTGATGCCCAGGTGATTCAAGGCGGCGTGGAAATTATCGGTACAGCTACGGTGGTATTGCGTGCAGCCCAGCTCCCGATAAATCTCGGCATTGCAGGGGCACAGCAGCGTGTCATGCCGGCCGGGCGAGGCGTCGTGAACCAGCGTAAACATGGCCGCGCGATAGTTGCTGACCACCGTCATCCCTAGCTGCAGAAACAGATTGCTGTTCACCGAACGCGTATGTTCCATAGAGGCGTACTCGAAAGGATCGCGTTGGCTAATTGCCCAGGCATCCACCACCTGATTGCCGCGAATATTCTCGATCGCCAGCGCCTGCCCTTTGCCCAGCGCAACCGCAATGCCTTCTGTGGCCGCGAGAATCATATCCTGCCCGGTGAAACAAGGTTGGGCCATCATCTGAACCCCCTATTGCTGTATGCGTAAAAAATCATGTTTGTTTTTTATTGGCACTTGTATAAAAAGCAAAGAAAATGCCAAAAGTATTCCAAACGCGGAGCGCGCCCAATGAAAAATAGTTGCTGGATACCCAAGCCGATACACCAGTTCGGAATCAACAGGTTAAAAAATGCCAATCTGTCACCTTTGGAACAAAGCGAGGATTTGGATACGGCGGCGCAGGCGGGTGTGGTCGCGGCAATCTTCCGCAGTGGCGAATTTTCACGCACCATGATGGCGCAACTGCCGCATCTTAGAGTGATTGCCGTCCACGGCGTAGGGACCGACGGCATTGATCTGCAGGCGGCAACAGAGAAAGGCATCGTAGTGATCAATACGCCGGGCATGAATACGCGCTCGGTCGCCGAACATGCCATCGGGCTGATGTTCGCCCTGGCAAAACGGCAGGTAGCGGCAGACAACGCAGTCCGGCAGGGCGCCTATCAGGCCTTCAAATATCAAAGCGGGCTGCGGGAACTGCAGCATGCGGTGCTGGGGATTGTCGGGCTGGGCGCCACCGGCCGCTGCACGGCGGCGTTAGCCAACGCTCTGGGGATGCAGGTCGTGGTTTACAGCAGCCAGCAGGATGCGGTTATCCGGGCCGCAGGGTACTGTAAGGCCGCCGATCTGGCCGGATTGCTGCGCCAAAGCGACATCGTTTCGCTGCATGTCCCTTCCCTGCCGGCAACCCGGCACCTGATCGGTGCGCGGCAGTTAGCGCAAATGAAACCTTCGGCCTACCTGATCAACACCAGCCGCGGCGCGCTGATCGATGAAGCGGCGCTCATCAGCGCACTCAATAACGGCGCGCTGGCGGGGGCCAGGCTGGACGTTTTCGAGCAGGAACCGTTGCCTGCCGGCGCCGCCTTGCTGACCGCCCGCAATCTGGTGGTTTCGCCGCACATTGCGGCATCGACGGAGCAGGCGTTAATCAATATGGCAGGCGCGGCGGTTGAAGGCATTTTACGCGTGTTGCGGGATGAAAAGCCGGATTCTCTGGTTAACCCGGCGGTGTGGCCAACCCGGCGCCGGTAAGAACGGCGGCGCCAGGCGTTCAGCGGCCATCAGCCACGGGCGGCAATGACTTCACTCATCGGGGCGAAGGCCACACCTTTGCTTTCCAACAGTGTGCGCACCTGCGCCGCCATCTCAACCGCGCCCGGCGTGTCGCCGTGCACGCAAATGGTATCAATCGTCACCGGTATGCGCGTTCCCTGCAAGGTGATCAGCGCCTGATCCTCCAGCATCCGCAGGATCCGTTCGCTGGCCTGTTTGGCATCGTGCAGCACCGCGCCCGGCAGCTTGCGCGACACCAGGTTGCCGTTTTCGGCATAAGCGCGATCGACGTAGATCTCGCGCACCAGCGGCAAGCCCACTTCCAGCGCCGCTTTTTCCGTGCACAGGCCCGGCATGGTCACCATAATCAAGGACTTGTCCACCGCATAAATCGCCCTGGCCACCGCCATCGCCAGCGCGTCGTCTTCCGCCGCCATATTGCCGAGCGCGCCGTGGGTTTTCACATGCTGCAAACGCATCCCCTGGCTTTCCGCCAGCGCTTTCAATGCACCGATCTGATAGATGATCTGCCGTTCGATCTGCGCCGGGCTGTCGCCCAGGATCTGGCGGCGGCCAAAGCCCTGCAGATCAAAAAAGCTGGGATGCGCCCCCACCTTGACCCCCTGCTGCTGCGCCGCGGCCAGCGTTGCCGCCATCACGTCCGGATCCCCGGCGTGGAAACCGCAGGCGATGTTGGCCGAGGTCACGATGCGCAACATCTCTTCATCCTGCCCCATCGTCCAGGCCCCGAAACTTTCCCCCATATCGCAGTTGAGATCGATCAACATGGCGCATTCCCCTTGGTTATTTTGATTGCCCATCACAGTTGCACAGCGCGGCGCGAAAATAAATCTCTATCTTGTATATTGACAGCATCTCATTGGTATGCCAAACGTATTTCATACGACCATCACTTTCAGACATGTGGGAAAAATGACGTGGACCAGCCCGCAGCAGCCCCCGCGTGGCAATTACTCCCGGTTGCCGATCACGCGGTTTACATCGATTTTGGCGAGGTGATCGACGAACAGATCAACCGGCGCGTCACCGCGTTAGCGGCGCGCCTGAAGGCGGCGGCGCCGGCCGGGATCACCTCGCTGATCCCCACCTACCGTTCACTAACGGTGAATTACGACTCCACCCAGGTGCGGCAGCAGGCATTAATCCAGCAGCTTGAGCAGTTGCTGGCCGAGACGGCGGAGGCCGATGCGCCCAGCAAATGCTGGCATATTCCGGTGTGCTACGGCGGGCAGTACGGCATCGATTTGCCGGAACTTGCCGCCACGCACGGGCTAAGCGAGCAAGAAACCATCGCCATCCACAGCGCAACCCGCTACCGCGTTTATATGATCGGCTTTATGCCCGGCTTTGCCTATCTTGGCGGGCTGGATGCGCGTTTGCACACCCCGCGGCGGGTGGAGCCGCGCCTGAAGGTGCCCGCCGGCAGCATCAGCATCGGCGGCATGCAAACGGCGGTCGGTTCCGTCGCCGCCCCCAGCGGCTGGCACCTGCTGGGGCGCACGCCGGTGCGTAGCTTTGATCCCACGCGCGAATCCCCCTTTCTGCTGCAGGCCGGCGACAACGTCCGCTTTTTTACCATCAGTGAGCGCCAATTCGAACAACTCTCGGCAGAGCGCCACTATCTGCCCGAATGGAGCTGGCAGGCATGATGTATTTTGAGGTGCTTTCCCCCGGGCTATTTACCACCTTGCAAGATGAAGGCCGCTTCGGCTTTGAAGACCAGGGCGTGCCGCCTTCCGGTGCGATGGACGAACTCAGCTTTGCCGTTGCCAACGCGCTGGTCGGCAACCCGGCCAACACCGGCGCGCTGGAAATCACTCTGCTCGGCCCCACGCTGTGCCTGGCCGGCGATTGCCCATGCCATTTCGCGGTGACCGGCAACCTGGCGGCCACGCTCAACGGCCGCCCGTGTGCGCCTTATCGGTGCCATGAAATGCAACCGGGCAGCGTGCTGGCGCTGGGGCGCGTCATCAGCGGCGCCCGGGGCTATCTGGCGGTCACCGGCGGCTTTGCCGTGGCGCCGGTGCTGGGCAGCGTTTCAACCCTGATGCGGGCCGGCCTGGGTGGGTTTGCCGGGCGCCCGTTGCAAAAAAATGACCATCTACCGCTGGTTGACGCCCCCACGGCGCCCCCGTATCAGGGTGCGGCAGAGCGCATCATGCCGCAGATGGAAAAGCGGCCGATCCGCATTATCTGGGGGCCGCAGGATACGCACTTCGATGCGGCGGCCAAAGCAGGCTTTATTGAGCAACGCTACACCCTGTCCAATCAGAGCGATCGCATGGGCTACCGTTTGCAGGGCCAGCCGATCGCGCACAGCAAAGGGTTCAATATCGTCTCTGACGCCATCGCCCGCGGCAGCATTCAGATCCCCGGCAACGGTCTGCCGATCGTGGCGATGAGCGATCGCCAAACCACCGGCGGCTACCCGAAAATCGCCACTGTCATCCGTGCTGATTTGGCCCGGCTGGGGCAATTGAAGCCCGGCGACAGGCTGCAGTTTGAACCGGTGAGCGTTGAAAAAGCGGAAACGCTGTGGTGCGGCCGCCAGCAGGCGCTGGCCCAGTGGCTGGAAAAATTGCGCGGCGGCCAGGCCGATGCCTGAACGGCCCCCGGTGCCGGGGGCCACAGGTTGGGGTTATTCTTTGACGGTATCTTCCAGGAAGAAACGCCCAAGCGGGTTTTGATAAAAGCCTTTGATATTCTTACGGCTGACGTTGCGATAAGGGCTGTAGTAGAGATCGATCCAGTTCACATCGGCCTTGGCCATTTTTTGCAGATCGATATACATCTGCTCACGCTTTTTCGCATCCATTTCGACCCGCGCGGCACTGACCAGGGCTTTAACTTGATCGTTATGATAACGCGTCATGTAGTTCATGTTGGCGTCGTGGCCCAGCGTAAAGGTGGTTTTCTGATCCGGATCGAGAATGTCATTGGTCCAGTACATCACGGAAATATCATAGTCACCGGCGATCAGCATGTCCCAACTCTGGCTTGGATCCACCTTTTGCAGGTTCACCTTCACGCCCGCCTTCGCCAACTGCTGCTGGAGCAGAACCGCGATCTGCTCGTCCACCTCGTCGCCGGCGTTAACAAGGTATTTCAGCGTCAGATCGCTGGCGCCTGCAGCGGCCAACATCTGGCGCGCTTTTTGCGGATCATAAGGGCGGCGCAGATTATCGGCATAGTGATACAGCGCCCCGGCCGGGATATAGGAGTTGGCAACCTGGCCATAGCCGAAGGTGACGGTTTTCACGATGGCGTCTTTATCAATGGCAAAATCCAGCGCCTGGCGCACTTCCACTTTACCCAGCACGCCATGGGAATGGTTGATCAGCAGGTGATCTTCCCGGGTTGAGGGGTTCAGTTCCACCGTCAGATTGGCATCCTTCTGCAGCGAAGCAATGCGCGAGAACGGCACGTTCAACGCCGCGTCCAGCTCGCCGGCCTGCACTTTCAACATGCGGGTATTGTCGTCTGGCAGCGTCAGCCACTCGACGCCATCCAGGCTCACCCGATCGGCCTGCCAGAAGTACGGGTTTTTCACCAGGCTGACCCTTTCGCCGCGCACCCACTCCATCACGCTGAACGCGCCGGAACCCAGCGGTTTTTCCGCAAACGCTTCCTCCCCCTCGGCCTTCATCGCCTTTTCCGAAATCACGGACGCATTGGGCAGCGCCAGCTGCGACAGGAACGGCGCCGATGGCGACTTCAGGGTGATCACCAACGTGTGCGGATCCTTCGCCTGCGCCGTGGCGATAATGCTGTAGGAATCCCGCCATAGCGACTCCTCGTTATCGCGGATGCGCAGCAGGCTAAAGGCCGCGTCGCTGGCGGTGACCGGGCTGCCGTCAGAGAATTTGGCATCGCGGATCTTGAAGGTGTATACCTTGCCGTCGTCCGAGATGCTCCAGCTTTCCGCCAGCCCCGGCTCCAGTTTGGTGCCCATCTTATCCACCCGCACCAGCGGATCAAACACGTTGGAAAACACCCAGTTATCGGAGTTTTGCGCAGATTTGATCGGATCAAAGGTGGTACTGTCATCCCGGCGGCCAATGCTCAGGATACCGGCGGCCTGCGCCGCCTCACTTGCCAGGCACAGCGCCAACAACAGCCCGGCGGCTACGGTTTGATACGGCTTTCGCTTCATTTCACCACTCCTCAGTCAAACGAATTCGCACTTTCGCCACCGTTGCGATTAAGCACGCAGGCGTAGGCATGATCGGCAATATGCCGGGTTTCAGGGGCGCCCCCGCTGCGGCACGCCGCTAGGGCGAAGGGGCAACGGGGGTGGAAAGCGCATCCCGCCGGGCGAGCGATCGGGCTTGGCGGTTCCCCGCTCAGCGGCCGGGCCGGCAGGGGGCGATCGGGATCGATCTCGGGAATGGCGGCAATCAGCGCGGCGGTGTACGGATGGCGCGGCTGGCGAAACACCGCCTCCACCGGCCCCTGCTCGACGATGCGGCCCAGGTACATCACCGCCACGCGATCGCACAGCCGGCGGACAATCGCCAAATCGTGCGCGATGAACAAAATCGCCAGGCCCATTTTCTCGCGCAGCGTCATCAGCAGATTGATGATCTGCCCCTGAATAGACACATCCAGCGCCGCCACGCACTCGTCGGCCACGATCAGCCGCGGTTCGATCGCCAGCGCCCGGGCGATCCCCGCCCGCTGGCACTGGCCGCCGCTCAGGGCATGGGGCCGCCGGTTGCCGTGCTCCGGCCGCAGCCCCACCTCGATCAACAGTTGATCAACCCGCGCGGGTATCTCGCTTTTCACCGCTTTACGGTGCACGCGCAGCACCTCGGCCAGGCTTTCGCCAATGGTTTGCCGGGGATTGAGCGAGGCGAAGGGATCCTGAAAAATCATTGCCGTTTGCTGGCGCAGGCGCGCGATATCGCTGCGCAAACCGCCGCTGATCACGTGGCCGTCGAAATGTACGCGGCCGGCGCTGGCCGGCTCCAACTGCAAAATAGCGCGCCCAAGCGTGCTTTTTCCGCTGCCGGATTCCCCCACCAGGCCCAGCGTTTCACCGGCCCGCAGTTGCAGGCTCACTTCGCTCACCGCATGCAGCCGGCGCGTTTTCACACCAAGGCCGCCGGCGATTGGGAAACTCACCGACAGCGCGTCTATCTCCAACAATGGCCAGTTCGCGTTCAACATGCTTCCTCCGGTATATGCAATCGTCCCAATGGGTGGTGGCAAGCCGCCAGGTGGCCGCCGCCGCTCAGTGCTGGGCGCATCGGCGGTTGCCGTTCCCCACAGCCCGGCGTTGCATGGCGACAGCGCGGATGAAACCGGCACCCGGTGGGGAAACGCTCGGCCACCGGCGGCTGGCCGTCGATGGTCAGCAGCCGGCCGTGGCCCCCTTCGCTGGACGGCTGGCAGTCAATCAGCCCCTGGGTGTAAGGATGCAGCGCCCCCGCAAGCACCTGGCGCTTGCCGCCGATTTCGCACAGGCGCCCGCCGTACATCACCGCGATGCGATCGCAGGTTTGCGCCACCACGCCAAGATCGTGCGTAATCATGACGATCGCCACGCCCAGGCTATCGCGCAGTTCGGCCAACAAACGCAAAATCTGCAGTTGCACCGTGACGTCCAGCGCCGTAGTGGGCTCATCGGCGATCAGCACGTTGGGCGCCGGCGCCAACGCCACCGCGATCATCGCGCGCTGGCGCATGCCGCCTGAAAACTCGTGGGGATAGTTGTTCACCCGCTGCGACGGATCGGGAATACCCACCTGGCGCAGCAGTTCCACGGCATCCGCCCGCGCCTCACGCCGGCTGGCGCCCATATGCAGGCGGCGGCTTTCCGCTATGTGCTCGCCGATGGTCATGATCGGATTCAGGTGGCTGGAGGGGTTTTGGAAGATCATGCCGATCTCGCGCCCGCGGATCGGCGCCATTTGGCGTTCATGCAATGCCAACAGATCCTGCCCGTGCAAACGCACTTCCCCGCCGCTGATGCTCAGCGCATTGGGCAACAGGCGCATTAGGGCACGGCACGTCACCGTCTTGCCCGATCCGCTCTCGCCAACCAGCCCCAGCATCTCACCGGCGGCAACCTGGAAAGAAACGTCGTCCACCAGCGCGATCCCCTGCGGGTTGATCACCCGCAGGTGTGAAACCTGTAACAACGTCATCGGCGTTCCCCCAACTTGTCGCCCAGGCCATCGGCCAGCAGGCTAAAACCCATCGCCAGCGTCACAATGGCCAGCCCGGGGAAAGTGGTGATCCACCAGGCCGTGGTGATAAAACTTTGCCCTTCCGCCACCATCACGCCCCACTCTGCGGTGGGCGGTTGCACGCCCAGGCCGAGATAGCTGATTGCCGCACCGTTGAGCAGCACCAGCACGCAGTCGGACATGGAAAACACCAGCGCGCTGGTGAGCGCGTTAGGCAACAGATGCATGAACAGAATGCGTGGGTGGCTGTAGCCCAGGCTGCGCGCCGCCAGGATGAAATCCTGGTGTTTCAGCGTCAGTACCTGCGAGCGCACCAGGCGGGCATACGACACCCACCCCACCATCGCCATGGCAATGTAAAAGCTGAGCAGGCCGGGGCCGAGAATGGCAATGATCGCCAACATCAGCACCAAAAATGGGAAGGCCAAAACGATATCGATAACCCGCATCAGCACCGTATCGATCAGCCCGCCGGCGTAGCCGGAAAACGCGCCCAACGTGGTGCCGAGGATAAAGGGGAAGATCACCCCGATCAGGCAGATCTGCAGATCCACCCGCGCGCCCCACAGCACGCGTGAAAAAATATCCCGGCCAAAGTTGTCGGTGCCGAACGGGTGGGCGATACTGGGCGGCAGCAGGCTGGCGGCCGGATCCAACGCCGTAGGATCAAACGGGGCGATCCACGGGGCCAAACACGCCAATAGCCCCCACAGCAGGATAATCGCCAGGCCGCAGCTCAACGTATGCTGGCGTGGCAGCCAATGCCCCGCAACGCGCGGCAATACGCGGATCAGGCTCATAGCTTGACCCTCGGATCCAGCGCCACGGTGATCAGATCGGCCAGCAGGTTCACCAATACCGTGCCCAGCGCAAAGATCAGCACCACGCCCTGTACCACCATGTAGTCACGGCTGAAAATCGCCTTGACCAACAGTTGCCCCATGCCGGGGATGGCAAAGACGCTTTCGATCACCACCGTGCTGCCTATCAGCCAGCCGATATTCACCGCCAGCAGGTTGATGGTGGGGATCAATGAGTTGGGCATCACGTGCCGCCAGAAAATGCGCGCCCACGGCTGGCCGCGCGCCTGGGCGGCGGTAACGTAATCGCTGCGCATTTCCATGATCAAGCTGGCCCGCAGGTTGCGCGTGAGCACCGCGGACAGCGCCAACGCAACCGTCATGCACGGCAACACCATGTGATGCAATTGCTCAAGCCAGTCTGCGCCATAGCCGGAAACCGGGAACCAGCCAAGGGTGACGCTGAACAACAGGATCATCATGATCCCTAGCCAAAAGGCCGGGAACCCTAACCCGCCGGTGGAGAACAGGCGGATCAATTGATCGGCCAGGCGCCCCTGCCGCCATGCGGCGGTGGCCGCCAACGGCACCGTCAGCAGCAACGCCAGCAGCACGCTGCCGCCGATCAGCCACAGGGTGGGTTCCATGCGGGAAACGATCAGCTTCAGGGTATCCACCCGGTAAACGATCGAGCGCCCCAACTCACCGTTGAGCAAATTACGCAGGAAATAAAAATACTGCAGCCACAGCGGCTGATCGAGGCCGAACTGCGCACGCACGCGCGCCAGTGCGGCCGGGGTGCTGCGCACGCCGAGCAGAATGCGCGCCGGATCGCCGGGGATGCTGCGCACCATCACAAAGGTCAGCACGCTGATGCCAAACAGCACCGGCAGCAGTTGCAACGGCCGGAACAGCAGAAAACGATAACGGTGCACGCTCACCCCCTTACCGCACGCCGGCGCTGTGCTTTCTGATGGTGCAACGCCGCACAATAGCCAGCATCGGCGATAGCCTGTGGTTTATCAGGCTGGATCTCATGCCACATCATTCCCCCTGCTGATAACGGCCGCCCACGGCGGCACCGGACCTATTCTTACGCTACCCGCGTAACGCCGCAGCGGGTAGTTAGTAAAAATGCTAGTTTTCAGGCCCCATGCCGTTGCCACGTGGCACCTGAATTGCATGGGTCAGGGGAACACGTTTGCACGATCCGTTCCCAAAACGTGGCAGACGATGCGTTTTTTGGAGAGTTATGATGAGCATCAAAATTACCCCATCCCCCACCGCCCACGGCGATACGCTGGCCCAGGCCTTTGCCGGGCTGTATCAGCAGACGTTGCGGTTGGGGTTTGACGCGATGATTTATGACTTTACGCCGGTGCCGCGCTCTCTGGAGGGCGATCTGATCACGCCGGCATTGCTACACATGCACAATGTGCCTGACGATATGCGCGCGCTGTGGTGTGAACAGGGGTATTACCAGGCCGATCCGGTGCAGGTTTATGCGCTGAAAACCTGCGCGCCGTTTGTCTGGTCTTATCAACACCCGGAGCAAACCGCGCTCCAGATTGTGCTGGAGAAACAGCACCAGCCGGTGCAGGACTATATGCGCGACAACCAGATGCCCTGCGGCGCCACGGTGCCGCTGCATCTGCCGCACGGCGGTTTTGTCACTATCACCGGCATTACCAGCGGCGCCCAACAGGAACAGGCGCTGAATGAAACGTTGGCCGAGTTGAGCTTTATTGCCCATGCGTTCCAGGAATCGGTGTTCCCGCTGTTTGATAAAGAGTTGCTCACCTGCCAATACGTGCGCCTGAGCAAACGTGAGCGCGAATGCCTCTCCTGGGCGGCAGAAGGCCTGACGGCCAAGGAGATCGCCCGCAAGCTGCACCGTTCGGTGGCCACCGTCTGCCTGCATCTGAATACTGCTGCCCATAAGCTGGGCGCCAGTAACCGGGTTCAGGCGGTGGTGCGCGCTATGCACTATCGGCTGCTCGATAGCTGAAAATCTATCTATTTTGCTAGCTGTTCGATCGGGCTGCGCTGTTTTACCTTGTCGCCATCTCCACGCACAGGGAAAACGTTATGTCCAGCATCCGCGAAGGCTATGCTCCATTCCGGGATTACCAGACCTGGTATCGTATCTGCGGCGATTTGCACAGCGGCCTGGCGCCGCTGGTGGTGGCCCACGGCGGCCCCGGCTGCACCCATGACTATGTCGATGCCTTCCGGGATATCGCCGCCAGCGGCCGCGCCGTCATCCACTACGATCAGTTAGGCAACGGCCGTTCGACCCACTTGCCGGGCAAACCCGCCAGCTTTTGGCAGGTGGCGCTGTTTCTTGATGAATTGAACAACCTGCTGCACCATTTGGGCATTGCTGATAACTATGCGTTGCTCGGGCAATCCTGGGGCGGCATGCTGACGGCCGAGCATGCGGTGACGCGGCCCGCGGGCCTGAAGGCGGCGGTAATAGCTAACTCCCCGGCATCCATGGCGCTGTGGCTGCAGGCGGCGGCGCGCCTGCGGGCCGCGTTGCCGCCGGAGGTGCAACAGTGCCTGCTCACGCACGAAGCCGCCGGCACCTTGGCCAGCGAAGCCTACCGCGCCGCCAGCCAGGTTTTTTATCAGCGCCATGTTTGCCGGCTCGATCCGTGGCCGCCTGAAGTCACACGTACCTTTGCTGCGATGGATGCCGATCCCACCGTGTATCATGCGATGAACGGCCCGACGGAATTCCATGTGATCGGCTCCATGAAAGACTGGAGCATTATCGATCGCCTGCCGGCGATCGCCGTACCGGTGTTGTTGATTTCCGGCCGCTTTGATGAAGCCGCGCCGGAGGTGGTGCAACCCTACGCCGATCTGATTCCCGATAACCAATGGGTGATCTTTGAAGCTTCCAGCCATATGCCGCACGTCGAAGAGCGGCAGGCCTGTATGCAAACCGTTAGCGCGTTTCTGGCACGCCATTGTTAGGAAAGCGCGCGCACGTTAAACGAGCAGGCAAGATAACCAATGGCCGGCAGCGGGATAAGACACCGCGCCGGCCACGGTATTTACAGGGTATCGGCTAACATTTCCACGCGCCGGATAGCCTGATACAACGCCTGTTCGCTGACCGGTTTGGGCATATTGGCCATATCCGGTGCCTGTAGCGCAGCCTGGACAATGGCGGCCAGTTCAGCGGCGGTCAAATCGGCGATCTCTGCTAAACGCAACGGCAGCGCACAGGCTTTGGCTAGCGATATCGCCGCCAGCAATTCGGCATCCGAACGTTCTTCCAGCGCCAGCAGGCATAAATTACCAAACCCAACCAGTAGCCCGTGGCCAAATTCGCGGGTTTTCTCACAAACGGTGAAACCTTCATAGATGGCATGAGAAGCCGCCGCATGGGCACCGTGACTCATCAACGATGTCAGGCCTGCGAACATAAAAATGGCATCCAGAACCTGCTCCAGTTCCGGGTTGGCTTTGCCGTCGCGAACCGCCTGGCAGGATGCCTGCCCATAAGCGGCGATCAAATCATAGCAAATCAGGCTATTGGCCTGTGACGAACGGGTAACGCCAACCAACTGGGAGGTTTGCGCGCTGATGGCGCGAAACTCGTACCATTTTGCCAGGGTGTCACCAAGGCCTGCCGCCAGCCAACGCAACGGCGCGCGCGCCAGCAGATCGCTGTCGATAATGACCGCCGCCGGCGCCTGCGGCAGAGGGTAAAGATCGCGGAAGTGGCCATCGTCATAATAACGAATCGTCAACGGCGTCACCGCCGCGCAAGTGGCGGCGATCGTCGGGATGGTCACCACCGGCACGTGGCAGGCCACCCCCACCGCTTTGCAGGCATCCAGCGCCTTGCCGCCGCCCGCCCCAATAATCAGATCGATATGCAGTTCCGCCACCTGCTGTGCCAACCGGTCTATATGCGTTTGGCTACACTCGCCGCCAAACCACTGCGTATCCACCAGCGTGGTCGGCCCCACGGACAATTGTTGCCGCACCCTCGCCTCAACGGCCGCCAGGGCCTGATGGCCGCCGATCAACAACGCGCGCTGCCCAAGATTGCCGCAGATTTCGCCCAAACTTAACAATGTGCCCGCCCCGCGCAGAATGTGGGCCGGGAAAATAATAGCTTGTGTTTGCATGTCATCCTCTTCAGTCACGAGCACGGTTCAGCAAGCTGACCCATGCGCTGATATCCGCGTTATTTTCCATGTCCATACCACACGCCCATAACGCCTGGGCCTGTTGCAGCGGTAACGGCCTGGATGCCAACGACAAGAACTTGTCGCAAAGTTCGCGATCGCCGATCGGGTTAGCCGGGTTACCCCACGCCACCTCCACGCACCGCGACACGCGGGCTCCATGGCGGGTCTGCAAGGTGACCACCGGCTCACCGTCGCTGGACAGTGCAGGATCCACCCGCAATGTTATCCGGTTCATGACGGCCAGCAGCGCAGGATCCCGCCGGTTCGCCTCCTCAAAGGCATCCAGCCCGGCATGCCCCAGCAGCAAACGCGCCGCTACCGCATATGGCAGGCTCATTTGCGCCGCCGCCAGCGTCTGGATATGCGTATTGCCGCACATGTCATTGAGGAACGGGCAAAGACGAACTTCTATTTTTTCAATCTGGTCGAGATCGACCTGCAATTGCTCAAACAGCAGCCCTGCGGCATCGATCGCCGCATGTGTGCCACGGCAGGAGGCATAGGGTTTAATCGAACAACGCAACAGTTTCCATACCTGGCCCAATCCATCGGTCAATGCAGAAGGCACGGCACTCTTCGCCGCCAGCGTGGAAAAAAAACAGCCCCAGCCATCGTTAAATAAGGCACCTGGCCCGGAGATCCCCTGCCTGGCACTGAGCACGGCCAGGACACCGCCTTCAGCGGCGCGCCCGGCATGCAATTTTTTGCTTTGCGCACCGTCATGGATGAACCCCCATAGGCCGCCGCTGAAACTGCCGGCAATCCCCAGGGCCGAGCTGATCTGCTGCTTATCCAGCCCCAGCAACCGGGCCGCCGCAGCAGCAGCGCCGAACACCCCGCAGGTGGCGGTAGAATGCCAGCCCGCACCGTTATGCGCCGCGTAGCCGCCGCAGGCTTCCAGTACCCGCCGCGCGATATCGTAGCCAATCACCGTCGCCAGAATAAACTGTTTACCGCTAACCGGTTGTTCACACAAGGGTAATACAGCCAACAGCGCCGGGATCACGACCGCCCCCGAGTGATCGCAACCGCCGGTATCGTCCAGCTCCAGCGCATGAGCAGCGACACCGTTAAGCAGGGCCGCATTACGCGGCGAGGTGGCGTTCCCGGTTCCCCAAACCAACGCGGTGGGTGCCGCGCCTTCGCTGGCGATAATCCGGGCCATATCCTGCGCAACGTCGCTGGTTGCCCCGGCCAGCGCCGCGCCGAGCGTATCGAGAATATGCCGTTTACAGCGTGCGACCAGCACTGGAGGTAAATCGCCGTATTGCACGCCGAAAATAAAATCCACCAGCGTTTGCTGCAGATTGGCAAGGGGGGGCTGTTCACTGCACAGGGAAACATCAGGCATGTGGCGCCTCCTTATGGTTGGCGGCGTGCATGGCATCACCCCCTGGGCCAGTATGTCGCCGCCAGACTTCCGCCGGGTGTGAAGGGCTATTATCCGGCTGGCTTTGCCGCCACCAGTCAGCTACTTCTCCGGCAGTGGTGATCCACACGTCAGGCCGCAAGGCGATGTAATCCAGCAACGCCGCCAGCACGCCGATACGCCCAGCGGTACCGATAATTTCAGGATGCAGACGCAACACATAGCACAAGCCAAAGCGATAGAAGCCGTCAAAATCCATTTTCATATTGCCCAGTGTCTGGCTATAAGAGGCGATGCGCGACTGGGCCGGTGGTACGGCAGGGCTAAGGTTAAAAGCGAAATAGGGCTCGTCTTCAAGCTCGTAGTGCAACGGCAGTTCCACCAGCCGTTCAGGCTTATCGGCGGTGGTAACCGTGTGAAAATACGGGAGATCGTCACCGCGCCAGCCAGAAGTCCAACGCACGCCATTGGCAAGCAAGGCATCCGGCAGGCCTGGGGCCCAGTTGCCGGCGGGCAGGCGGAACCCTTGGGGCATTACGCCGGTTATCTCACCGATCGTTTCCCCGCCGCGCACGACACTGTGAATTTGCTCATTCAGCGTCAGTTCATCAAAACGCTCAAATTGGTAGCCACAGCTGGCCAGTTCATGCCCAGCCTGGTGGATCTGGCGAACGCGTTCAGGATGCTCATGGGCGACAATGCCCGGCAGGCACCAACTGGCCGTGATGTTTTTCTCCGCCAGCAAGGCCAACAGACGATCGATGCCGCGCAGCGTACCGTAGCGCCATACCGACAAGGTTTTTTCACGCCCGGCCACCGCCGGAACCTGGCTAAGAATGCCGTGGATATCATTGAAATCAATGGTGACCACCACCGCACAGCGCTTGCCCTGCGGCCAGTGGCTTTCCGATAGGGGATGTTCAATATGCATCGCCATGCTCCTGCAGCCACCAGCGCGCCACGTCTCTGCAATGGGCAAACCACACGTCGTCCCGCGCGCGCAGGTGATCAAAAAATTGGTCGAGCAACATAATGCGGCCCGGCTTGCCGGAAATTTTTGGATGAAACAGGGTCGTCAGGCTTAACCCTTCATTCATGGCGCCGTCAAACTCACGGCACCAGTTATCCAGCGTTAATGCATAGCTGGCCGTGCGATCCAGCCCGGAGGGAAAGTGGGGCTCGCGGGTATAGGCCAACGAGGCATAATCATCCATCTCCCAACGGCCGGGGATTTCCACCAGTTGCCGTTCCTGCCCGGCGACGCCGATCAGATAAGGCCGATCGTCGCCGCGCATACTGCTGGAATAAGTTACCCCGGCCGCCAATAACATGGCTGGCGTATCCGGGTGCCAATCGCCTGAAGGGGTGCGAAAACCTTCGGCATGAATGCCCAGCACCTGCCAAAAAATATCCCGTGACTTTTCCATCACCCAGCGCTGCTCGCTGGCGCTCAATGCGTAAAAAGATTCATGCCGGTAGCCGTGATAGGCCACTTCATGCCCTTGTTCGACAATCGCCCGGCATTCCTGCGGCCAGTTTTCCACTATCCAGGCCGGCACAAAAAAGGTGGCGGGCAACTGATAGGCGCGCAGCAAATCCAGAATACGCCCCAATGCCCGGAACGGGCCGTAGCCGCCGAAAGTGAAATAGTCCGCTTTTTGCCAGATGCTGCCATTGAGCATCGCGTCGCCGGTAGGGCCATCAAGATCAAACGCCAACGCCATGCAGCCCATTTTCCCCTCTGGCCAGAGGGTTGATATTGCAGACATGATGAGTTTCCCGTTGTGTGGGCCGCACAGCCGGGCGGCTTATGCGGCAACCTCGGTTTGCGGTTATTTGCCGCTGTTGATGGTGACGTCACTCACCGCACCGTCCTGCATGCCCCATTTGGTCAGGATCTGGAGATAGGTGCCATCGGCAATCATCGCGGTCAGCGCGCCTTTCACGCCGTCAATTAACGCCGTGTCGTCTTTGCCGATACCGATGCCCGTCACCTGATACGCGAATGCCTTACCCAGTGGTTTATAGGTATCTTTCTCCAGGTTCATGATGTAAGGCAGGGTTTCACTGCCCTGCACCACGCCGTCAATACGGCCCTGGCGCAGCTGCGTGCGCGCATCGGCCGTCCCTTCAGCCCCTACCACCACGATGGCCGGTTTGCCGGCGGCTTCACAATGGGCCTTACTCCAGGTGGTAATTTCAGCCGGAAAGGTGGTGCGCCGGCTGGTACCGACTTTCTTGCCACATAAATCCAGCATTTGGTTAATCTCTTTATGGGCAACGGTGGTATAGAACTGCGGGCCGCTGTGGTAGTAATCGACAAACGTGACGACTGACTGCCGGGCTTTGGTGTCGGTCATGCCGGAGAGGATCATATCAATGCGTTTGGTGGCCACTGCGTTGACCATCTGTTCAAAGCCGATTTCATGCCAGCTGATTTTACGGTTCAGGCGTTTACCAATTTCCATGCCGAGATCGTAATCCATGCCGGTGAGCTGGCCGGTCGCCGGATCTTTAAATTCCAGCGGCGGGTAGTTAGGCATCATGGCAACTTTGATTTCATCTTTCTGCGTTAGCTCCGCGGCGCAAACCGTCTGGACACCAGCCAATGTGCTGAGCACAACGCCAGCGGTGAATACGGACAACAGCGTTTTTTTCATCGTCGTTTTCTCATCGTTAAGGTGATTAAATCAGGACGGCAGAAATAAAATTCTTCGTCCGCGGATTCTGTGGCTGGAGTAGAACGTCTTCGGGATTACCGCTTTCAATGATGCTGCCTTCGTCCATAAAGACCACGCGATTGGCCACTTCGCGGGCAAAGCCCAGCTCATGCGTCACCACAATCATCGTCATGCCTTCTGCGGCCAGGCCGCGCATCACCGCCAGAACTTCACCCACCATCTCGGGATCGAGAGCGGAGGTCGGCTCGTCAAACAACATCAGCTTGGGCTTCATCGCCAGCGCCCGGGCGATGGCAACCCGCTGCTGCTGGCCGCCGGACAGTTCAAGGGGGTAAGCATCAGCCTTATGGGCCAACCCCACCCGCTCAAGCAGGGCCATCGCCTCTTCTTTTGCTTCTTTCAGAGGGCGCAAAAGCACCTGGGTTGGCCCTTCAATAATGTTTTCCAGGGCGGTTTTATCGGGAAACAGGTTGAAGCGCTGGAAGACCATGCCGGTCTTGAGCCGCTGGCGTGAGATTTGCCGATCGTTGAGGGGGTAGAGTTTTTTCCCTTCGATGCGAAAACCGATCAGTTCGTCGTCCACCCAGATACCACCGCTATCGATGCGTTCCAGCTGGTTAACACAACGCAAAAAGGTACTTTTGCCTGAACCGGACGGGCCAATGACGCACATCACTTCGCCGTATTTCACGTCCAGGTTGATGTTTTTCAGCGCCTGGAAATCGTCAAAATACTTATTCACGTTGACCGCTTTGATAATGCTTTTCATCAACAGCTCCTCCGGTTAATGACTGCGGCGCTGAGTGCCACGCCCGAAATGGCGCTCCAATTGCCCTTGCCCAAGCGACAACAGAGTGACTACCGCCAGATACCAAATGCCGGCGACAAACAGCAGTTCCATCACCCGCGCATTCGCGAAATAAATGGTTTGGGCGTTATAGAGCAGTTCGGAATATTGGATCATGCTGGCCAGGCTGGTGGTCTTGACCATGCTGATAAATTCGTTACCGATAGGGGGAATAATGACCTTCATCGACTGCGGTAAAATAATGCGCCGCAGGGCATGCAGGCGGGTCATACCGATGGCTTTCGCCGCTTCATACTGCCCCAGATCCACCGACAGTAGGCCAGCGCGCACCACCTCCGAGGTATAAGCCCCCTGATTGATGCTCAGCCCCAGCAGCGCCGCGGTAAATGGCGTCATCAGATCGACGGTGTTGATACTGAATACGCCGGGTATGCCCAATACCGGGAAAATCAGCGCCAGGTTAAACCAAAGCAATAGCTGCAAAATCAACGGAGTGCCGCGAAATATCCAGGTATACCCCACCGCCACGGCGCTTAGCACCGGGTTTTGCGACATACGCATCACCGCAATGATCACGCCGAAGATAACGCCCAACAGCATCGCTAAAATCGACATCACGATGGTATTCACCAGGCCAAACAGAATGGCCTTCGCGGTCAGGAATTGTCCGACATAGCTCCACTCGATTTTCCCGTGGGCAAAGGCGTTAACCAACAATGCCAACAGCACCAGAATGATCGCTGACGCGGTAATCCGCCCGTAATAACGCCGGGGCACATGATGGTACTCACTTAAATCGCTGTTGATGGGCTGCTCACCGCCCGGATGACGAAGATGGCTCATACGTTGCTTCCCCCGTTATGAACATGCGGTAGTTATCGTCAGGCCGGTATATTCCGCCACCCAGGCTGCTTGCGCCGCCAGCTTGCCCCGCAGACGAACGATTTGTTCTCTGACCCGCGCAGGTGCAGTACCGCCCCAGGCACTACGGGCGTTAATCGCCGCTTCAAGCGTCAAACACTCACGCACATCGCCCGTCAGGCGGGGATCAACCTCGAACAATTGCCGATCGCTAAGCTGATGCAGCGCCAGTTGGTGCTGCTCGCAAATTTGCACCAACCGGCCAGTGATTTCATGGGCTTCTTTGAACGGTACGCCGCGGCGTGACAGCCAGTCCGCAACTTCCGTCGCCAGAGTAAATCCTTGCGGCGCTTGCTCGCGCAACTGGTCAACATTGACGCTCATGGTGTCAATCATGCCGGCCATGGCAGGCAGAACCAGCAACAGCTGCTCGACGGTATCCATGGCATTACGTTTATCCTCAATCAGATCGCGGTTGTAAGAGAGCGGCAACCCTTTCATGGTGCTCAACATGGCCGTCACATTGCCGATCAGTCGGCCGCTCTTACCACGCGTTAATTCGGCAATATCCGGGTTTTTCTTTTGCGGCATAATCGAGCTGCCGGTGGCGTAGCCGTCATCAAGCGCCACCCAGCGAAACTGGCGGGATGCCCACAGGCACACTTCTTCACACAAACGAGAAAGATTGACGGCTAGCATCCCGCCGGCAAACAGAAACTCCGCCACGTGATCGCGGCTGGCGACGGCATCGATTGAGTTTTCACAAGCGCCGTCATACCCCAGATCTTTCGCCGCCAATTCAGGATGCATAGCGATAGCCGATCCCGCCATAGCGGCCGCACCCAATGGGGAAAAGGCACAGCGTTTATCCCAATCCTGAATACGCTCCACATCCCGGGCAAAAGACTGGGCATGAGCCATTAACTGGTGGCCAAATACGATAGGTTGAGCCTGCTGTAAATGCGTAAAACCAGGCGCAATGCTTTCAGTGTGCCGTTCCGCCTGCGCCACTAACGCCGTTTGCAATGCCAGCAGTGCAGCAACGATTTTGCGTGCGTTGTCACGCAGGTAAAGCCGCAAATCGTTGGCGGTCTGATCGTTACGCGAGCGGCCAGCGCGCAATTTGCCGCCCAATTCTCCCAGCCGCTCGGTCAACACACGTTCAATAAAAGTATGCACATCTTCATCGTCCGGGCTGGGTTGCAGCGTGCCCCGCTGATAATCCTGCGCCAGTTGACCGATGGCCGATACCATCAGCCCCGTCTCACGTTCGTCCAACAACCCTGCGCGCTGCAGCTCATACGCATGGGCACGGCAACCTTCCAGATCATAGGCGGCGAGAGAAAAATAGGCCTCGGGGCTGCGGGACAATGCGCTTAGCGCTGCAGATGGGCCGTGTTTAAAACGCGCCCCCCAAAGGCGATCTACCGGATGTGACATAACATATTCCTTCTCTTATGGCATGGATGTTGCAACCTTTCACTGGTGACAACCGGGTTAATTTTTAGCGGCAGCAAATAAGGCACCCAAGCGATCACGCAATAACGGGACAAAAAAGATGATGCAGTTAAATTAATAATGGAGAACGTCTATGCGGGGGTAAATATTTATTATGGAAAGTCAACTTTCCAAATCCGGAAACACATCATCATGCCGAGGTGATATTAATCAGCAGACTATAGGCGTCGCAGATTTAAAGCTTCTTAAGGTATTCAAAACGGTAGTTGAGGCCGGAGGATTTACCGCAGCCTGCGGTGAGCTAAATATTGGACTAGCTGCTATCAGTAAGCAAATTTCTGATTTAGAAGTGCGTTTCGGCATGAAACTTTGCACGCGTGGGCGCGAAGGATTTTACCTTACCGATCACGGAAAAATAACCTACAGCGCATGCCTTGATTTGTTCTCATCGATTAATCAATTCCGCGACAAATTAAACAATGCACGGCATGAGTTGTTCGGCGAATTAAATATCGGCATTATTGATAACACCATTACCGACCGGCGATCGCCCGTCGTTAGCGCCCTGCGCACCATACACCGCCAGGCGCCCAAGGTTAGTGTGCGCCTACATGCTACGCAACTGGAGGAGATCGAACGCGGCGTAATCGATGGCCGATTTACCTGTGGCATTATTCCTGTCTACCAGGAAAAACCAGATTTAGATTACTTTTTCCTTTATGATGAAATCGCGTACCTGTGTTGTTCAAATCAGCATGAACTGTTCTCGCTGACGCCGGATGAATTAACCTTTGAACGCATCGAAAACGCTAGCCTGGTCAATCATTTTTATACCAACCACAGCCATAAGAATCCCGCTTTGCATTTTTCGTCATCCAATGCGATTGCCGTTCAGGTCGAAGCCGTGACCATGCTAATCCTGACAGGGAATTATATCGGTTTCTTACCCGATCATTATATTAATGGTTTCACTGCCGATGGAGAAATTAAAGCTTTGCTACCAGATGCCATTAGCGTTAAGACACCCATTAATCTTGTGGTAAAACGCGGTACAGCGCTAAATTCGGTGGTTAAATTATTCCTCAATGCATTGAAAGATAGGCCATCAACCGCTGCACCAGTGGAAGCGAATCACTGACTTGCCTCACGGCGCACCAACAGGTGCACCGTGAATAAACATCCGATGCAAAACAGTGCAACCCCGTATCCCCCAGCTTCCCGCTGGGGCAAGGTGAGCTGTACTGTCAGGAGCGCCCTTCGTAACCATCGTAGTAGGCCGCGATGGCTTCATTCATCAGGATATTCTTTTGCTTTTGTGAATCGCTGGGGCTGTATTCGGTATTGATAAAGTGCTGTTTTCTTTCCCACATTTTGGCAAACTCTGGGCTGCGAAAATAATTTTCTTTCTCCTTTGCCTGCTGCGGCGTTAATCCGTTGGCGCGGTCTTTTTTACCCTCTTGGTAAAACTGATCAAAAAATGGCACGCTCATGCGAATCGTATCCGTAATTAGCGTCCTGGAATTGGGATCAAAATGATCGCTGTCTATCTGATAGATGGCATGTTTGGCATGCCGTTCCGGGCTGCTGGTTTGCGTGGTGCAGGCACACAGCAATGCTGCTGCCAGTAACAAGGTGAGGTTATAACTTGTGTTATTCATTTTTATCCCTAAATAAAAACCATTATCTCCTGGAACATACGTTTTACTGCGCAGGCTAACCGCCTGTAACTCAACAACGTCAGAGATATCTTTGATATGAAAAAACCACATCCCCAGTGATGCGGCTTTATATTTCAGTACAAGTGGAAAATATTCGCTCATCAAGAAAAATAAAATTCCACACGGGAAATATTATATACATATCGCCAAACAACGAATACTGCGTTAATCCCTTTTTGATTATTTTAAAGTAAGCCGAAAACAAACCGGCTGGAATCATCATGAAGCGCTCAAACGGCAGAATGCGCCGCCACGGTGCATTCTGCCGTGCTTTGCCACAAAACCCCTTGGTACACCGGCATAGCAGGCTGGCACGGATATTGCTGCACTATGGCATGACCGATTTCATTGCCAAGGGATGTATCGCAGGCCATGCCGCCAAACACGATCAAGAGCGTCTGCCCTTACTGTGGGGTAGGCTGCGGCATCATTATCGACGTCGCAGACAACCGAGCCATCAAGGTAACGGGTAACAAGCTGCATCCCACTAATTTTGGCCGGCTGTGCACCAAGGGCAGCACCTGCACCCAGGCCATTGCGGGCAGCGGGCGGCTTGAACACGCCTACCTGCGCAACGAGCACCAGCATGAGCCGGTGAAAGTGGCGATGCGCCACGCCATCACGGAAACCGCCCGCCGCCTGCGCGCCATTATCGATACCCACGGCCCGGATGCGGTGGCGATGTATGTCTCTGGCCAAATGTCGCTGGAAGCCCAGTATCTGGCCAATAAGCTGATCAAAGGCTTTATCGGCACCAACAACATTGAATCCAATTCGCGCCTGTGTATGGCCAGCGCCGGCAGCGGCTATAAACTTTCGTTAGGTGCGGACGGGCCGCCGGGTTCCTACCAGGATTTCGATCGGGCCGATGTGTTCTTCGTGATTGGCGCCAACATGGCCGACTGCCACCCTATCCTGTTCCTGCGAATGATGGACAGGGTGAAGGCCGGCGCAAAACTGATCGTGGTGGATCCGCGCCGTAACACCACGGCAGACAAAGCCCAGCTGTTTTTGCAGATCAAGCCCGGCACCGATCTGGCCCTGCTCAACGGCCTGCTGCACCTGCTGGTGAAGAACGGCCATACCGATGATGATTTTATCGCCCGCTATACCGAAGGCTGGGAGGCAATGCCCGCTTTCCTGGAAGACTACCCGCCGGATAAAGTGGCCGCGATCACCGGCCTGGCGGAGGCCGATATCCGCCAGGCGGCGGAGTGGATCGGTGCGGCGCCGGAATGGATGAGCTGCTGGACCATGGGGCTGAATCAAAGCACCCACGGCACCTGGAATACCAACGCCATCTGTAACCTGCACCTTGCCACCGGCGCCATATGCCGCCCCGGCAGCGGCCCCTTTTCGCTCACCGGGCAGCCCAACGCCATGGGCGGGCGGGAAATGGGCTATATGGGGCCGGGCCTGCCCGGCCAGCGCTCGGTATTGGCCGAGCAGGATCGCGCTTTTATCGAAGAACTGTGGGGCATCCCCAGCGGAACGCTGCGCACCGACAGCGGCGGCGGCACCATTACCCTGTTCCAGGATATGCAACAGGGCAAAATCAAGGCCTGCTGGATCATCTGCACCAACCCCGTCGCCACCGTGCCCAACCGGAAAAATGTTATCGCCGGCCTGCAGGCGGCGGAGCTGGTCATCACCCAGGACGCGTTTCTGGATACCGAAACCAACCGCTACGCCGATATTCTGCTGCCTGGCGCACTGTGGGCCGAAGCCGAAGGTGTGATGATCAACTCCGAACGCAACCTGACGCTGATGCAAAAAGCCATCGATCCGCCCGGCGACGCCATGCCGGACTGGCAAATCATCGCCGAGATCGCCTGTGAGATGGGTTACCGCGCCGCGTTTAGCTATGCCGATGCATCAGCGGTTTTCGAGGAGATCAAACGCACCTGGAACCCGAAAACCGGCTATGACATTCGCGGCGCCAGCTACGCCAGGCTGCGCGAAACCCCGTTGCAGTGGCCCTGCCCACCGGATGACGAGCAGGACCGGCACCCGATACGCTATCTGAATACCGGCGTCAGCCAAACGCTGAAGGTGAGTGAAACGGGCGAACGCCCAAACATCGTGTTCGCCACCGCCAGCGGCAAAGGCGTTTTTCTGCCGCGCCCCCACATGTCGCCGGCGGAAATGCCGGATGCGGATTTTACCTTTGTGCTGAACACCGGCCGCCTGCAGCACCAGTGGCACACGCTGACCAAAACCGGGAAAATCCCGACGCTGAACAAGCTCAACCCCGGCCCGTTTGTTGAGATTCACCCTGAAGACGCCACGGCGCTCGGCATTCACGATAAAGACCCGGTGGCGATTACTTCGCGCCGCGGGCGGTCGGTGCTGCCCGCCGTCGTCACCGACCGGGTACGCCCCGGCAACTGTTTTGCCCCCTTTCACTGGAACGATGTCTTTGGTAAGGAGCTGGCGATCAATGCGGTAACCAGCGATGCCATCGATCCCCTGTCGCTCCAGCCTGAATTCAAGTTCTGCGCCGTGGCCCTGACGCGCGTTGCAGAAAAACCGTCAACCCCCAATCCGGACAGCGAGAACAATGGCGTTCTTGCGGCCAACCACCAGGCAAGTGCCAGCGCAGGCACATCGGAGAATCAAACCAGAGTCCTCGATATGAAACACATCGACGCGCTGGCCACGCTTCTCGGCCTTGATACTGCGCCCGCCGTCTCGCTTGAGACGCAGGAAAAAATTTATCTCCAGGGTTACCTGGCCGCGCTGCGCACCGATGCCGCCCGCCAGGCCGGCGGCGTGCCGGTGTTGCCTGCAACCGCGCCGTTCGAACCCACCAAACGGCTATTGGTCGACGGCATGCTGGCCGGCCTGTTCGCCCGCACTTGGCTGGCTGGGGACAACAACGCCGGCGCAACAGCCTTGCCGTCTCCGGCGGAAAGCACAGCCGGCAGCACACCGGCCATCACCCTGCTTTGGGCTTCGCAAACCGGCAATGCGGAAGAATTTGCCGGGCAATGCGCAGCGAAACTTAAGGCGGCGGGCCACCAGGTGACCTTAGCCGACATGGGCGACGCACAGCCGGGTGATCTGGCCGCCGCTTCGCAACTGCTGCTGATCACCAGCACCTTCGGCGATGGCGATCCGCCGGACAACGGCAGCGCGCTCTGGGCCGCCTTGCAGGCCGACAGCGCCCCACAGCTGGAAAACACGGCCTTCGCCGTACTGGCGTTTGGCGATTCAAGTTACGATCAGTTCTGCGGCTTTGGCCGCAAACTGGATGAGCGGCTGGCCGCGCTGGGGGCACAGCGCTTGCTGGCGCGCACCGATTGCGAGCCTGACTATCAGACCACCGCCAACGCCTGGCTGGCTAGCCTGCTTCCGGTGTTGGCGAACGTTACTCAGGCCGAAATGGCGCTCGCCACAGCCACGCCGGCCCCGGTTGCCGACTGCGCCCCGGCGGCGGATACGGCGGTCCCGGCCGCCGGCTTCAGCCGCAACGCCCCGCTGCATAGCCGGTTGATGACAAACCGCCTGCTGAACGCGCCCGGTGCAGAAAAAGAAACTCGCCAGTACGCTTTCGATTTAACCGACAGCGGCCTGCGCTATGAAGCGGGCGATGCACTGGGCGTTTGGCCACGCAACTGCCCGGCGCTGGTTGATGAACTGCTGGCCGCCATGCGCCTTGCTCCCAATACGTTGATCAGCGTGGCGGATCGCGGCGAGATGCCGTTGGCGCAAGCGTTGGAAAATCATCTGGATATCGCGCGCATCACCCCCGATATCCTGCAGTTCGTCAAAGAGCGTGCCGGCAGCGATTGGCTGGCCGCGCTGCTGCATGAGGATCAAAAAGAGGCGCTGAAGCAGTGGCTGTGGGGGCGGCAGATCGTCGATCTGCTCCAGACCTGCCCGGTGCAGGCCAGCGCTACCGAGTGGCTGACGGTGTTGAAACGGCTGCAGCCGCGGCTGTATTCGATTGCTTCTAGCCCCAAAGCGACGCCGGATCAGGTGCATTTAACCGTCTCGACCGTCCGTTACGGCCAGGGGGATAAACGCCGCGGCGGGGTATGCTCCACTTTCCTGGCCGACCGTGCGGCGCAGGCCGAGATCCCCATCTTCGTGCAGAAGTCCGTGCATTTTAAACCGCCCACCGCCCTGGATGCACCGATGATCATGGTCGGCCCCGGCACCGGCGTCGCCCCATTCCGCGCCTTCCTGCAGGAGCGCCAGGCCACCGGTGCAACCGGCAAAAACTGGCTATTCTTTGGCGAACAGCGCGCCAAAACGGATTTCTACTACCAGGAGGAGTTTGCCGCACTGCAGCAAAACGGTTATCTGCACCGGCTGGAGACGGCGTTCTCTCGCGATCAGCAGGAGAAAATCTACGTTCAGCACCGGATGCTGGAGCACGGCGCCGAGCTGTGGGCGTGGCTGCAACAGGGGGCGTATTTTTATGTCTGCGGTGATGCCGGGCGCATGGCCAAAGACGTGGACGCCGCGCTGCGCCAGGTGGTGCAGGAACACGGCGGCATGAAGGCGGAAGCCGCCGCGGAGTGGGTCACACGGCTGGCGCAGGAAAAGCGCTACGTGCGGGATGTTTATTAGACGGCCTCTGCCACTCGACAAAGAATGTCGGTGAAACAGTATTTGTAACCCACCGTGTAAGTGGAATTGCCTTAATCGTATCGAGTTCCTTTGCGGCAATAGTGGCTGGCAATTGTCAGGGCCGAAGGCCTGTATGAACCGGGCACATGGGTAACACTTTACACCGGGCACATGGGTAACAGGTTATAACTGGCACAGTTAACGAGATAGGGAGGTTTACTGTGCCTTGGCCTGAGAGTGTTACCATGCAACGTTTGCAATTTGTCACCGCTTGTCTGAAGGGCGATACTTCTGTCGCTGAGCTATGCCGCCGTTTCAACATTAGTCGCAAAACTGGCTATAAGTGGCTGTCCCGATTTTCTCCTGATGATATTTCCTCTCTTTCTGACCATTCCCGAGCTCGCCATCATCAACTTTCCATACCGCTGCCAACGGTGGAATTGCTTCTTGAGAAGAAACAGCAGCACCCTACATGGGGCCCGGAAAAGATAAGACAATTACTTTTGAATATGGATGTTTCGGATGTGCCCGCTGCCAGTACTATTGGGGGCATATTTAAGATCCATGGCCTGACAAAAAAACGTAATCGATTGAAATACAAACCCAAACGGTCTTATGTGCTCCATAAGATAAACCAGCCAAATGATGTCTGGAGCGCGGATTTCAAAGGCAAGTTCACCCATACAACCGGACGTTGGTGTCATCCTTTCACACTGACGGATAACTACAGCAGAATGGTACTTGCCTGTGATGCCACGTATTTACCCGATGGGAAATTTGTCATTCCCTGCCTCGAGCGAGTCTTCCACGAATGTGGTTTGCCCCAGGTTCTACGCACCGATAACGGTCCACCTTTTGCCGGTGCCGGGCTGTGGGGATTAAGCCAGATGTCTATCTGGCTAATCAAATGTGGTGTTACTCCCGAGCGAATTCGCCCAGGGAAACCGACAGAGAATGGACGTCATGAAAGAATGCACAGAACAATGAAAGAGGGAATGAAACAGTGTCATAAATTTGCCTCTCTGGAGGAACAACAGACATGGCTAAACACATGGAGAAAAGAATTTAATGAAGTTCGGCCACATAAGGCTCTGGGAGGAAAAACGCCCCAATCAGTCTGGTGTCCTTCCCCCCGGATTTATACTGGGGCACAAAAGGAGATGCCGGTACCAAAGGGGGCGAAGTTACTGCGTGTGGAAGTGAAAGGTGATTTATGGTTCAACGGCCGACGAATCTTCCTATCGGAGGCCCTCAGGTATGAATGGGTGTGGATGAAAGAAGTTGACGATGACACGGACGAAATAGGGTTCGGGGAGTTGGTATTGGCCCGGTACGATAGACAGAACCATCGTATAATCCGGGCTGATTAAAGAATAAATGCGTTACCTATGAGGCTGGTCAGATCTGTAACCTATGTGCCCGGTTCATACAGCCTACGGCCCCTTACTCGGGCGCGGGCTACGGTGTTGCAAAAAGCCACGATATTATGGCGACCGAAACCCTCCCCGACCTCAACAAAAAACGTTGCCGCCCCACCCCGCTACCACCAGCGAAAAACTTAGTCCACGCCATTCAAATTGCTAACAGAATCGCGAATACGCAACTCCGTGGCAAAATCATACGAATCCATCGCCTCAACGCTCACCCCAATACGCCGCAACAACAACGTAGCCGCCGCCCGGCCCATCTCCCGGCCGGGTTGGCGTACCGTAGTCAGCGGCGGATGCATATGGCTGGCCTGGGCAATATCATCGAACCCCGTCACGCTAATATCCTCCGGAACGCGCACATGCTGCTGCTCGCAATAGCGGATAAAGCCCATCGCCATCAGATCGTTGGCGCACATCACCACGGTAGGGCGCTGTTCCACCGGCATCGCCAGCAAGGTTTGTGCCGCATAATGGCCGGCGGCCTCGGTGTAATCACCACGGATAAACGGCACCGAATCCGGCGCGATATTCGCCTCGACAAACGCCTCGCGGAACCCGGCCAGCCGTTGCTCGCTGGTCCACATCCCCTGTGGGCCGCTGACGATAAACAACCGCCGGTGCCCCTGCGCCAACACATAGCGCGCCAACTCGCGCGCGCCGTTCAGATTCTGCGAGCTGACAAACGGGATATCAACGCCGGGCAGGCATTCATCGACAAACACCACGGCATTTTTATCCGCCAGTTCCAGCAGCGAAGGGCTGGGCAGCCCGGTGCCGGATAAATAGATCACACCGTTCAGCCTTTGCGTGCGCAGCACCTTGGCGTAATACGCCTCCCGCTGCTTATCCGACCAAGTGATGCACATCACCAGCAGGCAGTCGAGATGATCCAGCACGCTCTGTATCCCTTCGGCGATGTCGGTAAAAAAGGCGTTGCTCAGATCGGGAACGATAAGACCAATGGAAGAGATGCGCTGATACTTCAGCCCACGGGCGGCGCTGTTGGGTTCGAAGTTGAGTTCGGCGATGCAACGCAGCACCCGCTCGCGCGTGGCCGGCGCAACCGGCCGTTGGTTGTTATTGATTACGGCGCTGACGGTACCGACGGAAACCCCAGCCAAACGCGCCACGTCACGAATGGTGCATTTTGCCTTGGGTTGCGGGGTAACTTCCTCTGTCATGAAAAATCCTGTGTGCGGTCAGTAGAAAGACGACATTATACACAGCGCCCGGCGTGGGGCAGGACTGACCTGGGGTTGGATGTGGTTCGCCGGCGCCGGGAGGTTAATCGCGATATCGCGCCCAGAAGCGGGCCCGTGACGAAGTGCGCCATGGCGTAACAAGGTATTCCAGCAGCATCACCAGCATAAAACTGAACACGCCAAGCAGGGCCAAAAAGGCAATGGCGGCGAACGTACCCGCCGTATTCAGCCGCGAGTTGGCCTGCAGAAGATACGCCCCCAACCCGCCGCTGGTAGATGCCGTCCATTCGCCGATCACCGCGCCGGTAACGCTGAAGGTGGCCGACAGTTTCAGCGCCGAAAACAGCGGCGTGTAGGTTGCCGGCAGCTTAACGTAGCGGAACACCGCCAGGCGCGAGCCGCCCATGGATTTCACCAGGTTCAGCATATCGTGATCGACCGAGTTCAGGCCGTCCAGCACGTTAACCACCACCGGGAAGAAGACCACCAGCGCCACGATCACCAGCTTGGGCGCCAGGCCAAAACCCAGCCAAATGGTGAGCGCGGCGGCAATGGCGATCACCGGCACCGCCTGGCTGGCGATCAGGATCGGGTACAGCACGCTGCGCACCGACCGGCTGCTGTCCATCAAAACGGCGAACAGGAAACCGGCGCCGGCGCCAAGGCAAAAGCCGAGCATAAACGTGGTGAAGGTGCCAGCGAAACCCTGCCAGAGCACAGCCCAATCGGCCCAAATATGCTGCCAGGTCATGGCCGGCGAGGGCAGCACATACGCCGGGATAGCATAAAAACGCACCAGCGCGCCCCAAACCAACACCACCAAAACCAGTGCGACGCAGGGCCCCAGAACAGCCAACAGCAGTTTTTTTGGGCTACGCATCGGTGCTGGCCCCCTGCCCGGCAAAGATAAGTTGCAGAATGTCTTTTTTCAACGCGCTGAATCTACTACTGGTTAAGCTGGCCATGGTTCTTGGCCGCGCAATACCCACCGGCAACACAGTCTGTATTTTGCCCGGCCGCGGCGACATCACCACCACGCGATCGGCCAGGTAAATGGCTTCGTCGATGTCGTGAGTGACGAAAATCACCGTGCGGCGCTGTTCCTGCCAAACCTGCAGCAACCATTGCTGCATCGACAGCCGGGTTTGCGAATCAAGCGCGCCAAAAGGTTCGTCCAACAGAATTACGTCGTGCCGCATGGCAAGGGTGCGCATCAGGGCGACGCGCTGGCGCATACCGCCGGACAGGGCGGCCGGGTAGTGGTTGATGAACTCGCCCAGGCCGTAGCGCTGCGCCAACCGTGCGCCTTCGATCCGCTGCGCGCGGCTGGCGCCGCCTTTCAGCGTCGCGCCGAGCACAATGTTCTCGAGCACCGTCATCCAGGGCAGCAGCAGATCTTTTTGCAGCATATAGCCCACGTGCCCCGCCTGCCCGGTGATGTTCTGATTATCAATCAGGATTTGCCCGTCATCCGGCGCCAGCACGCCGGAGATCAGGTTGAACAAGGTGCTTTTGCCGCAGCCGGAAGGGCCGACAATACAAATAAACTCACCGGTGCCGACGTCCAAATCTGTGGGCGCCAGCGCCGTCATCGTGCCGAAACGTTTGGTCACCTGCCGAATTGACAGCTTAGGCGCAGGCATAGCTTTCCTCATCATGCACCGTGTGGTGAAGTCTTAGGGCCTACAGAACGGTGCAGCAATCCCGGCCAAACCACACGACGTCTTCCACTTTAACCGCCATCTCATCACGCAGCGCAAACGGCTCGATGGCCCAGGCACCCCACATTGGGCTGGCGTTGTCGGCATCGATAAAACCGTGGGTATAGGCGGCCCCGGCGCTAAGGGAGTGGCCGATGTTGCCCAGTAAATCCAGTAAGATAAAACCTTCGGCGGCTAAACGCTCAGCGGTCATGGCAAACAGTTCATTGGCCGGCATGCCCGGCCGGCAACGGCTAAGCATGGCATGATGAATCGCTTGCAAATCGTTCAACGTAGCCTGCGCCTGCGGCGCATCGCCGACGATGGCCGTGCGCGTGCAGTCCCCCCAAAAGCCCTCTTGCGTAATCGGGTGGACATCGATAATCACAATATCCTGCTCGGCGGCGATCTGTTCGCCGGGGCCTTGCGTGGGGAAACAAACCCGGGCGTTTTCCCCGGCGCCGACGGTGGTGATCGTCCAGACCCCGGTTGCGCCGTGCCGGTGCAGATACCCATGCACCTGTTGTTCTATTTCCGCTTCGCTGATCCCCGCTTTAGCCACGCTGACGCCGAACTGTGCCGCCGCCCGCGCCAACGCCTGTGCTCGGCACAGGCCCGGCGGCGCGCTGGGCGCGACATCCGGCCCCGGCCGATAGGCCCAGGCGGGTTTCATCGAAAACGAAGCAGCCATAAAGGGTTCCCTGGTGTTGGTGTATTTGGTGTTTTAAACGTAATAAATCTGATTAATTATTCTGGTAAATACTTATTCGTGAAGTACTGCTCTGCCGGCAGCGTTTCTTTCATGATTTTTTGTGCCTGTACGGCAGTTAACAATGCATTCCAGCTATCAATATTTTGCGCCAGCGCAGCGCTATTGACCGGTGACAGCAGCGGCGTGGTGTCGTGCCACTGTTGCCGGATAAACGCTTCGTCATACGCTTTGCTGTAGGTTTTGGTGAAGGCGTTAACGGCCTCATCCGGATGATCGACAGCGTAAGCGATGCTTTTTAACGTGGCGCGCATAAACGCCTTGGCCAACTGCGGGTTTTGCTCAAGCCACTTTTGGTTGCCGGCCAGCATCAGCACCGGTGCGTTCGGCACGCCATTATCAATGGCCGGGATGAACTCCGTTTGCATATTGCCCGCGGTAACCATCCCGGTGCCTTCGGCGTTGGTCAGGCCGGTAATGGCGTCCACCCGTTTTTGCAGCAGCAGCGGCACGGTATCATCAGACGCGATCACGATGTTGACATCGTTCAGGCTCAGCCCGGCGTGCTGCAACATCATCACCAGTTGCGCCTGTGTCCAGGCATCGTTATAAGCGCCGATGGTTTTACCTTTCAGCTCCGCCACGGTGTACTTTTTCCCCTGCGGCGTGATGATGCCCCAGTTATTGTTTTTGCCGTAGCGGGCAATGGAGACAACCGGTGCCCCCTGCTCTTTGGCGAAAACAATGTCCATCACGGTGGTGAAGGCAACGTCCGCCCGGCCGGTGCCCAGATACTTCATGGTATCGGCAACCGTCGGTGGCGTGACGATGTTCAGATCGATGCCTTCATCCGCGTAGAAACCTTTGTCTTTCCCCAGGATCCAAGGGATCCAGAATCCATCCGCTACCGGCCATTCCTGAACGAAGGTAACCGGCGCCAATGTGCGGGGGGCTGCCGATACCATCGGCACCGTGACATTAGAAAAAATAACGCTTCCTATCACAGCGACACCGCACAACCATAAACGCCCTTTCATCCTTGCAATCCTGTTTTTCTGTTGATAAAACTGCTGAACCCGGCAATATTGAACCGGTTCAATCCTTCATGTCAAATATATTTACCCCACATCCTATTCATTGAATATCAATAATAAATTCATTGATAGTTGTAATCAAAACGGTTCATTTTGTATGTTTATTTTTAAGCACCCGGCGGCAGGAATTTTTCCGGCCAAAAGCGCACTCTACAGATAAAAATGGTGAATATAAGCGGGAAATACGTCAGATAACCCTTCAACACCTCTCATCTATTAACCGCTTTATAACATTCACGGCGCGGCCGCTAACACGGATGCGCCCACTCACAGCGCCAACCCGTTTATGCCATCCATTCACACTGCGCCCGTCAGCGGGCCATCGCCTATTCCAGTTAAAATATAAACAAATCATTAATAGTTATTTGTGTTGTTTAACTACCGCGCATTAATTTTAACAATTCGGCGACGATCCTGGCTGCACCACGCCAATAACAAAAACCGGCTACGCAGGCGGGCGGCGGAAAACCTCTAAGACCGACGAAAAACACTGACTTTGCTTTAATCAACCTCGGGGAAAAATATGCGATTCACGCACCGGCTATACCCTATCTCACTGGCAGCGCTGCTTTTTGTGCTGGCGCCACTGCAGGCGCTGGCGGAAAATCTGAAAGAAATCCGGCTGGACTTTGCCTATTATTCGCCGGAAAGCCTGGTGGTGAAGAAAAACCATTGGCTTGAAGATACCTTCAACCCCAAGGGCACCCAGGTGCGCTGGGTACTGTCCCGCGGCTCCAACAACTCACTGGAGTTCCTCAACGGCGGCTCGACCGACTTTGCGCTAACCTCCAGCATCTCCGCGTTTGTCAGCCGCGCCAATGGGCAACCGGTGAAAGCGGTTTACAGTTACCTCTGGTACGTGCCCAGCATTTTGCTGGTGCAGAAGGATTCACCGCTGAAAACGGTTACGGACCTGAAAGGAAAGAAAATTGCCGCCACCAAAGGCACCGACCCTTACTTTTTCCTGCTGCGCGCGCTGGACGCCAACCACCTGAAGCCCAGTGACGTGAGCATCGTTCACCTGCAACACCCTGATGGACGCACGGCATTGGAACAAGGGCGCGTCGACGCCTGGGCCGGGCTGGATCCCCATCTGGCGGCGGCCCAGCTTGCCGGGGCGAAAACGCTGTATGAAAACCCGGCCTTTGGCGTTGCCGCTTTCCTGAATACCCAGGAAGCCTTCCTGAAAGCACACCCCGATGCGGTTTCGGCCGTTATTCAGGCCTATGACAAGGCGCGCCGCTGGATCATCGCCAACCCGGATGCAGCAGTAAAACTGATTGCCGCTGAAACCCAACTGCCGGAAGACGTGATTGCGCTACAACTGGGCCGTTATGACTTTACCCAGCCCTTGCCGGGGCAAAAGCACCTGGATGCCATCAAGGCAGTGATCCCGCTGCTGCAGGCCGATCGGGTGATACGCACCGGCGCAGACACCGATACGGCGCTAAATACCCTGATCGACAGCGCCCTGGCCAAGCCGATCGTTGAGGAAAAATAGCATGACCTGCGATATCACCCCCAATGAAAGAACAGTGACTGGCGCCACCGTAAAACTGGGCGCCCCCCCGCAGCGGCCCAGAGGCTATTATCGCCATCTGCGCGGGTTCTTACTGCCGATTGCTTTGTTGTTGGCGGTGGAAGGCATTGTGCGCATTGGCTGGGTGCCGGCCTATGTGATGCCGCCGCCGAGCGAAATCTGGCTAAGCTTTGCCGAACTGGCCCAAGGCCCGCTTTGGCAGCATATTCTGGCCAGTTCCCTGCGCGTGCTCACCGGCTTTACGCTAGGCGCCGGCCTAGCACTGTTACTCGGTGCGCTGGTCGGGTTAAGCAAAGTGCTGGAAGCCTACCTTGATCCGATGTTCCAGGCGCTGCGGGCGGTGCCAAGCCTGGCGTGGGTGCCGCTGTTGCTGATCTGGCTCGGGATAGACGAAGGCGCCAAGATCACCCTGATCGCCATCGGCTCGTTCTTCCCGGTCTATCTGAACCTGGTCGCCGGTGTGCGCAATGTGGATCGCAAGCTGGTCGAAGTGGGCACCCTGTACGGTTTTTCCAAAATCAGGCTGGTGCGCCGGATCATTATCCCGGCCGCCCAGCCGTACCTCTTCACCGGCCTGCGCGCGGGGCTGTCTATGGCCTGGCTGTGCGTGGTGGCGGCGGAACTGCTGGCGGCCACCCAGGGTATTGGCTACCTGCTCACCGACGGGCGGGAAACCTCCCGGCCGGATCTGGTGCTGGTCGCCATTATTACCCTGGCCCTGATGGGCAAGATAACCGACAGCCTGCTCAAATCATTAGAAACCAAGGCCCTGTCCTGGCGCGACGGTTACGCCGGTGAGGAGTGATCATGAGTACCCTGTTACGCCTTGAAAACATCAAAAAAACCTACAACCAGCGCACCGTGTTGAGCAACGTCAGCATTGAACTGCGGGCGGGGGAAGTGATCAGCCTGATCGGCCCCAGCGGCTGCGGCAAAAGCACCCTGCTACGGATTGCCGCCGGGTTGGATCGCGCCTTTCACGGCAGCCTGGACATCGCCCACGCCGCGGCGGGGAACGCCAAAAACGCCATCGGCGTGGTGTTCCAGGAGCCGCGCCTGATGCCGTGGCTGACGGTGGCGCAAAACGTCGGGTTTGAAGACGGCAACAACGCCGATAGCCAGTGGGTAAACCAGCTGATTGCCGACGTCGGCCTGGCCGGGCATGAGCACGCCCTGCCCAAACAGCTTTCCGGCGGCCAGGCCCAGCGGGTGGCGATTGCCCGCGGCCTTTACAGCAAGCCGCAGGTACTGCTGATGGATGAGCCTTTTAGCGCCGTCGATGCCTTCACCCGCATGCATTTGCAAGAGCTGGTGGAACAACTGGCCCGCCAGTACCACATTGCCCTGCTGCTGGTCACGCACGATCTGGATGAAGCTTTTTACCTAAGCGATCGCGTGCTGATCCTGGGCGGCACCCCCGGGCATATCATCCAGGAGGTCAACGTGGCCGTCGCCAGGCCGCGCGATCGGCGCGACGATCAATTAGCCCATCTGAAAGCCGGGGCGCTCACGGAGCTGATTAAAATCCACGCCTGATACCGCTGGAGCGACGGCGGGTATATTCACAGAGTGACTATAGAAAGCTTATAAAAGTATTTGATTCGGGCAACGCGGGAGCACACTATCATAGCTATAACCTAATGAATTCATCCAAACTTATATACCCGTTGTGCGTGAATTTGCTTCCACACACCTGCAACCTGAAGTATGAAGGGTATATAGCGTTACTGTGATATCCCTATTGTGATGCTGTTTTAAGAGGTAAACCACTATGCCGGAATTGGGTGAATTGTTTTATATCCCGCAGAAAAATATCAACTGGCATTTAGACAGCATCGTTGACGAATTAAAAAATGTTCGTCAGCAGTGGCGTGATAAATACCAGCAGGGTAATTATCAAAATAAACGTTTGCTCCCGTCGAAAGAAAACGTCAGTAATATTACCGATACGCTATCAAAAGTCTTGTATCCGATGCGATTAGGCGCAACCGATCTCAAAAAAGAGAGCGAAGATTATTATGTGGGATACCTGCTGGGCAACGCGCTGGAACGCCTGGCGGAAGAAGCCACGCTGGAATTACGCTATAGCGCCGGCGAACAATCCCATCCTGGCGATGAGGCGCCAGAGGCGCAAGAAGCCATCAACCGCATCAAGCAGTTCGCCGCACAGTTGCCAACGATACGCAAACTGCTGGACAGCGATATTCTGGCTGCCTATCAGGGTGACCCTTCCGCCCGCAGTATGGATGAAGTGCTGCTGTGCTACCCCGGTATTCACGCCGTTATCCATTACCGCCTGGCCCACGAGCTGTACCGGCTAGAACTGCCGCTGCTGGCGCGGTTGATGACGGAAAAAGCGCATAGCCAGACCGGTATCGACATTCACCCCGGCGCGCAAATTGACGAAGGGTTCTTCATCGATCACGGCACCGGTGTAGTCATCGGCGAAACGGCGATCATTGGCAAGCGTGTGCGCATTTACCAGGCCGTCACGCTGGGCGCCAAGCGCTTTATCACCGACGCCGATGGCAATTTGCAAAAACGCTATCCGCGCCACCCGATCGTTGAAGACGATGTTGTGATCTATGCCGGGGCAACGCTGCTGGGGCGTATTACCATCGGCGCCCGTTCGAGCATCGGCGGTAACGTCTGGTTAACCCGCGACACGCCGCCGGACAGTAATATTCGGCAGGCCAGTTTATTACAAAGCCAATTTAAAGATGGCGATGGCATTTAACCTAACGGCTTATTCTCTTTCTGGTTTTTATTACAAAGGCATATCAACAACACCTAAACATTGCCGAGTGCGTAAAAAATAATAGGAACATCATAATAAATCATATTATTCAAAATACTCTAAATAATTCGAGTTGCAGAAAGGCGGCGACGCAGCGACAAATTCGTCAGGAACGAATTTGCCTGGCCTCTGGCCAGCCTCCGGTGAGAGACAAGGATGTCTCTCATTAATCCCCAGGAGCTTACTCAGGTAAGTGACTGGGGTGAGTGAGGAAAGCCAACACATCTGCAACTTGAAGTATGACGAGTATAAATCCCCAGCGTACGGAAATGAGCATGAGTATTCTTGATATGGTAGGCAATACGCCATTATTAGCCCTGCCGCATTTTTCTGAAGAAACGCCGGGCGTTTTACTGCTGGCAAAAGCGGAATTCATGAACCCCAGCGGTTCGGTAAAAGACCGGGCGGCAAAGGCCATGGTACTTGACGGGATCGCCCAAGGGAAACTGGTGCGTGGAAAAACCATCATCGACGCCACCAGCGGCAATACCGGCATTGCCTACGCCATGATAGGCGCAGCGCTGGGGTACAAGGTGGTGCTGTATATGCCGCAGAACACCAGCATTGAGCGTAAACAGATCATCCGCCATTACGGCGCCACCATTGTGGAAACCGATCCGCTGGAAGGTTCCGACGGTGCCTATCTGGCGGTGAAAGCGCAGGTAGAGCACGATCCCGAGCGCTATTTTTATCCCGATCAGTACAACAACCCCGTAAACCCCCGCACGCATTTTGCCACCACAGGTTGGGAAATCTGGCAGCAAACGCAGCGCAGCATCACGCATTTCATCGCCAGCATGGGCACCTCCGGCAGCTTTGTCGGCAGTGCCCGGCGCTTGAAGCAAGAAAACCCACGAATTCAAACGCTGGCGGTGCAGCCGGCTTCCCCACTGCATGGCATTGAAGGCACGAAGCACATGGCCAGCAGCATCAAACCCGGCATTTTGGATGAAACCTTGCTAGACGGCGTGGTGACGGTAACGACGGAAGAAGCCTATGCCGCAACCCGCCGTCTGGCGAAACATGAAGGCATTTTTGCCGGCATCTCTTCCGGCGCCAACGTGGCGGCGGCCTTCAGGCTGGCGCAAACGCTGCCCAGCGGCTCAGTGGTGGTCACACTGCTTTGCGATACCGGTTCTCGCTATCTGGCAGACCCTTTTTGGAATGAACGCGAATGATTCGATTAACAACGGAAACGGAACGCCTGATCCGCACAGAAGGCGAAAAAACCTACCCTAACGAGTGCTGCGGCGCGCTGTTGGGCAACTTCGACAAGAACGGCGATGCGCAAGTGGCGGCGCTGCTGCCGATCGTCAATGCACGCGAAGCGCAGGAGCAGTATCACCGCTTTGTCATCACCGCCGACGATTATCTCTTGGCAGAGCGTACCGCACGGGCGCAGGGCGTTGACGTGGTCGGATTCTATCATTCACACCCGGATCACCCGGCGATCCCTTCCGATTATGACCGCGAGCACGCCCTGCCGTTTTACGCCTACATCATTGTCGCCGTGGCCCAGGGGCAATCTGGCGATCTCACCAGTTGGCGGTTGGCGCAGGATCGCCAGCGTTTTGATCAGGAAACGGTCAGCGTGGCGCAGTAACCCGATAACCGGGGCAAAGCGCCCCGATGTTGAACATGGCAGAGAGAGCATAACAATGGCAGCAACATTATTGATTCCGACCGCATTACGCGCCTTTACCGATGGCCAGGGGAAAGTGAGCCTGGAGGGAGAAACCGTTGGGCAACTGGTGGCCGCATTGGCAACACGCTATCCCGATATCCATCAGCACCTCTATGAAGACGATGGCTCGCTGCGCTCGTTTATCAACCTGTACGTGGGCGAAACCAATATCAAAACCACCGGCGGCCTGGATACGCCGGTCAAAAACGGCGATGACGTGATTCTGGTGCCCGCCATCGCAGGCGGCGCAGGGGCGCGGGTATGAGCCTTCCCAGCATTATTCCTGACGATCGCCTGGCAACGTTGTCGCATGCCGAGATCGCGCGTTACAGCCGCCACCTGCTGCTGGCGGAGGTCGGGCTGGAAGGGCAGCAGCGGCTGAAAAGCGCGCGGGTATTGTTGATCGGTACCGGTGGCCTGGGCGCACCGGTGGCGCTGTATTTGGCTGCCGCCGGCGTGGGTACGATCGGCATTGTGGATTTCGATTTTGTTGAGGTTTCCAACCTGCAGCGGCAAATCATCCACAGCACCAAAGACATCGATCGCCCCAAGGTCGCCTCCGCCAAAGATAAAATCCGCGCCATTAACCCGGATATCGAGGTGGTGACCTACAACACCCAGCTCAGCAGTAAAAACGCGCTGGAGATCATTCGCAATTACGACATCGTCGTCGACGGTACCGATAACTACCCTACCCGCTACCTGATCAACGATGCCTGCGTGCTGCTCGGCAAGCCTAACGTATACGGTTCCATCTTCCAGTTTGAAGGCCAGGCGAGCGTGTTCTACGCCAAAAACGGCCCGTGCTATCGCTGCCTTTACCCGGCGCCACCGCCGCCAGGGCTGGTGCCCTCCTGCGCCGAAGGCGGCGTCGTCGGCGTGCTGCCCGGCATCATTGGCACCATTCAGGCCGCCGAGGCCATCAAACTGATCATCGGCGGCAACGACAGCCTGATCGGCCGCCTGCTGCTGTTCGATGTCTGGCAGATGAAACAGCGTGAGCTGAAGCTGGAAAAAGATCCCAACTGCCCTGTCTGTGGCGAGCACCCAACGATCCATGCGCTGATCGACTATGAGGAGTTCTGCGGCCTGAAGCCCACGGAAGAGGAAACACCGATCGAAAGCGTCACGGCCCGCGAGCTGAAAACCTGGTTGGATGCCAAAAAACCGCTGCAGTTGATTGATATTCGCGAGCCGCACGAGCGGGCGATTGTGAAGTTCCCAGATGCCAAGGTGATCCCACTGGGGCAGATCGTGCGCCGTATTGCCGAGTTTGATCCTGCCGTGGACGCAGTGTTCCTGTGCAAGATCGGCCAGCGCAGTCTGTTCGCCATCCGTGCGCTGCAGCGCGCCGGCTACACCGGCCGGGTACTGAATTTGAAAGACGGCATTAACGCGTGGGCGCAGGATGTGGATACCAGCCTGCCCCAGTACTGAAAACGTTGACCTGTGTAAAAAAACACTCACTGAAAGTAAAAATTAAGGGAAACACCATGACAGATAAAAACGTTCTTAACGCTCTGGGGCGTGACGCCGCGTATCAACTGGCCAACGTGACCAAAACGGCGCCGCAGTTTGGGGCGATCACGCCGCGCTGGGTCAGCTATTTTCTGGACTACAAAGGGCTTGAGGCCGGGATCTATCGCGTTAACAAAGTGGTGGAAGGCGATACCCCGCTGGATGCGCTGTGCAGCCAGGATCCCACCCGCATTGAAATCCCTAAAGGCTATATCGAATACCAGACGCAGCCGCGTGAATACCAGTTGGACTCCATCGCCACCATCGTTAACGTCGATACCAAAATCGCTGATATTTACAGCTCGCCGTTCGATCAGGCTTCCGAACAAATCGCGTTGGCGATTGAAAGCCTGCGCGAGCGCCAGGAAAGCCAGCTAATCAATAACGATGACTATGGCCTGCTGAAGAACGTTGCCGATGCCCAACGTATCCAGACGCGCAACGGCCGCCCAACGCCGGACGATCTGGATGAGCTGATTGCCAAGGTGTGGAAAGAGCCCTCGTTCTTCCTCGCCCACCCGCGCGCCATCGCGGCGTTTGCCCGTGAAGCCACGCGCCGCGGGGTGCCGCCGGTCACCGTCAACCTGCACGGCGGTACCTTTATTTTGTGGCGCGGCATCCCGCTGATCCCTTCGGATAAACTGTTTGTCGACGGGTTGAAAAACCCGAAAGGCAAAGGCGGCAAAACCAATATCCTGCTGATCCGTTCCGGCGAGAGCAAACGCGGCGTGCTGGGCCTGTACCAGTCCGGGCTGCCAAATGAACAATCCCGTGGCCTGTCAGTGCGCTTCCGCGGCATTGACGACAACGGCGTCGCCTCCTACCTGCTTTCACTCTATTGCTCCGCCGCCATTCTGGCCGATGATGCCATCGCCGTATTGGAAGACGTTGAAGTAGGTGAATATTATGACTACGAATAATCTTTCGCTGCCGGGTTGGCCAGGCAGCGGCGAGCGCTCACCGTCAGCCCGTGATTACGGCCTGCCGGACGAACGTGATTTGCACGCGCTGCTGGGGGAGCGTGCCCCGAAGCCGCACGCGCCGGATCCGGCCTATGCGCCGCAGGTAGTGCCTTACGGCCAGAATAGCGCCACCGCCGTCGCACCACGGCCTGGCGTAACGCCATCATCAGTCCCGGCGCCGTTGGCACGCGTCGGCCAAGTGCCGGTGGAACATATCCGCGCCGATTTCCCGATCCTTGCTGAACAGGTTGACGGCAAACCGCTGGTCTGGCTGGACAACGCGGCCACCACCCAACGGCCAAGGCAGGTTATTGAGCGCATCAGCCACTTTTACCTGCATGAAAATTCAAACATTCATCGGGCGGCGCATACGCTGGCCGCACGCTCGACGGATGCCTACGAGGCCGCGCGGGACAAGGTGGCGCGCTTTATCGGTGCGGGCAGTTCGGCCAATATCGTGTTCGTGCGTGGCACCACCGAAGGGCTGAACCTGATTGCGCAAAGCTATGTCAAACCCCTGCTGCGCCCGGGGGATGAGATCATCCTGACCCTGCTGGAACACCACGCCAACATTGTGCCGTGGCAACTGGTGGCTCAAGAGACTGGCGCGGTGCTCCGCGTGGCGCCAGTAGATGAAAACGGCCAGTTGATTCTTGAAGAATATAGTCGCCTGTTCAATGACAAAACGCGTTTTGTTTCGGCCACCCACGTATCCAACGCTCTCGGCACCGTGACACCGGTGCAGGAACTGGTGGCGATCGCCCATCGTTTTGGCGTGCGTATTGCCATTGATGGCGCCCAGTCAATCTCGCATATCCCGGTAAATGTGACCACGTTGGACGCCGACTTCTTTGTCTTTTCCGGCCATAAGGTGTTCGGCCCTACCGGCATCGGTGTGGTATACGGCAAGCAGGAGGTACTGGACGAAGCACGCCCGTATCAGGGCGGTGGCAATATGATCGCCGATGTCACTTTTGAGCTGACGCGTTACCAACCGGCGCCAAATAAGTTCGAAGCCGGGACAGGCAACATTGCCGATGCCGTTGGGCTTGGCGCGGCCATTGATTATGTCACCGCAATCGGAATCACCAATATCGCCCAGTATGAGCATGCGCTGCTGGAATATGGCATTGAGAAACTGACGCAGATCCCTGGGCTAAAGCTGATTGGCACCGCCGCCCAAAAGACCAGCGTGTTGTCTTTTGTGCTGGAAGGCCATGAAAATGAAGCGATCGGGCGCTACCTCAGCCAGGCCGGGATTGCAGTGCGTGCCGGGCACCACTGCGCACAACCGATCCTGCGCCACTTCGGCTACGAAACGACGGTGCGGCCTTCGCTCGCCTTTTACAATACCCCACAGGAAATTGATTTTCTGGCAGAAAAAATCACGTTGTTGGCAACAGGCTCGCGGCGCTAACGGCGTTTTCACGCGATCGGCAGGGGAAAACCGATGTTCAGCACCGGATGCGGGAGCACGGCGGCATGAAGGCGGAACAGGCAGGGACGCCTGTAGATCAATTTATCAGGCGGCAACGGAAGAAGCGGGTTTTCCAAATGCTATCGCCTGGTCAGTTGCGCCTGAGTGACAAATGCACTACGGCCTCTGAAGGCGCGGTTAACTCACGCCAAAATGCGACCGAATGGGTGTAAGAAACAGATTACACATAGTCCATATAATAAATTACGCTGGTAATTACTGAACCGGTAGAGATATTTTCACCGCCGTAGTTATAGTAATGAGCGTAAAAATGTATCGTGCCCTTGGCCAAAGTATAATCGTAATCGAAGTGGACTGTTCCATCCTGTGTACTGGAAATCCTATTCATTGGCAGTATGGTTGCGCCGTCTGAAGTAATAGCTATGCCTACTCCCCGTGCTGTCCCGTAATCATTCTTCAGGTATAGCCGATCATCAGAGACATTTGAGCCTGTAAAATAGATACCGCCGTCTACCATCGTAGTCATATAGGGAAACTCACATGCATTATACAGGACTAAATCAAACGCTACCTTTTTCGCGTCGGCCAACCCCACCGTCGTCCCCAATTCGCTACGGGTGATTGGGTCGAGTTTGACGGTAAAATCTGGGCTATCCCCTTCCCAATTACAGGTACCCTTTGTTACAGCCCCGCTGAATGTGATGGTACCGCCCCCGGACGCAGAAGTGGTAACAGCGGCAGACTCCTTTGGGAGCAAACACCCTACGGCCAGAAGAGTTACAATGGATAACTTAAAATAACGGGCTACTGACATAAACTGGATTCTCCTTTTCCATTCAAAGCGATTTTCCTATTCAGAACGACCTGGCCTATTTTATAGGATACCGCCATACCTATGATATCATACCTAAGTCTAATCGAGCCTGTACAGCATTCTGTGTACATGCCTTTCTCAGAATTGACTATCAATGTCGTTACCGAAATCAATAATAAAGCGGCGCATTGCCAGCCACACGACCTTTTTCACGGTGCCCTCTACCGAGAACACTTTGCGCTTTTTAATGGGGCGGTAAACACGTGCTCAGTTCACTCCCGTTCTTTTTATTTTATTAATTCTGGCAGGCGGATAAATATTTCATATATTAAATCTATTGTTTTTCGCCTTTGTTGTTTTGATGCGGAGAATAATATTGCAGGTAAGGCTGTTAAATAATTAAGCCAAAAAGAGACCGCCTGGCGCGATCGCCACAGGGTCTTTCTGGGTAAGAAAAGTTTCTTTCCGCCGGCAGCGGCGGCATATCTTATAACGTTATGTCATTGTCTTTTACCTGCCATATCCCTACAAAATGACGTGAATACCATACCTTGGGGCGACATAGCGATGAATTTGGATCTACGGCAACTGCGTAACTTTCTCGCGCTGGCTGAACAGGGCGGCGTCACGCCGGCAGCGTGCTAAGCGAGTTCTCCGCCGGCCGTGGCGCACTCGGCACCGGTTTGCTTTGCACCGGCGGCTTTTTCCTGACCTCGGGTTTTGGCTTTGGCGCCCGTTCGAGCATCGGCGGTAATGTCTGGTTAACCCGCGACACGCCGCCGGACAGTAATATTCGGCAGGCCAGTTTATTACAAAGCCCATTTAAAGATGGCGATGGTATTTAACCTAACGGCTTATTCTCTTTCTGGTTTTTATTAGGTAGCACGCGGCGCGGAGTTCGCTCCCCCTGCCCAGTAAGCATACGCTCAGTAAGTTATCGTATGATTTATCATCATGTTTGATACCCATCAAAACCAAAGCAGAAACCGGTCTCAAACCCCGTTTTTTTTGCCATAATCAACAATATTTATTCATGCTGCGATTGAACAAATTGTTATGCGCCTTTGGGGGGACGGGAACCTCAACCACGCCCTTGATGCCCAGACGAAGGTACACAAAAGCGCAGATATGCAGGCTAACCATTCGTCCACCGTGAAGTGGCGAAATAAAGGAGAGTGCGAATGAGCACAGGAGCTGCCCCCGCCGGATCAAACACGCTGACGATCATCATGGTGCTCTCTGTTCTTTCGATTTTTCCGCCGCTGGCTACCGACATGTATCTGTCGGCCTTCGGCGACATCCAGGTTTATCTCAATGCCCCGGATGGCGCGCTAGAGCTGTCGCTGTCGGTATTCTTCCTTGGCCTATGCGCCGGCCAACTGGTGTTCGGCCCCTTAATCGACCGCTTCGGCCGCAAGGGGCCGCTGCTGGTCGGAGCCGCGCTGTTCTGCGTTGCAACTGTGCTGTTGCTTATGACCCGCTCAACCTCGATATTCGTCGGCCTGCGGTTCATCCAGGCGCTTGGCGCCTGTGGCGGCATGGTGGTGGGGCGCGCGGTGGTCTCAGATCTCTATGAGGGTACCGCAGCGGCACGAACCATGACGCTACTGGTCATGTTGATGACGCTCGGGCCCGTCGTATCGCCGCTGCTGGGCGGTGTTATCGTAACGCAGTTCGGCTGGAAAATGGTCTTTATCACTATGTTGGCGATCGGTGCTCTTGCGCTGGCGCTGGCATCCTTGCTGCTGCCAGAAACCTTACCTGCCACAAAACGGCTCAAGACGCCGCTGACAGGCGTATTCAGCGATTACTGGCAGTTGTTGGCTTCCCGCCCGTTCGTCGTCCCGGCCTTAGTCAGTTCATTGATCCAGGCGGCCATGTTCTCCTTTATCACAGCCTCATCCAGCGTTTTCCAGGGCGTGCTCGGCCTCAACAAGATTGAATATGGTCTGGCCTTCGGTTTTGTCGCGCTCGGGTTGGTCGTCGCCTCGTTCGTCAACAGTCGGTTGTTGGTAAAGTTGCAGGTACAAACGGTTATCAGCATCGTACTGCCGCTGTTTGTGGCTATTAGCTTCGTACTGCTGCTGGTTTCGCAAACTCATCGGCTTTGGGTGCTGATCGCCCCACTCTGGTTCTCAATCGCCATGGTCGGTTTGCTGAGCGCGAACGCCACCTCCATTGCCATGGAGGCGGCACGGGGGCAATCGGGTGTGGGCTCGGCCTTGGTCGGCGCCATGCAATTCGGCGTCGCCTTCATCTGTTCAGCCATGGTGGCTTCAGCGATCAGCTCAAGCGCTTTACCTTTGGCGCTCGGGATACTGATCCCAGCCCTTACCGCGCTGATACTCTGGTCATTTAGCCGAACATCTTCCGGCTGCGGAATATGAAGAACGGCTAATTAGCAGAGCGGCCAGTATCGATATCTACTCATATTCCATATAAATCACCATAGTGCCAACCACCGAGCCAGCCGAGAGATTACTGCTGTCGTAAATCTTGTAGCGTGCGCCGATATCTATGCCAGTGAGTGACGAGACCAAACTACTGCTTTTGGTCATTGAGGCCAACGAGGTGGCGCTGGAATCAAACGTTGAGCTCATTTTGATGGGATCCGCAGCACTGTTAAATAACTGAAAACCAATGCCGGATGAAGTTGAGGAGGGATTTCTGATTATGTAATTGCCGGTATCGACCAGATCGTTACTGTAGGCGCGTAAATTAAACGTCTTCGTGGCGAGGCTATTCACGCTGCCGCTACAGCTCACCGGGATCGTGAACTGGCTGTCCGAATAATCACCGGATTTCAACGCAAAAACAGTAGTGTTGGGCAAGGAAAACGCAAGGTTCTCAATGACGCAGGTCGTAGTGGTCGGCAAGAAATTCACCGTCATCGACGCAAATGCTTTGACATAACTGAATGAGGCTGAGGCTGCCTGAGCAGAAGTAGAGACAACATTGCGCAAAGCGCTTGCGGTTGCATAGGTGGAATTGCCGCTTGAGGTCACCAAGTACAAGACCGGTAGCTCTATGCTGGAACCCGAGGTCGTGGCATCATAGGTGGTACCGTTCACGACCTCGGCGTTAAGCGTCATATCGGCATCAAAAGTACTTGCCGCAATAGTCGTGTTTACAAAGCCCGTAAACGTTTGGCTGCTTTTTGATAGCGATGCGGTAAATTTGATATAGGTATCCAGATCTCCATTAGTGAATTTAACCGTGTAACCGCCATTTATACCATTACGATAATACAACGTTGTCGAACCGGACCAGCACTGTAACGTATAATTTGAAAAATTTGAGCTTTGGGTGTAGGAATAGCTATTACTTAACGAAAGCATATCGCTAATATCAGTGGAACCGTTACTGGTGACCGCCATTGAACGGTCACCGATCAAAATGCCATATGGATCACACCAGGCAGCATGTACCTGCCCCCCAGCAAAAAGCCCAAAGAGTGCCAAGAGCACATTGAGTAAATACTTTTTAAACATGATTATTTGCATATGTTTTTGCCTGTAATAGTCGCGTTCCTTACAACACAAGAATCATCTTCTGCTTTAATTAAAATATAATCAGGCAACGTGTTCGCCTTTATATAAATCAGGCTCCCTTGTGCTACATATCCGAGCTCACGCCCTTTCTTGTCAAAAATAGATGAACCAAAAGACAATGGTTCCCCTCTGCTATCAACGGCACGTAAAGAAAACGTCTGTCGCGTATCAGTAATATATTTAACATAGGAAATACTGCCCTTCCATGGGGCAATTTGTTTGATATTACCTAGCACATCATTGCCGGCTTCGGAACGTAGATAGTAGCTGTTTTTCCGCCAGGCTTTAGCATAAGGAATAAGCGTTTTACCAGAACTGTTGGTTGTAAAACTTTCATTGCCATTCACTTTCGCACCGGAAACGCCTGGCGCATCAATGATAACGAAGTTGCTGCCCGTTCTTGGCGATGTCAACACGCCATACTGTGAAGCCAAAATGCTGCCGGTGGCCCCAACGCCATACTGGCTATAGTTACTGCCTTTAGTGACATTACCGGTAAGATTGGCGAACGGCGAATCATAGGAAACATAACCGCCAGCCGTGGTTTTTTCTTGCTGGCTATTTTTCACCGACAGATTATAGCGCAGGTTGTCTGCATATTGCTGGTTCCAGCTCAAAGATGATGAACTGTATTTTCTTCCCTCCGTCGTCAGAGAGGAACTAATACTGCTTGCACGCTCAAAAATGGAGATCGGAATACTTAAAGACAGGCTGGCGTACGATTCGTCATAATATTTTACGTCTATATCCTGAGCATCATCCAGTCCGAAAGTATAGCCCTGACTATACAGACGTCTTCCGGCATTTAATGTCCAGGAAATATTATTATAGCTATTGCTCCACCCCAATGAATATTGCTTCGATTTATCTTGGGTATTCCAGTAGTCAACGGTATAAATGCTAGCTGACAGCGTGCCGTAACCTTCAGGCAAACGCTGATCCACCGAAATGCTCAGACTGTTTTTTTCCTGCGCCTGATAACCGATCTTGTTGCTGATGTATTGGCTGATGGAGTCTGATTCATTCAGCGTCAGATAATCCGGTTTTTTATGTATCAGGCTGACAGTAACATTGGTATTGGCACTAAAATAGCGGTTCCAGGCAATTCTACTTTTGCTGCCGCTGGCTTTGTTCTGCGCAGCTTGCAGGGCGGCCTGTTCAACGCTGGCTGAGAGGGTTCCGGCATAGGGCACCAACACCGATGCACCGATCAAACCCGATTTGTATCTGCTGCTCAAAATCGAACCGGCCGCCAGCGTCAGGTAGTTATTCACCCCCAACGAATACTCCGCCTGTGAGAAGTAGCTTTTATCCAACAGTGAGTCGGTGCGTAACTGACCGGCGTTAAACAACCAGTCGGAAGAACCGCTACGCAACATGCTCGAAGCCGCTGAATAAGGGATAAAAGACGAACTGGTGGTGCCATTCGCATTCTCAATCACCAGGTTGAGATCGGAGCGTGAGCCGGTTGGCATCAGATCGGCGACGATAAACGGCCCGGCAGGCACACTCTGCTGGTAAATAATTTTGCCGTCCTGCAGTACCTTAATGACTGCGTTGCTGTCAGCAGTGCCTTTAATTACTGGCATATAGGTGCGATAACTGTCCGGCAGCATCGTCAGATCTTTTTTCACGCCCAGACCGCGAAAATCGAAGCTATCGAACCAGTCGGCATTGCTGTAATTGTCGCCCAACGTTGCGATCGCGTTGATCGCCGGTAGTGATTTCTCCAGATAACGGCTACGGTTCACCCACTTCGCTTCGGCATTTTGGCGACGATAGTAGTAAGAGTTATCACGGAAATGCCAGTCAGCCAGATTCAGGCCGCTATTGAGCGACAGATATAAATAAGATTGGTCGTCACCGCTATTACGGTAGCGACTCTGTGAATAGAGCATATTGTAGTTGGTATACAGGCCACTGATCCCCTTATCCCAGAGTTCGGGGGGCAACCAATTTTTATCATGCGCGATGATATCCGCCTGCGGTACGGTAATCTCGAGGCGCAGACTATCGCGGTGGAACACAACGGCGCGCTGCTCGAGATATTGCACCAGCAAAACCCACTCCGCCGCGTTGCGCTGTTCCGCCAGCAACAGCGTTTTAATATCAAGATTATTCAGATAGCCTGCATTGACATAAACCGCGCCATCAGCATCGATTTTTACATCATATTTCCCTTTCCACTCTTTATTGACAAAAACATCAGCGGAATAAATGCCAGGACTGATGGTGCTCTTTTGTGCCTGTGAGAGCGCTTTGGCGCTGGTGCCAACCATGAAGCTTTGGTCAAATTCAGCAGCGGCTAAAACGGAGCATGAAAATGTAGCGCCAGATAGCAACAGGATGATGGTCAATCGATTGCAAATTTTCATAATCTCAGTTGCTGATATCGATGTCTCTTTGCGTGCCAAAATCATCAATAATTTTAAAAGTGTAGGATTTCCGCTCGCTCAGCAGATGGCGTTTATCATACTCATGACAAGAGAATGGTCTTAATAACAACGTCTTATCAAGGAGATTACCCCCTTTGCTTTTCTTATCCTCAATGCCTATCACGGTAACGAAATAGGGCGTCTCATTTTTAATGCAAGCGCCCTGAACACGGATATGCTGATTGATGCTGTTTGGGCTTATCGCTAATCCTGCTGGGCGATAGAACACTTTTAAGCGGCTCCGCACCGCAAATTGTAAATAGTTACCGCTTTTGTTCTGCGGAACGGGGGGAACATCAATAATATTCAGCCAAAACACACTTTCACGATCGGTTGGCAGACTCGCTGCCAGATCATTTTTAACGATATTCAGTACCTGGCCGTTATCCGCATCAATACGGACCACCGCGGGTACGACCGCCAACGCTAATTTCAAATTCTCAGGTCTGGCCTCCGGATTGCCGTCATCAATCCATGATTGCACCAGATGCGCTTCTGACGATTTATTCATTAACTGCACATTGGTGCTTTTCTTCCCACCATCAAAAATGACCCGGGTGTTATTCACCACTACGCTGGCATGGGCATAAAATGTGCTCGTCAGCAATAAAGAGCACAGCAAAGTTATCTTACTGATCATGTTTTTCCTGGGAGGACATCCTTGTCCTGTTATTTCATCCAAATAGCGTTAACGATTACTCGTATTCAAAGGTATAGGTTGCCGTGGTGATCACAGAACCGGTAGTGGCGGAACTCCCGCCGTAATTGTAATAGTTGGCGTAGTAGCTCAGAGTGCCGTTCGCCGCGGTGTCATATTTTGACGAGTCGGACGACGTAGTCGCCAGACCGGTATTCAGCGCACTGTTCAACGCCACCAGCGAGCTACCGTCGGAGGTAATACCAATGCCTACGCCCGTGGCGGTACCGGATAAATTCTTCAGATAAATGCCATCATCCGAAATATTTGAACCGGAGAATGTGATCTTCAGCGCTTGGGCTGTGGTACTGGTGCTGTTGAACCCCGTACAACCGTCAACCGTCAGGCTGAATTGTTGTGGGTTCGCCGTCACTACGCCAATAGTAGAACCAACATCTGTGGCGGTAACCGGGGACATGTCCACAGTGAAATCACTGCCGTTGTTGGTGGTAACGTTACAGGTTACATCGGTGACTGCTCCGGAGAAGGTAATAGTGCCGCCACCCACGCCAGAAGTGGTGGTAGCGGAAGCAAGATTACAAAATAAAAAAGCAACTAATCCGATAGTAACTTTATTAAAATTACGATTTTCCATTTACATTATTTCCTTGGTCATTCATATTATTTCTAAAAGAGTGAGTAATAACTTATAAAATTCTAAAGTATTCTGACACCTCCACTTCATCATCACTTTTGCTTTAATGTTGCTGATGTTCTTTCGCCCACAGTGAAAAAGAATTGCCATCTGTTCTACTGAGACGCCCTGAGCCAACAGCAAGCAATAGCGTCTTTCGACTTTGGTCAACCTGGGGATATAAGATAACCGCATTTGAACCCTACTTATTGACCGACCACTCAATAGCTGCACAAACTCATCGACGCTAATCCGGTTACATGCCGCAATAACGCTAATGTCGTTCGGAAACAAGCTAATAACATTTAACAAGTGTCTTGGTCCAATAACGATGGTCCTCTGATAATCAGTACGATTAGCAGTCAAGCAGTCAACAACCCCACCATTTCTAACCTCAAACATATTCTTAGGCATGGCGAGGCATGAAATAATACGCTTCACACCTGCGGTCATAAATGCATCACCGCCGAGAATAATAACTCTAATCTCCCCCATTACAACCAACCTATTTTTCCCGGTACTGTTTATTCCGGGCTTGCCGAACAATAAAATTTGTGCGCACCACGTACCTACTTTTAACCGGTAATTCAGTTTTGCATAAATTTTATGAGGCTATTTTTACCCAGATTGAGCATGAATGTTAATAATTTATTAAGTGGATATGTCTTAAAAAAATAAATGCACAGCTTGACATTAAGCCAATAAAAAACAATAAGCATCCATTTGATATATATATATTTTCATTACCACCCCTCCAGTTAAATGGATAAGTTATGATTTTTCTTTACAAATAAACTTACCAAGGAACGGATTAATCCTAGATGACACAACCTATTTTATCGCGCCCTCACGCAAGTTCAAATTTTAACCATAAAGAGCAATAAATTGATCAAAATCAATCTAACCCCTTATTTTCAATTTGGCTCAAGAAAACAACTTGACTGCATTGATTCCCCTTACCTCGAATAATATCCACTTAACCCCGAGCTGCCAGCATCGCTTTACATCCTGTTTATACTCAATGCTGACTAATATCCGTCCAGACGCACTACCTTTGCTTCGGATTAAATTTACGCGCAAACCGTCTAAAACAGCAATTTAAAGATGTAAAAACCAAATAATTAGATTATTATTCCATTAAATTAAATAAAACAAGAATCACACACTAAAAAGATGAGTCACTACGATAAACCGAAGGGTACGGCTCCATTATGCACATCGGAACCGCTCAGTAGATAAATGTGCTAATAAAATATAATTTTTGGATTAAAATTCCATTTAAAATCCATTTATAGATTTATCCCCATTCATAAGCGGTGACGTATAATCCAACAACCCGCTTATCGACACGGCAGTCTGATTTGTTTGCACAATATCGTATTGGCCGTTGAACTAGAAGTTGCGGGCGGAAAGGAAGCCACTTTCCCCTTTTTACCCATGCAGCCTTGGAGGCGTCATCGTCAAAATAAAATATTATCCAATTAACGGTACCAAAAATAGAGTAAAAACCTATAAATTATAAATTTATAGGTTTTTACTCTAGAATATCTTCGCGGATTGATTTAACCGAATTACATGTGCCGATACAGCGATTGAAGGTGGGTGTAATCATGCCGAACGCCGTACGGATATTCGGCATGATGAGCGAAAATTATCGATTCAGTAGCGCTGGCAGGTGAACAAATGAGAGAGGGGACCGCCAATCAGATAGGTTTTTTTATCGAGCTGCACCACATTCAGTTGTAAAGAAGAGGGATCAAGCATCAACTCTGCCAATAGGTGATTAAAAGCCGCGTCAGGGGTATTGTCGGTCGATGATTTTATAATATTATCAATATGATAGCGATAAGTATCATAATCAATTTTATCGCCCTGATTGAGGCTAATTCGACGATTAAGGGTGGTAACCTTATCGCCGTAGGCCACCTGCCCATTGAGCAATAAATAGCCTGAGGATTTATCCTGGAAACGCAGATCATGCTTCAGCGCAAACTCAATACTCACCCCCTCCTTACGGCTTAGGTCATAACGCGTAAAGGTGGAGCAACGAAATGGAAAATCGTCGACGTGGCGCATAAACGTCACTGCCCCTAGGGAAATCAGAGCGAGCAGGATCATGGCGGCCAACGCTATCGTGGTGGTTCTTTTCAACTCATTCTCCAGTCGAGATAATAGACGTTATCGCACGAGATAACATTTCCGCTGTTATCCAGCTTGCAGAAAGAGATGAGCGTTCTGCCATAATTTTGCGGAGAGAATGCGGTATTTTTATCGAAATAGAGACGCAGGCTGCTATCACAGGTTTGGTGATTTTCGCGCATCATTTGTTGGATTTGGTTCTTCAGTTCCGGCTCAGCCGGGCTGTCCCCCCCCTCTAAAAACACGACTCGACAGCCCCCCGCCAGGGAGATGGAAACCGGTGCAATTTCCTGTTTACCCGCTTTTATTACCAGATAGTACCAGCTTCGGCCTGCAATCAGACAAATCAGCAACCCTGCCAGCAGCAGGCAACCATAAAGGGCGACGTGCACCTTGGCGCGGCTTTTAACCGGCGAGGAAGTTTCAGTCAGCGAAGATTGCGATACATCTTCTCGGGCAAACGCTTCCCGCGTGATGGGAATATCCGTGTTAAGGCGGATCCCCATTTTAGGCACGGTGATGATCAAATTTTCACAGCCAAATGCTGCCAGTGCGCGCCGCACGATGCTGAGATATTGATTAAGATTGTTATTCGAACCGCGTAGCCCATATTTATCCCACACCTCCGTCAACAGTACGTCCCTTGCCAGAATTTCACCGTTAGAGTTGAGCAATTGCTCGAACAGCCGGCCAGATGAAATACTCAGGCTTAGCGTCTCCTGCGTGGGCAGATGGCTCAATGTGCAATCATCTGAGTTATAAGTTATGGTCCCGTCGATCGTATAAATCATGCAAAAAATCACCCTATGCTCGCGGATCGCATTCATTATAAATCAGATTCTTATAGCGAGCGAATTTAAGTACCCAGATAATACAAATGCGTACGTTCACTTTCTCGGATAATGTAGGCGAAAAAATATAGCCGCAGAGTAAAAACAGACTGATCCACGCGATATCGGGCTATTACTGCTTTTCGCCAGCGCAGCGGCACATACCAATAGCCGGCATAAAGTATATTCTGCTGCCAACGGTATTATGAATAATGAGAGCAGGCTAAAGACAAACCTACTCCACGGATAAAAACATGCCGATACCGCCATTGCATCTTAACAGCACATTCTGATTGCCATAAATGATACAGGGAAAATGGAAGGATAATTATTTACCGTGTTCTTTAATGCTGTTTTTCCGTTTAGGGCGGCAATGAATTAATCTGCCGTAAGTTACGCCGCAAAGATGGGGGATGAGCGGCGGCATATCTTATAACGTTATGTCATTGTCTTTTACCTGCCATCTCCCCACAAAATGGCGTAAACACCATCCTTGGGGCGACATAGCGATGAATTTGGATCTACGGCAACTGCGTAACTTTCTCGCGCTGGCTGAACACAAAAGTTTTGTGCAGGCGGCCGAAGCGGTTTACCTGTCGCAATCAGCCTTCAGCCGCAGTATTCAGGCGCTGGAACAATCCGTGGGTTGCCAACTGATAGAGCGCCAGAGCAAACAGTTTGCCCTCACCTGGCAAGGGGAAAAGCTGCTGCCGATGGCGCGGCGCATGCAGGAACTGTCCGACGATCTGCTCAAAGAGATGCGCGACATGAGCGACGAACAGAGCGGGAGCCTGTTTTTCGGCTGCGGCCCGGCGCCCTCTTCGCTGCTGATCCCGCAGGCGATCGCCCACTTCAACCGCCTGCGCCCGGGCGTGCGAGTTACCTACAGCGTCGATAACTGGCAATCGCTGCACCAGCGGCTGATCGCCGATGAATTTTCCTTTTTCATCGCGGATATCTGGCAGGCTGAAATCAACCCGGAGCTGAGGGTGCAACCGCTGCGCAGCCAGCGCTGCTTTTTTGTCTGCCACCGTTCGCACCCGCTGGCGGAACAGGGCGGCGTCACGCCGGCACAGTTACTGAGCTACCCTTTTGCCGCGCCCTATCTGCCGACCGGCATCCGCAAGGTGCTGGCGGCGCTGAGCCAGCAGCCGGACTTCACGCCGCACATCCAGTGCGACTATGTCTACTCGCTGTTCGGCGTCCTGCGCCACAGCAACGCCATCAGCTTCGCCAGCGCCGATACCTTTGAGCTGCTTCAGGAAAGCCACGGGCTGGTGCGGATTAACCTGGCGGAAGCGCCGCCGGAATGGGAAAAGATGTGCACCCACTTCGGCATTATTTCCATGATGAATAAGCCTCTGTCGCCGCTGGCACAGCTGATGGTCGATACCATCGTCGACACCGATCGCCACGATCCGGTGAACTGGCTGGCGGCTGGCGAATAAAAGCCGCACCGCGCTATTTTTGCGTCAACAGCGCCAGGCGGGTGATGCCGGCTTTTTCCATTTCGGCCAGGATCCCGGCCACCGCGCCGTAGTTAGCGCCCTCATCCGCCTGCAGTTGCACGATCAGATCGGCGTTTTCCGCCTTGGCCTGCTGCAAGCGCGGGATCAACATCTCGCGCGGCACCGCCGTTTTATTCACAAACAGCTGCGCCTGCGCGTCGATACTGACCACCAGCGGGTCCCGCTGTTCCGGCGGCGCTACGGCCTCGGTTTTCGGCAGTTTAATCGGGATGGCGTTGGTCAGCATCGGGGCGGTGACGATGAACACCACCAGCAGCACCAACATCACATCCACCAGCGGCGTGATGTTCATTTCACTCATCACTTCATCGTTATCCTGCGAGACAAAAGCCATAATCACACCACCGGCTACATTTTAAGGGGGGCAGTATAAGGCGCGGGCGCCTGTTCTGCCCCAGTGGCGGTAAACAGGTGGAATTCCTGCGCCTGGGCCACGCTGAAAATATCGTGGGCGAAATCATCCAGATAGGCCACATGCAGCTTCATGCGGCGAATGAAATAGTTGTAGACCAGTACAGCGGGAACCGCGACGGCGATGCCGACGCCGGTGGCGATCAGGGCGTTGCCGATCGGCCCGGCGACGGTATCCAGGCTGGCGGAGCCGGTCTGGCCGATCTCCTGCAGCGCCGCCATAATCCCCCACACCGTGCCGAACAGGCCGATAAACGGCGAGGTACTGCCGATACTGGCCAACACCGCCAGCCCGGCTTCCAGCGAACGGCGTTCGCGCTGGATCTGCTGGCGCAACGCGCGCTCAATGCGGTCTGGCAAATTAACCGCGCCAGCGGCGCGCCCCGCTACCGCCTGCGCGGCATCCAGGCCAGCCCGCGCCAGGTTGGCAGAGGCGCCCGGCGCATTCCCCGTTGCCGCCAGAGCGCCGCTGATGCTCTCCTGCTGCCAAAATGCCCGCTGGAAACGCCGGTTGCGCTGCTTTTGCCGCGAAAACTGCACCAGCTTGGTCAGGCCGATCAGCCAGGTCAGCACAGAGAAAAACAGCAGTAGCAAAATGACGGCGCCTTCCGCCGATGCCAATTCAATGTGTCCCAAAGTCATAGCCTGTCGCCTCATGAAGTTAAATTGAAATTAATCGGAACCGTAACCCAGCCCGCTTCCGGCTTGCCGCCGCGTTGCGCCGGCACGAATGTCCAACGCTGCACCGCCGCTTTGGCCGCCTCGTCCAGCACCCCATAGCCGCTGGATTTCTGCAGCCGGATGCTTTGCGGCGTGCCATCGGCGCGCACCTGAACCTGCAACAGCACCGTGCCCTGCCAGCCACGTTTGAGCGCGGCCGCTGGGTAATCCGGCGCCGGGTTACGTAAATAGGCCGCGTTGGCCGAAGGCGGTACCAGCGGCGCCGGCGCGGGGGCGGGTTTTGCCGCCGGCAGCGTGCTAAGCGAGTTCTCCGCCGGCCGTGGCGCGCTCGGCGCCGGTTTGCTTTGCACCGGCGGCTTTTCCCTGACCACGGGTTTTGGCTTTGGCGCCGGTTTCGGCGGCGGCGGTGGCGCAACCTCATCAATCACCGGCGGTGGCGCTTCGGCAGGCGCAGGCGGTTCTGCCGGTTGCTCAACCGGCGGCGCCGGCGGCTGGGCAAACTCGATGGAAACCGCCACCGGCATCGGCACCGGCGGCAAGACCGCCTGCTGGCGCGCCGCCAGCGCCACGATGACCGCCGCATGCAAGGCCACCGTCAACACACGCCCAGCAACAGCCACTCGTAGGCCCGGAGCCGATAAGGGCCGGGCGCCTGCGCGACAAAGCGCCGCAGCGTCTGCGGCGGCCAGGCCGGCGGCGCGGCATGCTCCGCCTGTAGGGCGTAGCGCCGATACGCGAACGCTTCAGCCACGGTGTTGCCCCTCGTTGACGACGCGGAATTGCGCATTGGCCGGCGGCGTCACCGCCTGTTCACTGTGCGGCGTGCCGGCCGGCGCCCAGTCGTAAGGCACTGGCGTAGCACGGTACAAGCCATTACGCCCTTTGCCGTAGAATGGGCTGACGTATTCCCACACCGTCTGGCCTTCCGCCGTCACCTGGAACACGCGCCCGCTTTGCCCTTCGGTGATCAGCGTGTTGCCGTTAGGCAGGCGCCGCGCCAGGCTGGTGAACGCGCTGAAGAACGCCGAGCCGGGGCGATACTCCCAGACGATCTGTTTGGTTGATGGGTCTATCTCGACCACCCGCGATATGCCGGTGGCGATGCGGTAAGCCACCGGCGGGTAGCCAGAACCGCCCTGATTGTCGAACACTAGGATATTGCCCGCCCCCGGCAACCCTTTCGGGATTATTTTGGCGTCGTGCTGGCCGCTTAACTGATCCACCGGGCGCGGCAGCTTCGCCCCGGCGGCAAACGGGTTGCTGCGCTCAGCAGAGGGGTAGTTCGGCCCCAGGCGCCATACCACCTTGCCGGTTTGTTTATCAATGATGGCGATAAAGTTGGCCTGCCGGGAGTCAATGATGATGTTGTCCGGATGGAAACGCGCATCGCCGGCGTCATACCAGCGGTTTTCGCCAAGCGGGCGGGCGTTGTTCAGGTGCAGGTAATCCGCGAGATCGGTGTTATGCACCAGTTCCAGCTGTTCCGGGGTAAAGCCGAGCTCGTTCAGGTGATCGGAGGCCAGCCAACGCCAGACCACGTTGCCGTTAGGATCAACTTCATAGATCGCATCGTCGATCAACGCATCCAGCTTGAAACCGGCCACCTTGTGCAGGCGGTTCGCCAACAGCAGCGTGTTGCCATTAGCCAGCCGCGTTATCTCATGGTGCTGGTGAGCGTTACCCACCGCCGGCTCGCCGGCCCAGCGCCACACCACCTTGCCGTTCCAGTCCAGCTCGGCCACGGCATGGTTATTCACGCCATTGCCGAAGGTACGCCGATCGCTGTCCTTGCGCTCTGCCAGTTGCACAAACACGTGCCCCTTGCGCCCCTGGTTGACGGCGGGATCGATCACTTCCGTCGGGAAGCCGCGGTATGGCCAGCTACGCACCACATTACCGTTCATGTCGATCAGATAGCTTTTGTCGTCCGCGCCGCTGAATACGGTGTAATGGCCCCAGGCTTTGGCCGGATCGTACAGGGTGACGCCGGTGGGGAACACGGTCGGCGCCGCCAATACCTTGGCGCTAATCAACAGAGCAGCGGCGACGTTAAGCACTTTTTTCATCTTGGTTCCCTTAGAAATCGTAACGGACGTTGAGGTTGAGCGTGCGCGGCGCGCCGACCACCAGGGCATTGCTCGCGGCGATCCAGTAATCTTTATCCAACAGGTTGTTCAGCTCGGCACGGTAGGTAATCTGCCCTTTGCCCAGCGGAACGCGGTAGCTGGCGCCAAGGTTGTAAAGCTCATAGGACGGGGTCTGCAGGGTGTTGGCGGTATCAATGTACTGTTTGCCAGTGTGCGTTACGCCGCCGTAAACGCGCAGCCCGGGCAGCGAGAAGAACTCTTTTTCCACGCTGAAGCTCCCCTGATAGGTCGGCACCGCCGCCGCTTTTTTACCGACGACCGCCGCCGCGGCTTCGCGATATTCGGCGCGCAACCAGGTGCTGCCCACATTGAGGGTTAGCCCCGGCAGCGGGCGGTAGCTGCCGTTGAATTCCAGCCCGTCGTAACGCACCGTGCCGTCGCCGACGTAGTAGTTATCCGCTGCGGCGTAGCCGGTGCCCCGTTCGATACGAAACAGCGCGGAAGCCAGCGACCAGTCCTTGCGTTCGCTCTTGATGCCCAGCTCATACTGCTTGCTTTCGATCGGTGCCAACTGCTGGTAGGCATTGGCATAGGTGCTCCCGACGTTGCCGCCGTCTTCCAGCGCTTCAACGTAGCTGGCGTAAATCGTGGTGTCGGGCCGTGGGTTGAACATCAGCGCCACGGTCGGCGTCAGCGGCTTCTCACGGTAAGCGGTGCGCTTCGCCCCGGAAACGTAGTAGTTGTTGTTTTCGTAATCGAACTTCCGCAGCCCCAGCAACAGCGACCAGTTATCGCCCAGCCCCAGGGTGTCGCTGAAGTAGGCCGATTTGGTGGTCCAGTCGGAAATGCGGAAGTAACGGCGCGGCGAATCGCCGTCGTAGGCCAGATCGAGCGAGGAGCCGTACAGGTTGCCAGCCGGGAAAATGCCGGAAGCTGGATAAAGATGGTTTTGCCCGCCGGTGCTGGTGGCCGGATTGAGCGAGGGATCGCCGATGTTGAGATCGCGGGTTTGCTGCTGCCATTCCACCCCGGTGACGATATTGTGCGTCAGCCAGCCGGTTTCAAAATCCCCCTCCAGGCGGAACTGCACGGAATCGTAGTTCAGCGTCGGGCGATAGAATTGCCGCAGCGCTACGTTGTAATCCCCCTGGGCATTGCGCAGGTAGAGCGTTTCGTCGCGCGAATCAATACGTTTGAAGGTGTGCGAGTAACTGGCGTCCAGCATCCAGCTATCGTTGATTGACCACTCCAGCCCGGTGGCGCCCACCCACACCGTTGAGTTGTAATAAGAGGAATCATAGGCGGTCAGGTCTTTACGCCCGTTGATCGCTGCCGGCAAGGCGTTGCCGGAATAGGCATAGTTCCCGGCACGGCTAATGCTAAGCGTGGTAATGCCGCCTTCCAAATCGCGCTCTTGATACAAGCCGTTGGCACGCCACACCAGCGAAGGCGTGATCCGCATATCCATATAGAGGGAAACCGCCTGGCGATCGACTTTCGTGCCGTTATACGCCTCGCCCTTTTCGTTAACCGCGTTAAAGCGGTAGCCGAAGCGATCGTCTTCGCCAAAGCGGCCGCCGGCATCCAGGTGCTGGCTGAAAATGCTGTCCTGCGAATAGCCTGCCGCGATCGACAACGTTGGGGTATTGGTCGGTTTTTTCGAGATGTAGTTGACGATGCCGCCGGGCGATCCGATGCCGTAAAGGAAGCCGGTCGCGCCCTTGAGCAACTGCACCTGCTCAAACATTTCCAGCGGCAGCTCCACCCCGTACATCTGGAACGGGTGGCCGTCGATCTTGTAGCCATTGACGAAGTCCAACGGCAGGCCGCGCACCGCCAGGGCATAGGCATCCAGCCCGTAAGTGCTGCCCTTGGCCTCGACGCCGGCTTCGCCGGCAAACAGTTTGCCGATAGTTTTCGCCTGCCGTTCCTCGATCTTTTCGCTATTGATGCTGTGGGTGGCAAACGGCGTTTTCAGATCGCTGCGCGTGCCCAAGGTGCCGCTGCTGACGACGGTGCCGCGCTGTGCGCTGACCGTTACCGTGCTCAATACTCGCGCCTCGCCGGCCGCCGGCGGCTGGCCCTGGCGATTTTCGGCTTCGGCCTGGGGTTCGTTTTCCTCGGTTCCCTGCTGTTGAATATAGGTCGCCGTATCATTGGTTTCGGCCAGCACAATGCCGGGTCCACCGGCTAGCGCTGCGGCAATAGCGAAAGAAATCGGTTTTAACCTTATTGTGGAATAAAGAGACGGCATAATGTTTATTCTCCGGTGTATACCCTTCATACTTCAAGTTGCAGGCGTGTTGGCTTGGTTACTCGGCCCGTCCCTGGGCCTCGCCCCTTCGGGGCCAGCGCTAACGCTGTTCAAAAACGCTTTTGCATTTTTGTCCTGCAACTCGAATTATTTTGGGTATAGATATAATTTGCTCCTGCATACATCAATTTTATTTATCTGCAATTTGAAGTATGAAGGGTATATTTAATTTTTATATTTCCGCTGAAATACTTCGCCGGCGGCGTTATTTTATTTCCCAGACGTACTTTCCCGTTATATTTCACTAACCGGAATGCGCTAAAATAAATTATTCCACGGGGATAAGGTTAGAACTCGGTGCCTGCCCGGCATATGCACCCGGCAGGCGAACAGCAAATTACTGGAGCGCGGCCTGCCCGTCGGCGCCATAGCGCGGCCAGACCGGTTCCAGTTGCAACGTTTTCAATGCCTGCTCCACAAACTGGCCGTCAAACCAGCTATCAACGGTAAACGCCGTGCGAATTAAACCGGCCGCTTTGGCCCGGTCTACGCTGTCTTGCAGACTGGCCTTCAAGAACGCATCCAACCGTGGCGAACTGCGGAAATTCAATTCCGCCGGCTGCAGTTCGGCCAGAAACAGCGCCTGCGGGATCCGGCTTTGCGCTTCGAGCTTTTCAACATACGCCGCCGTATTGTCCGGCTGGCTGATCCAGTGGGCGTTTTGCACCAGGATATCCACCAGTTGCTGCGTTATCTGCGGGTAATGCGTAATGAAATCCTGGGTGGCGACCACGCCGGCCTGGGTGGTGTTCGCCCGGCCCAGTTCCCCGCTGTCGGCCACAATGGCGATGCCTTGCTCGCGCAGCGTTAAAAGCGACACGCCGCCCCATACGGCATCGATGCGGCGAGCGGCCAGCGCCGCGCGCCCGGCGGCCCAATCCAGATTGATCACTCTGACATCGCGCTCGCTCAGCCCAACGCTTGCCAGCGCACGATCAAACGCTAACTGATCGGCCGTGCCGCGATATACGGCCACCCGTTTGCCTTTGATATCCGCCAGGGTTTTGATGCCCGATTCCGGCGTGGCGGCCAGGTAAGAATGGGAGCCACGTACCCCCAGCAAGAAACGGGTTTGCAGGCCACCGGCGCGGCCGATAATCGCGGCCAAATCGCCCAGATAGGCGATATCCAACTGGCGGTTGGCTAACGCCTCATTCACCGCCGGCCCGGCTCCTTTGAAAAAGGACCATTTTATCTTGATCCCCTGCGGTTCAAATGCCTGCTCGAATTGCCGCTGGATATGCGCCAGCCCCAATGGGCCGGCGATAAACGGTTTATTGCCCGCACTTTGATCGGGCACGCCAATGCGGATTTCCGTGGGTTTATCATTTTGCGCGTTTGCTTGGCTGACCACCCCGGCTGCCAGCAGCCAAAATAGCATGCCCCATTTGAATGCCTGCGCCACCGCTATCCATCGTTGTTTCATTTTATTTTTCCATTCGTCTATTTATTAATTGAATCTACCTAACTGCTATAGGCGACTATAAATAACTTTTTTATATTTCCTTTTGTGAAAAAGGGATAAATTAGTGATTACCCGCGTTACAGGAACATATGCATTTATTGCACGCACACCATCGATTTAACGCATGCGCCATCATCGCAAAATTATTAAATTATCCTCCCCATTAATTTATAAATTCTATACCCCAAATAATTCGAGTTGCAGGACAAAAATGCAAAAGCGTTTTTGAACAGCGTTAGCGCTGGCCCCGAAGGGGTGAGGCCGTATGGCCGAATCATGCGGCAACGCAGCGAGTCCCCAGGAGCTTACTCAGGTAAGTGACTGGGGTGAGCGACAAATCTGCCAGGAGCAGATTTGAACGCTGTTAGCAGCGGCCCCTTTGGGGCGAGGCCCAAGGATGAGCCGAGTAATAAAGCCAACACACCTGCAACTTGAAGTATGAAGGGTATAATTAATACGGGCCAGAGCCATAAATTAATACGGCACCGGCCCCGGTGATTATCTCGGCTATGTTTATGTTGTTATAGCGCCAACCATTGTGCCAACTGGCCGCTGGTTAAGCCGTTTTTGGCCCTATCGATCACCTCGCCGTCTTTCAACAGCAGCAGCGCCGGTAGCCCGCGCACGCCAAAGCGCGCCGCCAGTTCAGGGAAACGATCGGCATCCAGATAGTAACGTGGCCGCTGCGCCAGGCCGGCGGCAAGCCCTGGCTCATTGAGCTTGCGCCACAGGTTGCGGCAGTGAATGCAACGTTCGGCGCCGACAAACAACAATACGTTGCCCTGCTCAAGCTGCGCGCTGTCTGGGTGATCAATCCGGCTAAAGCCTTCGGCATCAATGCGGAACACTTTTGGGCTGCGGCGCAGCGTATCGTTGTCGGTGGCCACGCAGAGCGCGTCGGCGCTTTTGCTGTAAGGCAGGGCGCCCTCAACCTGCACCACGCTGGCAAAACCGCTGCGCCCCGCCGCGCCCGGTTGGCGCAGTTGCGAAACGTCTGGCGCGGCGATGGCGGTCTCTTCCGGCTGTGCCAGTTGCGGGATCCACGCATACGGCACGCGGTAGGCGCGATAAACCATGTTGTTGTTGAGCGCCTTGCCCCAATACGGGGAGATGTATTCCCAGACGATCTCGTGATCCTGCGTCACTTCGAAAATACGGCCATTCGATCCTTCATTGATCAACGTATTGCCGTTCGGCAGCCGTTGAATATTGCTGATATACGGGCTGTAGAAACGGTAAGAATCCGTCGGCTGTGGGATACCGGCTTCATAAGGGGAATAGCGCCATTCAATATCCAGCGTCACCGGGTTGATTTCCAGCACCCGCGAGTAATCGCGCCAGGCGTTCTTCACCCCATCCGGCGATGCCGGGTTAGGCGCGCCATACCCGGCCCAGCCGCCGTTATCAAACACCAGAATATTGCCGGCACCCGGCAGGCCGGCGGGAACCATGTGCGCATGGTGCTGGCCGATAATCCACCCCAGGTGTTTCAATTCCGGTTTGCTGTAGTCCGGGCCCAGCTGCCAGACGATCTTACCGCTCGGCTTATCAATAATGGCGATGATATTTGATTCACGCGCGTCCCAGATGATGTTGTCCGGGTGGAAGCGGGCATCCCCGGCGTCAAACCATTTGTTCGGCCCCAGCGTGGACATGGAGTTGATGTGCATCCAGTCCCCCATGCCGCCGCCGCTGGCGCGCATATTGGGGTTGTTGCGGATCGCTTCGCGCGCGGCCGCGTCAAAGCCAAGCTCGGCAAAGTGATCGCTGCAGCGCCATTCCCAAACAATATTGCCCTGCCAGTCGACTTCGATAATGGTGTCATCCAGCAGCAGCTTGTCGCTGATTTCCGGGTTGTGCAGGTTCTTGTGCGCAAGTATCAGGGTATTGCCCCCCTCAACCTGTGGCTCCAAGCCGGGCGCATAATACCCCACCGGGTTACCCGCACGCTGGTAATCATGGTGCGCCCGCGCCATCCAGCGCACCGGATTGCCGGGATCGCGTATTTCTTCATAGCGATCAAAGCGCCAGGTAATATTGCCTTCCCAGTCAACCTGCACCAGATCAGCCATATCCTGCATGCCGTAGCGAGGATCGCGCTCGCTCAGGTGGCCAAGGATCACGCCGCCGGGGAAGATCTTGTTCGGGAAACCGTGCAAATTCGGCCAGTGGCGCAGCTCGCGCCCGTTCATGTCCGTCAACACGGCGCCGCTTTCCACCGCCTGAAATACGGTGTAACCGCTCCAGGCTTTTTCCGGGTTATAAATCGTGGTGCCGGTTGGGTAAACAGAGGGATGCCCCATTGCTGTTTTCTCCTGTTTTCATTAAGTGATGCCCGCAGGCTTAAAACGTTGCCCAAACCGCAGGCGGCGGCCTGCTCTGTATGCGCATAGCGCCAGGGAATTGCGTGTAATGCCGCCTGCGTTGGGGGTTAATGCGAATCGAGGTGTGGCTGTGTTATCAGGCTGCGGATGCGGGCGCAGCAGGCGCCAAATTCCGCGCTGTCCCGATCGCGCGGCTGGGCCAGTGCCACGGTGACGACATCCAAAATCCGCCCCGGCCTGGGTGAAAGCACCACGACCCGGTCTGCCAGCGCCACCGCCTCCTCCACGTCGTGGGTAACGATCAGGGTGGTGGTGCCCTGGCTTTGATGAATGCGCAGCAATTCCTGCTGCATCTGCTGGCGCGTTAACGCATCCAACGCGCCAAAAGGTTCATCCAGCATCAGGATCTCCGGGCGTGCCACCAACCCGCGGGCGATCGCCACGCGCTGGGCCATCCCGCCGGAGAGCTGCGCCGGCAGGGAACGCGTGAATTCGCTCAGTTGCACCAGTGAAAGAATATGGCTTATCCGTTGGCGCTTCTCGGCCTGGCTTATCGGTTCATCCGCCAGCCCCAGCGCCACGTTTTGCTCAACGTTCAACCAGGGGAACAGGCGCGGTTCCTGGAACACGATCCCTCTGTCGCGCCCGGTGCCCCGCACCGGTTGGCCGTTAACGCGGATCTCCCCTTGAAAATCGCCATCCAGGCCGACCAGCAGGCGCAGCAACGTCGATTTACCGCACCCGCTGCTGCCGACCAGCGCCACCAGTTCACCGCGTTGAATATCCAACGAAAAATTGTCGATGGCCGTCAGGTGTTGCCACTGTTTTTTAACGTGGCGAAACGCCACAACCGTAGAGGATGCCGTCATATTTGCTCCTGCCGCCGCCAGCGCGTGGCGGATGCTTCCAACACGCGGCCCGTTTTATCAAGCAGCGCACCGGTGATGCCGATAAGTAACATGCCACAGAAAATCGTCGGCATATCAAGAAGCTGTTGCGCATTGATCATCAGGCTGCCGATACCCACGCCCGATGACATGAAATACTCCGCGCCGATGTTGCCCAGCCAGGCATAAAGCAACGCCAGGCGTAGGCCAGCGAAAATACCGGGGGCGGCGCCGGGCAAAATCAGCAAGCGCAGGTAGTCGGCGCCTTTGAGGCGCAGAACCTTCGCCACTTCATCCAGTTGCGGATCGCGCTGCGCAACAGCCTTCAGCGTGCTAAAAAACATCGGGAAGAAGGCCGCCAGCATCACGAATACCACTTTGCCGGGGTTGTCGTTGCCCACCCAGGCGGTGAGCAATGGCAACCAGGCAAACAGCGCGATCTGGCGCAACACGTTCAGCGTGGGGGAAAAAACCGCACCGACGGTGGGCCTTAACGCACAGGCCAGGCCACCGGCAAAGCCCAGCACAATCCCGGCCGCGCCCCCCAGCAGCGCACGGCCCAGGCTTTGCCCCATTGCCTGTAACAGCTCGCCGTTTTGCAGGCCGCTGATCAGGCGCTCAACCACCGCCAGCGGCGAAGAGAGCAACAACGGATCGATCCAGGCATGGCGGCTGGCAAGCTGCCAGAGCGCCACCAGCAGCACCGGCAGCACGATCCCGGCCAGCCGTGCCTGCCGGCGGTGCAGTTGCCGGCTAAGCGCGGGCTGCGGCCAAAAAACCAGCCGCTGATACAACCGGTGCGTTCCCCATTCCATCACCAGGCCACTGATGCCGATAACGGCGATCGCGACAAACACGATATCGAGTTGAAAAAGCTGGCGCCCCCAGACCATCAGGTAGCCAATCCCCTGGGAAGAGGCCAACAATTCAACCACGATCAGCGAGATCCACGCCTGGGAAAGCGCCAGATGCACCCCGGTAAACCACCCCGGCAGGCTGGCGGGCACCAACAGCAGGCGAAAACGCTGCCATCCATTCAGGCGCACCACGTGCGCTACTTCGCTTAAACCGAGCGGCACCGCGGCCAGCGCCTGCTGTGTGTTCAGTGTGACGGGCACGATAACCGCCTTGACGATCACCGCCATTTTCAGCCCATCGTCGATGCCGAACAGCACCATAAACAGCGGGATCCACCCCAGAGTGGGGATTTGCGCCAGGGTATAGAACAGCGGTTCCAGATATTGCGCGCTGCGGCGCGATAGCCCGAACAACCCGCCGAGCAGCGTGCCGGCCAGCACGCCGAGCAGTAGCCCCAGCGCCAGGCGCTGCAGGCTCACCCACCACTGGGCAAGCAGATCGCCCTGCCAAAGCGCGCTCGCCGTTGCCAGCACCATCCGCGGTGCCGGCAGGATTTGTTCCGGCATCCACTGGTACTGCGCCGCCAGTTGCCACAGGGCAAACAGCGCCGCCGGCAGCAGTAAAGGCCACAGATTTATATGCCACATCGGCGGCGCCAGCAGTCGCCTTTTCAAGAGCAGCAGTTGTGCCATAGCAACCTGTTTAATCAATGAAAACATGTGGCTATCAAACAGTCCTTTGCTGCGCTTGACTAATGCATTTCTTGAATATACCCACTGCAAAAGACGCATTTATCCCGCTGTGCCGCGCCAGGGCTGGCTTAGCTCAATTCCGGCATCGCTTTGCTAAAAAAATCATTTAAAACAATATGGTGGTATATGCACAGCCGTTAAACGGAGTGAACCGATGGCGAAAAGGGTACGGTAACGCGGGTTGTTCTGGCGCAGTGGCGGCGGCGCGGTGGAAAAGAATGAGGGGGTTTGCCGGGTGATGAAATATGGCCAAAATAATTCGGCCGCAATCCAAGCCTATTACAGCAGGTATGCTACGATAGATGAAATTATTTACACCATAACTTTCAGATAACCTGTTGGCTTAATTAAAGATGCAGAAAGAAATCGAACAATATATCTCTGTTATTCTTCAAGAGTGGCAACCCTTACGCGCAGAGCTCCCGCAAGCAGCGAACGTGGTTTTGCAGCAGATTGCAGAAGAACAATCTGACGATCTGGCCAACAAGTTTTATGAAAGTTTGTTTAAAGATCCGGCTATTGCGCGGCACTTATCCTATGAACTGGTGCAGGAACGGCTAAGCCGTTCTCTTTCCAAATGGGTCAAGGCCGTTCTGACCCATGGCGAAAACCAGCTCGAAGCGCTGGCGCAACAGCAATACCATGTGGGCGGCGTCCATGCCCGCATCGGCATTCCCGTTGAATTTGTGCAACGCGGCGCCCGGCAATTGAAGTACGGCATCTTTGACTACGTCACCAGCCGCAGCCTGGATCCCGCCCTCAGTTTACAGGTGATGCACTATGCCGCGATGGCCATTGATATCGCGATCGAAATGATGAGCCACGCCTATGCGATGTCGCATTACCTGGCAACGCGCAATGAAGAATCTTACCGCCTGCATGTGTTGATGAATAACGCGCATCTGGAGCAAGGCAAGCAACAGACGGCCCTTTCCAACTGGGAAAACTCGGTGATTTACAGCCTGGTGAGCGGCGCACGGCAAACGGAGCCGCTGGTCAACATTTCCGAATCCAGCTATGGCCTGTGGTTCCGCCATAAATGTGTGCGCCACTTTGGCGAAAACCAGCAGGTTCAGCAAATGCGCCAGTTGATGACGCAGATTGATGAAAAAGTGGATAGCATTGATACCACGGCGGAAATGCCGGTAAAAAAAATGCAGGAGTTGCTACGCGTCATCCATAGCAGCTGCCAGCAAATTAATACGCACATGGAGATGCTGTTTAACGAAGCATCGCATATGCAAGACGGGAAAGATGCCCTGACGAATTTGCTCAACAAGCGCTACCTGCCGATTGTCCTCAAGCACGAGGTCAGCCTGGCGATGGAAAACCATTTGCCGCTTAGCGTCGCCATCATCGATGTGGATCATTTCAAAAAGGTGAACGATGAGTGGGGGCATACCGTAGGCGATCGCGCGCTGACGCACATCGCCAATCTGCTCAGCGATAATATTCGCTCCAGTGATTATCTGTTCCGCTACGGTGGGGAAGAGTTCCTTATTGTGCTGGTTGAAGCCGGCCAGTCGGAAACCTATACGCTGTTGGAGCGCATCCGCCGGATCATTAACAGCACGCCTTTTGAAGGCGTTGCCGGGAAAACGCTGCCCATCACGGTAAGTATTGGGTATGCGCAACATAATGGGCTCCCGGACTATAACCTGTTGCTCAATAAGGCAGATATTGCGCTGTATGAGGCCAAACGCAACGGCAGAAACCGTATTGAGCCGCAATAAGCTTAGGGGCTGGAGCGCTATTTCATTAAACCCATATATACCCTTCATACTTCAAGTTGCAGGTGTGTTGGCTTTCCTCGCTCACCCCAGTCACTTACTGGAGTAAGCTCCTGGGGACTCACTGCGTTGCCGCCTTCCTGCAACTCGAATTATTTTGGGTATAACGCGTTTATTCCGGAGCAACCAGCACTTGCACCTTGGCCATATCCAACGCCATCTGAATGGATAACGGCGGAGAGTTATCGGTGATTAATAAATCAATATCCTGTAACTGCGCGATGTGTACCAACGACATATGCTGAAACTTGGCTGAATCGCACAGTACTACTTTATATCCAGAACGCCGCAGATAGACGCGTTTAATATCCGCCTCCTCCAACGAACTGTCATACAGCCCCGACGCCGTAAGGCCAGAGACGCTAACAAAGGCGACGTCAAACCAAAGTTGTTCGAATTGCGCAATGGCGGAAGGCCCCACCATTGCCATTTCATCATCACGCATCAGGCCACCGGCCAGATAGATTTCAGGCAACACCCGGCCGCTGCCCAGCGCGTAAGCCGCCCGCACGCTGTTGGTAAAGATCTTCATGCGGTTACAGTTAACTAACCGTTCGGCCAGCATTAATGTCGTCGTGCCGATATCCAACGCAACCGTCAAATGCCGGCTGGCGATGACCGCGGCCGCAGCGGCAATACGCGATTTAGCCTCCGTCCGCTGGAGCAGGCGCTCATCAAAACTGGCGGGCTCTTTGTCCATAACGGGTTGAGAGTCTGGCTCTGGCAGCACGGCACCACCATGCACCCGCACCAACTTCCCCTCTTCTTCCAGTTCAGCCAAATCACGGCGCACCGTCATCTCCGAGACAGAAAGCTGTTCTGAAATCCCGCCAACGGTGACCGAACCACTCTGGAATAAAGCCTCGAGAATATGGTTTTTCCTTTCCTGAGGCAGATAACGCACCTTCGCAGTACGGGAGATATCTTTTGGCTCAATATTCACCGTCATGTTTTTTACATCCATTATTGATACCCACTGTTGAGCAAGAATACATCGGCCGCCGAGCGCCCAAAAAGCCTGACGATGATGACATTCTATGGGGTTATCACATTTTTTTAAATCTATTATGTTCGGATTTGTTTGAATTGAGTGCGAAAATGCGTGCGTTATGTGCAACGAATGAACCACATCAGTGCGCGCGCACCGCGATGACTCATTGCCTCAGGAGAGTGTAACTAGCTCTATTAATTGCGGAAGGTGATTAATAGGCAGGCATTGTGGATGTAAAAGCGGCTCTTGGCTGTAACCAGCCACATCCAGCCCGGCAGCACGGGCAGCTAAAACGCCAGTAACACTGTCTTCCACCGCCAACACCTGGTGAGCCGCCAGGCCAAAGCGAGATTGCGCTTTAAGATAGGGCTCGGCATCAGGCTTACCCCGTTCGACATCATCAAGACTAATAATGAACGCCATCGTGTCGAAAACCCCCAGCGCCCTCAGATTAGCTTCTACGATACGCCGGCTGGAATTAGAGACGCACGCCTGACGCATCCCGTTTATCTGCAGTTGGCGGAGAGTCTCGACGCTACCGTCAATTGGTGCCAACTCAGCACTATGTGCGATATACCATGTTTCGATTTCCGCCAGCCAACGCTCGCGAATAGCCGTTGCAGGAAGTAATGAGCGCAGCTGTAACCAAACATCGTTAATATGCACCCCACAAAATCTTGACTCCGGAATATGACTTAAATCAATGCCATAGCCCGAACACACGGCGAGCAACGCACGATGATGCAAGGGTTCGCTATCCACCAGCGTACCATCCACATCCCAGGCAATAGCCTGATAGCTCATACCCCCTCCCCTTGCGTTAGCGGCTGACACTGCTGATAAAGCTGACGAAACTGCCGATAGCCCTCGCGATAACATGACGCATTATCAACGTTTGGTTCAATCACATCACTGAAACGCACAAAATTGCTGGCGCCATTCCAATCGTCACTCACACCAACTCCCATCGCCGCTGCCCATGCAGCACCAAGGCAGGAGCCTGGATGCCCCTCCAGGCGCTGAACCCGAACCCCCAGCACATCAGCGACAATCTGCATCCACAGCCGGCTGTGAGATCCTCCGTCAGAAACAAAATAACGCGAAATCGGGTAGCCGATAGCGTTGAAAACGTCTATATGGTGGCGAATAGCATACGCATAAGCTTCCAGTAACGCCCGCCAGACGTGGCCGGCATCGTGGGATAACGTGAGGCCGAACATGACCCCGCGCGCAGCAGGATCATGCAGTGGGGTTTTCTCGCCAAGAAAATAAGGCAGGCAAATAAGCCCATCAGCCCCTGCCGGGCGCTCGTCAGCCAACGTATCAAGATACTGATGCAGCGTGAGATTTTTTGCCGCCGCCATGGCGCTATGTTGCCCGCCAAAATTGTTTACAAACCAATTCAAGCCCGAGCCCCCGGTGGCCATACACCCATTGGGCATAAACAAACCGGGAATAAGGTGATAATCCAGATAAAGCCGGGGATCCGGCGTGATCGAAGACGTTGCGGTAAGAATGTCAACCGAGCCGCCAAACTTCAACAAAATATCGCCCGGCGCCGTCACCCCAGCCCCCAGGGCCGAGGCAATCAAATCCGCCGCCCCACCAATGACCGGCGTTCCGGCTTTCAGCCCGGTGAATTCAGCCGCCCGGTGAGTCACCAGCCCAAGGATCTGGTGCGATTTAATCAACCGTGGCACGGCTGCCCGTTTGAGGTGAGCGAACGCAATTAACTCATCGTCTAACTGATGATCGGAAACATTGACGAACCCGGCCTCCAACGCCCAATTTTGCTCAACCGCCTTCTCTCCAGTCAGCATCCAGTTAATAAAATCATAGGAGCCAAACACGGTAGCAATACGGGAAAACACCGCCGGCTCATGTTGTTCCAGCCAACGGATCTTTGCCCCAATCAGTTGCTGATTGATGCCATTTCCGGCCCGCATGAGAAATGTATCTGCATCCATTTCGGCTCTCATTTGGCTAACCTGCTTACCGCAGCGGCCATCACTTTGCTGGATACTGGGCCTTAATAGCCGATTATTATCGTCTAACAATACCAGGGCAGGCAGCATGCCGGTAATGCCGATTCCGGCAATATCGCCTGGCGCCACGCCACTTTTCGCTAGCAATTCATGGCAAATCTCGCCAACATTATGCCACCATTCATCGGGTGACTCTTCTGTCCAGCCTGGCTGTGGCGATGACAATGTGACCGGCCGGGAAACGATCCCCAGCACCTTATTCGGCAACTGAATCAGCATGCCAATCGTCGAGGTAGTGCCAATATCAATACCCAGCAAACAGTTCATGCCGCCTCCTGTATCGCAAATACGGTTAACGTTGACGTTCGACCACGTCCATAAAACGTTTTACGCGATCGCCATCAACGGCATTCCAGGTATGCCCATCAACCTTAAAATGGGTGCCGATAATCACACCGCTGGCCATCGTTAAAATATCGCTGACGTTATCAATATTGGTGCCGGTATTGGCAAAGACCGGTACGTCCTGCACGGCGGCACAGACTTTACGCAGGTTTGACTGATCGGCTGGCTCACCGGTTATCGGCCCAGAAACCAAAATCGCATCGGCCATAGAAGAGAACACCGCGCTGCGAGCGCGCAATTCTATCGGGCGCGAATCCAGCGAATGTGCAAACTCCGCGTTGATGTTGAACAACAATTTCATGTCGTCGCGGCCAAGATTATGCCGCAGGCGGGAAGCCGCCGCGCAATCCGGCTGCCAAATCCCCATATCCGACGCAAACACCCCGGTAAAAATTTCACGGACAAAACTCGCCCCGGTGGTCGCCCCAATGGCAACGCTGGCTTTTGGATCCCATAGATAGTTGACGCCAAAGGGGACGTTTAACGCCGGCTTGATCGCTTGCACAATCGCCGACATCGCAGCCACCCCTTCAATCGCGGCATTGAACACATAGGGACGATCGTTCTCATTGCCAAACATAATGGCGTCAACCCCACCATCCTGAAGTTTCTCAACGTCGCTTAGCACATCATCAATCAGCTTATTGAGACCGCCATCAGCGTTATACAACGGCGAACCTGGCAGCGCGCCAATATGAGCCATGGCGATAACCGCTTTTTTCTTAGTGCCCAAAAAATCAAAAATCATAACGAACTCCAGACGATTAACAGGAAACCCGACGCCGCCGCCGGGGCTTTAGCAGTCCCCAGCTAAAGGCGGTGCAATCACCACCTGAACCTTCGCTGCCTCAAGCGCCGCCGCCACGGAGGGAGGAGGCGCGTCTTCGGTGATCAGCATGTTGATGCCATCCAGCGCAGAGAGATGGACCAGTGACATGCGCTGGAATTTTGCGCAATCACACAACACAACCGTAAAATCAGAACAGCGCAGATAGACCCTTTTCAACTCGGCATCTTCAAACGAATAATCGTAAATTCCGTCAGGCGTCAGCCCAGATACGCCAATAAACGCCACGTCAAACCACAACGCGGCGAAGCGCTGCACGGCTGTAGGCCCGCCCATCGACATCTCATCAAGGCGTACCCGGCCACCCGACAGGTAGACGTCGGGCTGGGTATTGTTCAAGGCATGGGCAATGCGAACACTGTTGGTAAAAACTTTCATCCGTGAGCACCCCACTAAACGCTGCGCCATCAGGAAGGTGGTGGTTCCCACATCAAGTGCAACCGAACGGTAATGACTGGCGACCGCCGCAGCCACAATGGCAATACGCTGTTTTGCCTCATTGCGTAGCAGCAAACGAGCTTCAAAACTCGGCTCGATGCTGTCCATGGCCACTGCGGCCCCATGTTCAGGCGCCACGGCACCACCGTGAATACGCGTCAGTTTTCCGGCCGCTTCCAACTCAATCAGATCGCGCCGAATAGTCATGACAGAAACCGCCAACGCATGAGCCAACCCGGCCGCCGAGATCGTCCCCCTGGCGTTCAGAGCGGATAAAATTTCGCGTTGCCGCGCCTCTGCCATCAACCGCTGGCGGTGCAAGGTGCGATGTTCAGCCGCTTCATCAGCGGGAGATTTATTGTTCGGCATTCGCGTTGTTCCCCATCAGAAACCCACAAACGAACAAAATATAACTTCGTAGAAGCACTATACGAATATTAATGTTTTAATCAAACTAATTTTGTTTTGATTTGTTCGAATTATTGTGCAATAAGTAATCATCAGCGATAAGGAGCCAACGATGAGCAACCAATTCTATGTGCCAGGGCTTTACCCTGGGCTGAAAGGCAAAACGGCGATCGTTACCGGCGGGGCGGCCGGTATTGGTTTGGCAATTAGCCGCACACTACTCGCCCAGGGCATGAATGTTGCTATAGGTGATATTGACGAAAATACGGCCCAGGAAGCCGCCCGAGAGTTAGGTGATCGCTGTTTTGCTTTCGGCGTTGATGTGCGTTCACGCGAGTCAATCACCGCGGGGTTTTCACAGGTCATCAAGCACATGGGCAGCTATCAGGTACTGGTCGCTAACGCCGGGGTTTCTACGATGCAGCGCGCGTTGGATATCACCGATGAAGAATGGGATTTCAATTTTGATGTCAATATTCGCGGGGTATTTCTTACCAACCAGTTAGCAGCCCGCACCTTTGTCGAACAGAAACAGGGAACCATCGTCAACACAGCTTCATTGGCAGCCAAAGTCGGCGCACCGCTGCTGGCGCACTATTCAGCCAGCAAGTTTGCGGTGCTCGGTTGGACGCAAGCACTCGCCCGTGAGTTGGCCGCAGAAGGCATCCGCGTCAATGCCGTCTGCCCTGGGTTTGTAAAAACAGGCATGCAAAGCCGTGAAGTGCAATGGGAGGCGGCCCTGCGTGGCATCAGCCCCGAGAATGTAATACAGGACTACATAAATCAAACCCCGCTTGGCCGGTTGGAAACGCCCGAAGATGTCGCTGACGTGGTGGCGTTTCTCTGCTCCGACGCGGCTCGCTTTATGACCGGGCAGGGCGTCAACGTCACCGGCGGCGTGTATACAGGCTAAAAACAAACAAAATCAAACAGGCAATGTTACGTCAGCATATTGAAAGATGAAGGGATAGACACAATGCCTGGGAACGTCCGTCATTCGTGATGAATACACCCGCTAAGCAACCGCCTGCCCGCAGGGCGAAAGAACACAGCACATAGCAAAGGTATAAGCGCATGGCCTCTATTGAATTACTTAACGTTTCAAAAACCTACAATAATAGCCAATACAGCGTGCGCGATGTGAGTTTAAAAATTCGCGATGGTGAGTTCGTGGTATTTCTGGGCCCTTCAGGCTGTGGGAAATCCACCACGCTGAGAATGATTGCCGGATTGGAAAGCATCAGTGAGGGAACGCTGATGATCAACGATCAAAATATGAATAACGTTGCCCCCCACGCCCGTAATATTGCGGTCGTATTCCAGAGCTACGCGCTGTATCCGCATATGACCGTCGAAGAAAACATGGCATTCGGCCTGAAAATGCGTGGTACGCCAAAAGAAATTATAAAACAAAAGGTTAATGAAAGCGCGGCACTGCTCGGCCTGGATACCTTGCTGCACCGTAAACCGGCGGCGTTATCAGGGGGCCAACGCCAGCGCGTGGCCCTTGGCAGAGCCATTGTACGAGAACCGCAGGCATTTTTATTGGATGAGCCGCTCTCCAACCTCGATGCGCAATTACGGGCTGAAATGCGCAGCGAACTGATCAAACTGCATCGCCGGTTGGGTAAAACCATGATTTATGTTACCCACGACCAGGTAGAAGCCATGACCATGGCCGATCGCATCTGCATTATGCGCAATGGGCATCTGATCCAATGCGGAACGCCATTGGAAGTGTATCAAAACCCAGTTAACACATTTGTCGCAAAATTTCTCTCATCACCGGCGATCAATTTACTGCCCTGCGAGGTTATTCCCGCGCCGGGCGGCCTACGGTTACAACTGGAAAATGGGCCTGCATTCGAGCTCGCCGAATGCATGCAAGAAGACTATCGCCTTCTCGGCGGTAAACATATGACGCTGGGCATTCGCCCAGAGGATTTCCATTCCCACCAACGGCACGCGCATTGGCGCCCCCTGGAGATGAAGGTCAGTACGGTTGAAGTGCTCGGGGCTGAAAATATTGTTACAGGGAAAATCGGAGAGGTACAGATTGTCGTACGCCTGGATCAACACGCGCGCCCGCAACCGGATGACAGGATTACCGTCTATATGGATCCGCATTCGCTGCATCTCTTTGATGCGGAAACCGGCGACGTTATCCCCCGCCGCCCTGCCCCTCTCACCACTGCCTGAATGGGAGCTGAATATGCTACGCAAAATAGGATTACACTTCGGCCTGATCGTAGCCTGTATTATCGTCGTGCTACCGATTCTTTGGATCCTGCGTACCAGCCTGGTTCCAGAATCCATGGCGTACAGCAGCGATATTTTTCCCGCTTTCTCCAGTGAAAACTTTACCAGCCTGATTGGTGATGACGATTTTCTCACTTACAGCGCCAACAGTCTGATCGTGGCTTCCTGCTCGGTTTTGTTGGCCATGCCGTTAGCGGCGGCTACCGGCTATGCCTTTGCCCGCTTTAAAACGGGCGGAAGCGCCGCCCGTTTTTTTATGCTGGCGACACAAATGCTACCGGCCGTTGCACTGGTGCTGCCCGCCTTTGCCGTATTGAGAGCCCTGGAACTCACCAACTCGCTGGTGGGGCTGACGCTGGTATATGCCGCACTTAATCTGCCGTTCCTGACCTGGATTTTAATGGGTTTCTTTGAAGGCATTCCGGTCGATCTGGAATGGGCGGCAATGACCGATGGCACCACCGCCTGGGGGGCCTTCTGGTATGTGATCTTGCCGATCTCTTTGCCCGGCCTGGCTGCAGCAGGCGTACTTGGTTTTATCCTTTCGTGGAACGAGTTTCTTTTTGCCTTAGTGCTAAGCGGCCCAAAAACCGCAACTATCCCCGTCGCACTGGCGGCTCTGCAAACGTCTAATGGCGTGCAAATAGGTAAAGTTTCCGCTGGCATTGTACTGGCCATTTTACCCCTGATTATCGCATCACATTTTATACAACGTTATATCGTCAAAGGGCTCACTTTTGGCGGGGTTAAGTAGCTGAATCATCCTTTCATCGGATAGCCATTGATATTTCGGCATCCATTTATCAGGAGTCAATTATGTTTAACGATATGAAGACCACGCTGTTATCTGGATTGATGATATTAGGCCTTAGCGCAAGCGTGCAGGCTAAAGAGGTAGTGTTGCGTGCGCTGATGGAGAATGTTCCCGAAACGCAAATCATAGAGAAAATGCTGCCCGAGTTTGAGAAACAACACCACATTAAAGTCCAGTTTGAAAAAATCGGCTATGGGGACATGCACGACAAACTGGTTTCACAATTAATCGCACCACAAAGCTATTACAATGTGCTTGCCGTTGATTTTTTGTGGGCCGGGGAGTTTTCCAAAGCGAAGTGGCTGACCGATCTCACGCCCATGGTACAACAATCCGGCTTTGATATGGCCGCATTCATTCCTTCTACTGTTTCTTTGTTAAATCTTACCGCGGGAAAAACCGATCTGATCCCCATGTACAACTATTCCATGGGCCTGATTTACCGCACCGATATGCTGCAGGAAAGCACACTACAAGCTAAATATCAGGCTGAATTCAACAAGCCGTTGGCGCCGCCGGCGACCCTGGCTGATTACGTTACGCTGGTGAAATTTATCAAGCAGCAAACCGGTAAAGCAGGGGCGGCCATGCAAGGGCAACGCGGCGATCCTAACAGCATGGAGTTCTCTAACTATCTGTTTGCAGCAGGTGGGGATTATCTTGATGGCAATAAAAAAGTCGTACTCAACAGCCCACAAGGTAAAACCGCGCTATCGCTCTATGTTGATGCAATTAAACATGGCGCACAGACAGGCGCCCTTTCCGCGACGTTGGATGACACCATCCGCCTGATGTGTAGCGGCGAGGCATTCAGCATGGTGACGTATTGGTGGATGTTGCCACAATTGGATAACCCGCAATCCTGCCCTGCCGTTGCCGGGAAACTGGCTTTGACGACCATGCCGGGCGGCCACGGTGAAAGCGGCGGCTGGGGTTGGGGTATTCCCAAAAATATCACCGATGAAGAAAAAGCTGCCGCCTGGACCTTCATCCAGTGGGTGCAAAGCGAAAAAACGTCTATCGCACGCGCCCGGGAAGGCCATGCGCCGGTACGTGAGGATGTGTATAAAAATGCCGAAATTCTGGCGAAATACCCCTACTATGCCGAAGCGGAAAAAGTCGTCGCATCCGGTAAATCCTTCCCCATTTTTACCTATTCAGCCAATTATGAAGACGTGCTCGGCGCACAACTTTCAAAACTGGCTTCCAGCAATGGCTCTGTAGACGACACGTTACTCTACGTCACCGAACAACTCGAACAGTTGATGAAGAAATAACTTATGATGCCAATGCAAACATCCTGTACCACGGCATACCAGGCTAAAACCTGCTGGTTTGCCCGCTTTGATCGCTTCCGTCTTACCGGCTGGGCGTTTGCCCTGCCGGGGTTAGCCACGCTGACGATCGTGATGGGGTTCCCGGTGGCTTATGCCTTCATCCTGGCATTTTCATCCTATACCTTACTTAACCCCGAAATAGCCCCCTTCGTGGGGATAGATAATTTTGTCGCTATACTCAGTGACGGCGGCTTTTGGGCCGCCACTTGGTTAACTATCCGCTATTCGCTGCTGACCGTGGCGGGCGAGTTTGTCATCGGGCTGGGCATCGCCTTAATGCTCAACCGCGTGGTTAAAATGCGCCCGTTATATTTCGCCCTATTGACGATCCCGATGGCTATGTCGCCGGTGAGCGTGGCGCTAATATGGCGCATGTTGTTGCAACCCAACCTTGGCATTATTAATCACCTGCTACAGGATATCGGCTTACCCGCCCTGGATTGGCTGGGAACGCCCACATTGGCATTTTGGTCAATGGCCGTCATAGATATCTGGCAACAGATGTCGTTTGTTATTCTGATCCTCGCCGCTGGCCTCGCCGCCCTCCCGCGTGATCCCTATGAAGCGGCGCAAATGGACGGGGCAAGAAGTTGGCAACAGTTTTGGTATATCACCCTGCCAATGTTGCGACCGGTATCAGCCATTACCGTCGTTATTCAGTTGATTAACGAGCTACGTACGTACGATTTACCTTATATTCTGACACGCGGCGGCCCAGGTTCAGCGACTGAAATGTTGAGCTTTTTCGCTTATCGCCGCGCTTTCCTCGGCCTTTCCCTGAACGAAGGCGCGGCAGCCGCATTAATGCTATTGCTGATCGTTCTGGTAATGACCGTGCTTTTTTTCGCCATGCTGGAACGCCGGCGCTAATTGTGTTCAGTCACCATGGCGCAAGGTCAATAAATATGGCCCTTGGTTTAACGCGGTATGCCCCTGTCTCGCAGGTGTGATGAGGCCCCCATTACGGTATGACAAATTTGCCGATGGCTAACCCGACCACGACCGAGACGATCACATTCACCAGGCCGGGGCGCATAAAACTGTGGTTAAGCACATATTTACCAATACGGGTAGTGCCGGTGTCGTCGAAAGCCAGCGCAGCCAGGCACTGCCCGGCGACCGGGATCAAGAAATAGCCGTTCACCGCCGGCCATGAGCCGATGAGTGCATAAAGCGGCAACCCCAGCGCCAGCCCCAACGGCAGCAAAATCAACGTGGTCGCGGCCTGGCTACTGACCATGGCCGAAACAAAGAACATCATGATGGCAATCAGCCAGGTATGTTCCTGAAGCAGAACTTGCACCTCGGCCTTAATCAGATCGATATGGCTGCTGACGAACGTTTCGCTCATCCAGGCAAGGCCAAAGGCACAGACGATCGCCAATGCACCCGCGCGAAATACCGAGCCACTCAGGATGTGATCGACGGGTGGGCGGCACAGCAATACGATCAGGCAGGCAAACGACAACATCACCATTTGGATTGCGGCAGACATCGACAGCGGCTGCAACCCTTTTGCCGTTTCCACCAGCGGGCGCAGCCCTGGAATCAACCCCAACAGCACAATCACCACCGCGCCGGTCAAAAACAGCAGCACGGACAGTTTCGCATGCGGGGCCAGCACAGTTGCCCTTTCCGTTTTACCGATCGGTTTTAACAGCCCTTCGCTCAACCTGCGCTGGTATTCAGGATCATCCTTTAACTCTTTGCCTTTATTAAAGGTTGCGATAGCGCCTGCCGCAACGCCAATTAACGTCGCGGGTACGCAAATCATCATAATGGTGGAAATCGAAACCCCCAGCGGGGCCAGCAGGCCGACCATCGCCGCCATCGCGGCGGAAATTGGGCTTGCCGTGATCGCCTGTTGCGAGGCAATCACCGATATAGACAGCGGCCGTTCCGGGCGAATGCCCGAATCACGGGAAACTTCAGAGATAACCGGCAGCAGGCTGTAGACAACGTGCCCGGTACCCGACATAAAGGTAAAGAAATAACAGATAAACGGCGCCAGCAACGTGATATAGCGAGGATGGCGGCGCAGCATACTTTCCGCCAGCCGAACCAGGAGATCCAACCCGCCGGAGGCTTGCAAAGAAGAAGCAGCCAATACAACCGAGAGAATAATCAGAATAACATCAATCGGTGGTGAAGAAGGCGTCAGGCCGAAAACAAATACCAGGATGCCAACGCCAAATCCCCCGATCATCCCTAAAAAGACACCGCCGACTCGGGCACCAAACATCAGAGCGACAAGAATAAAACCGAGTTCCGTCCAAAACATATTTACCCCCTGATAATTACGGAGTTAATGCCAGACTTTTATTTAAAGGGCGCGGTGTTTAATCGGAATAGGATTTCCCAAAACCAAATGCGCCATAATGATGCAGAACGCCGCGTGCCAATACGCCCCCCGCCGCCATGGCGCGAAGTACAATGTCTCTATCGGCTTCAGGCTGCCCAGCTTGTAGTATCGACAGCATAAAGCCGGTTAGGAAAGCATCCCCCGCGCCCAACGTATCTATTGGTTCGATATATTCCGGCTGCCATGCAATAACCTCTTCACCCGAAAAATAATAAACATTCTCATGGCCACGGGTGGCGATAATATGCCGGCAGCCATAATCAAATAGCTTATCTATCTTTTGCCTTGTTTCATTTTCCGTAAGCGCACCACAGGAAATAAAACCATAATCCACCCACGGGCAAACTTGCTTAAAATAAGTATCCGTACCGCGTGAGGAAAAATCGAAAGATAACGTGACGGGTAATGTTTTTATCTTGGCCAGTTCAGTTTCCAGATGGCCATTCAGGCTAGAGTGCACTAAATCAAACTGTGCGATGTAGTCCAGATCGTTTGCTGCCAGCGCCAACGGATGCTCGCGCAGCATGCCATTTTTATTACTGGTGACAAATTCCCGATCGCCGTTCACCAGCCGGATGCAGGCATAGCCGTTCTCACCGCTGTAGTGCCGGCAACGCTGCCTATCAATACCTAATTCGTCTAACGTCTGCTGTACGTGCCGGGCGGCGGCATCGCTGCCAAACGCCCCCAGAAACGCACTCTCAATCCCGGCCTGGCGGGCATAAACCGCAAAGTTGAGGGCGTTGCCGCCAGGGTACATCATGCCGGAATGGAGGTATTTATCGACGACGTTATCGCCGATGCCAATCGCCTTTATGCTCATTGTGGTTCCTTATCCGATCATCCAGCCAATAGCATCCTTGCCCGATTATCGCGCCAAATAAGATCAGTACTCCACCTTCCACATATAACGGCGCGTGGTTAATGGATGCTGACGAATATCAGCAAGCGCACGGTTATAAACCGGGTAGACATTGTTGAACAGCGAGTGGTTAAAGTAATCGATTACGGTCGGCTTAATGGTGGAAAGGCCCAACTCTTTGGCGTCTACGACTTCAATACGGCGACCATATTTTTTCAGGAATGTTAATGCGCGCTCGTCCACGGCGCGGGTGCTGCCTTCAGAGAACTGGAAGAAAAATGGCGTGTTGGCGTCGGTAATCTCAAAGGGGCCGTGGAAGAACTCACCGCTGTGAATGCAGGCGGAATGGATCCACTGCATTTCCATAAAAATACATGTGCTTTGTAAATAGGCGGCGCCATAACCGGCACCGCTGGCCAGGGTATAAATAACCTTATCATCCTTATATTCTTCAGCGAACGCCAACGCGCGTTTCTCCAGGTGCTCACAGGCGCGGTAGACAATACGGTTAATTTTGCTCAGCCCGTCCTGGAAATCATCATAATGCACATAGCCTTCCGTCTGCTGCAGGAACTCTACGGCACTTAGCAACCCTTTGATGGTTTTCTCTTGCGCAATGTCTTTACCTTCGCCAAAGCTATAGGTTTCAACAAAATCACAGTGGGCCACCAGTGGGGAATCAGTGACCCATGTCAGGCCGATCACCGGTACGCCACGGCTTTGCGCCAGCGCGGCGGCCTGGATAGTTTCTGGCGTATTCCCCTTATGCGAAGCCACGATGACGACGGCATTGTCGGCCAGCGCAACCGGTGGGTTATTGATAAACTCGCCACTGTTGTACAGCCCAACAGAGAGTGTTTTGGCCTCTTTCTCGATAAAGGCTTTCGCGGGGTAAAATGCGGCATAAGAACCCCCACAGGCAACGTAGTAAATATGCGTGATCCCCCCTTTCGCCGCGTTGTTCTCCACGATGCCGCTCACAATTTCTTTGATACTCATACTGATCTCCTTGGGTCTGTACAGACATCCAGCGCCACAACACGACGATGCCTTAATGTATTTAAATGTATTGCATTAACGATATAACATTGAGATACATTTAGATCAATAAAATTGCGCATAAAAAATCGGGATCCACGATGTAGATCCCGATCTCAGGGGGTATTTAAACGGCGAAGCAGTGATTAAACCGTGAAGCGGATTTTGTCACCCACAATCAACTGATGAGAAATACATGATATTTTCCCTTTATTATCAATCATCTCGCTTTTTATTGAGATTAAGGGATAGCGCTGAGCGACACCAAGATAATGAGCCACCTCAAAGTTGGCGTACACCAGCTCGATCACTTTGCTTGAATGGGTAAACCATAGATCGTACTTATCGCGCAGGAGATCATACAAAGAGTTATTGTTTAGATCCTCATCCAACAGGAAAGCAAAAGACGGCGGGAACCAGACCGTCTCCAATGAGACCGGCACATCGTCGGCATAACGAATACGCTCCAGCACCACGGCTTTCTCATCTTTGCTGATATTAAACCGCTCGCGTATTTCTTCATTCGCCGGTTCAAAGACTGATTTTATGGTACGCGCCCCTGGGCGATAGCCCTGCGAACGGCACAACTCGCTGAAGCTCATGATGCCTGCCATGCTGCGCTGGAATTTCTCACCGGAGACAAACGTCCCTTTACCTGAAACGCGGGTGAGCAAATTTTCACGCGTTAGCGCATCAAGCGCTTTACGCACCGTCACCCGGCTGACCTTCCAATTGGCGCTGAGATCATTTTCGGTTGGGATTTGTTGCCCAGGCTTAAACTCGCCGCTTGAAATGGCTGCTTTCAGGGCTTCTTCAAGCTGTTTATACAGTGGCTTGGCGCTTGTGGGATCCGGCTGATTCACGCTAAGTATCCTTTTGTATTGCCATAATGCGCACAAAATATATACCCAAAATAATTCGAGTTGCAGTAAGGCGGCAACGCAGTGAGTCCCCAGGAGCTTACTCCAGTAAGTGACTGGGGTGAGCGAGGAAAGCCAACACACCTGCAACTTGAAGTATGAAGGGTATAGCATACAATACACAACATTTTCGCGTATGAATAAACCGGCTCCGGTTACGTATTGGCGGGATGGTTAATAACGGTCGGGCGCGGCGATCTTGATCACGGCCTTTCTCAGGAAATGAGTTGAATCCAAATAACAAGCGGGCTTATGCCATTCCCCTGGGAAGAAAATCACCAACCCGCCGGGAGGCAATACCAACCATGCTTCGCCCTGCTGCGCCTGCGCAAAACAGATATCCCTGGCCTTATCATAGGGCGTGATATTTTCCATTCGTCCATCCCCGCAGACATACCCTAGCGTTTCCGGGCCGTTTAGCGGAATATGAATATCAATATCGCGCTGATGCATTTCAAAAGGTTTAACCGCTGGCGCCGTTAATTGCCGGTCCATCATTTTAACCAGAATCTTTCCCGCTCCCAGTGAATAATCACCTGGCGCAAGATCAAACAGATCCAGCGCCATTACCTGTTCCAAAGCGGTTAGGAACTCTGCATCCAGTCCGGGATGGTGTTTAATCGAAGCCAATGAATCAACAATCATGCCATGCTCCTTTTTTAAATAGCACGCAGGGGTTAACCGCCACATCCGTTAACCCCCGGCATGATATTTAGCGGGTATTAAAACGTGCCGAACAATCAGAAATAAACATCGTCGATGACGTCGACGTTTTTTGCCGCAAATAATTTATCAATCCAGGTGCGCTCCAGGGCGCCGGATTTTGCCAGTTCAAAGTTGTGATTATCCACAACCAGGTACTGCTGGGCCTCTTCCAGAATACGCGCGGCATCCAGGCGCGGAATGATAATCACCCCATCGGCATCGCCCATAACAATATCCCCTGGGCAGACATGAATTTTCCCACAGGCGATCGGCACATTAATTTCACCCGGGCCATCCTTGAATGGGCCACCTGGCGTATGCCCGACCGCATACAGCGGAAAATCCATTTTTGAAATACCTTCGATATCACGAATCGGCGCATCCAGCACGATCCCTTCGATACCACGGTAGCGGGCATAGGTGGTCATCACTTCGCCCATCAGCGACTGGCTGCGGTCCCCTTCGTTCGAAAGAATAATCACATCATCACGGCCGGCAATATCCATGGCCTTATGCAACATCAGATTATCGCCAGAGCGCGCTTTAACGGTGACGGCTAACCCGCACATAACGGCTTTTTGGGGCGCGCTCATCAGCTTTATTTCCGATGACAACGCCGGCATGCGGCTCATACAATCGGCGACCACCGCCGCGGGGAGTTGACGGAATGCATCAAGCAAAGGGAGTGCATCCATCGGTCTTTTTAAAAACACACGATTACCAATAGCCATTCCAATATCCTCTAAGTGATTAATTGTGAACTTTTTCGGCCAAAGCGATCTGCTCTGGGGTGGTCTTCTTCGTGAAAGCGCCCGTGAGAGGGGTTCCGTCAACAGCGTCGTAATAACGCAGCGCTTCTGGCCGCAGCCAGCGTTGCAATCGTGACGGCATATCTAAGCCAATCAGCAGGATAACGACAAATGTCAGCGAGAATGACAAACCACTCAGCGCCGTTCCCAGGCTGAATTGTTGGGCAATGGAGGCGCCTAAAACAGGCGCCAGCGCCCCGCCCATAGAGCCAATGTTGTAAATGAACCCCAAATTGGCTGCACGTTGGTCGGTATCGAAATAGCCGCTGATCAGTTTGGCAAGCAGCCCGCCAACGCCTTGGCTAAATAGCTGCTGCAAGAAAATCAAAGCGCACAGTAGCCACACGCTGCCGCCGGTTAAGGCAAATACCGGGATGATGATGATCTGGGCAATCAGCAGGCTGATGACGTAGGTTTTTCTGGTGCCGAAATAATCGCCGGCGATACCGGCAAAACAGCAGCCTAGCCCCATGCCGAACCGGCTGAAAGAGAACACCAGCGCCACGATTTCAGGCGTGTAATGCAGCTCGGTTTTTAAATAGGTCGGCAACAGCGCATGTATCGGCCAGCCATACAGAAATACGCATAAAATAATCACCGTCAGCATTAAGCTGGTGGGCCATTTTTTGCCGCCGCTTTGTACCAAAAAGGAAATAAAAATCAGTGTGGTGATCACCCCCAGAATAGCGACCAGTACGGCAGGCCGGCTGTGATCGAAACAAAAATACAGCGCCACCGCAGCGATAACAGACATGGCGATATTCATGCCGCTTTTAGCCGCATTACCATTGCGGTATAACAAATCAACCATGGTAAATACGGGCTTGGTGCTCTTGGCACGATTTTTTGCCCATTCTTCGGCTTCGGGAATAGCGCGGCGCAACCATAACGCATACAGGATTGGGATAATCCCGATATAAAATAATACGCGCCAACCCCATAAAGGCACGATGACGCTATAGGCCATTACCGAAAGAATAGCGCCGGCGGAAAAACCAGAGTTAAGAAACGCGCTGGCCTTATTACGCATGTCCTTGGGCCAGCTTTCGATCACGTAGGCGGAACTTGTGCCGTATTCCCCGGCCATCCCAACACCGACAATCACCCTGGCGATGAACATCCAGGTGTAATTAGGCGCTAAACCACAGGCGACCGTACCGCCGGCAAACATCACAATGCTGGCAATCATGGCGCTCTTTCTGCCAAACCGGTCGCCCATGGCGCCCAGGGCCAGGCCGCCGAACCACCTTAAGATAAAAGCGGCGGAAACCAGCCCGGCGGCTTCAACCGTCGGGATATTAAACTCCGCCATGATTTCGGTTAGCACTAAGGTGATAATGACAAAATCAAAACCATCAAGCATATAACCGATCCAGGCAGCCCAGAATGCTTTCCACTGCGGCCGCGTAATGCGCCGGCTCCAGTGCAGGGTCGAGGACTCATTATTCATAACGTACCTCATTATTTAAGGGTAATATTTCACGTATTTATTTTTCTTACTGTAAATCCAGCGCGGTTATCGCCTTGCCTTCGGTGAAGTAACGATCAAGGTTATCAAAAACGTTATTTGCCATTGCTTGGCGGGTTTCAACCGTTGCGCTGGCAATATGCGGCGTGAGTAAAACATTATTCATCTGCAATAATGGCGCTGGAATTTCCGGCTCATGCTGATAAACATCCAAAGCCGCGGCCTTAATTGTGCCTGATTGCAAAGCTTCAATAAGATGTTGCTCATTAACTAACGAGCCGCGCGCAATGTTAATCAGCGTGCCCTCGGGCCCCAAAGCCTGCAATACGGCGGAATCAATCAAATTCCGGTTACTTTCATTACCGGGCATGGCCAATACCAGAAAATCCGAAAATGCCGCCAATGCCTGCACGTCGGGGAAATAACTATATTCAACGGACGATTTTTCTGTTCTGTCGCAATAGCCCACGCACATATCAAAGGCGCTGGCGCGTTTGGCGATCGCCTTGCCAATTTTCCCCAGCCCCAAAATCCCGATCTTTTTACCGCTGACTTTACTGGCAAGGCGAGGGGGCGTGGTTAACCATTGACCACTTCGGGCGAACTTATCCTGATAGGATAATTGCCGCGCCTGCGCCAAAATAAAAGCCAGCGCCAAATCCGCCACATCATCGGTTAAAATATCGCGGGTAACGGTAACGTGAATGCCCCTTTCCGCCGCTGTGACTAAATCAATACCGTCGGTCCCCACGCCAAAAACTGAAATAATTTCCAGATTAGGCAGCCTGGCCATCACATCGGCGGATAAGCCAACATCGCCACGGGTGGCAACACCGCGAATTTTTTCGCCGTGCTGACGTAAATATTCATCGCTATTTTCACACTGATAAAGGTTATGGCAGATAAAACGGCTAGCCAACCTGTTTGCCAACGCATCCATTAATGGTTGAACAACCAGGATGTGTTCTTTTTCTTTGCTCATAATTATCTCGCTTTAACGCGTTAATTAATGGGTTATATCGTTTCCCCGGTAAATATCTTGAAGCCCAGATCAACGCTACGTGTGGCATTCGCAGCATCCATTTTTTTGATGATCACCTCTGCCGACTTTTTACCAATTTCAAAGCGCGGAGTGATTACACTGGCTAATACAGGCGTCACCGTTTTGCCAATATCAAGACCATGGAAGCCGGCAATAGACATCTGCTCCGGCACCCGAATGCCACGCCGCAAACACTCCTGCAATACGCCAACGGCAATATCGTCATTGGTGCAAAATATCCCGTCGACTTTTTGCGCCCCAGCCAACACATCTTTGAGCATCATTGCGCCCAGCGAAAATGATGAAATGCTGTTAGGTGATATGCGGCGAGCCAGTAAACCGGACTCTTGCATCGCCGCGCGATAACCAAGATAGCGTTGGTTATCGCGCTGATCGTTACGTGATCCAAAATAATAAATATGCTTTTTCCCATGCTGGATCATGGCATTCACCATATGGTAAGCCGCTAATTTATTATCAAAGCCAATTTCAATATCGATCTGTGATTCCAGCGTATCCATGATTTCAATAACGGGTATTTTCGACGATCTTAAATAGCTTTGCGCACGCAAGGTGTGTACTTTTTCGCACAGCACGATGCCCTCAATATCATATGACAGCAGGTTGATAATCTGCTTTTCTTCATTCTCCCTGGAGTAGTTATATTCAGAAATTAACAACTGATAGCCATGCTGGTTAGTGATAAACTCCAGGCCGGAAAGAATGTCTGAAAAAACCTGATTCTGGAAAGAGGGTATCAGCACGCCAATTGAATTACTTTTTGCATTGAGCATAATATTGGGCGCTCTGCTTGGTATGTAATTCATCTCATCCAGTATTTCTGCAATTTTCAGCCGGGTTTCCGATGCCACCTGTTTGGGCTCACGTAGATAGCGGCTAACGGTCATTTTACTCACGCCCGCAAGGCTTGCTATATCCTGGAGACTTATCCGGTTATTACGCATAGATACCCTTTATGAAGTTTATATCCCAGCCACAGAATCAAACGGCGACCAACATGCCTCCATCCACGAAAAGCAGGTGACCATTTACAAAGTCAGAGGCTTTCGAAGACAAAAAGACAGCGGCGCCAATCAATTCCTCAGGGTTCCCCCAGCGGGCGGCCGGAGTGCGCTTACATAACCAGTCTGTAAATTCACGGTTTTCGACCAACGCCTTGGTCATTTCAGTTTTAAAATAACCGGGCGCGATGCCATTAATTTGAATATTGTATCTTGCTAATTCTACGCACATCCCACGCGTGAGCATTTTTACCGCCCCCTTGGAGGCCGCATAAGGTGTGATGGTGTCGCGCCCAAGCTCGCTTTGCATAGAGCAAATATTGATAATTTTACCTTGTTGCCGTTTAACCATATGTTTGGCAACCGCCTGGGAAACGATAAATACCGATTTCTGATTTACCCTGATCACATCATCCCATTCAGCTTCAGGAAATTCAGTAAACGGATGGCGGCGCTGAATCCCCGCGTTATTAATCAAAATATCGATCGGGCCAATACGTTGTTCAATTGTGGCAACGCCATGCTGCACCTGTTGACTGTCCGTTACATCAAAAGGCACGCCATAGGCTTTTATGCCCTGCTGTTCCAGGCGGGTAACCGCCTGATCGACCCGCTCTGCGGTTATGTCATTAATAATGATTTCTGCACCATAGCGCCCAAGCCCCTGAGCCAATAAAAAACCGATCCCTTGCGCCGAACCGGTAATTAATGCTTTTCTATCTTTGAGAGAAAATAAAGTATCCACAATCCATCCCCATATTATGCAAAAACGAGCTGTACTTTTGATGCGGCTGATTTATCCGCCGCGAAATTCAGCGCTTGCTGGAAATCCTCAAACCGGTACTCCGCGGTGAGCAAGGGCAGCGGGTTGATCTTTTTCTCCTCCAGCCATTGCACTGCCGTGTTAAATTCTTCCGTAAAACGAAACGTGCCAATGAGGTTAATTTCTTTGGCAATCAGCGCCATCAATGGGATCTCTGCGGTTGCGCCCCCCATCCCCACCTGCACGACGTGCCCTTTTGCTCGGGTGACCTGAACGCAGCGTTTGATAGAAGCCGGATGGCCCGAAGCCTCGAATGCCACATCAAAAAAGCCTTTGCCTGATTCATAGCCTGCCAGTGCCGGCGCATCGGCGGTAAAGGTGTTATCGGCCCCCATGGCGCGGGCAAGCTGCAAACAACGTTCACTGATGTCCGTTGCCACAATCTCTTCGGCCCCCAACGCCTTGGCGGCCGCCACAACCAGGCAGCCGATTGGGCCAACCCCGGAAACGAAAACCCGTTTGCCTTTAACACTGCCGGCCTGGTTGACCGCGTGGATAGCCACCGCCAGCGGTTCAGCAAAAACAATCACATTGCCGCTCACCGCAGGGTTAAAAGGAATACACTGTTCGTTCTCCACGATTTTATATTGCGTAAAACCGCCATCAACGTGAGGAAAATACATTGCGCTGCCAAAAAAACGCATATTCAGGCACTGATTAGTATTACCCTCCAGACAATATTCGCATTTAAGGCAGGGTTTACTTGGGTTAATCGCCACCGCCATACCCGGGGCCAGAGAAGGCGCACTGGATTTCTCGACAATACCAATCACTTCGTGCCCTAAAATCATTGGCATTTTCACCGGATAACTACCCACCCGGCCATGCTGATAATAATGTAAGTCCGAGCCACAAATGCCGCCGCGGGTGATTTTAACCAGCGTACCTTTATTCTCATATTCCAGTTCATACTTTTTAAGCGCAACGGCCCGCTCGCCTGTTACCACACAGGCAATAGAGTTAATTTTCATATTGGCTCCCTTTATTGATGTGCGGCTTATTAAACGAACAAAACCGCGTTTAATTTGTGATTAAAATCACACAAAAGGGATGTTACATTGGGATGTTACGCATATCATTACCGAGCTCTCAAAATTCAAAAAATAGCCGTTGAAATAGTTGCGCTATGTCTATTACCTGTTAGCGGCAACCCATTACGCCATCAATACATTAGAAAGAGTAAAACATCCCGATACATTTTTAAATTCTTCTCACGCTGGTTTATTTTTATTTATTAAAATTTTTATCAGGAAAAATATCGCCATATTTAAAAACAACACCGTTGATTTTAAACAGGTGTTACACCAGGATGTTACGCATAACGTGATGCCGGTTATATTTTTATATTCCCAGCCGATTAAAACATCAGTTTATTCAGTTATACCGGGTAGGATGTTTTTGATTTTGTCTTTAACAGGGGTAATAAAATGGCGGGTGAAAGCTATATTTTGATGGGCGTTTCAGGAAGTGGTAAATCGTTGATCGGGAAAAAGTTAGCAGATGAACTCGGTGCCAAATTCATAGACGGCGACGATCTGCATCCTGCCCGCAACATTGACAAGATGTCGCAAGGGATCCCGTTAACTGACGAAGACCGGTTGCCATGGCTTGCAAGGCTTAATGACGCCTCTTACAGCCTTTTTAAAAAAAATGAAATGGGCTTTATCGTTTGTTCTTCGCTTAAAAGAAGCTATCGCGACGTTCTCAGAAAAGGCAGCCCTCATATCGTTTTCCTGTGGCTGGACGGCGATTACCACGTCATTCTTAATCGCATGGCCGATCGTACCGGGCATTTTATGCCGGTAGAACTGCTGAAAAACCAATTTGAGGTGCTGGAGCGGCCGGATGCGACTGAACGCGATGTTATCCGCATCAACGTCAATGAGGGCATTGAACAGGTAATACGGCAATGTGAAAACGCCATCGCTTCGATTAAACAGGCCCGAGAAGCCGGCCCCGCGGTGGGCAGAGAGCATGCTAATCCGTAGCTGGGAACGCGCGGGCTTCCGCTATCAGTGCCATAAAGCGGATATTCGGGCTGCCCCGGGCATCCCGAATATCCGTTTTTTAATGACACACGGAATTAATTAGGCCGTACGGCGCGCGTTTTGATTCGAACTATAGATAGTTTCGCGCACCGGCTGGCTGCCGTTTTGCAGCACGACCAACCATTCATCCGTGGTCAGCACCGCCGCAAAGCGCGCCTGCAGCACAACGGAAAATACCCGATGAATCTCTTCAGCGCTGGCGCTGCCCGCGCGGTTTGCGTAAGACACCGCTCCCGTTGCATCGCTTAGAAACTCAACCGCCAGCCCGGCATGCAACGCGTGTTTGATGGTGGAGTCGTCGCAGTTTTGCGTCATATAACCAACCACCGTGAGCGTATCAATGCCATTGGCGGCCACCCACTCCCCCAATCCGGTGCCCGAGAACGCGCTGGGCATGGATTTCTCAATCGCCAGGGCACGCGGGCGGTTTGCTATCTGTGGATGAAGTTGCGCACCGTGCGATCCGCGAGCGAACAGCGGTGAATCTGCCGGCGCAAAGTTCTGCACAATCACCACCGGGATGCCATTCGCTTCGGCGGCATCCAGTGCTCTGCCGATGTTGGCGAGTGAAACCTGCCGATCGGGGTATTCGATGGGCAGATCGCCCGTGAAGTATTCATTTTGTACGTCAATGACGATTAACGCGCGTTTGCAAGCGGCCATGATGAACTCCGTATATCAGCAAAAGAATGGCTAGTGTGCGCCACGCCAGCGAGAGCCGCCATTGGCCCAAGTGACAATATTCGTTATAATCGGGCCAAAACTACCGCCGCGTCCGGGAGCCGGAAAATGACTTCACCCATCGTTGCCGTCGTCGCCTTCGACCATATCAGCCCGTTTCATCTCTCTGTGCCTTGCCTGGTGTTTGGCGATGAACGGCGGAACGGCAACCGCCCCTGGTTCAGGCTGCATGTCTGCGCAGCGGAAACTGGCCCGTTGCAAACCACGGCGGGTTTCACAGTGAGCTGCTCCGAAGGGTTAGCCGCGCTGGCGTCGACGGATATGGTGGTCGTCCCCAGTTGGCGCGACGTTAACGAAACCCCGCCGGAGGCTTTGCTGGATGCGCTGCGCCAGGCGCATATGCGCGGCGCACGCATTGTCGGGCTGTGCCTGGGCGCCTACGTATTGGCGGCCGCCGGCCTGCTCGCCGGGCGTAAAGCCACCACCCACTGGGCATGGGCCGAAGATTTCACCCGCCGCTACCCGGATACCGCGCTTGATGCCAGCGTGCTGTATGTGGAAGACGGTAACGTGATGACATCAGCCGGCGTGGCCGCCGGTATCGACTGTTGCCTGCATATCGTGCGCCAGCACTATGGCCATGAGGTGGCCAATCAGGTAGCGCGGCGCCTGGTGGTGCCGCCGCACCGCGAGGGGCTACAGGCCCAGTTCATTGAACAACCGGTGCCAAAGCAACTGACCGATAAGCGCATGGCCGAACTGCTGGATTGGCTGCGGGCCAATCTTCAGCAGCCGCACCCGATTGACGCCGTGGCCGACCGTCTTGCCCTGAGCCGGCGAACCTTCACCCGCAGATTCAAACGGTTGACCGGAATGACGCTCGGCGAATGGCTGCTGCAGGAACGCATCGCTCTGGCGCAACGGCGCCTGGAAACGTCTACGGCTCCGGTTGAGGCGATTTCCGCAGAGTGCGGTTTTGGCTCCGGCGCCGTCATGCGCCAGCACTTTGCACACCGATTAAAAGTCACCCCTTCCGCCTACCGCCGCGCATTCCAGGAGCGGCCGTTGGCAACGCTGACGGAAAAAGACGATTGACCTGGCAGCCCAAACCTTGCAGGGTAATACTCATGGGGCCAGAACCGCGTGCAGCCCCAGGCAAGCTGTCGCGAGCCATTGTTGATTCATTGCCAAAGGAGGTATGCGTGTTGACAATATGGGGAAGAAAAACCTCTTCGAACGTGCAGGCGTTAATGTGGTGCGTCGGTGAATTAGGTTTGCCGTATAAACGCCTGGACATCGGGCATAAATACGGCGGCAACGATACGCCGGCCTTTCTTGCCATGAACCCTAACGGCACGGTGCCGGTACTTAAAGACGGAGAGGATGAAGCCCTTTGGGAAACCGGGGCGATTCTGCGTTACCTCGCCACCCGTTATGCCACCGGCGCCTTCTGGCCGGCACAGCCGCAGGAACGTGCCAGGGTGGATAAATGGGCCGAATGGGCCAAACTGAACATCGCCCTTAACTTTACCGCGCCCGTGTTCTGGCGCGTTGCCAGAACCGCCAGCCGGGATCGCGATGCCGCCGCCATCCAGGCGGCCCTTGCGACTCTGCACGCCAAAATGGATATCGCCGAATCCCTGTTGGCGCAACAGGCATTTTTGGCCGGCGAGCAGCTCACGCTGGCAGACATACAGTTCGGGCATATTCTTTACCGCTATTTTGATATCGATATTGCCCGGCCCGCCTTCCCCGCTATTCGCGCTTATTATGAAAGGCTGACGCAGCGGCCGGCATTTGCCGAGCACGTAATGGTTTCCTATGACGAATTAAAAGTCACGTGATTGCCTGGCGTTGCGCTATCTGCCGCACTGCGGGTTTGAAATACCGGGGCCGCCCCCAGCTCACTGATCCTGGCGGCCAGGCGTCAGTTCCCCGGCGATCTGTCGCGCGGTTTTAATAAAATTATCCCTTAACGGATCGCGGATTTCGCTATTCCAGGCCAGGCCGGCCTGCCAGGATGTGTGGGGGCCGCTAAGGTGCACAAACCTGATGCCCGGCGGCGTGATAGAAAGCGCCCCTTGCGGGATCAGCGCACAGCCATTACCGGCGGCAACCAATGCCAGCAGCGTATGGATATCAGAGGCGTATTGCCCCACTGCCGGCGCGATAGCCCGTGATGCCAGAAAGCGGTTAATCTGCGTGGCAAGCCCGCGCCCGCGGTGTGGCGCCAACTGGAGCAAAGGGTGCTTCGCCATGGCCAATTCAGGTTGGTTATCGGGGATCGCCAGCGCAGGCATGGCCGGCACGGCCAGGAGAAGTTTCTCGGTTAATAGCGCTACCGCATCCAGCGGCGCCACCACCGGCAAACGGACAAAACCGGCATGGAGCCTGCCGGCGCGGATGTCTGCGCACTGCACGTCAGAGGGTATATCATCCAGCCGGATACTTACGCCAGGAAAGCGCTCACGAAACGCCATAATCACTTGCGGCGCCAGCCCAAAAAAAGACAGCCCAAACCCTAGCGCCAATTCCCCCGCGCTGCCTGCCGCAATATAGCCGGCATGAAGAAGCAACGCATCGTACTCGCCCAGCAGGCTTTTTGCCCTGGCATAGAGGCGCTGGCCCCCCGTCGTCAGCGTCGCGCCATGGCGCCCGCGAATAAACACCGGGAACCCAAACTGTAGCTCAAGCAGTTGGATTTGCTTGGTCAATGCCGGCTGGCTAATGCACAGCACCTCGGCGGCAAGCCGATAGCTCCCCTGATCGGCCAACGCCGCCATCGCCTTCAGTAACTTGATATCCATTCCGTTTTGTTATCTATGATGGAAATTATTTGATTATATCTTAATCGATCAATCTGATGAAATCCTGACTGAACTTGGCTCAGGAGAAAGATAATGAAGACAGATCTGCGTGTGGCCACCGTGCAGTTCCAGCACAAGGCCGGCGATAAAGCGTATAACCTCGCCACCATGGAAAATTTCATTCACCAGGCCGCCAAAGAGCAGGTAAAAATACTGGCGTTCCCCGAGATGTGCCTGACAGGCTACTGGCATGTGCCCAAATTACCTGCGCACGCCGTCCGGGCCCTTGCCGAGCCGGTGGCCACAAGCGCGGCGATCGGCCAGGTTGCGCACCTGGCGCAAGCTTACGATATGGCCATCGGCGTTGGCCTGATGGAAGAAGCGGAAGATGGCCGTTTATATAACGCCTACGTGGTCTGTATGCCCGACGGCACAAAGCACGTCCACCGCAAAATCCATGCGTTTGAACACCCCGAATTTTCAAAAGGCGAGCGGTTCACCGTTTTTGATTCGCCCTGGGGAGCACGCATTGGCATATTGATTTGCTGGGATAACAACCTGGTTGAGAACGCACGGGCAATGGCGCTGCTGGGCACAGAGATCCTGATTGCGCCGCACCAAACCGGCGGCACTCATTCCCGTAGCCCGTACGGTATGAAGCCGATCCCAAAAGCCCTGTGGGAAAACCGCCATCGCGATCCGCAAAGCCTGCGCGCGGCGTTTGCCGGGGAAAATGGCCGAGGGTGGCTGATGCGCTGGCTGCCCTCACGCGCCCATGACAACGGGATGTTTATCTTATTCAGCAACGGCGTGGGCCTGGATGATGATGAAATACGCACCGGCAATGCGATGATCATCGATCCTTATGGCCGTATCGTGGCCGAAAGCGAGGCGATTACGGATGATATGGTGACATGCAGCATCGATCTCTCGCTAATCCCCCTAAGCACCGGCCGCCGTTGGATATATGGCCGCCGGCCGGAGCTTTATGGGCTACTGACGCAAAAGCAGGGCTATGAGCGTGATGCGCACGATGCCCGCTTCTCTGATGAGCCTACTGCTATCAGTAAAAAATAACCTGCAGGCTACGCCGCCGAGGCAGCACACTGCCCCGGCGGCTATCTCTGCATTCGTGGCTTATTTAATAACAGGTTTAGGCATTCTGGTATAAATCCCAGCGGTTGCCATAGATATCTTCAAATACCACGACCATGCCATATTCTTCCTGACGGGGCTCTTCGCAAAAATGTACGCCGTTCGCTTTCATGGCGTGGTAATCACGCCAGAAATCATCCGTTTGCAGAAATAGAAACACCCGACCGCCGCACTGGTTGCCAATAAAAGCCTCTTGCCGTGGGTTAGATGCCCTGGCAAGCAGAAGATTACAGTCGCTTTCCGGGTTCGGCGTTACCACCACCCAACGTTTCCCCGGCTGTGGCGTATCTTCCACCAACGTGAACCCCAGTTTATTGGTGTAGTAATCAATTGCCCGATCGTAATCATCGACAACGATAGCCACGTAGCCCATGCACCTTTTTTGCGTTCTCAATCATTCCCCCTTGTTTTCCAGAAACCTTGCCTGCATAGCCAGTTAAACATAACACCGATTCGAATAATCGCTATGCAGGATGATGGGGGCGGCACGGCTTGCCCGGCCACTTATATTGGGCCAGCATTCTTTTTGCAAAACCGGATTGCTATGAAATTTAACCGTTTTGCCAGAGACACAAATCCAGGCGTATTATTCTGCACACTATTCCCCATAAATAAGGAGCAATACCGATGGAACCCCAATTACCTGATATCGGCGTTTTATTTGTAGCTGGCTTTGGGCCAATCACAACGGACAGCAAAAGCAGCCAAGCCCTGTACCTCAACCTGCTGGGGCTACCGCTCAAGCCGTTAGCCGAAAACCCGGATTACCTGTTGGTTGAGGAAGGGGCGTTAGAGGGCATAAAGCATTTCGCGCTCTGGCCATTGAACCAGGCGGCGCAATCCTGCTTTGGCCGTGATGACTGGCCTGCTGATCTGCCCGTGCCGCAAGCATGGCTGGAATTCGACGTTGCCGATATTGCGGTAGCGACCGAAAAATTAATCGCGACGGGCTATCATTTGCTGATCGCAAACCGCGAAGAACCTTGGGGGCAAAAGGTAACGCGTTTCCTTAGCCCAGAAGGGTTGTTAGTCGCCGTGAGTGAAACGCCCTGGTTGCGCAACAAAGCGTAATGAAAAGCAGAAAAAACCGCCTGCCCTATTCCATCCATATTGGAATTATTTCCAATTATATAATTAATATTTTGGCTGAAGTGGCAGGCCTTGTATTTGTAAATAGGGCATAGCAAACGGAGTGAAGCCACCGGCAATGATTTGTCTTCATTTTTAGTGAATTTTTTGCGAAAATCCGGCGAATTATGCTTTCCATATAGCCTGGCGTATTTGCTGTACGCATAACAACGTTAAAAAAGGCTTACTGAGGCAGTATCACCAGTAAGGCCAAGTGGGGTTTCCGCTGGCCATACGATAATAGGGATGAACGACGAGTGTTATTCACAGTTTGCATGTTTGCCAAGAGCTCGCTGGTTTTGCTTATCGATGCACTGACAACCTATTCAGCGGGTAAAGACGCGATCAGAGCCTTTTCCAGATTTTGGCTGTTTTTCGTTGCTGTCGCCTCATTCGCCGGGTTTATCGCAGATATATTGTATAATTGGCTGCTAATGGGCTGATTAGCCGATTTAATGATTAAAAATCACGTAAATACAGCCCTTTTCTTTTCAATTTTTTAAATCCATCTGTTTTTTTCATGCATTTTACCGACTGTTGTTACCCCTGCGGATTTAACCTCCCCGAGCCGGCCACTGGCGCAGAAGAACTTAAACAGCAGCTTCCTCTACATTCAAATAGTATTATGATGTAATAATATCAATAAGTTAAAAAACATACGTATTTTCCCATCGCACAATAGTTTATTTTTCCAAAGGTAATCCTAGAATACTGACACGCGGCATGGAAAAATTACATCAGGTTTCCGCTAATTAAAACAGGGTGATGGAATGCTTGAACTGTTTGACGTCAGCTATGAAGAGCTAAAAATTACACGATCAAATGAGCTTTACCGACTGAGAAAAAAAACTTTCAGTGACCGCCTGGGATGGGATGTGGTATGCAACCGCGATATGGAGTTTGATGAATTCGATAACCCCGCGACACGTTACATTCTCGGGCTATGTGAGGGGCAGTTAGTTTGCAGCGTGCGCTTTATCGGCCTTGAGCAGCCCAATATGATAACCCATACGTTCAACTCGTGCTTTGGCTCGGTATGCCTTCCCGATACGGGTATCGAATCAAGCCGCTTTTTTGTCGATAAAGAACGCACCCGGCAACTTCTCGGTGAGCGTTACCCCATCAGCCGGGCGTTATTTCTTGCCATGATCAATTGGGCACGCCATAACGCGCATAGCGGCATTTACACCATTGTGAGCCGGGCGATGCTAACCATCCTGAAGCGTTCCGGATGGCGCTTCAGGCTACTGAAAGAGGGTTTTCTCAGCGAGCAAGAACGCATCTATTTGGTGTTTGTTCCCACAGAACAGCAAGATCAGGATCACATGGCCGCAGGGATCATCACCGCGCTGGGCTGCCCTGCCCCATCCGCCGTTACTTGGCCGCTGTCGCTGCCGAAGTAATCAGTTCCAATTCAACGCCCAGCCGGATGGCCTGGCGGGCGTTGCTGACGCCCAGTTTAATGACGACATTCCCCATGTGGTGCTTCACCGTACTGACGGAAATGCCGAGGATAGCGGCCACTTCGCTATAGGTTTTCCCCATGCTGGCCCAGTACAGTACGTCACTCTCCCGTGGGGTAAAAATGGGTTTGCCTTCAACCGACTTATCCTGCTGCCTGCCAGGTGAGACAGAATCGGCAAGGCGATACATTTGTTCATTAATATCAATTAATAACATCTGCATAGCCCCCCGTTCAGAAGACAGGCGCGCCTCCAGATTGTTGTCCCCTTTGCTGCCGATGAGGATAGACAACAGGGCCAGATTATTCATCTGATCGTGCAGTACAAACGTATACCCATTAACAACATTGTACTTTTTGGAAAGGGAGAATATTTTTGTGAACTTCAGGTCTGACATTAGGGTGATGTTTTCATCCCAGACAAAGGGGGATACACGCTTGAAAGCGGTCAGTATCACCGGGTCTGTAAGCTGAAAATTGTTAGCGCGATAGAGATTAAACCACTCATCAGGATAGCTGGAAATAATCAGGACATCTGACGGTTTTTTCTTGTTAACTACGGTGTAGGCGTATTCAGGGTTGCCCAGCGGGGACAGTTTCCTATCGATATAGTCCCGAAGCGTCTCCATAATTGCATGATTTTTACTGAAAACCGAAAACATAAAGGCTCCCTGACGGTCGTTTTTCCCGTTTAGCGTGCATGTATGCACTTAAGTACAGGTATTGATAGAACTTAAGTACAAGTTACGCGAGCAGTTCTACACCCTATAATAAACTCAGTTGTGTTGATGGCCAAAAAAACTGACCAATCAGGCCAGGCCGCTAATTCAGCCAACACCAGGGAAAATTTTCCGGCCAGACAGGGCATACAAAAAGTCACTGCTGGCCGGGCTTCTTACTTTAGCCTGTCTTAACAATACTATCAAACCCCGCTTTCCTGCTGCGGCTCACCTGACGCTATTGGGACCTGACACAGGTTATCCTATCCCCTGCCGCCTGTTTATGATACTCATCGCTTGCCTGAAAACAGGAAAATGCGCCGCTGGCAAATTCAACGCTTCCCCCCTCTACGCGCCTGACAGTCCGCAGTATGACGGGATTGCCTCTAGTGATGAAATTTTCATCACTCTGGTCGTGTGAAAAACGAGAACCTGCTCACTGATCAAACAAACCTAAACGTTTATGTTCTAACTCATAAACGTTTAGGTTAGAGAAATAATCGTTTATGTAGCCACTCAACACCCATAAATGCAGAGTATGGAAAATGCGAAAAGCAACGATGCGGAACGTCAGTGAAGCCACGGGTTTTTCTATGTTCACTGTCTCGCGCGCACTGAATGGCGGAGATGGCGTTTCAGAAGAGAGCCGAGAACTTATATTAAAAGTGGCTCGGGAACTGGGCTATGTCCCCAATCGCGCCGCCCAGGCACTGCGTCGTTCCAGCAGAGACTCTGTGGCGGTCATTACTGCACACGCGTCAAACTCTTATTACCTTAACCTGATGTCAGGTATTCAGCAGATTCTGCAACCCTCGCAATGGACTGTCGTTCTGGGTGATATTGCCGTTAATGGAACGTATGATCGGGCCCAGGAAGCGCGGATGATAAACCGCCTTATCGAATCCCGTATGGCCGGCATCATTTCTACCGTAACGCTACAATCGGAAAGTCTTGATCTCCTGGCAAAGTGGGAGATCCCTGTCGTGTTTGTCGACTCCCCGCCCCAGGGTGAGCATGACTTCCCAAGCGTAACAACAGATAACTACAATGCCAGTCTGCTGGTAGGCAACCACCTGGCACAACATGGATATAAAGACTGGCTGCTTTTAATTTATCCGGATCGCTGGACAACACGCTTTGAACGCGAGAGGGGGATCAGTGACGCAGCACATCGTTGTGGTGCGAAATTACAGGTACTTGAAACAGACAACGATGCGGTATCTGCCTCTGACAAACTTGGCCAGTATTTAGATCAGCGAGAAAAACTCCCTGATGTATTAATCGCCGGTAACAACCCGATATTATTGGGTTCACTTAAGCAGTTACAACAACGAGGGATTACCATCCCCACAGATATTGCATTAGTAAGTTATGACGAATTTGACTGGGCGCCGTTATTAAACCCACCACTGACAGTACTGAATGAGAACAGTGAAGAGATTGGCAGACAAGCATCTAACATGCTCATCAGGTTGATTAAAAGAGAGGAAAATGCGGAAGGGCTCACTGCGGTAGATACGCAACGTAGAGTTCCGGCTGAACTTGTCATTCGTCAATCATGTGGGTGCTGCAATTCCGGCGAAAAATCAGGAGAAATAACTGAATAATCAATTTAATTCCATCTATTTTTATATTTATAACATTTAAATCAGGTTGAATTTTCAACCTGAAATACTGAAAAAAACATCAGGGAATTATATCTGAGGCACACCCATACCTATCTGTACCTTCATATAACAAGTAAGTAAAGGGGAATAACATGACCAAACTTCATAAAACATGGCTGGCTGTCGCGGTTACAGCAGTTATGACCACCATGATCGGGTTCACCCCCACCGCCAGTGCGGTAGAACACAATGGCAAAAAAATCTCACGTATTGGGCTTATGGTTCAGGACATGTCCAACCCGTTCTTTTCAGCAATGGAAAGGAATGCCAAGCAAGCTGCCGCTGAAATCGGGGCCACCATTAATATTCAGGATGCCCAGGTTGATCTGGCGAACCAGAACACACAGATCGATGCCTTCATTCAGCAAAAAATGGATCTCATCATCATTTCAGCTGTTGATGAATCCGGGATTGAACCTGCAATTCAAAGGGCGAAAACCTCCGGCATTATTGTCATTGCTGTCGATACGCCCGCTAAAGGCGCAGATGCTGCAATCATGACAAACGCCATTCAGGCTGGTGAAACATCCTGCGAATATTTGTTTAGCCAGATGGGCGGAAAAGGAAAGGTATTGCTGGTTGACGGAACCCCTATCCAGACCATCATCGATCGAATTAAAGGTTGTAAGAACGTCGCCAGCAAATATCCGGATATCCAGATTGTCGGCCAGCAAGCATCACGCAATGACCGCGCCTCCGGCCTGATGGTAACCACAGATATGCTGACAGCCCAGCCGGATGTATCAGGCATTTTCGGCATGAATGATCCATCAGCTCTGGGCGCAGTCCTGGCTGTGGAGCAGGCAGGTAAGGCAGGCGCCATAAAAGTCACAGGCGTCGACGGCAGCCCGGAAGCGGTGGACGAACTCAAACGCAACGGTTCCCCGTTCATTGGAACAGCTACGCAGAATCCAGGGGAAATGGTACGTAGGGCAATCACACTCGCTCAGGATATCGCAGCAGATAAGCCTGTTCCTTCCCGTACGATTCTCATCCCAAGCGTGCTGGTCACTCGCGATAACGTGGGTAGTTACCCAGGTTGGTAAATACACAACGCTAAGACATAGCAACGGGATGAAGCTCGGGGTCATCCCGGAGGGCAACAACAATGGCAGAAAAATCATCACCCCCTTTACTCCGGCTGGACGGTATATCAAAACGCTACGGCGCGACGCTGGCTCTCAACAACGTACGTTTTGATTTGTATGCCGGAGAGGTACATGCCCTCATGGGAGAAAACGGAGCGGGTAAATCAACGCTGATGAAAATCCTTTCCGGGAATGAGCAACGTGATAGCGGGCATATTTTTAAGAACGGACAAGAAATTGAGATACGCGATCCCCGAGATGCCCGCAAATATGGCATTGCGATCATTCATCAGGAGCTCAATACGGTTCCCGATATGACGGTCGCAGAAAACCTTTTTCTTGGGCAAGAACCCACATCTTTCGCCGGCATTCTGGACAGAAAAAAAATGTATCAGGAGGCAAAGAAAAAGCTTGAGCGCATCAATGCCGATATCGATCCAGGGTTACCGCTTGGCTCATTGAGCATCGGTCGCCAGCAAATGGTGGAAATTGCCCGAGCCGTCAGTGAAAACGCAAAAGTACTCGTGCTTGATGAGCCGACGGCAGCGCTCTCGCGTGCAGAAACGCTCGAATTATACCGGCTGATAGAACAAATGCGGCGGGACGGCGTTGGCATGGTGTATATCTCTCACCGAATGGAAGAAGTGTGGCAGCTAGCCAATCGCGTGACTGTTTTCCGGGACGGCACCTACATCGGCACAGAAAAGATGGGCGACATTTCCACCACCGATGTCGTGCGCATGATGGTTGGCCGCCAAATTGTGGATTTGTATCAACATGCTCCCCGCACTCCCGGGGAAGTGTTGCTCGACGTCCAAGAACTCGCAGGCAAAGCGACCGGACCGGTATCTTTCCAGGTCAGGGCCGGCGAAGTTGTCAGCATGTCCGGCCTGGTTGGTTCTGGCCGTACCGAAGTCGCAAGATTGTTATTTGGCGCCGACCAGAGAACCCATGGCACGGTGCGCATCGGCGAAAAAGAGAGCCACCCTTCAGATCCTACCGCTGCCATAGCAGACGGCATCGGGATGGTTACCGAAGACAGGAAAAGCCAAGGGCTGTTTCTGGGCCATTCCGTAGAGCACAACATTGATATCAGTTCGCTGGAAAACTTTGTTTCTGCCGGTGTCGTCAGGCGTAAAACAGTCCGTTCGGCTGTTCTTGAACAAATGCAAAAATTACGTCTGCGTAAAAACGCCGTTGACCTGCCTGTCAGCGCTTTATCCGGCGGGAATCAACAAAAAGCGGCGCTGGCCCGGTGGTTATTACGTGACTCACGCTTGCTTATCCTTGATGAGCCCACCCGAGGCGTGGATATCGGCGCCAAAAGAGAAATATATGAACTGATAGATAAGCTCGCCCGAGCAGGGAAAGCAATCCTGGTGATCTCTTCTGACCTGCCGGAAGCCATCGGAATAAGCGATCGCCTTTTGGTCATGCGCGCTGGTCGTATCGTTCACGAATTACCTTCCTCATCGGCAACGGAGGAGCAAGTCATGCTGCATGCAACAGGAACTTTTGTCAGTAAATCAGGAGAATGCCATGAACAATAATAAACCTGTGACAGAGCACCCCGTTAAAGCCCCATTTGATTTTGCGAAATGGTGGGATCGTGTGGGTATTTTGATCGTTCTGTTGGTGCTTCTGGTTCTCATGTCTACGTTTGCACCCAACTTTAACCGTATAGATAACCTCCTGAATATCGCCAGATCAATTTCCGTTAACGCCATTCTGGCAGCCGGTATGACATTCGTGATTTTAACCAGCGGTATTGATTTGTCGGTTGGTTCAATTGTGGCGGTGTCGGGCGTGGTGTCTGTCGTGGCGGCCATGGCGGGCATTCCTGCCCCCCTGGCGATTCTGGCCGGCGTGGGCGTGGGCGCGCTTTGCGGCCTGTTAAATGGCGTATTGTCTGCCTACCTTGCCCTTGCCCCCTTCATCGTCACGCTTGGCACCATGACGTTCCTGCGGGGGATGGCTTACACAATCACTGAAGGGCAGCCCATTGTCTCAAGCAGTCTCAGCTTCCGTGAACTGGGTAACGGCTATCTCACGGGGATTCCCATTCCTGTCATTATCATGGCGATGGTTTATCTGCTGGCCTGGTTCGTGCTTGAACGCACCCGCTTTGGGCGCCATATCTATGCCGTAGGCGGAAATGCGCAAGCAGCACGGTTGGCAGGGGTGCGTGTAAAACGCGTTATTGCCTCTGTCTATATGATTGCCGGCGTATGCGCAGGCCTTGCCGGCATTATATTTTCCGCAAGGGTTATTTCAGCACAACCAACGGCCGGTACAGGGTATGAGCTTGATGCGATTGCCGCGGTCGTTCTAGGGGGAACCAGTCTCGCCGGTGGCCGTGGACGGATAATTGGTACCCTGATAGGGTCTATCATTTTGGGGGTACTCAGCACCGGCCTCATTCTCCTCAGCGTTCCTTTTTTCACTCAGCTTCTGATCAAAGGCATCGTCATCATTCTTGCCGTGGCGATTGATGGCCTGAAACAGCATCCGGAGCTGTTCACTTTCTGGCGAAGAAAAGAAACCGCCCCGCCCCGTTAGCATCCAATGCGGTTTTGTTTTACCCGCCGCAGGGGCGGTGGGCCTCTGCTTTCTGAAATTCTGATGGAGTACGGTCATGACATATCAAATCACACTGAGCGATCCAATAAAGGGATATCGGCATTACGAACCGGTAACGTTTACGGTTCCCGAAATGCTGAAGGGGGATTTATGGTGGGCCATTACTGAAAAGGGAGAGCGCATTCTTTGCCAGCGTCTTAAACATTCGCTGACTGAAGGTTCCACGTCTTTTATCGCAACGGTTAATTTTGAAGGTACGCTAAATTTAAGGCTGGACAGCCCCTGTAATGCGTCAGAATCCGTGGCAGAACAAGGTATCCAAAAACTCACGGGCAGAGAAACAGACTGTTTTGTTCGTCTGAATACGGGGTGTTTTGATTTGGAAATGTGCCGCGGCACGGCTCAAGGCGTAGGTTCTTCAAAATGGGGGATTCGCCATTTCAGACGAATACAAGACAATATAGAGCTACTCCCATCAGGCAATAATGCTATCGGGGGTTTTTATGGCCCGTTCTTTACACCGGAGAACGGCCTTATTAATCCGCCAGAACATACTGTCGTGGATATCGAGGTTATTGAGGAAGGCCCGGTATACCATCACTACCGGATGCACGGGGTTATTCCTGATGGCCTGCTACCGGAACTGTGCAATAAGCATTTCTCGATTGACTGGAAATTCAGCTGGAATACACCGTATTTTCAGCGACGTTACCGTATCGACAACTTCTCGACGGTCATCAACGGGCGTTCTGTGACCAACAAAATTACCGTAGGTGATGAGTTTGAAAGTGGCCCCGGGAAACTCGTTTTTGACCGTTTTGCTGCATACGGTGGTACTCGTTATCGCGCCGGCGATCCCTATGCCGAAGAACTGGTCGCGATGGTTGCCCATACGGTCGCAACATCCGAGAGCCAGAACCCGAAATTCGCTGAGTTCAGGGAGCAGTTATCCGATATGGCCGCTGCGCACTGGGATCTCTACTGGCGAATGTTCTGTAAATGGGAAAACGTTCTGAATGATGCCGAGATAGGCGAGAGGCTTGGATTAGTCCGCGCCCAGGCACATGTCAGGGCAGATCTGAATGACCGCCCCTGGATTATCACTGAATCCCCGGTCGATGTTTCTGCGGCTCCCCATGAAACAATATTCCCCGGGCCAGCCAACAAAACGGTTGAATACGATTCCGCCAGCGGCAGGGCTATGGTGTGGTGGACTTCAAGCCCCTCGGGCGCATTTCAGATCGTTCAACGCCGCCAGTCCGGATGGGTTAACTGGGGAAGTAATAGTGAGAACGAATGCCCAGAACTGCCGGTTGGTGTCGATATCAAAACAGCTTATGGCATATTTGCGGACAACTGGGTTCACATTTCCGATCAAATGGAAAAATCCCCGTCGGTACTGGTCCGCTATCACCCGGATGGAGGTAGTCAACTATGATTCTATGTTGCGGTGAGGCCTTGATCGATATGCTGCCACGCCAGACCAGCGACAATGCGCTGGCATTTGTGCCCTGTGTGGGTGGTGCAGGATTTAATACCGCGATTGCCCTTGGCCGTCAGGGAATCCCGGTTAGTCTCTTTTCCGGCCTTTCTGACGATTTTATGGGGGATATGTTACGCCAGGCTCTTGATGCCGCTTGCGTTGACTATTCCTGTTCCACACGAAGAAAGCTACCGACAACGCTGGCATTTGTGAGGCTGGTTAATGGCCAGGCACAATACACATTTTACGATGAGAACAGCGCAGGCCGGATGTTATTAGATAGCGACATGCCGAAATTAAGTCATGATGTTGCCGCTATTTTGTTCGGTTGTATTAGCCTAATCGCCGAACCCTGTGGAAGTATTTATGAAGCGCTGATGGCCAAAGAAGCTGCCAATCGGGTTATGTTTCTGGACCCAAATATTCGTGAAGTATTTATAAAAGATCGAGAAAAACACTATTCACGTATGATGCGAATGATCGCGATGGCGGATATTGTGAAACTTTCTGACGAAGACCTGGCCTGGTTTGCTGAAGAGGGAGACGAAGATCACATCATCGCCAGATGGCTGACTCTCGGCCCCAAATTGGTTGTCGTAACCCGCGGGGCACAGGGCGCTGATGCCTGGACCTCAAATTTCAAAATACATGTATCAGGGATCAGTGTTCCGGTTGCCGACACCGTCGGAGCCGGCGACACGGTTAATGCCGGTATTCTGGCGCATTTTTATCAGGAGGGGCTCCTCGATAAAAGTCAGCTTATTGCTTTAACCCGCGAGCAGGTTCGAGACGCGGTCAGGCTTGGTATGCAAGCTGCAGCGATTACCGTCTCCAGACCCGGCGCTAACCCGCCATGGGATCACGAACTCCAATCGTTCAAGCGCTCGTAAACGATCGGCATGACGCCATAGCAATCAGCCTTTGACGGCAGAGCTTAGAATGTTATGCCATGCTAAAAACATGACAGCGGAATCACGTTATCAAGCCGATAAGTTAAAATAAATGGTTAAATTAAGACAATATCAACCGCCAGCCTTGGCGAGGCATTGTCCACTTTTTCTGCACATTATTGTGCAACGCACGATGTATCCCGGATCTGGCTATAGGCGGTTACATCCAGCTTATATAATTTACAGGCATGACTAATATGAAGAATTTACTTATTTCGCTTTTGTTCGTTTCTCCAATCGTTCTGGCCTCTGCTGAAATGACCCCGCCAGAACGTGCAGCGCTTAATTTTAACAAGTGGTACATCGGACAGCTTGAAAAAGATGCATCCCCTTTAACTGATTTTACCTCGTTAAATAAATATGTTACCAGTGACACCATAAAGTCGTTAAAAAATCTTTATTCCGGTGACAGTAATGATAAGGACATGCCAGATTCGGATATGTTTACCAAGGCTCAGGATTATAATGACGACTGGAATCAAGTAAATGTCATTTCATCTGATTTTGATGCTGCATGTACCCACGTATATATTGCTTTCGGTGATAAAAAAGATCATGTCATTGCAGACTGCATGGTACAGGAAAACAACAAATGGAAAATCAGGTCCGTAACACTGATAAAGTAACGCTAGCATGGCATATGGTGGTCTGCTTGCCCATGGTAACAGGCTCGTCACGGGCCTCATCATCCATGCCATGGGTTTCCCCACCGCGTAACGCCGTTGTCGCAATCATCGAGACAAATTCCCCCACTCAACAATCGCCTCTTCAACAACCCGCGCGGGCAGAAATTCCTGTTCCAGGCGACCACACGGTAGGCTGGTTAAATAACGATAAAAATCAGCTTCTTCATTAAGCAAGCCATCTGGGATCGCCTCCTGAGCTTTTACTGGCTCAGTAACGGCATTATGGCAGGCATATTTATCAAACAATGTCCGATTCATGAGCAGAACATCAAGACTCGGAAGACAGCACCTGGCCCTGGCCAGCATGAGTAATCCCCAACTGTCCATATCCCCCCAATAGGCCACGTATTTCTCCCCCAGAACAGGGCTGGATAACCATTGCACATCAAGACCACAGCCGAGAATAGCAATAGTATCAGGTAAGGGCGGGAGCTGATGAAGACACCGTTCGTTTTCAATCACCAGCACACGCGAAGCAGGCAATGCCGTTTCCGCCAGTTCCGCCGTCGTGACTCGGCATTTTTTGAAGGGAAGTAATCCAGGCGACAGTGGTACCACCAGAACCCAATGACTGGCTTCATCAAATGCATTGAGAAAAGTCGTTAATCCCTGTTCACTGGCTTCACCAGAAAAACGCACGTCCAGCAGTCGAGTTAATAACGGAATATTGTTCTCGATAAATTTAGTATCTACCCCTTGCCCCGAAAGTAATCTTAACGGTAGCCCTTTTGAGCAGCCAGGCGTTAATTGGCAAGCCAGTCTGGCTGCATTAATAATGTCCTGCGGATCTCTGTGCCGCCAGAGAGAACGGTGGCTGACCAGCAGCGGATGAAAAATGGGATCGACATGCTCAATTATGCTCTCCAGCAAGCGGAACTCCCGATTCACCACCGGATCCGCCGCCGCGTTGATCCAGTCTGAAGGGCCATTCAGGAGCCAGCGTAACGGCATTGATACCGGCCTGTCGCTCGCCCGATAACTTATCTCCTCCCATTCGACGCGCCCGACTTCCACTTGCCGCCATGACTGCACATGGCGCAAAACACACGGAGTATGCTCTACGAATACCTTAGCTGAAGGTTTACCAATGGACAGACACAGCGGCCAGTTACCAGGCACAAGTAAACGCTCAGTCCGGAGTTTTGCATTATCCCATTGTCGGGCAATTTTTTTGCGCAGTTCGTCTGGAGAATACATCCTATTCTTTCTCCCGCCGCTGGTAGTGTTGCTCAAGTTCTTCCCAGCTCAGGGAGGCCATATTCGAATCCTGACCGCGCCGGTGGACGACAACAGCCGAGCGGGTATGGTCACGTAGCAGGCGCATTTCTTTGTTGGGCGTGATGAATACCGCGTGTAGGCCAAACTCTTTAAGCGCGGCGATGATCCTTCCCGCCACGGCGTGAGAACTACGAGAAAAGGCTTCATCAAGGATAATGGTACCGAACAGCGGATAGCTACTCCCCTTAGGGCAAAGCGCATAGCTGAGTGACGCGGTCAACACGTAAGAAGCGATAATCTCTTTTTCTCCGCCGCTACCGCCCTGCGAGCCAGTACGTGACTCAATCACATTTCCGCTCAGGCGATCCATCACCGATACAGCAAACTCCAGACGAAAACGCGGATCCAGCAACGCCTTCGCCCCCAATGTACGATTCCTTTCACAGGCATCGCGGAGCTGCGCCACCAACACCTGCAGGGCCTTATAATGGCTCTCGCCGTTATCATCAACAAACCGTGCCGCGTTCAACTGACGTTGTGCTTTTTCAAGCGTGCGCAGGCTTTCATGGATCACCTTTTTTGTGTCCAGACGCAGGTAGCGGCCTGGCTGAAAATCTACCCGGAACATGGTTGCGTTTAGCTCACTCAGGCGCTCCTCAATCATAAGCACCTCATGCTCAATATGACTGAGTAGCTGTGTTACGCCGTCGTCGGATGAACGATTCAGATAGTCAAGGAAGCGGTTAAGCTTTTCCGGCAAGGCTTCTTCGGTCAGTTCCTGCAAACGCTGTAAATAAGCGGGAATATCGTCCAGATCAGCCCCTGCTTCAGCAAGCGCGCCGGTATCCACCCGTTTGGCTTCCGACATTCGTCGTATAAGCTCCCCATTAAGGGCATTCAGTTTTGCTTTAACACCTTCAATATCCTCATGAAGCCTACGCCCATGCTGGCGTTCCAGGTCACGAATATCCAGCAGCCGCTCCATCGTCACAGTGGGAAAATGTAAGGTGCACAGCTCCCGTTCTTCACCCAACATACCTTGTTGAGCAATTTGTTTGGCCTGCCGCTCTGACTCGGAGGCCGCTTCAAGGCTTTTTTCCAACCCTCCGGTAGTCTTACTGGCTTTCTGAAGTTGCTTCTCAAGCTCAGTAGCAACATGCCGTGCTTCAGCTAGCATCATGTTTGCAATGCTGACGTCGGAGTCTGGGCGGGTCAGGTTTTCCAGCCGCTCCTGGAGTTGCGCCAGTTGGCTCGCGACACCAGGAACATCAATATCATCGAAGTTGAGTTGTACAATTTGTTGGAGTAACGAGGCCTGACTCTGTAGCTGCTCCACCTCGCCTTTCACAAACTCAAGCGCTTGGTCTGCGGTTTTCACCTGCTCCTGAAGCGCGGCGATCTCTTTTGCGAGAAAATCCAGGCGATCACGGTTATCGAACCCGGTTAACCAGTCTTCATCAAGACGTTTTTGATCCTGTTTATCATAAAAACGCTGCTTACCAGACATCAATCCTTGAACAGTCATGGCATAAGGCGTATCGCGTAGCTGTTCTGGGCTATCAACACAATGCCTGTCGCTGTCTGCCAGTAAGGCCTTTACTGCCTCTCGCCACGGATGCTCTTTCCACAACAGTTTGCGGGTAAAGCCATCGTCGAAAAATCGGGCGGGAGAGTGCGGTAATTTAACTTCCAATAGCCGCACATGCAGACGGTTATTGCGCTGATTTACCCAGCGTAACGCTTGCGGCGCAGATTCTGGCGAGACAAGGATACGCAGCCGATTGCTACCGATAGCGCGCTCAATCGCACCGCGCCACTGCGCCTCTTCGGGTTTTACCTGGATCAGTTCAGCAACGAAAGGGAGTTCAGCTTCATCAATACCTAACGCTTCTGCCAGCTCGCTACGGAATGTCTGATAATTTGCAGGAAGGTTAGAGCCTGGACGACGCGCGATCTCTGCGCTTTCTTCCTCCAGTTCCCGAAGTTTTTCAGTAAAATTGAGACTGAGAGCGCCTTTTTGATACGCCTCATCCCGTTTCAGCTTTATTTCATCCGCAAGTTGCTCGCACCGAGTTGCAGCTTCATGCTGATTCGCCTCCAGCTGTGGCTGGCTCAGGTCGTGCGATAAGCCAAGATTATGGGTCAGTTGTTGATACTGGCGTGCCTGATTTTCTCTTTTGGTTAACTTTTCTTGCCAATCTTTGATGCGCTCGTTCAGCTCATCAATATTTGCACCGCCAACCTGGAGATAGCGCTGCAGGCAATCAGTAACCACCGTTCTCTGTAACTCAAGCTGCGCCTGAAGCCGTTCTTCGCCAACCTCTGCCTCACCAAGCTCGCCTTCAAGACGACTGACTCTCTCCCGCCAGAGCTGGCTTGCCTGTTCCGCAAACCAAACGGGCAACAGCGATTCCAGCGCCTGCTTGTCGGCAAGCTGAATCTCCTGCTCCTGGTATTTTGCCCAGTTCAGGGCGACAGGCTGCAAAGCGTGCTGCTGCTTGCGTGCCGTTTCCAGCTCCTGGTGAATTTCAGTCAGGCCATCAAAGCTGTTCGCCACCTCCGTTGCACGATCAAAGGCGGAATGATCATCCAACACCAGCTCGCGGAAAATCTCATCAATGCTGTTTAGCTGTTTTAATCCGGCAGCCCGGTTTAACAACGTAAATGCATTTTCCCCCACCTCAAAGTAATCCCGCAGGCGCGCCAGATACTGTTTTTTATTCGGCCATGTCCAAATCCCGGTCGCTTCTTTTTCCATTTGCTTCAATTGCCGCGTGCCGCCGTCATGATAAACGTTCAGCCAGTGCTCCAATGTCTGCTCGGGATTATCACTGAACAGCCAAAGCCTTTTCATATCCGATACGCTGGAACTGGTTGAATCAAACCACAGCAGCGCCCCCAGACGAACCTGTTGCCCTTCTCGCGCAAGCGTTGCAGCGATGCCGGTCACGGTTTTACCCGGCCTGGCGATATGCGATTGCCCTTCCCCTCCATCGCCAGGGCCGGATACACCACGCACATAAGAGATAAGATCGCGATCGCTTTCATGCCCCCCGGTTGAAGCCAAGTTGTAGCGCGGACTGGCACAGAGTAACGTCATCAATGCATCGACCAGCGTGGTCTTCCCGCTCCCAGTGGGGCCAATCACAGCCGTACCCTCCTGGTGGATTGCTGCCTGATGCAGCCCATGAAAGCCCCCCCAGTTAAACACTTCAATACGGGTAAGAATGAAAGATTCCTTTCCTGCCAGACGAACCTCCTGATTCATACTTCCTCCTCGCTGTTATCCTTTTCTGGCGCGTCATTTGGGGATGTTTGTTGGGCTATCTGTTCCCGCAACCATGCCAGTAATGCCTGAAGATTTATCGGATCTGCAAGATGGGCAATAATCGGGCGAATAACGATCCGTTCATGAGCATCCGGTGATGTCACCACCCCATGGCCCTTTAGTTGATCTATCAGAACCATCAACCGGTTGCGTTCTTTTGATTCACTTCCTGGATCACCAAGGTAGATTTGTAATTGGGGAAGGAGATCGTCTATAGCGATCTGCGCCTGGTTGGCACCGGTTCCACTCTCCTGCTCCCAGGCAACAAAATGCTGGCGCAGAATAGCAACCAATAATGATTGTTCAAGATTAAGCCGCTGCCGCCGCACCAACGGATGCGACCATTCATCCTGTTCTGGCGTTTCATCAAGCCGGACTTTGACATACAGTAGCCCGCGAATCTCATCAATGCCGATATCCAAATCGAGAGGTTCCAGAATACGAGTAACCTCTTCCGGATTGGTGAGTACAACGCGGTACAGATTGGGTTTACTGGCCTCTTCCAGCAGGCCGTATTTGAGCAGTTCTTGGGCCGCTTCGCGTATTTTTTTCAACGTTCGCGTTTCACTGCCAACAGAAACCGCTTCAACCAGCTCATCGGCCGCCTCTTCGCCCAACTGCTCAGGTTCACTGTCTACATATGCCGTGACGTGCCGGTTAATCAGTTTGTCAAAAAAACCCGCCATACGTACTACTCCCAGTCAATATCGATTAGAGTCTGACGTTCCAGCCCGGTAGTGGGCAGATTAAATCGCCAGCGGCGGCCTTCGTCATCACTAAGTTCAGAAAATTCACGCTGCGAATCAATGACATCAATGCCAGCTTCTCTTGCCATGCCAATCCAGACGGCGAAAGTTTCGAGATCGTGAACAGGGGGCAGTAGTGTCGCCAATTCGGCAAGACCAACGGGGCGTTTTTCCTGTGCCAGAACCTGCAACGTCTGATGAATTAGCGCCTCACGATCAAGACCGTTGAAAGCTGCCCAAAAATCATCGCCAATCTGCGCTAAATCAGCGGCATGGTTACTGAGATCCAGCGTTTGTTCCGCTTCATCATCCACTTCTTTAAAACGTAAACGCTCAATAGCAGGAACCCCCGTTACAGCCACGCCAACAGCAGGAAGCGGAACCTCTTTTTTGCGTACGGTCTGACGCTGCCAGTCGAGCTTTAACGCCAAATTCAGAAATTCGTTAAGCAGTTGGCCAACACGGTGATGCTCTGCAGCCAGGCCGGTTTTCATAAAACCGCGGACATCTCGCTCGCTACGGGCCCGTGCCTGGAGGACGGTTTGCGATTCATCCACAAGACGTTTAACCAACCAACGCAGATCGTGCCGCTGTACGCGGTTGAGCGCATCGGAAGCGACGGGGTGACTGAGAATCACGCGCAGTCGTTCACTCATTGCGGTCAATTCAGCTGACTGGCGGAGCTGTTGTTGAAAACTGTCGAAAACTCTTCCTTCAGGCGTATTAAGCAGCGCATCCTGGTCGTTCAGTAGGCGCTCAACGATATCGCCACGGTGATGTGGCTCACCGATAATTGATTGTCGCAGAGCACGGTCAGCTTCACGCCATGAGTCTTCAACCCGGCGAAAATCAGCCCTCAGGCTGGAAGCCAGGTTGAAAACCTCACGAATATGCTCAACCGCTTGATGCGCTTCCAGCACCTCAATATGCCCGGCTTCCACCTCCTGTAATTCACGCTCCAGTTCGGCAATACGACGCCGCAAGGTGGAAATTCGGTTTGCCGGATTAGGATTCAGCCTGGTTTCTAGGTTTTCAATTTCTCGTTGTACGATAGACAAACGGGAAGCCGTAGATGTCATGAAACGATTATCCAGCGTCTCAACAAAGGTAATGGCGACCTCAAGTGCGTCGGTGGCAAAGATACGCCCATCCCGTTCGACAATTAAGCGGCGTTTTATCCATTCTCGTAATTCGCGGCTGGCTTGAAGTGATGGGTTTTCCTGGTTAATTTCATACTGCTCCTGGCTCACATGCTCGACAAGAATACCGGCGAGAGACTGGATTGCTTCTTCAAGCGGGATACCGTCATGTGATTTTTCAAACAGCGTTTTCAGGCAGCTCAACACCAGCGGAGCACGACGAGTAGCAAGAAGTATCCAGGCAGGATGTTGATTTCTTGCCGAAATGTAGCTTTCCGTACGCTGCTTTGTGTTTTCTTCCATGTCACAGAACCTTCAAGAATGCCCGTTGAGGTATACAGACCAAGATAATTCGCCATTGCGGATTTTTTCTCCAGCCCCCGCCATTAATTTGTGATTTTCATCACAATATTCCCATCGGTTATTTTTATTCATTCCCGAGCAGGAAACAGGAATCAATGCACTATTGATCTGGCTAGTGCGCTACATTTGGGTACGGGACGAGTCCACTACGTCGGCGGCAGCAGCAAAATTTCTAATTTATTTATCAATCTGTTAGAAACATTACGTCGCACCTCCCGGCGAGCAAAACCATGACTCTGGTCTTGGATAACTGCATCATCCATAAAAGCCGCAAAGTGAAGCGTTGGCTGGCAGCGAATAAGAAGTTCCAGTTGCTGTTCCTGCCGACATACTCGCCGTGGCTGAATCCGATAGAGCGGCTGTGGCTGTCGTTACACGAAACCATAACGTGAAATCATCAGTATCATTACATGTGGCAATAACAGGAACAGGTAAATCAATTTATGAATGCCGCCTGCTGGCTGGGTGGCAGAGCCAGCAGGTCATGGGGCTGGCAGGCTACCGCATCCAGGAAAACCTGCTGTATGGCCGGTTCCTCTACCTTGACGATCTGGTGACCGTCGCCAGGGACTGGGCAGTATGCTAATCAAGGCGCTGTGCGAGGAAGCACTGCGGCAAGATTGCGCTCATCTGATGCTCAATACCGCCTTGAGCAATAAGGTGTGGCTTATGGATAGCTTTGTCGCTATCCGCCATGGGTATAGTTGAAAATCTTGGGAGCGATATGGAACTTCGGCCCTCTCGCTGCTTGCTGGCCGTGGCCGAAGAACGCTGCTCCTGCATCTGCCGCTATAAAGAAAAAATCACGATCGCCTTAGCGGTAATATAAAGTCCGATACCATATGCCAAATGCGTTAAAACACTCATCAAGCGTGCTCGCCCTGGCCGTGGCGTTTTGGCGGCCGCAATGCCAAAACCGAATGCGGGTTGCATAATTAAAAACGGAGCGAACAAGCTCAGCAGCCCTGCCAGCAGGCCGGTTATGAGCGTAGGATACCAGAACCAGTCAGCGCCACGTAGCCCAAGCGGAATGCTGGCGAAAACCACCCCGGTTAAATAATGCATTGCCCAACCAACCGCACCTTCAGCACATCTTGCCGGTGCCGAAGCAATAGCGGCATGCCGAAAGCGCCCCCTCGGCATCCATAAAATCCAGCGGCCGACCCACGCATAGTTCAGCGCTGGAATACGCAACACGTGCTTCTGAAACAGTGTCCAAATATCCATAATCAGCGTTGCGCCGATCCCCGTTATAACCATGCTAAAAATGAGTTCAGTACCCATATGCTATTTCTCATTTACCTGTAAATGTTAAACTGGCGGTCATTGTGCAACTTGAAGTCAGGTTTAAGTCAACGATGAAAGAACTGGATATTGGGCAAGTCGCAAAACTCTCCGGCGTAGTGCCTTCAACGCTGCGTTTTTATGAGAAAAAAGGGCTTATTCGATCTGTTGGCCGTAACGGCTTGAGAAGGCAGTACCATGAAGATGTGCTGATTAAATTGCAGTTAATAACATTAGGTCAGGTTGCAGGGTTCACCCTTGATGAAATGGCCGCGATGTTCGGGCCACAGGATAAGCTGACTATCGACCGGGAAAAATTGCATAGCCGGGCACTGGAGATCGATAACACCATTCGCAAACTCCGGTTGTTAAGCCATGGTCTGAAACATGCAGCTAACTGTACGGAACAAGAGCATACCCAGTGCGCAGAATTCAAGAAGATTGTCGCCCGGGGGCTACGCCTGGCTAACTAGTTATTAAGCCTGGCAAAGCGCTAGAAAAATCCGCAGAAACAGGGCGCTGACGCCAAGCCGCAGAATCGGAGATGGATCGGGAAAATCCCCATCTACACATCAACGAAGGCCCCGTCATCATTATCGACCAGCGACAGGCGGATCTTCCTCGGCTGTCGTCACCGCGTATCCCACTAGCCCAACATTAACGCCCCCGCCAACACAACATCCCTTTCCCGATCTTAAGTCCATTCCCCCCGAAGCCAAACACGAAAGTAAATACGAAACATTTTGTTGACAACGTAATGAGAGTAATTAAAACTATCCCGTACAGTTATGATGCATTGTCTTCATGGTCGTCACGCTTTGCCTGGCGGCCTTTTTAAGGATAAACGCAGCGCCTTATCCATCGGAAATGGCGGCGTTGAATGCCAAAAACAATCATGTAACTACTCCCTAAACACTACAGGACATTTGAGATGATGACGTTATCCCGGGCTGCAAGCCCCTTGTTGTTAAGCCTTGCCATCCTGATTACCGGCTGCTCCAGTAATCCGCCCGTCCGCTATACCGGTATCGACTCGGCGACTAAGCTGACTGCCAATACCGGCGATAACGCCGATCGTATTCCCTATCGCTACGCCCCTCAGGTGGACTGGCAGAAATACAACAGCATCATTATCGATCCGGTCATCCTCTATAACGGAGCGGATAACCAGTTCGGCGATATGGCGCCAGCAGAGCGCCAGCAGCTCGCCAGCTACATGCAGAAAAAGTTTGCCGAAGAATTGCGCCCACGCTTTCGCGAAGTATCCGCCCCCGCACCAGGCACTCTGCGCCTGAAGCTGACCCTCACCGGGGCCGATACCACCACCCAGGTTGTCGGCACGGTAACCAAATTCGATCTGGCCGGCGGCCCCTATAACATCGTACAGTCAATCCGCGGTGGTCAGGGGATGTTCAGCGGTTCAGTAAACTATGCCGTTGAAGTTTACGACGCAGCGACCAACACCCTGCTGCATGCCTATGTCGCCAAACAGTATCCGAACGCCATGAATGTCTCCGCCAGCGTCGGCTCGCTTAGCGCGGCCGAAGTGGGGATCGACAAAGGTGCTGAAGAACTAGCCGGGATATTGAAATAGCCCCCGATCGGGGGCTGAAATTCACTGATTCAAGCGTAAAGAGACAATATCATGAAAAGCCTTTCTGTTCGGAAATGTCATGCGTTGCTGTTACTTCCCGTGCTCGGTTCCGCACCGGCGCTGGCCGATGGCCTGGCGCTGGGGCTTTCCGCCGGGGTGGCCCAAAGCCCGTATCGTGAAACGGATCCCACCGTATTCCCTTTCCCGGTGATCAGCTATGACAGCGACTATCTGTTTTTTCATGGCATCAAAGGCGGTGTGCATCTGTGGAAGGATGATGTCAATCAGCTTGATGTCTTTGCCGCCTATGACCCACGCCAGTTCAGGCCGAAAGACAGTGACGATCGCCGCATGAAACTGCTGGATCGGCGTGACTCCACCGCCGTTGCCGGCGTGGAATACACCCTGCGTACCGATTTCGGCCATTTCAACGCTTCGGTTGCCGGCGATGTCCTGGACAACAGCGATGGTATTTCCGCCAATGCCGCCTACCTGTACCCGATAACGCTCAACGATTGGGAACTGGTGCCTAAAGTGGGCGTGCGCTGGGACAGCAAAGACCAGAACAAATATTACTTTGGCGTTAGCCAGCGTGAATCGCAGCGCAGCGGGCTGGCCGCGTATGACCCGCAAGACAGCTTCACGCCGTATGCCGAGCTGGCGGTGCGTTACCACGTGACACCGGCGTGGACCACCTTTGTCTCTGCCCGTTATGAAGCGCTGCCGGACGAAGTGAAAAACAGCCCAATGGTCGATAAAGACGGTGTGGGCGTGGTTTCCGCCGGCTTCAGCTACAGCTTCTAATCAGCCATGTTGCGGGCAAAGCGGGGGTTATCCCCGCTGGCCCAATGATAAAACGCCACACCAGGGCAAGCCGATGACTGAATGTCATCATTAAACCACAGCGGCAGACCGGTTCTTTGAACCGGCTGCGCTTTTATCGTCTACCACAATGGCTTTTCCGTGCCTGAACATGAAAACATACCCGCATCTGACCGTCTGCCCACAGTGTGACAGCGTCTACCGCTATCGGCCGTATACGGCTGGCAACACCGCGCTGTGCGAACGCTGCCATGCCGTACTCTGGCAGGGCGACGGCCGCGGCATATACCGTGCGCTGCCGCTGACCCTGGCCGCCGCCATCGCTTTTTCCATCGCCTGTATTTACCCGGTGATGCGTGTCGGTTTTCATGGCGTAACCAATGACGTTACGCTTTGGCAGGCCGCATGGGCGCTATCGCCAGGGGAAGCATTCCCGTTGCTGGCGTTGTGTAGCCTTTTTTTGCTGATTGCCGCCCCCTTCCTGCAGATCATTCTGCTGGCCTGGCTGCTGCTGTTTGCCCACTATCGCCGTGCCGCGCCGGGGTTTATCACCATAATGAAAGCGCTGGTCTGGCTGCGCCCCTGGAGCATGGTGGAAGTCGGCGTACTGGGCTTTCTGGTCGCCGCCGTCAAGCTGTCCTCCTTGCTGGAGGTTGCGCCCGCCGCCGGCGGTTGGGCGCTAGCGGCATCGGCCGTGCTGATTATCCTCGTCACCCGCCGAGATCTGCGCCCGCTGTGGGCGCTGTTGCCTATCCGCGAAGAGGCTCATCATGAATAACGCCCCTTTTGCCCGGCAAATGCAGGTTCGCGGCTGCCCCCTCTGTGGGCTGGTTTGCGATGCGCAACCTGGCGCCAGCCATCCCCCACATTGCCCCCGTTGCGGTGCCCTGTTGGCTGGCGGGCACGCGGAAAACCACACGCGCGCCTGGGCCTTTCTGATTGCCGCCATGATTTTCTATCTTCCCGCCAATATCCTGCCGGTGATGTACACCAGCCTGTTTGGCCGGGGTAGCGAAAGCACCATCCTGTCTGGCGTGTTGGAGTTTTGGCGTGGCGGCTCCTATGGCATCGCCGCCATTATCTTTATCGCCAGCGTAGTGATCCCCTGTATGAAGTTTTTATCGTTAAGCGTACTGCTGATCTCGGCCGGCCGAAAAAGCCGCTGGGCCCGGCGTGAACGCACCCGGCTGTACCGCATTACCGAGTGGATCGGCTGCTGGTCCATGTTGGATGTGGTGGTTGTGGCGGTGGTCTGCGGGCTGGTGCGCTTCCATTCGTTGAGCGAAGCCGAGCCACGGGCCGGCATCCTGTTCTTTGCTCTGGTGGTGATACTGACCATGCTGTCAGCCTTAAGTGTTGATCCAAAATTAATCTGGGAAGGTGATGAATGATGCGTCCGCAACCTGGCGAACCAGTGCTTGCCCGCCGGCATTGGCGCAATGCCCTTATCTGGCTGGTTCCGGTGATTGCACTGCTGATCGCCCTCTCCATGCTCATCCAGGCCCGGCTTGCCGCCGGGCCGGAAATCACGATCGCCTTTCGCAGCGCCGCCGGGCTTGAAGCCGGTAAAACGGCCGTCAAATATAAAGATGTCACCGTTGGCACCGTCAAAGAAATTACGCTAAGCAGCGATAATTCACAGGTGCTGGTCAAGGTGCAACTGACGAAAAGCGCGGACAACCTGACCCGTGCCGACACCCGTTTTTGGGTGGTCAGGCCGCGCGTCGGCGTCAGTGGTGTTAGCGGTATCGACACCCTGCTTTCCGGTGCCTATATCGGCGTCGATCGCGGTGAATCGTCCGACAGCCGCACCGAATTTACCGGGCTTGAAATTCCGCCAGCCATCATCAGCGATACGCCGGGCAGCCAGTTCATCATTGCGGCAAACGATCTCGGCTCGTTGGATATCGGCTCACCGGTTTATTATCGCCGGGTTCAGGTGGGGCGCATTGCCTCCTATCAGTTGCGCAAAGACGGTAAGGGCGTCGATCTGCGGGTATTTATCGAAGCCCCCTATGATCGGCTGGTCACCGCCAATTCCCGCTTCTGGAATGCCGGCGGGGTGGATCTTTCCGTGGGAAGCGACGGTTTTCGTTTAAAAACCCAGAGCGTCGCCGCTATCATTGCCGGTGGCATCGCTTTCGCCACGCCGGAAGCAGATTCAACGGCCGGCGAAAACAAACCGACTACATTTACCCTGGCGCCAGACCGAGATACCGCTATGTCTCCGGCCGACGGCCCGGCCATCTCCTTTCAACTGCGTTTTGAGCGCACGGTGCATGGCCTGACCGTCGGCGCGCCGGTGGAGTTTTCCAGCGTAAAAATCGGCAAGGTGGTTTCCATCAATCTGGACTACAACCCGAAAGGTTACCGGTTCCCGACCGTGGTGGGCATAGAGGTTTATCCATCCCGCATGGGGAACGTGCTGAACAAGCTGCCACAGACCACCTCAGACAATGTCGCTCATGAGACGGCCCTGTTCACCCGCGATCTGGTCGCTAACGGCCTGCGCGCACAGGCGGTGCCCAGCAGCCTGCTGACCGGGCAACTGTATATCGCCATTGATTTTGTTCCCGACGCGCCAAAAGTGAAGTTCGATATCTCGGCCAAGCCGTTGCAACTGCCCACCATCAGCGGCGGCTTCGATAAAATTCAGGAACAGATGGCCGGCATCGTAACGAAAATCAATAAAATGCCGCTGGAATCCATCGGCAATAATTTAAACGGCACCCTAAGCGAACTCAGTAAAACGCTCAGCATGGTGAACAACCAGACGTTGCCGGCGGCAAACCGCCTGATGAAGCAAACGCAGAAGACCACGGAAAATGCCCAGGATCTGCTGGCGGAAGACTCACCGTTATTGATTAACTTCATGCAAACGCTGCAGGAAGCCACCCGGACGTTGCGCGCCGTTCGCAGCCTGACCGATCAACTCGATCGCCATCCTGAATCGCTGTTGCAGGGGCGGCCGCGCGATGCCGCCGTATTGGAAAATGCGGGCAATCTCCCCGCGCCCGCTGGAGGAAAACATTGATGAAACGCCCGTTCCGGCCCTGGATCATTAGCAGCGCGCTATTCCTGGCCGCCTGCTCATCACCGCAGGTGCGTTACCACACCCTGGTCAGCCCGGCCCCGCTCGCCAGCATGGCCACGCCGGCGCCGTTTGTCATTGAGCTGCTGCCGGTTGGGGTGCCGGCCCAACTGGATACGCAACAGGTGATCGTCCGCCAGGGGGACAGCAGCGTTGCCGTGCTGGATAACGATCGCTGGCTAAGCCCGCTGGGCGATGAACTCCAGACGGCGCTGTCGGCACACATCACGCAGCGCCTGGCAACGCAGGATGTCTCGGGGCTGGCGCGTGAGGACGATAAACCGGTGGTGCGGATCCTGGTGCAAATCAGGCGTTTTGATAGCTGGCCGGGCAATGCCGCCAGCCTGGATGCGACCTGGAGCCTGTCGACCCGGCGCGGGGAGCAACGCAGCCGGATCGTATGCAGCAGCCATTTAACGCAAAACGCAACCGGCGACTATACGCAGCTGTTTAGCGCCTGGCAGGGCCTGACGGCACAGATGGCGACCCAGATTGCGCAAACCGCCGCGCGCTGGTCAGCCAATAGCGCGGCAACCTGCCAAGGGGAGTAACGGGAAAACGAGCCAAAATGCGTTGCGCAGCCTTTCGCGCAGCGCTCAACACAGCAAATTAACGGCATAAAAAAGCCGGGTAGGTTAACCCGGCCCGGCCAGAACACAACTTGCCGCCTTTTACAGATGGCTGCCGATAGAAAGGCAGCCGCTTAACATCAGCACGGTGGTGATGACACCAATCAAACCAAGGATCTTCATACTGGCTCCTGATTAATAAAAAATACGCTGCTCATCAGAACAGAGACACGCAGCCCGACAGGAGCAGCACGGATGAAACCAACCCTACCAACGCAACAATTTTCATATCCACACTCCATAACCAACCGATTAATTAACTGTACGGTTCAGTTTATTGAATGGGGAAAAATTGTCAAGCCTTATACAGGCCGTCATGTGTGATATCAATCATTGGGCTGCATTGCTGACGTCGGGTTAGTGACAGGAAGGGTGCCTGCGATGGGGAAGAGCAGGCGGGCCGGTACTCACCCAGCCCACCACAGGCTAGTTTTTACTTTCGCCCTGCGGTACGGCGCCGTGGAGGAACAAGCGGACACCGCTGTTGACCATTTGCTTGATCTGCGCCGTGGTATAACGCGGCAATTCACGCTGAAACAGTAAAATGTCCGTCTCCGCCTTCACCAGCGTGGCGAACTGCATCGCCCGGAACATCGGATCGCCGTCCTCCAGCTCACCTTTTTGTATCGCATCGGCCATCACGTGAGCCAGTTTTGCCATACTGTCCTGAATTCCGGATTCGTAAAAAAGTTTACCGATATCGGAATGCCCGGCCTCGCCCACCACAACCCGGTAAATCTGCAGCGCCTGGTTATCGCCGGCCAGCACCTGCAGCATACGTTCACCAAATCGGGTCAGCTTTTGTTCCAGAGAAAGCGCCTCACTGCCGGGTTCCGTCAGTGAATCCGCCGCATCGGCCATAAAACGCGCGCTGTAGGCACGTACGACCGTTTCAAAAAGCGCTTCTTTCGAGGCGAAATAGTTATACAGGGTTGCTTTAGAACCCCCAACGCGTCTGGCGACGGCATCCATCGACGCACGCTCATACCCTATTTCCTGAAAAAGCTGTGCAGCCGCGGTAATGATGGCTTGTCGCCGTTCTTCTGTTAATTTTCTCATCGGTCTCTCGCTATTGTTTTACTGAGATCAAGGACGGCAGTAAGTCAAATAAATAACTAAACAGTGCAGTTAATATGGCCAAGTATGCCATATTTGTGCGTTAAGAGGTAAGACCTGCCCATTATCCATCATAAACCAAGGGTTAAACCAGCAAGCAGCAGCCGGAGATGTGAGCGCTGGCATCGTGCCTTTAACGTGAGGGCAGATTTACCTGGCGGCGTGCGCACAAAAACGCCTCCTGACCAATCAGGGCACGGCCGGCTGTCGTCGATTCCCCGATTGCACCGCCGTTAAAAACCCAAAAAAAGCCGACCGGTGAAAAGGTTCATCAGACAGGATTATTCCTGCATCTGCAAGCCGTTACACCATACCTTCCCCCAGCCGGGGAAAATGTGTACGTATGTGTCGCGATGTTTCCCTTGACAATAATTCCTCCCGCACATAAAACTGTACGGTACCGTATGGTAAAGAGTTTGCCGATTCGCCGGCAAAGCAGGCAACGGCCATTTCCGCGAGGCCGAACCACCCGCGATGACAACGCGATGCGAGGTATTTTTTGTCTGCTATCGGGGCAAGATTTTGTCAATTCAGCTTATGGGTAACATTAATGGCTCTTCGAAAATTTTGCCTCCTGGCGGCGGTCATGCTGGTGGGTTGTGACAACACGCAGGCTCCCGTTTCATCGGTGCCGCCGGTTCAGGTTGGTATTGCGACTCTCCGTGCAGCCCCTTTTAACGTTATCAGTGAACTCCCCGGCCGTACCGTCTCCACCATGACGGCGGAAGTGCGCCCACAAGTGGGTGGATTAATCCAGCAGCGGCTGTTCCGCGAAGGCGATGATGTGAAGGCGGGCCAGGCGCTCTACCAGATTGACCCGGCCACTTACCAGGCTTCTTTTGATCAAGCCGCCGCAGCTCTGAAAAATGCCCAGGCGCTGCTGCGCAGTGACTGCGCCAAAGCCCGCCGCTATGCGCAGTTAGTCAAAACCAACGACGTTTCCCGCCAGGATGCCGATGATGCCCGTTCCGCCTGTGAACAGGATCAGGCCAGTGAAAGCGAGAAGAAGGCGGCACTGGAAAGCGCGCGGATCCAGCTGGCCTGGACAACGGTCAGCGCCCCGATCAGTGGGCGAATTGGTATTTCCAGCGTGACGCCCGGCGCGCTGGTCACCGCGCAGCAAGATACGGCGCTCACCACCATCCGGGCGCTGGACAGCATGTATGTTGATGTCACCCGCTCCAGCGGGGATTTGCTGCGCCTGCGCAAACAGGCCCTGGCGACCAATAATGATACCCTGAGTGTCACCCTGGTTCTGGAAGATGGGTCGGAATACCCAGAGAAAGGGCGCCTGGAGCTCACGGAAGTGGCGGTGGACGAAGCGACCGGCTCCGTTACCCTGCGCGCCGTCTTCCCCAACCCGCAACATCTGCTGCTGCCGGGAATGTATATCCGCGCCAGAATTAACGAAGGGATGGTACAAAACGCCATTCTGGCCCCTCAGCAGGGCATTGCCCGCGATGCGAAAGGCAATGCGACCGCGCTGGTCGTCACGGCAGAGAATAAAGTCGAAAAACGCCAGGTGGCCACCGGTGATGCCGTCGGCGATCGCTGGCTGATCGTCAACGGCCTGCAGGACGGCGACCGCCTGATCATCGAGGGCACCGACAAGGTGAGCGCGGGCCAGGCAGTCAGCCCCGTTGCCGCGGAACAGGCGGGAGGCAAATCCTGATGTTTTCCCGTTTCTTTGTTAATCATCCGGTATTCGCCTGGGTCATCGCCATCCTGATTATGCTGGCGGGCCTGCTGGCCATCCGTATTCTCCCGGTAGCACAGTATCCGGATGTGGCGCCCCCCTCTATCCGCATCAGCGCCACCTACTCCGGCGCTTCCGCCCAAACGCTGGAAAACAGCGTGACGCAGGTTATCGAACAACAGCTGACCGGGCTGGATAACCTGCTCTATTTCAGCTCCAGCAGCACATCGGAAGGCACGGTAACCATCACCGTGACCTTTGCGCAAGGCACCGATGCCGACACCGCACAGGTGCAGGTGCAAAACAAGATCCAGCAGGCGGAATCGCGGCTCCCGACCGAGGTGCAGCAGGTTGGCGTGACCGTGACAAAATCCCAGTCCAACTACCTGCTGATTCTGGCGCTCTACGACAAAACCAATCAGTCATCCAGCGCCGATATTGGCGACTGGCTGGTGAGTAATCTTCAGGATCCGTTGGCCCGGGTGGCCGGGGTCGGCGAGCTGACGGTATTCGGCGGCGAATACGCCATGCGCATCTGGATGGATCCGACCAAACTGGCTTCGTATTCGCTGATGCCGGGGGATCTCGCGGCCGCTATTCAGGCGCAAAACGTGCAGATATCGGCGGGGAAAATCGGCGGCCTCCCGGCGCCGGAGAAACAGCAGTTGACGGCAACGGTGAACGCCCAGTCGCGCTTACAGACGCCGGAACAGTTTCGCAATATTATTATCAAAAACGACAGCGCGGGCGCCATCGTCCGGCTGGGTGATGTGGCCCGCGTCGAAATGGGCAGCCAGGCCTATAATATGACGGCGAAGCTTAACGGCCACCCGGCGGCGGGGCTCGCCGTGATGCTGGCGCCCGGCGCCAATGCGCTGCAAACCTCTACGCTGGTGAAGGAAAAGATCGCCGAATACCAGCGCAATATGCCCGAAGGCTATGCCGTCGCCTATCCCAAGGACAGCACCGAATTTATCAAATTGTCCGTCGAGGATGTGGTCAAAACCCTGATTGAAGCCATCGTGTTGGTGGTGGCGGTCATGTATTTGTTCCTGCAGAACTTCCGGGCGACGCTGATCCCGGCGCTGGCCGTTCCGGTGGTGTTACTGGGCACGTTTGGCGTCCTCTCGCTGTTTGGCTATTCCATCAATACCCTGACCCTGTTCGCCATGGTGCTGGCCATCGGCCTGCTGGTTGATGATGCCATCGTCGTCGTGGAAAACGTGGAACGCATCATGCGCGATGAAGGGCTTGACGCCAAAGCGGCCACGGAAAAATCAATGGCGGAAATTTCCGGTGCGCTGGTGGCTATCGCCCTGGTGCTGTCGGCGGTGTTCCTTCCCATGGCCTTCTTTGGCGGCGCCACCGGCGTGATTTATCGCCAGTTCTCCGTCACCATCATCGCGGCCATGACGCTGTCGGTTGTCGTGGCGCTAACGCTGACGCCGGCGCTGTGCGGCATGTTGCTGCGGCACAATACGCCCCGCAGCAAAGGGTTCTTTGCCCGCTTCAACCGCTTTTATGACAGAACGGAACGCGGCTACCGACGCAACGTTCTGCGGGTGCTGCGGCGCCCGGTCGCGCTGATGATGGTTTACGCAGCGCTGGGCCTGGTGATGGCGCTGCTGATGTGGCGGCTGCCGGCCAGCTTTCTGCCCAACGAAGATCAGGGCGAAATCATGCTCCAGGCTTCGTTGCCGGCCGGCGCGGCGGCCAGCCGCACCGATGCGGTAAACCAACAAATCACCGACTGGTTCCTGAACGAAGAAAAAGATAATACCGACGTTATTTTCACCATCACCGGGTTTAACTACACCGGCAGCGCGCAGAATGCCGGTATGGCCTTCGTCAAACTGAATAGCTGGGATCAACGCAAGGGTGAAGAAGACTCCGCAGCCGCGATATCGGCAAAAGCCACGCGGCAGTTGGCCGCTATCCGTGACGCGCGCATTTTTGCCCTCACCCCGCCTTCCGTTCAGGGGCTGGGCCAGAGCAGCGGCTTCACCTTTGAGCTGATGGCCAGCGGCTCCACCGATCGTGATGAACTGCTGAACCTGCGTAACCAACTGATACAGCAGGCGGCTCAAAGCCCGGAGCTGCACGCCGTTCGCGCCAATACGCTGCCTGAAACGTCCCAGTTGCAGGTAGATACCGACAACGCGAAAGCCGTGGCGCTCGGCCTGGCGCTGAGTGATGTGACCACCACGCTCTCGACGGCCTGGGGCGGTACCTACGTCAATGACTTTGTGGACCGGGGGCGGGTAAAACGCGTCTACCTTCAGAGTGATGGCCAATTCCGCTCTAAGCCTTCCGATTTGGAAAAATGGTTTGTCCGTGGTTCATCGGGCGCAATGACGCCGTTCTCCGCCATCGCCACGACGCGCTGGATCTGGGGGCCGGAAAGCCTGTCGCGCTATAACGGTTCTTCCGCCTATGAGATCCAGGGCGAAAATGCGGATGGCTTCAGCTCGGGCGAGGCAATGGCAAAAATGGAGGCGCTGGCCGACGCGTTGCCGCCGGGTTCCACCTGGGCGTGGAGCGCCCTGTCACTGCAGGAGAAACTGGCCAGCGGGCAGGCCATCAGCCTATATGCCATTTCTATACTGGTGGTCTTCCTGTGCCTTGCGGCGCTTTACGAGAGCTGGTCCGTGCCGCTCTCCGTCATTATGGTCATCCCGCTCGGCCTCCTTGGCGCCGTGCTGGCCACCTCGCTGCGCGGCCTGAATAACGACATCTACTTCCAGGTGGCGCTGCTGACCACCATCGGGCTATCGGCGAAAAACGCCATTTTGATCGTTGAGTTCGCGGAGGCTGCCGTGCAGCAAGGTCTTTCGCTTGGCTCAGCGGCGCTTAACGCTGCCCGCGCCCGTCTGCGCCCCATCCTGATGACTTCGCTGGCGTTTATCGCCGGCGTGGTGCCGCTGGCGCTGGCTACCGGCGCCGGCGCCAACAGCCGTATCGCCATCGGCACCGGTATTATCGGCGGCACCCTTACCGCCACCCTGCTGGCCATCTTCTTCGTGCCGCTGTTCTTTGTACTGGTAAAAGGCGTTTTCCGCCGTCGGGTTAGCGGAGGTTCACAATGATACGTTTCACCCCTGTTTTCCTGGCGCTGTTTCTGGCGGGCTGTGTCTCCCTGGATCCTGAGTGGCAACGCCCCGCCCCACCGGTTCCGGCCGTATGGCCGGGCGCCACCGGGCAGGCATCGGCGAACCCGGCCGCCGCTGAACTGGCGGGCTGGAAACGCGTGATTGCCGATCCGCGCCTGCAGACATTGGTCGGCCAGGCCCTGCATAGCAACCGGGATTTGCAGAAAGCACTGGCTGATATCGCCGCCGCCCGGGCGTTGTATGCCGAACAGCGCGGTTCACTGTTTCCGGCGCTGGATGCCGATCTTAGCCTTACCCGAAGCCGCACGCTGGCATACGGCGTCAGTGAAAGCGCCGAGGCGCAAGGGGCCATATCCAGCTTTGAAGTGGATTTGTTCGGCCGTAATCAAAGCCTGACGCGCGCCGCCCGGGAAACCTGGCTTGCCAGCGAATATACTGCATTGAGTACGCGCCTCACCCTAATCGCCGACACTACCACTGCCTGGCTGACGCTCGCCGCCGACAACAGTAACCTGGCCCTGGCGAAAAACACGCTGCAGTCTGCTGCTGATTCGCTGGCCGTCACGCTGCGCCGCCAGCAGGCCGGCGTAGCGGCCAGTTCTGATGTGGCGCAGGCGCAAACGGTCTATCAACAGGCGCGGGCGAGCGTGGCCAGCTACCAGACGCTGGTCATGCAGGATAAAAATGCGCTTGATTTGCTGGTCGGCGCCAGCGTGCCGGCCTCGCTGTTACCGGGTTTACTGGAATCGTTGACAGATGACAGCATCGTTCTGGTGCCTGCGGGCGTGTCGTCTTCCGTCCTGCTGCGCCGCCCGGACGTTCAGGAAGCGGAACACAATCTAAAAAGCGCAAACGCCAACATTGGCGCCGCGCGGGCCAGCTTCTTCCCGAGCATTACCCTGACCGCCAGTGCCGGCGTGGGCAGTGATTCACTCTCCAACCTGTTCAGCCACGGCTCACGCATCTGGGCATTTTCACCTTCCGTCACCCTGCCCTTGTTTGCCGGCGGCAGCAATCTCGCACAGTTGCGTTATGCGCAAGCTCAGCAGCAGGGGCTGATAGCCACCTATGAAAAAACCATTCAGTCTGCCTTCCGGGATGTTGCTGACGCACTTGCCCGCCGGGAAACGCTTAACGAGCAACTGGATGCCCAGCGCAACTATGTCGCGGCCGCACAGCAAGCGTTGGATTCAGCAGAGCGCCTTTATCGCGCCGGCTCTGCGGATTACCTGAGCGTTCTGACCGCCCGGCGATCCCTATGGTCAGCACAGGAACAGTTGATTACCCTGCAGCAGACCGACTTGGAAAACCGTATTACCCTTTGGCAATCCCTGGGAGGCGGTTTCAGCTAAGCACAACCTGGCTAAGCCAAACGCCAGACATGTACTAGGATCTGGTCATTACCATTGAAGTTCGTGTTGAATATCGGCTGACCCGCAAAAGAAACCGGGTCGTTAGTGAGAGTAATAAGAGGTGGTAAAAATGAAGAAAGTCGCTTCCCTACTGATACTGAGTGTTGCCTTGGCAGGATCGCTGTCAACGTTCACTGCGCAAGCCGATGGGCGTGGCCCTGGCGATCAGCCAATCAAACAGCCGCAACATCAACAGTCTCCGCAACATCAACAGACTTCGAAACATCAACAGGCTCCGCAACATCAACAGGCGCCGAAACATGCCGATAACCGGCAACAAAATGTAAAACATCCACAATCCAGGGACCATTTCACCTGGAGCGGCCATGACTTCCGCAAAGGGAAACCCGTACCGCAAGGTTTCCGCGCGGATAACTACAGGGTAAAAGACTGGCGCGCACGCGGGCTTTATCAACCGCCACGCGGCCAGAACTGGGCGTATATCAACGGGAATTATGTCCTGATCGCCGCCGCTACCGGCATCGTGACGGCTATCCTGTTAGAAAGCGTCAACGGGCATTAACAGCAACAATCACAGATAGGCTGATGGAGGATGGTTACGCAAACATCCTCCCTCTTCTACGATCGTTTTTATTTGCTGCCGCTAATCAAAGTGGCCCTATATTTTCACGCGTAGAATATTCTCAATATTCCTTTTCATATCCCAGAGCCCGTTGATTTTCAGTAAACAGTGACTAGACTGTACCGAGCAGTTCAGATGCTTATTACTGACATCATGCATCTACTGACTCTCTGGACGATGGGATAATAAAGACCTTATACGGGGAAGAATCATGAAAAAACTAACCGCTATTCTCTGCCTGACTTCAGTGCTTTTGTTGAGTGGCTGCATAGTCGGCGGGCACGGCCATCCGGACAGACATCATGGTGACAACCATGGAAATCCCCCCCATCATTCGGATGACCGAAAGCGCTGATACTGCCAGTGAGAGCTATGAAGCATTCGGTCTTTAGGGTTAATCAACGCGAATCGTCCTAAGGGAAATCGAAAACCGCGTGATGCGGGAGCACACGCGGATTATTTCACGGGTTTTATACGGTTTAAATAGTATCTGGCCGTGGTTGAGGTTTTGTTTAAAACATATATGATAATATCGCATTTTATTCTTATCTAAGTTTATTCATCGGGCTTTTAATGCTAAAGATATTGAGTGGTTCAATATATGCTTTACTCATATTCTCAATGACGCCAGCTGATGCAAACGAGATAAATTTATACTCAGTCAATACGGGTTCGTTTGTCTATCATATGACAGGGAATCATGGCCAGTATAACGAGATGTTTAACAACCACTTTTTCTCCGTTGAGCGCAAGCTGTCAGCAGACTCAAAATACAGCGTATTAATTGGCACGATGAAGAACAGTTTTGACGATCGTTGTTTATCCCTGGGGGCCAGGCGGGACTGGATATCATGGGATAGCGGCTGGACGTTTAAGGGCGTATATGCATATACCGGCGAGTTCTTCTTTAGTACATTCAGCCATTGCGGGGATGCGGGGACATACAGGACGGCCAAGAAATTGACCGGCATAGGCTTCTCCCCCTATATCTACCATGCGGTCCAATACAATTTTACCGATCGCTTTGCTATTGAAGGCGGGATCATTTTACCTACCATATTCGCCATGAGTGTACAGTGGAGTTTCCGATAATTTCACAACGCCTGGTTATTCCCGGCTATAGCCTCTCTTTATCTTCCGCGAGAATTAATTATCATAAAATGAACGGCCAACCAGATAATAAGAGAGCCAGAGCAGCAGCATTAAAATATAGGGTATGAATACCGATGAGCATCACCCCGCAAACTTCCGCAAACTCTGGCCCAGAGGTTAAAAAAGGAAACCCAGTCGGAGGCTGATACTGGTGTCTTGCCTGAACCCCTGCTCAACCGACAGATCTCGCCCACCGGATACCTGAAGTTGCATTTTCGGCGTAATGAAATGAGAAGCCGAAATACGCATGTAAGTGCTATCGAGCTTGTCATGCTGGTCCTGGCCGTTAATGCTGCTTTGCGCACCGGTTATCCAGCCACCGCCAATGCCAAACTGCGTGGCGGGCGTCAGGTTATAACGCAAATAGGCCTGGTATTCATAACGGGGCGTTTGCTTCAGCGTGGCTTTATCCGCACCATACTCGTTATTTCTGCTCACCCACGATACGTCCGCACCGGTTTCAAACGCCCATGAATCAGAAAAATGGTGTATCCATACTCCCTGGAGCAGATAGCGCCAACGGTTTTCACCGGCGTTTACCGATTTTTCATTGTCATATGCCCCGCTCGGCAGATAAATAAACGGTGCCAGTGAGACAATGTTCACGCCAGCGCCAGCCAGATCGAACTTGAACGGGACGCCCAGTATGATATCCCCCATTCCTGATGATTCCCCAAGCGCACTGGCATCCCCCAACGCGCTGGCCTTGATCAAGGGCAGGATCATCTGCGGTTCGATGCTGATATTTTCCTGTGGGCGGAAGGCATGTATAAAACGCAGCAGGCTTGCTTCGGTACGCAGCCGATAATCGCCCTGTTGCTTATTGCCCTGCGAGAAATAGGCATCACTGTGGGCGTATTGAAAATATGCCAGCAACAGGCTCTTATCTGCCGGCAGCATTTCATAATCGCCCGGAGAAAACTCCAGCGCATAAACCGGCTGGCTGAGCAGAGCGGCAAAAAGCGCTCCGAGACTACCACAGACTTTTTTCATGACGACTCCCCACAGCGCTGCCCTAAAAGGCCCGTTTTCGGATGACAGTTGATGTATTCAAAGTGTTGCGCGCTGGCAGGCACTACGGCGATTTCATGCCATAAGCGAAGCGAAATATTAAAATTCAGCGCTTTCACATAGCGCATAAATTCTCCGAATATGGCGACATGCGTCGGATGACTTTTTGCCCAAAGCTCCAGCGCCGCCATATCGGTAAAGTGGGCCAGCCCGAACGTTTTTTCCGTCTTGCCATTCGTGGCTGAATCGATCACCGCCATATAACGGCAGCTCAGGCATCCTACGGTATGGCCCTGGTCTCTAAGGAAGTGCATGCCCTCGCGCAATACCGGTTCAACGTCGGTAATGTATTTTGTTCTTTCATCCTCGCGCGTATCGGACCAGTCCTGCCCGGAGCGAATCAGGCAAAGGTTCTGCCGGCCAGACAGTACCACGCGTTTCCCCGATGATTTCCGGCTTTGAGCCTTTTGGCTCCCCTCCAATTGGGTTTGTTGGGCCGCTGGCAGGCGGTCCCGGGCGCTGCCCCAATAACCGTGCTCAATCATCTCGCCGCTCATTCCCTCACCAAGACAGGCAACGCCTTCAGGCGCCCCCTTATCAGAGAAAATCGTTTCAAAACGGTCCGACTCGGGGCTAACCACTTCCAGAAAGAAACCGTATTCGCCATTTTCCCTTTCCGCTGATGCCCACCATTCGGAAAACAGGCTGCTCTGCTTCCAGTTCTGAAACTGCTCTGGGGATGACCAGTAGGCAATGGCCATCAGGTTGTGAAATCCCATTTCGTCCGTGCATGAGGCCATGTCCCAGTGCGCAGGGCCGTCAGTTAACGAAAAACGGTTAATCACCTCTTGCAGGGCCGACGGATTAATAACTTCCTCACCCTGAACGCCAAAATAAGCCATCACGACCTGCCCGGTAAGCGGGGGAAAACGGGCGGTCCAGGCCGGAAAAGGTGGATGATGGCCTTCGGGCAAAGCGGCCGGATAGTGGCGCAACACACGCAGATGTTTTGGAATAGCAGATTCCATACTATTCATCCTCCTCTGCGGGTAATTCACCCAGCAAATCAGATGCCGGTTCCGTTTTGACTACCGGCGTGTTAGCCGAACAATTAAAAAGCAGCCGGGTTACATCCGGGCGGGAATAGTGGCCTACCGGATCGGCGGCAAACTTGGCGAAGGTGATTGCGGCGGGATCCAGCGTCGCAATGAGCAGCCCTTCCTGATTTTCTTCCAACGGGGGGGCCAAATCTCTTCCATCAGGGCCGTAAATACGGGCATGGCCGCCGCCAGCGCTGAGCAGTTGTTTTTTGGTGTCATCAGGGCAGAGTTGGTCGATCATTTCATGGGAAACAATCGCACAAGGGGCGATAACGAAGCATTGCCCTTCCGCAGCATAAAGGCGTGAGGCCGCCGTGTTTACTTCAGGGCCCAGTGCGGCCGTTGCACTGGTATAAAGGCTGAAGCTCGGCCAGGCGGCGATGTGAATCTCTTCATGCTGTGAATACATCGCATAGCGTGAAAGCGGCTGCAGGTGTTCCCAGCAGCAGAGTGCTCCGAGGATACCCAGTGGTGTTTCCCAGGTGGTTAGCGAAGAACCGTCGCTTTCACCAAAAAGTGTGCGCTCAACGTGCGTTGCCTTGAGCTTACGCCGCGTGCCAATCGTTTCTCCGTCGCTGCCAATGATCCACTGAGAGATATAAAGGCTGCCGTGGTCACGTTCACTGAAGCCCAGAACGACCTGGATAGTGTTTTCCCGTGCAGCATTTGCAATGCGTTTTGCCTGCTCACTGTCCAGCACCAGCGAGTTCTGATGATACTGATAAACCAGAGGCATGTTGGCTGCGGGGGAATCCAGCCACAGAAACCATGGGTACCCAGGTATCCATGTTTCTGGAAATGCGATGAGTTCTGCGCCTTTACCGGCTGCCTCTTGAATAAACTCAATCGTTTTATTAACCGTGCCTTCCAGATCCATGAACGCCGGGGCAGCCTGTACGCAGGCCACGGTAACAGGTTTGTTCATCATGCTTCAGTCTCCAGGTGAGTAAAATAAGCAGGAAATAGATATAACTTCCCGCTATCACGGAGCGATATGACATAAAGGAAGTGATGCTTGTCTGGTACGGAACACGGGTTTGGCGCGCGGTTTGCATAAGGTCTTTCAGTGACGACTGGGGGGCTGGCATGAATATTTTTGATACCGCTGATGTGATATACGCCGACCGGACTGACTACTGGCGCGACGCCATCAGCAGAACGTTCGTTCCTCTTGAATGCGCTTTTGCCGGGAGCACGAAAGCGGGAACGATCAGAACGGGTTCCTGGGGGAATCTGCGAATATCAGAGATAAATTGCAGTGCTCAGGACGTAGTGAGAGCGCGCAAAGGCGCGGAGAATCATCCTGACAACCTGATACTGTTGAGTTTTGTCAGCGAAGGAACAACGGCTGTGGTGCAAGCGGGGAATCATGCCTGTCTCGGCCAGGGAGAATTCGGGCTTTATAACACGCGTTTTCCTTATGAGCTGCACCTCAATGGTGAGTCGCGGCAGCATGTGGTGCAGATACCCGGTGAACATCTCTGGCAGAGGCTGGGGAAAACGGATCGCTTTGTCGCAAGCACGTTTGGAAAGCATCATCAGTTAATGCCATTTCTGCAGATGTTTCTAAATAACCTGATGACGCTGCCAGACGATATTCCACAGAAATATGCGGCGATGCTTTATGACCAGTTTCTGGAACTGCTTACCAGCATCATTTCCGACGAGAGCAAGCTGCGCAAAGGCGGTGCCGGTACATATCATGGGCTGCTGTTCCAGATAAAAATAATGATCAACAGCCATCTTGCTGAACACACTCTCTCCGCGGCAACGGTTGCAGAGTCATTTAGCATATCATCCCGTTATCTGAGTATGCTTTTTCAGAAAGACGGCATCTCTTTCGGCAAATATCTGCTAAACCAAAGGCTGACAAAATCCGCAGAAGCACTGCGGTCTTCACTGCATGCAAATACACCGATCAGCCAGATTGCCTGGCGTTACGGATTCAGTGATATGTCGTATTTTTCCCGTGAGTTCAGGGCGAAATTTGGCTGCTCGCCTACGGACTATCGGCATAACTCTCGTGAGGCGGATAATCCCTGTGGCGCCGACGCTTAAAAATAAAAATATGACATTATTAAAACAGTGATATTCATTATCAAACGCAAACGGCAAAAATAGGGTACTGATTGCGTTTATAAACAGAGACCGATCTTCTCAATCATACAGAGCACTTTATTGGAGATCTGATAGGATTTTATCTGGTGGAACGCTGCCAAGAAAGGTATGAGCGGAAGGATTAATGACAACCATCGCCGGCGTCGCGTTTACACCCAGCCTGTCGGCAAGTGCTGACTGGTTTTCAATCAGGCGGGTACATTCTGCCGTGCTGTCATTACTCGGTAAAAAACCGGTCATGGCGTTTTGTAAGCTCTTTTTACGGTCTGAAGAACACCAGACTCGCGCCATATCAGCAATCACTGAATCGCGAATGGCACCAGGCGTTACGGTAAGAAATGACATCGTCAGGCCCGCATCGGTATATTTCTTCACATTTTTAACGACATAACTGCAATATACACATTGATCATCGATAAAGACCAGAAGCCTGTACTTTTCCACTGCTGATGGATAGGTGATAGGTTCAAGTGCAGGCAGAGAACGAATAATATCTGCATATGCCTCACCGACGGTAGTCTCTGGAGCCGGCTCAGCCGCTGACAAGGCAGCAAAACTCACGGTGAATAATACCCCCACCATTAACATTTGAAGAAACTTCATTATTTATACCTTCTAAACATATTTATCAAAATAACAATTGTTATAATTCCATTTATTTCACTTGCATTTATCCATATAAACACTTCCCATACCGGATTAATGAGAGCACAAATTTAAGATACGCCAAAGTTCACAGCATAGGAATATGGAAAAATCCACAATATGTCGAAGTTATTAGTATATCGCGGTTTGCTTAGATCGAACGATTGGTCATGCCATGGTGGGCTGTGATTTTTGTAACAGGTGACAGCCAACCAGGGTAAAATTCTTCAGTGGTTGGCATTAGTCTGGGCGGCGCCATTTAGCGGTCGTCCGCCGGGGAAATAAACCGCATCCGTCAGCGGTTCGTTTACTTTAACTACAGCCCTTGCCGCAGCCAGCGATACAGTTCCATATTGCGCCTGAAGCCCATTTTGCGCATCACGCTCATTTTATGGTTGCTCACCGTTTTAATACTGATTGTAAGCCGGGAGCCAATTTCCGACAGCGACAGCTCCTGCCGCAGGAACATCATTACTTGTTTTTCCCGCAGCGTTAGCGCGTGTTGCGTGCAGGCACAGCGGCTTATTGGCACAGGCTGATCCACTCGTTGCCCGCGGCGGCGTTCCAGCCCGCAGGTAATAACCTGCAGCGCCGCAGCGATGGAAAAATCATGCTGGATCACACCCGCCTGTAGCGCACAATCCGCCCAGCCGTTTGTCCTGTCATGGGGCTGACGGATCGCAAAACACAGTGGGCTAAAGCCGGGTTTGAGGCCCTCATACAGGCAAAAACAGGTGGGTATACCGGAGGGGAAATACTGGAAAATCATATCCACGCCGGGGTATTGCACCGCCACGCGCCGCACGGCGATCCCCGATCGGCCAAAATAGGCGCTGATGGCCGCCAGCAGCCCACTGGCGAAATAGGCATTCTCATCAAATATAGCTACTGTTATTATTGGACGCATAAGCTCCCTGCCTTATGACTTGCTTGCTAAACGGCCCGGCACCACGGCCTTCCACGCCGTTCACCTGCCAGGCGCCCGTTATGGCGCATGGCTGTTGTCGATCCTAAGCTGATACACCATGGTGGCATTCGGCGGCACTTTCGGCGGGTAGCCGCTCTCGCCGTAGGCCAGCGCCGGCGGTACCACCATCGTTAGGCTGCCATGATTGCGCAGGTGGCCGATCGCCTCGCGGAACAACGGCGGATAAGCAGAAAGCGGCTGCGCCAAGACCTTGCCGCTTAGCTCCATATCCTGCACCACCGCGCCGTCCGTCAGCATCTCTTTGACCACCACTTCAATAATCGCCCCCTCTGCCAGCGGCTCGTCACCGGCGTAATCCACCCGGTACCAGAACCCCATATCGGACTGTTTCACCCCTTTCTGCCCACGGAAATCGGCCACATAGGCTTTGTCTTTCGCCTCCCGTGACTTGACCACCGCATCACGCGCCGCGTTCGCCGCCGCATCGGCTTTCGCCATCAGTGCCGCCAGCTCCGGCTGCGGCAGCGCCGGGTGCCCGGCCACCGTATCCAGCACGCCAGTCAGCAGGATATCTTGATCGACCGTCACCCCCCAGCCCTGGCGTTCCTGCACCAACCCCTGAATGTCTTTCCCCAGGGCGCTGCCCACCGCGTAGGACATGCGCGCACGGTCATCGGTTAACTGTTCCGGCGTGATCTGCCACACCTTGTGTTGGCGCAAAGCGCCAATTTCTTGCCGGGCCACCGCCAACTCTGTTTGCTGCTGCTGTGCCTGAACCTGCTGCGCCTGGCTGGTTTGTTGCGCCTGCGCCAGTTGCGTAGCCAATGTGTCGGCCTGCGCGCGCACTTTTTCCTCGGCCACCCGAGCCTGCGCTGCCCGCTGCTGCGCCTGCTGAATCAAGGCGGCTTTGCGCTGTTCGTCCGGCGTGCCCTGCACCGCCTGGCGCATACCGGCCAACCACTGTTGCAACAGGGCTAAATCGGGTGCATGGGATGGCGGTGCGGCCGGGGCGGCGAGCCGTAAACTGTGCACCTCCTGGCGCAGCGCATTCAGCTCCGCCGTCTGGCGCGCCAATTGTTCATCCCGTTCCCGCAAGGCCTGGCGCAGCGGCAGTACCGTCGCCGCAGGCGCCTGCGGCGCTTTTTTCACCGGCTCGGACGCGCCGTCGGCTGATTTCTTATCAGCACGGCGCGGGTCCGCCGGGGCCGGTTTGGCCGCCGGTGCGGCCTCACTCTGCTGCTGATACTGCTCGGCAAACTGCAACAGAGCAGGGACGCCGCTTTGCGCATCGGCGCCGCAAGGCAACGCCAGCAACGTGGCCAGCAGGGATAGCGTTAGCCGAACCGGGCGTTTCATTTAATCTGTTCCCCGCGCGCCGCCAAACCGGCCAGCACCGCCTGATTCACCTCGGCACACAGGCGATTGACCTTGTAGCGATACAGCGCATCCACTGTGTCCTGCGTATCGCTATTCACCTGGGTGCGCAGCCCCGCATACTGCGAAGCGCCGCTCATCAGGGCATCAAAAGCGCGTTTATTCTGCTGATATTGTTCGGCATTAATGGTGCGCAGCGCGTCCAGCTCTTTCTGGCATTGCTGCAGCCGCTCGGCTTCCCGCTGCTTGCGCTGTTCCTCCGGCGAAGGCGCCTGCACTTCGGCGGTCTTTTCCGGCACAATGCGCTTTTGCACTGGGGCGTTTTTACACCCCACGACGCTTGCCCCTGCCAGGCATAACAGCGCGATCTGTACGCAACGAGATAGATAAGGCTTGATCATGTTGGCTTCCCTTCATTTTTTACGTTATTTCTGCCCGGCGGGCGCATAGAGGCTATATACTCGTCATACTTCAAGTTGCAGGTGTGTTGGCTTGGTTACTCGGCCCGTCCCTGGGCCTCGCCCCTTCGGGGCCGCTGCTAACAGCGTTCAAATCTGCTCCTGGCAGATTTGTCGCTCACCCCAGTCACTTACTCCAGTAAGCTCCTGGGGATTCGCTGCGTTGCCGCCTTCCTGCAACTCGAATTATTTTGGGTATAGCGGATAAAAACGCCGATCCTTTGGAAACAGCAAAGCCGCTTCGCGGCGATAACGTTCCGCCGCCATATTCCGCTGTTGGTGATACAAAATGGCAATCAGGCTGGCGTAGACATTGGCGTCGGTCCGCTGTGCCAAATAGGCCTCGGCCCAGTCGGCATAGTGCCAAAGCAGCGCCTCGTCCCGGGTGCGGTTGTAAACCAGCAGCGCATGGGTTTGCAGATCAAATGCCAGGCGCTCTTGCAACGGCCAGGCGACCACCGGCGGCAAAGCAGCCAGCGGTTCAACATCGCGCAGGCCGCCGCGTTCAACACAGGTCAGCGTCTGCCCGGTATAAAAAGCCGCCAGCATCACCCCAGCGCCGACGGCGAGCACCGATGCCAACCCAGCCTTCAGCGCTACACCGGCCATCAGGGGCAGACGCACCACCCTGCGCTTTCGACAAGTAAGACGATCCAGCGTGGCCAGCAACAGCATGAACAATGCCCAGTGCAACGCCGAAAGATAAAACGGATACTCAAGCTGGGTGTGCATCAGCATAGGTACCATGACCAGGCACAGTGCCGTCGCCTCGCCGGCGTTGGCGCGCCCGGCGACAAACGCCGCCCGATCGTGCTTGACGGCCTGCCGCAACACCCGCGCGCTGGCGGCGATCGCCACTCCCAGACCAAACACCGCGATTAGGCCGCCTTCTACCCACCACAACAAGATTTCATTGTGGGGATGGCGGGCAATTTCCTGCACCTGCGTTGGCGAGGCCTGGTGCACGCGAAAATGCTGAAAGGCGTAATCAAAACTGCCGTAGCCCCAGCCGGCAAAGGGCCGTTCCGCGATCATCCTGAGCGTATCCTGCAGCATCAAAACGCGCGCCAGGTTCGACTGTTCATGGGTCAGATAGCGCAATACGCCGGCGCTTTCCTGCCCCAGCAACACCGCAATCCCCACGCCCACGCCGCCCAACACCAGCGCCGCAGCCGCCGCTGCCTGCCAGCGGTAACGACGGCCAAAGCAGAGCAGGAACCCCAGCGCCGCCAGTGCGCCGCCCAGCCAGCCGGCGCGCGACTGTATCCACACCAACAGCGCCGACAGCAGCACCAGCAACACGCCCAACCCGCCGCGGCGCCAACGTTCCTGTTTCGCCGATTTCAGTGCGTAGCCCGGCAATAAAAACAGCATCAGCGCCAGCGCCAACCCGGTGGCGATAAAGCTGCCCAGCACATTGGGCTGTTGAAACACGCCGAATACCCGCGTCCCGCGCAGCGGCACCCAACTCAATGCGGGCGCGAACAGTTGCAGCAAAGCGATCGCGGCCTGCCCAAGCACCAGCAGCAGCAAGAGCACCATCAGGTGCGCGCGCAGCCGAAACGGCATGCGCACCTGCAGCCATGAAAAGTAAAAGCCCCAACCGGCCAACAGCCCCGCCAGCCGCCAGGCGGCGGTAGAGAAACCGGGCGCATAGCCATAGGCCAAGGGAATAAACAGCAACGCCACGGCAACCAACAAATAGCCGCTGGCCGGCGTCACCACGATGCCGCGCCTTAACGGCAGGCGGCACCAGATAAACAACATCACGCCGGCAAGCGCCGCATAACAGAGGGCATTCACCGGCAAATTGAGGCCAACGCCGCCCATATTGGGGAAATAGCACACCGACAAAGCCAGCAGGCCGATAAAATAAACAACCGACAACCGTTCTATTCGCAACACGCAATCACGCCATAAGAAAAGAAAACCAAACGCCCCTGGGGGACAACACGGTCGGCCAAGGGAAGCAGGCGGCATGGGCCGCCGGAACGCTCGACGGGCGGCTTATTCGTACGCCAGGCTGAACGTCGCAACCGCGCTGAATGTGCCGCGCCCGATCGTTTTGTTGGTGATGGCGTCGGGTTCGCCCTGCACATAGGCCTGCAGCGATATCGTGTTGCTGCCGTCTGTCAGTTGGTATTTACTGGTGGCCTTATTGAGTTGCAGGGCTTGGCCGTCCTGGGTTTCCAGCCCAACGGCGATCCCCGAGGCAGCGCTGCCGCTGTCAACCGCCAGCAGCCCTGGCAAATGGCTGTTCTCTGTGCCGCTAAAGGTGACCGTGACCGTATTCCCCAGGCTGGTATCGCACTCCGTCAGATGCAGCGTGAAAGGCCGGCTGAGAGTGCGCGTGTTCAGATACAGGTATTTGTCGACAATGGTGCCAAAATCCAGCGCAATCTCTTCTTCACCCGGCGGGATCACGCACGGTTCGGCCACCAGCGTGCCGTGGAAATACATATTCTCGCCATTCGCCGCGGCCGCGTGCCCGCTAGCCGCCAGCAGCATTGCAGCGAGCAGGGCCACACCCTGCGGCTTTTTCTTTATCATCAACATAGCGCCGTTCCCTTTATTGCTGCACCCGCATCCTACTCCGGGCGCCTTAGAGCCTATCCCAGTAGGCGTTATTGTCGCAGCCAGTTTGGACACGGACAGCGCGCAGAAACCGGAACGTACACGGAGTACGTGAGGATTTCGAGCACTGCCCAGGGCCAAAATGGCAAGTAAAATAGCCCTAATGGGGTAGGCTCTTAGTCATAATGCAGCCGGAAATCAATCACCGCCTGATAGCGCCCGGGGTTCAACGTCGCCGGCGTGCGTATCGGCGTTACCGTATACGTCAGGGTATTGTTCCCCGGCGTGAGCAGCACCGGTTTGTTACGGGCGCCCAACCGCACCGGCTGCCCGCGGCTATCCGCCAATAGCAGCCCCAACCCGGTTGCGCCAGTCACGCTCACCAGCCCCGGTGCGTCCGCATCCGCGGGGCCGCCGAAGCTGACGGATACCGCCGGCTCGCGGCCGCTCCAGGCCAGTGCGCCCCCCCAGGGATCGCGGTTGCTGGCCGGCGCCCGCAGGCAGTCTTTCAGGCGCAGAACAAATGCCACCGGCGTGCCACGATCGCCGATATGCTGGAATTGCGCCGTGCCGGTCTCCCCTAACCACACCTCCTGGCGCGCGGACTCCATCTCCAGGCCGCAGGCGTTTTCCGTCAGGACGCCGGAAACGTAAAGCACGCCGTTAGCCCCCTGCACGTCCCAGTTATCCACGGCGTGCGCTCGGGGCATCAATATCAGCAACATCCCCACGGCCAAGGGCACCATTAATACTGCCGCCACCATCAGGCTAACCCGCTGGCGCTGATAGTTCCGGTAGGCTTTGCCAGACAATTTTGGGCTATTCCGTCGCATTGTTTTCTCTCCGCTGTCTGTGTCTATTGCCGGGGTTGTCCCTTCCCTGCCGTTTGACATAACGGCACGCCGGGCAGCTTATTTCTTCTCTGGCACAACCTGGCACTCGCTGCCGCCGCAGCGGAACGTCAGCTGCGGCCGGCCGCCATAATCATTGATATAGGTCAGCACCGGGCTGCCGCCCAGCGCCGCGGCGCTGACACTCATCGGCGCACTGCTTTTTGGCGCCACCATCAACGGCGTGAAGCCGTCCAACGCAGTGCCTTGCTTGCGAGTACTGGCTTCCACTATCGTCACGTAGTAAGGGGTTGGGTTGTGCACCACATACCGCTCCCCCTGCTTGCTTAACGTCAGTTTTTCCTGCCACGGCTGCGCATTGCGCACCGGAGCGATCGCATCAGGGCGATAGAACATTTTGATCCGCGTCTGCAGTGCTATCTGCAGCGTGTTTGGCTTATCACTGCGCGGCGGGATCTCACGCAGGTTGAAGTAGTACAGCGTCTCGCGATCCTGCGGCAGCTGTTTTGCCACCGGCAGCGCCTGGATTTTCACCTGGCTGGGCTTGCCCGGCTCCACGCGCTGCACCGGCGGCAACACGGTGAACGGGCTTTGAATTTTGTTGCCCTGTTCATCCTCGATCCACCCCTGCGCCAGATAGGGCAAGTTTTTGTTCTGGTTGCTGATATTCAGGCTCATCGTCTTTTGACTGCCGTCAAAAACCACCCGGGTGCGATCGAGTGCGATCGCCGCCTGCGCCGATTGCGCCAGCATCCCGGCCATCAGCGCGCCGACGGCCGCCAGTTTGAAAATAACGCGCTGTTTCTGTTTGATAAGGTTCTGGTTCATCATCTTCTTCGCAGTGAGTATCCGTTACGCTCAATTAGGATCCACCGGCATCAGGCTCTGTGACGCCGGGGGCATATTGCGCCGGGGCGGCGGACGTTGGTTTCCGCCCCGTGCACCGTTATTGCTGTTGTTCTTTCGCGGCAACCGCAGCGGGCGTTTTAGCGCTATTCAACGGCTGGCAAGGCAGCAGCAGGCTGTTCATCAGCATCTCTGCCGGCAGCGGCGTCGGCATTTGCACCTGGCACTGCGGGCCGCCATTCCAGTGCACCTGCATCACCTCACCCGGGTTAATACCCGACAGGTAAACGGTGCCGCCGTCGTTGATAATCCCCGTTGTCTGTTTGCGCATGTTCATCACCGTGGCGCCGAACGGCGGCTCGCTGCCGTCTGCCAGTTTGATAATCGCCATGGCTTTTTCACCGGCGATGACGTCAAACTGACGATAGCCGATGGCCCCTTCCGTCAGGGTGGCCTGCACCACCGAGCGCGTCGCTTCAACGTTGTCGCCCAGGCGGTTCAAATCGATGCTCGCTTTGTTGCGGTAATAGCTGTTCACATCCGTTATCACCGCTTTGCCAAACCGGTTGGTCATGATCGTGCTGCCGTAGCCACGCACAGGTACGTCAGCCACCCCTTCCGTATCCAGCATCAGCCGGGTGCCGCCCTGGCTGGTAACGCGGTGCAGCGCGGCGCCCTGCGGCGTCATGGTGATGCCGCCCTGTGCCGTCAGCCCCATCGCGCTGTAGCTGCCGCCCTGGTAACTGGCGTTGGCGCTAATCTGTGCCATATCGCCTTCGTGGCTGTAATAACCGCTGGCCGTCGCCCCGCTGCGTGCGCTACCGGCGCTGATCTGGTAGTTATTGTGTTCATCCACCCGGTCGTAGTAGCCAATACGGTGCGTGTTGTCATCGCGGCTTGCCGCCATGTTGTAGCTCAGCGTGCCGCTATTACCCCATGGCACCGACAGCGACAGGTACATGCCGTCGTCGTTGGTGTCGTTGTAGCGTGTGCGATATGCCGACAGCGATACGCTCAGGTTTTTGAAATTACCGACGTCGAAATAGCGCGACACCATCAGGTTGTAACGATCGTTCGCCGCGCGATCCCAATAGGTCTGATGGCTGTAGGTCAGATAGGTGCTCAATCCCCAGTCGCGGAACTGTTTGTTAAAGGTGATGGTATACAGCTCTTTGCTGTTGCCGCTGCGTTCGCCTTCGTAGCGCGCATCCAGGTACTCCGCCATGCTCATGAAGTCTTTCTGTGAGAAGCGGTAGCCGGCGAACGTGATCTGGCTGTCGTATTCGTCAAAGTTTTTTGAATAGCTCAGGCGGTAAGAACCGCCGGTCAGCGTGCCTTGCTGCGGCAAGTCGGCGCGCGACTGCGTGACATCGAACGACAGGGCGCCCAACGCCATCAAATCGCGCCCAAGCCCCACGGACAACGCGTTGTAATCGCCGCCGCCGATGCCGCCGCCGTATAACGACCAACCGTTGCTCACCCCCCAGGAAAACTCCCCGGTGGCGAACAGCGGGCCGCGCGTCCGGTGTTCCCAATCCGACGGTTTACCCATTGCCAGCTTGTAGCGCAGGCTGCCGGGGCGCGTCAGGTAAGGAATGCTCGCGGTGTTCATTTTGAAGGTCTGTACGCTGCCGTCCTGCTCTTCCACCCTGACGTCCAGCTCGCCGGAGACAGCGTCATTAATATCCTGGATCCGGAACGGCCCTGCGGCGACCTGGGTTTCATACAGCACCCGGCCCTGCTGGCTGATCACCACTTTGGCGTTGGTTTTCGCCACGCCGGAAACTTCCGGCGCATAGCCGCGCAGGTTCGGAGGCAGCATGTTGTCATCGGAGCGCAGGCTGGCGCCGGTGAAACGCAGGCTGTCAAACAGATCGGAACTCAGGTAGTCCTCCCCCATCGACATGCGGGCGCGCAGCGCCGGAATGGCCCGATAGGCGTAATAACGGCTCCAGTCGAACTGGCTGTCCGTCGGTTGGCCAGAGCCGGTCTGGTGTGAGAGGTTTGCCTGCCAGTCGGCGCGCAGGCGCCAGGCCCCAAGGTTGGCGCCCGTGGTGCCGTTCCCGCTCAGGCTGTAGCTACCGCTGCCGCCGCTGCGGTGGCGCTGCTGCGTTTGGGCGTTGACGTTGTAATCAAACAGCAACCCCGGGATGCCCTCATCCCAGCGGGAAGGCGGATCCCAGTTCTCGGAGGTGTATTCCAGGTAGGCTTGCGGAATACTCAGGTATAAAGAAGAGGTGCTCAGATCGCCATGCGCTTCCATGCCCGGCAAACTGTGCAGATCCAAACATTGGCCGCCGTGCGTCCAGGCCAGCGTGCTGGTCTGATTTTCCTTCAGCCCCAGTTGATTAACCAACGCTGGCGACAAGCAGACCTCGCTGCCTTTAGGATCGTTTTCCGGCGCAACAAAAGCTACCGGCTGTTCAGGCATATCGCTTTTGTTGACGTGCAACACCATGGTATAGGTGCCGGGCATGATGAAGCCGCTACGGGAGAACTGGCTCAGATCGATATTGTTACGATCGTTGGTGTCCAAAACGTCCGTGTTAAATTGGATCTCGTCAGCAGCATAAACCTGCACTATCGGCTGCCCGAACGCGAGGGCAACGCATAATCCCAGAATATGAAGACGAAATAACTTCCCTGCCGGTGAAAGCATAATACAAATCCTTTCGAAAACGGATTAATCGTCAGTACGCGAGAAAATTAAAAATAATCCAGTTTAAACCGCACCGTGGAGAAATACGTTCCCGCCTTCAACGGCTGATGATTAGGTATCAGCGTCATGAAATAATTCAGCGTCATATTCCCTGGCTCTATTTCTTCCATAGGTAATGGCACTCCGGGAATAACAACATGGCCGTTGTTATCGGTAATTTTCAAGCCGATACCGCGGGCTTCACCCTGCACACCAAATAAATCGCCATCCGCATGGCCATCGAACGTAACCTGGAAATTTTTCCAGTTCGGCTTATTTCCTGCCCGTTCCAACACGCAATTGATCAATTCGATGCTGAAAGGCTTGGTCAAACCCTGGCCATCACGCATGATTTGCCCCACCGGAAGGGTTTCCATATCAATGGTTTGTTCCCGGCTACCGGCAGCGATAGCGCAGGCGGTATCGATAATGGCGCCTTGCATATTGACCCTGCCCCACCCTTGCAGGGCTGGCGCGGCGCCACCCGGGGCAGAGACCAACGCAAGCATCAATATAAAAGGCGTCACGCCTGCCTTACTCCCTTGTAAAAACATCGCGGCATCCCTTATGCAGGTGGTCAACCAGGCTGCGCCCCGTGCAAAACACGGGGCACATGCCTATACCCTTCCTACTTCAAGTTGCAGGTGTGTTGGCTTCCTGCAACTCGAATTATTTTGGGTATATATAGCGGTTATTACTGGTATGCCAGCGTGAAGTCGGCAACGGCAGTAAAGTCACCCGGGACGATGGCGGCGGAAGCACCTTCACCCTGCAGGTACGCGGCGAAGGCCAGCGTGTTGTTGCCGGTGTTCAGCGTCTGTGCAGCAGTCGCCTGGCCCAGTTTAATTTTCTCACCGCCGTAAGTAATACCGATGCCAGCGCCGCTTGCGGTGCCGCCGTTAATACCCAGCAGATCGCTGTTGTTTGGCGATGCTTTACCGGTAAAGGTGGTGGTTACGGTTTTCAGGGTGGTGGTATCACACTGTTCCAGCTTGATTTCGAACGTACGCGGGTTAGATTTGCCGCCATCTTTCAGCGCAACGTTAGAGATCTGGCCCAAATCAACAGTTTGCTTCTCTGAGTCCGGAGAAATTGAGCAAGGGGCATCAATAATGGAACCAGTGAAATACACCTTACCGTTGCCCTGATCGGCTGCGTGAGCAAATGAAGTAGCACCCATTGCCATCACAGCGGCCATCATGATTTTGTTCAGTTTCATAGAACCTATATTCCTTATAAGAAAAAGCTGGTTTCCAATAAAGGTAAGAGCATGGCGCATGTATATACACCGCGATCGCTGCTCTTATTCTTTAGTACATTGAAGATGAGTCACTGCCAAAACAAAAGGGGACATTAAAAAATCCAGATACCATCCATGATGGTATTAAGACTATGAAATCAATTAATTAAAATGGATTTGAAAAGCAAGGCGGTTGAATAATCCTTTATGATTCAAAATCCTTTTTCATCCCAATCTCTCCCCTTGATTGGCAAATGAGATTCTTACAAAAGGCCAACTTTAAAAAAAGCTTTTTTTGCAAAAGTGGCGATATTCACATTTTTTTCCTTTAGCGGAGTAGTTTAATGTTTCTTTTTAGAGACATAGATCGTAAAAAAATTAAAATCAAAATAATATTCTGTTTTTTCAGTTATCACATCAAATAAGATCCACAAAGAAGCTGTTAGGTAATACAATAAACCAAGTTGACGAAAAGGGACTCAATGGCCTAAACGGCCAAAATCCATAGGAAATACTCTCAGGGAGCTGATTACGTCAATCATCAGCAATAGTCACTCTTTTGCTTTTCTTACCGTTTTAGACGAAAAACGGAGCCGCCATGAAAAATACGATAGCCGGCGGCAACAGCAAAAGAACAGCGAGGAATGGAGAAGCGAATGGACGATCTATCCCCCAAAAGGAAGGAAACTCAGCAATTGTGCCAAACGCTGCATCAGGCGTTATTATTACTGTCGCCACGCCCCCTTAAAAGTGGGGAACTCCCTCCCCAAGAACAATGGCTGACAACCCGCAGGCTGGCGGAAGTCATCAATGAAGGCGTATACCGCGCGCGAACGTTATTGCTGAAAATGGTTGAACTCGGCGACGTGTTGGTTTCATCCGGCCCGGTGAAAAATTCCTTGCGTTGGTATCCCACTGCCTTGGCTAATAGTTATCACAGCAGAACGTACCGCATTGCTCCCCAAAAATCATCCATAAGAAGAATCCATCACGTTCTACGCTAGAACCCGGCTATAAATGAGCGAAACACAATACTCCTTTATGGTTAAAAATGGATATATTTTAAGGGCATTTTTTTAATGGTGAGTAAATATTTCAAATTATTACATTTACCTCTAATAACGATTTGCGGGCAAATCATTATTGCCCATAGCGTTATATGTAACCCTAACCAATGCTAACCCGAATTGACGCATTCTTAACCCTTGAACGCGCGCCGTTCGAAAGGACATATTAATCACTTACTATTGAGATATTACGGTGAGAAAAAAAATCTTTTATAGCCTGCTCGCCTGCTGCGCTTTTTTGCTGGCGAACAATGCGCACGCTTTCACCTGCCGAACCTCTGACGGCGGCGTTATTTCCCCAGGCGGGTCAACCACGCCGGTAAATGTCAGGGTGCGTATCGGCCCAAATCTTCAATACGGCAAAAACGAAATCGTCAACGTTAGCCAGGTCACCTGTACCAACGACGTCGCTTCATGGACGGACTACCTGAAAACCGACTCCTCGGCCCTGTCGCTCAACACCGCTCTATTTGGCAGTATTGGCTTTGGCGCAACCATTAACGGCACGGACTACACCGCGCCGGTTCCGGGCGGCATTAGTATCATGACGCTGACCAACAAGGCCTCGCAAACCGTGACCCTGCGCGTATATATCGTGCTGAACAAGGCACCCACGCGGGATATCAAAATCAGCCAAGGCGATATCATTGGGCAAATCAACTTTGTGCAAACCAATGACCGGGCCGGCTGCCCGCAGTGCGGCCCTTATCGCTGGCAGTTGATCGCCGATAACGATGCCTACTTCGTTACCACCAGTTGCACGATCAACAATAACCAGCAAATCAACGTCGATTTTAACCAGATCCGGCAGGATTACCTGACCCAGACGATCGCCGACGCCCAGATTAAACAAGACAAGGCGCTGACCTATCAGTGCGAGGATCTCACCGCCACGCAGGATGTGCAGATCCGCCTGGTCAGCGATGCGGCGCCGTTTTCATCCAGCTATATCAAAACCACCAATGCGAACGTCGGCGTCGCCCTGGTCTATAACAATCAGGTGATTAGCCCCAACAACACCTTCAGCACCCGTGTCACCAATGGCGTCGGCAACGATACCGTGACCTTTGTCCCGGTGAAAAACAATGTCGCTTACAGCGACATCGCAACAGGTCCGTTTACCGGATCGGCAACGCTGATTTTCAGCGCACCTTAAGCCAGGGGGAGATATGTTCAACAGTGGCCGCAGGTTATTCTATTTTTTGTTCGTCTCTGTGCCTTTTTCCAGCGTTGCCGTGGCGGCTGATAATCAGGGCACGCCGATTGTCATATCAGGCACCGTGGTGGCGCCGCCGCCTTGCGTGATTAATGAAGATCGCACCATCGACGTGGAATTCGGCACTGTTGGGGTCAATAAAATCGATGGCAACCGTTACATGCAACGGCTGAATTACACGGTGAAATGTGAATTTCTGGACAGCAGTAAACAGCTGCAGATGAAAATCGTCGGTAGCGTGACCTCGTTTGATGCATCGGCAATCACCACCAACGTGACGGGGCTGGGCATCCGGCTGTTAGCTAATGGGAACGCCCTGACCATCAATTCCCCCTTTAATATTGATTACACCAATCTGCCCGCGCTGGACGCGGTGCCGGTGAAAAGCACCACCGCCACCCTGGCCGAAGGGGAGTTCACCAGCGGCGCCACCATGCTGGTGGACTATTTTTAACCCACGGTTTTGCCCCATTCCCGGCCGCAGGTATCGTCAGGCGGCCGGGTTGTCTACCGCCACGCTTCACTTCCCCATTTGATGGCGTGCACACTTTTTCGCCTTCAAATGGTGCACATCCCCCAGATTAGCGCACTGCCATAGGGGAACCCACGCAGCCAAACGACACGGTATCTTGCTCAACGGCACCGTTAAGCTCGCCTTTCTGCCCTATCGCCCAGCCACCAGCATGCAAAAATAAAGCAGGCCACGCCGCCGGTTTCTTTTTTTTAGAAAGCTGGAAGCGAAAATCAGTAAGGATTTCCGCCGGCGATTGGCGCAACTCTTGCACCCTTCTGTTCCCTCAGTTCTATGCACCCTTTTAATTCTTTCATCATTTAATCGTATGGAGAATGGCATGACGTATTCCCTGGCAAGACTGATACAAAAAAGCGCTTTATTTGCATTGGTAATTGGATACGCCGCGTCCAGCTATGCGGGGAAAGCGAATGATACCCTGGTGTATGCTTCGGATAATGAGGTTGAGAACGTCAGCCCATACCACAATAACCTGCGCGAAGGCGTGATCATCACGCACCTTGTGTGGGATACGCTGATTTTCCGCGATCCGAAAACCGGGGAATACAAACCGGAGCTCGCCACCGACTGGAAGTGGGAATCGCCGGTGACGCTGCTGATTCATTTGCGCAAAGGGATTAAATTCCATAACGGCGACGATTTCACCGCCGACGACGTGGTTTATACCTTCAACCACATCGCCGGCGACAACACCGGTTCCGTTATGCCGCAGAGCGTCAACTGGATCCAGACAACGGAAAAAGTCGATGACTACACGGTAAAACTGCATCTGCACAAACCGTTCCCGGCGGCATTGGAATATCTTTCCGGGCCGACGCCAATCTACCCGGCCAACTATTTCCAGCGTGTGAAACTGGCTGGCTTCAGCAAAGCGCCTATCGGCACCGGCCCTTACAAGATTACGCAGGTCACGCCGGGCCAGGGCATCAACATGGAAAAGAACCCGGACTATTTTGCACAAAGCCCCGTCGGGCAACCGAAGATCGGCAAACTGCAGTTTGTAGTGATTCGGGATCCGGAAACCCGGCTGGCGCAGTTGATGACCGGCCAGGTGGACTGGATCTGGCGGGTGCCGGCCGATCAGCTCACCATGCTGGAAACCATGCCGAACGTCACGGTTAAAAGCGGCGAAACCATGCGCATCGGCTTTCTGGCGCTGAATCCGCAGGCCAAAGGCCCGGGGGGCGAACCCTTTAAAGACGTGCGCGTGCGCCAGGCGGTGAACTACGCCATCAACCGTGAGGGCATGGTCAAAAACCTGGTGCGCGGCGGCAGCCAGCCGGTTTATTCCGCCTGCTTCCATACCCAAACCGCCTGCGACACCAGCAAGGTGGTGAAGTATCAATACGATCCGGAAAAAGCCAAGAAACTGTTGGCGGAAGCCGGCTACCCCAACGGCTTTGATACCGATATCTGGGCCTACCGCGAGCGCGACTATGCCGAAGCGATCATCGGCGATCTGCGCAAAGTCGGGATCCGCGCCCGTTTGCACTACGTCCAGTATTCCGTACTGGCCGCCGATCTGATTTCCGGCAAGGCGCCAATGGCCATCCGCACCTGGGGATCGTTCTCGATCAACGACGCCTCCGCCTTTACCTCACCGTACTTCGGCGGCAAAGGCGACGACATCTGGAAAGATCAGCAGGTGACCAGCACGCTGGCCAAAGCCGACGAAACCATCGACGCCCAACAGCGCAGCGCATTGTACGCAGACGCGCTGGGCAGGATCTCGTCGCAGGCTTATCTGGCGCCGCTGTTCTCCTATTCGACGAACTATGCCTTCACCGCTGATTTGAATTTTGACGATTGGCCGGATGAGCTGCCGCGCTTTGCAATGGCCAGTTGGAAATAAATCGCGCAGGGGGCGCCGCCGGTTTCCCCCCGCCACGTTGGCAATAATCAGGAACAGCTCATGGTTATTTATATCTTACATCGGCTTCTCGTGGCGCTGGCGGTGCTGTTCACCGTCGCCGTCGTCAGCTTTTCGCTGTTGCACCTTTCCGGCGATTTGGCCGCGGCGATCGCCGGGCCGGACGCCTCGGCCGAAGTGGTTGCCCGCATCCGCGTGCAATACGGGCTGGATCAACCGCTGTACACCCAGTTTCTGCACTGGCTGTGGGGAGCGCTGCACCTGGATTTCGGACGCTCTTTCTATTTTGAAAACACCGTGATGGAGCTGATCGGCCAGCGGATGCCAATCACCCTGAACCTCGGCGTGCTTTCGCTGGGCATCGCCTTGCTGGTAGCCATTCCGCTTGGCGTGCTGGCGGCGGTTTTCCGCGATAGCTGGATCGACCGCTGCTCGATTTTCATCGCGGTTATCGGCCAGGCCATGCCGAACTTCTGGTTTGCGCTGATTTTGATTCTGATTTTCGCCGTCGAGCTGAAATGGCTGCCGGTCGCCGGCAACGGCAGTTGGCAAAACTTTGTGTTGCCCGCCATCGCCCTCGGCTACTACGCCATGCCGTCGCTGATGCGCCTGACCCGCTCCGGCATGCTGGATGTGCTGGGTTCGGACTATATCCGCACCGCCAAAGCCAAAGGGCTTAGTGCGTTTCAGGTGATCGTCAAACACGGCCTGCGCAACGCCATTATCCCAGTGGTGGCGCTGGCGACGGTCGAGCTGGGCTTTATGCTCGGCGGCTCGGTGGTGATCGAATCCGTTTTTGCCCTGCAGGGGTTGGGCCAGCTGGCCTGGGATTCCATCTCGCGCAACGATTTTCCTGTGGTACAGGCCATCGTGCTGATTATTGCCGTGTTCTACATCGGGCTGACGTTTATAGCCGATGTGCTCAATGCGGCGCTGGATCCACGTCTACGGACCAAATAAAGGGGCGGCCATGAAAACCTCGTTATCTCTCTCTTCCGCGCCACTCGGCAATACGCCGGCGGCCGATCCCGGCTCGCTGTTGCCGGAACCCACCGCCTGGCGCAAATGGTTGGGAAAAATCTTCGGCCATCGCAGTATGACGATCGGCCTGGTGATCCTGGGGGTGATTGTCATCGCCGCGATTCTGGCGCCGCTCATCAGCCCGCACGATCCCTACGCGCAAGATATCAGCCAACGGTTGATCCCACCGGTCTGGCAGGAAAGAGGCAGCTGGGAACATATTCTCGGCACCGACAAACTGGGGCGTGACTACCTAAGCCGCCTGCTATACGGCGCGCAGGTTTCGTTGATCATCGGCCTGGTTTCCGTGCTGGTGGCCGGCGGCATCGGCATAACACTCGGGGTACTGGCCGGCTACTTCGGCGGCCGGGTGGATGCCGTGGTCAGCTATATCCTGACCGTGCGCCTGTCCATGCCGGTGATCCTGGTGGCCCTGGCGACGGCCTCGCTGATGGGCGGCTCGGTGAAAGTGGTGATCCTGCTGTTGGGGCTATTATTGTGGGATCGTTTTCTGATCGTCTCGCGCTCCGTCACCCGCCAACTGCGCGAAGCGGAGTTTATCGCCGCCGCCCAAACGCTCGGCGCCTCTTCGCTGTTCATCATGCTGCGCGAGATCCTGCCCAACCTGCTCGGGCCGCTGACCGTCGTCGCCACGCTTGAAATCGCCCATGCCATTTTGCTGGAGGCCACGCTGTCCTTTTTAGGGCTTGGCGTGCAGCCGCCGATGCCGTCCTGGGGGCTGATGATCGCCGAAGGCAAAGCCTACATGTTCTTTATGCCGTGGGTGATTTTGATCCCCGGCTGCGCGCTCGCCATCCTGGTGTTGGGCATCAATCTGGTGGGGGACGGCCTGCGCGACATCACCGCGCTGGACGGACGTAACTGAGGAAAAACGCCATGAATAATGACATGTTGCTCGATGTTAAAGGGCTGAAGGTGGACATTCCAACCGCGCGCGGGATGCTACACGCGGTGCGCGGCATCGACTTTTCCGTGCGGCGTGGCGAAATGCTGTGCCTGGTGGGCGAATCCGGCTGCGGTAAATCCATGACTTCGCTGGCATTGATGGATCTTCTGCCGGCGAAGGCCATCAGAACGGCGGAGCGGATGCAGTTCAAGGGCGCGGAACTGCAAACGCTGAAAAAGCGCGAAATCGCAGCGTTACGCGGCGATCAGATGTCGATGATTTTCCAGGAGCCGATGACGTCGCTGAATCCCTCTTTTACGCTGGGCAATCAGCTATGCGAAACCCTGCGCGCACATCGGAAAGTGTCGCACGCGGTTGCCCGCGATCGCGCGGTTTACCTGATGGAACGGGTTGGCATCCCGATGGCGGCCGATCGCCTGAACCAATATCCCCACCAGCTCTCCGGCGGCCTGCGCCAGCGCATCATGATCGCCATGGCCCTGATGTGCGAGCCGGATCTGATCATCGCCGATGAGCCCACCACCGCGCTGGACGTGACGATCCAGGCGCAGATCCTGCGCATGCTGCGCGAACTGCAGCAGGAAATGGGCACCGCCATTATTTTCATTACGCACGATCTGGGCGTTGTGGCGCGGATCGCCGATCGGGTCGCCGTTATGTACGCCGGCCAAATCGTGGAAACCGGCTCGGTGATGACGCTCTTCAACCAACCGCGCCACCCGTATACCCGCGGCCTGCTTGACTGCATTCCCATTCAGGGGAAAACCGTGCCGGGGCAACCGTTGCGGGCGATCCCCGGCGTCGTGCCCAGCCTGATCGGCGCCCAACGCGGCTGCGCATTCAGTAACCGCTGCGGGCAATGCAGCACCGCCTGCAGCCAGGAAACGACGCCCTATGTCAATGTTAGCGCGCACCATGCGGTGCGCTGCGTTCAGGTGGCCCGCGAACTGGAGGGAATATGAATACCACGATAATCCCTTCCGCGTTGCCGACCCACATCGCCGGCAACGAGGATATTGCGCTGGAGCTTTGCGCCCTGACGCAGGTCTATCGTCTGAACCGTGGGCTGTTCGCCCGCCCGGGCGAGATCCGGGCGGTCAATAACGTCTCCCTGCGGGTACGCCGGGGCGAAACCCTTGGCCTGGTCGGCGAATCCGGCTGCGGGAAAAGCACGCTGGCCAAAATGCTACTCGGGTTGCTGAAACCGACATCCGGCAACGTGCTGATCGAAGGCAAAGAAATCGACGCCACCAATCGCAAAGCGATGGCCGCGCGCATCCAGCCGATCTTTCAAGACCCTTACTCGTCGCTGAACCCGCGCCGCACCATCGCAGACATTGTGGAAGTGGCCCTGCGGCTACATGGCATCGGCACGCCGGCGGAGCGCAAAGCCCGGGTAAAAGAGATGCTGGACGTGGTCGGTATGCCGGCGCGCACCCACGCCCAATACCCCAACCAACTCTCCGGCGGCCAACGCCAACGGGTGGCGATCGCCCGGGCGCTGATTATGCGCCCCGACATCTTGATATGTGATGAACCGACATCCGCCCTGGATGTTTCCGTCCAGGCGCAAATCCTGAACCTGCTGCTGGCGCTGAAAAAGGAGTTTGGCCTGACTTACCTGCTCATCAGCCACAACCTGTCGGTGGTGGAGCACCTGGTCGATCACGTCGCGGTGATGCAAAAGGGCACGATTGTGGAACAGGGCACGCGCGAGCACATCTTCCACTCGGCGCAGCATCCCTACACCCGGATGTTGCTGGCCTCGGTGCTCACACCGGAAGCCGCGCTGGGCATTCCGGACATTACGGCGCACTGAAACGGCCAGTGCCATTAGCGCAGTAAGACAAGCACTCATTATTTGATGTAGAGGACACACTGTATATGACGCGTGAAGAGACGATCCAGGCGACGATTGATGACTTTCAGTCAGGGAAATTCCGTGAGGTTTTGGCACGCCGGGTAGCCTACCGCACGGTCAGTAAGGGCGGCGACCATGGGCCGGTGTTGCTGGCCTATTTGCAGGACGAAATGATCCCCACCCTACAGGGTATGGGGTTCGAATGCCTGATTGCAGCAAACCCGATCGCCGGCAAAAGCCCGTTCCTGCTGGCGCGGCGCATCGAGCCGGACGCGCAGCTGACGTTGCTAACCTATGGCCACGGCGACGTGGTGCCGGGCAATGATGAACAATGGCGCGCCGGGATATCGCCCTGGGAAGTGACCGAAGACGGCAATACCTGGTACGGCCGCGGTACTGCGGATAATAAGGGGCAGCACAGCATAAACCTGGCGGCGCTGGAGCAAGTGCTGAAAGCGCGCAATAACCGCTTGGGCTATAACGTAAAAATCATTCTTGAGATGGGCGAAGAAGACGGTTCGCCAGGACTGGACGCCATCTGCCGGCAATACCGCGAGTGGCTGGCCGCCGATCTGTTTATCGCCTCCGACGGCCCGCGAATTACGGCGGCGCGCCCAACGCTGTTTTTAGGTTCCCGCGGGGTATTCAATTTTGAATTGGCGCTGAATCCGCGCCAGGGGTTCCACCACTCCGGCAACTGGGGTGGCCTGTTGAGCAACCCGGGGATCCGCCTGGCGCATGCGCTGGCGACCATGGTGGACGCCCACGGGCGGATCCTGGTGCCGGGCCTGCGCCCACCGGCGATTACCGCCACCATGCGGCAGATCCTGGCCGATATTGAGCTGGGCGGCGGCCCAACCGATCCGGCTATCGATCCGCAATGGGGGGAAAACGGCCTGACCGCGGCGGAAAAACTCTATAGCTGGAACACGCTGGACGTGCTGGCGTTTGTGACCGGCGATCCGGATAAACCAATGCACGCGATTCCGCCGGAAGCCCGGGCCCACTGCCATATGCGCTACGTGGTGGGCAGCGATGTCGACCAGTTTTCCCGGCATATCCGCAACCACCTGGACGCCAACGGCTTTGAAGACGTAGAACTGGTTAACGCCGTCAGTAGTTATGAGGCTACCCGGCTTGATCCCAACGATCTGTGGGTGGAATGGGGGAAAGCGTCGATCGCCCAGTCGGTGGGCCTCAACGCCGCCGTGCTGCCCAATTTCGGCGGCGGATTACCCAACGCCTGCTTCTCACAAACGCTGGGGCTGCCGACGCTTTGGGTTCCCCACTCTTACCCGGCCTGCGCGCAACATGCGCCGAATGAGCACATTCTGGCGGATGTGACGCTGGAAGCGCTGAAGATCATGACCGGCTTGTTCTGGGATCTGGCCGAGCAAGGCAGCAACATCGTCCGCCTGCGCGCCCGGCAGGAAAGCCCCCCGGTAGAGCGCGTATAGCCCGCGCCAGGCACGGGGCATTCACCGGATGTGCGGGATGTACGTATGCGCCTGCTCTCATTTAAGATGGAAACTATCGCCGCCAGGCAGACGTGGGCGGCGATAACAGGAAGAGAAGATGGATAACCCAGAGCAGGTGAGAGCGCCCATGCACAACAATGAAATCCGTTACTTCATGGCGGTGGCCAGCACCGGCTCACTCAGCGCCGCCAGCCAGCAACTGTTTGTGGCCGTTTCCGCCATCAGCCGGCAAATTCAGCGGCTGGAAAGCCGGCTGGGGGTGCCGCTGTTCGATCGGCATGCCAGGGGGATGGTGCTTAACAGCGCCGGGCAGATTCTGGAAAACCATGTGCGCCGCAGCATGGCGGATATGGAGCTGGCGATTGCCGAGATCGAAGGCCTGAAATCGGCCCGGCAAACGACGATTCGCGTCGTGTGCACCGACGGCATCGCATTCAATATGATGCCGACCGTCATGGCCAAGTTCCGCCAACAGCACCCGACGGTCAATTTTTGCCTGTCGGTGGGCAGCGCCCGGCAGGTGCCGGAAATGGTGCGCAATGGCGAATGCGACGTGGCGCTGAAGTTCAGCCTGTCGCCGGAGTATGGCGTTGATGTGATCGCGACCTTTCCCTCGCCGTTTCTGGTGGTTATGAAAGAGGATCACCCGCTGGCCACAGCGGATTTTCAACTGGCCGATCTCAACGCTTACCCGGTCGCCCTGCCGGAACAAACGGCAACCGTGCGCCAGTTGTTTGATCTGTCATGCCGTATGAGCGGGGTTTTTATCGATCCGGTGTTTACCTGCAACCATTTCGCCACGCTGTATGCCTTCATCCTTAATACGCCGCAGGCGATCACCATCTGCAGCCATTTCTCACTGTTGTACTGCGCCCGGCGTGATGGTTTACAGATAAGGTCGCTCGACGCCAGGCAAGTAGGGCAGCGGACATTGCAGATCCAAACGGAAGCCAGCAAGCCAAAAACCGCGGCGCTGAAAACGTTCTTTGATTTTTTAACGGATGAACTCAACACCCAGGATGAACGCTTTCGCCAGGAGTATCGTATCCCGGGCTGATCGCCAGGTTACGTTCCGCCGTTCGGCACCTTCAATGGCTTCCACACCCGTGCCCCACTCACCAATGGCATTGTCTTTCATAAAATCAATGAATGAGGCTATACCCAAAATAATTCGAGTTGCAGGACAAAAACGCAAAAGCGTTTTTGAACAGCGCTAGCGCTGGCCCCGAAGGGGTGAGGCCGTATGGCCGAATCATGCGGCAACGCAGCGAATCCCCAGGAGCTTACTCCAGTAAGTGACTGGGGTGAGCGAGGAAAGCCAACGCACCTGCGGCTCGAAGTATGAAGGGTATAGGGGGGTTGACCTTCAGCGCGCATCTCGGCCTGCCGAGCAAGGCACCGTTGCCAGGGGCAATCGGCCACGGACGGATTGAGGCGAGACAAACAGGGAGGTTTGTCGTAGCCGACCCGCCCGGCGACGGTAACGCCGCGAGGGCACCCGCGCAGCGGGCAGGCCATGTTAAGTGCAGGCCGGGGTGTCGGGGCCGGGCCTTCGGCCCTGACAATTGCCAGCCACTATTGCCGCAAAGAAATTCGATACGATTAGGGCAATTCCCTTTACGCTGGTGGTGGCAGAGTACTGTTTTAGCAACGTTCTTTGCCCTGACCGTGAGGGTTTCGGTCGCTATAACTCGGTCGCTTTTTGTCGCACCGTAGCCCGCGCCCGAGTTAGGGGCCGTGGGCGCGGCCCCTAACGACCCACGCCTGCGCCATATCAGGCGGCCGCTACGCGGCTACCCTCACTGTGTCACTTCGCATCACGGCCGGCTACGACAGGCGTCCCTGCCTGTCTCGCCTGAAACCGCCGTCCTGGCGGTTTCGCCTATGCTACGTTCCGCCGTTCGGCACCTTCAATGGCTTCCACACCCGTGCTCCACTCACCACATGAATCGTCTTTGAAATTAACTTATTAACTCATTAATTTGTGTCAAAACAGGTGGTTAGGTTACCCGGTGGCGATAGATTGGGGGGTTGACGTTTAGCGCGCATCTTGGGCTGCCGAGCAAGGCACCGTTGCTAGGGGCAATCGGCCACGGACGGCCGATTGAGGCGAGACAAACAGGGAGGTTTGTCGTAGCCGACCCGCCCGGCGACGGGGACGCGGCGAGGGCACCCGCGCAGCGGGCAGGCCATGTTAAGCGCAGGCCGGGGTGTCGGGGCCGGGCCTTCGGCCCTGACAATTGCCGTGCACGATTGCCGCAAAGAAACTCGATACGATTAAGGCAATTCCACTTACACAACGGGTTACAAATACCATTGTTGATTAAGCGTACTGGCGGATCCGCGCCAGCAAGGCATCGATATTCTCAATCCGTTCGGCATTAACAATCAGAAAACGCCCCAGCACCAGCGCCTGCTGCTGGCATTCCGTGCGCATGGCCGCATCCTCAATGCCGTCCAGATCCGCCACGTGCGACAGACCGATGGTGCGGCGTATCAGCTCGGTACCGCTGTAACCCAGGGCATCTTTCCACACCTGTTGCAGGAACTGCTCGGCATAGCCCGGCACCGCCAGCGCCACATCACGCGTATGTTGATGGCACAGCGACAAAAAACGGTCGGCAAAAATCAACCACAGTTCGCGCACATCCTGCAGGCGTTGCTCACGCCCGGCGGCAGCCTCACGCGCAGCGAGCAGGCCCGGCAATCCGCAGAAATTGAGCAACAGGTTGCCCAGCGCCGTGCCCACGTCAAAGCCGATTGGCCCATAAAAACCAAATTCGGCGTCAATCGCCTTCAGCTTGCCTTCCGCGACAAATACCGAGCCGCTGTGAATATCCCCGTGCAGCAACGCCTGGGCCTGGCTCTGGAAACGATGCTTCAGGCCGGCCACCGCCAGCTTCAAGTCCGCATCGGCGCGCAACTCTTGCACCGCAGGCAATAATGCTTCTGCAAACTGGTTACGTTCGTGTTCAATGTAAGGATCGCTAAAAAACAGATCTTCGGTGATCTGGCACAGTTCTGGATTGGTAAAGCGTTGAACGTCGGCTTTTTTCTGTTGTGCGTTCTGGTAAAAATCAGAGGTGTGAAACAGCGCCTGCGCCAAATACTCCGCCAACTGCCCGACCGCCAGCGGATAATAATTGCCCTTGATTAACTCCGAACGCCAAATGTGGTGATCGGAAAGATCCTCCTGCACCATCACGGCCAGTTCAGGATCGTAATGCAGCACATTAACCGTATGGCGTGGGCAAAAATCAGCGTGCACCCGAAGCGTTTCCGCTTCAATACGCGCCCGATCCAGCGTCAAAGGCCAGGACTCGCCGACGCAGCGCACATAGGGCAACGCCTGCTTGACGATCACCCGGCTGACGCCCTCGCGATCGCGGATTTTAAACACCAGGTTCAGATTGCCGTCACCGATCTCTTCCGCGCTCACCAGCGCCTGTGGATCGGCAACCTGCCCATATTGCCGGGCATATTCAACGGCATCAGCAGCCGTAAACGTACGATAAAGCGACATTCCAACCCCTCTGGTGTCTTACAAAGCGATAATTCTTATTTTTTAGACGTAAAAGCATTTGGACGTCTATACATCCGCAAATCATGTTGGCAGAATATGCAGCCAGATGCAATAACAACGCAACAAGGATTTAACCGCTGATGCTAACGATTAACACTACCAGCCTGTCACTGAAAAACAACCAGCTCTGCATCCTCGATCAGCAAGCGTTGCCGCAGGAAAAACGTTGGCTGCCCAGCAACAGCGTGGAACAACTGGTTGAACATATTCAGGCCCTGCGCGTGCGCGGCGCGCCGTTAATCGGCCTGTCGGCCAGCCTGTTGCTGGCATTGCTGGCCGAGCGCGAGCTGCCGCGCGCCGAGCTGGAACAGGCGCTCGCTACGCTGCGCGCGGCGCGCCCAACGGCCGTTAACCTGATGAACAATCTGGATCGCATGAAGCTAGCGCTGGCGCAGCCGCAGTGGGTAGCCGCCATGGTGGATGAGGCGTTGCGCCTGGTGGAGGAAGACCGCGCGCAGTGCGATCGCATCGCCGACTACGGCGCGGCGCTGGTGCAGCCCGGCAGCCGCTTGCTGACCCACTGCAATACCGGTGGCCTGGCGACCGCCGGCGTTGGCACTGCGATTGGCGTGCTGCTGCGGGCGCACCAGCAGGGCAAGGTGGCGCAGGTGTGGGTGGACGAAACCCGCCCGCTGCTGCAGGGCGGCCGTTTAACCGCCTGGGAGCTGGGTGAGTTGGGCATTCCCTATCGGCTGATTTGCGATTCCATGGCCGCCGGCCTGATGGCGCAGGGCCAAGTGGATGCGGTGTGGGTGGGCGCCGATCGCATCGCCGCCAACGGCGACGTGGCGAACAAGATCGGCACCTACAGCCTGGCGGTACTGGCGCATTATCACGGCATCCCGTTCTACGTAGCGGCGCCGTATACCACGCACGATCCCCTTTGCCCAAACGGTGCGGCGATCCCCATCGAGCAGCGCGCGGCACAAGAAGTGACCGGCGTCGCCGGCAGCTTCGGCAGTTGCCAATGGGCGCCGGTTGACGCACCGGTGTATAACCCGGCGTTCGACGTCACGCCAGCGGCATTAATCAACGGTTGGATCCTGGACAGCGGCGTGATCACGCCGGAACAGGTGAAGGCCGGGGCTTTTCAACGGGCGCTCGGTTAAAAACACGAACGCGCCATAAAGGCGCGTTCCTTTTCCTCACCGCCCGGCGCCGTTAATCCAGGCGCGGGTAGGCTTCAGCAATCTTGTCGCCGGTAAAATGCGCCACCCAGCCTTCCGGGTTATCAAACAGGCGGATCGCCGTAAAGCTCGGCGACGATCCCATGTCGAACCAATGGCGCGTATTGGCCGGCACCGACAGCAGATCGTTTTTCTCACACAGGATCTGGTAGATCTTGCCGTTCAGGTGCAGGCAGAACAGCCCCGCCCCTTCAACAAAAAAACGTACTTCGTCTTCACCGTGGGTATGTTCAGACAGGAACTTTTCCCGCAGCACCTGGCGCTGTTCGTTATCCGGGCGCATGCTGATCACATCCCAGCTTTGATAGCCCTTTTCCGCCACCAGGCGGTCGATTTCGTGCTGATAGGCGGCGATCACCGCCTCCGGCTGCGGGTTTTCCCCCAGCTCGTGGTCGGCCTGCCACCGTTCGAAACGCACGCCAATCTGCGCCAGCTCCTGTTGGATGGCATTGGCATCATCGCTCTGCCACAGCGCTTGCTGCGGCTCTTTATCGCTGTATATCGTCAATCCACTCATCAGGCAAACTCCCCTACATTGATATGATCAAACCGCTTAACCTGCGGATGCCGGCTTTGCTCGTCTGCGTCGTCGCGGATCAGTTGGCAGGTGTGCCAACCGGCTTCCCTCGCTGCGTCCAGTTCCTGGCGGATATCCGACAGGAACAACAACTCACCCGGCGCAAACCCCGTTGCGCCGGCAATATTCCGGTATGACGCGCTTTCACGCTTGGCGCCGATCCGGGTGTCAAAGTAGCCACTGAACAACGGCTGCAAATCGCCCGCTTCGCTGTAGCCGAACAGCAGTTTTTGCGCTTCTACCGAACCGGAAGAATAAACATACAGCTTCAGCCCCTGCTGTTGCCAGGCGGCCAACTGCCCAGCCACTTCCGGGTACACATGGCTACGGAAATCGCCATGGTGATAACCGCTGCGCCAAATGATGCCCTGCAACGCCTTGAGCGCGGTGGACTTGCGATCTTCATCCATAAAGCGGTAGAGCGCGGCGATCAGCTGCGCCAGATCCGCATCCGGCTGGCCAAGCTCCTCGCGCAGCGCCGCCAACGGCGCCGCCACTTCAGCATCGTCGGCATGCTGGCGGATAAATGCATCCAGATGCGCCCGCGCATAAGGGAACAGCACCTGATGCACAAAGCGGATCTCACTGGTGGTGCCTTCAATATCAGTCACAATCGCGCGGATCATTTTGCCTCCAGCAAACGGCGTTGCAGTTCGCACTGGAATAAAAACTCCAGCCCTTCGAGATGGCGGAGCGCTTCCGCCACCGTATTGCCCCAGCAGTACAGGCCGTGGCCGCGTACCAGAAAACCATACTGCAACGGCGTTTGCCCGGCGTAGGCCGCAACCCGCGCCGCCAACGCCGGAATATCCTGGTCGTTGTCGAAAATCGGGATGCTGACGCTATCCAGGTGGCTGTGCTGGCCGCTAAGCGACTTTTGCATTTCATAGCCTTGCAGCACCACGGCCGTGCCCTTTTCCACCCGCGACAGCACCGTGGTATTCACCGAATGGGTGTGCAAAATAGCCCCCACCTGCGGCGCCAGGCGGTAAACCAGCGTATGCAGGCCGGTTTCCGCTGAAGGCTTCAGGCCGCTGGGAACATGATTGGTTGCCGTTTCCACCAACAGGAAATCCTGTTCGGTCAGGCTGCCTTTATCTTTGCCGGATGCGGTGACCAGGCAGCGCTCGGCATCCAGGCGCAGCGACATGTTGCCGTCGGTTGCCGGGCACCAGCCCTTTTCGCCAATCCAGCGGCAGGTGGCCAATAACGCCTGCAGTTGTGAATTTTCTGTCATTATGCTTGCTTCTTCCCAGTGGTCGATAGGCGCCATCATCCGCCCTGCTCCGCCCCCCGATGGCGCGGAAATTTACTTGCTGCGTAGCTATTGCCGCTTTGTTTATGGCGGGTTGCGGTAAGATCATTTTCTTACTTTAGCCGTCTAAGCGTCTTGATTGCCAAATACTAACATCGTGTTATATTGACAGCAACATGAGTACTAACAACCAAGACGGGGCGTCATTCTATTTATGAGCACTTCAGCACCGGTTCCCGAAAGCAAACTTCCTGCCCTCGGCACGACAATCTTCACCCAAATGAGCGCGCTGGCGCAGCAGCATCAGGCGATCAACCTCTCCCAGGGCTTCCCGGACTTCGACGGCCCGGATTACCTGAAAGAACGCCTGGCCTGGCACGTCAGCCAGGGTGCCAACCAATATGCCCCGATGACCGGCGTAGCGGCGCTGCGCGAGGCGATTGCCGATAAAACCGCGCAGCTTTATGGCTGGCAGCCGGATGTTAACGCGGAGATCACCGTCACCGCCGGCGCCACGGAAGCGCTGTTTGCCGCCATCAGCGCGCTGGTGCGCCCGGGCGACGAGGTGATCTGCTTCGATCCCAGCTATGACAGCTATGCTCCGGCGGTGACGCTGGCCGGCGGCGAGCTTAAACGCATTGCCCTGCAGCCGCCGGCATTCCGCGTGGACTGGCAGCAGTTTGCTGATGTGCTTTCGCCACGCACCCGTCTGGTGATCCTCAATACGCCGCACAACCCGTCCGCCACCGTCTGGCAGGCGGAAGATATGCAACAGTTGTGGGCCGCCATCGCCGAACGTGAAATCTATGTGTTGAGCGATGAAGTCTACGAGCACATCTGCTTTGCCAAAGGCGGCCATGCCAGCGTGCTGGCGCACCCGCAACTGCGCCAGCGCTCGGTGGCCGTATCTTCGTTTGGTAAAACCTACCATATGACCGGCTGGAAAGTGGGTTACTGCGTTGCCCCCGCCGCGATCAGCGCCGAGGTGCGCAAGGTGCACCAATACCTGACCTTCTCGGTCAATACTCCGGCACAGCTGGCGCTGGCCGATATGCTGCGCGCCGATCCTGAACACTGGCGCCAACTGCCGGCGTTCTACCGCGCCAAACGCGATCGCTTTGTGCAGGCGCTGGAGAACAGCCGGTTGGAAATCTTGCCCTGCGAAGGCACCTACTTCCTGCTGGCGGATTACAGCGCGGTGTCCGATCTGGACGACGTCGAATTTTGCCGCTGGCTCACCGAGCACGTCGGTGTGGCGGCCATTCCACTTTCCGTTTTTTGCGCCGATCCCTTCCCTCATAAATTAATCCGGCTGTGTTTTGCCAAACAGGATGCCACGCTGGATGCGGCTGCGGAGCGTTTATGTCGACTTTAAAAATCACCCTGTTACAGCACCCGCTGGTTTGGCGCGACGGGGCGGCCAACCTGCAGCAGTTTGACGCCGCGCTGGCGGCGATCGCCGGCCGGGATGTCATCGTGCTGCCGGAAATGTTCACCACCGGCTTTGCGATGGATGCCGGTGAAAGCGCGCTGCCGGAACCGCAGGTGATTGAATGGCTGCACGCCTGGGCCAAGAAAACCAATGCGCTGATCGGCGGCAGCGTGGCGCTGAAAACCCCGCAGGGCGCGGTTAACCGCTTCCTGCTGGTAGAGCCGGGCGGCAACGTGCATGGTTACGATAAACGCCACCTGTTCCGCATGGCCGGCGAACATCAGCACTATCAGGCGGGTAAACAGCGCAAGGTGGTTGAATGGCGCGGCTGGCGTATCCTGCCGCAAATCTGTTACGACCTACGCTTCCCGGTGTGGTCACGCAACCTGCAGGATTACGATCTGGCCCTGTACGTCGCCAACTGGCCGGCGCCGCGCAGCCTGCACTGGCAAACGCTGCTGGCGGCGCGCGCCATCGAAAACCAGGCATACGTGGCCGGTTGCAACCGGGTGGGGGAAGACGGCAACGGCCTGCACTACAGCGGCGACAGCCTGATCATCAGCCCGCAGGGGGAAGTGCTCGCGCAGGCAGAGCCCGGCCAGCCGGCCAGGCTGGATGCCGATCTGTCGCTGGAAAACCTGCAAACCTACCGCAATGCCTTCCCGGCATGGCGCGATGCCGACAGCTTCCTGCTCCACGATTAACCCAGTGTAGTTTTAAGCCAAGGGGGCGGCGCCTTTGCCGCCCCTTCAAACTGCCGACAAAATTTGGTATCAGGGAAAGCATACCGTAAGCGTCGTAGCGGCTTAGTCCGTTGCTTTGCCAATTATATCTGGTTAAGTATTATGGCGACTATTTATCCATATAAAAGGAATTTGACATGGAAGAAAGGATTATACCGTGGGACGGCAGTTACAGCATGGTCACCGGCCCCGGATGCGTCCGCAAAGAAGTGATGGTTCCCTCATATCCCCGCCTCTATTTTCATCCCGACAGTGAAACCCTGCTGGCCGTTGACCAATGTGACGGGCATGACCTTGAACAGGAAAGTAACCGGCTTACGCACTATCTGGCAAAACGGGCTGATTCGTTGCAGCGAATTGAAGAACTGATACAGGGGGCCATCACACCGGGCTGGGCAAATATTCGGGAGCGCGACCGATATCAGTCTCTGCTGAAGGCAGAGTACCAACACCTTGATGAAGCCTGCCAGGCCCTGCGAGCAGAGCTTACGGCACTGTCGCCGGCGGAACATCTGCCTGAAACGACCTTGTTGGATGAGAGCAGTAAAGAGAATGCCATTGGGCTCATGGAACTGATAGAAGTTAGGGGTGGAAAAAACGGCGCTAAATATGTTTATGTCCGCTCGGACAAAATAGGCAGCCACTGGCGGCGCTATCAGCTGAATGATTCCGAGCAGAAAAGCGGCGGGAAAAGTTTCCTGAAAATGGTGGAATACACCGGGGAGGACGGACAGCGCCGTACTCGTCAGGAGATTGACCCGGAGAAGTTAAAAAGCCAGTTGGCGAAGCTGAAGCCTTCCATGACGGCATGGGAGGTGAAACTGCTGGATGACAATGCCGGCATCTGGAGCCAATGGGCACGAGAATTAAACGACAGCCTGAAACACTCTCCCTATGAAGGCTCCTGTATAGCGTTTGACGCACAGGCGCAGTTGCTGCGCTGGGCATACGGTGCCAGCATGAAAGGCGTGCTTAACCCGTTTGAAGTTGATATCCGCACCGGAAAACGTAAGGCAATTACCGATCTTAGCGGTAAAACCCGTTTTTATGCGAATCTGGCGCTGGCAGAAGCCAAAAGCAACGGAACGCTGCACCTGCCGGACAAGGTTGGGGTAAGAATTTGCTACCCACTGGATCCTGCGAAAATCCCCGGTGGCGGGATCGGTATCCTCGGTACGTTGCGTTTTGATATAGAGCTTGCGCTGTCCGGCAGCATCGGGGCCAGCCTCGGTGTGGAGGCTGGCGTTAGCATCACTGATGATCGGGCAAAAGGGCTGCCGGTAAAAGCCATTCCCGATCAGGGATACGGTTTCTGGCGCAAAGTCGATGTCACGAAAGCGGCAGACGAACCTCTCAGCGGCGGCGCGGAGTTAGGCATGTTTGCCGGAGCGGAAGCCGGCGCCAACGTATCTGGTACACTGCTTTGGCTCAACCCCGACCATGAGGACAAATACAGCACGCTGGCAAAGGTGGCCGTGGGGGCAACAGTTCAGACGGGGGCAGGATTCAGCGGGCAGCTCAAGTTCAGATGGCAAAATGGTAAAGTTCGCATTGAGGTCAGCGGCGGGCTGTGCTGGGGGACCGGCGGCAAGGGGGCGATGAGTTTTGACGTGAATGGCCCGGCCATCATGGCGGAATTTATGCCCTGCCTGGTTTATATGCTGCGCAATGCCGACTACGTTCAGTTAATGCAGATTATGTTGGCCGACGACTACTACGCGTTCTGTGCCATCCCGCTGCTGGTGGGGATGTACGGCATCAACCGTGTCATTGATAGCGGTGACGAGATTACTAGCGCGTTGATAAGAAGCTGGCAAATCAAAGAAGCCCGCGTAGCGCTGATGGAAAAAATCCTCAAGACAAAAGGCGATTGCCTGAAGTTTGCGCCGCCGGAGAGCAAGGGCGCGGCCATTGCGGCGCTGATTGAGACCGGTTTCTGGGATGCGGTTGCCAGCCCGGCCAGCCACGCAGAAACGCCCTGTGAAGGGGGAACCACCTTCAGCGCCCGCAAACGCGCCGTGATTTATGCCCTGCGCTGGGTACAGTCGCAGCGTGAATATGAAAATATTATGCAGCATCTCGATGCCGATATGTCAGTGAAGAGTAACTGGCAAGCCAATGAACAGCGGGTAACAGCATTTTTGGCACGGGGAGAGGCGCCGCGCACTTATGGTTATGCCGGTTCACTGCACCCCGGCGCGCAAAACATCACCATTGAACCCAGTCACTACGCAGATAACCTGAAAAATCTTTATCGACACCTGCCGGAAGCCCCGGCCATTCCCCCCGGCCATATCAATATGTCCACCCTGCCACTGAAAGAAGTTCTGCCGATATATCTCTATAGTTGTACGCAGCTGGTTGCTTCCATGCACGGAGGTAAATCATGACGCGGATACATTATGGCCTGGCGGGGGCCCTGATAATGCTGGCGCTATGTGGCTGCCGGGACGAACAAAAGCTAAAAGCAGAACAGGATGCGCTGGTTAGCACCGCACTGGATAACATGGTGGCGGTGAAAGGCGGTCGTTTTCAGATAGGAGACTTTGGCCCCCTTATTGGTGAAAAACTGCCTTTCAGTGCGGATACAGACAACAAGCCACTGCACTGGGTTGAACTGTCTGATTTTCGCATCAGTCGATACCGGGTGACCTGGGACGAGTTTAATCGTTGGCTGACGATTGAGGGGAGGGATCTGACTAATTTCTACAAGAATACTCGCGATAGTAAATATACGTGGAAAAGTGGCCGGGAAGCTCTTGGTGACAATTATCCGGCCTCTGCCAGTTGGAATGATGCCCGCGCATACTGCCTGTGGCTGGGACAGGTCAGCCACCGGCATATTGACTTGCCGACAGAAGCACAGTGGGAATATGCCGCACGCAGCCGGGGCCAATTCCTGATTCTGGCTAATAGCGATAATCACTGGTATTACGAGGATAATAAAGCCCGTAACATCGCTCCCTCAGCGGAAAACCGCCCTGTCGGGAGCTATGCCCCAAATCCTCTTGGTTTGTATGACATGCTGGGGAACGGAACTGACTGGGTTAAAGACTGGTATGCAGCAGATTATTACAGCTATTCACCTGAAAAAGATCCTCAGGGGCCGGAAACAGGGGAGAAAAAAGTTATTCGGGGGCGTCAGGGCGCACCATCAGATTCACTTACTATGATCCGTGAAAGCATGAAGCCGGACACAGTATCGGGTCCTCCATCTCGATCGAGTGGTTTTCGCTGCGTTGAGAACAGCCCGACAATACATTGATTGATTAAAAAGAAAATTACATTTTTATAATTTTTTCATACGGTTGATAAAATGTGGTAATCGGGAAAGGCATAGCGGCATAAGCTGCCGACTAGCGCAAAACAAAGGGATTTTGACATGAAAAAGAGGATTATACCGAAGGGCAACAGATGCTATACGGTAATGAGCGGAGCCTATCGATACCTGCCGGAAACCCCGGCCATTCCCCCCGGCCATATCAATATGTCCACCCTGCCACTGAAAGAAGTTCTGCCGATATATCTCTATAGTTGTACGCAGCTGGTTGCTTCCATGCACGGAGGTAAATCATGACGCGGATACATTATGGCCTGGCGGGGGCCCTGATAATGCTGGCGCTATGTGGCTGCCGGGACGAACAAAAGCTAAAAGCAGAACAGGATGCGCTGGTTAGCACCGCACTGGATAACATGGTGGCGGTGAAAGGCGGTCGTTTTCAGATGGGAGACTTTGGCCCTCTTATTGGTGAAAAACTGCCTTTCAGTGCGGATACAGACAACAAGCCACTGCACTGGGTTGAACTGTCTGATTTTCGCATCAGTCGATATCGGGTGACCTGGGACGAGTTTAATCGTTGGCTGACGATTGAGGGGAGGGATCTGACTAATTTCTACAAGAATACTCGCGATAGTAAATATACGTGGAAAAGTGGCCGGGAAGCTCTTGGTGACAATTATCCGGCCTCTGCCAGTTGGAATGATGCCCGCGCATACTGCCTGTGGCTGGGACAGGTCAGCCATCGGCATATTGACCTGCCGACAGAAGCACAGTGGGAATATGCCGCACGCAGTCGGGGCCAGTTTCGGATTTTTGGTAACAGCGATAATCGATACCACTACGAAAATGACAAGGCCCGTAACATCGCGCCCTCAGCGAAAAACCGCCCTGTCGGGAGCTATGCCCCAAATCCTCTTGGTTTGTATGACATGCAGGGAAATGGGACCGACTGGATAAAAGACTGGTATGCAGCAGATTATTACAGCCATTCCCCTGAAAAAGATCCGCAAGGGCCCGACAATGGCGATAGGAGAATCGTCAGAGGGATACCCAATGATGCAGGAGAAGGTTATACGATAACTCGTGGAAGCAAAAAACCGGATACTGTGTATGGCCCCCCGTCACGGACAACAGGGTTCCGCTGCGTTGAGAACAGCCCGACAACACATTGATTGATTAAAAAGAAAATTACATTTTTATAATTTTTTCATACGGTTGATGAAACGTGGTAATCGGGAAAGGCATAGCGTCGTAAGCCGCCTAACGGCCTCTCTGTATGGGTGACCCGAATATCTCATTAACGATTGGCGGTTTTATCAATAAATTCAAGGGGGCGGCGCCTTTGCCGCCCCTTGTGATTCATGAAGCCTCGTCACCGATGGCGCTTTTGTCTTCGGCTTCCACCTGGTTGAACAATACGTTCAGTAGCAGTGCCGCCAGGCATGAGGCGCTGATGCCGGAGTGCAGCAGGGTGCGCACCCAGTACGGGAACTGATCGTAAAACGTCGGCATCACGATGGGGATCATGCCGAAGGCAATCGCCGTCGCCACCACCACCAGGTTCATGTTGTCCTTGTATTCCACCTTCGCCAGGGTGCGAATGCCGCTGGCGGCCACCGAACCGAACAGCACCACCCCAGCGCCCCCCAGCACCGGCAAGGGGATACAGGCCATTATCGTGCCCAATATCGGCAGCACGCCGAGCACCACCAGGATCGCACCGCCGGCGCTGACCACAAAGCGGCTTTTCACGCCAGTGAGCGCCACCAGCCCGATATTCTGGGCAAACGAGCTTTGCGGAAACGAATTGAACACCGGCGACAGCGCGCTGGAAAGCATATCAGCGCGCAGGCCGTTGGCGATGCGGCGCGAACCCACCGGTGAACCGACGATCTCCCCTACCGCAATCAGCCCGGCGGTGGTTTCGGTCAACAGCACCAGAACAATCAGCAGCATGGAAAGAATCGCACTCAGCTCAAAGGTCGGCCAGCCGAAGGCGAAGGGCGCCGGTATCGCCAGCCAAGGCCCGCTGCCCACCGCTGAGAAATCCACCTTGCCCATTAACGCCGCCGCCGCACAACCGGCCGCCATCGCCAACAGCACCGCCAGGCGTTTCAATGCTGGTGAACCGACCTTGTTCAACAGCAGGATCACCGCCAGCGTCGCCGCCGCCAGGCCGATATTCCCCGTCGAGCCCCAGTCCGGCGCCTTGGCATTGCCGCCCATCGCCCAGCGAATGGCCACCGGCATCAGCGACAGGCCAATCACCGTCACCACCGTACCGGTCACCACCGGGGGAAAGAAGCGGATAATCTGCGAAAAGAACGGCGCGATCAGCAACCCGATCAACGAAGCCGCGATCACCGCGCCAAACACCGCCGGCAGGCCGCCGCCACCGTTGACAATCGTGACCATCGTCGCCACGCCGGCGAAAGAAACCCCTTGCACCAGTGGCAAGCGCGAACCAAAGTGCGGCATCCCCAGAGTTTGCAATAACGTGGCCAGCCCGCTGACAAACAGAGCCGCCGTCACCAACATGCCGATTTGCGGCGCGCTCAGCCCAGCGGCCGAACCGATAATCAGGGGCGGCGTGATAATGCCGCCATACATCGTCAAAATATGCTGCAAACCGTAGGCAAAGGTTTTACCCAGCGGCAGTTGTTCGTCTTCCGGGCGGCACGCGGCCGCGCCCCTCTCTTGCGATAGAGCCATAATTCCCCCGCTAACTGGGTCATCGAGATGTCATGTCATCGGGCGGGGAACCCCGCCCGATGGTTGCGCGGTATTGCGCGATCGCTAAGGCGCTTAACTGCCCCGGTACGTTGAGTATGAGTACGGGCTGACCAACAGCGGCAGATGGTAATGCTGTTGCGCATCCTCAATGGCAAAATCGATAATTGCCGTCACGTACAGGGTTTGCCGTTGGCTTTGGGCGAAATAGCCGCCCAGATCGGCATTCAGGCGATAGCGCCCGCCGGCCAGGCCCTCCGGCGTCAGATCACGCACGCGGCCGTCGGCGTCAGAGTGGCTTTCCGCGACCACCCGCCACTGCTGGTTTTCCAGCCGCTCCAGCCAAACGCGCACGCCGGCCGCCGGCTTGCCGACGGAGGTATCAAGAATATGGGTGCTGATATTACTCATGGCTTAATAGCTCCTTAAAACGCAGCGATACGATTTCACGCAGTTGCTCGGCGGTTTCCTGCTGCTCCTGCTCGGGGCTGTTTTGCAACCGGCGCTCAAGCTCACGCAGGATGGTTTGCCCGTCGCGCCCGGCGGCGCGGATCAGGAATACCTGGCCAAAGCGGGTTTCGTAGCGCAGATTGCCGTCCAGCAGGGCCTGCGCCAGCTCCGCATCCCGGCTATTCACTGCCGCCTGCTCACGCCGGGAAAACTGTGCCGCCTGCCCCTGGCCGTTGGCACGTTCGCCGATGCGCGGGTGCGCCGCCAGCGCCACCGCCACTTCTTCCGGCTGCCAGTCGAGCGCCGCCTGTTGGCCAAAGGCCAGTGCGGCCGCCACACTGTCAAACGGCCGGGCGGCGATCACCGCGTCGATCCAACGGGCGATATCCACACACGGGCGCAGCAGGCGCGCGGCTTCTGGCGCCGGCAGTTGGTTAAACTGTTGTAACCTCATGCGTTATCCCCCCAACTTGCCACCGTCTGGCAATACGCCTGAATAGCCAGCGCCACGTCCGCCTGGGTGACGGATTCATCCGGGTGGTGGCTGATGCCGCGATCGCAGCGCACAAACAGCATCCCCACCGGCCACTGTGCGGACACCGCGATCGCATCGTGGCCGGCCCCGCTTGGCAGCGCCGGGCTTTGCCCCTGCACCTGTATCACCCCGTCATGCCAGCGCCGTTGTAGATCGGCGTCGCAGGCAGTGGCGTCAATGCGGTAAAACTCCTCGCTGGCGAAGTGCACACCGCGGCGGGCGGCGATCGCCTGCGCCTGCTCCAGCAGCCCGGCCAACAGTTGCGCCAGCGGGCCGTCCTGCGGGCCACGCACGTCAAGCGACAGCGTGACCTGGCCAGGAATGACGTTCACCGCGCCAGGCACGGCTTCGATGCAGCCGACGGTCGCCACCAGGTGTGGATCGCTGCTGCGGGTGAGATTTTCCACCGCCACCATCCACTCGGCCGCCGCCGCCAGCGCATCGCGGCGCTGGCCCATCGGCACGGTGCCGGCATGGCCGGCTTCGCCGGTAAAGGTGCAGTTCAGGCGGCGCGCGCCGTTAATCGCCGTCACCACCCCCAGCGCCAGGCCGGCGGCTTCCAGGCACGGCCCCTGTTCGATATGCAGTTCCAGATAGGCGCAAAAGGCCTCTTTGGCGCGTTTCGCTTCGCCAATGGCATCAGGATCCAACCCAGCGTCGCGCAGCGCCTGCGCCACGGTGATACCGTCGGCGTCAGTGCGCTGCAGCCAGTCTGCCGGCCATTGGCCGGTGATGCCTTTGCTGCCGAGCAAGGTAATGCCAAAGCGGGTGCCTTCTTCGTCGGCAAAGCCAATCACCTCTATCGCCACCGGCAGGCGGCGCCGCTGGGCATGCAAATGCGCCACCACTTCCAGCGCGGTCAGCACGCCCAGCATGCCGTCGTAGCGCCCGGCATTGCGCACCGTATCCAGATGCGATCCCAACAGCAACGCCGGCGCGCCCGGGGTTTGCCCTTCATAACGGCCGCAGATATTGCCGACGCTGTCCTGCCAGACCGTCATGCCCAACGCGCGCATCCAGTCGCCCACTCGTTGGTTGGCGCGCAGGTGTTCGGGCGAAAGGTATACCCGCGTCAGTTGGCCCGGCGTACTGCTGATTGCCGCCAGCGCGTCGCAGCGCGCCAGCACGCGCGCCGCGGCCTGCTCCGCCGCCTGGGCCGACAACAATGTCGCCATCAGCAGCCCCCTGCGCTATAGGTGTTCCAGGCCGCCTGCAACGCCTCGCCCTGCTTGCTCACGAAGCCCAGGCGGTTCAATACCGCTTCCAGCGCCGCCAGCGTTTGCAGCACACAGTCTTTGCGCGCGTTGTAGCCCATGGTGCCGATGCGCCAGATTTTGCCCTGCAGCGGGCCGAACGAGGTGCCAATCTCGATGGCGAAATCGTTCAGCATCATCTGGCGCACCTGCTCGCCGTGTATGCCCTGCGGGATCACCACGCCGAGCACGTTGTTCATCCGGTTGTCCAGATCGCCGAACACCGCCAGCCCCATGCCCTGAATGCCGGCCAGCATTGCGGCGCCATGCAGGCGATGGCGTTCAATGGTGTTGTCCAACCCTTCTTCCAGGATCACCCGGGCGCATTCGCGGGCAGCGAATAACATGCTGGTGGCTTCCGTATGGTGGTTAAGGCGCTCCGGCCCCCAGTAATCCATGATCATGCCCAGATCGAAGTAGTTGGAATAGATCATCTCTTCTTCGCCGTTGGCATGATCGGCGGTGCGGATCCCTTCTTCCACGCATTTGCGGCGGCAAACAATCTCTTCAAAGCGCGGGCTAAGGGTAATCGGGGAACTGCCGGACGGGCCGCCCAGGCACTTTTGCAACCCGGCCGATACGGCGTCCAGCCCCCAGGCGTCGGTTTCCAGCGGGTTGCCGGCGAACGAAGCGGTGGCGTCGGTATAAAACAGCACGCCGTGGCGGCGGCAAATCTCGCCGAGCTGGTTAAGCGGCTGCAGCATGGTGGTTGACGTATCGCCCTGCACCGTCAACAGCAGGCGCGGGCGCACCGTTTTAATCGCATCTTCAATCTGATCGGCGCTGAACACTTCGCCCCACGGCGCTTCAATGGTGTGCACTTCAGCGCGGCAGCGGCGGGCGATTTCACACAGCAGGTGGCCAAAGCGGCCGAACACCGGCACCAGCACCTTATCGCCGGGGCGGATAGCGGAAACCAGCACCGCTTCAATGCCGGAACGGGACGTGCCGTCCACCAGCATGGTCCAGCGGTTTTCCGTGCGAAAAAGCGCCCGGTACAGTTCCATCACCTGGTTCATGTAACCGGTCATCGCCGGATCGTACTGGCCAATCAGCTGGCTCGACATGGCACGCAGCACGCGCGGATCGGCGTTGATTGGGCCAGGGCCCATCAGCAGGCGTTGCGGTGGGTTTATCTGATCGAATTTGCTGATATCTAACATGTTATTTCCTTGCGAGCTTAATAAGTTATTATCTTGTTGTCTTATTTCAGGCTTCCGACAGCCCACGAACGGAGGCGATGAACTGCTTCAGCTCCTGGGTTTGCGGATTGGCGAACACCTGGCGGCTTTCGCCCTGCTCCCACACTTTGCCCTGGTGCATAAACACCACCCGGTCGCCCACTTCGCGGGCAAAGTTCATTTCATGCGTTACCAAAATCAGCGTCATGCCTTCGGCGGCCAGTTGTTCGAGCACTTTCAGCACTTCGCCGACCAGTTCGGGATCAAGCGCCGAGGTAATTTCATCGCACAGCAGTACCTTGGGGTTCATGGCCAGCGCCCGGGCGATCGCCACGCGCTGCTGCTGGCCGCCGGACAAATTGGCCGGCGCATAATCCATCCGCTCCCCCAGGCCCACTTTGTTCAGCATCTCTTCCGCCAGTTCACGGCACTCCGCCGGGCTTTTCTTTAACACCCGGCGCGGCGCCAGCATTACGTTTTCCAGCGCGGTCATGTGCGGGAACAGGTTGAAGTTCTGGAACACCATGCCGATGGAGCGGCTAATCTCGCGCGCCTGCGAATCACGATCGGTGATCGTCATGCCGCCCAGCTTGATACTGCCTTCCTGATAGCCTTCCAGGCCGTTGATGCAGCGCAGCAGGGTGCTTTTCCCCGAGCCGCTGCGGCCGATGATCGAGATCACTTCGCCCATGTCGATATCCAGATCCACGCCTTTCAGCACATGGTTCTGGCCGTAATATTTTTGAACCTGATTAATTGTGATGAGCGGCATGGAATTTTTTCTCCAGGTAGTGGCTGTAGCGCGACAGCGGGTAACACATCAGGAAGTAGCCCAGCGCAACCAGGCCAAACACTTTAAACGGCTGGTAGGTCACGTTGTTCAGCATGGTTCCGGCCTTGGTCAGCTCAATGAAGCCGATAATCGACGCCAGCGCGGTGCCCTTGATCACCTGCACCGAAAAACCGACCGTCGGGGCGATAGCGATGCGCACCGCCTGCGGCACAATCACCCGCCACATCGTTTGGCCGAAGCTCAGCCCCAGGCAACGGCAGGCTTCCCACTGCCCCTTCGGCAAGGCGGCAATGCTGCCGGACCAGATGTCCACCAGAAATGCGCTGGTGAACAGCGTCAGCGCCAGCGCGGCGGCGGCCCATGGGCTGACGTCAATGCCGAACAGCGCCAACCCGAAAAACGCCAGGAACAGTTGCATCAGCAGCGGCGTGCCCTGAAACAGCTCGGCATACATGCGCACAAAACCCAGCGCCCAACGGCGCTTGCTCAACCGCAGCAACAGCAAAGGGAGCGTGACCAGCGTGCCGCCGAAGAATGCGGTCAGCGAAAGCAGCAACGTCCAGCGCGCTGCCAGCAGCAAATTGCGCACGATATCCCAGTCGGTGAATGTCATCATCAGGCCTGGCTCCCCAAAAAGCGTTTACCGGCGGCCAGCAGCAGCTGGCGCATCAGCACCGAAAGCAACAGATAAAACAGCGTCGTCACCAGATACACCTCAAAACTGAGGAAGGTGCGCGACTGAATCAGGTTGGCGGCAAAGGTCAGTTCTTCAAACGCCACCTGTGAAACCACCGAGGAACCGAGCATCACGATGATGCACTGGCTCACCAGCGCCGGATAAATACGCTGTAGCGCCGGCGGCAGCACCACGCGCAGGAATATCTGGCCGCGCGTCAGCCCCAGCACCCGGCCGGCTTCCCATTGGCCTTTCGGCGTAACCTGGATGCCGGCGCGGATGATCTCGGTGCTGTAGGCACCGAGATTAATCACCATCGCCAACAGCGCCGCCTGGCCGGCGGTCAGTTTCCAGCCCAGGCTCGGCAAACCGAACACGATAAAAAACAGTTGCACGACGAACGGCGTATTGCGCACCACCTCGACGTAAATACCCCAGATACGGCTTAACAGGTTGGTTTTCCCGCTGCGGATTGCCGCACCGCAAATCCCCAGCGCCACTCCCATGATGGTGGCCATGGCCGTCAGCTCAATGGTGGTCAGCAAACCCGCCAACAGTTCGGGCATGAACGGCCACAGTGCGGGAAAATTCAGCTGATAGGTCATCAGGCTCTCCCGTTATGCGCCAAGATCGGCCGGCAACGGCGCCTTCAGCCATTTTTCCGACAGGCCATTGAGCGTGTTGTCCTTCAGGGCCTGCTCAATCAGTTCATTCACTTTGGCTTGCAGCGCCGGTTCGCCCAAGCGCAGGCCGACATAGCACGGTGAATCCTTCAGCATGAACTTGGCAACCGGCGCCTTGGCCGGGTTCTGGCGCGCAATGGCGCTCACCACCAGGTTACCGGTCGCCACATACTGCACCTGCCCGGACAAATAGGCCGACAGCGTGGTGTTGTTGTCTTCGTAGCGTTTGATCTGGGCGCCCTTCGGCGCGCTATCGCTCAGCACCATGTCTTCCACCGCACCGCGCGTCACCCCCACCGTTTTGCCGTCCAACCCGGCAACGTCATTCAGGGCATCGTCTTTCGGCCCGAAAACGCCCAGGAAGAACGGCGCATAGGCGCGGCTAAAGGCGATGGTCTTTTCACGCTCCGGGTTTTTGCCCAGGCTTGAGATCACCAGATCCACTTTATTGGTTTGCAGATAAGGCACCCGGTTGGCGCTGGTTACTGGCACCAGTTGCAACTTAAGTTTCATTTTATCGGCCAGGTAGTGCGCCATATCGATGTCATAACCCTGCGGCTGCAGATCCGTGCCCACCGAGCCAAACGGCGGGAAATCCTGCGGTACCGCCACACGCAAAACACCGCGTTGCTGGATATCCTGCAGTTGATCCGCCATCGCCGTGGCGGCCTGTGCCAACAGCACCACCGCCCCCAATGCTGCAACCAGTGTTTTTTTAATGCTCATAAATGTATCCCCAATGGTGAGATGATGAAACAAAAGATTCTTTGATTCATTTCACTGCAACTAATGTGCCAAAGCAGGCGGGAGTTAATAATCTGCTTTAACCCCGAGGGGTTAACGTTTTACGCGGGAATGTTCCCCGCCGGGGCGCGGCGGGAAGAAGGGAAAAAAGCGGAAAGTAAAGCACCAATACAGTGCAAAAGCACCAATACAGCGCTTCGCTAGCGGTGCTCCAGTTCGTCCAGATCGCTGTACAAATCCGCAATCTGGTAAATACGCTGCCTGCCGAGCACCAGCGACTCATGCAGCAAGGCATTGCTGAGCAGGTTTGCCAGGCTCATGGCGCAAGAGTAGCTGTCAAAAGCGGAGACGCTGTCCAACGGCGCCGGCAAGTGCCATGTCGCCAGCGGTATCAACGCCTGCGCCTGCGGCTCGCAGATCAACAGCGTCGGCACCTGCTGAATCTGCAACTGCGTGAGCAATGCCCGCAGCAGCCGCGGCCGGCGGCGGAACGCCACCAGAACCACCATGTCGCGCCCGGAAAGATCCACCAGCTCTTCCGCCAGCGTCTGGCCCGGCTGCGGCACCAGCAGTACGTTTTCACGCACCTGCAGCAGTTGCTGGCGCAGGTGCATCGCCACCGGATAGCTATTGCGAAAGCCCATCAGCACAACCCGCCCGGCCTGCGCCAGTTTGCCGATCACCGCCGTAAACTGCTGGGCATCGATCTGGTTCACCCAGTGGGTCAGATTCGCCATTTCCTGCTTGTAATGGCGCGCCAATAGCGTATTGCCCTGCACCGCATCGCGGTTGTCGGTCAGCGGCATACCGCTTTGGCGCAGCGTGCGCAGTTCGTCGCGCATAGCGCGGTAGCTGGGGTAACCCAGCCGTTTAAACAGCCGGCTGACGGTGGCCTTGGAAACCCCGCTCAACCGCGCCAGCTCCGCACTGTTGTAGCTGATCAGATCGTCAAAGTGATCGAAGATAAAATCCGCCACCCGTTGTTCCTGCGGCGTCAGTTGCGGATACTCACTACGCAGGCGTTCATCAATCTGCTTCATTGCTACTCCTGCTGTAACATTTGTTTCAGCGGAACATAGCACAGCCAAATAAGATTCCGCCAGCCTGCAAATCTGGAACGTCTCTTGCTTAACTTATTGATTGATGCAGACCATAATAAAGGCTTACTCATGATTAACAGTAATACCGCACCATTAGGCATGGCGGTCACCCCTCACCACCTGGCCAGCGAAAGCGCACTGGCCGTGCTGCGCGAAGGCGGCAACGCGATTGAAGCCATGGTGGCGGCAGCCGCGACCATTGCGGTGGTCTACCCGCACATGAATAGCCTGGGCGGTGACGGCTTTTGGCTGATCGTACCGCCGCAGGGCGATCCGGTGGCTATCGATGCCAGCGGCGCGGCCGGCTCCCTGGCTACGCTGGATTTCTACGCCGGCGAAAGCCGCATCCCCCACCGCGGGCCGAAGGCGGCGCTGACCGTTGCCGGCACCGTCGGCGGCTGGCAGGAAGCCCTGGCATTCTCGGCGGAGCTGGGTGGGGAACAGCTGCCCCTGCCGCGCCTGTTGGCCGATGCCATTCGCTATGCGGCGGACGGTATTCCGGTCACCGCCTCGCAGGAGGCGGCCACCCGCAGCAAATACCACGAGCTGGCGAACCTGGACGAATTTGCCCGCACCTACCTGCCTAAAGGCGAGATCCCGCACTGCGGGCAGCGTTTCTGCCAGCCGCTGCTGGCGGAAACCCTGATTGCACTTTCCGAAGAGGGGCTGGATAGCTTCTACCGCGGCCGGCTGGCCGAATGCATGGCGGCGGATATGGCGAAGCTCGGGATGCCGCTCACCGCGCAGGATCTGGCAGACTATCGCCCGCGCCGGCGCACGCCGCTGCGCTTGCAGCACCAGAAAGGCGAAGTGTTTAATCTCACGCCGCCTACCCAGGGGCTGGTGTCGCTGGCGATCCTCGGCCTAGCCGACCGCCTGGCGCTGGAAGGCAAGGACGACGGCGCCACGATCCACGGGATAGTAGAAGCCACCAAACTGGCCTTTGGCCTGCGCGATCGCTACATCACCGATCCGCGCGAGATGACCCAAGATCCGCAGGCGCTGCTCGAACCGGGCTATCTGGATGAACTGGCAAAACAGATCGACGGCGAGCACGCCGCCGCCTGGGGCCAGGGCAAAGGGCCAGGCGATACCGTATGGATGGGCGTGATGGACAGCAGCGGGTTGGCGGTGTCGTTCATCCAGAGCATCTATCACGAATTCGGCAGCGGCGTTGTGCTGCCCAACAGCGGAGTGCTGTGGCAAAACCGCGGCGCGTCGTTCAGCCTGGATGCCAACCACCTGCTGGCGTTGGCGCCCGGCAAGCAGCCTTTCCACACGCTCAACCCGGCCGCCGCACGCCTGTATGACGGCCGCACCCTGGTTTACGGCTCCATGGGCGGCGACGGCCAACCGCAAACCCAGGCGGCGGTGTTTATCCGCCATGTGGTTCAGGGGCTACCCTTACAACAGGCCATCAGCAACCCACGCTGGCTGCTTGGCCGAACCTGGGGCGAAAGCTCCGACTCGCTGAAGCTGGAGCGCCGCTTTAGCGCCGAAACCATCGACTACCTGCGCCAACGCGGCCATGAAGTCGAACTGCTGCCGGACTTCAGCGAGGCCGTCGGCCATGCCGGCGCCATTGTGCGCCACACGAATGGCATGCTGGAAGGCGCGTTCGATCCGCGCAGCAACGGCAGCGCCGCCGGCTTCTAGCCGCTGCGCCCCTCAAGCCGGAGGGGCGTAGGCTTGTTTCACACATTTATCGGGGAAAACACCATGAACAACATACCGGCTGCCGACTGGGCCGCCTACATCCGCCAGATGGAAACCATCCTGGCGCTGGAGCTGGACGATGCGCGCCGCGCAGAGTTACTGGTGCAATTCAACCGCATTGCGGCCATGGCCGAACCGCTGATGGCCTTCCCGCTGGATCAACGTTTGGAAATCGCAGGAGTGTATCGCGCATGAACCCACTCAGTGAGCTGTCGATCGCCGAGATCCGCAGTGCGCTCAAGCAAGGCGCCATTTCTGCCCGTGAGATCGCCCAGCAGACACTAGACCAGATCGATGCGCAAAACCCGGCGCTTAATGCCTACACGCACATTACCCGCGAGCGAATGCTAAGCGAAGCCGATCATCTGGATCACAGCCGTGCCAACGGCCAACCGCTGCCGGCATTGGCCGCGATCCCCTACGCGGTGAAAAACCTGTTCGACGTCACCGGCGAAACCACCCTGGCCGGCGCCAGCCTGTTTAGCGATCGCCCGGCGGCCAAGCGCGACGCTTGGGTGGTTGCCCGCCTGGCCGCGCAAGGCGCCATGCTCTCCGGCATGCTGAATATGGATGCCTATGCCTATGGTTTCACCACGGAAAACAGCCATTACGGCGCCACCCACAACCCGCACGACACCACGCGCGTCGCCGGCGGTTCCTCCGGCGGTTCAGCCGCGGCGGTGGCGGCCGGGTTGGTTAACTTCGCGCTCGGCAGCGACACCAACGGCTCCATCCGCGTGCCCTCTTCGCTGTGCGGCATCTTCGGGCTCAAACCCACCTTTGGCCGCCTGTCGCGCAGCGGCAGCCAGCCGTTTGTCGCCAGCCTCGATCATGTCGGCCCGATGGCCCGCCGGGTGCGCGATCTGGCGGCTGTCTATGACGTGATGCAAGGCACCGATATCGAAGATCGCTTCCAGGCGGACAAACCCATCACCCAAACCGAATCACTGCTGCCACGCGGCCAGCAGGGGCTGCGCTGTGCGGTGTTGGGCGGCTATTTCCAGCAGTGGTGCGATGATGATGCCAAAGCGGCCGTGCGCCAAGTGGCGCAGGCGCTGGAAGCTTCAGAAGAAGTCGAACTGCCGCTGGCCGAGCTGGCGCGTTCGGCGGCGTTTATCCTTAGTGCGTCGGAGGGCGGTAATCATTATTTGCCGCTGCTGCGCAGCGAACCGGCGCGCTTTGAGCCCAACTCGCGCGAGCGCCTGCTGGCCGGAGCGATGCTGCCAGGGGCCTGGTATGTGCAGGCGCAGCGTTTCCGTAATCATTTCCAGCAGCAGACGCTGCCGCTGTTCACGCAATGGGATATCCTGATCGCGCCCGCAACACCGTGCTGCGCCACGACGATCGGCCAGGAGAGCATGCGCATCAATCATACCGATTTACCCACCCGCGCCAGCATGGGCATGCTGACCCAGCCGATTTCATTCCTCGGCCTGCCGGTGGTGACGGTGCCGCTGAAAACGGCCGGCGGCCTGCCGATCGGCCTGCAGTTGATCGCCCCGCCGTGGCGCGAAGATTTGGCGTTGCGAGCGGCCCATGCGCTGGAACAGCGCGGCGTAGCCCAATGTGTTTTACCGGGGAAACAGGACTGAATAATGAAAAGTGAATATATCGATCGCCCGGCGGTGCTGGCAGAGGTCAACGCCGCCTTTTACCGCTACGAGCAGGCACTGATCGGCAACGATGTGGAAGTGCTTGATGAGCTGTTCTGGCACGATAGCCGCACCGTGCGCTACGGCGCGACGGAGAACCTGTACGGTATCGAGCAGATCCGTGATTTCCGCCTCAAGCGCCCTTCAAAAGGGCTGGATCGCCAGTTGGAAAACACCGTCATCACCACCTACGGCGATGACATGGCGGTGGCCAGCACGGAATTCCGCCGTGAAGGCAGCGATCGCATTGGCCGGCAGATGCAAACCTGGGTGAAGCTGCCGTGCGGCTGGCGCATCGTGGCAGCCCACGTCAGCCTGATGGGCTAGACTGCCGTCAGCACCAATAGGCCATAAAGTTCACTGCGTCGCGATCAAGATCGCATTCTGCGATCAGATAACGGCGCAGCGCCTTCACGGTGGAGGATTCCGCCGCCACCCAGGCGTAAAAACCGTTCCCGCCGGCGGCGCGCTCCCACAATAGATCGCCTCCCAGGCTGTTTTCCGCCAGCGACTGGGCGGCGGCGCGCGCAGTCGCCGGTATTTCCACGTGCCTACGCACCGCATCAAGCAATTGCGCCCCGTGCCGCTGCGGCGAACCGCCATCGCGCGGCAGCCAGTGAACCTCGGCAAACGGGAACTGCGCCACGCTGATGCAATCGCCGCTGGCCGGCACTTCGAAAAACGCCTGCACCCGCGGCGGGTTAGCCTGCTGCGCCAACTGTTCAAGGATGCCCATCGCCGCCGGCAACGCCGTTTCATCGGCAATCAGTAGCGCCTGTTGCAGGTGTGCTGGCGGCACCCACTCATAGCCGCCGCTATCGCCGGCAAATTCCGCATCTGGCGCCACCACCTGCAGCGTGGCGCCGGCTTCAGCGTGGGTGGCCCATGCCGAAGCCGGGCCATTCACGCCGTGCAGCACGAACTCAACGTCCAGCTCCTGCTGCGCCTGGCGCAACCCGCGCAGGGTATAGGTGCGCATGATCGGCCGCTGCGCTTTCGGCAACGCCATATAACGGCGATACCAGTCGTCGCTGTTTTCCAGCCGTGAACGTTGGCCGTCTTCGGCGGGGAACAGCAGCTTGATGCGCTGATCCGGCGCCTCGAGCTTCATCTGGTGCACCTGCGGCCCGCTGAATACGCAACGTACCAGCGAAGGCGAAATACGCACTTTCTGCTTCAGAGTAATATCAAAAATACGGTAGCTGGCGGCCATCTTAGCGACTCTCCTGGGATCAGTACGTTGCCATAGTAGGCGACTTCCGCCGCCCGGGAAAGTCCCCCCAACCCGGCTTAACAACCGGGATAGGGATGGTGCTGCAACCAATGTTCAGCAATATCCTGGCGGCGGCAGATCCAAACGCGATCGTGCTGCTGAATGTAATCCAGGAAGCGCTGCAAGGCGCGGAACTTGCCGGGGCGCCCCAGCAGGCGGCAGTGCATGCCGATCGACAGCATCTTCGGCGCGTCTTCGCCTTCCTGATACAGCACATCGAAGCTGTCTTTCAGGTAGGTAAAGAACTGCTCGGCGGTATTAAAGCCCTGCGGGGAAGCAAAGCGCATGTCGTTCGCTTCCAGGGTGTAGGGCACAATCAGGTGCGGTTTCTTTTCACCGTTGGCGCATGCCACTTCGGTCCAGAACGGCAGATCGTCGCCATAGTAATCGCTGTCGTACAGGAAGCCCCCCTGTTCAACCACCAGCCGCCGGGTATTGGGGCTATCGCGCCCGGTATACCAACCCAACGGCGGCTTGCCGAACAGCTCGCTATGCACGGCGATCGCCTGCTGCAGGTGCTGGCGTTCGGTGGCTTCATCAATATCCTGGTAGTGGATCCAACGCCAGCCGTGGCTAACCACATCGTAATCGGCGTCTTTGATCGCCTGCACCACCCGCGGGTTGCGCGCCAGCGCCATCGCCACGCCAAAGATGGTCAGCGGCAAGCCGCGGCGCTGGAACTCCTGGTGGATCCGCCAAAAGCCCGCGCGCGAGCCATACTCGTACAGTGAATCCATCGACATATGGCGCGCCGGGTAGCTGGCCGCGCCGATGATATCGGAAAGAAACTGTTCGGAACCGGCGTCGCCGTGCAACACGTTGTTTTCCGAACCCTCTTCATAATTGAGCACAAACTGCACCGCGACGCGCGCCTGTCCCGGCCAGCCCGCGTGCGGCGGTTGCCCGCCATAACCGATAAGATCGCGGGGATAGTCTTGATTAAACGCATAGTCACTCATCGATAATTCCCATTCAGATTACGAATTAAAACGGCCAAACATCCCGGATAACGGCTTGGTTAACGGGTAGTCCAGATCGCCATGTTTACTGGTTTGCAAGCCCAGGCCGTGCAACGATTCGATCATTTTCACCGCGGCGCTGACGCCGTCGATCACCGGCATCCCCAGCTCCTGCGTCAGTTCCCGCGCCAGGGTAGCCATGCCGCCGCAGCCCAGCACGATCGCCCCGCTGCCGTCGCGCTGTTTTACCTGCAGGCACTGTTCACGTACCCGCTGCTGCGCCAGGCCGCTGCCGTCTTCCAGCGCCAGCACCGGCAGATCGATAGCGTGCAGCGCGGCGCAGTGGCGCTCAAAGCCGTACTGGTGCAGCAAATGGCGCGCGATGATCAAGGTGCGCGGCAGCGTAGTCACGATGGAAAACCGTGTAGCCAGCAGCGTCGCCGTATGCATCGCGGCTTCGGCAATGCCCACCACCGGCGCGCTCGCCAATTCCCGCGCCGCCAGCAGGCCCGGATCGCCGAAACAGGCGATGATATGGCCCTGAACGCCGGCCTCACGCCCCGCTTTCACCTGTTGCAGCACGCCGATCGTGGCGATCGCTTCGTCAAAATGCCCTTCAATGGAAGGCGCCCCGTGCGCTGAACACACTGCGAGGATCTCGGTGCCGGGTACGGCGACGGCACGGGCGGCCGCGCCGATGGTTTCGGTCATTTCCGGGCTGGTGTTGGGGTTGATCACCTGGATCACGCAGGGGGCGTTCATAGCGCATCCTGCGGCTGGCTGGCGGCAAAGATGCTGGCGAAGTCCGGCGTGCCGTCCATGTCGTGCGTGAAGCGCAGGCTGGCGACGATATCATCGAAGTGATGCGCCATCTGCGCCGCCAGGCCGGAGGTATCGCCGGCACGTAGCAACGCCAGCAGATCGCTGTGATCGTGGCAGCGGCAGCCCTGCTGCCACGGGGTACCGTAGGCGGCAATCGCCAGCGAGGAGCGCAGCGTCAGTTGAGAGACCGTCTCGGTGAGCACGCCGTTGCCGGCGATGGCCTGTAACTGCACGTGGAACGCGGCCGACAGGCGAATCGCCGCCGCGCCGTCCTGATCCTGATGCGCCTGCTTTTCCTGCGCCACGATCGTCTCGATCATCAGCAAATGCTCAGCCCGGCAGTTCGCCACGATCTGCGGCAGGTTGGCGCATTCCAGCATCTTGCGCGTGGTAAACACGTCGCGCGCTTCTGCTTCGCCCGGCGTGGCAACCTGTGCACCACGCTTGGGCAATTGCGTCACCAATTGCACTGCGGCAAGGCGCTGCAATACCCGGCGGATACCGGTGCGGCTCACGCCAAAGGTTTCCGCCAGCGCCTCTTCCGGCAGTTTATTGCCCGGCAACAGCCGGTGCTCCACTATCGCTTTCACCAGCGCATTGTAAATGTGATCGTCTTTATCTTCAGTAAAGTAGGTGGCTTTGGCGCCGATCATCATGCTGCTCCGTGTCAGGTTGAATAAGTAAATCGTATACAAGAAATAATTTAATTGTATACAAAAATCGAAAATATGGCCTGATTCGTGCAAAAGACCTCTCAACCCTGTGGGTCAGAAACACCAATCAACATCTGGGTACATGCTTGAGAGGAGCACGATTTATGCCAATCCCGAATACCAATTACAGCCCGAAGCTGTGCAACAAAGACCTGGCGCCAACGCGCGATCAGAACTGGAGCTGGTACAACATCTTTTCTTTCTGGATGTCGGATGTACACAGCATGGGAGGATACGTAGTGGCCGCCAGCTTCTTTGCCCTTGGCCTGGCCAGTTGGCAGGTGCTGATTTGCCTGCTGGTGGGCATTTGCATCGTGCAGCTGTGCGCCAACCTGGTCGCCAAGCCCAGCCAGATTGCCGGCGTGCCGTACGCCGTGATTTGCCGGCAATCCTTTGGCGTGTTCGGCGCCAATATCCCGGCGGTGATCCGCGGGCTGATCGCCTTTGCCTGGTACGGTATCCAGACCTATCTGGCCGCCCATGCGCTGATGCTGGTGCTGCTGAAGTTTTTCCCGGCGCTCAATCCCCTGACGCAGCCCCATTGGCTCGGGCTTTCGGCGCTGGGATGGATCTGCTTTGGCATCATGTGGTTGCTGCAGGCCATGGTGTTCTGGCACGGGATGAATGCGATTAAGCGCTTTATCGATATTGCCGGCCCCGCGGTGTATGTGGTGATGCTCGCCCTGGCCGGCTGGATTGTATACAAGACGGGGCTGGACAATATTTCGTTCACCCTGGCAAGCAAATCCCTTTCGCCTGCGGAGCAAGGCTGGCAGATGGTGACCGCAACGGCGCTGGTAGTGTCTTACTTCTCCGGCCCGCTGCTGAACTTTGGCGATTTTGCCCGCTATGGCAAAAGCATGCGGGAAATCCGGCGCGGCAACCGCTGGGGGCTGCCGTTCAACTTCCTGCTGTTTTCCATCGTGACCGTGGTGATCGTTTCCGGCACGCAGTCGCTGTTCGGCCAGATGATTACCGATCCCATCGAAACCGCCACGCGCGTCGGCAACGGCGTCGCGGTGGCGATTGGCCTGCTGACCATGATCACCGCGACGATCGGCATCAACATTGTGGCGAACTTTGTTTCACCCGCCTTTGACTTCTCCAACTGTTCACCGCAAAAAATCAGCTTCCGCGCCGGCGGTATGATCGCGGCGGTCGGTTCCGTGCTGCTGACGCCGTGGAACCTGTTCCACTCCCCAGAGCTGATCCACTACACGCTGGATGTGCTCGGCGCGTTCATCGGGCCGCTGTTCGGCATCCTGGTCGTCGATTTCTACCTGATTAAACGCAGCAACATCCACGTTGACGATCTGTTCAACGCCACGCCGAGCGGCCGTTACTGGTATCGCAACGGCTTTAACCCCAAGGCGATTATGGCGCTGCTGCCGTCGGTGGCGATCGGCCTGGCGATCAGCTTCACGCCAGGGCTGCATGACGTAGCGAACTTCAGCTGGTTTATCGGCGTGTTGCTGGGGGGCGGCTGCTACCGCTATATAGCGCGCCAGGAGTCTGCCGCAAACCACGGCAGATTATTGATGACCACAGAAATGAGCAAGGAGTAACTGCAGCGGCGTGGTGGTTGGCCTCTTTCGCCTTGCCGGCAGTACGACGCTAGGCGGTGTCCCACCTCGCCGCCATTATCCGTGGCCATTTACCCGGCGGTACATCCGCCGGGGATGGCCAATTTTCCCGTACTGCATTTCGACCACCAGAAAACCAGCTTCTACACTATGTTCCAGATAACGACGGGTGGTGGTTTTACTTAAGCCCGTTTCGCTGACGACGTCATCGACGGAAAAACAGCGCCCGGCCTCATCGGCAAACAGTTTTTGTATCAGCGCCAGCGTATTCTCTTCAATCCCTTTGCTGCCGTTATCCTGGCGGTAGTTCTTCGCCTGCAACTGATAGAGCGAATCGACGTTTTGCTGATCGACGATTTTCCACACGCGCTGCTGTTCGACGAACTGCACAAAACGCTCCAACGATTGGCCCAACCGCTTCCACGATACCGGTTTAAGAATATAGTCGAAGGCGCCGTTGCGTATCGCCTGGCTGCAGGTATCCATATCGCTGGCGGCGGTGATAAAAATTACCGAACAGTTGGCGCAGATAATCTGCCTATCGTTAATCAACGTAATGCCCTTGCCATCCGGCAGATAATTATCGAGCAAAACCAGTTTCGGCTGCATCCTGTCCAGCAACACCTTCGCTTCCGCCAATGACGAAGCGATCCCCACCAGCCGCAAGCGCGGATGTTTGCCGATCAGCTCTGCATGAAGCTGCGCAAGCGCGTGTTCATCTTCGATTATCAGCACGTCTATCAGTTCATGTTGCATAATTCTGATCTTCCAGGGTCGATACGGGACGCAAGACGTTGCCCGTTTCAGGAATAAACAAAGAAAAAACCGTGCCGCGCGGCATGTTGGCGGAAACCTCAATCGAACCGCCCGACTGCGTGACATAGCTGGCGATCAGATACAGGCCGATACCGTGATCGCCGCTGCGTTTGGTGGTCATTCCGCGCTCAAAAATATGTTCACGGATAGACGGATCGATTCCCACCCCGCGATCCGCCACTTCAATAATCAATTCCCGCTCATTGAGCAGAATCAGCACTTCCACCGGCTCGTGCGGCAGCACGGCGCGCTGCGTCGCTTCGATGGCGTTGTCCAGCAGATTACCGATGATCGAAATCAGCTCGGCCTCGCCCAGCAGGCGGCAGGCGCGATCCATTCGGCATGCAGGATCAAAGGCCAGTTCAACGCCCTTTTCGCCAGCGCGCGCGGCTTTCCCCAACAGCAGCCCGCACAGCGTCGGCGAGCGAAAACGCGACGAGATAAAGTCGAGCAGCTCCTGCGCATGTTCCGACTGCGCCTGAATATATCGCACCGCTTCGTCGTAGCGCTCCATATGCAGCAACCCCGAAAGCGTGGTCATCCGGTTGAGCTGCTCGTGGCGCATGATGCGCAGGTTATTGACGTAGCGTTTTACCTGGCTCAACTGCGCGCTAAGGGTGTCGATTTCATTGCGATCGCGAAAGGTGATCACCCAGCCCTGCAACTTATCTTCCAGCATAATGCGTACCCGGCTGGCAATCACCGTCAACTGGTTGAAGCAGCAAATCTCATCGTGAGTGTCCTTTTCCAGCATCACGTCATGGACGAAGAACGGCACCGGCACAATCACCTCGCCGATTGTCAGCCCACGCAGCGCGCGCGTGGGCTGGCTTAACCCCAACAGTTTGCGCGCGGCCTGGTTAATCACTTCAATACGCGATTCACCGTCGATGGCAATCACCCCTTCGTAGATCGACTCCATCATCGCTTTTTGCTGGCGCACCAGCAGGCCGATTTCGCGCGGCTCCAGCGAGAAGATCTGCTTTTTGATGCTGCGGGTAAAAAACCAGGAAAAAATGAACAGCGCCGCCAGCAGCAACACCGCCGCGATAAAAATGTCGATCACTTTGCCAAACGTAATGTTGTCGAGATAGCTGGTCAGATACCCTACCGAAACAATGCCCACCACGCGCCCGTTATCGTCAAAAATCGGCGCTTTGCTGCGCAGTGAAATGCCTAACCCACCTTTACGGATGGTGGTGATGCTTTTCCCCTGCAATACCTCTTCGTTGTCGCCGCCAATCAGCGTTTTCCCGACGACATCCGCATGGACGGAATGAAATAAATGCATGCCTTGATTATCACCGATAACAATAAAGCTGGCATCGCTGTGAGCAGCCAATTTATGCATAAATTGCGTGATCGCCGGAATATCTTTTGCCGCAACCGCCTGGCGCAAATTGGGGATAATCGCTATTTCCTCCGCCTGTATTTTTGCTCTTGCGCTCATTTCCTGGTATAGCTGCCGGCCAACATCCTTGTAATAATAAACGCCCAGCAAGACGAAAAGGCCGGATAAAAAAAGCACCAGAGAAATAAATAGTTTTATTTGAAAAGATATTTTCATGACCTTACGCACGGCAGCCAACAATGCGCCAATGTACCATCTTTTCTCACCCGCGCGCGCAGTTTGCTGGAAACTTGTGATCCCTTGCACAGCCGGTGTTGACGCGAAAAACGCCCTGTTAAACATTCTCTTTTGGAAATGTTATTAACTTGTATTTTTATTTAAAAAAACCATAAAAACCACGCCAATAATTAAGGTGTAAATCACATAGAGTAAAAGAAACCATAAAAACCATAGGCGCCATTAAAACTCTAATTTTATTATGTCGCACCTCACATTACGTGTGCCTTTGGCCATTTACCCTGTCGGAACAAAATAACCGAGGGGCTTAATCATGAGCACAACTGACGATTCATTTCCTGTTACCTCTGAACCGTTATCGATTCAGAAGACATCACTGAAAGATAAGTGGTGGCATATTATGGACACCTGGAAGGTCGGCATTATTCCATTGCCGTTATTCCTGTTGGCGGGCGCATTAATTGCGATCGACTGTCTTGGCGGCAAATTACCGAGCGACATCGTGGTGATGGTGGCGACGCTGGCGTTCTTCGGCTTTGCCTGCGGCGAATTCGGTAAACGCCTGCCGATCGTCGGCAAGCTGGGGGCGGCGGCGATTTGCGCCACCTTTATCCCCTCGGCCATGGTTTACTACGGTCTGCTGCCGGACGTGGTCGTGGAATCCACCACCAAGTTCTACAAATCCACCAATATTCTCTATCTCTATATCTGCTGCATCATCGTCGGCAGCATCATGAGCATGAATCGCACCACGCTGATCCAGGGCTTCCTGCGTATCTTCTTCCCGATGCTGTGCGGTGAAGTGGTCGGCATGCTGGTAGGGATGGGCGTCGGCCTGGCGCTCGGCATGGAACCGTTCCAAATCTTCTTCTTTATCATTCTGCCAATCATGGCCGGCGGTGTCGGTGAAGGTGCCATTCCGTTGTCCATCGGTTACGCGGCGCTGCTGCATATGGACCAGGGTGTTGCGCTCGGCCGTGTTCTGCCGATGGTGATGCTCGGCGGCCTGACCGCCATCATTATCTCCGGCTGCCTGAACCAACTGGGTAAACGCTTCCCGCACCTGACCGGTGAAGGGCAACTGATGCCCAACCGCAGCAACGGCGACGAACCCGCCCCGGCCGCGCCGGCGTTCTCCGGCAAAACCGACGTGACGACCATCGCGGCGGGCGCGCTGCTGGCGGTGCTGCTGTACATGATCGGGATGCTCGGCCACAAACTGATTGGCCTGCCTGCGCCGGTCGGCATGCTGTTTATCGCCGTGCTGATCAAGCTGGCCCACGGCGTTTCTCCACGCCTGCTGGAAGGCTCGCAGGTGGTGTACAAATTCTTCCAGACCTCGGTCACCTATCCCATTCTCTTCGCCGTTGGCGTGGCGATTACGCCGTGGGAAGAACTGGTTAACGCCTTCACCATCAACAACCTGCTGGTGATCGTCAGTACCGTTTTCGCACTGGTGGCAACCGGCTTCTTCGTGGGCAAAAAGATCGGCATGCACCCTATCGATGTGGCCATCGTTTCCTGCTGCCAGAGCGGCCAGGGCGGTACCGGGGATGTTGCCATCCTGACTGCGGGCAACCGCATGGGCCTGATGCCGTTCGCGCAGATTGCGACCCGTATCGGCGGCGCGATCAACGTATCGGTATCGCTGCTGATCCTTGGCAATTTCCTCGTCTGATTAAGCATTACAGGAACTGATATGAAACTCGCAAGCTTTATCCACCAGGGGATCCGTAGTTACGGCATCGTCAAGGCCGACGGGGTTATCAATCTCGGCCAGCGCCTGGGTAACCGCTACGGTGATTTGAAATCGCTGCTCGCCGCCGACGCGCTGCATGAGGCGCAGCAGTTGGATGGCGAAACGCCGGATATCCGCTTTGACGATCTCGAATTTCTGCCGGTGATCGACAACCCGGGGAAAATTCTCTGCGTCGGCATGAACTACGCCGAAAAACGCAAAGAGTTTGATCAGCACAACCCGGCGCCAACGCTGTTCGTGCGCTTTGCCGATTCGCAGACTGGGCATAACGCACCGGTGCTGAAACCGCGCCACTCCAGCGAATTCGACTACGAAGGCGAGCTGGCGGTGATCATCGGTAAAGGCGGGGAAGATATCCCCCGCCAGGCGGCATTAAGCCATGTGGCGGGTTACAGCTGCTATATGGACGGCTCAGCGCGCGACTGGCAGCACACCTGGTTCACCGCCGGCAAAAACTGGCGGCAGACCGGGGCGTTCGGGCCGTGGATGACCACCGCCGACGAGATCCCGGATCCGCATCAACTGGCGATCCGTACCTGGCTGAACGGCCGCATGGTGCAGGACGACAACACCGCCAGCATGATCCATAGCGTGGCCGAGCTTATCGAGTACATCAGTACGTTCACCAGCCTGACGCCCGGTGACGTGATCATCACCGGCTCGCCGGGCGGCGTAGGCAAAAAACGCACCCCGCCGCTGTTTATGAAAGCGGGCGATCGCATTGAAGTGGAAATCGAGCATATCGGCCACCTCAGCAATGTGATTATCGATGCGCCAGCCCACGCGCTGACGGCGGCACACTAAGGACGAAGGCAATAGCATGCAAGCACGCCCTCCCATCGACTTCCGCATCGCGGAAGTCAACGGCAATCGCCAACGGCTGGCCGCTATCCGCACCTTGCTCGCAGACAGCGGATTGGGCATGGACAGTGACATCAGTACCTTCGTTGAGGCCTGGGCGGGAAACCGGCTGGTGGGTTGTGCCGGCCTGGCCGCCAACGTCATCAAGTGTGTGGCCGTCGACGAACAGTTGCGTGGTGAGAACCTCAGCGCGCGGCTGCTGGCGGAAGTTGAGCACCTGGCGCTGGCGCGCGGGCATTTTCATCTGTTTCTCTGCACCCGCCCCTGCAATCGGGAGCGCTTTCAGCGCAGTGGCTTCTGGCCGCTCGCCCAGAGCGGTAATAACGCGATTCTGATGGAAAACACCCCGTCAGGTATCCAGCGCTACTGCCGTTGTTTGCAGGCAAAGCGCGTGCCGGGCAAGCGCATTGGCGCGATAGTGATGAACGCCAACCCCTTTACGCTTGGGCACCGCCATCTGGTGGAGCAGGCCGCGCAAACTTGCGACTGGCTGCACCTGTTTGTGGTGCAGGAAGACGCCTCGTTCTTTCCTTTCGCCGCACGGTTGAAGATGGTGAAAGCCGGCGTGGCGCATTTGGCGAATGTCACCGTGCATGAAGGCTCGCAGTACATCATTTCCCGCGCCACCTTCCCGGCCTACTTCCTGAAAGAGACCGGCAAAGTGCAGCAGGCGTGGAGTGAGATCGATCTGCTGATCTTCCGCAACCACATTGCGCCGGCGCTGGGCATTACCCACCGGTTTATCGGCAACGAGCCGTTTTGCGCTATCACCCGCCAGTACAACCAGACCATGCATCAGTTGCTGGCAGGCGCAGTAGCGGTGGTGGAAATCCCACGGCTCCAGGCCACCGGCCATGCCATCTCTGCATCGGAAGTGCGCCGTTTACTTAAAACACATCAGTTTTCCCGTATTCGGGAAATCGTACCGGATACCACTTTCGCGTATCTCGAATCCCATTACAGCGCGGAAGTTGCTTAAAAAATCAGGAATCTAAATATGAAAATCGTGAAGGAGGCGCTGGCAGGAACCCTGGAATCCAGCGACCTAATGGTAAAAATCGCTCCCGCCGACGGCGAGCTGGAGGTGGTTGTGCACAGCGAAGTGATCAAGCAGTTCGGCGATCAGATCCGCCAGGTGGTGGACGCCACGCTGGATGCGATGGATGTCCGCCAGGGGTTAATCATCATTGAAGATAAAGGCGCGCTCGACTGCGTGATCCGTGCCCGTCTGCAAAGCGCCATCCTGCGCGCTACCGAAGGGCAGGAAATCGACTGGGGGAAACTGCTGTGAAAAAACTTCGTCGTAGCATGCTGTTCCTGCCCGGCGCTAACGCCGCCATGCTCTCCACTGCCTTTATCTATCGCCCGGACTCGATCATGTTCGATCTGGAAGATGCGGTCGCCCTGCGTGAAAAAGATACGGCGCGCCTGTTGGTGTTCCATGCGCTGCAACACCCCATGTACCGGGATATTGAAACCGTGGTGCGCATCAACCCGTTGAACACGCCGTTTGGCTTGCAGGATCTGGAAGCGGTGGTGCGCGCCGGTGTGGATGTGGTGCGTTTGCCGAAAACCGATACCCCGGAAGATATCGACGAACTGGAAAACCACCTGGCGCGCATCGAACTGGCCTGCGGCCGTGAAGTGGGCTCTACCCGTGTGATGGCGGCGATCGAATCGGCTATCGGCGTGATTAACGCGGTGGCGATTGCCCGCAGTTCTCAGCGTTTGATTGGTATCGCACTGGCCGCGTTTGACTACGTGATGGATATGCAAACCGAACGCGGCGACGGCACCGAGCTGTTTTACGCCCGTTGCGCCGTGCTGCACGCCGCCCGCGCCGCCGGGATCGATGCTTTCGACGTGGTGTGGTCAGACGTAAATGACGAGGCCGGTTTCCTGCGGGAAGTCGCGCTGGTGCGCAAGATGGGCTTCAACGGTAAATCGCTGATTAACCCGCGCCAGATCGATCTGCTGCATAACGCTTATGCGCCAACTCAGCAGGAGGTTGACCACGCCAAACGGGTTATCGCAGCGGCGGAAGAAGGTGAACGCAACGGCCTGGGTGTTGTTTCGCTAAACGGCAAAATGATCGATGCCCCCATTATTAATCACGCGCAGATGGTGCTGGAACGTGCGGCTGCGTCCGGCGTGCGTCATTAAGGACAGAACAATGAATCATACTGAGCTTCTTCACGTTAATTTCCCACATCTGTGTGAGTTAACGCCCTTTGAGGGCGCCCATGCCACCACACCGTGGCTGGCTGACATTAACAGCAAACATACGCGCAAACTTTGTGCCTCGCTGGAAGACGCGATTGCCCGCAGCGGCCTGAAAGATGGCATGACCATTTCATTTCACCACGCATTCCGTGAAGGCGACCGGGTAATCAACAACGTGGTGGCAACGCTGGCGCGCCTGGGCTTTAAAAACCTGACGCTGGCCTCCAGTTCACTGATGTCCTGCAACGATGCGCTGATCGCACATATCCAGAGCGGCGTGATCAGCCGGATCTACACCTCCGGGATGCGCGGCAAGCTGGCCGATGCGATCTCTCACGGCCTGATGGCTGAACCGGTACAGATCCACTCCCACGGCGGGCGCGTAAAACTGCTGCAGGACGGCGAGCTAAAGATTGATGTCGCCTTCCTGGGCGTGCCGTGCAGCGATGAGTTTGGCAACGCCAACGGCACGCAGGGTAAATCCTGCTGCGGTTCACTGGGCTATGCGATGGTGGACGCGCAGTTCGCCAAAAAAGTGGTGCTGCTGACCGAAGAACTGGTGCCGTTCCCCAATATGCCTGCCAGTCTCGGCCAGGATCAGGTGGATCTGATCGCGCAGGTAGAGAGCGTTGGCGATCCGGCGAAAATCAGCGTCGGCGCGGCGCGCGTCACCAGCAATCCGCGTGAACTGATGATCGCGCGCTATGCGGCTGATGTGATCGAACACTCCGGTTATTTCAAAGACGGCTTTTCCATGCAGACAGGCTCCGGCGCAGCGGCCACTGCGGCAACCCGCTTTATGGAAGAGAAAATGGAACGCCACGGTGTGAAAGCGCGCTTTGCACTCGGCGGCATTACCGGCAGCCTGGTGGATCTGCATGAAAAAGGGCTGATCGAAAAGCTGCTGGATACCCAGTGCTTCGACGGTGAAGCGGCCGCTTCTTTGCGCCGTAACCCGAACCACGTTGAGATCTCCACGAACGTCTACGCCAACCCCGGCGGCAAGGCGGCCAGTTGCGATCAACTGGATGTGGTGATCCTCAGCGCGCTGGAAATCGATATCGACTTTAACGTAAACGTGATCACCGGCTCTGATGGCGTGATGCGTGGCGCATCCGGCGGTCACTGCGATGTGGCGGCGGCGGCTAACCTGACGATTGTGGTTGCGCCGCTGCTGCGTAGCCGTATCCCGACGGTGGTCAAACGCGTCACCACGCGGTTGACGCCGGGGGAAAGCATCGACGTGCTGGTGACTGACCACGGGATTGCCGTTAACCCGGCGCGCCCGGATATCCGCGAGCGCCTGCTGGCGGCCGGCCTGAACGTCGTCGATATCGAAGCCCTGTACCAACGCGCCATCTCCCTGACCGGTGAGCCGAAACCTATCGCCTTCACCGACCGTATTGTCGGGGTGATCCGTTATCGTGACGGCAGCGTGATTGACGTTGTCCGCCAGGTGAAAGAGGAAAATCAATGACCACTCTGACGTCCGTTAAAGCGGGCGTCAGCCTTGAAGCGCTGCTGGCGGCGAAAGATAACCGTGCAGCGCGTCAGGCTGACTGGCTCGCACGCTATCAACAACCGATTATCTCACTGACGCTGGTGACCCCAGGCGCAGTCAAAGACAGTATTCGCTACCGCAACACCATGGGCGTGGCGCTGCAAGCCTGCGATCAACTGCTGTGGCAAAACCGCTGGCCGGTGTTGGATCGCCAGGTGCTATGGCTGCCGACCGGCGCGGAAGCGCTATGGTGCGTTGAGCACCCGGCGGTAGAGATTAAAGCGCAGTGCGTTGAGATGGAACAGACGCATTCGCTTGGCCGGCTGTGGGACATTGACGTGTTTTGCCCGAAAAATGGGCAAATCGGGCGGCATTCGCTGGATTTGAATACCCGCCGCTGCCTGGTGTGTAATGAGCCGGCACACGGCTGCGCGCGTTCACGCCGCCACCCGGTGGACGAGGTGGTCGCACAGGTCGAGAAACTGATTGATGGCTGGTTCGCTCGCGACTAAACCCGCCGCGGCAAATGTGCCGGAGCTTGCCGCCCGGGCCGGCTTCCCCTTCCCGATGCCCTTCTGTTCAGGTGGTAAACTTACTTAACAGTCCATGCCTTGCTGTATTCTTCATTGAGGAAGAGTTCAGCAAGGCCGCTGATTTGTTTCAGACGCAGCACTTCATCCTGAGTCATCCCCAGCTCGGTACCTATCTGCGCATCTTTCCAGCCAAGGCGACACAGATCCCTGACAATATCGGACATGGCGGTTATCTGGTGTTTTCCCCTGGCCCGGTTGTGCCGGATGGTGGCCGCTATTCGCTCTTTCTGCCCGTGCCGGGAGACGTTGATGCAAGTGACCGGCAGGTAACCCTGGAGCCGTTCATGCAGTTGCTCGCACGATGCCCCAATCAGGTGACGATGAAAGCCGTCCACGACAAGGTTTTTTTCTTCCTGCCTGGCCACCACTATCGGCTGGGTAAAACCGTCCATCTCAATGGAATGCTCCAGCAATTTTTTTTCCACCGAGGCCATCACATTGGGGTTATAGTCGTTAGCCTCCACAGTCTCCTCCCGCACCCACAACACGCAGTCGACAGGCTCCTGGCTGAATGGGCTGTGCTGATGAATAAGGCTTTTCAGCTCATTGATGACACGGATCTTCTGGTGCACATCTTCTTGTGCTTCAATATATTCAATGATGATATGCGCGATTTTCGGTGACATTACAGTACCCCCCATTCGGTTCTTTTCTGACTGATGTTCCGGCAGTAGCGTTCATAGTGTTCGGATCGGGTTGGGCTGAACGACAGCGTTTTACACCAGAAATCATTTTTTATGATGGTCTTGCAGATCCGCCGCCAGGAGGGAATATCCCGGTAACCCAGATCATTTTCCTGTTCATCGGGTATATCGTCGGGAAAACCGCGTGTCTGGTACCAGCGCAGGTAGATGGCGATTTTATTGCGGTAATGTTCGGCGGTTTTTTGCGGCATGCTGTCCAGCAGGAACAGGGCGTAACTGCGCCAGGTATGGTGTGCAGGTTTGCGTATTTTTTTCCGCAGGGCGTAATAATCGCCGGATTCATTGGCATATATGCCGCCACTGTGGGCGCCGCTTACGCGGCGGCAGAGTTTTTCCCATGTATCCGGCTCGATAATATGATAGAGCCATAATCCGCGGCGCTGCTCCGGGCCAAAGGGTTCGCAAACTCGCATATTTCTCAATGGCACGCCGGCGCGTTGCATCAGATCATACAGTGGATTGTAGGGAAGCTTTGTCTGTGCGAAGAATATCCAGATATCACGGGTTTTCCAGTCATATAACGGATAGCAAGTGTAGCTGTAGCCTTCCGGGGAGGCGGTGGTCCAGGGCGTGTCATCGCTGAAGCGCAGTTTTGTTTGTGAGGTTAGCGCCATATAACGCTGCAGGGATTCATCGGTCCGGATCCCAATCATTGAGGCAAGGCTTTCCCCCCCGGCCAGCCATTCTGCAAACGCAGGCACAAAATTTTCAAAGGTCATGGCATGCCGGTAAAACGGGAAAAATTCCGGGCAGGTTATGGCGCCTTCCGGGGGCTGACGGATCCATTCAGTTCCCGGCTCCCAGGCGACCCATTCCGGCTGATACTGGGACACACCGTTCACGGTCGTTAGGGGTAATGCCACCCAGTAAAACTGGCCGACGACATCCTGGTAGCGTTCCTTCATGGCCTGGATGTGGTTGATGGTTAGTGAATACTGGGCTTCCCAGTCAATGAACAGCACGTCAAACGTCTTGCCCTTACTCCGTGCCACTGCGGCGGTAAGATGAAACAGCACGGTGGAATCCTTTCCCCCGGAGAAGGACAAACACACCTTATTAAAGGTGTCAAAAACCCATTCGAGCCGCAGCAGTGCTGCATCAAGTACATTAATATCCAGTTCGCGTTTCATGGCGCTGTTGCTTTCTCCATCATGCATTAATGTAACCCTGTTGCGTCGGTGGATGTAGACTCGTGTCATGCTTTCATTACGTGTCGGTACTTGATCAGAATGATAAACTGGCCACCCGGCACTTCCGCATGAAAGTGTTTTTCAAGTAATCTGGAGGATGATATATCACTATTAGCTTAGACATCAGGAATTATATATCTCCTGAATATTTCCGGCATCCAATATTGAAGGCCGATCTATTCCATTAGAGTTAGGTCATCATGTAAGCATTTCCACTAATTAATTTTAATTTCTTATTTTTTGATCGAAAAACAACACAAAACATTCATTTTAAATGAAAGATTCCAGAGTATTATCTTAAAAAAAACAATAAGCAAGTGTTCAATTCAAGACGCATTAAGCATTCCATCCTATAAAATCATCGGTACTCATGATTTATTAACGCCCATTCTCATAACTACCAGTAGCAAACACTACTGGCATCGTTATATAAAATTTATTTTCACAAAATGATTGTCTATTGATGTAGATCAGTGTAACTGGATGCGGTTAAATATCGAGTTTGATTTTCATAGGTACTTAAAGTTTAACACAATCAAAATACTGGAAAAATCATCAGGTGTTAAGTTTATATAAATCAACATTATTACTTATGATATTTTACACTAATTTTTGCGCAACAGTGTATTTTACTTACCCATATCAATATAACATCCTGTATATGCTGAAAAATTGTATTGATAGATTAAATAATCGTGTTTGCCGTTATTTTTTGGAATATTGGAAATAAATAAAACCACACTGATTGGATGCTGCTCTTCTGTTAATTTTTCGCGATAACCCCCACTGTTTATCAACTGTATCCCTCGCCCATCGCAGAGGATAAACCGCCAGGATTAACGATATTTAAATACAGGCATTTAGTACCGCACCGTTATTTTTACCCATAAACACCGCCAGATGAAATAATTCCATTACATCAATAGACGCGATGTTAAATAGTATCATTTATTTTAGCCATAAAAATGTTTGGCAAATGTTAACCATACAGGTAAATATACTAAAAACCTGAATTAAAAACTGATAAAAAACAATAAATAAGATATTAATTTTCTTATTTTACAGCTAGTTACTTGTTTATTGCGCTTTTTTACCTCTTTTGAGTTATCGCATGCGCTATTAAGCGATCGGCAATTGTTATAAGATCGCTTCGTTTATCTAACAAACTTTTGTCATAAACATTAGCCCGTGTCGAAATTATGTTTTATTTCCTCTCGTTAGTCATTGTTGACTCTCGTGGTGAGATTTATTCCCCCATCAATTACTAACAGGCTTTTTTATTTATGGGTTAACAAGGGAATTAGATATGCTTAACACTATTAATACTAAGTATTTGGCCACTTATGTATCCGTCACTGAAAGCATCAAGCGCTTTAAACTCAGTGAAAAAGGCGTAACTGCCGTTGAATACGGCATTGTTATCGCTGGGGTAGCGGCTGTCGTCGCCACTGTTTTTGGTTCTGGCGGGACCGTGGCTACATTGTTAACAAACATTTTTGCGAAAGTCACAACTTCGGTCACAAATTCCATGGCAACGGGAACGCCTTAATCGGAAAGCGCCGTAGAGCTTTAGTAGAGCTTTAATTGTTTTGATACAGACATTGCCGGATGCAATGTCTGTTCACTGTTCGGTGGATACTGAAAATAATAAAGTGAAAAAACAATGAATATGAAAAGGAGTGGCCTGATCGTTTATACGGTAATGATCGTTGTTGGCATCCTGGGCCTGTTTTTCTATTTTAACCAGTCCCACACGGTGGTGCCTCAGCAGGTCAGTCAGCCAGAAATAAAGCCGCAACAAACCATCAGCGTGGCGGTAGCTGTGCGTGATTTAGAGGCTACCACGGTTTTACGTGCGGAAGACTTTCAGATTAAAACCGTGGCGGTTGACGTGGGCAGTACCGATTCCCAGTTTAATCTCGTGGGCAAGACGCTGGACAGGTGGGCGCTAAAAAGTGCGGTTCCGGCTGGTTCATGGATCATGCCAACTTTACTGGTTGAACCGGGCAGCAATGATTACCTTTCCCTGTTTCTAAAACCAGGGAATATTCTCTATACCTTTGAGCTAAAAAAACCGGACAACTATTTATTAGACAACATCAAAGCCGGGCAAGGGGTAGATATTTATCTGTCTTATCGCCGGGTCTATCCCAAACAGGAAGAGACACTTGAAATTAGCGCGGAACAATCCAGGGAAAAAAATCTGCAGCATAACCGGCTAAAACCGCTGATGGGCAATAAACGCGTGCTGGCGATTCGCCCGGCCAAAACCGTGAACAATAACGGTGTCAAGGTGGTTGAAAAAGGCAGCCAACTGGTGGTGGAGCTACAGGACCGTGAGGTCAAAATGCTAAAGGGCCTCGGTGGAGACCTGGCCAATGTTTTACTGTTCCCGACCACCGCTTCTCAGGACGGTCAATCGGATATTGCGCTGCCGGTGATGGAAGCGGCATGGCCGGTCAGCAACGACATGATTTTTAATGCACCTGCTGCCCCTGAAACGCTCGTAACGAAAATCAATGAGCTGCGGGGTTAGCAACCGCCAGAGCTAATTGGTCAATGCAACGGATAAAAACAATAGAATCTGGATATAAGGGTATTTTAAAACATGACTCAATGTTCGTTCTGTATTAACAAGCTGTTTATGTTGCCGTTGCTTCTGTTGTTTTGCGCATTTTCTCTGCAAGCAAAGGCAGAACAGGCGAATCTTAAACCCGGGCAATCGAAAACACTGCGCTTTAGCGAAGCGGTGAGTACGGTGTTTGTTTCTGATCCGGCCGTGGCCGACTACAAAATCGTTAATAATAAAAATATTGTGCTGTATGCCCGCAAGATGGGGAGCACCGAGCTTATCGTCTATGGCAACAAAGCGAAAATATTGATGAATCTCAGCGTGGATGTTGATCCCTTTCTGGGCGATATCCGCCAGCGGGTGGCACGTGAATACCCCGGCAGCGCGGTCGACATTAAACGCTTCCAGCATGCCGAAAAAGCGACATGGGTTCTGAGCGGCACGGTTGCCGATGAAGAAACCCGTGATGGGGTTTACCAGCTTGTCGGCACCCTTGTCGGTTCTGGAGAGAGCAGTGGAAAAAGCGCAAGCAGTAACGAAGATGCCCGTTTCACGGCGGCGAAAACCTATGACAACGTGATTAACCGCTTGCAGCTCCCGTCATCGAACCAGGTTAACGTCAAGCTTACCGTGGTGGAGGTCAGCAAAGAGTTTACCGACACCCTGGGCATTGAATGGAGCAGTCTGACACTGGATAGCATTATTAATAATGATAGCTCCGCTAACAGCCCCGGCGTGTTCAATCTGCTGGGGTTCCGGCGCGGTTTTGACGCCGCAAATATCAGTACCCTGATTAACGCGGTAAAAAATGACTCGATTGCGCGAGTGCTTGCCCAGCCTAATTTGACCGTGCTTTCCGGGGAGTCGGCCAGTTTCCTGGTGGGCGGGGAAATTCCCATTATGGTGAAAGAGGATGACTCAGTCACTGTGCAGTATAAAGAATACGGCATTCGGCTGAATATCACCGCCAAAGTGCAAAAACGCCAAAAAATACGGCTGTTTGTTTCAAATGAATTAAGTAGCGTAACGGGCACCTACGCCTATAACGATTATCAGATCCCAACCATGCGCACGCGCCGTTCCAGCTCCACCATCGAGCTGGCGGATGGCGATAGCTTTGTCATCGCAGGCTTATTGAGCGAGGCAGACAAAGAGTCGCTCACCAAAGTGCCGTTTATTGGCGACATTCCGGTGCTGGGGGCGCTGGCCCGCAGTTCCAATACGGAAAGAAGTAAAAGCGAGCTGGTCGTTTTTGCCACGGTGAATTTGGTTAAGCCGCTGCCCGCAGCCTCGGCCAGAAATATTTCACTGCCGTCCTTCCGGCGCAGCTCGATAGAAAAACTGTTCTTTAACGTTGGTGTCGATCAGAAAATGCGCGAAGACCGTTTAAATAACGACGCCGGGCGCTTCCTGGAGCAGGGCGGTTTTGCCCGATAACGGCAGCGCGGAATCACGATATTTTGGGAGTGAGAGATGAAATTGTTTTCGGATGCCAAAAAGAAAAGCGAGCCAGAAGCCGTAAATAAATCAAAAAAGAGCGCCGCGCAGTCGATTGTCGTGATATCGCCAGACAAAGAGATATTGTCCGACGTGACCAGTTTATTGTTAATTAATAATTTTAAAAACGTCATTGGCCACCCACTCGATTTTTTTGCGTTACAGGATGACAGTATTTTGCGCGATGCCGCTACGGTTATTATCGATATCGCGAATTGCAATGACGTGACGCTGATTTGCGAGACGGCCACGCTGCTTATTCCCGCCAGCGCGCGCCACATCTTTTTAGGCAACAATGATTCCATTGCGTTTGCGCAGGCGCTGAGCAGCACAGGTTTTTGCTATCTGCATATTCAGTCTCAGCTGGCGCAGCTTGCCGGCCAGTTACAGCAGTCGGATAGCGCGCTGGCGGCGCGCAGTACGATGAAAATCAGCCTGTTGGGTTGTAAAGGCGGCGCAGGCACATCGTCCGTCGCCTGGCAGCTTTTTCAGGCCATCGGTATGCAGACGTCTATTCCGTCGCTGCTTGTGCAGGGTGCCAGCGGCAGCCGGGATCTGGATTTAATTACCTCCCATGCTCTTCCCAGGGATGGGGCAATTATACAAATCAATGAACATCAGTCCGCCTGCATCGAATCACTGGACGGTGCCTGGAACTATGATGACAACCACTTTAACCGTTTTAACCTCGTGATGTTTGAACACGGCGTGTATACCCAACCCAATGAACACCTTGAGACGATCTTCACGAGTTCAAATACGCTGATTCTGGTGATTAACCGTGATCTGAGTGCGCTGCGGGTGGCGAAGCGTTTACTGGATGAAAAACAGCGTATGGCTTTATCCCGCAACGGCAAAGAACTGCGCGTATTTATCTGCCTGAATGAAAGCCGCCCCGCGCAAAGCGATGAGCTGCACAATGAAGATATTGAGGAATATTTAGCGTGCCCGCTGTCGGTAGTGAATCCCTGGAGCATAAAGAAAAATAAAGCGCTGAACGGTACTCCCCTCTGGCATTTCGCGGCACAAACCCTGCTCGGCAAACCGGCAGACGCTGTGAAGAAGCGGTCTCTATCATCGTTATTCAAATTACATTCCGGCCGTAAGTCATAACGACCTGTGCCCTCCCCGCCCGACGGCGCAGGGACATAAATTTCAAGGATAACGAAAGCGATGGATACGGAGAGTTTTGAATCACTTCTCTATTTTCGGGAGCAGGTGCTTAAGAGTGTCGATTTAGAGCGGGTGGATGCACTGCGGCACGATCGTGATGCACTGTTCCGGGAAATTAACGATGTGATTACACGCCTGGTTAACAGCAGCGGGCGGTATCTGTCTTCCCGCACCAGCCACGATCTTTGTGAACTGGTTACCGATGAGATAACCGGCTATGGCCCGCTGCGGGAATTAATGGAAGACGATACCATCAGCGACATTCTGGTCAACGGGCCGGACCGCATTTTTGTCGAGCGTTTTGGCAAGCTTGAGCAGGTCGATAAACGTTTCCTGAACAATGATCAGTTAACCGATATCGCCAGACGGCTGGTTGCCAGGGTTGGGCGCCGCGTGGATGATTCCCAGCCACTGGTGGACGCCAGAATGCCGGACGGTAGCCGTCTGAATGTGGTGATTTCACCGGTGGCGTTAGATGGCGCATCAATTTCGATCCGTAAGTTTGGCAAGGGGAAGAAATCGCTGGCCGACCTGGTGGAGTACGGCAGCATGAACGAGATGATGGCAAATTTCCTGGTAATAGCCAGCCGGTGCCGGGTCAACATTATTGTGTCCGGGGGGACGGGCTCCGGGAAAACCACGCTGCTTAACGCGATGTCGCAGTATATCAATGAAGATGAACGCGTGCTGACGCTGGAAGATGCGGCGGAACTGCGCCTGCAGCAGCCGCACGTTGTGCGCCTGGAAACGCGTATGGCCGGTTCGGAAAATCAGGGGGTGGTCAGTATGCGACACCTCATGGTGAATGCGTTGCGTATGCGCCCGGACAGGATCATCGTCGGTGAGTGTCGCGGTGAGGAAGCGTTTGAAATGCTTCAGGCGATGAACACCGGGCATGATGGTTCGATGTCCACGCTTCACGCCAACTCGCCGCGCGACGCGCTGGCACGTCTGGAAAGTATGATCATGATGTCCAGTGCCTCACTGCCGCTGGCGGCTATACGCCGTAATATCGCCTCCGCCATCAATATTATTGTCCAGGTGTCACGCCTGCCGGATGGATCGCGCAAAGTCATCAATATCGCCGAAGTGATGGGCATGGAGGGCGACAATATTATTTTGCAAGACATCTTCAGCTTCAGCGCTGAGGCCGATCGCAATGAGCACGGGAATGTTCAGGGAACGTTTACCTGTTTTGGGCTGTTACAGCGTTCGGCCGTTTACCGGCAGGCGCTGGTACACGGCCTGCTTGAACCTTTAAAACACTTGTTCGGGAACCGGATGCCATGATTATCATTTTTAGCCTTTTGCTGTTGGCCGGCATTATTCAGCTATGGTTGTGGTATCGCCAGCAGAGGCGAATACAGCTTTTACAGCGGGCAGATACGGCCCGGAACAGAGTGGAACTGACCAACAGGCTGAGGCGTAACCCCCTGGGGAACTGGCTGTCACGCGTTATCAGCGATATGCGGCTGCATTTAATCGGCAAACAACGCAGCACCGCGTTGCGCCATGCGATTATCCTGATACTGGTTCAGGCCGGCTGTTTGTACGTCAACCAAAACTATCTGAACCTGAACGCGGCCATTGTACAGTCTCTGTGCTTTGTGCTGACCCTTTACGGGCTTTATCTGAACAGCAAGAAAAAAATGCGCCTTGCATTTGATGCTGAGTTTTCGGAAGCGCTGAATATTATTAATAGCTCAATACGCGCCGGCAATTCCGTTATCCAGGGGATTGAACAGTGCGGGGAAAAAATGTCGGGCGTGCTTGGCGATGAATTCAAACAAATAGCGCAGCGCCTGGAAATCGGGGAAGATGCGGACAGCGTCTTTATGGCCTCCTGGAAACGTCTGCCCTTTAACGAATACTACTTTTTCATTATTACCGTACAGCTGAATATGAAGGGCGGCGGGCAGGTAAAAGAGGTGATGTCGCGTCTTGGGCAGCTGATCTCTAATGCGCGAATACTGGAAAAGAAAAAATATGCCATGACAGCGGAAGTCCGAATGTCCATTAAGATACTGACGGGGATTCCTATTTTTTTCTTCTTCTTCATGAAATATCAGTCGCCAGCTAACTTTGACATCCTGTTGCATCACCCTTCTGGCCAGATGATGCTCTATTACGCCATTTGCAGCATTCTGCTGGGATTGCTGATTGTCTGGATGATGATGAATAAAATATAGGTGACTTATGTTTTATATTATTGCGCTATCGCTGCTTGTCGTAGGGGCCGGGGGGATAACCCGGGTCTATATACGAAAACGGCGCAGAGAGAATATTTATCGCCTGCTGGTGCAGAATAGCCAATCGCTCGTTGTTTCTTCATCGGATAATAGCACGCCAGTTGAGAAAATAATGAAGAAAACCAGCCGACTGGTCTCCTGGACCGCGATGATGGATAAAAATATTGTCGCTAAAGTGTTAACCGCAGCGGCGGCGGTACTGATCCTGTTTGTGGTTGACGTATCAGGTGTTTATAGCTTTTCCCGGAACACGTTGTTCCTCTGTGTTTTATTTGTGGTGGTGGTGGTTATTTTGCTGCCTAATCTGATAAAAGAAATGACGATAAAAAAACACATGAAAAGAATCTCCGACGATCTGCCGTTTGTCATTGATATGATGGCAGTATGTGCGCAGTCGGGGATGACGATTGAAAAAGCATTACGCTATATCGCCGATAATATTTATGAAATCAACCCCAATATTGCCACTCTGTTCGACAGGGCAATGCTTAAAACAGAGGTTAACGGGATTAACGCTGCGCTGGAACAACTCTATGAGGAAGTTCCAGCAACGGAAGTTAGAATGTTGTGCTCTACCTTACAGCAGAGTATTAAATACGGCTCTTCGATTTACCAGGTCTTGATCGACCTTTCCAAAGAAATGCGTGAGCTACAGCTGCTGAATACAGAGGAAAAAGTAGCCAGCCTTTCAGCAAAAATGACGTTGCCGATGATAGCCTTCATCATGTTTCCATTACTGGTCATTGTTGCCGGGCCAGGTTTTGTAGGAATGGTGGCAGTATGGTCAAAATAATTAACCTTGCAGTGATACTGTCGATGCTTTTGACTGGCGGTTGCCAGACCCTCAGTAATAGCAACGAACTTGATGACAGCCAACGGGAATATATTCTCAGTAAGGTCAACAACTATAACGGACTGATTAAGCTTTATCGTGAAAAGCTCAGCCGCAAAGAAGATAAGGAGACCCGTTACCAACTGGCGAAATACTATTATATGGCGGAAGATTTTGAGTCTTCCCGCCAGTACCTGCAACCGCTGCTCACCAATAATTCAGATGAGCGAGCGCTATTGCTGGAAAGCAAGAACCTGCTGGAACTGGAGCGCCTGGCGGAGGCACAGGCGGCCATTTCCCAGGTGATTAAGCGCAATCCCAAAAACGGTGAAGCCTGGAATGTTCAGGGGATCCTGATGGCGCAAAATGGGGATTTTACGGGTGCATTCAGCGCGTTTAACCATGCAAGACAGCTTTTTGTTGATGACGATGTCGTCATCAACAATCTGGCGATGCTGGCAATTATGCAGGAAGATTACGCCACGGCCAGAGACTATCTGCTCACGCTATACAACCGGGGGCATGCGAGCCAGAAAGCGCTGCATAACCTGGTTTATGTTCTCGTAAAACTCCAGGACTTTACCGGTGCCGAGGGTATCCTGCAGCAGGAAAAACTGTCCGATCATGCCGGGGGGCTGGTAGAAGCGCTGGCAAAAGTTAACCCGCGCCCGCATGCGCAGACGGCCCGACTGCCTGTTGCTAAACCGGCTCCGCAGCCGGTGAACCCGGGGGTAAAGGGAAAAGCCTCTCCGCCGGTATTACAGATTGCTGCGGCAAAAGATGCCTCTGCCCCCGTGAAAGATGAGATTACCCGGTTGCTGGAAAGCAAATCCGGGCTGGCCAAAACAGCGGTGCTGCCGGAAACGGCTTCTTTATCGGCCACCTACAAGCTGAAAGAGGCAAAGGGAACCGCCTCTCCGCCGGTATTACAGGCTACCGCGGCAAAAGATGCCTCTGGCCCCGTGAAAGATGAGATTACCCGGTTGCTGGAAAGCAAATCCGGGCTGGCTAAAACAGCGGTGCTGTCGGAAACGGCTTCTTTATCGGTCACCCAGAATCTGAAAGAGGTTTCCGCGGTGCGCTGCGGGCGACATCAAGGGTATTTCAGGATGACGCTGGAATCGCGGCAGGCCATTAATTTCCGAGAGCTACCCGGTGCTGATAAAAATAAGCGTGTATTCGAACTCCATAATGTCCGGCTGGGGCCGCATTTGCTCCGGGCGGCTAACGATATTCCACGTAAGCATCCAGATATTAATAAATTGACCTTTTATCAGAACCGGCCAGACACTGTTCTGATTGAGTTTGAATTTACACATTCGCTGGCTAAAACAAAGATATTCAGACTGGCAGCAAACAAGACTGCCGGGGAACGGCTGGTATTTGATATTTATTATGGATAATTAGCGCAGCAAATTTCAATGCGGGAATAATCATTATGAAAATCTATGAGTACAAGGGGCTGCTGGTGCAGGTGCCTACAGGCGTCACGCATCTGATGATCGGCGCGGATGGGCTGCTGCGTGGCTATCGTAATAAGCCGGATACATCGCGGCCCCGGCCGTGGGAAACCAATGAAAGTATTCTTCCCTGCGCGCTTAACTGGGAAACATCACTCAGTGACATTGCCGAGCTGCGGGAATATTCACCGATTATTATTCATGAGTCTGTGCCACCCGGCACGGAACGTTTCAGCGCCGGGGACAAATATACGCTTCACTCGGCCGTCAATGAAGAACTTTGTCTGACCTCAGAAGTTCATGCGGTGGTTAGCTGCTATACACCGGGCATGAAGCCATGGTGCCAGATATTAAAACTGAAGGTGGAAGGCCTTTCCATCGACAATATATTACTGGCAAATGTTAAAGAAGTTATTCATGACTTAAAGGTCTCTGATTAATCACAACGGGATTAATCCCACAGGAGCAAAGAATGGCGGAAATGGAAAAGTTACTTGATGGACTGGTCAACCTGGATGGGGCCCTGGGTGCAGCGTTAGTGGATGCCCGAAATGGCATGTTATTACACGGCGTGGGATCTGCCGGGCTGGATATCGAAATTGCTGCGGCGGCCATTACCGATGTTCTGCGCGCGAATATGAAGATGCTGAGATTAATGGCAAGCAGCGATGAGGTGGAAGATATCCTGATTACGCTGGGAAAACAGTATCACATACTCCGGCCGGTGAAGGCGGTGGACGGCGTGTTTGTTTATACCATTCTGGATCGCCGCAATGGCAATCTGGCGCTGGCGAGACGCAAAGTCACGAACGTTGAAGAAACTATCGTCGTTTTATAAGTGGCCTCCGCCTGCCTGGCGCAGGCGGACTGCATAGGGAACCTCGGGATGATAAAAGACTATAAGGTGATCCTGGTGGGACGTAGCGGCTCCGGCAAAACGACGGCTATCCGCAGCGTGAGTGAGATCAGCGTCGTTTCAACGGATGTGCGGGCATCGGATCGATGCGCAACGGATAAAGAAACCACTACCGTGGGTTTTGATTACGGTGAGCTGACCGTTCCGGGTGGGCAAAACCGCATGCGGCTATATGGCGCACCGGGGCAGGAGCGCTTCACTTTTATGCGGGAGATTCTGGAACGCGGCAGCGTTGGGTTATTGCTCCTGGTGGATAATCACCGGCCCGATCCACTGGAAGAAACCCGCGGCTGGCTACGGGCGCTGAAATCCGGCCCGATAGTGGGAAAGGCCATCGTGCTGCTGGGCATTGTTAAATGTGATTTATCCCCTTTGCCGGACGTTGAGCAATACAAAAAGCTGCTCCGCGAGGAGGGGCTGTTCTTCCCTGTCGCCATGCTGGATGCCCGCAGGCCGGAGAGCGTTTTATTGCTGCTGAAAGCACTGTTTTATCAACTTGAACGTGCCAGAGATAAAGAGGTTTAATCCTGATGACAAGCATACTTCCTTTCGACATCAAAGATTCCGGAACCGTTTCCCGTGAATTCAGTCAACCCGTGCAGCAATTGCTGTTGCAGTTTGCCCAGGCCCATCCCGTGATAGGAGAGCTCCTGGTCGCCACCGCTGATGGCTATGAAGTAGCGGCGGTTTTGAAAGAAGAGGATCCTGGGCGGCTACATAAAATTGCGGCGATGACCAGTTCTGTGCTTGGGATTGGTACCGCGATGCTGAACGAAATTGATGCCGGAGAGCAAAAAGCCATCACCATTGAAGGCGGGACGGACAATATTTTGCTCTGGAAAATAGCCTCCCGGCCCCAGCCTTTGTGCCTGACTGCCATTGCCTCCTCCCAGGAGCCGCTTGGGCAACTTTTCTGGTTGTTGCGCCAGCTGGCAGGAAGCATTGCCGGGCTCTGTAATATGCCGCAAGACACGCAACCACCGCAGGAAAATTATTATGAATAATCAATTAATGATGTTGCTTGCCGTCAGATTATGCTGTGCGGATGTCAGCTGCGGCTTTATTCCCATTGCGCCGGTGCTGGGAAACCGGGAGGCGTTAATCCAGCAGCGTTTGTTCTGGCATCAGGAATGGCTTAATCGGCTGGGCCGCAACATGCTGCAGGGCATAAGCACTCCTGATATTTTTCCACATCTGATAACACAGGCGGTGGAGTTAACCTGTGCAGATATCATCAGTGATGCCATTGCGGTGGCACCGGTACTTTACGATCGTGACACAAAAATAACAGAAAGCGTCACCACGTATTTTTCCTGGCTACAGGTTTGCGCCGCTGATTATGCTGAAGAGAGTGAACCAACGGTGGGCGAAGAGGATATCCATTCGCGTTAAAGGAAATACGCTGACTATTTTATCGCAGTGAGGCATATAAAGTGGATATCGCAGGGTTATTAAATACCGGGATAAGTATTATGCTTATCTACGTTTGCTATACGGATATACGCTGGCGTCGTATACCTAACCGGGCAACGCTGATTATACTTCTTCTCTCTTTATTATCAGGGTTTGTACATATGCCATATCCAGCAATAGTGCTGCCTTGCTTGCTATTGGCGTTGGGTTTTTTCGCGTCGATGGTGAATTTAATTGGTGCCGGAGATGTTAAGTTAGTCAGCGCGTTGGCTGTTGCTCTGACGGCTTCAGAAACGGGCGATTTCTTATTGCTGACGGGCATCTCCGGCATCCCCGTTTCCGTTGCCAGCTTGCTGTATTTTTATTTTTTCGATCGCCAAAAGCGCGCATCGGTGCCCTATGCGCTGGCTATTAGCTGCGGGTACTGGCTACGGATGGCGACGTGAATAGCATGCCGATATACCCAAAATAACGACTGGTGGATCTATGTCAAAAAAGATGACAGGCGCCCTGAATAAGTATTTATGGAGTGAACGGGGGGTTGTCGCCATGGAATTTTCTATGGTGTTTATTCCCTTTATTATTTCAATACTCTTTATTGCCGAAATGTGTCGGGTAGTATTTATCTCATCTGCGCTGGATCTCATTACGTCTGAGTCCGGTCATATTGCTTCTATTACCCAGGTGCCGGAGAACTATCAGCTTTATTTTAATGATGAGATAAATAAACGCATGGCAAGCTGGCCGCTGATTTCACGTGATGTACATGTTGAGCTGTCGGTAACCTGGTGTGACAGTATCGCCGCCGTTATCAACAACACCTGTACCACAACGGATGCAACAGGTAAGCCGCTGGCGTTTTATAAAGTGACCACGGATTATCAGCCGCTGTTTTTTTTCTTTCCTAATCAAAGTGTCATACGCGAGCTGAGCCGCAGAATTTTACTTGTCCAGGAATTTCAGCGAGAAACAGAAAATGATGGGTGAAAAGGGTAAATATACAGAACGCTTTCTGTGTGAGGAACGCGGTGCCGTGGCGATCGAGGCTGGCCTGTACTTCGTGGTTTTCTTTCTGCTGTGTGCCCTGTTGTTGGATTTCAGCGCCGTATTTCTTAATAAAAGCTATCTGGAGCGCGTAACGCACTCCCTCGCAAGCGTCGTACGTGAAAGAAAGGTCTTTTACAATGAAAACGAAGCGATAAGCCAGCAGGATGCTAACGATCTTTACGCTCTGGCTGGCGTCCTGCTGGAAGAGAGCCGCCTGGCTGATAGCCATTACCAACTGGTGGTGGAGGCTGTTTTTTTTCAATCCAGCACCAGCAAAAAAGTGGCCAGCACGCAGTCTTTCTCCAGCGGGACCGTGACCTGCAACGTTCCGGTTTCAATAACCAGTGCCCAGATTACAGATTTGTCTCCGTGGCATACCGATGGGCGCTGGCTGCCTGTTTATCAGATCACGCTGTGTGTGCCGGGCGGCGAAAGTTTGTTTAAACGCCTGCTGGGCACTGTCGGAATAACGATTGGCGATCTCGCCGTCAGTAATGCAGTTATTCCGCGTTAATACTGTTCCTCATGGGTGAGGTGAAAAAATTATGCGAAACCTGTTATTTCGGTTTGTCGTGCGTCCGTTACGCAAGGAATACGGAGCGATAACCGTCATGTTTGCCATTATGTTTCCGCTACTGATTATGTTTTATTCCGTGGCGTATGATGGCGCGCGTTTTCAAAGTAGCCGCGCCAGACTGGCGGATGGCCTTAATCAAGGGGTTCTGGCGGTCGCCATGGTGGATAACCGCAACGCGACCAGTGCGGACGAAACCGCGAATATTACCCTGCTGCATAGTTATCTTTCATATTATTTGCCGGATGCGACGATCTCTAAAAACGATCTGAAGATTACGGTGGCAATGAATTACAGCACGTCTGGCAAGGTTGAGTCCGTGGACTATACGGGCAGCGGCAAGGCCAGCGTTCAGCCCATCATCGGTGCCCAGAGAGAGGTGGGCTTCGATTCATCGCTTGACCTCCGGGCCGACAGTAGTGCGGGCGTGGTCAGAAGAACCATTGAGGAAGTCGAATACCCTACAGACTATGCATTAGTGCTGGATTTTTCGGGATCAATGTTAAGTGCTTCTGCGGAACCCGGCCTGACAAGAATTGCACTGTTGCGTAAAGTGGTGACTGAATTCATGGACGAAATACTGTCAGATGAGTCATCTAATACGGTAGGTATTATTCCCTTTACTTCCGGCGTATCTGTTATTCTTCCCGGAGAGAATATTGCTGGGGGGAATAATTTTGGCTGCTCCCATGTAGGTAAACTGAAATCGGAATACGCAGGAGTGGATTTGAACTTCTGGTATAATAAAAAATTATACTACTACAGTTCGTCATTGCCAGCTCAAACGTCGCAATATTACCAACTCGATCAATCCTTATACAATTATTATAAAAATGTAGTTTCTCCAGCAACGGGATATAGTATGGATGACATGGTTAATAAAAGCTGGTGTGTTAAAAATCCCCGATACGGCGAGTCATATGGCCGGGCCCTGTATAGTTGTGATGCCGACTCGCGCGCAAACCTGTTTGATAATTATACCGAATTTTTAGAAACTCGCTCGGCGGCACAAAAATTAATGTATTATGCTTATTACTACCTCACAATGTTCAATACCGTTACAATGGATTTTGACGGCTTACTGGCGGACGGTTTTATGTTTTCAGATAAGGCGGTGACAACCTATAATTATATGGTCAACCTTATTGCTGAACGACCATTTTATTATGATTGTTATTCGACATTTGGCAGCATCACTGCTGCAACGGCAAGCAACACCTTGAAAAGTAAAACGGCTAAACCTGCCTCTTATCTTATCGAGTTAACAAATGATCGCAGTATTATTGACGAATTTAACGACATGCAGGTAACTGGTGGCGCAACCTACGTAACCTCGGGCCTACTGCGTGCACTTCCTGTAATAGCCAAAGGTGTTAATCAGCGAAAGGTAATTATCGTAATATCAGATGGCCTTGACTCAGATAATGGAACCCTGGCGAAAAAGCTATTTGATGACTATTCGTTATGCGACAAAATAAAAGAGGGATTGCTGCGCTACCCTGAAGGAACGCCCACAGAACAGGCCGATATGTTCTTTATTTTTACGGTGAATAGTTCAGCATCTACCACCGCCCTTAATCTGTGGTCAAATTACTGCGTGGGCAAGGAGAATGTTTATCTGGCGACCAACTATCAGGATATGATTAATGTCCTGACGGGTATTGCCAAAAATTCTTCCGTCAAGTTTATCAATAAAAATGAGCAGGAATAGCCGGTTGATGTTACAAGGAGGTCTGCGTGATCGATTTCGCTTTTCTGGCTAATCAGTGTGCGCCTGATGTTGCACCACAGACACTGGAACGATTAATAAAAGTGGAATCATCGTTTAACCCCTATGCTATTGGCGTCGTGGGCGGCCGCCTGGCGCGCCAGCCCAGGCATAAAGAAGAAGCCATCGCCACCGCGTTATATCTGGAGCTGGCTGGCTGGAACTTTTCGATGGGGCTGGGCCAGGTTAACCGCTATAACCTGGACAAATACGGGCTGACCTATGAAACGGTCTTCGATCCCTGCCATAACGCCCGTGCCGCCGCCGGTATTTTTAATGAGTGCCTGCAGCGTGCTTCCGGAAAGTTTGCCGGGCAACAGGCGCAACTGGCGGCCTTTTCATGCTATTACAGCGGCAATTTCAGGCGCGGATTTGTACCGGAAGGCCAGGCGCAAACCAGCTACGTCGAGCGGATTATGGCGGTAAAACCCACGCTTCCCACAAACACCGCCACGGCCATTACAGTGATCCCGAACGGCAAAACCCGCCCCGCCGTGAAGCCACCTTCCGCCGAAGAAAACAAGCAAACGCAATCAGGGGCGAAAATATCACAGCTCGGCAATACCACAACGATGGGAGTTAAGACACTACGAGGAGACTGAATAGCGATACGTGTTAGGCAGCCAATGCACCTGCAGCTTTGCTGCCGGATACCCCACTATGACGGGGATAATATAGAGACGAAAAAAAACCGTACGCCTATGACAGCAATACGGTTTTTTTCGTCCTGAGATGTAAAAGTACACCTCGGAATAGATTAAGTGGCGGAACGGACGGGGCTCGAACCCGCGACCCCCTGCGTGACAGGCAGGTATTCTAACCAACTGAACTACCGCTCCGCGCTAGCCCCTTGCGGGGACGACGCGAATATTACGGTTGCCCTTCGTTGCCGTCAATGCCTTTTTCTCATAAAAATAACCGTTTGCACAGTTTTTCAACGAAAACGCAGCCAAACTATCAGCCAGTTTTATTGCCCCTACTCGCGGCAAACAAACCGGTTAAGCTCGCCACAGGCAGCTACCGCCTTTTTTCACCACCAGATCCAGGCGCGCTTCGTGGGCGGCCAGGTCGTCATCGCTGGCATACACCACTTTCATCGCCGAAGCTGGGCGCGCAATACGCTGGATATCCTGGCTGGCATTAGCTTGCTGGGTGTCCCCTTCCATCTGGAATGCCATTGACGTCTGGCCACCGGTCATGGCCAGATAAACTTCCGCCAGGATCTCGGCATCGAGCAATGCGCCGTGCAGCGTTCGTTTGCTGTTATCTATCTCGTAACGGTTGCACAACGCATCCAGGTTATTACGCTTGCCCGGGAACAGGCGGCGCGCCATCAACAGACTATCGGTGATAGTACAAAAGGTCTCGGTTTTTGGGATATCCCGCTTCAGCATGCGGAACTCATAATCCATAAAGCCGATATCAAACGTTGCGTTATGGATCACCAGTTCGCCGCCGCGGATAAACGCCAAAAACTCATCGGCAACCTGCGCAAACGTCGGCTTGTCTGCCAGAAATTCGTCGCTGATGCCATGTACGTTATAGGCTTCGGGATCCACCTGCCTGTCCGGGCGAATATAAACGTGGTAATGGCGCCCGGTCAGACGGCGGTTAATCACTTCGACGGCGCCGATTTCAATAATCCGGTGGCCTTCATAGTGAACCCCGAGTTTGTTCATACCGGTGGTTTCGGTATCAAGAACGATTTGTCTGGTTGGTGTAGAGATCATATGCAGTGCTCGCAGCGCTCGTTTATGTCAGACTTGGCTTTTATAAAACTAAGAGGAAGAGTCTACCAGATATGCTCAAACAGGTAGAAATTTTCACCGACGGCTCCTGCCTCGGCAACCCAGGCCCCGGCGGCTACGGCGCTATTTTACGTTACAAACAACACGAGAAAACCTTTCATACCGGTTACCGCTTGACCACCAATAACCGGATGGAACTGATGGCGGCGATCGTGGCGCTGGAAGCGCTCACCACGCCGTGCGAAGTGATCCTCAGCACCGACAGCCAGTATGTGCGCCAGGGCATCACCCAGTGGATCCACAATTGGAAAAAGCGCGGCTGGAAAACCGCTGATAAAAAACCGGTGAAAAACGTTGATCTGTGGCAGCGGCTGGATCAGGCCATACAGCACCACACCATCCGCTGGGTGTGGGTCAAAGGCCATGCCGGCCACCCGGAAAACGAACGCTGCGACGAATTGGCGCGCGCAGCCGCCGGTAACCCTACCCAGGACGACGTAGGTTACCAGCCGGAAGCCTAAGGCAGTTTGCGATAGCTCTTGGTCGCGCCCACCGCGCGGCTAAGAGAAGGTTTCCGCGCCCCCACCTTCATCGGCACCGGCGTCAACGGCACGGTGCGCTTACGCGCCACAATCACGCTCATGCATCCCAGCGCCGGCAAATGCGTACTCAGGAACTTCCCCCCCAGGCGGTGCCACGGCAACACCTGAAAACGCGCCTGATACAGCACCTCGTAGTTAAGCAGGCTCAGCCAGTCCAACAGGCGCATCTGGGTAAACATCCGGCTTGCGTAGGGCTGCCGCCGGCGCAGGCCCGGCACCAGTTTCCCCAGCCCCAACAGGCTGAACGGATTAAAACTGCTGATTACCAGCCAGCCGTCGTCGATCAGCACCCGATCAACCTCACGCAGCATACGATGGGGATCGTCAGCAAAGGAGAGCGTATGCGCCAGCAAGCAGGCATCCACCGATTTTGCCGCAAACGGCAGTTGATAAGGCGCCGCAATCACTTGCAAGTTATCACCTTCCAGGCCAACGTTAACCTGGTGGGAAATAGCACATTTTTCCGTCGCCAGCTCGGCGCTGAGGTTACCCAATTTCAGCAGGTGAAAACCAAACAGTTTCGGCCACCAGGGTTGCAACTGCCGTTCAAGCGCATCACGATAATACTCGCCCCACAGCAAACCGCCCCACGAGCGCGGGCTGTTCAGCTTTTGTAGCGTATGGGCTGGTCGCATGATTTATTATCTTCTTTCGAGACATTGCCAATGAGGGGTCCGCCATGAATCTTATCAGCATTCCTGCCCTGCAGGATAATTACATTTGGCTATTGGATAACCAGGAAGGGCACTGCATCATCGTCGATCCTGGCGAAGCCGCGCCCGTGCTTGCCGCGCTCCAACGCCTTCAACTGATCCCTGACGCCATTTTGCTTACCCACCATCACCATGACCACGTAGGCGGCGTTAAACAGCTTGTTGCGCAATATCCCGGCCTGGTGGTTTATGGGCCGCAGGAAACCGCCGATAAAGGGGCGACGCAGATTGTAAAAGATGGCGATCTGCTGGCAATCAACGGCCGGAAATACAGCGTCTTCGCCGTTCCCGGGCACACACTCGGCCACGTGGCATACTACAGCGCGCCTTATTTATTTTGCGGCGATACGATGTTCTCGGCTGGCTGCGGCAAACTATTTGAAGGCACGGCGGAGCAAATGTACCAATCATTTCAACGGATCGCGCAACTTCCTGATGAAACCCTGATTTGTTGCGCACATGAATATACTCTTTCAAATCTTAAGTTTTCGCGGGCAATTTTACCGGAAGATCGACGAATTGAAACGTATCAACAACAAGTTGAAGCAACAAGGGCAAAACAGCAACCCAGCGTACCAACAACATTGCAATTAGAGCGTAAAATTAACCTGTTTTTACGCTGCCATGACGCTGATTTACAAAAGAAATTGGGTTTTAACTCTCCACCCAAGCAGCTTCATTCGGTTTTTTCCGAATTACGCCTGCGGAAAGACAACTTCTAAGCTTTTGGTTGTTTTGTTTGGTGAAGCAAAGTATGATTGCTCGTCTTTTAAGCAACCTATATTGACACACACATGAAGGCTAAAGCGATAATACTCGCCTCAGTCTTGCTAGTCGGGTGCCAGTCGTCCAGGCAGGACGCGCCGGCACCAGTGCAGCATGCACAGAGTCTGTCTTCGGCAGGTCAAGAAAGTGAAGCAGGAAAGTACACAGAAAATGGCCGAGCGAGCTCGGCGCGGTGGCTGGATAACAACAGTGGTGCCGCGCAACAAGATCTGTGGAACTTCATTAGTGACGAACTGAAGATGGAGGTTCCGGAAAATTCCCGGATCCGTGAACAAAAAAGAAAGTATCTAAAAAGTAAGAGCTATCTCCACGATGTAACATTACGGGCAGAGCCGTACATGTACTGGATAGTCGGGCAAATCAAGAAACGCAACATGCCGATGGAACTGGTACTGCTACCCATAGTGGAGAGCGCTTTTGACCCACACGCCACATCAAGTGCCAACGCCGCAGGGCTATGGCAGATTGTACCGCAAACGGGTCGTAATTATGGTTTGAAGAACAATCAGTGGTATGACGGGCGCCGTGATGTGGTTGCCTCGACGACTGCTGCGCTGGACATGATGCAGCGCTTGAACCGCATGTTTGACGGTGACTGGTTATTGACCGTTGCTGCCTATAACAGTGGTGAAGGCCGCGTGATGCAGGCGCTGAAAGCCAATAAACGCCAGGGTAAGCCAACCAATTTCTGGGCATTGTCGCTTCCGCGTGAAACGTCAATCTATGTTCCGAAAATGCTGGCACTGAGCGACATCATCAAAAACAGCAAGCGCTATGGTGTTCGTCTGCCAAAAACAGATGAAACCCGTGCGCTGGCCCGTGTTGATGTTGGGCAGCAGATACAGTTAACTCAGGCGGCTGAGCTGGCAGGGTTGCCGATCAGTAAAATGAAGGCGTATAACCCGGGCTATAAGAAAGGCGTAACCGCACCAAACGGGCCTCATTACATCATGGTGCCCAAGGTGAATGCCGATCAGTTGAAAGACTCTTTGGTCGATGTACGCATCGCTGCTTCGCAACCGACGACCCAGTTGGCCAAGAACAGCAGTGTGACGAGCAATACCACGTATAAAGTGCGCTCCGGCGATACCTTATCCGCGATTGCTAAACGGCTGAACATCAGTACCCGGGATCTGCAGAACTGGAACAACCTGCATGCGAAGAGCACGCTGAAAGTTGGCCAGAACCTGCAAGTCGCCAGCAATAGCGGCAGCAACAGCAGCATTACCTATCAGGTTCGCCGCGGTGATTCGCTTGCCAGCATTGCACAGCGCCATGGCGTAAATATTGATGATGTGATGCGTTGGAACACCATGCTTGGCAAGGGCAACAGCCTGCAGCCGGGCTTGAAGCTGACGCTGTTCGTCAATAACAAGATGTCGCCGGAAACCTAGCTCTCAGGGTTCTGCTTAATAAAAATGCCAGTCAGGCTTAGCCGGCTGGCATTTTTTTCATTTGATGGAAACAGGCTTGAACAGGCGCCTACCATCGGGGCTTATCAGTTTCGGGATAAAACTCGACCAACAGCGGGTTATGATCCGAGGCGCGCGTGACCAATACCGATGCGCCAGTCACCCCAAGATTACGGTAGAAAACAAAGTCCAGCGGGCGGCCAAACGCCGTACGGCGGTTATCATTGGCAAAGTTAACTTCACGTAGCGCCATGTCCGAAGCAAACTGATACAACGCATTGATACGCTTACGGCTCCAGGCATTGAAATCGCCGGCCATAATCACCGGGCCATTGTGGCTGGCAATCTGCTCACCAATCGGGCCCAGCTGTTTGCTGTAAACATCAACGCCCAGGCTAAAATTCACCGCATGGATGTTAACCACCATCAGCAGTTGGCCGTTGAACAACGGATACACCGTAATCAACGCTGATTTCGCCAGGCGCAAGAAAGGCTCGCGTTCACGTAGCGGGCAGCAATACACCGGTTGCGCCGCCGCCAGCGTCATCACACCAGAAGGGTGCTGCGGCAAAACGAACGCAGGCACCTGATCGGCCGCCTGGTAGTGCGAAGTGGCAAAACTGACCAGTTCAGGCGTGGTCTGCGCTTCCTGCAATAAAACCAGCTGCGCATCCCTGCCATAGCTTTGCAGTACAGAAAGCCAGTCAGCCCGCTGCTGCTTGAAAATATTCCATACCATGACGCGTAACGCCCCTGCCGTTGGCAAGGCCGCACCGAGCGGCAACGGCAGCTTCATGGCACCTGGGAAAATTCGCTCAACCGGCTGGCCAGCAACATACCTCATAGCATAAGTTCGTTTCGGCACGTTATTCGCCTTTCCCCATCAGATGAAAAATCACTTTCTAGCGTGAAACACCCGGCCCAAGCAGAGCCCTACATGGCCCGTACAGCCAGTAGCTTACTGATTATACGCCTGCGGTAAACGCCCGGCATGGCTTTTACCGCAGGCGTATTATTCAGTTATAAGGACGCCCGGTAACAATTTCAATCGGTAATAGGGTATATCTCTGTAAAGGTTGGTGATTATTAATGCGAAAACGATCCTGTATTCGGCGCGAAGGCACCAAATAAAAACAGAGAAAAGATGGCATGGGGAACATTAGACGAAAAAAAGCCCCGAGTCATTGACTCGGGGCTTCTTAATAAGTGGCGGAACGGACGGGGCTCGAACCCGCGACCCCCTGCGTGACAGGCAGGTATTCTAACCAACTGAACTACCGCTCCACCGATTTCTTTTACGCGGTATCTTTCGATACCTGCAAAACTGCTCATCGCAGCCCTGCTATTGCCAGCCGTCACGCTAACAACGTTGTTTGATGCCTGGCAGTGTCCTACTCTCGCATGGGGAGACCCCACACTACCATCGGCGCTACGGCGTTTCACTTCTGAGTTCGGCATGGGGTCAGGTGGGACCACCGCGCTATTGCCGCCAGGCAAATTCTGTTTCATTCCGGCCGTTGTGTACTTTCACACAACCACCAAAACCAATCTGTAAACAAGCTAAAAATCTCTGTCAAGTCTCTAAAACACCTTCGGTGTTGTAAGGTTAAGCCTCACGGTTCATTAGTACTGGTTAGCTCAATGCATCGCTGCACTTACACACCCAGCCTATCAACGTCTTAGTCTTAAACGTTCCTTTAGTGGACTCAAGGTCCAAGGGAAGACTCATCTCGAGGCAAGTTTCGCGCTTAGATGCTTTCAGCGCTTATCTCTTCCGCACTTAGCTACCGGGCAATGCCATTGGCATGACAACCCGAACACCAGTGGTGCGTTCACTCCGGTCCTCTCGTACTAGGAGCAACCCCTCTCAATCTTCCAACGCCCACGGCAGATAGGGACCGAACTGTCTCACGACGTTCTAAACCCAGCTCGCGTACCACTTTAAATGGCGAACAGCCATACCCTTGGGACCTACTTCAGCCCCAGGATGTGATGAGCCGACATCGAGGTGCCAAACACCGCCGTCGATATGAACTCTTGGGCGGTATCAGCCTGTTATCCCCGGAGTACCTTTTATCCGTTGAGCGATGGCCCTTCCATTCAGAACCACCGGATCACTAAGACCTGCTTTCGCACCTGCTCGAGCCGTCACTCTCGCAGTCAAGCTAGCTTATGCCTTTGCACTAACCTCCTGATGTCCGACCAGGATTAGCTAACCTTCGTGCTCCTCCGTTACTCTTTGGGAGGAGACCGCCCCAGTCAAACTACCCACCAGACACTGTCCTCACCCCCGCTCAGGGGGCCGAGTTAGAACATCAAACATTAAAGGGTGGTATTTCAAGGTTGGCTCCATGCAGACTGGCGTCCACACTTCTAAGCCTCCCACCTATCCTACACATCAAGGCTCAATGTTCAGTGTCAAGCTATAGTAAAGGTTCACGGGGTCTTTCCGTCTTGCCGCGGGTACACTGCATCTTCACAGCGAGTTCAATTTCACTGAGTCTCGGGTGGAGACAGCCTGGCCATCATTACGCCATTCGTGCAGGTCGGAACTTACCCGACAAGGAATTTCGCTACCTTAGGACCGTTATAGTTACGGCCGCCGTTTACCGGGGCTTCGATCAAGAGCTTCGCCTTGCGGCTGACCCCATCAATTAACCTTCCGGCACCGGGCAGGCGTCACACCGTATACGTCCACTTTCGTGTTTGCACAGTGCTGTGTTTTTATTAAACAGTTGCAGCCAGCTGGTATCTGCGACTGGCTTCAGCTCCGTCCGCGAGGGACTTCACCTACGCGCCAGCGTGCCTTCTCCCGAAGTTACGGCACCATTTTGCCTAGTTCCTTCACCCGAGTTCTCTCAAGCGCCTGAGTATTCTCTACCTGACCACCTGTGTCGGTTTGGGGTACGATTTGATGTTACCTGATGCTTAGAGGCTTTTCCTGGAAGCTGGGCATCAACTGCTTCGCCACCGTAGTGACTCGTCATCACGCCTCAGGGTTAAAGCAGTCCGGATTTACCAGGACTACCCCCCTACACGCTTAAACCGGGACAACCGTCGCCCGGCCAGCCTAGCCTTCTCCGTCCCCCCTTCGCAGTAACACCAAGTACAGGAATATTAACCTGTTTCCCATCGACTACGCTTTTCAGCCTCGCCTTAGGAGTCGACTCACCCTGCCCCGATTAACGTTGGACAGGAACCCTTGGTCTTCCGGCGTGCGGGTTTTTCACCCGCATTATCGTTACTTATGTCAGCATTCGCACTTCTGATACCTCCAGCAACCCTCACAGGCCACCTTCAACGGCTTACAGAACGCTCCCCTACCCAACAACGCCTAAACGTCGCTGCCGCAGCTTCGGTGCATGGTTTAGCCCCGTTACATCTTCCGCGCAGGCCGACTCGACCAGTGAGCTATTACGCTTTCTTTAAATGATGGCTGCTTCTAAGCCAACATCCTGGCTGTCTATGCCTTCCCACATCGTTTCCCACTTAACCATGACTTTGGGACCTTAGCTGGCGGTCTGGGTTGTTTCCCTCTTCACGACGGACGTTAGCACCCGCCGTGTGTCTCCCGTGATAACATTCTTCGGTATTCGCAGTTTGCATCGGTTTGGTAAGCCGGGGTGGCCCCCTAGCCGAAACAGTGCTCTACCCCCGAAGATGAGTTCACGAGGCGCTACCTAAATAGCTTTCGGGGAGAACCAGCTATCTCCCGGTTTGATTGGCCTTTCACCCCCAGCCACAAGTCATCCGCTAATTTTTCAACATTAGTCGGTTCGGTCCTCCAGTTAGTGTTACCCAACCTTCAACCTGCCCATGGCTAGATCACCGGGTTTCGGGTCTATACCTTGCAACTTGACGCCCAGTTAAGACTCGGTTTCCCTACGGCTCCCCTATTCGGTTAACCTTGCTACAAAATATAAGTCGCTGACCCATTATACAAAAGGTACGCAGTCACCCTGATAAATCAAGGCTCCCACTGCTTGTACGTACACGGTTTCAGGTTCTATTTCACTCCCCTCGCCGGGGTTCTTTTCGCCTTTCCCTCACGGTACTGGTTCACTATCGGTCAGTCAGGAGTATTTAGCCTTGGAGGATGGTCCCCCCATATTCAGACAGGATAACACGTGTCCCGCCCTACTCATCGAACTCACAATTCATGCCTTTTGGTGTACGGGGCTATCACCCTTTGCTGCGCGACTTTCCAGACGCTTCCACTAAGACACAAACTGATTCAGGTTCTGGGCTCTTCCCCGTTCGCTCGCCGCTACTGGGGGAATCTCGGTTGATTTCTTTTCCTCGGGGTACTTAGATGTTTCAGTTCCCCCGGTTCGCCTTGCATGGCTATGGATTCACCATGCAATAGTGTGTCGAAACACACTGGGTTTCCCCATTCGGGTATCGCCGGTTATTACGCTTCATATCAGCTTACCGACGCTTATCGCAGATTAGCACGCCCTTCATCGCCTCTGACTGCCTAGGCATCCACCGTGTACGCTTAGTCACTTAACCTCACAACCCGAAGATGTTTCCATCATCGGCTGTGCGCTTTTGAGAGACTCGTGAATAATCTTTCGATTATTCATCATTTCAATTTTCAGCTTGTTCCAGATTGTTAAAGAGCAATATCTTAAACACGACTCGTTAAAGTCATCTTTAAGATATTCGGTGATAATGTCTTTCACTCATTATCGGAATGGCGTCCCCAAGGGGATTCGAACCCCTGTTACAGCCGTGAAAGGGCAGTGTCCTAGGCCTCTAGACGATGGGGACACGAAAATTCCGTACCAGACCACTCGCGTGATATGGCACTTTCGCATCAGCGTAAGGTTTCCCCTACCGCATCAACAGGTGCTCTTGCTCATTCATTTCATCAGACAATCTGTGTGGACACTACACATTCAGATATCGTTCGGTAAGGAGGTGATCCAACCGCAGGTTCCCCTACGGTTACCTTGTTACGACTTCACCCCAGTCATGAATCACAAAGTGGTAAGCGCCCTCCCGAAGGTTAAGCTACCTACTTCTTTTGCAACCCACTCCCATGGTGTGACGGGCGGTGTGTACAAGGCCCGGGAACGTATTCACCGTAGCATTCTGATCTACGATTACTAGCGATTCCGACTTCATGGAGTCGAGTTGCAGACTCCAATCCGGACTACGACATACTTTATGAGGTCCGCTTGCTCTCGCGAGGTCGCTTCTCTTTGTATATGCCATTGTAGCACGTGTGTAGCCCTACTCGTAAGGGCCATGATGACTTGACGTCATCCCCACCTTCCTCCAGTTTATCACTGGCAGTCTCCTTTGAGTTCCCGGCCGAACCGCTGGCAACAAAGGATAAGGGTTGCGCTCGTTGCGGGACTTAACCCAACATTTCACAACACGAGCTGACGACAGCCATGCAGCACCTGTCTCAGAGTTCCCGAAGGCACCAATCCATCTCTGGAAAGTTCTCTGGATGTCAAGAGTAGGTAAGGTTCTTCGCGTTGCATCGAATTAAACCACATGCTCCACCGCTTGTGCGGGCCCCCGTCAATTCATTTGAGTTTTAACCTTGCGGCCGTACTCCCCAGGCGGTCGATTTAACGCGTTAGCTCCGGAAGCCACGGCTCAAGGCCACAACCTCCAAATCGACATCGTTTACAGCGTGGACTACCAGGGTATCTAATCCTGTTTGCTCCCCACGCTTTCGCACCTGAGCGTCAGTCTTCGTCCAGGGGGCCGCCTTCGCCACCGGTATTCCTCCAGATCTCTACGCATTTCACCGCTACACCTGGAATTCTACCCCCCTCTACGAGACTCTAGCCTGCCAGTTTCAAATGCAGTTCCCAGGTTAAGCCCGGGGATTTCACATCTGACTTAACAGACCGCCTGCGTGCGCTTTACGCCCAGTAATTCCGATTAACGCTTGCACCCTCCGTATTACCGCGGCTGCTGGCACGGAGTTAGCCGGTGCTTCTTCTGCGAGTAACGTCAATCGCTGCAGTTATTAACTACAACGCCTTCCTCCTCGCTGAAAGTGCTTTACAACCCGAAGGCCTTCTTCACACACGCGGCATGGCTGCATCAGGCTTGCGCCCATTGTGCAATATTCCCCACTGCTGCCTCCCGTAGGAGTCTGGACCGTGTCTCAGTTCCAGTGTGGCTGGTCATCCTCTCAGACCAGCTAGGGATCGTCGCCTAGGTGAGCCATTACCCCACCTACTAGCTAATCCCATCTGGGCACATCCGATGGTGTGAGGCCCTAAGGTCCCCCACTTTGGTCTTGCGACGTTATGCGGTATTAGCTACCGTTTCCAGTAGTTATCCCCCTCCATCGGGCAGTTTCCCAGACATTACTCACCCGTCCGCCGCTCGCCGGCGAGGAAGCAAGCTTCCTCCCGCTGCCGCTCGACTTGCATGTGTTAGGCCTGCCGCCAGCGTTCAATCTGAGCCATGATCAAACTCTTCAATTAAAAGCTTGATTTGCTAAGTTAATAGCGTGCTCGAAGATTTACTGCATGAATTTTACTTCAGTTAGTCACTCTTCAAGACTTGATATTTTTGTGCACCCGAAGGTGCTGGATATCGTCTTGTGAGTGCCCACACAGATTGTCTGATAAATTGTTAAAGAGCGTCGCCGGCGATAAAGTCGCTGGCGTGGGCTGCGTATATTACGCTTTTAGCCCGAAGAGTCAAGCGTTTATTTCGCTTTCGTCTTGCTGACCCGGCGGCTTGTCAGTCGTTGTTCCCGGTCAGTGGAGGCGCATTATAGGGACTTCCCGGCAGCCTGCAACCCCTAATTTAAAAAAAACTGTCAAACGAATATAAAAACGCCAAAAAGCCCCTGATAGCGCATTAATTCACCGGGAAACGTTCGTTTTTAGCCCGCCACACCGGCAAAGCCCATTAAAGCGATAAAAGAAAAGGGAGCGATTGCTCGCTCCCTTCTCATTCACTTGCAGCCTGGCAGTTATTGTTTAGCCACAATATGCTCGTTTTCGACATCCAGCGTTACCGGTTTGCCCGGCAACAATTTCCCGGACAGTATCTGCTGCGCCAGCGGGTTTTCGATCTCTTGCTGGATGGCGCGTTTCAACGGCCGCGCACCATAGACAGGATCGTAACCAATCTTGCCCAGCAGTTCCAAAGCCGGCGTGGTCATGGTGACTTCGTAACCACGTTCTTCCAGGCGTTTATACAGACGAGCCAGTTGGATCTTGGCAATCGCAGCAATATGTTTCTGGCCGAGCGGATGGAAGACTACTACTTCATCAATACGGTTGATGAATTCCGGGCGGAAATGGTGGCTGACCATTTCCATCACGGATTCTTTCATCTGCGCATAGTTCATCTCGCCAAAGTGCGCCTGAATCAGATCGGAGCCGAGGTTGGATGTCATGATCACCACCGTATTACGGAAATCAACGGTTCGGCCCTGGCCATCCGTCAGGCGGCCGTCGTCCAAGACCTGCAGCAGGATATTGAACACATCCGGGTGCGCTTTCTCTACCTCATCAAGCAGGATCACCGAGTAAGGTCTGCGGCGCACCGCTTCGGTCAGATAACCGCCTTCCTCATAGCCGACGTAGCCCGGAGGCGCACCCACCAGCCGCGACACGGAGTGTTTCTCCATAAACTCGGACATGTCGATACGCACCATCGCATCGTCGCTGTCGAACAGGAACGACGCCAGCGCTTTACACAGCTCGGTTTTCCCCACCCCGGTTGGCCCCAGGAACAGGAAAGAGCCGATCGGCCGGTTTGGATCCGACAGGCCAGCGCGGCTACGGCGAATGGCGTTGGAAACGGCGTTCACCGCTTCATCCTGGCCGATCACGCGCGAATGCAGTTCCTGTTCCAGACGCAACAGTTTATCGCGCTCACCTTCCAGCATTCTGGCCACCGGGATCCCGGTGGCTTTCGCCAGCACTTCGGCGATCTCGGCGTCGGTAACGCGATTGCGCAGCAGCTTCATGGTTTTGCCTTCGGCGTTGGTCGCCGCGGCAAGCTGTTTTTCCAGCTCTGGAATTTTACCGTACTGCAGTTCGGACATACGCCCCAGATCGCCCACACGGCGCGCCTGCTCAAGGCTTATCTTGGCTTGCTCAAGCTCTGCTTTAATATTCTGAGTGCCAGACAACGAAGCCTTCTCAGCTTTCCACTCATCTTCAAGCTCAGCATATTCACGCTCTTTCTGATCCAGCTCGCCACTCAGCATTTCCAGGCGCTTCTTACTTGCGTCGTCAGATTCTTTGTTCAGCGCCTGCTGTTCCAATTTTAGTTGGATGATACGGCGCTCAAGCCGATCAAGCGATTCCGGCTTAGAGTCCATCTGCATACGGATGCTGGATGCAGCTTCATCGATCAGGTCGATGGCTTTATCCGGCAACTGGCGATCGGCGATATAGCGGTGCGACAACGTTGCGGCAGCCACGATAGCCGGATCGGTAATCTGCACATGATGGTGTAGCTCATAGCGTTCTTTCAGGCCGCGCAGAATAGCGATGGTATCTTCAACGCTGGGCTCAGCCACAAACACTTTCTGGAAACGCCGCTCAAGCGCCGCATCCTTCTCGATATACTGGCGGTATTCGTCAAGCGTGGTGGCGCCAACGCAGTGCAGTTCACCACGGGCCAGCGCAGGTTTAAGCATATTACCGGCATCCATTGCGCCGTCGCCTTTACCCGCCCCGACCATGGTGTGCAATTCGTCGATGAACAGGATGACGCTGCCTTCCTGTTTAGACAGATCGCTCAATACGGCTTTCAGACGCTCTTCAAACTCACCGCGGTATTTCGCCCCAGCGATCAGCGCCCCCATATCCAGCGAAAGCACGCGTTTATGCTTCAGCCCTTCCGGCACTTCACCGTTAATAATACGCTGGGCCAATCCTTCAACAATCGCGGTTTTACCCACGCCGGGCTCACCGATCAACACCGGGTTGTTCTTGGTTCTGCGCTGCAGCACCTGGATAGTACGGCGGATTTCTTCATCACGGCCGATAACCGGGTCCAGTTTCCCCTGCTCCGCGCGCTCGGTAAGATCAATGGTGTATTTCTTCAATGCCTGCCGTTGATCTTCCGCACCTTGCTCATTCACACTTTCCCCCCCGCGCATCTGCTCGACGGCCTTACTGATTTTGTCGGCCGTTGCGCCGGCAGCTTTGAGCAAATCGGTCAGCGCACCGCGATCTTCCAGCGCAGCCAACACAAACAGCTCTGAAGAAATGAATTTATCCGCACGTTTTTGCGCCAGCTTATCGCACAGGTTCAGCACCCGGACAAGTTCATGGGATGGTTGTACGTCACCGCCGGTACCTTCAACCTGCGGTAAACGGGATAACGCCTGCTCGATCTCGGTGCTTACACGGCCTGCATCGATACCGGCAGAAGTTAACAGTGGGCGAACCGTGCCCCCTTCCTGTGCGAGCAAAGCGCTCATCAGGTGTAACGGTTCAATAAACTGGTTGTCGCGCCCAAGGGCTAGGGATTGGGCATCGGCGAGGGCAAGCTGGAATTTGTTGGTAAGACGATCCAGACGCATAACACCTCCAATATAGGTCAGAATTGCTACTGGAGATTAAATGAGGTCATCCCTCAAATTTTCAAGGTTATTCCAACACTTTATTATGAGTACCACGTTATGCGTCAGTGGATCGTCCTAATTCAATAGGTTATATCAGCCAGATTAAACTTGCCATACGCCCGGTGATTCCATCGCGCCGGAAAGAGAAAAATTGGCGGCTTTCCGTCACGGTACAACGCCCGCCGCCGTATACGGCGGTGACCCCGGCACGCCCCAGGCGCTGGCGCGCCAGTTGGTAAATATCGGCCAGGAATTTATCGCCGTAGGGTGTAAACGCCACCGCGGCCTGGGGATCAACCGCAATAAACGCGGCGCGAACTTCTGCCCCGACTTCAAAGCGTTGCGGCCCGATGGCTGGCCCCAACCAGGCGGAAATGTCGCCCGGCTGGGCAGCAAAAGCGGCCACGGTATTTTCCAGCACGCCATGGCATAACCCGCGCCAACCGGCATGGGCGGCGGCCACTTCATCACCAGAGCGTGAGCAAAACAATACCGGCAGGCAATCTGCCGTCATCACCGCACACACCTGCCCAACCTGGCGCGTGTAAACCGCGTCTGCGCGCACATCCTGCGGCGGCGTGCCGTTCAGGTGCTGCACACGGGTACCATGCACCTGTTCGAGCCATACCGGCATCTGCGGCAATGCCGCCCCCGCCACCAGGCGCGCGCGATTAGCCGCCACCGCCTGGGCATCATCGCCCACGTGTGTCCCGAGGTTGAGTGAATCATAAGGCGGGCGGCTGACACCGCCATGCCGGGAAGTGGCACCGGCCCGCACCCTTTCAGGACACGGCCAATCGGGCACGATGAGTGGATCCATCACCAATCCATCTGCTCTTTAAACGCTTCGGTATCCGCTTTCAGCGCATCCACCAGATCGACCATGTCTTGCGGCAACGGCGCATGCCATTCCATTTGAATCCCGCTGATCGGGTGATACAAGCGCAGCATGGTGGCATGCAATGCCTGGCGATCAAAACCGCGCAGGGTGTGAATAAACGCCTCCGATGCCCCTTTCGGCGGGCGTGGGCGACCACCGTAGAGCGGATCGCCCACCAGCGGATGATTGATATGCGACATATGAACGCGGATCTGGTGCGTACGCCCGGTTTCCAGCCGAAGCCGCAGGCGGGTATGGGCGCGGAAATGCTCCATAATACGGTAGTGGGTCACCGCCGGTTTACCCATGGGATGCACGGCCATATGGGTGCGTTTGGTCGAGTGGCGAGCAATCGGCTCCTCCACCGTGCCGCCGGCGGTCATGGTGCCGATCGCCACCGCTTCATACTCACGGGTAATTTCCCGCGCCTGCAGCGATTCCACCAGCCGTGTCTGCGCAGGCACGGTTTTCGCCACCACCATCAGCCCGGTGGTGTCTTTATCCAGGCGGTGAACAATGCCGGCACGCGGCACATCGGCAATGGCCGGGAAGTGATAGAGCAGCGCGTTCAGCACTGTCCCATCCGGGTTGCCGGCGCCGGGGTGCACCACCAGATCGCGCGGCTTGTTGATCACCAGGATGTCGCTGTCTTCATAGACGATATCCAGCGCAATATTCTGCGGTTCCCAACGTGCGTCTTCTTCTATCTGTGCATCAATGGCGACCGTCTCCCCGCCCAGCACCTTCTCTTTCGGTTTGTTTATCGTTTTGCCATTGACCTGAACCCGATCTTCCAGGATCCAATCTTTTATGCGAGATCTTGAATAATCAGGGAACAATTCGGCCAAAGCCTGATCTAAACGTTGTCCGAGTTGAGATTCGGCCACCGTTGCGGTGAGTTGTACTTGTTGTGCCATATGCAGCTTCTTCGTTAACGTTGGGTTTTCACGGCGATGCCGTTTAATATAATGTGCTATTGTAACTGGTCTTTGTCGGGAGCTTAACGGTCAGTCTCCCGGAATAACACCCTGAGGATAATCAAAACGTCATGACGCGTATGAAATATCTGGTGGCGGCAGCCACGTTGAGCCTGGCGCTGGCAGGTTGCTCCAGTTCCAAGGATACGGTTCCCGACAACCCGCCTTCGGAAATCTATGCTAACGCCCAGCAAAAACTACAGGACGGTAACTTCAAGGGTGCTATTACGCAACTCGAAGCGTTAGATAACCGCTATCCTTTCGGGCCATACTCCCAGCAGGTTCAGTTGGATCTTATCTATGCCTACTACAAATCTGCCGATCTGCCACTGGCACAAGCGTCTATCGATCGCTTCATGCGCTTGAACCCAACGCACCCGAACATCGATTACGTGATGTATATGCGCGGTTTGACGGATATGGCGCTGGATGACAGTGCGCTGCAGGGCTTCTTTGGCGTCGATCGTTCTGACCGCGATCCAGAGCACGCACGTGCCGCGTTCCGTGATTTCAGCCAGTTGATCCAGCAGTATCCGAACAGCCAGTACGCGACCGATGCGCAAAAACGTTTGGTGTTCCTGAAAGATCGTTTATCCAAATACGAACTTTCCGTTGCGCAATACTACACCAAACGCGGCGCTTACGTCGCGGTTGTTAACCGTGTAGAACAGATGCTGCGTGATTTCCCGGATACCAAAGCGACCCATGATGCACTGCCGCTGATGGAAAATGCTTACAAGCAACTGCAGTTGAACGGCCAGGCAGATAAAGTCGCGAAGATTATTGCCGCCAACCCGGCTTAACATCTCCGGTGGCAAGACACAAAAAACGGCAGCCTTCAGCTGCCGTTTTTTATTCTGCCGACGCACTAAGAACTGGCTATACACCTTAATAAAAACAGGCTATTAGCGCTATACGCCACAAAGTTATCCCATCAATAATGCGCGATCCGGCACCAAGACTCAAGCGCTGTATGCAGGTTTCAACAGCCAAATCACAGAACGCGTGCAATTGACAAGAAGTGACAAAAAAATGTGATCTCCATCACGCATTTAAGCAAAAACACAGGTATGCTGAAGTTATCCAAAGACGGAAAGACACAAGAGGTAAGTTATATGACAGTCAACATTACCAGCAAACAAATGGATATCACCCCCGCCATCCGCAATCATGTCGAAGACCGTCTTACCAAACTGGATAAATGGCAAGCTCAACTCATTAACCCGCATATCGTTTTATCCAAAGAGCCCCAGGGTTTTGTGGCCGACGCCACCATCACTACGCCAAACGGCCCGCTGGTCGCCAGCGCAAAACACGATGATATGTACGCTGCGGTTAACGAGCTGATCGCAAAACTTGAACGCCAGTTGAATAAGGTTCAGCACAAGGGCGAAGCGCGCCGCGCCGCCGCCAGCGTAAAAGATATCGTCCCGGAAGTGGAACCGGAACAGAAATAATCCCTCACGAACATGATGCATCAAACCCGCTTCGGCGGGTTTTTTGTTGACACAGGGAAAAGCCAGCGGTTAACTTACCCCAGAGCGATAAACCACTGGGCACCCCATGGCACACAAACCGTTTTTCTTTGCATTCTTTTTTACCTTCCCCTGATTGGGAGGCGTTTCGTCGTGTGACAAAGAATGCAAAGACGAACAGCAAAGCCTCCTGAAACAGGGGGCTTTTTTTATGGCTATTCGATAACAAATTAATAAAAACACAAGGCAAAGCTGACTATGACTGACAACCCGTTACTTGCGCTGCGCGAACGCATCAGCGCGCTGGACCTGGAACTGCTGGCGCTGCTGGCGGAACGCAGGAAACTGGCGATCGCGGTGGGCAAAACCAAACTGCACTCCCACAACCCGATCCGCGACAAAGAACGCGAGCGCGATCTGCTTGATACGCTGGTTAAGGCCGCCAAACCCCATGGCCTTGACGGATTTTATGTCACCCGCCTGTTCCAACTGATCATCGAGGATTCCATTCTGACGCAACAGGCGCTGTTGCAGCAGCAGCTCAATGCCACCAGCCAACACACTGCGCGTATTGCCTTCCTCGGCCCGAAAGGCTCTTATTCACATTTGGCTGCCCGCCAGTATGCCGCACGCCATTTTGAACAGTTGATCGAGCATGGCTGCCACAAATTCCAGGATATCTTCACCCAGGTGGAAACCGGGCAGGCCGATTACGCCATATTGCCGATTGAAAATACCAGTTCCGGTTCAATTAATGACGTCTACGATCTGCTGCAGCACACCAGCCTGTCGATTGTCGGCGAACTGAGCAACCCGATTAACCATTGCGTGTTGGTATCCGGTGATACCGATCTCAGCCAGATAGAAACCGTTTACAGCCATCCACAGCCTTTCCAACAGTGCAGCCAGTTCATCAACCGCTTCCCACATTGGAACATCGAGTACTGCGAAAGCACCGCGGCGGCGATGGAGAAAGTCGCCAGCCTGAATTCACCCAACGTGGCGGCGCTGGGCAGCGAGGCCGGCGGCGCGCTGTATAACCTGCAGGTGCTGGAACATAACCTGGCAAACCAGCAGCAGAACATTACGCGCTTCATCGTGCTGGCGCGCAAAGCGATAGAGGTTTCCGATCAGGTGCCGGCGAAGAGCACGCTGATCATGGCCACCGGCCAGCAATCGGGGGCATTAGTAGAAGCGCTGCTGGTGCTGCGAGAAAACGGCATCATTATGACCAAGCTGGAATCACGGCCCATCAACGGCAACCCGTGGGAAGAGATGTTCTATATTGATGTGCAGGCCAACCTGCGCTCGGAGGCGATGCAAAAGGCGCTTAAGGATTTGGCGCCCATTACCCGCTCCTTGAAAGTGCTGGGCTGCTACCCCAGTGAAAACGTGGTGCCGGTCAATCCTTCCTAAAGACAAAAAGGGTTTGGCAATGCCAAACCCTTTTTACACAACACCGAAAAATGCAATTACTGGCGGCTGTCGTTAGCCTGCCGCAGCAGCGAACGGCTCTCCACCAGGAAGTGCTGGGCGTAATCACCGAACCAGTGCTCCACTTTCTGGAAGCTTTCAATAAACGCCTGCTTATCACCGTGTTCAAGCAACGCAATCGCTTCGCCGAAACGCTGGTAATAGCGTTTAATCAATGCGATGTTCTCTTCCGAAGACATGATGATATCGGCATACAGTTGTGGATCCTGCGCAAACAACCGGCCCACCATCGCCAACTCCAGCCGATAGATGGGGGAAGAGAGCGCCAGCAACTGTTCCAGCCGCACGTTCTCTTCCGCCAGATGCAGCCCGTAGGCGAAAGTCGCAAAGTGGCGTAGAGCCTGGATAAACGCCATGTTCTGATCGTGCTCAACGGCGCTGATGCGGTGCAACCTGGCTCCCCAAACCTGCAGTTGTTCCAGCAGCCATTGATAAGCTTCCGGCTGACGCCCATCGCAATAGACCACGACCTGCTTGGCGATGCTGCCAACATCCGGCCCAAACATCGGGTGCAAGCCAAGCACCGGCCCGCCATGCACTGCCAGCATGGCCTGCAGCGGCCGATTCTTCACGGAGGCCAGATCGACCAGGATGCAGTCATCCGGCAACTTCGGCAAACGCGAGATCACCTGTTCCGTCACGTGGATCGGCACGCTGACGATCACCATACCCGCATCCGCCAGTAGCGTTTCCGCCTGTGGCCAATCCTGCTGCTCCAGCACCTTTACCTGATAACCGGAAAGCGACAGCAGGCGGTTGAACAACCGCCCCATCTGGCCATCGCCGCCAATAATCACGATCGGCCGCAGTTGAGGGCACAACGCCTTGAAGCCTTTGTCGTTTTCACTGGTGTAGGATTCGCGCATCAGCCGGCGCAGCACGTCTTCAATCAGATCTGGCGGCACCCCCAGGGCTTCGGCCTCTTTACGGCGGGAAGCCAGCATGTCAGCTTCCCGTTCCGGAACATACACCGGTAAACCATAGCGGCTTTTGACCTCACCAACTTCTGCCACCAGATGCAGGCGTTTTGCCAGCAGATCCAGCAACGCTTTATCTACATCGTCAATTTGATCGCGCAATGCGGTCAGTTCAGCCACCATAAATCACTACTCTCCAGTGCGGGCCGTCAGCGCAGCGCCGAGCTCCTGATGCATTTGGCGCAGCAGCGTTTCCGTGTTTTCCCAGTTAATGCAAGCATCCGTGACGGATACGCCATAGCGCATCTCGGCACGCGGCATCTCAGAAGACTGGTTGCCCTCATGCAAATGACTTTCCAGCATGATGCCGGTGATCGAACGGTTACCCGCTTTAATTTGCTCAACCACGGATGCCGCTACCAGCGGCTGACGGCGATAATCTTTATTCGAGTTGCCATGGCTGCAATCTACCATTAAGGACGGACGGAGTCCCGCGTCCTGCATCTGTTTTTCACATGCAGCCACGTGCTCCGCGCTGTAATTCGGCTCTTTACCGCCACGCAGAATCACATGCCCATTCGGGTTGCCGTGGGTTTGCAGCAGGCAAACCTGCCCCGCCTGGTTGATACCCACAAAGCGGTGCGGCATCGCAGCGGCGCGCATCGCATTAATTGCCGTGCTCAGGCTGCCATCGGTGCCATTTTTAAAACCGACCGGCATCGACAGGCCCGAAGCCATTTCACGGTGCGTTTGCGATTCCGTGGTGCGCGCCCCGATCGCTGACCAACTGAACAGATCGCCCAGATATTGCGGGCTGTTCGGATCCAATGCTTCCGTCGCCAACGGCAACCCCATGTTGACCAGATTCAGCAGCAGGCGACGCGCAATCTGCAGGCCAGCCTCAATATCAAATGAGCCGTCCATAAACGGATCGTTGATCAAGCCTTTCCAGCCGACGGTCGTTCTGGGTTTTTCAAAATAGACACGCATAACGATATACAGCTGATCGCTCAATTCAGCCGACAGGGTTTTCAAACGACGCGCGTAATCCAGCGCGGCGTCTGGATCGTGAATGGAACATGGGCCGCAAACCACCAGCAGGCGATGATCGCGCCCCTGCAAAATATTGGCGATGGTCTGGCGCGCCGTCGTGATAGCCGATTCATCACTGGCGGTAAGCGGGAGTTGCCCTTTCAGCTCTTCGGGGGTGAGCATGACCTGTTCGGCACTGATGTGTACGTTATTGAGCGCGTCTTTTTGCATGATGCTAGTCCTGTCGTGTGCTGTTATGCGTGAGCGTGTTTGAAACATTGAGCGTTACTGGGCTATACCTTATCACGCGATGTAAAGATTTCAATCCATTTGGTGTAAATAAAAAATTACCACAACAGCGCAAGCGTAATAAAACCAACACAGAACAACAAAATAACATTAATTATCATAGTATTGATTAATTTCCCCACGCTAAAAGACGACCATCACTCATTAACATCATCAGGAATAAAACATCAATAAGTAAACTTAAGTTTACAACAAAATTAACAGGCGGTACTGCGCATCACACCAGCCGACCGCCAATGACACCGGCATCACCGGCAAGCACTTTTAGCGGTAAGCTGCCCGCCGCCTAAACAGGGGAAACGGCAGCCTATACATGCCGTGAGTAGAAGAAAAATGAATAAGTGACGATGAAAAATGAATAAGTTAAGCTAACTATGGCTATTTTTGTCGCAATTGCGAATCGCTATAATACGTTGGCAACCACTCATCACTTTTAACAGACTGGATCCAAAATGCTCTCTTTACGCGCTCGTCGCGCTATCCCATTGTATATTAGCTGCCTCACCGCTTTCGCCAGTATTCCCTCTTTCGCAGACAATACACTGTTCACCGCGATGGATGACCCGGCAACCGCGAAGAAGCCATTTGAAGGTAATGTACAGGCGGGTTATAACGCGCAATCCGGTAACTCGGAAAACTCCTCGCTGCTGGCGAACAGTTCACTGACCTGGTTCAATACCTCTACGGCCTATAGTCTGTGGGGAGCCGCCAACAACACCACCTCCTCCAACGTTCGCTCAAGCGAAAAATATCAGGTGGGCGGACGTACCCGTTACAACATGACTGAGCGTAATTACCTGTTCGGCCAGGCTAACTGGCTGAACGATCGCTTTGCCGGTTATGATTCACGCTCGACGCTCACCGTAGGTTACGGGCGCCAGGTGCTGAATGGCCCAGTGCACGATCTGCGTCTCGAATTCGGTCCCGGCGTACGCCACGACGAATATCACGGCGGCGGCCGCAGCACCAAAGCACTGGCTTACGGTGCCGCAAACTATACGTATCAGCTGACCGATACCACCAAGTTCACCGAAGGCCTTTCCGCTTTGGCCAACGAAGACGTGACCCTGAACTCGGAAACGGCGCTGAACGTCGCGATCAATGAAAAATTCTCGCTGCGCCTGGCCTATACGGTGACCTATAACAATAACCCTCCGGCCTCTGCACCGAAGAAAACCGACACCACCACCTCGGTCACGTTGGTTTACGGTCTGTAATTCCTCTTCTTTCCTGCCAAGCCCACTCCGGTGGGCTTTTTTATGCCTGAAATTTGCCTTTTCTCCGTTGCTAAAAAGTTTGTGATTTCACGGTTGACCTATTTAGCAAATTGCTTAATACTGGTTATATATACAGTATAGTTATTGGGAGGGAAAATATGACAGCTATCTACTGCGGCAGGCTCCCATGGTCGATAACGCTAATGAACGCCGTTTCTCAGGGCGATGCAGGATATGCGTTATGGAAAAAATGACTTCATTGATTACCTATGCCATGGCGCTGTTTCTCGCCTGGCTCGGCAAACTTTCACCACAGGATATCGCCTTTCTGGTGGGCTCTGCGGTGGGCATCGGCACCTTCCTCGTCAACTGGTACTACCGGCGCAAAAACTACCAGTTACTGAAAGAAATCCAACGAAATGCAGCCGCCAGGAGGATCTACGATGAACTCAATCGCTAAACGATGCAGCACTGCCACTATTCTGGTTTTGGTGGCAACGCTGCCTCAGTTTGATCAATTGAAAACGTCACAGGCGGGCCTGATGCTGATCGCCAATTTTGAAGGCTGCCAACTGACAGCTTACCAGTGCGATGCGGATATCTGGACCCGCGGTATCGGCCATACGCTCGACGTTCTCCCCGGCCAAACGGTGACCCGTAAGCGGGTAGCGAAAGACTTCCTGGCGGACGTTCGCCATGTGGAGAGAGGGATGGCGGTCTGTTTACCGGCTGATATGCCGCAGGAAATCTACGACGCGGTGATCGCGTTTGCCTTCAACGTTGGCGTACACGCCGCCTGCCATTCGACCATGATGCGTTTTTTACAGCAGCGGCAATGGCACAAAGCGTGCAATCAGCTGCCGCGATGGGTGTATGTGCTGGGGATAAAAAGCAAGGGATTGGAACGACGGCGGGCGGCAGAGCGCACGCTATGCCTGCGCGGCGCCAGACGAGCGGCAGCCAACCAACGCCAGGCCGTGAAAAACCCCGGCAATGGGAATGAGCTGGGACCTATACAGCTCGCCAAACCAGCAAACTACTGAAACCGGTTCAAACACAAAATTTTTTAATTATCTATCAAGGGGGTTCCTATGATGCATTGTCCACTGTGCGGTAACGTGGCCCATACCCGCTCCAGCCGTTACCTCAGTAACTCAACCAAAGAACGTTATCACCAATGCCAAAATATTCATTGCAGCTGCACTTTCGCCACCCATGAATCAGTTGCACGGGTGATCGCCAAACCGAGCGAGAGCGTTGCAGTGCAACCTCAGCGCCCGGCGGTGGGGAAACAACCGAGCGCCAGCACGGTGTAACCAATGGCTAAACGGCCAAAAAAAGGGGCTTACCATAACGGTAAGCCCCAGATAATTATTAACTTTTGGATGCAGCGTTAGCTGTATCTTAGTTAAGACGCTCTTTGATACGAGCAGCCTTACCAGTACGCTCACGCAGGTAGTACAGTTTGGCTTTACGAACGGCACCACGACGTTTAACAGTAATGCTGTCGATTACTGGGGAGTGAGTCTGGAATACACGCTCAACACCTTCGCCGTTGGAAATCTTACGAACAGTGAATGCAGAGTGCAGACCGCGGTTACGGATAGCGATAACCACGCCCTCGAATGCCTGCAGACGTTTTTTGCTACCTTCAACGACCCATACCTTAACTTCCACGGAATCACCCGGACGGAATGCAGGTACGTCTTGCTTCATCTGCTCTTGTTCAAGTTGCTTGATAATGTTGCTCATAATATGTCTCTTACCCTAGGTAAACTGATATATCGGTCTCGCCTGCGTATCAGGCGTTCCCTTCATGGTCCTGTTGCTCGGCCTGATGTTCCCGTTGAAACTCAGCCAGCAACACCGTTTGCTCGTCAGTCAGAGCTAGGCTTTCTAGAAGTTCAGGTCTTCTAAGCCAGGTTCGGCCCAGCGACTGCTTCAAGCGCCAGCGACGTATCTCGGCATGGTTGCCCGACAGCAGAACCGGCGGTACTTCCATTCCTTCCAACACTTCAGGGCGGGTATAATGTGGGCAGTCCAGCAATCCATCGACAAAAGAATCTTCTTCCGCAGACGCCTGGTGGCCCAGCACACCCGGTATAAACCGAGCGACTGAATCGATCAGCGTCATTGCCGGCAGTTCCCCACCGCTGAGAACGTAATCGCCGATTGACCATTCTTCGTCAATTTCGGTTTGGATCACGCGCTCATCAACCCCTTCATAACGGCCGCACACCAGAATGATTTTCTGGTTGGCCGCCAGTTCACACACGCCGGTTTGATCCAGCTTGCGCCCCTGAGGTGAAAGATAAATCACCTTTGCGCCTTCACCTGCCGCTGCTTTGGCTGCGTGGATGGCTTCCCGCAAGGGTTGCACCATCATCAACATCCCTGGGCCGCCGCCGTAGGGGCGATCGTCCACGGTGCGATGCCGATCGTAGGTGAAGTCACGCGGACTCCAACACTGCACGCTCAGCAGGCCATTTTTTACTGCCCGGCCCGTCACTCCGTAATCGGTAATGGCGCGAAACATCTCAGGAAACAGGCTCACAATACCAATAAACACAAGCCAATCCCCATTTGTCTATTCCACGACCCCAGACCGTTAAAGCCGGAGATCAAAAACCAGGATCCCAATCTGCCTCAATCACCTTGGCAGCGAGATCGACTTTCTTGATAACCTGCCCATGAAGAAACGGAACCAGCCGCTCCTTCATACCGAATGCATCTTTCAGGTTTGCTTTTACAACCAGCACATCGTTTGATCCGGTTTCCATCATATCGATGACTTTACCCAGATCATAACCGGTCGGCGTCACTACCTGGCAGCCCATAAGGTCTTTCCAGTAGTAATCATCGCCATCCAGTGGGGGCAGTTGTTCAGAATCCACCACAATTTCGCAATTGGTCAGTAGATTCGCCGCATCACGATCGTCAACACCTTTAATTTTGATGATCATGTCCTGATTGTGGCGCTTCCAGCTTTCCAGCTCGATATGCTGCCACTGACCCGCCTTCTGGATAAACCAGGGCTGATAGTCAAAAATGCTTTCAGCGTTCTCGGTGGATGAAAACACTCTGAGCCAACCACGAATGCCGTAACTAGAACCCATTTTGCCGAGAACTATCGGCTGGTTGGGCACTACCGGTTTGAGTTGCTTGCTCATTGCCACCACCGCGACAGATTAAGCTGCTTTCTTAACGTCTTTGATCAGCGCAGAAACGCGATCAGAAACGGTTGCACCCAGGCCGACCCAATGTTCGATGCGGTCCAGGTCCAGACGCAGTGCTTCAGCCTGACCAGAAGCGATCGGGTTGAAGAAGCCTACGCGCTCGATGAAACGACCATCACGCGCATTGCGGCTGTCGGTCACTACTACTTGATAGAACGGACGCTTTTTAGCGCCGCCACGTGCCAAACGAATTGTTACCATAACATCCTCTTTAGTTAATAAAACAGCCGGGCCCCATCGAGGAACGGGGCCCGGTTGCAATATAAAAAGCCCGAAAATTTTACTCATTTTGGCGCAAAAAGCAATCTAAAGCGTCGATTGCGGCCAACAAGTTTTGCAGCCAGTCAAATTTCGGGCGTTTTTACCGCGAACGGTAATTCAACAAACGCGTGCGCCAGCGCGGCGCGCACGCCTTAGCGGCCAGGGAAACCCGGCGGCATCATGCCTTTCATGCCGCGCATCATTTTCGCCAAACCGCCTTTTTTCATTTTCTTCATCATGCGCTGCATTTCATCAAACTGCTTGAGCAGGCGATTGACGTCCTGCACCTGCATGCCGGAACCCATGGCAATACGGCGCTTGCGTGAACCTTTGATGATTTCCGGCTTGGCGCGTTCCTTCAGCGTCATCGAGTTGATGATCGCTTCCATCCGCACCAGCACTTTGTCGTCCATCTGCGACTTCACATTGGCAGGCAGTTGGCCCGCGCCCGGCAGCTTGCTGAGCATGCTGGCCATCCCGCCCATGTTGCGCATCTGTTTTAGCTGCTCCAGGAAGTCGGTCAGATCGAAACCGTCGCCCTTCTTCAGCTTGTTAGCCAGCTTTTCCGCCTGCTCGCGATCAACCTTGCTTTCAATATCTTCGATCAGCGACAGAACATCGCCCATGCCCAGAATGCGTGAGGCGACGCGATCGGGGTGGAAAGGCTCCAGCGCTTCGGTCTTTTCGCCCACGCCAAGGAACTTGATCGGCTTGCCGGTGATGTGGCGAATAGAAAGCGCCGCACCGCCGCGCGCGTCACCGTCAACCTTGGTCAACACCACGCCCGTCAGCGGCAGCGCTTCATTAAAGGCTTTGGCGGTGTTCGCCGCATCCTGGCCGGTCATCGCATCAACCACAAACAGCGTTTCCACCGGGTTGATCGCCGCGTGCACCTGCTTGATTTCGTCCATCATCGCTTCGTCAACGTGCAAGCGGCCGGCGGTATCGACGATCAAAACATCGTAGAACTTCAGCTTCGCCTGCTGCAGCGCGCGATTAACGATATCAATCGGTTTGTCTTTGGCATCCGACGGGAAGAAATCCACACCGACGCCCTCTGCCAGGGTTTCCAACTGTTTAATCGCCGCGGGGCGATACACGTCGGCAGAAACCACCAGCACTTTTTTCTTCTGTTTTTCCTTCAGGAATTTACCCAGCTTACCGACGCTGGTGGTTTTACCCGCCCCCTGAAGGCCGGCCATCAGCACCACGGCCGGCGGCTGCGCGGCCAGGTTCAGCTCGGTATTCACCTCGCCCATTGCGGCAATCAGTTCGTTCTTGACGATCTTGACGAACTCCTGCCCTGGGGTCAGGCTTTTGTTGACTTCATGACCAACGGCGCTCTCTTTGACGCGGTTGATAAAATCACGCACCACCGGCAAGGCGACGTCCGCCTCAAGCAGGGCCATACGAACTTCACGCAGGGTATCTTTGATATTTTCTTCGGTCAGCCGCCCACGGCCGCTGATATTGCGCAGTGTGCGCGACAATCGATCGGTTAAATTTTCAAACATCGTCTCATGCTCAACGTAAAGACAGGCCGCAGTGGCGACACAATTGCGGCGATTATAACACGAAGCCAACGCGATCTCTGCCTTAGCGTTGGAGATAGGTTGGAGCAAGCGGCATGCAAGGCTATACTGGCAATCTGATTAACCATGCCGATGTTCAAATTAAACGCTATGCCAGTATTCTCCATTGCGGCTATAACGGCCTACCTGGTCAGCCTTGGGCTGATCATCCCCAGCCTACTGAGAAAGAACAGCGCATACCGTCGGCTCGCTTTGATTTCAGCCGTGGCGGCATTAGTTTGCCATGCCATTGCCCTGCAGCAGCGGATCTTCGATGTCAGCACCGGGCAAAATCTTAGCCTGCTCAATATCGGTGCCATCGTCAGTCTGATTATCTGTACCGTGATGACCATCGTCGCTTCGCGCAATCGCGGCTGGTTCCTGACGCCGATCGTGTACACCTTTGCCATGATCAACCTGGCATTTGCCAGCTTCATGCCGGGGGAGTTCATCACCCATCTGGAAGCGACGCCAGGGCTGCTGGTGCACATTGGGCTGGCGCTGTTCTCCTATGCAACGCTGATTATTGCTGCGCTCTATGCGCTGCAGTTAGCCTGTTTGGATTACCTGCTGAAAAACAAAAAGCTCACCTTCAGCGCCGATATGCCGCCACTGATGAGCATTGAGCGCAAAATGTTTCATATCACCCAGATCGGCGTAGTTTTGCTGACTCTGACGCTGTGCACCGGCCTGCTGTACATGGATAACCTGTTCAGCAAGGAAAATGTTCATAAAGCGGTGCTCTCCATTATGGCGTGGTTTATCTATATCGTGCTGCTGTGGGGCCACTACCACGAAGGCTGGCGCGGGCGTCGCGTCGTCTGGTTCAGCTTTGCCGGCGCTTTTTTGCTGACGCTGGCTTATTTTGGCAGCCGACTGATTCAGGAAGTGATGGTACGCTAAAATAGCATAGCGTCTGCTTTTGGTTCGTCCTCACACCACCGTGTATGGGGCTATCTTCATCCGCCTATAAGGAATACAACGTTGGAGCACGTTTCGACAGGGACCCTCATCATTACCTTGGTGATCATGATTGTGGTCTCCGCTTACTTTTCTGCGTCAGAAACCGGCATGATGACGCTCAACCGCTATCGCCTGCACCACCAATCGAAAAGCGGCAACCGCGCTGCGCGCCGGGTTGAAAAACTGCTGCAGAAGCCGGATCGCCTGATTGGCCTGGTGCTGGTGGGCAACAACCTGGTCAACATTCTGGCTTCAGCGCTGGCGACCATCGTCGGTATGCGGCTGTACGGCGATTTCGGGGTGGCCATCGCCACCGCAGTGTTGACACTGGCCGTGTTGCTGTTCGCCGAAGTGCTGCCCAAAACCTTCGCCGCGCTGTACCCGGAACGTATCGCCTTCCCTAGCAGCGTGCTGTTGGCACCGTTGCAAAAGGTGATGTTCCCGCTGGTCTGGTTGCTTAATAGTATCACCAGCCTGGTTTTACACGCCTTTGGCATTCGCACCAATGTGCGGGTAAACGATGCGGTCAGCAAAGAAGAATTGCGCACAATCGTCACAGAATCCCAGGCCCAGATTTCACGCCGCAATCAGGACATGCTGATTTCGGTTCTGGATCTGGAAAAGGTGTCGGTGAATGACATCATGGTGCCGCGCAATGAGATCGTCGGCATTGACGTCAACGGCGAGTGGAAATCCATCATGCGCCAGTTGACCCACTCGCCGCATGGCCGCATTGTGCTTTACCGCGATTCGCTGGACGATGCCATTGGCATGCTGCGGGTACGCGAAGCCTATCGCCTGATGACCGAGAAGAAAGAGTTCAATAAAGAAAACCTATTGCGCGCAGCCGATGAAATTTACTTTGTGCCGGAAGGCACCCCGCTCAACGTGCAGTTGGTGAAGTTTCAGCGTAATAAAGAGAAAGTGGGCATCGTGGTGGATGAATACGGTGATATTCAAGGGCTGGTGACGGTCGAGGATATTTTGGAAGAGATCGTCGGCGACTTCACCACCTCCATGTCACCCACGCTGGCCGAAGAGGTCAACCCACAGGGCGACGGCTCGGTGCTGATCGACGGCACGGCCAACGTCCGTGAATTAAACAAGGCCTTCAACTGGAACCTGCCGGCGCACGAAGCAAGAACCATTAACGGTATGCTGCTGGAAGCATTAGAGGATATCCCTAATGCCGGCACATGCGTGCGTATCGGGCTGTATGATATTGAAATCCTGGACGTGCAGGACAACATGGTCAAACACGTGCGGGTTATCCCGCTTCGCCCGTTGCAAGCCAGCGTGCAAGGGCATTGATCGCCCCCCGGAAGAAAGAAAAAAGACGCGGGCAACCGCGTCTTTTTTTACTTAAGGCACAAAACGCACAGGATTAAATGTGCAGTTCTTTCAGCGTCTCTTTCGGCAATGCCAGTTCATCATTGTGGTTAATCACCACATCATGATCCAGAATGTGCTGAGCGATTTCCTGCGCCTCTTTCAGGGAGTGCATGTGGTAAGTACCACACTGATACTCGTTCAACTCCGGAATTTTGCGCTGGTCGGTGACTTTCAGCACGTCCGCCATCGCCGCCTTCCAGGCCTTAGCAACACGTTGCTCATCCGGCACGCCAATCAGGCTCATATAAAAGCCGGTACGGCAGCCCATCGGTGAAATATCGATAATTTCAACGCCCTGGCCGTTTAGATGATCACGCATAAAGCCGGCGAACAGGTGCTCCAGCGTATGGATGCCACGCTCTGGCATCACTTCCTTGTTGGGGATACAAAAACGCAAATCGAACACGGTGATAGTATCGCCATGAGGCGTCTTCATGGTCTTCGCAACGCGAACAGCCGGAGCTGCCATGCGAGTATGGTCTACGGTAAAGCTATCCAGCAGTGGCATTTCGTCGCCTCCTCGTACAATCGTATCTGTTTAAGAATTTTTTTAGCTACCAGGGAAACCTTTTCCAAGCCCGCGAGTCTGAATATGTGAAAGACGCGCATTTGTTATCATCATCCCTGTCATCAGAGATGTATATTTGGCCACAGTGATGTGGCCTTTTTCTTTTCAGCCCTCGCCGTTAAGCTGCAGGAACTGTTCAAAGCTTAGCGTATCGCTGGCTTCTTTGTTGTGCTGGCGTTGCCATGAAGCCACCTGTTCGGCATTAAAATCCGCTTCCGTCAGGATTTCCAGCGGTTCTTCAATCAGCATATTTCTGTACTGACTTGCCAGTTCCAGGCCCACCCGCCCGGCGCCTTTTTCCTGCATGGCTTTCAGGATACGCGCGGAATAGGTCAAATCAGGATCGTCGAACGCGGCCACCAGCGCATCACAAGCCTGCTGATACTGCTGATCCCCGGCGTCATTATCCAGCACTTCAGCAACGCGGCGTAAGTCGGCAAACAACGCTTTCCCTACCTGGTCCAATGGTTTGGTGGTGTCTCCGCAGCCAAAACCAATGGTCTGGCCCGGTTTGCGCCCTTCCAGTATGACCCGGTTCCAATTTGTGCGCGTACATAGCAACTCATCGCTGCTCATTTCCGGCGCATCCGCCAACGCACACCATACCAAGAACAGATCGAGGAAACGCGCCTGCACCGCATCAACGCCTATCGGCGAGAAGGGGTTGATATCCAGTGAGCGGACTTCAATGTACTCAATACCGCCGCGCAGCAGAGCATCCGACGGCGTCTCACCGCTTTTTGTGACACGTTTAGGGCGGATCGGTGCATACAGTTCGTTTTCAATCTGCAGTACATTGCTATTGAGCTGCAAATAACGATCGTCACCCTGGCTTTTCACGCCTAATTTGGCGAACTCTTCAGAAGGCGTGACGATCGCTTTCTTTAACCCGGCGACGTAGGTATGCAGATCGTTAAACGTAATACCCAGGTTACTTTGCGATTTGTTGGTGTAGCCCAAATCACTCAGCCGCAGTGACGTTGCATACGGCAAGTAAAGCGCTCCGCTGTCGGTTCGTTCGAACGGCAGCGCAGTTTCACGCCCTTGCAGGAACGAGGAGCAGATCGCCGGCGAAGCACCAAACAGATAGGGGATCACCCAGCCAAACCGGTAATAATTGCGGATAAGGCGGAAATAGCCTGCGGAGATCTGTTCTTTGCCGCTTTCTTCATCCTTTACCCCTGCCCACGCCTGCCAGAAAGCCAGCGGCAATGAGAAGTTGTAATGCACGCCGGAAATGACCTGCATCAGGGCGCCATAACGGTTCTTCAACCCTTCGCGATACAGCGTTTTCATCCGGCCAATATTTGAAGAGCCATACTGGGCCAGTTCAATATCCTGCTCGGCGCTGATGAAGCACGGCATGCTCAGTGGCCACATGCGCTCTTCGCCCAGATTCCGCGCCACGTGACGGTGGATATCGCGCAGGAACGTCAGCATGTGTTCGATATTGTCATCAACCGGCGTAATGAACTCTAACAGCGCCTCGGCGAAGTCTGTGGTAATCCATTGATGCGTTAATGCCGCGCCCAGTTTCTCTGGATGCCCAGTCGTGGCGAGCGTACCGTCTGCGGTGACCCGCAGTGTTTCCCGCTCAATGCCACGCTGGATCCCTTTTAAAGCATGGGGATGGCTTTCCAACCAAGAAAGCGCTTGTGATACGTCCGGGATCAAATCGACCTCCCGCTGATAAAAGAATAACTCGTAAGCATACTGAATCTGCACCCGAGAGAATATTGAGTTATATTCATTTCGTTAATGCCACCAGGCAATTCCCTGCAACGTTATCACCGCCAGGACGATATAACGCAGCGCTTTTCCAATGCACAGAAACAGCGCGACAGGGCCCCATGGCATCCGCAGCCAACCTGCCAACACGCACAACACATCACCGACTACCGGCATCCAACTGAGCAATAGCGCAACCGGCCCAAAGCGTTGCAGCCAATACTGTGCCATTCCCAGCCCCGGCTGGGCCTTCAACGTGGGCAACAGGCGCCCAATAATGACGTTTGTCAGCCCACCAAGCGTATTCCCCAGGGTAGCGGCCAATACCAGCCACTCAGGTTGCGTAACGCCGTTTGCCAGCAAGGCAACTAATACAATTTCTGAGTTTCCCGGTAACAGGGTCGCACTTAGGAAACTGCTGCCGAACAATGATACGAGAGCTAGCGTACTACTCACAGCGCCCGAACGTCCACCACTGCCATACCGGCGCGTTGCGCTGCCTGAATACCGAAATCGGCATCTTCAAACACAACGCATTCTTCAGGCGGCACGCCAATCAGGCCCGCACAGCGTAGAAAGGTATCTGGCTCTGGCTTATGACGCGTAACGTCGTCGGCGCCAACAATTGCATTGAAATACGGCAATAGCCCCAAATGGCGCAGCAACATCTCGGCCATCCGGTGTTCACTGCCCGTGCCTACGGCCATTGGCCGGCGGCCATGATAAGCCTTTACCACGTCAATTAACGGCAACGGACGAACCGTATCCAACAGCATAGCCTCGACAACCTGCGTTTTCTCTTTCGCCAGGGCATGAGGGTCAAGATCCGCGCCGTGGCTTTCAATCAACGCTTGGGCAATACGCCAGGTTGGCGAGCCATTTAACGCGATGACTTTTTTTTCATCAAATACCATGCCGTACCGAGCCAAAACGTCGTGCCATGCCTGGCGGTGCGTAGGCTCGGTATCCAAAATCGTCCCGTCCATGTCAAAGATCAGACCCTGGAAATGATCGTACATTGCAGCCCCATGCGTATTAAATGAAAGTCATCTACTTTAGCGTAAAGCGGAGAAATTGTCGCTGCATGTGCGGAGGGGGAAGTGCCAAGCGGTTAGCATGGTGGTGAAAAAGCAAAAAACCCGCCGAAGCGGGTTTTTCTGATAGGGCATATTCAGGAGGATGACTTGGCGCTAACGCCTTGCCCTGTGGGCCGTTGCTGAAACAACGTTATCTTCCCTAAAATACTTTTTACTTACCACACGAATGCAGATTGCTCTTCGCGATACGTGAGGTTAAATATGGTGCATCCAGGAGGATTCGAACCTCCGACCGCTCGGTTCGTAGCCGAGTACTCTATCCAGCTGAGCTATGGATGCACAGAATTTCTTTTTGATACTGTATGGCACGTTGTTGCTACCCCACCATACTGCAAAATATGGTGCATCCAGGAGGATTCGAACCTCCGACCGCTCGGTTCGTAGCCGAGTACTCTATCCAGCTGAGCTATGGATGCACAGAACTTCTTTTTGATACCGTATGGTACGTTGTTACTACCCCACCATACTGCAAAATATGGTGCATCCAGGAGGATTCGAACCTCCGACCGCTCGGTTCGTAGCCGAGTACTCTATCCAGCTGAGCTATGGATGCAAATGGCGGTGAGGCGGGGATTCGAACCCCGGATGCAGCTTTTGACCGCATACTCCCTTAGCAGGGGAGCGCCTTCAGCCTCTCGGCCACCTCACCAAACGCCTCTTTCGAGTGTGCGATGAAAACTTTTGTTAAAGCTCATCGGCACTGCGTGGCGCACATATTACTTTCCCCGCCTTATAAGTCAAACAATTTTTCCCAACTCACTGCCGTTTGCACAATTCCCACGCAACATGGGCACTTTCACGGCAAAATGGGAATATTATCAACAGGCAACGGAGGATGAACGGAGAAAAAAAATGAACGGCAATAACAAGAAAGCAGGGAGTAACGGCAAGGGGATGCCCAACAGGCAAAAGTCGTGGACAGCGCCTCGCTTAAACAACGAGACGCTGTTTAGAAATCAGTAAGTCGTCTGCTGAGACTTTTCGGCCTGGATACGCTGATAGATTTCTTCGCGGTGAACAGACACCTCTTTGGGAGCATTCACGCCAATACGTACCTGGTTGCCCTTTACTCCTAGCACTGTGACCGTTACCTCATCGCCAATCATGAGGGTTTCACCAACTCGACGAGTCAGAATTAGCATTCTTTGCTCCTTGGTATATTAAAAGAGTCGGGTCTCTCAGTTTCCCGGCCATTATCCATCATACATGGTGAAAACGTAAGCCATGACATTAACAATGGATGTTAATGAGCTTGATATCACCGCAGCTAATGGTAAGTCTAGCCGACCTGAAAAACTTTGTTCCCGTAAGTGTAACAACAATGTAGCAGCACAGTAATGAAATGCCATAAACAACAACTGTTTATAGCATTTCCTTGTACTATTTATTTATATTTCACAGTTTTGAAGCAACCCAAGCCTCTACGCTGCCCAGCGCCGCAGGCAACGCATTAACATCGCTCCCGCCTGCTTGCGCCATATCCGGGCGGCCACCGCCTTTGCCGCCAACCTGCTGTGCGACATTGCCAATCAGCTCGCCGGCTTTAACCCGGTCTGTCAGATCTTTGGTCACGCCGGCAATCAGGCTGACCTTATCATCCGCAACCGTAGCCAGCACGATAATCGCCGATCCCAACTGATTTTTCAGATCGTCAACCATCGTCCGCAGCATTTTCGGCTCAACGTTGTTTAACTCGCTCACCAGGAGCTTAACGCCATTAACCAGCTTGGCCTTGCTCGACAACGATGCGCTTTCCTGCGCAGCAGCCTGATCTTTCAACTGCTGCAGCACTTTTTCCAGCAAGCGGGTACGTTCCAGCACGCCGCGCACTTTATCAGCCAGCGTGTTGCTGTCGCCTTTCACCAACTGGGCAACGTTGTGGAGCAAATCACTTTGCTGATGCAGCGAAGCGATAGCGCCCTCGCCGGTCACCGCTTCAATACGGCGAATACCGGCTGCAGTACCGGATTCGCTCATGATGCGGAACAGACCGATATCGCCCGTACGCCCGGCGTGGGTGCCACCACACAGTTCGGTGGAGAAATCGCCCATGGTCAGCACACGGACACTCTCGTCATACTTCTCGCCAAACAGCGCCATGGCGCCTTTTTCTTTCGCCTTCTCCAGCGCCATGATTTCGGTCTGCACCGGGAGGTTACGGCGTACCTGCTGATTGACCAGATCTTCAACCGCACGGATCTGTTCCGGCTTCATCGCTTCAAAGTGCGAAAAGTCGAAACGCAGGTATTTGTCATTCACCAACGAGCCTTTCTGCGCGACGTGCTCGCCCAGGATCTGGCGCAGCGCGGCATGCAACAAGTGCGTCGCCGAGTGGTTCAGGCGGATACGGTTACGGCGAGCGACATCAATCACCGCATCAACGGATTCGCCAACCTTCAACGCCCCTTGCGCCAGTTGGCCCTGATGGCCGATGGCTTGCCCGTATTTTTGGCTATCACTAACCACAAAATCACCGGCTACGGCTTTCAGCACGCCTTTATCGCCAACCTGCCCGCCAGACTCGCCATAAAATGGCGTTTTATCCAGCACCACGACGGCCTCTTCACCCGCGTGAATTTCATCCACCGGCTGGCCGTTACGGAATAAAGCGGTCACTTTTGCCGGCTGTTCGTTATGGTCGTAACCGCAGAACTGGCTGGCGCCATCCACACGGATCACGTTGTTGTAGTCAGCGCCAAAGCCGCTGGACTCACGCGCACGGGAGCGCTGCGCTTCCATCGCGGCTTCAAAGCCGGCTTCATCAACCTTCAGCCCACGTTCACGGCAAACATCTGCCGTCAGATCCAGCGGGAAGCCGTAAGTATCGTAGAGACGGAACGCGGTTTCGCCATCCAGGGTATCCCCCTGCAGCTTGCCCAGCTCGTCATCCAGCAGCGCCAGGCCGCGTTCCAGCGTGCGGGCAAACTGCTCTTCTTCCGTTTTCAACACCTGCTCAACCGTCGCCTGCTGGCGCTTAAGCTCGTCAGCGGCTGGCCCCATCACGGCGATCAGCGGCGCAACCAGCTTATAGAAGAAGGTCTCTTTCGCACCCAGCATATTGCCATGGCGGATCGCACGGCGAATGATGCGGCGCAGCACATAGCCACGGTTTTCATTCGATGGGATCACACCGTCGGAAACCAGGAAGGCGCAGGAGCGAATATGGTCGGCAATCACGCGCAGTGATTTATTGTCCAGGTCTGTCGCACCCGTCACTTCCGCAACCGCTTTGATCAGGGTGCGGAACAGATCGATTTCGTAGTTGGAGTTCACATGCTGCAGTACGGCGGAAATACGCTCCAGCCCCATGCCGGTATCAACGGAAGGCTTCGGCAGCGGTTGCATGGTGCCATCAGCCTGACGGTTGAACTGCATGAAAACGAGGTTCCAGATCTCAATATAGCGATCGCCGTCCTCTTCCGGGCTGCCCGGAGGGCCACCCCAGATATGATCGCCGTGATCGTAGAAAATCTCGGAGCATGGGCCGCATGGGCCGGTATCGCCCATTTGCCAGAAGTTATCGGAGGCATACGGCGCACCCTTGTTGTCGCCAATGCGAATGATACGTTCCACCGGCACGCCCACGTCATCACGCCAGATGCTGTACGCTTCATCATCGGTTTCATACACCGTGACCCACAGCTTTTCTTTCGGCAGATTAAACCAGCTCGGGCTGGTCAGCAGTTCCCATGCGAAGATAATCGCATCGTGCTTGAAATAATCGCCAAAGCTGAAGTTGCCCAGCATCTCGAAGAAGGTATGGTGGCGGGCGGTATAGCCAACGTTTTCCAAATCGTTATGCTTGCCGCCTGCGCGCACGCAGCGTTGCGACGTTGTCGCACGGGAATAGGCACGTTTGTCCAGCCCCAGGAAAACGTCTTTGAATTGGTTCATCCCGGCATTGGTAAACAGCAACGTCGGATCATTGTTAGGCACCAGGGAGCTGCTCGCTACAATCTGGTGACCTTTACTCTGGAAGAAATCGAGAAACGCTTGACGGATCTCAGCGGTGCTCTTGCTCATATTTTTCCCGGAAAGGCAGAATAACGACACGTGAGCAAGAAACTCGACATCCTATGATGGCATCTGGCTCACGAACAAAAAGTGGGGATAAGATAAATTTTCTTCAGAGGGAAGTAAAACCCCGTGTGCGTTCATTGCGCAAAATCGCAATAAATAGACTGGATTTCTTCACGGAAGAAGCCACGATAAAGCAGATAGCGCTGTACTTTGGCTTTATCTTTCCACTCGGTTGGCAACTGTTCACCAAATTTGCGCTGGGCAATCTGTTGCGCCAAGACACACCAGTCGATCGTACACTCTGCCAGCGCGGTACGCACGATCTCTTTATCGACCCCTTTGCGCAACAGTTCAGCACTGATCCTCTGCGCGCCATACCCCTTACGGCTACGGCTGCCAATATAGCTTTGGGCAAAGCGCTGGTCGTCCAGCCAGTTGTGCTGATAACAATAGGAGATAACCTGGTCGATGATTTCAGGAGAGACGGGTTCATCGGGGCTCTGCTGCCCGTGTTTTGAACCCGATCGAGCTTGCGGTACAAACGGCTGCGCCGCAAGTTTGCGGCGCAGTTCAGCTTCACTATGATCGCGTTGAGACAGTAAGCGCATGGCGCGGCTTAGCAGTTCATTCATCATTTTAGCCTGTATTTTCACATGCATGCCTGGCGGCATGCATGTACATCAGCAAAGATTAAAACTCTTCACTGGTTTCAGCTTCGCTATCGTCAAACCCTTCGCTGGTAGCGGATGCCGGCTCATTGCTGTTATGCAGCAACAGATCGCGCAGCTTTTTATCCAGCTCGGCGGCAATAGCCGGGTTTTCTTTCAGGAAGTTGCAGGCATTTGCCTTGCCCTGCCCGATTTTTTCCCCATTGTAGCTATACCAGGCGCCGGCTTTTTCGATCATCTTGTGCTTAACGCCCAAATCGATCAGTTCACCGCGGCTGTTGATCCCTTCGCCATACAGGATCTGGAATTCAGCCTGCTTAAATGGCGCAGCGATTTTGTTTTTGACCACTTTGACGCGGGTTTCACTACCGACAACTTCATCGCCGTCCTTGATCGCGCCGATACGGCGGATATCCAGGCGAACAGAAGCGTAAAACTTCAGCGCGTTACCCCCGGTCGTCGTTTCCGGGTTACCGAACATCACGCCAATTTTCATACGGATCTGGTTAATAAAGATCAGCAGGGTATTGGCGTTTTTCAGGTTACCAGCCAGCTTACGCATGGCCTGGCTCATCATGCGCGCCGCCAACCCCATGTGCGAATCGCCGATTTCACCTTCAATTTCCGCTTTCGGCGTCAGCGCCGCAACGGAGTCGACGATGATGACGTCAACGGCGCCGGAGCGGGTTAACGCATCACAGATTTCCAACGCTTGCTCGCCGGTATCTGGCTGAGAACACAGCAGGTTATCGATATCCACACCCAGCTTCTTGGCGTAAATAGGATCCAGCGCGTGCTCGGCGTCGATAAACGCACAGGTTTTCCCTTCACGCTGCGCGGCGGCGATAACCTGCAGCGTCAGCGTGGTTTTGCCTGAAGATTCCGGCCCGTAAATTTCTACAATACGCCCCATCGGCAAGCCACCGGCACCCAAAGCGATATCAAGTGAAAGTGAACCGGTGGAGATCGTTTCCACGTCCATGGAACGGTCTTCACCCAAGCGCATGATGGAGCCTTTGCCAAATTGTTTTTCAATCTGGCCCAGGGCTGCTGCTAACGCTTTTTGCTTGTTCTCATCAATAGCCATTTTTGCTCCTTCGTTGCGCAATGCCGGTGGTCGCCCACACTGCTACAGAATAATTGTTGTGCAGGTAATGCCGCTGATTATACTGTATGAGCATACAGTATCAAGCCTAATTTTATAAAAATTCATCAAGCGCCGTTTGCAAAGAATAGGCGATAGCCTGTTCGCGCACCGCATTACGATCGCCATCAAAACGCACCTTGCGGGCCAGCACCTTGCCCGAACGCCCGGCAAAGCCGAACCAGACGGTGCCAACCGGTTTCTCCACGCTGCCGCCATCAGGCCCGGCGATACCGCTGACGGCAAGCGCCAGGTCGGCATTGGCCGCATGCAGCGCGCCCTGTGCCATCTCGCGCACCACCTCTTCACTCACGGCACCGTGTGCTTCCAGCGTTGCTGACGCCACGCCCAGTAAATCATGTTTCGCCGTGTTGCTGTAGGTCACAAACCCGCGGTCAAAATAGGCCGAGCTGCCGGCAATATCGGTGATCGCCTTGGCGATGCCGCCGCCGGTACAGGACTCCGCACAGGTGATCCACTGGCCATGTGCTTTTAGCCTGGCTCCAATGACCACACTAAGTTCATGCAGCGTATTCCCACTCATGATCCCTCCTTAGAGAAACGAATATATGTGCCCGATAGTAGCATTTATCAAGGCCTACCAGCGATTGCACTACGCAGGAGATGCGTACCGTTGCGCAGAGTAATGCGGTTTGATGCCGCGGAACAAGCTGCTAGTATCAAACGTATCCCGTTTTTCCGGGCCGATTCTCTTATAGAGGCACATGATGGTAGGGGCCGCCCAAACACCGGCCAGGAAAACAATTAGGATGATAGAGTGAAAAAAACGCTGGGCATTTTCCTTCCGCTATACACCACTACCCTCTTTCTGCTACTGGGGTCTGGTCTGCTAACCACCTATATCTCACTACGTTTGAACGCGATTCATGTCAGCGGCGGCCTGATCGGGGCTATCATTGCCGCCAACTATATCGGGTTAGTGATCGGTGGCAAAGTGGGCCACTTCCTGATCGCCCGTGTCGGCCATATCCGGGCCTATGTCGCCTGTGCCGGTATCATTACGGCAGCGGTGATCGGCCATGGGCTGACTGAATATCTTCCCGTTTGGGTCATGCTGCGCCTAATTATCGGCTTGTGTATGATGTGCCAGTTCATGGTGCTGGAAAGCTGGCTTAACGATCAGGCCGAATCCAGCCAGCGCGGCATGGTCTTTGGCGTCTATATGGCGGCGACTTATCTGGGAATGACGTTAGGCCAGGTGGTTTTGATGGTCCAAAGCGGCCTTGGCATGAGTACGCTATTGGTGATCGCACTGTGCTTTGCCCTGTGCCTGGTGCCAATCGCACTGACAACCCGCACCAACGCGCGCCATATGTCGCCGGCTCCGATGGAGCTGCGCTACTTTACCCAGGCGATCCCGAAAGTGCTGGCCACCACGCTGGTTATTGGCATGCTGATTGGCGCATTCTATGGCCTGGCGCCGGTATACACCAGCCAACAGGCGTTGAGCACGCAACAAACCGGGTTGTTCATGGCGATTGCGGTTTTCGCCGGGCTGGTAGTGCAATTTCCGCTCAGTTGGCTTTCCGATCGCTATAACCGCCAACTATTGATGCGTGTGAACGCTATCCTGCTGGTGCTTGCCGCCCTGCCCCTTGCCGTACTGCCCCAGATTCATTTCCCGGTACTGTTAACGTTGGGGTTTGTCGTCAGTATGCTGCAATTCACCCTCTATCCGCTGGCCGTCGCGCTGGCCAACGATATGATCGAGCCCGAGCGCCGCGTCTCGCTAGCCGCTTGTCTGCTGATGGCATTTGGCGTGGGCGCCAGCATCGGCCCGTTAATCGTTGGCCTGCTGATTCAACCGCTGGGCGGCAACATTCTTTATGCCTTCTTTGCGCTTTGCGGCGTAATGATTGTGGCCTTCAACCGTTCCGTGAAAAAAGACGAGGAGCAGTTTGTCCAGGATGCGCCATTGCCCCATGTTCCCATGCCGGATAGCCTGGTCAGTTCCCCGCTGTCGCCTGCTCTGAACCCGGCGTTTGACGAACAGATGATTCAGGACACCATGCCACCGCCGGAAACCGCGCCCGAGCCGCCAGCAGAGGGAAACGCCAGCCCGCAGAGCCAGGCCGACGAAGCAACGGCAGAAGATGAGAACGCGCCCCCGCAAGGGGCGGATCCTGATGAAGATACCGGGCTGAAAAAGGCCTACACCATGCTGTAGGCGCTTTGTGCATTAAGGCCGCTAGGTCTGCGCTGGTGAAATTACACGGAACGAAGGGGGAATTGTTTCCCCCTGACTAGCCCCTTATTATCAAGTACCCGCAGCAGCGGCTCGCCAGAAATGCCAAGCGCAACAACAAGTTATTTCACCGGATTCAACTCTGAACGTGGAATAGCGACTTCTGGCACCCCGTACTTGGCTAAAATGTTCTTGTAGGTACCATCGGCGATTAACGAGTTAATGGCTTCTACCCAATATTTCGCATTACCGGACTGTTTGCTTACTGGAATACCGGCATACGTCGTGTCGATGATGGGACCAACGCGTTTTAAATCGGACTGGCTCTTCAATAACCAACCATTTTCACCGGAATAACCAAGAGTCGCATCGGCGCGGCCGGAGCGAAGCGCCAACCAGGTGGCCCCACGGTCGGGGAACTGGCTGACGGTAATCGTTTTTTTACCTTCGGCAATACACTTTTCTGACTGTGCTTCAAACGTTTTGGTTGAAGGATGGCTCGCCAATAGCGCGATCGTTCGGCCACAGAAATCGTCCAACGAGGCATTCTCAGGAATATCCGTTTTTTTTAAGACAATAATCTGGTAACCGGCATTGACGGTTGAAGCAACATCCACCACGGCCTGGCGTTCGGTGGTGGCATCCAGTCCGGCGGCAACGGTGAATTTGCCTGACTGAATGGCCGGGATGACTGCGGCAAAATCACCACTGGTCACCTCAACTTTAGCGCCTAATCTCGCAGCAGCGGCGGCGGCGATATCATAAAAATAGCCGGTCGGTTGGCCTTGATCGTTTTTGAAAGACAACGGCTCCCAGTCATACTGAATCGCCATGACCACCGTTTTTCCAACATACGGGGAATGCGGGATAATATTGCTTTCGTCTGTTGCCCAGGCGTTTGAGCAACTGGCAACGGCTAACAGTTGGCCGAGGGTTAAGGCTAATGCATGGATTCTCATTTCTTTTGATTTCCCTGGTGTGAGTATATGAGTCAAGGCTACCGAAGCGGCGATATCCCCTTTATCTTTCAAGTTGCAGCGGTGACCCGGCTAATCTCTGTGTTGCGCCCCAACGGGCCGCTACCAACAGTGTTCAAATCTGTTAGCGGCCATGGGCTTGCCGCCTCGCGGTGACTCAAAATCAATCGGGTATAAGCCGGGTTACACAACAAGAATATTCAGGTCTGAACGGGCCACCACAGGCGTACGGCCCAGCGCACGTGCCGCCAGATAACCTTCACGCGTGGCCTCTGTGATCCCCCGAGGGCTGCGCGCATCGCCGATAATTTGCGTTGTTACCCCGGCATCCAGCAATGCTTCGTACAGGGCGTTGTTACCGGTTGGGATCAGGGAGGTAACCAATACATCGGCAGCAGGCAACATGGTCAACTGATAAGACAGTGAATTGCGCAGCCGCAATTGCCCGTTGTCGGCCTGTAGCTGGTGTTCGGCTAGAAAGGCCACCCCACTGCGCGCCAGACGAGATACGGCGGGTAGCCGCACAGTATTGTTCAATCCTTCGCCGGCATAGGTCAGCGAGGTGATAAAAGTCACTTTATTCCCATGAGCAATCAGATATTCAGCGGCGCTAAGTGCGGCACGGCCCCCCCATTCATCATAAATCAGAACGTTTTGCGTGGCCGGCAGCCTCTGAGTTAATGCCTCATTAACCGTAAGAATCTGCCCGTCGAATACGCCCTGCCAATCCGGGCGGAAAGATTCCAGACCGCCGGTCGCCACCAGCACGGCATCATACTGCTGGCTAATGAGCGTCTTGACATCGATATCGGTGCCAAGACGCAAGATAACGCCGGAAGTTTTCAACTCTCGTTCAAACCAACCAATAATTTTTCGCAGATCCTGGCGATGCGGAACGTTTTCTATCAGCGTTAATTGCCCGCCAAGGGCATGGCGCCGATCGTAAAGTGTGACCTTATGGCCAAACAATGCCGCCGAGCGCGCTGCCTCTAATCCCGCAGGCCCCGCGCCGATCACCGCCACCGACAACGCCCGCTCAATGGGCGCGGCTGCATTATCGCGCTCATCGGCTTCACGCCCTGCCACGGGATTGAATGCACAGTGAATGGGTTTACCGTCCGCCACCCGTTGCCAGCAGCCAGACTGGATGCCCACGCAGGGGCGGATCTCTTTATCCTGACCGCGCCTGGCCTTGTTTGGCAGGTCCGGGTCAGCCACCAGCTCGCGCGCCATCGTGACAACGTCGCAATATCCTTCACTAATCAGACGATTAGCTAATTCTGGCGTCAGCACTCTGCCAGCCAGAAAAATCGGAATTCGCGTTTGCCCCTGCTTAAGCTTGCGCGCAGCATTGCGCCACAGCGCTGGAGGGAAGCTGGCATCAGGCAGATTGGTGGCCACCCCCCATCCACTGGAAAAGTTCCCGCCGCTTACCGAAACATAATCCAGCAGACCGGTATCAATAATCGTCAGAATCTGATCGGTTAATTCGCTTTGGGCATCCTCTTGTGGCGCCAACTCGAGATTGACTCTCGCCCCAACAATTAAACGTTTACCAATCCGCTTTCGGATTTCGCGTAAAATTTCGATAGCCAGGCGGTTACGGCCTGCCGCATCGCCGCCCCATTGGTCCTCACGCTGGTTTAAATCCGGTGAAAGGAACTGCTGCACCAGGTTACCGTGGGCAAAATGTATTTCGATGCCGTCAACCGCCGTATTAGCAATCTGTTCGGCAGCCGTGGCAAAATCATTAATCACCTGAAGTATTTCTTCATGCGATAACGAACGAGGCACCCTGACTTGCGCACCATATTCACGCTGCGGCACCGCGGAAGAAGAATACAGGACCTCATTGAAAGCATTGGGGCCGAGGTGTGCCTGGCGGCCTGGATGGTTGATTTGCACAAAAGATAGCGCGCCATGGGCGTGAATGCGGTTGGCCAGTTGATCGTATTTACCACTGCTGGCCTCTTTACCGACAAAGAAGTCGCCCACCTGTGCGTTTACCGCATTGGCCTGAGTAATAACAACCGCCGCGCCGCCTTGTGCCCGACGTTCCTCATAAGAGAGTAAATCTTCGTTATGCGTACCTGGCCCCAAGCTAGTGCCGTGCCCTGAATTGACGATACGGTTTCTTAAGGTGACGCCACCAAGGGTAATCGGTGAAAATAGCGCGCTATATGCCGTGGAAAGTGAATCAGTTTTATCTGTCATCGCGGCCTCGGGATGCGTTAATCGGGTACAATTTGCTGGAGAAATTCTCGAGTACGTGCCTTGCTTGAATGGTCAAGTACCTGTTGCGGTGTGCCATATTCGACGATTTTGCCCTTATCAAGAAAAGCGACGTGATCGGCCACTCGGCGGGCAAAGCCCATTTCATGAGTGGCAATGACCATGGTGATACCTGAGGAAGCCAGCCCGGCGATAACCGATAAAACCTCCCCTACCAGTTCGGGATCGAGTGCGCTCGTTGGCTCATCAAACAAAATAAGCTGCGGCTTTCGCGCCAGTGCACGAGCAATCGCCACTCGCTGTTGCTGGCCGCCGGAGAGTTCACCTGGGTAGGCCGCAGCCTTATGCGCTAAACCGACCTGCTCCAACAACTTTTTAGCGTGCTTGATATGATCCTGCCCTTTACTCTGCAGTGAAGGCGCTAAAGTAATGTTCTCCAGCACAGTCAGATGAGGGAACAAATTAAATTGCTGAAACACAAAACCGATCTTGTCACGCTCACGGCGGGCGACCGCTTCGCTGGCGGCATAGAGCCGACCGTTATCAACTTCGATGCCCAGCGGCGAACCATCGAACAGGATCACCCCGCGATCAATATTATCCAGCGTGGCAATGGTGCGCAGCAGCGTGCTCTTCCCCGAGCCAGAAGGGCCGATCAAGCACACGACCTCCCCTTTATCGATATCCAGGTCAATACCTTTGAGCACGGCATTTTCACCAAAGCTTTTATGTATGTTACGCAGGCGCAGAAAAGTAGGCGTTTGCTCGACGGCAAGTTGCGAATTATTGGGCATGGTCGCCTCCTGTTTCTGGCCGGGCATATTTTTGGCGCTGATATCCGCGATTAAAACGTTTTTCGATGGCATGCTGCATTAGCGACAATAACGAGGTGACGAATACATACCAGATTGTTGCTACCAACAACAAAGGAATAATTTTGTAATTGCGGTTATAGATAAGCTGTGCTGAATAGAGCAACTCGGTCACCGCGACAACACTAATAATCGACGTGCCTTTCAGATTATCGATCAAGAAATTTCCCAAGGCAGGAATAATGCTGCGCAGAGACTGCGGGAAAACTATTTTTCTAAAGATCTGTAATGGGGAGAGACCCAGCATTCGCGCCGCTTCCTGTTGGCCCACAGGAACCGCAAGCAAACCGCCGCGAACAAACTCTGCTGAATACGCTACGCCGTGCATAGTGAGGCCGAGGATCGAGGCACCCAGCGCGCTGATAAGGCTGTTGGTTGGAATACTGATCCAAGGATGCATGCCTGGCAGGCCAAGATTTAACGTCGGGATCAGATATCCGATGTTGAACCAAAACAACAGTTGCACCAGCAGAGGTGTCGCGCGAAACAGCCAGATATAGCACCAGGCAATCAGAGAAACGACCGGGTTCCTGGATAAACGCATAGCGGCAACGACCACCCCAAAAATCAAACTGAGAAGTGTAACTACCGCCGTTAACCATAGGGTGGTATAAAGCCCTTTCAGGATCTGTGGGTTGAACAGATAATGCCCCACCAGTGCCCAGTCAAAAGCCTCATTTTGAGCTGCAAGATAAATAAAAGACAGAACGATAAATAAGACAGCCACGCCAAAGGCCCAACGCGCATAGGAAAACCTCTGGGTTATCCCCTGTTTATTTTCTAATTCAATTAAATATGAAAAATCTTCACCATAATATTTTCGCTCAGTATTAATTATTATTTTTTCCTGATTCTGGAAAAAACGGACGTTTTTCCCTGCATCGAAATCTGTCATTTCTTTTACCTGGGGAAATTAAAAGGATGCATGTTTTTTAACAAAATATACACAAGAAAATATGGGCAACAAATGCTTTATATAGATAATCATACCCAAAATAAGTCGAGTTGCAGGGTAAGAACGCCACATGCTTATTGAATAATGCGGGCGCTAACCGCGAAAGAGTGAGGCCGTATAGCCAAATCACGCGGCCATAGAAGGGATTACGATGAACAAGCTCAAGCCTGGAAGCTCAACCTATGCCTTGCTTGATGGCAAGGCCGCCAGGCACGCGGCCTTAAAGGAAGGGCAATACATCAGCAACGTGCCCATCAACCGTGCGGCACGATGCTAATGAACGTTCTTTAACTGATGTGGTGCAGTGTTTCGCCGACGGCATCAAACAAACGATCCAGTTCGGCTGTCTGGCTATTAAACATCGGGCCAAATTGCAGGGTGTCGCCGCCAAAGCGAACATAAAATCCGGCTTTCCACAGCGCGATGCCCGCATCAAATGGCCTTACCGTTGCATCGCCCTCCCGCGCCGCAAGCTGAATTGCCCCCACAAGGCCACAGTTGCGAATATCAATCACATGTGGGCAATCGCGCAACGCATGCAGCGCAGTGGCAAAATGTGGCGCCAGCGCTGCAGACTGGGCGATAAGGTTCTCCTTTTCCATCAGTTCCAGCGTCGCCAGGCCCGCAGCACAGGCTACCGGATGCGCAGAGTAGGTGTAGCCGTGTGGAAACTCAACCGCGTGCTCTGGTAACGGCTGGGACATAAAGGTTTCATAAATCTTGCTGCTTGCAACAACGCCGCCAAGCGGGATCGCGCCATTGGTAATTTGCTTGGCGAAGTTGAGAATATCCGGGGTCACACCAAAAAACTCTGCCCCACTCCAACGCCCCATGCGGCCAAAGCCGGTAATCACTTCATCAAAAATGAGCAAGATATCGTGCTTGTCACAGATTTCACGCAAGCGTTGCAGATATCCCTTCGGCGGAATGATGGCGCCCGCAGAACCAGACAGCGGCTCAACGATAAGGGCGGCAATATTGGAAGCATCGTGCAGCTCAATAAGTTTAAGCATCTCATTGGCGAGTTCAACGCCGCCGGTTTCAGCCATGCCCTGAGTGAATGCCTGGCCAGCCTGCAAGGTATGCGGCAAGTGATCCACATCCATAAACTGACCAAACACTTTGCGATTACCGCCAATGCCGCCCAGGCTGGTACCGGCAATATTCACACCATGATAACTACGGGCGCGGCCAATCAGTTTGGTTTTGGCCGGCTGACCTTTGACACGCCAGTATGCGCGGGCCATTTTGACCGCGGTATCTGTAGATTCGGAACCGGAGCCGGTAAAGAAAACGTGGTTGAGATCGCCCGGCATCAACTGCGCAATTTTTTCTGCCAGCTTAAATGACAGCGCATGGCCATATTGAAACCCCGGCGAATAATCAAGCGTGCCGAGCTGGTTTGCCACGGCGGTTTGAATCTCGCTGCGGGTGTGCCCGGCGCCACAGGTCCACAAACCGGAAAGGCTGTCATAGATCTGGCGGCCTTTATCATCGGTGAGCCAATGCCCCTGCGCGGCAACGATGAAGCGCGGATCACGATGGAAATTGCGGTTAGCGCTGAACGGCATCCAATGCGCTTTGAGATTAAGTGAAGCCGTGTCTAGGTCTTTAGCCATGATCATTCTCCCAACAGGTGTTAGAAGAGTTTGCAATCAAAAGTCAGTTGAGATAAATCCTTATTATCGAATGATTAGGTTTGGATTTACTCACCTATATGAGAAATAAAGCGCTGGGCCAAATAAGCGATTTCGATATCAAATTGCTGCGTATCTTTAAAACCGTCGCCGAATGCGGGAGTTTCTCGTCCGCCGAAAGTTTGCTGGGCATTACTCGCTCGGCAATCAGCCTGCACATGAGCGACCTTGAAAAGCGGTTGGGGATGCGCCTGTGCCAGCGCGGGAGAGCCGGGTTTTCGCTAACCGATGAAGGAAGAGAGATTCTCAAACTTAGCGAGACGATGATGGTATCTATTGAAAGCTTTCGCCAGCAAGTCAATGAGATGCATAAAAACCTACGCGGCGAATTCAATATTGGGATCATTAATAACCTGGTGACGCAGCCCATCATGCGAATCACCAATGCGCTTGAAATACTCAGTAAGCATGGCCCGGGAATTCGTATAAACCTCAGCATGAGTACAGCGTCAGAAATCGAACGCGGCCTTATGGATGGAAGGCTGCACGTAGGCGCGCTACCTAAATCGGCCCCCGTTTCCGGCCTTGATTACAACAAGCTGTATGATGAAATATCCTTTCTCTATTGCAGTGCGAAGCACCCGCTATTCCACTACAACCATGCACCGGATAACAACGAACTTCGGATGTATGACGCCGTCATCCCCACTTACCGCATGACGGCGGATATTATAGAGATGCTTCAACACTTTAACGGTAGCGCAACGGCCTCTGATCGGGAAGGCATTGCTTTTTTGATACTGACCGGCAGATATGTTGGCTTATTACCCGATCATTACGCCGCCTACTGGGAGGAAAAAGGAATGATGCGCGCCATTATGCCAGAGGTAATGTGTGCAAAATCAGAAATTTCCGTGGTTACTCGCAAAGGGCGCAGGCCGAACTCAATATTGGAACTTTTTCTGGCTTCGCTAAACGATCAATGATGCGAGCGACAAGAGAAAAACGCGGAAAACCGGCTCCAGCCATTAATGGGGCGAGGGGAAAATCTGCCGCAGCAGCGTTGAGCCTGGCTGGCAGCACCTCACCGGGACTGGGCGCCGAGTCACCAAGCCCGCATATGCCATTTGAAGATGGCGGATATACCACGATAATTAATAGAACGCAGGGTTAGTCACCCAAAACAATTCGGTTTCAACGCCCTCGGCCCAAAACCTTATAAGCGATTTCGCACTAAAGAAAAATGAGTCACCTGCATTCACGGTAAACGTATTGCCATCTATTTCAATGCCTAATATGCCGCGCAGCACCAGCCCACATTTCGTTCCTTCAGACTCATTATAGGGATGTTCGCCTGTCGTGCCGTCTGGCGATAATACAATCCGCATCATTTGCAGCTGCGTCATGCTATCCGGCGTGAGCATGTCTTTTTCAATGCCATTATCGCTAAAACTAATATGCCGCTGCGCTTCTTTTCTCAGGATGTAACGGCTTTCTTCATCGGCAGAAGCGTCGTTGTAAACCGGATCGAGTAACCAGCTCAGCGGCATCTCTAACGCTTTACAGAGCAGCACCAGCTTATCAATAGAGATTGTCGCGTTGCCGCGCTCGATTTGGCTTAACAAGGCGGTAGAAATCCCTGCACTTTCTGCCACGCTCGCAAGCGTCATGCGTTTGACTTTGCGCCGTAAACGCAGGCGGGTTCCTAAATCAGACGTTTTTCCATCGTGAACAACATTCGCAGATGTGCGCATAGTTTTTAAATTAAGTCGTTCATCTATAAACATTACCAATACCCGCTCATAACAATCATGTTTAAAACGTGCCGGCAGACCTACGCATAAATAAGGTTATCTGCCTTTAATCCCATCCAGCATGATATTCCACATCATGCTTCCGGTTGCGCCAACGCGCCAAAAATCATGGAATGCATATTGTGATAAGTTTTTGTCAATAGTAAAGGGGTTATCAGAGGTGCCATGAGAAAGAATCAGATCCGCGACAATTTTGCCTACCATCGTAGACATCGCAACACCTCGGCCATTATAACCAAACACCAATCGGACACCCGGCTCCGGCTCAACTAAATGAGGCAAGTGGTCTTTGGTAATGGCAACCTGGCCCTGCCATGCCCATGGGAAATTTATCCCCTTCAACTCTGGCCAAAGCTTGATCGCATAATCGATCAGATGCTGATAATCCTTCGCGCCTTTGTCGTCGCGTTGTGGGCCACGGCCCCCCATTAACAGCCGGCCTTCATCATCAACCCGATAATAAATAACATCCCATGCCGCTTCATAAAGCGCAGATTTACACGGCATGATTTTGCTTTTGATGGTTTCAGGCAATGGATCCGTTGCCGCAATATACGTATAAACCGGGACTAAGGATTTACGCATACCGGGCCATAAATTATCCGAATAGCCATCGGTACAAATAATGACTTCCGGCGCAATCACTTTCCCCTGGGCCGTTGCCACATGCCACCGATCATTTTCACGCCGGATGGATATAGCACGGCTATTTTCATGTAACGCCGCGCCGGCCTGTTGTGCCGCCAAGGCAAGCCCTCGCACATACGCCAACGGATTAAGATGCCCGCCGCGAGCGTCAACTGCGCCGCCAATATAAATGTGGGTGCCTGTCAGTTGAGCCATTTCGTTTTGGTCAGCAAAACGCACCGGCCATCCGCGCTGGCTCGCCTGTTCCACCAGAGCATTAACCTGCTTCAGCCCTTTTTGGTCTATTGCCGCACGTATTGTCCCGGTATTGCTTGGGGAACAGTCAATCTGATAACGCTTGATCAAATCAAATACCAGCTTAGGTGCATCAGAAGACAGCTGGTTAAGTTTCTCACCTTGTTGTTGACCAAAATGCGCCACCAGCTCATTGGGAAGCAGCTTTAACCCTGGATTGACCTGGCCGCCGTTACGCCCGGAACCGCCATGGCCGATTTCAGCCGCCTCCAGCACCACGGGCGCCATGCCCCCCTGCGCCAGATGTAACGCAGCCGATAACCCGCTGTATCCCCCGCCGATAATGACGACATCGGCTCGCCTTTCATTGGCCAGTACCGGAGCGGATATTTGCAGCCGGGCGGTTTTCTTATAAAGATTTTTCATTACATGTTCCTCACCTTTTTTACGCAAAGACACAACAATGTAACAACAAGGCTTGACGGATAAAATTATCTGCGCTAAAAATTTACACAGATTTTTTTACATATCAATATATTTTAGTGCATTTATTTAAAGTCATCGACATTGTATAGCTTCGCTTTAACAACCGTCAGAGGAAATGTAATAGCATGAAAAATATTATAAAAATGTCCTTTATCGCCACATTGTTTCACGTAGCGCCGGCCCTGGCCCAAACGCCGGTTGCGGGTGAAACCCCCAGTGATTCCCTCAAGGGTAAGACCGTGACGTTTGCTTCCTATGGCGGCGTCTACCAAGACGGGCAAGTGAAAGCGCTGGATAGTTTTGTGAAAAAATCTGGGGTCAAATTCTATTCGGATGGCCCTACCGAACTCGCAAAGGTGAAAGCGCAGGTTGAGTCAGGCAACGTGCAGTGGGATGTGGTCGATACTGGGGACAGCATGCCGTACGTTTACTGCGGCACGGTGTTTCAAAAGTTAGATCTCAGCCGTATTGATACCTCGAATATACCAAAAGACCAGGTTGGGCCATGCAGTGTTCCGGCGATGAACTACGGCGTGGTGCTGATGTATAATAAAGCGAAGTATAAAGACCACCCGCCAACCAGCTGGCACGACTTCTTTGATGTAAAAGCCTTCCCCGGCACACGTGCAATCCCGGGATATGGTGATGCAGAAGGCTATGTTATTGAACTCGCATTATTAAACGATGGCGTGGCAAAAGATAAACTGTTCCCTGCCGATATAAATCGCGCTTTGAATAAGTATCGGGCAATTCGTGATTCCGGCGACTTGATTCTTTGGCAGACGGGAGCACAATCCCAGCAGCTTATTGAATCGGGAGAGGCCGATATGATCATGGTCTGGTCCGGGCGCGGAATGGCAGCAGTACGTAATGGCGCTGATTACGCACCCGTTTGGAAAGATTGGGTCGTGGTGAAAGATCAGCTGACTATCCCCGTCGGCACAAAAAACCTGGATGCCGCATATGCTCTGATTAATGATTACCTGGGAAAAAGGCAACAAGAAATCATGACAGAGGCCACATCCTATTCCCCCATCAATATTAACTCTCAACCCAAAGTGGATAGTTTAATCAGCCAATGGTTAACCAATACCCCTGAAAAGCAAAAAGATGCATACCAGCCGAATATTCCTTATTGGGTGGATCACAACCAGGAATTAACGGATAAATGGGCCGAATTCATCGCAGGTAATTGATCGTCATCACGCCAAAACGTGAGCTTATTTTCGTGTTATGGTAGCCACTAACTTCTATAGGTAATAACTATGGGTAATGTCTTTAGCTCCCGTGCTACGCCTGAAGAACGGAGGAAATTTAGAGCGTTTCTGATGACGACCCCGGCGTTAGCACTTTTATCATTGGTTTTACTTATACCTATTTTCACAATAATCTATCAGAGTTTCACGCTACCCACCACGGGCTTTCAAAATTACTTATGGTTTTTTAATACCAATATAAACGTCACCGTTTTAATACGTACCTTTAAGGTGGCTTTAATCGTCACTTTGCTATGCACCGTGATTGCTTATCCTTATGCTTACGCCATGTCGGTGCTCAAACCCAAATACCGTATTCTGCTCATTCTCTGTACCCTGGTTCCTTTATGGGCATCGGATATCGTACGTACTTTCGCCTGGATTATCATCTTACAAAATTCAGGCGTCTTTAATAGCATCCTTGAGTATTTTGGTTTTGAAAAGGTAAGGTTAATCAGAACACAAACCGGGGTGATGATTGGCATGGTTCAAATACTGCTGCCATTTATGATCATGCCGTTGTATTCCGTTATGCGCGGCATAAATTTAGATTTGATCAAGGCTTCATGCAGCTTAGGCGCTTCGCCACTGGTCAGCTTTTTTAAAATCTATTTGCCCTTATCGTTGCCAGGCGTTTTTTCGGGGGCAACCATCGTTTTCATACTGGCGACAGGTTTCTATATTACACCGTTGCTCCTTGGTGGCCCGACGAGCACGCTACTCTCAACGCTTGTTCAACAACAAATTTCCTCCTTGCTCAATTGGGGGCATGGCGGCGCCATGAGCGTGGTATTACTTATTCTCACTTTCGGATGTCTGCTCGCTGTGACGCCGTTTATGCGTCGCAAACGAAAGAGTGTAAACGAGGATAAATGATGAAGCTTTTTTTACGCATTTCACTGGGGCTGGTTTGCATTTTAATTTCATTGTGGTTGATTGCGCCGACGTTAGTCATCATCCCGATCTCATTTAGCGAGCAACAATCGCTGGTATTTCCACCCAGGGGATTTTCGTGGCGGTGGTACCAAAATATTTTCGAGAGCCAGAGCTGGAAGGATAGCATGATTACGTCCCTACAGGTTGCGGTGATCGTCTCCATTCTGGCCACGCTTCTTGGTTCGTTTGCGGCCCTGGGGATTGAACACCTTAAAAATAAATTTGGCGGTATGTTAAAGGTTATCTTGCTCACACCGATAGTCATGCCTGGCGTCGTGCTGGCCATTGGCATATATGCAATCTATCTCAAATATCACCTGATCGGCACTTATACGGGATTTATTCTGGCTCATACGCTTTTAGCATTACCCTTTGTTGTTATCTCAGTGAGTGCGAATTTGGCCGTATTCGATAACCGGCTGGAAACGGCGGCAGCCAGTCTTGGGGCATCCAAGATAACCACACTATTAACCGTCACCATTCCGCTCACGTTACCTGGGATACTGTCAGGAATATTATTCTCTTTTGTGACCTCATTTAACGAAATAGTCATCTCATTATTTATATCCAGCCCACAGGTAACGATGCTACCCGTAAAAATTTATTCATCAATAACACGGGATACCGATCCTACTATCGCAGCGATAGGCTCGATAACCTTTGCGGTGACGACGCTTCTCATCGGTATTGGCCTTCTCTCTTCGTTAAAGAGGAAAAAATAATGTTGAATAAAGCTGCCACGAAAGGCGCAGAGGTCGAAATTTGTAACATTAGCAAATTTTATAGTGGATTTACTGCGTTAGATAATGTGTCACTCAAGATAAAGGCCGGTGAATTTATCTCTTTCCTTGGGCCTTCAGGATCTGGCAAGACAACGACGCTGAACATTATCGCAGGGTTTATCGATAACGATAGTGGATCGATTCTCTATAATGGATACGAAATAGATAAAGAGCCGGCGCACAAAAGAAACATGGGCGTGGTTTTTCAGAACTATGCGCTGTTTCCACATATGACGGTCGCCGCGAATGTCGCATACCCATTACAACGGCGGAAAATAGCGAAACGCGAACGCGAACGGTTGGTCGCCGAGGTATTAGAGAAAGTCGAGCTGAATTCGTTTTCCAATCGCTACCCCGAAGAGCTGTCAGGAGGGCAACAACAACGCGTGGCCCTTGCCAGGGCGATGGTATTTTCACCCGCGCTGTTACTGATGGATGAACCTCTCGGCGCATTAGACAAAAAGCTGCGGGAATCATTACAGCTCGAAATCAGGCGTATTCACCGCGAATTGGGCAGCACCTTTATTTTTGTTACACACGATCAGGAAGAAGCGCTGGTACTGTCTGACAGAATAGCCGTTTTCAACAAAGGGCGCATTGAGCAGATAGGAACTGGGGAAGAACTGTATAAATATCCAAAAACGTTATTCGTCGGTGAGTTCATCGGTGAAAGCTCTGTGTTACGTGGCCCACATCGTATGGTCGGGGATAAAACCGAGATACAAATAGCCGAAGATGAATATGTCACTATTGATTGTTTGCCTTCAGGCACAAAGCCACAGTGTATTCTCTTGCGCCCAGAAGAAATCATGGTGCAACGCCCACAGGCAATGGGGGCCGATGAAAATAAAAACCGCCTGTCGGGCCAAATCTGCGAGAAGATTTATCTTGGCAATGTGGTTAAGTATCAGGTTTCGCTTACTAACGGCACGATTGTTACGGCCCGTATGTCCAACGACGGTGACGCTTTTTCATTAGATGAGCAGGTTGAAGTGATTTGGAGCTCATGTAGTGGGACGCTGCTCTCTGATGATAAAGCGAGCGGATAACTAAAAATTCAGCATGGCCTGTATTCTCATCGAAATAAAACTGCATCATAAGGAAACCGATATGCGTCACACGCAGAAATTCTTCATAGATGGCGCCTGGGTAGACCCCGCCGTTCCTGCCATGATGGATGTCATTGATCCCTCTACTGAACGGCAATTTGCGCAAATTGCCGTTGGCGGCGCAGAAGATGTCGATCGTGCGGTGAAATCCGCCCGCAATGCTTTTCCTGCCTGGGCTGGCGTCCCTGTTGAGGAACGCATTGCCGTGCTGGAACGGGTGCTCACGATATATAACGAAAAATATGAGCTCATGGCCCAAACCATAAGCCGCGAAATGGGCGCGCCGATTTCATGGGCGCGCGATGCGCAAGCCTATGCAGGCAGAGGGCATCTTGAAGCCACCATTAAGGCGGCGGAAACATTTGAATGGCAGTCAAAGCGCGGTTCAACGTTGGTTATCCGCGAACCCATTGGCGTCTGCGGCCTGATTACCCCCTGGAATTGGCCGATGAATCAAATTGTGTGCAAAGTCGCGCCGGCTTTGGTGGCCGGCTGTACGGTGGTTCTCAAGCCTTCAGAAATTGCGCCATTGAGCGCCATTTTATTTGCTGAAATTATTGAAGCAGCGGGCGTGCCGAAAGGCGTCTTCAACCTGATTAACGGTACGGGGCCGGAAGTCGGCCAAAAAATGGCGGCGCACCCGGATATCGATATGATGAGTTTTACCGGCTCGACGCGCGCAGGGATAAACGTCGCCCAAACGGCCGCTGACACAGTAAAAAGAGTGACGCAAGAACTGGGGGGCAAATCCCCCAATATCGTGTTGCCAGACGCCGATTTCGAAAAGGCGATCGGTAGCGGTGTGATTGCCGCCATGAACAACACTGGGCAATCCTGCGATGCACCGACCCGTATGTTAGTTCCCGCCGAGCGCCATCAAGAAGTGCTCGCCATGGCGAAAGTCATTGCCGAAAAGATCATTGTCGGCGATCCCCGTGACGAGGCGACAACAATGGGCCCGTTGATTTCTGCTCAGCAGTTTGCCAAGGTCCAGCGGCTTATTCAATCGGGTATCGATGAAGGCGCTGTTTTAGTCACCGGTGGGTTGGGCAAACCTGATGGCATAACTCATGGCTATTTCGTCAAACCGACTATTTTCGGCAATGTCAGCCAAGAAATGGCTATCGCGCGTGAAGAAATCTTCGGGCCAGTGTTGTCAATCATGCCTTATCGCGATGAAGACCAGGCGATTGATATCGCCAATGATACGTTGTATGGGCTCGCCGCATACATTTGGTCAGGCGATAACAGCCGGGCGCGCAATGTGGCAAAACGTATTCGCGCCGGCTCTATCTATTTAAACGGACCGGATTGGGATCTTTTCGCCCCCTTTGGCGGCTATAAGCAGTCTGGGAATGGTCGTGAGTATGCGGATTGGGGCATTCATGACTACACCGAAATCAAGGGCATTTGCGGCTGGGATTAAAACATCAGGCAACTGGCCGATCAGCTTACTGCGCCGAAGGGTTTACCGACGGCGCGCTTGCCATCCGATAGGCCACCCCGCTGGCCGGTGCAACAATATCAACTTCACTTGGGTGACTTCGTCTGGCCATCATGCGGGCGGCATCGCATACCTACACAATATCGGCACAATCCGACACCGTAGCCATGATTGATTTGATAATCTCAGACGGCGCATTTCTTCCATTAACACGGCGTTCCCGGCAGCAACCCGCCATGTGGAAGATAAAGGCCTGGGGTCACGCGGGCCTGTGTGCTAAAGCTGCGGGTGAATCGCAGTGATTATCAGTGATAAGATACGGCTTTCGCTCCAGGCGGCAACGGCTTGCCCATCGCAGGCAAAATGTGGTTTGGCCGTCATCATTTACGTTGCAAGCCTTACCAGCCCGTTCAGCAACGCCGTTGGCGTTTTTTCCTGCGGCTAGAATTGTTTTGGGTATAGGTAACTTATTGATTAGAATCGGCTGATTGAGTGTCATTTTCATGCGTTGGTCCAAATGTATACCCGCAAGTCCACATGTCTATTCCAGTGCATCGCTGGGATAGCTATGGAATACAAATTTTTGGGTTCATTTGAGTTTCCAGGGGGTTTACAACGAGCCGCCCGAGTACATAGAAGACCTATAAAACGAGTAAAATCAATATGAAAGAGTCTATTGACAAGGACTTCACCGCCCACACGCCAATGATGCAGCAGTACTTGCGCCTGAAGGCGCAACACCCTGAAATTCTGCTGTTTTATCGCATGGGGGATTTCTACGAGCTGTTTTATGACGATGCAAAACGCGCGTCCCAGCTGCTGGACATCTCGCTGACCAAACGCGGCGCCTCGGCAGGCGAGCCTATCCCGATGGCCGGTGTGCCGCACCACGCGGTGGAAAACTACCTGGCCAAGCTGGTGCAGCTTGGGGAATCGGTCGCGATCTGCGAACAGATTGGCGATCCGGCGACCAGCAAAGGGCCTGTAGAACGCAAGGTGGTGCGTATCGTCACCCCGGGCACCGTCAGCGACGAGGCATTGCTGCAAGAACGCCAGGACAACCTGCTGGCCGCCATTTGGCAAGACGCGCGCGGTTTTGGTTACGCCACGCTGGATATCAGCTCTGGCCGTTTCCGCGTTGCCGAGCCCGGCGATTTGGAAACCATGGCGGCAGAGTTGCAACGCACCAACCCGGCCGAACTGCTATACCCGGAAACCTTTGAACAGATGGCGCTAATAGAGCAGCGCCGCGGGCTGCGCCGCCGCCCACTGTGGGAATTTGAACTGGAAACCGCGCGCCAGCAATTGAATCTGCAGTTCGGCACGCGCGATCTTAATGGCTTCGGCGTCGAGCAGGCGCAACAGGCACTGCGCGCCGCCGGCTGCCTGCTGCAATACGCCAAGGACACCCAACGCACCTCCCTGCCCCATATACGCAGTATCACCATGGAGCGCCAGCAGGACGGCATTATCATGGATGCGGCCACGCGCCGTAACCTGGAGCTGACGCAGAGCCTGTCCGGCGGGGTGGATAATACCCTGTCCGCCATTCTCGATCGCTCGGTTACTGCCATGGGCAGCCGTATGCTCAAGCGCTGGCTGCATATGCCAACCCGCGATTTCAACGTGCTGAATCACCGCCAACAGGCCATCGGCACCCTGCGTGATTTATACCTGGAGTTGCAGCCCCCGCTGCGCCAGGTGGGCGATCTGGAACGCATTCTGGCGCGCCTGGCGCTGCGGACCGCACGCCCACGCGATCTGGCGCGCATGCGCCACGCATTCCAACAGTTGCCGGAAATTCGCGCGCTGTTGCAGCCGGTTGATACACCGCATGTGCAAAGCCTGCTGCAGCAAATTGGCCAGTTCGATGAACTGCAGGCGTTGCTGGAACGGGCCATCGTTGAAGCGCCGCCGGTGTTGGTGCGCGACGGCGGCGTGATCGCCACCGGCTATAACGCTGAACTGGACGAATGGCGGGCGCTGGCCGACGGGGCCAGCGATTATCTGGAACGCCTGGAAATCCGCGAGCGCGAAAAACTGGGCCTGGATACGCTGAAAGTGGGCTTTAACGGCGTACACGGTTACTACATTCAGGTGAGCCGCGGGCAAAGCCACTTGGTGCCGATCCACTATGTGCGCCGCCAAACGCTGAAAAATGCAGAACGCTACATCATCCCCGAGCTGAAAGAGTACGAAGACAAAGTTCTGACCTCGAAGAGCAAAGCGCTGGCGATAGAAAAGGGCCTGTATGATGAACTGTTCGATCTGCTATTGCCGCATCTGGCCGAGCTGCAACAAAGCGCGGGCGCGCTGGCGGAGCTGGATGTGCTGGCAAACCTGGCGGAACGCGCAGAGACGATGAACTACGCCTGCCCGACCATGAGTGATAAACCCGGCATCCGCATCAGCGAAGGCCGCCATCCGGTGGTGGAGCAGGTATTGAGCGATCCGTTCATCGCCAACCCGGTCTCGCTATCGCCGCAACGCCGGATGTTGATCATCACCGGCCCCAATATGGGGGGTAAAAGCACCTATATGCGCCAAACGGCGCTGATTGTGCTGATGGCGCACATCGGCAGCTATGTGCCGGCGGCAAAGGCGACCATCGGCCCAGTGGATCGCATCTTCACCCGCGTGGGCGCCGCCGACGATCTGGCCTCCGGCCGCTCCACCTTCATGGTAGAAATGACTGAAACCGCCAACATCCTGCATAACGCCACAGAACACAGCCTGGTGCTGATGGATGAAATTGGGCGCGGCACATCCACTTACGATGGGCTGTCGCTGGCCTGGGCCTGCGCAGAAAATCTGGCGAGCCGCATCAAGGCCATGACGCTGTTTGCGACCCACTATTTTGAGCTGACGACGCTGCCGGAAAAAATGGAGGGCGTGGTCAACGTGCACCTGGATGCGCTGGAGCACGGCGATACCATTGCGTTCATGCATAGCGTACAAGACGGTGCGGCCAGCAAAAGCTACGGCCTGGCGGTTGCCGCCCTGGCCGGTGTGCCACGCGATGTCATCAAACGGGCGCGCCAAAAGCTGCGCGAGCTGGAAACGATCTCCAGCCACACCGCCGCCGGCACCGTCGAGGCCACCCAGATGACGTTATTGGCGGAAGAAAGCTCACCGGCGGTAGAAGCGCTGGAAGCGCTCGATCCCGATACGCTTTCCCCGCGGCAGGCGTTGGAATGGCTCTACCGGTTAAAAAACATGGTGTAACCGGCATTGCACAGATGCGATAAAAAAAGGGTGGGCGCAAGCCCACCCTTTTTATATGCGTGGTAAAAATGTGCTATTCGCGGAACAGGGCTTCAATGCTCAGCCCCTGCATCTGCAAAATTTCACGCAGACGGCGCAGGCCTTCAACCTGGATCTAGCGAACGCGTTCACGCGTCAGGCCAATCTCACGGCCTACATCTTCCAACGTGGCCGCTTCATAACCCAACAGCCCAAAACGGCGCGCCAGCACTTCACGTTGCTTCGCATTCAGTTCAAACAGCCACTTAACGATGCTTTGCTTCATATCATCGTCTTGCGTGGTGTCTTCGGGGCCGTTTTCTTTCTCATCGGCCAGAATGTCCAACAAGGCTTTCTCTGAATCACCGCCCAACGGCGTATCAACGGAAGTAATACGCTCATTCAGACGCAGCATACGGTTGACGTCATCCACCGGCTTATCGAGTTGCTCGGCAATCTCTTCAGCGCTCGGTTCATGATCCAGTTTGTGGGAAAGCTCGCGCGCGGTGCGCAGATAAACGTTGAGTTCTTTAACGATGTGAATCGGCAGGCGGATAGTACGGGTTTGGTTCATGATCGCCCGTTCAATCGTCTGACGGATCCACCAAGTGGCATAAGTAGAAAAACGAAAACCGCGCTCAGGATCGAACTTTTCCACCGCACGGATCAGGCCGAGGTTACCTTCTTCGATCAGATCCAGCAGTGCCAGACCGCGGTTGCTGTAACGGCGGGCAATTTTCACCACCAGCCGCAGGTTGCTTTCAATCATTCGACGGCGAGATGGAATATCACCACGCAGTGCTCGCCGTGCAAAGTAAACTTCTTCCTCTGCCGTCAGCAGAGGTGAAAAACCAATTTCGCCAAGATAGAGCTGCGTCGCATCCAATACACGTTGGGTAACACTCTGCGACAACAGCTCTTCTTCTGCCAGATCATTGTCACTGGTTTCTTCTTCTACCAGTGCTTTCTCATCAAATGATTCAGCCTCAGTTCCGTTCTCGTCGAAATCCGTCTCGTCATGTAACTCGTTAACTTTCAGCGTGCTTTGGCTCATAAGCTGCTCCTACCCGTGATACCGCGAGCAGGATAGCGCTTATCCTGCCCAATCTATCGCTGCGGAAGATAACGCAGCGGGTTTACGGATTTCCCCTTGTAACGAATTTCAAAATGCAAACGTACTGTACTGGTTCCGGTGCTCCCCATGGTTGCTATTTTTTGACCCGCCTTCACTTCCTGTTGTTCCCGGACCAGCATCGTATCATTGTGAGCATAGGCGCTCAGGTAATCATCATTGTGTTTGATGATAATAAGATTACCGTAACCCCGTAAGGCGTTGCCCGCATACACTACGCGCCCATCGGCGGTAGCAAAAATCGGTTGCCCACGGGAACCAGCGATATCAATACCCTTATTTCCACCGTCTGATGAAGAAAAGTTATCAATGATCTTACCGTCTGTCGGCCACTTCCAACTGCTGACTGGCGCGCTGTTGCTGACGGTACTGCTCACCGGAGGTGCAGCAGCTGGTGCGGTAACAGGAGCGGCGGCAGAACCTACTGCGGCAGCGCCTGATGCAGGTAACATCTTCCCTACATTCTGTTTACCCGAGTTTTCAGAATACGCGTTAGTTGGTTGAGAATCAACCGTTGCGGTTTGTATCTGCGTTGCAGTTTGTATCTGCGTTGAGGAAGGTGGCTTCGGCACTCCACTGCTTGTTGCATCAGTCGCCACCTGCATGCCGCCGTTATTTTGCGCAGACCCATTACCAAGTTGAATGGTTTGGCCCACGTTCAGGCTATAAGGCTCAGGAATATTATTGCGCTGCGCCAGATCGCGGTAATCACTCCCGGTGATCCAGGCGATATAAAACAGCGTGTCGCCGCGTTTGACCGTATAGGTGCTGCCGCTATAGCTGCCTTTCGGAATGGACTCATAGCTGCGGTTATAGACAATTCGGTCGCCCTGCGCGCCAGCGTTGCCCACCACCGGCGCCGTAGCTGAACCGGTAATACCGCCGTCGTTTACGCTGCTAATGGGTGCCGAGGTCGACTCGCCATTGGAACATCCTGCCAACCACACACTTATCATTGTACACACCGCAACGCGGCGTAAAATAATCATTGGGCTTCCCGTGCTCATGCTTCCCCCATGACAGCAATATCAGCGATATATCCAAAATCCCTTTGCACCGCAGTTGGGTATCGTACGTACCACGAAGGCTGCGATGAAAGGCTCCCCCAGGCTAAGCACACACCAACGGCCGTGCCGGGAAATCAAAAAACAGCAGGCCGATGCTAACCACATCAACACTGCTCCACAATAAGACAACGGCTAACATACTGCCATTGTAGTGAAAATCAGTCGCATTGAAACGTGAAAAGCGTTTCCGCCAACGGCTAAAGTGCAACAGAGTTAAAACCGGGCGGTTTATTCAGGCCAGTTCGCCCTTCACCAGGGGGACAAAACGCACGGCTTCAACCGCATCAATGCTGAACTCGTTACCATAGCGCTGGATACGCTTTAACGTCTGGGCCTGTTCCCCCACCGGCAGCACCAAAATACCGCCGTCATCCAATTGCTCCATCAGCGCGGCGGGGATTTCCGGCGGGGCGGCGGTAACAATGATCGCATCAAACGGGCCGCGCGACGCCCAACCCTGCCAACCGTCACCGTGGCGGGTAGAGACATTGTGCAGATCAAGCTGCTTCAGGCGGCGTTTCGCTTGCCATTGCAACCCTTTGATACGCTCTACGGAGCAAACATGTTGCACCAGGTTCGCCAGAATGGCGGTCTGATAACCGGAGCCAGTGCCGATCTCCAATACCCGCGAGGTTGGCGTCAGGCTTAGCAGTTCGGTCATCCGCGCCACCATGTAAGGCTGGGAAATTGTTTGGCCGGAACCAATCGGCAACGCGGTATTTTCATAGGCTTTGTGCTCCAGCGCTTCATCAACAAAACGCTCGCGCGGCACGGCTTCGATCGCTTTTAGCAAGCGTTCATCCCGGATGCCCTGCTGCCGCAACTGGGCCAATAATGTTTGCATACGTTTGTTCACCATTCCCCGCTAACCTCTGCCTTGGTCAACCACGTTTTTACCACATCCTGGGCCGCGTAAGCGGTTAAATCCACCTGCAGCGGCGTCACCGCCACATAGCCTTGCTCCACGGCGGCAAAGTCTGTATCCGGCCCGGCATCAAATTTATCACCCGGCGGCCCAATCCAGTAGAGATTCTGCCCGCGCGGATCCTGCTGGCAAAAGACCTTTTCGGCCGGATGGCGGCTGCCGCAGCGCGTCACGCGGATGCCTTTGATTTCATCCAGCGGCAAATCCGGCACGTTAACGTTGAGGATTTTCCCGGTGCGCAGCGGCTCGCGTTGCAAGGCGCGCAGCAAGCTACAGGTGACCACCGCCGCAGTGTCATAATGGCGTTGGCCATTCAACGAAACGGCCAGCGCGGGGAACCCCAGGTGTCGCCCTTCCATCGCCGCCGCTACGGTGCCTGAATAGATCACATCATCGCCCAGATTCGGGCCGGCATTGATACCGGAAATCACAATATCCGGCCGCGGCCGCATCAACGCATTAACGCCAAGGTAGACACAATCGGTCGGCGTGCCCTGCTGCACGGCGATATCGCCATTCGGCAACGTCAACGTGCGCAACGGCGCTTCCAGCGTCAGCGCATTGGAAGATGCGCTACGGTTGCGATCCGGCGCCACCACCTGCACCTCGGCAAAGCGGCGCAACGCCTCGGCAAGCACCTGGATACCTGGAGCGGAAACGCCGTCATCGTTACTCAGTAATATCCGCATCGCCGTTATCCTGCAGCATAATTTCGCGAACCACGCTGGTGGCAAAACTCCCCGCAGGCAACCAGAAGCGTAGCTCAACGGTGACGTCGTCCCACCAGTTCCACCGCATATTTTGCGGCTGTAACAGCAGCGCCCGGCGCGCCGGCTCAACCCGTTCACGCTTTAAAAGCGTAAGCAATTCTGGCTGTTCCGCCAAGCACTGCTGCTCAAACTGCAGCGCGGCATCGGCCGTGCCGGGTTCGCCATCGCCAGGCAGCGGCGCAGTCACCCGCAACTCACCGGCGTCAACCCGCTGTTGCAGGCTGGGCAGCTCATCCGTCTGCGCCACAAACCAACTGCCGCGGCCGGTCAACTGCAGGGCATCGCCTGCCAGCACGGTTGCCTGCAGGCCATCGGCCAGACGTGCGCTCGCCACGTGATTAAACAGCGCGCTGCGGCTGGCGGAGAGGTAAAAGCTGCGCTTGTTGCGCTCTCTGACGCGAATTTCGTCATTGGCCCAGCGCTTCGCCATCACCAGATTATTGCCGCCATGCCCGAAGCGCTGGCTACCAAAATAATTCGGCACGCCCTGGGCGGCGATTGCCGCCAGCCGTTGTTCAACCTCCTGGCGATCGCTGATTTGGCGCAGTATCAGGGTAAACGCGTTGCCTTTCAGGGTGCCTATGCGCAGCTTGCGCCGGTGGCGCGCCGCGCGTAGCACTTCACAGCCCGCCAAAGCAAACTGGCCGAGATCGGGATCGGTTTTGCCCGGCAGATGCAGGCAGAACCACTGTTCGGTGACGGCATTGCGATCCTTCAGGCCGGCATAGCTGACGCAGCGGGCATGAATACCGGCGAAGCGCGCCAGATTCTCAGCCACAAATTGCGTATTGCAGCCATTTTTGCGGATGTTGACCAGCAGGTGCTCGCCTTCGCCATCCGGCTCAAAGCCCAGGTCTTCCACCACCACGAAATCTTCCGGGTTGGCTTTCAACACACCGCTGCCGCGCGGTTTACCGTGCAGCCAGCTCAGATTCGCCATGTCCATTCGCTTACTCCTTGATCAACAAGGCGACCGCCTCACAGGCAATGCCTTCGCCGCGCCCGGTAAAACCGAGCTTCTCGGTGGTGGTCGCCTTCACGTTGACGTCGTCGAGATGGCAGCCCAGATCTTCGCTCAGGAAAACCCGCATCTGCGGAATATGCGGCGCCATCTTCGGCGCCTGGGCAATAATGGTGATATCCAGGTTGCCCAGCCGGTAGCCTTTGGCCTGGATACGTTTCCACGCCTCACGCAACAATGCGCGGCTGTCTGCGCCTTTAAACGCGGGATCGGTATCCGGGAACAGCTTGCCGATATCCCCTAACGCCGCCGCACCCAGCAACGCATCGGTGGCCGCATGCAACGCAACGTCGCCGTCGGAGTGCGCCAGCAGGCCGTGTTCATAAGGGATGCGCACACCGCCGATCACCAACGGGCCTTCGCCGCCAAATTTATGCACATCAAAACCATGACCAATACGCATTATTTGTTCTCCTCAGAACCCATTCCAATAGGCGTATGCGCCGGCTAACCGTGGCAGCGCCCACGCGCAAGCGCCGCTACCGGCGCAGCCCGCAACGCTGGTGCCTATTCAAATAGGTTCTTACCTGTTTAATTGAGTTAGATAAAACGCCGCCAGCGCCAAGTCCTCTGGACGCGTTACTTTAATATTATCTGAACGCCCCGAGATCAACAGCGGATGATAACCGCAATGCTCCAATGCCGAGGCTTCATCGGTCACCGCCGCGCCCTCATCCAGCGCACGCTGCAGGCAAAGTTTCAGCAGTTCCAGTGGGAACAACTGCGGCGTGAGGGCATGCCACAAATCCTGGCGTTCGACGGTGTGGGAAATCGCACATTGCCCGGTTTCCGCTCGCTTCATGGTATCGCGCACCGGTGCCGCCAAAATACCGCCAATCTTGCTGTGTTCGGTGATCGCCAACAGGCGATCGAGATCGTCGTGGTGCAGGCACGGGCGCGCGGCATCATGCACCAGCACCCACTCGGCGCCGCCGGCCAGGCGCAGGCCGGCCATGACGGACTCCGCACGCAGCTCGCCGCCGATGACCACGCGCACACGCGGATCCTGCGCAATCGGCAACTGTTGGAACTGCCGATCGGCCGGGCTGATGGCGACAATCACCTGCGGGATGCGCGGATGGCGCAACAGCGCGTGGATCGCATGTTCCAGAATGGTTTTATCGCCAATGGTAAGGTATTGCTTCGGGCAATTCGCCTGCATGCGGCTACCGATGCCCGCCGCAGGCAGCACGGCAATCACCTGTGGAAAGGCATTTGCGGAGTGATTCATGCGTTATTTTACGTTGTTTTGTGAAGAGGACGTGGCCGTGCGCCTGGATTGATCGGGCACCAAACGGTAAAAAGTTTCATTGGGCTTAATCATGCCCAGTTCATTGCGCGCACGCTCTTCTATCGCTTCTTGACCCCCGTTGAGATCGTCGATTTCAGCGAATAACTGATCGTTACGTGCTTTCAACTTCGCGTTATTGCCCTGTTGGACAGCAACATCGTCATTGACGCGCACATAATCGTGAATACCATTTTTACCCAGCCACAGCGAATACTGTAACCAACCGAGCAATACCAGCAATAGTAGCGTAAGTTTTCCCATCCCCGCCCCCTGAAAAACCGCACAATCATCCCACAACTTTTGGTTGGACTCCACACCGAGCACGGCATTTCAGCGCCAGATTCAGAATACGGATGATAATTTCCCGTGTTTATCCGCTAAATCCGTCGCGAAAGCGACAAAAAAAGTGACTTTTGCCGTGCCGATGGCGCGCGGTTGCATTCCCCGGCATTACCCCTTACTTTTATGCAGTCAAAATGCATAAATAATTTTTATGACCATTAATTAATCACAGGGAAACATCATGTTAAAACGTCTGGTTATCATTGGCGCCTGCCTGGCCGCCACGTTATCCGCCGCCGCCTTTGCGGCTGAAGCCACCTATACCGTCGGCGCCGGCGGCACTTACCGCCCATTTGAATACGAAAACAGCAACAAACAGCTGGAAGGTTTTGATATTGATATCATCAAGGCTATCGCCAAGGCAGAAGGCTTTCAGGTTAAGCTGGTGAATACGCCGTGGGAGGGCATTTTCGCCACGCTGAACTCCGGCGATCGCGATATTATCATCTCGGGGATTACCATCACCGATAAGCGTAAGCAGATGGTGGATTTTTCCGCCCCGTACTTCCCGGCGGAACAGGCGATCGTGGTGCCGCATGACTCCAGCGTTGATTCCATCGCCGCCTTGAAAACGCTGAAGGTTGGCGTGGTTAACTCCAGCACCGGTGATATCGTGGTGTCCGACGTATTGGGCAAAAACAACACGGCGATCAAACGCTTCGATAACACGCCGCTGATGCTACAGGAGCTGTATGAAGACGGCATCAGCGCTGCCGTGGGCGATGTGGGCGTCGCCAAGTTCTACATCAAAACCCACCCGGAAAAACAGTTCAAGCTGGTGTCCGACGCCAAATTTGAACGCCAGTATTTCGGCATTGCCGTCGCGAAAGGCAACGAAGAACTGCGCGATAAGATTAACGCCGGCCTGAAAAAAATCCTTGCCGATGGCACCTATGCCAAAATTTACCAAACCTGGTTCGACAGTAACGTCCCAACGCTGCCGGCTGAATAATCCCAGCGCCTTCCGCCCGCTTTGGGAAGGGGTTGTATCGTGTTTTGGGCAATCGGGCCTGCCTGATTGCCGCTTTTTATCTGTAAGGAACTGAACTTGTCTGCTTTCCGCTGGGAAATCATCCAGGAATACGCGCCACTGTTTGCCCAAGGCGCCTGGATGACCATCAAATGCACCATCATCTGCGTGCTGCTGGGCACCACCTGGGGCCTGATCCTCGGTTTGGGCCGCCTGGCACAGGCACCGTACGGCATCTGGAAACCCATTCTGCGCTACGGCGTGCAATGGCCGGTGCGCATCTATATCAGCGCCTTTCGCGGCACGCCGCTGTTCGTTCAGATCATGGTGGTGCACTTTGCGCTGGTGCCGCTGTTTATCAACCCGCGTGACGGTATCTTGGTCACCAGCGGCCTGATGAGCAGCGACTTCGCCCGCATGTTGCGCTCCGACTACGGCGCCTTCCTGTCCTGCGTGGTGGCGATTACGCTCAATGCCGGCGCTTACGTTTCGGAAATTTTCCGCGCCGGCATCCAGTCGCTGGATCGCGGACAGATGGAAGCCTCGCGCTCGCTGGGAATGAGCTATGGCAAAACCCTGCGCCGGGTGATCCTGCCGCAGGCGTTCCGCCGCATGCTGCCGCCGCTGGGCAATAACGCCATTGCCATCGTCAAGGATTCGTCTCTGGCCTCCGCCATCGGGCTGGCCGATTTGGCCTATGCCGCCCGTACCGTCTCTGGCGCTTACGCTACCTACTGGGAACCCTATCTGACCATTTCATTGGTTTATTGGGTCATCACCTTCCTGCTTTCGCTGCTGGTGCAACATATGGAAAAGAGGTTCGGCAAAAGTGATTCGCGTACATAATCTGCAAAAACAATTTGGTGAAAGCCACGTATTGCGTGGCATCTCCTGTGACATCGCGCCGAATGAAGTGGTGTGCATTATCGGGCCGTCCGGCTCGGGGAAAAGCACCTTCCTGCGCTGTATCAACGCGCTGGAAACGCTCTCCGGCGGCGAAATAGACGTTAACGGCTTCGCCATCCACGATCAGCGCACCGATCTCAACAAAATGCGTGAGAGCGTCGGCATGGTGTTCCAGCGGTTCAACCTGTTCCCGCACATGACGGTATTGGAAAACATCATCATGGCGCCGATGGATGTGAAAAAGCTGTCGCGCGCCGAGGCCACACTGCGGGCGGAAAAGCTACTGCGCAAAGTCGGACTGCTGGATAAAACCGATGCCTACCCAAACAGCCTGTCCGGCGGGCAGCAGCAGCGCGTCGCCATTGCCCGCGCGCTGGCGATGGAGCCGAAAATCATGCTGTTTGATGAGCCCACCTCGGCGCTGGATCCAGAGCTGGTGGGGGAAGTGCTGGCGGTAATGAAAGCGTTGGCGCATGAGGGCATGACGATGGTGGTGGTCACGCATGAAATGGGGTTTGCCCGCGAAGTGGCCGATCGGGTGATGTTTATCGATCAGGGCATTATTCAGGAAGAAGGCGCGCCGCAGCAGATTTTTACCAACCCGACCAATCCGCGTACGCGGGCATTTCTAAGCAAAGTTTTGTAACTTTCAGCACTGCTTTGCAATCCTGCCGGGCGCCACGATCGGCGCCCGGCGGTTCACCACCCGCTCAGGCTGCTGAACACCAGCCAGAATAAACACATTACCGTCACACCGGTCAGCAATAGCGTCAACAGCTGGCGCTCGCGCAATATCATGCTGAACGTGATGCCAATCAGCACGGAAAGCGGCATCAACGCCAGGAAGAAAGGCCAGGTATAGAGCAGGAAAAACAGCGTGTTGGGGCCATACACCAAAAACGGCACGGCAAAGGCCAGCCAATAAAAAACAAAGCCGCTTACGCCGCCCAGGAAAGAGTACGAGGGCTCCTCTTTTTCCTGTTTTGCGCCTGCCAAGATGGGGGTAACGTTCTGCATAGTGGTTCCTGATTACTCGCCTTCCGTCAGCACGCTCTGCAGCGGCTTGAATGCGAAAAACAGAGGGCGCCGAAAACCCCCTCTGCCTTGCTTAAACTCAGGATTTGATAATAACTTTACCACGCAGCACGTCTAACAATTGCACAACCAAATTTGTTACCAATTGTTCGCCATCCAGGTGAATATCCGGGGCCTGCGGCGCCTCATAAACGGAATCGATGCCGGTGAAGTTACGCAGTTCACCGGCGCGGGCTTTTTTGTATAAACCTTTGGGATCGCGCGCTTCGCAAATCGCCAGCGGCGTATCGACAAACACTTCGATAAACCGGCCGTCATCCAGCATTTCACGCACCATTTGCCGCTCTGCACGGTGCGGCGAGATGAACGCCGTCAGCACCACCAGCCCGGCGTCGACCATCAAACGGGCCACTTCCCCCACCCGGCGGATGTTCTCGCGCCGGTCATCGTCAGAGAACCCCAGATCGCGGCACAAACCGTGGCGCACGTTGTCACCGTCCAGCAGATAGGTGCTGACGCCGTAAGCGTGCAACGCCTGTTCCAACGCGCCGGCAACGGTGGATTTCCCCGAGCCGGAAAGCCCGGTAAACCACAGCACCACGCCCTGATGGCCGCTACGCGCCTCGCGATCGGCACGCGTCACCGCATGCGGGTGCCAGACCACGTTTTCATCATCCGGCCCGGTCAGCCGTTGTTGTGCATCGGCCACCTTATTTTCCCCCAAGCAAATCACGCAGATCGCGCGTACCCCAGTGCGGGAAATGTTTGCGGATCAAGGCATTAAGTTCCAGCTCAAACGCGCTGAATTCGCCGGCCGCGGCGGGAGTATCCTGCAGCGTTTCGCGGATCAACCCGGCGCCCACGGTCACGTTGGTCAGGCGATCGATAACGATCAGGCCGCCGGTGTCGTGGTTGCGCTGATAACTATCAAGCACCAGCGGCTCGTCAAACGTCAGCTCCACCAGCCCAATACCGTTCAGCGGCAGCGTGTCCACCTCGTGCTGGGTCAGAGAGTTAATCTCAACCTGATGACGGATGCTCACCACCCGGGCGCGGGTTTTCTTGCCGGCCACTTTGATATCGTAGCTTTGCCCCGGCAGCAAGGTTTGCTCCGCCATCCACACCACGTCCACCAACGCGCTTTGCACCGGCTGGAGCGTTTCATCGGCGGCGACCAGCAAATCGCCACGGCTGATATCAACTTCGTCCTTCAGCACCAGGGTGATCGCTTCACCAGGCACCGCTTCCTGCAGATCGCCATCAAAGGTGACGATGCGCTCGACGGTCGATTCCACGCCGGAAGGCAGCACCTTCACCCGCTGGCCGACGCGCACCACACCGGCGGACAGCGTGCCGGCATAGCCGCGGAAATCCAGGTTCGGGCGGTTAACGTACTGCACCGGGAAGCGCAGCGGCTGCTGTTCACGCTCGCTGATGACGTCCACGGTTTCCAGCACTTCCAGCAGCGTTGGGCCGCTGTACCACGGCATTTTTGCGCTTTGAGTCGCTACATTATCGCCATCCAACGCCGACAGGGGCACAAACTTGATGTCCAGATCGTTGGGCAGTTGCTGCGCAAAGGCCAGATAATCCTCGCGGTACTGTTCAAAAACCGCTTCGCTGTAATCCACCAGGTCCATCTTGTTCACCGCCACCACCAAATGGCGGATGCCAAGCAGCGTGGCGATAAAGCTATGGCGCCGGGTTTGATCCAACACCCCCTTGCGCGCATCGATCAGCAGGATCGCCAGATCGCAGGTGGAAGCGCCGGTGGCCATGTTGCGGGTGTACTGCTCATGGCCCGGGGTATCGGCAATGATAAATTTGCGCTTTTCGGTTGAGAAATAGCGATACGCTACGTCAATGGTGATGCCCTGCTCGCGCTCGGCCTGCAGGCCGTCCACCAGCAGCGCCAGATCGAGCTTTTCGCCCTGCGTGCCCAGGCGCTTGCTGTCGGTATGCAGCGTGGAGAGCTGATCTTCATAGATCTGGCGGGTATCGTGCAACAAGCGGCCGATCAGGGTGCTCTTGCCGTCATCGACGCTGCCGCAGGTCAGGAAGCGCAGCAGGCTTTTGTGTTGCTGGGCGTGCAGGTAGGCTTCTACACCGCCCTGCTCGGCAATTTGTTGTGCAATAACGTTGTTCATCCGGCGGCTCCTTAAAAATACCCTTGACGCTTTTTCAGCTCCATGGAGCCGGACTGATCGCGGTCGATCATCCTGCCCTGGCGTTCGCTGGTGGTAGAGATCAGCATCTCTTCGATGATCTCCGGCAAGGTTTGCGCCGTGGATTCCACCGCGCCGGTCAACGGCCAGCAGCCGAGGGTGCGGAAACGCACCATGCGTTGTTCGATCACTTCGCCGGGCTGCAGATCAATACGATCGTCGTCCACCATCATCAGCATACCGTCGCGCTCCAGCACCGGGCGCGGCTTGGCCAGATACAGCGGCACGATATCGATCTTTTCCAGGAAGATGTACTGCCAGATGTCCAGCTCGGTCCAGTTCGAGAGCGGGAACACGCGGATGCTTTCGCCCTTGTTGATCTGGCCGTTGTAGTTGTGCCACAGCTCCGGGCGTTGGTTTTTCGGATCCCAACGGTGGAAGCGATCGCGGAAGGAATAGATACGCTCTTTGGCGCGCGATTTCTCTTCATCACGCCGCGCGCCGCCGAAGGCGGCATCAAAACCGTACTTGTTCAGCGCCTGCTTCAGGCCTTCGGTTTTCATGATGTCAGTGTGTTTGGCGCTGCCGTGCACAAAGGGATTGATCCCCATAGCGACCCCTTCGGGGTTTTTATGCACCAGCAGTTCGAAGCCGTATTCTTTGGCCGTGCGATCGCGGAATTGGTACATTTCACGGAATTTCCAACCGGTATCCACATGCAGCAGCGGGAACGGCAAGGTGCCCGGGTAAAAGGCTTTACGCGCCAAATGCAGCATGACGGAGGAGTCTTTACCAATCGAGTAAAGCATCACCGGGTTAGCAAACTCAGCGGCAACTTCACGGATAATATGGATACTCTCCGCCTCCAATTGCCGCAAGTGAGTGAGTCGTTTTTCGTCCATATACAGATCCTTACGCCAAATTTACGACGGCTGGGCGCACCTGCCCCGCCGCCTGCGATTGCTGCCCAAACCAGGCAATTTGATGATGAAGCGCCACAACCTCGCCGATCACCAGCAAGGCCGGGAGCGGCGCCTGTTGCGCTAATTGTTCAAGCTGCTGCAGCGTGCCGATTTGCACCTGTTGATCGGGGCGGGTGCCACGGCTGATCACCGCCACCGGCGTCTCCGCCGCGCGGCCATGGGCTATCAGGCGCTGGCTGATCTCCGCCGCCGTCATGGTGCCCATATAAATAGCCAGCGTCTGCCGGGCGCGCGCTAAATCCGCCCAGTCCAACCCTTCACCGTCGGAACGGCTGTGGCCGGTAATAAAAGTCACGCTCTGGGCATGATCGCGGTGCGTCAACGGGATGCCGGCATAGGCCATCGCCCCTGCCGCGGCCGTCACGCCCGGCACCACCTGAAACGGGATCCCCGCAGCAGCGGCCACCTGCAGCTCTTCGCCGCCGCGCCCAAAGATGAACGGATCACCCCCTTTCAGGCGCACCACGCGTTTCCCCTGCTGCGCCAGTTCCACCAACAGGCGGTTGGTTTCCTCCTGGATCACCGAATGCGCGCCCGCGCGTTTACCCACGCAGATCCGTTCCGCATCGCGGCGCACCAGTTCCAGCACGTCTTCGCTCACCAAGTGATCGTAGAGCACCACGTCGGCCTGCTGTATCACCTGCAGGCCGCGCAACGTCAGCAGCCCAACGTCGCCCGGCCCGGCGCCCACCAGTGCGATGTCACCCTGCGAGCGTTCATTACCGGCGGCAAAGGCGGTTAAATCCTGTTCCATATCCTGTGCGGCCTGCGCGGCCTGGCCAGTGGCCACCAGCGTGGCAAAACGCCCGCCAAAGGTTCTTTCCCAAAAGCGGCGACGTTGATCAACGCTGGGTAATGCTTGCTTCACGCGCTGGCGAAAGCCGCCGGCCAGTTCAGCCATGGTGCCCAGGCTGGCCGGCAACAGCGCTTCCAGTTTTTCACGCAGCATGCGCGCCAGCACCGGTGCCTGGCCGCTGGAAGAGATGGCCACCATCAGCGGCGCGCGCTCGACTATCGAAGGAAAAATAAATGAACAGCTCGGCTGATCGTCAACCACATTAGCTAGCACGCGGCGTTTGTCCGCTGCGGCGAATACCGCGGCGTTTAACGCCGGATCATTGGTGGCGGCAATCACCAGAAAAACGTCGTCCAACTGTGCAGGGGAAAAAGCCTGCCCCAGCCAGTGGATGTTCCCCTGCTGGCGAAGGTGCTCCAACTCGGTTGAAAGCGACTGCGCAACTATCCGTATTTCAGCCCCAGCGCGCTGAAGAAAGGAGACTTTGCGCGCAGCCACTTCACCGCCGCCAACGACCAGTACCGGGCGTTGTTTCAGATCGGCAAAAATAGGTAGATAGTCCACAACAGCCTTTGTCATATAACAGAAAGATAGTGTGACTATACGGGCTGTTATTTAGCCCCTGAAATGACGAAAAGGAATGACTAGTTCCTTTATGGAATAAAGGGTGCGATACGAAACCAAGCCTGACGATAAGCCAGCGCATGGCTATTTGCCCCGTGAAGGCTTATCCATAGGGAAATCAGGGGGAAGCACACCACCAGGCGCAAAAGCGGTAAATAAAATTTTGCACATTCGGGCAAAAATTAAGAGCAAGTGAAATTGTGTAATCAGGGGAGCAGCATCATACTGAACATCACAAAAAATAACTGCAGTGCCGATATCAGAGAAGGATTTTCCGATATGTTTTCCCGTTTTTACCTGAAGGCCGGTCTGCTCGCGGTGGCCTTGGGTGCCGTTTTCAACGTTTCCGCCACCACAGCGCACGCGGCAAAAGAAATGCCATTGGGCCAATTTGCCGCCGGGCAGATCCGCCACATTGCGACCTATTTCCCCGGCAGAATGGCCGGCAGCCCAGCGGAATTGCTTACCGCAGACTACCTGAAGCAGCAGTTCATCAACATGGGTTACCAAAGCGACGTTCGCAGTTTCAACACTCGCTATCTCTATACCAGTAAAGACGGCAAACAAAACTGGAACAACGTCACCGCCAGCTCGGTGATTGCCGCCAAGCCCGGCGAGACGCCGAAACAGATCCTGATCGTCGCCCACTTTGACACCTATCTGCCGCAAAGCGACGCCGATCTAGATCACAACCTCGGCGGCCTGACGTTACAGGGCGTGGACGATAACGCCTCTGGCGTCGGCGTGATGCTTGAGCTGGCGCAACGGATGAAAGATATCCCCACCCACTACGGCCTGCGTTTTATCGCGACCAGCGCAGAAGAGATTGGCGCGCTCGGCGCGCAAAACTATCTGCAGCGAATGAGTGAAGACGAGAAGGCGAATACCGTGTTGGTGATCAATCTCGACAGCCTGATCGCCGGCGATCGTCTCTACTTCTCTGCCGGGCGCAATACGCCTGCGGATGTGGCCAAAACCACCCGCAATCGCGCGTTAAGTATTGCTCGCCGCTATGGGATCGCCGCCGCTATTCCGCCGGGCAATAAAAAAACCGGTAAGGAAAGCGCGGATGATGATGCCTTTGATCAGGCAAAATTCCCCACGTTGACGATGGAAGCGGCCAACTGGACGTTAGGGAATAAAGATGAGGATTTGCAACGTGCGATCAGCCCGCACTTCCCACAGGGGCTGACGCGGCACCGGCCGCAGTATGACAACCTGCAATACCTGGAACGCTATATGCCAGGGCGCATCGACAAGCGCAGCCGTGAAAGCGTGCAGATTCTGCTGCCGTTGATCAAAGAACTGGCGCAGGCGCACCCGGCAAAATCAGCCAAGGGCTAGGCGGGGCGCCACGGTAAGGGCCCGGTTAACAGGCCCTGCTACGGTTAGCCTTCGTGCAACCCGCATTCACGCTTAAGGCCGAAGAAACGGGTTTCCTCTTCGCTCATGCCCGGTTCCCATTTACGGGTCGTGTGAGTGTCGCCGACCGACAAGTAGCCTTGCTCCCACAGCGGGTGATAGCCAAGCCCGTGTTCGGTCAGGTACTGATAGATTTTACGGTTATCCCACTCAATAATCGGCAGAAGTTTGAAAACCCCGCGCTGCACCGCCAACACCGGCAGGTTGGCGCGGCTGCCAGACTGTTCGCGCCGTAGGCCGGCAAACCAGGTTTGGGCGCCGAGCGTTTGCAAAGCGCGGTTCATCGGCTCAACCTTGTTGATCAGGTTGTATTTCTCAATGCCTTCCACCCCTTGTTCCCAAAGCTTGCCGTAGCGCGCTTCTTGCCAGGCCGGTGACTGCTCGGCGCGGAACACCTTCAGGTTCAACTGCAGTTGGTCCACCAGTTGATCGATAAACTGGTAGGTTTCCGGGAACAGATAGCCGGTGTCGGTGAGGATCACCGGGATATCCGGTTTGATGCGCGTCACCAGGTGCAGGCACACGGCGGCCTGGATACCAAAACTGGATGACAGCACAAACTCACCGGGCAGCTGTTCCAGCGCCCATGCCACGCGCTGTTCCGCCGACAGGGTTTCCAACTGCGCATTAACGGCCGCCAGTGCCTGTTCTTGCTCGGGCTTGGGCAACGCGCTCAGCGCCGCCAGATCGAATTCAGCCATATGTCCGGCCTCCAGATGCTTGATGATGGCCCCTCACCCTAACCCTCTCCCATAGGGAGAGGGGATATGGGGGGTACCTTACCTATCGGGGAACGCCCCTCACCCTAGCCCTCTCCCACAGGGAGAGGGGATATAGGGGGTACCTAACCTACCGGCGAACGCCCCTCACCCTAGCCCTCTCCCACAGGGAGAGGGGATATAGGGGGTACCTAACCTACCGGCGAACGCCCCTCACCCTAGCCCTCTCCCACAGGGAGAGGGGATATAGGGGATACCTAACCTACCGGCGAACGCCCCTCACCCTAGCCATCTCCCACAGGGAGAGGGGATCGTTCGTGCTAATACTGCCGGCCCTGTGTCTTATTTCACAAAGCCTATTCCGGGCACCGGTTACTCCCTCTCCCTGTGGGAGAGGGGCGGGGTGAGGGCAAGCGGGCGCCGGTAATCAATCCCAGAAATCGCGTGCGGAATCCACCACCGGCTTAATAATGCCGGTACGCACGGTGAAATCACCGAACCCCTCGCCCGCCTGGCGCTCTTTCGCCCAGCGGCCGACCAAGTGATCGATCTCTTTCAGGATTTCTTCTTCATTAATATTCTCACGGTACATCCGCGGGATCCTTGTGCCCTCACGGTTACCGCCCAGATGCAAGTTATAACGGCCAATGGCTTTGCCCACCAGGCCAATTTCCGCCAACAGCGCGCGGCCACAGCCGTTCGGGCAGCCGGTGACGCGCAGCACGATGTACTCGTCGCCCACGCCGTGCTGATGCATAATCGCTTCCACTTTGGAGACGAACTCCGGCAGAAAACGTTCGGCTTCCGCCATCGCCAGCGGGCAGGTCGGGTACGACACGCAGGCCATCGAGTTCTTACGCTGTTCCGTCACGTTGTCGTCAATCAGACCATACTTGCGCGCCAGCGCTTCGATCTTGGCCTTTTGCCGTGTCGGCACGCCGGCCACGATCAGGTTTTGGTTGGCCGTCAGGCGGAAGTCCCCTTTATGGATCTTGGCAATTTCAGCCACGCCGGTTTTCAATGGCCGGCCCGGATAATCCAACAAACGCCCGTTTTCAATAAACAGCGTCAGATGCCAGTGGTTATCCACGCCCTTCACCCAGCCGATACGATCGCCGCGATCGGTAAACTCATACGGGCGAATCGGTTCAAACTTAATGCCGGCGCGCTTTTCCACTTCTTCGCGGAAAGCGTCAACACCCACGCGTTCCAAGGTATATTTGGTTTTGGCGTTTTTACGATCGGTGCGGTTGCCCCAGTCGCGCTGGGTGGTCACCACCGCTTCCGCCACCGCCATGATATGCTCCAGCGGAATATAGCCAAACTCACTGGCCTGGCGCGGATAGGTCTTTTTGTCGCCATGAGCGATGGATAAGCCGCCGCCAACCAGCAGGTTAAAACCGACCAGCTTACCGTTGTCGGCAATCGCGACAAAGTTCATGTCATTGGCGTGCAGATCAACATCATTCAGCGGCGGGATCACTACCGTAGTCTTAAACTTGCGCGGCAGATAGTTCGGCCCCAGGATCGGCTCTTCATCGGTGGTGGCCACTTTTTCCTGATCCAGCCAGATCTCCGCATAGGCGCGGGTGCGCGGTAGCAGGTGCTCGGAAATCTTCTTCGCCCATTTATAGGCTTCCTGGTGCAGCTCGGACTCCACCGGGTTAGAGGTACAAAGCACGTTGCGGTTCACGTCGTTGGCGGTCGCCAGCGAATCCAGCCCCAGTTGGTTCAGTAACTGGTGCACTGATTTCAGATCGCGCTTCAGGATGCCGTGGAACTGAAAGGTCTGGCGGTTGGTCAGGCGGATGCTGCCATACAGCGTATTTTCCTGTGCGAACTTATCGATGCCCAACCACTGCTGCGGCGTCATCACACCGCCAGGCAGGCGGCAACGCAGCATCATCGCATGGCGCGGCTCCAGCTTCTGTTCGGCGCGCTCAGCGCGGATATCACGGTCATCCTGCTGGTACATACCGTGAAAACGGATCAACAGGAAGTTATCACCGTTGAAGCCGCCGGTCAGCCCGTCGTTTAAATCTTCGGCGATAGTGCCGCGCAGGAAGTTACTTTCGTGCTTCATGCGTTCGGCATCAGCCAGTTTGCCTTCTACCACCAGAGGCCCGGTGTGTTTATCACTCATCAGTAAACATCTCGCTGATAACGGCGCTCAAAGCGCAGCTCACTTAAAAATTCATCTGCCTGCTCGGTATCCATGCCACCGTGCTCGGCCACCAGTTCCAGTAATGTGTTCTCAACGTCTTTCGCCATGCGATTCGCATCGCCGCAGACGTAAATGTGCGCGCCTTCCTGAATCCAGCGCCACACTTCCGCACCCTGTTCACGCAATTTGTCTTGTACATAGACTTTATGTTGTTGATCGCGCGACCAGGCCAAATCGATACGGCTCAGCAGGCCGTCTTTGACGTAGCGCTGCCATTCAACCTGGTAAAGAAAATCTTCGGTAAAGTGCGGGTTACCGAAGAACAGCCAGTTTTTGCCCGTGGCACCGTCGGCTTCACGCTGCTGCATAAAAGCGCGGAACGGGGCGATGCCGGTGCCTGGGCCAATCATGATTACCGGCGTATCCGGGTTAGCCGGCAGGCGGAAGTTCTCATTGTGCTCAATGAACACCCGCACCTCGCCATCTTCTTCCAGGCGATCGGCCAGGAAGCTGGAAGCGCCGCCGGCGCGCGGGCGGCCGTCAATCTCATAGCGCACCACGCCAACGGTGATGTGCACTTCGTCTTCGTTTTCCGCTTGTGAAGAGGCGATGGAATACAGGCGCGGCGTCAGCGGGCGCAGCAAACCGACCAGTTGCTCGGCGCTGAGATCCACCGGCGCCTGGCGCACCATATCGACAATCGGCGTATTGCGGGCGTAGTGCTGCAATTTGGCTTTGTCGGCCAGCAGTTCAATCAGCTTCTCATCGCGTGCCAGCGCAGTGTACTTTTCAACGATCGGCGTGGTGTTCTGCGTCAGTTCAAAGTGGCTGCGCAGCGCCTGCGCCAGCGGTAAGGTTTTGCCTTCCACCGCAACCGGCTCATCGCCCTTCAGCCAAAGCAGTTGCACCAACTCATCCACCAACGCCGGATCGTTTTCAAACCACACGCCCAGCGCGTCGCCGGGTTGGTAGCGCAGGCCGGCGTCACCCAGATCGATTTCGATATGGCGCACGTCTTTATCCGAGCCGCGGCCGGTGATCTTTTGGTTGACCGACAGCGTGGCGGTCAGCGGCTGTTCTTTGCTGTATGGGCTGCTGTCTATCTGATCGATAGCGCCGCTGGCCAGCACGCCGGGGGCGGCGTTTTCCGCCGGGGCGCGCGATTTAAGCACCTCAACCACCTGCCGGCGCCAGGCCGCCGCCAGCTCTTGGTATTCCACATCGGCATCAACGCGCTCCACCAGGCGCTCGGCGCCCAGTTCGGCGAGCCTGGCATCGAAATCCTTACCAGACTGGCAGAAATTCTCATACGAGGTATCGCCCAGGCCAAAGACGGCAAACGCGGTGTTATCCAGCTTGGGCGCTTTTTTCGAATGCAGGAATTTATGCAGCGCCACAGCTTCTTCCGCCGGTTCCCCTTCCCCTTGGGTGGAGGCGATAATAATCAGCAGCCGCTCTTGCGCAATCTGCTTGAATTTATAATCACCGGCGTTCACCAGAGTGACATCCAGTTTGGCCGCCAACAGCTCATCACGCAGTTGTTCCGCCAGGCGGCGTGCATTACCGGTTTGTGAAGCCGAAATCAAGGTGATGCCGGCCGCTGTGGCCGATGGCGGGGTGAGCGCCGTGGCGGTAGCGCCGGGTTGCTGGTTGACCATTCCCCAGAAATACCCCGACAGCCAAGCCAGCTGCGTCGGTGAATAATCGCCAATCGCCGTCTGTAAGCGTGACAGCTGTTCGGGCGACAGTGGGAGCAAAGAAGTTGGAGGAGCCTGAGTCGTCATTGCGCACATGTTTCCTATACGTAGCCAGTACTGGATGCCGGCTTTTCGTTGTGTTCCGTGTCCTGAAAAGATCAGGTGAGTTTGTAAGGTTACAGAGCAGAATAACAACAAATAAATAAGGGATAGCAATAAATAATAACCAAAATGACTAAGCTGTTTTTCTGGTAATGGATAACGGTTAAATCACTAAATAATTATTTTTATTTATTTGAAATAAAAGGGTTTTTAAATGCTGTTTTTGAATGAATCGCATTTGCGGCTAACTTGCTGTACGGGTAAGCAGAGGTCAGACCAAACAAAAAAACTGTTAAGCAGCGCCGCGCGGCAGTGTGTAGCAACAAACGCGGTATAAATGGCATGCAGCGCTGCTTTCCGGTACTATGCGGCGGTTTTTGAGTCAATGAGGCCGTTATAATGGCAACCACGCTGTTTAAAGATTTTACGTTCGAAGCCGCACACCTGCTCCCGCACGTGCCTGAAGGCCATAAATGCGGCCGGCTGCATGGGCATTCTTTCATGGTGCGGCTGGAAGTCACCGGTGAAGTGGATCCCCATACCGGCTGGGTTATCGATTTTGCTGAGCTTAAAGCGGCATTCAAACCCGTCTGGGAACAGCTGGATCACCACTACCTCAACGAGGTGGAAGGGTTGGAAAACCCCACCAGCGAAGTGCTGGCTGCCTGGATCTGGCGCCAAATGAAACCACGGCTGCCGCTGCTTTCCGCCGTCATGGTAAAGGAAACCTGCACCGCAGGCTGCATCTACAAAGGTTAACGATAAGGGCGCTGCAACAGCGCCCTTATTTCAGGCAATATCCAGATATTTGTGCGTCTGCATTGAAAGCCGCCAATTGCGCGCAATGCAGGTTTCGATACACAGGCGCGTCGCCTCTTCTTTCCGGCTAATCGGCTGCAGGGCAATCACCCGCTGTTTATCATCGTGCAACGTCGCCAGCAGTGCATCCAGGGCCTCAATATCGCGCTGCCGCCCCACCGGGTGCTTTATCTCATCGGCACGCGCCAGCGCCGTGGGCAACACCTTGAGGCCGCCACGCATATTCACTTTCGGCGATACCGTCACCCAGGTGCCCGGCGAGCACAGGATGGTATGTGTGCCGCTGGTTTCTATCTGGCAAGAAAAGCCGTGCTGTTCAAACAGGGCAGTTAACGGGGCCAGATCGTGTATACAGGGCTCGCCGCCGGTGATGACAATATGGCGTGCGGTATAACCCTGCTGGCGCACCACCGCCAGCAACTGTTCGGCGCTGGCGCTGCCCCACGCGGCGCTCTCTTGCGTTTTCACCAGGATCCGCTGCAGATCCACTTCCCGATTGGCGTCCTTTTCCCAGGTATGTTTGGTATCGCACCAGCTACAGCCAACCGGGCACCCCTGCAGGCGGATAAAAATCGCAGGAACACCGGTGAAATAGCCTTCACCCTGCAAGGTCTGGAACATTTCGTTAATCGGGTACTGCATTTGTTTCTCAATTCAGCAAATTTAAAGCGCGATTATCGCAGATTCCCCCGCCGCCACCAAATTGCATCTTCCTGCAGCCGCTCGGGCGATATCTCACGCGCGGCCCCATCATCGCAGCACAAAACGCAGGCGAAAAAAAACCCGCCGCAGCGGGTTTTATCTACCAACGAAACAAAAGGCGTGATTACTGGCCTTTGATTTCTTTACGGCCGTTGAATGGTGCGCGGTCGCCCAGCGCTTCTTCAATACGGATCAGTTGGTTATATTTGGCAACGCGGTCAGAACGGCTCATAGAACCGGTTTTGATCTGGCCAGCAGCAGTACCTACCGCCAGGTCGGCGATGGTTGCATCTTCGGTTTCACCGGAACGGTGAGAGATAACCGCGGTGTAGCCAGCGTCTTTCGCCATCTTGATAGCAGCCAGCGTTTCGGTCAGAGAACCGATCTGGTTGAATTTGATCAGGATGGAGTTAGCGATGCCTTTATCGATACCTTCTTTCAGGATCTTGGTGTTGGTAACGAACAGGTCGTCGCCCACCAGCTGAATTTTGTCGCCCAGCACTTTGGTCTGGTATGCGAAGCCATCCCAGTCAGATTCGTTCAGGCCATCTTCGATGGACACGATCGGATATTCTTTGGTCAGGCCTTCCAGGTAATGAGTGAATTCCTGAGAAGTGAAGGTTTTGCCTTCGCCTTTCAGCTCATAGTTACCGGTTTCGCTGTTGTAGAATTCAGAAGCTGCACAGTCCATCGCCAGGGTAACGTCTTTACCCAGCACGTAACCTGCTTTTTCTACGGCTTCTTTGATAGCAGCCAGCGCAGCAGCGTTGGATTCCAGGTTTGGCGCATAGCCACCTTCGTCACCTACTGCAGTGTTCATGCCTTTGGCTTTCAGCACTTTAGCCAGGTTGTGGAACACTTCAGAACCGATGCGAACCGCTTCTTTCAGGGTTTTCGCGCCAACTGGCTGAATCATGAATTCCTGAATATCAACGTTGTTGTCAGCGTGCTCGCCACCGTTGATGATATTCATCATAGGCAGGGGCATAGAGAATTTGCCTGGGGTGCCGTTCAGTTCAGCGATGTGTTCGTACAGAGGAATGCCTTTGGAAGCCGCAGCAGCTTTGGCTGAAGCCAGGGAAACAGCCAGGATAGCGTTAGCGCCGAATTTTGATTTGTTTTCAGTGCCGTCCAGATCGATCATGATTTTATCGATGTTAGCCTGGTCTTTAGCATCTTTACCCAGTACGGCTTCAGCGATTGGGCCGTTTACCGCAGCAACCGCTTTCAGTACGCCTTTACCCAGGAAACGAGACTTGTCACCGTCGCGCAGTTCCAGTGCTTCACGGGAACCGGTGGAAGCACCTGATGGCGCAGCAGCCAGGCCTACGAAACCACCTTCCAGATGCACTTCAGCTTCAACGGTAGGGTTGCCGCGTGAGTCGATGATTTCACGGCCGATGACTTTAACAATTTTGGACATATAGGTTTTCCTCAAGTCACAAGTTAAACTAAAACTCCAGACAACAACGCGCGGTTCTCACCGCGCGTTGTTCACTAAACGCTTATTTTACCTGACGTTTCTGGTATTCACCCGCCGCCTTGACGAAGCCGGCGAACAACGGATGCCCATCACGCGGCGTCGAGGTAAATTCCGGGTGGAATTGACAAGCGACAAACCACGGATGATCAGGCAATTCAACAATCTCAACCAGCTTGTTGTCGGCAGAGCGGCCCGCTACGCGGAGCCCCGCTGCTTCAATTTGCTTCAACAGCATATTGTTGACTTCATAGCGGTGACGATGGCGTTCAACAATCGTTGGCGTACCATACATGCGGCGCACCAGACTGTCATCCGTCAGATGGCACAGTTGACCGCCAACGCGCATGGTGCCGCCCAAATCGCCATCTTCCGTACGCACTTCAACATTGCCGTCTTCATCGCGCCATTCGGTAATCAACGCCACAACCGGGTACTTACAGTCCGGCACAAACTCGGTGGAGTTCGCGTTTTCCATTCCGGCCATGTTGCGGGCAAATTCCATCAGCGCAACCTGCATCCCCAGGCAAATACCCAGGTAAGGGATTTTGTTCTCGCGCGCATAGCGTGCGGCCATCACCTTACCCTCAACGCCACGGTAGCCGAAACCACCAGGGATCAGGATAGCATCCAAATTTTTCAGAACTTCGACGCCGCGGGTTTCAACATCCTGCGAATCGATCAGCTTGATATTTACGGTCAGACGGTTTTTCAGGCCGCCGTGTTTCAGCGCTTCAATCACAGACTTGTAAGCATCCGGCAGTTCAATATATTTGCCGATCATGCCGATAGTCACTTCGCCGCCTGGATTGGCTTCTTCGTAAATAACCTGTTCCCATTCAGCCAGGTTCGCTTCCGGTGCGTTCAGGCTGAATCGTTTACAAATATAATCGTCCAACCCCTGTGATTTCAATAGGCCAGGGATTTTATAAATAGAATCAACGTCTTTCAGGGAGATAACCGCTTTTTCCGGCACGTTGCAGAAAAGCGCAATTTTCGCGCGTTCATTGGCCGGAACGGCGCGATCTGAACGGCAAATAAGCACATCCGGCTGGATCCCGATTGAAAGCAGTTCTTTTACCGAGTGCTGGGTAGGCTTGGTTTTCACTTCGCCGGCGGCTGCCAGATACGGCACCAGGGTCAGGTGCATATACAGCGTGTGCTCACGGCCGACTTCCACCGCCATCTGGCGGATCGCTTCCAGGAACGGCAGGGATTCGATATCGCCGACGGTGCCGCCGATTTCAACCAGCACCACGTCATGGCCTTCGCCGCCTTCAATAATGCGCTCTTTGATGGCGTTGGTGATGTGCGGAATAACCTGAATGGTCGCGCCCAGATAGTCGCCACGGCGTTCTTTACGCAGAACGTCGGAGTAGATGCGGCCGGTGGTAAAGTTGTTGCGACGCGTCATTTTGGTGCGAATGAAGCGCTCGTAGTGGCCCAGGTCCAGATCGGTTTCTGCGCCGTCTTCGGTGACGAAAACTTCCCCATGCTGAATCGGGCTCATGGTGCCCGGATCCACGTTGATGTACGGGTCCAGTTTCATGATGGTAACGTTGAGGCCACGGGCTTCAAGAATAGCCGCCAGAGAGGCTGCGGCAATGCCTTTACCCAGAGAGGATACGACCCCGCCGGTCACAAAAATATAATTAGTTGTCATGCTGAACCTGAGAGTTTAGGTTTAAAGACGATGGAAGAACCAAGACGGGAAAGTAGTATACCCGAACCCGCCTTGACCTACAAACGATCGTTTTGCCATCCATCATCTCTGCCACCACCGTGGGTTCATCCGGGTTAACCCCATCAAGACCCCCCATACAATATTTGTAAAACAACAGGTTAGCGTTAAAACTTCTCTTTTAGCAGCCTTCTGCGGCAAAAAAACACCTTACAATTCAGTTTGTTGCTCTTTACACACGTTGCTCTGGCGCCACAACCAATTCTGATGCGTAGCTTAACCGTTTCAGCTAGGGTGAATATTGTCGCCGATCAAACAATCAGTTTTCCTGCTGTTTCACCTGCTGCCAGGCCGCTTCCATTTGCTCCAGCGTGGCGTCGTTCATGCTCATGCCCTGCTGCCCGATAATCGCCTCAACCTGGCGAAAACGGCGTTCAAACTTGCGGTTCGCCGCCTGCAACGCATTTTCCGCCTTATGGCCCAAGTGACGGGTGAGATTCACCGTGGCGAACAGCAGATCGCCCAGTTCCTCTTCCAGCTTTTTCTCGTCCACCACCGCCTGACGCGCCTCGTGCATCACTTCGTCGATTTCTTCGTACACCTTGTCCACCACCGGCCCCAGCGTGTTCCAGTCAAAGCCGACCGCCGCACAACGCTTTTGGATTTTGTGCGCCTTCATTAACGCCGGCAGCGCCTGGGGAATATCATCCAGCGCAGAATGCAGCGCTTTTTCGGCGCGCTCTTGCGTTTTTATCTTTTCCCAGCGCGCGGCAACGGCGGCGGTATCAGCCGCACTGGCATCGCCAAAAATATGCGGATGGCGGCGTTCCAGCTTATCGCTGATGGCGTGGCAAATATCCTGGAAATCAAACAGCCCCTGCTCCTGGCCCATCTGGGCGTAAAACACCACCTGGAACAACAAATCGCCCAGTTCATCGCGCAGATCGTCATAATCCTGGCGTTGAATGGCATCCAGCACTTCGTAGGTTTCTTCCAGCGTGTAAGGCGCGATGCTGTCAAAGGTCTGCGTGCGATCCCACGGGCAGCCCGTCTGCGGGTCACGCAGCTTTTTCATGATGGTCAACAAGCGTTGCAATGATGTCACTTGGGTCATGGGTAAATCCTGAACAAATAAAAGCCCGGTATACCGGGCTTTGGATGGAAAGAAAAAGAGCGATCAGTTGCCGTGCAGGCGTTTGGCGTCGATCACGTCCGGCAGTTGGTTCAGCTTGGCGATCACCCGCCCCAGTACCACCTGGTTGTAGATCTCGATATCCATATCGATGGTGGCCAACTGTTTTTTGGTGTCGCTCCTGCTGGACACGCCCAGCACGTTGACCTTTTCATTGGCCAGGATAGTGGTGATGTCGCGCAGCAGGCCGCTGCGATCGTTGGCGATCACCCGCACCACCAGCGAATAACCGCTGGAGTAGCTTTCACCCCACACCGCATCGACAATACGTTCCGGCGCATTCTCTTGCAGCTCCGCCAACTGATCGCAATCCGCGCGGTGGATCGAGATACCGCGCCCGTGCGTAATAAAGCCGACGATATCGTCGCCCGGGATAGGCTGGCAGCAACGGGCAATGTGGTGCATCAGGTTGCCGACCCCTTCCACCACCACGCGGCCGTCGTCTTTTTTGCGCGTGGCCGGCGGCGCTTTCTGCTGCACCAGTTGGCGCAGCGCTTCGCGATCCTGCTCTTCGGCGCTTGGCTGGTTGAGCTTGCTTTGCAGGAAGTTCACCATCTGGTTCAGCCGGATATCGCCACCGCCGATCGCCGCCAGCACTTCATCCAGCGAGTTCATGTTGTAACGCGGGATCAGCAGTTTCTCGGCTTCTTTCAGGCTGATGCACAGATGCTCCAGTTCGTTATCCAGCATCTGCCGCCCGGCAAGGATGTTTTTATCGCGATCCTGCTTGCGGAACCAGTTGTGGATCTTCGAACGCCCGCGGCTGGTGGTGACATAGCCCAGGTTGGGGTTCAGCCAATCGCGGCTAGGGTTCGGCTGCTTCTGGGTGATGATTTCCACCTGGTCGCCCATCTGCAACTGGTAGGTGAACGGCACGATGCGCCCGCCAATCTTGGCGCCGATGCAGCGATGCCCCACATCGCTGTGGATGTGGTAGGCGAAATCAAGCGGCGTGGAGCCGGCGGGCAAATCCACCACGTCCCCCTTCGGGGTAAACACGTACACGCGGTCGTCGAAAACCTGGCTGCGCACTTCATCCAGCATCTCGCCGGAATCCGCCATCTCTTCCTGCCAGGCGATCAGTTTACGCAGCCACGCAATGCGTTCTTCATAGCCGGAACGCACCGTCGCGACGCCCACGCCTTCTTTGTATTTCCAGTGTGCGGCCACGCCCAGCTCGGCGTCTTCGTGCATCTGGCGGGTGCGGATCTGGATCTCAACCGTTTTGCCGCGCGGGCCAAGCACCACAGTGTGGATCGACTGGTAGCCGTTGGGTTTGGGGTTGGCGACATAGTCGTCAAACTCATCCGGCAAATGGCGGAAGTGGGTATGGACGATGCCCAACGCCGCATAGCAATCCTGCAGGCGCTCGGCCACAATGCGCACCGCTCGCACGTCAAACAGCTCGTCGAAAGCGAGGTGCTTCTTCTGCATTTTGCGCCAGATGCTGTAGATATGCTTTGGCCGGCCATAGATTTCGACCTTGATGCCTTCATCCGCCATCGCCTTGCGCAGCGAGGCCACAAAGTCATCAATAAACTGTTCACGATCGATACGCCGCTCATGCAGCAGCTTAGCGATACGTTTGTACTCTTCCGGATGCAGGTAGCGGAAGCAGAAATCCTCCAGCTCCCACTTAAGTTGGCCGATACCCAGGCGGTTGGCCAGCGGCGCATAGATATTCGAGCACTCTTTCGCCGCCAGCACGCGCTCGTCTTCCGGCGCGTCTTTCACTTCACGCAGGTGGGCAATACGCTCCGCCAGCTTGATCACCACGCAGCGGAAATCTTCCACCATCGCCAGCAGCATACGCCGCACGTTATCCACTTGCTCCGAGCCCATGGAATCGTTATGGGTGGCTTTCAACTGGCGGATGGCGTCCATGTCGCGCACGCCGTGCACCAGGCTGGTGATGTGCTTGCCGAAGGCTTCATCCAGCGCGGCTTCCTGCACCACGCCGGCATCCACCAGCGGGAACAGCAGCGCCGCGCGCATGCTGTCGTTATCCATGCTCAGCGTCGAGAGGATTTCCACCATCTCCAGGCCACGCCACAGCAGCAGTGCCGCATCCGGGTGGCCCTTGGTCTGCTGCTCACAATATTGCCAGGTTGCGGCCAACCGCTCACAAGACTGTGAATTGGATAACCCCAAGCTGGCAATCCACGCATCCAGTGCAAACTCTCCGGCCTTATTCAGATGTGCACTTCTTACCGCAACCATAACTTGACTTCTCCCTACTTTGCAGCGGCCGCCGGCGTCTTACCGTTAATAAACAGCGCCATTGACTCAAGATGCCCTGTGTGCGGGAACATATCCAGCATCCGTACACGAGCAAGACGATAACCGGCATCCAGCAACACTTTACTGTCGCGGGCCAGCGTGGCTGGGTTACAGGAGACGTAAACCACCCGCTCTGGTGCCAGTTTTACAATATGTGACATCACCCCGGCTGCGCCAGCGCGCGCGGGATCCAGCATCACTTTATCAAACCCTTGTGCTGCCCAAGGCTGCTGCTCAATGTCCGCTTCCAGGTTTTCATGGAAGAACGCGACATTTTCCAGCGAATTCTGATGTGCATTATACTGCCCATTCGCCACCAGCGTGGCAACACCTTCAATGCCGACAACCGCCCTGGCGCGCCGGGCCAACGGCAGCGTGAAGTTGCCCATGCCGCAGAAAAGATCCAACACCCGGTCGGTTGGCTGGATATCCAGCCACGCCATCGCCTGCGCCACCATTTGCTGATTGACGGCATCGTTCACCTGGATGAAATCGCGCGGGCTGAAGGTTAAGCGTAGACCGTCAACCTGATAATACGGTGCTTCACCGCACAGTTTATCCAGGCGTTCGCTGTCCGGCGCCAAATAAAGCGTCAGCGCGTTTTGCCGGGCGAACGCCAGCAGCGCCTGGCGATCCTTCTCCTGCAATACCGCCATGCAGCGCAGCACCAGCACCGATCCGTTGTCGGCCTGCACCAGTTCCGCATGGCCGAGATGCCGGGCGGCGTCCAGCCCCGCCAGGCAGCGGTACAGCGGCGCCAGCAGTTGTTCCAGCTCAGGCACCAGCACCGGGCACTGCCTGATGTTCACCAGTTCATTCGACGCCGCCTGGCGGAACCCCATCTGCAACTGCTGCTGCCTGGGCTGCCAGGCCAGCCCCAGCCGGGCCCGGCGGCGATAGCCATAGGCCGGGCCGGCGATTACCGCTTCGGGCTGTACGGCCACGCCGGTTTCACGGCCGATCAAACGCTGCAGCGCGGCGGCTTTGCTTTGCTGTTGCAGCGCCTCATCGGCATGTTGCTGTTGGCAGCCGCCGCATACGCCAAAGTGTGGGCAACGTGGTTCTACCCGCTGCGGGCTGCGGTTTAGCAGCTTTTTCAGCCGGCCTTTGGCGAACTGGCGCTTATCTTCCGTCAGTTGAATTTCCGCCTGTTCGCCCGGCAATACGCCCGGCACAAACACCGCTTTACCGTTGTGGCGCGCCACACCCTGGCCGAACGGATCGAGATCCGCTACCGCTACGGTTAATATTTGTGAAGCCTGCCGGGTCGTCACGCGGCGTTTGGGAGAGTAGAATTGCGCCATTATTTATCAATTATGTGCTGGTTTGTAAGCTTAGGAAGCTAGGATTAGCCTCAATTCTCCCACATTGGAACCTCATGACCAAATACAGCCTGCGTGCGCGCATGATGATACTGATCCTGGCGCCAACGTTATTGATAGGTTTGTTGCTCAGTACTTTCTTCGTTGTGCACCGTTACAACGAGCTGCAGGAACAGTTGGTGGATGCCGGCGTCAGCATCATCGAGCCGCTCGCCGTCGCCAGCGAATATGGCATGACGTTCCACAGCCGTGAATCGGTCAGGCAACTGGTTAGCCTGCTACACCGCCGCCATTCCGACATTGTACGTTCAATCACAGTGTTTGATGCGCAAAATAATCTGTTCGTCACGTCTAATTATCACCATAACGTCTCCCGGCTGCAGTTGCCCAAAGGTGTGCCAGTCCCCAGCGAACTGATGCTGACGCGCCGCGGCGATTCCCTGATCCTGCGCACACCGATCCTGCCTGAAAACCATTACCCGGACGAGGCCACCAGTACGGATGTCCAACAGGATCAGGATAACAATCTTGGCTATGTGGCGATCGAACTGGATCTGCAATCGATGCGCCTGCAGCAATATAAAGAAGTGTTCGTCTCCACGTTATTGCTGCTGCTGTGCATGTGTATCGCCATTTTGTTCGCCTACCGCCTGATGCGTGACGTGACCGGCCCGATTCGCAACATGGTGAACACCGTCGATCGCATCCGCCGCGGCCAACTGGATAGCCGGGTAGAGGGTTTCATGCTCGGCGAACTGCAAATGTTGAAAAACGGCATCAACTCGATGGCGATGTCATTGACCGCCTACCACGAAGAGATGCAGCAGAATATCGATCAGGCCACCTCGGATCTGCGGGAAACCCTGGAACAAATGGAGATCCAGAACGTCGAGCTGGATCTGGCGAAAAAGCGCGCTCAGGAAGCGGCACGCATTAAATCCGAATTCCTGGCGAATATGTCGCATGAACTGCGCACCCCGCTTAACGGGGTGATCGGCTTTACCCGCCAGATGCTAAAAACCGAACTGAGCGCCACCCAGGCCGACTATCTGCAAACCATCGAACGCTCGGCCAACAACCTGTTGTCGATCATCAACGATGTGCTGGATTTCTCCAAGCTGGAGGCCGGCAAACTGGTGCTGGAACATATTCCGTTCTCGCTGCGCGACACCCTGGATGAAGTGATCGTGCTGTTGGCGCCCAGCGCGCATGAAAAAGGGCTGGAGCTCACCCTGGACGTGCACAACGACGTGCCCGATCAGGTTATCGGCGACTCACTGCGCCTGCAGCAAGTGATCACCAACCTGTTAGGCAACGCGGTGAAATTCACCGAAACCGGCAACATCGATATCCGCATTGAGCAACGCAACCAACTGGCCCACCAGGTGGAGCTGGAAGTGCAGATCCACGATACCGGCATCGGTATCTCCGAACGCCAGCAATCACAGCTGTTCCAGGCTTTCCGCCAGGCGGACGCCAGTATTTCGCGCCGCCACGGCGGCACCGGGCTTGGGCTGGTGATCACGCAAAAGCTGGTGAAGGAGATGGGCGGCGATATCTGTTTCCACAGCCAGTTGAACCGTGGCTCCACCTTCTGGTTCCACATTACGCTCGATCTGAACGAAGACATGCTGTCACTGCCGCCAAGCCTGCCGGATCTGCGCGGGAAAACTCTGGCGTATATCGAGTCTAACCCGATCGCCGCCCAGGCAACGCTCAATATGCTGAGCGTCACCCAACTGGTGGTGACCCATTCCCCGACGCTCGGCCAACTGCCGAAAAATGATTACGACTTCCTGCTGATGGGGGTGCCGATCCCCTTCCGTGACAATATGGCGCAGCATACCGACATGCTAGTCGCGGCCCTGCGCTATGCCCGGCGGGTGATCCTGGCGTTGCCGAGCCAATCACAGCTTGACGCCGAACAGCTTAAAGCACAGGGCGCCATCGGCTGCCTGACCAAGCCCGTCACCAGTAACCGCCTGTTCCCGCTGCTACGCGCCGAAACGCCGTGCACGCCCCAGCCGCAGGCCGCGCATAAACGCCTGCCGTTAACCGTGATGGCCGTGGACGACAACCCGGCCAACCTGAAGCTGATTGGCACCTTGTTGGCGGAACAGGTTGAGCACACCCTGTTGTGCGAAAGCGGTGAAGAGGCCATTGCCCTGGCGCGCGATAACGTACTGGATTTGATTCTGATGGATATTCAGATGCCCAATATCGACGGTATCCGTACCAGCGAGCTGATCCACCAGATGCCGCACCACACCTCAACGCCGATCGTGGCCGTGACCGCCCACGCCATCAGCGGCGAACGTGAACACCTGCTTCAGGCCGGGATGGATGACTACCTGGCGAAACCTATCGATGAGGCCATGCTGACGCGGGTGCTGTCCCGCTATCACAGCAGCGGCCACGGCGATACCGTCACGGTGGTGCCGCGCGGCGGTACGGCTAGCGGCGAACCGCTGCTGTCCCTGGACTGGCCGTTGGCGCTGCGCCAGGCGGCCAACAAAGCCGATCTGGCGCAGGATCTGTTACAGATGCTGGTGGAATTCCTGCCGCAGGTTAGCGAACGGGTACAGGCGCTGCTGGAAGGCGTAGAGGATGACGGTATTCTGGATCTGATCCACAAACTGCACGGCAGTTGCAGCTACAGCGGCGTGCCGCGGCTCAAGCAATTGTGTTTCTATATCGAACAGCAGCTACGCCAGGGCGTCAGTCAACAAGAACTGGAGCCGGAATGGCTGGAACTGCTGGATGAAATTGAGCTGGTCAACCAGGCGGCAAAGGCCCATTTGGCCGCTGAGTAACCACTTCGCGACAGGCCGGCGGCGCAAGCTATTCAGCAGGGATAAAAAAGCCCCCTAAAGTAAGGGGGCCATGTTTCGTATAACGCCTGCGGGTTTTATTACTGCATCAGCAGGTACAGCGAGCTATCGCCGCGCAGAATGTTCAGCGCCAGAACGCTCGGTTTGCTGTCGAGGATTTTACGCAGCTCGCCCAGGTTTTGAATCGGCTGCTGGTTAACCCCAAGGATCACATCGCCCTTCTTCAGGCCAATACGCGCAGCGGCGCTGCCGGCTTTCACGTTATCCACCTTCACACCTTTCTGGTCGCCGACCTGGGTATTACTCAGTTCGGCCCCTTCGATACCGGTGTAGATATTGCCGGAATCCACCTGCGTTTGGGTGCTTTGCTCCAGCGTAACGTCAACGGTTACCGGTTTGCCATCACGGATGATGCCCAGGCTCATTTTGCTGCCGACCGGCAACGTGCCGATTTCGGCGCGGAACGCCGCGAAGCTGGAAATTGCCTTGCCGTTCATGGTGACGATCACATCCCCCGCTTTAATACCGGCCTTGGCAGCGGAAGACTTCGGCAGCACCTGGCTAACAAAGGCGCCACGCTGGGCGTCGACTTTCATGGCCTTGGCCAGCTCAGAGTTCAGCTCAGTCCCCATGATGCCCAATTCGCCGCGCTTGACCTGGCCGTATTCCACCATCTGCGACGTCAGGTTTTTCACCATGTTACTTGGGATCGCAAAGCCGATACCGATATTGCCGCCGTCCGGCGCCAGGATTGCGGTATTGATACCGATCAGCTCGCCGTTCAGGTTCACCAGCGCGCCGCCGGAGTTACCGCGGTTGATGGCGGCATCGGTCTGAATAAAGTTCTCGTAGTTTTCGATATTCAACCCGCTGCGCCCCAGCGCGGAAACGATACCCGAGGTGGCGGTTTCCCCCAGGCCATACGGGTTACCGATAGCCACGGTATAGTCACCCACGCGCAACTGATCGGAATCCGCCATCTTGATGGCCGTCAGGTTTTTGAAGTCTTTCAGTTGGATCAGCGCAATATCAGAACGCGGATCCTTACCGATCACCTTGGCATCGAAACGGCGGCCATCGCTGAGTTGCACCTGGATCTTGTTGGCGTTATCCACCACGTGGTTATTGGTCACCACGTAGCCTTTGGCCGCATCAATCACCACCCCGGCGCCCAACGCCTGGAATTTCTCCTGCGTGCTTTGCCCACCCTGGCCCTGGCCGCCGCCCTGGCACATTGGCGAACCCTGGAACGGCGAACCGTCCTGGCAGAAAGGAGAATTCTCGCCGAAGAACTGTTGGAACTGCTGCGGCATACGCGGCGTATTCACCGTGGTGCTGCCTTCAACGTTGATGCTCACTACGGAAGGCATCACTTTTTCCAGCATGGGAGCCAGGCTTGGCAACTGCTGCGACGTGGCGCTGGGTGCAACCACATCCGCCGCACTGGCCGTAACCGGCCCTACAGCCATACCAATACTGAATGCCAGGGCGCTCAAAACTAATGCGGTTTTTTTCATCTGTGTGTCTCTTAGAAAAGTCATTCAAGGAAAGATTGCATTCTTGTGTGCCTAATCAGAGTTTATTTATCGCCCGAAGTTCAGGACAATGCACGCCGCAATAGTAAACAAATATTGTCCGTCTTTACAAAACTCGAAATAATTCCCCCCGCAGGAACGTCAGCGCCAAAATAACGGGTTGCTTTGCCTATTAATTATTCCGCCGCCATTAATCGCCGATATTCGTCATAGGCATAAAGATCGGTCATGCCGCTGATATAATCCTGCAACAAACGCGCGCGGAAATAATATTCGCTCACCGCCTGCTGCTCGGGTGAAAGGCGCTGCAGCCCTTCCACCGCTTCCACATAGGCCAGGCGGTGTTTGGTGGAAAGCTTATGGAACAAGCGCGTTTCAATCGGGTAACCGCGGTGAGTGTCTTCACGCACCAACTGGCTGAACGCGGCCAGCGGCATGGCCAACAGCGGGCTGTAAATATCCAGCAACCCACTGATAACCCGGTAACCCTGCAGCTCAAGCTGCTCCACTTCCGGGTGATTAAACACATGTTTTGAAGCGACATTCTTGAAAATTTTCAGCAGGCGGAACTCGGGACTGGAGTCCTCCAACAGCGCCTGGTTAAAGGTGCCCTGATAGACGCTCTCCAGGTTATCGATAAAGCGCTGCGCCGCGTGCGGCACCAGGCGAGCCACGGTGAATACCCGCAGGTACATGAAGAAGTGATCTTCCGCGCTGCGCCGGGCGCCCCCGCGATCGAGCTTGCGAAAGGCGCTGGCGACGGTTTTATCAAACAGATCGCCGCTTTTTACTTCGCCCCATTCCTGGATTAAATGTTGATAAAGCTGCTCGACGGTGAAAATGTTTTTTTCCACCGCATCTTCCAGGTCGGCCACACAATAAGAAATATCATCGGCCGCCTCCATAATATAAGTTAATGGGAAACGTTCGAATTCACCTATATTCAATTCCCGGCGCAACCTGTCGACAAAGGCTTCTTCTGCCAGATAAAAACCTGGCTTCTTCATTAAATAGTCATGGCTGGCCGGAATGTCGCCGGACCAATACGCCGGGCGGGTATATTTCAAAATACAGCCCACCTGTGCATAGGTCAGATTCAGCTTCAGCAGGGTATGCACCATGCGGATCGCCTGCGCATTGCCTTCAAAATTGCTTAGATCCTGGCGGATGCGGCTGCGCAGTTGGTTAAGATCGCTTTGCCCTTCCTGCAGGCGCAGCACGGCAACCTGGCAGTTATCCTGGCCGTTAGGCTCGTGGCCGCCGCTGGCCGGCACCAACCGCTGGCGGAACCAGTCATTGATCGCCGATTCGCCAAAATGGCCGAATGGCGGGTTGCCGATATCGTGCATCAGGCAAGCCATTTCGACGATGCTTTCAAAAGGCGACAGCAGCCGGACCAGGCCCAGCGCATCCACACGCTTTTGCTGCTTGAAACTGTTGAGGATCTCTTTGGCGATATGCCGCCCCACCTGTTGTACTTCCATGGAGTGGGTCAGGCGGCTGCGCACGGCGGCGTTGCGCTCCAGCGGGAAAACCTGGGTTTTCTGCTGCAGCCGGCGGATAGCGGCTGAGTTGACGATACGCCCGCGATCGCTCTCAAACTGACGGATAATCTCGTACTCTTCCTCAGCCACGATCGGCTTGCTGAATGGCCGCTGGAAGCTGATTTTTTGCTTAAAGTCGATCCCGGACATCTGTTTCCCCTACCGTTGCGCACCAGCCCCCGTGATAGCAATTCCCGGCAGCGGATGCAACGGATTATCTCTCATTGAGAGCCATGATAGACTATGGCGCAATGTTCACCCCAATCAGCGAGTGTTAGTTATGAAAGTAGGCATCATCGGCGCAATGGAAGAAGAAGTCACCCTGCTGCGCGAGCAAATCCAGAACCGCCAGACCCTTGTACGCGCGGGTTGCGAAATCTATACCGGCCAACTGAACGGCGTTGACGTGGCGCTGCTGAAATCCGGCATTGGTAAAGTGTCGGCGGCGATGGGCACCACCCTGCTGCTGGAACACTGCAAGCCGGATGTGGTGATCAACACCGGCTCCGCCGGCGGCCTGGCGCCAACGCTGAAAGTGGGTGATATCGTGGTTTCCAGCGAAGTGCGCTATCACGATGCCGACGTAACCGCCTTTGGTTATCAACCGGGCCAGATGGCCGGCTGCCCGGCGGCGTTTAACGCAGATGAGGCGCTGATTGCCCTGGCGGAAAGCTGCATCAAGCAACTGGATATGCACGCGGTGCGCGGCCTAATCTGCAGCGGCGATGCCTTCATCAACGGCGCCGAGCCGCTGGCGCGCATCCGCGCCACCTTCCCGGCGGTGGCCGCAGTTGAGATGGAAGCCGCCGCTATCGGCCACGTCTGCTACCTGTTTGGTACGCCGTTTGTGGTAGTGCGCGCCATTTCCGATGTGGCCGACCACGAATCGCACATGAGCTTTGAAGAATTCCTCATCGTCGCCGCTAAGCAGTCCACCCTGATGGTTAACGCCATGTTGCAGGCGCTGGCGAAACGCCATTAAGGTGAAACGCCGGCTTACGCTCCTGCTGTGGGGCCTGGCGCTATGGCTGGCATCGCCGGCGTTTGGCGCCCAACGGGTGATAAGCCTGGCCCCCAGCACCACCGAACTGGCCTATGCCGCCGGCATGGGTGAGGTGTTGGTGGCAGCCAGCGCGTTTTCCGATTATCCCCCCGCCGCGCGCAACTTGGAGCAGGTGGCTTCATGGCAAGGGATTAACCTGGAACGGGTATTGGCGCTAAAACCGGATCTTATCCTGGCCTGGCGCAGCGGCAATCCGCAGCGGGTGCTGGATCAGCTTGCCGCGCTCGGCATCCCAATTTTCTATGCCGATGCCAAACGCATTGATGAGGTAGCCCAGGAACTGGACGATTTGGCGCAATACAGCCCTCATCCCGAAGCCGCGCATCAGGCCGCCGACCGTATCCGCCGGCAAGCCACACAATTACAAGCCCAATACGCACACCTGCCGCCGAAACGGGTGCTGTTGCAATTTGGCACCCAACCGCTGTTTACCAGCTCGGGAGCGACGCTGCAAAGCCAGCTACTGGCGCTGTGCGGCGCGCAGAATATCTTTGCCGACAGCCGTATCCCCTGGCCGCAGGTTAGCCGCGAGCAGGTGCTGGCGCGCCAGCCGCAGGCGATCGTGATCAGCGGTGGTGCGCAAGAGCTGGCCAATGCCAAAGCGTTTTGGGCGCCGCAGTTGCAGGTGCCAATCATCGCGCTGGATGCAGACTGGTTTAATCGCCCTGGGCCACGCATCATGCTGGCGGCGCAGCAACTGTGCAGCCGGCTGGCAGACATTCACTGATCCGCCCCATACGGGCGCATCATAATGAGTTGGGGAAATTGATTACACGGAGCTTCTCCCCCGCACCGGCAACAACAAACGCGGGGGGAAGCAACGACCACCGGCCGGCGGTGGTTGATTAGGCAGGATCAGATACTGAACGAAGAACCGCAGCCGCAGGTGGTTTTGGCGTTCGGGTTAGTGACCACAAAGCGTGAGCCTTCCAGCCCTTCGGTGTAGTCCACCGAACCACCTACCAGGTATTGCAAGCTCATCGGATCGACCACCAACGCAACGCCCTGCTTTTCAATGGTCATATCGCCTTCATTAACCTTATCGTCAAACGTGAAACCGTACTGGAATCCGCTGCAGCCGCCGCCGGTAATGTAGACCCGCAGTTTCAGGTTTGGGTTTTCTTCATCAGCAATCAGGTATTTCACCTTGTTTGCTGCCGCCTCGGTAAATTGCAGGGGCAGTGCTGCTGTTTCATCACTCATACTTAACTCCCAACATTGTTCAGCATCAGGTTACTACAACGGCAGCCTGATTAATGCCTTTAATTATCCAATACCCCAGTGCTGTGTTCAAGTATTCGCCGCATTAGGCGCATTTTATTGGCACCTTTTAAACCATTCGCCCGCAAAGCCGGCGAAAAATGCCGCCGATGCCGGCATGCCCTGCCCCGGTTAACCGTTTCATAACGGCGCGCACTTCTCTAGAATAGCCTGCGTCGAACCATTTATTGAGAATCCAGGAGCCGATTTATGAGCTTACACAGCAAGTCCGAAAGTCTGTACGCCCAGGCGCAGCAGTTAATCCCCGGCGGGGTTAACTCCCCGGTGCGTGCATTCACCGGCGTCGGCGGGGTGCCGCTGTTCATTGAGCGGGCTGACGGCGCTTATCTCTATGATGCCGATGGTAAAGCCTATATTGATTACGTCGGCTCCTGGGGCCCGATGGTGCTGGGCCACAACCACCCGGCCATTCGCAACGCCGTTATCGAAGCGGCCGAACGCGGCCTGAGCTTCGGCGCACCGACCGAAATGGAAGTGAAAATGGCGGCGCTGGTGACCGAACTGGTGCCAACCATGGACATGGTGCGCATGGTCAACTCCGGCACTGAAGCCACCATGAGCGCAATCCGCCTGGCGCGCGGCTATACCGGCCGCGATAAAATCATCAAGTTTGAAGGCTGCTACCACGGCCATGCCGACTGCCTGCTGGTTAAAGCCGGCTCCGGCGCCCTGACTCTTGGGCAACCAAATTCGCCAGGGGTGCCGGCAGACTTCGCCAAACATACCCTGACCTGCAGCTATAACGATCTGGATTCGGTACGCAGCGCATTCGAACAGTACCCTGCTGATATCGCCTGTATCATCGTTGAGCCGGTGGCCGGCAACATGAACTGCGTGCCGCCGCTGCCGGGCTTCTTGCCGGGCCTGCGCGCGCTGTGCGATGAGTACGGGGCGCTGTTGATTATCGATGAAGTCATGACCGGTTTTCGCGTGGCGCTGGCCGGCGCCCAGGCTTACTATGACGTGGTGCCGGATCTGACCTGCCTGGGCAAAATCATCGGCGGCGGCATGCCGGTGGGGGCATTCGGCGGCCGCCGCGAGGTGATGGCGGCGCTGGCGCCAACCGGGCCGGTTTATCAGGCCGGCACCCTTTCCGGCAACCCTATCGCCATGGCCGCAGGCTACGCCTGCCTGAATGAAGTGGCGCAGCCGGGCTTGCACCAAACCTTGACCGAACTGACGGAAATGCTGGCGCAGGGGCTGTTGGACGCCGCGCGCGAAGAGAATATTCCGCTGGTCGTCAACCGCGTTGGCGGCATGTTCGGGCTGTTCTTCAGCGATGCCGAAGCCATTACCTGCTACCAGGACGTGATGCAGTGTGACGTTGAGCGTTTCAAACGCTTCTTCCACCTGATGTTGGATGAAGGCGTCTATCTGGCGCCTTCCGCCTTCGAAGCCGGATTTATGTCCGTGGCGCACAGCAAAGATGATATCCAACGCACCATTGATGCCGCACGCCGCTGCTTTAGCCAACTGTAATCACCGCATAGCGGGGCCGCAATCACGCGGCCCTGCTTCGGCTTAGGTCAGCGCCCCGTAGATCGTTAATATCGCGACCACAACCACAATAATCATCGTCACTTTACGCGCCAGCGTCACTGCAGCCCGTGGGGTCTGCACTGCATCGCCATGGGGCTCACGCGCTAACGAAAACTGCGCTAGCGAAGTCAGTACCTGATATTGCGAGGTGCGAAAATCCCCCAACGAAGCAAACCACGCCGGCAAGGCTTTCTCGCCGTGGCCAAACATCGCATACGCCAGGCTAGCCAGGCGCACCGGGATCCAATCAACCCAGTGCAGCAGCCAGTCGATGCCCGACTGTGAACGCTGCAACGGGGTATGGTGGCGCGCCAGCCAAGTTTGATAAGCGCGCAGGAACGCATAGCCTGCCAGCGCAATCGGCCCATACGGCCCGCCGACCACCAGCCAGAACAACGGGGCAAGATAATAGCGGTAGTTAATCCACAGCAAGGCGTTTTGCAACTCCCGCAGTCGTTCCTCCTCGCTGTAATCCACCGGTAAGCCGTGAATCAGCGCCAATTCTTCCGACATCTGGGCGCAGGCGTCGGCATCACCCTGCCTGGCCGCCTTCAGATAGGCGCGATAGTGTTTGCGAATAATCCCGGCGCCAATGCACAGCAGGCCAATCACAATCCATAACAGCAGTGTCACCACGCCAAAAAACAGGCCGTGGCTGATCCCCAGAATCGCCCACACCACGGCCATCCAGACAATAACCAGCGCCAGCGTCTGCGGCAGTAAAAAGCGGCGCAGCCGCTGGAACACCCCGGCAATACGATGATCCAACTGCCAATGGTCACCCAGCTTGAACAAACGTTCCCATGCCAGAACCAGTAACAACGTAAACAGCGTCATGAGCCAGCCCTCTCCTTTTATGTACTCCCGGCGTTGCGCAGCGGGATTTATCGCATGATTCCAGAGATACGCATATCAATGCCCATCCAATAACAGGCCAGCCCCCTGATCGACAGGATCCGATAAGGTTGCCTACCGGATAATAACGTTGCCGAAATGATGAGCCGCCACAGCAATCCGCTATCAAAAGAAACGGTTAAGGCATGAGTGGTACTTGCCCTGGCAACAGAGTAGCATGTTCCACAATCCCCTTACCGCCCATTTCGGAGTTTCCTATGCCGACACGCCGTTACAGTGCCGACAGCCGCCGCGCCGAGCTGCTCGAACGCATTGAAAGCGATATCCCCTACGCCGTTGCCCAGGCCCTGCGTGAAGATTTGGGCGGCGAAGTGGATGCCGATCGCGATATCACCGCACAGTTACTGCCCGCAGACAAGCAGGCCAGCGCTACCCTGATCACCCGGGAAGCCGGCGTGTTCTGCGGGCAACGCTGGCTGAATGAGGTCTTCATTCAGCTGGGCAATAAGGTCAAAACCACCTGGCTGGTTGCCGACGGCGATACGCTGGTGCCGAATCAGCCGCTGTGCCAACTGAGCGGCCCGGCGCGCACGTTGCTGACCGGCGAACGCACGGCGCTGAACTTCATCCAGACGCTGTCTGGTGTAGCCACGGAAGTCAGCCGCTACGTTGCGCTGCTGGAAGGCACCCAAACCCGCCTGCTGGATACGCGAAAAACGCTGCCGGGGCTGCGTACCGCGCTGAAATACGCCGTGCTCTGCGGCGGCGGTAGCAATCACCGCCTGGGGCTTTCCGATGCGTTCCTGATTAAGGAAAACCACATTATCGCCGCCGGATCGATAAAAAAGGCCGTCGAACAGGCCTTCTGGTTGCATGCCGATGTGCCGGTAGAAGTCGAGGTCGAATCATTGGATGAGCTGCAGCAGGCGCTTGATGCCGGCGCGGATATCGTGATGCTGGATAATTTCAGCATTGACATGATGCGCGAGGCCGTCACCCTGGCCCAGGGGCGCTCTCAGTTGGAGATTTCCGGCAACGTCACCCGTGACACGCTACGCGCGTATGCGCAAACCGGCGTTGACTATATTTCCGTCGGGGCGTTGACCAAGAATGTGACCGCGCTCGATCTGTCGCTGCGCTTCGACGAACCCCGCTGACCGCTTCTTCCCCAGTCCGCCCGCCCGTGCGGCCGTCATCCCCGCACGGCGGCGGCATGGCGGCCGTCATGTAAATGACACACCCGTTATTTAAGCTGCTGTCTTCCTAATCAGAAACGCACACGCCTTCTGCCTTGCCGGCAGGGCACACAAGAGTGTAATACGATGAAATATAAGTTATTACCGCTATTACTCACCGGATTGATATCTTTAAACGCCCTGGCGGAAGGTGAAAAAACCACCCGCTATGTGGTGACGTTTCCCGCCGGGGAACGCGTGGCTTATCAAGGGAAATTCGCCAGTCACTTTCCCCATGGCCTGCCGATAGGCATCGGGTCTGGCCTCTATTTTATGGGGAAACAGGGCGACGATCTGTTGTTCACCACGCTGACCGATCGCGGCCCCAATGCCGATGCGCCGCCGGTGGGTGATAAAGAAGCCAAGATCTTCGCCAACCCCGGCTATACCCCGTTAATTATGGATATCAAAGTCAGCGCCAAGGCGGCGCAGGCCGTCAACCCACGCCCGTTGCACGATGAACAAGGCCCGATAAATGGCCTGCCGCTGCCGGAGAATTTCATCGGCTCCACCAATGAAGTGGCGTTGAATGATGCTTTACTTCCCCTGAGCACCAGCCAACGCGGCCTGGATACCGAAGGGATCACGCCCGATGGCAACGGCGGTTTCTGGCTGTGCGACGAGTATGGCCCGTTCCTGATCCATATTGATGCGCAAGGGAAAATCCTGAAAAAATTTGGCCCAACGCCCAGCGGCGCCGAGCAGTCCGTCGCGACCGGTCTGCCGGCCATTATTAAATGGCGCCAGCCCAACCGCGGCTTTGAAGGGCTGACCCGGTTGCCAAACGGCACCCTGGTGATGGCGGTGCAAAGCACGCTGGATATCAACGGAAAAAGTAAGAACAAAGCGCAGTTCACCCGCCTGGTGATGTTCAACCCGGAAACCGGCGCCAGCCAGATGGTGGGTTACCCCATCAATATTGACAGCTATAAAAAGGCCAAAGATGCCAAAATCGGCGATATCGTCGCGCTGGATAATCAACGCATCCTGCTGGTGGAGCAAGGCGCAGACAAAGATAAGCAGATGCAGAACCGCATCTATCTGGTGGACATGAGCCAGGCCACCGATCTGACCCCCTTTGATGCGAACGGCAAAGCACCGGAATTTGACGATAGCGAACAGTTGGCCAAACGCGGCATTCGCCTGGCGCAAAAACGCGAACTGGTTGATCTGCGTAAACTGGGTTGGCAACAGGAAAAGGTTGAAGGCCTGGCAATGGTTGATAAACACACGCTGGCGGTCATCAACGATAACGATTTCGGCCTGCGTTCCACGTTGAAATCCCCGCTGAAAGCAAAAGACAAGGTTGGCGATTACCAAACCGGCCCCGACGGTAAACTGATGCGGGACGGCACTGCCACCAACACCACGCTGGAAGTGGTGCCGTTGCAAAAACCGGAGGCTGACAACGAGCTGTGGTTGATTACACTGCCGTCCCCTTTGCCGTAACCGGGCGCTGAACGCTAACGTTTTACCGGCGGGCTATTCTACCGCTGCACACCGCCGCCTGGCCGGCCGCGCTCAACATCGCGCAGCGCGGCCAGGCCATCAACATTGCGGAACATAACGCATTTTTTTCCAGCCCGATGTAACGCTAAGCCATTGCTACCGTAGCCGCACGCACCGTTGCCCAAAGCCCCTCGCCCTCCACGGGAAAGCGCATTATGTTGCTCTTCACATCACTATGGAGAACGTGGCATATGGAAACGCAACGCGGCTTTACCCTGATCGAGTTGATGGTGGTGATCGCCATCATCGCCATCCTGAGCGCCATCGGCATTCCCGCTTATCAACGCTATCTGCAAAAGGCGTCGCTGACCGATATGCTGCAGGCGATGGTGCCTTACAAAATGGCAGTAGAGCTATGCCTGCTGGAAAATAGCGGCACCGCCAGCGGTTGCAACACCGGCAGCCAGGGGATCCCTAACGCCACGACATCACGTTACGTCAGCAATATCGCCGTCAGCCAGGGCATCATTACCCTGACCGGCAGCCAAACGCTGCAAAGCCTGACGGTGATGCTGAACCCGGTGCAAGACAGCACAGGCCTGACGCGCTGGACGCGCCGCTGCAGCAGTGAAAACAGCGCATTGCAGGAAAGCTGCCAGAGCGTGTTCCGCTTTGATGATGCGGCGGGGTGATCGCCATGGCAATCAGCAATGAAATCCATGCACTCTGCCAGCGCTATCAAGCGCTTGCCGTTAGCGAAGATGAACAGCAGCTCACCATTGCCGTACAACATGCGATCCCAGCCGATCTTCTGGATGCATTGCGCTTCGCCACCGGTAAACATATTAACGTGCAGCAATGGGCGGCGGCGCGCCTGGAACAGGCGCAAAATACACGCCAGCAGCAGGGCGAACCGGAAACGCAGGCGCAGGACGTTCCCTCACTGGACGAAGACAGCGAAGCCCCGGTGGTGCAGTTCATCAATCAGACGCTGCGCGCCGCCATTCAACGCCGGGCGTCCGACATCCATTTTGAGCCCTATCCGCAAACACTGCGGATCCGCTTGCGCATCGACGGCGTGCTGCAAACCGTCCCTTCCCCGCCGTTCCCAATGGCCGCACGCATTGCGGCACGGTTGAAGATCATGGGGCGGCTGGATATTGCCGAACGCCGCCTGCCCCAGGATGGCCAACTCAGCGTGCAGTTGGACAACACCCGCTACTCAATGCGCATCGCCACCCTGCCCACGCTGCACGGTGAAAAGATCGTCCTGCGGATCCTGCAGAGCGAGCGTCAGGAACTGCCGCTGGCCCAGCTCGGCATGAGCCAGGAGGCATTAAACCTGTATGCCAACGCACTGGGTCATCCGCAGGGGTTGATCCTGGTAACCGGGCCCACCGGCAGCGGTAAAACCGTTACGCTTTACAGCGGCCTGCGGCAGCTTAACGACAGCCAAACCAACCTGTGCAGCGTGGAGGATCCGGTAGAGATCCCGGTATTCGGCATCAACCAAACGCAGATCAACAGCAAGGCCGAGCTGGGTTTCTCCCGCGTACTACGCGCTCTGCTGCGCCAGGATCCTGACGTGATCATGATCGGCGAGATCCGTGACAGGGAAACGGCCGAGATCGCAGTGAAAGCCGCGCAAACCGGCCATCTGGTGCTCTCAACGTTGCACACCAACTCTACCAGCGAAACGTTGGCGCGCCTGGCGCAGATGGCGATACCGGGCTACCTGCTCGCCGCCTGCCTGAAGCTGGTGGTCGCCCAGCGCCTGTTGCGCCGCCTGTGCCGCCATTGCCGTTACCCGCTAAGCGAGACGGCCGCTTTCCCCACCGCCCTGTGGCCAGAACCGCTGACGCCATGGCGTGCCGAAGGCTGTGAGCATTGCCTTAGCGGCTATTACGGCCGGATCGGCATTTACGAACTGCTGGCGATAACCCCGGAAGTGCAAGAGGGTTTGATACAAAATGCCACCGCCGGGCAGTTGGCGCAGATTGCCCAGCGGCAAGGGCAAAAAACCTTGCTGCAGGCAGGGCTGGAACAGGCGGCACAGGGCACCACGTCGCTGGAAGAAGTGTATCGAGTACTCGGTGTCACCGCTGGCGCGGAAACGCGCTGATGGAGAAGCAACGCTTGTTCCTGTGGCAGGCAATTGATCGCCATGGGGAATTATGCCAGGGCGAAACGCTGCAAATCAGCAAGCAGCATGTTTGCCAACAGTTGATCGATCAGGGGCTACAGCCATACCGAATCGCCAGCGGCAAGTGGATCTTTACGCACCACTGGCGCGGTGAGCCGCTGATTCAGTTCACCCGCCAGTTGGCCACGCTGCTGCAGGCTGGCCTGCCGCTGATCCACGGGCTGCAACTGCTGGCGCGCGAGCACCCCTCGCCAGCCTGGCGCTGCCTGCTGCGCGGCGTTGCCGAGCAGGTCGCTCAGGGACACGCGTTTTCCGCCGCACTCGCCCACTATCCGCATGTTTTTCCGGTACTTTACGCAAAGCTGATTGCCATCGGCGAGTTAACCGGCAATTTGGATGGCTGCTGCGTCAAGCTTGCCCAGCAGCAGGAGCAACAGCAAAAATTGCACAAGAAGGTCGCCAAGGCCCTGCGTTACCCGCTATTTATCTGCGCCGTGGCCATGCTGGTCAGTACTCTGATGCTGACCATGGTATTGCCTGAATTCGCCAAGGTATATCAATCGTTTAATGCCCCGCTCCCCAGCTTCACCCAATGGCTATTAAACCTTTCCATGCTGCTGATCCACGCTGGCCCTTATCTGGCGATATCGGCGGCCCTGCTGATCTTGTTCTATCTGCGTAAGCTGCACCCGTTGCCGCACTGGCGGCAGCGTGAGCAGCGGGCTTTGCTGCGGCTGCCGCTGGTTTCCCGGTTGGTGAGCGGCGGCTGCCTCAGCCAGATTTTCCATATCTTGCACATGACCCAGCTTGCCGGGTTAACGCTGGTCGAAGGGCTGGAGGCGGCAGCGGTGAGCGTGAGCAACCTGTTCTTTCGCCAGGCGCTTAACGCGATCCAACAGCAGTTGGCACAGGGATCAACCTTCCACCATGCGCTGGCACAACAGGCGCTGTTTCCGCCGCTATGCCAGCAACTGGTGCGGGTTGGGGAAGAGTCGGGCTCGCTGGATACCCTGCTGGGCAAACTGGCTCAATGGCATGAACAGCAAACACATGAATTGGCCGATACCCTGGCGCAAACGCTGGAGCCGATGCTGATGCTGGTGGTCGGCGCTATCGTCGGCGCCTTGGTGATCGCCATGTATTTACCCATCTTCCAAATGGGGAACATCCTAAGCTAGGCGAAGCCCCGCAATAGCACGGGGTTCCGCTTAAACCACGCGCCGATTACCGGTTGGTAAAGACGCGGTTTTCCTGCTCCGTCACGCGAATAAAGGTGGTGCGTTTGGTCAGCTCTTTCAAACGGCTCGCCCCCACGTAGGTGCAGGCGGAACGCAGGCCCCCCAGAATATCGCGCACGGTCAGCGCCACTTCGCCCCGCAGAGGCAGCTTGACGGTTTTGCCTTCCGCCGCGCGGTATTCCGCCACGCCGCCGACGTGGCGCTCCATCGCGGAAGCCGAGCTCATGCCGTAAAACAGCATGAACTGCTCGCCATTTTCTTCCACGATGGTGCCTTCACATTCGTCATGCCCGGCCAGCATACCGCCCAACATCACAAAGTCGGCGCCGCCGCCAAACGCTTTCGCCACATCGCCAGGCACCGAGCAACCGCCATCACTGACGATCTGCCCGCTAAGCCCGTGCGCCGCGTCGGCGCATTCGATCACCGCGGAAAGCTGCGGGTAGCCGACGCCGGTTTTCACCCGCGTGGTGCAGACCGAGCCGGGGCCGATCCCCACTTTGACGATATCCGCGCCAGACAACAGCAGTTCTTCCACCATTTCCCCGGTGACCACGTTGCCCGCGCAGATAACGCTATCCGGGCAGGCTTCACGCGCTTTCTGCAGGAAATTAACGAAATGTTCGGAATAGCCATTGGCAACGTCAATGCAAATGAATTTCAGCGCCGGGGAGAGCGCCAGGATCTGCGTTAACTTGGTAAAATCAGCCGCTGAAGTGCCGGACGATACCATGACATGGCGCAAAACCGATTCCGGCACCCGCTGGATAAATGCCTCCCACTGCGCCACGCTATAGTGTTTATGCACAGCGGTGAGAACATCAAACGCGGCCAGCGCTTCAGCCATGCGGAACGTACCCACGGTATCCATATTGGCGGCGATGATCGGCACGCCAGACCAACTGCTGCCGGAATGTTTAAAGGTAAACTGACGTTCCAACTCAACCTCAGAGCGGCTTTTCAGCGTAGAGCGTTTTGGGCGGATCAACACATCCTTAAAACCCAGCTTCAAATCTTCCTCAATACGCATAGCGAATGATTTCCTGGTTAATGGCGGCGGTGCGCGATGGGACAAATGGGTGACTACGCTGCATGAGCCGATGTGCGGCCAACAGCGGCAGCCCGTTGATGCCAGTTCCAGTAAAACTATCATACGCGCGAATAATCACGCGGCAAGACTGCGATTGTGCCCGAATGTGCGCTACAATCATCGCAGTCTACCAGTATGATCCGGCACCGGTTCCCCTTGCTGGTTGGCCTGTCACTCCTTAATGGCAAATGCGGCCCGCGTTGCTACCGGCTTGCACTTCTGCGCCAGCGCTTTATGATTCCTCTATTCTTTTCGTGAACTCAGGGTGCGCCTAAACCATGGCCTATATTGTTGCGTTGACAGGCGGTATCGGCAGCGGCAAAACCACCGTCGCTAACGCTTTTGCGCGCTTTGGCGCCACCATCGTCGATGCCGATGTGATCGCCCGCCAGGTCGTCGAGCCAGGCACCCCTGCGCTGGCGGCGATCGCCACGCATTTTGGTAATGAAATATTACAGGCGGACGGTTCGCTTGACCGCGCCAGGCTGCGCCAACTTATTTTCAACCACCCGGCGGAAAAAGCCTGGCTGAATCAGCACCTCCATCCGCTGATCCATCAGGAAACACAGCGTCAGTTGGCCCTGGCCAGCAGCCCCTATGCCTTGTGGGTGGTGCCGCTGCTGGTGGAAAACGATCTGCATACGCGCGCCGACCGGGTGCTGGTGGTCGATGCCGATCGCGAGACGCAACTGGCCAGAACCATGGCCCGCGACAGCAGCAGCCGCGAGCAGGCACTCAATATCTTGTCGGCCCAGGCCACGCGCCACCAACGCCTGGCGGTGGCCGACGACGTCATTGATAACAGCGGCAACCTGCGGGATATTGAACCCGCTGTCGCACTATTACATCAACGCTATCTAGAATTGGCGGCATCAGCGCCCCAACAGGATTACACCGAATGAGCGATGTTTCCCCTACCGTTCTTTTTGAACACCCGCTGAATGAAAAAATGCGCACCTGGCTGCGCATCGAGTTTCTTTTACAGCAGTTGTACCAGCAGCAAGCATTGGACAGTACCGCCATTGCCCTGACGTTTTTCCGCGCCGTCGCCGATCTGTTGGATGTGCTGGAGCGCGGCGAAGTGCGTACCGAACTGCTAAAAGAGCTGGAACGCCAGCAGCAAAAACTGCTGCAGTGGGCAGACGTGCCGGGCGTGGACATGACCCTGGTCAACCAACTGCGTGACCAACTCAAACAATGCGCGTCATCACTGATGGCCGCCCCGCGGCTGGGGCAGGCTTTGCGCGAGGATCGCCTGATTGCGTTGGTGCGCCAGCGCTTGAGTATCCCCGGCGGCTGCTGCAGTTTCGATTTGCCCACGCTGCATATGTGGATGCATATCCCGCAGCACCAGCGCGATCATGACGTCAGCGCCTGGCTGGAAACGCTGCAGCCGCTCAGCCATTCCCTGTCGATGGTGTTGGATCTGATCCGTAAATCCGGCCAGTTCCAAAACCAGATCAGCCTGAATGGCTTTTTCCAGGACAATGCCGAAGGAGCCGATCTGCTGCGCCTGCGTATCAACCTGGAATATCAGCTCTACCCACAAATTTCCGGCCATAAAACGCGCTATGCCATCCGCTTCCTGCCGCTGGACAGCGAGCACGGCAAGGTTGCGGAACGGCTAACGTTCGCTCTGGCCTGTTGTTAATTTATCAGAAAAAAATACGCCCTCGCCAAGCCGCAGGGGTAAGGAAAAGCAATGACGACCGTAGTGAAGTGCCCAACCTGTGGTAAAGGTGTGGTCTGGGGAGAAGTCAGCCCCTTTCGCCCGTTCTGCAGCAAACGCTGCCAGCTCATCGATCTTGGCGAATGGGCGGCAGAAGAAAAGCGGATAGCAAGCCAAAGCGATCTAACGGAAAGCGAAGAGTGGAGCGAAGAAGACAAGGAGTAGGCCGTCTGCAGGAAATGGCCTGGCGCGCTAACGCCAGGCTGGCACAGATCACACTGCCGGGTTTGCCTGCGCCACCAGCAGTTGAATAATCGTGGCGTTCGCCGGCGGGAAATCAGCCGCCTGCAAATCGGCCTGCCTGGCCCAGCGCATCGGTTGCCCTTCCCGGCCATACGGCTCACCGCACCACTGCTCTACCAGATAGAAATGCAGCGTCACGATCCTATCATCAAAACGGTGCTCAACCACTTCCAGCGGGGTGGCCTGCTGCACGTCAATACCGGTTTCTTCCTGCAGCTCACGCGTTAACGCCTGCTCGGCGGTTTCCCCGGCTTCTATCTTGCCACCGGGAAATTCCCAAAAGCCCGCCATATGTGAATCGGCGGCACGCTGGGTGAGGAAGATTTCCTGCCGGGCGTTGCGGATAATGCCAACGGCGATATTCAATTGTTTCATCGCGTCTCCAGATATAAACCCAGGGCGCCGGTTAGCATCCCCAAAAAGAGGGGGACCAGCATGCTGATCCCCTTACGTTTGGCCGGCACCCGCTGCCGGATGCCGCCAATCTTTTTACCGCAGTACCGGCATTATTTCTGCAGGCGGCCGTGGCACTGTTTGTACTTTTTGCCTGAACCGCATGGGCAAGGATCGTTACGGCCAACCTTGCGCTCAGCGACGGCTGGCGTATTGGGGTCATCAACGGCCAGCGAATTTTCATCCTGATGGCTCAACTGTTGCTGCTGGGCCAGGCGTTCTGCTTCGCTGCGGCGCTGCTGTTCCAGGGCCTCAACCTCTTCCGGCATCCGCACCTGAACTTTGCTGAGCACGCTGATCACTTCATACTTCAGCGATTCCAGCATCGCGGCAAACATGGCGAAGGATTCACGTTTATATTCCTGCTTCGGATCCTTTTGCGCGTAGCCACGCAAGTGGATGCCCTGGCGCAGGTAATCCATCGCCGCCAGATGCTCTTTCCACAACGAATCCAGGGTTTGCAGCATCACGCCCTTCTCAAAGTTGCGCATCATTTCGCTGCCGACCACCTCTTCCTTGCGCAGATATTCTTCCTTGGCCTTATCCAGAATACGCTCACGCAGCGTTTCTTCATGCAGTTCCGGCTCTTTGTCCAGCCACTCGGCAAGCGGCAGTGCCAAATCGAAATCTTTCTTCAGGCGATCTTCCAGCCCCGCCACATCCCACATTTCTTCCAGCGACTGCGGCGGAATGTAGTTATCAATCGTCGCCTTGAAGACGTCTTCGCGGATGCTGTTGATGGTTTCACTGACGTCGGACACATCCAGCAGTTCATTACGCTGGCTGTAAATGGCGCGGCGCTGGTCGTTGGCCACATCATCGTATTCCAGCAGCTGTTTACGGATGTCAAAGTTGCGGCTTTCTACTTTACGCTGTGCGTTGGCGATCGCCTTGGTCACCCATGGGTGCTCAATCGCTTCGCCTTCTTTCATCCCCAGCTTACGCATCATATTGGACACGCGATCGGAGGCAAAGATACGCATCAGGGCATCTTCCATCGACAGGTAGAAACGGGAAGAACCGGCATCACCCTGGCGGCCGGAACGGCCTCGCAGCTGGTTGTCGATACGGCGTGATTCGTGGCGCTCGGTACCGATAATGTGCAGCCCGCCGGCCGTTAGCACGGCGTCATGGCGCACTTTCCAGGCCTGCTTGATCTCTTCGATCTGCTCTTCGGTTGGGGCTTCCAACTGCGCGATTTCGGTCTGCCAGCTACCACCCAGTACAATATCGGTACCACGCCCTGCCATGTTGGTGGCGATGGTCACCGCACCGGATTGGCCGGCCTGGGCCACGATATCCGCTTCCATGGCGTGGAATTTGGCGTTCAGTACTTTATGGTCGATACCGGCTTTCGCCAGTTCGCGGGAAACCACTTCGGATTTTTCGATCGAGATGGTACCCACCAGCACCGGCTGGCCGTTGGCGGTGCGTTCACGAATATCTTCGATGATCGCCGCGATTTTCTCTTTCTCGGTCATGTAGACCAGATCCGGCATGTCTTTACGGATCATTGGGCGGTTGGTCGGCACCACGATGGTATCTAGCTTGTAGATCGAGCTGAACTCAAACGCTTCGGTGTCTGCGGTACCAGTCATCCCGGCCAGCTTCTCGTACAGACGGAAATAGTTCTGGAAGGTGATCGAAGCCAGGGTCTGGTTTTCATTTTGAATTTCCACCCCTTCCTTCGCTTCCACCGCCTGGTGCAGACCGTCAGACCAGCGACGGCCCTGCATGGTACGGCCGGTGTGCTCATCAACGATAATGACTTCGCCGTCTTTCACGATGTAGTCAACGTCGCGGGTAAACAGCACGTGAGCACGCAATGCGGCGGTAACGTGGTGCATCAGCATGATATTGGCCGGGGAATACAGCGATTCGCCTTCATCCATAATGCCGGCGCCCACCAGCAGCTCTTCGATCAGGATCAAACCGCGCTCGGTCAGGTGCACCTGGCGTGCTTTCTCATCCACCGAAAAGTGGCCTTCGCCGTGGAAAGTGTCAGAGTCTTCTTTTTCCTGGCGGATCAGTTTAGGGATCAGTTTGTCGACCTTGATGTACATCTCGGAGCTGTCTTCAGCCGGGCCGGAGATGATCAGCGGAGTACGCGCTTCATCGATCAGGATGGAGTCGACCTCATCCACCAGCGCATAGTGCAATGGGCGCTGCACGCGCTCTTCCGGGCTGAACGCCATGTTGTCGCGCAGGTAATCAAAGCCATATTCGTTGTTGGTGCCGTAGGTAATATCGGCGGCGTAGGCTTCACGTTTGGCCGGCGCCGGCATGCCCGGCAGGTTGATGCCCACGGTCAGGCCGAGGAATTCAAACAGCGGGCGGTTGTTTTCCGCATCGCGCTGGGCCAGATAGTCGTTGACGGTAACCACGTGTACACCGCGGCCACTCAGCGCATTCAGGTATGCCGGCAAGGTCGCCGTCAGGGTTTTACCTTCACCGGTACGCATTTCCGCAATGCAGCGATCGTTAAGCACCATGCCGCCCAGCAGCTGTACGTCGAAATGGCGCATGCCGAACACGCGTTTACTGGCTTCGCGCACCACGGCGAATGCTTCCGGCAGCAAGTTTTCCAGCACTTCGCCTTTTTTCAGGCGCTCACGGAACTCGCTGGTCTTGGCTTTTAACTGATCATCGGACAGCTTTTCCATGTCCGGTTCCATGCGGTTAATCTGCTCAACCACTTTACGCATACGGCGCAGCGTACGGTCGTTACGGCTACCAAAAACTTTGGTCAATAATTTCACTAACATGATGTTTACTGTCTCTTTAATGACGGCCATAACGGGCCATCAATTACCGTTATTCATAAGGATATAGTCGCCCGGGCGGGCAAAGATGATCAGGCCGCAGCAGGCCCGGCGCGGATCCCCTGCACCTGTGCCAGCCACAGGCCGGCCTGATGCTGCGCGAAGGTTGGCAGCACCGCGTGGCGGGTATCGCGGACAATGGTTGGCGGCTTGGGCTCATGCGTCAGCAGCGCATTCAGCGTGGAAAGCAGCGCCAGTTGGGCTTGGGCTACCTGCAGCGGCTCATCGGCTTGCGCTTCGGTTTCCTGTGCGCGCACATAGGCAACCTGCGGCGCCAGGGCAAAAGAAAGGTGACGAATGACAGTGCGAAGCGCATGCTGGTGCCAATAGTCGACGCCAAAGGTAGGGCGACGATGCACATCCTGCAGCAACGCCAGGCTGTTAAAGGCACCGCTGGCGGAGTTCTGGCGGTTAACGCTGGACGAATTGCTCGGTAACGCGGCCTGCTCAGGGCAGCCAGACAAATTTTGCGGGACGCCAAGCGTGGCCGCTACCATCCCCAGCAGGAGATGAGGCCAAAAATAACGTCTGCCAAATTGTCGCCAACGATTTAGAATACCGATCACGAGTTTATAATCCGCCGGAGCTCATCATGCGCGATAGCCGTCCACAATTATTAGATTTCCTGTTTACTGAGGCGTCCGCAGCGAACAAAGGGCCGCTACACGATGTTCAACAACGCGCTATCGCGTTGCTGAAACTCAACCGGGCAGTGAAGGGACTATTGCCAGCCCAGCTGCACCCCTGGTGCCGTGTCGCAAACTTCAGACAGGGTATTTTAGTGCTAGAAACGGCAAATGCCAGCTGGATGATGCGCCTGCGCTACGAACAGCCTAATTTATTATCTGCACTACGGGGGCAAATTCTACCATCATTGTCGTCGATCGACATCAGGATTAATCCCGCGCTGATGGTAAAAGGCAGTAATCAACAGGCCGATGCGGCGAAGAAAAAACCAGGCGACGAAAAGCCGGCTGCGCCGTTGCGGCATTTGAGCCAGGAAAGTGCGGAACAGTTGAGGGGATTAGCGAGCCGCAGCCCGGAAAAATTGCGCAAAACGTTGGAGCGACTGGCAGCGTTGGCCGGAGAGAGTGCCAAAACTACCAGTCGCGATCAATAATCAGCGATATCAGGCCAAGCTTATGCCAAAACGGTCGACGGTGCCTTGAATGCCAGCGGCATTTCGGCTTCGTCCTGGAACGTAACGTATTCCCAGGCTTCCTGTTTTGCCAGCACTGCCTGCAACAGTTTGTTGTTCAGCGCATGGCCAGACTTATATGCGGTGAACGAACCAATAATGTTGTGGCCGCACATGAACAGATCGCCGATGGCGTCGAGCATTTTATGGCGAACGAATTCGTCTTCAAAACGCAGACCGTCTTCGTTCAGCACGCGGTAGTCATCCACCACGATGGCGCAGTCGAAGCTGCCGCCCAGCGCCAAACCACGCGACTGCAGGTACTCGATGTCACGCATGAAACCGAAGGTACGCGCACGGCTGATCTGGCGCACAAACGAATCGGCGGAAAAATCCAGACGATAACGTTGTGAACTGGCATCGATCGCCGGGTGGTTGAAGTCGATGGTGAAGTCGAGGCGGAACCCGTTATGCGGGGACAGCTCTGCCCACTTGTCGCCATCTTCTACACGCACGGTATCTTTAATGCGCAAGAATTTCTTCGCTGAGCTCAGTTCTTCGATACCTGCGTCTAACAGCAGGAAAACGAATGGGCTCGCGCTGCCGTCCATGATCGGGATTTCGGCGGCGTCAACTTCAACAATGATGTTGTCAATGCCCAACCCGGCCAGGGCCGCATTCAGATGCTCAACGGTAGAAATACGCACATCATGCTCATTCACCAGGCAAGTACAGAGCATGGTATCTCGCACGGATTTTGCATCAGCCGGGAAATCAACCGGTGGATTCAAGTCAGTGCGACGATAGATGACCCCGGTATTCGCCGGCGCTGGGCGCATTGTCAGCGTGACTTTCTTGCCGGTATGCAAACCGACACCCGTCGCCTGAACAATACGTTTTAATGTCCTTTGTTTGATCATCGTGTTATCTCGCAATGTTATTCATCCTACCGGCCAATGATACATCATGGCCGGTGGGACATTTTAGCACAAAGAGCGGAGATACCAAATTCTCAGGATATTCTTAATCCGCCTGCTTACGCAGGAACGCAGGAATATCCAGATAATCAGGCTCTTTGTTTGGCTGCGCGTTCTGATCGTTAACCACTTTGGCAGCAGGCTTCACTTCCTGTTGCAGCGGCGACATACCGTGCTGTTGGTAACGGTGATCCATTACCGGCTGGCTGGCCTGTTTGTTGGTCACCAGGGTAATTTCAGGACGTTTGTCCATGCCGATGCCGGTCGCCACAACGGTAACGCGCAGTTCGTCGTTCATCTCTGGATCCAGAGAGGTACCGATAACCACGGTCGCATTGTCGGAAGCGAATGCACGGATGGTGTTACCCACGGTTTCGAATTCGTCCAGACGCAGATCGAAGCCAGCCGTGATGTTAACCAGCACGCCGCGCGCGCCAGACAGATCGATATCTTCCAGCAGCGGGCTGGAAATTGCCATTTCCGCCGCTTCTTCAGCACGATCTTCGCCACAGGCCACGCCGGAACCCATCATCGCGTAGCCCATTTCGGACATCACGGTGCGCACGTCGGCAAAGTCGACGTTCATCAGGCCCGGACGGGTGATCAGTTCGGCAATACCCTGCACCGCGCCTTTCAGCACGTCGTTGGCCGCGCCGAATGCGTCCAGCAGAGAGATGCCACGGCCCAGAACTTTCAACAGTTTGTCGTTCGGGATAGTGATCAGGGAGTCCACGTGTTTGGACAGCTCAGCGATACCCTGCTCAGCGAACGCCATGCGTTTCTTGCCTTCAAAGTTGAAAGGCTTGGTAACCACGGCCACTGTCAGAATACCCAGATCTTTCGCCACTTCGGCTACCACTGGCGCAGCACCGGTACCGGTGCCGCCGCCCATGCCGGCTGCGATAAATACCATGTCCGCGCCTTCCAGCGCAGAACGCAGGGCTTCGCGGTCTTCTTCCGCGGAATTACGCCCTACTTCGGGGTTTGCGCCAGCACCCAACCCTTTGGTAATACCGCTACCAATCTGGATGGTTTGGCCCACAGCCGTTTTACGTAGCGCCTGAGCGTCTGTGTTAACGGCAAAGAATTCGACACCTTCGATGCGCTCGCGCACCATGTGTTCAACGGCGTTGCCGCCGCCACCGCCGACGCCGATGACTTTAATCACCGCGTCATTGGTTAGTTCCATTGGTTCAAACATAGTTTCTCTCCGTTTTGTGCCTGTCGCTGCGAGATCATAAGAAGATATAAATCAGCATGATCTCTTTGTTGAAACATTAAAACTCTTTTCTCAGCCAGCTATTGATACGTTTAAACCAACTGCCCACTGAGGCGCGTTTTTCTACTTCCGTCTCACCATTAAGGTGAGACTCTTTTCCATAGTGCAGCAGCCCGACCGCGGTCGAATAGTAAGGCTCCTGCGCATAATCCGTCAGACCCGTGATGTTCAAGGGTTGGCCGATGCGTACCTGGGTGTGAAACACCCGTTGCGCACAGGCTGCCAGGCCATCAATCTGGGCGGCGCCACCGGTCAGCACAATACCCGCTGCCAGATGATGCTTCACCCCCTGCTGACGTAGCTGCTCCTGCAATTGCAAAATCTCGTCGTTGACCAGATTCAACAGTTCGGTGTAGCGCGGCTCAATCACTTCAGCCAGTGTCTGTCTTTGCAGACTACGCGGAGGGCGGCCCCCGACGCTAGGCACCTCTACACTTTCATCCTTGCTAACAATCGATCCAAGCGCACAACCGTGCCGAACTTTGATCGCTTCCGCATCTGTCGGCGGCGTGCCGAAGGCGTAGGCGATATCGCTGGTGACCACGTTGCCTGCGTAAGGGATCACTTTGGTGTGGCGCAGCGCGCCGCCGGTGTACACCGCCATATCCATGGTGCCGCCGCCAATGTCCACAACACAAACGCCAAGCTCGCGCTCATCCTCGGTCAGCACCGCGTAACTGGCGGCCAGACCGGCGAAAATAAGTTGGTCAACTTTCAGACCACAACGTTCAACCGCTTTAACGATGTTTTTCGCCATATCGTTATGGCAGGTAATCAGGTGCACCTTGGCCTGCATACGCACGCCGGACAACCCTACCGGGTTTTTGATGCCTTCCTGATAGTCGATCGCATATTCCTGCGGGATCACATGCAGGATGCGATGCTCATCGCGAACGCGTACCGACTTGGCGGTATGAACCACGTTCTCAACATCTTCAAGCGTGACTTCTTCTTCGGAAATCGGCACCATGCCGATTTCGTTTTGGCAGCTGATATGCTTGCCGGAAAGCGCCAGATACACCGAGGAAATCTGGCAATCCGCCATCAGCTCCGCCTGATCGATCGCGCGCTGTACGCACTTCACTACCGATTCCAGGTCGTTTACGCCCCCCTTGTCCATCCCGCGGGACGGGCAGCTACCCACACCGATAATATTGACCATGCCATCGGGCAGAACTTCCCCTACCAATGCGGCGACTTTTGCCGTACCGATCTCCAGTCCAACTACCAGCTTTCTGTCCGTCGACTTGATCATTGTTGTTTTGCCTGTGCCTGATTCTGTTGCTGATTACTGTTTTGCCGATCGCGCGTCGCCGAGCCATCCGTTTGCTGCTGTTGATCCAGCGGCAGCGGAGACCAGCCAACCGAGGCGCCTGACTCATACCGCAGATCGACATAGCTGACGCGTTTGCCCTCTGCCTGGCCCTGCTGCACCAATACCGGATATAGCCCGATAAAGCGCTGCAGACGCCCCATGCGATCGTCACGACCCAGTTCCAGCCGAACATCGTTATCCAAAGCCAACTGCCAGGAATGGCGGGCGCTCATCGCCACCATTTTCAGCGAAAACCTGTTGGCCGCTAACACGCTACTCATGGCCCGATAGCCTTCCAGAACGTCTTGCTCGCTCCCTTCCGGACCATAGAGCAACGGCAATTTCTGTTTGCCGACACGTTCTGCCGGGACGCTGAATGATTTGCCTTCGGCATCCACCATGTGCAAGTCATTCCAGCGCGCCGCCGGGACATATTCCACCAGGTGGATTTTCAGCTCATCCGGCCACTGCTTGCGCACGCTGGCCTGCTTAATCCACGGCAGCCGTTCAATCTGCTGCTGGATGACGTTGACATCCTGCGTCATGAACGTCCCCGGCGATCCCAGCGCCAGGATCGCCTGGCGAATATCATCGTTGGTGGTGTAATGGCGTTCGCCGGTCACCACCAGCCGTGACAGCGGCAGGCGGCTTGCGTCCTTCATCCAACCAACCACCGCCCAACCACTCCACAAAATTGTTCCTAACACCATCAGCAGGAAAATGATTCCGGCCAACTGGGTTCCATTGCTGCGACGTGGATTGTTATCCGCCTCACGCTCGCGCACATTCAGGGCAGCTTGCGACATATCAGTCGGCCAATTCCAAAATTTCCGCTACCAACTGCGGAAAACCCAAACCATATTGGCGCGCCGCCATCGGCACCAGGCTATGGCTGGTCATGCCTGGCGAAGTATTTACCTCCAGCAGATAGAAGCGGCCATCGCTATCTTGCATTACATCAACCCGGCCCCAGCCGCTGCAGCCCAACGCACGGTACGCGCGTTGCGACAGGGCGGCCAGTTCGGCTTCCTGTGCGGCATTCAGGCCGCTTGGGCAGAAGTACTGCGTATCTTCGGCAATGTACTTGGCCTGGTAATCGTAAAATACCCCGGCCGGCTGAATGCGAATCGAAGGCAGCATTTGCTCCCCCAAAAACGCCACGGTGTATTCCGGCCCGCTGAGCCATTTTTCCACCAGCACATCGTCGTCGTGCTGAAAAGCCGCGGCCAATGCTGCTTCCAGCGCCTCAGGCTCGCTCACCTTACTCATCCCGACGCTGGAGCCTTCACGGTTCGGCTTCACGATCACCGGCAGCCCCAACGCCGCGATAGCCGCCAACTGCGCTTCCCGGGCCGCGCCGGTGAAGGCCTGGCGTTGCAGCGCCACATACGGCGCGATGGGCAAACCCAGCGCTTGCCATACCAGCTTGCTGCGCCATTTATCCATGGTCAGCGCCGAAGCCATCACGCCGCTGCCGGTATAGGGCAGGCCGAGAAACTCCAGCGCCCCTTGCAGGGTGCCGTCTTCACCGCCACGCCCGTGCAGGGCGATAAAGACTTTGGTAAAACCGTGCGCTTTCAGCTCGGTTACCGGAAAATGCTGCGGATCGACGCCGTGGGCATCAACACCCGCTTCGCGCAAGCCCGCCAGCACCGCCGCGCCGGATTGCAGCGAGACGTCGCGTTCAGCGGAGGAGCCGCCCAACAAAACGGCAACTTTGTCAGCCATGGCTCGCCTCCTCGTTTTTTATCGGCCGCAGCTTCAGCTCGGCCAGCTTACGCGCGATTTTGCCAACGTTGCCCGCACCCTGCACCAACACCAGATCGTCATCCTGCAGCAGTTGCGCCAGCGTTTCCGGCACGGTCGCCGCGTCGGAAACCAAAATCGGATCCAGCTTGCCGCGGTTGCGGATGGTGCGGCACAGCGAACGGCTGTCGGCACCCGGGATCGGGGCTTCGCCCGCCGGATACACATCCAGCATCAGCAGCACATCCACCTGCGACAGCACGTTAGCGAAATCGTCGTACAGATCGCGCGTACGGGTATAACGGTGCGGCTGGAAAATCATCACCAGCCGCTTTTCCGGCCAGCCGGCACGCGCCGCTTTGATCGTCGCGTCAACTTCGGTCGGGTGGTGGCCATAATCATCCACCAGCATCGCGCTGCCCGGTTGGCCATTCACCAACGCCAGTGGATACTCGCCGAGGAAATCGAAGCGGCGCCCGGTGCCCTGGAACCCCGCAAGCGCACGCAGGATGTCGTCGTCGTCGATCCCTTCTTCGGTGGCCACCGCCACCGCAGCGGCGGCGTTCAGCGCGTTATGGCGGCCCGGCGCATTCAGCGTCACCGTCAACAGCGGCTTATCCTGGCGGCTCAGGGTAAAGTGCCCCTGCGGCCCAATTTGCTGGTAGCCTTCCACCCGCACATCGGCATCTTCGCTAAAACCGTAGGTGGTGATATGGCGCCCCACGCGCGGCAGGAGTTCACGCACCACCGGATCGTCCACACACATCACCGCACGGCCGTAGAACGGCAGGTTGTGCAGAAAGTTAATGAACGTCTGCTTCAAATTCTCGAAGTCGCCCTGGTAGGTATCCATATGGTCGGCTTCAATGTTGGTGACAATCGCCACCATCGGCTGCAAATGCAGGAACGACGCGTCGCTCTCATCCGCTTCCGCAATCAGGTAACGGCTGGAGCCCAGGCGCGCATGGGTGCCCGCGGCCTTCACCAGCCCACCGTTGACAAAGGTCGGATCCAGCCCGGCCTCGGCATAAATGCTCGACACCATCGCCGTGGTTGTGGTTTTGCCGTGCGTACCAGCGATGGCGATGCCATGGCGGAAACGCATCAGCTCGGCCAGCATTTCGGCGCGGCGGATAACCGGAATACGCGCCTCGCGGGCGGCGACAATTTCCGGGTTGTCCGCCGGGATCGCCGTGGAAACCACCACCACGCTAGCGTCCTGAACGTTCTCCGGGCGGTGATGGAAATAGATCGTCGCCCCCAGTTCGCTCAACTGCTGGGTTACCGGATTGGGCGCCAGGTCGGAGCCGCTAATCTGATAGCCTTCATTTGCCAACACTTCGGCGATACCACCCATACCGGCACCACCGATGCCGACAAAGTGAATGTGCCGGACGCGACGCATCTCGGGCACGATAGTACGTAGTTTCGCCAGTTGTTGTGTATTCATCACTTTCTCTATCCAGGAGCGGCAAACCGCTCCCCATTACCTGTTCTTCACTATGTACCCGGCAAACCGGGCCCATGCATTATTACCTGGCCGCGTCGATCAGTTCGGCCGCCACGCGATCGGTCGCATCCGGGATTGCCACGGCGCGCGCTTTTTCAGCCATCGCCAGCAGCGTCGGGCGATCCCAGCTTGCCAGCAGTTCCGCAACCACATCGGCATTAAACTGCGGCTGTTCGATAATCTTCGCCGCACCGGCTTCTTCCAGCGGGCGGGCATTCCAGTACTGCTGGCGATCCTTGTGCTGGAACGGCACGAAAATCGCCGGCAACCCAGCCGCCGCAACCTCACTGACGGTCAGCGCGCCGGAACGGCAGACAACCACATCCGCCCAGGCATAGGCGCCGGCCATGTCATCGATAAACTCGGTGACCTTGTGCTGCGTCTGCCCGGCTTTTTCGTAGGCCGCCAGCACGCTTTCCAGGGCGCCTTTGCCCACTTGATGCCAGAGCGTAATTCTATCGCCCAAACGCGCGGCGACTTCAGGAACTGTCTGATTCAACACGCGTGCGCCCTGGCTGCCGCCAATGACCAGCACGCGGATTGGCCCTTCACGCCCTTTAAGGCGTTGGTTCGGCAACGGCAATGCCAACACGTCGGTGCGCACCGGGTTGCCGACCACGTCGGCATTCGGGAACGCGCCGGGAAACGCCTGCAATACCGTTTTGGCGATGCGCGCCAGCCAGCGGTTGGTCAGCCCGGCAATCCCGTTCTGTTCGTGCAGCACCACCGGGATGCCGCACAGCCAGGCCGCCAGGCCACCCGGGCCGGAAACGTAGCCCCCCATCCCCAGCACCACGTCTGGCTGGTAGCTGCGCATGATCAGGATAGCCTGGCGCACCGCGCGCCAAATGCGCACCGGCGCGGCCAACTGAGCCATCGGCCCTTTACCGCGCAGGCCGGAAATACGGATGAAATCAATTGCGATTCCGTGTTTTGGCACCAAATCGGCTTCCATACGGTCCGCGGTACCTAGCCAGCGCACCTGCCAGCCTTGCGCCATCAGGTGATGCGCAACCGCCAGCCCAGGGAACACATGCCCGCCCGTGCCGCCTGCCATCACCATTAAACGCTTGGGTTTCCCGCTCATTCCTTACCTCTTAACAAACGCCTGCGCTTTACTCAGGCGCGTTTCAAAATCAATCCGCAGCAACAGCACAATCGCCGTTGACATAATTAACAGGCTCGAACCACCGTAACTGATCAGCGGCAGGGTCAGGCCTTTGGTCGGCAGCATACCCGCCGCCGCACCAACGTTCACCAGCGCTTGGAAGCTAAACCAGATGCCGATCGAGCAGGCCAGGAAGCCGGAGAAGCGCTGATCGATTTCCAACGCCCGGCGCCCAATCGACATCGCGCGAAAAGCGACGAAGAATACCATTAACAGCGCAAAAACCACACCGATATAGCCCAACTCCTCACCTAAGATCGAAAAGATAAAGTCAGTATGCGCTTCAGGCAGATATTCCAGTTTTTGCACCGAGTTTCCCAGGCCTTGCCCCCAGAACTCACCGCGGCCAAATGCCATCAGCGACTGGGTAAGCTGGTAACCGCTGCCGAACGGATCGTCCCACGGGTTCCAGAACGAAGTTACGCGGCGCATACGGTAAGGCTCGGCGATAATCAACAACGCAACGGCAATCAGGCCGGAGCCGATTATTGCCAGGAATTGCCACAGCTTGGCGCCGGCCAGGAACAGCATCGCCAGCGTGGTGACAAACAGCACCACCACGGTGCCGAGGTCCGGCTGCGCCAGCAACAGCACCGCCAACACCACCATCACGCCCATCGGCTTGCAGAAGCCCCAGAAGTTGCTGCGAACTTCATCCACCTTGCGCACCAGATAGCTGGCCAAATAGCAAAACAGTGACAGCTTCGATAGCTCCGCCGGCTGAATTCGCAGTGGGCCCAGCGCGATCCAGCGCGATGCCCCGTTAACCGAGCTGCCCACCACCAGCACAATCAGCAGCATCACGATCGACAGCAGCAGCATCACGTTGCTGTAGCGTTGCCACACGTCCATCGGGATGCGCAGCGTGACCAGCGACAGGCCGAAGGCCAGCCCCAGGTACAGCGCGTCACGTTTGGCGAACAGGAAAGGATCGTCCGCCAGACGCTGGCCAATCGGCATCGAAGCCGACGTCACCATCACAAAACCGATAATCGCCAGGCCAAAGGTGAGCCACAGCAGAGTGCGGTCATACAGCACCATGGTGGCGGCATCGTGGTCGCGCGCCCCCATCACCCACTCTTTTAGCTTGTCCGCCAGCCCGAACGTCGGCACCCGTAGTCTCATCCGCCAAGCTCCTGTGCCAGACGGGCAAACTCGTTGCCGCGCTCTTCAAAATTACGGAACTGATCCAGGCTGGCGCAGGCCGGCGACAGCAACACCATATCGCCAGGCTGTAAACGGCCGGCAATCACCTGCATCGCTTGTTCCATGGTTTCCGTTTGCACCGCCACTTCCGGGCGCAGCTCAGCCAGTTGGGCACCATCGCGCCCGAAGCAGTACAGGCGAACATTGTCGCCCTGCAGATAGCGCGTCAGCGGCGAAAAATCAGCGGACTTGCCATCACCGCCCAGCAGCAGGTGCAGCGTGCCAGCCACCTGCAGGCCATTAAGCGCCGCTTCGGTGCTGCCCACGTTGGTGGCTTTCGAATCGTTAATCCAACGCACCCCGTTGTTTTGCCACACCAGTTGGAAACGGTGCGGCAAACCGGTAAAGAGAGTCAGCGCCTTCAGGCTGGAGGCGCGCGGCAGATGCACCGCATCGGCCAACGCCAGCGCCGCCAGCGCATTGGTATAGTTATGGCGCCCCACCAGATTCATCTCACTGGTGTTCAGCACTTTTTCGCCGCGCACCCGCAGCCAGGTTTCACCCTGCTGGTTATTCAGGTGGTAATCGCCCACGTCGATGCCAAAGCTGATGCAGCGCTCGTCGGCGCCGCGGATCGGCATCGTCAGGGCATCATCGGCATTCACCACGCACACCGCGGCGTTTTCATAAACCTTCAGTTTGGCGGCGCGATATTGCTGCAGGCCAAACGGGTAGCGATCCATATGGTCTTCGGTGACGTTCAGGATGGTGGCGGCTGCCGCATGCAGGCTGCTGGTGGTTTCCAACTGGAAGCTGGACAGCTCCAGCACATACAGTTGGCACTCCTGTTCCAGCAGGCGCAACGCCGGCAGGCCAATGTTGCCGCCCACGCCAACCGCCCAACCGGCGGCCTTCGCCATTTCCCCCACCAGGGTGGTAACAGTGCTTTTGCCGTTGGAACCGGTGATCGCCACGATCGGCGCTACCGCTTCGCGGCAAAACAGCTCCACGTCGCCGACAATTTCCACACCGGCATCGGCGGCGGCGCTCAGCGCCGGCGTCGCCAACGCAACACCAGGGCTGGCGACGATCAGATCGGCGGCCAGCAGCCAATCTTCATGCAGCGAACCCAGATGGCGCTCAATGCTCTCGGGCAGTTTATCCAGGCCGGGCGGAGAAACACGGGTATCCATAACGCGCGGCGTCACGCCGCGTGCCACAAAGAAATCAACGCAGGACAGGCCGGTCAGGCCCAACCCGATGATGACGACTTTTTTACCCTGATAATCCACCATAATTAACGTACCTTCAGCGTTGCCAGGCCAATCAACACCAGCATCAGCGAAATAATCCAAAAGCGCACAATCACGCGCGGTTCCGGCCAGCCTTTCAATTCATAGTGGTGGTGAATCGGTGCCATGCGGAAAATACGTTGCCCGCGCAGCTTGAACGACCCCACCTGCAGGATGACCGACAGCGTTTCCACCACGAACACCCCACCCATAATCACCAGCAAAAACTCCTGGCGCAGCAGCACAGCGATGGTGCCCAACGCGCCGCCCAGCGCCAGCGAGCCCACATCGCCCATAAACACCTGCGCCGGATAGGTGTTAAACCACAAGAAGCCCAGCCCGGCGCCCACAATGGCGGTGCACACAATCACCAGTTCCCCCGCATGGCGCAAATAGGGGATATGCAGGTAATTGGCGAAGTTCATGTTACCGGTGGCCCAGGCCACCAGCGCAAAACCGGCGGCCACGAACACCGTCGGCATGATCGCCAGCCCGTCCAGGCCGTCGGTCAGGTTGACGGCGTTGCTGGTGCCCACAATCACAAAATACGCCAGCAGAACGTACAGCAGGCCAAGCTGCGGCATCACATCTTTAAAGAACGGCACCACCAGCTCGGTGGCCGGCGTATCCTTACCGACGGCATACATGACAAAAGCCACCGCCAGCGCAATCACCGACTGCCAAAAATACTTCCAGCGGGCAATCAGGCCCTTGGTATCTTTGCGCACCACTTTGCGGTAATCATCGACAAAACCGACGATGCCATACCCCACCAGCACGAACAGCACGCACCAAACATACGGATTGGACGGGTAAGCCCACATCAGCACCGAAATGGTGATGGAGGTCAGGATCATAATGCCGCCCATGGTCGGCGTACCGCGCTTGCTGAAGTGCGATTCCGGGCCATCGTTACGCACCACCTGGCCAAACGACATTTCCTGCAGGCGCGCAATCAGGCGCGGCCCCATCCATAAAGAAATCACCAATGCGGTCAGCAGGCTGACGATGGCTCGGAACGTCAGATAGGAAAAGACGTTAAAGCCGGAATAATACTTGACCAAATGCTCGGCCAGCCAAACTAACATGGTGCTTTCTCCTGTAACGCGCGTACTACCTGCTCCATTGCGGCACTACGTGACCCTTTGATTAACACGGTAATTACCGCATGTTCCGACAGTAATTCCGCCACGCGCGCGATCACTGCTGCCTTATCCTGTAAATGCTCGCCGTTACCGGAGGCGGCGCTCAACACCTGGCTTAACGCCCCCACGCTGATAACCTTATCGATCCGGGCCTGACGGGCGGCTTCGCCCACCTGGCGGTGACATTCTTCTGCTTCTGCGCCCAGCTCCGCCATATCGCCAACCACCAGCACGCGATAACCCGGCATCTCGGCCAATACCTGCACCGCTGCGGTCATCGAGCCGACGTTGGCGTTGTAGCTGTCGTCCAGGATCAGCTTGCCTTCAGCCAGTTTGACCGGGAATAAACGCCCCGGAACCGCTTTCAGCCCAGCCAGCCCGGCACGCACCGCCTGCAGCGGCGCCCCGACGGAGGTGGCCAACGCCGCCGCCGCCAACGCATTGGCGACGTTATGGCGCCCCGGCAGCGGCAAGGCGACATCCACGGCGCCAAACGGGCTATGCAGCGTAAACTGCGTACCGTCGCCGTTCACCTGCACCTGGCTGGCGGAGAAGTCCACGCTCTCCGCCGCCTGCGGTGAGAACCGCCAGACCGTTTTACCCGCCAGCGCCGCCTGCCAGTGCGGCCAGTCGTTGCTGTCCGCATTGAGGATGCCGACGCCGCCCGCCGGCAAACCGGCAAAAATTTCGCCTTTCGCCTGCGCCACGCCGGCCAGCGAACCAAAACCTTCCAGGTGCGCCGCCGCCAGGTTATTCACCAGGGCGCTTTGCGGCCGCACCAGGGCGGTGGTATAGGCAATCTCGCCGATATGATTGGCGCCCAGCTCAATCACGGCAAAGTCGTGCTCAGGCTGTAAACGTAACAACGTCAGCGGAACGCCAATGTCATTATTGAAATTCCCTGCGGTATACAGCACCTCGCCGCATTCACGCAGGATTGCGGCGGTCATTTCCTTCACCGAGGTTTTGCCCGATGAACCGGTCAACGCCACCACGCGCGCCGGAACCTGCTGGCGCACCCAGGCAGCGAGTTGCCCCAGCGCCAGGCGCGTATCCTCAACCACCAACTGTGGAACATCCAATGCCAGGCGTTTACTGACCAGCAACGCCCCGGCGCCAGCGGCAACCGCGTCGGCGGCAAAATCGTGAGCGTCGAAACGCTCGCCCTTCAGGGCTACGAACAGGCAACCCGGCGTCACCTTACGGGTATCCGTCACTACCTCAACAATCTGCCCGGCGTCACCCAGCGGTGCCGCGCGCAAAACGCTTGCCAGAGTCTGGAAGGAAACAGGAATCATGCCAGCCCCCCCAGCAAACGCGCGACCGTGGTGCGATCGGAGTAGTCCAGGCGGCGATGGCCCACGATCTGATAATCCTCATGGCCTTTACCGGCCACCAGCACCACATCCTGTGCCTTTGCCTGCATGATGGTATTGGACACCGCCTGTGCACGGCCATGAATCACCTGCGCCCGGCCGGCATCTAACAGGCCGGTAAGAATATCTGCGATAATACTTTGCGGCTCTTCGGTGCGTGGATTGTCATCCGTGATCACCACGCGATCGGCAAACTGCTCGGCAATACCGCCCATCAGCGGACGTTTGCCCTTATCGCGATCGCCGCCGCAGCCGAATACGCACCACAATTGCCCCTGGCAATGCAGCCGGGCAGCCGCCAGCGCTTTCTCCAGCGCATCCGGCGTATGGGCGTAGTCAACGACGACCGTGGGTTTGCCTGCCGCCGCAAACACTTCCATACGGCCGCACACCGGCTGCAGTTGGCTGCCGGTTTCCACCAGCGCCTGCAGCGGATAGCCCAGTGACAGCAGCGTAGCCAACGCCAACAACACATTGCTGACGTTAAATGCGCCCATCAAACGGCTTTCGATCACTCCATTGCCCCAACTGGAACTGAAGTTAATGGTGGCGCCGTTATCGTGGTAATCCACCGTGCCGGCCGTTAGCCAGCGGCCGTGCCAATCCGCTGGGATATTGCTCGCCATGCTCACCGCGATGGCATCCTGCAGCTTATCCAGCCAACGCCGGCCAACGTCATCATCAGCGTTGATAATCGACTGGCCGACCTCATGGTCAGAGAACAACGCCCATTTGGCCGCTTCGTAGCTGGCCATATCACCGTGGTAATCCAGATGATCGCGGCTCAGGTTGGTGAATACCGCGGCGGCAAATGGCAGCGCCGCCACGCGTTTTTGCACCAGCCCATGCGAAGAGACTTCCATCGCGGCGAAGGTAGCGCCGCGCTCTGCCAGATCGTTTAACGTGTGTTGAACATCGACCGCAGAACCGGTGGTATTTTCAGAAGGCGCCACCTGCCCCAGCAGACCGTTGCCCACGGTGCCCATGACGGCGCTGGTTTTCCCCAACAGTTGGGCCCACTGCGCCAGCAGTTGGGTAGTGGTGGTCTTGCCATTGGTGCCGGTAACGCCAACCAGTTGCAGGCGCTCTGCAGGCTGGTGATAAAAACGGCCAGCCAGCGCAGACAACCGCGCGTTGAGCTGGCTCAGGTAAATCACCGGTACGCCATGTTTTTCAATGATTTTACCGTCTTGCGCCTGGCCTTCTGCCTCGGCGATAACGGCGGCAACCCCTTGGGCGATGGCTTGTGGGATATAACTGCGCCCGTCGGTCTGATGGCCGGCAACGGCAACAAACAGATCCCCGGCAGCCGCAACGCGGCTGTCTAATGTCATTTCCCGTAGCGCGCGCTCGGGTGCAGATGGCACCCACGGAGCGAGCAAGTCGCGCAAATTACGATCTGCCACCTGAAGCCTCTTGTTGATTAATCACAAACTCGTTCTTTTCACCGGTGGGCAACGCATCCGGCTCAACGTTCATCGTGCGCAGAACCCCGCCCATGATGGCGCCAAACACCGGCGCGGAAACCGCACCACCGTAATACTTCCCTGCCTGCGGATCGTTAATCACCACCACCAGGGCAAAGCGGGGCCGGCTGGCGGGTGCCACGCCGGCGGTATAGGCGATATATTTGTTGACGTATTTGCCATCCGGCCCGACCTTTTTCGCCGTACCGGTTTTGATGGCAATACGATAGCCTTTGATGGCGGCCTTAACACCGCCGCCACCCGGCAGAGCCACGCTTTCCATCATATGCACTACGGTACGCACCAAGGGCTCTGGGAATATGCGCTCACCAGCAACCGGCGGATCAACTTTGGTAATCGACAGCGGGCGGTAAACCCCCATGCTGCCGATCGTGGCATAGACACGCGCTAACTGTAACGGCGTTACCATTAGCCCGTAGCCGAAAGAGAAGGTGGCCCTCTCTATGTCAGACCACCGTTGTTTTTTAGGATATAAGCCACTGCTTTCTCCGACCAACCCCAAATTGGTCGCTTTTCCCAGCCCAAAGCGTGAGTAAGTATCTACTAACGCTGAGGACGGCATCGCTAACGCCAGCTTTGAAACACCGACGTTACTCGACTTCTGCAAGATCCCGGTCACCGAGAGTTCCGAATAGCGGGCCACATCCTTGATTTCATGGCCGTTAACGCGGTAAGGCACGGTGTTCAGCACGCTGTTTTCCTTCACGACGCCGTGCTGCAATGCCGTCATCACCACCATCGGTTTTACGGTTGAACCGGGTTCAAAAATATCGGTTATCGCCCGGTTACGCATGGTGTCTTTCGGCGTATCGGACAGGTTGTTCGGGTTATAGGACGGGCTGTTGGCCATCGCCAACACTTCACCGGTATTCACATCCACCAGCACCGCCGTGCCGGACTCGGCTTTGTTAAAGGCGACGGCGTTGTTAAGTTCGCGATAGACCAACGCCTGCAGGCGCTCATCCACGCTCAACATCAGGTTATGCGCCGCCTGGCTATCTACCGAGGAAATATCTTCGATCACCCGGCCATAGCGATCTTTACGGACCGTACGTTCACCGGGCTGGCCGGTCAGCCAACGGTCAAAGCTTTTTTCAATGCCTTCAATGCCGGAGCCGTCGATGTTGGTCACGCCGATGATGTGAGCAGTCACTTGCCCCGCAGGGTAGTAACGGCGTGACTCCTGGCGCAGATAGATACCCGGCAGCTTCAGTTTATGGATGTAATCGCCGATCGCCGGGTTCACCTGGCGCGCCAGATAAACAAAGCGCCCTTTCGGGTTGGCGTTGATCCGGCGGGAAAGCTGATCAAGCGGGATTTGCAACGCATCTGACAGCGCTTTCCAGCGCGAATCCAGCGTAATGCCACCCCGTTCATTGAGTTCTTTCGGATCGGCCCACACGGCATTCACCGGCACGCTCACCGCCAACGGCCTGCCGGCGCGATCGCTTATCATCCCGCGGGAGGTCGGGACTTCCTGCACGCGCAGCGAGCGCATGTCACCTTCTTTCACCAGCCGATCGGGGTTAATCACCTGCAGGTAGGCCACGCGCAGCATTAACCCAACCAGCGCCAGCAAAATACAGCCGCACAGCAACGCAAAACGCCAGCTGACAAAGCTGGCCTGATCTTCCTGGCGTTTCAACTTACCGGGGCGTGCTGCTTTCATGCGTTCCCTTTTTGCTCCGACTCATAACTCTGCTGACATCATTCATGGTTTGACGATGATATTTTCCTGCGATGGATCCACATGGCGCATTTGCAGCTTCTCAGTCGCAATGCGCTCTACGCGGCTATGGTCACCCAGGGCGTTTTCTTCCAGAATCAGGTTGCGCCACTCAATATCCAATGCGTCACGTTCCAGCACCAGTTGCTCACGCTGTGCGGTCAGCAAACGGGTGCGGTGCGCCGTTGTCACCACCAAAATGGCGGAAACCAGCACGGCAATCAGTAAAATCAACGGGATCTTGGCATTACGCAGCAGATCCCCGCCAATCACCCCGACCAAACCATGACGCTCATTGCCAATCACAGCGGCATCCTCTCTGCAATGCGCAGCACCGAGCTGCGCGCCCGTGGATTTTCCGCCACTTCCGCTTCCGACGGCATCATCTTGCCCAGAGCTTTCAGCGTGCGGCCGCCCAGTTCGCGCAGTTGGGCTTCGGTCAGCGGCAGCCCGGCCGGCACCTGGGCACCGCGGCTATGGTGGCGCATAAAGCGCTTCACAATGCGATCTTCCAGCGAGTGGAAGCTGATCACCGACAGGCGCCCCTGCGGTGCCAATATTTCCAACGCACCGGCCAGCGCACGCTCGATTTCTTCCAGCTCGCTGTTGATATAGATACGAATCGCCTGGAAACTGCGCGTCGCCGGGTGTTTGTGCTTTTCACGCACCGGGCTGGCATTGGCGATCAGATCCGCCAGTTCCTTGGTGCGCGTCATCGGCTCCAGTTGGTTGCGCTCCACAATCGCGCGCGCAATGCGCTTGGCAAAGCGCTCTTCGCCAAAGGTTTTCAGCACCCAGGCGATATCTTCTGCTGCGGCCTTCATCAGCCACTCGGCAGCGGACTGGCCGCGGGATGGATCCATACGCATATCCAGCGGCCCATCGCGCATGAAGGAAAAACCGCGCTCAGGGTCGTCAAGCTGGGGTGAAGAAACGCCCAGATCCAGTAAAACGCCGTCAATCTTGCCTTCCAGGCCACGTTCGCGCACATAGTGCGCCAATTCGGAAAACGGGCCGTGTACGATAGTAAAACGGGAATCGTCAATAGATTCAGCGGCTGCAATCGCCTGCGGATCGCGGTCAATGGCCAGTAAGCGCCCTTCCGGCCCCAACTGGGACAGAATCAGACGAGAATGGCCGCCGCGACCAAAAGTACCGTCGATATATATGCCGTTACTGCGGATGTTGAGGCCATTAACCGCCTCATCCAGCAATACGGTTGTGTGTTTATAGTTTTCCAACATGCTTATAGTGACAAGTCCTGTAGCCGCTCAGACAACGGTTCCTGAGAAGACTGTTCAGCGTCAATATCATCCTTAACTTGTTGATACCAGGTCTGTTCATCCCACAGTTCAAACTTGTTGAACTGACCGACCAGCATCACTTCTTTAGAAAGCCCGGCATGTTGACGCAGCGTATTGGCAATCAACAACCGACCGGCACTGTCCATCTGACACTCACTGGCATGCCCCAAGAGTAAGCGCTGCACACGGCGCTCGGCGGGATTCATACTCGACAGACGGGATAATTTTTGTTCAATGATTTCCCATTCGGGTAGCGGATAAAGCAGCAGGCAGGGCTGATGGAGGTCAATGGTACAGACCATTTGGCCTTGCGATTCCTCGTTCAACGCATCCCGATAACGGGTAGGTACGGCAAGCCGCCCTTTGCTGTCGAGGTTGACCATCGTCGCTCCACGGAACATTCCTGAGCTACCCCTTCATGACCTTTTTCACCACTTTACCCCACAAATTCCCACGTAAAGGAGTTTACGGAGGGTATGAAAACCTTGTCAAGCCAGAGCGCCCGCGCTTTGGCAATATTTGTCGGGTCATTTTGGGAGCTGTCGCACGAAAGGGATGCTAATCACTCAACAAATAAAAATTAACACCATGATAAAAGAGAAGAATTTCCTTAACGGCATGCGCCAGATTAAAATCCGGCCAAATTGGCGATTAATTAACTTATTCCGCCTTTCTGCAAGCAAAGTCTCATTTCCCGCAGGGGTACACGCATACGGCAAAATCCTCGCCGCCAGTGCTGGGCGCGGCCGGGAGCACGGCGAGAGTAGTACAACCCAAGTGTTATAACCCCTTGAGTTAATAATGTTCGTCAATAATTGCCGCCTAATTACGGCGCTATTTTACTGCAATAAATCCGGCAAAGATGAACGCGGATAAAAAATAATGCGTCACGAAATGCGCAACCCATGAAATTCAAATCAAATTAGCGGCGTAAGATTAGTCTTAAAATACCTGTTTACAATTAATATTCTCTATTTTTTATCACGCTCATTCGCCCTGTTTATATCCCAAACCGTTCACTCACCAGCCTAAAAAAGCTAACCTTTTGTTTATAATGTCATTATTGAAAGCATCCACCTTTAATGCCCCCAATCTCCCTTTTTCCCGTAATTCTCAGGATAAAAATAAGATAAATATTAAAAATAAAAATATTACCCTAGTTAACAACTACACAGCAGTGAAGTAAACTACAAAAAAAGCAACAAACCAGCTTTTTAACCCAAACAAAAGCAAGTTAATGGTGTGTTAACCTTCATTAAGTCGAGTTAGCCTTATGCTGCCCTTTGCTTCACGCTGGCGTAGTGCCGCCGCAGATACTTTTGCACTCGTGGTGTATTGCTTCATTGCGGGGATGGCGATTGAAATGCTGATCTCTGGCATGAGTTTTCGTCAATCCCTTGCCTCACGGCTGCTTTCCATTCCGGTGAATATTTTGATCGCCTGGCCCTATGGGCGCTACCGCGATCTGTTTGTCCGCGCCGCGCATCGCAGCCCGCATGGGCAGTTACTGTTGCGCAACCTGGCCGATCTGCTGGCTTACGTCAGCTTTCAGTCACCGGTGTATGCCGCCATCCTGTGGAGCGTGGGCGCGGACGGCCCGCAAATCATAGCGGCGGTGGCCAGCAACGCGATCATCTCGATGGTCATGGGCGTAATCTACGGCTATTTTCTGGAATACTGCCGCCGGCTGTTCCGGGTAGAGGGCTACGTGTAACACCATGAGAATGGGCGTGCGGCCGGCGCGTTGTGCCGGCCGCAACCGGCGCTTATTTGCGGCTCAGGCTGCCGCGGCGGAATAAATTACGGCGAATGCTGGTCAGCCCCGGCTTCGGCTTATGTGGCTCATCCAGGCTGGCCAACACCAATTCCAACACCCGTTCGGCCACTTCCCGGTGGCGCTGCGCCACCGCCAGCACCGGGCACTCGAGGAAATCCAGCAGTTCATTATCGCCGAAGGTGGCAATCGCTAAATCGGTCGGCAAGCGGCCATACTGCTTGAGCGTCACGTCCATCACTCCTTGCAGCAGCGAAAAGGAGGTGGTGAACAACGCCTGCGGCATCGGATGGGTTTTCAGCCACTCCGCAAACAGCGTGCCGGCCGCTGCACGCTCATAGCTATTGGCATACAGGTAATCCACGTGCCGCTCATCATCCTGCCACGCCTCACGGAACCCCTGCTCACGCAGGAAGCTGACGGAAAGCTCTGGCAAGGCCCCCAGATACAGCACCGATTGCGCAGGAAAAGTGCGCAGCTCCTGCGCCAGCGCAAAGGCGTCGACCTGATCGGCCCCCACCACGCTGATGAAATGCTCGCGATCGAGCGCGCGGTCCAGCGCAATGATCGGCAACGGGTCTTTAACCCAGCGTTGATAAAAGGGGTGCTCCGGCGGCAACGCCGTTGAAACGATGATCGCATCGACCTGGCGCTGCAGCAGATGTTCGATACAGCGCATTTCGTTATCGGGCTGATCTTCCGAGCAGGCGATCAGCAACTGATAGCCACGCTTGCGGGCCTGGCGCTCCAGATAATTGGCGATGCGCGTATAGCTGGTGTTTTCCAGATCCGGGATCACCAGCCCAATGGAGCGGGTTCGCCCGGCGCGCAGCCCGGCGGCCACGGCATTGGGGTGATAGTTATGCTCCCTGACGACGGCCATCACCTTTTCGACGGTTTTATCGCTGACACGATACTGCTTTGCCTTGCCGTTGATAACATAACTGGCCGTGGTACGCGAAACGCCCGCGAGACGCGCGATTTCATCCAGTTTCACATTAACCCCTTTATGATGCTGAAAACACAGTGAAGGCCGTACCCAAATTAACCCTGGCACCCATGCCGTTATTCACCCTCGTTCCAGCGATCTAACAGCAGAAAACTTTGGCAAGCAACCGCTTTTGCCGAAAGGTGCCAGCAAACAGACAAAAAACGTAAAAAAGGGCGTAGCCAACGCTACGCCCTAGGGTTCACCACGCAACGGCGCCGGCCGCTAGCGCATGATTTTATCGCCCCGCGCCACGCCGACAATGCCGGAGCGTGCCACTTCGACGATCTCGGCCACTTCGCGCACCGCATTGAGAAAAGCATCCAGCTTGTCGCTGGTGCCCGCCAGTTGCACGGTGTACAAGGCTGCGGTGACATCGACGATTTGGCCGCGGAAAATATCCGTACAGCGTTTCACTTCCTCACGCCCGTAGCCGCTGGCCTGCAGCTTGACCAGCATAATCTCACGCTCAACGTGCGCGCCCTGCACCAACTCATTGACGCGCAACACATCCACCAGCTTATGCAGTTGCTTTTCGATCTGCTCCAGCACTTTTTCGTCGCCGACGGTCTGAATGGTCATGCGCGACAGGGTTGGATCGTCAGTCGGCGCCACGGTCAGGCTCTCGATGTTATAGCCCCGCTGGGAAAACAGCCCGATCACCCGCGACAGAGCGCCGGATTCGTTTTCCAATAATACCGATAAGATACGGCGCATGATCAGGTCCTCTCCGTTTTGCTTAACCACATTTCGTCCATGCTCCCACCGCGGATCTGCATCGGGTAAACATGTTCGGTTTCATCGACGTTCACATCGACAAACACCAGCCGATTCTTCTCAGCCAGCGCCTGCGCCAGTTTGCTTTCCAGCTCATCCGGCGTGCGGATGGCGATCCCCACGTGGCCGTAGGCCTCCGCCAGCTTGACGAAGTCCGGCAGGGAATCCATGTACGACTGCGAATGGCGGCCTGAATAAATCATGTCCTGCCACTGTTTCACCATGCCCAGATAACGGTTGTTAAGATTCACCACCACCACCGGCAGGTTGTATTGCAGCGCGGTCGACAACTCCTGGATATTCATCTGAATACTGCCGTCGCCGGTGATACACACCACGGTTTCTTCCGGCAGCGCCAACTTCACACCCAGCGCCGCGGGCAGGCCAAAGCCCATGGTGCCCAGGCCACCGGAATTGATCCAACGGCGAGGTTTATCAAACGGGTAATACAACGCGGCGAACATCTGGTGCTGGCCCACGTCCGAAGTCACATAAGCATCACCCTTGGTCAGACGATAAACGGCTTCAATCACCGATTGGGGTTTAATGGTGGTGCCGCTTTTGTCATAATCCAGGCAGTTGCGCGCGCGCCACAGTTCAATCGCCTGCCACCAGTCACGCAGCGCGTCGCCGTCCTGCGCCTGCTCTCCCTGCGCCAGCAGTTCCAGCATTTGGCTCAACACCTGGCGGGCATCGCCGACGATCGGGATATCCGCGTTGACGGTTTTGGAAATCGAGGCGGGATCAATATCAATGTGCAGCACGGTGGCATCCGGGCAGTACTTCGCCAGGTTGTTGGTGGTGCGATCGTCAAAGCGCACGCCAACGGCGAAGATCACATCCGCGTTATGCATAGTTTTATTCGCTTCGTAGGTGCCGTGCATACCGAGCATGCCAACGCTCTGGCGGTGCGTGCCGGGAAATGCCCCCAGCCCCATCAGCGAACTGGCCACCGGCAGATTAAGCTGTTCCGCCAACTGCAGCAATTCCGCGTGGCAGCCGGCATTGATCGCCCCGCCGCCCACGTACATAACCGGTTTTTTCGCCGCCAGAACGGTTTGCAGCGCCCGTTTGATCTGCCCACGGTGGCCCTGAACCGTCGGGTTGTAAGAACGCATGCTCACTTCCTGCGGATAGGCGTACGGCATTCTCACCGCCGGGCCGACGATATCTTTCGGCAGGTCAATGACCACCGGGCCTGGCCGCCCCGTGGAGGCCAGATAGAATGCCTTTTTCAACACGCCGGGAATATCTTCCGTGCGCTTCACCAGGAAGCTGTGCTTCACCACCGGGCGGGAAATCCCCACCATGTCGCACTCCTGAAAAGCATCGAAACCAATCAGCGAGCTAGGCACTTGGCCAGAAAGCACCACCAGCGGGATAGAGTCGGTATAGGCCGTGGCGATACCGGTAATAGCATTGGTGGCGCCCGGGCCGGAAGTCACCAGCACGACCCCCACTTCGCCCGTTGCGCGCGCATAGCCATCAGCCATATGCACCGCGCCCTGCTCATGACGGACTAAAATATGGTCGATCCCGCCGACCGTATGCAGGGCGTCATAGATATCCAATACTGCCCCGCCCGGATAGCCGAATACGTGCTTAACGCCCTGATCGATCAACGATCGAACGACCATCTCGGCTCCTGACAACATTTCCATGGGTTTGCCTCCAGGCTGATAATGCTTTGCTGGCGCGGATAGCGCGCCAATGTAGGGACAATGCCCCAAAATTATTATGAATTGACTGTGTACCCAAGATAATTCGAGTTGCAGGACAAAACCGCAAAAGCGTTTTTGAATAGCGCTGGCCCCGAAGGGGTGAGGCCGTATGGCCGAATCACGCGGCAACACAGCCAATCCCGATGAGCTGACTCCGGTAAGTGATTCGGGTGACAGAGCGCAGCCAACACACCTGCAACGTGAAGTATGAAGGGTATAACCCACTAACATAACGTCAGAATATGGGGGCAGGCAAACGGCAAAAGGGCACAGCAAGCCAAGGGGGATTGTTACTAAACTGAATAATTCAGGTTAATAAATATTATGCACTAGCATCCATCAAATTCATCCATCAATTGTTTTGAAAAGTGAATGAACAACAGAACTATATCAGGCGCACTCAATGCCGTTTTTTTAGCCAAAAGCATTGGCTTTTGGCCCGCTAACGCCGCTTTTATTGGTACATAGAATCAATTTGGTGCTGATAGCGCTGCAGGATCACTTTACGCCGTAGCTTCAGGGTTGGCGTTAACTCCCCCTGTTCCATCGAGAACGCCGCCGGCAGTAGGGTAAACTTTTTCACCTGCTCGAAGCGCGCCAGTTCTTTTTGCATTTCGCGCAGGCGATGTTCGAACATCTCGACAATATGGCTGTTGCGCAGAAGCTCCAGCCGATTGTGATACTTAAGGTTGATCGACTTCGCATACTCTTCCAACGATTCAAAGCTTGGCACAATCAGTGCGGAAACAAATTTACGCGCATCGGCCACAATCGCCACCTGATCGATAAAACGATCCTGTGCAAGCACGCCTTCAATCATTTGCGGCGCAATGTATTTCCCACCGGAGGTCTTCATCAGATCTTTTAGCCGTTCGGTGATAAACAAATTACCATCCTCATCAAGCCCCCCGGCATCACCGGTTTTCAGCCAGCCATCGGCGGTAAACGCCGCTGCCGTTTCCTGCGGCTTGTTGAAGTAGCCACGCATGACTATCGGGCCATGCACCTGGATTTCGTTTTCTTCACCAATGCGCACGCCGATCCCCGGCAAGGGCTTGCCAATGGAGCCAAAGCGGAAATTACCTTCTTCCCAGCAGGAAACGGTGGCACAGGTTTCCGTCATCCCATAGCCGTATTTGATATTGATCCCCATCGCCTGGAAAAACAGGATCACATTATCATCCAGCTTGGCACCCGCCGCTGGCAGGAAGCGCACGCGCCCACCTAAAATATCGCGCAGCTTGCTGAGCACCAGTTTGTCTGCCCAGCGGTGTGAAAGCATGAACAGTTTGCCCAGCGGCTTGCCGGCACGCTCCTGCAGGAACTTGCGCTCACCACACACCATCGCCCAATAGAACAACGCCCGGCGCAGCCACGGGGCCCGCGCCACTTTCTCATGCACGGCGCTAAAGATTTTTTCGTAAAACCGCGGCACCGCACACATCAAAGTTGGCCGCACCGCAGCCATCGCCTGCCGAACCCAATCGGTGTTCGGCAGATAAACGTTCTGCGCCCCGGAATGCATGATAAAGAAGCTCCAGGCCCGCTCAAATACGTGTGATAACGGCAGAAAACACAGCGAAACGTCATCGCCGCTGACCGTCAGGCGCTCATCATGCAGGCAGAGCTGCGCCGCCAGGTTGCGGTAATCCAGCATCACGCCTTTCGGCTCGCCGGTGGTGCCCGAGGTATAGATGAGGGTAAACAGATCGGCTAAGCAACTGGCGGCAATACGCGCCTGCAAATCGGGGCCAAAAGCCGCCACATCGGCATCACGCAGCAGATCATCCAGGTAACAGGCGATCTCGCAGCCACGCAGATCGACGGTGCCATCAAACACAATGATATGGGCCAGCTGTGGGCAGGTTTCACGCAGTGCAATCGCGGTATCCAGTTGCGCCTGCCCGCCGACAAACAGGGTACGAACGTCAGCGTCATGAATAATGAAGGCCGCCTGGGCCGGCGTATTGGTGGCATAAAGCGGTACGCTGACCGCACGCAGATGCAAAATGGCCAGATCGGCCAGCGACCAGGCCATGCTGTTATTGGCGAAGATGGCGACGCGTTCCTGAACCCCGATCCCGAGGGCCAACAGCCCACAGGCAAGGCGTTCAACATGCGAACCCACCTCTTGCCAGGAAAGCAGGATCTCCCCACTTGGCGCCCACTGGCGAAAAGCCGTACATTCGGCCCGGTTGGCAACCTGATGCTGGATGCGTTGGACAATATGGTATTGCAGCATGTTATCAATCATAGTGCTCTGAGCCTGAATTTAATCAATTGACTAACCCGGAGCAGAGCGGCGGCCCAGCATCTCGGCTTACATATGTTTACTGTTTTTCTGCAGTTTACCGGCTCATTTACCGATGGGGAAGGAATTTCAGCGTAGAGGTGTAAGCTCAAAAAAGTGATGCGGCTTAACCCGCACAGCGGCTCAAAAGAGATGGCGATGGGCTGCACGATGACAAGACTCACAAGGCAAAGCAGGCAGGCAATCTAAAAAACCAAGATAAATACAAAATACAGGATAATATTTTTTATTAATGATGATGTAACCCAGCGGAACAACCTGCCATTTTATTACAGTAAAATCCCACTAAAACCAAGAAAAATCCTATTATTTCACGTGAGTCAGACACAATATTAATCTGGGAACTCGCCGCCCCAGATTAATAAGTTAATCTATTTTTACTTCGACTCCATATGATTTAGCAATGTTTTAATCCATTGATAAGACTTATCCGAAGATGCAGATTCATGCCAGGAAAGGTAACCATAGGTTTTTTGTTTATTCCCAGGCAAAGAAATGATCTTCAGCGATAATAATTCTTGCCGCTGTTGCGCCAGCCATTTTGGCACAATAGCAATAAGCTGTGTTTTTGCCACGATATCTAACACACTGAGCAGATCGGTGCATTGCTGCGCAACGCGATTACGCATTTCATGATCAATATAATGAGGTTTACTAAAGGAACAAAAATTCTCTAGCGATACCACGGCATGTTCCTCCGCTAAAAGGTGCGCATGCATGATAACCTTCGAAATACGCGGGTGCGTTTGCGATGCAACCAATACGAGCTCATCTTCAAATAAAACTTCGCTGCAAAACTCTGCACCGTCAAAACGCTTATAGCTAATGACGAAATCCGTTTCCCGGTAGCGTAGCTGCTGTTCAATATCGTTGTTCATAAAAGAACGGATCTGAAGGCGGATGTGAGGCGCCAACGCCTTAACGGTATTGATAATATTAACCGCCAGGCGTAAATCCAACGGACTGCAGATAGAAATCGAAAACGTACGTACGCTGGTTTCCGCGTCAAATTCCGTGCCGGGCAACTCGTTTCTTACCAACAACAACGCCTGACGCACCGGGGAAAAAAGCTGTTTGGCCCTTGCCGTCGGCTGGATGCCACGGCCAAAGCGAATAAAAAGTTCATCATTAAACATGGTCTTCAAGCGCGCAACCGCATTGCTGACCGCCGGCTGCGATATCCCCAGCAAACTGGCGGCCCGGGTAATACTTTGCTCTTGCATAACGGCATCAAACACCGTGAGTAAGTTTAAATCGATGTTACGCAGGTAACTACTGAGCGTTTCTTTCCCTGAGGCAGCGTCTAAATCAGATTCAGACATAGTATACTCCACTCAATCCTATTGAAATAATCCCATTAACACCTAAAAAAACCGTCATTATCAATTAAGTTAAGTTTTTCAATAACAGATTCAATTAGTGCATCAACATTATAAAAACATGAATCAATAGCTTTACTCTAACCCTTTAAGGTTAATCCCCATGGCAAAAAACTAAAGCCACCTAAAATCACGACAATAACAAATACAAAAGAGGTACAACATTCCCATAAATACAGGCTAATTACATCCTGCAACGTGCAGATGTGTTGGTTTGGTCACTCGGCCTATCCCTGCGCCCTGCCATTGCGGGGAACATGTCAATAGCGCTCAAATCTGTTTCCAGAAGATTTTCGCTCACGCTACTCATTTACCGATAGACGTAAAATGAAAGATAACGCCATGAATAAAAGATAAACTGCTCTCAATTTTATACCTTGTATACTTCAAGTTAACGATTTCTCACCGCTCACTTCTGTTGCAGATTTTATCGTAGCGCCATCAATAATCAATATTCCATTGCCTGCTAAGTTCTATTTATGCTAACCATCCCGCAAAAAATATTATTATTTTTTGCTGAAAAAAAGCTATTTCACAGAATAATACACCAGTATGATTATCCCATTATCATGCGTGGTCAACGAGCGCTCACCGGGCAACCAAATGTTGACATTTGATGGCGAATAACGTATCACTTAATACAACGTAAATATTTCAGAGAAGTTGAACCCCATGATCCGTACTACCCGTCTACTAGGCCTACTACTAAACGCATCTCCTTTGCGCGGTATGCCGGTGGGCAAAACCTGGATCTGATTCAGCACCTCACCTCATAATAAACCCGCGCTACTGCGCGGGTTTTTTTTTGCCCGCTTAGCGTGAAACAAACACGATTAAGGAACAACCGATGAGCGAACAAGTCATTATTTTTGATACCACGCTGCGTGATGGTGAACAGGCATTGCAAGCCAGCCTGAGCGTTAAGGAAAAGCTGCAGATCGCCATGGCGCTGGAAAGAATGGGCGTTGATGCAATGGAGGTCGGCTTCCCAGTTTCTTCACCGGGCGACTTTGAGTCCGTACAGACCATTGCACGCCAGATCAAAAACAGCCGCGTCTGTGGCCTGGCACGCTGCGTAGACAAAGATATTGACGTCGCCGCCGAAGCGTTGCGCGTTGCCGAAGCGTTCCGCATCCACGTGTTCCTGGCAACCTCTACCCTGCACATCGAATCAAAATTAAAACGCTCTTTCGACGACGTGCTGGAAATGGCGGTGCATTCAGTCAAACGGGCGCGTAACTATACCGATGATGTGGAATTCTCCTGCGAAGACGCCGGCCGCACGCCAATCGATAATCTGTGCCGGGTGGTAGAAGCCGCGATCAACGCAGGCGCCACCACCATCAATATTCCTGATACCGTTGGCTACACCACGCCAAACCAATTCGGCGGCATCATCAGCACGCTGTACGATCGCGTTCCCAACATTGATAAAGCGATTATCTCCGTACACTGCCATGACGATCTGGGTATGGCGGTCGGCAACTCCATCGCCGCTGTACAGGCCGGCGCCCGCCAGGTGGAAGGGACGTTGAACGGCATCGGCGAACGCGCCGGCAACTGTTCGCTGGAAGAAGTGATCATGGCGATCAAAGTGCGCGCCGACATCATGAAGGTGCACACCAACATCAACCATCAGGAAATCTACCGCACCAGTCAAATCGTCAGCCAACTGTGCAATATGCCAATCCCGGCCAACAAGGCCATCGTCGGTTCCAACGCCTTTGCCCACTCTTCCGGTATCCACCAGGACGGCGTGCTGAAAAACCGCGAAAATTACGAAATCATGACCCCACAGTCCATCGGCCTGAAAGACGTGCAGTTGAACCTGACCTCCCGTTCAGGCCGTGCTGCCGTGAAACACCGCATGGAAGAAATGGGCTACAAAGAACAAGACTACAACCTGGACAATCTGTACGCCGCATTCCTGAAGCTGGCCGACAAAAAAGGCCAGGTGTTCGATTACGATCTGGAAGCATTAGCCTTTATCAATAACCGGCAGGATGAAGAAGAACACTTCAAACTGGGCTACTTCAGCGTACAATCGGGCACCAGCGTTATGGCTACGGCATCAGTGAAACTGATGTGCGGCGGCGAAGAAAAAGCCGAAGCCGCAACCGGCAACGGCCCGGTCGATGCCGTGTACCAGGCCATCAACCGCATTACCGAATACCCGATCGAACTGGTAAAATACCAGCTCTCCGCCAAAGGCCAGGGCCGCGATGCACTGGGGCAGGTTGATATCGTGGTGTCTTACCACGGCCGCCGTTTCCACGGCGTGGGCCTGACGACCGACATCGTTGAATCCTCCGCTCAGGCGATGATTAACGTATTGAACAACATTTGGCGTTCCCAGCAGGTAGAAAAAGAAAAACAACGCCTGCAGCAAAACAAACATCAAAATAATCAGGAAACGGTGTGAACATGAAAAAGACTTACCATATTGCCGTCTTGCCCGGAGACGGAATCGGCGCGGAAGTGATGGCGCAGGCATACAAAGTGTTGGACGCAGTGCGTGAACGTTTCGGCCTGCGCATCACCCATGCCGAATATGATATCGGCGGTATCGCTATCGATCGCCACGGCACCCCGCTGCCGCAGGAAACCATCGCCGGCTGTGAGCAGGCGGATGCGATCCTGTTCGGCTCCGTGGGCGGCCCGAAATGGGAACACCTGCCGCCGGCAGAACAGCCGGAACGCGGTGCGTTGTTGCCGTTGCGTAAGCATTTCAAACTGTTCAGCAACCTGCGCCCGGCCCGCCTGTATCAAGGCCTGGAAAGCTTCTGCCCGCTGCGTGCCGATATCGCTGCGCGCGGCTTCGATATTCTGTGCGTGCGTGAACTGACCGGCGGCATTTACTTCGGCCAGCCGAAGGGCCGTGAAGGCCAGGGCATGCACGAACGCGCCTTTGACACCGAGATCTATCACCGTTTCGAGATCGAACGCATTGCCCGCATTGGCTTCGAGTCCGCACGCAAACGCCGCGGCATCGTTACCTCCATTGATAAAGCCAACGTGCTGCAAAGCTCCATCCTGTGGCGCGAAGTGGTCAGTGAAATCGCCAAAGAATACCCGGACGTCAAGCTGTCGCACATGTACATCGACAACGCCACCATGCAGTTGGTTAAAGACCCGTCGCAGTTTGACGTGCTGCTGTGCTCCAACCTGTTTGGCGACATTCTGTCTGACGAATGTGCCATGATCACCGGCTCTATGGGCATGCTGCCTTCCGCCAGCCTGAATGACCAAGGCTTTGGCCTGTATGAACCTGCCGGCGGCTCCGCACCGGACATCGCAGGCAAAGACATCGCCAACCCGGTAGCCCAGATCCTGTCCGCCGCTCTGCTGCTGCGCTATAGCCTGGGGGCAGAAGACGCCGCCGATGCTATCGAGCGCGCGATCAATCAGGCGTTGGAACAGGGTTACCGCACCGCCGATCTGGCCGGCAACGGCAAAGCCATCGGCACCAGCGAAATGGGCGACATCATCGCTCGCTTTGTTGCGCAGGGGGCATGATATGGGCAAGACGTTATACCAAAAGTTGTACGACGCACACGTAGTGTATGCCGCGCCGAATGAAACGCCGCTGCTGTACATCGATCGTCATCTGGTGCACGAGGTCACTTCTCCGCAGGCATTCGACGGCCTGCGCGCCATGGGCCGCCCGGTTCGGCAGCCCGGCAAAACGTTTGCCACCATGGATCACAACGTATCCACCCAAACCAAAGACATCAACGCCAGCGGCGAGATGGCGCGCATTCAGATGCAGGAACTGATCAAGAACTGCGCGGAGTTTGGCGTTTCACTGTACGACCTGAACCACCCGTACCAGGGCATCGTGCACGTGATGGGGCCAGAACAGGGCATTACGCTGCCGGGCATGACCATCGTTTGCGGCGATTCCCACACCGCGACCCACGGCGCCTTTGGTTCGCTGGCGTTTGGTATCGGCACCTCTGAAGTAGAACACGTGCTGGCGACGCAAACCCTGAAGCAGGGGCGCGCCAAAACGATGAAGATCGAAGTCACCGGGGAAGCCGCCGCCGGCATCACGGCCAAAGACATTGTGCTGGCGGTGATCGGTAAAACCGGCAGCGCCGGCGGCACCGGCCACGTGGTGGAGTTCTGTGGCAAGGCGATTGAAGCGCTGAGCATGGAAGGCCGCATGACGCTGTGCAACATGGCGATTGAAATGGGCGCCAAAGCGGGCCTGGTGGCCCCGGACGACACCACCTTCAACTACCTGAAAGGCCGCCAGTTCGCCCCAACCGGCACCAACTGGGAACAGGCCGTCGCTTACTGGCGCACGCTGAAATCCGACGATGACGCCCAGTTCGACACCGTGGTGACCCTGCGTGCGGAAGACATCGCGCCACAGGTGACCTGGGGCACCAACCCAGGCCAGGTGATCGCCGTCAACCAGGAAATTCCACTGCCTGAATCCTTTAGCGATCCGGTTGAGCGCGCCTCGGCGGAAAAAGCATTGGCGTATATGGATCTGAAGCCGGGCATCAAGCTGACTGAAGTGCCCATCGACAAAGTGTTCATCGGCTCTTGCACCAACTCACGCATTGAAGATTTGCGCGCCGCCGCCGCCATCGCCAAAGGGCGTAAAGTGGCCAGCGGCGTACAGGCGATCGTCGTGCCGGGTTCCGGCCCGGTGAAAGCCCAGGCGGAAGCGGAAGGCCTGGACAAGATCTTTATCGAAGCCGGTTTTGAATGGCGCCTGCCGGGCTGCTCCATGTGCCTGGCGATGAATAACGACCGCCTGAACCCGGGCGAGCGCTGCGCGTCAACCAGCAACCGTAACTTCGAAGGCCGCCAGGGGCGCGGCGGGCGCACGCACCTGCTCAGCCCGGCCATGGCCGCCGCCGCTGCCGTCACCGGCCGTTTCGCCGATATCCGTGAATTGCACTAAGGAGCTACCGTGGCTAAATTTACTCAACATACCGGCTTAGTGGTGCCTTTGGATGCGGCCAACGTCGATACCGACGCCATTATCCCGAAGCAGTTTCTGCAGAAGGTGACCCGTACCGGCTTCGGCGTACACCTGTTCAACGACTGGCGTTATCTGGATGACGCCGGTGAGCAGCCCAACCCGGAGTTCGTGCTGAATAAACCGCGTTACAAAGGGGCAAGCATCCTGTTGGCGCGCGAGAACTTCGGCTGCGGCTCATCCCGTGAGCACGCGCCTTGGGCGCTGACCGATTACGGCTTTAAAGTGGTGATCGCGCCAAGCTTTGCCGATATCTTCTACGGCAACTCGTTCAACAACCAGCTGCTGCCGGTGACGCTGAGCGAGCAGGACGTGGATACGCTATTCAAGCTGGTGGCCGATAACGAAGGCACCGAGTTCACTGTCGATCTGGAAAACCAGGTGGTCAAAGCCGGTGGCCACAGCTACCCGTTTGAAATCGACAGCTTCCGCCGCCACTGCATGATTAACGGCCTGGACAGCATTGGCCTGACGCTGCAGCACGAAGCGGATATCTCCCGCTACGAAGCGCAACAGCCGGCATTTTTGAACTAAGCAGGCTTATCCCCTCACCCGCCCCCAGGCGGGTGAGTTTTTTATTACCAGTATCCCAGCCATTTCCACCACAGCCCGCCGACCACCATCCAGATCAGCAAGTTGACCACGCTCATCACAAAGCCGGTTTTCCACCATTCCGCCAGCGTGACATAGCCTGAACCAAATACAATCGGCGCCGTGCCGGTGGCATAGTGGGTTAACGACATCATCAGCGAAGATGAAAAAGCCAGCAACAGCCCCAGCAAGGCCGGCGGCGCCCCGAGAGCCATACCGGCGGCAAAGAAGGCGGCGAACATCGCGGTCACGTGCGCGGTGGTGCTGGCAAAAAAGTAGTGGGAATACAGGTAGACACAGGTCAGCAGCAGCATGCCGCCGACCCAGCTCATCCCCATATGATCAATACCGCTGCCGACGGTATGCGACAGCCAGGCAATCAGCCCCAGCTTGCCCAGGTAGGTGGCCATCATCACCAGCGCCGAGAACCACACCACGGTATCCCATGCCCCTTTGTGCTTTAAAATGTCCTGCCAGTTCAACACCCCGGTCATCAGCAGGATAGCCAGGCCGATCAACGCCGTGGTGGTGGGGTTAATGGCAAACTGCGGGCCAAAAATCATCGCCGGGATGCCAGCCCACAGCAACAGCAGCAGGGCAAAAACCCCCAGGGTGATTTTTTCCGGCAGCGTCACCGGCCCCAAGGCATGCAGTTTCTCCCGCGCAAAACGCGGCGCATCCGGGGTACTTTTGATTTCCGGCGGATACATCAAATACACCACCAGCGGCATGATGATCAGTGAAACAATCCCCGGCACCAGCGCCGCTATCGCCCACATCGCCCATGACAGTTGCACGCTGTCGTGGGTGCCCTTGGCAATCAGGCTGACCACCAGCGGGTTAGGAGCCGTGGCGGTAACAAACATCGCCGAGGTGATCAGGTTCATGTTGTAGGTGGTCAGCGCCAGATAGCGGCCAATCTTGCCGGAGGTTTTCAGTTCCGGGCTGGAGCCGAAGCTATCGGCAATCGAGCGCATGATCGGGTGAATAATACCGCCGCCGCGCGCGGTATTGCTCGGCGTCACCGGCGCCAGCGTAATTTCCGCCAGCGTCAGCGCATAAGCGATACCCAGCGTCTTTTTGCCAAACAGGGAAATAAAGTAATAGCCGATACGCGCGCCCAACCCGGTTTTATTCAGGCTAAGGGAGATCATCACCGCAAAGCCAATCAGCCAGATTAGCGGGTTGGAAAACCCGCTTAGCGCGTCGCTAAGCGCCGCCTCCGGGTTGCCGGGATGGGTAACGCCGGTCAGGGCCACCAGCGCGATCGCCACGATAGAAACCGCGCCGATCGGCATTGCCTTGCCGATAATGGCAATAATGGTACCGATAAACAATGCCAGCAAATGCCAAGCGTTAGGGGCAACCCCGTCAGGAACGGGGATAACAAACCAGATAACCAGAGTAACAGCGATTGCGAACAACGAGGGTATGGGTTTAAGCGGCGTTAATTTATCCATTATCGACTCATTATTATTAGTTAGCACAGAATGAAAAGGTTGGCGGATACCAATGGGGATAAATGCGGCAAGGCAAGAGCGTTATCCAGACATCGGATTTCACACTTCCCGCACGCGGGCGCAAAGCCACAGTGAAGCCGTCACCAGAATCAGCGCCAGCCAGTACACCGCGTAGTGGCCCAGGGCTTCGGCCAGCATGCCTTGCAGCACCCCGGCCAGGATCACCCCGGTCGAAATGCTGTTGGTGAACATGGTGGTGGCCGCCCCCGGCCGGCCTGGCATCAAATCCTGAAAATAGAGCATACCGATACCGGCGACAATGCCGATGAAAACGGCGTTAAACAGTTGCAGCACCATTAACGCCGTCTTGAATTTGAACAGCACCAGCCCGCCGTAAAACAGCACGCCCGCCGCAACGGCGAACAGCATCATGTTGCGTTTGCCAAAGCGTTTAACCAGATAACCCGCTACCAGCATCGCCGGGATCTCCAGCCCGGCAGCCGTGCCCATCAATAGCCCCGCCAGCCTTTCCGGCAGCCCCAGCTCGCGGGTGATATACAGCGGCATATCAATGATGTACATGGTGTTGCAGGTCCACATCAGCATCGAGGCCAAAAACAACAGCCGCACATCGCGGTTACGCCAGGCGCTGGGCGGCGCAATCGGCGAGGCATTCAGGCTACCGGTTTGCGCTTCGCGCGGCACCGTGGGCAGCCCAAACCACACCAAAACCGCGCTGAGCACAAAAATGCCCGCGGCAATCAGAAACATCACGGTGAAACCGTAATTCAGCGCCAGAGCAAACGACAACGGTGGGCCAATCACCCAGGCCAGTGAAAGCTGGGCGCGCATCACCGAGCTGAACATCACCACCTCGCGTGCCGAGCTGTCCGCATACTCACGCGCCAGCGCAAAAATCTGCGGCATCGCGGTATTGGCTACCGCGGCCAGGAACACGCCCAGAGTAATCAACGTCAGGTAGTCGCGGTTGAAGGCGAACAGTACGCAGTTGCCCACCGCCATCAGGCAGCACACCAGAATCAGCTTGCGCCGATCGCCACGGGTATCGGAGCGTTTCGCCAGCAGAAAACTGACGATAATGCCGGCAACGGCGTTAATGGTATAAAACAGCCCCACCCACAGCGGCCTGACCTTCACTTCAGTGGTGAGAAACAGACTCAACGTTGGTGCCTGCAACGCACCGGCGATACCGGCCAGAAAGGCCAGAATCAGGAATGCGGCAAATACGGGGTTAAAACGACGTGGCGACCAGCGGGAAACTTTCATTTATTCATCCCTGAGCTGAAGCGAAGACCCCATGCTACAGAAGGCCACTAAGAGAATAAAGCAATAAAAAAACCAGTGGGATGGCCCCACTGGCTGGTGAAATGCACCATTACTCAGAAACATTTAAGATGGTCGATTACAGACGCTTCCGGTACTCCTCGTCGCTCAGTTTGCTCATATCCCACTGGGTTAAATGCGCCAGCGTATCCAGCCTTGCCTGTTCCGGCACCACGCTCAGCCAATCGGCCTTCTGGCGGCGAACCGCGTCAAAGTAACGCTGATAAAAACCTTTAGATAAGAAAACGGTCATAAGCCACCTCCCCACGCCTTCATTGAGGAAAATTATCGGCGTAATATAGGGAAAGATAAATTGACGAATCGATCGCGGAGAGTTCCTCTTTTATGTCCAGCCCACGTTTGCAACAGCAGTTCATCCGCTTGTGGCAGTGCTGCCACGGCCAGCCTATGGAAACCACGCTGCAAGAACTGGCAGAGGTGCTGAGCTGCTCGCGCCGCCACGTGCGCTCGCTGCTCAGCGCCATGCAGCAGCAAGGCTGGCTGACCTGGCAAGCGGAAGCCGGGCGCGGCAAACGTTCGCAGCTCACCTTTCATTACACCGGGCTGGCGTTGCAGCAGCAGCGGGCCGAAGAACTGTTGGAGCAGGATAAGATCGATCAACTGGTGCAACTGGTCGGCGATAAAAACGTGGTGCGCCAGATGCTGCTCTCCCAACTGGGGCGCAGCTTCCGCCAAGGCAAGCATATCCTGCGCGTGCTCTATTATCGCCAGTTGTATAACCTGCTGCCCGGCTCGCCGTTGCGCCGCTCGGAAACCCACCTGGCCCGGCAAATCTTTAATGGCCTGACGCGGATAAATGAGGAAAACGGGGAACTGGAACCCGACCTTTCCCATCACTGGCAAGCCATCACACCCTTGCACTGGCGTTTTTACCTGCGCCCGGCGATTCATTTCCATCACGGCCGTGAACTGGAAATGCAAGACGTGATCGCTTCGCTGACCCGGCTGATCCCGCAACCCTTGTTCGCCCATCTGGCCAAGGTCGCGTCGCCCACCCCTTATGTGATCGACGTGCACTTACACCGCCCAGACTATTGGCTGCCCTGGCTGCTGGGCAGCGTGCATGCCATGATCCTGCCGCATGAGTGGCAAAGCCTGCCGGACTTTGCCCGCCACCCGGTCGGCACCGGGCCCTATCGGGTGGTGCGCAATCACCAGAGCCAAATGAAGATTCACGCTTTCGATGATTATTTCGGCTACCGCGCCCTGATCGACGAGGTCAATATCTGGGTACTGCCGGAAATCACCGAGGAATTGGTATATGCGGGCGTGCAGTTGCAGGCGGACGATACCGGCAAAAATGAGCTGGAAAGCCGGCTGGAAGAGGGCTGTTACTTTCTGTTATTCGACCAACGCTCGCCGCTGGCTGCGGATGAAGCCACCCGCAGTTGGCTGTGCGAACTGATTAACCCAATCACCCTGTTGAACAATGCCGGGCCGGAGTATCAACGCTACTGGTCGCCGGCCTACGGCATATTGCCGCGCTGGCATCATTGCCGTGCGCCTTCCCGGCAGCCAAAACCCGCCGGCCTGCGCGAACTGACGCTGACCTTTTACAGCGAGCACCCGGAATTCCAGGCCATCCAACAGACGATCGCGCCATTGCTGGCGCAGCACGGCATCCGGCTGAATATTCAGGTGGTGGACTACGCTACCTGGCACCAGGGCAACGCGGTCAGCGATTTGTGGCTGGGCAGTGCAAATTTCTATCTGCCGCTGGAATTCTCGCTCTTTGCTACGCTGTATGAACTGCCGCTGCTGAAGCACTGCATGAATGACGATCTCCACCAGGACGCCGCTCTGTGGCACGACAATATGCTGCCGTTGGCGGAATTCTGTCGGCGCCTGGTCCATCACCATCAGCTACACCCGTTATTTCACCATTGGCTGCAGTTACACGGCCAGCGCAGCATGCGCGGGGTGCGGATGAATACGCTGGGCTGGTTTGACTTTAAATCCGCCTGGTTCGCCCCACCTGAGGCCTAACAAAGAAAGAAGCCGCTTTCGCCGACGTGCGTTAATCTTTACAATAACGCCGTCTCAACGGGGTGCGGAAAGGTGCCCGGCGCGCGTTTATCCGGCGTGCGGCAATCTCTTCCGCTGAGAACAAACCCGTCGAACCTGATCCGGTCCATACCGGCGGAGGGATTTGAGCATGGCGCGTTGACTAACCATTCACCCCACCCTCAGATACCTTTGCCCCTTATCGCCCAGGAGTGCAAAGTGGTCAAAAAATTACTTCCCTGCCTATTGTTGCTGGCCAGCGCGCCGGCGTTGGCTAAAGAAACGCTGACGGTTTACACCTATGATTCCTTCGCCGCCGATTGGGGCCCCGGCCCGGCGGTGAAAAAAGCCTTTGAGGCAGACTGCGGCTGCGAACTGAAATTCGTTGCGCTGGAGGATGGCGTTTCGCTGCTTAACCGCCTGCGGCTGGAGGGCAAAAACAGCGCGGCCGACGTGGTGCTGGGGCTGGACAACAACCTGCTGCAGGCCGCAGGCCAAACCGGCCTGTTTGCGCCAAGCGCGGTGGATACCAGCAAGCTGACGCTGCCCGGCGGTTGGCATGATAAAACCTTCGTGCCGTTCGACTACGGCTACTTCGCCTTCGTTTACAACAAAGACAAACTGAAAAACCCGCCGCAGAGTCTGAAAGAACTGGTGAGCAGCGATAAGCCCTGGAAAATCATCTATCAGGATCCGCGCACCAGCACCCCGGGGCTTGGCCTGTTGCTGTGGGTGCAGAAAGTGTACGGCGGCAGCGCGCCGCAGGCCTGGCAACAGTTGGCGAAAAAAACCGTCACCGTCACCAAAGGCTGGAGCGAAGCCTACGGCCTGTTCCTGAAAGGGGAAGGCGATCTGGTGCTTAGCTATACCACCTCGCCGGCCTACCACCTGATTGAAGAAAAGAAAGACAGTTATGCCGCTGCCAGCTTTAGCGAAGGCAATTATCTGCAGGTGGAAGTGGCCGGTAAGCTGAAGGCCAGCAAGCATCCGCAATTGGCAGAGCGCTTTTTACAGTTCATGGTGACCCCGGCGTTCCAAAACACCATTCCTACCGGTAACTGGATGTACCCGGTGATCAACACCACGCTGCCGGCCGGTTTTGACCAAATGCCGGTGCCGAAAGTGGCGCTGCAGTACAGTGCTGAAGATGTGGCGCAACACCGAGGGGAGTGGATCCGGGCATGGCAAAACGCAGTAAGCCGCTAATTCCCGGCTGGCTGCGGCCAGGCCTGCTGGCCGCCGGCCTGATCGTGCTGATCGCCGCACTGGCGATAGGCGCGCTGTGGCACCACGCGCCGGCAAGCAACACCACGGCAATCTGGCACGACGCCTACCTGTGGCATGTGGTGCGCTTCACCTTCTGGCAGGCGCTTCTTTCCGCGTTGATCTCGGTGCTGCCTGCCATCTGGCTGGCGCGCGCGCTCTATCGGCGCCGCTTTCCCGGCCGCGCGATGTTGTTGCGGCTGTGCGCCATGACGCTGGTGCTGCCGGTGCTGGTGGCGGTCTTCGGCTTGCTCAGCGTCTATGGCCGCCAGGGCTGGCTGGCCACCCTGTGCGGCTGGCTGGGCGTGGAATATCACTTCTCTCCTTACGGCCTGCAGGGCATCCTGCTGGCCCATTTATTCTTCAACCTCCCGCTCGCCACCCGCCTGCTGCTGCAAGCGCTGGAAAATATCCCGGTAGAACAGCGCCAACTGGCCGCCCAGTTGGGCATGAACGGCTGGCAGCAGTTTCGCATCGTCGAATGGCCCGCGCTGCGGCGCCAGTTGCTGCCGAGCGGCGCGCTGATCTTCATGCTTTGCTTCGCCAGCTTTGCCACCGTGCTGGCGCTGGGCGGCGGCCCGCAGGCCACCACCATTGAACTGGCGATTTATCAGGCGCTGAGCTACGACTACGATCTTAGCCGCGCCGCCCTGCTGGCGTTGATCCAGATGGCCTGTTGCCTGGGGCTGGTGCTGCTTAGCCAGCGCCTGAGCCAGGCGCTGCCGGTGGGGGCGACCCAGGCGGCGCTTTGGCGCAACCCGGAAGACAGCCTGCAGCGGCGCATCACCGACGGCCTGCTGATAACCGCAGCCCTGCTGCTGTTGCTGCCGCCGCTGCTGGCGGTGATTGCCGACGGCGCCAATCAGGCGCTGGTGAGCGTGTTGCAACAGCAGATCCTCTGGCAGGCGCTGTTTACCTCGTTGCGCATCGCGATCGCTGCCGGTTTGCTGTGCGTCACCCTGACGATGCTGTTGCTGTGGAGCAGCCGGGAACTGAAACTTCGGCAGCGTTTGCGCTGGGGGCAGGCACTGGAGTTGAGCGGCATGGTGATCCTGGCGATGCCGGGCATTGTCCTGGCCACCGGCTTTTTCCTGCTGCTGAACGATACCCTCGGCCTGCCGCAGTCGCCCTATGGGCTGGTGATCCTGACCAACGCGCTGATGGCGATCCCCTACGCGCTAAAAGTGCTCGACAACCCCATGCGCGATCTGGCGGAACGCTATAACCCCCTGTGCCTGTCGCTGGATATGCACGGCTGGCAGCGGCTGCGCTGGATCGAACTGAAAGCACTGCGCCGGCCGCTGGCGCAGGCGCTGGCGTTTGCCTGCGTGCTGTCTATCGGCGATTTTGGCGTGGTGGCCTTGTTTGGCAACGAGCAATTCCGTACCCTGCCTTTTTATCTGTACCAGCAAATTGGTGCCTATCGCAGCCATGACGGCGCCGTGACCGCACTGCTGTTGCTGCTGCTGTGCTTCCTGCTGTTTACCCTGATTGAACGCTTACCGGGCCGCCATGCTGACGCTTGAAAAATTGACCTATCTGTATGAACACCTACCGATGCGCTTTGATCTGCATATCCAGCCGGGCGAACGCGTCGCGGTGCTCGGGCCAAGCGGCGCGGGCAAAAGCACCCTGCTCAGCCTGATCGCCGGCTTTCTGCCGGCGGCCAGCGGCCGGTTGTTGCTGGCGGGCGAGGATCACACCGCCACTCCGCCCGCCAAACGCCCGGTCTCCATGCTGTTCCAGGAAAACAACCTGTTCGCTCACCTGACCGTCGCCCAAAATATTGGGCTGGGGCTTAACCCCGGCCTGCGGCTGAACAGCGAACAAAAACGGCAGTTGGCGCAGATTGCCGCCCAGGTCGGGCTGGAAGAACATTTGCAACGCCTGCCGTCGCAGCTTTCCGGCGGCCAGCGCCAGCGGGCAGCACTGGCGCGCTGCCTGGTGCGGCAACGGCCGATCCTGCTGCTGGACGAGCCTTTCTCGGCGCTCGATCCGGCGCTACGCAGCGAGATGCTGCAACTGTTGCAGAACGTCTGTCACCAGCGCCAGCTCACGCTGCTGATGGTTTCGCATAATCTGGACGATGCCGCCCGCATCGCCAAGCGAACGCTGTTGGTGGTTGACGGCCGGATTTATTACGACGGCCCGACTCAGGCGCTGGTGGAGGGCCGTGCTCCTGAAGCGCAGATCCTGGGCATACCGGTACAGCCGTGATCTAGCGCGCATTTCTTAGGTGTCCACCTATAAATCTGTTGTTCCCGTTGGGCACCTGTGCTTTTATGTTGCCTGACTATTATTGTTGATACTTAAGGTTCCCTGTGATCGCATCTGCACTGACTTCGGCCCTACTAAACACCGCGCAACCTGCCGCGGCTGTGGTCGTTCGTGTGGTGGTGGTCGTCGGCAACGCGCCGTAGGGTCCGAATCAACACACGATTCCCAAAACCCCGCCGGCGCCAACCGAGCGGGGTTTCTTGTCTCTGTATCCCGCTCAAAGCCAACCGGCCAAGAAGAAGGACGAGACAATGGAAACCACGGGCAAACCTCACCAACGGCAGCGCTTTACCGGCGCCCAGTTGATCGTGCATCTGCTGGAGCGCCAGGGCATCACCACCGTCGCCGGCATTCCTGGCGGCGCGGCGCTGCCGCTGTATGATGCGCTCAGCCAGAGCAATACCATCCGCCACGTATTGGCACGCCATGAACAGGGCGCCGGCTTTATGGCCCAGGGCATGGCCAGGGCCAATGGCAAAGCCGCGGTGTGCATCGCCTCCAGCGGCCCCGGCGCCACCAACCTGGTCACCGCCATCGCCGACGCCAAGCTCGACTCCATCCCTCTGGTCTGCATTACCGGGCAAGTGCCCTCTTCCATGATCGGCTCCGACGCCTTTCAGGAAGTCGATACTTACGGTATTTCGATCCCCATCACTAAACACAACTATCTGGTGCGCAGCATCAGCGAGCTGCCGCAGGTAATTTGCGATGCCTTCCGCATCGCCGAATCCGGCCGGCCGGGGCCGGTGTGGATCGATATCCCCAAAGATGTGCAAACCGCCGAGATCGAACTGGATCAACTGCCGCCGATTGCGCTGCCGGATGCGCCGCCGGCATTTGACGCCGCCGCCGTGCAACAGGCCGCGATGATGATCAACCAGGCCAAACGGCCGGTGCTCTATCTGGGCGGCGGCATCATCAGCGCAGCTGCCCACCGCGATGCGCGCGAGCTGGCGGAACGCGCCAACCTCCCTACCACCATGACCCTGATGGCGCTTGGCGCCTTGCCGGTGGAACACCCGCTTTCCCTCGGCATGCTGGGGATGCATGCCGCGCGCAGCACCAACTTCATCTTGCAGGAAGCAGATCTGCTGATCGTATTGGGCGCCCGCTTTGACGATCGCGCGATTGGCAAAACGGAGCAGTTTTGCCCCAACGCGAAAATCATTCATGTGGATATCGATCGTGCCGAGCTTGGCAAGATCAAGCAACCGCATCTGGCGCTGCACGCCGATGTCGGCCAGGTGCTGGCGCAACTGCTGCCGCAGATCGAAGCCGCACCGCGCAGCGCATGGCTGCAAATGGTGGAGGATCTGAAACGCGAATTCCCGTTTAACATGCCGAACGCCGAAGATCCGCTCTGCCACTATGGGCTGATCCGGGCGGCGGCGCGCTGTGTGGATGAAAGCGCCATCATCACCACCGACGTGGGCCAGCACCAGATGTGGGTGGCGCAAGCCTACCCGCTGAGCCGCCCGCGCCAATGGCTCACCTCCGGCGGGCTGGGCACCATGGGGTTCGGGCTGCCGGCCGCCATCGGCGCCGCGCTGGCCGAGCCGCAGCGCAAGGTGTTGTGCTTCTCCGGCGACGGCAGCATGATGATGAACATCCAGGAAATGGCCACCGCGGTTGAGCACGATCTGGACGTAAAAATCATTCTGATCAACAACCAAGCGCTGGGGCTGGTGCACCAGCAGCAATCGCTGTTCTATCAGCAGCACATCTTTGCCGCCACCTATCCAAAGCGCACCGATTTCATCAAGATCGCCGCCGGTTTTGGCCTGGACACCTGCGATCTGAACGCCGAGCGCGATCCGCAGGCCGCGCTGGCAGCGGCGATCCAGCGCCCCGGCCCGTGTTTGATCCACGCGCTGATCGATATCAATGAGAAAGTATTCCCGATGGTGCCGCCGGGCGCTGCCAATATTGAGATGATTGGAGAATAAGCCATGCAATCACTACAACAAAACCCACAGGTGATCCTGGAACTGGCGGTGCGTAACCACCCTGGCGTAATGACCCACGTATGCGGTCTGTTTGCGCGCCGGGCGTTTAACGTGGAGGGCATTCTGTGCCTGCCACTCAAGGATGGGCAGCAAAGCCGCATCTGGCTGCTGGTGGCGGACGATCAGCGGCTACTGCAAATGATAAGCCAGGTGGAAAAGCTGGAGGACGTGCTACAGGTGAAGCGCCACAGCGAAGACGTGCGGGTGTTCGAGCAGTTGGCGGCATTTTTCCAATAATCGCCCCCCATCCGCTTAACCGATGGCCACCACCTGCCAAAGCAGGTGGCGGTATATCGGCATCAGCGGCTGCTGGTGCAGGAAATAGAAACACACGGCCGCGGCGGCCCAGCTAAGGATACAGGCCAGGCGCAAGCGCAGCGGCGGCAACCAGCGGCTGAGGCGATCGGCGCTGCGTTTCCCCTCGCGCCACCAGCGCCAGCTTAGCCATGCCGCCAGCCACAGCAATAGCGCCATCGCCAACAGCAGCCATTTGAACAGCGCACTATTGGCGCCGGCCGGGATATCCAGCGCCACGCCGGCCAAAATGCCAGGGAAGAAATAGACCGGCGGCCAGGCCAGGCAACCAATAATATTCGGCAGGGCAAACTTGTACGGCGGTAAATCCAGCATCCCGGCCACCATCGGCACCAGTGGGCGCGTGGGGCCGACAAAGCGGCCAATCAATACGGTGACGATACTGTGCTGGTGCAAAGCATGTTCCGTGCGATCCAACATCGCTTTGTGCTTTTTCAGGAACGACCAACGGTGCAGCGGCGCTTTAAAAGCGCGGCCGATAAAATAAGAGCTCCAGTCACCCAGCAAGCACCCCACCACGCCTGCGGCCCAAGCCGGGTAAAAATCCACCTGTCCGCTGCCGATCAGGGCGCCAATGCTGGCCATCATTACCGTGCCGGGCAGCAGCAGCCCGACCAGTGCCAACGATTCCAGAAACGCCACCAGCACGATCACCATCAGGGTGAATGCCAGAGATTGGGTAATCAGGTGCTGTAAGTAGGCTTCCATTCAACCTCAGGTTAACTCAAGCTTGTGGGCGGGGGATTGTCCGGCCCGGTTGTCACCGCGTCAACTGCTGAATTGTATGCGATTTTGGCGGCGCCACCAGACGGTAGACAATGACTGTATAAATAACCATACTACAAGCCATTATACTGCACGTTGCAGGCGCATTGGCGTTGCTGCATTTAGGCATATTGCTTTCTATCCACCCCGGCATGACCGCAAGGCCCAGGGGATCAACATAGGTATCAGGAACCGCGTGGCACCACTTCAGCAAGGCTTTCTGCTCACCCGGCACTGGCGCGATACCGCCGCCGGCACCGAGATTGAATTCTGGCTGGCAACCGAGCACGGCCCAAAGCAACTGTGCCTGGCGCCGCAGAGTTCGGTAGCGTTTATCCCGCAAGAACAGCGCTCGCGGGCCGAAGCGCTGCTGCGTGGTGAGCGCTACGCCACGCTAAAACCGCTGCCGCTGAAAGACTTCCATTCCCGCCCGGTGCTTGGCCTGTATTGCCGCCAGCACCGGCAGTTGATCACGCTGGAAAAACGGCTCAGGGAAGGCGGCGTCAACGTTTACGAAGCGGATATCCGCCCGCCGGAGCGCTACCTGATGGAGCGCTTTATCACCGCCCCGGTATGGTTCAGCGGCCAATCCGCCGGCAGCGATAGGCTGATCAATGCGCAGATGAAGCCGGCGCCGGACTATCGGCCGCCGCTGCGGCTGGTGTCGTTGGATATCGAAACCTCAGCCCACGGCGAGCTTTATTCCATCGCGCTGGAAGGCTGCGGCCAGCGCCAGGTATACATGCTTGGCCCGGCCAACGGCGAACCGGAGCCACTCGATTTCACCCTGGAATACTGTGCCAGCCGCCCGCAAATGCTGGAGCGGCTGAATCAATGGCTGGCGCAACACGATCCGGACGCGATCATCGGCTGGAATCTGGTGCAATTTGATCTGCGCGTGCTGCAAAAACACGCCGAACGCTACCGTATCCCGCTGCGTTTCGGCCGCGGCGGCGGCCTGTTGGAGTGGCGCGAGCACGGTTTTAAGCAAAACCACTTTTTCGCCAGCGCGGCCGGGCGGCTGTTTATCGACGGCATTGAAGCCCTGAAATCCGCCACCTGGAACTTCCCCTCGTTCAGCCTGGAATATGTGGCGCAGGCGCTGCTGGGCGAAGGCAAAGCCATTGATAACCCTTACCAACGCATGGCGGAGATCGACCGGCGCTTCGCCGAAGATAAACCCGCGCTGGCGCATTACAACTTGAAAGACTGCGAGTTGGTAACACGCATTTTCGCCAAGACGGAACTGTTGCCGTTTCTGCTTGAGCGCGCCACCGTCACCGGGCTGGCAGTGGATCGTAGCGGCGGTTCCGTGGCGGCATTCAGCCACCTGTATATGCCGCGCATGCACCGCCTGGGCTATGTGGCCCCCAACCTGGGCGAGCTGCCGGAAGAACACAGCCCCGGCGGTTTCGTGATGGATTCACAGCCTGGGCTGTATGATTCCGTGCTGGTGCTGGATTACAAAAGCCTGTATCCCTCGATCATTCGCACCTTCCTGATCGATCCCGTCGGCCTGGTCGCCGGCACCCAAAGCGAGAGCGACGCCGACACCATTCCCGGGTTCCGTAACGCTCGCTTTTCACGCAGCCAGCACTGCCTGCCGGCAATCGTCGGCCAGATCTGGCAAGGGCGCGAAGCCGCCAAACGGCAGCAAAATAAACCGCTGTCGCAGGCGCTCAAGATCATCATGAACGCCTTTTACGGCGTGCTGGGCGCCAGCGGCTGCCGCTTTTTCGATCCGCGGCTGGCTTCATCGATCACCCTGCGCGGCCACGAGATCATGCGCCAGACCCGCGAACTGATTGAAAGCCGGGGCTACCAGGTGATCTACGGCGATACGGACTCCACCTTTGTCTGGCTGAAGAAGGCCCACGGCGAACAGCAGGCCGCCGAGATTGGCCGCGCGCTGGTAGCGTACGTCAACCAGTGGTGGCGGCAGCATCTGCAGCAGCAATACCAACTGGAAAGCGCACTGGAACTGGAGTTTGAAACCCATTACTCACGTTTTCTGATGCCCACCATCCGCGGCGCCGAGCAGGGCAGCAAGAAACGTTACGCGGGGCTGATCGTTCAGGCGGACGGCAACGAAAGCATGGTGTACAAAGGGCTGGAAACCGTTCGCACCGACTGGACACCGCTGGCGCAGGTGTTCCAGCAACAGCTCTATCAGCGCATTTTCAAGCGGCAGCCCTACCAGGATTACGTGCGTGACTACGTGGCGAAACTGCAAGACGGCGAGTTCGATGACCGGCTGGTCTACCGCAAACGCCTGCGCCGGCAGTTGGATGATTACCAGCGCAACGTGCCGCCGCACGCCCGGGCGGCACGCATCGCCGATGAATACAATCGCCAGCAGGGGCGGCCGTTGCAATACCAGAACGGCGGCTGGATAAGCTATGTGATGACCACCGCTGGCCCTGAACCGCTGGAGATCCGGCACTCGCCGATTGATTATAACCATTACCTGGAGCGCCAGTTGCAACCGGTGGCCGATGCCATCCTGCCTTTCCTACACGATGATTTTTCAACGCTGGTCACGGGGCAGATGGGGCTATTCTGACACCCTGCCCGGCCGGGGCGTCGGTAAATTCATTGGGTTTTGCAGGTGACGAACGCGCCGCCTTCCATTACCATAGCGCCCTTCCCAAATTCTGAATAACTCACAACATCGTGGTTAAACCGTGCCGCTTTTGCGTTGATGCGCGGCGTGAATTGCTATTGCCCCACGGCCATCACCCCACGAGAGCGATTGCGATGTTGTGGCACAATTGTGCCCTGAGCCGAACAAACGGCCCTCTGCCAGGGAAGAACGAGTATGATGTGCTAATAGTGATCATGCTCACAGACCGCACGGACTTTCCCCGGCAATAGGGACTGGGGGGCAAGGTGAAGGGAAGCCGCTTTGAACACCGGCTGCTGCATCGCAGCAGCAGACTAACTAAAAAAGAATCGAGCCGACAATATATGCCTTTTACACTTGGTCAACGCTGGATCAGCGATACGGAAAGCGAACTGGGTCTGGGAACCGTCGTGGCGCTAGACACACGCATGGTTACCCTGCTTTTCCCCGCCACCGGTGAAAACCGTCTGTATGCCCGAAATGACTCACCCATTACCCGGGTGATGTTCAACCCAGGCGACACCATCAGCAACCATGAAGGGTGGCAGTTACAGGTTGAAGAAGTCAAACAGGACAACGGCCTGCTGACCTATATCGGCACCCGCCTGGACACGCAGGAAAGCGGCGTGGCGATGCGCGAAGTGCTGCTGGACAGCAAACTCACCTTCAGCAAGCCGCAAGACCGCCTGTTTGCCGGGCAAATCGATCGTATGGATCGCTTCGCGCTGCGTTTTCGCGCGCGCAAATACCAAAGCGAGCAATACCGCCTGCCGTTCGCCGGCCTGCGCGGTATGCGCGCCAGCCTGATCCCGCACCAGTTGCATATCGCCTATGAAGTCGGCCAGCGCCATGCGCCGCGCGTACTGTTGGCCGATGAAGTGGGCCTGGGTAAAACCATCGAAGCCGGCATGATTATCCACCAGCAGCTGTTGGCCGGGCGCGCCGAACGCGTTCTGATCGTGGTGCCGGAAACGCTGCAGCACCAGTGGCTGGTTGAAATGATGCGCCGCTTCAACCTCTATTTCTCGCTGTTTGACGACAGCCGCTACGCCGAAGCGATGCTCGACAGCAGCAACCCGTTTGAAACCGAGCAGTTGGTGATCTGTTCGCTGGACTTTGTGCGCCGCAACAAGAAACGGCTGGAACAGCTGGCCGATACCGAGTGGGATCTGCTGGTGGTGGATGAAGCACACCACCTGGCGTGGAGCGAAGAAGCCCCAAGCCGTGAATACCAGGTTATCGAGCAGTTGGCCGAGCACATCCCCGGCGTGCTGCTGCTGACTGCGACGCCGGAACAGCTCGGCCAGCAAAGCCACTTTGCCCGCCTGCGCCTGTTGGATCCAAACCGTTTCCATGACTACCAGGAGTTTGTTACCGAGCAGCAGAAATACCGCCCGGTGGCCGACGCCGTCACCCTGCTGCTAAGCGGCGAACGCCTGTCGGACGAGAAACTCAACCTGCTGGGCGAACTGATCGATGAGCAGGATATCGAGCCGCTGCTGAAGGCCGCCAACAGCGACGGCGCCAATGCGGAACAAGCGCGCCAGGAATTGGTGACCATGCTGATGGATCGCCACGGCACCAGCCGGGTACTGTTCCGCAACACCCGCAACGGCGTGAAAGGCTTCCCGCACCGCACCCTGCACCAGATCAAGCTGCCGTTGCCGACCCAGTACCAAACGGCGATTAAAGTCTCCGGCATTATGGGCGCCAAAAAAAGCGTGGAAGCGCGGGCGCGCGATATGCTCTATCCGGAGCAGATTTATCAGGAATTTGAAGGCGAAAACGCCACCTGGTGGAACTTCGATCCGCGCGTTGAGTGGCTGCTGAACTACCTGACCGCCAACCGTCATGAAAAAGTACTGGTGATCTGCGCCAAGGCGGAAACCGCGCTGCAACTGGAACAGGTACTGCGCGAGCGCGAAGCCATCCGCGCCGCCGTGTTCCATGAAGGGCTGTCGATCATTGAGCGCGACCGCGCCGCCGCCTACTTCGCCTCTGAAGAAGAAGGGGCCCAGGTGCTGCTGTGTTCGGAGATTGGTTCCGAAGGCCGCAACTTCCAGTTCGCCAGCCATCTGGTAATGTTCGATCTGCCGTTCAACCCGGATCTGCTGGAGCAGCGCATCGGCCGCCTGGATCGTATCGGGCAACAGCACGACATCCAGATTATGGTGCCCTATCTGGAAAACACCGCTCAGGCGGTGCTGGGCCGCTGGTATCACGAAGGGTTGGATGCCTTTGAGCACACCTGCCCAACCGGCCGCACCATCTATGACAGCAGCTATGAACAACTCATCACCTTCCTGGCCGCGCCGACGGAACAGGAAGGGTTCGACGACTTTATTCACGCCTGCCGCCAGCAGCACGATCGGCTGAAAGCCCAGTTGGAACAGGGGCGCGATCGCCTGTTGGAAATGCACTCCAACGGCGGGGAGAAGGCGCAACGGTTAGCCGACGCCATTGCCGAACAGGACAACGACGTCAACCTGGTCAGCTTTGCGCTCAACCTGTTTGATATCGTCGGTATCAATCAGGAAGACCGCAGCGATAACCTGATCATCCTGACCCCGTCAGACCACATGCTGGTGCCGGACTTCCCGGGGCTGCCGCAGGACGGCTGCACCGTGACCTTCGATCGCGAACAGGCGCTGGCGCGCGAAGATGCGCAGTTCGTCAGTTGGGAACACCCGATTATCCGTAACGGGCTGGATCTGATCGTTTCCGGCGACACCGGCAGCTGTGCGGTTTCGCTGTTGAAAAACAAAGCGTTGCCGGTCGGCACCCTGTTGGTGGAGCTGATTTACGTGGTGGAGGCCCAGGCGCCGAAGCACCTGCAACTGACCCGTTTCCTGCCGGCCACGCCGATCCGCATGCTGATGGACCGCAAGGGCACCAACCTGGCGGCCCAGGTTGAGTTCGAAAGCTTCAACCGCCAGTTGAACGCGGTGAACCGCCACACGTCCAGCAAGCTGGTTAACGCCGTGCAGCCGGACGTGCATGCCATCCTGCAACAGGCGGAAAGCCAGGTGGAAACCGAGGCCAGAGCGCTGATCGAGCAGGCCAAACAGGAAGCTGACGATAAACTCAGCACCGAGCTGGCGCGGCTGGAAGCCCTCAAGGCGGTCAACCCGAACATCCGCGACGACGAAGTGGAAGCGCTGGAGTTCAACCGCCGCCAGGTGCTGGCTAACCTGAACGAAGCGGGCTGGCGCCTGGACGCTATCCGCCTGGTGGTGGTCACCCACCAGTAACCGTGCAAGGGGGAGCATGCTCCCCCGCATAACCCACAGCGGCGGAGCCCGACAATGGAACGCTACGATCCCCCACAGCAGCCGTTGCATATTCTGTATCAGGATGCCCATATTATCGTGGTCAACAAGCCCAGCGGGCTGCTTTCCGTGCCCGGCCGCGCGCCGGAGCATAAAGACAGCCTGATGCTGCGTATTCAGGCAGATTACCCGGCCGCCGAGTCGGTGCACCGGCTGGATATGGCCACCAGCGGCGTGATCGTGGTGGCGCTGACCAAAGCGGCGGAGCGCGAGCTTAAGCGCCAGTTCCGTGAGCGCGAGCCAAAGAAAGTCTACATCGCCCGCGTCTGGGGGCATCTTGAGCACGATGAAGGGATGGTGGATTTACCGCTGATTTGCGACTGGCCGAACCGGCCGCTGCAAAAGGTCTGTTTTGATACCGGCAAGGCAGCGCAGACGGCCTATCACGTGCTTGCACGCGACACAGACGGCAGCACGCGGGTTAAGCTGTTGCCCATCACCGGGCGTTCGCACCAGTTGCGGGTGCATATGCTGGCGCTGGGGCACCCGATCCTCGGCGATAAGTTTTACGCGCACCCGCAGGCCAGGGCGATGGCCGAGCGTTTACAACTGCATGCGCAAGAGCTGCGCATCACCCACCCCGCGTTCCAGACACCGATGCATTTCCGCGCCGAACCGGATTTCTAACCCAGCGTTAATAAGACAGGGGCTGAACGGCACTTTAGACGTTCAGCCGCGAACGCGTAATTAAGCCAAAGGCACCCGCCTGGCGAACATCCCTGTCAGCGTTACTTAAAGCCTTTTTCGCGTTTGATCAGATCGTAGGCCGATTGGATCTCCTGCGCTTTCTGTTTGGCCATTTCCATCATTTCCGGCGGCAGCCCCTTCGCCACCAGCTTATCCGGGTGGTGTTCACTCATCAGCTTACGGTAGGCACGCTTGATGGTCGCCGCATCGTCGGTACTGTTCACCCCCAGCACTTTGCAGGCGTCTTCCAGCGTTGGCCCACGGCTGGCCTGTTGATAGCCGCCTTGCGAGTAGCCGCCCTGCTGCTGGTAGCCGCCGCCGAACTGTTGGCCGCCTTCCATCATGCGCAGAAACTGTTCGAACTGCGCGCGCGAGATCCCCAGCTCTTCGGCGATCACATATAGCACCTGGCGCTCGTTTGGGTGTAGCGAACCGTCCGCAAAGGCGGCCTGGATCTGTATTTCCAGAAACATCCTAATCAGATCAAAGCGGCCAAAACAGATGCTGCGCAGTTGCTGCAACCGTTCACGCAGCGGAAAATCGCTCTGCTTGCCCTCGCGGAAGGCCTGCTGCGCCGCCGCACGCGCTTCGCCGTGCAGTTGCATGCGATCCATCGACAGATTGGCCATTTGAATATCCGCTTCGGTGACCCGCCCTTTTGATTTGGTCAGATGGCCCATCACCTGGAAGGTCGTGCGGAAAAACAGCGATTGCCGCGTTTGCTGATCGGCAAAAAAACCCCGGCTGCGCTTATTGTTGCGCGCGGTATCAATCATATGGCCAACAATCAGCCCCAGAACTACGCCCCAGAAGCCCGCGCCAGACCAGATAGCGACAATGACCCCGAGCAGTTTTCCCCAATACTGCATACACTCCCCAAATTACATACTGTAAGCCGCATATCGCCCTGCGTTAGTCACAGGGTTAAGGCGATTTTTCCCAAGATTTCGATTATCATACCTGTCATTTATCGCTGCGCCTAACAACGACGCAGTCAAACGACCGGATTTAACACTAGCGCAACGCAGATGAGTGATATAGTCTCTGACCGTTTGCCGGCCATGACGCTTCTGAGGACGGACACCACAACCGCGTATGAAAAAAAGCTTACCCACACTGCTGGCCACGATGATTTGGACGGCACTTTACAGTCAGCACGCGCTGGCCGATCTGGCCGAGCAGTGCATGCTTGGCGTCCCGACTTTCGACCAACCGGTGGTCAGCGGCGATCCCAACACGCTGCCCGTCACTATCCACTCTGACGATTCAAGCGCTGACTACCCGCACACTGCGCTGTTCAACGGCAACGTGAATATTCATCAGGGCAACAGCACCCTCACCGCCAAACAGGTTGAGCTGAATCAGACAGAGGAGGCTGGCCAAGCCCCGGTGCGCACCGTAACCGCCACCGGCGATGTGCACTATGGCGATAACCAGATCAAACTGCAGGGGCCGAAGGCGTGGTCTAACCTGAACACCAAGGATACCGACGTCTACCAGGGGGATTACCAAATGGTCGGCCGCCAGGGGCGCGGTGACGCCGACAAGATGAAAATGCGGGGCGAAAACCGCTACACCATCCTGGAAAACGGCAGCTTCACCTCTTGTTTGCCTGGGGATGACAGCTGGACCGTTGTTGGCTCCGAGGTGATCCACGATCGCGAAGAGCAGGTTGCCGAAATCTGGAACGCCCGTTTTAAAATCGCCGGCGTACCGGTGTTTTACAGCCCGTATCTGCAGTTGCCGGTCGGCGACAAGCGCCGCTCCGGCTTCCTGATCCCGAATGCGAAATACGGCAGCAATAACGGCTTCCAGTTTGTGTTGCCCTACTACTGGAACATTGCGCCAAACTTTGATGCCACCATCACGCCTAACTATATGTCTAAGCGTGGCCTGCAGTGGCAGACTGAGTTCCGCTATCTGACGCAGCCGGGCCTCGGTACCGTTGCGTTGGACTGGTTGCCGAACGATCACGAATACGGCAAGGGCAACTCGGACGATACCCGTTGGTTGCTGTACTGGAACCACAACGGGGTGATGGACCAGGTATGGCGTTTCAACGTCGACTATACCAAGGTCAGCGATTCCCGGTACTTTACCGATTTGGACTCCAAATACGGTTCCACCACCGACGGCTACGCGACGCAGAAATTCAGCCTGGCCTACGCCACGGAAAACTGGGACGCCACCATCAGCTCCAAGCAGTTTCAGATTTACGACGACACCGATCGCGACAGCTCCGAATCCTATCGCGTCCGGCCGCAGTTAGATCTGAACTACTACAAAAACGATCTCGGCCCGTTTGATCTGCACCTCTACGGCCAGGCCGCCAACTTTACCAGCGTTAACCCGTACAGCCCGGACGCCGTCCGCCTGCACGCGGAGCCGACCATCAGTCTGCCGTTAACCAACGGCTGGGGCAGCCTGAACACCGAAGCCAAACTGATGGCCACCCACTATCAGCAGGACATCCCCAACGGCTTCGCCAGCAACTATGAGAGCCGCACAGGCAGCTCGGCGCCGCTCCTGAAGGATTCGGTTAACCGCGTACTGCCGCAATTCAAGGTTGATGGCAAGATGGTGTTCGATCGCCAAATGAACTGGGCCGAAGGCTATACCCAGACGCTGGAACCGCGGATGCAGTACCTTTACGTGCCGTATCGCGATCAAAGCAGCATCTATACCTATGACACCACGCTGCTGCAAACCGACTACTCCGGCCTGTTCCGCGATCGTACCTACAGCGGCCTGGATCGCATTGCGTCCCAGAACCGGGTGACCACCGGCCTGACCTCACGCATTTATGATGACGCGCTGGTGGAACGTTTTAACGTTTCCGTGGGTCAAATCTACTACTTCAGCCGTTCGCGTACCGGCGACCAAGTCACTGGTTACGATAACAATGATGACACCGGCAGCCTGGCATGGGCCGGCGACACCTATTGGAAGATTGACGATCGCTGGGGGCTGCGCGGCGGGCTGCAATATGATACGCGTTTGGCTAGCGTCTCATTGGGCAACGCCGTGCTGGAGTATCGCCAGGATGCTGAACGTATGGTTCAGTTGAACTACCGTTATGCCACGCCGGAATATATTCAAACGGCGTTAAGCACCACCCAGATACCGGCCTATCAGGACGGTATTTCGCAGGTGGGCGTAACGGCTAGCTGGCCAATCGCGGACCGTTGGGCGATCGTCGGTGCCTATTACTACGACACCCGCGCCAAACAGTCTGCCGATCAACTGCTGGGCGTGCGTTACAACACCTGCTGTTGGGCCGTCAGCCTTGGCTACGAGCGCAGGGTCACCGACTGGAACAGCAGCAGCCAAAACAGCGTTTACGACAACAGGGTTTCATTCAACGTCGAACTGCGCGGCTTGAGCAGCGATCATAGCCTGGGTACGGCAGAAATGCTGCGCTCCGGCATCCTGCCGTATCAGCGCGCGTTCTGATGATATTTCATCGTTTGAATAACAGAACTTTCACCCGCATTTGCGGATTAAATAATGGGAAATGTATGAAGAACTGGAGAACGCTTATTCTCGGATTGGTCATTTGCGCCAATACCGCGTTCGCTGCCCCCCAAGAAGTTGATAAGGTCGCCGCCGTGGTGGATAACGGCGTTGTGCTCGAAAGCGACGTGAACGGCCTGATGCAGTCGGTCAAGCTGAACGCACAGCAGGCAGGGCAACAATTGCCGGACGATGCCACGCTGCGCCATCAGATCCTTGAGCGTTTGATTATGGATAACATCCAGTTGCAGATGGGGCAAAAAATGGGCATCTCCATTTCCGATGCCGAACTGGATCAGGCGATCGCCAATATCGCCGCACAAAACAGAATGACCGTCGAGCAGCTGCGCAGCCGTCTGGCCTATGACGGCTTGAACTACACCACCTACCGTTCGCAGATCCGCAAAGAAATGCTGATCGCCGAGGTGCGCAACAACGAAGTTCGCCGCCGCGTCACTATCCTGCCGCAGGAAGTGGATTCGCTGGCCAAACAGGTTGGCACCCAGAACAGCAGCGATACCGAAATGAACATCAGCCACATCCTGCTGCCGCTGCCGGAAAACCCGTCACAACAACAGGTTGACGAAGCAGAAGAGCTGGCTAAACGCCTGATGACTGAACTGCACAACGGTGCGGACTTCGGTAAACTGGCCATCACCTACTCTGCCGATCCCCAGGCGCTGAAAGGCGGCAACATGGGCTGGGGCAAGCTGCAAGAGATCCCTACCCTGTTCGCTGAAAGGCTGGTGAGCGCCAAGAAAGGCGACGTGGTCGGCCCAATCCGCTCCGGCGTTGGCTTCCACATCCTGAAGGTCAACGACATCCGCGGCACCAACCAGTCGGTTTCCGTTACCGAAGTGCACGCCCGCCACATCCTGCTGAAACCTTCCGTCGTGTTGACCGATGACCAGGCACGCGCGAAGCTGGAAGAAGTGGCCGCGGCGATCAAGAGCGGTACCGCGAAATTTGCCGATGAAGCCAAACAGCTTTCGCAGGATCCCGGCTCTGCACTGCAGGGCGGCGATCTGGGTTGGGCATCCCCGGACATGTACGATCCAGCCTTCCGCGATGCACTGTTAAAACTGCATAAGGGCGAAATCAGCAAACCGGTTCATTCCGCCTTCGGCTGGCACCTTATCCAACTGATTGATACCCGCCAGGTCGATAAGACCGATGCGGCCCAGAAGGACCGCGCTTACCGCATGCTGTTCAACCGCAAGTTTGCTGAAGAAGCACAAACCTGGATGCAGGAACAGCGTGCCGCCGCCTATGTAAAAATACTTGATGGCAGTAATGCACAATAATCAACGCGTTGTTATAACCCCCGGCGAGCCAGCCGGGGTGGGGCCGGATTTGGTGGTTGCCCTGGCTCAGCAGGATTGGCCTGTTGAGCTGGTGGTCTGCGCCGATCCGGCCCTGCTGCAAACACGTGCCCAACGGCTGAACCTGCCGCTGGCGCTGCGTGATTACCAGCCACAACAGCCGGCCGCGCCGCAGCGCGCCGGTACCCTGACGGTGTTGCCAGTTGCGGCCACCGCCCCGGTTACGCCGGGCGAACTGAACGTCGCCAACAGCGCCTATGTTGTGGATACCCTGGCCAAGGCCTGTGACGGCTGCCTGAACGGCGAATTCGCCGCGCTGATCACCGGGCCGGTGCATAAAGGCATCATCAACGATGCCGGCGTGCCTTTTACCGGCCACACCGAATTTTTTGCCGATCGCAGCGGCTGTGAACGCGTTGTGATGATGCTGGCGACGGAAGAACTGCGCGTGGCGTTGGCGACGACCCACCTGCCGCTGCTGGCGGTGCCGGGTGCGATTACCGAACAATGCCTGCATGAAGTGATCGGCATTCTCAACCACGATCTGCAAACCAAGTTTGGCATCCCCTCCCCGCAGATTTATGTCTGTGGGCTTAATCCGCACGCGGGCGAAGGCGGCCATATGGGGCGTGAAGAACTGGATGTCATTATTCCGGCCCTGGATACCTTGCGCCGCCGTGGGATCAATCTGATCGGCCCTCTGCCGGCCGATACGCTGTTCCAGCCCAAATATTTGCAACATGCCGATGCCGTGCTGGCGATGTATCACGATCAGGGCTTGCCGGTGCTAAAATACCAGGGGTTTGGCCGTGCGGTTAACATCACTCTCGGTTTGCCTTTTATCCGTACCTCGGTCGACCATGGTACCGCTCTGGAACTGGCGGGCTCCGGCAATGCCGACGTCGGCAGTTTCAAAACGGCCCTGAATCTCGCCATTAAAATGATAATTAATTGTAATGAATAATAGAGTCCACCAAGGGCACTTTGCCCGCAAACGCTTTGGGCAAAACTTTTTAACCGATCAGTTTGTCATCGATAGCATCGTTTCCGCCATTCACCCCCAGCCGGGTGAAGCCGTGGTTGAGATCGGCCCTGGTCTGGGCGCCTTGACCGAGCCGGTCGGTGCGCGAATGGATCGCATGACGGTGATCGAGCTGGATCGCGATCTGGCAGCGCGCCTGGCCAATCATCCGCAGTTGAAAGATAAACTGACGATCTACCAGCAGGATGCCATGGCGATGAACTTCGCTGAGCTGGCCGAGCAGGCCGGCCAACCGCTGCGCGTATTTGGCAACCTGCCGTACAATATTTCCACCCCGCTCATGTTCCACCTTTTCAGCTATACTCAGGCTATTCACGACATGCACTTTATGTTGCAAAAAGAAGTTGTGAACCGCCTGGTGGCTGGCCCGAACAGTAAAGCCTATGGGCGTCTGAGCGTGATGGCGCAATACTATTGCAACGTCATCCCGGTGCTGGAAGTGCCGCCAACGGCCTTTGCGCCGCCGCCGAAAGTGGATTCCGCCGTGGTGCGTCTAGCGCCTTACCGCGAGCTGCCGCACCCAGTCGGCGATGTGCGGATGCTAAGCCGGGTCACTACCCAGGCATTCAACCAACGCCGTAAAACCGTCCGCAATAGCCTGGGCGATCTGTTTACCCCAGAGCAATTAACGGATCTCGGCGTCGATCCTACGCTCAGAGCAGAAAATATTTCTGTGGCGCAGTACTGCAAGCTGGCCAACTGGCTTTCAGCCAATCTGCCGTCGCAGCAATAAGGAGTTGTGGTCATGATTGAGTCGCCCCGTGTATGTGTGCAGGTTCAGAGTGTTTATGTAGAATCACAGTCACAGCCGGACGAAGAGCGTTACGTCTTCGCCTACACCATCATTGTGCGTAACCTGGGGCGCTCAACCGTTCAACTCTTGGGCCGCTATTGGTTAATCACCAACGCCAACGGCCGCCAAACCGAAGTACAAGGTGAGGGCGTGGTGGGTGAGCAGCCGGTTATTGAACCAGGCGGCGAGTTCCAATACACCAGCGGCGCTATCCTTGAAACCCCGCTGGGCACCATGGAAGGCCATTACGAAATGATTGACCATCAGGGCAAATCGTTCCGCACCGCTATTCCCGTCTTCCGCTTAGCTATCCCAACGCTGATTCATTAATATGTCGACATATCTTATTGGTGACGTTCATGGCTGTTTTGATGAACTGCAGTCGCTATTAGCCCAGGTTGCGTTTGATCCGCAATATGACACGCTGTGGCTCACGGGCGATCTGGTAGCGCGCGGCCCCGGCTCGCTGGAAGTGCTGCGCTACGTGCGTTCGCTTGGCCCGGCGGTGCGTATGGTGCTGGGCAACCACGATCTGCACCTGCTGGCGGTTTACGCCGGCATCAGCCGCAACAAACCCAAAGACCGGCTAAACCCGCTGCTGGAGGCGCCGGATGCTGATGAGCTGATTAACTGGCTGCGCCGGCAGCCGCTGCTGCAGGTTGATACCGAGCAGAGGCTGGTGATGGCCCATGCCGGCATCACGCCGCAGTGGGATATTGAAACCGCCCAGATATGCGCACGCGAATTGGAAGCAGTGCTCAGCAGCGACAGCTATCCGCTGTTTCTGGATGCGATGTACGGCGATATGCCGAATAACTGGAGCCCGGAATTAAGCGGCCTGGCCCGCCTGCGTTATAGCGCCAACGCGCTGACGCGCATGCGCTACTGCTTCCCGAACGGCCAGTTGGATATGATCTGTAAAGATGCGCCAGGCACCGCGCCGGCGCCGCTGAAGCCTTGGTTTGAGCTGCCGCGGCGGGTCGATGCTGATTACAGCATTATCTTCGGCCACTGGGCTTCGCTGGAAGGTAAAGGCACGCCGCCGGATATCTATGCGCTGGATACCGGCTGTTGCTGGGGCGGTCAACTGACGATGCTGCGCTGGAGCGATCGGCGCTATTTCGTTCAGCCGTCCAACCGCCGCGATATGCTGGATGATGTGGTGTAGGCTCCCCTCACCCCAACCCTCTCCCAACGGGAGAGGGAGCAGCCCGAAGTCGGATTTAAGTCAAGCGACTCACTCTCGCCCTCTGTCAGAACAGAGAAAATTACTCACCAACGGGAGAGGGAGCAGCCCGAAGTCGGATTTAGGTTAAGCGACTCACTCTCGCTCTCTGTTAGCACGTAAAAAAGAGCTTAATCTTGCCGCATTAACGGCGTTCTAAAATCTCAAAACAGTAGCTGTGTGAGTTTAGCTCATCCGCATCGTGGAACTCGCTGAACGAGGTTTCCCATTCATCTGGCTCATAGTCGGGGAAATGGGTATCACCGCCAATCTCGGCATCAATATGCGTCAGGTACATACGATTGGCCCGGGCCAGGAACTGGGTATAAATGCTCCCTCCGCCCATCACCATCACTTCTTCGGCGCTATCGGCCGCCGCCAAAGCCTCATCCAGTGAAGCCACCCAGGTGACGCCCGTATCCGTGCCCGGTTGGCTGCTTAGCACAATATTATGACGGCCCGGCAGCGGGCGGCCTATCGACTCAAAAGTCTTGCGGCCCATGATGACCGGCTTATTCAACGTGTTGCGTTTAAACCACGCAAGATCCGCCGGGAGATGCCACGGCATTGCGTTTTCCATACCAATTACGCGATCCGCCGCCAAGGCAGCGATCAGGCTGATAATCATTGTTTAACCCTGTATAGGCAGCAAAATTGCTCACACTATACGTAAAGCCCAATCGGCCGTCGATAGGCGAATCAAGCAATATGAATATATAAGACAGCTCTGATTAGCTATCCTAATACTACTAATTATTTGCCTGCGCTAACCCTCTGAAAACCCTGGGCTATCACACGCCAGGGCGTTTGCGATACAGCCACAGGCCCGGCAGGGAAAGCCCAATCGATAACGCCCCAACGATAAAACTGGCCTTGAGAAAGTTAGTCACCATCAGTGACATCAACGCCTCGCTATAGCCCAGGTGTGAAATCTCTACCACGCTTATCATCGCGGTATAGGCTGAAATACCGGGAAACATGGGGATTACCGCCGCCACGGTGAACACCTTCGGGTGTGCCAGCAGCCAGCGCGACCACTTAATGCCGATAATGCCAATCAGGGTTGCCGCCAGCAGCGACGCCCATTCGATGTTCATCCCGGCGTGCATCATCAGCATCCGCGAACCATGCCCCACGGCCCCCAGTAAGGCGCAGTAGCGCAGCGCGCGTATCGGCACGTTGAACACCATGGCAAACCCCAGCGCCGGCACCGCCGCCAGCAGCATATCCTGCAACAACGCCCACAACAGACTCATGACCACCCCCGCAGATCCCACAGAGCCATCGCCATCACCACACCGATACAGGTCGCCAGCGTCAACAGGCTGGCCATCGCCCAGCGTGCCAGGCCGGTGTTCACATGGCCTTTGAACATATCGGCCACGGCGTTGATCAGCGGGAAGCCCGGCACCAGCAGCAGCACGCTGGCCGCCATCGCGACGCTGGAAGTCTGGCTAAACACCGGCAGGCGTAATAACAGGCCGGAAATCGACGTCGCGACAAACGCCGTCAGGCAAAAGTTGATCAGCGGGTTCATATGATGCGCGGTGAGCACCTGCCGGACAAACATCGCCAGCCCACTGGCGAAGAAGGTGACGACAAAGGCGTCATTACCACCGCCGTTGATTATGCTGAAGCAACCGCAGGAAAGCCCCACCATCAGCACCACCAGCCAGCGCGGATAGCGCAGCGGCCGCAGCCGCTCAAACCGGTGCGCCACGTCGTGTGCATCCGCCAGGCGGTGTTCCGCCAGGATCACCACGTGTTGCACTTCCGTCACCATATGCATGTTAATGCCACGATCGACATTCTTGCGGGTGGTGGTCAGGCAAGCGCCGTTGCTGATGGTGGTCAGCACCACCGCATTGGCGGAAATGGAGCTTTCCACGCTGTCCATGCCGAGCGCCAGCCCCAGGCGCGTAGACAACTGTTCAACCACCATGCTTTCCGCCCCGTGTTGCAACAGCAACAACGCACACTGAATACATAGCCGGGTTATTTCACGCTGCTGCCGGCTGGGCTCCGGCAAGGAGACAGTAATTTCATGCTTCATACGATCCTGCAAACTCCCCTGAATAAACGGCCGATGAATGACAGGCCGGAAACACCGTTTCTCGATATCCTGCGCTCTTTGCCCGACGCAGGTTGTTGCACTGACGGCGGCGCCACGATCTCTTGGCCGACACTGCTTAACATTACCTCATTTGCAGGGTGCATATCAGCGTAAGCAACGTTATTATTTGAGCAATTTAGTCTTTTGTGCAGAGATGCAAATTATGTTTGAAACGTCGTTATTCGTTGCCGGCATCGCCACGCTGGGGATGCTCTCTCCCGGGCCGGATTTTTTCCTGATCGTGAAGAACGCCGCCCGCTATCAGCGCCGGCTGGCATTGATGACCGCCTTCGGCGTCATCTGCGGTGTCGCCACCCATATGGCCTATTGCGTCGCCGGTTTGGCGGTGGTGATCACCACCACCCCTTGGCTGTTCAATATGTTGAAATACGCTGGGGCGGTTTACCTGATTTGGATCGGCATACAGGCGCTGTTAGCCCGCGGCGGCGGCAAAATGCACATCAGCGATCTGCCGCTGCAACAGACCAGCCGGAAAAGCGCCTTTATGCAGGGCTATTTGTGCAACCTGCTTAACCCGAAAGCCACGCTGTTCTTCCTGGCGATATTCACCCAGGTATTGCAAATTAACTCCGGCGTTGGCGAGAAGCTGTGGTATGCCGGGATTATTTTTGTGCTGTCGGCCGTCTGGTGGCCGTTGTTGGTGCTGCTGATCCAGAGCAAGCCGGTGCGCCGCGCGCTGGAAATGGCGCAGAAGTTTATCGATAAACTGCTTGGCGGCATGTTGATCGCGCTTGGGATCAAAGTCGCATTGAGTTAAGCGGCGGGTGCTGCGCGTCATCAGGCAGCTGAAAGAAAAGCCCGCCCCGGCAATACGGGGCGGGAGGGTAGTTACTTGGTGATGCAGGCGTGCATTTCCTGCACGGAAATTACCCGTTCGGTGGGATCGGCTTTCAGCGCCATCGCCGTGGCGAAACCGCCGTTCAGCGTGGTGTCGTAATGCACTTTGTACTGCAGCGCACTGCGGCGGATCAGTTTGGAGTCCTCAATCGCCTGGCGGCCTGCCGTGGTGTTGACGATATAGGTATATTCCCCGTTTTTGATCCGATCCTGAATGTGCGGGCGGCCTTCATGCACCTTGTTCACCAGGCGCGGGTTGATGCCGGCTTCGCCCAACACCACCGCGGTGCCGTGGGTCGCATCCAGTTCAAAGCCGTGTTTTAACAGGCTTGCCGCCAGATCCACCACCCGGGCCTTGTCGCCTTCACGCACCGACAGCAGCGCGCGGCCCTGTTTCTGCATTCTGGAGTTGCTGCCCAACATCGCCTTAGAAAACGCTTCGGCAAAGGTGCGGCCCACGCCCATCACTTCACCGGTGGACCGCATTTCCGGCCCCAGAATCGGATCGACGCCGGGGAATTTGTTGAACGGCAGCACCACTTCTTTCACCGAGTAGTACGGCGGGATGATTTCATGGGTCACGCCCTGTTCGGCCAGAGATTTACCCGCCATCACGCGTGCGGCCACTTTCGCCAGCGGCACGCCGGTCGCTTTGGACACGAACGGTACGGTACGCGCGGCGCGTGGGTTCACTTCGATCAGGTAAACTTCGTTAGCCTTCACCGCAAACTGCACGTTCATCAAGCCACGCACCTGCAGTTCGAACGCCAGTTTTTCCACCTGTTGGCGCATCACGTCCTGAATTTCCTGGCTTAGGGTATAAGCCGGCAGCGAGCAGGCAGAGTCACCGGAGTGCACGCCCGCCTGTTCGATATGCTCCATGATGCCGCCGATCAGCACGCGCTCACCGTCACAAATGGCGTCAACGTCCACTTCCACGGCGTCATCCAAGAAGCGATCCAGCAGTACCGGCGCATCGTTGGACACGCTGACCGCCGTCTGGAAGTAGCGGCGCAGGTCGATTTCGTCGTAGACGATTTCCATCGCGCGGCCGCCCAGCACGTATGATGGGCGCACCACCAGCGGATAGCCGATGCCCGCCGCCTTCTCCACGGCCTGCTCGATGGTCGCCACGGTGGCATTCGCCGGCTGTTTCAGCCCCAGGCGGTTCACCGCCTGCTGGAAACGCTCGCGGTCTTCCGCGCGGTCGATGGCATCCGGGCTGGTGCCGATCACCGGCACGCCGGCGGCCTCCAGTTCGCGGGCCAGTTTCAGCGGAGTCTGGCCGCCGTACTGCACGATCACCCCTTTCGGCTGCTCAATGCGCACGATTTCCAGCACGTCTTCCAGCGTCACTGGCTCGAAGTACAGGCGATCGGAGGTATCGTAGTCGGTGGAGACGGTTTCCGGGTTACAGTTGACCATGATGGTTTCATAACCGTCTTCCCGCAGCGCCAGCGAGGCATGAACGCAGCAGTAGTCAAATTCGATGCCCTGGCCGATACGGTTCGGGCCACCGCCCAGCACCATCACTTTCGGACGATCGTTGGTCGGGTTGGATTCGCACTCTTCTTCATAGGTGGAGTACATATAAGCGGTATCGGTGGCGAACTCCGCCGCACAGGTATCCACGCGTTTGTAGACCGGGTGCAGGCCGTAACCGTGGCGCAGTTTGCGGATCGCGCCTTCGGCAACGCCGGCCAGCTTGGCCAGGCGCGCATCGGCAAAGCCTTTGCGTTTCAGGGTATACAAGAAATCTGGCGTCAGGCCGTTGATGCCTTCCGCCGCCACTTGTTCTTCCAGGCGCACCAGTTCTTCAATCTGCACCAGGAACCAGCGGTCGATGTTGGTCAGGTTGAACACACCGTCAACCGACAGGCCGGCGCGGAAAGCGTCGGCAATGTACCAGATGCGCTCGGCGCCGGCGTCTTTCAGTTCGCGGCGGATTTTGGTCAGCGCTTCCGGATCGTCCAGGCTTACCTTCGGATCCAAACCGGTGGCGCCCACTTCCAGGCCACGCAGCGCTTTTTGCAGCGATTCCTGTTGGGTGCGGCCAATTGCCATCACTTCCCCGACCGACTTCATCTGTGTGGTCAGGCGATCGTTGGCGCCGGCGAATTTCTCGAAGTTAAAGCGTGGGATCTTGGTAACAACATAGTCGATAGACGGCTCAAAGGATGCCGGGGTACGGCCGCCGGTGATGTCGTTCATCAACTCGTCAAGGGTGTAGCCCACGGCCAGCTTGGCGGCGATTTTCGCAATCGGGAAGCCGGTCGCTTTCGATGCCAGCGCCGAGGAGCGTGACACGCGCGGGTTCATCTCAATCACGATCAGGCGGCCGGTTTTCGGGTTGACCGAGAACTGCACGTTGGAGCCGCCGGTTTCCACGCCGATCTCACGCAGCACCGCCATCGAGGCATTACGCATGATTTGGTATTCTTTGTCGGTCAGCGTCTGTGCTGGCGCTACGGTGATGGAGTCGCCGGTGTGGATGCCCATGGCATCGAAGTTTTCAATGGAGCAGACGATGATGCAGTTATCGTTCTTATCACGCACCACTTCCATTTCGTACTCTTTCCAGCCAATCAGCGATTCGTCGATCAGCAACTCTTTGGTCGGCGACAAATCCAGGCCGCGCTCACAGATCTCTTCGAACTCTTCACGGTTGTAGGCAATACCGCCGCCGGTGCCGCCCATGGTGAACGACGGGCGGATGATGCACGGGAAACCCACGTCGGCGGCAACCGCCAGCGCTTCTTCCATGGTATGTGCAATGCCTGAACGCGCAGTATCAAGCCCGATTTTTTTCATCGCAATATCAAAGCGACGACGGTCTTCGGCTTTATCAATCGCGTCCGCGGTCGCGCCAATCATGGTCACGCCGAACTCGGCCAGTACGCCCTTACTCTCCAGTTCCAGCGCACAGTTCAGCGCAGTTTGGCCGCCCATGGTCGGCAGCACGGCATCCGGGCGCTCTTTTTCGATGATTTTGCGCACCACTTCCCAGTGGATCGGCTCAATATAGGTTGCATCCGCCATTTCCGGATCGGTCATGATGGTCGCCGGGTTGGAGTTAACCAAAATGACGCGGTAGCCTTCTTCACGCAGCGCTTTACACGCCTGCGCACCTGAGTAGTCAAACTCACACGCCTGGCCGATAACAATCGGACCGGCGCCCAGGATCAGGATGCTTTTTATATCTGTACGTTTTGGCATTTCTCTTTTGCTCCTGATTAGTTGGCGTTGGAACGGTAAGTCTCAATCAGTTCGATGAAGTGATCGAACAGCGGCGCAGCATCGTGCGGCCCTGGGCTCGCCTCTGGGTGGCCCTGGAAGCTGAACGCCGGTTTATCCGTGCGGTGAATGCCCTGAACCGTATGGTCGAACAACGATTTGTGGGTGACGCGCAGGTTGGCCGGCAGGTTGTTTTCATCAACCGCAAACCCGTGGTTTTGCGCGGTGATCATCACACGGTTGGCGTCCAGATCCTTCACCGGATGGTTGCCGCCGTGGTGGCCCAGCTTCATCTTCACGGTGTTCGCACCGCTGGCCAGCGCCAGCAACTGGTGCCCCAGGCAGATACCGAATACCGGGATATCGGTTTCCAGGAACTGTTTGATGGCGGCGATGGCGTAATCACACGGCGCCGGATCGCCCGGGCCGTTGGACAGGAAAATACCGTCCGGATTCATCTTCAACACCTCTTCCGCCGGGGTTTGCGCCGGCACCACCGTCAAGCGGCAGCCGCGATCCACCAGCATGCGCAGGATGTTGCGCTTGGCGCCGTAATCATACGCCACCACGTGATAAGGCAACTCGCTCGCGGCGGTGTCTTCCGGCAGTTCGCCCTCCAGCCGCCAGCTCCCTTGCTGCCAGGTGTAGGTTTCGTTGGTCGTCACTTCCTTCGCCAGATCCATCCCTTTCAGGCCGGGGAAGGCTTTGGCCTGCGCCAGCGCCTGGGCGGCGTCCAGATTTTCGCCCGCGATGATGCAACCGTTCTGTGCGCCTTTCTCACGCAGCAGGCGGGTCAGCTTGCGGGTATCGATATCGGCAATAGCGACGATGTTGTTGCGCTTGAGATAGTCGGACAGCCCTTCTTCACTGCGGTAGTTGCTGGCAATCAGAGGCAGATCGCGGATAACCAGCCCTTGAGCATGAACCATTGAGGATTCTTCATCGGCGGCGTTGGTGCCGACATTGCCAATATGAGGATAAGTAAGAGTGACGATCTGGCGGGAGTAGGAAGGATCAGTGAGGATTTCTTGATAGCCGGTCATCGACGTATTGAAGACCACTTCCCCCACTGCCGTACCCTCTGCCCCGATGGCCCGACCGTGGAATTGGGTTCCGTCCTCCAGAACCAATAGCGCTGACTTAATCAAAACACCCTCCAAGGAATAATAAATCACAATATTTGCATATTAATTCAGATATCGCGATCTAAATCAATGCTAAAACTGCCTGAGAGGCTAATTTTTGGCAAATTGGGCGCATTTTAAAGATGAGTGCCTCTCTTGTCCACCCAATACGCCATTTTTTATCTTATTTTCACTCCCCTCAACGAATAATGGCGGCTTTAGCCATAAAAGTAGAGGGAAACCTGGGTAGTTAAACGGTTGCGAGCGATAATCGAGTGCAATCGTGCAACGAGGGGGTTAAAAGCGGGGGGCGATAGCAGCACGGCAGGGTAAACCGGCCATAAAAAAGGAATTTACAGATAAAAATAGCAACTTTATAAAAAAATTAATAATAAATTGGTATTTTATCAAATAAAAAAAATGGGCAATAAAAATATTGCCCTTTTATCATAGTTTTATGATAAACACAGCCACATCACAATGGCCTACTAAATCATTAAAGCTGGTCCAGACCGAGCACATCACGCATGTCAAACTGCCCTTTTCCCTGCTTAGACACCCAGGATGCTGCACGCACCGCGCCGTTGGCAAAAGTCATCCGGCTGGAGGCTTTATGGGTGATTTCCACACGCTCGCCAATGTCAGCAAACATCGCGGTATGCTCGCCCACGATGTCCCCGGCGCGAATGGTGGCGAAGCCAATGCTTTGCGGATCGCGTTCGCCGGTATAGCCTTCGCGCGCGTAAACCGCGCACTGCTTGAGATCGCGCCCCAGCGCATCGGCGATAGCCTCGCCCATCGCCAGCGCAGTGCCCGATGGCGCATCCACTTTATGGCGGTGGTGCGCTTCAATGATTTCGATATCGGTATAATCGCCCATCACCTTAGCCGCCTTTTCCAACAGCTTCAGCACCACGTTAACGCCAACGCTGAAGTTGGCGGCGAAGACGATGCCAATCTGTTGGGCCGCCTCTCTGATGGCAGCTTTGCCGGCGTCGTCGAAGCCGGTGGTGCCGATCACCATCGCTTTGTGGTGCGCCACACAAAACGCCAGGTGCTCCAGCGTGCCTTCCGGCCGGGTAAAGTCGATCAGAATGTCAAAATCATCCGCCACGCTGTCCAGGCTGGCGCTAACCGGCACCCCAAGCGCCCCTGCGCCGGCCAGTTCGCCAGCGTCCGTGCCAATCAGGCTTGAGCCGGGGCGTTCAAGCGCCGCGCCCAGCACTACGCCCTGCGCCTGTTGCACTGCCAGGATCAGTTGGCGCCCCATACGGCCACCGGCGCCTGCAATCGCAATGCGGATCTGTGAATCTGTCATACTTCTCTCTCTTTTTCCGTCGAAAGCCGTTATCCGGCTACAAAGGCCTAAACCCAATAGGTAAAATTCGTCACATTAGGTTAACTGCCCCATCCCGGCATCGCCAGAGGATTTAAATCATAATTAGAAAATTATGATATCCCGCCATTTTTATCAGCGATGCTATAAATTTTCGCCGCTGTGCTTGCCAAACCATACTGCATAGACAGCGTAAGGTTTTACATAATCATGCAGTTTTCCACTGCCGGCGATAAAAACGCCAACGGCAGATAGCAAAACGGGGAGCCTAAGCTCCCCGTTGCTGATTGCCACAGCGTCAATCGATCTGCCGGATATCCACCCGCAGCTCTTTTGGCACTTCAAACACGATGTTCTCTTCCCGGCCGCTGATTTCCAGCACCGATTTCCCGCCCATCGCCTTCAGACGGTTGATAACATCTTGCACCAGCACATCCGGTGCGGATGCGCCCGCGGTGACGCCGATGTGGGTGGTGTTTTTCAGCCAGGCTTCCTGAATGTCTTCCGCCGAATCGATCAGATACGCCGGTTTCCCCACGCGCTGCGCCAGTTCCGCCAGGCGGTTGGAGTTGGACGAGTTTTTCGACCCCACCACCAATACCACATCCGCATCCCCGGCCAGGCTGCGCACCGCTTCTTGGCGGTTGGTGGTGGCGTAACAGATATCATCCTTGCGTGGCCCCACAATCTTGGGGAAGCGCTGGCGCAGAGCGTCGATCACGTCGGAGGTATCATCAACCGACAGCGTGGTCTGCGTCATAAAGCACAGATTGTCTTCATGCTTCACCTGCAGCTTCCAGACATCGTCCGGCGACTCCACCAGGTACATCCCCCCTTCCGGGTTGTTGTACTGGCCCATGGTGCCTTCCACCTCCGGATGGCCGGCGTGGCCGATCAGAATGGCCTCTGTGCCCTTGCGGCTGGCGCGTGCCACTTCCATATGCACCTTGGTCACCAACGGGCAGGTGGCGTCGAACAGCATGGTCAGGCTACGCGCCTTCGCTTCGGCGCGCACCGCCTGGGAAACCCCATGCGCCGAGAAGATGAGGATTGAGCCATCCGGCACTTCGGCGATCTCTTCAATAAACACCGCGCCGCGTGCGCGCAGGCTATCCACCACATAGCGGTTATGCACCACCTCATGGCGCACGTAGATCGGCGCGCCGTAAATTTCCAGCGCGCGTTCCACGATACTGATCGCACGATCGACCCCGGCACAGAAACCACGGGGGTTAGCCAGCAAGATTTGCATGCGTCACCTCCTGCTGCGGATCAATCTCCAGTACCTCAAGCTCGAAGGTCACCGGGTGGCCCGCAAGTGGATGATTGAAATCAACGGTGACCGACTCTTCCGCCACTTCACGCACCACGCCCGGCATTTCACTGCCGTCGATTGCCGTGAACAGCATGATGGTGCCGACATCCGGCACGCCGGTGTCGGCAAAATCGCGCCGCAGGAAGAATTGGATCAGATCCGGGTTGTTCGCGCCGAAGGCATCTTCCGGCTGCAGGGTGAAGGTATTTTTATCACCGGCATGCAGCCCGATCAGCTGTTGCTCAAGCGCGTTGGACAGGCTGCCGTCGCCAAGGCGAAACAGCGCCGGTTTGCCGCTGCGGCGGGTTGATTCCGCCGTCGAGCCATCTTCCAGCGTCAGCGTAAAGTGCACCAGCACCGCGCTGCCGCTGTTAACCTGAGCCGTCATATCACTCACCTTTAGCCGCTGCGCGCTTGCTGGAAGGCAAGAACCCTTCCAGCACGATCATCGCCGCCCCGACGCAGATAAAGCTGTCTGCCAGATTAAAGGTCGGGTAGTGCCAGTTGCCTACGTAAAAATCGATGAAATCGACCACGAAGCCATGCCACAGACGATCTAACAGATTGCCCAGCGCGCCGCCGATAATAAACGCATACGCGATGTTGCTTAGCTTCTGCTGCGCGCCGTTTTTGTACAGCAGCACCAGCAGCGCCACAATAATCGCCACCGCAATGCCGGCAAAGAACCAGCGTTGCCAGCCGCCGTGATCGGCCAGGAAGCTAAACGCAGCGCCGTAGTTGCGCGCATAGTACAGGTTGAAGTAGGGAATCAACGGCTGGGACTGGCCCAGCACAAAATGATTCAGGATCCACTGTTTGCTGGCGAAATCCAGCACCAGTACCACCAGAACTACCCACAGCCACCGCAGGCCGGTCGAACAGATCGGTTTACTCATCAGGCAAATTTACGCTTCTCGCCGTCGCCGGCAACGTTGGTGACACAGCGGCCGCAGATATCTGCGTGTTCCGCCACCTGGCCAATATCCGTGGTGTAATGCCAGCAACGTGGGCATTTAGTCCCTTCTGCACTGCTAAAGACAATCTTCAGCCCTTTCAGCAGTTCACTTTGCTGCGCATCCGCCGGCGCCTGCGCCAACGGTGCCACTTTGGCGCCAGAGGTCAGCAGCACAAAGCGCAGTTCATCCTGCAGGCTGTTCAGGCGCTCCGCCAACGCATCATCGGCAAACAGGGTGACGGAAGCTTCCAGCGAACCACCGATACGTTTATCGGCACGCGCCTGCTCCAGCACCTTGTTCACTTCGCCACGCACTTTCAACAGCTCATCCCAGAAGGCATCGTTCATGCTTTCGCCTTCGGCCAGGCTGAACAGGCCGTCATACCACTCTTCAGTAAAGACGTACGGCGCGCGTTTGCCCGGCAGGAAGCCCCAAATCTCGTCCGCGGTAAAGGACATGATCGGCGCCATCCAGCGCACCAGCGCTTCGGCAATGTGGAACAGCGCCGTCTGGCAGCTGCGGCGTGCAACGCTGTCCGCTTTGGCGGTGTACTGGCGGTCTTTGATGATATCCAGATAGAAGGAGCCCATTTCCACCGAGCAGAACTGCATCAGGCGCTGCACCACTTCGTGGAAATCGTAGCGGGCATAGGCCTGTTCAATATCCTGCTGCGCCGCCAGCGCACGGCCAACCGCCCAGCGATCCAGCACCACCATATCTTCCGGCGCCACGCTGTCGGTGCGGGGATCGAAACCATTCAGGTTCGCCAACAGGAAGCGGGCGGTGTTACGGATACGGCGGTAAGAATCTGCCGCACGTTTGAGGATCTCATCGGAAACGGCGATCTCGCCGGTATAGTCGGTCGATGCCACCCACAAACGCAGGATATCGCCGCCCAGTTTGTTCATCACATCCTGCGGGCTGACGGTGTTGCCGATCGACTTGGACATTTTGCGCCCCTGACCATCGACGGTGAAGCCGTGGGTCAGCACTTCCTTGTAAGGCGCTTTGCCTTTCATGGCCGTGGAGATCATCAGCGATGACATGAACCAGCCGCGGTGTTGGTCAGAGCCTTCCAGATACATATCTGCGCTATGGCCGTGGAATTCCGGGCGCACGTCAACCACCGAAGCGTGGGTCGAACCGGAGTCAAACCACACATCCAGCGTGTCCGGCACTTTGACGTAGTCGGCGGCTTGCTCACCGAGCAACTCGGCCGGATCCAAATCCCACCATGCCTGAATACCTTCCTGCTCTACGCGTTTCGCCACTTCTTCAATCAGCTCAACGGTGCGCGGGTGCAGTTGCTCGGTCTCTTTATGCACAAACAGCGACATTGGCACGCCCCAGGTACGCTGGCGGGAAATACACCAGTCCGGGCGGTTTGCCACCATCGTTTCGATACGCGCCTGGCCCCAGTCCGGGATCCACTGCACGCCTTTGATCTCTTCCAGCGACTGCTTACGCAGCCCTTTCTGATCCATGCTGATGAACCATTGCGGGGTCGCACGGAAGATAACCGGCGTTTTGTGGCGCCAGCAGCAAGGGTAGCTGTGCAGCAGTTTTTCCACGTGCAGCAGCGCGCCTTTCTCACGCAGCAGTTCCACCACCAGATCGTTGGCTTTGAAGACGAACTTACCGTCCAGCGAAGGATAGGTGCCCGGCAGGTAACAGCCATTCGGGCCGACCGGGTTGGCCACTTCCAGGCCGTATTTCTGGCCGATGACAAAGTCGTCCGGGCCATGGCCTGGCGCGGTGTGCACCGCACCGGTACCGGCATCCAGAGTCACGTGTTCGCCCAGGATCGCCGGCACGTCAAAGCCCATGAACGGATGCTGGAAGCGCAGCAGTTCCAGAGCGGCGCCCTTGCAACTGCCCAGCACCTGCCAATGGGTGATGCCGACGCGTTTCATCACGCTTTCAACCAGTTCGCCCGCCAGGATCAGGCACTGCCCTTCCACCTGCACCAGTTGATAATCGAATTCCGGGTGCAGAGAGATGGCGCGGTTAGCCGGCAACGTCCACGGGGTGGTGGTCCAGATCACAAGCGAAATCGGCCCGTCGAAGCTCGCCACGCCAAATTTGGCGGCAACGGCGGCGGCATCGGTGGCAGGGAACGCCACGTCGATTGACGGGGAGGTTTTGTCGTAATACTCCACTTCCGCTTCAGCCAGCGCAGAGCCGCAGTCGGTGCACCAGTGCACCGGCTTGGCGCCTTTCAGCAGATGGCCGTTGCTGATGATTTTACCCAGGGCGCGGATGATGTTGGCTTCGGTGGTGAAGTCCATGGTCAGGTAAGGATGATCCCAGTCACCCAACACGCCCAGGCGAATGAAGTCCTTCTTCTGGCCCGCCACTTGTTCAGCGGCATATTCACGGCACTTCTGGCGGAATTCGGCAGGGGTCAGCTTCTCGCCCGGCTTGCCGTACAGTTGTTCCACTTTCAGTTCGATCGGCAAACCATGGCAGTCCCAGCCCGGTATGTAAGGAGAATCAAAGCCGGCCAGCCCTTTGGACTTGATAATAATATCTTTGAGAATTTTATTAACCGAGTGACCAATGTGAATGCTGCCATTCGCATACGGAGGGCCGTCATGCAGAATGAAGGATTTTTTGCCCTTTTTAGCGGCACGAATCATCCCGTACAGATCCTGTTCATACCAACGTGCGAGCATGCCAGGTTCACGCTTGGCGAGATCGCCACGCATCGGGAACCCTGTTTCCGGCAAGTTCAGGGTATTCTTGTAGTCACTCATTAGATTCTCGATCTCGTTTCGGTTTTTCAGATTAAACCGGTGTCTTTAGCCCGAAAAATGTCCGGGCAGCCACCACATCATTGGCGATTTGCTGCTTCAGCGCATCGAGCGAAGCAAAACGCTGTTCGTTGCGCAATTTTGCGCGGAGCACCACGTCAATATGGCGCCCATATAGATTCATTGTGACATCCAGCAGATGCACTTCCAACTGCTGGCGCACGCCGGCAACCGTCGGCCGCGTGCCGATATTGGCGACGCCCGGCAACGGCTGAGGCCCCAGGCCGTAAACGTCAACCGCATATACGCCATTCACCGGCGCCACCAGCCGCTTGAGCGGCAGGTTCGCGGTCGGGAAGCCAATGGTGCGGCCCAATTCATCGCCGTGTACCACGCGACCTGAAATGCTGTACGGATGGCCAAGCAGCCTTTCCGTCAGCGCCAGTTCATCGTCACGCAGCGCATTGCGGATGGCGGTGCTGCTGATGCGTTGGCCCCCTTCGCAGAAGGTCGGCGTGCTGACCACGGTAAAGCCGTATTCGGCCCCGGCCTTTTGCAGCAACGGGAAATCCCCGGTGCGGTTGGCGCCGAAGCGGAAATCATCCCCCACCATCAGGAATTTTACGCCCAGTTTCTGCACCAGCAGTTCGGCGACAAACGCCTGTGCGGTGTTAGCGGCGAAACGCGGATCAAAGTTGACGCACAGCAGGTAATCAACCCCGGCCTGCGCCAAATATTTGGCTTTGTCACGCAAACGCGTAAGACGAGCCGGCGCTTTGTCCGCTGCGAACAGCTCCAGCGGCTGCGGCTCAAAGATCATGACTATCACCGGCAGCCCAAGGCGTTGCCCTTCCTGCTTTAGCTGCTTCAGCAACGCCTGATGGCCGCGGTGTACGCCGTCAAAGTTGCCGATAGTGAGCACGCAACCATGGTGGCGTGCCCGGATATTGTGAATGCCGCGAATTAGCTCCATAGCTGGCTCAAAACAGTGGAAATCGGCGGATTATACCTTGTACAGCGGTTAAGGTTAACACGTGAATAGCAATATAGGCCGCATCCCACCAGAAGCGATGGCGGCCCAGGCCGCAAAATGCCGGCGGCAAGGCGCTAACAGGCGCCTTGCCGCCACAACGGAATATCTTCCCACCATACCGGAGATAGCGGGCGGGCGAAACACCTAAGCAGCGGTTTATCCACCATAAAAAAAGGGTTATCATACCGCCTTCATCAGTTGCCGTGCGCACCAAAGCAATACCCGGTTAATTTTCTTGCGAAATGCTGTATTCCCAGATGGGAAGCTGGTAAAATCCTGCGCCATCACAACGTAGCAAGTGCCGCCCGTACAAACGGCGCTTATTTGCACAAATCCATTGACAAACGAAGGCTAAAAGGGCATATTCCTCGGCCTTTGAATTGTCCTCAATAGAATATATTTGGGAGTTGGACCTTGGCTAATATCAAATCAGCTAAGAAACGCGCCGTACAGTCTGAGAAACGCCGCAAGCACAATGCTAGCCGTCGCTCAATGGTGCGTACCTTCATTAAGAAGGTCTATGCCGCTATCGAAGCTGGCGACAAAGAAGCAGCACAAAAAGCATTCACCGTAATGCAACCACTTGTGGATCGCCAGGCTGCTAAAGGCCTGATCCACAAAAACAAAGCAGCGCGCCATAAGTCAAACCTGGCCGCGCAAATCAGCGCAATGCAGTAAGCATTACGTTGTCTGCTTGGTAAAAAAACCGGCTCTCGCCGGTTTTTTTATGCCCGCAATTCGGGCGCCCTTGCTTCGCCGCTAGAGGGCAAACAGCGATGAGAAGTCTTTGTGGCAGATCCGCTGCACCGCCGGGTGCTGGATCATGCGCTCGGCAAAAATGACGTAATACTCCTCGTGCACGCTGTCAATTCGCCCAATCTCCACCACGCTATCATCGCTGTAGATATCCTGCGCATACCGCGTCGGCGCCACAAAGATCGCATTATGGTACATGGCAAAGGCCTTCATCAGCGCCGCATCATCGAATTCACCGAGGATCTCGACCTGCAGCCCCTGAATATTGAGCCAGTTGAGCAGTTGCCGCCCGAGCATTGAACGGCGCCCCGGCAGCAACAGCCGCCGCTGTTCCAGGCAGGCCGGGAATGGCGCCTCCGGCACCGGCTGGCGGCAGAAAAAGCTGATGCTGCACTCACCCAGTTTGATCGAAAACAACCCTTCCTGCTGGCTGGAGTCTACCGGGCAGTCCGACAGGATCATATCCAGCTTGTGCTGGCTTAGCTGTTCCAGCAGCATTTCATGGGTGGATTCAAAACAGCGCAGATGGATGCGCTCATCATCCGCCACTACCGTTTCCAGCACCTGGCTCACCAGGCGCTTGGACAGGGCATCCGCCACGCCAACGTCGAACAACAGGTTGGATTCTTTGGTGTAATGAACGATATCCAACATTTCCTGGCTGAGCATGAACATCTTGTCCGCGTAACGGAAAACCAACTGCCCCAGTTCGGAAGGCACCAGCCCGCGCCCCTGGCGTTTAAACAGTTTGCCGTTTAACCGCTCTTCCAACGCTTTGATCTGGCCGGTAATGGTTTGCGGCGTCAGAAACAGCGCTTCAGCCGCGCCCACGACGGAGCCTGCTTTGCAAACTTGCCAAAAATAATAGAGGTGATTGAAATTAATATGTGACGTTCTCACAAAAAGTTCTCCTTACGTTTCGCACCGGCAAATAACCCGCCGAGATAAGCGACAAATTCCTTTTCGTTGTTTCAGACAACGTATTACCCCATTCGTCCCATACAAATGCCCCGCACTGCCGCCGTACGCGGCGCCTAAGGGCGTTTTGGCAAAGACAGGCGCAATAGGCTATAGCCCACCAGCGCCGCCAGCGTTGAGCCCAGCAGGATGCCCAAGCGTGAATACACCCCAAAAGCGGCGTCTGCGCTGCCGAATGCCAGGGTGGCGATAAACATCGACATGGTAAAGCCAATACCACACAGCACGGAAACGGCGAATACCTGCCGGAAGCCCACGCCTTCCGGCAAGCGGGCAATGCCTAGCTTCACCGCCAGGAAACTGAACGTGAAAATCCCCAACGGTTTGCCAATCAGCAGGCCGGTCGCAATGCCCAGCGGCAGCATCGAGGCCAGTCCGCCCAGCGAAACGCCCTGTAATGAAACCCCAGCGTTGGCAAAGGCAAACAGCGGCAGGATGAAATAGGCGACCCACGGGTGCAGCCCGTGCTCCAGCCTTTCAGACAGGGGGTCACCCTGGCGGGCGTTCAGCGGGATCATAAAGCCGAGAATCACCCCCGCCAGGGTGGCATGGATCCCAGAGACCAAAATGGCAGCCCACAGCCCCACACCCACGATCATGTACAGCGATGTCTTGGCGACCCGGCAACGGTTCATCAGCGCCAGCACGGCAATCAGCGCCGCCGCCGCGCCTAGCGCAGGCACCGACAGAGCATCGGTATAAAACAGGGCGATAATCACGATGGCGCCCAGATCGTCAATGATGGCCAACGCCAGCAGAAACACCTTCAGGCCCAGCGGGACTCGCTTACCCAGCAGCGCCATCACGCCCAGCGCAAAGGCGATATCGGTTGCCGTAGGGATCGCCCAGCCATGGCGAGCCACGGCATCGGCACCGTTGAACAGCAGGTAAATCAGCGCCGGCGCCAGCATCCCGCCACACGCAGCGATCGCCGGGAATATCGCTTTGTCATATCCCGCCAGTGAGCCCTGGATCAGCTCCCTCTTCACCTCCAGCCCTACCGTGAGGAAAAACAGCGCCATCAGCGCATCGTTAATCCACCATTCCAGTGGTTTATCTATCACATGCCCCAAAACACCCGCGCTAATAGGCACATTGAGAAACGCATGATAAAGCGTATCTAACGGGGTATTGGCCATGAACATCGCCACGATGGCTACGGCAATCAGGATGATGCCGCCCGCGGCTTCCAGACGTAAAAATTGACGAATAATATTGGTCACGGCGCTCTCTTCTCCCTGTAACAACAGTGCGCTGCCATTCTGCAAGAAGGTGAGTATAAACGTTGGTTAATATTGAAAATATAAGTTTATAAATGCTAAAACATTCAGCAAAACCGAGCTTTTCCTCCCCCAGCCCCCAGGACAGGAAAGCAAAAGAAAAATGCCGGCCGAGTGAGCCGGCCGGCATTATCACGCGTCATGACCAGAGGTGAGTCAGAACGCCAAGCTCGTTAACGCGTCAGATCGTCAAAGAACTTTTTCACCCCATCAAAGAAGCTCTTCGAACGCGGGCTGTTCTGGTGCCCTGACGGGCCACCCAGGCTTTCTTCCAACTCTTGCAGCAGCTGTTTCTGCTTATCGCTAAGGTTAACCGGGGTTTCCACCACGACACGGCACAGCAAATCGCCCTGCGCGCCGCCGCGTACCGATTTAACCCCTTTGCCACGCATACGGAACAGTTTGCCGGTTTGGGTTTCTGCTGGCACTTTCAGTTTCACCCGCCCATCGAGCGTCGGCACTTCGATTTCACCGCCCAGCGCCGCCATCGCGAAGTTGATAGGCACTTCGCAGTACAGGTTATTGCCCTCACGCTCAAAGATCGGGTGCGCCTTAACCTGAACCTGAACGTACAGATCGCCGGCCGGAGCGCCGTGCTCACCCGCTTCCCCTTCGCCTGCCAGGCGGATACGATCGCCGGTATCCACGCCCGCCGGAATTTTCACCGACAGCGTTTTAGCCTTCTCTACCCGGCCATGGCCGTGGCACTTGGTGCACGGATCTTTAATGATCTGCCCGCGGCCATGGCAGTGTGGGCAAGCCTGCTGCACGGTGAAGAAGCCCTGGCGCATCTGCACCTGGCCCTGGCCATGACAGGTTGGGCACGTCACCGGCGAACTGCCTGGCTTGGCGCCGCTGCCGTGGCACGCGTCGCACTCTTCCAATGTTGGAATACGGATCTCTTTATTGACGCCGCGAACCGCTTCTTCCAGGGTTAACTCCATGTTATAGCGCAGATCGGAGCCACGGCTGGCGCGCTGGCGGCGGCCGCCACCAAAGATGTCGCCAAACACGTCGCCAAAGATATCGCTGAAGTCGGCACCGCCGCCGCCGAAGCCGCCGCCACCGCCCATACCGCCTTGTTCAAAGGCTGCATGACCATACTGATCGTAAGCGGCGCGTTTCTGGTCATCGCTTAAGATCTCGTAGGCCTCCTTGATTTCTTTGAATCTGGTTTCAGCGTTTTCTTCCTGATTGCGGTCAGGGTGATACTTCATCGCCAGGCGCTTATACGCCTTTTTGATTTCACGCTCATCCGCCGTTTTAGCAACGCCGAGAACCTCGTAATAATCTTTCTTCGCCATTCGTTGTGTTAGCCCCTAAGATACATGCACGGGCGTAGAGTTGCCTCAACGCCCGTGCTGGTTTCCCAGTAATGCCCAACCGGGAATTACCATGCCCGCTTAGGGCGATTATTTTTTATCTTTAACTTCTTCAAATTCAGCGTCGACAACGTCGTCGTCTTTCTTCGCTGCATCATCAGCACCGGCATCAGCACCTTGCTGTGCGGCCTGAGCCTGTGCCATTTCCAGCAGTTTACCGGAAACCTGCACCAGCGCCTGGGTTTTCGCTTCGATCTCGGCTTTATCTTCGCCTTTCACCGCCGCTTCCAGATCTTTCAGCGCGCTTTCGATCGCCGTTTTATCATCCGCTGGCAGTTTGTCGCCGGCTTCTTCCAGTTGCTTACGCGTACCGTGAATCAGATGGTCAGCCTGGTTACGGGCCTGAACCACTTCTTCGAACTTACGGTCAGCTTCGGCGTTGGCTTCAGCATCACGCACCATTTTCTGGATTTCATCTTCGTTCAAGCCGGAAGATGCCTTGATGGTGATTTTCTGTTCACGACCGGTGTTCTTGTCTTTCGCAGACACGTGCAGAATACCGTCGGCATCGATATCGAAGGTGACTTCGATCTGTGCCATACCCCGCGGAGCCGCCTGGATGCCGTCCAGGTTGAACTGACCGAGCGATTTGTTATCGCTGGCACGTTTACGCTCACCCTGCAGCACGTGGATGGTTACCGCAGACTGGTTATCTTCTGCCGTAGAGAACACCTGGCTGTGCTTGGTCGGGATGGTGGTATTCTTAGTGATCAGCGGAGTCATCACGCCGCCCATGGTTTCGATACCCAGCGACAGCGGGGTAACGTCCAGCAGCAGCACGTCTTTCACGTCACCGGCCAACACACCGCCCTGAACCGCAGCACCGATAGCAACGGCTTCATCCGGGTTCACGTCTTTACGCGGCTCTTTACCGAAGAAGTCAGCCACTTTCTTCTGCACCATCGGCATACGGGTCTGGCCACCGACCAGGATCACATCGTTGATGTCGGAAACCGACAGGCCGGCATCCTTCAGCGCCACTTTCAGCGGCTCGATGGAACGGTTAACCAGATCTTCAACCAGCGATTCGAGTTTCGCACGGGTCACTTTGATGTTCATGTGTTTCGGGCCGGTGGCGTCTGCCGTGATGTACGGCAGGTTCACATCGGTCTGCTGTGCAGAAGACAGCTCGATCTTGGCTTTTTCAGCGGCTTCTTTCAGACGCTGCATCGCCAGTGGATCCTTACGCAGATCGATACCCTGTTCTTTGTTGAATTCTTCAACCAGGTAGTTGATCAAACGGCTGTCGAAGTCTTCACCACCCAGGTGGGTATCACCGTTGGTTGCCAACACTTCAAAGGTTTTTTCGCCGTCAACTTCGTCAATTTCGATGATGGAAATATCGAAGGTACCACCACCCAGGTCGTAGACCGCGATGGTGCGGTTGCCGATCTCTTTATCCAGGCCGTAGGCCAGTGCGGCTGCGGTCGGTTCGTTGATGATACGTTTGACTTCCAGGCCCGCGATACGGCCGGCGTCTTTGGTCGCCTGGCGCTGTGCGTCGTTGAAGTACGCTGGCACGGTGATAACCGCTTCGGTGACCGGCTCGCCCAGGTAATCTTCCGCCGTTTTCTTCATTTTCTTCAGCACTTCGGCAGAGATCTGCGGCGGTGCCATTTTCTGGCCTTTCACATCCAGCCATGCGTCGCCGTTGTCGGCTGCGACGATTTTGTACGGCATGATGTCTTTATCACGCTGCGCTTCTTCGTCTTGGAAACGACGGCCGATCAAACGTTTGATCGCGAACAGTGTATTTTGCGGGTTAGTAACAGCCTGACGTTTAGCCGGCTGGCCAACCAGAGTTTCACCATCCTGGGTATATGCGATGATAGAAGGCGTGGTGCGATCGCCCTCGGCGTTCTCAAGAACACGAGCCTTGGTGCCATCCATAATTGCTACGCAAGAGTTGGTAGTACCCAGGTCGATACCAATAATTTTGCCCATCTAAACGTCTCCACTAATAAATTCATTTCTGTCAGGTTGCTAACGTATATGCGGGTGATTTTTATGTTTTCAACCGCCCAACATCACGGTATTGCCCGCGGCCAGCAACTGGGGTTGTAAATAAGATGGGGCCATTCGATTCAGCATCAAGGGGGGCGTGGAAAAAAATTTCGTTTTTTCCGCCGGCGGCGTGCCCCGGCCGCCAAATAGCGGGCCGGGAAGCCGCATGATCGCGGCGAATACGCGCGGCAGAACCAAGTTAACCGAAAGAGCCTGCCTCGCGCGGATCGCCTTCGCCGTGCAGCGCGCGCTGCAGATAGATGCCCAGCAGCAGGCCGATGCCGGACAGCGCCAGCACATAATAGGCCGGGGCCAACGGCGTGAGTTTCAGGATCAGCGTGACGAATATCGGCGTTAGCCCGCCAAACACGGCATAGGCAACGTTATAAGAGAACGAAATCCCGGAAAACCGCACTTCGGCCGGGAATGCCCGCACCATCACGTACGGCACCGCACCCACCACGCCGACGCTCAATCCCACCAGCGCATAGCAGGCGAATAGCATTTCCGGGTGCACGCCCACCGTGTGGTAGAACAGCCAGCTGCAGACGGCCAGGAAAACGCTACCGAACATCAGCGTTTTGCCGGCGCCGAAACGATCCGATGACAGCCCCGCCAGCATACAGCCCACGATCAACATAATCGTGGCGATACTGTTGGCCTGCAGCGACTGCGCGGCGTCAATGCCAAACTGCTTTTGCAGGTAGGTGGGCGTCATCAGGATCACCACCACGATGCCGGCCGACAGCATCCAGGTCAGCAGCATCGACACCACTACTTCCTTCTTGTTATGCCGTAGCACAGACTTCAGCGGCAGCTCCGCCGCCAGCAACTTGCGCGCCTGCATGGCGATAAAGACCGGGGTTTCCTGCAGCCAGCGGCGCAGGTACATGGCGATTAAGCCGAAAGCCCCGCCCAGGATAAAAGGAATACGCCAGCCGCCGTTCAGGATGCTCTGCGGGCTGAACACGGTATTAATGATGGTGGCCACCACGGAGCCAAACAGAATGCCGATGGTCAACCCGGCGGTCAGGATGCCGCAGGCCAGGCCAATGCGCTCACGCGGCACGTGTTCGGCCACGAACACCCAGGCGCCAGGCACTTCGCCCCCGATGGCCGCCCCCTGCAACACACGCATCAGCAACAGCAGCAGCGGTGCGGCAATGCCAATGCTGGCGTAGGTGGGCAACAGCCCCATCGCTAGCGTCGGCAGCGCCATCAGCAAAATGCTTAGGCTGAACATCTTCTTACGGCCAACCCGATCGCCAAAGTGCGCCATCACGATGCCGCCCAGCGGACGGGCCAGATAACCCGCGGCAAAAATCCCGAACGTTTGCACCAGGCGCAGCCATTCCGGCATATCCGGCGGGAAAAACAGTTCGCCCATCACCGCGGCAAAAAAAACGAAAATAATGAAGTCATAAAACTCCAGGGCGCCGCCGAGCGCGGCCAGCGACAGAGTTTTATAGTCCTGCCGGTTCAACCGACGATGATTATCGTGATGCATAGGCTACCGTTAGAGCAAACTGTAGGGAATCAAAACGCGCCCCGCCCGGCAGCTTGAACCGCCGGAACCGCCGCGCCGCCTTCCCGCTACGGGCGGATGTTGGGTATCGCGCCTCTGTAAACGAATCATTACTATAGCGGCAAATTATTTTCACACCAGCACAGTTGAGCGTTATTTTTCGGTTAGCCTCATTTCAGAGGTTTATTTCGCGCCGAGCATTTTTCGGGCGAAAAGCTGCTACCACAGCCGCATGCGTCTCTACATACGGGCCCTCCAGCAGCTGTACACAATACGGTACGCTGGCGAAAATACCGGGCACCAACACCTTACCCTGCTCGTCTTTTACCCCTTCCAGAGTTTCCTTGATCGACTTTGGCTGCCCCGGCAGATTAACAATCAGCGCCTGTTTGCGGATGACCCCCACCTGGCGCGACAGGATCGCCGTGGGCACATAGTGCAAGCTGATTTGCCGCATCTGTTCACCGAAGCCGGGCATGATGCGATCGGCAATCGCCAACGTGGCGTCCGGGGTGACATCGCGCCGCGCCGGCCCGGTGCCGCCGGTGGTCAGCACCAAATGGCAGCCCATTTCGTCCACCAGCTCGCACAGCGTGTGCTCAATCAGCGTTTGCTCATCGGGGATGAGGCGGCTTTCCAGTTTAAACGGCGTGGCCAGCGCACTGCCCAGCCACGCCTGCAGCGCCGGGATCCCCTTATCCTGGTAAACGCCGCCGGATGCGCGATCGGAAACCGAAACCAGGCCAATACGTAATGTGTCCATGCATACCTCCATAAGGTTGAGGGGGTCTTTGCCCTGCCAATTATCCAGAAAGTATACGGCGTCTGGTCTTTCTCTTGCGCGGCACGGCAAAATAAAAAAACGGCCGGCGCCTGCGGAAATAAAGGCGAACGTGGTTTGATAGTGAGATAAAGAAGGAAAGGCGTCGGGTTAGGCGAAGGCAGCCGCACAGCGGCTGCCCTCCTGCCCATTACAGCAGATCGGCGATCATTTTTTCCAGTTTGCCCTGATCGACGGCAAACTTGCGGATGCCGTCGGTCAGTTTTTCCACTGCCATTGGATCCAGGTTGTGCTGCCAATAGAACTCGGATTCAGTCAGCGGCGCAGGGCGCGCCTTCACTTCACCGGTGTAAGACAGTTTGCGCTCCAGCGGGCCTTCGCTTTCCGCCAGTTCTTTCAACAGCGCAGGCGCAATGGTCAGGCGATCGCAACCGGCCAGTTCGATAATTTCGCCCAGGTTGCGGAAACTGGCGCCCATCACTACGGTTTGGTAGCCGTGCTGCTTGTAGTACTGATAAATCTGGGTGACGGAAACCACACCCGGATCTTCTTGCGGCGCGAACTCTTTCTGATCGCCATTGGCTTTGTGCCAATCGAGGATACGGCCAACAAACGGCGAAATCAGGTAAACGCCGGCTTCTGCGCACGCACGCGCCTGGGCAAAGGAGAACAGCAGCGTCAGGTTACAGTTGATGCCGGCTTTTTCCAGTTGCTCTGCCGCACGGATCCCCTGCCAGGTAGAAGCCAGCTTGATCAGAATACGATCGTTGCTGATACCGGCTTCGTTATACAGTTTAATCAGGCGTTTGGCCTTGGCCACGCTGGCTTCGGTGTCATAAGACAGGCGCGCGTCCACTTCGGTGGAAATGCGGCCGGGCACCAGTTTCAGAATTTCCAGGCCAATGTTGACCGCCAGCTTATCGGCGGCATCGGCGATCTGCTGCTCGCGATCGCTGCTTTGCTCGCGCGCCCAGGCAATGGCTTCATCGATCAGTTTGCGGTATTCAGGAATTTGGGCTGCGTTGAGGATCAGCGAAGGGTTGGTGGTAGCGTCTTGCGGTTGATACAGCTTCATCGCAGCGATATCACCCGTATCCGCAACCACCGTAGTGAGCTGGCGTAGGGAAGTTAATTTATCGGTCATGTTGGTATTATCTCATCGTTTGTGCATGAACTGGGGGCACCATACAACCTTGCCTTCACCTGATAATAACATGCGCAAAGCCCGGCGCAAGGCCGGAGAGGCCGGGCCCGGCTGGAAGGGATTTATCCCTGCGATGGCAACCGTTTACGCCGCGAACCGGCATCAATTAAGCATAAAAAAATCCGGCGCGCCGCGGGAATCAAAACCCGGTTCACGGCCCCGGAAACACCGCCCGGCCAGCAAGAAAAACGCAATGCCATGAAAACCTCCTGATTTTTCCCGATCCGTCGCCGGTATTCCTATCATGCCCCCTATCAAACCTATCGCCCCTTTTTTCCACACTTTTTGCTACAGTAACCTCACATTGATTAACAGGATCTGGCCATGCTGATTATTATTTCCCCTGCCAAAACGCTCGACTACGACAGCCCACTGGCAACCGAACGCTTTACCCAACCCGAACTGTTGGATAAATCGCAGGCGCTGATCGCTATCTGCCGCGAACTGACCCCGGCGCAAATCTCCAGCCTGATGGGGATCAGCGACAAACTGGCCGGGTTAAACGCCGCACGTTTCCACGATTGGCAGCCTAAATTCACCCAGAAGAATGCACGCCAGGCACTGCTGGCGTTTAAAGGCGATGTCTACACCGGCCTGCAGGCGCAGGATTTCAGCGAAGATGATTTTGACTTTGCCCAGCAGCATCTGCGGATGCTTTCCGGCCTGTATGGCGTGCTGCGCCCGCTGGATCTGATGATGCCTTACCGGCTGGAAATGGGGATCAAGCTGGCAAACCCACAGGGTAAGGATCTCTACAGTTTCTGGGGGAATACCATCACCGAAAAACTGAACCAGGCGCTGGAACAGCAAGGGGATGACGTGGTGGTGAATCTGGCTTCGGATGAGTACTTCAAGTCGGTCAAAACGGCTGGCCTGCACGGCAGCCTGATTAAACCGGTCTTCCTGGATGAGAAAAACGGCAAATATAAAGTGATCAGCTTCTACGCCAAGAAGGCCCGCGGGCTGATGAGCCGTTTCATCATCAAAAACCGCCTGACCAAAGCCGAACAGCTGGCCGACTTCAACCTTGAAGGATACGCTTTTGATGAAGCCAGCTCGCAAGGCAATGAGCTGGTGTTCAAACGCCCGGAGCAGTAAGCCGCACCGGGCCAGGGCCCGGTTGTCAGAACGTACCCGGGCGGCCAATGCGCCGCCCGGATGCCCATCAGGCCGGCAGCGCCATCAGGAACTTACGCAGCTCGGCAAAATCAGCCGGCAGCGTATGCGACAACAGCGGCAGGTTTGCCCGCACCGCCAGCGCATTTGGCAACGGCAGTTCCTGGCCGAGAATAGCTTCCACACTCTCTTTGAACTTCGCTGGGTGCGCGGTGCCCAGGAACAGGCCAAACTCCCCGTCCTGCAGTTGATCACGCAGCGCGCGATAAGCGATCGCCGCATGCGGCTCGGAAATGTAGCCCAGCGCCGCCAACGCGTTCATCGTTTCTTTGGTGGTGTCATCGCTGACCGCGGCATAGGCCAGATCTTTCAGCTGCCAGTCTTTGCGGCGGAACAGTTCTTCCACCCGCGGCCAGTTGTTCGGCTGGCTAACGTCCATGGCGTTCGACAGCGTAGCCACCGTGGCATGCGGCTGCCACTGGCCGTTGGCCAGGAAGCGCGGAACGGTATCGTTGGCGTTGGTGGCGGCGATAAAGCGTTTCACCGGCAGGCCCAAAGACTTCGCCAGCAGGCCAGCGGTCAGATCGCCGAAGTTGCCGCTTGGCACCGACACCACCAACTGGTTACGGGCTTCCTGCGGCAATTGCGCTACCGCTTCAAAGTAGTAGCAGATCTGCGCCAGCAGGCGGCTGATGTTGATGGAGTTGGCCGAGTTGAGGTGCAAGGCATCCTTCAGTTCCTGATCGTCAAACGCCTGTTTCACCAGCGCCTGGCAGGCATCAAAATCGCCGTCGATCGCCACGGTCTGGATATTGCCGCCCAGGGTGCAGAACAGTTTTTCTTGCAGCGGGCTAATCTTGCCCTCTGGGTACAGGATCACGACGCGCACGTTTTTCAGGCCGTAAAACGCATGCGCCACCGCCGCACCGGTGTCGCCGGACGTAGCAGTCAGAATGGTGACGGGCTGATCGCCGGCCACCTCCGCCAGCATCTGCGCCATAAAACGGCCGCCGAAGTCTTTGAACGCCAGCGTCGGCCCGTGGAACAGCTCCAGGCAGGCAACGTCTGCTTCTACCGGCGCGACTGGCGCCGGGAACTCGAACGCCGCCTTAACGCGTTTATACAGCGCGTCTTCGCTGATCTCATCGCCGATAAACGCAGACAGGATACGCGCACTGCGGGTAACAAAATCCTGTTCGAGCAGGCGATCGATCTCGGTCAGTTCAAATTCCGGCAGTTCCAGCGGAAAGAACAGACCCTGCTGTTTACCCAGGCCTTGTTTGATCGCCTGTGCAAAGCTGACCTGTTCGTTATGATCCTTAAGGTTATAGAGTTTCATGCGTTATCCCAGTTGTCGTGCGCCTGCGGTATCCAGACGGCAAATATGAACAAAACCTTCGTCGTTTTGCAGATAATTATTTTTCAGCCAGTCGGCCATCCGCTGCGCCGTAGCGCCATCGTCGCAGACCGCGAACAGCGTCGGGCCGGAGCCGGAAATGCCGCACGCCAGCGCGCCGATGCCCTGAGCGGCCTTGCGCGCTTCGGCAAAGCCCGGCAGCAAACGGGTACGGTATGGCTCGGCAATCACATCCTGCATCAGCTTGGCCGCCAAACGCGGCTGCTGGGTATGGCAAGCGTGGATAAAGCCCGCCAGGTAGCGCCCGTGGCTGATGCAGTCCTGGCGGCGGTACTGTGCGGGCAGGATCGCGCGCGCTTCGGCCGTCGATACCTTAATGCCCGGATAGGCCATCACCCACAGCCAATCCTTAAAACAGGGCACTTCCTGGCTGATAAAACCGTCTTCTTCCAGCATCAGTTGCAAGCCGCCCAGATAGCACGGCGCCACGTTGTCATAGTGCACGCTGCCGGAAATGCGCCCTTCCAGCTCACCCATCAGCCCAAGCAGGGCCATTTTATCCAACGGGCGATCGCAGAATTCGTTCATTGCCATCAGGCCGGCGACCACCGAACAGGCGCTGGAGCCAAGGCCAGAGCCGATCGGCATGTTTTTTTCCAGCCGCATGGCCACCGGCACGTCCCGGCCGATAGCCTGGCAGAAACGCTCCCAGCATTGGTACACAATGTTTTCTTTCGGATCGGCCGGCAGTTTGCTGACAAAGCGCCCGGCGTTTTCCAGGCTGAACGCGTCTGCCGCTTCAACGCTGACGCAATCCCCCAGCAACGTGCCATCAATCGGTGAAACCGCCGCACCCAGCACATCAAAACCGACGCTAACGTTGCCAATTGAGGCCGGGGCATACACCTTAACCATATTAAACTCCTAACTTCCATGACAATGTGCGCAACAGATCGGCAAATACCCCTGCCGCGGTCACATCATTACCGGCGCCATAGCCACGCAATACCAGCGGCAACGGCTGATAGTAGCGGCTATAGAAAGCCAAGGCATTTTCGCCGTTTTTAACTTTATACAATGGATCGTTACCGTCGACCGCATCAATTCGCACCTGGCAGCGCCCATCTTCAATCACCCCGACATAGCGCAACACTTTGCCTTCGGCGCTGGCGGCGGCCACGCGGCGCGCATATTCGCCGTCCAGTTCCGGCAAGCGCGCCAGGAAGGTGTCGACATCGCCGGTCGCGTCAAAGGAAGGCGGCAATACGGACTCCACGTCGATATCGTCCAGCTCCAGCTTGTAGCCGGCTTCGCGCGCCAGGATCAACAGTTTGCGCGCCACGTCCATCCCAGACAGATCGTCACGCGGATCCGGCTCGGTGTAACCGTTGGCTTTCGCCTGCAGCGTGGCGGCCGACAGCGACATGCCTTCGTCCAGCTTACCGAAAATAAACGACAGGGAACCGGACAGAATACCAGAAAAACGCACCAGCTCATCACCGGCGTTCAACAGGTTCTGCATGTTCTCGATAACCGGCAAACCGGCGCCGACGTTGGTGTCGTACAAGAATTTGCGGCGTGAACCCGCTGCGGCGCTGCGCAGTTGCTGATAATAATTCATCGACGAGGTGTTGGCTTTCTTGTTTGGCGTCACCACGTGGAAACCGTCGGCCAGGAAATCGGCATACTGATCCGCCACCGCCTGGCTTGAGGTACAGTCGACGATCACCGGGTTGAGCAAATGATACTCTTTCACCAGGCGAATCAGGTGGCCCAGGTTGAACGGCTCTTTCGCCTGCGCCAGCTCATCGCGCCAGCCATCCAGGGAAATGCCATGCACATTGGTCAACATTGCACGCGAGTTGGCGATGCCACAGACACGCAGATCGATATGCTTTTGCTTCAGCCATGGTTGCTGGCGGTAGATTTGCTCAATCAACGCGCCACCCACGCCGCCAACGCCGATCACGAACACTTCAATCACCTGATCGGTGTTGAACAGCATTTGATGGCTGACGCGCACGCCGGTGGTAACGGCATCGTTACTGACCACCACCGAAATGGAGCGCTCGGAAGAGCCTTGGGCGATAGCGACGATATTGATGTTGGCGCGCGCCAACGCGGAGAAGAAGCGGGCCGAGATGCCGCGCAGGGTGCGCATGCCGTCGCCCACCACGGAAATGATCGCCAGGCCTTCCATCACGTCCAGCGGCTCCAGCAGCCCATCTTTCAACTCCAGGAAGAACTCGTCTTCCAGCGCGCGGCGCGCCCGCTGCAGCTCGTTTTGCGGCACGCAGAAACTGATGCTGTATTCCGAAGAGGATTGGGTGATCAGCACCACCGAGATCCCGGCGCGCGACATCACGGCGAACACGCGGGCGGCCATGCCAACCATCCCTTTCATGCCCGGCCCGGAGACGTTGATCATCGCCATATTGTTCAGGTTGGTGATGCCTTTTACCGGCATATCCGGATCCCGACATTCCGCGCCGATTAGCGTGCCGGGGGCTTGCGGGTTGGAGGTGTTTTTAATCAGGCAAGGAATTTGGAACTGGGCAATCGGGGTGATGGTGCGGGGGTGAAGAACTTTGGCGCCGAAGTAGGAAAGCTCCATGGCCTCCTGATACGACATCGATTTCAGTAACCTGGCATCCGGCACAGTGCGCGGATCGCAGGTATAAACGCCGTCGACGTCGGTCCAGATTTCGCAACAGTCGGCACGCAGACAGGCGGCCAGCACCGCCGCTGAGTAGTCGGAGCCGTTGCGCCCCAATACCACCAGCTCGCCTTTGTCATTGCCCGCGGTAAAGCCGGCCATCAGTACGATATGGTCAGCGGGGATAGCGGCCGCGGCGATACGCCGGGTGGATTCGGCGATGTCGACGGTAGACTCCATATAGCCGCCCTGCGCCAGCAGTTTTTCAACCGGGTTGATCACCGTCACCGGGTAGCCCTTGGCTTTGAAAACCCCTTCCATGATGGCGATAGACAGCTTTTCACCGCGGCAGATGATGCCCGCATTCACGCCGTCCGGGCACTGCCCGAGCAGCGCCACGCCGTGCAGCACGTGTTTCAGTTGAGCAAACTCCTGATCCACCAACGCTTTCAAACGATCGTACTCAAAACCGGGAACCGCCTGCGCCAGCCCGCTCAACAGCTCGGCGAAGATGCGCTCTGCGTCGCTCATGTGCGGCTGAATATCTTGGCCGGCCACCGTTTTATCAATCATTGCCACCAGGTGATTGGTGATTTTAGCGGGCGCGGACAAGACCGTGGCCACCTGGCCCTGACGGGCATTATTTTCCATAATATCGGCAACGCGCAAAAAACGTTCCGCATTCGCCACCGAGGTTCCGCCAAATTTCAGCACTCGCATTTTTCGTTTATCTCCCAAATTTAAGCCGAAAAAAAAGCCCGCACTGGTTAGGCGCGGGCTTTTTTCTAGTGTTCCTGTACGCGTCAGCCCGCCCCGTTACCAATGGTACCGGTGGTGGTAATAATTGTGGTGTTCAGGCTGATATAGCGCATCTGTTCTGTCTGTCTCATTAGAAACTCTGTCCCCTCTATTGGTTAAAGCAATCGGCCCGCCAAGTCAAATTATTTCGTGTTTTTGTTTATTCCGCGCGCGCAGGCCTATTCAGTGGAGATAACAACACAAATGCAAAAAAGCAGGATAAAAATCAGATTCTCACGGAGTTTCCTGGACTATATCACCAGCAAAATGCGATTCCACACGAGAATCACTTCGCCAGTTTTTTTTCTATGTCGTGCAATAATTGGTGCAACATCACCGTATCCCGCTGCTGCAGGCTACCCAGGCGCTGATGCAGCCAATCGCGCAATTTTTGGTCATCGGCCACCTCCAGGCACTGCAATAGTCGCTCGGCGCGTCCGCGCAACGCCGAAAGTTGCCCTACGTCGGCGCAAGGCTCAGGCTGCGCGGCCACGTTCATCAATTGTGCAAGTTGGTAGCAATACACCATCACGGCCTGGCCTAGGTTAAGCGAGGGATAATCTGCCTGCATCGGTACCCCGGTCAGCAGATCCGCCAGCGCCAGCTCTTCGTTGGTTAGGCCGGAGTCTTCGCGGCCGAACACCAGCGCGGCCTGCTGTACCCAGCCTTGCCGCTCCGCCATCACCTGCGACAATTCCTGCGGCGTGCAGTAATAGTGAAAGCGCGCCCGGCTGCGCGCGGTGGTGGCGACGGTAAAATCCACGCCGGCCAGTGCGGCCTCCAGGCTTGGGTAACACTGTGCCTTATCAAGGATATCGCCCGAGCCATGCGCCACCCAGCCCGCCGCCGGTTGCAAGTGGGCTTCGCTGTTAACAATCCGCAGCGAGGTAAACCCCATGGTTTTCATCGCCCGCGCTGCCGCGCCGACGTTTTCCGGCCGTGCCGGCTCTACCAGAACAATATGAAACTGCATCAACACTCCAGAAAATCAGGTAGGATAATATCCAGGCTATACAAAATCGCTTATTACTTTACAAAAAATCAACATCACATAAAGCAGCGCTAATGTTCATCATCAAATAACGCGGTGGGGCCAGGAATAACCAGTAATCGGCACAAATAAATTATTCATTATTTTTATCAATTATAATCAATAAGATATGCCTTTAGTTTTCGCATTATGTCCTAAGCCGACATTATTAACGATAATATTGCTGAATCGTTCATAGAATTTGTCATTCCGTGGCATAAGGTGGCATTCCTGTAAGTGTTTTTCACAAATCTGTTAACGTGCTACAATTGAATTTGATATATGTCAACAAACCGTAGTTTTGTTGGGTGATGATTTCGTCACACACTGTTATATTGCTGTTAATAGGGTTAGGATATGCGCCGTTTTGGCACCTTTGGGGTTATAGGGAATAACATCCCCACCTAGCTAGCGATCTTGTTGACATTAGATGGAAAGTGCATCAAGAACGAGTTTACGTACTTTAGTCGTTTGGTAAGAGGGTTCCGAGCGCTATCTCAACCCTTGGTTAAAAAAACAAAGACTTCTGTACTTCCTATTTTCTATTTTGTTGGCAATTTTAGGTAGCAAATATGCAGACCCCGCACATTCTGATTGTCGAAGACGAGGTAGTTACTCGTAACACCCTGAAGAGCATTTTTGAGGCGGAAGGCTACATCGTTCATGAAGCCAATGATGGTGCAGAAATGCACAACATTCTGTCTGAAAATGATATCAATCTGGTCATTATGGACATCAACCTGCCAGGCAAAAACGGCCTGCTGCTGGCGCGCGAACTTCGTGAACAAGCCAGCGTCGCATTGATGTTCCTGACCGGTCGTGACAACGAGGTGGATAAAATCCTCGGCCTGGAGATCGGCGCCGATGACTATATCACCAAGCCGTTCAACCCGCGTGAACTGACCATCCGCGCTCGCAACCTGCTGTCGCGCACTATGAACCTGAACAGCACCGGCGAAGAGCGCAAACTGGTTGAAAGCTACAAGTTCAACGGTTGGGAGCTGGACATCAACAGCCGTTCGTTGGTCAGCCCTGCCGGCGAGCAGTACAAACTGCCGCGAAGTGAATTCCGCGCCATGCTGCACTTCTGTGAGAACCCGGGCAAGATCCAAACCCGTGGCGAACTGCTGAAGAAAATGACCGGCCGCGAACTGAAACCGCACGACCGTACCGTTGATGTGACCATCCGCCGTATCCGCAAGCATTTTGAATCAACGCCGGATACCCCGGAAATCATCGCCACGATCCATGGCGAAGGTTACCGCTTCTGCGGCGATCTGGAAGAATAAATCTCCGGTTCCGCCCACCCCGGGAGCCGCTCACGCAGCTCCCGGCGGTATTGTTTTACCGGTTTTCACCCCACGGGATGATCGGCACGGCGCTGATCGCGTTCTTTGGCGATCCGTCCACAACCTTGTCTGAATAGGTCAGGTACACCAGCGCATTGCGTTGCTCGTCGTAAAAACGCACAACCTGCAGCTTTTTAAACACCAGCGACGTGCGTTTTTGGAACACTACGCTGCCCTGGTCCTTACCGTTTTTAATCTTATCGTTCAGCGCAATCGGCCCGACCTGCGAACAAGAAATCGCCGCATCGGCAGTATCTTCAGCCAGCCCCAGGCCGCCTTTGATCCCACCGGTTTTTGCCCTGCTGATATAACAAGTTACATTTTTGACATCCGGATCGTCGAAGGCTTCCACCACGATTTTGTGGTCTGGCCCAAACAGTTTAAATACCGTATCCACCGATCCTACCTGCTCTGCCTGAGCGCTATTTACCGCTGCACAAGCAAGGCCTAATAGCAATAACCATCCCTTATTCATTTACTTAACTCCAATAATATTCACGCGGGCAAACCGTTGGCCCAGCGCCACACGAAGAGAACCGGCAGGCGCAAGGCTGGAAATACTCTGGCTTAGTCGGCCCCTTTTTATCACAGCACGCCGAAAAAATCTTTGGCAGTCGCGGATGAAAAAAATTGCTATTATGCGGCATCGTTATTTTTGCGCCTGCGGTTGGGCGCACTCCGACTCAGTGCATTGCGCAACGCGTATACCCACGGTAAAGCGTGCACCACTCCGCCGGCTATGGACATGCCCAACGAGCGCAGGCACCCGCGTAATGAATAAACAGTTTGGGTTTTTACCCTAAAAAAGTTTTACGAGGAAGATCTATGGATCAAGCCGGTATCATTCGTGATTTACTAAGCTGGCTGGAAAGCCATTTGGACCAACCTTTATCGCTGGATAACGTGGCGGCAAAAGCGGGCTATTCGAAATGGCATCTTCAACGGATGTTCAAAGATATTACCGGTAACGCCATCGGCGCATATATCCGGGCCAGGAGACTCTCCAAAGCGGCCGTGGCACTGCGTTTAACCAGCCGGCCGATTTTGGATATTGCCTTGCAATATCGCTTTGATTCGCAGCAAACCTTTACCCGCGCCTTCAAGAAGCAGTTTGCGCAAACGCCTGCTTTATACCGCCGGGCCGAGGACTGGAGCGCGTTCGGTATTTGCCCGCCTATCCGCCTGGGCGCATTTACCCTGCCGCAACCGGAGTACATCACTCTGCCGGAACAGCACCTGATCGGCCTGACGCAGAGCTATTCCTGCACGTTGGAGCAAATATCTAGCTTCCGCAGCGAACTGCGCATGCAGTTCTGGCGCCAGTATCTTGGCGAGGCGAAGACGCTGCCGCCGGTGCTTTACGGGCTTCATCATGCCCATCCCAGCCAGGAAAAAGACGACGAGCAGGAAGTGCTCTACACCACGGCAATGGAACCGCGCTATCTGTCGGACAACGTGCAGGAAGGCCAGCCGCTGATCCTGCAGGGCGGCGAATACGCGCTGTTCCGCTACAAGGGGCCCACCGACGGCCTGCAGGATTTTATCCTAACGCTCTACGGCACCTGCTTGCCGGCGCTGAAGCTAACGCGCCGCAAGGGCCACGATATCGAACGTTTTTACCCGAAAGGCGAACGCAATTCACCGCACAAAGAAGTGGAATGCGAATACCTGATACCGATCCGCCGCTAGCGCTGTAGTTCGTCCAACGCGGGCATATCCAGATGCGAGACATCGCCCGCGGTTTCGACGATCCACCCTGCCGCCAGCCACGCGCTTTGCTGGTGATCGATACGCGACAGCGAACAGTTGCGCAACCGCAGGCGCCGCTCGGCATAGGGCGGCAGCCCGAGCACGGTACTGATCAGGCAGCCCAATGCAATGCCGTGGCTGACCAGCAGCGGCCTGCTGTTTTCCGGCAGCGACAGGCAGCTGTCCAGCGCAGCACGCATGCGTGCGCCCAGCTCCACCATCGATTCACCTTGAGGGATACGGCCATCAGCAGTACCATCGACCATCTGTTTACGCCAGCCTTCTTCTTCCGGCGACAGGCCGTCGATCAGGCGCTCTTCCAGAACGCCCATATGCAGCTCGCGCAGGCGCGGATCTTCAATCACCTCACAACCACAGGCATCGGCAATAATCTGCGCGGTGCGGCGGGTGCGGCCCAGATCGCTGGTGATAACGTGCGTAATGCCTTCTTTACTGGCGCGCCTGGCAACCAGGTGGGCCTGATGTTCACCCACTGCGGTCAGCGGGCTGTCGGACTGGCCCTGGATACGGCGGGCAACGTTCCATTCCGTTTCGCCGTGGCGAACGAGGTATACCTGTAACATTGTTGTTTTCCGTTATACTGCGTGAAACTTGTGTTTGTTTTTGCCGGCGCCCGTGGTAAACCCCGGTGCATCGGAGAACGCTTCAGGCTGCATTTGTTTGGCTAAGCCAAACTTCCCGGCTCGTGGCTTGTATCTGCACTCATGGCCGCCCACCGCGTTCATCCGCTCGATACGCTACGGCCCTACTTTAAGGATGCCAGACCCGCTATGTACCATGTTGTCGCTGCAACTACCAACCCGGCAAAGATCAAAGCCATTCAGCAGGCCTTTGCCGACACTTTTGGCGCAGAACAGTGCCGCATTGAATCCGTCGACGTCGCCAGCGGCGTATCGCTGCAGCCTATCGGCAACATAGAAACCCGCACCGGCGCACGCCAGCGCGTGATGGAAGCGCGCCAGGTCCGGCCGGAAGCCGACTTCTGGGTAGGCGTGGAAGCCGGGATCGAAGAGAACATGACCTTTGCCTGGATGGTGGTAGAAAACCCGCATACCCGCGGCGAATCACGCTCTGCCAGCCTGATGCTGCCGGAAGCTATTTTACAAGGGATCCGGGCAGGGAGCGAACTGGGAGATGAAATGGCGGTGCTTACCGGAAACAGCGATGTAAAACGGCAGGGCGGCGCCATCGGCGTGTTTACCGACGGGCGTTTAAGCCGCTCCAGCGTGTACTATCAGGCCTTGCTGCTGGCGCTGGTGCCGTTTCACAACCCAATTTACCAACAGCATCACACCGGGCGCCTGACCCCATAGGGTTACTCGGGCGCGTCACCGAGCAATTGCTGCTCCAGCCACTGTTTCAGCGCCGGGGAAGCCGCCTTCAGGCTATTGGAGCCACGCGTGATGGTGGCGATCCCGGTGCCCAGTTCATTCTTCAGCTCGCGCTGGCTCATCTTGCCGCGCATCAGTTCCTGAATAATCCGCAAGCGCGTACCCAGTGCGGTACGCTCATCCGGCGTCAACAACAGCTGCAGCAGCGGTTGATGCAAATCCCGTTCAAACGCCCCCTGCAGCAGCGCAATAAAGTGCTGCCAGTCTTCGTTGCCGAGTTCTGAAAGAGCGGGATCGTTACGCGATACTTGCGCCATGGCAGCCACCATACTATTTAACGAGTACAGCAGCATACCATAGCGCTGTCAAAATCAATAACGCCTCTGCCATTCGGCATCGGTCAGCACTTTTACCGGTTGATGCATGAAATAGCGGTAGAAAGCATCATACGCCAGGACATTTTTAACATAAGAGCGGGTTTCCGAAAACGGAATACTCTCAATGAACGCCACCGCGTCAATCCGCCCAGCGCTGTTGCCCAACCAGGTATTCACCCGTGACGGGCCCGCGTTGTATGCCGCCGAAGACAGAATACGGTTGCGGCCAAACTGCTGGTACACATATTCCAGATAGCTGGTGCCAATGGTGATATTGGTTTGCGGATCAAACAGCTGGCTCGGGCTGGAATACCCTGGGATATTACTCATTTGCACCGTATGCTGCGCCGTACGCGGCATCACCTGCATCAGGCCGGCGGCCCCCACCGGCGATTGCGCTTTCGGGTTCCAGGCGCTTTCCTGGCGGGCGATCGCCATCGCATAGCTCTGCGTAATCCCTTTATCGTCGGTCGCTTGGCGGAACTCACGCGCCCAGGCCATCGGGAAGCGCTCTTCAAGGTTATCCCATAATTTGCCCACGATCGTCGCCTGCACGCTAAGATCGGCCCAGCGCTGTTCAAAGGCATAACGCGCCAGCGCCTCTTGCTCCGGCCGGCTGCGGCTGGCGACAAAGCCGCCCCATTCACTGCGCGCCAGGTTATCCATATTCCAGTACATCAGTTCGCGCACCCGGGCAATTTCCGGGCCGCTGACCAACGCCGTGCGCGGCTTGGCGGCGATAGCCACCATCACCGGATACCGAACGCCAAGCTTTTGTGCGGCAACCATCGGGTAGAAACCGCGATCGTTAACCAAACGCCGCAGTATCTCTTCACCCTGAGTGCGATCGCCGTCTTCCAGCATCACGCTGGCACGCCAGTAGCGCCATTCGTCTTTATTGCGGGATTCTTCCGGCAGACGCGCCAGCCAGGTTCGTAACCCCTGCCGGTCGCCAGCGCCCAGCGCCATGCGCACGCGCCGCTCCAGCAACAACGGTGATTGGCTGCGCAGGATAACCCGATCGCGCCATTGCGCCTGCTCGCCGGTGGCGTCATTGCCCATCAGGCGCCATGCGACGGCTTCTTCCAGCGCCAGCTTTTCGCTGTCGCTCATTTTTTGCAGCCGGGCTAGCGTTGGCAGCATGGCACGGGCATTTTCCACATCCTGCCGCGCCAGGCGGGTAAACACGATGCGGGTAGCCGAGCGGGTAAAATCGGTTGGGCCTACGCGGCGGGCAAAGCCCTCCACCGAGGTGGGATCGTTTTGCAGAGTAACCAGCGCATCCCCCATCGTGCGGTAGTCATCAGGCAGTTGCCGGGCCAGCGTGTTCACCAGTTTGGCATCGCCGTCTTCCAGTGCCAGTTTCATCCGCGCCAAGGTGGTCAGCGGGGTCTGCTTACCCGCCGCTTGCCACACGCCAAACAGCCTGTCGCAAGCCCCCGGCAATGGTTTGCCGGTGAGCCAGATATTATCGGCCCCTGCCCAGGCTGCCTGCTGGTCACCGGTGGCCCATTTGGCATAATAGTAGTTACAGCGCGCGGCGACAGGTTTCGGCTCCTGCGGGCTAAACGCCAACAGCGCGGCCCAATCACCGCGCCGGGCCAGCTCGTTGACAAAGCGGGGCGCCAGCGAACGCGCCGGCGGCAGCGTCGGGTGCCGCTTGATAAAGGCGCTGACCTCAGAAACGCCCACGGTGCTCAGATTCTGCGTCAGCTGGCGGTATTCCAGATAAGGATAAAGCGGATAATCTTGCAGCGTCGGCATCAGTTGCTGCACAACATCCATCTGATTGCTATCCCACGCCTGCTTAATCTGCAGATAACGCTGGCGCTGGGCATCCAGCGAATCAGCCCATACGGCGCTTGAAAGCGCCGCCAGGCACAGCCCAACCGCCCAACGCCGCCACTTGTCCACCTTGACCATACCTACTTTATCCTCATTGTTTTCTTCCCCGCGGCCCTGCCCTGCGAAAGCCACACGCCGCCGTGCCCTCGGAGCCAAAGCACAGCCTAACATAGACAACACAATCGCTTATCCATTCATTAATGTAGCCGAAGTTTACGCTGGCGCCCTCTTTAGCCGGCCACTGGTGGAAGTATCCTTTTGAGACAGCGGGAAAAGATGAAAAATAGCTAAGATTAATCCTAGAAAGCAGCACAAAAAGCGCACATCAGATACCGCTTATAATACAATCCGCGCCTGTTTGGCTCAGAGAGTATTGATACCGTTATGCGGTTGGCGCGCAAACGACTTTGCGCTTGCTCACGTCAACTGGGCCAAATCTTTCATTGTTACACGGCTGCAACGCGTTTGGGCCAGCTGATTAGGATGGCTGATGAAGAGAGTAACCACTGCCCCATTACGGGTTTCGACCGCAAGACAGGCCGCCACGCGCTTACGTTTTTTTCGCCAACTCATCGTCGTGCTGATTGCGCTGTTGTCGCTGTCTGGCCAGGCGCGCCCGGGGCCCAACGAACTTTATCAAAAACGCACGCATTCCGTCGCCACGGTGGTGATCGGCATCATCAGCTATACCCGCTGGCCGACGGAGCCCAACCCGATTCGCCTGTGCATCACCGCCAACCCGCAATACGCCGAGCGGCTGTTTGATCCTGTGCTGCTCACGGCCCCCCGGCCAATCAAAACGGCGCTCATGCCGATAAACAGTCAGTTTCTGCCCGGCCAGTGCGATGTGATTTACCTGGGGAATATCAGTTCCAGTCAGCAACAGGCGCTGCTCCACCGCATAAGCGGCCACGCAATTCTCAGCATCAGTGAAAATGACAACGAATGTTCTGCTGGCAACGCTTTCTGCCTGCAGATAGCTGGCGACCACGCCAGCTTCAAAGTCAACCTGGACGCCCTGGCGCGCAGTGGGGTGCATGTACACCCTAATGTGCTACAGCTGGCAAGGGACCCGGAGCTGCCACTATGAGCCTGTTACGCAAGAAACAATCGCCTGCCCCTCGCCCCACGCTGGGCAGCGTGTTACAGCGGATGAACCTGGGGCTGGCGCTGATCGCCGTATGCACCGCGGGCGTATTCCTGACGCTGGTTGCCCTGTTCGCGCTGCGGGCTTATGCCAATCATAACCTGCACCTGATCGCACGCTCCATCAGCTACACCGTGGAAGCCGCCGTGGTGTTTGAGGACCGTAATGCCGCACGCGAAGCGCTGGCATTGATCGCCTCGAACGAAGAGGTGCTGGATGCCCATATCCTGGATAGCCACGACAAGGTGTTGGCTTCCTGGCAGCACCCGCAAAGCGGCCCGCTGCACGGTATGGAGGAAGTGGTCGCCCACTGGGTGCTGCCGGAACCGGTGACATTGCCGATCGTCCATGAGGGCAAACTGGTCGGTAAAGTTTGCCTGAGCGGCAACGGAAGCAGCCTGCTGCGTTTTCTGCTGCGGGGAATAGGCGGCATGATCGCCTGTATGGTGCTCAGCACCCTGTGTGCGCTGGTGCTGTCACGCCGCATGCTGCGGGGCATTGTCCGCTCGCTTGATGACATCGCCAACGTCGCCCACGCGGTGCGCAGTAACCGTACCTTCGGCCTGCGCGTACCTTCGGCGCCGATCGCCGAACTGCATGAACTGAGCCGGGATTTCAACGGCCTGTTGGACGAACTGGAAGCCTGGGAAGCCAAGCTGAAACAGGAAAACGACTCGTTGACCCACCGCGCGACTCACGACAGCCTGACCGGGCTGGCAAACCGCGCATTTTTCGAAGGGCGCCTTAGCCGTACGCTGCGCGATAACCAAGCGCCGCAAAAGGTCGCACTGCTGTTCATCGACGGCGACCGCTTCAAAGAGGTGAACGACACCTACGGCCATGCTGCCGGTGATGAAGTGTTGGTTTCAGTCGCCGGGCGGATCCGCGCCCAACTGCGGGAAACCGATCTGGTTGCACGGCTGGGCGGCGACGAATTTGCCGTTCTGTTGGCGCCGATCGACAAACTGGCCGACGTCACGCGCATTGCCGACAACATTATCAGCAGCATGGAACAGCCGATTTTGTTGCCCAACGGCGTGAAGATCACCACCTCGCTGAGTATCGGCATTGCACTGTATCCCGACCATGCCGCTACGCCGCAGACGTTGTTGCAGCGGGCCGATACCATGATGTACCAGGCTAAAAGCCTTGATAACGGGGGCTGGCAAGCCGCAACGCGCAAATAAAACCAACCATAAATGAAAACCAGGGAATTGATTATGTTAAGACACACACGCATACGGCCATTTTCATTGTTGGCGCTCTTATTTAGCGCTCTGTTGCTTCTGAGCGCCTGCCAAAGCAAACACCAGGGGTTAACGCCGGAGCAGATCGCACTGTTGCAATCCCAGGGGTTCAAACTGACGGATAACGGCTGGGAGTTCGGCTTTTCCAATAAGGTGCTGTTTGGCAACAACGTTGATGAACTGACGCCGACGAGCGCGGCAATCGTGGAAAAAATGGGGCGTGCACTGCTCAGCGTCAACATTACTCAGTTCCGCCTGGATGGCCACACGGACAACTACGGCGAAGACAGCTATAACGATCGGCTCTCGCTGCGCCGTGCCGATAGGGTGGCCGATCTGCTCGCCAGTGTCGGTATTCCCCGCGCCAATATTACCACCCGCGGCATGGGCAAACGCCTGCCGGTCGTGGATAACCGTACCGCCAGCGGCCGGGCGGAAAACCGACGCGTGGCTATCATCATCACGCCCTAGACGTGAGCCGGCATATGCCGCGTTATAGCGAAAATAATTCGTGTTCCCGGCTGGCGGCAACTTGAAGTCTGGCCGGGATATCGTCATGATCGTGAGATGTTAGGCTGTGCCCCGTTACTGAAACGGGCTACACTTCAGCTCCAGACATTTTTGTCAAACTGATATAGAGAGGCTCAGAGCAACGTGGCTCAATACGTCTATACCATGCACCGCGTCGGCAAAGTGGTTCCGCCGAAGCGGCATATACTGAAAAACATCTCCCTGAGTTTCTTCCCTGGCGCCAAGATCGGCGTGCTGGGCCTGAATGGCGCCGGTAAGTCTACGCTGCTGCGCATCATGGCCGGCATTGATACAGAAATTGAAGGCGAAGCGCGCCCGCAGCCGGGGATCAAAATCGGCTACCTGCCGCAGGAACCGCAGTTGAACCTGGAACACACCGTGCGCGAATCGGTGGAGGAAGCGCTCGCTGAAGTGGTCGGGGCGTTGAAACGCCTGGACGAAGTGTACGCGCTGTATGCGGAAGAGGACGCGGATTTCGACAAGCTGGCGGCTGAACAGGGCAAGCTGGAAGAGATCATCCAGGCACACGATGGCCACAACCTGAATACTCAGTTGGAACGTGCGGCCGATGCGCTGCGCCTGCCGGACTGGGATGCCAAAATCGCCAACCTCTCTGGGGGCGAACGCCGCCGCGTAGCACTCTGCCGCCTGCTGCTGGAAAAACCGGACATGCTGCTGCTGGACGAACCGACCAACCACCTGGATGCGGAATCCGTGGCCTGGCTGGAACGTTTCCTGCACGACTTCGAAGGCACCGTGGTGGCGATTACCCACGACCGTTACTTCCTCGACAACGTGGCCGGTTGGATCCTGGAGCTTGACCGTGGCGAAGGGATCCCATGGGAAGGCAACTACTCCTCATGGCTTGAGCAAAAAGACCAGCGTCTGGCGCAGGAAGCGTCTTCCGAAGCCGCCCGCCGCAAATCGATCGAGAAAGAGCTGGAGTGGGTACGCCAGGGTGCCAAAGGCCGCCAGTCCAAAGGCAAGGCCCGTTTGGCCCGCTTTGAAGAGCTGAACAACACTGAATACCAAAAGCGTAACGAAACCAACGAGCTGTTTATTCCACCGGGCGCGCGCCTGGGCGATAAAGTGTTGGAAGTCAGTAACCTGCGTAAGTCCTACGGTGACCGCGTGCTGATTGACGATCTCTCCTTCTCTGTACCGAAGGGCGCGATTGTCGGCATCATCGGCCCGAACGGCGCCGGTAAATCAACGCTGTTCCGCATGATGTCCGGCAAAGAGCAGCCAGATTCCGGCAGCATCGTGCTGGGGGATACCGTCAAGCTGGCGTCTGTCGATCAGTTCCGCGACAACATGGACAATAGCAAAACCGTGTGGGAAGAGGTTTCCGGCGGCCAGGACATCATGCGCATCGGCAACACCGAAATGCCAAGCCGCGCCTACGTCGGCCGCTTTAACTTTAAAGGCGTCGATCAGGGCAAACGGGTTGGCGAACTGTCCGGCGGTGAGCGCGGCCGTTTACACCTGGCCAAACTGCTGCAGGTTGGCGGCAACATGCTGTTGCTGGATGAACCGACCAACGATCTGGATATTGAAACCCTGCGCGCCTTGGAAAACGCCCTGCTGGAGTTCCCGGGCTGCGCCATGGTGATCTCGCATGACCGCTGGTTCCTCGACCGTATCGCCACGCACATTCTGGATTATCAGGATGAAGGCAAGATTGAGTTCTTCGAAGGCAACTTTACCGAATACGAAGAATACAAGAAGCGTACGCTGGGCGCCGATGCGCTGGAACCTAAACGCATCAAGTACAAAAAGATCGCCAAATAAGCCTGTTGCTTTAGGAAAAGCCCGCAGCCGCGCAACTCCGTTCACTTAAGCTGTTTTGAGTGAACGGGATACAGGTTTTTGAGATACGAACGGCCCTGTCTTTGGGCCGTTTTCTTTTCTCCGGCAGGATAAACTGCGAGCCTGTTTCCGCGTTCCAGACAAAACATCCCTGAGTTTCTACCTCATACGCTATTACCGCAGCAGAGATCCAATGATCGAACTGAATGTGATATCTCCAGCAAAGTTTTTAGCCGCAGCCGTATTTTCACTGAGATGAGTGCGTAGCTGTTTCAGCGCGCTTTTTTTGTCCGGGGTATCGGCCTCAAAATCAATCTTCTGATAACCTAAATCCAGTAGCTCTGCGCTTTCCGTATCACCATCGGTGGCTCGCACATCATCTGCTTTGACGTAGAACTGATAGTGGGGCATGTGTTCACTCCTTGTTAACGGCAGCATCTTCATTTACCGGTGACCGCCTTCGGCGGTTCTGAAAGAGATCCAACCGCCAGAATCGCTTTGCAGCACCGTCTGATTCCATACTGATGTTGCACCTCCAGATGAGGTTATGCAAAAACGGGCTGAACCGCAAAAAGTCCCGGCGGATTGTCGTCTACGCGTTGGGGCGTTCATGGCAGCGGCAATGCCCGATCGTAGTCGGCAAATACTGGGTGTTGCACCGCGACGTCGATAAAACACGCCAGGGCCGGTGAGTTGAGCTTGCGGCTCGGATAGACCAGATAAAGCGCATTGCCTTGCGCCTGCCATGCCGGCAATACCGCCACCAGTTTTTTTTGCGCTACCACTTCGCGGCTGAGAAACGCCGGCAGCAGCGTGATGCCCGCGCCGGCGATCGCACACTCACGGGCATAGAGCAGGTTGTCGGTGGTGTGCGCCAGCGGCAGTTGCCAACGGAAATACTCCGCGCCGCGCCGCAGGATCAGCGCTGACCAGGCGCGATGCGCGATGCAACGGTGCTGTTGGAGCTGCTGCGGGTGTTCAATGCTCGGGTACTGCGCCAAATAATCTGGCGCAGCTAACAGATAGCGCGGCGCGTACCCCAGGCGGCGACCAATGAGGGTGGAATCCTGCGGTTTACCAGTGCGTAATGCGGCATCAAATCCCTCCTGCACCAGATCCACCATCGCGTCAGAAACCGATATTTCCAGCGAGACATCCGGATACTGGCGCTGAAAATCCGCCGCCAGCCGGGGCAGCAGAGTCGCCCCCAGCCCGGCAGGCGTGGTGATGCGCAGCCTGCCGCTGGGGTTGTCGCGCAGGCGTTGCAGCGCCATATCGGCACGTTCCGCGGCGGAAAGCATCGCCTGGCAGTGTTCCAGATAGCGTTCGCCGGCAAAAGTCAGGTTAAGCTGACGGGTGGTGCGGTTGAGCAGGCGCAACCCCAGCTTCTGCTCTAGTTGGCTGACACGCTGGCTAACGCTGGATTTTGGCAGCCCCGCCCGCTGGGCGGCGGCGGTGAAGCTGCCGCATTCAGCGACCAGCGCGAATAGCGCCATATCCTGCAACTGTTTAAACACTATTGTTCGCCTTAGATGAACACTCAGTTACCGATTGTCCATCTTATCACCGTCGCCAGAGAGGGCTAGACTAAAAGTATCTATTCGTAAGGAGCACACTCATGCCGATTAAAGCCATTGCCGTAGATCCAAAGCATCCAGCCACTTTCATCGAGATCGCCCCGGAGCAACCGACGCCGGGCAAAGATGACCTGCTGGTGGCGGTCAAAGCGGTATCCATCAACCCGGTGGATACGAAAGTCCACGCCGGCCTGCAAAAAAACGGCCTGCAGCATCCACGTATTCTGGGTTGGGACGCAGCCGGGATCGTCCAGGAAGTGGGCAGCAACGTCAGCGGGTTCAAGGTGGGAGATGAAGTGTGGTATGCCGGCGACATCACCCGCCTCGGCAGCAACAGCACTCACCAATTGGTGGATGCGCGCATTGCCGCGCACAAGCCCAAAAGCCTGGACTGGGCGCAGGCGGCCGCCATGCCGCTCACCGCGCTGACCGCCTGGGAAGCGCTGTTCGAACACCTGAAGATCCAGGAAGCCGGCGCAGAAAAAACCCTGCTGATTATCGGCGGCGCTGGCGGCGTGGGCTCATTGGCTATCCCCTTCGCGGCCCAGCTTAGCCAGGTCACCGTGATCGCCACCGCTTCACGCCCGGCGTCGGCCGACTGGTGCCGTGAGCGTGGCGCCAAACTGGTGGTGGACTATCACGATTTGAAGGGTAACCTGGCGAAGGAAGGTATCAAGCAGGTGGATTATATTTTGTGCCTGAACGACACCGACGGGCACTGGGCCGCCATCAGCGATCTGATCGCCCCGCTGGGCCACGTCTGCACCATTGTTGAAAACGCCCAGCCGCTGGATCAGGACATACTCAAACAAAAAAGCGCCGCCCTGCATTGGGAATTCATGTTCACCCGCAGCATGTATACCACGCCGGACATTGCCCGCCAGGGCGAAATCCTGCAGCAGGTGGCCGACATGGTGGATAACGGCAAACTGGGCACCACGCTAAGCGAAACGCTGCATGGGCTCACGGTAGAGAACCTGCTTGCCGCACATAAAAAAGTGCTGGCAGGCCATATGCAAGGCAAGCTGGTGATCGCCTACTAGGCCGGTAAACCGGTGATGCGCCGTGTCTTTTACGGCCTTGATGTTGGCGCACGGCTTAGCAGCATCAGTGGCGCATAATACTTGCGTGAACCACGGGCCGGATCGGTTCTGGCCCGTGGTTATGCAAATCACCGGGTGAGTAATTGCTGCTCCGGCAGAGACGCCAAGCGGTTGGGATCGGCGGCCAACAGCTGTTTGACCAGTTCCACACAGCGCAGGAAGCGCTCATCGTAATCGCTGGATTCCACGTACACATACTCAATATTGTTGGCACGCAGCATCTCTTCCAACAGTTGCTGGAACGCTCTGCGATCGCTCGGGCTGCCCAGGCTACGCAGGCCATCAGCCACCCACGGAGTATTGTTCTCCAGCAGGATCACCAGATCAAAACGGTACTCATCAATCAGCGCCTGAACAAACGGGTGTTCGCGCCCTTCGTATTTTTTGCAAAACGCCTGGGTGGTGACAAAATCGGTATCGATAAACGCCACCTTGTTGGCGTACTTCACGGCAAAATCCACATACTGCGCCTGCCCAAGGGCGATCTTGTCGTAATCGGAGTATTGCAGCGCCATTTCATCGCCGCCCAGGTGTGAGAACACGTAATCGCGGCCGTATTCCCAAGCGCTGGTGGTGTTGAAGATATTTGCCAGCTTGTTGACCAGCGTTGATTTCCCGCTGGATTCGCCGCCGAGGATCGCCACAGTGCGCACAAAGAACGGTTTCACCTCGGTGGGAATGTAATCCCAGTAGCGGAAAGGATCCTGGCGGATCTGGCTGCCGCTGATGTTCATGAAGGAGCGTTCGGGATCGATCAGCACCGTTTCGATGCCCAGATATTCGCGGTAACGCGGCGCATCTTTCTCTTCGCTGGAATAAATCACACTCGGCACGATGCCCTTCTGCTCCATGAAGTTTTTCATGCCGCCGCTCCACGCCCCCCAGCCGTAGGGATAAGGCTCCATACCGTGTTCATCAAAGGAGTGAATATGAATGTTTTTCTGGTATTTGAAGGTTTGCAGCAGCCAGCGCAGACGATCGCTGACTGTCGGTTGCTGCGACATGGAGCTATTCTCGAACAGTTGACGATCGCGCGGTTCATCGTGGCACATGATGACGTGCAACTCATCCACTTGGCTGCAGGCGCGCTGAATCAAATAAATATGGCCGGTGTGCAGTGGGTAAAATTTACCAAACACAACACCCACTTTTTTCTCACGGCGCGGAAATTCCAGGCCAAGAAAACGGTGCAGCGCTTCCAGCTTTTGCGCACTTGGGCTTTTGATTTTATCGTTCAGCAACTGGCTAAGATAGCCCTTAGTCATACCACTGGCATCGGCCACTTGCTGCAGCGTACAGCCTTTTTGCTTAATTGCCGCCTTCAGGTAATCAAATTGCCGCATAGCACCTCCTGTTTAGTATGCTAAACAAGATAACATATTCTCCACGCCGGGCGATCAATTAAAATTCGTCCAGCACGCTCAACGCATCCGTCAGCTTCTTGACGCCGAACACCTGCATATTGGCCGGCGGCCGCTTCGGCACGTTGGCGTGCGGCACAATGGCGCGTTTAAAGCCGTGTTTAGCCGCTTCGGAAATACGTTCCTGGCCGCTCGGTACCGGGCGGATTTCACCGGCCAGCCCCACTTCGCCAAACACCACCAGATCCTGCGGCAGCGGACGATCGCGCAGGCTGGACACCAGCGACAGCAGCAAAGCCAGATCGGCGCTGGTTTCCGTGACTTTCACCCCGCCCACCACGTTGACGAACACATCCTGATCCGACATTTGCAAACCGCCGTGGCGATGCAGCACCGCCAACAGGATCGCCAGCCGGTTTTGTTCCAGCCCTACCGCCACGCGCCGAGGGTTGGACATCATCGAGTGATCCACCAGCGCCTGGATCTCCACCAACAGCGGGCGAGTGCCTTCCCAAACCACCATCACCGAGCTGCCGGAGGTGATCTCATCGCCGCGGCTAAGGAAAATCGCCGACGGGTTGCTCACTTCGCGCAACCCCTGTTCGGTCATAGCGAACACCCCCAGCTCATTCACCGCGCCAAAGCGGTTTTTGTGGCTGCGCAGGGTACGGAAGCGGGAATCGGCGTCGCCGTCCAGCAGCACCGAGCAGTCAATGCAGTGCTCCAGCACTTTCGGCCCGGCCAGCGAACCGTCTTTGGTTACGTGGCCGACCATCACGATCGCCACGCCCCGGGTTTTGGCAAAGCGCGTCAGGTAAGCGGCGGTTTCACGCACCTGCGCCACGCTGCCCGGCGAAGACTGAATGTCCGCCATATGCATAACCTGGATCGAGTCGATCACCATCAGCTTCGGCTGTTCCTGCTCGGCGATCAGGCAGATCTGCTCGATGCTGGTTTCCGACAGCATGTTCAGATTAGCGGTGGGCAACCCCAGGCGGTGGGCGCGCATCGCCACCTGCTGCAACGACTCCTCGCCGGTGACGTACAGGGTTTTCATCTGTTCGGCGAGTTTACACAGGGTTTGCAGCAGCAGCGTACTCTTGCCGGCGCCGGGATTGCCGCCAATCAAAATGGCGCTGCCCGGCACCACACCGCCGCCCAACACGCGGTCAAACTCTTTGAAACCGGTGGAAAACCGCGGCAGCTCTTCCAGGCTGATATCAGACAGCTTCTGCACTTTGCTGACGCCAGCATCCCCGGCGTAACCGCTAAAACGCTCGGTGCGGGAAGAGGAAGACGCGGCGGCAGCCAAGCGGACTTCGGTAATGGTATTCCAGGCATGGCACGCGCTGCACTGCCCCTGCCAACGCGGGTAGTCCGCACCACACTCATTACATACAAACGCCCGTTTTACTGCTTTTGCCACGAATAACCTCTTAAAAAATTACGCTCTCTACAGACAGGATAGCCACACAGGGCGTTAAGCACACCTCGCGTGCATTAACGCACTTCGTGTTTCAGGCTGCCGGTCAGCACGCACAGCACGCCGCGCAGATCGGCATGGCGGATCGCCACCTGCGCCCTTTCATACACTTTGGGTTTGGCGTGATAAGCGATGCCCAGCCCGGCGACCTGCATCATTTTTAAATCGTTGGCGCCATCGCCAATCGCGACCGTTTGCTCCGGCGGGATACCCAGCTTTTGCGCCAGCGCCACCAGCGTATCGGCTTTGAACTGCGCGTCCACCACCGGCCCCAGCACCTCGCCGGTCAGTTTGCCATCGCGGATCCCCAGCTCATTGGCCGCCACCGCCACCAGCTTCAGCTTATCGCGCAGGTGTTCGGCAAAAAAGGTAAACCCGCCGGAAGCGATGGCGACATGCCAGTCCAGCGACTGCAGTTTGCGCACCAGGCTGGTCAGCCCCGGCATCAGCGGCAGGCTATCGCGCACCTGCAGCAGGATATTGGCATCGGCACCCCTCAGCGTGCCCACGCGTTGGCGCAGGCTGGCGGTGAAGTCCAGCTCGCCGCGCATCGCGCGCTCGGTCACTTCCGCCACCTGCTCGCCGACGCCGGCCAGCTTGGCGATCTCATCGATGCATTCAATCTGGATCGCCGTGGAGTCCATATCCATCACCAGCAGGCCCGGCGTGCGCAAGTGCGGGATCTTACCTAGCGGCGCGACGTCCAGGCCGTTTTCCGCCGCCAGCGTTATGATGCGTGGGCTCAGGGAGCCTGCCAGGCGCACGACCTGGTAATCCTCGACCCACCAGGCGGCCACAATCACCATTGCCGCGCCCAGCTGCCGCTGGAAGTGGGTGATGCATACCTTATCCAGCGCCTTGCCATACAATAGCCAGCCCGTATGGCCTGCCCGATAATCCAGCGGCATCACTTCGTCACCGCTTAGTGAAAGAGGAAGACCCGGCCATTGGGAGATCTCCGCCGGAAGATCGCAATAGGTCAGACTATTTGACATCATTAACTCCTGAAAGGGATACACATCAGCCAGCGCATAATAAAACGACGCATCAAGCTATCCTATCGCTATTGCTTCTGGCAACATAAAGTATCCGACAACCTAAGGAAGCCGCATGGCACGCGCCAAACTGAAATTCCGCCTGCACCGCACGGCTATTATTTTGATTTGCTTGGCATTATTAGTTTTATTAATGCAGGGCGCTTCTTATTTTAGCCTGAGCCACCAGATCGCACGCTCAGAGCAGGTGGAAGAGTTAGCGCAAACCCTGACCCGCCAGGTGGCCTTCAGCCTGGCACCGTTGCTGGATGACGATAACGACATCGATCATCAACGCATCGACGCCATCCTTAAGCAACTCACCGACCACAGCCGCATTCTGGACGCCAGCGTCTACCAGTTGGACGGCACGCTGGTTTCCCATGCCGGCGAGCAGATCAGTATCCGCGATCGTCTGGCGCTGGATGGCAAACGCGCCGGCAGCTACTTTAACCACCAGATGGTGGAATCTATTCAGGGCAAAGACGGCCCGTTGGGCTTCATCCGGGTTACGCTGGATACCCATGTGCTGGCGACCGAATCCAAGCAGGTGGACAACACCACCAACCTGCTGCGCCTGATGATCCTGCTGGCGCTGGCAATCGGTATTATTCTGGCACGCACCCTGCTGCAAGGGCGCCGCAGCCGCTGGCAACAGTCACCGTACTTGCTAACCGCCAACACACCGCTGGCCGAAGGCAACACGGTGGAAGATGACGATCGGGAAAACGAGAAAAACGCGCCCGAGCGGCCATCATAACAAATCGGCCGGCCGTTTGGCGGGGGGAATGCGGGGCAGGACGATACCGTTGGGCGCACATGGCGCCCAACGGTAGGCAAATCAGGCGTTATCGCCCAGCAGCACCGATTCCAGCGCAATCACGATCATGTCATTGAACGTCGTCTGGCGTTCGGCGGCCGTCGTCTCTTCCTGGCGCAGAATATGGTCGGAAACGGTACAAATCGTCAGCGCTTTACAGCCAAACTCTTCATACAGTTCTGCCGCCACGCCGTAGATGCCGGCCGCTTCCATTTCTACCCCCAGGATGCCGTACTTCTTCATCACCTGGAACATATCCACATCCGGCGTATAGAACAGATCGGCCGAGAAAATGTTGCCTACGCGTGCTGGGATGCCCTGCGCCGCCGCGGCGTCCACCGCATTGCGCACCATGTCGAAATCCGCAATCGCCGCAAAGTCGTGGCCTTTGAAACGCATACGGTTAACGTTGGAATCGGTACAGGCGCCCAGACCAATCACCACATCACGCAGTTTGATGTCATCACGCACGGCGCCGCAGGAGCCAACGCGGATGATTTTCTTCACGCCGAATTCGGCGATCAGTTCACGGGCGTAGATCGAGCAGGAAGGGATCCCCATCCCGTGCCCCATCACAGAAATACGGCGGCCTTTGTAAGTGCCGGTGAAACCCAGCATCCCACGCACATTGTTCACTTCTACGGCCCCTTCAAGGAAGGTTTCCGCGATGTATTTTGCACGCAGCGGATCGCCCGGCATCAGTACCACGTCAGCAAAATCACCCATTTCAGCATTAATGTGCGGCGTAGCCATAGTTGTCTTCCTTCAAATCGTATTAAATAAAAAAACGTCTAAACCCATAAGCTTCAAGTCACAGGCTCACGGCAGCTTACAGCATGGATTTGCCATACTCCATCGGCGACAGGCCAAAGTAGCTGGCTACCGTCTGGCCGATATCGGCAAAGGTTTTACGGTGGCCCAACGAACCGGGTTTCACCTTCGGCCCATAGATCAACACCGGGATATGTTCACGGGTGTGATCGGTGCCGCTCCAGGTGGGATCGCAGCCATGGTCGGCCGTGAAGATAATCATATCGTCATCTTTCACCCAATTCAGCAATTCCGGCAGCCGGCGATCAAACAGCTCCAGCGCTGCGGCATAGCCCGGCACATCGCGGCGGTGGCCATAGGCGGAGTCAAAATCAACGAAGTTGGTGAACACAATGGTATTGTCGCCAGCTTTTTCCATCTCGGCCACGGTGGCGTCGAACAGCGCATCAAGACCGGTCGCCTTCACTTTTTTGGTGATGCCGACGTTCGCATAGATATCAGCGATTTTACCGATCGAAACCACATTGCCGCCTTTTTCTTCCACCAGTTTTTTCAAGATGGTCGGCGCCGGCGGCTCTACGGCCAGATCGTGGCGGTTGCCGGTGCGTTGGAAGTTGCCCGGTTTGTCGCCAATGAACGGGCGCGCAATCACGCGGCCGATGTTATAGCCGCCTTCGGTCAGCTCTTCACGGGCGATCTCGCACAGTTGGTACAGGCGCTCCAGCCCAAAGGTTTCTTCGTGGCAGGCGATCTGGAACACTGAGTCTGCCGAGGTATAGAAAATCGGCTTGCCGGTTTTCATGTGCTCTTCGCCCAGTTGATCGAGGATCACGGTGCCGGAAGAGTGGCAGTTGCCCAGGTAGCCAGGCAGTTCGGCACGTTCAACCAGTGTGTCGAGCAGCGCCTGCGGGAAGCTATTCTGCTGATCTTTAAAGTAGCCCCAGTCAAACAGCACCGGCACGCCGGCGATTTCCCAGTGGCCTGACGGCGTATCCTTGCCGGAAGACAGCTCGCTGGCATAGGCGTAGGCGCCGATGATATCGGCATGTTTATCCAGCCCCTCCGGAAAGTGCCCGGTCGACTCTTCGGCCGCTTTGCCCAGGCCCAGACGGCTCAGGTTGGGCAGCGTCAACGGGCCGCTGCGGCCCACATTGGCTTCACCACGCGCGCAAGCGGCGGCAATATGGCCGAGGGTATCGGCGCCTTTGTCACCAAAACGTTCAGCGTCTTCGCTGGCGCCAATGCCGAATGAGTCAAGGACCATGATAAAAGTACGTTTCATTGTGTTCTCCTGCGTGCTTTCACGCGTTAACGGCGGCAATGTTCGCCGCCGCTGTTAATGCTGTTGCCAACGCCAGGTGCCATCACCGGCGCCGCTTATTCCGTTATCCGCTGGTAAACCACCGGCGTTGCCGCCGGCGGCTGCTCACCGATCTTCATCGCCGCGCGCAGCGTATCGGCCGCCTGCTGCCAGCTGGCTTCATCGTTGGCGTGGATCACCGCCAGCGGGCGCTGCCCGTCGACGGCATCGCCAAGCTGCGCCATCTCTGTCAGGCCGACGCTGTAATCAATGCTGTCGTTCGCACGGCGACGGCCACCACCCAGCGCCACCACCGCCATGCCCAGCGCACGGGTATCCATGGCGTTGACGATCCCCGGCATCTCGGCATAAACCGGCTTGCTAAGCGTCGCCGCCGGCAGGTAGCTGTCATAGCGCTCAATAAAGTCCACAGGCCCCTGTTGCGCCGCTACCATGCGGCCAAAGGTTTCCGCCGCGCTGCCGTTATCCAGCACCTGCTGCAGTTTGGCGCGCGCTGCGGCAGGGCTTTGCGCCAGGCCGCCGGACAGCAGCATTTCCACGCACAAGGCCATCGTCACTTCCAGCAGACGCGGGTTGCGGTACTCGCCGGTCAGGAAGCGCACCGCTTCGCGGACTTCCACCGCATTGCCGGCGCTGGAAGCCAGCACCTGGTTCATGTCGGTCAGCAATGCCGTTGTCTTACAGTTGGCGCCGTTCGCTACGCCGACGATGGCGCGGGCCAGACCTTCCGACTGCGCGTAGGTTGGCATAAAGGCGCCCGAGCCGACCTTCACGTCCATCACCAGCGCATCCAGCCCCTCGGCCAGCTTTTTCGCCAGGATAGAGGCGGTAATCAGTGGGATCGAATCCACAGTGGCCGTGATGTCGCGCGTGGCGTAAAAGCGCTTATCGGCCGGCGCCAGCGAGCTGGTTTGGCCGATAATAGCAACGCCGACCGCTTTAATAATCTGGCGAAAGCGGCTGTCATCCGGGAAAATATCAAAGCCCGGGATCGCTTCCAGTTTATCCAGCGTGCCGCCGGTGTGCCCCAGCCCGCGGCCGGAAATCATCGGCACATAGCCGCCGCAGGCGGCCACCATCGGCCCGAGCATCAGCGACGTCACATCGCCCACGCCGCCGGTGGAATGTTTATCCACCACCGGGCCGTTCAGCCCCAGCCCTTGCCAATTCAGCACGGTACCGGAATCGCGCATCGCCATGGTCAGCGCCACGCGCTCCGCCATGGTCATATCGTGGAAATAAATGGTCATCGCCAGCGCGGCGATCTGCCCTTCGGACACCGAGTTATCGCGGACCCCATTGATAAAAAAGCGAATTTCAGCCTCGTTTAACGGCTGGCCGTCACGCTTCTTACGAATAATTTCTTGTGCCAGGAACAAGGCATCCCCCTGTTTGACCGAGTGTCGGGCCATGCAATTGCTACGGCCGACGGCCGCAGACAGAATCAATAGTCGCCGCCGCCGGCCTGAGCGCCATGCCCCAGCGCCGCCAGCAGACTGGCCAACAGGCTTGAAGCGCCAAAGCGGAAGTGGCGCGCATCGGCCCAGCCTGCGCCCATGATACGGTCGGCAAGTTGCAGATAATGCTGCGCCTCTTGCGCCGTACGCACGCCGCCCGCCGGTTTAAAACCGACCCGCTCGCCAACGCCCATATCGCGGATCACCCCAAGCATCAACTCCGCGCTGGCCAGCGTGGCGTTAACCGGGACCTTACCGGTCGAGGTTTTAATAAAATCAGCGCCGGCATTAATGGCAATTTCCGAGGCCTGACGTATCAAATCCGCCTGCTTGAGCTCACCGGTTTCGATAATCACTTTCAGCAGAACGCCCGCGGCGGCACAGGCCTGCTTACACTGTTTCACCAGTTCAAAGCCCACCTGCGGATTGCCGGCCATCAGCGCACGGTACGGAAACACCACGTCCACCTCATCGGCGCCGTAGGCGATCGCTGCGCGGGTTTCCGCCACCGCGATATCGATATCATCATTGCCGTGCGGGAAATTGGTCACGGTGGCAATACGAATATCCGGCGTCCCCTGTTGGCGCAGGGTTTTACGCGCAATCGGGATAAAACGTGGGTAGATACAGATGGCGGCCGTATGCCCTGCCGGGCTATTGGCCTGACGACACAGCGCAATCACTTTCTCATCGGTGTCATCATCATTCAGTGTGGTTAAATCCATCAAACTCAGCGCACGTTGCGCTGCTGCGGTAAATTCGGTCATAGAACTCTCCAACGAGTACAACCCAAGGCAACCGCGCCCGGGTTGAGTAGGTCATCATGAGCCAATCTGTTTGCTTCGCTCATTTTATGTTGGCGAGCGGACTTGGTTCCTTGAAGATAGCGCTGGGAAAGGGTTTTCCCCGGCGGCAACTGAGATCCTTCTCACCGCGTATGGCTATTCAATTGTAATAACCAGCAAGGCAATTGGAACACAAGGGCCATGGAGGGTTTGTGTTCCGATTCACATTATATGAAATATTCGTGTAACAAGTCCGAATTATATGTGATTAACATCACATATAAAGGCGATTTTGTTCACAAAATGGCCAAGCTGGATACTGCAATTATGGTTGCAACGCAGGCGTCAGTCCACGATATGCCATCAGTTTAGCGCTGAAGCAAAGATGGCTGGCCAGCTTCAGATAGCGAACAGGGTGCGGGTATTTTGTTGCAGTTGTGTGGCGATCGTTTCGGCAGGTTCTGGCCGCAGCAGGCAAAGCGCCTGAAAAACGTCTGCGGCGCGCTCGGGGCGGTTTGGCTGGCCCTGATAGCCGGCCAACGGCATGTCCGGGGCATCGGTTTCCAGCAGCAACGCCGCCAACGGCAACTGCGCCATGACGCCGCGGGTTTTCTGCGCCCGTGGGTAGGTGATGGTGCCGCCAACGCCGATAAAGTAGCCCAGGCGAACAAACGCCTGCGCCTGCGCCAGGCTACCGGCAAAACCGTGCACCACGCCGCGGCGCGGCACATCGGCCCGGCGCAGCATGGCCGCCAGTTGATCATGGCTGCGCCGCGAATGCAAAATCACCGGCAAATCATGCCGGCCGGCCAGTTTAAGCTGGGCCGCCAGCAGCCTTTGCTGCCGCGCCAGCTGCGGCTCGGCCATGTACAGGTCAAGGCCGATCTCCCCCACCGCCACCAGCTTGGCCGGTTTGCTGGCGAGAAAATCTGCCAGTTGCGCCAGCTGTTCGTCGCCGTGCTGGGCGATATACAACGGATGCAGGCCAAGGGCGGCATACAGCGGCGAATGTTCGCGCGCCAGGCGCAATACGCGCGCGAAGCGATCGGCGGTAACGGCGGGAACGATAATTTGCCGGACGCCGGCCTGCTGCGCCAGCGCCAGGCTTTGCGCCTCCTGGCCGTAAAACGGCGGAAAATCGAAGTGGCAATGAGTATCCGTAAAGCGATAGCTCATACCGCCTTGCCCTCACCGCCCGCGGTAACATCAGGCCCGATGCTGTCGTTGGCGATCAGGGCATCGTCAACCGGCACGTTGACTGCCGGCATGGCGGTGGGCACGCGGCGCCGGTTCTCCGGCTGCAACAGGCGGCGCGAGAGCGGTTTTTGCACCCGGATGCCGTCATTGTTGGCCTGCGCCTGCAGCCAATGCCCCACGGTCGCCAGGAAATAGCGCCCGCAGCGCCGCCCAAGATGATAATCAAGGTTCAACGCGGAAATGCGGCTGCCGAGCGCGTGGCTTGCCAGCGGCTTCGGTGGGAAGATTTCAAAGATGCGCAGATCGCCCGGGGGCTTTTCAATGAACTGCTGAATACGGTGGTAGCTTTGCTCATGCTGCTGCATGATGCGCACCATTTGCTGCAGGCTACTGTCGGTCAACCAATGCTCCATGCGCTTCATCCACTGGGGCGTATAGAACATTTGCGAAGGCACGGTGCGGATCACTACGATGGTATCGGCACCACGCCGGTAGGCTTCTTCCACTGGAATAGCATCGCTGATGCCGCCGTCCTGGTAACTCACGCCTTCCAGTTTTACCCCCATCCGGTAGAAGCCTGGGATCGCGCTGGAGGCCTTAATCGCCTGCAACCAGCTGTCACGCCGCGCCGGCAGATAGGTGGGCGCAAAATTGTCGCTGCGGCAGGCGCACATCAGGAATTCACGGCCGTCGATGAGCTGCTTTTCAGCCACGTCCATCGCCAGCGGCAACTGCCGGGAAGTGATATCCACCAGCCAGTCCAGATCGATAAGGTGCCCACCGCGCACAAAGCGCAACGGGTTAAAGAATTCAGCCGAGGTGGTGTAGCGGGTAATGACACGCCGCGCGTAGCCCATCTGGCCGCAAACGAAGGCAGATAAGTTTTGCGCACCGGCAGAGGTGCCAATCAACAATTCAAAAGGGTTAAAGCGGGCGCGCTGGAATTCATCCAGCACGCCGGCAGTGAAAATGCCGCGCTGCCCGCCCCCTTCACAGACCAACACCGTTTTACCGGGCCGGTATGGTTTAAACGCCAGCGGTTCTATATTGCCGAGCGTGATGGGTATCCGCTGTCCCAACGGCGTATCCTCAGTAGGGTGTGGTAGATGCCTTTTCTGAAGATACTCCTTCTTGCTCTTTTCCGTAATCTTCTTGAAGCACGCCGGAAAGGACATCATTACTGCCGCCCAACCATGCGCAATCGTTGCCGGAAACCTGCCCCCAGGCCTGCCAGAGCTGGCCTTTCAGCTGTTTCCATCGCCCGAGGATAATGTCGCTATTCATCACGCACCTCCCATCAAGAAAATAAAGAATTAAGCTTTGTTACAGTCAGAGATACCGGCTAAAGGCGCTTACGGCCGGTAAACAGGCTCACCAGGAACAGGATAATACCGACGACAAACACCACTTTAGCGGCCCAGGCAGCGGTACCCGCCAGCGCACCAAAACCCAATGCCGCCGCGATCAATGCGATAACTAAAAAGATAATGCCCCAACGAAACATAAGCCTCTCCTTACCATAGTGAAAAACACATTACACCTGCCCCAGCACTACCGGGAGTACGTTAAAAAGGCGGCAGATTATTTTTATTTCTGGATGGTGCAGCCCAGGGTTACCCCTGGGCGTCATGCTTGTTGATGCGGGCAGTGATAAATGCGCGTTACGGCTTCACGGTCAGATCGTTTTTCACGCTTTTCACGCCATCGATTGACTTGGCGATGCTTTCGGCACGTTCAGCCTGCGCCTGCGTTTTAACTTCGCCGGAAAGCTGAACCACACCGTCAGTGGTTTCTACTTTAACGTTACGTGACGGAACGATGTCATCGGTCAGCAGTTTGGCTTTCAGCGCGCTGGTTGTCGCCGCATCGCCGGCATAAGATTTCACCGATTGGCTCGACGCATCTTTCACGTGCAGTTTGTCACTCACTGACGCTACGCCTTCAACCTTACCGGCGGCGCTAACGGCTTGTTCGGCCTGCGCCTGGCTGGTGACAAACCCGCTCAGCGTCACCACGCCTTTTTCCGTTTTCACAGAAATGTCGGTACTTTTGATACTGTCATCATTCAGCAGCGCACTTTTAACTTTAGCCGTTATTGCGCTGTCATCCATGTAGTTGTCGACTTTTTTCATCGAGCTATCGATTTTCGCGCCAGCGCTGTCGGTCGCGCTGGAGGCTTTATTGAGCAGCGATCCCTCAGCCAGTACGCTCCCACTTACCAGAACGGAGCCCAGAACAACGGCCATCAGTGAATGTGCGAACTTGGTCTTTTTCATCGTTCTCTTCCTTTTGTTATGAATCCTGTATTGAAACCTCGGATTCTTGTTGTCGAGACATCGCCGTTCCACGGTAGGAGACTTAACGACATCTATACAATCAAACGTTGACGTAGAAAGTATTGCAACACCCATGCCAACATAAAAAACCGTTTAAAATCAACCAACATTAAACATAGCGATAACACTTGAGCATAAAAGTGTCGCTAATTGGCAACAACCCACGGCCCGGATAGTGAAATTTACGCTATGTTATTGATGTGTAAAGAACCATACTGTCGCCAATCGGCAACACTTCAAGATAACTCTCTACATATGAGCAAAAAATCAGCTTTTTTTACTTATATGAAACTATACGCCCTGATAAAGATAGACCATCAGGCAAAACTTGCAGGACAAAATAGACGCAATACGTGCTGTTATGTCGATGAGGGCAATTGATGAATCCGGGGAAAAGCCCCAGGGGAAAAGCCATGTGGCGTAGAGGATTGGGCCTGGCTGGGGAGGCGCCTATTCGGCGCCCCCCAGCCAGGCCGGCGGGATCAGTGTTCGCGCGTTTGGCGGAACGCAACGTCAGGGAAGCGCTCTTTGGTCAGGTTGAGGTTAACCATCGTCGGCGCAATGTAGGCCAGATTGTCGCCACCATCCAGCGCCAGATGCAGCTCGTTCTTGCGCTTGAACTCTTCGAATTTCTTCACGTCACCGCACTCCACCCAACGGGCGGTGGATACGTTGACGGATTCATACAACGCTTCCACGTTGTATTCGGTTTTCAGCCGCGCCACGACCACATCAAACTGCAGCACACCGACGGCGCCCACAATCAGATCGTTGTTCGAAATGGGGCGGAATACCTGCACCGCGCCTTCTTCAGACAGTTGCACCAACCCTTTCAGCAGTTGCTTCTGCTTGAGCGGATCGCGCAGGCGAATACGGCGGAACAGCTCTGGCGCAAAGTTCGGGATACCGGTGAACTTCATGTCTTCACCCTGGGTAAAGGTATCGCCGATCTGGATAGTGCCGTGGTTATGCAGGCCGATGATGTCGCCTGGGTAGGCTTCCTCAACGTGAGAACGGTCGCCGGCCATAAACGTCAGCGCGTCGGAAATCACCACGTCTTTGCCGGTGCGCACCTGGCGCAGCTTCATGCCTTTCTCGTAACGGCCGGACACCACGCGCATAAAGGCCACGCGGTCACGGTGTTTCGGATCCATATTGGCCTGGATCTTGAACACGAAACCGCTGAACTTCTCTTCCGCCGCGACCACTTCACGCGTGTCGGTTTTGCGCGGCATCGGGGCCGGTGCCCATGCCACCAGCCCATCCAGCATATGGTCAACGCCGAAGTTGCCAAGCGCCGTACCAAAGAACACCGGGGTCAGTTCACCCGCCAGGAAGGCTTCCTGTTCGAACTCATGCGAAGCGCCCAGCACCAGCTCCAGCTCCTCACGCAGTTGGGCCGCCAGATCGTCGCCCACGGCGGCGTCCAGATCGGGGTTATCCAGGCCCTTGACCACGCGGACTTCCTGGATGGTATGGCCTTTGCCGCTCTGATACAGGTAGGTTTCATCCTTATAGAGGTGATAAACCCCCTTGAACAGCTTGCCGCAGCCGATCGGCCAGGTGATCGGCGAGCAGGCGATCTTCAGCTCACGTTCGACTTCATCCATCACTTCCATCGGATCGCGGATGTCGCGGTCCAGTTTGTTCATAAAGGTCAGGATCGGCGTATCGCGCAGGCGGGTAACTTCCATCAGCTTACGGGTACGATCCTCAACCCCTTTCGCCGCGTCGATCACCATCAGGCAACAGTCGACGGCGGTCAGGGTGCGGTAGGTATCTTCGGAGAAGTCTTCGTGCCCTGGGGTATCCAGCAGGTTGACCAGGCAATCGTGATACGGGAACTGCATCACCGAGGTGGTGATTGAAATCCCACGCTGTTTTTCCATTTCCATCCAGTCGGACTTGGCGTGCTGGCTGGAGCCGCGCCCTTTTACCGTACCGGCGGTCTGGATCGCCTGCCCGAACAGCAGCACCTTTTCAGTAATGGTGGTTTTACCGGCATCGGGGTGCGAGATGATAGCGAAAGTTCTGCGTTTTGCGACTTCGCGGGCGAATTCACTAGGAGACATGTTTTCTGGTTTCTACGGTTAATCCGCCCTGCGCATCAGCGAATGCGCCGAACCGGCGCCAGGCAAAGCGGCGAATAAAAGATAATAGCCGGGTATTTTCGCTGATTTGTCAACCGGTGACAATCTATGCTTTTCCCAGCGAAGAATATATACCCTTCATACTTCAAATTGCAGGTGTGTTGGCTTTCCTCGCTCACCCCAGTCACTTACTCCAGTAAGCTCCTGGGGATTCGCTGCGTTGCCGCCTTCCTGCAACTCGAATTATTTTGGGTATAGATAAACCGCTAAGCCAGCGGCAATGCCATCACGATCGCATCTTCGCGCCCGTTGGCGCTTGGGTAGTAATTGCGGCGTAGGGTGACTTCGTTGAACCCAATCTCTTCATACAGCGCAAGCGCGGCACGGTTAGAGGCGCGCACTTCCAGCCACAGGGTGACCACGCCGCGGGTTTCCAGCTCGGTTATCAGCGCTTCCAACAGTGCGCGGCCAAAACCCCGGCGCTGCCACTGCGGGTGGATAGCGATATTGAACAGCGTCGCTTCATCCAGCACGATCTGGGTAATGGCGAACCCGGCCAACTGCCCATCCGCTTCCAGCTTAAGGTTAAGGTAACGATCGCCCTGGTTGCTGGCAAAGGTCGCCTGCGACCAGGGAAAGGCATGACTGGCTTGTTCAATGGTGAAGGCTGTGGCCAGATCGGCCGCTGTCAGGGAAGAAATCTTGTTCATGGTGACAAATCTGCTGCCAGAGTGCGCGTTTCGCACCCACGTCATGAGAAAGCTCGGCCAGCGCCGGGCTGTATAGCTGCGCACCCGGCACCGCAAGCGGCTCCGCGATACCCAGCCGCCAACTGTTGCACGCGGTGCCTTCCGGCAGCATCAACACCTGTTCCGGCGTCAGCGCGTAAGTTTGCGCCGGCATTAACTGCAGGCTGCGCAATACGTCGCAAAACAGCGGATCGTTCGGCTCCGGCAGGCATTGCGCCACCACCAACAACCGCGTTTCCGCCGGCAGGCTCACGGCCACTTCGCCCTGCAACACGGCCGGGCGGCGCAATATCCACTGCGTAATGCCCAGTTGCTGTAACAGCCAGTCGCGTTTCGATGCCATGCCGATTCCTGTGAAGAGCTACCCGTCATTGCGCGCCATGCGCCGCGCTATGCTAACAAACCCGCGCCAACCACGCCAACAAACCCGTCGAACATAGCGCCACAAACCTCTATAATCCCCGATCTATTTTCGAGGAGCCAAAACCTGATGTCTGCATTAACCCCCGCCAGTGAAGTCATGCTGCGCCACAGTGATGAATTTACCGCACGCCGCGTACTGTTTGCCGGCGATCTGCAGGATACGCTGCCGGTGCAGTTCGACGCGGCCGACGTGCGTGCCCATACCCAACAATATCATCACTGGCAGTTGCTGAACCGGACGATGGGTGACCATGCTCAGTTCGGCCTGACGGTAAGCCCGGCGTTCATCGCGGAATGCGACACGCTGATCTATTACTGGCCGAAAAGCAAACAGGAAGCGCAGTTCCAGCTGTGTAACCTGCTATCGCTGTTGCCGATCGGCGCGGACATCTTTGTGGTCGGCGAAAACCGCAGCGGCGTGCGCAGCGCGGAGCAAACCCTCGAAGGCTACGCCCAACTGGCAAAAATCGACAGCGCCCGCCGCTGCGGCCTGTACCATGGGCGCCTGGATAGCCAGACCACGTTCGCACTGGAAGACTGGTGGGAAAGCTATCAGTTGCACGATCTGGACGTCAAAACCCTGCCGGGGGTCTTCAGCCGCGACGGCCTGGACGTAGGCAGTTCACTGCTGCTGTCGACGCTGGAAAAACACAGGAAGGGCAAAGTGCTGGATATCGGCTGTGGCGCCGGCGTGATGGCCTCTGTGTTGTCCCGGCTGTCGCCCAAAGTAAAGCTGACCCTCAGCGACGTGAACGCGGCCGCGGTGGAATCCAGCCGCGCGACGTTAGCCGCTAACGGTATCGAAGGGGAAGTCATTGTCAGCAATGTCTATTCCGACATCAGCGGCCGTTTTGATCTGATTATCTCCAACCCGCCGTTCCACGATGGCCTGCAAACCAGCCTGACCGCCGCGGAAACGCTGATCCGCGGGGCGGTGAAGCACCTGCCGATCGGCGGGGAATTGCGCATCGTCGCCAACGCCTTCCTGCCTTACCCGGATATTCTGGACGCCACCTTCGGCAGCCATGAGGTGCTGGCGCAGAATGGCCGCTTCAAAGTGTACAAAGCGGTGGTGGGCCGCCCGCCGCGCAGCGGCAAAAAGAAATAGCGCCAAAAAAAGCCTCCGCATCAGGGAGGCTTTGCATACTGTGCCGCGGGCCGTTAGCCGTTGAGATATGTCATTGAATCCGGCGTATAGCGTTCGCCGGCCACGGCCCCGGACGAGAACACCCGGTCAATCGCCTGCAGCTCGGCCGCCGTCAGCGTAATATCGGCGGCGGCGACGTTCTCTTCCAGATAGCGGCGGCGTTTGGTGCCCGGGATCGGCACAATATGCTCGCCCTGCGCCAACACCCACGCCAGCGCCAATTGCGCCGGCGTTACGCCTTTCTGTTGTGCCAGCCCCTGTACGGTTTTCACCAGTTCCAGATTGCGCGCAAAGTTCTCGCCCTGGAAGCGTGGATTGCCGCGGCGGAAATCATCATCGGCCAGATCTTCCGGGCGCTGGATTGCGCCAGTAAGGAACCCGCGGCCCAATGGGCTGTATGGCACAAAGCCAATGCCCAGCCGCTGGCAAGCGGCCAACACGCCCTGTTCCGCGTCGCGCGTCCACAGCGAATATTCCGTTTGTAGTGCGGTAATCGGGTGCACGCGGTGGGCGCGCTCCAGCGTGGCGACGGACGCCTCGCTCATACCGATATAGCGGATCTTGCCCTCTTTGATCAGATCCGCCATGGTGCCGATCACCTCTTCGATCGGCACGGTGGGATCAACCCGGTGCTGATAGTAGAGATCGATGGTTTCAACACCCAGGCGCTGCAGGCTGCCTTCAACCGCCCGGCGGATATATTCCGGGCGGCTATTAACGCCGCGCGCGGTAGGATCGGCCGGATCGCGCACGATGCCAAACTTGGTGGCCAGGAAAACCCGATCGCGTTTACCCTTGATTGCCTTGCCCACCAGTTGCTCATTGGTGTGCGGCCCATACATATCCGCGGTGTCCAGCAAGGTGACGCCCAGCTCCAGTGCGCGGTGCAGCGTGGCGATCGCCTCTTTCTCATCCGCATTGGTAAAGTAGAAATCGCTCATCCCCATGCAGCCAAGGCCAATGGCAGAAACCGACGGGCCGTGGGTACCTAATTTGCGCTGTTGCATTTGCCTTCCCTCATCGTTTGGGTTTGCCTTTGGGGCTATGAACCCCAGCGTGATGACAAAGAGTCTGGTTGTTATCAGCAAAAAGATAAATAATGAAAATCTGACATCACTGTTTATAAAAAACCAACAATCAGGGCAAAGGTATGGATCAGATACAGGCGATGCGCATCTTTATCCGCATCGTGGAGTTGGAGAGCTTCAGCCGCGCCGCGGAACAGTTGCAGATCCCCCGAGCCACGGCCAGCAATACGCTAAAACGCCTGGAGCAACAGCTCGGCGTGCGTTTGCTGATCCGCACCACGCGCCATGTGCAGGTGACCGCCGAAGGCACACGCTATTACCAATGCTGCCTGCAACTGCTCGACGCGCTGGAAGAAGCCAACACCCTGTTCCACAGCCATAAACAACAACCCGCCGGCAAAGTGCGCATCGATATGCCCCATTCCATGGCGCGCGAGATCGTGATCCCTGCGCTGGAGGATTTTTATCAGCGTTACCCGGCCATCACACTCGCCATCGGGGCCAACGATACCCACGTCGACCTGCTGCGCGAAGGCGTGGACTGTGTGCTGCGCGCCTGGCATACCGAAGACGAAAACCTGGTTGGCCGGCGTATCGCACAATTCCCGCAGATCACCTGCGCCTCTCCGGCCTACTTGCGCAAACATGGCGTGCCGGCATCGCTTGATGATCTGCAGCATCATCAGACGGTGGGGTACTTTTCCCTGATCAGCAACCGCAACTACCCGCTGGAGTTCTGCCGTGGCGGCAAGGTAGAAATGCGCGAACTGCCCGCGGTGCTTAGCGTCAGCGGCGCGGATGCCTATGTCAGCGGCGCGTTGGCCGGGATGGGCCTGATACAGGCGAAGCGCAGCTCACTGGCGGCCAGCCTGCAAAAAGGGGAACTGGTTGAAGTACTGGCGGACACCCCACCTCCGCCGATGCCGGTTTATATCATGTACCCGCCCGGTCGTTTCCTTGCGCCGCGCGTCAGAGTGTTGATTGATTGGCTGGTGGCGCTGTTCGCAGAACAGCAAATATAGGGAGATGCCGTTTTTTCCAGCAAACGCCCAGAATCAGGGAAATAACTGTTGACGTGCTCGCCAAAATCTCTAGAATTCGCCTCCGTGGTTGCATTACTACAGTAATGTTTCTGGCAAGCGAAGGTGGCGGAATTGGTAGACGCGCTAGCTTCAGGTGTTAGTGTCCTTACGGACGTGAGGGTTCAAGTCCCTCTCTTCGCACCAAAAACCACGCGATTTATATTGCACAGCATCTGTGCGAAGGTGGCGGAATTGGTAGACGCGCTAGCTTCAGGTGTTAGTGTTCTTACGGACGTGAGGGTTCAAGTCCCTCTCTTCGCACCACGCTGGTGATATAAATCAAAGCAACAACATCGACTGTGCGAAGGTGGCGGAATTGGTAGACGCGCTAGCTTCAGGTGTTAGTGTCCTTACGGACGTGAGGGTTCAAGTCCCTCTCTTCGCACCAATTGATGGCCTGTTTTATCCCCTTTCCCGCTACGGCCTTTTACTTCCCCCCAGCTCAATACATCACCCTAATTAATGCTGCGCGTATCAACCAAAGCTGAAGTTAAGACTGATTGCCGCCAGCCCACCGGCCAGCGCCATACAGGAAGGCAACAGCAGATAATGGCGCCAGCGGCTATTGAACAACATCACCAGCGTTACCAGCATCGCGATCACGATCAGCGTACGCAGTTGCATCATATTCAGATCAACCAACGCCAGCAGCGGCATTAATGCGCAGGGTAACAATACGCCCCAGGCGCTGGCCATCCTGCGGCCCAGGCACCAGCTGACGCCCCATAGCCCACACGCGGCAATCATGGCTGCAATCATGACAGGCTCCAAGTGATAATGATTACCAATATCATATATCACTTTTTTTCAGTGCGCATCATTTTCGCAATGCCGGCCAAACGCGGATGACAGACTGGCGAAAAAATGCTAGCTTGCCCTAAGAAAATTCCCAAATCTGGTTGCGTGTTGTACAGCCACACAAAAGAGTGCCAAATTCGGCAACTGATTCACGCGCCGGGAATGACCGACACTTTATTTTCCGACATGCTGTTTTTGTAAAGAGTGCCCCCGTATGAACGCGCGTTCTTATCAGGAGTTATTGAACAGTAAACACCGTTTGTTATTACTGCTGTTCTTGTTAATGAACGCAGCCTCTGCAGTTTTTGCGTTATTCGCCCCCTTTAAAGGTACGCCTTCCATCACGCTGGCACTGCTGGGCATTCTGTTGTTTTGCCTGGCGGCATTGTTATATTCACTGCTCTCGCCGGTGGAATACGCCAATAAAATCCATATTTTCGCGCTGGTGCTGGGCCTGCTGTGGGCAGCCCATGTCTACATTAAAAGCCGCTATATCACTGATGACGCTCAAAATTTCCTGATGATTAGTCTCATCAGCCTGTTTTTGCTTAGCGCCATCACGCTGACCAGCAATCTATTGGCCTTTTGCCTGCACGCCGTGCCTTCGGCCATTACCATTTTATGGCTTGACGGCATGCACAACACGTTGCGCGTGTTGTTCACTTTGATACTGCCGATTATTGCCGTCTCGATGCACCACATCCTGCTCAAACGCAGTGAAAACTTTACGCAAGAGCTGGTCGCCAACCTGTTCGACGAACGCGACAGGTACAGTGATTTAAGCATGCTCGATCCTTTAACCGGTCTGTATAACCGCCGCGGGTTAAAGAGCAAACTGGAAGCGCTGCCGGCGCCAAACCCGGGCCAGCATTACGTGCTATTGCTCGATATCGATCGCTTCAAAGCCTATAACGATAACTACGGCCATACCATGGGCGATCAGGCCCTGGTGCGCGTGGCCGCCGCGATCCGCGACGCCGTGCGTTCCCGTGATATTGTTGTGCGCTATGGTGGGGAAGAGTTCCTGGTGCTGTTAACCAACGTCAACGAGGAATATGCCTCACAGTTGGCGGAACGTGTGCGCCAACGGGTAGTGGAACTGGAAATACCGCATTATTTCAACCAGTTGGAAACCACTACGGTCACGCTCAGCGTGGGGATAGCAGAGTTGGATGGGCAGGATATGGATGCGGCGATCCGCGCGGCGGACACGGCGCTTTATCTGGCGAAAAACAACGGCCGCAACACCATTGAACTGGCGAAAAATATCCGCACCATGGCTTCCTAGGGTAGGCCATAAACACAGCGAAAAAACTTTACCCCGCCGCTCTTTTTCCACATGCCACAGCGGCCCGGGCACATTACACTAACAAACCAGTAAGCCTACCCTACTGCTATTTTTAATATGGATAACTACCGTTGAAGAACCGATTCTCCGCATCTTTGCTGGCGCTGGGCCTTTGCGCCATGCCGCTGGCCAGCCAGGCCGCTACTCCCCAGTTGGCTTCACAGATCGTCGATCAGTATGCCGAGCATATTTTCTATAATAGCGGCGCTGTCGGTATGGCGCTGGTGGTGATCGACGGTAACCAGATCGTCAACCGCAGCTTTGGCGACACCAGGCCGGGGAATAACCTGCGCCCGCGGCCAGATTCGTTAATCCGTATCGCATCAATCACCAAGCTGATGACCAGTGAGGTGATGGTAAAAATGGCGGCGGAAGGCCAGGTCAAACTGACCGATCCATTGAGCAAATACGCGCCGCGCGGCACGCGCGTGCCGGGCTATAACAACAGGCAGCCGATCACCCTGCTCAACCTGGCGACCCACACCAGCGGGCTGCCGCGGGAACAGCCGGGCCAGAAGCCGCCGAAAACGCCGGTATTCACCTGGCCAACCAAAGCCCAACGTTGGCAGTGGCTGGCGCAGGCCGCTATTACTGTCCCACCGGGCGTACGGGCCGCCTATTCCAACCTGGCGTATGATTTACTGGCCGATGCGCTGTCGCGCGCCGCGGCAAAACCCTATAACGCCCTGCTGCGGGAAAAAGTCACCGCGCCGCTGGGCATGGTGGACACCACGTTCAGCCCCAGCGCCGAGCAGTGTTCGCGCCTGATGGTGCCGGCGGCTGGCCCGAGCGCCTGCCGCGATACGACCGCTGCGGCCGGTAGCGGCGGCATTTACTCAACGCCGCGCGATATGCAGCGTTGGATGCAGCAATTTTTGGCGTCCAACAACAGTGGGCCACGCAAAACCACCGCCGCCAGTGAGCAAACCATGTATTTCCAGCGCAACGATCTGGTTTCGCTGAAAGGCATGGATGTGCCGGGCCAGGCCGATGCCCTGGGGCTGGGTTGGGTTTACATGGCGCCAAAGGATGGCCTGCCGGGCATCATCCAGAAAACCGGCGGCGGGGGCGGCTTCATTACCTATATGGCGATGGTTCCTCAGCAAAACATCGGCGTGTTTGTCGTCGTCACGCGCTCTGAACTAAGCAAATTCACCAACATGAGCGATCCGGTCAACCGGCTGGTCGGTGATCTGCTGGCGAATCGCGGGTAACCGCTCCCTGCTGTTCCTCCTCCGGGCCGCCTGCCCGGAGGAGGAACAGCGCAGCGCTCACACTCCTGGCCAAAAACCGTGGTTTGCCCTGCCGCGCTGCACTATGCTGGAAGTTTACCGTGCGACGAGGAACCGACCGCTATGCCCACCAGCCTGATGATCGCCAACCGGCAAACCTGGTTCGGCAACGAGACCATTAACCAGCTGATTCCCTTGCTGAAAGCCAATCCTCAGCCCACGCTGCTGTTCAGTTGCCGCTCGTTCCTGAACGGTGCGGTGTATGCCAGCATGGAGCAGGCATTGGCGCCGTTATTGGCGGGGATCGAGATCGTCAGCCACGAAGCGGCGCCGCAGGAGATCGATGCGTGGGTAGCGCAATGGCGCGGCCGGGTGCAGCGCGTGGTAGCCATCGGCGGCGGCAGCGTGCTGGATGCCGCCAAGGCGTTTGCCGCCATGGTTGAGCATCCGCTGCCCACGCTGCGCTATCTGGAAAAAATCGGCGACAGCAGCGTCAGCGGCGCAACGTTGCCGTTAATCGCCATCCCCACCACGGCCGGCACCGGCAGCGAAGTCACGCAAAACGCCGTTGTCACTGATACCCAACAGCACAAAGTCAAAGCGTCGTTGCGCCACCCCAATTTCGTGCCGCAGATCGCAATCCTGGATCCGCAACTGCTGCAAGGCGCGCCGGATACGGTGCTGGCCTATTGTGCCATTGACGCCTTTACCCATCTGTTCGAATCCTATCTGTCAAAAACCGCCAGCCGCATGTCGCGAGAAATGTCACTGGCGGGCATCCGCCACTTTCTCAACGCCTGGCCGGCATTAAACCGCAGTGATGAAGCACGCGAAGAGATTATGCAGGCCGCTTATCTGGGCGGCCTGACGCTCAGCATGGCCGGCCTGGGGGTGATCCACGGCATCGCCGGCGAAGTCGGCGCGCTGCGGGCCTACCACCACGGCCACATATGCGGGCGCTTGCTGCTGCCGTTTTTAACGCTGCTGGAGCAAGGCACCGAGCCACAGCAACAAACGCTGCTGGCGGAACTGGCTCAGCGCCTGTTCCCACAGGCCAAAGACCACCCAGCTCGCTACCTGAACGCCATCATTACCCGCGAGGCGATCGTTCCGTTCTGGCAGGACGATCTGCCGCTCAGCCAACGGGAGCTGGCCATCAGTCTGGAAAAATCCAATAGCAAAAATTCGCTGATCGGCTATTCGGCCACTCAGCGCCAGGCGATGATTGCAGCGGCATTTCGCATTGAGTAACGTTTCCGCTTTCAGCACAACACGGTAAATGGCGGGTATACTCCCCCCGTTAACGCATAGGAGAGCGAAGATGAGTATTATCGATTGGATCCTGACCGGCATTGCCGCGGGCCTGATTATCGGCGCGCTGATGAAGATTTTCGGCAAGAAAAAGGATCGCTGAAGGCCTATAGATCGACATGGGGCGCAATCAGCGCCCCATTAATAGCAATTCTTCAGGCAGTGCCCTAACGAATCAATTCACTTTCACCGGCATACCGGAACGCATTTTAATGGCATCGTCCACGTTATTCTGGTTAATCGCCGCATCTATCAGCACTTTGCCGACCGGCGCGGAAATGGTGAGAGGCACTGGCTCTTTGGACTGCAGCTCTTCCTCACTGGCGGACAGCGGGTTGTGCACTTCCAAATAGCGAGAACCGTCCGGCTCAACGCTCGCTTTTACCGGTTCGTTGATAAACTGCACGCGGGTACCTACCGGCACGTTATCAAACAGGTACTTGATATCATCGGCACGCAAACGCACGCAGCCGTGGCTGACGCGCAGCCCAATGCCAAAGTTGGCGTTGGTGCCGTGGATGGCATACAGGCGGCCCACGTACAGCGCATACAGCCCCATCGGGTTATCCGGGCCAGCAGGGTACACCGCCGGCAGGATTTCCCCTTGGGCGGCGTATTCTTCGCGCATTTTGGCGGTCGGCGTCCAGGTTGGGCCGTCTTTCTTACGCTGCACGCTGGTTACCCAGTTCTGCGGCGTGTCTTTGCCCAACTGGCCGATACCAATCGGCAACACCACGACGGTGTTAGAACCTTTCGGGTAGTAGTACAAACGCATCTCGGCGCTGTTGACCACAATCCCCTGGTGCGGGGTATCTGGCAAAATCAACTGCTGCGGGATGGTCAGCGTACTGCCCGGCAGCGGCAGGAACGGATCCACACCGGGGTTAGCTTCCAACATGTTGCTCAGGCCCATCTGATACTGGGCGGCAAAGCTTTCCAACGGCAGCTTGCTGTCTGCCGGCACCTGGATCTGGATATTCTCCCCCACCAGGCGGCTGCCCTTGGGAGGCAGCGGGTAGACAACGGCAAAGGCAGCCTGGCTGAATGCAACCAGCGCTGTAAACAGGGTTAATAACGCGCGAATGCTCATTTTCATCTTCGTATAGTGGTGGCCGCACTGGCGGTAATAGACATCGGTTATGGGCGGCCATAAAGACCGGATGCGCATTATATGTTCACTTGGCCCAAAGAGTGAAACATTCCCGGTTTCATATCGCACTTTTTTGTAACCCGGTACTGCTTACTACGGTATTTTTGTTAAACCGCCAGAGCCGGCGCCACGCCGACAGTTCAGGCAGCTTAAGGCCTGGGCGCCGAAAAAAGCGTGCCGATTCATCGCGCTATACCGCCGCGCACGCTGGATCTTTACGCCTGATTTTCAGAAAATTCCCAACCATATCCACCACATAGCACAACGCCTTAACGCGGTGTCCCCCACGCAGCCGAACACACAAAACGATCGCGCCGCCTAACGAAAAAAGCGCGCCATGTCACGCGCGGATACTGAAAAGAAAATAACTGCCATTTGAGAAAAATAATGATTATTATTCTTAAGTGAAAAGTGGTGCGCAGAAACGTGCCCGGAAACCTTCTACTTGCTTTTCAATGTTGAGCCTGTTTCGCCGTCCGGCATCTGCCCTGCGGCAATTTGATATGGACTATACGGAGATACTATGACCTCTTTGATCACAAGTGCCCGCTCGCGGTTTGCAAAACGCGCGGTGTCCCCTCTGGTGCTACTGACCACGATGCTGCTTTCCACCGCGCTGTATGCGCAGGCCGAGCCGGAAGTGCTGCGCAAACCGGTAGCCAAAGGCGCCTATGAAATGGTTTACAGCCAGAGCCAGGATGCACTGTATCTGGCAACGTCGCAAAGCCGCCGTCTGGATAAAGGCGGCGTGGTTTATCGCCTGGATCCGAAAACGCTGGATATCACACAGGCTATTCACAACGACATCAAACCGTTTGGCGCCGCGATTAATCAGCAAACCGACACGCTGTATTTCGGCAACACCGTTAACAACTCGCTGACCGCCATTGATGCCAAAACCGGTGACGTAAAAGGCCGCCTGGTGCTGGACGCGCGCAAACGCTCTGAAACGGTTCGGCCGCTGGCGCCGCGTGAACTGGTCGCCGATACCGGTACCGACACCGTTTATATCACCGGCCTGGGGGAATCCAGCGTGGTGTGGGTGGTTGACGGCAAAGACCTGAAGCTGCGCACCACCATTACCGATACCGGCAAAATGGGCACCGGGCTGGCGTTGGATGCGGCGGCAAACCGCCTGTACGTTACCAACGGCGACGGTGAACTGGTTACCATCGACACCAAAACCAACAAAATCCTCACTCGCAAGAAAATCGACGAAGCCAAAGAGCACTTCTTCCTGAATATCAGCCTGGATCCGGCGACGCACCGTGCGTTCCTGACCGATTCCAAGCAGGCCCAACTGCTGGTGGTCGACACCCGCAATGGCAATATTCTTAAAGCCATCGACGTGCCGGAATCACTGGCGGTGCTGTTTAACCCAGCGCGTAACGAAGTTTACGTGACTCACCGTAAAACCGGTGAAGTCAGCGTGATCGACGCCAAAACCTACAACGTGTTGCACACTATCAAAACCCCGGTTTATCCGAACAGCCTGGCGCTGTCACCGGATGGCCAAACGCTGTACGTCAGCGTGAAGCAGGCTTCAACCCGTGATAAAGAAGCGACGGATCCGGATGACGTGATTCGCATCGCCTTCAAATAAACTCGCAGGGGCGCAGCCGCGCCCCTGTTTATCCCCCACCGGCGCCCTTCTATAAAGCACAACCAGACAGCCCAAATAGACTATAATGTGACAAACATCACAGCTTTCACTTTTTACCCTTTCCTGTAAGTTGGGCCGCCAGAGCGCATGGCGCAAGCGATCACAAAACGGGTGCTGTACAGCAATCCGACGGTCATTTGAATTCTTTGTCCCAGGTCAAAAAAATCCGCCCAATCCCAATATATAGTGCATACATATCCAAATTAAACTATATATAGTATTTATCCACAAAATCATCCACAACCGCCGCACCCCTTGTGCGCCGCGGGTTTGGCCTGTGGATAAGCCAAAATACGCATAATGCTCCGCATCCGGGCAAGGAGAAACAACGTGAAACCAGTAGTGATCAAACGGGATGGTTGTCAGGTACCTTTTGACGAGGCGCGTATCGGCCAGGCGGTAGAACGAGCGGCGCTGGCCGCCGGGATTGTCGACGCCGACTATTGCGCCACCATTGCCCGGGTGGTCGCTCAACAGATGGAACAGCGCCAACGCGTCGATATTCACGAAATTCAGCAGGCGGTGGAAAACCAGCTGATGGCAGGCCCTTACAAACAGCTGGCGCGCGCCTATATCGAATATCGCCACGATCGCGATATCTCACGCGAGCTGCGCGGCCGCCTCAACCAGGAAATCCGCGGCCTGGTGGAGCAAAGCAACGTGGCGCTGCTCAACGAGAACGCCAACAAAGACAGCAAGGTGATCCCAACCCAGCGCGATCTGCTGGCGGGCATCGTGGCCAAGCACTACGCCAAGCAGCATATCCTGCCACGTGACGTGGTGCTGGCGCATGAGCGCGGCGAAATCCACTATCACGATCTCGACTATTCGCCGTTCTTCCCAATGTTCAACTGCATGCTGATCGATCTGAAAGGCATGCTGACCAACGGCTTTAAAATGGGCAATGCCGAGATCGAACCGCCAAAATCGATCTCCACCGCCACCGCCGTGACGGCGCAAATTATCGCCCAGGTTGCCAGCCACATATACGGCGGCACCACCATCAACCGGATTGATGAAGTGCTGGCGCCGTTTGTTAGTGAAAGCTACAACAAACACCGGAAAGTAGCCGAGCAATGGCAAATCCCGGAGGCGGAAGACTACGCCATGGCGCGGACCGAAAAAGAGTGTTATGACGCCTTCCAGTCGCTGGAATATGAGGTTAACACCCTGCACACCGCCAACGGCCAGACGCCGTTCGTCACCTTCGGCTTCGGCCTGGGCACCAGTTGGCAATCGCGCATGATCCAACAGTCGATCCTGAAAAACCGTATCGCCGGGCTTGGCAAAAACCGCAAAACCGCGGTATTCCCGAAGCTGGTGTTCGCCATTCGCGATGGCCTGAACCACCGTTTCGACGATCCGAACTACGATATCAAGCAGCTGGCGCTGGAATGCGCCAGCAAGCGCATGTACCCGGATATTCTGAACTACGATCAGGTAGTTAAGGTCACCGGCTCTTTCAAAACCCCGATGGGCTGCCGCAGCTTCCTGGGCACCTATGAAGAGAACGGCGAGCTGATCCACGATGGCCGCAATAACCTGGGCGTAATCAGCCTGAACCTGCCGCGCATCGCGCTGGAAGCCAAGGGCGATGAGTCACGTTTCTGGTCGCTGCTAGACGATCGCCTGAACCTGGCCAAGAAGGCGTTGATGACGCGTATCGCGCGGCTGGAAGGGATCAAAGCGCGCGTCGCGCCTATCCTGTATATGGAAGGCGCCTGCGGCGTGCGGCTGAAGGCCGACGACGACATTGCCGAAATCTTCCGCAATGGCCGCGCGTCTATCTCGCTGGGCTATATCGGCATTCATGAAACCATTAACGCGCTGTTCGGCACGGAAAAGCACCTGTACGACGACGACACGCTGCGCGCCAAAGGCATCGCCATCGTGGAACGGCTTAGCGCCGCGACCGAAAGCTGGAAGAAAGAGACCGGCTACGGCTTCAGCCTGTACAGCACCCCCAGCGAAAACCTGTGCGATCGTTTCTGCCGGCTGGATACCGCCGAATTTGGCGTGGTGCCCGGCGTGACCGATAAAGGCTACTACACCAATAGCTTCCACCTGGACGTGGAGAAAAAGGTTAACCCGTACGACAAGCTGGATTTTGAAGCGCCTTACCCACCGCTCGCCAGCGGCGGCTTCATCTGCTACGGCGAATACCCGAACCTGCAGCATAACCTGAAAGCGCTGGAAGACGTTTGGGATTACAGCTATACCCGCGTGCCGTATTACGGCACCAATACGCCAATCGACGAATGCTATGAATGTGGCTTCACCGGTGAGTTTGAGTGCACCAGCAAAGGGTTCACCTGCCCGAAATGCGGCAACCATGATTCCACCAAGGTTTCCGTGATCCGCCGCGTATGCGGCTACCTGGGCAGCCCGGACGCACGGCCGTTCAACGCCGGCAAGCAGGAAGAGGTGAAACGCCGGGTCAAACATTTAAACAATGGGCAGCTAGGTTAACCCCGCCCTCACCCTGGCCCTCTCCCCCAGGGAGAGGGAAAAGTGTTTGCCACCGTAAACCCCCGCTGTCTGTGGCCACATCCGGTAGCAGAGACGTGCCCTTCCCGCTCAAGCATGAGCCTCGCTCTGCCCCCTCTCCCCTTGGGAGAGGGTTAGGGTGAGGGAACTGGCACCGCCCTGCTCCCTCTCCCCTTGGGAGAGGGCTGGGGTGAGGGAACTGCGCCGCCCTGCCCCCTCTCCCCTTGGGAGAGGGTTAGGGTGAAAACACTGGCACCGCCCTGCTCCCTCTCCCGCTGGGAGAGGGTTGGGGTGAGGGGAAAACAAACAGAAGCCAATATTATGAACTACCACCAGTACTACCCGATTGATGTCGTCAACGGCCCCGGCACACGTTGCACCCTGTTCGTTGCCGGCTGTGTGCACCAATGCCCTGGCTGCTACAACAAAAGCACCTGGCGGCTAAACTCCGGCTTACCGTTTACCGCGGCGATGGAAGATCAGATCATCAACGATCTCAACGACCCCCGCATCCCCCGCCAGGGGCTGTCGCTATCAGGTGGCGATCCGCTGCACCCGCATAACGTGCCCTTCATCTTGCAGTTGGTCAAACGCGTGCGCGCAGAATGCCCCGGCAAGGATATCTGGGTGTGGACCGGCTATCAGCTTGCCGAGTTAGACGCGGCGCAAATGCAAGTGGTGGATCTGATTAACGTCTTGATCGATGGGAAATTCGTGCAGGATCTAAAAGATCCGATGTTGATCTGGCGCGGCAGCAGCAACCAGGTGGTGCACAGGCTGCGCTAAGGCCGTTTCCCGCACATCGCCTCTAAACCGGCCTTAGCGCCGATGCAGTTGGTCGGACTCCAGAATATTCACCCCGCTCCCAGCGCTAAACGCCTGCGCCAACAGGGCGTGCGCCACGTCCTGCGCCGCCACCGCACGCCATTTTCCCGGCAGCAGCTTGAACAACGGCGCCGTCAGGCGCTCCATCCCACGCGGCGTTGCGCGCTCCCCCAACAGCATTGATGGCCGTACCAGCGTCAGGCGCGGCCAGTTCTGTTCACGCAGCGCTTGCTCCATCTCACCCTTAGTGCGGTTATAGAAAAAACCGGAGCGTGGATTAGCCCCCAGCGCACTGACCACCAGGCAGTGCCGCGCACCCAGCCGCTGCCCGGCCTGCGCGCTCGCCACCACCAGCGAAAAGTCCACATCACGGAACTTCTCGGCGCTGCCCGCCTGCCGGCGCGTGGTGCCCAGGCAGCAAAACACGGCGTCGACCGGCGCTTCCAGGCCGGCCAACAGCGCATGCAAATCGCCGCCGACCGGGTTATCCAGTTTGGCGTGCGGCGGCAAGGGCACGCGCGTCGGTGCGACGATCGCCGTAACCCGCTCATCGGCCTGCAACTGCCGCAACAGCGCGCTACCGACCAGGCCGGTAGCCCCAACCAGTAAAACCTTCATCATGCGTCTCCTTATTCGCTGCGGGACCAGTGCAGTTTTTTGCCAAAGCCCAGCGTATTGTCGGTCATTTTGACCTCCTGCAGGGTGAGCTGCCAGATTGGCGCCTTCATCACTTTGGCGATCGGGAAGCGCTTGCAATAGCGGGCGCGCGCCAATGCCTCTTCTTCCCCGGAAAGCCGGGCGATATCACCGCGGTACTGCACCCCGCGGATCAGCGCGATCGTTTTCGGCTGTGGCGCGATGGTGCCGACGACCCGTGGCCGCTGCTGCATCAGCTCGCCGTGGCGGGTGTGCGGTTCCGTCATCAGCCACAGCGCCATGCGCTCGGCGTCAAACACGTAAAAGCAGTTAGCGCACCACATGTCCGCGCCGTTGCCGGCGCACAGCGTCAATACGTGTTGCTTATTCAAAAAACGGGCGATCAGTGATTGGTCTTCGCTCATGCTGACTCCGGTTCCCTGTGCATGGTTAAGGTCGCGCCGGTGATTTTCAGTTGGCACCCCAGCAGGGGCGTAAAAAAGGGTACAGAAACCCGGCGGCATTCCCTATAGTAACCTGAGCGAAAATATTGGGAATCACAAAGGGATAGCGGGTGAAAGAAAGCACTTCCTGGCACCTTTATATGCTGCGGTTGCCTAACGGCATGCTCTATACGGGGATCACCACCGATGTGGCACGGCGCGTGGCGCAACACCAGGCGGGTAAAGGGGCCAAAGCCCTGCGCGGCAAAGGGCCGCTGGCGTTGGCGTACCACTGCCAGATTGGCGACCGCTCGCTGGCGTTGCGGCTGGAATACCGGGTAAAGCAGCTTAGCAAACAGCAAAAAGAGCGGTTGGTAAGCCACCCGCCCCTTTCGCTGGCGCACCTGTTGCCTGGCGCTAAAAACGATTAAACGGCGGTGAATACGCCACCAGCCCGCAGGGGCCGGCCAACGCGTCTTCGGCCAGCGGGTAAACCTGCAGGGCGCTTTCGCCACCGGGCCAACGGCAGTGCAAATCGTACTGCGCCGCGTTTTTAAAGCCCAGGCGCGCGTAATAGGCCGGCTCGCCCAGCACCACCACGGCGGCATAGCTGAATTCATTGAGCGCATCCAGCCCTTCATACACCAGCTTCTCGCCCAGCCCCTGGCCGCGCAGGCTTTCCTCCACCGCCAGCGGCGCAAGCGCCACCCATTGGCGATCTTCACCGGCAACGTCCACCGGGCTAAAGGCGGCATAACCCACCACCCCACCTTCGTCGTCCGTCGCAACAATCCCCAGCGTTAACAGGCCATCTTCACGCAGTTGGTGAACCAGTTCGGCCTCGTCATCACGGCCAAAGGCGCGGCGAAGCAGGCCATCAATGCCCGCGGCGTCCACAGGAATTTCCACGCGTATCAGCATGGCGCCACCCGTTGCGGAGGTTGTTCGACGCAATCTTCCAGGCCAGCCTCAACGAAATCGGCCAGTTGCAGCAGGCCGATGCGCAGCGGCGCCGGCATGGATTCAAGCTCGATGGCATCCATCAGGTTTTTGACGTACAGGCCCAACTCGGTATCCCCTTCGATCTGAAGCCGGCGTTGGAAAAACAGCGTATCGGGATCCTGCTTGCGCGCCGCGACCAGGATCAGATCGTTGGCATCGCCACTGAAGCTGACATCCGCCTGCGCATGCTGGCTCACCACCAACCGATCGTTCTCCACGCTCATAAACCAGCTCAGCGCCAGATCGCGTATTTCGATCTTCAGCCAGCGCGATTCCAGAAACGCCAGCTCGCCATCGGCCAACGCCTGGCGGAACTGCCAACTCAGCACCTGCTGTAAAACCTGGCGCTGCAGAGCAAACGGCGTGAGTTTTAACGGTACGCGCAACAGCGCTGGCCCCTGACGCACAAGGCGTGCTCGTAGTTTTTCCAACACAGTCATTCACTCCTTTCAATACAGATTGCCAGTATTTTGCCACATCGGTGCCCAGGTACCGCGGCTTATATCAACAAATCGGCATTTCAACACCGCGATACCCTGTTTATCAATACGCCAGAAACTGCCCCAAATCAAAGCCTGTTGGCCGCGGCTTCACTAAAATTAGCCTCTTGTTTCAATTACTGCCGGTAAAAATGCTTATCCCCACGCGGCTTAGGGCCGCAGCACGAAAAATCAGAGTATACCCGGCAACAATTATCACAGCGAATAAGCCCGCTGGATCAGGATAAATCTATGGAGCTGCTTTGCCCCGCCGGCAACCTGCCGGCTTTGAAAGCCGCGGTGGATAATGGTGCCGATGCCGTTTACATCGGCCTGAAGGACGACACCAATGCGCGCCATTTCGCCGGGCTCAATTTCACCGAGAAAAAGCTACAGGAAGCGGTGAACTACGTGCACCGGCATAACCGCAAGCTGCATATCGCCATCAATACCTTCGCTCACCCGGACGGCTATGCCCGCTGGCAACGGGCGGTGGATATGGCTGCGCAGTTGGGCGCGGATGCGCTGATCCTGGCGGATCTGGCCATGCTGGAATATGCCGCGGAGCGTTATCCGCAGGTAGAACGCCACGTCTCGGTGCAGGCTTCCGCCACCAACGAGGAAGCGATTCGCTTTTACCAGCGCCACTTCGGCGTAGACCGCGTGGTGCTGCCGCGCGTGCTGTCGATGCACCAGGTGAAGCAACTGGCGCGCACCAGCCCGGTGCCGCTGGAGGTGTTCGCCTTCGGTAGCCTGTGCATCATGGCCGAAGGGCGCTGTTACCTCTCCTCCTACCTGACCGGTGAATCCCCCAACACCGTCGGCGCCTGTTCGCCGGCACGTTTTGTGCGCTGGCAGCAAACGCCGCAGGGCATGGAATCACGCCTTAACGAGGTGCTGATCGACCGCTATCAGGATGGGGAAAACGCCGGCTACCCGACGCTCTGTAAGGGCCGCTACCTGGTGGACGACGTGCGTTACCATGCGCTGGAAGAGCCCACCAGCCTCAACACGTTAGAACTGTTGCCGGACCTGCTGGCCGCCAACATTGCTTCGGTGAAAATTGAAGGCCGCCAGCGCAGCCCGGCATACGTCAGCCAGGTGGCGCGGGTATGGCGCCAGGCTATCGATCGCTGTAAAGCCAACCCAGGCGCCTATCAGCCCGATCCTCGCTGGATGGAAGCCTTGGGCGCGATGGCCGAAGGCACCCAAACCACGCTCGGTGCCTATCACCGCAAATGGCAGTAGGAGGACGCATGAAATACGCACTCGGGCCAGTGCTCTACTACTGGCCGAAAACGCAAACGGAAGCCTTTTACCAGCAGGCCAAGGACAGCAGCGCCGACATCATTTACCTGGGCGAACACGTCTGCCCCAAGCGGCGCGAGATGAAAGTGGGCGACTGGCTAGCACTGGCGCAGGAAGTGGCCAAGTCCGGCAAGCAGGTGGTGATCACCACGCTGGCGCTGTTGCAGGCGCCTTCTGAACTGAACGAGCTGAAACGCTATGTGGAAAACGGCGAGTTCCTGATTGAGGCCAACGATCTGGGCACGGTCAATATGGCCGCGGAGCGCGGGCTGCCGTTCGTCGCCGGCCATGCGCTGAACTGCTACAACGCCTACACGCTGCGCCTGCTGCACAAACAGGGCATGGTGCGCTGGTGCATGCCGGTGGAACTTTCGCGCGACTGGCTGGCGAACCTGCTGGCGCAGTGCGACGAACTGGGGTTCCGCCATCAGTTTGAGGTGGAAGTGATGGGCTATGGTCACCTACCTCTGGCCTATTCGGCACGCTGTTTTACCGCCCGCTCGGAAAACCGCGGCAAAGACGAATGTGAAACCTGCTGTATCAAATACCCGCAGGGGCGCGCCATGCGCTCGCAGGAAAACCAGCAGGTGTTCGTGCTAAACGGTATCCAAACCTTAAGCGGTTATTGTTACAACCTGGGCAACGAACTGGCGGCAATGCAGGAACTGGTGGACATTGTGCGCCTGTCACCGCAGGGGCCAGACACGCTGGCGATGGTCGATCGTTTCCGCGCCAACCAGCAGGGCCAACAGCCGCTGGCGCTGGCCGATCGCGCCGACTGTAACGGCTACTGGCGCCGCCTGGCCGGGCTAGAGCTGGTGCAGCAATAAGGTATGTTCCCCGCCGCGGCGGGGAACACTGCGCTTGTGACTTTTCGGAGTTGGCGTAAAACGGTTTATCCCCGCTGGCGCGGGGAACACTCTAAATATACCTGATTGAATTACATAGTATTTTTAACCGAGAAAAAACCCACCAAAAACCCCACGTTTTTAAATAACACTAACCCATTGAAATATAAAACATAGGTGAGTTATTCAGCAACCAGTTGGAGGTTCCACCAGCACTGTCATCAAGCCCGGCGCCGGCGGAACAGGCTGCGCAAGGCAACCCGGTTACGTACCGCCCCAATGGCGATGCCGATCACGGTATACACCGCACCCAGCAGCAACAGCATCATCACATCCCCCCCCACATCCCGCAGCGGCAGGCCCATCTGGTTAACGCCAGCAATCGCCTTGGTCGCCCAGGTGGAAGGCAAGGCGGATGAAATGGCGCGCACCCAGCCCGGCATCGCCTGCAACGGCCACAGGGTGCCGGAAAGGTAGAATACCGGGGTGGTGATAAACGATAGCGTCAGGTAGATCATCTCCACGCTACGCAGGCATTCGGTCACCAGCTTGCCCAACCCGAGCACCGCCAGCAGGAATGGGAAGGTCAGCAGCAGGATTTCCGGGATCGCCGCTGTCTGCCGGTAGCCCAAAACCCACGGCCACAGCACAAACAGCACAATAGACAAAAACAGCCAGATCGGCAGCAGCGCCGACAGCCCGCCAAGGTACACAGGAATCGACGGCTTGCCGCCAGGCGCCCCTTTCAGCGTGATACTCACGCGCACGCAGGCAATCAACAGTGAGTGTTGCAGCAACATCACCAGCAGCCCAGGGAAAACAATCGCCGCAAAGCTGATGCCGGGGTTAAATACATCCAGCGTTTGCCCGCGGATCGGCGTCAACAACACCTGCACCTGTTGCTCGCTAAAGCCGTTGCGCTGCAGCAGCGTCGTGTTGTACTGGTTGAGGATCTGCTGATAGGCGGCGGTGACGTCCTGCTGGATCTGGCCATTGGCCAGGCGGTTGGTCGCATCGCCATACATCGGAATGACGACGCTGTCGCCGTGCAGGATCCGTTTCTCCAGATCCACCGGCATGATGATCACCGCAAACAGCCGGCGCCAACCCAGATCGTCTTTCGACTCTGCCAGGTTGTCATAGGTTTTAATGGCGATCTTGGCCGTGGCGTCCAACTGGCGGATGATCTGCCGGCTGGCGGCGCTGTGATCCTGATCCACCACCGCGACCGGCAGATCCCACACGCTGCGGTTAGCGTACACCATACTCATCAGGCACAACGACAGGATCAGCATCAGCCACATCGGCCGCTCCAGCATGCCGATCAACACCCGGCAAAAGGTTTGCCAATAGCTTTTCATATTATCGCCGCCGCTTTCGCCAACCGCACCGCCAGCCGGTTGCGCACCAGGAACGCCGCAATCAAGGGATACACCAGCAGCCATGAACAGATGCTCAAAATGGTGCTGGCCGACACCTGGCGCAGGAAGACGTCAAACATCGCATTCAGTGCGTGGGTCAGCGGCTCGATGTTGGCGATGATCTGCGCCGGCAGCGGCATCGACAGCTCCGGCACCGCCATACCGGAAAAGGTCAGCGCGATGCTGACCAGAATACCGATCAGGCTGTAGGCGGTAATGGCGTTGGACGTGAAGGTAAACAGCAGCAAACCGATACTCTGCGCGGCCATCACATAAAAAAAGCCGATCAACAGCATAAACAACGGGTTGCCGGTGACGCGCGCATCAAAGATACCAACCAGCGCGGCGATCTCCACCATCAGCAGCACGGTAAAACAGAGCGTATACGGCGCCAGCTTGCCCAACAGCGCCAGACTGAAGGGTTTGGCTTTCAGCAGCGCCTGGCTGCGCGCCAGCACATAGATCATGCAGGTCACGACAAACACCTGCAGAAGATGGATCGTGGCGGCAAATTGCTGATAGTAAATGTAGCTGCCGCTGGCATTGAACAGGCTGCCGTAGCTGAGGGTTACGTCCGACAGCGCGGGCAGCGTTTTCCCCATCTCCTGGGCAAGCAGCGAGCGATAACTGCTGTTGGTTTCGGCGATCAGCGCGCTGAAATCCTGGGTGGAATACAGGCCGGCGCCGTAAAACAGGGCGTTGTAATAGAGTGCGATGGTCGGTTGCTTACCCGCCAGCGCATCTGCGGCGAAATCGGGCGGCACATACAGCAACGCGTAATCCTGAGCGCTGCGCAGCCGGTGTAACGTTTCGTCCAGCCCGCCGTCATAGGCTTCGACGTGCGCATGCGGGCCGGCATCCAATTTGCGGATCAGCGATTTGGACAGCGGGCTGCGATCGCTATCCACCACCGAGACTGGCAGATCCATCAGCGTGCCCGCAGAAAAGTTACTGCCGATCAGCCCGAACAGCAGCAACGGGAATATCCAGCATAACCAGTGGATGACCGGCTTGCGTAAGCTAACCCGGCACTCGTTGTCGAACGCATGGCTAAAACAGCGCCAGCCCGCTTTCAGTCTTCTTGCCATTGCCATAGCGTGCTCATCCCTGGGCGTAATCCTTCAACCGGCTGGGCCGGGTACAGGCGAACTTCAAACGTTTTCAGATCGAAATCGCCAGTGGCGCGCGTTGCGCGTTTCGTGGCGTAGTCACCCAGCGGGGCGATATAGCGCACTTCCGCTTCAATGATTTTGTTTTGCAGCGCCGGCACCCGCAGTTGCACCTTATCGCCTTTGCGCACGTGCGCCAGAATGTCTTCACGCAGGTTAAACACAAAGTAGGCATCAGGCATGCGGATCAGCGTCAGCAATGGGCTGGAGGCGCTAAGCAACTCCCCCACCTCCGCTGGGATCGGCCCGACTTCGCCATCGACTGGCGCCTTCACCTGCAGATCGTCCGTTTGAGCTTTGATTTCCAGCAGATCTTCTTCCGCCGCTCGCAGTTCGGCGGCGTATTTCTGCCGCAGTTCAACGCGATCGCCGTTGATCGCCTCATCCAACGTGGCCTGTTCCGCCAGCACGCGCTGATAGGCGGTGTCACGGGTGCTACGCACGCTGTCCATTTCCGATTTTGAGATATAACCGCGGCGGAACACGTCCTGATTGCGATCATACTCCTGCTGCGCATTGCGATATTCCGCCTGCGCCTGCGCCAGGGTGGCGCGTTGGTTGCGGATACTTTCTTCGCGGGTGCCGTGCAATGATTGATCCAGCTGCGCTTTGGCCTCATCGCGGGTGGCCTGTGCGGCATGCAACTGCGCCATCAGCTCCGGGCTATCGAGCTGGATCAGTAACTGCCCGGCTCGCACATCATCCCCGCGCTCTACCCGGCGTTCAATCACCCGCCCTTTGGCTTTGGACGCCACGATCACTTCCGGCGCGTCGACTTCGCCCTGCAATAATAAATTCTGATTATGCGCGCGGAACAACACTGCCATCGCGATGGCAACGGCCACCAGCAGCAGAGTAAACAAGGTTTTTTTCTTCATCTATCCAACTCCCTGGGATAAAGCGCAGGCACCTGTGCACACATCCATATTTGGCGGTGCTCGCCAAAGGCCGCTCGTTATAACAATATCACAAGCACGTATATCCTCTTTTATACCGCTAAACTGCATTATGCTTTTAACACTAACTTGCAGATCTCTGCACTCGCCCTTTAAGCGATGCCCTTTCTGGCCTGATGGACGATATGATGACTGAAAAAAAACCTGTACCGGTTTCGGTGCTTGATCTCTCCCCTATTCCACAGGGGGCGAAACCCCGCGACGCGTTCCACGCTTCGTTAGATTTGGCGCAACATGCCGAGCAGTGGGGCTACCAGCGTTACTGGCTGGCGGAACACCACAATATGACCGGCATCGGCAGCGCGGCCACCTCAGTGCTTTTGGGGTATCTGGCCGCCGGCACCAGTACAATCCGCCTGGGTTCGGGCGGTGTTATGCTGCCCAACCATTCACCGCTGGTGATCGCCGAACAGTTCGGCACGCTGGAATCGCTCTACCCTGGCCGTATCGATCTGGGGCTGGGCCGCGCGCCCGGCACCGATCAACGCACCATGCTGGCGCTGCGCCGCCATCTTTCCGGCGATGTGGATAACTTCCCGCGTGACGTGCAGGAACTGCAGCATTACTTCGGCGATGTGCAGCCCAATCAAGCGGTGCAGGCGGTGCCCGGCCAGGGGCTGCATGTGCCCATCTGGCTGTTGGGCTCCAGCCTGTACAGCGCGCAATTGGCCGCCCGGCTGGGCTTGCCGTTCGCCTTCGCCTCACACTTCGCGCCGGATATGCTATTCCAGGCGCTGCGGATTTATCGCGAAAGTTACCAGCCTTCCGAACGCTGGCCGCAGCCCTATACCATGGTGTGTGTCAACGTGATCGCCGCCGACAGCGAGCGCGATGCACGCTTCCTATTCACCTCGATGCAGCAGCAGTTCATCAACCTGCGCCGGGGCGCGCCCGGCCCACTGCCGCCACCGGTGCAAAATATCCATGCGTTGTGGAGCGCCGCGGAGCAATATGGCGTTGAGCAGGCGTTGCGTATGTCGATCGTCGGTGGTAAAGACGCCGTGCGTGAAGGGATGCAAGCGCTGCTGCGCGAAACCGCCGCCGATGAAATCATGGTCAATGGCCAGATCTTTGATCATCAGGCGCGGCTGCATTCGTTTGAGATCGTCGCCGGGCTGAAAAGCGATCTGCTGCAGGAGAAACCAGCCCCCCTCTCATGAGGGCTATTTCAGTTGCCGGGGAATACCTGCCGGGGTATTCCCCGCGTTTTATTCAGCAGTCGCCCGCGCGCGCCGCTGCTGGCTGGTTCGCAGATACCACAAGGTGCGGCCGAGCAGGATCAGCATCAGGCAGAATTCGGCGGTTAGCATCGCCTGCAGCGCATCCAGATAGTTCCCGTGGTGCAGGTGCAGCGCCTGGACAAACACCATCCCCAGCAGGATCGGGCCAAGCCCAAAGGCCGTCTGCTGGACGGTAGCCAGCATGGCGCTGCCGGAACCCGCCTGGGCAGCCGGCACATCCGACAACCCAATGCGAAAGAAACTGCTGACGATAAACGCCTGCCCAAAGCCAATCAGCACCGTTGCCGGGATCAGATTCAGCACGCCCAGGTGCGGCCAAACCATCTTGACACTCAACATCAGCGCCAATAACCCCGTCATCTGAATCAGGCAGCCGAACAGCAGCGTGCGGACCATACCGACATGTTCAACCACCGTGCTGCTCAGCAACGATGACACGAAATAGGCCGCACCCAGTGCGATGAACGCATTGCCGGACTGGAATGAGCTCAGGCCGGCACCGGCCTGCAGCGTCAGCGCCATGGCGAACATAAAACCGCTCCAGCAAGAGAAAAACAAAATGGCGACCAGCAGGCCAAAGCGCACGCTCGGCAGGCGCATCAACGCCAGCGGCAACAATGGATGCAGGTTGCGCTGTTCCTGCCGGCGTTCCACCTGCCACAGCGCCAACAACAACGGAATGGTCGCGGCCAACAGCGCCAGGCATTGCCATGGCCAGTGCCAAACCGGCCCCAGTGCCAGCGGGAACAACAGGCAGGCAATCACCAGCCCCAACAGCAATGTGCCGGGCAAATCAAGGCTTACCGGCCGTTCTGCGCGGGTATCAGGCACCCAACGGCGCGTACAAAACAGCACCAACAGCCCCACCGGAATATTAATCAAAAACACGCTGCGCCAGCCCGAGCCGGCAACATCAAGGGCAATCAGCATGCCGCCCAGCACCTGGCCGACAATAAACGCCAGCCCACCGATGGCGCCATACATGCCCAGCGCCCGGGTATGCTCACGGCCGCGCAAACAGACATGAATGGTCGCCAGGATCTGCGGCACAATCAGCGCCGCGCCGACACCCTGCAACGCCCGGGCCAGCAGCAACAACCAGATGCTGTTGGCCAGGCCGCAAATCAATGAAGATACGGTAAAGAGCCGCACGCCCCATAAAAACACCCGGCGGCGCCCCAGGTTATCGCCCATGCGCCCGCCCATCGACAGGCAAACGGCAAACGCGACGCCATACACCGCCACCACCAGTTCTAACTGTGCCGGGCTGGCCCGCAGCGATTGCGCGATGGAATCCAGACCAACATTGACGATGGAAAAATCAATCATCGGCAGTAGCTGGCCCGCCAGTAAAATAATCAGGCCGCCACGCCCTAATTGGGTACCAAAAGACAGTGTGCTCATTGTGCTCAACCATTGAGTTAATTCAACAATGGGGCTAGCATCACCCTTAAATTAAACCGGTACCAGTGCTTGATTATCATGGTATAAAAACTACCGGTCACGCTCGGCGGAGGAAACGGCGTATGTCTTTAATTGATGATTCAAACGTATCAGAACAAACACATACGCAATCCAACATCGACAACCGCAAACTGCTGGGGGCTTTCCTGCGCGCACGGCGCGAAAGCCTGGATCCAAACCGCCTGGGGTTGCCGCGTATGCGCCAACGGCGCACTCCCGGCCTGCGCCGTGAAGAAGTAGCCCAGCTCGCCGACGTTGGCATTACCTGGTACACCTGGCTGGAGCAGGGCCGGCCGATTCAGGCCTCGATCAAAACCCTGACCGCCATCGCCAATGCACTGCAGTGCAACGAAGCAGAAACCCATCACCTGTTTATGCTGGCGGGGCAAAGCCTGCCCCCCGCGCACCAACGCCCGTTGTGCAAGCAGGTTTCCATTTGTGGGCAGCGGATGCTGGATCAACTGGATCCGATGCCGGCGATTATTAATAACGCACGCTTCGACATTATGGGGTTCAACCGCGCTTACTGCCTGTTGGTGGGGGTTGATCTGGCGCAGATCCCCCCCGAGGATCGTAACTGCATCTATCTGGCCTTCACCCATAAAGCCTGGCGTGCCAGCCTGCTGGACTGGGATGAGGTAATGCCGAATATGGTGGCGATGTTCCGTGCACAGATGGCGGAACATCTGGGCGATCCTCTGTGGGAAAAACATCTGGAGCGCTACATGGCCGCGTCGGAGGATTTTCGTGCCACCTGGGAACGCTACGAAGTGCGTGCAATCAACAATAATATCAAGCGGTTCAACAATTCCCAGGTTGGCGTGATGAGCCTGCACCAGAATAACTGGTGGTCGGCGGCAAGAAATGGCGATCGGATGATGGTGTATATGCCGGCGGATGAACAGAGCGAACGCCGCCTGCGGCAGCTAACCAGCGGAGCGCTCGCATCTGAAAGCGAATAAAAAAGGGCCCATGAGTAATCATGAGCCCTTTTTAGTTTCCCCCACCGCCATACGGCGGTAGGGGGAAAGCGCGTTAGCGCCTGATGTTATGCGTCACCGAAGCGGCGACGTGGTGCGGCTGGCGCGGCATCATCACGGCGTGCGGCTGGTTTGCCGTCACGGTTGAAGTTACCGCCACGGCGTTCAGCGTTACCACCTTCACGACGCTCACCGAAAGAACGGCGTGGAGCACCTTCACGGCGTTCACCGTTGAACGGGCGGCCGCCACGGCGTTCACCACCGTTGCCACGATCGCGGCGTTCATGCGGCTGAGCATCGCCCAACAGTTGCATGTTCATCGGCTTGTTCAGGATGCGCGTGCGGGTGAAGTGATTCAGGATCTCGCCCGGCATGCCTTTTGGCAGCTCGATAGTGGAGTGGGAAGCAAACAGCTTGATGTTGCCGATATAACGGCTGCTGATGTCGCCTTCGTTAGCGATAGCGCCAACGATATGACGAACTTCCACACCGTCATCACGGCCAACTTCAATGCGGTACAGCTGCATTTCACCCACGTCACGGCGTTCACGGCGCGGACGTTCGCTGCTATCACGGCGGCGGTCATCACGTTCGTTGAGCTCACGGCGTTGACGCGGCTTGAAGACGGGATCCGGTGGCAGGATCAGTGGGCGTTCGCCCTGCGCCATTTTCAGCAGCGCAGCAGCCAGCGTTTCCATATCCAGCTCTTCTTCCGGCTGCAGTTTAGCCAGCAGTGCACGGTACTGATCCAGATCGCTGCTTTCCAGCTGTTGCTGCACTTTGGCGGCAAACTTAGCCAGACGGCGTTGGCCCAGCAGTTCTGCATTCGGCAGTTCCACTTCCGGGATGGTCAGCTTCATGGTGCGTTCAATGTTGCGCAGCAGGCGGCGTTCGCGGTTTTCCACAAACAGCAGCGCGCGGCCAGCACGACCGGCACGGCCGGTACGGCCGATACGGTGAACGTAGGATTCAGAATCCATCGGGATATCGTAGTTCACTACCAGGCTGATACGTTCAACGTCCAGCCCACGGGCAGCCACGTCGGTGGCGATCAGAATATCCAGGCGGCCATCTTTCAGACGCTCCAGGGTTTGCTCGCGCAGCGCCTGGTTCATGTCGCCGTTCAACGCAGCGCTGCTGTAACCGCTGCGCTCCAGCGCTTCGGCCACTTCCAGCGTGGCGTTTTTGGTGCGTACGAAGATGATGGCGGCATCAAAGTCTTCCGCTTCCAGGAAACGTACCAGCGCTTCGTTTTTACGCATGCCCTGCACAGTCCAGTAGCTCTGGCTGATATCCGGGCGCGTAGTGATGCTGGATTGAATACGCACTTCCTGCGGCTCGTTCATAAAGCGGCGGGTGATACGGCGGATCGCTTCCGGCATGGTGGCAGAGAACAGTGCAGTCTGATGATCCGCAGGGATCTCGGCCATGATGGTTTCAACGTCTTCAATAAAGCCCATGCGCAGCATTTCGTCGGCTTCGTCCAGTACCAGACCTTTCAGGCTGGAGAGGTTCAGCGTACCGCGTTTGAGGTGATCCAGCAGACGGCCTGGCGTGCCCACCACAATCTGTGGGCCCTGGCGCAGGGCGCGCAGCTGCACGTCATAACGCTGGCCGCCGTACAGGGCCACAACGTTAACGCCATGCATGTGCTTGGAGAAATCGGTCATTGCTTCAGCAACCTGAACCGCCAGTTCGCGGGTCGGCGCCAGCACCAGGATTTGTGGTGCTTTCAGGGCTGCATCCAGGTTGTGCAGCAGGGGCAGCGAAAACGCTGCGGTTTTACCGCTACCGGTCTGTGCCATACCCAGCACATCGCGGCCATTCAACAGGTGAGGAATACACTCAGCCTGGATCGGTGATGGTTTTTCGTAGCCCAAATCTGTCAGGGCAGAAATGATCGGAGCTGACAGCCCCAGGTCAACAAAAGAGGTTTCAAACTCAGTAGTCATGTACACGTGCCTCATTAATAATGGCTGCCAGTCTACATAACTCGTCGCGAAAATTTTCAGTCATTTTCATTGAAAAGTGTGAACCGGCTCAAATTAGATTATAAAACGAACAAAAGGCCCTCGCCCGTTAAGGCGATAACTTTGGCGGTTAAACCAATGTCGTTCAGGCTGATAAGTGTTCGTCAGCTATTGCTGGTCCGATTCCGATAGGTCGTCTTGCTCTTGGCCCAAAAGCGCCAATTCCAACAATGCATAGCGGTGCTCAACAAAGTTATGAACGTTGTTAGCCACCGTCAGTTTGAACAACGCCGAAGCGATGTCCTTGTCCCCCAGACTCAGGTAGTGTTTACCCAAATAGAAGTCAGTTTCACTGAGATGCTCAGCGAGCGAAGTGTTATCCGTTGCATCTGCCTTGAGGCGTTCCATCAGCGTTTTTTCGCTGATTTTGCCCAGGTAGAATTCGACAATATTCCATCCCCATTGCCCTCGGTTCGCTTTTTCATAACGCTGCTCGAGCGCTACGTCGGCCTTCTTGGGATCGATTTCTCGCTCCACAAGGTACAGCCACAACGAACGGAAGGGATCGTTTGGGTCGTCTTGATAAAACGCCTGCAGATCATCCTGCGCTAACAGAAAGCGACCGCCGTAATACAGTGCGATGCCCCGGTTTAAACGCGCGTAATTGTAAGTTGGATCAAGTTCTAGTACCGAATCAAACGCTTCATAGGCAGCATCAAAATTGCCTGCCTGCGTTAAGTATATGCCCAGGTAGTTGAAAACTTCCGGCATATCAGGACGTATTGCCAGCGCTTGCGAAAAATCGTTACGCGCCAGCGCACGTAACCCAAGGCTATCATACAGCACTCCGCGCTCATATAAAAGCTGCGCGCGCTCATCGTCCGTCAGTGCCCGGCTGGCAAGTATTTGTTCCATGCGCGCCAGGATCACTTCCTGCTGCAGCGTGGGCTGCAACGGAATAGCCAGAACCTCGTCTTTACGCCAATCATAGTTGCTGCATCCTGCCAGCATGATTGCTGTCGCAACATAACACCAGCGCAAGAAAGACTTCATTTCCCACTCCCGAAGACAAACATTGGATGAACATCCTGTTCTCCGCCTGCTTAAAACGCGAGCATCCTGCCCACGGGGTACGAACAGCTCCCAACCGATGGAAGGGAGCTGCCAAAACTGTGTAATTACAGTTTATTCTACTTCAGGCGCAGGCGCAGCAGCGGTTTCTGGCGCTGTTGCTTCCTTGATGCTCAGGCGCACACGGCCCTGACGGTCAACTTCCAGCACCTTAACCGGTACTTCCTGGCCCATCTGCAGATAGTCGGTGACTTTTTCAACGCGCTTGTCTGCGATCTGAGAAATATGCACCAGGCCTTCCTTACCGCCGCCGATGGCCACAAAGGCACCGAAATCAACGATACGGGTGACTTTACCCTGGTAAATACGGCCAACTTCGATCTCTGCGGTGATCTCTTCGATGCGGCGAATTGCGTGTTTCGCTTTATCGCCGTCGGTCGCCGCGATCTTCACAGTACCGTCATCTTCGATTTCGATGGTGGTGCCGGTTTCTTCGGTCAGCGCACGGATCACAGAACCGCCTTTACCGATCACATCCTTGATTTTGTCCGGATTGATCTTGATGGTATGAATACGCGGTGCGAACTCAGAGATATCGCCGCGTGGCGTGCTGATAGCCTGTTCCATCACACCCAGGATATGCAAACGCGCACCCTTGGCCTGGTTCAGTGCTACCTGCATGATTTCGCGGGTAATACCTTCAATTTTAATGTCCATCTGCAGCGCGGTGATACCTTCACGGCTACCGGCTACTTTGAAGTCCATGTCGCCCAGGTGATCTTCGTCACCGAGGATGTCGGACAGAACCACAAAGTTTTCGTCGTCCTTCACCAAGCCCATTGCGATACCGGCAACGGCAGCTTTGATCGGAACGCCAGCATCCATCAGCGCCAGAGAAGCGCCGCAGACGGAAGCCATGGATGAAGAACCGTTGGATTCGGTGATTTCGGAAACCACACGCACCGTATACGGGAAATCATCGCCTTTAGGCATCACGGCCATAACACCGCGCTTCGCCAGACGGCCATGGCCGATCTCACGACGCTTCGGTGAGCCCACCATACCGGTTTCGCCAACAGAATACGGAGGGAAGTTGTAGTGTAGCAGGAAATTATCAGTGCGCTCGCCCAACAGCTCATCCAGCGTTTGCGCATCGCGGGCAGTACCCAGCGTGGCGGTAACCAGCGCCTGCGTTTCACCACGGGTGAACAGTGCAGAACCGTGGGTGCGTGGCAGCACGCCGGTACGCACGTCCAGGCCGCGGATCATGTCTTTTTCACGGCCGTCGATACGCGGCTCACCGCGCAGCACGCGGCTACGGACCACGTTTTTCTCTACCTGGCCGAGGATATCGTTGATTTCAGCTTCATCGAGCGTTTCATCCTGCGCCAGCAGCGCGGCAACCACATCTTCTTTGATTGCATCGATCTGCGCATAGCGCTCTTGTTTCTCGGTGATGTGGTAAGCGTCACCCAGGCGAGCGGTTGCCAGCTCGGCCACACGGGCGTGCAGCGCTTCATCAACCGAAGCCGGCTGCCAATCCCATTTTGGTTTGCCAACTTCGCTTACCAACGCATTGATGTTGTCAATCACCACCTGCTGTTGCTCATGGCCAAAGACCACGGCGCCCAGCATCTGATCTTCGCTCAGGATGTCCGCTTCGGATTCAACCATCAGCACCGCACCAGCGGTACCGGCAACAACCAGATCCAGACGGCTTTCTTTCAGCTCGTCAACGGTTGGGTTCAGCACGTACTGGTCATTGATGTAACCTACGCGTGCCGCACCGATTGGGCCGTTGAACGGGATACCGGACAGCGAAAGCGCAGCAGAAGCCCCGATCATCGCAACGATATCCGGGTTCACCTGCGGGTTAACGGAAACTACGGTGGCGATAACCTGAACTTCATTCAGGAAGCCTTCCGGGAACAGTGGGCGGATTGGGCGGTCGATCAGGCGCGAGGTCAGGGTTTCACCTTCGCTCGGGCGGCCTTCACGGCGGAAGAAGCTGCCCGGAATACGGCCGGCAGCGTAAGTACGCTCCTGGTAGTTCACGGTCAGCGGGAAGAAGCCCTGGCCAGGCTTCGCTTTCTTCTGGCCTACAACGGTAACGAATACTGCGGTGTCATCCATGCTTACCATAACGGCGGCAGTGGCCTGACGCGCCATCATACCGGTCTCAATCGTGACGGTATGCTGGCCATACTGGAATTTGCGGATAGTCGGTGTCAGCAAAATACAATCCTTAAATTAGGCGCGCAATCGTAATGACGACTCAAACAACGCCAGTGACTTGATTTGCCTTCTCATCACATCCTCGCGACTAATGACAATCCTTACTCACGCCCGGAGTAAAGTCTCTCATTAGCCGCGCGAACCTCTGTAATAGAAGACCATTTTTTACCATTTCAGATGGTATGCCCTTCGTCTTTCAAGCTACAGGCTGATTGGCTGCGCGCGCTTACCCGCTTCATTCACCGAAGTAAACGCATCGGATTGACTCGCTTGCCACCTTCCTGAAAATTGAAATCAATCGGGTATACATTAACCTGATTTGCTTATGCTTCCTAGAAGAAAGGGGCCTAAATAGGCCCCTTTCCACTGAAACTTGCTCGATTAGCGACGCAGGCCCAGACGCTCGATCAGGCTGGTGTAACGCGCTACATCTTTACGCTTCAGGTAGTCCAGCAGCTTACGACGCTGAGAAACCATACGCAGCAGACCACGACGGCTGTGGTGATCTTTTTTGTGTTCTGCAAAGTGACCTTGCAGGTGGTTGATCTGTGCAGTCAACAGGGCAACCTGAACTTCGGTAGAACCGCTGTCATTAGCATCACGACCGAAGTCCGCTACGATTTTAGCTTTAGCTTCAACACTTAGAGACATTGTAACACTCCAAATTATAGATAAAAAATACGGGCGCCGATCTCTAATTCAGCAACCCATGCATAGGCTGCGCCATTCTACCCTTATCCCCGCGATCCTTCAAGCTGTAGGCGCGTTACTAAAAGGGGGAAAAATGACCAGGCCACGTTCAGTCGGCGTACTCGACAACCAGGCGTTTTGGCGCCACACGGCCGTCATCGGCAATCTCACCAACGCCGATAAATTTGCGTTCATCGCCTTCGGTGATGCGCACCATGCCCGCAGCAGGCGCGGCCGCGGAACGAACCGATTGCCCCTGTTTGACATACCCCGCCACCGCCGGCAGCAGGTTCACCTCAGGAAAATCTTCCACCGGGCTATCCATCGGCATCAGCAGCGGATCCAGCAGCTCGCCCGGCGCCATATCCTGCTCCTGCGCCTGTTGCTGCAGCGCAGCCAGCTGTTCCAGCGTCACCATACGCGCAATCGGGTACTTCGCGACCTGCAGGCGGCGCAGATAAATCACATGCGCGCCACAGCCGAGCACTTCGCCAAGATCGTCAACAATGGTGCGAATATAGGTGCCCTTGGAACAGTGAACTTCCAATTCCAGTTCATCACCTTCCCAACGGATGAACAGCAGTTCATACACCGTGATGGCGCGCGCTTCACGCGGCACTTCAATGCCCTGACGCGCATACTCGTACAGTTTTTTGCCCTGATACTTCAGCGCCGAATACATCGACGGCACCTGTTGGATCGGGCCGCGGAACTGCGCCAGTGCGGCATCCAGTTGCTCACGGCTAAAGGCTACCGGGCGTTCCTGCACTATCTGACCATCGGCATCAGAGGTATCCGTGCGCTGGCCCAGCTTGGCGATAACGCGGTAACGCTTATCGGAGTCGAGCAAAAACTGGGAAAACTTGGTCGCTTCGCCCAGGCAGATAGGCAGCATGCCGGTCGCCAATGGATCGAGCGCGCCGGTATGGCCGGCCCGATTGGCGTTATACAGGCGCTTGACCTTCTGTAAGGCATCGTTGGATGACAAGCCTTGCGGCTTATCCAACAACAGGACGCCGTGAATATCACGGCCGCGGCGACGAGGGCGGCTCATTAAGCCTCCTCGTCATCGCCTGATGCCGAACGGCGTTCGGCATCGTGTTTCACCACGTTGGTCACCAGGTTGGACATACGCATGCCTTCAACCAGTGAGTTGTCGTAGGCGAAGGTCAGTTCCGGCACCACGCGCAGGCGCATCGCTTTGCCCAGCAGGGTGCGAATGTAGCCAGAAGCGTCCTGCAATGCTTTGATCCCCTTGGTAACCAGCTCAGGATCGTGGTTATCGGTCAACACATTAAGGAAGGTGACATAAACTTTGGCATAGGCCAAATCGCGGGAAACCTCCACGCCGGATACGGTCGCCATGCCAATGCGCGGATCTTTGACTTCACGCTGCAAAATGATCGCAATCTCTTTTTGCATCTCTTGCGCCACACGTTGGCCGCGGCTGAATTCTTTTGCCATTTGGAAATCCTCCAGACAAATCGGGGGGCACAAGGCCCCCCAAAGCAAATGTAAGCGTTATTCGAAGCTTAATCGATGGTACGCTGGATCTCGATGACTTCAAATACTTCAATCATGTCGCCAGTGCGAACATCATTGTAGTTTTTCACACCGATACCACATTCCATGCCGTTGCGGACTTCGTTCACGTCATCCTTGAAGCGGCGCAGGGATTCCAGCTCGCCTTCATAGATAACCACGTTTTCACGCAGCACGCGGATTGGGTTGTGACGTTTAACCACGCCTTCGGTAACCATACAACCGGCGATGGCACCAAACTTCGGTGATTTAAAGACGTCGCGCACTTCGGCCAGGCCGATAATCTGCTGCTTGTACTCAGGCGCCAACATACCGCTCATCGCCTGTTTCACTTCGTCGATCAGATCGTAGATCACGGAGTAGTAACGCAGATCCAGGCTTTCGGACTCAACCACGCGGCGAGCGGAAGCATCAGCACGCACGTTAAAGCCAACCAGGATCGCATTGGATGCCGCAGCCAGAGTCGCGTCGGTTTCGGTGATACCACCTACGCCGGAGCCCACAATCTTCACCTTCACTTCATCGGTGGAGAGTTTCAGCAGCGAATCGCAAATCGCTTCGACCGAGCCCTGTACATCGGCTTTCAGCACGATATTGACTTCGGACACTTCGCCTTCGGTCATGTTGGCGAACATGTTTTCCAGCTTGGATTTCTGCTGACGAGCCAGTTTGACTTCGCGGAATTTGCCCTGACGATACAGCGCCACTTCACGCGCTTTTTTCTCGTCACGTACTACGGTCGCTTCATCACCAGCAGCCGGTACGCCGGACAGGCCCAGGATCTCAACCGGAATAGACGGGCCGGCTTCCTGAACTTCACTGCCGGTTTCATCACGCATCGCACGCACACGGCCATACTCAAAGCCGCACAGCACGATGTCGCCCTTGTTCAGGGTACCTTCACGCACCAGAACGGTAGCAACCGGGCCGCGGCCTTTATCCAGGAAGGACTCGATCACCACGCCGCTCGCCATACCTTTACGCACGGCTTTCAGTTCCAACACTTCGGCTTGCAGCAGGATAGCATCCAGCAACTCGTCGATACCGGTACCGGCTTTGGCAGAAACATGAACAAACTGCGCTTCACCGCCCCACTCTTCCGGGATGATGCCATACTGCGCCAGTTCGTTTTTCACGCGATCCGGATCGGCTTCTGGTTTATCAATCTTGTTCACCGCAACCACTACCGGCACTTTCGCCGCTTTGGCGTGCTGGATAGCTTCAATGGTTTGCGGCATCACACCGTCATCGGCGGCAACAACCAACACCACGATGTCGGTCGCTTGCGCACCACGTGCACGCATGGCGGTAAACGCGGCGTGGCCCGGGGTATCCAGGAAGGTGATCATACCGTTGTCGGTTTCAACGTGGTACGCACCAATATGCTGGGTAATGCCGCCGGCTTCGCCAGATGCCACCTTGGTGGAGCGAATGTAGTCCAGAAGTGACGTTTTACCATGGTCAACGTGACCCATGATGGTCACCACTGGCGCGCGCGATTCGGCAGCCGCACCGGTGTCACGGTCACTCATGACCGCTTCTTCCAGCTCGTTTTCACGGCGCAGGATCACTTTATGACCCATTTCTTCAGCAACCAGCTGTGCAGTTTCCTGATCGATAACCTGGTTGATGGTTGCCATCGCACCCAGTTTCATCATGGTTTTGATAACCTGGGAACCTTTAACCGCCATTTTGTTGGCCAGTTCAGCCACGGTGACGGTCTCGCCGATCACCACGTCACGGTTAACCACCTGCGCCGGTTTGTTGAAGCCCTGCTGCAGCGTGCTTGGCTTACGACGGCCTTTGCCACCGCGGGTAACCGCGCGAGCTTCTTCACGATCGGCCTTGGATTCAGACAGCTTATTGCCTTTCTTCTGCTTGGTAGATTTACCACCACGGCTACGGCTGCGACGATCGCCTTCAACTTTGGCATCGTTCTCGTCTTCGGCAGCGCGAGCGTGCTGCGACGTGGTCACGTGATAATCTGCGCTTTCTACCGCTTCGCTTGCTGCATCGGCCTGGGCCCATTTCTCACCGTTTTCTTCCGCCATACGGCGTGCTTCTTCAGCCACGCGTTTGGCTTCCTCTTCGACCTTACGGCGCACTTCTTCTTCCGCTTTACGTTTCAGTTCTGCGGCTTCGGCTTCGCGGCGTGCTTTTTCTGCCTGAGCTGGCTTGGTCATTTCGTCGGTATGTTGATTGGTCACTTTTTCTTTTTCCGCTGCATCACGCTTCGCGATCTCTGCGGCCTCACGTTTGGCTTGCTCTTCGGCTGCGCGCTTCGCTTCTGCTTCGCGTTTCGCTTTCTCTTCCGCTTCGCGCCGTGCCTGCTCTTCCGCTTCACGCCGTGCCTGCTCAGCCGCTTCAGCCTGTTGGGCTTCTTGTGCATCGCGATTTACGTAAGTGCGTTTCTTGCGGACCTCAATTTGCACCGATTTACTTTTACCGCCGGTGCTCGGAATGTTCAAGGTGCTGCGCGTTTTGCGCTGCAACGTTAGCTTCCCCGGCGCACTACCGTGTTCACGGTTTAGGTGCGCCAGTAAAGTTTCTTTCTCTTGCTGGGTCACAGAGTCTGCCTCAGACTTGTTGATCCCTGCATCAGCAAACTGCTGTACCAGGCGATCAACCGAGGTCTGGATCTCTGCTGCCAGCGATTTTACGGTTACATCTGTCGTCATGCTGTTCCTTCCTGCTACAGTTTATTACGCGTTGTCGCCAAACCAACAGATATTACGTGCAGCCATAATCAGCTCACCGGCTTGCTCATCACTAAGCCCTTCAATATCAGCCAGATCGTCAACACCCTGCTCGGCAAGATCTTCCAGCGTACAAACCCCACGTGCGGCCAGCTTGAAAGCCATGCTGCGCTCCAACCCTGCCAGGTTGAGCAGATCATCAGCAGGCTTTTGATCGCCCAGACTTTCTTCCTGGGCCAGGGCCAATGTGGTCAATGCAGCTTTGGCGCGATCGCGCAACGCTTCAACCGTATCTTCATCAAGACCGTCGATTTCCAGCAGCTCGTTGATTGGCACATAAGCCAACTCTTCCAACGTTGAGAAGCCTTCCTCAATCAGTACAGTGGCGAAATCTTCGTCAATATCAAGATACTTGGTGAAGGTATCAATGGCGGCATGAGCCTCGGCCTGATGTTTAGCCTGCAGATCTTCCGCCGTCATCACGTTCAGTTCCCAACCGCTAAGCTGAGAGGCCAAACGCACGTTTTGGCCATTACGGCCAATCGCCTGTGCCAGGTTGCTGGCTTCAACGGCAATATCCATGGTGTGCCTATCTTCATCAACGACGATCGAGGCCACATCGGCCGGCGCCATGGCGTTGATGACGAACTGCGCAGGATTGTCATCCCACAGCACAATATCAATGCGCTCGCCGCCCAGTTCGCTTGATACGGCCTGTACGCGCGCACCGCGCATACCAACGCAGGCGCCGACCGGATCGATGCGCTTATCATTGGTTTTCACGGCAATTTTTGCACGGGAACCCGGATCGCGGGCTGCCGCTTTAATTTCGATCACTTCTTCGCCGATTTCCGGCACTTCGATGCGGAACAGTTCAATCAGCATTTCCGGGCGGGAACGGCTAACGAACAATTGAGCGCCGCGTGCTTCAGGGCGCACGGCATACAGCACGCCGCGAATACGGTCGCCCGGGCGGAAGTTTTCACGCGGGAGCATGTCTTCACGGCCGATGACGGCTTCGGCATTGCTGCCCAGATCCAGCGAAATGCTGTCGCGGTTAACTTTCTTGACCACCCCGGTGACGATTTCACCTTCGTGCTCGCGGAAGGCGTCAACCACCATCGCGCGCTCGGCTTCACGCACTTTCTGTACGATAACCTGCTTGGCGGTCTGGGTGGTGATACGGTCGAAGGTCACAGATTCAATCTGATCTTCAATATAGCCGCCCAGATCAATGGACGGTTCTTCAAACTGAGCCGCATCCAGGGTGATTTCACGCGTTGGCTGGGTCACTTCATTAACCACAAGCCAGCGGCGGAAAGTGTCAAAATCGCCGGTTTTACGGTCGATGCTGACGCGAACATCAATTTCCTGCTCGTATTTTTTCTTGGTTGCAGTCGCTAATGCGGTTTCCAACGCCTCGAAGATTTTCTCACGCGGCAGGGCTTTCTCATTGGAAACAGCTTCAACAACAGCCAGAATCTCTTTATTCATCCTAGTTGCCTCATCCAAACTCTTTAAAAGTGGGGTACCAGGTTCGCTTTCTGAATATTGCTCAGCGCGAACACTTCATCTTTCCCATCCACAGTAACCGTGATCATTTCGCCTTCGACAGACTTGATAATGCCCTGCCATTTGCGGCGGTTCTGTACCGCCATGCGCAAGACCATGCTGACTTCATCACCGAGGAAGCGAGTATAGTGCTCTGCGGTGAACATTGGACGATCAAGGCCAGGAGAGGAGACTTCCAAGTTGTAAGCGACAGTGATGGGATCTTCAACATCCAACACCGCGCTGACCTGGTGGCTGACATCAGCACAATCATCAACAGTGATACCGTCTTCACTATCAATATAGATGCGGAGCGTCGATTGGCGCGCACGAATAAATTCGATGCCTACAAGCTCAAAGCCCAACGCCTCTACCGGTGCCGAAAGCATCTCTGTTAATTTTTGCTCTAATGTGGACAAGCCCACCCCCAAGACATAAAAAAAGGGCCTAATAGCCCAGTGATTCTGTTGCCAAATAACAAAAAACCCCGAAAATTCGGGGCTTTATGCAACTGGACCCTGTTTGCCGCACAGCGGCTTCGGTACAACTTCCGATACAAGTATCATTTTCAAATGTCGTTCGAGAAAAGCGGATTTCAATCGAAAAGTGTATTTGAAAATAAACACTTGAAGGAAAGTGGTTGCGGGGGCCGGATTTGAACCGACGACCTTCGGGTTATGAGCCCGACGAGCTACCAGGCTGCTCCACCCCGCGTCCGAAAACGTGGCAAATACTACGCTGATAATCGCAAAATTGCAAGTTATCTTAGGATTGGTACCGAGGATGGGACTCGAACCCACAAGCCCGTTAGGGCACTACCACCTCAAGGTAGCGTGTCTACCAATTCCACCACCTCGGTACTGTTTACTTCTACTGCAGCGGCCGCCGAATGTTAACTAACGACCGCTTTCAAACACTGTATAACCGGCTTACTGCGGGATATCGCTGCTTGGCTTGGCTGGTGCGGCCGGTGCAGGCGCCTGCTCAGTTTTCACTGGCTGGCCCAGATTTTCCCACTCACTGCCTTTTTTGCTTTGGTTGCTGCTCAGGTTGCCCAAAATCAGGCTAATGACGAAAAACAACGTCGCCAGTACCGCCGTCATACGGGTCATGAAGTTACCGGAACCACTCGAACCAAACAGCGTGCCGGAAGCACCTGCGCCGAATGAGGCTCCCATATCAGCACCTTTACCTTGCTGCAGCATAATCAGAGCCACAAGCCCGATTGAGATCAGCAGGAAAATTACCAAAAGAGCTTCGTACATAGTTGTACCTGTATCCTTGCGGGTTCACCGCGAACCAAAGGCTTCTCACCAAAAAAGCAGGCGTTTTTATCAACTACCCACTGAAGCGGGTGTGAATACTAACCAAAGCCGTCAAAGCGCGCAAGGGCAATTTACTACCGCCGGCGCGTTTGCGGAAAAAAACGCCAAAAAGGGTTTCACCGGCGGCATGGCCCACCGCCGCCGGGTAACCGACTGTTTTAACCGGCGGATTTCACCGCATCGGCAATACGGTTTGCCAGCGCGGTGACCTGCTGCTCGTCTTCCCCTTCCACCATCACGCGGATCAGGGGTTCGGTGCCGGATTTACGCAGCAGCACGCGGCCACGGCCGGCCAATTCAGCTTCCACCGCTTCGGCTTCTTTCAGCACCGCGGCAGACTCCAGCGGGTTGTGCTCGCCGGCAAAGCGCACGTTGACCAGCACCTGCGGCAGCAGTTTCATCCCGCTGCACAGATCGTGCAGAGACATATGGTTGCGCACCATCGCCGTCAGCACCTGCAGGCCAGCGACAATACCATCACCGGTGGTGGTTTTATCCAGCAAAATCACGTGGCCGGAGTTTTCCGCCCCGATGCGCCACCCCAATTCCTGCATTTTTTCCAGCACGTAGCGGTCACCCACTTTCGCGCGGGCAAAAGGAATGCCCAGTTGTTTCAGCGCCAGTTGCAGGCCCATGTTGCTCATCAGCGTGCCCACGGCGCCGCCGCGCAGTTGGCCCTGGCGCAGCCCTTCACGGGCGATGATATACAGAATCTGGTCGCCATCTACCTTGTTGCCCAAATGGTCAACCATCATGACGCGGTCGCCGTCGCCGTCAAATGCCAGCCCGACGTGGGCTTTTTCCGCCAGCACGCGTTCCTGCAGTTGGCGCACGTCGGTCGCGCCGCATTTTTCGTTGATGTTCATGCCGTCCGGCTCAATGCCGATGGCGATCACCTTCGCCCCCAGCTCGCGCAGCACGCTCGGCGCGATGTGGTAGGTGGCACCATTCGCGCAGTCAACCACCACTTTCAGCCCCTTCAGGCTCAGCTCGCTCGGGAAGGTGCCTTTACAAAATTCAATGTAGCGGCCGGCGGCGTCGATGATCCGGCTGGCCTTACCCAACTCGGCGGATTCAACGCAGGTCAATGGTTTTTCCATCTCGGCCTCAATCGCCTCTTCAACCTCATCCGGCAGCTTGGCGCCATCGATGGAAAAGAACTTGATGCCGTTATCGTAAAACGGGTTGTGCGAAGCCGAAATCACAATGCCGGCCTCGGCGCGGAAAGTCCGCGTCAGGTACGCCACCGCAGGCGTCGGCATCGGGCCGGTGAACGAAGCGGACAGCCCCGCAGCCGCCAGGCCGGCTTCCAACGCTGACTCCAGCATATAGCCGGAGATACGGGTGTCTTTGCCAATGATGATCTTGCGAGAGCCATGACGCGCCAGCACTTTCCCTGCCGCCCAACCGAGCTTAAGGACGAAGTCCGGGGTTATCGGGCTGTCACCGACTTTGCCACGGATGCCGTCGGTGCCAAAATATTTACGCTCGCTCATAGTCTCTACTGTCCCTTAGCTAAAAGTGTTGCCTCGACGACACGCATCGCCTCGACGGTTTCTTTAACGTCATGCACTCTGACAATCTGCGCGCCCTGCATCGCAGCGATAACCGCGCAGGCAACGCTGCCGATAAGCCGTTGTTCAGGCGGTACATTAAGCAGTTGGCCAATCATGGATTTACGTGACATGCCCACCAATAGCGGCAAACCGAAATGATGAAACTCGGATAACCGTGCCAGAAGCTGATAATTATGCGCCAGATTCTTACCGAAACCGAAGCCTGGGTCGAGCAGCAATTTCTGATTTGTTATCCCCGCCGCATTGCAGCGGGCAATATGGTGCTGGAAAAACGCATTCACATCACCAATCAGATCGTCATACTGCGGCGCCTGTTGCATCGTGCGTGGTTCGCCCTGCATGTGCATCAGGCACACCGGCAGTTCACTTTGTGCCGCTGCAGCCAATGCGCCCGGTTCCTGTAACGATCGCACATCGTTGATCAAATGCGCGCCCGCGTTTGCGGATTCGCGGATCACCGCCGCCTTCGAGGTATCAACCGAAATAAAGACTTCAAAGCGCTGCGCCAGCGCTTCAACCACCGGCACCACGCGCGCCAACTCCTCGTCGTCGCTGACATCGGCCGCCCCGGGGCGGGTTGATTCGCCGCCCACATCGATCATCGTCGCGCCTGCGGCAATCATCGCCTGCGCATGCTGCAGCGCGGCATTCAGCGAATTATGGCGGCCGCCGTCAGAGAAGGAGTCAGGTGTGACGTTGAGAATGCCCATCACCTGCGGATGGGTGAGGTCAAGAGTCATGTCGCGCACGGTCAACTGCATGATAAATCTACCTTACTGTTCCGAATTCATCGCCCATTGGGCAATAAAAAACCCCGGGCTGGCCGGGGTTTGATGTTATTGCACAGCCAACTTACTTGTCGAGCTGTTCAGACATAGTGTTGCCTGGGTTTGGCGTACGTGGCTCATCAACCGGCGTCGGCGCTTTCGGGCTGCCGCCGTTGTCAGAGCTGTTGTTTTTGCTCGCATCATCCCAGCCTGCCGGCGGGCGCACGTCTTTACGGTTCATCAGATCGTCGATCTGCGGCGCGTCGATGGTTTCATATTTCATCAGGGCATCCTTCATTGAGTGCAGGATATCCATGTTTTCCATCAACAGCGTACGCGCACGGGTGTAGTTGCGTTCAATCAGCGACTTCACTTCCTGATCGATAATGCGCGCCGTTTCATCAGACATGTGCTTCGCCTTGGCCACCGAGCGGCCCAGGAACACTTCGCCTTCCTCTTCGGCATACAACAGCGGCCCCAGCTTCTCGGAGAAGCCCCATTGGGTCACCATGTTGCGCGCGATGGAGGTGGCGACTTTAATGTCATTCGACGCACCGGTAGACACTTTTTCCGGCCCGTAGATGATCTCTTCCGCCAGGCGGCCACCGTACAGCGTGGAAATCTGGCTCTCCAGCTTCTGGCGGCTGGCGCTGATCGCATCGCCTTCCGGCAGGAAGAACGTCACACCCAATGCGCGGCCACGCGGAATAATCGTTACCTTATGCACAGGATCGTGTTCAGGAACCAGGCGGCCGATGATGGCGTGGCCTGCTTCGTGATACGCGGTCGATTCTTTCTGCGCTTCGGTCATCACCATGGAGCGGCGTTCAGCCCCCATCATGATCTTGTCTTTGGCTTTCTCAAACTCCACCATCGACACGACACGCTTGTTACCGCGGGCGGCAAACAAGGCGGCTTCATTCACCAGGTTCGCCAGATCGGCGCCGGAGAAGCCAGGGGTACCACGTGCAATCACCGAGGCGTCGATATCCGCCGCCAAAGGTACGCGGCGCATATGCACTTTCAGAATCTGCTCACGGCCGCGTACGTCCGGCAGCCCAACCACAACCTGGCGGTCAAAACGGCCAGGACGCAGCAGCGCAGGGTCCAGCACGTCCGGGCGGTTAGTCGCGGCAATCACGATAATGCCTTCGTTGCCTTCGAAACCGTCCATCTCAACCAGCATCTGGTTCAGCGTCTGTTCACGTTCATCGTGACCACCACCCAGGCCGGCGCCACGCTGGCGACCGACGGCGTCGATTTCATCGATGAAGATGATGCACGGCGCGGCCTTCTTGGCCTGCTCGAACATGTCGCGCACGCGGGAAGCACCCACACCGACGAACATTTCAACGAAGTCGGAACCGGAAATGGTGAAGAACGGTACTTTGGCCTCGCCCGCAATGGCTTTCGCCAGCAGGGTTTTACCGGTACCCGGTGGCCCCACCATCAGCACGCCTTTCGGGATCTTGCCGCCCAACTTCTGGAAACGGCTCGGCTCGCGCAGGTATTCCACCAGTTCGCTGACTTCTTCTTTGGCTTCGTCACAGCCCGCAACGTCGGCAAACGTGGTTTTGATCTGGTCTTCCGTCAGCATGCGGGCCTTGCTCTTGCCGAAGGACATCGCGCCCTTGCCGCCGCCGCCCTGCATTTGCCGCATAAAGAAAATCCAGACGCCGATCAGCAATAGCATCGGGAACCAGGAAATAAAGATAGAAGCCAGCAAACTCGGCTCTTCAGGCGGTTCACCGACAACTTTCACATTCTTGGTCAGTAACGTATCCAACAGTTTTGGATCGTTAACAGGGATAAAAGTCGTGTATCGGTTACTATCTTTCTTGGTAACGTTGATCTCACGTCCGTTAATTCGTGCTTCACGAATCTGATCTTGGGTCAGTTCGGACATGAAGGTAGAGTAATCTACCCTACGGCCATTCGACTCGCTGGGCCCAAAGCTCTGGAATACGGACATCAATACTACCGCGATGACCAACCAGAGAATTAGGTTTTTCGCCATGTCACTCAAGGGATTAACCTCATATTACAACTGTGTTAACAAACAGCGTTAGGGTACTACAGTTTGCGCCCTGTCGCTACAATGTACACTTCACGCGAACGTGCGCGAGAAGCGTCTGGCTTACGAATCTTAACCTTCGTAAACAGGGAGCGAATTTCCCGCAGATACTCGTCAAAGCCATCTCCCTGGAACACCTTCACCAGAAAACTTCCACCTGGTGCGAGAACATCACGACACATATCAAGCGCGAGTTCAACCAGATACATCGATCTTGGTATATCGACTGCCGGGGTGCCACTCATATTCGGGGCCATGTCGGACATGACCACCTGAACCTTACTTTCACCTACACGTTCCATCAAGGCTTTTAGCACCAGTTCATCACGAAAGTCGCCCTGAAGGAAATCGACGCCGACGATAGGATCCATCGGCAAAAGATCGCAGGCAATAATACGCCCGCTGCCGCCGATCTGGGTCACGACGTACTGCGACCAGCCACCTGGCGCTGCGCCCAAATCCACGACGGTCATTCCCGGTTTAAACAGTTTGTCACTTTGCTGTATTTCATCAAGTTTAAACCAGGCGCGAGATCGCAGCCCTTTTTTCTGCGCCTGTTGCACATATTTATCGCTAAAGTGTTCTTGTAACCAGCGACTGGAACTGGCCGAACGCTTTTTATTCGCCATCTCGTTTTCCAACTATCCTAAAAAGAGCCTTATGCCAAGTTCGCGACTCACGTAGACTCCCACAGGTCACAGACCGATTTGGTGATATACATGAGATGGCGGTAGAATGTACCGTTTTCAATCCCAACTTAAGCAAAAAAGACAATGAATCTGAATAACAAACAAAAACAGCACCTGAAAGGCTTGGCGCACCCGTTAAAACCGGTAGTCATGCTGGGTAATAACGGTCTGACCGAAGGGGTGCTGGCTGAAATAGAACAGGCTCTGGAGCACCATGAGCTGATCAAGGTAAAGATCGCGGCTGAAGATCGCGAAACCAAGTCCCTGATCGCCGACGCTATCGTTCGTGAAACCGGCGCCTGCAACGTACAGGTTATCGGTGGTACGCTCGTGCTTTATCGCCCAAGCAAAGAGCGAAAAATCAGTTTACCGCGTTAAACGCCGCCAGTTTAGCGAAAAGGTGCCATGCACCGGTTCAAGATAAAAGGCCGCGTGCGGCCTTTTTCCTTTCTTTACAAAAAGCTGGCTAACTTATAACCAGAGCCGGCGCGATCAAAGATATTCGACCTTCAGGATTTCATATTCAACGTCGCCGCCTGGGGTGTTAATCACCACCACATCATCATGCTCTTTGCCGATCAAACCGCGCGCCATCGGTGAGTTTACCGAAATCAGATTTTTCTTGAAGTCGGCCTCATCGTCACCCACGATGCGGTATGTCACTTCGTCATCGGTATCCAGGTTCAATATCGATACGGTAGCGCCAAAAATCACACGGCCGTTAGCGGGCATCTTGGTGACGTCGATCACCTGCGCGTTTGACAGTTTGGCTTCAATTTCCTGAATGCGCCCTTCGCAGAACCCTTGTTGTTCACGGGCCGCATGGTATTCCGCATTTTCTTTCAGATCGCCGTGTTCACGGGCTTCCGCGATGTCGGCAATGATTTTCGGCCGGCGCACGGTTTTCAAATGTTCAAGTTCTTCACGCAGCTTTTCTGCGCCAAGCAAGGTCATCGGAATCTGTTTCATAGTATCAATACCTCTAAATCATTCCTGTTCAAATAACCGTCATCCTGACGTATTCGTATGAAAAAACGGAGGGTTACACACCACCGTTTCCAGGCGACAAACAAAAGAAGCCTGACTCGGGCCAAGTGCCCGAGTCAGGTTCGGTTTTGCATTTTGATACGTATTTTACCGTAGAGTTCCTTAGGGGTCATCGTTTACTTTTTCCCTTAATGCACCGTAGTATGACGGCACGTTATCCAGCAGTTAGCCCGAGATTATGCGTTTTCCACGAATTGTCAGTGCATTGGCCTGTGCATTTGCCCTTAATGCAAATGCGGCCCCGGTTGAAGATTACACACAATATTTGCCTGATGGGGCCAACCTTGCCCTGGTCGTTCAGAAGATTGGGGCCACCACGCCCATCATCGATTATCACTCGCAGCAGATGGCCCTGCCGGCCAGTACGCAAAAGGTGCTGACCGCGCTGGCGGCATTGCTGCAGCTTGGCCCTGACTATCGGTTTTCCACCACGCTGGAAAGCCAGGGCAGCATCAGCGGCGGCACCCTGCGCGGCAACCTGATTGCGCGTTTTGGCGGCGATCCGACCTTTAAACGCCAAAATCTGCGCAACATGGTAGCGGCATTGAAAAAACAGGGCGTGCAGGAAATTAGCGGCGATGTGCTTATCGACACATCCGTGTTCGCCAGCCACGACAAAGCGCCCGGCTGGCCCTGGAACGACCTGACGCAGTGCTTCAGCGCGCCGCCTGCGGCGGCGATCGTCGATCGCAACTGTTTCTCGGTCTCGCTTTACAGCGCGCCGACGCCAGGGGAAATGGCGTTTATCCGCGTAGCCTCCTACTACCCGGTGAACATGTTCAGCCAGGTGCGCACCCTGGCAAAAGGCTCGCCGGATGCCCAGTACTGCGAGCTGGACGTGGTGCCGGGGGAACTGAACCGCTTCACCCTGACCGGCTGCCTGACGCAGCGTAGCGAACCGTTGCCGCTGGCATTTGCCGTCCAGGATGGTGCCAGCTATGCCGGCGCGATTTTGAAAGATGAATTGACGCAGGCCGGTATCGTGATCAAAGGCCACCTGAAACGCCAAACCCAACCGGGCATGAAGGGCGAAGTTATCGCGCAGACCCAGTCGGCGCCGCTGCACGATCTGCTGAAGATCATGCTGAAAAAATCGGACAACATGATTGCCGACACGGTGTTCCGCACCATTGGCCACGAGCGCTTCGGCGTGCCAGGCACCTGGCGTGCAGGTTCGGACGCGGTGCGCCAGGTGCTGCGCCAAAAAGCCGGCGTGGATCTGGGCAACAATATAGTGGTCGACGGCTCCGGCCTCTCGCGCCACAACCTGCTGACGCCGGCCACCATGATGCAGGCGTTGCAGTACATCGCCCAGCATGACAACGAGCTGGACTTTATCTCCATGCTGCCGCTGGCGGGGTATGACGGCACGCTGCGCTATCGCGGCGGCCTGCACGAAGCCGGCGTCGACGGCAAAGTCTCAGCCAAGACCGGTGCATTGCAGGGCGTTTACAACCTGGCGGGCTTTATTACCACCGCGAGCGGCCAACGCTATGCGTTCGTGCAGTATCTGTCTGGCTACGCCGTGCCGCCGGAAGATCAGAAACAGCGCCGAGTGCCGCTGGTGCGCTTTGAAAGCCGCCTGTACCGGGATATCTACCAAAACAACTAAGGCAAGCCGCCGGTTACAACCCGGCCAACGCAAACAAGCCCCGCTTCCCAATGGGAAGCGGGGCTTGTCATTAAGCGTGCCGATAAGCAGGCACGCAGCAGGGCAACTTCTTACTTCTGGTAGATGATTTCAACGCCTTCGTCGTCATCTTCGTCCCAGTCGTCATCCCAATCATCGTCTGTGGCTTCGGCTTCAGCTTCCGCTTCGGCAAGCTGTTCACGGTGATAATCATCCCACATGAACTCGACTTTCTCCGGCGCGCTTTCTTCGATCGCCATTTCCTTCGGTTGGGTGTTGATGAAGTTCATCACGTCCCAGCACAGGGCGTTGACGCCGGCACGATTGGCGGCAGAAATCATGTAGTACTTATCTTCCCAGCCCAGGGCCTCTACAATCGCCTTGGCGTGCTCGGCAGCCTCTGCCTCATCCATCAGGTCAACTTTGTTGAACACCAGCCAGCGTGGCTTGTGCGCCAGATTTTCGCTGTATTGCTGCAGTTCGTTGATGATGATTTTCGCATTCTCTACCGGATCGGACTCATCGATCGGCGCAATATCCACCAGGTGCAACAGCACGCGGCAGCGCTCCAGGTGCTTCAGGAAACGGATACCCAGCCCAGCACCGTCGGCCGCGCCTTCGATCAGCCCAGGGATATCTGCCACCACGAAGCTTTGCTCGTTGTCCATGCGCACCACACCCAGGCTTGGCACCAGAGTGGTAAACGGATAGTCGGCAACCTTCGGCTTGGCGGCGGATACCGCACGGATGAAGGTAGATTTACCGGCGTTCGGCAGGCCAAGCATCCCGACATCAGCCAGCAACAGCAATTCCAGCAGAATGTCGCGTTCTTCCCCTGGCGTGCCATTGGTTTTCTGGCGCGGCGCACGGTTCACCGATGACTTGAAGCGAGTGTTGCCCAAGCCATGCCAGCCGCCTTTGGCGATCATCAGGCGCTGCTGATGGCGCGTCATGTCACCCAGGATCTCACCGGTGCCGAGATCTTTCACGCGGGTACCGACCGGCACTTTGATAGTGATATCTTTACCACGCTTGCCGGTGCAGTCACGGCTTTGGCCGTTCTGGCCACGTTCAGCACGGAACGACTTCTCAAAGCGGTAGTCAATCAGAGTGTTCAGGTTCTCGTCAGCCAACAGATAGACGTCGCCGCCGTCGCCGCCATCGCCGCCATCCGGCCCACCGTTAGGAATATATTTCTCGCGGCGAAAGCTGACGCAGCCATTACCACCGTCACCAGCAAAGACCTGAATCGTCGCTTCATCTACAAACTTCATTTACCGTCTCCGTAACTCATTCACCGGGCGGCTTCAAAGGAGCAACCCGATTTATTTCTGTCCGACGCGGCCACCAACGGTGGCCGATTGCGGAAAACATAGCGCCCGCCACCACCACGAATGCGCCAATATAACCAACCAGGTTCAGGGGCGGGGCAGCAAACATCTGTGGCCATGCCAAAGCCAATAAATCAGAGAACAACAGGGTAAACAACGGGGTGAGCGTCACCAGCGCGCTTACCTGTGCCGCCTGCCAGCGCGCCATGGCTTCAGCCAGCGCGCCATAACCAATCAGCGTATTCGCACCGCAAAACAGCAAACAGGCCAATTGCCAGCCGCTAAGCTGGAAAATCACCGCCGGCTCGGCCAGAGGGAATAACGCCGCTGCACATAAAGTGTACAGCAATACCAGGATTTGTGGTGAAGCCAGACGGCGCAACAACACTTTCTGCGCTACGCCATAAGCGACCCACACCATGGCCGCACATACACCCAACAGCACCCCCAGGGTGTAATCCGTCAGGCGAGTAAAAATCTCAACCAGGCTAACGTTAAAAAACAGCATCAGCCCGCTAATCAGCATCAATGCGCCAATCACCTGGGTGATACGCATCCGTTCTTTCAGTATCAACACGCTGGCAAACATCATGCCTACCGGCGAAAGCTGCCCGATCACCTGGGAAGCCGTCGGGCTCAGGTATTGTAGCGAGGAGCTAAAGAACACGAAATTCCCCAACAAGCCCGCGGTAGCTATCGCCAGCAGCAGCAGCCAGCGTGACCGCGCAAAGAGCTGCAACGGCGGCAGACTGCCCCGCACGGCCAAGATCAGGCACAGCCCGATTGCGGCAAGGCTAAAGCGGTACCAGACGATGGTAAACGGCGCCATCGTCTCCAGCACTTCTTTCATTGCGATTGGCAGCGCGCCCCAACAAACAGCCGTTGTCAGCGCTAAAAAAATGCCTATGCCAGCCTGCTGTTTTGTTTCCATGATACCCGTATAAGCACCAGGGGAGAGAGGTGTCCATAAATATAAAAAGCCCCGCAACGAATTGCGGGGCTTTTTTCTATGTAGGACCGGCTCGAAAAATTACTCAGCTTCGATGCTGATGAATTTACGGTTGCTCGGGCCTTTCACTTCGAATTTGACTTTACCGTCTTTCAAAGCGAACAGAGTGTGATCTTTGCCGCAACCCACGTTGCTACCAGCGTGGAATTTGGTGCCGCGCTGACGAACGATGATGCTGCCAGCCAGTACTGCTTCGCCGCCGAAGCGTTTTACGCCCAGACGTTTGGATTCGGAATCACGACCGTTACGAGTCGAGCCGCCAGCCTTTTTGTGTGCCATTAATCTGCTCTCCTAACTTAAGCGCTGATGCCGGTGATTTTTACATCAGTGAACCACTGACGGTGGCCCTGCTGCTTACGGTGGTGTTTACGGCGACGAAACTTAACGATTTTAACTTTCTCGCCACGACCGTGAGCAACGACTTCAGCTTTGATCTTGCCGCCATCGACGTAAGGAACGCCGATTTTGATATCATCGCCATTTGCGATCATCAGAATCTGGTCAAACTCAACCGCTTCACCAGTTGCGATGTCCAGCTTTTCCAAGCGAACGGTCTGACCTTCGCTTACTCGGTGTTGTTTACCACCACTTTGGAAAACCGCGTACATATAAAACTCCGCTTTCCGCGTGCTTAACTGTTCAGTACAGAGCGCGCTATAAATATTCACAATAGGGCGCGAATTCTACGCAATAATCCCGCGCATGACAAGAGCAGAATCAGGCCTGAAGTAGAAAAAAGAAGAAAAAAAACACAGTTTCTTTCGTGGCATTTATCTGGGGCGTTTTTCAAGTACAATCAGGAAACAGTTACCGCCATGCACCGATGTGAACAGCGATCTGATCGCTGTGAAGAGAAACACAGCTGAAAAAAATACAATGAAACCAGAACAAATTACCGATTTAACCGCGCAAGATATGGCGGACGTGAACGCAATCATTCTCGAACAGTTGAATTCCGAAGTCACGCTCATCAATCAGCTTGGCTATTACATCATCAGCGGCGGCGGTAAGCGCATTCGCCCGATGATCGCCGTGTTGGCGGCACGGGCACTGCAGTATGAAGGCAACAAGCACGTTACCGTCGCTGCGCTGATTGAATTCATCCACACCGCCACCCTATTACACGACGATGTAGTAGATGAATCCGACATGCGCCGCGGCAAAGCCACCGCCAACGCCGCTTTCGGCAACGCCGCCAGCGTGCTGGTCGGCGATTTCATTTATACCCGCGCTTTCCAGATGATGACCAGCCTGGAATCCTTGCGCGTGCTGGCGCTGATGTCGGAAGCGGTCAACGTCATCGCCGAAGGGGAAGTGCTGCAGTTAATGAACGTCCACGATCCCGATATTACCGAAGAAAGCTATATGCGGGTGATCTACAGCAAAACCGCGCGCCTGTTTGAAGCCGCTGCCCAGTCTTCCGCGATTTTGGCGGGCGCCAGCGAAGCCGAAGAAAACAGCCTGCGCGATTACGGCAGATACCTGGGCACCGCGTTCCAACTGATCGACGATCTGCTCGATTACAGCGCCGATGGCGCCACGCTGGGCAAAAACACCGGTGACGATCTTAACGAAGGGAAACCGACGCTACCACTGCTGCATGCCATGCACCATGGCAACAGCGAGCAGGCGGCGCTCATCCGCGAGGCGATTGAGCAAGGCAACGGCCGCCATCTGCTGGAGCCGGTCTTGGCAGCCATGCAGCAATGCGGCTCGTTGGAATATACCCGTCTGCGTGCAGAGGAAGAAGCCGACAAAGCTATCGCCGCCCTGCAGGTTTTACCGGCATCGCCATACCGCCAGGCGTTGGAAGGCCTGGCGCATATGGCGGTACAGAGAAACCATTAAGAACGTAATACGGCCGTCAGTTTTCATAGGCCCGCAGCCCGGGCCTATGCCTCTTCCCCGGCGTTATTTTCCCCGCTGATGCGTTTTAACAGGTTGCCTATCCCTTCACGCATCAGGAATGCCAACACCTTTTCGCGTTCGCCCTCTGACATGTGCCAATAGTACTCAACCCAAACCACCAGCGGATCTTTGCGATCCAGATCGTAACTCGCAGGTTCTTCTTTCAGTAACAAAAGGTGGCGGGCATCTTTCGGCAGGCTATCTACATGATACTCCAGCGCCTTTCCCTGAACACCTTTGCGGCGACGGCTAACCCAACCTTCACGACGGGCCATCAAATTAATTCCTTGTGGTGAAGAAGGTAACCCCGCAACGCCTATAAGTTCCTTGGCAGCAAACCACTCATTTTTCATAGCCATGTTCTCTGACGATAGTGTAGCGAAAAAATTTCAGAAACTATTTAGATATTTTCCAGAAAATTTAATGGTATTCTGGTTTCTGTATAAACGTTTTAATTGATGAAAACGTTTAAGTTATACAGTTTATTTATACCACTAACATGACTTTGGCTAACCAAAAAAGGAATGTAAACATGAATTCAAGGAAACCTGACTGGCACCCAGCGGATGTTATTGCGGCATTACGTAAAAAAGGCACCACTCTGGCGGCGGTGTCGCGCAAGGCTGGCCTGTGTTCTTCCACCCTGGCGAATGCGCTATCGCGGCCGTGGCCAAAAGGCGAATGGCTGATCGCCGAAGCGCTGGAGGTGCATCCGGCGGAGATCTGGCCAAGCCGCTATTTTGATCCACAAACCAACCGCTTGCTGGATCGGAAGAGCCGTATCAAGCAGTGAGTGCAAAAAGAAATAAAAAAACCGCCGGTTTCATACCGGCGGCTACATTATGCGGTTAAAGGCAGGGGATCAGGCGTTGTGGATAAACTTCTCGCCCAGTTCGATATCTTTACGCAACACGTCCAGCATATCGTCCAGCGCGTTTTGCTCATAAGCGCTCAACGGCCCGATAGCCTGATATTGTTCGATACCGTCTTTACCCAGCAGCAGTGGTTGCGCGAAGAAGCGGGCATATTCACCATCGCCCTCAACGTAAGCACATTCCACCACCCCCTTTTCACCATTCATGGCGCGCACCAGGGAAAGCGCAAAGCGTGCCGCGGCCAGGCCCATCGACAAGGTTGCCGAGCCGCTGCCAGCTTTGGCTTCCACCACTTCGGTACCCGCATCCTGGATACGTTTGGTCAGGGCTTCCACTTCATGCTCGCTGAAGCTAACGCCAGGAATTTGCGAAAGCAGCGGCAGAATGGTCACGCCGGAATGGCCACCGATAACAGGCACCTCCAGTGTTTCCGGCTGTTTGTCTTTCAGCTCCGCCACAAAGGTGTTGGAACGGATGACGTCCAGCGTGGTGACGCCGAACAGCTTGCGCTTGTCATACACCCCGGCATTCTTCAACACTTCGGCCGCAATCGGCACCGTGGTATTCACCGGGTTAGTAATAACGCCGATACAGGCTTGCGGGCAGGTTTTTGCCGCCTGCGCGATCAGGTTGCGCACAATGCTGGCATTAACATTAAACAGGTCGGAACGGTCCATCCCCGGCTTACGTGCCACACCGGCGGAAATCAGCACCACGTCCGCCCCCTGCAGCGCCGGAGTGGCATCTTCACCGCAGAAGCCTTTGATGCTGACCGGCGTAGGGATATGGCTGAGATCAACGGCCACGCCTGGGGTGACAGGAGCAATGTCGTACAGAAAGAGTTCAGAACCTGAAGGAAGTTGGGTCTTGAGTAGAAGGGCGAGGGCCTGGCCGATACCGCCAGCAGCACCGAGAACTGCAACTTTCATCCTATACTCCTTTATTATCTTAAATATAAAAGCGCCGTGAATTCATGGGGTGCGAACCTTAATTTATTACGCTTGTAAAAACAATCTCTTAACTATAGGGTTTAAGAGGCTCAAACACGATGGAAGCAGAACATGACTTCCATTCTAGATGAAATCACTTACGCATTAAGGGCATAGCACGCATTAACCAGAAATAATACGTGTTAAATCACACGCAGGCTGGTCCGAACGCCACATTACACCCTTCCTTTACATCACAATAATATCACTTCTATAACATTTTGTTCACTTTTTGAGTGGTGTGGCCTCCGCGCCAAAAGGCATATTCATCCGCGGCCGATACTGCTAGAATAGCGCGCTCCACGCTCGCCATGCCATGCAACCCCACATTCCACCGTCCCCTTATTGCATAAAAATGCATATAAATGCATAATAATGGCTTCTGTCTCTCAACATTCCACGGTGCAAAATGCGTAATCCCGCAAAGCAGGAAGATCTGATCAAAGCGTTCAAAGCGTTATTGAAAGAAGAAAAATTCAGCTCTCAGGGCGAGATCGTTTTAGCGCTGCAAGAAGAAGGTTTCGAAAATATCAACCAGTCCAAGGTATCGCGTATGCTGACAAAGTTCGGCGCCGTACGCACGCGCAATGCCAAAATGGAAATGGTGTACTGCCTTCCCGCGGAGCTTGGTGTACCGACCACCACCAGCCCGCTGAAAAATTTGGTGCTGGATGTCGATCATAATGATGCCTTGGTGGTTATCCACACCAGCCCCGGCGCTGCGCAGCTGATCGCCCGCCTGCTTGATTCACTCGGCAAATCGGAAGGCATCCTTGGCACCATCGCTGGTGATGACACTATTTTCGTGACGCCTGCCAGTAATTTTACCGCCCATCAGCTATTCGAAGCTATCCTGGCGCTGTTCGAACAGGAATTATAGCGCCACAGGGCAGCAAAAAACGCGGTGTGAGCCGCGTTCTTGTATTTACCCACTCGTCAACCTCGCCGCACGCCCTTTTCCTGTTCCCCATAAAAGCCATTCCCCCACCCTTTACCGATCTGATTGTTACGCACGTTTAATCAAAAGTTACCAGTCTATTGAAATCACATGCTTTTAACATGGAATGGTTATTTAGTGTTCAGTTTTTATTCTTTCTGATTATTATCACGCGAATGTTAATAAAAAAGCCTTATTGCATATCGTTAGCTTGCTATTAATTTTCAAGGTTACTAGATGTATACTCATTTCCACGATGTGGATCACAAGCTATGTGAATGGATCCGAGAATACAGTGAGGTTAGAAATGAAAATTAAAGCTACCGTTTTAGCGCTCAGCGCCTTATCCATGTTGGCTTTCGGTGCGTCAGCCGCCACCCTGGTTAATAACCAACAGGCAGAAACCCTGCAATCAATCGGCACCATCAGCGTAGGCAGCATCATCGGCGCGCCTTCCGATGTACGCCAGGCACTTTCTGAAAAAGCCGATAAGCAAGGCGCAACCGCCTACCGCATTATCGAAGCGAACGAAAACGGCAACTGGCACGCTACGGCCGAAATCTACAAGTAGTCGCCATGGTAGCAATAGCCGGCTCCTCCCGGCTATTGCACAAAAAAACCACCCCGGGTTTCCTAGAAAAAACTCGTCGTCCTATCCGACGAACCCCTTTGCCCCCGCTCGCGGGGGCTTTTTTATGCGCGTAAATCACTTGGGCAGATGCGGTGGACGGCAAAAACAGGGCCTGCAGAGCATAAAAAAACCGCCGGAATGGCGGTTTCATCAGTTTGGAGCCTGCGGCAATCAATAATGCGCTTTCAGCTCGGCTTTTTTCGCCAGCGCCGCCAGCAGCTTATCGTGGATACCGCCAAAACCGCCGTTGCTCATCACCAGTATATGGTCGCCAGGCTGAGCGGTTTTTACGATCATGTCCACCAGCGTATCCAGATCGGCGCTCCAGTGCGCCGGCTGCACGCAGGCTTCCGCCACTTCGGCAACCTGCCACGGAATATGGTGCGGCTGGAACAGGAACACTTCGTCAGCGCGCCCCAATGACGGCGCCAGTTCATTCTTGCTGATGCCCATTTTCATGGTGTTGGAACGTGGCTCCAGCACCGCCAAAATGCGCGCCGTGCCGCCGACCTTACTACGCAAAGCCGCCAGGGTGGCAAGAATGGCGGTTGGGTGATGGGCAAAATCGTCATAGACGGTCACGCCATTGGCTTCACCACGCAGTTCCAGCCGGCGGCGGGCGTTGATGAAATCCCCCAACGCACGGCAGGCATCGGCCGGCAACACGCCTACATGCCGGGTGGCGGCGATCGCCATCAGACCATTGTGCATATTATGCTCGCCCACCAAGGCCCATTTGACCTCCCCCACTTTTTCACCGTCGAGCAACACTTCATAATGGCTGGCGTCTGGCGTTAGCTTACGTGCGTGCCAAGTGCCATCTTCCCCGACCAGCTCCTGCTCGCTCCAACAGCCCATCGCCATCACCTGCTTCAGGTGCGCGTCATTCTCCGGCACAATGATCCGGCCTTTGCCCGGCACCAGGCGCACCAGGTGGTGGAACTGTTTCTGGATCGCTTTCAGATCGTCAAAGATATCGGCGTGATCAAACTCCAGGTTGTTCATGATCAGGGTCCGCGGGCAGTAATGCACAAACTTCGATCGTTTGTCGAAGAACGCACAGTCATACTCATCGGCTTCGATCACAAAGAACGGACTGTCGCCCAAACGTGCAGAAACCTCAAAGTTGCCCGGTACGCCGCCAATGACAAACCCCGGTTGATAGCCACACGCTTCCAGGATCCAGGTCGCCATGCCTGCCGTGGTGGTTTTGCCATGGGTGCCCGCCACCGCCAGCACCCAACGATCGCGCAGCACATAATCGTGCAGCCACTGCGGCCCGGAAACATACGGGATCCCCTGTTCCAACACCACTTCCACGCAAGGATTGCCGCGCGTCATGGCATTACCGATGATCACCAGATCGGGAGCGGGATCCAACTGGGCCGGATCGTAACCCTGAATGAGATCGATTCCCTGGTTCTCCAGTAGCGTGCTCATTGGCGGGTAGACGTTAGCGTCTGAGCCGGTGACCTCATGCCCCAACGAGCGGGCCAGCATCGCCAACCCCCCCATAAAGGTGCCACAGATCCCAAGAATGTGAATGCGCATAGGTTTCTCATTTAGTGACGTCGAATTAGCGCTTATTCTAACCCTCAGATTAGTCCAGAAGAAATGGATTTGCCTATGAATAGCGTTTCGCTTTGGGCTACACTGCTGAAGAAAACGTAAGCGGTTTGTTACCAAATCGCTGTCCATCTGTCGATTCAGGGAATGTGTCATGAAAACGTTAGGCGAATTTATCGTCGAGAAACAACACGACTTTCCTCACGCCACCGGTGAGCTGACTGCGTTACTCTCCGCCATCAAGTTGGGCGCCAAGATTATCCACCGCGACATCAATAAAGCGGGCCTGGTGGATATCCTCGGCACCAGCGGCGTTTCAAACGTACAGGGTGAAGTCCAGATGAAGCTGGATCTGTACGCGAATGAAAAACTGAAGGCAGCATTAAAAGCGCGCGGCGAAGTGGCCGGCATCGCTTCTGAAGAAGAAGACGAGATCGTTATTTTCGACGGCGAGCGTGCAGAAAACGGCAAATATGTCGTGCTTATGGATCCTTTGGACGGTTCATCAAATATTGATGTTAACGTCTCTGTCGGTACTATTTTCTCTATTTACCGGCGTGTAACGCCTGTGGGCACTCCCGTCACCGAAGAAGATTTCCTGCAACCCGGCAACCGCCAGGTCGCAGCCGGTTACGTGGTCTATGGTTCTTCAACCATGCTGGTCTACACTACCGGCCACGGCGTTCATGCTTTCACCTACGATCCGTCGTTGGGGGTGTTCTGCCTCTCACACGAACGGGTGCAATTCCCGGACACCGGCAATATGTATTCCATCAACGAAGGCAACTACATCAAGTTCCCTCTCGGCGTGAAGAAATACATCAAATACTGCCAGGAACAGGATGAAGCGACGTTACGTCCTTATACCTCACGCTATATCGGCTCACTGGTTGCCGACTTCCATCGCAACCTGCTGAAAGGCGGTATTTACATATACCCCAGCACCGCCAGCCACCCAAAAGGCAAGCTGCGCCTGTTGTATGAATGCAACCCGATGGCATTCCTGGCCGAACAGGCTGGCGGCAAGGCCAGCGACGGCAAAAACCGTATTCTTGATATCCTCCCTGAGAAGCTGCACCAGCGGGCGCCGTTCTTCGTCGGCACCAAATCGATGGTCGAAGACGCAGAACGCTTTATCGCCGAATTCCCAGACGAATAATCCCCCCCGCCGCCAGGCGCTAACGTTGCATCATAGCCCTGGCTGGCGCCGGATTAATCCGGAAAACATCGCAACGCCCAAGCCACACGGCGCCGGTGATGAAAAGGGCAGGAAATCGTAAAAGAGTCCGCTATAATAGCCGCCACTCCATTTCTGGTTTGATGAAAGGAAACCGACATGAGCTTGAACCTGGTCCCTGCTGGCAAAGACCTGCCAGAAGATATCTACGTAGTTATCGAGATCCCGGCTAACGCCGATCCGATCAAATACGAAATCGACAAAGAAACCGGCGCGCTGTTCGTTGACCGTTTCATGTCCACCGCAATGTTCTACCCGTGCAACTACGGCTACATCAACCACACGCTGTCTTTGGACGGTGATCCGGTTGACGTACTGGTGCCAACGCCATACCCACTGCAGCCGGGTTCCGTGATCCGCTGCCGCCCGGTCGGCGTTCTGAAAATGACCGATGAAGCCGGTGAAGATGCGAAACTGCTTGCCGTTCCGCACAGCAAACTGACTAAAGAATACGATCACATCAAAGACGTGAACGATCTGCCAGAACTGCTAAAGGCACAAATCGCCCACTTCTTCGAGCACTATAAAGATCTGGAAAAAGGCAAATGGGTTAAAGTCGAAGGCTGGGCAGACGCCGCCGCGGCTAAAGCCGAAATCATCGCCTCTTTCGAGCGTGCCGCCAAAAAATAAGGCCGCACGCCATGAAAAAACACCGCCCAGTGGGCGGTGTTTTTTTTATTGCCGTTCTACTTATTCTTCGTCACGCTTTAGCCAGTCGCCGCTTTCGATCAGCGGATAACCTTCCACACTGTGTTTATACAGGTAGATCCACGCGCTCCCATAAGGCGTTTGAATCAGTTCGCGCCGGTAATCTTTGGTATTACTTTTCAGTTCATCCAGTTCGGCCAGAATCGAAGAGGTGATCCGGTACACTTCACAATGTATCGTCCCCTCCCCCACGATTGCCGCTGGATAGTGGCCCAAATTATAAATCTGGTAGCCGTCGAGCTCATGTTCACCCAGCCACTGGGCATTGGTCATCCAGTGGCTGTTCCCCTGTTTGCGCCTTAAACTGCCGTAGACAATTATTCGCATCGCTAAAACTCAAACTGATAGAGCAAATCTAATGCCTGGTCGATACCAGACACCGCTTCCAGATACAACTTGGGCATCAAGCGGTAACGCAACGTCAGCGTGGCCAGCGAGTCGAAAATACCCACCCCATATTTTACTTGTAAGCCAGGGAGGACATAACCGCTCACTACAACCTGGGAACTGTCGCCAACTCCCTGGGTATCAAGGGCCAAATTACTTACGCCAAACGCCTCGCCGATTTTACCCACAAGTTGCCCACTTTGTGCAACCCCCATACCGATCAACATTGAGGTCATGGCGTTGCCATCGGCGCCGGAACTGCTCAGGCCCTGGCCGCGCAGCAGATAAGACAAGGCTTCCTGTTGTGATTTGGTCGGATCGGAGAACACTTCCAGCTTCGGCGCATCCGCCAGCCCGGTCACGCGCACCCCGGCCACCACGTCGTCCTCGGTGGAATCCGGATTACGGATCGCCTCCATGTTCAGGTAGGGTTGATCCGGCGGCCCAGAGAACATCAGTTGGCCTTTGCGTACAATCAGATCCTGGCCATAGGCGTGGAAACGCCCGTTCAGGATATTAATCTGGCCATTCAGGCCAAGGCCGTTTCTATCCTGCACCACCTTCAGATCGCCCTTCAGGCCGGCTTTCAGGCCAAAGGCATCAAGCCGCACGTCATCGCCCACGTGGATCATCAGGTTGCTGTTGATCGGGATGGACGCGGTTTGCTCATGTATCGGCTGCAGCTTGTCGTCCAGCATCACCTCATCGGAAGAGACGCCCACCGCGCTTGCCGGCAGTTCCTGGACGGTAATGCGTGCCCACGGGATATCCACCTTGCCGTTAAGCGAGAAGAGCTGCGGCGTGGCTTCAAACACCACGTCAGGCGAAACATCAACACGGGCCATCGGTGGCACTGAAACGCGCAGCTTATCCCCCTTGGCGGCAATGCGCGCATTCCAGGCGTTAAGCTCGCGCCAGTCTGCGTCCCCGGTCAAGTTCAACTGCCCATGGGTCGTCGCAATCAGCCCTTCCAGCGTTGAACTCATGCCGTTGAAGTTAATCACCAGCCGGCCATTGGTCATATCAAACGGCATCCAGTTGCCGTCGATATCCACCTGATCCAGCGCCAGGCGGCCAAACACCAGCGGTTTTTGCACACTGCCGCCCAAGCGCAGGTTGGCGTTCAGCATCCCCGCCGCCTTCTCACCCTGCATCAGCGCCGGGTTGAGCAGCGCCAGCGAAATATTGGTGATGTTGACGTTGCCGGCGATGTTGCGCCGCCCTTGCGGATCGGCCACCTGCACGTTGCCCTCCAGTTGGCCGTTGTTGGTGAGCTTAATCAGCCAGTCCGCCTGGGCGCGGCCATTGTTCAACGCCGCGTTGAGGTTCAAGCGGTCAAAGGCGATCGGCAGGGGCTTGCCCTGCACCTGCTGCACCACCTTCACACCGTTGCCCACCAGCGAGACTTTCGCCTGCGGCAGCGCTTCGCCCGCTTTCCAGCTTACGTCGGCACGGCCGTTAAACACCCCGCTCAGTGCGGTTTCCTCGCCGAGGAACGGTTTGAGCATGTTCAGATCAAAGCGGTTAAGCACCACGCTTGCCTGCCCACTGGCGCCCGCTTCAATGGTGTTCGGCACACACAGTTCCGCATCCGGGTTTTGCCAGCAGTGCGGCCCAACGCTGATTTTCTGTTGGGTATTGAGGTAATCCAGGGCGATAGCGCGCGTCAGGCGCCATTCGCCGACCGGGGTATCAAAACGGGTGTTGTTCAGATTGCCGCGCCAGCGCTGCTGCTGGCGATCAAAGCTGCCGGCCAGCGCCAGTTGCCCAGAAACCGGCTTGCCATCGATTTTCAGTTGCAGCGTATGCTGTTTCTCGCTGCCCTTGGCTTCCAGCGTCAGCAGGTTAACTTCCAGCGCATCCTGCTTGAGCTGTTCCACGCGCACCGCCAGTTGCCCCTGGATCTGATCGCTGGAGCGCACATCGCCGTCGATCTTCACCCGGTTAATGCGCAACGCCTGCCATTGCAGGCCGGAAGCGACCAGATCCGCCAACAGCTGCGGCGCCTGCAGGTTGCCGCGCAGTTTGAGCACCCCTTTGGCGGTGCCGCCCAGCCCCGGCAGCGCACCATCAAGGCGCGGCGCATCAATATTGGCATCCAGGTTCCAGCTCTTTTCATCCAACTGGCCTTTCACGTTCAGCGTATTGCGCCCCAGCGCCAGATTGACGCCGGGGATCGTCCACTGGCCGGCCGCATTGCCGCTCAGCGAGCCGTGCGCCGACACGCTGTTTTGCTTCACGTTGCCGCGCAGATCCAACTGCGGCACCTGCAACTGCCAACTGCCGCCATACAGGCTACCGCGCGTGGTGATTTTACCTTCCAGCTTCGCCGGCCATTCCGGCCACTGTTTGGCGGTGTTGATGCCGCTCAGCGTAAGCTGCGAGTTCCAACTGATCGCTTTACTCCAGTCCACCAGCGCCGTGAGATCGGTATTGCCCTGCAGCGCCGCCAGGCGCAAGCGATCGAGCTTGAACTGTTCAATGTTGCCCTTGCCATCCAGCGTCAGCACCGCCGGCGGCAAATCCTGGCCTTTGATATTGGCGCGGGTCGACAGCGCATAATCCGTCGCTTTGCCGCTAAAGCGCAGTTGGAAATCATCCACCTGGTACTGCGCGGCACCGGCCAGCGGCCACTTGAGCTGTTTGCTCTGCAACGTCAGCGCCAACGGCAGGCCGGCTTCCGCCAACTGGGTCTGCACGTCGAGTTGAGCGCCGACCGGGCCGGAAAGGTTAAGCGCCACCGTCAGCGCTTCACGCAGGCCGCCACCGATATCGAGCTTAATCTTCTCGCCTTTTAGCGGATCAATGTTCAACGCTGCATTCGCCGCCATCGTCACCGGCCAGGTACCGGTTAGTGAAGCCTGCCCCTTCGCCGACAGCGAGCCCTGCGGCGACTGAACGGTGAAACTATCCAGTTTGATGTGCTGATCTTGAGTGCTGGCCTGCAACAGCAGGCTGGAAATCAACACATCGGTATCGCCGGTCAGGCGCAACTGCTCACCGCGGATTTCCTTCACGGTAATATCCAGCGGCAGGCGAATTTCCGGCAGATCCGGCAATAGCGGTTTGGCAAACAGTTCTTTTAACGTTTCGCCCAGCGGCTTCTCTTCCAACTTCGGCGCGGGTGCTGGCGTATCGCTGGCTTTCTCCGCGGCCTGCTTCGCGATATCCACCGCCGGTTGCACCGCTTCCGGCAACGGGTTCTGCGGGGTTTTCGGCAAGGCGATCAGCAGCGAACTGATTTTGGTCGGCAACAGCGTTAATGCACGCTCTTGCCACTGTGCGCCGGTATGGAACTGCGCCAGCGAAATCGCGGTTTCGTCCACTCGCACGTTGACATTGTTTAGCGCCAGCATGCGCAGCGTGATCGGATACGGCGTACTCAGGTTGGTGGTGGGCTCGCTGTTCTCCTCCGCCGGCGCCGAAGGCGCCATTTTCGCGGTATCCACCGCAACGTCGACATCGTCGGCGGTCAGCGCGTTAACGCACAGCGAACTGCGACGGAAACAGGACAGATCGAGCGAGAGGTGGAACTGGCCGGCGTTGACGGTAACGCCCGGCATCTGATACTTGACGCCTTTCAACGTCAGATCGCGCCAGCCGCCGGTGACGCTGGCGATATCCAGGCCGGGCACCCAGCGTGCGGCGCCGTTGATCACCATATGCAAACCGGTGGTGGTGCCCAGCAAAAACGCCACGCTGCCCACGATCAGCAGCAGTACGATTAAAAATCCAAGAGAAATCTTTTTTATCAGGCTCATAGTTCAGGCCCCAAACCGATATAGAACTGCACCCCGTGGGTTTCCTGGTCCCCCACAGGGGCGGCAATATCCAGCTTCACTGGCCCAACCGGCGACTGCCAGCGCACGCCGACGCCCGCCCCGGTTTTGAAATCGCTTTTTCTGATATCGTTCACGGCTTCACCGGAATCGACAAACACCGCGCCCCACCATTTGCCCGTCACGTTATATTGGTACTCCAGCGAGCCGGTGAACATTTTCGACGCACCGGTCAGCTTACCGTCATCGTCACGCGGTGAAATGTTTTTATATTTGTAACCACGGATGCTGCGATCGCCCCCGGCGAAAAAGCGCAGATCCGGCGGGATCTTATCGAAGTTATTGGTTTCAATCCAACCCGCCTGCGCGCGCGCCACAAAGCGGTGTTTCTCCGCCAGGGTGCGGATCCACACGTTCTGCGCCTGCAACAGGGCAAAATCAACGCCGGATCCCCACGTGGTGTCGGAAACATCGAGGGAATAGCGCTGCGAGTCGCCCCAGGTTGGCATCAACCCGCCGCGTGAACGGGTACGCGCCACGCTCACCCCAGGATACAGCAGCATGGTGGTATCGGTGACGTTCGCCTGGGTAAAGTGGTCGAGCCGCCAGGTAAAGTTAACGGCGTGCTGCCAGCCGCTGGAAAGATCCCAGTTGCGCGATGCCACCACCTTGGTGCTGTCCGCCTTGGTATCATTCAGGTCCTGGCTTTTGAAACCGGCCTGCAGCAGGTAATACTGCTCCAGCGGGCTCTTGAGCAGCGGGATTTTATACGAGAGATCGAGCTGTTGCTCCGGCGCCGAAACATAGGCGCTGGTTTCCAGGCTGTGGCCACGATCGTTCAACCACGGTTTTTTCCACACCCCTTTTACGCGCGGGCCAACGTCGGTGGAATAGCCAACGCCGGCTTCCATGGTGTTACGGCTGCGTGGGGAAACCACCGCGTCCAGCGGCAGCACTTTGCTCGCTTTTGAATCCTTGAAGTCCGGCGATACCACCACCGAGTTAAACCAACCGGTGGCAGACAAACGGCGGTTCAGCTCGGCCAGATCGCCCGAGCTGTAATAATCCCCTTTATGGAAAGGCACCAGATTTTGCAGATAATCTTCGCGGATTTGCGAGCCTTGAAACTTAACGTCGCCGAAGTGATAACGCTCACCGCTGTCAAAATCGATATCCCAGTAGGCCTGGTGCAAATCTTCCGCCACCCCAAGCTGGCTCTTGACCATCTCGGCATCAAAATACCCTTTGCGCAGCGCCAGGCCGGTCAGGGAACTTTTAAAGCTGTCGTAGGTACCGTGGTTCAAAATAGCGCCAATCTCCGGGCGCCCGCGCTTCACCGCCGCGAGATAGTCTTCATCGGTTCTGGCACCGCCTTGCAACACAATGTCGGCGCCAGCGATACGCACCGGCTCACCGGGGTTGACCTTCGCATGCAGCACCGGCCGCGACAGGTTTGGGTTGTTATCCAGCGAGAAATCAATGGTCGGCTGATAGTAGCCCAGCGGCCGCAGCCCCTGGCGGATGGCCTGATCCACGCGCGCACGAAAGCGCCCATCGGCACTGACTTCATCACTGCCAATCGCGGACAAACGTACCCGAACATTTTGTTCCAACTCCCCGCTAAGACCTTCCACCTGCAAGCGTACGTTGGCCGCCAATGCCGGCGGCGCAGTAAATAACACGCATAAAACGCAAAGGGCACGGTATCGTGGCACGCGTTCTCCTTAGATTATTCTACTTTTCCTATACAACCTTAGCACTGGTGCCGGGGATTACACCGGGATAACACGATGATTTATCAACCACCACGGCACCATTGAGCGGCATGCCCAGCCGCAAACAAGACACATTCTCTGCTTTTTGCGCCCTATATACTGCGTTAAACTTACACAGAAACGCAACATATTGCCTATTGTGGGCAAAGAGGCGTTCAGATACAACTAACGCCAGGGCGTCTTGGCCCAATAATTATCGTGATAACAGGAGTCAACCGTGGTGCCATCTTTTGATAAGTCTCAACCGATTGATAAAGCGAACGCATTACCAGGCCGCACCACCCCAATGCCCGTGGCAACCCTCAACGTGGTCACCGGCCACTCAATGACTCAGGTGCCGGAAGGCATGGAAGTGGCAATTTTCGCCATGGGCTGTTTCTGGGGCGTCGAGCGTTTGTTCTGGGAACAAGCGGGCGTCTACAGCACGGCTTCCGGCTACAGCGCTGGTTTTACCCCGAACCCCACCTACGAAGAAGTCTGCACCGGGCAAACCGGCCATGCAGAAGTGGTGCGCGTGGTGTTTGATCCCAAGACCGTCAGCTATAAACAGTTGTTACAGCTGTTCTGGGAAAATCACGATCCGGCACAGGGTATGCGCCAGCGCGGCGATATCGGCACGCAATACCGCTCCGCTATTTATACGTTAAGCCCGCAACAGCAGGCCGAAGCGGAAAGCAGCCTGCAACGTTTCCAGCAGGCAATGGACGCCGCAGGCGACGCGCGCCGCATCACCACCGAAATTGCCCCCGCTCAGCCTTTCTATTATGCGGAAGACTATCACCAGCAGTATCTGCACAAAAACCCGGAAGGTTACTGTGGCCTGGGCGGTATCGGGGTGTGCCTGCCACCGCAGGGCTAACGCTGTCATTTTTCATCACTGGCGGCTTTCAGTGAGCTGCTGTTATACTATGCGCGGGCCGTGAAAACGGCCTGATAGCCGCTTTTCTGGTTGTTATCACACGTTTTTTTAATGAATTACCCTCCTCAAAAGCGCCGGCATCCCGCCGGCACGAATGGATAAACTATGTTAGACAGTATATTACTGATTCTTTTTCTGATCGCCGTGAGCGCCTTTTTCGCCCTGTCGGAAATCTCATTGGCCGCATCGCGCAAGATCAAGCTTAAGCTGATGGCTGACGAAGGGAATATTAACGCCGCCCGGGTGCTCAAACTGCAAGAGACACCGGGTATCTTCTTTACCGTAGTGCAAATTGGCCTGAATGCCGTCGCCATCCTTGGCGGTATCGTCGGCGACGCCGCCTTCTCTCCCACCTTTAAACCTCTGTTTGAGCGCATTGTTTCCCCGGAGCTGGCAGAGCAGATCAGCTTCATTTGTTCTTTCGTCCTGGTGACCAGCCTGTTCATCCTGTTCGCCGATTTAACCCCGAAGCGCATCGGTATGATTGCACCAGAGACGGTTGCCGTCCGGATCATCAACCCGATGCGTTTCTCGATCATGGTCTTCCGCCCGCTGGTGTGGTTTTTCAACGGCATGGCGAACCTGATCTTCCGCATGTTCAAACTGCCGATGGCGCGCAAAGACGACATCACCTCCGACGATATCTATGCCGTGGTGGAGGCGGGCGCGCTGGCCGGGGTGCTGCGTAAGCAGGAGCATGAGCTGATTGAAAACGTGTTCGAGCTAGAATCGCGCACCGTGCCTTCCTCCATGACCTCGCGGGAAAACGTGATTTTCTTCGATCTGCACGAAAGCGAAGAGAACATCAAACAGAAAGTGCTGACCCACCCGCACTCCAAGTTCCTGGTGTGCGACGGCAACATCGATCAAGTGGTGGGCTATGTGGATTCCAAAGATCTGCTGAACCGGGTGCTCGGCAACCAGAGCCTGGCGTTAAGCAGCGGCGTGCAGATCCGTTCAGCGCTTATTGTGCCGGACACGCTGACGCTGTCAGAAGCGCTGGAGAGTTTTAAAACCGCAGGCGAAGACTTTGCCGTTATCCTTAATGAATACGCGCTGGTGGTTGGCATCATTACCCTGAACGACGTCATGACCACCCTGATGGGGGATCTGGTCGGCCAGGGCCAGGAAGAACAGATTGTCGCCCGTGATGAGAGCTCGTGGCTGATTGAAGGCGGCACGCCGATTGACGACGTGATGCGGGTGCTGGATATCGATGACTTCCCGCAGGCAGGCAACTACGAAACCATCGGCGGCTTTATGATGTATATGCTGCGCAAGATCCCCAAGCGCACAGACTTTGTGAAATACGCCGGGTACAAATTTGAAGTGGTGGATATCGACAGCTACAAGATAGACCAGCTGTTGGTGACCAGGCTAAGCGACAAGCCTGCGGCAGTTTTGCCAAAAGCCGCGGATGAAACTATCCCTTCCTGATCCCGGCAGACCCACCTCCTCGCCATAGCGAGGGGGTGGTTTCGAACCGCCCAATCGTACCGGGCGGTTCCCCGCCCTAAGAGCATCAACATATTTCTGACTGCAACTGCAATACGTGGCGGTTAACCTCTGACATCACGCTGAAGTGGCGTTTATCACGCACTTTTGGCAGCAAAATCTTGCCCTTATCGAACTCAAACGCGCCGACGTCTTTGATATACAGCCGCCCGCGGAATAGGGTTTTGACGTACTTGGCCACTTTCAATGGGTTATAGCGATGGAAGATTCTCATTATATTACTCTCCTCCCGTTGGACCACGCGTTCAATAGGCCGCCAACGTGGCGGCATTTCAGACTGAACGCAATTTCATAGCACTAGTGTAGACCGGATTCCGGTGACTTGGTTCCCACACAGTGAATTTATTCACTAGATTTACACTTTTTGACAGAGTTACGTATAGTGATTACCTTAATTTTCAGTATATCCATTCACAAAGCAGGTGATATCCTGCAAAGGAAAAAACTGCGATCCCGCTAACAGGACAGACCGCCTATCACCACCTATGCTTTCTGCTGTTTAGGTTGTGACGGTAATTTTTTCCAGCAAGGAGAACCTATGAAAACAAGCAGCCTGCTCGCCATATCATTGCTGCTTACCCCGCTTTTATCTTCAGCACATAATTTCCAGCCCCAACAACGCGTCGCGCCGGTTGGCGTCAGCGAAGAAGGCGAACTGCGCTACACCAATGGCGCATTCAGCTACGGCAACTGGAACAGTGCGCAGCTCAGCGGCAAAGTGCGCGTCATTCAGCATATTGCGGGCCGCAGCGCCGCCAAAGCGATGAACGCACCGCTGATTGAAGCGCTCAAGGAGGCAAATCTACCGCACGATCGTTACCAAACGACGACAATCATCAATATGGATGATGCCATTGTCGGTAGCGGGATTTTTGTACGCGGCAGTATTGAGGACAGCAAAAAAGAATTCCCGTGGTCGCAGTTTATTGTCGATGACAACGGCCGCGTGCAGAAGGCCTGGCAGTTGCAGCCGAAAGGCTCCGCAATTATCGTGCTGGATAAACAAGGGAAGATTCAGTTTGCCAAAGACGGCGCGCTTACGCCGGAAGAAGTGCAGCAAGTGATGAACATGCTGCACCAGTTACTGGCGAATTAATTAAAACAGGGAAACCCGGAACCCCGGGTTGAGGAACGACTCGCGCGGCGTGTAGAGCAACGCTTTGCCCTGCCAATCGCGGATCTGCGCCCCGGCGGCAACGGCCACAGCATGGCCCGCCGCCGTATCCCAAACATTGGTTGGCCCAAAACGGGGGTAAAGCTGCGCCGTGCCCTCCGCCACCAGGCAGAACTTCAGCGACGAGCCGACGGAAACCGTCTGGTGTTCACCCAACTGTTTCAGGTAATCCTTCAGTTCTGCATCCATGTGCGAGCGGCTCACCACCACCAGCGGAGGCTGGCCATTGCTGACGTGAATTTTCCGCCGTGCGCCATTTTCCTCTTTCCAGGCGTTGCCACGTTCAGCCAGATACAGCACGTCGATCGCCGGGGCGTACACCACCCCCATGACCGCTTCACCGTTTTCAATCAGGGCGATATTGACGGTAAACTCGCCGTTGCGGTTCAGAAACTCCTTGGTGCCGTCGAGCGGATCGACCAGCCAATAACGCGACCAGCGGCGGCGCACCTCCCAGGCAGGGGGATCTTCCTCCGACAGCAACGGCACATCCGGCGTCAGTGCGGCCAGGCCGCGTTTGATAACGTCATGTGCCGCCAGATCGGCGGCCGTCACCGGCGAATCGTCTTTTTTCTTGGCTGCTTCGAGCGGTTGCTCGCCGTGATACACCGCCATGATTGCCTTGCCCGCTTCACGGGACAACTGGCAAATTTGCTCTAACATCATCCACCTCAGGTATGCTAAACCACCTATTTTATTGCCAGACTAGTTTTCTTTACGCCAAATAGCCATCCCCCGCCGATACTATAGTGTAGCAAACGCAACCTGCAGGCATCAGCGCACAGCGCCAAAACGCGGCAATGCACAAAAAATAAGGGCGCCAACCGGCGCCCAGGGAATAGCGGGAAAGAAATTAGAGGATTTCCAGCAGCTCAACGTCAAACACCAGTGCGCTAAACGGCGGGATTGACGCGCCGGCACCACGTTCGCCGTAGGCCAGGTTGTGCGGGATATACAGTTGCCATTTAGACCCAACCGGCATCAGCGTCAGCGCTTCGATCCAGCCTGGGATCACGCCGCTGACCGGGAATTCGGCCGGCTGGCCGCGTTCTACGGAGCTGTCAAACACGTCGCCGTTAGTCAGGCGGCCGGTGTAGTGTACACGCACACGATCCTGGCGGGATGGGATTGGCCCATTGCCCTGCTCCAGCACGGAAAACTGCAGGCCGGATTCCGTCTGCGTGACTTCGGCGCGCTTGGCGTTTTCTTCCAGGAATTTCTGGCCTTCAACCGCCAGCGCCTGCTGGCGCTCACGGCGCACGGCATCCGCACGCTCGTGCACTTCACGCAGCGCACGATGCACTACGTCTACTGGAACCGCCGGGGCATTCCCTTCCAGCGCATCACGCAGACCGGCCAGCAGGGCTTCCGGTTGTAAACCTTCCAGGCCGGACTCTTGCAACTGCTGGCCGACCTGTAAACCAATCCCGTAGCTTGCCTGCGCTTCAACGCTGTCAAAAGAAGGGGTTGTCATTGGGGGGGTTTCCTTTAATCGGTGAAAAGACAAGGAGCAGCATAACAGCGCGGCAAAGCCGGGTAAAATCTTGTGTGGATAATGGTGACTTTTATGCTAGAAAAAGAAACAATACCCCGCATGCTAACATCAGGCGCCGTTACCCCTTAGTGGCCTTTAGGCTGTCGCAATTGGCCGTTGGCCGTCTTGCCCTGCCTATCGCGGACACAGCTTAATTCAATCAGTTAGCGGATTATGCGGAAACGGGCTCTCGGGTTGGCGCTACACCATGGATACTGCGGTATTTTACGCTGCTTAAAGAGAGGTCACCATGGGCAGAATCACGCCCAGGAAAAGGAAAACCACCCGCATATATATGCCGATGCTGCGCACTTGGCTTAATGTCAGCGCACGCCTGAAGCCAGATACGGAACGGGAGGCTGCGGCTACGCCGGAAGAGGCGGAAACACAACAACCCGCCGTTGAACAGGGCAAAGGGCAGGCAATAAAAGCGTTGCTGCTTAAAATCTGGCATGCCCCGGACACATTCCACTGGATGGAACCGCTGCCCAATTTCCACCGCCGCTGGGTCATCATCATCGGCGCATTGCTGTTGCTGGCACTGTTATGGCCCTACTCGCCAGAAACCGGCAGCCAGGATACCCTGGCCGGCAATCAGCAGCACACGCCACAACAGGAACCGCCGCAGGGCGGCGACGCAACGGCACAGCCCGAACAAGGCAATTGGCTAAGCTACCAGATCCAACCGGGGCAGACGCTGGCGCAGCTGTTTCGCGACAATAGCCTGCCGGTGAACGACGTCTTCGCCATGGCGCAGGTGGAAGGCGACGACAAGCCGCTAAGCAACCTGAAGGCCGGGCAGGAAGTCCGCATCGCACGCGATGCCGCCGGGGTGGTCGCGGCGCTGTCGATCACCACCGTCGATAATCGCCAGATCACCTTCCAGCGCCAGCCCGATGGCAGCTATCGCCGCGCGCGCTGACGGTTAACGCCCACCGCATTAGCGTCAGTTTCCTCATTGCTGCAGCTGTTGCAGCAGAAAATCCCGCAGCACAACCGCATGGTTGTGCTGCTCGTCCTTGCTGCCGTAGAGTAGCGTCAGGAGTTCGCCGTGCCGTAACAGCGCCACCAGCGGCTGCCAGGCGCCATTTTCCGCCAGTTGGCGGCGGTATTGTTCAACAAAGGCATCCCATTGCTCTGGGTGATGGTGGAACCACTGGCGTAACGCCGTGTCTGGGGCGATCTCCTTTAGCCATTGCACGCCGGCCAGCCGTTGTTTGCTGACACCGCGCGGCCAAAGCCGATCGATAAGAAAAGCATGTTGCGGCGCCGGGCCGCTAAACGCATAGACGCGCTGTAACACAATCTGTGCCATAACCGTTCCTCCCTGTTGCCATCAGGGTAGCGCGTTTTGCCGGGAACAGAAAAGCAAAACGCCAGCACAAGGCTGGCGTTTTAACCGTGGTGATGCAAAAAGCGATTAAGCTTCAGCAACCACAACTACATTCAGCTGCGCGAATACGTCGCTGTGTACCTGGAAGTGCACTTCGTGCTCACCGATGGTACGCAGAACGCCGTTCGGCAGACGAACTTCACTCTTGGCAACTTCAACGCCAGCAGCAGTCACTGCGTCAGCGATGTCGCGGGTGCCGATAGAGCCGAACAGTTTACCTTCGTCGCCTGCTTTAGACACGAGGGTAACTGAACCCAGTTCGTTGATCTTGGTTGCGCGAGCTTCGGCAGCAGTCAGAGTTTCAGCCAGTTTGGCTTCCAACTCTGCACGGCGTGCTTCGAAGAACTCAACGTTTTTCTTGGTAGCAGGAACAGCTTTGCCCTGTGGTACCAGGAAGTTACGAGCATAGCCCGCTTTAACGTTAACCTGATCACCCAGGCTGCCCAGGTTTGCTACTTTATCAAGCAGAATAACTTGCATTACCTTATCCTCTCAAAGTCGTTAATGGACAGTGGCCGATTACTGATGACGATCAGTGTACGGCAACAAAGACAGGTAGCGCGCGCGCTTGATAGCACGGGCGAGCTGGCGCTGATATTTGGCGCGAGTACCGGTAATACGGCTCGGGACAATTTTACCACTTTCAGTGATGTAGTTTTTCAGCGTAGCGATGTCTTTATAGTCAATCTCTTGAACGCCTTCCGCGGTGAAACGGCAGAACTTGCGACGACGGAAATAACGTGCCATTTGGCTAGTCTCCAGAATCTATCAATTCAATCTGCTCGGCATGCAGCACCAGTTTATTCAGCCCGTTGCGCCCTTGATGGCAACTCACGAAGCCGGTAACGGTGATCTGACTGCCGACCGTTAATCTTTGAGTTAATGCTTGTGACGTTTGTCCGCTGACAACGACGGGCATTCTGCACCATGATTGTCTGCTGAATCCGGCTTCCTGCTGCTGGGATCTGTGCTCAAGCACAAACTGGCAGTGGGGTATACCGGACGGACTCACTTTTCGAACCGGCGTCTTGCATATAGTGCCCGACAAGACCAGACGATTAGCCGTCACGGTGGCAATTACTCTTCAGAATCCCCAGCATCTGCATCATCTGTGGTTTCGTTAGCGAAATCTTCGCGGCGATCGCCACGACGTTCGTCTTTCGCTTTAACCATAGGGGATGCTTCGGTTACCGCGTGTTTAACGCGCATAATCATGCTGCGGATAACGGCGTCGTTGAAGCGGAAGTTAGTTTCCAGCTCATCGATCGCTTCCTGCGGTGCTTCAACGTTCAGCAGAACGTAGTGAGCTTTGTGCAGTTTGTTGATCGGATAAGCCAGCTGACGGCGGCCCCAGTCTTCCAGACGGTGAATCTGACCTTGCGCGTTAGTGATAGTCGCACTGTAACGCTCGATCATGCCCGGAACCTGTTCGCTTTGGTCAGGATGGACCATAAAAACGATTTCGTAATGACGCATCGAATTGCTCCTTACGGATTATTCAGCCTCCTGTCAGGGTCAACCGCGGCCCATGGAAGCAAGGAACGTGTTTGTGTGCGGCTGAAAAATGACGCGTAATCATACTGACGCTGCGCGGGAAACTCAAGGAACAAGTGCGTTTTCTTTGTTTATTTCCGCGCAAGCGCGAAAAGCGGCGCCTGAACGCCGCCGGGGGGCAAGAAGAGGTTACAGCTCGCGTTGGAAAAACGCCGCCGTGGCGTCCAGCGCCAACGGGGTGATGCGGTGCGTTACATTCGGCTCGGTCAGTAGCGTGAGCTGTTGCGCCAGGCCCCGCGCCCGCAGCGCTTGCGCCAACCGCAGGCTTTCCGCTGTCGGCACCAGGTCGTCGGCTTCCCCATGCCAAAGCAGCAGCGGCCGCCCGGCCAGTTTTTCCACCTGCTGCTCCGGGCTATAGTCGGCCAGCGGGGCCAGGCGCGCCGCCCACTGCGCCGCCGGCAACGGCTGACCATCCGCACCAAGCGGCGGGAACAGGGTTTTCGGCAGTTGGATAAAATCCCCCGATCCCATCAGGCTGGCCGCCGCCTGGATCCACGGGTAGCGTACCAGCGCCCCCAAGGTGGTCATTCCGCCCATAGAAGCCCCGGCAACGCCAATGCGGCCATCGGCAATCAGCCCGCGCTGCTCAAAATGCGCCTTCAGCGCCGGCAGCTCGTCAATATTGCTTTTCAGGATTTCCCAGAAGTGCGCCAAGCGTTGCGGTTCGTCGCCGTTAAAACGCTCACCGTGCAAATCGGCATCCGGCAACACCACGCGAAACCCCGCTTTGGCCAGCGCATAGCCGAAATAGGAATAGACCGCTTTTGACGAGCTATAACCATGATAGAAAAATACCGTTGGCAACGGCTGCGCGTACTGCCCAGCCGGCACGGCGTGAATTAACGCGATATCCCCCGCGTGTTCGTCATAAATCTCGATCATCTCGGTACTCCTGTCTATCTACATCTCTTTATCATGGCAAAACCGGGAAAAAATCATTAGTTCAATCGGTTCCAACATATGCTTAAACACCCGGTATTGCGTTAGACTGGAGCCATATTAGCCAGAGCCGCCGAGGCCATAGATGAAATTTTCCCGCATCATTACGCTGTTATGCACGATCAGCCTACTCTGCGCCTGCAGCGTATTCCAGACCACGCCGAAGCCGCCGCCGGCCGCCATTGCCGGCCAGGCGCAGGAAGTGACTCGCGCGCAAACTTACGGATTGGAAAAGATCGCCAACGTCAGCGCCAGGGTATATGGCAGCCCGATGGATATTCAGGCGGAGATCGCCCGCCAGGCGAATGCCCGCGGGGCGAGTTATTATTTGATCGTGATGTATACGGAAAGCAAGCTAACGCCCGGCCAGTGGTATTCACAGGCCATCCTGTACCGTTAGGCTCAATAGCTCATGCAGGCGGCATTCAGCACACCGCCGCTGATGGAGACGCCGCCCAGGAAAATCCCGGCCGCCACATGGTTGGCCTCAATTTTGCTGCTCACGCGCGGCATATAGAGCTTCACGGCGGCAAACAGCAACAGTTGCACCACCAGCGCAACCACGCCCCACAGCAGATAATCCAGAATGCCGATCGAATTCACCGCCGCGCTGGCTAATGGGATCACATAGCCCAGGCAAGCGCCGATAAACGCAAAAGCGGCGGCCTGATTGTCTTGTTTGATCAGCGTCCATTCATCATGTGGGGTAATACGGGTGTAGACGAACAGGAAGACCAGCACCATGGCAAAGCCGCTAAAGAAATAAGCCGCGAACGCACCTAATGCGCCAATAATATCCATACCCTGCTCCTGTCATCGTGAGTGGCGCCCTTTACAGGCCGGATAGTGAATCTAAAAGGTTTTCGCATTAAGAGCCACTGTTTATTCATTCGCCGCCCAGTGGCCTGGGCCGCTGGCTACCCTCTCCCACGGGCGGGAGAGGAAGCCGCCGCGTGGCGATCAGCTGCGCTGGCGCACCGCTTCAAACAGGCAGATGCCCGTCGCCACGGAGACGTTCAACGAAGACACGCTGCCGGCCATCGGGATGCTGATCAGCTCGTCACAGTGTTCGCGCGTCAGGCGGCGCATGCCTTCGCCCTCGGCGCCCATCACCAGCGCCATCGGGCCGGTCATTTTACTTTGATACAGGGTATGGTCGGCCTCACCGGCAGTCCCCACCACCCAAACATTCATTTCTTTCAGCAAACGCAAGGTGCGGGCCAGGTTGGTGACGCGAATCAACGGCACGCTTTCCGCCGCGCCGCAGGCCACTTTCTTCGCCGTGGCATTCAACTGGGCGGAACGATCGCGCGGCACGATAACCGCATGAACGCCGGCAGCATCGGCGCTGCGCAGGCAGGCCCCCAGGTTGTGCGGGTCCGTAACGCCGTCCAGCACCAGCAGGAAAGGGGCCGCCGTACCGTCCAGTAGCGCTGGCAGATCGTTTTCCTGATACTGCCGCCCTTCACGCACGCGGGCGATAATGCCCTGATGCACCGCGCCTTCCACCTTTTCATCCAGCCATTGGCGGTTCGCCACCTGGATCACGATGCCGGTGGCTTCCAGTTCGGCGATCAACGGTTGCAGGCGGCGATCGTCACGCCCCTTCAGAATAAACACTTCCAGGAAGCGCTGGGGATCGCGTTCTAACAGGGCTTTAACGGCATGAATGCCGTAAATAATTTCGCTCATGAGACTCTTTTGACTGTGCGGCCGGCAAGTGCCGGCCGGTGATAATGATCTGCGGCAGGTTAGCCCTGCTCAGCGTTTTTTTTCTTACCGGCGCGCTTGGCCTTCGTCGCTGCCGCAATTTTTTTGGTTTTTTCAGACGTTTTTTTAGGCTTCGCCTTTTTGTCTTTATTCACCGCTGCGCCGGGCTTAGCGCCCTCTTTGCGAAACGCGCTGTCCGGTTCGAAATTGGCCGGTGGCTTACCGCCGCGGCGTTTACGGCCGTTGCCGCCGTCGCGCATCTGCGGTTTCCCGCCCTTCTTCGCACGATCACGCTCGGTTTTGCCGGCACCGCGCGGTTTGCGGCTGCTGGAAACCAGTGCGAAATCGATTTTTCGCTCATCCAGATGCACCGCTTCCACACGGATTTCCACCGTATCCCCCAGCCGGTAAACCGTACCGGAAGACTCGCCGATCAGGCGCTGGCCGATATTATCGTAGCGATAATAGTCATTATCCAGTGTTGATACGTGCACCAGGCCATCGATGAACAGATCGTTCAGGCGCACAAAGAAGCCGAAGCCCGTCACGCTGGAGATAACGCCGCTGAACTCCGAGCCAACGTGATCCTGCATAAAGTCGCATTTCAACCAGTCGGCAACGTTGCGCGTGGCTTCATCGGCCCGGCGCTCGGTCATCGAGCAATGCGCGCCCAGTTGCAGCATGTCTTCAAAGTCGTAGTGCCAGCCGCCGGTTGGCGTCCAACGGTGCGCAGGCTCGCCGTGCTCTTTCGCCAGCAAGTATTTGATCGCACGGTGCAAGGACAGGTCCGGATAACGCCGGATCGGCGAGGTGAAGTGGGCATACGAAGACAGCGCCAGGCCAAAGTGGCCGCGGTTTTCCGGATCGTAAATCGCCTGTTTCATCGAGCGCAGCAGCATGGTTTGCAGCATTTCACGATCCGGGCGATCTTCAATCTCATCCATCAGATCCGCGTAATCTTCCGGCTGCGGCTTAAGGCCGCCGCCCAGCGTCAGCCCCAGCTCGCTCAGGTTACTACGCAGTGCAGTGATATGATCATCGCTTGGGCGATCGTGCACGCGGAACAGCGCAGGCTCTTTGCTCTTCTCAACAAAGCGCGCCGCCGCGATATTGGCCATGATCATGCACTCTTCAATCAGCTTGTGCGCATCGTTGCGCACCGTCGGCTCTACCCGCTCAATGCGGCGTTCGGCGTTAAAGATGAACTTGGCTTCTTCGGTTTCAAACGCAATGCCGCCGCGCGCCGCACGCGCCTGATCGAGTATCAGGTACATGGTGTGCAGTTCCTGCAGGTTCTTGACCAACGGGCGGTACTGTTCGCGCAATTCCTGATCGCCCTGCAGAATGTGCCAGACCTTGGTGTAGGTCAGGCGGGCATGTGAATTCATCACCGCTTCATAGAATTTATAAGAAGACAGCCGCCCTTGGGCAGAGATGGTCATCTCGCACACCATACACAGGCGATCCACCTGCGGGTTCAGGGAGCACAGGCCGTTAGACAGCACTTCCGGCAGCATCGGCACCACCTGGGAAGGGAAGTATACCGAGTTGCCGCGGCTGCAGGCTTCGTCATCCAGCGCAGTGCGCGGGCGCACGTAGTAGCTGACGTCGGCAATGGCCACCCACAGGCGCCAGCCGCCGCCGCGTTTTTTCTCACAGTAGACGGCGTCATCGAAATCGCGCGCGTCTTCGCCGTCGATGGTCACCAGCGGCAGTTGGCGCAGATCGACACGCCCTTTTTTCGCCTCTTCCGGCACCTGTTCGCTAAGGTCGGCAACCTGCTTTTCCACCTGTGGCGGCCAGGTATGCGGGATCTCATGGGTGCGCAGCGCAATATCCACCGCCATGCTGGTGCCCATTTTATCGCCGAGGATCTCGACGATCTTGCCCACCGCTTTGGTGCGGCGCGTCGGGCGCTGGGTCAGTTCCACCACCACCATATAGCCCATACGCGCGCCGCTGACGGCATCAGCCGGGATCAGGATATCAAAGCTCAGGCGGCTATCATCGGGAACTACGAAGCTGGCGCCGGCATCGGTAAAGTAACGGCCGACGATCTGGCTGGTTTTCGGCACCAGCACGCGCACAATACGCGCTTCACGGCGGCCTTTGCGATCGGCGCCCAGCGCCTGTGCCAGCACCACATCGCCGTGGATCGCCATTTTCATCTGCTCGGCAGAAAGATACAGATCGTCCTTGCGCCCTTCTACGCGCAGAAAACCATAACCGTCACGGTGGCCAATGACCGTACCGCGCAGCAGATCCAGGCGCTCAGGCAGGGCATAGCACTGCCGGCGGGTAAACACCAATTGACCATCGCGTTCCATGGCGCGCAGACGGCGGCGCAGCGCCTCCTGCTTTTCTTCCGTGTTCAGATCCAGTTCTTTCGCCAGCTCGTCACGGCTGGCCGGGGTTTCTCGTTTCGCCAGATGGGAAAGAATAAATTCACGACTGGGGATTGGGGATTCATATTTTTCTGCTTCTCGTTCCAAGAATGGATCTTGTGACATTGCGGTTCCTCCGTTGTCATCAGCAGGGTGCTGCCGAGTCTTGTCTGCTCAGCAACATTTTATTCGACAAGCAATAGCTTGTAGAGCGGGGGGTTGTCCTCGATCATATCGGCCAGCGTGTATCTATCCAGCTCTTCAAGGAAATTTTGTACGCCCTGATGCAGCACCTGTTTCAGGCGGCACGCAGGGGTGATATGGCAAAATTCACTGCTGCAGTTAACCAGAGAAAGCGGTTCCAGCGCCCGCACGACATCGCCGATACGGATGGTTTCTGCCGGCTTGCCCAACCGGATACCGCCATTTTTACCCCGCACCGCGGCCACTAGCCCAACCCGGCTTAATTGATTGATAATTTTCACCATATGATTACGGGAAACGCCATAGACATCGGTCACTTCCGAAATGCTGGTCATTTTCTCTGCCGGCAATGATGCCATGTAGATCAATGCCCGCAGGCCATAATCAGTAAAGCTTGTTAACTGCACATCCTACCTCTGGGTATAACTTTACCCGTTTGATACGCCGCGTTACGGCATACCGAAAAGAAACGGCGGCGCTTTTGGCCCACCCCATCTTGCGACATGCGCCTTGCTGCAAACCCAAATAATCCACAGCAGCATTGATGTATCATTATGGAGCGCGGCCTGCCTATTGGATAATAAACCAGGCGGAGAGTTCGCCGCCATTTATATTAGCGCACAGAAAGACTCAGAGCGGGGTTATGTCGCCATAATCTTGCAAACTCGGCCTAAACGATAAGGTTGGCGCCAGCCTGCAACCTGAAGTATGAAGGGTATAAAGAAGATAAAAACAAACCGGGCCATGCCCGGTTTGTCTGATCACCAACCGTAAACGGCCAGATTACGCGTCGAACGGATCGCGCAGGATCATGGTTTCGCTGCGATCCGGGCCGGTAGAGATGATATCTACCGGAACGCCGGTCACTTCTTCAATGCGCTTAATGTAGTTCAGCGCCGCCTGCGGCAGCTTGCTGTGCTCTTTCACGCCAAAAGTGCTTTCACTCCAGCCTGGCAGGCTTTCGTAAATCGGCTCGATACCTTCCCAGCCTTCCGCCGCCAATGGCGTGGTGTCCACTTCGCGGCCGTCTGGCATACGGTAGCCAACGCAAATTTTCACTTCTTTCAGGCCGTCCAGCACGTCCAGCTTGGTCAGGCAGAAGCCGGACAGTGAGTTGATCTGCACAGCGCGGCGCACCGCAACCGCGTCCAGCCAGCCGGTACGGCGGCGGCGGCCGGTAGTGGCGCCATATTCGTTACCCTGCTTGCATAGGTATTCGCCGGTTTCATCAAACAGCTCGGTCGGGAACGGGCCAGCGCCAACGCGGGTGGAATAGGCCTTCACGATACCCAGCACATAGTCCACGTAGCGTGGGCCAAGGCCGGAACCGGTCGCAACGCCGCCAGCGGTGGTATTGGAAGAGGTTACATACGGATAGGTGCCGTGATCGATATCCAGCAGGGTGCCCTGGGCGCCTTCGAACATGATCAGATCGCCGCGTTTGCGTGCGCTGTCCAGCAGCTCGGAAACGTCAACCACCATCGCCGTCAGGATGTCGGCGATAGCCAGAACTTCATCCAGCGTTTTCTGGTAATCAACCGCATCCACTTTGTAGTAGTTAACCAGTTGGAAGTTGTGGTAGTCGATGATGTCTTTCAGCTTGGTGGCGAAAGTGGCTTTATCGAACAGATCGCCAACGCGCAAACCGCGGCGGGCAACTTTGTCTTCATAAGCCGGGCCAATACCACGGCCGGTGGTGCCAATCGCTTTCTCGCCACGCGCTTTTTCACGCGCGTTATCCAACGCAACGTGATAAGGCAGGATCAGCGGGCAGGCTTCAGACAGCAACAAACGTTCACGTACCGGGATGCCGCGTGCTTCAAGCTCTTTCATTTCTTTCATCAGTGCATCTGGCGCCAGAACAACACCGTTGCCGATGATGCTGGTCACGTTTTCACGCAGAATACCTGATGGAATTAAATGAAGAACGGTTTTTTCACCGTTAATAACCAGAGTGTGGCCAGCGTTATGGCCACCTTGGTAGCGCACAACGTATTTAGCCCGTTCGGTCAGCAGGTCTACGACCTTACCCTTACCTTCGTCACCCCATTGGGTGCCCAGTACGACGACGTTCTTACCCATTTTTCGAAATCACCGGTTGCTTAAAAAAGGATTCTAACATCGTAATTTTTGAGTTTCAGCACTTTTAGCATACGATTGCATATTTTTTGGGCTAGACTTCAGCCACCGAGGCGTACGCTCAACATATAGTAGATCACACAGCCCGCAACCACTATTCCACCGCCAAAACGCCGCAAGGTGGCGTCCGGCAATTGCGTCAGCGCCGAAATCATTTTGCGCCAGGCGCGTGGGAACAACATCGGCCCCAGCCCTTCCAGTATCAGCACCAAGCCCAGCGCCAGCCAAATCGTTGGATTCATGCATCCCCCAAAAAAAGAAAAGGCCCGCATCAAACGGGCCCTTGATTGCCTGGTTGCCGGTTAGCGCCGTGTAGAATCAGGCGACTTCATATAGCGGAAGAAATCGCTATCCGGGCTCAGCACCATAACGTCCTGGTTGCCCTTGAAGCTGGTTTCATAAGCACGCAGGCTACGGATAAAGGCGTAGAAGTCCGGATCCTCGCTGAACGCATTAGCGAACAGCTTGGCGGCTTCCGCATCGCCATCACCACGGGTGATACGCGCCTGGCGTTCCGCTTCTGCCAGCGTGCGGGAAACTTCATAGTCTGCGCTAGCGCGCAGCTTCTCGGCTTCTTCCTGGCCCTGTGAACGCAGGCGGCGAGCAACGGCTTCACGCTCTGCACGCATACGTTGATAGATAGCATCAGACACTTCTACCGGCAGGTTGATCTGCTTGATACGCACATCGATCACTTCAATACCCAACGCCGCCATGCTGTTCGGGTTCACCTGCGGCTGTTTGCCGGTGGTTTCCCGCTCAACGCGCGCCGCAGCGGAGGCGATAGCGTCATCGGCTTCGGTGGTCGCCACTTCTTCACCTTCGCCCACGGTACCGGTATTCAACGCCTCACGCACATCGGACATCAGCTTGCCACGGGAGTCGGTCACGATATCGCGCACGTCCAGGCGGCCGATTTCAGAACGCAGACGGTCACTGAATTTACGCTTAAGCAGCACTTCAGCCTGCGAAACGTCACCGCCGCCGGTGGCCAGGTAATAGCGGCTAAAATCGCTGATACGCCATTTCAGGTAAGAATCGACGATCAGATCTTTCTTCTCGCTGGTGACGAAGCGATCGGCCTGGTTGTCCATGGTCTGAATGCGCGCATCCAGGTTTTTCACGGATTCAATGAATGGGATCTTGAAGTGCAGACCCGGTTCATACACCAGCGGTTTGTTTTCGCCATCACGCAGCACCTTGCCAAAGCGCAGCACGATACCGCGCTGGCCTTCCTGCACCACAAACAGTGAGGCATACAGCGCCACCAGCACCACGATCAGGATTACGATAAAAGACTTACGCATTGATTATTCTCTCCCTACGCGAATGGTGTCGTCACGTTGCGCATTCGCGCGGCGCTGATCCATGATCGAGCCGCTGCTGGTGCTGCTACGTTGGCTGCCCGCGTTGGTGTTGCTGCTGGACGGCGCCGACGGGTTGAGACGAATCATGCTGGTGTCTTTGTTTGCGCCGTCTGCCGGCGCACCGGCCTGGCCGCGCAGCATTTGATCCAGCGGTAATACCATCAGATTGTTGCCTTTGTCATTGACCAACACCTTGCGGGTCTGGCTCAGGACTTTTTCCATGGTTTCGATGTACAAGCGCTCACGGGTAATTTCCGGCGCAGACTTGTACTCCGGCAGCAGCTTGGCAAAGCGCGCTACCTCACCCTGGGCTTCCAGGATGGTACGATCCTTATACGCCTTGGAATCTTCCAGCAGGCGCTGGGCCTGGCCGTTGGCGCGCGGCTGGACTTCGTTGGCATAGGCTTCCGCCTCACGGATGTATTGCTGCTCGTTTTCACGCGCGGCGATCGCATCGTCGAAGGACGCTTTAACCTCTTCCGGCGGCCGCGCAGCCTGGAAGTTGACGTCCAGCAGCGTGATGCCCATGTTGTAAGGACGAACCGTCTCTTCCAGCATGCGTTGGGTATCGTTACGCACCACGGTACGGCCTTCCGTCAAAATGCGATCCATGGAGTATTTGCCGATCACGCCACGCAGGGCGCTGTCGGTAGCCTGGCTCAGGCTGTCATCGGCATTGACGACGCTGAACAAGTACGCTTCCGGATTGGTGACGCGATACTGCACGTTCATTTCCACACGCACCACGTTCTCATCAGAAGTGAGCATCACCCCGGATGCCGCCAGTTCACGCACAGATTCAACGTTGACCGGGCGCACTTCATCAATGAACGTCGGCTTCCAGTTCAGGCCCGGCTGCACCAGGTGGCTGAATTTACCGAAGCGAGTGACAACACCACGTTCAGCTTCCTTGATGGTGTAGAAACCGCTGGCGGCCCAAATCACCACGACCACAACCGCAGCGATACCGAAGATCCGGCCGCTGAAGTTCGAACCGCCGGAACCCGTGCCGCCGCTGTTATTGCTGCCAGTGCCTTTCCCGCCCCCCAGGCTGCTCAGTTTTTTGCTGAGCTTGCGGAAAATGTCGTCCAGATCCGGAGGGCCCTGATCGCGCCCGCCTTTATTGTTACCGCCAGAGTTGCCGCCGTTATTATTGCTGCTCCCCCACGGGTCGCGGTCCTGTCCGTTATTACCGGGCTGATTCCACGCCATGTTTTAGCTCCATATTCTATGATTGGGTACTTCAGGCTAAATGTAACAGGATATGATCATACGATAAAGCTAATCAGAGCCTGTTCCTGCTTACAGAGGCGGCGCCACTCGACAATGGGCATACGCACCATCATGCCAATGCTGCCATCCTCTTCGTTCCATTCGTCTTCAATGGCCTGAAGCTGATAGAAACGGCTACGAAGACGGCCTGCCTCTGGAGGTAAACGCAGCTTGTAATGCGCAATCTCCCCCGATAAGCGCTCCGTCAACGCCTGAAACAGCAACGGAATTCCTTCTCCACTGGCGGCGGACAGCCACACACGGACCGGGACATTTTCATCGTTGCGGTCGATACGCGGCACAAAGTCGTCCAGCATATCTATTTTGTTCATCACTAACAGTGTAGGGATTTCATCCGCTTCTATCTCTGCCAACACGGTATTTACCGCGTCAATATTCTCGTCAACGCGAGGATCTGCGGCGTCGATCACATGTAACAGCAAAGATGCCTGCCGCGTTTCCTGCAGCGTCGCTTTGAAGGCGGCGACCAGATCGTGCGGCAGATGCCGGATAAAGCCTACGGTATCCGCCAGGACGGTATCGCCGACGTCTGCGACGGAAATACGGCGCAGGGTGGGATCCAGCGTGGCAAATAGCTGATCCGCCGCATAGACCTCGGCAGACGTAATTCGGTTAAACAGGGTGGATTTGCCGGCGTTGGTGTAGCCCACCAGCGATACGGTCGGCACATCAGCCCGGGTACGTGAGCGGCGACCTTGTTCCCGCTGTTTCTCGACGCGCTCCAGGCGCTTGAGGATCAGGCTGATACGATCGCGCAGCAAACGGCGGTCAGTTTCCAACTGGGTTTCACCAGGCCCACGCAGCCCTATCCCGCCCTTTTGGCGCTCAAGGTGCGTCCAACCACGCACCAGACGCGTTGCGATATGGCGCAGCTGTGCCAGCTCTACCTGCAGCTTACCTTCATGGGTACGGGCCCGCTGGGCAAAGATGTCTAAAATCAATCCGGTGCGATCAATAACCCGGCATTCGCACAGGCGTTCGAGGTTCCTCTCCTGCGCCGGAGAAAGGGAGTGATCAAACAGGACAACAGATGCGCCACTGGCCTTTACCGCATCCGCAATTTCTTCGGCCTTTCCTTCACCTACAAAGTATTTAGGATGTGGCGCTTTGCGGCTACCTGTAACCACTTGCAAAGCTTCAACACCCGCAGAGGAAACCAGCGATTCGAACTCACTGAGATCTTCTGTATCTTTGTCTTGCGAGAAATAGATATGAACCAGTACGGCCTGCTCACCGGCTTCATAACGGTCAAACAAGCGTGCAACCTCTCAAACGGATATAAACCGTTGTTGCGGGGGACATAAACAGAACTCTGCTGCCTATGCTCCCCGACATCGTCAACAAACCGCGACGCGCTTTACTCAGCGTCATCGCTTTCCTGCTGCGGCTGTTGCGGCGCAGACGGGTTGTTGCCATGGTGATAATTACTGGTGCCGCCACTTGGGTTGTTGCTGTGGTGCGAAACCGGACGAGACGGAACAACGGTAGAGATAGCGTGCTTATAAACCATCTGACTTACCGTGTTCTTCAACAGGATGACAAACTGGTCAAAAGACTCAATCTGGCCTTGCAGCTTAATGCCATTCACCAAATAAATAGAAACCGGAACACGTTCACGACGCAATGCGTTCAGGAACGGATCTTGCAAAGATTGCCCCTTAGCCATTCTATCTTTTCCTTATTTGCTTGTTGTTTGTAACTAAGAACCTGTCGGCTCTAAAATAAACGACCTAAAAAAATTTGCGCGCTGAATACTCATCAATTGTACACATTCACCCAACCTATGCACTAACAACCTGTATGACCGAGTCCAGAGCCGCCTGCGGCGCTTCGCTATCCAACCAGTGGACAGACTCCCAACCCCGTAACCAGGTCATTTGGCGCTTGGCCAACTGACGTGTTGCGCAAATACCACGATAAACCATCTCATCGTAACCAATCTCGCCAGACAAATATGCCCATATCTGGCGGTAACCGACACAGCGAATGGAAGGCAAATCCGTATGCAAATCTCCCCGTGCGAAAAGCGCACGCGCCTCCGTTTCAAAACCTGCCGCCAACATTTGATGGAACCGCAGCGCGATGCGCTCATGAAGCAGCGCCCGGCTGGCCGGTGCTATCGCAAACTGGTGAACATGATACGGCAACGATTCACCCGAAATTTTAGTCATTTCCGTTAGAGTTTTACCTGAAATAAAAAAAACTTCCAGTGCTCTTGACAGTCTCTGCGGATCATTCGGATGAATTCGCAGTGCTGCAACCGGATCAATGGCCTGCAACTGGCGATGCAACGCATCCCATCCAAGCGCCTGCGCCTGCTGCTCAATCCGCTCGCGCACTTGCGGATCGGCCGGCGGCAGCGGCGATAAACCGTCCAATAATGCTTTGAAGTACAGCATGGTGCCGCCGACCAACAGCGGGATACGCCCTGATGCGCTGATCGAGGCCATCTCTTGCAAGGCGTCGGCGCGAAAATCAGCGGCGGAGTAAGCCTCTGCCGGATCGCGAATATCAATCAGCCGGTGCGGCGCCCGCGCCAGCTCTTCCCTGCTCGGTTTGGCGGTACCGATATCCATGCCGCGGTAAATCAACGCGGAATCCACGCTGATCAGTTCAACAGGCAGATGCTCACGCAACGCCATCGCCAGGGCCGTTTTGCCCGACGCTGTCGGCCCCATGATAAAAATCGCCGGGGGACGGTGTGTTATGTCAGTTTCAGTCATGCTCAAGGGCTGCCAGCGCAGCCTGTAAATCAACAGGTTGTAAAAGACCGCTCGGTGGTGATTTGACCAACTGCGGGCAAAGTCGTTCAACGTCGGCCAATAATTGTATCGCTTGAGACGTATTCCACTGCTCATGCTCGCTACCCAGGTGGCGGGCAAGCCAGCCAGAAAGCGCGGCGGGCGATATCTCTTCAGATTTGGCCAGATAGCCTAACAGTTCCGGTATCAGTTTTTGTAAATTTTGTTGGCGTAACGGTAAAGGTACCGCGCGCAGCGTCACACGCCCGTGTTCGGATTGCAGATCCAGCCCCATGGTCACCAGCAGTTGCTGATGGCGCGCGCATGCCGCCGCTTCCTCTTTATGCAGCGCCAGCTTGAGCGGAATCAACAACGGCTGCGGTTTCAGCCCTTCGGCCGACGGGTTAAGCTGTGCCTGCCGCAGCCAGCGCTCGGCAACCGGCAGGCTAAGCAACGCCAACCGCTGGCGCTGTTCCAACACGGCATAGCACGGCGGGTGAATCATCAGCACGCGGCCGAAACTGTGCAGGCTGCCGGCCAGCGCGGCGGCTGGCACCGGCGCCACGGGTGGGAACAACGGCTGCTTTGCCTGTGGTGGCGCAGGTTCAGCAGCAGCCTGCAGCAGCTTGCCGTACAGCTCCCCTTCGCGTTTTTGATAGCCGCCGCCGCTGGGGTAAGCCGGCTGCGGCGCACGCTCACGGGCGACGGGCGGTTTCGCTGCGGGCGAAGGCTCGCGGTGCGGCGCCGGCTGCGAGAAATGATTGCTCCCGGCGGCGACGCGGTTTTCCGGTTGCCAGACCGGCGCAGGCGATGCGCCGTCTTGCTGCGCCAACGGCAGTTGCGCCGTATCACCCGCCTGCTGCAAAACGGTAGTGACCGCCTGATAGATAAAATCATGCACCAGGCGCGCCTGATGGAAACGCACTTCGTGCTTGGCCGGATGCACATTCACATCAACCTGATGCGGATCCACCTCCAGATACAGCACATAGGCAGGCAGCTGTGCTTCCTGTAGTTGATCCTGATAAGCCTGGCGAATGGCGTGGTTGATCAGCCGATCGCGCATCATGCGGCCATTAACATAACTGTACTGCAACTCACCCAACTGGCGGGCGCCGCTGGGATCGGCCACCCAGCCGCGGATCGACAGCTCGCCGTGCTGCCAGGAAATCCGCAGCGCATGCTGCAAAAACGCGGCGCCGCAGATACTGCCCAAACGGCGCTCATGCTGGCTTTCATCCTTGGCCGCACGGTATTGGCGCATCAGTTTGCCATTATGGCTCAGGTTGATCGCCACATCGAAGCGCGCCAGCGCAATGCGCCGCACCACTTCATCAATGTGGCCAAACTCGGTTTTCTCCGTGCGCATAAACTTGCGCCGCGCCGGGGTGTTGTAGAACAAATCCAGCACTTCAACCGTGCTGCCCTGCGGGTGCGCCGCCGGTTTCACCGTCACGGACTGATCGCGCCCTTCCGCATAAGCCTGCCAAGCCTCTTGCTGATCTTCAGTGCGCGACGTCAACGTCAGCCGGGCAACAGAACTGATACTGGCCAGCGCCTCGCCGCGGAACCCCAGGCTGACAATCGCTTCCAGATCGTCCAGTGAACTGATCTTGCTGGTTGCGTGGCGCGCCAGCGCCAGCGTCAGATCGGCCTTGCCGATGCCGCAGCCGTTATCGCGGATGCGGATCAGCTTGGCGCCGCCGCGCTCAATATCAATATCGATACGCGTAGCACCGGCATCCAGGCTGTTTTCCACCAGTTCCTTGACCACCGACGCCGGCCGTTCAACCACTTCACCGGCGGCAATTTGGTTGGCAAGCTGTGGTGGCAGCACCTGGATCGGCATACGGGCTCCTTCGGTTAGCGCTAGGCTTGTGGGATGGTCAGCGTGCGATCGAGCGGCGCCACATCGGATTTCAGCCGGTTGGCGCTTTTCAGTTCGCTGACGCTGACACCATAATGCGCGGCAATAGACGATAGCGTATCACCGCTCACAACTTTATGCCTGGTCGCTTTTGGCGCCCGGGCTTTTGCCGGCGCCGCCTTCGCCACGCTGGCGGCGGCATGCCCGGCCGGCACTTTCAGCCGTTGGCCCACCCACACGCCGTCTTTTTTCAGCGTGTTCAGATCGCGCAGGGCCGCCATGCTGGTGCCGTAACGCTCGGCGATACCGGACAGGGTTTCAGCCCGCTGCACCACGTGAATCTGGGTCTTGCCGCTGTAACCTTCGCGTGGTTCGCTGGCCGCCGGTGCCGCAACAGGCTCGGGCTGGCTGACCGTAGTGATCGGGTTGCTAACCGCCGCTGAAGCCTCCAGCGGGCGGTTTTCCTCCTTTGGGTCGGCTTGTAGCGGGTGTGTCAGGAAGTAATTGCGCAGGCCGCGATAAATCGCCTGGGCTATTTTTTCCTGATACGCGCTACTGCCAAGCAGCCGCTCCTCCGAAGGATTACTGATAAAGCCGGTTTCCACCAGCAGGGAAGGAATATCCGGTGAGCGCAATACCCCCAGGCTGGCGGGCTGCGGGCGGCTCTTATGCAGCAGGCCGATGGTCTGCATTTCGCGCAGCACCTTGACCGCCACGTCATAACCAACGCGCTGCGAGTGGCCGAACTGCAAATCCAGCACCGCCTGGCTCAGGTACGGATCCGCCTGGCTGTTCGCCAGCAGATCGCCCGCGCCGCCGAGCAGTTCCGATTGTTTTTCATGTTGCTCTAGCCAGTTGGCCATTTCGCTGTTGGCGCGCCGGTTGTTCAGCACCCATACGGAGGCACCGGTGGCGTTTTTGTTGGGCGCCGAGTCCGCATGGATGGAAACCAGCACGTTGGCCCCCTGCTTACGCGCAACGTCTGAACGCCCCATAACCGAAATAAAATAGTCACCGTTGCGCGTCAAGACCGGTTTAAAGCGCGGATCGTCATCCAGCAGCGCTTGCAGGCGGCGGGCAACGGCAATGGTCACACTTTTTTCCTGCAGGCCGTTGGGCCCGATGGCGCCGGGATCTTGCCCGCCGTGGCCGGCATCGATCGCCACCACCACGCGGTTACCGGAACCGGCTGAAACCCGGCTGCTGCGCGGCGTACTGGATGTGGCAACGCCAGCAACCACCGGTTTATTCTTAAAGGGGTTGCTGCCGCTTGGCGCTTTCTGTGCCGGCCTGACCGGCTCACTCACCACCGGGGCAGGCGTTGGCGTTGGCGCAGGCGTGAACACCGGGGCCGGGGCTGGCGCCTGGCGAACCACGCGGGTAGCGGGCGCGTTGCCTTCAGCCACAATGGTAAACACCACGGTATAAACATCACCATTCTGGCGCGTGACCGCTCGGGTTTTAGCGCGCGCGGTCAGATCAAACACCAGCCTGACGCTTTGCGCATCTTTCGGCTGGCTTGAGCGGATGCTTTTCACCAGGTTTTGGCCGCTAAAATTCAGCGGCAGGCCGCTGACCTTGCCGCTCTGATTCACGTCCAGCACCACCCGATCCGGGCCATGCAACGGGAAAAAGGCATAAGCGGGCGGCCCGTTAAAGCTGACCGACACCGTCGCCTCACGCTTGGCGTTAGTGACATGAATATCTGATAACGAGGACGCCGCCTGCGCAGCCACAACGCTCAACGGCCCCAGCACAACAAGCAGGGCAATGGCGAATAATCTTCTTAACCCATACATCATTGCGGCATCATCCCTGTTTATTATGAATTCGGTCTAACAACTGGTGACCATAGGCAGAAAGCGCTTCAAGCTGTGCCTGGCGACCGGCGTCGACATAGTGCAGGTGTAATGCAAGATCGGGCGCCGGTAATACGCCTGCGCCCTGCTGCGGCCATTCCACCAGACAAATCGCATCCTGTGCGAAATAATCACGGATCCCCATAAACTCCAGCTCCTCTGGATCGGCCAGGCGGTACAAATCGAAGTGATATACCGCAAAAGGGGTGAGCGCGTAAGGCTCCACCAAGGTGTAGGTCGGGCTTTTAACATTGCCCTGGTGCCCTAACGCCTGCAGGAAACCACGGCTGAACGTGGTTTTACCGGCACCCAAATCACCATAAAGATAAATCACGCTGGCGCGATCGCATGCGTTGGCCAACGCGGCCCCAAGTGCGACAGTTGCTGCCTCATCCGGCAAAGGTAGAACGAGTTCTTTCATTCGATAATATCTGTTATCAACTCGGGATTAACGTAGTGAGGGATCTGCAGCAGCAAATCGGTTGCCAGTAGCCCCCTCGTTCCTTGTCTGCCAGCCACGCAATCGGCGGCAGCGCCGTGCACAACACAACCTGCGCGAGCGGCATCATACAGCGGAATCTTCTGCGCCAGCAAACCGCTGATAATACCGGACAACACATCGCCCATGCCGCCAGACGCCATGCCGGCGTTGCCGACGTCAGCGATGGACATGGCGCCGTACTCATCGGCAATCAGCGTACCGGCACCCTTCAACAGCGCCACGCCGCCATACTGTTCCACCAGGCGTTGCACCGAAAGTAAGCGATCACTCTCAATGTCGGCGATGCTGCAGCCCAAGAGCCTTGCCGCTTCGCCAGGGTGCGGTGTTATCACGCGATTCTGCCGCTTCTCAGGATTTAATGCCAGTAAGTTCAGCGCATCCGCATCCCACAACGCAGGTTTATCGCTGGATTGCACGATTTTCAGTGCATTCTTACCCCATGCCCCCTGGCCCAGGCCTGGCCCGATCGCCACAACGTCCGCCCATGCTACCGCCTGCTGCAGCGAATCATCCGTTAACCGCTGCACCATCAGCTCCGGGCGCGCCGTTAACAGCGGCGCCACATGCTCAATGTGAGTAAGCACTCGCACCAAGCCGGCGCCACTTCGCAACGCGGCTTCTGCCGCCATGCGTATCGCCCCGCCAAAGCCGAGATCGCCGCCGACAAGCAACAAACGGCCATGCTCACCCTTGTGGGAACAGGGGCGGCGCGGGTGGAGCCAGCGGGTTAAATCCCGAGCGGTGATACGCTGGATTGCCGCCGGTTGTTGCGCCAGCCAGGCCGTTAACCCCAGCGAACCGTAATGAAGTTGCCCAACCCAATCGCGGGCCTGCCCGGTAAGCAACCCCGGCTTGAGGGCAATAAAGGTGATGGTATGGGCCGCGCGGATCACCGCCCCCGGCGCCGCGCCGCTTTCCGCCAGCAGGCCAGAGGGAATATCCAGCGCCACCACCGGCGCCGAAGCCCGGTTGGCGGCCTCAATGAGGGCGTCATAAGGCGCGCGCGGCGCGGCCGCCAGGCCGGTGCCCAGCAAGCCGTCAATAATCAGATCGATATCGGCAGGCCACGGGCTGCCGGCGAGGTGGATCTCGCCGCCATCGGCCTGCCAGGCCTGGCGCGCCGAGGTGGCTTCCGGCGGTAAAGGGCGGCTGCCGTCGCAGGCGATCAGCGTCACCTTAATGCCGGCCGCGTCGGCAAGGCGCGCCACCACATAGCCGTCGCCGCCGTTGTTGCCGTGGCCGCACAGGATCAGCCAATGCCGGGCGGCCGGATAGGCATCGCGCGCCAGAGCATAGGCGGCCTGGCCGGCACGCTGCATCAGATCATAGAGGGTAATGCCCAGCCAGGCAGCCGCCTTGGGTTCCGCGCGCCGCAACCAGTCTGCTGGCCAGACAGAGTGTGGTAGACTGTTATCGTATGGTTTCTCATTGTGATTCGTCATGACCAATCCCCTTGATCTCAATCAACTCGCCCAACATATCAAGCAATGGGGGCAATCGCTAGGATTCCAGCAGGTTGGCATCTGCGATACCGATCTCAGCGCCGAAGAACCCAAATTGCAGGCGTGGCTGGACAAGCAGTATCACGGCGAGATGGAATGGATGGCGCGCCATGGCATGCTGCGTGCCCGCCCACATGAGCTGCTGCCCGGCACGCTGCGGGTGATCAGCGTGCGGATGAACTACCTGCCGGCCAAGGCGGCTTTCGCCAGCACCCTACGCAACCCCGAGCTGGGGTATGTCAGCCGCTACGCGCTTGGCCGCGACTATCACAAACTTTTGCGGCAGCGGCTGAAGAAGCTGGGTGAGCAGATCAAAGCCTACTGCGGTGAACTGAATTTCCGCCCCTTTGTGGATTCCGCACCGGTTATGGAGCGGGCTTTGGCCGCCAAATCCGGTATTGGATGGATTGGCAAGCACTCACTTATATTAAACCGTGAAGCCGGCTCTTGGTTCTTCCTCGGCGAGTTGCTGATCGATCTGCCGCTGCCTGTCGATCGGCCGCAGCAAGAGCAGTGCGGGCGCTGCGTCGCCTGTATCACCACCTGCCCAACCGGTGCCATCGTAGCCCCCTACACCGTCGATGCCCGGCGCTGCATCTCTTACCTGACCATTGAGTTAGAAGGCGTTATCCCGCTTGAGTTCCGCCCGTTACTGGGTAACCGGATCTATGGCTGTGATGACTGCCAGTTGATTTGCCCGTGGAACCGCTTTTCCCAGCTCACGGATGAGGATGACTTCAGCCCGCGCGCCGCGCTGCATGCTCCCGAATTGGTTGAGCTGTTCGGTTGGAGCGAAGAGAAGTTCCTGCGCATCACGGAAGGCTCCGCCATCCGGCGCATTGGCCACCTGCGCTGGCTGCGCAACATTGCGGTAGCGCTCGGCAATGCGCCCTATTTGGACAGCGCCGTTCTGGCCCTGCGCGCACGGCAAGGGGAAAGCGCCATGTTGGATGAGCATATCGCCTGGGCGTTGGAACAACAGTTGGCACGGCGTGCCGAACAGGGAATTGCCGTATTGACCACGCAGAAAAAACGCCTTATCCGCGCCGTTGAAAAAGGATTGCCGAGAGATGCCTGAAACGGGTTTTATCCCCCGGTATTCCCCCCGCTCGCTCAGCCTGTGGACTTGTGCATAAAAATAAAAATGCCTTGTCTTTCAACTGCAACAAAAAGAGCAAGCGATCGGCATAACGTTTTTCAATAAAAAAATATACATATTTATCAATAAATTACATATTTTTCTTTATTTGCTGCATGAGTCCAGGCCGGCCGCGGCATTCGCACAAGCTGTGGATAACTCTGTTCACAACATTTTTGAGGGATAAATAGAAAGGCGAAATAACCATCTTGGCTCTGTTAGCCAAATGGATTTTCTTTGGAGAGAAATTGGAGCGGGAAACGAGGCTCGAACTCGCGACCTCAACCTTGGCAAGGTTGCGCTCTACCAACTGAGCTATTCCCGCGTCGCATTGGGTGTAAAACCCGAAAAAACCGTTAATGCTATAACAGCACTACGTTGAAAGCGTAGTAAGGATTGTTGCTGCCATACATAACACACTGATAACAAACAACTTCCCTAGCCCCATCGTCTGGAGCGAGCGCAATTATGTACTGGCCGCTGCCTGATGGCAAGATCTTTATGCGATAAATCACGCCAAGCGCTCAAAGTTCAACCAGGCACCCGCACCAGGGCACTGCCCATGTATGAACCGGGCACATAGGTTACAGATCTGACCAGCCTCATAGGTAACGCATTTATTCTTTAATCAGCCCGGATTATACGATGGTTCTGTCTATCGTACCGGGCCAATACCAACTCCCCGAACCCTATTTCGTCCGTGTCATCGTCAACTTCTTTCATCCACACCCATTCATACCTGAGGGCCTCCGATAGGAAGATTCGTCGGCCGTTGAACCATAAATCACCTTTCACTTCCACACGCAGTAACTTCGCCCCCTTTGGTACCGGCATCTCCTTTTGTGCCCCAGTATAAATCCGGGGGGAAGGACACCAGACTGATTGGGGCGTTTTTCCTCCCAGAGCCTTATGTGGCCGAACTTCATTAAATTCTTTTCTCCATGTGTTTAGCCATGTCTGTTGTTCCTCCAGAGAGGCAAATTTATGACACTGTTTCATTCCCTCTTTCATTGTTCTGTGCATTCTTTCATGACGTCCATTCTCTGTCGGTTTCCCTGGGCGAATTCGCTCGGGAGTAACACCACATTTGATTAGCCAGATAGACATCTGGCTTAATCCCCACAGCCCGGCACCGGCAAAAGGTGGACCGTTATCGGTGCGTAGAACCTGGGGCAAACCACATTCGTGGAAGACTCGCTCGAGGCAGGGAATGACAAATTTCCCATCGGGTAAATACGTGGCATCACAGGCAAGTACCATTCTGCTGTAGTTATCCGTCAGTGTGAAAGGATGACACCAACGTCCGGTTGTATGGGTGAACTTGCCTTTGAAATCCGCGCTCCAGACATCATTTGGCTGGTTTATCTTATGGAGCACATAAGACCGTTTGGGTTTGTATTTCAATCGATTACGTTTTTTTGTCAGGCCATGGATCTTAAATATGCCCCCAATAGTACTGGCAGCGGGCACATCCGAAACATCCATATTCAAAAGTAATTGTCTTATCTTTTCCGGGCCCCATGTAGGGTGCTGCTGTTTCTTCTCAAGAAGCAATTCCACCGTTGGCAGCGGTATGGAAAGTTGATGATGGCGAGCTCGGGAATGGTCAGAAAGAGAGGAAATATCATCAGGAGAAAATCGGGACAGCCACTTATAGCCAGTTTTGCGACTAATGTTGAAACGGCGGCATAGCTCAGCGACAGAAGTATCGCCCTTCAGACAAGCGGTGACAAATTGCAAACGTTGCATGGTAACACTCTCAGGCCAAGGCACAGTAAACCTCCCTATCTCGTTAACTGTGCCAGTTATAACCTGTTACCCATGTGCCCGGTGTAAAGTGTTACCCATGTGCCCGGTTCATACACCCACCCTATGCTTTCCGCCTGGCCAATTACCGCAGAGAGCCGGAAGGGGATGAGGCCGTAACTGTTCAAGGCATATTTAGGGGCAATAAGCGCGCAATCAAAAAAAGCGTGCAATACGCACACACCTCATAATAATATCAACAAAAACTAAACCAACATCATTTATTTTATTGCTAATGAATAATCTTACCGCAGCAACGTTTAGCAGTATCCTTCAATAAATACCCCGGCACACAGCGCAAGCTCATGAATAATTATTTTACGCAGTAACAAATCACACCATATATTTTCCTGCATATAACAATGGGTTCACAACAAATGAGCCGCACTACCGGATATGACAATCCTTACATACAGTTACTAATACAGCGTTTTTTATGTTGCCGTTGATAATGATGCTCAATACCATTTAACCTAACGAGAATAAAAAGTGTTCTCTGTGGCTGCCTGGGCTATTTCATTTCACACGCAATCATTATTGCCGCCAGGCTTGAATAAAATATGCCATATGACGTATTAATCAGTTAAGGAAGAACATGATTATTGCAATTAACAAACCCTATAAAGTTATTGGGTTCACCAGCGAGATAAGCCCGGCCTATCGGCAAAAGTTATTGTCCCTCGGTATATTGCCGGGTTCATCCATTGAGATTGTACGTATTGCGCCACTGGGGGATCCGGTAGAAATTAAAGCACGCTCGGTCAACCTGGTATTACGCAAAAAAGATTTGGCGCTGCTGCAGCTGGACGATCGTTCGTAACGCCTTAAGCCGCCATAACGCTTTGTGCTCGTATGCAGCCCTCTCATGGCTGAACGACTGACTGAATGATGAAAGAATTTATCTAATGAAAGCACTGACAATCGGCCTTATTGGCAACCCCAACTCAGGCAAAACCACCCTGTTTAATCAGCTCACGGGCGCGCGCCAACGCGTCGGCAACTGGGCTGGCGTCACGGTAGAACGCAAAGAAGGCCATTTCACCACCCCAATGGCCGACATCACGCTTGTCGATCTCCCCGGCACCTATTCCCTGACCACCATTTCCGAACAAACCTCGCTTGATGAGCAGATCGCCTGCCACTACATCCTTAGCGGCAATGCCGATCTGCTGATTAACGTGGTTGACGCCGCTAATCTGGAGCGCAACCTCTACCTGACGCTGCAGTTGCTGGAGCTCGGCATCCCCTGCATTATCGCGCTCAATATGCTGGATATCGCCCACAGCCAGCACATTGAAATTGACGTTGCGGCGCTGTCTGAACGCTTGGGCTGCCCGGTCGTGCCCATGGTTTCTACCCGCGCCGACGGTATCGGGGTGCTCAAACAGATGATTGACACCCACCGCATCAACCAACTTAAAGCGTTGGTCAGCTACCCGGCGCCGCTGCTGAACGCCATCGACGAATTGAGCCAGGCCATGCCGCCGGCGCTGTCTTCCGGCCGCCGCCGTTGGCTGGCGCTGCAAATGCTGGAAGGCGATATCTACAGCCACGCGCTGGCCGGCCAGGCCACGGAACTGTTGCCCGCCATCCGCAAGGGGCTGCAACTGCAACAGCATGAAGATCCAGGCCTGATGATCGCCGATGCCCGCTATCGCTCGATTGCCGCCATCTGCGAAGTGGTCAGCAACCCGCGTGACGCAACGCCCAATCGCCTGACCGAAGCCCTGGATAAGGTGATCCTCAACCGCTGGCTGGGGATCCCCATCTTCCTGCTGGTGATGTACCTGATGTTCTTGTTAGCCATTAATATCGGCGGCGCGCTGCAGCCGATATTTGATACCGGCTCGGCCGCCCTGTTTATCCAGGGCACCCAGTGGCTGGGCTTCACCCTGCATTTCCCCGATTGGCTGACCCTGTTCCTGGCCCAGGGCATCGGCGGCGGTATCAATACCGTTCTGCCCCTGGTGCCGCAGATTGGCATGATGTATCTGTTTCTGTCGTTTCTGGAGGATTCCGGCTACATGGCGCGCGCCGCGTTCGTTATGGACCGGCTGATGCAGGCGCTCGGCCTGCCCGGCAAATCCTTTGTGCCATTGATCGTCGGCTTCGGCTGCAACGTGCCGGCGATCATGGGCACCCGTACCCTGGATGCGCCGCGTGAGCGCCTGCTCACTATCATGATGGCGCCGTTTATGTCCTGCGGCGCCAGGTTGGCTATTTTCGCCGTATTCGCCGCCGCCTTTTTCGGCCAGCACGGTGCCGGCGTGGTGTTCTCGCTTTACCTGCTCGGGATTATGGCCGCCATTCTCACCGGGCTGGTGCTGAAACATACCGTTATGCGCGGTGAAGCGACTCCGTTCGTGATGGAATTGCCGGTGTATCACGTGCCGTTGATGAAAAGCCTGCTGTTGCAAACCTGGCAACGCCTGAAAGGCTTTGTGCTGCGCGCGGGCAAGGTGATCGTTATCGCCTGCGTATTTATCGGCGGGCTGAACAGCTTCACCTTTAGCGGCAAACCGGCGGATAACATTAATGATTCAGCACTGGCCTCCGTCTCGCGGGTGTTGACCCCGCTGCTGCAACCGATGGGTGTGCAGCGTGACAACTGGCAGGCAACCGTAGGTCTGGTTACCGGCGCGATGGCGAAAGAGGTGGTAGTCGGGACGCTGAATACTTTGTACACCGCCGAACATCTGACGAATGAGCCTTTCGATCCCGCCAGCTTTAACCTGCTGGATGCCTTGGGCGGCGCGGTGGATGAAACCTGGCAGGGCCTGAAGAACACCTTTAGCCTGAGCGTGCTGGCCAACCCGATAGAAGCCAGTAAAGGTGACGGTGAGATGGAAGCCAGCTCGATGGGGACCATGAGCAGCAAATTCGGCAGCCCGATAGCCGCCTACAGCTACCTGATTTTTGTGCTGCTGTACGTTCCTTGCGTGTCGGTAATGGGGGCGATCGCCCGTGAGGCAAACCGCGGCTGGATGACGTTCTCCATTTTGTGGGGGCTGAACATCGCCTATTCGCTGGCGACCCTGTTCTACCAGACGGCGACCTTCCACCAGCACCCAACCTACAGCCTGACGGCCATCGCGGCGGTGATCATCGTGAACCTGCTGGTGTGGTTCGGCCTGCGCCGCGCGCGTAACCGGGTGACAGTGCACCTGGCGGCACCGGCAGCGGCTACCGGCTGTTGTGATAACCGCCAGCGGGCATGCCACTGATGGCAGGGTTGCTGCAAGTGCGCGATGCGCTGGCGCTGTATGGCAGCGCACAGGCCCGTCAGTTGAGTGAAAAGCTGGCGGAACCGTTGCCGCTGGTGCAAGCGATGCTGGATCAGCTCACCTTGCTGGGCAAAGCGGAGCGCATTACGCAAGCCCCCGACAGCTGCCTTCCGGGCAGTTGCCGGGGCTGCCCGGAGGGCCAGGCCTGCAAGACGGTGATTTATCGGCCGATCGCCTGATTCATCAGGGGCAATATTATGCGCCCCGATGATCCAGCGGCGCCACGCAGCCCAGAGTGTGAAGCCAGCATATCGGCGCCGGGGGAAGCACGCATTCCCCCTTGCCATGAATGCATTACCTTTCGCGTAACGCCTCTTTTGCGCGGTTCAGCGGTTTCAAAAGATAATCAATGATGGTCTTACTGCCGGTGTGGATCTCCGCCACGGCAATCATCCCAGGGTAAACCGGGAATTTTTTCCCTGCGGCATTCACTAAATAATCCATCTCGGTACGCACATAGACACGATAAAAATATTTGTCTCTGTGCACCTCATCCTGAATGGTATCTGGGGAGATAAAGGCGACCTTGCCTTCCAGCCCGCCGTAAATGTGGTAATCGTAGGCGGTGAGTTTAACCACCGCACGCTGGCCTGGCGTGATAAATGCCACATCGCGCGGAGCAATCTCTGCTTCAATCATCAATTGCTCATCCAACGGAACAATTTCCATCAGGTTACCGCGCGGCGGAACCACACCGCCGACCGTATTAATTTCGACATTTTTCACAATCCCGCGCACCGGCGCGATAATGGTGGTTCGCTTCAGGGAATCGGCGCGGCCGAAGATAATTGAACGCTGGGCCGCCACTTCGGCGTTCGCCTTCGCCAATTCCTCGCGGGCGCGCACCATATATTGGTTTTGCGTATCGTGGATTTTCGTCTCTAATTCATTCGCCTGGCGCTTCAGGCGCAGCACTTCCACATCGCTTGCCGCACCTTTCGCCACCAGAGAAGAAGTTAACCGTAGCTCACGGTTAACCAGAGCCAGCGCTTCACGCAGCCCGCTAAGGCTTTTTGCCAGGTTTTCTTTACGCGAGTGATAAAGCGCGGTTTCCGCCAGCGCGAGGTGTTCATCCTCAAAGACTTCAGATGGAAACTGCAGTTCACGGTTTTCCGTTTCCGCCTGTAGGCGGGCCACCGTCGCCAGTGCGGCTCGCAGGCGCGAGGTGCTTTCCTGTACGCCGGATTCGAGCTGGGTGGGATCCAACAACGCCAGCACCTGCCCCGCTTCAACCACATCCCCTTCATGCACCATCAACGCTTTCAGGATCCCCCCTTCCAGCGACTGCACAACCTGTTCATGTGAGCTGGGCACGACTTTGCCGATGCCAACGGTGACTTCATCCAATTCAAAGTTTGAAGCCCACAGGAATAGCGCCAGCAATAACAGTAGCACCGACCAAACAATTAACCCTCCCGATGAAAACAGGCTATTCAACGCGGTGCTACTGCGGCGTAACCACGGCAAAAACCGCGCAAGTGCAAAACGTCTCATAGCGGAGCCCCCTGCGCGGCCAGGTTCACTTTCCCTTGGCGGGGCGCGGCTGCCGGTTTTACCGGTGCAGGCATCAGCATTTCAGCCTTCGTGCCGTCACGAACAATTTTCCCATTATCGAGCAGAATGATCCTATCCACTAATTGCATCACCGCCGGGCGGTGGGTGGCGATAATCAGCGTACGGTTGCCCATCCAGGCACTCAGTTTTTCGATTAGGTGCTTTTCAACACCGTCATCTAACCAGGCCGTCGGCTCATCCAAGAGCAGCACGCTGGGCTGGCGTAATAGCGCCCGCGCCAACAGCAGTTGCTGTTTCTGCCCGCCGGACAGGCCTTTTCCCCCTTCTTGCAGCACATAATCGAGCCCTTCCGGCAGGTTACGGATAAAATCGATCGCGCCGCTGATCGCCAGCGCTTGCGCCAGCTCTTCTTCCGTCGCCAACGGCATGCCCATCAACAGGTTTTCACGCAGGGTGCCAAAAAACAGCGAAGACTGTTGCCCCACCAGGCCCACGTCGCGCCGGACATCCAACGGATCCTGGGCCGACAGGCGGATGCCATCAAGCAAAATAACCCCGTCATTGGGCTGTAGCAGGCCGGCCAGCATCTGCAATAGCGTCGATTTACCCGAGCCGTTCCGGCCCAGCAAGGCCACTTTTTCGCCTTGTTTAATGGTCAACTGCGGCAATGTTAGCACCGGCCTGGTGGCTGTGGGATCGTAACGGTAGCTGACTGCCGTAAGGCTGTAGTCGCCAAAGATTTTTGCCCGGTGCACCTGCACAACGCGCTCTGGCTGATCGACTTCGCACCGCAGCAGGTTTTCCAGCCCTTCACGCGCAACTTTCGCCTGTTGCCAACGCGACAAGATCATCGCCAGTTGGCCGAGCGGCGCCATCATGCGCGAAGAGAGCATCGAGCATGCAATCAGCACCCCGGTTGAGATCTCGCCCTCCATCGCCCAGAAAGCGCCAACCAGCACCACGCAGACATAGGTGAACGATTGGACTTCTCCGGTCCAGCTCATCAGCAAGCCGCTAATAAACCGTTGTTTTTTAGATGACTTACTGATGACCTCGTTCAGGTGGTTCCATTGATTTTGAAAGTAGGGTTCAGCACGCAGCAGTTTGATGTCATCCATGCCTTGAACAGACTCCACCAGCATCGCGTTGCGGACCGCAGATTCGCGCATGGTATCTCTCGATAGCCGCGCCAACGCGCGCTGGGCCAGCAGGCCGGGAATCACAATCAGCGGAATGGCCGCCAGCGGTACCAACACCAATCCACCGCCCAGCAACCAAAGAATAAACAGGAAAATCACCAAAAACGGGAGATCGGCCATGGCCGAAACGGTGGTGGAGGTGATCAGTTCACGTACCTGCTCCAATTCGCGAATTTGCGCAATGAACGATCCGGTCGATTTTGGCCGCAAATCATTACGAATGCGCAGCGCGTGGCCAAAAACCCGATCGGAAATGCGCAGATCGGCGCGTTTGCCGATGGTGTCTGAAATATGGGTGCGGGTAATGCGCATGATAAAAACAAAGGTCAGTGCGATCGCCACGCCACCGAACAGCACCCACAGCGACGGCTCAGATTGCGAAGGGATAATCCGATCGTAAACCTGCATAGTAAAAAGCATGGCCGACAGCGCCAGCACGTTTGAAATAAGTGAAGCAAACATGACGTTAACGTAGCCCGGCCACTCCTTCAGGATGGTTTGCCACAGCCAGTCTGCGCGGTAGGGTTTGATATAGTCGTCCACCCGGGCGTCCGGTATTGACGTTTCCGGCTTGACCAACAGCACGCGTTGAACATTTTCGCCAACCTCATCAGCGGTCAGCACTGTTTGCAGCTGCTTTTCGCCGTTGAGAACAACGGTGACCTTGCCGTCATCGCCACAGGTGGTGATCACTCCAACCCCGCGTTCGCCAAAATCGGCGATCAACGGCAGGCGCCAGGGATCCAACATACCGGGGTGAAAGCGCTCAAAGATCACCAGCAAACCGAGTTGGCGCGCCATGTTTTCAATCAGTAACTCCTGCGGCTGATGCTGTGAATGCCATTCGGCTTCACCGCGCACACGTTCGGGCGAGCCATCAAGGCGATAATGCTTCGCCACCAGCAATAACGCATCAAGCCAGGGAGCATAATGCATTTTATGGCCCGATGAGGCAGTTGCCTTACCGTTATTATCTTCTTTATCCATTACATTAACCTTCAGCAAGCTTCAATTATTCTACGGAGCAATACGTAACCCATGAATAATCTTGTTATTCAAATTAAAAACGTCCCTGGCCATACCGGATAACACAACATAGTTTAATTCAGAGGCCCACAAATCACAGGCGGCATTAATAAGATCAAGCTGAGCCCGGCTGATTTCCTGTTCGGCATTTAGCAGATCCAATGCATTGCGATTGCCTAACGACAAATATTGCTCACGATATAACGCACGGGTTTCGGTAATAGTTTCCATACGTTTTTTTAAAATTTTGATATTACGCTGCAAACCAAGGATATTATGGTAATAGCTGCGCTGCTGGTCGGTTAGTTGTATTTTCTTGCTGTCGATAGTCGTCCGCGCCGCTTCCAATGCTTTGGCACTGGCGTTTTCCTGCGCCACCAGGGCGCCGCCCTGATAAATCGAACTGTTTAACGACAGGTAGACATTGTTATATTGGCTGCGAGTTTGGTAGTCAGCGATATTGCCGACGTATTTGTTCGAACTTGCCTCAAGTGAAAGCGTTGGATAACGCTGCGCTTTATAACTACGTAATTCCGCCTTGGCAATCACTGCATCCGCCTGCGCTACCAACACCGTGGGGTTTTTATTCAGATCGACCCGTTCCCCCTCGCGCTGAATCAACGGCAACAGATCCTGCGGCGCAGACAGCTGCGCTTCCACCACCGACTGGCCAAGCAATGATTGCAACAGGAATCTTTCCTGCTGCAGTTTGATCTCCATTTCTTGCTGCTGAGCCTCTGCCGCTTCAACGCGCGCCTGCGCCTGCACGGGATCAATACGGGAGCTGGCCCCTGCCTGCGCACGCATTTGCGTTAATTTCAAAATATCACGTAGCGAAGCAACCTGGAGCCTGGCGTTTTCCACCAATTGCGCGTAGCGGTATACCTCGTTCAGCGCCAGAGCCGTCTGTTGAATAATACTGTCAACCTGCTCTAATACGCTGGCCTGTTGGCGCAGAAACTTTGCGCTAGCCAGATCCACCATGCTGCCGGTTTTGCCAAAGTCATACAGCATCTGTGATAGGCCAAGCGTTGCTATCTGGCCGGTGCCCTTATCTTCCTGGCGCCCAGAGGTGACCCCCGCAGAAATATTGGGAAGGTAGCCCGCATTAGCCGCTTCCACCCCAAAGCCGGTAGATTCCAGGGAGGCGACGCTGCTAATAATAGAAGGATGGCGATTAACCGCAACGTGAATAGCATCCAGCCAGTTAATCATGCGATCAGCTTGTTGGCTTTGTGGTGGCTTTCCTAACGGGCGCAATTCAATTTCCGCAGGAGAAACCTGTAATTTATCGGCCAGTTCATTACTGCCAGCCGGCATATTCTGTGGGGTTGGGATAGCTGAAAATACGCCCCAAAACCCACCCGGTGCTTCACTGTCATTCTGGTGTTTATCAGGCGAGGAGATTTTCTCGCCGGCAAATGAACATGGCATGCTAATAAAACACAGCACAGTAACTAATTTTCTTATCATGATGTTTTTAAAACAACCTGAATTATCTAATGGATATTTAAACCGCTTATAACAGTGGCAATAACAGGCTGGCACGGAAATGCCAGCCTGTTATTTATTGCGTATTAATGGTGGTTAACCAATAGTGACGTCATCCTCAACATAGAGTTGAACAACGGCGCCGTCGGTTGTGGAACTGGTGTAATGGTTATAGGTAACGCCATTCACCAATAACGAGCCAGCGGCTTCCCAAGTGCCATTCAGCGTAATCGAATCGCCGTCCGCACCTCTGACATATAACGTATTATTGTCATCGGTGACTTTCAGCAAGCTTTCCGCACTGATCTCGAGGTTGTCATTTTCCCCGTCATTGAGCAGATCAATTTCCTCAATATTTTTGACCTTCAAGGAGATAATGCTCAGGTTTAGCGTACCGCTGCCGTGCCAAGACAGCGTATCGTTGCCGTCCCCACCGTTGATGGAGATAAAGTCAGTATCGTAAACGTCAAAGATGTCTGCGCCGCTGGTGCCGGTAAAGGTCAGTTCACCGCCTTCGCTGCCGTCGACATCCACACCCAGATTGAAGGCCAGCGTAGCGCTGCTGCCGTCCGATAAGGCGTAGGTAAAGGTTTCCACCAGCCCGCTATGGGCATAGGCATCATCCACGATATAGGAATAGTGGCCTTCACTATCGATTGACAGCGTGCCGTATGCTCCTTTCAGGCTGCCTACGCCCTCTGTGACATCCACCACTTCGCCATTCTGGCTAATGGACACCACCGACAGGTTGCCCGCGTCGTCCTCTGGCAGAAGGCTATTGGCAACGATCTCTTGGTTCAGCTCATTGAAGGTTAGCCCTTCCTGGACGTACAGATTCACCGTGATACCGTCAAGGGTAGTGCTGGTATAGAGCGTATACGTCAGGTTATTCAGCGTTTCCACACCGCTAACCACCCAAACCCCTTGCAGTGAGAGGGAATCCTCACTGCCGCCACGCACATACAGCGTATTGCTGTCGTCGGTAACGCTCACAATATCGTCGGCGGTTAATATCAGCGCCGCCGCACTGTCATTGCTTTGCAAATCAATGATTTCAATATTGTTTACCTTATCGGCTATAGTACCAAGTTGCAGATCACCGCTGCCGTTCCATACCAGCGTATCGATACCAGACTTACCATCCAGCGAGGTAAAGTTGGTATCGTAAATGGTGAAACTGTCATCCCCCACCGAGCCGGCAAAAATCAACTCGCCGCCTTCGGCGCCGTCTACCGAGACGCCTAACGTCATCACCAGCGTTTTTGTCGAACCATCAGACAGGACGTAGGTAAATGAATCTTCGCTGCCGGCCAGTTGAATCACTGAGCCGCTATTGAGCGTATAGGTGTAGCTGCCATCGCTGGCGATGATCAACGTGCCGTAAGTCCCGGCGATGCTGGTACCCGCAACGCTCACCAGCGAGTAGTTTGCCGCCGCAGTGACAATGCCGGCAGCAACCGATTTCACCACTAACTGGCTCCCGTCGCTGGTTGCGTCGTTGGCGAAGACGGAGCCGCCGACGTTCGAGCTGGCCGTCACCACATAATCGGTGGTACTGACAATGCTGACATTCACCGCAACGTTGAGCGTATTGTAGGTGGTTTGCCACAATAAACCGCTGTAGCCGCTCTGCGTGCTGTCCACCACAATGCGGTAGGTGCCAGCGCCCAAACCATTAAGTTCAATATTTAACGCACTGGCGCTGGTGACAGCCTGGCTACCGTTTTCCACCGTTTGCCACGTGTAAGTCTGCGTATTGTAGACCTGCAGCGACCAGGCAACGGTGACAGTGTTGCCGCCATTGATGGAGCCCGAAACGCTCAGGCCGATCGTTTGCAAATCGCTACTGTCCTGCACCGTAAAGCTATCGCTGGTAAAGCTGCTGCTTGCTTCTTGCATGGTGGCCGTATTGGCAACGTGATCGCTGACCAGGCTTACCTGCCCGGTGATATCCGCCGCGTTGGTTTCCGATACGCTCTCGGTTGCACTAAGTTGTATATTCTTGTCGATATACAAGTGCACCGTTTCACCACTAGCAGTGGTGCTGGTGTAGTGAATATAGCTGGCGTTGTTGACCACCACGCTGCCGGACAACTGCCAGCTACCGCTCAAGGTCATGGTATCGCCAGCCGCGCCTTTAACATACAGCGTGTTGTACTCGTCAGTAATGTCCGCCACATTCTGCGCCGTGATGACCAGGTTATCCGCTTCGCCGTTATTCAGCAGATCAATTTCTTCGATATTACTGATTTTGCTGGCGATATCGCTGAGCAATAAGGTGCCGGAACCATTCCAGACCAGCGTATCTTTGCCTGCGCCTCCGTCAATGCTAGCAAAGCTTGTGTCATTAACGTTGAAGGTATCGTCATCGACGGTACCGGTGATCGCCTGGCTGCTACCGCTAGCCACCTCATACACCGCACCGTTGGTGCTGTCCTGATAAACGGTAGAGGACAAGGCGATATCTTTTTGCACGTAAAGATGAACCGCGCTGCCATCTTCCGCCGTGGCGACATAGTGCGTATAAGTCACGCTATCGACCACCACGCTACCACTCCCCACCCAACTGTCGAGCAACGTGACGGTATTGCCGGCCTCACCCGTGATATACAACGTATTCTCGCCGTTGGTGACACCAACAACGCTTTGTACCGCGATCACCAGGTTATCCGCCTGGGTGCCGGACAGCAGATCGATAACCTCGATATTGCTGACCTTGTCCGCGATGCTATTCAATACCAGTTCACCGTTACCATGCCAGGCCAGCGTATCACGGCCTTCTCCTCCATCCACGGAGACAAAATCAGTGTCATAAATAGCAAAAACGTCATCCGTTTCGGTACCCGAGAAGACCAGCGCGCCGCCGCTGCTACCGTCCACGCTGACCCCTAGATTGATCGTCACCGTTGCGGTCACTACCTCGCCATTAGCGCCTTTTAACGCATAGGTGAATACGTCCTGCGTACCGCCAGGCAAAGAAGTAAGATTCGGGGTATAGGTGTAGGCGCCGTTGTTGTACAGCACCAGCGTGCCATATTCGCCAACAAGCGATACGCCGCTTTCCGTAACATAGGTATAGCTGCTGTCGACCGTCTGATCTCCTGCGCTATCCCCCGCTTTGGCATACATCTTGGTATAGATCGAACTTAACACGTCAACGCTGCCGTCGGTGCCTTCATCGGTCAGCACGTTGCCCGTTGCCCGCGTACTGCCTGAAATCACATATTCGGTAGAGCTGACAACCTGCGCCGCCATATTTAACGTCAGTTCATTATTCGCGCCAGAGGTGGTTACAGCAATGCGGTAATCTCCTCCAGCCGTATAATTCAGCGACGACAAATCCAGATCCAGCACGGTTTCCTTGCTATGCAAACCCGAGGCCACCGTTATTTGCTGGCTGCTGACCGTCACCCAACTGCCGCTGCTATTAAGCATCTGCAACGAATAAGTGATCGTCATATCTTGGGAGAATGTTTCCAGCCCCAGGAACCCTGACGCAGTAACGAGCGTTAACGAACCAGACACCAGATCGGCGGCCGCATTCAGGGTAAAGCTGTCGCTATATACCGTAGCAGCGCTTTTCACCGCCAGATCGCTGGTGGCCACACTGGACGAATGATAGGTGACCAGCACGCTGGCATCCGCCACATCGTTCGACACGCTATCGGTCACCGCGATCGCACTCGGATCCGTGGGATCCCACGAGAGTGTCAGCGCCTCATTTCCACTGCCTATCTGTATATAGAGATTTGCAGAAGACGTTTCACCGGTCGCGGAGTCTGTTAACGTATAGGTAAAGGTATCGACTTTACCAATGCTGGCCATATTGACAATCGGGGTATACACATAGCTGCCATCAGCCTTGATCGTCAGCGAGCCATATTCCCCGACCAAGGTTGCCCCGGTTTCACCAAGCTCGATAAGCGTCGTTTCGCCCGCAGCGTTGGTGAAACTGACGGCAGTCACCGTGGTGTATGCAGCGTGCGGGATCGAATCACTGCCGTACACGTTATCCGCATCGCCAATCACATTGCCCGTTGCGGTGGTATAGTCGGTCAACGTTGCTTCGTCCGCCAGCGTATAGACTGTCTTTGATACGTCAACGGAGAAGCCCACACCGATATTCAAGCCACTGTTGGTATAAACCAACTTATAACTGCCGGCTGAGAGGCCATTTATTTCAATGGTTGAGGTGGTGGCGCCAAGGCCGAACAGCCCCAGCAAATTGCTGCCGGAATCAACAGACACATTCACCCACTGCCCGGTTGATGACTCATACTTCATCAATGCCAATGAGGAACTACTCAGCAAATCAACGAGTGCAGAAGACGTTGCGCTAATCGCCAGATCGGCAACCGTACCATCGGCAACAATAATCACATCACTTTCAATGACGTTATAGAAAGAGATCAGTCCCCCATCGCTTAAGACAGTGCCTTCCTCTTCCACCGAGGTAGGGTAGGAAAAGCCTATCGCCGCGCCAGAACTGATATTGTCGGTGGCGGTCAGGGTAACAGCGCTAACTGCCAGGTTAAGCGTTTCAGACTGACCGCTGCTGTTGCCTGCGGCATCGGTCACCGCAAAGGTGATCTCGTGGCTGCCGTCATACAGACCATCGCTAACGGTGAAGCTCCAGTTGCCCTCTTGGTCAACGGTCGTTTCACCAATGGTATTCCCCTTATCATAGATAGTCACCGTAGTGCCCACCTCAAGATCGCTACCACTCAAGGTGATTTTGCTATCTTGCAACGTATTGGCCGCACTGACGTTATCACCCGCTTCATCGGTGATCACCACAGTGCTGATATCCACCCCCTCCGGCGCCACGGAATCGACCGTCAGTACAATGGCCGCAGATTCGCCATTGCTGTTCCCCGCGTTATCGACAACCTCAAAGGTAAAGCTATGTTCCCCCTCAGCCAGCGCTGCATCTGGGGTATAGCTCCAGTTGCCATCTTCATCCACCGTGATCTCGGCCAAAACGGTGCCATTATCACGAATGATGACCGTTGTACCGGCTTCCAGCCCTTCGCCAACAAAAGCTGGCGTACTGTTGGCCGTTAGGCTACCGGCGGTAATTAACGTGCCGGCATCGTCCAGTATCGTCACCGCATCTGGATCTACGCCTGCTGGCGCGAGCGTATCAACAATCACATGGAGGGTGTCGCTGCTGGTATTGCCCGCCGGATCGGTAACGGTCACTGTCAGATCGTGCTCGCCATCGACCAGTGCGGCTTCCGGCGTGAAGCTCCAGGAGCCTTCTTCATCCACCGTCGTTTCACCCAGCACGGTTTCGCCGTCGCTTATCACCACCGTTGAGCCCGGCGTCTGATCGCTGCCACTCAGGGTCGGGGTGTTGTCGGCCAGGGTACCGCCGTCGCTGATGGCATTGCCCGCGTCATCGACGATGATGATACCGCTATTGTTGCTGGTGCTGCCGTCTTCGTCTGTGCTGCCGCTTTCATCAGTGCCGGTATCGGTAGCCGTGTCGTCGTCGGTGCTGCCGTCTTCGTCAGTGCCGCTATCAGTAGTTGCGTCGTCACCGATGCTGCCGTCTTCGTCAGTGCCGGTCTCGGTAGCTGCATCGTCACCAGTGCTGCCGTCTTCGTCAGTACCGGTATCGGTAGCCGTGTCACCGGTGCTGCCGTCTTCGCCAGTGCCGGTCTCGGTAGCTGCGTCGTCACCGGTACTGCCGTTTTCGTCGGTGCCAGTATCGGCAGCCGTGTCGTCGGTGCTGCCGTTTTCGTCGGTGCCGGTAGCTGTATCGTCGGTGCTGCCGTTTTCGTCAGTGCCGCTATCGGTAGCCGTATCGTCATCAGTGCTGCCGTTTTCGCCAGTGTCGGTATCGGTAGCCGTATCGTCGCCGGTGCTGCCGTTTTCGCCAGTGCCGGTATCGGTAGCTGCGTCGTCACCGGTGCTGCCATCTTCGTCAGTACCGCTATCGGTAGCCGTGTCGTCGGTGCTACCGTTTTCGCCAGTGCCGGTATCGGTAGCCGTGTCGTCGCCGGTGCTGCCGTTTTCGTCAGTGTCGGTATCGGTAGATGCGTCGTCATCGGTGCTGCCGTCTTCGTCAGTGTCGCTATCGGTAGCTGCGTCGCCGCCGGTGCTGCCGTCTTCGTCAGTGCCGATATTGGTAGCCGTATCGTCACCGGTGCTGCCGTCTTCGTCAGTACCGCTATCGGTAGCTGCATCGCCGCCGGTGCTGCCGTTTTCGTCAGTACCGCTATCGGTAGCCACATCGCCGCCGGTGCTGCCGCTTTCGTCTGTACCGCTATCGGCAGCCGCATCGTCACCAGTGCTGCCGCTTTCATCAGTGTCAGCATCGGAGGCCGTGTCGGTAGAGACCGCACCGCTACTTTCACCGGTATTCGTGCTCTCATTAGCAGTGCTGCTATCAGATGCTGTTTCATCATCATAACGAACAACCGTTGTTTTTTTATTATAGGCACTGATACCAACGGCTAATGCGGCAGCACTAAGCAGAGCGCTCCCGGCACTGAGTAACGTTTCTGGGCTGAGTTCACTGGTCTGAGGCTCAGCAAAATTCTCTGGGAGTAGATAGAGGCCGGTTTCAACATCATAACTGTAGGGGTAGGTCACACCATCTGCGCCCGCAGCGGTAATCACCGGCTGTTCGGTTGCTGGGAAATTTTCAATAACGATGTCATAGCTTTCGTTCGCATTTTTATCAGCTATCTTCAGCTTCAAGTCGCCGTGGGACTGCTCAACCTTTACCCCCCGGGGCGGATGGCCATCACTACTGTGAATCTCGAAAAAAACGGGCTGTTGCGGCGCCCGCAAAGATAATGGATGGTTTGAATTTAAGGAGTGCTGTGATACAACGTTCCCTTTTATATCTTTAATTAATAATTGAACACTCATTCTTCTTTCACCAATAAAAAAATTAATACCCTACCTGCCCCAGAATAGAGAATCCCGAGGTAGATCAATCCATTTGTGTGTTATGGTGAGGAAAATCATCTTTTAATCATAAGCATGCCCTTCCATAGCAAACTGATACGATGAGAAAAGAAAAATAGAAGACTAAACGAGCAGACAATAAAAGCATTTACCTTGACGCGTAAACGCTAATTAACTGCGCTCCAACATGAAGTGAATAAGAAAAAATAAAACATTAACTTCGTTCCACGAAGCATATACTACTGAATTTCTGCACAAATAAAAGCCACCACAGTCAAGGAAAAATCATCAAAACATTATTCCGATAGTGATTAAAAATAAGGATAAAACCACCGTATAACGACGAATAGAAGGTCGTTCGTGAGAGGCGTAATATAAATACACTTTCCAAAAATGGCTTTACACCCCGAATCCTGTCAGAAAATAAATCAGTTTTTTATACTGATCTTTTATCATAATTAGAATTTACCCCCAGATAAGGGGTTGCCATCGATAATCAAAGCGAAACGGTGCACGGCCTCGTTTATTTATCCCGGAGGTACTCAATGCATAACGGTGCGGGGCAAAATGGCAACGGCCTGCCCCGCTCCACAAGTTATTTTCAGCACACGGCGATACAGGAATCAGCCCGTGGCTCACAGCCGCCACACAGGATACCGCTGCCGGGATCGCGCAGAATAATTTGCCCCCGACCATAGTCCTGCGAGTCGCAGTCTATGCGGACCTGATGGCCGCGCTGTGCCAGCGCTAATGCCAGATCTTGCGGCGTATGTTGCTCAATGCCTACCTGCATATTCCCCAGCCACTGCCAGCGCGGCGCATCAAGCGCAGCCTGGGGATTCAGCCCAAAATCAATCAGGTTCATCACCACCTGTACATGCCCCTGCGGTTGCATATAGCCGCCCATCACGCCAAATGGCCCTAGCGGGCAATCACCTTTACTGATAAAACCGGGAATAATCGTGTGAAAGGTTTTTTTCCCCGGCCGTAAACAGTTGGCGTGCGCCGGATCCAGGCTGAATTCCGAGCCGCGGTTTTGTAAAGCAATGCCACTGCCAGGGAGCACAACGCCCGAGCCAAAACCGTGGTAAGCACTCTGAATGAACGACACCATGTTGCCCTCACCATCCGCGCAGGCCAGGTAAACCGTGCCGCTGGACTGGGGTTCCGCATGCTGCGGCGGTTGTGCCTGGTGGGTGATTTCATCACGCCGGCGCTTTGCCCACGCTGGGGAAAGCAGCGTTTCCGCGCTCAGGCGCATCTCATCAGCATCCGTGATGTAATGCTGGCCATCGGCATACGCCATTTTCATCGCCTCAAGCTGCCGGTGCCAGGTCAGTTCATGATCACGCTGGCTAAAGTTAAATGCCTGTAGCGTGTTCAGCGTCATCAACGCAATTAATCCCTGGCCGCTGGGCGGTATTTCCCAAATATCGTAACCGCGATAGTTCAGCCGCAAAGGCGTAACCCAACGGGGCTGATAGGCCTGCAGATCGCTAGGGCACAAATAGCCCCCCGTTGCGCGGGAAAAGGCGACCAGCCGCTGGGCCAATTCGCCGCGATAAAAACTTTCCACCTCGCTGGCCGCCAGTTCACGTAACGTTTTGGCGAGATCCGGATTACGGAAAATCTCCCCCGCACGCGGCGCCCGTCCCTCAAGCAAAAACGTGTTAAACCAGGCATCAAATAACGGCGTGTAATGTTGCTGATAGCTGTCGAGCGCCTGCTGCCATTGCCGGGCGACCACCGGTGAAACCGGGAACCCCTCTTCTGCCAGTTTGATGGCGGGTTTAAACAATTCACCAAACGGCAGCTTGCCAAAACGGGCGGACAGCGCGCGCCAGGCAGCGGGGCAGCCTGGCACGGTGACCGGCTCCCAGCCATAAAGCGGCATGCGCTGGTGCCCTCTGGCGTGCAAAGCCTCAATGCTGAGCTCCGCCGGCGCATATCCACTGGCGTCCAGGCCATGCAGTTGCCCTTTAACCCAAACCAGAGCAAACGCGTCGCCGCCCACGGCACAGCCGGTCGGTTCAACAACGGTCAGCGTGATGGCCGCCGCAATGGCGGCATCGATCGCATTGCCCCCACGCTTGATCATCTCAATACCCACCTGCGCGGCCAAAGGCTGTGTGGTACTCACCATCCCATTTCGCGCATAAACACACTGGCGTTGGGAAGCATAAGGATAACGGTGTGCGGAAAATTCAAACATGACATGCCCTTAATCATCAAAGTACGCGGCGCAAAAAATCACGGGTACGAGGGTGCGTGGGGTGCCCAAAAATTTGTTCAGGCGTACCCTGTTCAATCAATTCGCCTTGGTGAAGGACCACCACCACATCAGCCACTTCCCTGGCGAAAGCCATTTCATGCGTCACCACCACCATCGTCATCCCTTCCTGGGCCACCCCTTTCATCACTTGCAGGACTTCGCCCACCATTTCCGGATCGAGGGCACTGGTGGGTTCATCAAACAAGATCGCCTGCGGCTTCATGGCCAGAGAGCGAGCAATAGCCACGCGCTGCTGTTGGCCGCCAGAGAGCTGTGCGGGATAACAGTGCGCCTTATCCTGCAGACCAACCCTGGCCAGCAGCCGCATCGCATCCGCACAGGCCTCATCACGGGGAACGCCGGCAACCTGCAATGGCGCTTCAATAATATTTTCCAGCACCGTCATATGAGGGAAGAGGTTGAATAGCTGAAAAACCATGCCGACATCCCGGCGGCGGCGAGCGATGTTACGCTCTTTGTCCCGCACCCGGCGGCCATCAGCCAGTTCCCGATATCCCATCAGTTGGCCGTTTATCCGGATAGTGCCGCGCTGAGCCTCTTCCAGCCAATTGATGCAGCGAATGAACGTGGTTTTTCCAGAGCCCGAGGCGCCAATCAGCACAACGACCTGCCCACGATGCACGTCCAGTGAAATGCCGCGTAGAATCTCGACATCGCCAAACGATTTATGCAGATCTTTCACGGAGATCACGATATCCGTTGAGGGTTCGGTCATTTTTAGCGCCCCCGCAGTAACTTTACGTATTTCTCACCCAACAGCCGCTGCATCGCCGAAACCCGGCGAACATCCGTGGAATAACGTCTTTCTAACCACCCCTGGAATACGCCCCACAGCGAGGTCAACACCAGGAAATAAATCGCCACAACCAAATACAGCTCGAAAACCCGGAACGTCGCTGAAGTAATCATCTGCGTGCTAAGCAGCAATTCCTGCACACCGATCACGCTGACCAGCGTGGTGTTTTTCAACATAACGTTAAACTCATTGCCGATCGCCGGGATCATGACGCGGAAAGCCTGCGGCAGAATGACGCGGCGCATGATTCCCGGGAAGTTCATGCCAAGAGATTTTCCCGCTTCATATTGGCCTTTATCGACAGCGCTAAGGCCAGAGCGAATGATTTCGGCCATATAAGCGCCTTCATTGAGCGCCAGCGCTAAAATAGCGGCCTGAATATTACCCGGCACTAAAATAGGCCCCAACTGAATGTCGCGGAAATTAAAAATACCGCCGGCCGCAAGCGCGGTATAAAGAAATGCGATTTGCACCAGAAGTGGAGTTCCGCGCATCAGCCAAACATAAAATTGAACCGGGTAGCGCAGCAAACGGCGTGAGGAAAGACGCATTAGCGCAGCCAGCAAACCAAAGACTACTCCCAGCAGCATGGCGCTGACGGCGATAATGACCGTTAACCACAGCCCATATAAGTACACGTCACTTGGTTTCAATAGATACTGCCAAAAGATATCCCATTGAAAGTTCATGATGATTGGCCCGCTTGTAATGAATCACCACTGATATGCCATTTATCAAGCAGTTTCTGATAACTGCCATCGGCCTGCATATCGGCCAGGATTTGCTGCACTGCGGCGCTGAAGGCTTTATCGTCTTTGCGGAACCCAAAGCCCGTCAGAATTTTGGCGAATGCGGGCACGGCGCTTTCAAACATACCTGGCGCCATTGCCTGGTAATAACCTGCCGTTTCCACCGTGGTGCCGTATGCATCGGTTTGTTGAATACGCAATGACTGGAAGGCGTCGACATCGGTATTAAACACCACCAGGTTGATGGCCGGCTTGCCCGCGGCAGTGAGCTTATGGCTGGCCTCTTCCAGTAACGAACGGATCGTGGAACCGTTCAGCACAGCGACCTTTTTTCCAGCCAAATCATCAATGCTGTGGATATTTTTGGGATTCCCGTGCGGAACGACCACCGATTGGCTCGAATACATATAGTTAACAATATCAATAACCTCACGGCGTTCCGGTTTGTCGAACAATTGATCCGCCAACATATCGCACTGTTTTGCCAATAAGGCCGGTATCAGCCCGGAAAAAGGGATGATCTTCCAGTTGATCTTTTTGTTGCCCAACCGGCGGGCGATCTCATTGCCAAAATCAACCACCACACCTTCCAATTGCTGTTGCGCGTTGGAAAAGCCAATGGGCGGTGAGTCCATGCCGCCGCACAGGGTGATCCTGTCAACATGCTGGAATCTTTCAGGGATCGTGATGGCTGCCAGTGCGGACTGGGCCGCGAACAGTACGGATAACGCACAAAGTTGAACGAGACGAACAGACATGAAAACCTCCACAAGTCAGTGAATTGTGAGAACACCCTGGGAAAATCAATTTAATACACTGTTTAATAAAGGAATTGTTTCTTCCACATGTTGCCGTATCGCCCGTTCGGCGGCATCCGGATCCCGGGAGGCAAGTACATCAATCAACGCGGCATGCGTAGCGCGATCGTCCGTCGGTTGGCTAAGCTGCTGGCGCCACAGATGCATATAAGGCGCGATAGAAGAATTAAGCAGGCTTATCTGGCGCATCAGGCGGGGCCGTTGGCTAAAGCTACACATAAACTCATGAAATACCCGATGATGATTTACCCAGTCGTAAGGATCGTGGGGCTCGTCCTCCATCAGGCTCAACAGCCGGTGCATATGGGCAATATGCTTCGCCGTAAGCAACGGCGCGGAAATTCGCGCGGCCAACCCTTCAAGGACCGCGCGCATTTCAAACACCTCACGCATTTGCGCCTGATTCAGGCCACTGACGACGGCGCCGCGGTTCGGCCTTAAGGTGAGCAAATGCTCTGCCGCCAAACGCTTGAATGCGCCTCTCACCGGCATCCGGCTCATTTGTAATTCAGTGGCGATATCTTCCGCAATCAGGCGCGCGCCCTGTGGCAGCCGGCCACGACAGATACCATCGAGCAAATATCGATAGGCTTCATCTTCAGCGCTGGCAGCAACCGAGCCAGAGAAATCGTCAGCCGTAAGAGAAAGGAGAACGTTGGCATCTGTTTTCATATTTATTCGTCACATTGGATCCAAAGATACATAAATCCAACAGTGCAAAATATGAGCCATTTATTAAATATATAGTTAAAACAGATAGATAAATTAGATGTCTCGAAAAAGTCAGCACCAGGCTTCGCCGTTCTGTACGTTTCTGCACCGCCATTGAGCAGTGCCCGTGCCAACATGATGCAGCTCACCCCGGCGCAAAAAGCGCCGTATTGATCTCATCTTTTCCGGTTATCAGTCCGGCGGTGCCCTGCCCCTATATCATGGCCGGCCAACAGGGGATAAAACGCTCCCATCACATAAATTTACCTGATGGGATAACGCGTGCGATCATCATGAACCCACGGATCCTACTGAGAAATGACAGGCCGGTGCCGAGAATATTAATAAAAATGCATAATCATTGAGTTCCGGCCACAACCACGTTTTTTCACTTGTGGGGAAATACACATTATTAATAGGCGTATTCTCCGGTTAAAAATAAGATCGCTGAAAGTGAAAAGTAAATGTGAAATAACTCACAAAAGTAAAAACAGAAATACGGGGAAAAACCGCCGCTCCACGCTTTTTTGAGAAACAACAAACAAGATAATAAAAAACAAACAATTACAGATTAATTTTCAAAACCAAGCCAGGAAATAAAGTGATCTTCATCACATATTTACACCCATAAAACCGCTGTCAAGAGGTGACACTGGCGTCTCACGTTGAATAAATGTGACATATGTCAAAAAAACGATTCCATCGATTATCAACAATCAATTCACATTCAAGGCGAAGGATTGGAACTGAGGTCATCACATGAAAATAGGTTTGGTCATTAGTGGTGGTGATGTCAGCGGCATAAATAATTTCCTGTTTCAGGTTAGCCGAATGACCGAATCTGAAATAGTGATTTTCGACGGTGGCATTAATGGCCTGATAGAAAATAGGTTCAAAGAGATCTCATGGCGCGATCTGGTTGATTTTTCAATTTCGCCAATGCCGTTGATTTCGTCCGGCAGGAAAGAAGACAAATGTAAAAAAGCTGACTATGAAAAGATTGCCAAAAACATACGTCACAGAAAGATCGATGCTTTGATCATGGCGGGTGGCGATGGATCTTTCCAGTTTTTAAAAACGCTGTGCGGATATGGCATTAGCTGTTACGGCATTGGGATGACCATTGATAACGATATTACCGGCAACAGCTACACCATTGGTTTTTCCACCGCGTGCGAGCAGGTTATCAGCGAGGTGGGCAAGTTAAGAAACACCGGGCGCGGGTTGCCGGGCCGGGTGTTCATGATAGAGCTGCTCGGCGGTTACTGCGGTGAACTGACCCTGCAGGCGGCGTTAAAAAGCAATGCGGACATCGCGCTGATTCCTGAATCACCATGGGATATTGATATTCTTGCGGAGAAGATCAAAAGCAAGATCAAGCTACAAAATAGCGTCATTATTTTATGTTCGGAGGGCTATACCAGAGAATATACCCCAGGTTTTCAGGGGGCCATCAATACCATGATCGGCAAAATCGAACATAAGATTGGTATCAGGATCAGAAAAACCATTCTGGGGTTTGGATTACGAAGCGGCGTGCCTACCGGCGAGGAGATCATACAAGGCGCCATTCTGGCTGAAGAAGTGGTTCGGTGCATAAACACCGGCCTAACCAATAAAATCATTGTGATAAACAATAATAATAAGGCTATACCGATAGATCTTGAAAGTTCTGATAAACGGTTAGTTGATAAAGATAGCAATATCTACAAACTTGCAAAAATAAACAACCTTATATGAGGTAATAATATGCTCAAAGTACTCTGCGTATGTGGCTGCGGCCTCGGCTCAAGCTTTGCTATTGAGATGAGCGCAAAGTCCGTATTACAAAAGCTAGGTATTGATGCCGAGATAAACCATACAACGGTATCCGAAGCCACATCCTTTAAATACGATATTATTCTGACACAGAAAATGTTTGCCGATATTTTAAACTCGGATGCTAGCGAAGAACAGATGAAAAAGGTCATCGTGTTAAATAAGCTGACAGACAAGCGAGAAATAGAAGAAAAAATTCTGGCTTATATTAACTCAATCTGAAAGATGAGGTGATAAAGTGGATGCTATAATTAACTTCCTGGTAAAGGATTTATTAGGCCAAGCCTCAATATTAATTGCGTTAATCGCAATGATTGGCCTAATTCTGCAAAAAAAATCTGTCGGTAAAACGTTAGAAGGTACGTTTAAAACCCTGCTCGGCTTTTTGATCATGATGGCCGGCATCAACATCATTGTGGAGACACTGACATTCCTCAACAACATCTTCACCAGTGGTTTTGGCATGAAGGGCTACATTACGGATGTTGCGGCCATCGCTGGCCTGGCAAACCGCGAGCTGGGTTCACAGGTGGCAATGACACTGCTGGTTATCTTCGTCGTTAACATTATCATTGCGCGCATTACGCCCTTCAAATATATCTTTCTGACGGGCCAGGCGCTGCTCTGGATGGCGACCATCGGCACGGTCATTGGCTATAAGGCCGGGCTGACCGGCGCAACGCTGATTCTGACCGGGGGGATATTCGGCGGCATTATGGCCGTGCTGATGCCGGCATTGGCTCAGCCGATTGTCCGCAAAATCACCGATTCAGACGATGTTGCGCTGGGCCATTTCTGCACCATCGGTTACCTGGTGCAGGCGGCGGTGGCACGCGCCGTGGGTAAAAACTCAAAATCGACGGAAGATCTGGAACTGCCTGATAACTTCAAGTTTCTCCAGGACACTTACCTGTCGATGGCGGTCATTATGGTGCCAATGTACCTTATTCCCGCCGTTTTCGCCGGCCCGGCATACATTGCCCAGTATGCCAATGGCACCAATTACCTGATGTATTCATTCATGCAATCCATGCAATTTGTCGCCGGTGTCTTTGTGCTGTATAGCGGCGTGCGCTTACTGCTGAATGAATTGGTCCCGGCTTTCCGCGGTATCGCCATGCGCCTGGTGCCCAATGCCAAACCCGCGCTTGATTGCCCCGTGTTGTTCCCCTATGCGCCGAATGCGGTCATCGTCGGGTTCCTGGCCACCACCGTCGGTTCGATTCTGGGGATGATCATCTTCCCGATGTTCGGTCTCGCCATGATCCTGCCCGGCCTGTTGACCAACTTCTTTGCCGGCGGCGCTGCCGGGGTGTTTGGCAACGCGTTGGGCGGCAGAAAAGGCGCGATTATCGGTGGGGTGGTCCACGGGTTATTTATCACGTTCTTACCGGCAATCCTGGTGCCGCTGCTCGAAACCTTCGGCTTTGTCGGCGTGACCTTCAGTGATTCCGATGTCATCAGTACCGGTCTGGTGCTCGGCCATGCTTTCCAGAATGACTGGCCGTTCGTGGTGGGCTTCATCGCCTTTGTCGCTATCGTTGCCTATTTGGCAAACCGAAAACTGACGAAATAAACGGGCTAATTAACGTGATAGGCACTGCACCACGTTAGAAAAGATGTGCGGAGGCGTTATGTTCTCAAAGTTGAAAAATCTCTTCAGCTCCGCGGAGCCGAAGGCAGAAAATGCAAACGATGAGTCTGCAGCAGTCATCGAAAAGGAATTATCAGATCTGGAGCAGCGCTTATCGCAGAACCCTGCTGATAATACGACCCAGAAACAGCTGATGGTTAAATATAACCAGGCCATCAATATATTCTCAGGCAGCACGCGTCATCGGGATAAAATTGATGATATTTTCGTGAAAATCGATGAATTACGAAATACCATTCGCAAAAATATATGAGGGCTTATGAGCATCAGAGCGTTTCTATCAGAGAATCCGTATATTCAGGTAAGAATAAACAGTTGCTCATGGGAAGACATTATTAACAAGGCCGCAAAGCCATTAATCGAAGGGGGATTTATTACACCGGAGTATCCGAAAGCAGTCATTAAAAACACGCTGGAATACGGGGCATATTATGTATTTGATGAAGGTATAGCAATCCCTCATGCCAGGCCGGAATGTGGCGTGCTGAAAAATTGCTTTAGTATGATGACGCTCAGCGAACCCGTGTCCATTAATGACAGCGAACCCGTGGATATTGTCATTATGTTTGGTGGTGTTGACGGTGACGCACATATCACTGATGGCATCGCATCAATCGTAGGTCTATTGGAAAAAGAAGATACGCTATCTCAAATCAGACGAGCCACAACAATTGATGAAATTCTTGGGTTATTATGAAAAAACTGATTTTAGTTAATGGCATACCGGCATCAGGAAAAAGTTCAGTCTCACGGATTATTGCTGAACGTTTTAATATTCCTGTATTAAGCATTGATGAGATCAAAGAGCCTTTTATGGTTCAATTCTCTGAAATTATTGATAGGCCGTTGAACAGGAAGCTCGGATATGCTGCTTATGAATCCATGTTCAATATTGTGAAAATCGCCCCACCAGACAGTGTATTTATACTGGATGCCTGGTTCGGCTTCCGTGAAAAATCTGTTTTGGCAGACTATCTGGAACTGTGCGGGGCAAAAAAAACCATTGAGATCTGGAATAAAATATCACCGGAACGGGTGGCGGATCGCTACAAATCGCGCTGTACCCGCCGTGTTAAAGGGCACCCGGGTGAAGAATATATTCCTGAATTGATGCGTTTAGCCCATAAAGCGCAACCTATGGGGATCGGCGATATATATACCGTCGATCAGGATGCGGAAATAGATAATGAAGGCCTGATTTTATGGGTCAGCAATCACGTAGTTTAAATTTCGCTTAAAAATCATATCCAATAGATTTCAAGTGGCACGCAGGGCGGCGGAATAAACCTACAGGAACTTATTTAATTAAGAGCCTGGGGGGAGCCCCTGCGCATACGCAGCTTGAAAGATGCAGGATATCCCTATTGCATGAGGAGTTAACGAATGAACACGATGACAACTGCAGAACGCCGTGGTTACCAAATGATTTGTGATGCTGCCGGATCAATGATGGTTGTTGCCTGCGATCAGCGCGGCGGCATGAGAACACTGCTGGCAGGCACTCCGGAAGAACAGGCGCAAATCAGCAACGATACGCTGGGAAAAACCAAATACGACATCACCCGTTATCTGGCTGCTGAAGCAGGATGTGTGCTGCTTGATCCGCTTTGTGCAGTGCCCGGCATTATTGATGAGGGCATTTTGCCACGCAATACCGGGCTGCTCGTCGGCCTGGATGCCTCTGGCTGGGAAACGTCACCTGAAGGCTACCGCATATCAACCATGGTGGAAGGCGTGAACGCGCGCAAAGTGCGTGAATTGGGCGCCACCGGTGGCAAAATCATGATCTATTTACGCATGGATACGCCAGCGGCAAACACCGCTAATCTGGCGACCTTGCGTGAAGTTATCGAAGATTTCGCCCGTGAGGATCTGTTTCTGGTGGTTGAGTTTCTCACCTATAAACTGGAAAACGAAAGTAAGGAAGAGTTCGAGCGTAAAATTCCGCAGCTGATTCAGGAAGGTTGCAAAGCCTGTATCGAATGCGGTTCTAAGGTGCTGAAAATCCCCTATCCAGGCACCGAGGAAGCCTGTGCGAAAGTCACCGAAATCTGCGGTGATATTCCCTGGGCGGTGCTGTCTGCGGGCGTGGATCACAGCACCTTCCTCAAGCAGGTAGATATTTCCCTGAGAAACGGCGCATCCGGCGTTATCGCCGGGCGCTCGCTGTGGAAAGATTGTATTTCTCTTGACAGAAATATTTCCAAAGAAAAATTATCATCTATTGCCGTATCGCGTTTACGGGATATCCAACAGCTGTTGGCTAAATACAGAAAATAAATGATCGATTAAAATAATATTATATAACCAAAATAATTCAAGTTGCAGGATAATACGTTGTTACCGTTAACAACGCGTCTGCGGCTGGATGTATAGCGGGTATATACTTTGATTAACTGGCCGCCAGATTATATAATCTACGGCCAGTCTCGCTTTTAGGTAATGCAAATGGCTAATGAACCGGATTTGGTGATTTTCGACTGCGATGGCGTACTTGTTGATTCAGAATATGTAGGTATAAAACTGGCAATATCCCTGTTACACAAATACGGCGTGGATATTAGCTTTGAAGAGTTCACCACGGAGTACAGCGGGCTTGCCTGGGGTGATCTCATCAATAAGGTCAAGGCAAACAAACACGTTACTATCCCCAGCGGCATTCACCCGGAGTTCTCCAGCAACCTGATAAAACAGCTCCAGGAAAAACTGACCAGAATCGCGGGAACCGATGAAGTCATCAGCAAAATAACCACCCCAAAATGCATCTGCTCAAACTCAAGCAAAGAACACGTAGATTTTGTCTTGTCTCTAGTGGGTTTAACGCCTTTGTTTGCGCCCAATATATTTTCGGCGGTCGATCTCGGCCCTGGCCGCTCAAAGCCCCAGCCGGATATCTTCCTGCATGCCGCGCAGAAGATGGCAGCCAAACCAGAACAAACCGTGGTCATCGAAGACTCCGTGCATGGCGTGATGGCTGCGCACCGGGCCGGCATGTATGTCATCGGTTTTACCGGCGGTGCCCACACCTATACAGGCCATAAAGAGAAGCTCGAGGCTGCGGGGGCGAATGTGGTGATCAGTTCAATGTACCAACTGCCGGATGAGATCGCGCGTTTTACCGCAGAATACTGACCATAACTAATTTATATGTACTGGCGCAGCGATCAATACCTCAGCTTGTTGATTAGCCCCACGTACTCGTCATCGTTGTGCAGGATATGACGGTACTTTTCCTCCAGGAATGTCAGGATAATGTCCCGGTAGAAGAAGTCCCGGAACACATCGACCAACTGCTCGGACTGGGTGGCAATGGAGTGCCAATCCGCCCCTTCGGTAATGGCGAACACCACTTCAGCGCCATCGACGACGATATTCTGGAATTTTTTCAGCCCGGTCTGGCTTTCATGTGGCACGAAGTTGCTCAGATTGCGCAGACTGGATTCCAGCTCACCAACCACATGGGCTTCCACCAGCACGCCTTGCCGCTCTTTCTCTTCCAACAGGGGTTGATAAACAAGAAAAATCTCTTTCCACGTGGAAATATTGATGGTCTTTTGCGCACCATCAATTAACGCCAGGCTATAGGCATAAATAGACTCTTCCGTCGCGAGATTCCAAACCCGATCGTCCGGTTTGATTTTTTTCTTTTTAACGTTTTTTAACTGTTCTATATCGGATTGAAATTTCAAGGTCAACTTTTTAATGACCTGCTCAATGGAAATAGCTTTATAAACTTTTTTCTTTTCAATTACCGAATCCAGCAAAATGCCTTTGTCCAGTAAGCGGGAGATCACTTCATAAACTTTAGCTTTCGGGACGCCGGATAATTTAGCGACAGCCGATGCTTCGACAGGGCACTCTGCGGAAAGAATCGCTTCGTACACCTGGCTCTCATACTGTGAAAACCCGAATTTCTCTAGCAAGATGCCACCCACTTAAGCAAAGAACCATATGAAATTATTATACCAGAGCGCTGTTTCTTGCGGAATGTTTTTCGCATAGTTACTATCGCGGTAGTAACCCATTATTGCACGGAAGATAAAAAACATCAGGGTGGTCTGTAACAGACTATGGTTATCCAATGATAACCAATAAAAAGGTCTGAAAAATCAATAAAAATATACCCAAAATAATTCGAGTTGCAGGAAGGCGGCAACGCAGCGAATCCCCAGGAGCTTACTCGAGTAAGTGACTGGGGTGAGCGAGGAAAGCCAACACACCTGCAACTTGAAGTATGAAGGGTATAACAAGGTCACTGGAGGTCAAAAATATGGCTATCGAACAACACAGCATTAACTATATTCCCGAGTCAGATCGCTATGGGAAACCAAAGGATTTGTTCGCCGTCTGGTTCGGCGCGAACCTGAATTTGACCACTATCGTTACCGGCGCGGTATTGGTAATGATGGGGCTAAACCTCTTCTGGAGCATCGCGGCGATTGTGCTGGGCAACGCAATCGGCACTGTTTTCGTGGCTTCGCACTCCGTTCAGGGGCCACGCCTGGGGATCCCGCAGATGATTCAGAGCCGCGCGCAGTTTGGCGTACTTGGCGCAATCATTCCCATGTTTTTCGTCATGTTCGTCTACCTGGGGTTCGGCGTGGCGAATACGTTGCTGATTAGCCAGACGTTAAATAATGTCCTGCCGATCTCTTCCACCTGGATCATCATTCTTTTTACCTTTATTTCCATCTTTATCGCCATTTATGGCTACCGGTTGATTCACTTCACCCAGAAATGGCTGTCGATCAGCGCGTTCGTGGTGCTGGGCATCGCCACGATCATGGCCTTCAATCAGCCGCTGCCGGCGGGAGCCTGGAATATCAGCGCGTTCAACCTCACGCTGTTCGTTTCGGGCGTTGGCATTATCGCTACCTACGTGCTGGCCATGGCGCCCTACGTCGCCGACTATTCCCGTTACCTCCCCTCGGACGTATCGTCCCCGAAGGTGTTTTGGTTTACCTATAGCGGCCTGGCGATCTCCGGCAGTTGGATGATGACGATTGGTGCGGCGCTTGCCACCGTTATTCCTGGCTTCTCCGATAATGCCGGCGGAAAAATGGCCGACATGTTCCACGGCTACAGTTGGCTTATGTATATCCTGATTGTCTATGGTTTGTTTGCCATCAATGTGTTTAATTTCTACGGCGCTTTTATGTCGGTCGTGACCTCTATCCAACCGTTCAACAGCCTGAAAGTCACGCCGCGTGTAAGAACAATTATTTTAGGCGCCATTCTGGTGATCAATATTGTTCTGAGCCTGTTGGGCGGCGAAAGCAATTTCATGACGCTATTTATCAACTTTATTTATTTCATGAGTTATTTCCTGATCCCATGGACGGCGATTAACCTGCTGGACTTTTTCGTGCTGCGTAAAGGCCACTATCACATTCAGGATATTTTCGATGTTCATGGTCGCTACGGGAAATATAATAAAATCACTATCTTTGCCTTTCTGATCGCCATCGTTGCTGAAATTCCGTTTATCAATTCTACTTTTTATGTCGGCCCAATAGCGAAAATGCTGGATGGCGCGGATATGGCCTGGATTGTCGGCATCGTCGCAGCCCTGGTGCTGTATTACTTCCCGATGAAGAACTGGCAGCCTGCACACGTTAGCCGGAAAGCATAATAACCAGACAGGATCTCTACCGATGAAAACCACTGTAATTACCAACGTTGTCATTTTTACGGTCGATAGCCGGGACACGGTCATCCGGAACGGGACGGTGATCGTTCAAAACGGCCTCATCGCCGCCGTTGGCAGCAAGGAGGCTATTCCGCTCCCCAGCGATGCCGACGAGATCATCGACGGCCGGGGACAAATGGCGCTGCTGCCGGGCCTGATCGACTCGCATAACCACTCGAGCCTGATGCGCGGCGTGGCGGAGGACTTACGGCTGGTCGACTGGTTGCCGATTTACGATCTGGAGCACCGGGCCTGCAACGAGGAAGACGCCTACCACGCCGCCAGGCTCACCTATCTGGAATGCCTGAAGAACGGTACCACCACCATTCTGGATATGTACCGCTTTATGCACCGCAGCGCCGAGGCCGCAGGGGAACTTGGGCTGCGGGTGCATTTGGCCCCCTATGCGGCGGACGTTCAGCCGTACGATTTCTTCGAGAGCACCAAAGCGAACGAGAAACTGATCAATACGCACCACATGAGCCAGAACGGCCGGATCCGGGTGTGGATGGGGCTGGAAAACCTGTATTACTGCAGCGAAGACATGTACAAAGCCGCGATCCTGGCCCAGAAAGAGTTCGGCGTCGGCATTCATACGCACGGTTGCGAGCAGGAGGAAGAGGAGCAGTCGATCACCCGCACCTTCGGCAAATCGACCATCGACATGCTGGAACAGCGGGGCATTCTGGGTGAAAAGACGCTGCTGGCCCACTGTGTGTGGGTGAACGACGACGACATCAAGAAGATGGCCGCCACCGGCACCAACCTGGCCCACTGCGCGATTTCGGCGGCTAAGCTGGGCTGTGGCGTAGCGCGTATTCCGCTGATGCTGCGCGAAGGGGTGAACGTCTCGATCGGCTCGGATGGCGTTATCGACAACAACAGTATGGATCTGTTCCAGGAGATGAAATTCGCCTCTCTGATACAAAAGGCGACGCAGCGCGACGCGTCTATTATGGGGGCGAAGCAAATGCTGCGCATGGCCACCATCAACGGCGCGAAATCGCTGAATATGGAAAACGAGATTGGCTCAATCGAAACCGGCAAAAGCGCCGACATGATTCTGGTGAATTTCTTCAAGCCGAACCTTCAGCCGGTCTTCTGGAACGAGCAGGAAGAGACCAACCTGCTGTGGAATCTGGTGTTTTCCGCCAAGGGGGAGAATGTCGATACGGTCATGGTTCAAGGCGACATTCTGGTACGCCACGGCCTTATCACCAAGGCCAGCGAAACGGACATCATGCTCGCGGCACAGAAACAGGGGGAAGACTGGATGCGGCGCCGGGAGCAATATAAGCCGGTGCCTGCGGCGTAACGGCGCCCACTACTTCATCAGCACCTGATACTGCGGATTAAACTCATCGAAAATCGGCAGCGCGGCGGCGCCCAATGCGGAAGTGTCGCTGCCGGTCATACCGATTTTCACGCGCATGTCGGTGAGATAGCGGCTGCGCACCGACTGGTGTAGCGGCGGCAGGCGTTTAATCAGCTTTTCCAGCAGCGGGTGCGGCATCATGCCGCCCACGATCACCGCTTCCGCATCGAAAATACATTCGATCATATTGATCGCCTGGCGTAGCGGCGGCAGCGCGCTGTCGATCCAACCGTCGAACAGCGCCGGTTCCACATCAAGCAGATCGTCCGGCAATGCGGTCATCGGATTCAGCCCGCAGTGTTCGTAGGCCGCCTGTAACGACACATAGCGCTCCAGGCAACCATGGTTGCCGCAATAGCAAGCCCGTCCACCCGGTTGCGCCACGATATGGCCGATTTCGCCGGCATTGTGGGCATGGCCGGTATAAATATGGCTGTCGGTGAAGATCCCCGCCCCCAGCCCGGTGCCGATATAGAGATAAACGAAAGAATTCAGCCGCCGCGCCACGCCGTGAAACCGCTCGCCAATCGCCGCAACGGTAGCGTCGTTTTCCAGCGTCACCGGCAGCCCGCTGAGGCGGGCCAGTTCCGCCGCTACACCCACCTGCTCCCAGCCGTTGAGCGTCGTCGGCCCCTGAGAGGAAAGGCCCTCCACGCCGAACGGCCCAGGCATCACCACGCCAATTCCCAGCACTTTGGGCCACTGCGCCGCCAAATGCGCGCGGATCTCATCGAGCACCCCGGCAATGCGCAGTAATGTGTCATGCGGCTGGGGCTTTTGCACCATGATAAGGCGGCGAAACTGGATTTCACCGGCCAGATCCACCAGCACGATCAGCAGCGTCTGGTGGTCGAGGTGAATGCCGATCGAGTAGGCGCTGACCGGGTTGAGCGTCAGCGGGATCGCCGGCTGGCCGCGCCCGCTGGCCTTGCGCGGCAGATGGGTGGTAAGGATCTCCGCCTGTTGCAGCTCAGCCACGATATTCGACACCGTCTGCGGCGTCAGCGCCGTCAGGCGGGCGAGCTCGGCGCGCGTCAGCTCGCCGTACAGGCGGACGGCTTCAATGATCACCCGGCGATTGTGGGCGCGGGCGTGTTCCAGATTGGTTCCTGAGGTTTTCATCGGCAGCATTCCAGACAACGGACGGCTCAGTATGTAATTCAGCCGGGGCGACAATCAATTTAATTTTTTGAAAATATTCAATGCGTTCCCGCCCTGCTCCGCCGCCGGAGCACTGGCCGGCTCGCCATGTGCCGGCCAGGACTGGCACGCAGCTTGCTTTATTTCTGAGCGGGCTGACAACACCCGGTTTTTTGTCCTCGATTAAATCAATCAAATTGATTTAATAAATTATAGCGTTCGCGGAGAGAGAAAATGAAACGTCGAATCACCCCACGGTTGCAAAGCGGTCTGCTCGCCCTACTGGCGTTGAGCGGCGGCGTTCAGGCGGCCGATACGCAAATCAACGCGCTGTTCATGACGCAGGCGGCCTATAGCGAGAACGACATTCGCGCCATGACCCACGACTTCGAACAGCAGCACCCGGACATCCACGTCAACCTGGAATTCGTGCCTTACGAAGCACTGCACGACAAAATCGTAGCGGCGCACGGTGCGAGCAGCAACGGCTACGATGTGGTGCTGTTCGACGCCATCTGGCCGGCAGAGTTCACCCGTTTCGATCTGTTACAGGACGTCAGCACCCGCATTCCAGCGGCGGAAAAAGCCAACATCTTCCCCGGCGCGATGAACACGGTGGTCTATCAGGGCAAAACGCTGGGTATGCCGTGGATCCTCGACACAAAATATCTCTATTACAACAAGGCGATGCTGAGCAAAGCGGGCATCAGCCGACCGCCGCAGACCTGGCAGCAGGTATTGGACGATGCCAAGATCATCAAGGAAAAAGGCATCGTGAAATACCCGCTGGTGTGGAGTTGGTCGCAGGCGGAAGCGCTGGTGTGCGATTACACCACGCTCGTTTCCGGCTTCGGTGGCCAGTTCTATCAGAACGGTAAGCTGAATTTCACCGGCCCGGCGTCAATGAACGCGGTGAAACTGATGAAAGGCTCACTGGATAGCGGGCTGACTAACCCGGCTTCGCGCGAATATCTGGAAGAGGACGTACGCAAAGCGTTCTCTAACGGTGATGCTGCCTTCGCCCTCAACTGGACCTATATGTACAACATGGCCAACGATCCGCAGCAGAGCAAAGTCGCCGGCGAGGTGGCGATCGTGCCTGCGCCGGGAGACGCGCCGGGCAAAGCGGGCGCGGTTAATGGCTCAATGGGGCTGGGCATCGCCAAAGCCAGCCAACACCCGGAGCAAGCCTGGCAGTACATCAGCTATATCACTTCGCAGCCGGTGCAAAACAAATACGCCAAGCTGAGCCTGCCGATTTGGCAATCGTCCTACGACGATCCGGCGGTGAAGGCCGGACAAGAAGCGCTGATCGCGGCGGCGAAGACCTCGCTCAACGTCATGCTCTCCCGCCCGGAAACCGCTGAATACTCGCGCCTATCCAACACCCTGCAACAGCAATTGCAACAGATCCTGCAAGGGCAGACAACGCCGGAAGCGAGCATGCAGGCGGTGGATAAAAGCGCGGCCCGGCTGCGCTAAGGAAGAACGATGCTGAGTTTGCAACAACGCGAGCATCGTCAGGCGTGGGTGCTGCTGGCGCCCATGCTGGTAGTGATGTTCCTGCTAACTGCCTGGCCGCTGCTGCGCACCATCTGGCTCGGATTTACCGACGCGGCGTTAGTGGGCAGCGGCGAGACCCCAGCCTACGTCGGGCTGGAGAACTACCTTTATGCGCTGACCGATCCCGATTTTCAGGCGGCCATTCTGCGCACGCTGTATTTCACCGTAGTGTCAGTGATAATTGAAGGCGTGCTGGGAGTGCTGGTGGCGTTGCTGCTCAACCAGCGCTTCGTCGGACGCAATCTGTTGCGCGTGCTGGTGATCCTGCCGTGGGCGCTGCCGACCATTGTTAACGCCATGATGTGGCGGCTCAACTTCAACCCGGATTATGGCAGCATCAACGCACTATTAACGCAGTTGGGCGTTATCGACCATTACCGCAGTTGGCTGGGTTCGCCGGACGCCGCGCTGCACGCGGTGATGCTGGCGGACATCTGGAAAAACTACCCGTTGGTGACGCTGCTGACGTTGGCGGCGCTACAATCGATCCCGGAAGACCTGTATGAAGCGGCGCGGCTGGATGGCGCCCCAGCCTGGCGACGTTTTCGCGCCATCACCTTCCCGGCGATCGTCGCCCCGCTCGGCGTCGCGCTGGTGTTGCGCACCATCGACTCTTTCAAGGTTTTCGACATCATCTACGTGATGACGCGCGGCGGCCCGGCAGACAGCACCAAAACCCTCAGTTTTTTCGTCTATCAGGAGTCGTTCAGCTACCTGCGCGCCGGCAGCGGCGCAGCCTACGCCATCTTGATGGCGCTGATGTGCAGCGTGCTGATCGCGCTCTATTTGTTAATGCTGCGCCGACGGAGTGCCGACCATGAAACGTAAACTGCGCCCGCTGCTGCGTTACGGCGCCGCGCTGCTGGTGGCTGCCAGCATCGTCGGCCCGATGCTGTGGCTGTTCCTGATGAGCGTCAGTTCCACGGCCGATTTAACCCGCGTGCCGCTGGAATGGCTGCCGCGCCAGTGGGATTTCAGCCGCTACGGCCGCCTGCTCTCTCTGCAAATCGGCCAGCCTGGTGAACTGTTCCTCCATGCGCTGGGCAACAGCCTGCTGGTGGCCAGCGGCGCGACGCTGCTTTCGCTGCTGCTGGCAATCCCGGCAGCGTTCAGTTTCTCCCGCTATCCGGGGCGCGACGGTTGGCTGTTCGCTGGACTGGCGGTCTATATGGTGCCGCCAGTGGCGTTCGCGCTGCCGTTGTACGCCGTGCTGCAACAGTTGGATCTGCTAAATACCCGCGGCGGGCTAACGCTAGTCTATTGCTCGCTGATCCTGCCTTTCCTCACCTGGATGCTGAAAAATCAGTTCGATAGCCTGCCGCGCGACATCGAACAGGCGGCGCGGCTGGACGGGCTGCGATTCTGGCAGGTGCTGCTGCGCATCACCCTGCCGCTGGCGAAGCCGATGCTGGGCGCGGCGGCGATCTTCGGTTGGCTACTGGCCTGGGACGAGTTTTTCTACGCGCTGCTGTTTACCAGTAACCTCAGCGCACAAACCCTGCCGGTGACCATCGCCGGTTTCACCGCCGGGCGCGCCACCGACGATGGCCTGATCGCCGCTGTCGGCATACTCGCCTCGACGCCCCCGCTATTTATCGCCATCTGGCTGCAGAAAGCGCTGGTCAGCGGCCTCACCAATGGCGGCAGTAAGGGATAACCATGGACAGAACCCACAACGCCACCTTGTATGTGGCAGGCAATATCAACATCGATTTAATTATGGGTACGCTGGCGCAGTGGCCGCGACCCGGCACCGAGATCATGCTGGAGCATAGCGAGCTGCGCCCCGGCGGCTCCGCCGGAAACTGTGCGCTGGCGCTGGCGCAGATGAACGTGCCGCACCGGGCCGTCGCCAATCAGGGCAGCGACGGCTTCAGCGCCTGGCTGGCCGGGCACTTCGCCGCCAGCGCCGACGCCTGGCCGCGCTACGCCTGCGATACTTCGCTGACCGTGGGCGTGACCCATCCGGACAAAGAGCGCTCGTTTATCAGTAATCAGGGCCACATCGTGCGCCTGACTGCCGCAGACGTGCTGGCGCAGTTGCCGGAGCGTGCCCAGCCGGGCGATATCGCGCTGTTATGCGGCACGTTTTTATGTACCGCGCTGCTTGACGATTACCCGGCGCTGCTGGCCACGCTGCAACAACGCGGTTTTCTGGTGGCGGTGGATACCGGTTGGCCGCCGCGGGGCTGGAGCGATGCTCTGCGCCGGCAGTTGCTGCACTGGTTGGCCGATTGCGATTGGCTGCTGCTCAACGAGGCAGAAACCCTCGGCTTTGCCCAGCAGCCCACGCTGGAAGCGTCGGCCCGTTGGCTGGCAGACCGTTTGCACCGTGGCGGCGGCTGTGTGGTAAAACGCGGTGCGCAGGGAGCCAGCCTGTGGACACGCCAAACACAGTTGGACGCGCCGGCGCAGCCGGTGGCCGTGGTCGATACCATTGGCGCCGGCGACAGTTTCAACGCGGGCTTTCTCAGCGCGCTGCTGTGCGGCGAACCCCACGCGCAAGCGCTGCGCTGGGGCATTGAGGTGTCGGCGCATGCCATCAGCAGTTCGCCACGCAGCTATCCCGACTGGCAAACCTTACAACAATCCTTATTCACACCCGATCTTGAGGAGAATTGAGTCATGGCCGGCGTAGAACTGGTAAAGGTAGCCAAGCGCTACGGTAAACAAACGGTGCTGCATCCGCTTGATCTCACCATTCCCGACGGCAGTTTCACCGTGCTGGTGGGGCCGTCCGGCTGCGGAAAATCAACCCTGTTGCGCTTATTGGCCGGGCTGGAAACTTTGTCTGACGGCGACATCCTGCTGGATAAGCAGCAAATCAACGATCTCGACCCGGCGGAGCGCGATATCGCCATGGTATTTCAAAGCTACGCGCTCTACCCCCACCTGACGGTGGCGGAAAACCTGGCGTTTCACATGCAGGTAAAGAAAGTGAAACGGGAAGAGCAGCAAAGCAAAATCGCGCATATCGCCACCATGCTCGGCATCGACAAACTGCTCAGCCGCTACCCGCGAGCCCTGTCCGGCGGCCAGCGCCAACGCGTGGCAATGGGCCGGGCGATGGTGCGCAACCCGCGGGTGTTCCTGTTCGACGAACCGCTGTCCAATCTGGATGCGCAGCTGCGCATGGAACTGCGCGCCGAGATCAAAGCGCTGCACCAGCGTTTCAATACCACCACGCTGTATGTGACGCACGATCAGGTGGAAGCGATGACGCTGGCCGACCAGATCGTGGTGATGCGCGATGGCGTGATTGTGCAGCAAGGTGATCCGCTGACCATTTACGATCGCCCGGTCAACACTTTCGTCGCCCAGTTTATCGGATCGCCGCCGATGAACCTGCTAGCGGGAAACATCGAGGTACGCAACGGCCACCCCGGCGTAAAATGCGGCGCACAGTGGTTGGCGCTGCCGGCGCGCTGGCACGCCGCTGCACTGGCACAGGGGGAAAAAGAGGTGCTGGTCGGGCTGCGCCCCCACGACATCCTACCCTCGCCGGAGGGCGTGGCGGCGACAGTGCGGATTGTGGAAGTGACCGGCGAATCGACGCTGCTACACCTCGACTGGCAAGGCGCGCCGTTGCACGTGCAGGTGGCAGAACGCGTGACGGCACGGCCGGGAACCCCGCTGCCGCTGGTTATCAGGCCGGAGAAAATCCATTTGTTCGACGCGGCAAGCGGCGAACGATTGGCTGAATAGACATCACGTTGCAGCCAATGCGGCTGCAACGTGAAAGACGGCGCTGAGTGGATAACAAACGAGAGGGTTCACCCATCATGGCTTATTGCTCATCAATAATATGCCGCTCTTCGCCATACCAAAGTTGCGAATGTGCCAAATCTACGAATTTTCGTTCATCTTCAATAAGTTGCTGCAGCGCATTTAAACCTTCTTCTGTTTTTCGCGCAGCGAGATGCGATGCCAGATCGTCCCACCACAATTCGGCGCAACCATCGAAATCGACAGGGGTGGCATTCCTTGTGTGCTGAAGCGCATGTTGTGCCACTTCATTCGCAAAGGGAACCGTCTGGATATACCTGCGAATACCAAGCATTGCAGAATATTTGATCACTAATGGCGCATGGTGATTACGCCAGTGATCATCAAACTCTTCCCGTGTTAAATCGGGGCGCCTTTTTACACACATAATTAATTTTAACATGCCGTTGCTCCTTTCATTCTGGAGCATCGAATCTTACACTCTGACAGTAGTGTCAGAGTCAAGGGGGCGTCATGCAAATTGGTAAACTGGCAGCGCTTACCGGCGTGAGCATTCGAATGCTCCGCTACTATGAAAGCGCCGGGTTGCTTCACCCAACGCGAACGGAAGCGGGTTATCGTTGCTTCACGCGGGAAGATGTGGCGGTGGTGAAACGCATACTTACGCTAAACCAGGCGGGGTTTACTCTGCCTGCAATTCACGGCTTGTTGAATTGCGTAGGTTCAGAAACAGCCCCCTGCGAAACCCTAAAAATTCGAGTGCGGGAACAACTGGATGAGATCGACCGTCGGATTGAAACCCTGTACGAAAGCCGCGCTCTGCTTAACCAACTTCTTACGCCCTGAAGTTAAAAAACGTTTTTTGCCAGAGCGATACCCAACGTAGATGTTTGTATTTAGGCGCTCCTCCTGCCGGGTTTACACTCGCATTCTGGCACTTAGATGCCGCCAAAGTTGGAGCGTCCATTTCAATTATCTCTGGATCAGATGGGCGTCGGCCAAAATCTGATGTATTCAAAAAACCTGCACCTCGGACACAGGAGTGCTACAGTGGCTAACGTTTTCAGACGAGCGCCCATAAGGCCGCTCATCGTTCCGAAAAAAAGGTCAAAACGTCAGCGGTTCATGTCGGTATTTGCGGCCCCGGCCTCCAGTGTCAGCCAGTTGCATCGGCACTGGATATTTCACACATTGTTTTCTACTAATTACAATAGCTGGCAAAGATAACATGTTTCTTTCTCATTGACTTAACCCACTGAGAGGCCGAATTAGCATAAGAAATATTTCTCATCCCAAATTTACCCATATCTTCCGGAGTGTAAGAAAACCATTTCTCAGGAAATTTTTCATTATAATCATCTTTTAATTGCGGACAGAAAGACAATTGAATAGCCACCCCAATTTTTTTATAGAAAACTACATCTTCTTTTCTTATCTCTTTTATCTCAGGTAACTTGAGAAAATCATCACGCGATATCCCTCCTGACACATTAAGTTCTTTTTCTGGTCCGTTAACACCACCATGCCACAGAAGATAGGAGTCATTACCAAGATGCTTTTGTTTTCCTGCCGGAAAGATGTAATTAGCACACGCGGAAGCACACACGCTACGTACATCAATATCAATGTCATTGTGATATACGTAAAAACCTATCTGCAAAGCAGATTTAGCATCGCCACCAACACTGTTAATGGATATTTTTTTAATTTTATTCTCACCAATTTTTCTTAGTATTTCAGTATAGGAATTCTCTTTTATTTTCCCATCAAAATAAACCACATTGCCTTTCACTCTTATTTTAGGAGGATCAAAGAGAGCTTTTCCATCCTTCAGATCTATTTCCGAATAGGCTAAGCACAATCTTGGACTAAAAAGAAACATAAACATTATTAAGGCCAACATTATAAATTGACAATTAAAAAACGCCCGAGGGGAGAAATTACATTTGGACATTAAATAAACTCCATCCCTGCCAAAATAACAAACGGTGATTTTGTCAAAAAATATTATCTTTAAACTCAATCCATTACAGAGAATTTGATATATTCCCACATAAAACAGGTAATACCAATTGATTCTTATTTATAATGTACCCCCTTTTTTTGAGTGTTTTAAGTCAATATGGGTTACAAAATGTAAACCATTGCAATTTAAAGAACCCCTAAGGTAAACGTGTACTTTATCATTGATTTTATAACAAATAAATCAACGCATAATATTTAAAAGTGTGAGTAATTACGCTTGAAAATTAAATAATAGATCTACGATTGAGTCATTTATTTTTGAATATATGGGATCTTCAACAACTGCACGTTCAGGGCAGGAAGGGCAAATGCCAGACGATATAAAATTACGCGCCGCGTCCCGTTTTACCGGGCTTCGCCAGTGTGACTGCCGGTAAGAGCCAAAGACCAGGCAGCCACAAAAGCCGCGCTCTGCTTAACCAACTTCTCACGCCCTGAGTTTCGCTTTACCCCCAAATCTTTCAGCCACGGGAATGGATCTTACCCAGTCAAAATGAATTTTATAACAGCGCTAAACGCTGTTTTTGGGTTTCAAGCATCTTTTCTTCGAGCGGGATATAACCTTCGGCACTGTGGGTTTGTGCACCAATCACCGCTTGCCCCGCCGGCGAGAGAGTGAACGCAAGCCACTCCTTCAGTTGAGGATCCAGTTTGCTGCCAGGCGGCAAATCAAAGTACAAAGAAACGTAACTGGATAAAGGATATAAGCCCTGATGTACATGCGTTAAAGTCGGCAGATAGTAGCCCGATGAACTGTCCCTGGCTAATGCCACCATTTTAGTCTCCGATTGGTATGCCGCCGCGTTAAACCAGCCCACACAGCCAATACCGAAGGGATCGTTTGCCACGGCCTCAAGCACGGATTGACGATCGGGTAACGGTTCATAGTGGGGCGGGTACGGCCGTTCACTTAAATGGAGGTGCCGGAAAGCCGTTGCGTACTTACCATCATCGCGCAGCCCATACACATGGATACGGCGATCTTTGAAATCCCCCGCCAGGCCCAGCTGCGACCACATACGGATCTCTCCCTCGCTATTTCCTCGCCCAAAGATGGCCTGAACCTGGCTCATCGTCAGCCCATGCAGAGGATTGCGCTGATTAATGTACAGCGCGGGTGGGCTTTTGGCCCCTGCGCGAGGCCCATGCCCGGTGTAACCGACATGGATTGCCGAAGGGGAATACCCTTTCACGTGGGTAAAGGCATCCAGCTCATACTGCCATGGTGCGCGGGAGATAGGCGCAACCCAGCTTGCATTTGCGGCCAGCGCCATAATGGCGGTCGACGAGCCTTCCAGGGTGCATTCAAAACGAATCTGCGGATGTTGAACCTGGAAGTGTTCGCACCAGGGGATAACCAGCGATGCCATTCCATCATTGCCAATAATGGGCAAAGTGATAATCGATTTATTCATGAACCGTGTTCCATCTGCTGAGATTGAGACTTGATTAATTCGCTGGATAACGCGGCATAGCGCGGGTGGGCACTGACTATTTCCTGGCCCGCCGGCGAAAGAATGAACGCTGCAAATTGCGTAATGTGGGAACTGAGTTTGCCGTTCTGGTCTTTTGGCAAGTACAACTGCAAATAACGTGTTAATGGATAGGCGCCGCTCAGCATGTCATCCCGCGTGGCGGCGGTGATATGCCCGTTGCCATCCGACAGGGGCAAGGCACGGACGCAATCACTGTCCCGCCCGGATTCAGCGATCCCGATTCCGGCAGGCATGTTCTCAAGTTTCCCCAGCAGAGCATCGGTATCGGCGACATACTCCCCAGCCCAGCTCGCGAGTCGCTGATCAAAGTGATGCTGACTGAGATAAACACTTAATGGCGCGGTTTCAGGCAAACGCAAAGGATAAATACTGGTTTCCTGTAGCGGTGAAGCCATATCGATTTGCCCCCAGCATGAATAATCACCCTGCGGGTTTCCATTGGTAAAAATCTGGCTAAGTTGCTGCAAGGTAAGGTGCGAAAGCGTATTTGATCGGTGTACATAAACGGAAGGCGTGGCGGGTGCGCACAGGCCTATTTTGATGGCGAACGGCTGGCTGTTGATGAGCTTACGATAAGGCACGCTCTCAAAAGGCGCCATTTCACGCTCCAGCATTGCCAAAGACGCCTGGCCCGTCATAAGAAATGCAAATACGGCGGGTTCACCGACAGCAACATAAGCGCAGTCGATATCGCTGTTTAGTTGGCGAAACGCTGCAACGAGATTGGCCGCCAGATCGCTGCTATGTGCACAAGACGCCAGTTTGAGCGTTTCGGCATCGGCTGGCGCCAGATAAGGTGTATAGGTTTCTGAACTCATTTGCCTGTTCGATTCCTCAAAATGTGAAAATTTTCACCTAACTGGCTATCGGTAAAGATAATTTATACCCAAAATAATTCGAGTTGCAGGAAGGCGGCAACGCAGTGAGTCCCCAAGAGCTTACTTGAGTAAGTGACTGGGGTGAGCGAGGAAAGCCAACGCATCTGCAACTTGAAGTATGAAGGGTATAGAAGCAGAGAGGAGAACATCCAGCGCCATACGTAATGATTTCCATTCGCATTATGTTGTTGAAAATAATCATGATGTAGAACGATGTAGTAGTCAAATTCAAGGCTAGCTACAGTCGTCGAATTCTTTCCCGATTTCTTTTCCACATTTTTTCTTGGGGCAAGCTATAACACCCGAATTGCGAATACCAATGCAATGTTCAGAGCTACCGTTAATAACGTGACGGATAAACGCTACTGGAGTGCGGCAGGCAGTAGCCAGTTAGCGGTAGGCATGCCCCGGACTTTCGTTCTCTCTTCTTCATTTGAATTTTAATCGCGCGATGGCAGGAGAGTTATCTCCTGCCATTACGTGCTTGAGCAGAAATTATTTTTATACCTAAACGCCCCACATTATCTTTTCTGTCGCGGGTGATGGCTGAATCACCACACGTAATCCAGGCGCTTTCGAGCCGCTGAACAACGTGATACGGCTTACCATTAAAAAACGCAACGTGTTGAGAAAAAGACGGTGTGGCCGGCAAGCCAGGCTGGTTGCATCAGTGAGCGCCGCCGCCGCTGAACTGCGGACGAGCGAACCAGATTAATATCAGCAGAACCAGGAACGCCCCTCCGGATAACCAGAAGATCTCGTTGGCCGAAATAATCAGCCCCTGATTCGTGATCTCTCTCGCTATCCAGCTGGATGCCTGTTGGTGACTCATGCCCTTGCCTTCGAGTTGCTGATAGAGTTGTGTCGCCGCCGGATTAAACGGCGTGATGTTTTCCGTTAGCTGCGCATGATGCAGCGACTCACGGTTTGACCACATCGTCGTCGTAATCGACGTACCGATTGACCCCATTAGAATACGGATAAAGTTCGACAAGCTGGATGCCCCCGCCATACGTTCCGGCGGTAACCCGGAAAAAATAATGGTGGTCAGCGGCATGAAGAAGCAGCCCACGGCGAAACCCTGAATAAACTGCGGCCACGCGGAAGCACCAAAATCCATTGCCGGTTCAAACGTATATGCACGCCAGAAGAAACAGTAGGCATACATAATAAAGCTGAACGTCACCAACTTGCGCATATCCAGACGGTGCGAAAAGCGGCCAATAACCGGTGATATCAGAATCGGCAATATCCCGACCGGTGCCGATGCCAACCCCGCCCAAGTGGCGGTATACCCATAGACTACCTGCAATAACTGCGGCAGCAACACAAGCGAGCTAACATAGAGCATGAAGGCCAGGCTGATACACAGCACGCCGATGGTGAAATTTCGGGATTTAAACAACGATAAATCGACTATCGGGTGGTCGTCCGTCAGCTCCCAGACCACGAGGAAGCAAAGCGCGACCACGGCCACGATTGCCAGCACGATAATTTCGGTCGAGTTAAACCAGTCGAGCTCCTTACCCTGATCGAGCATCACCTGTAATGCGCCGATCCCCAGCACAAGAAGCATTAAGCCGACACAGTCGATCGGGCGGATCTGCGTCGCAGTTTCGCGGCCCTTCAGCGTTTTCAGCGTCACGAATACAACCGCAATGCCGATCGGCACGTTGATAAAGAAGATCCAGCCCCAGTGATAGTTATCACTGATGTATCCACCGAGGATAGGCCCACAAATCGGGGCGACGATCACCGTCATCGACCAGAGTGCCAGCGCGGTACTTCGCTTAGCCGGCGGATAGTTATTCAGCAACAGACTTTGCGACAGCGGGATCAGCGGGCCGGCCACCACACCCTGTATCACACGGAAGAAAATCAGCATTCCCAGGCTATTGGATATACCACACAGCCAAGAGGCGACGGCAAACAGCCCGGTCGACCACAGGAATAGTTTAACCTCACCGATGCGCTTTGCCAGCCAACCGGTGATCGGGATCGAGATGGCGTTTGCCACCCCGAACGACGTGATAACCCAGGTGCCCTGAGAGTTCGAAGCACCAAGATTCCCGGCAATGGTTGGGATCGCCACGTTGGCGATCGTCGAATCCAGAACCTGCATAAAAGTAGCCATAGACAAAGCCACCGTCATCCAAGCCAGCGGGGCACCTACCAGCGGTTTATTTGCCACAGAGGCCTCCAGAAATGTTAGCCTGCATTGGCATGAATGACGTCAGCAATGATGGCATTGACCGGCGCCAGATCCAGCGTCAGAGCGGATGTCTGATACAGCGGTTCTGTACGGACCGTATCCGCCAGCACCCGACCATCCCGGTTCTGGGTGTCGACAGTGACCAGCGCGGACAAACCGATGCGCAGCGGGTGTTCCGCCACTTCCCGATCGTTTAGCTCAATACGCACCGGCAGACGCTGAACCACTTTGATCCAGTTGCCGGTGGCGTTCTGAGCCGGTAACAGTGAGAACGCACTGCCGGTGCCCATGTCGATACCGACCACTTTGCCGGAATATTTTACGTTATCGCCATACATATCGCTGACGACGGTAGCGACCTGACCAATGCGCATATTTTTCAATTGCGTTTCTTTAAAATTGGCATCAACCCAAATGTGGTGGGCGGGTACAACAGCCATCAAAGACGTGGACGGTGTGATCCGCTGGCCAACCTGTATGGCGCGGCGCGATACAAAACCCTCTATCGGACTGCGAACTTTGGTACGTTGCAGGGCAAGCCACGCATCACGAAGCTGAGCAGCGGCCCGCAAAACCTGTGGCTGCTGCGCAACGGGCGTATTCAATACCATCGCCTGATTGGCGTTGTATTGCTGAACGGCGACATCGTATTGCGCTTTGGCCGTTTCCACGGCATCGCGAGCGTGTTGCAGTTCTTCACGGCCAATCGCATCAACATTCCCCAGCACAATGCGGCGTTTCAGGTCTGTTTGCGCCTGTTGCCATTGAGTCTGACGCAGCGTGATATTCGCCAGATACTGTTTGCCGTTAATGATCAACTGATGCGTTTGGCGCACGCTGTTTGCCAACGCCGTTTTAGCGCGCTCAAAAGCCTGTTCAGCATCGGTCGGTTCGATAGACGCCAGCACGTCGCCTTTTTTCACAAAGTCGGTGTTGTCGAAGTTAACGTCGGTCACGCTGCCCGACACCTGAGCCATAATCTGAACCTGATTACCGGCAACATACGCATCATCAGTAGACTCGAAATGACGTAAAACCAGTAGCCAGTAAAACAGGTAGGCGATGGCGATAATAATGAAAATCCCGGTTAACAAAAGCATCGCGATTTTCCGCGTTTTCTTTTTATTTTTCGGAGCTTGCGGTGTTGCCTGAGTTTCGGCATGTGCGCTCATGATCTTCTCCACATGTGTCTATTATTATGATTTTTGGCCCGCTGCTGGGGCCTGATAGCCGCCCCCAAGCGCACGGATGAGACGGATTTTTGCCTGCATCAACTGACTGCTGGCGCGAAGTTGCGCCTGTTGTTGTTGCTGAAACGCTGACTGGCTGCTTAAGAGTTCATCCCTGCCGATGATGCCCGCGCGATATCTTGCATCCGAAACGCGATACACCTCTTCAAGCGATTTCGCGGCAGAAGATGCCTGCTGCCATTGTTCGACACGGCTTTTCGACAGGGTTATGGCATCCGCAGTTTGTTGGATGGCGTTCAGGATGGTCTGGTTATACGACTCGACGGACTGATCAAATAACGCGGACTCTTCGCCCAGCCTGGAGCGCAAAGCCCCTGCGTGGAAAATCGGCAGCGAAATTGCTGGCATGATGTTCCAGGCTTTACTGGCGGCCTCCAGAAGATTCGGGCTGGTGCCTCCGTAATGGGTGGTCGTCAAACCACCAAAGGCACTGATAGAAAGGCTTGGATAAAACGCTTTTTTTGCTGCGCTGACACGTTGGGCATAGGCTTCCACCAGATCACGCTGTGCGGTAATGTCAGGTCGTTTGCCTAGTAAATCCAGCGTCAATTCGCCTTTCGGCGCCAGTGCGTCAGGTGACGGCAGCGTAACGGCGTGTAGCCCGTTCATCGCATCCGGACCCCGCCCCGCCAGTGCGGAAAGCTGATGTCTCAATTGTTCGGTTTGTGATAACAGACCAATGATCTGCTGTTTGGCACTATCGGCCTGAGCCCGCGTTTGCTGTGGGATGTCAATGCCATACACACCGGCCTGATACTGCGCTTTACGCAAATCGACCAGACGCTGATGGTTATCCACTTCCTGTTGCAAGACGTCCTGCAAAGCCAGGTTGGCCTGCAACTGATAATAGGCTGACGCCACCGCACAGGTCAGCGTCAGAGCGGCTTCGGCCTGTTCAGCACGGGTGGAATCCACCTGTGCCTTCGCGGCATTCACCTGATCGCGGTATTTTCCCCACCAGTCAAATTCATAGCTCAGATTCAGCCCGAGGCTGTTTCTGTTGTCGTAAATCGGCGCTTCAGGGTAGCTGGTCAGGAACGGCGGAATCGTGTTTTTCGCCACACGTTCACGTCGCATTGAACCATTTAAATCCAGATAAGGGCCGTTGGCCGCATCGGCCTCGCCCATCACGCTTTGCGCTTCCCGCACGCGGGCCGCTGCCTGACGTAATGATGGCGAGTTTTGCAACGTCGTTATCATCAGCGTCTCGAGCTGCGGGTCATTTAAACTACGCCACCACTGTGGGCCGATGGTCAGAGAACTGTGCGTTGCCTGCTGCAGATGAAGCTGTTGCGTATCGAACAGCGACGACTGAGGAGCAATATTGTTATTGGCGGCGCAGCCGGCCAAAATGACAATGGCAAACAGCGGCGCAAACCGCCAGCATGCTTGGTGTGACATATAGGTTACCTGAACAGAAAATCAAAAAATTTACGCGGTGCCGCGTTGGTTTCTATAGCGTCACTGCATCTGAAATGACCGCCCCGAATCCGCAAATGACAAGACTGGTCTTCATGTCTAAATTCCTTTATCATGAGCAAAACTAACTACAACGTTGGAGTTTAATTTAGTGCTATTTTCAATAAATGACAACTACCTTTGAACAAAAGGTAAGAGATACTGAAGATGCTAAACCTAGGATTTCACAAATGTCTGCAGTTAAGTTTGAAGGCACAAAATCCATTGAAGGTTTTGTTGACCACCAATACCTACCTGCGAGACGCTCTCTCACGGTTAAGGACAACTATGAATGTCGTGTTAAGCATATATAGGCTGAAATCCAAAAGTGTTAATTTTTAAATTAGGGGGAGGGAATCCATTCACATAAATTAAACAATATAACCAAATATAAATAAATGGCATAAAAATTAGAATCTTATGAGCGCTTTTCAATAAGAAAATTAGAATAACTTTCGCACACAATTTTCCGTCAGCGCTCTATTGATTATCGAATAAAAATACATCGGATAAAACTATGAAAATTGCAATCTCAGGTACTTACTCATCGGGAAAAACTTTCACCGCGATGGTTCTAGCTCATTACACAGGTGTACCTCGTCTCCTTTCAAAAACAATGAGAGAGATAATGCCGGGGCTGATACCCGGGAAACGCCTTGCGGAAGTATCACCTGAGGAATTTCTGCATTTAGTGATTGCACGTCATATTGGTCGAGTGGAGTGTGAAATTATGCAAGGCTCCAGCTACATATCAGATGGCACTTCATTACAGGAACTGTTATATGGCGAAGCACGGCTAGTACATGGCATTAATCCGTCAGTCGGTACCAAAGAAAATGGTCAATACGCTACAGACATTCCATTCTTTGCTCGGGTATTGAAGGAAATTAGTCGCTCTTTGAAAGCTCATGTAGCCAAGACATATGACATATTTTTCCATCTCAAACATGAACTACCGCTTACAGCTGATGGTCATCGTCCGATGAATGCTGATTTCCGGGATTTAGTTGATCAACGTTTACTGGAAATACTGAATGAAATTGGAATTCCATATGTAATAGTAAGTGGTGATGTAGAGCAAAGAGTTAAAACGATATCTGAGAATCTAAATTTAAAACCAGTGATGTCTATTACGGAGGCGATTGAACGTGCCACACTAGATTACAAAGCACAAGACCTTCGCTTTGAAGAAGAACGTTCAAAAAACGCACACATGATGAATTCTCATTGATAATAACTAAGGAGAGGATTAAAATGGTTCTATCGCATGAAAGCGTTGGCAGGTAACATGCTATTTTTTTGAGATACTGCCGGCCCTTGTATCTGATCAGGGTCAAAAGCCCAACCGCACAAAACGTACGGTTGGGCTTCTAAATAATATATGCACACCGGTCCGACATGAATTGGCCACATACCTTTTGACTCTGACGAAGTCGTCAAATACGATATGTGAATTTATACTGTATTCTGTATAAATGCTTTTTCTCGGGAGTAACCGTCCAGATACCAAATTCCATAAAACAGCTGATCATCGCCATGTGCCACTCCCTCGGCGGCATAGTCCGTTTTCCATTATGCCGCCTGGATAACCCGCCTCACCAGTTTTTTTTGCAATAACTCCCTTGATACTCAAGGTCTCTAGTCATGGAATGTGCTGGTTGAGTTTTTATAATCTTAAGGAATGGCAATCGTACATCAGCCTTAGATACATAAAAACATGATTGCTCTGCGCTTGTTTACACGTTCTAAAAAACAGATGATAAATTGACGGTCACCTATCCTTCATACTCTAATACTATAAGGATTTAAAAAAGGCATTCACATTTTCACAGGCATAGTGATCCTCATGTTGCATTGAGGTAGTAATAAGAACCGTTTTCATCCCGCACATCTTTGGAATACTCAAATTCGCAAGCGTATCTTCGAACATAATCGCGCGCTTAGGAACGATCCCAAACTTATCAATAAAACGTTCATAGGTCTGTTCGGCTGGCTTAGGAACATAACCTGCGTCAGCAATATCAAATATATCCGTGATCTGAGAAGAAATACCAAGTACTTCAAGAACCCGGGTTGCGTGCCATTTTGGAGATGAGGTAAATATAATCTTTCTTCCTGGGATTGAAGCAAGCTGGCTTTGAAGCAAGATATCATGACTCAAAACAGAGTAATCTATTTTATATATATAATCTAGATACTCGTCCGGTTTAACTTGATACTCCTTCATCAAGCCTCGAAGAGCAGTTCCATAACGCAGGAAATAGTCCTTACGAATTACCATTGCCTCAGCTTCACTTATATCGAAGTAGTGTGTAATCCATGCCGTAATCCGCGCATCTACCTGCCCCCACAATCCACTATTTTTTGGATATAGTGTATTATCGAGATCAAATACCCAGTCACTAATCTGTAACATATCTTGATGGTTCATTTTTTCCTCATTATAATATGGAACAAGCAATCTCCGTACAGAGAGAACTGCGGTCAATCACTGTTGTTATCTGTTCAATCATCTATTTCCACGAAAATTTCGAGAGAATAGACTATCCGAACCAGTTATATTTGATTCATGATGTCGTTTTCCGTAAATGTCGTTGCGGAGGCTCTTTACCACATTGATCAAAATGATGTTCTGGATAGTAATGTTGCTAGATCGAAGGTCGTACATAAGCAAATTTCGCTCATAATGAATTGCACACGCTCAACGTTTCCCTATTACCATGCAGCACATTTGAGTTAAAAGCAATAATATGAACCAAGAAAAATCGCCCTCTCTCACGTTGACTTCATATTATTTTTCTTGTAAAGAATCAAATTAGAAAATATCCATTAACCATTTTTCAACTGAAAATTATCTTACCCAGAACAATAGATACCAATTTAATCAAGGTTCCTTTCCTCAATTTTTACCAGGCTTAGCCTACTGTTGGCACTATGCCGACAATGCCAGTTGTAAATCAACTTCAATAAACTCGAATATCACTGTTTTCATCGCCTTTCGTGTGTTGATATGGTCTCCTTGGACGAATTCTCCTTTCTGGCTATGGCAGACGGATTTAATGATCTTGAATCAATCAATACTCTTGACACGAATGCTTCATAGGTTTAATTTGAACTCCAACGTTGCAGTTTTCTTTGGAAGAATAGAAGTATACTTAGCATCTAGTTAATTTATATATACTTATTGTTGGTGATGACTCTGAGCTATAGAGTTGTATAAAACACGCTATTTACCTGCGCTCTCCTGCTATAGCAAAGATTTTTTTCTTGTCGATTTTGTGGTCGAACGCACCCGGTTCGTAAACATGATTCTAATCATGTCGGACCTCAGCGTTTTCGGTGCCTTAAATGCTGTAAAGCTTTTAGAGCTTGAATATGCTTACGAAGCCCCTAAATCCGATACAAAAGAGAAAATTGTCGATATGGCGTTGAATGGCTCCGACATCAGAGATACGGTGCAAACGTTAAAAGTTGGCATAATTATGGTCATCCAAACGTTAAAAAACTCGAATCGATACAGATGATCGGTAAAGCCGCCGTGTATGAATACATAGCACTGATTTGTAAGGTTAATGAGAATAGTCTTATGTCGGCAGCAGAACGAACAGATACTGGCTATGGTATTCCTGTGATACCAATAGAGAATAAGTGGTTACCATGTTTTGTAGCCGCGAATCGATGCCACTTGCCACAAGCGTCTTGATTTATTTCCTCCATTTGACATCGGTTTTATTGTAACGGATGACATGGGAAGCTATAAGCTATAAACAAGAAAAAACATGGGTAGAGAATTTTGTGAGTAAAATATTCACACAACGGATAGAGCTGCATAATATTAACCTATGGGCATAGATTAATCAGCTTGCAAAGGAAACAACTTTTCTTTCTCATTCTTTTGAGGTTCATGAAAACGTGAGCGGTATCTATATAGAAAAATAATTATAACAGATTGAGGTCATGGCCTTATTTTTTAGAAAATAGTTTATCAAAATACAAGACTTCTCGTCTTGTGAGTTGACAATGCACATAACTACATATTGTTAATAATATTGAGTATATTGTCGATAGAAAAAAATGAATAACATTAGAAATTTAAATTAATGAGATATAACATGCTTTTGTTGTAATAAAAAATCACCCCCCTCTTAAAATCACTTAGCAATCAATAAGGGAACACATATGAGTTTGTCATACTATAAAAAAATTGATGATTTTCTTGGCGACCGAAACTCCCGTTACTTCGGAGATGGTTATTTGAAAACTAATCAATCGATAGAAAATTTCCAACTATTGACGGGCGCCGACCATACTCGTTTTGTATGCAATGGTGTGGTTATTCTCCCTGAACTCTGGTCTAAAAAAGGGAAAAGTAATCAAACTCCACATCTTAGTACTATTGATGTGCTTGAGTTGTCCATTGAATGCCTAAGGCAATTATTACTAGCTAGGACTTTACAAAACAGGCCAGTTAGTGCCGGTCATATCAAAAAAATAAGCATTATTGCAGGGAACGCACCAGTGGAAACCTCATTGGATAATATAGAAATTTCTGGAAAAGTATTAGAAGATAGCGATGGTAATCATGTGTTGGAATTATCTATCGCAAATATGCAATTGGAAATCGTCTATGTCCCAACAGTTAGCGCCAGTCTTCCAGTCCTCTCCCTTAAAAAACAACCTATCGAAGTTTCCTGTGTGATGGTTCATGCAGATAACGACGAATCTACCGCTTCTGCAGTTGTGAAACCTTTATCGATATGTACTGATGAAACGTGGTCCATTTCCAGTTGTTTCGCAGCATCACTGCAACTGGGACAAACGTTATTGTATAATCTTGATAACGTGGATCGTGCCAAGAGCAACACATTGTGGATGAAAAGAACTACCATCACATTTTCGAACGAATTATCACGTTTAACATTACTGTCTCAACCAATCTCCACGAAACTCGAAAATGTGAGAAAATATAATAAAACTGATGGTGATTGGCGAAGGGCAGATATTGTTAGCGTTTTTTGCAACGCGAAAATCGTCTGCTCAGTAACCCATCGACTACCTCCTGAGATTCAGCCTAAAAAGACTTATCAATAACTGATTCGCAAAAAATTTCCATCAAATATCCTGATCTTCATGCGAATAATTTTAAGCAGTGGATCTAATTAAAGTTTATGTATCATCACATCATAATATGTTGTTTCAGGGGGAGTTATGGGGAAAAGTAGGGATATTGTTATCGTAGCGGCTAAACGTACGGCAATTGGTCGTATTCAAGGCAGTTTGTCTACCCTACCTGCTTATCAGCTAGGTGCTGAATTAATAAGCTGTATTCTTAATAAGATAAATGTAGAGCCGGAGCAAATAACTGAGGTAATTCTCGGACAAACACTAACCGCTGGATGTGGCCAAAATCCTGCACGGCAGGCAGCAATTGCGGCGGGATTGCCATATACCATTCCTGCTATGACCATAAATAAAGTGTGCGGCTCCGGCCTGAAGGCTATTCATTTAGCAATGCAGTCCATCGAAAATGGGGATGCAGATCTTGTTATTGCCGGTGGTCAAGAGAATATGAGTCTGGCTCCTTATCTGATACCCAAAGCGCGAACTGGCTTACGCCAAGGGCACGCAATGCTTCAGGACAGTTTGATCCATGATGGACTCTGGGATTCATTTAATGACTATCACATGGGGCTCACAGCGGAAAACCTTGCAAAAAGATATTCCATCAACAGAGAGGAACAAGATGCTTACGCTTTTGCGTCGCAAAGGAAGGCTCTTGAGGCTATTGCAGCAGGACAATTCCGGGACGAAATTGTCCCCATAACTGTTCGTCTGAAAAATAATGCGGTTCGTATCTTCGATACCGACGAACAGCCTCGTTCTGATGCGGTGATGGACAAACTGGCTCAACTAAAGCCGGCCTTCCAAAAGGAAGGTACTGTCACTGCAGGGAATTCCTCAACTCTAAACGATGGTGCAGCAGTGCTCCTAATGGCTAGCGCAGAGAAAGCCGCTGCGTTGCGCTTACCAGTTCTTGCAACGGTGAAATCATTCGCCAGCGTTGGTGTCGATCCTGCGGTAATGGGCATAGGCCCAGTCCCCGCAACCCGATTGGCATTAGCTCGTGCCGGTTGGAACATTGAGGACCTTGATCTAATAGAGGCTAATGAGGCCTTCGCGGCACAAATTCTAGCTGTAAATAAAGAGATTAAGTGGGATACACGCAAAGTGAATGTGAACGGGGGAGCGATCGCGTTAGGACACCCTCTTGGAGCCTCCGGTGCTCGCATTCTTGTCACGTTGATACATGAGTTACAGCGTCGGAGTTTGCGAAAAGGCCTCGCGACTCTGTGCGTTGGGGGAGGGCAAGGACTGGCTATAACTTTGGAACGATCTTCACACCTTTAGGTATCTGCCCAACTTTAAATTTATAGAGCCTGTACATCGGTTTGTGTAATGACCTGATTTTGATATGTTTTCCCCAACATCGAAAACAGATTAATTTTTGGACGAAAAACAGTTGCAGGCTCTGGCTAACGAACTGGCCAAAAATATCTAAACGCCTTAGGATCTCAGTCAGTTCAATCGTCTACTAAAGAAATTACACAAAATCCTAAACAGGCTCATTTATGGCGCTAGCGCCAGACGATGAGCCGCCAGCACGACAGAAGCCCTGCGGCGAGCATGTTCGCGAGCATCATCAGTTCCCGCAAACATACGTGCAACTTGGGGTAATGCAGCCCACCATCCAGCCAGCCCCAGAATCAGGAAGGCCAGGTGATCGGCATCAAAATCACGGGTGACTATTCCGGCTTCTTGAGCATCCTTAATAGCTTGAGTTTTGACTATATAGAATTTACGCCGTACATCTTCATCGGGTACTTTTCCATTTAGTACCAACCCTTCCCAGCGTAGAAGCCTGTTGAGTTCCGGGTGTTCACGATGATAATCATAAGCCCGACCCGCATATTCACCGATATCTTCAACGGTCAATGCCTCAATCGCCACTGCCTGCGCGACTTTTGCCAACTCTTCACTCAGGACTGTCTTGAACAAAGATTGTTTGTCGCCAAAATATTTATAAACTCTTTCTTTGTTAACTCCTGCTGTTTTCGCAACCAACTCAATGGTGGCGCCATCGGGCCCCAGTTCCGCAAACTGAACTACTGCTGCGTTCAAAATTTTTCGTTTAGTGCCCTCGGTATCCCAAGCCATCGGTTACCCCTCTTTTTAATCTGCAGAATGACAGAAATATTGGAAGCATACTGAATTAAACAGCAACGTTGCAGTTGACATTTTAGCATCAAAATTAATATTAGTAATTGGTCATTCAAAAAAATTGATACAAGGTGTGCACATCCTGATGTCAATCCGGCACCATGATCATCGTTGTTCAAGCGAGCAAGGTTTCCTAGCATGAACCTACCCACAAATAGTGGATACGCTGTTAAATGAGTGGATTTGACCCTATATATCCAGACGTTTTTCTCTCTTACGGCTGCGATAATTTCCTACGAATATATTGCTGTAGTGAACGATACCCCTGCGCACAGTACGAACTATAAAAAGAAAGAGGAGTTGAGCTTGAGGAAAAACACTGGGAACGCGTTTGCGTAATGTGTGACGTCGGCCCTTGCGAACCTTACACGTGCGTGAAGCGAGTAATAGGACGAAGCTCGCTGGAGAGTTCGCATCCCAAAAAGCAAAAAACCAGCCATCAGGCTGGTTTCTTTGAATTAGTGGTGCCCGGACTCGGAATCGAACCAAGGACACGGGGATTTTCAATCCCCTGCTCTACCGACTGAGCTATCCGGGCAACGGGGCGCATTAAACCGTAAAGGCCTGTCGGCGTCAACGGATTTATCGCTCATAAACCGGCAAAGTGATTCATTTGCTGGCTTTTCAGGCAAAAAACGCAAAATATCACCCTCTATGGCCAAAAAACCACCGCGCCTTTCGCCTGTAATATCAGCCCAATGCGCCGTGTTTACGGCACTGCGCCACCTGTAAGACATCCTCCGCTAGCCGTTTGGCCATGAAGACATCCTGGAGCTGGCGTTTTACCAGCAGTTTGCTCAGGCACCCCTCCTGAATCAGCTCCATCTGCTGCGCCACCATGTCCGCATCGTCTGCCTCCATCTCACGCAACAGATCGCGCGTCAACGCCAGCGAGCTCTGCTTTTGCTGTTCCGCCAACAGATGAATGGGATGTTCCGGCTCTGGGTAAAAGCTGCAGGCGGCGATAAACAGGCAACCTGGATAGCGGCCATTGCGCACGTATTCGGCCAGCACGTCATAGCGCGCGAGCAATTTCTGTTGCGACGACAGGTTTTCATCCAACAACAGCTGCCGGCGCCAGGTATCGATCTGCTGCCCATGATAGCGTAGGCAATCATACAGCAGGGCTTCTCTGTCTGGCCAAAAGGGGCTGAAATCGTGCGGCTGCACGCTCAACTGCTTCGCCAGCATCTCAAGGGTCATGCTCGCCAGGCCGTATTGTTCCAACAGCCCCAAGGCGGTATCAAGAACGTGTTCACGTTGCACTTGCACTCCCTCCCAATTCAGTTCAGATAAACAGTGTCGTTTACAGCACGGTTTTCTGCAAATGTGTATGGAACGCCGCGGCATCCATAAAACCCGTCACCCGGCTGGCGGGCAGTTCGCGCCCGGCGGCATCGAAGAACAAAATGGTGGGTAGCCCCAGCACCTGTAGGTGCTTCAATAATACCGCCTGCTCCGCATTGTTGGCCGTCACATCGGCCTGCAGCAGCACGGCTCCGGCTAATGCCGCCTGTACGCCGGCATCGCTGAACGTATATTTCTCAAACTCTTTGCATGCCACACACCAATCGGCGTACAGATCCAGCATCACCGGCTTCCCCTGCGCCTGACGTAACGCTTGATCCAACTGCGCCACATTGTGGATAGGCATAAACGCCAAGCCTGACTGCGGGGCCTGTTGAGCAGGTGCGCCGCCAAAGGCCCAATCTTGCAACGGCCGGGCGGCGATGACTGCGGCGGCCAACAACAGGATTTGGGCGATGCGCGCCCAACGTTGCGCCGTTTTCAGGCTCAGCAGAAATGCCCAGCCGAAGAAAGCCAGGCCAAGCAAGCTCCAAAGCCGCAGGCCCCATACCTCGCCAATCACCCGTTCTAACAGGAACACCGGCAGCGCAAGGATCACAAAGCCAAAGGCCTCTTTAACATACTGCATCCACGGCCCGCTGCGCGGCAGCAAGCGGTTGCCGAACAACGTCACCACCACCAACGGGATCCCCATCCCCAGAGCATATAAATACAGCGTTCCCGCCCCACTTAGCAGGTTGCCGCTTTGCGCGATATACAACAGAATGGCGCTAAGCGGTGCTGTGGTGCAAGGTGAACAAATCAGGCCGGCCAACGCGCCCATCACAAACACCCCGGCCAATGAGCCGCCCTGCTGTGTGTTGCTCCACTGCGCCAAACGGGTTTGCAAGCCCGTGGGCAGTTGCAACGAATACAGCCCGAACATCGACAGCGCCAGCGCGATAAACATCAGCGAAAGGCCGATCAACACATACGGGTGCTGCAAGGCCGCTTGGAACTGCAGCCCGGCGGCGGCCACCACCAGCCCAAGCAGGGTATAGGTCAATGCCATCCCCTGCACATACACCAGCGCCAGTATCAAGGTGCGGCTGGTGCTGGGCGGGCGTTTGCCGCCGAGAATAATGCTGGAAATCAGCGGGTACATCGGCAGCACGCAGGGGGTAAACGCGATGCCAATGCCAAACAGCAAGGCCCACAGCGGTGAGAACGGCGGGCTGGCCGGGTTGGGGCCGGCCGGTGACGGAGCGCCGGCCGGGGCCGTTGCCGCCACCGCGTCCAGCGGGATCACCCGCGTTTCCGGTGGGTAACAGAACCCCGCTTCCGCGCAGCCCTGGTAGGTAATGCTCAGGCTGGCGTGTTCGGCCGCCTGCTGCAACGGGATCGCCAGTTGCAGCTTCTGCTGGTAAATTTGCACCTCGCCGAAGAACTCATCTTTGTGGGGCAGCCCGACGGGCAACGCAAACGGCCCCAGCACCGCTTGCTGCGGCACCCATTTAATCTGCTGGCGGTAGAGATAATAACCGGGGCGGATTTGCCAGTTCAGCATTAGCTGGCTGCCCTGTTGTTTAAAATCGAAGGCAAAGGCCTGATCGACAGGCACAAACTGGCTGCCGCTCGTTTGCCCAAACAGCGAAGCCTGAGCCGCCTGCGGCAAAAACAGCAGGCTGCAAAGCAGCAAAATCAATTTAATGAGGCGTTGATCCATAACAGGTAGTCTTTCTCTCCAGCCATCACCGGCACCACCAAGAGTTCTGGGGTTTGGTAGGGGTGATGTGTTTTCAGGCACTCAAGCAGAGCCTGCTGATGGTGACGATCGCTTTTCAGCAACATCTGCACCTCTTGCGCCTGCTCAAGTTGGCCTTCCCAGTAATACAGCGAACGCGCACCCGGCAACAGCGTGGCGCAGGCCGCCAGTTTCTCATTTAACACGCGCTCCGCCAACGCCTGGGCGCAGGCCTCGTCGGGTGCGGTACAGAGTATGATCACGGCATCGCAGTCAGGCATGGTTATCCCCTTTCAACTCGCTTCCGGTAAGGCACTATACCCCGAGGAAGGGCGGACCAGAAGGCGCGTTTGCCGCCACAGTAGAGCGGGCAGAAAAAACTGCGGCGCCGGGCGTGAGATCACAGCATGATGCTGCCCAATAAAAACCCGAACAACACCGACAGCACCACACCGATGGTGCCGGGAATAAGAAACGGATGGTTAAACACAAAGCGGCCAATGCGGGTGGTGCCGGTATCATCCATCTGCACCGCGGCCACCAACGTTGGGTAAGTGGGCAAAATAAACAGGCCGGAAACGGCGGCAAACGAGGCAATCGCCGTCAGTGGGCTGACATTCAGCGCCAACGCCATCGGCATCAGCGCCTTGGCCGTCGCCGCCTGGGAATATAATAACGCCGAGCAGAAGAAGAAGATCACCGCCAGCAGCCATGGGTGCGCTTGCACCACGCTACCCGCCGTGGCCTTAATCCAGCCGATATTGTCCTGCACAAAGGTGTCGCCCAACCAGGCTACCCCCAGAATACAGATACTGGCGCTCATGCCGGCCTTAAACGTGCTGGAGCCCAAAATCGCATCGGTATCCACCCGGCACAGCAGGGTAATGAAGGTCGCCACACTCAGCATGATCACCAAAATCGCACTGGTGGTACTCATCAACGGCGTCTCCACCAGGCCAACGCTCGGGCTGTTGACGATCGCATAGGCCACCACGCTCAGCACGCCGAGCAAAAACAGCAACACAGAAATTTTGGCGCCGGGCTTCACGCTCTTCAGGGCATTGCCGCGCAAAGCGATCACCCCCTCTTCAAAACGTTTCTGGTAGACCGGATCGTTAGACAAACGCGCATCAAACAGCCAGCTCACCAGCAGCGCCATCAACAGTATGGCGCAGAAGGTAGAAGGAATAACCACCCCCAGCATGCTCAGGTAGCTCACCCCGCGCCCTTCCATAACCGAAGTCATATAAACAACGGCGGCAGAAATCGGCGAAGCGGTAATGGCGATCTGGGCGGATACCACAGCGGTAGATAGCGGCCGCGAGGGCTTGATGCCCTGCTCTTTCGCCACCTCGGCAATCACCGGCAGCGCAGACAGGGAAATATTGCCCGTACCGGCAAACAGCGTCAGGATGTAAGTGACGACAGGCGCCAACACGGTAATATGCCTGGGGTTTTTACGCAGCAGCTTTTCCGTCTGCTGCACCAAAAAATCCATTCCGCCGGCAACCTGCATGGTTGAAATGGCGGCGATCACCGCCATCACAATCGAGATCACATCAAAAGGAATACTGCCCGGTTTAACGCCCATCAGCGCCAGCACCAATACGCCCAGGCCGCCGGCAAAGCCAATGCCGATACCACCCAGCCTGGCGCCCAGAAAAATCGCCAGCAGGACGATAATCAATTCCACCGCTAACATCATGTTTACCCCAGGTCATCACGCAGCAAAAAGATAAAAAGTGAACATCTTGCATCGAAAATAAAAAGGCACGCGATCGCGGGATGCACGTGCCTAACGCATTAGCAAAGGACTGTGTTATTGGCCATTTTCATCGGTATAGCGCTTGGCCTTATAGGCCGGGTGCATCAGGTTATCGACCGAGAAGATGTCATCCAGCTCCGCTTCCGTCAGCAGCCCGCGCTCCAGCACCACTTCGCGCACGCTCTTGCCGGTTTCGGCGCAGATCTTGCCCACGATGTCGCCGTTGTGGTGGCCGATGAACGGGTTTAGATAGGTGACGATGCCGATTGAATTGAACACGTAGTGCTCGCACACCGCTTTGTTGGCAGTGATGCCATTGACGCATTTTTCCAGCAGGTTGTAGCAGGCGTTGGTGAGGATATGAATGGATTCGAACATCGCCTGGCCGATCACCGGCTCCATCACGTTCAACTGCAACTGGCCGGCTTCGGCCGCCATGGTCACGCAGCTGTCGTTGCCGATCACCTTAAAGCACACCTGGTTCACCACTTCCGGCACCACCGGGTTGACCTTGGCCGGCATGATCGATGAGCCCGCCTGCAACTGCGGCAGGTTGATTTCGTTCAGCCCGGCGCGCGGGCCAGAAGACAGCAGCCGCAGATCGTTACAGATTTTCGATAGCTTCACCGCCAGCCGCTTGAGCGCGCTGTGCACCATCACGTAGGCCCCGCAGTCCGAGGTGGCTTCGATCAGATCTTCCGCCGGCACCACCGGCAGGTTGCTGACTTCCGCCAGTTTCTGCACCGCCAGGTGCTGGTAGCCTTCCGGGGTGTTCAGCGCCGTGCCGATCGCCGTCGCCCCCAGGTTCACTTCCAGCAGCAGCTCTGCGGTGCGCTGCAGGTTGCGCACCTCTTCATTCAGCAGCACGGCAAAGGCCTTGAACTCCTGGCCCAGCGTCATCGGCACTGCATCCTGCAACTGGGTGCGCCCCATCTTCAGAATGGTGGCGAACTCCTGCGCCTTGCGCGCAAAGCCTTCACGCAGTTCATTGATGGCATCCATCAGTTTGAGGATCGAGGCATAGACGGCAATGCGAAAACCGGTGGGGTACGCATCGTTGGTGGACTGGCTCTGGTTGAGGTGATCGTTGGGGTTCAGGTATTGGTACTCCCCCTTCTGGTGGCCCATCAGCTCCAGGCCGATATTCGCCAGCACTTCATTGGTGTTCATGTTGAGCGAGGTACCCGCCCCGCCCTGGAACACATCCACCGGGAACTGATCCATGCACTTGCCGTTATCCAGCACTTCATCACAGGCGCGGATGATGATATCGGCGATATTGCGCGGGATGGCTTTCAGCTCTTTGTTCGCCAGGGCGGCAGCTTTTTTCACCATCACCATGCCGCGCACAAACTCCGGGACATCGCTGATTTTGCTGTTGCTGATATAAAAGTTTTCAATCGCACGCAGGGTATGAATGCCGTAATAGGCCTCTGCGGGGACTTCGCGGGTGCCGAGCAGATCTTCTTCGATACGAATGTTGTTTGACATGAGGGCCTTCTCTATGTTGCTGCCGAGTGGATGACGTGCATTTCTGTATAACTAATTATATTGCCAGAGGCGATAAACACCGGAGTATTGTTTTAACAGCTTTCGACAATCAAGATCATATGCTGCTTTGAAACAAATTAGTGAATCCAGATCACTATCTGGCGCTCCAACCGGTGCCCTCTTTACATTCTGTGAGCTGTTTCACGCCCGGCGAGGCCAACCTGTTGAAAAAAGACGCTATACCCAGATCTTGTCTATGGTTAATAGCGTGGGCGGCTGCGGCGGCAACAAATCCTCCGGCGCAGTAATAAAAACGGCCGCTTGGTTGAAATACCGGTACGGGATCCCCACTCTAGTAAAATCGGCCCCTGCTTCGGGCCCCACTTTTTCGCGTATGCGCCACCGCGCGGGTGCGCAGATTCCATATAATAGGAGAGCACTGTGCGCTGGTTACCCTTCTTGCTGATATTTCTGTTGGTTTACATAGAAATATCCTTATTTATCAAAGTCGCCGCAGTCCTTGGCGTTGCAGTCACCCTGCTGCTGGTGATTTTCACCTCCTGCGTCGGCGTTTCGCTGGTGCGCAACCAAGGCGTCAAAACCTTTGTGCAGATGCAGCAGAAGCTGGCCGCGGGCGAAAGCCCAGCAGCAGAGATGGTGAAAAGCGTGTCGCTGGTGTTGGCCGGTTTCCTGCTGTTGGTGCCCGGTTTCTTTACCGATTTCCTCGGCCTGCTGCTGTTGCTGCCGCCGGTTCAGAAATCCCTGACGCTGAAGCTGATGCCGCATCTTTCCGTTTACCGTCCCGGCGGCTGGGGCGGTGGCGCCGCCAACGGCAACACCTTCGACGGTGAATTTCAGCGCAAAGACCACGATGGCCACCTGCTTGATCACCAGCCGGACGATCACAATAAACGTAACGACGATCGCTAATCGCCCACAGCCATAATCCCCGCGCCAGCGGGGATCCTCCCGCCCTGGCGGCCCCACCGGCCCGCGAACCGTTTCTTTTATGGCCGTAGCGCCGAATGTCGCTCAAAAGCAAAATTTTTTTGATCTCCCCCCTTGAAGCCGGTTGGAATGCCCCCATTTCAAATCTCAACAACGCCGGTAATACACGATCGGCACATTAACCTAAAACCTGATACAGACCTTCTTACAGGAGAGCGTTCAATGAGTATTCGTCCATTGCATGACCGCGTTATCGTCAAGCGTAAAGAAGTTGAATCAAAATCTGCTGGCGGCATCGTACTAACGGGCTCTGCAGCGGGTAAATCTACTCGTGGTGAAGTGGTCGCCGTTGGCAAAGGGCGCGTTCTTGAAAACGGCAGCACCCAACCACTGGATGTTAAAGTCGGCGATATCGTGATTTTCAACGACGGTTACGGCGTTAAAGCAGAGAAGATCGACAATGAAGAAGTGTTGATCATGTCCGAAAGCGACATTCTGGCAATTGTTGAAGCGTAATCTCGCTTTTATCTTTGACTCTGAACGAATTTAAGGGAAATACCAATGGCAGCTAAAGACGTAAAATTCGGTAACGACGCCCGCGTAAAAATGCAGCGTGGCGTGAATGTTCTCGCTGATGCAGTAAAAGTCACCCTGGGCCCGAAAGGCCGTAACGTTGTGCTGGACAAATCTTTCGGCGCGCCAAGCATCACCAAAGACGGCGTTTCCGTTGCACGTGAAATCGAACTGGAAGACAAGTTCGAAAACATGGGCGCACAGATGGTGAAAGAAGTTGCCTCCAAAGCGAACGACGCTGCGGGCGACGGTACCACCACGGCAACCGTACTGGCTCAGTCCATCATCAACGAAGGCCTGAAAGCCGTTGCTGCAGGCATGAACCCAATGGACCTGAAACGCGGTATCGATAAAGCCGTTATCGCCGCTGTGGAAGAGCTGAAAAAACTGTCCGTGCCTTGCTCCGATTCCAAAGCTATCGCTCAGGTGGGCACCATCTCTGCGAACTCCGACGAAACCGTGGGTAAACTGATCGCAGAAGCGATGGATAAAGTCGGTAAAGAAGGCGTTATCACCGTTGAAGAAGGTTCTGGCCTGCAAGACGAACTGGACGTTGTAGAAGGTATGCAGTTCGATCGCGGCTACCTGTCCCCTTACTTCATCAACAAACCAGAAACCGGTTCTGTTGAGCTGGAAAGCCCATTCATCCTGCTGGTTGACAAAAAAGTCTCCAACATCCGTGAAATGCTGCCAGTTCTGGAAGCCGTTGCCAAAGCCGGTAAACCTCTGCTGATCATCGCAGAAGACGTTGAAGGCGAAGCGCTGGCGACCCTGGTGGTTAACACCATGCGCGGCATCGTGAAAGTGGCTGCGGTTAAAGCACCTGGCTTCGGCGATCGTCGTAAAGCCATGCTGCAAGATATCGCAACCCTGACTGCAGGTACCGTTATCTCTGAAGAGATCGGCCTGGAGCTGGAAAAAGCCACCCTGGAAGACCTCGGCCAGGCTAAACGCGTTGTGATCAACAAAGACACCACCATCATCATTGATGGCGTGGGCGAAGAAGCCACAATTCAGGGCCGTGTCAGCCAGATCCGTCAGCAGATCGAAGAAGCAACTTCTGACTACGATCGTGAAAAACTGCAAGAGCGCGTGGCTAAACTGGCCGGCGGCGTTGCCGTTATCAAAGTTGGCGCAGCAACCGAAGTTGAAATGAAAGAGAAAAAAGCACGCGTTGAAGATGCCCTGCACGCAACCCGTGCTGCGGTTGAAGAAGGCGTGGTTGCCGGCGGTGGTGTTGCGCTGATCCGCGTAGCAGGCAAAATTGTTAACCTGAAAGGCGACAACGAAGACCAGAACGTGGGGATCAAAGTTGCCCTGCGCGCCATGGAAGCTCCGCTGCGCCAGATCGTTATCAACGCCGGTGAAGAAGCCTCTGTTATCGCCAACAACGTGAAAGCGGGCGAAGGCAGCTACGGCTACAACGCATTCTCCGAAGAATACGGCGATATGATCGCAATGGGTATTCTGGATCCAACCAAAGTAACCCGTTCTGCTCTGCAGTATGCAGCTTCTGTTGCCGGCCTGATGATCACCACCGAATGTATGGTGACCGACCTGCCGAAAGAAGATAAAGCCGATCTGGGCGCTGCCGGCGGTATGGGCGGCATGGGTGGCATGGGCGGCATGATGTAATCAAGCCCCACACCCTGGTGTGAGATCGAATGCCAGTCAGTGAATGCTGACTGGCATTTTTTTATGCGCCACGCCGCCCCTTCCCGCCTGCAACACGCTTGTGCCGCCACCAAGCGGTTTTTTCATGTTGCGTGCGCTACCACTCGGCATTTGATGATATTTTTACCGGCAGGGCGGATTTAGCGTGTAAACTGATACACCATCGGCCGTCACTCAAGACGTTTGGCCAAGTAATACGGCAACACATGCTTAAGGGATAGAACTTTGCTTAATTCTCAATGTGATATGGGGAAGAAGATGCGGATTAAAGCCTTACTGGGTCTTTCGGCAGCCATGCTGCTGGCAGGTTGCACCACCACGAATACGCTGACGGCAGCGGGTCAGCAGGTTAAATTTACCGATGCCAAACCGGCGGCAGAGTGCCGGTTGGTTGGCGAAGTCACCGGTACACAGAGCAACTGGCTGTCTGGCAGCGATGCTGAAAGCACCGGCCTGCGCGGCGCAGCGAACGATCTGCGCAACAAAGCCGCAGAGCTGGGTGGTAACGTCATCTATGGCGCTAACAGCCCAAGCCAAAACCTGCTGTCGAGCTTTGCCCCGCTGGACAGCAAAATGGTCGGCCAGGTCTACAAGTGCCCATAGCCTGCCGTTAGCCGCCACAAAAACGCCCCTTTCCTGATAGCAGCAAAGGGGCGTTTGTTTTTGGTCTGGCGGCGGGTTAATGCGCGCTGCTTTGGGAGATCCCCAGCCCGGTTTGCGAACGCACAAACTGCGAACGGAAGCGCACCCGTTCTTGCTGGCCCGCCAGCGAACCATCCGTCACCGAGAAGAACCAGGTGCCGATAAACGCCACCAGCATGGAAAACAGCGCCGGATACTCATAGGGGTAGATCGCTTTTTCATGGCCCAGGATCTGCACCCAAATGGTCGGGCCCAGGATCATCAGGATCACCGCCGTCAGCAGCCCCAGCCAGCCGCCAATCATCGCGCCCCGCGTCGTCAGCCGCGACCAATACATAGAAAGAATGATAATCGGGAAGTTACAGCTGGCGGCGATAGAAAACGCCAGGCCCACCATAAAGGCGATATTCTGCTTCTCGAACAAGATCCCCAGCGCGATCGCGACGATCCCCAACACCAGCACCGTGATCTTCGACACCTTCAGTTCATCACGTTCCGTCGCTTTACCATCTTTGATCACGCTGGCGTACAGATCGTGAGAAACCGCCGACGCGCCGGCCAACGTCAAACCAGCCACCACCGCCAGAATGGTGGCAAACGCCACCGCCGAGATAAAGCCCAGGAAGAAGTTGCCGCCCACCGCATTGGCCAGGTGCACCGCCGCCATATTGGTGCCGCCCAGCAGCGCGCCGGTGGCATCCTTGAAGGCCGGGTTACCGCTCACCAGCAGAATGGCGCCGAAGCCGATAATAAAGGTCAGAATATAGAAGTAGCCAATAAAACCGGTGGCGTAGAACACACTTTTGCGCGCTTCCTTGGCATCGTTAACGGTGAAAAAGCGCATCAGGATATGCGGCAGCCCTGCGGTGCCGAACATCAATGCCAACCCCAGCGACAGCGCCGAGATCGGATCGGAAACCAGGCCGCCAGGGCTCATGATGGCACTGCCCTTCGGGTGCACCTTCACCGCTTCGGCGAACAGCGCATTGAAGTCAAAGTTCACCGATTTCATCACCATCAGCGCCATAAAGCTGGCCCCGGCCAGCAGCAATACGGCTTTGATGATCTGCACCCAGGTGGTGGCCAGCATGCCGCCGAACAACACGTACAGCACCATCAGAATGCCCACCAGGATCACCGCCACATGGTAGTTCAGGCCAAACAGCAATTCGATCAGCTTACCGGCACCCACCATCTGCGCGATCAGATACAACGCCACCACCACCAGCGAGCCGCAGGCGGATAGCGAGCGGATCGGTTTTTGTCGCAACCGGTAGGAAGCCACATCGGCAAAGGTATAGCGCCCCAGGTTGCGCAGGCGTTCAGCAATCAAAAACAGGATTATCGGCCAGCCGATCAAAAAGCCGATGGAATAGATCAGGCCGTCGTAGCCCGAGGTATAGACCAGGGCGGAAATCCCCAGGAACGATGCCGCCGACATAAAGTCGCCGGCAATCGCCAGGCCATTCTGAAAGCCGGTGATGCGGCCGCCGGCGGTGTAATAATCCTGGCGCGAACGCGTGCGTTTGGAAGCCCAATAGGTGATATACAGCGTGGCGCCGACAAACAACAGGAACATCGCAATCGCCTGAATGTTCAGCGGCTGGCGCTGCACCGCGCCGCCAATCGCATCCGCACAGGCGGCGCCCGGCAGGCCGACCAATACGGCGGCAGAGAACAGGCGCTTCATGGCTTCACCTCACGCAGAATTTCGGCCGTCAGGCGATCAAATTCGCCGTTGGCGCGGAACACATACACGCCGGTGAGGACAAAGGAAATGACAATCAGCCCAACGCCGATGGGAATGCCGCGGGTAATGGTGGAGCCGGCGGCGATCGGCGTGCCAAGCCACTGTGGGTTGAAAGCGATCAGCAAGATGAAGCCGACGTACAAGGCCAGCGTAATCAACGAAAGCAGCCAGGCAAAGCGGCTGCGTTTGCGTACCAGCGCCTGAAAGCGCGGGTTTGCCTCAATGCCTTGATAAATGCCGTCATTCATCAGAATTTCTCCAGTCGGTATTGATAAGCACAGCGCGCTTCACGGCCATTCAGCAACCACACCGGCTTGCTGAACGGCCATCGGCGGCAAAAGTTATGATGGAACTTTCATTGATTGTTTTTCTTCCAGCAGCTTGTCGACCACCGCAGGATCCGCCAGCGTAGAGGTATCCCCCAGGTTGCTGGTGTCGCCGGCGGCGATTTTGCGCAGGATGCGGCGCATGATCTTGCCAGAGCGGGTTTTGGGCAGTGAATCTGTCCAGTGGAGAACGTCCGGCGTGGCGATGGGGCCGATCTCTTCCCGCACCCAGTTGCGCACTTCGGCATACAGCTCCGGCGAGGGCTCCTCACCGTGGTTTAGCGTGATGTAGGCATAAATCGCCTGGCCCTTAATGCTGTGTGGGATGCCCACCACCGCGGCCTCGGCGATTTTGGGGTGGGCGACCAGCGCGGATTCGATTTCCGCCGTGCCGAGCCGGTGGCCGGAAACGTTGAGCACGTCATCCACCCGCCCGGTGATCCAGTAATAGCCGTCTTCGTCACGGCGGGCACCGTCACCGCTGAAGTACATGCCCTTGAAGGTGGAGAAATAGGTCTGTTCAAAGCGATCGTGGTCGCCAAACAGGCTGCGGGCCTGGCCGGGCCAGGAATCGGTGATCACCAGGTTACCTTCGCACGCCCCTTCCTGCGGCGTGCCGCTATTATCGACCAGCGCCGGCTGCACGCCAAAGAACGGCCGCGTGGCCGAACCGGCTTTTAATTCCGTCGCCCCCGGCAGCGGGGTGATCATGAAGCCGCCGGTTTCCGTTTGCCACCAGGTATCGACAATCGGGCATTTGCCGTTGCCGATCTTCTCGTAGTACCACTCCCAGGCTTCCGGGTTGATCGGCTCGCCCACCGAGCCCATGATGCGCAGCGAATCGCGCGTGGTGCCTTCAATGGCCTTGTCGCCCTCCGCCATCAGGGCGCGGATCGCCGTCGGCGCGGTATAAAGAATATTCACCTGATGCTTGTCGACGATTTGCGCCAGGCGGTTAACGCCCGGGTAATTTGGCACGCCCTCGAACATCAGCGAGATAGCGCCGCAGGCCAAGGGGCCATACAGCAGGTAGCTGTGGCCGGTCACCCAACCCACGTCGGCGGTGCACCAGTAAATATCGCCGTCATGGTAATCAAAAACATACTTGAAGGTCATGGCGGCATACACCAGATAGCCGCCGGTGGTATGCAGCACCCCTTTTGGCTTGCCGGTCGAGCCGGAGGTATACAGGATGAACAACGGATCTTCCGCGTTCATCTCTTCCGCCGGGCAATCGGCGGAGACGCCCTGCACCAGCTCGTGCCACCACAGATCGCGCCCTTGCTGCCAGTAGCCCGGCTTCGCGGTGCGCTGGAACACCACCACATTGCTGACGCTGGTCACACCCGGTTTTTTCAGGGCGTCGTCGACGTTCTTTTTCAGCGGCACCGCGCGCCCGGCGCGCAGCCCTTCATCGGCGGTGATCACCAGCCTGGCGTTGGAATCGATAATACGGCCGGCCACCGCTTCAGGTGAAAAGCCGCCGAAGATCACGGAGTGCACCGCGCCGATACGCGCACAGGCCAGCATCGCCACCGCCGCTTCCGGCACCATCGGCATATAAATGGCAACCACATCGCCCTTTTTGACCCCCAGCTTTTTCAGCACGTTGGCAAACTGGCAGACATCGTGGTGCAACTGTTGATAAGTGACCTTTTTTGACTGCGCCGGATCGTCGCCTTCCCAGATAATCGCCGTTTGGTCGCCGCGGGTTGCCAGATGGCGATCCAGACAGTTGGCCGCCAGGTTCAGCGTGCCGTCCTCAAACCAACGGATGCTGATGTGCCCCGGATCAAACGACGTATTCTTTACCCTGGTATAAGGCTTAATCCAATCAAGGATCTTGCCGTGTTCGCGCCAAAAAGCCGCCGGATCTTGCACAGACTGTTGATAATACTGTTGATATTGCTCTGGGTTGAGCAAAGTGCGCGCCGCAATGGCTGAAGGGATAGCGTGTTTATGCAATTGGCTCATAGCTTTTCTCCTTGAAGTTGTTAATGATATGTCAACTTAAGGTTAATGGTAGTTTGCTACGAGTCTTTGTTTCTTTTTTGAGCGGTAGATCACGCAACGAATATGCTGATTTTCAACACGCTACCGGTACGCTGTGGCTGCCGACAAGACAACCGTATCAATGCCTTGCACCCTGCAGCGGAACACGCCAGGGCTATTCTGGCCGCATGAATAATTGCCGATAGGCTATTTAATCCGGAAGTGTGCTGAATATTAAAACGCACCGTGCCGGTTTTATGCACACGGCTATTTATTAATCAATTTTCCGACAAGCAGGCTATTAAAAAATACCCCCTACAATCTGGTTAAATAATAAACCAAGGTAATTTAATAAAGTTTAATAAGGATAAAAAACAACCAGAACAGACCTTCACGTGAGGATAAAAAGGCTAACTGCGCGCGGTAATAAAACAAAAAATTAACAATAAACAAACAAACCGCAGAGACTAAATATGCATTTTAACCGCAGAATAACGCAAATTTATTTCGCTTACAAAATAAACAAACCGGTCGCCTTGATATTCATTAATTATAAAGTTATGTTTTTAATAACAGATAGTTATGTAGAGCGCGATTTTTCTGCGGCAAATTTACCACGTTGCCACGCCGTTACCACGAATAAAACAAGTCTTGCAGAAACCGCCGTTCAGATGGTAAAGATTTATACTGCGCCACACGAAGGGCAGGTGAGCGCGGAGTTCGAATTAACATAAGCCTGTATCAAATGATTAAGTATTCCATCCGGAATGCGGCGCCCGCTGCATATTCTGGATGGGGTCATTGAGGACTTTTTTGGGTATGAAAAATGTAAAAATTAGCCTGGCTTGGCAAATTCTGATCGCACTGATATTAGGTGTTATCGTTGGAGCAGTGCTGCATAATCAGGCCGAATCCCGGGAGTGGCTGGTCAGTAATATCCTTAGCCCGGCAGGGGATATTTTTATTCGGCTGATCAAAATGATTGTTGTGCCAATCGTTATTTCCACGCTGATTGTGGGAATTGCCGGCGTTGGCGACACCAAGAAACTTGGCCGCATCGGGTTGAAAACCATTCTTTATTTCGAAGTGATCACCACCTTCGCCATTGTGGTGGGGCTGACGCTGGCCAATGTTTTTCAACCCGGTCACGGTATCGATATGTCGACGTTGAGCACCGTCGATATCTCACAATATGAAAAAACCACCGAGCAGGTGCAAAGCGGCTCGCACAGCCTGGTGGTGACCATTCTTTCGCTGATCCCGTCGAACGTGTTCGCTTCCATTGCGAAAGGCGACATGCTGCCGATCATTTTCTTCTCGGTGCTGTTTGGCCTGGGGCTGTCATCCTTGCCAAAACAAACCAAAGAACCGCTGCTGAACGTGTTCAAAGCGGTTTCGGAGAGCATGTTCAAAGTCACCCACATGATCATGCGTTATGCGCCGATCGGGGTGTTTGGCCTGATCTCGGTGACGGTAGCCAACTTCGGCTTTGCTTCGCTGCTGCCGCTGGCAAAACTGGTGGTGCTGGTTTACGTGGCCATCGCCTTCTTCGCCCTGGTGGTGTTGGGCATCGTGGCGCGGCTGTGCAAACTGCGCGTCTGGACGCTGATCCGCATTCTGAAAGACGAACTGATCCTGGCCTACTCCACCGCCAGCTCTGAAACGGTGCTGCCACGCATCATCGAGAAAATGGAAGCCTACGGCGCCCCGAAAGCGATCACCAGCTTTGTGGTGCCGACCGGTTATTCATTCAACCTGGATGGTTCTACGCTATACCAAAGTATCGCGGCAATCTTCATCGCCCAGCTGTATGGCATCGAGCTATCCCTGGGGCAAGAGATTCTCCTGGTGCTGACGTTAATGGTCACCTCGAAAGGGATTGCCGGCGTGCCAGGCGTGTCCTTCGTGGTGCTGCTCGCCACGCTGGGCAGCGTGGGCATTCCGCTGGAAGGCCTGGCGTTCATCGCCGGCGTCGATCGTATTATGGATATGGCGCGTACCGCCCTGAACGTGATCGGTAATGCGCTGGCCGTGCTGGTCATCGCCAAGTGGGAAGGCCAGTTCGACAGCGAAAAAGCGCTCGCTTACGAGAAATCGTTTTTATCCGGTGAAGCCAAACCGGTGAACCAGGCTTAACCGGCCCCGGGAAGACAAAACCCGCCTCTCATCAAGGCGGGTTTTTTTATGCGCCGGCCCGGCTCCCGGCTTCAGCGGAAAAGCGGCAGGTGCCCGGTCATACTGGTGATTTTCTTTTTTGGCCCAATCAGGCCAATGGCAACCAACGCGATATCTTCATAGCCGGCTGCCGAGAGCCGCTCGCCGTACTCGGTATAGGTTCGGCAGGATTGCGCCAGCGCGCTAAACGGCATGCTGTGGATATCCCCTTCCTCCTGGGCGCGGCGCTGTAATTGGCGCAGATAGTCGCCTTCAGCCAACAGCACGGGCAAAGGCGCATAGATCACGCCGGGATACACCACGCCGTCCTGGCTTGCCTTATCCGGCCCCACCAAATTTCCGACCGTTCTGCCAAAGCTAATGCCAATCACACTGGCGGCGTTGATGGCAAGACCGGTGCTGAGCGATTTATCAATCACGATCGTGCATTTATGCAGGTTCACATCAAACTTCATCGTTGATCCTTGATTATCCAAATTAAAAAACCGCTGCTGCAGCGCGCGTATTCATCGGGAATAGTATGTGGGATCTCGCCGGGTAAAAGTGACCTTTTAACGTGTTCGCACCAGCCAATAAGGGTAGTATTTACCTTTAAACCGCGAATAATAGGAACGTTATGCCAAACAGCAAGCTAAATCCGACAGACATTAAAATCCTCTCCCTGCTGCAGCAGGATGCGCGCATCACCAATCAGGCACTGGCCGAAACCATTGGCATGTCGGCATCCCCCTGCTGGCGCAAAGTGCGGCAACTGGAAGACGATGAAGTGATCCAGAGCTACCGGGCCGTGCTGGATCGCCGTAAAATCGGCCTGGGCGTCATGGTGTTTGTTCGGGTCAGCATCGACAGCCATAGCGAAGCGGAAGCCAAACGCTTTGAGCAAGACGTGACCGATCTGGACGATGTGGTGGCCTGTTACAGCATCGGCGGCGATGCCGACTTCCTGCTGCAGGTGGTGGCACGGGATCTGGATTCCTACGCCGAATTTGCCATGGCCGTGATCCGGCGCCTGCCCGGTATCAAAGAGATGCAAAGCATGTTCGTGCTCAAAGAGATCAAGCCCTTCGCCGAGTTCCCGATTAAAAAACCGTTGTAACGTGCTGCGCTGCCGGAAAGCGGCGCAGTGCGCTGTTCAAAAAACGTATTTGCTCTGCGGCTTGAATTATTTTGGGTATATAATAAGCCGCCACATTTTTATTCTACTGCCCTCTATGCCATGCCCGGCCAAAAAAATAAATGTTAAATACCATATCATTAATTTAAATTAAGCATGCATCTTGTTTTCAACTTCATTACCAATGGAAAAATAACGGTAACCATTTTTCTTTTAAATAAAACAAAAAAAAGTGAAGTGACAAAAAAACGGCAAAATTCGCCAGCAAAAAAGCCACAAGACTGGATATTGAGAGAAATTACCTCTATAACTAGGGATAATTATATTTGGAGATAGTGGGTGCCGTGTTCCAATACAACGCAACTGTTTTAGCCAAGAACAGACAGCCCAGCGCTTGCAACTAAAGCGGCGGTGTACTGGTGCGGAAAACTGCTTAAAAATGCCTTATGACCAAAAATCTTTTAACCATCCGTCGTATGAACCCATTCACTTTACCGCGTAATATTCGCGCTCATGGCCATCGCGCCTGGCGCATTAACCCACCGTGACTATTTGCTCCGCAACCCCATCATCATTAAGCAGTTAGCCGAAATTAAACCATCGCATACTGTTTTAAATGAAGACGGCCTAGTGGAATTAAATAGTTAGCCAGAGAATAACTTCGGTAATTTATTATTGCCGAATGATGACGGCGTGCAGCGTGATGATGCAATATTCCTTGTGGAATACACTGTGCCGTGATGAAACCAGAATCGACTGTTTAATTTTAGCAGCCGATAGCCGCGCTGTGGATCCTATTCCTGAATAAGACCAGGATACTTCCTGTGCGCCATTCTCTGGCTCTTAATTCCATTTAACCTGGCATGGATCCAGGCTATGTTTCATTGCGCCCGGAAGGCGGATATTCGCGTACCCGCTCCAGCAGAATAAGGCGTTATTTGGCAACGATGACCGACTTGTTTTTAGCGCTGATTATTGGCTGCCACCAAAAATATCCATCAAAAACGCGGCCAGCAATCCAGCGCGGTAATGCATTCAATAATCATTACCGAAAATATTTCGCGTCCGGTCACTGCCGCCAAAGCGGCCACCCAGTTAACGCCAGCCTGCTTTACCAGGCAGGGAAAAAGAATTTTTAAGCTCATAAATACTTAGAGGCAACGATGAAAACACACGAAAATAAACGCAAAGCAGAAAGGCAACCTTCAGCGCAAGGCGAGACGCGGCATTCGCTGTCGCGGCGCAAATTCCTGATGTATGGCGGTTGCGTGGCCGGCTCGGTGGCGCTGGTTGGCGGGCAGAAAGCGCTGGCTAACGGCGCCGCCGGCAAAGCCGCCCCGGCCCAATGCCCACCGGGCGTGATTAGCGCCGCGTGCCCTGCGGCAAATAGCCCACGCGATCCAGCCGCCAACCCGGCGGCCCCCACCACCCTGACCAAAACGCCAGGCACCGGGGAGAATATCGTCTCGGAATACCCGTTTAATGGGGAGCAAATTCATGGGGTGATGGTCAGCAACCTGCACGAATTCAACACCACCGGCCTGTTTGCCCACCAGGCCAACGCCGACGTGATCTTGACCAACCTGGGGCCACAGGCCGTTTTCGTGGCCGCCACCGAACAGGTGAATAATAACCTGCTGCACGATAGCCCACTGCGCCGCGCCATCCCGCCGCTCCAAAGCGTGATTATCCGGGCTGGCGCCGTTATCACCACGGCGGATGCCTCCGCCAACGGCCTGATCTCGCTGATCCAGGTTCGCAGCACCCGCAATGTGGAATCGGGTATCTTTGGCAATAAAACCCAATGGGCCAAATATGCCTATCCCGCCGGGATGCCCGATCTGCCGTTGTGGATCTCAAACCAGCTCCACCTGGCCCACAAAATCCAGGTGAACCCGTGGCAACTGGTCGGCCTGCCTGCGCCGGCGGGCAGCAAGGCGCTGCCTTACGAATTGTATGTCAACCTGTGGTGGCTGCCGGCCGGATCGGACGCCGGGATCCATGCGGCGCATGGCAGCAATCTGCTGGAAGTCCATACCCAACTGATCGGCTTTGGCCGCATGCAGAAATTCACCGATATGGCCAAAGCCCGTGCAGCCGTCACCAATAACCGCGCCATTCAGCCCGAAGGCGGCATGTTCTCGCCATTTGATACCGGCAAAGCCTTCCCGGAAATGTACGAAGAATTCCGGCTGGCGCCCGGCAATACTCACCTGCCGATGCCGCTGGTGACCGACTACAACGCCTGGAAAGGGGAATCCGACATTGCTAAAAACGCCAGCATGGACGATCCCTGCTTCTTCTACCCGCCCCATCAGTACTATGCCGACACCGACAGCATTTGGGTCGCCTTTGAATTTCACCGTTCAACGGACAACAACTGATCGCCAACAAGGACAGCATAGTAATGAAAAACAGAGAACTTCCCGCATCATGGCGCTCCTATAACACCTATGATTATGTGCCGGTCGAAGACTGGTCCGTGGGTAATGATATTGAACTGTATGCGGTTTATTGGGACGGCAAACCCCACTCGCCCAACGGCTTCAATAACGACTGGACGCTCTACATCAACGCCAGGGCCAAAGCCAAAAACGGCGCGGAAAATAGCGGGCGCGATGTCTGCCTGGTGCTGCAGGTGACGTCCTGCCAGAAAGATGCGTTCAGAGTGCGCTTCAACCCTGGTGCCGCCTCGTTCGCCGATTACCCGAACAAGGTGTACGGCCCGGTGGAGGTAGAACGGCTCACGCACATCCGCCAGCATGAGCAAGCGGCGGGCTATCAACCGATCCTGCGCTGGAACCGGCATGGCGCCAGCATCCAGTTGCACACGATCCAAGTCCAATTTGTCCGGGCCGACGACGGGCTGCTTTCGATACAGGTTAAACGCCTGGCCGACGGCGCCGTCACCGATATCTCTTCCGGCCCGCTGTGCCACGCCAGCCCGGAAGTCGGCACCGTGGTGAACATGAAACGCAAAGCGGAACATGCCACCCATTACTTCGGCTTGGGTGAGATCCTCAGCTACAACCTGACGGGCAGACACAACCCCGCTACCGGCAGCACCCAACAGGACTGCTATGGTTACAAGGGCTGTGCGCGGCTCGATCACAGCGGCTCGCAGGTCACCTGCTACAACTACGACAACCTGTGGTACAACCAGCCGGAAGTCTTCCCACAGAGCGTGCCTTATAAAGACGCGTTCAAGGCCACCTCCTGCGTGCCGATGTACCTCAACGCGCCGTTTTACATCGAAAAATCTACGCTCAACGGCAGCAAACAGTTTCTCGGCGTGTTCCTGGACAACACCGGGCAAAGCTATTTCTCGCTCAAAAGCGCGCTGCGCGACGCCACGGCGGTGGAAGCCGGCGTGCAGCACGGCGAGTTCGATGGCCACTATATGTTCGCCGCCCAGGCGGCCAACGTGCTGGATGCCTTTACCTATCTGATGGGGCAAGGGGATCTGGCGGCAGGCAAACACCAACTGAACGATCGCTCCGTCATGCCACCGAAGTACATCTTCGGTTACTTCCAGGCCAAATACGGCAGCCTTGGCCTGCTGCGCCCGCAGAACGAAAAAGATCCGAATAAAGTCTACATTGAGGATCTTGTGAAGGGCCACCGCGACGCAGAGATCCCGATCGAGGGGCTGGGCGTGGACATCGACGTGCAGGAAGACAAAAAAGTCTTCACCATCAAAGACAGCTTCTGGTCGAGCGGTAAGGTCGATCAGGGGATCTCGGTGTTTGACTGGATCACCCAGTTTGATCTGCAGTGCCAGACCAATATCACGCCGTTTATCCGCGCCGATAAAGTGGCCTACGATCCGACCAACAGCGGCAAAAAACAGTACGGCACCGCCGAAGGCCTGATCCGCAACGGCTACTGCGTGCAGAACGAAGGTGAAGCCAACCTGCGCAAATTCCGCGGCCCCCGGCGTGAAAGCGACTATCCCGGCTTGAGCTACAGCCGGATCGGCGAAACCAACTACCCGGATCAAAACCTGCTGGTGCTGGATTACGGGATCAACGTGCAGACCGGCGAACGCGACATGATCGGCTCGGTCGTGACCGATTACGGTAACCCGGCGGCCGCCCGCTTCTGGGGCGATCAGTACGCCTACCTGTTTAAAAACGGGCTGGGCTTCGTCTGGCAGGATATGACGGTGCCGGATGCCATGCCACACGTCGAAGACGGCAAAAACTTCGCCGACACCGAATCGCCGCGCAACCAGTTTGGCTGGTCGCTGACCGGGGAAGCACCGAGCGACGACCGCCGCCGCACCAACACCTTCAACTGGCGCAGCTATCACGGCCAGTTGCACCTGACCGATCCGCGCTTTGGCGACGGCCGCAAAACCCCGTTTGTCGAGCTGCGCAACTTCCACGCCTACATGTTGGCGCGTGCGTCCTACGAGCACGGCCTGATAGCGCATGAAGAGACATTAAAGGGCTATAAACGCAGCTATATCATCTGCCGCAGCGGCTATCCCGGCCTGCAACATTATGCCGGCCACTGGATCGGCGATAACGCCTCCACCTGGCACCACCTGCAGGCCACCGTCCCGCTGGTGCTTAACCTGGGTATGTCCGGCCTGCCGATCGCCGGGGCGGACGTCGGCGGCTTTGCGCCCGGCGAAGCGCCGGCCGATCCGGCCAGCACCTTCTACGGCGATAAAAACTACCGCAACCATAACCCGATGGTTTATGACCGCCTGGTATTAGGGCCGGAGGATGTGGATATCGGCGCCGTTTGCGAGCCGGAGCTGATGACGCGTTGGGTGCAGGCCGCCTGTCTCCAGCCCTGGATGCGCAACCACTATGACGCGATGAAAGCCTATCAGGAGATTTATCATTACACGTCTGCAGCAACGGCGAACGATGATACCTTCAGCAGCATCATGACGGCCTTTATCCGCTTCCGCGTGCGCTGGCACCACCTGCTGTACGATGCGATGTATCAAAACACGCAAACCGGCGCTCCGCTGATCAAGGCCATGTGTCTGTGGCAGGGCGACGATGCGATCTTCAGCGATGCCCAACGCGATATTCTGGCGACCCAGTTCTTTATCGACCGCACGGTGCTGGTCGCGCCGATCATGACCAGCAGCCCGGCCGGCGAGGAAAAACACTATACGGCGGAAAAAGCGGTTTACTTCCCGCATGGCGAGCAGGGGCAGGCAATCAACTGGTACCGCTATAACGTGATGGAAGACAGCGTGGATATCGCCCACCCGATCGCCAGCGGGCAACGGCTGAAAATCACCGCCGACATCACCAGCCTGCCGGTGTTTATCCGCGAAGGCGCCATCATTCCTGAACGGCATGCGCAGGCAGATTTGCAGGCTGCTTTCAAGAACATTCAGGTGCTGGATAAGTATCAGCAGCCGCTGGTGCTCTCGGTATATCCGCTGGGCAAGGCGGCCAAAAGCCGCTACCAACTCTACTGGGATGACGGCGGCGTAACCCGCAGCGCAGAACGCGACGGCGCTTTCTCGGTGATTGATGTCCGTCAGGCCGCCACGGGGGAAGGCGAGCGCACCCTCACCATCGCGCCGCAGAAGTATGACTATCCGCTGTACGACTTTATCTATTTCCGCATTCGTGCAACCGATAGCGCCGTACGCAACATCAGCGTGGGGAAATCCAGGATTGCCATCCATATGGCATCGGTGGAAGCGCTGTTCCAGCACCAGGGCGAAGCGATACATATCGACGCAAGCGGCAGCATCTGGCTAAAAGCCCGTACCGCAAAACTGGCGTTGGATACGCCTTTGGTGGTGAACATCAACGCCTAAGCGCCGGCCGTTAGCCCCATTACGGCAAGCAAAAAGCACAATGCCGGCCAGGTTTCCCTGGCCGGCATTTTTTATCAGCGTGAATGCATATCCGCGTACGGCGCAGGCGCCCGCTTAGGCGATCGCCATACCGGCATCAAAACCTTCGCGTGCCGCAATCAGCGCATTACTGGTTTTCACCGCGCCACCGATCACAATCGGCGCATCAACCACATCGCGCAGTTCCTCCGCCAGCGTATTCACCGGCCGATAACCCAACGCAACCACCACGGTATCCGCAGCCAGCGAGAACTGCCCGTCGGCATTTTCCAACACCACCTGGCCTTCTTCGATCTCGCAGAGCTTGGTATTGACGAACTGCTTTACGTCATATTCGTTCAACAGCGCCATCAGGTGCAGCTTGCTGACGCCGTCCAGCTCCTGCAGCAGCCGATCGCGCATTTCCACCACGGCAACCTCTTTTTGCTGCATCGCCAGGTGCGCTGCGGTTTCGCCCCCCACTTCACCACCGCCGGCAATCACCACCCGTTTGCCGGTGGTGACATTACCCAACAGCACGTCTTCGGCCAACACCACGTGAGATTGTTTGATGCCCTTAATCGGCGGCACCGAAGGCTCGCCGCCGGTCGCGACGATCACCGAATCCGGCTGGCTTTGCGCCACGATCTCTTTAGTCAGTGGGGTGTTGAAGCGGATCTCAACGTTCAGTTTTTCCAGTTCACGCGCCAACCAGGCGGTGTAGGTCGCCAGTTCGCCCTTGCCCGGCGGGAATGCCGCAGAGCGGAACTGCCCGCCCAGATGGCCGTTTTTTTCAAACAGCGTCACCTTGTGGCCACGCATCGCGGCAACGCGCGCGGCTTCCAGCCCGGCAGGGCCGGCGCCGGCGATAAATACGCGCTTCGGCTGCGCCACTTTGCTGTAATCCAGCGAGCCTTCGCGTGCCAGCGAAGGATTAACCAGGCAGGTGAACGGCACGCCGAGCGGCAGGCTGGCCAAACAGCCCTGCATGCAGCCAATGCAATAGCGGATCGACGCCAGATCGCCGGCTTTGGCTTTGTTCGGCAGGTGTGGATCGGCCAGTGAACCACGCCCCATGGCGATGAAATCAGCTTTGCCCAACGCCAGTACGTTGTCGGCCATGCGCGGATCGTTAATGCGGTTGACGGTAATCACCGGCATCTTGATGGTTTTCTTCAGCTCTTCGGAAAACGAGACGGCCCAGGCGTGGCCGACATACATCGGCGGCACGGTGCAGGATTTATTGTGCTCGCCATACACCCCCATGGTGACGTGCAACGCATCAACGCCCCAGTCATCGAAGATCTGCGCCAGCACGCGGGATTCAGAGATATCGCGCCCGCCGACAAAGCCTTCATCCGCAGAAAGGCGAATGGTGACCGGATAATCGTCACCCACTTCGCGGCGCACCGTTTGATAAATTTCCTGCAGGAAGCGAATGCGGCCATCCAGGCTACCGCCATATTTATCGGTTCTTTTATTGGCATAAGGGGATAAAAATTCCGCAATCAAATAACCATGCCCGGCGTGAATTTCCACCCCGTCAAAACCGGCTTGTTTTACCCGGCGGGCGCAATCGCCAAACTCGTTGACGATTTGCTGGATTTCCTCAATGTTTAATTCTCTTGGCATTTCCTGCAATGCCGGGCAGGGAATAGCCGAAGGCGCCACCGGTTGAACACCACCATTCAACTGGCTGGATGTTTGCCGGCCGGCATGATAAATCTGCGCAAATATTTTACTGTCATATTTATGGACGGTATCTGTTAATTTTTTATGGCTGGGAATTTGCTCATCGCGCCACAGGCCGCCAATATATTTACATCCCATCGCATTTTCATTAACAGCGTAGTTCTCTGTGATAATTAAACCCCAGCCCCCTTTGGCCTTTTCTTCATGGTAAGCGATATAGCGGTCCGTAGCGGTGCCATCGCTGTTGCAGAGGTCGGTTACCATGGCCGGGACAACCAGTCTGTTAGGAATAACACATTGGTTAATTTTCTCGGGTTGAAACAATTTTTTAAACATATTTTTATATGTCCTGCTAATAAAAAACAAAAGAGATTATTCGAATAGCATGGGAATGCCGTTCGAATATATCACTCGCGGATTTAATTATAGTAATTAATATCATCAATGGCTAATGCCTGCATGTGAAATCGCAGGGTAAATAGCTATGAGCAGGAAAGTTACACACTGGCAGCGTGATTATTACAGGAAATTAATAATATATTCCCGTCGGGAATCTAAATAATACCCATTTACCTGATTTATTTGTTGGCTGTTGCCTCACCTACCGTCAGTGATTTATTGAGGAACGCGATTCAAGCAAATGAAAAAACGGGAACGTTTCCAGGCAGGAAATAATCGGTTTGCAGAAGTTAAAATAAGCGGCACTATTCGGGTTGAAATAAAGCGCCGCGCGGGCCTTTATTTGGCAAGCGCGGCGGCGTTTTTATGGCGTTAAGCGGCTATCAGGCCACCGCGCTCTCCGTCACCCCCATAAACTGGCGGATACGCTGCAACGCCGGCTCAGCTTCGCCGCTGCGGATCGCCGCCGGGGAAGCATCCGCCTGGATGACGCCCTGCTCCATCAGCACCACCCGATCGGAAATCGCCAGCGCGAAGTCCATTTCATGGGTAACGATCAGCATGGTCATGCCTTCACGGGCCAGATCGCCGATGACTTTCAGCACCTCGCCCACCAGTTCCGGATCCAGCGCCGACGTTGGCTCATCGAACAACATGATATCCGGTGACAGCGCCAGCGCCCGGGCGATAGCCACCCGCTGCTGTTGGCCGCCGGAGAGCTGATGGGGATACTTTTCGGCGTGAGCCAGCAGCCCGACCTTATCCAGCAGGTACAGCGCCTGCGCACGCCGTGCCGCCTCATCCGCCGGCTGGAGATGGTAGCGGGTGGCCAGCATCACATTCTGCAAAATGGTGCGGTGCGGGAACAAGTTAAAGCTCTGGAACACCATGCCAATACGGCGGATGCCGCTGCGCATTTCGGCGGTTTCCCGCCGGGAACCGGCGACGATGTAGCTTTCGCCAAACAGGATGATCTCGCCCTGATCCAGCGTTTCCAGGCCGTTGACGGTGCGGATCAACGACGTTTTGCCGGATCCTGACGGGCCGATAATGCTGATCACCTCGCCCGGCGCCACCGCCAGTTGGATCCCTTTCAGTACATGGTGCGCGCCATACGCTTTGTGGATATTTTTCATCAACAATGCCGACGGTTCACCAGGGCGCTGGGCCGGCGGCCGCAGCGGCAACGGCCGGGCAGCCTCACGCAGCGCCGCCAGCGCCGGCTCAGCCAGCGTCTGCGGCCGGCGCGCCTGCACATTGACATGGCGCTCAATCTGCTGGAACAGCACGCTAAACACCGACACGATCAGCACGTAATACACCGCGACCGCCGCCAGCGTTTCCATCACCAGGAAGTTCTGGGCATACAGGCGCTGGCCGGTCATCAACAGCTCCGGCAGGGAGATCACCGAGATCAACGAAGTCTGTTTAACAATGGTGATAAATTCATTCACCAGCGCAGGCAGCGCAATGCGCAGCGCCTGCGGAATAATCACCAGCCGCTGCACGCCGAGAAAACGTATCCCCAGCGCATGGCCCGCCTCATGCTGGCCTTTGACCACGGAAAGTAAGCCGCCACGGTGAATTTCCGCCATGTAGGCCGTTTCCGCCAGCACGGTCGCCACCAGCCCGGCGATAAAGGCGTTGCCCAACAGGCCGCCGGCAGCCGGGAACAACTGCGGCAGGTTATAGATAAACACCACCAGCACCAGTAACGGCACGCTGCGAAACAGCCAGATATACACCTGGCTGGCACCGCGCAGCCAGGCCGGCCTGGCCTGACGGGCGCTGGCAACAATAAACCCCAGCACCAGGCTAATCAGCCAGCTCAGCACGCTCAGCTCCACCACGGTGGCGCTGGCCTGCCAGAAGGCGCTCAGGGAAAACAAAGAAACGAAATAGGCCCAGTCAAACATCATCACAATATCCACACTCACTTTCGCAGCCGAACACAACCCGGCGGCGCATTACCGCGCCGCGGTATCGGTAATCCCATAGGGCTGATATTTGGCTAACAGCGCAGCGTATTCGCCGTTGTCGCGAATGGTCTGCAGCGCCGTTTTCAACCCGCCCAGCAGGGCCTGATTGCCCTTTTTGACGTAAATGCCCAGCGTCTGCGGATAGATGATCGCAGGGGAGCTGATGGCTGCCCGCCCGCGACTGCGTTCAACAAACATACGCGCGGCGCCGGCCATGTCCACCTGTGCCTGGATGTGGCCGGCCAACAGCGCCTGCAACGTTTCCGGCGCGGTGGGGTACTCTTTCACGGCGATCGCCGCTTTGCCGTTGGCCAGGCAATAATCACTGGAAAGATCCTGCAGTTGCTTCACCCATGCCGTGCCCTGTTGCAAGCCAACGGTCAGGCCGCACAGCGCTTTTTCGTCTTTCGGCTTCACGGCGCTATCGCTGCGCACCAGAATATAGGCGCCGGTATCGGCATACGGGATGGCATCAGCCTGGGCGGTACGTTCTGCCGTCACATACAGGGCCGAGATCACCGCGTCATGGCGGGCGGCATTCAGCCCCAGGATCAGGCCGGAAAACTGCGTATCGGCCAGCGCCAGGCGGGTGCCCAAGTGCTTGCTCAACAGCGCCGCCAGCTCGGCATCAAAGCCCACCACTTTGTCACCCTGCCAGGATTCAAACGGCGGATAGGCCACTTCAATGCCCACTTTCAGTACGCCCGACGTCAGCGTCGGGACCGCTTCGGCGGCCAGCGCCGGCTGCGCACTCAGGCTGCCCAGCAGCAGGGAAAGTAATGCGGTGCAACGCAGGCTGCGCCGTGCGGTAACGGGTAATTTCATGGTGTCACTCCTGCAAAACGGAAGAGGAAATACGCCGGTGGTAAGCGCCGGCAAGCTGGCAAAGCAGTTCGAACATCATGGTGGCGCCGGTCAGGCTGGTCAGGTTGCCCTGATCGAACGGCGGCGAAACCTCCACCACATCCGCGCCGATCAGGTTCAGGCCGGCCAGGTGGCGCAGGCATTGCTGCCCCTGTAGCGACGTCAGGCCGCCGATTTCCGGCGTGCCGGTACCGGGGGCAAAGGCCGGATCAAGCACATCGATATCAAAACTGACGTAGGTCGGCGCGCTGCCGACGATCTGCCGCGCACGCGCCATCACCGCGTCGATCCCCTCACGGGCAACCTGTTCCATCGGGATCACGGTGATACCGCTTTTAGCCGCAAAAGCGCCGTCGTCCGCAGCGTACAGCGAACCACGAATACCGATCTGCACCGTGCGCGTAGGATCCAAAACCCCTTCTTCGATCGCCCGGCGGAACGGCGTGCCATGGGTGAAACGCTGCCCGCCAAAATAGCTGTCGTTGGTATCGGAATGGGCATCGAAATGGATCATGCCCACGGGCTGGGCGCGCCCCAATGCACGCAGGATCGGCAAGCTGGTGAGATGATCGCCGCCGGCGGTGAGCGGTATCGTTTGTTGTGCCACCAGTTCCTGATAAAAGGCTTCGATACGCGCCAGGCTATCCATCACGTCGATCGGGTTCACCGGCACATCGCCGATGTCGCCGACGCGCGCCAGATCGTAGGGGGAAAGCAGGCTGACCGGGTGAACGCGGCGTATCAAGCTGGAAGCGTTACGCAGCTCGCGCGGCCCGTGGCGGGCGCCAGCGCGGTTGGTGGTACCGCCATCCCAGGGCACGCCCACCAGCGCAATATCCAGAGCATCGGCCTGGGCGCCCACCGGCAGGCGGAAAAACGTCGGCAGCCCGGCATAGCGCGGTATCTCATCCGCGCTTTGCGGCTGCGGGTTATCCGCACTGCTCCGGGGGTGGTAATCACGTGTCGCCATTGTAAAACTCTCCCATCTGCGCCATCGCCAGGCGGGGATAGGCCCGGCGTACATAGGGAAATAGTGCAGTAGACGGCGCGTGGGGAAAAATAGCAGAATAGAAAAAATCAGTTCAGTTATTCCTGAAGTAAATTTTTCTTATACGAATAAAAAGGCACTGATGTTTATGGGAAAAATACCTAACCTAAGATTGCTGTATATTTTCGCCACCGTGGCCAAACATCAGGGTTACGCCCGCGCCCAGCAAGAGCTGAACCTGACGGCTTCCGCCATCAGCAATTACATGAGCGAGCTGGAGGAAAAGCTGGGCTTTGTGCTGTGCACGCGCGGCCGCGGCGGCTTCGCCCTCACCCCGAAAGGGGATGCCTTTTTGCAGCAAAGCCTGAACCTGCTGCACAACCTGGAAGACTTTGAACGCTATACGGACTCCCTCAAGGGGGAACAGGGCGGCATTTTGCGGCTGGGCGTGATCGATTCCACCGTCACCGACCCGATGTTGCCGATCGCCGGCGCCATCGCCAGCTTCAGCGATCGCTTCCCGCTGGTACACATCAACCTGCAGATAAAAAGCCCGCACGCGCTGCTGCAAGGCATTTTGGACAATGAACTGGATGTGGCGGTCGGCACTTTCCCGCTGCAAAGCAACAGCGTGATTAACCACCCGCTGTACCGTGAGCAGCATTGGCTGTACTGCAGCGATCAGCATGAGCTGTTTGATATCCGCCACCCGAAAGTGGCGCACATTGCGCAGATGAAAATGGTGACGCGCAGCTATTGGAGCCCTTCCGATCTTGGCCGGCGCGGCTTCAAGCAAAGCACTGCAACGGTAGAGAGTATGGAAGCGCAGCTGCTGTTGATCCTGTCCGGGAAATATATCGGCTACCTGCCGGAGCACTATGCGCTGCCCTGGGTGGAAAAGCGGCGGCTGCGCGCCATGTTGCCCACCGACTACGGTTACCAGGCGCCGTTTTCGCTGATTTTCCGCCGCGGGCGCAGCAAAGAGATCCTGATCCGCACCATCCGCGATCTGCTGCGCACCGCGTCGAAAAACCGCAAGGCGTATAGGCTATCCACGCCAAAACGGAGCAAGGCTACATCTTAAGCCACTTTCCCCGGCGGGATATCCATCTCGCCCGGCATTAACAACTGCTCTTTGCAATAATCGGCAAAAAGCTGCGCCGGTTTGGTCATCGGATTGTGGCGCAGCGATGCCAGCACCAGTTGCGAGCCGGTAATATCCCCCAGCACTTCGACCATCGCCACTTGCTTGCCGTCATAGGTGATGGGGGTAAAAGGCCGGGTGACCAGCAAAGAAAAGCCAAAGCCCTGCCCGACCATGCAGCGCACCATTTCAATCGACGGCGAGCTATAGGCAATCTTCGGCATCAGCCCGTTCTCGCGGAAAATATTCACGAAATAGTCGCGGCTGGGCACCACATCCAGCAGGATCATCGGTTCACGGCTCAGTTCATCAAGCGTGACCGAACTGCGCAGCGCCAACGGGTGGCCAATGGGCAGCAGCGCATAAGGCTTGGACGGTGCGTTCAGCCTCTCAGTGGCGATGCCGTCGTCCAGATCGTGGCGGTAGAGGATCGCCAGATCAAAACGCCCGCTGTGCAGCCCCTGAACCAGCTCATTCTGCTCGCCATCATGGATCTGCACCTCGATGCCCGGATGGCGCCGCTGGAAGCCGCGCATCATTTGCGGCAGAAACACCGGTGCAGCGGTTTCAAAGCAGCCAACGGAAATTTTACCCGCGACGACGTCGTTATCGGCCATCGCGTTTTGCTCAAACGCCCACGACTGGCGCAGCAGTTCGCGGGCTTTGTAATAGAAACGCTTGCCGCTGGATGTCAGGGAAACCCCCTGGGCGTGGTGGCGGATAAACAGCTGAATACCGAAGCTGTCCTCCAGATTTTTAACCGCAGTGGAGATGGAAGGCTGGGCGATGTGCAGTTGGCGCGAAGCCTCGGCGATGCTTTTGGTTTCCACCACGGTGGTGAAATACTTTAATTGACGCAGAGTGAAATGAGCCATGTCTTACTACCTCGATAAAAAAACACGTCTTTTTATTGTTCTAAGTATAAAAAAGCGATGGTACGGAACTTAAGCAACTCCTATGCCAGCAACCCACCTGGCTGGCCAGGCAGATGCCCCCAGCGGCCGGAATTGAAGGAATAACAATGGCATTTCATGCTGCAAAATAGTAAATGGATTTGGCTTGTGGTTATTTATTTGTGCCGATTGTTAAAAAACATCGCACCAACATGAAGCAAAACGACTTTTCCACACTAATCTATTGAAACTTAATAATTAATAACGCCAGCGCCACGTTGACTGCCGCGCAGAGAGAGGCCTATGCCCATCAGCTTTGGCGCGCCTTGGCACCACCGTCAGAGATAACACACTGTTATTTATGTGATTTATCCACACAATAAAAAAACGATAAACCAGGCAGCAAAAAACTGGCCTTGCACCATTACCCCGCTGGCGATGGCCCGTGGTGCGTGCACTGCTTTTTATTATCCAGTGGCGATATTTTTCATTATTTCGCCCCAGAAAGCGCTGATGCATATTTTTCCCCACATTCTATCGATCGCTGTGGGAGTAAAAATGCCTGACGATACCATCAGCACCTGGCGCCAACGCGCCGCCGATTTGGTTCTGCCCACCGGCGCTTTTATTAACGGTGAATTTTCCGCTGCGTCCGAAGGCAACACGCTGCCCTGTATCAACCCGGCCACCGGACAACTGCTGGCGCACGTTGCCGCCTGCGATGCAACGGACGTCGATCGGGCAGTGCACGTCGCCCGCCAGCGCGTGGCCGAAGGGGTATGGGCGCAGCGCTCCCCCAAAGCACGCAAGGCCGTATTGTTAAAACTCTCAGCGCTGATACTCCAACACCAAAACGAACTGGCGCTGATGGAATCACTCAGCATGGGTAAACCGATCGGCGATGCGCTGCACGCCGATGTCCCCGGTGCGGCCAACGTCTTTGCCTGGTATGCCGAAACGTTGGACAAACATTATGACCAGATTGCCCCAACCGACAGTTGTGCACTGGCGACCATCACGCGCGAACCTCTGGGTGTGGTAGCTGCGGTAGTGCCCTGGAATTTCCCCCTGGATATTGCCGCCTGGAAAACCGCACCCGCGCTGGCGATGGGCAACAGCGTGATCTTAAAGCCGTCAGAGCAAACCCCGTTCAGCGCCTTGTTGTTAGCCAAACTAGCCGTTGAGGCCGGGATCCCGCCGGGCGTATTCAACGTGCTACCCGGGCGTGGCGAGGTAACCGGTAAGGCCCTGGGGCTGCACCCTGACATTGACGCACTGGCTTTTACCGGTTCGACAGAAGTGGGCAAATACTTCATGGACTATTCCGCCCAGTCAAACCTGAAGCCGGTGTGGCTGGAGTGCGGTGGCAAAAGCGCCAATCTGGTGTTCGCCGACTGCGCCAACCTGCCGTTAGCGGCGGAAAAAGCCGCCCAGGCCATCTTCTATAACCAAGGGGAAGTCTGTTCCGCCAACTCGCGCCTGTTGGTGCAAAGCAGCATCTATGAACCCTTCCTCACCGAGCTGCAGGCATGCGTCAACCGCTGGCGGCCGGGCGATCCACTCGATCCCGCCAGCAGCAACGGCGCGATGGTCGATCGCCAGCACGGCGATCGGGTAATGGCGGCAATTGAAGCCGCACGCGCAGAGGGCGCGCATTGCCTGTTAGGCGGCGGCCGCGTCACCATTAACGGCTGCGACAACTTTATCCAACCCACCATTTTTACCCACGTCACCCCCGCCATGGCGATCGCCCGTGAAGAGATTTTCGGCCCAGTGCTGACGGTACAGGCCTTTGACGATGAGGCACAGGCGATAGCGCTGGCCAATGATTCGTGCTACGGGCTGGCCGCTTCGGTTTGGACCGGCGATTTCACTCGCGCCCGTCGCGTGGCGGCACAGCTTAATGCCGGAACGGTATCAGTTAATACCGTCGATGCCCTGGACGTAACGTTGCCCTTTGGCGGCAACAAGCAATCCGGCTTTGGCCGCGATCTGTCGCTCTATGCCTTGCAGCAGTACAGCAAATTAAAAACAACCTGGTACCAGTTCGACTAACCCGGTTATAACGGAGACAATTATGCAACCTGCACCTTCGCAAACGGCGGCTACGGTGGAATTCAATACCATCCAGCCCATTAGCAGCAGTGAACGCCACGGCAAAGTCAGCGATCTGTTCACCATCTGGTTTGGCTCCAATATCATGTTACTGACGGTGATCACCGGTTCACTGGCCGTCACCATTTTCCAGCTTTCATTCTTGGGTGCTGCCGCTGCCATCGTTGTAGGCAACCTGATCGGGGCGGTGTTTATGGCCCTGCACTCCGCGCAGGGGCCGCAACTGGGCGTGCCGCAGATGGTACAAACCCGCGGCCAGTTCGGTTCCTGGGGTGCGTTGCTGGTAGTCGCATTGGTGGTGGTGATGTATCTGGGGTTTTTCGCTTCCAACCTGGTGCTCGGTGGGCAGGCACTGCACACCGTTTGGCAACCGATCAGCACCAACCAAGGCATTTGGCTGGTCGGGGTGCTCAGCGTATTGGCAACCGCGTTTGGCTACCGCTTGATCCACGCCTATGCACGCGTTATGTCCTGGATTTCCGGCATAATGATGCTGTTGGCTTTTGGCTGGATCCTGTTTGTACACGGCCTGCCGGCAGATTTCCTGACGCGCAACCACAGTACGCTGCCCGGCTTCCTCGGCACTATGTCGATCGCTGCGCTGTGGCAACTGGCCTATGCGCCTTATGTCTCTGACTACTCGCGCTATATGCCGGTGGGCGTTAACCACCGCCAAGTGTTCTGGGCCAGCTACTGGGGCTGCACGCTGGGATCGATCTTCCCGATGATCCTCGGTGTGATAGTGGCCCTTGCCGTTGGCAACAGCGATACGATCATTGGCATCGACACAATGACCGGCAGCTCCAGCAGCGCGATCATCATCAGTTTCTCTCTGGGGATTGCCGCCACTAATGCCATGAATCTGTATTGCGGCACACTGTCCGTATTGACCATCGGTCAAACTTTGCTGCCCAAGTGGTCGCCGCGCGCCAGCGCCCGGGTGATCACGGCATTGGTGATGTTCCTTATCTCGCTGTTGCTGGCGCTGTTTGGCCAGGAAAACTTCTTGACCAACTACACCAACTTCATCCTGCTGCTGCTCTATGTGCTTATCCCCTGGACCGCCATCAATCTGGTGGATTACTACCTGATTGCCCACGGCAGCTATGACATTCCTTCTTTCTTCCGGCGTGATGGCGGTATCTACGGTTACTTCAACCAACGGGCGATAGCCTGCTACCTGCTGGGCATTGTGGTGCAGATCCCGTTTATTTCGACCGATCTGTACACCGGCTACTTCGCCAGCGCAATGGGCGGCGCCGATATCGCCTGGATTATCGGGTTGCTGGTCGTGTGCCCGGTCTATTACCTGATTAGCCCGAAAAAACCGGCCCCGAGCCTGGCTTAAGCGATAAGGAAACCACAGCAATGTTTAGCGCAAACTATGACTACATCATTATCGGCGCGGGCTCTTCCGGTTCAGTGCTGGCCGCACGGCTAAGTGAAGACGGCGTCACTACCGTGTGCCTTATCGAAGCCGGCAGCCACGATAATTCACCACGTATCAAAACCCCGGCCGGCACGATCACGCTGTATAAAAGCCGCAAATACAGCTGGAACTACTACTCAGCCCCACAGGCCCGGTTGAGTAACCGTCGCCTGCATATTCCGCGCGGCAAGGCGCTTGGCGGCTCATCTTCCATGAACAGTATGATTTATATTCGCGGGGTGCCGAGCGATTACGATCGCTGGGCGCAAGCGGGTTGTGCCGGTTGGGGTTGGCAAGATGTACTGCCTTATTTTAAAAAGTCGGAGCGTAACCAACTTGAGTTGGATGCCGCATGGCACGGCTTTGATGGGGAATTATGCGTAAACCGCCCGCGCGATCCCAACCCGGTTTCCCAGCGTTTTGTCCAGGCCGCCAACGCCATCGGTCTGCCCGAAAATGAAGATTTCAACGGCCCGCATCAGGAAGGTGTGGGGATTTACCACGTGACACAGAAAGACGGCCGGCGGCTTTCCAGCTACCGCGCCTTTGTGCACCCCCAGCGCCAGCGGCCCAACCTCACCGTGATGACCGATTGCGAAGTAGAGCGCCTGTTGCTGGAAGAAAAGCGCACCGTCGGCGTGCTGCTACAGCAAAACGGCGTAGAGCAACGGTTGGGTTGCCGCCAGGAAGTGATCCTCTGCGCCGGCGCGATCGGTTCGCCGCATATTCTGATGAAATCCGGTATTGGCCCACAGGATCAACTGGCCGCCGCCGGGATCCCGCTGATCCACGCGTTGCCGGGGGTTGGCCAAAACTTGCAGGATCATTTGGATGGGTTGGTCACCGTTCGCTCCGCCAGCCCGCTGACGCTGGGGTTTTCCCTGGCGGCGTGGCGTTCACTGCTCAGCGCCCCGTTCAACTACCTGCTGCGCGGCAAAGGCTGGATGACCACCAACTATGTGGAAGCCGGCGGCTTTGCGCGCACCCCGCTCGCCGGCGAACAGCCCGATATACAGTTCCACTTTGTTCCCGGCTACCGTAGCCATCGCGGCAGGCTGTTCGAGTGGGGGCACGGCTACGCCATCCATACCTGCGTACTGCAACCGCGCAGCATTGGCTCGCTGTCTATCGATCCACAAAAGCAACTGGTGGTCGATTACAACTTTCTGGCCGACGAGCACGATGCCGCGGTGCTGGTAGAGGGAATTAAACTGGCGCGAAAAATTCTGGCGCAGGCGCCTTTCAACGCGCTACGCGGTAAAGAAATGCTGCCAGGGGATACGGTGCAAACCGACGCCCAGTTGCACCAATATGTCCGTGATTACGGCGCCACCGTGTTCCATCCTGTCGGCACTTGCAAAATGGGGGTGGATCCGATGAGCGTGGTTTCCCCCTCGTCGTTGCAGGTTTATGGGATTGACGGGCTACGGGTGGCGGACGCTTCCATTATGCCGCTGCTGGTGAGCGGCAATACGAACGCGCCCTGCATCATGATTGGCGAAAAGGCCGCCGACCTGATCCGGCAACACCATCAGCAAGCCAGCGCGGCGTAAATCTTAGAAGCGCCCCTTTATCCACCGGAATACGGCTGGTAGAGTGAATTTCAGGCAAATCCGACATCATGGGTAAAGGGGCGTTAGATGGCTAAAACATGGCTGAGTGGCTTGTTCCTGGCGGGCGCACTCCTGGGCGCGGCGCCGGGGTTTGCCGCATCGTATGGCGAGCAGTTAGAAGGGTTCCAATACCCATATCCATTGCAGCGCTTCAACTTCATCTCGCAACAACAAAGCCTCAGCATGGGGTATATGGATATCAAACCCACCGCGCAGGCCAATGGCAAGGTGGTGGTGCTGATGCATGGGAAAAATTTCTGCGGCGCCACGTGGGAACAAACGATCAAGGCGCTGGCCGCGCAGGGCTACCGCGTAGTTGCCCCCGATCAGATCGGCTTTTGCACCGCCAGCAAACCCGCAAATTATCAATACACCTTCCAGCAATTGGCAACCAACACCCGGCAACTGTTGCAGAGCATCAACGTGGATAAAGCCATTATTATTGGCCACTCAACGGGGGGCATGCTGGCGACGCGCTATGCCCTGATGTACCCACAACAAACGGAAAAACTGGTGCTGGTGAACCCGATAGGCCTGGAAGACTGGAAGGCCAAGGGCGCGCCCTACCGCACCGTCGATCAGTGGTACCAGCGGGAGCTGAAGCTCTCGGCGCAAAGCGTTAGAAAGTACGAGTTAACAACCTATTATGTTGGCCGCTGGAAACCCGAATACGATAAATGGGTGGATATGCTGGCCGGCCTGAACAGCGGGCCAGGCCATGAGAAAGTGGCATGGAACTCGGCGCTGATCTACGACATGATCTTCACCCAGCCCATCTATTATGAACTGCCGGATCTGCGCGTGCCCACCACCCTGATCATCGGCACCGCCGATACCACGGCGATAGGCAGTGATATTGCGCCGCCAGAGGTTAAAGCGCGCCTGGGCCACTATCAGGTATTGGGCAAAGAGGCGGCAAAACGCATCCCCGGCGCGAAGCTGATCGAATTCCCCGGCCTGGGCCATGCGCCACAGATGGAAGAACCCGCCAGGTTCCATCAGGCGCTGCTGGATAATCTGAAACAGTGATGGCAGGCCGGGGATTCAGCCCCCGGCTTCTGCAGTGGGGCCGCCACCCAGCACCCCGAATTCAGCGGCGACCTTAACATAGAAAAGATTCACCTGCTCTTGCGCCAACACCTGCATAAAGTGCTGGGCCTCGTCTTCGGAAACCACCAGCGTGACCTGCACGGGCTGATCGGACAGATCGAACAGGTTGACCGCATGCATGGCGCCGTCATGCCCCAACCCGCCGAGCGCGCCGCTTAGCGTCGCCCCGCGCAGGCCCTGGCGTTTGGCCTCTTCAATCAGCCACTGGGCAAGCGGCAGCCGCCCGTGCATGCGGTCTTGCTGGGTAAAGAAAGTCATTTGATAGCCGCGCATATTTCACCTTTGCAGAAAAGTAAGTTGACCGCCACCGGCGGTTACGCCCCTTGCATCATCACACAGATTTTGCGCCGGTGCCTGCGACATGCACGGTCGGTGTGACCGACATCCCCACCCGCAGTTGCTGCGCCGCCGGCTGCCCGCCCTCTAAGCGGATACGGATCGGCAGGCGCTGAACAATCTTGGTGAAATTGCCCGTGGCATTATGCGGCGGCACCAGCGAGAAGCTCGCGCCGCTGGCCGCCCCCAGGCTTGCCACGTGCCCTTTCAGGCGCACGCCGGGCAGCGCATCCACCGTAATGTCCACCGGTTGACCAACCTGCACGCGCGCCAGTTGGGTTTCGCGGAAATTGGCTTCGATGTAGATATTATCCAGCGGCACCAGAGTGAGCTGGGGTTCGCCGGAATGCACATAGCCGCCCACGCGCACATGGCGTTGGGCAACGATGCCGGCGACCGGTGCGGCCACGCTGGCATAGGAGAGCTTCAAATCGGCATCGGCTTTCGCCGCCCGCGCCTTTTCCCATTCGGCATGCAGCACAGCTACCTGCTGTTCGGCGGCGCGCAACCCGGCCTGATCGTGCTCATAGGCAGCGCGCTGCACGGCCCATTCCGCCTCGGCCTGCTGTTGCGCCTGCACCGTGCCGGAGCCATCACGGGCCAGGTTGGCGAAACGCTGGCGGTTGCGTTCGGCCAGTTTGAGATTGGCGCCCGACGCGCCAACCGCGGCGCGCGCCTGGGCGATGACGCTTTGCTGGCGATCCAACTGCGCCTGGAAGCTCGCGACGGCGGCCTGCGCATTGCTTACCGCAACCGCCAGTTCACGATCGTCAATGTGAAACAGCGGTGCGCCGGCCTGCACCTGTTGATTGTCGTCAACGGAAACCGTGGTGATCACACCCGAGACTTGCGGGGCGATCACCGTTAAATCGGCCTGCACGTAGGCATCGTCGGTGCTTTGCGCATCAGCGCTGGCCTCCGGTCGATTCAGCAGCCAAAACGCGGTGGCTACCACGGCGACGGCAACGATAGCGATGATGATTTGCAGATGATATTTCTTGGTCATTTTCTCTTTTCTTTAAGCTAATCAGGAAGCTGTGCCGGCCTGGGTTTTCGGCGGTGCAGATGGCACCATCCGCGGCACCACGGGCGCGGGAATGTATTGGAACTTCAGTACCAGCGGGATCATCAGCAGCAGTATCAGGCCGATAACCCGATAGACATCCGCCACCGCCAACACGCTGCTCTGCCGGGCAATCTGCTCGGCCAATGCGGTGGGCGAGCTAGCAAAACCGTCCCAATGGGCCATCAGGTTGCCGGTCTGATCGCGCAGCGCCTCATAGTGGAAGCGGGTGCGCAGCAGGTTCAATTGACCGATGAAGGCACCAGCCAGGATAGTGCTTATCACACGCACGATATTCACCAGGCCGGCAAGGAACGGCCCTTCCATCGGCTGCACCACGCTGACAATCAGAAACAGCATCGCCACCATAGCCAACGGCTGGCCAATGGCATGCAGCAGCGTAGCGCACAGCAGTTGGCGTACCATCCATTCATCGGTAATCCCTGAAGCCAACCAACAGGCCGCCGCCATGCAGGCCAGGCCGGCGGCAAAAACGTAGCGCGCATCGACCCAGCGCTGATACAGCAGCACCGCCACGCACGAGCCCAGCACCAGTTGTGGCAGCCCGACGATCAGCCCCAGCGGCGCGGTCTGTGCCAGGCGAAAACCGTGCAGGCCGGCTAGCGCGTTGGCCGGCAGCCCGACGCCGGCAAACATCGCCACCAGCAGGCCGAGCAGCGCGATAAAACCCAGCCAGATATTGCGGCGCTTCAGCAGATCCAACCGGACGAACGGCGCCGGGTGGAACCACTCACACACCAGAAACAGTGCCGTGAAGATCGCGCCAACGCCAAGCGAAGCAACGATCACCGGCGAGTTGAACCAGTCCAGGCGAACGCCCTGATCGATACCGACCACCAACAGCATCAGGCCCGGCAGGCCAAGCGCCATACCAAACCAGTCCGCCTGTTTCAGCCGTGGCAGCGCCGGCGGCATTTTGGGGATACCCCAGCCGACCATCGCCATGGCGATCAGCCCGAGCGGGATCACATGCCAATAGGCCCAACGCCAGTTTTCCAGATGATCGACGCACAGGGCGGCCAGCCAGAGCGCCACATTGGGCGACAGCGTGGCGGTCATGGCGAACAGCGCCAGGCCGTGCAGCCGGATCGGCGCGGGCAGGAAACGCAGGGCCGCCATCATCAGGATCGGCACCAGCGAGCCGGCGCACAGGCCATGCAGCACACGCAGCGCCAACAGCAAGTGCAGATCGCGCACCCAGGGCAGCACGGCGGCGAGCACCATCGCCGCCGCCAGCATCGTTAAATGGAAGCGGCGCATCGAGAACGTAATCGCGAACCAGGCGGCAAACGGCATCGCCGCCAGTTCGCCAGCCGAATAGGCGGTGGAAAGCCAAGAGAAATCGTCTTTCGCGAAGCCCAGCCCGCCTTGCATATCCACCAGCACCAACGCAGGCACCCGGCTGCTCAGGCCCGCCACCATCGCGGCCAGCAGCACCCCCAACAACCCGACGGCCAGCCGGACGCCAAATACCGGCTGCGACGACGCGGCGGCAGGCGCAGACACGGCCGCACTCATGACGGCGCCCTGACCGTTTCAGCCTGCAGCGCCGGTGACCAGCCGCCACCCAGCGCCCGATACAGCGCGACCACCGCCAGCGCCGAAGCGGTAGCGCAGTCGCTCAGTTCCGCCTGGCTCGCCAGCAGCGTGCGGCGGGCAATCAACACAGTGGTGAAATCCGCAGTGCCTTCCTGATAGGAACGCTGCGCGACAGTCAGCGCTATCTGGTTATTTTCCAGCGCCGTTTGCAGTTGTTCATGCCGCTTCAGCTCGCTGGCGTAGGCGCCCAGCGCATCGTCCACTTCATGCCAGGCGCGCAGCACCGTTTGCTGATAGGCGATGCCCGCCAGCGTATGGCGCGTTTCACTCAGTTCCAGTTGGCGGCGCAGCCGCCCGCCTTCGAAGATCGGCAGGTAAAGCGTTGGTCCGAACGAATAGCGGCGGGAATCCCAACTGCCGAGATCCGTCAGATCAAACGCCTGCACGCCAAGCGAACCGGTCAGGCTGATGCGCGGGTAGAAATCGGCCTGGGCGGCGCCGATGTCTGCCACGGCGGCACGCAGCTTCGCCTCCGCCTGCAGGATATCCGGCCGCTGCCGGGCCAGCTCGGAAGGCACACCAATCGGCAGTTGCGCCGGCATCGCCGGCAGCTTCGCCGCCGCCAGGCGCGTATCAAGCTCACGCGGCGGTTTGCCCAACAGCAGCGCTAAGGCATTCATCAAGCCATCGCGCTGGTGGTTCAACTGCGTTAAGCGCGCCGACAGTTCGGCGGCATCCGCACGCGCCGATGCCGCATCGAAGCGGTTGGCAACGCCGTTGCGCTCGCGGCTCTCCGCCATGCGCACCAGATCGTGGGCGATACGCTGGTTCTCTTCCACCAGTTCCGCCTGCGCCTGTATGCCACGCAACAGCAGATAGGTGCGGGCGATCTCCGCCGTAACGGAAACTTCCGCCGCCGCTTTTCCATAGGAAGCCGCTTCCAGGTTCGCCTGGGCGGATTCGCCGACATGGCGCAAATGGCCCCAAAAATCGAGCTCCCATGCAGCCTGTAGCCCCATCGACCAAGTGTCGTAACCACGGGTGGGGGCGCCGAGGCGGTGGGTTGGCGAGTTCTCGCTGATGGCCGAACGTGCATAGCCCGCATCGGCCGCCAGGGTGGGCTGGCGGGCTGCATCGGCGATCCCTAACTGTGCGCGGCTCTCTTCAATCCGCAGCGCCGCCGCCTGAAGATCCAGGTTGGCGCCCGCCGCCGATTCCAGCGACAGCAGCGTGGCATCATTGAACAGTGCCCACCAGCGCGCCGGTGCCGGCGCATCGCTCAGGGCGGGTTGGCTGCTGACTGCCGATTCACGCGCCTGCAACGCCGCCGTTGCCGGGCCAATCGATGGCGCCTGCACCGAGGGGACGGTGCTGCAGCCAGCCAATAACAGAAGAAGTGCTAACGCAGGGGGGCCTTGATACAACAATCCGCATCGGGCAGAACGATTCATTTATTTCCTCAAACCGAGAGCAGTACTAGCTGGTCTCTTTACTTAACCATTACAAACAAAGGGGCATCGCGAACGGGCTGCGCCAATGGATACCGATCGGTATCCTATAGATTAATCCGTAACACGTCAATTACCAAACATTCACAATATGAATAGGTTTTCTGATTGGAAACCGATAGGTATACTGCCGGCAGTATTTGGCCTTCACTGCAACCCAGGAGCCCCCGTGAGCGAAACTGCTGATCCCCATGATGAAAAAACGGCCGTTGTCCTGAATGCCGCCGCGGCGGTGTTCCTGACGCACGGCTTTAGCGCAGCGACGACGGACATGATCCAACGGGAGGCCGGGGTTTCGAAAAAGACGCTGTACGCGTGTTTTCCCAGTAAAGAAGCCATGTTTACCGCAGTGATTGATCGCCAGTGCGCGGTAATGGCCGCCACCGTTAAGGCGATCCAACCGGCGCCGGGCAACCTGGCCAAAACGCTGACGGACATCGGCAGGGCCTATCTGGATATTGTGCTGTCTGATACCGGCGTGGCGCTGTTCCGCGTGGTGGTCGCCGAGGCGCCGCGTTTTCCGCAGGCCGGTCGGCTCTTCTACCTGGCCGGCCCTAAAATGGTGACGGCGATGGTGGCCGAGCGGTTAAGCGATGCCTCGCGGGCGGGTGATATCGACATCCACACCATCGGCGCAGAGACTGCGGCTTCGCTTTTCATCAGCATGGTGCGCACCGAAGGCCAGTTGGAAGGGTTGTTGCACCCCGGCTCACGGCCCTCGGTCGAGCAGTTGGACCGCTGGGTGCGGCTGGCCGTGGAGACGTTTATCGGGCGGTTCGCGGTGCGGCGAGCGTGAGAGCGGCGTGGCGGGCAATCCAGGCGGCATCGCAGAAATGGACGATGCCGCTTTATTATCAAGTTCGCTGATCGTCTGGCCGGTCAGTTGTGAGAGAAAACAGGTATACAAAATCCGGTACAGGCTCCCTTAATGGCCATCTCACAGCACTACCAGGCGGCGTGATACAGCTCGATAATGTCGGCAAGGCTCGCTTCACGCGGGTTACCACCGGTACACACATCGTCAAATGCGGCCTGCGCCAGCGCCGGAATATCTTCCTTACGTACCCCAACATCGCGCAGGTGTAACGGGATACCGACGTCGCGATTAAGTGCAAACACCGCATCCACAGCGGCATTACGCGCATCAGCCAGACTCAGCCCTTCCACTTTCTCGCCCATCGCACGGGCAATATCGCGAAACTTCTCGCCGGTATATTCCGCGTTGTAGTACATGACATGCGGCAACAGGATGGCATTCGCCACACCGTGCGGGGTGTTGTAAAACGCCCCCAGCGGATGCGCCATACCGTGAACCAGCCCTAGCCCAACGTTGGAAAATCCCATCCCGGCAACGTATTGCCCCAGCGCCATCGCCTCCCCGGCATCACGCTGGCCGGCAACCGAACCGCGCAGCGCGCCGGCAATAATCTCAATCGCTTTGATATGCAGCGCATCGGTCAGCGCCCAGGCGGCACGGGTGATATAGCCTTCAATCGCGTGGGTCAATGCATCAACGCCGGTCGCAGCTTTGAGCGCGGGCGGCATGCCGTCCATCATGTCGGCATCAATAAACGCCACCTGCGGGATATCATGCGGATCGACACAGACAAACTTGCGGCGTTTCTCTTCATCAGTGATCACATAGTTAATGGTCACCTCCGCTGCCGTTCCCGCCGTCGTTGGAATGGCCATCACAGGCACGCTGGGGTTACGCGTCGGCGACAGGCCTTCCAGGCTGCGTACATCAGCAAACTCGGGGTTATTGCTGATAATGCCAATCGCTTTGCAGGTATCCTGCGGAGAGCCCCCGCCAATAGCGATAAGGTAATCGGCGCCACTTTGCGCAAATACGCCCAGCCCCTCTGTTACCACCCCGATAGTCGGATTGGGGATCACACCAGAATAAATTTCCCATGCTAACCCGGCAGCATCCATCTTATCGGTCACCTTCGCGACCACGCCGCACTCCACCAGCGTTTTATCAGTCACAATCAATGCCTTATGATAACCACGGCGATTAACCTCATCGGTTAATATCTCCACCGCCCCCCGGCCAAACCATGCCGTTTCGTTCAGAATCATTCTGTTCGCCATTTTCTATCTCCTTCCGCTTTGCGAAATTACTCTTCAATACGTAGTCCGTAGGTTTTAAATTTCTCCAGCACTACAGCAATTTCATCATCATCCAGAATCGGCACCGGGTCGGTAATCGCCAGCGTGCTAAGATACAGTTGCGCCAGCACTTCAACTTCATGCGCCAGCCACAGCGCTTTTTCTAAATTAACTTCACAGGCTATCAGCCCATGGTGCTGCAGCAACGTTGCTTTGCGGTTTTTGAGGGCTACCGCAACAAATTCTGATAACGCCTGTGTGCCGAATGTGGCGTACGGCGCGCATGGAATGGAATTCCCCCCGGCGGCGGCAATCATGTAGTGAATGGCTGGGATAGGACGGTTGAGGATCGAAACGGCCGTGCAATGAATGGCATGATTATGAACAACGGCATTAGCATCTGGCCGGATTTGATAAGCGGCAAGATGAAAGCGCCACTCGCTGGAGGGTAACTTCCCTTCTTCGTAATGCCCCTGCTGATCAACATAGACGATCATGTTTTCAGTCAGTCTTTCGTAAGGGATACCGCTGGGCGTAATCAGCATGCCGTCATCATATCGTGTGCTAACATTTCCCGCCGTCCCCTGATTTAAGCCAAGGCGCGTCATTTCAAGGCAGGTTTCAATTATTTCACAAGATAAATTTGCTCTTTCCATCTTTATTCTCCGGATACAGTTCCCCTCGTCTTTATCACGAATAAAAATAAAGACAGGTCAGATTTTAGGTAAGAGCAACCACTGAATAGTAATAAATATTCAGTAGGTTGTTCTATTTTAATAATGTTCGCGTATTATTATTTTCTTACACGTTTAATTAATTTCATTTCAACTTTCACGGTCTCTTTCACCGGATGATCTTCAATAGCACTAAGCATCATATCGAAAGCCTTTTCCGCCCAGACATGTTCATCTTGTTGCATTGACCACACGTTATTAGACAGAAAGCCCAACATGGGGTGTTCATCGAACGTACCTATATTGATCTCGGGCGGTACGCCGCCGAAGCGATCGCGGATCGCTTTCACCGCCCCTTCCAACACCGGGAGTGACGAGGCGATAAACGCCTGCGGACACCCCTGCTCGTCGATCAACTTTTCCATAATCTGGTATCCCCCTTCGGGGTTGTTAACGGGCCCTTCACGCACCCATTCACGATGATAGATCCCTTTTTTGGCCAACGCATTAAGGTAACCGGCAAGACGATCGCTAATGCTTGGCAGACCGCAATCCCCGACTAAAAACCATACCGGCAGTTTTTCTGCCTCAAGTAAATCTTGCGTCAATCGCTCACCGCCCGCGATATTATGGCTTTCTACCAGGGCGTTATCCGTATACTTAAAATCACGGTCAAGCAACACCATGGGTTTTCTCACCTGACGTAGATGATGTTGCTGGTTCTCCAACGTCGAAGGCACAATAAAAAGACCGTCGACATTGCGGGCAATGAGCGCTTTAGTTAATTTATTTTCATAATCAACATCATCGTAAGTACAGCTAATCATTAACTGGTACCCAGAACGGCGGCAACGCTGTTCGAGTTTTTCTGCCAACGTGGCAAAAAAGACGTTGGAGATATTGGGCACGATCAGCCCCAGGGTATCTGTTTTATTCAGCTTCAAACTACGGGCTGAATAGTTAATGACATAACCATACCGCTCAACATATTCATTAATGCGCGTTTGTGTTTTGACGCTGATTCGGTATTGTTCAGCCTTGCCATTCAGCACCAGTCTTACGGTCGTCACCGATAAATTCAGATCGCTGGCTATCTGTTCCACTGTTTTAGCCATGTATGTGCCCCAGTTAACATCCAAACGTCAATTCACAATCATAAAATTATTTTGCACATTTGTCTTACTGCATCAGGCGGTTAAGCACCTGTTGCTGCTCCCAGAGCGCGAGATAAACCTGATATTTACGCTCAAAAAAATCCTGTCTCGCGGGATTTGCCTTAATCACCTCTCCCGGTGCCACCATGGCCTGGCATGCCGATGAGAAATCAGGCCAGCTACCGCTTGCCACTGCCCCGGTAATCGCCGCCCCCAGCGTTACGGCATCTTCCTCCTGCATGAGATGGATATCACAGCCCGTGGCATCCGCATATTCACGCAGCCACAACGCATTGTGCGTTGCACCGCCGCATAACGTCAGCCGGGAAATCGTATGGCCACTTTCACGCATGGCATCCATAATATGCCGCGTGCCGCAGGCGATAGCCTGCAGCGTAGCGAGGTACAAACGCGCCAATTGAGGCTCGCCGCTCTCCAGAGTCAGGCCGCAAACGCTCCCTCTGGCATCAGGGCGGGCCCGCGGCGAACGGTTGCCATGATGATCGGCCAGGACATGCAGATTACGTGTCGGTTCAGGTTCTTTCTCTTCCAGTGCCGCCACCCACTCATTGACTAACACCACCGGATGGCATCCGCGCTGTTCGGCCTTGAGAAACAGCCCGGCACTGGCGCCCGCTTCCTGGAGCGTCCAGTCCACCAGCGATCCAGCGGCGCTTTGCCCACCTTCCGTCAGCCAGTAGCCCGGAAGCATCGCAGACCAGTAAGGCCCCCAAACGCCAGCCGTATGTATCTCTTGTTCGCTACATAACATATGGCAGTTAGACGTTCCGCTAATCAGCGCCAGAGTACCTGCAGGCTGCACGCCAGCCAACGCAACGCCGCCGGCATGGGCATCAATCATCCCGCTTGCCACCACAACTTCCGTCGTCAGCCCCAATGCCTGGGCGGCGGCAGCGTTCAGCGTTCCCGCAGCGGCCCCGGGAGGAAGGATCCGCGCGGGAATTTTACCGAGCAAGTCAGTAAGCCCGACGGCCGCCAACAAGGAACGACTGAAGCGCTGTTCGTGCGCTAAATAGTTCCATTTGCAAGTCAACGTACACAGCCCGGCGACATCATTACCGGTGGCTTTCCACACCAGAAAATCCGCCAGATCGAAAAAACGATGGGTACGCTGCCAGGTTGCTGGAAAATGGTTTTTCAACCAGAGCACTTTAGGCAGTTCCATTTCAACGCTCACTTCCCCACCAACGTAACGTAGTGCGGGATCCTGCGTGGCGTTTATTCGTTCAGCCTCTGCCGTTGCACGGTGATCCATCCACATAATAATGTCGTGCTCGGACGCCTCGCCAGGCGACACCGCCAACCCTTCGCCCCGGGCGTCCAGAGCAACCAGCGAACAAGTCGCATCAAAGCCCAACGAGCGAATCGCGGTGGCGGGAATTCCGGCCGTTGCCACGGCCTCTTTTACCACCAGACAAACCTGCCGCCAGATTTCAGCGGAAGATTGCTCCACGCGTTCCCCGCCAGGCCGGAATTGAGAAACAGGGCGTGTGGCAAACCCCAGCCGCGTGCCGCTGGCATCATACACTCCCGCTCTCACGCTGGCGGAACCGACATCCACTCCAAGGAAATATCCACTACCCATAATGACTCCCTGACGCTGGCTAATAAGGGGAAAAGAGGCTATACACGATTTTATTTCTTGCCGAATGGATGCAATAACTTTTCAATTTCCGGCGTATTGATATTCTGCGCATTGACAAACTTCACCGGAATATCAATCTCTTTGGGTACGGTTTGCCCCGACAGCGCGGCATTCAAGGCCTTAATCCCCTGATAGCCGATCTGATAAGCATCCTGTACTACAAAGCCCTGGATCACCCCGGAATGGAGGAAGTTGATAATGGCTTCGGTGCTGTCAAAGCCAATCACTTTAACTTTTCCTTTCAGATTTTGGCTGTCAATGGCGTTCGCCAAACCAAGGGTTGATCCTTCATTCGTGCCGTAGAGCCCGGCAAGATCCGGGTTTGCCTGAATCATATCAATGGTCTTATCCATCGCTTTTTGTGGATCGCCATCGCTGTACTGAACCGGCAGCACCCTGATATCAGGATATTTCTCCTTCATCCGGGCAATAAATCCTTCCGAGCGTTCAATGGCTGAAGAGGTGCCCGCGACATGGGCAATGATGCCCACTTTCCCTTTGTTACTGACCAACGCCGCAAGTGCATCAGCCGCTTCGGCTCCCGCTTTGCGGTTATTTGTCGCCACAAAACTCACCGGAATAGTGGAATTTACGCCGGAATCAAATGTCACCACTTTGATACCGCGTGAATTTGCCGTTTCCACCAGCGGGGCGAGCGCATTGGCATCCAGCGCCGCCAGCAGCAAGCCATTGGGTTTTTGCGCCATCGCGTTTTCAACCAACTGAATCTGTTCGGCAATCTGGGTTTCATCCGCCGGGCCGACATAGCTGGTTTTGTCACCTAGCTCTTTCGCTGCGGCTTCCGTCCCCATTTTTACGGTTTGCCAGAACTCATGCTGGAAACCTTTACTAACCACCGGGAGATTCAAATCTTTCGCCAACGCGCCGGAAGTGATGCACGCCAGCAGGGATAACGCATAGATAAAGTGCCTGGTTTTCATTGTGGTACTCCGTTTTGAGTGAGTCACCCTTAACGTCAGGGCCCTTGTTCCCCGTGACTACTGGGAGCGTGAATCAACGAATCTTTTTGCGTAACGTATCGAGATAAACGGCCGCGATCACAACAACGCCCATTGCCACCATCTGCCAGAACTGCGAAACCCCCATCAGGTTCAAGCCATTTTTCAACACGCTCATGATGAATGCGCCAATGATGGTGCCGCCAATCGTGCCAATCCCGCCCATCAGGCTGGTGCCGCCAATGACAACCGCCGCAATCGCTTCCAGCTCATAGCCGACACCGACCGTAGGCTGACCGGAATTCAAGCGTGAAGCCAAAATGACCCCGGCAATCCCGGTGAGCAGGCCGCAGAAGGCGTAAACAAAAATTTTGACGCGCTGAACTTTAATCCCGGAAAGATGCGCCGCCACCTCATTGCTGCCGACGGCATAAACGTAGCGGCCAATCACCGTTTTTTTCAGGATGTAACCGGCGATGAGCGCCACAATAACGAGATAAAACACCGGGTATGGCAGCACATCGAATAAACGCCCCTGCGCCAGCATTTTGAAGGTGGGATAATCAGCAAAATAGATTGCCCGGCCATCGGTCATGACCATATTGATCCCTCTGACGGACATCATCAGGCCCAGCGTGGCAATAAATGGCGGGATCGTCATTTTGGTGACCAATAGCCCATTCACATAACCGCATAATCCCCCCGCCACGACGCCCGCCAGAATGCAAACCGGCAGCGGTAAACCAAGCGTTGCGCTGATACCTACCGCAACACCGGAAAAAGCCACCACAGACCCCAGCGAGAGATCGATCCCGGAGGTAATAATCACGAAAGTCACGCCAATCGCCATAATGCCGATTACCGAGGTTTGCAGAGCAATCGTCATAATATTTTCAGTATTAAAGAAAAATGGCGAACTGAAGCTGAAAAATATGATTAAAATAATCAGACTAAAAAGCGGCGCAAGGCGCATCAAAAGTTCTTTATTAATTTTTATTTTCTTATTATTGCTGTTTGAAGAGGTTACAGAGATGGTCATAGTTTAATCCTCTAGCGTCGCATATTGCATGATTTTTTCCTGCGTGGCGTTATCCGCATGTAGTTCACCGGTAATACGGCCATTACGCATCACTAAAATGCGATCGCACATACCCAGTACCTCCGGTAATTCAGAGGAAATCATAATGATGGACTTCCCTTTAGCCACAAGGCGATTCATTAATTCATAGATCTCCAGCTTCGCCCCAACATCGATTCCCCGGGTTGGCTCATCGAAGATCAGAATATCGGTGTCCTTACATACCCAACGGGCAATAATGATTTTTTGCTGATTCCCACCGCTTAAATTGAGCGCAGCCTGCTCAAGGTGCGGGGTTTTAATGCGGAGTGCCTTAACCTGTTCCGCGCTCGTCTGCTGACAGCGTTTAGTATCAACATTGCCAAAACGATCGGAGTATTCAGGATAATTCCCTAGCATAATATTACGCTCAACGGACAGGCCAAGCGCCAGTCCCTCTTTTTTTCTGTCTTCCGTTAAATAGCTAATACCTTGTTGGATCGCGTTGGGAATATCTTTTATTACCGTCTCTTTACCGTTCAGTTTAATGCTACCGGCATCGATGTGATCAGCACCGAAAATAGCCCGCGCCAGTTCAGTACGCCCAGCCCCCATCAGCCCGGCAAAACCCAAAATCTCCCCGCGATGGAGGGTAAAGGTGATGTCATTCAGCACACCCTTTCGCGCCAACCCACGCACTTCCAGTACCGGCGTCTGGTGAGCACAGGCTTCGCGACGGGGATAGATATTCCCCAGGTCACGGCCCACCATCATCGCGATCAAATCGCTGATTTTCACCGAGTCATAATCAACGGTATCGATATACTGACCATCGCGCATCACCGTGGCCCGATCGGCAATAAGAGCCAACTCTTCCAGGCGATGTGAGATATAAACAATCCCGGTTCCTTGTTCTTTGAGCAGGCGCGTCACCTGAAATAAACTCTCAATTTCCGTTTCCGTCAGCGCCGCCGTTGGTTCATCCATAATAAGGATTTTGGCATTAACGGAGATAGCCTTTGCAATCTCGACCATCTGTTGTTGTGCAACAGTAAGATCGCCCACCAGCGTATCGGGTGAAATATTCAGGTTTAATTTTTTCAAAATCTCAGTAGCGGCTTGCCGCTGCTGCTTTTCATCCAGCCGCCAACGGTTATTTTTGCAAAACTCCCTGCCGATAAATATATTTTCTTCAACAGTTAACTCAGGAAAAAGGTTAAACTCCTGATGAATAATCGTAATACCCGCATTTTGCGCGCTCAGCGGGTTAGTAAACGATACGGTTTTATCTTCAAAAACGATATCCCCTTCATCGGGTTGATAAACGCCGGATAATATTTTCATCAGGGTGGACTTTCCCGCGCCATTTTCACCCAATAGCGCATGAACTTCGCCTTTGCGTAAAGTAAAATTCACATTACTCAACGCTAATACACCTGGGAAACGCTTAGTAATATGACTCATCTGTAAAAATGTTTCAGACATTGCTGCTTTCCTCAATAATCAGAAACTGCAGTCAGTGAATCAGGCGAAGAGCATTTTCAGGGGGCCATCGTCACCGTGAATGCGAACACTTCCTGGTAACTCATATACGTCACATCAATTTATCTTACCGATGCTGCTAACTCGAGTTAGCTTGAGTCTTTTAAAGTTATTTTAGCCGCCCAAAATAGCCAAATCATTTGCTTTAAAATTGTGATGCTGAACAAACAATTTTTTATAACACAATGATTATTAATATATTTTATTATAAATGCTGTTTTTATTTATTTGAAGTAGCTCAAATTTCAACCTCTTCTCGTGAAGCGACTCACATATCTACCATAAAAAAGTTGTGTAAAAAACCCGCCGACACCTAAGCTAACTCGAGTTAGCAAAAACAAGAAATTCAGATGATCGCTGCGGTGGTCACCTGAACAGAGCGCCATAACGTGAGATGAGGAACCACACATGAAGAAAATCAGCCTGCCAAAAATTGGTATTCGCCCGGTTATTGATGGGCGCCGAATGGGTATACGCGAATCGCTGGAAGAGCAAACCATGAATATGGCGAAAGCCACCGCGGCGCTTATTACCGAAAAACTCCGCCATGCCTGTGGCGCGCAAATCGAGTGTGTGATCGCGGACAGCTGTATTGCGGGGATGGTGGAATCGGCCGCCTGTGAAGAGAAATTCAGCAGCCAGAACGTTGGTCTAACCATTACCGTTACGCCCTGCTGGTGCTATGGCAGTGAAACGATCGACATGGATCCCCTACGGCCAAAAGCGATCTGGGGATTTAATGGCACCGAACGCCCGGGCGCAGTCTATCTGGCTGCCGCACTGGCCGCTCATAACCAAAAAGGGATCCCTGCATTTTCTATCTATGGTCAAAATGTACAGGACGCGGGCGACACGTCGATTCCCGGCGACGTTGAAGAAAAACTGTTGCGCTTCGCCAAAGCGGGGCTGACCGTCGCCAGTCTGAAAGGGAAAAGCTACCTTTCGCTCGGCGGTGTCTCAATGGGCATTGCTGGCTCCATTGTTGATCACAACTTCTTCGAATCCTGGCTGGGCATGAAGGTGCAGTCCGTGGATATGACCGAACTGCGCCGCCGCATCGATCAGAAAATTTACGACGAGGCGGAACTGGAGACGGCGCTCGCCTGGGCCGATCTGAATTTCCGTTACGGTGAAGATAAAAACGCCGAACAGTACCAGCGTAGCGCTGAACAAAACAGAGCAATACTGCGTGAAAGTCTGTTAATGGCCATGTGCATCCGCGACATGATGCAGGGCAACAGCAAACTGGCAGACATTGGCCGCGTGGAAGAGTCACTGGGCTATAACGCCATTGCGGCTGGCTTCCAGGGGCAACGCCACTGGACCGATCAATATCCCAACGGCGACACCGCGGAAGCGCTGCTCAACAGTTCCTTTGACTGGAACGGCGTGCGTGAGCCGTTTGTCGTCGCCACGGAAAACGACAGCCTGAATGGCGTCGCCATGCTGCTGGGCCACCAGTTGACTGGCACAGCCCAGGTTTTTGCCGACGTTCGCACTTACTGGTCCCCAGAAGCAGTGCAACGTGTGACGAGCCAGCCTCTGACCGGTTTAGCGGAGCACGGCATCATTCATCTGATCAACTCCGGCTCCGCCGCGCTGGACGGTACCTGTAAGCAGCGCGACGGCGGAGGCAAGCCAACGATGAAGCCGCACTGGGAAATCACGCAACAAGAGGCAGATGCCTGCCTGGCTGCCACTGAATGGTGCCCGGCGGTTCACGAATATTTCCGAGGCGGCGGCTTCTCTTCCCGCTTCCTGACCGAAGGCGGCGTACCGTTCACCATGACTCGCGTAAATATCATCAAGGGCCTGGGGCCGGTGCTGCAAATTGCGGAAGGCTGGAGCGTAGAGCTACCGCAAGCGGTACACGACACGCTCGACAAACGCACGGATTCTACCTGGCCGACGACCTGGTTTGCACCGCGCCTCACCGGTAAAGGCCCGTTCTCCGATGTCTATTCGGTGATGGCGAACTGGGGCGCCAACCACGGTGTGTTGACGATCGGCCACGTCGGCGCTGACTTTATTACTCTCGCCGCCATGCTGCGTATTCCCGTCTGCATGCATAACGTGGAAGAGGCGAAAATCTATCGCCCTTCCACTTGGGCGGCACACGGCATGGACACCGAAGGCCAGGATTATCGCGCCTGCCAGAACTATGGGCCGCTGTATAAGCGTTAATACGTTACGCCCTCCTCTCACCAGGAGGGCGCAATTGTTTGCAGGAGAGATTATGAAGCATGAAGTCATTCTAGTCCTCGATTGCGGCGCCACCAATGTACGGGCGATAGCCGTTGATCGACAGGGTAAAATTATCGCCCGTGCCGCAACGGCAAACGCCAGCGATATTGCCGTGGAGAACAGCGCCTGGCACCAATGGTCGCTGGCGGCCATTCTGCAACGCTTCGCGGATTGCTGCCGGAAACTGGCTGCGGAACTGGCGGCCTGCCAGATCCGCGGCATCACAGTGACCACCTTCGGCGTTGATGGGGCGCTGGTCGATGAACACGGCAAGCTGCTCTATCCGGTCATCAGTTGGAAATGCCCCCGCACCGCTGCGGTGATGGAAAACATCAGCTGTTTTATGCCCCCGCAGCAGCTTCAGGAGATCTCCGGCGTCGGCGCGTTTGGCTTCAACACGTTATATAAGTTGGTGTGGCTTAAAGAAAACCATCCGCAACTGCTGGAGCAGGCTCACGCCTGGCTGTTTATTTCATCTCTTCTCAACCATCGCCTGACCGGGGAATTCACCACCGATATCACCATGGCGGGCACCAGCCAGATACTGGATATTCAAAAGCGGGATTTCAGCGCGGAGATTTTACAGGCCACCGCGTTGCCGCGCCGCCTGTTCCCACGCCTGGTAGAAGCGGGCGAACGGATTGGCACGCTGCAATCCGACGCGGCGAAGCTGCTTGGCCTTCCGCCCGGTATTCCGGTGATCTCCGCTGGGCACGATACGCAGTTTGCCCTGTTTGGCGCAGGCGCTGGGCAGGATGAACCGGTGCTCTCTTCCGGCACATGGGAGATTCTGATGGTGCGCAGCGCCCAGGTGAATACTCCGTTGCTCAGCCGCTATACGGGCTCCACCTGTGAGCTGGACAGCCAGGCGGGGCTGTATAACCCAGGCATGCAATGGCTGGCTTCCGGTGTGCTTGAATGGGTGCGCAAGCTGCTATGGACACCGGAAACCCCGTGGCAAGCGCTGATTGAAGCCGCCCAGGCGATCCCTGCCGGAGCCGAAGGCGTGAAGATGCAGTGCGAACTGCTCACCTCGCCCCACGCAGGCTGGCAAGGGGTGACACTCAACACCACCCGGGGCCATCTCTATCGCGCCGCGCTGGAGGGATTAACGGAACGATTGCAGCATAACCTACGCACCCTGGAAAAAATTGGTCACTTCAAAGCAGCAGAGTTGCTCCTGGTCGGCGGCGGAAGCCGCAACGCGCTGTGGAACCAGATCAAAGCCAATATGCTCAATATTCCAGTCAAGGTGCTGGACGACGCCGAAACCACTGTGGCCGGCGCGGCAATGTTCGGCTGGTATGGCGCCGGTGAATTTACCAGCCCGGAACAGGCCAGGGCCCAGGTAAATTACCAATACCGTTACTTCCGGCCACAAACCGAACCCGAGCTTATCGAAGGAGTATGAAATGCTAAAAACTATTTCCCCGTTAATTTCCCCTGAACTGCTGAAAGTGCTAGCGGAAATGGGCCACGGCGATGAGATTATTTTTGCGGATGCCCACTTCCCGGCACACAGTATGGGGCCACAGGTGATTCGTGCCGATGGCCTGAAGGTGCACGATTTACTGCAGGCCATTATCCCGCTGTTTGAACTCGACAGCTATGCGCCACCGCTGGTGATGATGGCCGCCGTAGAGGGCGATACCCTTGATCCTGCCGTTGAAGCCCGCTACCGCGACGCGCTTTCCCTGCAGGCGCCGTGCCCGGAAATCTGCCGTATTGATCGTTACGCGTTTTATGAGCGGGCACAAAAAGCCTTTGCGATCGTGATTACCGGAGAGTGTGCAAAGTACGGAAATATTCTTTTAAAAAAAGGGGTAACGCCTTAATCGTGACATATCCATAAAATGAGATTATTCTTATTCCGATTTTTTTAACTCTTTGAGAATTCGATGAATAAAATAATCTTCGCAGTTGTAATTCTTTCTTCAATGCTTCTTGGCGGTTGTGCCTCGGTTCCTTTAGCCAGCGATGCTGAAAATGCGACGGCTAAATCATTCCCTACACCGGAAAACGGTAAAGCCGGTCTCTACGTGTACAGGGACAGTTTTGTTGGGAAAGCACTAAAAAAAGACGTTTATCTGGATGGACGCTGCCTCGGAGAAACCGCCGATAGAGTCTTTTTCTATCAGCAAATATCGACCAGTCAATCGCATATGCTGGGGACAGAATCCGAGTTCTCCCCGAATAACCTGACGCTCAATGTAACCCCGGGTAAGAACTACTTTGTTCGCCAGTACATCAAAATGGGCGTTTTCGTTGGCGGTGCCGGGCTGGAACAGGTTTCTGAAAGCGAAGGTATGCGCGTCGTTTCCAAATCGCAAGTTAAGTTAGCCGTACCAGGTAAGTGCGATAACTAATCAGCTGCGATTGTATGCTACTGGCATCCAGCCCACATCCGTGGCTGGATGCTGTTTCACTGCTCCGCACTAGCATTTCTGTTTGATGGCCGGGACGATAACCCCGGCCTGACTACGGCTGATACTCTGATAGCGGGAAGGCCAGATCTCTTCCGGACGTTTGTTCAACGCTTCGGCAATCAAGCGCTCGCCCTTCGGCCAGTGCCGCGTCAGCGCATTTGCCAGCGTGGACGAGGCCAACCCCGCCGCTCTGGAAACCGCAGCCAGCGTTGTTCCCTGTTTTCTTAAACCAGCAATGATATCCGCCGGATGCCAGTCTTTCTTATCCATTTTTTACTCCTCTCCATAACCAATCCCGTTAATTATCCCATTTTGGGATAATTAAATAAATGACTGATATTCGATTTTGGGATATCAGTCAAGGTTAGCGAGATGGCATCAATTTATTCAGAAGAATATCAAAGTGTTATCAAAGCCCTTCGGGAAGCCAGAATCAGAAAAGGCATCAGCCAGCAAAGGCTGGCCGAATCGTTAGGCCGACCACAGTCATTTATCGCTAAAGTCGAAAACGGTGAACGCAGGCTGGATGTTGTGGAATTTGCCTGTATCGCGCATCTCCTATCCATCGATATAGCCACAGTTTTAGAGAAAATAATTAATAAAAAACAGTTAAGTAGACATAAACCCTGATCAACCGCCGATGCTGTTAATCCTATTTTGGGATAAATCAATCCGTCATTGATAGTCAATCCGGTCTTTCTAACGGAATTGATCAGATGGCTTCCATTTACTCCGATGAATATCAACGCGTTATCAAGGCGCTGCGCGAGGCGCGCATAGCGAAAGGGGTCACGCAGGAAAGTCTGGCTCAGGCGCTGGATCGCCCTCAGTCGTTTATCGCCAAGGTGGAAAACGGAGAGCGCCGGTTAGACATCGTCGAATTTGTCCACCTTGCCCGTTTGCTCTCGATCGATCCCATCAGCATCATTGGCAACATCCCGGCGAAACATAAGCCGCTTAGCACAAAATAAGATAGGTGCGCGCCAACACCACCAGCCAGTTGCGCACGCACTTCATCGTGCTGTCGGCCTCGTTTGTTTAGGCAGAATCCAGGATAGAAACCAGAGGCAATGCGCCGTTGCCTACTCTGCAACGAACAACACAAAGGAATCACCCAACCAACAATCCTTTCGAGTACTGATTGATGTACGACTTCGGCGTGGTTGACGGAGATTTTAAGAGGCGTGCTTTGGAAACAAAAAAAAGGACCCGAAGGTCCTTTTTTTGTTGGCCTGCGGAGTTATCCACAAGCCCGTAATTTGGAGCGGGAAACGAGGCTCGAACTCGCGACCTCAACCTTGGCAAGGTTGCGCTCTACCAACTGAGCTATTCCCGCAATACCAACGCAATGAAGTATTTAACTCTTTAATTAATAAAGGCTTTAATACTTGAAAGCGTTTGGAATGCGCGAATTATGGCCCTGATGGCCGGGCATGGCAAGTGCTTTTTTCACGCCAGCGGTTCGATTGGTTACAACAACGCCAAAGCGGGCAACTTTCGGCCAACAACCGCGCCTGCTGCCCAAAAATCGCCACGCCATTGCCATCGTGGCGTGCTTAACAGCCGAGTTTGGCGCCACCAAAGCCCGCAGCCACCAGTATGCCCTGCGCTGCGGGCGAAAGCAGGAAATCGGCCAGCGGCTTTGCCTGCACGGTACATTGGGCCAGCGCGTAGCAGGCGGCAACGTTGTAATCATCAGGGATCGGCAATACCGCGAGATCGGGCTGCCGGCGCAGCTTTTCAGCGTAGCTGGCATAGCCGATGAACATCTCGGCCTGCCCGCTGCGGATCAGCCAGCTTGCCGCCAGCTCCCCAGATGGCACCGCTGGGCTGTGTGGGCCACCAACCAACGGCAACGCCCGCTGGCGCAGCGTAGCGCCCAGACCGGGATGGCGCTGGTCCAGAGTATCGAACAGTTGCCAGGTATAATCGCCGGAGGGATCGCTCACCGGGGTGGAGGTCGCCAGGCGCAGCGCCGGGTTCATCAGCAGACTCAGCCAATTCTCCCCAGCGGTCAGGCAGTTGCTCGCCACGGTTAAACACAACCGGTTAGCGGCAAACGGCACCGCCGCCAACGCCAGCCCTTGCCGGCACAGCGCGGCCGGGTGCGCCTGGTTGGCGGAAGCGAACAGATCGCAACCTTCATCCTGCTCAATGCGTTGGCGTAGCAATCCCGCCGGGCCAAACTGGCTGCTGACGTTGATGCCGCTGCGCGCGCTAAAACACGACATCAACGGCCCCCACACGCTGCGCAGGCTGCCCGCCGCCAGCACACGCAGCATTATTCGGCGCCCTGGTAGTGGGTGCGGTAAAAACGCTGATACCAGCGGTCGGCCTGCTGTTGCATATCAATATCGCGGAATTTTTCCGGGTAGAGCTTTTTCGCCATCCAGAGTTCGCCAAGCGCCATTGCCTCTGGCATCGGGTAGCCCCACGCCTTGGCATACTCCGGCATCAGATAAACCCGGTGGTGCTGTACCGCATCGATCACCTGCCATTCGGCACCGGTATTGATCGCATCCACCACCTGCGGGTAACGGTCCTGAACAAAAATCACCAGTGGGTTCCAGGCGACAATCTGCTCCATAGAGACCTGCTTATAACCTTTGACGGTAGCGGCTGCCACGTTCAGTGCGCCGGCGTGCGCCATCATTAACCCGGTATATTTGCCAGAGCCATAGGTGGTCAGTTCGGGATTGGCCATATAAGCACGAACGCGCTCAGCCGCCGGCAGGTTTTTCAGGCGTTCGCTCACCAGTTTGCGGGTGGCAAACGTGGCATCGATCAGCGCTTTGGCCTCTTGCTGTTTATTCACCACCTCGCCGATCAGTTGGATCCCTTCGCGCACGCCCAGGTTATAAGCCTGTTCTTCATCCGCCATGCTGGGGTTAAGGCGCGCCTGCTGGCCCGGATCGTCATGGCGTAATGAAATGGCGATCACCGGTATGCCCAGGCGGCTGATGCTGTCGATCATCTCTTGCGGCGCATAGTTGGTGACGAACACCACCTGCGGATGCAGCGCCACCAGCGATTCGGCGTTCACATGGGTGAGATCCCCCACCAGCGCCATACCGGCCAACCTTGGGGCCAGGCGAAGATAGTGTTCGCCCAGTTGCTGTTTCCAGTCGGCCTGCACGCCCACAATTTTGTCTGTCGCGTTGAGCTGCACCAGCAGGTTGAGGGTCTGGTGCTGAAGCACCGCCACGCGATCAACCCGATCCGGTATCGTCACCTGCCGCCCTAACTGATCGGTCACCACGCGGTCTGCCCAGCTAAATAGCGGCAGCAGCAATAGACATACCGCTATAACGCCACGGCGCACACCATATCCCATTTTATGACTCCACATTATCGTTATATAACTCGCGATATAATGATAAAGGGGCGCACCTAACCGGTAAAGCAACAACGCTGGGTTAAGCACGCCCCGATTCCCGATTAAAAGGTGATAGACGCCGGGGTTAAAAACAGTCTGCCCCCGTTGGCACTGGCTAACCGACGGAGAAATGGCGTAAAAAAATCCGGAAATGAAAACATTCCCGGATTTTTATCTGGCTACAGGGCCGGTTCAGCCGCCCCTTAACCGAGCGGCATGGCGCCATTACTTATCAGGAAGCGCATAAGCAATCACGTAGTCACCCCGGTTTTTGTTGGTGCCTGTACGGGTCGCGCCGCCATCAACAAAAACAATATACTGCTTACCGTCTTTGCCGATATACGTCATTGGCGCACCTTGCCCACCAACCGGCAGGCGTGCACGCCACAGCTCTTTGCCGGTATCGTTATCCAGCGCACGCGCATAGTAGTCCAGGGTGCCGTGGAAGAACGTCAGGCCGCCTTTCGTCACCAGCGGGCCGCCCATGGTCGGCATCCCCAGTGGGATCCGCACACCCGCGACAAAGCCGTGTATCGGCGCATCTTCAATGGTGCCCATCGGTACCTGCCATTTGGTTTTGCCCGTTGCCAGGTCAATCGCCGACATAGTGCCAAAAGGTGGCTTGAAGCAGGGGATCCCCAGCGGTGAAACAAACATGGAACGCTCCACGCCCCACGGGGTGCCTTTCTGTTCAGAGTATTCACCTTCCGTGCTCGGTTTCAGGCCAATGCGTTTCGCCTCATCCTGTTTGATGAAGATCCCCCACTGCGCCATGCGAATATCATTGACGATTAGCGTACCGGTAGAGGCATCCAGCGCGCCGCCGCCCCAGTTCATGCCGCCGTAGTAGCCGGGGTAAATCAGGGTCCGTTGTTTGTCTGATAACGGAGTCCATTCCCCCTGCCAGCGCATCTGTTTAAACTGAATACGGCAGTACAACTGATCGAAAATCGATCCGCCCCACATATCCGTTTCTTTCAGCGGCGCGGTGCCCACGGAAATCGCAGAGTATGGCTGGGTATCCGCCACTTTCATGCCAGGCATGGCGTCGGTGGGCACCTTACGATACTCAACGGGCACGACCGGTTTGCCATCACGGCGATCCAACACAAAGACTTGCCCGCGTTTCGTCAGTTGAACAACCACTGGGGTTGTCGTGCCGTCTTTATTTTTCAGATCGTACAGAATGGGTTGCGAAGAGACGTCGTAATCATACTGGTCGGTGTTCGCGGTTCGAAAGTGCCAACGCAGTTTGCCGGTTTTTATCTCCACAGCGATGATTGAATCGTTAAATTCATCGGAGTAGGAGTGGCGGTTACCGGTCCAGAAATCCGGCGTCTGGTTGCCGGTTGGGAAATACGCCAGCCCCAGTTTAGGATCATAGGCGGCGGTTCCCCAGAAGTTCGGTGATTCCGGCGCATAATTCTGGCCAGCCGGAAGCGGTGTGCTGTCGTGAGGGCGCGCAGCATCAAAGGCCCAGATCACTTTCCCCGTGCGTGCATCATAACCACGCACCACACCGGAAGGCTCGCCCACTGACATATTGTCATTGATTTTACCGCCGACCATAATCACGCCGTCTGCAACCAGCGGGGCCGAAGTCAGGTAATAAGAGCCATCTTCCGGGCTGGAACCGATGCCTTCTTTCAGATTCACAAAACCATTGGTGCCGAAATCTTCACACGGCTTGCCGGTTTCCGCGTCCACTTCGAACAGCTGGCCATCGTTGGTGGTACTCACAATGCGTTTACGGCAAACAGCCGCGACATCCGGCGCCGCCGCATTTGCCGTTGCTGCGTCTGGTGCAATCTCGGTATAGCCTACGCCGCGGCAGCGCTTCCATTCTTTGTTGCTGTCGGTGATCTGCATTTTAGGATCGAAGCGCCAGCGTTCTTTCCCCGTAGTGGCATCCAATGCAATCACTTTATTCAGCGGCGTACACAGGTAGACGGTGTCATCAATCTTGATCGGCGTAACCTGATACTCCGCGCCATCAATGGCCAGATCGCCCGTGCGGTAGGTCCAGGCAACCTTCAGATCCTTAACATTGTGTTTGTTCACCTGTTCAAACTGGGCAAAGCGCTCGCCAGACACGCTGCGCCCCCAGGCCGGCCAGTCGTTGCCGCTTTCCTTTCCTGCATCCGGCGAGACCACGGCTGCAGGCGTTGCGTTCTCTGCAACCACCGTAGGGTGAGGGAAAAACATCCCGGTGAAGAAGGCAACAATACCGATCCCAAGCAGCGCCGACAGAATTGCCGCAGACTTCCCCTTCAACGCAGAAGTCGTATCCGAGCGCAGCAACCATGGCGAAGCCACCGCCGCGATCAGCGCTACAACCAGGAAGGCGATAATACGTGGCACCGATTGCCAGAAATCAAACCCGACTTCCCATAAAGACCATAGAACACTCACCACCAACAGAATTAATGCAAGCCACAATGCCCATGCCCGGCGTTTTACCAGGCCAACACCGGTAGCGGCCATTGCCAGGCCGGCAAGCAAATAAAACCATGATCCACTAAGCGTAATAAGCCATAAGCCCCCTGCGGCAAGCCCTACACCCAAAACACACAATATCCCGCCAATCACCGCGAGAGGTATTCGATTTCTCATAATGGTGTCTCGTATTTTTCTTTTTTTACCGGGAAAAGCCGGTAAATATCCATTCCCAAACACGTAGCTGCCCTACGACAACTGCGCAGCCACAACCTTATTCATCCCGTTGTTCCACACAGAAAAGCATCAAAGCAGCGGGCAATCAGGCAATAAAGTTGTTGGTGAAATTATTAGCACCAATACATTTAAACAACCATCTAAATTTAAACATTTTAATAACAAATATGAGACATTGATCACACAAAAAAGAGATACGCCCTCATATCGCTATATGTCTTTATTTTTGTGGGGTTTTATGCCCGTAACGTTGGCGTTCTCGGCGTTAGCAGAGAACGGCCGTCAGGGCCGATAGGGATAGAAGAGGCAGGAAAATATAGCGCGTGTTTCGCTCGAATGTTAATAAACTTAACGGTGCCGGATAGCGGTAGTTTCGGCGATGTGCGGAAGATGCGCGGAAACAAAAAAAGGGCCCGAAGGCCCTTTTTTCGCTAGCCGGCGGAGTTATCCACAGGCCTGTAATTTGGAGCGGGAAACGAGGCTCGAACTCGCGACCTCAACCTTGGCAAGGTTGCGCTCTACCAACTGAGCTATTCCCGCAGCGTATCAGCAACAAACTTTTTGCAAAATTCTTCACCGGTACGGGGTGCGCATTATACGAGAAATTCGCTTCGCCGCAAGCCCCTTATAGCAAAAAAATGCATTTTAGCGCCGATTGCTGATTAAATCGGCAATCGGGCGAGTTTTCCGCCGCTGGCACCCGGTATCATTCAAAGCTGAATAAAATGCTCACGGTAATACGCCAGTTCCGCCACCGATTCACGGATATCATCCAGCGCCTGGTGGGTCCCCTGCTTTTTAAAACCGGCCAGAATTTCCGGCTTCCAGCGGCGCGCCAGCTCTTTCAGCGTGCTGACGTCCAGGTAGCGATAGTGGAAGTAAGCTTCCAACTGCGGCATATAGCGGAAAAGGAAGCGACGATCCTGCCCCACGCTGTTGCCGCAGATAGGCGATTTCCCTGCCGGCACCCATTGTTCCAGAAAGGCAATGGTCGCCAACTCGGCGGCGTGATCGTCGTATTGGCTGGCTTTTACCCGCTCAACCAGGCCGCTGGCGGTATGGGTACGCACGTTCCAGTCATCCATCAGCGCCAACTGCTCGGCAGACTGGTGCACGGCAATCACCGGCCCTTCCGCCAGGATATTCAGATTGGCGTCGGTGACCAGGGTCGCGATCTCAATAACGCGATCGCGTTCAGGATCCAACCCGGTCATCTCCAGATCGATCCAAATCAGGTTGTTTTCATTTCCTGTCATGATATTTCCTGCATAAAAGCCGAAAGGTAAACCAAGCCTGGGCAGCCGGGCGTGCTGTGCCGTTCGCCCACGGGGTTCAGTACGCGCCGCCTGGCGGTGAACAACGGTTATTTAATATAAAATAGTGTGTATCATAGTCTTTTTAGTCGCCACCGGCGACAAAGCCGAGCATGTGAGGTGCAGTGAGCAAGAACAAACTGTCCAAAGGTCAACAACGCCGCGTTCAGGCGAATGTCCAACGCCGTCTGAAACGCACAGACAATAAGCCTGAGCCGGATGACTCCCAACTGGGTGAACCGCAGGAGGGCATCGTCATCAGCCGTTTTGGCATGCACGCCGACGTTGAAGCAGCGGATGGTAGCCAGCACCGCTGTAACATTCGCCGTACGCTGCGTTCGCTGGTGACAGGCGATCGCGTGGTTTGGCGGCCCGGCGTTGGCAGCCATGCCGGGGTGAAGGGCATCGTTGAAGCCGTGCACGAGCGCAAATCGGTCCTGACGCGCCCCGATTTCTATGACGGCGTTAAACCGATCGCCGCCAATATCGATCAGATCGTCATCGTTTCCGCCATTTTGCCGGAGCTTTCGCTGAATATTATCGATCGCTATCTGGTCGCATGCGAAACACTGGAAGTGGAACCGCTGATCGTACTGAACAAAATCGATTTGTTAGATGAGCAGGCCCGCACCAAGGTTGACGGGATGATGGCTATCTATCGCAATATCGGCTACCGCGTGCTGGAGGTTTCCAGCCGTACCCGCGAAGGTATGGAAGCCTTTGAACAGGCGTTGGCCGGGCGTATCAGTATTTTTGCCGGCCAATCCGGCGTGGGCAAATCCAGCCTGCTCAATGCCCTGCTGCCCCCTTCCGAAGAGCAAATTCTGGTAAATGACGTTTCCGATGTCTCTGGCCTGGGGCAACATACCACCACGGCCGCACGGCTTTATCACTTCCAGCATGGCGGCGATGTGATCGATTCGCCAGGCGTGCGTGAATTTGGCCTGTGGCACCTGGAGCCGGAACAAATTACCCAGGGTTTTGTCGAATTCCGTGATTATTTAGGCGGTTGTAAATTCCGTGATTGCAGCCATGACAACGATCCCGGCTGCGCGCTGCGTGCAGCGGTCGAACGCGGTGAAATCGCACAGGTGCGCTTTAGCAACTACCACAGCATCCTGGAAAGCATGGCGCAGGTGAAAGTCCGTAAAAACTTCCCGGAAGCCGAAGGCTAAACCCCAAACCGGGCGCGCGTTGACAGTGGCGGCCATGCCGCTACAATGCGCGCCCTTTACCCAAATTCAAGAGGTTTACGTGCTGGATAGCATCAAGATTAACTTACAGTATTGGTTGCCAAAACAGGCGTTAACTCGCCTGGCCGGTTGGGGCGCAGAAAAAAAAGGCGGCTGGCTGACCCAGTTGGCGATTAAAGCTTTCGCCCGCGTTTACAAGGTCAAGATGCAAGAAGCGCAAAACCCGGAATTGGCTTCCTACGCTACCTTCAACGACTTCTTCGTTCGCCCGCTGCGCGACGGCGTGCGCCCGATTGCCGGCACCGATAACGTGCTGGTGCTGCCCGCAGATGGCGCCATCAGCCAGTTGGGGCCGATTCAAGGCGATCAGATCTTCCAGGCCAAGGGCCACAATTACAGCCTGGAAGCGCTGCTGGCAGGCAATTACCTGCTGGCGGATAAGTTCCGCAATGGCCTGTTCGCCACCACCTATCTGGCCCCCAGTGATTACCACCGCGTGCATATGCCTTGCAACGGCGTGCTGCGCGAGATGTTCTACGTGCCGGGCGATCTGTTCTCGGTCAATCCGTTAACCGCCGCCAACGTCCCCAACCTGTTTGCCCGCAACGAGCGTGTGATCTGCGTGTTTGATACCGCCGTGGGGCCAATGGTGCAGATTTTGGTGGGCGCGACCATCGTCGGCAGCATCGAAACCGTCTGGGCCGGTAGCGTAACTCCGCCGCGCGAGGGCATTATCAAACGCTGGACCTACCCGGCAGCAGGCGAGGAAGGGGCCATCAACCTGGCCAAGGGGGAAGAAATGGGCCGCTTCAAGCTTGGCTCCACAGTGATCAACCTGTTTACCGCCGGCAGTGTGCATTTTGAGCCACGGCTGAACAACGGCACCGTCACCCGGATGGGTGAAGCCTTTGCTGAAATCGCCGCGGCACCGGCCGCACCTGACTCTCCACACGTTTAAAAGGGGCCGATGCTGTGCGCCTGATTGTCATGTTATTGCTCAGTTGGTCGCTGGCATTTCCAGCGCTGGCAGCATCCATTCCCACTGAAGCACAGCTCCGGCAGGAGCTGAAACAGGCGGAAAGCAACAAAAGCGCGCCCGGCCAGGCCGAAGCGGTCGTGGCGCTGCAAAGCGCGATTAACTGGCTGGCGGAGCGTAAAGAATCACTCACTAACGCCGAGCAGTACCAGCGAGTGATCGACGACTTCCCGAAAATGACGCAGGAACTGCGCCGCCAGCAGACCATCGAAGAAGCTAAAACGCTTCCCACCGGGGATAACCTGCCGGCCAGCGAGCTGGAACAGCAGATCCTGCAAACCAGCAGCCAACTGCTGGAACAAGCGCGTTTGCTGCAGCAAGAGCAGGATCGCACGCGTGAAATAAGCGATTCGCTCAGCCAACTGCCGCAGCAGCAAAGTGAGGCACGGCGGGCGTTAACGGAAGTGCAACGCCGCCTGCAAGCCCAGCCGGCCAATCCCACCACGCCGCTGGCCCAGGCGCAGCTTTTTCTGTTGCAGGCCGAAGCCGCCGCACGTAAAAGCAAGGTTGATGAGCTGGATCTGGCGCAGCTTTCCGCCAATAACCGGCAGGAACTGGCGCGTATGCGTGCCGATATCTTCAAAAAGCGCCATGAGAAAATCGACATCCAATTACAGGCGCTGCGCAATAACCTGAATGCCCAGCGCCAGCGTGAAGCCGAACTGGCGCTGGAAAAAACCGAACAACTGGCGGAGCAGAACGGCGATCTGCCGGCCAGCATCAATCAACAATTGCAAATCAACCGTGAACTCTCCACCGCGCTTAACCAGCAGGCGCAGCGTATGGATTTGATCGCTTCCCAACAGCGCCAGGCCGCGGCGCAAACGCTGCAGGTGCGCCAGGCGCTGAGTACCATCATCGAACAATCCCAATGGCTCGGCTCATCGCCGGTGCTGGGGGAAACCCTGCGGGCGCAGGTGGCAACGCTGCCGGATATGCCAAGGCCGCAGCAGCTTGATAGCGATATGGTGCAACTGCGCGTACAACGCCTGCAGTTTGAAAGCCAGTTGGAAAAGCTGCCGCAGCGCGCACGGGCACTGAAACAGGACGACGGCGCCGATCTGACCGAAGCACAGCAGCGCATTGTCGATGCGCAGATCCGCACCCAACGGGAACTGCTGAATTCGCTGCTTTCCGGCTGCGACACCCAGATCCTGGAACTGACCAAGCTGAAGGTCGCCAATACCCAGTTGGCCGACGCCTTGAACGAAATCCGGGATGCGGCGCACCGCTATCTGTTCTGGGTGCCGGATGTCAGCCCGATCACCCTCTCCTACCCGATTAACGTCGCGCACGATCTAACGCGCCTGTTGTCGCTGGATACGCTGTCGCAGCTTAGCGGTGCCTTTATGATGATGGTGACCAGCAGGGCCACGGTGATCCCGCTGTTAGGCGCGGTGTTGCTGGTGATTTTCAGCATCAACTCCCGCAAGCATTATCACGCCTTCCTCGCCCGCGCCAGTAGCCGGGTGGGCAAGGTCACCCAGGATGAATTCTTCCTGACGATGCGCACGGTATTTTGGTCGATACTGGTGGCGATCCCGCTGCCGGTGCTGTGGGCGGCGTTAGGCTATGGCCTGCAAAACGCCTGGCCATACCCGGTGGCGGTGGCGATTGGCGATGGCGTGACGGCCACGCTGCCGATCCTGTGGCTGTGCATGATCAGCGCCGCCTTCGCCCATCCACAGGGGCTGTTCATTGTTCACTTCCGCTGGCCGGTGCGGCAAGTCTCGCGCGCCATGCGCTATTACAAGATGTCGGTCTGGCTGATTGTGCCGCTGATTATGGCGCTGATCACCTTCGATAATCTTAACGACCGTGAGTTTTCCAATACGCTGGGGCGGCTGTGCTTCATTCTTTTGTGCCTGGCGTTGAGCCTGGTCACCAACAGCCTGAAACGCGCCGGGATCCCGTTGTATCTGGATAAGAAAGGCTCCGGCGAGAACATGTTCAACAGCGCGCTCTGGGGGCTGTTGCAATCGGCGCCGCTGGTTGCAGCGCTTGCCGCCGCCATCGGCTACCTGACAACGGCGCAGGCGTTACTGGCGCGCCTGGAAACCTCGGTGGCCATCTGGTTCCTGCTGTTGGTGATTTACCATATCATCCGCCGCTGGATGCTGATCCAACGGCGCCGCATCGCCTTCGATCGCGCCAAACAGCGGCGCGCTGATATTCTGGCTCAGCGCGCCCGCGGCGAGGAAGAAACATCGCACCCGCAAAACAGCACTGAAGGCGCCATCGACGTGGATGACGCCGAGATCGATCTGGATACCATCAGCGCGCAGTCGCTGCGCCTGGTTCGCTCTCTGCTGACCTTGACCGCACTGGTGTCGATGATCGTGCTGTGGTCGGAACTCCATTCCGCCTTCAGTTTCCTGGAAAACATCACGCTGTGGGATGTCACCTCGACGATCAACGGCGTGGAGAGTATCCAGCCGATCACCGTGGGCGCGGTGATGATTGCCATCGTGGTGTTGATCATTACCATGCTGTTGGTGCGCAACCTGCCGGCGCTGCTGGAACTGGCGGTGCTGCAGCATTTGGATCTGACGCCGGGCACCGGCTATGCCATCACCACCATTACCAAATACCTGCTGCTGCTGTTTGGCGCGATCTCCAGCTTCGCCTGGATTGGCATCGAATGGTCGAAGCTGCAGTGGGTGGTTACCGCGCTCAGCGTGGGGCTGGGCTTTGGCATGCAGGAAATCTTCTCGAACTTTATCTCCGGCCTGATTATTTTGTTCGAGAAACCGATCCGCATTGGCGATACGGTGACAATCCGCAACCTGACGGGCACCATCACCAAGATCAATACCCGCGCCACGACGATTTCAGACTGGGACCGCAAAGAGATTATCGTGCCGAACAAGGCGTTTATCACCGAGCAGTTTGTTAACTGGTCGCTGTCAGACGCCATTACCCGTGTGGTGTTGACGGTGCCGGCGCCGGCGGAAGCCAACAGCGAAGAGGTCACCCGCATTCTGCATAACGCGGCCGAGCGCTGCTCGCTGGTGCTGGATAACCCGCCGCCGGAGGTGTATCTGGTCGATTTGCAGCAGGGTATTCAAATCTTCGAACTGCGAATGTATGCCGCCGAGATGGGCCACCGTATGCCGCTGCGCCACGAAATACATCAGTTGATCCTGGCCGGCTATCAGCAGCACGGTATTGCGTTGCCTTATCCGCCGTTCCAGGTGCGTACGGAAACGCTATCGCGGATGACCAACAACGGCCGCACGGCGCCTTCAACCCCAACGCCCAGCACTAAACGCGAGTCTGGCGGGCTGTAGGCGATAACACGCCGGGTAATCCGGGGCAGAAAAGCCGGTAGCGCATTGCGTTGCCGGCTTTTTTTATATCCCGCGTGCCAGCCAGCTATCGCTGATGCTGGTAACCTGTAGCCACGGGATGTTTGATATAGTGATAGCAATAATTGCGCTACGGAGGCGGCATATGCGCCAGAGGATTATCGTCTGCCCACTGATTGAAAATAACGGGGCATACCTATTGTGTAAAATGGCGGCCGATCGGGGCGTCTTCCCCGGCCAGTGGGCGCTACCCGGTGGCGGGATGGAACCGGGGAAACCATGGAAACGGCGCTAAGAAGGGAGATCAGGGAAGAACTGGGTGATGCGCTGCAAATAAGCCAGATCACGCCATGGACGTTCAGAGATGATATTCGGGTGAAAACCTACCCAGGTGGTAAACAAGAAGAAATCTACATGGTGTATCTTATCTTTGACTGCGTCAGCGCCAACCGCCAGGTCACGTTCAATGAGGAGTTTCAGGAAGTTGCCTGGGTGAGCCCGCATCAACTAGGGCAATTGGATCTGAACGAGGCCACGCGCATTACCCTGGCGCACAAAGGGCTGCTGTAGAGCCGTCCGCAGGGGAAATGTGGTGCCGATGGACATCGCGTTCCCGCCCAGGCATAAGGATAAACACCGCTGCCGCAGGTTAACGAATGGCACAAAGCAAAAAGCCCCGCGCTTTCGCACGGGGCTTTCTACTTTAATTGATTCCTGGCAGTTCCCTACTCTCACATGGGGAGACCCCACACTACCATCGGCGCTACGGCGTTTCACTTCTGAGTTCGGCATGGGGTCAGGTGGGACCGCCGCGCTATCGCCGCCAGGAAAATTCTTTTGTGCCGAACTACTAACCCACTCACTATAAGTGGTGCTGATACCCAGAGTCGAACTGGGGACCTCACCCTTACCAAGGGTGCGCTCTACCAACTGAGCCATATCAGCACGCAAATTTGATGCCTGGCAGTGTCCTACTCTCGCATGGGGAGACCCCACACTACCATCGGCGCTACGGCGTTTCACTTCTGAGTTCGGCATGGGGTCAGGTGGGACCACCGCGCTATTGCCGCCAGGCAAATTCTGTTTTATTTCAGCCGTTGTGTTCTTTCACACAACCACCAAAACCAATCTGCAAACAAGCTAAAAATCTCTGTCAAGTCTCTAAAACACCTTCGGTGTTGTAAGGTTAAGCCTCACGGTTCATTAGTACTGGTTAGCTCAATGCATCGCTGCACTTACACACCCAGCCTATCAACGTCTTAGTCTTAAACGTTCCTTTAGTGGACTCAAGGTCCAAGGGAAGACTCATCTCGAGGCAAGTTTCGCGCTTAGATGCTTTCAGCGCTTATCTCTTCCGCACTTAGCTACCGGGCAATGCCATTGGCATGACAACCCGAACACCAGTGGTGCGTTCACTCCGGTCCTCTCGTACTAGGAGCAACCCCTCTCAATCTTCCAACGCCCACGGCAGATAGGGACCGAACTGTCTCACGACGTTCTAAACCCAGCTCGCGTACCACTTTAAATGGCGAACAGCCATACCCTTGGGACCTACTTCAGCCCCAGGATGTGATGAGCCGACATCGAGGTGCCAAACACCGCCGTCGATATGAACTCTTGGGCGGTATCAGCCTGTTATCCCCGGAGTACCTTTTATCCGTTGAGCGATGGCCCTTCCATTCAGAACCACCGGATCACTAAGACCTGCTTTCGCACCTGCTCGAGCCGTCACTCTCGCAGTCAAGCTAGCTTATGCCTTTGCACTAACCTCCTGATGTCCGACCAGGATTAGCTAACCTTCGTGCTCCTCCGTTACTCTTTGGGAGGAGACCGCCCCAGTCAAACTACCCACCAGACACTGTCCTCACCCCCGCTCAGGGGGCCGAGTTAGAACATCAAACATTAAAGGGTGGTATTTCAAGGTTGGCTCCATGCAGACTGGCGTCCACACTTCTAAGCCTCCCACCTATCCTACACATCAAGGCTCAATGTTCAGTGTCAAGCTATAGTAAAGGTTCACGGGGTCTTTCCGTCTTGCCGCGGGTACACTGCATCTTCACAGCGAGTTCAATTTCACTGAGTCTCGGGTGGAGACAGCCTGGCCATCATTACGCCATTCGTGCAGGTCGGAACTTACCCGACAAGGAATTTCGCTACCTTAGGACCGTTATAGTTACGGCCGCCGTTTACCGGGGCTTCGATCAAGAGCTTCGCCTTGCGGCTGACCCCATCAATTAACCTTCCGGCACCGGGCAGGCGTCACACCGTATACGTCCACTTTCGTGTTTGCACAGTGCTGTGTTTTTATTAAACAGTTGCAGCCAGCTGGTATCTGCGACTGGCTTCAGCTCCGTCCGCAAGGGACTTCACCTACGCGCCAGCGTGCCTTCTCCCGAAGTTACGGCACCATTTTGCCTAGTTCCTTCACCCGAGTTCTCTCAAGCGCCTGAGTATTCTCTACCTGACCACCTGTGTCGGTTTGGGGTACGATTTGATGTTACCTGATGCTTAGAGGCTTTTCCTGGAAGCTGGGCATCAACTGCTTCGCCACCGTAGTGACTCGTCATCACGCCTCAGGGTTACAGTAATCCGGATTTACCAGGACTACACCCCTACACGCTTAAACCGGGACAACCGTCGCCCGGCCAGCCTAGCCTTCTCCGTCCCCCCTTCGCAGTAACACCAAGTACAGGAATATTAACCTGTTTCCCATCGACTACGCTTTTCAGCCTCGCCTTAGGAGTCGACTCACCCTGCCCCGATTAACGTTGGACAGGAACCCTTGGTCTTCCGGCGTGCGGGTTTTTCACCCGCATTATCGTTACTTATGTCAGCATTCGCACTTCTGATACCTCCAGCAACCCTCACAGGCCACCTTCAACGGCTTACAGAACGCTCCCCTACCCAACAACGCCTAAGCGTCGCTGCCGCAGCTTCGGTGCATGGTTTAGCCCCGTTACATCTTCCGCGCAGGCCGACTCGACCAGTGAGCTATTACGCTTTCTTTAAATGATGGCTGCTTCTAAGCCAACATCCTGGCTGTCTATGCCTTCCCACATCGTTTCCCACTTAACCATGACTTTGGGACCTTAGCTGGCGGTCTGGGTTGTTTCCCTCTTCACGACGGACGTTAGCACCCGCCGTGTGTCTCCCGTGATAACATTCTTCGGTATTCGCAGTTTGCATCGGTTTGGTAAGCCGGGGTGGCCCCCTAGCCGAAACAGTGCTCTACCCCCGAAGATGAGTTCACGAGGCGCTACCTAAATAGCTTTCGGGGAGAACCAGCTATCTCCCGGTTTGATTGGCCTTTCACCCCCAGCCACAAGTCATCCGCTAATTTTTCAACATTAGTCGGTTCGGTCCTCCAGTTAGTGTTACCCAACCTTCAACCTGCCCATGGCTAGATCACCGGGTTTCGGGTCTATACCTTGCAACTTGACGCCCAGTTAAGACTCGGTTTCCCTACGGCTCCCCTATGCGGTTAACCTTGCTACAAAATATAAGTCGCTGACCCATTATACAAAAGGTACGCAGTCACCCTGATAAATCAAGGCTCCCACTGCTTGTACGTACACGGTTTCAGGTTCTATTTCACTCCCCTCGCCGGGGTTCTTTTCGCCTTTCCCTCACGGTACTGGTTCACTATCGGTCAGTCAGGAGTATTTAGCCTTGGAGGATGGTCCCCCCATATTCAGACAGGATAACACGTGTCCCGCCCTACTCATCGAACTCACAATCCATGCCTTTTGGTGTACGGGGCTATCACCCTTTGCTGCGCGACTTTCCAGACGCTTCCACTAAGACACAAACTGATTCAGGTTCTGGGCTCTTCCCCGTTCGCTCGCCGCTACTGGGGGAATCTCGGTTGATTTCTTTTCCTCGGGGTACTTAGATGTTTCAGTTCCCCCGGTTCGCCTTGCATGGCTATGGATTCACCATGCAATAGTGTGTCGAAACACACTGGGTTTCCCCATTCGGGTATCGCCGGTTGTTACGCTTCATATCAGCTTACCGACGCTTATCGCAGATTAGCACGCCCTTCATCGCCTCTGACTGCCTAGGCATCCACCGTGTACGCTTAGTCACTTAACCTCACAACCCGAAGATGTTTCCATCATCGGCTGTGCGCTTTTGAGAGACTCGTGAATAATCTTCCGATTATTCATCATTTCAATTTTCAGCTTGTTCCAGATTGTTAAAGAGCAATATCTTAAACACGACTCGTTAAAGTCATCTTTAAGATATTCGTGATAATGTCTTTCACGCATTATCGGAATGGCGTCCCCAAGGGGATTCGAACCCCTGTTACAGCCGTGAAAGGGCAGTGTCCTAGGCCTCTAGACGATGGGGACACGGAAATTGCTTAGCAAATCACTGATTTGCTATTTCCGTGTAAAGGCGCGAATTTGCTGGCAAATTCAAGCGGCCGATGTGTTAACGACTCATCAGCCCGTCCGCCTTTCAACGAAAGGGTTTTCTTGCTCATTATTTTTCATCAGACAATCTGTGTGGACACTGCACATTTCAATATCGTTCGGTAAGGAGGTGATCCAACCGCAGGTTCCCCTACGGTTACCTTGTTACGACTTCACCCCAGTCATGAATCACAAAGTGGTAAGCGCCCTCCCGAAGGTTAAGCTACCTACTTCTTTTGCAACCCACTCCCATGGTGTGACGGGCGGTGTGTACAAGGCCCGGGAACGTATTCACCGTAGCATTCTGATCTACGATTACTAGCGATTCCGACTTCATGGAGTCGAGTTGCAGACTCCAATCCGGACTACGACATACTTTATGAGGTCCGCTTGCTCTCGCGAGATCGCTTCTCTTTGTATATGCCATTGTAGCACGTGTGTAGCCCTACTCGTAAGGGCCATGATGACTTGACGTCATCCCCACCTTCCTCCAGTTTATCACTGGCAGTCTCCTTTGAGTTCCCGGCCGAACCGCTGGCAACAAAGGATAAGGGTTGCGCTCGTTGCGGGACTTAACCCAACATTTCACAACACGAGCTGACGACAGCCATGCAGCACCTGTCTCACGGTTCCCGAAGGCACCAAGCCATCTCTGGCTAGTTCCGTGGATGTCAAGAGTAGGTAAGGTTCTTCGCGTTGCATCGAATTAAACCACATGCTCCACCGCTTGTGCGGGCCCCCGTCAATTCATTTGAGTTTTAACCTTGCGGCCGTACTCCCCAGGCGGTCGATTTAACGCGTTAGCTCCGGAAGCCACGGCTCAAGGCCACAACCTCCAAATCGACATCGTTTACAGCGTGGACTACCAGGGTATCTAATCCTGTTTGCTCCCCACGCTTTCGCACCTGAGCGTCAGTCTTCGTCCAGGGGGCCGCCTTCGCCACCGGTATTCCTCCAGATCTCTACGCATTTCACCGCTACACCTGGAATTCTACCCCCCTCTACGAGACTCTAGCCTGCCAGTTTCAAATGCAGTTCCCAGGTTAAGCCCGGGGATTTCACATCTGACTTAACAGACCGCCTGCGTGCGCTTTACGCCCAGTAATTCCGATTAACGCTTGCACCCTCCGTATTACCGCGGCTGCTGGCACGGAGTTAGCCGGTGCTTCTTCTGCGAGTAACGTCAATCGCTGCAGTTATTAACTACAACGCCTTCCTCCTCGCTGAAAGTGCTTTACAACCCGAAGGCCTTCTTCACACACGCGGCATGGCTGCATCAGGCTTGCGCCCATTGTGCAATATTCCCCACTGCTGCCTCCCGTAGGAGTCTGGACCGTGTCTCAGTTCCAGTGTGGCTGGTCATCCTCTCAGACCAGCTAGGGATCGTCGCCTAGGTGAGCCATTACCCCACCTACTAGCTAATCCCATCTGGGCACATCCGATGGTGTGAGGCCCGAAGGTCCCCCACTTTGGTCTTGCGACGTTATGCGGTATTAGCTACCGTTTCCAGTAGTTATCCCCCTCCATCGGGCAGTTTCCCAGACATTACTCACCCGTCCGCCGCTCGCCGGCGAGGAAGCAAGCTTCCTCCCGCTGCCGCTCGACTTGCATGTGTTAGGCCTGCCGCCAGCGTTCAATCTGAGCCATGATCAAACTCTTCAATTAAAAGCTTGATTTGCTAAGTTAATAGCGTGCTCGAAGATTTACTGCATGAATTTTACTTCAGTTAGTCACTCTTCAAGACTTGATATTTTTTTGCACCCAAAGGTGCTGGATATCGTCTTGTGAGTGCCCACACAGATTGTCTGATAAATTGTTAAAGAGCAATGAGTTACGAGACTTGGCTCGTTCACTCGAGGTGGCGTATATTACGCTTTCCTCTTTCAGAGTCAACCCCAAATTTCAGGATTTTCTCTTTTCTTCCCGGCCGCTTCGTGAAGTGAATCACTTGCGCCGTGTCGATGGAGGCGCATTATAGGGCGTCCCACGCAGGCCGCAACAGGTTTTTTCAACAAAAGTGCGCGTTTGCTGCATTCCACAGCAAAAGCCCGCCTTATACCTTGTTTTGCACAAACTTATCCACAGAGCCCCGCAGGGCTGAAAATTTACGAGCGCCGCGCAAACGTTTTCGCTACAATTCTCCGCAGCGACAAACTCCCCTTTATTCCAGGGGCGTTACCTGAATCAGTGCCGAATACCGTTAAATACGAGGAAAATTCCGCCCCTTACGCTGTTCAGAGTAAGGAATACCGGTAAAGATTCAGGTAACTCTCTTTATATCGTGATGCAAAAGCCAAGGGATAAAACCATGCAACAACCTCGTCCAATACGCCGGGCTCTGCTCAGCGTTTCTGACAAAACCGGTATCGTTGAATTCGCAGAAGCACTCTCTCAACGTGGTGTGGAGCTGCTCTCGACCGGGGGCACCGCGCGCCTGCTGGCAGATGCCGGCCTGCCGGTTACCGAAGTTTCCGATTACACCGGCTTCCCGGAAATGATGGATGGACGTGTAAAAACCCTGCATCCCAAAGTGCACGGCGGTATTCTTGGCCGCCGCGGCCAAGATGATGCGATCATGGCACAGCACGCCATCAAGCCGATCGATATCGTGGTGGTAAACCTGTATCCGTTTGCCCAAACCGTCGCCCGCCCAGACTGCTCGCTGGCAGATGCGGTTGAAAACATCGATATCGGCGGCCCCACCATGGTGCGCTCCGCCGCCAAAAACCATAAAGACGTCGCCATTGTGGTCAAGAGCAGCGACTACGCCGCCATCATTACCGAGATGGACAACAACAACGGCTCGCTGCTATTGCCAACCCGTTTTGATCTGGCCATCAAAGCATTCGAGCACACCGCCGCCTACGACAGCATGATCGCCAACTACTTCGGCGCGCTGGTGCCAGCCTATCATGGCGATACCGAGCAGCCCGCCGGCCGCTTCCCGCGCACCCTGAACCTGAACTACATCAAGAAACAGGATATGCGCTACGGTGAAAACGGCCATCAACAAGCCGCCTTCTATATAGAAGACAACCTGCAGGAAGCTTCCGTCGCCACCGCCCAGCAGTTGCAGGGCAAAGCGCTGTCTTATAACAACATCGCCGACACCGACGCCGCGCTGGAATGCGTGAAAGAGTTCGCCGAGCCGGCCTGTGTGATTGTCAAACATGCCAACCCCTGCGGCGTAGCGATTAGCGAAGATATTCTGGGTGCCTACGAACGGGCCTACAAAACCGACCCGACGTCGGCATTCGGCGGCATCATCGCCTTCAACCGTGAACTGGATGCCGCCACCGCGCAGGCCATCATCAGCCGCCAGTTCGTTGAAGTGATCATCGCCCCAACCATTAATGAGGAAGCCCGCTCGCTGCTGGCCGCCAAGCAGAACGTGCGCGTCCTGGCCTGCGGCCAATGGCAACAGCGCGTGCCCGGCCTGGATTTCAAACGCGTCAATGGCGGCCTCTTGGTACAAGAGCGTGATTTAGGTATGGTCGCCGCGGGCGATCTGCGCGTGGTGACCAAGCGCCAGCCCACCGAGCAGGAGCTGCGCGACGCGCTGTTCTGCTGGAAAGTGGCCAAGTTCGTTAAATCCAACGCGATCGTCTATGCTCGCGACAATATGACCATCGGCATCGGCGCCGGCCAGATGAGCCGCGTTTATTCCGCGAAGATCGCCGGCATTAAAGCCGCAGATGAAGGTTTGGAAGTCAAAGGTTCCGCCATGGCGTCCGATGCCTTCTTCCCATTCCGCGACGGTATTGATGCGGCAGCCGCGGTGGGCATCACCTGCGTGATCCAACCCGGCGGCTCAATCCGCGATAACGAAGTGATCGCGGCCGCCGACGAACACGGCATTGCGATGATCTTCACCGATATGCGCCACTTCCGCCACTAATCCTTTTTGCCGCGTGCGCCCCGGCGCACGCTGATCATGGAGCACCTGATGAACATCCTTATTATTGGCAACGGCGGGCGCGAACACGCGCTGGCCTGGAAAGCCGCTCAATCGCCGCTGGCAGATAACGTGTATGTCGCACCGGGCAATGCCGGTACGGCGCTGGAACCTAATTTGACCAATGTGGCTATCTCTGCAACCGATATCCCGGCGCTGCTTGAGTTCGCCCGCAACAACGATGTCGGCCTGACCATCGTCGGCCCGGAAGCCCCGCTGGTGATTGGCGTGGTCGATGCCTTCCAGGCCGCCGGCCTGACCATTTTCGGCCCAACGCAGGCGGCTGCCCAGCTCGAAGGCTCAAAAGCCTTCACCAAAGACTTCCTGGCGCGCCACCACATCCCCACCGCCGAATACCAAAACTTTACCGAGGTTGAACCGGCCCTGGCCTATGTGCGTAGCAAAGGCGCGCCTATCGTCATCAAGGCCGATGGCCTGGCGGCAGGTAAAGGCGTGATTGTTGCCATGACGCTGCAGGAAGCGGAAGACGCCATTCAGGATATGCTGGCCGGCAACGCTTTCGGCGACGCCGGCCACCGTATCGTGGTGGAAGAGTTCCTCGACGGCGAAGAAGCCAGCTTTATCGTTATGGTCGATGGCGAAAACGTGGTGCCGATGGCCACCAGCCAGGATCACAAACGCGTTGGCGATGGCGATACCGGGCCAAACACCGGCGGCATGGGCGCTTATTCCCCGGCGCCGGTGGTGACCGATGAAATCCACCAGCGGGTGATGGACCAGGTGATTTGGCCAACGGTGCGCGGCATGGCGGCGGAAGGCAATACCTACGTCGGCTTCCTGTATGCCGGGCTCATGATCTCCGCCGACGGCCAGCCGAAAGTAATCGAGTTTAACTGCCGCTTCGGCGATCCGGAAACCCAACCGATCATGCTGCGGATGCGTTCCGATCTGGTTGCGCTGTGCCTGGCCGGCGCACAGGGCAAACTGGGCGATAAAACCTCGGAGTGGGACGAACGCCCATCCCTTGGCGTGGTGCTGGCCGCCGGCGGCTATCCGGGCGACTATCAGGTCGGTGATGAGATCCACGGCCTGCCGCAGCAGGAAAGCCGCGACGGCAAAGTGTTTCATGCCGGCACGCGCCTGGAAGGCGATAAAGTGCTCACCAACGGCGGGCGCGTGTTGTGCGTAACGGCATTAGGCGCAACGGTGGCGCAAGCGCAAAAAAACGCCTATCAATTAGCGGCTGATATTCAGTGGCAAGGCAGCTTCTGCCGCAAAGACATCGGCTATCGGGCGATAGCGCGCGGTAAGTGATTCAGGGCTTAGCCCTTGCTGCTCAGGCTCTGCATTGCAGGGCCTTTTTTATAACGTGTCTTTCGTCGGCGCCCAGCGGCAAAAATCGTCGTTGGCCACCAGCAGCAGTTGGCGCCCTTCCGGTGCCTCCAACCAAGCCAGGCTCAGCGATTGGCCACTGCGTTCGCGCCGCGCAATCCAGTCCAGCGCCTGCTCATCAAACCCCGGCCTTAGCTGTTGGCCACTGCAGGTCTGCACCATGCCGCCGTGCCAATGGCCCTGTAATAGCCGCACATTCCCGGCACGCAGTGCATCGCTCACTTCCTGCATACGCCGCGCCTGGTATTGATACAGCGCGATATCGTCGCTGGAAAGCTGCTCACGCCGCTCAGCCAGTTGGCGCTGCATAAAGCTCACCGTGCCGTCTTCGGCAAAGCGCACCTGCAGGTTATCTTGCCCTTGCACCGGCCCACTGCGTCTAATCTGGCGTAAGGTGCCGTTTTGGTATTCATAGAGGGTGGTGACCGTGCCGGCCCCACGATAAGGGCTATACACACTCATCAGCACCAGTGGGCGCTGCTGATCGTCATCCTTGCGCCACAGGCGCATGACGCCCTGATCGGCAACATAGCCGCTGGCGGTAAACGCCGGAGGTGCGGAATGGAAACTGCAGCCAGCCAGGCTGCTGGCAACCGCCGCGGCTAACAGCCAGCGCCGGATAAACAAAAGGGGCGTCATCGCCCCCCAGTCTAAGCTTTTCACAGCACGCGGTAATTATTTAACTGCGTCTTTCAGCGCTTTACCAGAAACGAATGCTGGTACGTTAGCCGCTGCGATTTTGATTTCTTTACCAGTCTGTGGGTTGCGGCCAGTGCGCTCTGCACGATGGTTTACTTTGAAAGTACCGAAACCAACCAATTGTACTGCATCACCTTCTTTCAGAGACTCAGTAATGGCAGCCAGGGTAGATTCCAGAGCTTGTTTGGCTTGAGCTTTGGAAAGGTCCGCCTTGTCTGCGATTACATCAATCAGTTGAGTCTTGTTCATAAGTTATCCTTACAGTGTGTTTATCGTTTGCAAAGCATCGAGTGCGACGGATATGCCGATTGACAGCACTCTCCTGCATACACGCACCGATAGCCACTTTTTTACGCCCCCCAAATGTAGACCAGACAGGGTGCGGATGTGAAGCCTTAAGGCATGACAAATCAGGCGTTAAATCACGTTTTATTGCCTCAGTGCGCTAAATTTATCCCAATATTGCTTACGCCAGCCTCACGAAGGTCGGATCGCAGGCCTTTAATCAGCTCGAGATCGCGTTCTTCACAGGCGGCCAACAATCGGAATATTTCCCACTGAATATCCCATTCTTCCTCAATGGCCGGCAAAATTTTCAACTCGTCGTCGGTCATTTCTTTCCCCGCCTGGGTCATTTCCAGCATCGCTACCGTGCGGATTGACGTTTCGCTGATGGCAACGGAGTGCACCAGCGTCTCGCCGCTCAGGCGCGAGTGGATCAGTTCACCTAACGCGATACACGCGTCGATAGCGGGGTAAACACCATAAATATCGTAATCTTCGGCCGCTGGGATCGCATCTTCCAACTTCTCGAGCTGGCTGTCAAAATTGACCTTGGCGTCTTTCACCACCAGCGTTTCCCATGCCAGATCCAGTATGCGGCGGTAAACCGCCGGATCGCCGAACCCGGTTTGCAGGCAAAACACCTGATAATTGGGATACATACGCTCGCACAGACAGGCCATAAAGGTCAAATGTTGCCAGCTTTCAAGCTTTTCCAAACGTAAATGAATGGGGTTACGGAGCATTGTTTCTTCTCTTACGTATGATATGCGGCGCAGTGTAACCTAATTCGCGCATGGCGGCACCTCTGGATGCGCCGCCAGCCAACGCTGGAACGCCGGGCGGCGCGAGGCGATGGCATCGGCCCAGCGCGTCGGCTCCGGTAAGCGGTAACCAGCCATGCAACGCTGCACCCAGGCCAGCGCACTGTCGGCGCTCACCCGGTGGCCGGTGGCGACAAACAGCGGGTTGCAACGCAGCTTGCTGCGCCATACCCAGCCAATCTGCTCGCCTTTATCCATCAACGGCGCTTGCGCGCCCGCCGCGTCGCCCAGCGGCTCAAATTTCCCACACAGGCGCTTTTTCGCCACGCCGATGGTCGGCACATTGATCAGCAGGCCAAAATGGCTGGCGACGCCCAAGCGGCGCGGGTGCGAAATCCCGTGGCCGTCGACAAACACCAGATCCGGCTTCTGCTGCAGTTTATCCCAGGCGGCCAACAGCGCGGGGCATTCGCGGAAAGACAGAAAACCGGGAATATAGGGCATCGTCGTGCTAATGCGCGCGAGCTGATACTCAACCAACTCCAGGGAAGGATAGCGCAGAATGGCGATGGCGGCGCGCGTTACCGCGCCTTCTTGCTCAAACCCCACGTCCGCGCCGGCAATCAACGCCGGCGGATCCGCCAGGAAATCATCATGGCGGATCACGCTGGCCGCGCGTTGCAGTTGCTCAGCGCGCAATGGCGCGATGTCGAACAGGGCCACACTCTGCTCGCCCGCCTCAGCGGTGGTATTGCGCCGAAAACGCATGGACGGCCTCCACAAAAGCGCCGGCGTGTTCCGGCGGCACATCCTGGTGGATGCCGTGGCCCAGGTTGAACACATGCCCCTCGCCGTGGCCAAAATCGGCCAGGATGGTTTCCACTTCCTGTGCAATACGCGGCGGCGGCGCATACAGAATGGAAGGATCCATATTGCCCTGCAGCGCCACTTTATCGCCTACGCGCCGGCGCGCTTCGCCAATGTCGGTGCTCCAGTCCAGCCCCAGCGCATCACAGCCGGTGGCGGCCATCGCTTCCAGCCACTGCCCGCCGCCCTTGGTGAACAGGGTGACGGGCACACGGCGGCCTTCGTTTTCACGCAGCAGGCCATCGACGATCTTGTGCATATAGTGCAGCGAGAACTCACGGTAGTCCCTGCCCGTCAGCACCCCGCCCCAGGTATCAAACAGCATTACCGCCTGGGCGCCGGCCTTGATTTGCGCATTCAGATACAGGATCACGCTGTCGGCCACCTTATCCAGCAGCAGGTGCAGGGCCTGCGGATCGGCATACATCATTTTTTTGAGCTTGGTGAAGGCTTTGCTGCTGCCGCCTTCCACCATGTAGGTGGCCAGCGTCCATGGGCTACCGGAAAAACCGATCAGCGGCACTTCGCCTTGCAGTTCCCGGCGGATGGTGCGCACCGCGTTCATCACATAGCCCAGTTCGATCTCCGGATCGAACACCGGGAGCTTGTCCACATCGGCCCGGCAGGCGATCGGGTGGGTAAAACGCGGGCCTTCGCCGGCTTCAAAATACAGCCCCAGCCCCATGGCGTCAGGAATAGTCAAAATGTCAGAGAACAGGATCGCGGCATCCAGCGCATACCGGCGCAGCGGCTGTAGCGTCACTTCACAGGCCAGCTCGGCGTTTTTGCACAGGGACATGAAATCCCCCGCCTGGGCACGCGTGGCCTTGTACTCCGGCAAATAGCGGCCGGCCTGGCGCATCATCCATACGGGCGTCACATCCACCGGCTGCCGCAGCAGCGCGCGCAGGTAGCGATCGTTCTTCAACTCGGTCATCTAGGGTTCCTATTGGCCTGTAATTTATCGCAAATAGTGTACATTATTCTGCCCGGCACAGCGCCAGCGTGTCTTCAATCAGCCGGCGCGCCACCGTGCCCGGCGGCGGCAACATCGGCAAACGATCGTAACGATACCAGCCGGCACTCAGCAGTTCTGAGGGATCGTGCTGAAGTTCGCCCTGATGATAATCGGCCATGAACGCCATCATCAACGAATTGGGGAACGGCCAGGGCTGCGAAGCCACATAGCGCAGGTTTTTGATTTCAATGCGGCTTTCTTCCATCACTTCGCGCGCCACCGCCTGCTCCAACGTCTCGCCCACTTCCACAAAGCCCGCCAGCACGGTGTGGATGCCGCCCCGGTGCCGCACATGCTGCGCCAGCAGAATCTCATCACCGCGGCGGATAGCCACGATCACGCAGGGAGCAATCTGTGGATAGTAGCGTTGATGGCAGTTGGCGCACAGGCAGGCGCTTTCGGTGCGGCTATGATGCATTTCGTGGCCGCAGTAGCCACAGAAGCGGTGGGAATGGTAAAAATCCGCCAGTTGCACCCCGCGGCCGGCCATTTGGAACAGCCCGCGCTCCTGCTCAAGCAGTTGCCGCACCGAGCTCATCCCCTGCTTCATGCCGTGGCGCACCAGCCACACCGGCGCGCCTTCCCATTCGCCGATCTGGCGTGCCAAAAGGCCGCGCAGCGAAAACTGTTGCGCCGAGCCAAACGGCAGCTCGCCGTTCGGCAACCAAAGCTTGCTTTGCTGGCTGACGATCCACCAGCCCTGTTCATTACCTGTTAATGCAAATTCCATAGCGTTATTGCACAACCTCTGCTTTACTGACACTCTACCGATCCTAATGTTTTACATTAAAAATTTATTATTCACGCAGGGAGCCCAATATGCTCAACCGTTTGGAAAGCCTGACGCAAAATGTGGGCGGCAATAATGACCTGGTTGATCAATGGTTGCAGGCCCGCAAACAGTTACTGGTCGCCTATTACACCCTGGTCGGCGTTAAACCGAATAAAGGGAAGCATACGCCGCTGAATGAAAAAGCGCTGGAGAACTTGTGCCATAACCTGTTGGATTATCTCTCTGCGGGGCACTTTCATATCTACGATAAAATCATTCAGCAGGTTGAAGGGGCGGCCAGCCTGGAGAGCACGCAGGCAACGCGCATTTATCCAAAACTACAGCACAACACTGAACAAATAATGGCATTTCACGATCGTTATAGCAAAGCCGAGATGGATGACGATCTTTGCCTGGCGTTTCATCAGTCGCTGTCCGATATTGGCGAAATGCTTGAGGCGCGCTTTGAGCTGGAAGATCAGCTGATTCAATTAGCTGTGCAAGCCTGGCAGCAGAATCGGCAGGCGGCGAACCCCGCCGACATGCTGGAGCGCCCGGTGCAACATTAACCACCGGCCAAGCCAAAACATGACGGGTAGCACTTGTAGTTTCTAATCACCCTCCTATACTGAGGGCATCTTGTCGGAGTGCCTAGCGCTGTTTATCAGCCAGGCTGAGACCGTTAATTCGGGATCCGCGGAACCTGATCGGGTTAACACCCGCGAAGGGAACAAGAGTAATCTATTGCCGTGCCAGGGCGCCCCACACCACCGGGGACCTGCTTACCGGCCACCATCGTTACTCCCTCCGAGCTCCAGACAAGCAATTTTCCCAACTCACCACACTGGTAGGAATTTGCTATGTCTACGATAAACAAGCCCCGTGCCCGTAAACAACAGCGCGACGACGCGCAGCAGTTTATTCATTCGTTGCAAGGCGTTGTCTTTCCCAATTCACGTCGTATTTACCTGCAGGGTTCGCGCAGCGATTTGCAGGTGCCAATGCGGGAAATCCAGCTCAGCCCCACGCTCATCGGCGGCAGTAAAGAGCAGCCCCAATACGAACAGAACGAACCGATCCCGGTTTATGATTCCGCCGGCCCGTACGGCGATCCCGATGCTGAGCTGAACGTGCGTCATGGCCTGGCGAAACTGCGCGCCGCCTGGATCACCGAACGCGACGACACCGAAACCCTCAATGGCGTTAGCTCCGGCTTTACCCAACAGCGCCTGGCGGACGAAGGGCTGGATCACCTGCGCTTTGAACACCTGCCGCTGCCGCGCAAAGCCCAACCGGGCAAATGCGTCACCCAGCTGCACTATGCCCGCCGCGGCATCATCACGCCGGAAATGGAGTTTATCGCCATCCGGGAAAACATGGGCCGTGAACGCATCCGCGGCGCGGTATTGCGCCAGCAACATCCGGGGCAATCTTGGGGAGCAAACCTGCCACCGGCCATTACACCGGAGTTCGTGCGCCAGGAAGTGGCCGCCGGCCGCGCCATCATCCCCGCCAATATCAACCACCCCGAATCTGAACCGATGATCATTGGCCGTAATTTTCTGGTGAAGGTCAACGCCAATATCGGCAATTCGGCGGTGTCTTCCTCCATTGAGGAAGAAGTGGAAAAGCTGGTGTGGTCGACCCGCTGGGGCGCCGATACGGTGATGGATCTCTCCACCGGCCGCTACATCCATGAAACGCGCGAGTGGATCTTACGCAACAGCCCGGTGCCGATTGGTACCGTGCCGATTTACCAGGCGCTGGAGAAAGTAAACGGCGTGGCGGAAAACCTAAACTGGGAAATGTTCCGCGACACCCTGCTGGAGCAGGCGGAACAAGGAGTCGATTACTTCACCATCCACGCCGGGGTGTTGCTGCGCTATGTGCCGATGACCGCCAAGCGCCTGACCGGCATCGTGTCGCGCGGCGGTTCGATCATGGCGAAATGGTGCCTGTCGCATCACCAGGAAAGTTTCCTGTATGAACACTTCCGCGAGATCTGCGAGATCTGCGCCGCCTATGACGTGGCGTTGTCGCTGGGCGACGGCCTGCGCCCAGGCTCCATCCAGGACGCCAACGACGAAGCCCAGTTCGCCGAGCTGCACACCCTGGGGGAATTAACCAAAATCGCCTGGGAATATGACGTGCAGGTGATGATCGAAGGGCCGGGGCACGTGCCGATGCAGATGATCCGCCGCAATATGACCGAAGAGCTGGAGCACTGCCACGAGGCGCCGTTCTACACCCTGGGGCCGCTGACCACCGATATCGCACCGGGTTACGATCACTTCACCTCCGGCATCGGGGCGGCCATGATCGGCTGGTTCGGCTGCGCGATGTTGTGCTACGTCACGCCCAAAGAGCACCTGGGGCTGCCGAACAAAGAGGACGTGAAACAGGGGCTGATCACCTACAAAATCGCCGCTCATGCCGCCGATCTGGCTAAAGGGCACCCAGGGGCGCAGATCCGCGATAACGCCATGTCCAAGGCACGCTTTGAATTCCGCTGGGAGGATCAGTTCAACCTGGCGTTGGATCCGGAAACCGCACGCGCCTACCACGACGAAACCCTGCCGCAGGAGTCCGGCAAGGTCGCTCATTTTTGCTCAATGTGCGGGCCGAAGTTTTGCTCGATGAAAATTTCGCAGGAGGTGCGCGACTACGCCGCCGCCCAGGAAGCCGCCAAACCGATTGAGATTCTTTCCGGCATGGAAAAGATGTCCAGCGAGTTCCGCGCCCGCGGTAGCGAGCTGTACCACAGCGCGAGCGCGCTGCAGGAGGAAAACCATGACTGAATTCGCATCCGCTTTCCCGGCAACGCCGCACAGGCTGGGCCTGTATCCGGTGGTCGACAGCGTGGAATGGATTGAACGCCTGCTGGGCGCGGGCGTCACCACCTTGCAACTGCGCATCAAAGACCAGCCGGAAGCGCAGGTGGAAGACGACATTGCCGCCGCTATCGCCCTTGGCAAGCGCAGCAACGCCCGTGTGTTCATCAATGATTACTGGCGGTTGGCGATCAAACATCAGGCTTATGGCGTCCATCTTGGCCAAGAGGATTTGGATAGCGCCGATCTGGCCTCCATCCATCGGGCAGGGTTGCGCCTGGGGGTATCCACCCATGACGACGCCGAGCTGAAACGGGCCATTGCCGTGCGCCCCTCTTACATTGCGCTTGGGCATATTTTCCCGACGCAAACCAAAGAGATGCCCTCGGCCCCACAAGGGTTGGCCGAACTGAAACGACACGTTGCGGGGTTATCCGGCTACCCGACAGTGGCGATCGGCGGCATCAGCATTGATCGCGTGCCTGGCGTATTAGCCTGCGGCGTGGGCAGCATCGCCGTGGTCAGCGCCATTACCCAGGCCGCGGATTGGCGCGCCGCCACCGCCGAACTGCTGCGGCTGATTGAAGGCAAGGAGTGACGCGATGCATAACGAAGCGACACTTTCCGATAGCGAATTTTTACGCTACAGCCGCCAGTTGCTGCTGGAAGATATCGGCCCGGCAGGGCAGGAACGGTTAAAACGGGCCAGCGTCCTGATCGTCGGGCTTGGCGGGTTGGGATCGCCGGCGGCGCTCTATCTGGCCGCCGCCGGCGTCGGCACCCTGCTGCTGGCCGATGACGACCAACTGCACCTGACGAATCTGCAACGGCAAATCCTGTATCGCAGCGCCGATATCCCGCAGGCCAAAGCGCGGCTGGCACAGCGGCAATTGCAGGCGCTGAACCCCCTGGTGGAATCGATAGCCATCGAACAACGGCTACAGGGCGATGCGCTTGCGCGCGCCGTAGCACGCGCCGATCTGATTCTCGACTGTTGCGACAATATGGCCACCCGGCACGCGGTCAATGCGGCCTGCGTGGCGGCGGGCAAGCCGCTGATCAGCGGCAGCGCCGTCGGCTTCAGCGGCCAACTGCTGGTGCTTGAGCCCCCCTATCCCCATGGCTGCTATGCCTGCCTGTACCCGGAGCAAGCCGAGCCGCAGCGCAACTGCCGCACCGCCGGCGTGCTGGGGCCGGTGGTGGGCGTGATCGGCACGTTGCAGGCGCTGGAAGCCATCAAAATGCTGGTCGGTATGCCTTGCACGCAAAGCGGCAAACTGCGGCTGTTTGACGGCAGGCAGCAGAGCTGGAGCACGCTGCAGTTGAGCAAGGCCGGCAACTGCCCGGTCTGCGGAGGTGCCGTATGAAGATCACGCTCAACGAACGGCCGATTGCGCTGGCGCAGCCGCTCACCGTCAATGCCCTGCTCGAACAGTTGGAATACCAGCAGCCCGGCACCGCATTGGCAATTAATCAAACCATCATCCCGCGCGCCGAATGGGCCGACCATCTGGTAGCGGATGGCGATGATATTCTGTTATTTCAAGCGATTGCCGGAGGCTGATATGTTGCAAATCGCCGATACTTCTTTTACCTCACGCCTGTTCACCGGCACCGGCAAGTTCGCGACGCCGGCGTTGATGCTGGCTGCAATACAGGCTTCCGGCTCGCAGTTGGTGACCATGGCGATGAAACGTGTGGATCTGCAAGGCGGCAATGACGCCATTCTGGCTCCGTTGCAGCAGTTGGGCATTAAGCTGTTGCCCAACACCTCCGGCGCCAAAACGGCAGCGGAAGCGGTGTTCGCCGCCCGGCTGGCGCGCGAAGCCATTGGCACCCACTGGATCAAGCTGGAGATCCACCCGGACGTGAAATACCTGCTGCCCGACGCCGTCGAAACGCTGAAAGCCGCGGAAACCCTGGTTAAAGAAGGGTTCGTGGTGCTGCCGTACTGCGGCGCCGATCCGGTGCTGTGCAAACGGTTAGAGGAAGCCGGTTGCGCAGCGGTGATGCCGCTCGGCGCGCCGATCGGCTCCAACCGTGGCCTGCGCACCCGCGACTTTCTGGAGATAATCATTGAGCAGGCCAAGGTGCCGGTAGTGGTGGACGCCGGCATCGGCGCCCCCAGCCACGCGCTGGCGGCACTGGAGTTGGGCGCCGATGCGGTATTGGTCAATACCGCGATTGCCGTGGCGCGCGATCCGGTCAACATGGCGCAGGCCTTCCGGCTGGCGCTGGAAGCCGGCGAACGGGCGCGCACCGCCGGCCTTGGCGGCAGCCAGGCCCACGCGGCGGCGACCAGCCCGCTGACCGCATTTCTTAACCCACCCGCGAGGGCACTGTAATGGCCGATGATTTCAGTCACCGCTGGCAGCAGTTGAATTGGGATGAGATCACGCTGCGGATCAACAGTAAAACCGCCCGGGATGTGGAACACGCGCTCCAGGCGCCCAGGCTGACGCGCGAGGATTTCATGGCGCTGATTTCACCCGCCGCCGCGGCCTATCTGGAGCCGCTGGCGCAACGGGCGCAGCAACTCACCCGCCAGCGCTTCGGCAATGTGGTCAGCTTTTATGTGCCGCTGTACCTGTCCAATCTGTGCGCGAATGATTGCACTTACTGCGGCTTCTCAATGAGCAACCACATTAAGCGCAAGACGCTGAATGCCGACGAGATTGAGCGGGAATGCGTGGCGATCAAGGCGCTGGGCTTTGAGCACCTGCTGCTGGTCACCGGCGAACACCAAACCAAGGTGGGGATGGATTACTTCCGCCAGCATATCCCGCCGATCCGCCGCCATTTCAGTTCATTAATGATGGAAGTGCAGCCGCTGGGGCAGGACGATTACGCCGAGTTGAAAAATCTGGGCCTGGACGGCGTGCTGGTGTATCAGGAAACCTACCACCCAGCGACCTACCTGAAGCACCATCTGCGCGGCCACAAGCAGGACTTCCACTGGCGGCTGGCCACGCCGGATCGTCTTGGGCGCGCCGGGATCGGCAAGATCGGCCTGGGTGCGCTGATTGGCCTTTCCAGCCATTGGCGCACCGACTGTTACCTGCTGGCCGAACACCTGCTCTACCTGCAGCAAACCTACTGGCAGAGCCAGTATTCTATCTCGTTCCCACGCCTGCGCCCCTGCGCCGGCGGCATTGAGCCGGCCAGCATCATGAGCGAACCGCAGTTGGTGCAGCTCATCTGCGCTTTCCGCCTGTTGGCGCCCAACGTGGAGTTATCGCTGTCCACCCGTGAATCGCCCTACTTCCGCGACCATGTGATCCCGATGGCGATCAATAGCGTCAGTGCTGGTTCCAAAACCCAACCGGGCGGCTATGCCGATCATGTCGCGCCGGAGCTGGAGCAGTTTGCACCACATGACGGCCGCACGCCGGAACAGGTGGCCGCGGCGATCAGCCAGGCAGGCCTGCAGCCGGTATGGAAAGACTGGGACAGCTATTTGGGCCGGCCGTTGTAACCGGCCTGCACAACTGCCGTTCCCCCCGCCAATATGGGTGCAGCACCCGGCCCATATTGGCACCCAACCATTATTTGGCGGTCGTCGCCTCTTCCAGCAGGCGGCTGGCGCTTTCACCCAACAGCCGCAGCCCCTTCTCCACCTCTTCGGTAAATGGCCGTGCATAATTCAACCGCAGGCAATTGCGGTACTTACCCGATGCCGAGAACAGCGATCCGGCCGCAATCTTGATGCCGGCGGCACTCACCTCACGGTTGAGGCGCAGCGTATCAAACGATTCCGGCAGTTCAATCCATACCAGAAAGCCCCCCTGTGGGCGGCTGACGCATATTTCACTCGGGAAGTAGTGGCGCACCCAGCAGGTAAACACCTCCAGATTGCTTTTGTATTGCATACGCATGCGCCGCAGATGCGGTTGGTAATCGCCCTGGCGAATAAACTCGGCCACCGCCAACTGTGTATGGGTCACCGTGTAGCCGGTGCTGATGTATTTGGTGTGCAATACCCGTTCCAGGTAGCGGCCCGGGGCGATCCAGCCGACGCGTAAACCAGGAGCAATACTTTTGGAAAAGGAGCTGCACAATAATACCCGGCCATCTTCATCAAAAGATTTAATGGTTCTTGGGCGAGGATATTCATAGGCCAGCTCACCATAGGCGTCGTCTTCAATAATGGCGAGATCGAAACGCTGGGCCAGAACGATCAGCGCCTTCTTATACTTATCCGGCATCGTGAATCCCAGCGGATTATTACAGGTCGGCACCATCAATACGGCTTTAACCGGCCACTGCTCCAGCGCCAGTTCCAGCGCATCAAGGCTAATCCCGGTAACGGCACAGGTCGGGATTTCAATCGCCTTAATCCCTAACCCGCGCAGAATCTGCATGGTGCCGGGAAAGGTGGGCGATTCCACCGCCACGATATCGCCGGGTTGGCACACCGCCCGGATAGCGGTAAACAGCGCTTCCTGGCAACCGGTAGTGATAACGATGTCGTCCTCGGTAAGCCGGCAGCCGCTGTCCAACGTCAAACGCGCCACTTGTTCACGCAGCTCGGCCGCACCGAACATATTGCCGTAACTCATCACCCGCGGATCCTGACGTTGGCACAGGCGGGTGAGTGATTTCCATAACGGGGCCAGCGACGATTGATCAATGTCTGGCGATCCGCCGCCAAAGTTAAACTCACTGTTCTCCGGGCAGTTATTGAACAACTCCAGCACCGACTCCCACTGGCTGATCTCTACCGGGCGCTGGGCCGGGCGCGTCAGCCCTGGCATCGGTGGCGTTGCTTTACGCGGCGCAACATAGTACCCCGAGCGCGGTTGCGGAATGATCAACCGGCGAGCTTCCAACAGATGATAAGCCTGTTGAACCGTGCTCAGGCTCACGCCATGCTCTTCGCTCAGGGCCCGAACGGACGGCAAACGCTCGCCGCACTGGTATAGGCCATGTTCAATACGTTGTTGCAATAAGGCGGCAAGATGTTGGTAGCGCGTCATCAGTATCCCCCGGTTAAATACGAGTAACAGGAAAACCAGTACAGATAGGGTTAAAAAGGACCATTCAGATGCGCTGACAGGCAATCTGTATGTTAAAAGTAATCATTTTCTGCAGCTATATTAGAACAGATTCTCCCTGCATCCTAGACAGGTGCAATAACCAAGGGGGAATATTCGATGGAACAGCAAAACAAACAACGGTTACAGCCTGGATATGCAGTGCTGACTTTTATCCATCGGAAGTGGCGTGCCTGGCGGGAACGGGCAAAAACCAAAAAGATCCTCATGGCCATGAATGATGACAGGCTGAAAGATATTGGCCTAAAACGGGACGATGTGGACCGCTTATGATGGGAAAGGTTAAGGTTAAGGACGCCTGAACGGGCTAGCGGCACGTCATCCCGGCAAAACCGGCATGACGTGCATTAAACGGTTTAATCAAGCTGCTGCGGCTTCATGCGTGAACCAACAACCGCCGATATCAGGCAGCCCACCGCCAGGTAGATTGCCACGGCGTGCCAGGAGCCGCCGGCCAGTTCAACCAGCAACACGGCGATAAACGGCGTAAAGCCGCCGCCGACAACGCTGGCAACCTGATAGCCTACCCCGGCGCCGCTGTAACGGTAGGCGGTGCCAAAGAGCTCAGTAAACATCGGCTGTTGCACGCTGACAATCATATCGTGTGCCACGTTGGCCAACATGATGGCGAAGAACAGGATCCACAGCGAGTTTTGCGCTTCCAGGGCGATAAAGAACGGGAAGGCGCTCAGAGCGCCGAACAGCGCGCCGGTGACATAAATACGGCGCCGCCCGAAGTTATCGGCCAGCCGGGCAAAGCACGGGATGGCAATGCAGCTAATGCCGCCAACCAACAAGCCTATATTGAGGAAGAACTCGCGCGACATGCCCAAATAGGTGGTGGAATAATTCAGCGCAAACGCCGTCACGATATACATCGTCAACAGCTCCCCCAACCGCAACGCAATAATCAACAAAAACGCTTTAGGATGGCGGCGCAACGCCTCAACGATCGGGAAGGAACGGATTTTGTCGGTTCTTGCCTGTAGCGCTTTGTTGGCTTCGAATTCTTGCGATTCATCCATCCGCGAGCGGATCCACCAGGCGAACGCCACCAGCACCACGCTCAACAGGAACGGCAAACGCCAGCCCCAGGCGATGAAATCTTCGTTAGTGGTATACAGGCTCACCAGTGAAACAGAGCCGGTCGCCAGCAGCAAGCCAACCCCATAGCCCACCTGCACCCCACTGCTGTAAAAGGCCTTTTTCTTTTTTGGCGCGCATTCCACCGCCAGCAGAGCGGCACCGCCCCATTCACCGCCAACGGCAAAGCCCTGGACAGCACGCAGAAACACCAGCAGCACCGGCGCCCACCAGCCAATCGCGTCAAAAGTGGGTAATAGGCCGATCAACGCAGTTGAAATGCCCATCAACCAGACGGTGATCATCAGCATGCGTTTGCGCCCGAGCCGATCGCCAAAGTGACCGAACACCATTCCGCCCAGCGGCCGGAACAAGAAACCCACGCCAAAGGTACCAAACGCGGCCAGCGTCCCCATCGTTGGGCTGATCTGGGGGAAAAATTCGGTGTTAAATACCAGAGCGGCAACAATGCCATAGAGTAAGAAATCGTACCAATCGACAACCGCCCCAACAAAACTGCCCCAGGCCGCTCGGCGTGCCCGGGACTGCGTTATAACGGAGGCTTTACTGTCAGAGGGCGAACATACCGCCGTTGTTGACGTTTCCATGCCTATCCCATCATGTCTGTTCTTTTAAAAAAAAAGCCCCGACCTTAATGACCGGGGCTTTCGCTACCTGACCGCCCAGCCGGGCGGTTTTAACAGGAAACAGGACGATTATTCGTCGTCGCTGTTGCCCAAGCCAGCATTTAACAGCTCGGCCAGGTTAGCCGTTGCTTCTTCCGCGCTCACTTGCGGAGCTACTGGTGCTTCACCCTGCGCACGACGGCGCATACGGTCCTGATGATAAGCGTAACCGGTACCCGCCGGGATCAGGCGGCCCACGATGACGTTTTCTTTCAGGCCGCGCAGTTCATCACGCTTACCGGCAACAGCCGCTTCGGTGAGAACACGCGTCGTTTCCTGGAACGATGCTGCAGAGATGAAGGACTCGGTCGCCAGGGATGCCTTGGTGATACCGAGCAGGTCACGGGTAAAGGTTGCCGGCAATTTGCCTTCCGCTTCCAACTGACGGTTGGCGATTTTAACGCGAGACATTTCTGCCTGCTCACCTTCCAGGAAGTCAGTGCCACCCGCGCTAACGATGGTGCCTTTACGCAACATCTGACGAACGATAACTTCAATGTGTTTATCGTTAATCTTAACGCCTTGCAGACGGTAAACTTCCTGCACTTCGTTGGTGATGTAGCGGGTAACCGCATGCACACCACGCAGACGCAGAATGTCGTGCGGGGACTCTGGGCCGTCGGATACGACGTCACCACGTTCCACAACTTCGCCTTCGAACACGTTGAGCTGACGCCATTTTGGAATCATTTCTTCGTAAGCATCGCTGCCATCCAACGGAGAAATTACCAGACGACGTTTGCCTTTGGTTTCTTTACCGAAGGAGATGATCCCGCTGATTTCAGCCAGGATAGCAGGCTCTTTCGGACGACGCGCTTCGAACAAGTCCGCAACGCGTGGCAGACCACCGGTGATGTCCTTGGTACCGCCGGATTCCTGCGGAATACGCGCCAAAGTGTCACCGGCGTTGATCTGGATACCATCTTCCAACTGAACGATCGCTTTACCTGGCAGGAAGTATTGAGCAGGCATATCAGTGCCTGGGATCAATACGTCGTCACCGTTGGCGTCAACGATTTTCAGCGCCGGACGCAGATCTTTACCGCTACCGGTACGCTCTGCAGAGTCCAGAACAACCAGCGAAGACAAACCGGTCAGGTCATCGGTCTGGCGAGTAATGGTCTGAGTATCAACCATATCAGCAAAGCGAATAAAGCCGCTCACTTCACTGATAACCGGCATGGTGTGCGGATCCCAGTTAGCAACGGTTTCGCCGCCGTTAACTTCTGCACCGTCACCTTTGCCCATCACCGCGCCGTAAGGCACTTTGTAGCTTTCTTTGGTACGGCCGAATTCATCGAACAGCTTCAGTTCGGTGTTACGGGAAGTGATCACCAGCTTGCCTGCCGTGTTCACAACGAACTTGGCATTGCTCAGGCGGAGACTACCTTTGTTTCTCACCTGGATGCTGGATTCAGCAGCCGCACGCGATGCCGCACCACCGATGTGGAAGGTACGCATGGTCAGCTGAGTACCCGGCTCACCGATGGACTGTGCCGCGATAACGCCGATAGCTTCGCCCTTGTTGACCAGATGGCCACGCGCCAGGTCACGACCGTAGCAGTGTGCACACACGCCAAAGTCGGTTTCACAGCTAACAACCGAGCGCACTTTAACGCTATCAACGGAGTTCTCTTCTAACAGATCACACCATTTTTCGTTCAGCAGCGTATTGCGCGGAACCAGAATATCCGCCGTACCCGGCTTCAAGACTTCTTCTGCAGTCACACGGCCCAGTACACGTTCACGCAGCGGTTCTTTAACGTCGCCGCCTTCGATGACCGGGGTCATCAGGATACCGTTGTGCGTACCACAGTCATCTTCGGTGACAACCAGATCCTGCGCCACGTCAACCAGACGACGGGTCAGATAACCGGAGTTTGCCGTTTTCAGTGCGGTATCCGCCAAACCTTTACGCGCACCGTGGGTTGAGATGAAGTACTGGAGTACGTTCAAACCTTCACGGAAGTTTGCGGTGATTGGCGTTTCAATGATCGAACCATCCGGCTTCGCCATCAGGCCACGCATACCAGCCAGCTGACGAATCTGAGCGGCAGAACCACGCGCACCGGAGTCGGCCATCATGAAGATGCTGTTGAAGGAAACTTGCTGTTCCACAACGCCGTCACGGTTAACCACGTCTTCAACCGACAGGTTTTCCATCATCGCTTTAGCAACACGTTCGTTTGCCGCAGCCCAGATATCGATCACTTTGTTGTAACGTTCGCCAGCGGTAACCAAACCAGACTGGAACTGCTCCTGGATTTCGGCAACTTCGGTTTCCGCTTCTTCGATGATCTCCGCTTTCTTAGCCGGGATAACCATGTCATCGATACCGACGGAAGCACCTGAACGGGCTGCGTAAGCAAAACCGGTGTACATGATTTGGTCAGCAAAGATAACGGTCGGCTTCAGGCCCAGGATGCGGTAACAGGTGTTCAGCATCTTGGAGATCGCTTTTTTGCCCAGCGGCTGGTTAACGATCGAGAACGGCAGACCTTTCGGTACGATCATCCACAGGATGGCGCGGCCGATAGTGGTATCGATGATGCTGGTTTTTGAGCTCCACTCGCCCTCTGCATTTTTCACTTCTTCAGTGATACGCACTTTAACGCGCGCATGCAGGGAAGCCTGGCCGGCACGGTAAACGCGCTCAGCTTCTTTCGAGCCAGTCAGCACCATGCCTTCGCCCTTGGCGTTAACACAGTCGCGGGTCATGTAATACAGACCCAAAACAACGTCCTGGGAAGGAACGATGATTGGCTCGCCGTTCGCTGGGGACAGGATGTTGTTGGTAGACATCATCAGCGCACGCGCTTCCAACTGTGCTTCCAGCGTCAGCGGAACGTGTACTGCCATCTGGTCACCATCGAAGTCGGCGTTGTATGCCGCACAAACCAGCGGGTGCAGCTGGATGGCTTTACCTTCGATCAGAACCGGTTCGAACGCCTGGATACCCAAACGGTGCAGGGTTGGCGCACGGTTCAGCATGACCGGGTGTTCGCGGATCACTTCGTCCAGGATATCCCAAACGACGGCTTCTTCACGCTCAACCATTTTCTTGGCGGCTTTGATAGTGGTGGCCAGGCCACGCAGCTCAAGCTTGCCGTAGATGAACGGTTTGAACAGTTCCAGCGCCATTTTCTTCGGCAGACCGCACTGATGCAGACGCAGGTATGGGCCCACGGTGATAACGGAACGGCCAGAGTAGTCGACGCGTTTACCCAGCAGGTTCTGACGGAAACGACCCTGCTTACCTTTGATCATGTCGGCCAAAGATTTCAGAGGACGTTTGTTGGAACCGGTGATCGCACGGCCGCGGCGGCCGTTATCCAGCAGGGCATCTACCGCTTCTTGCAGCATACGCTTTTCGTTGCGCACGATGATGTCCGGCGCAGCCAGATCCAACAGGCGTTTCAGACGGTTGTTACGGTTGATCACGCGGCGATACAGATCGTTCAGATCCGACGTCGCGAAACGGCCACCGTCCAACGGAACCAGCGGGCGCAGATCCGGCGGCAGTACCGGCAGCACGGTCAGGATCATCCATTCCGGCTTGTTGCCAGATTGAACGAACGCTTCCAGCAGCTTGATACGCTTGGTCAGCTTCTTACGCTTGGTTTCAGAGTTGGTTTCGTTCAGCTCTTCGCGCAGTTGTTCGCACTCAGCTTCCAGATCCATGTTTTTCAACAGGGCCTGAATAGCTTCGGCACCCATCTTGGCGTCGAATTCATCACCGAACTCTTCCAGTGCGTCCAGATACTGCTCTTCAGTCAGGATCTGACGGCGCTCCAGGTTGGTCATGCCGCCTTCAACCACCACGTAGGATTCGAAGTACAGCACGCGTTCGATGTCACGCAGCGGCATATCCAGCAGCAAACCGATGCGGGATGGCAGCGATTTCAGGAACCAGATGTGCGCAGTCGGGGAAGCCAGTTCGATGTGGCCCATGCGCTCACGGCGCACTTTGGTTTGGGTCACTTCAACGCCGCACTTCTCACAGATGACGCCACGGTGTTTCAAGCGCTTGTACTTACCGCACAGGCACTCGTAGTCTTTTACTGGCCCAAAGATACGGGCACAAAACAGACCGTCACGTTCTGGTTTGAACGTACGGTAGTTAATGGTTTCCGGCTTCTTAACTTCACCGAACGACCATGAACGGATCATGTCTGGCGATGCCAGAGCAATTTTGATCGCATCAAACTCTTCGGTCTTAGTTTGCGCTTTCAGAAACTTCAATAAGTCTTTCACGGATTGGCTCCTGTCGGAGTTAAACCTGTTGGGTGCACGCTATTCCCTTCGCCTTGCGGACTCTGGGGATAAATATGCACCCGTGTGACCTGAACAACCACCCTCTGGCTCCCTAGGCGGGGAGCCAGAGCCGAAAGCCGATTACTCGTCTTCCAGTTCGATGTTGATGCCCAGCGAGCGGATTTCTTTCAACAGTACGTTGAAGGATTCCGGCATGCCAGGTTCCATACGGTGGTCGCCATCCACGATGTTTTTATACATCTTGGTACGGCCGTTAACGTCATCCGACTTAACGGTGAGCATTTCTTGCAGCGTGTACGCGGCGCCATAGGCTTCCAGCGCCCACACTTCCATCTCACCGAAGCGTTGACCACCAAACTGAGCTTTACCACCCAGCGGCTGTTGAGTAACCAGGCTGTAAGAACCGGTTGAACGCGCATGCATTTTGTCGTCAACCAAGTGGTTCAGTTTCAGCATGTACATGTAGCCAACGGTGACCTGGCGCTCGAACTGTTCGCCGGTGCGGCCATCGAACAACGTAATCTGCCCTGACGTCGGGATACCGCCCATTTCCAGCAGCGCTTTGATTTCCTGCTCTTTAGCACCATCAAACACTGGCGTGGCGATCGGCATACCTTTTTTCAGGTTCTCTGCCAGACGCAGCACTTCTTCGTCAGAGAAGGTGTTCAGATCAACCTTCTGGCGCGTGTTGTCGCCCAGATCGTAAGCTTTCTGGATAAACTCACGCAGCTTGGCCACTTCCTGCTGCTGCTTAAGCATCGCGTTGATTTTCTCACCGATGCCTTTGGCAGCCATACCCAGGTGGGTTTCCAGGATCTGACCGATGTTCATACGTGATGGTACGCCCAGCGGGTTCAGTACGATGTCTACCGGCGTGCCGTTTTCATCGTAAGGCATATCTTCGATCGGGTTGATCTTGGAGATAACACCCTTGTTACCGTGGCGGCCTGCCATTTTATCACCCGGTTGGATCTGACGTTTAACGGCCAGATACACCTTGACGATTTTCAGCACGCCTGGCGCCAGATCGTCGCCCTGAGTGATCTTACGACGCTTGGCTTCCAGTTTCTTCTCGAAATCGGATTTCAGCTCGTCGTACTGCTCCGCCAGCTGTTCCAGCTGGTTTTGCTTCTCTTCATCAGTCAGGCCCAGTTCCAGCCAGCGATCGCGTGGCAGTTTGCTCAGCTTCTCAGCTTCAACGCCACCGGCAACCAGCACCGCATGGATACGTGCGAACAAGCCAGCTTCCAGGATCTGCAGTTCTTCAGTCAGGTCTTTTTTCGCCTGCTTGAGCTGCATATCTTCGATTTCCAACGCACGCTTGTCTTTTTCCACACCGTCACGGGTGAAGACCTGCACGTCGATAACCGTACCGGAAACGCTGTTTGGCACACGCAGAGAAGAGTCCTTAACGTCAGAAGCCTTCTCACCGAAGATCGCACGCAGCAGCTTCTCTTCTGGGGTCAGTTGGGTTTCGCCTTTTGGCGTCACTTTACCGACCAGAATATCGCCGCCGGTCACTTCCGCACCGATGTACACGATACCGGATTCATCCAGTTTCGAGAGCGCCGCTTCACCCACGTTTGGAATGTCAGCGGTGATCTCTTCCGGCCCCAGCTTGGTGTCACGGGACACACACGCCAGTTCTTGAATGTGGATGGTGGTGAAGCGATCTTCCTGAACCACACGCTCGGAGACCAAGATGGAGTCTTCGAAGTTATAGCCGTTCCACGGCATGAACGCCACGCGCATGTTCTGACCCAGCGCCAGTTCACCCAAATCGGTGGACGGGCCGTCTGCCAGCACATCACCACGTTCAACCGGCTCGCCAAGCGATACGCATGGCATCTGGTTGATACAGGTGTTCTGGTTAGAACGGGTGTATTTGGTCAGGTTGTAGATGTCGATACCCGCTTCGCCTGGGTACATCTCGTCTTCGTTAACTTTGATAACGATACGGGAAGCATCCACGTACTGGATCACACCGCCACGTTTGGCCACGGCGGTAACGCCGGAGTCAACCGCTACAGCACGCTCCATACCGGTACCTACCAGCGGCTTGTCAGCACGCAGGGTCGGCACGGCCTGACGTTGCATGTTCGCACCCATCAATGCACGGTTGGCGTCATCGTGTTCCAGGAATGGAATCAGTGAAGCACCAACGGAAACCACCTGCTGGGTGGAAACGTCCATATAGTCAACCTGATCGCGGCTGAACAGGCTGGACTCGCCTTTGTTACGACAGGTAACCAGATCTTCTATGAAGCGGCCTTCTTCATCCAGGTTGGAGTTCGCCTGGGCGATAACGAAGTTGCCTTCTTCAATAGCAGACAGGTAATTGATCTCATCCGTTACAACGCCATCGCGCACGCGGCGGTATGGGGTTTCCAGGAAACCATATTCGTTGGTCTGCGCGTACACAGACAGGGAGTTGATCAGACCGATGTTCGGGCCTTCCGGCGTTTCGATTGGGCACACACGGCCGTAGTGGGTCGGGTGTACGTCTCGAACTTCAAAGCCGGCGCGTTCACGGGTCAAGCCGCCTGGGCCCAATGCAGAGATACGGCGTTTGTGCGTAATCTCAGACAGCGGGTTGTTCTGGTCCATGAACTGGGACAGCTGGCTGGAACCAAAGAACTCTTTCACCGCCGCCGAAATCGGCTTGGCGTTGATCATGTCCTGTGGCATCAGGGTGTCCAGATCGCCCAGGGACAGACGCTCTTTCACCGCACGCTCAACGCGTACCAGGCCGACGCGGAACTGGTTTTCGGCCATTTCGCCAACGGAACGGATACGACGGTTGCCGAGGTGGTCGATATCGTCCACTTCGCCTTTACCGTTACGGATACCGATGAGCTTCTTCATCACTTCAATGATGTCTTCGTTGCTCAGGATGCCCGAACCTTCGATCTCGTCACGCAGCAGAGAACGGTTGAACTTCATACGGCCAACCGCTGACAGATCGTAGCGGTCTTCAGAGAAGAACAGGTTCTCAAACAGGCTTTCCGCTGCTTCGCGGGTTGGCGGCTCACCAGGGCGCATCATGCGGTAAATTTCTACCAGCGCGCTCAGACGATCGCTGGTTGGATCAACACGCACGGTTTCAGAAATGTACGCGCCGTGATCCAGATCGTTGGTGAACAGTGTTTCAATACGTTTGTGACCGGACTGGCTCAGCTTGGCCAGCAGATCCAACGACAGCTCCATGTTGGCCGCGCAGATCAGTTCGCCGGTATTGGTATCGATGTAATCCTTCGCGACCACTTTACCCGCGATGTATTCCACCGGTACTTCAATGCTCTGAATTTCGTCTTTTTCCAGCTGACGAATATGACGAGCCGTGATGCGGCGGCCTTTCTCAACGTAGATTTTACCGTTGGCTTCGATATCGAAGGAGGCAGTCTCGCCACGCAGACGGTCTGGCACCAGTTCCATCTGCAGTTTGTTGTCACGGATCTCGAAAACAACTTTCTCAAAGAACAGGTCAAGGATCTGTTCTGTGGTGTAGTTCAGCGCGCGCAGAATGATGGTCGCCGGCAGTTTGCGACGACGGTCGATACGCACGAACAGGTTGTCTTTCGGGTCAAACTCGAAATCCAGCCAGGAACCACGGTAAGGAATGATACGTGCGTTATACAGCACTTTACCCGAGGAGTGGGTTTTGCCCTTATCGCTATCAAAGAACACGCCAGGACTACGGTGCAGCTGAGATACGATAACCCTCTCAGTACCGTTGATCACAAAGGTGCCGTTCTCGGTCATGAGCGGAATTTCGCCCATATAGACTTCTTGTTCCTTGATGTCTTTGACCGTACCTTCTGGTGCTTCTCGTTCATAGATAACCAGGCGCAGCTTGACGCGCAGCGGCGCTGAGAACGTCACACCACGAATCTGGCACTCTTTGACGTCGAACACCGGCTCACCAAGACGGTAGCTAACGTATTGCAGCTCCGAATTGCCACTGTAGCTCTGGATAGGGAAAACAGAACGGAATGCGGCTTCAAGGCCGTACTGCCCTTCTGGATCTTGCTCGATAAACTTCTGGAACGAGTCAAGCTGGATAGAAAGGAGATATGGAATGTCCAGAACTTGTGGACGTTTGCCAAAATCCTTACGAATGCGTTTTTTCTCGGTATAGGAGTAAACCATAGGGTTCCTCAGCTCGCTGATCAGTGACCCACTCTGTCCGTCCGATTGGGACAGTTCATGCAACACTATTTTGTCGACCGGAAAGTGGGGACACTTTCCGCAATATCTCTTTCGATCACGCTTAAACCATTTCATTGCGCCTCCCCCCAGAACTCCTGGAGCGCAGAGCACGCAGTATATTAAGTCGTCGATAGAAAAAAATATTGGGGGGAAACCAGTAGTCAAACAGTGTGAAACCCTACTGGCACCCTACAGCGCAAAAAGGCTGGTGACCAAAAAGTCACCAGCCATCAGCCTAATTGCTTAGGCTGCAACCTGGAAAGTTGACTTATTTAACTTCAACTTCAGCGCCAGCTTCTTCCAGTGCTTTCTTCAGAGCTTCAGCGTCGTCTTTGCTCACGCCTTCTTTCAGAGCGGCTGGAGCAGATTCAACCAGGTCTTTAGCTTCTTTCAGGCCCAGACCAGTTGCACTACGTACTGCTTTGATCACGGCTACTTTGTTACCGCCGATAGCTTTCAGTACAACGTCGAACTCAGTTTTTTCTTCAGCAGCTTCAGCAGGGCCAGCAGCAACAGCTACAGCGGCAGCAGCAGAAACACCGAATTTTTCTTCCATAGCGGAAACCAGTTCAACAACGTCCATTACGGACATAGCAGCAACTGCTTCCAGGATTTGGTCTTTAGTGATAGACATAACAATTGTTCCTAAAATTCAGAAATAGTTTGAATACGTTAGCAAAGGCTAAGAAAGAGCGGCTTAAGCTGCTTCTTTCTGATCGCGCACAGCAGCCAGAGTACGAACCAGTTTGCCGGCAGCGGCTTCTTTCATGGTCGACATCAGGCGTGCGATTGCTTCTTCGTAAGTTGGCAGCGTTGCCAAGCGGTCGATTTGCGCCGCAGGGATCAGCTCACCTTCAAAGGCCGCAGCTTTAACCTCGAATTTTGCATTCGCTTTCGCGAACTCTTTAAACAGACGAGCAGCAGCACCCGGGTGTTCGTTAGAGAATGCAATCAAGGTTGGACCGACAAACGTGTCTTTCAGGCATTCGAACGGAGTGCCTTCAACAACGCGACGCAGCAAGGTGTTACGAACAACACGCATGTAAACGCCAGCTTCACGACCTGCTTTACGCAGTTCAGTCATTTTATCTACGGTAACGCCGCGAGAATCCGCAACAACCGCAGACAGCGCGCCTTTGGCTACTTCGTTGACTTCAGCAACAATCGCTTGTTTGTCTTGAAGATTTAATGCCATTAGCTTTTTGCTCCTGGATTAGCCGGGGAACACTCCCCGGAACTCACTTCACCCGACACGTTGTGAAAACACGCGGCGCCGAGCGGCTTAACACGGTGAGCAGAATCCAGCAAAGACAAATTCTTTATAAAAAGAAAAAATTCTTTAGGCTCTGTCACCGTCTACGCAGGAAGATTAAGTACCTTGCGATACACCTGCGGTCTTGGACGGAGGCCTGGATTAGGCCAGGCTCCAACCGAAAATTCTTTGTTTTGCTAATAGCAAAACCTTGGGGGATAAGATTCTAGGTGAATTTATACCCCAAGTCAAAGCGATTTCTCGCCTTTCGCAGTTATACTGCGACAGCAGTCAGGCCGCTCTGATCGATAGCAACGCCAGCACCCATGGTGGTGGAGAGGCTAACTTTCTTGATGTAAACGCCTTTCGCCTGTGCAGGTTTTGCTTTTTTCAGCGCAACCAGCAGGGCTTCCAGGTTTTCTTTCAGCTTGTCAGAGTCGAAATCAACCTTACCGATAGTGGTATGGATGATGCCGTTTTTGTCGTTACGATAACGAACCTGGCCTGCTTTAGCATTTTTAACCGCTTCAGCAACGTTTGGCGTAACGGTACCCACTTTCGGGTTTGGCATCAGGCCACGTGGGCCCAGAACCTGGCCCAGTTGGCCAACAACGCGCATTGCATCCGGGGAAGCAATAACAACGTCAAAGTTCATTTCGCCTTTTTTGATCTGGTCAGCCAGATCTTCCATACCTACCAGCTCTGCGCCAGCTGCTTTAGCAGCTTCAGCGTTAGGGCCCTGGGCAAATACGGCAACGCGAACAGAACGGCCAGTACCGTGTGGCAGAACGGTGGCGCCACGTACGTTTTGGTCAGATTTACGTGCATCGATACCGAGGTTAACGGCAACGTCAACGCTTTCTACGAATTTCGCAGTGGCCAGCTCTTTCAGCAGGGCAACGGCTTCGGTGATGTCGTACTGTTTAGTAGCATCAACTTTGTCACGGATCACGCGCATGCGCTTGGTCAGCTTAGCCATCTCTTAATCCTCCACTACCAGGCCCATGGAACGAGCGGTACCTTCGATGGAGCGAGTCATCGCTTCAACGTCAGAACCAGTCATGTCCGCAGCTTTGGTTTCTGCGATTTCACGTACCTGAGCACGGGTCACTTTACCGACTTTGTCTTTGTTCGGCTTACCGGAACCAGACTTGATACCAGCCGCTTTTTTCAGCAGAACTGCTGCTGGCGGGGTTTTGGTAACGAAGGTGAAGGAGCGATCAGAATAAACAGTAATAACAACTGGGATCGGCAGGCCTTTTTCAATGCTGTCAGTCTTAGCATTGAACGCTTTACAGAATTCCATGATGTTAACACCTTGCTGACCCAGAGCAGGACCGACTGGCGGGCTCGGGTTAGCCATACCAGCTGCAACCTGCAGCTTAACGTAGGCTTGTACTTTCTTGGCCATTGAAATTTCCTCGTATGGGTAGTATCGCCTCGTTCAGAGGCTCCCCGTGTTTCATCCCGCCCAAAAGCAGGACATCTAAAAACAAAAGGCGCGAAATTGTAGTTTAATTTCGCGCCTCTGGCAAGCTGCAGATCAACCCAATTGCTGGCTAATCGATCAGCCTTTTTCAACCTGGCTGAAGTCCAGTTCGACCGGCGTTGCACGGCCGAAAATAGATACCGAGACTTTCAAACGGCTCTTCTCGTAGTCAACTTCTTCAACCACACCGTTGAAATCGGCAAATGGGCCATCATTAACGCGCACCAGTTCACCCGGTTCAAACAGCGTTTTCGGACGCGGTTTATCCCCAACCTGCTGCAGGCGGTTCATGATCGCATCGACTTCTTTATCGCTGATTGGCGCCGGACGATCGGAGGTACCACCGATAAAGCCCATCACCCGTGGCACACTACGCACCAGGTGCCAGCTGGCATCATTCATGACCATCTGTACCAGCACGTAGCCTGGGAAGAATTTACGTTCGCTCTTACGGCGCTGGCCGCCACGGATCTCAACCACTTCTTCCGTAGGCACCATGACTTCGCCGAACAGCTCTTCCATATCATGCAATTTGATATGTTCGCGCAGCGATTGGGCAACGCGACCTTCAAAACCGGAAAACGCCTGAACGACGTACCAACGTTTTTTTGGAGCTTCAGACATCTTAGAACCTCAGGCCAGTAATAAACGATACCAGACGGACCAGAATACCATCCAGCCCCCACAAAATCAGTGACATCACGGCAGTTACCGCGGCAACGATTAACGTGGTGTGTAGCGTTTCCTGACGAGTTGGCCAAATAACTTTACGCACTTCGGTGCGCGCTTCACGCGCAAACGCCACGGTTGCTTTGCCTTTTGTCGTGATCAATGCCACGGCACCCGCAATGGCGATAACCAGCACAACGGCCAGTGCACGTAATGGCAGACTGTAATCACGGTAGTAATAGTTACCGCCGATAGCCACGACCAACAAAACAAAGACGATCAGCCATTTAATCGCTTCTAAGCCGCGCCCGCTCCCTTGAGCCTCGGTATTCGCACTCATAAACCAACCTGTCACTATGATTCAGAACAAACAACTTTGCCTCGCAATGCGAGGCAAACCAAACCGATCAGATGCTGATCGAACAGCACTCGGTGTACGCTATGACGTATCTCAATCAATACGGTTTAAGAGCCCATCTCACCAATGATTATACCCATCATACTTCAAGTTGCCTGTGCGTTGGCTTGGTCAACCACCCTATCCTGACCATTTAGAGGCCAAACTTCCGGGGATCCACCATGCCACAGCCTTCCTGCGACTCGAATTATTTTGCGTATATTATGACTGCAAAATCGCTGATGAGATAGGTTCTAATTCACAGCGTAGAAAAAGGGCATCAAATGATGCCCTTTTACCGCGTGTCGCGTCAAATGTTATCAGCGATTAAGCGATAACTTTAGCAACAACGCCCGCGCCTACGGTACGGCCGCCTTCACGGATGGCGAAACGCAAACCGTCGTCCATCGCGATTGGGTGGATCAGGGTAACAACCATTTTGATGTTGTCGCCTGGCATTACCATTTCCACGCCTTCTGGCAGTTCGATGGTACCGGTCACGTCAGTCGTACGGAAGTAGAACTGTGGACGGTAGCCTTTGAAGAACGGAGTATGACGGCCGCCTTCATCTTTGCTCAGAATGTACACTTCAGATTCGAACTGGGTATGTGGTTTGATTGAGCCTGGTTTAGCCAGTACCTGACCACGTTCGATTTCTTCACGTTTGATACCACGCAGCAGAACACCAACGTTCTCACCAGCACGGCCTTCGTCCAGCAGTTTGCGGAACATTTCAACGCCGGTACAGGTTGATTTCTGGGTGTCTTTGATACCCACGATTTCAACTTCTTCACCCACTTTGATCACGCCGCGTTCTACACGACCGGTAACCACGGTACCACGGCCGGAGATGGAGAATACGTCTTCGATTGGCAGCAGGAACGGCTTGTCAATCGCACGCTCTGGTTCTGGGATGTAGCTGTCCAGCGCTTCTGCCAGTTCGATAACCTTCGCTTCCCACTCTGCTTCGCCTTCCAGCGCTTTCAGTGCGGAACCACGGATTACCGGGGTGTCGTCGCCTGGGAAATCGTATTGAGACAGCAGCTCACGCACTTCCATCTCTACCAGTTCCAGCAGCTCTTCGTCATCAACCATGTCGCATTTGTTCAGGAACACGATGATGTAAGGAACGCCAACCTGGCGGCCCAGCAGGATGTGCTCACGGGTCTGCGGCATTGGGCCGTCAGTCGCAGCAACTACCAGGATCGCGCCGTCCATCTGTGCAGCACCGGTGATCATGTTTTTCACGTAGTCGGCGTGCCCTGGGCAGTCAACGTGCGCGTAGTGACGAGTCGGGGTATCGTATTCAACGTGAGAGGTGTTGATGGTGATACCACGCGCTTTTTCTTCTGGTGCGTTATCGATCTGATCGAAAGCACGAGCAGCACCGCCGTAGGTTTTAGCCAGTACGGAGGTGATAGCAGCGGTCAGCGTTGTTTTACCATGGTCAACGTGGCCGATAGTACCGACGTTAACGTGCGGTTTTGTACGTTCAAACTTTTCTTTAGACATCGATTGTCCCTCTAAGACACGGATAAATCGGTGGTATCACCACATCAACCAAGCATATGCTTGCTGAATCCAGAACAGAAAGAAAATCAGGGGGCGAGAAAACAAGGAAGTGGTGCTGATAGGCAGATTCGAACTGCCGACCTCACCCTTACCAAGGGTGCGCTCTACCAACTGAGCTATATCAGCACATCTTGGAGCGGGCAGTGGGAATCGAACCCACATCATCAGCTTGGAAGGCTGAGGTAATAGCCATTATACGATGCCCGCATCCTGGAACTCGGCTACCTGATTTTTCTGTAAAAACGAGAGGCTGGAGAAGGACGGTATACGCTTTGCTCCACGCCTTTCATGCCGAACAGCGTAGAATATTTTACACCGTTTTGCATGTGCCGAAGGCTTTCGCCTCCGCCAAAGTGAACAATGCAGCAACCCACTTTGGTGTAACGTTATTGCTAACGTTGAATTGGTGGTGGGGGAAGGATTATTCGTCGCTCCGCTCCTCACCCTTCGGGCCGTGCTGCGCACGTTGTCTCGCGCTGCTCGACTCGAACCTTGTCGAAGGTTCTCACCTTCCCCAAAGTGGACAATGCAGCAATCCGCTTTGGTGTAACGTTATCGCTAACGTTGAATTTGGTGGTGGGGGAAGGATTCGAACCTTCGAAGTCTGTGACGGCAGATTTACAGTCTGCTCCCTTTGGCCGCTCGGGAACCCCACCAGATTTTTTTATTGCTTAAACTTGAATGGTGCCGGCACCAAGAGTCGAACTCGGGACCTACTGATTACAAGTCAGTTGCTCTACCAACTGAGCTATGCCGGCATCAAGTGCAGCGCATTCTAGGTAGAGCGGACGACCTATGCAACAAAAAAATTGCGTCTCGCGCACTTTCGCTCATAAATCAGCCAAATTTGCGTACTCTCTGGCAAATCACTACCCAAAATGGGTAAAAATCGACCCGTTACATGAATCATTTAATGAGATTTTATACGTAGATTGCCCGTTTTCTCACCCGCCGGCTTTCGCAGGCGTTCGATATTCTTGCTGAGCTACAGAGCAAAATATGCGCAACTACGCTGCACCACAACGGTGAGTTTGCCCGCCGGCGGCGCATGCATTCTGCCGCTTGGATACCCAACTCCATTAGCTTTAATCAATTAACCCATTGGCACAAATCTTGCTTAACGTAATTACCCCCTTAGCCCAGGAGGAATAGCCGATGAAAATAGTCTCTATCAATGCCGCCACACTCCCCATTTATCGGGACGAGCTGGCACAGCTGCTGACCGATGCCATTACACATGGCGCATCCGTAGGTTACGATACCCTGATCCCGCACGAAGATGCAGAAAGCTACTTCCACAGCCTGCGCCCTGCTCTGGCGAAGGGAGAACTGCTGCTATGGATCGCCCGGGATCAAAGTGGCGTCATCGGTACCGTACAGCTTGAACTGTGCCAGAAGCCCAATGGCCGCAACCGGGCGGAAGTGCGCAAGTTGCTGGTCCACAGCCGCGCCCGCCGCAACGGCGTGGGGCACGCGCTGATGAAAACGCTGGAACAGGCTGCACTGCAATACCGGCGTGGGCTGCTCTATCTGGATACTCAAGCCGGTTGCGCCGCAGAAGGCCTGTATCGAACGCTTGGCTATCGTTGCCTGGGGGAGTTGCCCGATTACGCGGCCTCTCCCGACGGGTATTACCATCCCACGGTGATTTATTACAAACGGCTGTTTGCGGTCAACCAGCCTTCACATGCGATTGCCAGCTAACCACCAGGCGGTATCGCCTGCCGTGATACCGCTCCTCTCCCCTCTATTTGTACTGGCTATTTCCCTGCGAATAGACAATATGTAAGAAAAAAGTCTACGCCAAAAAGCAAGCTGTCTATAATATGCAGCTTATTTATTATCTGGCGTTGGCGTTCGGCGCCGCTTCCAACGTGCGTAACCAGGCAGAATTTAGCTTATGATAAAAAGAGATCAATCTTTAGCGACGCCTTACTTACAGTTCAATCGAACCCAGTGGGCTGCGCTGCGGGATTCTGTTCCGCTCACCCTTTCGGAAGCAGAGATCGTTAAGCTTCGTGGCATTAACGAAGATCTTTCTTTGGATGAAGTCGCTCAAATTTATTTGCCGCTATCGCGCTTGCTGAACTTTTATATCAGTTCCAATCTGCGCCGGCAGGCTGTGCTTGAGCAATTTTTGGGTACCGATGGGCAAAAAATCCCTTACATCATTGGGATAGCAGGCAGCGTCGCCGTCGGGAAAAGCACCACGGCGCGCCTGTTGCAGGCGCTGCTCAGCCGCTGGCCGGAGCACCGCACCGTTGAATTGATTACCACCGATGGCTTTCTGCATCCCAATAAGGTGCTCAACGAACGCGGGCTAATGAAGAAAAAAGGCTTCCCGCAATCGTATGATATGCATAACCTGGTCAAGTTTGTTTCTGAAGTGAAATCCGGCGCTAAACGCGTTACGGCACCGGTGTATTCACATCTTATTTACGATATCGTCACCGATGGCAATAAAGTCATTGAACAGCCTGATATTCTTATTTTGGAAGGATTAAACGTGTTGCAAAGCGGGATGGATTATCCTCACGATCCGCATCACGTATTTGTTTCCGATTTTGTCGATTTTTCTATATATGTAGATGCACCGGAAGACTTATTGCAAACCTGGTATATCAACCGTTTTCTGAAATTCCGCCAGGGTGCATTTTCCAACCCGAACTCTTATTTCCATAACTATGCCAAATTGCCTGAAGCCGAGGCAATCAATATTGCCACCGGGCTATGGAATGAGATTAATGGTTTGAATTTAAAACAGAATATTCTTCCTACCCGGGAGCGAGCCAGCCTTATCATGACAAAAAGCGCCAACCATGCGGTAGAGAACGTTCGCCTGCGAAAATAGCGGCGCGCTACCCGGCGCTTACTGCATGCCAGGCACAGTTTGCGCAACATTAATAGGGGGTTCACCCCCCTATTTATTTATTGTTACTGCGCGCTGCGCAACGATATTTCCCCGCCGATAAATGGCTTTATCACACCATCTTGTTCCAACAACAGCGCTCCTTGCTGATCGATGCCACGTGCAATACCAAAAATCTGCTGCTCGCCAATCAACAGCTTAACCGGCCGATCGATAAAATTATCCAATTGCCGCCAACGGGCGACAAACGGGGCCAGCCCTTGTTGTTCAAACTGCGGTAGCGTACGGCGCAGCTCATTGAGCAACGTGGCCGTGAGTTCGTTACGATCGATATCAATCCCCGCTTCCTGCAGATTGATCCAGCCCTGATCAATCGCGTGGGTATCCCGCATCGCCAAATTAATCCCGGCACCGATCACCAACTGCGCCGCATCGCCGGTTTTACCGGTTAATTCAACCAAGATACCGGCCAGTTTACGATCGTTTAGGTAAAGATCGTTCGGCCATTTTACCCGCACGTTTTCCGCACCCAGGCGCTGCAGAGTCTCCGCCATCACAATACCAATCACCAAGCTCAGGCCGATCGCGGCCGCTGGGCCCTGCTCAAGCCGCCAAAACATGGAAAGGTACAGGTTCGCGCCAAACGGCGACACCCAACGGCGCCCACGACGGCCACGGCCTGCCTGCTGATATTCTGCTACGCAGGCGTCGCCTGATTGCAGTTCGGCGATACGGTCCAGCAGATACTGGTTAGTGGAATCCACAACCGGCAGCACGGTAATACGCTGCTCAGTCAAAAGGTGGGTAATACGTTCAGCATCAAGCAATTGAATTGGCGCAGGCAAACTATACCCTTTACCCGGCACGGTAAAGACATCCAGCCCCCACTCACGGATCGTCTGAATGTGCTTATTGATGGCTGCACGGCTCATCCCCAGCGCTTCACCCAGGTGTTCACCAGAATGAAAGTTGCCGTCGGCAAGCAACGCAACCAGCTTTAACGGCACCGTCGTATCTTTCATGACAGTATCTCCAGTGCATCCACTTCACCTGATGCAGCGATAAAGCGGACTTCTGGCTCCAGCCATACGGCAAACTTTTCAGCCACGGTGTTGCGCACATGGCGCGCCAGCGCTACGACATCCTGGCTGGAGGCGTTGTTCTGGTTCACCAGAACCAATGCCTGCTTGCTGTGCACCGCAGCGCCGCCAATCTGTTGCCCTTTTAGGGCGCACTGATCAATGAGCCAGCCCGCCGCCAACTTCTCTTGGTCATTGGCCTGTGGATAATGCGGTATACCAGGGTATTCGCTCAGCAGGCGTTGCGCTTGTTCTTTACTGATCAGCGGGTTTTTGAAGAAGCTCCCGGCGTTGCCGGTTACGCGGGGGTCGGGCAGCTTACTCTGGCGCATTTGACACACGGCCTCGAATACCTGGTGGGGCGTCACCGTATGCGGATCCAATTTGGTGAGATCGCCATAATTCAGCAGTGGGCGCCACTGTTTGTTTAAACGCAGCCCAACGCCCACGATGATGTAACCCAGTTTGAGCTGGTGCTTGAACACGCTTTCACGGTAACCGAACCCGCAGCGTTCTACGCTCATGCGATCGATAGCGCCCGTGTTGAGATCCAGGAGATCGACATACTCGCAGACATCTTTCAGTTCAAGACCGTAGGCACCGATATTCTGGATAGGCGCAGAGCCGACTCTGCCTGGAATCAACGCCAGGTTTTCCAGGCCGGGAATCTCTGCATCTAACGTTTGCCTCACCAACTGGTGCCAATTTTCCCCGGCGCTAACATGCAGGTGCCATGCATCTTCCTGCTCCTGGATGGTGATACCTTTAAGCGCATTGACCATCACGGTGCCGGCAAAGTCCTCCAGAAACAAGACATTACTGCCTTCACCGAGGATCAGCAGCGGCTGCTGGCGTTTCTGGGTTTGTTGCCAGATCTTAATCATCTGTTCGATGGTCTCGGCAATCACCAATTGCGCTGCGTTAACCGGGAGCGCAAAAGTATTGTAGTCTTTCAAAGACGCACTTTCAGTATGCATAACGTTAGATACCCTTACGAAATAAATTATACCTAGTCTACCCAATTTAACGTTTATAGCTATTATTTGTTTTTCTTCATCGTTATTTTAATGCAAGGGATTTTTAAGAATGCTATTTACGGGGCATGAATTAATAAAAATAAGCTATTTAATCAATGGGATATGAGAGTAGGTGTATGTTATTTATCGATTTGGGGTATATAGATAATCAATAGGTACTAAGTAAGTATTCCAGATATTGATTACTATAAAAAACTATCGACGATCTATTAGGAAATAGCCTTTATCCGTAAATAAATAATAACTATCTATTATAGATTCGAGAATGTTATTTTCTTCCCACCAACGCAGGCCAGCCCCATCATGAGAGCGGATACCGCGCCGAAGCGTGGCCCACAACGCAAAAAGCCCCGCACTGATGCACGGGGCTTTCTACTGGGTTTGATGCCTGGCAGTGTCCTACTCTCGCATGGGGAGACCCCACACTACCATCGGCGCTACGGCGTTTCACTTCTGAGTTCGGCATGGGGTCAGGTGGGACCGCCGCGCTATTGCCGCCAGGCAAATTCTGTTTTATTTCAGCCGTTGTGTTCTTTCACACAACCACCAAAACCAATCTGCAAACAAGCTAAAAATCTCTGTCAAGTCTCTAAAACACCTTCGGTGTTGTAAGGTTAAGCCTCACGGTTCATTAGTACTGGTTAGCTCAATGCATCGCTGCACTTACACACCCAGCCTATCAACGTCTTAGTCTTAAACGTTCCTTTAGTGGACTCAAGGTCCAAGGGAAGACTCATCTCGAGGCAAGTTTCGCGCTTAGATGCTTTCAGCGCTTATCTCTTCCGCACTTAGCTACCGGGCAATGCCATTGGCATGACAACCCGAACACCAGTGGTGCGTTCACTCCGGTCCTCTCGTACTAGGAGCAACCCCTCTCAATCTTCCAACGCCCACGGCAGATAGGGACCGAACTGTCTCACGACGTTCTAAACCCAGCTCGCGTACCACTTTAAATGGCGAACAGCCATACCCTTGGGACCTACTTCAGCCCCAGGATGTGATGAGCCGACATCGAGGTGCCAAACACCGCCGTCGATATGAACTCTTGGGCGGTATCAGCCTGTTATCCCCGGAGTACCTTTTATCCGTTGAGCGATGGCCCTTCCATTCAGAACCACCGGATCACTAAGACCTGCTTTCGCACCTGCTCGAGCCGTCACTCTCGCAGTCAAGCTAGCTTATGCCTTTGCACTAACCTCCTGATGTCCGACCAGGATTAGCTAACCTTCGTGCTCCTCCGTTACTCTTTGGGAGGAGACCGCCCCAGTCAAACTACCCACCAGACACTGTCCTCACCCCCGCTCAGGGGGCCGAGTTAGAACATCAAACATTAAAGGGTGGTATTTCAAGGTTGGCTCCATGCAGACTGGCGTCCACACTTCTAAGCCTCCCACCTATCCTACACATCAAGGCTCAATGTTCAGTGTCAAGCTATAGTAAAGGTTCACGGGGTCTTTCCGTCTTGCCGCGGGTACACTGCATCTTCACAGCGAGTTCAATTTCACTGAGTCTCGGGTGGAGACAGCCTGGCCATCATTACGCCATTCGTGCAGGTCGGAACTTACCCGACAAGGAATTTCGCTACCTTAGGACCGTTATAGTTACGGCCGCCGTTTACCGGGGCTTCGATCAAGAGCTTCGCCTTGCGGCTGACCCCATCAATTAACCTTCCGGCACCGGGCAGGCGTCACACCGTATACGTCCACTTTCGTGTTTGCACAGTGCTGTGTTTTTATTAAACAGTTGCAGCCAGCTGGTATCTGCGACTGGCTTCAGCTCCGTCCGCAAGGGACTTCACCTACGCGCCAGCGTGCCTTCTCCCGAAGTTACGGCACCATTTTGCCTAGTTCCTTCACCCGAGTTCTCTCAAGCGCCTGAGTATTCTCTACCTGACCACCTGTGTCGGTTTGGGGTACGATTTGATGTTACCTGATGCTTAGAGGCTTTTCCTGGAAGCTGGGCATCAACTGCTTCGCCACCGTAGTGACTCGTCATCACGCCTCAGGGTTAAAGCAGTCCGGATTTACCAGGACTACACCCCTACACGCTTAAACCGGGACAACCGTCGCCCGGCCAGCCTAGCCTTCTCCGTCCCCCCTTCGCAGTAACACCAAGTACAGGAATATTAACCTGTTTCCCATCGACTACGCTTTTCAGCCTCGCCTTAGGAGTCGACTCACCCTGCCCCGATTAACGTTGGACAGGAACCCTTGGTCTTCCGGCGTGCGGGTTTTTCACCCGCATTATCGTTACTTATGTCAGCATTCGCACTTCTGATACCTCCAGCAACCCTCACAGGCCACCTTCAACGGCTTACAGAACGCTCCCCTACCCAACAACGCCTAAGCGTCGCTGCCGCAGCTTCGGTGCATGGTTTAGCCCCGTTACATCTTCCGCGCAGGCCGACTCGACCAGTGAGCTATTACGCTTTCTTTAAATGATGGCTGCTTCTAAGCCAACATCCTGGCTGTCTATGCCTTCCCACATCGTTTCCCACTTAACCATGACTTTGGGACCTTAGCTGGCGGTCTGGGTTGTTTCCCTCTTCACGACGGACGTTAGCACCCGCCGTGTGTCTCCCGTGATAACATTCTTCGGTATTCGCAGTTTGCATCGGTTTGGTAAGCCGGGGTGGCCCCCTAGCCGAAACAGTGCTCTACCCCCGAAGATGAGTTCACGAGGCGCTACCTAAATAGCTTTCGGGGAGAACCAGCTATCTCCCGGTTTGATTGGCCTTTCACCCCCAGCCACAAGTCATCCGCTAATTTTTCAACATTAGTCGGTTCGGTCCTCCAGTTAGTGTTACCCAACCTTCAACCTGCCCATGGCTAGATCACCGGGTTTCGGGTCTATACCTTGCAACTTGACGCCCAGTTAAGACTCGGTTTCCCTACGGCTCCCCTATGCGGTTAACCTTGCTACAAAATATAAGTCGCTGACCCATTATACAAAAGGTACGCAGTCACCCTGATAAATCAAGGCTCCCACTGCTTGTACGTACACGGTTTCAGGTTCTATTTCACTCCCCTCGCCGGGGTTCTTTTCGCCTTTCCCTCACGGTACTGGTTCACTATCGGTCAGTCAGGAGTATTTAGCCTTGGAGGATGGTCCCCCCATATTCAGACAGGATAACACGTGTCCCGCCCTACTCATCGAACTCACAATTCATGCCTTTTGGTGTACGGGGCTATCACCCTTTGCTGCGCGACTTTCCAGACGCTTCCACTAAGACACAAACTGATTCAGGTTCTGGGCTCTTCCCCGTTCGCTCGCCGCTACTGGGGGAATCTCGGTTGATTTCTTTTCCTCGGGGTACTTAGATGTTTCAGTTCCCCCGGTTCGCCTTGCATGGCTATGGATTCACCATGCAATAGTGTGTCGAAACACACTGGGTTTCCCCATTCGGGTATCGCCGGTTATTACGCTTCATATCAGCTTACCGACGCTTATCGCAGATTAGCACGCCCTTCATCGCCTCTGACTGCCTAGGCATCCACCGTGTACGCTTAGTCACTTAACCTCACAACCCGAAGATGTTTCCATCATCGGCTGTGCGCTTTTGAGAGACTCGTGAATAATCTTCCGATTATTCATCATTTCAATTTTCAGCTTGTTCCAGATTGTTAAAGAGCAAAATACTTCGCAGCATACTGTCGCCAATATACTCTGAAGTATTATAAATACAGGACCGATATGGTGGAGCTAAGCGGGATCGAACCGCTGACCTCCTGCGTGCAAGGCAGGCGCTCTCCCAGCTGAGCTATAGCCCCATACAGTCTTGCAGAGACCTTTACTTATTTACTCATCAGCTGATGAGTGAGCCAATTCGCTTTCAGGCAAGGCGGAGTCATGCGACGTTTGCGGGTGCAAACGAGCGTGGCGACAACGCAGCATGCAAGGGAATTGGTAGGCCTGAGTGGACTTGAACCACCGACCTCACCCTTATCAGGGGTGCGCTCTAACCACCTGAGCTACAAGCCTATAAAGGTTTCTCTGCTCGTTACTTTTTCATCAGACAATCTGTGTGGACACTGCACATTTCAATATCGTTCGGTAAGGAGGTGATCCAACCGCAGGTTCCCCTACGGTTACCTTGTTACGACTTCACCCCAGTCATGAATCACAAAGTGGTAAGCGCCCTCCCGAAGGTTAAGCTACCTACTTCTTTTGCAACCCACTCCCATGGTGTGACGGGCGGTGTGTACAAGGCCCGGGAACGTATTCACCGTAGCATTCTGATCTACGATTACTAGCGATTCCGACTTCATGGAGTCGAGTTGCAGACTCCAATCCGGACTACGACATACTTTATGAGGTCCGCTTGCTCTCGCGAGGTCGCTTCTCTTTGTATATGCCATTGTAGCACGTGTGTAGCCCTACTCGTAAGGGCCATGATGACTTGACGTCATCCCCACCTTCCTCCAGTTTATCACTGGCAGTCTCCTTTGAGTTCCCGGCCGAACCGCTGGCAACAAAGGATAAGGGTTGCGCTCGTTGCGGGACTTAACCCAACATTTCACAACACGAGCTGACGACAGCCATGCAGCACCTGTCTCACGGTTCCCGAAGGCACCAAGCCATCTCTGGCAAGTTCCGTGGATGTCAAGAGTAGGTAAGGTTCTTCGCGTTGCATCGAATTAAACCACATGCTCCACCGCTTGTGCGGGCCCCCGTCAATTCATTTGAGTTTTAACCTTGCGGCCGTACTCCCCAGGCGGTCGATTTAACGCGTTAGCTCCGGAAGCCACGGCTCAAGGCCACAACCTCCAAATCGACATCGTTTACAGCGTGGACTACCAGGGTATCTAATCCTGTTTGCTCCCCACGCTTTCGCACCTGAGCGTCAGTCTTCGTCCAGGGGGCCGCCTTCGCCACCGGTATTCCTCCAGATCTCTACGCATTTCACCGCTACACCTGGAATTCTACCCCCCTCTACGAGACTCTAGCCTGCCAGTTTCAAATGCAGTTCCCAGGTTAAGCCCGGGGATTTCACATCTGACTTAACAGACCGCCTGCGTGCGCTTTACGCCCAGTAATTCCGATTAACGCTTGCACCCTCCGTATTACCGCGGCTGCTGGCACGGAGTTAGCCGGTGCTTCTTCTGCGAGTAACGTCAATCGCTGCAGTTATTAACTACAACGCCTTCCTCCTCGCTGAAAGTGCTTTACAACCCGAAGGCCTTCTTCACACACGCGGCATGGCTGCATCAGGCTTGCGCCCATTGTGCAATATTCCCCACTGCTGCCTCCCGTAGGAGTCTGGACCGTGTCTCAGTTCCAGTGTGGCTGGTCATCCTCTCAGACCAGCTAGGGATCGTCGCCTAGGTGAGCCATTACCCCACCTACTAGCTAATCCCATCTGGGCACATCCGATGGTGTAAGGCCCTAAGGTCCCCCACTTTGGTCCGTAGACGTTATGCGGTATTAGCTACCGTTTCCAGTAGTTATCCCCCTCCATCGGGCAGTTTCCCAGACATTACTCACCCGTCCGCCGCTCGCCGGCGAGGAAGCAAGCTTCCTCCCGCTGCCGCTCGACTTGCATGTGTTAGGCCTGCCGCCAGCGTTCAATCTGAGCCATGATCAAACTCTTCAATTAAAAGCTTGATTTGCTAAGTTAATAGCGTGCTCAAAGATTTACTGCATGAATTTTACTTCAGTTAGTCACTCTTCAAGACTTGATATTTTTTTGCACCCGAAGGTGCTGGATATCGTCTTGTGAGTGCCCACACAGATTGTCTGATAAATTGTTAAAGAGCGTCGCCGGCGATAAACTCGCTGGCGTGGGCTGCGTATATTACGCTTTTAGCCCGAAGAGTCAAGCGTTTATTTCGCTTTCATCTTGCTGACCCGGCGGCTTGTCAGTCGTTGTTCCCGGTCAGTGGAGGCGCATTATAGGGACTTCCCGGCAGCCTGCAACCCCTAATTTAAAAAAACTTTTCAACCGGGTATTTTTTCAACAAAACGTCGGCATAGCCGGCATTTTTGTCATTTTTCGTACGGTAAATCGCGAAATTCATCGGCAAAACGATCAACCTGCTGCCAATCCGTATATTCCACTTCTTTACGGGTGTCGGTTTCACCACCGGTCATGCGCATAATCAGTTGAATCATGATGCGATCGAACCAGTGGTAGCGCGGATAACGCAGCGCGCCGGCAAACACGGCACACCGCGTTGGCTGCCAGGGGGAAGCGTGCAAAAACTTTTGCGTGTAGGCGTTGGTCTCGGGTGAGCGCTTCTCCGATTTCCGGGCCGTCAGGTTGACGGCGAAAAAAGCCGAAGGCATCCCGTTGAGCTGCGCAGCGTGCCGCTTGGCAAAACGTGCCAGCACCGGATGAAAATGGCCATAGCGCACAGAGGCGCCAATCAACACCCGTTGGTATTGCGCCAGATCGATACGCTCAGCCTGCAGCAGATCGACCACGGTGCAATCGAGCACACCCTGCAAACGCGTTGCAATATAGGAAGCAATAGCCCGCGTTTGTCCATCGCGGCTTGAATAGAGAATCAGTGCCTTCATGGCAACCCCTTTTATCAGTCACGCCAGAACGTTGGCGTAAAGAGCACGAGCAACGTGAATACTTCCAAACGGCCGAACAACATCGTCAACACCAGGATCCATTTTGCCGCAGGCGGCATAGAGGTGAAGTTGTCCGCCACAACCCCTAACCCCGGCCCCAGGTTATTTAGCGTCGCGGTAACGGCGGCAAAGGCCGAGAAATCATCCACGCCGGTGGCGATAATCGCCAACATGCTGACGATGAACACTAATGCATAAGCAGAGAAGAAGCCCCATACCGCCTCCAGTATGCGCTCCGGCAACGCCCGGTTCCCCAGCTTTATCGTGTAGACCGCATTCGGGTGCACCAGCCTTTTGAGTTCGCGCGAGCCTTGCAAGTACAGCAGCAGGATACGGATCACCTTCAAGCCGCCGCCGGTTGAACCGGCACAGCCGCCGATAAAGGCCGAACAAAGCAGCAGCATCGGCAGGAACAGCGGCCACTTGGAGATGCTGTCGGTGGTGAAGCCGGCGGTGGTTGCCATGGAGACCACCTGGAAAAACGCCTGGTTGATGGTTTCCATCCCGCTGCGATAAACGTCATGCCACCAAAGAATTAATGTGCACACCACAACCAGCGTCAGTTGCACAAAAATAAACATGCGGAACTCTGGATCGCGCCAGTAAACCTTCAGGTTGCGCCCGCTCAACAGCGCGAAGTGCAGGCCATAGTTACAGCCGGAAATCAGTAGGAAAACGGCAATAATCGTATTGATGGTTGGGCTGGCGTAATAGCCGATGCTGGCATCGTGGGTGGAAAAGCCGCCGATGGCGATGGTAGAGAAGCTGTGGCCGATGGCGTCGAACACCGACATCCCCGCGCCCCAGAGTGAAAATGCGCAGGCCGCCGTGAGCAAAACATAAATCAACCACAGGGTTTTGGCGGTTTCGGCAATGCGTGGCCGCATTTTATTATCTTTCAGCGGGCCGGGCATTTCAGCGCGGTAAAGCTGCATCCCCCCAACGCCGAGGATGGGCAGAATGGCCACCGCCAACACGATGATCCCCATGCCCCCCAACCACTGCAACATCTGCCGATAAAACAGAATTGCCTTGGGCAGCGAGTCCAACCCCACCAGCGTTGTCGCCCCGGTGGTCGTCAGGCCAGAGAAAGATTCAAAGAAGGCATCGGTGAAAGACAGGTTTGGCCGCTCGGCAAACAGAAAGGGCAACGCCCCTACGCTGCCCAGCACCGTCCAGAACAGGACGACGATCAGAAACCCCTCGCGGGATTTCAGCTCATGTTTCTGCTTACGGTTGGGCCACCAGAGCGCCAGCCCAATCACCAGCGCCACAAAGAAGGTTTGGCTGAATGCCCGCCCGGCGCCATCACGATAAATCAGCGCCACCAGGCCAGGAATAAACATGGTCCCGGAAAACAGGATGACCAGCAGACCAACGATACGGGTTATGGCGCGAAAATGCATTTCAGCACGATCCTTAGCAATTCAATTGGAGGGAATTATTGCGAAATAGGGGTTAATTGCAAATTACCGCGACTCAGATCACGTAATTTCCGCTCAAACGCCTCAACGCCACTTGCCGGCAATGCCAGTTGCAGCATCACTTCTGCACCGTATTCCCCATGTACTATCCGCCCTTGCATGTGCTGCAACGCATTTTCGATCAGCGCCAACTGTGCATAGTCGCAATTCAGCCGGTATTCGCGCTGGGGCACTTTTTCAATCAGTTGCAGTTGCTTTAACGCCTGCTGCACCCCATTGCCATAGGCGCGCACCAGCCCACCGGTGCCCAGCTTGGTGCCGCCGTAATAGCGCACCACCACCGCGGTAATCTCGCCAATGCCGCTGCCCATCAACTGCGCCAGAATCGGTTTGCCGGCCGTGCCGGAAGGTTCGCCATCATCGGAGAAGCCCAACTGTTGAGAATCATTGGGCGCGCCGGCGACAAAGGCCCAGCAATGGTGACGCGCAGCCGGATGCTCATGCCGCACGTGCTGGATAAACGTTTTGGCCGCCTCAACCCCACAGGTGGGCGCCATCAGGGTAATAAAGCGGCTTTTTTTGATTTCTTCGCTGACGCTAACGGGCGCGGCAGGGATCGGGTACGCTTGCATCAGGCCAGGTGCAGATCGCGCGTCATGTTTTCCACCCGTTTTTCATGGATAACGATGTTATCTTCGATGCGGATACCGCCATACGGCTTCAGCGCATCAATCCGATCCCAGGCGAAATGCTTGCTAAATTCGCCGCTACGCCACGGCGCCAATAGCGACTCGATAAAATACAGGCCGGGCTCGATCGTCATCACCATTCCTGGCTGCAGCACCCGGGTGCAGCGCAAGAACGGGTATTTGGCCGGCGCAGCCAGCGATGTGCCATTTTCATCCTGCATAAAACCCGCAACGTCATGCACCTGCAGGCCCAGCGGGTGCCCCAGCCCATGCGGCAGGAACGGGCAAGTGATCCCCTGCTCCACCATGGCCTCCTCGCTGATGCCGCTGACCAGTTGGTGTTTCTTCAACAGCTTGGCAATGCGCTGGTGCATCTGCACATGGTAATCGGTATAGCGCACTCCGGCTTTGATAGTTTCGATCAGCGCCAACTGTTCATCGTTGAGATCTTTGAGCAACAGGGCAAAGGCGTTGCCGCTTTGCCCTGAATACGTGCGCGTTAAATCAGCCGCGTAGCCGTTGTATTCCGCACCGGCATCGATCAGAAAGCTCAGCGGTTCGGCCGGCGGTTGATTATCCAGCCGGGTATAGTGCAGCACCGCCGCATGCTCATTCAATGCCACGATGTTGTCATAAGGGACATCGGTATCACGATGCCCGGTGGCGGTGAGATAAGCCAGATTAATATCGAACTCGCTCATGCCGGAAAGAAACGCTTCATGGGCGGCGCGATGGCCGATCACCGCCGTTTTTTGCGCTTCACGCATGCAGGCCAACTCATAATCGGTTTTCACCGAACGGTGATAATCCAGGTAATTCAACACCGGCTGCGGGTTGATGTTCGCGGCAGCAATGCCCAAATCGCGCGCCCGCTGCGGTGCGCAGCCAATGTAGCCGACGCGGCCGCGCTGCGGCGGCAATTGCCCGGCGATGTCGCCGGCGTTGGCCAACGGCAGCAGTTCCACCGCGCTGGTCCAGAAGCTATTCGGCAACGGATCAACGCTGTGCCAATAATCCACCGGCGAATAGAACCACAGCTTTGGTTTGTTAACCCCGTCTACCCACAGCCAGCAGTTCGGTACGGTGGTCACCGGCACCCAGGCTTTAAAGTGTGGGTTAACCTTGAACGGGTAGTGATGGTCATCCAGGAATACCGGCTGCAGTTCCCCAGAGTGGATCAGCAATGCATCAAGCTCATTGCGCTGTAATATTTCTTGCGCGCGCTGCTGCAGTGCCGCCAGGTGATCGTTATACAAAGAAGCCAACGTTCCCATCACAATACCCTTATGCCCGTAATATGGAGGGGTCATCTTATCACACTGCCCTTATGCTCCAACCCCATCCGCACTGGCAGCACAAGGCAAGAAACCGGCCGCTTACCGCAGGCATGACCAACGGCCTATCCCGGCCAAAGAGCAAGGCAAAACGGTAACGCAGTAAAAAGTATAACCTAATGTTAAATAAATAGTTCCTGCCAACGCTCCGTGATCGATGTTGCAAATATGCAATATTTAATTTGCATATTTTTAACATAAAAACCACACTCCTTATCATCTGGTCATACCAGATCGCGCGCTGATTAAGGAGACAGACATGCTCTACCAAGGCGAAAACTTACAACTGATCCAGCTTGATCATGGCATTGTCGAGCTGGTATTCGATGCCCCAGGCCCAATTAATAAACTGGATACCCGTACCGTCGCCAGCCTGGGCACTGCGCTTGACGTGCTGGAAAAACTGCCCGGCCTTCAGGGGCTGCTGCTGCGCTCCAACAAGGCGGCATTTATTGTCGGCGCCGATATTAATGAATTCATTCCTTTATTCGCCGCGCCGGCCGAAAAGCTGCAACAGTGGCTGGCGTTTGCCAATGCCATTTTTAATCGCCTGGAAGATCTGCCCGTCCCCACGCTCTCCGCCATTAACGGCTATGCGCTGGGCGGCGGGTGCGAATGCGTACTGGCGACCGATTTCCGTATCGCCACGCCGGATGCCCGCATCGGCCTGCCGGAAACCCGGCTGGGCATCATCCCTGGCTTTGGCGGTACGGTACGCCTGCCGCGCCTGTTGGGCAATGACAGCGCGCTGGAGATCATCGCCGCCGGCAAGGATCTTGGTGCCCAGGAGGCGCTGAAAGTCGGCCTGATCGATGCGATCGTGGCACTGGAAAAGCTGCGGCACGCCGCGCTGCAAATGCTGCAGCAGGCGATGGATGGCCGGCTCGATTGGCGCGCCAGCCGCCAACCCAAACTGGAGCCGTTGAAACTGACGGCGATTGAAGCCGCGATGAGCTTCACCACCGCCAAGGGCATGGTGTTGCAAACGGCCGGCAGACACTACCCGGCGCCGATGGCCGCGATAAAAACCATTGAAAGCGCCGCCCGGCTGGGGCGGGATGCGGCACTGAAGCTGGAAACCGCCAGCTTTGTACCGCTGGCCCGCACCAATGAAACGCGCGCGCTGGTCGGGATCTTCCTCAACGAACAGTTTGTTAAAAGCCGGGCGAAAAAGCTGGCGCAGAGAAGCACTGCGCCTAAGCAGGCTGCGGTTCTTGGCGCGGGCATCATGGGGGGCGGCATTGCCTATCAATCTGCACGCAAGGGCGTGCCGGTCATCATGAAAGACATCAGCGATAAACCGCTGGCGCTGGGCATGACGGAAGCCGCCAAACTGCTGAATAAACAGTGGGAACGCGGCCGGCTGGACGGCATGAAAATGGCGCAGGTGCTCGCCACTATCCAGCCCACGCTCAATTACGCCGGCATTGAGCGGGCGCAGGTGATCGTCGAAGCCGTGGTTGAAAACCCGCAGATTAAAGCCGCGGTGTTAGCCGAGGTGGAAGGCCTGATCGGGGAAGAAACCGTGCTGGCATCCAACACCTCAACCATCCCCATCAACCAGTTAGCCAAAGCGCTGAAACGCCCGCAGAACTTCTGCGGCATGCACTTTTTCAACCCGGTGCATCGCATGCCGTTAGTGGAAATCATCCGCGGCGAGCATACCAGCGATCGCACCCTGGCCAGCATCGTGGCCTATGCCATCCAGATGGGGAAAACCCCGATTATCGTTAACGATTGCCCCGGTTTCTTCGTCAACCGGGTGCTGTTCCCCTACTTTGCCGGCTTCAACCTGTTATTGCGCGACGGCGTAGATTTCCGCCGCATCGACCAGGTGATGGAAAAGCAGTTTGGCTGGCCGATGGGCCCTGCCTACCTGCTGGACGTGGTCGGCATTGATACCGCCCACCATGCCCAGGCCGTTATGGCCGCCGGCTTCCCGCAGCGGATGGCGAAAGACGGCCGCGATGCGATTGACGTGCTGTTTGACAACCAGCGCTTCGGCCAAAAAAACGGGCTGGGTTTTTACCGCTACGGCCAAGATAGCAACGGCAAACCGCGCAAAACCCCTGATGAACAGACAGATACCCTGCTGGCAGCCATCCGCCGGCCGGGGCAGGAGATCGGCGATGACGAAATTATCGCCCGGATGATGATCCCAATGGTCAACGAAGTGGTGCACTGCCTGGAGGAGAACATCATCGCCAGCCCGGCAGAAGCCGACATGGCGCTGGTATACGGCCTCGGCTTCCCGCCGTTCCGCGGCGGCGCGCTGCGCTATCTGGATACGATCGGTACGGCAAATTACGTCGAGCGGGCGCAACGCTATGCCCATCTGGGCCCTTTGTATCAGGTTCCGGCCGGGCTGCGCGCCAAAGCGGCGGAGAACCAAAGCTACTACCCGCAGCCCACACCCCAACCCGATATCGCCACGGGCCAACCGGCATGAGGTCATAAAAATGGAAAACGTTGTTATTGTTGATGCCGTCCGCACGCCGATGGGCCGTTCCAAAGGGGGCGCCTTCCGCCAGGTGCGCGCCGAGGATCTCTCGGCCCACCTGATGCGCAGCGTACTGAGCCGCAACCCGGCGCTGCAATCCGCCGACATCGATGACATTTATTGGGGCTGCGTGCAGCAAACGCTGGAACAAGGCTTCAACATCGGCCGCAACGCGGCGCTGTTGGCCGAAATCCCCCATAGCGTGCCGGCAACCACGGTTAACCGGCTGTGCGGCTCGTCCATGCAGGCGCTGCACGACGCGGCCCGCATGATTATGGTCGGCGACGCGCAGGTCTGCCTGATCGGCGGGGTGGAACACATGGGCCACGTACCGATGAACCACGGGGTGGATTTTCATCCGGGCCTGGGCCGTTCAGTGGCCAAGGCCGCCGCCATGATGGGGCTGACGGCTGAAATGCTGGCCAAAATGCACAATATCAGCCGCCAGATGCAAGACGAGTTCGCCGCCCGCTCACACCAGCGGGCCGCTGCCGCAACGCAGGCCGGCCACTTTAAAACCGAGATCGTCCCCACCACCGGCCACGACGCCGACGGCGTGCTGACGCGCTATGACTATGATGAAGTGATCCGCCCGGAAACCACGGTACAAAGCCTGGCCGCACTGCGCCCGGCGTTCGATCCGGCCAATGGCACCGTCACCGCGGGCAGTGCATCGGCACTGTCCGACGGGGCCGCCGCCATGTTATTGATGAGCGAAACGCGCGCCAAGGCGCTGGGGCTGAAAGCCCGCGCCCGCATCCGCGCGATGGCGGTTGTCGGCTGCGATCCCTCCATCATGGGGTACGGCCCGGTGCCCGCCAGCAAACTGGCGTTGCAGCGCGCCAGCCTGGCACTGCAGGATATCGATCTGTTTGAATTGAATGAGGCTTTTGCCGCCCAGGCGCTGCCTTGTATCCGGGATTTGGGCTTATTGGAACAGTTGGACGACAAGGTCAACCTGAACGGCGGCGCCATCGCGCTCGGCCACCCGTTGGGCTGCTCCGGCGCACGCATTTCAACCACGTTGTTACATCTGATGGAACGCCGTGACGCGCAGTTTGGCCTGGCGACCATGTGCATCGGATTGGGCCAAGGGATCGCCACGGTGTTTGAACGGTTGTAACAATCAGGGATACCACAGATTGCCGTACTTCCCGCCTGTCAGGGGCGGGTTTTTTATGCCAACAAAAACGGGCTGCCGATGGCAGCCCGCTGTATCAGGCATGAGGCCGTGCCGCACGTTAGATAAACGAAAATGCATCGCCGAACATGCGGGCTTCCTGCGCGCCGCGCTCGGCGCAGAAGCGCTCACGGGCGATTTTCGCCATTTCGAAACGGCCGGCGATATAGATATCATGCTCCGCCAATGAGCCAAAGTCCTGCAGCACCGCGCTCAATACCGTCCCGCTGCGCCCGCGCCAGTCATCCTCCGGTTGTTCAACCACCGGGATCACTTTCAGGTTGGGGTACTGCAACGAGAGCGTTTCCAGCTCACTGAGATCGTACAGGTGTTTCAACTCACGGCCGCCCCAGTAAATGGAAATGTCGCGGTCGGGCTGCTGCTCCAGCGCCGTCAGCAGGATAGAGCGGGCGTAAGAAAAGCCGGTGCCGCCGGCAATCAACACCAGAGGGCGGCTGCCCTCTTCACGCAGCCAGGCTTCGCCGTGCGGAATGTCCACGGTGATCGTCCGTTCTTTCAGGATGCGATCCATCACGGCCATCGCATACAGATTCAGTTCCGAAGCGCCGATATGCAACTCGATATGGTCCTGCTGCATCGGAGTAGAGGCCAGAGAGAACGGGCGTTTATCCCGCTCATCCATCACCACCATCAAATATTGCCCCGCCTTGAAACTGAACGGCGCTTCTGGCACCAAACGCACCCGGTAAACGGTATCGGTAATGGCCTCCACGGAGGTCACTTTACAGCTCAATATTGTCATGCGTTCCCTCTGTTGGGTCATCAATGCAAAACCGAGAACAGTGCCGGACGCTACAGCGTCGGCTCCCTGCCACTGAAGATTGCGAGCTCATCCCAGATTTCGTCGACGCGCGCGCGCACCTTTTCATCCATTTCGATCGGGCGGCCCCACTCGCGCTGGGTTTCCCCCGGCCATTTATTGGTGGCGTCCAGGCCCATTTTCGATCCCAGCCCGGACACCGGCGAAGCGAAGTCCAGATAGTCAATTGGCGTATTCTCCACCATAACGGTATCCCTTGCTGGATCCATTCGTGTGGTGATCGCCCAAATTACATCATTCCAGTCGCGGGCATTTACGTCGTCATCACAGACAATAACAAATTTGGTGTACATAAACTGGCGCAGGAAAGACCAAACGCCCATCATCACGCGTTTGGCATGGCCAGGGTACTGCTTTTTGATGGTTACCACCGCCAGACGGTAGGAACAGCCTTCAGGCGGCAGGTAAAAATCAACGATTTCCGGGAACTGCTTTTGCAGAATCGGCACAAACACTTCATTCAGCGCCACGCCCATCACCGCCGGCTCATCCGGCGGCCGGCCGGTATAGGTGGAGTGGTATATCGCATCGCGCCGTTGGGTAATGTGGGTGATGGTAAACACCGGGAAATGGTCGATCTCGTTGTAATAGCCAGTGTGATCGCCATAGGGGCCTTCCGGCGCCACTTCGCCAGGCTCGATATAGCCTTCGAGTACGATCTCGGCGCTGGCCGGCACCTCCAGATCGCAGGACAGGCATTTCACCACTTCCGTTTTATTGCCGCGCAGCAGCCCGGCAAAGGCATACTCGGAAAGGTTATCAGGCACCGGCGTCACGGCCCCGAGGATGGTGGCAGGATCGGCCCCCAGCGCGACCGCGACCGGGAAACGCTCACCGGGGTGGGCCTGGCACCATTCCTGATAATCCAGCGCGCCGCCGCGGTGCGACAGCCAACGCATAATGACTTTATTGCGGCCCAGCACCTGCTGGCGATAAATCCCCAGGTTTTGGCGCTCTTTGTGCGGCCCCCGGGTGACGGTTAGCCCCCAGGTGATCAGCGGCGCGGCATCTTCCGGCCAACAGTGCATCACGGGAATACGGCTGAGATCAACATCATCGCCTTGCCACACCTGCTCCTGGCAAGGGGCGGCGCCCAGCACTTTGGTCGGCATGTTCAGCACTTGCTTGAACTTCGGCATTTTATCGAACAGATCGCGAAAGCCCTTCGGCGGCTCCGGCTCCTTCAGGAAAGCCAACAGCTTGCCAACGTCGCGCAACGCGCCGACATCTTCCTGCCCCATCCCCATCGCAACGCGCTTTGCTGTGCCAAACAGGTTGCACAGCACCGGCATCGTATACCCTTGCGGATTTTCGAACAGCAATGCGGGGCCGCCCGCACGCAACGTGCGATCGGCAATCTCGGTCATTTCAAGATAGGGATCAATCGGCTGGCTAATGCGTTTAAGCTCCCCTCTCTTCTCCAGCAACGAGAGGAAATCGCGTAAGTCACGGTATTTCATGCTGATCATTATAACGGCCAGTGAGAAAGGCATTATAAGCGCTCTTCACGCTTGTTGCTGCACTTTTGTTAAACGCCCGTAAAGACAAGATTGCCTGCCGCGCACGAACGGGGTTGCCGCAGCCAGTTTCGCCTTCCGCGTACCAGAATGATGAGTAACGTCACACAGGGCGTCATACGGCCTTGCCATACTACAATGTACAGCGCGTGAGCGCCGCGCTGTCATTCATGCTCAGCTCTTGCTATAACCGCGTTATCAGAACGCGCCGCCGCTGAACGATCCTGCACAAAAATTGGCAGATCTGCGGCGATATCGCAATCAAATACCGGCCATGGCCTAGGTATCCGCTATGGCTTTTGATATGCTTGCCGGCTGGTAGAAAGGCATGTGAAATTATGGAATCTTGGTACTTACTGTATTGCAAACGCGGCCAATTGCTCAGGGCGCAGGAACATCTGGAGCGGCAGCAGGTAAACTGCCTGAGCCCGATTATCACGCTGGAGAAGATCGTGCGGGGCAAGCGCGTCGCCGTCAGCGAGCCCCTGTTTCCCAACTATTTGTTCGTGGAGTTCGATCCTGAGCGTATCCATACCACCACCATCAGCGCGACCCGTGGCGTCAGCCACTTTGTGCGCTTTGGTTCGCTGCCGGCCGTCATTCCGCTTAATGTGATAGAGGAATTGCAGGCGCACACCAGTGAAACCTATGTGGATCCTGAAACGCCAGTGCCGGGCGACACGGTGCTGATCACCGATGGGGTGTTTGAAGGGCTGCGGGCGATTTACACCGAACCCGATGGCGAAGCGCGCTCTATCCTGCTGCTGAACCTGATTAACAAGCAGGTGAGCCAAAGCCTGGATAACCGGCAGTTCCAGAAACTATAACGGTTGGCGTGCCAACAACGCGCACGCCGCCCGATAAGTTCGGCTAAGGGCCAAGAAGATGGCCCTGTGAGTTAACGCTGCATGGCCTCATCGTGCAGCCACTGGGCGACCTGTTTGGCGAAATAGGTCAGCACGCCATCGGCGCCGGCGCGTTTGAAGCACAGCAGCGACTCCATGATCGCCGGTTTCTCCTGCAGCCAGCCGTTCTGAATCGCCGCCATATGCATCGCATACTCGCCGGAAACCTGATAGGCGAAGGTCGGCACGCCAAAGCTGTCTTTCACCCGGCGCACCACATCCAAATAGGGCATCCCCGGTTTCACCATCACCATATCCGCGCCTTCTTGCAGATCCTGAGCGATTTCCTGCAGCGCTTCGTCGCTGTTGGCCGGATCCATCTGGTAGGTTTTCTTATTGCCGCCCTTCAGGTTGCTGCTGGAACCAACCGCATCGCGGAACGGGCCATAGTAGCAAGAGGCGTACTTGGCGGAATAGGCCATAATCTGGGTGTTAATCAGGCCGCTGTCTTCCAGGCGATCGCGGATTGCGCCGATACGGCCATCCATCATATCGCTCGGCGCCACGATCTCGGCCCCGGCTTCGGCATGGGACAGCGCCTGACGCACCAGAATGTCCTTGGTCACATCGTTAATCACATAGCCGTCTTCATCAATCACCCCGTCCTGACCATGCGTGGTGTAAGGATCGAGCGCCACATCGGTCAGGATACCCAGCTCCGGCACCGCGTCTTTCAACGCACGCACGGTACGCTGCACCAGGCCTTGCGGGTTGTAGGCTTCTTCCGCATGCAGCGTTTTCAGGCCCGGCTCAATCACTGGAAACAGCGACAGTACCGGTACGCCCAGCTTAGCGATGGCTTCAGCTTCTTTGATCAGTAGATCAATGGTCATGCGCGATACGCCTGGCATGGAAGCCACCGGTTCGTAGTGATTGGTGCCTTCCATAACAAATACCGGGTAGATCAGATCGTTAACCGTCAGTTGGTTCTCTGCCACCAGGCGGCGGCTGAAATCATGACGGCGCACGCGGCGCATGCGGCGCCCTGGAAAAGTACCCGGAAATGCATAGCTCATTGTATTCTCCTCACTCAAACCAGCCGGAATAACCGGCGGGCGTTCTCATCAGTTTTGTGCCCCAGCCATTCGGGATCTTCTCTTCGCCAAGCGGCGACCTGTTGGACGATATGGGGCAAAAAACAGGGTTCGTTGCGGCGAGATGCAGGTTTTGGGTGTAAATCCCGGGGCAACAGATAGGGGGCATCGGTTTCCAATAGCAACCGATCGGCCGGAATGTGCGGCAACAGCGCGCGCAACCCCTGGCCGCGGCGCTCATCGCATACCCAGCCGGTAATGCCCACCGACAGCCCAAGCGACAGGCAATCGGCCAATTCTTCCGCCGTGCCGGTAAAGCAGTGGACAACGGCCGCGGGCAGTTTATCCAACCACGGCGCCAGCAATGCGGCAAAACGTGCGTGTGCATCGCGGCAATGCAGGAAAACGGGCATCTGTAACGCGGCCGCCAACGCAAGCTGGGCGCTGAACGCCGTTTCCTGCTCGGCCGGCGTGGAGAAGTTGCGGTTAAAATCCAGGCCGCATTCGCCGATAGCCACGACCTGCGGCTGCACGGCCAGCGCGCGGATATGCTGGGCGGTTTCCTCACACCAACTGCTGGCATCATGGGGGTGCACGCCGGCCGTCGCCCAACAGTAGCCGGCATACTGCAAAGCCTGCTCGCTGGCGGCCTGGCTTTCCTGGGCGTTGGTGCCGGTGATCAACATGCCGCGCACGCCCGCGGCCTGCGCGCGCGCCACCACCTGCGGATAATCTTTGGCGAATTGTGAGCTGGTGAGATTAACGCCGATATCAAACATGCGCTTTCCAAATCAGAAGCCGCCCATTCGGGCGGCCTGGTAACACGTTACGGGGCGGGGTTTTCGTCGCCCTCGTCTTCTTCTTCCGGCCGAGGGCGCCGTTTGCCAACGTAGAAACGGGCAAAGAACACGCCCACTTCAAACAGCAGGTACATCGGGATCGCCAACAGCGTTTGCGAGAACACATCCGGCGGCGTCAGCAACATCCCGACCACAAAGGCCCCGACCAACACATACGGCCGTTTCTTTTTCAGATCTTCCGGCGATGTAACCCCGCTCCAGCACAGCAGGATGATGGCAACCGGCACTTCAAACGCCACGCCGAACGCCATAAACAACGCCATGACGAAGTCGAGATAGTTGTTGATGTCGGTGGCGATCAGCACCCCGGCCGGCGCCGTTTTGGCAAAGAAACCAAAGGCCAGCGGGAACACGATGAAGTAGGCGAAGGCCATGCCGAGATAAAACAGCGCGCTGCTGGACACCAGTAACGGCATCATCAGGCGGCGTTCATGTTTATACAGCGCCGGCGCGATAAACGCCCAGACCTGGTAGAGGATCACCGGGGCGGCCACGAACACCGACACAATCATCGTCAGTTTAATCGGGGTAAAGAAAGGCGACGCCACGTCGGTGGCGATCATGCTGGCCCCGGCAGGCAACTGCTTGATTAACGGGGCGGAAACCAACTGGTAAATATCATTCGCAAAATAAACCAGCACCAGAAAGATCACCAGCACGCTGATAATCGAGTTCAACAGCCGCTTACGCAGTTCAATTAAATGACTGATAAGCGGTTGGGTATCTTCAACTGCCATGTTTTAACGATCGCCACTAGGTTGGGAAGACGCTGAGGAAGTCGCCGCAGCGGGCTCATTCGCCGCCGGCGTTGCTGCGCCAGCCGGAGCCTGCGGCGCGGCCTGTACCGGTTCAACCGGCGTTTTGGCTAGCTGCGCGGCCGGTTCGGGGGCTGGTGCCGGCGCGCTCACCGGCGCCGAAGCCGTGGTGGCGGCCTCCGCCGGAGTTACGCCGTCGTGCTGGGCTTCCGGATCGGTCACCTGCGGATTCTGGATGGTGTGCGCAGGTTCATCAATCTGGCCGCCATGATAAGAGCGCTTCAATGACTCGGCGGCGTCTTTCAACTCATCCATGGACGCTTTCAGTTCCGGCGTCAAGTTCTGCAGGCCGGCTTTCTCGGCCTTTTTCAGGCTGTCTTGCAGTTCCTGCAGCTTCAGCTCTTGGGCAAGTTCGCTCTGCACCGATGCCGCCATCGAACGCAGCGCCCGGATCCAGCCCGAAACCGTTCTTACCGCCACTGGTAGCCGCTCTGGCCCAAGCACCACCAGACCAATCACCAGCACCAGCAGCAGTTCACCAAACCCTATGTCAAACACGGTTTATACCTGCTCTTTGTTCTTCGACTCTTCAGCTTTGGTTTCCGGCTGCTTATCAGTGATAGGCTTTGCCGTGAAATCAGCATCATGGGTAGTTTTTTCGGAGGTATTGGCCGGTGGGGTCGTATCGTCGCCCATCGCCTTTTTAAACCCCTTGATTGATGCACCCAGATCGGAACCCAGCGAACGAAGCTTATTGGTACCAAACAGCAACACCACGATCACCGCGATGATCAACAAATTCCAAATACTAATACCGCCCATTCCAATTACCTCTATATTTACAGGGGTTATTCTGGTTACCACATTCTACGGCCATATGAAAACAGGATATAGCGCCAAATCAAGCGGTACGCTTCCAGCCGACCAGCCAGGCGACAATACCCGCCGCCATCAACCACGCCGGAACGGTTTCAACACCACCGAGCAGGAGAATCGTACCACTCACCAACAGTGTAGCGCCAACGCCGAGCAAATAGCGCGATTGCCCTTGCCGCACGCGCTGCGCCTGCATTTGGCCAGTCAACTTATCCACGCTTTGCTGCAGCAATTTATGCTGCTGCAGACTATCGTAAAATAATTCAGGCAATTCAGGGAGTTTCTCCGCCCAAAACGGCGCTTTTTCTTTCAGCGCGCGGATCACTGCCGGAATGCCGACCTGATCGCGCAGCCAGCTTTCCAGGAACGGTTTGGCCGTGGTCCACAAATCCAACTGTGGATAAAGCTGCCGCCCCAGGCCTTCAACATACAACAAGGTCTTCTGCAATAACACCAATTGCGGCTGGACTTCCATATTAAAACGGCGCGCGGTATTAAACAGGTTCAGCAGCACATGGCCGAAAGAGATCTCCGCCAGCGGCTTTTCAAAAATCGGTTCACACACCGTGCGGATCGCGAACTCGAAGTCTTCGACGTTGGTATCCCGTGGCACCCAGCCGGAATCGACGTGCAGTTCAGCGACCTTACGATAATCGCGATTGAAGAAGGCGATGAAGTTTTCCGCCAGGTAGCGTTTGTCGTCTTTGTTCAGCGAGCCGACAATGCCGCAGTCAATACCAATGTAGCAAGGATCTTCCGGGTGCTCATAGCTCACAAAAATATTGCCAGGGTGCATGTCGGCGTGGAAAAAGCTATCGCGGAAAACCTGGGTGAAGAACACCTGCACCCCGCGCTCCGCCAGCAGTTTCATATTGGTGCCTTGCTGTTCCAGTGCGGCAACGTCTGATACCGGGATACCGTAGATGCGCTCCATCACCAACACGCTTTCGCGGCAGTAATCGGAATACACTTCCGGCACATACAGCATCGGGCTACCTTCGAAGTTGCGCCGCAGCTGAATGGCGTTGGCCGCTTCGCGCAGCAGATTCAGCTCATCCAGCAGCGTCTTTTCGTATTCGCGCACCACTTCCCGCGGCCGCAGGCGGCGGCCATCGGGCAGCAGCTTCGGCACCCAGCCGGCCAGCCGATACATCAGGCGCACGTCGGCTTTGATAATCGGCCCGATATCCGGGCGGATCACTTTCAGCACCACCTGTTGGCCGTTGCTTTTCAGCCGGGCGGTATGTACCTGGGCAATTGAGGCGGAAGCCAGCGCTTTGGGCTCGAAATCGTCAAACCAGGTTTCCAGCGGGCCGCCCATCGCCTGTTCGATATGCTTGCGCGCCAGCGCGCCGTCAAACGGCGCCACGCGGTCTTGCAACAGCGCCAGCTGATCGGCAATTTGCGGCGGGAACAGATCGCGGCGGGTCGACATCATTTGGCCGAACTTGATCCACACCGGCCCAAGCTCCTGCAACGCCAGGCGCAGGCGTTCGCCGAGCACCATCTCTTTATGGCGGTTAGGCATCCAGAACAGCAGCCGGCGAGCAAAGCGCAGCGGCAACGTCAGACGCATCTTTGGGATCAGTTCATCCAGGCCGTAGCTGAGAAAAACGCGAACAATAAAATACAGACGGCGCAGTTCCCCCGGGGTCATCGTTTGCCCTCCAACTGGCCCAGCCGGGCAAACAGGGTTTCAACGCTGCGCGCCACGGCATCCACCTCTTCGTTGAACCACGCCACTTCCAGCGGCCCCGGCGCACCACGCCACTCTTCGGTCAGGGTTTCGGCCACATAACGCTGTTGCCGCTGCAGGCCGGTTTTCAGCAGTCCGGCGCCTTTGGCCACCGCCTGGGTGATACCCTGCGCGGCGATATCGCCAACGTAGGGCGCCAGCCATTCGGCGGGATCCCATTCGGCCAAATCAAGCAGCCCAACCCATTGCTGAACCACCTGAATATCACCTTCGACGATCAATTCGCCCGAGCGCATCAGTTGCGAAAGCTGCTGGCGATCGCGCAGCTTCAGCAGCGCCGGGATCCGGGTGCGCACCGTGCAATCGGCGTCACCTTCAAACTGGCCGAGCACATCAACCCGCTGCTCGCTGAACACCAGCACCAGCGGGGAAGACAATTCCCGCAGCTCAATGCGCAGCGTTTTGCCCGCCAGGCGCTGACGCGCAGGCTTCAGGCTACGCTCACGAAACAACAGGCCGTTGAGCGACGTTTCCAGCACGCCGGTCAACAGCGGGGTCAGCAGCATCGGCATATCCATATCAGAACTTGAAGCCCCTGTGCAGGGCCACAATGCCCCCGGTCAGATTAAAGTAGGACACGTTTTCCAGGCCGGCTTCCTGCATCATGCCTTTCAGGGTTTCCTGATCCGGATGCATACGGATGGATTCGGCCAGGTAACGGTAGCTTTCGGGATCTTTCACCACCAACTCGCCGATCTTCGGCAGCACGTGGAAGGAGTAGGCGTCATAGGCTTTGCTAAGCGGCGCCAGCAGCGGCTTGGAGAACTCCAGCACCAGCAAACGGCCACCGGGCTTCAGCACGCGGAACATGGAGCGCAGCGCTTTATCTTTATCGGTCACGTTGCGCAGGCCAAAAGAGATGGTGATGCAATCAAAGTAATTATCCGGGAACGGCAACGCTTCGGCGTTGGCCTGCACATAGCTGACATTACCGACAATACCGCGATCGCGCAGCTTTTCGCGCCCCATCTTCAGCATGGAGTCATTGATGTCCGCCAGCACCACCTGCCCCTGCTCACCCACCATGCGGGAGAATTTGGCCGCCAGATCGCCCGTTCCGCCGGCAAGATCCAGCACGCGCTGGCCGCTGCGCACGCCGCTGCAATCAATGGTAAAACGCTTCCAGATGCGATGGATACCGAACGACATCAGGTCGTTCATCACGTCATACTTGGCCGCGACCGAATGAAAAACGTTAGCCACCATAGCCTGTTTTTCTTCGCGTGCTACGGTGCGAAAACCGAAATCGGTCGTTTCCTGCGATTGATCTGCCATTGTCCCGCCTGCTATTGAGTCAATTTAGTCTATGAAGTGTATCAGAACGGCGCGCAATTCCCCACCTAACGCGTATCATCCCTGTGATGCGCTGCGCGATTGTTCATCGCCATTTTCATCTTCGCTCGCCGTGGGCAGCGAGCTAACCACCGCATCGCCGCCGGCTTCCCCCACGTCCTGCTCGCGGGCCCGTTGCGCCAACGCTGGGTTAATCGGCCGTTTTACCTCAACACCCAACGCCCGGAACCCTTCGGTCTGGCCGATCAGGTTGCCGCGCCCTTCGCTCAGCTTGTTCATTGCCAGGCGGTAGCTGCCCTGGGCCTTATCCAGGCTTTGCCCCAGCGCGGACATATCGTCAACGAACAGCCGCATTTTGTCATACAGCCTTGCAGCCCGTTCGGCGATGCGCTGGGCGTTCTGGCTTTGGTGCTCATAGCGCCACAGATTGGTGATGGTGCGCAGCGCCACCAGCAGCGTCGTGGGGCTGACCAGCATGATATTGTGCTGCAACGCTTCTCCGATCAGCTCCGGCTCGCGATCGATCGCCAACAGGAACGCCGGCTCAACCGGGATAAACATCAGCACATAATCCAGCGAACGCAAACCGGGCAACTGCTGATAATCCTTGCGGCCCAGCATGCGGATATGGTTACGCAATGAGGAAATATGCTCACTCAGCGCCGCTTCACACGCCAGATCGTCTTCGCTGTTAAAATAGCGCTCATAGGCCACCAGCGACATTTTGGCGTCGATCACCACGTCCTTGCCCTGCGGCAGGCGGACGATCACGTCTGGCTGCATCCGGCTTTGGTGATCCAGCCGCACGCTGACCTGGGTTTCATATTCATGGCCTTCGCGCAGGCCAGAGGCTTCCAGCACCCGGCTCAACACCACCTCGCCCCAGTTGCCCTGGGTTTTATTATCCCCTTTCAGCGCCTTGGTCAGGTTGATGGCTTCGCGCGCCATTTGCGCATTCAGTTGTTGCAGGTTACGGATTTCGTGGGTCAGGGTATGGCGTTCGCGCGCTTCCTGGCCGAAGCTTTCCTGCACCTGGCGGCGAAAGCCATCCAGTTGCTCACGCAAGGGCAACAACAGCCGATCCAGACTTTGCCTGTTCTGCTCATCCACTTTGCGGCCACTGTGCTCGAAGATGCGATTGGCCAGGTTTTCGAATTGGGTGGTCAGGCGCTGCTCGCTGTTAAGCAGCAAGCGCTGTTTTTCTTCCGCCGCCATGCGCGTTTCTTCCAGGCGAATGGTCACCTCACGCAGTTCGGCTTCTTGGGCGCTGTTCACTTCACGCTGGGCGCGTAGTTCCTGATTGAGCTGTTCGCATTCACTGCGCCAATGGTTAAGCTGCTGTAGCTTCTCCTGCCCGGCGGCCATTTGGCTGTGCAGGTTGCGCAGTTCCAGATCGTTCTGCCGCAGTTGCTGTTCATAGCGCTGCTGTTGCTCCTGGCGCGCGGCGATTTCCTGCTGCGCCTGCTGCAATGCCTGCTCCCGCAGGCGCAGTTCCGTCTCATGCTGCGCCCGGTGTCGCTGCACCTGCAGGTTGGCGATCAGCCACCCCAGCAACAGGCCGATCGCCACGCCGCCAATACCATAAATCACGCTGGTATCCACCCTGCCTCCTGTATACGCAATGCCGTTTCGGCGCAAACGCGCCTGCTGCCAGCCACGTTAAAGGGCTGCTGTATGGATGTCCAGTTTGTTTTTATCAGGAAGTGGGCCGAATAACCACGCCGACGCACCGGCAACCTGGGCGATAAAGGGAAGCGCCGGGCTAAAATAATTTGAAGCGATATTCGGCGATAAACTCGGCGCCCAGGGTATGCGCCGTCCGGTAATGCCCGTTGGCTATCACCGGCGTTTTATTCACGTTTTTATAAGACCAGCCCGGCCCAACCATGGCGAACACCGTCAGATTGTTTAATGTAGGATGAGAAGGCGCCCAGCGGCCAAAAACGTTGAGCTCGCCGGTACGCACGGCGACGCCCTGATAGCTGAACTGCCCAAAGTTGCCCGTCACGCCGGCAGTGAACTCGGGTGTAATACGGTATTCGGCCAGCGCAGCCAACACGGTTTCCCCGTCACGCATATAGTCTTCGCCCGCATAGGCCATTGAGGTGAACGTGCCGCGAGAATTCTTTGTCATATGGCGTGGATAAAAACCAAGCTCGCCGCCGCCCTTTGGCGCCCGCGTATGGCCAATACCGAGCTTAAGGCTCCAGCGCGGCGCCTGCCATTTGGCGTCAAGGGCATAATGATTGGCGTGCCGGTCAAAGTGGCGTTTGCTCAACGCCATCGCTTGGTAACCTTCCAGCGCCTGCGTGGTATAAATCTGGCTGCCCAGGCTAAGCGTTGCCTCCGGCTTGAACGCTATACGCAGGATCTGGCGGCGCAGGTAGTTTTGCGATTCACCGTACGCCAGTTGGCCGGTAAACGCATTGCCCTCATAGCCCAGCTCACCGCTAAACAGATGCTGGATGTAACGCCCATCGTTGGTTTGCAGGCGCAGACTATTCGGTGAGTTGCGTTCCATGCTGCGTTCAACATAGGCGCCGTGCAGCGAAAAGCCGGCATGCCTCACCCCGCCGTTCCAGCCCAAATAGGTGGTCGGAGAAAGGCGGTTCGAGGTGGTAATCACGCCATCATTGCGCAACATTTGCCAACCGACACGCGCGTTGAGATCGGCGCCGCCGATATTCCCCTTCAGCTTGATATAACGCTGGCCAAACTTGCTGTAGCCGGCAGCATTGTGTTTGCTGCTGACGCTATCGGTGCTGTACAGCACGCCACGGGAATTAAAATAATCGCTGGCCCCCAACTTTACCGCGCCATAGTAATGGATATCGGCGCCGATCGTGTCAGCCAGATAGCCGGACTGATAACCCAACGCGGCCCCCTGCCCCCAAGCGTTATGCACCGCCTTTGGGTTGGCGGCATCTTCCTTTAAATATTTCCAGTAATTCTTTAACGTTATTTCCGCCTGGCTATCGGTGAAAAAAGGCGAAGCAACCATTGCGCTAAGCGTGCTTTCCGCAGCAGCATTTGTGATGAAAAACAAGAGCAGGATATGAATAAAGCTTCGGGTGGAATAAGTTTTCATTGCAATGACTCTCCCTGATATAAAAAATAGCAATCCACTGACGGAGAATTACTCTTCCGCCTTATCGCACACTTTTGCTATTTCGGCGCTCTGCGCTACGGCGTTTTTTCCAGCGCCGCCTTTCCTTTGGCGACATATTGCATATCGCCAATATCGGCTACGGTATATTTACCGTTTTTATAGGTAATTTTGACTACCGCGGCGTTGGCCAGCGGCATATTTTTTGCCGGGCTGTCGGTCATATCTGAAATCATCATCAGCATGGAAAGCCCGGAAGAGACAGCCAGTACATTTTTATCCCCGGCTTTTAACGCATCCTGCACCATCGTATGCAACGCCTGCTGCGTGCGGACTTTCACCTGGGCGGCGTTTTCCGCCGCTTGCTTCTCGTCAATTTGGCTGATGGCGTCTATCACGACAGGCACCGTTATATCGCCCGCCGTCATCGCCGCCAGCATAGCTTTACTGTCGGCAAAGCCTAATTTTTTCGCGGTAGCATTGAGCATATCCGCGTTCGGCAGCCCTTCAAAACCGCCGAAGAATACCTCGCGCAAGCCACGAAGCGCCACCACTGGCGCCTGGGGTTGGCCCATTTCCTGCAGGATAATCTGCATGGTTTCCCGTTGCCGCCCGGCATCACTGGTGTAATAACGGCTAAACGGGATATCCTTTAACCCGGCGCCAAGGTAGCGGGCGGTTTCAATGCCGGGAGCGGTCAATGGCGAATCAACCCACCCTTGCACGCGATCGTAAGTATTGAGCACCGTTTTCCCGTGGCGGGCAAAGTAAATATTAACGCTGTCTTCCCCTGCGGCGGTCGCGTTATTGATTAATACCGTTGAAACGGCAAGCAAAGAAATTAATAACCATTTTTTTATGTTCATCTTATATTCCTCATTGAATAATAGGCACAGAAAAACAGATACTACAGATAAAAACTAATTTATTAAAAACAAAAAAACCCAACCCTATATGGCCAGTGGCGAATAGGTTTGGGTTTTGCCTGTCGTTAAACAGTAACAATCCAGTTTCAGTGAGACTAACACATCAGGAAAAGAAGAAAATATGCTTTTTTTTAATTGGGATAGTTTCGTGATCGGTTTCGCACTCTTTATTTATTTTCCACCCCAAATAATTCAAGTAATAGAAAAGCGTAACGCCGTAAGCGCCAAGCGCTTACGGCCAAATAAAACCACCCGGCAGCAAAAATATCGCGATGGCGGCCTTAGCCCATCCAACGGCTGATCCACTGGATGCCAAACGCGCCCGGCGCCAGAATGCCGAAGGCCCAAATCATCGCCGAAGCCAGGTTGGCCGACTGGAAGTAGCGCTGCGGCATGGCGCAGATCCCCCCGACCAGCGGCACCACCGCACGCAGCGGGCCAAAGAACCGGCCGAAGAAAATGCTCATCACGCCCCAGCGCTCAAAGAACGCATGGCCGCGCGCCAGCAGCTTGGGGTTACGGGAAAGCGGCCACATATGCGCCACGCGATCCTGATAGTGGTAGCCCACCCAGTAGGAAAGCCAGTCGCCGAAAAATGCACCGGCCGCCGCCGCCGCCCAGATCGGCCAGAAAGCGATGCCGCTTTCGCCGATCAGCGCCCCCAGCGCCAGCAGGATCACCGTGGCCGGCAACAGCAGCGACAGAAAAGCCAGGGATTCGCCAAATGCCAGGAAAAAGATAATCGGGATCGCCCAGCCTTCATGCTGACGTACCATTTCGCTGACCCAGTGGATCACATCATTCAGACTCAATGCACACTCCTTCAATGGGGCTGTCCTACGCACAGAATAAGGAATCGCGCCCCGTGCCGCTTAAACACCGGTTAAACATAACGTATTTCCCGGCTAGCGGGCTAAACGGCAGGCTCCAGATAGCGTGCCTGTAGCACGTCACGCTGTTGCGGCCCCAGGCCATACTCCGCCTCCAGCCAGCGCGCCGGCGAACCGTACTGTTCGCGGATGCAGCCAAGGGCGGTGGTCAGGAACTCTTCGCGGGCGCCGAGCACGTAGGCAAACTGGGCCAGCGCCGCGGCGTTCAGGCGGCTCGAAAGCTGATCCAGCATCTGTTCGCGGAAGGCCGCCAGCGTGGTTTCGGTCAGCAGGTAATCCTCCAGCACCGTGGCCTCATCCGCCCCAAGGGCCAACAACACCAACGCAGAGCCGACGCCGGTGCGGTCTTTACCCACGGCGCAGTGCTGCACGATGGCGCCGCTTTCCGTTTGCAACAGCAGAGCGGCCAGTTGCCGGTAGGCCGGGTTATTGAACGGCAGGCGGCGATACAGCTGCAGCATAAAGGCCTGGCTGTCAAAAGCCGCCAGCACCTCGTTGTTCAGCTTTTCCAGATTGGCATTCACTTCGCTGCTCAACGGGTTGGCCGGGAAATGATGGTAATCGGCGCCGGGCCACAGCACATCCGGCTTATCCTGCACTTCATCGCTGTCGCGGTAATCCAGCACGGTGCTGACCGGCACGCCGGCCAAAAACGCACAGTCACGCGGCGTTAAGCGATCGAGCGCGCCGGCACGGAACAGCAACCCACGCTTGATACGGCGGCCATTAGCGACGCTATTGCCGCCTAAATCACGAAAGTTGATGCCGCCGTCGAGCGGGGCCAGTGAAGGGTGAAGCGGAATCTGAGCGGTCATAGACATCCTCGTTATTGTTGTCGACAAACAGCGCGATACAGGCAGCGGATACATCCCATCACAAAACACAGCAGGCTGCGCAGATGGCGCCAGTGCCTGCCACCGTAACAGATTATGATGAAATGAAAAATGGGCCGCAGCGGCGGCCCATTGGCAACGAGGCGGGTTACAGCAGGCGGCGTGCGGCTTCCACCACGATTTGCACCGCGTGGGTTTCAGTTTGCTTCATGGTTTGCGCATCCGGAATTTCCTGCTGGGTGCGGTTAACGATCACCCCGGCCACCATCCCGGCGCGCAGCCCCTGGCTGGCGCACATGGTCAACAGGGTGGCGGATTCCATTTCGTAGTTCATCACGCCCATCGCCTGCCATTCGGCCATTGAGCCCTTGAAGCGGCTCACCACCTGGCCGGAATACGTATCGTAACGTTCCTGGCCGGGGTAGAAGGTATCGGAAGAGGCGGTCACGCCGATATGGGTCGTGGCGCCGCTGGCTTTCGCCGCCTCGACCAGCGCGGTGGTACAGGCAAAATCGGCAACCGCCGGGAACTCCATCGGCGCAAAGTGCAGGCTGGCGCCATCCAGGCGCACCGCCGCCGTGGTCACCAACACATCGCCCACGTTGATGTCAGGCTGGATCGCGCCGGTAGTGCCGATCCGCAGAAAAGTACGGATGCCCAACTGCGCCAATTCTTCCACCGCGATCGACGTGGAAGGGCCGCCGATGCCGGTTGAACACACGATGACGGGCTTGCCGTCGAGTTCCGCCCGCCAGGTGGTGAATTCACGATGAGAAGCCAGATGCACTGGGTTTTCCATCAGCCTGGCGATTTTTTCTACGCGTTGCGGATCGCCGGGGACGATCGCCAATTGCGCCCCCTGCAAATCGGATTTGGTCAGGCCAAGATGGAAGACATCTGATTGAGACATACCGGATCCCTCATTATTCATGTTTAGTCGGAGGAACAAAAACGCACTCTACTGAAAATCCATCGCCAATTTCGTGACGCGAATCACTTGTTAACAGAAAACGAATTTCAGAATACATATTTATTGTGATAATTATCACAAAATTAACCGGCCGCTTACCCCTCGCGCAGTGTCAGCGCGGCCAAGCGGCAGGCCAGGCGCAGCGGCCTTGCGCGGTGTAGCCCAACGCCCAACGCCGTTGCCCGGCGGCGAACAGGGTGGGGCTGCCACCGTGCGGAATCGAGCCTATAGTTAACCAGATCCCGCCCCGTTTTCCTTTTACACGGAGACCACGATGAAAACCGAGAGCCAAACGACGCAACAGCAAAGCCAGCAGGGCTTCAGCCCGGCCGTCAAACCGTTGGCCGCCACCACCCGGCACACCGACGAACAGGGCATTCACGCCGGCGAAACCACTATCCCGGTGCAGAACGAATCCCTGCCGGCATACCTTGCCCGGCCCGATAACCAACGTGGCCCCTTACCGGTGGTACTGGTGGTTCAGGAGATCTTTGGCGTTCATGAACATATTCGGGATCTGTGCCGGCGGCTGGCCAAACAGGGCTATCTGGCGATCGCCCCGGAGCTGTACTTCCGCCAGGGGGATGCCAGTAACTATAGCGATATCAGTGAACTGTTGCAGAATCTGGTGAGTAAAGTGCCGGACAGCCAGGTGCTGATGGACCTGGATCATACCGCCCACTGGGCCCTGCAGCACGGCGGGGCGCCAGATAAGCTGGCGATCACCGGTTTTTGCTGGGGCGGACGCATCGCCTGGCTGTACGCAGCGCATAACCCGCAGTTGAAAGCGGCCGTCGCCTGGTATGGCAAGCTGGTCGGAGAGAAAACCCTCAATACGCCGAAACACCCGGTGGATATTGCCACCGAGCTGTCAGCGCCCGTGCTGGGGCTGTATGGCGGCAAGGATACCGGCATCCCGCTGAACACGGTGGAAACCATGCGCCAGGCGATCCGCGCGGCGAATGCCGACGCCGAGATCGTGGTTTATCCGGACGCCGGCCACGCCTTCAACGCCGACTATCGCCCCAGCTACGATGCCGAAGCCGCCGCCGATGGTTGGCAACGGATGCTGGCCTGGTTTGCCCGGCACGGCGTCACCGGCGAGCCCCAGGCCTGAACCGCGGCGGCGTATGTTATAGCTGCAAAGCGCCAAATGCGCCGCACCAGTCGTGCTCAAATTTTTCCACCGCGGCCTGCACTGTCGGCGCGGTGATGAACTGTTCCGCCACATCGACTGGCAAGGTTATCGCCCCGCAGCCCGCCAGCAGGCACTCCAGCGCCTGGCGCGGCGTTTTAAAGCTGGCCGCCAGCACCTGGGCGTGCGGCGCATGCAGCGTAAGCAATTGTTGCAATTCTCGTACGGTGGCAATGCCATTGCCGCCCTGCGCATCCAGCCGGTTGACGTAAGGCGCCACGTACTGCGCCCCCGCCAACGCCGAAAGCAGCCCCTGCGCGGCGCCGTACACCGCAGTGCCCAGCGTTGGAATGCCCATGCCCTTCAGCGCCTTGATGGCCGCCAGCCCTTCCGCCGTGGCCGGGACTTTCACCACCAGCTCCGGCACCCGTTCATGCAGTAATACCGCTTCTTCCACCATGCGGGCCGCGTTGTTGGCCAAAACCTGGGCAAACAGCCGGCCTTCACCGCCCAACGCATCGCGCAGCGCCGGCAGCACGTCCCACAACGGAGTACGCGAATTGGCGACGATGCTCGGGTTCGTCGTCACCCCCTGCAAAGGCAGAATGCGCGCCAGGCGCTTGACGGCGCTGACATCGGCGGTATCGAGATAAAGTTCCATAATGGTTCCCCACAGCTAAACAAAGGGGCGCCCATGCGCCCGGAATAAATTACAGTTCAAGTTCCTGTTGCAGCAGGCTAACCACCTGCTGGGCGGAGTCTGCGTTGACCAGTGCGGCGCGAAAGCCTTCATGCATAATGCGCCGGGCCAGTTTGGAGAAAATACGCATGTGCTGATCGCCCGCGGCGTGTTTGTTCAGCGTCAGCATAATGACGAACTGCGCCTCCTCATCGCCCCACGCCACCGGGTGGGCCAGTTTGGCCACGCTGATGGTCGATTGTTCAATGTGCTCCGATTTGGTGTGCGGGATAGCGAAGCCAAACCCCAGCCCGGTAGAGAAGACCGCCTCGCGCGCCCATACATCGGCCGCCAGTTTGCGCGGATAGCGGCAGCGCCCGGCCAGCAGCAGGTTATCCACCATGCCTTTGATCACTTCCTCCTTGCTGCGCCAATCGGCATCAAGAGCAATGCATTGAGGGGTGATCAGCGGCGCATCGCTTTGTTCCATACGGAACTGCGCCAGCAGGTGTTCCACCGCCAGCGACGTGCGGCAGGCCATGGCGCGGTTGAGCAACAGGCGGCACTCGCGGCTGTCGAGCTTCGCCAGCCGCGCCTTGGTGGCCGGGATCGCCGGGGCGCTCATGCTGATTTCGTCCAGCCCCATCCCCACCAGCAGCGGCAGCACCGAGCCTTTTGCCCCCAGTTCGCCGCACAGGCCAATCCATTTGCCCTGCCGATGCACTTCGCGCACCGCATAATCCAGGCTGCGCAAAAACGCCGGGTTGAGGCTGTTGTAATGCTTGGTCACCTTGGCGTTATCGCGATCCACCGCCAGCAGGTACTGCGTCAGATCGTTGCTGCCGATGCTAAAGAAATCTATTTCTTCACAGCACTGTTCAATGATGAACAGCACGGAAGGCACTTCCAACATGATGCCGAGCGGGATCTTTTCATCAAACGGCACCTGCCCGCCGCGCAGCGCCTGTTTTACTTCGGTCAGTTGATCCTTCACCCACAGGATCTCTTCCATCGAAGAGATCATCGGGATCATCACTTTCAGCGGGCCGTGGGCGGAAGCGCGCAGGATGGCACGCAACTGGGTGCGAAACAGCGGCAGGAATTCCTGATAAATGCGCACCGCGCGATAGCCGAGGAACGGGTTGTTTTCCGCCGGAATGTTGAGGTAATCCACCGGTTTGTCGCCGCCGATATCCATGGTGCGCACGATAATCGGTTTGCCGGCGGCCGCTTCCACCGCCTGGCAATAGATGTTGTACAGTTCGTCTTCCGTCGGCGCCGTGGTGCGGTCCATATACAGCATTTCCGTGCGGAACAAGCCTATCGATTCGGCGCCGTTGGCAAACGCGGCTTTGGCCTCCACCGCATGGGCGATGTTGGCCGCCACTTCCATCCGCACGCCGTCGGCGGTGTGGGCCGGTGCGGCCAGATAAGCGCTTTGCTGCTGGCGCAACTGTTCACGCAACCATTGTTCCTGGCGGTAATAGCGCCGTACCGGTTCGTTAAGATCGCAGGCGACCAGCCCCAGATCGCCGTCGATCTGTACCTGTTGATTCAGGTAGGGCTGCAACGCGGCGGCGTCAGCGCCCACCAGCGTCGGGATATTGAACGAGCGTGCCAAAATTACGGTATGCGAGGTGCTGCCGCCGCTGCCTAACAGCAGCCCTTTCAGATAGCGCTTGTCCAGTTCCAGAAACTGGCTCGGCGTCAGATCGTCAGTCAGGCAGATGCTGTCTTCATGCAGCGCCTGCTGGCAGGGGAAACGCGGCTCGCCGTAAATCTGCTGCAGCAGTTGGAAGCACAGATCGCGGATGTCCAGCTCGCGCTCGCGCAGGTAGGCGCTGGCGGACTGCGCCAACTGCTGGCTAAAGTGGGCGGCGGTGGCGACGATAGCCGCGGCGCAGCTGGCGCCTTGCAGCACGCCGTCCAACAGATGCTGGCGGAAGGCCGCGTCGCGCAGCAGTGAACGGTGCGCCTCCAGCACGGCCGTGGCGGTACCGGCGCCGGCCATCAGTTGCAGCTCCAGCGCTTTGCTTAAACAGGCCAGGCCGTCGGCCAGCCGTTGCTGTTCCTGCTCAACCCCGGCCGACGCCGGCAGATCGCCCAGCGCGCCGAGATCGACCCGCGCCAAATGCACCAGTTTGCCGAGCGCCGAGCCCTGGCTTACCGCTTTAGCGCGCAGCAAGGTGGGTTGCAGGTTGGCCAGCGCGGCCGGCACCGGCTCCAGTTCATCAGCCCCCGCTTCCTGCGGCAGCGGTTCGTCGCAATGCGGGAATTCATGGGTAATGAAGTGGCTCAGGCGCTCAAAGGCACCCTGCTCATCTTCCCCTTCAATCGTCACCTGGCATTGGTCGCCGAGCAGGATATCGGCGCCGATCAGCGACAGCACGCTTTTACCATCCCCCGTGATGCCGGTACGCGGATTATGCCAGTGAAAGTGCGAGCTAAACCCGTTACACAGGCTTTCAATGTGGCTGGCCGGGCGGGCATGGATGCCATTGGGCAGCGAGCAGGTAAACGTCACGATTTTGGCCATTGATATTTCCTCATATCAAAGCAGTGCCGGAAAGCACCGGTTTGCCACAAGGATAAGAGCCGCCGCCCCGCGACGGCTAGCGGACAAAAATGCCAAACGCTGGACAAATGTAAGATACTGGCATAAATGCGAACTGGCTCACAAAGCGAGCCATACCGGCGGCGTTTTATCTCGCTGTGCAATTTGCGTTGGATCTCACTTTTCCCCTGACATTACAAAAATCCAGTAAATGGCAACTTTATCCACTGTTGGCGCGCAGGGCGCTTGCCTATTGTGTTAGGCAACAACCTTTCTCCAGCAAGGGTTATTTTTCCTGATGGTTTCTGTACTCAGAGCACGCTGGTTAACACCGGGGGAATGAATGATGAAAGAGCTGATAAACATCCTAAAAAATACGCGCCAGCACCTGATGACCGGCGTATCCCACATGATCCCGTTTGTGGTGGCCGGCGGCATTTTACTGGCGGTTTCCGTCATGCTGTACGGCAAAGGGGCGGTGCCGGACGCCGCAACCGATCCCAACCTGAAAAAGCTGTTTGATATCGGCGTCGCCGGCCTGACGCTGATGGTGCCTTTCCTGGCGGCTTACATCGGCTACTCCATTGCCGATCGCTCCGCGCTGGCCCCGGCGGCCATCGGCGCCTGGGTGGGCGCTTCCTTCGGCGCCGGCTTCTTTGGCGCCATTATCGCCGGCCTGCTGGGCGGGACGATCGTGTTTTACCTGAAGAAGATCCCGGTGCCGAAGATCCTGCGTTCGGTGATGCCGATCTTCGTGATCCCCATCATCGGCACGCTGCTGACGGCCGGCATCATGATGTGGGGGCTGGGAGCGCCGATCGGCGCGCTGACCACCGGCCTGACGGAATGGCTGCAGGGCATGCAGCAAGGCAGCATCGTGGTGTTGGCGATCATTATGGGGCTGATGCTGGCCTTCGATATGGGCGGCCCGGTGAACAAAGTGGCCTATGCCTTCATGCTGATCTGCGTGGCGCAGGGGGTTTACACCGTGGTCGCCATCGCCGCCGTGGCGATCGCCACCCCACCGCTCGGGCTGGGGTTCGCCACCCTGATCGGCCGGAAATATTACACTGTAGAAGAACGCGAAGCCGGTAAGGCCGCCATTTTGATGGGCTGCGTCGGCGTCACCGAAGGGGCAATCCCGTTCGCCGCCGCCGATCCGCTGCGCGTGATCCCGGCGATTATGATCGGCGCCGCCAGCGCAGCCACCACCGCGGCCTTGCTGGGCGCACAGTGCTATGCCGGCTGGGGCGGGCTTATCGTGCTGCCGGTGGTGGAAGGCAAACTGGGCTTCATCATCGCGCTGCTGGTCGGTATGACGGTAACGGCACTGCTGGTTAACCTGCTCAAAAGTTTCGCGGCCAAAAAACAGGCGGCGGCGGCAAAAGAGAGCGATCTGGATCTGGATTTTGAAATCAACTAAACCGCGCCCGTGCGGGCGGCAAACGCCGATAAGACGGCGCTTTGCATACGAAGGAGATAATCATGGCTAACATTATTGCTGTAACCGCTTGCCCATCCGGCGTCGCCCACACCTACATGGCCGCCGAAGCCATTGAACGCGCGGCGAAAGCCAAGGGCTGGCAATGCAAGGTAGAAACCCAGGGTTCCATCGGTCTGGAAAACGAACTCACGCCGCAAGACGTGGCCGCCGCCGATCTGGTGATCCTGACCAAAGACATCGGCATCAAGCTTGAAGAACGCTTCAAAGGCAAAACCGTGGTGCGCGTGGCGATCAGCGACGCGGTGAAACGTGCCGACGCCATCATGGACAAGATCGCCGCACACCTGGCGCAAACCGCCTGACCGCCGGCCCCGGTGCGCCTGCGCCGGGGTTGTTTGCCCGTTCCGTAGGAAGAAGGATAACCTCATGACATCCCGTATCGAACGCCTGAAAGCCGCCCTGTTTTCCGCCCCGCGCGAAATCTCGCTGGAGCGGGCGCTGCTGTATACCGCCAGCCACCGCCAGACCGAAGGGCAACCCACCCTGCTGCGGCGGGCCAGGGCCACGGCGCATATCCTCGATCACGTGGCGATCGGCATCCGTGATGATGAACTGATCGCCGGCAACCGTACCATCAAACCGCGCGCCGGCATTGTGTCGCCGGAGATGGACCCCTACTGGCTGCTGCAGGAGCTTGATACCTTCCCTACCCGCCCACAGGATCGCTTCGCCATTTCTGAACAGGATAAACACGTATACCGCGAACAGCTCTACCCTTACTGGGCACAGCGCTCCATGAAGGATTTCATCAACGGCCAGATGCCGGCGGCGGTCAAGGCCGCCACCCAGACCCAAATTTTCAGTATCAACCAGACCGATAAAGGCCAGGGGCATATCATCATTGATTACCCGCGCTTATTGAATAACGGCCTGGATGCCCTGTTGGCCGAACTGCAGCACTATGTGGCGCAGCAGCCGGACAACGCCTTTTACCAAGCGGCGCTGCTGCTGTTGCAAGCGTCACAGCGACATATCCTGCGCTACGCCGGCCTGGCGCAGCAGATGGCGGCGGCGTGCGAAAACGCCGCGCGCAAGGCGGAACTGCTGCGCATCGCCCACATTTCTGAGCAGGTGGCCCATCAACGACCACAGGATTTTTATCAGGCCTGCCAACTGTTCTGGTACATGAACATCATCCTGCAGTATGAATCCAACGCCAGTTCGCTGTCGCTCGGCCGCTTCGATCAGTACATGCTGTCGTTCTACCAGGCTTCGCTCAACCAGGGTGACGATCCGGCCTTCCTGCGCGAACTGCTGGAAAGCCTGTGGGTGAAGTGCAACGACATCGTGCTGCTGCGTTCCACCGCCAGCGCACGCTACTTCGCCGGCTTCCCCACTGGCTACACCATTTTGCTGGGCGGCCTGACGGAGACCGGGCGCAGCGCAGTCAACGTGCTGTCGTTCCTGTGCCTGGACGCCTACCAGAGCATCCGCCTGCCGCAACCGAACCTTGGCGTGCGGGTGAATGAGTTTATCGATCGGCCGTTCCTGCTGAAAACCGCCGAAACCATCCGCCTGGGCACCGGTATCCCGCAGGTGTTCAACGATGAGGTGGTGGTGCCGGCGTTTCTCAACCGCGGCGTCACGCTGGAAGACGCGCGCGATTATTCGGTGGTGGGTTGCGTGGAGCTGTCGATCCCCGGCCGCACCTACGGCCTGCATGATATTGCGATGTTCAACCTGCTGAAGGTGATGGAGCTGGCGCTGCTGGAAAACGAAGGCAACGCCGCGCTGACCTATCCGCAGTTACTCAGCCAGATCCGGGAAAAAATCCGCCACTACGTCAGGCTGATGGCCGAAGGCAGCAACGTCTGTGATATCGGCCACCGCGACTGGGCGCCGGTGCCGCTGCTGTCGTCGTTCGTGGAAGATTGCCTGCAAAGCGGCAAAGACATTACCGCCGGCGGCGCCCGCTATAACTTCTCCGGCGTGCAGGGTATCGGTATCGCCAACCTAAGCGACTCGCTGTATGCCCTTAAGGGGCTGGTGTTTGATCAGCAGCGCGTGAGCTTCGATCAGTTGTTGGCCACGCTGAAAGATAACTTTGCCACCCAGGAAGGGCAGAAAATCCGCGCACGGCTGATCAACCGCTTTGATAAATATGGCAATGATATTGACGAAGTTGACCTGATCAGCGCCGAACTGCTGCGTTTTTACTGCAAAGAGGTGGAAAAATACCGTAACCCGCGCGGCGGCCAGTTCACACCGGGTTCGTATACCGTTTCCGCCCACGTCCCGCTGGGGGCGGTAGTCGGCGCGACGCCGGACGGGCGGCTGGCGGGCGAGCAGTTGGCGGACGGCGGGCTTTCGCCGATGCTGGGCCAGGACGCGCAGGGGCCGACGGCGGTGCTCAAATCGGTCAGTAAGCTGGACAACTACCTGCTGTCCAACGGCACCCTGCTGAACGTGAAGTTCACCCCCAGCACGCTGGAAGGCCAGGCCGGGTTGAACAAGCTGGCGGATTTCCTCGGCGCCTTCACCAAGCTCAAACTGCAGCATATCCAGTTCAACGTGGTAAACGCCGAGACGCTGCGCGCCGCCCAGGCCAGGCCGCAGGACTACGCCGGGCTGGTGGTGCGCGTCGCCGGTTACAGCGCATTCTTCGTTGAGCTGTCGAAGGAGATCCAGGATGACATCATCCGCCGTACAGCGCATCAACTGTAGCCTGATCGCGCCCGGTGCAGACCGGGCGCCCAGCGGGCCGCAGGGCCATATTTTCAACATCCAGCGCTATTCGCTGAATGACGGCCACGGCATCCGCAGCGTGGTGTTCTTCAAAGGGTGCCCGCACACCTGCCCGTGGTGCGCCAACCCGGAATCCATGTCGCCGCGGCAGCACATCGTGCGGCGCATGGCCAAATGCCTGCACTGCCAGCCCTGCTTGAACGATCCCGACGAATGCCCAAGCGGGGCGCTGGAGCGCATCGGGCAATTCATCGGGCTGGAGGCCCTGCTGCAACAGTTACTGAAAGACGAGGTGTTTTACCGCACTTCCGGCGGGGGCGTAACGCTCTCCGGCGGCGAAGTGCTGATGCAGGCGCCCTTCGCCGGGCAACTGCTCCAGCGCCTGCGCCGGTACGGCATCCACACGGCGATAGAGACCGCCGGCGACGCGCCGCTGCCCAGGTTGTTGCTGCTGACGGAGCATTGCGATCAGGTGCTGTTCGATCTGAAAATCATGGACACCGGCACCGCAAGGCGCGTATTGAACATCAACCAACCGCGGGTGCTGGCTAACTTCGCCGCCCTGGCCGCACGCGGCGTGGCCCTCACTCCACGCGTTCCCCTGATCCCCGGTTACACCCTCAGCCAGGAAAATGTCGCGCAGATACTGGCTTTTCTGGCCCCTTTCGCGTTAAAAGAGATCCATCTGCTGCCGTTCCACCAATACGGCGCGGCCAAGTATGAACTGCTGGGGCGCGATTACCCGCTACGCGATGTGGCGCCGCCAACCGAGCAGGACATTGCGCCGTTGCGCGCCATGGCCGAAGCAGCAGGATACCGGGTGGTGACCGGGGGTTAACGCAAGGGGGTTGGCATGTCGATTAAGCTGGTGGCGGTAACCGCCTGCGTCAGTGGCGTTGCGCACACTTATATGGCGGCCGAAAAGCTGGAAAAGCTGTGCGCGCAGGAAAAATGGCCGCTGAAGGTCGAAACCCAGGGAGCATTGGGGATTGAAAACCCCCTGACGGAGCAGGATCTGGCGCAGGCCGATGTGGTGCTGCTGATCACCGATATCCAACTGGAAGGCAGCGAGCGCTTCACCCACCGCCGCTGCGTGCAAACCGCCATCAATACCTTCCTGTGCCAGCCGGAAAAGGCCTTTAGCGCGGTGCGCAAAGCGGCCACCTCACCGCAGGAAACCCATATTCTGGTGGAATAGCCGCCTATTCCCGTTCGCTCAGTTCGCTACGGTATTGCCCGCGGTATTCCGAGGGCGAACGCTCGGTGTTTTTGCGGAAGATACGGCAGAAATAGTTGCTGTCGACAAAGCCGCAGGCGTGCGCCACTTCCTTCACCTTCATATCGTAACGCTTGAGCAGGTGCTTGGCCTGCTCCAGGCGCACATGGTTCAGGTATTCATTGAACCCGACGCCGCCGGATTTTTGGAACAGGTGGGAGAGATAGTTCGGGGAGATATAAAACGCCTGCGCCACCGATTCACGGGTTAGCGGCTCGCGGTAGTGTTCTTCCAGATAATCGCGCACCGCGCCAAACAGCGCCTGGCTGCGCGAGGCGGTTTGCACCGAAGAGCTGAACAGATCCAGCGCATGGCTCAGCAACCCTTTGACCAGAAAACGCGCGGTGGGCTGATCGCTCTGGTGCCAGGCCAGTTCGGTCAACGCCTGCAGCATAAATGAGCCGACGCGTGGGCCACGGCGCCCGACGTTGCCTTTTCCCAGCGGCACCGTGTTCTGCCCATCCCATTGTAATAGGCTGTAGCCCAACTGTTGTTTGCCGAAAAGCAGGCTCAGCGTCGTGACCGGCCGCTGCCAGTTGGGGTTGTTCCAGCCGCGCGCCGGCACAAACAGCACATCCCCCGGCAACAGCCGCTGTTGCTGCCCGTCGCCCTGGCTGCCTTGCCATGTCATATCCAGTTCCCCGCTCAGCACCAGCTCCAGGCGGGGAAAGTTTACCTGATAGGCCAGCGCCGGCGCCGGCTGCTGGTTACCCGCAAAATAGACCTGCCGGACACCCGACGGATCGTCAAGCAACGGCGCCAGCACCGCTTCAAGCGGATGTTTCATGTGTCACACCTTTCATCCCAGAAAAGATAACGCCAGATGATAACGGATAGCGGCGAGCAAAAAGTGGGGGCAGAGCAACAATTTGAGCAATAATGGTGCAAGTAGCGGTGCACTTAGCATGGTTTTTGGCTGGCGCGGTGATGATTTCGGCCGCCATAACGCCGTAGTTTTCTGTGGCGCCGCAGGAACGGGCCCGATAGCCGGTCAGAACCGCAGGCACAAAAAAAGGGCGCCGAAGCGCCCAACATCGTGTATCCATCAAATGACAACTACGCTACGGCCCAGCGGCCGTAGCGCGGTACTTATGCCTGTTCGCGCAGGCGTTTGGCCGCCAGCACCATGTTTTCCAGCGACAGCCGGGTTTCCGGCCAGCCGCGGGTTTTCAGGCCGCAGTCCGGATTCACCCACAGGCGCTCAGCCGGGATGTTCTGCGCCGCTTTGCGCAGCAACGCTTCGATCCATTCCACGCTTGGCACGTTCGGCGAGTGAATATCGTAAACGCCTGGGCCGATTTCGTTCGGGTATTCAAACTCTTTGAACGCTTCCAGCAGGTCCATATCAGAGCGTGAGGTTTCGATGGTGATCACGTCTGCATCCAGCGCCGCGATAGAGTCCATGATGTCGTTGAACTCGCAGTAACACATATGGGTGTGGATCTGCGTGTCATCCTGTGCAACCGCCGCGTTGAGCTTGAAGGCATCCACCGCCCAGCGCAGGTAAGCCGCCCAATCAGATTGGCGCAGAGGCAGGCCTTCGCGCAGCGCAGGTTCATCGATCTGGATGATGCCGATACCGGCTTTCTCCAGATCCGCCACTTCGTCACGCAGCGCCAGAGCGATCTGCTTAGCGATCACTTCGCGGCTGACGTCTTCACGCGGGAACGACCAGCACAGGATGGTTACCGGCCCGGTCAGCATCCCTTTCACCGGTTTGTCGGTCAGCGACTGGGCAAACTTGGCCCATTCGACGGTGATCGGCTGCGGGCGGCTGATGTCGCCGATGATGATCGGTGGCTTCACGCAGCGGGAACCGTAGCTTTGCACCCAGCCGTTCTGGGTAAAGACGAAGCCGTCCAGGTTTTCACCGAAGTATTCCACCATGTCGTTACGCTCGGCTTCGCCGTGCACCAGCACGTCCAGCCCCAGGCGTTCCTGCTCGGCGACCGCTTGTTTAATGTGCTCGCCGATACTGGTGCGGTAGTTGTTGCCGTCCAGGCGGCCCTGTTTGAAGTCCAGGCGCAGGCCGCGGATTTCAGTGGTCTGCGGGAAAGAGCCGATGGTGGTGGTCGGCCAGGCCGGCAGATTGAAACGCGCACGCTGCGCTTTCGCACGTTCGACATACGCATGCTGGCGTTCGATATCGCGGGCGGTAATGGCGGCCAGGCGGTTTTCCACCTGCGCATTGTGCACACGGGTGGATTCACGGCGTGCACGGATTGGCGCGCTGTAGGCATCCAGCTGTTTCTGTTTATCGGCATCCGGCGCGTTCAACGCCTGGGTCAGCAGCGCCAGCTCGGCACATTTTTGCAGTGCGAAGGCAAACCAGCTCTTCACTTCATCGTCCAGGCGGGTTTCCACGCTCAGATCGATAGGGCTGTGCAGCAATGAGCAGGAAGAGCCGATCCACAGTTGGCGGCTACCCACCAGCGGTTGCAGGCGATCAAACCAGTTGCTCAGATCGGCGCGCCAAACGTTGCGGCCGTTGATCACACCCAGAGACAGCAGCCAATCTTGCGGCAGCGCCTGGTTGAGCGCGGTAACGTCGTCATGGCCGGCGACCAGATCCACATGCAGCCCTTGTACCGGCAGCGCACGGATGGTGTCCAGATTATGGCCGATGCTGTCGAAGTAAGTGGTCAGCAGCAGTTTTACCTGGCCTTGCAGCGCTTCATACGCCGGTTTGAAGGCGTTCAGCCATTCCTGCGGCAGCTCCAGCACCAGCGCAGGCTCATCAATCTGCACCCACTCAACGCCGCGTTTCGCCAGTTCGGCCAGCACTTGCTGATAAACCGGCAGGATGTCTTTCAGTAATGACAGGCGATCGAACTGTTCGCCTTTCACTTTGCCCAGCCACAGGTAGGTTACCGGCCCCAGCAGCACAGGTTTGATTTTGTGGCCCAGCGCCAGCGCTTCGTCAACTTCGTCCAGCAGTTGGGTCCAGCCCAGTTTGAACTGCTGGCCTTTTTGGAATTCAGGCACCATGTAGTGGTAGTTGGTGTTAAACCACTTGGTCATTTCCGCCGCGGCGGCAGGTTCGCCGGTTGGCGCACGGCCACGGCCGATGCGGAACAGCGTATCCAGATCGATAGAACCATCTTTGTTTTGGTGGCGGGCAGGCACGTTGCCCAGCAGCAGGCTGGTGGTCAATACGTGATCGTACCAGGCGAAATCGCCGACCGGCACCAGATCCACCCCGGCTTGCTGCTGCTGTTGCCAATGGCGAGCGCGCAGCTCGCGGCCAACCGCTAACAGTTCTTCCTGCGTTGAGTTACCTGCCCAGTAGCTTTCCTGCGCTTTTTTCAGTTCACGACGCAGACCAACGCGTGGAAAACCCAGTGTGTGATTCAAAATTGCCATCGTCATATTCCCATTTAGCCGTCCAGATGTTTACACATCTATAATCAGCAGGTACTGTATTAACCACAAGCGCAATTTATTCACTGTCACTGTGAAGGACTCTCATGATCGAACTGAAACACTTAAGGACATTGCAGGCACTGCGCAATACTGGCTCGCTGGCCGCTGCCGCTGCACAACTCCATCAAACCCAATCGGCGCTGTCGCACCAGTTCAGCGATCTGGAGCAGCGCCTGGGGTTCAAACTGTTCGTTCGTAAAAGCCATCCCCTGCGTTTTACCGCCCAGGGCGAGATCCTGCTGCAGTTGGCAGAACAGGTTTTACCGCAGATCCAGCAGGCGCTGCAGGACTGCCGCGAACCGCATCAGGCAACGCTGCGCATCGCCATTGAGTGCCACAGCTGTATCCAGTGGCTCACGCCGGCGCTGGACAACTTCCGCCAAAGCTGGCCGCAGGTGGTCATGGATTTTAAATCCGGCGTGACGTTTGATCCACAGCCGGCGCTGCAGCAGGGCGAGCTGGATCTGGTGATGACATCCGACATTCTGCCGCGCAGCGGGCTGCACTATTCGCCTATGTTTGATTTTGAAGTTCGGCTGGTGCTGGCGCCGGACCATCCTTTGGCGGCCAAGGCGCGGATTGAACCGGAAGATCTGGCGGATGAGACGCTGATGATTTACCCGGTGCAGCGCCAACGGCTGGATATCTGGCGCCACTTCTTGCAGCCGGCGGGCATCAGCCCGGCGCTGAAAAACGTCGACAATACGCTGTTGCTGATTCAGATGGTGTCCGCCCGCATGGGCATTGCCGCCCTGCCGCACTGGGTGGTGGAAAGCTTCGAGCGCCAGGGGCTGATCGTCACCAAAACCTTGGGCGACGGCCTGTGGAGCCGGCTGTATGCGGCGGTGCGCGACGGCGAACAGCGCCAGGCGGTAACCGAGGCCTTTATTCGTTCGGCGCGCCAGCATGCGTGCCAACACCTGCCGTTCGTGCGCGACGCCGGCCGCCCAGGGGCACCGGCGCTAACTACGCTACAGACTTCACCTTAGCTTTCTCCAATCCCCCTCACCCTAGCCCTCTCCCAGAGGGAGAGGGATCGTCCGGTGTTGGTTGTGGCCCTCACCCTAGCCATCTCCCAGAGGGAGAGGGGATCGTTCGGCGTCGGTTGTGGCCCTCACCCTGGCCCTCTCCCAGAGGGAGAGGGGATCGTTCGGCGTTGGTTGCGGCCCTCACCCTAACCCTCTCCCAGAGGGAGAGGGGATCGTTCGGCGTAAGGTTGTGGCCCTCACCCTAGCCCTCTCCCGCAGGGAGAGGGGATCGTTCAGCGTTGGGTTTGGACATTGCCGTGCGTATTACAGCAAACGCGGTTTCCCTCTTGAGCGCCGGGCAGCTTTTCTCCCTCTCCCTGTGGGAGAGGGTCGGGGTGAGGGAAAGCGATTCAGCTTTTGCTGTTCGGCGCCACCCAGCGGCGGTGCACCCACAGCGAAGCGACAATCACCGCGCCGCCGATCAGGAAGCTCGGCCAGTGCGGCTGTTGCTGCCAGATCGCCAGATTGACCAGCAGCCCGGCGGGCACGTGCATATTATTCATGATGCCCAGCGTACCGGCATCCACCTGGGTAGCGCCGTAGTTCCACATGAAGTAGCCCAGCCCAGAGGCCACGACGCCCAGCCAGATCAATACCCCCCACTGCAGGCCGGTGGTCGGCAGTTGCTGCGGGTTGCCCCACAGGCCCCAGGCGAATACCGCCACGATCAGCGCCCCCAGGTAGAACCAGGAAAACGCGGTATGCTGCGGCAACGGATGCACTTCCATCAGGCGCTTATAACCCACCATGCCGATAGCAAAGCAGATATTCGCCGCCTGCACCAGCAACAGCCCCCACCAGAAATGCTCGCTCACCTGGTGATAACGGATAATCGCCGCGCCCAGCACCGCCAGCAGCGCGCTCAGCACATAGCTCCAGCGTGGGCGCCGGCGGCTAATCACATCGTAAATCAGCGTGACATACAACGGCGTCAGCACGGTAAACAGCAGGAATTCCGGCACCGTCAGGTACATGTAAGCGCGGAAGCTGAACAAATACATAATGCCAAGCTGGAAAGCGCCGACGATCATGTACAGCAGGATCACGCGCAGCCGGATGTTGCGCCAGCGCAAGAACGGCAGAAACACCAGCGCCGCCAGCCCGATGCGTATCAGCACCGAAAACCAGCTATCCACCTGCCCCGCCAGATATTCGCCAATCAGGCTAAACGAGAACGCCCATAAAATGGTGGTAATAACCAGAAGAAACACGTCAGTTTCACCCTAATATACTCGTCATACTTCAAGTTGCAGGTACGTTGGCTTTCCTCGCTCACCCCGGTCACTTACTCCAGTAAGCTCCTGGGGACTCGCTGCGTTGCCGCCTTCCTGCAACTCGAATTATTTAGAGTATGAGTCAGAAAAGGCGATTGTAACGGAAGGCGGGCGGCCATGTGGCACAAAGGCGGTTGACGTCTGTTTGAAAATTGCTCTTATCGCAAATTTAGCACGTTGGGTTATGCTTAAGGCAGGGAGAACATGATGAAAACACCAGCACTCTTTATCGCTTTGCTACTGCTGGCCTGGCAGGCCGGCGCACAAAATCTGAATGCCGCTGCCGGCGTGCAACCGTTAAATCAGGACAGCGTACAACAGCAGCGTATGTTGGATAACCAACAGCGGGAACAACGCCGTTTACAGCAGCAACGCCAGTTTGACGCTAACCAACAGCGGCTGCAGCAAACGTCCCCCGGCAATAGCCGGTTGATCCCTAACAACAATCAACCGCGCTCCCCGTTTGATCGCAGCGCGCCGTCCGTGCCGCAGGCGCCGCTGCCTGCCGCCCCCGCCGGTTAATCACGCAAAGTCAGGGCCGATCAAATCGATCCGGTCGGTACAGATGCAATCAACCCCCCAGCCCAGTAGCTGGCGCGCACGTTCCGGGCTATTGACGGTATAAACCAGGATCCGCAGCCCGGCGGCTTTTAGCGCATTAACCCGCTCCGCCGTCAGTTCACGATGGTTGATGTGCAGCGACACGCAGCCCAACCGTTCGGTCAATGCGCGCCAGCCGTCGTCCCAGGCATCCAGCAGCAGGCCACGTGGTAATTCAGGCACCGCCGCCTGTGCCGCCGCCAACGCCTCAACGGAAAAGGATGACAGCAACGGATCGGTCTGCCCTTGCCACAATAAACGCGCCGCCTGCGCCACCGTGCGGCCGGTCACCTCTTCCGCGCCGATGGTCGGTTTAATCTCGATGTTGGCCATCATGCCGTGTTGCCGGCAACGTTCGGCCACCTGCGTCAGCAGCGGCAGGGCTTCGCCTTTAAACGCGGCGCTATACCAGTTGCCAGCGTCCAGTTGCACCAGCTTTTCCCAGGGCAGCGCGCCCGCCACGCCCCAACCGTTGCTGGTGCGCTCCAGGGTATCGTCGTGCAATAGGAAAATTTGCCCGTCCTGGGCCAACTTGGCGTCAAATTCGATCATCCGGTGCCCGTGGCGGGCGCCGACATCGATCGCCGCCAGCGTATTTTCCGGCGCCAGAGAACCACCACCGCGGTGGGCGACGATATGAGGATAAGGCCAGGCAGTCGTCATTATTCAATCCGTAACCCGCTATGGGTATCAAAAAAGTGCAGCGCCTGCGCGGGCAGCTGCACATAGAGTGTGCTGCCGACAGACGGCATGGTTTCATGGCTCAGACGCGCGATCACACCGTTGCCGCCCCACTGTCCGTGCGCCAGATTATCGGCGCCGAGCAGTTCCAACGTTTGCATCACCAGCGGAAGGCCGCCCTGCTCATGCGTAGTCAGTTGAATATGCTCCGGCCGAATGCCCAACGTCAACTGGCGCCCACTCCATTCCGGCCGGGCCTGCGGCAACGGCAGCAGCGTGCCATCCGCCAGTTGCAGTTGCTGGCCGTTGATGCTGACGGTCCCCGGCAACAGGTTCATCGCCGGCGAACCGATAAAGCTGGCGACGAACAGCGACGCCGGGCGTTGATACACTTCGCTCGGCGTGCCAATCTGCTCGGCCACGCCTTTATTCATCACGATCACCCGCTGCGCCAGCGTCATCGCCTCCACCTGATCGTGCGTCACGTACAGGCTGGTGGTCTTCAGCCGCCGGTGCAGCTGCTGCAATTCCAGGCGCATCTGCACGCGCAGCTTGGCGTCCAGGTTGGACAAAGGCTCATCAAACAGGAACACCGCGGGTTCGCGCACGATAGCGCGCCCCATCGCCACACGCTGGCGCTGGCCGCCGGACAGTTCGCGCGGTTTGCGCAACAGCAGCGGCCCCAGTTCCAGAATGCGCGCCGCTTCCTCCACCCGCTGGCGGATGTGCGCTTTGCCAAAGCCGCGGATCTTCAGGCCATAGGCCATGTTGTCGTACACGCTCATGTGCGGGTACAGCGCATAGTTCTGGAACACCATGGCGATGCCGCGGTCCTTTGGCTCCAGGTTGGTTACCCGCTGGGTATCGATATAGATATCGCCGCTGCTGACGCCCTCCAGCCCGGCAACCATACGCAGCAGGGTGGATTTGCCGCAGCCGGATGGGCCGACCATCACAATAAACTCGCCGTCGGCCACATCGAGATCAAAAGGCTGAATCACCGCGGTTTTGCCGTCATAAGATTTGGTGACTGCCTGTAATTTTAAACCTGCCATTGCGGGTATACCCTTATTTCTCACTATCAACCAGGCCGCGCACAAACCAGCGCTGCATCAGAAGCACCACCGCCAGCGGTGGCAATAAAGTCAGGAACATCGCCGTCATCACCTGGTTCCACTGCGTCGGCGCGCCGGAGGTGGAAATCATGCTTTTGATACCGGCCACGGCGGTGCCCATCTCCGCGTCGCTGGTGATCAGCAGCGGCCACAGATATTGGTTCCAGCCGTATATGAAGGTGATGACAAACAGCGCGGCCAGATGGGTCTTCGACAGCGGCAGCACAATGTCCCAGAAAAAGCGCATCGGACCGGCGCCGTCGATACGCGCCGCTTCCAACAGCTCATCCGGCAGCGTCATGAAGAACTGGCGCAGCAGGAAGGTGGCGGTCGCCGAGGCCACCATCGGCAGCGTCAGCCCGGTGTAGCTGTCCATCAGGTTAAGGTTGGATATCACCTCGACCGTCGGGAAAATACGCACCTCCACCGGCAACATCAGGGTGAGGAAAATTAGCCAGAAGAACAGGCTGCGCAGCGGGAAGCGGAAATAAACGATGGCGTAGGCGGAAAGCACCGAGACGACGATTTTGCCGACGGTAATGCCCAGCGCCATAATCAGGCTGTTAAGCAGCAGTAGCCAGAACGGCGCCTTGAGGTTGCCCACGCCGTTTTGCCAGATATAGCTGATGTTGTCCCACAGGTGGCCGCCGGGCATCAGCGTCATCGGCACCTGAAACACTTGCTGATCGTCCAGCGTGGCAGCCACGAAGGCCACGTACAGCGGGAACAGCACCAGCAGCACGCCGATAATCAGCACCACATGGCTGAAGATATCCAGCCCGCGTCGGTTCTCAATCATTGGTAACGCACCTTACGCTCAACAAAGCGGAACTGGATCACCGTCAGGCCAATCACCAGCAGCATCAGGATCACCGACTGCGCTGCCGAACTGGCCAGATCCAGGCCGGCAAAGCCTTCGCGATAAATCTTGTAGATCAGCGTGGTGGTGGACTGTACCGGGCCGCCGCCGGTGGCGGCATCGATCACCGGGAAAGTATCAAAGAAGGCGTAAACCAGGTTCACCACCAGCAAGAAGAAGCTCACTGGGGTAATCAGCGGCAGCACCAGGTTGAAAAAACGCCGCACCGGGCCGGCGCCGTCGATCGCCGCCGCTTCCACCAGCGAGCGCGGGATAGACTGCAACGCCGCCAGGAAAAACAGGAAGTTGTAGCTGATCTGCTGCCATACCGAAGCCAGCACCACCAGGAACATCGCCTGCCCGCTGTTTTGCGCATGGTTCCAGTCATAGCCCAGCCCATGCAGCACATAGGTAATCAGCCCCAGGCCGGGGTTGAACAGGAAGATCCACAGCACCGCCGCCACCGCCGGCGCCACCGCGTAAGGCAGGATCAGCAACGTGCGGTAGATGCGGCTGCCGCGGATCACATAGTCCACCAGCGCCGCCAAAAACAGGGAAACCACTAGCCCAATGCCCGCAACCAGAAAGCTGAACACCAGCGTGGTGTAAAACGAATCCAGATACAGCGGATCGCTGAACAGTTGGCGGAAGTTCTCCAGGCCGACGAACTGGCTGGAAATGCCGAACGGATCGAGAGTTTGTACCGAGTACCACAGCGCTTCACCGGCGGGCCATAAGAAAAAGACGGCGGTTATCAGCAACTGCGGCAGCACCAACAGATAAGGCAGCCAGCTACAGCCGAAACCAGGGCGGGACGAGGACATAGAGTTAACCGTTAGTTAGTTGGGCCGCGTTGCCGCCGCCCGCACTGCCCCCTCTTCCCGCTGGGGAGAGGAGGGGGATCGATCGTATTTGCCGCAAATAAGCCGGCAAACGCATTACTTGGTTGAGGCCTCAAAGCGGCTCAGCAAAGCATCGCCGCGCTGTACGGCGGTATCCAGCGCTTGCTGTGGGGTTTTCTTGCCGGTCCAGACGCTTTCCAGTTCTTCGTCCACAACGGTACGGATCTGCGGCATATTGCCCAGGCGCAGGCCCTTGGTGAACGGCAACGGTGGTTTATTCAGCATCTGGCGCGTCGCCACATCGGCGCCGGGGTTCTTACCGTAGAAGCCCTGCTGCTTGCTCAGTTCATAAGCGGCAGTGGTAATCGGCAGGTAGCCGGTTTTCTGGTGCCATTCGGCGGCGATTTCCGGCTGCGCCAGGAACTGCAGGAATTCAGCAACGCCTTTGTAGGTTGCGGCATCTTTGCCGTTCATCACCCACAGGCTGGCGCCGCCGATAATGGCATTCTGCGGCGCTTCTTTAACGTCAGCGTCGTAAGGCATCATGCCCACGCCGAAGTTAAACTTGGCGTAGTGTTTAATATCCGCCAACGAGCCGGAAGACGCGGTGGTAATGGCGCAGTCGCCGCTGTAGAACTTCTCGGTCGATTCATCCTTGCGGCCAAAATAGGTGAAATCCCCTTTCTTGTTCATCTCTTCCAGCATGGCGATGTGCTTCACCTGCAGCGGCTTGTTGAATTCCAACCGGGCGCTGGTGCCGCCAAAGCCGTTATTTTCCGTAGCAAACGGCACGCCGTGCCAGGCGCTGAAGTTCTCCAGTTGGATCCAGCCCTGCCAGCCGCTGGCATAGCCGCATTTCACGCCGGCAGCCCGCAGCTTAGCGGTAGCGGAAGCCAGCGCCTGCCAGGTTTTTGGCGGCTGCTCAGGATCTAACCCGGCTTTTTTGAACGCATCTTTGTTGTAATACAGCACTGGCGTCGAGCTGTTAAACGGCTGCGAAAGCAAGTGGCCGCTCTTGTTGTCGGTGTAGTAGCCGGATACGGTCGGCACAAAAACCGACTCATCAAACTTGATGCCGGCATCGCTGAATACCTGGTACACCGGCTTGATGGCCTTGCTCGCCATCATGGTCGCCGTGCCCACTTCGTACACCTGCAGGATGGCTGGCGATTTGCCTGAACGATAAGCGGCAATCCCCGCCGCCAGGCTCTGTTCATAGTTGCCTTTGTAGACCGGCACCACTTTGTAATCACTGTGCGCCTGGTTGAAGCGTTCCGCCAGGGAGTCCACTTCTTTGCCAAGTTGGCCTTCCATCGAGTGCCAGAAGGGGATCTCGGTCGCCGCCAGTGCCTGGGAACTGACCGCCAGGGCCAGCGTAACGCACAGCGTGGTTTTACGAATAGCGTAGGTGAGCATGCCTAACTCCTGAAAAAGCTGGTGGGGCAATATGCGCGTGAGCGAAAAGAATCAGTTTTTGTTCGGGAGCTAACATGCCATGCGCGCATGACAGAAAAATAACTAAAAGATGACAGCGGCGTGACAGCAGGGTGAAGTGCAGATTGCGATTTGATGTCGGCGGCAAGGGAAGCGCCCCTTGCCGCCGCAGGCATTACAGTGAACGGCGCAGGCGGGCGACCGCTTCCTGCATCTGTTGCTCGGAAGCGGTGGCGAACGACAGGCGGAACGTCGCGCGATCCGGGTTATCCGCAAAAAAATATTCCCCCGGCACAAACACCACGCCCTGCTCCAGCGTGGTGGCCAACCACTCGGTGGCGTTGAACGGCTGGCGGAAGCGCGCCCACAGGAACATCCCGCCCTTCGGCCGGACGAAGCTGATGTAATCGCCCAGCTCTTGCTCCATCAGCCCGGCCAGCAGTTCGCCTTTTTCTTTATAGGCGGCGCGGATTTTGTCGATCTGCCCCGGCAGGCGATCCAGCCCCAGATAACATTCGACGATGCTCTGCGATAACGCGCTGGCGTGCAGATCGGCCGCCTGCTTGATGATCGCCACCTTGTGCAACAGCGCCGGCGGCATGATCGCCCAGCCCAGGCGCAGGCCCGGCGCTAGGATCTTCGAGAAGGTCGAAGTGTAGATGATGTTGTCGGTATGGCCCAGCACCTGCTGCGCAATCTGGAACAGCGTGGCGTGGCGCTCTTGCGTAAAGCGCAGTTCGCCGTAGGGATCATCTTCAATAATCAGGAAATGGTGTTCGGCCGCCAGTTTCACCAACTGCTCGCGGCGTGGCGCGCTCAGCGTCAGGCCGCTCGGGTTGCCAAAGTTTGGCACCACATACACACCCTTGATTTTGCGGGTTTTCAGCAGCTCGGCCAGTTCATCAACCACCATGCCGTCGCTGTCGGAAGACACCGACATCACGTTGGCTTCCGCCAGTTCCAGCGTTTGCAGCGCCGCCAGATAGGTCGGGCGTTCTACCACAAACACATCACCGGGGTTCACCACTGCGCGCATCACCAGATCCAGCGCCTGCTGCGAGCCGGCGGTGACCATCACATCTTCCGGCCGCGCCGTAATACCGCGTGCGGTGCACAGCGTGCAGATACGCTCACGCAGCACCGGGCTGCCTTCGGTCAGGCCATACTGGAAGGCGCTTTTCGGCTGCTCGGTGATAGCCTGCTGGGTGGCGATGCTCAGGCCTTCAAAATCGAACAGTGCGTCAGAAGGAATGCCGCCGGCCAGTGAGATAACGTGCGGCATTTTACTGTGTTTAAGCAATTCGCGAATTGCCGAACTTTTAACATTAACGATACGTTGCGCGAGGAGTCCTTCGGTACTCATTGTTCTCTTTTCTCGTAATCATGAACAAAAACGGGCGCAATACATTGCGCCCTTCTCTTGTATACCCTGGTTGCCTGGCGAGGGTTATCTCGTTACCCCCCCAGATAGGCCGATCTCACTGCTTCATTGGCCAACAATGCGGCACCGGTATCTTCCAACACCACGCGGCCATTTTCCAGCACATATCCGCGATCTGCCAGTTTCAACGCCTGATTGGCGTTTTGCTCGACCAGGAAGATGGTCATGCCTTCTTCGCGCAGTTGCTGGATGATGTCGAAAATCTGCTGGATAATGATCGGCGCCAGGCCCAGCGAAGGCTCATCCAGCAGCAACAGCTTCGGCTGGCTCATCAGCGCCCGGCCGATCGCCAACATCTGCTGCTCGCCGCCCGACATGGTGCCGGAACGTTGGCTACGGCGCTCCAACAGGCGCGGGAACAGGCTGAACACCCGTTCAATACGCTGCTGATACTGCTGGCGCTCGGCAAAGAAGCCGCCCATCGCCAGGTTCTCTTCTACCGTCATGCGGGAAAACACCCGCCGCCCTTCCGGCACAATGGCCACCGCTTCACGCATAATGCGCGACGTTTGCCATTGGGTGATATCCTGCCCCAAAAAGGTGATGGTGCCTTCGGTGGCGCGCGGTTCACCGCACAGCGTGCCCAGCAAAGTGGTTTTGCCGGCACCGTTAGCGCCAATCAGGGTGACGATCTCGCCCTGCTGGATGTTCAGACTAACCTGATGCAGCGCCTGAATTTTGCCATAATGGGCGGATACTTGATTAAATGACAACATAACGCGTTAAGCCTCGCCCAGATAGGCCCGGATCACATCCGGGTTATTACGAATTTCTTCCGGCGTGCCGTGTGCCAACGGCGTTCCCTGATTCACCACGTAGATGCGATCGGAAATATCCATCACCAGCTTCATATCGTGCTCGATCAGCAGCACGGAAACCTTGTGCTGGCCGCGCAGCTCGACGATCAGGTGGTTCAGCTCGTCGGTTTCTTTCGGGTTCAGGCCCGCCGCGGGCTCATCCAGCATCAGCAGTTCCGGCCGCGTGACCATACAGCGGGCGATCTCCAGCCGGCGCTGCTGACCATAGGCCAGATTGCCGGCCGAACGGTTGGCCATCTCAAGCAGGCCCACGCGTTCCAGCCACACGGCGGCGCGCTCCAGCGCGTCCGCTTCCGCCCGGCGAAACGCCGGGGTTTTCAGCAGCCCGGCGAAAATACCGCTTTTCAGGTGCTGGTGTTGCGCCACCAGCAGGTTTTCAATCACCGTCATTTCACGGAACAGCCGCACATGCTGGAAGGTACGCACCACGCCCATGCGGGCTATCGCCTGGCCGGATAACCCTTCCAGGTGACGATCGCGCAGCAGTATCGTGCCGCCGGAGGGGCGGTAGAAACCGGTCAGGCAATTGAACACCGTGGTTTTGCCCGCGCCGTTCGGGCCAATCAGCGAGACGATCTCGCCTTCATGCAGTTCCAACGCCACGTTGTTGACCGCCAACAGGCCGCCAAAACGCATCGACAGCCCTTCCACCGCCAGTAAAGGTTGCGCACTCATGCCTGTTCCCCCTTACCGGAATGGATCACTGCTTTCAACTGCGGGCGTTTCATCGGCAGCAGCCCCTGCGGCCGCCAGATCATCATCAAGACCATCAGTGCACCCAGCAGCAGCATGCTGTATTCGTTCAGATCGCGCATCAGCTCACGGGACACCACCAGCAGGATCGCCGCCAGAATCACCGCAAACTGCGAGCCCATACCGCCCAGCACCACAATCGCCAACACGAAAGCCGATTCCACGAAGGTGAAGGATTCCGGGCTGACAAAGCCCTGGCGCGCCGCGAACAACGTCCCGGCAAAGCCGGCAAACGCGGCGCTGATGGTAAAGGCGGTCAGCTTGATTTTGGTCGGGCTCAGGCCCAGCGAACGGCAGGCGATCTCATCTTCGCGCAGGGCTTCCCAGGCGCGGCCCAACGGCATGCGCAACAGGCGGTTGATGACAAACAGCGTCAGCACCACCAACAGCAACGCCACCAGATACAGGAAGATAATGCGATCGCCCGGATCGTATTGCAGCCCAAAGAAGTTGTGGAACGTGTCCCAACCGCCGTCGCGCGCGCTGCGGTTAAACTCCAGGCCGAAAAGGGTCGGTTTCGGGATTTGGCTGATGCCGTTCGGGCCGCCGGTGATTTCCGTGTTGTTCAGCAACAGAATACGCACGATCTCGCCAAAGCCCAGTGTGACGATCGCCAGATAGTCGCCGCGCAGGCGCAATACCGGGAAGCCGAGCAGGAAGCCAAACAGCGCCGTAACAATCCCCGCCAACGGCAGGCTTTCCCAGAAGCCCAACCCGTAATAGTGATTCAGCAACGCGTAGGTATAAGCGCCAATGGCATAGAACCCGCCATAGCCCAACACCAGCAGGCCAGACAGCCCCACCACCACGTTCAGGCCAAGGCCGAGCATCACGTAGATCAGCGTCAGGGTGGCGATATCCACGGTGCCGCGCGAAACCAGAAACGGCCAGGCGACGGCGGCGACGATCAAGACGGCGGCCAGCAGTTTCTGGCGCGGCGTGGTGCCGTCAAAGCTCGGCAGCACGAAAGACGGGCCAGAGACTTTTTTCATCCCTTGTTGCACCAACGGGCGCAGCAGTTGGAAGAAGAACACCACGACGCAGGCAATGCCGATCCACATCCAGCGCACTTCCGCCGCACCATGCACCACCAATTTGGTGCCGTCCAGGCTCAGTTGCATCCCCATCAGGAACGACGCCATGACAAACAGCACCACCGTGGCGAAGATAGCGCCAAGCAGATTGAGTTTCATACTTTCTCAACCTCCGGACGGCCAAGGATGCCGGTCGGCATCACCAACAGCACCACGATCAGCAAGGCGAAGGACACCACGTCTTTATACTCGGCGCTCAAATAGGCCGACGTCAGCGCTTCGGCCACGCCCAGGATCAGGCCGCCGATCATCGCCCCCGGAATGCTGCCGATACCGCCCAGCACCGCAGCGGTAAAGGCCTTCATCCCGGCCATAAAACCGATATACGGGTTAATCACCCCGTAGAACTGGCCAAGCAGTACGCCCGCCACCGCCGCCATCACGGCGCCGATAACGAAGGTCAGCGAAATAACCCGGTCGGTGTTGATGCCCAACAGGCCGGCCATTTTCAAATCTTCCGCACAGGCGCGGCAAGCGCGGCCCATGCGCGAATAGCGAATAAACATCGTCAGCGCCAGCATCGCCAGGAAGGTGACGATCCAGATCGTCAACTGCATGGTGCTGATGGTGGCGGCAAAGCCGTTGCTTTCGCCCAACACCCAGCCGCCGCTGACCAAACTTGGCAACGCGAGATCGCGCGAACCCTGGGTCAGGCTAACGTAGTTTTGCAAGAAGATAGACATACCGATGGCGGAAATCAGCGCAATCAGGCGCTTGGAGTTTCGCACCGGCTTGTAAGCCACGCGTTCGATGCTCCAGCCATAGGCGCTGGCGATGACGATCGAGACCAGAAACGCGCTACCGATCAGCAACCAGCCGACATCAATGCCCATCATCATCAACGCGGCGATCACAATAAACGACACATAGCTACCGATCATGTACACCTCGCCGTGGGCGAAGTTGATCATGCCGATAATGCCATACACCATGGTGTAGCCAATGGCGATCAAGGCATAGGTACTGCCAAGGGTCACGCCATTGAACATTTGCTGCAGGAAATAGAGAAACTGCTCTGACATACTCTGACCTTTTTGAGGTGTTGTTGCGGCCAAAACGGCCCGGCCCAACGGCCCAAGGGGCAGAGAACGCGGATGCCGCGCCCCTGCCCCATCAGGCAAACTGCTTATTGTGCTTTAGTTCACCGGGGTTGATGTGCCGTCGGCATGCCACTCGAACACCCCGAATTCAAAGCCTTTCAGATCGCCTTTTTCATCCCAGCTCAGCGGCCCCATCACGGTTGGCACTGGTTCGCCGGTTTTCAGCGTTTTGACGATATCCGCCGGTTCCGCGCCTACGCGCTCCATCCCCGTGGTCAGGGACTGAATCGCTGCATAGGTGGTCCAGACGAACGGCCCTGTCGGATCCAGTTTCTTGGCTTTCAACGCATCGACAACCGGTTTGTTGGCCGGAACCTGGTCATAGCGTTTCGGCAGGGTCACCAGCATGCCTTCAGAAGCGTCGCCGGCAATGTTGGACAGCGACGAGTTACCCACCCCTTCCGGCCCCATGAAGCGGGTGTTCAGGCCGGCCTGTTTAGCCTGACGCAGGATCTGGCCCATCTCTGGGTAATAGCCGCCGAAGTAGACGAAATCAACGTTCTCTTTCTTCAGGCGCGCCACCAGCGTGGAGAAATCTTTATCGCCCGCGGTGATACCTTCAAACAGTACCACGTCGGTCCCTTGCTTTTTCAGGCTGTCGCGCACGGAACGCGCCAGGCCTTCACCGTATTGCTGCTTGTCGTGCACAACGGCGATGCGTTTTGGCTTAATCGTGTTCAGAATGTATTTGGCTGCGGTTGGGGCCTGATCGGAATCCAGGCCGGTGGTGCGCATGATCATCTGGTAACCACGGGTGGTCAGATCGGCATTGGTGGCTGCCGGGGTAATCATGATCACGCCTTCATCTTCGTAAATATCGGAAGCCGGCTGGGTGGAAGAAGAGCACAGGTGGCCGATAACGTAGCGGATACCGTCATTAATCACTTTGTTGGCGACCGCCACGGCTTGTTTTGGGTCGCAGGCGTCGTCATATTCCACGCCAACCAGCTTATCGCCTTTGATGCCGCCCTTGGCATTAATGTCGGCAATGGCCTGACGCGCACCGGTGAACTCCATATCGCCGTATTGAGCGACCGGCCCAGACATCGCCCCAACGATGGCGATTTTAATGTCTTTAGCCAGTGCGGCATGGCTCATCGCCATCGCGATACAGCCGGCCAACAGTGCTTTACCCTTTGTTAATTTCATCCGCGTAATCCCCATCTGTCGTGTAGTGAACATACCTGTTGTGTTTGTCGCCCATCATCGTTAGTTACGGTTTTTATTCATAAGTAATAATGGCTTAGGCTTTTTTGGGGTAAAATTTTTTAATAAAACTTTACTTTTCATACTATTAAACAGGAATTTTATGCTGCAAATCAACTGACATATTCAGAAACAAGCGGTGTAAACAGGATTTAATTCGGATTAAATTGGTGACAATATCAGCAATTAATAGTTAATTGTTCTTGTTTTTTGTGAGTTAACTAACACATTACTCTGAAAATAAGGCTTACTAAAAACATTTCCCGCAGTAAACGTACAGAAAAACTTACACAATACGCTGGGCAGGATAATCGCCCGGAAAATGCACGTTTTTTACGCGTTCCTTGGCCCGGCGGGCAGCGCCACGTACAATGGCGGAATATCGTCTAACTGACTGGAATTGTGCATGAAACTCACCATAGAGCGCCTGGCGGCGCTATCGCCGCAAGATCTGATCGATCTGGGCAAAATTTGGCCGCAGCAGCAGCCGGGCGACTGGCAACGCTGGCTCAGCGAGGGTCGGGCGCTTTTTGGCGCGCGTTTCAATGAACGCCTGCTGGGAGCGGTGAAAGTCGAACTTGATGGCGGCAGCGCCCGGTTGCACGATCTGCAGGTGCGTGAGTTGACCCGCCGGCGCGGCGTGGGGCTGTATCTAATTGAGGATGTGCAGCGCCAAATGCCGGCGGTTAAGCACTGGCGGCTGTCTGCCGCAAAGTTGCCACCCGAGGCGCGTGATGCGCTGGGGGCGTTTATGCGCGCCTGCGGTTTTACGCAGCAGGGCGAAGACTGGCAGAAATGAGCGATCCCCGCCCTTAAGGACGAGGATCCCTGCTTCATGGTAATTTCCTAAGCAGCACAGACACTTCAGGCTAGACAGCCGCACAACTATTTCACCGCCGCTACGCCCGTTGCCACATCAGGGCGTTTTTGTTTCAACAGCATGATGGCGACAAAACCTATCAGCGTGATACCACACAGTATCAACAGCCCGGCAATCTCATTACCAAACCACCGATCGCCGGTAACACGGATAATCGGCGCCAGAAAACCGCCTATTGCACCGAACATATTGATAAACCCTACGCCTGCGGCCAACGCGCTTCCGCTCAGCAACATGGTTGGCATTGTCCAGAAAACCGGCTGTACGGCAATAAAGCCAACGGCCGCAAAACACAGCGCAACCATGGCCAACGCCGGGCTGGCGACCAATGCCGACGCACCAATCCCTAAAGCGGCGACCAATAGCGTGATTGCAGCGATGTTGCGTAATGCCCCCGTTTTATCCGCGTAGCGGGGAATATAGTAGGTACCAAACATCGCGGCGACCCAGGGAATCGCCGTCACCAACGACGCGGTAAACCCCACCTTGGTGCCCAGCAGCCCGGCCACCTGCGTAGGCAGGAAGAAGATCAGGCCATAAACGCTGATCTGGATAATCAGGTAGATCACCCCCAGATGCCAGATCGCCGGAATACGCACCCCATCAAGAATACGTGAAACCCCTTTTTTGCTCTCTTCCGCCACCAATTCATCAATCAACGCCTGCTTTTCCGTGGCCGTTAAGAAACGCGCTGTGGCCGGTTCATCGTCCAGGTAGAAGAAGGTCCAGATCCCGGCGGCCACCGCTAGCATCCCTTCGATGATAAACATCCAAAACCAACCCGCGTGCCCGGCAAAACCATGCATTTCCAGCAATGCCCCGGAAAGCGGGCTGCCCAACGTCAGTGCCAGCGGCGCGCCCATATAAAACAGCCCCATGACTGAAGCGCGGTTACTTAGCGGGAACCACAGCGAGGTCAGGTAAATCATTCCGGGGAAGAACCCCGCCTCGGCCGCGCCCAGCAAGGTGCGCACCAGCAGAAACTTGGCTTCCGTATCGGCAAACGCCATGGCCGACGATAATACGCCCCAGGCCAGTGTCGTACAGCCAATCCAGGTTTTGGCGCCAAACTTACGCATTAATAAATTTGCCGGCGTGCCTAATAACGCATAAGCGGCAAAAAATATCCCAGCCCCTAATGCATAGGCTTCATTACTTAGCCCGGTATCCAACTGATAAGATTCTTTAGCAAAGCCGATATTTGCGCGATCCAAAAATGCCAGAATATAAAGAGAAAGCATAAATGGAATCAAACGCCAACGCGTTTTTGCCACCGCCGTTGTTAATTGAGTGGTCATAATTCAAGCCTCGTTATTTCTCCGATTAATACGAATAGTAAAAACCAGAAATTTTCGAAACAGACTTAATGAGTATAAGGGCGGGTTAACTGGCATGCCGGATTCAACTCAACGCCAAATCCTGGTTTATCCAATACCGACTTATGCATACGCCCATTAATTGGCACCGGCTCGTCCAATAAAATAGGATCGAACTGCGGGCGCATAGAGTCAGCCTGTGGCGATGTCATTAAAAATTCACTGAATGGCGTATTGGTAAAAGTAATAACCGCATGGTGAGAATATACTGAAGAACCATGCGGCACCACCCACTGCCCTTTGGCTTTGGCAATTGCCGCCACTTCCAACAGCGTTGTTAACCCACCGCACCAGCCAACATCAGGCTGCATAATATCGATGCCCGTGTCCGATAGGGTCTGGAACGATTCCAGCGTGCCATGATGTTCGCCCGTCGTCACCAACATCCCCAGCGGGGCATTACGTTTTAACTGACGATAGCCTTCATACTGCTGCGGCGGCAGGCACTCTTCGATCCATTTCAGATTATAAGGTGCACAGGCGTGCGCGACTTTAGTGGCATAGTTAACGTCCATCGACATCCAGCAATCCAGCATCAGCCAGAAATCAGGGCCGCATTTCTCGCGCATATCGGCCACCATTTTTGCCGTTTCCCGTACGCCGATATCGCCGTCGTGCGGCCCAAAATGGGTCGGCATTTTTCCGCCGATAAACCCCATTTCCTTCGCTAAATCCGGGCGCGAACCCGTGGCGTAGAATTGGATCTCATCACGTACGGCACCGCCTAACAGCTTGAAAACCGGCAGATCGGTACATTTCCCAAACAGATCCCACAGTGCCAGATCGACACAGGAAATCGTGTTCATCACCATCCCGCCGCCACCGGAATAAAACAAGGTAGAACGCAGCATCTGATCGTGGATCAATTTAATATCAGAGACACAACGCCCCTCGATAAAGCGGTTTAAATGCTTTTCTACAATAAAACAGCCCATTTCACCCGCCGTTGAAACGGCAAAGCCAGTGATACCATTATCCGCTTCAACTTCGACGACCAGCGTGCCTAATACATTAATACCGAATGACTGCCGTGATTGTTCATATTCTTTATATTTACTCATCGGCGTGCATATTTTATCGTCGATCCAGTGTTTCCCTTGTTGATCATGATAATCTGCACCACCCGATCCTTTTTCTGCTGTTGCGCCCCCCATAAAATAGGCGCGGATATGTTTTATTTTTGGTAAACATGTAGACTGAAGCATAATATTAACCTCGTATTATTGAATGTAGGATAACAAATGGTTCATTTCTTTATTGATCGATTGCTTTAGTTCCTGCAGCGTTTCTTGCTGACGCGATGTTAAAGGCACCTGCAGTTCGCCCATATTAAAACCGCGTATTTCCATCGCCAGCTTATATCCCAATGGGAAAGGAAAACTGGCCATTTGGTTCATTAAAGGTATCGCCATCATCTGTAATTGACGTGCGGCAGCCAAATCGCCCTGCTGGAAAAGATCGTAAATGCGGCGCATCAGCTCAGGCATTACCCCCGCCGTACCGGTCACACATCCCTGGGCACCGGCACAAAGCGCAGCAAAGAAAAACTCTTCACGCCCGGTCATCACACTGAAATCCTTATCCGCTTCAGGGCACGATGCCAGCATTTTCATAAAGCCCACCGCATCGCCGCTGGAGTCCTTGATGCCAACGATATTCGGATGCGCAGCCAAACCGGCAACCAGTTCGGCACTCAGCGGATCGGCGAAAAAGGGGATGTTATACAGGCAGAGCGGCAGCGCCACGGCACTGGCTATCTGGGCAAAATAAAGCGCATGGCGTTCGGGTTCATAGTGGTAGAACGCCGCCGGCATCAGCACCACGCCGCTGGCACCGGCACGGTACGCCGCATCCGCCAACGCAATGCTTTCCTGCGGCGTGGTTGCCGGAATGCCAGCCCATACGGGCACACGCCCGGCAGCCTGTTCCACCACGGTTTTAACCACCGCGCATTTTTGCTCAAACGTCATATAACCGGCCTCGCCGACCGAACTGACGGGGAAAAGCGCAGTTAATCCGCCGTTGATCTGGAAATCAACAATAGACCGTAACTCGTTCAGATTGGGGGCAGCTGCCTGCCATGGCGTTAACATGGCACTGATCACACCGCGTGGTCGCTTTATCATATTCACCTTATCCTCTGTAGCCTAACGCTTGGGAGATTTCCCCCGCGCTCTCTTTAACTTTCTCCACCAGCGCAGCCAGATTGCTTTCGCCGATCTGCAAGATAGTGCCAACGATGGAAATGGCGGCCGTTACATCCCCGGCGGCATTGAATACCGGTGCGCTGATGCAGCGAATATTGGCCACGTCTTCTTCGTTATCGTAAGCCCAGCCGATTTGACGAATTTTCTGCAACTCTGCGCGCAGTTGGGCTTCATGGGTAATGGTATTCGGCAAGCCATCGGTGAACACGATGCTGCGGATCAACATGTCCTGCCGCTCTCTGTCACACCAGGCCAACAGGCACTTGCCCAACGATGAACGGCATAAAGAAAGGCGTTTGCCCTCCCAGGTACGGACTTGAATGCTGGATTGGCTTTCAACTTTGATCAGGTAGATAGGCGCATCATCATCCAGCACCCCCAGATGGCAAAGGTGGCCGGTGCTGTTCATCAAAGCCGTTAGATGCGGCAGGGCAATAGCGCGTAGATCCAACTGGCGGGCTACCTGGCTGCCCAGTTCCAGCAATTTCAACCCCAGCCGGTAGCTGCCATCCTTGCCTTGAGCCAACAAGCGCAGGTGTTTAAGCTCTTCCAGCAGTAAATAAACGGTGCTTTTCGGCAACGCCAGCGTGCTAACGATATGGTTGGCGGAACAGTGCCCGTGCTCAGACACCAGATTGAGAATTGCCATGGCGCGACATAACGCCGGGACTTTAGACTTCATCGCTAATTCCATCATATTGGAATCCATTCTGGAGTGATGGACAATGTATAGAATGAAAATTGAGCAGGTTAAAGCACCAGAATGCCTGGCTGTGATACAGCTCTCTTAAATTTTTTAGATTCCAGCATATTGGAACAATACACTGATTTTTAAGGTAAAAAATCAGTGTATTTCCAAAGGATTGGACTGTTTGATGTGGATTAGAAGCAAAAAAAACGGCGCCCTCATCGGGCGCCGCTTCTACAGTTGTTGAAAGGGCTTACGCCTCAATCGCCATTTTCAGTTTCTTCATGGCGTTTTTCTCCAGCTGGCGCACGCGCTCGGCGGAAACGCCGTACTGATCGGCCAGTTCCTGCAGCGTGGACTTATTATCGTCGTCCAACCAGCGGGCGCGGATGATATGCTGGCTACGCTCGTCCAACCCTTCCAGCGCATAGGCCAGTTTGTCGGCCGCGTTGCTCTCCCAGTTATCTTCCTCAATGCCTTCGGCGAAGTCGGAGCTTTTGTCCTGCAGGTACAGCATTGGCGCCATAGCCTGCCCGTCGCGGGTTTCGTCGTCTGGCGTAGGATCAAACGTCATGTCCTGTGCGGCCATGCGGGATTCCATCTCGCGCACATCTTTGCTGGTCACGCCCAGCTCGCGAGCAACCAGTTCTACCTCGTCCTGGTTGAACCACCCCAGACGCTGCTTGGTTTTGCGCAGGTTGAAGAACAGTTTGCGTTGCGCTTTGGTGGTCGCCACTTTGACGATACGCCAGTTGCGCAACACATACTCATGAATTTCTGCTTTGATCCAGTGTACCGCGAACGATACCAGGCGCACGCCCACTTCCGGGTTAAAGCGACGGACTGCTTTCATCAGGCCGATGTTGCCTTCCTGGATCAGGTCTGCCTGCGGCAGGCCATAGCCAGCATAGTTGCGGGCAATATGAGCGACAAAGCGCAGGTGAGACAGGATTAGCTGCTTAGCTGCTTCCAGATCGCCCTGATAATGCAGCCGTTCAGCCAGTTCCCGCTCTTCCTCTGCCGTCAGCATCGGATAGGCGTTGGCTGCCCGGATATAGGCTTCCAAGCTACCTTGGGGTACTAAGGCTAAAGTTTGCATTTCTTTGGTCATTCAAACCCTCTCTTGAGAAAACTATCATGCTTGCAGGTGAATATTACGGCGGGGAGAGACTGATTTTACGGCAGTTGCTGTGCAAAACAGGTTCCGCTCGCCGGACACCTTAACATTTGCTGCAATTTTGGACCCTGTTGCAGCCCGTTAGTTCACTATTTTTTTACACCTGGAAAACCAGGCAACAGATAAAAAATAGCAGATTAACGGGAAATTGTGCGCTTAATTGAAGGAAGGATCCGCGGGATCCGCCAACGCTCTTCTCCTGCAATAGGGTAACGCAGCAGGAGAAGAGTATAACAAAAAAACGTTATTGTGGTGTAAATCGGCGTAAATGTTGCACCGTCGCCAGCCAGGCGGCAATCCAACCGATCATCGCGGAAACAATCAACAGCAGCAAGGCTTCATCCCAGCCCAAACCGCGCAGGATAAAGGTGGTGCCAAAGACCTGCGCCACCCCGGTGACCACCGACTCCAGCTTCCACACCAGCGCCGACGAAAGTATCAACGACAGCAACGCGCCGAAGAAGCCGAGCATCGCGCCGCCGTTGAGGAACGGCCGCAAAATAAAGCCATCGGTGGCGCCGATCAATTTCATCACGTTGATGGTATCGCGGCGGCTGAAGATGCTCAGGCGCACGCTGTTGCCGATCACCAGGAATACCGCCACGATCATCAGGATACCAATCATCGCCGCCACTTGGCCCACCAGCCCGGTCAATGCCGCCAGGCGGGCAAACCAGCTGTCGTCCATGCGCACCTCTTCCACACCATGCACCGCCGCCACCCGATCGCGCAGGGTATTGAGCGTATCGGCGCTTTGGAAATCCATCTTCGGCGTGATGATAGCTACCGCCGGCAGCGGGTTCTCTTCCAGCATATCCAGCGCGCCGCCAAAACCAGACCAGTTACGGAACTCGCCTAAGGCTTCTTCACGCGACAGGTAGTTCACCTTATCCACCCCGGCTTCCGCTCGGATGGCGTCCAGCACTTTCACCGCCGCGTCGTCATCCAGAGACTTATCCAGGTATACCGTCAACTGCGGCGTGGGGTACCACTGGCTGGCCGCCTGGCTGACGTTCTTCCAGACGATGTAGCACACGCTCGGCAGCGTCAGGGAGATGGCGATCACCATCACCGTCAGCAAGGTTGCCAAGGGTTGGCGCAGCATATCGGCCAGGGCGTTCACCCAGGCATAGCGCCACTGTTCGCGCCAGCCGCCGCGCAGGGCTTTCGCCTTGCTCTTGGCCGCGTTCGCGCTTTTTGCCGCTTTCACGTTATTCGCCATGATGTGCTCCCCCCACCATACGCCCCTGGCTTAGCGTCAGGATGCGATAATTGCGGCGGGCAATCAGCCCGGTATCATGGGTTGCCATCAGTACCGTCACCCCAACGCGGTTGAATTCTTCAAACAGACGCAGAATGCCTTCCGACAATGCGTCGTCCAGGTTACCGGTTGGCTCATCCGCCAGCAGCACCGCCGGTTTGTTCACCACCGCGCGGGCGATGCCGACGCGCTGCTGCTCACCGCCGGAAAGCTGAATCGGAAAGTTTTTCGCTTTATCCAACAGGCCAACTTTGTCCAACGCCGCGGATACGCGGCGGCGGATGTCTTCACCGCTGGCGCCGGCGATGATCAACGGCATCGCGACGTTGTCATACACCGTGCGATCGAGCAGCAGGTGATGATCCTGAAAAATCATGCCGATCTGGCGGCGCAGGAACGGCACCTCGCGGTTTTTCAACCGGCTGATGTCGTGCCCGCTAAACCAGATATGGCCGGCGCTCGGCCGTTCGATACCACAAATCAGTTTCAGCAGGGTACTTTTACCTGCGCCGGAATGGCCGGTCAGAAACGCCATCTCCGCCTGGCGCAGATGAAAATCCACCCCCTGCAGCGCCTGACGGCCGCCCAGATAGGCTTTACTGACCTGTTCAAAGCGAATCATCCGTATTAATCCTCTCGGGCAAAAAGTGCCTCAATAAAATCATCAGCCTTGAATGGCCGCAAATCTTCGATGCCCTCGCCTACGCCGATATAGCGGATCGGGATGCCGAACTGATCGGCAATGGCGAAGATCACCCCGCCCTTGGCGGTACCATCCAGTTTAGTCAGCGTAATGCCGGTTAACCCTACGGCCTCATTAAATAATTTGGCCTGGCTGACCGCATTCTGGCCGGTGCTGGCGTCGAGCGTCAGCATAACCTCGTGAGGGGCGTGCTCGTCCAGTTTTTTCATCACGCGCACGATTTTCTTCAGCTCCTCCATCAGGTGCGCCTTGTTCTGCAGGCGCCCGGCGGTATCAGCGATTAACACATCCACGCCGCGCGCCTTGGCGGCCTGCAAGGCATCGAAGATCACCGAAGCGGAATCCGCGCCGGTATGCTGCGCCACCACGGGAATGCGGTTGCGATCGCCCCACACCTGCAGTTGCTCCACCGCCGCCGCGCGGAAGGTATCGCCCGCCGCCAGCATCACCGATTTGCCCTGCGCCTGGAACTGGCGCGCCATTTTGCCGATCGTGGTGGTTTTACCCACGCCGTTAACGCCGACCATCAGGATGACATACGGGGTTTTACCACTGATATCCAACGGTTGATCAACCTTGGACAGAATTTCAGACATTTCTTCCTTCAGCTTGCCGTACAGCGCTTCCGCATCTTTAAGCTGTTTGCGGCTGGCATGTTGAGTCAGGGAATCAATGATTTTACGCGTGGTGTCGACACCCACGTCGGCAATCAACAGTTGCTCTTCCAACTCGTCGAACAGATCGTCATCAATTTTCTTGCCGCGAAACAGGCCGACAAAACCAGAGCCGAGGTTTTGTTTGGTTTTCACCAGGCTGCGTTTCAAACGGGCGAAGAAGCCTTCTTTGGTTGGGCGCTCCTGCTCCTGCGTCACCGCCGGCGCCAAAGCATCCTCTTCGTCTTCTGCTTCCTGAACGGCTTCCGGCTCGGCGGCCACGCTGGCGACAACCGCGATGCTCTCTGGCGGTGCGGCTTCAGGCGCTGGCTGTTCCGGCTCTAGCAATTCCGGTTCTGCTTCTTCCTGTTTTGGCGCCTCCACCTGCGCGGCAACCTGTTCGGTCACATTGACGATCTCTTCGGCCAGCGCCTGGGCATGATCCGCTTCCTGCGTGCCTTCCTGGTGCGCTTTCGGTTCGATCGGGTCGGCAGCGGTCACTGCTGGCTCAGATTCCTGGGCCGGCGCCGGGTTCGGCTCCACGTGCTCAGGGGTGGCCGGTTCCGCCGGCGTCTCCGCGGCCTGATTTTCCCCCGCTTCTACCGGCGGCTCAGGTTGCTGTTGCTCTTCTTCCTTCTGGCCGAACCCCAGCCAGGAGAAAAACCCGCGTTTCTTATCTTTTGCCATGTTCTGACCTTACTCCGTACCGATGGCGTGCAAATGCGACTAATTAAACCGCAGAGTCTACCACTTTCCCTCTCGCAGCAACACGCATGCGCGCTGCTTTCCGTTGTAAAATCAGGCAACAAAGTTTAACCGTTCCCCCCGGCGCGCGTCCCCGCTAGAATAGGAGCAACTTTTTATTAACGTCGCAACACAGTAAGCAGACCTATGGCAAAATTTTCACCGCGCAGCGCGGCCAGGAAACCGCAGCCGGCCGCGGCCGGGCAGATACGTATCATTGGGGGCCAGTGGCGCGGGCGAAAATTACCCGTGCCCAACAGCCCCGGGCTGCGCCCCACCACCGATCGCGTGCGCGAAACGCTGTTTAACTGGCTGGCGCCGGTGATCCAGGGCGCGCGCTGCCTGGATTGTTTCGCCGGCAGCGGCGCGCTGGGCCTGGAAGCGCTGTCGCGTTACGCCGGCAGCGCCACGCTGCTGGAGTTTGAGCGCCCGGTGGCGCAACAGTTGGAAAAGAACCTGGCGCTGCTGCAGGGGCACGGGCAGGTGATCAACACCAATACGCTGAACTGGCTGGCGGGCGACGGCGAGCCGTTTGACGTGGTGTTCCTCGATCCCCCGTTCCGCAAAGGGCTGCTGGCAGACACGGTGCAATTGCTGGAGCAGCAAGGCTGGCTGGCTGATGAAGCCTGGGTGTATGTAGAGGCGGAAGCCGAAAGCGCCGCCGCAGACGTGCCGGTCAACTGGGCGCTACACCGTGAAAAGGTCGCCGGCCAGGTGGCCTACCGTCTTTATATCCGTTCTGCCAAAGGGGCAACCGAACATGCTGATTAATCTGGGCCGCCTTTTGATGCTGTGCGTATGGGGCTTTTTACTGACCAATTTGGTCCATCCGTTCCCCAAGCCGCTGAAATATTTTATCGACGTGGCGCTGTTCTTTATGGTGGTGATGCACGGCTTGCAATTGGTGCTGCTGAAATCCACCCAGCCCAAGGATCAGCCGATCGGTAAATGGCAGGAAACCAAAATCTTCATCTTCGGCGTGTTCGAGCTGTTGGCCTGGCAAAAGAAGCAGCCGCCGATCAGCAAAAAATAGTCGCCTGCCTACGGCTGCTGGGCGCTAAACCCGACAAAGCGCGTTCCCTGCAGGCTTAACGTGCCCTGGGCGCCTTGCTCAATCTGGTTATACTGCGGCTGCTTGAGCCGCAGCGTGATCGCCTCGCCGCCACGCAGCGGCTGGAACACCACCTCATAACGCATCGGCTCATCGACGATATGTTCACGCTGGCGCGAGCGGTTGCGGGTGTCGGGGATTTCCCGTTTTTCCGTCACCCTCACCTGCTGGGTGCGCACCGGCGCGCGATCGTTTTCCGCCTCCACGCGGCGCTGGCTGAAATAGCGGTGCGTTGCCATCACGGCGATCAACACCAGCACGGCAACCACAATCAACGGCGGCTTACTCATTTTTTCTTTCCTTTGCCCATCAAACCGCCGCCACCATAACACCACGAAGAAAGCATTGTCGATCCCGGGCGGGGCACCTACACTGGCAGCATCACATTGGAAACTTTGGAGCGGGTGACCGTCCCTAATGAATAAGGAAAATCTATGAGTTGGCCCTTCCTCGCCGTCTTCTTTTCCGGTTGGCTATTCGTTGACGCAACCTACCGTGGCCCACGCTGGCAGCGCTGGGTATTCAAGCCGGTCACTTTGCTGCTGTTGTTGCTGCTGGCCTGGCAGGCGCCGGTGCTCAATGCCGCCGGTTATCTGCTGGTTCTTGGCCTGCTGGCCACGCTGATCGGCGATGCGTTATTACTGCTGCCGCGCGAGCGGGTGCTGTACGCCATCGGCGCGTTCTTTCTTTCGCATCTGCTGTATACGCTCAGCTTCGCCAGCCAGATGACGTTCAGCCTGTTTTGGCCACTGCCGCTGACGCTGTTGATCATCGGCGCCCTGCTGCTGGCCACCATTTGGACCAAGCTGGAAAACCTGCGCTGGCCGATCGTCGCGCTGGTGGCGATGACGCTGCTGATGGTATGGCTGGCGGGCGAACAGTACTTCCTGCGCAGCACCGATTTTGGCTTCTCGCTGCTGGTGGGCACCTCGCTGCTGTTGCTGGCGAACATCGTGTGGCTGCTGAACCGCTACCGCTTTACCTTCCGCGCCTCGGACGCCATTGTGGCGTTTTGCTATTTTGTCGGCCACTTCCTGATCGTCCGTTCGCTGTACCTGTAGCGCATCGGTCGGTTATCTGCGCTGGCGGCACGCCGGCGCAGGTTCTGGCATTGCCGGGCGCAGCGCTCCCCCCTTAAGACGCCGTTAGCAACGGTTCTCATTTGGCACTTGACTCTGGAGTCAACTCCAGGGTGTAGAGTCATGCATGAACACCGTTAACTACCAATCAGGGGGCGTTATGCAGACCCATAAAGCACAGCATCAGGAGCACCAACACCCATCAAGCCACTGCGGCTGCCAGCACAGCCATGCGAAAACCCAGCACGGTTGCAGCAGCACCACCAGCCATTGCTGCGCTGAAGCTGCGCAAACGCATGAACAGGGGCCAGCGGCCAATGCGGATTGCTGCAGCCCGGCGAGCGAGGCGCCGGACGAGGAAAGCGACAGGCCCCCCGCCGGCGGCCAACGTTTCAGCTGGAAAATCAACGGAATGGATTGCCCTTCCTGCGCACGAAAAATTGAAAATGCCGTTATCGCTTTGCCCGGCGTTGATAGCGCGCGCGTACTGTTCGCCACCGAAAAGCTGGTGGTCGATGCCCAAAGCGACGTCAGCATTCATGTGCAAAACGCGGTGCAAAACGCCGGCTTTAGCCTGCTTGATGCCCAAGCCCCAGCCGCCGCCGGCAAAGCCACAACCGCACGCCTGCGCGAATTTGGTCCATTGATAGTGCTGATAGCATTAATGGCCGCCAGCGCGACGCTAGAGGCGGTCAACCCGGCATTCGGGCGCATCGCCTTCACCCTCACCACCCTGGTGGGCCTGTATCCCGTCGCCACCCAGGCACTGCGACTGATCCGCTCCGGCACACCGTTCGCCATTGAAACGCTGATGAGCGTTGCCGCCATCGGGGCGCTGTTTATCGGCGCGACCGCCGAGGCGGCGATGGTATTGCTACTATTCATGATTGGCGAACATCTGGAGTCTTTCGCCGCCAATCGCGCCCGCCGCGGCGTTAGCGCGCTCATGGCGCTGGTGCCGGAACAGGCGCTGCGTATCAACAACGATGTGCGGGAAACGGTGCCGGTCGCCAGCCTGCGGCCGGGCGATGTGATTGAGGTGGCGCCCGGTTCGCGCCTGCCGGTGGATGCCGAACTGCTCAGCCCGTTCGCCAGCTTTGATGAAAGCGCACTGACCGGCGAATCGGTGCCGGTGGAACGCCAGCAGGGTGAAAAGGTCGCCGCCGGCAGCCTGGTGGCCGATCGCGTCTCGCTGATGAAAGTGGTCTCTGAGCCGGGTAAAAGCGCCATCGACCGCATCCTGCAGTTGATTGAAGAAGCCGAAGAGCGCCGGGCGCCGATTGAGCGTTTTCTCGATCGCTTCAGCCGCTATTACACCCCGGCCATCATGCTGCTGTCAGTGCTGGTGATCCTGGTTCCGCCGCTGCTGTTCTCCCTGCCGTGGGAAACCTGGATATACCGCGGCCTGACGCTGTTGCTGATCGGCTGCCCGTGCGCGCTGGTGATCTCGACCCCGGCGGCCATCACGTCCGGGCTGGCGGCGGCCACGCGCCGCGGCGTGCTGATTAAAGGCGGCGCAGCGCTGGAGCAACTTGGGCAGGTGGAAACCATCGCCTTTGATAAAACCGGCACGCTGACCGAAGGCAAGCCCGCGGTCACCGACGTAGAGCCGGGCGCCGAGGTGGATGAGCAACGGCTACTGGCGCTGGCCGCGGCGGTGGAAGCGGGCTCGCATCACCCGCTGGCGCAGGCCATTATCCGGCACGCCGGGCAAACGGCATTGCCATCGGCGCAAAACCGCCGGGCGCTGGCGGGGATCGGCGTCTCGGGCATTATCGATGGGAAAACGATCCTGATCGCCGCGCCCAGCAAACTGACGGAAAACCCGCTGACCGCCGACTGGCAAGCACGGATAGCCCAGTTGGAAAACGCCGGCAAAACCGTAGTGGTGGTGTTGGAAGACGGCCGCCCACTGGGGCTGCTGGCGCTGCGCGACACGGTGCGCAGCGATGCGCGCCAGGCGATCGCCGCGCTGGAGCAGTTGGGCATACGCAGCGTGATGTTGACTGGCGATAACCCACGTGCCGCAGCGGCCATTGCCGGCCAATTGGGGTTGGATTACCGCGCCGGGCTGTTGCCGGAAGATAAAGTGCAGGCCATGGTGGCGCTGAGCGCCACGCGTAAAACCGCCATGATCGGCGACGGTATCAACGACGCGCCGGCGATGAAGGCGGCCAGTATTGGCGTTGCCATGGGCAACGGTACCGACGTGGCGTTGGAAACCGCCGATGCGGCGCTGACCCACAACCGCCTGCAGGGCGTGGCGGACATGATCCGCATTTCGCGCGCGACCCACGCCAACATCCGCCAGAACATTACCATCGCGCTTGGCCTGAAAGCGATCTTCCTGGTCACCAGCCTGTTTGGGCTGACCGGGCTGTGGCTGGCGGTGCTGGCGGACTCGGGCGCCACCGCGCTGGTTACCGCCAACGCGTTGCGGCTATTGAAGAAACAGAAGTGAAATCAGCCCCCTGGCGCGGCGGCCAGGGGGCGTGATCGCCGTTATTGCCCTTTGCGCAGCAAATACCGGTAGGGAGTTTTATCGGTTTCCTGCGCCAGCAGGGTATGCTCCATAAAACGGCAAAAACCCGGAATATCGCGGGTGGTGGCCGGATCGTCGGCAAGAATTAGCAGCGTTTCGCCTTCATTCATGTGGCGCACGGTTTTGCGCACCATCATCACCGGTTCCGGGCAGCGCAGCCCCAGCGCATCAAGCGTCTGGTCCGCCTGGGAAAAAATGTCACTCATACTCTTTCTTAATCCACAACGTAGTGCGGCGGGCAACCGCCAAATCTGATTGGCGCTTAGTTTACGCCAGTGGTTTTTATGCGCAAGATACGTTAACGTTTGCTTCAAATTTAACCGTTGCATTGGTTGCGCAAACGCGTATCATGCCGCCGCGCACGTAAAATACGCAAAGTTTATCCCTGGGTTCCCTCACCCCATCACTAAAAAGGCGACATCATGTATGCATTTACTCCCCAACAACGCTTAATCGCGTTAGTTTGGCTATCGCTATTCCATATTGCCATCATCACCTCCAGTAACTACCTGGTGCAGTTGCCGATTACCCTTTTTGGCTTCCATACCACCTTGGGGGCCTTCACGTTCCCGTTTATCTTCCTGGCGACCGATTTAACCGTGCGCATCTTTGGCGCCCCGTTGGCCCGGCGGATTATCCTGGCGGTGATGGTACCCGCGCTGTTCATTTCCTATGTGATTTCGACCGTCACCTATCAGGGTGAATGGCAGGGTTTTAGCGCCCTGGGCAGCTTTAACCTGTTTGTCGCGCGCATCGCGGCGGCCAGCTTCATGGCCTATGTGCTTGGCCAGATCCTGGACGTGCACGTCTTCAACCGGCTGCGCCAACGCAGCGCCTGGTGGGTGGCGCCGGCAGCCTCCATGTTCCTTGGCAACATCAGCGATACGCTGGCCTTCTTCTTTATCGCCTTCTACAAGAGCAGCGATGCCTTTATGGCCGCCAACTGGGTGGAGATCGCCCTGGTGGATTACAGCTTCAAGGTGATGATCTGCATGCTGTTCTTCCTGCCGATGTATGGCGTGTTGCTCAATATGCTGCTGAAACGGCTGGCTGTGCGCCGCCAGGACGGCGAGCTGCAGCTCAACTGACCGGCATTTTTGCTGATACGCGCCATACTTTACCTGCATGAACATTAGCGGTGATCGCCCGCGGTTATCAGATTATTGCACTGGAAAAGAAAGGCGAAGTGGCTGACTATCGGCTGATGTCGAAAAAAAACCGCTAACAACATCTGCCTTGCATTTCAGCGTGGAATACGTTGCGATACATGGAGAAAACGACCTGTAAGGAAAAAGGAAGCCCCATGCGAAAAATAGTAAAAGTAATGGGTATTGGCCTGATTGCGCTGGGCCTTGCCGCCTGCGACGGACAAACCCAGGCGCCAGCGGCCAGCAGCAGTAGCAACAGTGCCGCCGCCAACGCCCAGACAGGTTCACAGGTTAACCTGCTGGGCGGGAAACTGGTCTTTACCCTGCCAAACGGCATGACCGATCAGAGCGGCAAGCTGGGCAATCAGGCGAACAACATGCACGTTTATGCCGACAGCTCCGGCCAACGCGCGGTGATCGTGATCCTGGGCGATAAAACTGCCGACAGCCTGGAAACGCTGGGCCAACGGCTGGAAGAGAAGCAACGCTCCCGCGATGCCAACCTGCAGGTGATCACTAACAAAGCCATTGAAATCGATGGTGTTCCGCTACGCCAGTTGGACAGCATCATCACCAGTGGCGGCGAGAAAGCCTACTCTTCGATCCTGATCGGCACACTGGACAACCAATTGCTGACCATCCAGATCACGCTGCCGGCGGATAACCAGCAGCAGGCGCAAAGCCAGGCGGAAGGGGTGATCAATACCCTGAAGCTGCAGCAATAACACAGGCCTGCGCCCTCCCAACCAGGAGGGCGCATCCGGCCGATTACGCCAGTGCCTGCGCCAGCAGGGTGATCGGGTGCTCACAGCGTTTGCCGGTCGACATTTCAATCTGCCATTTGCAGGTTTCACAATCGGTCACCACCAAATCGGCCCCGCTTTCCGCAATCTGGCGGAACAACCCGGCGCCAATCCCCTGTGCCGTGGCGTAGTTCTCCGATTTAAAGCCATAGGTGCCGGCGATGCCGCAGCACTGTGAGTCCAACACGATCAACTCCAGCCCTGGGATTTGCCGCAACAGTTCCAGCGTGTAGGCCGTCCAGCCCATTTTCTCCATATGGCAGGGCGTATGATACGCCACGCGCAGCGGCGTATGGCGCAAAGGCAGGCGGCGCCCCTGGCTTAGCAGGCGGTAAAGATAGCGCGTGGCCAGCTCAACCCGATCGCGCACCGCAGCAGTATCGACGTCCAACAGGTGCGGGTATTCATCCCGCAGGGTAAAGGTGCAGCTTGATGAGGTCGCCACCACCGGTATCCCGCGCGTCAGCACCATTTCACGCAGCGATTGCAGGTTGGCGTTGGCCTGCTTCTTCGCCTGTTTGATAAAACCGTTGGCGATCAGCGGCACGCCGCAGCATTTCTCCTGTTTGAGCAACTGTACGCCAATATCCAACGCATTGAATACTGCGATCAGATCCTTGCCCAGTTGCGGATGGTTGTAGTTCACAAAGCAGCCGTGAAAAAACGCCACCTGTTCGGCATAATGCTGCTGCGCCGCCGCCTGCTGGCGATACCAACGGCGAAAGGTGCCGAACGAATATTTCGGCAACGTGCGCCGGTGGTCAATCTTCAGCGCCTTGTCCAACAATTTGCGCACCGGCGGCAGGCCGGTGGCGGTATTGACGATAGGCGCAAACGGCGTCGACAGTGTGCCCATCAAATCGGTGTGGCTAAGGATCGCATCGCGCAACGTCGGTTTGCCGTGGCCGTATTCCGCGCGGGCACGCTGGATGATATCGCCAATCTTGACGTCCGACGGGCAAGCCACCTCACAGCGTTTGCAATTGGTGCAGTATTTCAGCGCTTCGTCATACAGCGCCGGATCCTTGCGCCGCAGGCGTTCGCCATCGGGCCCCGCCTGCTTCGGCCCGGGGTACAGCGGATTAACCTGCGCCACCGGGCAATAGGTGGTGCAGACCGTGCATTTAATGCAGCTTTCAAAACTCTGGTCTTTCGAGAGGCTCATGCGGCTTCCCCCTGCGCAAGGATCTGTTGCGCGACATGTAACGCCCCGATGAGCGAAACGCCGCCGCCGCACCCTTGGTACAGCGGATCAAAACCGCCCGTCACCGCCCCGATGGCATACAGATTCGATATGGCTTCGCCCTGCTTCTGCGCCCGCAGTTGATTATCGGTGCGCACGCCGAACTGCAAATAAGGCTGAGGCGCGAAGAAATCAGCCCGGCTCCAGTCAGCCCGTTCGGCTTTGCTGAACACATCCAGCCCGAACACCGGCTCCCGTATCCGATCAAATTCGGCCACCAGCCCGTTGCTGAAGAAACTGCCGCTGGCCAACACCACCTGCTGCGGGCGCAGCGGAATGTCGCCATGGTTGCGGGTATACAGGCAGGCCACCCGCCCCTGCGTCAGTTCTGCCCGCTGCACGGCGTCGCCGGGCATAAACACGCCGCCCAACCGCTGCAGGCGTTGGCGCAGCGCCTGGTGCAGCCGCATCCCCAGTACCGAAGGCGGCAGCGTTGGCAACAGGCACACCGGTTTGCCGAGCGCCGCACGCAGCATCGCCAGTGGTTGTTCGCTTTCCAGCCCCAAGCAGGCCGGCAGGAACAGCGCTTGTGCATCCGCCACCAACGGGTGCAAGGCCTGCCCCAGCGCGGCGATATTTTCCGCCCGATCCAGCGCCCGGGCGATATTCACCGCACGGAACTCGCTGGGGTTATTACGCAGGCGATCCAGCGCCGGCAAATGCAACTGTTCCACCCAAGCCGTGATGCCCTGCTCACGTGCCAGCGCGCTAGCGACCAGCTGTGGCTGGAAATCAAGAAAACCCTCGATGCCCACCACGGCAACCTTTTGCCAGGGCAGTTGCCCTTGCCATGGCGCAGTAGGCACCGCCTGCGGGCTAAGCCAGGTGGCGCGCCGCGTGCCAAGCGGCGTAATGCGCAGATGATTGTGAACGCTGCTGCCCTGCAAAGGCACGCCGCAGCGCTGCAACAGCTGTTCCGCCTCCCCGGCCAGCACCGCCACCTGCGCGGCGCCAATCAGGCTGTAGGGGTGCTGTGGCGCCTGCTGCGCCAGCGCGGGCAACGCATCTAGCGGCCTGGCCACCGGCGAACCGTCGGGCAGGCGCGCCAGCAAATCAAGCGAACCGGAAGAAAAGTAGAGCGCGCTTTGCCCGGCGCCGATCACCGCGCAGCGCTTGCCGCGTTCCGCCAGGCGGATCGCGCAGCTCAGGCCGGCTAACCCGCCGCCAATCACCACCACGTCAAATTGCATCTTCGGCCTCCTGCCCAGCGTGTTCATCAAGCCCGCACAGCCCCTGATAAACCCAACTGGTGAATTCGCTTTCGCGTAACGCATCCCCCCAGGCGATGGGCCGCACGCCCTTCCAACGTTCGTTGAGGAAATGGGATAGCTGGGCGATCGACTGCAGCGGCGTGGCCGCCTTAAAGTGCGCCAACAACCCGGCGGCGCGGCAGGCGCACAGCTCGCCCTGGCAGGTGCCCATGCCGACGCGAGTGCGGCGGCGAAGATCGATCAGGTTATTCACCGCCAATGCACTCACCGCGTAGCGCACTTCCCCGGCGGTGACGGCTTCGCACTCACAGACCAGACTGTTGTCCAGGCGGCTGCCAGCCGGAACCTGGCCGGCGCGATCGCCGTGGCGGTATACAGCCGAGCCGCGAATGCTGGCGGGCAGGCCGGCCGCACCGCGCGCCGTTTCTTCCGCCGTGTGCTCGGAGCCGGGCAACGCGGCCGCTGCGGTGCTGCACGACACGTTAACCCCGAGTTTTTCACATACCTTATCGGTGGCCCATTCGGCCATCAGGCGGTAGGTCATCAGCTTGCCGCCGGTGATGGTGATAAAGCCTTCCAGCCCGTCGCGGGCGGCGTGATCCAGCAATACGATGCCACGGCTGACGTTGCGCCCGGAAGGATCGTCATCGCTGGCCACCAGCGGCCGCACCCCGGCATAAGCCCGCAGGATACGGGTCTGCGCCAGCGCCGGCGCCAACAGCGCGCCTTCGCGGATCAGGATCTCCACTTCCTGCGGCGTCACCACCATATTGTCGATCTGGTCGTAATCAATGTGGGTTGAGGTCGTGCCAATCAGCGAGATGGTATCGCCGGGCACCAGGATGTCGGCGTCCGCCGGTTTGCGGCAGCGGTTGATCACCATGTTATTGATACGGTGCCCAAGGATCAGCAATGCCCCTTTAGCCGGGAACATACGCACGCGCAGCTCGGCATATTCCGCAATTTGCTGGCCCCAAATGCCGGCTGCGTTAACCACCACTGGGGCATGAAGGGCGTACTGCCGCGCCGACTGATGGTCGAAAACGCGCACGCCGGTCACCCGATCGCCGCTGCGCAGCAGGCCGGTCACCTGATGATAAGTGAAGATTTGCGCGCCGTGTTCACGGGCGTCGAGCATATTGGCGGCGGTCAGGCGGAATGGATCGACCGTGCCGTCAGGCACCCGCACTGCGCCGATTAACGCCGGATTGGCCGCCGGCTCCAGGCGCCGCGCCAGTTGCGGATCGATAGCCTGCGCGTCAATGTCCGCCTGCCGGCAGGCGGCGATAAACTGCTGCTGGTAGTCCAGCGAATCCTGCGGCAGCGTGATAAACAGGCCGTCGGTGCGTTCGATACAGTGGTGGGCGATACGCTTGAGGATGCGATTTTCTTCAATACATTCGCGCGCGGATTCGCTATCCGTTACCGCATAGCGCGCGCCGCTGTGCAACAGGCCATGATTGCGCCCGGTGGCCCCAGTGGCGATGTCATACCGTTCCAACAGGATGCAGCGCAGGCCACGGCGCGCGCAGTCACGGGCGATCCCCGCCCCGGTCGCTCCGCCGCCGATAATGATCACATCCGTTTCGCTGCCAGGTGCATTGTGGCCCATTTAAGCCCCCAAACGCTGTGGTTATGGGTTTATTTATCCACAATTCGTGGGGTTTTTGTTTGATAAGAAACAAAAACGAGCAAGAAACGAAAATACAATGTCCATAAAAAACCATATTTGTGAACATCATCACGCCTTGCAGCTGCATATCTATTTCATAACGTTAACGAATCACTCAAAATCCGCCATGCCTTCATAAAACTGTAACAAATGCGCGATTCATCACAGTTGGCACTCCGGGCTTTCTCTAGGATGGCGCCGGTGATGAAACATGATCCTGATAACGCGACCTCTCTCCCTCACAACGAACGGTTGATGACATAAACAATACAAGCCATCGGAGGCAAGAATGTTGAGTATTTTCAAGCCCGCAGCCCACACCGCCCGTGTGCCGGCAGAACAGGTAGACCCGCTCTACCGCAAACTGCGCTGGCAGATTTTTATGGGGATTTTCTTCGGTTATGCCGCTTACTATCTGGTGCGTAAAAACTTTACCCTGGCGATGCCATACCTGATCGATCAAGGCTTTAGCCGTGGCGATCTGGGCTTTGCGCTGTCCGGCATTTCCATCGCCTATGGGTTTTCCAAATTTATCATGGGTTCGGTATCCGATCGTTCCAACCCGCGCGTGTTCCTGCCCGCCGGGCTGATCCTGGCGGCGGCGGTGATGCTGTTTATGGGTTTTGTGCCCTGGGCGACTTCCAGTATCGCCGTCATGTTTGTGCTGCTGTTCCTGTGCGGCTGGTTCCAGGGCATGGGGTGGCCGCCATGCGGCCGTACCATGGTGCACTGGTGGTCGCAAAAAGAACGCGGCAGCATCGTTTCGGTGTGGAACTGCGCTCATAACGTGGGCGGCGGCCTGCCGCCGCTGCTGTTCCTACTGGGGATGGCGTGGTTCAACGACTGGCATGCGGCGCTGTATATGCCGGCCTTCGGCGCAGTTCTGGTCGCGCTGATCGCCTTCGGCCTGATGCGCGATACCCCGCAATCCTGCGGCCTGCCGCCGATTGAAGAATACAAAAACGACTACCCGAGCGATTACAGCGAAGAAGCGGAACAGGAGCTGACCGCAAAACAAATCTTCATGCAGTACGTACTGCCAAACAAACTGCTGTGGTACATCGCCGTCGCCAACGTGTTTGTCTATCTGCTGCGCTACGGCGTGCTGGACTGGTCGCCGACCTATCTGAAAGAGGTGAAGCACTTCGCGCTGGATAAATCATCCTGGGCTTACTTCCTGTACGAATATGCCGGTATTCCCGGCACGTTGCTGTGCGGCTGGATGTCGGACAAAGTGTTCAAAGGCAACCGCGGCGCCACCGGCGTGTTCTTCATGACGCTGGTGACCATCGCCACCATCGTGTTCTGGCTGAACCCGCCCGGCAACCCGACGGTGGATATGATGTGTATGTTGGTTATCGGCTTCCTGATTTACGGCCCGGTCATGCTGATCGGCCGGCACGCGCTGGAGCTGGCGCCGAAGAAAGCCGCCGGCACGGCGGCGGGCTTCACCGGCCTGTTCGGCTACCTGGGCGGTTCGGTGGCCGCCAGCGCCATCGTCGGCTACACAGTGGATTTCTTCGGCTGGGACGGCGGCTTTATGGTGATGATCGGCGGCAGCATGCTGGCGGTTATCCTGCTGCTGCTGACCATGCTAAGCGAGAAGAAGCACCACGCCGCGCTGGCCAACAAACGCGGCTAACTGTCATATAGCCGCAGTAACCTTTACAGGCCGCATTGCGGCCTTTTTATTCCCGGTGCACTTATGGAGAAGAACATGCGGACTCAGATCAATACCTTGTTGGCGGGCATCTTGTTCGCCGCCGCAATGAATAGCACGGCCTACGCCGCCGATAAGCTGGTGATTGCCCATCGCGGCGCCAGCGGTTATCTGCCGGAACATACCCTGTCGGCCAAGGCGATGGCCTATGCGCAAGGCGCCGATTTCCTTGAACAAGATCTGGTGATGACCAAAGATGACGAGCTGGTGGTGCTGCACGATCACTATCTGGATCGCGTAACCGACGTGGCGCAACGCTTCCCGGATCGCATGCGTAAAGACGGCCGCTATTACGCCATCGATTTCACCCTGGCGGAGATCAAATCGCTGGCGTTCACCGAAGGGTTCACCATCAAGGACGGCAAAGCGGTGCAAAGCTACCCCGGCCGCTTCCCGATGGGCAAGTCGAGCTTCCGTGTGCATACTTTCCAGGAAGAAATCGAGTTTGTTCAGGGCCTGAACCACTCCACCGGCAAAAATATCGGTATCTACCCGGAAATCAAAGCGCCGTGGTTCCACCGGCAGGAAGGCAAAGATATTTCCAGCAAGGTGTTGGCGGTGCTGAAGCAGTATGGCTATACCGGCAAAAACGACAACGTCTACCTGCAATGCTTCGACGCCAACGAATTGAAACGCATCAAGAACACGCTAGAACCCGCCATGGGGATGGATTTGAAGCTGATACAGCTGATCGCCTATACCGACTGGCATGAAACTTACCAACAGCAGCCGGACGGCAAGTGGGTCAACTATGACTACGACTGGATGTTCAAACCAGGGGCGATGAAACAAATTGCCCAATACGCCGACGGCATCGGGCCGGATTACCATATGCTGGTCGCCGCTGACCAATCACAGCCGGGCAAGGTGGTGCTGACAGCGATGACGAAAGAGGCGCATGCCAGCCGGCTGCAAGTGCACCCGTTTACCCTCCGCGCCGACGCGTTGCCGAAATACGTCACCAACGTCACCCAGCTGTTTGACGTGATCTACAATCAGGCCGGCGCTGATGGCGTGTTCACCGATTTCCCAGACAAAGCCGTGCAGTTCCTGCAACAGCAGGGGCAGCATCAATGAGCTGAGAAAGGGGTGCCGATGTTAAGCATCTCCGCGTCTTGTTGAAGAGATCCTGATACTTAGTTGCAGATGCGCTAGCGCTGTTATCAGTTCACCAAGGCTCTACCCGTATCAACAAATCAGCTGTCAGCCGGGCGTGGCTGGCAGCTACCGTTGGTTGCTGAACAACTCGGCCATACTGGCCCGTCCGGGAGCAATGCAAGCATATGATGCTTCACTCAACATCAGGACTGTCCAGACAGGGCATGGCAATTTTTTGTGTTTACAAACCCATTCTTTGATTTAAATCAAATTCCACGCCATTTTTGCAAAAAAAGAATATTGGCGCCAATTATTACGATTTTTTAGCCTAAAAAACCCCAATTCAAGATAATTCCCTATCTATTTATCCATACTAATCCACTTGCTTGCCATTTTTCTCCAGGGAGATAATTAATTCGTGGAGTAATAATACCTAGCAGTGGTTATTCAAGAAAATAAGAATATTCTATATAATTTAATTAAGCGTGATGCCCTACATATTAATTTTTATATTCCGCTGGCATCCGCTTAATCGAAACATATTTTATAGCAATCAAAAGTTTATTCAACTTTTTATTAATGGAGAGTATTTATTTATGGAAAATAAAAAATTTTTGCGCTGCTTTATCGTAACTGCTATTAGTGCTGCTCTATATTCAGGTGCTGCAATGGCTACAACTAGCGACACTGTTGCTGGCGGCACGATTACTTTCTCTGGCTCGGTAAGTGATACCACCTGTAATGTTACAACCAACGGCGGCAATGATTTTACTGTCAATCTCAGCCCGATATCCGTAAGTGATGTTGGCACCAGCGCTGGCGTTGTTACATCAGGCGCTACCCCATTCACTATGGCGGTGTCTGGCTGCGAAGGTTACAGCGCAACTAACAAAACAGCTCAAGCATTGACAGTGACCTTTAGCGGCTCAGAAGTATCGGATGATGAAGCCTATCTGAAAAATTCCATCGGTTCAGCAAGTGGTATCGGTATTAGCATTACCAAAGATGGCACCACACCAATAAAGCTGAACAGTGCGATTGAAACCGGATTAACAACAACGTCCAGCGATGGTACTAATTTTGATACTGGCGCTGAAGGCAACATCACCTACTATGCAAATTATTACAACTATGGCGGCTCTTCAGTCAGTACAGGTTCTGTCGTTACGACAGTAACCTACACCTTCAGCTACGCATAAATATAGGTTGCAACCACTCAGTAAAACGCCAGGGATAATTCCCTGGCTCTTATGGAATATTTGTGAGAAAAAAATGCGCAAACTCTATAAATATGCCTTCTTATTGGCTCTGCTCGCAGGGCCTGTCTCCGCCAGTGTAATCATCAACCAAACACGAGTTATTTATCCATCTAATGCAAACAACGTTACCGTTCAGTTGCTAAATAAATCGCGGACCGTACATCTGGTCCAGTCATGGATTGATGATGGAAACCCGGAAGCCCGGCCAGAAGACATACGGGTGCCATTACTGGTCACTCCGCCGGTGGTAAAGATTAATGCGAATGGCGGGCAATCGCTGAAAATATCTGTTGCTGGCTCTACCGAAAAACTGCCCAAAGACCGGGAGTCGGTTTTCTATCTTAATGTGCTTGATGTTCCCCCAATGCCAGACAACAAAGATGCTAATTATATGCAGGTTGCCCTGCGTAACCGGATTAAACTGTTCTGGCGCCCAAATGGATTAGCCCTTTCTCAGAAAGATATCCCAGAGCATGTCAGCCTATCAAAAAGTAAGGAAGGTAAATCTTGCATAAATAACAATACCCCTTACTACCTGACAATTGTGCAAATCATGCGTTGGGATGGGAAAAGCACCAGTGTGCAAACCGGGGTGCCAAGTGATAATTTCCTGAAGAAAGCGGCGTTTATTCCACCGTATACCTGTGTGACACCGGAAGATACAGGCGGAATATTAAAAAGTGGCAAATACCAGTTTGTAAGAATGGATGATTATGGCTCAAAAGTTCCGTTTATTGTCAACATTTAATCATTGAATTAATCGTTAACAACTGGGAAATAATATGCTATTTCAGTTTCATGGACGAAATTGTATTTATTTATCAATAATAGCCGTCACTGTTATATATCACAGTGAGGTATCTGAAGCTGCAGATTTCAACTCCAGTTTTTTACTGGGTGATGCCGCTAGCATCGACTGGAATTCAGCAGGTAGAAAAATATTACCCGGTATTTATAACCTTGATATTTACATAAATGGTGAATGGGATGGTAAATATAAAATACAGATCACGAATGAGGACAAAATACAAATTAGCCGGGAAGCCATAGCATCATTGGGTATTACTGATGTAGAGAAAACGCTTACTGACGATACCACCGGAGACTGGGTAAACCTGGAGTTACTGACTCATGGTGGCGAGTTATCGCTGAACAGTGCCTTGCTACGTGTAGATTTGACAATACCACAGGCTTATGTCAGTAAAAAAGATAAGCGGTGGATTTCCCCCTCGCAGTGGGACCAGGGGATAAACGGCCTGTATTCCGCCTACAACGCAAGCTACTACCACGCCTGGCGTCGAGATGGCATTAGCGACACGGATAACATTTACCTGACATTAAATAGCGGCCTTAATTTAGCTGGATGGCACCTGATTGATAATTCTGTATTCCGTAAAAATCGGGCTAACAGCAATGGATATTGGACCAATAACGAGAGATATGTTGAGCGAGCCCTCACTAAATTCCATTCTGTCTTCCGGCTGGGGGAAAGTAATACTGAATCAAATTTATTTGATAACTTGCGTTTCAAAGGGATCACCTTAAAACAAGAACAGCGCATGTACCCCGATATATACCGTACTTATATGCCGGTGATTCGCGGAATCGCCAAATCTAATGCTGCAGTGAGAGTATATCAAAATAACACTGTTATTTACCAAATGAATGTGCCCCCAGGCCCTTTTGAAATAACAGAACTCATGCCATCAGGCTCGCGTAGCGATATGACCGTAGTTGTACAGGAAGCCGATGGTTCTAGAGAATCTTTTACTGTGCCTTACTCGACGATTTCGGACATGTTACGTGCCGGCTCGTCTGAATGGCAGCTTAACGCCGGCCAAGTCGACATCAGGAATATCAACTACCATCCAGATTTTCTGCAAGGGAATTTTTCCCACGGCATAAACAATTACCTGACGTTGTATGCCGGCGGGACGATGAGTGAAAAATACCAGTCCCTACTTGGCGGCGGCGCTTTTTCTGTGCCCCACCTTGGTTCATTCTCAGTCAATGCTGATGCGGCAAATGCTAATCTTGATGATGGCAGCCACTACCGGGGGCAGCGGTACAAAATATCGTGGAGTAGATACTTCCCAACCCAGACGAATCTGACGCTAGCCACCTATTACTATAATACTCAGGATTATTTGTCATTCGCTGACGCAGTGAAAATTAACTCACTGATTTTCAATGGGTATAGTACGAATGGATACCGGCGTGATAAACAGAAATACAACATTAATCTGGAGCAGCCTCTGCCGAATGACTTGGGAAAGTTATCTTTACGTGGAGAATGGCGAACCTACTGGAATTCCGCACAAAAAACAAGATCGTACTTAGCCACATACAGTAATTCATGGCGGGATATAACCTACAGTGTCGCCGTCAGTCGGACTCATTATGAGTACGATGCAGATGATGACAGCTATGAATATGACGAATCAAATTATGGAAGCAAGAAGCATGATGAGAATCAGATTAATTTATCCATAACGATACCGCTCAGCATTTTCGATACGCGGGTAAACGTAACCAACAACATGGCCGCGAAAAACGGAAAATACAGCTCATTAAATACCGGTGTCAGCGGTGCAACCCAGTCCATGGATTATAGCGTTAACCTCATGGACAGCCATACATCATCGCAGCGTTCGGGCAGTTTCTATGCCAGTTGGCATACTCCTATGAGCAAAATGACGGGCAGTTATACTGAAGCAACCAGCTACCGGCAGGCAGGGGCTTCAGCCAGCGGCACATTATTATTATGGCGGGATGGGCTTCTTGCATCGGGGCAGACCGGAAACACGTTGGTAATATTAGATGCACCCGGCGCATCGGATGCCATCGTCAATGGCAACACGAGTATGCGCACCAACAGGCACGGACAGGTGTTGGTTCCTTCGGCGGCAGCATACCGTATGAATAATTTCCGGCTGACTTATGACAACAAGAGTCACGAGGGCGGAGCGGAAATCCTTGGAAATATCGGCCACACAGCCCCATGGTATGGCAGCATTTCCTATGTCCAGTATAAGACAGACCGGCGGAAAGTATTTATTTTCAATGGCGAGCTTGAAGGAGGGAAACGGCTGCCGTTTGGTGCCACCGTTCTAAATAAAAAACATGAAGAAATTGGCTATGTGGCACAGGGGAGTCAGCTTTATGTGAAGGCTGAAACGTTACCGAATGCCGTTTATGTAAAATTCATGGATGACAGCAGTAGAAAGGTTCACTTGTGTATTCTTGCCCAACCATCAGAGGAACAGGGGGCTCATAATGAATGTCGTATCGAAAAGTGATAGGAATATCATAAAAAATATGGCGTTAACTGTCTTTGGAGGCATGCTCTGGGCCATTTTCTGCCCGGCAAAAGCGGCCTGCTCGCCATCATCAACGGTATCTTCGTCTACTACTTTGAATATCAGCGACGGTTTTAATACAACTGCCGAATATGATACAACATTAAATACTAACTGGTCTGGGCATTTAACATGTACTGCTGGGAGTGTATTTGGAACCACTTTATATTACCAATCTGCGCTCGATGGCGGGTATCCTGTAAATTTCATTGATACGAGTAAGGGGCTCGATCAAGTAATAACTTTTTATGCGGTACCTGATTCAACTTCCGAATGGTATTGGCTTATTGGCGAAAATAACATTGGGAATACAAGTTATACATTGACCGCAAAGCTTGGTAATACGAGTAGTAATAGTGTTTCTGAAATAACATCATCAGGTTCAGTTTCACTGGTTACGATCGCTTTTACCGATTCTTCATCGTATACCGCAGAATGGATTAGAAGTAATTATACGACGAATTCAGCGGTGAAGGCTTATGCATTGGTCAACGTCACATTTGACCCCGATGCAACCACCTGCAGTATTAGCGATCAATCTTTCACATTGCCTTCGGTAACACTCGCCGCATTACGCGCCGGCGATAATGTAGATACCAATTTTAATTTGAATATAGCGTGTCAGGGCGCCCTGAATAGCAAAGTAACTCGAAGCGCGGATGTCCGCCTTTATAGTAATGACCTCGTGGACAGCAATAATTACATTATCAGAAACAGTTCATCAACCTCATCAGGAATTGGTTTTCAGTTGTTCAGTAGTGCAGCAGATCCCGTTGTTTTCAGTAGTTCACCTGACAGCGAGTCAACCTCATTCTTCAGGGTAGTGACAACTTTACTCTTGGGGCAAGGTATAAAATTTACGCCCCTTCCTCAACCTCTGGCGGGAGTGTGGTGGGCACGGTTATCGCATATATTGACTATGATTAGCGGGTCTTTTTATCATGCGCCTACCCACCAATCGTGGACACACTGTTAAGCGAGTAAAACCGTTAACAAGGTGAACCATAACACAAACAAAATCCGTGTAGGAAACATCCCGGAATTTCGTCCGCAAGCACGGGCTCTTACCGACCATATTGGTATTGCTAAAACTACCGGGGAGGTCGGCCCGCATGAATCTCGCTCTACGCCTGACACGGTAAACAACGCCAGCAAAGCACCGCCTCTAAGCGTGAGCCGCAGCAGATACGGCCGTACCGGATTCAGCAAGTAACAAATTCAATTTTTCAATAGAAAAAAATCGACATCACTCACATTTCTCACAACAGAGCGTTGAGTTTTTAACCTACCGATTTATATTGTCGACAAATAAGATCTTTTTGTCGACAAAAGAGATTCGCGATGCAAGAACACAGTATTGAACAAAAGATAAAGCAGTACTTTATCTCACTTGATCTCAAGCCTGGTGACAAGATTGAGACCGAGGTCACGCTGGCCGATAAGTTTGGCGTCACACGCTACAGGATGCGCCAGACTCTGGACGCTATGGTGTCCGCTGGAATCCTGGAGCGGGCGCCAAAACGAGGAACTATTTTTAAGGGCTTTGATACCGGCTCACTCAGTGAACACATCAAGTTCCAGTTTGAGGTGTCCCGCTTCGACAGCTTTGAGTTTAAGGAAGCCCGGATCCTGATGGAAAGAGCGATTATACCCCTGGCGGTAAGGAGGATCACGCCGTCACAGATATCAATGATCGAACTTACCATAACCAATATGCTACTTCATAAGGATGATCCGCAACAAGCAGATACCTATGATAGGGACTTTCATTTACTTATCTTTTCTGCTTGCGGCAACCACGTTCTTTCAGCATTTTCAGGGGTTATTCAAACCCTATTCCGGAGCTCTGAATACCGACACAAATATTGGTCACCTGAATATGTCGAAAAAATTGCTGACGAGCACAAATTGATACTCCAGGCAATTAAGAAAGGTGATGCGCTGGCAGCGGTTGCAGCACTCGATGCACACCTTGGTTATTCAAAAATCACATTAACGGAATGAATGCATTAAATAGTTAAACACTCGTCTTAATAGCCGCCATTTGCATGGCGGCCATTTTGTAAAAATCCCTTTTTCTGGGAGGGGTTGGTTTTGCCATAAAAAAGTCCAATCGCTATTTTAATAAATAGTGACGCTACCCTACACACTAAATATATAACGGTGATTTTATGAACCTGAATAAAACCGATAAGATAAGAAAGATTCAGCGGTTTGCTCTTTTCCTTCTCATCATTATTGGCATCGTCAATTATATGGATAGAGCAACACTGTCTATCGCTAACCATGCTATCAGTGAGGAGTTGGGATTAACAAAAGTCCATATGGGGTATTTGTTGTCAGCATTCTCATTGACCTATGCATTTCTTCAGCTTCCTGTCGGTGCATTTCTTGACAGACTGGGATCAAGGATCCTGCTTGGGCTTGGTTTATTATTATGGTCAGCAGCGCAACTCGCCGGCGGTGTCGTACACAGCTTTAAGGCACTGTTTTTCACACGATTGATATTAGGTGTAGGCGAAGCACCGCAATTTCCCGCTGCGGCAAAGTCTATATCCGAATGGTACAACATTAAGGAACGTGGCCGCGCAATGGGAACATTCAATTCCTCTGCAGCCATGGGAACGGCAATTGCGCCCCCGGTTTTAACGGCATTGATGCTGCTCTTTAGCTGGCGCTGGATGTTTATCATCATGGGCATCCTGGGTATTGTGCTATCACTAATCTGGCTGTTTGCATACCGCAATCGTAACCAGATTGAGCTGACAAAAGCAGAGATCGCCTACCTTGATGATGGGGCAGTAACCGGCAGCAATGAAAAAATAACAACTGCAGAATGGCTTAAGATTTTTAAATCTTCCTCAACCTGGGGAATTCTGCTGGGCTTCATGGGCATTGTTTATATGATCTGGTTATTTCTGACTTGGTTGCCCGCCTATCTTGCTGAAACCTATGATATCTCATTAGTGAACGTTGGCTGGATGGTTTCAATTCCCTATATTTTTGCAATCCTGGGTTCAATCAGCGCTGGTTTTATTTCTGATTATTTCGTTAGCCGTGGATATGACATGATAAAAAGCCGTAAATCGCTTGTTGCACTTGGCCTTGTTATGGCAGGTATATTCATCATTCCTGCGGCTTACGCGACAACGGTTACACAAGCAATTATTTTTATCAGTATTGCTCAGTTCAGCATTCAACTCGCATCGGGATCTTCCTGGATCTTGGTTTCATCGATTATTCCCTCAAACAGAACGGCATCGCTTGGCGGGATCCAAAACTTTGGTGGTTATATTGCCGGGTCAATAGCGCCTATTTTAACCGGGTATATGGCACAAAGTACCGGGTCTTTTACCAGTGCGCTGATCGTAGCAGCAGTAATTGCCATCGCATCCGCAATCGCACACTTCGTACTGGTTCGCAAACCCATCGTGACAGGAAATAAATCAACCACACCACCCGTTATAAACCATAATGCCTAAGGTACCCTATGAAAAACCTTCTCAAAGAAAAGCTAAGAAAAAATATACCCTTCGCCGGAGTTACACTGAATTTTGGTTCTATCCGGGCAACCGAAATTCTCGCGCGTTCCGGTTTCGATTTTCTGATGGTTGATCTCCAGCATGGAAATTTCGATAAAAATAGCGCAATGGACTCTATCCATGCCATTTTAGCAACGGATACCGTCCCTTTAGCACGCATCTCAGATAATAACCCCGGTGCGATTAATGACGTACTGGATGCCGGCGCTCAAGGCGTGGTAATACCCATGGTAGATAATGCGGAAGATGCACGTAAAGCCGTACGTGCAGCATTATACTCCCCCCTTGGTAAGCGTTCCAAAGGCGGTTCAGCCCCCATCATTTATGGTGATGATTATGCTAAAAAGGCTAACGATGAAATCATGATTATTGTCATGATTGAGACTGCCGACGCGGTGAATAACATAAATAATATTTTTGCCGTTAAAGGCATTTCCGCCTGCCTGGTGGGCACTTCCGATCTTTCTCTTGATATGGATTGCAGCCGTGACAGTGAAGAACTGCGTGCGGCAATTAATAAAGTGATTGAAGCCGGTGAAAAATACGGGGTACCGGTGGGTTCTGCCGTGGGCTCTACGGCAGAAATTACCAAGTTTACTGAACCAAAACCTGCATTTTACCTTATTAGTCATGACCAAGGGCTGCTGAAATCAGCGGCCGAAATGATGGCTAAAGATCTCAAACTCGCCATGAAGCATAAGGAATAAAGGAGAGCGATTATGGCTGCTCTACAAGACACTGAATTTGTTCTGGGGCTAGACCTGGGAACAAGCTCATGCAAAGTAAGCGCGGTTTCTCTGACAGGTAAAATCCTTGGAAGCATACATAAAGAATATGCCACGGAAACGCCGGAGGCAGGGTGGACACAACAAAACCCTGACGACTGGATAAAAGCACTTTCTGAAGCCAGCCGAGCGTTGATGGAACACTATAACCTTGATAGAAACCTTACCAGGGCGCTCGCAATAACCAGTGCGGCACATATTGCCGTATTACTGGATGAGGCAGGTAATGTTATCCGCCCCGCCATTCTTTGGAACGATCAAAGATCAAAGGCGCAGGCGGCCGTTTTTTCTGATACGGCCGGAGATAAAATATTTAATATTGCCGGCAACTGGCCATCCACCACCTGGTCACTCCCACATCTCCAGTGGGTTAAGGAAAATGATCCTGAATCGTGGGGTAAAGTTCATCACATCCTGCTTTCAAAGGATTACATTGGCTATCGCTTAACCGGCAAAATGGTCACCGATCCTGCAGCGGCGGTTTCAACGCTGCTTTATGACGTTAATCACACATGCTGGAGCAGTGATTTATGTAGCATGGCTGGCATTAAGTTAACCCAGTTACCTGCCATCGCACCTATTGGATATGAACTTGGCACCCTATCTTCAGCCGGTGTGGAAATTTTAGGCATCCCCAGCCAGGTAAGGGTGTACAACGGTACGCTGGACAGTACCGCCGAAACGTTTGCCGCCGGCGTGCGTAAACCGGGTGATTGTGTTCTTCGTTTGGCCAGCGCCGGGGGGCTACACGGCATTACAAAACACCCGGCATTCGCCAGGAAACTGATTTCATACCCATATGTCACTTCAAACTATTGGTTATCTCAAGCAGGAACCAATACGTGTGCAGCCGCTGTGTCATGGCTCGCAAAACTGTTTATGGATGGCTCGCAATCAAGCCCTGATTTCACCACATGGAGTCAGTTGGCTTGTGAAGCACCGGTGGGTTCAAACGGGCTAATGTTCCATCCATACCTTATGGGAGAACGATGCCCGCTATGGGATCCCAATCTGCGCGGGAGTTTTACCGGCATCAGCCTTAGCCATACTCAGCGTGATTTTGCCAGGGCGACATATGAAGGCACGGCATTGTCCCTGCTTGATGCTTCTGCTGCACTCACTTCGCAGGGGTTCGAGATTAATCATATAAAGGCGGTTGGCGGCGGCGGAAAGAGCACATTATGGTGCCAAATTATTAGTGATGTATTCAATGCACCGGTGGATTATATCCCGGGTGCCGATTCCTCATACGGTGCCGCAGCGATAAGCCTTTATGGACTAGGGCTTTATGACTCGCTGGATAACATCCCTGCAAACCTGTTAATTAGCGGCAACGAAAGAAAATACCAACCCATAGCCAAAAATAATCAGTTGTATGCCGAGTTATTCCATAAATATCAGTTTATCAGTAAAAAACTGGTTGAAATTACACATTACGCTTAAAATCAGCACGTAAAGAGGGAAACGTTTATGATTACCTTCAATATATCGCAAAATTGTCACTCGGTTGATCTCATCACGAGGATTTTAAAACACCCCTGTTTATCTCTGGATGTGTTATCTAACAAAGCAACAGGAAAATACACCGCAGAAGGTGAAGACTGGTTTTATATTATTAGTGAAGGGGTAACAGCCGAGTCAATTAACAATCAGGCAGAATTCCATAAAGAATACGGTGACATTCAGATGGTCATTCAGGGTATTGAGATGATTGAATTCAGCAATTTACGGCCAGACAGGGAAGAAATAAATACCCAAGCAACAGCACCTGACCTCTTTTTCATTCCTGCACATCAAACTCAGAGCAAAGTTATTCTCAATGAGGGTGACTATGCCGTTTTTTATCCTAGTGAGATTCATAAGCCGATGTGTAATACGGCAGACGGTTCGCATCATGTAAAAAAAGTTGTTGTGAAATTCCCATGTAAATTGTTTTTCGAACCAACATTATCGCTGTAACAACACGTCTATAGGCAAAATAATTCGAGTTGCAGGACAAAAAACGCAAAAGCATTTTTTAACAGCACAGGCGCTGGCACCGCAGGGGCGCGAGCCCAGGGATGGGCCGAGCACCTGCAACCTGAAGTATGCCAAGGGCGCAAACATCACGCCCCGGCAATAACCGCTTAAGACAGGAACATCTTGCGCAGATAGTGCGGCACGGCGTCATCCACGTTAGAGCCAATCACGTCGAGCTGGGGCAGCTTGTTCTTCAGGCGCTGGTGCGCGTCGCGCATGATGCAGCCTTTGCCGGCCATCGACAGCATTTCCAGATCGTTCATTCCGTCGCCGAAGGCGATGCAGTCTTTGAGCGTATAGCCCATGATTTTCGCCACTTCATCCAATGCCCGCCCCTTCGAGACGCCGCCGGCCATCACTTCCAGGCAGGTGGGGAACGAGAAGCTGACGTTAACCCGATCGCCCCAGCGGGCGTTGATGGCATCTTCCAACGGCAATAGCTTTTCGTGATCGTCACAGGTGAAATACACCTTGCACACGCCGTCGGTTTCCAACAGGGCCGGTTCAAACAGGTGGTATTTGAAGATCGACTCCTGGAAGAATTCTTTCTGCTCCGGGCTTTCGCGATCGATGTACCAATCGTCGTTACGGTAAACGTTGGTGGTGATATGCGGATTGTTATGCACAACGCCGTAGAGATCGCGCGCAATGTCTGCGTCCAGATCGTGGCTGAAGATCAGCTCGCCCGCCGTGTTGTGCACCCGCGCGCCGTTGGAGGTGATCATAAAAGCGCTGATTTCGAGGTTATCGCGGATCTGCGAAACGTCAACGTGATGGCGGCCGGTAGCGAAGACAAAATGCACGCCGCGCTGCGTCAGCAGCCTCAACGTTTCTTTGGCAAACGGTGTCAGCGTGTGGTCGGGCGACAGCAGCGTGCCATCTAAATCGGATGCAACGACATGATACATAGCGATACGTTCTAACCTCTGATGGAATTATCGGCGGCGTGGGCGCCGCTGAATGGGTGTTGAGCAAAGAAGCGCAGGATTACGTTCAATGCTTCGGCGCGCATCTCGTCCCGCTCAAACAGGATCTCATGCCGTGCACCTTTGATAACCCGCGGTTTCCCCCCTTTACAGGGGTGCCCCGCGTCTGACATTGCCTGACAAAAAGCCAAATGAGCGTGGTTATCGACCACCCGATCCTCACTGGCCTGTAATAATAAAAGCGGCGTGGTTATTTTCGCCGCCAGGGCGATCACCTGATGCCCGGCCCAGATACTCTCCCGCACCCAGTGATAGGTTGGCCCGCCAACCCGCAGTTCAGGGTAATCGGCGTAATAACGCAGATTGCGGCGATAGCGCTCGCGGCTGTGGGTCAGCATATTGACCACGTACGGCAGCGGCCGCCACTGGCCGGTGCCCACTGCGTAGTAATCGCGCATCGGCGGGTGCTTTTCCGCCCAGTTGAGGATCTGGCCAGCCACCCAGCCTGGCATCGGCAGATGGATGCCGAACATCGGCGCGCACAGTACGGCGGCGTCAAAGGCATTGGGCCGGCGCGCCAAAAACAGCGCCAGTATCGCCCCGCCCATCGAATGGGCCAGCGCATAACACTGCCGATAACCGCGCGGCGCCACCTGCTTCAGGTAAAAATTTTCGAAATCATCAACGTAGTCGGTGAAGTTTACCACATGACCACGGTGCGAATCTGTCAGCAACCGCCCGGAGCGCCCCTGGCCGCGGTGATCGATAATCATCACGTCAAAACCGCGATGGAACAGATCGTAAGCCACCTCAGGGTATTTCACATAGCTTTCAATACGGCCGGGGCTGACCACCACCACCCGATGATGGCGCATGGAGCAAAAGCGCACGTAGCGAATAGGCACGCCATCAACGCCGGTAAACTCACCTTCTTCACGCTGGCGCCAAAAGTCCAACAACGGCCCGGTGGCGAACGCGGCAAACTGCGTTTCGCGCGTTAACCAGTCATCGGTGTTGAATGTAAACGAGGTCATCGGTGCCTTTCCCTGTGTAACAAATGTGACCGCTGGCACAAGAAATCATACTATACCCGATAGGCGATAATGTTACCGAAAGGTGGCAAACGAATGCCGCCAGAGCGCCGTTGCCATAACCCCCGCAGCCGACGCATCTGCAACTTGAAGTATGGCGGGTATAGCGTAGTATTTTGGCACAAATCGGTGCGCACAGGGAGCACACAATGACCTTTGACTGGTGGTTAACCTATCTGCTGACAACCCTTATCCTTAGCCTTTCGCCAGGCTCCGGCGCCATCAATACCATGAGCACGGGTATCAGCCACGGTTACCGCGGCGCAGCGGCGTCGATCGCCGGTTTGCAGGTCGGCCTGGCGATTCATATCGTGCTGGTCGGCATCGGCCTGGGCGCGTTGGTATCGCAATCGCTGCTGGCGTTTGAGATCCTGAAATGGTTGGGCGCCGCCTATCTGGTGTGGCTGGGGATTCAGCAGTGGCGCGCCGCCGGCGCATTGGATCTGCACACGCTGGCCGGCCATATGCCACGCCGCCGTCTGTTCCGCCGGGCGGTGCTGGTCAACCTCACCAACCCGAAAAGCATCGTGTTCCTGGCCGCGCTGTTCCCTCAGTTCATCGTGCCGCATCAACCCCAAACCGAGCAATATGTCGTGCTGGGCGTCACCACGGTCGTGGTGGATATTATCGTGATGATCGGTTACGCCACGCTGGCCAAACGTATTGCCGGCTGGCTGAAAACGCCGCGCCAAATGCGGTTGCTCAACCGGATTTTCGGTTCGCTGTTTATTCTGGTGGCGGGGCTGCTGGCGACGGCCAGAAAGGCGTGATAACGCGTGGGTGAAGCCCGGGCGCAACCCGGGCCGAAGCTTAACGGGTGAAGATCAGGTGCAGGCCAAAGCCGGTGAACAGCGCCCCCGCCAGCCCGTCGATCCACTTAGCCAGGCGCTGGTAGCCACGGCGCATTGCCGGCAGCGCAAACACCACTGCCACCAGGCTGAACCAGATAAACGTTTCCGCCACGATCAGTAGAAATAACCCCCACCGGGCGCCGGCGCCCACGTTATCGCCGACGAACAGCGAAAACACGCTGCCGAAATAAATCACCGCCTTTGGGTTGGACAGGTTGGTCAGCAGGCCGCGTAGAAAACTGCGCCCGGCTTTAGGCAACGCCACTTTCACCTCTGCCGGCGTGGCAAGCGGTTGGCGATGCTGCGCCCGGGCCGAACGCAACAGTTGCCACCCCATCCAGCACAGGTAAATGCCCCCGCCCACCATAATGATTTGATGCAGCCAGGCCATTTTTTGCAAGATCAGGTTCAGGCCCATCAGCGCCACGCCCGCCCACACCACGATGCCAAGCGAGATACCGGCCACGCCCATCATCGCTTCCCGGCGTGAACGGCTGGCCGCGGTTTGCGAAACAAAAAAGAAGTCCGGCCCGGGGCTCATCAGCGCAATAAAATGCACCAGGGCGACGGTAAGAAACAGCATTAACATCGTGAGTCATCCTTATTTGTCATTCGTCATCCGCAAGATGATCGCGGATCATGGCCATAAACGGGGTACCAAACCGCTCCAGCTTGCGCTGGCCGACGCCGTTCACGCTCAGCAGCTCGCTGGCGCGGGTCGGCATCTGTTCCGCCATTTCCAGCAGCGTGGCGTCGTTGAACACCACGTAAGGCGGGATATTCTCTTCGTCGGCGATCGACTTGCGCAGCTTGCGCAACTTGGCGAACAGCTTGCGATCGTAGTTGCCGCCGTAGGATTTCTGATTGGCGCTGCTGCGCGGCTTCAGGCTTTGGATACGCGGCACCGCCAGCTGCAACGCCACCTCGCCGCGCAATACCGGGCGGACGGCTTCGGTCAGTTGCAGCGCCGAGTACATGGCGATGTTCTGCGTGATAAAACCCAGGTGGATCAGTTGGCGCAGCACGCTGGTCCAGTGTTCGGTGGTTTTATCGCGGCCAAGGCCATAGATCGGCAGTTTGTCGTGGCCGAATTCGCGAATGCGCTGGTTATTGGCGCCGCGCAACACCTCAACCACATAGCCGATACCGAAGCGTTGCCCCACCCGGCCGATGGCCGATAGCGCTTTGCGCGCGTCTTCCAGCCCGTCGTAACGCTTGGGCGGATCCAGGCAAATATCGCAGTTGCCGCAGGCCTGCTGCCGGCCTTCGCCAAAGTAGTTGAGCAGCACCAGACGGCGGCAGGTTTGCGCTTCCGCAAACGCGCCCATCGCATTGAGCTTGTGACGCTCAATATCCAACTGCTGCCCGGCCGGCTTTTCTTCCAGGCAGCGGCGCAGCCAGGCCATATCGGCCGGATCGTACAGCAGGATGGCTTCCGCCGGCAGGCCGTCGCGCCCGGCGCGGCCGGTTTCCTGATAGTAGGATTCAATGTTGCGCGGGATGTCGAAATGCACCACAAAGCGCACGTTGGGTTTATTGATGCCCATGCCGAAGGCCACGGTCGCGACCACCACCTGCAGATCGTCACGCTGGAACGCTTCCTGCACCTGCGCGCGGCGATCGTTGTCCAGCCCGGCATGGTAGGCCGCCACGCTCAGGCCGCGGCTTTGCAGGCGTGCGGCGGTATCCTCCACCTTGGCGCGGCTGTTGCAGTAAATGATGCCGCTTTTGCCGCGCTGATCCTGCACAAAGCGCCAGAGCTGTTCGAGCGGCTTGAACTTCTCAACCAGCGTGTAGCGGATATTCGGCCGGTCGAAGCTGCTGACCTGAATCAGCGGATCCTGCAACGCCAGCAGGCGCACAATATCGCCGCGTGTGGCCTCATCGGCCGTGGCGGTCAGGGCAATCACCGGCATCGAGGGGTAGCGCTGTTTCAGTTGGCCGAGCGCGCGGTATTCCGGGCGGAAATCATGCCCCCACTGCGAGATACAGTGCGCTTCATCCACCGCCAGCAGCACCGGCTGGCAGCGATCCAGCAATTCCAGGAAGCTGTCCATCATCAAGCGCTCGGGCGCGATGTACAGCATTTTCACCTCGCCGCTGCGACAGCCGGCCATCACCGCCAGCTGCTGCTCGCGGGTCTGCGTCGAGTTGTAACAGGCCGCCGATACGCCATAGGCCAGCAGTTGATCCACCTGGTCTTTCATCAGGGAGATCAGGGGAGAGACCACCAGCGTCAGGCCATCCATCACCAGCGCCGGGATCTGGTAGCACAACGATTTACCGCCGCCAGTCGGCATCACCACCAGGCAGTCACGCCCGGCGATCGCCGTATTGATAATCTCTTGCTGGCCCGGCCGGAACTGCTGGTAACCAAAGGTATCGCGCAATACCTGCTCTGCCAGCAACTCTCTGTTTATCACTGCTGCGGTAGACACTCACTTCCCCATTATTTGCTGTACCCGCGCGGCTCCAGGTTGGAAGCGCAGGGATGTATCACGCCGCCCGAAGGCGGCAAGGTTACATAATATCGTTAAGCATGACACCAACGCCAACCCGTGTCTGCCGGAAGTTATAATCAATCAACGATTCGCCATAGCCGCTGAACACTTGGGTGTAAAAACGCACGTGGCGAGTGATCGGATAGCTCCAGCCCAACTCCGCGCCGCCATAACCGCTGTTCCAGTTATAGTGCCCTTCGGCGCTGAATACGCTGTCGCCCCAGGCGTAGCCTACCTTCAGGCGGTAATAGCCCATGTATTTGGTGATATCCGGGTTGTCATCGCTGTTTGCGCTTTCCGGGATGCGCAGCCAGGGCTTGATATCCACCTGCCAGTTGCCGTTTTGCGCCATAAAGCGCGCATAGGCACGGTTCCAGCTGCGGGAGGTCGGCTCCGAGCGGCCGTTCGACTGGTGATTAAGGCCAACCTCCACATCGCGCAGTGTCCAGCCGCCGACGGTATAGTCGGTCGCCCAGCCGAGGAAAATCTGCGGCTCATAATCGGTTTCGCGGAATGGCGAAGACTCGCCGGTGTTGGAAAGCTGCCACCAGGAACGCTGGGTGTAAGACGCGCTGAGCAAGGAATTATCGCCCGCAATACCGCGCCACAGCGGAAACGCTAAACTGAGCTGGTATTTTACTTCGTCTTTACGCGCATTTTTCGACCAGTTATAGGTGCTGATCGCTTCTTTATTGATATCGCTGCTATCGGTGTAAAGAATATAGTTGGTTTCATAAGGGTAAAGAACAAACGGCGTATCATACGTTTGCAGCAGATTGGCGATAATACTGCCGCGCACTGCCGGTTTATCCTGCACGGCCTGTTTGGCTTCTTCCGCCTGTGCCAATGCCGGCATCAGCGCCAACACCAGCATAAGCCCTGACAAAATGCGCATAGCTTTCCTCACTCAAAAAATAAACACAGCCCTGAAATTCAAGCCGCCATTTTACACGCCCGGAGCAGTTTACCGCAGTTCAACGCGCGTTTATTGGATTAGTCTGGAAAGCAACGAAAAACAACCATAAAATAAACCAATATTTAACAATTCACCGACGGCCTGCGCTACGCCCAGCGCCAGAGAAATGGACATGACGCCAAAACCTTCAATCACCCTGGAAGCCGCCCGCCAAAAAATTGGCGAAATTTTTGTCTACCACATGCCATTCAACCAAGAGCTCGGCCTGGAACTGCACCATTTCAGCGACGACGGCGTGGAGTTGCACTTTGCCAACCAGCCCAAGCTGGTGGGGAATGCGGCGCAGGGCATCCTGCACGGCGGTGCGATCGCCGCGGTGCTGGACGTGGCCGCCGGTCTGGCCTGCGTAAGCAGCGCGTTGCTGCGCTTGCTGCCGCTGACGGAAGAAGAGCTGACATTCCGTCTGGCACGCATGGGCACCATCGATCTGCGCGTCGATTATTTGCGCCCTGGCCGCGGCCAGCACTTCATCGCCCGCGCGCAGGTGCTGCGCAGCGGGAATAAGGTGTCGGTTGCCCGCGTGGAACTGCATAACCACGAGAGCCTGCATATCGCCAGCGCCACCGCGACTTATCTGGTCGGTTGAACCGCTGCGCGATTGAATGTGCGACACCACCAGCCAACTTCAGTACACTTGGCGGTTACGACGTTTCCCATCAGAGCTACGCAATGGATGCACAACAAACGCGGCAGGGCATCATCTTCGCTCTGGCCGCCTATTTTATTTGGGGTATTGCCCCGGTCTACTTCAAACTGATTCAACAGGTGCCCGCCGGGGAAATTCTCACCCACCGGGTGATCTGGTCATTCTTCTTTTTGCTGGTGTTGATTTCCGTCGGCCGCCACTGGCCACAGGTGCGCGCCACCTGCCAACACCCCTGGCGCCTGCTGTTGCTGGCGGTGACCGCGCTGCTGGTGGGCGGCAACTGGCTGCTGTTCATTTGGTCGGTCAATAACCACCACATGCTGGAAGCCAGCCTGGGCTACTTTATCAACCCGTTGGTCAACGTGCTGCTGGGCATGCTGTTTCTTGGCGAGCGCTTTCGCCGTATGCAGTGGCTGGCGGTAGCACTGGCGTTCGCCGGGGTGCTGATCCAACTGTGGCAATTCGGCTCCCTGCCGATTATCGGCCTGGGGCTGGCGTTCAGCTTTGCCTTCTATGGCCTGTTGCGCAAGAAGGTTGGCGTGGATGCACAAACCGGGATGCTGATCGAAACGCTGTGGCTGCTGCCCGTGGCCGCGATCTATCTGTTCCTGATCGCCGATAGCCCAACCAGCCATCTGAGCGCCAATCCTTGGTCGCTGAATTTGCTGCTGGTGGCCGCCGGGATCGTGACTACCGTGCCGCTGCTGTTTTTCACCGCGGCGGCGACCCGTTTGCGCTTATCGACGCTGGGCTTTTTCCAGTATCTGGGCCCAACGCTGATGTTTCTGTTGGCGGTGACGTTCTACGGCGAGAAGATTGGCCAGGATAAGTTGCTGACCTTCGGCTGCATTTGGGCGGCGTTGATTTTATTTACGCTGGATGCGGTTTATACCCAGCGCAAGCGGTGAACGACCCAGCCTGGCGAAAACCGTTCATTGCGGATCACGCATTTTTACCTGGCGTGCTCTGCGCCAGCGTTGGCGAATGCCGGGTAATAAAACGCGCCAGCGCCGGGCCGGTGAGCAGGATAGTAAACAACCGTAAGGTCTGTAGCGCCATAACAAACGACATATCCACCCGGCTCCCCGCCGCGATGATCGCCACGGTATCCAGCCCACCGGGGCTAGTGGCCAGATACGCGGTCATGATATCCACCGGCAGAAAGAAGGTCAGCATCCAGGCCAGCGCGCCGCAAAGCGCCATCAGCGCAACAATGGATACCACCATCTGCGGCAACGTGCGTAGCGCCAACAGGAAAACCGGCCGGGTAAAACGCAGCCCCACGCTCCAGCCAATCAGGGTATAGGCCAACGCCAGCAGCCATTCCGGCACCTGTAAGGTCAGCGTGCCGCTGGCATGCAGCCCCGCGCCGATGATCATCGGCAGCAGCAAGGCCCCGGAAGGGATGCGCAACCGCGGCCCCAGCCAGGCGCCGGCAGCAGCGATAGCCAACGTGGCGATAAAGCGCCAGTCCAGCGCAGGGAACCACTCCAGCGTGGCGGCGCCATGGCCAGCTTCATCACCCAGGCCGATGCGCGCCACCACCGCCGCTGCGGTGGCGACAAACAACACGCGCAGATATTGCATAAACGCCACCAGGCGCACATCGGCGCCGAAATCGCCGGCCATAGCCACCATCGCCGAAGCCCCGCCCGGCGACGAGCCCCAGGCGCCGGTGGGGCCGGGCAGATCGCTAAAACGCACCAGGCACCAGCCGGAAACAGCGCTGGCCAGCAATGTAGCGGCCAGCACCAGCAACACCAGCGCCCAATCGTCCAGCAACGGCGTCAGAATGGAGGGAGACAGCGTTTGCGCGATCATGCAGCCCAGAATCGCCTGCGCGGCGACAAACAACGATTTATGGATCCGCACCGAAGCGCCGAGCAGCCCCATCGCCACGCCGACAATCATCGGCCCCAGCAACAGGGCCGCCGGGATATGATAAAACTGCAGGCCGAACCCCAGCACCAGCGAAGCCAGCAGCAGGATCAGCCATTGTAACGTGCGGGGTAGACTTGCCATCAAAACGTGCGCCTTACCGGCAAATTATATCGGGGATTGCATTCTACTCTTTATTTAGCTAGCAGGCTAACGAAGCCAAATCGCTCACTCCGGTTGCACTCACAGCCAGTTTTTACGCTTGAAATACAGGTAAGGCGCAAGGCCGGCCAGGATCATCAGCCCAATGGCCCCGGGGTAGCCAAACGACCATTTCAACTCCGGCATGAATTCGAAGTTCATGCCATAGCTGGAAGCCACCAGCGTGGGCGGCAGGAACACCACCGACACCACCGAGAAGATCTTGATAATGCGGTTCTGTTCGATGTTGATAAACCCCATCGCCGCCTGCATCAGGAAGTTCACTTTCTGGAACAACGATTCATTGTGCGGCAACAGCGATTCGATATCGCGCAGCACCTCACGCGCCTGCTCCAGTTGGCCGGTTGGCAGGCGCGCCTTGCGCACCAGGAAGTTGAGCGCGCGCTGGGTATCCATCAGGCACAGGCGCACCTTCCAGCCGATATCTTCCAGCTCTGCCAGCGTGGATAGCGCCTCATCGTATTCGTCGCCCTGGTGGCCTTCCATGATCACGCGGCTAAGCTTTTCCAGATCGCTATAGATGTTTTCAATCTCATCCGCCAGCTGTTCGATCTTGGTTTCAAACAGATCCAGCAGCAGCTCATAGGCATTGCCGTCAACCATCATCTGATTGCGGGCGCGCATGCGGTACAGGCGAAAAGCCGGCAGCTCGCGCTCACGCAGGGTGTACAAACGGCCGTCGCGAATCGTGAACGCCACGGTGGCGTTGCCGGCGTGATCGTCCGCATCCTCAAAGTAGAAGAATGAGTGAATATGCAGGCCGTCTTCATCTTCGAAAAAGCGCGCGGATGCTTCGATGTCGTCCAGCTCCGGACGAGTCGCCAGGCTCTGGCCCAGCTCATTTTGCACGCGCTCGCGCTCGCCATCTTCCGGTTCAACCAGATCAACCCATACCGAAGTGGTGAGATCGTCGGCATCATCCAGTTCCAGGCGGGACAAGCGGCTGTTGTTCAGTGTAAAAGCGCTCAGCATGTGCCAAAACTCCCTAATGGTGAGAGGTTAACAACGCATTGAAGCACGGAAACAGGGGGGGATTTTGCATCACCGCGTGTTCCAGACCATGAAGAGATCCGGCTCATAGCGACGCATTATGAGGTCGCTGACAACCACGAAGGCTATCAGCAGCAGAGGATAGCCTTAGAAGTTGTACCTGTTGTTGTCCAGGTCAGTGAGCCAGTATCTACTGGGTGCGTCCAAGGCGAATGTCCTCATTGATAATAATGGTGCGCGCATGTTACGCCGAGATGAAAAAGCCTGTCAACACATCATGCCGGATAATTGCGCAACATTTCATCAGGATGGCAGCATAATAAGGGCCTATCCCAGTAGGCATTATTGTCGCAGCCAGTTTGGACACGGACAGCGCGCAAAAACCGGAGCGTACACGAAGTACGTGAGGATTTTGAGCACTGCCCCGGTTCAAAATGGCAAGTAAAATAGCCCTAATGGGATAGGCGCTAAAAAAGCAGGGCGTTGCACAAACGTACAGCGCGGAAAAAATTACCGCGGGCGCAGAATGAAATGTTGCTAAGCTTAGACGGTGACCCACGCTTGCGGATGATCTTTATGAAACAAATCAGCAACTACGATCTGGCAGCCCTAAGCGAACAGGCCGCCCTGCAGCCGCGGCTGCGCACGCACCGCCTGCTGCACGATACGCAGAGTGAACCGGTACAACGGATGATCATCGCCATGGAGCCCGGCACCTACGTCCGGCCGCACCGCCACCCGCAAACCTGGGAGCTGCTGGCGCCGCTGTGCGGGCGCTTTGTGGTGCTGCAGTTCGACGACCGCGGCGCCGTTACCAGCCGCACCCTGCTGGGGGATGAGATCAAAATGCTGGAGTTGCCGGCTTTGGCGTGGCACACCGTGCTGGCGGTCGATCACGGCGGCGCGCTTTTTGAAGTGAAACAGGGGCCTTACCAACCGTTAGCGGCGGAAGACTGCATGGCCTGGGCCCCGGCGGAAGGGAGCGCGGGTATCGAAGCGGTGCTGCGCTGGTACGCCACCGCACAACCGGGCGATCGCTACCCCCATTGAAACGCCCCCAGCCGGCACCCCACCGCGCCGGGGCGCACGGTTACTGGGTTTCCAGCTTGGCGTAGGCCGCCACCAGCCATTTGATCCCTTCCCCCTGGAAGGCGATCTGCAACCGGCAGTGTTCGCCGCTGCCTTCCAGATTAACGATGGTGCCTTCGCCGAATTTCGGGTGGCGCACACGCTGGCCGAGCTTATAGCCGCTGTCGTTTTCGCTGATCGGCGTCCCCATGCGGCGGTGGCTCACCGGGCGTGAGACGCTGGCGCGCAGGCGAACTTCCTCGACGCACTCTTCCGGCAGTTCGCCGATAAAGCGCGAAGGGCGGTGATAGGCTTCCTTACCGTACAGCCGGCGAGTTTCCGCATAGGTCAGCGTTAATTTCTGCATCGCCCGCGTCAGGCCAACGTAGGCCAGCCGGCGCTCTTCCTCCAGACGCCCGCCCTCATCCAGCGACATCTGGCTGGGGAACATGCCTTCTTCCATGCCGACGATGAACACCTGGGTAAATTCCAGCCCTTTTGCCGAGTGCAGCGTCATCAGTTGCACCGCGTCCTGATAGGCATCGGCCTGCCCTTCCCCCGCTTCCAGCGCGGCATGGGACAAAAAGGCCTGCAGCGGCAACAGATCCTGATCTTCATCCTGGTAGCTGTACTGGCGCGTCGCCGTTACCAGCTCTTCCAGGTTTTCGATACGCGCCTGGCCTTTTTCGCCCTTTTCCTGTTCATACATCACAAACAGGCCGGAATCGCGGATCACCCGGTCGGTCTGCACATGCAGCGGCATTTCGGCGGTTTCATACGCCAGCGCGTCCACCAGTTCGACAAAGCGCTGCAACGAGGACGCCGCGCGCCCCGCCAACGCCTTATCCTGCAGCAGCGCACGGGTAGCCTGCCACAGCGTCAGTTGCCGATCGCGGGCCGCCTGGCGCACCACATCCAGCGTGCGATCGCCGATGCCGCGCGTCGGCGTGTTGACCACGCGCTCAAACGCCGCATCGTCGTTGCGGTTGGCGATCAGGCGCAGGTAGGCCAGCGCGTCTTTGATTTCCTGGCGTTCGAAGAAGCGCATGCCGCCGTAAATACGGTACGGCATCGCACTTTGCAACAGCGCCTCTTCCAGTACGCGTGACTGGGCGTTGCTGCGGTACAGAATGGCGCAATTATTCAGCGCCCCGCCGTTGTCTTGCCAGGTTTTAATCCGGTTAACCACAAAGCGCGCCTCATCCAGCTCGTTGAAGGCGCAATAGATGGAGATCGGTTCGCCCTCGGCCCCGTCGGTCCACAGGTTTTTCCCCATGCGGCCGTCGTTGTTGGCGATCAGCGTGTTGGCGGCCTTCAGGATATTGCTGGTCGAGCGGTAGTTCTGCTCAAGGCGAATGGTCTCCGCCGCCGGGAAGTCCTTCAGGAAGCGCTGGATGTTTTCCACCTGCGCGCCGCGCCAGCCATAGATTGACTGATCGTCATCGCCGACGATCATCACATTGGCGCGATCGCCCGCCAGCAGGCGGATCCAGGCATACTGGATGCGGTTGGTATCCTGAAACTCATCCACCAGAATGTTAGTGAAGCGTTCACGGTAGTGGTTGAGGATTTGCGGCTTGTTTAGCCACAGCTCGTGGGCGCGCAGCAGCAGCTCGGCGAAGTCCACCAGCCCGGCGCGATCGCAGGCTTCCTGATAGGCCTGGTAAATGCGCAGCAAGGTGGCCTCGACCGGGTTGCCGTAGCTTTCAATATGCTGCGGGCGCAGGCCATCGTCTTTTTTGCCGTTGATGTACCACATGGCCTGGCGCGGCGGCCACTGCTTCTCGTCAACGTTCAGCGCGCGAATAATGCGCTTGAGCAGCCGCAGCTGATCTTCGCTGTCGAGGATTTGGAAATCCTGCGGCAGGTTGGCGTCCATATGGTGGGCGCGCAGCAGGCGGTGGGCCAGGCCGTGGAAGGTGCCGATCCACATCCCGCCCTGGCTGGTGCCGATCAGGTGCTCAATGCGGTGGCGCATTTCCGCCGCCGCCTTGTTGGTGAATGTCACCGCCATGATGGAATACGGGGAACAGTTCTCCACCGCCAGCAGCCAAGCGATGCGGTGCACCAGCACCCGGGTTTTCCCGCTGCCCGCACCGGCCAGCACCAACAGGTTGCTGCGTGGCGCCGCCACGGCTTCGCGTTGTTTATCATTCATGCTGTCGAGCAGATCGGAAACGTCCATAGGCACCATTAATTGGTAAAGGAAAACGCGCGGCCCGCGCCTTTTCACTGGGAATTTATACAGAGTTATGGCTGGGATTATAACAACGCTGTCAGCGATGCCAACTGCGAAATCTCAATATGTGGCAGCAGCCGGCTGTCATCCGCCTGCATCAGGCTACGCTGACGATCGTTGATCCAGCAGGCCTGCAGGCCGGAACGCAGCGCGCCGGCCACGTCCGTGGTCAGATCGTCGCCCACGTGCAAAATGTACCGGGGCGCCACGCCAAGCCGATGGGCGGCCTGGTGGTACATGTCGTGATAGGGTTTTGAACGGCCATCGGGGCCGGAACGTAAAACGAATTGGAAATAGTCTGCCAGCCCGCACGCCGCCGGATCGGCATTGCCGTTGGTGATCGCCACCAGCGGGTAGCGTTCGGCCAGCGCCCGCAGAGTGTCGTGCGTCGCCTGCGGCACATCAATCTGGCTACGCCAGTGCGCGAAATCGTGCATCGCGGCATCGGCGCCGCTTGCCGCTGCGGCCTCGCTCACCCCCTGCCGGCACAGCGCCAGGTGGACGGCTCGCCAGCGCCATTCAGTGACGTCGTGGTAGATCTCCGGCTCCTGCTGGCGCAGTTCCTGGCGCAGGCGGTGAAAGTCCGCCGCCTGAAAATCACGCAGCCCCGGATGGTAGCGCTGCAAAAAGGCGACCGACTGCTGCTCGGTCTGCTTGATCACCGGGCGGTTATCGTACAGCGTGTCGTCCAGATCGAACGTCAACGCCGCAAGCGGGCGCAAGGGCCGGTAGAAACGCATCAGGATTTCCCCCGTTTGGCGCGTGGGTGGGCGGCGTCATACACATTTGCCAGATGTTGAAAGTCAAGATGGGTATAAATTTGCGTGGTGCTCAGGTTGGCGTGGCCCAGCAGTTCCTGCACCGCGCGCAGATCGCCGCTGGATTCCAACATATGCGTGGCAAACGAGTGGCGCAGCTTATGCGGGTGGATATGGCTGTTCACCCCTTGTTTTACGCCCCACTCGGCAAAGCGCTTTTGCACATTGCGCGCCGAGATGCGTTTCCCCTGATTGGACAGGAACATCGCGTCATCTTCCGGCGCGAACAGATCGCGCAGCGCCAGCCAGTGTTCTAGCCAGGTGACCGCCGTGCGGCCGATCGGCAGTTTGCGTTCCTTGCTACCCTTGCCCAGCACCCACACTTCGCCGGCCGCCAGATCGACATGGCGGCAGTTCAGCCCCACCAGTTCCGAAAGGCGCAGCCCAGCGCCGTACATCACTTCCAACATCGCGCGATCGCGCACGGCCAGCGGATCGTTAAGATCGATCTCCAGCAGTTGGTGCATTTCGTCCACATCGATATTTTTCGGCAGATGGCGGCCGCTGCGCGGCGTACGGATGCCCTTGGCCGGGTTGGCCTGCAATGCGCCCTGGCCCACCTGCCAATCCAGAAAGCTGCGCAGCGCCGACAGGCGCAACGCCAGGCTGGAAGCGTGCAGGCCGGCACGTTTGCTGCGCGCCGCCAGTTGGCGTACGCCGGCGGCGTCTAGCTGCGGCCACTGGGTGATACCGAGCGCCTCGGCCAGCGCGATCAGCGCCTGTAGCTGACGGGAATAGCTAAGAGTGGTCAACGGGCTAAGCTGGCGTTCAACCTTCAGGTAACGCAAAAACGCGTCCACCGGTTGCTGCAGGCCACCGCTTGAAGGGGTCATAACCGCTCGATCCAGCGTTCCAGCAGCTCTGGCAGCATACGCGCCAATTGGCCGAGCATCACAGTGCCCATGCCGGGTTGGTAGTGGTGCACATCGCGGCTGCTGAAGATCACCATGCCCAAATCGCCGTTTGCTCCCATCAACGACAGGGCGACCGAGCCGACCTGGCGCGCCTGCGGCAACAGCAGCAACAGCTCCGGCCCATTCAGGCTACCAAGAAAGTGGTGATCGTCCCCCAGGCGCTGAATGCGCAGGGGCTCAAACGCCGAACGCGACAGGCCAAGGTGGGTAAAATCGGAAGGGGCGCCAATGTTCCAGCGATCGTTAAACAAGCGAATATTGGCGCCGGCCAGGCCCAGACTGCGCGCCCAGCGCTGCAGGCGGTTAAGCATATCCTGCAGGCTTTCGGCCGTGGCCAGTTCGGCCTGCAGATGCAGCAGTTGGGCGAACAGCGCTTCGTTAGCGCTGGCCTGCTCCATCAGCAGCGTGATTTCCTCTTCCAACTGGGTGATATGGTTGCGCTGCCGCGCCAGATGCCATTCCACCAGCGACACGGTGCCACGCACCGGGTGGGGAACGCGCATCTGTTCAACCTGGCGCGCATTACGGATAAAAAAATCCGGGTTCTGCAGCAGATACTGCATGATGGCGTCATCATCAAGCTCAACGCCCGTGACGGCCTGGTCTTCAACGCTCTTCATAAGTGAATAAATCCGTCATAGACATGGGTTGCCGGGCCCGTCATAAACAGCGGGCTGCCCGGCCCCTTCCAGCGAATATGCAGGCTGCCGCCCGGCAATTCGACATGCACTTCTTCTGACAGCAATTCCTGCTGAATGCCAATGGCCACGGCCGCACAGGCGCCGCTGCCGCAGGCCTGCGTCTCGCCGGCGCCGCGCTCGAAAACGCGCAGCTTGATGTGCTCACGGCTGACCACCTGCATAAAGCCAATGTTTGCCCGCTCCGGGAAACGCTCATGGTTTTCCAACACCGGCCCAAGCAACTCAACCTTGGCGGTTTGTACATCATCCACCTGTAAAACACAATGCGGGTTGCCCATGGAAACCACGCCGCACAGCACCGTGTGTTCCGCCGCGCGCATAATGTAGGTTTTCTCTGCTTTTACCGCGCGGAACGGCACCGCCTGGGGATCAAAATTCGGCTCGCCCATGTTGACGCAGACCAATTCGTCATCGGTCACACTCAGCACCATGCGCCCGGTCTGGGTGCTGACGCGAATGTCGCGCTTGTTGGTCAACCCTTTCAGCCGTACAAAACGGGCGAAACAGCGGGCGCCATTGCCGCACTGCGCCACTTCACTGCCATCGGCATTGAAGATACGGTAGTGGAAATCAAGTTCCGGATCGTAAGGCGGTTCCACGATCAACAGCTGATCAAAACCCACGCCCAAATGCCGATCGGACAGGCGCCGGATCAGCTCAGGGGAAAAATAGACATTCTGTGTAACGGCATCGACCACCATAAAGTCGTTGCCCAGGCCGTGCATTTTGGAGAACTGCATATCATACTCCGCTATCTGGACGAGCTATCCGCCTATCCCCTTCACCCGGCAAGCACATCGCCTGCCGCGGGGCTGCCAGGGTATCGAACGCGGCCAACCTGCCACCGCGCTCGCACATTACGGGTTGCTCATTGACGAATGTTGCTGTGTACCAGATGCATCTTGCTGGTTTTTCTGCGTTTGCTCACCCGTTTGCACCGGCTTGGTAGCCGCTTTCTGTTCGGCAGGTGGGAAGTAGAGCGGGCCCTTCAGGCCACAGCCAGAGAGCCCGGCAAGCAGAACTGCCATCAGCGCATAGCGTAGTTGTTTTTTCATTTGCATTAATGCCTGTAATTCATGCGTCTAAGCTCTCTATAATCGCAGGTGGATCATGAAAAGCAATAGGAATCGAATATGAACGACAGTGAGTTTCACCAGTTGGCCGACCAACTGATGCTGAATATTGAGCAAGCTCTGGACGATTTTGTTGGGGAAGCCGACATCGATTACGAAACCAACGGCGGCGTCATGACGCTAAGCTTTGAGAACGGCAGCAAAATTATCATCAACCGCCAGGAGCCGCTGCACCAGATCTGGCTGGCAACCAAAACGGGCGGCTACCACTTTAACTACCGCAGCGGCGATTGGTTATGCGATCGCAGCGAGCAGCCGTTTTATACGCTGCTCAGCGAAGCGGCCAGCGCCCAGGCGGGGGAAGACATCCGCTTCGGCTAACCCCTCGCCGGCCTCAGTAGAGCTGGAAATGCTGTTTCATTGACAGCGGCGCCCCTTCGGGCACGGTGAGACACAGGTTCGACAGGGTATTGCTGCGGAACGGGATCACCTGCGTGCCGCCGTCGAGCTGCACAATCTGGTAAAACTGCGGCAGATTGAAATTGATGAAGCTGGAACCGTAGGTAAAGCGATCGTGGGATGAGGAATAGAAACGGCTCACGTCGCGCACCAGCTCTTCTTTGCTGCCTTCGCAGTGGTGGTAAACCTCAACCCGGTTAGACTCATCCAGAATATAAATATTGAAGCCCTTGTCGTCCGTGGTGTCTTCGAAAAAGAACTGGATGATCCCTTCGCTGGCAAAACCATCCACCACCGGCGGCAGGTGCACCTGATCGGTTTCCACCTTGATCGACAACCCGTGCAGCTTGTTGTTGGAAATGGCGCCGTAAAACTCAATGGCGTTTTCCAGCTTCTGTACCGACACGCTTAGCCGCTCAAAGAACAGCCCCCAGGTTTGCCCCGCCACGCGCACCGCTTTGAAACGGCCCGGCTCCAGGCGGGTGCTGGACAAACGCAGCTCAATGCATTCGGAAACCAACTGCTGGATACGGGTGCGGATCAGCCCGCGCAAATGCTGGCTATAGCAGAATACTTCCACCGACTCCGGCGGCGCAGCGTCCTGGTGCATCTTGCCCAAAATGGTTTTCAGCGCTTCCAGCACCGATTGCTCGCCGCTGAAATGCAGGGTACGCACCTCATTCCACGAGTTGCGGTACAGCAGATCGATACTGCCCACCAGGCACTGTTGCTGCTGGCCGAAGCTGAACACATCCAGCTTGCGGAAATCAAAATGCACCACCTGATTGCGGAACGCCGCGGTCGGATCGTGTTCCAGGTTGACGATAATCGCCAGGTGGCGAATTTCACACGGGCTGTACAGCGCCTTCGGCGACGGGGCCGGCAGGCGCAGCGGGAAGTGGTGCGACACATCGGACACCAGTTCTTGCAACTTGGCGATATCGCACAGGTTGCCGCTCTTGATATGCAGACGGGTGCTCGGCGTCAGCAGGCCGTTGAAGTAGGCCCAGGCCACCAGCTTGTTCAGGTAGCGGTTATATTCCAGCGGCTGATGGCTGACGATGGTACTCATCGCTGGCGCCTGATTGTACAGATACCAGCCGGTGCGGTTGGCACGGCCGATCGGCACGTGGATGAAGGTCAGATCGCGTTCGGAAAGATCCGGCGATATCTGCGGGTTCACCAGCGTCACTTTGCCGGGCAGCGCCTCAAAGGCGGCGTACAGTTTACGGGTCAGCACCCCGATATCCTGCGGGCTGGCGCTGATGCTAAGGTTGTTACGGCGGGCAAAGCGAATCAAGTTGCGGTAGCTTTGCATCATCGCATCGAGCAATTCGTTATGCGCCTCACGCACCCGTTCAATCTTCCAGTTGGCGCGGTTATCCAGAATCGCCAGGCGCTCTTCATCCCAACCCCAGGCGCTGACCAGTTGGCTCAGGATTTCACGCCGCCAGCCGACGCACGCTTTACTGTTGGATTGGGAGAGTTTTTCACAGACTTTCAGATAAAAACAGCGGCGGGCAAGATCAAGGCGGGTCGTATCGTTGATTTCGGTCAGGTAGTGGGTCACCCGTTCCAACATCATACAGTAGGCATCCAGCCCAAAACAAACGATATCGCCCGCATGCAGGCGTTGCTTGATGTCCATCGCCAGCAGTTGCGTATTGGGGTATTCCCAGGAATAGGCTTCCAGCAACAGCGTCTTCAACACCGCCTTGTACGGCGAGTCGATGCTTTTATACAGCTGCCACAGGCTGGCACCGAAGTATTCTTCCGCCGACAGGGTGCTCAGGCCGCCGAGATCCAGCCATTCATTGGGCGTTAGCGCGCCTTGCGCATACAGCGACAGCACATATTCGTCGTAGTGGGCTTCTTCTTCGCCGGGCACCATGTTCCACAGAATTCGTTTACCGGCCAGGCGCACCGCGGTGCGGTAAAATTCGTCCAGCAACAGAATATGCTGGGTGGAGCCGCAGTCTTCGCCGCCCAGGTTGCCGCTTTCGTTATGGCGGAAGCGGTTCTCGTCGATCAGGAAGAAGCTGACTTCCACCCCCATCGACGCCGCCCATTTTTCCAGCAAGCTGCATTTCTGCTGCAAACGGTTGCGCTCTTCGCCATCGAGCCAGGACTGGTGGCACACCCAGATGTCGAGATCCGACCGGCTGCTTTGGCCGATCGATGAGGTGCTGCCCATCGAGTAAATGCCGGTAATCGGCAGTTCACCGCTGGCCTGCGCGGCTAAGGCGCTGCCCCATTTATCTTCTAAATCATCAAGGTATTGTTTTTGGTTTTCGTCAGGCGTGTAGAGACAGATGCCATGGGGAACGTTACCATTCAGGTAGCCCGGCATCAGTGGATGATGGAAATGCAATAAGGCCGGCAGCAGACTGTAGACCCGTTGAAAAGCGGGTTTCATGGCCGCCAGAGCGCGATCGATACGCAGTTGGTTGATCGCATCTTGCCTTTGTTTCAGTGTCTCGATGTAGAGGTACAAGACGTCTCGCCTGATTATCCCGGTGTTTGGAAAAAACCGTATTTTTTGCCAGCGTCGTAAGTTTAGAAGAATAATTGACGACTTATTGCTGGAAACGTGATCAATCTAACACCTTGCTGATTGACCGTAAAGGAGGTAACGCGACACAATCGTGAGTCTAACCCACGCCCACGCATGCTAGCGCCCCACCTTCCCATGCCGCCCATTGATTCCATTACCCTTTCTGTGCCTATGGCTTCTTACACTGACAGTTTTCCCTCTCGGTGGTAGGATGGGCAAAGAATAAAGGAGCGGTAACCAGCAATGTTAGACAGAATTATTAGAATTGCCACCCGACAAAGCCCTCTTGCGCTCTGGCAAGCACAATATGTGCAACAGCGCCTGATGGCCAGCCATCCTGGCCTGCAGGTTGAGCTGGTGCCGATGGTCACGCGCGGCGACATTATCCTGGATACGCCGCTGGCGAAAGTGGGCGGTAAGGGCCTGTTTGTCAAAGAACTTGAGCTGGCATTGCTGGAAAACCGCGCGGACATCGCCGTGCACTCCATGAAAGATGTGCCCGTCGCGTTCCCCGCAGGGCTGGGGCTGGTGACCATTTGTGAACGCGACGATCCGCGCGATGCGTTTGTCTCCAACCATTTCGCCACCCTGGACGCCCTGCCCCAGGGCAGTTGCGTGGGCACCTCGAGCCTGCGCCGCCAGTGCCAGCTGCGCCATTATCGGCCAGATCTGGTGGTGCGCGATCTGCGCGGCAACGTCGGCACCCGCCTGGCGAAGCTGGATAACGGCGATTACGACGCCATTATTCTGGCGGCGGCCGGGTTGAAACGCCTGGGCCAGCAACAGCGTATCCGCTGCCCGCTAAGCACCGAAATTTCCCTGCCGGCCGTCGGCCAGGGCGCCGTCGGCATTGAATGCCGGCTCGACGATAATGTCACCCGTGCGCTGCTGGCCCCGCTTAACCACAGTGAGACGCAGGCCCGCGTACAGGCGGAGAGAGCCATGAACACCCGGCTGGAAGGCGGTTGCCAGGTGCCTATCGCCAGCTATGCCGAGCTGGCGGACGGCACGATATGGCTGCGCGCGCTGGTCGGTTCGCCGGATGGCAAGCAGATAATACGTGGCGAACGCCGCGGCCCGGTGGCGCAGGCGGAACAGATGGGCATTGCGCTGGCGGAAGAACTGCTGGCCAAGGGTGCGCGTGAAATCCTGCGCGACGTTTATCAAGGGCAGCCCCCCGCATGACCATCCTGGTAACCCGCCCATCCCCGGCAGGGGAGCAGTTGGTGAGCCGCCTGCGCGCGCTTGGCCGGGTTGCCTATCATGCGCCGTTGATCGATTTCGCCCCCGGGGGCGATTTGCCCAGGCTGCCGCAGGCGCTGCAGCAATTGAACCCGGGCGATCTGGTATTCACGCTGTCGCAGCACGCGGTCAGCTATGCCAACGCCGTTATTCGCCGCGCTGGGTTTCAATGGCCGGCGCACCTGGCCTATTATGCTATAGGCCGCACCACCGCATTGGCGCTGCACCGCGTCAGCAGCCTGCCGGTAGATTACCCGCGCGAGCAGGAAACCAGCGAAACGCTGCTGCTAATGCCGGCGCTGCAGGCGCTGTCAAACCGCCAGGCGGTTATCCTGCGCGGCAACGGCGGGCGGGCGCTGCTCGGCAACACGTTGCGTGAACGCGGCGGCGCCGTAAGCTATTATGAATGTTATCAACGCAGCCCGGTGCATTACGACGGCGCAGAGCAAAGCGCTCACTGGCAGCGGGCCGGTGTCAATACGCTGGTAGTGACCAGCGGCGAAATGTTAAAACAGCTTCACACTTTAGTTCCTGATTACTACCGTTCGACATGGCTTTTGCAGTGCCGCCTGGTGGTCGTCAGCGAACGCTTGGCTACCCTCGCCCAGGCATTGGGATGGAGCGCAGTTCGGGTAGCTGATAACGCCGATAATGACGCGCTGATACGCGCGCTACAATAAACCTGACTATGGAACGTGCCATTATGACGGAACAAAACCCCCCATCAGCACCGGTTGAAGAGCCGGCTCGTAAGGCTGAAAGCCCGCAGCAGCCAGAAGCGAACAGCCGTAAAGGTAAGAACACCGGCGCTGCCCTGGGCGCGATTGCCATCGTGCTGGTGATTGCGCTAGGCGCTGGCGGTTATTACCACACGCACAAGCAGGCACAAATGTTGATCGCCGCCAATCAGGATCTGCAGAGCCAGTTGGCTACGCTGCAGCAAAGCCAGCAGCAGGAAAAGCGTGCGCTGGAAAACATGCTGCAGCAACAGGGCACATCGCTGGCCACCGCCGATCGTGAACAGGCTGCTCTTGCGCGCCAACTGAATGAGCTGCAGGAAAAGGTCGCCGTGATCTCCGGCAGCGACGCCAAAACCTGGTTGCTGGCCCAGGCCGATTTCCTGGTGAAAATGGCCGGCCGCAAGCTGTGGGGCGATCAGGACGTCAACACCGCCGCGGCGCTGCTGAAAAGCGCCGACGCCAGCCTGGCGGACATGAACGATCCGAGCCTGATCGACGTGCGCCGGGCGATTACCGAAGACGTCAGCACGCTGTCTACCGTGGCTCAGGTCGATTTTGACGGCATCATCCTGAAGGTCAACCAACTGGCCAATCAGGTGGATAACCTGCGCCTGGCGGACAACGACAGCGACGAGTCGCCGATGGATGAAGACAGCAGCGAGCTGTCCAGTTCGATCAGCGAATGGCGCCAGAACCTGAGCAAAAGCTGGCATAACTTTATGGCGGACTTCATTACCATCCGCCGCCGTGATACCAGCGCAGAACCATTGCTGGCGCCGAATCAGGACATCTACCTGCGCGAAAATATCCGTTCACGCCTGCTGATTGCCGCCCAGGCGATCCCGCGTCATCAGGATGAGGTGTATAAACAGTCGCTGGAAACTGTTTCAACCTGGGTGCGCGCCTATTTCGACACCAGCGATTCCACCACCAAAGCGTTCCTGGAAGAGCTGGACGGCCTGAGCCAACAGTCGATCTCCATGGATGTGCCGAGCCAGTTGAAAAGCCAGCCGCTGCTGGAAAAACAGATGCAGACCCGGGTGCGCAACCTGCTTGCCCAGGGCCCTGCAGCCCATCAGGAGGGATAAGCCATGTTACGCGTGTTATTCCTGTTCCTGGTGCTGATTGCCAGCGTGGTGCTTGGGCCGATGCTGGCCGGCCATCAGGGCTATGTGCTGATTCAAACCGATAACTACAACGTTGAAACCAGCGTCACCGGCCTGGTGATCATGGGCATTCTGCTGTTCGTGGTGCTGTTTGCGATCGAATGGATCCTGCGCCGGATGTTCCGCACCGGCGCCCGCACCCGCGGTTGGTTCCTTGGCCGCAAACGCAGCCGGGCGCGCAAGCAAACCAAAGCGGCGCTGATCAAGCTGGCGGAAGGCGATTACAAACAGGTGGAAAAACTGCTGACGCGCAACGCCGACCATGCGGAGCAACCGGTGGTGAACTACCTGCTGGCCGCCGAAGCGGCGCAACAGCGTGGGGATGAGTTCCGCACCAACCAATACCTGGAGCGCGCCGCCGAAGCGGCGGATACCGATCAACTGCCGGTCGATATCACTCGGGTGCGTATCCAACTGGCGCAGGGCGAAGTGCATGCGGCGCGCCACGGGGTCGATCGCCTGCTGAACCAGGCGCCACGCCACCCGGAAGTGCTGCGCCTGGCGGAACAGGCCTACCTGCGCACCGGCGCCTATGCCTCGCTGCTGGAAATTCTGCCTTCAATGAGCAAAGTGAAGCTCCATAGCGAAAGCGAGCTGCAAGCGCTGCAGCAGCAGGCCTATATCGGCCTGATGAACCAGGCGATGGCGGATGAAGGCAGTGACGGGCTGAAACGCTGGTGGAACAACCAGAGCCGCAAAATCCGCCATGAAGTGCCGCTGCAGATAGCGATGATAGAACACCTTATCCAATGCGACGACCATCAAATGGCGCAGGAAATCTTACTCGACGGCCTGAAGCGCCAGTATGACGAACGCCTGGTCTTGCTGATCCCACGCATCCGTTCCGGCAACCCGGAACAGTTGGAGAAGGCGTTGCGCCTGCAGATCAAACAGCACGGCGCCACGCCGCTGTTGAACAGCACGCTGGGCCAGTTGTTGATGAAACAGGGTGAATGGCAGCCGGCCAGCGAAGCCTTCCGCGCCGCATTGCAGCAGCGCCCGGATGCCTTCGACTACGCCTGGCTGGCAGATACGCTGGAAAAACTGCACCGCTCCAGCGAGGCGGCGCAAATGCGCCGTGAAGGGCTGATGCTGACGCTGAAGCAAAATGGCGATAGCCAACCGCCAGCGCCACCCGCCGCCTAACCTTCACCCCCTGGCCGCCCGCCAGGGGGATTTATTCCCTTCATCCCCCCTGCTTTATTGCCCTGCCGCCAAACGACAGGCAAAAAAAACACTTGCCGAACCGGCAAGTGTATAAGAAAAGCAATCAGGTCTAGGACAACAGGGGCGGTGCCTCACTCAACGTAATGCCCTGAGTATGATGAAACAGCTGCAAGCAACCTTTCATCGTTCTGGTAGGCAATAGGCACCCTAAATCGGCTCTGCATCATTCCCAGGGTTTATGAAGCCTAAGGCGAACATAAGGGATGGAATGAGCATCTACGGGATAGATATTGCACTTGGCGTGCCAACTTTGCCATTTAGACACAACAGACATCTATCAACATGATTTTTAAGTGATTAAATTCGTTATTTTTAATATCGGCCGTTACACGGCGGCCCCTTTGCAAGTGGCACATCGGTTTTTTGTCGCCTGCAAACGACAGCCTGACCACTTAGAGTTTTTATTTAATAGATTCAGTGAATTATATGTCTCCTGCTGGCGACAGGCCACAGGGTCAATGTCGCCGAAAACCAACAGATTGGCGCAACACGCTGAACAAAATAGGGAAAAAGCGATCACGGGAGCGGAAAATCGCTGACGGCCGAAGAGAGGGCAAAGATGACAGGCGAAAAAAAACCTGCTTATGAAAGCAGGTTTCTCGAATGTGGTCGGCGAGAGAGGATTCGAACCTCCGACCCACTGGTCCCAAACCAGTTGCGCTACCAAGCTGCGCTACTCGCCGATTTCTTGTCTGGCATACTACCGGGTAATAAGCTTTATGTCTATGAAAATATTAACTATTTAAGACATTTTGCGTGGTGCGAAGAGAGGGACTTGAACCCTCACGTCCGTTAAGACACTAACACCTGAAGCTAGCGCGTCTACCAATTCCGCCACCTTCGCACGGCCACAAAACAGCTTTTACTCGTCACTTCCCGTAGGAAGAATGGGGTGGCTAATGGGACTCGAACCCACGACAACTGGAATCACAATCCAGGGCTCTACCAACTGAGCTATAGCCACCATTACTTCTTAAAATCACGCGGTAATCATACCACCGCAGCTCTTGCGCACAAACTTAATGGCGCGCCCGACAGGATTCGAACCTGAGACCTCTGCCTCCGGAGGGCAGCGCTCTATCCAGCTGAGCTACGGGCGCGTAGCGCCGTTGCGGGTGGGGATACTACGGATTTAAACCGATCCTGTCTAGTGCTTTTTCGCAGAAATGTTGCGTTTGCTTATGCTTTGCGCAGCACTACGCAAGAAAGGGCCATCCATAGCCCTTTTTAGCGGCTTATTGCTGAGTTTCTACCCGATTTTCAGCCTGATGCTGTTTTTTATTCATGCCTAATGCGAAATAGCAGACGCTGACGGCAGCCAGGAACACCGCCCCAACCAGCAGGGAAATACGCGTATCCGGGTTAATCCCCATACCAACCAGCACGCACAGCAGGAAAGCGATGGTCAGGTAGTTCACGTACGGGAACATGACCGACTTGAAGCCATGGGTTTTAATCGCTTCTTTATGCACGCGGCGGAAATGGAGCTGGCTAATCAGCACCACAAACCACGGCACCATCCCCGGCAGCACGCTGGCGCTGTACACATACACAAACACCTGCTGCGGGTTTGGAATGATGTAGTTCAGCATCGCGCCGGCCAGCAGGCAGAAGATGGTAATCGCAATACAGTTGACCGGCACGCCGTTGGCGGAAAGCTTGGTCAACGCCGCCGGCAACTGGCGATTTTTCGCCAGCGCATACAGCATACGCCCGCCGCTGTACATACCGCTATTGCAGCCGGAGAGCGCCGCACTCAGCACCACAAAGTTAATGATCCCGGCCGCTGCAACGATGCCAATCTTGGCGAAGGTCAGCACAAACGGGCTACCGGCAGTGCCGATGCCGTTCCACGGGAAGATGGTCACAATCACGAAGATGGCGCCCACGTAGAAGATCAGGATACGCCACAGGATGTTGTTGATCGCCCGCTTAAGGGTGACCTTCGGATTTTTAGCCTCGCCGGCGGTAATACCGACCAGCTCAACCCCCTGGTAGGACGCCACGACAATACAGAGTGCAAACAGGAAGCCTTTCCAGCCGCCGGCGAAGAAGCCACCGTGCGCCGTCAGGTTGGCAAAGCCGATTGGTTCGCCGCCGTTGCCGAAGCCAAAGAGGATCACCCCCAGGCCAACCAGGATCATCACAATAATCGTGGTGACCTTGATCATCGCGAACCAGAATTCCAGTTCACCATACAGCCGGACCGCCACCAGGTTAGCCAACGCCACCATGCCTACGGCAATCAACGCCGGCAGCCACTGCGGTATTTCCGGGAACCAGAACTGGACGTACACGCCGATAGCGGTGATCTCGGACACCCCGACGGCAATCCACATAAACCAATATCCCCAGGCCGTCAGGTAGCCGAAGTAGGGGCTCATATACTTATGCGCATAAACGGCAAAGGAGCCGGCCACCGGCTCCAGGAACAGCATTTCCCCCATCGAGCGCATGATGAAGAAGACAAACAGCCCGGCAATGATATAGGCCAGCAATACTGACGGCCCAGCCCACTTCAGCGTACTGGCCGATCCCATAAACAGACCGACGCCAATGGTGCCGCCCAGCGCAATCAATTCAATATGCCGGGCTTCCAGCCCCCGTTGTAGTCCCTGCGGTTTTTCTTTACTCGCCATAAATCCTCAGTTGTTATTTATCGGCTGCTTCCATCCACCGCCGTTCGGCGTTGCCCGAATGGAACACAACCCCTGTTATGTTTGCCTGCCGGCTGGCACCGGTCATTATTGTTTTAGGTGGTTAATTACCCTCATCGGCAGCACTATCCACGGGGTAGCCGGCAAAAGCGCAGTAAAAAAACGCAGTTTCGCCCGGCAAACCCAGCGTAAAGGCCGTAAGGAATAATTTCCGGTCGGTATCGTTTCGCATTTTGCGGCTATAAGCAAACCGCACGTTAAAACTTTATGAAATAAACAAGCGGCGTATTAGGGCAGGAGGTTATAGAAACGCAGGTTTTTCAGGAAAAAGGCGCGGTATACGCTGCGCCGGGAATAACGCGGTGAGGCGATAACCGCCGGCATGCCGCGCAAAAACCGGCGCCATCATAACTTGCCGCTATAATAGTAACCCACAAACTTCAGCAGCTTCAGTTGGCGGCGCAGCCGGCTGGGCTGGCATAACAGCCGGTAAAGCCACTCCAGGCCCAGACGCTGCCACACCTTGGGCGCACGCTTCACATGGCCGGTAAACACGTCATAGGTGCCGCCTACGCCCATATACAGCGCATCAGGGTGTACCTTGCGGCAGTCCCGCATCAGGATTTCCTGCTTCGGCGAGCCCATAGCCACAGTCACGATCGCCGCCCCGCTGGCGCGAATGCGTTCAAACAGCGCGCCGCGCGCCTCGGGCGCAAAATAGCCGTCCTGGCAGCCGACAATGTTCACATTCCACTGCCGGTGCAGCTTCTGCTCGGTTTCCGCCAGCACGGCCGGTTTACCGCCGATCAGAAACACCGGCGTGCCCTCCCGGCCCGCACGCTGCATCAGCGCTTCCCACAGATCCGCACCCGCCACGCGCGCCACCTCGGCACCGGGGTATTTTCGCCGGATGGCACGCACCATGCTGATTCCGTCGGCGTACTTGTATTCCGCCTCGTCCAGCAATGCGCGCAGCGCCGGATCGCGCTCCGCATTCAGGACTTTTTCGGCATTCATTGCCACCAGCGTTCCCTGCCTGATCTTGCCGCCATCAAACAGAAAATCCAGACACTGCGCCATATCGCGAAAGCCCCAAAGGCTAAAACCGCGCAGCGCGTATTGGGCAACAGACACCTTTGCTTCCATGATGATTATGACCCTTACAGAAAACCGTCAGCCTGCGGTGGCGCAGGCCGATGCTGCGAACGCGCCCGGATAAGCCCGGTGCTGTCGAACAGCCAGAACAGTAGCTTCGCCACCACCAGGCAGGCGCCGAAAATAAGACAGAAAAACACCACGCGCGAAACGAATGCGTCCAGCCCTTCGCGCGCCAGCACAATGATGTTGAACACCGCGCCAAAACAGAAGCCCTGCAGGATCGCCGATTTATAACGGTTCGGCTCCGCCCGGCCCAGGGCATACAGCCAGTCGAACCATTTGATGATCAGCCCAACCACCACCGCCCCCAGGGGGATAAACAGCACGCCGCCCATCACCACCAGCGAGCCAATCAGCGTGGGCGAAATCGCCAGCCCGGAATGGTTATCCAGCACTTCCCAGGTAAAGTAGTTGGCGCTGTTGAGCACCACGTCCGGCCGCCCCGGCCACAGCCAGGCGGGAATAAAGACGTAAAAATCGCGCACGATCGGCGCCAGCCCCTGAAAATCGATCTTATCGTAGTTTTGCAGCAGCAACGCCAGATTTTCCCACGGCGAGAAGGTATCGCGCGTCAGATACAGGAAGGTATAGAACGCTTCGTCGCCGCTCACATCCAGCCCGTAGCGCTTGAGCGCCAGCCAGAACATGCCGACGATGCCAAAGATGCCCGCCGCCGCCAGCATCCATAAGGTGATCCAGCCGCGAACGATGCCAATAAACAGGAACAGGGCGAATGCGATGATGATATTGGCACGCGTGCCGCCGACGATCAGATAGGTCAGGAAGCCGAACGCCACCGTCGCCAGCAGGAAAAAGAACCAGGCGCCCATGCTCTGCCGGAGGAAATACACCACCAGCATCGCCGGAATAAAGAAGTAGAAGAAGCGTTTAAGCGCGACGCCGGAAACATCGCTGGAAAAAATCTGGCTGTAGGAGTTGAGCTTGAACAGCAGGAATCCGTTGTGCATAAAGAAAATGCCGACGGTGCTGATCGCCACCAACATCAGCAGCACCCAGGTCAGGTTGGTTTCCACCCGGTTCATGGTGAACAGCGGCGCGCGCGGCCGGCTGGCCGCCAAACGCCAGCGGGTTTTATAGCTGACGTAATAGATAGCGTAAAAGCAGGTGGCCGACAGCATGGCGTACAGCAGGAACGCCGGCGGCACCACGTCGACGCCAAAGCGCATCGCCAGCAGGCAGGTCAGCGGGAAACCGAAGTAGAACGTCAGCAAATACAGCAACGAGAAGAACACGTTGAAGTTAAAGCGAACGCGCCGAAACTCGCGGTAGGTCAGCGCTAGCACAAACAACAGCCCAATCAGATAAACCACCAACAGGCCGCCAAATTGCGCCAGCGTCATGGCTGTTCTCCCGCCGCCAGCTCCAGCGCCTGTTGCCAGCCATCAATGTAGTTCGGGTTGAAGAAAGCGATCGCCTGCTTATCCACCTGCGCCAGTTGCCGCTGGGCTTCACGCACCACCGCCTCATCCAGCGTATCGCCATAGAACAGCACCGGCAGGCGCTGCTCCGCCAAATCCTGCCAGAACGGGTTCTGGCGGCTAAGCACAAACGGCACGCCGAACTGAATCAGCAGGCATAGCGTGCCGATGCCCTGCTGGCGATCGAAAATAAAGTAGCCGAGATCGCACTCGCGCAGGATGTTCAGGTAATCGTCAAATGCCACCTGCTGCGTCAGCAACTGCAGGTTTTTGGCGCCGAACAGCGCCAGGCCGGCCTTGCGCACCTGCTCGATATAGGCGCCATTATTGGGTGGATAGCCCATGGGCACGATCACCCGCACATTGGCGCCGAACTGTTGGTGGATCGCCTGCAGCGCTTCAATATGGCGGTTGGTATTATCGCCGGAGTTGCCCACCAGGATAGTCATCGGCCCGGCAAGGTTCTTCTCGACCTCCACGCCGGTCAGTTGGGGATCCATCCGCGTTGGGAAGTACAGCAGCGAAGCCGGCACCCGCGGGTGCCGCTGATGGTAATGGATCAGATCGCCCCGGGTGGCGAAAACGTGCCCCACCCGCCCCTGCGCCATACGGCGCAGCAGATAAAACAGGCGATATTTCCAGCTGGTGGCGTTTTCATACAGATCGGCCCCCCATATATGCCAGCTCACCTGCTCGGGCTTGATTTTGCCGCTGAGCAACGCCAGCCACAGCGTGGGGTTGAACTGCCCATGCAGGAAGAAACGGCAACTGCGATCGGCCTGCGCACGGGCGATCACCGCCTGCGCCAGGCTTTTCTTGCCGGCGTAGCTTTCAACCGCCAGCGCCGGAAATTGCCCCAGCGCGGCCACGTCTTTGGCAGCCACCATAAAGTGGCGCACCTGTTCCTGCGGCAAGCGCGTTGCCAGCACCTGGTTGAAGAAACGCAGCACCGTCTGATTGTGATGCGGGATGTCAGATCCCAGTACGTGAATCAGTGTGGTCATACTCGTCTACGATAAAGAATAAATACGCAGCTACACAGTGCAAAATACACGATGTAGGTTGCCATATAGGCTTGCGCCGCGCCCAGTGCACCGTGCAACGGTATCAGCCAATGAGAAAACAGCGTCAGCAGCAAAAACTGGCTGACTTCCGTCAGAATATAAAACCGCAGCGCCGCCTTGGCGATCACCAGATAGCCGTATACATAGGCGCCCACTTTCAGCACATCGCCCACCAGTTGCCAGGCGAACAGATCGCGCATGGCGGTGAACTTGTCCGAGAATAACAGCCAAATCGCCACATCGCGCAGCAGCCAAACGGCAAAGCTGGCCGCCGCCACCGCCGGCAGCACAAACTTCAGCGAACGCACAATTTCCTGCGAAATGGCCTGTTTGTCCACCAGGCGTGAGAGCGTCGGCAGCAGATAGACGCTGAATGAGGCGGTAATAAACTGCAGATAGGCATCGGAAATGCTGCTCACCCCTTGCCAAATCCCCACCGCATCCCAGCCGTAATGCCGGGCCAACAGGTTACGCATCATCACGTAAGCCACCGGCAGCGTCACCGAGGTTATCAGCGCCATAATGGTGAACTTGCCCAGGTGGCTGGCCAACGCCCCATCCCACGCGGGCAGCAGGTGGCGCAGCGGCATCGGGCTGCGCCGCCACAGCAACACGCCGGCGGGAAACGCCACCAGTGCCGGCACCAGCGCCAGGCCGACCAGCGCGCCTTCATAGCCGCCCAGCGTGAAACACAAGGCATAGGCCGCCACGCCAATCAGGCTGCCGCCGATCACGGAGAGCGCGTTGCCCATCGCGTCGCGATAGCCCTTCAACACCGCCTGAAACAGGTTGGCATAGGCAATGCCCATCTGAATAAACGCCACGGCCCGCACCACGTTAACATAACGCGCATGGCCAAACAGCCCGATGCTGATCGGCTCGGCGGCAAACAGGAACACCAGCGCCAGCAGGGTTGAGAACCCCAGCACAATGCTTGATGCAGTGCCCACCGCCAGGCGCAGGCGCTGCGGATCCTGATGATACTGGGCGACGTATTTGGTGATGCCGTTGAATATCCCGGCGCCAGACAGCACGCCCAGCACGGTGACCAACTGGCGGAAGTTGCCCGCCTGCCCCACGCCAGCCGGGCCATAGGCCACGGCCAACAGCTTGACGACCAACAGCCCCACGCCGATTTTGATCAGCGTGGAGCCGGCGGTCCAGAGTGATGCTTTTGCCAACGACATATCAGGCGAGGTAGCTCAGGATGGTGCTGATCACCGTGCGCTGATTAACGTCCGACATATTGTAGAACAGCGGCAGTCGCACCAGGCGCTCGCTTTCCTGGGTGGTGAAGCGGTCTTCGCCGTCAAAGCGGCCGAAACGCTCGCCCGCCGGGCTGCTGTGCAGCGGGATATAGTGGAATACCGACAAAATCTCCGCTTCTTTCAGGTAGGCGATGAACGCCGAACGATCCTGAATATCACGCAGCTTGAGGTAAAACATGTGCGCATTGTGCACGCAATCGGCCGGGATCACCGGCAAGGCGATCCGCCCCGCCGCGGCCAACGGTTTGAAGGCGTTGTAGTAGTTTTGCCAGAGCTGCAGGCGGCGCGCGTTGATTGGCTGAGCCGCTTCCAGCTGCGCCCACAGATAGGCCGCCTGTAAATCGGCCATCAGATAGCTGGAGCCAATATCACGCCAGGTGTATTTATCAACCTGGCCGCGGAAGAATTGGCTGCGGTTGGTGCCCTTTTCGCGAATGATCTCCGCCCGCTCAATCAAGGCGCGATCGTTAATCAGCGTGGCGCCGCCTTCACCGCCGGCGGTATAGTTTTTGGTTTCGTGGAAACTGAACGCGCCCACGTGGCCGATGGTGCCCAGCGCCTTACCTTTATAGGTGGACATCACGCCCTGGGCGGCGTCTTCCAACACCAGCAGGTTGTGCTTCTCCGCCAGCGCCATGATGGTGTCCATCTCGCAGGCCACGCCGGCGTAGTGCACCGGCACAATGGCGCGGGTTTTCTCGGTGATTGCCGCTTCGATTTTACTTTCATCGATGTTCAGGGTATCCGGGCGGATATCCACATAGACGATCGTCGCCCCGCGCAGCACAAAGGCGTTGGCGGTGGACACAAAGGTATAGCTCGGCATGATGACTTCATCGCCCGGCTGGATATCCAGCAGGATAGCCGCCATCTCCAGCGATGCCGTGCACGACGGCGTCAGCAGCACTTTCGGGCAGGCGAAGTGTTGCTCCATCCACTGCTGGCAGCGGCGGGTAAAGCCGCCATCGCCGCACAGTTTGCCGCTGCCCATGGCCGCCTGCATATATTCAAGCTCGGTACCCACTACCGGTGGTGCGTTAAATGGAATCATGTAAACCTCGGTATAACCAGTACGCGGTGTCCGTCACCCTGGCACCGTGCCGTTGATAGAGCCGCAATGCGGGAATGTTGCCCAGTTGGGTCGCCACCCACAGGCGCGTCAGTTGCCGCTGTTGGCACCAGCCCTGCGCCGCCGCCATCAGGCGGGCGCCGACGCCCTGGCCTGCCGCCCCGGGGAACGCCGCCAGCAGCCCAATACGCGCCTGCTGCTGGCCGATATCGCGCAGGCTGACAAACCCAACGGGCTGGCCATCGCTGCCCAATGCCAACAGGCACTGGTGATCAAAGGTGCCGAGCACCGCTTTTTCAACCCAGGCGGCATAAAAGCGGCCGCTGTCTTGCGGCGCATACCACGGCGCGCGAAAGCGGCTAATGGCGAACACTGTGCTGGCCGCCGCGCGCAGCGCGGGAATATCCGCCGGCGTGGCGGGGCGCACCGGCAAACCCTGGGCTGCCGGGGGTTCATCGTCGACGGCCAGGGAAAGATCGACCGCCCCTTCCACCAGGCGAAAGCCGAAGCCCGCCAGCGCATCGGCCAAATCCAGACGCTGCGCCGGGATCCTGGCCTGCACCAGCGTAAACGCATCCAGCGCCTCGGCGGTAACGGCCGGCGCCGGCGAGCTGAAGTTCAGCTTCGCGCTGGCCATGCCGAAAAACGCGCTTTCCCAGCTTAACGGCTCAACGGTGGCATACAGGCACATATTCCCCACTCCTTAAGGCGGTGCCGGCGTTAACGCCAGACGCCTTTGGTATCCACAATCCAGCGTTGTTTGATGGCCTCGGGCGCAATGGCGCGGAATTCATTGTGATCCACCAGCAGCACCAACACATCGGCCTGCTGCAGCGCAGCATTGAGATCTTTCAGCACCACCTGGCCGGCCAACGCTTTCGGCAGTTGCTCCACGTTCGGTTCGATCACCTGGGTTTCCCCCACGTGCCAGTTGGCGATCAACTGCGCCACTTCCACCGCCGGGCTTTCACGCAGATCGTCGATATTGGGCTTGAACGCCAGGCCGAAGCAGGCGATTTTGACCTCCGCCGCCCGTTTACCGGTCGCCGCCAGGCAGTCGGCAACGGCCGCTTTAACGCGATCGACCACCCACAGCGGTTTGCCGTCGTTAACCAGGCGTGCGGTGTGGATCAGGCGCGCCAGTTGCGGGTTCTGCGCCACGATAAACCACGGATCCACCGCAATGCAGTGGCCGCCAACGCCGGGGCCGGGCTGCAAAATGTTGACGCGCGGGTGGCGGTTCGCCAGGCGAATCAGCTCCCACACGTTAATCCCCTGCTCGGCGCAGATCAGCGACAGTTCGTTAGCAAAGGCAATATTCACGTCGCGGAAGCTGTTTTCCGTCAGTTTGCACATCTCCGCCGTGCGGGAGTTGGTAATCACGCACTCGCCTTCGAGGAAAATCTTGTACAGGGCGCTGGCGCGCGCGGAGCATCGCGGCGTCATGCCGCCAATCACACGGTCGTTTTGAATCAGCTCCACCATCACCTGCCCCGGCAGCACGCGCTCCGGGCAATAGGCGATATTCACGTCAGCGGCTTCGCCCGCATCCTGCGGGAAACGCAGATCGCCGCGGGCTTCGGCCAGCCATTGCGCCATCTGTTCCGTCGCCCCCACCGGGGAGGTGGATTCCAGAATGACCAAATCGCCTTTTTTCAGCACCGGCGCCAGCGATTTCGCCGCGGCTTCGACAAAGGCCAGATCCGGCTCATGGTCGCCTTTAAACGGGGTGGGAACGGCAATAAGAAACGCATCGGCTGCCTGCGGCTTGGTCACCGCCTGCAAATAGCCCCCTTCCACCGCCTCTTTCACCACGTGGGCCAGATCAGGTTCGACAATATGAATGGCGCCACGGTTAATGGTATCGACCGCATGGTGGTTCACATCGACGCCCACCACTTTTTTCCTGCGGGAAGCGAAAGCCGCCGCCGTTGGCAGCCCGATGTAGCCCAGACCAATAACCGAGATCGTGTCAAAATTCATAGTGTCACCTGATGATTCTTCAAAGCTTTGAGGATACGCTGGCAGGCATGCCCGTCACCGTAAGGATTATGGGCCCGGCTCATCATGTGATAGGTCTCTTCGTCCGTCAGCAGGCGGGTCACCGCGCTGACGATCCGGGCCACGTCCGTCCCTACCAGTTGTACCGTGCCGGCATCGATCGCTTCCGGCCGTTCGGTGGTGTCGCGCATGACCAGCACCGGCTTGCCCAGCGACGGCGCCTCTTCCTGAATGCCGCCGGAGTCGGTCAGGATCAGATAGGCATGCGTCATCAGATAAACAAACGGCAGGTAGTCTTGCGGCTCGATCAGGAAAATATTGTCGATGCCTTGCAAAATACGGTTAACCGGCTCGCTGACGTTCGGGTTGAGGTGCACCGGGTACACCACCTGCACCTCTGGGTGGCTGCGGGCAATGTCCGCCAGCGCGCTGCAAATGCGCTCAAACCCGCCGCCAAAACTTTCACGGCGGTGGCCGGTCACCAGGATCAGTTTTTTATCGGCATCCAGGAAGGCATAGCGCTGCGCTATGCGGGTGCGCTGGGCGGCATCGCTTAGCACCTGATCGCGCACCCAGAACAACGCATCAATCACGGTATTGCCCGTCACGAAAATATGGCTGTCCGGCTGCTGTTCATGCAGCAAATTCTGCCGTGAGTTTTCCGTCGGCGCGAAATGATACGCCGCCAGGTGGCCGGTCAGCCGGCGGTTGGCCTCTTCGGGCCAGGGGGAATACAGATTACCGGTACGCAGGCCCGCTTCCACGTGGCCGACAGGAATGCGCTGGTAAAACGCCGCCAGGCTGGTGGCTAGCGTCGTCGTGGTATCACCGTGCACCAAGACGACATCCGGCTTGAAATCTTCGAGCACGCCTTTCAGGCCTTCAAGGATCCGGCAAGTGATTTCCGTCAACCCTTGCCCAGGCTTCATGATATTGAGATCATAATCCGGCGCGATCGCAAACAATCGCAGCACCTGATCCAACATCTCACGATGCTGCGCTGTGACGCAGACTTTTGATTCAAAGGCAGCATCCTGCGCCAAAGCATGTACCAGAGGAGCCATTTTGATAGCTTCAGGCCTGGTGCCGAAAACAGTCAACACTTTCACTGTGGGTCTCTTCTTGTCGGTTAACTGCAGGCGAACCTGCAAATGGGGTGCTTTCGCACCCATTCAAAGAATTATTATTATATTTTAATGAGTTGGCCGGCGAGCCAAGGCAATACCCGCGCCAACCAGAGCACCTACGGCCCCCCACAGCACCAGCCAGAATATGCGCCGTGGGCTATCGCGTTTCACCGGCTCTTCCGGGGTGCGCAGATAGCGGTAAGTCTGAAACTTGTCATCCAGCGTCGGGCCGACGTTCAATGTTGCCAGCATCGCGCGGTTTTGTTCGTAATCAAGATCATAAGATGGCCCGGATGCCTGTAACCCTTCCAGGCGCGCCTGCAGCATCGGCTTGCCCAGCAGGAACAGATCGGAATCCGGCAGTTGCTCCGCCGGCGTCGTCGTCTGGGTGCGGCTAATGCCCTGCAGATCGGCGATTTTCAGCGCCTGCTGCACGGTGTTCAGTTCGCGTTGATACAACGCCTTGGCCACCGTTTCCTGGCGCTTGACCTGCGCCTTCATGGAAGTGGTGCGCGCCGCCCAGGCGCCCTGAATTTCTTCGTTCAAGTGCTGCGCCGCCCGGTGGCTGGCGAAAGCCACATACTGGCGCAGCAGGCGGTTGGCATCACTGGCGGTTTCGGCGGTTAATTTTACGCTATCGTTCGGGACTTTTTTGTCATCGCGCGCGGTGAAGACAATATTGGCGATCAGTTCATCAAGCAGCACGGCATCAGCACGCGCATCGCCTTCCTGGCGCTGCCGGTAATAGTCGGTGTGCAGCCAGAAATCACGGCGGGTATCATACGCGGCCAACTGCATCACAAATTCATTATAGGCTTCATCCGCAATACCGGGTTGATCGGCGGGAGCCACCGGCGTGGCGCGAGCGTCCAGATTGCGCAGAAACTGCTGCTGCGAATAGTAACCGCCCAGGGCATTCACCGTCGGCCGGTCGGTAATCGCCGTCGCGCTCCATTCCTGCTTCACCAGGTAAGAGACGCCCAATGCCACCACGGCAAACAGCAGCGCCATCCCGATGATCCAGGCTTTACCGCGCCACAGGGTACAAAACAGGCCGCGGATATCTAGCTCGTTATCCACCACCGGGGTCCTTTTGACAGATGTTGTCTCTTGAGTCATCACAGCCTCTGGTTAAGGTTGTTGCTTATTGCCGGAACGCCGCATGCGGCGTTTTAAACGCTTGATGTAACGCGCAACGCGCCAGGCGCGCTTGATGCAATAACCATAGAACAGGAATGCCAGCAGAAATAATGCCAACATAAACCATTCAGGGATAAAAGTAAGCCGCTCGCCGAGCACGCCAATCGCCGCCAGCAGCGCGGCCGCCAGGGTGATCAATACAAACGCCTGGTTCGGGGTAAACCCCGCGCGCATGATCAGGTGGTGAATGTGCTGGCGATCCGGCGAGAACGGGCTCATGCCTTTACGCAGACGGCGATACATGATGGCGATCATATCCATCAGCGGGATGGCGATGATCCACAGTGCGGTAACCGGGTTGATGGCGTGGCTCACGCCCTGGGAACTTTGCAGCAAGAGCCAGATGGCGGTAAAGCCAATCAGCGTGCTGCCGGCATCGCCCATAAACACCTTATAGCGCCGGCCGAGAATGCCGAGGTTAAGCAACACATAGGGCACAATGGCGGCGATCATGGCGAAACACCAGAATGCACGGTCGGTATGCCCGCTCAGATAGAGCAGCAGCCCGAGCGCGCCGAACGATACGCAGGACAGCCCGCCGAGCAGGCCGTCAATGCCATCGACCATGTTAAACGCGTTGATCGCGGCCCAGACGGCGAACAGCGTCACCAGGTAGCCAAAAGGGCCGAGCTGCATTTCCCAGTTGCCGAGCACGTGCCCGAAGCTGCGCAGATACAGGCCGGCAAAGACCATCATGGCGATACCCACCAGCGCCTGAACCAGGGCACGGATTTTTACGCTGATATCATAGCGATCGTCCAGCGCGCCAACCAATACCAGCACGCCGGCGCAGGCCAGATATAATTTTCCGTGAGCAATCGTTTGGTCAGAGATCAGAAAGGCGAAACACAGGCCGATATAGACAGAAATGCCGCCGACCAACGGGATCATCCCCTGGTGGCGTTTACGGTAGTTGGGTCTATCAACCAAGCCAATGCGTTTTGCGACCTTGCGGGCAACAAAGAGAAAAGCCAAAGAAAACAGAAAAACAAATAGAAGTTCAGTACTCATGTGAGTAAGTTCACAGTTAACAGATCTCTGAGAAAGTAAGGCAGCTTAACACGGGCTACAGAAGGCACCAGATGTTGTACTCCCTTTCAGTCATTTCCTATGACAACAGTAATTGATTCCCATTACGCAATAGCCATCCTCCACATTGAAACCGTAATGCGGCATATGAATTGCCTGCTAATAATGTATACCCTTCATACTTCAAGCTGCAGGTGTGTTGGCTTTCCTCGTTCACCCCAGTCACTTACTCAAGTAAGCTCCTGAGGATTCACTGCGTTGCCGCCTTCCTGCTACGCGAATTATTTTGGCTACAGAAATCCAAAATGATAAGTTACAAAATAACTTACGCTTTTATTACTGCTACTTATCGTATCCGTCAAATGCGAAAAACGCCACGCTTAGGCGTGGCGTTCTCCGGATTTTTTACTCAATTATGAGCGCTTCATCATATCGAAGAATTCATCATTGGTTTTGGTCATCGCCAATTTGTTGATGAGGAACTCCATTGCGTCGATCTCGCCCATCGGGTGAATAATCTTACGCAGGATCCACATTTTCTGCAGTTCTTCAGACGTGGTAAGCAATTCTTCTTTACGGGTACCGGAGCGGTTGTAATCGATCGCCGGGAACACACGCTTCTCGGCGATTTTACGCGCCAGGTGCAGTTCCATGTTGCCGGTACCTTTAAACTCTTCGTAGATAACCTCGTCCATTTTCGAACCGGTATCCACCAGCGCGGTGGCGATGATGGTCAGGCTGCCGCCCTCTTCCACGTTACGCGCTGCGCCGAAGAAACGCTTCGGACGGTGCAAGGCGTTGGCGTCCACACCACCGGTCAGCACTTTACCCGACGCAGGCACTACGGTGTTGTAGGCACGGGCCAGACGGGTGATGGAATCCAGCAGGATGATCACGTCTTTTTTGTGCTCAACCAGGCGCTTGGCTTTCTCGATCACCATCTCGGCGACCTGAACGTGGCGGGAAGCCGGTTCGTCGAAGGTAGAAGCGATCACTTCGCCCTTCACCAGACGCTGCATTTCGGTCACTTCTTCCGGGCGTTCATCGATCAGCAACACCATCAGCACGCAGTCAGGGTGGTTGTAGGCGATGCTCTGCGCGATGTTTTGCAGCAGCATGGTTTTACCGGCTTTCGGCGGCGCCACAATCAAGCCACGCTGGCCACGGCCGATTGGCGATGCCAGATCCAGTACGCGAGCGGTCAAATCTTCGGTCGAACCGTTGCCGCGCTCCATGCGCAGACGGGAGTTAGCATGCAGCGGCGTCAAGTTCTCAAACAAGATTTTGCTGCGGGCATTTTCCGGTTTGTCGTAGTTAACTTCGTTAACCTTCAACAGGGCAAAATAGCGCTCGCCTTCTTTTGGCGGACGAATCTTACCGGAAATGGTATCACCGGTGCGGAGGTTGAAACGGCGGATTTGGCTTGGAGAAACGTAAATGTCGTCAGGGCCGGCGAGATAGGAGCTGTCTGCGGAGCGGAGGAAACCAAATCCATCCTGCAGTATCTCCAAGACGCCGTCGCCGAAGATATCTTCCCCACTCTTGGCATGTTGCTTGAGGATAGAGAAGATAATGTCCTGTTTGCGCATACGGGCAAGGTTTTCCAGCCCCATATTTTCGCCTAGAGTAATTAGCTCAGAAACCGGCGTATTCTTTAATTCGGTAAGATTCATAGTGGTGGGTTCTTAAACTCGGGGTATGTCTCGAACTTAGTATCGTGAATGGTATGGCAGCGTGATACGTGCCTGTTTACTGGGCGTTCGATCACCAGCTCGGCCCGGTAAGGTACAGCCTTACTGTGGACGCATGCGCTGACGGTGTAAGATCGAAGGTGCCTTAAAACTGATTTTTTGCAAAACCGTTTGATTGTTAAAACACCGGCTGGGTTCACTTTTTCTTTCAGCGCCGACGCTTCAACACAGAGTAAAGCTTAGATTCTAACTCTTTAGATTTAAAACTTATGGCAAGTACTATATGCAGTTGTGGCTAAATTTAGCACGCTTCCTGGCGGGCGTCTAGCGTTGAATCACAATCTCGCCAGACGCCCTCCAAAGGCATCCTGCCCGCTTACAGATTCGCGTTCAGGAAGTCTTTGAGTTGGCCTTTTGACAACGCGCCAACTTTGGTCGCCGCCACTTCACCATTTTTGAACAGCAGCAGCGTTGGGATGCCGCGGATGCCGTACTTCGGCGCCGTCGCCGGGTTCTGATCGATATTCAACTTGGCGATGGTCAGTTTGCCTTCGAATTCTTCGGCGATTTCATCCAGAATCGGAGCAATCATCTTGCACGGCCCACACCATTCAGCCCAGAAATCGACCAGGACAGGACCTTCAGCTTTCAGTACGTCAGTGTCGAAGCTGTCGTCAGCCAGGTGAATAATTTTATCGCTCATGTTTTACTCCACAGGATTATGTCTACCTTGTTGGTGTAGCATTAACCAACCTAAGGTGACTTTATTTCACCGGATACGCTTTCGTAAAGCAATAGTTAGCTGATATTCTACCACACTATGAGCAAAACACACTTAACAGAACAGAAGTTTTCCGACTTCGCCCTGCACCCGTTAGTGATTGAAGCCCTTGAAAATAAAGGGTTTCATAACTGCACGCCTATTCAGGCGTTAGCATTGCCGCTCACGCTCTCCGGGCGTGACGTAGCAGGCCAGGCGCAAACCGGTACCGGCAAGACGTTGGCATTTTTGGCGTCTACTTTCCATTATCTGCTTTCCCACCCGGCGAAACAGGATCGTCAGATCAATCAGCCGCGCGCATTGATCATGGCGCCAACGCGTGAGTTGGCGGTGCAGATCCACTCCGATGCGGAAGCCCTGTCCCAGTCCACCGGCCTGAAACTGGGCCTGGCCTACGGCGGCGACGGCTACGACAAACAGCTCAAGGTGCTGGAAAGCGGCGTTGATATCCTGATCGGCACCACTGGCCGCTTAATCGATTATGCCAAGCAGAACTACATCGATTTGGGCGCCATTCAGGTGGTGGTGCTGGATGAGGCCGATCGGATGTACGATCTGGGCTTTATCAAAGACATCCGCTGGCTGTTCCGCCGGATGCCAGCGGTGGATCAACGCCTGAACATGCTGTTCTCCGCCACGCTGTCCTACCGCGTGCGCGAACTGGCCTTTGAACAAATGAACAACGCTGAATATGTTGAAGTGGAACCGGAACAGAAAACCGGCCACCGCATAAAAGAAGAGCTGTTCTACCCTTCCAACGAAGAAAAAATGCGCCTGCTGCAGACGCTGATCGAAGAAGAATGGCCGGACCGCGCCATCATCTTCGCCAACACCAAGCACCGCTGTGAAGACATCTGGGGCCATCTGGCCGCCGACGGCCACCGCGTAGGCCTGCTGACCGGCGACGTCGCGCAAAAGAAACGCCTGCGTATCCTGGAAGACTTCACCAAGGGTAACCTGGACATCCTGGTCGCCACCGACGTTGCTGCGCGTGGGCTGCATATTCCGGCCGTGACTCACGTATTCAACTACGATCTGCCCGACGACTGCGAAGACTACGTGCACCGCATTGGCCGTACCGGCCGCGCCGGCGCCAGTGGGCACTCCATCAGCCTGGCCTGTGAAGAATACGCGCTCAACCTGCCAGCGATCGAAACCTATACCGGCCACAGTATTCCGGTGAGCAAATACAACAGCGACGCGCTGCTGACCGATCTGCCGGCGCCAAAACGCCTGCAGCGCCCGCGCAACAGCAACGGCCCGCGCCGCAATACGTCGCAACGCCGCAGCAGTGCGCCACGTAACAACCGTAAACGTTCAGGCTGATAAATCATGCTCAGTTCCAGCACGCTTTATGCCGCCATTGACCTTGGCTCCAACAGTTTTCACATGTTGGTGGTGCGTGAGGTGGCTGGCAGTATCCAGACCCTGGCGCGCATCAAGCGCAAAGTGCGCCTCGCCGCCGGGCTGGATCAGAACAATCTCTTGTCGCACGAGGCCATGCAGCGGGGCTGGCAGTGCCTGAAGCTGTTCTCTGAACGCCTGCAGGATATTCCCCCCCAGCAGATCCGTGTGGTGGCAACGGCAACGCTGCGCCTGGCGAATAACGCCGACGCATTTTTGCAGACCGCCGAACAGATCCTCGGCTGCCCGATCCAAGTGATCAGCGGTGAGGAAGAAGCCCGCCTGATTTATCACGGCGTCGCCCACACCACCGGGGGGCCGGATCGCCGTTTGGTGGTGGATATCGGCGGCGGCAGCACCGAACTGGTCACCGGCACCGGCGCGCAGGCTTCGCAGCTGTTCAGCCTGCCGATGGGCTGCGTCACCTGGCTGGAACGCTTTTTTAGCGATCGCAACCTGGGGCGGGAAAACTTCGAGCGCGCCGAACAGGCCGCGCGCGATATGGTGCGCCCGGTGGTTGACCCACTGCGCAAGCAGGGCTGGCAAATCTGCGTCGGGGCTTCCGGCACCGTGCAGGCGCTGCAGGAAATCATGGTGGCGCAAGGCATGGATGAGCGCATTACCCTGCAGAAGCTGCGCCAGTTGAAGCAACGCGCCATTCAATGCGGCAAGCTGGAAGAGCTGGAAATTGAAGGCCTGACGCTTGAGCGAGCGCTGGTTTTCCCCAGCGGCCTGTCTATTCTGTTGGCGATTTTCCAGGAACTGGGCATCGAGAGCATGATGCTGGCCGGCGGCGCGCTGCGTGAAGGCCTGGTGTACGGCATGCTGCACCTGCCGGTGGATCAAGACGTGCGCAACCGCACACTGCGCAACCTGCAGCGCCGCTATCTGCTGGACACTGAACAAGCGGAACGCGTTAACCTGCTGGCGACCAACTTCGCCCAACAGGTGGCCAATACCTGGCAGCTAGACGAACGATGTCGGGAATTGTTGCATGCCGCCTGTTTAATCCACGAGATCGGCCTTAGCGTTGATTTCAAACGGGCGCCACAGCATGCTGCCTATCTGGTGAATCATCTCGACCTGCCCGGTTTTACGCCCGCCCAGAAAAAGCTGTTAGCCACCCTGCTGCAAAACCAAAGCAACACCATCGATTTGGCGCTGCTCAGCCAGCAAAATGCGGTGCCGCCGATCATGGCGCAGCGCCTGTGCCGTCTTCTGCGTCTGGCGATTATTTTTGCCAGCCGCCGCCGCGATGACACGTTGCCGGCGGTGCGACTGCGGGCCGGTAGTGATGAGGAACTGACGGTGATCCTGCCGCATGGCTGGCTTGAGCAGCATCCGCTGCGGGGCGAGACGCTGGAGCAGGAGAGCCATTGGCAAAGCTATGTCCATTGGCCGTTGGTGCTGGAAGAGCAGAACTAAAGCCCGCTGCGCCAGCGGGTGTTTCATCGCGTTAGCACCGGTGTTCGAGCCAGGGCAGCCCTTTACGGCTGGGGTAACCGTGCAAATCTCTTGCAGGCGCCCTAATTCCCGCCCTTCGCCTTGGCCAACATCGCCCTGACGTTCGCCAAATGGCTCTGCCCCTTTTGCATCCGCTCTTGCGGGCTCACCACTTTGCGCTCGCTTTCCCACTGCAAATCATCCTGCGGCAGCTCCAACAGGAAGCGGCTGGGCTCCGGCCGCACCAGCTCGCCATATTGGCGCCGTTCACGGCACAGGGTGAAAATCAGCTCTTTTTGGGCGCGGGTTATCCCTACATAGGCCAGGCGCCGCTCTTCATCGACATTATCCTCATCAATGCTGCTCTGATGTGGGAGCAACCCTTCCTCCATCCCCACCAGGAACACATACGGGAACTCCAACCCTTTGGAGGCGTGCAGCGTCATCAATTGCACCTGATCCAGATCTTCTTCATTTTCGCCGCGCTCCATCATATCGCGCAGGGTAAAGCGTGTGACCACCTGGGTCAGCGTCATCGGCTCTTCCAGATCGCTGCCGGCCAGCATTTCGGTCATCCAGCCAAACAGCGTATTGACGTTTTTCATCCGCATTTCGGCTGCTTTCGGGCTGGTGGAGGTTTCAAACAGCCAGCTTTCATAATCCACGCCACGGATCAGATCGCGCACGGCCGCCACCGGTTCACGCTCCGCCAGTTGCGCCACTTCGGCCATCCAGTGGGTGAAACGCTGCAGCGATTCCAGCCCACGGCCACTCAACGACTGGCTCAGGCCAAGATCAAAGCTGGCGCGGAACAGGCTCTTATTGCGCTGATTGGCCCATTCGCCGAGCTTTTGCAGCGTCGCCGGCCCAATTTCGCGCTTGGGGGTATTCACAATGCGCAAAAAAGCGCTGTCGTCATCCGGGTTGGTCAACACCCGCAGATAGGCCAGCAAATCTTTGATTTCCGGGCGTGAGAAAAAGGAAGTGCCGCCGGAAATCTTGTACGGAATGCGGTTTTGCATCAGCATCTTTTCAAACACCCGCGACTGGTGGTTGCCGCGGTAGAGGATCGCATAATCGCCATAGTGGGTTTTCTTCACAAAGTGGTGGGCAATAAGCTCCCCCACCACCCGTTCGGCCTCATGATCTTCATTGTTCGCCGTCACCACTTTGAGCACTTCCCCGTAGCCCAGCTCCGAAAACAGCCGTTTTTCAAACACATGGGGATTATTGGCGATCAGGATATTGGCCGCTTTCAGAATGCGCTCGCTGGAGCGGTAGTTTTGCTCCAGTTTGATCACCTGCAACTGCGGGAAATCCTCCTTTAACAACACCAGATTCTGCGGGCGGGCGCCGCGCCAGGAATAGATCGACTGATCGTCATCGCCCACCACGGTAAAGCGCGCGCGGTTGCCCACCAGCAGCTTCACCAGCTCATACTGGCTGGTGTTGGTGTCCTGATATTCATCGACCAGCAGATAGCGGATGCGGTTTTGCCAACGCTCCCGCACCTCGGCATTACGCTGCAGCAGCAGCGTGGGCAGCAGGATTAAATCGTCGAAATCCAGCACGTTGCATGCCCGCATGTGCGTATCGTACAGGCCGTAGCAATGGGCAAACAGCTTATCGCGCTCCGAGCGGGCCAACCCCATTGCCTGCTCCGGGTTAACCAGATCGTTTTTCCAGTTGGAAATGGTCGAAATCAACTGCGCCACCAGCGTTTTGTCATTCTCCAACCATTTCTCGGTCAGCTCTTTCAGCAGCGCCAGCTGATCCTGATCGTCAAACAGCGAAAAGTTGGATTTCATGCCCAACGCGGCATATTCGCGCTTGATCACCTCCAGCCCCAGCGTATGAAAGGTGGAAATCATCAGACCACGCGTTTCTTTACGCCCCATGGTCTGCGCCACACGCTCTTTCATCTCGCGCGCGGCCTTGTTGGTAAAGGTCACCGCAGCAATATGGCGCGCCTGGTAGCCGCAATGGTGCACCAGATGGGCGATTTTATTGGTGATAACGCGGGTCTTGCCGGAGCCGGCGCCGGCCAGCACCAGACATGGCCCGGTGACAAATTCGACGGCTTGTTGTTGGCTGGAGTTTAATCGCATGGCTCTTTTCTGCTCGGCTTGCATAACGTGGGAGAGGGATTGTAGCAGAAAGCCGCGCCGGGATTGAGAACCACATTCAACGGAAAAGACGCGCAATCGCGGGTATAATCAACGCCATTACGCATCAACGAAGGTAACCCCATGGCAAAGACCGCGTGCGCCCTGCACATCCTGGTGGATAACGAAAAGCTGGCCAACGAGCTGCTGGCTAAACTCAAACGCGGCGTCAGCTTTGACACGCTGGCACGTAAATATTCACGCTGCCCGTCAAAACGCAACGGCGGCTCGCTGGGCGAGTTCAACAAAGGCACCATGGTGCCAGCGTTCGATAAGGCGGTATTCAGCATTCCGCTGCTCAAGCCCTTCGGGCCGGTCAAAACCCAGTTCGGCTATCACATCATCAAGGTGTTATACCGCAATTAATCGCTGCCGCCACGCGGCGGGCAACACCAGGCGGCGTAAACCGCCTGGTGCTGAGTTTACTGCGCGGCCGGCGCGTCAGCCGGCGGCACTTCTTCGCTCACCGTTGCCGGCGCAGGGGTCATGCTGCGTTCATAGGTTTGCTGCAGCTGCTTCATGCTCATTTCCGGCTCGCCTTTCGGCTGCACCAGTATCAGCGTCGCATCTTGCGCCAGCTGTGCTTTCAGCTCCTGGTTCAGCGCGTCCAGCGTCAGATCGGCAAGCAACGCCTGGCGCAGCTTCTGATACTGCTCTGGCGCAATATCCACCACGCCGCTCTGCTGGGAGCGCAAGCGCTGGCTCATCAGCACGTCCGTATCGGTGCGCGCATAGGTGGCGAAAAGCTTGCTCAACTGATCGTTCTTCTGCGCAATCAGCGTATCAAACTCCGCCTGCGACAGGCCGTTATTGCGCACGTTGGCCAGCTCCCGCGCCACAAACGCCAGGCCGGCGTTCAGGTTGTCATTCGGCGTGCCGATATGGATAGCGCACTGCGCGCGCTGATATTGCACCCGGCAGTCAAAGCCCAGATTAACCTGCTTTTGATCGCTCTTTTCCAGCGCCTGCTGCATGTGCCAAAACAGCCCTTCACGGGCGATATCCGCACGCCAATAGCGGTTCAGGCTTTGGGAATCGCGGATCGGGTGCCACGGCGTATCCCACATGATTGACAGCCGATCCTGCTTCACATGCGGGCTCATCAGGCTTACCGGCTGCGGGGGCAACGGCCCCAGGGTCGGCACGATGGCCGGCACTTCACGCTTGCCGTCCAGCGGCGAAAACGCCTTGTTGATCTGTTCGCTCAGGCTGCGGCTATCCACTTTGCCCACCACGTACAAGGTCATGGCGTCCGGGGTATACCACTGCTGGTAAAATGCCTTGAGCTGCTCGATATTCACCGGGCGCTTCACTGGTTGGTTCGGATCATGCGGCAGCAGCGTCGAGCCTTTCAGCCGGTAACGCCACCAGACGTCCTGCGGATCAACCGGGAAGGTGCCGATCGGGTCAACATGGCTGTTGATAACGGCGTGAACCGTATTTTCATCGATCGCCAACCGGCCGGTGGTATCCGCCAGCCACGCCAATGCTTCTTTCAGCAAATCCGGGCGGTTATTCGGCAGGCTGAGATTGTATAGGGTGAAATCATAAGAGCTGATCGCCGGCGGCAACGGCCGGCCGCTGTCGATGCCTTGTTGCCAAAGCGAACGTAGCTCCGGCTGAGTAAAACTTTCGCTGCGCGCCAGTGCCAGGCGCGGCAGAAAATGGGCAAACCCCGTCTGTTGGGTGGTCTCCACCAACGAGCCAGTATTAACCATCAGCCGCAGCTCAATGCGATCATTCGGCCGCTGCGGCGTGCTAAGAATTTGCCATGAGAACCCGTTATCCAGTTTCCCCTGCTGCCAGGCCGGATCGGGTTGTAGTGTTTCAGCCTGCACGCTGCTGCTGGCCACGGCCAACAATAGCCCACCAACCAAGAGATGAATTCTGGTGCCCTGCATGTGAACCCCTACTTAATGACTATCCAATTTTTATATACAAACACGGATATTCGCCTCAACGGAATATCCCACTGTATCCCGCAGAGTGGACACAGCTAACAACTACGCCCTGAGTTTCACGGTGGGGCAGAAAGCAGAAAGTGTACCATTGTGTTAGACCGCATGCCTTTGCGGATGTCACTCACAGGGTTAAAAATAATGGATAAAGGGATTTTTAATGCAAAAAAACGCGAAAACGGCCGGCCGGCCGCTGAGAAAAACAGCAATTTGCGGCGGTGATAGCAGAAAATAACGAGAGAAAACCAAAAGATAACCCCCTTCGCCTAGGGCTAAAGGGGGTTAGTAGCCGGGGCAACGTTGGCATTGCCCCGGCAAGCGGCGTACGCGGCAAGAAGCGGATTTACGCTGAAGGCAGCGTCTTATCAGCCTTCTCAGCCGCGACGGCCTCCTTTGTTTTACCCGAGAGCGTATCTTTCAACTGTTTCTCATCCAACTGCTTACACCATTTGGCCACGACCACGGTCGCCACGCCGTTGCCCACCAGGTTGGTCAGCGCGCGGGCTTCGGACATAAAGCGGTCGATCCCCAGAATCAGCGCCAGCCCGGCCAGCGGCAGATGGCCTACGGCAGAGATCGTCGCCGCCAGCACGATAAAACCGCTGCCGGTAACGCCGGCCGCCCCTTTCGAGGAGAGCAACAGCACCACCAACAGCGTCACCTGGTGCCAGATATCCATATGGGTATTGGTGGCCTGGGCGATAAACACCGCCGCCATGGTCAGGTAAATCGAGGTGCCGTCAAGGTTGAACGAATAGCCGGTTGGGATAACCAGCCCGACGACCGATTTTTTGCACCCCAGCCTCTCCATTTTCTCCAACATGCGCGGCAGCACCGATTCGGACGATGACGTGCCCAGCACCACCAGCAGTTCTTCCTTGATGTAGGCGATAAACTTGAAGATATTGAAGCCGTTGGCGCGGGCAATGCTGCCAAGCACCACGATCACAAACAGGAAGCAGGTGAGGTAGAAACAGAGGATCAGCTGGCCAAGCTGCACCAACGTGCCCACACCGTATTTACCGATGGTGAACGCCATGGCGCCAAAGGCCCCCAGCGGCGCCAGGCGCATGATCATGTTGATGATGCCGAAAATCACCCGTGAGAAGCTGTCGATCACGTTAAAGATCAACTGCCCTTTTTCACCCAGGTGATGCAGCGCAAAACCAAACATCACGGCGAACAGCAGCACCTGCAAAATATTGCCGCTGGCAAAGGCGCCAATGACGCTACCGGGAATAATATCCAGCAGGAACGGGATCAGGCCCTGTTGCGAAGCCTGTTCGGCATAGACCGCCACCGCTTTAGCATCCAGTGAGCCGGGATCGACATTCATGCCGGCGCCTGGCTGCACCAGATTGACGATCAATAGCCCAATGATTAACGCAATAGTACTGACAATTTCAAAGTAAAGCAGCGCGATGGCGCCCGTGCGCCCCACCGCTTTCATGCTTTCCATACCCGCGATGCCGGTGACCACGGTACAGAAGATCACCGGTGCGATGATCATTTTAATCAGTTTAACAAATCCATCACCCAGCGGTTTCATCTGGGCACCAAGGTCAGGGTAGAAATGGCCAAGCAAGATACCCAGCGTAATCGCCGTCAGCACCTGAAAATAGAGGCTCTTAAAGATTGAGGTTTTCATATGAACGTCCTTTGGGGGAGATCAGCATCAGGTGGTTTATAACTTGTCCGTCCTGTTTATCGCCAGCGCGAAAATAACACCCCCATAACAACATGGAAATAAATTGTTGCGCCCGCATACAGGTATTAATACGATTTTAAGAGCTGAAACGCTTCAGCTTAAATGAAAAGACCATGCATTACTTATGGTTTTGTTTTGTGAAGCCGAAACAGGGGGATTTGGCCGGCACGCGCTTAACGCCGGCGCCGTTCAGGAATGGGGGTGCAGGCAGAATCGGGCTTCAAAAACCTCGCGCTGCAACGGGCGGGCAAACAGGAAGCCCTGGCCGAAGTAAATACCGTGCCGGATCAACCAATCGCGCTGCTCCGCCGTTTCTACCCCTTCCGCCATCACCGGCAGGTTCAACACCTCGGAAATCACGCTGACGATACGCGCCATGGAATCATCACCGGGCAGGCTGTGAATAAAGCTCTTGTCGATTTTGATTTGGTCGATCGGCAGGCATTTCAGGCGGTTGAGGTAGTTCAGGCTGGAGTAGCCCATACCGAAATCGTCCAGCGCGATCGACAGCCCCAAATCATGCAGTTCGCGCAGCAGCGCCAACGCATGGTCCAGATCGTCAATGCGCACCGTTTCGGTAATCTCCAGCAGCAGTTTACGCGGATCGATCCGGTGCTGCGCCAGAACCGTTTTCAGATGCGGCACAAAGTCTTCATGCTGCATCTGAATGGCGGAAATATTCACGGCCAGCGGCAGGGTAATCCCCTGCGTCTGCCAGTCCGCCAGAATACGGCACGCCTCTTCCAGCACCCAGTTGCCCAAGGGCACGATCACGCCCAGTTCTTCAGCCAGCGTGATCACTTCGGCCGGCAGCGAATAGCTGCCATCCCGTTGCTGCCAGCGCAGCAACGCTTCAACGCCAAACACCTGGTTACTGCGCATATCGATTTGCGGCTGCAGGAACAGCGCGAAACGGCGCTGTTCAATCGCCTGCAGGATTTCGCTTTCCTGCGTCAGGCGTTTTTGCGTTTTTTCCGTCAGGCTGGGTTCAAAGAACAGGATTTTATTTTTGCCCATGCGGTGCGCAGACATCATCGCCGAGGTGGCGCTGCGCAGCAGTTGCTCCGCGCTTCCCTCATTATTCAGGTAATGGGCAATGCCGATACTGGCCATCGGCCGCAGCGACATCTGCTGGATTTTTAACGGTGCGTTAATCTGCGCCAGAATACGCCGCGCCAGTTGCAGCGCATGAAGCGGCCGCTCAACGCCTTTGGCCAACACGGCAAACTCGCTGTTGGTCAATTGCGCCAACACCGCATTTTCATCAATGCATGCGCGCAGCTTGGCCGTCAGTTGCCGCACCAGAGCTTCACGCTGCGCCGTGCTGAGCACCACGGAAGCCTCGTGCAGCGTCTCAATGCCGATCACCAGCAGGTTGAAGCGCTCCGGGCGCAGGCTGGAAGCAATATGCTGCTCCAGTAAAGCGGAAAACAGCACCTGATTCGGCAAATCGGTAATCGGATGGCGCGTGCTGAGGCGGCTCATGTCCACATGGGCTTTGGCCAGCCGCTGCTGATTGCGATTATAGTAACGCACCAACAGCCCCAGCTCGTCATCCTTGTGCAGCGCAGGCAGCATCAGTTGGTGGTAGGGCGCATCATCCGCCGGCACGTTTTCCAGCTCGCGTGCGATGGCGCGCAGCGGATAGACCATCAGCCGATTCATGCACCAGGTGATCGCGACCGACAAGATCAGCGCCAGCAACAGGTAGGTAGAGAGCATGGTCGAAATCGCGCTGAGGATAAACTGGTACATACGGAATGAGTCGGCTTGCAGGACGAGATAGGCCAGCGGCTGGGGGTTGGCCGGCACCCGTTCCAGTGAATACAGCGGGACGGAGATCTGCACCGGCAGCTCGAAAATCCGGGCAATCAACGGCGGCACCGGCCGCTCAGGCGGGAAATTGGCATGCAGCGCCTGGAACTCGTTCGGTAAAACAATATCAGCCCGCGTCAGAATACCCACCGGCAGCAACGAGTTAAGCACCTGTTTCGCCTTCGGCAGATCCATACGCAGCACCGCGTCGGCCAAGGGTTGGCGCACCGAGTGGGCGATGTTTTCCAGTTGCTGGGCGTAGTCATCCCTGCGCTGCTGCACAAAATGGAACAACTGAATCACGATAAAAATACAGATCGTCACCAGCGCCACACAGGACACCGTAGACATCTGCTTAATCGTCAATGAACGCCTGACCCGCAAAACTGCTCTCCATCATCCGGGCTGAAATATAAAAGGGGGGTGAAACAATACGCTTCTTCCCCCCCCCAAAGCCTGCCCCTGCGTTATCGGGCTTCATCTATTATGCCCACGATGCTTTGCGCTCTCTGTTTTGATAGCAAGCTTTGGGGCTACAACGGCGCCACGATCAATGGCGGGACACCGCCTAAGTATACGCGATTGACCATGCTTTTTACCGTGCCAGGCCCGTAGCTAAAGTAATAAAAAGCGGGTTTCAGTCTTTTCCTAAGCAGATTAACAAAATACCTGATGGGCGACACGCTGAATCTCGCGCTTTGCGTAGCCCGGTATGCGCCGGCGGCGTTCGTTGCCGGCGCAAGACTCGAATGCTATTTAAAGTCCGCGTAAGGTGTCAGCGGCTGCGGCGGCAAATCAAGATCGCCCTGCCAGCCGGCCCAGGAATAGCGTAAATACAACAACGCATGGCTTGGGGCATAGTCTTTGGCCTGCTGGATATCCACCCCGGCGCCCAGCGCCCAGTGGCTGGTCAGGCGCCGCTCGACGACCGCGCGCAGCGTATAACCGATGCCGGAAGATGCGCTGCCTTCTTCCACCGTCAGCCGGTCTGTCAGCGATGCCGGCACCAGCCCTTGCAGCGGGTAACGCCGCTGGTTCTGGGTTTTCGAATAGGAAACCGATAGCGAGCCGCCCAGTTCGAATGACCAATTTTCAGTGCGTTGGCGGTAATTAACCGGCAGACCCAGCGAAATATAGCGCTGCGGGCTGTAATAGCCGCCCTGGCCGAGCGAATAACCACTCAAATCCCGCTGGTAGTGCCACATCATGGTATTGAGGCCGACGGTGGCCCGCCGGTTGTCTTCGTTAATCAGCTTGTAGTAATAGCCGGCCATCAGGCGCTCACGCAGGTTATCCTCCACGTTTTTGCCGGTCAGTTGATGGGCGCCGAGATCGGCCCAAACGCCGTGTGCACCGCCGCGATCGTAGCTGGCGCTCAGGCTGACGCCGGTGGCGCGCACCCCGCCCCAGGTGGTGCCGGTGTTCGGATCGCGCGCGCCGCCAAAGGCCAGTAGCGAACTGGAGATCGGCCGGCGCGAAGCCAGCAGCGTCCAGCCCATCTGGCGCCAGTCGCCGCTGTACGACAGCCCGCCGACCCAATCAACCACCTCAAATCCCATCGGCGTGGTGCCGAGATCCGCCGCCCAGGCCGCGTTTTTCCAACCGGCCGCCACGCTGGTGCCGGTGGTTTTCTGGTGCACCCCACGGCTACAGTTCACCGTGGCACAGGTGCCGAAAGTCTCCGAGTACTGCCCGTTTACGGTGGTAAAACGGCCGGCGTCCAGGCTGACGGTATCGGTGCGGAAAAAGGCACGGCCGTCATCCAGCGGCATATCCACCTGCAGCATGGTGTCATGGGCCTGGTAGTCCGAAATGCCCCCGGTGCCGCTGGAGCCCCAGTAATCGTGGCCGAGCGTAACGTTAATATCCTGCTGGCGATAAAGGTCCGCCGCGTCGGCACGAATGCCGCGTTTTAGCCAGTCATCCGCCGGGGCATTGCGCGTCAGCGCCGTGTAATGCGCATTATCCTGCGGCACGGCCGGCGTAATGCCGCTGGCGACCATTGCCTGTTGGAAATCCTGCTGCGCCTGCGCCGGTTGCCCACGTTCACGTTCCAACAGGGCAGCATCGCGGTAAACCAGCGCCGTGTCTTGCCCCGGCGGCTGTTGTTGCGCGGCCGCTTTCAGTGGGGTGAACAGCCCGGCGGCCCGGTCGAGATCGCCCACGGCACGCCAGGCGTTGGCGACGCGGCGCTGGCTATTCAGCGTGGCCGTTTTCTGCGCCGGCAGCGCCTGCAGCCGTTGGCGCGCCGTCTCCTGCCGGCCGGCGGCGACATAAGCCTCGACTTCGCCCAGCCGGGCATCCGCGTTGCCCGGCTCATGCGCTAGCACGCGCTGATAACTGGCCAGCGCCGTCGCGTATTCGCCACGCGCCAGGGCCCAGTCCGCCAACAGCAAGTCGATACGGCTATCCGCCGGCTGTTGCCGCAGGTAGGCAATAGCGCCGGCCTCATCACCGGCGGCACGCAGCCGCTCGGCATGCGCGATGCGCAGTTGCAGGTTCAGCCGCTGCGCCAGGGCGCGCATCCCGTCATCCCACTGCGCCTGCGGTAGCGTCTGCAACTGCGCCAGCGCCTGCTGCTCGCGTTCACTGCTGGAAAGATAGAGCGCATAGGCATATACCCATGAGGTATCGCCCGGCCGTTGCCGGACCTGTTGCCGGAACACGGCGTCGGCCCGCGCCGGCTGGCCAAGCTGGTGCAACGTTTGCGCATAGCGGTAGGTCAGCCAGGCATCGTTATGGTCAAGCTGTAACGCCAGGCGATACTTTTCCGCCGCCTGGCGCCACTGTTGCTGCGCCGCCAGCGCATCGGCCTCCTGGCGCAATATGCCCAGCCGCAGGCTGTCGAGCGTACTGCGCAAACGCTGTTGCTCGGCACGTGGCAGGCTGTCGATATAGGCGATCGCCTGCTGCGGCGAACGGCGCTGATAGAGCGCCACCAGCGCACGCACCGCGCTGTCGTTGCCGGGCGTAAGCCGCAGCGCCTGCTGGTAATAACGCTCGGCCGCCGCATCATCGTTGCGCTTCACGGCCACATCGCCCAGGCCCACCAGGGCAAAAGCGTCCGTGCCGTCGATCTGGCGCGCCTGCTGGAACTGCCGCTGCGCACGTGCCAGATCGTTGGCGGCCAATGCCTGGTTGCCCTCATTGATCGCCAGCCAGTAACCGGTGCTCTTGATCAGGCTCTGCCATTTATTCTTGAAATCACCGCTTTGGTCGGCGGCCAACGCCTGCCTGAACAGCTCCAGCGCCCGCTGGCGGTTGCCGATGCGCGCATAGGCCTGCCCGAGCGCGCCCAACAGCGCCGAATCGTCCGGCGTGGCGGCCAGGGCTTTTTGCAGATCCGGAATGGCGCTGCGGCGGCTGCCCTGGTCAATCAGCGCCAGCCCACGGAGCCGCGCCTGGAAGGCCGGATCGGCCAGCATCGCCTGCTGGCGCGCCAGTTCTTGCCGCGCGCTGGCGGCCTGAATGCCTTGTTCAAACACGGCGAGGAAGCGCGTATAGGCCGCGGCGCTGGCGGGGCTGACCGGCATGCGCCGGATCCGCTCCAGCCACAAATCGGCCGCCTCATTACGCCCCAGCGGATCGACGGCGATCTGGCGCAAAACGGCAAAACCCTGCTCATCCTGCTGCTGGCTAAAGAACAGGCGTGCCAACACGATACGCGCCTGCACATTGCCGGGATACTGCCGATCCAGCGCCTGCAGCTTGCCGATCGCCAATGGCGTCTGCCCCGGCAAGCGGGCGGCGAAACGCCAATACTCCACCGCCAGATCGAGCGTTGGCGGTTCGCCGCCAAACAGTTCGTCATAGGCGGCCTTGGCCTCGGGCAAGCGCCCTGCCGTAGCCAGCAGGCGCGCCTGTTGTAGCTTCTGCCGCATGGCCGGCTGAACCAATCGCAGGTTCAGCGCCGCCTGCCGATAAGCAGCGGACTGCGGCGCCACCGCGTTAAGCCTTGCCAACTGCTGCTGCGCCAAGGCCGCATCCCCCTGGCTCAGCGCCAGGCGCACCCGGGCGGCGATCACCTCCGGGTTGTCAGGATCGATAAGTTCCAGCCGGTGCAACGACTGCTGCACCAGCTCATGCTTGTAGCCGGCTTCGCCGATGCGCACCTGCTCAAGCAGCCATTGTTCAGGCGCGACCGTGGGCGCCGCCTGCGCGGCGGGCAGCAACGCCAACCCCAACGGCAACAGCCATTCCCTGATGCTGAAATGCGCCATGGCGCTTAATCCCGGTCTTCTGGGAATAAGCGGCGGCGGCTAAAGGCCTTCAGGCCGCGCCATAACAACAGCCCAAAGCCCACTACCACTACCACCGCGATCAACGCCAGCCACACCGGGTGGGTGGCCAACGCATGCCATATCCACTCCCACCAGGGCAGGTGCCCGACATAGTAAACATCGCCGACGCGCAGGCTTTTCACGCCGGATTCACGGATCACCGCCACCGAGCCAAACACCGCGTTGCGTTTGCCGCTGTCCAGCATCGCGCCGTTGAGCAGCGCGTAGCCACGCGGGCTGTCCGCCAACAGGGCGACAATGCTGCGCTGTTTATCAAACGGCGACTGCATGCCGACGATAGCGGCCATCGCGCCGTCAGAACCGATGGTGGTTCTGCTGTCCGCCCTGGCGTCTTCAGCCCGCACGGGGCCGATCGGCAATGGCACCTGGCGCTGCGGCTGGGTAATCCAGCTGCGGGTCGCCTCCAACAGCAGGTTGGCCTTTTTCTCATCGCGCAGTTCGGCCGGCAACGCGCCGATCATTAAAATATCGGCATCGTGCTGTTTCGCCTGCGCCCAATCGTCGCTCAGCGTCACTGCCAGCGCCGGGTAGCCGGTCTGTGCGCCGATGTTGCCCAACACGTTGAGCAGGGCGCTGATTTGCGCCGGCTGGGCGTGCGGGCTCACCAGCACCAGCGTTTGCGACAGATCCGCCAGGCGGCTGAACGGGAAGCTGGCCCCGGCAAAGGCATGCAGATCCGGCATGGCGATAAAGTGGCGATAACCGGAAAAATCGATGGTGGAACTGCCGTCGATCACCGCGTTATTTTTCGTAAATGAGTAGGTTTCACAGCGCCCTTCGGCCCCGCTGGCCAGCAGCGTGGTGTAATCGAAGTCAAAACGCAGCTGGTTGGTCAGGCCCAGGTTCAATGCCGGGATGCTCAGCGAGCGGTCAGCGTCAAACGGTTCCTGGTTCAGCGGCAAACGCAGCAGCTGCGTGCTCTGTTCGCGCTCCGGCACCAGTGCAAACGCCTGCAGGAACTGGTTGTTCAGGCTGATATTCAGGCGCGATCCATCCTGCAGCCGCGGCGCGGTATAACGGTATTTCAACCGCATATCAATGCCGTTGCTGCGCAGCAGAAACAGATCGGGCGGCAGATTAAGCGACAGGCCGATCGGGTTCGGCTGCACGCCGCTGGTCTGCAACTGCCCGGCATACTGCTGCAGCTCATCGAATGTCATCGGCCGATCGGTACGCACCCAGTTCGGCGCATCATATGGCTGGCGCGGCGCCAGTTGCGCCACGTTATCCACCGTCACCGCCTGGCCGCGCAACAAGATATCGCCCTGCGCAATGCCCTTCACCGCGGTGATCAGATCGTTATCGTCGCGCCCCATCACCAACAGCAGTTTCACATACGGGTTATCCGGGTGATTGATCATCGCGACCGTCGGCTGATTGACCGGCGGGTAATCACGCAGGAAGTCCGGGCGCTGGGCGTTGGTGGCGAACACCACCGCGTGCTGCGCCGGCAGGCGGTTAAACAACACCGGGAACGACTGCCCGCGCCACTGCGCCTGGCTGCCGAACCACGAAGCCAGGATACCGGCGGCGCGCTGCTGGGCAAGGTCCGGCTGGCCGGCGAACACCACCGGCAATGAAAGCGGCCGGTTGTCGCGCTGATCAAAGAACGGCTCCGGGAAATAGGACAGATCGTCTTTCAGCGGCAGCGCCTGGAAACGCAGATCAAGGGCGCTGGATTTGCTGACGTCCAGCCACAGCGAAGCATTGGCCGGGTTTTCACACAGGCTCTGATAGTGGCCGATAAACTCCAGCCTGACGCGGTTGAAATCCGTAATGTAGCGCGGGTCGATCGCCATCTGGATCCGGTTCGGCTTGCCGAGCATCTCGCGGGTCAGGGTGGTGACCCCCATCAGCTCATCGTTCAAATAGACCTTAACGTGCGACTCCACCGGGATCAGCGCCGGCGACGGCGTATATTCGATATCCAGCGTCGCCTGGGAAACCACCTCATCGCTGCGCACGCCAAACTCCAAATGCCCATCCGGGTGGGTGCCGCGCAGCACAAATGCGCCCGGCAGCGTGCTAATTTGGGTAAAGGGCAGCCGCACATCGCGCACCGGCGCGGCCGGAGCCTGCGGCACGTTGGGTTCGACAGGTAACACGCTAAGGGCGCCGGCCTGCGGCAGACTGGCGGCTGGCGCGCTTAGCGCAGCCAAAGGCAACGAACACAAGCTTATGAGCAAGGCGTTAAACCAGGTTATTTTTTTCACCATCGGTATCATCATCAATGTTAAAGCTCACTCATTCACTACGAGCAAACAGGTATGGCCGCAGCCCCAGCGCTGCGATATTTGGCGACATCCCCCTCTGGCCGAAAGGGATAGCCGGTTACTACGGTATCCTGGCGCTGGCCGCGCGTTGCTGCCCCACACCATGGGGGAACAGCGAAAGCACCCACATCAGAAAGTGCAGGCAACTGCCCAACACGTTACGCACCAACGGCGGCGCGTAGTCGGTCATCCGCTGATAGCCACGGAACCCCAGCATCAGCACATCGCGCAGGCTCTCAATCGGCTTGTCTTCGGGGAAACCGTCCTGCCACAGCGCCCAGGTATCGGCGCGGGCAAAGGTGCATTGGATAAAATCAATATGTTGCCGGGTAGAGAGCGTGAGCATACGCATCCCGACCTTGCACCCGAAGGCGCGCGTCACCACAAGGGGGAAACTGAATTCCTGTTGGCCGCGTTTAAGCAACAGTTGCACCTGGTCGCCCGGTTGCAGCAGATCCGCCACCCGCATCTCCACCCCCACGCCGCCGTCGGAGTAATCGCGCAGCGTGCAGGGGAACAGGTGCCCGTCGGCGCGCGCCACGGCCGCCGGCATGGCGATCTCGACACGGTGCGACTGGCGCATCTGCTTGCTCTCCACCGCCACGGCCATCGCCCCGCCAAGGATAATCATGTTGTACAGCACCCAAACCAGGCTGATGATCACCGTCATCACCTCATCTGCCGGGCCGTCGAACAGGCGCCAGATGCCAAACCCCAAGCCGGCCAGGTTCAATAGCACCAGGAACAGATAAGGGCGCGTGATCACCCAATCAACGTGCTCATTTTCAACCAGGCCCCCTTTGGCGGTAACGTTGAATTTCCCCTTATGCGGGTTGAGCAGCGCCACGGTGGTCGGCCGCGCGATATACCATGCCAGGACGGTTTCGTAGATTTCACTCCAGAACGAGTGCCGGTATTTGCCTTGAATGCGCGAGTTGGTCAGGCTGGAATGCACCATGTGCGGCAACACGTACAGCGCGATCGCCAACGCCGGCGCCCAGATGATATAGGCATGCAGCAGCAGAAACGCCAATGGGGCAATCAGGAAAATCAAACGCGGCACCCCCGACAGGAAGTGCAGCATGGCGTTGGCGTAACAGACGCGCTGGGCAAAGGCGAGCCCCTTGCCAAATAACGGATTATCCAGCCGGAAGATCTGCACCATGCCCCGCGCCCAGCGGATGCGTTGGCCGATGTGCGCCGACAGGCTTTCGGTCGCCAGCCCGGCCGCCTGGGGAATGCGAATGTACGCCGAACCGTAGCCAAGCCGATGCAACCGGAGCGAGGTATGGGCGTCTTCAGTGACGGTTTCCACCGCGATGCCGCCGATTTCATCCAACGCGCTGCGCCGCAGGATGGCGCAGGAGCCGCAGAAGAACGTGGCGTCCCACATATCGTTGCCGTCCTGCACCAGGCCATAAAACAGCGTGCCCTCGTTGGGCGCACGGCGAAAGCGCCCCAGGTTGCGCTCAAACGGATCCGGCGAGAAAAAGTGGTGCGGCGTCTGCAACATCGCCAGTTTTTTATCCTTGAAGAACCAGCCCATGGTCAGTTGCAGGAAGGAGCGCGTCGGCACGTGGTCACAGTCAAAGATGGTGACAAACTCGCCGCGGGCCTGTTTCAGCGCATTGTTGATATTGCCGGCCTTGGCGTGCTCATGGGTGGGCCGCGCAATGTACTGCACCCCGACTTCTTCGGCAAACGCTCGGAATTCCGGGCGGTTACCGTCGTCCAGGATGTAAATGGTCAGTTTGTCTTTCGGCCAGTCGATGCCCAGCGCCGCATAAATGGTGGGTTTGACCACCCCCAGATCTTCATTGTAGGTGGGCACCATCAGATCGACGCTCGGCCAACTGCCGCGATCCGCCGGCAGCGACACCGGCTGGCGATTAAGCGGCCATACCGTCTGGAAGTAGCCCAGGATCAGCACCACCCAGGCGTAGGTTTCCGCCACCAGCAACAGCAGGCCGCAAACCAGGCTAAGCGGATCGTCCCAGTTCAGCGTGGCGGTATAGCGCCACCACAGGTAGCGGCAAGAAACCGTCAGCGACAGCACAATCAGCATCAGCACCGGCAGGCGCCCCGGCACGCGGCGCACCACCATGGCCACCGCCCACAACAGCAGCACAAAGACAAACTGCGCCACTAAATCAAACGGTTGGGAGATACACAGCAGCGCCAGCAGCCCCATAACGATGCCGACGGCGATATACAACGCCTTACGTACAACCGGGGGCAGCCGGTTCAAGCGTGCGTTGGAGCGCGGCCCGATGCCGCTGGCGTGTAGCCGGTGGGGAATCGCCGCCAGCAGGCGTGCATAATCACGTTGCAAGCGTTGCCAGCCGGCGAAAGGCGCGCGCGGGGCGGCGATGCGTTCACTGCGCAGCACCAGCAGCCACAGCCCCTGCAGCAGATAGCGCAGGCCATCGCCAAACCGTGGCCGGCCCGGCGTAATATGCGGGAACCAGTAGCGCCGGCTCGCGCGGATACGTTGCCAACTGGGGGATTCAAGGCGCAGGAAACACCAGCCGAGCGCGGCCAGCAACGTGGCGAAGAAGGCCACCAACGCCGCGGCGCCCTGTTGGCGATAGGCGCGGTAACGCGCCTGGATCACGCGTTGCACCGGCGGCACCAGAATCAGTGACAGTACCCGGCTCATGACGCATCCTTGTTCAGGCGCAGCAGGCACCAGTTGGCCAGCGTCAGCACCTCATCGGCGGCCAGGCTCTCCGGGCGGTATTCTCCCAGCGGTTGTTTCATCAGTAACGCTTCGGCCAGCGCTTCATCGCGATGGATCACCACCGGCAACAGGGCGGGCAACGTATTCAACCAAAGCTGGTGCAGATCCTGCTGTATCTGGCTGGCGGAGGAATAACGGTTAATCAGAAAATGGCTATGCGGTAACGGGGTATGCTGGTGCAGGCGCACATGGCTGTTGGCATCCGGGTTGAGCAGCAAGAACACACTGTCGGCGAGTGGCAGCAGCGCCTGCGCATCGTTGCCGGCGGGGATATCCAGCAAGAGCCAGCGGTACTGGCCGGCAGCCTTCAGCTCGGCCAGGCGCACGGGCCACGCCGGTGGTTTCTCCTGGTTCTGCCGGCATACCACGCTTCTTTCCTGCTCGGTAAGCTGGCCGAACGGCAGAAAATCCAGCCCTTCGCAGTAACGCAGTGCGGCTTGCCGCCAGTCTTCGCCGTCGAGCTGTGCGCGGGCCCAGCCGCGCGCCAGCGCCAGCGGCGTATTAAAGTGCAGGCGCAACAGGTTATCCGGTGAAAAATCAATCACCAGCACGGATTCCCCCAGTTGCCGTAGCGCCCACGCCAGCGCAGCCGTTACAGACGTGGTACCAATACCACCCCGAATCCCCTGTAATGCAATAACCGGCATACGCTAATGGCTCCCTGCGCCCTGCGCCAACTCGGCCAGTAGCGGCCAGTTATTCATCATTTGCGTTAAGCGTTCCTGACTCGATATATCGATGTAATTCAACGGCGGCAATGCAAATGTCTGGCTTAATGCCTGTAAGTCGTCCCGTGCCTCCGCCAGCGTATTGGCGGAGTGGGATAATGGATACGTCATTTCACAGCCTTAAAAAAGGGCTAATACGGTTCACTATATACCCAAAATAATTCAAGTTGCAGGAAGGCGGCAACGCAGCGAATCCCCAGGAGCTTACATAAGTAAGTGACTGGGGTGAGCGAGGAAAGCCAACACACCTGCAGCTTAAAGTATGAAGGGTATAAACAATAAACAATAGATAAGATAATTCTCAACTCATATTACTTTATTCACTAGGATTTTTGCTATTATCAAAACCGACAAACGTCATTGAAGGCCAAGCGCCGTCATTAGCCCGCCCCCCGGTTAGCGCGGAGTTCAGGGTTAATTTGGCGCTGTACGCACCGTTTGGCGCCATTTAACCGGTTACTGATGTCTGGGCGGCGAATTTTAAAGAAAGTAGATAAAAATCTTATGGCACAATCCTTTTCGTTAGGTCTTCGGCAAGTTTGGGAAGATCTTTCAGTGATGCAGTCCCCCGGCTTTTACTGGGTCAACAGCAACCGCCAATCCGACGCACAGCTGTTCTGCCAACAAGTTATCGCCGCCCAGCAGGAAGACAGCCGGGCAGCATTAATTTGCTGCGGCAGCAAACCAGAAAAGTTAATGGCCGGGATCAAAGCGCCCGCGTTGAAAAAACTGCCGCTCTATACGCTGCCGGAGAAAAAAGCGGCGCTGCTTTTCCTGCCTGACGATCTGATGCGCGCCCTAAACCCCAGCCACCGCCTGCTGATTCTGTTTGTCCACGCCAGCCAATGGCAAACCTTTACCAGCCAGGAATTGCACGCCTGGGCCGATGGCCTGCGCCACTGGCTGCGCAGCCGGCACTGCACACTGCTGATCCTCAGCCATGGCAACGGGGTAAGCCGGCTGCGCGATCAGCTCGGCACCGCCCACCAAATCTTAAGCGGCCTGGCCAGCCTGCAATGGCAACAGGACAGCGCGCAATATCTGGTGAGCTGGTGGAGCACGCAAAAGAGCATCAACGCCAACCAATTGCTGACGCTTGTCCCCGGTGAGCTGGGTTGGCAACCGTTTGAAGAGCATGGCAGGCCGCTTGCAGCCGCCTCGGGCCGCAACGATGAAGAAGAGTACCTGGCGGAAATCGGTATTCTGGAGGGCGCCCCACCGCTCTCCCGCAGTTGGCGCCTGTTTGACAACAATGCGCAACTGGCCCAACACGGTATGCTGCAGCTTGCCGCCACGCTGATTTTTTCGCTGGCCCACACCGAGCAGATAGAAACACTGGCCTATCATATCCACGGCCTGCGCCGGCTGCGCGGCGACAATATGAAGATTGTGGTGCGTGAAATGAAGCCCTGCCTGCGCTACAGCGACGAGCGCCTGCTGCTGGCCTGCGGCGCCAATCTGATTGCACCGCACCTGGCCCCACTCTCGCGTTTCCTGACCATGCTGGAAGGCGTGCAGGGCCAACGCTTCCCGCGCCACGTGCCGGAGGACATTGATATCCTGCTGGCCGGCCTGCGGCCGCTGCAGGTGAAAGGCTACATGCGGCCGGGCGACTTCACCGACACGGTGCTGAAGCTGATGGAAAACACACTGTTGCCTGAAAACGGCAAAGGGGTGATGGTGGCATTGCGCCCGGCGCCCGGGCTACATGCCGAACAGGCGATGACCCTGTGCCACCTGCGCCGGTTTGGGGATGTGATGACCATCATCCAGGGCCAACTGGTGCTGTATCTCTCCACCTGCCGCATTAACGATCTGGAAACGGCCTTGCAGCATATCTTCCGCCTGCCGGTAGATGAAGCATTCAGCAACCGCAAAGTGTGGTATCAGGATACGGACATTATCTCTGAAATCAAAGTGTTGGGTCATGCTCAGTCCACCACTCAGTTGGGGAAAACGGCGCTGCCCGTTTTCCCGGCCAGCGCCGGCGAAACCGCCGCGCCAACGCGGGAACGCCGCCAACCGGTGGCCATTACCTTGCTTGCCAGCAACCCCAGGGAGCCATCGCATGCTGAATCTTAATGACATCGTGCAACTGGCCATCCTGTTCGCACTGATTTTTATCCCGCTCGGATACGCGTTCCACCGGCGTTTTCCCCATTGGCGGCAATACTGGCTGAACCTGTTTTTATCACCGCGTTATTTGAAATCCGCTGGGTTATGGGTACGCGAAGGTTCTTCACACCACATAAAACATAAAAAATAGACCATGAGTGAGAAAAAAATAACGCCGAGCGCCAATGCGCCATGGCGCTACTGGCGCGGCCTCGGCGGCTGGAACTACTACTTTCTGGCCAAGTTCGCCCTGCTGTGGTTTGGCTACCTCAATTTTCATCCGCTGCCGAACCTGGTGTTTATGGCATTCCTGCTGATGCCGATCCCGGCATTGCGGCTGCACCGCTGGCGCCACATGATTGCGATCCCTATCGGCATCGCGCTGTTCTATCACGATACCTGGCTGCCCGGCATCAGCAGTATCCTCAGCCAGGGCTCACAGGTGACCAGCTTCAGCGCGGCATACCTGCTGGAGTTGATTGACCGCTTTATCAACTGGCAGATGGTGGGCGCCGCCTTTGTGTTGCTGGTCGCCTATCTGTTTTTATCGCAATGGATCCGCGTAACGGTATTTACTGTCGCTGCGTTGGCCTGGCTCAACCTGCTGGCGATCGGCGGCCCGGCGTTTTCCCTGATGCCGGCCAGCACCGTGGCGGCCCCTATCGCCAATGCCCCCGCGCCGGCGGCGGCAGCTGCCCCCAGCTCCACGGCCGCCAATGGGCCGCCGACCAACGCCAACCTAAGCGCCTATCTGGAACAGTTCTACAGCCAGGAGAAAAAGCGTGTGACGGCCTTCCCGGCCGCGCTGCCGGCGGATGCCCAACCCTTTGACCTGCTGATGATCAACATCTGCTCTCTGGCCTGGGCCGATCTGGACGAAGTGAAGCTGGAGCACCATCCGCTGTGGGCCAAAATGGACGTCATCTTCGACAACTTCAACTCGGCGACCTCCTACAGCAACCCGGCCTCCATCCGGCTGCTGCGCGCCAGCTGCGGGCAACCTTCGCATACCGATCTGTATCGGCCGGCCGATCCGCAGTGTTATCTGTTCAGCAACCTTGCCAAGCTGGGCTTCAAGGAACAGCTGATGCTGGATCACTCCGGCGAGTTCGGCCACTACCTGAAAGAGATCCGCGAACAGGGGGATATGCAAGCGCCGCTGATGTCGCAGACCGGTATCGGCCACGAGATGACCTCGTTTGACGGCGAGCCGATCCTCAACGATTTGGCGCTGTTGAGAAACTGGCTGGCCCAGCAGAACAAGAACAATGCGCCGCGCAGCGCCACCTTCTTTAACATTATCCCGCTGCATGACGGCAACCGGCTGGTTGGCAGCAATAAAAGCGCCGACTACCAGCCGCGCGCCCAACAACTGCTGGATCAGTTGAACACCTTCCTTGACGAGTTGGAAAAATCCGGCCGCAAAGTGGTGGTGGTGATCATACCGGAACACGGCGCGGCGTTGACCGGCGACAAGATTCAGATGTCGGGCCTGCGCGATATTCCAAGCCCGAGCATTACCCATATCCCGGTGGGCATCAAGGTTATCGGCTTGCAGGCCGCGCATACCGGCAGCCCGTGGCATGTGAAGACGCAGAGCAGTTTCCTGGCGCTGTCGGAGCTGGTTTCACGATTGGTGGACGGCAAGATATTTTCCGCACCGAGCGTTGACTGGCAAACACTGACGCAGGGGCTGCCGCAAACCGCGGTGGTGTCTGAAAACGAAAACGCGATCATGATGCAGTATCAAGATAAAGATTATATTCGCCTGAAGGGCGGCGACTGGGTGCCGTATCCGTTGTAATCCTCAGGTTCCGGCAGAACGCTATCGGCCACGGGTGGCCGATAGCAGCGAGACCAACAGGGCGGCTTGCCTTCGCCGCCCCTTCACCGAAGCGTTGATTTATACCTCCTGCACGGCCGCTTCATCCTGATCGACGGCAAAACAGGCCACCTGCTGATCGCCATACGCCCGCAGTTGCGGCTGCTGTTGCGTACAGGCGCCAAAAGCCCGGCGGCAGCGGGCATTGAACGCACAGCCCGGCGGTGGGTTCAGCGGGCTGGGCAGCTCACCGGTCAGCTTGATGCGCTCACGGCGCAACGCCGGGTTCAGGCGGGGCGTAGCAGACAGCAACGCCTGCGTATACGGGTGGCGCGGGTTGCTGAAAATCGCCTCTTTGCTGCCTTTCTCAACGCAGCGGCCCAGGTACATCACCATCACCTCGTCCGCAATGTGCTCCACCACCGACAGATCGTGTGAAATGAACACATAAGACAGCCCCAGTTCCTGCTGCAAATCCATCATCAGGTTCAGCACCTGCGCTCGCACCGAAACGTCGAGCGCGGAAACCGGCTCATCGGCGATCACCACGTCCGGGTTCAGCATCAGCCCACGCGCAATTGCGATACGCTGGCGCTGGCCGCCGGAAAACATGTGCGGATAGCGATCGTAGTGCTCCGTTTTCAGGCCCACTTTCGCCATCATCGCCAGCGCCTTCTCACGCCGCGCCGCGGCACTCTGCGAGGTATTGATCAGCAGCGGCTCTTCAAGGATCTGGCCGATTTTCTTGCGTGGGTTAAGCGATCCATAAGGATTCTGAAACACGATCTGGATCTTCTGGCGCCGCAGCTTCTCCGCCGTGATATCCGGCTTCAATAAATCCTGCCCCTGATAGTACAGTTCCCCGCCGGTCGGGGTTTCAATCATGGTCAGCAAACGGCCGAGCGTGGATTTGCCGCAGCCGGATTCCCCCACCACCGCCAGCGTTTTACCGCGCTCCAGGGTAAAGGAAACCCCGTCCAGCGCTTTTACCAGCCGCTCGGGGGCAAACAGCCCCTTCTTCACCGGGTAGTGTTTCTTCAGGTCTATCGCCTGCAATAAAGGGTGATGTTGGCTCATAGCGTTGGCCTCCCCGCATCATCAAGCGGTGTGTGACATTTAACCAGACGGCCGGCAATGCTGCGCAGTTCCGGCTCTTCAGCGCGGCAGCGCGCGTTGGCATACGGGCAGCGCGGGTTGAGCAGACAGCCGCCTGGCCGGTCGTATTTGCCCGGCACCACGCCCGGCAGCGAGGCCAGGCGCGCTTTGTCGGCGGCGAACTCGGGCAACGCGCGCAACAGCGCCTGCGTGTAGGGGTGGCGTGGCGCGCTGAAGATATCCGCAGCGCTGCCGGATTCCACCACCTGCCCGGCGTACATCACGATAATGTGGTGCGCCGCTTCGGAAACCAGCGCCAAATCGTGGGTAATCAGCAGCAGCGCCATATTCTCACGCTGTTGCAGCTCCAGCAGCAGTTCAATAATTTGCGCCTGGATGGTCACATCGAGCGCCGTGGTCGGCTCATCCGCGATCAACAGCTTCGGCCGGCAGGCAATCGCCATGGCGATCATCACGCGCTGGCTCATGCCGCCGGAAAGCTGATGCGGATACACATCCAGCCGCGAGGCGGGATCGGGAATGCCGACTTGGGTCAGCAGATCGATCGCGCGGCTACGCCGGGTGCGGCGATTGCCGCCCTGGTGTACCTTCAGCGCCTCCATGATCTGGTAGCCCACGGTGTAGCACGGATTCAGGCTGGTCATCGGGTCCTGAAAAATCATCGCCACTTCCGAGCCCACCAACTGGCGCCGCTCTTTTTCAGAGATCTTGCGCAAATCCTGGCCGTCAAACTCCAGCTTGTCGGCCATGACTTTACCGGGGTAATCAATCAGCCCCATGATCGCCAGCGAACTGACGGATTTACCGGAGCCGGATTCACCGACGATGCCGACCACCTGCCCGCGATCCACGCTGTAGCTGATGCGGTCTACCGCTCGAAACGGCGTGCCTTCATCACCGAAGTGCACCGATAGCTTGTCTATATTCAATAACGCCATGTTCCGTTCCTCGGTTACTGCTTGAGTTTGGGGTCGAGAGCATCGCGCAGGCCGTCCCCCATCAGGTTAAATGCCAGTACCGTCAGCAAAATAGCCACGCCGGGGAAGGTCACCACCCACCAGGCGCTTTGCGCAAACTGCAGCACATCGGAAAGCATGGTGCCCCACTCCGGCGTCGGCGGCTGGGCGCCCATACCCAGGAAGCCCAGCGCAGCCATATCCAGAATCGCGTTAGAGAACCCCAGAGAAGCCTGAACGATCAGCGGCGCCAGGCAGTTCGGCAGGATATTGACAAACATCTGGCGCAACGCGCCGGCGCCGGCCACCCGCGAGGCGGTAACATAGTCGCGGTTCACCTCAACCAGCACCGCAGAACGCGTCAAACGCACATAGTGCGGCAGGGCGACAAAGGTCAGCGCCAGCGACGCATTGACTATCGACGGACCAAAGATCGCCACCAGCACCAACGCCAGCAGCAGGCTGGGCAACGCCAGCATGATATCGACCACGCGCATGATCGCGGCATCCACCACGCCGCCGTAATAACCGGCCAACAGGCCGAAGATCACGCCCAGAATCAGCGAGAGCACCACCACCAGGCAGCCCACCAGCAGCGACAGGCGCGCACCGAACATCAGCCGCGAAAGCACGTCGCGGCCCACGTCGTCCGTGCCCAGAATGTAGCTCCAGCTACCGCCTTCTTGCCAGGCCGGCGGTTTGAGCAATGCATCGCGGAACTGCTCCGCCGGCGCATGCGGCGCCAGCACCCCGGCGCCGATGGCAATCACCAGCATCAGGACGATATAGACCAGGCCGACCACGGCCCCTTTATTGCGTTTGAAATAGTGCCAGAACTCCTGCAGCGGGGTCATCGGCGTTGGCGCAGCGTTAACCGCCGGCTCAGTGATTTGAGTCATCGTGGCGCCCCTTATTTTCTATGCCGAATGCGCGGGTTAATCACGCCGTAGAGCACGTCTACCAGCAGGTTAACCAGGATAATCATACAGGCGACCAACAGCACACCCCCCTGAACCACCGGATAGTCGCGGCGCTGCAACGCATCAATCAGCCAGCGCCCTAACCCCGGCCAGGAGAAAATGGTTTCGGTCAGAATGGCGCCCGCCAACAGCGTGCCCACCTGCAGGCCGATCACCGTGACCACCGGCAGCAACGCATTGCGCAGCGCGTGCACCACGATCACCCGCATGCGGCTCACGCCCTTGGCGCGAGCGGTGCGGATATAGTCTTCCCCCAGCACTTCCAGCATGGATGAACGGGTCATCCGCACGATCACCGCCAGCGGAATGGTGCCCAGCACTATCGCCGGCAGGATCATGTGCATCACCGCATCCAGAAAATCCCCTGGCTCACCCCAGAACAGCGTGTCGATCAGCATAAAGCCGGTGAGCGGGTAGCTGTCGTCCAGGAACACGGTATCGCTGATGCGCCCCGACACCGGCGTCAGGTTAAGGTGCACCGACACCAGCATGACCAGCATGATGCCCCACCAGAAGATCGGCATTGAATAGCCGGTCAGTGAAATACCGACCGCGGTATGATCGAAGATCGAACCACGTTTTACCGCCGCCAGCACCCCGACCGGGATGCCGACCAGCATGGCGAAAAGCATCGCACAGATGCCCAGCTCCAGCGTGGCCTTAAAGCGCGGCACGAACTCTTCCCACACGGCGATGCGGCTTCTGAGCGAGGTGCCCAGATCGCCTTGCAGCACATGGGTAACGTAGGTGAAATATTGTTGATAAAGCGGTTTGTCCAGCCCCATTTCCGCCATCACCTGGGCGTGGCGTTCGGCGGATATCCCGCGCTCGCCGGCCATAATGGTGACCGGATCGCCGGGGATCATGTGGACAAAGGCAAAGGTCAGCAACGTAATGCCGATAAACGTTGGGATGACTAACCCCAAACGTCGGAGTATGAACTGCAGCATATTCCGGGTTCTCTGTATAAAATGCCCGGCGGCTCATAGTCCACCGGGCTTATTAATGCTCACACGCTTTGAAACGCTTCTCACGGGAACAGGCGGCTCGGCATGCAGGATGCCGTGGCCGCCCCGGTGCGCGGGGGCGCTTTCCCGTGGCAAACCTGGCGGTTAATCCAACGAAACGCTCTCAAAGTGATGCTTACCAAGCGGATCCACCACGTAGCCCTTCACTTCTTTACGCACAGGCTCGTAAACGGTGGAGTGGGCGACAAGCAGCGCCGGCGCCTGATCGTGCATCACCTCCTGCGCCTGTTGGTACAGTGCGACGCGTTTGTCATGGTTGGCTTCGGCGCGGGCCGGTTGAATCAGATCTTCAAACGGTTTGTAGCACCAGCGGGAATAGTTGGAGCCGTCTTTTGCCGCCGCGCAGCTAAACAGGGTGGCGAAGAAGTTATCCGGATCCCCATTGTCGCCGGTCCAGCCCATCATCACGGTCTGATGTTCGCCGTCTTTGGCTCGCTTGAGGTATTCACCCCACTCATAGGAGACGATTTTGGCTTGCACGCCGATTTTCGCCCAGTCGGACTGGATCATTTCCGCCATGCGGCGGGCATTCGGGTTGTACGGCCGCTGCACTGGCATCGCCCACAAATCGATGGAGAAGCCATCCGGCAAGCCGGCTTCCTTCAGCAGTTCTTTGGCCTTGGCCGGATCGTAAGCGTAATCCTGCACCGCGTTGTTATAGCTCCACATGGTCGGCGGGATCAGGTTCTTGGCCGGCTGGCCTGCCCCCTGGTATACCGCTTCGATAATCGCCTGCTTGTTGACCGCCAGGGTCAGCGCCTGGCGCACCTTCACATTATCCAGCGGTTTTTTCTCGACGTTGAACGCCACGTAGCCCACGTTCAGGCCGGGTTTTTCCAGCACGGTGATCGATTTATCCTGCTTCATGCGTGCCAAATCGGCCGGGTTCGGGAACGGCATCACCTGGCATTCGTTTTTCTGCAGTTTGGCGTAGCGCACGGAGGCATCCGGCGTGATTGAGAACACCAGGCGATCGATTTTCGGTTTGCTGCCCCAATAGCCGTCAAACGCCTTGTAGAGGATGCGCGAGTCTTTCTGGTACTGCAGCAGTTGGAACGGGCCGGTGCCGATTGGGTTGAGATCGACTTTTTCCGGCGTGCCGGCTTTCAGCATGTTGTCGGCATATTCCGCCGACAGGACAGAGGCGAAGTCCATCCCCAGATCGGCCAGGAACGGTGATTCCGTCCGGGTCAGGCTAAAGCGCACCGTGTAATCGTCCACTTTCTCAATCTTGGCGATCAGATCCTGCATACCCATGCCGAGGAAGTATTCGTAGTTGCCGCCGGACACCTTATGGTAAGGGTGCTGCGGATCCAACTGGCGCTCGAAGGTATACAATACGTCGTCGGCATTGAAGTCGCGGGTCGGCTTGAAGTCTTTGTTGGATTGCCACTTCACCCCTTTACGCAGGTGGAAAGTATAAGTTTTCCCGTCTTCGCTCACCTCCCAGCTTTCCGCCAGCCCAGGCTCCACTTCCGTGGTGCCCAGCTTGAATTCCAGCAGGCGGTTATAGATCGGCACCGAGCTGGCATCATAGGTGGTACTGGTGGTAAACAGCTGCGGGTTAAACCCTTCCGGTGAGCCTTCCGAGCAGAAGACCAACGTTTTTGCCTGCACGCCGGCGGCGACGGCCAGCGCAACCAACCCGATACCGAATTTCAAAATTCCCAATTTACCCAAGGAACGTGTCATCGTTAGTGCTCCATTCGTGTGATGTGTGTGTAGCCGAGAGTTCCGCTCCCACTGCAGCAACGGCGAAAACTCACGGCTAATTACCGCCCAGCCTTATATTTTTTATTACACGGCCAGTACGATGGTCGCCTGAAAGCAAAGAAAGGGAGATATCGCACATGCGGACCGGCAGGCACGCATCGCAATAGGAAATTTACGCATCGGGAACTCGCAACCGCATGCGCCCAACTCCCCCCTGAGGCTACCAAATTGCCAACTGTTTGGGGTGGCGTCAATATAACCTGTAGGGTTTTACGCGGTTTGTGAGAAACAACAAACAAACATAAAAGATACCACTTATTAACTAAAACAGCACTTAAATAAGGAATTAAAGCCGTTAAGAAGAATTACTATCCGGTAAATTATTTAAAAACCACATTTTCAACCGATAAAAAACAAAAAAAGACCCCGATTAAGTGATGAGTATTTACTCTATAAATTTCACAATAGTTGCTAAAAACAGGATGAAATACTGTATCTCCTGTTAATGGTATTGGCGGGTGATTGTTATTTGAACAGCCAAACACAACAATCTGTGCATCGTGAAAAAACTTTTCACTGTTAAAAGATCGTCAGTGGCAGGTTATACTACGATAACGTGCTACAAAAGAGGATCCCACGAAGGCAGATTCCCCTGATGATTGTAAGCCTATCCTACTGAAAAATAACCTTCTCTTCGCCAGAGATAGATGGCCGCCGTTGTTGTTGCAAAAAAGTACATTGCGTGTGCCCGTATGTAGGTATGTGGGCTTTATCGGTATTCATCAGCCGCGGAATTTGCCAGCACTTTATCTTGTTGAATTAACGGCAACTGATGCCGTATTAACAATATCGGTGTACCGCCCACATAAGGATGCGCGAGTGGAGTGCCAGCCGTTGAATACGTTCATGCGGCGCACCAACAGAAAGGACTATCACTCGCCTGAGATTTGCAACAGTGCTGCATAACCACTGCAGCACTGTCGTGAAAATGACCGGTAGGACTGAAAATGATCTGGCGAAAATCCGCCGCTTATACTCTCTGCATGGCCGTCAGGGCATACGTCAGCCAATAGGTCAATTCGCGCAGACAACGCCCCACTACGCTGGCGTAGGACGGCCTGATTGTCACTGCACAGTGCTCTCCATGTCTGGCCGTTTATTCGCCCATGCTCCCCAGAGAGGTTTCGAAAAAATAGCCAGCACAGCGATGAGACAGATTTCAATCGACACTGACCAGCAAATATGACCGATAAGCTCGCTCCAGAACTCATAACCATTGAGGTCCCAAAGCCATCCTGTTTTACCGTGAAGATATACAGGATTCCGGAAGCCGAGGGCTGGAATGAGCAGACCATGCATGACAAGCGTGATAACAATGCCGTAGGCAGCGCCATACCAGAGTCTTATTTTAGGGGTAACAGCTGCAAAGAGGACATACAAGAAAGCAAACCCAAAACTGAAAAGCCAGTGATAAAGCATCACCGCGCCAGGGATGGTTACGCCCTGATAAATATAGTCCAGCGAATGAGAGTTAATTCCTAATCCGCCAAGCCAGGCATCTATATTAAGAGCCGGGGGGGAGATCTCTCCAGTAACTCTAGGCGGCATATTAACCTCAGTACCCGATTTCACCAGTGAACTGATGGCTCCGCCAATGAGCGTAGCCCAAACAATTATGCCAATATTGATTTTATTCCAGATTTTCACAGATATATCTTCCTTAATAAGAGTTATGCAGGGGTTTGGGGAACAATGGAACAGCAAACGCCTTTACGAGGTCATTTTAAGTAACTACTTTACTTAAAATCAATATATCGCTTTGTTCTGGATATGGGCACGATTGTCAACATGCGAGTAAACGAGCCTTCCGCCTATGACGAAGCTCTATATTTCCATAAACAGCTCACCAAACGCCCCACACCCAGAGGATGGCCAAAGGGAAATGGCTTGCCATGATGACATTTGATAGTGTCGTTATGGTATTTGATTCGCCTGTGTATCACATCCGGCGGACATTTCCTTTCACCTTTCAGCAGTGACAGTGCCGGATTTTATTATGTAACAACTCCACCGCAACGCCGGAAGAAACCGCCTTCGGCGGCACGGTTTTCCCAAACTGCAGACGAAAAAAAACCTGCTTATGAAAGCAGGTTTCTCGAATGTGGTCGGCGAGAGAGGATTCGAACCTCCGACCCACTGGTCCCAAACCAGTTGCGCTACCAAGCTGCGCTACTCGCCGAGCGGGGTAAATCGTTGTAATCTTGATCGGCAGTAGCCAACATAAGGGATTGGTCGGCGAGAGAGGATTTGAACCTCCGACCCACACGTCCCGAACGTGTTGCGCTACCAGGCTGCGCTACTCGCCGATGCGGGGCGCATCTTACTGCTGGCGATAATAGGCGTCAATCACTTTTTGCCGCCGGCCATTTAGCTGGCGACAAAATCAGCGCATTAGCCAAAAAACGCGCTACGCGGCTGCAGCGCAGCGCATTTCGCGTTATGTCTGCGGTGCCAATTTTGGTGACTGCGCGCGCAAGAACGGCAGTAGGAATAGAGCAGACAGGCAGGCAGCGATGGAAATCACCACAAAGAAGCCATTCCAGTGCCACACTTCCATCACCCGGGCGATCGGGTAGCCGGACAGCGCCGCGCCCAGGTAGGCAAACAGACCGACAAAACCGGTGGCAGCGCCCGCCGCATCTTTATGCGAGCATTCAGCGGCCGCCATGCCAATCAGCATCTGCGGGCCAAAGATAAAGAAGCCAATGGCGAAGAAACAGGCCGCCTGCAGCAGGTAGGTTACACCCGGCATCAACCACAGTGCGGCGACCGACAGGAAAATACCTATAGCGAAGATCAGGTTCATCGGGCCGCGGTTGCCGCGAAACAGCTTATCGGAACCCCAGCCGGCGACCAGCGAGCCGATGAAGCCGCCCACTTCAAACAGCGAGATCGCCGAGTTGGCGGTCATCAGCGAGTAGCCTTTCTCCTGCGTCAGGTACAGGTTGCCCCAGTCATTGATCGCCGTACGCACGATGTACACCAGCACATAAGACACCGCCAACAGCCAGATGTATTTGTTGGTCAGTACGTAACGCTTGATGATTTCACGGCTGCTCAACCCTTGCCCTTCGGATTCCTGCACCAGCTCCATGGCATCGTTACGCCATTTCCCTACGGTCGGCAGGCCCATGCTGCCCGGCTTGTCGCGCAGGCGCCAGCACATCAGCAGCCCCAGCATCACGCCGATAATTCCGGGGATAATCATGCCGTAGCGCCAGTTGAAATGCAGTGAAATAACGCCGACCAACAGCGGAATCAGCGCCCCGCCAAAGTTATGCGAGGTATTCCACATCGCCCACCAACCACCGCGTTCGGAGCGGGAGTACCAGTTAGTGAGAATTTTCGAACACGGTGGCCAGCCCCAGCCCTGGAAGAATGCGTTGAGGATCCACAGCGTGCTCAACATCAACAGTGACGAACTCAAGCCAAAGAAGATGTTCAACACACCGGTCATGATCAGGCCCAGCCCCATGAAATAACGCGGGTTGGAACGGTCACTGATCATCCCGGAGATAAATTTCGAGCAGCCGTAAGTGATATAAAACAGCGTGCCGAGGATGCCGACGTCAGACATCGTCAGGCCAAGGTCGCTCAGCATCGCCGGCATGATGAAGTTGAAACTTTTGCGCGTGAAGTAAAACGCCGCATAGCCGATGTACATCGTCCACATCAGCTGAATACGCCAGTATTTGTAGGTTGAATCGATCTGTTTTTGATCGGTTATTTTCGGCGCATCCGGGCTGCTTTTAAGAAAGAACCACATATGGAACCTCAGAGAATAAAAAAGTAGCGCTATCTTGCCGCGCGCGCGCGCAAATGCCTTACGCCGATTTCCCAATCGATCCAGGACTATTTCCTAGTTTTCCCGTTCTTGCGGCGAAATTGCGGGTAATGTCACATTCAGGCAGGTACCGTGGTCCTGCATTAATTGCAAACTGCCGCCCAGCGCGCTGATGCGCTCTTGCATGCCGCGCAGGCCGTAACCCGGCTGGTGGCTGCTCGGATCGATGCCCCGGCCGTTATCGCGAATAGTCAGCCGGATGACGCGCCCGCGCAGGCGATCGTCCTCCAGGCGCGCATGCAGCGCGATCTGGCTGGCGTTGGCGTGGCGGCAGGCATTGGTGATGCCTTCCTGACAAATCCGATACAGGGTGATTTTCAATGTGTCATCCAGCAATGCGTCCGGCACCTGCCACTGCACCACGCTCACCAGTGAATCGTCCTGCGGCAACAAATCGCGCAGCATTGCCGCCACCGCCGCCGACAGCGGCAGGTTGTTCAGCGCCGCGGGCCATAACTGGGCCAGCACGTCATGCACGCCGTCGTACACGCGCAGCGCCTGCGCTTCAATGGTCTCGGCACAGGCGATCAGCGGTGGCTGCGCGGCAAGACGTTTCACAATGCTGGCCTGGGTACGGATAACGGTGATGGTCTGGCCGACTTCATCATGCAGTTCCCGCGCCACTTCGCGCCGGGTGCGCTCTTCGGCCGTCACCAACGCGCGCGCCAGTTGGCGGTTCTCATTCAGGCGCAGCCGCAGTTGCAGGTTGAGTTCGCGCTGGCGCTGAATGCCCGCGCCAAGCAGCAGCCCGGTCAGGCTTTGTGCTAAAAGAGAGAGCAGCAGATCGCGGTGAGCATCCTGGCGCGGCGGCTCATTAGCTACCAGCGCCACGCCGTTGAGCAAGGTGGCCAATAACGCCCCCTTCCAGCCGTAGCGGTAAGCCATAAAGACGATCGGTATCGCCAGGCAAAACGGCGCGAAACGGCGCAACTCCACCGCATTCACCTGCTGTTGCAGCCAGATGCTCAGGGCAAACAGCAGCAGATAGCCCCCCAGCGGCAGCAGGCGCAGCCGCACCGGGTGATGGATAAGCCCGGGTTCCAGCGGCACCCAGATCTGGCGCATCAGGTAATGCCACAGCAGCAGGCAGGTCGGCGCCACGGTAAACCCCCCTGCCAAGCCAAACAGTAGCGCCCGCCCCCCTTCGCCGCTGACTATCTGCCATACGGCGGCCTGCAACAACGCGGCGGCGGCGACCACCGCTCCTTGTTGCAACGGCCAGCGCCACTCGCTGCCGCTTTGCTGACGGCGCAGCAACCACGGCGACATCAGCATACTGAGCAACGTCGTCAGCACCAATACCGCCAGCGACGCCCACAGCGCCGGCCCGTAACCAAACTGATCGGCCAACAGCCACATCAGCATCACGTCCGCCAGCAGAATGCCTGGCCAGAAACGGTATGGGCATTGCAACAAGATGCCCATGCGCAGGCCAAACGGGAACAACAACAGGGCCTGCCAGGGCGGCTCAATCATCGCCGTGCCAATGCCCCACAGGCAAAATGCGCTAGCGGCATAGAAAAAAAACAGCGCCAATTGCGTGATAGCGCGTTGCATCATAGGTTGAGCATCCGCTGCGCCAGCTCGACGTTATTGTTGATGCCCAGCTTGGCGAACAGGTTGGCGCGGTGCGCATGCACGGTTTTGGGCGATAGCCCGAGCACGGCGGCGATCTGGCGCACCTCTTGCCCTTGCGCCAACAGCAGGGCGACTTCACGCTCACGCCGGGTGAGCGGATCGACCTTCACCCGCGCCAGTTGCTGTGCGATTTCCGGCATCAGATAAACCCCACCGCCGGCCACGGTGCGCACGGCGGTGATCAGATCTTCCGGCTTGCAGCGCTTGGAAAGAAAGCCGCTGGCACCGCGCGCCAGCGCCATTTCCACCAGCGCCGGATTATCGTGCATCGACAGCATCACTACATGGATGGCGGAAGGAATATCCGCCAACAAATCCAACCCGCTGCCGTCGGGCATTGAGATATCGCAGATGCAGACATCCACCGCGAGCCCCGGCAAGCCGGCGCGCGCCTGGGCTCCACTGCTGAATTCCCCCACAACCTGAATATCCGTCTCCAGCGAAAGCAACTGTACGAATCCAGAACGGACAATGTCATGATCGTCAATAAACGCCACGCGTAAGGCCATGGATATCTCCGATGTCAGGTAAAGGGCGCAAATTATACCCCCATGCTGGCGCGGGATCGAAGGTAAGTATTGGGCTAAGCGAAAAGCGTCCCCCTGCCGGGCGGCAGGGAGATAGACATTAACGCGAGGAAGCGGCTTTCAACGGCGGTGCACTGCACCAGTTGTTTTTCGCCACGATGCCGCCGTCCGGCGAGCTGTAGCCAAGGCAGCCGAGGATGGTATCGAACAGTTCCACATGGCGGTGCGTTTTGCCGATGCGCTGCTGCGCCTGCAGTTGTTCAAAGGCTTTCCGGTTATGTGAGTCGGCCAGGTATTTATCCGAAGCCCACACCAGCATCGGCACCCGGAACTGCTCCGGCGGCGCCATCTCGCGCGGGGTGCCGTGCAGATGCGAGTTCTCGCCGATCGACTCGCCATGATCGGAAGCGTAAAACACGATGGCCTTTTTATCGCGCACCTGATCAATCACGTTGTCGATAAAGCTGTCGGTGTACAGCACCGAGTTATCATAGGCGTTAATCAACCGCTCCTTGGAGCAAAAATCATCCACCCCCATGCATTCCGGCTGGTAACGGGCGTAGCTGCGCGGGTAACGCTGCGAATACAGGTAGTGCGAGCCCTTGGTATGCAGGATCACCAGATGCTTCCCTTTCGGATAGCGCTCCAGCGAAGCCTTCATTTCATTCACCAGCAGCATGTCATCCACGGATTTACCGTCGTTGCGCTTTTCAGAGGCGATCATCTCGCGGAATGAATAGCTGTTTGGGTCGGTATTATTGTAAAACCACACTTCGCTCTGCATGGCGAACAGTTCGGAGGTAAAGCCCAGTTCTTTCAATACCGCGAAAATATTCTGCTCTTTCAGCGTGCGCTGCGGGTTATCTTCAGTGCCGCCTTCGCGCACGAACATGCAGCGCAGGGAAAGCTTGGTCGAGGTATCGCAGGATTCACCGCGGAATGCCGCCAGGTTTTTCTCTTTCGACAGCTTCGGCGTAGTATCGCGCCCGTAACCCAGTATCCCCATATGATCCCAGCGCGTGGTTTCACCGATGATAAACACCACATAAGTGTCATCAATACCCGGCGGCGCCACGTAGGTGAAATGTTTGGACGGATCGAACAGATTGGCCGCGTCCTGGCTTTCGTCATAGCGGGTGTAGGCAAACAGCCCCAGCGCAGAGAGCCAGTTGGACGGTAGATAAGAGTGGGCCACCACCCCGCCGTAGCTGGGTAAATCGATATTGGTGATTTTTTCCTGCGCGCTTTGCGCCTTATCCAGCATCCGCAGCGGCAGCCATACCAGCGCCACCACCGCCAGCAGCACCAACAGCGGGCGGATACGGTGCCCCGGCTGCTTCAACTGTTCGATCAGCGTGTCGCGCAGGTTATTTTTCCAGATCAACAGCAGCGGCAAAGCGCTGACCAGCACCATCCACACCACAAAGTGCAAGCCAATCACCTCTTTGGAGAGATCGATATCGGTAGTCATCACAGAGACGATAATCCCGTAGCCAATCACCACGTTGAAAAACGTCATGTAATAGCTTGCCGCTACCGAGATCAGCACCAGCAATGAGGCGACGATACGGTAGAATAATCGCCCGCCCAGTGAAACCAACCGCATGATAAAAAAGGTAAACAGGACGATGGCGATCACTTCAGTGATCGCCGACACCAGCTTGATCCCTTGCAGGCCATGCGCCAACGAGTCAAAGCGGCGATAGAAAACAGAAATGTTTAAAAAGATGCCGATATAAATCGCTAACAATAACGATAAATTCTGCTGTGATAGCGATTTTACTTTGTTCATGTAACGCGGTGGCTCCAGAGGACATAAAAGATACTGATGTATTCAGACAGTCAATATGTTGGCAGGTTCAGCCAGTCGGCAATAAGCACTGTTTTATCGGTAATAATCAAGAAAACTCTTAGCAGGCGGGGGCTTTTTTGCCGTTTTTTGTGATGGCGATAAAACTATACCCAAAAAAATAATTCGAGCCGCAGGATAAAATGCAAAAGCGTGTTGAACAGCGCTGGCGCAGGATGAGGCCCTGGGATCCAAGCCAACACATCCGCAATTTGAAGTATGAAGGGCAGAACAGTGCAAAAGGCGGGGCGCCTTCCCCCACCTTACCTAATAGGCGCCTGCGAACGGTTACTTAACGTTCAGCGTCACATCAATATTGCCGCGGGTGGCGTTGGAGTAAGGGCAAACCTCATGTGCCTTTTTCACCAGCGCTTCCGCCACGCTACGTTCAACGCCGGGCAGCGTGATATCCAGTTGCACTTCAATGCCGAATCCGTTCGGGATTTCACCGATACCCACGGTTGCTTCGATCGCGGCGTCGGCCGGGATTTTCACTTTTTCTTTGGCGGCGACAAATTTCAAAGCGCCGAGGAAACAAGCGGAATAACCCGCGGCGAACAGCTGTTCCGGGTTGGTCACTGCCCCGCCGGCGCCACCCATTTCTTTCGGCACCCCCAGTTTCACATCCAGTACGCCGTCAGAGGACGTAGCGCGGCCATCACGGCCGCCGGTGGCTTTGGCATGCGCCTGGTAAACGACTTTTTCAATAGACATAACTACCTCTTGTTGCTTGCAGGTTAGCGGGTTTGACGCGTGATTTATCAGGTAAACGCGCGCCGACATAATTTAACTTACTATTTAATCGCTCACTATTTATTAATTAAATCTTATATTAAAAACGGGTGCCGATGATTCACAGCTGGTTGATCAGCCTGCCGCGCAGCGATTCAAGCCGCTGCTTGATCTCCAGCATTTCATTAACGCTGCAGTCGGTCGCGCACATCACCGCCTCCGGCACCGTGCGGGCTTTTTCACGCAGCGCACGCCCGGCATCGGTCAGCGCAACGATCACCTGCCGCTCATCCTCGGCGGCACGGCGGCGCAGCAGCAGGCCCGCGGCCTCCATGCGCTTGAGCAGCGGCGTCAACGTGGCGGAATCAAGAAACAGGCGTTCACCGATGGCCGATACCGTCAACGCGTCCCGTTCCCACAGCACCAACATCACCAGATACTGCGGATAGGTCAGATCGAGCTGATTGAGCAGTTTGCGATACACCTTGTGCAACGCCAGGTTGGCGGAATACAGGGCAAAACACAGCTGCTGATCGAGCAGCAGCGTGTTTTCCGCATTGAGTTGTTCAGGGTTTTTATTTTTCATCGTTCGAATATATATAGCGCACTATGTAATCGCAAGCTATTTCTTTTTGAAGCGAATGTGTTATTTTCCTCTATAGGCAACAGGCCATCCGCTGGCGAAAGGAAGGGAAGGATATGACTGCAACATTGGAGGAACGCGCCCGGCGCTACGCCACACAGGCGCATGCGGCCATCGATCAGCGCCGGAAATATACCAACGCGCCTTATATCGTCCACCCGCAGGCGGTGGTGGAACTGGTGCGCACCGTGCCGCATACCGAAGAGATGCTGGCCGCGGCCTGGCTGCACGACACCGTAGAAGATACCCCGACCACGCTTGCCGACATCGCCAGCCGTTTCGGCCCGCAGGTGGCGCAACTGGTGGATATGTTGACCAACGTCAGCATCCATGGGAGCGGCAGCCGCTTTATCCGCAAAAGCCGCGATCGCCGGCACAGTGCCGGCGCCTCTCCGCAGGCCAAAACCATCAAGCTGGCGGATGTGATCGACAACACCCGCTCGCTGCTGGAGCACGACAGCCAGTTTGCCAAAACCTACCTGCTGGAAAAGCAACTGCTGCTGGAAGTGCTGACCGAAGGCGATCCGGCGCTGTGGCGCCAGGCCAGCCAGATCGTGGAACAGGGGCTGGCACAGCTAATGCTGCCGCCCCACAACGTGCCCGCCAGTTGGTTCGACGCCACCCGCCAGCGCTACCAGAAAAACGACGCCGCCTAACCGTTAGAACGTCACCACCGTTTTTAGCGCGGTTACCCAGGCATCCTGCGTGTCACTCACACCACCAGGGTGATGCCAGTATTGCAGGCCCGGCTGCAACTGCAGCCACGGAGTAACTTCAACGCGATAATACAGTTCCGCCGTGACCGAATGGCCCGGTATCGGGTAGTAGTTTGGATCGCTAGAACTGCTGGCGTTATTAATTTGGTTCAGATAACGCAGGTTATCTTTATAGCTGTCGCTCACTTTCACCATGGAAACGCCCAACCCCAGCCAGTCGTTTGGCCGCGCGTCAAACATACCGCGATAGCGAACGCTGGCAGAGGTGGTGTAGTGGATATAGTTGGAGCGCTTATCGCCCACGCCCAGGCTATAAGACACGCTCAGGCCGCGGTTGGCATCGTCCGCGTGGCGCGTCACCTGCTGATTAAAGCCGGTATACAGGAACCAGGTGCGATCATGGGTGCGGTAACCGTCTGGATCGGTCGCGCCCGGCCCGCCGGAGACGCCACGATACAGATCCTGCTGCTCCGCGTTGGTAAACAGCACGCCCAGGTTATAAATCCCTGGCAACTGATTAAAGTAATTGGTTTTCAGCTCCAGCTCCACCGGCAACAGAATGCCTTTGCTGCCCTTGGTGGACCAACTCCAGGCATGGCTGCGGCTGGTCGCCTGCGGGTTTTGTTCCAGCACCCCGGTCTTCAGGGTCAGGCCATCGGTGAGCTTGTACTGCAAGGTGGTGCCCCAATAGTGCACGTTCCAGTTATACCAGGTGAGCGAACTGGCCGATTTGCCGCCGCACAGGTTCAGCGTTTGGAAATCACACGGGATAATCTGATCGAAGTCCTGCACTTTATTCATCAGGCCAATGCGCCAATGCAGGCGGCGATCGTCAAAGCTGCGGCTGAATGTCAGCCAGCCCAACCGGGTAATCGACTGGCCACCGTAGCTTTCCTGCGACAGATCGGTGATGTTGACCCGTTGATCCTGCAACCGATCGCGCGTCAGGCTGTTGTCATGGTTACGGTTAACGATATTCCCCTCGATCGCCGCATCCGGGATGCCCGTCAATGCTTCCAGATCCTGGCTGAAGGTAAATGAGAACTGGTCGATATAAGACGCCTGTTTATCGTGGTTGTACCCGCCGCCGGCGTTATAGGAGAGCTGGCTCAGGTAGCCCAACGTATAGTGGAAGCCGTGATCTTCCAGAATCGGCCGGATCCCCAGCATATCCCCCAGCAGCCCCGCTTTCGGCGGTTCAAAACCCAATGCAACCCCTTGCCATTCGGGCGTTTCAGCGCGTTCGGCCTGCGCTGCTTGCGCCTCTGCGCTGGTGCAAACCAGCAGGGCGGCGGTAAAGGCCGCCGCACCGGATAACCGATATTCCATTTTTATTCTCCTTATCGACGCAAATATGCGCATCACTTTCTGTAGGCAACAGCAATCCCTGGGCGGTAATACCCATTGTTGGTAAAAATTATTTTTCAAGCGGCGGCCGTTGATCGGCCCAGACAATGCCCAGGCATTGCGCCTGGGCAAATAGCGTGGCGTTAACCCTTAACTTTCAGGCTGCCGCCGTTGCTTTGGATCACATCGCGATACCAATAGAAGCTTTTCTTACGGCTACGCGCCAGGCTGCCGTTGCCGGCATCGTCGCGATCGACGTAAATAAAGCCGTAGCGCTTGGACATTTCCGCCTTGGACGCGCTGACCAGATCGATCGGCCCCCAGCTGGTATAGCCCATCACTTCAACGCCATCGTCAATCGCCTCGCGCACCTGTACCAGGTGATCGTTAATGTAATCAATACGATAGTCATCGTTGATGCTGCCATCCGCCTCAACGCGATCCTTGGCGCCCAGCCCGTTTTCCACGATAAACAACGGCTTCTGGTAACGGTCATACAGTTCGTTGAGCAGGAAGCGCAGGCCGATAGGATCAATCTGCCAGCCCCACTCGGAGCTTTGCAGATGCGGGTTCGGCACCATGTTGAGAATATTGGCGCGCGCCGTGTGGTTCAGCGCTTCGTCGGCGGTCACGCAGCCGCTCATGTAGTAGCTGAAAGAGATAAAATCGACGGTTTCGCGCAGCGCCTGTTTGTCTTCTTCGCTGATATCAACTTCAATGCCGTTTTCGCGGAAGAAGCGCTGCATATAGGCCGGGTAGTAGCCGCGCGCCTGCACATCGCCAAAGAACTGCCAGCCACGGTTCTGGCGCTGGGTTTCCAGCACGTCTTCCGGCCGGCAGCTTAGTGGATACAAAATGCCGCCAAGCAGCATATTGCCGATTTTCCCGCCCGGCACTAACTCATGGCAGGCTTTCACCGCCCTGGCGCTGGCCACCAATTGATGGTGAATGGCCTGGTAGACGTCGCTCTTGCTGCTGCCTTCCGGCAGGCCGACGCCGGTGAACGGCGCGTGCAGCGACATATTGATCTCATTGAACGTCAGCCAATGCTTCACCTTGTGTTTGTAACGCTCGAACACGGTGCGCGCATAACGTTCAAAGAAGCCGATCACCTGTCGGCTGCTCCAGCCGCCGTATTGCTTCACCAGCCCGTAGGGCATTTCATAATGCGACAGGGTAATCAGCGGCGTGATGCCGTATTTAGCCATTTCATCAAACAGCCGGTCGTAAAACGCCAACCCGGCTTCGTTCGGGGTTTCTTCATCGCCCTGCGGGAAAATACGCGTCCAGGCGATGGAGGTACGCAGGCATTTGAAGCCCATTTCCGCAAACAGTGCGATGTCTTCCGGGTAACGATGATAGAGATCGATCGCCACATCCTTGATGCCACTGTCGCCAGGGACGCGCGGCGTTACCGGGCCGAACACCCCGGCAGGCTGCAAATCGGAGGTCGACAGCCCTTTGCCATCCTGTTGGTAAGCCCCTTCCACCTGGTTTGCCGCTACGGCGCCGCCCCACAGGAAATTGTCTGGAAACTTGCTGGTCATCGTTATCTCCTCTTAACGTAATAAAGTCAGCAGCGGTGCCTGTTCCTGCACCGGGCCGAGATCGGTGGCCAAAACGTCAATGTAGTCTTCGGTGTTGCTGATGATGATTGGCGTTGTGGTGTCGAAACCCGCGGCGCGGATGGCCGCCAGGTCAAATTCAATCAATAGGTCGCCTTGCTGAACCCGATCGCCCTCGGCAACGTGGGCGGTGAAGTGTTGGCCGTCCAACTTTACGGTGTCGATGCCGATGTGGATCAGCACCTGTGCGCCGTCATCAGATTCAATGCCGATGGCATGGCGGGTTTTAAACAGTGAAGCCACCGTGCCGTTCACCGGCGAAACTGCCCGCCCCTGCTGCGGCACAATGGCGGCGCCTTTGCCCAGCAGGCCGCTGGCGAAGGTTGGGTCTGCAATCTGATCCAGCGGCAGCACGTCACCGCTCATCGGGCTGGCAACCAACGTTTTGCGGTTCAGCGGGGTGGCAGACGGTGCGGCCGCCGGGGCCTCTTCTGCTACTTCCGCCGGCTGCGGCGCCAGGCCGAAAAGGTAGCTGGTAATGGCAGCGAAGAGGAACGACAGCAGCGTGCCGGCAATCGCGCCCAGCACAGTGGCGTCAAAGCCGGTAGGCGGAATAATTTGCGCGAAGGAAAACACGCTGGCCAGGCCGAATGAGTAAACCGCACTGTGGAAATAGCCGATCACCGCCCCGCCCAGCGCGCCGCCGATGCAGCCGAAGATAAACGGCCGTTTGTTCGGCAGGGTAACGCCATAGACCGCCGGTTCAGTGATGCCGAAAATCCCGGCGGTCACGGCGGAACCGGCCATCACACGCAGTTTGGCGTCGCGGGTGCGCAACATCACCCCAAGCGTGGCCCCCACCTGCCCCATCACCGCCGGCAGCAGCAGCGGCACCATGGTGTCGCGGCCCAGCACGCTCAGGTTGTTAATCATCAACGGCACCAGCCCCCAATGCAGGCCGAAGATCACGCACACCTGCCACAACGCGCCGATCAACGCCCCGGCGATGATCGGGTTAAACGCGTGGATCGCCTGGTAGCCGTTGGCCAGCAGGTGGCTAAGCCAGGTGGCTGCCGGGCCGATCAGCAGGAACGTCAGCGGTACGACAATCGCCAGACACAGCAGCGGGCTGAAGAAATTGCGCAGTGCGCTGTGCAGCATGCGGTTAAACAGCGGTTCCAGCTTGCAGGAGAGCCAGGCGGCAAAAATAATCGGGATAACCGACGAGGCATAGTTGATGAACGTGACCGGCATGCCAAGGAAGTATTCCGTCGCCGCGCCCGGCTGCTGCGCGGCGTCGAACGCCGCAATCATCAGCGGATGGGTCAGCGCGGCGCCGATGGTCATGGTGACGAACGGGTTGCCGCCAAATTTTTTCCCGGCGGTGTAACCCAGCATGATCGGCAGGAAGTAGAACAGCGCGTCGCTGGCGGCAAACCAGATACGGTAGGTTCCGCTCTCGGCCTGCAGCCAACCACAGGCCAACGCCAGCGACAGCGCCCCTTTCAGGATCCCCGAAGCCGCCATCACGCCCAGCAGCGGGGTAAAAATCCCGGAGACGATATCGATAAAACGGCTGAACAGGTTGTCTTTCTTGCCGCCGTCATCCTGCGCGCCCGATTCGGCTTCCGCCAACCCGGCCGCCTGATTAATCGCGGCATAAACATCGCCGACGTGGTTGCCAATCACCACCTGGAACTGCCCGCCGCTCTCTACCACCATGATCACGCCGGCGTTTTTCTTCAGCGCTTCGGCGTCTGCCTGCTGGTTGTCACGCAGCTTGAAACGCAGCCGGGTGGCGCAGTGCACCAGGCTTTTTATATTGTCGCGGCCACCGACGCCGGCCAAAATCTCACTGGCTAATTGTTCATATTTCATCTTGTCATCCTTAGCTACGTCCCTTGCCGTCTGGCGCCAACCGCGGTGGCCAACCCGCCGTGGGCCAAATTCGGCGCAAAAAAAAACCTAAACCTCATCGCCTCTGGCCCCAATGAGGGCTACAGAAGCACGAGGTTTAGGTTTTGCCTGTGAGAACAGTGACAACCCTAAAATGGCTGAGCCATGACGGTAACACTGCCGTTTTTCTCTGGGCAAGTGCTTGTGCGGCGAAATTTGCAAAGTGTGATCTGGCATACAGATCGCCGCCGCCGCCCCGGCAAACATTAATATAAATAATTCTTATGTTATTAAATTAATGAATTTCAAATCACACCCGCCATTGCCTGCGGAGACCCTGCCGGATTCATTTCGCACAAAATGCGCAAAAAAATACATAACGTCGGTAATAATTAGCTATCCAAACAAATCACTCCCAATCAAAACCGCCGTACTGGAGCCTGGACAAAACGGCATATCCCGCCGCCAAATTCGCTGTTTCATTGATGTATATCACACCAAATACATTAACTTATTTTATTGATGTATAGACAAAATGCGCGGGTGGGATTATTACTGTGCGGGAAGGAACGGGATTTGCTTTTAAGGAAAAATGCAGCCATGACATTGCGCAACGAGATGGGGCGGGTGCTGATCACGGGCGCCGCAGGGCGTGTGGCAACGGTATTCCGCAAGGCCATCGGCGATCGCTACCCCCTGCGGTTAGCGGAACGGGATACCGCAATGCTGACGGACATCGGCGCCAACGATCAGGCCATCGCCTGCGATATTACCGATATCGCGGCCTGCCGCCAGGCCTGCGCCAATATCGACACCGTCTTGCATTTGGCGGCCGATACCTCACCCGCTGCCGGTTTTTATCCCTCGCTGATGAACAATAACATCCTGGGCACGGCCAATATTTTCCGCGCGGCTAAAGAAGCGGGCTGCCGGCGCGTGGTGTTCGCCAGCAGCGCCCAGGCGGTTGAGGGCTACCCCCTGGATTACCAGGTGCGGCCAGAAGATACCCCCAGGCCGAAAAACTTCTACGGGCTCAGCAAAGCGCTGGGCGAAAGCATCGCCGCCTATTATGCGCATCAACAACGGCTATCCGCCGTCGCCGTGCGTTTTGCCAATTTCACCACCCTGGCCGCCGATAAACGCCCGAGCGCCCGCGATATGAGCGCTTACCTCAGCCACCGCGACGCCACCGATCTGCTCGATCGCTGCCTGCGGGTGAAAAACGTGCAGTATGCCGTGGTGCACGGCATCTCCAACAATAGCTACAAACGCCTCTCGCTGGAAGAAACCACCCGCCTGCTCGGCTATGTTCCGCAGGATGACGCCTTCAGCATCCTCGGCTTCCTCTAGACGGCCGCTACAGCTTATTGTCGATGCGCTGCAGCAGATACGGGTAGAACGGGTTGGACGCGATACGCATCAGCGTGTCGAGATCCACCACCAGCACGGAGCGCTCGCCCCGTGCGGCAATGGTTCCCAGGCTGATGCCAAACTCATCGCGCCGCTGCGGGTAACGACCATACAGCGAGTCGCTGACCGGGAACGGCAGGGCAACGTGGGAAAGCGAATAAATATCCGGCGGATAATTCATCCCCAGCGGCTGCGTGCTCTCCACCACCTCGCCCGCCGGCGTAATACGGGCGATCGCTTCGCTGCTCTCCGGTGATGCGTTGGCGATCACCGTGGTCTGGTAGCGGCGCGGCGGCGCAGGCAGCAGTTGATTGACCGCAGAGGCGGCATTGGGCCGCAGTAGTGGGCCGAAGTTCACCGTGCGGTTTACGTCAAACAGCACCAGTTCGCTGCCGTTGGCCGGCAGTTCGTTATACAGCGCGCGGATCACCGCGCGGGTGCTGACGGTGGAATCCATCACCGACTGGAACGTCAGCACCGGCGGCAGCTTATCCAGGCGCCCTTCACGCGCCGCCCGGGCGATCTCCTGCTGCAGCGAACGGCTAAGCAGGTAGGACTGGCGCGCACCGTTGACCGGGAATGAATTGTATTTAAACGGGTTAAACTCCGGCAGCACGCCAAGCCAGGCGGCTTTGGCGAACGCCGGGAACACAGCCGGCCAACCGGCAATCCCGGCAAAGCGGGCAAAGCTGGTGACGCCGATCATCGGTGAAATCAAAATCAGCCGCTGCGGGGCAACCAGGTTCGGATCGTTCAGCGCATCCAGCGCGTATTTCATCGCCAGCGCGCCGCCGTTGGAAAAGCCGACGATATGCAGTGGCTTGCCGGCGCCTATCAGGCTATGTGCTTCGCGTACCGCCAGCCGGGTGGCGGCCAGCCAGTCGCGCCATTCGATATCGGTCAGCGCGCCGGGCACGGTGCCGTGCGCCGGCAGGCGAATACCCACGACAACATAGCCGTGCTGGCGATAATTCTCGGCAATATGGCGCAGGCTATAGGGTGAATCCGTCAGGCCGTGCAGCATCACCACCGCACCGCGCGGCGCCCCCTGCGGCATCAGCTCATAGGAGCGGTTCCAGTCCTGGGCGAAATGCTCTGGATAAATCGGGCTGCCGGAAAAATAGCGGTTAATCGGGATGCGTTCGCTGGGATCAAGCTTGTCAGTAACCTGGGTTTTTACCTCATCAAACACCCGCTGCTCGGCGGCCAGGTAATCGGCCCAGGTAGCTTTGTCCAGCTCTGCACTGCTCATTTCATGCGGCACAAAAGTGTGCCACGGCTCCAGCGCAGGCCCACGCTGGCTATCGTAAATGCGCACCGCAAACAGCGTCAGCAATACGGTGGCAATCACCACCACCAGCCGTTTGGTCCATCTGATTATTACCCTGGAAAGCATGCCTGCTCCTGATTAACGCAAAATTCACCGTGATTATAGCGCGCGGAATGCGCAAGAAAGGGTTGTTTAAGAGAGACAGGGCCGGCAACACCGGGGCAAGCCCGGCGCTGACTGGGGAAATCACGGTTTTTCAGCGATTTTCCGCAGGTATTCATTATTTTTAAACGCAATAATGATCATTTCAAAACAGACGCGAGTAAAAATACCGCCGATGATGATCGCAAACAAACCGCGAAAAAACTCACCGTAGAACATCGCGCCGACGCCGCCGAAAACAATGCTCAGCAGGCACAGCCAATACACGGCGGTGATGATTTTCGGGGTGAGCATCGCGTCGAAAAAGAAAATATTCCTCATTGTAATCCTTCCATATAATTCACCATCCCAGAGGCGTAAATGCCCATATGCTGCCAGGCAGCACTGAATAGTAGGAAGTTTTACCCCGGAATATCAAGAATAAACCTCAGGTTATTTCAACTGTCTGCCCTGGCGGCCAGAGTGGCATCAGTCAGCAAACGACGGATCTTCACGCTGCAGCAACAGCTTCATCTCGGCAAAATGCCGCTGGGAAAAATCACGGATCTTCTCCCAGTCACGCGCGGTTTTCTCCGCCACCGCCGCATCCAGAATACGCAAAGGTTGCCCGGTGGCGTAGGCGTTCACCAGAATTTGGCAGGCGCGCTCCAGCGTCCAGATATCATCGAAGGCTTCGCCCACCGTGGGGGCCGTCACCATCACACCGTGGTTGCCCATCAGCAAGCGGCTATGCCCCTGCAGCAATGCGGCCAGTCGCGCGCCCTCCTCTCGCGTATCGGCCATGCCGCCGTACAGGCTGTCGAGCGCTACCCGGTTGAAATAGCGCGCGCTGTTTTGATCGATTGGCGGAATGGTCGCGTTTTCCAGGCAGGCGATGGTGGTGGCGTAAACCGGGTGCAGGTGCATCACCACCCGCACCTGCGGCAGCCGCTGGTGGATTTGCCCGTGGATCGCCCAGGCGGTAGCGTCGACGTCGCTACGCTGCCCGGCGCTTTCATCGTCGGCGTGCAACAGCAGCAGATCGCTGGCGCGGATGCGTGAAAAGTGCATCCATTTCGGGTTGAGTAAAAACTGTTTGCCGTCGGCGGAAATCGCAGCGCTGAAGTGGTTAGCCACCGCTTCATGCATCCCCAGCTTAGCGATGATGCGAAACGCCGCCGCCAGATCGATACGCGTTTGCTCTTCAAAAGTGAGTGCCATATTTGTGCCTGCTGTGCATCGTTAACCTGCCGGCGTGTGGGCAATGTTGCCCACACCCTGTTCAGCCGCGGCCGTAGTGGCCGGCGGCGAGCCGCGGATGATTCTACGGCATTGGCATCAACGTTTTGATGTCTTCCGCCGTCGGTGCCTGGAAGCGATATTTTTGCAGCAGGGCGGCGTATTTTTCCGTCTTGCTGAATTTCTCCAGACCCTCAATCAGCGCCTGTTTCACTTCGTCATTGCCCTTTTTCACGCCAAAGCCATTCAGCACCGGATAGATCAGTGTGTCGGAGGAAATCACGATGCGGTTGCTCAGCTTCTCCACCGCGCCGCGCGCCACCGCCGCATCGGTGATCTGCGCTTCAACTGCGCGGGACAGCAGCGCCTGGGTGGTTTGCGGATCGGTGGTATATTCACTGATGGCGATCGGCTGCAGGCCGTTTTTCACACAGTACTCCGCCGAGAGTTTATGCAATTGCTGTAGCCAGGAAGTGGCGCCCATTGAACCGATTTTGTGACCGCAAAAATCTTCCGGGCGTTTGGGCTGGTAGTCGCTGCCTTTCAGCGACAGGATCGCCTCGCCGCTTTTCAGGTAGGGGATCATATCGATCACCTTCATGCGCTCCGCCGTGATGTACATCGACGAGTTAATGATATCGAACCGCCCGCCTTGCAGGCCGGTGATCAGGTTAGGGAAGCGGGTGTCGATATTCTCGGCCTGGCGGCCCATCACCTCGGCCAACCCATCGAGAAACTCGATGTCGAAGCCCGCCGGTTTGTTTTTCTCCATGTATTCATAAGGGAAAAAGGTCAAATCCGAGCCGGCAATGATTTTTCCCGGCTGCAGGAACGCCGCACCGGCCCCGTGGGAAGCGAGCAGTAAGGCCCCTGCGGTTAACACGCCGGCGGCCCGGTGAGCAGCCCGTAAACACGTCATTAGTTTCATACAACCTCCACAGCGATCAAGGATTGTCAGGGATAGAGCCACGTGCGCATCCCCAGGGTTATAACGACAAGGCGGCTCGCCTCAATTGGCCTCCTGGCCGGCCTGCTGTACAAAGAACGACGCGCCGCGCGGTTTTTGCGGCAGGCGCACCTGGTTCGGCGTGCAACGCACCAGGCCGCTCTCCGTGCCCTGTACCATCTGGCCGCCGTGTTCGCTGGGCAATGGGTTATCGCCAAACGGCAGTGCGTCTTCTGCCGCATAGACGCAGATAAACAACGTGCGCGGCAGTTCGGTTTCATTCGGGCTGGAAGCATGCAGCAGGCGAGTATGCATAAAGCACACGGAACCAGCCGGGCCAAAACAAGCCACCGGCCGTTGGCAGTGCTGCGCAACCACCTCATCGCTCACCGCGCCGCTGAAACGCTCATGCTGCCAATGCGAGTACAGCGGCCCTTTATGGCTGCCGGGCACCACGTTCAGCGGGCCGTTTTCCGGCGTAACGTCGCTCACCATCAGCAGGGCAGTGATGATGTCGTCATTGCTGTGCGGGGTGAAAAGAAAGTCCTGGTGCCACTTCACCTGCGTGGCGGTGTGCGGCAGTTTGGAATTGACCTTGCTGTGGTGAAAACGCGTGCCGCTGCCGCCGATCAGTTGCGCGGCAATCTCCGCCATGCGTGACTGGAACGCCGCCTGGTAATAGGCCGGCGAGATCTCGGTGGGCGAACTGACCCGGCGCAGCGAAGGGTGATCCGGCCGGTGGTCGCCTTCCAGATCAAAGCGCGCGCGGCCGTCCTGGGTATGGCCATAGGCGGCGCTGTGCTCGCGGCTTTGCGCCACCCAGCGGTCAAAATCGCCCTGTAGGGCGCTAATCTGTTGTGGCGTTAAAACGTCCTCGACCACCAAATAGCCGTCCTGGTGAAACCTGTCGATCTGTGCTTGCGTAATCATGATTCCCCCGATGAAATAACGTTAAACAACGCCCAAGGCGAGGCCAGCATGTATGCCTAAGCCAACGAAACATCCTTCAGAAATGCTTCCACCCGCGGGTGGCGGCCGTCACGCAGCGCCTGCGGCGCCTCGTCACATACCACCCGTCCTTTCTCCATAAACACAATCCGGTCGGAAACCTTGAAGGCGAAGTTCATCTCATGGGTGACAATCACCATGGTGATCCCTTCTTTGGCCAACGTTTCAATCACCTGCAACACTTCATTGACCTTTTCCGGATCAAGCGCCGAGGTGGGTTCGTCGAACAGCATGATTTGCGGGCGCATCATTAACGCCCGGGCGATCGCCACGCGCTGTTGCTGGCCGCCGGAAAGCTGATGCGGGTATTTATAGGCATGCTCGAGCATGCCCACTTTTTGCAGCAGCGCGCAGGCCTGGCGTTGCAGTTCACTTTCCGCCGCCAGCCGGTGGTAACGCGGCGCCAGCAGCAGGTTGTTCATTACCGTCAGGTGCGGGAACAGGTTAAAGCTTTGAAAAACCATGCCGATATTCAAACGATGCTCAGGGTGTTCGACAAAACGCGGCTTCTGCTGCCCCTGCTGATTCAGGTGAATAAACGGCTGGCCGTTGATCATGATTTCGCCGTTGTCGATCTGCTCCAGGCCGTTCAGCAGGCGAATCAGCGTGGTTTTCCCCGAGCCGGAAGGGCCGATGACAGATACCACTTCACCGGGTTGAATCTGCAGGCTGACGGCACCGAGCACTTCAACATTGTTGTAGGCTTTATGCAGCCGCGTAGCCTGCAGGGCCGGGCTGCCGTTGGTCGGCGCCGGGCGCAACACGCCGGCGGCAGGCTGCGCGGCCAGCTCAAACAATGCCGGCTCGACGCTGCGCGCGCTGTTACGCTGGGTAACATCCAGGTACAGCTCCAGACGTTTGAGCAGGAAATCAAACACCGTGACGATCAGCACGTAATAGAACGCGACGGCGGTCATGGTTTCCATCACCAGGAAGTTTTGCGAATAGAGCCGCTGGCCCACCATCAGGATCTCCGTCAGCGAGATCACCGAAACCAGCGAGCTGAGCTTCACGATGGAGATATATTCGTTGGCCAGCGCTGGCAGCGCCACCCGCAGCGCCTGCGGAATGATCACCCGCCACTGGATGCCGGTGAAACGCAGCCCCAACGCCCGCGCCGCCTCGCTCTGCCCTTTCGGGATCGACAGCAGGCCGCCGCGGTGGATTTCAGCGATGTAGGCGGCTTCACTCAACACCAGCGCAATCAGGCCGGCATAGAAAGGATCGCCCAGCAGCACCGAAGACGCCGGCAGCGCCTGTGGCAGGTTATAGACAAAGATCAGCAGCACCAGCAGCGGCATGCTGCGAAACAGCCAGATATAGCCCCTGGCCGACAGATTCAGCAAAGGGTGCCGCGCCTGTTTACCCAGCGCCAGAATAAACCCCAGCACGATACTGATGGCCCAGGTCAGCAGGCTTAGCTTGATCACCGTCCAGGTGGCCAGCCAGAAGTCTACGTCGCTCAGCAGGCCAAGCATGTAGCTCCAGTCAAAGGTCATAACGGTACTCCCGCAGGGACGCAAATTGGCAGGTATGAATGCATGTCTGGCTTCTCCGGTGCAGGCCCACGATAATTTTTATTGGTTTCCCTATTTCTTTCACGGCGCAGCCGGGAGTTAAATTCATATTTTCCGACGCAGGCTATAGCCAAAAACTGGCCTTGGCGGCAGAACGCCGGGCTATGTGCGTATTTTTCTCTGCGTTAAGGTGAAATAACGCGAATTTAACCAGGCCAGTTTTTCTTGAGCGTCCCCGAAGAAAAATCATTATTTATTTTCCGCCGCTCCTGCATGAAGAATGGCGGTTATGCAACGAGGGTGCCCCGGGTAATCAGGCGCCAAGATGATCACCAGCCGGCCGGCCTATTAAGGAGTCAATCATGAGTCAACCCACCCATACCCGTATTCGCATGTTCAACACCAAGGATACCTACCCCAACCAAACGCTGAATAACGATCTCTGCCAGGCCGTGCGGGCCGGCAATACCGTGTATGTGCGCGGGCAGGTCGGCACCGATTTCGCGGGCAATTTAATCGGGCTGGGCGATGCGGGCAAACAGGCCGAGCAGGCGATGAAAAACATCAAACAACTGCTGGAAGAGGCGGGCAGCGATTTGCGCCATATCGTCAAGACCACCACCTATATTACCGACCCGCGCTACCGCGAACCGGTTTATCAGGAAGTGGGAAAATGGCTGAAAGGCGTGTTCCCGATCTCGACCGGGCTGGTGGTTTCCGGGCTGGCGCAGCCGCAGTGGCTGGTAGAAATCGATGTGATCGCGGTGATCCCCGAGGAGGAAGCATGACCTTTTCGGTAAGCGGATTTTGCCCGCGCAGCGGGCAGTACGGCATTGCGCTCAGTTCGTCCAGCATGGCGGTGGCGGCGCGCTGCCCGTGGCTGATGAGCGGCGTGGGCGCGGTATCCAGCCAGAACGTCACCCTGCCCGCGCTCGGCCCGCAAATCCTGGCGCTGCTGGCCCAGGGGCACACGGCGCAACAGGCGCTGGATACCGCCATGGCGCAAGAGCCCTATGCCGATTATCGCCAGGTCACCGTGCTGGATAACCGCGGCAACCGCGCGGTGTTTGAAGGCGCGCACACGCTGGGCGTGCACCACACCGCCATCGGCGAACACTGCGTGGCGGCGGGCAATATGCTGGCCAACCCCGGCGTGATTGACGCCATGATCGCCGCCTTTACCCGCGCGCCCCACCTGGCGCTGGGCGATCGGCTGATCGCCGCGCTACAGGCCGGTTTACACGCTGGCGGCGAAGCCGGGCCGATCTACTCCGCCGGAATGAAAATCATCAGCAATCAGAGCTGGCCGTTGACCGATCTGCGCGTTGACTGGCATGAAGACGCCATCAATCAACTGGCTGGCCTGTGGCAACGCTGGCAGCCGCAGAGCGAAGATTACCTGGTGCGGGCGGTTAATCCGCTGGAGGCACCCAGCTACGGCGTGCCGGGTGATGAGTAACCCCAGCACCCGCGCCATTCTGGCCGATCTGATCGCCTTCGACACCGTCAGCCGCAACAGCAACCTGGCGCTGATCGACTACGTGCGCCGCTATCTGGCCGGCTATGGCATCAGCAGCCAGCTATTTCACGATGCCGGCGGTGACAAAGCCAACCTGCTGGCGGTGATTGGGCCACAGGATCGGCCGGGAATTATGCTCTCCGGCCACACCGACGTAGTGCCGGTGGATGGGCAACGCTGGCAAAGCGATCCTTTTGCCCTGACGGAGCGCGACGGCAAGCTGTACGGGCGCGGCACCGCCGATATGAAAAGCTGGCTGGCGGCGGTGCTGGCGCTGGTGCCGAGCCTGTGTGCCGCACCGCTGCGCCTGCCGGTGTGGCTGGCGTTCAGCTATGACGAAGAGGTGGGCTGCAAAGGGGTGCATAGCCTGCTTGCGGAGCTTGAGCACCTGCCGAGCCGGCCCGCTGCCTGTATCGTTGGCGAACCCACGTCGATGCGGCCCGTGCTTGGCCATAAAGGCAAAATCGCCGTGCGCTGCGAAGTGACCGGGTTTGCCTGCCATTCGGCCTATACGCCCGCCGGGGTTAACGCCATTGAGTACGCGGTGCGGATCATGCAGCAGTTGATGGCACTGGCGCAGACGCTGCATCAGCAGCAAAACCTGGCGTTCGATCCGCCGTTTTCTACCCTGCAAACCGGCGTGATTGCCGGCGGCAAGGCGCTGAACATCGTCCCGGCGCACTGCCAGTTTGATTTTGAAATCCGCACGCTGCCGGGCGTGGACGCCCAACGGCTGGTGGACGACATCACCCGTTGGGCGCAGCGCTGCCTGCTGCCGGAGATGCGAGCGGTAGCGCCAGAGAGCGACATTACCTTCACCACGCTCAGCCGTTATCCGGCGTTGGAAACCCAGCCTGCCGCCGCGCTCGATGCTATCCTGACCATGCTGCCCCCGCCCGCCACGCTGCAAACCGTCGCATTCGGCACCGAGGGTGGTCTGTTTCAACAGCATGGCGTGCCGACGCTGGTGTGCGGCCCCGGCGCGATGGATCAAGGCCATAAACCAGACGAATTCATCACCCTTGAGCAATTGCAGGCTTGCGATGCCTTTATGCTGCGCTTGTGCCGCTGGCTGCAGGCCGCGCCCGGCGGCTAAACGGCATCAGCCGTTCTCGGCGACCGCCCTCAACCAATCGCTGAAAGCCGCGATTTTCGGCCACCGGCGCTCCGACGGGGTGGCGATGTAGTAGCGCTGGGCGCACGGCATCGCCATGCCCGGAAACGGCGCCACCAGTTCGCCGCTGGCGAGCCATGCGCTGACCAGCCGCTGCCGCCCCATGGCGACGCCGCCGTGATTGATCGCGGCGATCACCGCCAGATCCGAACGATCAAACCCCATTCCCGGCTGGGCGCTATCCAGCGCCATGCCGAAATGCGCCGCCCAGGCGTGCCATTCACCGCTGCCCGAATCATCGCTCCACGCCTGGCGATCGTGCAGCAACGCGGCACCGGCCAGCTTTTCCGGCCGGCCAGTCAGGCCAAAGCGCCGGGCATAGTCGGGGCTGCAAACCGGCAAGATGGATTCCGCCATCAGCGGCACACAGGCCAGATTTTCCGGCGGTTGGTCGTCAAAGTAGATGGCCAGATCGACCCCGGCGCCGCTAAAGTTTACCCGCTCGTTGCCGGTCAGAATATTCAGGCTGATGGCCGGATAACGGCGGGCGAAATCGGCCAGCCTGGGCACCAGCCAGCACTGGGCAATCGACGGACGGCAATAGACGGTCAGTAAACCGGAAAGCGCCTGGCTTTTAATGTCGAGAATTTCCTGGTTGATGTTATCGAGCGAGGCCCTCAGGCGCCAGAACACCCGTTCGCCTTCCAATGTCAAAGCGATGCGGCGGTGAAAGCGCTGGAACAACCGAAAGCCCAGCGCCGCCTCCAGTTGGTTGATACGGTGGCTGACCGCACTGGGGGTAATGGCCAGCTCATCGGCGGCCTGCGCAAACGAGCCCAGGCGCGCGGCCGCCTCAAAGGTGTGCAGTCGTGAAAGCTGGTGGCTGGTCAGCGGCGTTTTCGGCGGCAATAAACGGTGCGGTGCGTTGGTCATGATTCCCTGCTCCAGGCGGCTCTACAATGCGGCGCGCCCCGGCGGGCAGCAACCGCCCGGGGCAAGTGATTTTATATCACCAGCGGGCGAAAAAATCCCCACGGCGCTGAGCACCCTGATATCGCAGGTACGGATCGGTAGCAAAGGCGCAACGGGCTATATACCTAACAATCTGAAAGGAATGATAAAAAACGTAAGGCTTTTATTCCTCCGGAAAAAAGAAAGCACCGACGATACGATCGTTCGGTGCTCTATATACCCCTTAAGTATCCGTTCAGCTACAAGCCACATAAGCTTTAAGTGAACGGCATTCTTCCAAATGGGTTTTTATACCATTGCCGATTACGGCTGCAGCAAGCCCTTCGCCTCTAACAAGATAAACTCGTTGTCATCCGCCACGTTGGGCAGGCGGCTGGAGGAGAACGGGAAGTTGTTGTCATTGCCAACGATGATATGGCTGCCGTCCACCACGTCGACGTTCTCAATGGTAAAGAACGGGAAGGTGAACACGCCGTTGTTCAGCGGCTTACGCGCCACGGCGTTAGGGTCTTTAATCTTGAGCAGATCGATATAGGCCTGTTTGTCCACCGGCTTGCCGACGTTGGCATCGGAAAACGCGATGCGGTACACGCGCTTGAATTTCGCCACGTCGCTAAAGCAGTTGGCGGTCGCCGCGCCGTTGGCGCAGGCTTTATCTTCGGTGCCTTCGCCGTTATCACGCTCAATCACCAACCCGTGCGTAGCGTCAATCATGTTGAAGTCGCCAATCGCGTTCTGGTTGTCTTCCAGCACATACCGCCAGCTGCGGCCGGTCCACTGCTGCTGCTTGACGTCAAATTCCAGCACGCGCAGGTAGCGCTTGCCGTCAACGTTTTCAAACTGCTCGCCATCCCACAGTGCGCCTTCCAACAGCGGATACAGCTTGCTGCCATCCGGCGAGGCGGCCATGCCTTCAAAGCCTTTGGAGCGTGACACCTGGAAGTTCAGCTTGCTATTCGGCGTACCCGGCAGGGTCAGCGTCGGGTTGTCGGGGGATTTCACGATCTTGCCGTCGACCAGGGTGTCGAATACCGCCAGTATCTTGCCGTCAAGATCGGCCTTGATCAGATACGGGCCGAACTCATCGCCGATCCACAGCGCGCCACCGGCAAACTGGAAGCTTTCCGGATCAAAATCACTGCCGGTCAGATAGCGTTTTTCCGTGCTCTCGTTGACGATATGGAACGGCACTTTTTTATCCGGATCGTGCAGGAACACGGTCTTCAGCGGCGTGACGTTGCCGGCCTTGAAATCGATGTTGTAATGGTTGAGATACAGCATGGCATCCGGCGAGTTGGCCTTGCTGCCGAAGCCGTTGTCGGTCAGCACCCAGTAAGTGCCATCCGGCATGTGTTTGATGCCGGAATGGCCTTGCAGCGGCTGGCCGTTAATCGGCAACCCGATGCCGGTTAAGCGATCGGCGGATTTCCCCGGCACGCTGCCCAGTTCCGTCACCCGTTGGCCGCTGGTGTACTTGCCGCTCTGCTGCAGATCCACCGGCGCATCGGCGGGCGTGGCCACAGTGGATTTCACCGGCAGCAGGGCATGCCCGGCCAGCTCGGCGGAAACTTCTTGCTGTGCCCACAGCGGCTGGCTGCACATCATGCAGGCGGCCAACAGCGCCAGGCGTGTTTTTGTTATATGCATATTTCAGGCTCCCTGATTTTTATCTGTACACAAAGGTAAAAGCAACGCCACTATAGGGAGCCGTAATGACAGAAATATGATTTATACACGTCATCCTTCAAGTTGCAGGTGTGTTGGCTTTATGACTCGGCCCATCCCTGAACCGCTGTTCAGTACCCCACTTCGCCAAACCGCGCCCGATACTCCCTGGGCGTGGTGCCGTAGCCCTTTTTGAACACCGAATAGAAATATTGCAACGACGGATAGCCGCACATCTGCGAAATCTCGTTAATCGCCAGCGAGGTGGCCGTCAACAGGTTGCGGGCGCGCTCAAGTTTTTCCTGATAGATCATGTTGTGGATGGTCTGGCCCGTTTCGTCTTTGAAGCGCTTTTCCAGATTGGAACGCGACATGCCCACCGCATCCAGCACCTGTTCCACCTTGATGCCTTTGCAAGCGTGGTAGCGAATGTAGTGCATCGCCTGAATCACCGCCGGATCGCGCAGTGAACGGAAATCGGTGGAGCGGCGTTCAATCACCTTCACCGGCGGCACCAGAATGCGCTGCAGCGGCGGCCGTTGCCCATTGAGCAACTGGTGCAGCAGTTTGGCGGCGCGGTAGCCCATCTGGCGCGATCCCTGCGCCACCGAAGAGAGCGCCACCCGCGACAGGTAGCGCGTCAGCTCTTCGTTATCGATGCCGATCACGCACAGTTTTTCCGGCACCGCAATGTCCAGGTGCTCGCACACCTGCAACAGATGGCGCGCGCGGGCATCGGTCACGGCGATAATGCCGGTTTGCTGCGGCAGCGTTTGCACCCAGTCAGCCAGGCGGTTCTGGGCGTACTGCCAGTTTTCCGGCGCGGTGGCCATACCCTGGTACACCACCCCCTGATATTGCTCGGCCGCCACCCGTTGGCGGAAGGCATGCTCGCGCTCCTGCGCCCAGCGCTTGCCGCCCTCAATCGGCAAACCGTAAAAGGCAAAGCGGTTCAGCCCCTTTTCCTTCAGGTGCATAAAGGCCGCTTCGACCAGCGCGGCGTTATCGGTGGCGATATAATGCACCGGCGGGTAATCCTCGGGGCAGTGATAAGAGCCGCCAACGCCGACGATCGGCACATTCACGTTTGCCAACAGGCGTTCAATTTCGCGATCGTCGTAATCGGCGATCACCCCATCCCCCAACCACTCCCTGATGTTATCGATACGGCAACGAAAATCCTCTTCGATAAAAATGTCCCAGTCACACTGCGATGCCTGCAAATACTCGCCGACGCCTTCCACAACCTGGCGGTCATACACTTTGTTGGCGTTGAACAGTAACGTGATGCGGTAGCGCTTCTCGAACATGGTGTACACTCCTGGAAAACACGCGGGCAAAGCCCGCGAGAGCCGGCAGTGAGTAGCCATTTATAAAGATATCAAGGCGCGAACCGTGCAGTTTGGCCGGCCCCAATTAAACGGCGAGCAACGCAGAAGCGCGGCCCAATAGCCGCCAGCGGCTCTCACGCACGATGGCGGGACACAGCCCGGCTCTCTGGATAGCACACGCCGGCCAGAGAGCTGGAATAATTGCGCGATAACTGTGAGCCAGCGCGCTTTTTACACCCGCCGTTTGGTTGCGGAATCCATCCACACCGCCAGTAGCAAGATGCTGCCTTTCACGATGTACTGCCAGAAAGTGGGGACATCCAGCATGCTCATGCCGTTGTCGAGCGACGCCATAATAAACGCCCCCATCACCGCCCCCGCCACGCTGCCGATGCCGCCGGCCAGGCTGGTGCCGCCGATCACGCAGGCGGCGATGGCGTCCAGTTCGGCAATGTTGCCGGCGGAAGGCGAACCGGCGCCCAGGCGCGAGCTGAGGATCAGCCCGGCAATCGCCACCATCAGGCCGTTGATGGCGAATACCGCCAGCTTGGTGCGCTCAACGTTTACCCCCGACAGGCGCGCGGCGTCGATATTGCCGCCGATGGCGTAAATCCGCCGGCCAAAGGCGGTACGGGTGGCCATGAACATCCCGGCCAGCATCAGGGCGGTGAGGATCAGCACCGGCGTCGGCACGCCGCGGTAGTCGTTCAGCAGATAAACGGCACCCAGCACAATCACCGCCAGGATGCTCTGCCGGGCCACATCGCCACGCGCCGCGACCACCGGCAGGCCAAGCTGCGCGCGCCGGCTGCGCTGCCGCCACTGCCAGGCCACAAACACCATCAGGCCGATCGCGCCGATGCCAAAGCCCACGCCGCCCGGCAGATAGCTCTGGCCGATCTGCGACATCGCGCTGCTGATCGGCGACACCGTGGTGCCATTGGTGATGCCGATCAGGATGCCGCGGAACGCCAGCATCCCGGCCAGGGTGACGATAAACGAGGGCACCTTGCGATAGGCGACCCACCAGCCGTTCCATGCCCCCAGCAGCAGCCCCGCCACCAGCGTCACCACGATGGTCAACGGCAGCGGCCATCCAAACCAGACGTCGAAGATCGCCGCCGCGCCCCCCAACAACCCCATCATCGATCCCACCGACAGATCGATCTCCGCCGAAATAATCACGAACACCATGCCCACCGCCAGGATGCCGGTGATCGCCGTCTGGCGCAGCAGGTTGGAAATATTGCGCGCGCTCAGGTAGGCGCCGTCGGTGGTAAAGGTAAAGAACAGCATAATGACGACGATCGCCGCCAACATCACGAACACCTGCAGGTTAATCGGGCTGCGTTTAAGCAGCGGTTGCTTCTCTGCCGCTGCCGACAGGCTTGCTTCAGACTCTGTGCTTTTCAACATGTGTTTCACTCCGCAAAGCCGCTTCCATCACCTGCTCCTGTGTGAGGCCGCGGTTAGTCAGGGAAGCCTTAATCTGCCCCTGGTGCATCACCAACACTCTATCGCTTAGCCCCAGCACTTCCGGCAGTTCGGAAGACACGACGATCACCGCGATACCTTGCTGCACCAATTGATTGATTAGCTTGTAGATTTCTTGTTTCGCACCGATATCGATGCCGCGCGTCGGCTCATCCAGAATCAGGATTTTCGGGTTCAGCAACAGGCATTTCGCCAGGATGGCCTTTTGCTGATTGCCGCCGCTCAGCCGGGCGATCGCCAGCTCCGGCGAAGAGGTTTTCACCCGCAGCCGCGCCAGCGACTGCTGAATGGTGGCCTGCTCACGGGCGTCGTCCAGCGTGGTGAGCCTGCCGCTGAAATCCCCCAGCGCGGCCAGCGTCATGTTGGCGCCCACTCCCATCACCGGCACGATGCCGTCGCGTTTGCGATCTTCCGGCACCATGGCGATGCCGTATTCCATCGCCTGGCGGCAGTTGTTGATGGTGGCGGGCTGCCCGTCGATGGTGATACGCCCTTCCCAGCGGCCGGGATAAGCGCCGAACAGGCACTGCATGGTCTCGGTGCGGCCGGAGCCGACCAGCCCGGCAACGCCGAGGATTTCGCCACGCCGTAGGGTAAAGGAAACATCGTCAACCCGGCGCACGTGGCGGTTCACCGGGTGCCAGGCGCTGAGGTTTTCCACCTGCAGGATCACCTCGCCGATATCGTGCGGCTCCTGGGGGTACAGTTCGGTCAGCTCGCGCCCGACCATCATGGCGATGATGTCATCCTCGCTCATGCTGGCCGCCGCGCGGGTGCCGATGTGCTTGCCGTCGCGGATCACACAGATCAGATCCGAGATCGCTTTTACCTCATTGAGCTTGTGCGAAATATAAATGCAGGCAATGCCGTGATCGCGCAGATCGCGGATGATCGCCAACAGCGTGGCGGTTTCGTTTTCCGTCAGCGATGCGGTCGGTTCATCCAGCACCAATAAACGCACCTGTTTGTTCAACGCCTTGGCGATCTCCACCAGTTGCTGCTGCCCCAGCCCCAGCTCGCCGACGCGAGTGTGGGGATCCACCGCCAGCTTGACCTGCGCCAGCATACGCTGGCAGCGCAGGAACATCGCGTCATAATCCATTAGCCCGAAACGGCCCCACTCGCTGCCGAGAAACATGTTTTCCAGCACCGTCATTTGTTTCACCAGCGCCAGCTCCTGGTGAATAATGGCGATGCCCTTTTGTTCAGTATCACGAATGGTTTTTGCGGTTAATAAATCCCCGGAAAAATAAATCTCCCCCTGGTAACTGCCGTGCGGATATATTCCGCACAGCACTTTCATTAAAGTGGATTTACCCGATCCATTTTCACCACATAAGGATAATACCTGGCCCGCGTCTAATTGCAGGCTGACGTTATCCACGGCTTTTACCACGCCGAACTGTTTAGTGATATTTTTCATTTCCAACAGGCAGGGCATTATTCCCTCCGTATTACTGCGCCAAATGAAAATTAATTAATATCGGATTTTTTATGGAAGCCATCGGCAATAACGGTGCTGTCGATATTTGATTTATCCACCGCGATTGGCGTCAACAACCAGGCGGGAACATCGCGGCTGCCGTTATTCAATACGCTATTGGATTTCGGCTGTTCGCCCTTGCCCAGCTGCACGGCGATATCCGCCGCTTCATCCGCCAGTTTGCTGATCGGCTTGTACACCGTCATGGTCTGGGTGCCGGCCACGATGCGTTTGACCGCCGCCAGATCGGCATCCTGGCCGGAAATGGCCACCTTGCCGGCCAACCCCTGCGCCGCCAGCGCCTGGATAGCGCCGCCCGCCGTGGCATCGTTGGAGGCCACCACCGCATCGATATGGTTGTTGTTGGCGGTCAGGGCGTTTTCCATAATCTTCAGTGCGTTCTCCGCCAGCCAGGCGTCAACCCACTGATCGCCCACTATCTTGATCTTGCCGCTGTCGATCAGCGGTTGCAGCACGTTCATCTGCCCCTTGCGGAACAGCTTGGCGTTGTTATCCACCGGCGAGCCGCCCATCAGGAAGTAGTTGCCCTGCGGCACACGTTCCACCAGGCTTTGCGCCTGCATTTCGCCCACCTTTTCGTTGTCGAACGAGATATAGAAATCAATGTCGGCGTTATTGATCATGCGATCGTAAGCCAACACTTTGATGCCTTCGCGCTTCGCCTCGGCGATCACGTTGCTCAGCACCTGGCCGTTGTAAGGGATGATCACCAGCACGTCGACGCCACGGTTGATCATGTTCTCAACCTGCGCCATCTGGGTTTCTTCATTGCCGTTAGCGGACTGAACAAACACGTCCGCCCCCAGCGACGCGGCCTTTTTCACAAAAATGTCGCGATCTTTTTGCCAGCGTTCCAGGCGCAAATCATCGATCGCCATACCGATTTTTATTTCTTTACCGAACCCCGGCTGGCTGGCCAGCACCAGGAGAGCGCAGGCAGAGAGGAAAATGTGCTTGAATTTCATCTTATATACCTTTGTTATTGAATGTGTAGGGGTAATAATTGAAACAGGCTTTTTTGATAACGTCCTGCGAATTGTTGACGCTTATTTCGAATTCAGCAATTACTGATTTTTACCCACCAATTATGTTTTTTGGTTTAATGTTGTTTTTATGGTGGCGATCACGTTTTCACCCAGAGACTTTCACGCGGCTAAATAGAAACATCCCGTTTGTCTCTCTCCGGCTATGTTTTATCGTCATTATGGGATCTTGCGCACATTTAATAATTCTGTGCATTTAAGTGTGAAATAACGTAATTGAGCAGCCGGCAATGAACTCCGAAGATGAGGCAGTATCCCGTACGCAGGGTTCTGTCAATTAAGGAGTCAAGAATGCAATCCTATTTTGAAAAGCTCGAACACGTCCGCTATGAAGGCACCGGCAGCACCAACCCGCTGGCATTCCGCCATTACAACCCGGATGAGATCATCCTTGGCAAAACCATGGCCGATCATCTGCGCTTTGCCGCCTGCTATTGGCATACTTTCTGCTGGACCGGCGCGGATATGTTCGGCGTAGGCGCGTTCGATCGCCCGTGGCAACAGCCGGGCGATGCGCTATCGCTGGCTAAATTAAAGGCCGACGTAGCGTTCGAGTTCTTCCACAAGCTCAACGTGCCTTATTACTGTTTCCACGACGTTGACGTATCGCCGGAAGGCGCATCGCTGAAAGAATACCTGAACAACTTTGCGGTGATGAGCGACGTGCTGGCCGAGAAGCAGCAGAGCAGCGGCGTTAAGCTGCTGTGGGGCACCGCCAACTGCTTCACCCACCCGCGCTACGGCGCCGGCGCGGCGACCAACCCGGATCCGGACGTGTTCTGCTGGGCTGCCACCCAGGTGTTTACCGCCATGAACGCCACGAAAAAGCTCGGCGGCGAAAACTACGTGCTGTGGGGCGGGCGCGAAGGGTATGAAACCCTGCTGAACACCGATCTGCGCCAGGAACGCGAACAGATCGGCCGCTTTATGCAGATGGTGGTGGAGCACAAACACAAAATCGGCTTCCAGGGCACGCTGCTGATTGAACCCAAACCGCAGGAGCCGACCAAGCACCAATACGACTACGACGTCGCTACCGTGTACGGCTTCCTTAAGCAGTTCGGGCTGGAAAAAGAGATTAAACTCAATATTGAAGCCAACCACGCCACCCTGGCCGGCCACTCGTTCCATCATGAAATCGCCACCGCCATCGCACTGGGTATTTTTGGCTCGGTTGACGCCAACCGCGGCGATCCGCAGCTTGGCTGGGACACCGATCAGTTCCCGAACAGCGTGGAGGAAAATGCGCTGGTGATGTTCGAAATCCTCAAGGCGGGTGGCTTCACCACCGGCGGCCTGAACTTCGACGCCAAGGTGCGCCGCCAGAGCACCGATAAATACGATCTGTTCTACGGCCACATCGGCGCGATGGACACCATGGCGCTGGCGCTGAAAGTGGCGGCGAAGATGGTCGAAGATGGCCAGTTGCATCAGCAGGTCGCCAAGCGCTACGCCGGCTGGAACAGTGAACTGGGCCAGCAAATTTTGCAGGGAAAACTGTCGCTTGATGCGCTGGCGAAGTACGCTGAACAACAGGCTCTGGCACCGCAGCACCAAAGCGGCCACCAGGAAAAACTGGAAAACCTGGTCAACCGCTATCTGTTCGGTTAGCCCCATCCGGCGGCGTTGCCCGCCGTTGTATTAAACCCCCGAGGGCCACGGCAGGGTGCTGGCGCGCCTTGCCGCCCGGCGGCCCCACGCTTTGAAGGATACGCGCTCATGTACATTGGCATCGATCTTGGCACCTCTGGCGTGAAAGCCATTCTGCTCGACGAACAGGGGCAGTTGCTGGCCAGCCAAAGCGAACCCTTGCCGATCTCACGCCCTCATCCGCTGTGGTCGGAGCAATCGCCGCAGGACTGGTGGAAAGCCACCGACCGCGCCATGCTGGCGCTGGCGAAACAGCATAATCTGCAGGCGGTCAAGGCCATCGGCCTGACCGGCCAAATGCACGGTGCCACGCTGCTGGACAAACAGCAGCGGGTGCTGCGGCCGGCCATTTTATGGAACGATGGCCGCAGCGCGGCCGAGTGCCAGGCGCTGGAACAGGCGGTGCCGAACGCGCGCGCCATCACCGGCAATCTGATGATGCCGGGCTTTACCGCACCGAAGCTGCTGTGGGTTAAACGGCATGAGCCGCAGATATTTAGCCAGATCGACAAAGTCTTGCTGCCGAAAGACTACCTGCGCTGGTGTATCACCGGCGAATTCGCCAGCGATATGTCCGACGCCGCCGGCACCCTGTGGCTCAACGTGGCGCAGCGCGCCTGGAGCGATGAACTGCTCGCCGCCTGCGGGCTGACGCGCGATCAGATGCCGGCGTTGTTTGAAGGCAACCAGATTACCGGCCAGGTGCATACGGAACTGGCCAAACGCTGGGGGATACAGCCGGTGCCGGTGGTGGCCGGCGGCGGCGATAACGCCGCCGGGGCGGTGGGCGTGGGCCTATACCAGGCCGGCCAGGCGATGCTGTCGCTCGGCACTTCCGGGGTCTATTTCGCCGTCAGCGACGGCTTCCTTAGCAACCCGGCCAGCGCCGTGCACAGCTTCTGCCACGCGCTGCCCGCCACCTGGCACCTGATGTCGGTGATGCTGAGCGCCGCTTCCTGCCTGGACTGGGTATGCAAATTAACCCAGGTGGCGGACGTAGCCACCCTGCTGCGCAACGTCGAGCAGGCCGAACCGGCAGAGGTGCCCCTGTGGTTCCTGCCCTACCTTTCCGGCGAGCGCACGCCGCACAACAACCCTAACGCCAAGGGCGCCTTTTGGGGCCTGACTCATCAGCATGGCCCGAACGATCTGGCGCGCGCCGTGTTGGAAGGCGTGGGCTTTGCGCTGGCCGACGGGATGGATGTGTTGCACGCCAGCGGCCTGCAGCCCACCAGCATCCGGCTGATCGGCGGCGGCGCGCGCAGCCCGTACTGGCGCCAAATGCTGGCGGACATCAGCGGCCAGCGGCTGGAATACCGTACCGGCGGCGACGTCGGCCCGGCGCTGGGCGCGGCGCGGCTGGCGCAGATTGCCCTCAACCCGCAGCGCCCCTTGAGCGAACTGCTGCCGGAACTGCCGCTGGAACAGGTTCACCAACCGGATAGCGAGCGCCATGCGCGTTATGCCGAACAGCGCACGACCTTCCGCGAGCTGTATCGCTGCCTGCTGCCGTTAACCAAGGGTCCGTTGGTGTCATCATGATGGCCGTTTTTGGCCTTCTTCCGTTGTGGAAAGCCGCGCATGATAGGCTTAATCCCACACGGCGGAGGGCCGAAAATGCCACACAGCGCACTGTTAATCATTGATGTTCAACACTCTTTCCTGCACCGGCCATTCTGGCAGGAAGATGATCTGCCATTATTCACCGCCAACCTGCAGCGGCTCATCGCCGGTTGTCAACAGCAGGGCGTGGCGCTGGTCGATGTGTTCCACGTTGCGCCGCAGGGGCCCTTTTCCCTGGCGTCCGGGTTGGTGCAGCGCTTGCCGTTCCTGCAGCATCAGGCGGATGTGACGGTACACAAACGAGTTCACAACGCCCTGACCGATTCCGGCCTTGACGCCTGGCTGCGGGAGCGAGGCGTCAGGCACCTGATCATCGCCGGTTTGCGTACCGAACAGTGCTGCGAAACCACCGCCCGGGTGGCGTCCGATCTGGGCTACCGGGTGACCTTCGTCACCGAGGCTACGCTCACCTTCCCCATGCAGCACCCGGACGGCGCGAGCTTTACCACGGCACAGCTAAAGCGGCATACTGAAACGGTGCTGGCCGGCCGTTTCGCCCAGCTCGCCAGCGTCGATCGGGCGCTGGAGGATCTGCGCCAGGAACCCTGATGACCCAAACCGTTTACTTTTTACTGCTGCCCAACGTGCTGTCGCTGGACGTCAGCGGCCCGGCGGAAACCCTGCGCCTAAGCGGGCAGTTCGCCTTGCGCTATATCAGCCCGTGCCCGCAGATCACCTGTTCCATCGGTATGACGCTGGGCCAGCTCCAGCCGTTGCCGCCACGGTTGGCGGACGGCGATATTCTGGTGCTGCCCGGCGTAACCGACTCCAGCGCCTTTTTCGCCAATGAGGAAGCCGCGCTGGCGCGCCAGTGGCTGCAGCAACTTCTGCCGGCGCTGCACGAACAACGCATCACACTGGTGTGCATCTGTTCCGGCGCGCTGCTGGCGGCGCAGGCCGGGTTGCTCGACGGCTACCAGTGCACCACGCATCATGAGGTGATCGCTCGCCTGCGCCAGCAGGCGCCGGCGGCGCTGGTAAAAGAAAACCGTATTTTTGTCGAAGATCGCAGCATATATACCAGCGCGGGCATTACCGCAGGCATCGATCTGGCTTTGCATCTGATCGGCCGCCACTGTGGCGCCACAGCAGCGCTGGCGGTGGCACGAGAAATGGTGGTGTATTTCCGCCGTTCCGGGGACGATCCGCAGTTGTCGCCCTGGCTGCGCTACCGTAATCACCTGCACCCGGCAGTGCACCGCGCGCAGGACGTGATGGCCGCCGAGCCGGAAGCCGAATGGTCGGTCGCCCAGGTTGCAGACAAGGCTCACGTCAGCAGCCGCCACCTGGCGCGGCTGTTCCGCCACCACATTGGCATCAGCGTGCGTGAATACCATGAGCAACTGCGGCTGGCGGTAGCGCAGCAACGCCTGCAGCAGGGCTACGGGCTGGAAAAGGCCGCCCTCGCCGCCGGGTTCTCTTCCGGCCGGCAGTTACGCCGAGCCCAGCAGCGCTGGCCGCAGACGGCGTAGGCTTCAGGAAACCAGCCGCCGTTTATCGATGTGTTGCAAGCCGGCGGAAAGCAGCAGGCTCAGCCCCAACGCCGCGCCGAATACCCAAAAGATATCCAGCACCGGATAGGCGCTCAGCGTCAGATGGCCGCTGCGCAACGCATTGATGATAATGGCGTGGAAACCGTAGATCGCCAGTGAATGGCGGGAAAATAGCCCCAGCCAGCCGATCGGCTCCGGCAGGCAGTTTTTACACCACACCAGCAGCGCGACGGCGGCAATAAACACCAGCGGGCCGCTGTAAATGTAAAAGGTATCGGCGAAGTTGCGGTTGATAAACAGCTGGCGCTTGGTGCCGGCGATGATCAACACCACGCATACCACAAACGCCAACGCCGCCAGCAGGCTGGCGCCACGCCGCTGGGTATCCATCATGCCGATCGCCCGCCCGGCCAACGCATACAGCAGGTAATAGAACGTATCGCCGTTGATATACAGATTCACCGGCAATAACGATGCGTGGCCGGCGTTTAACGCCGGGGTATTGGGATTGGCAATTACCGCCAGCACGGCAAGCGCCGCCACCAGATAGCCCCCGGCCACCGGCTTGACGCAAATCAGCGGCGAGAGCAGGTAAATCACCGCGATGGCGTAGAAAAACCACAGGTGATAGAACACCGGCTTTTGCACTATACCGCGCAGCGAGGGCCAGAAACCGATGCGGGTAAACAGCGCGATATAAATCAGCGCCACGGCGCTATAAAACGCAATGCAGCAGGCGATGCGGCTAAAGTGGCGGCGGCTGGCGCTGCGTTCGCCGAAAAACAGGTAGCCGGAAATCATAAAGAACAGCGGCACGGCAACGCGCGACAGCGCATTCAACGCATTGGCCACATCCCAGGGCGTCTCGCCTACTGCCATGCCGTGAGTCACGTAATAGGTGGTGGCATGAATCATCACCACCATCAGGCACGCCAAGGCGCGCAGATTATCTATCCAGCCGATTTTATTGCTCATCAACGCCCTTTGCCGCTGGCCTCGTCGTAGGTTCCAAACCCCAAAGGGTATAGAGCGGCGCTGCCGGCGACAAGCCAAACGCGCTATTGCGGCGCTGCCGCCAACAAAATGGCCCCAGCCAACGGCAGGGGCCATGCAAGCAAAACATGGGGTGCGGCGGTTAGAACAAACCGAGCGTTTTTTCCGAGTAGCTGACCAACAGGCATTTGGTCTGCTGGTAGTGATCCAGCATCATCTTGTGGGTTTCGCGCCCAATCCCCGACTGTTTGTAGCCGCCGAACGCCGCGTGCGCCGGGTAGGCGTGATAGCAGTTGGTCCACACGCGCCCGGCCTGGATGTTACGCCCCATATGGTAGGCCACGTTGCCGTTGCGGCTCCACACCCCGGCGCCCAAGCCATAATCGGTATCGTTGGCCAGCGCCAGCGCTTCATCCATATCCTTGAAGGTGGTCACCGCCAGCACCGGGCCGAAGATCTCTTCCTGGAACACCCGCATGCTGTTTTTGCCGAACAGGATGGTAGGCTCCAGGTAGTAGCCGCCGTCCAGCCCGCCTTCCAACGCCTTGCGGCGGCCGCCGGTCAGCACCCGGGCGCCTTCTTGCTTGCCAATATCGATATAGTTGAGGATGGTATCCAACTGCCCTTGCGACACCTGCGCACCCATCTGGGTATGATTGTCCAGCGGGTTGCCGCTGCGGATACTTTCAACCCGTTTGATCGCGCGCTCCATAAAGCGTTCGTAGATCGATTCCTGCACCAGCGCACGGCTCGGGCAGGTGCAAACTTCCCCTTGGTTGAAGGCAAACAGCGCAAACCCTTCCAGCGCCTTATCAAAGAACGCGTCTTCTTTATCCATCACGTCGGCAAAGAAGATGTTTGGCGATTTGCCGCCCAGCTCCAGCGTAACCGGGATGATGTTCTGCGTGGCGTAGCTCATGATTTGGCGGCCCACTTCGGTGGAACCGGTAAACGCCACCTTGGCGATGCGCTTCGAGGTGGCCAGATATTCACCGATCTCGCCGCCGGCGCCGTTGACCACGTTGATCACCCCCGGCGGCAGCAAATCCTGCACCAACTCCATCAGCACCAGCACCGACAGCGGGGTCAGCTTGGCGGGCTTGAGCACGATACAGTTGCCCGCCGCCAGCGCCGGCGCCATTTTCCAGCAGGCCATCAGCAGCGGGAAGTTCCACGGGATAATTTGCCCCACCACCCCCAGCGGTTCATGGAAGTGATAAGCGACGGTTTCCGAATCAATTTCGCTGATGCCACCCTCCTGCGCCCGCACGCAGGCGGCGAAGTAGCGGAAATGGTCAATGGCCAGCGGCACGTCGGCGTTGCGGGTTTCGCGGATCGGTTTACCGTTGTCCCAGGTTTCCGCCGCCGCCAGCAGCTCGATGTTTTCCTCCATGCGGTCTGCCACGCGGTTGAGCAGGTTGGCGCGATCCTGTACCGACATTTTGCCCCAGGCGGCTTTGGCGCGGTGCGCCGCATCCAGCGCCAGATCGACATCGTGCGAGCTGGAACTGGCCACCTCGCAGAGCGCCTGGCCGGTAACCGGGGTCAGGTTGGTGAAATATTCCCCCTGAACCGGCGGCACCCATTCACCGCCAATAAAGTTGTCGTAACGTTTTTTCAGCTTGAGCGGAAAACCGGTGTTTTCTGGGGTGATCTGGGTTGCAGTGGTGTGGGTTGCCATGTTCTGTCTCCTTTTACGCAGCATCATGATTACCGCCCGCAGGCAGTAAGCAGTATCGCGGGGCGGCCGCTAATACAGTGGTATATGAAGTTGCAAGAATCAGAATCTGGGAAAAATCTCTATAGCAAGCTTAGGCAGGAAGCGCCCATCAGGCAGAAATAATGATCAACTCTTGGAAGGGGGTCACAGTTTTACCCCGTGGGCAGCTAAGCCGGCGCGGTTTTGCCTGAGGGGTGTCTCGTATCACCGCCCTGCCGATCAGGGCGGCAGGGTGCGGGCAAAGCTTTCGCGGCTGAACAGCCGCTCGGCCAGCTTGATCAGCGCCGGGCGGGAAACGCACCAGTTCGGCACGATGCGGCGAAAATTCAAATAGCCCAGCGCACAGCCGGTGGCGATATCCGCCAGCGTGAGCTGTTCGGCGTTGAGCAACGTTTTTTGCTGCGCCAACGCTTCCAGCGCATCCAGCCCCTGCGTGAGCTTTTGGCGCTGGCGCAGCATCCCGTTTTCATCCTGTTTCTCCGGCGCGCGCTTGCTTTCGCGAAACAGCATGGCGGCGGCTTCGGTCACGCCATCCGCCAGCGCCTCGACGCGGCGGATACGCAGCGCCGCCAGGCGATCGGCCGGCAGGAACGCCGGCGCTGCCTGCTGCAGCTCAAGGTATTCGGCAATCACGCGGGAATCAAAAAACAGCTCGCCGTCATCGGCCACCAGCACCGGTACTTTGCCCAGCGGGTTGAAGGCCGCAACCTGGCTACCCGCGTCGTACGGCGGATCGTTGACGAATTCAAACACCAGCCCTTTTTCCAGCAGCAGCACGGAAATCTTGCGCACAAACGGGCTGGTATAACTGCCGATCAGCTTCATCAGTCGCTCCTCGATCCGGGGATAGCTTTACTATCCGGGTTATTTGACCACCATGGTTTCAATAATCCGCTGCACCAGTGCCTGATGCGCCTGCGGCGTTTTGGCCGGCGACAGGATCTGTAACGTGACCACGCGCTGGTTGAATACCGTCACCACAATGGTGGAGACCACCTGCTGGCCGCTGACGTTCTGTTCGCTGTCCAGGCGGCGAAAGCGCTGTTTGCCGACGCTAAAGCTCTCTTCCCGGGTCTTCTTGATATTCTGATAACGATCCGCCAGCTCGGTAATCATGCTCTGCATCAGTTCTTTCAGCATCGCATCGCTGCTGCTGAGCTTCATCCCTTCCGGCGGGATCACCTCGGAAGAGACGGTGCGCTGGCGCGATTTGCTGTCCAGGAACAGCTGAATCGTGGACCTGCTGTCGTTGATAATACCGCTGTATTTGGTCTGATCGCTAAAGCCCGGCGGCAATTCAAAGGTGATGCGCCCTTGCTGCAGGGAAACCGGCAGGCCGGCCTGCGGCACGCTGACGGCCACCGGCGCAACCGGCGGCGCGGCGGGCTGAGTCACGATGGGTTTAGGCTCCGGCTTCGGGATTTCCGGCTTTTTGCTGTCCGGGTTGTCGCAGGCAACCAGGGCGCCGGCCAGCCAGACCACCGTGGCGAATTTTACGCATGTTGTTAACATCGTCCCTTTCCTTTGCTACCACACATCTATGCCTAACCGTAGCAAGTCACCCTGGCGTTTGCCAGAGATGCGGCCCGATTTGCCACATGGCAACCGCATAAAGGAAGAAGCCGCTTATTCGCCGGGAAACAGGAAAGGATTGATGCTGCTGCGGGCGAACCCTTCATCTTCCATTTTGGCATCCAGGATCAGTGTCGCGAGATCGTCGGCCACCGCTTCAACCTGCGGATCTTTCTCCTGATAAAGAATTTTCAGGTAGGTGCCGCAATCGCCGCAGCTTTCCGCCTTCACCGCCGCCTGCTCGCTGCCCAGCGACCAGTAATTGATATCGCGCGTCTGCTCGCAGTTGCTGCACTTGACCCGCACCACGTGCCATTCGCTTTCACACAGGTTGCAGTGTAGGTAACGCAGGCCGTTCGCCGTGCCCATGTGCACCACGCTGGAAACCGGAATACTGCCGCACACCGGGCAAAACTGGCGGTGCTCGCCGTCTTCGGCATGGGCGTTGCCTGGGATCAGGCTGGCCATCTGCGCCCAGTACAGGGAAAGCGCCGCCCAAATGAAAGGCGCCTTATCGCTGCCGATTTGGCTAAATTCGCGGTTGAGCAAACCATCTGCCAACAGTTCCAGCTCCGTGACAGACGCCTTTTCCAGATTATCCAGCACCGCCAGAATATGTTCCGGCGCCTGCGGGCGCAGTTCGGCGATCAGCGAAGCCAACAGCGTGCGCCAATGGCCGCTGCGCGCAAACACGCTGATGTCCAGCGGCGGTTTGCCGCTGCGCGCGCCTTGCGCCAGGGCTTCGCTCAGATCCAGCTGCAGCGGGTTATCGTGCAGGGCATTGTGCTGCGCTTCGGCCAGGGTCGCAGCAAACTCCAGGTAATCCCCCAGCGGATGATTTTCCGCCAGCGTGCGCAGGCGTTCCGCCCGGCGGCGGTAGAGGCTTTTCAGGTTAGCGAACAGTAACGGCGGAATGGCGTGCGCCGCCGTAGACTTGACGCCCGGTGCCTCTGACGGCGTTTTAGGAACGATACGAATGCTCATCAGCGTTTATTTTCCTGTTGGCTCATGCTGGCGCAGTGCCCTGTGCGCCGGGCAATAATCACATTGTGCATACACCTTTATCGGGTTACAGCGCTAAGATAAAGGCAGAGACATTATTTGACGCCACATTACCACAGGGGAGTTATGGGTGTTATGCCGAGGTGCCAAGTCAGTGAATAATATAGACGCAGAACCCACAACCAGCGCGCCCGGGCTCGCCGGCGCCATCCAGCGCCAGGTATTTCAACGCGATGACCTGGCGGCGGCCGGGCAGGACTGGCTGGCGGAAGAAGTGCCGGTGGCGCTGGTCTACAACGGCATTTCTCACGTGGTGATGATGTGCACACCCAAGGATCTGGAGGCCTTCGCCGTTGGCTTTTCCCTGTCTGAAGGCATTATCGCTTCGCCAAACGAGATTTACGGCATGGATATCGCCGCCACCTGCCACGGCCTGGAAGTGAACATTGAGCTTTCCAGCCGCCGCTTCGCCGGCCTGAAAGAACGCCGCCGGGCTTTGGCCGGGCGCACCGGCTGCGGTGTCTGCGGCATTGAGCAATTGGCCGATATCTTCCGCCCGCTGGCGCCGCTGCCATTTAGCCAAACCTTCACGCTCAGCCGGCTTGATGGCGCATTGGCCCAACTACAGGACGTGCAGCAGGTCGGCCAACTGACCGGCTGCACCCATGCCGCCGGTTGGATTACACCACAGGGCGAGCTGCTGGGCGGCTGCGAAGACGTTGGCCGCCACGTGGCGCTGGATAAGCTGCTGGGCGTGCGCGCCAAACAGGGCTGGCAACAAGGGGCGATTTTGGTTTCCAGCCGCGCCAGCTATGAAATGGTGCAAAAAGCCGCCATGTGCGGCGCCGAGATCCTGTTCGTCGTCTCTGCCGCCACCTCGCTGGCGGTGGAGATTGCCGAACGCTGTAACCTGACGCTGGTGGGCTTCAGCCGGCCCGGCCGGGCGAGCGTCTATACCCATCCGCAGCGGCTGGTTTAAGAGCCTATCCCATTAGGGCTATTTTACTTGTCATTTTGAACACGGACAGCGCGCAGGGTAAGGCAGGAGAAACCGGCGGCCACCTTGCCGCCGGTGGCGATCAGGCAGCGGTTTCGGCGGCGAACACCGCTTCCATTTTCTGCCAGGCTTCAGCCACATCATCAGCCAGGCTGAACAGGCCGGAGGTGCCGACGATAAACACATCCACGCCCGAGGCCGCAATTTGCCGGAAGGTGCGTGCGTTGCATGAACCGTCGATCTCGGTCAGATAGTGATAGCCATGCTCTTCACGCAGGCGAATCAGTTGCCGAATTTTATCCAGCGTCTCCGGTATAAATTTCTGGCCGGCAAAACCGGGATCAACCGACATCACCGTCACTTTGTCCAGCAAATGCGCATATTCACGAATGCTGTCAGCCGGCGTTGCTGGGTTTAATACCACGCCGCAGCGGCGCCCGGCGTCTTTAATCTGATTCAACAGGCGAAATATTTTATTATTCGCCGTTTCCGGATGAAAACTAATAATATCCGCACCGGCATCTATACACATCGGAATAATATCTTCCGGATGGTTAACCATGAGATGCACGTCGATCGGCACTTCGGTAAGCTTGCGCAGATTTTCGATAAAGAACGGCGACAGGGTAATATTTTTTACATAGCTGCCATCCATAATATCGACGTGATAAAACGCCGCCGTGCTATTCATCGCCTCAATCTGTTCGCGAAAGCGGGTTAAATCCATGCACATCAGCGAAGGGGAAAATTTCGCGTTCATTAGGTAATCCTCATTACATGAGCAGCCATCGGCTGCTCATGACATCAATGGAAGAGTGCAACAATATGGCCGAGAATAATGCCGATAATACCGAAGTCGGCATCACCGAAGGTGGTTGACGCAAAGCCCAGATCGCCCATCAGCGGCAGCAGAATCGCCGGCAGGAAAGAGATCAGCAACCCCTGAACAAAGGCGCCGATGATGGCGCCACGGCGCCCGCCGGTGATGTTGCCGTACACGCCCGCGGTCGCGCCGCAGAAGAAGTGCGGAACCAAGCCCGGCACGATAACGCTCAACCCAAACAGCGGGCAGAGGAACATGCTGATCAGGCCGGCGGCGAAGCTGCTCAGGAAGCCGATGATCACCGCGTTAGGCGCAAACGGGAACACCGTCGGGCAATCGAGCGCCGGTTTGGCATTCGGCACTAACTTGTCGGCGATGCCTTTAAACGCCGGGACAATTTCGGCAATGATCATGCGCACCCCGGCAAGGATGATGTAAACACCCGCCGCAAAGGTGATCGACTGGATAATGGCGAACACAATGAAGTTCTGGCCGCCGCTCACCTGGCTTTCGGTAAACGCTTTGCCTGCCACCAGCACCAGCGCGATGAACAGAATCATCATGGTGAGCGAGATCGCCACCGATGAATCACGCAAGAAGTTGAGGGTTTTCGGCACCTTCAGCTCTTCAATCGACGGGCTGCCTTTGCCAACCAGCTTGCCGACCAACGCCGAGAGCAGATAACCGGTAGAGCCAAAGTGGCCGAGCGCCAGATCGTCCGAATTGGTGATTTTGCGGGTAAAAGGCTGCAAAATCGCCGGGCTGACCACCATCATGGTGCCGAGGATCAGTGCGCCAATCAGCACCAGCCAAAAGCCACTCACGCCGCCCACCGACAGGATCACCGCCAACATCGCCGCCATATATAACGTGTGATGGCCGGTGAGGAAGATGTACTTCAGCGGCGTAATGCGCGCCAGCAGAATATTCACCAGCATACCGAACACCATGATCATCGCGGTTTCAGTACCGTAATTCCGCTGCGCCAACGCCGCCATCGCATCGGTATTTGGCACCACGCCCTGAATCGAGAACGAGTGTTCAAACAGCTGGCTGAAAATAGTCAGCGTCGCGGCGATCAAATTAGCACCGGCAATCAGAATAACAAAACCCATAACGGTTTTTAGCGTGCCGGAAATAACATCGGAGATCGGTTTCTTTTGCAGTAATAACCCGATCAGAGAAAACAGGCCGACAAGTATTGCGGGTGTTCCAAGAACATCCTTAATGATGAACTGCAGCATAATCTACTCCATGCAATCGGGAATAATTACAGGTGCTCTGCCAGAATTTCTTTAATCCGCGCGTTATCCAGCAAATTAGTTAAGCCAAATACCTGCGCACTGTGGCCGGCTAATTGATCGGCGATATCTTTGGCGCTAATAATCAGGTCGGCTTTTTCCGATTTGGCGGACGTTAAATCGGTATGGCCGACTTCCGCTTCTTTTCCTAATTCCGCCACAATCTTTTTCACGTTCATTTCGACAATAAAGCTGCTGCCTAAACCGTTTCCACACACAATCAGTACTTTTTTCATCATCGTCATCTCTGGTGATTACTGGCTAATGGCCGCCTGAATGGCGGGTAGGGTATCTGCCGTCAACAGTTGTTGCAGGCGTGCTTCATCGCTGAACAATTCAGCTAACTGGGTGATCATCTGGATGTGTTCATCGCCGGACACGGCGCACAGCATGATCACCACGTACACCGGATCGTTTTCCCCGGCATCAAAATTAACGCCGTTTTTGATATGCAGCAGCGACAGGCCATTTTCATGCGCGCCCTGTTCAGGGCGGGCATGCGGCATTGCCAGGCCAGGCGCCAGCACATAGAAAGGGCCGATTTCAGCGTGCGCGGTAAAAATCGCCTCGAGATACGCGGGCGTAATGGCGCCCCGCGCCAGCAGCGGTGCGGCGGCCTTGCGTACCGCATCCTGCCAGTCGATAACCTCGTCCACGATGTTAATAGCGTCGGCGGTGAGCCACTGAGTAAGCATGCTAATTTCCCGTCGGTTGGTGAATGATCTGCATTCTGGTGATTTAGTGAACGCCATTCTGTGATACTAGTCGCAAAAGTTAGCGGTAACATGGTTATTGTTAAAAAATGAGTTACCGCTAACATTTTTTGCATTTGCGGTTGCGTGGTTTGCATCGCGGCAATTTACATCGCGGCAATAGGTTGGCATGTTCTGAATTGCAGGGCGGGTTTGTTCAATGGCCAAAAGTGTGGTTTTTAACATAGCGCGCGGACGCATTTGGTCTTAAGCTGCGTCCAGTTAAAAACGGACAGTCAGTCAGGAGAACGCCATGGCAGAAAAACGACGGCGCAATACCGGCAAAAGTACCCTCGCCGATGTCGCCCGTTTAGTGGGTGTCAGTACGATGACCGCATCGCGCGCGCTGCGCGTGCCGGAAAAAGTCTCTCCTGAAATCCGCGAAAAGATCGATGCGGCGGTGATTGAGCTGGGATATGTGCCGAACGTGCAGGCACGCAATCTGGCTTCGGCCTCATCGAGCCTGATTACCATGGTGGTGCCCTCTTTCGCCACGCCGGGCTGTGCGGTGGTGTCGGAAGCCTTGCAGGGCGTGCTGCGCCCGCAGGGCTATAACATGATGCTGGCGGAAGCCAACCATTCGGCGTCTGAAGAGAAAGACCTGATCGAAATGTTGCTCTCTTACAACCCGGCGGCGATGGTGCATTTTAATTTCGATAACGCCACCGACGCGCACCGTCTGCTGAGCAACTCCGGTTTACCGGTGATGGACATTGGCGGCGTGCGCCACGATGCCCCCGGCATCAGCATCGGCGTCGATTACGCCAAAGCTATTCGCCAGTTGGTGCAAAAGCTGGTTGAAAACGGCTATCGCAATCTCGGCCTGCTCTGTACCCAAACCAACAGCACCATTTTCAGGCAATTGCTTAATGGCTGGCACAGCGGCATGTTGGCGATGAATCAGGCGCCGCATCGCGTAGTCACCTCACCGCAGCAGCCGACTTTCGCCACCGGGCATGGATTGCTGGCGGAGATCCGCCTGACGTGGCCTGAACTGGATGTGCTGATTTGCACCGCTGAAGAGGTCGCCTGCGGCGCAATCATGGCCTGCCACGCCGCAGGCATCGCCATTCCCAGCCAGTTGGCGATTGCCAGCATCGGCGGCGGCCATCTCTCTGCGGTTTGCTCCCCGCCGCTGACCACCGTCGCGCTGCCGTATGAAGAGATGGGACGGGTGGCCGGCAAGCGCCTGCTTGCCGCGTTAAATGGCGACGAACCAGCGGCATTCAATGAGCTGCCGGCAACGCTTAAAATGCGCGCCAGCACCGGCAAGGTATAAAAACAACGGGTTGCTTTTGCCAGATTGCACAAATCCTTATACTTAATAGGGCATTGATAATCATTTTCAATACCAATTAATTAACTATAATGATCCGACTGCTTACGCGGTGCTCACATATTGCGCCGCCCAAAAACCACTGGAGATGATGATCATGAGTTATTCACTGCCATCCCTGCCTTACGCCTATGACGCACTGGAACCGCACTTCGACAAGCAGACGATGGAAATCCATCACACCAAACACCACCAAACCTACGTCAACAATGCCAATGCGGCGCTGGAAAGCCTGCCGGAACTGGCCAAACTGTCTGTTGAAGAGCTGATCGCTAACCTGGATAAAGTCCCGGCCGACAAAAAAATCGCGCTGCGCAACAACGCCGGCGGCCACGCCAACCACAGTCTGTTCTGGAAAGGGTTGAAAACCGGCACCACGCTGTCTGGCGATCTGAAAGCCGCCATCGAACGCGATTTCGGCAGCGTAGAAAAATTCCAGGAAGACTTTGAGAAAGCCGCCGCCACCCGTTTCGGCTCCGGCTGGGCCTGGCTGGTGCTGAAAGACGGCAAACTGGCTGTGGTTTCCACCGCCAACCAGGACAGCCCGCTGATGGGCGAAGCCATTTCCGGCGTTTCCGGCTTCCCGATTATCGGCCTGGACGTGTGGGAACATGCTTACTACCTGAAATATCAGAATAAACGCCCTGACTACATCAAGGCCTTCTGGAACGTCGTGAACTGGGACGAAGCCGCCAAACGCTTCGCCGACGCCGCGAAATAAGCGCACGCTCACCAGCCACGCTAACCGTTTCCCCGCCGGGGGAGCGGTTTTTTTTTGCCCCGATTCCGCGCCGCTGCCCCGCTTTCGTTTTCCCTCTCACGGCCGCACCGCTTTATCCTGTCCCTGGCCGGCAACTCACGCTATCCTGAAACCTGACGTGACAGTAAGGAGGCTCACATGCACCACCCCGACGTTTATATTGGCGGCATTCAACATTACGAGGGCGGGCGCCCGAGCGCGATCGCCAAGCGCCAGGTGGACGGTGCCGTTCAGCTCACCCCGCAGGGGCTGGCAGGCGATGAGCAGGCGGAAACCCGCCACCATGGCGGGCCGGACCGCGCGCTGTGCCACTATCCGCGCGAACACTACAACCACTGGCGCGCACAGTTTCCGGTGCAGGCCGAGCAGTTCTGCGCGCCCGCCTTCGGCGAGAATATCTCCACCCTCGGCCTGACCGAGCACAACGTATTTATCGGCGATATCTTCCACTGGGGCGAGGCGTTGATTCAGGTCACTCAGCCGCGTTCCCCCTGCTTTAAACTCAATTTCCATTGCGATATCGACGATATTTCGCTATTGATGCAGCAAAGTGGCCGCTGCGGCTGGCTGTACCGGGTGATCGCCAGCGGTGAAGTGAGCGGCGATCGCCCGTTAACGCTGGCGGCGCGCAACAGCGAAATCTCGGTGGCGGAGGCCATCAGCATCGCCTGGCATATGCCGTTCGACGAAGAACAATACCACCGCCTGCTGGCGGCTGCTGGGCTGTCCGCCACCTGGAGCAAAACCATGCTGGCGCGCATCACCACCGGCAAGATCGAAGATTTCAACCGGCGCCTGTTCGGCCACTAACGGATAGACACAGCGCGCAAGGGTCAGGGATGGGCCACATAACACGCTGGCACCCCAGCAACGTGAGAGATTAAACAGATAGGCAAAGACCATGACACAACTCATCCATCCTGCCGCAGCCGAAGGTTATCAGGCCAATGCGGAATACTACGTTAAAGGCCGCCCGGATTATCCACCAGAAGTCAGCGCATGGCTGCGCGAAGCTGTCGGCCTGCAGCCGGGGAAAACCGCGATCGATCTCGGCGCGGGCACCGGCAAATTCACCGCCCGCCTGCTGGAAACCGGGGCGCAGGTGATCGCCGTCGAGCCGGTGTTGCAGATGCGTGAAAAGCTGGCCGCCGCGCTGCCGCAGGTAAAGACCCTGGCGGGAACCGCCGAAGCCATCCCGCTGCCGGACGAATCCGTCGACGCCGTGGTGTGCGCACAGTCCTTCCACTGGTTTGCCACCCCGGCGGCGCTGGCGGAAATCCGCCGCGTTCTGAAGCCAGGCGGCAAACTCGGGCTGATTTGGAATATGCGCGACGCGCGCGTGAACTGGGTGCGCAAACTCAACCAGATTGTCGATCGCTACGAAGGGGACGTGCCGCGTTTCTATTCCGGCGCGTGGCGCAGTCTGTTCCCGGTGAAGCATTTTGATAGCCTGCGGGAGCAAGGGTTTATGTTCGGCCACAGAGGCGCCACCGAAGACGTGATTTACAACCGGGTGCGCTCAACCAGCTTTATCGCCGCCCTGCCGCAGGCGCAGCAGGAACAGGTGATCGCACAGTTGCGTGAGCTGGTGGCGGCGGAAGAAGAACTGCGCGGCAAGGAAACCGTAACGGTGCCTTACCAAACCCAGGCGTTCGTCACTACCAAGCTGGAATAAAAACTGCGCCGGGCGCGGGGAGTGATGCAGTGCCTATGTGTAGCCCCCGCTCAGGGCGCTGAAATATTATTTCATACGCTCGCTGGTCAGTTGATAGACATCACTCCGGTCGCTTTTGCCAACCGCCACAACGGCGATCGCAAGAATATCGTTGATCACGTCATCGACCAAACGGCAGCTCGATGCGCGCAGCTTTATTTTGTCGCAACCGAGCATCCCCCGAAGTTTGACTAAGGGAACATGCGGATTTTCGCAGCACTTTTTTAGTTTTTTGGCAAACTGCTGCTGGATCGCTTTACCCAGCTTGCTCCACTCTTTCAGCGCCGACTCACGGAATTTGGCCGTGTACGTCATGCAAACGTATCCAGATCGACGTCCATCAGCGCCTCATTGCGGCGTTCGTTAACCAGCTGACCAGGTCTTGATCATCAAGCGCATCAGCAGTGCGCATACCCACTGCTGACGTATTCGGCAGGCGGGATCAGAAAGGTTTTTTGGCGTAGCCGGTTACCGCTTTCAGCCCCATTTCACGGCCCAGCGCGGTCATCGGGTGCACCACGATCAGGCCGCGCACGCTTTTCTTCAGCGCGCCCATATCCGCCTGCTCTTTCTTGGTGATCTCGCGGCTAAACGGCAGCTTTTCCAGCTTTTGCGCCTCGCTGCTCAGCTTCTGCTCGCGCACGTTTTTCAGCCGCTCAATTTCCGCCGCCAGCGTTTCTTTTTCTTTATTGTGTTGCGCGATCAGATCCGGGTTGCCCTGTTGGATCACCTGGCTATCCTTGTGGTTCAGTGCATCCAGTTGGTCGCTCAGGCGCTTAATCTCTGCCTTTTCTATCTCTTTCATGGTATCCGGCCTGTTGTGCCGCTTGCGGCACGCTAAGAAGTGATTTTCAGTGCGGCATTGTAGCAAAATGCGCAGCCGGTTACCCGCCCGATGCGATCCCGGCCGGCAGGCCGCTCATCGCGCAGGCCCGGGCCCCGACGCGTGCTAAAGCCTGTCGGTAGCGTTCGTTGAACGGATAGCAGCAGGAAAGGCGCAGCCCATTGCGATAACGGCCGCTGGGCGAATAGAGCATACCCGGCGTCAGGCAGATGTGCTCATCCAGCAATTGGTGGAACAGCTGCACGCAGTCCACCCCGTGCGGGAACTCAACCCAGAAAACAAAACCGCCCGCTGGCTGGGTGGCGCGCGTTCCGCGCGGGAAGTGGCGAGCGATAATCGCCCGCGCCTCATCCACCTGGGCGGCATAGCGTTTACGCAGATTGCGCAAGTGGTGATCGTAACCCCCGCTAGCCAGAAACGTGGCCAGCGTTTCCGACAGCAGCTGCGACTCCGCCATCGATGATACCGCCTTCAGCTTACGCAACGCATCGCTAAAGCGCCCGCCGGCCATCCAGCCAATGCGGAAATCCGGCGCCAGCGTTTTGGTGAAGCTGGAGCAAAACAGCACCCAGCCGCCATGGTCAAAGGCTTTTACCGCCGGCTCCAGCACACCGCCAAACTGGATTTCGGCATACAGCCCATCCTCGATCAGCGGCACCTGGTGATCGTTCATCAGCCGGGCCAGCCGTTTTTTTGCCGCCAGCGGCATCGTGCAGCCCAACGGATTCTGCACCGTCGGCATGGCAATAACCGCATTCAGCCGCTTCTCGTCCAGCAGCAGTTCCAGCGCATCCAACGACAGGCCATGCTGCGGATCGGTGGGGATTTCCAGCGCCTTCAACCCCAGGCTGGCCAACAGTGGCAACAGGTAAAAATAGGTGGGTGACTCTAGCCCGACGCAGTCACCGGGTTTGGTGGTAGCGCGCAATGCCAGTTGCAGCGCCTCCATGCAGCCGTGCGTCAGCACCACGTCACCCGGCTCCAGCAGCATACCCAGCGCCATCCCGCGGCGAGCGATCTGCTGGCGCAGCCGCAGGCTGCCGGGCGGCAGCGCATATTGGCCGATCAAATCCGGCTGGCGCCGCAGTTGTGAAGCCAGCATGCGCCCCAGTTTGCCGCCGGGATAAAAATCCGCCGTCTGCGGGCAGGCCAGCGACAGGTTGGTAAACGCCGGATTCTGCTGGGCGGCGAACACCGTATCGATCAGTGCCAGCACGTCATCCGCCGGTTTTTCAATACGGTCGCTCGGCGGCGAAGCCGCTTTCAGCGCCGGCAACGTGCTGCGCACATAGAAGCCGGACTGCGGCCGCGCCTCGATCAGCCCGCGATCTTCCAGCATACGGTAAGCCGCCACCACGGTATTGATACTGACGCTGTGGCTCTGCGCGCAGCGGCGCACGGAAGGCACGCGGCTGCCAGGCTGTAGCGTGCCACGGCGAATGGCCTCCGCCAGCGTTTCGGCCAATTGTAAATAGCGCGTTTCCGCAGTGGATTCATCAAGAAACACAGTTTATCTCCAGGCAATGGGTACAGTTTCATTTTTAACAAACTGTATCCATCACAATAGCCGATCTCTGGTTCTGTCACCATCACGCCAAGCGCCTTATGCTGGTGTTACTGCCCAACACCCTGTTTTAGGAGCTTTTTTATGCTGGATTCTGCTTTTATCAGCTACGTCACCGTGATGTCGATAACCCCGGGGCCGAATAACCTGCTGCTGGCCTCATCCGGCGTCAACTTTGGCCTGCGCCGGACGCTGCCGATGATTTTTGGCATCGGCGCCGGCTGTGCGGTGCAGCTCGCGCTAACCACCTCCATGCTCAACGTTATTCTCAGCGGAGCCAGCGGGCTGCGTTTCCCACTGGCGCTGATGGGCTGCGCCTACCTGCTGTGGCTGTCGTGGAAGCTGTTTCAGGCTGCAACGCCCACGGCCAAACAGCAGGCCAAGCCAATGCGCTTTATCGCCGGCGCGCTGTTTCAGGCGGTGAACCCGAAAGCCTGGCTGATGGCGATCAACGTGGCTATTTTGTTTACCCCTCGCAGCGGCGCCAGCCTGCATCAAACGCTGGCGATCATCGCCGGTTTCACCTTATTGAATATTCCCTGTGTGTTGGTGTGGGCGCTCATGGGCGATCGGCTGCGCACTGCCCTGCGCGTGGCCTGGAAGCTGCGGGTGTTTAACGGGATCATGGCCGGATTGATGGCGGCCACGGCGTTGTGGCTGCTGTATGATGAGTGGCGGATCGCCTTGGCTTAAGCCGGGCCGAGCGGGGAAAGGCGGGAAGGCTGTTTGGCGCCGATGCCGGCAATCAGTTCAGTGAGGGACAGCACCATGGTGGAACGCACCATTTGCTGATAACGCTGGTGCTGCATGGCGATCAGCAATTCGTCGGCTTCGCCAGGTTGCAGGAACGTCGGCACCGGCGGCAGCGCCGCCACGCAGTGCAATTCGCCAAACGGGCCAAGGATTTCATCATCGACGAAACGGTATTCGCTGCCGTCGTGGTTTAACTCTTCGCGGAGCGCCATCAACAGTTCAGCGTCTTCATATTCATGGCGGGAAATCACCCCAAGCCCATACATCAGCTTCAGGCGCACAGACAGTTCGCCCAGCGGGCCGGCACCGGATAACAGCGGTTCGACGGCGTATTTCACCGCATAATCATCCTTGCGAAAAACCTGCACTACCAGCACGTTGAGCGCTTCCGCCAGCAGATCCACCGCTGCAATCAGGAAGCTGCGCACCGTCTTGCCAGCGTTAAGCTTTTCCAGAACCTTATTTTCAAATGCCTGCGCTTCTTCCATCGTCGTTCTTCGTATGGCGTGGAGTGGGATCCCTTCTCCCGACAGGGGAGGTTTTGGATAAGCGTGAACAATATCACGAATGTTGCTCACCCGGCCTCCTCCCTAACCAGAGAAAATGCATTTATCCCCCTCTTATTTTAAGCGGCAGATGCGCGGGCCTGATTCCCAGAGCCGCGCAAAAACGGGGCCCCTGGTATAGGCAGAGTCGCCAGGCCAACACACCTGCAATTTGCTGTATGAAGGGTATGCAATTATGCGTGATGCATAGCGGTATATGCAGCCACCGCTTTGCGTACCACCTCGCTGTCTTCCGGCAGGCCAGTGATTTGCACCAGCGCCGCCTGCGGCCCCAGCCGTGCCAGCAGTTCCGCCATCTCTTGCGCCTGCGGATCCTGCTCATTGTTGTAATGCAGCACCGCGGCGATGCCCTGGATCAGATTTTCGTTCGGCAGGCCATATTCCAGCGTGCCCAGCAGCGGCTTGATCAGGCGATCGCCGGCGCTCAGTTTGCGCAATGGCTGGCGGCCGACACGTTCCACGTCATCATGCAGGTAGGGGTTCTCAAACCGGCCGAGGATCTTGTTGATATACGCCGCGTGTTTTTCCGGCGCAAAGCCATAGCGTTTGATTAGCACCGCGCCGCTCTCTTCCATTGCGCCCTTTACCACACTGCGCACGTCGGGATGGAGAATGGCTTCGCGGATGGTCGGCAGGTTCGCCCGCTGCCCCAGATAAGCGGTAATGGCATGGCCGGTGTTGAGCGTGAACAGCTTGCGTTCAACAAACGCCATCAGGTTGTCGGTCAACTCCATGCCGGCAATGGCCGGCGGCTCGCCTTTGAACTGCGTTTTATCGACAATCCATTCGCTGAAGGTTTCCACCGTCACTTCCAGCGGATCGGTGGTGCCTGCCGCTGCCGGCGGTACGATGCGATCAACGGCCGAATCAACAAAGCCGACGTGTTGCTCCACCCAGGCCTGCTCTTGCACCGGCAGAGCGTTAAACACGTGCTGTTTCAGTTGGCTGGTGCCGCGCACCATATTTTCGCAGGCGATAATGTTCAGCGGCGCCTCATTGCCCTGCTGGCGGCGTTTAATCAGCCCTTTGGCAATAGTGCCGGCAATTTTATCCAGGATCTGCGGGCCGACCGCCGTGGTGACCAGATCGGCCTGCGCAATCAGCGCAGCTGCCTCATCGCTGGCGCTGTGCACGGCGCTGACGTTATTCACCGGTTCTACCCGCGCCTGTTCACCCACCACATGCACGTCATAACTACCGCGCTTGTTCAGTTCGTCCAGTACCGCTTGGTTGACATCGGCAAAGGTCAATTCAATGTTCGCGTCAGCCAGCAGCTTACCGATAAAGCCGCGGCCAATATTACCTGCCCCGAAATGTAATGCTTTCATAATCTTAGCCTTTTCAAACATCACGGGGGCGCTGCTTGCGCAACCCCCCGTAGGGAGTTACGCCTGCTTACCGTTCAGCAGATCCAGAACATCCTGCACGCTGGTGGTGGTGCTCAGGCGCGCAATGACGGTTTCGTCGTCCAGCGCAGTGGTCAGGCTGGTTATCACCTGGATATGTTCGTTGTTGCGCGCCGCAATGCCGATCACCAGGCGCGCCACCTCATCCTCTTCGTTACCGAAGCGCACGCCCTGCGGGTATTGGCAGAACACCACCCCGGTGCGCAATACGCGGTCTTTGGCTTCGATAGTGCCGTGCGGCACCGCGATGGATTCCCCCAAATAGGTGGAGGTGAGCTTTTCACGCTCCAGCATCGCCGGCACGTATTCCGCTTCGACATAGCCCCCTTTCACCAACTGTTCGCCGGCAAAGCGGATCGCCTGTTCTTTGTCGGCCGCCTGCAAGCCAAGGAAGATATTGTCTTCACGCAGCCTGAACAGGTTCTGCTCGGTGGCGTCAAAGCTGTCGTCCAGCGTCGAGATCACTTTCTGCTGGTTTTCGCTGGTCTTGCTGGCGGCCACCAGGCGCTCGGCCAAATTGCTGTACAGGTGGCTATCGAGGAAGTTGGTCAGCGAGATGTGCTGTGCCTGCGGCGCATGCCGCATGGCGCGCTCGGTCAGATCGCGGTGGGTGATCACCAAATCCACATCGTCCGGCAAGCTGTTGATCGCGCAGTTGGTTACCGAGATATTTTTCAACCCGGCGTCGGTCACTTTTTTGCGCAGTACACCGGCGCCCATGGCGCTGGAGCCCATGCCGGCGTCACAGGCGACGATGATTTTGCGTACAGTGCTCAGATCGCCATCCACCAGCGCGTTAGCTGGAGTAGCCGCGCCCTTCGACTGCGCTTTCATGTCCTGCATGCGGCGGGTAGCTTCTTCCAGTTCGTCTTCGTCTTTTGCTTTGGTGGTTTTCAACAGGAAGGCTGAAACCACGAAGGAAACCGCAAATGCCGCGGCGATCGCCGCCAGGTTGGCGAAGTAAGCGCCTTTTGGCGTCATTGCCAGCACGGCCAGGATTGAGCCAGGGGAAGCCGGGGAAACCAGGCCACCGTTCAGTAAGGTCAGGGTGAATACCCCGGTCATGCCGCCCAGAATCACCGCCAGGATCAGGCGTGGGTTCATCAGCACATACGGGAAGTAGATTTCGTGAATACCACCGAAGAAGTGGATAATCGCCGCGCCGCCGGCAGACTGCTTGGCATTGCCGCGGCCAAAGAACATATAGGCCATCAGTACGCCCAGCCCCGGACCAGGGTTGGCTTCAATCAGGAAGAAGATCGATTTGCCGGCTTCCGTCGCCTGCTGGATGCCCAACGGCGAGAAGATACCGTGGTTAATGGCGTTGTTCAGGAACAGGATTTTCGCCGGTTCGACGAAGATCGACGTCAATGGCAGCAGGTTGTTCTGCACCATGATGTTGACGCCCGCCGCCAGGATGTGCGAAAGCCCTTCGACCAGCGGCCCGATGGCCATGAAAGCCAGAAGCGCCAGCAGCATGCCGATAATGCCGGCGGAGAAGTTGTTGACCAACATCTCAAAGCCGCTTTTGATCTTGCCGTCAACCCAACGGTCGAAACGTTTGATAGCCCAGCCGCCCAACGGGCCGGCAATCATTGAGCCGAGGAACATTGGCATATCGGCGCCGACGATCACCCCCATGGTGGTGATAGCACCGACCACGCCGCCACGTTCGCCGCCCACCAGGCGCCCACCGGTATAACCGATCAGCAGCGGCAGTAAATAGGTGATCATCGGGCCGACCAGTTTGCCTAACGTTTCGTTCGGCAGCCAACCGGTTGGAATAAACAGTGCGGTGATAATGCCCCAGGCGATAAATGCACCGATATTGGGCATCACCATATTGCTCAGGAAGCGGCCAAAGTTCTGAACCTTGACCTTGATATCTGGTGAAAACATAAACCCCACCCCTATTGTTACGCGCTGACAATAAGAGCGCGTGATATTTGTCGTGACGGAATCGTCGAGTTGCTGCTGTATGCGAAGCGGACTCTAGCACGCGCTTTTTGAGGGGAATATCGTGTGAAAATTTTGTGATATACGTCACATCAGACATACCCATTACAGGGGGGTAATGGTGACTTAGATCACAATAATTGAATGTAAAAAAAGCACATTGTTAAAAAAAGACCGGTTACGCCGGGAAAAATGTGACTTGTATCACTATTTTGTATGACTGATTTGTTTGTTAATTGTGATGTTAATCACAATTAACTTTTCACTGCGGCGAGCAAAACGAGAGGTTGATCTCCTTCCTGGTTTTCGCCGATACGGCGCTGAAAACGGCAACGTAAAAAATGAAATAAAATTACATTTCTAACCCTGCCGGCATTGGAGAGAACAATAACAACATGAAGAGTGAGTAAATAAGGCCAGGAAATCGCTCTTGCCATACCACGCCCCACGAAGGCGATGCCGGCAGTGCACCACCACAGCGCTTCGCCTCATTGCGGTGCGCCGCTTGGGCCAAAAACGTTACATCCTGTTGTATTACCTTGTTTTTTATTTTTGGCATAAGTTCTGCATACGTTAGCTGGCCTTGTATACAAGTTTGTATCCTGTCAATAACACTGGGGAATAGTTATGCGCGACCATAATGATGAAAAAATTGATATTCAGCGTCGTCGGTTAATGAAGTTATCCGCCCTAAGTTTGGGCGGCATAACCTTGGCCAGCATGCTGCACAGCACGCCGGCCTTGGCGGCCGATGATGAAATCCTTATCGGCTACTGGCCGATTGTCGGCGGGTTGCCGCTGTACACCGGCGTTGAAAGAGGCATTTTCAAACAGGCAGGGTTGAACGTGAAGGCCGTGAAGTTCGCCAGCCCGCAACAGGTCGTGGAAGCGATGATCACCGGCCGTATTCACGGCTGCGCTAACGGCACCGCTACCGGCGCGCTGGGTCTTGGCGCCATCACCAGCCCAGAGCTATTCAAAATCATCTGCTCGAACCCATCCAATGAAAAAATGGTGTTGGACGAGTTCCTGGTGCCGGTCAACAGTAGCGCAACGCGCATTTCGGATCTGCAGGGCAAGCGTATCGCCTGCGGCCCCGGCATCCAGAACGTGACCATGACGAAAATCATTCTGGAAAAAAACGGCTTCAGCGACACCAAAGTCATCGAGTTGCCGGTGGGCCAGCATGCGCCATCGCTGGCCGCCGGGCAAATCGACGGGGTGTATACCCTGGAGCCGACCGGTACGGTGGCGCGCATCAAGGGGATGGGCAAGGTGTTGGAAACCGGCGTAATTTCCAAATACGTGCTAGGCGATGCCAGCGCCCCTTGGTTCGGCGGCGCGGCGGCGCTGACCAGCAGCTTTATCAGCGCCAACCCACAGCGGGCGCAGCTGTTCACCCAGGCATACGGCCAGGCGGTTGAGTTTATTCAGCAACAGCCGGAGGCTTCGCGCCAATACGTGGCGGGCTATACCGGCATTGAGCCGGCGCTGGTGCATGAAGTGCCGCTGCCCGGCTTTGTCATGTATGACCAGCTCACCGGCGACAATCTGCAGTGGTTCCAGAAATTTTACGACGTGTTCACCGAGCGCAAGATTTTCAGCAAACCGGTAGACGTTGCATCACTGATTTATCGTGCGTAGAGGGATGATATGACCAAAAATTGGGGAAACAGGCTCTTACCCCTGATCGGGCCTGCCATCCTGTTTGTATTATGGCAAACGGCGGTGAGCGCCAAATGGCTCAACCCGGTGCTGCTGCCTTCACCGGTGGAAACGCTGCGCTATTTGTTCGAAGCGCTGGTGAGCGGCGGCATGAACCAGGACATCGGCGCCACGCTGTACCGCACGATGATGGCCTTTGTGTTTTCCGCCGTGATCGGCGTGCCGTTGGGTGTGATTCTGGGCAGCAATGAGCGCGTTTACCGCAGCGTGGAGTTCCTGGTGGATTTCTTCCGTTCCACGCCCTCATCGGCCATGATCCCGCTGTTTATGCTGATTTTCGGCATCACCGATGCCAATAAAATCGCCATCGCCGCTTTCGCCGCGGTGTTGGTCATCCTGTTTAACAGCGCCTACGGGGTGATGAATGCCAAAAAGACCCGCATCATGGCGGCCCACGTCATGGGGGTGCCCCGCTGGCATATCTTCAAAGACATCATGCTGATGGAAAGCCTGCCGCAAACCTTCGTTGGGCTGCGAACCGGCGTCTCGATGGCGTTGGTCATCGTCATCGTCGCGGAAATGTTTATCGGCTCGGAAACCGGCCTTGGCCACCGCATTATTGATGCTCAGCAGTTGTTTAATATCAAGGATATGTATGCATCCATTCTGCTGACCGGCGCCTTTGGCTATCTGCTTAACCTGGCATTTTTGTTAATTGAAAAACGCTGCGTACACTGGAGTGGCAAAGCATGAGTAATCCATCCTGGCCAAAGCCCAACACCCACGTCACCATCCGCGGGCTGTATAAATCCTTCGCCGGCCAACCCCTGTATAGCGATCTGAATCTGGATCTGCCCAGGGGAAAGATCGTTTCCATTTTCGGCCCCAACGGCTGCGGCAAATCAACGCTGATGAACATGATTGCCGGCTTGCTGCCGCTCGATCAAGGGCAGATTCTGTTCGACGGCAAAAAGCTTTCCGAAACCAATATCGGCTACGTGTTCCAAAACTACCGCGATGCGCTGTTCCCCTGGATGAGCGCCTGGAAAAACATCGCCTACCCGCTGAAACGGCGCGGCATGAAAGAAAGAGAAGTCAAAGCGCGGGTGGAAGAACTGGCGCAAATGTTTGATATCCGTTTTGATCTGAACCGCTACCCGTATGAGCTTTCCGGCGGCCAACAGCAAACCGTGTGCATCATGCGCGCGCTGGCGGTTAAGCCGGAGGTGATGTTCCTGGACGAGCCGTTTTCCGCACTCGATTTTGAAATGACGCTGTTTATTCGCGACAAACTGCAACAAGTGCAGCTGGCGACCGGCGTTACCATGCTGATTGTCTCGCACGATCTGGAAGACGCGGTTTTCCTCGCCGATGAGATCCTGCTGCTGACGCGGCGCCCCACCCAGGTGGCGGAGATTGTGCCGTTCAACCTGGCACGCCCACGCAACGCCGAAGCCATGAGCGATCCGGAGTTCATTCGGGTCAAGGCCCATACGCTGGCGGTATTTAAACGCGAAATGGAGGCGGGTTAAGCCCCGCCCCGGTGGTAGCGCCCTGCACGGGCGCCGCCGCTGGCTTTACGGTTACTGCATCACGCGCTGCACGGTGCTCTGCGCATTCAACAGGTTCTGCTGGCGCGCCACCAGGTTCGACATCATGGTGTTGTACTGCGCCGCCTGTTGCTGGGTGCGGAACTGCACACCGCCGTTGTTGAAGCTCACCTGGTTACCCTGCGCCTGCAGGAAATCCCCCACCTGCACCAAATCCTGCAGGAACGTGGCGGTGGTTGGGATAGCCGGCATCAGCGCGTTGGCTGGATCGGTGACCACCTTGTCATACACCTGGTTGTACACGGCCTTCAGATCGTCCGGCTGCTTCAACGCCGCGCGTGCCGTGTCCGCCTGCGATTTCGCCGACTGAATCTGCTGGCCGAGCAGGTTCAACGCACCGACGGACTGCTGTAGCGCATCGCGCTTGGCGATATAGTCTGGCGCGACGCGGACCTGATTAACCAGATCCAGCGCCGGCGTCAGGCTGGCGTCCACCGATTTGGATAACTGCTGGGAAAAGCCGACTAAAATCGCATAATCGCCGGCATAATTGCCGAACTTCTGCTTTTGATCTTCGCTCAGCGTGGGAATTCTCACGCCGCTGCGCATCACGGTATTTTGTAAGTAATCAATGAACGCCTTGCGCTGTTCCGGCTCTTTATCGCCACAGGCAGTCAACTGCAGGACTGCCAACAATGCCAATACCGGCACCAACCAACGCATCAGGCTTCTGCTCTGGATCCCTACCGCCATGTGACATAACTCCTGTTATAAACGTACTTTTTCATCGGGCTCCATGCCTTTTGCCGCACTCCGTGCGCCTATAAGAATAGATCAACTGCCGGCAATGCGATACGCGATTCACCATGGTGCGCCCATTGCGCGGTGAAATGCTTCGCCGTAGTGCAGGCTGCGCCAAAAGCGACCGCCCGCCCATCATTCACCGAATAGCGCAGCACGTCAATGGCGAACAAATAACCTGATAAAACAAGCCGGATAGGCGATTTCTTCACAAACTGGCAAGTATCTTGCTTAATTCCTGCCTGCAGGAGCGGTAGCGGGTCACCGTTGTCGCACGACAATTTGCAATAGGTCACTAGGGTTCCGGTCTGGCAACAGGCGCTGGTCCGAGAGTGGCCGACCGCCCTCTGGCGGTTACACGGCGGGATAAAAGCCCGGGAGGCCAACGCGAGATCGTTCTCGCCGCCGACCTGCCTTTATTCCGTGGTTAACGTCAGAGGACATCACATGATTAAATTCTGCCAACGCCTGCTGCAGGGCACCGTCTTATTGAGCGCCCTGTTGGCCAGCCTGCCGACCCTGGCGAGCGCCAAACCCAGTTTCAAACTCTGTTGGTCCGTCTATGTGGGCTGGATGCCCTGGGATTACGCCCAGCAGCACGGCATCGTCAAAAAATGGGCCGATAAATACGGCATTGATATCCAGTTCGTTCAGATCAACGACTACATCGAGTCGGTCAACCAATATACCGCCGGCAGCTTTGACGGCTGCACCATGACCAACATGGACGCGCTGACCATTCCCGCCGCCGGCGGCGTGGACAGCACGGCGCTGATCGTCGGCGACTACTCCAACGGCAATGACGGCATCCTGATCAAGGGCCAGGGCGATATGGCGGCGCTGAAAGGGCAGCCGATCAACCTGGTGGAGCTTTCCGTTTCGCATTACCTGCTGGCGCGCGCATTGGAAAAGGCCGGCATGAGCGAAAAAGACGTGCAGGTGGTCAATACCGCCGACGCCGATCTGGTCTCCGCTTTCAGTACGCCGAGCGTGAAAGCGATCGTCACCTGGAACCCGCTGCTGGCCGCCGCCAAACAGCAACCCGACAGCCACCTGCTGTTCTCTTCCGCGCAAATCCCCGGCGAGATCCTCGATCTGCTGGTGGTCAACCGCGCTACGCTGCAAAAACACCCCGAGCTTGGCAAAGCGCTGACCGGCGCCTGGTATGAAACCCTGCGCACCATGGCGGGCGACAGCGCCGAAGCGGTGGCCGCACGCAGCCAAATGGCGCAGGCCTCCGGCACCGATCTGGCCGGCTTCGACCAGCAGTTAGCGGCCACCCATCTGTTCAGCACGCCGCAACAGGCATTGGCGTTTACTCAGAACGCCCAGTTGAAAACCACCATGCAGGCGGTGGCGGAGTTCTCCTTCCGTCATGGGCTGCTGGGCGATAACGCCCCCAGCGCCGACGTGGTGGGCATCAGCACGCCGGCTGGCACCTGGGGCAACGCCGGCAACATCAAACTGCATTTTGATGACAGCTACCTGAAGCTGGCGGCAGCCAACCAGTTGTAAAGCCACGGGGCCGATGATGAAAAAAATCATTAACTACCAGCCGGACAGGCTGTCACGGGTACTGCTCGGCTTTCTGCCGCTGTTGCTGCTGACGGTGATCTACCTGATGGCTTCCGACGCACGGCTGGCGGCTAATGCCTCCGACAAACTGCTGCCGAGCTTTGGCAGCATGGGCGACGCGCTGGCGCGCATGGCGCTGCAGCCCAGCCCGCGCACCGGGGAATACCTGATGTGGATCGATACCGGCGCCAGCCTGCTGCGCCTGCTGATCGGCATTCTGATCAGCAGCGGGCTGGGGCTGGCGCTCGGGGTATTCTGCGGCGCCCTGCCCGCGGTACGCGCCCTGCTGTCGCCGCTGATCACGCTTTTTGCGTTAATCCCGCCGCTGGCGGTGCTGCCCATCCTGTTCATTGTGTTCGGGCTGGGGGAAGTCTCTAAAGTGGTGCTGATCGTGATCGGCGTGGCGCCGTTTATCGCCCGCGACTTGCAGCAGCGGGTACAGGCCATTCCGCAAGAACAGCTGATCAAGGCGCTGACGTTAGGGGCGCACAGCGGCCAGATCCTGTGGCGCATCATCCTGCCGCAGCTGCTGCCGCGCCTGCTGGAAGCCGTGCGCCTGTCGCTCTGTTCTGCCTGGCTGTTCCTGATCGCCGCCGAGGCCATTGCCTCCACCGAAGGGCTGGGCTACCGCATCTTCCTGATGCGCCGCTATCTGGCAATGGATGTGATCCTGCCTTACGTCGCCTGGATCACGCTACTGGCCTTCCTGCTGGATGTGTTGCTCAGCAGCATCAGCCGCCGCTGTTGGCCCTGGTATTACGCACGCTAAGGAACACCCCATGAGCCTGTTAGTAATGAAGCAGTTGGAAAAACATTACGGCGCCCAGGTGGTGCTGGAGCGGGTCAACGCCAGCGTGGAAGAAGGCGAGTTCGTGTCGATCGTCGGCGCCTCCGGCTGCGGGAAAACCACCTTCCTGAAAATGATGCTCGGCACCGAATCCCCCAGCCGCGGCCAACTGCTGCTGGACGGCCAGCCGATCCGCCAGGAACCAGGGGAAGACCGCGGCGTGGTGTTCCAGCGCTATTCGGTTTTCCCACACCTCAACGCCCAGGAAAACGTGATGCTGGGCGATGAATTCAGCCAGGCGCGCCTGCTCGGCCGCGTGTGGGGAAGCAAACGCCGCGCCATCGCCGAGCGGGCCGCCGCCATGCTGCAACAGGTGGGGCTGGGCCAGGCGCTGCAAAAATACCCGCACCAGCTTTCGGGCGGTATGCAGCAACGGCTGGCGCTGGCACAGGCGCTGATGAAAAAGCCGCGCATCCTGTTGCTGGACGAACCGTTCGGCGCGCTCGATCCCGGCATCCGCGCCGATATGCACCAGTTGATCACCGAACTGTGGCAACAGCACCGCCTGACGATCTTTATGATCACCCACGATCTGAAAGAAGGGTTTTCCCTCGGCTCGCGCCTGTGGGTATTCGACAAACTGCGCCACGATCCGCAGGCCCCGGACGCATACGGCGCCAGCATCACCTATGACATCCCGCTCGACCGCACGCCCGCCGTGCCGATCGAGCACGTGAGCAGCCTGGTCTATCCGCCGGCCCAACGGGCCTGAACGCTAAAAGGAGAGAATGATGACAGACAGCCTGTACCAAACCCAATTGCCCGCCGGCGCCCACTGGTCGCTGCGCGTGCGCCGCGGCATGGCGCTGCGGATCACCGATATTACCGGCGGCGCCAACGTCGGCATGTTGTTCTACAACCCGGAGAACCTGCTGGAACGCTACAACGCCGCTGATACGCTGAAGTGCCAGCACACGTTCCGCCTGACCGCCGGGCACTGCCTGTATTCCGATATGGGCCGCATCTTCTGCGGCATTGAACAGGATGACGCCGGCTGGCACGACACCGTCTGCGGCACCAGCAACGCCGCGCAGGTAGCCAAACAGTTCGGCACACTGGATTACCAACAGGCGCGGAACGAACGCCACCAGAACGGCTATGACAGCCTGCTGACCGAACTGGCGAAATACGGCCTGGGCAAACGCGATATGGCCGCCAGCCTCAATCTGTTCTCCCGCGTGGAGGCCGACGCCGACGGCAACCTGCGCCTGGCGGCAACGCCGCACCCCGGCGCCAGCGTCACGCTGCGCTTTGCGATGGACGCGCTGGTGCTGCTGCACACCTGCCCGCACCCGTTGTCCACCGCCGCCCAATACCCGCGCGGCGCGGTCGGCATCGCCCTGCTGGCCGGTAGCGCGCCGCTGCCGGAACACTGCCTGACCATCGAGGAAAACCGCCGCGGCCTGGCCAACAACCACCTCTACTACGCAGGAGCCTGATGATGAACACCGCAACCCCTTCCGTTTACCGCAAAACCATCGGCGCCGGCGATTACTGGCTGTACCGCGTCAACGCCGGGCAAACGCTGCGCATCACCGATCTGGAAGGCAACCAGGCGGCGGATACGCTGTTCTTCAACGCCGATGACACCGCCGAGCGCTACAGCGCCATGGATACCCTGCGCGGCCAGCAAAACCTGTACCTGGGCCTGGGCACCGTGCTGCGCTCCAACGACGATCGCCCGATGTTGGAGATCGTCGGCGACACCTGCGGCCGCCACGACACCCTGGGCGGCGCCTGCTCCACCGAAAGCAACACCGTGCGCTACGATCTGGAAAAACGCCATATGCACGCCTGCCGCGACAGTTGGATGCTGGCGATCGCCGAACACCCGGAATACGGCCTGACCAAGCGCGACATCACCCATAACATCAATTTCTTTATGAACGTGCCGGTCACCGCGGAAGGTGGCCTGACCTTCGCCGACGGGCTTTCCGCGCCGGGGAAATACGTCGAGCTGGTGGCGAAAATGAACGTACTGGTGCTGATCTCCAACTGCCCGCAGTTGAACAACCCGTGCAACGCTTACAACCCGACGCCGATTGAAGTGGAAGTCTGGTAACCCTAATCGCACGGGAACGGCCCCTTTTTCCTGGGGGCGAGTCAGGGAACATGACGGGACGACCCGCCATCGCATAACAAAACGCAGGACGGCCTGCCTTTGAAAGAGAACGCACCATGTTCAACTGCGTATTGATCGCCAACCGGGGCGCAATCGCCGTGCGCATCATCCGCACACTGCAACAGCTCGGCATCAAAGCCATTGCGGTCTACGCCGAAGCCGATCGCCATTCGCTGCACGTCCGTCATGCCGATTGCGCTTTCAGCCTGGGCGAAGGCAGCGTGCGCGAAACCTATCTCAATCAGGACAAGCTCATTGCCATCGCACAGCGCGCCGGCGCACAGGCCATCCATCCCGGCTATGGTTTTCTCAGTGAAAACGCCGGCTTCGTCACCCGCTGCGAACAGGCACAGATCGTGTTTCTCGGCCCTACGGTGGAACAGATGGCGGCGTTCGGCCTTAAACACCGGGCGCGGGCGTTGGCGCAGCAAAACCAGGTGCCGCTGCTGCCGGGCAGCGATCTGCTGACCAGCGAGCAGCAGGCGTTGAGCGCCGCAGCGGCGATGGGCTACCCGGTGATGCTGAAAAGCACCGCCGGCGGCGGCGGTATCGGTATGCAGCGCTGCGACGATGCCCAGGCGCTGGCCAAAGCGTTTACCCACGTCAAACGGCTGGCGGGCAATAACTTCGCCAACGACGGCGTGTTTGTGGAAAAATTTGTGGCCCAGGCCCGGCACATCGAAGTGCAAATTTTCGGCGACGGCGCGGGCCAAGTGATCGCCCTGGGCGAGCGTGACTGCTCGGCGCAGCGCCGCAACCAGAAAGTGATCGAAGAAACCCCGGCGCCGCACCTCAGTGATGAGGTGCGCAGCGCGCTGCACCAAACCGCGGTGCGGCTGTGCCAGGCGGTCAACTACCGCAGCGCCGGCACGGTGGAGTTCGTTTACGATGTCGCCCAGGATCGCTTCTACTTTCTGGAGGTCAACACCCGGCTGCAGGTGGAACACGGCGTCACCGAAATGGTGTATGGCGTGGACATTGTGCGCTGGATGGTGGAGCTGGGCGCCGGTTGCCTGCCGGCCCTTAACGTGCCGCCGGCGCAGGGCCATGCGGTGCAGGTGCGGCTATACGCCGAAGACGCCGCCAAGCAGTTCCAGCCGTGCGCCGGGCTGTTGAGCCAGGTGGCGTTCCCGCAGCAAGCGCCCGGCGCCCGGTTGCGGATCGACACCTGGGTCGACAGCGGCAGCGAAGTGCCCGCGCTGTACGATCCGATGCTGGCTAAGGTCATCGTTCACGCCGCCGATCGCGCCAGCGCGCTGACGGCGCTGCAAACTACCCTCGCCCAGACCACGCTGTACGGCGTGGAAACCAACCTCGGCTACCTGCGCCACCTGTTAACGCTGCCCGCGGTGCGCGACGGCACTCTCATTACCGCCACCCTTGGCACGGTGATATACCGGCCAGCGACGCTGGACGTGCTCAGCCCCGGCACCCTAACCAGCGTTCAGGACGCGCCCGGGCGCATCGGTTACTGGCATATCGGCGTGCCGCCTTCCGGGCCATTCGACGGCCGCTCATTCAGGATCGGCAACCGCCTGCTGGGCAACGATCCGCAGGCGGCCGGGCTGGAGATCACCCTGCGCGGGCCGACGCTGCGCGTTAATTGCGATTGCGCCTTGGCGATTACCGGCGCGCAGATTGACGCCACTCTCGACGGCCAGCCCTTGCCACTGTGGCAAGTGGTGAACGCCAAAGCCGGCCAAACGCTGGCGCTGGGCAAGGTGAGCGGCGCCGGTTGCCGCAGCTACCTGCTGCTGGCCGGCGGCGTGGATTGCCCGGCCTATCTGGGCAGCCGCAGCACCTTCACCCTGGGCCGTTTCGGCGGCCATGCCGGGCGCGCACTGCGCAGCGGCGATGTGCTGCACCTGGCGGCCCCGGCGCACTGCAGCGCACAGGCGCTGCCGGCCGAGATGGCGCCGCCGTGGCGGAATACCTGGCAACTGCGGGTGATCTACGGGCCGCACGGCGCGCCGGAATTCTTCACCGACAGCGATATCAGCGCCTTTTTCGCCGCCGAGTGGCAGGTGCATTACAACTCCAGCCGCACCGGCGTGCGCTTGATCGGCCCTAAACCGCAGTGGGCGCGCAGCGACGGCGGCGAAGCGGGCATGCACCCGTCCAACATCCACGACAACGCCTACGCCTTCGGCACCATCGACTTCACCGGCGATATGCCGGTGATCCTGGGGCCGGACGGCCCGTCGCTCGGCGGTTTCGTCTGCCCGGCAACGGTGATCCACGCCGATTTGTGGAAGCTCGGCCAGCTCAAGGCCGGCGATACCCTGCGCTTTATCCCCGTGACGCTGGAAGATGCCGACCGCTTCGCCCAACGGGCGGAAGAGGACATCGCCGCGCTGCCGGCCGCGCCTGTGCACATACCGCCGGCTGCGCCGGGCAACCCGATTCTGTTCCACCGCGCCGCGCACGGCGGCTTGCCGGCGGTGACCTGCCGCCGCGCCGGCGATCGCTTCCTGCTGCTGGAGTATGGCGAACAGGTGCTGGATATTGCGTTACGCTTCCGGGTGCATGCGCTGATGCAGTGGCTGGAACAGCACCCGCTGCCGGGCATGCTGGAACTGACGCCGGGTATCCGCTCGCTGCAGATCCATTTCGACGCGCTGCGCTGCCCGCGCGAGCGCTTGCTGGCGCACCTGCAAGCGGCGGAACAACAGCTGGGCGATCTGCAGGGCGCGCAGGTGCCTTCGCGCACCGTGTGGCTGCCGCTCAGTTGGGATGACGCCGCCTGCCATGAAGCCATCGCCAAATATACCCAGTCGGTGCGCCCCGGCGCGCCCTGGTGCCCGAGCAACATTGAGTTTATCCGCCGCATCAACGGTCTGGATTCGGTGGAGCAGGTCAAAGAGATCGTGTTCAACGCCCGTTATCTGGTGATGGGGCTGGGGGATGTCTATCTGGGCGCACCGGTCGCCACCCCGCTCGATCCGCGCCACCGGCTGGTAACCACCAAATACAACCCGGCGCGCACCTGGACGGCGGAAAACTCCGTCGGTATCGGCGGCGCCTATCTGTGCGTGTACGGCATGGAAGGGCCCGGCGGCTACCAGTTCGTCGGCCGCACGTTGCAAATGTGGAACCGCGATCGCCAAACCCCGGAATTCAACCAGCCGTGGCTGCTGCGTTTCTTCGATCAACTGCGTTTTTACCCGGTGAGCGCAGAGGAGCTGCTCGACATCCGCGAACGCTTCCCGTACGGCGATTACCCGCTACGGGTGGAGGAAGGCAGCTTCAGCCTGTCGCAATATCAGGCGTTTCTTGCGCAGCAGCAGGCGGAAATTACGGCCTTTGCACAGCGGCGCCAGCGGGCGTTTGATGCCGAACTGGCGCGCTGGCGCGCCGACGGCCAGTTCACCTTTGACAGCAGCCAGCAGGAGCAGCAGCCGCTGGAACAGGAAACCATTCCGGAGAACTGCCATGGGGTGGACAGCCTGGTGGCAGGCAGCGTGTGGCAGTGGTTGGTCACGCCCGGTGAAACGGTGCAGGAAGGGCAAACGCTGGGAATTCTGGAATCGATGAAAATGGAGATACCGATCGCCGCCCCGGTGGCCGGGGTGGTGCGTGCGCTTAACCGCCCGGCGGGCAGCCAGGTACAGGCCGGGCAGTTGTTGATGCTGATCGAAATCAGCGCGGCGTAACATAAAAAAATGCCAGCCGGCATAACCGGCTGGCATTCCTGTTTTACTGCGGCAACGCTTACTGCAGCACGGAAATATCCGCCACCTGCAGGAACAGCTCGCGCAGCTTGCTCAGCAGCGTCAGGCGGTTGACGCGCACGTCGTTATCTTCCGCCATCACCATCACGCTATCAAAGAACGCATCGACCGGCTCGCGCAGCGCGGCCAGTTCCACCAGCGCTTCCTGATAACGGCCGGCGGCAAACAGCGGTTGCAGCTTATCGCGCAGCACCACCACGTGGGTGGCCAGTTGCAGCTCGGCCGGATCTTTCAGCACCGACGCCTGGACTTCGTCATTCAGCGTATCGGAAGACTTGGCCAGGATGTTGGAAACGCGCTTGTTGGCTGCCGCCAGCGCCGCCGCCGCATCCAGGGTGCGGAAATGGCTCACAGCTTTCACCCGCGCGTCGAAATCCGCCGGTTTGGTCGGCCGGCGTGCCAGCACGGCCTGAATGGTGTCCACCGCGTGGCCTTCTTCCTGATACCATGCGCGGAAGCGGCCCAGCATGAATTCCACCACGTCGTCGACCACATTGGCGTTGGTCAGCTTATCGCCATACAGGCGCACCGCCTCTTCCGCCAGGGTTTGCAGATCCAACGGCAGGTTTTTCTCAACGATGATGCGCAGCACACCGAGCGCGGCACGGCGCAGGGCGAACGGGTCTTTATCGCCTTTCGGATGTTGCCCGATGCCGAAAATACCGGCCAGGGTGTCCATCTTGTCGGCGATCGCCAGCGAGCACGCCACCAGGGAATGCGGCAGATCGTCGCCGGAGAAGCGCGGCTGATACTGTTCATTCAGCGCCACCGCCACATCTTCGGCCTCACCGTCATGGCGCGCGTAGTGCATGCCCATCACGCCCTGAGTATCGGTGAATTCGAACACCATGTTGGTCATCAGATCGCACTTCGACAGCAACCCGGCGCGGGTAGCGTGGTTGACGTCGGCGCCAATCTGGCCGGCAACCCAGCCCGACAGCGCCTGAATGCGGTCGGTCTTGTCGCGCAGCGAACCCAGTTGCTGTTGGAACAGCACGGTTTCCAGGCGCGGCAGGTTGTCTTCCAGGCGTTGCTTGCGGTCGGTATTGAAGAAGAACTCGGCGTCCGCCAGGCGCGGGCGCACCACTTTTTCGTTACCGGCGATGATTTGCTGCGGATCTTTGGATTCGATGTTGGCAACAAAAATGAAGTTCGGCAGCAGTTTGCCCGCGGCGTCATACACCGGGAAGTACTTCTGGTCGCCCTTCATGGTGTAGACCAGCGCTTCCGCCGGCACCGCCAGGAATTTCTCTTCGAATTTGGCTGTCAGCACCACCGGCCATTCCACCAGCGACGCCACTTCTTCCAGCAGGCTCTCGCTCAGATCGGCTTTGCCGCCAATCTTTTGCGCCGCCAGTTCGGCATCGCGCTTGATGATGGCTTTACGCACGGCGTAATCCGCCACCACTTTGCCGCGCTCCAGCAGGATCTGCGGATATTGGTCGGCGTTGTTGATGGTGAATTCCGCTTCGCCCATGAATCGGTGGCCGCGCAGGGTGCGCCCGGATTCGATGCCCAGGATGGTGCCTGGGATCACCTGCTCGCCCAACAGCAGGGTAACGGTGTGCACCGGCCGCACAAACTGGGTTTCTTTATCGGCCCAGCGCATCAATTTTGGAATCGGCAGTTTGCTCAGTGCATTGCTGACCATATCGACCAGCAGTTCCTGCGCCGACAGCCCCTTCACGTGGGCGCGGTACAGCAGCCATTCGCCTTTGTCGGTTTTCAGGCGTTCCGCCTGATCAACGCTGATGCCGCAGCCGCGCGCCCAGCCTTCGGCCGCTTTGCTTGGGCGGCCTTCGGCGTCGAACGCCTGGGCAATCGCCGGGCCGCGTTTTTCAACGGTGCGATCGGCCTGAGCGGCGCTCAGGTTGGCCACTTTCAGCGCCAGACGGCGCGGCGCGGCAAACCAAGTGACGGCGCCGTGTTCAAGGCTGGCGTTGTCCAGTTCGGCGGTAAAATTAGCGGCAAAAGCTTCTGCCAGTGAACGAAGAGCCTTCGGCGGCAGCTCTTCCGTGCCGATTTCCACCAGGAAAGTCTGTTGTGTCATGGCTGCCTCTTAATTCTTTTTACACATCGGGAAGCCCAGCGCTTCGCGGGAAGCGTAGTAGGCCTCGGCAACGGCTTTGGTCAGCGTGCGGATACGCAGAATATAACGCTGGCGCTCGGTAACCGAGATCGCCTTGCGTGCATCCAGCAGGTTGAAGGTATGGGCAGCCTTCAGGATACGTTCGTAAGCCGGCAGCGGCAGCGGTTTTTCCAGCGCCAGCAGCTTTTGCGCTTCTTTTTCATACTGCTCGAAGCAGGTGAACAGGAAATCGACGTCGGCGTATTCGAAGTTATAGGTGGACTGCTCCACTTCGTTCTGGTGGAACACATCGCCGTAGGTGGTGACGCCCAGCGGGCCATTGCTCCACACCAGATCGTAAACGCTGTCCACGCCCTGGATGTACATCGCCAGGCGCTCCAGGCCGTAGGTGATCTCGCCGGTAACCGGTTTGCATTCCAGGCCGCCCACTTGCTGGAAGTAGGTGAACTGCGTCACTTCCATCCCGTTCAGCCACACTTCCCAACCCAGGCCCCAGGCGCCGAGCGTCGGGTTTTCCCAGTTGTCTTCAACGAAGCGGATGTCATGGATGGTGGGATCCAACCCCAGCTCTCTCAGCGAGCCCAGATACAGTTCCTGAATATTTTCCGGCGATGGCTTAATGATCACCTGGAACTGGTAGTAGTGCTGCAAGCGGTTAGGGTTTTCGCCGTAGCGACCGTCGGTCGGGCGGCGTGAAGGTTGCACATAGGCAGCGGCGATCGGCTCTGGGCCAAGCGCACGCAGGCACGTCATAGGGTGGGAGGTACCCGCGCCGACTTCCATGTCCAATGGTTGAACAATGGTACAGCCCTGGCGCGCCCAATAGTCCTGCAGTGTCAGGATCAGGCCCTGAAAGGTCTTGGTATCAAACTTTTGCATGTTGAATTCGCACGCGGTACAAGTGGTTTTAGATTGAATGCGCAAGTATACCCGTTGACCGTAAGATATACAGCCACAATCCAGCATCAAGTGCGAATCATCAAACAAAAAGCGGTTTTGGCCGCCAAAAGGCCGGGGAAATCGCCAGTGCCAAGGCTGCCGGCAGCCCCATATCTCGCCAACACACTCAGGGTGAAAGCAAGCAAAGTGCTCAGCAGTTCATCAAGACAAGCGCAACGATGGGCCAAAGAGCAAAGCCAACGCATCTACAACGCTACTTTATTCCGGGTGCTGCACGAGTATTTTTTGCACATTTTTTTCACAGAATAATACGTTATAAAAAAGATAAATCCCCTCTATTTTAATATTTGACAAGCTACTATTGAAATAGCCTAAATTTACTTATTAGCTATAATTTGGTATTCTTAGCTATAAGAATTGCAAATAAAAAAGCATGGTTGATTTTATTAGGAAAAAAATAGAATGATAGAGATTTTCAATGTGAATTACGATCTACTTTCTGAAAATAGATCTGCAGAGTTATTCTCTCTTAGAAAAAAAACGTTTAAAGATCGTCTCGACTGGATTGTAAACTGCAAAAATAATATGGAATTCGACGAGTATGACAACTCACATACTACGTATCTTTTCGGCGTCTGTGACAATCTTATTATTTGCAGCATGCGGTTTATTGAAACAAGATATAATAATATGATCACAGGCACCTTTAAGCATTATTTTAATAAAATCAATATTCCAGAAGGTAACTACCTTGAAGCCAGCAGATTATTTATTGATAAACAACGTGTGCGTTCCTTTCAGCTTCATCAACACCCAATTAGTTCAATCCTTTTCTTATCCATGATCAACTATGCCCGCGATAAAAATTATGAGGGGATTTATGCGATTATCAGTCATCCAATGCTAATCATATTCCAGCGCTCCGGTTGGAAAATTTCTATCGTTGAACAGGGGATGTCAGAAAAGAACCAGAAAATTTACCTGATTTATATGCCCGTAGATAATAAAAACCAGCAAACACTCATTAACCGCATCCAAAAGCACGAGCTACTCTCAAACAAAAACGGCCTAGATGCGTGGCCACTATCACTCAGCATCCGGGAGAATCGGTCTGATGAGCTGCAGCTCGATCCCAAGCCTTATGGCATGTTTAGCATTGGTAACGCCTAGCTTTTTAACGGCATTGCCAATATGATATTTTACTGTGGTGAGCTTAATCCCCAAGATAAGTGCAATTTCCGGATAGGATTTACCCATACTCGCCCAGTAAATAATTTCATTCTCACGCTTTGAGAATATCTCCTTTTTGTTCATTTTCTCAAAATCATCAGGACTATTCAGCTCCTGATAATGCTCTGTGAGCTTCTCATGCGTAGTAATCAATAACATTTGAATTTTGTCTTTATCTTGTTCTATTTTACCCTCGAGATCATCCCCGCAATTCTCATCAAGGATAAGAGATAAGACAACAAGATTATGATAATGATCGTGAAGCACAAATGTATATCCATTTATGATATTGTAATTCTTCGCCATATCAAAAATCTTGGGGAGTTTTAATCCTGAACTGATCATTATATTTTCATCCCAAGAGAAAGGGGTGATACGGTGCGATGCCATAATCAGTACTGGATCGATAAATTGATAATTATTATTTTTGTAAAACTCGAACCACTCTGTCCGGTTAGATATTATTTCAAAATTAGCCGGGTTTCGTTTATTCATTATTGCATAAGCATATTTAATATTATTATATTCGCTTAACTTCCTTTCCAAATGATTTTTTATGGAGGTGTTGATAAACTCATTATCAAAAAATGATATAGACACGTAACCATCTCCTTAAAAAAATACATTAATTATGCTAAACTATAACATACAATTATAATTTAGCATAATTAAAAAGTCTTTAATCAAACCATCAAGTAAAACACGACTAAACAACCTTCATTGCTAATAAGCACGGATATACTAACTTATGATTACATTAGCTTTGATATATTATCACAATGAAACAAATTTTCAGTCTGTAAAAATACAAAGATGAAAACCGGGTGAAAGATATATAAAGAAATGTTCAATAATAATGTCTAGCGACACAAGTATGTGTGCCAGTGCATTGATTTTTATCAATTAAATTGAAATTATTAACAATGAACATTCTATGAAGAGAAAACGATAGGCCAAGAAAATACCACTAACAGTATAGGAAAATTCTAAATTGCATAGAACAAAGAAATATCTGAGTTTCATAAAAAAAACAATAACTTCCCCGACGACATTACTGACGCAAGAGAAAGAAATTGACAAATAATCTATGGTGATACGATAATAATTAAACTATTTTCCCTGGTGTTGGCCAAATGGCTAGCTGATCCTGGTAACAGGATCAGTTTTTTTTTGTATTTTTTTGAGCACTCAGTCTCTTGTTGATAACGATAAGAGTTTTTATCAGCAAATGATAGTTGTACTAAAGTACAGTCAGACACTGTACTTTCTTATATGACCGCTACGCCCTTTCTGAAAAAAATTCAGCTCTAACCCTATTGGTTACCTCTGCTGCCATTAACTGCAGCAGGGCAATCTTGAGCAATGATCTTACCCACAGACACTTGCCAAACCGGCCGCTTCAGGCGATGATTACCTGTAAATAAACACAGTAAAAGGGCATTCAGCATGACAGACAAACGCTGTGGCTGGGTAACAGCCGATCCGTTGTATATCGATTACCACGACAATGAATGGGGCCAACCCACGCTCAGCGGCCAAGCGCTGTTTGAAATGCTATGTCTTGAGGGCCAACAGGCTGGGCTTTCCTGGATCACGGTGCTGAAAAAACGGGAAAACTATCGCCGGGCCTTCCACCAGTTCGATCCGCAGCACATTGCCGCCATGACCGAGCAAGACATAGAAGCCCTGCTGCAAAATAGCGGCATTATCCGCCACCGGGGCAAAATTGAAGCCATCATCAACAATGCCAGGGCCTATCTGGCGATGGAGGCCGCCGGCGAAGACTTTGTGGCGTTCATCTGGCAATTTGTCGATGGCAAACCCCTGCTGAACCACTGGGAAACGCTGGCCCAGGTGCCGGCAAAGACGCCGCAGTCCGATGCCATGTCCAAAGCGCTGAAAAAACGCGGCTTCAAGTTTATCGGCTCCACCACCTGCTATGCCTTTATGCAGGCCTGCGGGCTGGTGAACGATCATCTTACCCAATGCATCTGCCATCCGGCATCATGCCGGGCCTGATCCGCGCCGCTTGCCGGGAAGATACAGAACGGCTGATACAACTGTGGCTGATCAGCACCATAGCGGCCCATCCGTTCGTGCCGGAAAGCTATTGGCGGCAGAGCACCTGGCTGGTGCGGGAACGCTATTTGCCGCAGGCGAAAACCTGGGTTTATTTGCACGCGGGCAGCATCGTCGGCTTTATCAGCATCCTGGAAGAGCGCTTTGTCGGTGGGTTGTTCGTAGAACAGGCCTTTTACGGCCGCCAGGTGGGCCAGGCGCTGATGCAATTTGTCCAGTGCCGCTATCGTTGGTTGAGCCTGGAAGTTTACGAAGAAAATCATCGCGCCTGCGCCTTTTATCGCAAGCAGGGGTTCCAACAGGCCGCGCGTATCTACAATGCAGAAACCCACGCCTTTACCCTGATCATGCATTGGTTTGCCGCCGCCCCCGGCCAGCAAGGCTAACCGGCCCTGGGCCAGGGCGTATTTCCTGGCCCTGCTACTCCCGCCAACACCGCGCCCTGTGATACTCTCGCCTTGCCCTTTCCGTCATTTTTCAGCAGAGAATGTTATGTCCCTGAAAGCGATCGCCAAGGAACTTGGCCTGTCCATAACGACCGTCAGCCGCGCGCTGAACGGCTACGATGATGTGGCGCAAAAAACGCGTCAGCGGGTGGAGACAATGGCAAACCAGATGGGATACCGCCCGAATACGCTGGCGCGCCGTCTGAAAATGGGCAAGATCGACGCCGTTGGCCTGGTTTTCCCCTTCAATTCCCATCCGTTCGGCAACGCCACCTTTATGGAAATGGTCGGCTGCATCAGCAATGAACTGGTGCAACACGAGATCGATCTGCTGCTGGTTGCCGATGAAGCACCGCATTTGTCCTTTACGCGCCTGATCGAAAGTAAGCGGGTGGATGCGCTGATCGTGGCGCACACGCTGAATGACGATCCGCGCCTGCACCAGCTGCAACGCCTGAACTTCCCGTTTCTGGCGCTCGGCCGCAGCCAGTTAGAAGGCGACTACGCGTGGTTTGACTTTGACAACCACGCAGGTTGCAAAATGGCGGTGGACTACCTGGCGCACCTTGGCCACCGCCGTATTGCCTATCTCGGGGAAAATAATCACCAATCCTTTATCAGCCAACGCCGCCAGGGCTATCTGGACGGGTTGGCGGCCAACCAACTGCCGCTGCATGAAGAATACCTGTGCCGCATTACCCCCAGCCGGCGCGCCGGCTATCTTGCCACCCAACAGTTGCTGGCGCAGGCCACGCCGCCGACGGCGATCATCACCGATTGCAACGGCCACGGCGAAGGCGCGGCGATGGCGCTGCGCGACGCTGGCCGCCTAGGGCCGGGTGGGGTTCCGCTGGTGGTCTACGACGGGCTGCCGCCGGACAGCCTGCTCGATCTGCCCGTCACAGCGATTGTGCAAGCCACGCGCGAACAGGTGGGCAAACAGATCGCCGAAATGACGGTGGGCCTGATCCAACGCCAGCCGCTGGAGCAGCTACAGGTGCTGTGGCAACCTGTACTGAAACCCAGCCCGGACGATCTGCCGCTCGCAGTCTAGCCTTCCATAAGCATCATTTTTGCCCAGTCAGATCACAGATCCGAAACGTTTCGGTTTTAATCCAAAACGTTTCGGATTATTGATCGGAACACAAATATGGCTTATTAAGGAACCCGATCATGGAAGCTACCGTTGTGCGGCTAACCAGCGCCGCTACCGACGTTATCGTGCGCTGTTCCCCGTTTGCAGAAATCCTCTACTGGGGGCCGCATCTGAGCGATTTTACAGCCCAGGACGTGCTGACCCTGGGGCGCCCGGTGCCGAATGGCCGCCTGGACGTTGACACCCCGCTGACGCTGGCGGCCGAAGCGGGCCGTGGCCTGTTTGGCGCACCCGGCGTTGAAGGCCACCGGGACGGCCTGGACTGGTCGCCGGTATTTACCACCTGCGATGTGATCCATACCGGGCAACAACTGGAGATTCTGGCTGAAGATCGCCAGGCCGGGCTGCAGTTGCATAGCGAACTGGTGCTGGATACAGCCAGCAGCGTACTGCAAATGCGCCACACCCTGACCAACACCAAGCCGGAGCGTTACTGGCTGAACCGCCTGGCGCTAACGTTGCCGCTGCCGGAGCGCGCCGGCGAAGTGATGGCGTTCCACGGCCGTTGGATCCGCGAATTTCAACCACACCGCATCCCGCTGGCGCACGGCGGCTACCAACAGGAAAACCGCCGCGGCCGCACCTCGCACGAATACTTCCCCGGCATGATGATCGGCACCGCCGGCTTTAGCGAGCAGCAAGGGGAAGTCTGGGGCGTGCACCTTGGCTGGAGCGGCAATCACCGCCTGCGCGCGGATGTGAAAACCGACGGCCGACGCCTGGTGCAGGCCGAAGCGCTGTATCTGCCGGGGGAAATGGCGCTGGAAGAAAATGCCAGCCTGAGCACGCCGTGGCTGTACGCCGCCTGCTCGCAACGCGGCCTGACGGCCCTGAGCCAGCAGTTCCACCGCTATGTGCGCCAGCACATTCTGCATTTCCCCGGCAACAAGCCGCGCCCGGTGCACCTTAACACCTGGGAAGGCATCTATTTCGATCACCAGCCGGAATACATCATGCGCATGGCCAGCCAGGCCGCCGAACTGGGCGTCGAGCGCTTTATCATTGACGATGGCTGGTTCCGCGGCCGCGATCACGATCGCGCCGCCCTGGGGGACTGGTATCTTGACGAACGCAAATACCCCGACGGCCTGGAACCGGTGATCGGCCACGTAAAACGTCTGGGGATGGAGTTCGGCATCTGGGTGGAGCCGGAAATGATTAACCCGGATTCAGACCTGTACCGCGCCCACCCGGACTGGGTACTGGGGCTGGCGGGTTACCAACAGCCCACTGGCCGCCACCAGTACGTGCTCGATCTGTGCAACCCGCAGGTGTTTGATTACCTGCTGGCGCGCCTGGAGTGGCTGTTGAGCGCGCATGATATCGACTATGTGAAATGGGACATGAACCGCGAAATCGTACAGCCCGCGCACCTGGGCCACGCGTCGCTGACCGCACAGACGGCGCAGTTTTACCGGCTGCTGGATACGTTGCAACAGCGTTTCCCGGCGGTGGAGTTTGAATCCTGCGCATCCGGCGGCGGCCGCATCGATTACGAAGTGCTCAAACGCAGCCACCGTTTCTGGACCTCGGACAACAACGATGCGCTGGAGCGCCAGAGCATCCAACGCGGCATGAGCTACTTTTTCCCGCCGGAAGTGATGGGCGCGCACATCGGCAACCGCCAATGCCACGCCACCGAACGCCAGCACAGCATCGGCTTTCGCGGCCTGACGGCGTTGTTCGGCCACATGGGCATTGAGCTGGATCCGGTTAAAGAAGGGGAAGACGAGCAACGGGGCTTTGCCCGCTACGTGGCGCTGCATAAAGCCTTGCGGCCGCTGCTGCACAGCGGCGACGTGGTGCGGATCGATCATCACGACAAAAACACGCTGATCAACGGCGTGATCAGCCCCACGCGCGATCGCGCGGTGATCCTGGTCAGCCAGTTGGCGATGCCGGAGTACACCCTGCCGGGCAACCTGCGCATCCCGGGGCTAAACCCACAGGCGCGCTACTGCATCAGCCTGCTGGATACCCCGGCGCTGATCCACCAGCAGCAGGGCGGCCACACCATGCGCCAACTGCCGGCCTGGATGAAACAGCCGTGTGAAGCCAGCGGTGAGTGGCTGGCGCAGGCCGGGTTGGCGCTGCCGGTGCTGGATCCGGAAAGCGCCATGCTGATTAATATCGAACAGCTTTAATAAAGCCAGTGCGGCGGCCAGGCGCCGCCGCATGCTCATCGCCAGTAGTAGCGAAAGGACAATAGCAATGAACGCCACCGTCTGTACCTACAAAAACAACCGTAACTTCTGGATCTTCGGCGCCTTCTTTTTCCTGTACTTTTTCATCATGGCCACCTGCTTCCCGTTCTTGCCGATTTGGCTGTCGGAAGTGATTGGCCTGAATAAAACCGAAACCGGGCTGGTTTTCTCCTGCCTGTCGCTGTTTGCCATTCTGTTCCAACCGATTTTCGGCATTATTTCCGACAAACTGGGGCTGAAAAAACATCTGCTGTGGATCATTTCACTGCTGCTGCTGTTCTTTGCGCCCTTCTTCCTATTTGTCTTCGCTCCGCTGCTCAAGACCAACATTCTGCTCGGCGCGTTAAGCGGCGGGGCCTACATCGGCTTTGTGTTTTCCGGCGGCGCCGGCGCCGTAGAAGCCTATATCGAAAGGGTCAGCCGCAAAAGCGCGTTTGAATATGGCAAAGCGCGCATGTTCGGCTGCTTTGGCTGGGGGATCTGCGCCTCGACCGCCGGCGTATTGTTCAACATCAACCCGGACATTGTATTTTGGATGGGTTCGGGTGCGTCCGTCCTGCTGATGCTGTTGCTGCTGCTGGCCGATCCCAAAGAAAACCCCACCGCCGTGGTGATGAACCAGCTCGGGGCCAACCAGCCGCAGTTCAGGATCAAAATGGCCGCCGAGCTGTTCAAAATGCCGAAAATGTGGCTGTTTATCCTGTATGTGGTGGGCGTCGCCTGCGTCTATGATGTGTTCGATCAGCAGTTCGCCAACTTCTTTAAATCATTCTTTAGCTCACCGCAGCGCGGCACCGAAGTGTTCGGTTACGTCACCACCGCCGGCGAACTGGCCAATGCGCTGATCATGTTCTGCTCGCCGTGGATCATTAACCGCATCGGGGCGAAAAATACGCTGCTGCTGGCCGGGGTGATCATGTCGATCCGCATCATCGGCTCTTCCTTTGCCACCACCGCGCTGGAGGTGGTGCTGCTGAAAATGCTGCACGCGCTGGAAGTGCCCTTCCTGCTGGTCGGGACTTTCAAATACATCACCGCTATCTTTGACACCCGGCTTTCCGCGACTATCTACCTGATCGGCTTCCAGTTTGCCAAACAGGGCGCGGCAATCTTCCTGTCCGCCTTTGCCGGCAATATGTATGATCGGATTGGTTTTCACAGCACCTATATGATCCTCGGCGGCCTGGCGCTGGGCGTGACGTTAATCTCCGCCTTTACGCTGAGCAGCACGCCAAAAAGCCAGGCGCTGCCGGAAGGTGCGCCCAGCGCCACATCCTGATAGCAGAGGCTCCCGGCGGCGCGGCGGGTGTGTTAGGCTCAGTGGCTATCTACCTCAGGAGGGATCGACCGTGAGCAGTGTGAAGGCATCGCGCGCCGCCGGGCGCGCTACCATCAGCGATGTGGCCAAAGCCGCCAAAACCGGCAAGACCAGCGTGTCGCGTTACCTGAACGGTGAACAGCACCTGCTGTCTGACGATCTCAAACGCCGCATCCAGCAGGCGATTACACAGCTCGACTACCGGCCAAGCCAGATGGCGCGCAGCCTAAAAGGCGGCCAGACCCGGCTGATCGGCCTGATTATCGCCGATATCACCAACCCCTATTCGGTGGATGTGATGCGCGGCATCGAAGCCGCCTGCCGCCAGCACGGCTTCACCCTTCTGGTGTGCAACACCAACAATGAAGTCAACCAGGAGCAGCACTACCTGCAACTGCTCAGCAGCTACCGGGTCGAGGGCATCGTCGTTAACGCCGTCGGGATGCGTGAAGACGCGCTCTCGGCGTTGCATCAGTCGCAGTTGCCTATGGTGCTGATCGACCGGAAAATCCCGGATTTCACCTGCGATGTGGTGGGGCTGAACAACCATGAAGCGGCAACCCGGGCCACGGAGCACCTGTTGCAACAGGGTTTTGAAGCCATTTTGTTCCTAAGTGAACCGGTCGGCACCGTTAACACCCGCCTGGAGCGCCTGCTCGCTTTCCGCCAAACCATGGCGGAGCACCCAGCGTTGGCGGCGGAACAGGCGGAAACACCGCTGAACGACGGCCCACAGTTGGAAACGGTGCTGCGGGAATTTAATCTGCGCCATCGCGGTATGCGCAAGGCGGTGATTTCCGCCAACGGCGCGCTGACGCTGCAAGTGGCGCGCGCCATGCGCCGCCTCGGCCTGCACTGGGGTAGCGATATCGGCCTGCTGGGCTTTGACGAACTGGAATGGGCGGAGCTGGCCGGGGTGGGGATTACTACGCTAAAGCAGCCGACCTATCAGATGGGGCATACCGCGCTGGAGCAGTTGCTGCAACGTATTCAGGGGCTGGCGTCTGCACCAGAAGAGCGGGTGTTTTCCGGTGAGCTGATTGTGCGAGGTTCAACGACCCGCTAGGTTTTTTCCCTCACCCCAACCCTCTCCCACAGGGAGAGGGAGCCGCCCGTGCAATAATGGAAGCTCAGTATTCCGCTTATCAAATGATTTAAAAATAGCGCTACAACAAGGGTAACAATACCGGGTTTCCTCTCTCCCACAGGGAGAGGGAGCCGCTCGTGCAATAGTGGAAGCTCAGCATTCCGCTTATCAAATGATTTAAAAATATCGCTACAACAAGGGGTTGGCACGGCACTAGTCTTGATAAGAACTCCGGTTTTCCCCCTCTCCCTCTGGGAGAGGGCTGGGGTGAGGGTGCCGAGTGGGGAAACATCCGGCCTGCACACGCCAGCTTTTACCCGCTTAAACTCCGACTATTTTTTGTTCACCGTTCGTGATTTCGATCATACTTTTACACTCTGTCGCTTTCGCATGGAACCGGTTCCATCTAACGTATTTATAACAGCAATAAAAAACGCAGCCGATTCAGGAGCGGGTATGAAAAAAGAAATTATCGTCGTGACCGGTGCCTATGGCGCCGAAGCCGTCCGCCAGCAAGGTGGCCAGGCGGCGCTGCTGCCGCTTATTGCGCAGGCTGGCGCAGACGGCGTGGAGATTCGCCGCGAGCTGTTCAGCGTGCAAGACATCGACGCCCTGCCGGTGCTGGCCAAGGCCATCGCACAGCACGGGTTATTCGCCGTCTATTCCGCTCCGGAAGCCTTATTTACGCCGCAGCATGCGCTTAACCCAAACCTGGAAGCGCGCCTGGCCGAAGCGCAGATCCTGCACGCCCGCCAGCTCAAGCTGTCGCTCGGCCATTATCAGCCGGGGTTTGACTTCACCCCGTTGAAAGTGGCGCTGGAAAAATACCCGCTGCAGTTGGTGGTTGAAAACGATCAAACCCCCGACTGCGGCGTTTTGCCGATGCTCAACGCCTTCTTCCACGCCGCAGAAGACAACCATCTGCCGGTAGGAATGACTTTTGATATGGCCAACTGGCTGTGGGTGGGGCAAGACGCGCAGGCCGCGGCCGAGCGCCTGGCGCGCCACGTCAGCTATATCCACGTGAAGGCCGCCGCCCAAGGGCCGCGCGGCTGGCGCGCCATTGCGCTGGATGAAACCGACGGCAGTTGGCGCAACCTGTTGGCCCTGTTGCCGCAGGACGCGCCGCGGGGTATCGAGTTCCCATTACAGGGCGACGATCTGGCGGCTGTCACCCGCCACTACGTTAATCTTTTACGTGCGGAGTAAACATGATGGCAACACAGACAACCGAACGCTATTCAGCATTGGACGTCGTCACCCTGGGCGAAGCCATGGCGATGTTCGTCGCGGCGCAGCCGGGCGATCTGGCAGAAGTGGAAACCTTCACCAAGCGCATTGCCGGCGCCGAGTTGAACGTGGCCATCGGCCTGTCACGCCTGGGCCTCAACGTCGGCTGGGTGAGCCGGGTGGGCAATGATGCTTTTGGCCGTTTCACCTTGCAGCAGTTGAAAAAAGAAGGGGTTAACGCCCATTGCGTTACCGTGGACGGCCACTACCCGACCGGTTTTCAGATGAAATCCAAAGCCCTGGATGGAACCGATCCCATTGTAGAGTATTTCCGTAAAGGTTCGGCCGCCAGCCATCTTTCCACCGCCGATTTTGATCGGGATTACTTTGGCCGCGCCCGCCACCTGCACCTGAGCGGCGTGGCGGCGGCGCTGTCCGGCTCCTCGCTGGCGCTGTGCCACTACGCCGCACGCGAAATGCGCGCCATGGGCAAAACCATCTCCTTCGATCCCAACCTGCGCCCGGTGCTGTGGCCAAGCCAGGCGGTGATGATCGCGCAGCTTAACGCGCTGGCGTTTGCCGCCGACTGGGTGCTGCCAGGGCTGAAGGAAGGCCAAATCCTGACCGGCCAGTCAACGCCGGAAGGCATCGCCGATTTCTATCTGGAGCACGGCGTGCAGGCGGTGCTGATCAAAACCGGCCCGGAAGGCGCCTGGTTCAAAACCGCCGCCGGCGATCAGGCCGTGGTGCCGGCGGTTAAAGTCAGCAACGTGGTGGATACCGTGGGTGCGGGAGACGGCTTTGCCGTGGGGGCGATCAGCGCCCTGCTGGAAGGCAAAACGCTGAAACAGGCGGTGCAACGCGGCAATAAAATCGGCTCGCTGGCGATCCAGGCCATCGGCGATAGCGAAGGCCTGCCGACCCGCGCCGCTTTGGCCGAATCATAAACCGATAAAAACGATTCATTGATTAACCGCCCGCTCCCAACGGCGTACGCCTCTTGCCCTACAGCCAGGACGTGCTGGGAGAATACTGTCCCCGTGGGTTGCCAGGCCATAAGCCAGGCAGCCAGCGGGGAAACAAGACACCACTGAGGAGTCTGAACATGAGTACAGCAACTGTCGCAGTCAAACGCTGGTGGTACATCATGCCCATCGTGTTTATCACCTATAGCCTGGCCTATCTCGACCGCGCTAACTTTAGTTTTGCTTCTGCCGCCGGCATCAATGAAGATCTCGGCATCACCAAAGGCATGGCATCCCTTCTGGGCGCCCTGTTCTTTCTCGGCTACTTTTTCTTCCAGATCCCCGGCGCGATCTACGCCGAACGGCGCAGCGTCAAAAAGCTGATCTTCTGGTGCCTGATCCTGTGGGGCGGCTGCGCCTCGCTGACCGGGATCGTCAGTAACATCCCCATGCTGGCAGCAATCCGCTTTATTCTTGGCGTGGTGGAGGCCGCTGTCATGCCGGCTATGCTGATTTACATCAGTAACTGGTTCACCAAATCTGAACGTTCGCGCGCCAATACCTTTTTAATCCTGGGCAACCCGGTGACGGTGCTGTGGATGTCGGTCGTTTCCGGCTACCTGATCCACGCCTTCGGCTGGCGGGAAATGTTCATCTTTGAAGGCATCCCAGCGATCATCTGGGCCTTCTGCTGGTGGATGCTGGTGCAAGACAAACCCGCGCAGGCCAACTGGCTGAGCAAAGACGAAAAGCAGGCGCTGCAACAGCAGTTGGAAGAAGAACAGAAAGGCATCAAGGCAGTGCGCAACTACAGCGAAGCCTTCCGTTCCCGCAACGTGATCCTGCTGTGCGTGCAATACTTTGCCTGGAGCATCGGCGTCTACGGTTTTGTGCTGTGGCTGCCTTCCATCCTGCGCAGCGGTATGCAGATGGGCATGGTTGAAGCGGGCTGGCTGTCTGCGGTGCCTTACCTGGCCGCGACCATCGCGATGATCGTGGTTTCCTGGGCGTCGGACAAAATGCAAAACCGTAAGCTGTTTGTCTGGCCGCTGCTGCTGGTGGGCGCGCTGGCGTTCTTCGGCTCCTACGCCATTGGCCCGAATCATTTCTGGATCTCTTATGGCCTGCTGGTGGTTGCCGGCGCGGCGATGTACGCCCCATACGGGCCGTTCTTCGCCATCATTCCGGAAATGCTGCCGAAAAACGTGGCCGGCGGCGCCATGGCGCTAATTAACAGCATGGGCGCCCTGGGCTCGTTCTTTGGCTCCTGGTTCGTCGGCTACCTGAACGGCGCAACCGGCACGCCGGCCGCCTCATACATGTTTATGGCCATCGCGCTGGTGGTAGCGGTAGTGCTGACGCTGGTGGTAAAGCCCGCCCGCGCTGAAACCCATCCGCAAATGGCCTGATGGGGATGGATTATCTCAGCAGAGGGGCAGGCAGCACGCCCCTCTGCACGCTATGCTTTATGCTATGTTGGATGAATTATTAGCCTGCTGGAGTTTGTAATGAAGCCTTCCATTGTATTGTACCGAAGCATCCCGGCCGATCTGCTTGAACGGCTGGAGCAGCATTTTACCGTGCATACCTTCAACAGCCTGACCCCGGATAACCCGGAACACCTGAAACAGGTATTGCAACAGGCTGAAGGGATCATCGGCACCGGCGGCAAAGTGGATGAAGCCTTTCTGCAACAGGCGCCGAATCTGCGCGCGGCCTCGACCATTTCCGTCGGCTACGACAACTTCGACGTCGCCGCGCTCAACGCCCACAATGTCGTCCTGATGCACACCCCCACGGTGCTGACGGAAACCGTAGCGGACACCATCATGGGCCTGGTGCTGGCGACCGCACGCCGTATCGTGGAAGTGGCCGAGCGGGTTAAAGCCGGCGAATGGCAACACAGTATCGGCCCGGACTGGTTCGGGGTGGATGTTCACCACAAGACCATGGGGATCCTCGGTATGGGGCGCATCGGGCTGGCGCTGGCGCAGCGCGCGCACTTCGGCTTCGGTATGCCGATACTGTATAACGCCCGCCGCACCCATGAAGAAGCCGATCGGCGCTTTAACGCCCGCCGCTGCGATCTGGATACGCTCCTGGCGGAATCCGACTTTATCTGCATCACGCTGCCGCTGACGGAGCAGACCTTCCACATGATTGGCGCCGAACAGCTGGCGAAGATGAAAAAGAGCGGCATCCTGATCAACGCGGGCCGTGGCTCAGTGGTGGATGAAAACGCGCTGATCGCCGCGCTGCAAAACGGCACCATTCATGCCGCCGGGCTGGACGTATTCGAAGAGGAGCCGCTGCCGGTCAGTTCCCCATTATTGAAGTTGCCGAACGTGGTCGCCCTGCCGCACATCGGCTCGGCAACCCATGAAACACGCTACGGTATGGCTGAGTGCGCCGTAGATAACCTGATTGCCGCGCTGACCGGCACGGTAACGGAAAACTGCGTTAACCCCCAGATCCTGAAGCGCTAATGCGCCTCCCCCTGACGCCTCATCCCCGCATTTCCGCCGCGGGGATGAGGCTATTTTTGCCTTCTCCTGCACACTGAAAGCGACCCTACGATAACAATGCTTCCCGCCACGTGTAAGGAGCGCTATGAAACGCCTGACCCTCACCCTTTTGATGCTATTGCCCCCGGCGGCGCTGGCCGACTGGGCGCTGCAACCCTTCCCCGCATTTCAGGAATCCCCCAGCGGCCTGTTCAGCAGCCAGGCCACGCTGCAAAAGGGGCAACTGCCGCTGCGGCTCTACCAGGACCAACAGTGCTGGCAGCCCACCGAGGCAGTAAAGCTCAACCAAACCCTTTCGCTACAGCCGTGCGGCAACAATCCGCCGGTGAACTGGCGGCTGTTCCGCGACGGCGAATACCAGGTGCGTATTGATACCCGCAGCGGCACGCCAACCCTGCAGTTGGGCCTGAAGGCGCAGGAGGCCAACGCCGCGGTAACGACCCGCACCTGCCAACGCTGGGACGGCAACCCGGTGACGGTGGATGTCGGCGGCACCTTCGCCGAAGGCGAAACGGTGCGCGATTTCTATTCCGGCCAGACCGCCACCGTCACACAGGGCAAAATCACCCTGAAGCCGGCCGCCGGCAGCGGCGGCATCATGCTGCTTGAAACGGCGGCGACGGAAAACGCCGCGCCGTTCAGTTGGCAAAACGCCACCGTGTATTTTGTGCTGACCGATCGCTTTGAAAACGGCAATCCCGGCAATGACCACAGCTATGGCCGCCGCAGCGACGGCATGCAGGAGATCGGCACTTTCCACGGCGGCGATCTGGCCGGCCTGACCAACCGGCTGGATTACCTGCAGCAACTTGGCGTCAACGCGCTATGGATAAGCTCGCCGCTGGAACAAATCCACGGCTGGGTTGGCGGCGGCACCAAAGGCGACTTCCCGCACTATGCCTATCATGGCTACTACACGCAGGACTGGACCCAGCTGGATGCCAACATGGGCAACGAACAGGATCTGCGTACGCTGGTTGAACAGGCGCACAAGCGCGGCATCCGCATCCTGTTCGATGTGGTGGTGAACCACGTTGGCTACGCTACCCTGGCCGATATGCAAACCTTCCAGTTCGGCTCGCTGTACCTGAAGGGCAAAGACATTGAAAAAACGCTGGGTAAAAACTGGGGCGACTGGCAGCCGGCGCACGGCCAGAACTGGCACAGCTTCAATGATTACATCAACTTCAGCGATAAAGCCGGCTGGGCAACCTGGTGGGGCAAAAACTGGATCCGCACCGACATCGGGGATTACGACTCGCCGGGCTATAGCGATCTCACCATGTCGCTGGCGTTCCTGCCGGACATCAAAACCGAAGCCGCCAGCGCCAGCGGCCTGCCGCTGTTTTACCGCCACAAACCGGACACGGCGGCCACAGAGATCCCAGGCGGCACCACCCGCGACTACCTGACGCAATGGCTCAGCCAATGGGTGCGCGACTACGGCATTGACGGCTTTCGCGTCGACACCGCCAAGCACGTTGATAAGCCAACGCTGGCGCAGCTAAAACAGCGCGCCGCCGCGGCGCTACAGGCCTGGAAGGCCGCCAACCCGACCCAGGCGCTGGATGACGCCCCCTTCTGGATGACCGGCGAAGCCTGGGGCCACGGCGTGATGAAAAGCGATTATTACCAGAACGGCTTCGATGCGATGATCAACTTCGACTTTCAGGATCGGGCGGCCGAGGCGCTGAACTGTTTCTCAAATATCGATCCCACTTACCAACAGATGGCCGACAAGCTGCAGGGCTTCAACGTACTCAGCTATATTTCATCGCACGACACACGGCTGTTTTTCAGCAGCGATGCCAAAGGATCGCTGCCGCTGCAACAGCGCGCGGCAGATTTGCTGTTGCTGGCGCCGGGCGCTGTGCAGATGTACTACGGCGATGAGAGTGCGCGCGCCTTTGGCCCCACCGGCTCCGATCCGCTGCAGGGCACCCGTTCGGACATGAACTGGCAGGAACTGCAGGGCGCCAAAGCGCCGGTGCTGGCCCACTGGCAGCGCCTGGGCGAGTTCCGTGCCCGCCACCCGGCCATTGGTGCAGGCACGCAGCAATCGCAGCAGAACGCCCGTTACTACGCCTTCAGCCGCCAGCACGCCGGCGATAAAGTGATGGTGGTTTGGGTGGGCGAACGGCCACAGTAAAACAGTGGATTATGCTAAAAATAAACCACCTAGTGAAGTTTACGCCCGGTGGTTTATTTTTCCGGCGCATTGCACCGGAGTTTGTCTGGCGGTATGGTGGCGGATTAACCTGCTAAAAATAATATTGCTACACCTATGACTTTTTCACTTTTCGGCGACAAATTTACCCGTTACGCGGGCATCACCCGCTTAATGGACGATCTGAACGAAGGCCTGCGAACCCCAGGCGCCATCATGCTTGGCGGCGGAAACCCGGCGCAAATCCCCGAGATGGAGAGCTACTTCAAACAGCTGTGCCAGGAGATGCTCGAACAGGGCAAACTGACCGAAGCCCTGTGCAACTATGACGGCCCTCAGGGCAAGGATACGCTGCTGAAAGCGCTGGCCAAGTTGCTGCGCGACGAGCTTGGTTGGCAAATAGAGCCACAGAATATTGCACTGACAAATGGCAGCCAGAGCGCATTTTTCTACTTATTTAACCTGTTTGCCGGCCGCTATGCCGACGGCAGCCGCCGCCGCGTGCTGTTCCCCCTGGCGCCGGAGTACATTGGCTACGCCGATGCCGGCCTGGACGAAGGGCTGTTTGTCTCCGCCAAACCCAATATCGAACTGCTGCCGGGCGGCCAGTTCAAGTATCACGTCGATTTTGAACACCTGAACATCAGCAACGATATCGGCATGATCTGCGTCTCCCGCCCGACCAACCCCACCGGCAACGTGATCACCGACGACGAGCTGATCAAGCTGGACGCGCTGGCGCAGCAGCACGATATCCCGCTGGTGATCGATAACGCCTACGGCGTGCCGTTCCCCGGCATTATCTTCAGTGAAGCCACCCCGCTGTGGAACCCCAACATTATTCTGTGCATGAGCCTGTCCAAGCTCGGCCTGCCGGGTTCGCGCTGCGGGATCGTGGTTGCCGACGAGAAGACCATCAGCGCGTTGAGCAATATGAACGGCATCATCAGCCTGTCGCCGGGCAGCATCGGCCCCGCGCTGGCAGCGGAAATGATCGCCCGCGGCGATCTGCTGCGCCTGTCCAATGAGGTTATTCGCCCCTTTTACCGCCAGCGCGTGGAGCAGACGATCGACATTATCCGCCGCTACCTGCCGGCGGAGCGTTGCCTGATCCACAAACCGGAAGGCGCTATCTTCCTCTGGCTGTGGTTTAAGGATCTGCCGATCACCACCGAACTGCTCTATCAGCGGCTGAAAAAGCGTGGCGTGCTAATGGTGCCGGGGCACTATTTCTTCCCGGGGCTGGAACATGAGTGGCCGCACACCCACCAGTGCATGCGCATGAACTACGTGCCCGATCCGGAGAAAATAGAGCAAGGGGTGAAAATCCTGGCGGAAGAGATTGAGCGCGCGCACCGGGAAGTGAATGCCGCGGCGCCGGCCGTGCAAATTCGCTAGCCGGCAATGGGGCTGCTGCCGCAGCCCCTATATGGCCCAGAACAGCACCGCCAGCAGTTGCGGCGAGATGATGCGCAGGAACATCGCCAGCGGGTAGACCGTGGCATAGGACAGCGCCGCCGCGCCGCTGGTCGGGTGCAGGTTGTTGGCAAAGGCCAGCGCCGGCGGATCGGTCATTGAGCCGGCCAACATACCCGAGAGCGTCAGGTAATTCATCTTGCCGACCAGCCGGGCCAAGACGCCCACCGCGATCAGCGGGATGGCGGTGATCAGCACCCCGTAGCCCACCCATGCCAGCCCGTCGCCGTTCACCAGCGTATCGATAAAGTTACCACCCGACTTCAAGCCCACCACCGCCAGAAACAGCACGATACCCAGTTCACGCAGCGCCAGGTTGGCGCCCGGCGGCATAAACCAATACAGCTTGCCGATGCTGCCGATCCGCCCCAGAATCAGCGCCACCACCAGCGGGCCGCCGGCAAGCCCCAAACGCAGCGCCGCCGGGAAACCGGGCACGAACAGCGGGATCGAGCCGAGTAACACCCCCAGCCCCACGCCGATAAACACCGGCAGCATATGCACCTGCTGTAATTTTTGCCTGGCGTTGCCCACGATGGCCGCCACCGCGTCGATCGCCTCCGGCCGGCCAACCAGATTGAGAATGTCGCCGAACTGCAGCGACACATTGCTGCCGGCGACCAGCTCTACCCCAGCCCGGTTCAGCCGCGACACCACCACATCATATTTTTGCTTCAGGTTCAGCTCACGGATTTTCTTGCCCAGCACTTGCTCATTGGTGACCACGGCGCGCACGACCTGCAGCGTGGTGCCGCGGGTGGAAAGCGAGGCGTCCACCTCTTCCCCGATCACTAGCCGGGCGCTTTCCAGGCTTTCCCGCTTGCCGACCAGGTGCAGATAATCCCCCAGTTCCAGCTTTTCATGCGGTGCGGGCACCATCAGCAGATCGCCCCGCTTTAGCCGCGAACAGATGATGTCGTCGCCGTTAAGCAGCGGCACCTGCTGAATGGCGATACCGTGCAGGTTCTGGTTACGCACCGCAACGTTCATGGTGTGCAGCAGCTCACGGCTGTTGCCCTGGCTATCGTCAAATGCCCGCGCTTCCTGCTCGATATTGATGCGAAAAAACAGCCGCAGCAGCCACATCACCAACAGAATGCCGCAGATGCCGAACGGGTATGCCATCGCATAGCCCATTCCCATGCGATCGACCAGCGCCGGATCGGAACCAAGATCGGTCAGGATTTGTTGGCCGGCGCCCAATGCCGGGGTGTTGGTCACCGCGCCGGAGAAAACGCCGAGGATAATCGGCAGGGGAACGTCAAACAGCTTGTGCACCACGGCCGCCACCACGCCGCCAATCAACACCAGCAGGATGGCGAAGCCGTTCAGCCGTAGCCCGGAAACGCGCAGGGAGTAAAAAAAACCCGGCCCAACCTGAATGCCAATGGTATAGACGAACAGGATCAGGCCAAACTCCTGGATAAAATGCAGCATGTCACTGTTGAGCACGATCTGGTAAGTCTGGGCAAAATGGCCGACGATAATGCCGCCAAACAGCACGCCGCCGATCCCCAACCCCACGCCGTACACTTTCCAGTTGCCAATCCACAGCCCAAGAACGGCCACCAACGCCAGCATGCTGACAGCCTGTGCGATATCGCTCATAGGTTACGACCTTAAGACAAGTTTGAAACCTTGCTCTACGTTGTAGGATAGATGCTTAACCTTAGGGATTCTGACATAAGGCAACGTGAGTGAATGCGGAGTGTGCCACAGAACGAAACGGGGGAAGCACTTTCAAGCCTCCCCCGTAAAATATAACGCTTTTCAGGCGGTTATTTTACTTCTATCCCAGGCGTGCTGCCAATCGCGATCCGCTGTGGCTGCAGCGCTTCCGGTATCTGGCGCACCATATCGATATGCAGCAGGCCGTTTTCAAACGCGGCCTCGGATACGTGCAAATGCTCAGCCAGGGTAAAGCTCAGGGTAAACTCTTTGCATACCAGCCCCTGGTGCAGATATTCCACCGGTTTTTCCGGCAGTGCAGGTTTGCCGCGCACGGTCAGGCGTGGACCTTCCACTTCAATATCCAGCTCACTTTGTTTAAAACCGGCCAGCGCCAGGGAGATGCGGTAATGATTATCGTCGCTCTTTTCGATATTGTAGGGCGGGAACCCTTGCGGCTCCTGACTGCCCATTGAGCTTGCCAGTTTATCAAAGCCGATCCACTGACGCAGTAGTGGGGATAAATCGTAATTACGCATAGTATTAACTCCTTCTATGAAGCGAGATTATTACCCGTGGCCTTGCAACGGCGATCGGGCATGACGTTATTTGCCCCCTGTCGGCGGGCAGTACGATATTTTCATCGGTAAAAATCACCAATGAAAATAACAATTATTTAATTTCAATTTTGCGTGGTTTTAAGGTTTCCGGTACCACGCGCTCCAGATCGATATACAGCAAGCCGTTTTCCAGTTTGGCGCCTTTAATTTGGATATGTTCCGCCAGCTGGAATTTGCGTTCGAAATTGCGCTCTGCAATCCCCTGGTATAAATAGGTTTTTTCCGCGATCTCGCGTTGATGCGCACCGCGGACGGTCAACAGGTTGTCATGCGTGGTAATATCCAGCTCATCTTCGGCAAAACCGGCGACGGCAATGGCGATGCGGTAATGATTTTCATCAACCAGTTCAACGTTATACGGCGGGTAGCCGCCATTGCCCTGGCTTTGGCCCGCTTCCAGGGCGTTAAACAGGCGATCGAAGCCAATCGCAGAACGGTAGAGTGGTGCCAGATCGAAATTACGCATAAAACAGCCTCCTAAATACCTCAGCGAGGTTTAATCACTTGGCCTTCCATTGTTGGACAGGCCGCTAGCCGGAATCCCCTGACGGCGAACTCCTCTTTTCTCTTCTGATCAGATAGGGGTGGGCGGTGTTTTTTCAATGGGTAACGCGTAAAAAATAATGGCAAAATGCGGTGAAAGCCCATTAATCTCTTACAATGAAGTGAGAGAACGGCCACAGAGCGGGACTTTGCTCTTTTAAAAACATCTTATGATGTTATAAATCAGCAAATTAGGGGATCACCCCCATCAGGATGGATAATGAAATGATAAAGATAAAAGTGATAGCGGCCAGTTTCCTGCTGTTGGCCACCGGCGGGTGCTCGAGTGTGATGAGCCACACTGGGCCAAACCAGGGTTACTACCCTGGCACCCGTGCCAGCGTTGATATGCTAAAGGATGACAATACCAGTTGGGCCATGATGCCGTTGGTGGCTATTGATCTGCCGTTTTCGGCGGTGATGGATACAATGCTGCTGCCATACGACTATATGCGCGCCGGCAAAGACAAGGCGGAGGATTCGCCGCGCGAGCGCCTGCTGCGCAATGAAGGGCAACAGGCGGCGGCCGGCAAACAAAGCACCGCTCCGGCCAATCAATAGCGCGGGCCAGACTGCGCTATTGATTCACACCACCGGCCCAACCACAAAGATCTGGCTGACCCCCGCGACTTCGCGCATATAGGCGATCCATTGGCCATCCGGGGAAAACACCACCGCATCGCCGCTCGGCGGCTGTGGCGTCCGCGCCGTCAGGCGCTGCATGCGCCCGTTGGCAACATCACACAGCATCACGCTGTTATCACTCACCAGTGCAATTTTATCCCCCTGCGGGTGCCAGCTGAACGCTGACTGCACGCTATGTTCACTCTGGCTGATCTGGCGCGGCGCGCCGCCATTCGGCGAAACGGACCACAGTTGCACCACGCCCCGGTCATCTTTCATCAAAAACGCGATTTGGCTACCGTCGGGCGAACTGCGTAACCAATGGCGCGGCGTGGTCGCCACCCCAGGGTAGCGGCGAGCGCCGGTGTCAGTCAGGCGCCGCTGGGTAACGCCAAGCGGCGGCGCCGGCAGCGTGGTTTCGGTGCCCTGCAGCGGCTCGGCGCCCGCTTTGGCATAGGCGGCATCGTTGGCCGGCAAATCGACGATAAAGACTTCCGGCTGCTTTTCCCCATGGGCCGAAACGGTATCGCCAATAAACGCCAATGCCCAGCGCTGGCGGCTACCGTCGGGTTTCACATAGCCATGATTGCCGATCCACCCCTCTTCATACGCGCGGTTGATGTCATCGCTGCCTGGCTGCGGCTGCGCCACCGTCCGGCTGACCAGCACACAGAAGTGGCTGCCGTCATATTCACGCGGGTGCTGTTTCGGCGGATTAACGCCGTGCAGCGGTATGGCGACACCCACATTGCGCAGATCCAGCGCCGGATCGCGTTCATGCAGCACGTGATCGTTATAGGTGAAGCTCAGGCGGCTGCCATCCGGGCTGAACACGTGCACATGGCTGCCGCCGCGCAGCGCGCCGGGCGTGAAGGGAGGGGTAATATCGAGCGCATCCAGGGTAACCGCCAGTTCGCGATCCGGTTCGCTGACGATCACGCCGCGGCGGTGATGGAAATCATACTGCCAACTGCTGTCCGGGTGTTCCGGGCCGTGGATAAAGGCATAACGCGCCGGGGCATCGGGGCTGACGGTGACCACGCCAACGTGCGCGCCGAACTGGGCGCGGTATACCACTTCAACCTCGCCGGTGAACACATTGACCCGTTCAATGGTCAAGCCGGTAAAAGACGCGCCGCTGGGGCGCACGTCATAGGCCAACCACTGGCCACACGGCGTCCAGACGTTAATGTTGGTTAGCTGATGCCCGCGCTCGGCGAAGGTCAGCTGTTTTTCCCGATAGCTCATGGTGGCTCCTTTCAGGCAGAGGCACCATGATAGCGGCTTACGGGCTATTTTGAACCTGGCCCGTGCTTGAAATCCCCATGTACGACGTCGTTTTATTGGCAGGTAATAAAAAAAACAGCGCTTAAATAATAGATTTACTCTTTGCCGTTACCGATGCGCTATTTAGTCGAATCGCTTAATTACATCGATGGCATAGATAGAAGGTCAACGCAACGCGCTCAATAGCGCTATTAAAATGATTTATAAATAGCATGCCGATTGGCTACCGGCATGCTATTCCGGCTATGTTATCTTTTCCTGACGGAATCGACGTCGATTTTTACCCGGCTATCGTTACGATCGATCTCCCCCACCAGCGTAACGGTGCCGGTATAGTGGCGCAGCCTTTCATCGTCGTCATCATCAACTTCAATAACGATCTGCCCGGTATTGTCTTTAAACAAGTAGTTTTCATCACCCAGATATTTAACGATTTTCCCGGTCAACGTAACATCCTGATTATCGCGCATGTGTTTTGCCTGGCTGACCGTATGCGCCATCGCAGAAACGCTAAACAGACTCAGCAGGGATGCCAAAACCCATTTTTTCATATTACCGTTCTCTTTTTTATTGGTTTGCCCATTATGTTTCCGCTGATACTCTGCGGCTGCGGCCTATAATAACGTAGGAATTTACAGCGTGTTATATCTGCGATAAAAATAGGATTATGCTGAAGAAATGATTTATATATTTCGTCAGAAACATAAATCAGATAAATATTAAAATAACCAGCCCCGGGATTAAATACAAAAAATTGGAATGTATTAGCGCTATCCCTATGATTAACTTATGCTATTAAATCACATCCAGGGAAAAGCGACGTGGGCTTACATGGCGAAAACCCACAGCCGGACAACGGGTTACCACTTTCAGAGAAACATTAAGGAATCTGCATGAGCAACCTATTTGATGAGATCGTATCCGCACACCGGCTATTGCGCCCGCAGGTACGTGTAACGCCACTGGAACACAGCCCGGTATTGTCGCAACAGCTGGGCTGCGAACTGTATCTGAAGTGCGATCACCTGCAGCTGACGGGCTCATTCAAGTTCCGCGGCGCCAGCAACAAACTGCGCCTGTTGAGCAGCGAGCAGCGCAAACGCGGCGTGATCGCGGCGTCTACCGGCAACCACGGCCTGGCGATGGCGCAGGCCGGCAAGCTGGCGGGCGTTAACGTTACCGTTTATGCGCCGGAAAGCGTCGCCAAAATAAAAATGGCGGCGATTACCGCGCTGGGCGCGCAGGTGGAACTGGTGCCGGGCGATGGGCTTAATGCCGAATTGCAAGGCAAAGCCGCCGCCGCCGAACAACAAAAAACCTATGTTTCACCCTATAACGATGTGCAGGTGATTGCCGGCCAAGGCACCTGCGGCATGGAGCTGGTGGAGCAACAGCCCGATCTGGACGCAGTATTCGTCGCCGTAGGCGGTGGTGGCTACATTACCGGTATTGGTACCGTTCTGCAGCGATTGTCGCCAAAAACCGAACTTATTGCCTGCTGGCCGGAAAACGCCACCAGCATGTACAGCGCGCTGGAAGCCGGGGAGATTTTCCCGGTGGAAGAACAGGAAACGCTTTCTGACGGCACCGCCGGCGGCGTAGAGCCCGGGGCGGTCACCTTCGCGCCGTGCCAACAGTTGATCGACCGTAAAGTGCTGGTCAGTGAAGCGCAAATCAAGCAGGCAATGCGGCTGATCGCCGCCGGCGAACGCTGGATGATCGAGGGCGCCGCCGGCGTGGCGCTGGCAGCAGCGATTAAACTGGCGCCTGAATATCAGGGGAAAAAGGTGGCGGTGGTGCTGTGCGGCAGAAATATCGATCTGGATAAATACCTGAAGGCCATCGGCGATAGCCAGCAGGTATAAGCAACCTCGCCTTCTCTGCCCGCCGCAGAGAAGGCGAAGCCTGGCGGGTATCAGGCGTTGAGCACAAACTTTTCAATTGCGTGCGCGACGCCATCTTCGGCATTGGTGGTGGTGACGAACTGTGCGATCTGCTTGAGTTCCGGGATGGCGTTGCCCATCGCCACGCCGACGCCGGCATAGTCGACCATCGCGTAGTCATTGCTTTGATCGCCCAGCGCCATCACGTTTTCCTGCTTGATGCCAAGGTGTTGGGCCAGTTTCCGCACCCCGGCCCCTTTATCTGCCTTTTTACTCAGGATCTCGAGGTAGTAAGGCGCGCTCTTCACTATGGTATAGCCTGCTTTCGCTTCCGGCGGCAGGCGGGCGATGGCGCTGTCGAGCAATGCCGGCTCGTCAATCATCATCACTTTCGGGAAACGCATCTGGCGATCCATCTCTTCCACACTGCGGTATTTCAGAGGGATACCGGTCAGCGATGCTTCGTGGATGGTGTATTTACCGATGTCTTTGTTGGCGGTATACAGCGTGTTGAAATCAAAGGCCTGGAAGTGGACGCCGAGCTCGCGCGCCATTTTCTCAAAATACAGATAATCATCAAAATCCAGCGTTTCCTGCAGCAGGCAAGCGCCATCCGCCGCCTGCAATACCAAAGCGCCGTTGTAGGTAATGCAATAATCATTACTGCCTTGAATATCCAACTGCCGCAGATAATTCTGCACGCCAACGTAAGGCCGCCCCGTTGCCAACACCACGTGTACCCCTTGGCGGCGCGCCTCGGCAATAGCAGCCTTGACCCCTGGCGTTATCTGGTTCTGCGGATCCAGCAGCGTCCCATCCATATCAATTGCGATCAATTCAATAGCCATCAACACGTTCTCCCAGTGATTTTCCACATGCTAGCGCGTTTTTGTCCGCCCTGTCAGCGGTAAACGCGCATAAAAAATCCGCACAGGAAAACCTGTGCGGATTTTTGCTAAGCCGATAACGCGAGATTTCAGACGCGTTGGTGGCGTTAGATATCGATATTCGCCGCTTTCAGGGCGTTCTCTTCGATAAAGGCTCGGCGTGGCTCAACCGCATCCCCCATCAGCGTGGTAAACAGCTGGTCTGCCGCAATCGCATCCTTCACGGTTACGCGCAGCATGCGGCGGCCTTGCGGATCCATGGTGGTTTCCCACAACTGTTCCGGGTTCATTTCGCCTAACCCTTTGTAGCGTTGAACGGACAGGCCGCGACGGGACTCTTTCACCAGCCATTCCAGCGCCTGCTCGAAGCTGCTCACCGGCTGGCGGCGCTCGCCGCGTTCGATATAGGCGTCTTCTTCAATCAGGCCACGCAAGGTTTCACCCAGTTGGCAGATCTTGCGGTATTCGCCACCGTGAATGAAATCGAAATCCAGCTGATAGTCAGTATCCACGCCGTGGGTACGGATACGCAGCGCCGGCTCAAACATCTGGCGCTCACGGTTTTCGTGAATAACGTAGCTGTAGCTGCTGCCGTGCTGCTCTTTCTCGTTCAGCAGTTTCACCAGCGATTCGATCCAGGCCTCAACTTTAGCGCGATCGCTAAAATCATCTTCGTGCAGCGTCGGCTGGTAAATCAGGTTGTTCAGCAACGCACGCGGGTAGCGGCGCTCCATGCGGCCGATCAGCTTCTGCACGCTATAGTGCTCGGCGACCAGCTTCTCCAGCGGCGCGCCGGCCAGCGCAGGCGCACTGGCATTGGTATGCAGCGAAGCACCGTCCATCGCAATGGCGATCTGGTACTGATCCATCGCTTCATCATCTTTGATGTACTGTTCCTGCTTGCCTTTTTTCACCTTGTACAACGGCGGCTGGGCGATAAACACGTGGCCGCGCTCGATGATTTCCGGCATCTGGCGATAGAAGAAGGTCAACAGCAGCGTACGGATGTGCGAACCATCGACGTCGGCATCGGTCATGATGATGATGCTGTGGTAACGCAGTTTATCCGGGTTGTATTCATCGCGGCCAATGCCGCAGCCCAACGCGGTGATCAGCGTAGCCACTTCCTGTGAAGACAGCATTTTGTCGAAGCGCGCCTTCTCCACGTTGAGGATTTTACCTTTCAACGGCAGAATCGCCTGGTTCTTGCGGTTACGCCCCTGCTTAGCAGAACCGCCCGCCGAGTCCCCTTCCACCAGGTACAGTTCGGAGTGAGCCGGATCGCGCTCCTGGCAGTCGGCCAGTTTGCCCGGCAGGCCGGCCAGATCCAGCGCACCCTTGCGGCGGGTCATTTCACGGGCCTTACGCGCTGCTTCACGCGCACGCGCCGCATCAATGATTTTGCCGACCACGATTTTGGCATCAGATGGGTTTTCCAGCAGATATTCAGCCAGCAATTCGTTCATCTGTTGTTCAACCGCGGTTTTCACTTCTGAAGAAACCAGTTTGTCTTTGGTCTGAGAAGAGAACTTCGGATCCGGTACTTTTACTGACACCACAGCAATCAGGCCTTCGCGCGCATCGTCGCCGGTGGCGCTGACTTTCGCTTTTTTGCTATAGCCTTCTTTATCCATATATGCGTTTAGGGTACGGGTCATGGCGGCGCGGAAGCCGGCCAGGTGGGTACCCCCATCGCGCTGTGGGATGTTGTTGGTAAAGCAGTAAATGTTTTCCTGGAAGCCATCGTTCCACTGCAGCGCGACTTCCACGCCGATATCATCCTTCACGGTGGAGAAATAGAACACCGTTGGGTGGATCGGGGTTTTGTTTTTGTTCAGATATTCAACAAACGCTTTGATCCCGCCTTCATAGTGGAAGTGGTCTTCTTTATCGGTGCGCTTGTCTTTCAGGCGGATAGAAACCCCGGAGTTGAGGAACGACAGTTCCCGCAGGCGTTTAGCCAGGATTTCGTACTGGAATTCGGTTTGGTTGGTGAACGTCTGGTAGCTTGGCCAGAAACGCACCATGGTGCCGGTTTGATCGGTTTCACCCACCACTTTCAGCGCACCTTGCGGTTCGCCATGGCTGTAGGTTTGCTCATGCACCTTGCCTTCGCGGCGAATCACCAGCTCAAGCTTCTCGGACAAGGCGTTAACAACCGATACGCCCACGCCGTGCAGGCCGCCGGAAACCTTATAGGAGTTATCATCGAACTTACCGCCGGCGTGCAGGACGGTCATGATTACCTGCGCCGCGGAAACCCCTTCTTCCTCGTGAATACCGGTTGGGATCCCACGGCCATCATCCTGCACCGAGACGGAGTTATCGGCATGGATGGTTACCTGAATGTCACTACAGTGGCCAGCGAGTGCTTCGTCGATAGCGTTGTCCACAACCTCGAATACCATGTGATGCAGGCCGGTGCCGTCATCGGTATCACCGATATACATGCCCGGGCGCTTACGCACCGCGTCCAGCCCTTTTAATACCTTGATACTTGAGGAGTCATAAGAATTCGACATCAACGTTTCTCGCTCATTTTAGTCCTGTGGTTGAACCTCTATTTTACCTTGTTCCACGCGGAACATCTTGCCCTTTTCACCAGCCATATCGGTAACTTGCTCAGCGCTAATGGCGCTGACAAATACCTGGGCCTGGGTAGCTTTCAGGCGATCAGCCAGCAACCGGCGACGGCCGGTGTCCAGCTCGGAGGCAAAATCATCAATCAGATACAGGCAACGCCGCCCGCTCTGCCGGGTGAGAAACTCACCCTGCGCTAAGCGCAACGCGCACATCAGCAGTTTTAGCTGACCGCGCGATAATAAATCCTCTACCGGCGTGCCATCGGCACGAATGCGGAAATCCGCCTTATGCGGCCCCAGCGCGGTATAGGTTAACGCCCTGTCGCGTTCAAACTGGCGTTCCAACAGTTCGCCGTAGTCGCTCTCTTTATCCCAGCCGCGCTGGAATGAAAAGCTCAGGGCAAATTCGGGCAGAAACTGCGTGCACGTCGCGGCAATATCCGCGGCAAGCGCATCGCAATAATCCGCCCGCCACGCGCTGATACGTTCCGCCAGCGGGATCAGCTCCTGATCCCAGGCGCGAATCTGCGCGTAGCGGCTTACCTGACGCAGCGCGGCATTGCGCTGCTTCAGCAAGCGTTTTAAGTTACTCCAGGCGATGAAGAAACCGGGATCGTTGTGAAAACACCCCCAGTCCAGAAAGGCGCGGCGGAATTTCGGCCCGCCGTTAAGCAGGGTGAAACCTTCAGGCGTAATCAGTTGCATCGGCAACAATTGGGCAAGCTCGGCCACCTTATGGCCGTCGCTGCCGTCAATGCGCACCTTGCCGTCTCCCTGGCGATTTTTGCTCAGCCCCACCGACAGCTCGCGTTCGGCGCCGCTGTCGATCCGGCCATGCAAAATGAATTCAGGCTGATCGTGGCGGATCACTCGCCCGGCCTGCAGGCTGCGAAATGCGCGCCCGTGCCCCAGCGTATATACCGCTTCCAGCACGCTGGTTTTACCGCTGCCGTTGGCGCCCACCAGAAAGTTAAAGCCGGCGGCCGGCTCCAGATCCGCCGCTTCAATATTGCGGAAATCTTTAATCAGTAAACGCGTCAGAGCCATACCAATTCCATCATTGGGAAAAATATGCTCAATGTAAGGGCGCTATCGGCACAGGCCGTTTACCTGTGGGCCACGCACAACCACCAGCGCGTACACCAACTACGCGAGGCTGGCGGGCGCCGCCCAAACGGTAACATAGCAAGTCAGCAAGCCCCGGCATCGATCACAATCGCATTGGCATGACAACATACGCCGCCGCCTGGCTGGCGCTGTCTTCAATCTGCACGCTGGAAACCGAATCGGTCAGCAGCAGGCGCACATCTTCGCATTTCAGCGCATTTAATACGTCGAGCACGTAGCTGACGTTGAAGCCGATTTCCATTTCAGTGCCGCCGTAGCTGACATCGAGGATCTCTTCCGCTTCTTCCTGCTCCGGGTTGTTAGCGGTGATTTTGAGCTGGTTCGCGCTCACATACAGCCGCACGCCACGGAATTTCTCGTTCGACAGGATCGCCGCACGGGCAAACGCCTGTTTGAGCAGATCGCAGCCGGCTTCCAGGGTTTTGTCCGGGTTTTTCGGCAATACGCGGCGATAATCCGGGAAACGGCCGTCAACCAGCTTGGACGTAAAGATAAAGTCGCCAACGTGAGCGCGAATGTTGTTGCTGCCGATTTGCAGCTGCAACAGCGAATCGCCACCGTCGAGCAAACGCACCAGTTCCATCACCCCTTTACGCGGCACGATCACCGAATGGGAAGGCAACGCCTGGCCGATAGGCATGGAACACACCGCCAGGCGGTGGCCGTCGGTGGCGACCGTGCGCAGCTCTTCGCCTTCGGTTTCAAACAGCATACCGTTCAGGTAGTAGCGCACGTCCTGGTGCGCCATGGAAAACTGGGTCGCTTCGATCAAGCGTTTCAGCGTGGCCTGCGGCAACGTGAACTCGACGTCGCTTTGCCAGTCGTCCAGGTTGGGGAAATCCGCCGCCGGCAGCGTAGACAGCGAAAAACGGCTGCGGCCGGAACGCACCAGCATCCGTTCGCCTTCCAGCTGAACGGCGATTTCAGCGCCTTCCGGCAGGCCACGGCAGATGTCAAAAAACTTACGCGCAGGGACTGTCGTCGCGCCCGCTTCATGGGGCTGAGACAGGGCAACGCGCGCCACCATTTCCATTTCCAGATCGGTGCCGGTCAGCAGCAACGAGCCTTCCGTCACCTGCAGCAGCAGGTTACCCAGAATCGGTAGCGTCGGGCGGCCGCCCAGTGGGCTGCTCACCTGTTGCAGTGGTTTTAGCAGATGCTCACGTTCAACGATAAATTTCATAGCGCTATGAGGATAATGTTCTGATTAAATTGGAAAAATCTTCTTTGATGTCGTGGCTTTCCTCACGCAACTGCTCGATTTTACGGCAGGCGTGCAACACCGTGGTATGGTCGCGGCCACCAAACGCATCGCCGATTTCCGGCAGGCTGTGGTTGGTGAGCTCTTTTGCCAATGCCATCGCCATCTGGCGCGGGCGGGCAACCGAGCGTGAACGCCGTTTGGACAGCAAATCCGCGACTTTAATTTTATAATATTCCGCCACCGTCTTCTGAATGTTATCGATGGTGACCAGCTTTTCCTGCAACGCCAGCAGATCGCGCAGCGCCTCACGCACAAAATCGATGGTGATGGCGCGCCCGGTAAAGTTCGCATTGGCGATCACCCGGTTCAGCGCGCCTTCAAGCTCACGCACGTTGGAACGCAGGCGCTTGGCGATAAAGAACGCCACTTCGCCCGGCAGACGAATGTCGTTCTCGTCGGCCTTTTTCATCAGGATCGCCACGCGGGTTTCCAGCTCCGGCGGCTCGATCGCCACAGTCAGCCCCCAGCCAAAACGGGACTTCAGGCGATCTTCCACCCCATTGATTTCTTTAGGGTAACGATCTGACGTCAGAATGATCTGCTGGTTGCCTTCAAGTAGCGCATTGAAGGTGTGGAAGAACTCTTCCTGCGAACGCTCCTTGTTGGCGAAAAACTGGATGTCATCGATCAGCAATGCATCAACCGAGCGGTAGTAACGCTTGAACTCTTCAATGGCATTATTCTGCAAGGCTTTGACCATATCCTGAACAAAGCGTTCCGAATGCATGTACACCACCTTGGCGTTGGCTTTACGCGCCATAATGCCGTTACCCACCGCGTGCAACAGGTGGGTTTTACCCAGGCCGGTGCCGCCGTACAAAAACAGCGGGTTATACGCGCCGCCGGGGTTGTCCGCCACCTGGCGCGCCGCGGCGCGCGCCAGCTGGTTCGATTTACCTTCAACGAAGTTATCGAACGTATGCTTGGGGTTGACGTTGGAACGGTAAGAAAGCTCAGGCGGCGGCGCCGCGTTATCCCAACTGGGGCGTGAAGGCGCCGCCATGCGCGCTGCCACCGGCGCCACCGGGGCGCTGCTGCGGCTTTCGGCCACCGCAGGGTTGAGGATTTGGCTCACCGGCTTGCTCCCTACTTCGAAACGCAGTAAAGGGGCATCGGTACCGCAGAAATCATTCAGCAGGCCATTGATATTGTTTAAGTACTTATCGCGCACCCAGTCCAGCACAAAGCGATTCGGCGCATACAGCGCCAGGGTGTTGTCACTCAGTTCCGCCTGCAATGGGCGTATCCACATACTAAATTCTGTGGCAGGTAACTCATCCTGCAATCGGGCAAGACACTGCTGCCAAAGCGAAAGTGACACGGCGAACTCCACTCGAACAAGATCAATAAAAGAAAAGAATCGGGCTACTTTATATGACTCATGATTTTTGACACACGCCCGGCAACGGCTGACTGCCTGTGGGGCCTGCGAACCGCCTTTCACGGTTTATCCCCTGCATTTGTTCGAACAGCAGCATTGCCGGCTTTATGTACAGGCCGCCAGACCGAGGTTCGACATCCATCGGGGTTAATGCCCACCACGATCCCACGACGGGGATCGCGATCGGAATGACGGATCATAGCGCAAATGGCGCAAGAGATCCTCCCCTTCATCACAGATTAGATCCATTTTATCCACAGGCCGCGGCCGGCGACGATCTTTTCGCCATAAGCCGTTCAATACTGGAGAGATCCCGGATTCAGGCCGGCATTTTTTCACCGCCAACAGGTTATACCCGGTTATCCACGGCGGATCTTTGTGCCAAAGCGTAAGGATCGTGCTGGGATCCTTGCGCTTTAAGCGCGAGTCCGTATAATCTTCGCCCTACGTGTGATACCTGGTTCCTTCATGGTGTGTTATTTGCCAGACAGGATTCTGCGGTGACCACGGGCCAAAACCGGATTTTCCTCCGTATTGGCAAGCAACCAGGTAGGCTAGCGCGATGTGAATTGACTCAGGACTGTACAATTATTACAATCCCGCCTCTTTATATGTTGCGATTGAGGCGTCGGTCGTCTTCACGCCGAGTAGCCAAACGCGTTTACTGATCAGTAATTATTTTAAGTTTAGGTAGAAATCGCTATGAAACGCACTTTCCAACCGTCCGTATTGAAGCGCAACCGTAGCCACGGTTTCCGTGCTCGTATGGCCACCAAAAATGGTCGTCAAGTTCTGGCCCGCCGTCGTGCGAAAGGCCGTTCTCGTCTGACTGTTTCTAAGTAATAAAAGCTAACCCACCGAGTGGTTAAGCTCGCTTTTCCCAGGGAGTTACGTTTGTTAACTCCCACTCATTTCACTTTCGTCTTCCAGCAGCCACAACGGGCTGGCACGCCGCAAATCACCATCCTCGGCCGCCTGAACCAGCTGGGGCATCCCCGCATCGGTCTTACCGTCGCCAAAAAACACGTCAAGCGCGCGCATGAGCGCAATCGGATCAAACGCCTTACCCGCGAAAGCTTCCGTTTGCACCAGCACAATTTGCCGCCGATGGATTTTGTCGTGGTTGCCAAAAAGGGGGTCGCGGATCTTGATAACCGCGCGTTGACGGAAGCGTTGGAAAAATTATGGCGTCGTCACTGTCGCCAGGCGCCCGCATCCTGATCGGGCTGGTGCGGGCCTATCAGCTCGTGCTCAGCCCGTTGCTTGGGCCGCGCTGTCGCTTCCAGCCAACATGCTCTCATTACGCAATTGAGGCATTACGCAGGTTTGGCATGATAAAAGGCAGTTGGTTGGCAGTGAAACGCGTATTAAAATGCCACCCTTTGAACCCAGGTGGTGATGATCCCGTGCCGCCGAAAACTGACAATAACAGAGAACACTAACGATGGATTCGCAACGCAATCTTCTCCTCATCGCTCTGCTGTTCGTGTCTTTCATGATCTGGCAGGCCTGGCAAACGGATAATGCTCCGCAACCAGCCGCCCAGACCACGCAACAGACCACGAACGCAGCAACCGGTGATGCAGCCAGCCAGGCCGTGCCAGCCAGTGGGCAGGGTAAGCTGATTACGGTTAATACCGACGTGCTGTCGCTGACCATCAATACCCGTGGTGGTGACATTGAGCAGGCTAAACTGTTGGCTTACCCGGATACTCTGGGTTCATCAACGCCGTTCCAACTGCTGGAAACGACGCCATCATTTGTTTATCAGGCGCAAAGCGGCCTGACGGGCAAAAACGGGCCGGACAACCCAGCCAACGGCGAACGCCCGCTGTTCCAGGCGGCGCAAGACACCTTTACGCTGGCGGATGGCCAGGACGAACTGCGAATCCCACTGACCTATACCCGTGACGGCGTGGAATTCACCAAGACGTTCGTGCTCAAACGCAACCACTACGCCGTGGGTGTGGATTACAGCATCAATAACCAGAGCGCCACCCCGTTGGAGCTGTCTCTGTTCGGCCAGTTGAAACAAACCGCCGAACTGCCTAAGCACCGCGATACCGGCAGCAACAATTTTGCGCTGCACACCTTCCGCGGCGCCGCGTTCTCGACCAGCGACACCAAATACGAGAAATACGCGTTCGATAAAGAAGAATACCTGAACGTCAACACACAGGGCGGTTGGGTTGCGATGCTGCAGCAATATTTCGCCACCGCCTGGGTGCCGGCGACGCAGGGCAGCAACACCTTCTACACCGCCAAACCGGGCGACAATCTGTCTGCCATCGGCTTTAAATCTGCACCGGTTATCGTGCAGCCGGGCGCACAACAACAGCTTAACGCGACGCTGTGGGTTGGCCCAGAACTGCAGGATCAGATGGCTCAGCTGGCGCCGCACCTGGATCTGACCGTGGATTACGGCTGGCTGTGGTTTATTTCCCAACCGCTGTTCAAACTGCTGAAGTTCATTCACGGCTTTATCGGCAACTGGGGCTTCTCGATCATCATCATCACCTTCATCGTGCGTGGCATCATGTACCCGCTGACCAAAGCGCAGTACACCTCGATGGCCAAAATGCGCATGCTGCAGCCAAAACTGCAGGCGATGCGTGAGCGCATTGGTGATGACAAACAGCGCATGAGCCAAGAAATGATGGCGCTGTACAAGTCAGAGAAAGTGAACCCGCTGGGCGGCTGCCTGCCGCTGGTTATACAGATGCCTATTTTCCTGGCGTTGTATTACATGCTGATGGGCTCGGTTGAGCTGCGCCACGCGCCGTTCGCGCTGTGGATCCACGATCTGTCCGCGCAGGATCCGTACTACATCCTGCCAATCCTGATGGGCGTTACGATGTTCTTCATCCAGAAGATGTCGCCGACCACCGTGACGGACCCAATGCAGCAGAAGATCATGACCTTCATGCCGGTGATCTTCACCGTGTTCTTCCTGTGGTTCCCGTCTGGCCTGGTGTTGTACTATATCGTCAGCAACCTGGTCACCATCATCCAGCAGCAGCTGATTTACCGCGGGCTGGAAAAACGTGGCCTGCACAGCCGCGAAAAGAAAAAGTCGTAAGCGTATTGAGGGGTTAGGCATTTCGCCCCCCTGCTGCGTAACCAAGAGGCGGTCATAAGACCGCCTTTTTGCATATTGAGAGAGAACCCGCTATGAGCACATCCGATACTATCGCAGCCCTTGCCACCCCGCCGGGGCGCGGCGGCGTCGGCATTCTGCGCATTTCCGGCGGCAACGCTAAAGACGTGGCCCAGGCCGTGCTCGGCAAGCTGCCCAAACCCCGCTACGCTGATTATCTGCCGTTCCGCGACGCAAACGGCACACCACTCGATCAGGGCATTGCGCTGTGGTTCCCCGGCCCCAACTCCTTTACCGGGGAAGACGTGCTGGAACTGCAGGGCCACGGTGGGCCGGTGATACTCGATCTGTTGCTCAAACGCATTTTGGCGCTGCCAGGCGTGCGCATTGCGCGGCCAGGCGAGTTTTCCGAGCGGGCGTTCCTCAATGACAAGCTCGATCTGGCCCAGGCCGAAGCCATTGCCGATTTGATTGACGCCAGTTCCGAACAGGCGGCACGTTCGGCCGTGAACTCGCTGCAAGGGGTATTTTCGGCGCGTATCCACCAGCTTGTGGAAGCACTCACTCACCTGCGAATCTACGTGGAGGCGGCCATCGACTTTCCTGATGAGGAGATCGACTTCCTCTCGGACGGTAAAATAGAGGCCCAACTCAACGGCGTGATGGCCGATCTGGACAGCGTGCGCAGTGAGGCCCGCCAGGGCAGCCTGCTACGTGAAGGTATGCGGGTGGTGATCGCCGGCCGGCCGAACGCCGGTAAATCCAGCCTGCTTAATGCCCTGGCCGGCCGCGAAGCGGCGATCGTCACTGATATCGCCGGCACCACGCGCGACGTGCTGCGCGAGCATATTCATATTGACGGCATGCCGCTGCACATCATCGACACCGCAGGGCTCCGCGAAGCCAGCGACGAAGTAGAGCGTATCGGCATCGAACGTGCATGGAATGAGATCGAACAGGCAGACCGCGTGCTATTTATGGTCGACGGCACCACCACGGCGGCCACCGACCCGAGCGAGATCTGGCCGGAATTTATGGCGCGCCTGCCGGGTACCCTGCCGATTACCGTGGTGCGTAATAAAGCCGACATCACAGGCGAAACGCTGGGCATCCACGAAGTGAACGGTCACTCACTTATTCGCCTTTCGGCCCGCACGGGTGAAGGTATTGATGAATTGCGCGACCACCTGAAACAAAGCATGGGCTTTACCAGCAACATGGAAGGCGGCTTCCTGGCCCGCCGCCGCCACCTGCAAGCACTGGAACAGGCTGCGCAGCACCTGGAACAAGGGAAAGAGCAATTGGTCGGCGCCTACGCCGGCGAACTGCTGGCGGAAGAACTGCGCCTGGCGCAGCAATGCTTAAGCGAGATAACCGGCGTATTCACCTCGGACGATCTGCTGGGGCGCATTTTCTCCAGCTTCTGCATCGGCAAGTAACGCTCAGTATGTAAGCGTCCACTCACTTCCACACATCCCGTATAGCTGATTGTTATGCGGGATTTTTTCCATTGGCGGCTATGGACTTCTCGTCAGCCCGGCGCATTATGACATGAGCGAAACCATCACTGCGCACACGGGTTCGTTATGAATTTAATCCATTAATTAACGGGCTTAAAGCATCAAGCAGAGAGGCTGGAGAAACGGGAGAACCGTTTTCTATTTGGGAAATCTGAAACTCGGCAATTTCCACGCCAATGACAGCATTTTCTGCAATCACCTGGCAGGCATGATAAAGGTCATCTAGTGACAGCCCGCCCGGAACCCGATATTCCGTAGGGACAATGTCCGGAGCCAATACATCACAGTCCAGGTGGACATAAACCGCTCGGCCATTAATCGCACGCTTTAATCCTTCCACCAATCCGTCGCCTGCCGCTACCCATTGCAACTTCCCGTCGTCGATCAGTTTTTGTTCTGGAGGATCAATATCACGGGCACCAACCAGTATCACCGCGGATAAATCGACACCGCTGCCTAAACCGGAATCCCATAAACCGACCGGCCCTGCGATAGAAAAGCCGCCAAGATAGCCCGTTGCTGAAGTGGCAGGGGTATTCAGATCCGCATGGGCATCGAACCAAACGATGCAGGCTTCGGGATGATAACGCGCAACCACCGGTAATGTTGCCAATGATGCCGCGCAGCGGCTGGATGCGGTAAAAGGTTTAATATTTTCCGCAAAAAGATGGTCTAGCCGACCGGATAAAGCGTTCAATGATGGTTTGGCGGCGTCCAGCGCTTCCCGCCAGCCGCCGCCAATCACCGCAGCCGATGCGCCGATAATCTCGGGTGTTAGGCCAAACCTTTGCGCAAGCAACTTGCCAATTGCCATAGCGCCGGGGCGCGCCAGATCGTTACGATCGCCGACTATTCCCTGAAATACGGTTATCTGCGTCTGGTTACTCATAGAATTCCTCGTTGGTAAACAATTGAACTCCGCCGTTTTCTTATACAAATTATCATGCCATCTGGGGGATCTTGCTTCCACGGGAAAATGAGTATTACCGGAGATGAAGTTAAGTGAGCAATAGCATCTCACCTGCCGTCTGAATGTAAAAAAGCCGGCATAACATTAGGCATTTCAGCCAATACTCATCGGCGTTAGCATATTGTCTTACCACGTTATGGCTTATCATCCGAACGGCACAGACTATGACGATTTACGAACAGCGCTACCGGGCGTTAAAAAAACAGGGCTACCAGGCCTGGGTCGGTGAAGGATACCCACGCGCTTCGCGGCAACTGGCAGTAACACTGCAATCCTTGCAAGATAACGGGATTTTGCCCACGCCGGGCGCCGCCTGCCTTGAACTGGGATGTGGCAACGGCGCCATGGCATCGCAGTGGCTGGCACACAAAGGCTACCGGGTTTACGGGGTGGATATTTCCCCCACCGCCATTTGCTGGGCGCAGGAGGCATTTGCTGCGCAAAGTTTGGCGGGCACCTTCCAGCATGGCGATGTCTGCACGCTGAGCATGTTCGGCAACCAGATGTTCGATCTGGTCTTTGACGGCAGTTGCCTGCATTGCCTGCTCGGTGAACAGCGGCAGCGCTACCTCAATCAGGTTCGGCGGATCCTCAAACCCGGTGGGATATTCATCGTCAGTAGCATGTGCGGCGAACCGAAACTGGCGGCAAAGCAGCAAAACTATGATCGGGCACATTATCAGCTCTGGCAAGATGGCCGCCCGTGGCGAACCTTGATGCCGTTACCCCTGCTGTTGCAGGAAATCGCCTCGCATCAGTTTGCGGTTTTCAATACCCAGGTGAACCACAACCCGTGGTGGGATCACGCCACGCTGTGCTGCACTGCCGCAGTATAAAGCTCACGCAAAATAAAACTAATCCATTGATTTATATAAACTAAAATTATTTTCTTTTTTAATGCTATTAATTCCCGCTACCAATTATAAAAACGAATAAAGATTCATACTTGGCCTATTATCATTATCATATTTGCCATACTATCTGTTGTGGGAGTTTTAGCCTAAATCTGTTCATTCGATAAGGAAGAGTTAACATGTCAGATCCAGCGTTAAAAATCGTTACCCTGCTCGGCAGTTTGCGCAAAGGTTCTTACAATGCCATGGTGGCACGTACATTGCCGAACCTCGCCCCTCAAGGCGTTACTATCGAAGCCCTGCCTTCAATCCGCGATATCCCGCTCTACGATTCCGATCTGCAGCAAGATGAGGGTTTCCCTGCCGCGGTAGAGGCCATTGCAGAACAAATCCGCCAGGCAGACGGCGTGATTATCATTACGCCTGAGTATAATTACTCGGTGCCAGGTGGTTTGAAAAATGCTATCGACTGGATTTCCCGCCTGCCCAATCAGCCGCTGGCCGGCAAACCAGTTGCGATCCAAACCTGCTCAATGGGCCCGATCGGCGGGGCGCGCTGCCAGTATCATCTGCGCCAGATCCTGGTGTTCCTGGACGCCATGGTGATGAACAAACCTGAATTCATGGGCGGCGTCATCCAGAACAAAGTGGATGAAGCGAAAGGGGAATTGACGGAACAACGCTCGCTCGACTTCCTGAGCGGCCAGTTAGCGGCATTCCGCGATTATATCCTGCGCGTACGATAAGGGCTGCTTTGGCGCTTTCACTTCCAAACGGCTGAAAGCGCCATCACAGAGGAATGTGAAATGCCGCTACGGCATTAATAAATAAAGTTATTAACTCATGCCTTGTTTTATTTTGGCCATTTTGCTGGCTTTTATCACCAGACCGCTCTTTTCCGCAGAAATGCGCTATCCTGCCGGGGAACATCCGGTGGCATTGCCTAAGCATAAGACGCTTAATACCCAGCCGCGCCCGGCGCAGACCCTGGAAGAGAAAGAAATAGAGGCGATGTCGCTGTACCTGACGTTGATACGCGAGGATCAGCACAACATATGGGCGCCTTACCAATTAGCGGTGTCTTCGGCAGAAAAGGGCCAAACCGAGCTGGCCGAGCGTTATCTGCAGCTCAGCGCCAAACGCGGGCTATGGTATTACTACAATCTGTTGGAAGATAATGCGTTTACCAGCATTCAGCACACACGCACCTATCAATCCATTCTCGCCGAAACCAAAGCACGCTACCAACAGCACGCCCATCAATTTGAAGGCAAACCGGTTTATAGCGTTCCCAATGGGCCGCCGCCGGAAGGCGGGTGGCCAACCATCATCTATCTGCACCCGTATGGAAAAGCAGCCAATATCACGCTAAAAGAGCGCCTGTTGTTTGCGGAACTGGGGGTTGCCTATATTGAGTTGAACGGCACGCAAATGCTGTCGGAAAACAGCTTCCGTTGGTCAACCTATAGCGATGAAAGTACGCAAAGCGCAATCCAGCAAGCGCTGGCAAAGCTGGTGCCGCAGTTGCAACTGAACCCGCAGCAAATTTATCTGACCGCCCGCGGCCAGGGGGCGCTACACGCCGCCAACTTGCTGGCTAAATATCCGCAGTTTTATGCCGGCGCCATGCTGATTGCCCCGAACGGGTTAGTGCAGCCAGCACTACAATCGCTGGCGCAAAACAAACGTATCGTGTTGGCATATTACGCGCGGCAGAACTTTAGCGAACAGGCGCTGGCGTTGCACTTTGCCAACCTGTTCAACAGCGGCAACCAGGTGAGCGTGCAACAGTTTAGCGAAAGTGAAAGGGATATCGGCGGCTGGCAAGCGCGCTTTTCACACCCGTTGAAGTGGGTCTTGGGCAAAGCGCCGGAAGCAACCCCCGGCGCTTAGGAAAGACAAAAGGCCGGGAAACCGGCCTTTTGCTCTGGCCTAGTGGCCGTCAATAAACACGATTTTCAGCACAAACAGCAGCGCCACCACGATTACGCAGGGGCTGATTTCACGCCAGCGGCCGGTGCCCAGCTTCATCACGCAGTAAGAGATAAAGCCCAGCGCAATGCCTTCGGTGATCGAGAAACTAAATGGCATCATCACCGCAGTGACAAACGCCGGAACGGCTTCAGTCAGATCGTCCCACTTCACGCGGGCCAGGCTAGAGGTCATCAGCACGCCAACGTAAATCAACGCGCCGGCGGCGGCATACGCCGGCACCATACCAGCCAGCGGCGACAGGAAGATCACCAGCAGGAACAGGATACCGGTCACTACCGCAGTCAGGCCAGTACGGCCGCCAACCGAGACGCCGGAAGAACTTTCAATGTATGCGGTAACCGAAGAGGTGCCGATAAACGCCCCGGCAACCGAGCTGATGCTGTCAACGTACAGTGCCTGCTTCATGCGCGGGAATTTGCCCTTTTCATCCGCCAGGCCGGCTTTGTCGGTCACGCCGATCAGGGTACCGGAAGAGTCAAACAGGTTAACCAGCATAAAGGAGAAGATCACCCCCGCCAGCCCAACGTTCAGCGCACCGGCAATATCCACCTGGCCAACCACCGAGGTAACGCTCGGCGGCATTGAGAACACGCCACCGTATTTCACATCGCCCAGCGCCCAACCGATCAGCGTGGTGACGATAATGGAAACCAACACCGCCGCGTGGATATTACGTGATGCCAGAACAGCAATAATGAAGAAGCCCAACGCCCCCAGCAACACGCTGTGGGAAGACAGGTTACCGATAGTGACCAGCGTTTCCGGGTTAGCCACCACGATGCCGGCGTTTTTCAACCCCATCATGCCGATAAACAGGCCAATACCGCTGGTGATCCCCACGCGCAGGCTAACGGGGATATTGGCGATCATCCAGTAACGAATGCGGAACAGGGTCAACAGCAGAAAACCGACGGCGCCCCAGAAAATGGCCCCCATGCCAATCTGCCATGAAATGCCCATCGCCCCGGCAACCACAAAGGCGAAAAAGGCGTTCAGCCCCATCGCCGGCGCCAGCGCCACCGGCAGGTTGGCCAACAGCCCCATAAAGATGCTGCCAAACGCCGCAATCAGGCAGGTGGTGACGAATACGGCCTGCGTATCCATCCCCGCCGCACCAAGAATTTGCGGGTTAACGAAGACGATATACACCATGGTTAAAAAGGTGGTGATACCCGCAATCGTTTCCGTACGTACCGTAGTTCCATGCTGCTTGAGTTTAAACACACGCCCAAGTAAGCCTTGCTCGGCATCAAGGCCAGATACAGATTTATTCATTATCAGAATTCCGCAGAAGGGGATGGACTGTCCGTTGGCTATCCTATAACAAAAAATTGAGGATTTGACCGCCATCACGCTTTTTTTTCATCCTCACCGGCCAGGTTGACGCGTAGGAAATCTACGGCGGGCGCCATCCTGGCGGCAATTAGCGATCGGCGCTAATTATTCAAATAAAGCATCACATTCCCGGCATCTGCCGGTAAAGTAACCGCTATCACCGCTAAATGAGGACCTAACCCCAGATGACCCCGGTTGAATGTATTCTGTTTGATTGCGATGGCACGTTGGTCGACAGCGAAGTGCTGTGCAGCATGGCCTATGTGCATATGTTTGCCCAGCAGGGCATTACGCTTTCGCTGGACGAGGTGTTCAAAAAGTACAAAGGGGTGAAGCTGTACGAGATTATCGAACGGGTGGGCGCCGAACAGGGCATCTCATTGCCAACCGCACAGATGGAGCCGGTTTATCGCCAGGAGCTGGCGCGCCTGTTCGATAGCCAATTGCAGCCCATCCCTGGCGCTGCCGAACTGCTGGCGCAGATCGCCGTGCCGGTTTGCACCGTCTCCAACGGCCCGGTGAGCAAAATGCAGCATTCACTGGGCCTGACCGGCTTGCTGCCCTATTTCGATGACCGGCTGTTCAGCGGCTACGATATCCAGCGCTGGAAGCCAGATCCGGCCATTGTGCGCCACGCGGCAGAGAAAATGCAGGTGCCGCTGGAACGCTGTATTTTAATCGATGATTCAATGGCCGGAGCCCAGGCCGGCATCGCTGCCGGCATTCCGGTGTTTTACTTCTGCGCCGATCCGCACAATAAACCGATCGCACACCCGTTAGTCACCACCTTTCATCGCCTGGATCAGTTGCCTGCGTTGTGGGAACAGCGCGGCTGGCGGCTGACGAATGGCTAACTCGCCGGCGCGGGCAGTTTGTTGCGCCACCAGCGCCGCCCGCGGCGCGGTAATTTACCCTGTGGGCTAAAACGCTGGTTCAGCGCGTTGGCCAACAGTTCCAACACCTGGCAGAACACGAAATACACCAGCGCCACAAACAGGAACACTTCCATCGGGTAGACCATGCTGCGGTTGTTCACCTGGGTGGCCAGGAACGTCAGTTCGCCCACGCCGACGATATAGGCCAGCGAGGTGTCCTTTATCAAGGATATCCACTGGTTGATGAAGGAAGGCACCATCATGCGTAGCGCCTGCGGCAGGACAATCATACGCAGTGTCTGCCACTGGGTCAGGCCAAGCGACATCCCCGCCTGCCATTGCCCAGGGCCAATGGCGGCGATGCCGGCCTTAACCGCATGCGCCAGATAGGCGGAGGCGATCAGCGCCAGGGCGCACACCACGGTGGTGATTTCCGGGATATCGAAACCTAGCACCATCGGCAGCAAGAAGTAGGTCCAGAAAATCAGCATGATCACCGGGATCGCGCGGAAAAACCCCAGCAGTGCGGCCAACAACCCAGCCCAAATGCCGCGCGACATCGCCAGCGCTACGCCAAGCAACGTACCAAGCACCGCCGAAGCCACGCCGGCCATCAGGCTGATCGCCAACGTCAGTGCCGCACCGCCCAGCGGCCCGTCCGGCCAGGTGCCCCATAGCAGATAGGTCCAGTTTTCCTGGATAACGGTAAAATCCATCTTAGTGCCCCTTCAATGGTTTGCGCTGCTGGCGCCACATGCCCCAGCCCTCCAGTAGCGCGATAATCGCAATATACAGCACCGTGGCCACGCCAAAGGCCTGGAAGGTACGCAGGGTTTCCGTCTCTACCTGCCGCGAAGCGTAAGACAGTTCGGCCACGCCAATCGCCATGGTCAACGAGGAGTTTTTGATCACGTTCATGTACTGACCCAGCAGCGGCGGGAAGGCAATGTGCAGCGCCTGCGGCAAAATAACAAAGCGCATGGTCTGCCAGGCCGTCAGGCCCAGCGCATTAGCCGCCTGCCTTTGGCCGCGCGCCACGCCGCGAATGCCGGAGCGAATTTCTTCGGCGATAAACGCGGTGGAATAGAGCGTCAGGCCAAAGAACCCTGCCAGAAATTCAAATGACGGCCAGCTAAACCAGCCCAGATGGTGCGGCTCATTCAGCCATTGCATCGCGCCGGCAGGCAGAATTTGCCCGGCGGCGAAATACCAGAAAAACAGCTGCACCAGCAGCGGCGTATTGCGAAACAGCGAGCTGTAGCCGACCGCAAAAGCACGCAGCGGCGCCAAGGTGCTGTCACGCATCGCCGCCAGGAAAAAGCCCAGCAGCGTCGCCGCCAGCCCGGCACATGCCGAAAGCCACAGCGTTAACAGAAAGCCCTGCCATAGCCAGCTCAGATACTGCGGCGCCAGCAGCCAGTCTGAGAGTGGTTGCCAATTCATAATAATCCTTAGGTTGCAGAATGCGCCAAGGGCGCAGCAAGCTGCGCCCTATTGTCAGGCATCGGTAACGCCATTAATCAGGCTTTGGGCTGTTGATCCAGCGGGGCAAACGTGAAGTCGCCGCGTGGCTGTGCGGATTTGGTTTCCGGGCCAAACCAGCGATCGTAAATTTTCACCGCTTCGCCGTCTTTTTCCAGCGCGACCAACGTATCGTTAATCGTTGCTGTCAGGCGTTCTTCGCCTTTCGGGATGCCGACGCCCTGGTATTCTTTGGTGATGCTGAACGGCGAAATTTCAAAATCGGCTTTCTGGGCCGCCGTCAAATTGCCCAGCAGGCCAACCAGCTTGGCATCATCCTGGGTGATCGCCTGCACGTTACCGTTGCGCAGCGCCACAAATGCCAGCGGGGTATCATCATAGGAGATCACTTTGGCCGTTGGATAATGCTCACGCAGGGTGATTTCCTGCACCGTGCCTTTATCCGCGCCGATGCGCAGGTTCTTGATATCATCAGGCGTTTTCAACACGCCTTTGCGGGCAATAAACTTTTGGCCGGTGGCAAAGTAAGGGATGCTGAAGTTAACTTCTTTGGCGCGTTCATCGGTAATCGTGAAGTTGGCGGCGATCAAATCCACCTTTTTGGACACCAACAGCGGAATACGGTTAGCCGGGTTAGTGGCCCGCAGTTCCACTTTCACGCCCAGCGCTTTACCGATAGCTTCGGCGATATCAACATCGTAACCCACAAGCTTTTTGCTCTGCGGATCGATGTAACCGAACGGCGGGTTACTGTCGAATACCGCGATACGCACCACGCCAGCCTGCTTGATATCATCGAGTTTATCCGCGTGAGCGGCACTGGCGGCAAAGCCAGCCAAACCGGCAAGCAGAGTTAAGGCTAAAACGCGCTGTTTCATGTAAAGCTCCTGATAAATTGATGTCCCGATTAGACCTAACACTATCAAGCACTTATTTGATCAGGAAATGAAATAAAATAAAACACTATATTATAACCATTTATTTTATATGGCTAAGTGGCGCGGGGGAATATCAGTACTTTTTTCAACCTAACTAACAGGTAAAACATACAATGGCAAACACAAGGCTGAATGCAAGCGGCAGAAATAAGCGCCGCGTTCGGTGTTTATTCAGGGGCCGTAACCGGCCCCTGGGGGAAGGGAATTACTCTTCGTCTTTCGGGGTTTTGCCATCGGCAGCCAGCAGTTGATCCAGCGCGTCGCCGCCCATATGGCGGAAATCCTGCCCCTTCACAAAATAGAAAATAAACTCGCAGATATTCTGGCAGCGATCGCCGATACGCTCGATAGAGCGGGCGCAGAACAGCGCCGTCAGCACGCTCGGAATAGTGCGAGGGTCTTCCATCATGTAAGTCATCAGTTGGCGTACAATGCCTTCATACTCCTGATCGACCTTTCTGTCTTCGCGGTAGATACGAATCGCCTCATCGAGATCCATACGCGCAAAGGCATCAAGCACACCGTGCAGCATTTGCACGGTGTGGCGGCCCAGGGACTCCAGGCTCACCAACAGCGGCTGGTGCTGATGGGAGAATTTCTCCAGCGCGGTGCGGCAAATCTTATCCGCCACGTCGCCGATGCGCTCCAGCTCCGAAATGGTCTTGATGATCGCCATCACCAGGCGCAAATCGCTGGCGGTTGGCTGGCGTTTGGCGATAATGCGCACACAGGCCTCATCGATCGCCACTTCCATCATGTTGATCTTGGCATCCCCATCGATCACACGCTTTGCCAATTCACCATCCTGGTTGTGCATCGCGGTAATGGCGTCCGTCAACTGTTGCTCCACAAGACCGCCCATGGTCAGCACCTGGGTACGGATGTGCTCAAGCTCTGCGTTGAACTGGCCGGAGATATGTTTGTTTAAATTCAGGTTTTCCATGTGCGTTCCCGTAATCAACCGTAACGGCCGGTGATGTAGTCTTCAGTTTGTTTTTTCTGCGGTGCAGTAAACAGGGTGTCGGTGTCACTGAACTCGATCAGTTCGCCCAAATACATGAATGCCGTTGAGTCAGAACAACGTGCGGCCTGTTGCATATTGTGGGTTACGATCACCACAGTGTAATCAGACTTCAGCTCGCTGATCAGCTCTTCAATTTTGCCGGTGGAAATCGGATCCAGCGCCGAGCACGGCTCATCCAGCAGCAGCACTTCCGGGCGGATGGCGATGCCACGGGCAATACACAGGCGCTGCTGCTGGCCGCCAGACAGGCTATAGCCGCTTTGGTGCAGCTTGTCCTTGGTTTCATTCCACAATGCGGCCTTGGACAGCGCCCACTGCACGCGCTCATCCATATCGGCGCGCGACAGCTTTTCAAACAACCGCACGCCAAAGGCGATGTTGTCGTAAATCGACATCGGGAACGGCGTAGGCTTTTGGAACACCATGCCTACTTTGGCGCGCAACAGCGCGATGTCCTGGTTATCCGTCAGGATGTTCTGGCCATCAAGCAGAATGCCGCCTTCAGCACGCTGTTCCGGATACAGCTGGTACATTTTGTTAAGGGTGCGAAGCAAGGTGGATTTTCCGCAGCCGGAAGGGCCGATAAATGCGGTTACCTTGTTCTTGGCGATATCCAGCGTGATGTTTTTCAACGCGTGGAATTTACCATAGTAAAAGTTCAGATCGCGTACCTGAATTTTGCTGCTGGAAGCGTCAGTCACCATACTCATCAAGACTTCTCTCTATGCACAGCGCCGCAGCGAGCAGCGCTAAATTATTTATGATTGCTTTTTCTTGGCAAAAATCACACGCGCCAGAATGTTCAGTAACAGCACGCACAGGGTTATCAGCAGCACGCCGGCCCAGGCCAACTGTTGCCATTCGGCGAACGGGCTCATGGCGAATTTGAAGATGGTCACCGGCAGGTTGGCGATCGGCTGCATGAGATCGGTGCTCCAGAACTGGTTCGACAGCGAAGTGAACAACAGCGGGGCGGTTTCGCCGGCAATACGCGCAATGGCCAGCAGCACACCGGTGATAATGCCGGAAACCGATGCCTTTAGCGTGATCGCGGAAATCATGCGCCATTTCGGCGTACCCAATGCATAGGCGGCTTCACGCAGCGTGTCCGGCACCAATTTGAGCATGTTTTCCGTGGTGCGGATCACAATCGGCACCTGCAACAGCGCCAATGCAATGATCCCCGCCCAGCCGGAGAAGTGCTCCATCTTGGCGACAACGATGGTGTAGACGAACAGACCGACGACGATCGATGGAGCCGACAGCAGAATGTCGTTGATAAAGCGGATAAGCTCCGCCAGCCATGACTTGCGCCCGTACTCCGCCAGGTAGATACCGGCCATAATGCCCAGAGGCGTACCAAAGATGGTGGCCCACAGGATCAGCAGGCCGCTACCGGCGATGGCGTTAGCCAAACCGCCGCCGGCGGTGTTCGGCGGTGGGGTCATTTCGGTAAACAGCGCCAGCGACATACCGTCAATCCCTTTGGTGACGGTAGAAATCAGGATCCACACCAGCCAGAACAGGCCGAAGGCCATCGTCGCCATAGACAGCGTCAGCGCGATACGGTTTTTCTGGCGGCGCCAGACCTGCATCTTGCGGCGCGTTTCCGCTAGCACGACTTCGTTTTGCATATCCATTGTCGCCATCTTAGCGGCCCTCATTCTTAGCCAGGCGCATAATCATCAGCTTAGACAGCGCGAGCACGATAAAGGTGATAACAAACAGAATCAGCCCCAGTTCCATCAGCGCTGCAGTGTGCAGCCCGGATTCCGCTTCGGCGAATTCGTTGGCCAGCGCCGAGGTGATGCTGTTACCCGGCATGTACAGCGAAATGCTGTCGAGCTGGTAGGTGTTGCCGATAATGAAGGTCACCGCCATGGTTTCCCCCAAGGCGCGCCCCAGGCCCAGCATAACGCCGCCGATCACCCCGTTTTTGGTGAACGGCAGCACGATGCGCCACATCACCTCCCAGGTGGTGCAGCCGATGCCGTAAGCCGATTCCTTCATCATCACCGGCGTTTGTTCAAACACGTCGCGCATTACCGCCGCAATGTACGGGATGATCATGATGGCCAGGATCACCCCGGCGGCCAGGATACCGATGCCGAAAGCCGGGCCGGCAAACAGCGCACCGACGAATGGAATGCCGGAGAGCACGTCGCCCACCGGCGTTTGGAAGTATTGAGCAAACAGCGGCGCAAACACGAACAGGCCCCACATACCGTAGACGATGCTCGGTATCGCGGCCAGCAGTTCAATGGCAACGCCGAGCGGGCGTCGCAGCCAGTTTGGCGCCAGCTCAGTCAGGAACAGCGCGATACCGAAACTCACTGGCACCGCAATCAGCAGAGCGATCAACGAGGTCACCAGCGTGCCGTAGATCGGCACCAGCGCGCCGAACTGTTCGGCAGGTGCATCCCACTCTTTGGTCCACAAAAAGGCGAAGCCGAATTTTTGAATGCTCGGCCAGGAGGCAAAGATCAGTGAGACGATAATGCCGCCCAGCAGCAATAGGGTTATCAGCGCTGCCAGCCGTACCAGCACGCTGAAAATAACATCACCATTTTTACCTGGTGGTTTGATGGTCGGCTTATACCCAGCCATAAATTACTCTCTGTTTATTACCAGACAGGCCCGGCTGACGCCGGGGCCTTTTTATCGCGGAGGGTGCGTCGCCCTTCACTTAGTACAGTGCTTTACCTGAACTGTCTTTAATATTGGTCTTCCATGCGGCACGAACCTGCTCAACAACTTCATTCGGCAGTGTAGCGTAATCCAGCGCATTCGCCTGTTCGCCGCCGGACTTGTAGGCCCAGTCGAAGAACTTCAGCACTTCAGCGCCCTGTTCAGGTTTCTTCTGTTCCTTGTGGATCAGGATGAAGGTGGTGGAGGTGATTGGCCAGGCGTCGTCGCCAGGTTGGTTGGTCAGGTCCTGCGCAAAAGATTTGCTCCAGTCCACGCCTTTCGCCGCAGCGCTGAAGGAGTTTTCCGTTGGGCTAACTGCTTTGCCGTCGGCAGAAATCAGCTTGGTATAAGCCAGGCTGTTCTGTTTTGCATAGGCGTATTCAACGTAGCCGATAGAACCTGGCAGGCGCTGAACGAAAGCGGCGATGCCATCATTGCCTTTACCGCCCAGGCCGGTTGGCCAGTTAACGGTGGAGCCTGCACCGATTTTTTCTTTCCACTGCGCATTCACTTTAGCCAGATAGCTGGTGAACACGAAGGAGGTGCCGGAACCGTCAGCGCGACGAACGACGGCAATGTTCTGATCCGGCAGTTTCACGCCCGGGTTCAGCTTAACCAGCGCCGGATCGTTCCACTTTTTGATGTTGCCCAGGTAGATATCGCCCAGCGTTTTGCCATCCAGCGTCAGTTCGCCAGATTTGATGCCCGGGATATTCACCGCCAGCACGACGCCACCAATAACGGTCGGGAACTGGAACAGGCCATCGGCCGCCAGCTTATCATCAGTCAGCGGCGCATCAGAGGCACCAAAATCAACGGTGTTAGCAATAATCTGCTTTACGCCGCCAGAGGAGCCAATCCCCTGATAGTTGATTTTGTTACCGGTTTCTTTCTGATAAGAATCTGCCCACTTGGCATACACCGGCGCGGGGAATGTCGCACCTGCACCGGTCAGGCTGGCGGCAGCGAACGCGGAAACAGAGGCCAGAGAAAAAGTCGCTGCCACAATACTGGCGACGGCGGTACGCATCAGTTTCATAATCCCTCCTAATGGGATATTTAAATCGATCTGGGATCGTTTTAATCAGAGTAAGTATTGCTGCAGGAGGGAAAATAGGACAATTTAGTGACAGTAAAATGTAGGAAATATGACAGTTATGTGACAGCGGCATCAAAAAACGAACAAGCGGTTAAATATCAATAAATTAAATAAATCTGGCCGCCAACGAGGCGGGGATTTAATCGCTTTATCGCCAAAAAATAACCCCATTTTAACCCTGACGCGTCATCGTATTGTCATATTCCAACCACCAAAAAGCGGGCTGGCAGGGCGGCAAAAATGCCCGCATGAGCGCGGGCATGATTGCTATGGCGGCTATTTTGCCTGCCGCGGTTATTCCACGGTAACCGACTTGGCCAGGTTACGCGGCTGGTCGACATCCGTACCTTTGATCAACGCCACATAATATGACAACAGTTGCAACGGTACGGTGTAGAAGATCGGCGCGACGATATCCTCAACGTGCGGCAATGGAATAATGGTCATCCCCTCGCTGCTGACGAAGCCGGCGTCCTGATCGGCAAAAACATACAGCTGGCCGCCGCGCGCGCGCACCTCTTCGATGTTGGATTTCAATTTTTCCAGCAGTTCGTTGTTTGGCGCCACCACGATCACCGGCATATCGGCGTCAATCAGCGCCAGCGGGCCGTGCTTAAGCTCACCGGCCGCGTAGGCTTCCGCATGGATATAGGAGATCTCTTTCAGCTTCAGCGCCCCTTCCATCGCGATAGGGTACTGATCGCCGCGGCCAAGGAACAGCGCATGGTGCTTGTCGGAAAAACCCTCCGCCAGCGCTTCAATGCGTTTTTCCAGCGACAGCATTTGCTCAATACGCGCCGGCAACGCCTGCAGGCCGTGCACAATCTCATGCTCAACGCTTTCTTCCATGCCGTTCAGCCGGCCCAGGCGCGCCACCAGCATCAATAGCACCGTCAATTGGGTGGTAAAGGCTTTAGTGGAGGCCACGCCGATTTCCGTGCCCGCCTTGGTCATCAGCGCCAGATCGGACTCGCGCACCAGCGAAGAGCTGGCCACGTTGCAAATCGCCAAAGATCCAAGATAACCCAGCTCTTTAGCCAGGCGCAGCGCCGCCAACGTATCCGCGGTTTCACCGGACTGCGACAGCGTGATAATCAGGCTGCCAGGGCGCACGGCGGATTTGCGGTAACGGAATTCGGAAGCGATTTCGACGTCGCACGGGATGCCAGCCAGCGATTCGAACCAGTAACGCGCCACCATCGCCGAATGGTAAGACGTGCCGCAGGCGACGATCTGCACATGCTGAACCTTCGCCAGCAAGGCATCGGCATGCGGGCCCAATTCGCTCAGATCAATCTGCCCGTGGCTAAAACGGCCTTCCAGGGTGTTTTTCAGCGCCATCGGCTGCTCGAAAATTTCTTTCTGCATATAGTGGCGATAGGCGCCTTTATCACCGGCGTCGTACTGCACTTTGGATTCAATTTCCGGGCGTTCGATCAGGTTACCCTGTTTATCCAGGATCTTAACCTTACGGCGGGTCACTTCGGCCAGATCGCCCTCTTCCAGGAAGATAAAGCGGCGAGTAACAGGCAGCAGCGCCAACTGGTCGGAAGCAATGAAGTTTTCACCCACGCCGAGGCCAATCACCAGCGGGCTGCCGGAGCGTGCGGCCACCAGCACATTGGGATCGCGGCTGTCCATCACCACGGTGCCATAGGCGCCGCGCAGTTGAGCGATCGTACGCTGCACCACTTCCAGCAATGTGCCGCCGTGCTGTTGTTCCCAGTGCACCAAATGGGCGATAACCTCGGTGTCGGTTTCAGACGCAAAACGGTACCCGCGGCCGATCAGCTTTTCACGCAGCGGCTCGTAGTTTTCGATGATGCCGTTATGCACCACCACAATATGATCGGAGATATGAGGGTGAGCGTTGGCTTCTGTCGGTTCGCCGTGCGTTGCCCAACGCGTATGGGCAATGCCGGTGCCGCCGTGCAGCGGGTGTTGCTCCGCGGCTTCAGCCAGCTTATGCACCTTGCCAACCCGGCGTAAGCGGTTAAGGTGGCCTTCGTTATCAACCACTGCCAGACCGGCAGAGTCGTAGCCACGATATTCCAGGCGGCGTAAACCTTCCAACAGGATTTCTGCTATATCACGTTGCGCTACTGCGCCTACAATTCCACACATCAGCTGTATTCCTAATTAAACGCCTTTCAGGGCGCTTTTCGATGTCCTGACCTGATTTTTTGCCGGTTTTTACCGTGCATCCCCGAGCCTTGTAGAGGGTGGGGTTATTATGTTTTGCCCTGCGCTCTGCGCCAAAACGCAGGGCAAAACAGTGATGGGGCCGGCCCTCACCCCAGCCCTCTCCCACAGGGAGAGGGAGCCGCTCGTGCCAAACATCAGCATGCTGCCTCGTAGAGAGAAAGCTATGCAAAAACAGACGCTTTTGCTACAGGTTCCCCCGTACATTCCCTCTCCCACAGGGAGAGGGAGCCACTCGTGCTAAAGCCATACAAAAACTACAGGCTTCCCCGTACGTCCCCTCTCCCGCTGGGAGAGGGTTAGGGTGAGGGAAAACTACTTTTTCTTCACCGGGCGTTGCCAGCCAGGGATATGCAGCTGCTTGACCCGGCTGATCACCAGCTCACCCGCGCCGATATTGCGGGTGACCGTGGTGCCGGCGCCGATGGTGGCGCCGTCCGCAACGGCGACAGGCGCCACCAACTGCGTATCAGACCCAACAAACACATTATCGCCAATAATAGTTTTGTGCTTGTTGGCGCCATCGTAGTTACAGGTGATGGTCCCGGCGCCAATGTTGACATCCGCGCCAATCTCCGCATCGCCCAGATAGGTCAAATGGCCGGCTTTGGAGCCCTTGCCCAGGCGAGCCTTTTTCATTTCCACGAAGTTGCCCACGTGGGCGCCCTGGCCCAGCTCTGCGCCCGGGCGCAGGCGGGCAAACGGCCCGACGGTGCATTCCGCTGCCAGCACCGCGTCTTCCAGCACGCTGTATGGGCTGATTTCACAATCGTCGCCAATCACGCAGTTTTTCAGCACGCAGCCGGCGCCAATTTTAACCCGGTTGCCCAACTGAACCTGCCCTTCAATAATGACATTGGCATCAATAGACACATCACGGCCATGATCCAGCTCACCGCGCAAATCAAAACGCGCGGGATCAAGCAGCGTCACCCCTGCCAGCAGCAACTTTTCAGACTGTTCCGACTGGTAGGCACGCTCCAGGCGGGCCAACTGTTGGCGATTATTCACCCCTTCAACTTCACTCAAGCGTGAAGGGTGCACCGCTTCAATTTTCCGGCCTTCGTGATGGGCCAGCGCGATGATATCGGTAATGTAGTATTCGCCCTGGGCGTTATCGTTGGTCAACTGCCCCAGCCAGCGCTTGAGATCGCGGCCATTGGCCACCAGAATGCCGGTGTTGATTTCGTTGATGCGGCGCTGCTCATCGCTGGCATCCTTGTGCTCAACGATCCCCACCACCTCACCGCCTTCACGCACAATACGGCCATAGCCGCTTGGATCGTCCAGTTTTACCGTCAGCAGACCGATGCCGCCCTGCGGCTTGGCCGCCAGCAGGCGTGTAAGCGTATCCACTGAAATCAACGGCACGTCGCCATACAGCATCAGCACGTCTTCATCATCGGCAAAATGCGGCGCCGCCTGCTGCGTCGCATGGCCCGTTCCCAGTTGCTCTGCCTGTAGAACCCAGTTCAGCGCCCCATCCTGCAGCGTGCTTTTCAGCAGATCGCCGCCGTGCCCATAAACCAGATGGAGGTTCTTCGCACCGAGTTTCATCGCGGCATCAATGACATGCTGAACCATTGGCTTGCCCGCCAGTGGGTGCAACACTTTAGGGAGATCGGAATACATGCGTGTACCCTTGCCCGCAGCAAGGATCACCACACTCATTGCGCTGTTCGACATAAGCAATCTGTTAACTCCATTTTGATAAACGAAAGTAAAACCGTTTAAAGATAAAAATACTACATATTTCTCGGCGCGAAGCCGGCGAAAACCGCATGGCTCTAGGCGCCAGCGTGCCGGCCTATTCGGCGAAAACGCGGAAAAACCCGCGGACACAGGCAAATTTTCCCACCCGTTTTATCGGGGATAAACGCGAATTCCCCACGCGCCAACACACTTATTTTAAATGAAAAAAAAAGCGACCACAGGGGCCGCTTTCTTAATTTCAGGCACTGCACGCAGCGCCCGACTGTTACATCGCTTTTTTGGTGAGCTCGATAACGCGCAGTTTTGCGATCGCTTTCGCCAGTTCAGCGGATGCCTGAGCATAGTCGACATCGCCATGAGAGGTGCGGATGTGCTCTTCAGCTCGGCGCTTCGCTTCCAGCGCTCTCGCTTCGTCGAGATCCTCCCCACGGATGGCGGTGTCGGACAGCACGGTCACAGCGTTCGGCTGTACCTCAAGGATACCGCCAGACAGATAGATGAACTCTTCTTCACCATGCTGTTTAACTATACGCACCATGCCAGGCTTGATGGCAGTCAGCAGCGGCGCATGCCCCGGATAAATACCCAGTTCGCCTTCGCTGCCTGTCACCTGGATCTTTTGCACCAGGCCGGAAAACAGCTGTTTTTCCGCACTGACGACATCCAGATGGTAAGTCATAGCCATATCACCCTCCTCTCAAGGCGTTACAGTTTCTTGGCTTTTTCCACTGCTTCTTCAATGGTGCCAACCATGTAGAACGCCTGCTCCGGCAGGTGATCGTAGTCACCGTCCATAATGCCTTTAAAGCCACGAATGGTGTCTTTCAGCGATACGAACTTGCCTGGAGAGCCGGTGAAGACTTCTGCCACGAAGAACGGCTGGGACAGGAAGCGCTGGATTTTACGCGCACGGGATACCACCAGCTTGTCGTCTTCCGACAGCTCGTCCATACCCAGAATGGCGATAATGTCCTTCAGCTCCTGATAGCGTTGCAGAATAGACTGCACGCCACGCGCAACGTCGTAGTGTTCCTGGCCAACTACCAGCGGATCCAATTGACGGCTGGTGGAATCCAGCGGGTCAACGGCCGGGTAGATCCCCAGGGACGCGATGTTACGGCTCAGTACCACGGTGGCATCCAAGTGCGCAAAGGTGGTGGCTGGCGACGGGTCAGTCAAGTCATCCGCGGGCACGTAAACAGCCTGTACGGAGGTGATAGAACCGGTCTTGGTTGAGGTGATACGTTCTTGCAGAACGCCCATCTCTTCCGCCAGCGTTGGCTGATAACCTACCGCAGAAGGCATACGGCCCAGCAGTGCGGATACTTCCGTACCGGCCAGGGTATAACGGTAGATGTTATCGATAAACAGCAGTACGTCGCGGCCTTCATCACGGAATTTTTCCGCAATGGTCAGGCCGGTCAGCGCAACGCGCAGACGGTTACCCGGTGGCTCGTTCATCTGACCATACACCAGGGAAACCTTGTCCAGTACGTTGGATTCGGTCATTTCGTGGTAGAAGTCGTTACCTTCACGGGTACGTTCGCCCACGCCCGCAAACACGGAATAACCGGAGTGTTCGATCGCGATGTTACGGATCAGCTCCATCATGTTTACGGTTTTACCCACGCCCGCACCGCCGAACAGACCGACTTTACCGCCCTTCGCGAACGGGCAAATCAGGTCCATCACCTTGATACCGGTTTCCAGCAGTTCCTGGGAGTTGGACAACTCTTCGTAGCTTGGCGCCGCGCGGTGAATCGCCCAGCGATCTTCTTCGCCGATGTCACCCTTCATGTCGATGGGTTGCCCCAATACGTTCATGATACGGCCCAGCGTAGCCTTACCAACCGGAACTTCGATCGGGTGCTGCAGATCGGTCACTTTCAGACCGCGGCGCAGGCCGTCGGAAGTCCCCATGGCGATACAGCGCACAACGCCGCCGCCCAGCTGTTGCTGAACTTCCAGCACCAGCTTTTCGTTACCGTTTTCTACCTCAAGGGCGTCGTACACGTTAGGTACGGCATCCTGAGGGAACTCGACGTCCACCACGGCGCCGATTACCTGGATAATCTTTCCAGTAGCCATCTTGAATCCTCTACGTAATTCGTAAACCGAGCCTTAAACCGCGGAGGCTCCCGAGACGATCTCGGTGAGTTCCTGAGTGATGCTGGCCTGACGCGCCTTGTTGTAAACCAACTGCAGCTCTTTGATCAGGCTACCGCCGTTATCGGTTGCGGCTTTCATCGCGACCATTCGTGCGGCCTGCTCGCTGGCCAGGTTTTCCACGACGCCCTGATAAACTTGCGATTCCACATAACGGCGCAGCAAAGTATCAAGCAGCACCTTTGGATCGGGTTCATACAGGTAATCCCAGGATTTTTTCTTCAGCTCAGCGTCATCGGCTGGCGGCAACGGCAGCAGCTGAAGCACTTGCGGCACCTGGGACATCGTATTAATGAATTTATTACTGACGATGTACAGCTTGTCCAAACGGCCTTCATCATAGGCCTGCAGCATCACTTTTACCGGCCCGATCAGATCAGACAGGGAAGGGTTGTCCCCCATGCCGGTGACCTGGGCAACCACGTTGCCGCCTACGGAGCCAAAGAAAGAAGCCGCTTTAGAGCCAATCAGCGCCAAATCAACTTCGATGCCTTTTTCGGACCAGCCTTTCATCTCTGCCAGCAACTTCTTGAACAGGTTGATGTTCAAGCCGCCGCAGAGACCACGGTCAGTAGACACCACCAGATACCCAACGCGCTTAACGTCACGCTCTTCCAGGTACGGGTGCTTATATTCCAGATTCCCTAACGCAAGGTGACCAATCACGTTGCGCATGGTCTCTGCATAAGGACGGCTGGCCGCCATGCGTTCCTGAGACTTACGCATTTTGGAGGCGGCGACCATTTCCATCGCTTTAGTGATCTTCTGCGTGTTTTGCACGCTTGCGATCTTACTACGTATCTCTTTTGCGCCGGCCATCTCTGCTTCTCCTCATTGCCAGCGGCCTGCCGTCTTTCAACTGCAGGCCGCTGCGCGTTACCAGGACTGGGTTTTCTTGAAGGTTTCGAGGAGGTTTTTCAACTTGCCCTCGATCTCATCACTGTAGGCGCCAGTTTGGTTGATTTGGTTCAGCAGTTCGGCATGCTCACGGTCGGCGTAGGCTACCAGCGCGGCTTCAAAGCTCACCACTTTGGCAACTTCAACGTCTTCCAGATAACCACGCTCGGCGGCAAACAGCACCAGAGACTGTTGCGCTACGGACATCGGCGCATACTGTTTCTGTTTCAGCAGCTCGGTCACTTTCTGGCCGTGGCTCAGCTGTTTGCGGGTTGCATCATCCAGATCGGATGCGAACTGGGAGAACGCCGCCAATTCACGATACTGCGCCAACGCGGTACGAATACCACCGGACAGTTTTTTCATGATCTTGGTCTGCGCGGCACCACCCACACGGGATACGGAGATACCCGGGTTAACTGCCGGACGAATACCGGAGTTGAACAGGTTGGATTCCAGGAAGATCTGGCCATCGGTAATCGAAATTACGTTGGTCGGAACGAACGCGGAAACGTCACCCGCCTGGGTTTCAATGATCGGCAGTGCGGTCAGAGAACCCGTTTGCCCTTTCACTTCACCCTTGGTGAAGGTTTCAACGTATTCGGCGTTAACACGCGCAGCACGCTCCAGCAAACGAGAGTGGAGGTAGAATACGTCGCCAGGGTAAGCTTCACGGCCTGGTGGACGACGAAGCAGCAAGGAAATCTGGCGGTAGGCAACGGCCTGTTTGGACAGGTCATCGTACACAATCAGCGCATCTTCACCGCGATCGCGGAAGTATTCGCCCATTGCGCAGCCGGCGTACGGCGCCAGGTATTGCAGCGCGGCAGATTCGGACGCCGTAGCCACCACCACGATGGTGTTGGCCAACGCGCCGTGTTCTTCCAGTTTGCGCACCACGTTAGCAATGGTGGACGCTTTCTGGCCGATAGCCACGTAAACGCATTTAATGCCGGAATCACGCTGGTTGATGATAGCGTCGATCGCCAGCGCGGTTTTACCGGTCTGACGGTCACCGATGACCAGCTCACGCTGGCCACGGCCGATTGGGATCATGGCGTCAACGGATTTGTAACCGGTCTGAACCGGCTGATCAACGGACTGACGCTCAATAACGCCCGGCGCGATGGTTTCAACCGGAGAGAAGCCGTCGTGTTCAACCGGGCCTTTGCCGTCAATCGGCGCGCCCAGGGTGTTAACCACGCGGCCCAGCAGGCCACGGCCAACCGGCACTTCCAGAATACGGCCGGTACATTTCACCTTCAGGCCTTCGGCCAGATCCGCATACGGACCCATAACCACGGCACCGACGGAGTCGCGCTCCAGGTTCAATGCGATTGCATAGCGGTTGCCTGGCAGTGCGATCATTTCGCCCTGCATAACATCGGCCAGACCGTGTATGCGGATGATCCCGTCACTGACGGAAACGATAGTACCTTCATTGTGAGCTTCGCTCACTACATTGAACTGAGCAATGCGCTGCTTGATCAGTTCGCTGATTTCGGTGGAATTCAGTTGCATGCTCCAGTCCCCTTAAGACTGCAAGACGTCTGCCAGGCGTTCAAGACGACCGCGAACGCTGCCATCAATCACCATGTCGCCTGCGCGAATAATCACGCCGGCCAGTACAGACTTATCAATTTTGCAATTCAGCTTAACTTTGCGTGACAGACGTTTTTCCATCGCAGCGGCGATTTTTGCCTGCTGTTCGTCACTCAGTGCACTCGCAGAGAGCACCTCGACTTCGACGGTGGACTCCATGGCGGCGCGCAATTCAACAAACTCCTGCAGCACCGCGGGAAGAACCAATAAACGACCATTTTCAGCCATCACCTGGATGAAGTTCTGGCCATATTCGTCGAGCGCATCGCCACAAATCGAAACGAACGTTTTTGACAGCGTCTCTGGCGCGATGGCGCCAGAGAGCAATTCGGCAATCTGCTCGTTACGGGTGACTTCCGCAGCGAACGCCAGCATTTCCTGCCAGCGGTCGACGCTTTTATGCTCGACGGCAAAGTCAAAAGCTGCTTTGGCGTAGGGGCGAGCTACAGTAACAAATTCAGACATCAGCCCCTCCCTCCTTACAGTTCAGCGACCAGTTTATCAACGATGTCGCTGTTAGCAGCTTCATCCACGGAACGTTCGATGATCTTCTCGGCGCCGGCGATAGCCAGCATCGCGACTTGCTTACGCAACTCTTCACGAGCGCGTTTACGTTCGGCTTCGATCTCAGCCTGAGCCTGCGCCACGATTTTGTTACGTTCCTGCTCGGCTTCGGCTTTCGCCTCGTCCATGATCTGAGCCTTACGTTTGTTCGCTTGCTCGATGATCACCTGAGCTTCAGCTTTCGCCGCTTTCAGCTGGTCGGTCACATTGGCTTGCGCTAAGTCCAAATCTTTTTTGGCACGTTCTGCGGAAGCAAGACCATCAGCAATTTCTTTCTGACGCTTCTCGATGGCAGCCATAATTGGCGGCCATACGTACTTCATGCAGAACCAGACAAACAGAACGAACGCAATGGCCTGGCCGAGGATTGTTGCGTTAATATTCACAGCACAATGCCTCTTTAAAAGTTAAATAGTACGGTTGCAATGCAGAATGTTCTTCTGCGTTACGCGACGGCGAACATCACGTACAGACCCAGACCAACGGCGATCATTGGGATTGCGTCAACCAGACCCATAACGATAAAGAACTGTGTACGCAGCAGAGGAATCAGGTCAGGCTGGCGAGCCGCGCCTTCCAAGAATTTACCACCCAGGATGCCGATACCGATCGCAGCACCGATTGCCGCTAAGCCCATCATCACAGCGGCAGCCATGTACAGCAGATCCATACTCAGGTTTTCCATGACAGTCTCCAGTTTGTTTCAGTTAAAAAGTGCTAGTAGTGTTGTAGGAAAAATCAGTGCTCTTCAGACGCCATCGACAGATAGACAATCGTCAGAACCATGAAAATAAAGGCCTGAAGCGTAATGATCAGGATGTGGAAGATAGCCCAAGGCAAGCTCAGGACCCACTGTGACCACCACGGCAACAGACCGGCAATCAGGATGAAGATCAACTCACCCGCATACATGTTGCCAAACAGTCGCAGACCGAGTGAAACCGGTTTGGACAGCAGGCTGACACCTTCAAGAATCAGGTTGATAGGAATAAATACAGGGTGGTTGAACGGCTGCATGGTTAACTCTTTGACGAACCCACCAACGCCTTTCATTTTGATGCTATAGAACAGAATCAGGATAAATACGCCCAACGCCATCGACAGCGTGATGTTCACGTCGGCGGTAGGCACCACGCGCAAATACGGCAGGCCGAGGAGGCGCCCAGCGGTCGGCAGGAAATCAACCGGGATCAGGTCCATCAGGTTCATCATGAACACCCAGACGAACACGGTCAGCGCCAGCGGAGCAATCACTTTGCTTTTGCCGTGGTACATATCGCGCACGCTGCTGTCGACAAAACCAACGACCAGTTCAACGGCGGTTTGCAACTTGCCCGGAACGCCGCTGGTTGCGTTTTTCGCCACTCTGCGGAATATCGCCAGGAAGATAACCCCGAGGACAACAGAGAAAAACATCGAATCGATGTTGAGCGACCAGAACCCCGTCCCGACCTGAAGCTGCGTCAGGTGGTGACCGATATACTCCTGTGGAGTCAAGACTTCTCCTGCAGACATGATGCCTCTTACCCTTATTTAGTTAAGTTCGGTAACTGTTAATCACGGCCGGTGCCACTATCTGCACAACTAACACCGCTAAATAGGTCAGGCCAAGTGGCACAAACGCCGCCTTGAACACCCCAAGCGCCACGATCAGCAAAATGATGGTGATCACGACCTTCAGCCCCTCGCCAATGGCAAACGACCAGGCAACCCTGCCAGGCGCCGGCGTTTGCGCCTGGTGGCGCAAGGCAAACAGCATAAACATTGCACTCGGTAACCAGGCAGCGAGGCCGCCGGCCAGCGCAGAACCGCTCCATGCCAGACTCTTGAGGCCAAAAACAGCGCTGATAAGAACAAAAGTCATTAGCTGCGCCAGCAGCAATTTGCGTGCGACTTTCCCACTGTAAAGGGATACAGACATGACGTTTGTTCTCTCCGTACCCCAGTCGGGGTATGCTGAGTGACGTAATAAAACTGCCTTTGCTATCCTGAGTCAAGCAGCAAAAAACGATGAAATTATACGGGGCACACCAACGAATTCAATCGATAAGTAGCGAAAAGGTGAACAATTATTTAAATTCCCCGGTTTCCTGCTATTTTTACAAGAAATAAGTCGGAATAATACCACGCTTTTATTTGCCCATTTATTCTCGCAGAGAGGCTAGAAACGTGGCGCCGATCACAATAATGGCATTCCCCCATTTATAGCCCACAGCGCCATCGTCCGTCTTTAGCTAATTGAGCGATCAAAAAATATTATAAATCAAAATATTACAGGTTAACTGTTCGAAAACAATCCTTATACCCGCCAAAAACCTTTTATTGACATTCCACCAAGGTTTATTGCAACAGCCAATTAACATTCAGAATAAAGCCAACGACAGCACAGATAGTTACGCACGTGACTATTTACACTTGTAATCAGCCATTATCGCCAATCGACGGCTATTTTTGTGTTAACAAAAAGTAAAATAACTAAAAAAAGACGCTTTTAATTAGCCTGCTTACTTTTAACGCCTAAATAATCGATTAATTCATGCTAGTTTGATCAAAAGCAAAACTCAGTTGGCTTTCAGCACCACCAGATGGCGTTCACCTTCCAGCTCCGGCACCTGTAAACGCGCCACCTTTTCCAGGCTAATGCCGGCAGGCAACTGCGCCAATTCGTCTTCAGGGCGCAGCCCCTTCAGCGCGTAAAAACGCCCGTGGCCCTTGGCGGGCAGGTGGCTACACCACGCGAGCATGTCTTGTAGCGACGCGAAGGCGCGGCTGATCACCCCATCAAACGGCGGCTCTGGCGGGTATTCCTCTACACGGCTCTGTACCGGCTCCACGTTCTTCAGCCCCAGCTCATGCTGCACCTGGCGCAGAAAGCGCACGCGTTTGCCCAAGCTGTCGAGCAGGGTGAAATGCGCGTCAGGGCGCACGATAGCCAGCGGGATCCCCGGCAAGCCCGGCCCGGTGCCAACGTCGATGAAGCGCGAGCCCTGGAGATACGGGTTCACTACGATACTATCGAGAATGTGGCGCACCAGCATCTGCTGCGGATCGCGCACTGAAGTCAGGTTATAGGCCTTGTTCCACTTGTCCAGCATGCCGACATAGCCGAGCAACTGCTGTTTTTGCTGATCGGGGAGCACAATGCCGGCCGCTAACAGCAGCGAATCTAATTTCTTTTGCACAATGGGGTCCTCTGCCTGGCGCTGGCCGCGCCGTTAACGCGGGCAGGCTGATAAAGGCAACTATGATAATTCAGGCTGCAGGGGATGTCAGCGGCCAGCCCGTAAAGCCGGCCGCATAACAAGGCTTATGCGCTGCGGCGCAGCAACCCTTGTTTTTTCAGCCACACCAACAGGATGGAAATGGCGGCCGGGGTAACGCCGGAAATACGCGAAGCCTGGCCGATCGAGTTGGGTTTGTGATCGTTGAGCTTGGCGATCACTTCATTGGACAGGCCGGAAACCTGGCGGTAATCAAGATCCAACGGCAGCACCGTATTCTCGTTGCGCAGTTGCTTTTCGATCTCATCCTGCTGCCGGGCGATATAGCCTTCGTATTTTACCTGGATTTCCACCTGCTCTGCGGCCTGCGTATCCGCCAACGCCGGCGCGAAAGCGTCAATCGCCGTCAGGGCGGTGTAATCCATTTCCGGCCGGCGCAGCAGATCTTCGCCGTTGACCTCGCGCGATAGCGGCGCTTTCAGCAGTGCGTTCACCTGCGCAATATTTTCAGCATGCGGATGCGCCCAGATATCACGCAGGCGCTGGCGTTCCCGCTCAATACGCTCCACTTTTTCGCTATAGCGCGCCCAGCGAACATCGTCCACCAGGCCCAACTGCCGGCCTTTTTCCGTCAGGCGCAGATCGGCGTTGTCTTCACGCAGCATCAGGCGGTATTCCGCCCGTGAGGTGAACATGCGGTACGGCTCTTTGGTGCCCAGGGTGCTGAGATCGTCCACCAGCACGCCAAGGTAGGCCTCGGAACGCGCAGGCGCCCAACCTTCCTCATCCGCGGCAAAGCGGCCGGCGTTCAGGCCGGCAAGCAGCCCCTGCGCGGCGGCTTCTTCGTAGCCGGTGGTGCCGTTAATCTGGCCGGCGAAGAACAACCCCTGGATGAATTTGCTTTCCAGGGTCGGCTTCAGATCACGTGGATCGAAGAAGTCATATTCAATGGCATAGCCTGGGCGCACGATGCGGGCGTTTTGCATCCCTTCCATCGAACGGACAATTTGCATCTGTACATCGAACGGCAGGCTAGTGGAAATGCCGTTCGGGTAAATTTCATTGCTGGTCAGCCCTTCCGGCTCCAGGAAAATCTGGTGCGCGTTACGATCGGCAAAGCGCATGACTTTGTCTTCGATCGACGGGCAGTAACGCGGCCCGATCCCTTCGATGATCCCGGCGTACATTGGGCTGCGATCGAGGTTATTGCGGATCACCTCATGGGTTTTCTCATTGGTGTGCGTGATGTAGCACGGCATTTGCTGCGGGTGCTGGCTGGCACAACCCAGGAATGAGAATACCGGCGTTGGGGTGTCGCCATGCTGTTGCGCCAGCACGCTGAAATCGATAGTGCGTGCGTCGATGCGCGGCGGGGTGCCGGTTTTTAATCTGTTAACGCGAAGCGGAAGTTCCCGCAGGCGACGAGAAAGCGCGATCGAAGGCGGATCCCCTGCGCGGCCACCGCTGTAGTTTTCCAGCCCGATGTGGATCTTGCCGTCCAGAAAGGTGCCAACGGTCAGCACAACCGCCTTGGCGCGGAATTTCAGCCCCATTTGGGTTACAGCGCCGACGACACGATCGTTTTCCACGATCAGATCTTCCACCGCCTGTTGGAAGATCATCAGGTTCGGTTGGTTCTCCAGGGCGGTGCGCACAGCCTGCCGATACAGCACCCGATCGGCCTGAGCGCGGGTGGCCCGTACCGCAGGGCCTTTACTGATGTTTAGTATCCTAAACTGGATGCCGGCATGATCGATCGCCGTTGCCATCAGGCCGCCGAGCGCATCAATTTCTTTAACCAGATGCCCTTTGCCAATGCCGCCAATCGCTGGGTTACAAGACATTTGCCCAAGCGTGTCGATATTGTGTGTCAATAATAAGGTTTGACGCCCCATACGAGCAGCAGCCATTGCTGCTTCGGTGCCTGCATGGCCGCCACCGATGATAATGACGTCAAAATGATCTGGATAAAACATGGAACTCACCTCGGAGTACGTGCGAACGATCGTTATTTGCCCTGGGGACGGGGATTCTACTCAAGTTTAGACGGCCCGCCAAGTGGCCAGGATCGTCCGGTAATTAAAAGAAGATCTTTTTTATTTAAAGATCTCTTTATTAGATCTCTTATTAGGATCGCGATCTTCTGTGGATAAGTGAATATTCATGCCTAATATCAGCTGATTAAGGAGGATCGTTAGCTGTGAATGATCGGTGATCCCATCACGAATAAGCTGGGATCTAAAACGGGTGTTATGCACAGGACAAAAAGCATACAGCAGTTGTTATTTGGATAACTACCGCTTATACGCCGCTTTTAAGCATAGTTATCCACAAGTGAACGCGTGATCTTTATGCAAATTAGAGCAAATTAATCCAGTTTTTGATCCATTCTGCTGCCGGATCCTCGGGAATTTCATGCTTGGTGATGTCGATCTCAAGACGATCGCCGATCCTTTTCGCACCCAATGCGCTAAATTTCTCGTCGATCAATTTGATCGCGCCGCAAAAGGTGTCGTATTCGGAACTGCCCAGACCAACGGCGCCAAATTGCACTCCCGAGAGATCCGGTTGCTGTTCTTCTATCTGTTCCAACAGCGGTTGTAGGTTATCCGGCAGTTCACCTGCGCCGTGCGTCGAGCTCACCACCAACCAGCGGCCAGACAATGTCAGTTCATCCAGTTCAGGGCCATGCAGCATTTCGGTAGAAAAGCCGGCTTCTTCCAGTTTTTCTGCCAGATGTTCGGCCACATATTCCGCGCTACCCAGCGTGCTGCCACTGATCAGGGTTATGTCTACCATGAATGAATGATCCCAGCGATTCGAAAAGAGGCTGCATTGTACGCTGTGAATCGGCTGGGATCTACCTGTGGATAATAGGGGTATAGAAAATCATCGGCTAAGGGGTGATGGTACGCATAATGGGGTTTTGCAACGAGATTAGCGTTTCCGTTGACTGGATCTCATCAATGGTTTGGATCTTGTTGATAAGTACCAATTGCAGCGCATCGATCGAGCGGCACATCACCTTGATGAAGACGCTGTAATGCCCGGTGGTGTAATAGGCTTCCACCACTTCTTCCAGGCTTTCCAGCTTTTTCAACGCGGAAGGGTAATCCTTGGCGCTTTTTAAAATGATGCCGATAAAGCAGCACACATCGTAGCCCAGCTTCTTGGGGTTCACGTCGATACGGGCGCCGGAAATGATGCCCGCCAGCTTCATTTTTTCTACCCGAACGTGGATGGTGCCTGGGCTGACGGCAAACGCCTTGGCCAGTTCCGCATAGGGGGTGCGCGCATTCTCCATTAGAGCGTTGAGAATGCCGCGATCGAGATTATCGATCTGATAAGTTTCCGCCATGCTGTTTCTCTTTATTGATGAATATCGAATTGATCGGGTTTTAAGATGGAATAGTGGACGGCGAATAGCAACTTCCGTTAGCGAAAATTGAGTGCTGGCGGCACGTTTTTGCGCAACGGTGAATGGTTGGAGTGGTGAGGAAAGCCTTAACGCTGCCAGCGGCGCAGCAGGCGGCTTTTCAGGCTGGTATCAAAGCGCCAGATGTGATCAAAGATCCGCATGATGCCCGGTTTGCCATAGGCCGACATCGCCACCGCGTGGAAACGCTGCTGGTGGCTTTGCTGCTGGCGCTTGACCTTGTTAATGGTTTCGTCAGGCAGGCGTTGAGCGATGAAATCGGAAATAATCACCGCATCAGCGTCAACCCAACCGCTTTCGGCCATTTTATCCACGCTGGCGTTCAGACAGGCGGCCAGATCGGTGCCGCCGCGAAAATGCTGGCCGAGGAAGCGCACGGCCTGTTCGATGCCGCTGGCGGCGGTGAGTTCATAATGGACGATCTGGTTGGCGAACAGCATGATGTAGCAGCGCCGATTATCCGCCAGCGCCACGCGCAGCAGCGCCAGGCAGAAAGCTTTGGCACACTGCTCGTTAAACCCGCCCATAGACCCCGAGGTATCAACGCAGACAATAAAAGGCCCGCGCGGTTGCCGATCCTGCTGTTGGTGGATCACCGGCCGCATCACGGTTTTTTCGTGCCAGGCATCGCCCTGCAGGCGATAGCTTAGCAGCTGTTTTTCCAGCAGGCGGCGGTAAAATTCGAACTCTAGCTCTTCAACCCCCAGCATCGCCAGCTCGGGGGGAAGCAAGCGCAGGATGTCGTCGCTTTGGTGAATGCCGTTAACTTCTTCCGGCAGGGTGGCCGGCGTACGCACCAGGCTGCGAAACGGTTCCAACAGGGCATCAGGCTGCGGTACGCTTTTTGCCTCGTAGCTGCGGCCCAGTTGCTGCGCGAGCTTTTTCAGCTCTGGCTGCGTTTGCAGAAACTGGCCATATTCCACCAGCCGCTGGTAATCGCCGCGCTGTAGCTTGCCTTTACTCATGTCCCACAGCCGCCCGGCTGCGGTGTCGTTTTCGGCCAGGATTGGCTCCAGCGAGCCGCTGAGCGCCAGGCGTTCCTGCAGTTCCGCCATCAGTTGTTCCCGCTCCTGCTCCAGCAACTGATGATGCAGCAGTGTGGCCTGTAATGTCAGGCTAATGCGCCAGCGTTGTAGGAATAGCGTCTGAAAGCTGTCATCAAGGGGATGATTGGGCAAATCCGCGGCGTCGACCAGCCGGCGAGCCTGCTCATAAAAAGGAGAAACCAACTGCTGCAGCAGATCCAGCGTGTCATTCAGGTTTTGGTAAAACTGGCTGTTACTTTCCAACTGGCATTGCTGATAGCGATAAAACTCCTGTGCCAGCGCCGGTGGCACCATCGCCTGGTGGAGCCGCTCTTTTAAACGCAGTTTCCATTGTGGCAGATCGCGATCCAGCGCCCGCCGCATTGCCGGGAACTTCTTGAAAAAAACCGCAAGCTGCGGCAACGCCAGCATGGCGACGATCGTGTCTTCGATCAGTTCGCCTTCGGCGATCGCCAGCAACAGATCGAGCGTTTCCAGATTGAGCATGTTTACCGGCCGCGCATCTGTTGTTGCAGTTGTTTAAGCTGTTCAGATACCTGCAACAGGCTGGATTCAATTTTGGCCAGGCCTTCCGCCGGGGTAAACAGGCATGGCTGATGCTGGCTGAATAATCGCCGCTGTTCCGCCAGCCGCAGCGCCAGCGTATCCAGCTCGTCCTGCAGTTCCGGCGGCGTGCTGCCGCTTGGGCCACCGGGCAGGGCGAGCAGCGCCGGCTGGCGGCTGACGTCCAGTACGCACAGATACTGTTGGTTATCCACCAGCAGATCGATTTGCTGCGCAAAACCAATGCCGTTCAACTTGGCGCGCACCTCTCCGCCCTTCTGCAACCAGTTTTCCAGGGCGCTGTTTTCTATACTTAGGTGGGTCACCTGTATGTCGTGCAGCTTTAATGGCGTTTGCAGCAGCAGGGTTTGGCTGGTGCCACTGAGCGCTTCTTTCAACGCATACTGCGGCCGGCGGCTGAACATGCCGCTTTTTTTCTCCAGTTGGATTGCCCTGCGTTCGCTTTGCTGCTGCTGGTGCTGCATCCAGCGGCTATGCAACTGCTGCAGTTGCAGCAAGTGGGTCTGCTGTTGATACGCCTGCTCGGCCAGCAACTGATCCACCTGCTGCTGCAGGAGTTTCAGCGAAGCCAGATCGTGCCACAGGCAATCTTTGAGCAGCATCAGATCGATAGGCGCAATGTTATCCCGGCCGCTGAAAAAGGCGCAGGCCTGCAGCAGGCGTAGCGCTTTTTTCCAACGGCGATCGGAAATATAGGGCGCTTGCTCCAGGGCATCCAGCCGCTGGCGCAGTTGGAAAATCAGTTCGAAGCAGTGTTCCGGCAGCGCCACTCGATCAATCTGCCCTTGCCATTGCAGGAACTCTTGGTCGCTGATGCTCAACGCCTGCGGCACCGGGTTGTCGTGGTCGTTCTGGCGGTTGGTCAACAATGCGTGGAAGTTCTGCTTATCTTGCACCTTGTCCAGCCACAGGCGAATCAGCATGCGATCGTACAGCGCTTCCAGGCTGTTATCGGCTTCCGGCAACTCGTTGGATGCGGCGATCAGCAGGCGCAAGGGGATCGGCTCCTCACTGTTGCCGTTGCGGAAGCGGCGCTCATTGATGGCGGTCAACAGGGTGTTGAGGATCGCTGGGCCGGCCTTCCAGATTTCATCCAGGAAGACGATCTCCGCCTCCGGCAGATAGCCGGCGGTCAGGCGCTGATAGCGCCCTTCGTCCTTTAGCGCCTGAATGGATAGCGGGCCGAACACTTCTTCCGGGGTGGAGAAGCGCGTCATCAGATATTCAAATGAACGTGCATTGCGAAAGGCAAACTTCAGGCGGCGGGCTATCAGGCTTTTGGCGATGCCCGGCGGGCCAAGCAAAAATACGCTCTCGCCGCTTAGCGCGGCCAACAGGCACAAGCGGATTGCTTCCTGCCGTTCATACAGGCCACTTTCCAGCGCATTGCTGAGACGGGAAATGCGTTCTGCCAAATGTGATGAAGAGACCATAGATTTATCGTATTGTCCGTTAGTTGACCAAACTTACTTAAGCGACTAATACTAAAACAGTACCGTTTTTAATGATATAGATTATTGATTAGTAATAAATTTCTTTGAGTTAATCGATATTTGGCGTGTCTTTTTGCCTTTTTGGCGGGTCTATTAAAGAGTAGGCAAGTAGTAGAATTCGTGCATACTGTGCGCTTTTTAGTGGGCGTAACGGATCTTGGAGCCCGCATCTATTGGATCGATACAGGGCGTATCGGCTAAGGGATGTACTCACAAAAGAAACGAATTATGAGCACAGAAAACAAGCAATCATTATCCGCGGTCACGTTGGCTGCCATCGGGGTGGTGTTCGGTGATATTGGTACCAGTCCTCTTTATACGCTGAGAGAGTGTTTTTCCGGCCATTATGGCTTTGAGGTTCGCCCGGATGTCGTTTTTGGCTTCCTCTCCCTGATTTTCTGGATGTTGGTGATCATTGTTTCGCTGAAGTATCTCACTTATGTGATGCGAGCAGACAACGCCGGGGAAGGGGGTATCCTCACATTAATGTCGTTGGCCGGGCGTAATACGTCGGCGCGCGCCACCTCGATATTGGTGATTTTGGGCCTGATCGGCGGCAGCTTTTTCTATGGTGAGGTGGTGATTACCCCGGCCATTTCGGTGATGTCGGCGATTGAGGGGCTGGAAATTGCCGCGCCTTCGTTGGACACCTATATTGTCCCACTCTCAATACTGGTGCTGACGCTGCTGTTTGCAATCCAAAAGCACGGTACCGGCAGCGTTGGCAAACTGTTTGCTCCGGTGATGCTGATTTGGTTCTTTTCCCTGGCGGTGCTGGGCATCCGCAGCATCATCGTCAACCCCGAAGTGCTGCAGGCGCTGAACCCCAAGTGGGCGCTGAACTTCTTCCTTGAATACCAAAAGCTGTCCTTCTTTGCTCTGGGGGCGGTGGTGCTGTCGATCACCGGTGTTGAAGCGCTGTATGCCGATATGGGGCATTTCGGGAAATTCCCTATCCGCCTGGCGTGGTTTTCACTGGTGTTGCCTTCGCTGGTGCTAAATTACTTCGGCCAGGGGGCGCTGTTGCTGAAAAACCCCGAAGCGATTAAAAACCCCTTCTTCCTGCTGGCGCCGGACTGGGCTTTGATTCCATTGCTGATTCTGGCAACCCTGGCGACAGTCATCGCTTCACAGGCGGTGATTTCCGGGGTGTTTTCGTTGACTCGCCAGGCGGTTCGCCTGGGGTATCTGTCGCCGATGCGCATTATCCATACCTCGGAGATGGAGTCTGGCCAGATCTACATTCCGGCGATTAACTGGCTGCTGTATATCGCGGTGGTGCTGGTGATCGCCAGTTTTGAACACTCCAGCAATCTGGCTGCGGCGTACGGTATCGCCGTTACCGGTACCATGGTGTTAACCAGCATTCTGGTGACCTCTGTGGCGATTAAAAACTGGCACTGGAAGCGTTTTCTGGCGATCGGCATTCTGGCGATCCTGCTGTTTATCGATGTGCCGATGTTTACCGCCAATGCCTTGAAGCTATTCTCCGGCGGCTGGCTGCCGCTGACGCTGGGCCTGGTGATGTTCATCATCATGACCACCTGGAAGAGCGAGCGTTTCCGCCTGCTGCGTCGTATGCATGAGCACGGCAATTCTCTGGAGGCGATGATCGCCTCGCTGGAGAAATCGCCGCCGGTGCGTGTCTCGGGCACCGCGGTGTTTATGTCGCGTGCGACGACGGCCATTCCTTTCGCCCTCTTGCATAACCTCAAGCACAACAAAGTGTTGCATGAACGGGTGGTGCTGCTGACGCTGCGCACTGAAGACGCGCCTTACGTGCACAACGTGCGCCGTGTGACCATTGAACAGCTTTCGCCTACCTTCTGGCGGGTGGTGGCCAGCTACGGTTGGCGCGAAACGCCAAACGTTGAGGAGATTTTCCACCGCTGCGGGCTGGAAGGGTTGCCGTGCCGGATGATGGAAACCTCGTTCTTTATGTCCCACGAATCGCTGCTGTTGGCCAAGCGCCCCTGGTACCTGCTGCTACGCGGCAAACTGTTCATTGCGCTTAGCCGCAACGCCCTGCGGGCCGCCGACCAGTTCGAAATCCCGCCTAACCGCGTTATCGAGCTGGGCACCCAGATCGAAATCTAGCCGCCATCTTGCCAGGGCCCAGCATTCGCTGGGCCCTTTTCTTTGCCTCTTCGATTGCACAGCGAAACGTTTCGATAACGATCACAATTTTGCATCATTTTTGTTGCCACATGTTGGTTTTTTTTTAAACTCCTCTCACCAGCGAAACGTTTCGCCAGTAAGCAGAGGAAAACATGAAAAAGGGTGCGTTATTGAATGCTGAAGTCTCTGCGGTGGTATCCCGTCTTGGCCATACCGATCAGCTCACGATTGGCGATGCAGGGTTACCGATCCCGGCGGCAACGCAGCGTATCGATCTTGCGCTGACCCAGGGTATCCCTTCGTTCTTACAGGTTTTTGCTGCCGTTACGCAGGAGATGCAGGTGGAGAGCGCGATTCTGGCGGAGGAAATCGTGAAGCAAAACCCGCCGCTGCATGAAGCGTTATTGGCGCAGTTGTCCATGCTTGGCCAGAGCCAGGGGAATACCGTTAGCGTGCGTTATATCAGCCATGCGGAATTCAAAGCGCAAACGGCCTACAGCCGGGCGGTGATCCGCAGCGGGGAGTGTTCCCCCTATGCCAATGTGATCCTGTGCGCCGGCGTAACCTTTTGAGGCATTTATGCAACCTTTACTGCAACTAAAAGGAATTGATAAGGCCTTCCCCGGGGTGAAAGCGCTGTCTGGCGCCGCGCTTAGCGTTTATCCCGGCAAGGTGATGGCGCTGGTGGGGGAAAACGGCGCCGGCAAATCCACCATGATGAAAGTGTTGACGGGGATCTACAGCAAGGATGCCGGCAGCCTGCAGTTTTTGGGGAAAGAGGTGGCGTTCAACGGGCCGAAAGATTCCCAGGCAGCCGGCATCGGCATCATCCATCAGGAACTGAATCTGATCCCGCAGTTGACCATCGCGGAGAATATCTTTCTTGGCCGCGAATTCGTTAACCGCTGGGGCCGTATCGATTGGAAACGCATGTATGCCGAGGCCGACAAGTTGCTTGCCAGGTTGAACCTGCGTTACAGCAGCCATCGGTTGGTGGGCGAGCTGTCGATTGGCGATCAGCAAATGGTGGAAATCGCCAAGGTGATGAGTTTTGAATCGCAGGTGCTGATCATGGATGAACCAACGGATGCCCTGACGGATACCGAAACCGCCTCCCTGTTCAAGGTGATTAACGAACTGAAGGCCCAGGGGCGCGGCATTGTTTATATCTCCCATCGCCTGAAAGAAATTTTTGAAATCTGCGATGACGTAACGGTTTTTCGCGATGGGCAGTTCATTACCGAACGCCCGGTTGCCGAACTGCAGGAAGATACGCTGATCGAACTGATGGTGGGGCGCCGGCTGGAAGAGCAGTATCCGCGCCTTAATCTGCCGCGCGGCGAAAAACGGCTGCAGGTCAGCCACCTTTCCGGCCCAGGCGTGGATGACGTCAGCTTTTCCCTCTGCCGCGGTGAAATTATCGGTGTGGCGGGGCTGATGGGCGCCGGGCGGACGGAGTTGATGAAGCTGCTTTACGGCGCGGCGTTGCGCTGCGGCGGCTCGGTGCAGTTGGATGGCCGTGAAGTGCTGGCCCGCACGCCGCAGGATGGCCTGGCGAACGGCATTGTTTATATCTCGGAAGACCGCAAACGCGATGGGTTGGTGCTGGGGATGTCGGTAAAGGAAAACATGTCGCTGACCGCGCTACGTTATTTCAGCCGCGCTGGCGGCAGCCTGAAGCATGCCGCAGAGCGGCAGGCGGTGGGGGATTTTATCCGCCTGTTCAACATTAAAACGCCGACCCTGGATCAACCCATCGGCCTGCTTTCTGGCGGCAATCAGCAGAAAGTGGCCATCGCCCGCGGCCTGATGACCCGGCCGAAGGTGCTGATCCTGGACGAGCCAACCCGCGGTGTCGACGTTGGCGCCAAGAAGGAAATTTATCAACTTATCAACCAGTTCAAGCAGGAAGGGCTGAGCATCATCCTGGTGTCTTCCGAAATGCCGGAGGTCATGGGCATGAGCGATCGCATCCTGGTGATGCACGAAGGGCGCCTTAGCGGCGAGTTCCCGATTGAACAGGCCACCCAGGAAGCGCTGATGGCCGCGGCCGTTGGCAAGCAATACGGCGAAAGCAGGAGTAATCGGATATGAGTTCCCAAACTATCGCAGCAAAGCGCTGGTTCAGTAAAGAATGGCTGTTAGAGCAGAAATCGCTGATTGCGCTGCTGGTTTTGATCGCGGTGGTTTCATCCATGAGCCCCAATTTCTTTACCCTGAACAACCTGTTCAACATTCTGCAGCAGACGTCGGTTAACGCCATTATGGCGGTGGGGATGACGCTGGTGATCCTGACTTCCGGTATCGATCTTTCGGTGGGATCGCTGTTGGCGCTGACCGGCGCCGTCGCTGCGTCGATCGTGGGCTTCGAAATCAATGCGCTGGCGGCGGTTGCGGCGGCATTGGCGCTCGGCGCGGCGGTGGGGGCTTGCACCGGGGTGATTGTCGCCAAGGGCAAGGTACAGGCGTTTATCGCCACCCTGGTGATGATGCTGCTGTTGCGCGGCGTCACCATGGTGTACACCAACGGCAGCCCGATCAACACCGGTTTCTCCGGCGTGGCGGATACCTTTGGCTGGTTTGGCATTGGCCGCCCGCTTGGCGTGCCCACGCCAATCTGGATTATGGCGATCGTTTTTATCGCTGCCTGGTACATGCTGCACCACACCCGGCTGGGGCGCTATATCTATGCGCTGGGGGGCAATGAAGCGGCAACCCGCTTGTCCGGCATCAGCGTGGATAAGGTCAAAATCATCGTCTATTCGCTGTGCGGCCTGCTGGCGGCGCTGGCCGGAATTATTGAAGTCGCGCGCCTTTCCTCTGCCCAACCCACCGCCGGTACGGGCTATGAGCTAGATGCCATTGCGGCGGTGGTGCTGGGCGGCACCAGCCTGGCCGGCGGCAAGGGGCGCATCGTCGGCACGCTGATTGGCGCGCTGATTTTGGGTTTCTTGAATAATGGATTGAATTTATTAGGTGTTTCTTCCTACTACCAAATGATCGTGAAAGCGATAGTGATATTGCTGGCGGTATTGGTAGATAACAAAAAGCAGTAGGCGAGTAACGCGGCGGGTTTGCCATAAATTGCGGTTGAGCACGCCAGGCGGCGTTATGCCGTTGCCCATTGCTGATTAGCCTAACTCACCTCCCCTACAGGAATGACGACCATGAAAATGAGAAAATTGGCCACTTTAGTTTCCGCACTCGCGTTAAGCGCGAGCCTGAGTGCCAACGCGTTGGCGAAAGAGACTATCGCGCTGGTGGTTTCCACACTGAACAACCCGTTTTTTGTTTCGATGAAAGACGGTGCGCAGCAGGAAGCCAACAAGTTAGGTTATAACCTGGTGGTTCTGGATTCCCAGAACAACCCGGCGAAAGAGCTGGCGAACGTGCAGGATCTGATGGTGCAGAATCCGAAAGTGCTGCTGATTAACCCCGCGGATTCCGATGCGGTTGGCAACGCCATCAAAATGGCCAATCAGGCCAAGATCCCGGTGATAACCTTGGATCGCGTTGCATCTGCCGGCACCGTCATTAGCCATATCGCTTCCGATAACCGCGCCGGTGGTAAGATGGCTGGCGATTTCATCGCCGGCAAGGTTGGCGCAGAAGCTAAAGTGATCCAACTGGAGGGCATCGCCGGTACTTCCGCCGCCCGCGAACGTGGCGAAGGGTTCAAACAATCGCTCGATCAGCACAAGTTCAAACTGCTGGCCAGCCAGCCGGCGGATTTTGATCGCACCAAGGGGCTGAATGTCATGCAGAATCTGTTGACCGCGCACCCGGACGTGCAGGCGGTGTTTGCCCAGAATGACGAAATGGCGCTGGGCGCTCTGCGGGCGCTGCAAACCGCCGGTAAAACGGATGTGGTGGTGGTCGGTTTCGACGGCACCGCCGATGGCATGAAGGCGGTGGAGGGCGGCAAGCTGGCGGCAACGGTGGCGCAGCGCCCGGATCAGATTGGTGTGATTGGTGTGGAAACCGCTGATAAAGTATTGAAAGGCGAGCAGGTGCCGGCGACGATCCCGGTTGCCTTGAAACTGGTCACGCAATAAGTCAGTTGTGCCGGCGCCGCAACGGCGCCGGCAAACAAGCAGGAATCAATAGGATGGAAACAGGAAAGCTGGTGGTTCTCGGCAGCATCAATGCTGACCATATCCTTAACGTTGAGCAATTTCCCACCCCGGGCGAAACGGTGATCGGGAAGCAGTATAAGGTCGCCTTCGGCGGCAAGGGCGCCAATCAGGCGGTGGCCGCAGGGCGCTGTGGGGCGAATATCGCTTTTATCGCCTGTGTTGGCGGGGATGATATCGGTGCACGCATCCGCCAGCAGCTGGCCGCCGATCGCATCGACACCCGGCCGGTAGAGGCGATTGCCGATAGCACCACCGGCGTCGCGTTGATTTTCGTTAACGGCGAAGGTGAGAACGTTATTGGCATCAACGCCGGCGCCAACGCGGCGGTGACGCCCGATTATCTGGGCCGCCATCGGCAAACCATTATCGACGCGGAGGCGCTGCTGATGCAGTTGGAATCCCCGCTGGAGACGGTGATCGCCGCCGCCAACCTGGCAAAACAGCATCATACCCAGGTTATTCTCAACCCGGCGCCGGCGCGTGACCTGCCCGACGCCTTACTGGCCATGATTGATATCATTACTCCGAATGAAACCGAGGCCCAGCGCCTGACCGGGGTTGCGGTAAACAGCGATGAAGACGCGGCGCGTGCCGCACAGGCCCTGCACGGCAAGGGGATTGCGACGGTCATTATCACCCTGGGGCGCCGCGGCGTTTGGCTGAGTGAAGGTGGCAACGGTAGACGGGTTCCCGGGTTTAGCGTGCAGGCGGTCGATACCATTGCGGCGGGTGACACCTTCAACGGCGCCCTGGTTACTGCGTTGCTGGAAGGGCGGCCAATGGGCGATGCGGTGCAGTTTGCCCATGCGGCGGCGGCCATTGCCGTAACCCGGCCCGGCGCACAGCCCTCGGTGCCGTGGCGGCAAGAGATAGACGCCTTTTTACAGCAGCAGGAGTGATCCTTGGCTACAATGAAAGACGTTGCCCGCCTGGCGGGCGTCTCAACTTCCACGGTTTCGCACGTTATCAACAACAACCGTTTTGTCAGCGACGGGGTGCGTAACAAGGTCATGGCGGCTGTCGAACAGCTCAACTATGCGCCCTCCGCGCTGGCGCGCAGTTTGAAGATCAAGCAAACCCGCACCATCGGCATGCTGGTCACCTCCAGCAATAACCCGTTTTACGCAGAAGTGGTGCGCGGCGTTGAGCGCAGTTGCTATGAGCGCGGCTATAGCCTGATTCTGTGTAATACCGAAGAAGATATGGCCCGCATGCACCGCAGCATGGAAACGCTATTGCAAAAGCGCGTTGATGGGCTGTTGTTGATGTGTACCGAGAACCATCGCCCGCCGCAGGATGCGCTGAGCCGTTATCCCTCGCTGCCTATCGTGATGATGGACTGGTCCCCGTTTGCCGGTGCCAATGACATTATCCAGGATAACTCGTTGCTTGGCGGTGAAATGGCAACCGAATATCTGATCGCCTGCGGCTACCGCAAAATTGCCTGTATCGCCGGGCCGCAGGATAAGGCCACCGCACACCACCGTCTGCAAGGCTATCGGAATGCGATGCGGCACGCCGGGTTGGCGATATTGCCGGGGTATGAAGTGCATTGCGATTTCGAATTTGAAGGCGGCGTTAGCGCCATGAAGCAACTGCTGGCGTTGGCGGAGCCGCCGCATGCGGTATTTGCCGGCAATGACGCAGTGGCGGTTGGGGTTTATCAGGTGCTTTTCCAGGCAGGCCTTCGCGTGCCGCAGGATATCGCGGTGATGGGCTACGATGATATCGAGCTGGCGAAGTATCTGGCGCCGCCGCTAACCACCATCCATCAGCCAAAAGATTCCCTGGGGGAACTGGCGGTTGATGCGTTGATCAACCGCCTGCAAAACCCGGAGCGCGAAGCCCAGGTTTTGGTACTGACGCCCGAGCTGGTGGTGCGAGCTTCCGTCGCCCGCCGTTAGCCTGCGTTGCTGGCGGCTTTGCCCCCTTTTGGCCGATTGGCGATCAGGTTACGGCCATCCCTCTTTTTCAGCAGCGTAAAGACCAATGCCGAGATCACCGTAACGATGCCCATGGTGATAAAGGTGTAATGAAAATGGTCGATGATGGTGCCTGGCGCCGTCGCTTCGTAAAAACGCAGCACCGCTGCGCTGATGGCCACGCCAAAGCTGATGGAGAGTTGCTGGGTGACGGCCAGCACGCTGTTACCCGCGCTGGCATTGCCATCGTTCAGATCGGCCAGGCTGATGGTATTCATCGAGGTAAACTGGGTGGACATCGCCATGCCTAAAATAAAGAGCGGCAGGATCAGTAGCCACAGCGGCATGGTCGGGCTTTGCAAAGAAAACTGTGCAATCAACAGGCCGATTATCACGGTGATCACCACCAACGTTTTCCGGTAACCCAGCCAGCGCAACACGTGCGTTACGGTGGATTTCGCCGTTAATGAGCCGATCGCCGTCGGCACCATCATGCAGCCCGCCACCAGTGCCGAATAGCCGAAGCCAACCTGCAGCATCAACGGAATAAGGAAGGGCACGCAGCCGGTGCCCAGGCGCGAAGCGACGTTGCCGGCGATGCCGACGGAAAATGTGCGCGTCTTGAATAAGCCTAACTCGATCAGCGGCTGGGGATGGCGGCGGGCGTGGGCGATATACCCCACAAGCATGGCGATACCACAAAGCATTACGCCAAGGCAGATATAGCTCGCCAGCACGCGCTCGCCCAACAGCTCAAGGCTCATCGAAACCAGCACCAGGCTAAAACCAAACAGCATGAAGCCAAAGAAATCGAACGGCCGCTTGGGCGTAGTAAAATCCGGCATATATTTGCGAGCGTAGAGAATGCCCAGCAGGCCGATGGGGATATTAATCAGGAAGATCCAATGCCAGGTCGCGTAAGTCACCAGCCAGCCGCCGAGCAGCGGCCCCACCACCGGCCCAACCAGCCCGGGCATGGTGACGAAGTTAAGCACTGGCAGCAGTTCACTGCGCGGATAAGCGCGCAGTAGCGCCAGCCTGGCGACCGGCATCATCATTGCGCCGCCAACCCCTTGGATCACCCGGGAGATCACCAGAAACGTCAGCGTGGGCGACATGGCGCACAACAGCGAACCAAGGGTAAACAGCGAGACGGCGAAGATGAATACGCGCCGGGTGCCAAACCGATCGGCCAACCAGCCGCTGAGCGGGATAAGCATGGCCACCGTCAGCGTATAACTGATGACCGCCGACTGCATCGCCAGCGGCGAGCGTTCAAGGCTGACGGCGATGGCCGGCAATGCGGTGTTGAGGATAGTGGCATCCAACGCCTGCATAAAGAACGCTATGGCAGCGATCCACGGTAGCCCAGCCATACTGCGCGCGGATTTGGTCATTATTATTCCCTGAGTAATAGATGTGTCGTCTTTATATAGAAAGTTCGTCTTTTTCGTTTAACAGAACTTGGCAAGCGATCTGTGCCGTTGCGCCGTCGCTGGCTAAGATGGCATCGACGATGGCCTGGTGGTGGTTCAACTTGAGCACTTCATTGCCGGTGATGGCGCGGAAATAGCTTTGATATACCGAGCTGAACAGATTGGCGAACGAGGTCAGGAACGGGTTGGCGCTGGCTTCATAAATCAACTGGTGGAATTGTGTATCCACTTCTATCCAGCGTTCCCGATCAAAATCGGCATGCAGCGCCCGCATTTCCGCCATCAGCGCGGCCAACTGGTTTTTTTGTTGTTGATTGGCGTGAGTGGCCGCCAGCGAGCAGGCGTGGGGCTCCAGTGAATTGCGCAAGATAAGGAAGTGTTGCATCACCTGATCGAAGTTTTCCTGCGTCATCCACCAGTTCAGCAGGTCCTGATCGAGGAAATTCCAATTGCTCTGCGGCATGACCCGGGTGCCGATGCGTGGGCGGGGCAGCAGCATGCCTTTGGCCGCCAGTATTTTCACCGCTTCACGCACGGCAGTGCGGCTCACGCCGAATTGCTCGCCGATTTCTATCTCGCCAGGAAGGATGCTGCCTGCCGCATATACGCCAGCAAGGATCTGTTGGCCGAGTTTTTCCGCCAAAAGATAAGAAAGATTTCGTTGGGCGGCTTGTTGCTGGGCAGTAAATTGCATCGCTGCGGATCCTTGGCTGTCTCGTTACTTTTCATTTTACGCTACAGATTGCGCCTTATTGTGCCTGCTGGTGGAAAATGTGGCACGAAAACGCCGTTTTTTTCGCCTTTTGGCGAAAAAGCACCCGGTTGGAAAGTTTTTTTAAATTAGGGGTTGCAGGCTGCCGGGAAGTCCCTATAATGCGCCTCCACTGACCGGGAACAACGACTGACAAGCCGCCGGGTCAGCAAGACGAAAGCGAAATAAACGCTTGACTCTTCGGGCTAAAAGCGTAGTATACGCAGCCCACGCCAGCGACTTTATCGCGGCGACGCTCTTTAACAATTTATCAGACAATCTGTGTGGGCACTCACAAGACGATATCCAGCACCTTCGGGTGCAAAAAAATATCAAGTCTTGAAGAGTGACTAACTGAAGTAAAATTCATGCAGTAAATCTTCGAGCAGCTATTAACTTAGCAAATCAAGCTTTTAATTGAAGAGTTTGATCATGGCTCAGATTGAACGCTGGCGGCAGGCCTAACACATGCAAGTCGAGCGGCAGCGGGAGGAAGCTTGCTTCCTCGCCGGCGAGCGGCGGACGGGTGAGTAATGTCTGGGAAACTGCCCGATGGAGGGGGATAACTACTGGAAACGGTAGCTAATACCGCATAACGTCGCAAGACCAAAGTGGGGGACCTTAGGGCCTCACACCATCGGATGTGCCCAGATGGGATTAGCTAGTAGGTGGGGTAATGGCTCACCTAGGCGACGATCCCTAGCTGGTCTGAGAGGATGACCAGCCACACTGGAACTGAGACACGGTCCAGACTCCTACGGGAGGCAGCAGTGGGGAATATTGCACAATGGGCGCAAGCCTGATGCAGCCATGCCGCGTGTGTGAAGAAGGCCTTCGGGTTGTAAAGCACTTTCAGCGAGGAGGAAGGGGTGATGGTTAATAGCCATTATCATTGACGTTACTCGCAGAAGAAGCACCGGCTAACTCCGTGCCAGCAGCCGCGGTAATACGGAGGGTGCAAGCGTTAATCGGAATTACTGGGCGTAAAGCGCACGCAGGCGGTCTGTTAAGTCAGATGTGAAATCCCCGGGCTTAACCTGGGAACTGCATTTGAAACTGGCAGGCTAGAGTCTCGTAGAGGGGGGTAGAATTCCAGGTGTAGCGGTGAAATGCGTAGAGATCTGGAGGAATACCGGTGGCGAAGGCGGCCCCCTGGACGAAGACTGACGCTCAGGTGCGAAAGCGTGGGGAGCAAACAGGATTAGATACCCTGGTAGTCCACGCTGTAAACGATGTCGATTTGGAGGTTGTGGCCTTGAGCCGTGGCTTCCGGAGCTAACGCGTTAAATCGACCGCCTGGGGAGTACGGCCGCAAGGTTAAAACTCAAATGAATTGACGGGGGCCCGCACAAGCGGTGGAGCATGTGGTTTAATTCGATGCAACGCGAAGAACCTTACCTACTCTTGACATCCACGGAACTTGGCAGAGATGCCTTGGTGCCTTCGGGAACCGTGAGACAGGTGCTGCATGGCTGTCGTCAGCTCGTGTTGTGAAATGTTGGGTTAAGTCCCGCAACGAGCGCAACCCTTATCCTTTGTTGCCAGCGGTTCGGCCGGGAACTCAAAGGAGACTGCCAGTGATAAACTGGAGGAAGGTGGGGATGACGTCAAGTCATCATGGCCCTTACGAGTAGGGCTACACACGTGCTACAATGGCATATACAAAGAGAAGCGATCTCGCGAGAGCAAGCGGACCTCATAAAGTATGTCGTAGTCCGGATTGGAGTCTGCAACTCGACTCCATGAAGTCGGAATCGCTAGTAATCGTAGATCAGAATGCTACGGTGAATACGTTCCCGGGCCTTGTACACACCGCCCGTCACACCATGGGAGTGGGTTGCAAAAGAAGTAGGTAGCTTAACCTTCGGGAGGGCGCTTACCACTTTGTGATTCATGACTGGGGTGAAGTCGTAACAAGGTAACCGTAGGGGAACCTGCGGTTGGATCACCTCCTTACCGAACGATATTGAAATGTGCAGTGTCCACACAGATTGTCTGATGAAAAATAATGAGCATGAAAACCCTTTCGTTGAAAGGCGGACGGGCTGATGAGTCGTTAACACATCGGCCGCTTGAATTTGCCAGCAAATTCGCGCCTTTACACGGAAATAGCAAATCAGTGATTTGCTAAGCAATTTCCGTGTCCCCATCGTCTAGAGGCCTAGGACACTGCCCTTTCACGGCTGTAACAGGGGTTCGAATCCCCTTGGGGACGCCATTCCGATAATGAGTGAAAGACATTATCACCGAATATCTTAAAGATGACTTTAACGAGTCGTGTTTAAGATATTGCTCTTTAACAATCTGGAACAAGCTGAAAATTGAAATGATGAATAATCGAAAGATTATTCACGAGTCTCTCAAAAGCGCACAGCCGATGATGGAAACATCTTCGGGTTGTGAGGTTAAGTGACTAAGCGTACACGGTGGATGCCTAGGCAGTCAGAGGCGATGAAGGGCGTGCTAATCTGCGATAAGCGTCGGTAAGCTGATATGAAGCGTAATAACCGGCGATACCCGAATGGGGAAACCCAGTGTGTTTCGACACACTATTGCATGGTGAATCCATAGCCATGCAAGGCGAACCGGGGGAACTGAAACATCTAAGTACCCCGAGGAAAAGAAATCAACCGAGATTCCCCCAGTAGCGGCGAGCGAACGGGGAAGAGCCCAGAACCTGAATCAGTTTGTGTCTTAGTGGAAGCGTCTGGAAAGTCGCGCAGCAAAGGGTGATAGCCCCGTACACCAAAAGGCATGAATTGTGAGTTCGATGAGTAGGGCGGGACACGTGTTATCCTGTCTGAATATGGGGGGACCATCCTCCAAGGCTAAATACTCCTGACTGACCGATAGTGAACCAGTACCGTGAGGGAAAGGCGAAAAGAACCCCGGCGAGGGGAGTGAAATAGAACCTGAAACCGTGTACGTACAAGCAGTGGGAGCCTTGATTTATCAGGGTGACTGCGTACCTTTTGTATAATGGGTCAGCGACTTATATTTTGTAGCAAGGTTAACCGCATAGGGGAGCCGTAGGGAAACCGAGTCTTAACTGGGCGTCAAGTTGCAAGGTATAGACCCGAAACCCGGTGATCTAGCCATGGGCAGGTTGAAGGTTGGGTAACACTAACTGGAGGACCGAACCGACTAATGTTGAAAAATTAGCGGATGACTTGTGGCTGGGGGTGAAAGGCCAATCAAACCGGGAGATAGCTGGTTCTCCCCGAAAGCTATTTAGGTAGCGCCTCGTGAACTCATCTTCGGGGGTAGAGCACTGTTTCGGCTAGGGGGCCACCCCGGCTTACCAAACCGATGCAAACTGCGAATACCGAAGAATGTTATCACGGGAGACACACGGCGGGTGCTAACGTCCGTCGTGAAGAGGGAAACAACCCAGACCGCCAGCTAAGGTCCCAAAGTCATGGTTAAGTGGGAAACGATGTGGGAAGGCATAGACAGCCAGGATGTTGGCTTAGAAGCAGCCATCATTTAAAGAAAGCGTAATAGCTCACTGGTCGAGTCGGCCTGCGCGGAAGATGTAACGGGGCTAAACCATGCACCGAAGCTGCGGCAGCGACGCTCAGGCGTTGTTGGGTAGGGGAGCGTTCTGTAAGCCGTTGAAGGTGGCCTGTGAGGGTTGCTGGAGGTATCAGAAGTGCGAATGCTGACATAAGTAACGATAATGCGGGTGAAAAACCCGCACGCCGGAAGACCAAGGGTTCCTGTCCAACGTTAATCGGGGCAGGGTGAGTCGACTCCTAAGGCGAGGCTGAAAAGCGTAGTCGATGGGAAACAGGTTAATATTCCTGTACTTGGTGTTACTGCGAAGGGGGGACGGAGAAGGCTAGGCTGGCCGGGCGACGGTTGTCCCGGTTTAAGCGTGTAGGGGTGTAGTCCTGGTAAATCCGGATTACTGTAACCCTGAGGCGTGATGACGAGTCACTACGGTGGCGAAGCAGTTGATGCCCAGCTTCCAGGAAAAGCCTCTAAGCATCAGGTAACATCAAATCGTACCCCAAACCGACACAGGTGGTCAGGTAGAGAATACTCAGGCGCTTGAGAGAACTCGGGTGAAGGAACTAGGCAAAATGGTGCCGTAACTTCGGGAGAAGGCACGCTGGCGCGTAGGTGAAGTCCCTTGCGGACGGAGCTGAAGCCAGTCGCAGATACCAGCTGGCTGCAACTGTTTAATAAAAACACAGCACTGTGCAAACACGAAAGTGGACGTATACGGTGTGACGCCTGCCCGGTGCCGGAAGGTTAATTGATGGGGTCAGCCGCAAGGCGAAGCTCTTGATCGAAGCCCCGGTAAACGGCGGCCGTAACTATAACGGTCCTAAGGTAGCGAAATTCCTTGTCGGGTAAGTTCCGACCTGCACGAATGGCGTAATGATGGCCAGGCTGTCTCCACCCGAGACTCAGTGAAATTGAACTCGCTGTGAAGATGCAGTGTACCCGCGGCAAGACGGAAAGACCCCGTGAACCTTTACTATAGCTTGACACTGAACATTGAGCCTTGATGTGTAGGATAGGTGGGAGGCTTAGAAGTGTGGACGCCAGTCTGCATGGAGCCAACCTTGAAATACCACCCTTTAATGTTTGATGTTCTAACTCGGCCCCCTGAGCGGGGGTGAGGACAGTGTCTGGTGGGTAGTTTGACTGGGGCGGTCTCCTCCCAAAGAGTAACGGAGGAGCACGAAGGTTAGCTAATCCTGGTCGGACATCAGGAGGTTAGTGCAAAGGCATAAGCTAGCTTGACTGCGAGAGTGACGGCTCGAGCAGGTGCGAAAGCAGGTCTTAGTGATCCGGTGGTTCTGAATGGAAGGGCCATCGCTCAACGGATAAAAGGTACTCCGGGGATAACAGGCTGATACCGCCCAAGAGTTCATATCGACGGCGGTGTTTGGCACCTCGATGTCGGCTCATCACATCCTGGGGCTGAAGTAGGTCCCAAGGGTATGGCTGTTCGCCATTTAAAGTGGTACGCGAGCTGGGTTTAGAACGTCGTGAGACAGTTCGGTCCCTATCTGCCGTGGGCGTTGGAAGATTGAGAGGGGTTGCTCCTAGTACGAGAGGACCGGAGTGAACGCACCGCTGGTGTTCGGGTTGTCATGCCAATGGCATTGCCCGGTAGCTAAGTGCGGAAGAGATAAGCGCTGAAAGCATCTAAGCGCGAAACTTGCCTCGAGATGAGTCTTCCCTTGGACCTTGAGTCCACTAAAGGAACGTTTAAGACTAAGACGTTGATAGGCTGGGTGTGTAAGTGCAGCGATGCATTGAGCTAACCAGTACTAATGAACCGTGAGGCTTAACCTTACAACACCGAAGGTGTTTTAGAGACTTGACAGAGATTTTTGGCTTGTTTGCAGATTGGTTTTGGTGGTTGTGTGAAAGCACACAACGGCCGGAATGAAACAGAATTTGCCTGGCGGCAATAGCGCGGTGGTCCCACCTGACCCCATGCCGAACTCAGAAGTGAAACGCCGTAGCGCCGATGGTAGTGTGGGGTCTCCCCATGCGAGAGTAGGACACTGCCAGGCATCAAATCCAGTAGAAAGCCCCGTGCATCAGCGCGGGGCTTTTTGCGTTGTGGGCCATAGATCGGCACGGCCTGTGCTGTGATTAGCCGTGCCGTTAGGAAGATCCCTCACCAGGCATCAGCTTTTTTCAACCACGATGCGATAAATGCCGCAATGGCCAGCGGTTGGTTCAGATCCAAGCGTTGCACGTTGCCTGCTATGGTAATAGGGCTATCGCTGGCTACCGCAAGAGTATTGCTATCCAGCATATCTGCCAGGGGGCGCCCCATACTTTCACGGTAGAGGACAATTTTGCTTATTGGCTCATGTTTGAAGCCTTCTACCAGGATCACATCAAGCTTATTGTTGTCGAAACGGCTGGCTAAATAGTGCAGATCCAATGGCCGCTGCTCGGGGGTCTCTGTCATAAGTGCCCAGCGGCGATCGCTGGAAACTAACGTCTGATCGGCGCCCGCCTTACGCAATTCATAGCTGTCTTTACCGGGCGTATCCACATCCATATTGTGATGCGTATGCTTAATCAACCCGACCTGAATATCCATCTGCTTTAGCAGCGGTATCAATTGTTTGAGCAGGGTGGTTTTGCCGGTGCCACTGTAAGCGGCGATAGCCAATAACGGGATCGGAGTGTTACTCATTTGCCATCCCTCGGTTTTGTAGCCAATGTTGACCGTCGGCCGGCGTATTGATATTGATGAATGCGGCTTTTTGATTTGCAAAGATCACCCGCTGTGCGTTTATTTGGTTCATGAACAGCATCAGTTTGCGCTCCCCGCTGGCCAGGTAGCCGGCCAACGCCGGCGCTAAAGCGGTATGCAACAGTGCAAGCGTAGGGTGATCGCGCTCACCGTCACTGGCGTAGGCCGCCAGCGCTTTACCTTTCTGCCGCCAAAGCTGTTCAACCAAGTCTGTTGGTAAACCCGGTACGTCGCAGGGTGCAAATACGGCCCATTGCGTTGCGGCATATTGCAATCCCGCTAACATGCCGGCCAGCGGGCCGGCAAAGTCAGGGTCTACATCGCCAATGACCGCTAAGCCGCTTTCCCGGTAACGGGCCGCATTGCGGTTAGCGTTGATAGCCATCTGGCCAACCTGCGGTTTTAACCGTGATAATACATGTTGGTACAGGGGGATCCCCCCGAGCTGAACCAACCCCTTATCAACGCCCCCCATCCGGGTACCGCGCCCGCCGGCGAGGATAATACCGGTGATTTCTGTCTGCATAATCAATATTTCATCCGATGACTAACATGCTGATTGTAGCGCTAAAGTCACCAAGACATCAGGATTTACCTTTATTGACAAGCTGCGTCTTTCACTCCGCAACCAAGCCTGTTACTTTGTGAGTTTATTCACTTCATCGGATGATATTGATATGAAAACGCATCGTGTAAATGAGCTGATTGAGCTATTGCATCCCGCCTGGCAAGAAGATCCGGATCTGAATCTGATTCAGTTTTTACAGAAATTAGCGCAGGAAGCGGGTTTCAAAGGTCAACTGGCTGAACTAAGCGACGATATCTTGATCTACCACCTGAAAATGCGCGGCAGCTCAGACAGCGAACAGATCCCTGGCCTGAAAAAAGACTATGAAGAAGACTTCAAAACGGCCCTGCTGCGTGCGCGCGGCGTAATCAAGGATTGATGAGCATACGGCGAACGCAGAACGCCTGCATTTGATTGGTGCTACAATTTTTATTCTCACTACACGCGCGACCAGCAAGCGAAAATAAATGTGGTTATGAACAACCCTGCTTTTAATTTTGAAACGCTTTCCCCCGATCTGATCATGGATGCGCTGGAAGGTATTGGCCTGCGTGTTGATTCCGGGCTGACGGCGCTAAACAGCTATGAAAACCGCGTCTACCAATTTATGGACGAAGATCGCCGGCGCTATGTGGTGAAATTTTATCGCCCGGCGCGCTGGAGTGCGGAGCAGATCGGCGAAGAGCACCAGTTTGCCGTTGAGCTGGCGCAGGAAGAAATCCCGGTTGTCGCGCCATTGATCCAACAGCAACAGACGCTGCACAGCCACGGTGGTTTCTTTTTTGCCGTTTTCCCAAGCGTTGGTGGCCGGCAATATGAGATTGATAACCTCGAACAGCTTGAATGGGTTGGCCGATTTCTCGGGCGTATCCACCAGGTGGGTAAAGAAAAGCGCTTTAGCGCGCGCCCGACGATGGGGCTTGAAGAATACCTCGCCGCGCCGCGCCAGGTATTAGCGAACAGCGAACTGGTGCCAAAAGCGCAGCGGGATGCTTTCCTGGCCGCTACCGATGCCTTAATCGCCGAGATCACGCTGCATTGGCACCAGGATTGGCAACCGTTGCGCCTGCACGGTGATTGCCATCCGGGCAATATATTGTGGCGTGATGGCCCGCTGTTTGTTGATCTTGATGATGCGCGTAACGGGCCTGCGGTGCAGGATCTTTGGATGTTGTTGCATGGTGAACGCCGCGATCGGCTAATGCAGTTGGACATTCTATTGGAGGCTTATACGGAGTTTGCGCATTTCGATGCGCGTGAACTGGCACTGATTGAACCACTGCGCGCCATGCGAATGGTCTATTACCTGGCCTGGGTTACGCGCCGTTGGCAAGATCCGGCGTTCCCTAAAAGTTTCCCCTGGATGACCGATCCTGATTTCTGGTTATCCCAGTCCAAGGCATTCGCTGAACAGGTTAAGCTGTTGCGGGAACCTCCTCTGCAGCTGATGCCAATGTATTGAAGCTTTAACACAACGGAGAGTTTAGTCTTATGAAGAAAATATGGTTGGCGCTGGTTGGCATGGTGATGGCATTCAGTGCCGCAGCGGCGCAGTTTAGCGATGGTAGCCAGTACGTGACCCTGGACAAGCCGGTTACCGGTGAGCCGCAGGTTCTGGAGTTTTTCTCGTTCTATTGCCCACACTGTTATCAGTTTGAAGAGGTTTACCACGTTTCCGATGCGGTGAGGAGCGCACTGCCAGCCGGCACCAAAATGACCAAGTATCACGTCGAATTCCTGGGGCCACTGGGGAAACAGCTCACTCAGGCTTGGGCGGTTGCACTGGCCTTAGGGGTTGAAGATAAGATCACGGCGCCAATGTTTGAAGCCGTACAGAAAACGCAAACGGTGCAAACCCCGGATGATATCCGCGACGTGTTTGTGAAGGCGGGTGTGAAAGCGGAAGACTATGACGCTGCGCTGAACAGCTTCGTGGTGAAATCCCTGGTAGTGCAACAGGAAAAAGCCGCCGAAGATTTGCAACTGCGCGGCGTGCCGGCGATATTTGTGAATGGCAAATACATGGTTAAAAACGATGGCCTGGATACCAGTTCCATGGACGCCTATGTGAAGCAATTTGCCGACGTTGTTAAATTCCTAAGTGAACAGAAATAACGATGAAGTGAACAACAAAACGCCGGGTTAACCGGCGTTTTTGTTAACGATACTGGCGTTTTAACTTTTCCAACAGCTGGTCTTTTTCTTGCCACAGGTTATTCAGCCACTGCTGAAATTGGCGTTTGAACTGCTTGTCATTAAAGTAATCGCCACGCAGGGTTTCATTAATCGGTATGGTTTCTACCCTGACGACAATGCGTTTCAGGCGGCCGCACAGCATATCCCGAAATGGCCGTTGATGGTTTTCCGGGTAAAGCAGGGTGACGTTTAACACCCGATCAAATTGATTCCCTAATGCACTCAAGGTAAATGCGATACCCGCCGCTTTGGGCGCCAGTAAATGCTTAAAAGGAGAGCGGGTTTTTATTCTTTTGGCTTCCGTGAAGCGTGAGCCTTCGACAAAATTAACGATGGTTGTCGGCCGCAGGCGAAACTTCTCGCAGGAACGGCGCGTGGTCTCGATATCCTGGCCACGTTTTTCCGGGTGCTTAAGCAAATAGGCGCGTGAATAGCGCTTCATAAACGGCATGTCCAGGGCCCAGCAGGCCAGGCCGACAAACGGCACCCAGGCCAACTGCTGTTTAAGAAAATATTTATTCATCGGTATATGGTTACGCAATAGCACACACAGCACCACAATATCGGCCCAGCTTTCATGGTTACTGATTAACAGATACCAGTTTTTGCGATCCAACCCTTCCAGCCCCGTAATATCCCAACGCAAGGGTACGTTAATGTGTAATAGCACGGCCAACCCCTGGCACCAACACCACATCATAAAATCCGCAAAGGCGGAAATATGCCGCCAAATGGCCGGGATAGGCACCAGAAGCTTAACCACCCCGGCCAGCGTGATGGGAATTGAGCACAAGACGGTAACCAGGATGGCAAGCAAGGCCGACAGAATAAATATGATGGGGGCGAATAGTCTTGGCATAGGTTTAAGCTGAAGAAGGTTGGGCGCAAAATTGCATATATCGTTACGCGAAAAAAGGGATTTTAACAGAAAATGGGGCGAGAAATCGTAAGGAAAAGGTAACGGGTTTAACACGCGGGTAATCATCTGAATGGCTTTTAGCTAATTGCCATATTGAATTGATACCCAGGGTGATTAAAGTCAGACACAAGTAATATCCACAAAACAGAAAAGAGAGGGTAACCAATCAAGCTCGGCCAATATTAAACTAATCATATGATTTAAATTGATTTTTTTATTACACTTATAATAAATAAACAGCCGTTATAATTCATTTCCTATTTTATGCACAAAGTTATCCACAGGTCGATCCTCAGGATCGTCCATCGGCTGGGCCGTATTTTTTAGCCAAAATGCACGCAGGGTTCGTCTCTGGCGGCGAGCTATGGCATGCTTAACATCATGTCCGATCACGAAAAAGAAACGTTATGGCACAGATTGCAGAAAACCCGTTGATCCTGGTTGATGGTTCCTCTTACCTCTACCGGGCATACCATGCTTTCCCTCCGCTGACCAACTCGGCCGGTGAACCGACAGGGGCTATGTATGGCGTATTGAATATGCTGCGTAGCCTGCTTTTGCAGTTTACTCCTAGCCATGTGGCCGTGGTATTTGATGCCAAAGGTAAAACCTTCCGTGATGAGCTGTTTGCTGAATATAAATCGCACCGGCCGCCAATGCCGGACGATCTGCGTGCGCAAATAGAGCCGTTGCATCAGATGGTCAAGGCCATGGGCCTGCCGTTACTGGTGGTTCCCGGTGTGGAAGCCGATGATGTCATCGGCACGCTGGCCCAGGAGGCCGAGCAAGCTGGCCACGCGGTGCTGATCAGCACCGGTGATAAAGATATGGCGCAGTTGGTTACGCCAAACATCACTTTGATCAACACCATGAACAATACGGTGCTGGGGCCGCAGGAAGTGTGCGACAAGTACGGCATCCCACCTGAGCTGATTATCGATTTCCTGGCGCTGATGGGGGATTCATCCGATAACATCCCCGGTGTGCCCGGCATTGGCGAGAAAACCGCGCAGGCCTTGTTACAAGGCCTTGGCGGGCTGGACACCCTGTATGCCAATCTGGGGGATATCGCCGGCCTCAGCTTCCGCGGTGCCAAAACCATGGCCGCTAAGCTGGAGCAAAACAAAGAGCTGGCATACCTTTCTTATAAACTGGCGACGATCAAAACCGACGTTGAGCTGGAATTAAGCTGTGCGCAGCTTGAAGTTGCCCAGATGGATGTCGATCAGCTCCATCAGTTGTTCAAACGCTATGAATTCAAGCGCTGGTTGGCCGACGTTGAATCCGGTTCCTGGCTGGAAAGCAAAAAAGGGGCCGCTAAGGCCGCCAGTAAGCCGCAGGCGGCCAGCGTGGCTGCCGATGATGCACCTAAGGCCCAGCTATCGCAGGAAGGCTATGTCACCATCCTGGATGACGAGACTTTCAATGCCTGGATCGAAAAGCTGAAAAAAGCCGAGGTGTTTGCCTTCGATACGGAAACCGACAGCCTGGATACTTTGAGCGCGAACCTGATCGGGCTGTCGTTTGCCATCGCGCCCGGCGAAGCCGCCTATCTGCCGGTGGCTCATGATTACCTGGACGCGCCGCCACAGTTGGATCGTGCCTACGTGCTGGAAACGCTCAAGCCGCTGCTGGAAGACAAAGACGCGTTGAAAGTGGGGCAGAACCTGAAGTTCGATAAAAGCCTGCTGGCGCGTTATGACATCGATCTGCGCGGCATCGCCTATGACACCATGCTCGAATCTTACGTGCTCGACAGCGTGAGTGGCCGCCACGATATGGACAGCCTTGCCAATCGTTATCTGGGCCACAAAACCATCACCTTTGAAGAAATTGCCGGCAAGGGCAAAAACCAACTGACGTTTAATCAGATTGCCCTGGAACAGGCCGCGCCTTATGCGGCAGAAGACGCAGATGTGACGCTGCAGTTGCACCTGGCCATGTGGCCAACCTTGAAAGACAGCCCAGATCTGCTCACGGTATTCAATGAAATTGAAATGCCGCTGCTGCCGGTGCTGTCGCATATTGAGCGCACCGGGGTGCTGATCGATCAGAACATCCTGGCGGCACATTCCAAAGAGCTGACCAAACGATTGGCAGAGTTGGAAATGCAAGCCCATGAGTTGGCGGAAGAGCCGTTCAACCTGGCGTCGACCAAACAGCTGCAAGCGATTCTGTATGAAAAACAGAAGCTGCCGGTGCTGAAGAAAACCCCGGGCGGCGCCCCTTCGACCAACGAAGAAGTGCTGGCCGAGCTGGCGCTGGATTACCCGCTACCGAAAGTGCTCCTGGAGTACCGCGGCCTGGCGAAGCTGAAAACCACCTATACCGATAAGCTGCCGCTGATGATTAACCCGGTCAGCGGGCGGGTGCATACCTCTTATCACCAGGCGGTGACGGCGACCGGGCGCCTTTCTTCCAGCGATCCGAACCTGCAGAACATCCCGGTGCGCAATGATGAAGGCCGCCGTATTCGCCAGGCGTTTATCGCCCCGGCTGGCTATCGTATCGTTGCGGCGGACTATTCGCAGATTGAGTTGCGGATCATGGCGCATCTGTCGCAAGACGAAGGCTTGCTTAAGGCGTTTGCCGCCGGCAAAGATATCCACCGTGCGACCGCCGCCGAAGTTTTCGGCCTGCCGCTGGATAAAGTCACGAATGAACAGCGCCGCAGCGCCAAGGCGATCAACTTCGGCCTGATTTACGGCATGAGCGCCTTTGGGCTTTCGCGCCAGCTCAATATCCCGCGCGGTGAAGCACAGCGGTATATGGATCTGTATTTCGAACGCTACCCTGGCGTGCTGAAATACATGGAGCGTACCCGCCAGCAGGCGTCTGAGCAGGGCTATGTCAGCACGCTGGACGGCCGCCGGCTGTACCTACCGGATATCCGCGCCAGCAACGCCATGCGCCGTAAGGGCGCTGAGCGGGCAGCGATCAATGCGCCTATGCAGGGCACTGCGGCTGATATCATCAAGCGCGCGATGATTGCGGTGGACGCCTGGCTGCAAGATCAGGACAAGCCGTTGGTACGCATGATCATGCAGGTGCACGATGAGCTGGTGTTCGAAGTGCACGAGTCGGCCATTGAGGCCGCCAGCCAGCAGATCCGCGCGTTGATGGAAGGCAGCATGCAGTTGGCCGTGCCGCTGAAGGTGGACGTCGGTGTGGGCAAGAACTGGGATGAAGCGCACTAAGGCAAGGTTTGCCGGCCGGCATGTGCCGTTGCGTTGTTAACATTCAAAGTGTAACTGGCTATAACATAAGCACTTTTTGTAATTAAGCAACAGGTTGCGCCGCTTTATCCAGCAACATTGGTGCGATTCGATGTCATTTTGTGTAAGTAAACTACAAAAAATGCTTTTTCCCTGCGGAGAAATGATGTAGAGTTACAGATGTAGGGTACAGAGGTAAGATGTTCTATCTTTCAGACCTTTTACTTCACGTAATCGGATTTGGCTGAATATTAGCCGCCCCAGTCAGTTTTGACTGGGGCGTTTTTTATTGTGCAAATCAATGATTATCCATAGGATTTTCTTATTTCCCTGTCCATTGTTCCACGCGCTGTTTGCTGCCCGGCGGCAGGATCTAATCCCCCGTTGCCAACCTCCTGCCATAAGCTTTCCTGATAGCTTTTTGTCAAAACTGTAATTATATAACAAAAAAATCGCTTCCAGGCCGGCATACGGGCATAAAAAAACCCGGCGCAGGCCGGGTTTCTCTATCCGCTGGGTTATTCCCCTGGCGCTTCATCTTCTGGCAACGTTTCCGGTGGGATCTCACTGAACCAGGCATTGAGCTTTTGGCTTAGCTTGTCGACGCCGATCTTTTTCGGTGAAGAAAACGCTTCTACCTGCACATCACCCATGAAAGACAACACGGCTTCACGCACCATATTCACCTGTGCCTTGCGCGCGCCCGAAGCCAGCTTGTCGGCTTTGGTCAGCAATACCAGCACCGGAATATCGACGTTCACAGCCCACTGAATCATTTGCTGATCGAGGTCTTTGAGCGGATGGCGAATATCCATCAGCACCACCAGGCCTTTCAGGCAGTTACGCATCTGCAGGTATTCCCCGAGTGCGCGTTGCCATTTGAGCTTCATCTCTTCCGGGACCTCCGCATAGCCATAGCCGGGGAGATCGACCAGGCGGATGCCTTCTTGCACTTCGAACAGGTTGATGAGCTGGGTACGGCCCGGCGTTTTACTGGTGCGTGCCAGGCTTTTTTGGTTAGTCAGGGTATTTAAGGCGCTGGATTTGCCTGCATTGGAGCGGCCGGCGAATGCCACCTCAATGCCTGCATCCGCCGGCAGGTGGCGGATATCGGGGGCACTGGTGACGAAGTGGGTCACATGATAGTTATAATTTTTACTGGTCAAAATTTTCGTCTCCGTGAGGATGGCTTACTGGTGGGCGATTATAACTGCATCAGCGCCAAAAGGGTGGCTTTCTCTTTTTTTCAACGGGCGCGATGTGTGAATGTCCCCCTGGCCGTGTGAGACATTTGCCATTGGAATAGCGGGCAATGTCGCTTTATTTGCACGCCTTGTTAAAAATTAATTTTAAATAACAGATAGTTATTTTGTGGTGAGTAAAAACTATCAGGTAAAACCCCTGCCGATGGCTTGAGCGCGTTGATGGTTCACGTAAAGTAGTCCGCAACACAGGACGTGTGGGAATGAAGGAACACTCTGGAAGAGTGGCGGCTCTCAGGGAATACGCAGGATGCGTAGAGGGCATCAGAAGGAATTGTTTGTTCGTATCTGAAAGCACGAACAGCACACGGATGGTGAAGTATTTGCAGTCAGGATGCATGCGGGATGCACACTCAGGATGAGTGACGGCGGATGGATTACGCAAGGGATGATTTTCCTTTCAGGATGAAAGAGATAGTTGCAGGGAATGCGGTTATAACAGAGGGAAAAACTGGGACGTTGTATGTACGCATGGAAAGCGACTTTAGAATATCCTTCAGCAGAAGGTGCGAAATAGGCGGTAGGTCAAACCTACCGCCTTTTTTCTTTGCCTACTTTCTGTTAGATTCCGGCGCAATTCTATACTGAATCTACATCTCTTGAGAGCGAGCGCCATGAACCAGCCATCTAAAACGCCCCGCAGCAAAGCGGCTGCGCCAAAAACCAAAAAGAAAAGCCGTGCGGAACTCGATCAGGAAGCCCGCGAACGCAAGCGTGATAAAAAACGCCGTGGCCATGCCTCGGGTTCGCGCACCCAGGTTGAAGGCGGCAAACAGAACAACAAATCATCCTCTGCCGCCAAAGATCCGCGCATCGGCAGTAAAACGCCAGTGCCGTTGGTGGTTGCCGGCGAGGTGAAGGCCAAACCGGCTAAGCCGAAAGCGCCGGTAAAACCGCGCCAGGCCCCAGAGGAAGAGCTGGCAAAACTGGAAAACGACGAGCGCCTGAATACCCTGTTGGATCGCTTGGACGACGGCGAAACCCTGAGCGCGGAAGATCAGGCCTATGTCGATCAAACGCTGGATCGCATCGATGTGCTGATGGATGAGTTGGGCATTGAGCTTGGCGACGAAGACGATGAGATCGATGAAGACGATAAGCAGGAAGATATTGTCAGGCTGCTGAAAGGCGGCAATGCCAAGGATGCATTTTAACGCGCTATGTGGGTGATCCTGGCAATCGCGCTGCTATTGACATGTTATCTAGTGTGGTTATTCGGTAAACTGTGGCGGCTGTCTAAACGTAAAGCACGTTTTCGCAGCGCTTCCGTGGCCAGACAGTATAGACAACAGCCCATCTCACGGCACGGTAGAAAAAAATATCGCAAGGAGTGAGCAAGCATGTCAGAACAGACGATTGTCTGGGATTCGGCCCTAATCCAAAAATATAATTACTCGGGGCCTCGTTACACATCCTACCCAACGGCGCTGGAGTTTAACCAAAACTACGACGAAGCGGCGTTCCAGCGCGCGGCCGCACGTTACCCCGAGCGCCCCCTTTCACTGTATGTGCATATCCCTTTTTGCCACAAGCTTTGCTACTTTTGCGGCTGCAATAAACTGGTCACGCGCCAAACGCATAAGGCGGATGAGTACCTGGCGGCGCTGGAGCGTGAAATCATCGCCCGTGCGCCGTTGTTTGCTGGCCGTCGGGTCAGCCAGATGCACTGGGGCGGTGGCACGCCTACCTATCTTGATAAGCGGCAAATCAGCCAACTGGTGGCGATGCTGCGCCAGCATTTCGACATTCAGCCCGGCGCTGAAATGTCGATCGAGGTGGATCCGCGTGAAATTGAACTGGACGTGCTCGATCATTTACGCCATGAGGGTTTTAATCGCCTGAGCATGGGCGTGCAGGATTTTAATAAAGACGTGCAGCGCCTGGTGAACCGTGAGCAGGACGAAGACTTTATTTTTGCCCTGATTGCGCGGGCCAAAGCGCTGGGCTTCAATTCCAGCAATATCGACCTGATTTATGGCCTGCCGAAGCAAACGCCGGAAAGCTTCGCTTTTACTCTGCAGCGCGTGATCGCGCTGGGCCCAGATCGCCTGAGCGTATTTAACTATGCGCATCTGCCTAACCTGTTTGCCGCACAGCGCAAAATCAAAGACGCCGATTTACCCAACGCGCAGCAGAAACTGGTGATTCTGCAAGAGACCATCGCCGCGTTGACCCGCGCAGGCTATCAGTTTATCGGCATGGATCATTTTGCCCGCCCGGGTGATGAACTGGCGCAGGCGCAGCGTGCCGGCCAGTTGCACCGCAACTTCCAGGGCTATACCACCCAAGGGGATTGCGATCTGCTGGGGCTTGGCGTCTCCGCCATCAGTATGCTGGGCGATAGCTATGCGCAGAACCAGAAAGAGCTGAAGGCCTATTACAGCAGCGTGGAAGCACGTGGCAATGCGCTATGGCGTGGGCTGGCGCTGTCGGCGGACGACTGCCTGCGCCGCGATGTGATCAAGACGCTGATTTGTAATTTTCAATTGGACTATGCGCCGATCGAAAAACAGTATGGCATTCCTTTCAATGCCTATTTTGCTGACGATCTGGCGTTGTTGGCGCCGCTGGTGGATGACGGGCTGGTGGAAAGGCTGCCCGACAGGCTGCGCGTAACGCCGCGCGGCCGTTTGTTGATCCGTAACATCTGTATGTGTTTTGACGTCTATTTGCGCAAGCCCGCCCATGCCCAGCAGTTTTCCCGGGTGATTTAGCGCCTTTGTTGGCTGGAAGTTTCACTGCATAAAACAACAGCCGCGTGTGCGGCTGTTGTTTTAACTGAACAAATTGATAAGTGCGGCACACAATACCGCAGCAAAAGCTGCTTGCGGTGTGTGGCTGGCGGCAGCGCTGACGTCTGCGCCATGGGTAATGAATACGATGAGTGAATCCAACATCGCGAACCTCCGGAGTTTACGCCACGATCATACTGCGGCGGCGCGCTCTGTAAAGCCTGTTTCTTGCCAATTTTTGTGCGATTGATTGTATTTTTTATAATCAGTTCCGCACCTTACTCCATCCCGAGCTCTTTCAGCTTACGCGTCAGCGTATTTCGGCCCCAGCCCAGTAGCCGTGCGGCTTCCTGCTTGTGCCCCTGCGTGTGGCGCAGCGCGGTGGTGAGCAAGGTGCGCTCCATCTCCGGCTGTGCCTCTGAGAGCAGGTTTTGATGACCGGAACGCAACGCGCGATCGGCCCATTGCGCCAGCAGCGTGGCCCAACTGTCCGGCAGGCTATGGCCTCCGCTTTCCGGCATGCTGGTTTCGAACAGCTCGCTGGGCAGATCCTGGATCAGCACTTCCTGGCCAGCGGCCATCACGGTCAGCCAGCGGCAGGTATTCTCCAACTGACGTACGTTCCCCGGCCATGGCAGGCGGGTCAGAGCAGTTTCCGTTTCCGGGTGCAGATTTTTAGCCTCGACGCCCAGCTCTTTCGCCGCCACCTGCAAGAAGTAACGCGCCAGGCGAGGGATATCCTCGCGCCGTTCGCGCAGCGGCGGCAGATGCACGCGGATCACGTTCAGGCGGTGGAACAAATCCTCCCTGAACTTGCCTTCCTGTACGCGCTGTTCCAGGTTTTGGTGGGTTGCGGCGATGATTCGCACGTCCACTTTTACCGGCGCATAGCCGCCCACGCGGTAGAACTGGCCGTCGGCCAGCACACGCAGCAGGCGTGTCTGGACATCAAGCGGCATATCGCCGATTTCATCCAGGAACAGCGTGCCGCCATCGGCCTGTTCAAAGCGGCCCTGGCGTATTTGGTTGGCGCCGGTAAACGCCCCCTTTTCATGACCGAACAGTTCAGATTCGATCAGGTCTTTCGGGATCGCCGCCATATTCAGCGCGATGAACGGGGATTTGGCTCGCGGGCTGTGGCGATGCAGCGCGTGGGCCACCAGTTCTTTACCGGTCCCGGATTCGCCATTGATCAGCACGCTGATGGATGAGCGCGACAGCCGCCCAATAATGCGGAACACATCCTGCATCGCTGGCGCTTCGCCAATGATGTCGGTGGTGGGGCCGCTGGCAGGCTGGCTGCGTGCCGGCTGTTGCTGCTCCTGATAGTGGCTGATCGCACGTTCGACCAGCGCGACGGCTTCGTCGATGTCGAACGGCTTGGGCAGGTAATCAAAGGCGCCCTGTTGATAGGCACTGACGGCGGCATCCAGATCTGAATGAGCGGTCATGATGATAACCGGCAGCATTGGGTGACGTTGTTTGATCTGTTTGAGCAGCGCCAGGCCATCCATACCCGGCATGCGAATATCAGACAACAACACATCAGGCGTTTGCGTGGCCAATGCTTCCAGTACTTCATTCCCGCTGTCGAATGTGGCGCAGCTCACACCCGCTCCAGTGAGCGCGCGTTCAAGCACCCAGCGGATGGAGCTATCGTCATCGACGATCCAGACTATCCCTCGTTGCATAGAAAACCTCACTGGCGAATAGGCAGGTAAACCGAAAATTCGGTATGTCCTGGCCAACTGTTGAACTCAATTTTGCCGCAATGCTGATCGATAAGATTACGAGCGATGGATAATCCCAGGCCGGTGCCGCCTTCGCGGCCGCTGACCATTGGGTAAAACAGCGTATCCTGCAGCTGTGCCGGTACGCCGGGGCCGTCATCTTCAATGTCGATGCGGGCAACCAGACGGTAGCGGGTACCGTGCAGGGTTATCTGGAAGGCGGTGCGCGTGCGTAGGGTGATGGTGCCGCCCTCGCTGCTTAGCGCCTGCAGCGCGTTGCGGGTGATATTCAGCAACACCTGTTCAATTTGATCGGGATCGTGTGCCAGTTCGGGCAGGCTGGGATCGTAGTCACGCACCAGCGTCACATTGTCCGGTTTTTCCAGCGAAACCAATTGGCATACCCGTTCTGCCACCTGGTGGATGCTCTGGGTAATATGTTGGCCTGGGCGCTGTGGCCCCAGCAGGCGATCCACCAGATTGCGCAGGCGGTCTGCCTGTTCAATGATCACTTTGGTGTATTCGGTCAGCGTCGGGTCTGGCAGCGCCTTGGCCAAGAGTTGCGCCGCGCCACGCAGCCCACCCAGCGGGTTTTTGATTTCATGCGCCAGCCCGCGGACCAGATCGCGAGCGGCAACCTGTTGCGCGTGCTGCAACTGTTCCTGGCTCAGGCGGCGTTGGTTATCCATCGGCGCCAGTTCCATCAGGATATAGCCATCGGGGAGCGCCTGGGCGGTAAGGGAAAGAATATGCGCACGGCTGTCGACCACCAGCGTGACTTCATTGTCAGTGAACCCCTGGCCGGTATTCAGGCTTTCGCGCATCAACTCAATGTTCAGTGAAAAATAACCAAGCAGCTCGGGCAGCGGGGTGCCGAAAAGTTTACGCGAGCTTTGCGCCAGCAATTGCTGGGCCGCCGGGTTCGCGTAATGAACCGCTAATTCATCATCCAACAGCAGAATGCTGTTAATGAGAGAATTGAGGATCTGCCCAGCATCGGGCAGCTTGCCAGTTGCCATACCGCAGACTCCTGCACTTTTTTAGTGCGTTTATCCTACTCCATTCGGCGTAACCGCGGAACAGCGTAGCCTTGCAGAAAACCGTGTGGAGAAAAAAGCCCATCCGAAGATGGGCTGAAAGTTTCCACGGCAACAAAAAAACGACAACAAAATTGGGGGCGCCACCGTGGGGACGCCCAGCGTGTGTTACACGCTGTAGTACAGTTCGAACTCAACCGGATGCGGAGTCATGCGCACTTTATCCATTTCGGATTTACGCAGTTCGATGTAGGCATCGATGGTATCGTCGGTGAATACGCCGCCACGGGTCAGGAACTCGCGGTCTTCGTTCAGTGCGCTCAACGCTTCTTCCAGTGAGCCTGCTACTTTTGGAATTTCAGCCTCTTCTTCCGGCGGCAGGTCGTACAGGTTTTTATCCATGGCATCGCCAGGGTGGATTTTGTTGATGATGCCGTCCAGGCCAGCCATCAGCAGCGCAGAGAACGCCAGGTATGGGTTAGCCGCTGGATCCGGGAAGCGAGCTTCGATACGGCGCGCTTTCGGGCTGGCAACCACTGGGATACGAATAGAAGCGGAACGGTTACGGGCGGAGTACGCCAGCATGACCGGTGCTTCATAACCCGGGACCAGACGTTTGTACGAGTTGGTGGTCGGGTTGGACAGTGCGTTGATCGCTTTGGCGTGCTTGATGATACCGCCGATGTAGAACAGGGCAGTTTCAGACAGGCCGCCGTATTTGTCGCCAGCGAACAGGTTAGTGCCGTTCTTGGACAGCGACATGTGGCAGTGCATACCGGAACCGTTGTCACCGAAGATTGGCTTCGGCATGAAGGTGGCGGTTTTGCCAAATGCGTGCGCAACGTTGTGCACCACGTATTTGTAGATTTGGATTTCGTCGGCTTTTTTGGTCATGGTGTTGAAGCGGGTAGCCACTTCGTTCTGACCAGCGGTAGCCACTTCGTGGTGGTGCGCTTCAACAACCAGGCCCATTTCTTCCATGGTCAAACACATGGTAGAACGCAGATCCTGTGAAGAGTCGACCGGAGGAACCGGGAAGTAACCGCCTTTAACGCCAGGGCGGTGGCCTTTGTTACCACCTTCGTATTTGGTACCGGAGTTCCATGCGCCTTCGATATCATCGATAGCCACGTGAGAACCGGAGATGCTGCTGCCGAAGCGCACATCGTCAAACAGGAAGAATTCAGGTTCTGGCCCGAACAGCACGGTGTCTGCGATGCCGGAAGAACGCAGGAAGTCTTCTGCGCGTTTAGCGATGGAGCGCGGATCGCGATCGTAGCCTTGCATGGTGCCTGGCTCGAGGATGTCGCAGCGCAAGATCAGGGTTGACTCTTCGTAGAATGGATCCAGTACCGCAGTGCTGGCATCTGGCATCAGCACCATGTCAGATTCGTTAATGCCCTTCCAGCCGCCGATAGAGGAGCCGTCAAACATTTTGCCTTCTTCGAAAAAGTCGGCGTTTACCTGATGAGCAGGGATGGTTACGTGTTGTTCTTTACCCTTGGTGTCAGTGAAACGCAGATCTACGAATTTCACTTCATGCTCATTCAGCATTGTCAAAACGTGTTCAGCGGACATACTTAATTCTCCCGGATTTATCATTGTCGTCGTGGAAAACGAATCTGTGGTACCTGGCTTTTATTAGCCTTGCGTAGACTAAAGCGAAAACTGTGCCAACTTTTTAAAAGCCAATTAATCGCCTTTCTGTGCGGGTTTTGCACATTATCAGTATGCACCAAAGTGGTGGGATGCACCTTTTTAGTTCAAAATCATCACAACATGGCACCGTTATGGTGCATTACTGCACCGGGTGTCTATTTTTGCACCGTGAAAGGGATCACAAACTAACCAATTTGCAGTTGTTTATGACAGACTGCTGTGATCTTGTTTAGTCCCTCGCTTAATACGTGTACAATAGCGCGCTATTTCTAATGCCTGAGGCAAAGCTGTGATCGAAAATTTGCGTAACATCGCCATTATTGCCCACGTTGACCATGGTAAAACTACCCTGGTTGATAAGTTGCTGCAGCAGTCCGGTACCTTTGATGCCCGTACTGAAGCGACTGAGCGCGTAATGGACTCCAACGATTTGGAGAAAGAGCGTGGGATTACCATCCTCGCAAAAAACACCGCCATTAATTGGAAAGACTACCGCATCAACATCGTTGATACCCCAGGGCACGCCGACTTCGGCGGCGAGGTTGAGCGCGTAATGTCTATGGTTGATTCGGTGCTGCTGGTTGTGGATGCAATGGATGGCCCCATGCCGCAAACCCGTTTCGTCACCAAAAAAGCATTCGCTAATGGTCTGAAACCGATTGTCGTCATCAACAAAGTTGACCGCCCTGGCGCGCGTCCTGACTGGGTTGTCGATCAGGTGTTCGATCTGTTCGTGAACCTGGACGCCACCGACGAGCAACTCGATTTCCCAATCATCTATGCATCTGCACTGATGGGCATCGCGGGCACCGACCATAACGATATGGCCGAAGACATGACCCCGCTCTACCAGGCGATCGTTGACCACGTGTCTGCGCCGAAAGTGGAGCTGGAAGCACCGTTCCAGATGCAGATCTCCCAGTTGGACTACAACAACTACGTGGGCGTTATCGGCATCGGCCGTATCAAGCGTGGTAAAGTGAAGCCTAACCAGCAGGTCACCATCGTCGACAGCGAAGGCAAAACCCGTAACGGTAAAGTCGGTAAAGTGCTGACCCACATGGGCCTGGAGCGTATTGAAGCCACTGTGGCCGAGGCGGGCGACATTATCGCCATCACCGGTCTGGGCGAGCTGAATATCTCTGATACCATTTGTGACGTTAACGCGGTTGAAGCGCTGCCAGCGCTGACCGTTGATGAACCGACCGTTACCATGTTCTTCTGCGTTAACACCTCGCCGTTCTGTGGTAAAGAAGGCAAGTTCGTGACGTCTCGCCAGATCCTCGATCGCCTGAAGAAAGAGCTGGTGCACAATGTGGCGCTGCGTGTTGAAGAAACCGAAGACGCCGATGCGTTCCGCGTATCCGGCCGTGGTGAACTGCACCTGTCCGTGTTGATCGAAAACATGCGCCGTGAAGGCTTCGAGCTGGCCGTATCCCGTCCGAAGGTTATCAACCGTAAGATTGACGGCCGCATGCAGGAACCGTTCGAAAACGTCACGCTGGATATCGAAGAGCAGCACCAGGGCGCAGTCATGCAGGCCATGGGTGAGCGTAAAGGTGATGTGAAAGACATGGTGCCGGATGGCAAGGGCCGTATCCGCCTGGATTACGTGATCCCAAGCCGTGGCCTGATTGGCTTCCGTACCGAGTTCATGACCATGACTTCCGGTACCGGCCTGCTGTACTCCACCTTCAGCCACTACGACGATGTGCGCCCGGGTGAAATCGGCCAGCGCCAGAACGGCGTGCTGATCTCCAACGGCCAGGGCAAAGCGGTCGCCTTCGCCCTGTACAGCCTGCAGGATCGCGGTAAGCTGTTCCTCGGCCACGGTGCGGAAGTGTATGAAGGCCAGATTATCGGTATTCACTCACGCTCTAACGATCTGACCGTGAACTGCCTGACCGGTAAAAAACTGACCAACATGCGTGCTTCCGGTACTGACGAAGCCACCACGCTGGTTCCGGCTATCAAGATGTCGCTGGAGCAAGCGCTGGAATTCATCGATGATGATGAACTGGTTGAAGTTACGCCGACCTCGGTCCGTATCCGCAAGCGTCATCTGACGGAAAACGATCGTAAACGTGCGAACCGCGGCCCGAAAGAAGCGTAATCGCTGATTGAGTCCGCTGTGATTCAGGGCGCCTTTGGCGCCCTGAGTTTTTTCTGCCTCTGCCATTTATTGGCTGTCTGCAGGCTTTTTATACCCTTCCCTGTTCAGCCCTGCCTTTTCCCGCTACAGTGAGCTTTCCCCGACCGATCAGGAGAGGACGATGCTGTATATCTTTGATTTAGGTAATGTGATTGTCGATATCGATTTCAAACGTGTACTGGGTGTCTGGAGCCGTTTAAGCGGCACGCCGCTGGCGGCGGTGGCCGAACGTTTCGCTATGGGCGAGCTGTTCGAACAGCATGAACGCGGCGAAGTCAGCGACGAGGCGTTTGCCGCCGGTATGAGCCATCAGATGGGGTTCGCGCTGAGCTTTGAACAGTTTGCCGCGGGTTGGCAGGCGGTGTTTGTCGCGCTGCGCCCGGAAGTGATCGCCATTATGCAGCGCCTGCGCGACGAAGGGCACCGGGTGGTGGTGTTGTCCAATACCAACCGCTTACATACCCATTTCTGGCCGCAGCAGTATCCGGAAATCGCCGCGACGGCGCACCGCGTTTACCTGTCGCAGGAGCTGGGTATGCGTAAACCTGAAGCGCGTATCTACCAGCATGTGCTGGCGCAGGAAAACGCGACGCCGGATCAGGCGGTATTCTTCGATGATAACCTCGACAATATTGCGGCGGCGCAGGCGTTGGGGATCAATACCGTTTTGGTGACCGATAACACCGTCGTGCCGGCCTATTTTGCCCAATAACCCATGGCGCGTTAAGCTTAAGGCATATCCTTCATGCTTCCTGTTGCGGCGGCGGTTTCTTTTTTTACCCCTTGGTTAGCCCGCGAATACCCCGAGGGGGTAGCCGGTTGCCGTGCTGTTCCTTGAAGCCAGGTTGGGGGGAACGGTCATCAAGGAGTGAATATGTGGTTTTTTCGCCGTAAGACGCTGCCGTCGTCAATCAAACCAGGGGTGACTTTCGGGCGCCTGTTGTATCAACGTATCGACAGTGATGGCCTGACCATATTGGCCGGCCATTTGGCGTATGTCTCGTTGCTGTCGCTGGTGCCGCTGGTCACCGTGGTCTTTGCGCTGTTCGCCGTATTTCCGATGTTTTCGGATATCAGCGTGCAGTTGAAAAGCTTTATTTTTTCCAATTTTATGCCGGCGGCCGGCAACGTGATCCAACGCTATCTGGAGCAGTTCGTTGCCAACTCAAGCAAAATGACCGCTGTCGGTACCTGCGGGTTGATCGTGACCGCGCTGTTGCTGATCTCATCGGTCGATAGCGTGCTGAATACCATCTGGCGCAGCAAGGACAAGCGGCCCATCGTGGTGTCCTTCGCCGTCTATTGGATGGTGCTGACGCTGGGGCCGCTGCTGGTGGGCGCAAGCATGGCCATCAGCTCCTATCTGCTCTCGTTGAACTGGTTGGCGCAGAGCGGCGTGAATAGCCTGGTGGATCAGGTGCTGCGTATTTTCCCCCTGTTGCTGTCGTGGGGCTCTTTCTGGTTGCTGTACAGCATTGTGCCTACGGTGCGGGTGCCGCCTAAAGATGCGCTGGTCGGCGCTCTGGTGGCCGGGGTGTTGTTTGAACTGGGCAAGAAATGCTTTGCGCTGTATGTCACCATGTTCCCGTCATATCAGTTGATCTACGGCGTGCTGGCGGTGATCCCCATTTTATTCCTCTGGGTCTACTGGAGCTGGTGTATCGTGTTACTCGGCGCGGAAATCACCGTGACCATGGGCGAATACCGCCGGTACCGCCAACAGAAAGCAGAGCAACATCAGGATGGGGAGCAGGAAGGGCAGTTATGATTGCGTTAATTCAGCGGGTGTTGAACGCCAGCGTTACGGTAGAAGGGCAAACCATCGGTAAAATCGGCCCCGGTTTGTTAGTGTTATTGGGGGTGGAAGCGGGCGATAGCGAGCAAAAAGCCGCGCGCCTGTGCGAGCGCGTGCTGGGCTATCGCATTTTCGGCGATGAAAATGACAAAATGAACCTCAATGTGCAACAGGCCGGTGGTAGTGTTTTAGTGGTGTCGCAGTTTACGCTGGTCGCCGATACCCAAAAGGGCATGAGGCCGAGCTTTTCACGCGGTGCGGCGCCGAACGAAGCCGATCGGCTGTACCGCTATTTTGTCGGGCAGTGCCGTGAGCGCGGCGTGGAAACCGCGACCGGGCAATTTGCGGCGGATATGAAAGTGGCGTTGGTGAATGACGGCCCGGTCACTTTCTGGCTACAGGTTTAGGCTGAGCGCGTGAGCATCCGCTAGCGTTATTCACGGCGATGAATGGCACCATGTTAACCAGGCATTCGGAGAAAAGGCGTCCATGTATCACCTACGCGTACCCGTTACAGAACAAGAGCTGCAGGACTATTACCGGTTTCGCTGGGAAATGCTGCGCAAGCCGCTGCATCAACCGATGGGATCGGAAAAGGACGCCTATGATGCCATGGCCCATCATCAGATGGTGGTGGATGAGAGCGGCAAAATCGTTGCCGTCGGCAGGCTGTATATCAACGCCGATAACGAGGCGGCAATCCGTTTTATGGCGGTCGATCCGGCGGTGCAGGACAAGGGCCTGGGTACGCTGGTGGCCATGACGCTGGAATCCGTCGCACGCCAGGAAGGGGTTAAGCGCGTGGTGTGCAGCGCGCGCGAGGATGCGGTGCCGTTCTTTGCCAAGCTGGGCTTTGAAAGCCAGGGAGAAATCACCGTCCCGCAGACCTCGTCAATCCGCCATTTCCTGATGATTAAGCCGGTGGTGCCGTTGGATGACATCCTGCACCGCCCGGACTGGTGCTGGCAACTGCAGCAGGCATGGTATGAGCATATTCCGCTGAGTGAAAAGATGGGGGTGCGCATTAGCCAATACACCGGCCAGCGCTTTGTCACCACCATGCCGGAAACCGGTAATCAGAACCCGCACCATACGCTGTTTGCCGGCAGCCTGTTTTCGCTGGCGACACTCACCGCCTGGGGGTTGATCTGGCTGCTGCTGCGCGAGCGCCACCTGGGTGGCACCATTATTCTGGCCGATGCCCACATCCGCTATAGCTCGCCGATCACCGGCCGGCCGCGGGCCGTGGCGGATTTGGGCTCGCTGAGCGGCGATCTGGCGCGCCTGGCGCGTGGCCGCCGGGCGCGGGTGCATGCCGAAGTGAGCCTGTTTGGCGACGAAGATAAAGGCGCGGTGTTCGAAGGCACCTATATGGTGCTGCCAGCGGTGCCGGATGTGCCGCTGGAGCAGGGCGGCTCAGAGGCCGCGAAAGAGCCATAACCCGGCCTGCGGGGTTATGGCTGCTGCTGGTTCACCGTCTGCCCGTCTTTGCCGGTGGCCTGCAGGTTGCCGTGTACCGAATCCTTGAACGGCCCGTCGCTGTTCAATAACCCCTTCAACTGCAGATTCAGGTTGCCGTCGCCCTCCAGCGGGACATGCTGCCACCCCCATTGTTGCAGCGTGTTAAGCGGCACCGAGCGGCCATTGAGGGTTAACGTAAACGGCTTGCCCGGCAGTTGGCCGATCGTCGCTTTAGCATCCAGCAGGCCGTTTGGCATAAAGGCGCTGAGTTCGCTCACGCTAATATTCTGGTCGTCGGCGGTCAACGCCAGGGATGGGCGCCGCACGTCAACCTTGTTAAAGGTGGCATCGTTGCCGTTCAGGGTGAGCGAGCCGGACCAAATCCCCCACTGGCCATCGCGAGCCAGCAGCAAATTGCTGCCGTAACCGTCCAGCGCGGTGATCTGGAACGGGAAATCCGGGTTGATATCGATAAGCAGGTTGCGGTTGGTGCTCAGCTTGCTGACGTACACCTCCTGGAGCCAGCCTGGCAGCGGCGCCAGCCACAGTTCGCGCCAGTTGATGGGCAGGGTATATTCCAGTGCGGCGATCGCCACCTCGTCCAGTTGCAGGCGATGGGTGCTGCGCAACCAGTTGCCCGATGTGCGCAGCAGGCCGCCTTCCCAGCGGGTGGTGAACTGCTGGATAGCAATGCCGGCCGGTGAAAGTTGCATGTTCATGATCGGATCGATCAGGTGAATGCCGCCGTCGATCAGATCGCTGGCATTGAAGTTCAGCGAGCCGTCTTCACTGTGCCAGTCACCCTGTGCGAAAGTGACGTTTTGTAGCGACAGATCCAGATCGTTGAACGCCCAGGCGTTGCCTTCCAGGCGCGCGTCGATCAGATCAAAGCGTTTGATTGCCACCGGCGGCAGGGCGGTAAAGCGCTGCCAGAACTGTGCCAGCGTCAGTGGCGTTTGCAGGCGCACGTTGCTCAGCCGCAGGCGCTCAACCTGCCAGCTGCCGTCGGCGGCGCGGGTGGCCATGCCGGTCAGATCGCCCTGGGCCAGATCGGCGCCGAAATCATTCAGGAACAGCTGATTTTGTTTGAGTTCGCCCTGCACCAGCACCTGCGAGGCCGGGATACCGTTGAGCGTCATGGTGCCGGCGCTGAACTGGAACTGGTTGTTTTCACCAAGAATATGGCCGGGCTTGGGCTGCCACGGCGTGATGCCGGCATTGACCTTCTGCGCGCTGAGCTGCCAGGTGGCGTCGTTGGACTGGAGCGCCATGTTGCTCAACTGCAACACATCGGCTTGCACCGGCATCGCCGCCGCCTCCGATTGCACGTTGAGCGTGCCGTCACGCAGCGTCACGCTGTGAAAATAACGCGGTGCGGTAATCTGGCGCAGGCTCAGGCCAAGATCGATCTGTTCCGCCGCCAGCAGTTGCGCCTGGCCGGTTTTCGCTAGCGTCACGCCTGCAAGGCTGATTTGCCCCGGTTGGCTCCAGCTATGGGTTATTTTGGCGATCGACAGGCGATATTCGCTGTTTTCGCTGATCCAGCCGCTGAGCCGGGCTGCGGCCCAACGGGTTTGGCCGACGGTGTACAGCAGCACGACGGCCAGCACCATCAGCAGCAGCAAGGTCAGCAACAGTTTCCCGATAAATTTCATCGCCCACATCCGCGTGGTTAAAAAAGATACCCTGTTTATGCCGTAATTGGGCGGTTATCTCAAGGGCAATGGGTTGATCGGCAATAAAAAAACGGCGCAGGCGGCCGTTTTTGCGAGGTGATAAAGCCGGCGGCTATTTTTAGCCTGGCTGGATTATTCTTTTTCCGGTGGGAACAGCAAATTCAGCACGATCGCGGTGATACCGCCGGCGGCAATACCGGAAGAAAGCAGGGTTTTCAGCCAGTCAGGGGCAAACTGCAAAATCAGCGGCTGTTGGGAAACCCCTATTCCGACCGCCAGCGACAGCGCCATGATCATGATCGCGCGGCGGTTGAGCTTTTCACGCGAAACAATGCGCACGCCCGAGGCGGCGATGGTGCCGAACATCACGATGGTCGCGCCGCCAAGCACTGGCTCGGGGATATGCTGCACAAAGCCGGCTACCGCCGGGAACAGGCCGAGCACAATTAACATCAGCGCCACCACAAAGCCGACGTAGCGGCTGGCGACCCCGGTCAACTGGATCACGCCATTGTTCTGGCCGAAGCAGGAGTTAGGGAAGGTATTGAATACGGCGGACAGCATGGAATTCAGGCCGTTGGCCAGCACCCCGCCTTTCAGGCGCTTCATGTATAGCGGGCCTGTGACCGGTTGTTCCGACACGTCCGAGGTGGCGGTGATATCGCCGATGGTTTCCAGAGAGGTGACCATAAAGATCAGCATCAGCGGCAGCAGCAGGTTCCAGTCAAACCCCAGGCCGTAGTAAAGCGGGGTGGGGATGGTAATCGGCGCACTGTTGGCCACCGGTTGGCTTTCCGGCAGCATATCCAACGCCCAGGCCAGCAGGTAGCCCACGGCCATGGCGATCACCAGCGAAGCCACGCGCAGGTAGGGGTTGCGCTGGCGGTTGAGCAGGATAATCACCAGCAGCACAGCGCCGGCCAGCAACAGGTTTTTGGGGGCGCCGAAGCTGTGATCGTTCATCGCGGCATAGCCGCCGCCAACGGAGGTCAGGCCAACCTGAATCAGCGACAGGCCGATGATCATCACCACAATGCCGGAAACCAGCGGCGTAATGATGCGGCGCGCCAGGTGCAGTACCCGCGAGAGCACAATCTCGGTGCAGGAGGCCACCATCAGCGTACCGAACAGCGCCGCCATCATGGTTGGCACATCCGCGCCGCCGTTTTTCAGCGCCAGGCCGCCCATGATCAGCGGCGACACGAAGTTAAAGCTGGTGCCCTGAATGGAAAGCAGGCCGGAACCCACCGGCCCCCAGGTCTTGATCTGCAGAATAGAAGCCAACCCGGAAGCAAAGAGCGACATGCTGATAATATGTTGGGTATCCTGCGCCGGCAGGCCGAGCGCCTGGCAAATCAACAGGGCTGGCGTAATCACGGCGACAAACATCGCCAGCAGGTGCTGGCCGGCGGCAAACAGCGTTTGCGGCAGCGGCGGCCGGTCTTCCAGGCGGTAAATCAGTTCACTTTTGCGGGGCTGGGCTGCTGTGGCTGCGGCCACATCCTGTTCGGCAGATTGCATCGTCATGGTGTTGTGCTTTCCAGAAAATGGAAAAGAGGGCATTTTAATCCGCCGCCGCGCAAAAGCAAACGGTTGCGTGCAAAGGACCGCATTTCCTGGGGTTTTTTATCGATCAGGCGTTTGAATAGCGGGCTTTTTCTGGCAGCCAGCGCTCGATCAGCGCTCTGGCGTGTTCGGGGTAATGCTGGTGGATATGGCGCGCCACGCGCTGCACTTCCGGGATCAGTGCTTGATCGCGCAGCAAATCGGCCACCTTGAATTCAGCGCTGCCGGTCTGGCGGGTGCCGAGCAGTTCGCCGGGGCCGCGGATTTCCAGATCGCGTTGGGCGATGATAAAGCCATCGTTGCTGTCGCGCAGTACCTGCAGGCGCTTTTGCGCTGTTTTGCTCAGCGGGGTTTTGTACAGCAACACGCAGTGGGATGCCACAGCGCCACGGCCAACGCGGCCGCGCAGCTGGTGCAACTGCGCCAACCCCAGCCGCTCCGGGTTTTCAATAATCATCAGGCTGGCGTTCGGCACGTCGACGCCCACTTCGATCACCGTGGTGGCCACCAGCAACTGCAGTTCGCCCTGCTTGAATGCCTGCATCACCGCCTGTTTTTCCTGCGGCTTCATGCGCCCATGCACCAGCGCCACGTTAAGCTCCGGCAGAGCGGCCTTCAATTCTTCCCAGGTGGCTTCCGCCGCCTGGGCCTCAAGCAGTTCGGATTCTTCTATCAGGGTGCAGACCCAGTAGGCCTGCCGGCTTTCCTCCAGGCAGGCGCTGCGCACCCGCTGGATAATGTCGGCGCGCCGCGTATCGGGGATGGCGACGGTGGTCACCGGCGTACGGCCCGGCGGCAGCTCGTCAATCACCGAGGTGTCCAGATCGGCATAGGCGGTCATGGCCAGCGTGCGTGGGATGGGCGTGGCGGTCATGATCAACTGGTGGGCATGGTAGCCTTGCTCTTCGCCTTTCTCCCACAGGGCAAGGCGCTGGTGCACGCCAAAGCGGTGCTGTTCATCGATAATCACCAATGCCAGCCCGTTAAACTGCACTTGCTCCTGGAAGATGGCATGCGTGCCGACAACCATCGAGACTTCGCCGCTGGCGATGGCGTCCTGTTGCGCAATACGCGCTTTGCCTTTTTGCTTGCCGGCCAGCCACCCCACCTTGATTCCCAGCGGTTCGAACCATTGGCGGAAGTTATTGGCATGCTGTTCGGCCAACAGCTCAGTGGGCGCCATCAGCGCCACCTGTTTACCGTGGGCGATGGCGTGCAGCGCCGCCAACGCGGCGACCAACGTTTTACCGGAGCCGACGTCGCCCTGCACCAGGCGCATCATCGGGAAAGGGTTTTGCATATCGGCTTCGATCTCGGCAACCACCCGTTGCTGCGCCCCAGTGGGCGAGAACGGCAACTGGGCCAGGAAGCGCGTTTTCAACTGGTCGTCCGGCAGCAGCGGCTGCGCCTGGTAGCGCTGCGCGCCGGCACGTACCGCCAGCATGCTCAGGTTGTGCGCCAGCAGCTCTTCCAGAATCAGGCGCCGTTGCGCCGGGTGTTTACCCTGTTCCAGATCGGCCAGTTGGATATCCGGCGGCGGGCGGTGCAAGGTATGCAGCGCCTGCGGCAGGCTTATCAGGCCGGCGCTCAGTTCCGGCGGCAACAGTTCAGCGATCGGGCAGGTATCAAGCAGCGCCAGCGCCTGGTCGGTCAGTTTGCGCAAGGTGGCCTGGCGCACGCCTTCGGTGGTTGGGTAAACCGGCGTCAGTGATTCCTGCAGCTCGACGTCGCTGTGATCTCCCTGAATGCGGTATTCCGGGTGGATGATTTCGGCGCCGTGGTTGCCGCGTTTGATTTCACCGTAGGCGGTAACGCGCCGGCCGGCCGCCAGGCTGTTTTTCATCGCCGCGTTGAAATTGAAAAAGCGCATGGTAAGAAGGCCGGTGCCGTCGCTGATTTGGCAGGTCAGCATGCGGCGGCGGCCAAAGCTGATGTCGCTGCGCAGCACTTCACCTTCAACGGTGGCGAAAATCCCGGGCAGCAGATCGTTTATGGGGTATAAGCGGGTACGGTCTTCGTAGCGCAACGGCAGGTGCAACAGCAGATCCTGGATGGTTTCCAGCCCGATTTTGGCCAGTTTGCCTGCCTGGCTGGCTCCTACCCCGGAAAGCGAGGTGAGCGGAACGGCGTCCAGCAGGCGGCCTTTCATCTGCGCACCGCCGTTGCCTGCATGGTTGCCCACCATGTGTCGTCGGCAATCACCTGGCCCTGTTCGTCAATGTGCGGGCGCGGAAGCCCTTTGCGTTTGGCCACGTTGGCCAGCACCGGGTAACCGCCTTCAAACAGCAGGCGCTGTTGCTCTTCCTTATCCAGCATACAGTGATCGCGCCGATACATGCCGGCGTTCTGCCGCTGGCGCTGCGCTTCGTAGAGGATCAGAGCCGCGGCGACGGAAACGTTAAGCGATTGCACCATACCAATCATCGGAATAATGATATCGCGATCGGCCAGGGCTAAGGCTTCCGGCGTGATGCCGGTTTTTTCTTGCCCCAGCAGGATGCAGGTAGGCCGGGTGTAGTCGATTTCCCGGAAGTCCACGGCGCGCGGGGAGAGGTGAGTGGCCAGGATTTGCATGTCCTGGCCCTTCAGATGCGCGACGGCATCAGCGATTGACGGGTGTGTTTTGACATTGACCCAGCTATTGCTGCCCGCGGCGGAAGACACCATGGTACGCATCCGTGCGGCTGGCCACACGGCATGCACCTGCGGCACGCCGACAGCATCGGCGGTGCGGATAATGGCGGCGACGTTATGCGGTTTGTGCACCTGTTCCATGCAGACGGACAAATCCGGCTGCCGGGTCGATAGCATTTCACAAATCCGCGCATAGCGTTCTGGGCTCATAAGCGCTAGTTTCGGTTACGGTTGACTTTAATCACATCCGGCATAATACGGATTTTACGCATAATGTTTGCCAAATGGACGCGATCGCGGGTGGTCAAGCGGATAAACACGCTGTATACCCGGCCGTCTTTCTCTTCGGTATTCAGGCTTTGAATATTGGATTCGGCCGCATTGATGGCCGCCGTCAGGTTGGCCAGCGCGCCCTGATGGTTGAGCATATCCACTTTAATTTCGGCAATGAATTCCTGCTCGGTTTGCTTATCCCATTCGACCGCCATGAACTTTTCCGGTTCCTTTTGGTAACCGCGGATATTACGGCAGGATTCATGGTGGATAACCAGCCCTTTCCCTGGGCTGACGTGGGCGATGATTGGATCGCCAGGAATCGGCCGGCAGCATTTGGCGAAGGTGATCAACACGCCGTCTGCGCCTTTGATCGCCAGGTTGCGCACGCCGGAAGCCGCACCCAGGCTGGATTGTTCGCCCTGCAGGTTTTTCGCCACCACCACGCTCATGGCATTGCCCAGGCCAATTTCCGCCAGCAGATCGTCAAAGCTTGCCAGCTTCATACGATCCAGCTCGTGCTGGATATTGGCCGGCGGAATTTCCGCCAGCTTGCGGCTGCCGCCCAGCGCGTGGCCCAATAGACGGCGGCCAAGGCCAACAGAATCGTCGCGCTTGAGGTTCTTCAACATCTGGCGGATTTTGGCGCGCGCTTTCGAGCTGACGACAAAGTTCAACCAGGCGGCGTTAGGCCGCGCGCCCGGCGCCGTGATAATTTCCACTGCCTGCCCGCTGCTTAGCGCCTGCGAAAGGGGATAAGGCTGGCGGTCTACGCGCGCGCCCACGCAGGCATGGCCGATGTCGGTGTGCACCGCATAGGCAAAATCGACCGGCGTTGCGCCCGCCGGCAGTTCGACGATGCGCCCTTCCGGCGTGAAGACGTAAATCTCATCCGGGAACAGATCGGATTTTACGCTCTCAATAAATTCAAACGAGCTGCCGGCGCTTTGCTGCAGTTCCAGCAGGCTCTGCATCCAGCGCTGGGCGCGGATTTGCGCGGTGGTGCCGGTTTCGCCCTGCTCTTTATACGCCCAGTGCGCGGCAACCCCCATTTCGGCCATCTGATCCATGTCTTCGGTACGGATCTGAATCTCGACCGGCACGCCGTGCGGCCCAATCAGCGAGGTGTGCAGCGACTGGTAGCCGTTCGCCTTGGGGATAGCGATATAGTCTTTAACCCGGCCCGGGCGCGGTTTGTACAGGCTGTGTGCCTGGCCCAGCACGCGGTAGCAGGTATCCACGTCTTTGACGATCACCCGGAAGGCATAAATATCCATAATCGAATGGAAACGCTGCTCTTTCAGGTGCATCTTGCAATAAATGGAATAGAGGTGCTTTTCTCGCCCGCTGACGCGGCAGGGGATACCCGCTTCGGTCAGGCGCCCTTCGATCTCAGAAAGAATCTTCTGGATCATTTCCTTACGATTACCGCGCGCGGCTTTCACCACTTCTTTAATGACGCGGTAGCGGTTTGGATAAAGGGCTTCAAAACCCAGCTCTTCCAGCTCGGTTTTCAGGTGATGGATGCCCAGGCGGTGGGCCAACGGGCTATAGATTTCCAGGGTTTCACGCGCGATACGGCGCCGTTTATCGGGCCGCAGCGAACCGAGGGTGCGCATGTTATGCGTGCGGTCGGCCAGTTTGATGAGCACCACGCGGATGTCTTGCACCATCGCCATGATCATCTTGCGGAAGTTTTCCGCCTGCGCTTCTTTCTTATCCTGGAATTTCAGCTTGTCGAGCTTGGAGACGCCTTCAACCAGTTCGGCGACGCTTTTGCCGAACAGCTGTTCCATGTCCTGATAGGTGGCTGGCGTGTCTTCAATGACATCGTGCAACAGCGCGGCCATCAGCGTCTCATGATCAAGACGCATCTCCGCCAGAATGCATGCCACCGCGACAGGATGGGTGATGTAGGGCTCACCGCTGGAGCGTGTCTGGCCCTCGTGAGCATCACGTGCAACGAGGTATGCCTGTTTGAGGCGCTTAATCTGGTCCTCAGGCAGGTAACGTTGAATCAGCAGATTCAGGCTTTCAAACAGGTACAAAGCAGACTCGCAGTCTAAATATTAACGACGGCCTTCAGCAATGGCAGTTACCGCTTGGATCTCTGCGGCTTCTTGCTCTTGCTGTTCCTGGCGCTCACGGACATCAAGGATCTGATTGTTGATCAAGCCTTCTTCGATTTCGCGCAGGGCGATAACGGTGTACTTGTCATTCTCTTCAGGAACCAGCGCTTCTTTGCCGCCAACCTGGATTTGACGTGCCCGACGAGCAGCGACCAACACCAGGTCAAAACGGTTACCAATTTTCTCTACAGCGTCTTGAACAGTTACGCGTGCCATATTTGTGCTACTCCACAGGTGACGAAAAGACTGGGCATGATACTGAAACTGCCGTCAGTCTGCCAATAGTTTGCTGATTAAAGCGTCATGCCGCAGTGCCTGCCGGTTTAAACGCAGGCGTTCGGCGCGAATGATGGTCTTCAGATCCGACAAGGCCAGATCGAAATCATCATTGACGATGAGGTAATCGTATTCCGCATAGTGGGTCATTTCGGCAACGGCCTGCGCCATGCGTTTTGCGATCACGTCTTCGGAATCTTGCCCGCGCCCACGCAGGCGGCGGCCAAGCTCTTCCTTTGAAGGCGGCAGAATAAAGATGCTGCGCGCCCGCGGCATTTTGGCGCGAATTTGCTGCGCGCCCTGCCAGTCAATATCCAGAAACACATCCACGCCGGTTGACAGCACCTGTTCAATGGCGGCGCGCGACGTGCCGTAATAGTTGCCGAACACTTCGGCGTGCTCAAGAAACGCATCCTGCGCGATCATTTGCTGGAATTCGTCTTTTGAAACGAAAAAGTAATGTTCGCCGTCGTTTTCACCCGGGCGCCTGGCGCGCGTGGTGTGAGAGACAGACACCTGCGTGTCGTACAACGGTTGCGTTTTTAACAAAGCCTGAATCAGGCTTGATTTCCCTGCGCCGCTGGGAGCAGAGACAATATAAAGCGTGCCTTGAGCCATGATGATGTTCGTTGATAGCGGTTGATGTGCCAATGACAGCGGATGCTTATTTTCTCCGCACAGTATACACGGCTAAAGCGCCTGATGCAGCGCTACCTCGCATTTTGCTTGCTGCTTTGTGCAAAAAAATAGGCGCAAAAACCCATTTTGCGCAGATTATCGCGAAATATCCGATGGTTTTTGTAAGCCACCAGCGTTTATGAGGACGGTTGCGCAGCTTGCGCTTTTCCCTCTCGCCGGCCAGGCGGTTTAGCGTTTTACTGGGGCAACAAGGAGGTGCCAATGATACAGCGGGGGTTTTATCTGGCCTGGCGCATCGGGGTTGGCGTGGCGATATGCAGTAGCGCGGCGGCGCAAACCTGCCCGGCCTGGCCGCCGGAACGCCTGCGCCAGGAAAGTGCGGCGCTGCAACAGCGGCTTGAGCAGTGGGATCTGGCCTATTACCAGCGTGGCGATAGAGTCATCGACGATGATCTCTATGACGGCCTGCGGCAGACGCTGGCGGTTTGGCGACGGTGTGCGGGGCAGGCCGCCGGCGGTGAGGCGCTGCCACTATTGCCGGGCGGAAAGGTAGCGCACCCGGTGGCTCACACCGGCCTGCGCAAATTACCTGATGCCCGTGCCGTTGGGGCGTGGATAAGCGGCCGCAGCGATTTATGGGTGCAGCCGAAGGTAGACGGCGTGGCCGTTACGCTGGTTTACCAGCAGGGGAAGCTGGTACAAGCGATTAGCCGGGGCAATGGGTTGCTGGGGGAAGACTGGCTGGAAAAGGTGAAAGCTATTCCCTCGGTTCCGCGACGGCTGCATAACGCGCCGGCAAGGCTGGTGCTGCAAGGGGAGATTTTCCTGCAGGTGAACGATCATCACCAGCTTAGCCAGGGGGGCATCAACGCGCGTGCCAAAGTGGCGGGTATGCTGATGCGCAACCCGGTATCGCCGGCCCTGGCGCAGCTTGGCGTGTTTATCTGGGCGTGGCCAGACGGCCCGGCAGCGATGTCGGTGCGCCTGCGGCAGTTAGCGGAGTGGGGTTTTCCGCTGGCCCTGCGGTATTCGCAACCGGTAACGGCCTTAGCGGACGTTGAAAAATGGCGTAAGCATTGGCAGCAGGCACCTTTGCCGTTCGTGACCGATGGGATTGTGATCCATCAGGGGCATGCCCCGCCGGGGCGCTATTGGCAAAATAAACCGGCAGAGTGGGCGGTTGCCTGGAAATATCCACCGTTACGCCAGATTGCGCAGGTTAACGGCGTCGCCTTTTCCATCGGGCGCACGGGCAATGTTAGCGCCGTGTTGCAGCTGGCACCGGTTCGGATGGATGATAAATGGATCCGGCGGGTGAGCGTCGGGCCGCTTTCGCGCTGGCGCCAGTGGGATGTCGTGCCTGGCGATCAGGTCGCCGTCAGCCTGATGGGGCATGGCATACCGCACCTTGATGCGGTGGTGTGGCGGGTGGCCGAACGGCCGGTCATCACGGCGCCCGATCCCAAGCGGTATCATGCGTTAAGCTGTTTTAGCCTGCAACCGGGCTGCCAACAGCAGTTTTTGGCCCGTTTGGTATGGTTGAGTAGTGCCAACGGGCTGAATATCAACGGGGTTAGCGGCGCTAACTGGCAGGCTCTAATGAACCACGGCCTGGTGCAGCGCCCGCTGGACTGGCTGGCGCTCACGCCGGAACAGTTGGCTGCGGTTCCCGGTATTGGCAAGGTGCGGGCCGGGGAGATTCATCGGCGTTTCCAACAAACCCGCCAACGGCCGTTTGCGCACTGGCTGGTTGCGCTGGGGGTGCCGTTATCCCGGGTTCAGGCCGCAGGCGTGACGGATTGGCACCATCTGCAACAGCTATCGGTTGATCAATGGCGTGAAGTTGCGGGAATTGGCGCGAAAAGAGCGCGTTTGCTGCAGGCGTATATTCAGCACCCTGAATTGGCGGCTATGGCTGATGTGCTGGGCGTGCAGGGGATCGCAGGTTTTTACCCACGGCCAGCCGGAGAGATAACCCTCTCCCGGCCAAGCGTTAGTTTTCCGGATGCTGGTAGTTAAACACCGGCAGGCCCAGGCGGAAGCGCAGGGCCAGCAGGCGGGCGCTCAGGCCGGCGATAAGCGTGATGAGAACAACGACATTATGCGTCAGCGCAAAGTGTTGCAGGCCGATGTACAGCCACGCGGCGGCAAAGGAAATGCCGGCATACACTTCTTTCTGGAAAACCAAGGGGATGCGGTTGCAGAACATATCGCGCAGCACGCCGCCAAAAACGCCGGTTATCACGGCGGCGATGGCCGCGATAAGCGCGCTGTGGCCCATGTCCAGCGCCACCTGGGCGCCGATAATGGAAAAGACGATAAGCCCGATCGCATCCAGCACCAAAAACAGGCGGCGCAGGTGGCGCATCAACGGCGCCAGCCAGGTGGTAAGAATGGCGGCAATGGCGACAATGACGATATATTCCGGGTGCTTCACCCAACTTAATGGGTAGTGGCCCAACAGGATGTCGCGCACCGAACCCCCGCCGATGGCGGTGGCCGAAGCAATAAAAATAACGCCGAACAGGTCCATTTGCCGCCGCCCAGCGGCAAGCGCGCCGGTCATGGCTTCTGCGGTAATGCCGATGATATAAAGGATGCTCAGTAACATCAGGGTGTTGTCTGTTGGGGTAAAAGGTTTTGTGCCATGCAGGGTAATCGGCCCGGGGCGATGCGACTATTGATTTTTTCTAACGATATGCCTTTCGGATTAGATTATTTTATTATCAGGGCGCCGGAATGGCTTTGTAGATGGTCATGCTGGTATGCATGGTTATATTGAATCATTACTTATTTTGCTTTCTATGGGTGATGGCGTGTTTTTCCCCGCGCCAGAGGCGCAGGAATTTGTTGGATTAAGGAATAGAGATGAAAACACCATACATGGCGGCGTTTATCGCGGCTTCCCTTCTGTTTTTAAACGGGTGTGCCGCACCCACGGCGCAACGCGCGGAGCCGAAAACGGCGATGGCCTGTAGCGTTGGCGAACCCATGATGAAAACCACGTTATTCTTTGGGCTGAATCGCCCATCGGGGCCGGTGATTAGCGCCCAGGAATGGCAGCGCTTTGTCGATCAGCAGGTTACGCCGCGTTTTAAAGAGGGCTTATCGGTGTTTGACGCCAAAGGCCAATGGCTGGGGAACGACGGCAAGCTGGCGCGTGAGAACAGCAAGGCATTAATGTTGATCCACCCAGCGGGAAAAGACACCGAAGCGAATATCGAGGCGTTACGCACCCTCTATAAACAGCAGTTTGCCCAGGATTCGGTGATGCGTGAGGATGCGCAGGTCTGCGTCGCATTTTAAATATGCCCCGGCCGGTGCGGCGGCCGGGGGCATGCTTACAGCACCAGCCCGGCGATGGCGGCTGAAAGTAGGCTCACCAGCGTTGAACCGTAAACCAGCTTGAGGCCAAAGCGGGAAACCACGTTGCCCTGTTGTTCGTTAAGGCCTTTGATCGCGCCGGCAATGATGCCGATAGACGCAAAGTTGGCAAACGACACCAGGAACACCGACAGGATACCCACGCCGCGCGGGCTCATTTCCGCCGCGATTTTTTTCAGCTCGATCATGGCGACAAATTCATTGGCCACCAGCTTGGTAGCCATAATACTGCCGGCGTGCAATGCATCCTGCGCCGGGATGCCGACCAGCCACGCCAGCGGATAGAACACATAGCCGAGCATCTGCTGGAAGCTGATGCCGAAGATGCCGGAGAAAATCGCGTTTACGGCGGCGATCAGCGCAATAAAGCCAATCAGCATTGCCGTAATAATCATCGCAATCTTGAAACCGGCCAGGATATATTCCCCCAGCATCTCGAAAAAGCTCTGATCCTCATGCAGCTTATTGAGCTTTAACTCTGGTTCATCGTCTACCTGGTAGGGGTTGATGATGGAAAGAATGACGAATGTGCTGAACATATTCAGGATCAGCGCGGCGACCACGTATTTTGCGTCAATCATCGCCATATAGGCGCCGACGATCGACATGGAAACCGTGGACATGGCGGTCGCGGCCATGGTGTACATGCGGCGTGGGGAGATATCGCCAATGATGCCCTTATAGGCGATAAAATTCTCCGATTGCCCCAGCGCCAGCGTGCTGACTGCGTTAAACGATTCCAGCTTGCCCATGCCGTTTACTTTGGCCAGCAGGGTGCCGATAACGCGAATAATCAGCGGCAGAATACGGAAGTGCTGCAAAATACCAATCAGCACGGAAATAAAGATGATGGGGCACAGAACGCCGAGGAAAATAAACGACATGCCTTCTTTGCTCATGCCCCCGAAAACGAAGTTTGAGCCTTCTGCGGCGAAGGTCAGCAGCAGCTCAAAGAAGCCGGCGACGTGTTTAATCACGCTAAGCCCGCTGGCCGCATGCAGAAAGAAATAGGCCAGCGCCCCTTCAATCACTAACAGTTGAACAATATAGCGTGGGCGGATTTTTTTGCGGTCATTGCTGACCAGTAATGCCAATGCGAAGATAACCACCAGGGCGAGAAGAAATTGCAAAATTTGTGGCATAAAGGCTTCCGTATGAAGTGCAGGCCAGAAAAAACACATTTAGCCACAGCCTTTCCTATCTTTCAGTAGATTAGGTGATAATTAGAATAAAATACTTTCGGCGCAGAGGATGGCTTATGGATTGTCGTTGCCAGATAAACACCGGCAGTATTTCATAAATCTTATTTACCTATGATGGCGGGGAGTGATGCCCGCAATACCGTTAGCCACGGCCGGTTTCCGGCTAAGCCATGCGCCTTATACAAGGCTGGCGCAGGCACGCTTGCGGCGGGGGTGCCTGCTTCTGCCGGTGGATTAAAAGGTTACCGGCGTGTTCACCCACAGCACCCGGGCGACAACGGTCCCTGGATTGCGGTAACCGTGCGGCACATGGCTGGGGAAATAAAATGAGTCACCGGGTTCTAGGTGCCAGATGTCCTCACCCAGATGCAGTTCGAGCTCACCTTCTAATACATAGCCCATTTCCTCCCCGTGGTGCTCTATCTGGCCATCGCTCGCCACCCCGGGTTCGATGATATGGATGTTGCCTTGCAGCAGCCCGCCTTTATGGTGGTAGGTCAGGTTCTCTAACTCGATACCGCCTTTTTTATTGCGCTGTAGGAAATGTTTGCGCCGGCGCTGTTGTGGTTTCATCACCGGCGCTTCGGCCACCCAGTCTTCCGCCATCAGATCGGCGATGCTGGTTTCCAGTGCGCTGGCCAGCCGGTGCAGCATTGCTAATGATGGGCTGGCTGCTTCGTTTTCCAGCTTCGAGAGCAGGCTTTCCGAACACTTCACCTTTTGCGCCAATTGCTTGAGCGTCATTTCCTGTGCAAGACGCGCATGGCGCAAGCGCATTCCCAAACTGGTAAAAGAGGCGGAGGGTTTAGGCTCGTTGTTTTTTTTCATGTCGTGCTTTCAGCCAATGAGTCAATGAAATGCCCGCCGGCAGGCGGGCTTGGAACGCCCCGTTAAACCATTACTTTAAATTGAATTTCTTTGGGTGAACAGCCATTGATTGGCACAATGTCTTGTGGGCAGGCAGACATTACCACCACGCAATCCAGCTCGGCGCGGATTTCAACATAGTCGCCCGGTTTACTGACGGTGGGCAACCAGGAAATCGTGTAGTCAGGGTTCACCGGCGTATTCATCCACAGGTTTAGCGGCTGGGGGACTTCGCGGGCGCGTAAGCCAATGGCGTTAAGCGCCATGCGCATGTTGTCGGCGCAGCTGTCATGGTATTCCGTAATGCCCATATTGGTGTAGCGGAACAGATCACAGGCGGCGATCAGGGTGTCGTGCACTCCCGGCGAGGTATCGCTCAACAGGGTGCCGATGGGGCGGCGTTGGTTGGTGACCAGCGCATCCCCCGGTTTGGGGATGATTTTATCGATAAAGGCACGGGTATGCTCCATCGAGGCGAATTCGCTCAGATCATCGCTGTTGAACAGCCAGGTGTCGCATACCTGGCTACCGGGGGTATTAATGATTTGGATCACCTGGCCTTTTTTCAGGCGCACCGCCCGGCCGCAGCGCGGTGGGATGGTATACAGCTCGCCGGGCACCGGCGTGCCGTCAGCGGAGATCGGGGAGGTGGCGGTGGCGTTCAGCCCCAGCGCATTGCCGTTGTCTTTGTTGCAGCAGGCTGGATATTGCGTGGTGGTGGTCATGCATAAACTCCTTTGGTGGAACGGGCAAGCTCGGTGAGTGCACAGGCCAGCGCGCTGGCTCCGACGCTAAGCGAGCGGGGATCGGTATATTCTTCCGGGTTGTGGCTGATGCCTTTATGGCTGGGCACAAACAGCATGCTGGTGGGGCAATGGCCCGCCAGATGCATCGCATCGTGAAAGGCGCCGGACAGTAAGCGGGTATGCGGGATGTCCAGCGCGTGGCAGACATCACCCAATAGCGTATTGAGCGGGGCATCAAAGGCGAGCGGCGCCTTATTCAGCAGTGGCGTTATGTGTATGCGCTCGCCGGCCAGGCTGGCCATTAGGGCATCAAGGTGCGCAAGCACCGCTGGGTCCGGGTGGCGAAAATCAAGGGTGAAACTCACCTGCGCCGCCACGGTGTTAATGGCGTTCGGCGTTACTTGCCAGCGGCCAAAGGTCATGCGCAGTGCTTCATCCGCCGCATCACCCATCACATCTTCAATGTGGGCGGCCAGTGCCCGGGCCAGACTCATGGCATCTTGCCGCAAACCCATTGGCGTCGTGCCGGCGTGCGCCGACTGGCCCAGGCAGGTTACCTGATACCAGCGTACGCCTTGAATACCGCTGACGACGGCCAGCGGCAGGCCCCGTTGCTCCAGGATTGGCCCTTGTTCAATATGCAGCTCCAGGAAGCAGGCCATGGCGCGATCCGGCCGTTGCGGCAGCGTTTTGAAGCGCGCCAGGCACTTGGTCAGCGCGTCGCTGAACGGGGTGCCGTCTTCTCCGACGGCGGCCTGGTAAGCGGGCAGCAGTTCCGGCTGCACAAAGGCGCTGGAACCCATGGCGCCGGGCGCAAAGCGGCTGCCTTCCTCGTTTGTCCAGATGGCGACTTCCACCGGGCGTTCGGTCACTAGCCCAGCATCGTTCATGGCCTGCAGGCAAGCCAACCCCGCCATCACGCCGTAACAGCCATCAAAGTTGCCGCCGCAGGGTTGGGTATCAATGTGGCTGCCGGTGGTGACCGGGGGGAGCGCCGTGCGCCCAGGGCGGCGTAAAAACAGATTGGCCGCCGCATCGGTATAGATATCGCAGCCCATCTCGCGCGCCAGGCCGATAATCCATTCCCGGGCATCCAGCTCTTCTTCACTTAGGGCCTGGCGATTAACCCCGCCGCCGGGCAGCGCGCCAAAGCCAGAGAGTTGCTGCAGCAAATGGTTCAGGTGTGTGGCGTCAAGGTGCCGGGCCACCCGTAGGCCTTCATCAGAAATCATAGTTTCTCCAACTCTTCCGGTTGCAGAGGGCGGCGGAATAGCGGCGCCAGGAAGTTGCGCAGCCGTTCGCTTTTAGGCTGGGTGAAAATTTGCCGCGGGGCGCCGCTTTCCACGATCCGGCCATCCGCCATAAACAGCAGGCGGGAGGAGATGTGGGCGGCGAAGGCCATTTCATGCGTAACCATCACCATGGTCATGCCCTGGTTCGCCAGCGCACGGATCACGTCCAGCACTTCTTCCACCCGCTCAGGATCCAACGCCGACGTGGGCTCATCCAGAAGCAGCAGTTCCGGTTCCAGCGCCAGGGCTCGGGCGATCCCCACGCGCTGCTGTTGGCCGCCGGATAGATGGGCCGGCCAACTGTCGGCTTTCTGCGCCATTCCCACCCGTTGCAAAACGGCCATCGCGGTTTGCTTCGCAACCTGACGCGGCAGTTTCTTGCCCAGCACCAGCGGCGCGGCGACGTTCTCCAGCACCGTCATATGCGGCCAAAGGTTAAACTGCTGAAAGACCATCGCCAGTGGGCGCCGGACTTCTGCGATGGCGCCCGGGCTGTCGATATGGGCTGCGCCGCGCTGCGAGCCGCTGTATCCCAGAAGCTGGCCTTTGATCAAAACGTCGCCGCGATCGTAGGTTTCCAGGAAGTTCATGCAGCGCAGCGCGGTGGTCTTCCCAGAGCCGGAAGGGCCAATCAGGGTGACGATCTCCCCCGGATACACCGCCAGGTTGATATCCTGCAAAACCACGTGGTCGGCAAAGGATTTGCCTACGTGGCGCAGTTCAATGATGGGCACGGACGTTTTGGTCACGGTATCCTCCGGTTCGCAGGGTTTTGCTCAGCGCCTGCACGCCCAGGCTGACCGCCTGCGCCAACAGCCAGTAGCTGATGATGAGTAGGGTGTAGGGCAATACATAGCTGTAGGTGTTTGCGACGATCTGGCTGGTGGTCATGGTCAACTCAGGGACGGTGATCACGGAAGCGATGGCGCTTTCCTTGATGGTCGAAATACATTGGTTGCCCAGCAGCGGCAGGGCGAAGCGCAGGGCCTGCGGCGCCTGGATATGCCAGAAGCAACGGGTGCGGGAGATATTGTTGGCCAGCGCCGCTTCCCGCTGGCCGGGAGGGATGCTCAGCCAGGCGGCGCGAAAGATTTCCCCGAAATAGGCGCCGCTGTATAGCGTGAGGGCGAGCACCGTGGCCTGGGCTGCGCTAAGCATCAGCCCAATCGACGGCAGCCCGAAGTAAATCACGGCCAACTGCGCCAGGAATGGCGTGCCGCGAATGATCCACACATAGCCGCGCCACAGTTGAAACAGCACCGGGTTGCCGCGGCACAGGGCGTTCAGCGTAAACCCCAGGATAGCGCCGCCCAGCGCTGCGCACAGGCTAAGCCACAGCGTTACGCCTAACGCGCTCAGGTAATCCGGCAGGTATTGCATGAGTTCACTCATCGTTGTTCCCTTTGCCAACGGCGTTCCATATGCCGCCCAAGCAATGAAAGCAGGCTGGTCAACACCAGATAGACCAGCGCCGCCGCCAGATAAACCTGCAGCGGCTGATAGGTGGATGAAGCCAACTGCTGGGCGACGCGCATCAGATCCGTCAGCGCGATAACGGACACCACGGACGAAGCCTTTATCACATCGATCAGTTCGGAAATGAGCGAAGGTAGCGTGACGCGCAGCACTTGCGGCACCTGTATGCGCCAGAGGATCTGGTTCTGGCTTAGGCCGCAGATAGACGCCGCTTCCAACTGCCCGGCGCTGATGGCGGCGAAGCCGCTTTTTAGTATCTGCGACTGGTATGCCGCGGTGTTGAGCGTCAAGGCCAGCACTGCGGCAAAAAAACCGGAAATATCCAGCCCCAATTGGCCCGGCAGGTAAAAACACAGCAGTAACTGCGCCAGCACCGGCGTGCCGCGAAACAGGCTCACCCATCCCTGGGCAATAGTGCGCCAGAGCCGGTGCTGGCTGGCAGACATGCGCCACACGCCAATGCCGACGAAAAACCCGGCAACCATCGCCACCAGGCAAAGCGTGGCGGTGGTGACGGCGCCATTAGCCAGCATGGGCAACCACGCGATGAACTGTGTGATAAAGGTCGGCATTTAACGGCGTCTCACAGATTAGGCGCGGGCATGGCGTCTGCCGGTACGGCCATGGTGAAGCCAAACCATTTCTGTTGCAGGGCCTGCATCGTGCCGTCGCGGTTTGCTTCCGCGATGCCATCGCTGAACAGCTTCACCAGCGAGGCGCTGTCTTCATCCTTGCGCCCCACCCAGCCAAAATAGGTGGTTGGGCCGAGCATGGTCGGCAGGGTCGCGAATACCCCCGGGCGGGATTTGATTAACGGGCCAAGGTTTGAGAGCGACTGGGCCACGCCATCCAGACGCTTGGCGGCAAGATCGGCATAGGCTTCATCGAAGGCGACGTACTGTTTGATCTCTTTAATGCTCGGTTTCCCTTCCGCTTTCAGCGATTTATCGAAGGCCTGCAGGATTTGCAACTGTCCGGAACCGGTTTGCGAGCCAATGACTTTACCGCTCAGATCGGCGGTTGTACCGATAGACGCATCGTCCGCGCGTTTGAGCAGCGCCACCGTGGATTCGGCAATCGGCGTGGTAAAGGCGAAGCGGGCGATGCGCTGTTTATTCACGGTGACGGCGGTGACGACGAAATCAAATTTTTTCGCATCCAGGCCAGGGAGGATCCCCTGGAAAGGCAGATCCAGCTGCTTTACGGCCACGCCCGGCAGCCGTTTTGCCAAAATGTGGTTCATCAAATCCACGTCATAGCCAATGATTTTGCCGTTTTCGACATACTCGAATGGCGCGTAGCGCGCCTCGGTGGCGACCGTAATCACTTTGGCGTCTTTGATGCGTTGCAGCAGATCGGCGCTGTGGGCCGCGGCGGAAAAAACGCCGGCGGTTATCAGGGCAGTCCAGCACAGGGGTACGGCAAAAAGGCGTAGTTTCATGATCGGCTCTCTGAAAGTGTTTTGAATTTAAGTAAAGTTACTTGAACAAGATGATATGAGCATGAATCATGCCAACAGTGCTAACAGGCGGTATGTGTATTTAATTTGTTTTAAAAACAGATTATTAAGGTGTTTTTTGTCTTGTTTGCTTTGTGCGTCTGGCGGGGGTAGCGGTGTAATGTGCGGTTATGCCGCACAACGGTAATGCATGCCGCTGCACGAATTTTGTGCATATACAGGTTGCCGGGGCCAGGCACTAAAGAGTGCACAAGCCGCCGGCGCTGGAACCGAGGGGGATCGCCAACCATCAGGGGGCGATGCGTATCACCACTTTGCCAAAAGGCCCGCGATCCAAATGCTGGAATGCGGCAGGAACGTCGTGAAAGCCATAAACGTGGTCTATGACCGGCCGAATGCCTTTGTGCGCAAAGGCATCCATCATTTTTTCAAATGCACGCCGGTGGCCAACGGAAATACCCTGAATAACGGCGCGCCGCAGCATCAGCGGCACGGCAGACAACGTTATATCGGGGCCGTTCAGGAAACCAATCTGGGCGATACGGCCGCCGCCGGCCAGCGCGCTGACTGACTGGGTAAGGTTTTCCCCGCCGATGGTTTCAATAATATGCTCGGCGCCCCTGCCGCCGGTTAATGCTAGGACGGCTTGCGCCCATGCAGGCTGTTCCACGGTATTGATGGTCTCGCAATGCGCCAGCGTTTTAATGCGCGCCAACTTTTGTGCACTGCGGGAAGTCACAATCACCCTGGCGCCGAAGGCACGGGCGATCTGCAGGGCAAACAGCGATACGCCGCCGGTGCCTTGGGTGACGACCGTTTGCCCTGCTTCGAGCCGCCCGGTTTCGATCAGAGCGAACCAGGCCGTCAGGCCGGCGATCGGTAGGGTGGCGGCTTCTTCATTCGTTAATGTGGGGGCTACCGCTACGGCGGCGTGCTCTTCCAGCAAGACGTATTCGGCCAGCATCCCGGGCAATGGGCCCCCCAGGGAAAGGCCGTGGAGCAGCATCTCCGCCGGCGGTTCGCCGTCAACCCACTGAACCCAGAAATTACCGCATACCCGATCACCCTGTTTAAATCGCGTGACGTCACTGCCCACCGCCACCACGGTGCCCGCCATGTCCGAGGTCGGTACAAAGGGCATGGGCGGCTTTTCAGGCAGCAGTTCGCCTTCTATCACCAATTTATCGCGATAGTTCAGCGCGACGGCCGCCACTTTCACCAGCAACTGATGGTTCGCGGGGGTGGGGATGGGCACTTTGGCCTGCTGCAGTTGGCCTATGCCAAATTGCTGTAATTGCCACTGTTTCATGGTGTTAGTCATGATGATACCTCCATTGTGAGCCGTATCGGTCATGTTACTGGCGATGTTTTATCCTGTATCGCGATATGATGGCGCATCATTTCCGCCATAGAGTCTGTAATGCGATGAAGAATGGTTTTCACTCCCGGTTGCAGGATATCTCCGCGTTTGTTCATACCGTCGAAGCCGGCAGTTTTACCGCCGCTGCGGCGCGGATGGGGGTATCGACATCCGCGCCGGGCAAAAGCGTGGCGCGCCTGGAAGCGCGGCTGGGGATAAAGCTCCTTAACCGAACAACGCGCAGCCTGAACCTGACCCAAGAGGGGCATGATTATTATCACAGCTGCCTGCGGGTGCTGGATGAGCTCAACGCGGCGGAATCCAGGCTTGCCTCGACAACCCGCCGGGTTACAGGCCGGGTGCGGATAAACTTGCCGGTGTCTTTTGGCCGGCTGCGCATTATGCCGGTGTTGAAAGCGGTGGCGAAGCAATACCCGGATCTGGAAATGGATGTCGCTTTTACCGATCGCAGAATTGATCTGGTCGAGGAGCGGGTTGATTTGGCAGTGCGGCTTGGCGATCCGGGGAATTCCGCCAGCCTGAATGCCCGCCGCCTGGGGTTCCAGCATTCGGTTATCTGCGCGGCGCCTGAATATTTGTTCACGCACGGCCTGCCGCGCTCGGTGGAGGATCTGGGCCATCATCGCTGCCTGGGGTTCGCCAGGCAAGGGCGGGCGCTCCCTTGGCTGATGGGCCCGGCGGGGCAGGTTAAAGCTTACGATCTGCCCTATCGGCATATCATCAGTAATGGCGAAGCCTTGCTGGATGCGGCAATCAGCGGCATGGGGGTGGCCTGTTTGGCGACGTGGCTGGCGGCAGAAGCAATACATAATGGGGAATTAAAGGTGATTCCGGTTGCCACGCCGCCAAACGATGTCCCCATAACCGCGCTTTGGCCGCGCTCGCGCGAGCTGGCGCCAAAGGTGAGGGTGGTGGTGGATGCGCTGATGGCGGCTTTGCTGCCGGTAGCGCCGTGGGATCATTTGTTGACGGGTAACACAGGGTAAAGGTATGCCACCTGGCTGAGGAAGTAATGCGGCACAGATGGCGCTCTGTGCCGCATTTTTTTATCGCATTTGGCGATCGTCTATGTATTTGCGCTTATCCGCGGCCGGCGGGAAATACTGATACAGCCAGGTTTCGCTGATGGCCTCTCCCTGGCAGCGCAGGAACATGCGCATCTCCACCGGATCGGTGGCGTCTGAGGTTGGGTACCAGTCGAACAGGATGCGGTAACCGTCGAACGGCTCTACGTACAGGATCTCGATCTGTTTCGCTTCGCCGCTGGAAAGGGTAATCACCGGTTCAATTCCCTTCGGCGCCGCGGCTTTTAAATCGCCGCCGATAAAATCAACGGCGAAACGGCGCGACCATTGCTGCGGGAAATGTTCGCCCGGCGCCCAGCCTTCCGGGAAACTGCCCATGCCGGTACGGGTGGCGTAGACCCGCGCCAGCGGCGTGTGCACCGGCGGCAGGCCGCTCCAGTACAGGCGATATTGGAAATTGAGGGTGTCGCCTGCCTTGACGGGGTTTTCCGGCTGCCAGAAGCAGACGATGTTATCCAGCGTCTCGCCGGTGGTGGGGATCTCCATCAGCGAAACCGAGCCTTTGCCCCAGTTGTTGCGTGGCTCAACCCACAGGCTCGGGCGTTTGTTGTACCAGCCCATCACGTCCTGATAGCTGTTGAAATCGTGATCCAACTGCAACAGGCCAAACCCTTTCGGATTGTCATCTGCAAACGCATTGAACTGGAGGCGCTGCGGGTTATTCAGCGGCCGACAGATCCATTCGCCGTTGCCGCGCCACATGGCCAGGCGATCGGAGTCATGGATTTGCGGATGAATGGTATCGCACATCCGCCGTTCGTTGGTGCCGCAACTGAACATGCTGGTCATCGGCGCCACGCCCAACTGCTGGATATCCTTACGGGTGTATAGATAGTTTTCGATGTCCATCACCACCCGTTTGGCTTCGCAATGGATGGTGAATTTGTATGCGCCGGCGATGCTGGGGCTGTCCAGCAACGCATAGACCACGAACGTGGTGTCGCTGGCTTTCGGCGTTTCAAACCAGAAGGCGGTGAAATCCGGGAATTCCTCTTGGGTGTTGGTGTACGTATCAACCGCCAGCCCGCGCGCAGACAAACCGTACTGCCCGGTCTCGTCTACCGCGCGAAAGTAGCTGGCACCAAGGAAGGAGAGCACGTCGCGGCGAAACAGCTCAGGCGATTTAAACACTTTAAAACCCGCGAACCCCAGATCGGACTGCCCCTCCAACTGGTGGGTATCAATGCCGGCGTCGTGGTAGTTGAACAACTCTGGGCGGAAGTGGATTTCCTGCGCCTGGCGGGTTTTCGGATCGAGGGAGTACATCCGCACCCGGCGCTGGAACCCCATGCCGACGTGGAAGAATTGCACGTCCAGTTGGCGGCTATCGATGCCGTTCCACAGAGAGTGGCCGGCGTCGTACTGGATGCTGTTATAAGCCTGGGGCGTTAGGCTAGCCAGCGCCGTCGGCACCGGCTTCGCTGAGCCGCTCCATGGCTTCTGCGCCAGCTCGCGGGCCATGTTCTGAAGTGTGGAAAAATCAAAGGCAGTGGCGCGGCCATCGGCAATGCCGTCTTGGCCCCAGGCCGAGCGGGTAAACAGGGTTGCGAGTGTGGGAGTTCCGCAGGTAGCGGCAAGGGCGAAGGAAGCTTGGATAAAACGTCTGCGGTTCATGCCAGAAAAGTATCCTTTCATGTCGATGAATTTTTCCTCGCTTGCGCTGAGGCTGCGGGGAACAGAGTACAACCAAAAGTACACACTCTATTCAATAATGACGGTGAATTCTATTCTCACGGCGGTCAGGCGAGATTATTAAGACTAGGGAGCAATCCGCTTCGAAAGGGCAAGGCCTGGCGGTTTTCAGGATGGGAGGCTGGCGTTAAGCCGCCAGCGGGAATTGGGCACCGCACTGGCGATGAGAGTATTAGTTTGCTGGCGGCAGCCCCATTTGTGCTATTTCGTTGGCATGATTTCTGTTCAGGTTTATCTGGCACTGATCAATGTAGGGCTGATAATCGTAGGAGTCTTCATCCAGTTCAGTAGCCACAGACAGGCAGAGTTCATCCCGGTAGGCTTTCCATTTTTTTTGCGCATCCAGAAAACGGCGGCTGTATACGTCGCCGGCTGTTTCGGGGCTGTCTTCTTTGCCATTGAAGGGGCCAACATTGTTGGCCTTGATGCGTTTAACGGTTTCGGCTATGAGCGTATCCAGCTTTTTGCTGCTGGCGTCTTTTTGGGCCGACAGACAGTTATAGGCAGCAGGAATGCTTTCATTTTGTTTAAAACAGGCGTCGCGCTCCGGCCCAGTGGAAAGCTCTGCATGTGCTGCTATAGGTGTCATCAGGGCGCTAAGGATGATGAGGACTTTTTTCACTGAAGATACCTTATTCTGTTTCTGTGGCTTTCAAATGACATGTAGGTGGGGGTGTTTCTGATATGAGCAATCAGGGCATTCTTTCCCTCAATAGAGGCTTGAAACAGCGCTCTGGCATTGTGCACGCCTTGATAAAAAATATCGATTATTACGTCCCTGATTTTTTGGTCTAGCTGTTCCCAGGCAGGCGCGTTTGGGATGGTGTGGGATATTCGCCCGTAGAGGTTTCGTGCTTCATTGAGTTTTACCTGATAGGCCAGTTCAAACAAACGGATTTGTTGCTCGTGAGTGATTTCACCTACAAGAGGGCCATAGACTTTCACGAATTGTTCTGCTTGGCGCCCTTTTAGGTGCGCTGCTTTCGAACATATTGCAGCTTTATATTCCTCAATGCCTGCTTGCTTGAGAGTGGTAAAAATCTCGCCACTGCTACGGTTCCCCATATCGTAACCGCGACCAAGTGTTACCCCTGAAGAGTTCGTAGGCGGCCACTGCAATATCCGAGAAAAATTGGGATAGCGCTTCTGGCGGAATGGCGCCACAGCGGTGATATAGTCCACGCCCTCTGCATCGAACGTGATTTGGCCTTGCTGAACCCGCAATGGCCCGCCGCTGTGTTTTGGCCGCCAGTGTGGAGCGCTGGCTTCGTTAAGCGCCTGCATAAACCAAGTATCAGTAGGCTGAATCAGGCCATTCGGTGACATGTTTAACAGGCGCTGATACCAGCGTATTGCCTCGGTGGTGGCTGTGTCGCAGCGACCATTTATGACTAACGTTTGTCCGGTGGCCAACTGATAACCAGCATTATCAATCAACTGCTGAACCGCTTTCACTTCGTCGGTATTGTTGGTTCCACAGGTTCCCACTGATGAGGTAAGACGAAAAATCCGTGGGGGTGTGATGATGGCGATTCAGCATCTTGTTTTCCTTTGTGTTTATCACTCCATACAGGGATATTAACCAGCGCTTGCTTGCAAAGGCAATTAATGTTTCTGCGTGGAGCATCAAGAATATAGGTGGCCTTTCGGATCGGAAACATCTTCAACCATGCTGGGTAGCAGACGTTGATAGCAATAAAAACGCCCTGAAAACAGGGCGTTGTGGCAGTCGGTGGAACAGGGTGGAAATTATTCGATATTTTGGATCTAAAAAAATGATTTTCAGTAAGTTTTTGATTTAAATTCTTTTATTTATATGTTTGTTTTTGGGTACATTAAATGGTACAGGTTTGGTTTGTGGTCAATTATTGAACCGATCTAAGTTTTCCGCATAAGAAATGTGTCCATTCACCATATCAAGGTCTGCATCCTTAACTTTGCCAGAATTCAATAAATGCTTATAAGCTCGAATACGATTTCTATAACCTTTTGTGAGTCTTGGTTTTTCGCCATGGACTAAAAGGCCATGAACTTTTAGTCGATTGGGAAGGCAAGATATATACTCCTTCTCTTCAGCTATAGTCCAGCCCTCATCAAGGAGAACTTCTTTTATTAATTCTGGTAGTGCTGCAGGCATGGAATTTATACCGGAAAAAACTAAGTCATCTGCATACCGCGTATATTTTATACCTAAATCTTCGGATTTCTTAAGCAAGAGGGAGTCTGTTTTTTGAAATACTATATTTGATAGGACCGGACTTGCAGGAGAACCTTGAGGCAAACGTCCTTGGTATGTGCAAAGTATGGTGATTAATTCAGCAGAGTGAGCAGAGTAACCCAAATTAATTAATTCAGATTTAACTTTTTCCCTGCTAATACTAGTAAAAAAATCTCTAAGATCTAAGGAGTAAACCCACTTAGACTCACAATGTACATCCGCTGCTTCGAAAACGCCATTCATATCGGGAATGAATCCGAATACGCATTTAGGAAAACTTAATGCGCTTGATAGATTATGACCTATCCAGGATTGGAAAATCTTTAAACCCACTTTAGGCGCTTCAATTTTTCTTCTTTTAGTCCCCTTCTTAATGGTAAAATTTCTATATTGACTCTCTTTTCTTCTTAAAATAGAAGCAATAAAATTGGAGCTTACACCAAAAATAATGCTCACTACTGCTACTGAAACCACTGGTGGAAGGTTTTTTTCAGTTAAATATTTAATCTCATCTTCGTATTTTTCGGATACAGAAGGAGGCAATGCATCTATCAAATTTTTAGCGCTTTTGAAAGAAACGAGTAAAGGTGGTGGTGAAGTTTTCATAGATCTACCTTTAGCAAAGCTGATCGCTTTCGTTGATGCCGCCTGTACGCAGGCAGACGATTCGAAGGAGCGTCTGCCTGCGTACAGGCGCCCTTCTATGGATGATCTTCGCTAATGAGTGTGATACACACTCTCGCGACTTCATCACCACCACCACATATAGCTTACCATACTTTTCTCCTTGCTAGCGATAGGATACGTTCGATATCCGAACTTGATTTAGAAGATGATGTTGGGACAATGGCAATGCCGTTCCCTGAAAGAGCATATGAACCATCTGTATTTCGGACTATAAATTTTCGTTTGCGCAAATAATCGAGTTTAGAGAGCAACCACTTTTCAGATGGAACATTGAAATCTCTCGCTTCGAGAGCGATTTTTAAGGGGGTTGTTTGTGCTGGGGATAGTATCTTTAGTGTACGCATGATTGCCATTGCTGATGGCTCTTCTTTCTTGGGGGGCGCAAAATATGTTTCATTAACAATTATAAGGGCGCTATGCAAGAATTTTTTAGCTTGATTTTTTATTTCATCTTTCTTTTCTGCGCTCAAACTTTCCGACGTAAAAATCCAAACAATACAGTTTGACTCATCAATCATAGAGATTGATAAATTTGATATTACATTACCGCTTTTTATTGAGATTATCTCTTTAAGGCCTATTTCTAAGTTGTTTATTTTTTCTGACTGCCTATAAGAGATAATAACCTTTCGCTTAGTAAGAAGTTCTATTTTTTTAGATAGGTTTTTAATTTGCCTCTTAGATGTGAAATTCTTACTTGAAACTTCTCTTATTTTATCTAATGGAATCTCCAATAGGATAGACTCGGATATATCATCGTATTTGAAAGAAGACACATAGCTTGCCTTGCTTTCAATGATTTCCTGAATGTATTTTTCAAGAGACAATGCCTAACTCCCTAGAAATGTTTAATAAAATCCCTTTCTGCGCATCGACTTTGCTTTTCCAGCTTCTTGCCTCAGAGTCCGTATGTCCCCCGCATGAAAAGCCGCCATTATTAAAGGTTAGCTTGATGTTTGGTTTGTAATCGGAAATAACCCTAATGGAATAAGCTGATTTAAGTATTGACGCTATTGAAGATGCGGCATTTGATGCTGATGAAATATATCCTTTGCTTTTGGGGGTGGTTATAAGACCCAGCCTTTCTTGACTTGCTGCCGCGGTTCTAATTCTTTTAAGCAACTCGCCTTCAAGAAGAGGGGGTATTGTGCCATGGGACTGGCCTTCCCAAGATTTATCCATTGTCCCCAAAAATTCTCTTACAGAAATGTATGTGGCGTAATAATACCTATTCAGTGCTGACCTGCCAAATGCATCAGCTGTATCGTCTTTGCATTTTTTTGCATGTTGCGATAAATGCTCAGCAACTTTATGAAAATCTGACATCGCTTCTCCAGTGGATAATTTCATCTCACACTTAAAACGGCCCTTGTACACAAGTATACCTCTTTGAAATTAGCCTTCAACAAAATGCATGATTTAACATCGCTGCGCGCAATGCTATCCCCACCTCGCCTGCCCGCTTCATGTATCGCTTTTCATGCAGTTGTATGACCGGCGCCAAACCGCGCCAGTACTGGCGCGGAAGGGGACGACAATTGCATTTTTCTGCATGCAAAATCATGCACCCTATGCATGCAAGCTCAAAAAGAGAGGCCCACCAGAGAAAATCCGCGAAACGAGAGGGGGTGAGGCAATAAAAACCCGCACCGGGAAGGGGGCGGGTGGGGAGGCATCAATGCACGTGGTGGTGGCTTCCGTAGCGATTCAGAGTCCGCTGCTGTGGTGGCGGTGACACCGACGCCATAAGCGGCTGTGGCGGCAATGGTTGGCGGATCACGTGTTCGATACTCCCTCGCATCTTAAAGGTGCTGGAGCAGTCAATATTCTGGCACTGGTAATAAGCCTCTTTGATCTTGCCCAGCAACGGTGGACACTGCCTTAAGCGAGGTTTCTTTCCTCAAATTGCACCGGGCTTAGCCCGCCGTTGGCACTATGCCGTCGGTGCCGATTGTAGTCTATCTCGATATACTCGAATACCGCCGATTTCATCTCCTCCCGCGTGTTGAACCTCTCTCCGTGGATTAGCTCCACTTTCAGACTGTGGAAGAAGCTTTCCGCACAGGCGTTATCGTAGCAACAGCCCTTCGCGCTCATACTGCATATCAGTCCATTGTCTTTGATAACACCCTGATAATTATGGGAACAATACTGGCTCCCTCTATCAGAGATAAACTATCACGCCGCGCGGCATCTTTCGCCGCCACAGCGCCATTTTCAGCGTATTGCACGCCAGCTCCGCCGTCATTCGTTCCGACATCGACCAACCCACCACCCGACGCGAATACAGGTCGATAACCACCGCCAGGTACAGCCAGCCTTCCTCTGTCCACAGGTAGGTGATATCCCCAACGTACTTCTGGTCCGGCCCCGTTGCACTGAAGTCCTGTTGCAACAGGTTCGGCGCCACCGGCAGGTTATGCCGGCTGTTTGTCGTGGCTTTGAACTTGCGCGCCGCTCTGGCCCGTAATCCCTGACGTCGCAGACTGGCCGCCACCGTTTTACGGTTCCAGCCATGGCCCGCCTTACGCAACGCCTGCGTAAGGCGGGGCGCGCCATAGCGCTGTTTTGCCTGTATAAAAGCTTGTGTCACCCGCTCATCACACTGCTGACGACGCATCTGCCGCAGCGAGAAGGATTGTCGGCGCTTCAACCACGCATACCAGCCACTGCGCGAGGCGCACAGTATCCGGGCCAGGCTTTTCACTGAGAACACCGCCTGATGTTGGTGTATAAAACCGTACTTCACTTCAGGCGTCTGGCGAAGTAGGTGGCTGTAGATTCAATTGGTCAACGCAACAGTCATGTGAAAACATGGGGTTGCGGAGGATTTTTGAATGAGACGGACATTTACAGCAAAGGAAAAAGCATCTGTTTTTGAACTGTGGAAGAACGGAACAGGCTTCAGTGAAATAGCTAATATCCTGGGTTCGAAACCAGGAACAATCTTCACTATGTTAAGAGATACTGGCGGCATAAAACCCAATGAGCGCAAGCGGGCTGTAGCTCACCTGACGCTGTCTGAGCGCGAGGAAATACGAGCCGGTTTGTCAGCCAAAATGAGCATTCGTGCGATAGCTACTGCGCTAAATCGTAGTCCTTCGACGATCTCACGTGAAGTTCAGCGTAATCGAGGCAGGCGCTATTACAAAGCTGTAGATGCTAATAACCGGGCCAGCAGGATGGCGAAAAGACCAAAACCGTGCTTACTGGATCAGAATTTACCGTTGCGAGAGCTTGTTCTGGAAAAGCTGGTGATGAAGTGGTCTCCTGAGCAAATATCAGGATGGTTAAGGCGAACGAAGCCGCGTCAAAAAACACTGCGAATATCACCTGAGACAATTTATAAAACGCTGTACTTTCGTAGCCGTGAAGCGCTACACCACCTGAATGTACAGCATCTGCGCCGATCGCATAGCCTTCGTCATGGCAGACGCCATACCCGCAAAGGTGAAAGAGGTACGATCAATATAGTGAACGGAACGCCAATTCACGAACGCTCCCGGCATATCGATAACAGACGCTCTCTGGGGCACTGGGAAGGCGATTTAGTATCAGGCACAAAAAACTCGCATATAGCCACACTTGTAGACCGAAAATCACGTTATACGATCATCCTTAGACTCAGGGGCAAAGATTCTTTCTCAGTGAATCAGGCTCTTACCGACAAATTCCTGAGCTTGCCGCCTGAACTCCGGCAATCACTGACATGGGACAGAGGAATGGAGCTGGCCAGGCATCTGGAATTTACTGGCAGCACCGGAGTTAAAGTTTACTTCTGCGATCCTCAGAGTCCCTGGCAGCGGGGAACAAACGAGAACACTAATGGGCTAATTAGACAGTACTTTCCCAAAAAGACTTGCCTTGCCCAATATACTCAACATGAGCTGGATCAGGTTGCAGCTCAGCTAAACAACAGACCAAGAAAGACACTGAAGTTCAAAACACCGAAAGAGATAATTGAAAGGGGTGTTGCGTTGACAGATTGAATCTACAGCCGCCTTTTGGAGGATGGCCAGTTCCTCATCCCGCTCGGCCAGTTGGCGCTTGAGGCGGGCGATTTCTGTTGCCTGTTGCTGCTCACGCTCAGAGGTGGAGCCCTGCTGACGTTGTTTACTGCGCCAGACGTAGCGTTGAGAGTCGTGCAGGCCGAGCTCCCGGGCAGCTTTGGCCACACCGATGCGCTCAGCCAGCGCCAGCGCCTGCTGGCGAAATTCCGGGGTATATTGATTACGGGATGTCTTCTTCACAGATTTTGCTTGCGTCATGGTTCACCTTATTAACGATTTTACTCGCTTAACAGCGTGTCCACTATTCGTGGGTAGGATCAGATTCAGTTCAACGCAACAAGTAAGTATGGGCGCTATCTCTCATGGTACAGTTCAAATTCGTTCAACTGATCCAACGCTTTCGCCACTCTCTGGAACATCAGATGCTTTTCCTCATGCTTCCGTGACAGGCGAGAAACAACGGTAAACACACTCCCACTCATCTCCGGCCAGCAGTCGTCATGCTGTGCTGGTATCAGTATCTGTTTTGCTTGATGCTGCAATGTAGGAGTCGTCAGATTGCAGATGTATGTGCGCACTTCAAACTGTCTTCCAGGTGTTCTGTCCAGGAAAAGTACCACATCAGATTCACTCACCCAGTGCGACAACCCGAAGCGCAGCGCTGGGTAACCTTCCCAATGATTAAGTGCCGTGGTGACCCCATAACCCCTATCAGAAAAACGTTCTGTCAGAAACAGCAGGCATTCCTCCTGAAGTGATTTCACCACAGCATTTTTCAGCAACACAGCTTCCTGAATATTAAGCAAATTCTCGATAACAAAGGTTTCGGTCTCAGCTGCAATCGTATTTTTACCCATCAGTGACTCCAGATGTAACATGAATTCGCGCAGCAATACCTGCCATTTATTCAGTGGGGAAGAAATACAGGCCATGCCGAGTTTGGGCGACAGAACAGAAATAAACATACTGTAGCTTATTCCCGTCCAGCCGGTAGGGGCCTGTCCCTCTGGTGACAGAACCACCAAGAGCGGTTTCTTATCTGGATGTTTTTGTTCCAGATACCCGCTGTAATCAGTGAAGGGGTTATTCTGCTGGTGCCAGATTTTATTCTCCAGCGCCATGGCCCATTCTTCCGACTCAAGCAGCAAATCGATTCGAGTTCCTTCTTGGGTCAGGACCTCACGGGCTGGCGGAGATAGAAGTGATGCATCAACAGGGGCTGCTAGGCATTCCAGAAGGCCCCCAAGAACCAGTGTATTCAGTCCATGGGGAGCATCCGGATCAATAAAGAAAGCGAGTAAATCGCTGACCGGGTTTTCATAGTGTCTGCGGGCACCCAGCGAAAAGATATTGGCCTCGCTTTTTTCAGCAACAGGCAGTGATTTGAGGCGAGTCAGTAACTCTTCCAGCGCCGGCAAGTCCATCGGTTTCTCCTTAGAGGCTTTACATGGACCGAAACATATCAATAAAAAGAGCCCTAGCATAGGGGAGAACCTCTCTGGCCGGGGGCCCTATAATTGTGGTAGACGCGAAAGTTAACAGTCCACTCTGTGCTGTAAATCTAGTTATTTAATATTCCGACAGCTAAGTGTCAACAGCAGACATCACTTGCGCGACTGTTTAGGCATCAAATTATCATGATGTTGACGTTAGTAATCGGTTCGTGCGAGATGGAAATATTGTTTCGGACAGCAATTTAATGGACTCAGTATCCATGATACTTCCTTCCGTGAGCTCGGTACCTCTACTGAGAAGGAGATCAATATCCTCAATAAAATTGAGCACTGCGGTTACGGCAGCGAATAAATTCTCATCTCGTTTAACATACCCTGAGGTCCGCTCGTAGATGCTTGCTGCAAGATTATTATGGGAAAATTCAGTGTAGTACTGAGCGAGTCTTTCGGCCTCATTATCCTGAACCCAGTCGCCATTGCGATCTTTGGTGAATATTAGCGCACGATAGTTTTTGCATTTAAACTTCCCTTCCTTAACAGGAACTCCGAACACTAAACTATTAAGCAGTGCCCGTAATTTTACACGTAGCGCCGTTAGCGAGTCCATATACCCCATGTAGAGCTCCTGGTTAAAGCACACTGAGATAAGATTGAGACTGTTAAGCATTTCAATTAACGCACCAAGGAAGCTTTTAACTCTCGTACCGATAAAATCCGGATAAGTCATTTCCGTAACATCTGGTTCGTAACGATAACCCCCCGTAGTATATTCTCTCGATGTGTACATGGAATAATCCATTGTTTCATTCCCCACAACCAATTGTACGCTACCCAAATAGTCATCTATTAAGGCATCAGTTATTCCCGCTAACCTAGCAGCTAAACGGCCACCATGGTCGAGCACTCTCTCTGCCTTTACCGCCTCACTTGTATGTAAATGATCACATTGAGTAAAGAAATGATTAATCTCACCAGCCAACTCAGCGAATTTGACATCAGTCAGAAAATCAATTTTTCCTTCAATTCGGTTCAGAATGCTCCTTTGCTTGTCGAATGACTCACGAATCTTAATTGACATCAATCGTTGAGAGAGGCAAATCTCATCTCTTAAGGCTACGAACAGAGCAGGAGTGTACTCAGATTGATTACTCTTGGTAACCGTTTTGAGATTGGCAACCATTCTTCCATTTGAGGTATCCATCACGGACAAGCCGATTACACGCCATTCGCCGTTATCGATCTTTTCCCTAGCCCCTGGGCTCATTACTGCGTCATACGATACTGATTTCATTTGTTATCACCATTAGATAGACTGCAAGAAGTTCATCAAATGTAGTGAAGTTTAGTGCTCAAAAAAAGAGAGACTTTGGTTTGACCAAACTCCCCTCACTGCTCTGAACCTAATTCTGAATTGCCACTTGGAGGTGTGCGTAATGGCTCTACTGGAACCACATGAAATAAGTATGCTAAATCATCTGGATTGGTTACTCTCTTGTGACCTACTTGTTTGGGATGAGCTTAAGGCTGGTCGGTGTGATGAAGTAATTAACCTACATAAAGAGATAAATAAAAACATAGCCCTTTATATTTACTTGAATCCCGGAGATTCAACGTCGGCGCAATTGGAAAATCAAAAAGACGATATTTCAAAAACACTAATGGATTACCTCTACGCAAAAAAATCAAAAGCCTCGTGGGAAGTGATGGCGATTGAACAGCACATCATGAAAAATTACTCAGATCTGGTTGCTATAATTAATGATAAAATCATCACCAATTCAATCATAGGTATTTTAGATAAAATCACACATCATCACTCCATTCCGTGGACAACAATCATATCCCGCCAAATTAAATTTTCGATGGCATTCGATACTTACTATAGTTGGTTATGGGGTAATTATATTAAAGATGCTTTATTTTATCCTAGAAAACGTCCGAAATTAGTTGATACCCACACATGGGAAGACTGGCTTAAAGTTAGAGAGAATGAAAGTTCACTTGAGGAAAAAATCCCGCAGGAAGAAGCAAAAGTTATTATCGAGAAATGGAACAACACCACTAAAAATAATTATGGACTAAGTGGCGTTGTAGCTGGTTTTTTGAGGGATGCAGATGAAGAACCTATTTCAATCAACAACGAATTAATTGATAATACTTTTATCATTAACATCCCAAAAGAAATTGATGAGAGTAGGTTCAATTCGGTTATCTGTGACATAAGAACTTTACTCTTCACACGACAGAAACCGTTGCATACAATAAAAGATTATTTAACCCATTACTTACCCACCAGTGTTCGTGGTGAACTTTATAAACGACAAATACTGGAACAAAGGAATCAATTTCTTGGCTATTTTACAGCGATGCTCTGCGATCGCATGTACCACTACAGGAAACAAATCAATGAAGGTTTAGAAATACACCCCAAAATAACCTCATATAACACTGCTGCTGTCCATGCTAATGAATACATGAAAGATTACGGTATCATCTATGGTACGGATTCAATTTTAAAAATGAGAAGGAAATTAATAGTTGATATTATCCCGCAATTGCGTGAAAATTTTAAAAACTTAAACTAATCGTAATTGGAGGATATTTAAAAAACACGGCAATCCATAATTTTTAGCGCTTTATGGTGTTTCCTTATGCCTGTAAGGAAAGCCGTCTACCAGTAAAGAGTAGTCCAGCCGTTGAAATTATTATGGTAAGGACTAACATCCGATTCTCGCTCATAAGGGACAACCATACTCAAATCTCCAACATTGCAGGAGATTTGAGTATGAACATGTCACCGTGGAATAAAGACCGTATCATAGGCCAAAAAAGACCACTTCAGATATCTCATATCTGGGGGATCCGAATCCGGCTTGAACTGGAAGGTAAAACGCGTGATTTAGCTCTGTTCAATATGGCCTTAGACAGTAAGCTACGAGGCTGCGATCTGGTGAATCTCAAAGTATCTGATGTTGCATATGGTAGCTCGGTTTCAAGCAGAGCAACGGTGCTGCAACAGAAAACCGGTAGCCCTGTGCAATTTGAGATAACCAAAGGGACAAGAGAAGCTGTTGCTGCATTGATAAAGCTTGGCAATTTGCACAGTAAAGACTTCTTGTTTCGGTCTCGGATCGGAACTAACCGGCACATATCAACCCGACAATACAGCCGAATTTTTCATGGGTGGGTAGAAAAGCTTGGTCTCGAAGCTTCGCTTTACAGCACACATTCCATGAGAAGAACAAAACCTTACCTGATATACAAGAAAACCAAGAATCTCCGGGTGATCCAACTTCTGTTGGGCCATAAGAAACTGGAAAGCACAGTCCGTTATCTGGGCATCGAAGTCGATGATGCATTAGAGATATCTGAATCGATTGAAGTCTAAGGTTGTCAGGGCTGCAACAGCAGCCCTGTGCCAGGAGCGGACGTCCGGCTGTTTTTTTGTCATTAAGCTGTGTTCTATGGACGTTAAGGTTAATGTGTCCAGTTATACTGGCAGTGTGAGATCGTGAAAGGTAAAGTAGTTTGTCGATACATTATAATTGGAGCTCATTAATGGTTGATGTCATCTGTATTTCCACAAGTTGGCGTAAAGAGCATCCAGAACATGCTACTAGTGGCATTGTGTTGATACGAAATAACCAGCCCCATGATTGGAAAAACAGGTTACGTGGTGCTTATTACGAACGTCCCGATGTGATTACCATTAACTTTGACAATCACATATTCATTGCAGAAGGTGATAACGAGTATGATAGTGCTAAGTGTTGGAGCGATAAGAAATAAATTTAAGATCCAAGTTTCCCTTATTAAGCTCCCAATATGACTCTTGATGCTGAGCTACAGCGCCGCAATCTGTAATTCCCCCGCCCTTTGGACATTTAGTCATTCCTGGCAAACGCCGAGTATTCCTCGGCTATTTGTTTATTTCTTTATTGCACGAAGCGTTGTCATAAGGTTTTCACCATACGGTGTGAGAGTCCAATATGTATCTTTATCTTTAACACTTCTATTTTTCTCACTTTTCACTATCAAGCCAAGCGCTCTAAATTGAACTTTCACTGTTTGAAAATCTGATGGCAACATCTTTATTTCCAGAAAATTAAGCCCTTCTAATTCCTCATTACTTTTAAGTGCTAACCGAGCACTTTTTTCTATCGATCTATTTATCCCTGAATGTAATTCTTTATCGGAAATCTCATCAATCATTAAAGGTGAAACATACGAAAAAATATCATTCCAACTTACTGAACTCATTGCTTTATATTGAATGCCTTCATAAAACTTTAATGAATGTGAAGCATAGAATGTAAAACCAAACTCGAATAAATCAACACCTTGAGATAACGACTCAGCCCCCTCAGGTGCAGTAGTTTTGCTTGAGGCTAACTTCCCTTCTAGATCCTCAATCATTCTTTTTAGTTGTAAAATTTCTTTTGCTTCACTTTCGCTAGTTACTAAATTACCTCTTACCCATCCCACCGCTGGATATTCCTTTATTAACCGGATAAGACTTCGACTAACTTGACTACCAAGATCAGCCGGTGACTCCCAGAATCGACAAAGTTTGGTTTTAACTAATTCCTCGAAACTATTTAATTTATCTTTGCCATCTTGGCTAGACTCGCAGCGGCCTGAAGGAAGCTTGGTTTTGTCTTTATGGATAAAACCAATAACAGGCTTTCCTGTTTCTATTGCGTAACGATACTCCATTTCTGTATAGCTCAGTCCGTCTGGTCCAATAGATCCATAGCGCCCGGCTAGTATGACAATGTAATAATCACTATCGTCTATTACTTTTTTTATTAAACTCCATTGATCACTGCTAGTAGCAGGAAACAACTCCATCCCGGCTGGCATACAATCAAGCTCCAATAGGGCTTGCATCACTTCTTGGCGCTCTTCTTCTAAATCTGAAAAGGTCGAGCTAACAAAGACCTGATATCGCTTATCCAAAATCAACATCCTCCCAATATTTTGTTTAAGATAATTTAAACATACTTTTAAACAATTCTGTTAGTAATGTCCGCAGATCGCTCATAGCCGACAGTGGACTGGTCACTGTCAGAAGCGTATGGTTAAAACGCGCGGGAGCATGTCAGATTTCTGCGCTAGTCCTTACACCACACCGCTTTCCGGCGTGACCTGTCATCTGACACACATTTTCTGCGTCAATTCTCATCAAGCCACTTGCCACAGGAGAGTTGAAGCTTTTAGCCTGAGGGGATTGCGCTGCTGATGCAGGCGGCTGCACTGACCTGCTTGGCCCAACAGCCCCAGACCAACGAACTGTTGCCCTACGCTGAAAATAGCTTTAACTAATCACTATCCCCCAGCTTACTCATGTTATTTTATCGGCACCATCGTGAATTCCTCGAACGCTTGCTTTACGCCTGATGCGTATTTATTTTTTATGTGGTTTACATTACTGTTAATATTATTATTGTCTCATGGTTCAGAACGACTATTTTCTGAAAGGTCAGGATGGATCATATTAATTTCATTTATTCTTGCATTGTTCATGTTAAGAAAACATGCTAACAATATTTCCCCATATTCGTGAGTATCCTGAGCCCCGGTACTAACTATCTGACAATATTGATTTCGATAAGATAACCATTTTTTCTGGTTATCAGTAAAAAATTTAACCATGTCATTTTTTTGATCTTCTGTACCATTTTTCCATTTTGAAATGTTGAATGAGTTAATTTCATTTATTTTTTTATTATAAGCATCAGTAACAGCACTATCTGACTTATCTTTTAAATCGGAAAAGCATTCATCACTATCATCGCCGTATTTTTTTTGACAACTTTCTATTTGCACATTGTAAGTTATATCTGTCGTCCTCTTCCCATATGACGGAGGTATCATCAGGAGGGAAAGAAAAACTAAAGTAAAATACTTAATGTTTATCATTGTAGTGCCCTTACTCTTATATTCAATCGTCGCTTATCACCCATTTGTGCTGGGTCATTTTTAATAAAGTTTATCATGTCGCTTTTGGTTGCGCCATTAGCTATAATTTTTGCCATTTCACCAGTGGATATGACACCCTGGTATATAGAATCTATATAAACTTCAGCGATTTTTGGATCTATATTTTCCCATTTTACGGGATTGGTTACATTTTTAATCTGTCTGTTGTAAACACCTCTGGCATATTGTTTTTTATCGCTATAAGTAATATCAAATAGTTTTATTTGCTGTTCGTAAGTTATTTCGCCAACCAGGCGCCCATATGCTTTTACAAAATTTTCTGCTTGTCGACCTTTTAAGTAAGCTGCTTTAGAACAAATTACCGCTTTGTATTCTTCAATGCCCGCATGCTTTAACGTTGTATAAATCTCACCAGGGCTACGCTCTTTCATGTCATATCCTCTACCAAGCGTTACACCTGAACGGTATGTTGGTGGCATTTGAAGTACTCGGGAGAAGTTAGGCATACGTTCAGCCTGAGTAAAAGGTTCTACAGCAGTGAGATAGTCTTGCCCTTCCGCATCAAAAGTAACCTGACCTTCCCATACATGTAGTGGCCCAACAGAATGAGGCCTCCATTGTGGCGGGAGAGCCTTGCTGAACATGGTAAAAAACCAGATCTCTTGGGGATGAACCAACCCAGAAGGTGACATGTTCAGTAAGCGTTGATACCAGATAATCGCTGCCTGCGTCTCCAGATCACAACGACCTGTCGCACGAAGATGGTTTCCGTCGATGTAGTTATATCCGGCATGAATAATCATCTGTTGGAATGTTTTTACATCTTCGGGATTGTTATTGCCACATGCTCCAATAGAACCACTAGGGCGAAACACCCGTGGGGGATGGTACGACACATTAATACTCCTTTTTTCGTTACCGTGAAACAGGCGCTAGCCTGTTTCACGGTTTCCCTGTTAGCTTCGTCTAGGTATTGGCGAGCAAAGTTGCTTGTTGCTGATATAGCATTACGTCAGGTAATGCTAACTACTGTCAGAAAATCATACCTAAACGCCCAGAAAAACTTACAACAGTCATCGATACATTATCAAGGTGATCTTCTTACCTAGCTGTGCATCTGCTGCGGCGAGTATGTTTGCCTGTGTTTCGGCTAGGCATACCCACCACTACGTTAGGCATCCATCCGGCCGAGATTTGGCCGAGTCGTTACTATGATGAGATGGGAAAGCTAATTGACCGCAAGATAAAAATCAGAGAAAAGCGTTCTGAGTGACATGAATACGTTACTTCGTCGATTTATTTTCTAACGATTAAAGCAATGCGCTTTGTTGCGCAGCGGGCAGGTTGGAGAAAAGTAGGATTATTTTCGCCAGATTGTCATCATCTACATAGATATATGCCAGCGGTACGTTTAATGCTTCTGCTAATTGGCATGTCGTTATAATGTTGGCTTTATGCACGCCCTTGTTATAACGGTTGATACGCGCACTGGCAACGAATTCGTCAATCCCGGCAGCAATACCCAGCCCTTTCTGGGACAAACCTCGATCCTTTAGACGTTGACTGAAAATATCACGATGTTGTTGGCAAGTATTCATAACTACGATAATCGTAGTTACTAGAACTCACAGATACTACGTATATCGTAGCTATCTTATTTCTAAACGGAGCAAGATGGGAAACCGTTAGTATCAATGCCCGGAGTGCCTAACGCAGCAAGTGACTTGTAAAGCTATGGGACTTATCCGGCAAGTGGGTTTGGATTGTACGTGATAGACGTCGATAGCAACAAAAATGCCCTGAAAACAGGGCGTTGTGGCAGTCGGTGGAACAGGGTGGAAATTATTCGATGTTCTGGATCTGTTTATTGAATATAAAATAAAAGTATTAAAAATTAGTTTTTTAGTTTGATTTATTCTGTGGCGGTGAAGGTTTACTGCCCAATGTACTACCCGTTTGGGTTAGGAGATTTATAAGTTTGTAGAGTCGTTATCTGGCTTTATAGGTTAAGGAATGTAACTGGTTGTCTCGTTCCAATTCGCTTTGATAGTCGGCTCAGGCGTGAAGGGGACATTGGCATTTTTTATTCTCAAAAAGTGCAGCATGGAAGTATCTAAAGAGTTATGAGGGATTATTGGTTTTTTTGTCCGGAGAAAAGGTGGATTGGCCCCAGAAATAGTATAAACCTAATCGTAAAGCGGATGGTAAATGCTGAGTCCAACTATCACTATCTAGTGAAAATGAACGGAGAGTATATTTAATTAAAATTTACTGGGACTAGACTTTTATAATATTATCAATGACATGATTAAAGCTTAGTGATTTGAAGAAAAATCTTGAAAAACAGTAAATTTAGAGTTAATTTCATTCTTATTCTGTCCGAAAATAAATTATTCCAACAAATAGTATACAAGGGGGAATGATGGGGATTTCAAGTGATAGTGCTAAGGATATTGCAAGAATTGGCGCGAATATAGAAATAACGTCTACAAGTAATTTTTCTTCAGATACAGTTAAAGATATTATTCGTATAGCTACTACTAAAGGCATTCACGTAACAATCCATGCTTCTAAATATTCAAGTGACTCTTTGAAAGATATGGCAAGGATTGGGAAAGAAAAAATTACTATAGTTGTTTAAAATTATAATATAATTGAGGTGTATAACTTGAGCATTATCATGAGAATGATAACTTGTTATACACACTCATAATTCTAGTTAAGATGCTTTATTAGAAAAGATTCAATATTGCTAATCATGTTTGTTACATCATCTTTGATAAACTCATCAACTTTACCATGAGCCGCGCTATTCCGAATTCCTGCCATAGCAGTGATGGCTTTCTGCTGTATTGAGTTGTATACACCATGCTTAGCTAGGTCAGCGTTCATTTTATCCATTTTACCTTTAGGAATGGAACTTCTTTCGCAAAGCTCTCTAAGGCTAGTTTCCAATACGGTTCCTGCTATAACAGCTGCTGCAGTTGTGTAACCAGAAGTGAGCAGTTCTTTAGCTTGCTCCAACTCACTATCAAATAAATCAGCTTGGATTAATGACTTATATGATACAAGATAACCATTTTCATAATCTTCTTTTATGGCGGTGAAGATGGATTTAAGCCTGTTAAACACACTTTGATTAGTTTCAAAGCTACTTATTTTTTTTGCTTCTGTAAATGCTTCAAAATAAGTTGAGTTTTCTCCACAAACGCTAACAATTAAATTTTCAGTTTTTGTTAACCACTGGAGTAATAGCTCAGAATCAACATATGTATCACTTCCAGTATATTGTGAGTGAACGGTATGGCTGCTGCTACTTACTCTATCGGAAAATTCTTTTAAGTCATTAAAGCGTTGCTGCACTTTATTTGTCATTGGGTTTTCCTTTTAGTCATTATCCATTGTTATGTCTGAACAGACACGAGTTTACCAAACGCCTCAGAGTCATTTTAGATGGCTCTGAGGCGTTTGGGTATACATTCGGTAATTTACAAATTATCTATCTTGCCGTGTGTGGATTTCAGCGCTCCTGAACGGATTTCTATGGAATGGAAATCCGTTCAGGAGCCAACAAGCGCAGCGCGTTAGCCGCTTGATATACGGATTTTGGCGCAGTAGATTGTCTGTGTAACACCGCTGCTGCAAGCAGCACTCCACGTTGCCGCGACCTTCAAGGCAACGCCAGGATACAACCTGTGTGGTCGATCCCAACCCGCCCCGCTACCGGTTTGCGGGTGATCGCTGCGGCGATGGTAGCTACCTTATCCCAACGCCTTAGGGCTGCATCCCATTGGTTCTTCGTGAAGCAACTGCTTTTTGCATACGCACTGATGCGTACAACAACCTTTTATTGCTGGCGCAACCGTCTGCGGCCTTTTGCTGCCTCAGCCTAGCTTATCCATGAGGCAGCGGCGTCACTTCATACGGCGAAAAACCGTTGCAAGTGACGCCGCGAACGATCTCTGCGCCAGCCCTTACGCCACAGCGATTTCCGGCATGCCCTGTCATCTGACGCACATTTTCTGCGTCAATTCTCATCAACCCACTTATCAGAGGAGGACTGAACCGATGCCTGAGGCAGGCTTTTAGCCTGAGGGGATTACCCTGCTGATGCAGGCGGCTGCACCGAGTGCATAACCGATATCCCCGTCATACCTCAACCGCTGCCGCTCCGGCGCGCAGGTATTGTTCAGTGCGGCACGGCAAATCCGTGTCGTGAATCGCCGTTCGCCGGAGAACAGAGGTTATTAAGGATAGGGGATAGCATATGCCACGATTAAGCCGGGAGATGCAAACGCTGGCCCGACAGGTCGGCGGCAGCCATACCCGGTTTCAGCAACCGGGAAGCCAGCTCGCTGGTATCGATGGATTTAGGGCATGGAGACGGGGGCGGGCAGTATGTGCAGCAGGTCTACGGCAGAACGGCGTAGGCCCTTTCCCCTGGCTGGCCCATCAGTTCACGTTCTTCAGGTAACCCCGCCAGCCAGGGAAAAAGATCAGATTGGCGCTGAGGTGGGGAATTAAGTGTTACTTATGTGGTACTGGTGGGGGAACACGGCCCAAAAAAACCGGGTTCCCCCACTATCCACGTATATAGCGGAGTCAGGTGGGGAGAATGACCAAAAACCGCATGCTGACGGGGTTGAATGCCAGATCGCCGTTTTCTGGTGGGGGAAAACATGATCCGTCTGCAAGTCGGGTGAAAATGGGGGAAGTCAGGCGGATTTTTTTCTGATCTGCTTGTGGCGTTCAATCAGGTTACCTTCTTCATCGAAGTAGCGGCTCGGCCAGATTTCCGACGGATGAATACCTAATGCCTCCGCGATCAGAAATTCGCCTTTCGGCCACGGGCGGGTAAGCACGTTCGCCAGCGTTGAAGAGCTTAATCCTGCCTGCCGGGATACCGCTGCCATCGTTATCTTCTTCTTGTGTAAAGAGGCAATAATGTCTGCCGGATGCATATCAATTTTGTTAGTCATGCTTCCTCCTTGCTCGTAGAGACAGAATAATTTTTCAACATCAATACTAAGTAATACTTAGTACATTTTCAACAGGCAGACATGAAAATCACCGCTGGTTATTCAGTCGGTCGGGATTCTCATGCTGCCATATCGTTTGAAGGAAGCCAGATTAAAAGCCGGTTTATCGCAGCAGCAGCTTGGTGTGCTCGCCGGTATCGACGAGGCGACGGCCAGCGCACGGATGAATCAGTATGAGCGCGGCGTGCATACTCCTGATTTTGAACTGGTGTGCAGGTTAGCCGCTGTGTTGAATACCCCTGCCAGTTATTTTTACACCGTTGAAGATGATTTAGCGGAAATCATCCTTACTTACGCCCGCCAGAAAAATACCGACGCTTTTTAAATCTCCCCCTTTCTGGATTTAAGCAATAAAAACGCGTAGTTGAGAAAGTATTGCTAAGTAATGCTTAGTATATTTTCAATAGGTTAGCGTGAAAACTACGGCTTACATATCGTGTAAGTCGGGATCCTCATGCTGCCACATCGTTTAAAAGAAGCCAGACTAAGAGCGGGCCTGTCGCAACAGCGGCTTGGCGTTCTGGCGGGTATTGATGAAGCTACGGCCAGCGCGCGGATGAACCAATATGAGCGCGGTGTGCATACGCCTGATTTTGATCTTGCCTGCCGACTGGCGGCGGTGCTCGATGTTCCTGCTTGCTATTTTTATACCGTCGAAGACGATCTCGCCGAAATCATTCTGAATTATCGCCCTACGAAAAAATAGCGTCTGTCTGCGCTTTATTGCTCTGTTCGTTCGAAGCGCTGTGCGGCTCGTTGTTCTCAATAATCGGCTTAACGAGGTCTGCCAGTTTACAATGCGCTTCCCGCCGCTCCTCAAAGTAATCATACCGATCGTAAATGCCTTCAACACCTTTCAGCTTATGATTAAGGCACCGTTCGGCGACATAGCCCGGAACGCCTAACGCGGCCAGCAGGCTGCGGCAGGTGCGGCGCAGGTCGTGTACGGTGAACGGTTCAAGTTCACCCATGCGGTTGGGCGGTTGAATTTTTCTTCCCGGTTCGCGGCCGAAAAGTTTGGCGATCGCCCGGTTGAGGGTATCGCTGCCCATATGCGGCGAACCGCTGGCCCGGCGGTTGGGGAATACATATGCTGAACCGCAGGCGCGTATCTTCAATTCCAGCAGCCATTCCAGCGTCAGCGGGGGGAGGGGAATGACGATAGCGACGCCCGATTTGCTCCTCGCCGCAGGCAGTTCCCACGTTGCGTCTTCGAGGGAAAATTCATCCCATTGGGCTTCGGTCAGTTCGCTTTTGCGTACGCCAAGCACAATCAGTAATGCGCAAGCCAGATAGTTATCGCGAGTGAAGCTGTCGCTCTGGCTGCGGAATACCTGAAAAACCTGCGTCAACTCTTCCAGACTCAACACCCGGTCGCGACTTTTTTCAATGCCGCCCGCATCATCCACCTTGAACGCCGCCGCCGGGTTATGGACGAGAAGCCCAAGTTTTATGCCGTGATTAAACAGTTGCTTCAGGTACATCAGCGCATCGTTGGCGGTGCAGGGCCTGCCGCTGGCGGTGATTTGCTGGATGATGGCGCGTATGTCCAGCGGTGTGACCTTGCCTAACGCCAGCTCGCCAATGTGTGGCGCGATCTCTCTGGCGAAGATCCGCTGTGGGATATGCGGGTGCTTAAGGCGTCGCACCAAATCCTGTTTCCAGTCGTTAAACAGATCGTTGACGGTATGGATTCTGGCGGGGCGATTGCGTTTACGTTCGGCGATGGGATCGTCGCCTTTCCTGACCTTCCTGCGGGCGTCTTCGGCCTGAGAGCGGGCTTCCGCCAGCGACAGATCGGACGGTTTGCCCAGCGTGAGCGAACGGCGTTTGGCGTTCAGGGTATAGCGCAGCATCCAGTAAGGTTCGCCGCGCTGCGGCAGCATCAGGTATAGCCCCTGACCGTCGTTGTATCGTCCGGGACGGCTTGCTTTCAGGATGGACTGTATGGTTTTAACGGTCAGATTTCCCATGCCCTGCCTCCCTAAGATATCCCGCCAGCGCCCGTCAATCGTGGCCTGCGAGAAAAAGTGGGTAGTACATAGGTTATAAAACGAACATTTTGGCTTGTAAAGCGATGGTACTACCCAATGTACTACCCACTTGGCAGTGGATTTCGGTGGATTTGGGTAGTACGCGGTAGACGTTGATAGCAACAAAAACGCCCTGAAAACAGGGCGTTGTGGCAGTCGGTGGAACAGGGTGGAATTTATTCGATATTCTGGATTTGTTCACGCATCTGTTCAATCAGCACCTTCAGCTCAATCGCTGAGGTGGTGACGTCGGCATTAATCGATTTAGACGCCAGTGTGTTCGATTCGCGGTTGAATTCCTGCATCATAAAGTCGAGGCGGCGGCCGACGGCTTCTTTCTTTTTCAGGATGTTGTGCGTTTCTTTTACGTGCGCTTCCAGGCGGTCCAGCTCTTCGGCAACGTCGATGCGTTGCGCCATCAACACCAGCTCTTGTTCCAGGCGGGTGTTTTCCAACTGAACCTGCGCTTCTTCCAGCTTGCTCACCAGGCGTTCACGCTGCCACTGCATCACGTTTGGCATCTGGGCGCGCACTTTGGCTACTTCCGCCAGCACGCCGTCCAGCCGCTGTTCAATCAGCGCTTTCAGCGCGGTGCCTTCACTTTCTCGGGCGGCGATAAAGTCATCCAGGGCGCCGTCCAGCGCCTGCATCAGATCGGCGCTGATGGCATCCAGATCCTGTTCCTGGGCAGACATCACGCCCGGCCAGCGCAACACATCGATGGGATTGATTTCCCCTTCGTCGCTTTGCATTTTCACCCAGTTGGCGGCTTCCACCAGCTGTTTTGCCAGTTTCTCGTTCAGAATGAGTGAGCTTTGCGCGCTGGGATCCAGATCAAAACGCAGGTTGCATTCAACCTTGCCGCGGGTTAAACGGGCGCGGATGCGTTCGCGGATCACCGGCTCCAGGCTGCGGAACTGCTCCGGCAGGCGGATATAGGTTTCAAGATAGCGTTGGTTAACGGAACGCAGCTCCCAAGCTGCGCTGCCCCATTCACCCTTGATTTCACGCCGGGCGTAGGCTGTCATGCTGCGGATCATCGTGCGTACCCGTAAAGTCAGTTAAAGATGGCTCGATTATAGCGTTGTGCCGGCGGGCAGGATAGGCATAACGTCGTGAAGCTCGTATAATGCGCAGCCAATCATAGATGAATGAGAAGCCGGAGAAACCCATGCGCCCAGCAGGCAGAGCAGCACAACAAGTTCGCCCCCTGACATTAACCCGTCACTATACGAAACACGCTGAAGGTTCAGTGCTGGTTGAGTTTGGCGATACCAAAGTCTTGTGCACCGCCACCGTGGAAGAGGGCGTTCCCCGTTTCCTGAAAGGCCAGGGCCAGGGATGGATCACCGCGGAATACGGCATGCTGCCGCGCTCCACCCACAGCCGTAACGCCCGCGAAGCGGCCAGGGGCAAGCAGGGCGGCCGCACGCTGGAAATCCAGCGACTGATCGCCCGTTCACTGCGCGCCGCGGTGGATTTGAAAAAACTGGGTGAATACACCATCACCCTCGATTGCGACGTCTTGCAGGCAGACGGCGGCACCCGCACCGCGTCCATTTCCGGGGCCTGCGTGGCACTGGCGGATGCGCTGAATACCCTGGTTGCCAACGGCAAACTGAAAGCTAACCCGATGAAAGGGCTGGTGGCGGCGGTTTCCGTCGGCATCGTCGGCGGCGAAGCGGTTTGCGATCTGGAATACGTGGAAGACTCCGCGGCAGAAACCGATATGAACGTGGTGATGATGGAAGATGGCCGGATGATCGAAGTGCAGGGTACCGCAGAAGGCGAACCGTTCAGCCATGAAGAGCTGTTAGCCTTGTTGGCACTGGCCCGGGGCGGTATCGAAACCATTTTCCAGGCGCAGAAAGCTGCGCTGGCAGAGTAATTTTTAAGGCGGCTGAGAAGTCGCCTTTTTTGTGCCCGGCCTTCGGGCAGCGTACGCGTAATAATCAGACGAGGAGATGCAGTAATGAAAGCCTACCAGCGCCAGTTTATCGAGTTCGCGCTTAACAAACAGGTTTTGAAGTTCGGTGAATTCACGCTGAAATCTGGCCGCACCAGTCCGTATTTCTTTAACGCCGGCCTGTTTAACACCGGGCGCGATCTTGCGTTGTTAGGGCGTTTCTATGCTGAGGCGCTGGTGGATTCCGGCATTGATTTCGATCTGCTGTTCGGCCCGGCGTATAAGGGCATCCCGATCGCCACCACCACCGCCGTGGCATTGGCGGAGCACCACGAGCGCGACGTGCCTTACTGCTTCAACCGCAAAGAGGCCAAAACCCATGGCGAAGGCGGCAACCTGGTGGGCAGCCCGCTACAGGGCCGGGTAATGCTGGTGGACGATGTGATCACCGCCGGCACCGCTATTCGTGAATCAATGGAGATCATCAATGCCAGCGGCGCTAGCCTGGCCGGGGTGTTGATATCGCTCGATCGCCAGGAACGTGGCCTGGGCGAAATTTCCGCGATTCAGGAAGTGGAGCGTGACTATCACTGCAAAGTGATTTCCATCGTCACGCTGGAAGATCTGATTACTTACCTGGAAGAGAAGCCGCAGATGGCGGATCGCCTGGCGGCGGTGCGTGCCTATCGCCAACAGTACGGCGTGTAAAACCATTACGCCGGGCTTGGCCCAGCGTAATATTATTGCAACTGTGTTGCCAGCAGCGCCCAGCGGCCGTCAAATTCTTGCGTCGGGCGGTAGCGGAACTCCGAGCGCACATAGCGCGAAAGCATGCCCTCACAGAAAGCCAGCAGTTGGCTTGCCAACAGCGTCTCATCGGTGATAAAGCCTTTTCCTTCCCGCAGCTTGCGCTCCTTTAATACCTGGCGAAGCTGGGCTTCTATCCGCTCAAACAGCTGGTTGATGCGGCCCTGTAAGCGATCCTGTTCGAACATCAGCGCGTGGCCCGTCATAATGCGGGTCAGGCCGGGGTTGCGTTCAGCGAAGCCCAGAATCAGCAACAGAATCAGGCGCAGGCGGTTCAACGTCTCTTTCTCATCCTGCAGGATCAGGTTAATGCGCGTGATCAGGCTGTCTTCAATAAACTCGATCAGGCTGTCAAACATACGTGTCTTGCTGGGAAAATGCCGATAAAGTGCGGCTTCAGAGACACCGACGTTTGCCGCGAGTTTGGCTGTGGTAATACGCTGGCTGCCATCGCTGGATTCCAGCATCTGGGCCAGTGCCTGCAATATCTCCTCGCGCCGATTCCTTTTGGTATTTTCTTTTTCTGCCATGTCAGATTAGACCCTTGCTAAAACAGCTTAGACTTCCAAACCCAGGCACCGGCCGCTGCAGGGGGAACCCTGAGCAACTTATATAATTGCTTTTTACGGTGTAGGGGCTGCGGCCTGTTGGCCTGTTTTTCCGCGCTATCTGGCGTGCGGTGTTTTTATTACCGGATAAACCCTACCGTAGGGCGCGCCCTGCGCCCTGGGGGATAGGGATTTGCAGCATTCCCTGCCTTTTGTTCACTGCTGGGCTGTCAGAGGCGGCCAGAGTGGCCGAAGCCGCCTTCGCCACGTTCACTGTCGCCAAATTCCTCGACCAGGTTGAATTCGGCCTGCACCACGGGCACGAAGACCATCTGTGCGATGCGCTCACCCGGCTGGATGGTAAAGGCCGTCTGCCCGCGGTTCCAGACGGAAACCATCAGTTGGCCCTGGTAGTCGGAATCGATCAGGCCGACCAGGTTGCCCAGCACCACGCCGTGTTTGTGGCCAAGGCCGGAGCGCGGCAGGATCACCGCCGCCAGGCTGGCGTCGGCGATGTGGATTGCCAGGCCGGTAGGCAGCAGCGTCGTGGCGCCAGGGGCCAGCTCAACGGCGTTGTCCAGACAGGCGCGAAGATCAAGACCGGCTGAACCTGGTGTGGCGTAAGTCGGTAAAGGGAAATCCTGACCGATACGCGGGTCGAGAATCTTAACGTCGATTTTTTTCATCATAGCGGCTGACTATCTCGTCTATTAAACGTTGGCCAAGGAGTGCCTTATCGCTGAGCGCCAGGCGTTTGTCCCCATCGTGCCAAAAAAGGTGCAGTGCGTTGGTATCGCTGTTGAAACCGTGCCCTGCAAGCGTTACATCATTGGCGCAAATTAAATCCAGCTTTTTACGCGCCAGTTTTTGCCGCGCGTATTCTTCCACATTCTGGGTTTCGGCGGCAAACCCGACGACAAACGGACGATTATTCACCATCGCGGCGACGCCGGCGACAATGTCGGGGTTTTTTACCATTCTCAGGGTGATCTCATCACCCTGTTTTTTTATTTTTTCATCGGCAATCTGTTCGGCGCGGTAATCCGCCACTGCGGCACAGGAGATAAAAATATCTTGTGCCGCGGCCTGCGCCTGCACCGCCTGCTGCATTTCCAGCGCACTGGTGACGTCCACGCGGGTTACCTTCGGCGGCGTCGGCTGATTGACCGGCCCGGCGATGAGCGTCACCTGCGCGCCGCGCGCAGCGGCGGCATGCGCAATGGCAAACCCCATTTTACCCGAGCTGTGGTTGCTGATAAAACGCACGGGATCCAGCGCTTCACGCGTCGGGCCGGCGGTAATCATCACCTTAAGATGTTGCAAATCTTGTGGCGCAGCAAAGTAATTGTGCGCCAGCTCGACGATAGCCAGCGGATCCAGCATGCGGCCAGGGCCGACATCGCCGCAGGCTTGGCTGCCGCTGTCCGGGCCCCACAGCATCATGCCGCGCGCCTGCAGGGTTGCCAGGTTCGCCTGGGTTGCCGCTGCGCGGTACATCTGTTGGTTCATGGCCGGGGCGGCGGCGATGGGCGCATCGGTCGCCAGGCAAACGGTGGTGAGCAGATCGTTGGCCATGCCGGCGGCGGCCCGCGCCAGCAGATCGGCCGTGGCCGGCGCCAGAATAACCAGATCCGCCCATTTCCCAAGCTCAATGTGGCCCATTGCGGCTTCCGCTGCGGGATCGAGCAGATCGTCCGCCACCGGGAACCCGGAAACGGCCTGAAGCGTCAACGGTGTGATAAAGGCTTTTGCCGCACTGGTCATGACCACCCGCACGTCGGCGCCCCTGTCGCGCAGGCGGCGCACCAGCTCCGGGCATTTGTAGGCGGCGATACCGCCGCTGATGCCAAGCACAATATGTTTGCCGGAAAGTCCCGTCATCATCATTGTCCGATTGAAAGCTGAAAGATGCGGCATTTTAGCATAACCGCCGGCCAGGTGAGCGCTTCGTCCGTGCCCCGCAGCAGATTGCGGACAACACCGCAATATTATCAATCACCTGTCGTGCCATCACGGCAGGTGTGGCATGCTCCAGCGTATTCAGGGAGGGACGATGAACAGCCAGGAAATCTCGCCGTGGCCAGGGAATCTGGCGCCACGGGAAAAATTATTACGCGATGGCGCAGCGGCGCTGTCGGATGCCGAACTGCTGGCCATTTTTTTACGCACCGGCTTGCCGGGCCTGCATGTTATCCGTTTGGCAGAGCAACTGCTGGCGCAGTTTGGCTCGTTGCATGGCCTTCTGGCCGCCGACTTTGCGCAGTTCAGCAGCCATAAAGGGCTGGGTGCCGCTACCTATGCCCAGTTGCAGGCGGTTTCGGAGCTGGCGTTTCGCTTTTTCTCCGGCCATCTGGCGCAGGAGAATGCCATGCTGAACCCTAAGGTGACCCAACACTATCTTCATGGCTTGCTGGCACACCACGAACGGGAAGTTTTTCTTGTGCTGTTTTTGGACAATCAGCACCGGGTTATTCGCCACCAGGAGATGTTTGTTGGTACTATCAGCAGCGTCGTCGTATACCCAAGAGAAATTGTGCGTGCTGCGCTGAAGGCTAATGCAGCCGCCATCATTCTGGCGCATAATCACCCCTCGGGTAAGGCAGAGCCCAGTCGTGCCGATCGTCTGATTACTGAGCAAGTGGTGAATGCATGCCGGTTATTGGAGATCCGAGTGCTCGATCATTTGGTTATCGGCCGGGGAGAATGCGCTTCTTTTGCCGAGCGCGGATGGCTTTAAGCAACTTTTTCGCGATCCTTGAGGGATCTTTAGCTGTTCGGGACTTGAGCACTTACGCTTCAGAGCGTATACTACGCCACCTTTGAGAATCTTGGGTTTGGCGTTAAGAGCCTATCTCAGCAGGTTTCTAACCTGGTGTGTGGTTTCTGACCTGATGACGAGAGTCTCCTCAGTAGGAAGTTTGCTGAGATGGGCTCTAAAGCCTGACGAGGCGGCCATACCCTATACGAAGCTCGAGCTGATTTGATTTTTGGAGAATAGACATGTCCCGAGTCTGCCAAGTTACTGGCAAGCGCCCGGTGAGCGGTAACAACCGTTCCCACGCACTGAACGCGACCAAACGCCGTTTTCTGCCTAACCTGCACTCTCACCGTTTTTGGGTTGAGGGCGAGAAGCGCTTTGTAACTCTGCGCGTATCTGCTAAAGGTATGCGTGTTATTGATAAGAAGGGTATCGAAGCGGTCCTGGCCGATCTGCGTGCCCGTGGTGAGAAGTATTAAGGAACTGAATCATGGCTAAAGGTGTTCGCGAGAAGATCAAGCTGGTTTCTTCTGCTGGTACTGGTCACTTCTATACCACTACGAAGAACAAGCGTACTAAGCCGGAAAAACTGGAACTGAAGAAATTCGATCCAGTTGTCCGTCAACACGTGATCTACAAAGAAGCTAAAATCAAATAATTTTAGTGGATTAAGTAAAACCCGGCTTCGGCCGGGTTTTTTTGTATTATAGCCAATGGGTTCCAGCCCTGGCCTTTTGCGGGGCCGCCGGAGCCCATTGGCTATGAGATGACGGGGAGCGCAGCATGCCTGAATTACCAGAAGTTGAAACCAGCCGCCGTGGCATCGAACCTTATCTTGTCGGCCACAGTATTCAATATGCCGTGGTGCGCAATGCCCGCTTGCGCTGGCCGGTGTCGGAGCAGATCCAGGCGCTGAGCGATCGCCCGGTGCGCAGCGTGCAGCGCCGCGCCAAATATCTGCTGATCGAACTGGATACGGGCTGGATTATCGTGCACTTGGGCATGTCGGGCAGCCTGCGGATGCTGGCGGAGGAAACCGAAGCCGGCAAGCACGATCATGTCGATCTGGTGATCAGCAACGGCATGATCCTGCGCTATACCGATCCGCGCCGTTTCGGCGCCTGGTTATGGTGTGAAGATCTGGCCGCCAGCAATGTGTTGGCTCACCTTGGGCCAGAGCCGCTGAGTGAAGCCTTCAATGGCCGTTATCTGTTTGATAAGTCGCGTAATAAACGCACGTTAATCAAACCCTGGCTAATGGATAATAAGCTGGTGGTGGGCGTGGGGAACATTTATGCCAGCGAATCCCTGTTCAGCGCCGGGATCATGCCCGATCGGCCGGCGGCCTCGCTGAGCCAGGCTGAAGTGGATCTGCTGGTGGCGACCATCAAAGCGGTGCTGTTGCGTTCGATCGAACAAGGGGGCACTACGCTGCGCGATTTCTTGCAGTCGGACGGCAAGCCCGGCTATTTTGCGCAGGAACTGCAGGTGTATGGCCGGGCAGGGGAGCCATGCCGGGCGTGCGGCACGCCGATTGAGGCGGCGAAACACGGGCAGCGTAGCACCTTTTTTTGCCGCCGCTGCCAGCGTTAATTACTGCTCGGCGAGTTTTTTCAGTAGCGCCTGGGTGATGGCATCCGGCAGGAACGGGGCGATGTCGCCACCGTGGCGCGCCACTTCCTTCACCAATGAAGAAGAGATAAACGACCACTCCTCGGAAGGCATCATAAAGACGCTTTCCAGCGTCGGCATCAGGTGGCGGTTCATGTTCGCCAACTGCAGCTCATACTCAAAGTCGGATACCGCGCGCAGGCCGCGCACCAGGATATTGGCGTTCTGATGGGCGGCAAAATGGGCCATCAGTTCACTGAACCCCACCACTTCCACGTTTTTTAGATGCGAGGTGACTGCGGTCGCCATCGCCACACGTTCATCCAACGAAAATAACGGTTTTTTCCCCGGGCTGGCGGCAATGGCCAGCACGACGCGATCGAACATCAATGACGCACGTGTCACCAAATCCAGGTGGCCGTTGGTCATGGGATCGAACGTTCCGGGATAGATGGCTTTTCTGGTCATGGTTTATTTCTCTGAATAATGGCGGTTCAGGGCCCACAGCGCGGCGTACTTGTTAAACGTATACTGCGCGTTGACGACGGCCAGCAGCAACCCCTGTTTGCCATCCAGGAACCCTGCGCGCAACAGCCAGGTTTTGCAGAAGGCGCCCAGCGTGTGGGTCAGGATGGAAAGATACCCGCAGCGCTTACCGGCCTGATGGCGCTGAGTGGCCCACTCCTGAGCATAGTGCAATTGCTTGCGCTGGAAAGCGAAAAAATCCCGGCAGGTCAGGTGCAGCAGATCGCCATGCAGCGCGATCGCTTTCGCGCCGTTGGTGTTTAATGATTCGTGCACCAGATCGTCATTATAGCGGTAGCGTTGCCTGGCGTATAAGCGGTTGACGCGGTCCGGGTACCAGCCGCTGTGGCGCATGAAGCGGCCCAGGAACAGGTTGCGGCGGCCAAGGCTGTAAACGGCGTTGTCGTCGGGTGCCGTGAGCACCTGCTCGATGGCCTGGCGCAGCTCCGGCGTTACTCGTTCGTCGGCGTCGATCATCAAAACATAATCGCAGTTGGCGTGGCTTTGCGCTCGTTGGCGCTGTTTGCCGAAGCCCTGCCAGTCGGTATGGCTGAAGACCTGGGCGCCCAGGTCAGCCGCGAGGGTGGCCGTGCCGTCCGTGCTGCCGGAGTCCAGCACGATGATCTCATCGGCCCAGGCGACTGAAGCCAGGCACTCGGCGAGCAGGCCGGCTTCGTTTTTGGCGATCATCACCACCGACAGGGTTTTACGCTGGCGCATTTATTGGCTCCGTGGCGGCAGGTGGGGCTCCAGCAATTGCAGCAGGCGCTGCAACGCCCCTTGGTTCTGATACAGCACTTCCACCGCATGCCGGCCATAATAGCGGCGGTAGTCTTCATCGGTCAGCAGGGTGCCGATTTCCCTGACCAGGGCGTCGGCGTCGGTGACGGTGATTAACCCTTCGGCTTCAGCCAGCTTGCTGCAGATATCCTTGAAGTTAAAGGTATGCGGCCCCATCAACACCGGGATGGCGTGGGCGGCGGCTTCCAGCGGGTTATGCCCGCCGCGTTCCACCAGGCTGCCGCCAACGAAGGCCAGATCGGCAATGCCGTACAGCAACATCAGTTCGCCCATGGTATCGCCGATCACCACTTGCGTGCTGCCGGAAGGCACATCGCCGCTGCTGCGGGTGATGTAGCTAAAGCCGGCTTTCTGTGCCAGCTCTTTGGCGGTTTGGAAACGCTCCGGGTGGCGCGGCACCAGGATTAGCAGCAAATCCGGGTGTTTTTCCAGCAGTTTGCCATGTGCTTCCAGCAGGATGGCCTCTTCGCCTTCATGCGTGCTGGTGGCGATCCACACCGGCCGGTGTGGCGCCCATTGGCGGCGCAGCGTCAGCGCACGGGCCGCCAGCTCCGGGGTTACCGAGATATCAAACTTTAGGCTGCCGGTTATCGCCAACTGCGAGCGTTTCAGGCCCAATGCCAGAAAGCGATCGCCATCCTCCTGATTCTGTGCGGCAATCAGGGTGATACGGCGCAGCATATCGCGCACGAAGCCGCCGATTTTCTGGTAACCGGCGGCGGAGCGCGCAGAAAGCCGCGCATTGGCGATCACCAGGGGAATTTGGCGCTGATGCAGTGCATTAATCAGGTTCGGCCACAGCTCGGTTTCCATGATAATGACCAGCTTCGGGTTCACCCGATCGAGAAAGCGGCGCATTGAGCCTGGCAGATCGTAGGGCAGATAAACGTGGTGAACATCTTTGCCAAAGGCCGACTGTACCCGCTCTGAACCTGTCGGGGTCATCGTGGTCACAGTAATCGGCAAATGGGGGTAGCGGTGGCGCAGCGCGCGCACTAATGGGATCGCGGCGAGGGTTTCACCAACGGAAACAGAATGCAGCATGATACCGCCAGGCGCGACTTTCCCGGCGCAGAAGCCGTAGCGTTCGGCCCAGCGTTTACGATAGGCTGGCGCTTTACGGCTGCGCAGTAATAAACGTAGCCAGATCAGGGGTTGGATGAGGTAGAGTAATACCTGATATAAACGCAGTAACATTCTATCAATTTCATTTATATGGGTTATTCAGAATAGTACCATATCTGTGTGGGAAAGGGCGCTACTTTGGTAATCCGGGTGTCAGTTTCAGGCAACAGGCGGGGATTTCGCCTAAAGGTTTGGCATGAAGAATATTTTAATTATTCGCCGCGATAATATTGGCGATCTTGTTTGTACGACACCGTTAATCGAAGGGCTAAAAATAGCCTATCCTGAGGCCAGGCTTTATCTGTTGATCAATAAGGTCAGCCAGGATGTGGTGAAAAACAACCCGCATCTTGAACAGGTATTTATCTATAAAAAAGCCAAACATAAAGCCAAAAATGAAACCACGCTCGGGGTGTATTGGCAGCGGCTGATGATTTTTCTGCGGCTGCGGAAAATAACCTTTGATGCGGCGATCCTGGCAAACCCGGTGCCGTGTAAATACAGCCTGCGGCTCGCCAAAATGGCAGGGGCCAAACATATTATCGGCGCCGATCTGGGTAATGGCGATATCGATCGCCCGTTCACCTCGGCTGATTTTCACGGCCAGCATCAGGTAGAGCGAACCTTCAGCTATCTTTCGGCGCTGACCGATAATCCTCCACCGATACCCGATGTGCGGGTTTATTTAACGGATGAAGAGCGCCGGCAGGCGGCGCAAAGGGTGCAGGCACTGTTGCCCGGCGCGCAGCGGATTTTTGCCGTGCACATCAGCAGCCGCAGCCCCAAGCGGCGCTGGCCGGTCGAACGCTATGCCGAAATCATCCGCCGCCTGGCGGAACACGGCGTTTCGGCGCTGATTTTCTGGTCGCCGCAGGGCACTCTGGCCCCCGATGATATCGGCGACCAAAAACGCGCCGAGCAATTGCTGGCGCAGTGCCAGGGGGCGCCGGTAGCCCTGTACCCCACGGCATCCGTGCGTGAGCTGCTGGCGGGCTTTGACCGGTGCGAAATGGTGTTATGCAGCGACGGCGGGCAAATGCACCTGGCCTCGGCGTTGAATAAAACGCAGGTGGTGCTGTTCGGCGATACCGACCAGGCCGCCTGGCACCCGTGGTCGGGGCAGTACCACATCTTGCAGACGCCTTCCGGCGATTGCATTGATGTTTCGGTGGAAGACGTCTGGCAGAAAATGCAGCGGCTGCATTAGCCGATGCCCCGCCGGGGCATCGTGCCGCCGGTTAGCGATCTTTCAGCGCCAGGTATTGGCGGCATATGGCGTCCAGACTATAGCTCATCAGGTGCGGCCGATTAATCGGCGGCGGGTTGCGGTAGATGGCCGCCATTTTCTCCCCGAGCGACTGTTCATCCAGCTCGGCCAGCGCCAACCCCATGCCGGCTTTTTCCAGGATCTCGGCCGGCCCGCCCGGGCAGCGGGTGCTGACCACCGGCGTGCCGCACAGCAGCGCCTCCACCAGCACGTTGCCAAACCCTTCGCTGTCGGAGCTAAGCACCAGCAGCGCTGCCTGTTTGATATACGGGAAGGGGTTGGCCTGGAAGCCAAGGAACAGCACGCGTTCGGCAATGCCCAACTGCTCGGCCAACTGCCGGGCCGCCGCGATCCGGCTGTCGCTTCCGGTGCCGATCAACACCAGCGGTGCCTGGATGCCCGACAGAGCATAGGCTTTCAGCAGGCGATCATGGCGCTTTTGCGGGTGGAAACGCCCAACGTGCACCAGATAGTCTTTCCCGGCCAGATCGCAAGGGGCGGCTGCCAGCCGTTCAATCTCGGCAATATCGAACGGGTTATTGATTACTGCCAGCCGCTTGGGCTGAATCGCCAGGTTTTGCCGCAGATCGTCCCCCACCGCCTGGGAAACGGTCACGATATTCTGCCGTTGGTAAACCCGGGCAATCTTGCGCTGTTTCAGCCAGCGGTCCAGCCCTTTACGGTGGCCAAGATAGGAAGTGGAAAGAATGCCGTGGATGCAGAACCACAGGCGATCGGGCGCCAGCACGCGGCTGCGCCGGACGATGCGGTCGGTTTTATGCAGGTTGGACAACACCAGATCGTAAGCGCCATGCTGTTGTTCCTGCGCCATCACGGCGCGGTCAAGCTGCGCGGCGCGGCGTGAAAGTTCGGTCAGTTTGCGCCACGGTTTGCGGCAGCGATCGGCCACCACCTGGTAATGGATGCCTTGCGGTATCGCGTAATTGCAGACGTCGCTCAGGGAGATCAGGCTGATGCTATGGCCCATATTCAGCATGCCCTGGCACAGGGTCAGCACCACCTTTTCGGCACCGCCGCCCGGCAGGCCATCGATAATCATCAGGATACGCATAATCAGTCCAGCAAGCGGTTATAAAGTGAAATCAGCTGTTTCGACAGGTACGCCGGCGTGGCCGACATAATGCGTAGCCGCGCCGCTTCACCCATGGTTGAGCCCAGCGCCTGCGGGGGCAAGGCGTGGATGGCGTCGGTCAGTGCGTTGACGTCCAGCGCGTCGGCGACAAAGCCGTTTTGCCCCGGGGTGATGAACTCCGCACCGCCGCAGGTGGCGCTGGTGATCACCGGCAAGCCGCACGACATGGCTTCCAGAATCACGTTGGGGAACGGATCGTACAACGTCGGCAGCAGCAAGGCGTCCGCCGCCTGATAAAACGGCAGCGTTTGTTGCTGCACGCCCATAAAGCGCACGCGCTCGCCGCAGCCCAGCGATTGCGCCAATGTCCGGTAACGTTTTTCCGCTTTGTCTTTGCCCACCACCAGCAGGTAGCTATGGGTGGGGGCGATGGCGCGGATTGCCGCCGCCAGGCCTTTGCGTTCGAAGCCGGAGCCGACGAAAATCAGGCAGTGCGCCGCCTGTGGGATCTGATACTGCTGGCGCAGCTGTTGGCGTAACGCCTCGTTGGCCGGCAGAAACTTTTGGTTATCAATGGCATTGTAGATCACGGTGATTTTGTCGGCCGGCACGCCAAAATCGGCGATGATCTCTTGTTTGATCATCTCGGCGTTGCAAATCACCGCTTTTAGCTCTGGGGCGGCGTACATGGCGCGTTCGGCGCACATGACATAGCGGTGAAAACGATTAGAGAACAGAAATTTGCGCCGCCATTCCGGCAACAGGCGCGCGCGTTGCAGCAGCCAGCGGCGGTGCACGCCGTCGCCTGCGCGGTAGATATCGCAGCCCGGAATGCGCTCATGGCTTTGCACCAGATCAAACTTTTCCGCCTGCCACAGCGTGCGTGCTGCTTCGGCAAACCCTCGTTCCCGGCTGATACGGCCGAATTTCATCGGGTTGCACAAGTGGATATGCCAGTTGGGGTTGGCATCGCCCTGCCATTCACGGGTGATGACGTTCAGTTCAAGATCTTGCTGTTCCAACGCCTCCAGAGCGCGGGACACAAAACGTTCGGCACCGCCGTCCGGGCGGTATTTTTGGCGCACTATCGCCAAACGACATGCTTTCATAGGAGCTGGCTCCGCGCGGCGGCGATCACCGCGTCTGCAGGAATAAGGTCGAGGTAACGCTGTTCGGTGCCGGTATCAATATCATCCGGATCGGGCAGGGGGCCGTAGTCACCGGCCCAGATAACCTGGCCGATCGCCTGCCAGGGGCGCCAGAAGGTCAGCTTTGACGGGCCGAACAGTGCGATACAGGGGGTTTGCAGCGCGGCGGCCATATGCATCGGCACGGAATCCACGCCGATAAACAGGCGGGCATGGTCAATCAGCGCGGCAAGCTGGCGCAGGGTCAAACGGCCGGCCAGGGAAACCACGCCCTGGGCCGGGCAATGCGCCAAAATCTGCTCGACCATATTTCGCTCTTTGGCATCAGGCCCGGCGGTGAGCACCAGCGTGTGGCCGTCGGCCTGCAGCGCGCTGATGGTTGCCGCCATTTTTTCTTCGCTCCAACACTTGAAGAACCAGCGGGAGGTGGGCTGCACTACGATATAGTCGCCGTTGACCCCCTGTTCCCGCAGCAGCAGCTCGCTGGCCTGCCAATCTTGCGGCGTGTAGCTCATGGTGACCTGCTGGCTGGTGGTGGCCAGCCCCAACGGTTGCAGCAGCGAGAGGTTCTGTTCCACAGTGTGCATGGCGCCGTGCCCGTCTACCGGCACCAGTTGGGTGTGGCAGTGGCGCCAGAGGAAGCCACGCCGTTTGGGGAAGTCAAACCCAAGGCGGATACGTGCTCCCGTCATCCGTGTGACGATGGCGCTGCGCCATTGGTCAGCCAGGTTAACGACCAGATCGTAACGTTGCGCCCGCAGTTGGCGAATCAGCCGCCATTCGTGGCCCAGATGGGCTTTGGTGCCCAGCTTTTTCCATTGGCGATCGATGGCGAACACCGTTGATAGCGCCGGGTTGCTGGCCAGCATGTCCTGCGTTTCCTTATACAACAGCACGTCGATTTTCGCCTGCGGATAGTTGGCACGCAGGGTGTTGATCACCGGCGTGGTCAACAGCATATCGCCGTGGTGGCGTAATTTTATCAATAAGATACGTTGTATGGATGCTGCTGGAACTGGGGCTGGCGCTTTATTCATGATGGGCTGTTTCCGTATGACCAACCGTTGATTCTAAAGGACGTGATAGCATGTGGCTACTGTTGCCCGGTTTTCTTGCTGCGCGGTGAAAAAAAGCGCGCCGCGGGGTGACAAACGCCGGCCCACGTTGTCCAATGCTGGCAGCAAAGTCGTTTGCCCTGAAGAAACGGGCTGCGTAACATATGCACTCTGTTGATATCAGGCTAGATATTTATGACCAAACCGGCGTTTCTCATCACGATTGATACCGAAGGCGATAACCTGTGGCAAAACCACGATCGCATTTCGACTGAAAATACGCGTTTTCTGCCGCGCTTCCAGGCGTTGTGCGAGAAGTATGCGTTCAAGCCGGTTTATCTCACCAATTACGAGATGGTATCGGATGCCGGTTATGTCGAGTTTGCCCGCGATGTCATCGCGCGCGGCGCCGGCGAAGTGGGCATGCATCTGCATGCCTGGAACAGCCCGCCGTTGGCGCCGTTGACCGAAGACGACTGGCGCTACAAACCGTATCTGATTGAATATCCGGCAGAGCAAATCCGCGCCAAGGTCGATCACATGACCAAGCTGCTGGAAGATGCGTTCCAGACCAAGATGCTTAGCCACCGCGCCGGGCGCTGGGCGTTTAACGAATATTACGCGCAGCTGCTGTTGGAATATGGCTACCGGGTAGACTGCTCGGTCACGCCGCGCGTCAACTGGCAGTATTCGCCCGGCAACCCGCAGGGCAACGGCGGCACCGATTACCGCCACTTCCCGGCGCACGCTTATTTTATCGATCCGCAAAACATCGCCTGCCCAGGCCAGTCTGCATTGCTGGAGGTGCCTGTCAGCATCCAGTACCGGCACTCCGGGCTGATGAATGCCCTCAAGCAAGGGTACGATCGGCTGCGTGGCAAACGGCGTTCGCCTTCGGTGCACTGGCTGCGCCCGACCGGCAATAATCTGGATAAAATGAAGCGGGTGGCCGAACGTTGCCTGGCGGAAGGCAATGATTACGTTGAATTTATGCTGCACTCCTCCGAGTTTATGCCGGGCGGCAGCCCGACGTTTAAAAACGCGCAGGATATCGAGGCGTTATACCGCGATTTGGAACAGCTGTTTGCCTGGCTGCAGCCGCGCACGGTTGGCATGACCCTGGCCGAGTATTATCAGACCAAGAAGAGCTGAGCATAGATGAAGAAAAGCAAGATTGATTCCGTCAATCGTTTCCTGAAGGTGTATACCCGGTTCTTTGGCAATATGAAGCATATTGCCGGCTTAAACGCCAAGCTTGAGTTCAGCAGCATCGTGATTTATTCCAGCACCGCGCTTGGCGATCTGATGTTTAATACGCCGGCGATCCATGCGCTGAAACAGCGTTACCCTAACGCCAGGTTCACGCTGGTATCGAGCGAGAAAAACCGCCAATTGGTGGCGGGCAGCGATTATTTCGACGAAGTCATTTATTGGGACAACAAGGTTAAGAATATTTTCAGCCTGGTTTGCCGCCTGCGCAAAATGAAGCCTGAACTGTCGGTGATCCTGCACTCCTATATTCCCTACGACGTGCTGAGCGCAGTGCTTTCCGGTAGCCACTACATCATCCGTGACAACTACAACTGTGACGGCGATTACATGAATCAATGGGTTTATTGCCATCAGGGCAGCTATGAAGGCCACCTGATTCAGCGCAAGCTGGATTTATTACAGGTGCTCGGCTGCGATAACCGCGATACCCATATGCGCATCCCGGTGCGGTTTAATGCGCTGCCGGCGATTACCAACAAGACCCTGATCGGCTTCCAGATGGGGGCTTCAGAAGCACAGCGTTGCTGGCCGCGGGAGAATTTTGTCGGCCTGGCGCGCAAGTTGTTTGCGCTGGGTGAGCAATACCACATCGTGCTGATTGGCAGCGGTAAGGAAAAAGAGCTGGAGCGCCAATTCCTGGCCGCGCTGTCGCCCGAAGAGCAGCAAAGGGTCACCAGCTATATTGGCAAAACCACGCTGCTGCAACTGCTGGCGATCATTGAGCAACTGGATGTGCTGATTACCGGTGATACCGGGCCGCTGCACCTGGCCGTTGCGCTGCAAACGCGCACCGTCAGCCTGTTTTACACCGCTAACCCGCGGCATACCGGGCCGTATCAAGATCCTGAGCTGCACCGGATCCTGTATATCAACCCGAATGACAAAGACAAGGCGCCGCGCGATCCGCGTTTCCCGTTAAGCGTGATTGAGGTGGATCAGGTGTACGGGCTATTGCGGGAAATGTTGCTTTAGCGCAGCAGGTTGAAGACGTCTCGGCGGGTAGCAGCAGGCCCCTGAATGTGATTCAGGGGCCTGTTTGTTTACGCTTTCTGGCGCAGCGCCGGCAGAGACAGCGCCAGCGTCATCACCACCACCAGTGCGGTATGGCTTTGTATCAGCACCACGTCGGTGATGCCAAATATCATTACCGGCGCCATCACAAAAAAAGTGCCGCTGTTGCTGATAACGCTTTTTTTCAGTGAAAACCACAGGCCGGAGAGGTAAAAGCACAGTAGCGCCAGCAGGCCGAATATTCCCTGCAGCGAAAGGGTTTCGAGCATGTCATTATGCAGATGGTAGGCCAGATTCCGCGAGGCCTCCGGGTTGCCCCTTTCATAGCGGTTTACATATTCTTCCACTTTCTGATAGCGCTGGTCGGGGTTTTGCCCCAGGAAGCGCGGAGCGACGCTGTACCAGCCGGATTTCCAAATAGAGAAACGTGAGCCAATCGAGGTGTCGTTATTCGTGTGGTACTGCGCGATATCCGTTTGGATTTGCGCCACGCGATCCCAGGCGCCGTAAAGCACCAGGGCGGCGCCGGCGAGCATCACGGCCGCCAGCATGGCCTGTATATGCTTACTGATATGGCGGTAGTAGGTGAGGAAGAAGGCGATATATAACACCGGGGTAAATAAAATGGCGGCCCGAGTTTCGGTCATCAGCACCATGGCCATATTGATGATAAAGATCGCCAGGAACAACGCGACCGACACCTTGGACACCTGAAAGCATTTACGCACCAGCACGGCGGCGGCCATGGAAATAATCACGGCCACATAGGCGCCGGTGGTCGCCGCATCGGTGGTCCATTTCACGCGGGAATCTTCAAGGGTCGGGCGGGAGGCATATCCCAGCCACAGCGCCGCAAGCAGCCCGATAAACAGCATCACCACGCCGAGTTTCAATACGTCTTTATGCAGCAACGTGCGGCATTGGTAAAAGTAAAACAGCACAAAGGCGGCCAGCAGAAAGCGTTTCCCGACGGTATGGTAGTTATCCCTGATGTCCGTGAAATGGGTGTTGTGGAACAGCTCGGCCCAGATTAACTTGCTGGCGCCAAACAGCAGCAGGGAAACCAGCAGGCAAAGCAACGCCTTGTTTTCCAGCAGGCTGCGCGGGCTTTTATAGATATGCACCACGCTGTAGATCACCGCCACATAGCTGGTGAGATAAAAAATCTTCTCTGGATACCCCTTGATCGCCAAGAGCATCGCCAGGGAAGCGATCAACGCTAAAAAACAAAGATTAAAAATGATCAATGTGTTGCGTGATTCGTTCGGCACTTTGCTTCCTCATTTACCGTAGCGCAAGATGAAATAACGGATATACCAGCGTAAACCCGAAAGGTATTTCTTTTCGCGGAAAAGCCGCTTATACATTTTTTTTGCCTGCTGATCGTGCCGTGGCAAATCAAAAGGCCATGCTGCCCAGGGCGATGTTTGGTAAACATCCGTATAAAAACGGCAGCCCCGTTGTTTATTCCACTGCTGCCAGGGTTTATCTGCACCGGCATAATGCAGGAATACCGTGTTATTCGCCGGCATCTTGGCGTAGCCTTTCTCGTTATGCTCCAGCATGAAAATCGTATTGTATTTTCGATCTATAAATTTAACCTTGCCTTCCAGGACAATATTCAGCGCATCCTGATCCATATACTGGAAATGATCCCCGCGTTCCTTCAATACCGCGAGCACCTTCTCACTGATGGCGGCCTGCAACCAGCGTTGCACGTCGATCAGCAGCATGCCGGAGTTGAAATAACGCGTGCCACGCAGGCCTATCTTGCCAGCCAGGCCCGCCGCCAAAGGCGCATCCTCGCTCACCACGCAGGCCACTTCCGGTGTGGCGGTTAGCTGTTGATAAATCGTGATAAACGGGTTGATGCAGACGATATCGGCGTCCAGGTAGAGAAGGGTTTCTTGCTGCTCAAGCAGATAGGGCGCCAACAGGCGGTAGTAAATGGCTTTGGTGAACAGCGCCGTGGCCGGCAGGTTGGCAAAAAGCGCCTCCGGGAGCTGGTGGGTGTGGATACCGTGATCGGTGCCGGCCACCAGCGCCTGCAGCTTGTCCGCCACGCCGGCGGTGTCTTCCGAGGTGATCAGATGGAAGCGAAGTTGCGCAGATCCCGCCTGGGCGATCAGCGATTGAATGGCGATACAGGCGTGGCGGATGAAGTTGCCGTCAACGCCGAAGGCGATAGGGTAGCCGCTACCCGCAGGCTGGCCTTCTCGGCCCAGGTACCGGGTTTCCTTAATGCCATGCTCACTGCCGGGCGCTAACCCCAGCAGTTGGCTTATCCGGCTATTTCCCATGTCTGGCCTGTAGGTATTTTCTTTTAAAACTCAATCGTATAGCCGGATCCAGCAAGAAAGACAGCGGGCGGATGCTGTTGATGCGCGCGATAATCCGCTGGCGGTTGCGCGAATCGGGCAGCGTTTCCCCATAGCGCTGGTAAATCTTGAGCCAGTGGCAGGCGATCAGGTTGGCGTACTGCGGGCCAAAATCCCGGTCCATCTTGGCGGTGGCTTCAACCAGCAGATTGATCTTTTGCTCGTCAATCTGGCTGGAAAGGCTGTTGCCGCGTTTGAAATACAGATAGTGCCCGCGCGGCGAAAAAATAATATTCTGGCAGTGGTTCAGGATCGTCGGGAACAGGTAGGCGTCTTCATAGCACTTGAACTCGGGGAACGGATGAGCCGCCAGCAGCCCGCGCCGGATAAACTGGCCAATAAAGTGCGCCTGAAAATCTTTGTGGATCAGGAACGTTTTGATGGCTGCCTGCTGCGTCAGCGGCTTTGGCTGCAGCCCGCCCCACGTTACCGGCTGCTTGCTGTGGGGGTAGATTTCATTCAGCCCGGTCAGCAACAGATCGGGCTTGGTGGCGGCCAGATAGCGCATGATATCAGCCAGTGAGCCCGGCAAAACCTGATCGTCACCGTCAATCATGGTGACGTACTCACCGCTGCATTGCTCGATAGCGAAGTTTCGCACTTTGCCAATATTACGGAATTCAACCTGGAACACCTGTGCATGGGCGTTATCGCTGGCGAACCGCTGCAGCATTTCTGCCGTGCGATCGGTGGATGCATCGCTAATCAGGATAATTTCATAACCTTCGGCCATCCCGCCTAACGCATGTTTCAGGCTGCTCAACGCATCGTTCAGATAGGCCTCGCAGTTATGCGCGGTGAGAACAATACTGAGTATCTTCCTCGTTGCCATGGTGTGATTCCAGGTCTCTAAAACCGGTTTACAGTATCTTGTACTGCTCCAGCAGGTGATAAACCTGCTGGGCGTGAATATCCGCCATCTTATTGCCCGCATCTGGCCGGCAGGCATACTGATTTTTCCCGTACCCGCCGATCAACCCCGGATCCGTCGGGCCGAACAGCGTGATGTTTGGGCGATCGAGCGCGGCGGTCAGGTGGCTGAGGCCGGTGTCTACCGAAACTACCCCTCTGGCGCCGGCCAGCACTTCGGCAACCTGCTGCAGACTGAGCTTCGGCAGCACCTCAACGTGGGGATAACCTTCGGCCAGCCGCACCGCACGCTGGTGCTCGTGCTCGGCGCCCCAGGGCAGTTTGATTTTCAACCCGGTGGGGGCTATCAGTGCGATCAACTGGCGCCAGTTTGGCTCCGGCCAGTGCTTTTCATCCCGCGTGGTGGCGTGCAGGAACACCAGATACTGGCCCGCATCTGCCGGCGGCTGGCTAAGAAAGCGCGCCGCAATGGCGTAATCGCCCTGGGTTTGCGGTTTTTCGTAGCCCAGGCTTTTGGCGAACAGTTCGCGGGTGCGCTCCACGGCGTGCTGCTGCTTGCCGATGTCATAGCGGTGGTCGTAAAACCAGCTGGCGAAGGGTTCGCGCGCGCTTTTGCAATCCTGGCCGTGCTTACTGCCCTTGGCGATGCGGGTGATCAACGCTGCGCTTTTCATCAGCCCCTGCGCGTCGATCACCGCGTCGTAGGTGCGTTGCTGCAATTGGCGTTTGAAGTCGCAGCGCTGTTGGCGCGTTTGTGTGCCAAACCAGTTTTTGCGCCACCGGCGGATGGCCACCGGGATCACGCGGTCTACCGCAGGGTGCCAAGCGGGGATCTGGCTAAAGCCTTCTTCCACCACCCAGTCAAAGCGGATGCCGGGCAGCGCCTGCATGGCATCGGTCAATGCCGGCAGCGTGTGCAGCACGTCCCCCATCGAGGAGGTTTTAACGATCAGCACATGCATGATTATTCCTCGCTGGCGGCAAGCAATGGCGTCAGCGCATCCAATACCTGCTGCGGCTGAATATCGATCAGGCTTTGATGATAGCCCTGGTCGGCATCGCCTTTGCGAATTTTGTGGTAACCGCTGATTAACCGGATCACCTTGGCCTTGTTGGACAACGGCGGCGTGAAATCCGGGCTGCTCGGGCCATAGAGCGCAATCAGCGGCTTGTTGAGCGCGGCGGCAACGTGCATCAGCCCAGAGTCATTGCTGACCACCGCACGGCAGGCGGCAAGCAGGATCACCGCCTGCTCCAACTGGGTTTGCCCGGCTAAATTGAGGCAAAATTCGCGCGAGCTTTCCGCCAGCGCTGCGCGGATCTGCTCGCCGGCCGGGTGATCCTTGGCGGAGCCGAACAGGGCAATCTGGTAGCCCTGGTCGATCAGCATCTGCGCCAGATCGGCGTAGTGATAATGCGGCCAGCGCTTGGCCGGCCCGAATTCGGCGCCGGGGCAGAACCCAATCATTGGCCGCGCGTCGGTAAGGTTGAACGCGGAGGTGGTTTCCGCAATCTCTTCCTCGCTGACCCGCAGTTGCGGCCACAGCAGCGGCTGGGGCAAATCTCCGGCGCTGCGGATGCGTTTTTTGTCATACGCCAGCGCCACATAGCGCTGAACCATCAATGGAAAGGCCGACTTATCCAGCGTCCGGATATCATTCAGCAGGCCGTAACGCATTTCGCCACGCCAGCCGGTGCGTTGCGGCACCTGGGCGAAGAACGGCACCAGCGCAGATTTAAACGAGTTGGGCAGCACATAGGCGCGATCGTAACGGTTGGCGCGCAGGCTATGGCCCAGGCGGCGGCGTTCGCCGAGCGCCAGGGCGCCGTGGCCGAGCGGCATGGCCAGCGCCTGGTTGACTTCCGGCATACGCGCCAGCAACGGGCGGCACCAGGCCGGAGCCATCACATCGATCTCTGCGGCAGGGTGTTCAGCCTTCAGGGTGCGGTAGAGGCTTTGCGACATCATCATATCGCCAACCCATGAAGGGCCAATGACCAGTATTTTCATACCGTGTATGTATTCCCTTAAGCCTGATCGGCGCGGTTTAACCAGGCCATGTAATCTTTCACCCCTTCAGCGACGGTTTTGAACGGCGCATCGTAACCCGCTGCACGCAGCTTGGTGAGATCGGCCTGGGTGTAAGCCTGGTAGCGCCCTTTCAGTTTTTCCGGGAACGGAATGTATTCCACAGCGCCGGTCTGGTGGAAATCAACCACCGCATCGGCGACGGCCTGGAAGGTTTCCGCACGGCCGGTACCGCAGTTGAAGATGCCGGAGGCGCCGTTTTTCCAGAACCACAGGTTCACCGCCGCCACATCGCCGACATAGATGAAATCGCGCTTGAAGTTTTCGCTGCCGGCGAACAGTTTTGGATTCTCGCCGCTCTTGATCTGGTTGTTCAGGTGGAAAGCCACGCTGGCCATGCTGCCTTTATGGCCTTCACGCGGGCCGTAGACGTTGAAGTAACGGAAGCCGCAGATCTGCGAGTCGGCCTGCGGCAGGATCTCACGCACGTACTGATCGAACAGGAATTTGGAATAGCCGTAAACGTTCAGCGGTTGCTCGTACTTGCGTTCTTCAACGAAGTTTTCGCTGCGGCCACCGTAAGTGGCGGCGGATGACGCATACAGGAACGGGATTTCACGTTCCAGGCAGTAGTGCAGCAGCTCTTTGGAGTACTGATAGTTGTTTTCCATCATGTACTTGCCGTCCCACTCGGTGGTGGCGGAACAGGCGCCTTCATGAAAAACGGCGTCGATATCGCCCAGATCGTCACCGGCCATGATGCTGCCGATAAAGTCTTCCTTGTCCATGTAGTCGGTGATATCGAGATCGACCAGGTTGATGAATTTGGTGCCGTCTTTCAGGTTATCCACCACCAGGATATCGCGATACCCGTTATCATTCAGTGCTTTAACGATATTACTGCCGATCATGCCGGCGCCGCCAGTGACGATAATCATTGGGTTTACCCCTGTTAATCTGCCGGTGGTGCACAACGCCCCACACTATATGTTGCCTATAATAGCATTTCGTATCGTTGCGAACATCGGCAGGCTCCTAATATCCCACACGTCAGGCAGTGTTTAATCGGCGCTATATTCGGATTTTCTAGGGGTAATATGGCGGAATGGCAAGGAATGCTAACGGTGAGGAAAATCCTCGGCCGGGGCCAGCCGAGGGGCTACGGGCGCTTATCAAACGGGTGAGATGAAAGCCTACCCTGTTTCTTCGCTTAGTCTTTCTCGCCCGCCCAGCGTTGCCACTGCTGTTTGATAAATACCCCTGCCGGCGATTGCGCCAGGCTTTCGCTGATCACGCCGAGCGCGGTGGCCGCGTTCACTTTTTCTTTCGGCAACACGATCTTGCACTGTTTGATCGCCCCTTTGAACGGGTTCTTCGGCTGTGGTTTTTGCGGTTTGGCCGGCGGCACGTAGCCGCCGCCGCTGTGCGCAACCTCGTTGAGCAGGGCGCTCGGCTTGACCAGCACGATATCGGGCGGCAGCACCGCCAGCATTTGCTGCAGCACTTTCACCGTCGCCGGCCGTGGGTGGCCGATGGCGATCGCCGAGCCGTTGCGGCGAGCCAATTCCACCGCGCGGTTGAATTGGCGGCGGATATCCGCTTCGTTGGCGGTATCATCCAGAAACACTTTGCGCTTGATGACTTTGACGCCGGTGCCTGCCGCTGCGTTAGTCGCCTGGCTGCTGCCGATGGTCATACTGTCGAGGAAATACAGCAACTGGTAGCCGGCCAGCGTTTGCATGACTTTCTGCATCGCCGGCAGGCTGGCGGTCATGGCGCTGCCCATATGGTTGTTCATGCCAACCGCGTAGGGCACGTTATTGACCGCGTTGCGGATAATGCGCTGAATCTCTTCGCTGCTCATGGAAGGCTGCAGCGTATCGCGCTCCAGCGGCTGTTTGCTGAGCGGCGCCATGGGCATGTGAATCAACACTTCACGCCCCTGGCTGTGCGCGCGGGTCGCCATCAGCCGGGCGTGCGGCGCATTGGGCAACACGGCGACAGAAATCGCCACCGGCATTTGCAGCACGGCATTTTCTTCATGCGGGCGGTAGCCCACGTCATCAATGACAATCGACAGCTTGCCGGCCTGTGCGGAGCAGGCCAGCAGCAAAGCGGCCGTGAGTACGGCAATGCGTGTTTTGATATCGTGCAAACCTATCTTCCCAACCACGGTAGTGGGTTAACCGCCTGGCCCTGGCGCCTGATTTCGAAGTAGAGCGACGGCGTTCCCTGGCCGCCGCTGGTTCCCACCAGGGCGATTGGCTGGCCGGCACGCACTTGCGCACCCACGTTGACCAGCGCGCTCTGGTTGTAGCCATACAGGCTCATATCGCCTTTCCCGTGTTCAACCACCACTACCAGGCCGTAGCCTTGCAGCCAGTCGGCCATCAATACGCGGCCATCGGCAATGGCTTTTACGTCGCTGCCTTCCGGGGCGGAAATCACCATGCCTTTCCAGCGCAGCTCGCCTTGCAGCGCTTCGCCGAAGCGGTGGATGATGCTACCGCGCACTGGCCAGATGGCCTGCCCGCCTGGGCGGCCCAGGCCGCCGGTACGCGCCATCAGTGAACGTTCGCTTTCGGTCGGTTTATAACTGGAGCCGGTTTTCTTCGCCTGCTGTTCTTTGGCGCGCACCTGTTCACGCACCCGGGCGGCTTCGCGGGCTTCACGTTCAGCGCGGGCCCGGGCTTCGCGCTCGGCGCGGGCGATCTGATCGCGCAAGCGCGTTTCGTTTTGGCGCAGTTCGACCAGCCGCTGCTGATCTTTTTCCAACGAACTTTCCAGCGCCGACAGGGTTTTCTTACGGGCGCTGCGCGCCTGCTCCAACTGCTGCTGCTGGGTTTGCTGGGCGCTGAGCAGCGTTTTTTGCTGCCCCTGCTTGGCGACCAGCGTGGTTTTCTGGCTGGCCAGTTCGGCACGGGTTTGTTTCAGTGCTTCGATGTTTTTTTGCCGTGCTTCGTTTAGATAGCCGAAGTAGGCCAGAATGCGTTCACTGCGCTGGCTTTCTTCACCGCTGAGAATTAATTGCAACGCGCTGTGTTGCCCCTGCCGAAAGGCGGCGTCAAGCTGCCCGGCGAGGATGTCCTGTTGCGTGGCCTGCTGCTTTTGCAGCCTGGCGATAGAGGCATTCAGGTTGGAAATATCTTTAGCCAGCGTACCGAGCGTATTCTGCGTATCGCGCAGCGAACGGCTGGCCTGCGCAATGCTCTTTTCCTGGGTCTTGAGTTGCTCTTGCAAAGCGCTGCGCTGTTTTTGCTGTTGCTTAACGGCTTTTTCTTTCTCGGCAATGCTTTGCTGAATGTCTTTTAGCTGGGATTTGTTGTCTTCCGCCGTGTGGCCGGATAGCGGAAACAACAATGCGCCAGCGCATAACACGCTGGCGCACAGGATGGTCAACGTCCGTGGCGCGGTACGGGCAGGCAGCAACTGGCTGCCTGCGTTTGCGCTTCGGGTTACCCTTGATAGTGCAAAATACGCCTTCTCCCTCATGGAGAAGGATTATTCCACGATGAACAGCGGCTTACCAGTCATCTCTTGCGGGATTTCCATGCCCATCAGCGACAGCAGAGTCGGCGCGATATCGGAAAGCTTGCCGCCGTTGACCGCTTTGGCCGGCTTGCCGACGTAAATCAACGGTACCGGCAGGTTGGTATGCGCCGTGTGGGCCTGGCCGGTGGCCGGATCGCGCATCTTCTCGGCGTTGCCGTGGTCAGCGGTGATCAACAACTGGCCATCAGCGGCTTTCACTGCTTCCACAACCTGCGCAATACAGCTATCCAGCGTTTCAACCGCTTTCACCGCCGCATCGTATACGCCGGTATGGCCGACCATGTCGCCATTCGGGTAGTTACAGATGATGGCGTCGTACTTGCCGCTATTGATCGCGCTCAACAGCTTATCGGTCAGCTCCGCCGAGCTCATCTCCGGCTGCAGATCGTAAGTGGCCACTTTCGGGGAGTTGATCAGCACGCGGTCTTCGCCTTTGAACGGCTCTTCCACACCGCCGTTATAGAAGAAGGTCACGTGGGCGTATTTTTCGGTTTCGGAAATGCGCAGCTGGGTTTTGTCGTGTTTCATCAGCCATTCGCCGAAAGTATTCACCAGGGCAGTCGGTGGATACGCGCAGGCGGTTTTGATATCGGCGGCATATTCGGTCAGCATGACGAAATCGCAGAATTTCACCACTTTGGCGCGCGGGAAGCTGTTAAAGCCCGGTTCGACAAAGGCGCGGGTAATCTGGCGCGCACGGTCAGCACGGAAGTTCATAAAAATCAGTGCGTCGCCGTCATTCATTTCTGCGTTGGCTTCGCCTGGCGCCTGGATCACGGTGGGTTTGACGAATTCGTCGTTTTCATCGCGGGCATAGGCTGCCTGCAAGCCGGCGACGGCGTTGGCGGCGGTGAACTCGCCCTTGGCCTGGGTTAACAGATCATAGGCCAACTGCACGCGATCCCAACGGTTATCGCGGTCCATCGCGTAATAGCGGCCAATCAGGGAGGCGATACGGCCGGTGCCCAGTTTGGCGAATTCATCACTGAATCGTTTCAGTGATTGCTCGGCACTACGCGGCGGGGTGTCACGCCCATCCAGGAAGGCATGCAGGTAGATGGCCTTCGCCCCACGCTGTGCGGCCAGGTTTACCATCGCCAGGATGTGCGCTTCGTGGCTGTGTACGCCGCCCGGTGACATCAGGCCCATAATATGCACCGCTTTGCCGGCCTTGACGGCTTTATCTACGGCGGCGGTCAATACTGGGTTGGCAAAGAATTCGCCGTCTTTGATTTCCTTGTCCAGGCGGGTGAGATCCTGATACACGATGCGCCCGGCGCCCAGGTTGACGTGGCCGACTTCCGAGTTGCCCATCTGGCCGTCAGGCAGGCCGACATCCAGGCCGGATGCGGCAATCAGCGTATGCGGTTGCTGTTGCCACAGGCGATCCATAACCGGCGTTTTGGCGTTCAGAATGGCGTTGTCCTGCTGGTCTTCCCGGTGGCCGTAACCATCCAGAATCACCAGTACCATAGGCTTTTTATTGCTCGACATTGCACTAACCTCGTTATTATTACTTAAGTTATGAATAGCCCTCCGTCCGCACCGGGTGGAGGGCTATTCATCCTCGTTTTTCGCGGGAATTTTACCGCGGGCCAGGTCAAAAAGAGCCCAGAGAGATCAAAGTTGCGTTGAACAAAGGTTAACTTTCTTGGCTGCAGACAGGGATTTTTCCATTGCGCCGCGCAGTTTCTACAATCGTGCTCGCTTATTGGCTGTATTTGCTCAATTCGGCAGGTATACTCTGGAGCCTTGATTTATTTTTTCCCCTTAACTTAACGGGAGTTGTTACCCCCCATGCTGCAAGAAATTATGCCATTCATTAGCCGGCATCCGATACTGAGCCTGGCCTGGGTTGCCTTGCTGGTTGCCGTGATCGTGATGACCTTCAAAAGCCGTTTTTCCAAGGTTAAGGACATCACCCGTGGCGAGACGACACGCTTGATCAACAAAGAAGATGCCGTGGTTGTAGACACCCGCAGCCGTGAAGATTTTCGTAAGGGCCATATCGCCAATGCGATTAACCTGACCGCCAGTGAAATTAAAAGCGGCAGCCTGGGCGAGCTTGAAAAACACAAGGCACGCCCAATTATCGTGGTATGCGCCAACGGCACGGCATCACGTGAGCCGGCAGAGAACCTGAGTAAAGCCGGTTTTGAAAACGTATCCACCCTGAAGGAAGGTATTGCCGGCTGGATCGGCGATAATCTGCCTTTGGCGCGCGGTAAATAATTTATTAACCTGTTTGAGGTGGTGATTCATGGCTAACATCGATATTTATACTAAAGCGACCTGTCCGTTCTGCCATCGCGCCAAAGCGCTGCTGAAAGAGAAAGGCGCTGCGTTTAATGAGATTGCGATTGACGGCGACAACGTAAAGCGTGAAGCAATGATTGCCCGCAGTGGGCGCACCACCGTGCCTCAAATTTTCATTGATGGCCAGCACATCGGGGGCTGCGATGACCTGTATGCACTCGATGCTCGTGGCGGCCTGGAGCCGCTGTTGTAAACAAACGGGCGGGTTCGGTTGCTGAACATCCAATAAGGACGTTTAACTAAGGGTATTACACACATGTCAGAACAAAACAGCACAGAAATGGCGTTCCAGATTCAGCGTATTTACACCAAGGATATCTCTTTCGAAGCGCCAAATGCGCCGCAGGTTTTCCAGCAGGAATGGCAGCCAGAAGTTAAACTTGATCTGGATACCGCGTCCAGCCAACTGGCGGAAGAGGTGTATGAAGTCGTGCTGCGTGTCACCGTCACGGCGAGCCTGGGTGAAGAAACGGCATTTCTGTGCGAAGTCCAGCAGGCCGGTATCTTCTCCGTTTCCGGCATTGAAGGTACGCAACTGGCGCATTGCCTGGGCGCATACTGCCCGAACATTCTGTTCCCGTATGCCCGTGAATGCATCACCAGCCTGGTTTCACGCGGTACATTCCCGCAACTGAATTTGGCACCTGTCAACTTCGACGCGCTGTTCATGAACTATCTGCAACAGCAGGCTGAAGGCGAAGGTGCCGCACCGCATCAGGATGCCTGATGGACACGGTAAAGGCTTCAATGACCGTCATCGGTGCCGGCTCGTACGGCACCGCTTTGGCCATTACGCTGGCGCGTAATGGCCATACTGTCGTGCTGTGGGGCCACGATCCCCGGCAGATAGAAAAAATGCAGCAAGAGCGCTGCAACCAGGCGTTTTTGCCCGGTGTGGCCTTCCCTGATACCCTGCATTTAGAGGCCGATTTGGCCCGCGCGTTGGCTGCCAGCCGCAATGTGCTGGTGGTGGTTCCCAGCCACGTTTTTGGTGAAGTGCTGCGGCAATTAAAACCGCTGCTGCGCCAGGACGCACGCGTTGTCTGGGCGACCAAAGGGCTGGAAGCGGAAACGGGCCGCCTGTTGCAAGACGTGGCGCGCGAAGCGCTGGGGGATACTATCCCGCTGGCGGTGGTTTCCGGGCCAACCTTCGCCAAAGAACTGGCGGCAGGGTTACCGACGGCGATTGCGCTGGCCGCTACCGACGCGCAGTTTGCCGAAGATTTACAGCAATTGCTGCACTGCGGCAAAAGCTTCCGTGTCTACAGCAACCCGGATTTTATCGGCGTGCAGCTGGGCGGCGCGGTGAAAAACGTGATAGCCATCGGCGCAGGGATGTCGGACGGTATCGGCTTCGGTGCCAATGCGCGTACGGCGTTAATTACCCGTGGCCTGGCGGAAATGAGCCGCCTGGGCGCTGCGTTGGGGGCCGAGCCTTCCACGTTTATGGGGATGGCCGGGCTGGGCGATTTGGTGCTCACCTGTACGGATAACCAATCACGCAACCGCCGCTTCGGGATTATGCTGGGGCAAGGGGTCAGCGTGGAACAGGCGCAGGCGGATATCGGCCAGGTGGTTGAAGGTTACCGTAATACCAAAGAAGTGCTGGCGCTGGCGCAGCGTCACGGTGTGGAAATGCCGATAACTGAACAGATTTATCAGGTGCTGTATTGCCATAAGGACGCACGCGAAGCGGCTTTAAGCCTGTTGGGGCGCACAAGAAAAGATGAAAAGCACAGCGCCTGATTTTGTATCATCAGTGGGGCTTCGTCGCCCCGCAGCGTAACGTTGGTTGCGCACGGCAGTTCGATTAAGCCCTTTGCCAGGCCGCTGGCAAGGGGACTTTTGCAATGCTGAGAGGAAAGTGATGTCGTCAGAAGAGTTGGAAAAGGTCTGGAGTAACATAAAAACAGAAGCGAGAACGCTGGCTGATAGTGAACCGATGCTGGCCAGCTTTTTCCATGCGACATTGCTCAAACATGAGAATTTGGGCAGTGCGTTGAGCTACATTCTGGCGAACAAGCTGGCGAACCCCATCATGCCGGCCATCGCTGTGCGTGAAGTTGTGGAAGACGCCTACCATGCCGACGGGCAAATGATTATTTCAGCGGCGCGCGATATCCTCGCCGTGCGCCTGCGCGATCCGGCAGTGGATAAATACTCCACCCCGCTGCTGTATTTAAAAGGTTTCCATGCGCTACAAGCCTATCGCATCGGCCACTGGCTGTGGCTGCAGGGGCGCCGTGCCCTGGCTGTTTATCTGCAAAACCAGATTTCCGTATCGTTTGGCGTGGATATTCATCCGGCCGCGACTATCGGCTCCAGCATCATGCTCGATCACGCAACCGGCATTGTGATTGGTGAAACCGCCGTTGTGGAAGACAACGTGTCTATTTTGCAGTCGGTTACGCTCGGCGGTACCGGCAAAACCACGGGCGATCGCCACCCGAAAATCCGCGAAGGCGTGATGATTGGCGCCGGCGCCAAAATCCTTGGCAATATCGAAGTCGGCAAAGGGGCGAAGATTGGCGCGGGTTCGGTGGTATTGCAGCCGGTGCCGCCGCATACCACCGCAGCCGGCGTGCCGGCCCGCATCGTTGGCCGGCCGGAAAGCGATACGCCATCAATGGATATGAACCAATACTTCAACGGTGTTAACCACGGCTTTGAATACGGCGACGGTATCTGATGTTCACGGGCTGCCTGATTATTCCTGCGTAGCTTGCCTTTACGGCGCACTTTCATCGCGCCGCCTTATCTTACCTGCCGTGCTCGCGGCTATTCCTTGATTAACGCGCCGGCGTAGCCCAACTGGCGCCAGGCTTCATACACCACCACCGCGACGGCGTTGGACAGGTTCATGCTGCGGCTTTGCGCCTGCATTGGGATGCGGATCTTTTGCTGTGTGGGCAGGGCATCAAGAATGCTGGCCGGCAGGCCGCGGGTTTCCGGGCCAAACAGCAGGTAGTCGCCGGCCTGATAGCTGACCGCGCTGTGTGCCGGGGTGCCTTTGGTTGTCAGCGCAAACAGCCGCTGGGGGTTTTCGCTGGCAAGGAACGCGGCGTAGTTGGCATGGCGCTTAATGTTGACGAATTCATGATAATCCAGCCCGGCTCGGCGCAGCCGCTTGTCGTCCCAGGGGAAGCCCATCGGTTCGATCAGGTGCAGTTGGAAGCCGGTATTGGCGCACAGGCGGATGATATTGCCGGTATTCGGTGGGATTTCGGGTTCAAATAAAACGATATTCAACATGTAAAGCCCCTCATAACGAGGGGCGCAGGATAGCAAAATCTGGCTGCCCAGTCACACTGCGGATTTACGCTGGTGCAGCGGCAGCCATAGCACCAGCCGCAGGCCGCCCAGCGGGCTGTCTTCGGCTTTTACCCAGCCGCGGTGCTGGTTGATCGCCGCTTCAACGATCGCCAGCCCCAGGCCGGTGCCGCCGGATTGGCGGTCGCGGGCTTCATCGGTGCGATAGAATGGGCGGAAAATTTGCTCGCGGTCTTCGGCGCTGACGCCTGGGCCGTCGTCGTCCACCACAATGGTGATCCCCTGATTATCCGCGCTGAACGCCACGGCAATGCGCGTATGCGAGTAACGCAGGGCATTACGCACGATGTTTTCCAATGCGCTGTCCAGCGCGCTGGCATTGCCAAACAGCGCCCACGGGCCGGGGGGCGAGGTCACCTCCAGGTGTTTGCCCATCTGTTCGGCTTCAAAGCGGGCATTATCCAGCACGTCTGCCCACAGCTCGTTGGCCTTGAGCATTTCACGCGCCAGCTCGCTTTTTTGCTGGCCGCGCGACAGCGCCAACAGATCGTTGATCATGGAGTCTAGCCGCTGCGCTTCGGTTTCGATACGCGCCAATTCGTGCCCTTCGCCGTGGCGGCGGCGCATCAATGCGGTCGCCAACTGCAAACGGGTGAGCGGCGTGCGCAGCTCGTGTGAGATATCGGAGATTAAACGCTGCTGGGCGGTCATCATCCGTTCCAACGCGCTGACCATCTGATTAAAGCTGGCGCCGGTAGCCAGGAATTCCTGCGGCCCGGCTTCCAGTTCGGGATGCTGTTTCAGGTTGCCGCGCGCCACGTCGTCCGCCGCATTTTTCAGCTTGCGCGCCGGTTTTGCCAGGCTCCAGGCCAGCCAAAGCAGCAGCGGGGCGCTGATCAGCATGGTGACGATCAGTAACAGGAACGGACGATCGAACATCAGGTTGATGACGTCGGACTGCGGGCTGTTGGCGGGGCGGATCAGGTACAGTTGGTAATTGTCTTCACCGTCGCGCACTGAAAAAGGGCCGACCAACTCCACCCGGCCATACTTTTTCTTCTTCGGATGGTCTGCGTTGTCTGACTGGCCGATAAAATTGCGCACGATCTGCATTTCGTTGCGTTGAGCGCCGATAACCCGCCCTTCACTGGTGACCAGCAGCAGGCGCTGGCCCGGCGGAGCCCATTTGTCGATGGCGCGGAATAAACGCCGCCACCACATCAGATCGTTGGCCGGGTCTTGTTGCAACTCGGCCTCAATGTGTTGCTCGAGCATCAATCCCTGCCGCTTTTCGCTGTCCAGCAACGCGGTTATCTGGCGGGAGTCGAGCTTGGGCACCATCAACACCAACATTAGCACCAGGGCTAACGTGAACCAAAATATGGCGAAGATGCGTGCCGTTAAACTATTGATCATGCTGCAGATACCATCAAATAGCCGCGGCCGCGCAGGGTTTTGAACCACGGGTGACCGTCTTTGCGCTCCGGCAGTTTACGGCGCAGGTTGGAAATGTGCATATCAATTGCGCGATCGAACGGCGTCAGGCGTTTGCCCAGCACTTCCTGGCTTAACAGTTCGCGGGAGACAACCTGGCCGAGATGCTGCGCCAGTAGGTATAACAGGGTGAATTCGGTGCCAGTGAGATCAAGCACCTGGCCGTCGAAGCTGGCCTCCTGGCGGCCGGGGTTGAGTTGCAACCCGTCCACATCCAGGGTTGGCGCCCCGGTATCCACATTTTGCTGCTGTTCGCTCCAGTTGGAGCGGCGCAGGATAGCGCGGATACGCGCCACCAGTTCGCGATCGTTAAAGGGTTTCGGCAGATAATCGTCCGCGCCCAGTTCCAGCCCCAGCACGCGGTCCAGTTCGCTGCCGCGCGCGGTTAGCATGATGACTGGTGTTTGGTGGTGCTGGCGTAATTCTTTAAGCGTGTCGATGCCGTTCTTTTTCGGCATCATGATATCGAGCAACAGCAGGTCTATAGAGCTGTCCAGCAGGGATAATGCCTGCTCGCCGTCATGCGCGACAACAATATTAAAGCCTTCCATTTCAAGCAGTTCTTTGAGCAGCGAGGTTAACTCGCGGTCGTCGTCAACCAGCAGAATCTTGTTCATTGTTATTTACCTCCTGACGCAAAATACGTCATCAATGGTCGGTATTCCATGACTTTACTTAGTTTTACATGCACTGACGCATGTTTGCAGGGGCAGCAGTACACTTTCCCACATTGATTCGCAAAGAGAGAAACGAGCGAGGAGTGAAAATGCGTAAGGTGACCGCAGTAGTTATGGCATCTCTGCTGGCAATGAGTTCTACCGTTGCCTTCGCTGCCGAGACTACATCGGAAACTGCACCAAAACTCCCTGCCGATGCGTTGAGCAGAACACCCGGCCAGCACCATATGTTTGATGGTGTCAGCCTGACAGAACAGCAGCGCCAGCAAATGCGCGATTTGATGCGCCAGACCCGCTACGATCTACCTATTGTCAATGTAGCTGAAATGGAAGCAATGCATAAGTTGGTCACTGCAGACCGATTTGATGAAGCCGCCGTGTACGCCCAGGCGGAAAAGATGGCTCAGGAACAGGTTAAACGCCAGGTCGAAATGGCCAGGGTACGCAATCAAATGTATAACCTGCTGACGCCAGAGCAAAAAAGAGTTTTAGACCAGAAACATCAGCAACGAATGCAGCAGACGCTGCAGCAGATTTCTGGTTTGCAGCAGACCTCTGCCCAGAGGTTGAGTACGACCGAGTAGTTCCCTGTTTTTCCTTGCCATAGACACCATCCCTGTCTTCCCCGCCATGATGGCGGGGTTTTTTTTGCCTCTTTTTTGCCGTTGCCCTTAACCGTGCTTTTTCAAGAAGCGTTCGCGCCAGGGCTTCAGCACCCACAGCGCCAATGCCGCGGTGATGAAATCCAGGGAGATCGCACAGCCAAACACCACATGCCACCCTTGGGTGCTTTGATAGAGCAATGCCGCCAGCGGCCCGCCGAAAATAGCGCCAATCCCCTGCGACATATACAACCAGCCGTAATTTGCCGTCGCATTTTGCGTGCCGAAGGTATCCGTTAGCGTAGAAGGGAACAACGAGAAAATCTCACCCCAGCCAAAGAATACAACGCCGGAGAGCAAGACGAACAGCATGGGATCTTCACGGCACATCAGCCACAGCGTCATGGCGCAGCCTTCGAGCGCAAAGGCGATGAACATGGTTTTTTCCCGGCCGTAACGATCGGAGATAAAACCAAACAGCGGGCGGGTTAATCCATTAGTGAAGCGATCGAGCGTTAATGCCAGCGGCAATGCGGCCATGCCGAACACCAGGGTATGGCTAATGCCGAAATCCTCTGCGAATACCGCCATTTGTGAGGTGACCATCAGCCCGGAGGTGGACATCATGGCCATCATCATGAACATCAGCCAGAATAGTGGCTGGCGCAGCATTTCTTTTGAGGTGAAGTGGCGGCTGCTGTTTTGCTTGACCACGGTGCTGGTGGGTAACAACGAGCTGTTCTGCGGTATTTTCAACCCCTGGCTTGCCAGGAAGCCGACAAGCGCAAAGATACCGCCAAACACGATCATCGTCTGTTCCAGGCCGTAGCTCCCTAAGGACAGTGTGATGGGGAAGGTGGTCAAAATGGCCCCCATACCATATCCGGCAGCGACGGCGCCGGCGGCAAAGCCACGCTGCTGTGGGAACCAGCGGACCATCAAGCCAACCACCCCGACGTAAACAATGCCGGTGCCTAACCCGCCGATGCAGCCATAAATGATATACAGCTGGGCCAAATCGGTAATCTGAGAAGAAAGCACCCAACTCAATCCAGAAAGCAGCGTGCCAATCGAGATTAATAGCCGTGGGCCGAAGCGGTCGATCAGCTTGCCTTGAAACGGGGAAAAGAATGTTTGCAAAATAATGAGCAAAGAAAATGTCACTTGCAATGCCGGCAAATCAACCCCGAGCTTTGCGGCAAATGGCTTGGTGAGTAGCGTCCAGACATATTGCGGGCTTGATATTGAGGCCATACAAACCAGCCCCAAAAATAGCTGCATCCATTTTGTGGTTTTTTCTGTCGCCAGAGATTCCCCGAGTACCGTCATTGTATTCCCCTGTTGCTAATAATGTGAGCGTTTAGGAAAAGCCACGCATTAAAAACGTTTTCATTTTTCTGTGTTATTGGCGCTATATCCGATAGCCATAAACCAGAGCGGCGCCAAAATTGGGCGCACGTCACTGGCCCTGGTGTGATGGCACGCATATTCCATTTCTTGCCCTGTCATGAATAAAACAGCAAAACTTGTGCCATATTTTGTTTTTGTAGAAGGCGAGTATTAACAGATAGATAGCAAGCGGCGTGTGAGAATAAGTTTTTACGAAAATTAATGAGGAAAGAAAAAACGCACCAACTTGGTGATAATTAACCGGGCTGGTGCAGATATATATCCATATATTAATGAATTAAATAAACACACTTATTATAAAAATTTATAGATCTACTTGAATATGTGGAAATGAAATCGCCGCTGCAAATTTAGATTCTGCGGTAATTTAAAAGTGCGAGTGTTATCGCAAGATGATCACGGCGGAAGGTCACCGCCTTCTCTGCTTGCGCCATTCCGTTATACTTAAGCCTTGTAGTCAAGATGGGATAAAGTTATGGAACAACAATATGGTCGCCTAGTGAAGTCTGCAGCCATTGCTGCCACTGTGATGGCGTCGGTCCTTTTGCTTATCAAGGTGGTTGCCTGGTACATCACCGGTTCAGTGAGCCTGATGGCGGCGCTGGTCGACTCACTGGTGGATATTGCCGCCTCGTTGACCAACCTGTTGGTTGTTCGTTATTCGTTGCAGCCGGCCGATGAAGAGCACACGTTTGGCCACGGCAAGGCGGAATCGCTGGCCGCGTTAGCGCAGAGCATGTTTATTTCCGGTTCCGCGCTGTTCCTGTTTCTGACGGGCTTTCAGCATCTGTATTCCCCCCAGGTGTTGCAAGCGCCCGGCGTGGGTATGGTTGTCACCGTCATTGCGTTGGTTAGTACCCTGATCCTGGTCACTTACCAGCGCTGGGTAGTGCGCAAAACCCGGAGCCAGGCCGTGCGAGCTGATATGTTGCATTATCAGTCAGATGTGATGATGAATGGTGCTATCCTTGTGGCCCTTGGGCTAAGTTGGTACGGTTTCCAGCGGGCCGACGCGCTGTTTGCCCTGGGGATTGGCGTCTATATTTTATACAGTGCGCTGCGAATGGGCTATGAAGCCGTGCAGGCGCTGCTGGATCGCACCTTGCCGGACGACGAACGCCAGGCGATCATTGATATCGTCTCTTCCAGGCCGGGTATTAAAGGGGCGCATGATCTTCGCACCCGTCAATCCGGGCCAACGCGGTTTATCCAACTGCACCTGGAAATGGACGACGATTTGCCATTGGTGCAGGCGCACAGCCTGGCCGATCAGGTCGAGCTGGCGTTATTGCAGCATTTCCCGGGTGCTGATGTGATTATCCATCAGGATCCCAGTTCAACGGTGCCGGCCACGTTACGCGGGTGCTGGGAGCTATAATCTAAGTGGGTAAATGGGATAAAATAGCCGCGGTGGCACACATGCACCATTGTGTGGCACAGCCTGGTGCCGTATGCATTTTTACCTCAAAATTGCCTGACATGAATCAATTCAGCCAGGCGTTTTTGATATAATATCTAGCAATATAGCCGTAAAGCTGGTTTTCTGCCGCCGGGATGGCGCCAAAGCGCCGTTGGCGGCGGGCAGGATTCTTAAAAAATTGCATTAACAGTTTAGAGGTAGTCATGATCAAGAAAATCGGTGTACTGACGAGTGGCGGTGATTCGCCGGGTATGAACGCTGCTATTCGTGGTGTTGTGCGTGCCGCTCTTACGGAAGGCCTGGAAGTTTTCGGTATTTACGATGGCTACCTTGGTTTGTATGAAGATCGCATGGAGCAGCTGGATCGTTACAGCGTTTCAGACATGATCAACCGCGGCGGTACTTTCCTGGGCTCTGCGCGCTTCCCCGAGTTCAGAGACGAAAGCGTACGCGCCAAAGCGATTGAAAACCTGAAAAAACGCAGCATTGATGCGTTGGTCGTTATCGGCGGTGACGGTTCCTATATGGGGGCGAAACGCCTGACTGAAGAAGGCTTCCCGTGTATCGGCCTGCCAGGCACCATCGATAACGATGTGGCCGGTACCGACTACACCATCGGTTACTTCACTGCCCTGGAAACCGTGGTTGAAGCTATTGACCGCCTGCGCGACACATCTTCCTCCCACCAGCGTATCTCCATTGTTGAAGTCATGGGCCGTTACTGCGGCGATTTGACCCTGGCGGCGGCCATTGCCGGCGGGTGTGAATTTATCGTGCTGCCGGAAATTGAATTCAGCCGTGAAGATCTGGTTAGCGAAATCAAAGCCGGTATTGATAAAGGCAAGAAACACGCGATTGTGGCGATCACCGAGCATATCTGCGACGTTGACGAACTGGCGCATTACATTGAGCAGGAAACCCAGCGCGAAACCCGTGCTACGGTGCTGGGCCATATCCAGCGCGGCGGTTCCCCGGTCGCTTACGACCGTATCCTGGCTTCCCGCATGGGCGCCTACTCCATCGATCTGCTGCTTAAAGGCTACGGCGGCCGTTGCGTCGGTATCCAGAACGAGAAGCTGGTGCACCACGATATCATTGATGCGATCGAAAACATGAAGCGCCCATTTAAGGGCGACTGGCTGGAAACCGCCAAAAAACTGTACTGATTTAGCCGTGGGTTCCCGCCGTCTGTGGGAACCTGGGCTACATGTCGGCCAGTGTTGCTAAAAGCGCTCCTTTGCAGGGGCGTTTTTGCTTTCTGCTACGCTAACCCAGCTAAATAGCTGGGGTTGGTTATCTTTGTTATATTCCATAAAAATCTAGTTAGAAATTTTTAATTCTTTAATTGCGCGATCAGTTTCTGGCAGGCTCTAAACCAACAAACAACCGTCCAAGGTTGTGATCATTCTGGGAGAACGAGCGATGCGGAAATGGGCTGTGGGTTTTACATTGATGCTGCTGGCAACGGGTGCCGTGGCGAAAGATATTCAACTGCTTAACGTCTCATACGATCCGACGCGTGAGTTCTACCAGCAATACAATGCGGCCTTCAGCAAATACTGGCAGCAGCAGACCGGCGACAAGGTGACCGTGCGCCAGTCTCATGGTGGTTCGGGCAAGCAAGCGACCTCTGTGATTAACGGCATTGAAGCGGATGTGGTGACGCTGGCGCTGGCCTACGACGTGGATGCTATCGCCGAGCGCGGCCGTATTGATAAAGACTGGATCAAGCGTTTGCCGGATAACTCCGCGCCTTATACGTCCACCATCGTGTTCCTGGTGCGCAAGGGCAACCCGAAACAAATCCATGACTGGCCGGATTTGCTCAAGTCTGGCGTTTCCATCATTACCCCAAACCCAAAAACGTCCGGGGGCGCTCGCTGGAACTATCTGGCTGCCTGGGGTTATGCGCTGCATCAAAACAACGGCGACCAGGCCAAAGCGAAGGAGTTTGTCCGCGGGCTGTTTAAAAATGTAGAGGTGCTGGATTCCGGTGCGCGTGGCGCAACCAATACCTTTGTGGAACGTGGCATTGGCGATGTGCTGATCGCCTGGGAAAACGAAGCGCTGTTGGCGAAAAAAGAGCTGGGCAAAGATGATTTTGAAATCGTGACCCCGAGTGAATCGATCCTGGCGGAACCAACGGTTTCAGTGGTAGACCGGGTGGTGGATAAGCGTGGTACCCGCGATGTGGCAACTGCCTATCTGAAGTATCTGTATACTCCGGAAGGCCAGACCATCGCAGCGGAAAACTACTATCGCCCGCGTGACGCCGCCGTGGCGGAAAAATACAGCGCGCAGTTCCCGAAACTGAAGCTGTTCACCGTGGATGATACCTTCGGCGGCTGGGCTGAAGCGCAGAAAGTGCACTTCTCCACCGGCGGTGTGTTCGATGAGATCAGTAAACGGTGATATTAAGCGATAAAAAAACCCCGGCATGCCGGGGTTTTTTTATTGCATAGCCTGGATGAATCAGGCTTTTTTCGCTGCGGCAGCGGCTTTAATGATCGCGGCGAAAGCATCGGCTTTCAGTGAAGCGCCGCCAACCAACGCACCGTCGATGTCCGGTTGAGCGAACAGTTCAGCAGCGTTTTTGTCGTTTACGGAACCGCCGTACTGAATGATGATTTCAGCGGCAACGGCTGCGTCATGTTTAGCGATGTGATCGCGGATAAATTTGTGTACTGCCTGCGCCTGCGCAGGGGTCGCTGATTTCCCGGTGCCGATAGCCCAGATTGGCTCATAGGCGATGACGCTGTCTTTCAATGCAGGTGCGCCCAGGGTTTTCAGCACGGCGTCGATCTGGCGTGCGCAGACTTCTTCGGTTTTACCGGCTTCGTTTTCAGCTTCGGTTTCGCCGATGCACAGTACAGGAACCAGACCGGCTTCTTTCAGCACGGCAAATTTCTCAGCAATCAGTTCATCGCTTTCTTTGTGGTAAGTGCGGCGTTCAGAGTGGCCGATGATGATGTATTTTGCACCAACGTCTTTCAGCATGTTGGCGGAAACTTCACCGGTGAACGCGCCAGACAGGTTAACGTCCACGTTCTGCGCACCCAGGGCGATACGGCTACCGTCCAGCAGGTGTTTAGCCAGATCCAGGTACATCACCGGTGGTGCGATGGCAACGCCACAGCCGTCAATGCTGCTCACTTCGTTACGCAGGGCGGCGACCAGCTCGTTAACCATGTGAGCGCTGCCGTTAAGTTTCCAGTTACCCATAACTAATGGATGACGCATGTTTTTTTCCTCCAACAAGGGAACACGAAATAACTACTGCCGGACAGGCAGTTCATCTGCCCAACAGTATAGAGATCAATAAGCGTAAAGGCTTTGCTTTTTGTCATTAATTACCGGGGTTATCAAGGGTCGGATAGCGCGAGCTTAATCGGTTCAACCGCGAAAGTTATCCCTTGATCGCCGTTATCCGCCACCACATAGCGGATGGCGCCGATCTGCTGTTGATAAAAATGCTGGCCTTTGCCCTTTTCCAGCAGGCTACTCACTTTGATGATACTTTGCTCAATCGTCAGCGCCGGTTCAAACTGACGCATCAGGGCCGCCATATAGTTTACCGCGATGGCCCGGGCCGTTTTTTCCTCGCTGCCTTGCAGCGGCAAATGCGTCAACTGCAGCGTTTTGATTTTGCCGGTACCTTTCTCCAGCGCCGTCGACGCGTAGAGATTTTCGTTCAGTTTGCTGGCGGCGCGAGTCAGCAGCGGGGAATCATCTTCTGAAGGGGGAACGACGCGGAATTCGCCGATCGGCAAGGTTGGATTATCCTGGTTGTACTTTTCACGAAACTTCACCACCGTCAGATCAAATGTTGGCGCGCCGGCCAGCAAATAGGGCGCGGTCGGCGGTGCCTTGGCGGCCGAATCCGGCGGATTGGCCCAGGCACAGGCTGTTCCTAACAGCAAACAGACGGCGGCAGTGACGTTTTTCAGCATGACATCCACGATATCAACATAAAATTTGAGATTCGATTAAAGCGGTAATCAGGGGGCGTTGTCAAAAATTCCGCGCGATCGCCAGCCTGGGCGGCAGGCATATTGGCGCCACACGGCCTGTGTTACACTGCCGCGTAAAATAAGCGGATGACGAGCCTGGGAATAATGAGCTTACAGCAGTGGTGCTTTTCATTTAAGGGGCGCATCGGGCGCCGCGATTTTTGGATCTGGATCGCGATATGGTGCGTGCTGATGGCGCTGGCATTTACGCTGGCCAACTATAGCCTGGTTGCGATTCAGTCGGTGGCCTTTTTTATTGTTGCGCTGCTGTGGCCGACGGCGGCGGTGCTGGTGAAACGCCTGCACGATCGCGGTAAAGCGGGCGGATGGGCGTTGCTGCTGATTTTGGCCTGGGTGCTGGCCGCCGGCAATTGGCATATGCTGGCGCCGCTCTGGCAGTGGGGCGTAGGGCGTTTTATCCCGGCGGTGATTTTTGTGATGATGCTGGTCGATCTTGGCGCGTTTGTCGGCACGCCGGGGAATAACCGGTTCGGCCCAGAGGCAGAACCGGTGCGGTTCCGTTGATTACCAGTAGTGCTCGCTGGTGATGTGGCCCGGCTTGCGGCGCAGGTGTTTGCGCATGCCGCGGCTCTCCTTCAGCGTTTGTTGGGTGTCGCGCACCATTTGCGGGTTGCCGCACAGCATCACGTGGCAGGTTTCGGCGTCAATGGGTAAACCAACCGCCGCTTCCAACTGCCCGTCGGCGATCAGGGCAGGTACGCGGCCGGTCAACGCGCCGGGGGCGTTTTCCCGGCTGACGACGCTCTGGATGCGTAGCTTGCCGTTGTAGCGCTGCACCAGTTGCTGCATACGCGGCAGATAGCTGAGATCGTTGGCGTAGCGGGCGGCGTGCACCAACACCAGATTTTTGAAGCGCTCCAGGCCGATGCCTTCTTCCAGGATCGACAGGTAAGGGCCAATGGCGGTGCCGGTCGCCAACATCCATAACGTCTCGCAGTCCGGCACTTCATCCAGCACAAAGAAACCGGCGGCTTCTTTGGTTACCAGAATGTCCGAACCTGGCTCTAACCGGCTTAGACTGGGGCTTAATTTTCCTTCCGGCACGGTGACCAGGTAGAACTCCAGGTTGGGGTTGCTGGGCGCATTGACATAAGAGTAGGCGCGCTGCACGCGCTCGCCGCCGACATCCAACGCCAGTTTGGCGTATTGCCCTGCGGTGAAGGTATCGACCGGTGCGTTGACGATGATGCTAAACAGCCCGTCGGTCCACCTTTCCACTTTGATAACTTTACCATTAACCCATTCAGCCATACTTTAATGCTCCCGTGGTCGAATCAAATATACCCTTCATACTTCAAGTTGCAGGTGTGTTGGCTTTCCTCGTTCACCCCAGTCACTTACTCCAGTAAGCTCCTGGAGATTCACTGCGTTGCCGCCTTCCTGCAACTCGAATTACTTTGGGTATAAACGCAATATTGTGGGCCGTAAGCCGCCTGGCGGCATTCGCCCTGATGGCGCCTTTTCCCGCCCCCCTGCGATAGCGTTGTTCTGCAATAGAATCCGTTTTGATGATGTTACAGGTGGGTTATTTTATTTCAGCCGGATAAAAACGATTATCGATTAAATGCTAAAGCCCTGTTTCAGCCGGCAATTGCCAGGTGAAACAGGGCTGGGGGATTACAACAGGAACGTATGTAGCGCCGGATCTTTACGATCCAGATAGTGCGTGGAGCGGATACGGCGGATGGTGCGGGATTTGCCGCGAATCAACAGGGTTTCCGTGGTGGCCATGTTGCCCTTGCGGGTGATGCCTTCCAGCAGATCCCCTTGGGTGATGCCGGTGGCAGAGAAGATGACGTTGTCGTTGCGCGCCATGTCATCCAACAGCAGCACCTTGCCAGCCTCGATCCCCATCTCTTTGCAGCGCACCAGCTCTTGTTCGCCGATGTGGCGGTTTTCAACGGTGTCGCCTTTTACCTCATGGCGCGGCAACAGGCGCGCCTGCATGTCACCGTCCAGCGCGCGGATCACCGCGGCGGAGATCACGCCTTCCGGCGCGCCGCCGATGCCGTACATCACGTCGACTTCGCTTTCCGGCATACATGTCAGGATAGAGGCCGCCACATCACCGTCGGGGATAGCAAATACCCGCACGCCCAACTGCTGCATCTGCGCGATCACGCCATCGTGGCGAGGCTTCGCCAGCGTAATGACCGTCAGTTCCGCCAACGGTTTATCCAGTTGCTGCGCGATGTTGCGTAGGTTTTGCTCAAGCGGTAGATCCAGATTGATTGCGCCACGCGCCTGCGGGCCAACCACCAGTTTTTCCATGTACATATCCGGCGCGTGCAGGAATGTGCCGCGATCGCCTACGGCCAGCACGGCCAGCGCATTGGCTTGCCCCATGGCGGTCATGCGCGTGCCTTCGATAGGGTCTACGGCGATATCTACCGCATCGCCCTGGCCCGTGCCAACCTGCTCACCGATATACAACATCGGGGCCTCGTCTATCTCTCCCTCGCCGATCACGATACAGCCATTGATATCCACTTTATTGAGCATAATGCGCATGGCGTTGACCGCCGCGCCGTCCGCCGCATTCTTATCGCCACGCCCCAGCCACTTATAGCCGGCCAGGGCGGCGGCTTCGGTTACGCGGGAGAATTCGATGGCTAATTCACGTTTCATGGCAAAACCTATTAGTGATAAATGGAAGAAAATATCGGCAAAGTCTATCACAGCCGGCCAGGGGCGGCGGGGCATGGCAAAAAAAACGCTGCCCGTAGGCAGCGTAAACAGGAGGAAACAACGGGTAATATTAGTCGTGTTCTTCCCACGCCTGCGCGCGCGCGACGGCTTTTTTCCAGCCTTCGTAGCGGAAGTTGCGCTCGGTGGTTTCGATGCTTGGGCGGAATTCGCGCTCAATAATCGCTTTGCTCTTCACTTCATCCAGATCGTTCCAGTAGCCCACCGCCAGGCCGGCCAGGTAGGCGGCGCCCAGCGCGGTGACTTCACGCACTTCTGGGCGCTCCACGCGGGTACCAAGGATGTCCGACTGGAACTGCATCAGGAAGTTGTTGGCGACGGCGCCGCCGTCTACGCGCAACGATTGCAAACGCGTATCGGCATCGGCCTGCATCGCATCCAGCACGTCGCGGGTTTGGTAGGCGATGGATTCCAGCGTGGCGCGGATAATATGGTTGCTGTTCACGCCGCGGGTCAGGCCAAAGATGGCGCCACGGGCATACGGATCCCAATACGGTGCGCCCAGGCCGGTGAAGGCCGGCACCACGTAGACGCCGTTGCTGTCTTTAACCTTGGAGGCGAAGTATTCGGAGTCCTGCGAGTCGCTGATCAGCTTCAGCTCGTCACGCAGCCATTGAATAGAGGCGCCGCCGATGAATACCGCGCCTTCCAGCGCGTAGTTCACTTCGCCGCGCGGGCCGCAGGCAATGGTGGTCAGCAGGCCGTGGCTGGAGCGCACCGCTTCTGTGCCAGTGTTCATCAGCAGGAAGCAGCCGGTGCCATAGGTGTTTTTTGCCATGCCTGGCTGAACGCACAGCTGGCCGTAGAGCGCCGCCTGCTGGTCGCCGGCGATACCGGCGATAGGGATACGCGTCCCGCCTTTCCCCCCGATGTTGGTTTGGCCATAGATTTCGGAAGACGGCCGTACCTTCGGCAGCATGGCGCGTGGAATATCCAGCACTTCCAGCATGCGCTCATCCCAGTCCAGTTCATGGATGTTGAACAGCATGGTGCGTGAAGCATTGGTATAGTCCGTGACGTGTACCCGGCCCTGGGTCATTTTCCACACCAGCCAGGTATCAACGGTGCCGAACAGCAGTTCACCCCGTTTGGCGCGTTCACGGGCGCCTTCAACCTGATCGAGGATCCATTTCACTTTAGTGCCGGAGAAGTACGGGTCCACCACCAAGCCGGTGGTGTGTTGGATATACTCTTCCAGGCCGTCGCGTTTGAGCTTTTCGCAGATTTCAGCGGTGCGGCGGCACTGCCAGACAATGGCGTTGTAGATGGGTTTGCCGGTGTCTTTTTCCCAGACGATGGTGGTTTCGCGCTGGTTGGTTATGCCAATACCGGCGATTTGATCGGAACGGATGTCGGCTTTCGCCAGCACTTCAACCAGCGTGGAGCTTTGCGTGGCCCAGATTTCCATCGGATCGTGCTCAACCCAGCCGGCTTTGGGGTAAATCTGCGCGAATTCACGCTGGGATACCGCGACGATATTGGCGTCATGATCGAGCACGACGGCGCGTGAGCTGGTGGTCCCTTGGTCGAGCGCGACGATGTATTTTTTTTCTGCTGTCATGATTTTATCCTGCTGTTGTTAACTCTTTAGGCCGGGGAATTACGCTTTGCGCTGCTGTGCCTTGGTGGCGGCGGTTTCTTCGCTCTCCACGCAGGTATCACAAGGCAAATGACGGCCGATCAGTGCACGGTAACCAAAGGCACCCAGGCTGGCGCCGACGAGCGGGCCGAAGATAGGTACCAGGAAGTAAGGAATATCACGCGCACCGGTGAATGCCACTTCCCCCCAGCCCGCCAGATAGGCGAACATTTTCGGGCCAAGGTCACGCGCCGGGTTGAGCGCAAAACCGGTCAATGGTCCCATGGAGGCGCCGATAACGGCAATCAGAATACCGATCAATAATGGCGCCAACGGGCCGCGAGGGATGCCGTTGCCGTCATCCGTCAGCGCCAGGATCAGGCACATCAGAATGGCGGTGATCACGGTTTCTACCAGGAATGCCTGAATGACCGTGATATGGGCGTTCGGGTAGGTTGAGAAGATACCGGCCAGATCGAGGCTTTCTACGCTGCCGCGCACCATGTTATGGCTGGCTTCAAAATCATAGAACAGATTGTAGTAAAGCCCATAAACCAGCGCCGCGGAGCAGAAGGCGCCGGCAATCTGCGCGATGATGTAGGGGAGAACCTTACGGCGATCAAAACTGGCGAACAACCACAGGGCGATGGTGACTGCCGGGTTGAGGTGGGCGCCGGAAATTGCCGCGGTCAGGTAGATGGCCATGGCAACGCCAAGGCCCCAGATGATACTGATTTCCCATTGGCCGAAGCTGGCGCCAGCCAGCTTCAGTGCAGCAACACAGCCAACGCCAAAGAAAATCAACAAGCCAGTACCGAGGAATTCTGCGATACATTGGCCTTTTAGGGTCGGACTAGTCGTTTGGCTCATAATGTTATTGTCCTGCAGACGGTGATTATTAGGGTATAGGCTGAAAGCGGGGTGAGGCCTTCGCCTATGGGGTACAGTTTTTTTTATATCGTCCTGTGATGCATTGCGAATCTAATGTGAATTTATCGTTAACGAACATAAACGAGAAATAGCGAAATCAAAATGTGTGTGCCATGTCATAAAATTGAGCGAATTCGCGTTGTTCAGGGTTCTTTTTGAGCAGGAAAAGTGTGATCTGACCAGTGGTTCGGTATCTATTTGTTAACAATCGCCGGCGGCTGGCCGCGCGGTTTTCAGTTTTTACTGATAGCGGCAGCGGGAAAATTGCAACAGACTGCGCGTTGGGCCGGTATGTTGCTAGACAGTAGGTGTTGGGCTACTTACAATCGTTTCATCGTGAAGAAACGTTTTATCAAGACAGGCGCGTTTTAATAACGGTGCGTGTTACCTGGCGCGATGCATATTCGCAGTAGCTGCAGCCGATGTTGTGGCCGCTACTTATAGATGTACGCCTTGCTATCATAAGGGGACTGAAGAATGTCATTTGAAGTATTTGAAAAACTGGAAGCAAAAGTTCAGCAGGCGATTGATACCATCACTCTGTTACAGATGGAAATTGAAGAGCTGAAAGAGAAAAACAATAACCTGTCTCAGGAAGTGCAGAATGCTTCTGGTAACCAGGAAGCGCTGGTGCGTGAAAACCAGCAGCTGAAAGAAGAGCAGCACGTTTGGCAAGATCGCCTGCGGGCGCTGCTGGGCAAAATGGAAGAGGTCTAACGCCTTTCGCTTTTGCCGAACGCAAACAGAAAGGGCGCCTGATGGCGCCCTTTTGCAAATCGGGGATTATTCGAGATCGAGTGGGTCTTCGGAAAGAATAATGCCGGTGTTGTCGGCATACAGATGATCGCCGGAAAAGAAGGTCACGCCGCCAAAGTTAACGCGGATATCGCTTTCGCCAATGCCTTCGCTCGTGGCGCCGGCCGGCGTCGCCGCCATCGCCTGGATGCCGATGTCGAGCTCTTCCAGATCGTCCACCTGGCGCACCGCACCATACACCACGATGCCTTCCCACTCATTTTGCACCGCCAGACGCGCCAGTTCTGCGTTAATCAGCGCACGGCGCACCGAGCCGCCGCCGTCGACCAGCAGCACACGGCCAAGGCCGTTCTCTTCGAGCAGATCGAAAAGCAGGCCGTTATCCTCAAAGCATTTCACCGTGGTGATCTGACCGCCAAATGAAGTACGCCCGCCAAAATTGGAGAATAGAGGTTCAACGACGTTCACCTCTTCATGATAGATGTCGCAAAGTTCGGAAGTATCGTATTTCATAGGATTTTACGTCTGTTTGCCGCTGGAATAACCAGTATATCCCTTTAATCGCCCCGTTGGCAAAATCATCAGCGCCCATCTGCATTGGCAGCTGATTTCGCCATATCGCCAGGCCTAGCTTAGCACCACGCCGATGGCGAATAGCACATTGGCCAGCAGCGCCGCTTTGACCATATCTTCCAGCATTGGGCGCATGGCCGTCGCCGTTTTGTTCCGCAACACCCGCACGCCATGGCGCAGCAGCAGCGGGATAGCGAGCACGAACAGCCAGCCCCAGGCGCTGTGCAGGTTAAGCAGGGCAAACAGCGCAAAGCACACCACGGCCATGATCAGCAGCAGCGCATGGTAGTAGCGGGCGTTGATCGGCCCCAGGCGCACGGCAAGGGTGTTCTTGCCGTTTTCGCGATCGCTGTCGATATCGCGTAGGTTGTTGATGTTCAGCACCGCCGTCGCCAGCAGGCCGCAGGCGGTGGCCGGCAGCATGACAACGCTGTCGAAACTGTGGGTTTGCAGGTAGTAAGTACCGGCCACGCTCAGCCAGCCGAAGAACACCAGCACGGAAATATCCCCCAGTCCCAGGTAGCCGTATGGCTTGTTGCCCACGGTGTAGGTAATGGCGGCAATGATGGCCAGCGCGCCCAACACCAGGAAACCGATAACGTCGCTGGGCTGTTCGCAGGCCAGCGCAATCAGAGAACAGCCGGAGATCGCAATCAGCACCACCGTCAGCACCAGCGCGCGCTTCATCTGTGCCTGTGTGATTAACCCTTTTTGCATACCGCGCAATGGCCCGATGCGGTCTTCTTTATCGCTGCCTTTGGCGGCATCGCCATAGTCGTTCGCCAGGTTAGAGAGGATTTGCAACAGGCCGGCGGTTAGCAGGGCCAATAGCGCCACGCCCGGTTTCAGGCTGTCTTGCCATGCGGCGATGGCGGAACCGACCACGATAGAGGCAAAGGCCAGCGGCAGGGTACGCGGTCGTAAACTTTCCAGCCAGGCTTTGACCGGCGTGGTGGTGGTTGATGAGCTCATTTTTCGCTTCGGCAAGTAATTGGCTATATCCGCTGGAAATAATTGTGGGAGGCAATGCCTCCCACACAGATAACTGCCAGGACAATGATAGCGCGATTATAAGATAAAACGACTCAGATCTTCATCCGCTACCAGCGCATCCAGATGATTACCGACGTAATCGGCGTTGATGATGATGGATTCGCCGTTACTTTCACTGGCGCTGAAGGAAATATCTTCCATCAAACGTTCCAGCACCGTATGCAGACGGCGCGCACCGATGTTTTCCGTGCGTTCGTTAACCTGCCATGCGGCTTCGGCGATGCGGCGGATACCGTCGGCGGTGAAGTCGATGGTAACGCCTTCTGTCGCCATCAATGCCTTGTACTGTTCGGTCAGCGACGCATTCGGCTCGGTGAGGATGCGTTCAAAGTCTTCGGTGCTCAGCGCCTGCAGCTCAACGCGGATCGGCAGGCGGCCCTGCAGTTCCGGGATCAGATCGGACGGGCTGGCCACCTGGAAAGCGCCGGAGGCGATGAACAGGATATGGTCGGTTTTCACCATGCCGTGCTTGGTGGACACGGTACTGCCTTCCACCAGCGGCAGCAGATCGCGCTGCACGCCTTCACGGGACACATCCGGGCCGGAAGCGTTGCCGCGTTTACAGATTTTATCGATCTCATCAATAAACACGATGCCATGCTGTTCAACGGCTTCGATCGCCAGCTCTTTCAGCTCTTCCGGGTTCACCAGCTTGGCGGCTTCTTCTTCCACCAGCAGCGTGAAGGCTTCCTTGATTTTCAGCTTGCGCGGCTTCTGTTTTTGCCCACCCAGGTTTTGGAACATCGACTGCAGCTGGCTGGTCATTTCTTCCATGCCCGGCGGCGCCATGATCTCTACGCCCATCGGGGCGGCGGTGAGATTGATTTCAATCTCTTTATCGTCCAGTTGGCCTTCACGCAGTTTCTTGCGGAAAGACTGACGGGCGGTCGACGGTTCCTGCTCTTCAGCCTGGCCCCAGTTGTTTTTCGCCGGCGGGATCAGCACATCAAGGATCCGCTCTTCCGCCATTTCTTCTGCACGGGTGCGGTTTTTCTCGATTGACTGCAGGCGAATCATTTTCACCGCGGCGTCGGTCAGATCGCGGATGATAGAGTCGACTTCTTTACCCACATAGCCCACTTCGGTGAACTTGGTGGCTTCGACCTTGATGAACGGCGCATTGGCCAGTTTTGCCAGACGACGGGCGATTTCGGTTTTACCGACGCCGGTCGGGCCGATCATCAGGATGTTTTTCGGTGTGACTTCGTGACGCAGCTCATCGTTGAGCTGCATGCGGCGCCAGCGGTTACGCAGTGCGATAGCGACGGCACGCTTGGCCTGGCTTTGGCCGATAATGTAGCTGTCCAGCTCGCTGACGATCTCGCGCGGGGTCATTTCAGACATAGTATTCGGTCCTTACGCTTTGGAAGGCAATTCTTCAATAGTGTGGAAATGGTTGGTGTAAATACAGATGTCGCCGGCGATGCCGAGGGATTTCTCGACGATGTCGCGGGCGCTCAGCTCGGTATTTTCCAACAGCGCGCGGGCAGCTGCCTGGGCATAAGGGCCGCCGGAGCCGATCGCGATTAAATCATTTTCAGGTTGAACGACGTCACCGTTGCCGGTGATGATCAGTGACGCATTTTCATCAGCCACGGCCAGCAGCGCTTCCAGCTTACGCAGCATGCGATCGGTGCGCCAGTCTTTCGCCAGCTCAACGGCGGCCTTAACCAGGTGGCCCTGATGCATTTCCAGCTTGCGTTCGAACAGTTCGAACAGCGTGAAGGCGTCAGCAGTACCCCCGGCGAAACCAGCGATGACTTTGTCGTTGTAAAGGCGGCGCACTTTTTTCACGTTGCCTTTCATCACGGTGTTACCCAAAGTGGCCTGGCCATCACCACCGATAACTACCTGGCCGTTACGGCGTACGCTTACAATTGTTGTCACGAGCAGACCCTCGTATAAAACGGAAAGAAGTCCCCGTAGCGGCTGCTTGCGCAACCGTTACGAGGCATATTGAGAATATAGATGGGGGGGGATTGAGACTTTTCAACCCCCAACGGCGAGGGGAATGCAACTTGACATGCCGATGCCCTTCAGGCGCGCCAGCGTTTTGTCTGCCGTGGCGCGGCTGCTGTAGGGGCCGAGAACTACGCGGTTCCAGCCACCGCCAGCGGTGATACGGCTTTCAAGGCCTTCAAACGCCAGCTGCGCGCGCACAGATTCAGCCTGATCGGTGGCGCGGAATGAGCCACACTGCACCATCCAGCGTTGTTTCTGCTCGGGTTTCTCGGGTTTCTCTTGCTTCGCCGTTTCCTGCTTCGCTTCCGGCTTGGGTTGCGGTTGCGGTTGCGGTTTTGGCGCAGGCGCAGGTTTAGCGGGTTGCACCGGTGCCGCAGGCGCCGCCGTGGTGTTACTGTTAAACGGATTACGCTGTGTATTCACCTGGGGCTGCGATTGCTGTTGCTGTTGAACCTGCTGTTGCCGCTGTAACTGCTGTTGTTGCTGTTGCTGTTGCTGGCGGCTGTGCTGCTGCGCCTGGCCCGGATCGTTATACGGCACTTCATTAAGCTGTGTTGGGCGCTGTTGCAGATCGGCCTGCATTTGTTCCAGCAGTTGGCGCTGTTCCGGCGTGAGCTGGGTCTGCGAATTGACTTCCCCACCGGCGGAAGGTTCTGTTGGGGTTTGTACGCCAATCTGGCGGTTTTCCAGCTCTTTGATATAGCGCCAGCGTTCTTCCGGCTTCGGCGGCAGGTTGCTGCCTGGGCGGGTGCTGTGCGCAGGCAACAGCGGCGCTTCATCCGGCTTATTGTGCGTAATAAAATAGAGGCCACCGATAAAGATCACCAGCAGGGCAACGGCAAGCGCCACCACGGTTTTGGATACCTTCGGAGAACTGCGTTTTTTACGGCTGGGGGTTTTGCGCCGCGCTCCTGAGCGCCCGCGGCTTACATAGTCTCTCTGTGCCACTATTTCCGCTATATCCTGATGGGTTAAGAGCCTATCCTCTAGGCTATTTTATTTGCCATTTTGAAGCCGGGCCGGGCACAAGCCCACTGGTGAGGTGTTTCCACACCGGCCGTCTTCACACTGTATATAACCAATAACGGTGCCCATTGCATCAGCGCCGGGTTCGTTATGTTACTGAACTCTAAAATATTTGACTAGCGTTTAGGCGCAGCCGTGCTACCCCTGATAACCAATTCACTTTCTAATAGCCGCGATTCGCTGGATACCGCCTGGCCGTGCAGCTGTTCCAACAGTAGCAGCATCGCCTGTTGGCCAATCTGGTAGCGCGGCTGCGCTACGGTGGTTAATGGCGGATCGCAATACTGCGCCAGCTTGATATCGTCGAACCCGATGATGGACAGATCTTGCGGCACGCGCAGCCCCAGTTTTTTCGCCTGCGACAGCACGCCAATCGCCATGACATCGCTGTGGCAGAAAATCGCCGTTGGCGGCTTCGGCAGCACCATCAGCGCCGCCAGCGCCTGGGCACCAGCCTCATAGGTGAAATCACCCCGGCTAATATAGCTGCTTTCGACGGTAATGCCATTACGCCGTAGCGCCTGGACGTAACCCTGCAGCCGGTAATGGCTGAGCGGCATATGCTCCGGCCCCGCCACACAGGCAATCTGCCGGTGGCCAAGTTGGTGCAGGTAATGCACGGCTTCGAATGCGGCGGTCAGGTTGTCAATGTGCACCGTCGGCAGTTCAAGTTCCGGGGCAAACTCGTTGGCCATGACCATCGGCGGCAGATTACGCTGCTCTTCCTTACTGGCGTCAAAGGGCAGATTGGAACCGAGCAGCAGCATACCATCAATCTGCTTGGTAATGATCAGGTTAACAAACGTACGCTCCTGCTGATTTTGCTGGGCGCAGTCGCCGATCAGCACCAGATAGCCCTGTTGCGCGGCGGTTTGCTCGATCCCGGTGATCACATCTGCGAAGAAGGGATCGCAGATATCTGGGACGATCACCAGGATGGTGCGGGATTCGTTGCGTTTTATATTGCGCGACAGGGCATGCGGGGAATAGCCCACGGCCAATACGGCCTGTTCCACTTTCTGGCGCGTTGGCGTCGACACTTTTTCCGGATTCATCAGCGCACGCGACACGGTTGCCGTCGAAACGCCCGCCATTTCGGCTACGTCTTTCATGGTGGCCATCGGTAATTCTTTTTTGTACTCCAACGCCTATCTCCTTGCGCCAGCCCCGTGCTAACGCGATGACTTCAATGTACTCACCTCGCCTGGCGTATGGGCGCGCGTTTGCACGCAGTGCCCACGATTGCGGTGATAAAACGCCTGCGCTGACATTCTAAACAGATTGCGCGTTGCTTTTGTTACCTAATTTTCAGAAAAAAGGTGAGAACCGGAAGTTTTTTCGCGTTTACTCGCAATTATTAAGGGTAAACGCCAGCATTTGGCTGCCTGAATCGGACTTTTCCGGCTTAGCTGTCGATCGGGTCGACGTCCAGTGACCATTTCACTTTGCGCGCCTGCGGCAGCGTGCCGACTAGCGGCAGCGTGCTTTTCATCAGGTGCTGCAGGACGCGCCGTGACGGATGCTGCAGCAACAGCTGCCAGCGGAAACGGCCGCCGCGTTTTGCCTGCAGCGCCGGCACCGGCCCCATCACCCACAGCGCTTCGTCTTTCAGCGGGCTGGCTTCCAGCAGATTGCGCAACTGCTGGAGGAACTGTGGCGCCTGCTGGTTATCATGATCGTCCGCGCGCACCAGAATATGGCTGGTGTACGGCGGCAGAAACACACTATTGCGTTCCGCCAGCGCCTGGCTGGCAAAGGCGTCGTAGCCCTGTTGCAGCAGGATTTGCAATAAAGGGTGCTCTGGATGGTGGGTTTGCAGCAGCACCTCGCCCTGTTTGCCGGCACGGCCCGCGCGGCCGGACACCTGGGTATACAGCTGGGCGAAGCGTTCCGCAGAGCGGAAGTCGGCGGAAAACAACGCGCCGTCGACATCCAGCAGGGCAACCAGCGTGACATCGGGGAAGTGGTGCCCCTTGGCCAGCATCTGGGTGCCGATCAAAATACGCGCGCCGCCACGGTGAATCGCCGCCAGGTGTTGCTCCAGCGACCCTTTACGGCTGGTGGTATCGCGATCGATGCGGGTTATCGGCATCTCCGGGAACAGCGGGGCCAACTCATTTTCCAGTTGTTCGGTGCCGATCCCTACGGACACCAGGTTGGTTGAGCCGCATTGGGGGCACTGGTGAGGCACCGGGCGCTGGCTGTCGCAGTGGTGGCAACGCAGCTGGCGGTGGTTTTGGTGCAGCGTGTAGTAGCGATCGCAGCGCTGGCACTCGGCTATCCAGCCGCATTCATGGCACAATAGCGCTGGCGCGTAGCCGCGGCGGTTGAGGAACAGCATCACCTGATTGCCGGCCTGCAGATGGTGGCGCATGCTTTTCAACAGCGGTTGCGAAAGGCCGAAGGTTAACGGCAGCCCTTTAAGATCGATCAGGTGCTGCGCGGCGGCCTTGGCGTTGCCGGCCCGCTGGGTCAGCCTGAGCTGGCGGTATTTGCCGAGCTGCACGTTATGCAGGGTTTCCAGCGCCGGCGTGGCCGAGCCCATCACCATCGGCACATTCTCTTCGTGGGCGCGAAACACCGCCAGATCGCGAGCGTGATAGCGCCAGCCTTCCTGTTGCTTGTAAGAACTGTCGTGCTCTTCGTCAATGATGATCACGCCAAGGCGGGCAAACGGCGTGAACAGCGCTGAGCGGGTGCCGATCACGATCGCCGCTTCGCCGCTGCGGGCGCGTAGCCATACCGCCAGCCGTTCGCTGTCATTAAGGCCGGAGTGCAGAACTTCTACCGGGGCGTTAAAGCGTTCGCGAAAGCGGGCGATGGTTTGCGGCGTCAGGCCGATTTCCGGCACCAGCACCAGCGCCTGTTTGCCCTTCGCCAGAATGTTTTCCAGTACGCTGAGATACACTTCCGTTTTGCCGGAGCCGGTGATGCCTGCCAGCAGCCAGGCGCTGAACCGATCGTCTTCGCTACGAATGGCGCCCACTGCGGTGGCCTGCTCGGTGTTAAGCCGTAGCCGGTCGCCCAGCACGGCAAAACCGGGCCGCCAGTCTTCCGCCGCTACCGTTTGGGCGCGCAGATCGGCCAGGCCTTTGGCCCGCAGCGCTTGGAGCGCGGGCTCGGTCAGATCCAACTCATTGACCTGATGGCGGTATATCGGGCGCTGCAACAGAGCGGCCATTGCCTGCTGCTGTTTGGGCGCGCGTTTGAGGCTGGCGATCGGCGTGGCCCGCCCCTGTTCGGTCGCGAACCATTGCCACAGCGGTGCGGCCTGCGCCGGCTTGCCCTGGCGTAGCAGGATGGGCAGGGCATGGAACAACACTTCGCCGAGGGGGTGATGGTAGTAATCACTGGCCCAGCGTAGAATACGCCATAGGTGGTCAGAAAATAGCGAAGCGTGATCGAGCGTGCTGTCGATAGGTTTCAGCTTTTCCAGCGGCAGTTCGCTGGTTTCACTGTAACCGGTGACGATGCCAATGGCGCGTTGTTTGCCCCACGGAACGCAAACGCGCGCACCAACGACCGGCTGCAAGCCTGGCGGCAGCAGATAATCGAAGGTGCGGGCGAGGGGTACCGGTAATGCAACGTGAACAACGGGCATGGAGTCATCCAGGATGAAAAAATTGTCGGTTAGTTTACACGGATGGCTGCTGAATGTACGGATCCGATTGCGCGCCACTTTTTATTCTGTATAATTTGCCGCCTTTGGTATTGACAGGTTGCGCTGCACGCTTGTGGGCCGCCTGGTATCAAAACCTTTTTATCAACCACGTGTGGTGTCTGGCGAACAGGGCTGGATAGCGACACGGCCTTAACTGAGGTTTCCCCATGAAACAAGGTATTCACCCAAAATACGAAGAAGTTACTGCTAACTGCTCTTGCGGTAACGTGATCAAAATCCGCTCTACCGTGGGTCACGATCTGAACCTGGACGTTTGTGGCGCATGCCACCCGTTCTACACTGGCAAGCAGCGTGATGTTGCTACCGGTGGCCGCGTTGACCGCTTCAACAAGCGTTTCAGCGTACCTGGCGCTAAGAAATAATCTTTCTTGCGATCAGATAAAAAGGCGCCGTCGGCGCCTTTTTTCGTTCTGCCGCCGGCGTTTGCACCGCGGTAATCAATATTCCCAGGTATCGGGATCCACACCCAGCTCACGCATCAATATCTTTGCTGCTTCCGGTATTTCATCGCTGCGCTCTTTGCGCAGATCCTCATCATTCGGTAGCGGCTGGCCGGTAAAGGCGTGCAGAAACGCTTCGCACAGCAATTCACTGTTGGTGGCATGCCGCAGATTATTGACCTGACGACGAGTGCGCTCGTCGGTGAGGATCTTCAGGACCTTCAGCGGAATGGATACCGTGATTTTTTTTACTTGTTCACTTTTTTTACCGTGTTCAGCGTAAGGGCTGACATACTCGCCGTTCCACTCAGCCATGGGACACCTTAAAATTTGTCAGAAAAATTACCATATTCTAAAAACCGGCCAATTATGCCCGATCTTCACTGCGCTCACTAATGAATGTCAATAACGCCGCCAAGGTTACTGTACGCGAGTGGTTAATAGACTCAAATTATGCGTATCGCGTTAACACTGCGCCGTCACAATAAATCGCTATACCTTACTGCACGTTGCCGATACATCGGCTTTGTTGTTCGGCCTATTCCTGGGCCACACCCTGGCGGCGGCTTCCTGCAACCCGAATTATTTTGGGTATATAATGTTAGCGGGTATTGCGCCTGCGCTCAATCTATACGCAAAGAAGTTTAGATGTCCAGATGTATTGACGTCTATCGTCACTACGATTAATCTTTAGGCTTCACTCACTCGCACTCCAACAGCCGGATAATCCTTATGACGCGTAAACCAGCCACGATCGCCGTACGCAGCGGCCTGAATAATGACGAACAGTACGGCTGCGTTGTCCCGCCGATTCACCTTTCCAGTACCTATAACTTTACCGATTTCAATCAGCCGCGAACCCATGACTACTCACGTCGCGGCAACCCCACGCGCGACGTGGTACAGCGCGCGCTGGCGGAACTGGAAGGCGGCGCAGGGGCGGTAATGACCGGCAGCGGCATGTCAGCTATTCATCTGGTCACCACCGTATTGCTGCAACCGGGCGATCTGCTGGTGGCGCCGCACGACTGTTACGGCGGCAGTTACCGTCTGTTTGACAGCCTGAGCAAGCGTGGCGCCTATCGCGTGCTGTTTGTGGATCAGGGTGATGAAGCGGCGTTGGCGCAGGCGCTAGCGCAAAAACCCAAGCTGGTGCTGATCGAAAGCCCCAGCAACCCACTGCTGCGGGTGGTGGATATCGCCGCCATCTGTAAAGCCGCACATGCCGCCGGCGCGTTGGCGGTGGTGGATAACACCTTCCTCAGCCCGGCGCTGCAGCAGCCGATCGCGCTCGGCGCCGATCTGGTGGTGCATTCCTGCACCAAGTACCTGAACGGGCATTCAGACGTTGTCGCCGGTGCGGTGATCGCCAAAGACCCCGATTTGGCGGTAGATTTGGCCTGGTGGGCGAACAACATTGGCGTGACCGGCGGTGCGTTTGACAGCTATTTGTTGCTGCGTGGGATGCGCACGCTGGCGCCGCGTATCAAGGCGGCGCAGCAAAACGCCGAAGCGATTGTCAGCTATCTGCGCCAGCAGCCGCTGGTGAAAAAACTTTACCATCCTTCTCTGCCGGAAAACCCGGGCCATGAGATCGCACGCCGCCAGCAGCGCGGGTTTGGCGCGATGCTCAGTTTTGAGCTGGATGGCGATGAAGCGCTGTTGCGCCGTTTCCTTTCCGCGCTTGAGCTGTTTACGCTGGCGGAATCCCTGGGGGGCGTTGAAAGCCTGATTTCCCATGCGGCCACCATGACCCACGCCGGGATGTCGGCGCAAGCGCGCGCCGCGGCGGGGATTTCCGAAAGTTTGCTACGGGTTTCCGTAGGGATTGAAGACAGTGACGATCTGATTGCCGATCTGGAACACGCATTCCAGGCTGCGGCAGCGAGGTAAGCATGAATGCAATTGTGACGGCAGGGGCGGAAAGAGGGCGCCAACTGCATAAATTCGGTGGTAGCAGCCTGGCGGATGCTACGTGTTACCGGCGGGTGGCGGGCATTATGGCCGAATACAGCCAGCCGGGCGATCTGATGGTGGTTTCGGCCGCCGGCAGCACCACTAACCAATTGATCAGTTGGCTGAAGCTGAGCCAGAGCGATCGTCTTTCCGCCCACCAGGTGCAACAGGCATTGCGCCGCTATCACAGTGAGTTGATCGGCAGCTTGCTGCCGCCGGAAATGGCAGAACCGCTGATCGCCGCGTTTATCCACGATCTGGAACGCCTGGCCGTGGTGCTGGACGGGCGAATTGACGATGCGGCCTATGCGGAAGTGGTCGGGCATGGGGAAATCTGGTCGGCCCGGCTGATGGCGGCGCTGCTGAATAAGCTGGACATGCAGGCCGCCTGGCTGGATGCGCGTGACTTCCTGCGCGCAGAGCGCACCGCTCAGCCCCAGGTTGACGAAGCGAGCTCTTCTCCGCTGTTGCAACAACTGATGGTGCAGTATCCGGGCCAACGCCTGGTCGTCACCGGGTTTATCTCGCGCAACGATGCCGGCGAAACGGTGCTGTTGGGGCGCAACGGTAGCGACTATTCCGCGACCCAAATCGGTGCGCTGGCCGGGGTGTCGCGCGTGACCATCTGGAGCGATGTGGCCGGTGTTTACAGCGCCGATCCGCGCAAGGTGAAAGATGCCTGCCTGTTGCCTTTGCTGCGCCTGGATGAAGCCAACGAGCTTGCACGCCTGGCGGCCCCGGTGCTGCATACGCGCACGCTGCAGCCGGTTTCCGGCAGCGATATCGATTTGCAACTGCGTTGCAGCTACCAGCCGGAACAAGGTTCCACGCGCATTGAACGCGTGTTGGCTTCCGGCACCGGTGCGAAAATCGTCACCAGTCATGATGATGTGTGCCTGATTGAACTGACCGTTGCCCCACAGCATGACGTTAAACAGGTGCAGCAGGAGCTCGATCGCGTGCTCAAGCGCACCCAGGTTAAACCGTTGGCGGTCGGGCTGCACCCGGATCGCCGCCTGATCCAGCTTTGCTACACCTCGGAAGTGGTGGGCAGCGCGCTGCGCATCCTGCAGGAAGCCGCCTTGCCGGGCGAGCTGCAACTGCATGAAGGCCTGGCGCTGGTGGCGCTGGTGGGCGCAGGCGTGTGCAACAACCCGCTGCACAGCCACCGTTTTTATCAGCAGTTGAAAGACCAGCCGGTGGAGTTTATCTGGCAGGCGGAAGACGGCATCAGCCTGGTGGCGGTGCTGCGCCAGGGGCCAACCGGGCTGTTGATTCAGGGGCTGCACCAAAGCCTGTTCCGCGCCGAAAAACGCATCGGCCTGGTGCTGTTCGGCAAGGGAAATATCGGTTCCCGTTGGCTGGAGCTGTTTGCGCGCGATCAGGAAAGCATTTCGGCCCGCAGCGGTTTTGAATTCATCCTGGCGGGCGTGGTGGATAGCCGGCGCAGCCTGTTGAACTATGATGGGCTGGATGCCAGCCGCGCGTTGGCATTTTTTGAAGAAGAAGCGCAGGACCTGGATGAGGAATCGCTGTTCCTGTGGATGCGCGCTCACCCGTACGATGATCTGGTGGTGCTGGATGTCACCGCCAGCGAAAATCTGGCGCAGCAGTATCTGGATTTCGCCAGTTACGGTTTCCATGTCATCAGCGCCAACAAACTGGCGGGGGCTTCCGGCAGCGATAACTATCGCCAAATTCGCGATGCGTTTGCTAAAACCGGGCGCCACTGGCTGTATAACGCCACCGTTGGCGCGGGCCTGCCGGTGAACCACGCCGTGCGCGACCTGCGTGATAGCGGCGACAGCATTCTGGCGATCAGCGGTATTTTCTCCGGCACGCTGTCTTGGTTGTTCCTGCAGTTTGACGGCACCGTGCCGTTCACTGAACTGGTGGATCAGGCATGGCAGCAAGGGCTGACCGAGCCGGATCCGCGGGTCGATCTTTCCGGCCAGGATGTGATGCGCAAGCTGGTGATCTTGGCGCGCGAAGCAGGTTACGACATCGAGCCGAGCCAGGTACGGGTTGAATCGCTGGTGCCCGCCAGCGTTGAGCAGGGCTCCATCGATCAGTTCTTTGAGGACGGGGAAGAGCTTAACCAACAGATGCTGCAGCGTTTTGAAGCGGCCAGCGAAATGGGGCTGGTATTGCGCCATGTTGCGCGTTTCGATGCCCACGGCAAAGCGCGTGTCGGCGTGGAAGCCGTGCGCCCGGATCATCCGCTGGCGGCACTGCTGCCCTGTGACAACGTGTTTGCCATCGAAAGCCGCTGGTACCGTGATAACCCGCTGGTTATCCGCGGCCCGGGGGCTGGGCGCGACGTTACTGCCGGCGCCATTCAGTCAGACCTTAACCGTTTGGCCCAGTTGCTGTAATGCCTCTCTGGGCGCCCTCTGTGGCGCCCTGCTGCATCTCGCCGTTCCCTTCTTGCCGGGCATCATGAAATTTTCTCGCGTGGTTCGTGAGGATAAATCATCGCCTATTCCCGGGTTTCCTGTTGACTGCCTGAGCAATATCCGGCATTTTCTATCTAGACGTCTAAACGTATAGACGCTTATCAAAAACAGCGATCGATAAGAGGCAGGGTATGAGTTTTTTTCACGCAAACCAGCGGGAAGCGCTGAATCAAAGTCTGGCGGAGCTGCATGGCCAGATTAACGTGTCGTTTGAGTTTTTCCCGCCGCGTACCACTGAGATGGAAGACACCCTGTGGCAGTCCATCGATCGCCTGAGCAGCCTGAAGCCGAAATTTCTGTCTGTGACTTACGGGGCGAATTCCGGCGAACGCGATCGCACCCACAGCGTGATCAAAGGGATCAAAGAGCGCACCGGGCTGGATGCGGCGCCGCACCTGACCTGCATCGATGCCAGCCCGGCGCAGCTGCGTGAAATCGCGACCGATTACTGGAACAGCGGTATTCGCCACATTGTGGCCCTGCGCGGGGATTTGCCGGCAGGCGGCGGCAAGCCGGATATGTATGCGGCCGATCTGGTGACGTTGCTAAGAGAAGTGGGCGACTTTGATATTTCCGTGGCGGCTTACCCGGAAGTGCATCCAGAAGCGAAAAGCGCCCAGGCGGATTTAATCAACCTGAAGCGCAAGATTGACGCCGGCGCCAACCGCGCAATCACGCAGTTCTTCTTCGATGTGGAAAGCTACCTGCGTTTCCGCGACCGTTGCGTAGCCACTGGTATTGATGTTGAAATCGTGCCCGGTATTTTGCCCGTGTCCAACTTCAAGCAGTTGCAACGTTTCGCCACCATGACCAACGTGCGCGTGCCAAGCTGGATGACCAGTATGTTTGAAGGGCTGGATAACGATCCGGAAACGCGCAAAATGGTCGGCGCCAATATCGCCATGGACATGGTGAGGATCCTGAGCCGCGAAGGGGTAAAAGACTTCCACTTCTATACGCTGAACCGCGCCGAAATGAGCTACGCCATTTGCCACACCCTGGGCGTGCGCCCGGTGGCGGCGGCCTGAGTTCATCCCTGCAATTCCCCCGCAGCGCTGTGCCATTGGCACGGCGCTTTTTGGTTTCTGGGTTCAGCCCAATGAGATACGGCTGGGTGAGGTGCCAAACAGCTGCCTGAAGGCGTAAATGAATGCCGAAGGCGTGGCGTAGCCAATCGCCAGGGCGACCTCGGTGACGGACAACCCCGATCGCAACAACGCCAGCGTGCCCAGCAGGCGCATACGCTGCCGCCACGTGTGATAGGGCAGGCCGGTAGCGCGCAGGAAATGGCGAGAGAAGGTGCGTGGTGACATGTGCGCTGCACTGGCGGATTGCGCCAGCGTGTGCGGCAACTGCGGCGCTTTCTGGATCGCCAGGCAAACCTCCAAAAGCCTGGGGGCGGTTGGGAAGGGCAGGTTGAATGGGGCATCGGGCAGCGCCTGCAGTGAATCAAGCAATACGCCTACCTTGCGGCCCTCCGCGCCTTGTTGGTCATAGCAGACCGGAAGCTGCGTACACGCATGGTGGATGAAGGCACGAACGAAATCATCCACCTTCACCACCCGCAGACGGCGATCGGCCATGGCGATCGCCGCCCGTTCGATATACAGGCTTTCCAGCTCCACATCTTCCCCTACCCAGAGACTATGCTCGCACCCCGGCGGTAGCCACATGCCGTAATCCGGGGGTAAGGTCAGTGCGGTTTCCCCGGCTTGCACCTGCATTAATCCCTTGCGGGCGAATAAGAACTGCCACCAGTGGTGCCGATGGCTTTCGATATGTGTTCCGGCACCAATGTGGTAGGCGCGCAGATAAACGGGGCGCGGCAATGTCTTCAACGGCGAGGTGGAGGCAAGGCGCCACTCCCGGCGGTTGGATCGTGGCGGCGTAGTGGAAGCAGGCATTTGGCAGTTAGTCGATGTCATTGGGCGATTTGTCGAAAGATTACACCCGATAAGCGCGCTAACCTACTGCCATTTGGGAAAGGGGAAAGTGAGCGTGGTGAAATATTCAACCTTATTGCCGTGGCTGATGGTTTTCGGCGCGGGCCTGTGCCTGCGCACCGGCATTTCATCGCTGGCGCCGGTGCTGGGCGCCATTCAGGAGCAACTCTTGATTGCCGGCGGCGCGCTTGGGTTGCTGACGGCGGTGCCGGTGATTTGCATGGGGCTGCTCTCCCCATTGGGCTATATCGCCTATCGTCAGTTTGGCTTGAAGCGCGCGATGCTGCTGGCTTTTGGCATCCTCATTCTGGGGCTTTCCCTGCGCCTGGCGGCGCAGAGTTATGGTGTGCTGCTGTTGACGGCGGCCCTGGTTGGCATCGGCGATGCCATCATCCGGCCGTTGCTTAGCGGTTTTATCAAGGAAACGTTTCATGATGATAAAGCCCCGGCAGCGATGGGGTTGTACGCCACCAGTATGGGGGTGGGATCGGCCATTGCCGCCTATGCAACGCCGTTGCTGGCCAACATGGCGGGGGGTTGGCAGGCCGGGCTGGCTTTCTGGGCGCTCCCCGCCGTTGCCGCCGCCGGCCTGTGGGCGGTTTGGCCTGCTGCGCGTGGGGCGGTAGCATTGCCCGCCGTTGTCACGCACCGGCCGAAGCGAAGGGTAGTGGTGTGGCTGGCCTTATTTTTCGGCCTGCAGGCTGGGATTAACTATACGGTGGTGGCATGGTTGCCCAGCCTGTATATGGCCTCTGGCTTTACTCCGCATGCCAGTAGCGCGCTGATTGCGTTGTTTCTGGCGCTGCAAACGGCAACCAGCCTGTTCTTCCCCCTGCTCCTGCGTGGGGCACGGGTGGGCGTCGTAGGTGCAATGGGGATATTCACCGCGCTGGTTATCGCCGGCACGCTGATGCTGTGGTGGTTGCCGCAAACGGTGTGGGGCGCGGCGGCCCTGCTTGGGCTGGGCACCGGCGGTCTGTTCCCGCTCGCGCTGCTGCTGCCGCTGGCATTTTCCGCATCAAAACATGAGGCCACGCGCCTGAGCGGCCTGACGCAGTCCGCGGGTTATCTGTTCGGCGGCATGATGCCATGGATTGCCGGCGCCGCCGCCGATGGCTTTGGCGTGGTATCGGGCGTGGCGGTACTGGCGTTGCTGATGGGGCTGGGGTTGATCGCCGTTGTGGTGCTGGTGCGTGCAAGCTATCGCGAAAATAAAACGGCCCTGCAAGCAGGGCCGTAAAAGCAACGCAGTAACGGCTAGCCGGTATTGCGCATACCGGCGGCCACGCCGGCGATGGTGACCATCAGCGCCTGTTCCACGTTGGCGTCTGGATGCTCCTGCTGGCGTGAACGATGCAGCAGTTCGGCCTGCAACACGTTTAACGGGTCGGTATAGACGTTACGCAGCGCGATGGATTCGGCGATCCACGGCAGGTCTTCCATCAGGTGATCGTCATTGGTGATGGCCAGCACCACCTTGATGTCGCTTTCCAACTGTTCGCGCAGCTGTTTGCCCAGCGGCCACAGTGTTTTATCCACCAGGCGCTGATCGTAGTATTCCGCCAGCCACAGGTCAGCTTTGGCGAACACCATTTCCAGCATGGCGATGCGGGTGGAGAAGAACGGCCAGTCGCGGCACATGGTTTCCAACTGATCCTGCTTACCGGCTTTCACCGCTTCCTGCAGACCGGCGCCGGCGCCCAGCCAGGCGGGCAGCATCAAACGGTTTTGCGTCCAGGCGAAGATCCACGGAATAGCACGCAGGCTTTCCACACCGCCGTTCGGGCGGCGTTTGGCTGGGCGTGAACCCAATGGCAGCTTGCCCAGCTCCAGCTCCGGCGTTGCCGCGCGGAAGTAAGGCACGAAGTCGGGGTTTTCACGCACGTAGCCACGGTACATGTTGCATGAGGTTTCTGACAGCTCGTCCATCAGTTGGCGCCACGCTTTCTTCGGTTCCGGCGGTGGCAGCAGGTTGGCTTCCAGAATTGCGCCGGTATACAGCGACAGGCTGCTGATGGTGACTTCCGGCAGGCCGAACTTGAAGCGGATCATCTCGCCCTGTTCGGTAACGCGCAGGCCGCCTTTCAGGCTGCCCGGCGGCTGTGACAGCAGCGCGGCATGCGCCGGCGCGCCGCCGCGGCCGATAGAACCGCCGCGGCCATGGAACAGCGTCAGCGCTACACCGGCTTTTTCACAGGTTTTGATCAGCGCATCCTGTGCGCGATACTGCGCCCAGGAGGCGGCCATCACGCCAGCGTCTTTCGCCGAGTCGGAATAGCCAATCATCACCATCTGTTTGCCCTGGATAACGCCACGGTACCAGTCAATGTTCAACAGTTGGGTCATGACGTCGTCGGCATTGTTCAAATCTTCCAGCGTTTCGAACAGCGGCGCGACCGGCAGGATGAACGGGCAGCCGGCTTCTTTCAGCAGCAGGTGCACGGCCAGCACGTCGGAAGGCGTACGGGCCATGGAGATGACATAGGCGGCAATGGAGCCTTCCGGGGCTTCGGCAATCACCCGGCAGGTTTCCAGCACTTCGCGCGTCATTTCGCTCGGTTCCCACTTCAGCGGCACCAACGGGCGTTTGGAGTTCAGTTCGCGGATCAGGAAGGCCTGTTTATCGGCTTCAGACCAGCTTTCATAATCCCCCAGCCCCAGATAGCGGGTGATTTCGGCGATAGCTTCGGTATGGCAGGTACTTTCCTGGCGCACATCAATGCGCACCAGCGGCACACCGAAGCAGCGCACGCGGCGCAATGTATCCAGCAGCTGACCATTGGCAATGATGCCCATGCCGCAAGCCTGCAGCGATTGGTAGCAGGCGTACAGCGGTTCCCACAGCTGATCGTTGCGCTCCAGCAGGTTTTTCGGCGCCAGGATGTTGGTGCCTTTCAGGCGGCCTTCCAGGTACGCCAGGGTATTGGTCAACTGGGCGCGCATCTGCTTCATGATCTCGCGATACGGTTCCTGCACCTCATCGCCGCCGGCCAGCTTGCGCAGTTCCGGCGTACATTCCGTCATCGATAGTTCAGATACCAGCACCTGGATATCGCGCAGGAACAGGTCGCAGGCTTTCCAGCGGCTTAGCAGCAGCGCGCGGCGGGTCACTTCGGCGGTGACGTTTGGGTTGCCGTCGCGATCGCCGCCCATCCACGAGGTGAAGCGCACCGGCACGGCTTCGACCGGCAGGCTGTAATTAATGGAGTTTTCCAACTGCTCGTTGAATTCGCGCAAAAAGGCGGGCACGCCTTCCCACAGGCTGTTTTCCACCACCGCAAACCCCCATTTCGCCTCATCGATCGGCGTTGGGCGGTTTTTGCGGATTTCATCGGTGTGCCAGGCTTGGGCCACCAATTGGCGCAGGCGGCGCATGATTTTATTGCGTTCGTAGTCAGCCAGATCGTTGTGATCGAGCTGGCCGAGGCAGGTGTTGACCTCAACCAGTTTATGAATCAGGGTGCGGCGGGTGATTTCCGTTGGGTGCGCGGTCAGAACCAGTTCGATGGAAAGCTGATCCACGGCATTTTGCAGCTCTTTATTGCTGAGCTTTTTATCTTTTAAGCGGGTGAACAGCTTGGCCAGCTCTTCAGGGTTGCTGGCGGCTTCACCGTGCGGCGAAATGCTGTGGTACTGCTCGGCGACGTTGGTCAGATTGAGGAACTGGCTAAAGGCGCGCGCTACAGGCAGCAGTTCATCGTTGGACAGGTTCTGCAGCGTATTGAGCAGCTCCTGGCGGTGTGCTTCATGGCCTGCACGTGAAGATTTGGAAAGCTTACGGATGGTTTCAACGCGATCGAGAATATGCTCACCCAGCGCTTCCTTAATGGTTTCGCCGAGCAGTTTGCCGAGCATACTCACATTACCCCGCATTGCCGAATATTGTTCGTTCATATAACCCCTGATCCAGTTTTCTGTATACCCTTTATCCTTCAAGTTGTAGCGGTGGTGGCGTTATGCCGGAGCCCTGGTGACTTGCAAAACTAAGCGCCCGGGCAACACGTTTGCTGCCTGGCTGCAACTTGGAGGTTATTGGATAAATGACTTTTCATTTTGTTTGTAAGTTAATTTCACGTGCCAAGCGAAGATTGCCTGTTTTATCTGGTCACGCTTCTGTCCAACTACCAATTGACACTATTTTTAGCAAAAAAACATCAAATTCTGCGTATTTTCTGAAATTTAATTACGGCACGCGGGTTATCAGTATGGCTTATCACACCCAGCCAGCGTGCCGAAATCACAAGGGATAATAAACGATTACCCCTATCTTTCATCATGATTTATTGGTGGCAAAAATGATCGATCAACTGCCCCAGCAGCTTGCGCGTCGGTTCGATAAAGGCGGTATCGATGTATTCATCCGGCTGGTGCGCCTGGTTGATCGACCCCGGGCCCAACACCAGGGTTGGACAAACGCGCTGTACGAAAGGCGCTTCGGTGCAATAGTTGACCACCTCGGTGCGCGAACCCAGCAATTTTTCAATTACGGCGACCATTTTGTGATCCGTCGGGCATTCATAGCCGGGGATTGGCGCATGCAGTTCGTCAATGGTCAGGCGGCCGGGCCAGCGTTCGCTGACCGGCGCCAGTGCGGTGTGCAGCAACTCATTGATATTATCTAACGTCATGCCCGGCAGCGGGCGGATATCCATATGCATTTCGCAGCAGGCGCAGATGCGGTTGGCCGCATCGCCGCCGTGGATATAGCCAAAGTTCATGGTGGGGTAAGTCACCGCGAACGACGGGCTGTTGTAGCGTTCCTGCAGCGTTTTGCGCAGATCGATCAGGTGGCCGATGGCTTCATGCATCAAATCAATGGCGTTTACGCCGCGCGCCGGATCGCTGGAATGGCCGGACTGGCCGACGATGCGAATCGCGTTGGAGATATGGCCTTTGTGCGCCCGCACCGGTTGCAGCGAAGTCGGCTCACCGATAATGGCGAAGTCCGGACGAATTTGGGTGGAGGCGGCAAAATAGCGTGCGCCGGCCATGGAGGTTTCTTCATCCGCCGTCGCCAAAATATACAGCGGTTTATTCAGTTTGGTCACATCAATATCGCGCAACGCATCTAGAATAAAAGCAAAAAAGCCTTTCATGTCGGCGGTGCCCAGGCCGTACAGCTTGTTGTCGTGTTCTGTCAGGGTGAAGGGATCGCGTGTCCAGCGGCCATCGTCATAAGGAACCGTGTCGGAGTGCCCGGTCAGCAACAGGCCGCCGCTACCTTCGCCGATGCTTGCCAACAGGTTGAATTTGTTACGGGAACCGGGAACCGGCTCAACGTCAACGCGGAAGCCTAAATCGCTGAACCAACCGGCGAGCAAGTTGATTAATGCTTCATTACTTTGATCGAGGGCGCTATCGGTGGCGCTGATCGATGGTGTGGCGATCAACGCCCGGTACAGCTCAATAAATGGAGGTAATTTCATCTTCACTGTTGACAGCCTTTAGTTAGGATAGTATCAATATTCATGCATTTATTTTGAATAAAAATACAGTAAGCTGGAGCGGAAGGGAACCCGATACCCGGATGTTTATAAATCCATCAACGCTCCATCTCGTGGGTGAACGGCGCAACAACGCGGCCAAGCCCTGTTACCGAGGTCTACACGACCACACTGAAAGTTTAGAAGGTGAAAGGCCACATGTTGAATACGCTGATCGTTGGTGCCAGCGGTTATGCCGGAGCTGAGCTCACGGCTTACCTGAATCGCCACCCACACATGAACATAACCGCTTTAGCGGTTTCAGCGCAAAGTGCAGATGCAGGAAAGTTGCTTTCCGATTTGCATCCCCAGTTGAAAGGCATCGTCGATCTGCCGCTGCAACCCCTGGTTGACGTCGCGCAAGCGGCCCAGGGTATCGACGTTGTATTCCTTGCCACCGCTCATGAAGTTAGCCACGACATTGCCCCAGAATTTCTGGCGGCGGGTTGCGTGGTCTTCGATCTGTCCGGCGCGTTTCGCGTGCAGGACGCTGATTTTTACAGCCAGTATTACGGTTTCAAACACCAGCATGCAGACTGGCTGGCGCAGGCGGTATACGGCCTGGCGGAATGGCAAGATGAAAAAATCAAACAGGCGCAGCTGATCGCCGTGCCGGGCTGTTACCCCACCGCCGCGCAGCTGGCGTTGAAGCCGCTGATTGACGGCCAACTGCTGAACCTGGATCAGTGGCCGGTGATTAACGCCACCAGCGGCGTCAGCGGCGCAGGGCGCAAGGCCAGCCTGACCACCAGCCTTTGCGAAGTGAGCCTGCAGCCCTACGGTATCTTCACTCACCGGCACCAGCCGGAAATCGCTGCGCACCTGGGCGTGCCGGTCATCTTTACCCCGCACTTGGGTAACTTCCCGCGCGGGATTCTTGAAACCATCACCTGCCGCCTGCAGGCCGGCGTGACCGCCCAGGACGTGGCGGCGGCTTATCACGCCGCCTACGACGACAAACCTCTGGTGCGGTTGTACGATAAAGGCGTGCCGGCGTTGAAAGCGGTAGTGGGGCTGCCGTTCTGCGACATCGGCTTTGCCGTGCAGGGCGAGCACCTGATCGCCGTCGCGGTGGAAGACAACCTGTTGAAAGGCGCGGCAGCCCAGGCGGTGCAATGCCTAAATATCCGTTTTGGGTTCCCTGAAACCCTGTCACTGCTTTAATGTAAAACTGCGTGGGATGTGAACCGTGATGAACCCGTTAATTATCAAATTAGGTGGCGTGTTATTAGACAGCGAAGAAGCGCTCGCGCGTTTATTTACCGCGCTGGATGTTTACCGCCAGCAGCATCAGCGCCCGCTGGTGATCGTCCATGGCGGTGGCTGCGTGGTGGATGAGCTGATGAAGCAGCTTTCTTTGCCGGTTGTGAAGAAAAACGGCCTGCGCGTCACGCCGCCCGACCAGATCGATATTATTACCGGCGCGTTGGCCGGCACCGCCAACAAAACCCTGCTGGCTTGGGCGGTGAAATACCAGATTAACGCGGTTGGCCTGAGCCTGGCCGATGGCGGCAGCGTTAGCGTCACCCAGTTCGATCCGGAGCTGGGCCACGTGGGCAAAGCCCAGGCGGGTTCGCCGCAACTGTTGAATACCTTACTGAACGCCGGTTATCTGCCGGTAGTGAGCTCTATCGGCATCACGGCCGAAGGCCAACTGATGAATGTCAACGCCGATCAGGCCGCGACGGCGCTGGCGGAGACATTGGGCGCCGATCTCATCCTGCTGTCTGACGTTAGCGGTATTCTGGACGGCAAGGGGCAGCGTATCGCCGAAATGACGGCGGAAAAAGCTGAACAACTGATTGCGAAAGGGATTATCACCGATGGTATGGTGGTGAAGGTGAACGCGGCGTTGGATGCCGCCCGTACGCTTGGCCGCCCGGTGGATATTGCCAGCTGGCGTCATGCCGATCAGCTCCCGGCCCTGTTTAATGGCGTGTCGATTGGCACCCGGATCCTCGCTTAAATTTAGAACGACAAGGAATAAAACCATGCAAGACCAAGGCATCAAAAAAATCGTATTGGCGTACTCCGGTGGCCTGGATACCTCTGCCATCATTCCCTGGCTGAAAGAAAACTACGGCGGTTGTGAAGTGGTCGCTTTCGTGGCCAACATCGGCCAGGATCCGAGCGATCTGGACGGGGTGGAAAAGAAAGCCCTGCAGTCTGGCGCTTCTGAATGCCACGTGGTTGATCTGCGTGAAGAATTCATCCGCGACTACGTTTACCCGGTGCTGCAGACCGGCGCACTGTATGAAGGCAGCTACCTGCTGGGCACCTCTATGGCCCGGCCGATTATCGCCAAGGCTCAGGTTGAGCTGGCGCTGAAAGTAGGCGCTGACGCGCTGTGCCACGGCGCAACCGGTAAAGGTAATGATCAGGTGCGTTTTGAAACCACCTACACCGCGCTGGCACCGCAGCTGAAAGTGGTGGCGCCATGGCGTGAATGGAACCTGCGTTCCCGTGAAGCCCTGCTGGATTACCTGAAAGAGCGTAATATCCCGACGACCGCTTCGCTGGAAAAAATCTACAGCCGTGATGAAAACGCATGGCATATCTCCACCGAAGGCGGCGTGCTGGAAAGCCCGTGGAATGCATCTAATAAAGATTGCTGGGTATGGACTGTCGATCCGCAAGAAGCGCCGGATCAGCCGGAGCAGGTTTCGGTTACCGTTGAGCAAGGCAACGTGGTGGCGGTAAACGGTGAAAAACTCAGCCCGTACCAGTGCCTGGTTAAACTCAACGATCTGGGTGCCAAACACGGCGTCGGCCGTATCGACATCGTAGAAAACCGCCTGGTGGGCATCAAATCCCGCGGTTGCTATGAAACCCCAGGGGGCACCATCATGGTTGCCGCGCTGCGTGGCGTTGAGCAACTGGTGCTGGATCGCGACAGTTTCAAATGGCGCGAACAGTTGGGCCTGGAAATGTCCTACGTGGTGTACGATGGCCGTTGGTTCGCGCCGCTGCGCCGTTCGATTCAAGCTGCGGCGGCAACGCTGGCGGCCGATGTTAACGGCGAAGTGGTGTTGAAGCTGTACAAAGGCCAGGTTAGCGTGATTCAGAAAAAATCCGACAACAGCCTGTACTCTGAAGAGTTCGCCACCTTCGGTGAAGATGAAGTTTACGATCACAGCCATGCCGGCGGCTTTATTCGCCTGTTCTCGCTGTCTTCCCGCATCCGTGCGCTGAACGAACAGAAGAAAAAATAACGTCAGTTGGCGTCAATTGTCGGGGGCGCAGCGTGCTGCGCCCTTTTGCATAACATTCAGGAGTAGATTATGGCACTTTGGGGCGGGCGGTTTAGCCAGGCGGCAGATCAGCGGTTCAAACAATTAAACGATTCTCTGCGTTTTGACTATCGCCTGGCGGAACAGGACATTACGGGTTCCGTCGCTTGGTCAAAAGCACTGGTGACCGTGAATGTGCTGACGGTGGAAGAGCAACAGCGCCTGGAAGCCGCGCTGGGTGATTTGCTGCAGGAAGTGCAGGCCGATCCACATTCCATCACCACCAGCGATGCCGAAGATATTCATAGCTGGGTGGAGCAGAAGCTGATCGAGAAAGTGGGCGATCTGGGCAAAAAGCTGCACACTGGCCGCAGCCGTAACGATCAGGTCGCGACCGATCTGAAACTGTGGTGCAAGCAACAGGTGGGCGAACTGCATCAGGCGATTGTGCATTTGCAACAGGCGCTGGTGGAAACGGCCGAAGCCAATCAGGATGCTGTCATGCCGGGTTATACCCATATGCAGCGCGCCCAGCCGGTGACTTTCGCGCATTGGTGCCTGGCATACGTTGAAATGCTGGCACGCGATGAAAGCCGCCTGCTGGACACGCTGAAACGCCTTGACGTTAGCCCGCTGGGCTGCGGCGCATTGGCCGGCACCGCCTACCCGATCGACCGCGAAGAGCTGGCCGGCTGGCTGGGCTTTGCTTCCGCCACCCGCAACAGTCTGGACAGCGTCTCCGATCGCGATCACGTGCTGGAGCTGTTGTCCAATGCTGCCATCAGCATGGTGCACCTGTCGCGCTTTGCCGAAGACCTGATTTTCTTCAACAGCGGCGAGGCGGCGTTCATCGATCTTTCTGACCGTGTGACCTCCGGTTCCTCCCTGATGCCGCAAAAGAAAAACCCGGACGCGCTGGAGCTGATCCGCGGTAAGTGCGGCCGCGTGCAGGGCGCGCTGACGGGGATGATGATGACGCTGAAGGGCCTGCCGCTGGCGTACAACAAAGATATGCAGGAAGACAAAGAAGGGCTGTTCGACGCGCTTGATACCTGGATGGACTGCCTGCAAATGGCTGCGCTGGTGCTGGAAGGTATTCAAGTGAAGCGCCCGCGTTGCCAGGAAGCGGCGGAGCAAGGCTATGCCAACGCCACTGAACTGGCGGATTATCTGGTTGCCAAAGGCGTGCCGTTCCGTGAAGCGCACCACATTGTCGGCGAAGCGGTGGTAGAAGCCATTCGCCAGGGGAAAGCGCTGGAAGCATTATCGCTGGCGGACTTGCAGAAATTCAGCAGCACGATCGGCGAGGATGTTTATCCGATCCTCTCGCTGCAATCCTGCCTGGATAAACGTGCAGCCCAGGGCGGCGTGTCGCCGCAGCAGGTTGCCAGCGCCATTGCGGCGGCGAAAGCGCGTTTGGCGTAATCTGCAGCGCTGTGGCAATAAAAAAGGCGGGCTAAAGCCCGCCAAAGCACATATCGATATTTGTTATTGATTGTTATCAGGCTGACAGGAAAGTTTCCAGGTCATCGCTGCCGCCGATGTGGCGGCCGCCAATGAACACCTGTGGTACCGTGGCGCGGCCGCTGACGGCGCGCAGGCTGACGGTGGTCGCATCCTGGCCGAGGACGATTTCTTCATACTGAATGCCACGCTCTTGCAGCATTTGTTTGGCCTTGGCGCAGAACGGGCAGCCCGGTTTGGTGAACACGGAAACCGATTCCTGTACTTTGAATTCCGGAGCCAGGTACTTCAGCATGGTGTCGGCATCAGACACTTCAAACGGGTCGCCTGGTTTGTTCGGCTCAACAAACATCTTCTCAACCACGCCGTTGCGCACCAGCATGGAATAACGCCATGAACGTGGGCCAAAGCCCAGCTCTGCTTTTTCCACCAGCATATTCATGCCTTTGGTGAATTCCCCGTTGCCGTCCGGCACGAAGGTGATATTTTCAGCATGTTGGTCTGCTTTCCAGGCATTCATCACGAAAGTGTCGTTGACGGACACGCACAGGATGCTGTCTACGCCGTGCTGGCGGAACACGCTGGCCAGCTCGTTGTAGCGCGGCAGGTGGCTGGAAGAGCAAGTTGGGGTGAACGCGCCTGGCAGGGAGAACACGATCACGGTTTTATTTTTGAACAAGTCATCGGTGGTGACATCAATCCACTGGTCGCCCTGGCGGGTGTGGAAAGTAACCTGTGGGATCTTTTTGCCTTCTTGACTGGTAAACATTCAATAATTCCTTAATCAGTAATGAATAATTCTTTATTTTGGCACGTTGCCCTTTTGTTGGGGGATATTATTCATGCAGGGGGTTGATAGATCTAATCACTGATTGCTATCTTATCTATCGCCATGGGCTATCGTGGCTTGGAGGGAAACAATGAATATTCGTGATTTAGAATACCTGGTAGCACTGGCTGAACACCGCCATTTTCGGCGCGCGGCAGACTCTTGCCACGTTAGCCAGCCGACGCTCAGTGGTCAGATTCGGAAGCTGGAAGACGAACTGGGCGTGATGTTGCTTGAACGCACCAGCCGCAAGGTACTGTTCACCCAGGCAGGGCTATTGCTGGTGGAACAGGCGCGCACGGTGCTGCGTGAAGTCAAGGTGTTAAAGGAGATGGCCAGCCAGCAGGGCGAAACCATGTCCGGGCCGTTGCATATCGGCCTGATCCCCACCGTGGGGCCTTATCTGCTGCCGCAAATCATCCCAACGCTGCACAAGACGTTCCCTAAACTGGAAATGTACCTGCATGAAGCGCAGACCCAACAACTGCTGGCGCAGCTCGACAGCGGAAAACTGGACTGCGCCATCCTGGCATTGGTGAAAGAAACCGAAGCCTTCATTGAGGTGCCGCTGTTTGATGAGCCGATGAAGCTGGCCGTGTATACCGATCACCCGTGGGCGAACCGCGAACGCGTAGCGATGCCGGATTTGGCCGGGGAGAAACTGCTGATGCTGGAGGACGGGCACTGCCTGCGCGATCAGGCGATGGGGTTCTGTTTCCAGGCCGGTGCGGATGAAGATACCCATTTCCGCGCCACCAGTTTGGAGACGCTGCGTAATATGGTTGCGGCAGGCAGCGGTATCACGCTGTTGCCGTCTTTGGCAGTGCCGCATGAGCGGGAACGCGACGGCGTGTGTTACCTGGACTGCTACAAACCGGAACCAAAGCGCACCATTGCTCTGGTGTATCGCCCCGGTTCCCCTTTGCGTAGCCGTTATGAGCAGTTAGCCGAAGCCATTCGCGAGCATATGCAGGGCTACATTAACAATGCAGCGTTAAAACAGGCGGTTTAAGCCGTTCAATGCCGCTACCCGATAGGCTTCGGCCATGGTCGGGTAGTTGAAGGTCGTATTGACGAAGTACTCAATGGTGTTGCCGCCGTTCTTTTGTTCCATGATCGCCTGGCCGATGTGAATGATCTCCGCTGCACGCTCGCCGAAGCAATGGATCCCGAGGATCTCCAGCGTCTCGCGGTGAAACAGGATCTTAAGGCTGCCGACGTTCATGCCGGCGATTTGCGCCCGCGCCAGGTGCTTGAACTGGGAACGGCCCACTTCATACGGCACTTTCATCGCCGTCAGCTCCTGCTCGGTTTTGCCGACGGAGCTGATTTCCGGGATGGTATAAATGCCGGTTGGGATATCTTCTATCAGGTGCCCGCTCACTTCTTCCGAGGAAATCGTGCGTGCGGCAATGCGCCCCTGATCGTAAGCGGCGGAAGCCAGGCTCGGGTAGCCGATCACATCCCCCACGGCGTAGATATGCGCAAGCGCGGTCTGATACAGGCTGTTGACCTTCAGCAGGCCACGGCTGTCCGATTCCAGGCCGATGCTTTCCAGGCCCAGCGAGTCCGTGTTGCCGGTGCGGCCGTTCGCGTACAACAGGCAATCCGCCTTCACTTTCTTGCCGGACTTCAGGTGCACGATGACGCCGTCATCCATGCCTTCAATCTTCTCGAACTCTTCGTTGTGGCGGGTGACCACGCCGCTGTTCCAGAAATGGTACGAGAGCGCGTCTGACATTTCCTGATCGAGAAACGCCAGCAGGCGATCGCGGGTGTTGATCAGATCCACCTTCACATTTAGCCCGCGGAAGATCGATGCATACTCACAGCCGATGACGCCGGCGCCGTAGATAATCACGTGGCGTGGCTCATGGTTCAGCTCAAGAATGGAATCGCTGTCGTAGATCCGCGGATGGTTGAAATCTACGCTGGGCGGATGATAGGGGCGCGAACCGCAGGCGATCACGATGTTTTCGGCGCGGAGGGTGTCCTGGGTGCCGTCCGGGTAGGTGACGCTGACGGTATGGGCATCAAGAAAGCGTGCGTTGCCGGCAAATAGCTGGCAGTGATTACGCTCGTAAAACCCCTGCCGCATGCGGGTCTGCTGATTGATGACGCTATCGGCATGGCGGAGGATGTCCGGGAAAGTGGCGCTTAAGGTACGGGAACCGTTGTACAGCGGGTTCTGGTTGAATTCGATAATGCGGCTGACGGTGTGGCGCAAGGCTTTGGAGGGAATGGTGCCCCAGTGTGTACAGCCGCCGCCTACGTTGTTGTAACGCTCGATCACGGCGACGCGGGCGCCGCGTTTGACCAAACCCATCGCTGCCCCTTCGCCGCCGGGGCCTGAGCCGATAATAATGGCATCAAATTGAGAGTGTTGCTGCATGTGAGATCGTCCTGCTCCGATACAAAACAATAACGATAATTTAACATCATATCTCAGCGCGTCTCATCAACATTAGGCTTTTTTAGGCAAACTGCGACGGGCGTCGGCCCGAAGTGTGATAGAACGTGTTCGGATAAATGTTGTTGCAATAAAATTTGCTATATTGCCTGTTCTACGGCGTTAGACTGGGCGAATGGGACTTATCTGGATATGCATATGGGCGTCAGAGCACAACAAAAAGAACGGACTCGTCGTTCACTGATCGAAGCGGCTTTCAGCCAGCTAAGTGCCGAACGTAGTTTTGCCAGCCTAAGCTTGCGCGAGGTGTCGCGTGAGGCGGGGATCGCGCCGACCTCATTTTATCGCCACTTCCGTGATGTGGACGAACTGGGGCTGACCATGGTTGACGAAAGCGGCCTGATGCTGCGCCAGTTGATGCGCCAGGCGCGCCAGCGTATTGCGAAAGGCGGCAGCGTGATCCGCACCTCCGTCTCCACCTTTATGGAGTTTATTGGCAATAACCCCAATGCTTTCCGGCTGCTGTTGCGTGAACGCTCCGGCACCTCGGCGGCATTCCGCGCCGCCGTGGCGCGCGAAATCCAGCATTTTATCGCCGAATTGGCGGACTATCTTGAATTGGAAAACCACATGCCGCGCAGCTTTACCGAAGCGCAGGCTGAAGCGATGGTGACGATTGTGTTCAGCGCCGGTGCGGAGGCGCTGGATGTCGATATTGAACAGCGCCGGCAGTTGGAGGAGCGGCTGGTCTTGCAACTGCGGATGATCGCCAAAGGCGCTTATTACTGGTATCGCCGTGAACAAGAGAAGGCATCCGTATCCCACGTATAAGAAAAGGTGAAAGTGATGGAAAAACCAGGCCGTGAAAATGGCACTTTGCTGCTGGCGTTGATTGCCGGCCTTTCAGTAAACGGTTCATTTTGCGTGTTGTTCAGCTCGGTTGTGCCGTTTTCGATTTTCCCCCTGATTGCTCTGGTGCTGGCGGTTTACTGCCTGCATCAACGTTACCTTAACCGTGCGATGCCGGACGGCATACCGAAACTGGTTGGGGCCTGTTTCTTGCTGGGGCTATTGTTGTATAGCGCGATCGTGCGCGTGGAGTACCCGCAGATTGGCTCTAACTTCCTGCCATCAATTATCTGCGTGGCGCTGGTGCTGTGGATTGGCGCGAAGCTGAAAGCGCGCCGGGTGCAAACCCAGGAGAGCGAGCCGCAATAAGCCATCAGGCAGGCTCGGCGAGGTGCCGAGCCTGTGGCGTCAGGCGCGTTTTTCCAGCAGCACGCCGCATTCCATGTGATGGGTGTAGGGGAACTGGTCGAACAGCGCCAGGCGGCTGACCTTATGAGTCGTCTGCAGCGTTTCCAGGTTGGCGCACAGCGTCTCCGGGTTGCAGGAGATGTACAGAATCCGTGGGTAGGCCTGCACCATCTTCACGGTTTCCGCATCCAGGCCGCTGCGTGGCGGATCGACGAAAATCGTTTCACAGTTGTAACTGCTCAGATCGATGCCCTGTAAACGGTTGAAGCTACGCACGCCGTTCATCGCCTGGGTGAATTCTTCGGCGGACATACGGATAATCTGCACGTTGTCGATATGGTTCGCCGCAATGTTATATTGCGCCGCCGCCACCGAAGGCTTGGCGATTTCGGTAGCCAGCACGCGCTCGAAGTGGCGTGCCAGCGCCAGCGAAAAGTTGCCGTTGCCGCAGTACAGCTCCAGTAAATCCCCCTGTGAACCGGCGGTGACGTTCAGCGCCCACTCCAGCATTTGCACGTTCATCGCGGCGTTGGGCTGGGTGAAGCTGTTTTCCACCTGGCGGTAAATCATGTCTTGGCCGGCGATCGGCAGCACTTCGTCGATGTGGTCTTGGTCCAACACGATTTTGGTTTTAGACGCGCGGCCGATTAAGTGCAGATCAAACCCCTGGGCGCGCAGATCGTCACGCAGCTTTTGCGCATCGGCGAGCCAGTCATCGCCCAGCTTGCGGTGGTACAGCAGCGAAGCAATGATTTTGCCGCTTTGGGTAGACAGGTAGTCAATCTGGAACAGTTTGTGGCGCAGCACTGGCTGTGGCTTGATCGCCGCCAGCAGCGCATCCATCAGGCGGTTAATCAGCTGGCTGGCCGCTGGGAAGCGGTCTACGCGGATACGCTGCTTGGTGTGCTGATCAAACATGATGTGGTACATATCGTCGCCATCATGCCAGATGCGGAATTCTGCGCGCATGCGGTAGTGGCTCACTGGCGAGCGGAACACTTCCGGCGCGGGCGCATTGAACGGCGCCATCATTGCCTGCAGGCGGGCGGTTTTTTCCGCCAGTTGGTCGTCGTAGCGTTCAATGGGCAATATCTCGGGCGTCATGGTTCTTCTCGTCAGGCTGATTGAATCAGCGGGGATTGTAGGATATCAGCCCGTGAAGTCCAGCGCTGTGTCGTTTATTATTTGTAACATTAGTAGCAGTCTAGACATCCATTTACATTGATCGTAGCATGGCGATCCGGCCTCAAGCAGCGAGTGAAAAGGGAATCCGGTGTGAACCCGGAGCTGACGCGCAGCGGTATGGGGAAGTCACGGCAATAGCGTGTTGCACGCAGACACTGCCCGTTATCACGGGTGGGAAGTCTTTGCCCGGTGCCGGTTGCCTGCAACCTGCACATCCCGAGCCCGAAGACCTGCCGGTGATACGTCGCAATGCCCATGGTTGTCGCGAACTAACAGCCATGCCCTGCGGCATCCGCCAATTCAGTTTGGATGCTTTTTCCATGACAATGATAAAAAATATGCTGCTGGCGGCGGTCTCGTCCGCTACGGCCTTTTCTGTTTGTGCGCAAGACAATACCGCTAAAAGTGAAGAAACCATGGTGCTCACCGCTAACCGCTTCCCGCAGCCGGTTTCCTCGGTGCTGGCGCCGGCGACGGTGGTGACCCGTGATGATATCGATCGTTGGCAAGCCAAGAGCCTGGCCGACGTTATGCGCCGTTTACCCGGCGTGGATGTGGGCCAGAACGGTGGTTTGGGGCAACAAAGTTCGCTGTTTATCCGCGGCACCAACTCCAGCCATGTTTTACTGTTGATCGACGGTATTCGCCTGAATCAGGCCGGTGTTAGCGGTGCTTCCGATCTCAGCCAAATTCCTTTATCGCTGGTGCAAAAAATCGAATATATTCGCGGCCCGCGTTCAGCCGTCTATGGCTCCGATGCGATCGGTGGGGTAGTCAACATTATTACTACCCGTGAGAATAACGGCACTACGCTCTCCGCCAGCGTGGGTTCTAATGGCTATCAGGCTTATGACGGCTCCACCCAACAGCTACTGGGCGACAGCACGCTGGCGACGCTGGCGGGCAACTATACCTATACCAAAGGGTATGATGTGGTGGCTTATGGCAGTACCGGCGCGCAGAGCCAGCAGGATCGCGACGGGTTTATGAGCAAATCGCTATACGGCGCAGTCCAACATCAGTTCAACGAGGCGTTCAGTGGCTTTGTTCGTGGTTATGGCTACGACAACCGGACGGCCTACGATGGTTATTATTCCTCGCCGGCTTCCGCTTTGGTGGATACCCGTCAGCTATACAGCCAGACCTGGGATACCGGCTTGCGTTATCAGGAAGGCACCTATGCAACGCAGTTGATTGGCAGCTACAGCCACAGCAAGGATTATAATTACGATCCTCGTCTTGGTATGCACGATAGCTCGGCAGGGCTGGTGGACGCAGAGCAGTATAACCTGCAGTGGGGAAATACCTTGCAACTGGGGCACGGGACGGTCAGTTCCGGGGCGGATTGGCAGCAGCAAAAGATTAAGCCGGATTCCACCAGTGTCAATGGGGAAAAAAGCCAGCGTAATACGGGTATCTATCTGACCACGCAACAGTTGGTGGGCCCAGTAACGCTGGAAGGGGCGGTGCGTGGTGACGATCACTCTGAATTTGGTTGGCATGGCACCTGGCAAACCAGCGCTGCCTGGGAGTTTGTTGAAGGCTATCGTTTCATCGCTTCTTATGGCACAGCGTTTAAGGCGCCTAATATGAGCCAACTGTATGGCAACTTTGGCAATAATAAAGATCTGAAGCCGGAAGAGAGCAAACAGTGGGAAGGGGGTTTTGAAGGGTTAACCGGGCCGGTGACCTGGCGTGTTTCCGCTTATCGTAACGACATTGATAACCTGATCGATTCCACGGCGGAAACCAACTACGTTTATTTCAACGTAAATAAAGCCACGATCAAAGGTGTCGAGGCCACGGCTTCGTTTGAAACCGGTCCATTGACCCACCACATTGGTTACGACTATGTCGATCCGCGCAATGCCAAAACTAATGAAGTGCTGGCGCGCCGTGCCAAACAACAGGTGAAGTATGAGTTAGATTGGCAGGTGTATGACTTTGATTGGGCGGTTACCTACCAATACCTGGGGGAACGCTATGACAAAGACTACGGCGTTTATCCAAACCCGACGGTCAAACTCGGCGGCGTTAGCCTTTGGGATCTCGCAGTTTCATATCCGGTCACCTCTCACCTGACGGTTCGTGGTAGAATCGCTAACCTGTTTGATAAAGATTATGAGACGGCATATGGCTACGTTACTCCAGGAAGAGAGTATTACCTCACTGGAAGCTATACCTTCTAATCCCCCCGTGCTTCCACGCCCGACGGTGCTGGTTTTTGATTCCGGCGTCGGCGGGCTGTCGGTCTACCAGGAGGTTCGGCAGTTGCTGCCGGATCTCCACTATATCTATGCTTTCGACAATGTGGCCTTTCCTTACGGTGAGAAATCCGAAGAGTTCATCATCGCGCGCGTGCTGGAGATCGTCGGGGCGATACAACAGCGCCATCCGTTGGCCATTGTGATTATCGCCTGTAATACCGCCAGCACCGTTTCACTGCCGGCTCTGCGTGAGCGTTTTAACTTTCCGGTGGTTGGCGTGGTGCCGGCGATTAAGCCGGCTGCCAGGCTAACGGCTAACGGCATCGTGGGCCTACTGGCGACGCGCGGCACCGTCCAGCGTGCTTATACCCATGAACTGATCGCCCGTTTCGCCACCGACTGCAAAATTGAGCTGCTGGGCTCTTCAGAGCTGGTCGAGCTGGCGGAGGCTAAACTGCATGGCGAAACCATCCAGCTAGCAGCGCTGAAGCGCATTTTGCACCCTTGGCTGAGCATGCGCGAACCGCCGGATACGGTTGTGCTGGGCTGCACGCATTTCCCACTGCTAGCAGAAGAATTAATGCAGGTATTGCCGGAGGGCACCCGGCTGGTAGATTCTGGCGCCGCCATTGCACGCCGCGCCGCCTGGTTGATCTCTACCCAGGAAAATTTGGCATTAACCCAGGAAGAGAATCTGGCCTATTGTTTGGCCTTTTCCGCAGATACAGATGCATTATTGCCCGTTTTACAGAGCCACGGCTTTAATTCGTTGAAAAAACTGCCGCTTTAAGCGCGTTTTGCCTAAATATACAGCGGTTGAAAAGTTTTTTTAAATTAGGGGTTGCAGGCTGCCGGGAAGTCCCTATAATGCGCCTCCACTGACCGGGAACAACGACTGACAAGCCGCCGGGTCAGCAAGACGAAAGCGAAATAAACGCTTGACTCTTCGGGCTAAAAGCGTAGTATACGCAGCCCACGCCAGCGACTTTATCGCGGCGACGCTCTTTAACAATTTATCAGACAATCTGTGTGGGCACTCACAAGACGATATCCAGCACCTTCGGGTGCAAAAAAATATCAAGTCTTGAAGAGTGACTAACTGAAGTAAAATTCATGCAGTAAATCTTTGAGCACGCTATTAACTTAGCAAATCAAGCTTTTAATTGAAGAGTTTGATCATGGCTCAGATTGAACGCTGGCGGCAGGCCTAACACATGCAAGTCGAGCGGCAGCGGGAGGAAGCTTGCTTCCTCGCCGGCGAGCGGCGGACGGGTGAGTAATGTCTGGGAAACTGCCCGATGGAGGGGGATAACTACTGGAAACGGTAGCTAATACCGCATAACGTCTACGGACCAAAGTGGGGGACCTTAGGGCCTCACACCATCGGATGTGCCCAGATGGGATTAGCTAGTAGGTGGGGTAATGGCTCACCTAGGCGACGATCCCTAGCTGGTCTGAGAGGATGACCAGCCACACTGGAACTGAGACACGGTCCAGACTCCTACGGGAGGCAGCAGTGGGGAATATTGCACAATGGGCGCAAGCCTGATGCAGCCATGCCGCGTGTGTGAAGAAGGCCTTCGGGTTGTAAAGCACTTTCAGCGAGGAGGAAGGGGTGATGGTTAATAGCCATTATCATTGACGTTACTCGCAGAAGAAGCACCGGCTAACTCCGTGCCAGCAGCCGCGGTAATACGGAGGGTGCAAGCGTTAATCGGAATTACTGGGCGTAAAGCGCACGCAGGCGGTCTGTTAAGTCAGATGTGAAATCCCCGGGCTTAACCTGGGAACTGCATTTGAAACTGGCAGGCTAGAGTCTCGTAGAGGGGGGTAGAATTCCAGGTGTAGCGGTGAAATGCGTAGAGATCTGGAGGAATACCGGTGGCGAAGGCGGCCCCCTGGACGAAGACTGACGCTCAGGTGCGAAAGCGTGGGGAGCAAACAGGATTAGATACCCTGGTAGTCCACGCTGTAAACGATGTCGATTTGGAGGTTGTGGCCTTGAGCCGTGGCTTCCGGAGCTAACGCGTTAAATCGACCGCCTGGGGAGTACGGCCGCAAGGTTAAAACTCAAATGAATTGACGGGGGCCCGCACAAGCGGTGGAGCATGTGGTTTAATTCGATGCAACGCGAAGAACCTTACCTACTCTTGACATCCAGAGAACTTTCCAGAGATGGATTGGTGCCTTCGGGAACTCTGAGACAGGTGCTGCATGGCTGTCGTCAGCTCGTGTTGTGAAATGTTGGGTTAAGTCCCGCAACGAGCGCAACCCTTATCCTTTGTTGCCAGCGGTTCGGCCGGGAACTCAAAGGAGACTGCCAGTGATAAACTGGAGGAAGGTGGGGATGACGTCAAGTCATCATGGCCCTTACGAGTAGGGCTACACACGTGCTACAATGGCATATACAAAGAGAAGCGATCTCGCGAGAGCAAGCGGACCTCATAAAGTATGTCGTAGTCCGGATTGGAGTCTGCAACTCGACTCCATGAAGTCGGAATCGCTAGTAATCGTAGATCAGAATGCTACGGTGAATACGTTCCCGGGCCTTGTACACACCGCCCGTCACACCATGGGAGTGGGTTGCAAAAGAAGTAGGTAGCTTAACCTTCGGGAGGGCGCTTACCACTTTGTGATTCATGACTGGGGTGAAGTCGTAACAAGGTAACCGTAGGGGAACCTGCGGTTGGATCACCTCCTTACCGAACGATATTGAAATGTGCAGTGTCCACACAGATTGTCTGATGAAAAAGTAACGAGCAGAGAAACCTTTATAGGCTTGTAGCTCAGGTGGTTAGAGCGCACCCCTGATAAGGGTGAGGTCGGTGGTTCAAGTCCACTCAGGCCTACCAATTCCCTTGCATGCTGCGTTGTCGCCACGCTCGTTTGCACCCGCAAACGTCGCATGACTCCGCCTTGCCTGAAAGCGAATTGGCTCACTCATCAGCTGATGAGTAAATAAGTAAAGGTCTCTGCAAGACTGTATGGGGCTATAGCTCAGCTGGGAGAGCGCCTGCCTTGCACGCAGGAGGTCAGCGGTTCGATCCCGCTTAGCTCCACCATATCGGTCCTGTATTTATAATACTTCAGAGTATATTGGCGACAGTATGCTGCGAAGTATTTTGCTCTTTAACAATCTGGAACAAGCTGAAAATTGAAATGATGAATAATCGGAAGATTATTCACGAGTCTCTCAAAAGCGCACAGCCGATGATGGAAACATCTTCGGGTTGTGAGGTTAAGTGACTAAGCGTACACGGTGGATGCCTAGGCAGTCAGAGGCGATGAAGGGCGTGCTAATCTGCGATAAGCGTCGGTAAGCTGATATGAAGCGTAATAACCGGCGATACCCGAATGGGGAAACCCAGTGTGTTTCGACACACTATTGCATGGTGAATCCATAGCCATGCAAGGCGAACCGGGGGAACTGAAACATCTAAGTACCCCGAGGAAAAGAAATCAACCGAGATTCCCCCAGTAGCGGCGAGCGAACGGGGAAGAGCCCAGAACCTGAATCAGTTTGTGTCTTAGTGGAAGCGTCTGGAAAGTCGCGCAGCAAAGGGTGATAGCCCCGTACACCAAAAGGCATGAATTGTGAGTTCGATGAGTAGGGCGGGACACGTGTTATCCTGTCTGAATATGGGGGGACCATCCTCCAAGGCTAAATACTCCTGACTGACCGATAGTGAACCAGTACCGTGAGGGAAAGGCGAAAAGAACCCCGGCGAGGGGAGTGAAATAGAACCTGAAACCGTGTACGTACAAGCAGTGGGAGCCTTGATTTATCAGGGTGACTGCGTACCTTTTGTATAATGGGTCAGCGACTTATATTTTGTAGCAAGGTTAACCGCATAGGGGAGCCGTAGGGAAACCGAGTCTTAACTGGGCGTCAAGTTGCAAGGTATAGACCCGAAACCCGGTGATCTAGCCATGGGCAGGTTGAAGGTTGGGTAACACTAACTGGAGGACCGAACCGACTAATGTTGAAAAATTAGCGGATGACTTGTGGCTGGGGGTGAAAGGCCAATCAAACCGGGAGATAGCTGGTTCTCCCCGAAAGCTATTTAGGTAGCGCCTCGTGAACTCATCTTCGGGGGTAGAGCACTGTTTCGGCTAGGGGGCCACCCCGGCTTACCAAACCGATGCAAACTGCGAATACCGAAGAATGTTATCACGGGAGACACACGGCGGGTGCTAACGTCCGTCGTGAAGAGGGAAACAACCCAGACCGCCAGCTAAGGTCCCAAAGTCATGGTTAAGTGGGAAACGATGTGGGAAGGCATAGACAGCCAGGATGTTGGCTTAGAAGCAGCCATCATTTAAAGAAAGCGTAATAGCTCACTGGTCGAGTCGGCCTGCGCGGAAGATGTAACGGGGCTAAACCATGCACCGAAGCTGCGGCAGCGACGCTTAGGCGTTGTTGGGTAGGGGAGCGTTCTGTAAGCCGTTGAAGGTGGCCTGTGAGGGTTGCTGGAGGTATCAGAAGTGCGAATGCTGACATAAGTAACGATAATGCGGGTGAAAAACCCGCACGCCGGAAGACCAAGGGTTCCTGTCCAACGTTAATCGGGGCAGGGTGAGTCGACTCCTAAGGCGAGGCTGAAAAGCGTAGTCGATGGGAAACAGGTTAATATTCCTGTACTTGGTGTTACTGCGAAGGGGGGACGGAGAAGGCTAGGCTGGCCGGGCGACGGTTGTCCCGGTTTAAGCGTGTAGGGGGGTAGTCCTGGTAAATCCGGACTGCTTTAACCCTGAGGCGTGATGACGAGTCACTACGGTGGCGAAGCAGTTGATGCCCAGCTTCCAGGAAAAGCCTCTAAGCATCAGGTAACATCAAATCGTACCCCAAACCGACACAGGTGGTCAGGTAGAGAATACTCAGGCGCTTGAGAGAACTCGGGTGAAGGAACTAGGCAAAATGGTGCCGTAACTTCGGGAGAAGGCACGCTGGCATGTAGGTGAAGTCCCTTGCGGATGGAGCTGAAGCCAGTCGCAGATACCAGCTGGCTGCAACTGTTTAATAAAAACACAGCACTGTGCAAACACGAAAGTGGACGTATACGGTGTGACGCCTGCCCGGTGCCGGAAGGTTAATTGATGGGGTCAGCCGCAAGGCGAAGCTCTTGATCGAAGCCCCGGTAAACGGCGGCCGTAACTATAACGGTCCTAAGGTAGCGAAATTCCTTGTCGGGTAAGTTCCGACCTGCACGAATGGCGTAATGATGGCCAGGCTGTCTCCACCCGAGACTCAGTGAAATTGAACTCGCTGTGAAGATGCAGTGTACCCGCGGCAAGACGGAAAGACCCCGTGAACCTTTACTATAGCTTGACACTGAACATTGAGCCTTGATGTGTAGGATAGGTGGGAGGCTTAGAAGTGTGGACGCCAGTCTGCATGGAGCCAACCTTGAAATACCACCCTTTAATGTTTGATGTTCTAACTCGGCCCCCTGAGCGGGGGTGAGGACAGTGTCTGGTGGGTAGTTTGACTGGGGCGGTCTCCTCCCAAAGAGTAACGGAGGAGCACGAAGGTTAGCTAATCCTGGTCGGACATCAGGAGGTTAGTGCAAAGGCATAAGCTAGCTTGACTGCGAGAGTGACGGCTCGAGCAGGTGCGAAAGCAGGTCTTAGTGATCCGGTGGTTCTGAATGGAAGGGCCATCGCTCAACGGATAAAAGGTACTCCGGGGATAACAGGCTGATACCGCCCAAGAGTTCATATCGACGGCGGTGTTTGGCACCTCGATGTCGGCTCATCACATCCTGGGGCTGAAGTAGGTCCCAAGGGTATGGCTGTTCGCCATTTAAAGTGGTACGCGAGCTGGGTTTAGAACGTCGTGAGACAGTTCGGTCCCTATCTGCCGTGGGCGTTGGAAGATTGAGAGGGGTTGCTCCTAGTACGAGAGGACCGGAGTGAACGCACCACTGGTGTTCGGGTTGTCATGCCAATGGCATTGCCCGGTAGCTAAGTGCGGAAGAGATAAGCGCTGAAAGCATCTAAGCGCGAAACTTGCCTCGAGATGAGTCTTCCCTTGGACCTTGAGTCCACTAAAGGAACGTTTAAGACTAAGACGTTGATAGGCTGGGTGTGTAAGTGCAGCGATGCATTGAGCTAACCAGTACTAATGAACCGTGAGGCTTAACCTTACAACACCGAAGGTGTTTTAGAGACTTGACAGAGATTTTTAGCTTGTTTGCAGATTGGTTTTGGTGGTTGTGTGAAAGAACACAACGGCTGAAATAAAACAGAATTTGCCTGGCGGCAATAGCGCGGTGGTCCCACCTGACCCCATGCCGAACTCAGAAGTGAAACGCCGTAGCGCCGATGGTAGTGTGGGGTCTCCCCATGCGAGAGTAGGACACTGCCAGGCATCAAACAACGTTGTTAGCGTGACGGCTGGCAATAGCAGGGCTGCGATGAGCAGTTTTGCAGGTATCGAAAGATACCGCGTAAAAGAAATCGGTGGAGCGGTAGTTCAGTTGGTTAGAATACCTGCCTGTCACGCAGGGGGTCGCGGGTTCGAGCCCCGTCCGTTCCGCCACCCTATTTAGGGGCGTAGTTCAATTGGTAGAGCACCGGTCTCCAAAACCGGGTGTTGGGAGTTCGAGTCTCTCCGCCCCTGCCAGATTAAAAACCCTTTGCATTCGCAAAGGGTTTTTTGCTTTCTGCGTTCCGATCTTTTTCCCATGATAACATGCCGGCAATCAACGCTTCGCTACCCCTTGGCCCTTCCTATGCCCCCAGAAGCGGATACAGACGTTTTAAGCGCAAAGCTTTGCCGTGAGCTTAAAAACCGGTTACAGCGTTATGCGTCGACAGTATTTAAAGGTATTTTCAGCAACTGACGGATCAACGACTGATGATCGCTGTTTTGTAGCCAAACGGCATACAAGGGGCGGACGATTGCCGGTATATCTGTATCCACAGCTAACTGTGGATAGTCTTTTTCCCACTGACCAGGCAGAAACGCACAGCCACCGGTGGTTTCCAGAAGCTGTCGTGTCAGATGTGCTGATGTCGTTGTGAGGATAGGGATATAATCTTCCCCCAGCATGCGGCTCTCCTGCTGATGAAAATCAGCACCCCATTCCAGCTTGATATACGGGCGCGGGGAGTGGCTACCGCTCTGAGCGCTGGAAAATAGCCGCAGGGAAAAGCTGCCAAGCAGTTGGCTGGCCAGTTCGTCCATCTTGGGGGGCTCAGTGGTGATCAATAAATCAAGCTGCCTTTCATGCAGCTGTTTGACCAACGACTGCCTTAAGGCCACCCGGGCCTCCAACTGGAGGGTTCCCTGCTGCTGGTATAGCGTTTGTAGCCAGGGCGTCAGGTAGGCTTCCCACAGCGATGCGGTTGCGCCAATGGAGAGCTCTGTGTGTTGCAGTGAACGCACCACCTCTTTTTTGGCCAGTTGCCACGTGTTTATCAGGTTTTCTGCATAGGGCAATAGCCGCTCACCGGCCGAGGTTAGCCGAATATTGTTGCGATGCCGAGTGAATAAATTTGCACCTAGTTGATTTTCCAACTGACGGATACGGAAACTGACCGCTGACTGTGTCAGGTACAGGGATTCGGCCGCTCGGCCAAAGTGACGCGTTCTACTGACCTCCAAAAAGGTTTTCAGTAATTCGGTATCCACACCCATCTCCAAAAATTTTTGTCGTTAAGATTTAAATGTTTTGTTTTACACAATGTCAAGCCTATCTAATACTCCGCGCCATAAACAGCACGGCCATAAGAGAATTAGGAGCGTGTCAGATGGCGGAAAGCTTCACTACGACCAATCGTTTTTTTGATAACAAACACTATCCTCGCGGGTTTTCCCGTCACGGCGATTTCACCATTAAAGAAGCGCAATTGCTAGAGCGCTTCGGGTATGCGTTCAACGAGCTGGACTCGGGCAAACGCCAGCCTGCCACAGAAGAAGAACAGCTGTTTGTGGCGGTATGCCGTGGGGAGCGTGAACCGGCGACTGAGCAGGAAAGAGTCTGGTTTAAATATCTGGCGCGTACTCGCCGCCCGAAAAAATTCCATACCCTTTCTGGCGGTAAGCCGCAGGCGGATGTGGTGGAAGACTACACCGAAAGCGACGATTAATCCGATGGGGCCTTTGGCCCCATTTTCATTCCATGCTGTTATGCAATTGCTGCAGCAGGCGATCCATGCGGCGGTAGCTTAGCGCCTCGCTCAGGTGCGGCCTGCTAATCGCTTCTGCGTTGGCCAGATCTGCCAAGGTGCGGGCCACTTTCAGGAGCCGCTGCCACGCACGCACGGAAAGCCCCAGTTTGCTCAGCGTGTCTTCCAGATACTGGGCGTCCTCATCATTGAGCCGGCAGTGTTGCTCCACTTCGCGATTATTCAGCAACGCATTAACCTTGCCTGCCCGGCTCAGTTGCCTTTTACGCGCCATGAGAACCCGTTGCCTGATTTGCCTGCTGCTTTCGCCGGGGCTTGGCTGCTTGCTAAGCATGCCGGGAGGTAACAGCGGCATTTCAATCGATAGATCAAAACGATCGAGAAACGGCCCGGAGAGCCTGCTGAGATAGCGTAGGATCTGCTGCGGCGGCGTTCGGTTATGTATCCCCTGATAGTGCCCGGTTGGGCTGGGGTTCATGGCGGCAATCAATTGGACGCGTGCCGGGAAGCGCACCTTGGCGTTAGCACGCGAGATAATGATTTCACCCGATTCCAGCGGTTCGCGCAGAGCGTCCAGCACCCGGCGTTCAAATTCCGGCAGTTCGTCCAGGAACAGCACGCCGTTGTGCGCCATGGAGATTTCACCCGGCCGCGGCAGCGACCCCCCGCCGACCAACGCAGCCATAGAGGCGCTATGGTGTGGGGCGCGAAATGGCCGCTGGCGCCACGGTAACGCACTGTCTGAATGTGCCGATAGGCTGGCGACGGCAATGCTTTCCAAGGCTTCCTGATCGGTCAGGGGCGGCAGCAGGCCGTTGAGACGGCTGGCTAGCATGGTTTTCCCGGTGCCTGGGGGGCCAAGCAGCAACAGGTTATGCCCGCCAGCTGCGGCGATCTCCAGCGCACGTTTAGCTTGTTCCTGGCCGATGATTTCCCGCATATCCGCTTTCTCTTCCGGCACATCGTCGGCTGCCGCAGGGATAGCGACACGGAGTTCGCCCTTTCCCTGCAAAAATGCGCAGACTTCCAGCAAATGCCTTGCGATGCGCGTCCCACCCTGTGGAATAAGCCCAACCTCGTTACCGTTGTCCTCCGACAACACCAGTTCGCGTTTGGCGGCAGCGGCTGCCAGGGCGGCCGGTATTGCGCCGTTAACCCCGCGTATGCCCCCGGACAATGCTAATTCACCCAGGAACTCGTGGCGCGCCAGCGTATCGCCAGGGATCTGTGACGAAGCGGCGAGTATGGCCAATGCGATCGGTAAATCATAGCGGCCCCCTTCTTTGGGGAGATCGGCCGGCGCCAGGTTGACGGTAATGCGCTTGGCCGGGAAGGTGAAACCGTTATTCAGTAAGGCGCTGCGCACCCGATCGCGGGCTTCCTTGACGGTGGTTTCCGGCAGCCCGACCAACACCAGGCCGGGCAATCCGTTGCTGATATGCACTTCGATGGTGACCAACGGCGCCTGAACGCCGATTGAGGCGCGGGTATAGGTGACGGCCAATGACATGGTGACCTCCTTGCTTGGGGGCCACATGATGCCGCTGGTGAGCGAGCGATACGAGCAACGGTTGGCCATCCTGTGTGGTGTATCGCAGCTAACACACATGATTTCAACCCGTTGTATTTTTTCTGCGCGCAGGCGCGTACCGCCTGGCAACACCTCCTAACAATTACGCAAATGCCGCAACAAATTAGCCTGCTAATCAAGTTGCAACCGGAAGGTTAATGGGTGTATTTAACAAATAGTTAAAACAAAAATCAGTTCATTAACATAAGTGCGGCGGTGGCCGTGCGTTTTCCTGTGCGGCAGCCGCCCAAACCTCACTACCTCGTACTCTACGATAGGGATAACGTTATGTTTGGTTGGAGCCCACTACAACGTAATGCTGCCGTCGCCAGCTTTTTAAGCTGGACGCTGGATGCCTTTGATTTTTTCGTCCTGGTCTTTCTGCTCAGTGATATTGCGCAGGCTTTCCAGGTTGGCATGGCAGAAGTGACGTTGGCTATTTTGCTGACGTTGGCTGTGCGGCCAATCGGCGCATTGCTTTTCGGCCGTGCAGCGGAAAAATATGGCCGCAAACCGATATTGATGCTGAATATCGTGTTCTTCTCGATGTTTGAGTTACTCTCCGCCGCGGCCCCTTCGCTGATGGTGTTTTTAGCGTTGCGGGTGCTGTACGGCATCGCCATGGGGGGGATCTGGGGGGTAGCGTCGTCACTGGCGATGGAAACCATACCGGACCGCTCCCGTGGATTGATGTCGGGGATTTTTCAGGCTGGCTATCCGTTTGGCTATTTGCTGGCGGCAGTGGCCTATGGCCTGTTGTTCGACGTGGTCGGGTGGCGCGGTATGTTTGTGATTGGCGCCGCGCCCATTCTGCTGTTGCCGTTTATCTACTACTGCGTACAGGAGTCGCCGGTGTGGCTGGCGGCGCGTGAACGCAAGGAAAGCACGGCGTTATTGCCCGTTCTGAAGAGCCATTGGAAGCTGTGTATCTATCTGGTGTTGCTGATGGCCGCCTTCAATTTCTTTTCCCATGGCACGCAGGATCTTTATCCGGCGTTTCTGAAAATCCAGCATGGGTTTGAGCCTAAAGTCGTGAGCATCATTGCCGTTAGCTACAATGTTGCCTCAATCATCGGTGGGATTTTCTTTGGCACGCTGTCGGAAAAAATTGGGCGCAAGAAGGCGATTATCATTGCGGCCCTGTTGGCGTTGCCGGTGATCCCGCTGTGGGCCTTTTCCAGCGGCTCGCTGACGTTGGGGGTCGGGGCTTTCCTGATGCAGTTTATGGTGCAGGGGGCATGGGGGGTGATACCGACTTACCTCAACGAGCTGGTGCCGGCGAATACCCGGGCGGTACTGCCGGGCTTTGTCTATCAACTGGGGAATTTGCTTGCGTCGGTGAATGCCACCTTGCAGGCGGCGATTGCCGAAAGCCATGGGCATAACTATGGGTTGGCAATGGCGCTGGTTGCAGGCACGGTGGCGATCGTGATTGCGGTGCTGGTATTTTTTGGTAAGGATACGCGCGGTAAAACCATCTCGGGTACTGTCAGTTCGCCGGGAATGCGTGCAACTTACTGAAAAATATATTCTTTGTGTGGAAATTGTTCGCTAGATGCCTAATGGTTTCGTAAAAAAAGAGTTGTCATGCCATAGCTGACTATGGTAACTCTGTATGCATCCGTTCAAAGTAAACACAACGAACAACCCAATTATGAAAGCGTTTGCCCAAGTGATTAGCCTAGTCGTGATTAGCGTGGTGGTGATTATTATCCCACCGTGCGGGGCTGCATTTGGACGAAAAATGGCTTAAAACCAAGCCGAAGTCGCAAAAGAACCCCCGCACCGAAAGGTCTGGGGGTTTTTTATTGGCAAAAGAAAATGTACTGAGGAAGACAAAAAAATGAAAAATACACCAAAATCCTTCAGCTATCGAAGTAAGACGGGGAAGTAATCATGACGGGCGCTCAGTGGGTAGTACAAGCGTTGCGTGCGCAGAATGTGGATACCGTGTTTGGATATCCGGGTGGCGCGATTATGCCGGTATACGATGCGTTATATGATGGTGGTGTAGAGCACCTGCTGTGCCGGCATGAACAAGGCGCTGCCATGGCGGCCATTGGTTATGCCCGCGCGACAGGGAAAGTCGGCGTATGTATCGCCACTTCCGGGCCCGGTGCCACCAATCTGATTACCGGGCTGGCTGATGCCTTGTTGGATTCGGTGCCCGTGGTTGCCATTACCGGTCAGGTAGGATCCCAACTTATTGGCACAGATGCTTTTCAGGAGATCGATGTTCTTGGCCTGTCTTTGGCCTGTACCAAACACAGTTTTCTGGTGGAGTCGTTGGAGGCGCTGCCCGGCATTATCGCCGAAGCCTTTGCCATCGCTAGCAGCGGCCGTCCTGGCCCGGTACTGATTGATATCCCGAAAGACATCCAATTGGCGCAGGGGGAGTTGCTCCCGCAGCTGTTGCCGGTGGAAAGCGAACCGGAATGCCCGGCCGAGGCGTTGGCCGAAGCCAAAGCCCTGCTGGCGCAGGCGCAGAAACCGATGTTATACGTCGGCGGCGGCGTGGGGATGGCCCGGGCGGTGCCGGCGCTGCGTGAATTTATCGCCGCGACGCAGATCCCAAGCGTTGTTACCTTGAAAGGATTAGGTGCGCCGGAAGCCGATCACCCGTATTATCTTGGCATGCTGGGTATGCACGGCACCAAGGCGGCGAATCTGGCCGTGCAGGGGTGCGATTTGCTGGTTGCCGTCGGCGCGCGCTTTGACGACCGCGTAACCGGCAAACTGAATGCTTTTGCGCCGAACGCCAAAGTGATCCACATGGATATCGATCCCGCTGAAATGAACAAATTGCGCCAGGCGCACGTTGCGCTGCAGGGCGATCTGAAGGCCATTCTGCCTGCCTTGCAGCAGCCGTTGAATATTGCGCCCTGGCAACGGCAGATCGCTGAATTGAAAGAAACCCATACTTGGCGTTATGATCATCCCGGCCAACCCATTTATGCCCCGCTGTTTCTGAAGCAGCTTTCCGAGCGTATGCCTGCCAATACCGTTGTGACGACCGATGTGGGTCAGCACCAGATGTGGACTGCCCAGCATATGACCTTTGACCGCCCGGAGAACTTCATCACCTCCAGCGGCCTTGGCACGATGGGCTTTGGCGTTCCGGCAGCGGTAGGGGCGCAAATGGCGCGGCCGGAGGATATGGTTATCTGCGTGTCGGGCGACGGGTCGTTTATGATGAATATTCAAGAGCTGGGCACCATAAAACGAAAACGGTTACCGTTGAAAATCGTTTTACTGGACAACCAGCGTTTAGGGATGGTTCGCCAGTGGCAACAACTGTTTTTTGATGGCCGTTACAGCGAAACCAACCTCTCCGATAACCCCGACTTCTTGATATTGGCCTCTGCCTTCGGCATCCCCGGCCAACGCATTACCCGCAAAGACCAGGTCGCAGAAGCACTCGATGCCTTACTCAACAGCGAAGGCCCTTATCTGTTGCAGGTCGCCATTGATGAACTTGAAAACGTTTGGCCGTTAGTACCCCCGGGCGCGGGCAACGAAACCATGTTGGAGAAAGTATCATGATGCAGCATCAACTCTCGATCCAGGCACGCTTCCGCCCTGAAATGTTAGAACGCGTGTTACGCGTGGTGCGCCATCGCGGTTTTCAGGTCTGCGCCATGAACATGGTTTCAGCGGCGAATACCGACAACATCAATATAGAATTGACCGTTGCCAGCCAACGCCCAGTGGATCTCCTGTCATCGCAATTAAGAAAGCTGATGGATGTCTCCTGCGTTGAAATACAGCAACAAACATCACAACAAATACGCGCCTGATGCGCGAGAAGGAAAAAAACAATGACGAGTAAAGCCGATTATATATGGTTCAATGGCGAGATGGTTCCCTGGGCTGATGCGAAAGTGCACGTCATGTCGCACGCGCTGCATTACGGCACCTCGGTGTTTGAAGGGGTGCGCTGCTACGATTCCCACAAAGGCCCTGTGGTGTTCCGTCACCGTGAACATATGCAGCGCCTGCACGACTCCGCCAAAATCTACCGTATGCCGCTGGCGCAAAGCGTGGATGAGCTGATGGAAGCTTGCCGCGCTACGCTGCGTAAAAATAATCTGGTTAGCGCCTATATTCGTCCCCTGGTGTTTGTTGGTGATGTCGGCATGGGCGTTAACCCGCCGGACGGTTACAAAACTGACGTGATTATCGCGGCGTTCCCGTGGGGCGCCTATCTGGGCGAAGACGCGCTGGATCAGGGCATTGATGCGATGGTCTCCTCTTGGCACCGCGCGGCGCCAAACACCATCCCAACGGCCGCCAAGGCCGGTGGTAACTACCTTTCTTCTCTGTTGGTGGGCAGCGAAGCGCGCCGCCACGGCTATCAGGAAGGCATTGCGCTGGACGTTCACGGTTATATTTCTGAAGGCGCAGGGGAAAACCTGTTCCAGGTGAAAGACGGCGTGTTGTTTACTCCGCCGTTCACCTCTTCCGCGCTGCCGGGGATTACCCGCGACGCGATTATCAAACTGGCGAAAGACCTGGGCTTTGAAATCCGTGAGCAAGTTCTGTCACGCGAATCGCTATACCTGGCCGATGAAGTGTTTATGTCCGGCACCGCAGCGGAAATCACCCCGGTACGCAGCGTTGATGGCATCCAGGTTGGCATCGGCAAGTGCGGCCCAATCACCAAACAAATTCAACAGGCGTTCTTTGGCCTGTTCACCGGCCAGACCGAAGACAAATATGGCTGGCTGGATCCGGTTAATTCGTAACAGATTCAATAAGACAGAAACAGATAAGCGGGCGGTTCGTTCGCCGCCCGACAAGCAGAATACATTGGAGTGAAAAGAGCATGCCTAAGTACCGTTCCGCCACCACCACCCACGGCCGTAATATGGCGGGTGCACGCGCATTGTGGCGCGCCACTGGGATGACCGACGCCGATTTCGGCAAGCCGATTATCGCGGTGGTCAACTCGTTTACCCAGTTTGTGCCGGGCCATGTGCACCTGCGCGATTTGGGTAAACTGGTAGCCGAACAGATCGAAGCCTCCGGCGGTGTCGCGAAAGAGTTCAATACCATCGCGGTGGATGATGGTATCGCCATGGGGCACGGCGGCATGCTCTATTCTCTGCCGTCGCGCGAACTGATTGCCGATTCCGTGGAATACATGGTGAATGCCCACTGCGCCGATGCGATGGTGTGCATTTCCAACTGTGACAAAATCACGCCGGGGATGCTGATGGCGTCGCTGCGCCTGAATATTCCGGTCATTTTCGTTTCCGGTGGCCCAATGGAAGCCGGGAAAACCAAGCTTTCAAACCAACTGATCAAGCTCGATCTGGTCGACGCGATGATCCAGGGGGCGAATCCGAAGGTAAGCGACGCCGATAGCGAGCAGATCGAACGTTCCGCTTGCCCAACCTGCGGTTCCTGCTCCGGCATGTTTACCGCCAACTCAATGAACTGCCTGACGGAAGCCCTGGGGCTGTCACAGCCGGGCAATGGTTCGCTGCTGGCGACGCATGCCGATCGCAAAGCGCTGTTCCTGAATGCCGGCAAACGCATCGTTGAGCTGACCAAACGCTACTACGAGCAGGATGATGAAAGCGCGCTGCCGCGTAATATCGCCACCAAGGCTGCATTTGAAAACGCCATGACGCTGGATATCGCCATGGGCGGTTCGACCAATACCGTGCTCCACCTGCTGGCTTCGGCGCAGGAAGGGGAAATCGACTTCACCATGGCCGACATCGACCGCCTGTCGCGCAAAGTTCCGCACCTGTGCAAAGTGGCACCAAGTACCCAGAAATACCATATGGAAGACGTGCACCGCGCCGGTGGCGTGCTTGGGATCCTCGGCGAGCTGGACCGCGCTGGCTTGCTGCACCGCGACGTGTGCAACGTGCTGGGGCTGTCGTTGCCGCAAACGCTGGAACGTTATGACGTGATGCTGACCAGCGATGAAGCCGTGAAAAAAATGTATTCCGCGGGCCCGGCGGGCATCCGTACCACTCAGGCGTTCTCGCAAGATTGCCGCTGGGAGTCGCTGGATACCGATCGCCAGGAAGGCTGCATCCGTACGCGTGAGCACGCTTACAGCCAGGACGGGGGGTTGGCGGTGCTGTACGGTAACCTGGCGGAAGACGGCTGCATTGTTAAAACGGCCGGTGTGGATAAAGAGATCCTCACCTTCAGCGGCCCGGCAAAAGTGTACGAAAGCCAGGAAGACGCAGTAGAAGCGATCCTCGGCGGCAAAGTCGTGGCGGGTGATGTGGTTGTGATCCGCTATGAAGGGCCGAAAGGCGGGCCGGGCATGCAGGAAATGCTCTATCCGACCACCTACCTGAAATCAATGGGGCTGGGTAAAGCCTGCGCATTGATCACGGATGGGCGCTTCTCCGGCGGTACCTCCGGCCTGTCGATTGGCCATGCCTCACCGGAAGCGGCCAACGGCGGTTTGATTGGCCTGGTGCAGGATGGCGACACCATCAACATCGATATTCCCAACCGTGGGATTTCGCTGGCCGTTGATGAGCAGGAACTGGCCGCTCGCCGTGAAGCCGAACTGGCGCGCGGCAGCGCGGCCTGGACGCCGAAAACCCGTCAGCGCCAGGTTTCTTTCGCGCTGCGCGCCTATGCATCATTGGCGACCAGTGCCGATAAAGGCGCAGTACGTGACAAAAGCAAGCTGGGAGGCTAATCATGGCGGCGTCACAACCTCTACCCGCGGCCCCGTGTGGCGCGGAGTATTTGCGAGCGGTGCTCCGCTCGCCGGTTTACGAGGTGGCCCAGGTCACCCCGTTACAAACCATGGACAAGCTTTCTTCACGCTTGGGCAACACCATCCTGGTCAAACGGGAAGATCGGCAGCCGGTGCACAGTTTCAAACTGCGCGGGGCGTACGCCATGATCGCCGGCCTGGATGAAGAGCAGCGTTCGCGCGGTGTGATTACCGCGTCTGCCGGCAACCATGCCCAGGGCGTGGCGATGTCAGGCAGCCGTCTGGGCATTAAAACCCTGATCGTGATGCCCGTCGCCACAGCGGATATCAAAGTGGATGCGGTGCGCGGTTTTGGCGGTGAAGTGCTGCTGCACGGCGCCAATTTCGATGAGGCCAAAGCCAAGGCGATCGAACTTTCCCAACAACAGGGCATGACCTTCGTCCCGCCGTTTGATCATCCGGCGGTGATCGCCGGGCAGGGCACCCTGGCGATGGAACTGCTGCAGCAGGATTCGCACCTGGACCGGGTGTTTGTTCCGGTTGGCGGCGGTGGCCTGGCGGCCGGCGTTGCGGTGTTGATCAAACAACTGATGCCGCAAATTAAAGTGATCGGCGTGGAAGCGGAAGACTCCGCCTGTCTGCGGGCGGCGTTGGACGCCGGCGAACCGGTGGATCTGGCTCGCGTCGGGCTGTTTGCCGAAGGCGTGGCGGTGAAACGCATTGGCGATGAGACCTTCCGCCTGTGCCGTGAATACCTGGATGATGTGATCACGGTTGACAGCGACGCCATCTGCGCGGCGGTCAAAGACCTGTTTGAAGATGTGCGTGCCATTGCTGAACCGTCCGGCGCACTGGCGCTGGCCGGGATGAAAAAGTACATCCAGCAGCACGGGATTCAGGGCGAGCGCCTGGCGCACGTGCTGTCCGGGGCGAACGTCAACTTCCACGGCCTGCGTTACGTTTCCGAACGTTGCGAGCTTGGGGAACACCGTGAAGCCTTACTGGCGGTGACTATCCCTGAACGCAAGGGCAGCTTCCTTAAGTTCTGCCACCTGCTGGGTGGGCGCGCGGTGACCGAGTTCAACTACCGCTATGCCGATGCGGACAGCGCCTGCATTTTTGTTGGCGTGCGCCTGACGCGCGGCTATGCCGAACGCCAGGAAATCATCACCGAGCTGGGCGCGGGCGGCTATCAGGTTGTGGATTTGTCTGATGATGAAATGGCCAAGCTGCATGTGCGTTACATGGTGGGCGGGCGGCCGACCAAGCCGTTGCATGAGCGCCTGTATAGCTTTGAGTTCCCGGAATCCCCCGGCGCACTGCTTAACTTCTTGAACACGCTGGGCACGCACTGGAATATCTCGCTGTTCCATTATCGCAGCCACGGCACGGATTTCGGCCGCGTGTTGGCCGGGTTTGAGTTGACGCAGAGCGAGCCGGAGTTTGAAAAACACCTGACGGCATTGGGTTATGAGTGCCACGATGAAACAAATAACCCAGCGTTCCGTTTCTTCCTGCAAGGATAAGGCAAGGCAATGGCGCAGCAGTTTACCGGTTTCAGCCAGCAAGGGTTGACCTTTTTGCAGCAGGTATGCCGCGAAAACGACAAGGAGTGGTTCGAGGCCAACCGTGGCGTGTATGAACGTGAATTGCTGGCGCCGTTCCGCGCGCTGGTGGATCAACTGGCGCCGGCGATGTTGGCGATTGATCCGCAGTTCGAAACGCGGCCTGCCATCGGGAAAACGCTGTCGCGTATTCATCGCGATACGCGTTTTTCACACGATAAGTCACGCTACCGCAGCCGCCTGTGGCTGACGTTTAAGCGGCCAAGCAAGGACTGGAAAGATGCGCCGGCGTACTTTTTTGAAATCGGCCCCGACATGTTGCGCTATGGGCTGGGGTATTACAGCGCCAACAAGGCCACGATGGATCTGTTCCGCCATACGTTGCAACGCCGGCCGCAGCAGTTTCTGGCGGTGGCGCAATGCTGCCAGCCGCCGTTTGAGCTGGTTGGCGAGCGTTATAAACGCCTGCTGGTGAAGGATTTGGCCGAGGAGCTGTCAACCTGGTATCACCGCAAGTCTTTTGCCGTGATGGTGACGGATCCCCAGGTTGAGAAAGCGTTCAGCGCCACGCTGCCGGCCAGCCTGGCGCAGGGCTTCCAACAGCTTGCACCGCTTTATGACTGGCTGATGCAGGTTGAAGCCATGAAGCAGATCGATCCGGCTGACCTATGACAGCAACACATGCCAGAAGGCGTCGATCAGCGGATCGTTAAGGCGTTTTTTCTGCACGCAAACGCCCAGATCGAACGGCTCGACCATCGGTACGTGATCCAACTGCGACACGCGGTTGCGCACCGGTTCCGGGCTGTGTTCCAACACCACGCTTGGGATTAGCGCAATGCCGCAGCCGAGCGCCACCATGGAAACGATCGCCTCGTGGCCGCTGACCGTAGCGTAAATCAGCGGGTTACTGATGCGCTGGCGGCGGAACCACAGATCAACGCGTTTTCGCGACGGACCATACTCCGGCAGGATAAAGGGAATGCTGGCCCAGTCAGGCTGTTCTGCCAGCGCCTGGGTGCGCGCGGTGCAGGGGAGCGCCGGCACGATAAGCTCCATCGGAATATCGCCGATTTTGGTGAACTCGATGCTGCCGGGCAGGGTTTCCGGGCGGCCAGCCAGGCCGAGATCGGCTTCGCTGGACTGGACTTTATCGACCGCATCGGCGGCATCGCCGGTGGTCAGTTTAATTTCGACCAGCGGATGCTGCGCGCGGAAGCGGTCAAGAATCGGCGGCAGGTGGCTATAAGCGGCAGTCACCGAACAAAATACCCGCAGCTCACCGCTGAGTGAGGGGCCGTGTTGGCCGATCGCGTGCTTCAACTGTTGATACTGCAACAGCGTTTGCTGGGCAAAGGTTTTCAGCTGTTCGCCCGCGTCGGTTAATTGCACGGTGCGGTTATCGCGCAGAAATAACGGTTGCCCGAGGCCTTCCTCCAACCGTTGGATCTGCCGGGAAAGCGTGGATGGGCTGACGTGCGTCGCCTTGGCGGTGCGGCCGAAGTGATGGCTTTCGGCAAGATGTAAGAACAGCTTTAAATCACGCAAATCCATATCGGTATGCTCGCAGCAGGTATGTTGCAGAAATTGCAATATAGCGTTCTTAATATATCAATTTAAGCAACGCATTTCCTGTTATACATTGAGCTCAACGTATCTCCGTACAGACAGGACGGGATAGTGAAAATAACATCGATCTCTCGTATCGACACAACATTAAAACTGGAGTACCACCATGGCTAATTATTTCAACACATTGAACCTGCGCCAGCAGTTGGCGCAATTGGGTAAGTGTCGCTTTATGGCGCGTGAAGAATTTGCGGATGAGGCAAACTACCTGAAAGGTAAAAAAGTGGTGATTGTCGGCTGTGGCGCCCAGGGCCTGAACCAAGGGCTGAACATGCGCGATTCGGGCCTGGATATCTCCTACGCCCTGCGTAAAGCAGCGATCGAAGAAAAACGCCCTTCATGGCGCAAAGCGACCGAGAATGGTTTCACCGTCGGCACCTACGAAGACCTGATCCCGCAGGCGGATCTGGTGGTTAACCTGACGCCGGACAAACAGCACTCTGCGGTCGTGCGTGCGGTACAACCGCTGATGAAAAAAGGTTCTGCGCTGGGCTATTCCCACGGTTTCAACATCGTTGAAGTTGGCGAGCAGATTCGTAAAGACATTACGGTGGTCATGGTGGCGCCAAAATGTCCTGGTACTGAAGTGCGTGAAGAATACAAACGTGGTTTCGGCGTGCCGACCCTGATCGCGGTTCACCCGGAAAACGATCCGCAGGGTGAAGGTATGGCAATCGCCAAAGCATGGGCGGCAGCCACCGGCGGCCACCGTGCCGGCGTTCTGGAATCCTCCTTCGTGGCCGAAGTGAAGTCTGACCTGATGGGTGAGCAGACGATTCTGTGCGGTATGCTGCAGGCGGGTTCTCTGCTGTGCTTTGACAAGCTGGTGGCTGAAGGCACCGATCCGGCCTATGCGGAAAAACTGATTCAGTACGGTTGGGAAACCGTGACCGAAGCGCTGAAACAGGGCGGTATCACCCTGATGATGGATCGCTTGTCCAACCCGGCCAAGCTGCGCGCTTACGCGCTGTCTGAACAGCTGAAAGGCATTATGGCGCCGTTGTTCCAAAAACACATGGACGACATTATCTCTGGCGCCTTCTCCAGCGGCATGATGGCTGACTGGGCGGAAGACGATGTGAAACTGCTGACCTGGCGTGAAGAAACCGGTAAAACCGCGTTTGAAAATGCGCAGCAGTTCGAAGGCAAAATTGGCGAGCAGGAATACTTCGATAACGGCGTGCTGATGATTGCAATGGTGAAAGCGGGCGTTGAACTGGCCTTCGAAACCATGGTGTCTTCCGGCATTATTGAAGAATCCGCTTACTATGAATCGCTGCACGAGCTGCCGCTGATTGCCAACACCATCGCGCGTAAACGCCTGTATGAGATGAACGTGGTTATCTCTGATACGGCGGAATACGGTAACTACCTGTTCGCTAACGCCGCGGTGCCGTTGCTGAAAGATTTCATGAATACCCTGCAGGCGGGCGATCTGGGCAAGGCCGTTGCGGCTACCGCCGTTGACAATGCGCAACTGCGTGATGTGAATGAAGCGGTGCGTAATCACCCAATCGAAGCCATTGGCCGCAAACTGCGTGGCTACATGACGGACATGAAACGTATCGCTGTGGCAGGTTAATACCCGTCATACCAACAGGGCCCAGCATGTGTATGAACCGGGCACATAGGTTACAGATCTGACCAGCCTCATAGGTAACGCATTTATTCTTTAATCAGCCCGGATTATACGATGGTTCTGTCTATCGTACCGGGCCAATACCAACTCCCCGAACCCTATTTCGTCCGTGTCATCGTCAACTTCTTTCATCCACACCCATTCATACCTGAGGGCCTCCGATAGGAAGATTCGTCGGCCGTTGAACCATAAATCACCTTTCACTTCCACACGCAGTAACTTCGCCCCCTTTGGTACCGGCATCTCCTTTTGTGCCCCAGTATAAATCCGGGGGGAAGGACACCAGACTGATTGGGGCGTTTTTCCTCCCAGAGCCTTATGTGGCCGAACTTCATTAAATTCTTTTCTCCATGTGTTTAGCCATGTCTGTTGTTCCTCCAGAGAGGCAAATTTATGACACTGTTTCATTCCCTCTTTCATTGTTCTGTGCATTCTTTCATGACGTCCATTCTCTGTCGGTTTCCCTGGGCGAATTCGCTCGGGAGTAACACCACATTTGATTAGCCAGATAGACATCTGGCTTAATCCCCACAGCCCGGCACCGGCAAAAGGTGGACCGTTATCGGTGCGTAGAACCTGGGGCAAACCACATTCGTGGAAGACTCGCTCGAGGCAGGGAATGACAAATTTCCCATCGGGTAAATACGTGGCATCACAGGCAAGTACCATTCTGCTGTAGTTATCCGTCAGTGTGAAAGGATGACACCAACGTCCGGTTGTATGGGTGAACTTGCCTTTGAAATCCGCGCTCCAGACATCATTTGGCTGGTTTATCTTATGGAGCACATAAGACCGTTTGGGTTTGTATTTCAATCGATTACGTTTTTTTGTCAGGCCATGGATCTTAAATATGCCCCCAATAGTACTGGCAGCGGGCACATCCGAAACATCCATATTCAAAAGTAATTGTCTTATCTTTTCCGGGCCCCATGTAGGGTGCTGCTGTTTCTTCTCAAGAAGCAATTCCACCGTTGGCAGCGGTATGGAAAGTTGATGATGGCGAGCTCGGGAATGGTCAGAAAGAGAGGAAATATCATCAGGAGAAAATCGGGACAGCCACTTATAGCCAGTTTTGCGACTAATGTTGAAACGGCGGCATAGCTCAGCGACAGAAGTATCGCCCTTCAGACAAGCGGTGACAAATTGCAAACGTTGCATGGTAACACTCTCAGGCCAAGGCACAGTAAACCTCCCTATCTCGTTAACTGTGCCAGTTATAACCTGTTACCCATGTGCCCGGTGTAAAGTGTTACCCATGTGCCCGGTTCATACACATGCTGGGCCCTTTTTTTATCTCTATTGTACCGCGGGTTATGCCGGCATGGCGGCCTGCGGGATAATGGCGCCACGGTGCTGGATGACCGCGCTGGCGGTGAGGTGGCCACGTTGCGCCGCAGCTTCCGCGCTGCCGCCGGCCAAACGCACCGCCAGATAGCCTGCGCCGAAGGAATCGCCTGCCGCCGTGGTATCCACCACGTTCTCTGCCGGGAGTTTTACTGCCGGGACGTCATAGGTCGCCCCCTCGCCGGTGAAGATCAGGCAAGACTCTGCGCCGCGTTTGATGACGATTTCATTGACGCCGTAACCCTGGGTGCGCGCCACTACCTGCTGCACAGGCTGTTTGCCCCACAGAAGGTCTTCATCATCCAGCGTCAGGAAGGCGATATCGGTACAGGAAAGCACGTTCTGGTAGGCTTGTTGGGCCTCTGCCTTGCTGGCCCACAGGCGCGGGCGGTAGTTATTGTCAAAAATCACCTTGCCGCCGTTGGCACGGCATTGCCGCAGCATGTTGAACAGCTTCTGGCGGCTGGCCGGCGCGAGGATCGCAATGCTAATGCCGCTCAGGTAAAGGTAATCGAACTGCGCCAGCGTGTCGCACAACGCCTCTGCCGTTGGGCCATCCAGCCAATAACGCGCAGCGGCATCGTTACGCCAATAATAGAACGTGCGTTCACCCGTGGCGTCGGTTTCGATCACGTACAACCCCGGCAGTTTGTTTTCCAGCCGCTGAATCAGCGAGGTATCCACCTTTTCTTGCTGCCAGGCCCGCAGCATGTCATCGCTGAAACTGTCGGTGCCGAGGGCGGTGACATAATGCACCGCCAATGCCTGTTCTGGCACCTGCCGGGCCGTGTATACGGCGGTATTGAGTGTGTCGCCACCAAAGCCACGGTGCAGAACCGTACCGCTTTGTGACAGTTCAATCATGCATTCGCCAATGATGGCGAGCTTTTTGCGAGTCATGATAACCCCTGGTGTGAAGAAAGGTGATGGATGAAATATCGTCTAGTCTCAACACTGGGTCGCGGTGAGTCAATAAAAATAAAACGTTGTTTTATTTTTATATTGAGAGCGGGAAATGCACGATTTCCCGTTAATTAAGCAAGAGGGGCTTATTTGGCGGCTTTGGCTGCGGCGCGCAGATCGGTGACGGCCTGCCCACCGATCCCCCAGTTATCGGTTTCTACCTCATCAATGACCACGACCGTAGTCGCGGGGTTTTTCCCCAGGGTATCAACCAAAAGCTGTGTTACACCGGCGATCAGCTGTTTTTTCTGTTCGGGCGTGGCGCCTTCGCGGGTGATCTTGATGTTGACGTAGGGCATGGCGTTTCTCCGCATTGATTATTGGTGTTGCTATTAACTGTAGCGGTTTTTTTGTGTGCCAGGCACGGTGAACGAATAATTGAAACTTATGGCGCCGGGTTCAGCACTGCGCAACGGTGGTCCTGGATCTCTTCGGCGGAAGCCAGCGTATACGGCAACAGGCTCAAATGGGTTGCCAATAGCAGAAAATCCCCGCCTGGCAGTTCCGTCATGGCCAGGCCGTAGTGGCCCATGTTGTCACGTGCGCCATCAACGCCCTGGGCCAGCAGATGAAACGCTCCTGCCTGTGCCAGCTCACTGGGGCTGACGCGGCGCATCAGGTAATCGTTCCCCATGAGCCCGCCCGGCAGCGGTTGCCATTGCTTGCCGGCACTGGCTGCCAGTTGCGCCAGCCGGGTTTTTACCTCGGGTTGTAAGCAGGAAATATGGATATGAAGTTGGTTCTGCGTGCGGCCATATTCAGAATTTATCGCCAGCGAGATATTATCGTCATCAATTGGCTTGCCGTACTTATCGGCCATTAAGTGGCGGGCCTGCCATGCCAGGGCAAAGAAGTTTGGCGTGTTCGGCTCCAGCAGCAGTGGGCTTTCGATGCCGGTGATTTTGCGCATGGGGATCAGCAAATATTGGAGCGGGCCGTTGCGATCCTTCAGCAGCACAACGCCTTGTTGTTCATCAGCCTGGGCGCAGGGTGCCGGGCTATGGTTTTTTTGCTGATTGGGCAGGCACTGCTGGCTGACGATATGCCACAAGGCATCGGGGTGAGAGGGTTTTAGCCAGGCATAGCCTGCGTATGCGATAGCAGCTAATACTAACAGCGTAATGAGCACGGACAATATACGGCGCAACGTCATTATGGTAATCCGTTAATGATTTAAAACAATAAGATATCCCGTCATCTTCAATTTGCAGAGCCGAAATGCGATTGGCGTTTGGGTTCTGCAACGCGAGCTATTTAGGGTATACACCGGATTTATGACAGGAAGTTGGCGGCCCGATGATAAGGGCCGCCGTGGTGCTTACAGTGATTGGTGGCGGGTTTCTTTCATTGCCAGCAGGGCAAGCAGCGTGAGCGTTGACATCACTGCCAGGTAAATCCCGACATAGAACAGGCCATAATTGGCCGCCAGCCAGGTCGCGATATAGGGTGCGACGGAAGCGCCCAGGATCGATGCTACGTTATACGAGAACGATGCCCCGGTATAACGCACTTCTGTAGGGAACAGTTCCGGCAGCAGGGCGCCCATCGGGCCAAAGGTCAGGCCCATGATGCTCAGGCCGCACAGCAGGAAGCCCATGACCAATACCTGATTACCGGAGCCCAACAGGCTTGGGAAGATAAAGGCGAAGGCGATCATCACCAGGGTAACGACGATCATGGTGCGCCGGCGCCCGAAGGCGTCTGCCAGCATACCCGCAAGTGGGATCGTAATACCAAAACCGATAACGGCCACCATCAGCATCCACAGGAAGCTGTTGCGGGAATATCCCAGCCCTAACGGCTGTGCCGTGGTGCCGTAGGTCATCGAATACACCGTCATCAGGTAGAACAGCGTATAGGTCGCCAACATGATGAACGTGCCGAGGATGGTGGCTTTCAGGTGTTTGCTAAGCAGCGTGCCAAGCGGCACTTTTACCTGTTTACCGGCTTTGGCCACTTTGGTGAACACCGGGGTTTCATGCAGCGATACGCGAACGTACAGGCCGATCAGCACCAGCGCGGCGGACAGGATAAACGGCACGCGCCAGCCCCACTCCATGAACTGTTGGTCGGTCAGCAGCCAAGAAAGCAGCAAGAAGGTACCGTTGGCGAAGAAGAAGCCGATAGGCGCGCCCAACTGTGGGAATGAGCCATACAGCGCACGTTTGTGCGCCGGGGCGTTTTCCGTTGCCAGCAGGGCTGCGCCGCCCCATTCTCCCCCTAACCCCAGCCCCTGGCCAAAGCGAGCCAGCGCCAGCAGCATAGGCGCAAAGACGCCGATGGTTTCGTACCCTGGCAGCAGGCCAATCAGCACGGTGGAGATGCCCATGGTAAGCAGCGAAGCGACCAGCGTCACTTTACGCCCGACGCGATCGCCAAAGTGGCCGAACAGCGCAGAGCCGATCGGGCGGGCGATAAAGGCGACGGCGAAAGTCGCCAGTGACTGCAACGTAGCCGTAGTGGGATCGCCCTGTGGAAAGAAAATATGCGGGAAGACGATCACGGCTGCTGTGGCATAGATATAAAAATCAAAAAACTCGATAGCGGTGCCGACCAGCGAGGCGACGATGACTTTTCCGCGGGAGTTAATGGGTGTTGACGTTTCGTCAGCATCGATGGGTGTTGCGATGGAAGCTTGCATAGTTATTTCTTATGTTTTCCTTTTATAAAGGGCCATCTTAGACACAGCAAATTGGCTTTTCAACGGCGAAACTTTGTGCAGCGCCACGGCAAATCAGTAAATAGATTAATGTATTAATATGGTTATTATTTATGGTTATAAATGCCGTTTATTTAACATAGCGTAGAGTGAGATGCTGATAAATCGACGAATAAAAGTTATCGGGTAGTTTGTTGTGCTGGTTATTGGTTTGGGGGTGTTTCTATTTTGGGGTTATATGCTGATTTAGAACCGATTTTCTAGAATAAAATGCCGATCATAAGGTTATGACCGGCATGATTGCATCGCGCTCAAGGCTGGGGCGGCAGGGGTTCGTCTTCCTTATATTGCGCCGTGGCGATCCAGGCGGCGCAAAACAGCGTTAAACGGGCGAAGAAGTAGAAAAAGGCCATCAGGCCAATCACTGAACCAAACGCGGCGCCCGAAGGGGATTTCGCCAGTTGGGGCAGTGTCATGGTCATGATGAACTTGATCACTTCAAAACCTATCGCCGCCAGGAGCGTGCCGCGCAGCAGCGCCTTTTTCTTTGGTTTATGGCGCGGCAGCATCCAGAAAATCCACAGGAACAGGAGATAGTTGGCAAAGATGGAAATGGCCATCGCGATCAGTGTCATCGCCGGGCGTAGCCATTCGATGTCGTCCAGCCCCAACGCCTGCACGATGGCGGCCTGGGCAGCACCCGCGATAGAGGTCAGCGAGAGGGTAACAATCAGTGCAACCACCAGGCCGGTGAGCGAGATAAAGTCCCGGGTATAGCGGAAGTAAATTTTCTCCTGATCCTGCGGGTTGCGCTCCCAGACATCGCGGGACTGTGCCCGGATGGCTTCGCGCAGGTTGCCCATCCAACTGACGCCGGAATAAAGCGCCAGCGCTAACCCGGTTAAGCCCACGGTGGTGCGCTGCTGGATGGCTGTGTTAACGGTGTTTTTCAGCGTACTGGCCAGGGCAGGATCGCTGATACTGTTGACTATCCGGTTAATCAAGCTGGCGAGCAGATCGGGGTTGGAGGCCAGCACGAAACCCACCGCGGCAAATGACACCATCAGAATCGGGATGAGCGACAGAAAAGAGAAGTAGGTAATGGCCGCGCCGAACTGGCTGCCCAGGCGATCGTTAAAACGATTCGTCGCACGCAGCATATGGGCAACGCTTGGCCAGGCTTTGATCCGCTCCACCAGGCGGACGGTGCCGCTGATGCCCTTATCAATATTGTGATTGCCGGTTTTAATGGCAAGCGGTGTTTTTTGGGCTGCCGCTCCCTGGGGCTGCTGGGGTTCTTTATCTGGTCCTGTAGGCATTACGTTGTGATTTCCTTAATGATAATCGAATGTCTCAGCGCTGATTATAGCCAAATCTGACCATGGTTTGGGGAACGAGGGGGCTGGCTCGACGATGGCGTGTAAAGATACGCCGGAAAAGGGGAGCGGCCGGTAGGATTTCTGTATCATGGTGTGCGGTTGACGGTCTGTTGCCTTATGACGTGTTTAAATAACAATAAAAATGTGTGAATGGCCTCCCTTTTTTAACTTATTCCTGCCATCTGAAATTAAACTTTCCACCTGCTAAACACTATCTCCATAATTCTTACATATTTAGCAATTTATACCCTTTTGATTTTTAAAAAGTTTACACTCCCACGCATTACTATAAGTTAATTAGCTTATTATTATCTCCGACGACACGATAAGCCTGTAAGTTTTCAGCGCTTATAACGAACAATAATTTTTAAGGAATTTATTATGCGTAAACTGACTGCTTTATTTGTGGCTTCCACTTTGGCGCTGGGTTCTGCCTCTATGGCATTTGCAGCGGATACCTCTGCAAGTGCGCCGGATGCACCACCCGCAAAAATGATGCATCACAAAGGCCATGATAAGAAAGGCGGCCCATTTGCCGGCTTGAACCTGACTGAACAGCAGCGCCAGCAAATTCGCGATATTATGAAAGAATCGCACCCGAAAGACGGCTTTGCCGGTAGAAATGATCGCCAGGCGCTGCATAGCCTGGTTGCTGCCGACAGCTTCGATGAAGCAAAAGCCAAAGAACAAATTGACGCTTTCAGCAAAGCCCAGGCAGAGCGTATGCTGGCACGCGTTAAAGCCGAAAATAAAGTGTATAACCTGCTGACCCCAGAGCAGAAAAAACAATACAACGAGAACTACCAGAAGCACGAAAAGAAAATGGAAGAACACATGAAAAAAATGCAGGAACATCACGCTCCTGAAGAATAAGTTCCCCGTGCGTTAATCCATTACCAGGCCCGATTGTCATCGGGCTTTTTTTATTTCTGCAATATCATTCGGCAATAGGTGAAATCAGCCGAAATTGTTCGATGACGGCCAGAGCAAAACCCGGATCGTTGATATGGTCAGGTACTTTGATGATGCGCCGTTTCGCCGTAGGTTGCAGCGTGCTTTCCAGGGCGCGGATGAACGCGGATAACGCGGCCGGATCCCAGAATGGCTGCCCGGGCGCATCCAGCGAGGAAATTCCCCCTTCCGGTATGATAAAGCGGACTTCCCCCTCACAGGCATTCAGCTTTTCGCCGATCCAACGGCCCATATGGGCATTTTCTTCCGGCGTGGTGCGCATTAGCGTCACCTGCGCGTTGTGATGGTAAAATTGGCGGTTGGCATAGCGGGCTGGCACGGTCTTGGGCGAGCCGAAGTTAATCATGTCCAGCGCGCCGCAGGACATCACGCAGGGCACGTTGGTGCGGGCAATCGCGCCGAAGCGGTCTTCATTGCAGGCCAGCACGCCATCAAACAAATAATCGCAGACCTCTGTGGTGGTCAGGTCAAGCACCACGTCCAGCAGGTGGCTATCGATCAATTTCTCCATCGCCCGGCCGCCGCTGCCGGTGGCGTGGAACACCAGGCAATCCCATTGCGGCTCAATGGCGCGGGTGATCGCTTTGACACAGGGCGTGGTGACGCCAAACATGGTCAGCCCGGAGGCCGGTTTGCAGCCGCTATCGTCAGCACCAGAGAATCGCACGGCGCCGGCAATTTGGCGGGCGGCATTGCCCAGCACCTTCCGTGAAATACGGTTTAGGCCGGCGATATCCGTCACGGAATACATCATGCTGATATCACTGGCGCCGATGTAGCCAGAGATATCGCCGGCGGCCATGCTGGAGACCATGAGTTTTGGCAAACCAATGGGAAGCTGCTGCATCGCCGGCGTGATCATGGCCGTGCCGCTTGAGCCGCCCAGGCCAAGCAATGCGGCAATATCTGTGCGTGTCAGGATAAAACGTTCGAAGGCCACCGCCATTGCCGCAGTGGCCTGGCCACGATGGGAGCAGAATACCGCCTCTGGGCCATTGGGATGGTAGCGGGCAACGTCCAGTGAGGAGATATCGGTTTGATCGTGCGATACGCCGAGAGTGGAAAGATCAATCGTAAGGGGGGACAAACCAAAGCTGGCGATCAGGCTACGCACATAGTCCAACTCTTGTCCTTTGGTATCTGCTGTGGTAGCAATATAGACAAAAGCTGGGGTATTCATCATCGCCTGTTCCTGGAAATGTTCGGTAAATATCCGAACAAATTATTCTAGTGATAAAGCTATAGTTAGGTTGGGAACCCTGGTGTTGGTCAATATGGCACAGCCGATGATTTTGTGTACATAATGAGACTGCAATCTCATTTATGCAAGCTAAATTTAATACAAAGTGAGACTATAGTCTCACCACACAGCATAAACATGCTTTTTCTTGCGGCGGGGAAGCCAGAATTTTACCCGGCCAGAGCGTTTATCATGTCTGCTCCGGGGCCGGACGACATGACGAAATTTTTGAGGTTGCCGTGCCAATATCCGCATTTCCTGTTACGTCGGAGAAGTCTTTAACGCACACCCGTGCTAAAACCCGTAATCTATTGTTGGCCAGCGCCATGGCGCTTTATGACGATGGCAAATTCCCTTCAGTGACTGAACTGGCCGCGTATGCGCAGGTTTCCCGTGCTACCGCCTACCGTTATTTTCCTACCCAAAGCGCCCTGATTGCCGCCGTAGTGGCGGAAAGCCTCGGGCCAATCCTTGAATGGCAGCCGCAGGACAACGATGCCCTTAAGCGTATCCAACAGCTGTTGGCATTTGCCTATCCGCAAATGGAACAGCACGAAGGCGCCCTGCGCGCGGCCTTGCAGCTTTCTTTGCAGCAATGGGCTAATGCGACGCCGGGGGAGAAATTTGTCCGGGGCAACCGTAAACGCCTGCTGAAAATGGCCGTGGAACCGCTGGATGGCAAGCTATCACCCGATTCGCTGCAGCGCGTGATCCACGCATTTTCATTAATTTATGGCTCGGAGGTTTTCCTGGTGCTGAAAGATATATGGGGCCTGGATCTCGCAGCGATTCAAGATGTGACGCAATGGATGGCGAAAGCGATATTGCGCCAGGCAAATGAAGACGAAAAGGCGCGCCAGGAGGACTAACCCCTTGCAACATCGTGCCCTGTTTAGGGGGCGATGAAGGCGTGACACATTCCCCACCGCTATTCCCCAATCTGCAGAAAAGCGCCTGGTCTGATGAACGGCTGGGTGGGCGACGAAAATAAAAAAACCGGGCCTTTTACAGGCACCGGCCGGATACGCGATTAGCGTTAATGATCTCACTTCGGGTAAATTGCAGCTTATTTGGCACTTACTATTTTAAAAGTCTGCAACCGAAGATGAGTATCCCTGGTGTTGTTATGGTTATTCGATAAACTAATTTACTATTATTTTTATTGTGTGCTGCTGTGTGTAGCTTTTGATACCATGTTTTACCATACAACATGGTATGTCAAGCAATGTTTAAGTGTAAGATTGCATACTATACCAGTTTTGGATAGCATTTTTATGCAGTGAAGCATCGAAACGACTGATAAATCAGGATAATCGAAGGGACCAATGGGTAATAATCACCAAAAATTCGATTCACAGTCGATAGCAAACCGGGTACGGGAACTCTTTTTGCACCATGGGATCGGCAAGCGTCAGCATGCCAAGGAACTCAGCCGTATTTTAGCGCTGAGTTTTTCGCATGCGCATCGTAAGCTGAAAGGGCAAAGCCCATGGACGTTGGAACAAATCAACGGTGTGGCTGCGGCGCTGGGCGAGCCGGCGGCGGCGATTGTTGATCTTAGCGCTGAACACGAAACCACATTGCCGCAGGCTATGGCGTGTAATGCCATCTTTTCCGTGGGCGGAGTAGACATCCCCTGCGAAGCCTATATCGGCCATGAACTCTCTGGCGCGCGTTCGTCAGAGTTTGTCGCATTACAGCAGGGTGAACGCTGGTTTATTTATCGTGCGGAAGAGATGCCAACCGGGAAACGCTACAGTGTGGAACTGATTGAGATCAGGCCTTCGGCCACGGAAGATGACCGGCTGAGCATTGCGGTGCTTGATGATTCACGTCAGGTGGCCGATGAACTGACCAAGTATTTAAACGCCCAAGGGTTCAACGCGCTGGCGTTTTACGATGTGGAAAGTTTTTGTGAAGCGCAGAGCAAAGGGTTGTTTGATGGCTACGTGGTTGATTGGCTGATCGGGCAGGAAACGGCCGAGCAATGCATTGAGGCAATTCGCGCCTCTGATAACCCAGATGCGCCAGTGCTGGTGCTGACCGGCCAACTGGGCACCGATCTGCGGGAGTCGGAAATCGCCAGGGCAATGCGCGATTATGACGTGTTGGGCCCCTATGAGAAACCGGTGCGGCTCCATGTCATTGAAGCCGCATTGCAGCGCTGTTTTAATCTGTAAACAGTGCGGTTAACGTCACAGACAACGCGTTGAGCCGAACGGGCTTCATCAGGTAGTCGTCAAACATGGCTCGCTGTTCCGCGGGCAACAGTTCCGGCGCATAGGCGCTGATGCCAATAATCGGGATATCCCGGTTCGGCCCGCGCTGGCTGCGCAGGTGCTTCGCGACAGCGGCGCCGTCCAGCCCCGGCATCTGCAGATCCAACAGCAAGGCGTCATAGGGTTTGCGCAGCAGCTTTTGCAGCGCGCGCTCGGGTGAATCGCACAGCTCATGTTCATAACCCAGCTTGCCCAGCAGTGAGCTGAATGCGTCGCCAGCCGCCTTATTATCATCCACCACCAGGATATATTGCTGTTTTTTCAGCGTGCTTTCGTTTGCCGCTGGCGCTTGTGGCGCCTCCGGCTCTTCGTTAATTTCCACCGGGATGCTGATAATAAAAGTGGTGCCCTTATTCACTTCGCTGTAGACCGTAATGGTGCCGTTGAGCAATTCCACCAGGCCGTGAACAATGGCCAGCCCCATACCAACGCCGCTGTGCTGACGAGTATGTGACTGATCAACCTGGGTAAAAGGCTCAAATATCTGGTTCAACATTTTCTTTTCAATGCCGATGCCGGTATCGGTGACTTCGATAATCAATGCGCTGCCGCTCGGCTGCCGGCGCAAACAGCTAAATAGCGAAATGGTGCCGTTATCGGTGTATTTAAAGGCATTGGTCAGCAGGTTGGTGACGATCTGCTGGATGCGCAGCGGATCGGAATAGATTTGCGTATGGGTGAACTCCATCTCGGTGGTTAACCGCACCCCGTCTTTTTGCGTCAGCACCGCGATCTCGCCGGCGGTTTCCTCAATCAGCTTTTGGGCGTTGAAGGAAACGATGCGCAACTCCATCATGCCACTATCCAGGCGGGCGTAGTCAGTCAGATCGCGCATTTGGCTTTCAATTTGCTGTGCGGCAGTTTCCAGGCGTTGGAAGGTGTCCGTGTGCTCGGCAGAAAGGCGCGTATGAGTCAGGACATCAATGGCCGACATGATGCTTTGCAGCGATGTGCGCAATTCGTGGCCAATGGCACCCAGGAATGCATTTTTGGTCCGAATGGCCTTCTGTTCCGCCAGGATGGCTTTTGACTGCTGGCTGATGGTTTGGCGCTGCTGGCGGATGACGATCAGCGTAATCGCGATCAGGGCAATCACCGAGAACATGATAATCACCAAGCCATAGAAAATGATCATGCGCTTGCCGATAAAGTCCTGATAGGCATTGGTGCGCTGTTTTACCTCTGCGTGATCCGCCAGGTTCGCCATATCGATCGCCAGCGGTTTTAGCTGGTGCATCGCCAGGGAGACGCGTGGCAAATCAATTTGCGCGACGGAAACCAGCTGCTCAATATTGTTGATTTCAAAACGTATCTTATCAATAACTTCCGGGTAGCCCGGCTCGTTATATAATGGCGCCGTGGATTCTGAAGGGGCCTCCAATACAAAGAAACGTGAATACAGGATGTCGAATTTCATCCGGATCTCATCCGTATTGGGCTGCTCGGTATGTTTTTGTTGCTCAATTAGCGTTTCAAACTCCGCCAGTTTGATGGCGAATTTGGCCGTTGCCCAGGAATAGTTTTCCTGCGTACCGGCGACCGCATACAGCCCTTTTTTCGACAGGGTGGCGCTGTAGTAATATAGCGTGACTGTGGAAGCGAGCAGAAACAGCATGGCGAAAATAGCCGGGATCACCAACTTGCCGCGGTTTTTAAACAATAGGAATATCATTTAATCACAACCCTGTTGATCTGCCAGATAAAACGCGAGTTATACAGCGGCGAGTTGAGTTCTGTGTCGCCGCTGTCACGCGGATAAATCAAGAACAGCGGGCCAAAGTTTTTCACTTGCAGTGGAATACCGTCCATTCTGTAAGCCAGTATCATTTGATATTTGGCAACGTCAGAAACCGGCACATCGATGGTATAATCGTTCAGAGCATAGAAAGTCATCGTACTGCCTTCGGCACCGACGGTTTCCAAAAGTTGCGACAGTAATACACCCTCAAAGTTTTTCTTCGGCGTCCATGATGTCGACGTAATAATGCTGCTTACCGGCATGGCATACAACTGTTTATCGGTAAAGATATAACGGGTATGGGTATCGTCGTTGGTGTTTTTAATTTTCCCGCTGACTTCCAGGGTAAAGCTATAGGCGCTGGATTGAATTATCACCAAAGCCAATAGGGCAAACATCACGCGCTTTAACAGGGGCATTATCATCAGAATTTCTCCGCAATAGGCAAAGCAGCCAGATCGACATTGTTGTAAGCCTGCCCGACCAGCGCCAAATCCTGTGGGCGAGCGCTGGCTTGCACATTACTGATTGCCGGAATATCCAGCCATACTGGCCGGCAATGAGCGTAATCCCGCACCCGCAGTTGCGGCGCAATTGATGTGAAAAAGGCAGTAGTAGGTACATCATACCCTGCGGCGATGTGTACGGCAGCGGTATCTGCGGTTAGCACGTACCGTGCTTGCTTCACCCAGGCAAGAAAACTGCCGGTGTCCGGCGACAGCGCCTGAATATTGGTGTAGTGCGGGTGATTGACCACGCCAAAGCCCAATACCGGGCAGCGGAATGTTTCCCAAAGCCAGTCAACCAGGTGGCTATGCATGCTGGCCGGGATGCTGCGCAGCGGCGTGCTCGCCATCGGGCAAAACAACACGTATTGCGGGTATTGTTCATGTGCCGGCAGGCTGGGCAGACAAAGCTGCTGCAGCCAGCGGTTGGTTTTCGCTTCCTGGGGAACGGCGGCGGGATCAACGCCTAGCGCCTGCAGGAAAAAATCGATCATGGGCAGTGCCGTGAACGCGGGCCAGAACAGTTGGTTGCCGGCATCAATACGCAGTTCCCGCCGCGGCAGGCGTGCCAGCGGCCAGGGCAGCCAGCGCATCTCCGCCACCACGCCGGCGGCCAGGTGGTATAGCGTGTCAACATAGTGGGGCGATCGCCCCGGCCGGTAAATCAGGCTGCGTAACTGCGGGTTGAACGTGCGCAGCGCTTCAACAGCGGTCAGGCCGATAATAGAATCGCCCAATGTCACGCCCATGCCGTTAATAATGTGTACCTGCGCCACCTCGCGATAGTCAATCTGGAAAGGCGCCATGGCGGCATTCAAGATGCCTTCCTGGCCGGCCAGGCTGTAATAATCGCTGGAAAAAGTGTTTTGTTGTTCAATATCGTAGGAAGCAACAATCTGGCCTTCCGGCGTCAGCAGGCTCCCCTGGTGGTACAGCACTTCATCCTTTGTTAACACAACCATTTTTATTCCCGTTGCTAATAGAGGCGGAGGTAAGGGGGTCTATTTTTTTAATAAGAAAAGGATGGCAGATAATAACGGATTATGCAGGTGATAAGCAGGCCCATAGTCAGCAAGCGTTGATGGAATTTTAATAAAAATAGCTCGGTTTCATTAGCGTGGCCCATGTGAAGCCTATTGAATGCTTCAGGAACTTGAACGCCGGGGGCCCGGCGTTCAAGTCACCGGCGTTTAGCGCATGGTAACGAACTCTTCCGAAGCCGTTGGGTGGATGGCGACGGTGTTGTCGAAGTCTTTCTTGGTGGCGCCCATTTTCACCGCCACGGCAAAGCCTTGCAGGATTTCATCCATCCCGAAACCGATACCGTGCAGGCCGACGACTTTTTCGTCTTTACCCACGCAAACCAGTTTCATCCGGCACGGCTGGCGGTGCTGGGTGACTGCGGTATACATGGCGGTGAACGAAGAGGTGTAAACCTTCACCTGATCGTCGCCGTATTTTTCTTTTGCCTGTGGTTCGGTCAGGCCGATGGTGCCGATCGGCGGGTGGCTGAAGACCACGGTCGGGATGTTGCTGTAGTCCAGATGCTCATCGGGCTTGTTGTTGAACAGGCGTTCGGACAAACGGCGGCCTGCCGCAACGGCTACTGGCGTCAGCTCAACCGCACCGGTGTTGTCGCCCACGGCGTAAATGCCTTGCACGCTGGTGTTCTGGAATTTATCGACCTCGATGTAGCCTTTGTCGTTGGTTTTTACCCCGGTGACGCCCAGGTTCAGGTTGTCGGTTGCCGGCTCACGGCCGATGGCCCAAATCAGGCTGTCGACGGTAAAGGTTTGGCCGTTTTCTAACTGCAGCGTCAGGCTGCCGTCGGCATTCTTGGTGATGGCCTTCGGCGTGGACTCGGTGTGCAGGTTCGGCCCTTCGGTGTTCATCACTTCGACCAAGGTATCGACAATCAGCGGATCAAAGGTGCGCAGCGGCGCGTGTTTGCGCACAAACAAATGGGTCTCTGCACCCAGTGCGTTCAGCACGCCGGCAATCTCTACCGCAATGTAGCCTGCGCCGATAATGGCAACGCGCTTTGGCATGTCATCCAGCGCGAAGAAACCGTCGGAATCGATACCGTATTCGGCGCCGGGAATATCGGGGTGGCTTGGGCGCCCGCCGGTGGCGATCAGAATGTGATCGGCGGTGATCTTCTCGCCGTTCACTTCTACCGTGTGCGCGTCGACAAAGCGGGCGAACCCTTTAATGACGTCAACCTTATTTTTGCCCAGCACGTTGTCATAAGAGTTATGGATGCGGTCAATATAAGCGCTGCGGTTGGCGATCAGCGTTTTCCAGTTAAACGCGTTAACCGTGGCGTCAAAGCCATAGTCCGGCCCGTACTGGTGGATGGCCTCGGCGATCTGCGCCGCATGCCACATAACTTTCTTGGGAACACAGCCCACGTTAACGCAAGTACCACCCAGTTCTTTAGCTTCGATCAGCGCGCATTTCTGGCCATACATGGCTGCCCGGTTGATCGATGAGATCCCGCCGCTGCCGCCGCCAATTGCAAGATAATCGTAATGTTTCGTCATTTGGGGTTCCATGCGTTGTGTTATTTGAAGAGGCTAAGAGTTTAACGCCTGAGCGCCGTTTGTCGCAAAGATTGCATCAATGATTGTAATAGGTTGCGGCGGAATGCGCCGCAGGTGCCCTGGTGGCCCAGGCAAGCAGGTTGCCGGGCCTGGCGGGGATCACTCCGGCACCACCCAGTGCACCAGATGGTGGCCGATCCCGCTGGGAACCAGCGCCTTATGCAGCCAGGGCAGCACGGTGTTCATCTGTTGTTCCAACTTCCACGGCGGGTTAATCACGATCATGCCGGAGGCGGTCATGCCGCGGTGATCGCTGTCGGGTTTGACGGCCAGTTCAATTTGCAGGATGCGGCGGATCCCGGTCGCTTCCAGTTCCTTGAGCATGCGCTTGATCTGCTGGCGCAGGACGACCGGGTACCACAGCGCATAGGTGCCGGTGGCAAAGCGCTTATAGCCTTCCTGTATGCCTTTGACCACGTCCTGGTAATCGGTCTTCATTTCATACGGCGGATCCATCAGGATGAGGCCGCGGCGCGTCGGGGGCGGCAACTGCGATTTGAGCTGCTGATACCCGTCGGCGCGGAGCACTTTGGCGCGTTCATCCTTCTGGAACTCGCCGCGCAACAGCGGATAATCACTCGGGTGTAGCTCCGTCAGGTGGATTTTGTCCTGTGGGCGCAGCAGTTGGCGGGCAATCAGCGGCGAGCCGGGATAGTAGCGCAGTTGGCCGCTGCGGTTGAAATTGTGCACCACGCTCATGTAGGCCGCCAGCTCCTGCGGCAGATCGTCACGTTGCCAAAGTTGGCCGATGCCTTCCAGGTATTCTCCGGTGCGCTCGGCGTGTTCCCCGCTCAGTTGGTAACGCCCGGCGCCGGAATGGGTATCCAGGTACAGCAAGGGTTTGTCTTTTTCTTTCAATGATTCAATGATCAGGCTTTGCACGGTGTGCTTGAGCACATCGGCATGGTTGCCGGCGTGAAAACTGTGGCGGTAACTAAGCATGGCGTTTGGTCATTCCTTGTGCTCCTACCGGAGCGGGATCAAAAAATTGCAATATGGTGACAGTATAAACTGTTCGGGTCAGAAAAAGTGAAATGCATCGCCGTGACGGCAAGGAGGAGAAATGAGCTGCATATTTTGTGAGATGGTGGCGGGGCGGGCGCCATGCCACACCATTTGGCAAAACGATAATCATCTGGCGTTCTTGTCAATTTATCCCAATACCGAAGGCTTCACGGTGGTGATCCCGAAAGCACACTACCCAAGCTATGCCTTCACCCTGCCGGATGAAGTGCTGGGCCAACTGATATTGGCTACCAAGCAGGTTGCCCAATTGCTCGATCGCGCGTTCGATGATGTGGGGCGCAGCGGCATGGTGTTTGAAGGTTTTGGCGTCGATCACGTGCATGCCAAGCTGATTCCGATGCACGGCACCGCGGAACTGGATAAATGGCAGCCGATAGAATCGCATTTGGAAAAGTTTTTCGATCGTTACGAAGGCTATTTGTCTTCCCATGACGCCAACCGCGCCGACGATCGGCATTTGGCCGCGCTGGCGGTCAGGATCCGTCAAGTGGGCAGTGCGTAAGGCACGAACTATCAACGGCAGCCATTGATTTTCAAGCAGCTTGCCTCCATGTTAGTTGTTCAAACGCATTTTAAGGCCGGGTATTTATCCCGGGCCCCAACTTCAGGACTGCTCTATGACAAATCCGTTGCTGACCCCATTTTCCCTACCGCCGTTTTCCGCCATTCGCCCTGAACACATTGTGCCGGCAGTGCAGTCAGCTTTGGCTGATTGCCGCGCTACGGTGGAACGTGTGGTTGCGCAGCCGGGGCCGTTTACCTGGGATAACCTTTGCCAACCGCTGGCGGAGGTGGACGATCGCCTGTCGCGTATCTGGTCGCCGATTGGCCACCTGAATGCCGTCAAGAACAGCCCGGAACTGCGCACGGCCTATGAGCAGGCGCTGCCGCTGCTGTCGGAATATGGCACCTGGGTGGGCCAGCATGCCGGGCTGTACCAGGCCTATTGCAGCCTGAAGGACGGGGAAGGTTTCCACCAACTAAGCGTCGCGCAGCGCAAAGCGGTGGAAAATGCGCTGCGTGATTTTGAACTGTCCGGTATCGGCCTTTCCCCAGAAAAACAGAAACGCTACGGCGAAATTTCCGCGCGTCTGTCTGAGCTAAGCTCAACGTTCAGTAATAACGTGCTGGATGCCACCATGGGCTGGAGCAAGCTGATTACCAATGTGGACGAGCTGAGCGGTCTGCCGGAAAGCGCGTTGGCGGCGGCGCAAGCCATGGCGCAGGCCAAAGAGCAGGAAGGCTGGCTGCTGACGCTGGATATGCCGAGCTATCTGCCGGTAATGACCTATGCCGATAATCAGGCGCTGCGTGAAGAAATGTATCGCGCGTTCAGCACCCGTGCTTCCGATCAGGGGCCGAATGCCGGCAAATGGGACAACAGCGAAGTGATGGCGGAAAAGCTGGCGCTGCGTCACGAACAGGCGCAACTGCTGGGTTTTGCCTCCTACGCGCACAAATCGCTGGCGACCAAAATGGCGGAAAGCACGGAGCAGGTGATCGGCTTCCTGACCGATCTGGCTAAACGCGCGCGCCCACAGGCCGAACAAGAACTGGCGCAGCTGCGCGCCTTCGCCGAAGAGAATTACGGCGTGGAAACGTTGGCGCCGTGGGATATCGCCTACTACAGCGAAAAACAGAAACAGCATCTGTTCTCGATCAGCGATGAGCAACTGCGCCCTTATTTCCCGGAACAGCGCGTGGTGGAAGGGTTGTTTGAGGTGGTGAAGCGCATTTATGGCATCACCGCCAAAGAGCGCAAAGATGTGGATATCTGGAACCCAGAGGTGCGCTTCTTCGATCTGTTCGACGCCAGCGGCGAACTGCGCGGCAGTTTCTATCTGGATCTGTACGCCCGCGAACACAAACGCGGCGGCGCCTGGATGGACGACTGCGTCTGCAGCCTGCGTAAAGCCAATGGCGAACTGCAAAAGCCGGTGGCCTTCCTGGTGTGTAACTTCAACCGTCCATTGGGCGACAAGCCTGCGCTGTTTACCCACAACGAAGTGACCACGCTGTTCCACGAGTTTGGCCATGGTTTGCACCATATGCTGACCCAGATCGACACCGCCGGCGTTGCCGGTATCAGCGGGGTGCCATGGGATGCGGTGGAGCTGCCGAGCCAGTTTATGGAAAACTGGTGCTGGGAGCCGGAAGCGCTGGCGTTTATCTCTGGCCACTACCAGACCGGCGAGCCGCTGCCGAAAGCGCTGCTCGATAAGCTGCTGGAAGCGAAAAACTACCAGGCGGCCATGTTCATCCTGCGTCAGTTGGAGTTCGGCCTGTTCGATTTCCGCATGCACGTGGAATACAGCCCGGAAAAAGGCGCGCAGGTGCTGCCAACGCTGGCGGAAGTGAAGAAAATGGTCGCCGTGGTGCCATCGCCAAGCTGGAACCGTTTCCCGCATGCTTTCAGCCACATCTTTGCCGGCGGTTATGCGGCGGGCTATTACAGCTATCTGTGGGCGGAAGTGCTGTCGGCAGACGCGTTCTCGCGCTTTGAGGAGGAGGGCATCTTTAACCCGGAAACCGGTAAATCGTTCCTTGATAACATCCTGTCGCGCGGGGGGTCGGAAGCGCCGATGGATCTGTTCAAACGCTTCCGTGGCCGCGAACCGCAGCTGGATGCTATGCTGCGCCATTACGGTATCAAAGGGTAACCAAACACGTGAGCGTGTGTTTATTGTGTGAAGCAGGCGCCGATCCCGGCGCCTTGTCTATTTTGGCTGAACGTTGGCGGCTTGTTTCCGATGATGATGCGCTAATGGCTCTGGTGTTAACCCCCGAGCGGTTGGAATTGCGCAAGCGCGACGAGCCAAAGCTTGGGGCGATTTACGTCGATTTCGTGTCGGGCGCCATGGCGCACCGCCGGCGTTTTGGCGGCGGCCGCGGCGAGGCGGTGGCCAAAGCCGTAGGCATTAAGGGCAGCTATTTGCCGGACGTGGTGGATGCGACCGCCGGCCTGGGGCGCGATGCGTATGTGCTGGCGGCGCTGGGTTGCCGTGTGCGCATGCTGGAGCGCAACCCGGTCGTGGCGGCGTTGCTGGACGATGGCTTGCAGCGTGGGTATCAGGACGCGGATATCGGCCCCTGGCTGCGCGAGCGTATGTCGCTGCTGCATGCTTCCAGCCTGACGGCGCTGGCACAGATTGAAGCGCGCCCGGAGGTGGTGTATCTCGATCCTATGTATCCGCACCGGCAGAAAAGCGCGCTGGTGAAGAAAGAAATGCGGGTGTTTCAGTCGCTGGTGGGCCGTGACGATGATGCCGATGGCCTGCTGGAGCCGGCGCGCCGCCTGGCGACCAAGCGCATTGTGGTGAAGCGCCCGGACTATGCGCCACCGTTGGCCAACGTGGCGGCGCATGCCGCGACCCTGACCAAAAACCACCGTTTCGATATCTATATGCCACTGTAGGCGCGTTCGCCCTCGCGCACATCAGAGGGCGCAGGCGTATCAGCACAGCTCCAACTGCACATCATACTGCTCGATGATTTTCATCACGCTGGGCGGCGGCAACTGATCGGTAAACAGATAATCAATCAGGTTCATATTGCCAAGGTTCACCATCGCATTGCGACCAAACTTGGAATGGTCGGTCACCAGCATCACGCAGCGTGAATTTTCGATAATCGCGCGCTTGGTGCGCACTTCGTGATAATCGAATTCGAGCAGCGAACCGTCCATATCAATACCGCTGATGCCGAGAATGCCATAGTCAAGACGGAACTGGGAGATGAAATCCAGCGTGGCTTCGCCCATGATGCCGCCGTCGCGGGTGCGTACTTCGCCCCCGGCCAGGATCAGCCTGAAATCCTCTTTAGCGGTCAGTAGCGTTGCGACGTTAAGGTTATTGGTCACCACGCGCAGGTTTTTGTGATTCATCAGCGCATGGGCCACCGCTTCGGGCGTGGTGCCGATATCGATAAACAGCGTGGCGCCATCGGGGATCTGGCTGGCAACGCGCTGGGCGATGCGCGCTTTCTCTTCCGACCACATCACCTTGCGGTCGTGATAGGCGGCGTTCACCGAGCTGGAGGGCAGAGCGGCGCCGCCGTGGTGGCGCTGGATTTTGTTCTGATCGGCCAGATCGTTGAGATCGCGACGGATGGTCTGCGGGCTGACGGCAAAATGTTCGACCAACTCCTCGGTACTGACATATCCTTGTTGCCGCACCAGCTCAATAATTGCGTCATGACGCTGTGTTTGCTTCACGATATTCCTCTACCTTATACGCCAAGCCATGCCCGTTGCCGCGGCTATGGCCGTGACTGTTATTGTTCGCTGTGCGCACGATGACGCGTGTCCCAATATGCCATCATTAACCCTAACACTAAACCAGCCACGTGTGCTGCGTTGGCGATCGACATGCCTAAAATATCGAAATAGCCGGCAACCAGCCACAGTGCGGCAAAGGCCATCAGGCCACGCGGCAGCATCAGGCCGCGCTCTGGGGCGCGTTCGCCGCTGAGCCACACGTAGCCCATCAGCGCGTAGACCACGCCGGAAAGGCCGCCGAACAGGGCGCCGCTGAACAGAGACTGCGCCCAGCCGCTGAAAAATGCGGATACCACGGCCAGCACGAATAGCTTGCCGGCGCCAAGGCGTTTTTCCAGCGGGCCGCCAAGATACCACCACCACATCAGGTTGAAGACAATGTGCAGCAGTGAAAAGTGCAGGAAGGCATGGCTGACCCAGCGCCACAGCTGCGGATACTGGCTGCTGTTCTGCGGCCAGGATAGCCAGTACATCACGTTGTCTGCACCCATGATCTGCATCAGGATATACACCAGGATGCACAGCGCCATCACGCTGAGCGTCAGTGGGCCGGCTTTGCTGCGGATGATCTGCCAATAAGAGGCGCGCTGGTAATGCAGCCCGGCATCGGTGGTGCCGGTTTGCCAACTGGCGGCTTGGTAGCGGCGGTTGAGCGGATCGTGCAGGAACTGTTGCAGCTCGTGCTGCACCTGTTCCAGCCGGGCTTCATCCTCCAGCCAGATTTCTGCCGCTTCATCAGTGTGGCGTGCCGTTAATTGAATACCCTGGGTCGCCATATAATCTATGAAGGCCTGTGCCAGGCGTGGATTGGAAACGGCGATCACGCGAACCATAGCTTTTCCGTCTAATTGAATGATTTTGACCGCCGGTTATCAGTGGCGGAGATGACGGCTGATTATAACGTCGAAATCCTGAACACAGGCAAAGGATTGAAAAAAAACCATAAGCCCAGGCGCCGATAACCCGGCCATTTTGGCCGTTCAAGAAAATGTGAGCCACCCCTCAAACCCAGACGAATTGCGGTTTTTTACCGCGATTTTTGTTTACTTCCGTTTTGCCCCACAACATATGATCCCAGTCACTTTTTAACCACAGGTGCTCCCGTACTCTCAAAAACAGGTGCTGAGGTGATTATGTTTCTTGAAGAACGACGCAATAAGATCCTGGAATATCTGGATAAATATGAACGCGTTAGCGTGGCGTATTTATCCACGGCGTTTGCCGTGACCAAAGAGACTATTCGCAGCGATTTAAATGAATTAACCCGGCAGGGATTCGCGCAGCGTTGCCACGGCGGCGCGATTGTGATTCGCCGCAGCCTCCAGGCCAAATTAATTACTGAAACTGGCGGGAATTTCGAAGTGTTATTAAAACGCCTGGAAAACCAGAGAAAGAAAACGCCGGAAAAAGGCAGGGGAAAAAAAATGCAGGGTAAGGTGTGTATATTAGGTTCGTTTAATGTCGATATCGTGGCGAAGGTGGCCCGTTTCCCGCGCGGCGGCGAGTCTCTGCTGGCGTTGGGCAGCACGCTTGGCCCCGGTGGCAAAGGGGCTAATCAGGCTACCGCCGCCAGCCGCGCCGGCGCCTGCGTACATTTTGTGTCGAAGGTGGGTAAAGATCAGTTCAGCCAATTCGCTTTTGATCATCTTTCTTCATCAGAAATACATTCCTTTAATTTATATCAGTCAGAAACCGAACCCACCGGTAACGCGATTATTTATGTCTCGCAACAGGATGGCGAAAATATGATTGCCATTTATTCCGGTGCCAATAAAACCATTACCGATGAAGAAGTGGCGGCAATTACCCCGGAGCTGTCGAATGCCGACGTTTTGCTGCTGCAGTTGGAAAATAATTTCGACGCCACGCTAAATGCCATGAAGCTGGCTAATGCGTTAGGAATAAAAGTCATTCTAAACCCGGCCCCTTATTCCAGCGATACGTTGCAGAGCCTGGAGTTTGTGGACGTGATCACCCCGAATGAAACCGAAGCCTCTTTGCTTTCCGGTATTGAAGTGACGGATTTGGCCAGCGCCAAAGAAGCAGCGCTGTGCATCATTGGGCTGGGGGCCAGGCGGGTGATTATCACCATGGGATCGCGCGGGGCGCTGATCCTGGACGGCGGCCAGTTCCAGCATATCCCGGCGTTCCCGGCATTGAGCGTTGATACCACCGGTGCGGGCGATGCGTTCAATGGCGCCCTGGCGGCAGCCGTGGCGAGCGGACAAACGCTGGTTCAGGCGGCGACTTACGCCGCGGCGTTTGCTTCCCTGGCGGTTGAGCGGGAGGGCGCTTCCAACATGCCGCAACACGAACAGGTGGTGGCTCGCTTGAGCCAGCGCTAATCCGATACATCAGATAATGAGTAGCCGCAGGTGCGGCGCGAGGAGTGATAAATGAAAAGCATTGATGGCATTGTTCCTGTGATGTTAACGCCGTTCACTGAACAAAACGAGATTGATTACCCTGGCCTGGCGCGGCTGATCGACTGGTATCTTGCGCGCGGCGTCGATGCGCTGTTTGCGGTGTGCCAGTCTAGCGAGATGCAGTATCTCAGCCTGGCGGAGCGCGTTGAACTGGCGCGTTTTGTGGTGCAGCAGGTGGATGGCCGCGTACCGGTGATCGCTTCCGGCCATATCAGCGATGAGTTGGGCCAGCAGGTTGAAGAACTGCAGGCGATGGCGCAAACCGGCATTGATGCGCTGGTGCTGGTGACCAACCATCTGGATCCCAAACAGCAGGGTAGCGCGGCGTTTTTCAGCACGCTGGAGCAACTGCTGGCGGCGCTGCCGGCCGAGATGCCGCTGGGGCTGTATGAATGCCCTGCGCCCTATCGTCGGCTGCTGAGCGACGAGGAGCTGACCTATTGCGCCAACAGCGGCCGCTTTGTGGTACTGAAGGACGTCAGCTGCGATCTGCCAACCGTCACCCGCCGGGTAAAACTGGTTGCCGGCACGCCGTTGAACATTATCAATGCCAACGCCGCCATCGCCTATCCGGCCATGCAGGCCGGTTCCAAAGGATTCAGCGGCGTATTCACCAATTTCCACCCTGAACTCTACCACTGGCTGTATCACCAGGGGGCGCAGCAACCGGCGCTTGCTCAGGAGCTGTCGATCTTCCTGTCACTGGCAGCGGTGACCGAAACCCTGGGTTACCCGAAGAACGCCAAAATCTATCACCAGCGCCTTGGCACCTTTAGCAGCGAATTTTGCCGGGTGAATAAAGACAACGTGCTGGAAAAATTCTGGGGGCTCGGCGTGCTGCTGGAGCAAATCCACACCGGCACGGAGTTTTACCAGAAAAAGGTGGCTGGTTAAGCCATTGCGGGGCGTAGTGCCCCGCAGCAAACCCAACTTTTGTACCTAAACCCGCTAAAACAACCACTATACGGGGCACTACATTATGATGATTTGCGATCTCCAGGATTGGGCGCAGGAGAAGCACGCGTTCCATCCCATCATTCACCAGGCCATTGCGTTTATTCAACGCACCGACTTCAGCGCGCTGCCGCTCGGCAAGATCGACATTATCCCCGGCAAGCTGTTTTGCCTGCTGCAGGAAATGCACACCGTACCGGCAGAACAGATGCGTGCAGAGTCGCATTTTGACTTTGTCGATATTCAATACCTGCTGCAGGGCGAAGAGACCATCGGCGTTGCCCGCCGCCAGGGCGATGAGACGATCACGGAACAGCGCCTGGAACACGACATCGTGTTTTATCAGCAGACGCATAACGAGATAGCGGTCACTTTGCAGCCCGGCATGTTCGCGGTGTTTTTCCCGCACGATCTGCACCGGCCTTGCTGCCAGAGCCATGGTGAAGCGTTGATCCGCAAAGCGGTGATCAAAATTCACCTCAGTTTGTTTACCGGGGGTGAATGATGAAAAACGTAACCACGGCTATCAACCCGGCGGCAATGCCCCAGATGCAGGCAACGCCCATCACGCGCTTGCGCTGGGGGATCATTTTGATCCTGCTGTTGGCGGCGATCGTAAACTACCTTGATCGGGCCAACCTGAGCATCGCCAATACCACCATCGCCAGGGAGTTTGGCTTCTCATCCACCGAAATGGGCATGCTGCTTTCCGCTTTTCTGTGGCCTTATGCGCTGGCTAACCTGCCTGCGGGCTGGCTGGTGGATAAGCTGGGGCCGAAGAAAATGTTTGCCTGGGCACTGGGGCTGTGGTCGGCCTTTACCGCGATGGCGGCCTTTGTGAACAGCTATTCGCTGTTTTACGGCTTGCGCATGATGCTGGGGGTGTCTGAATCGCCGTTCTTTACCTCTGGGATCAAAATCACCCACCGGTGGTTCTCGGAGAAGGAACGCGGGCTGCCGACGTCCATCATCAATACCGGTTCGCAAATTGCCAACGCCGTGGCGCCGCCGATTCTGACGGTCTTGCTGCTGACCCTGGGCTGGCGCGGCATGTTTATCATCATTGGCGTGGCAGGCATCCCGCTGTTGCTGGCCTGGTTGAAGTTCTACCGCGATCCGGATGCGCGTGAAGAAGCGCTGATCCACGCCGGCAAACGCCAGGTTGCGCAACCGGCGAGCCAGGCAGCGGCCAAGGCCAGCTGGGGCTCATTGTTCCGCCATAGAACCACCTGGTTCATGATTTTGGGCAACTTCTCGATCATGTTCACCATTTGGGTGTACCTGACCTGGCTGCCGAGCTACCTGGAAACTTCGCTGGGGTTCAGCCTTAAGCAGACCGGCTGGATCGCCTCGATCCCGTTCTTTGCCGGGATCCTTGGGGTGCTTTGCGGTGGTGCGCTGTCTGATTGGATGATCCGCCGCGGCGCCAAAGCGATCGCTGCGCGCAAGGTTCCGATCGTTTGCGGCGCCGCATTGGCTGCTTGCTTTGTGGCGCCGATCCCCTTTGTGGATAGCACGCCGCTGTGCATTCTGCTGCTGACGCTGGGGTATTTCTGCTCGCAGCTCCCTTCCGGGGTGATCTGGACGCTGGCGACCGATATCGCGCCGAAAGAACAGGTGGCGTCGCTGGGAGCAATTCAGAACTTTGGTGGTTTTCTCGGGGCGGCCATGGCGCCAATCGTCACCGGTGTGATCCTCGATCTGACCGGCCAGTTCACCAATGTGTTCTTGCTGGGGGCAGGCTTACTGATGCTGGGTGCGCTGAGCTATGGCCTGTTTGTGAAACGGCCGATGGTGCTGGCGCAATCATAAGGGAGTGGGGCGCAGCGGACGCGCCCTTGCTGGCTAAACGGACGTTTCGATATCCTGTGGGAACTGGCGTAGCCAGGCTTCAAAACCGCCGTCGATGCTGTAGACGGCGTCAAAGCCTTGGGTCAACAGGTACTGTGCGGCGCCGCGGCTGCTGTTGCCGTGATAGCACATCACCATCACCGGCCGATCGAAATCATTCTGCTGCATAAAGGCGTGCAGGCTGTCGTTAGTAAGATGAAAAGCGCCCGGCGTATGCCCGGCCTGAAAGCTTTGCGGATCGCGGATATCAACCAGCGCGGCGCTGCCATCTTTCCAGCGGGCATAGGCCTGCTCTATATTGATCGCTTCAAACTGTTCCATAACGAATAACTGCCTTGTGATTGGGAGACACGGATAGTGTAGCGAATTCTGCGCCGTTTAAGACCGGGGAAACGCTGTGGTTTTTATTTCTCAAGATAGACGAAATTTCCCTGGGTATTCGTAAATAGCAACAGTAACGCCCCCTATCGGACGCCACAACCAGCGGGTACGCAAGCCAGCGTTTCGGTACAATCCGTCCATGCAAAATGCCGCCATAAAGGCAAAGGAGAAGGCATGTCTGACAGGAAAGCGAAGGGCGGCAGGAATCGCACCCCAACCCCACACGATCTGGCATTCAAACAGTTTCTGACCCATCCCGATACTGCCCGGGATTTCATGCAACTGCATCTGCCAGCAGAACTGCAGGCAGTCTGTGACTTCAGTACCCTTAAGCTGGAATCCGGTAGCTTTGTCGAAGAGAATCTGCGCCCTTACTTCAGCGACATCCTCTACAGCCTGAAAACCACGGCTGGCGATGACGGCTATATTCACGTACTCATTGAACACCAGTCATCTCCTGACAAGCATATGGCGTTCAGGCTTCTTCGTTACGCGGTGGCGGCCATGCAGCGCCACCTGGACGCCGGGCACAAACAGCTGCCGCTGGTGATACCGGTGCTATTCTATACGGGCAGGCGCAGCCCCTATCCGTATTCAACCCGGTGGCTGGACGAATTTACCACACCTGATCTGGCCGAAAGCCTTTACAACGGTAGTTTCCCTTTGGTTGATGTGACGGTAATTCCCGATGACGAGATAATGGGCCACCGCAGTATGGCGGCACTGACGCTGCTGCAAAAACATATTCACCGGCGGGATTTGGCAGACCTGCTGGACAATCTGGCCACCCTGTTGCTGACGGAACACATGACAGGACAGCAGCTGGTTTCACTGATAAACTACCTCGTACAGGCGGGCGAAACTTCAGACGCAGAGGCCTTTGTACGTGAACTGGCAAAGCGGGTACCGCAACATGAGGACGAACTGATGACCATCGCGCAACAGCTTGAACAGAAGGGCATTGAGAAGGGCATTGAGCAAGGTATCCAGCTTGGTGAGCAACGTGGCATTGTAAAAGGTGAGCGCGAAGCTACGCTGAAAATTGCCCGCACTATGCTGCAGAACGGTCTCGATCACAACACCGTCAAAAAAATGACCGGTCTTACCGACGACGATTTGGCGAAGATTCGCCACTGATCTTCATTCCGTCCCGAAACGCGCTATCTGGCCGTCAGACGCACCTATTCAGCGGATTCACCTGGCGGCCATCATCATCAAAAATTTTCATTTCGGTAATAACCGCCGCAAGGCTATACCAACTGTACCTCAACCCCCTGCTGGCGCAGTTGCTCCACGATTGCCGGATCGGCTTCGCGGCCGGTGATCACAATATTGATTTGCTCGGTGCGGCTGAACAGCATACCGGCGCGCTGGCCGACTTTGCTACTGTCGACTAAAACCACCAGCTTGCCAACATAGTTGAGCATCTTCTGCTCGGCCATGGCGGTGAGCATGTCGGTTTTATACAACCCATCGGCCGTCAGGCCGATACCGCTGGTAAACATCCAGTGCCCCGCGTACAGCGTCGTATCGCCATCCTGGGGCGCCAGGGTGATCGATTGCGTTTTATTGTACTGGCCACCCATGATGACGACGCTGTCGTGCTCGCGTTCAATCAGATAATTGGCCAGCGGCAGATAGTTGGTGATCACCTGCACCTCTTTGCCACACATCTCTCGGCCCAGCAGGAAAGCGGTGGAGCCACAGTTAATCACCACGCTTTCACCCGGCTGGCAAAGCTGCGCGGCCGCTTTGGCAATCCGCATTTTTTCGTCCAGATGTTGCGTTTGGTGAATATTAAGCGGTGTCCAGGCCGGCCGTACGGTATGGGTAGCCTCTGCGCCGTTGCGCACCTTACGCAGCTTGCCGATCTGATTGAGTTTATTAATATCGCGGCGGGCGGTAGCCGGCGAGATATCAAACGCGCTGATCACGTCCGTAACGGAAATTTGCCCCTTACGCTGTAAGAGATCGAGAATGGCATTGTGGCGTTGGGACTCTGTCATGCAGGCTCCGTTAAAGGGTAGGGACACGTTTTTCCGATTATATGCGCACTTATTGATAATTTGAATCATATCTGTTCAAAAGTGCGCATAATAGCGTTGCGCGCTGCCCCTATACCGGCTACAGGAAGGATTTGAACGGTAAATCCGGTTCAAGGGTAAAGCAATCGTCAAAACCGCGCGGGTAGTGATATTCCAAATTGTCTTTGTCCTGTGGCCAGGTAAATTTGCCGCCAACCTGCCAGATAAACGGCTTGAAGCCGTATTTCAACCGATCTTTTTTCATTTCCCACAGCATGCGGATCTCTTGTGGGTCGGCCTGGAAATTTGACCAGATATCATGGTGGAACGGGATCACTACCTTGGCATTCAGCGACTCCGCCATCCTCAGGATATCGGCGCTGGTCATTTTATCGGTGATACCGCGCGGGTTTTCACCGTAGGAGCCTAAGGCCACGTCAATGTGGTGCTCATTGCCGTGTTTGGCGTAGTAGTTGGAATAGTGTGAGTCACCGCTGTGGTAGAGATTGCCGCCCGGCGTTTTAAACAGGTAATTGACCGCACGCTGATCCATGCCATCCGGCAACACGCCCGCAGCCTTTTGCTCCGGTGGCAACGTAATCAACGCGGTGCGATCGAAGGCGTCCATCGCATGGATTTCCACATCCTTGATTTTTATCACATCGCCGGGTTTGACAACGGTGCAGCGTTCGCGTGGAACCCCCCAACCAATCCAAATATCCACGCAGCTCTGCGGCCCGATGAAAGGCACCGTATCCGCACAGTTTTGCAGCACGGCGGCGGCGACGTTGACGTCAATATGGTCGTTATGGTCATGGGTGGCCAATACCGCATCGATCTGTTTAATCGCGAAAGGATCAAGAACAAACGGCGTGGTGCGCAGGTTCGGCTGCAGCTTTTTCACTCCGGCCATGCGTTGCATCTGGTGGCCGGTTTTCATCAATGGGTTCCCATGGCTCTGTTTCCCGGTGCCGCACCAAAAATCGACGCACAGGTTGGCGCCTTCCTCCGATTTTAACCAAATGCCGGTGCATCCCAGCCACCACATGCTGAAGGTGCCTGGAGCGACCTGCGTTTGTTCTATTTCCTCATTGAGCCAGGTCCCCCATTCCGGAAAGGTATTCAGTATCCAGGATTCACGTGTGATTGCGGCTACTTTACTCATGATTCAGTCCTCATCATCGGGGTTAGGTTAGTTTAATAATCACATGTAATCATTAAATGATTTATTTTGACTGAATCTAGCACCGTTTTATGAGGCTGGCAATGGGGGGAATGTGGCCGATGGGGGAGGGGTAAAGTGTGTTTAGTATGCTGCGTTTTTATTTCATCATAATAAATTCAATGAATAATCGCGGTTTTTACGCTAGTGCATTGAATTACTATGGGATTGATTTATAACTTGAGAGGTTGTTCACAAATAATCATTTGTGATCTTTTGGTGATTCTTGGTGATTGATATGGTGATGGGGTTCCTGCGTTACTGTGCCGGCGGGTTTTCCAGAGCGCAGCATGCGGGCCAACGTTACCTGGAGAACCGTATGGAAATCCTTTACACCATTTTCACCGTTTTTTTTAATCAAGTGATGACGAATGCCCCGTTACTGCTGGGGTTGGTCACCCTGCTGGGCTATATCCTGCTGCGCAAAAGCGCGGCGGTCATCATCAAAGGCACCATCAAAACCATTATCGGCTTCATGCTGTTGCAGGCCGGTTCCGGCATTCTCACCAGCACGTTTAAACCCGTCGTCGCGAAGCTATCGCAAGTGTATGGCATCAACGGCGCGATCTCTGACACCTATTCATCAATGATGGCGACCATCGAACGGATGGAAGGGGCTTATAGTTGGGTTGGCTATGCGGTGTTGCTGGCGTTGGCGCTCAATATCCTTTATGTGCTGCTGCGGCGCATTACCGGTATTCGCACCATCATGTTGACCGGCCACATCATGTTCCAGCAGGTGGGGCTGATCGCCGTGTTCTTCTACATCATGGGCTACGGCATGTGGACCACGGTGCTGTGCAGTGCGCTGATTGCTTCACTGTACTGGGGCATTACCTCCAACATGATGTTCAAACCCACCCAGGCGGTGACGGAAAACAGCGGGTTCTCGATTGGCCACCAGCAGCAGTTCGCGTCGTGGCTGGCCTATAAGGCCGCGCCTTATCTGGGCAAGAAAGAAGAGAGCGTAGAGGATCTGAAGCTGCCGGGATGGCTGAATATTTTCCACGATAACATCGTCTCCACCGCCATTGTCATGACGGTATTCTTCGGCGTCATCCTGTGCTCATTCGGCCTGAACACGTTGCAGCAGATGGCCGGGCAAACCCATTGGACCATTTACATCCTGCAAACCGGCCTGATGTTCGCGGTGGCGATCTTCATCATTGTGCAGGGCGTGCGCATGTTCGTCGCCGAGTTGACCGAAGCCTTCAACGGTATCTCGCAGCGCCTGATCCCCGGCGCCGTGCTGGCGATTGACTGCGCGGCCATTTACAGCTTTGCACCGAACGCGGTGGTCTGGGGCTTTATGTGGGGCACCATCGGCCAACTGCTCGCCGTCGGCATTCTGCTCGGTATCGGCTCTTCCATCATGATCATTCCCGGCTTTATCCCGATGTTCTTCTCCAACGCCACCATCGGCGTGTTCGCCAACCATTTTGGCGGCTGGCGCGCGGCGCTGAAGATCTGCCTGGTGATGGGCATGGTTGAAATCTTCGGCTGCGTCTGGGCCGTCAAGCTGACCGGGTTAAGCGCCTGGATGGGGATGGCGGACTGGTCGATTCTGGCGCCACCGCTGATGCAGGGCTTGTACTTTGGCCTGTGGTTTATGGGCGTGGTGATCGTTATCGCACTGCTGTACATGTTCTTCGCCGGGCGCACGTTGCGCATGGAAGAAAACGCAGAAAAACAACACATTGAATCGGCATCTCATTAACTGGAGGGCACATCATGACGGTACGAATTCTGGCGGTATGCGGTTGCGGGCAGGGCAGTTCCATGATCATGAAAATGAAGGTCGACCAGTTCCTTACCCAGCAGGGTGTGGATCACTCGGTAAACAGCTGTGCGGTGGGGGAATACAAAGCCGAACTGAATGGCGCCGATATCATCATCGCGTCAACCCATGTGGCGAATGAGATTGTCGTCAGCGGCAATAAGTATGTCGTCGGGGTGCGCAATATGCTGTCCGCCGCGGATTTCGGTCCGAAACTGATGGCGGTGATTGGCGCGCATTTCCCGCACGACATCAAATAAGGGGGCAGTCATGAAATTGAGCGATTCATTGGCGCAAAACAACGCCATTCTCCTGCAGGCCGAAGCCGCGGATTGGCGGCAGGCGGTGCGGCTGGGCGTTGATTTGCTGGTCGCGGCCGGCGTGGTGGAACCGCGTTATTTTCAGGCCATTATGGACGGCGTCGCCCAGCACGGCCCCTACTTTGTGCTGGCGCCGGGCCTGGCGATGCCGCATGGCCGCCCGGAGGAGGGCGTGCTGAAAACCGGGTTTGCATTGGTGACGCTGAAAACGCCGGTGTGTTTTGGCGATGCGGAAAACGATCCGATCGACATCCTGATCACGTTGGCCGCCGTGGATGCCCAGGTGCATCAGGAGGTGGGCATTATGCAAGTGGTCACTCTGTTTGAGGATGAAGCCAATTTTGATCGCCTGCGCGCCTGCCGCACCGCGCAGCAGGTACTGGATTTAATCAACCAAACGTCTGCGGCCGCAGTGCGTTAATCAGGAGAAATACGATGGCAAACCCATTACCAATGTTGCAGGTGGCGTTGGACAATCTCGCGCTGAGCGATGCCTTTCAAACGACCCGCCTGATTGCGGGTGAAGTGGATATTATCGAGGTCGGCACCATCCTGTGCGTGGCGGAAGGGGTACGGGCGGTGCGCGAATTGAAAGCGCTGTATCCGGATCGGATCGTGCTGGCCGATGCCAAGATTGCCGATGCCGGGAAAATTCTGGCGCGCATGTGTTTTGAAGCCAATGCCGATTGGGTGACCGTTATTTGCTGTGCGGATATTAACACGGTGAAAGGTGCGCTGGGCGTGGCGCGGGAGTTTAACGGCGACGTGCAGATCGAACTGACGGGGTTCTGGACCTGGGAGCAGGCGCAGGAATGGCGCGCGGCCGGAATACAGCAGGTCGTGTACCACCGCAGCCGTGATGCACAGGCTGCCGGCGTGGCATGGGGCGAGGCGGATATCGCCACCGTCCGTCGCCTAGCCGAAATGGGGTTCAGGGTGACGGTTACCGGCGGTCTGTCGCTGGAAGATCTGCCCTTGTTCAAGGGTATCCCCATCCACGTTTTTATTGCCGGGCGCAGCATTCGCGATGCGGCTAATCCGGTGGAAGCGGCGCGGCAATTTAAACATACCATTGCCCAACTGTGGGGTTAGGGAGCCAGCATGTTGCAAAAAGCCGTTTCGCTCGGCATCTATGAAAAAGCCCTGCCGCAGGGGGAAGACTGGCTGGCGCGCCTGCAGTTGGCGCGTGAACTGGGGTTCGATTTTGTTGAAATGTCGATCGACGAAAGTGATGAACGCCTGGCTAGGCTGGACTGGAGCCGCGAACAGCGCCTGGCGCTGGTGGATGCCGTATTGGTTTCCGGCGTCCGGGTGCCTTCAATGTGCCTGAGCGCGCATCGGCGCTTCCCGTTGGGCAGCGAAGACGACGGCGTGCGGGCGCAGGGGCTGTCGATCATGCAAAAGGCCATCCAACTGGCGCAGGATACCGGTATCCGGTTGATCCAACTGGCGGGCTACGATGTTTATTACCAGCAGAGCAACGGGGATACCCGTGCCCGGTTCCGTGCCGGGTTGGCGCAAGCGGTGGAAATGGCCAGCCGCGCGCAGGTGATGCTGGCAATGGAGATCATGGATTATCCGCTGATGAATTCAATCAGCAAGGCGTTGGGCTATGCCCATTATCTGAATAACCCGTGGTTCCAGCTCTACCCGGATATTGGCAACCTGTCTGCCTGGGATAACGACGTGCAGATGGAGCTGGCGGCGGGGCGTGGGCATATCGTGGCGGTACACGTTAAGGATACCCGGCCGGGCCAGTTTAAGAACGTGCCGTTTGGTGATGGGGTGGTTGAGTTTGACGCGTGCTTTGAAACGTTGTTGAACAGCGGTTACTGCGGCCCGTATTTGATTGAAATGTGGAGTGAAACCGCCGCCGATCCAGTTAGTGAGGTCAGCGCGGCGCGCGCCTGGGTGGTGGCGCAGATGCGCCGCGCCGGGCTAACGATAGGAGCAGGATCATGCTGGAGCAATTAAAACAGCAGGTATTCGCCGCCAATATGGCGCTGCCGGCGCATGGGCTGGTGACCTATACCTGGGGCAACGTCAGCGGTATCGATCGGGCGCGCCAATGGGTGGTGATTAAACCCAGCGGCGTCCCTTATGCCGAGTTACAGCCTGCGGATATGGTGGTGGTTAATATGGCCGGCGAGGTGGTGGAAGGGGCGCTGCGCCCCTCATCGGATACGCCCACGCATTTGGTGTTGTACCAGCAGTATCCGCAACTGGGCGGCATTGTGCACACCCATTCCACGCATGCAACCGCCTGGGCGCAGGCCGGCAAGCCGATTCCGGCGCTTGGCACCACCCATGCGGATTATTTTGCCGGGGATATTCCCTGCACTCGCGGGCTGTCGGCCGGTGAGGTGGCGCAGGCGTATGAGCATCATACCGGATTAGTGATTGTTGAAACCTTGGCCGATCACGAGCCGCTGCATACGCCGGGGATTGTGGTATATCAGCACGGGCCGTTCTGCTGGGGGAAAACGCCGGAGGAAGCGGTGCACAATGCGGTCGTCATGGAGGAGGTGGCAAAGATGGCATGGATTAGCTGTGGTATTAACCGGGATATTCGGCCTATCGATGAGCACCTGATGGAAAAGCATTTTAGCCGTAAGCATGGCCCCGGTGCTTATTATGGGCAGGGGTAATTTATCAGGGGAGGTTTCGCCGCTGATAATGGCGATAATACCCGGGTTTTCTGTGGCGCTGCAGCCTGCGCCATATCAGGCGGCCGCTGCGCGGCTGCCCTCACTGTGTCACTGCGCATAGGCTAATCCGCCGTTCGGCGCCTTCAATGGCTTCAACCCCCGTGCTCCATTTCCCCAAAATGCCCATATAAAAAAAGCGGGTTATGAATCGCCTGTGCTCAAACTGTTTTGCGAGGATGACGATACGGCAAAAATACGCAATTCGTCGTGTAATCATCACCAAACTGTTACCTCTATCACGCATAAATGTTTTTGTTTGGTTAACTCTTGGCTTGTTTGTTGGTTTTTGATTACAATCATGAGCGAAAACGAACATGTTAGAGCTATTTCGAACATTTGGAGGGAATCGACGTGGAAACCAAAGACTTGATCGTTATCGGTGGTGGCATTAACGGTGCCGGCATCGCGGCGGATGCTGCCGGCCGCGGGCTGTCCGTACTGCTACTGGAAGCGCAAGACTTGGCCTGCGCTACGTCTTCCGCCAGTTCCAAACTGATTCACGGTGGCCTGCGTTATCTGGAACACTACGAATTCCGCCTGGTCAGCGAGGCGCTGGCCGAGCGCGAGGTGCTGTTGAAACTGGCGCCGCACATTGCTTTTCCCATGCGTTTCCGTCTGCCGCACCAGCCGCATTTGCGCCCGGCGTGGATGATCCGCACCGGGCTGTTCCTGTACGACCATCTGGGCAAACGCACCAGCCTGCCGGGCAGCAAGGGCTTGCGCTTTGGCTCTGACTCGGTGTTAAAACCTTCGTTAACGCGCGGTTTCGAATATTCCGACTGCTGGGTTGATGATGCGCGCCTGGTGGTGTTGAACGCGCAGGAAGTGGTCGAACGCGGCGGCGAAGTGCGCACCCGCACCAGGGTTACCCGCGCCTGGCGTGAAGACGGCGTATGGGTGGTCGAAGCCACGGACGTCGACAGTGGCAAAACTCTCAGCTGGCGCGCCAAAGGTCTGGTCAACGCCACCGGCCCGTGGGTCAAACACTTCTTCGACGATGGCCTGCAGTTGAAATCGCCTTACGGTATCCGCCTGATCAAGGGCAGCCACATCGTGGTGCCGAAGGCGCATAACCAGCCGCAGGCGTATATCCTGCAGAATGAAGACCACCGCATTGTGTTCGTCATCCCGTGGCTGGATGAATTCTCCATCATCGGCACCACGGATGTGGAATATCACGGCGATCCCAAAGACGTGAAGATTGACGATAGCGAAATCGACTACCTGCTGAAGGTCTACAACGATCACTTCAAGAAGCAACTGGGCCGTAATGATATCGTCTGGACTTATTCCGGCGTGCGCCCGCTGTGCGATGACGAATCGGATTCGCCGCAGGCCATCACCCGCGATTACACGCTGGATGTGCATGACGATCAGGGCAAGGCGCCGTTGCTGTCGGTGTTCGGCGGCAAGCTCACCACCTACCGCAAGCTGGCGGAGCACGCGTTGGAAAAACTGGCGCGCTACTACCCGAAAGCCGGCCCGGCCTGGACTAAAAACGGCGCCCTGCCCGGCAGCGATATCGGCGGCGATCGTGACAGCTATGCCGCCAAACTGCGCCGCAAGCACGGCTGGCTGCCGGAGGCGCTGGCCCGCCGCTATGCGCGCACCTACGGTAGCCACAGCGAACAGATCCTGGCCGGCGCCAACGGCCTGGCCGATCTGGGTGAAGCGTTTGGCCACGGGCTGTATGAGGCGGAGCTGCGCTATCTGGTGGCGAAAGAGTGGGTGGTGGAACTCGACGATGCTATCTGGCGCCGCACCAAACTGGGCATGTGGCTGGACGAAGCGCAGCAGGCGCGCGTTAAAGAATGGCTGGCCCAGCACAGTAAACCGAAAACGCTGTCGTTGGCCTCGTAAGCCCGCGCGCTAACACCACAGGGGCAACCGCCCCTGTGGCCTGCCCCGGCATTACAGCTTGATCGGCTCGATGTGCCAGATTTCGTCCGCGTACTCCTGAATGGTGCGATCGGAAGAGAAATACCCCATATTGGCGATGTTCAGCACTGTACGCCGCGTCCAGTCATCCTGGTTGCTGTAGACCTCATCCACCCGATCCTGCATGTCCACATAGCTGCGGTAATCTGCCAGCAACTGGTAGTGATCGCCCAAATTCACCAGTGAATCAAACAGGTTGCTATAGCGGTTTGGCTCGCCCGGGCTGAACGTGCCGGTGGCAATCTGCGTCAGCGCCTGGTGCAATTCGGCATCCTGCTCGTAATAGCTGCGCGGGTTATAGCCGTTCGCCCGCAGCGCCTCCACTTGCTCAGCGGTATTGCCGAAAATAAAGATGTTGTCTTCGCCCACGTGTTCCAGCATTTCCACGTTGGCGCCGTCCAGCGTGCCGATGGTCAGCGCACCGTTGAGCGCGAACTTCATATTACTGGTGCCGGAGGCTTCGGTGCCGGCCAACGATATCTGTTCGGAAAGATCCGCCGCCGGGATGATCAACTGCGCCAGGCTAACGCTGTAGTTGGGGATAAACACCACCTTGAGATGATCGTGCATGCGCGGATCGTTGTTGATCACCTGCGCCACGTCGTTGATCAAGCGGATGATCTGTTTTGCCGCATAGTAAGCGGAAGCTGCTTTGCCGGCGAAAATCACCACGCGCGGCACGCTTTCGGCATCCGGATCCTGCAGCAGGCGATTATAGCGGGTGATCACGTGCAGCACGTTGAGTAACTGCCGTTTGTACTCGTGAATGCGCTTGATCTGCACGTCGAACAGCGCGTCCGGGTTGAGCACCACGTTAAGGTTGCGGGCGATCCAAATCGCCAGCCGCCGTTTGTTTTGCTGCTTGGCATCGTGGATCAACTGCAGAAAGCTGGGGTAATCCACGTTCGCTTTGATTTCGCTCAGTTGGCTCAGGTTGGTACGCCAGTGCTGGCCGATGGCATCGTCCAGCACCGTGGAAAGCGGTGGGTTAGCCAGCCCCAGCCAGCGGCGCGGCGTGACCCCGTTAGTCTTATTACAAAAGCGCGTGGGGAAGATACGGGCGAAATCGGCAAACAGCGATTGCACCATCAGTTCGGAGTGCAGCGCGGAAACCCCGTTCACCTTATGGCTGGCCACCACCGCCAGCCAGGCCATACGCACCTGCCGGCCGTGGGCCTCGTCAATGATGGAAACCCGCGCCAGCAGCTCGTTATCGCCGGGCACCAGTTCCTGCACGTGCTTCAGAAAGTGATCGTTGATCTCGAAGATCAGTTGCAGATGGCGCGGCAGGATCTTGCCCAGCATGTCCACCGGCCAGGTTTCCAGCGCTTCGCTCATCAATGTGTGGTTGGTATAGGAGAAGACTTGCGCCGTTACCGCCCAGGCGTCTTGCCAACTGTATTTGTGCTCATCAATCAATAGCCGCATCAGCTCGGGGATCGACAATACCGGGTGCGTATCATTCAGGTGAATGGCGATTTTGTCGGCCAGGTTGTCGAAGCTTTTATGCATCCACCAGTGGCGGTTGAGGATATCCTGCACCGTGGCCGACACCAGAAAATACTCCTGGCGCAGGCGCAGCTCGCGGCCGGAATAGGTGGAATCGTCTGGGTAGAGCACGCGTGACACGTTCTCCGAGTGGTTTTTATCCTCAACCGCCGCAAAATAATCCCCCTGGTTAAACTTACCCAGGTTGATTTCATTACTCGCTTGCGCGCTCCACAACCGCAGCGTGTTGGTGGCGGCGGTATCAAAGCCGGGTATCACCTGGTCATAAGCAATCGCCAAGACTTCTTCGGTCTCCAGCCAGCGGGTTTTCAGCCCCTCCTGCTGAATACGGCCGCCAAAGCGCACTTTGTAGCGGGTGTTATGGCGCGGGAATTCCCATGGGTTGCCGTATTCCAGCCAGTAATCCGGCGATTCCATCTGCTGGCCGTTAACAATATTCTGCTTGAACATGCCGTATTCATAACGGATGCCGTAACCGCAGCCCGGCAGCGCCAGCGTCGCCAGTGAATCCAGGAAACAGGCGGCCAGGCGCCCCAGCCCGCCGTTGCCAAGACCGGGATCGTTCTCTTCCTCCAGCAGTTCGCTCAGATCCAGCCCCATATCATTGAGCGCTTTATCGATGTCGTGATAAATCCCCATCGACAGCAGCGCGTTCGATAGCGTCCGGCCAATCAGGAACTCCATCGACAGGTAATAGACCTGCCGCACATCCTGCGACAGCTGGGCGCGGCTGGAGCGCAACCAGCGCTCCACCATACGATCGCGCACCGCAAACAGCGTGGCGTTCAGCCAATCGTGCTTAGTGGCAATGGCCGGGTCCTTGCCGACAATAAACATCAGTTTATAGGCGATGGAATGTTTCAGCGCTTCCACACTGACCGTGGGTGAGGTGTAACTAAACGGTGAAGTCATAGCTGTGAGATCCCATGTAGCGTGATTACAACAAGCGTTGATAAAGCGACAGATACGCCTTGGCCGCAACGTGCCAGCCAAAGTCCAGCCCCATGGCGTAGCGTTGCACATGGCGCCAGTGTTTCTGCCGGCTCCACAGCACCATGGCGCGCCGGATAGCATTCCCCAGCGCTTTGGCGTCACTATCATCAAACACAAACCCACTGGCGGTGCCGTCGGCCAGGTTTTCCAGCGCGCAGTCAACCACCGTATCCGCCAGGCCGCCGGTGCGGCGCACCAACGGCAGCGTGCCGTATTTCAGCCCGTAGAGCTGGGTCAGCCCACAGGGCTCAAAACGGCTTGGCACCATGATCACGTCCGCGCCGCCGATGATGCGATGCGAAAACGCCTCGTGATAACCAATCTGCACCCCCACCTGCTCGGGGTAATCGGCCGCTGCCGCCAGAAAGGCCTGCTGTAGCACCGCATCCCCGGCACCGAGCAGCACCAACTGCCCCCCCTGATCCAGCAGCGCGGGCAGGGCTTCCAGCACCAGATCCAACCCTTTCTGGCTGGTGAGCCGGCTGACCACAGCGAATACCGGCAGCGATTCGTCCGCCTTCAGCCCCATGGCCCGTTGCAGGTACACCTTGTTTCTGGCCTTTTCTTTCAGATTGTCGGCGTCATAGCGGGCGCTCAGGCGCACGTCATGCGCCGGATCCCAAATTTTTTCATCCACGCCGTTGAGGATGCCGCTCAGCCGCCCCTGCCGATGCCGTTCCTGCAATAACCCTTCCATCCCGTAGCCAAACTCCGGCCGGGTGATCTCGCGGGCATAGGTCGGGCTGACGGCGGTAATATGGTCAGCATAGAACAAACCGGCCTTCAGGTAGGACATTTGGCCGTGGAACTCCAGGCCGTAGACGTTGTAAAACGCCGGCGGCAACCACAGTTCGCTCACGTGGTGGGCGGAGAACAGCCCCTGATAAGCCAGGTTATGCACGGTGAAAATCGCGCGCGCCGGGTAGCCGTTGGCCGCCAGATAGGCGCAGGCCAGGCCCGCATGCCAGTCGTGCGCATGCACCAACTCCGGCCGCCAGTAGCGATCCAGCCCCTTGGCCAGCTCGCAGGCCATCCAGCCCAGCAGCGCGAAGCGCAGGTGGTTATCGGCATAGGCGTACATTGACTGATCGTGATACGGGCTGCCTGGGCGATCGTACAGCCAGGGGGCATCAATCAGGTAAACGCCAACCCCCTGATAAACGCCGTAACGCAGCCCGACGCGGCCGGCAAACGAGTCAATCTCGGCCACCATCGCCGTGTCGGGGATACCTTTGAAGACGTCGGTAAAGCCCGGCAACAGCACCCGGACATCAGCACCCTCGGCAATTTCCGCTGCCGGCAATGCCCCTACAACGTCTGCAAGCCCTCCTGTTTTCAGCAGGGGGAACATCTCAGAGCATACGTGTAATACCTGCATTATCACTCCTGAAATTCGGCTTAATTCCTTTGAGAGAGATATAGGGGAGCAGCGGGCTTTCCCTACAATTTCGACAACATGTCGCGCGTTACCAGCACAATCCCGCCTTCGGAGCGGTAAAAGCGTTTGCTGTCTTCGTCGGCGTTCTCGCCTATCACCATCCCTTCCGGGATCTGGCAGGCCCGATCGATAACGCAGCGCCGCAGGCGGCAAGAGCGGCCCACGTTCACGTCGGGGAGCAATATCGCCGAATCAATATGGCAAAAAGAGTTCACCCGCACGCGCGGGAACAGCACCGAGTGCACCACCACGGAACCCGAGACGATGCAGCCGCCGGAAACCAGCGAGTTCATGGTCATGCCGTGGCTGCCGGAGCGATCCTGCACAAACTTGGCCGGCGGCAGGGGCTCCATATGCGTGCGGATGGGCCAGGCGCGATCGTACATATCCAGCTCCGGGGTCACCGAAGCCAGATCCAGATTGGCACGCCAATAGGCGTCCAGCGTGCCCACGTCCCGCCAGTACGGCGGCAGGTCGGGGTTGCTGGTTACGCAGGACAGCGTGAAAGGGTGCGCCCAGGCGGCCTGCTGGGCGGTGATTTTCGGGATCAGGTCTTTGCCGAAGTCGTGGCTGGACGACAGCACTGACATATCTTCTTCCAGCAGTTGGAACAGATATTCGGCGTCAAAAATGTAAATCCCCATGCTGGCCAGCGCCATATCGGGGTTGTCCGGCATGGCCGGCGGATCGGCCGGTTTTTCCAGAAACGCCATGATGCGCCCTTGGTCATCGACGCTCATCACGCCGAACTCAGACGCTTCGCCGCGCGGCACCGGAATGCAGGCCACGGTACACAGGGCACCTTTTTCCACGTGGTCGATCAACATGCGCGAATAATCCATTTTATAGATGTGATCGCCGGCCAGGATGACCACATATTCCGCGTTATAGCGGCGGATGATATCCAGGTTCTGATAAACCGCGTCGGCGGTTCCCTTGTACCAATGCTCGGTGCTCAGGCGCTGTTGGGCGGGGAGCAGGTCGACAAACTCGTTCATTTCTTCATTCAGAAACGACCAGCCGCGCTGAATATGCTGCACCAGAGTATGGGATTGATATTGGGTGATCACGCCGATCCGGCGAATGCCGGAGTTTAGGCAGTTGGATAAGGCAAAATCGATGATGCGGAACTTGCCGCCAAAGTGAACGGCAGGCTTGGCGCGGTTTGAAGTTAAATTTTTCAAACGCGAACCGCGGCCACCGGCCAGGATAAGCGCGACGGATTTAATCGGTAGTTGGCGTGCCAACATCAGGGGGTCGTTATTTTCAAACCTAACCATAGCGGACTCCTTATTATTGCTTTGCCAGCACGCAAAGCGAGTGCGCGGCCTGGCGCCAGGCGGGTAAAGCCGCCCGCGAGTCTTCCTGATTAAAAGGGGCCACAATGCGCCAATCGCCTTCAGGTAACGTCATCTGCACCGCCAGCGCGGTGGCGTTGATCACCACCAACCAGCGTTGCGACAGCCGGATCTGCAGTTGCCTTTCACCGTGTTCCCACTGCTGGGCGCTGAGCGGGTTCCCGCTGGCATCCAGCCAGGCCACGCTGCCGTCGCCCTGCTGCCACCAGCGATCCTCGCGCAAGGCGGGGATTTGGCGGCGCAGGCGGATCAGCGCGGCGGTGTAGGCGGTAAGGGAATCATCGGCAGCGGCCCAATCCAGCCAGGTAATGGCGTTATCCTGGCAGTAGGCATTGTTGTTGCCTTGCTGGCTATGTCCATGCTCATCACCGGCCAGCAACATCGGTGTGCCCTGAGAAAGCAGCAGCGTCGCCAGCATTACCCGCTGGCTGGCTCTGCGCCGTTGTATCACGGCATCATCGGCCACCGGGCCTTCCACGCCGTGGTTGTGGCTAAAGTTACGTTCGCTGCCGTCGCGGTTTTCCTCTCCGTTTGGCAGGTTGTGTTTTTGGTTGTAGCTCACTACGTCCTGTAGGGTAAAACCGTCGTGGGCGGTCAGCATGTTGATGCTGGCGTAAGGGGCTCGCCCACGCTGGTTGAACAGATCGCTGGAGGCGGCGAACCGCCGGGCGAACAGGGCAAGGGGCACATCCCCCCATAGCCAGAAGCGCCGCATATCATCACGAAAATGGTCGTTCCATTCGGCGAAGCGCCCGGGGAACGCCCCCACCTGGTAGCCGCCGGGGCCGATGTCCCACGGCTCGGCGATCAGCTTGCAGCGTGAAAGCGTATCGTCGGCCAGGATGGCCTGCATCAACGGCGCATCGCGGTCAAATGCCGGTGTGCGCCCCAGCACCGTGCCCAAATCGAAGCGAAAGCCGTCAACGTGGCATTCCCGCACCCAAAAATGCAGGCAGTCCAGCACCCAGGCCACGCCGCCCGGCAGATCCAGGCGCACGGTATTACCGCAGCCGGTATGGTTGACATAGTCCCCTTGCGGCGTTAGCCAGTAGTACGCCGGGTTATCAATGCCGCTGAACGAGAGCATCGGCCCGTCGCGATCCAGCTCGGCGCTGTGGTTGAACACCACGTCCAGGATCACTTCAATACCGGCCTTATGCAGCGCTTTTACCGCATCGCGCAGCTCACGCAGCGGCGTCATGCCGGGGCGCTGGGAGCTGAAGCGGTTGTCTGGCGCGTAGGGCGCCAGCACGTTGTAGCCCCAGTAATTGCTCAGGCCAAGGCGCTGCAGCCGTGGTTCCGTGGTGTGTTGCTGAACCGGCAACAGCTCAAGCGCGGTGATGCCCAGCCTGCGGAAATGGGCGATCATGGCCGGGTGGCCAAGCGCGGCAAACGTGCCGCGCAGTGCCGCGGGGATGGCCGGGTGTTGCTGGGTCAGGCCGCGCACATGGGCTTCATAAATGACCGTTTCCCCCCACGGGGTGGCGGGCGGGCGATCGTCTTCCCAATCATAGGGCTCATCAATCACGATGCATTTGGGCACCAGCGCCGCGCTGTCGTGCGGATCCGGCAGCGCATAGCCGCCGTGCAGGCGAGGATCGTCCGTCACCGGCCCTTCCACCGCGCGCGCCGCCGGGTCCAGCAGTAGCTTCGCCGGGTTAAAACGCAGGCCCTGCGCCAGATCGTATGACCCATAGACCCGGTAGCCGTAACGCTGGCCGGGTTTGCCGCCCGGTAGGTAGCCATGCCAAACATCGCCGCTGTGCATCGGCAACGGCAGGCGCGTTTCCGTCCCCGCGCTGTCGAACAGGCACAGTTCTACCCGTTCGGCGTGCGCGGAATAGAGCGCAAAATTGATGCCGTTGCCGTCGTAGTGTGCGCCCAGCGGTGCGGCAAAGCCGGATTCCATCGCCATTAGCGCGCCCCCTGCAATAGGTAAACCGTCGCCAGCGGCGGGACAGTCACGCTGATTGAGTGCGCGCGGCCGTGGCTGGCGACCGGCTCTGAGATGACGGCGCCCTGGTTGCCGATATTACCGCCGTGGTAATGGTGCGAATCGGTATTGAGGATTTCCAGGTATTCGCCCGGCTGCGCGATGCCGATGCGGTAGTGATAGCGCGGCACCGGGGTGAAATTGCTGATGACGATCAGCGTATTGCCCTGTGTATCGTAGCGGGCAAAGCTGAACACCGAGTTTTCGTGATCGTCGACCACCAGCCATTCGAATCCATCGGGGAAATAGTCCCGTTCATACAGCGGCGCATGGCGGCGATAGCAGTGGTTGAGATCGCGCACCAGGCGCTGCACGCCGTGGTGCCAGTTATCCGCACCTTCCAGCAGGTGCCAGTCCAGGCTGGCGTCAAAATTCCACTCGCGGCCCTGGGCGAACTCGCCGCCCATAAACAACAGTTTTTTGCCGGGGTGCGCCCACATAAAGCCGTAATAAGCGCGCAGGTTGGCAAATTTTTGCCAGGCGTCGCCCGGCATGCGATCGAGCAGCGAGCGTTTGCCGTGCACCACTTCATCGTGCGAAAGCGGCAGCACAAAGTTTTCGGTATAGGCATACAGCATGCCGAAAGTGAGCTTACCGTGGTGATATTTGCGGTACACCGGATCGAGCTGCATATAATCCAGCGTGTCGTGCATCCAGCCCAGGTTCCATTTGTAGTGGAAGCCCAGCCCGTTGGCATCCGGCGGCAGCGTCACCCCGGTGTAGTCGGTGGATTCCTCCGCCAGCGTGACCGCTCCCGGCCTGGCCTGGCCGATGGTCTGGTTGGTGTAGCGCAGAAAGGCGATCGCCTCCAGGTTCTCGTTGCCGCCATAGCAGTTTGGCACCCATTCCCCTTCGGCCCGGCTGTAATCGCGATAGATCATCGAAGCAACCGCATCCACCCGCAGGGCATCGATGCCAAAACGTTCCAGCCAGTAAAAGGCATTCCCCGCCAGATAGTTACGCACTTCATGGCGGCCATAGTTGTAAATCAGGGTGTTCCAGTCTTGGTGGAAGCCTTCCCGCGGATCGGCATATTCATACAGCGCCGTGCCGTCAAAGTTGGCCAGGCCGTAGGCATCGCTGGGAAAGTGCCCTGGCACCCAGTCGAGGATGACGTTAATCCCCGCTGCATGCGCCGCGTCGACGAAGGCCTTGAATTCCGCCGGCGAGCCGAAGCGCCGGGTGGGGGCATACATGCCCAACGGCTGGTAGCCCCAACTGCCGTCGAACGGGTGCTCGTTGATCGGCAGCAGTTCGATATGGGTGAAGCCCATTTCCTGCGCGTAAGGGATCAGCTGTTCCGCCAGTTCCTGGTAGCTGAGCCAGAAGTTGTTGTCGCTGTGGCGGCGCCAAGAGCCGAGATGCACCTCGTAAATGGAGATTGGGCGATCGAAGCCATTGGCAAGTTGGCGCTCCGGGGCGTTGTACACCACGTCAGGTAGCGGGGTGATCAGCGAAGCGGTATCCGGCCGCATTTGTGCTTCAAACGCATAAGGATCGGCCTTTAACTGGGTATTGCCATAGCAATCGATGATTTCGTATTTGTACAGTTGCCCGCTTTGCACCCCCGGCAAAAACAGCTCCCAGATGCCGTTCTCTTTGCGTAGGCGCATCGGATGGCGGCGCCCATCCCAGAAGTTGAACTCGCCAACCACGGAAACGCGCTGGGCGTTGGGAGCCCAGACGGCGAAGCTGACGCCGGGAATATCGTCCAGCGTGGTCAGGTGCGCCCCCAGCCGCTCGTAAGGGCGCAAATGCGTGCCTTCGGCCAGCAGCCAACTGTCGATGTCTTGCAATAGGGGGCCGAATCGATAAGGATCTTCCACGATCTGTTGGTGATCGTGCCAGTTAACCCGTAATTGATAACGAAAGGCGTTTTTTCGCCGTGGGATGGTGGCGCTGAAAAAACCGCGCGGATCGTCACAATTAAGCTGAACCAGGCGGCGGCCGGTACTGGCTTCCTGCACCCAAACCTCGTTCGCATCAGGCAACAGTGCGCGCACCTGCAGGCCGCTCTCGGTGGCATGCATGCCCAACAGCGCGAAAGGATCGGCATAATGACCGGAAATGAGCTGATTAATCACGTCACGATCGGGAAGTACTGACATAGTTTCTTCCTTTGCTTAATAGCATGATCTTGAAGAGGGACTAAAACGCACAAGTCATTGCCTGTGCGTTTATCATGCAATTCATTCACTCTCTAAAGCGTGATTGCGGTCGGTTATTGATTAATCTTTACATTTCCGCCCTAAATTGCGCTTTTTTTGCTTATTAATGGGTCTTTTTCACGCCGGTTATAATTTGGCCAACGTGTTTTGTAAGCATAGTCAATGTCTGTAAAAAACAGGGGGGTAAGCACAAGGAATTTTTTTATCGCCGGGAGAAAGCAAAAACACGGTGGGCGTGGGTAAACCCAAACAGTGGGTGGGGCAGCAGGTAATCCGTTGTTTGTATGGCGCTAATAGCGATAGCCGTGAATTATCAGGTACGTTGCGCGCCCGGAATTGGCAGCAAATGCGTTTTTACGGCCAGGCATAGCGCGTTGCCACACCATGCCTGGCTGATTGAAACCCCGCCGCAGGCTGACGGCGGCGCCAGAGTTACAGCAGAATACGCAGCATACGGCGCAGCGGTTCGGCCGCACCCCACAGCAACTGATCGCCCACGGTAAACGCAGACAGGTACTGTGGCCCCATATTCAGCTTGCGCAGGCGGCCAACCGGCGTGTTTAGCGTGCCGGTGACTGCCGCAGGCGTCAGTTCGCGCATCGACAGTTCGCGGTCGTTCGGGATCACCCGCACCCAGTCGTTATGGGTCGCCAGCAGTTGCTCGATTTCCGGCAGGGAAACGTCTTTTTTCAGCTTCAGGGTGAATGCCTGGCTGTGGCAGCGCAAGGCGCCGACGCGTACGCACAGGCCGTCGACCGGGATCACGCTGGTGGTGTTCAAAATCTTGTTGGTTTCCGCCTGGCCTTTCCACTCTTCGCGGCTTTGGCCATTATCCAGCTGCTTGTCGATCCATGGGATCAGGCTGCCGGCCAGCGGTACGCCAAAGTTGTCGGTTGGCAGTTTGCCGGAACGGGTCGCTTCGGTGACTTTGCGTTCAATATCCAAAATGGCAGAGGCCGGATCCTGCAGCTCTTTCGCCACTTCGGCATGCAGCATCCCCATCTGCGTCAGCAGTTCGCGCATGTGGCGCGCACCGCCGCCAGAGGCTGCCTGGTAAGTGGCGACAGAGGCCCACTCCACCAGATCGTTGGCGAACAGACCGCCCAGCGACATCAGCATCAGGCTGACGGTACAGTTACCGCCAACAAAGGTCTTGATGCCTTTATCCAGCCCCTGTTGAATCACCTCATGGTTAACCGGATCCAAGATGATAATCGCGTCTTTTTCCATGCGCAGAGACGATGCTGCGTCGATCCAATAGCCTTGCCAGCCGCTTTCACGCAGCTTTGGGTAAATTTCGTTGGTATAATCGCCGCCCTGGCAGGTAATAATGATATCCAGCGCACGCAGCGCTTCAATATCATAGGCATCCTGCAGCGTGCCCTGCTGCTGGCCGCCGATGGCTGGCGCGGCAGCGCCGTGCTGCGAGGTGGAAAAGAATACCGGGCGGATGGCGTCGAAATCACGCTCCTGGGCCATGCGTTGCATGAGCACGGAGCCAACCATACCGCGCCAACCGATGAGACCAACATTTTTCATATTACTGTCCTGCCTGCAAAGTGACGACTAAGTTATCCCTTCACCTTACAAAATGTAGGTACGGGCGCAAAGTGAATTTATTCGATTGTCGGGGAATTATCAGCAATCTTGCTTATAGGCATCAAGGTACCGGCAGGAACACCGGGGCCACAATTACAATCTGAGGTAATGCATGACAGAGATGATTTCAGCCACGGTGCTGTTGTTTTTAATTATGGATCCGCTTGGCAACCTGCCCATTTTTATGTCGGTGCTCAAACACCTGGAGCCGCGCCGCCGCCGGGTGGTACTGATCCGCGAGTTGTTGATCGCTCTGCTGCTGATGCTGGTGTTCCTGTTCGCCGGCGAAAAGATTTTAGCGTTCCTCAATCTACGCACTGAAACCGTCTCGATCTCCGGCGGCATTATCTTGTTCCTGATTGCCATCAAAATGATTTTTCCTACCAAGGAGGGCAGCAGCACCGGGCTTTCTGCCGGTGAAGAGCCTTTTTTGGTGCCGCTGGCGATCCCGCTGGTGGCCGGGCCTTCTATTTTGGCGGCGTTGATGCTGCTTTCACACCAGTACCCGAACCAATTGCCACACCTGGTGGCGGCATTGCTGATTGCCTGGGGGATTTCAGCCACCATCCTGCTGCTGTCGAACCTGTTTTTGCGTTTGTTGGGCAGCAAGGGCGTGAGCGCCCTGGAAAGGCTGATGGGGTTGATTCTGGTGATGCTTTCCACCCAAATGTTTCTGGATGGGGTGCGCGCCTACCTCAAGCTATAGCGATTGTGAAAATGGGCGCGGCATGCCGCGCCCGTTTCGGGTTAAATCAGCCTTTCCAGCAGCAGGCAGCCGATCAGGCCGCAGACTGAGATAATGGTTTCCAGCACTGACCAGGATTTGATGGTTTCCATGATGGTCAGGTTGAAATACTCCTTGAACAACCAGAAGCCCGGATCGTTCACGTGCGAGAAAATCACGCTGCCGGAACCGACCGCAATCACCATCAACTCCGGGCTTACGCCGGTGGTGGCAATCAGCGGGGCAGCAATACCGCCGGCGGTAATCGCCGCCACGGTTGCCGAGCCCAGCGCAATACGTAACACGGCGGCAATCGACCAGGCCATCAGCAGCGGCGACACATTGCTGCCGTGCATCATGCCGGCAATGTATTGCTCCACGCCGCTATCGACCAGCACCTGTTTGAAGGCGCCGCCACCGCCGATGATCAACAGCATCATGGCGATGATTTTTATCGAATCGGTAATGGTGCCCATCACTTCATCCATGGTGCGGCCACGGTTCAGACCAAAGGTAAAGATGGCTATCAGCACCGAGATCAGCGTTGCCATCACCGGATCGCCAAAAAACTCGGCGTAAGGCAGCACCGCATGGCCCTTCGGCAATACCATCTCCGCGATGGCGCGCATCGCCATCAGGATCACTGGCACCAGCGCGGTTGCCACGCTGACGCCAAAGCTCGGCATCTCTTCTTCGGTGAAGGTTTTCGGGTTATACAGGCCTTCCGGTACCGGTTTATCAATCCCTTTCAGGAAACGGGCATACACCGGCCCGGCCAGAATAACGGTGGGGATCGCCAATATGGTGCCGTACAGCAGGGTTAGCCCCATGTCCGCATGGAAGATGGTGGCGATTGCCGTTGGCCCTGGGTGTGGCGGCAGAAAGCCGTGGGTAACGGACAGGGCGGCGGCCATCGGCACCCCAACATACAGCAGCGGGATACGTGCGGAAGCGGCAATGGTAAATACCAGCGGCAGCAGCAGCACAAAACCCACTTCATAGAACAGCGCAAAGCCGACGGTGAAACCGGTCAGCACTACTGCCCACTGAATATTTTTTTTGCCGAACTTATCGATCAACGTGGTGGCGATGCGTTGTGCGCCGCCGCAGTCCGCCAACAACTTGCCGAGCATGGCGCCGAAGCCCATGATCAATGCCAAGCTCCCAAGCGTGCCGCCAACGCCGGCCTTAATGGAGGCAATGACTTTGTCTACCGGCATGCCTTGCATGATACCAACCGCCAGGGCAACAAGCACCAAAGAGATAAAGCCGTTCAGCTTAAAGCGAATCATCAGCAGCAACAGTAGCGCTACGCCGACGGCAACAATCACTAATGGCATAATTTTTTCTCCAATTTTTACTGCTTAGCCTGTTTGCGATACTGCGGCGAACAGGGTGTTTGCTCTATATTGGCGCCCTCATCTGATGCCAAGAGAGCATGAGGGCGATGGGGTACAAAATTCTTATCTCGGGTGATCTATCCTTTGTGACAATAATCACATCTCCATTTGTTACCGGTATCATGATACCGGTAACATGGTAATATTCGGAACCAGGTTACCCAGCAAAATTCGCATTCTGAGATAGAGATCAAAATTATGGCAGGAAAAAGCATCATCCTGATGGGCGTCTCCAGCAGCGGCAAATCCACGATTGGCGCGGCGTTGGCGCAGGAAATCCATGCAAAATTCATCGACGGCGACGATTTGCATCCGCGCGCCAATATCCAGAAGATGGCGAGCGGCCACCCGCTCAACGATGACGATCGGGCGCCGTGGCTGGAACGGTTGAATGATGCGGCCTATAGCCTGGTTCATAAAAACGAAACCGGCATTATTGTCTGCTCCGCGTTGAAACGCCGCTACCGCGACCGCCTGCGCAAAGATAACGACAATATGGTGTTTATTTACCTGAAAGGCAGCTTCGATGTGATACTCAACCGCATGAAGGCACGTGCCGGGCACTTTATGCCGCCTGAGCTGCTGAAAAGCCAGTTTGACGCGCTGGAAGCGCCCGGCCCGGATGAAAAAGACGTGATCTGCATCGATATTGATACCGACGTCGCCAGCGTGGTGCAACGCTGCGTTACCGCGTTAAAGGCGAAATAATTCGCTTAGATGCTGCCGCCGGGGATGATGGTAAAGCCGACATCGACCATTTTGGGCACGACCGTTTCCCCGCGCAGGCGGGCCAGCAGGCGCTCTGCGCCGATCTGCCCCATACGTTCACGCGGCGTCAGCACGCTAGCCAGCTTTGGCGTCATCACCTGCCCGATATCGTGGCCGTGAAAACCGGCAATCGCCATATCCTGCGGGATCGCCAGCCCTTGCCGCTGGCATTCGAACGCCGCGCCGATCGCCAGGTCATCATTGGTACAAAAAATGCTGTCGATCTGCGGGTAATCACGCTGCGCCTGGCGCAACAGCTCGCCCCCGCCTGAATAGGAAGAAGAGCGCTTGGTCATCACGCTGTAGGGTTCCAGCCCAGATTCGCGCATGGCCTGCTCATAACCTTGCTGTTTGATGATGGTGCGCTCATCCTGCCGCGCGCCCAGATACACCACGTGCCGGTAGCCACGGGTGATGATCTGCTGGGTCATCTGGCGTGCGGCTTCAAAGTTGTTGAAGCCCACTGCCAGATCGATGCAGGGCGAGACGCAGTCCATCAGTTCCACCACCGGGATGCCGGCGATCTCAATCATTTTGCAGGTGCGCGGCGTATGGTGGCGTTCAGAGAGGATCAGGCCGTCGATGTTATAAGACAATAACGACGTCAGGCGTTCTTCTTCACGCTCCGGCAGGTAGCCATAGTGCGCCAGCATGGTCTGGTAATTGTGTGCGTCGGTCACGCTCTCAATACCGCGCAACACCTCGGCGAATACCTGGTTGGTCAGCGAGGGCAACAGCACGCCGATAGCGCGGCTGGTGGCATTGGAAAGAATGTCCGGCGCGCGGTTGGGAATATAGCCCAGCTCATCGAGTGCAACGGCAATTTTTTGCCGCAAAGAAGCTGAAACCTGGTCGGGATTGCGCAAATAACGGCTTACCGTCATCTTGGTGACGCCAACCCGATCTGCAACATCTTGAAGTACCGGCCGTTTTTTCTTCATTATTGATGAACTGGCAATCCGTGAATGGGCCACCATTTTAGCAAAAAAAATGGCGGCCCGGTATTATTGTCTCAAGGCCGGCCCCAGGGCGGGGCCGGTATAAGCGCGGCATCACACCGGCGGCAGATCGAACAGCAATATTTCGCTGTCTTGCGCGGCCTGGATGGTCAATGCCGTTTCATCCCACACGGCGAATGCATCGCTGGCGCCTGCTGGGTGACCGTTAACCGTTACGCTGCCACGCACCACCTGGATCCAGATGCGCCGCCCGGCGGGGATCGGGTATGCCGACTGTTCACCGGCGTTCAGCGCCCAACGCCACAGCGTCATATCCTGAAAGACCTGCAGCGAACCGTCGCGCGCATCTGGCGATAGCACCAGTTGGCGCCCCTGCGGCGCGTCGAACATGCGCTGTTCATAGCGCGGCGGCAGGCCGGTCTGTGCCGGGATAATCCAGATCTGGTACAGGTGCAGCGGGCGATCGCTATTGGCATTGTACTCCGAATGGCGCACCCCGGTGCCGGCGCTCATGATCTGGAACTCACCGGCGTTAATCTGCTCCTTGTTGCCCATGCTGTCCTGGTGTTCAACCGTGCCGCTCAACACGTAGGTCAGAATTTCCATATCCTTGTGCGGATGGGTGCCAAAGCCTTGCCCGCCGTCGATCACATCTTCATTAATCACCCGCAGTGCGGAGAACCCCATGAAGTCTGGATCATAGTAGTTTGCAAACGAGAAGGTATGCCAGCTATCCAGCCAACCGTGATTGGCATGGCCGCGATCTTGTGCCTTACGTAAATAAATCATGTTCAACTCTCCTCAATGTTTTATTCAGTCTATGCCTGGCTGAAAAAGAAGAAAGCGTAAAAAACTCACCTCTCTGTTCAAGAAATTCGATGGAATAGCATGACCAGAAACAGGGGGTTTAACGAGAGGGGGAAGCGTCAACGCAAGGCAAAAAAAAAGCCAGCACCCGAGCTGGCTAAGTAAACACTGGAAGCAATGTGAGCAATGTCGTGCCTTCAAGTGATGGCAGCAAAATTTGATGACCATCCCGAGAACGCATGGCAATAATAATCATTATCATTCGCAGCTGTAAAGTGTTTTTTTGCCTAATGCGAAATAATCTCGTTTAGCGGGAATACGCTGATAATTCCAGCGGTTATTCTTTGTATCATGCAGATTGCCGCCTGGGCCGGAACAAATAACGTCGGCTGAGCAAACGGCCCCACACCGGGGCCGTTACGGAGGGGATTACTTCAGTAGGCTGACAATCAGTTGTTCACGGCGGTTGTAAAACTTGCGATAGGCGAGGTAGCTGGCAATGATGGTCGACAGGCTGGCGGTGGCCAACAGCATAAATGTCACCATAATCTGATACTTGATCGCTTTCACCGGATCGATGCCGGCAAATATCAGGCCGGACATCATCCCTGGCAGGCTAACCAAACCAACGGTTTTTGCCGCATCCACGGTGGGGATCAGCGAGGCGCGAATGCTGTCGCGGATCAAGGCGGCGGAAGCAAACTTCGGCGAAGCCCCCAAGCTGAGCATTTCCTGAATTTTCTGCTGTTCGTCTTTAAAGCGTTGCCCCAGGTTGTTGTAGCACAGGCCAACGGCGATCATCGCGTTGCCCGCGATCATGCCGGAGATCGGGATCACCTGCATGGGGGTGAACACAATTGAGCGGGTCAGCACCAGCACGGCCAGCGTCAGCACCGCCCCGGTGGTAATCGCCACCAGGGAGATGAAAAAGGCACGGTCGATATATTTGCTGCGCTTTTGCGCGTTATAAGCGGCGTTGAAGCAGATGAACAGCACCATCAGCACGGTCAGCAGGCTGTTGTTCAGATCGAATATGTATTTCAGCACATAGCCGACAATCACCAGTTGCACGACCGCCCGGCAAATGCTCCAGATGATGTCTTTTTCCAGCCCCAGCTTTTCTTTGTGGCTAATCAGAATGGCGATTAGCACCAGAAGCATCGACAGGCCCAGTGATTCATTGGTGATGTTATGTTGGTTCATTGTTTTTCTCCTCCTGCTTTGCCCGTGCATTGGCGCTCAGTGTGATCACGTCGTCCGCGTGGCCGATCTCGTTGGTATCGTGCGTCACCCACAGCACCGCCATTTTCTGCTGTTTGACGTATTGCTGAATCAGCGCATTCACCCTGGCCTTGTTTTCTTCATCCAGCGCACTGGTGATTTCATCCAGCAGCAGGAGCTTGGGTAAAAACTGCAGATTACGGATCAGGGAAACCCGCTGTTTCTCCCCGCCGGAAAGCTCATTAATGCTTTTTTTCAACATGTCGGGCGCTAATGAAAAACGCTGCAGATCCTGCGCCAGCTTTTGCTCGTCCGGCTTTACCTTGCGGATTTGATAGGGCAACGCCAGGTTGTCATAAACGGTGTCGCCAAACAGCGCCGGCGTTTGGAAACAATAAGAAACCTGCTTGCGATATTCCTCTGGCGGGATGTCATCAATATTTTTGCCCGCAAAGAGAATTCGCCCGCGCGTGGGGCTGATCAAAGAAGAGATTATTTTCAGCAGGGTACTTTTCCCGCATCCGGAAGGGCCGGTGATCAACTTAAATTCACCGGGCTGCAGGCGGAAAGAAACGGAGTCGAGAATAACCGTGTCATCTATTTGATAATGAATATCATCTAATTCCAATATACTACTGCTTTCCTTCATTATGACTCCGGTTGCTTTTTTTAAAAATACTGGCGATTCGCGCCATGGCGCCTGCAACCCGGCATTATCATCAGGGATGTGGGCAAATAAGGCGCTTGTTAGCGAAAGGGGCCGCAAAATAACCGCCAGCGGAACGCCGCCTAGTATAGGGCTTGCAGAAACGGGCAGGCAACGCTCGTATTATTTTTGCAGGCGCACACTCTGGTTTTTGGCCGGATTTTGTTCCCCCACCACCAGCCAGACCCGGTATTCGTCGATTCCAACGGGGCGATTGATCAACCCGTTACGTCTGCCGTTGGCGTCAATCACCGTTTTTGCCGTTGGCTGGCGGTTGAAACGGGCAACATTTGGGCAAAGTAAAGAGCAATAGCGGCAGGATGGGAAATGGTGAGGATGGACAATAATCGGTTGAGCGATTTTAAACAGGCACCCGCATATCTAAGAAAAAAGATTCTTATCATAAAGGGTAAGCAGAGGCATTGAAGAAACCATTACGGGCTACAAATCGATAACCTTACCTCGCGGCTGATGAATGATCTTCTTGATACTCACGATCAGTTCGGAAGGCCTGAGCAACAATGAACTAATCCTGACATTAATAATCCGGCAGCCATCAAAGCGCGATGGCTCATCGATCGTGATGTCGGAGGCGATGATCGCCAAATCCGCCAGATTGACGTCTGCCGCGGTGACCTTGTTTTTTATTCCCAATACCCCCTGGGTTTCGATCTTGATCGCCAGATTATTGTCTTTCGCCAATCTTTCCAGCTGTTCAGCGGCCATATAGGTGTGAGCGACGCCTGTCGCACATGCCGTAACGGCAACAATGCTTAGCTTTTTATCACCGCTGGCGTGAAGTGCCTCTTCTTTGATTATCTGCGTCATAATAAACTTATACCTTTGTTTCTTCGCCTGTATTCAAGAGGAGTACAATCATTAATCTCCCGGAAAACTTTGCAAAAATAGTTTGTATCCGTGAACCCACAGCGTTCAGAAACTTCATTAATCTTCAGCGCAGTGTTCGTCAGCAGCACCCGTGAACGTGATATCCGGGTTGATTTTAGATATTCATTGAACTTAACGTCTGAGTCTTTTGAAAATAAACGCGAAAGATATCCTGGTGATATATTAAATACATCGGCAACGCTCTCCCGGCTGATCTCATGATGATAATTATTATCAATAAACCGTTTAATTTCGTCGATAAGTGAAATCGGCTCCTTCCGTTCTTTCATGCCTTCAGCCAGTTGATAGGAAATATCACTGATTAAGGCATAAATAATGTGTGCAAAAGTTTCGCTGGTTTTATCTTGCGCCCACGCCATCGATTCAGCCAGCTCAAGTAACCTGTCCCGCACGGTGCTGCTGGTGTTCTGCAGGTTAAATTTCTCGACTTCTTTAAACTGAGCGCCATCCCAATTGATAATGCTGAACCCGATATCCTGTTTCCAAAATACGACGGACAGGGAAATGACAGGCGCAGACCATTGCGGAAAATTCCAGCCGTTTGCCGGTATATAGGTAATCGAACCCACGGGACGATCGTACTTCACGATCTTGTCCTCACCTTTTGGCAGCAGCATGTTCAATACGCCTTTAACCGTCAGTTCAATTCTGGGGACGTGCAGGCGATAGGCCATGGTCGGCGCCTGGGCGCTGCCGTTGGCCACCAATACTGAATCCGCACCAGAACAAAGATTGCTAAACTCACTCAAAATCGACTGTATGAATACACTCATAAAACGCCTGCAGCCTGATCATGGAAGGACAGGGCGCAACAGCGCTGGATAGCTCGCCCACTATCGGCGGCCAGGTTTCCTGCCCGCGACTTCAGAGATACTGGCTTAGCAATGCTTCGAGATTGTTTTGATCAATCGCGAACAGACGGATCCCTTCAGACAGTTTATCCACGGCCATCGCATCCTGGTTATGAGACCAATAAAACTCAGGTTCGCTCATTACCTGTGGTTTGGTCTGTACCGTACCATCATAGCTGAGCTGATGGGGGAGATCGCCATCGGTATTTTTCAATTTATCAAGCAGCTGTGGTGCAACAGTCAGGCGATCGCAACCGTTCAGAGCAAGCACCTGTTCGGGGCTACGGAAACTGGCCCCCATCACAATGGTTTGGTAACCATGCATCTTGTAAAAGTGGTAAATTTTCCTGACCGATTCCACGCCGGGATCATGCTCAACGGTGTAAACGGCGCCCGGGTTTTTGGCTTTATACCAATCGGAAATACGGCCGACGAAGGGGGAAATCAGAAATACGCCGGCATCCGCGCATGCTCGCGCCTGTGCAAAGGAAAACAACAGCGTCAGATTGCATTTGATGCCTTCTTGTTCAAGCGTTTCTGCCGCCCGGATGCCTTGCCAGGTTGCAGCCAGCTTAATCAGGACGCGCTCTTTGCCCACCCCCTTTTCCTCATAGCGGGCAATCAGCTCGCGCGCCTTGGCGATACTGGCTGCGGTATCAAACGACAGGCGGGCATCTACTTCCGTTGAAATACGCCCCGGGATGCTTTGCAGGATCAGTGTGCCGATACTCACCGCAAGGTAATCCGCAATATCACCGAGCAGTTTATCTTCATTCTTTTGCCGTGATTTAACGGAAACCACGGCATCACGAACCAATTTTTGGTATTGCGGAAGCTGTGCCGCCTTATAAATAAGCGAAGGGTTGGTGGTAGCATCCTGCGGTTGATACGCAATAATACTGTCAATATCACCGCTGTCAGCGACAATAATTGTCCGCTGCTTTAATTGTTCAAGCTGATTCATTATAGAAACCTGTTCGTCGTCGATCATTATTAAAAGAACAAGGAGGGGCCCACCCCTTGCCGTTAATACATCAATTCACACCGAGATTTTCTGCAATTTTCTGCATGATCTTATCGCCATGCCGGACGGCGGTATTGGCGCCGACACGAACTATTTTCTTACCGGAAAACCTGCCTTCATTTTTAATGGTGACATCGTTCGTTAATATGACTATATCAGCCCTATTAATATCGGAAGGCGTTAGCTCATTTTCAATACCCGTGGCGCCTTGCGTCTCTACTTTAATTTCCCAGCCTTTCTTCTGGGCGGCAATAAGTAAAGATTCAGCGGCCATGTAGGTATGTGCGACGCCCGTCGGGCAGGCAGTCACTGCAACCAGAATAGTCATCATGTTTACCTTTTTGCTTGTTACTGTGCTGCGGCAACGCGGGCGGTCAGGCCTGGCATATTAAAGCATTCGGCTTCGTTCTGAATCATGTCCTTAATTTTATTCACCACATAGCGTTCGGGCTCAATGCCGAATGATTTCAGATTAGCAAACATTTTTTGCATTTCACGCACGACGTTGGGCTTCTCATAATTATAGTGGCCGCTAAGCTCCAGAATTTCTTTCAGCAAATCCGGCTCGCTGAAAATTTGCTCCTCGGTTTTATTTTTATGTTCATCCGTCATCCATTTCTCCCATTTATGGCTTAGCACGCATTCACGGGTTAAGACACTTTTCAATTCGGAGGCGGATGGAATAAACCCTTTCGCGGCAAGATCCTGCTCAACCGCGGCAAGTTTGAGGTAAGCGCGGGTTTCGATCGTGCCGTAAGCGGGGGCAACGTTCATCGCGGTGATCCCCAGTCCCGGGTGCTTGAGCAGAATGTCATCGGGCAGATAATCGCCGTTATGCTCTTTCAACCCGACGCCATAGCGCGTGCTGATCGCGGAGAGCTCGGCGGATTGTTTATCGTTGAAATGGCCGACGTTTTTGGTCAAACGGGTTAATGTCCCCGTTTGCCCGACGATAAACAACGGCTGCGGCAGGCCTTCAGCGGTGAGGCGTTTATTAAGCTCAACGATAAAATCTTCATAGGCGCTGATATCGGTCAGGCCGCCGTTGGTTTCTTCCGTTCCCACTTCATAGAAGAATTCTTTAAGGTTATTTTCCTCACGATATTCTTCACAGAAGCGAATCAACTCTACCGTCCGGCTCAGCACCAGCTCGATATCAATCACTTTGCCGACGACATACGGGTCTTTGGTCGGATCGATATGCAGCAGATCGAAACCGGCATCCATATCTATTTTGTAAGAACGGCGCGCCAGTGCCATTGCTTCGGCTTCCGGGATATGGTCTTTACGTTCCTTGTCGCGCTGCCACGGGCCACCGTGGTCGCGGCACAGGAAATAATCGCCGTCAAAGCCCACTTTCTCCGCCATGGTTTTTAAATCCGCCGCAAAGCGGAATTGATCCCAGTTATTCACATAGCCGGCGCCGAATTCATCTGCGTCGACCTGATTGCGGCTGGCGATAAACATCAGCGGCAAATCTTTTTCTTTGCCGAGCTCAAAGCAGGCTTGAATCAGCGCCGGCGACATCGGGCCGATGCCCAGCATCGTAGACTTACCGCCTTTAACGATATAATCGACATATTGTTTCAACGTGTTTTTCATAATAACTCCTGCTTTTTCAGTCAAAAGAAATATCCAGGCCATCATCGTCTTTCTTCTCTGATGCCTTGGGTTTCATTACGGTTTTTAGAACCTTCACGGCGACGGCCGTGGTTAATGCGCCGGCAATAATGGCAATGACGTAGCCAACCGGGTTGCCGATAACCGGCAGGACAATCAGCCCACCCCACGGAGCGGCATTGGTGGAGCCAAACCAGAGCGAAATAATCGAAGCCACCGCGCCGCCAATCATATTGGCTGGAATCACCCGCATCGGATCGGCCGCGGCGAAAGGTATCGCGCCTTCGCTGATGCCAATGCAGCCCATGATCAGCGCCGGTTTGCCGGCTTCACGCTCTTCATCATTGAAAATGCCTTTGAACAAGAAGGTTGCCAGCGCCATGCCCAACGGCGGGGTACATACCGGCGCGGCGACGGCCGCCATCAGCTGTGGGTTGGTGGTGATCAGCGCGACGGCAAAGAAGAACGCCGTCTTGTTCATCGGGCCGCCCATATCGAAGGTGATCATGCAACCGAGGATGGCGCCGAGAATAACGAATGAGGCACCTTGCATGCCGGATAACCAGACGCTTAACCATTTCATCAGCCAGGCGACGGGATCGCCCACGATGTAATAGATAGCCAGCCCGGTCAGGAAAGTACCGACCAACGGAATAATGAAAATCGGCAGAATCAGGCGCAGAAAATCGGGCACTTTCAGCTTGGCGATGCATTGCAACAGCGCATAGACCACCAGGCCGGCAATAATACCGGCGAGCATCCCGCCCAGAAAACCAGCCCCCATCTGGTTCGCCAGTAAACCGCCGATCGCGCCGGGCGCAATCCCCGGTTTTTCAACCATGGAATAGGCGATAAAACCGGCCAGAATAGGGATGAACAACGTCAGGCCGGCGATGCCGATTTCTGACATTGCTTTTAAAAAACCATGATCGGGTACCGCTGCCTTGCCGCTGAACATGACTGCCAATGCCAGAAGAACACCACCGGCGACGACAAAAGGAATCATGTACGACACGCCCGTCATGAAATGTCTTTTAGTATTTTTTAAAAGTTTAAACATATAAACCTCGACTTTTTAAAATGAGGTAACTTTTTTATATTCAGACTTCTAATGTTCTGACTATAAGGTTGTAGAGTTCTTCGGAGGTGGTTGCGTTTTTTATTTCATGTCGAAATTCCTCATTCATAAGTTTCCTGGCCAGCGTCGAAAAATACTTCATGTGTTCGTTATCACCTGCGGTTTTACTGATGGCCAGCATAAAGACCGTATCCACTTCCTGCTCGCCCCAAATAACCGGTGCCGCCAGGCGGGCGACGCTGATTGCCGAGTCATTGATATAATCAGACTTGGTATGGGGAATAGCGAAACCGAAGCCGACCGCGGTCGGGAATGAATCTTCACGGCGCCATATATCGTCACACAGCTTTTCTCGATTATCCGTTCTGTGCCGCAGCCAGAGGTTATCGGTCATTTTTTTAATGACTTCGTTTTTATCATTGGCTTCCAGCCCGCAAAGAATAAATTCCTGGGCTAAAACCGGTTTTTCCGCGGTCGCTTTTACATCAGGATGCGCAAGCAGGTTTTTTACTGCGGATGAGTTTTTTGCCTTCACCAACGCCTGCGCCAATTGCCGGCATTTTGCGTGGTTCAACGTTCGCAATGCATGTTTGACGGCGGGGATGGCGGCATGGCTCATGCTAAGCTCATCAAATCCCATGCCGATGAATACCGGCAGAAAATCCTTACTGGCGCCCAGTTCACCGCACAGACCGATCCATTTTCCGGCACGGTGGACTTCATCAACCGCGAATTGCAGCGCTTTTAAAAAAGCGGGCGAATAATTATCGTAAACGCTTTCCACCCGGTTATTGCCGCGGTCGGCTGCAAACAAATATTGCGTCAGGTCATTACTCCCCACGCTGAAAAAATCGGCATATTCGGCGATTTCGGGGATGGCGAAGATCACGGAGGGGACTTCAAGCATCACACCGAGTTCGATCTCTGCATCGAAGGGCTGGCCTGCCGTTACCATCTCTTGCTTAACCGATGCCAATACCGCCCGGCACCAGGCAACTTCATCAACGCTGGCAATCATCGGTATCATGATTTTGGCGTTACCCACCGCCGAAGCGCTTAAAATCGCCTTCAGCTGCATCTTGAAAAGCGCCAGATAATGGGGATAGGTGCGCACGGCGCGGTATCCCAGAAACGGGTTTTCCTCTGCGCCTATGCTTAAATAGTCGACGGGTTTATCGCCGCCGATATCAAACGTGCGGAAGGTCACCGGCTTGCCGGCGGCCAGTTTAACCACCTGGGTATAAAGCGCGGACAGCTCTGCAAAATCCGGGGGCGTGGCGCGATCCATGAACGACATTTCCGTGCGAAACAGCCCGACGCCTTCGGCTCCGCTGGCAAAAACCACCGCGGCTTCTTCAAGGCTGGCGATATTCGCGGCGATCTCAAGACGATGGCCATCGGTGGTGCAGGCCTTGGCATGGACATCGGCCAGCATTTCCTGCTGCATCAGGTGCCGCGTGCTAATTTCATTGTGGTAATAGCGCACCACGTTCTCGCTGGGGGTAGCGATCAGCAGGCCGAGATCGCCATCAATAATGATTTCATGCTGTGGATCCAGATTCAGCGATGAAAAATCGATGCTGGCCAGCGCCGGGATACCGAGCGAGCGCGCCAGAATAGCCGTATGGGATGTTTTGCCCGCCGCGGTGAGAACCAGCCCGGTTAAATACGCCTTATTGATTGCCAGAAATTGGCTGGGCGTCAAACTGTTGGCGAGAATAATGGCGGGCTCTTGCAGTTCAAGACTCTGTTGCGGCAACGCATGCGGGCCGTAGATTTTTATCAACAATTGCAGGGTGATATCAAAAACGTCCAGCGCCCGTTCTTTGATATATTTACTGGAGGACTGGTTAAGAATTTCGCAAAAATCCATTGCCGCGGAAACAATGGCAACCCAGGCGCTTTTATTCTCATTGATATAATCGCTAATCGCCGTTTGGAACGCCACGTCCGTAATAATGGACAAATGCGCCTGAATAATATCGTGCTCAACGCCACGGCTATTTTGCAGGGCGGCGTCCTTTTCCTGTTTAAGTTTTTCTAACCCGTCCAGCAAGCGCATTTTTTCGCTTTGGGGGGCCGATTCGCCGCCCGGCGCGCGTGCCAGCATTTCTGCGAAAGACAGGCTCTGGATAACCCGCGGTTTGGCCATCGCTACGCCGCCGCCGATACGTGCGCCCTCAATAAAATGCGGTTTTGTCTCACGTAATGCCCGCGGCAGGTAGCCAGATGGCGAAGCGGTTTCTTCATCATCATCCCGATCAACGTCAAAAGCGGGTAATTTCTCAAGCAGGTCTGCAAGCTGCATGGCCGCATCGAACTCATCGTCACCCTGCAATGCGATCTGGCATTCATCACCCAATAAGGTATCCGTCGCGACGATGGAAAGCGCGCTCTTGGCGTTCCCCTGTAACCCCGTCCGTAAATTTTTCCATATCACTTCTGACTGGAATGTATTACAAAGGCGTTCAATATGGCCTGCCGGTCTCGCATGGATACCTTCTTTCAGCTCGCATTTATACGTTACCCGCTCTGACATAACCACTCCCGAAAACGTTAATCGTATTTCTGATAAATTTGGATGAACAGGAATGACGCTCCGTGTTGCATGCCTATAATCCTTTATCGTTATCGGGAAAGTTCCTATAGTAAAAAAGTCACCTTTTCTGCAAAAAAAGAACCTCGTTATATTTTTGTGACTCCTGTCATACTTTGCCACCTATAGCGAATCATAGATAATACAATGTAAATTAAAGATATTTACCGGTATTAAAACTATTTTCCTGTTTGGGATCGATGTCACAAATTTCCCAACAAGATAGGAGAGATAACAAAATAAATATAAAAGCGACTTTTCTACCCTTTAATGCAGGGTGCCGGGTGAGATAAAAAATAACCCTACCTATTTTTTTGTACGGCAGGGGGCACATATGCATTTCAAAGGATTGCTGTTTGATCTGGACGGTACCTTGGTTAACTCCCTTGATTTCGTAGAAGAATCCTGGCGTTCCTGGGCCAATAGCAAAGGGTTGGACAGTGAGGCCGTCCGGCGTTATCTGCATGGAAAACCGGCAATGGCAACCCTGCGCCATTTCATGCCTGGGGCCAGTGACGTCGCTTTAGTGCATGAATTTACCCTGCTTGAAGATTTTGAAGCGTGTAACACGGCGAGTATCACGCCGGTTCCGGGCGCTGTGGAATTCCTGTTAACGCTGCAGCGGCTCGCGGTACCCTGGGGGGTTGTGACATCTGGTTCGTTGAAAGTGGCTTCAGCCCGGATTAAACGGGTAGGGTTTCCGGCTCCGCCAGTATTGGTAACCAGTGAGGATATTCAGCATGGTAAGCCAAACCCGGAGCCTTTTCTGTTGGGGGCCGGCCGGCTCAATCTTCAGGCCGCAGACTGTATTGCCTTTGAGGACTCGCTCGCCGGCCTGATTTCCGCGCAAAAAGCGGGATGTACGGTGGTGGAAGTATTAACCACCAAGACGGTACCCCATGATATTACCCCTTTTCTGACGGTCGCAGATTATCTTGGCGTTTCCGTTGCTGCGGCCCGTGGATATTATTTCGCCCTGAAGTGTTAATTACTGTTTTGGCGACACTATACCGGTCATCCGTTGTTTAATCGGTGATAATCTAATTATTACCCTGTTATCTTTTTGCCATGGCCGCGTGAGCACAAATTAACCCATTCGCTACTGCAGAAAATAGCCGCGCAATATTTTTTCTTCAATGGGGTATTTTTTCACCACATCAGGGTGATAGCGCTTTGATCTGAAGAGATAACCGTCTAGAATAGCTGCTGCAAAGACGTTGATGAGAAGACGTCATAAATACATCATAAAAAACCGATATTATCCTGGCTCGAAACACCCCGCACTTTCCCTCGCAAGCAGCAATTGACTTTTAATTAAACAAAACAGGACCCCCGATGAGACGTAAGTATTGCGCCATTATCATTCCGGCAGTGTTATTTACCCATGCAGCATCTGCTGCGGAATTATACAATAAGGACGGAAATAGGCTTGATTTATATGGCAAGGTCAAGGCGCTCCATTACCTATCCAAGGATGCTGATAATAACGGTGATAAATCTTATGTTCGGTTTGGTTTTAAAGGCAGCACCCAGATTACAGAGGACTTATCAGGTTATGGGCAATGGGAATATCAACTTTCGGCTAATCATACCGAAGCCGACAGCACCAAAGACACCAAGACCCGCTTGGGGTTTGCCGGCCTGAAATATAAAAACTTGGGTTCATTCGATTATGGCCGCAATTACGGGGTTATTTATGATATCGGCGCCTGGACCGACATGATGCCGGAATTTGGTTGCGGCACGTATATCAAGACCGACAACTTTATGAATGGCCGAACCAATGGCGTGGCCACTTACCGTAACAATAACTTTTTTAACCTGGTTGATGGTTTGAATGTTGCTGTGCAGTATCAGGGGAAAAACCAAAAAAACCAGAATGACAACCGTTCGGCCAGCAAGGCTAACGGTGATGGATGGGGCATATCTTCCAGCTATGAAGTCTTTGACGGATTACGCGTGGGCGCAGCTTATGCCTCATCCAACAGAGTGAGCGCACAGAAAGAAGGTACCTACGGCAAAGGGAATAAGGCCGATATATGGGCCGTTGGGCTGAAATACGATCCTGGCAGCGTCTATTTGGCCGCGACTTACTCTGAAAGCCACAACATTGTGCCGATTTCCGGCACGGCCGTGATTTATGGTACGGCGACAAGCGTTAATGGTTTTGCCAATAAAGCTGAAAAAATAGAGTTGGTGGCCCAGTATCAGTTCAAATCCGGTTTCCGCCCGTCGGTGTCTTATGCCCAGTCGAAGGCAAAAGATATTGAAAATATCGGCAGTGCCGATCTGGTAAAGCATATTGAGATTGGTACTTATTACTATTTCAATAAGAACATGTCCACCTATGTGGACTATAAAATCAACCGGCTCAATGATGATAATAAACTGGGGCTAAAAAACGACAATATCTTTGCCATTGCATTAGGCTACCAGTTCTAGCTATCGGCCACGGTTGACAGTAAAGGCTCGCTCTTGGTGCGGGCCTTTATTCAGGAAATCCAGATGGGCTACAGACTGCCCTGAATGTGGCATTTTTCCGCTGTAAGCCTGATCTTTATTAATCCATTTGATAGAATCCGCGAATAATTAAGATTAACCCGCAAGCCATTTGACCGGAAAGATAATGATTTATATTCCCAGTCGAAAATTTTTTATCCGTTAATATTATGGAGGGTTTTTGATGAACCATGGACGTGGGGTCTGGTCGTTGTTGAAATGTGCCGTTATTTTAGGACTGTTTTTTCCAGTTAATGCTATCTCTGGGGAGAAGTATGATGAGCTGGGGAAAAAGAACGTACCTGAAAGCTGGAAGACCAACGAGTTTAAGCGGCAATGGGGGTTGGAAAGCATTGGGGCAGAGTATGCCTATGCCCGTGGGTATTCAGGCCGCGGCGTTAAGATCGGCATTTTGGATGAGGCTATTTTCGAACACCCGGAGTTGCAGGGCAAGTTACAAAAGCTTGATCCTCTGGAGCCGTATAACTACAGCACCTTCAATGGCACAGACCTGATAATCATTGGTAGCCACGGCACGCACGTTGCCGGGATTGCGGCAGCAAAGCGCGATGGGTTAGGGATGCACGGGGTTGCTTATGACGCCAAGATTGCCGCTATTAAATATCTGCAAAATGATAAAAACCACGTCGAGGATATGATTCAAACCGACGTTCGCGTGATAAACAATAGTTGGGCCCAAAGTCCTCCAATATGGCTCAATCAATACGGGTATTATAGTATCCGTCCAGAGGGAACATACAATTACGTTCAGTTCACCCTGGGCGATATTATCCGCGAGATGACTCCGCTAAAAAATAATATTGATGCAACGAGCCGGCGCCCAATCACGGAAAGTTTTACGGCTTATAACGACTATGCCGGCATACTGCGTGCGGCCCGCGCAGGGAAGCTGATTGTCTTCGCCGCGGGCAATAACAATAATTATAATGTTCCGATGTATGATGCCGGGCTGCCGTACTTCTTTCCGGATGTGTTAAAAAACTATTTGGTCGTGACCAACCTTACTGATCGGGATGAACTGGCGATATCCTCTACGCCCTGTCGTTATACGGCAAGCTATTGCCTCTCTGCCCCCGGTTCCGACATTTATAGTTCGACGGCGCAATGGGTTTCTCAAACCGGCGGCAGTATTACCCAATCTGCGTTGGTGCGCGGTGAATTGGCCATTGCTCCCCGATACGATGAATATACCGGCACATCAATGGCCGCTCCGATGGTAACCGGCGCGGCTGCGGTACTGATGCAGCGCTTCCCTTATATGACGGCGGCTCAAATTGCCGATGTATTACGCACCACTGCTACCGATATCGGGGAGCCGGGTATCGATGCGTTATATGGCTGGGGCAAGTTGAATCTGAAAGATGCGCTAAACGGCCCGAAAATGTTTGTTACCGCCAGTGATATCCCGAAGAAATTTTATATTGCCGGCTCTTATAACCAAACGCAGTTTGTTGCCGACATTCCCGGCATTGGCGCAACCCTGGACGCGGGAACCCCGATGGAACGTGTATGTAGCGGTGCCGAGTGCGCCTTTGACCGCTGGAGTAATAACATTAGCGGCCATGGTGGGTTAACCAAAACCGGCGTGGGCACGCTAGAACTTACGGGGACAAATACCTATTCCGGCCCCACATTGGTGAATCAGGGCCTTCTGGCGATCAACGGCGCAGTCAGCTCACCGGTTAGCGTGCAGGGCAGTGGCACTCTTGGTGGTACCGGCAGTGTCGGCTCGTTGAGCGTGCGCCGCGGCGGCACGGTGGCGCCGGGTAATTCAATCGGCACGCTTAACGTAGCCAGCCACGTCAGTTTCGAACCCGGCTCACGCTACGCAGTGGAAGTGGGGCCAAATGGCCGCAGCGATCGGATCCAGAGCGCGGGATCGGCGATAATCGGCGGCGGAGAGGTGGCGGTTGCGCTGGAACACAGCGGCAACCTGCTGTCGCAAAGCAACGTGCGCAGTCTGCAGGGCCAGCAATACGCTATTTTGACGGCTCAACAGGGCGTCAGCGGGCGCTTTGACGCGGTGACGCCGAATTACCTGTTCCTCGGCACCGGCCTGGCTTACCAACCAAATCAGGTAACGCTGAACATTGGCCGCAACGACACCCGCTTTGCCAGCGTTGCGCAGACGCAAAACGAGCGTGCGGTGGCGGCGGCGGCAGATTCGTTGGTGATGGGTAATCCGGTATATGAGAGCATCATCAGCAGCGGCTCGGCCAGCGAAGCGCGGCACGCATTCCGGCAGCTATCGGGGCAAATTCACACGGATATCGCCGCGGCGCAGGTGAATAACAGCCGCTACCTGCGTGAAGCGCTTGATGAGCGCCTACGCCAGGCGGAGGGGCTGGCGGCGGCTTCGGCGATTAAAGCCGACGACGGCGGTGCCTGGGCACAGTTAATCGGGGCCTGGGACCATGCCTCGGGCAGTGCCAATGCTACCGGCTATCAGGCTTCGACCTACGGGGTTCTTGTCGGGTTGGATTCGGCGTTAGCGAATGATGGGCTGCTGGGCGTCGCCGCGGGTTATACGCGCAACGCGCTGCATGGCGGCGACGGTTCGCAGGCTGACAGCGATAACTACCACCTGGCGGCGTATGGCGCTAAACAGTTCGGCCCGTTGGCGTTGCGTGCTGGCGGGGGATATACCTGGCACCGCATCGACACCGCGCGTTCGGTGAACTACAGCGCGCAGTCGGATCGTTTAACGGCGCAGTACGGCGCCCGTACCGAGCAACTGTTCGCCGAGGCGGGTTACACCCTACAGACCGCTCGGCTGCGTCTGGAGCCGTTCGTCAACCTGGCGTACATTAATTTCCAGAACAATGGCATCGCAGAAAACGGCGGCGCAGCGGCGTTGCGCGGCGATAAGCAACATACCGATGCTACGGTGTCGGCGCTAGGGCTACGGGCCGATAGCCAATGGCAGTTGAGTAAAACCACCGTGGTGGCGCTACGCAGCGAGCTCGGCTGGCAGCACGATTACAGTGAGTTGGATCGCGCCATCGGGCTGCGCTTTAACGGCGGGGGTACACCGTTTACGGTGAACGGCGTACCGGCGGCGCGCGATGCCATGTTGTTGAAGGCCGGCGCGGAGGTTGCGGTGAGCGGCAACGCCACGCTATCGCTGGGCTACAGTGGCCTGCTGTCGTCACGCTATCAGGACAATAGCGTTAACGCTGGCTTCATCTGGCGTTTCTGATTTTTACCCTTATAAGATAAGGTGATGGCGCAGCCGGCTATCACCTTATTTTTACGACGCCGCCAGCGCTTGCGCGCATGCCCAGGCAGAACTCCAGGCCCACTGGAAGTTGTATCCCCCCAGCCAGCCGGTCACGTCGACCACTTCACCAATAAAGTACAGGCCGGGCACTTTGTTGACCTGCATCGTTTTTGAGGAAAGTGCGTGGGTGTCAACGCCGCCGATAGTCACTTCCGCCGTACGGTAGCCTTCGGTGCCGTTGGGCTGTACCCGCCAGTTTTGCAGGTTATCCACCAGCGTTGCGATCTGGCCTGGCGTGAGCTGCTTCAAGGTGGCTTCCGGCAGTTGCCCGAGCGTTTGCAGGCACTCTACCAACCGCTTTGGCAAATGCAGCGCCAGCGTGTTCTTCAGGCTTTGGTTCGGGTGCGCCTGGCGTTGTTCATCAAGGAACCCCGCTAAATCAAGCGCAGGGAGTAAGTTAATACTCACAAACTCACCCGGTTGCCAGTAGCTGGAGATCTGCAGCACCGCCGGGCCGGACAGGCCGCGGTGGGTAAACAGAATAGCTTCACGAAAACGGGTGCCGTTTTCCGCCGTGATCTCTGCCGGCACCGAGACGCCGGAAAGCGTCTGCGAATGTTCCAACAGCGGTTTATGCAGGGTAAATGGCACCAGTGCGGCCCGGGTCGGCAACACCTGCAGGCCGAACTGCTCTGCCAGCTTATAGCCGAACGGCGTTGCGCCCAGCCCCGGCATCGAAAGCCCACCGCTGGCCACCACCAGTGAGCGAGCGCTCACTTTGCTACCGTTAAGCTGCAGTTCGAAGCCGGCCGCGGTTTTTTCTACGCTGATCACTTCGCTGCGCAACCGCAGCGAGACCTGGCCCAGCTCACACTCTTGCACCAGCATATCGACAATTTGCTGGGCCGATTCATCGCAAAACAACTGGCCGAGCGTTTTTTCGTGGTAGGCGATACCGTAGCGGTTGACCAGATCGATAAAATCCCATTGGGTATAACGCGCCAGCGCCGATTTACAAAAATGCGGGTTGCTGGAAAGGTAGGCCGCCGGCTCCGCGTGCATGTTGGTAAAATTACAACGCCCGCCGCCAGACATCAGAATTTTGCGGCCCGGTTTTTTGCCGTTATCCAGCAACAGCACCCGGCAGCCGAGTTGCCCTGCCTGCGCCGCGCAAAACATCCCCGCCGCGCCCGCACCGATTATGACGACATCAAACTGTTCCACCCAAGCCTCTCGAAAATCACAACTGCCGTAAAAAGGCCGCCATTTTACGCTATTTCGCCGCCACTCATCGGCAAATTTACCGAGAAAAAGCGCTTAATGGGGGATAATAACCGAAGAAAGTAAGAAAATATTACAGGTCAAAAATCCAGATAATGCATTGAAATTAATTATTTTTATTGGTTATTTGTCATCAAATAGTCACATTGAAATCAAAAAAACGTCATATTTTGCTTTTCCCCGGCACCGATTGTCACCGATAATGCGCGGCGTTCATGTCCACCAACCTGGCTTAACGCTTATGTTGCATTTGTTCGCTGGCCTGGATTTTCATACCGGCCTGATGTTGATTCTCGCACTGTTGTTTGTCTTGTTTTATGAAGCCATTAACGGCTTTCACGACACGGCCAATGCGGTTGCTACTGTCATTTATACTCGCGCTATGCGTTCGCAACTTGCGGTCGTCATGGCAGGTGTCTTCAACTTCCTTGGCGTCATACTCGGTGGTTTGAGTGTTGCCTACGCCATTGTTCATCTGTTGCCAACCGATCTGCTGTTGAACGTCAGTTCAGCGCACGGGTTAGCGATGGTGTTCTCAATGCTGTTGGCCGCCATTATTTGGAACCTCGGTACCTGGTATTTTGGTCTGCCGGCTTCCAGCTCCCATACGCTGATTGGCGCCATTATCGGTGTGGGGTTAACCAATGCCATGGTGACCCATACGTCAGCGGTCGATGCGCTGAACATCCCGAAAATGATCAGTATTTTCCTGTCGTTGATCTTTTCCCCACTGGTGGGGATGCTGGTCGCTGGGGTGATGGTGTTTGTGTTGCGCCGCTATTGGAGCAGTACTAAAAAACGTCAGCGTATTCATATGACTCCGGCCGAACGTGAAAAGGTCGATGGCAAACGCAAACCGCCGTTCTGGACCCGCATCGCACTTATCCTGTCAGCTATCGGCGTTAGCTTTTCGCACGGCGCCAACGACGGCCAGAAAGGCATTGGTTTGATCATGCTGGTGCTGATCGGCGTTGCTCCTGCCGGCTTTGTGCTGAATATGAATGCAACCGGTTATGACATCACACGCACGCGTGATGCCGTTAACCATTTGCAGCAGTATTATCAGTTGCACGGTGATTCGCTGTCGCATGTGCTGACGCTGGCGCCGTTGGGCTCTATCGCGGATAGCACCGCTGCCGAGCAAGCGGAATTCCACTGCGACAATTCAAGCGCGTTGCCTGCACTGGAATACACCACCGGCCTGCTGAATAATCTGCAAAGCTACGATCAACTGACGGTTGAACAGCGCAGCCATCTGCGCCGTCTGCTGATGTGCGTTAGCGATACCTCAAGCCGTGTTGCCAAGCTGCCGGAAACCTCTTCAGAGGATAAGCGTTTCCTCAACAACCTGCGCCAGGATCTGCTGCAAACCGTTGAATATGCGCCGTTGTGGATTATTGTTGCGGTTGCATTGGCACTGTCGTTGGGCACTATGGTGGGCTGGCGCCGCGTCGCGACAACCATCGGTGAGAAGATCGGCAAGAAGGGCATGACTTACGCGCAGGGCGTATCGGCCCAGATGACAGCCGCGCTGTCCATCGGCGTGGCCAGCTATACCGGGATGCCGGTGTCCACCACGCACGTGTTGTCTTCTGCTGTTGCCGGGACGATGATCGTCGATGGCGGCGGCGTGCAGAGCAAAACCGTGAAGAATATCCTGATGGCATGGGTGTTAACCCTGCCGGTATCGATAGTGCTTTCCGGCGGGCTCTACTGGTTGGCTCTCAAGCTGATCTAAGCGTCATCCACGCAGAATACGATGCCAGTCAGCAAGCTGACTGGCATTTTTTTCGCCCGTATATCACCCAATGCCTATAGAGATAGCGGTATGAAAACGGCTTGGCTCAATACCAAATCAGCATGGCCAGCAGGCTTATCACCACCAGGCCGCACAGGGCGGAGGTCAGCACGAACTGGCCGCGCACCCGTTCGCAGCGGCGGATGAACTCGGGATCATGATGGTCGGTGTAGCGCTGCGCGTAGATATACCACACCAGCCTTAGCTGCTTGCTCGGCTGGCCGTGCGTGGTAAAAAAGCCCCCGCCGTCGACGTATTGATACAACAACGGGTCACAGCCGCGCAATACCACCAGCAGCGCCCGCAGAGAAGAGTAATAACGCGCCATGTTTATCACACAGACCACACACAATGCCCAAAACAGCGCGACGGTACTGATCATGATTCCCCTCCTCAAGGCGTTGTCATCCGCGGCAATCCACCGCGGCCAACCACCCAACCACTACCACAAATTCAACGACTTCCTGGCGCATCGCCCACGATAGAGCCCCCAGGGGGTATTGCTATTGAAATCACACAGGGAACGGCGAGGCCGCTATTCATTATTGTAGGATAATGAGACGCAAACCAATCTGCATCATGCATAAAATTTATCGCAATCCGTTCGATTGTCACCTGCCACTTGGTTATAACGCATAACCACAGCTTTTTACTACGCGATGAGTAACGGCGATCAGGCTATACTTTTGAGCAGATACGCTTATCTTTCTGGCGCGCAGGCGAGTAATATCCACTTAAATAATAGGATTTTCAGCGCTGTCGGTGTAAAACGGAAGCGTAACGGTGACAGAATCGATTGATACAATGCAGTGTGATCGCCCCAACATTTCACTGTGTTATCTGAATGATATTATGCAGGTAAACCGAAAGCGCCGGATTGCAACGCCGAATACCTGCTAACTCTTTAATCAGCCTTATATGGAAGGAGTATTCTCATGGCTTACAAACACATTCTGATCGCGGTTGACCTATCGCCAGAAAGCAAGACTCTGGTCGAGAAAGCCGTATCAATGGCGCGGCCGTATAATGCGAAGGTGTCTCTGATTCATGTGGATGTTAACTATTCCGATCTTTACACCGGCCTGATCGACGTCAACCTTGGCGATATGCAAAAGCGCATCTCTGAAGAAACCCGCCACGCACTGGCCGAACTGTCGCAGAACGCCGGTTATCCGATTACCCAAACCCTGAGCGGCAGCGGCGATTTGGCGCAGGTGCTGGTCGATGCCATCAGAAAATACGATATGGATCTGGTGCTGTGCGGCCACCATCAGGACTTCTGGAGCAAGCTGATGTCCTCCGCGCGCCAACTGATCAACACCGTGCATATCGATATGCTGATCGTGCCGTTGCGCGATGACGACGAAGCTGAAGAAGAAGAAACCGAGTAAGTTCGATTTTGCTTCACCCCCATCCTTTTCGGGATGGGGTTCTTTCCCGGCGGCAGGCCGGCGCGCCGTTCCTTTGTGCCGTAAGCGTATAACCTCAACCAGGCGGGGCTGTCTTTGCACCGGCTAAAAGTGATACTGTTCACAGATCCCACCAATAGCGTTATCGCCTCCTGGCTGCAGTGGTTATACCACGGCAGGTAAAGCCGCTTAAGTTATTGCAGTGTTTTTTTATTGTTAATTATTGGTTTCTTTTCGCGCGATACTCCGTTGTAATATTACCACCTCGTAAATTACTAACATATTTTTAACGCTAAAGTCCCGGTAATTTTACCTAAATGTGCGCAGATCACATTTTGTTAACTTCGACTGCGCGTGCTCTTCCATTCCTTTGTAATCTGCAGCCGTGGAGAAACCTCCCCCTACAGATAAAAAAGGTACAGCTATGAAATTTAACCTCGCATTATTCAATGCATGTGTGGTTTCTGCGTGCATATTATCAACAACGCCGGGCTTTGCTGCGGAGAAATATGACATTGCCGTGGTCGCCAAAGTTACGGGGATTCCGTGGTTTAACCGTATGGAAGTCGGCGTTAAAGAGGCGGCGACCAAACTGGACGTTAATGCTTACCAAACCGGCCCTTCAACCCCAGATCCCGCCGCCCAGGTGAAAGTGATCGAAGATCTGATCGCCAAAAACGTTAACGCCATTATCGTGGTGCCGAACGATGCCAAAGTGCTGGAGCCGGTGCTGAAGAAAGCGCGCGATAAAGGCATTGTGGTGCTCACGCATGAATCACCGGATCAGCAAATTGGCCAATGGGATATCGAAACTATCGACAGTGAGAAATATGCCCAAGCCAATATTGATGAGCTGGCCAAGAACATGGGCGGTAAGGGCGGCTACGCGATTTATGTCGGTTCACTGACTGTACCGTTGCACAATGCCTGGGCGGATTTCGCCATCAAATACCAGAAAGAAAAGTACCCAGACATGTTTGAGGTCACTTCCCGGCTGCCGGTGGCGGAAAGCATCGACAAATCCTATGCCACCACGCTGGATCTGATGAAAACCTATCCGCAGATGAAAGGCATCATCGGTTTCGGCTCGCTCGGCCCGATTGGTGCCGGTCAGGCGGTCGCCAGCAAGCGCGCCAAAGACAAGATTAGCGTCGTGGGCATCGCCATGCCGGCCCAGGCGGCACCTTATCTGATGCGCGGCGATATCAAAAAGGCCCTGCTGTGGGACCCGAAAGACGCAGGTTATGCCCTGGTGACGGTGGCCGATCAGCTGCTGCAGGGTAAGGAAGTCACCCCGGATCTGACCATTGATGGGCTGGGCAAGGCGGATGTCGATATGGAACACAAAGTCATTCGGTTTAACAAAATTCTGGAAGTGACGAAAGACAACGCCAAATCTCTGGGCTTTTAATTTTTATCTTGTGCCACACCAGGGAAAAGAAGCGCACGCCTCTGGCTATAAAGAGACGTGCGCCTGGAAAAACAATAGTCATTACTTTATGCATCCGGTTCAAAATAATACATTGCACAGGCTAACGTTATGACATCAACCACCGCATTTATCACGCTGGAAAATATCAGTAAGCAGTTTCCCGGCGTATTGGCCCTTGATCGGATCAATCTCACGCTGAATAAAGGCGAGGTGCATTGCCTGGCCGGGCAAAATGGCTGTGGTAAAAGCACCATTATTAAAATTATTTCCGGGGTGTACCAACCCGAAAAAGGCGCCACTATTTTATTGGAAGGGAAACTATTTCATTCCCTAACGCCGCAGCTTTCCGCTTATTACGGCATTCAAGTTATTTACCAGGATCTGTCGTTATTCCCTAACCTGACGGTGACGGAAAATATTGCCATTCATCGCCACTTACCCGGCGGGCATTTTTGGGTTAATCAACGCGCGATGCGTCAGACGGCGCTGGATGTTATGGCCCGCGTCGGCGTGCATATCGATCCGGACAAGAAAGTCGAGAAACTGTCGATTGCCGATCGCCAACTGGTCGCCATCTGCCGGGCGCTTGCCGCCGAAGCGCGGTTGGTGATTATGGACGAGCCGACCGCTTCGCTCACCCGCCAGGAGGTGGATGGCCTGCTGCGGGTGGTTAACGAGCTAAAGGCGGCTGGCATCTGCGTCGTATTCGTCAGCCACCGGCTGGATGAAGTCATGGAAGTGGCCGATCGGATCAGCGTAATGCGCGACGGCCAACTGGTCGGCACTTACCCGGCAAGCGAGTTGGACAGCCACGAGCTGGCTTTCCTGATGACCGGCCAACGCTTCCATTACAGCCAATTGCCGGCGCAGCCAGCGGTGGAAAGCACTCCGCTGCTGGAGGTTTGCGGGCTCACGCGGCGTGGAAAATATCACAATATCAACCTGGCGTTGCTCGCCGGCGAAATTGTTTCCATCGTCGGCCTGCTGGGCGCCGGCCGCACGGAGCTGTGCCTGGCGCTGTTTGGCATGGCGCACCCTGACGGCGGTGAAATCCGCATTGCGGGGCAGCCGGCGCAACTGCGCACTAACCGGGATGCGGTGCGCCATGGCATCGGCTACGTCTCTGAAGATCGCCTGACGCAGGGGCTTATCATGGAGCAATCCATCTTTGACAACACCATCGTCACCGTCTTTGACAAGCTACATACGCCACTCGGGCTGTTGGATCACCCGCGGGCCCGCGTGCTGGTCGATAAGCTGATTCGCGAGCTGAATATCAAGGTTTCCGATAGCGGCCTGCCGTTGAAGACGCTATCCGGCGGCAACGCCCAGCGCATTGCGATCGCCAAATGGGTCGCCACCCAGCCGAAGATCCTGATCCTTGATTCGCCTACCGTCGGCGTCGATATCGCCAATAAAGAAGGGATCTACCAGATCGCCAGAGATCTGGCCGCGCAGGGGATGGCGGTATTGATGATCTGCGATGAGATCCCGGAGGCCTACTATAACAGCCACCGGGTATTGGTGATGCGCAAAGGCGAACTGGTGGCCGAATTTGCGCCGCACCACAGTACGGAACAACAGATTGCCGAGGTGGTCAATGGATAAATCCCTTCTTGCACGCCTGGCAGGGCGGCACGAGCTTTACCTGGGCCTGATGGTGCTGTTTCTGGCTATCGGCCTGAGCGCCAGTACGACCGAATTCCTGACGCTCGGCAACCTGACGGACGTTGCCACAAGCTATGCCATTCTGGGGATCCTGGCCTGCGGCCTGTTCGTGGTGCTGATCGCCGGCGGTATTGATATTTCTTTCCCGGCGGTCACCGCCATCGCCCAGTACGCGATGGCAAGCTGGGTCATTGATCATGGCGGCAACTTCCCGCTGGCGTTCGCTTTGGCGATTGGCGTGGGGCTGCTGCTTGGGCTGGTGAACGGCTTCCTGGTTTATTGGCTGAAGGTGCCCGCCATCATTATCACCATTGCCACACTCAACCTGTTCTATGGCCTGCTGGTGTATGCCACCAACGGCACCTGGCTGTATGGCTTTCCGGACTGGTTCATGGATGGCATCAGCTGGTTTTCGTTCACCGCCGCTGATGGCTATGACTACGGCCTGACGCTGCCGCTGCTGTGCCTGTTGGCGGTCATCGTCATCACCGGCGTACTGATGAACTTTACCCGGCTGGGCCGCCAGATTTTCGCCATGGGGGGCAACCGCGATGCGGCATCGCGCCTGGGGCTAAACCTGCTGCGGCTGCACTTCTACGTGTATGGCTATATGGGCATTCTGGCCGGTGTTGCCGCCGTCGTGCAGGCGCAGATAACCCAATCGGTCGCCCCCAATTCGTTGCTTGGTTTTGAACTGACGGTGCTGGCCGCCGTGGTGCTCGGCGGCACCAGCATGACCGGTGGGCGTGGTTCTCTTACCGGCACCTTGCTTGGCGTCGTGCTGCTGGCTTTCCTGCAAAACGGCCTGACGTTGCTTAGCGTTTCTTCTTACTGGCATACGGTGTTTAGCGGGATGATTATTCTGATCAGCATCAGCGCAACCGCCTGGAATGAAAAACGTAAGTTGGCCAAGGAGTTATAACATGTCGCAGTTAATTCGTTTTCTCCCCGGCGACCGTATCATCCGCTTGCAGGGGATTATCATCATCGCCGTAGCATTGCTGTTCGCCGGGCTGCTGGGTGGGCGTTTCTTCAGCGCCGGCAACTTCCAGTCGATCGCCTCGCAGTTGCCAATCCTCGGTATGCTGGCGCTCGGTATGGGGATCACCATGCTAACCGGCGGCATCAATCTGTCGATTATCGCCGGGGCGAATGCCTGTTCGCTGGTGATGGCGGCGATCATCGTCAGCCACCCCGATCAGCCGCTGTTTATCGCCCTGGCGCTGCTGGCCGGGCTGGCGGTGGCTATTGCCATCGGCTTACTGAACGGCGCGCTGGTCGCCTGGGTTGGCGTCTCGCCGATTCTGGCTTCGCTGGGCACCATGACGCTAATCAGCGGGCTGAATATCCTGCTTTCCAACGGCGCCGTAATCTCCGGTTTCCCTGTGGTGATTCAGTACATCGGCAATGGCAGTATTCTCGGTATTCCGGTGGCGCTGTTGCTGTTCCTGTTGGTGGCCGCCGGGCTGTGGCTGCTGTTGGAGCACACGACGCTGGGGCGCAGCCTCTACCTGATCGGTTCCAACGAGCAGGCGACCCGCTTTAGCGGCGTCAATACGGCGCGGGTACAGATCGCCGTGTATATCCTTTCGGCCCTGCTTGGCTGGGGGGCCGCGTTGTTGATGATGGCGAAATTCAATTCCGCCAAGGCCGGTTACGGCGAATCCTATCTGCTGGTGACCATTCTGGCCTCGGTACTCGGCGGCATTAATCCGGACGGTGGGTTTGGCCGCATCCTGGGGCTGTTGCTGGCGCTGATCGTGCTACAGATGTTGGAAAGCGGCCTCAATCTGCTGGGTGTCAGCAGCTATCTGACGATGGCCCTGTGGGGCGGCGTGCTGATCCTGTTTATCGCATTACAGAATCGAAAGGCCTGAGGAGAAGAAGAATGGCGAGTTATTTCATTGGCGTAGATGTTGGCACCGGAAGTGCGCGCGCAGGCGTATTCGATCTTAACGGGCATATGGTCGGGCAAGCCAGCAGGGCTATCGAGCTGTACCGCCCGAAGGCGGATTTTGTCGAACAGTCTTCAGACAATATCTGGCAGGCGGTGTGCAACGCGGTGCGTGATGCCGTCAACCAGGCTGATATCAACCCGATCCAGGTGAAAGGGCTGGGGTTCGACGCCACCTGCTCGCTGGTGGTGCTGGATAAAGAAGGCAAGCCGCTGACCGTTAGCCCGTCCGGCCGTACCGAGCAGAATATCATCGTGTGGATGGATCACCGGGCGATCGCCCAGGCTGAGCGTATCAACGCCACCAAACATCGGGTGCTGGATTTTGTCGGCGGCATTATCTCGCCGGAAATGCAAACGCCGAAAATGCTCTGGCTGAAGCAACACATGCCCACCACTTGGGCCAATGCCGGCTACCTATTCGATCTGCCGGATTTCCTCACCTGGCGCGCCACCCAAGACGCCACCCGCTCATTGTGCTCAACCGTGTGTAAATGGACCTACCTCGGCCATGAACAGCGTTGGGAAAAAAGCTATTTCAAGCAGATTGGGCTGGAAGACGTGCTGGAACACGACGCAGCAAAAATCGGCAGTGATGTGAAAATAATGGGCGAGCCGCTGGGCCACGGCCTGACCGTACGCGCCGCCGGCGAAATGGGTCTGATCGCCGGCACTGCCGTCAGCGTCTCCATCATTGATGCTCACGCCGGGACGCTGGGCACCATTGGCGCCACCGGGGTTTCCGGCGAAGTGGCGGATTTCGATCGACGGATCGCGTTAATCGGCGGCACCTCCACCGGGCATATGGCGATGTCGCGCACCGCGCGCTTTATTAGTGGCGTATGGGGCCCTTATTATTCCGCCATTTTGCCGGGCTACTGGCTGAACGAAGGCGGGCAGTCAGCCACCGGGGCGCTTATCGATCACGTCATTCAGTCACATCCGTGCTATCCGGAGCTGCTGGCGCAGGCCAAAACCGGCGGGAAAACCATCTATGAAGTCTTGAACGCGTTGCTGAAACGTATGGCGGGCGAGCCGGAGCATATCGCCTTCCTGACCCGGGATATCCATATGCTGCCCTATTTCCACGGCAACCGTTCGCCGCGCGCCAACCCAACCTTAACGGGCGTCCTGACCGGGTTAAAACTTTCACGCACGCCGGAAGACATGGCGCTGCACTACCTGGCGGCGATTCAGGCGATCGCGCTGGGCACGCGCCATATCATTGAGACCATGAACCAGAGCGGCTACAGCATTGATACCATCATGGCCAGCGGCGGCGGCACCAAAAATCCGATCTTCGTGCAGGAGCACGCGAATGCGACCGGTTGCGCGATGCTCTTGCCCGAAGAGAGTGAAGCGATGTTATTGGGCGGCGCCATGATGGGCACCGTTGCCGCCGGGGTATTTGACACGCTGCCGGAGGCGATGAATGCCATGAGCCGCATCGGTAAAACCGTCACGCCGCAGACCAATAGCATTAAGCAGTATTACGATCGCAAATACCGTGTTTTTCATGAGTTGTACCATGACCACATGAAATATCGCCAACTGATGCAGGAGGGGGCATGAGCGAGCCGGAATGGCAGCGTGCCGTCGATGCCTGGGCGGTTTACAGCCGTGAGTTGGCGCAGCTGCCACAGCGGATTGACGCCGCAACCTGGCAACAGTTGATCGCGAAGCTCAGCGGTTGTAAAGGCAAGATTGCCGTCAGCGGTGTGGGCACATCCGGCATCGCCGCGCGCAAGGTTGCCCATATGTTGGCCTGTGTGGAGCGGCCGGCAATCTATCTGAATGCCACCGATGCGGCGCACGGCGATTTGGGTTTTTTGCGCAGCGAAGATTTGATGATTTTGATCTCGCGCGGCGGTAATTCGGAAGAGCTTGCACGCCTGCTGCCCACGCTGAACGCCAAGGGCGTGCCAATTATCAGCGTCACTGAAAATCTTGATTCCGCTATCGCCCGTGCGGCGCAGCTGACGATCAAAACCGGGGTGGAAAAGGAGATAGATCCGCTGAATATGCTGGCAACGACGTCAATTGTGCTGGTATTGGCAATCTTTGACGCCGCCTGCGCCTGCCTGATGGCGCGCAATGGTTATGATAAACAAACCCTGCTGGCGGTGCACCCCGGCGGGAATGTGGGCAAAAGCCTGCGGGAAGGCCGCTAGCGGCCCTTCACCTAGGCGCCATAGCCCATCATCCGCAGCAACTGCTGGGCCTGCTGCACGGCTTCCTGCCGGTGGGCGACGCCCAGCTTTTGGTACAAATTGCGGATGTGGGTTTTGATGGTGGTCGCGGCCACGGCCAGTTCACCGGCGATTTGATCGTTACTGTAACCGGAGTAAATCAGCCCCAGCACCTGCCATTCCCGCTGGGTGAGCGGGCTGGTGCGAATCAGCTCCGGCACCTGCGGGTGCGTCAGCAGCTTTTCAACAAAGTTCTCATCGAAGTGGGCAAACTTGTGCCGGTGGTGCTGGTTAATGTCGCGCAGGATACGCTGGGCTCGGTGTTGTTCCAGCTCCGGCAGGGTATTGAGCTGAATCAACTGGCGCAGCTGTTGCGCCATGGCTTCCCCTTCAATCACAAAATGGCTGATAAAGCCGGTGCGGTTAGCCAACGACAGCGACTCGATCAATACCCGCTGGGCGTCATTCTTGCGCTCCATCTGCCAATAGAGCTGGTTGCTCAACAACAGGTTGCGGTTAAGATCGCTTGAGAGCCGCAGGCGGCGGGCGTTGTCGTTCAGCTCATCCAGCACCACCTCCGCTTCTTCATACTGCCCGAGCAGGATCTGCACGCGGGCGATATTGCGCCACTGGCCCTGCATAAAATGGTTATTGGCCATACCCGGCTTTTCGGTGTGGCGTAACCAGTTGGCGGCCGCTTGGGTATCGCCGGTCATCTGCCAGTAAATCACGCGCGGCTTGTCTGCGTTGGTCAGCCAGTCGCGATGGTATTGCGAGCCGTGCAGCAGCGCCTCGCAGCGTTGCAGGTGGGCATTGGCGTTGTCCAGATCGCCCCGGGCCAGCGAGCATTTCGCCAGCATGGCAAGGCACTGCAACTGCTGCTGCGGCTGATAGTTGCTAAGCACTTTCAGCCCTTCACGCGCCGCTTCCTCGGCTTCGTCCAGCCGTGACCACGACCACAGGATCTGCGAGCGGATGCGCAGCAGGAATTCGTGCATCGGCAACTGTTCCAGGTGCTGCTCGCGCACCAGCTCAAAGGCTTTATCCTGGGTTTCGTAGGCGGCCTGCAAGAACCCCTGGGCGATCAGAATTTCACTTTGCTGCAGCAGCGCCCACAGCGCGTAGTGGTAGGCGTGATGGCGGCGCGCCATTTGCTCGGTTTGCTGCATCATCGGCAGCGCCCGCGCCAGTTCCCCTTTGCAGTGGTGCACTTCGCCGGTGACCGAGGTGGCGACAATGCGGCTGTAGTAGCTGGAAAGCGGCAGGAATTTTAACGCTTCGGCGGCCAACCGCTCGGCCTCTTCCGGTTTGCCGGCGTTAATCGCCACCTGCGCGCGCAGGGCGTTGAATTCCGCATGCAGCGTTGGGTTGATCTCAATCTTGTGCTCAAGCATTGCCTGCTCGGCGCGTTCAAGCTGGGTATTCACCTCGTTATAGCGGTGCTGGCTTTGCGCCAGCCAGGCTTGCAGCAACGCCAACTTGGGGTTTTGGATCAGGCGCTCATACGGCAGGGCATTCAGGCACTCTTCCAACAGGGCCAGCTCCGAGTGGTGGAACAGCGACCAGGCGTGCTGCAGCAGGATATCCCGCAGCATGCTGACGTCGCTGGCGGCTAACGCATGGTGAATGGCCTCCGCCGGGTAGCCGAGCGCCAGCCAGCCTTCAGCCGCCGCACGGTGCAGGCCGGGCAGCTCCATCGCCAGTTCCCACTGGCAGCGCTGGCGCAGGAAAGAGGCGAACAGCGGGTGAAAGTTGAACCATTCACCGGTGTCGTCCATCCGGTGGATAAACAGCCCCTGGCGTTCCAACTCTTCCAGGCGCTGCTGGCCGTTGTCTTCCCCCGTCAGCCGGACGATCAGCGCATCATTCATCGAGCGCAGCACGGAACAGCGCAATAAAAAGGCGCGGGTTGCGGGATCAACGTGGTCGAGCACTTCGTCGACCAGATAGTCGGTCAGGTGGCTGGCGTTGAGCCCGGCCAGCCGTTTGGCGGAAAGCTGGGCGGAGGAGGTGGCCTGGCGGGCGGAAAGGGCGATCAGCTGCAGTGCGGTGGCCCAGCCTTCAACTTCATCGCACAGGCGGCTGCTGTCGTGCTGCTCCAGCGGCATGGACAAACGGCAATCAAAGAACTGCTTGGCTTCCTGATGGTTGAATGCCAACTGTAGGCTGCTCAGTTCCAGTAACTGATCGCGAACGCGCAGGTTGGCGATGCCAAGCGGCGGCAGCGTGCGCGACAGCAGCATCAGCGTCATGTTTTCCGGCTGGTGACGCAGGAAAAAGCGCATCGCCTCGTGGATGATGTCGTTGGTGATCAGATGGTAGTCGTCAATCACCAGATACAGCGGCTGGTGCCAGGTCGAAAGCTCAATAAACAGTTGGCCGAACAGCGCGGGCAGGCTGGCATATTGGTGTTTTTGGCTCAGCGCTTCGCTTTTCACGCAGTGGCCGCCAGTGGCCTGTTGCAGGGCGGCGATCAGATAGCTGGCAAAGCGCTCGGGTTGGTTGTCGCTTTCGTCCAGTGAATACCAGCCCAAATCCGCTTTGCCCGCGGCCCATTGGGCCACTAACGTTGTTTTCCCATAGCCGGCCGGGCAGTTGACCAACGTCAGGCGATAGTTGGCCGCACTGGCCAACTTTGCCAGCAGGCGATTGCGCACCACGGTATTTTGCAGCCGTACCGGACGGCTCAGTTTTGAAGGGATCAGCATAGTTTTTCAGACGCCCGTTGCGTTTTACGCAGCCGTTAACCTGCCCAAAGGTATGTATTACATCGCCATTCCCAAGAGAGTGGCCCGCAACACATTATTTTATTATTCACTTAACTTCCGACAACGTTACACGTATTGCAACAAGCTTCCTGCATCGCTTGGAGTTAAGTTGCTGCCGATCACACTTTTTTACGTTTATGTCCGCCGGCGAGCGGTGCCGTTTTCCCTACTTTTTTCAGGGTGAAACGGGCGCTGTGTGCAAAAATCCAGCAATGCGCACAACTATGCTAACGTTAATAGAGCATATTGTCCGTTTGCCGCCGCCCACGGCGGCTTTTTGCTGCACTCAGGGGGCAAAAAGTGCCTGCGATCACAATTTTAGCTACGCCCCAATCCTCCTCCCCAGCTAATCCCCAGGCGGGATGATGCTCTCATGCGCGCTCCCCGGCACGATAACCCCAAATTGGCCCACTTACAGGATAGAGAGTTTCCCTATGTCACAGCCTACGCTTAAAAAGGATGCCTTTGTTGCGGCATTGACTCGTCAATGGCAGCGCTTTGGCCTGGATGCCGCAGAGCAGATGACCCAGCACCAGTGGTGGCAGGCGGTCAGCGCCGCGCTGGCGGAACAACTGGCGGCTCAGCCGGCGCCGCGCACGCGCAGCAGCAAAACGCTGCGCCACGTGAACTATATCTCTATGGAGTTCCTGATTGGCCGCCTGACGGCAAACAACCTGATTAACCTGGGCTGGTACGATACCGTGGAAGGCGTGCTGGCGAAGGAAGGGATCGCGCTGGCGGATTTGCTGGAGCAGGAAACCGATCCGGCGTTGGGCAACGGGGGATTAGGGCGCCTGGCGGCCTGTTTTCTTGATTCTATGGCCACGGTGGAACAGCCTGCCACCGGCTATGGGCTGAATTATCAGTATGGTCTGTTCCGCCAGTCGTTCAGCGGCGGCCAACAGCAGGAAGCGCCGGACGATTGGCAGCGTGAAAGCTACCCGTGGTTCCGTCACAATGCCGCGCTCAGCGTGGACGTGGGCGTTGGCGGCAAGCTTGAAAAGCAAGCGGATGGCCGCGAGCTGTGGCACCCGGCGTTTACCCTGCGCGGAGAAGCCTGGGACTTGCCGGTATTGGGCTACCGCAACGGCGTGGCCCAGCCGCTTCGTCTGTGGCAGGCTACCCATGCGCACCCGTTCAATCTGGGTGATTTCAACGACGGCAAGTTCCTGCAGGCAGAGAAACAGGGCGTTGAAGCCGCCAAACTGACCAAAGTGCTCTACCCCAATGACAATCACCAGGCCGGCAAACGCCTGCGCCTGATGCAGCAATATTTCCAGTGCGCCTGCTCCGTAGCGGACATTCTGCGCAAACACCATCAGGCAGGGCGCAAGCTGGAAGATCTGCCCAAATATGAAGTGATCCAGCTCAACGATACCCACCCCACCATCGCCATCCCGGAACTGCTGCGCATCCTGCTTGATGAGCACCAATTGAGCTGGGATGCCGCCTGGGCGATCACCAGTAAAACCTTCGCCTATACCAACCACACGCTGATGCCGGAAGCGTTGGAATGCTGGGACGAAAAACTGGTGCGCAGCCTGCTGCCGCGCCATTTTTCCATCATCAAACAGATTAACGCCAACTTCAAAACGTTGGTCGATAAGCACTGGCCGAACGATAAAGCCGTATGGGCCAAGCTGGCGGTCCATCACGACAAACAGGTGCGTATGGCTAACCTGTGCGTGGTAAGTGGTTTCGCCGTCAACGGCGTAGCGCAACTGCATTCGGATCTGGTGGTGAAGGATCTGTTCCCGGAATACCACCAACTGTGGCCGGAAAAGTTCCACAACGTGACCAACGGCATCACGCCGCGCCGCTGGCTGAAACAGTGCAACCCCGCGCTGTCGGGCCTGATCGATGAAACGCTGAAGGTGGAGTGGGCGAATAATCTGGATGCACTACAAGGGTTGGAAAAATACGCCGACGATGCCGGCTTCCGCCAGCGCTATCAGCAGATTAAGTACGATAACAAAGTGGCGCTGGCCAGCTATGTGCACAGCGTTATGGGCTTGACGCTGAACCCGGATGCCATTTTCGATGTGCAGATTAAACGCCTGCACGAATACAAGCGCCAACACCTCAACCTGCTGCATATCCTGTCGCTGTACCGCCAGCTGCGCGATAACCCGCAATTGGATATCGTGCCACGGGTATTTTTATTCGGCGCCAAGGCCGCGCCGGGCTATTACCTGGCGAAAAACATCATCTATGCCATCAATCAGGTGGCCGAGGTGATCAATAACGATCCGTTGGTGCAGGATCGGATCAAAGTGGTGTTCATTCCCGATTACCGCGTGTCGGTGGCGGAATTGATGATCCCGGCGGCGGATATTTCCGAGCAAATTTCCACTGCGGGCAAAGAAGCCTCCGGCACCGGCAACATGAAGCTGGCGCTGAATGGGGCGTTGACCGTCGGCACGTTGGACGGCGCCAACGTTGAGATTGCCGAGCAGGTTGGCCAGGAGAACATTTTCATCTTCGGCAACACGGTGGAACAAGTGAAGGCGTTGCAGGCGAAGGGCTATGATCCGCTCACCTACCGCAAGAAGAATAAACACCTGAAAGCGATCCTGGACGAACTGGCCTGCGGCCTGTTCAGCCACGGCGACAAACACGCCTTTGACATGCTGCTGCACAGTCTGCTGGCCGGCGGCGATCCGTACCTGGTGTTGGCGGACTTTGCCGATTATTGCCAGGCTCAACAGCAAGTCGATCAGCTGTATCGCAACCGTGACGAATGGACGCGCCGTACCATCCTTAACACCGCACGCGTTGGCATGTTCAGTTCGGATCGCGCGATCCGTGATTATCAACAGCGTATCTGGCAGGCCAAACGTTAAGGAGAACGCATGGAGCGTAAAGGTATTGAGCAGGCGGCGGTGCGGGCGGGTATTGCTGCCGACTTCGTCAATGCCCATGGCAAGCTGCAGGCCATTGGGCATGAAACCAAACGTAAACTGCTGGCGGCGATGAATCAGCAGCAGGCCGTGTCCGGCGCGGCACAAACCGCGCCGTTGCCGACGGTGAAAGTGTTTCACGCCGGCAGCCCGATCGCGCTGCCGCTGACGGGCGGCGGCGAATACCACTGGCAACTGGTGCTTGAAGATGGCGGCCAACGGCAGGGGCGCGCCCGGGCGAGCAAGACCTTGACGCTGCCGGATAACCTGCCGTTGGGCTACCACCAACTGACGTTGGCGCAGGGGGAACAGCAATGGGCGTGCCGGCTGATCGTCGCGCCGCAACGCTGCTTTGAGCCAGATAGCCTGCAGGCGGGGAAAAAGCTGTGGGGGGCTTGTGTTCAGTTATACACCTTGCGCTCTGAGCACAACTGGGGCATCGGGGACTTTGGCGATCTGCAACGGATGGTGGTGGAAGTGGGTGGGCGCGGCGGGGCGTTTGTCGGCCTTAACCCGATTCACGCGCTGTATCCGGCCAACCCGGAAAGCGCCAGCCCCTACAGCCCGTCATCCCGGCGCTGGCTGAACGTGATTTATATTGATGTGAATGCGGTGGAGGATTTCCAGCGCAGCGCAGCGGCCCAAAAGTGGTGGAAGAAAACGGCCACCCAAACACAGTTGCACGCGGCACGCAGCAGTGACTGGGTGGATTACAGCGCGGTGACTCGCCTGAAGCTGGCGGCGCTGAAGCTGGCTTTTCCACTGTTTTTAGCGCGCAGCGCGGATGATCCATTAAAACAGGCTTTCGATACCTTTGTTGCCGCCGGCGGCGCTAGCCTGTATCAGCAGGCGGTGTTCGATGCGTTACACGCTCATCTGTGCGCGGAGGATGGCGCCATGTGGGGCTGGCCGGCATGGCCAGCGGCATACCGCCAGGCGAACAGCGAAGCGGTCACGCAGTTTTGCCAACAGCATCAGGAAGAGGTGGCGTTTTATCAGTGGCTGCAATGGCTGGCCGCCAGCCAGTTTGATGCCTGCTTTCGTCTGAGCCAGCGGCAGCAGATGCCGATTGGGCTGTACCGCGATCTGGCGGTGGGCGTAGCCGAAGGCGGCGCGGAAACTTGGTGGGAGCGTGAACTGTATTGCCTGCAGGCTTCGGTCGGCGCGCCGCCCGACATTCTCGGCCCGTTGGGGCAGAACTGGGGCCTACCGCCGATGGATCCGCACGTGATGAGGGCGCGTGGCTACCAGCCGTTTATCGATCTGCTGCGAGCCAATATGACCAGCTGCGGCGCACTGCGTATCGATCACGTGATGGCGTTGCTGCGCCTGTGGTGGATCCCATATGGCGAAACGGCCGATCGCGGCGCCTATGTGCAATACCCGGTGGACGATCTGCTGGCGGTGCTGGCGTTGGAAAGCCAGCGGCACCGCTGCATGATCATCGGTGAAGACTTGGGCACCGTGCCGGTCGAGATCGTCAGCAAGCTGCGCGACAGCGGGGTTTACTCTTACAAAGTGTTGTATTTCGAGCATGATGAAGAGAACCAGTTCCGGGCGCCGCAGGCTTACCCGGTGCAGGCGATGGCCACCATCACCACCCACGATCTGCCCACCTTGCGCGGCTATTGGCAAAGCGACGATTTGCATCTGGGGGAAAAGCTGGGGCTGTATCCGGATGCGCAGGTGCTGCGTGGGCTGTATGCCGAGCGCGACCGGGCCAAACAGGGCTTGCTTGATGGCCTGCATCGCTATGGCTGCGTGCCGCAGAAGGTGGGCAAACGCGCGGCAACGCTGGCCATGAGCCCGCTGCTGAACCGCGGCCTGCAGCGCTATATCGCCGATAGCGCCAGTGCGTTGCTCGGCCTGCAGCCGGAAGACTGGCTGGACATGGCGGAGCCGGTGAATATTCCCGGCACCAGCAATCAGTACCCAAACTGGCGGCGGAAGCTGACGGATACGCTAGAGGCGATGTTTGCCGATCGGCAGGTGAACCGGTTACTGAAGGATTTGGATCGGCGGCGCCGGAAGGTGTCGGTGAGGTAGCGGGTGTTTAGCGCCGGAGCAGGGCAGGCCGCTCTGCTCCGGCAGTTTGCTCGCCCGCCCATGCACCAGGCATGGGCGCTGGCGGTTAGAAGTAAGAGTGTTCGCCGCGCTGGTGCTCGGTAAGATCGCGCACGCCTTTCAGTTCAGGGAACGTCTGCAACAGCTCTTTCTCAATACCTTCTTTCAGCGTCACGTCGACCATCGAACAGCCGTTGCAACCGCCGCCGAATTGCAGGATCGCCAGCCCATCGTCGGTGATTTCCATCAGCGTCACGCGGCCGCCGTGGCCGGCCAACTGTGGGTTGATCTGCGATTGCAGAACATATTCAACCCGTTCAATCAATGGGGCATCCTCGCCGACCTTACGCATTTTGGCGTTAGGCGCTTTCAGCGTCAGCTGCGAACCCAGCTGATCGGTCACGAAGTCGATCTCGGCATCTTCCAGATACGGCGCGCTCAATTCATCGACGTAAGCAGACAGCTTATCGAATTTCAGTTCGACGTCCGTTGCTTCCACCGCGTCCGGCGGGCAATAAGAGACGCCGCATTCGGCCGTCGGCGTGCCCGGGTTAATCACGAAGACGCGGATTTGGGTGCCTTCTTCTTGATTTGCCAGCAGTTTGGCAAAATGTTCCTGTGCAGCATCTGTTATACGAATCATAGCATTAGCTCAGTAGTTGACTTCTTTAGTTGGTTATAATACGCCCATTGCCAGGGCACTACAACGTGCGGCAAATGCACCATATCTGCAATGACGCGACGCCTTGCTGCCGTAATAGTTTAGCGATTTCCGCCACGGTACTGCCAGTGGTGACTACGTCGTCCAGCAGCGCCACGTGCCGCCCGGCAAGATCATCCTCACAGCGGAATGCGCCGCGCAGGTTGCGCCGCCGCTGGCGGGCCGTCAATTGCCGTTGCGGCGTGGCCGCCCGCACTCGGCGCAGCGCCGCGGGGCGATATTCGCACCCCAGCCAGCGCGCCAGCGGGCGGGCGAGCAAATCCGTTTGGTTATAGCCCCGCCGCCAGGCGCGTTTTCTCTGTAAAGGTACCGCGACAATGATCTCGGGGTTGTTCAGATATTGCTCTCGCCGGGTTTGCAACCAGCGCAACAGTAACAGACGCGCCAGCGTGGGCGCCAATTCCGGCGCATGATGGTATTTGAACTTCTGGATTAATTGGCTGAGCGGCGGGCGATAATCCGCCACAAATACCATGCGCTGCCACGGCGGCGGCCGTTGCAGGCAACGCCCGCAGATATAACGTGGATCCGCCGGCAGGCCGCAGCGGGGGCAACAGGGCTGCGTGGCGAGCAGCGGCGGCAGGCAATAGCTGCAAATGCCTTGTGCGGCCAGGCGTAATGGCTGCCGGCATAGCCAACAGCGGCCGCAGATTGATAGCATAGGCGCCTCCGTGACGGTTGATAACAAGGACAATAACGATGACGGCGCTGTATTGGCAAACGATAGGCGAAGGCGAACGCGATCTTGTGCTGCTGCACGGGTGGGGCTTGAATGCGGAAGTGTGGGGTTGCACGCTGGAGCGATTGGCGCCGCATTTTCGCCTGCACCTGGTGGATTTACCCGGCTATGGTCGCAGCCAGGGTTTTGGCGCGCTATCCCTGGCGCAGATGGCGGAGGTGGTGCTGGCGGCGGCACCGCCGCAGGCCTGGTGGCTGGGTTGGTCGTTGGGCGGGCTGGTCGTCAGCCAGATAGCCTTAACGCAACCGCAGCGCGTGCAGGGGCTGATTACCGTGGCGTCGTCGCCGTGCTTCTCCGCCCATGATGACTGGCCGGGGATCCGCCCTGACGTATTGAGCGGCTTTCAGCACCAGCTGAGCCATGATTTCCAGCGCACCGTGGAGCGGTTTTTGGCGTTGCAGACCTTGGGAACGGCCAGCGCCCGCCAGGATGCCCGTTTGCTGAAATCGGTGGTGTTGAGCCAACCGATGCCGGGCGTTGATGTGCTGAACGGCGGCCTGGAAATACTGCGCACCAGTGATTTGCGCCGGCCGATGGCGGCACTCACGCTGCCGTTGCTGCGGATTTATGGTTATCTTGATGGTTTGGTGCCGCGCAAGGTCGCCGCTCTGCTGGATGCTCAATGGCCGCAGTCGCGCTCGGTCATTATCCCCAAGGCCGCGCACGCGCCGTTTATTTCCCACCCGGAAGAGTTTGCTGAGGTGATAACCCGGTTTGTTGCCGAACGCTAGCATCTAGCATTGGCCGGGGCGATGGAGAGCGGAGAGTAATACGCAGAGCGGCTCATCACCGCTCTGCGTGGTTGCGCGGTTAGCGCTTTTTACCGAAGGCGGCGGCCAGGGCATCGCCCATCGCGCTATTGCCTGCCGGGGCGCCGGCAACGCTGCGGGGCTTGTGCTTATTGGCCGCCGGGCGGCTGCCGTTATCACGCGCCGGAGCATTGCTGCCGCGGCGCACAGTGCCTTCACCCGGCTGTTCATCCAGGCGCATGCTCAGTGCAATACGCTTGCGCTGCAGATCCACATCCATCACTTTGACTTTGACGATGTCGCCGGCTTTCACCACGGTGTGCGGATCCTCGACGAACTTATCCGCCAGCGAAGAGATGTGCACCAGCCCATCCTGATGTACGCCGATATCAACGAACGCGCCAAAGTTGGTGACGTTGGTGACGGTGCCTTCCAGGATCATCCCCGGTTGCAGATCGTTGAGGGTTTCCACGCCGTCGGCAAAGGTGGCGGTTTTGAATTCCGGGCGCGGATCGCGGCCGGGTTTTTCCAGCTCTTTCAGGATGTCGGTCACCGTTGGCACGCCGAACTGCGCATCGGTGAAATCGCTGGCCTTCAGGCTGCGCACGGCGCTTGGGTTACCCATCAGATCCTGCAGGCTTTGCTGGGTAGTCGCCAGGATGCGTTCCACCACCGGGTAGGTTTCCGGGTGCACGGTGGAAGCGTCCAGCGGGTTGTCGCCGTGGTTGATGCGCAGGAAGCCGGCGCATTGCTCGAAGGCTTTCGGCCCCAGACGGCTGACCTTCAGCAACTGGTCGCGGTTGCTGAAGCGGCCGTTGTCATCGCGCCAGGCGACGATGTTTTGCGCCATAATGCGCGTTAACCCGGCAACGCGCGCCAGCAGCGGCACGGATGCGGTGTTCAGATCCACACCGACGGCGTTTACGCAATCTTCCACCACCGAATCCAGCTTCTTCGCCAGTTGGCTTTGGCTGACGTCGTGCTGGTATTGGCCGACGCCGATGGATTTAGGTTCGATCTTCACCAGCTCCGCCAGCGGATCCTGCAGGCGGCGGGCGATGGACACCGCACCGCGCAGGGAAACGTCGAGGTTCGGGAACTCCAGCGCCGCCAATTCAGAGGCGGAGTACACCGAGGCACCGGCTTCACTGACGATCACTTTCTGCCCCTGCACTTCCGGGAACTGTTTTTGCACCGCGGCGAAGAAGCGTTCGGTCTCGCGTGAGGCGGTGCCGTTGCCGATGGCGACCAGATCAACCTTGTGTTTGATGCACAGCGCGGCAACCACGGCGGCGGCCTTGGCGGCCTGGCCGGTGTGGGGGTAAATGGTATCGGTGGCGACCAGCTTGCCGGTGGCGTCGACCACCGCCACTTTCACCCCGGTACGCAGGCCCGGATCGAGCCCCATAGTGGCGCGCATGCCGGCGGGCGCCGCCATCAGCAGATCGTGCAGGTTGCGGGCGAAAACGTTAATGGCTTCGTCTTCCGCACGCTCGCGCACCGTGCCCATCAGCTCGGTTTCCAGGTGCAGCAGCACTTTGATGCGCCAGGTCCAGTTGACCACCGCCCGGCGCCAGCCGTCCGCCGGGGCGTTGTTCAGGCGCAGGTTGAGGTGATTGATGATGATCTGTTCCGCATGGCTTTCGCGCGGCGCTTCTTCAAACTGCGGATCGGCATTCAACGACAGCTGCAGGATGCCTTCGTTGCGGCCGCGGAACATCGCCAGCGCGCGGTGTGAAGGCACTTGTGAAATCGGTTCGTGATGATCGAAGTAGTCGCGGAATTTAGCGCCTTCCTCTTCTTTGCCCTCAACCACTTTGGCTACCAGGTGGGCGTTTTTCCACAAATAGTCGCGCACTTTCGCCAGCAGGGTGGCATCTTCGGCGAAGCGTTCCATCAGGATGTAGCGCGCGCCGTCGAGGGCGGCTTTCACATCCGCCACGCCTTTTTCTTCGCTGACGTACTGCGCCGCCAGGGTTTCCGGCTGCTGCTGCGGATCTTGCCACAGGGTGTCCGCCAGTGGCTCCAGGCCGGCTTCAATGGCAATCTGCCCACGGGTGCGGCGCTTGGGTTTGTACGGCAGGTAGAGGTCTTCCAGCTCAGTTTTGCTGAGCGTCGCGTTAATCGCCCCTGCCAGTTGTTCGGTCAGCTTGCCTTGTTCCTCGATCGATTTGAGGATGGTCTGGCGGCGGTCTTCCAGTTCGCGCAGATAGCCCAGGCGGGTTTCCAACTGGCGCAGCTGTGTGTCGTCCAGGCCGCCGGTCACTTCCTTACGATAGCGGGCGATAAACGGGACGGTATTTCCTTCATCCAGCAGGCGAATGGCCGAATCAACTTGTTCCGGGCGGGCCTGCAGTTCTGTCGCGATAATGCGGCTCAGTGGTTCATTCATAATTCTGATATCTGTTAGGCGCGGTGAATAAACAGGGGACAGTTATACGTATTGCCCCAGGAAAATGCCAGCCTTGCCGCTCGCCGGCGCGCAGCGCTGCCGCCGGGAGCAGCGGGGGAAGGCGGCAGGGTAGCTGGCACGGTGGCTGCTCCCGGCGGCGGTTCAGAAAAAACTGAAAGTCAGGCCGAGTAGCTGATGGCATTAATATACCATTGCGCTTCGCCCACCGGCGTATTGACGAGCGCCACATCGCCAACCGCTTTTTTCAACAGCGCGCGCGCCATCGGCGCGTCGATGGAGATGTAGTCTTTGCGGCCGAAAATCTCGTCATAACCGACGATGCGAAAGCGTTTCACCTCGCCGTCATCGTTTTCGATCTCGACCCAGGCGCCGAAGAACACCTTCCCTTCCTGCTGCGGCGAGTAATCGACGATCCGTAACTGCTCCAGGCACTTGGTAAGATAGCGCACGCGGCGATCGATTTCGCGCAGCCGCTTCTTGTTATATTGATAGTCGGCGTTTTCGCTGCGATCGCCCAGGCTGGCGGCCCAGGTCACCTTCTTGGTGACTTCGGGGCGTTCTTCACGCCAGAGATAATCCAGTTCCTGTTTGAGTTTGTCATACCCCTCGCGGGTGATTAGCTGTGTTCTCATCGGTATCCACTTTCAGGGAAGGTCTACGGGAAAGTTATCCGGGGATGGCGTAAAGTGCCATATCATGCGGTGCGATTCTAGTGCCTCACCCGGTGAGGCACAGCCAAAGAGACTGAAAATCAACCGATAGCGGCCGGATACTGCGCCGGTGCGCAAAATTGCCAGCCTGCGGCATTTTTTATTACCGCCGCTGCGCTAAACTGCCGTAGGCTCTTCTGCCCGCGCCGGGCCGCTGCATTTCGGCCGCCAATCAGACGAAAATTGTTGATATTTGGGCAGAACAATAAGCTTTGTAACAATTTCGGCTAGAATGTATACCATTAAACGCTGTCCGTGATGGCAGGGTTTTTTAACAATGTGGGGCTGTGGCCTTTTGGCCATATGCTGCGTTATTTGCCGTTTATTTGGGCCTGCCGGGCCGGCAATTCGTGCCGTGCCAAATTGCCGGCGCAGTTTAGGCATGAACCCACAGCCTTGAATCGGGCAATACAGCCTTTGGGAGTCATACAATGCAAGAGAATCATAAGATTCTGGTCGTCGATGATGACATGCGCCTGCGTGCGCTTTTGGAACGCTATTTAACCGAACAGGGCTTCCAGGTTCGCAGCGTAGCTAATGCTGAGCAAATGGATCGCCTGCTGACGCGTGAGTCTTTCCACCTGATGGTGTTGGATCTGATGCTGCCTGGCGAAGACGGCCTGTCGATCTGCCGCCGTCTGCGCAGCCAGAGCAACCCGATGCCGATCATTATGGTCACGGCTAAGGGTGAAGAGGTTGACCGCATCGTTGGCCTGGAAATCGGCGCCGATGACTACATTCCAAAACCGTTCAACCCGCGCGAACTGCTGGCGCGTATCCGCGCGGTGCTGCGCCGCCAGGCCAATGAGCTGCCGGGCGCACCTTCGCAGGAAGAAGCGGTGATCGCCTTCGGCAAGTTCAAGCTGAACCTGGGGACGCGCGAGATGTTCCGCGAAGATGAACCCATGCCGCTGACCAGCGGTGAGTTCGCCGTGCTGAAAGCGCTGGTGAGCCACCCGCGCGAGCCGCTTTCGCGTGATAAGTTGATGAACCTGGCGCGCGGTCGTGAATACAGCGCGATGGAGCGTTCGATTGACGTGCAGATTTCCCGCCTGCGCCGCATGGTTGAAGAAGATCCCGCACATCCACGTTACATCCAGACCGTCTGGGGCCTGGGCTACGTCTTCGTACCGGACGGCAGTAAGGCATGAGGCGATTGCGCTTTTCACCGCGTAGCTCATTTGCCCGAACCCTGCTGTTGATCGTCACCTTGCTGTTCGTCAGCCTGGTGACGACCTACCTGGTAGTGCTGAACTTCGCCATCCTGCCCAGCCTGCAACAGTTTAATAAGGTCTTGGCTTACGAAGTGCGTATGCTGATGACCGACCAACTGCAGCTGGAGGATGGCACCCTGCTTGAGGTGCCGCCGGCGTTTCGCCGCGAAATCTACCGTGAGCTGGGTATTTCCCTCTATACCAACGCCGCCGCTGAAGAAAGCGGCCTGCGCTGGGCGCAGCACTATGAGTTCCTGAGCCAGCAGATGGCGCAGCAGTTGGGCGGGCCGACGGAAGTGCGGGTGGAGGTGAACAAGAACTCGCCGGTAGTGTGGCTGAAAACCTGGCTCTCGCCGGATATCTGGGTGCGCGTGCCGCTCACCGAAATTCATCAGGGCGATTTCTCGCCGCTGTTCCGCTATACCTTGGCGATCATGCTGCTGGCTATCGGTGGCGCCTGGCTGTTTATCCGCATTCAGAACCGGCCGCTGGTGGAGCTGGAGCACGCGGCGCTGCAGGTGGGGAAAGGCATTATCCCGCCGCCGCTGCGCGAGTACGGCGCGTCTGAGGTGCGCTCCGTCACGCGCGCCTTTAACCAGATGGCGTCGGGCGTGAAGCAATTGGCTGACGACCGCACGCTGCTGATGGCCGGGGTCAGCCACGACTTGCGCACGCCGCTGACGCGTATTCGCCTGGCCACGGAAATGATGAGCACCGAAGACGGCTACCTGGCGGAATCGATCAACAAGGATATTGAAGAGTGTAATGATATTATCGAGCAGTTCATCGACTACCTGCGCACCGGGCAGGAGATGCAGATGGAACTGGGCGATCTGAATGCCATTCTGGGCGAGGTGGTGGCGGCCGAAAGCGGCTACGAACGGGTGATTGAGACCGATCTGGCGCCGGGCGAACTGCTAATGCATTTGCACCCGCTCTCAATTAAGCGGGCGGCGGTTAATATGGTGGTGAATGCGGCACGTTACGGCAATGGCTGGATCAAGGTCAGCAGCGGGCGTGAATTGCAACGCGGCTGGTTCCAGGTGGAAGACGACGGCCCAGGCATCAAGCCTGAAGAGCTCAAGCACCTGTTCCAGCCGTTCGTGCGCGGCGACAGCGCACGCAGCACCAGCGGCACCGGTCTGGGGCTGGCGATTGTGCAGCGGATTATCGACGGCCATGACGGCGTGCTGGATATTGGCACCAGCGAGCGCGGCGGCCTGCGTATCCGCGCCTATCTGCCGTTGCCGTTGGAAGGGAAAGAACCGGCCAACGCGCACCCGGCGGTGAAGGAAAGCTGAGTGGCGATCGCCGCCGCCGTTCAGCGGTCAGGATTTGCGGCTCATCACGTAGTATTCCGCCGCGTCTTGATGCAGGCGGTGGCCGGTCGGCACCCGCCAGGGATCGATCAGGTTGATGCCGCAGTGCAGGAACGATGGGGTGTTGCGTGTCGCCAGCGTGGCGCCGTGCTGCAGGCAGATGGCGGCGATCTGGGCATCAGGATAGCTCATCGGCCGTTCGCTTTGCCGGTTTGCGGCGTTTAGCTGCGCTTGCCGCAGGGCGCACTCGGCATCAAACGGCAGGATGCGCTCGCCAAACTCTTCCTGCAGCATCCCCAGCAGGCTGGCGCTAACGGCGGCCTGCTTCTCCCCGGCCGGCATCGCGGCCACCTCTGTGAACAACTCGGCGACCACCGGGGCGCACAGGTAAAATGCGTAGGTATCTTGCTCATTGAGCCATTTCACGACGTTGTAATGCGGCGTGGGGCGCAGTAGCTCTTGCAGCACCGGGGTGTCTAGAATAATCATTTCTTGGGGTTACCGGCGGCGTCCTGCGCCAGTTCCACGCCGCCCAGCGGCGCAACGTGTTGCTGAATCCGGCTCGCCAGGCCATAGCGCGGCGGCCTTTGCACCAGGGCCTGTTTCAATATCACCCGGGCTTCCTCTTCCATCGAGTGGCCGTTTCTGGCGGCGGCGATGCGCAGCAACTCTTTGATGTCGTCGTCAAGATTCCTGATGGTGATAGTCGCCACGAAAACCCCCTATGCTTTCAATGCTGGCACGGCATTATCATCCGGCGATGCGTTGCGGCACAATTGCCGAAAAGAAAAAGGCGCAGAAACTGCGCCTGGAGAGACCGACGGCGATGGCCGGAGCTAGAGCTTCGGCCCTGCGCTGAGCAGCGCTTCGCCCGCTGGCGTATCGGTGTACTTGTCAAAGTTGGTGGTGAAGCGCTGTGCCAGGTCTTTGGCCTTTTCTTCCCATTGCGCGGCGCTGGCGTAAGTGGCGCGCGGATCCAGAATCTCCGTGTTCACGCCCGGTAGCGCGGTCGGGATGGTCAGGTTGAAGATCGGCAGCGTTTGGGTGCCGGCCTCATCGATTTCGCCGCTGAGAATGGCATCGATAATGGCGCGGGTATTCTTGATGGAGATCCGTTTGCCGGTTCCGTTCCAGCCGGTATTCACCAGGTAAGCCTGGGCGCCGGCGGCCTGCATACGCTTCACCAGCACTTCGGCATAGCGTGTGGGGTGCAACGACAGGAAGGCGGCGCCAAAACAGGCGGAGAAGGTTGGCGTGGGTTCGGTAACGCCTTGTTCCGTGCCGGCCAGCTTGGCGGTAAACCCAGAGAGGAAGTGGTACTGGGTCTGATCCGGCGTCAGGCGTGAAACCGGCGGCAGCACGCCGAAGGCATCGGCCGTCAGGAAAATCACTTTGGTGGCATGGCCCGCCTTGGATACCGGCTTGACGATGTTGTGGATATGGTAAATCGGGTAGGACACGCGGGTGTTTTCGGTTTTTGAACCGTCGTTGAAATCGACGGAGCCATCGGCCAGCACGGTGACGTTTTCCAGCAGCGCATCGCGTTTAATGGCATGGAAGATATCCGGCTCGGCCTCTTCCGACAGGTTGATGGTCTTCGCGTAGCAGCCGCCTTCAAAGTTGAACACGCCGTCGTCGTCCCAGCCGTGTTCGTCATCGCCAATCAGCTTGCGCTTGGGATCGGTCGACAGCGTGGTTTTGCCGGTGCCGGACAGGCCGAAGAACACCGCCACGTCACCCTTTTCGCCAACGTTGGCCGAGCAGTGCATAGAGGCGATGCCTTTCAGCGGCAGCAGGTAGTTCATGATCGAGAACATGCCTTTTTTCATTTCGCCGCCGTACCAGGTGCCGCCGATCAGCTGCATGCGCTCGGTCAGGTTAAAGGCGATAAAGTTCTCGGAGTTCAACCCCTGCTGCTGCCAGTTCGGGTTGGTGCATTTGGCGCCGTTCATCACCACGAAATCCGGCTCAAAATCCAGCAGCTCTTCTTCGGCAGGGCGGATAAACATGTTTTTCACAAAGTGCGCCTGCCAGGCCACTTCGGTAATAAAGCGCACTTTCAGGCGCGAATCAGGGTTGGCGCCGCAAAATGCATCAACCACGAACAGGCGTTTGCCGGAGAGCTGTTCGCCTACCAGCTGTTTCAGATCCGTCCAGGTTTCCTGGCTAAGCGGTTTGTTGTCGTTTTTACCTTTGCCCTGATCGGCCCACCAGACGGTATCGCGGGTGGTATCGTCACGCACGATGTATTTGTCTTTGGGCGTTCGGCCGGTGAAACGCCCGGTATCAACGGCGATTGCGCCCAGCTTGGTTTCTATGCCACGTTCCAGCCCTTCCAGCGAAGGATCGGTTTCTTCCGTAAACAGCAATTCATAACCCGGATTGTAGATAATCTCGCCGGCGTTATGGATCCCGTAAACAGCAAGATCCTGGTGGGTTATACCTTTAGCACGCATATTACTACTCCTTGGTTACATAATTTCTGCCAGCAATTGTAGGGATTCAGCGACATATCGCCGCGATAGGTATCAAATAATTAACGTTAGATACCATTTTTAATTACGTTATGAGAAGTAGTACACGGAAAAAAGTAAACATGTAAATCAGATCACTCTGTAGATTGCCTGTTTTTGGCGATTTTAGCCTGCGGCGGGCGATGTTGCGTGCGAACGGCGCCTACCAAGTATAGACACCAGGAACGGCCGTATCGTGTTGTTTCATCTGGGGGGGTGAAAATCCGGCGGGCGAGGCGCCCGCCGGTGAAGGGCGTTGATCAGTGCAAATGGCTATCGGCGCTGCTGCCGTTGTTATGCAGCGCAGCGACGTCAACGGCATCGAACACATAGTGGTTGCCGCAGTAATCGCAATGCATATCAATGTTGCCGTCCTGCTCGAGCATCGAGGCTACCTCTTCGGGCGGCAGCGTCAGCAGCGCATCCTCGCAGCGCTGGCGCGAGCAGGAACAGTGGAAGGTGATCGCCTGCGGTTCATACAGAGTAACCTCTTCCTGGTGGTACAGGCGATACAGCACTTCGTTGGCCGGCAGGCCGAACAGCTCTTCGTTCTTGATGGTGGTGGTCAACTGCGCCAAATGATCGAAATCATCGGTATTGTTGCCATCCTGCGCCGGCAACACCTGCAACAACATACCCGCCGCCGCTGGGGTGCCTGCCGCTTCGCCGGTACGGATGAACAAGCGGGTCGGCAGCTGTTCCGATTGGCGGAAATAGCTTTCCAGACATTCAGCCAGGGTTTCGCCTTCCAGGCCGACGATGCCCTGATAGCGCTCGCCTTCGGATGGGGTAATGGTAATCACCATCACACCGTTGCCAACCATTTGGTGCAGCGTGCTGTCCGGCGCGATCTCTGCCTGCATGCGCGCTACACCGCGCATCTGCTGCTGGTTGTTGCCGTTGATCACCGCCAGCTTTAACGGGCCGTCACCCTGCAACTGCACGGTGATGTCACCGTCGAACTTCAGGGTGGCAGTCAGCAGGCTGGTGGCAACCAGCATCTCGCCCAGCAGCTTTTGCACCGGGGCCGGGTAGTCATGGCCGGCCAGAATATGTTGATAGGTTTCGCTGATAGTCACCAGCTCGCCACGCACCGCATAGTTTTCAAACAGGTAGCGGTGCAATTGGTCATGGTTAGACATAGTTTTCTCTCAGTAGAGCAAGCCGTTAATCCGACTCGCCGAATTTAAACTTAATCAGATCGCGGCGCTCTTTTTTATCCGGCCGCCGGTCGGGGTGCGGCATGGTTAGCGCATTCATTTTGCGCGCGAGCGCCATTTTTTCACGGTTGGCGATGCTGGCTGCCGTTTCCTGGTACATCTGCTGTGCTTCGTTGGCACCGCGCCGCTGGCCACTGACGGCCAGCACGATCACCGTGCGTTCTTCATTGCCCTGGCGCAGTTTGATCTCGGCATTGGGCTCAACGGTTTTGCTCGGCTTGCCGCGCTGCCCGTTGTAATGCACTTTGCCGCCGTCGATCATGTCGCGCGCCAGCGCGCGGGTTTTATAAAAACGGGCTGCCCACAGCCATTTGTCCAACCGGACTGCGTCATCCGCGGTAGTTTTTGTTTTCATCGGCCCTCCGTTTCCAGCGCCGGTATCAGCGTGCGGTAATCACGCATTGCCGGGTAGCGCTGAAAGGTTTTCTCCCCCGTACTGGAGTCTGGGTTTTGCACGCCCAGGCAGTAGCGGATGCCAAAAGCCCGTGCGGCGTCGAGAATAGGCTCCCCATCGTCAACAAACAGCGTGCGCTGAGGGTCAAAACCGGTGTGTTGCTGCACTGCCCGCCACAGACGCTGATCTTCTTTCGGATAACCAAATGTGTGGGTAGAAAGCAATAAATCAAGGTGCTGATCCAACCCGGTGTGCGTAATTTTCACCTGCAGGCTATGCGGGTGGGCATTGGTCAGCAGGATAGTGCGCCGGCCGCTGCGGCGCAGCGCCTGTAGGAACGGGCGGGTGTCTTCGCGCAACCGCGCAAGGCTGCCGGCTTCACTGGTCATGCGGTAGATATCCAACCCCAGCCGCTCGCTCCAGTAATCGAAACAGTACCAGTTCATGGTGTGCTGCACCGCCAGATACTCGTCATGGATGATTTTGCAGGCCTTCTCGAACGGGATCGCCCGTTGTTGGCTCAGCGCCTGCGGTACCTGCTGCAGCCAGAAGTGGCTGTCGAAGGCCAGATCGAGCAGGGTGCCGTCCATATCCAGCAGGACTGTGTCAATGGTGCTCCAGTCAAATTCAGGGGACATGGCAACTCCGCAGGGCCAATAGGCGAGGTAGATTCTTAGGGATGAGATATAGCCTAGCATAAGCGCCCGCCGCAGGGGAGGCGGGCCGCTTACCGGGCTGGCGTCGTGGGCACCAGCGGCTGGTTGAAGCAGTTATCGTAATAACGCTGGATATCGGCGATGCGGTGGCGGTTCATACGCCGGCGCTGCAGCAAGCGCCAGGCGTTGTAACCGGCGATCACCACTACCGACAGCAGCAGCAGGCTGGTGCCGAGATAGCGCCACAGCGTAATCATGTCGGGCTCGCTGTGCAGTGCAATATGGCGCGTGCCATTGGCATCGACGCTGATATTGGTGATCACCCCCTGCGCTTGGAAAGGGGTATGCAGCAACATGCTCGCCAGGCGCTGCAATTCGTTCCACTGGTCGAGCGCGTTATATTCGTTCAACGGCACGGGCGGCGTGGGGTGATTCACCAACTGCTTGCCTTCGTCGCTGGTGATCAGGAAGCCGCCCGGCGGCGGGCTGTTGAGCGCGGCGGCAGCCTGGCGGGTTTCATGGTAAATAAACGAGGCCGCCGCCGCCTTGGCCAGGCTTTCCAGCGATTCCGCGCTGACCGGGCGCAGCAGCACGTTAACCCCTTGCAGGCTGCCGGAGTTGGCGCGTTTTACCAGGCTGTCCCAGTTTTTGGCATTGCCCAAATTGATCAGCGCGTTTTTAAGCCGGATGCAGTCGTTTTCTCCGCTGCACAGATCCTGCGTTTTCAGCACGATATCGGAGAAATCATCCAGCAGGAACATACCGGATTTTTCAATGGCGCTGGCCAACTGCGGGTTGAGCTTTTGTTCTGCCCCTGAAGGGTGCAACTGGGTATTGACCGTCGCCAACAGTGCGGCGGCTTTGTCGATCACCTCAGATTCCGGCTGCGGCAGTGGATCGGCGTTATTCCAGTAAATGCCCGAACAGTCGAAGGGCATAAAGTTGGCGTTGCCTTCTCTGCCCGCCTGCGGCGGCACATAGCACATGCCGCTGCCCTGAATCTTCAGCGTATCGCCGATGTGCAGCGGCGTGGCTTCCAGCATCTGTACGGTGGAAGCCTCCACCTTTTGCGCGCCCTGCAGCCAGGCCATGCTGAGCTTCAGTGGCAGGCTGAGCGGGATATAAGTCAGCAGCAGCAGCAGGATCAGCGCCGAGCTGGCCGTCAGCACCGCGTTGCGCCCCCATTGTTGCAGAGGGAAGTTTTTCACCTCGTCGTGCAGGGAAAGATAACGCCCCTGGCGCACAACTTGGCGGTTAAGGTAAATATCCACGTCGGTGGTATGGCCCAGATCGCGGTTCACATACTGTTGCCAGTGCGGCGGATAGATCAGATCGATAATGCCGAGCGAGATATTGCTGAGCTGCCCCTGATTCGGTTCGCCAAACAGCCCCCAGCGTTTTGGCGTGCCGCGCAGGCTGTGGATCTCTTTCAGCTCATTTTCCGTTGGCCGCCGGAACAGGTTCCAGCCTCCCCAGATGATCATCAACACCGCGACGAAAATCATCCACGGGATCACCAGCACTGGGCTTATCAGGCTGAAAAACAGCAGCAGCAAAGCGGCAGAGATAATACCCGCTTCCTTGATGCCGTTCGGGCGGTTGAGCTGGTGTTCTTCCGGTGTTTCCTTGCGGATGTTCACCAGCTCGACGTGTTCGCTTTCTTCTTTACGGATCGACGCGTTACGGGCAGGCTTGGCGGCCAACACCGGCGCCGGCGGGCGATCGTGAATATGGTCAAGCAGCGAGTGGCCGTTGAGCGAGATCACCAGCGGCAGCGTCTGGGTTTTGATCACTTCGACATGGTTGTCTGCGCTGATGTAGGGTTCCCAGAACGGCGGCAGGTGCACCTCTTCCGTATCAAGGTAATAACGCCACTTATTGGGCTCGTCGCTGGCCAGCCCATAGCGGGTGATGGCATGCGTAACGGGATAGACGTTTTCACTCTGCGGCGTTAGCGCCAGCTTAGCGGCGGGTAACCCCAGGGCGCCGGGCAACAGATTATTGCCGCCCAAGCGGTTCTGCAGATTAAGGTAATGCTCAACGGCGGCCCGCTCGTCGGCGGTCATTTTGCGGTGAGTGGGTTTGATAAACGGCAAGGCGTGCGCAAGAAGCGGCTGGCTGCGGGCCTTGTACCAGTAGTACAGCCCGGTGGCAATTAGGCAGACAAGCACTACGGCCAATATCAACACTATTGTGCTCATGCTATCCCCATCTTGCGCCGTGAACCCCACTAACCTTATATGAAAGGTCACATATTATACGGACTAAACTGCCAGCAGGCATCCAGAAGAATAACAGAAGGAGGAAAACATTAACTGAGTCTCAGTTTTAGTCGGAAACATCCTCTGTTCTTAGGCACCGTACTCAGTGATGATAATAATCGGCCATCTTGGCTGATATCGGTATAATCCTATTCTCACCGATGATATTTGCTGATTGTGGCCGGAAAAGCCGCAGGCACTGGCTCCGCCTGTTAAAAAAAAGTAAATTACTGGCTGTGCTCGTTGCAGTTAAGGTTCTCATTAACGCACAATGTGATCAAGATCGAATTTGGCTGGCGTTTTAGTATGTTGGCAACCCTGCATTACGCCAATCATAACTCTGGTTATCCATGTTATTGCGGCGGTTTGTGCCGTAGTAGGTGGGTGATCTCTTTGAGGCAATCATGGACAAACACCTGCAAAAACCAAAAATCCTAAAGGTAGAAACGGTTGCGCGTTCGCGTTTATTCAACGTTGAGTCGGTCGATCTGGAGTTCAGCAATGGTGTTCGCCGGGTGTATGAGCGCATGCGGCCTTCAGAACGCGAGGCCGTGATGATTGTGCCGGTTATCGGCGACGATTTGCTGCTGATCTGGGAATATGCGGTCGGCACCGAGTCTTATGAGCTGGGGTTCCCCAAGGGGCTGATCGATCCCGGTGAAGGGGTGCTGGAAGCTGCCAACCGTGAGTTGATGGAGGAGGTGGGTTTTGGCGCGAAGCGCTTTGACTTCCTGAGTAAACTGACCATGGCGCCGTCATATTTCTCGAGCAAGATGAATATCGTGCTGGCGCACGATCTCTATCCGCAAAGCCTGGAAGGCGATGAGCCGGAACCGTTGCCGCAAGTGCGCTGGCCGATCGCCAACATGATGGCGCTGCTGGCTGAGCCGGATTTCCGCGAGGCGCGTAACGTCAGCGCGCTGTTCCTGACGGAAGCCTTCCTGCGCGGCGCGCGCTGATCGTCCGCATGGCGTACCGCCAATAAAAAAGGGCCAGCTTGCTGGCCCTTTTGCACATTATTGCCTGTTAGAACAGCTCATGGCTTTCGCCGCCGGGATCGGTCAGCGTGGTGCCGGCATCGTGCGTCGGGTACTCCGTTGGCTGGGTGCCTTCGATAAAGTACTCGGAACGGCTGCCGCCGCCGCCGTTAGAGAGTTTGCCGCTGCTCTTGTCGATGGTGACGCTGATAATGCCTGGCGGCGGCGTAACTTTCTGCTCCGGAATGCCTTCCAGCGCGACTTTCATAAAGTCATCCCATGCCGGCTGGGCGCTTTTCGCCCCGCCTTCACCGCCGGCGATCTGATCTTCAATCGCGCCGGACGATGACGAACGGCCCAGGTTACGCCGGTGATCGTCAAAACCAATCCATACAGAAGTGGCCGTTTCGGGGCCATAGCCAGAGAACCAGGCGTCTTTGGAACTGTTGGTGGTGCCGGTCTTGCCGCCGATATCATGGCGCTTCAGATCGCGCCCAGCACGCCAGCCCGTCCCCATCCAACCCGGCTCGCCGAAGACGTTGCTGTTCAGCGCATCGTGCATCAGGAATGCCAGCGGGGTGCTGATCACGTGCGGCGCGTACTGCTGATCGCCATCCTGCTGCAGTTGCGCCGGGGTAACCTGTTCAAGCTGCGGCATGGGCACGCTGTTGTTGCTCTCTTGCGAGACCGCCACGTTTTCCACGTTGTCGTCGGACAGCACCGCAGAGCGGTGGGTATCGCCGTAAATCACCGGCAGGTTGCAACTTTCACAGACAATTTTGGGCTTGGCTTCAAACACCGCATTGCCGCTTTCGTCTTCAATCCGGGTGATAAAGTAAGGATCAACCAGGTAGCCGCCGTTGGCGAACACGGCATAACCGCGCACCACTTGTAGCGGGGTGAAGGAGGCCGAGCCCAACGCCAGCGATTCGGAGTGCACGATATTCTGCGCCGGGAAACCAAAGCGCTGCAGGTATTCCGCCGCATAATCGATGCCCATGGCGCGCATGGCGCGGACCATCATCACGTTTTTGGATTGCCCCAGGCCCTGGCGCAGGCGCAGCGGGCCGTCGTAGGTCGGCGGTGAGTTTTTCGGCCGCCAGTCGGTGCCGGCGCCGGCATCCCAACGGGTGATCGGCAGATCGTTCAGGATAGAGGCCAGGGTCAGCCCTTTATCCATTGCCGCGGTGTACAGGAACGGCTTGATATTGGAGCCCACCTGGCGCAGCGCCTGGGTCACGCGGTTGAACTTGCTCTGGTTGAAATCAAAACCGCCCACCAGCGCTTTAATGGCGCCGTCGTTCGGGTTGATAGACACCAGCGCTGAGTTGACGTCCGGCACTTGTGCCAGCCACCAGTCTTCGTTCACTTTGCGCACCCACACTTGCTGGCCGGCCTGTACCACATCGGTCACCCGTTTTGGCGTCGGGCCTTGCAGATTGTCGGATTTGTACGGCCGTGCCCAGCGCATACCGGCCATCGGCAAGGCGACGCTGCTGCCGTCGGCCAGCATGGCGGTGGCCTGTTCGGCATTGGCATCGGTGATCACCGCGGGCGCCAGTGGGCCATAGTTAGGCAGATTCTTTAATGAATCAACAATCTGCTTCTGGTTCCAGGCCGCTTCACCCACCTTCCACAGCACGTTGGACGGGCCGCGGTAGCCGTGGCGCATATCGTAGTTCAATACGTTATTGCGCACCGATTCTTGCGCCGCCAACTGCAACTTTTTGGTGATGGTGGTGTGAACCTTGTACCCATCGGTATAGGCGTTTTCACCATAGCGCTTGATCATCTCCTGGCGCACCATTTCGGCAAGATATGGCGCAGAGAAGCTGATTTCCGGGGCGTGGTAGTTGGCGACCAGCGGCTCGCTGCGCGCCTGATCGAACTGCGCCTGAGTGATGTAGTGCTCGTCCAGCATGCGCGAGAGCACCACATTACGCCGGGCCACGGCGCGATCGTGGGAGTAGAGCGGGTTATACAGCGACGGGGCTTTTGGCAGGCCGGCAATGGTCGCCATTTCGCTCAGCGTTAACTGGCTGACGTCTTTGCCGAAGTAGACCTGTGCCGCAGCGCCAACGCCATAGGCGCGGTAACCGAGATAAATCTTGTTGAGATACAGTTCCAGAATTTCATCTTTGGACAGCATCTGTTCGATGCGCACAGCCAGGAAGGCTTCCTTGATTTTACGCATCAGCGTGCGTTCCGGGCTGAGGAAGAAGTTTCTCGCCAACTGTTGGGTTATGGTGCTCGCCCCTTGCGATGCGTGGCCAGAGACCAACGCGATCGAAGCCGCACGGAAAATACCCACCGGATCGACACCGTGGTGTTCATAGAAACGGCTGTCTTCGGTGGCGATGAATGCGTGCACCATCACCGGCGGAACTTGCGCTAACTGTAGAGGAATACGGCGTTTTTCACCATATTGGGCGATCAGTTCGCCATCGGCGCTGTAAACCTGCATCGGGATTTGCAGCCGCACATCTTTCAGCGTTGCGACGTCGGGCAGCTGTGGCTCGACATATTTGTACAAGCCAAAAATCGAGGCTGCTCCCAGCACGATGCAACACACTGCAAGGATTAAAAAATACTTTACGAACTTCACCTTAAATTTCCCATTTCATGTCATTTGGGCAGTTTATAAACAACCGCGCAGTAGTATAAAGGCAAGCCTGCGACATGGATATGTTCTTTTATCATCTTGGCTACATGGAGGGCGGCGAAATGCGGTTGTCTCAAGTATGGCAGGTGGGGCTGGATATACAGCAAAACAGCGTGTGCGCCCTGGCGGCTTTGCGGCGGCGCGGTGGTTGGCAACTGCGCCACTGGTGGCAGCAACCGTTACCGCAGCCGGTGTTGCGCGATGGTTATCTCGACCATCCGCAGGTGCTTATCGCGGCGCTTCGGCAATGGCGGGTGCGGTTGCCAAAACATATTTCGTTACGCATTGCTTTGCCTGCCCAGCGCATTTTGCAGCAAGCCATGCCGGTGCCGGATGCGCGTCTGCGTGAGCCAATGCGCCATGACTATATTACCGCGCAAGGGGGCAAGCGTTTTCCGCTCGATCGCGAAATGCTCGCCCTGGATTATCGCCCGGCGGCGGCCCAGGCAACGTCACTCCTGCTGACGGCGGCACGCCAGCAGGAGTTGCAGCAGTGGTTGCATTGCCTGCAGGCGGCGGGGCTGCACCCTGATGTGGTGGATATTACGCCCTGTGCGCTCGCCAGCGTGGCGGCCGCCTGCGGGCTGGCCCCGGAGGCAGGTCTGCTGCATCACCTGGAACAGGCGTGGTTATGGGTGGGGCCGCGCAGTGCACCTTTTACCTATGGCGTGCTGCGGGCCAGCGAGTGCCATCACGCGGAGCAGGCGTTGGCGGTGGTGCGTGAGCACTGCCCCGCGCTTGGGGAAAAAGAGGTGTATTACAGCAGTATGTTGGCGGAAGGTCTGCCCGAAGGGGCGGTGTCCTGGTCGCCTTTTACCGCCTTTGCGCAGCTGTCGCCGCCGCTGCCGGCCCTTACCGGCGCATTTGTGTTGGCCGCCGGGCTGGCGCTGCGCGAGGAGGATAGCTGATGTTTCGGGTGAACTTTCTGCCGTGGCGTGCGCGGGCGCAATGGCAGCGTTATCGTTTCTGGCGCGCGGTTTTTGCTGGCCAAGGGGTTTCGGCGCTGGTGGCCGGCATCGCATTATTTGCCTTTTTGCACCAGCAACAGGTGCAGCAGGGCAAGGCGCTGGCACTGTTGGCGCAGCATAAAAGCGAACTGGTGCAGCGCTATCAACAGGTTCAACAGGCTATGTCGCGCTTAGCGCAGCAGGCTGCTCGCGCGGCGCAGTTGGCGCGCAATGGCGAACAAAACCGGCGCTATCTGCAACTGCTGCAGCATTGTTCCACGCTGGCGCCCACACCGTTATGGCTGGTGGCGCTGGAAGGGAGCCCCCAGGGGCTGGTGCTGCGTGGCATGAGCCACCGCTATTTAGCCATTGCACAGTTTGGCCACAAATTAGCCGCTCTATCCTTGCTGCAACAGCAACGCCTGGAAGAGGTGGTGCAACGTGACGATGGGCCGCTGTCATTTACGCTGAAGGCGCAATGGAGCGGGAATGGATAAGCCTTTACCCCTTTGGCTGCATTCCTGGTTGGCGCGGTCTGGGTGGCAGTGGCTGATTGTGCAATGGGGGCTGCTTGGCCTCTGCCTGTTGCCGGGCGCATTGATGCTGCGCAATGAATGGCTGGCGTGCCGCGAACAGCAGGCGCAGCAGCGGCAACTGGCTACGCAGCTTAGCGAATTGCGCCAGCAATTGGCGCCGTTGCCCACGTTGGCCGAGCTGGAAGCCCGCTTGCAATCATCGGCGGAACAGGGCGCGCCTGCCGATGTGGGCGAGTTGTTGCAAGACGCAGGCGGCACCCTGCAACGCTGGCAGCGGGGGGAGCCGGGCCGGCAACGTCTGCATTTGTTGATCGATTATTCCGGCTTGTTGCAACTGCTGGAAAACATCCCGGTGCAGTGGGGGATTGGCCAATTAACCATACAGGCGCATGGCGATGAACTGGCGGTACAGATGCTGCTGCAGGAAAACCTCGGGGAGCCGCATGATTAATCGCCTTGGGTTAGGGTTGCTGATGGCGCTCTGGGCATGGCCTGCGGTTGCCGCAAATGTGCGCAACCCGTTCCAACCGCCGCCGGTGGCAGTGTGTGAGCAAACCGGTAGCGCCCTGCAAGGTTGGCAATTAAAAGGGATTATCGGCAATGATGCCGCGCGCCATGCCTGGCTCGTGGCGCCCGATATGGGCTGGATCCGCCTGGTGCCGGCACAAATGCTGTTAGCCGGTCGCTGGCAGGTGCAGGCGATCGAACGGCGCCAGATCGCGCTGGGCCCTGCTACGGTAGAGGCCGCCTGCGCGCCTGCACCTGCCGGCGTGGTTTTGGCGCTGGGCAAATAATAAGGAAAGAAACATCGATGAAAGGATTCGCTTGGGCAGCCATGCTGCTATGGAGCCTGTGCGCGCCGGCCATGGCGGTGGTGCGGGAAGATATGCCCATCTCCATGGCGTTCCAGGATGCTCCGGTTAGTGTGGTGTTGCAGGCGTTGGCCGATTTCCAGCAGTTGAATCTGGTGACGGCGCAGGGTGTGGCCGGAAATTTGACGTTGCGGCTGGACAACGTGCCCTGGCAGCAGGCGCTGGCCGTCATTTTACGGATGGGCAAGTTGAGCATGACGATGGATGGCAATGTCATGATGGTGCTTCCCGAGCCGGATGAGCAGGAAAAACTACGCCGGGCACAGGCCGCGGTGCTGCAGCAACCGTTGCAAAGCGTAGCGTTGGCGCTGAACCATGCCGATGCGGAACACATCGCCCAAAGCCTTAATGCCCAGCGTGGCACGTTACTGAGCGAGCGGGGCAGCGTGCTGGTGGATAAACGCACCAATACGCTGATGATCCGCGATACGCCGCCAAGGCTGGCGGTATTAAAACACTGGGTTGTTGCGATGGACGCGCCGCTTGAACAGGTTCAACTGGCCGCGCATATTGTGACTATCAGCAGTGATAGCCTGCGGGCGTTGGGCGTGCGCTGGGGCCTGGCCGCCGATGAGCGCCCGGCGAAAACCCTGCGTATCGACAGCTTCAACGTTGGGCTGCCGTTGGATTACAGCGCCGCCAACGTCGGGTTTCACCTGGCCCGTATCAGCGGGCGTTTGCTGGACCTGGAGCTCACCGCGCTTGAGCAGGAAAATGAGGTGGAGATCATCGCCAGCCCCCGGTTGTTGACGGCCAACCAGCAAACGGCGAGCATCAAGCAGGGCACTGAGATCCCCTATGCGGTGTCCAGCGGCGCCAGTGGCGCAACGTCGATCGAGTTTAGGGAAGCGGTGTTGGGGATGGAGGTCACGCCCAAAATCTTGCCAAATGGCCGTATCACTCTCACGTTACAAATCAGCCAAAACATGCCTGGCCGTTCTATCGCGCAGGCCGAGGGTGAAATATTGACGATCGACAAACAGGAGATCAAAACCCAGGTCACGGTAAAAAATGGCGAAACCATCGTGCTGGGGGGAATATTCCAGCGGGAGAACGCCAAAACCGCCGAAAAGGTACCGCTTCTTGGGGATGTGCCCTTATTGGGCGGTTTGTTCCGGCAGAGCACTCGGCAGCATAAAAAGCGTGAACTGGTGATCTTCATTACGCCGACGCTGATCAAGACATGAAGCGCTAAAAGTTGATACAGAGATACACTTTTTTCTCGCCAGAGGGGCATCTGCGTTTGACGCTGCGGCCGATTTAGCTTACAAGGGTTACCGAATTAGGCTCCGGGGTTTTTTTTATTAATGCCAAGACGCCGTTAAAAACATATGGTTTCCCTCCCGCGGCGTGGGCAGCAATTTATTCGGTTGCCAAACTACCAAGAGTGTTGAGATAATTTTCCGTCTGATCTCGCACTATCGCTCATGAGGTTTCAGTTTAGGTCCCGCCGCTAATTTGATTGGCGGGGCGGGTTATCATTAACGAATTGTCTTAGTAATACCGAAAAACATGGCAGAGAAACGCAATATCTTTCTGGTTGGGCCTATGGGTGCTGGCAAAAGCACTATTGGCCGTCAGTTAGCTCAGCAACTCAATATGGAGTTCTTCGACTCCGATCAAGAAATTGAGCGACGTACCGGAGCTGACGTGGGCTGGGTATTCGACGTAGAAGGCGAAGATGGCTTCCGCGATCGTGAAGAAAAAGTCATTAATGAACTGACGGAAAAACAAGGGATTGTGTTGGCGACCGGCGGGGGCTCGGTAAAGTCGCGTGAAACGCGTAACCGCCTGTCGGCTCGGGGCGTCGTGGTCTATTTAGAAACCACTATAGAGAAGCAGTTGGCGCGCACCCAGCGCGATAAAAAACGCCCGCTGTTGCAGGTGGATGCTCCTCCGCGTGAAGTACTGGAAGCGTTGGCGAAAGAGCGTAATCCGTTGTACGAAGAAATTGCGGATGTGACTATCCGCACCGACGATCAAAGCGCTAAAGTGGTTGCCAACCAGATCATTAATCTGCTGGAAAGCAACTGATTGCGGTTTCCGCATTAGCTCCTGGCTAATGCGGTAAGACTGATTGTATTCCTTGTCAGGGCAGGGAAAAAAAGAGGGCACTGGGCGGGCATGGAGAGAATTACCGTAACGCTTGGGGAGCGCAGCTACCCGATTACCATTGATGCCGGGTTGTTTAACGATCCGGCTTCTTTTATGCCGCTGAAGGCGGGTGAACAAGCGATGCTAGTCACCAACGAAACCTTGGCGCCGCTGTATCTGGCACGCGTTCGGCGCGTGCTGGAGCAGGCAGGGGTAATAGTGGATCAGGTGATTTTACCTGATGGTGAGCAGTACAAATCTCTTGCCGTGCTCGAACAGGTGTTCTCGGCGTTGCTGGAAAAACCCCACGGTCGTGATACCACGCTGGTTGCCCTTGGCGGCGGCGTGATTGGCGATCTGGCGGGGTTTGCCGCGGCGAGCTACCAGCGCGGCGTGCGTTTTATTCAGGTGCCCACCTCACTGCTCGCGCAGGTTGATTCCTCCGTTGGTGGCAAAACGGCCGTCAACCACCCCTTGGGTAAAAACATGATTGGCGCGTTCTATCAGCCAGCCTCGGTGGTGGTGGATCTGGATTGCCTGCAAACCCTGCCCGCGCGCGAATTATCCTCCGGTCTGGCTGAAGTGATCAAATACGGGATTATTCTTGATGCGGATTTCTTCGTCTGGCTGGAAAATAACATTGATGCGCTAAGAGCGCTGGATATGGATGCCCTAGGGTACTGTATCCGCCGCTGCTGCGAACTGAAAGCCGAGGTGGTGGCCGCTGATGAACGCGAAAGCGGGCAGCGCGCGTTGCTAAACCTGGGCCATACCTACGGCCATGCTATCGAAGCGGAAATGGGCTATGGTGTATGGTTGCACGGCGAGGGTGTGGCTGCCGGCATGGTGATGGCCGCGCAAGCCGCCCGGCGCCTTGGCCAATTTTCCGCTCAAAACGTGGAGCGTATTAAGGCATTGTTGGTGCGTGCTGGGCTGCCAGTTACCGGGCCGCAGGAAATGGCGCCGCAAGCTTATCTGCCGCATATGATGCGTGATAAGAAAGTGCTGGCGGGTGAGCTGCGGCTGGTGTTGCCGAAAGCCATTGGTGAAGCGGAAGTCCGCGGCGGTGTGGCGCATGACCTTGTGCTGGCTTCGATCGCTGATTGCCTGCCGCAGTAGAATAAATGAAAAAATTTAGCTAATTAACAGTGGCTTAGAGCTGATTTGCATCTATATTAATTAAGGTGCGGAGGGGTTTTGCCCATTGTTACTATTTCAGGTTAATGAGCTCTTGGCGCATCATATCGGCGTGGCGGGCTTTTACCTCTAGTTGGAGGGTTTCAGATGGATGAATTTAAACCGGAAGACGATTTAAGACCAGACAGCAGCGATCGCCCCACGCGTTCGCGCAAGCCGGCGCCATCAGGGCCGCGTTTCGCTGTTTCACGCCAGCATCTGATGATCGGCATAGGCATTCTGGTGCTGTTGTTGATTGTGATTGGTATCGGCGCCGCGCTGAAGGCCCCCACCAAGCATGAGGCAAATCAGGCGCAGCCTGGCGCATCCCGCGACATTAACCTGGCGGGATCATCTTCGCTGACCACCGCGAATGAGGGGGTTCCCGGCGGCACAACGGATACCCATGACGCGAATGGCGTCAGCACGTCCTCCCAGCCGCAGAATATCAGCGTGCCGCCGATCGCCAGCACCCCGACGGAAGCTCAGCCTCTTCCCCCACAGGGCGGTGCGCAGCAGCGCGTCGAACTGCCGGGCAACATGACCGATGCTCTGTCCCAGCAGCAAGGGGCGGTTGATAGCGCGGCGCAAGGTGCCGTTTCCACGCTGCCGACCGCACCGGCGACGGTGATGAGCGGTGCCGCCGCGCGTGAAGCCACGCGCCCTGTTCATAGCAATGTGCCGCCACAGCCGCACAAGGCGCCGGCGAAGCCTGCCGGCAAGCCAGCGCAGGCCGCTGCGCTGCATCGGGCACCGGCAACGGTGGCGAATGCTCCAGCGCCAGTCCGTAAGCCGGTGCCTACGGCTGCCAGCACTGGCGGTAATGGTACGATCCAGTCCGCCCCAGGCAGCCACTTTACCCTGCAACTGAGCAGTGCATCACGCTCTGATACGCTGAACGCTTTTGCTCGCCAGCAGAAGCTGAAAAACTATCTGGTGTATGAAACCCAGCGTAATGGTAAACCGTGGTATGTGTTGGTGAACGGTGTCTATGCTTCTTCTGCGGATGCGAAGCGCGCTGTTGCGGCGCTGCCGGCGGATGTTCAGGCCCAAAAACCCTGGGCGCGGCCAATACGTCAGGTGCAGCAAGACATTAAAAAATAAATCATTTAACTTTGTGCGCTGATGTGCTGTCTGAAACAGAGTACAATCCGCCGCTCTGAATTCAATAAGTAGCTAACGACGGCATGAAGAAAAACCGCGCTTTTTTAAAATGGGCTGGTGGTAAATACCCGCTGGTGGACGAGATACGTCGTCACCTGCCAGCGGGGGACTGCTTAATCGAGCCTTTCGTGGGTGCGGGTTCAGTATTCCTCAATACGGATTACGAGTCCTACATTCTCGCCGACATCAACAGCGATCTTATCAACCTGTATAACATCGTTAAGCAGCGCACCGATGATTTTGTGCGCGATGCCCGCATCCTGTTCACCGACGAATTCAACAACGCCGATCAATTTTATCTGCTGCGCCAGGAGTTTAATGCGAGCCGTGAGCCTTACCAGCGCGCTCTGTTGTTTCTGTACCTGAACCGTCATTGTTACAACGGCCTCTGCCGGTATAATCTTAGCGGCGAATTTAACGTGCCGTTCGGGCGTTATAAAAAGCCCTACTTCCCAGAGGAAGAGCTGTACTGGTTCGCGGAGAAATCAAGCAACGCCACTTTTGTCTGTGAGCATTACCGCGATACCATGTTGAAAGCGGCATCGGGCGCCGTGGTGTATTGCGATCCGCCCTATGCGCCGCTTTCGGCGACGGCCAACTTTACGGCTTATCACACCAACAGTTTCAGCATTGCCGATCAGCAAGGCTTGGCGCAAATTGCGCACCAGCTGGCGGTGGAAAGCCAAGTGCCGGTGCTGATATCCAACCATGATACCGAACTGACGCGCGACTGGTATCAGCATGCCTCGTTGTTTGTGGTGAAGGCGCGCCGCACCATTAGCCGCAATATACTTGGCCGCAGCAAAGTGAACGAACTTTTGGCGTTGTATCGATAATCTGGATCACGATCCATGGCGGGGCACCGCCCGTAAAGCCCCGGCATAGACAACCTCAAACCCTATGTTTGGAGAAGCGGATGAAACAGTTTTTGATTGCCCCATCCATCCTGTCAGCGGACTTCGCCCGTTTAGGTGAGGACACCGCCAAGGTTTTGGCCGCCGGCGGCGATGTGGTGCACTTTGACGTGATGGACAATCACTACGTGCCAAATCTAACCATTGGCCCGATGGTGTGCCAGGCGCTGCGTGATTACGGCATCACCGCACCGATCGACGTGCACCTGATGGTGAAGCCGGTTGACCGTATCGTGCCGGATTTCGCCAAGGCCGGTGCCAGCTATATCTCCTTTCATCCCGAAGCCTCTGAGCATGTCGATCGTACCCTGCAACTGATTAAAGAACAGGGCTGCAAAGCCGGGCTGGTGTTCAACCCGGCCACCCCGCTGAGCTATCTGGATTACGTGATGGATAAGGTCGATGTGATCCTGCTGATGTCCGTTAACCCCGGCTTTGGCGGCCAGTCATTTATCCCGGCCACGCTGGATAAGCTGCGCCAGGTGCGCAAACTGATCGACGCCAGCGGCCGTGATATTCGCCTGGAAGTGGATGGCGGGGTAAAAGTGGAGAATATCGGCGCAATTGCGGCGGCGGGCGCGGATATGTTCGTTGCCGGCTCGGCGATTTTCGGCAAGCCGGACTATCGCGCCGTTATCGACCAAATGCGCAGCGAACTGGCGAAGGTGACCCATGGCTGATTTCAGCGCTGTTCGCGCTCTGGCTTTTGATCTTGATGGCACGCTGGTTGATAGCGTGCCGGGGCTGGCGGCGGCGCTCGATCGGGCTTTAGTGGAAATGGGCCTGCCGGCGGCTGGGGAAGCGCACGTGAGCACCTGGATCGGCAACGGTGCCGATATGCTGGTGCAGCGTGCGTTGCACTGGGCCGGGGCGGAAGCGACCCCGGCCTTGTGCCAGCAAACGCGCGGGCGGTTCGACCATTTCTATGCGCAAACCGTTGATAGCGGCAGCCGGCTGTTCCCGCAGGTGCGCGAAACGCTGAAGCAGCTTGTCGCGCACGGTTACCCATTGGCGCTGGTGACCAACAAGCCGACGCCGTTCGTGGCGCCGCTGCTGGCTGCCCTGGGGATTGCCGCCGATTTCATCCTGGTGATCGGCGCTGACGATGTGGTGGCGAAAAAGCCACACCCGGCGCCGCTGTATCTGGTGCTCGGCAAGTTGGGCCTGCGGACCCACGAGTTGCTGTTTGTCGGTGATTCACGTAATGATATTCAGGCAGCGCAGGCGGCGGGTTGCCCCTGCGTCGGTTTGACATACGGTTATAACTACGGTGAAGCGATTGCCTTAAGCCAGCCTGATCTGGTGTTGGAACGCTTTGCCGATTTGTTGCCCGCTCTTGGGCTGTCATCTTTAGAGAATCAGGAAATTTAAACATGAGTAAGCCCATCGTATTTAGCGGCGCGCAGCCGTCTGGCGAACTGACCATTGGCAACTACATGGGTGCGCTGCGTCAGTGGGTCCAGATGCAGGATGAATATGACTGCATCTACTGTATCGTCGATTTGCACGCGATCACCGTGCGTCAGGACGCAGAAAAGCTGCGCAAGGCCACGCTGGATACGCTGGCGTTGTATCTGGCTTGCGGTATCGATCCGCAGAAAAGCACGATCTTTGTGCAGTCGCACGTGCCGGAACACACCCAACTGAGCTGGGTGCTGAACTGCTACACCTATTTCGGCGAGCTGAGCCGCATGACCCAGTTCAAGGATAAATCCGCCCGTTACGCGGAAAATATCAACGCCGGCCTGTTTGACTATCCGGTGCTGATGGCGGCGGATATTCTGCTGTATCAAACCAACCAGGTGCCGGTAGGCGAAGACCAGAAACAGCATCTGGAGCTGAGCCGTGATGTGGCTGGCCGCTTTAACGCCATTTATGGCGACATCTTCCGGGTGCCAGAGCCGTTTATTCCGAAATCCGGCGCGCGCGTGATGTCGCTGCAGGATCCGACCAAGAAGATGTCCAAGTCGGACGATAACCGCAACAACGTGATCGGCCTACTGGAAGATCCGAAAGCGGTGACCAAGAAAATTAAGCGTGCGATGACCGACTCCGACGAGCCGCCGGTCATCCGCTACGATTTGGCGAACAAAGCGGGTGTCTCTAACCTGTTGGATATTCTCTCCGGCGTAACCGGCAAAAGTATCGTTGAACTGGAAGCCGAGTTTGAAGGCCAAATGTATGGCCACCTGAAAGGCGCGGTTGCCGAGGCGGTTTCCGGCATGCTGTCTGAGCTGCAGGAGCGCTATCACCGCTTCCGCAACGATGAAGCCTTCCTGCAGCAGGTGATGCGCGACGGCGCCGCTAAAGCCCGCGCCCGCGCGCAGGAAACGCTGGCGCAGGTCTATCAGGCCGTGGGCTTTGTAGCGCACCCCTGATTCATCGTTGTAAGCGCCGGCAGGCATTGGCTTGCCGGCGTACCGTTCTTTCCCCGGCGCCTTGCCCGTTTACTGCACGCCCTGCCGTTGCGATAGCGCATCCATGTTAACCGTTTGCTGCAGCTGCGCCTGGGTAGTAAACCAGTTCAGCTTGCTGCGCAGGCTGACCACGCTGCCGACAACGATCAGGCTGGGGCTGGCCGCCTGGCGTGCCAGGATGGCCAATTGGCCAAGTTGCCCCTCAATCACCCGCTGGCGGCAGGACGTGCCGTTTTCTACCAGCGCTACCGGCATGGTGGTGCTCATACCGTGCGCCAACAACTGGCATTGAATTTCCTCCGCCTGCGTCAGCCCCATATAAAACACCAGCGTCTGCTGCTCTTTGGCGAGCGTGCCCCAGGGCAGGCTGCCGCCCGTTTTGGCATGCCCGGTGATCAGGCGCACGCTCTGGGCATGATCGCGGTGGGTCAGCGGGATGCCGCTGTAAGCCGAGCAGCCTGAGGCGGCGGTAATGCCCGGCACCACGGAGAAGGGGATGTTGGCCGCCGCCAGCGCTTCCAGCTCCTCCCCGCCGCGGCCGAAGATAAACGGATCGCCGCCTTTCAGGCGCACCACGCGCTTGCCCGCCTGCGCCTGCGTGAGCAGGATCTGGTTAATTTGCTGCTGCGGCACGCAGTGGTGGCCGGCGCGCTTGCCGACGAAAATACGCTCGGCGTCACGGCGCATCAGCGCCATGACGCCTTCTGATACCAGCCGATCGTAGACCACCACGTCGGCCTGCTGCAGTTCTTGCAACCCCTTGAGCGTCAACAGCCCCGCATCACCGGGTCCGGCGCCGACCAAGGTAACTTCCCCACGGGCCGCCAGCGGCTGGCTGAACAGCGCCTCAACCTGTTGCTCTACTTGGTCAGTGTCCTGATTGGCGAGCGCCTGTGCCAGCCGGTGGTGGGCGAACAACTTTTCCCAAAAGCGGCGGCGGGCGCCAGGTTCGGCAAAATGCCTTTTCACCCGTTGGCGCAGCGCGCCGCCGAGTGCAGCCAGCTTGCCCAGATGCTGCGGCAGCATGGCTTCCAGTTTTTCGCGCAGCAGGCGCGCCAGCACCGGCGCTTTGCCGCCGGAAGAAACGGCCACCATCAGCGGGGAGCGATCGATAATCGACGGCATGATAAAGCTGGCGCGTTTCGGATCGTCCACCACGTTGCAGAAGATCCGCTGTTGGTTGGCGCACTGATAGACCAGCGCGTTGACTTCAACCCGATCGGTGGCGGCGATCGCCAGCCACTTATCCGCCAGCAGATCGGCATGGAAGGGGCCGCTGACCAGCGTTAACCGGCCCTGTGCCGCCCATGTGTGAAACTGCGGGCTAAAGGCGCAGGCGTTGACCGTCAGCGCCGCACCGGCATCCAGCAACAGGCGCGCTTTGCGTTCGGCAACCTCACCGCCGCCCACCAGCAGGCAGGGCTTGTGTTGCAGTTGGCAGAAAATAGGCAGGTAGTCCATCGATCATCCTCGGGGTTAGTCGGCCGCCCTATTACGCGGTTTGGCGTGCGGGGGCCTTGTCTGCCCGTGGGCGTTGGGCGCGCGGCGTGGCGTACCAGTAGCCCAATCCCATAAACACGGCGCCGGCCAGCGTATTGCCCAGCGTTACCCAGAGCAGGTTATGCCCGATGCCGCCGAGCGTGTAGGCATCGCTGTGGTGGCCGAACCAGGAGAGGGCAAACAGCGTCATGTTGGCGACGGAGTGCTCGTAGCCCGAGGCGATAAACGCCAACAGGCACCACCAGATGGCCAGGAATTTGGCCGCGCCTTCTACGCGCAGCGCCATCCAGAGCGCCAGGCACACCAGCCAGTTGCACAGTGCGCCCTTGAAAAACAGCACGCTGGCCGGCGCGGTGGTTTTCGCCAGCGCCGCAGTGTGCAGCAGGCTGGTATCGACGGGCAGCAGGCTGCCGCCGCCGTAGTTATACAGCAGCGCCACGAACACCGAGCCGATCAGATTGCCGAGCCAGGTTTGCGGCAGTACGGCCCACATCTGGCCGGGGCGGATGGCGCCGGTCTTGACCCCAAAGGTCAGGAACATGGTGTGGCCGGTGAACAGTTCGGAGCCGGCGATCACCACCAGCGTCAGCGCGATGCCGAAGGTGGCTCCCATCACCAGCGGCCGCAGGGCCGGATCCAGCAGATTGCCGAGGGTGAATATCAGGATGATAGCCAGGCCGACATAGGCCCCGGCCATGGCCGAACTGATCCAAAAGCCCAACGGGTTTTCTTTGGCCAGCTTAACGATGCGCGCTGCATTGGCGGCGCATTTATTGATGGTGTCGGTGAACATACGTGATCCCAAAGGTTAATAATACAAAGGTTATGCGGCGATCTGCACCATGCCGTTGGCCACCCGGCTGGCAAAGCTGGGCACCGAACGGCTTTCATCCTCGAGACAAAAACCGTCATTCAGACGGAAATGCTGTTTTTTCAGTGGGCTGGCGACCCACAGTTCGCCCTGGTGTTCGGCGATCAGGCCGCGGGAAAGCACGCTGGCCTGGGCGAAGGGATCGATATTGCTGATGGCGAACACTTGTTCCTCCGCCGTGGGGCGGAATATCGCCACCTGTTGGCTGCCAATCAGGGCGCAGACGCCGGTGCCGGGCAGGATATCGGCGAGCGGGCAAACGGTAATCCACTGGCTCATGCGTTGTTCTCCTCGGTTGCAAGCCACTTCACGGGGATGCGCTCATCCGGGCGCGCCGGGCGGTGCTGTTCGCGCTCCGCGACCATCTGCACGTTGGGATCGCGTCGGCCGCTGTTGATAAAGTGGGCGAAACGCAACTGCGCCTGTGGGTGCTCGACGGTTTCTTTCCACTCGCAGCGGAAGGCGGCGCGCAGGGTGGTGATATCGGCTTCCAGCTGCGCGTTGATACCCAGCTTATCGTCGATGACGACGCTGCGTAGGTAGTCGATGCCGCCCTCCAGGTTGTCCAGCCAGACGGAGGTGCGTTGCAGCTTATCGGCGGTGCGGATATAAAACATCATGAAGCGGTCCAGATAGCGTACCAGGGTTTCGCGATCCAGATCGGCCGCCAGCAGATCGGCATGGCGTGGCTTCATGCCGCCGTTGCCGCATACGTAGAGGTTCCAGCCGTTTTCGGTCGCGATCACGCCAACGTCTTTGCCCTGCGCTTCGGCGCATTCGCGGGTGCAGCCGGAGACGCCAAACTTCATTTTGTGCGGCGTGCGGATGCCTTTGTAACGGTGTTCCAGCGTCACGCCAAAGCCAACGCTGTCGCCAACGCCATAGCGGCACCAGGTGCTGCCGACGCAGGTTTTCGCCATGCGCAACGCTTTGGCGTAGGCATGGCCGGTTTCAAAGCCGGCGGCGATCAGTTTTTCCCAGATGGCCGGCAGATCGTCCTTTTGCGCGCCAAACATGGCGATACGCTGTGAGCCGGTGATCTTGGTGTACAGGCCGTATTCCTTGGCGATCTGCCCGATAGCCAGCAGCCCTTCCGGGGTTATCTCCCCGCCGGCGGAACGTGGGATCACCGAATAAGTACCGTCTTTCTGGATGTTGCCGAGGAAATTGTCGTTGGTATCCTGCAACGGCGTGAGCTGCGGGTTGAGCACATACTCATTCCAGCAGGATGCCAGCAGCGAGCCGACGGTGGGTTTGCACACTTCGCAGCCGTAGCCGCTGCCGTATTTGGCCAGCAATTCTTCGAACGACTTGATGCCTTCCACACGGATCAGGTGGTACAACTCCTGGCGCGAATAGGCGAAGTGTTCGCACAGGTGGTTGTTGACTTCAATGCCCTGTTTGCTGAGTTCGGCATTCAGCACTTGGGTAATCAGCGGGATGCAGCCGCCGCAGCCGGTGCCGGCTTTGGTTTGCGCCTTGATGGCGGCCACGGTATGGCAGCCCATGTTCACCGCGTTAATGATATCGCCCTTGCTGACGTCAAAGCAGGAACAGATTTGGGCGGTTTCCGGCAGGGAATCCACGCCGATGGCCGGCTTGCTGCCGGCGTGCGCCGGCAGGATCAGGCTGTCCGGGTGTTCCGGCAGTTCGATAGCATTCAGCGCCAGTTGCAACAGGTTGCCGTAGTCGCTGGTGTCGCCGACCAGCACCGCGCCGAGCAGGGTTTTATTGTCGGCGCTGACCACCAGCCGCTTGTAGACTTCCTGGCTTTCGTCGAGGTAGACATAGCTGCGCGCGCCTTCAGTGCGGCCGTGGGCGTCGCCGATGCCGCCGACGTCTACGCCCAGTAGCTTCAGTTTTGCGCTCATGTCGGCGCCTTCGAAGGCGTTTTCACGCCCCAGCAGATGATCGGCCACCACCTGCGCCATCTTGTAGCCCGGCGCCACCAGGCCGAAGGTGCGTTCGTTCCACGAGGCGCATTCGCCGATGGCATAGACGTCCGGATCCGAGGTTTGGCACCGATCGTCGATCACGATGCCGCCGCGGCGCGCGGTGGCCAGCCCACACTGGTGCGCCAGCTTGTCCTGCGCGCGGATGCCGGTGGAGAAGACGATGAAATCGACTTCCAGCGCCGTGCCGTCGGCAAACTGCATGGTTTTGCGCGCGTTCTGCCCGTGGTGGATGATTTCCTGGGTATTTTTGCCGGTGTGTACTTTCACCCCCATGCGCTCAATCTTGCGGCGCAGCTGATCGCCACCCATCGGATCGAGCTGTTCGGCCATCAACACCGGCGCAAATTCAATCACATGGGTTTCCACCCCCAGGCTTTTTAGCGCGCCGGCGGCTTCCAGCCCCAACAGGCCGCCGCCGACCACCGCGCCGCGTTGGCTACGGCGGGCGCAGGCTTCAATGGCGTTCAGATCTTCAATGGTGCGGTACACAAAGCAGTCCTGGCCCTCTGAGCCCTTAATCGGTGGCACCCATGGGTAAGAGCCGGTGGCGACGATCAGCTTGTCGTAGAACACCGTGCGCCCGGTGTTTGAGTGTATGACCTTTTCGGTGCGGTTAATGGTGATGGCGCGTTCGCCCACCAGCACCGTTACCCCGTGTTTTTCATAAAAGCCTTCGCGCACCAGCGAAAGCTCTTCGGCGGTATGGTGGGAGAAATAGGAAGAAAGGTGCACGCGATCGTAAGCGACGCGCGGTTCTTCACAGAACACGGTGATCGCAAACTGGTCTTTGTCTGCTTTCTCTAACAGATCTTCGATAAACCGGTGGCCGACCATGCCATTGCCGATGACGGCAAGCTTGACTTTGCTCATTTTTGCCTCAATTTTTTCATTTTCTTGCCTTACCTTATTCTTCCCCGATAGCGGTTTATTGATACAAATCAAGCACGCTTCCATATACCTCCAAGGTGTTATATGGATGATTTTAAAAGATATTTTATAAGTTGTGGTTTTTATTCAACTTTAGCTGAAACGTTGCAGTTAATGAGAAAAACACGCATTTGGCGGAAAAGTGAGGCCAGTGTGGCGTAAGCCACTTTGTCAGTAGCCTATCGCCCCCGTATGATGGAGAAAACGGTGTGGCAGATCAGAGGTGAAAGGTGGCGAACAATCCCGTGAAGTTTATCGATAACCTGCGCCTGAGCGGGCATGAGGGGCTGTGGCAACTGGCGATTGATCAGGGGCGCATTGCCCACATTATCCCGCAGCCGGAAGGGCAGGAGTGGCGCAGCGACGTGCTGGACGCCGAAGGGGGCCTGGCGTTGCCGGCGTTTATCGAGCCGCACATCCACCTGGATACCACCCAGACCGCCGGGCAGCCGGCGTGGAACCAGTCCGGCACGCTGTTTGAAGGCATTGAACGCTGGGCGGAGCGCAAGGCGCAGTTAACCCATGAAGACGTTAAGCAGCGCGCCTGGCAAACGCTGAAATGGCAGATTGCCAACGGCGTGCAGTACGTACGCACCCACGTTGACGTCTCCGATCCCACGTTGACCGCGCTGCGCGCCATGCTGGAGGTGAAACAGGAGGTGGCGCCTTGGGTCACGATGCAGATTGTCGCCTTCCCGCAGGAGGGGATACTGTCATACCCCGACGGCGAGGCGCTCCTGGAAGAGGCGCTGCGGCTGGGGGCCGATGTGGTTGGCGCTATCCCGCACTTTGAATTTACGCGTGAATATGGTGTGGAGTCGCTGCATAAGGCGTTTGCGCTGGCCGATAAATACCAGCGGCTGGTGGATGTGCACTGCGACGAGATCGACGATGAGCAATCACGTTTTGTCGAAACCGTCGCGGCGCTGGCCCTGAAGCTGGGCATGGGCGATAAGGTGACGGCCAGCCATACCACCGCGATGCATTCCTATAACGGCGCCTATACCTCGCGGCTGTTCCGGCTGTTGAAAATGTCCGGCATCAACTTTGTTGCCAACCCGCTGGTGAACATTCATCTGCAGGGGCGCTTTGACAGCTATCCGAAGCGGCGCGGCGTTACCCGGGTGAAAGAGATGCTGGACGCCGGCATTAACGTCTGCTTTGGCCATGACGATGTGTTCGATCCCTGGTACCCGCTCGGCACCGCCAACATGCTGCAGGTGCTGCACATGGGCCTGCATATTTGCCAACTGATGGGCTACGGCCAGATTGACGATGGCCTGAAGCTTATCACCACCCACAGTGCGCGTACGCTGCATCTTGATGATTACGGGCTGGCGGCGGGCAACAGCGCCAACCTGGTGATCCTGCCGGCAGAGAGCGGCTTTGATGCGGTGCGCCGCCAAACGCCGGTGCGCTATTCGATTCGCCGCGGGGCCGTGATTGCCGAAACCCGGCCGGCGCAAACCACGCTGCACTTGGCGCAGGATGAGCAGGTGGATTTCCGCCGCTAAGCCGGTAGGGTGTAAAAGGAAATAGCTGGTAGGGATAAAACAACAGGGCGCCAAGGCGCCCTGTTTCATATGGCGGTAAACCGCAATCAGCGGGTTACGTGGCCGTGGCTGCGGTGTTTGGTGACAAAGCCAAGCAGCAGGCACATCACGAATACCGCCAGATACAGCCCGTTGGCGGTCACCAGCGCGGCATGGGCTCCGCCTTGTGCCACGATCGGCCCAGTCACGATAAAGGTCAGCATGGTGCCGACGGTGCCGCAGGTCAGGATAAAGTTCACCAGCTTCGGTGAGGAAACTTTGGTTTGCAGCGAACCCAGGGTAATCAGCGTGGTGTAGATCGCGCTGGAGATAAAGCCCAGGCCCATGATGAAGTAGCCCAGGTGTTCCGGGTTATCAGTGCTGACAAACAGGTACATGGCCCCCGTCGCCAGGGCTGCCAGCACGGTAACAATGCGCTGCAGATCGAAAAAGCGCAGGATAAAGCTGAACACCCACATGCCCACCATGTAAGAAGTCCAGAAATCGCTGACCAGCTTGCCGGCCTGGCCAATATCCATACCGAAAGATTTGGTGGCGTATTCCGGCACCCACTGGATAAAGCCCAGTTGGCCCAGAATGTAGCACAGCGCGGCGATCGCCAGGAACAGCACGCCAACACCCCATTTTTCTTTGACTACCGGCTCACCGCTGGCTGGGCTTTTGTTGCCCAACACCGGGAATTCAGAATACAGCGTCAGGATAAAGATCGCCACGTACAGCAGACCGATACAGGCGTAGACCCAATACCAGCCGATATGGCGCGCCAACAGCATGGCGGCGACAATCGGGAAAATCATCCCGGCCATACTGAAGAAGGAGTCGGTGAACAGCAGGCGGGAACCACGCTGGCGGCCGGCATACATATGGGTAATCAGGAAGGTGCCGATCGACATAGTGATACCGCTGACCACGCCGAGCACAAACATGCACAGGGAGAACACGGCCAGACTTTTACCGACCATCAGCCCGGCAACGGCCAACACCATCAGAATAAAGCCGAAGATGAGCTGGCGTTTCAACGGGATGATTTCCATCAGCCAGGCGTTCAGGAAGATAGCAATCAAGATGCCGGCGTTAAGGAAAGTAAAGGTATTACTCATGCTGGAAATCGGCAGATTAAAGTATTCTGCAATATTTCCCATCACCATCCCTGTGACGATAACTAAGGCACCGGTCAGCGCGTAAGAAAAAAAACTGATCCAGGTTAGCCGGATGCGGTTGCTGTTATTCATTGAATATGAGCCCGATATGTCTGTTGAGGTTCAGAGCGCTGCCCAACAGACCTTTTATTACCACAGCTCGGAAATATTAGCGCCTGTATGCACAGCGCATACACAAAGCCCCGACGGGGGCCCGCAATAAAATTGCCGCAGCAAACAAGGCTATTGGAAGGCTCTTACAAACTGGCATTAAGGCCGCAGATTTTCCCCTACAGGCGGAAAATCTCCACACGGCCCCCAGGCTAGGAATCCTAACATAGCTAACCGTCTTTTTTGTGATTACTATCTATTTTTGATGCAATAAGTCAGTAATTGGTAAATGTTTTTGTGATCTTGATTTGATTGCAATGCTGCCGGCCGCCGGCGAATGCGGCCTTAAAATGCCGCCAGCGGCGGTAGCCCGGCCAAAGTGAGTACATCAGCATTGGATGGCTGCGTAAATATAGGTAAATGGCTGGTACTCCCGGAAAGGGCACTTTAGAATCAATGCGCTTTCACGTTGTTTGTCTCTTAGAAGAAGGATCTGTGCATGTTCAAACGTACTTTAGTGACCCTTGTCGCCTTGTGTTCCCTGGTTGCCGTGGCGCCTGCTGCGCTTGCCGCCGGTGAAACCCACGTGATGTTGACCACCTCGGCCGGGAATATCGAACTGGCGCTTGATGGCCAGAAGGCGCCGGTGTCGACCAAGAATTTCATCGACTACGTGAACAGCGGTTTTTATAACAACACCACGTTCCACCGCGTTATCCCCGGCTTTATGATCCAGGGCGGCGGTTTTACCGCGGACATGCAACAGAAAAGCCCCAATGCGCCGATTAAAAACGAGGCGGACAATGGGCTGCGCAACCTGCGCGGTACCATCTCAATGGCGCGTACCGCGGATAAAGACAGCGCTACCAGCCAGTTCTTTCTGAACGTGGCGGATAACGCCTTTTTGGATCACGGCCAGCGTGACTTCGGCTATGCGGTGTTTGGTAAAGTGGTGAAAGGCATGGATGTGGTGGATAAAATCTCCCAGGTGCCGACCGCCAATGTCGGCCCTTACCAGAATGTGCCCAGCAAGCCGGTCGTCATTCTGTCGGCGAAAGTGCTGCCATAAGTTTTACCGCGCGCCGGCGCCCCGCCTGGGGGGCCGGCCTGTTGTTCCCCTCCTTCCCGAAGCATTGCGTACATCACTTTTTTCTTCTGCACGGCATGGTTTAATGCGCTATGGGTAATCAGGTTGCTGATGGCGCTGCTATTATCTTTATGGCGGCAGGCCATTGTGGCTGGCAACCCGGCGTTCATTGGCCTTCGTTCAGGATAAGCTGCAAAGATGTATGAATTTAATCAGGTGTTGCTGTTATTGCAGCAGATGTGCGTGTATCTCGTTATCGCCTACTTGTTAAGTAAAACACCCCTGTTTATTCCGCTGACCCAGGTCACTATCCGCCTGCCGCATAAGCTGCTGTGCTATGTGATCTTTTCGGTGTTCTGCATTATGGGCACCTATTTCGGCCTGCATATCCAGGATTCTATCGCCAATACCCGCGCCATCGGCGCCGTATTGGGCGGCTTGCTTGGCGGGCCATCCGTTGGCTTTTTGGTGGGGCTGACCGGTGGGCTGCACCGCTATACGCTCGGCGGGATGACCGACGTCGCCTGTGCGGTTTCGACCATCACCGAAGGCCTGGTGGGCGGCATTGTGCACAGCATCGCCATGCGCCGCCGCCGTATCGATCTGTTATTCAATCCGCTTTTCGTTGCCGGGGTGGCGCTGGTGGCTGAAATGCTGCAGATGGCGATTATCCTCGCCATCGCCCGCCCATTCGGCGAGGCTCTGCGGCTGGTGGAATACATTGCGTTGCCGATGATGATCGCCAACACGCTGGGCGCGGCGATGTTTATGCAAATTCTGCTCGATCGCCGTGCGATGTTTGAAAAATACACCAGCGCGTTTTCTTCCAAGGCGTTGAAGATTGCCGAACTGACGGAGGGCATCCTGCGCCAGGGCTTCGATCAGGAAAACAGCATGAAGGTGGCGCGGGTGATCTACCAGGAACTGGGCATCGGCGCGGTAGCGATTACGGATCGCGAAAAGCTGTTGGCGTTCATTGGCATCGGTGACGATCATCATCTGCCGGGCACGCCGATCGCTTCGGCGCATTCTCATCACGCTATCGATCACAACCAGGTGGTCTATGCCGACGGGAATGAAGTGGCCTACTGCTGTTCGATCAACCCCAACTGCAAACTCGGCTCAACGCTGGTGATCCCGCTGCGCGGCGAAAACCAACGGGTGATCGGCACCATCAAGCTGTACGAACCAAAAAGCAAACTGTTCAGCACTATCAACCGCACGCTGGGTGAAGGGATCGCCAGCCTGCTTTCGGCGCAGATCATGGCTGGGCAATATGAGCGCCACAAACAGCTGCTGGCGCAGTCGGAAATCAAATTGCTGCATGCGCAGGTCAATCCACACTTTCTGTTTAACGCGCTGAATACGCTGGTGGCGGTCATTCGGCGCGACGGCGATCGCGCCTGCGAGCTGGTGCAGTACCTTTCCACGTTTTTCCGCAAGAATCTCAAACGCTCCGACGATGAGGTGAGCCTGGCGGATGAGCTGGAGCATGTAAACGCCTATTTGCAAATTGAAAAGGCGCGCTTTGCCGATCGGCTGGAGATCGCCGTTTCGCTGCCGCCAGAGCTGATGGCGGTGCGTCTGCCGGCATTCTCCCTGCAGCCGATCGTCGAGAATGCGATCAAGCACGGCACTTCGCACATGCTGGGGGTTGGCCGGATCGACATCGGCGCGCGCTGCGAAGCGGGGCACCTGTTGCTGCAGGTGACCGATAACGCTGGGCTGTTCCAGCCGCAGCCGCACAGCCAGGGATTGGGCATGAACCTGGTGGATAAGCGCATCCGCGTGCGCTACGGCGAGGGCTACGGTGTGCAGGTGGTGTGTGAACCGGAAGCATTTACCCGTATTACGCTCAATGTGCCGCTCGGCGAGCCGTTGATGGGGGCCGCATGACGTTGAACGTCCTGATTGTTGATGACGAACCTTCCGCCCGTGATAACCTGCGCCACCTGCTGGAAGAGCATGAGGGCATTACGGTGATTGGAGAATGCGCCAATGCCATTGAGGCGATCAGCGTGATCCACCGCCAGCAGCCGGACGTGGTGTTTCTCGATATCCAGATGCCGCGCATCAGCGGGCTGGAGATGGTCGGCATGCTCGATCCTAACCGTATGCCGTATATCGTGTTCCTCACCGCGTACGATGAATACGCGGTGCAGGCTTTTGAGGAACATGCGTTTGATTACCTGCTCAAGCCTGCCGAGCCGCAGCGGTTGAACAAAACGCTGCAGCGGCTGCAGCAAAGCCGTGCCCCGCAGGATATCGCCGCGCTGGAAGAGAGCGCCGGCTACCTGAAATATATCCCTTGCACCGGTCATAGCCGGATTTACCTGCTGCGCTTCGATGAAGTGATCGCCATTCGCTCGCGCCTAAGCGGCGTTTACGTGGTGCGCGACGACGGCATGGAGTGTTTCACCGAACTGACGCTGCGCACCCTGGAAAGCCGCACGCCTTTGGTGCGTTGCCACCGGCAATACCTGGTCAATCTGGAACAGGTGCGGGAGATTCGCTTCGAGGAAAGCGGCGCGGCGGAAATGATCATGTCGGTGGGGGAACCGGTGCCGGTCAGCCGCCGCTACCTGAAATCGTTGAAGGAAGAGCTCGGGTTGCGCGGTTAGCCGCCCCATTTCCGCTGCCGAGTATGCCATGCTTGACGGGCTTACGCTGCGCTTATAGCTTTATCGCATTCACCGGCGCGTTTGCGCCCCGTCTGCGTTAAGGAACATGAAATGAGTGAAGCACGGATTATCGCCAAAGCGCTGCACGCCGGGAAGCCGGCGCAGGACTTGGCTATTTTACCCGCGTTGGCGAACCGCCACGGCTTGATCACCGGCGCCACCGGCACCGGTAAAACGGTCACGCTGCAAAGAATGGCCGAGCAGTTTTCCCGCATTGGCGTCCCGGTGTTCCTGGCGGACGTGAAGGGCGATCTGTCCGGCATCGGCGCCGCGGGCGAGCCTTCGGAAAAGCTGCAGGCGCGGCTTGCGGCGATCGGCGTAACCGACTGGCAGCCGCAGGCGTGCAACATCATCCCATGGGATATTTTTGGCGAAAAGGGCCACCCGATCCGCGCCACGGTATCCGATCTTGGCCCTCTACTGCTGGGGCGGCTGCTGGATTTGAACGACATTCAGCAAGGCGTATTGCAACTTGTGTTCCGCATTGCCGATGACAACGGCCTGCTGCTGCTGGACATGAAAGATTTGCGCGCCATGGTGCAGTACGTCGGCGATAACGCCAAACAGTACCAAACCCAGTACGGCAATATTTCTACCGCCTCCATCGGCGCCATCCAGCGTGGGCTGCTGGCGCTGGAAGATCAGGGCGCCAACCAGTTCTTCGGCGAGCCGATGCTGGATATCAACGATCTGATGCGTACCGACAGCAACGGCCACGGCGTGATCAACCTGCTTGCGGCTGATAAGCTGATTAATCAGCCGAAACTGTATGCCATCTTCCTGCTGTGGCTGCTGGCGGAGCTGTTTGAACAACTGCCGGAAGTCGGCGATCCGGAACAGCCGAAGCTGGTGTTCTTCTTCGACGAAGCGCACCTGTTATTCAACGATGCGCCAGAGGCGCTGCTGAGCAAAATTGAACAGGTCGTGCGCCTGATCCGCTCCAAAGGCGTGGGTGTTTACTTCGTCACCCAAAACCCATTGGATATTCCAGACAGCGTGCTTGGCCAACTGGGCAACCGCGTGCAGCACGCGCTGCGTGCCTTTACCCCACGCGATCAAAAAGCCGTGAAGGCGGCGGCGCAAACCCTGCGCGCCAACCCGGCGTTTGATGCGGAAACCGCGATTACCGAGCTGGGCGTGGGCGAAGCGCTGGTGTCTTTCCTGGATGAAAAAGGCCGGCCTAACGTGGTGGAGCGCGCCATGGTTATCGCGCCGGAATCGAAAATGGGGATGCTGGGCGCCGAGGGGTTGAATAGCGCCATCAATAAATCACCGCTGTACGGCCGCTATGAGGATATGGTGGATCGTGAGTCGGCCTACGAGAAACTCTCTGCTGAAGGCTTTACTACCGTGGGTAAACCGCAGCCCGGCCAGCCGGCGAGCAAACCGGCGCAGGAACCGGCCGGTGGGGGATTGATGGGGGGGCTGAACGAGATCTTGTTCGGTTCAACCGGCCCGCGTGGCGGCAAGCGTGACGGCATCGTGCAGACCGCCGCGAAAAGTATGGCGCGCGATCTGGGCCGCCAAATTCTGCGCGGTGTGTTAGGTTCAATCATGGGCGGCCGCAAAAAATAAGCGCCAGCCCCGTCAACGCAAGAAAACACCGTTATTTTTATAATAAGTTGATTTGAGTATGTTGCTGCTGATCGATAACTACGACTCCTTTACCTATAATCTTTATCAGTATTTCTGCGAGCTGGGCGCCGAGGTGCTGGTCAAACGCAACGACGAACTGCAACTGGCCGACATCGAACGCCTGGCTCCGCGGCAACTGGTGATATCCCCCGGCCCGTGCACGCCGAATGAGGCCGGCATTTCCCTGGCGGCGATCCGCCATTTTGCCGGTCGTTTGCCGATCCTCGGCGTTTGCCTGGGCCATCAGGCTTTGGGGCAGGCGTTTGGCGCCAGCGTCGTGCGCGCCCGCAATGTGATGCATGGCAAAACCTCCGCCATTCGCCACGACGGCCGCGGCGTGTTTGCCGGCTTGAATAATCCGTTGACCGTAACCCGTTATCACTCACTGGTGCTGGAGGCCGCTACGTTGCCGGATTGCTTTGAGGTGACGGCCTGGAGCGAGCGTGCAGGGGTACGTGATGAGGTAATGGGGATCCGCCACCGCACGCTGCCGCTGGAAGGGGTACAATTCCATCCGGAAAGCATTCTTAGCGAGCAGGGGCATCAGCTTTTGGGCAATTTCCTTAAGAGTTAATCGGTTAGGTTTTTTTTACCTGCTTTTGATGATTTAGGTTTGCCCTTGAGTGGTTTTTTATGCATATTTTGTGATTATATTTTCACTTAATGGCAACGATAAATTCTTATTGCGTACAGGGTGGGGCCCAAGAATGACCGAAAAATCCACAGTCAGCCGTAGTACATTTGATCAGGTAATTTTGCCCGTTTATGCACCCGCACAGTTTGTGCCGGTGAAAGGCCAGGGCAGCCGCGTGTGGGATCAGCAAGGGAAAGAGTATATTGATTTCTCTGGCGGTATTGCGGTGACGGCGCTTGGCCACTGCCACCCGGCGCTGGTCGCGGCGTTGAAAGAGCAGGGGGAAACCCTGTGGCATACCAGCAATGTGTTTACCAATGAGCCGGCGCTGCGCCTGGCCAGTAAGCTGATTGCGGCGACGTTTGCCGATCGGGTATTTTTCGCCAACTCCGGGGCGGAAGCCAACGAAGCGGCGTTTAAACTGGCCCGGCATTACGCAATTACCCGCCACAGCCCGTACAAGACCAAAATCATCGCGTTCTATAATGCTTTCCACGGTCGCACGCTGTTTACCGTTTCGGTCGGCGGCCAGGCGAAATACTCCGACGGCTTCGGGCCGAAGCCTGCCGACATTGTGCACGTGCCGTTCAACGATCTGGCCGCCGTGAAGGCGGTGATGGACGACCACACCTGCGCGGTGGTGATGGAACCCATCCAGGGCGAGGGCGGCATTATGCCGGTGGACGCCGCGTTCCTGAAAGGGGTGCGCGAGCTGTGCGATCGCCATCAGGCGCTGCTGGTGTTTGATGAAGTGCAAAGCGGCATGGGGCGCAGCGGCAAGCTGTTCGCCTATATGCACTATGGCGTAACGCCGGATATCCTGACCACCGCTAAAGCGTTGGGCGGCGGTTTCCCGGTCAGCGCCATGCTGACCACCGAGGAAATCGCTTCGGTGATGCACGTGGGCACCCACGGCACTACCTACGGCGGCAACCCGCTTGCCTGTGCGGTCGCTGAAGCGGCGCTGGACGTCATCAACACGCCAGAGGTGCTGAGCGGCATTGAACAGCGCCACGGCCTGTTTGTGCAGGCGCTGCAACGGATTGGCGAGAAGTACGCGATTTTCTCCGAAGTGCGGGGGATGGGGCTGCTGATCGGCGCGGAACTGGTGCCGGGCTATCACGGCAAGGCGCGTGAGTTTCTGACTGCGGCGGCGGCGCGTGGGCTGATGATCCTTAACGCCGGGCCAGATGTGATCCGCTTTGCGCCTTCGCTGGTGGTGGAACTGGAAGATATCGACGCGGGGATGGCGCTGTTTGAACTGGCGGTGCAGGACGTGATAAACGCCTAAGCGGCGGGCACAGCGAGCTAGCGCCGTGCAAAATAAACGCCCCGTGGCCGGTTGGCCACGGGGCGTTTGCTATTTCCTGGCGCCCAGCGTGTGATTAACGCGTGCCGTAAACCACGATGGTTTTGCCGTGGGCAGAAATGAGGTTTTGATCTTCCAGCATTTTCAGAATACGGCCGACGGTTTCGCGTGAGCAACCGACAATCTGGCCGATCTCCTGGCGGGTAATTTTGATTTGCATGCCGTCCGGGTGAGTCATGGCATCCGGTTGTTTTGCCAGGTTTAGCAGGGTTTGTGCGATACGCCCGGTAACGTCAAGGAAAGCAAGGTTGCCCACTTTCTCTGAAGTAACCTGCAGCCGGCTTGCCATCTGCGCAGACAGGCGCATCAGGATATCCGGGTTCACCTGGATCAACTGACGGAATTTCTTATAGGAAATTTCAGCCACTTCACAGGCGGTTTTCGCCCTTACCCAGGCGCTGCGCTCCTGGCCTTCTTCAAATAACCCGAGTTCCCCGATAAAGTCCCCCTGGTTGAGGTAGGACAGGATCATCTCTTTACCTTCTTCGTCTTTAATCAGCACCGCGACGGAGCCTTTAACGATGTAGTAAAGCGTTTCGGCTTTTTCACCTTGGTGAATCAGCGTACTTTTGGATGGATATTTGTGGATATGGCAATGAGACAGGAACCATTCGAGAGTCGGGTCTGTTTGCGGTTTGCCGAGAACCATTCGCTGTTATCCTCTGTTGTAATCGCTGCCTTGTGTCACAGGGATCAGAGTTCCCTGTAAAACATGTTTTAGCCCACGTGCGCGTGGTGGCTATCAACAGGTTTTGAGGCGTGCCATAAAATATGCTACTGCTTTAGCATATTGACTTGCCGGAAATGCTGCAAGCTACATTCTGTTAACATACCACGTCAGGCACCTTTCCTCGAACGTTTCCCTGGAGCCTGCTCATTGGAAAGGGGATTTTCAGACTGAGCCCTGCCATTAATCGTGGAGCCGGCAAAAAGACAACATACTGCCGCAAAGCCCGCGATTGCCGCCGCATTCACGCGCAATGACAGGACACAGTCTAGTGTGGTTTTAGCACAGAGTGAGGCCAGTGTCTTGTGTTGTCTCGCTTCAGCATGATTCACGTCAGGTTCCGTTGCCAGTTTTAGCGCGAAAGCGTAGTCTGGGCTGCATAAACCAAGCGGAGTAACGAGTATGCAGGCAAGAATCAAGTGGGTGGAAGGTTTGACGTTCCTGGGCGAATCCGCCTCCGGCCATCAGGTGTTGCTGGACGGCAACGCCGGGGAAAAAGCGCCAAGCCCAATGGAAATGGTGTTGATGTCTGTTGGCGGGTGCAGCGCGATTGACGTGGTCTCGATTCTGCAAAAAGGCCGTAACGATGTGCGTGATTGTGAGGTAAAACTGACCTCAGAGCGCCGCACGGAGGCGCCGCGCATATTTACCCATATCAACCTGCATTTTATTGTTACCGGTAAAGGGCTTACCGATAACGTTGTTGAGCGTGCGGTGAATCTGTCGGCGGAGAAATATTGCTCGGTATCGCTGATGCTCGGTAAGGCCGCCAGCGTCACCCACAGCTTTGAAATCCGCGCGGTGGAGTGACGCCCAACGTATTACTTGATTTTTTTCCCTTCCAACAGGCGCTGCACCAGCGGCGCCATGATCAACTCCATTGCTAGCCCCATTTTTCCGCCCGGCACCACCAATGTATTGATATGCGAAATAAATGAACCCTGCAGCATCGCCAGCAGATAAGGGTAGTCGATCTGCTCCAGGCCGCGGAAGTGGATCACCACAAAGCTTTCATCCAGCGACGGGATCGCTTTGGCGGCGAACGGGTTGGAAGTATCCACCGTCGGCACCCGCTGGAAGTTGATATGGGTGCGTGAAAACTGGGGCGTGATGTAGTTAATGTAATCTTCCATCGAGCGAACCACGGAATCCATCACCGCTTCGCGTGAATGGCCGCGCTCGCCGGTATCGCGGATCAGTTTCTGGATCCACTCCAGGTTGACGATCGGCACCACCCCCACCAGCAAGTCGACATACCTGGCGACGTCATGATGGTCGGCGACAACGCCACCGTGCAGCCCTTCATAAAACAGCACGTCGGTGGGTTCCGGCAGGGGCTCCCAGGGGGTGAAGGTGCCTGGCACCTGGTTGTAGGGCACCGCTTCGTCGTAAGTGTGCAGGTATTTGCGCGAACGGCCGGTGCCGTGTTTGCCGTATTCAATAAAGCTTTGTTCCAGCAGGCCAAAGTCGTTGGCTTCCGGGCCGAAATAGCTGATGTGGCGGCCAAGATCGCGTGCTTTGCGGATCGCGGCGTCCATCTCCGGCCGGGTATAGCGGTGGAAGCTGTCGCCTTCCAGTTCGGCGGCGCGGATATTCAACTGCTGGAATATTTTGCGAAACGCCACGCTGGTGGTTGTGGTGCCGGCGCCGCTGGAGCCGGTCACCGCAATGACAGGATGTTTAGCTGACATAAATACCGTTCCCCGTGAGAAATCTGGCGATGTGGCCGTGCCCCGTATTCAGGCTGGCGCCACAGCCTAGCATTGTTATCACGTTTCGCGCACCGGTGTCATCTTTGCGGCAGAGGGATGCGAAAAAAGCAACGCATCGGCGCAATTTTGCTGCTTCAACCGCAGCACGAAATTGGCGAGACTGTAAAAAAACGGGAGGAAAGCCATGAACATGCCGTCGTCGCGCTGGTGGTGGGATTTATCTACACGGGAATTCAGTGAACTGGAAATGGATAAGATGGTGGCGGTGTTGCCGATCGGCGCCGTCGAGCAGCACGGCCCGCATTTGCCCGTTCGGGTGGATGCGGCGATCAATGCCGGGATAGTGCAGCGTGCGGTGGAACTGATGCCCGCTGATTTACCGGCGTTGATTTTGCCCATGTTGCCGATTGGCAAATCCGATGAGCATTTGCACTATCCCGGCACCCTGACGTTGCCTTACGAGATTTTGGGCAAAGTGTGGTTTGAAGTGGCGAAAAGCGCCTGGCGAGCGGGGATCCGTAAACTGATTTTCTGGAATTCACATGGCGGCCAGCCGCAGTTGATGGAGATTGTCTGCCGCCAACTGCGTATTGAACTGAATATGTTTGCCGTGGGGGCCAGTTGGTTTCGCACCATTGATACCCGCGATCTCTACGCCGCTGAAGAGTTACAGCATGGTATTCACGGTGGGGAGTCTGAAACCAGCGTGATGTTGCATCTGCACCCGGATCTGGTCCAGATGGCCTATGCGGAAAACTTTGTCTCGGCATCGGTCGCGTTGGCCGCGAAAGGGGGCATTCTGACGCCCGAAGGCGGCGTGGGTTTTGGTTGGATGGCTGAAGATTTGCACCCGGCGGGTACCACCGGCAACGCGGCTGCGGCGGATGCCGGGCGCGGCAAAACGGAAACCGAACGGGCCGCCCAGGCGTTGGTGAAGCTGATCGAGGAAGTGCGGGATTTTGACATCAGCCACCTTGGCTGAACATTCAGGCCACCACGCCCGCTTGCTGCCGGCGGCGCTAGGCCATTTGCAGCATCAGGCCTTTCATGGTTTCTGCCAGTACGCTGCCAATGGCGCTGGTGCCGCGGTTGTGACCAATCAGCATCAGCGTTTGTGTCTGTTGCGCCAATTCCCGTACCGGAATATAAATCAGACGCCCACTACGCAGATCCACGTCAATATCGAACGGGGTGAGGAAGGTCAGCGCCTGATCCACCATCGCGGCCTGGCGCATTACCTCAATCGAGTTGGTTTCAATCACCGGCTGCGCGTTGATCATCGCACGGGCGAAAACTTCATTGAGATACGGGCGGATCACCATACTTTTATCCGCAATCACCAGCGGATGCGGTACGCAGTCGCTTAAGCGCAGGCTGCTTTTATCCGCCAGCGGGTGGCCTGGCGCCACTACGGCACCTAATCGGCTGACCACGCTGGCGATGATGCGCAGAGTTGGCGGCAGCTCGAAATCAAATCCGACGCCCAAATCGGCTTCGCCGGAGGCGACGGCATTGGTGATGTCTTCACCGGTGGTCATTTGCCGCAGCACCAGTTTTACGCGCGGGTTGGCGCGGCGAAACTCGGCCGCGGTGCGCGGCACCAGATTGGCAGCCAGCCCGCTCATCATGGCTACGGTGACTTCCCCGCGCCGCAGCCCTTTCAATTCCTCAATTTTAATCTGCGCCCATTCCAGCTCTTTGAAACTCTGGCGAACATGGTGAATCAACGTCTCCCCGGCCGCCGTAAGCAACATTTTGCGCGGCAAGCGCTGAAATAGCGGCGTACCCAGCTCATCTTCCAGCGCCAGTATCTGGCGATTAATCGCCGAAGCGGAAATATGCAGGCGCGCTGCCGCTTTGCGGATCGAACCACTACGCGCAACCTCATCCAGATAAACCAGCAGGCGGTGTTGAAGCATGTCTTCTCCATGCGTTGCCTTTAAGGCATCGCTAAGTACGAAAATATGTGCTTTTAAGGTAACGAAAATCGCGTCATAACTGAACAAAATTTACGCGGAGGGGCATCAAAATGGCAGATTTAAGTCGCAGGGGATTCGCAAAAATGCTGGCGGGCGCGGTGTTGCTTCCAACACTGGCGCCGCTGCTGTCGGCCAGAGCGCAGGCGGCGGAAAAGGACATCAAGGTGGCGTTGCTGCTACCGGGCTCGATTGCCGACGGTGGCTGGAGCATGCTGGCTTATCAGGGGCTGCAGGCGCTGAAACAAGCCGGCTATGGCGTGGCGTACAGCGAAAGCGTCTCCCAGGCGCAGATGGATCAAGTGATCCGCGGCTATGCCGATGATGGCTACACGCTGATTATCGGTCACAGTTTTGAATACGGTTCTGCGTTTGCCGAGATTGCACCGGACTATCCCGACACTTACTTTTTTGCCTCTACGTTTAAGCCGGCGGAAAACACGCCAGACAACGTGGAATACGTCAATCTGGCCTATCTGCAGGCGGCCTGGGGCGCAGGGGCGCTGGCCGCGTTGATCTCTGAAAAGGGCAAAGCCGTGGGTTTTGTCGGCGGCGGTGATAACCCGACGCAGCAGGCCATGATGCGCGCGTTTATTCAGGGCGCGGAGAAAACCCGCCCGGGTATTAAAGGGCTGGGGGTCGTCACCGGCGATTACGACAATGCGGCGAAAGGGCGAGAAGCGGCCACGACCATGATCGGTAACGGCGCCGACGTGATCTGGCATGCGGCGGATGTTACCGGCCTGGGCGCGCTGCAGGGCGCGGCGGCGGCAAAAGTGAAAGCGATCGGCTGTTATGCCGATCAGAAAGACGTTGCCCCCGGTTTTATCGCCTGCAGCTTCAAGCAGAACCTGGACTGGATGGTGGAACAGGTTGGCGAATCGGTGGCGAACAAGGCCTTTCTCGGCGGAAAAGAGTGGGGCCCCAGCGTCGCCCAGGCCTGGTCAGTGGTGCACGGCAGCGAGCCGTTTGATAGCCGGTTAGTGAGTGCGAGCGCCTGGCAGCAGTTCCAGACGATATGGCAACAGTTGGACAAAGGTACGTTGGTGCCAAAAGTTTGACTTGAGGAGGCGCAGCTTGACGGTGGCTACGGCGGCGGTGCGCGTCGCGCTGAACAATATTACCAAACGCTTTGCGCGCGTGACGGCCAATGACGGTGTGTCAATGGCCGTCAGGGCTGGCGAGATTCATGCCCTGTTGGGCGAGAACGGCGCGGGTAAAAGCACGCTGATGCAGATTCTCTACGGCTTATACCATCCGGATGCCGGTGAAATCATTGTGGATGGGCAGCCGGTGCAATTACGCGATCCCAGCGACGCGATAGCCTGTGGCATCGGCATGGTACATCAGGAATTCATGCTGGTTCAGCCGATGAGCGTTGTCGAGAATGTGGTGCTGGGCCTGAAAGAAAGCGCCTGGGGCCGGCTCGATTTGTCTGCGGCCGCCGCACGTTTACAGGCTCTGTCTGCGCGGCACGGTTTGGCGGTCGATCCCTGGGCGAAAGTTCATCACCTGCCGATTGGGGTACAGCAGCGCGTTGAAATACTCAAGCTGCTCTACCGCGATGCCCAGGTGTTGATCCTGGATGAACCGACCGCAGTGCTGACCCCGCAGGAAAAAGCCGGGCTGTTTGCCACGCTGCGCTCGCTGCGCGCCGAAGGGCGTTCGGTGATCATTGTTACGCATAAGCTTTACGAAATCATGGCGATAGCCGATCGGGTATCGGTGATGCGTGCCGGAAAAATGGTAGAGACGGTTGCGGTGAGCGCCACTTCGGAAACCGATCTGGCGCGGCGTATGGTTGGGCGCGATGTGGTGCTACGGGTGGATAAGGCGCCCTGTAAAACCGGGGCGAACGTTTTGCATGTCGATAACATCGCGCTGCGCGATGAGAGTGGGCGGCAGAAAATATGGCGGGTGTCGCTGAAAGTCGCCGCCGGGGAAATTCTTGGTATCGCCGGTGTGGATGGTAATGGCCAGTCGGAATTGGCGGATGCCTTACTTAATCTGCGCGCCATAGAGGCGGGGCGGATTTGGTTGGGTGGGGAAGATATTACCCAGGCGTCGCCGGCGCAGCGACGGGCCAAAGGTATTGGCTTTATTCCTGCCGATCGGCGTGGTGTGGGCTCTGTGACTGCGTTGTCGATCATTGATAACGCCATGTTGGGCGCACAGCGCAGCTTTACCCGGGCGCGCGGCTGGTTGCTGGACCGCAAAAAAATGGCGCAGCATGCACAGTCGATTATTGCGCATTTTCAGGTGCACACGCCCGATGCGGAGTTTGAAGCCGGAAAACTTTCCGGCGGCAATCTGCAGAAACTGATCCTGGGGCGTGAAGTGGCGCGAACCCCACGTTTGTTAGTGGTGGAGCAACCCACTCGCGGCCTGGACGTTGGCGCTGTACAGGCTGTATGGCAGGGGTTATTGGCAGCGCGCGACAGCGGCTGTGCCATTCTGATGATTTCGGCGGAGTTGGAAGAGATCCTGAACCTTTCCGATCGCATTGCGGTGATGTATGGCGGCCAGATCGCCGGCGTACTGGATGCTCGCGAAGCCACGGCGGAAAAATTGGGTGAGCTGATGGCCGGCGGCAAGTTCAGCGAGGAGGCCGTAGATGAAAACGCTGCTTGAAAAACGCCTTGCCCCAGCCGATTCCGCCCTGGCGATTACCTCAACCAGCCTGGGCGCCATTCTGGCGGCATTTTTCCTGGCCGGTTTACTGTTTATTCCCTTCGGCGGCAATCCGATAACCGCCTATGGCTTTTTGTTCAGTGAAGCCTTCGGCACGCTGCGCGGCTTTGGCCTGACGCTGGTGCAAAGTACGCCGCTGATCCTGATCGCGCTGGCCACCATTGTTATTTGGCGTGCCGGGCTTGGTTACATCGGCTTTGAAGGGTGCTTTCTTGTGGGGGCGGCGGTCGCCAGTTGGATGGCGTTGGCAGGCACGCCGCAGGGGCTCCCCTGGGCGTTGCCCGTTTGGGCCTATTGGCCATTGGTACTGATCTCGGCTTTTCTTGCCGGCGCATTATGGGCCGGGTGGGTTGGCGCGCTGCGGGTGCGCTTTGGCGGCAACGATGTGCTGATTTCACTGATGGCCAATTATGTGGCGATTTTCCTGGTGCAGTATCTGGTTTCCGGGCCGATGCGTGCGCCGGGCGATCTGCCGCAAACGCCGCGTTTGCCGGTGGATAGTTGGCTAGCCTATCTGATGCCAGGTATGCGGGCGCATTGGGGCATCGCCATTGCGTTAGTCGCCACCCTGTTTGTGTGGTGGTTGATACGCGCGACGCCCGCCGGTTATGAAATTATTGTCAGCGGATTGAACCCCAAAGCGGCGCGCTACGGCGGCATTCAGGTTGGCCAACGGCAGATGAGCGCGGTGTTTTTGGGGGGCGGCCTGGCCGCGCTGGCGGGGCTGTGTGCGGTATTGGGCGTACAGCACCGCCTGATGGAGGGGCTTTCCGGCGGCGTTGGCTTTATTGGCGTGGTCGTGGCGTTATTGGCCCGGCTCAACCCTGTGCTGGTCATCCCCACCGCGATCCTTTACGGCGGCCTTGAAGTTGGCGGCAGCGCCATGCAGCGCCAAAGCGGGCTGCCGACTTCGGTGGTGCTGATCCTGCAAAGCCTGGTGGTGCTGCTGATCCTAGCCGGCGATGTGTTGCGTTATTACCGCTTGCGGTGGCCGGGCCAACGCCCGTCAGCAACGCAGTTATCGGGGGATAGGCCATGAGTGAGCTGGCGCATATTGATGCCGCGTTTTTAATCACCTGGCTGGCGGCGGCGGTCAGGCTGGCTGGCCCGGTGCTGTTGGCCGCGCTGGGGGAAATTTATGCCGAGCGCGCCGGGGTGCTGAATATCGGCATTGAAGGCACGATCTTAATGGGTGCCCTGGGAAGTTATATGGTCGCCGTCTTCAGCGGTTCAACGGCCCTGGGGTTTATCGCCGGTGGTGTAGCCGGCCTGGTGGTTGGGGTGTTGCTGGCCATGCTCTATCTGCGTGCGCACGCCAGCCAAATCGTCGTTGGCATCGTTTTTAATATTCTGGCCGCTGGCATCGCGACCTGGACCTATTCGCTGGTGATGGGCAACGCCTCTTCACCCACCATCAGCATGCTTGAGCCGCTGCAAATTCCACTGTTATCCGCCATTCCAGCAATTGGGCCGGTGCTGTTTTCCCAGCCTTTGCCGCTGTATATCACGCTGTTGCTGGTGGCTGTCGCCCATTATGGCCTGTTTCATACCCGTTTTGGTTTATCGCTGCGCGCCGTGGGGGAGAACCCCCGCGCTGCCCATGCGGCGGGGCTCAATGTGTTGCGGATCCGCACCTGGGGCGTGTTGCTCTCATGTGTGGGCGCCGGGCTGGCGGGGAGTTACCTGGTGACCGCGCAGATTGGCCTGTTCCGCGACAATATTGTCAGCGGCCAAGGGTTCATCGCACTCGCAATCGTCATTTTTGGCCGCTGGAGCCCGGTAAAAGCGCTGATTGCCGCCTTTGTCTTTGGTGCCGCCGATGCGCTCCAGCTTTCCCTACAACTGTTTGAAAGCACGCTACCGCCACAGTTACTGCTGGCGTTGCCCTATCTGCTCACCATTCTGGCGATGTCCGGCGTGGTGGGGCGCACGGTGCAACCGGGCGCATTGACTCAACCTTATCGCAAGGAGTAATGGATGAATAGCTTCCGTCTGACCAACGCGGCCGATGCGCAGGTATTCCGTATCAGCCCGAACGACACCAACTATTTCGCCGTCCTGTTCGATCGGCAGCAGGACGGTATTGATAACATTTTTGTGGTGGAAATTTTCACGGTTGGCGGTGCGACGCCGCCCAATGAACACCCGCATGCGCACGAGTTTTTCTATGTTTTGCATGGCGAAGGCGTGGCGAGCTGCAACGGTGATGAGGTGGCGATTCGCCAGGGGGATGCGCTGTTACTGCACCCGGGCAATGAACACCTGATCCGTAACACCGGCAGCGGCAAACTGTATACCTTAACCGTGATGACGCCGAACGAAGGTTTTGCTGAACTGATTCGCAGCGGCGAGCCAATGCAGCTTGATGAAGAAGACTTACGGGTATTGATTGGAGGGTGATATGGGCGGGAATCCGCTGGGAAGCGCCCAGCATAATCAATGGCACGTTACGGCCACGCAGGTGGATATGGTGCGAACGCCGGTAACGCCGCACCCGTTGACGATCGGTAGCCGTGGCCGTGAAGTGACGTTTGATCGCCAGCGTAGCGCGCTGATTATTATCGATATGCAGAATGATTTTTGCCACCGGGATGGCTGGCTTGGCCATATTGGGGTAGACGTCAGCCCGGCGCGTGCGCCGATTGCGCCGTTGCAAAGGCTATTGCCGGCGCTGCGGGCCGTTGGCGTGCCGGTGATTTGGCTAAACTGGGGCAATCGTCCGGACCGGCTAAATCTTAGCCCGGCGCTGCTGCATGTGTATAACCCACAGGGTGATGGGGTAGGGCTTGGCGATGCGCTACCGGTTTCCGGCGCGCCGGTATTACAGGCCGGCAGTTGGGCCGCGGCCGTTGTTGATGAGTTGGTGCCGGATGAACGCGATATTCACATCGATAAATACCGCATGTCGGGGTTCCAGGATACGGTGCTGGATAGCGTATTGCGTAATCTCGGCGTGACGACGCTGCTGTTTGCCGGCGTAAACGTGGATCAATGCGTGCTCTGTACTCTGCAGGAGGCAAATTTCCGTGGCTACGATTGCCTGTTGCTGGAAGACTGCAGCGCCACGACCTCCCCGGCTTACTGCCTGGATGCCACGTTGTATAACGTACAACAATGTTTCGGCTTTGTGGTGAACTCCGCGGAGTTGCGGCAACGGCTGTAAGGAGAGAATGTGGCGTATCTGCTTACCGATGGTTGGGTGATCACCATGAACGCCCGGCGCGAAATTCTGGAACGGGCCAGCCTGGTCATTGACGGCAACCGGATTCAGGCGATTGGCACACGGCTGACGTTGAGCGCGGCCTATCCGCAGGCAGAAGTGATCGATTGCCGCGGTAATATTATCATGCCCGGCATGGTGAACACCCATACCCATCTGTTCCAGACGCTGTTAAAAGGGCTGGGGGACGATCGGGTATTGAAGGAGTGGTTCACCTGCATGACGGGCCCCAGCGCAGTGGCCTTAACGGAAGAGGATGTATTTGCCGCGGCTATGCATGGCTGCGTTGAGTCAATTCGCTCTGGGGTCACCTCGCTAGTGGATTTTATGTATGCCCACCCGCGCCTGGGGTTAACGGCCCAGGTGATTGAAGCATTCCAGTGTAGCGGCATACGCGGCCATGTGTGCCGTGGGTTTCTCACTGCGGGTGCAGAGCACGGCATTCCTCCGGCGCTGATCGAAACACCGGAGAAAGCGCTGGCAGATGCCCGTGCGCTGATTGCGCGTTACCACCAGCCGGAAGGGCGGGTAAAAGTGGGGTTGGCGCCCAGCATGATCTGGGCGCTGGATGAAAAGGCACTGCGTGGCACGCGCCAACTGGCGGATGAAACCGGCGTGCTCATCACCACCCACGTGGCGGAAACCGATTTTGAGATCCAGCAATCGCAATCGCGTTTTCAATGTACCGATACCGAGTTTTTGGGCGATATCGGTTTTCTTGGCCCGGATGTGTTGGCCGTGCATTGCGTGCAATGCCATGCCGGTGACATTAACATTCTGCAACGCCACGATGTGCGTGTTTCCCACAATCCGTGCAGCAACCTTTATCTTGCTTCGGGCGTGCCGCCTATTCCGGCGATGCTGGCGGCGGGGATCACCGTGGGCCTGGGATCTGACGGCCCGGCCAGCAGCAACAACCATAGCCTGTTCCAGGCAATGAAAACCGCGGCGCTGTTGCAAAAAGGCGTGCATCGCGATCCCACCATCATCACGGCGGAAAAAGTGCTGGAAATGGCCACCATTGACGGAGCCCGGGCGATTGGCCTGGAACACGCGGTGGGATCGCTGGAGGTCGGGAAATGTGCCGATGTGGTAGTGGTGGGGACCGATCACCCGGCGATGACGCCAATCCATCACCCGGTTTCTTCGCTGGTTTACTCTGCCCTGGGGCATGAGGTGACCGACGTTTTCATTGATGGCCGGCCGGTAATGCGTAACGGCGTAATCACCACCGTTAACCAGCGTGAGGTGTTGGCGCGTTCGCAACGCGCCGCGCAGGCGCTGGCGGCACGCACCGGTAATGACCGCCCGCGGCCATGGCGATCTTTTGCCGGTTAGCCGTGGAACGAGGTGCGCGGCATAATGTTGATTGTCTCATGCAGCTCGGACCACACCAGCAGCACCTCGCCGCTTTTCAGTTGGCGGCGCACGTCTTCCACTTTTTGCTCCAGCGTGCGTTCCTGTTCGCCGTAGTCGGTGCCTTCACGCAGCACAAAGGATTCAATCAGATTGTTCAGGGTTTCCGTTGCTAATTCTTGCCAGGGGATAATCACTGTTTGGGTTCCAGATAAGGGGTAAGCCAGGCGGGAATGCGCGATTCCAGCCACATTTGCGGTTTTTTCAGCGTGCCGCCGACAAAGCCGACGTGGCCGCCAAACGCCGTCAGCTGATACTCGACGTTGGCCGGCAGGCGGTTGAGATCCGGGATCACTGCATCGGTCATGAACGGATCGTCCTTGGCGTGAATGATCAACAGCGGCGTACGGATCTGCGGCAGCAGCGGCAGGGCGCTGCAACGCCGATAATAATCGTCGGCGCCGCTGAAGCCATGGATGCGTGCGGTGATCGCATCATCGAAGTCGCGGATACGCCGCAGGCTTTGCAACTGCGGCAAATCCAGCGGCAGAGTATTGGGGTAGCGCAGCAGCTTACGCATGGCGTTCTGCTTCAGTTGCCCCAGCAGATAGCGTTGATAAACGCGGGAAAACCCTTGCTCCATGCGCGCGGAGCAAGGCTCCAGCATCAGCGGCGCAGAGACGATCGCCGCGGCGTGCAACAGGCTGTTCTGGCCCTGTTGAGCCAAATAACAGGCCAGCATATTGCCGCCGAGTGAAATGCCGACCGCGGCAGTTGGCACATCGCCATAGGTGGTGCGCAGCCAGCGCAGGAAGACGCGGGCGTCTTCCGTTTCGCCGGAATGGTAAATACGCGCTCCGCGGTTGGGCACGCCGCTACAGCCGCGAAAATGCATCACCACCCCAAGCCAGCCTTGTTCACGCCAGGCGTTCAGCAGGCCGTGACCATACGGGCTATAAAAACTGCCTTCCAGGCCATGAAACAGTACCACGCGGGGTTTAGCGCGCGCCTGTAGTGGGTCTTCGCTCCAGGCCAGATCGAGAAAATCGCCGTCGGGTAATTCCAGCCGCTGCCAGTACGGTTCCAGTAGTACCCGGCGGCGCACCAGTCTTGGCAGCAGGGTTTGCAGGTGCGGGTTTTTGGCGCCGGGCAACGGGTGAAATGTTTCATGCATAACGAATCAATATCTTTTGGGGAATCGGAGCCACTATATGCAAGCGGCGCGCGGGCGGCAACCGGAGCCTGCCTTTGGTGCTGGTAAACCGCTGTGGTAGAAAACCCTACCGCGTTAACGTGATTGATAAAGGACTTATTGTGTGATCAATCGCGTACTGATAACTTCAAGGGTTTGAGCGAATTATAAATACGGCAAGCAAGAAAACTTTAGGGTGAGGAGCACCCGATTCATGGAATTAAGTTTATTTCTTTCAATGTTAGGCTTCCTGTGGGTGGCCGCCATCACGCCTGGCCCCAACAATATGCTACTGACCACCTCCGGCGCCAACTTCGGCTTTATGCGTTCGCTATGGCTGATGATCGGCATTATGCTCGGCATGCAGAGCATTTTGCTGCTGGTGGCCTTCGGCGTTGGCAGCCTGATCCTGGTTTATCCGTCTCTGCACCTGATCCTGAAGATCCTCGGCAGCCTGTATTTGCTGTGGTTGGCGTGGAAAGTGGCGACGGCGGCGTATGAAAAGCTGGAAACCGACGTCGCGCCGCCCAAACCGATTCGCCTGTACCAGGGCTGGTTGCTGCAGTTCCTCAACCCCAAAGCCTGGCTGATGGCGTTGGGCGCCGTGGCGAGCTTCAGCCTGGAGGGCGCGCGCTATAATCACTCTATCGTGGCGATAGCCTGTGGTATTTTTGCGGTGAATATAGTAGCCGGCGTCATTTGGCTGGGCTTTGGCACCGTGATTGGTCGCCTGCTGCGCAGTAAAAAAGCCTGGGTGATCTTTAACGTCTCGATGGGCGTATTAACGGCGGCCTGCGTCCTGCTGATTTGGCATTAAAGGGGGGAGCGATGACAGAGAACTATTTCCACGTTGATGCTTTTATCGGCGACGGGCTGCGCGGCAACCCGGCGGGGGTTTGCCTGCTGAAGCAACCGCTGCCGGGTGCACAGATGCAGGCCATCGCCAATGAACTGAACCTGCCGGAAACCAGCTTTGTCTGGGATGACGGCGATATGTATGCCATCCGTTGGTTCACGCCAACGCGGGAAGTGGATCTCTGTGGACACGCGACGCTGGCTGCGGCGCGCGTGCTATTTAGCGAAGTGAACCCTGGGCTGAGCGATATGCGTTTTCGCTCGGCCAGCGGTGAGCTGTATGTAAAGCGCGCCGCAGAAGACGGTGAGCGTTTGATTCTTGATTTTCCCTCCCGCCCACCGCAAAAAATCGCCGTGCCGAAACCCCTGCCGGCTTTGCTGGGGGCGGTGCCGGCCGAAGTTTGGCAAGCCAGGGCGATGCTGGTGGTACTGGAAAGCGAGGCGCAGGTGCGCGTGCTGCAGCCCAATATCCCGGCGCTGATCGACGAGTTGGGCTGTGGCGTGATCGTCACGGCACCCGGCGCCACGGTTGATTTTGTCTCGCGCTATTTCTCTTTGGATCGCAGCGAAGACCCGGTGACGGGCTCCGCTCATTGTACGCTGATGCCTTACTGGGCCGCCCGCCTTGGCCGCCATGTGCTGCATGCCCAGCAGCTTTCAGCGCGTGGCGGGGAGTTGTTTTGCGAACTGCACGGCGATCGCACACTGATTGGCGGATATGCTCACATTTTCCTGCGTGGTGAAATTACCCTCTGATCGCCGGCCGCGGCAATAACGCTTGCTGGGATAGACACGGACGTTATATTTCTTTATAGAATAAAAGATATTTTTTTATTCTTTTATGCATTGGTCTTGCTTGGATAACACTGTGAATCACTCAACAGTTGCTATCAATGGAGCAGATCATGGCAGGCAAATACCCTTTATTACGCGGCGTAACGCTGTTGTTGGCGTCGCTGATGGCCGCCGGCGCACAGGCTGTGGATGTGACCGTTGCGTATCAAACGTCGGCCGAGCCTGCCAAAGTCGCCCAGGCGGAAAACAGCTTTGCCAAGGCGTCAGGCGCGTCGGTTGACTGGCGCAAATTTGACAGTGGCTCCAGCGTGCTGCGGGCGATGGCTTCCGGCGACGTACAGATCGGCAATATCGGCTCCAGCCCGTTGGCGGTGGCCGCCAGTCAGAAACTCCCCATTGAAGTGTTCCTTATCGCCTCGCAGCTTGGCAGTTCCGAAGCGCTGGTGGTCAAGCCGGAGATTAAAACTCCACAAGACCTGATCGGCAAACGCATCGCGGTGCCGTTTATTTCCACCACGCACTACAGCCTGTTGGCTTCGCTGAAGCACTGGGGCATCAAACCTGAACAAGTGCAAATTCTCAACCTGCAGCCCCCGGCGATTGTCGCCGCCTGGCAGCGCGGTGATATTGACGGCGCCTATGTGTGGGCGCCTGCCGTCAACGAACTGGCGCAAAAGGGGCGGGTACTGACCGACTCTGAGCAAGTGGGGCAATGGGGCGCGCCGACGCTGGATGTGTGGGTGGTGCGGAAAGACTTCGCCGAGCAGCACCCGGACGTGGTGACGGCCTTTGCCGCCAGTGCGCTGGCGGCGCAAAAAGCGTATTTGGCCGCGCCGGATCAATGGTTGCAGGACAAAACCCATCTGAGCACGCTGGCGCGCCTGAGCGGCGTGCCGGAAGCGCAGGTGCCGGGGCTGGTCAAAGGCAACCGCTATTTGCCGGTGGCCGATCAAATCACGCAGCTTGCTAAACCAGTGGATAACGCCATTCGGGATACCGCCGAATTCCTTAAAGAACAAGGCAAGATCCCACAGGTTGACAGCGATTACAGCGCCTATGTGACCGACCGTTTTGTGAAACAGGTGCAGGCTGCGCCGCAGTCTTAGGGGACGGAATGTTACAGGTTAATCATCTTTCGGCAGAGTATCAGGGGCGCCAGGCGCTGCGCGATGTGTCGTTCCAGATTGCCCCAGGGCAACTGGTGGTGGTTTTGGGGCCTTCGGGCTGCGGCAAAACCACGTTGCTGAACCTGATCGCCGGGTTTAACGCGCCTTCTGCCGGCAGCATTACGTTAGATGGCAACCCGGTTACCGGCCCCGGCGCTGAACGGGGCGTGGTGTTTCAACATGAAGGTTTACTGCCGTGGCGCAACGTGGTGGATAACGTCGAGTTTGGCCTGCAACTGGCGGGCATCGACAAGCCGGCACGGCAACGCGTGGCGCGCAAGATGTTGGCGCGCGTTGGCCTGAGTGGCTATGAGCAGCATTTCATCTGGCAGCTTTCCGGCGGTATGCGCCAGCGCGTAGGGATTGCCCGCGCTCTGGCCGCCGACCCGCGATTGCTGTTGCTGGATGAGCCGTTCGGCGCGCTGGACGCTTTTACCCGCGAGCAGATGCAGGAACTGCTGCTGACCATCTGGCGCGACACCGGCAAACAGGTGCTGCTGATCACCCATGATATTGAAGAGGCGGTGTTTCTCGCCAGTGAGCTGTTGCTGCTGTCGCCCGGCCCGGGGCAGGTCGTGGAGCGCTTGTCGCTGAACTTTGGCCAACGCTATGCCGGCGGTGAGGCGTGCCGCGCCATCAAATCCGATCCTGAATTTATCGCCCAGCGCGAATATGTGCTGGGCAAAGTCTTCCAACAGCGTGAGGCGTTGCTATGAGCCTGGATTTTCCCCTGAAGGCGGCGGCCCGGCCCAAGGCCCTGGCCGCGCGCCGTTTTCACCTGCCGCGCACGCTGTGGCTAAGTGGTGCCACGCTGTTGGCGCTGCTGGCGGGATGGTGGGGCGTGACCGCGCTGGGGCTGATTAGCCCACTGTTTCTGCCGGCGCCGCAGCAGGTGTTGCACCAGCTGATGGTCATCGCCAGCCCGCAGGGATTTATGGACGCCACCCTGTGGCAGCACCTGGCCGCCAGCCTGGGGCGTATTCTGGTCGCCCTATTGGCGGCGGTGCTTATCGGCATACCGGTAGGCATCGCGATGGGGCTGAACGACACGGTGCGCGGCATTCTCGATCCCTTGATTGAGATTTACCGCCCGGTGCCGCCGCTGGCCTATTTACCGCTGATGGTTATCTGGTTTGGCATTGGTGAAACATCGAAGATTTTGCTGATTTATCTGGCGATTTTCGCGCCGGTAGCGCTTTCCGCCGTGGCTGGGGTACGCAGCGTCGCGCAGGTTCGGGTGCGCGCTGCGCTGGCTCTGGGCGCCAGCCGCTGGCAGGTGCTGCGCTTTGTGGTGTTGCCCAGCGCTCTGCCGGAAATCCTGACCGGCATTCGTATCGGGCTTGGCGTCGGTTGGTCGACGCTGGTGGCGGCCGAGCTGATCGCCGCCACGCGCGGCCTGGGTTTTATGGTGCAATCCGCCGGTGAGTTCCTGGCGACTGACGTGGTGATCGCGGGTATCAGTGTGATTGCGATTATTGCATTTGGTTTGGAACTGGGGCTGCGCGCCGTTCAGCGGCGATTGACCCCGTGGCATGGAGTACAACAATGAACGAACGCTTGAAAATCACCCCGCTGGGGCCATACATCGGTGCGCTGGTAGAGAATATTACGCTGGCGCGGCCGTTGGGCGACGGCCAGTTTGAACAGCTTTACCATGCGTTGCTCAAACATCAGGTGCTGTTTTTCCGCAACCAGCCGATCACCCCGTTGCAGCAGCGCGATCTGGCTGGGCGTTTTGGCGATCTGCACATCCACCCGGTGTACCCGCATGCCGGCGAGGTGGAAGAGATCATCGTGCTGGATACCCACAACGATAACCCGCCGGACAATGATAACTGGCATACCGACGTCACTTTTATTGAAACCCCGCCGCAGGGGGCGATTCTGGCCGCTAAAACGCTACCGGCCACCGGCGGCGATACGCTGTGGGCCAGCGGCATCGCCGCCTATGAGGCGCTGTCGGCGCCGTTCAAAACCTTGCTGGCCGGGCTGCAGGCGGAGCATGACTTCACCAAGTCGTTCCCGGAACATAAGCACCGTGGCAGCGCAGAAGAACACCAGCGCTGGCGATTGGCGGTAGAGAAGAACCCACCGCTGTTGCACCCGGTGGTGCGCACTCATCCGGTGAGCGGCCGGCAAGCGTTGTTCGTCAATGAAGGGTTTACCACGCGGATTGTCGATTTGGCGCCAAAAGAAAGCGATGCGTTGCTGAACTTCTTGTTTGCCCACATCAGCAAACCGGAGTTCCAGGTGCGCTGGCGCTGGCAGGAAAATGACGTGGCGATTTGGGATAACCGGGTTACCCAGCACTACGCCAATGCGGACTACCTGCCGCAGCGGCGCATTATGCACCGGGCGACCATCTTGGGGGATAAGCCTTTCTACCGCGCCTGAGGGTTAGTCCACCATCAGGTTACGGGAGAAGTTAATCATATCCACCCCTGCCTTTTTGCGGTACAGGCGTGCCTTGCGGGCGCCTGTCGCCGCCATCTCACCGGTTTCTTCAAACATCTCCGAGGCTTCAAAACGCCGCATCAGGCTTTTGCGCTGCACCGGGTGCGCCAGAATGATCTCAATCACTTCCTGTAGCTGGGCCAGCGTGAAGGCCGCCGGCAGGCAATAGATCGGCAGCATGGAATAGGTGGTTTTTTGCCGCAGCCGTTGCAGCGCCGCCGCGATGATGCGTTGATGATCGAACGCCAACTGCTCGGCCTGCAGTGCGCCAAGCGGCAGCCAGGCCACATCGTCCACGGCGGCAATGTGCGGCTGGCAATCGGCATGGGCAATCAGGGCAAAATAGACCGTCGTCAGGCTCCAGCCCCGCGGATCCCGATCCGGGCCGGAAAAACTCTCCAACTGCGCCAGATAAGGCGGTTCCACGCCGGTTTTTTCCATCAGCTTACGCTTCGCCGTTGCCTGCGTGGAATCATCACGCTGCAGATCGATAAACCCGCCCGGCAACCCCCAACGGCCCAAAAAAGGGTGGTTGGCCCGTTTGGCCAACAGAACGCATAGCTGCCCGCCGTGCACTGTAAACAACACGCTGTCTACCGTGACGATGGGGGAAGGGAAACGGCGAGGATCGTAGTTTTCCAGGTATTCGGCTTCTGTTGGCATGAGGGATTCGCAAAAAGAGTCTTTGAGACAAGATAACAATTCCCGGCCAAGGCAGCAAGCCGATGATTAGAGTTAAAGTCAAGTATAAACAAATGGTTATCTTGATTGTGCGTAATTAGGCTATTTTTTACTTGCCAATTAATGTCCGTTGGACAATTATATAAATGTCTTAAGGACATTAATTGTTGGCAAGATGAGGAACGGCAAATGAGCGCACAACTACAGCTATTTTTGGATTCGGTTCCGGTGGAGGTCATCACCGGCCGGTTTCCCGATGGGGCGGTGTATGCCCGTTTCCACCAGCCGGCGATAACCACGGCCACGCAGATGCGTATTCGCGCCACGGCAATGCGCAGCATGGATGATTTTATGCTGCTAGCGCAGTTGGCGGACGCCGTGCGCCACCGGTTCCTGATTAAAGAAAGCCTGCTTGAACTGCCTTATCTGCCGTATGCCCGCCAGGATCGCCATATGGGCGATGGCGACAGCTTTGCCCTGAAGGTGTTCGGCCAACTGTTGAATACGCTGGCTTTTGATCGTGTGACGGTGCTGGATCCGCACAGCGACGTGGCGGCCGCGGCGGTCAACCGGCTGCATGCCATTACGCAACAGCAGTGCATGCAGCACAGTGCCAGGCTGGCAGGTTTATTGGCGCAACAACGTTTGATGCTCATCGCGCCGGACGCCGGCGCGATGAAAAAAATCCACGCGGTGGCGGCGCATTTTAGCCTGGCGGAATACGGCACCATGACCAAGCATCGCGATGTGTTAACGGGTGAACTCACCGGTTTTGAACTGCTGACGGGGGATGTGCAAGGAAAAGACGTGCTCATTGTTGATGACCTGTGCGATGCCGGCGGCACGTTTATCGGCGCGGCCCAGGTATTGCGGCAGGCCGGCGCCCGCGCCGTCAGCCTGTATGTCACGCACGGCGTGTTTTCCCAGGGCACGGCGCGCCTGCTGGCGCAGGGTATTGATCATATCTATACCACCACCTCTTATGCGGCGGCGGATATCGCCGGGGAACGCGTTGAACTGATTGATATTGAACGTATTTACGCCCACTAAGGAGTTGATGATGTTAACCAATCCAATTTTGGCGATTGACGGCTATAAGGTTTCCCACCGTGAACAGTATCCGCAGGGCACCACGCGGGTGTACTCCAACTTTACGCCACGCAGCGATCGGTTCTTTGCCTCGCCGCAGGCCGATGGAAAACTGGTCTTCTTCGGCCTGCAGGGTTTCCTGCAATGGTTCATGGTGGACTTATTCAACCAACAGTTTTTTGCGCAGCCGGAAGAGAAAGTGGTGGGTGAGTATAAGGCGCTGATGGACAGCTATATTGGCCAGGATCGGGTCTCCGTCGAGCATATTCGCGCCTTGCACCGGCTGGGCTATCTGCCGCTGCATATCAAAGCGCTGGATGAAGGCAGCAAGGTCAGGATGAAAGTGCCGGTGCTTACCATCACCAACACGCGGGATGAGTTCTTTTGGCTGGTTAACTATCTGGAAACGGTGATCTCTGCCGAATTGTGGAAGGCATCGACCAATGCCACCATCGCCCATCACTACCGCAAAATTTGCCAGACGTGGGCGGATCTCACCTGTGATGATATGGCGCACCTTGATTTTCAATGCCACGATTTTTCCTTCCGCGGTATGTCGGGCCTGCATGATGTGGCGCAGTCGGGCGTGGGGCACCTGTTGAGCTTTAAAGGCACCGACAATATCCCCGCCATTTTGTACGCGCAGCAGTATTACCCCACCGCAGGCGATTACTTTGTGGCGGGGAGCATTCCCGCGACGGAACACAGCGTGATGTGTATGGGCGAGCAGGCGACGGAGATCGAGACTTTTCGCCGGCTGATTGAAGATTTATACCCGAACGGCCTGGTGTCGATCGTATCGGATACCTGGGATTACTGGCGGGTTTTGACGGAGTTTACCCGGGAGCTACACGGCAAGATCATGGCGCGCGATGGCCGCGTGGTATTCCGCCCAGACAGCGGCGATCCTTGCGATATTATATGCGGCACTGGTGATGACCGCGATCGTAGCCCGACGCGCAGCGCGCAGGAAAAAGGGTCTGTAGAAGTGTTATGGGAAATCTTTGGCGGTACGGTAAACAGCAAAGGCTACAAGGTGTTGGATCCGCACGTGGGGTTGATTTACGGCGATTCGATCACGCTGGAGCGGGCGCAGGAGATTCTTAGCCGCCTGGCGGCGAAGGGCTTTGCCAGCGCAAACGTGGTGTTTGGCGTAGGTTCCTTTACTTATCAGTATAATACCCGCGATACGTTTGGCTTCGCGATGAAGGCGACCTACGGTGAAGTGAATGGGGTGGGGCGCGCCATCTTCAAACAGCCAAAAACCGATAGCGGTTTAAAACAATCGGCGCGTGGCTTGTTGCGGGTGATACGTGACGAGCAAGGCGAATACCAACTGCGGGATAACCAAAACTGGCAGCAGGAGCAGCAGGGCGAGCTGAAAACCCGTTTCCTCGATGGCAAACTCTACCATCAGGATTCGCTGGCGCAGATCCGCCAGCGCCTTGGCCGCCCGTGCTGATAACCCGCCGCCGCCTACCCAGGGCGCGGCGTTAATTTTCTGCCTCAAACGCCTGGGTTAACTGTTCCAACTGTTCCTGCGCGTCGAGCCAGGTCATCTCCGTTTCTTCCAGCGCGGATTTGGCCTGGCTTTGTTGTTGCAGGCAGTCGGTCAACTCGGCCTTACGGCTGTTGTCGTACAGCGCGGAATCCGCCAGTTTCTCTTCAATCGCTGCCAGATCGGCGCCCAGTTTTTCCATCTGCTGTTCCAGCCTGGCGATCTGTTTGCGCAGCGGCTGGGTTTGGCTACGGAATTCCGCTTCGCGCCGTTTCTGGTCTTTACGCGCCTGAGCGCTGTTGCCGTTATCCTGTTTCGGGGCGGCGTCCTGCTGCGCCTGCTGTTTTTGCAGATCGCTTAGCCATTGCTGGTAGTCTTCCAGATCGCCGCTAAAAGGCTCGACCTGGCCGTCGTGCACCAAATAGAGATCGTCGGTGGTGGAGCGGATCAGGTGACGATCGTGCGAAACCACCACCAGCGCGCCTTCGAAATCGATCAACGCTTCGGTCAGCGCCTGGCGCATGTCCAGATCCAGGTGGTTGGTCGGTTCATCAAGCAGCAGCAGGTTCGGGCGCTGCCAGACGATCAGCGCCAGCACCAAGCGGGCTTTCTCGCCGCCGGAAAAACGCTGCGTCGCTTCGGTGACTTTATCGCCCTGGAAGCCGAAGCCGCCGAGATAATCGCGCAGTTGCTGCTCCAGCACGCGTGGCGCCAGGCGGCTCAGATGCTGCAGCGGCGACTCATCCGCACGCAAAAACTCCAGCTGATGCTGGGCGAAATAACCAAGCTTGATGCCTTTCGCCAGGCCAATTTCGCCGCTCAATGGCGCCAGCGTGCCGGCCAACATTTTGATCAGCGTCGATTTACCGGCGCCGTTGCGGCCCAGCAGGCCGATGCGCGAACCCGGCACCAGGTTCAGCTTGATGGACTGCAGAATGACCTTGTCGCCGTAGCCGGCGCTGACCTTATCCATCCGCAGCAGCGGGTTGGGCAGGCTTTCCGGCTCGCGGAAGCTGAAACTGAACGGGTTATCGATGAGCGCCGGGGCAATCAGCTCCATGCGCTCCAGCATCTTGATGCGGCTCTGGGCCTGCTTGGCCTTGGTCGCCTTGGCGCGGAAACGGTCAATGTAGTGTTGCAGGTGGGCCACTTTTTCCTGTTGGTGCTGATACAGCGACTGCTGCTGCGCCAGCTTGGTGGCACGCTGGCGCTCGAACGAGGAGTAGTTGCCGGTGTATTCGTTCAGCGTTTGCTGCTCGATATGCAGGATTTTATCCACGATCGGATCAAGAAAATCGCGGTCGTGCGAGATCAAAACCAGCGTGCCGGAATAGCTTTTCAGCCAGCGCTCAAGCCAGATGACCGCGTCCAGATCCAGGTGGTTGGTCGGTTCGTCGAGCAGCAGCAGATCGGAACGGCAGATCAACGCCTGTGCCAGGTTGAGGCGCATACGCCAACCGCCGGAAAACGCCCGGACCGGGCTTTGCAGCTGTTCGTTGGAAAAACCGAGGCCGTGCAGCAGGCTGGCCGCGCGCGCCTGAATGGTCCAGGCGCCAATGGCGTCCAGTTTGCCGTGCAGCGTGGCGATGGCGTTGCCATCGTTTTTCTCATTCGCCAACTGCAATTCGGCCTCGAGCTGGCGATATTCGCGATCGCCGTCGATAACATACTCAAGCGCCGGCACGTCGAGCGCGGGCGTTTCCTGGTTAACCCAGGCCAGCGCCCAGTTGCTGGGAAAGGTGTAGCTACCGCCGTCCGCGGCGATTTCACCTTTCAGCAGCGCCAGCAAGGTCGACTTGCCGCAACCGTTTTTGCCCACCAGCCCAACTTTCTGGCCCGGATTAACCGTAGCGGTGGCGTTATCCAGCAAGACGCGGGTGCCGCGTCGGATTTGTAGCGAGGAGAAAACAATCATAAAGCGCCGTAAGTTGAGAGTATGTTAAATTGAGATGGTGTAAACATTGACAGGGCAGATGCTGCCCTATTTTTAGTCTTTGCGCAGCATGGTAACGGAAAACCGCTATCATGACGACGCTTTGGAGGGGGAATGATGTCGCAGCCGCCCAAGGTTTTGCTGCTGTACGCCCATCCGGAATCCCAGGACTCGGTAGCCAACCGGGTTTTGCTGCAACCGGCACAGCAGTTAGAGCATGTCACCGTGCACGATTTGTACGCGCACTACCCAGATTTTTTTATTGATATCCATTTTGAACAACAATTACTGCGCGACCATCAGGTTATTGTTTTCCAACATCCTTTGTATACCTACAGTTGCCCGGCCCTGCTGAAAGAATGGCTGGATCGCGTGTTGTCCCGCGGCTTTGCCAGCGGCGTGGGCGGCGATGCGCTGGCCGGGAAATACTGGCGCTCGGTGATCACCACCGGTGAGCCGGAAGGGGCGTACCGTAGCGGCGGCTATAATCGTTATCCCATGGAGGATGTTCTGCGCCCGTTCGAACTGACGGCGGCCATGTGCCATATGCATTGGCTGACGCCAATCATCGTTTACTGGGCGCGCCGGCTGAAGCCGGACGTGTTGGCCAGCCACGCCAAGGCCTATGGCGACTGGCTGCGTAATCCATTACCGCAGCAAGGAATGCAATAATGGAAGGAAATACCTTACTGACTGCCATCCTGCTGTTTCTGTTCGCGGCCGTCGTGACGGTGCCGATAGCGCGGCGGCTGGGCATTGGGGCGGTGCTCGGCTACCTGATCGCCGGGGTGGCCATTGGTCCGTGGGGGCTGGGGTTCATTCGCGACGTGGCGGAGATCCTACATTTCTCCGAGCTGGGCGTGGTGTTCCTGATGTTCATTATTGGGCTGGAACTGAACCCCGCCAAGCTGTGGGCGCTGCGCCGTTCTATCTTTGGGGTGGGGGCCGGCCAGGTGTTGATTACCGCAGCGTTGCTGGCTGCGCTGCTTTGCCTTTCCCGTTTTTCCTGGCAGGCGGCGGTGATCGGCGGCATCGGCCTGGCGATGTCCTCAACCGCCATGGCGCTGCAATTGATGCGCGAAAAGGGGATGAACCGTAATGAAGGCGGCCAGCTCGGCTTTTCCGTCCTGTTGTTCCAGGATATGGCGGTGATCCCGGCGCTGGCGCTGATCCCGATCCTGGTTGGCGGCGGCACCAGCGATGACTGGCAGAAGATCGCGCTAAAAGTGGCGGCCTTCGCCGGCATGCTGATCGGCGGCCGTTACCTGCTACGCCCGCTGTTCCGTTATATCGCCGCTTCCGGCGTGCGTGAAATCTTTACCGCGGGGGCGCTGCTGGTGGTATTGGGCGCGGCGCTGTTTATGGACGCACTGGGCCTTTCGATGGCGCTGGGCACCTTTATCGCCGGCGTGCTGCTGGCGGAAAGTGAATACCGCCACGAGCTGGAAATCGCCATCGAACCTTTCAAAGGGCTGCTGCTGGGGCTGTTTTTTATCTCGGTGGGGATGGCGCTCAACATGGGCGTGCTTTATACCCATCTGGCCGAGGTATTGATTGGCGTGGTGGTGCTGATCGCGATTAAATCCTGCGTGCTGTACGGGCTGGCGCGGGTGTTTGGGCTGCGTACCTCGGTGCGCCTGCAGTTCGCCGGCGTGCTGAGCCAGGGCGGGGAGTTTGCGTTCGTGCTGTTCTCGGCCGCGGCGACCCAGCATTTGCTGGACGCGGACCAGTTGGCATTGCTGCTGGTGGTGGTTACGCTGTCGATGATTACTACGCCGCTGTTGATGCAGATTATCGACCGTATCCTTGCCCGCCGTTACAACGCCGCCAGTGAAGATGAAGAGATCCCCTATGTGGAAGATGACGATCCGCAGGTGATTATCGTCGGCTTCGGCCGCTTCGGCCAGGTGATCGGGCGCCTGCTGATGGCGAATAAAATGCGCGTCACCGTGCTCGAACGTGATGTCAGCGCGGTTAGCGTGCTGCGGCGCTATGGTTATAAGGTCTATTACGGCGATGCGACCGAATTGGAACTGCTGCGCGCCGCGGGTGCGGAAAAGGCCAAATCGATCGTGATAACCAGTAACGGCCCGGAAGACACGATGGAAATCGTCCACCTGTGCCAGCAGCACTTTCCCCATTTGTCCATCCTGGCGCGCGCGCGTGGCCGCGTAGAGGCGCATGAGCTGTTGCAGGCCGGCGTGGAGCTATTCAGCCGTGAAACCTTCTCCAGTGCGTTGGATCTGGGGCGCAAGGCGCTAATGACGCTGGGCATGCATCCGCACCAGGCATACCGCGCACAGCAGCACTTTCGGCGGCTGGATATGCGCATGCTGCGTGAGCTGATGCCGCCGCATCAGGGGGACGTCGCGCAGATTTCCCGGGTCAAAGAGGCCCGAAGGGAGCTTGATGAGCTGTTCTACCGTGAAATGCAGCAGGAAAAGCGGCAATTTAATGGTTGGGATGAATATGAATAATCAGGAGCGCAACAATGTCTGCAACGCGTAAGCGGTTTATCGCCGGTGCCGTGTGCCCGGCCTGTAACGCGATGGATACCCTGGCGGTCTGGCGCGAGGATCAGGTGGAAGTTGTCGAATGCGTTAAGTGTGGCCACCATCAGCGCCAGCCTGAAGCGCAGGTGGAAAAACACGTGCGGCCGCAGGAACAGGTGATAGGGATTTTCCATCCAGAGTAGCGTTATTTGCCGTGATTTCTTATGCTGAAGGGTACAGCGGTCCAGATTTCCGTTACAATCTGTCCGGTTTAGATTCCAACGGTAGGAGATATCATGAAAGTAGCAAAAGACTTGGTGGTCAGCCTGGCTTACCAAGTACGTACAGAAGACGGTGTTTTGGTTGATGAGTCTCCGGTGAGTGCACCGTTGGACTATCTGCACGGGCATGGTTCTCTGATCGCAGGTCTGGAAAAAGCGCTTGAAGGCCACGATGTTGGCGATCGCTTTGACGTGCATGTCGGCGCTAACGAAGCCTACGGCAACTACGATGAAAACCTGGTGCAGCGCGTACCGAAAGACGTTTTCATGGGCGTTGATGAACTGCAGGTTGGCATGCGCTTCCTGGCTGATACCGATCAGGGCCCGGTTCCGGTTGAAATCACCGAGCTGGACGGCGACCACGTGGTGGTTGACGGCAACCATATGCTGGCAGGCCAGAACCTGAACTTCAACGTGGAAGTCGTGGCAATCCGCGCCGCCACTGAAGAAGAGCTGGAGCACGGCCATGTGCACGGTGAACATGATCACCACCACGAACACGGCGACGGCTGCTGTGGCGGTCATGACCACGATCATGATCACGGTAAGGGCGGTTGCGGCAACGGCGGGTGCGGTTGCCATTAATCCGGCACGCAGGTTGTTTCAAAAGGTCGCTTAAAGCGGCCTTTTTTATCGCGCTTAGTAATGCGGCGGCGGCGTCTCTTCTGATTGCGGTGCAATCATCGAAGGTTGCGTCGCGCGCAGCTTATCCGTCAGCAGGCGCAAATGATCGCGCAGCTTTAATATTTCAAGCTGCTGCTGCACCACGGTTTTGTTCAGTTCTTCGATGGTGACTTCCTGAAAGGCCTGGCGGCTCTCCAGTTCTTCAAGCCGCTGTAGCAGGCTTTGGTTGTCGGCATTGTGCATGATGCGGCCTCTGGGTCGTAAAGCGGAAAACAGGCGCTATGTTAGCAGCTGGCGCGGGCTTTGCGTTGCGCTATTTCACGTTGTCGTTTCAACGCCGTGGTCAGGCCTGGCGCAGTGGTGGCCGTTGCGCCGGGGAAAACCGCAGCGGCGCCCGCCATCGCCATGATAAATGGCCATGGGGGTGATTATTTCTGCGCGTAATAATCAAGAAATATCTGATTTATCATATAGGTAGAAAATCAGACGAAACTTCTTCATGGATGCGTGGTCACATTTTGACTCGATTGGTTACCTGTACGGCTGTTTTGTTGTCTTGTGGGCGGCTATAGTAGCCTGGTTATCTTACTAAATGACGTTTTGGGGCTTTGCTTCAAATACGGGAGAAATGGATGAAATCTTTGTTTAAAGTTACGCTTCTGGCAACCACCATGGCATTTGTGTTGAACGCAACCCAGGCAATGGCGGCCGATGCGGCGAAACCGGCGGACACTTCAGCTTCACCAAGTACCGGTAATTTCAAGAACGATGACGAACAAGCCGCGTACGCACTGGGCGCTTCCCTGGGCCGTTACATGGACAATTCCCTGAAAGAACAGGAAAAACTGGGTATCAAGCTGGATAAGGATCAGTTGATTGCCGGTGTTCAGGACGCGTTCGCCAATAAGAGCAAACTGAACGATGCCGATATCGAAAAAACCCTGCAAGGTTTTGAAGCGCGCGTGAAGGCTTCTGCCCAGGCGAAGATGGAGCAGGACGCGAAAGATAACGAAGCGAAGGGTGCGAAATACCGCGAAGCGTTCGCCAAGGAAAAAGGCGTGAAGAAAACCGCCTCTGGCCTGCTGTATCAGGTAGAAAAACCGGGTGCCGGCGAAGCGCCGAAAGACAGCGATACCGTGGTGGTTAACTACAAGGGTACGCTGACCGACGGTACGGAATTTGATAACTCCTACACCCGCGGTGAACCGCTTTCCTTCCGTCTGGACGGTGTTATCCCAGGCTGGACCGAAGGCCTGAAACACATCAAGAAAGGCGGCAAGCTCAAACTGGTTATCCCACCAGCGCTGGCCTACGGTAAAACTGGCGTTCCTGGCATCCCTGCCAACTCCACGCTGGTGTTCGACGTTGAACTGCTGGACGTGAAGGCCGCGCCGAAAGCCGATGCCAAAGCGGAAAAACCGGCAGGCGAAGCCGCTGAAAGCAGCGCACAATAAGCCCGCCCCTCTGAACGCTGCCCCGGGTTAATGCCTGGGGCAGTTTGCGTTCTGCTGCTCTAGTATCCCCCTGCAACGTTAGCCATGATGCTGACGGATCGCTTGACGCCCTGGGCCCTGTGGGCTTAACGTCAGAACCATGCGCAAATGCAAGGAATTTATGCCGGCAGTTTTGCTAAACTAGCTGTCCGGAATTACATGCCAGGCGCCTGCCCCTTAGGGCGTGTATCTAAAACTGTTCCCGGCCGATATGGCCTGTGGACGCTCGTCGTGCTGTTTCATACTGATGTCAGCCTGTTTACCGCAAAGGGATGCCGCAGCCGGTATTCGCCGTGTAAACGGGGCCTGAACGAGCAGTTTTAGCTGCGCCCCCTGGCACAGGCGATCTAGATTTATGAGGGTGGAATCTTTAATGTCTAATTCGCTTTTATCCAGCGAGGCCAGCGAAATGGATTTGCTGGACGAACGTCCGTTTAGCCAAACGGATCACGAAATTCTTAAGTCGTATGAATCCGTGGTTGATGGTTTGGCGATGCTCATCGGCAGCTACTGTGAAATCGTGCTGCACTCGCTTGAGGATTTGAAATGTTCTGCGGTGCGCATTGCCAATGGCGAACATACCGGGCGCAAGATTGGCTCGCCGATTACCGATTTGGCACTGCGTATGCTGCACGATATGGCCGGGGATGACAGCAGCGTATCCAAAACCTATTTCACGCGCGCCAAGAGTGGCGCCCTGATGAAATCGGTGACGATTGCTATCCGCAACCGCGAGCAGCGCGTGATTGGTTTGTTGTGTATCAACATGAACCTGGACGTACCGTTTTCCCAAGTGATGCAAACCTTCATGCCGCCGCAAACCCAGGAGGAAGTGCCTTCCCCGGTTAACTTTGCCTCTTCGGTCGACGAACTGGTGGCGCAAACGCTGGAGTTCACCATTGAAGAAGTGAATGCCGATCGCAACGTTTCCAACAACGTTAAAAATCGCCAGGTGGTGCTCAACCTGTACGAAAAAGGCATTTTTGATATCAAGGATGCGATCAACCAGGTGGCCGATCGCCTCAATATCTCCAAACATACCGTGTACCTGTACATCCGCCAGTTTAAAAATGGGGATCTGCTGTGAGCTCATCCCCCGTGCTGGACTATTGCCTGATGGTGACCGGTCCGGCATACGGCACGCAGCAGGCCAGCAGCGCCTACCAGTTCGCTCAGGCGTTGCTGGCGAAAGGCCATCGCCTTGGCAGCGTGTTTTTTTATCGGGAAGGGGTGTTGAATGCCAACCAACTGACATCACCCGCCAGCGATGAGTTTGATCTGGTGCGGGCTTGGCAGCAACTGGCGCAGCAGCACGGCATCGCGCTGAACGTTTGTGTGGCGGCGGCGCTGCGCCGCGGCGTGGTCGATGCCGAAGAAGCCGCGCGCCAGGAGCTGCCGGCGTGCAATATGCAGCCGGGCTTTACCCTTAGCGGGCTGGGGGCGCTGGCGGAAGCCGCGCTCAGCTGCGATCGCATGGTGCAGTTTTAATGAGCCGGATGAAACGCGTAGCCTTTGTGTTTACCCACGGCCCGCATGGTTGCAGCGGCGGCAGGGAAGGGCTGGATGCATTGCTTGCCACCTCGGCGTTAAGCGAAGATATCGGCGTATTTTTTATTGGCGATGGCGTATTGCAACTGCTGCCAGGTCAGCAACCGGCAAAGGTGTTGGCGCGCGATTACATCGCCACTTTTGGCGTCCTGCCGCTGTATGACGTGGAGCAGTGTTATCTGTGTGAGGCCTCTTTACAAGAGCGCGGATTGGCGCAGGAAACCCCTTGGGTGCTGGATGCCACTGTGTTGGCGCCGCAGGCATTGCGCCAACGGCTCGCTGGCTACGATGTGGTTATGACCTTTTAGGAGCCCCGATGCTGTTTACCCTAAGCCATTCCCCTACCGAATGCGATCTGCCCGCGTTGCTGCGCCTGGCGCAGCCGGGCGATGCGCTGCTGCTATTGCAGGACGGGGTGTTGGCCGGCCTGGCCGGCAGCGTTCATCTGGCGCAGTTTCAGCAGGCTCCCGTTGTGCTGTTTGCCCTGCAGGCTGATGTGGAAGCACGCGGTTTGTCTGGTTATATTTCACACAGCGTGACGGTCATCGGTTATACTGAGTTCGTTGAGCTGACCGAAAAACACCCGGCTCAAACGGCCTGGTAGGCGCATGATGTTGTATATTTCTTGACACCTTTCCTGGTCAGCCATAAAATTCTGCGTCCTCGTACTTTGCCAGTCGTGCATACGAGGGGATTTATCACATGTTTACGAAGCAAGATACGAAGCAAAAACCAGGAGCTTTTTGAATGGCAACGATTAACCAGCTGGTTCGCAAACCACGCTCTGTGAAGGCTGCTAAAAGCAACGTTCCAGCGCTGGAAGCCTGCCCGCAAAAACGTGGTGTATGTACCCGCGTATATACCACCACCCCGAAAAAACCAAACTCCGCACTGCGTAAAGTTTGCCGTGTGCGTTTGACTAACGGTTTCGAAGTGACTTCCTACATTGGTGGTGAAGGTCACAACCTGCAGGAGCACTCCGTGATCCTGATCCGTGGCGGTCGTGTAAAAGACCTGCCAGGTGTGCGTTACCACACCGTTCGCGGCGCACTTGACTGCTCCGGTGTTAAAGACCGTAAGCAAGCACGTTCCAAGTACGGTGTGAAGAAGCCAAAGGCTTAATGGTTCTCCGTTAAGTAAGGCCAAACATTTTTAACTTTAATGTCAAAATAAACTCGTAGAGTTTTGGACAATCCTGAATTAACAACGGAGTATTTCCATGCCACGTCGTCGCGTCATTGGTCAACGTAAAATTCTGCCGGATCCTAAGTTCGGATCTGAGCTGCTGGCCAAATTTGTAAATATCCTGATGGTAGATGGTAAAAAATCTACTGCTGAAGCAATCGTCTATACCGCGCTGGAGACCCTGGCTCAGCGTTCTGGTAAAGCCGAACTGGAAGCTTTCGAAGTAGCCCTGGACAACGTGCGCCCGACTGTCGAAGTCAAGTCTCGCCGCGTTGGTGGTTCTACTTATCAGGTACCAGTTGAAGTCCGTCCGGTTCGTCGTAATGCCCTGGCAATGCGTTGGATCGTTGATGCTGCTCGTAAACGCGGTGATAAATCCATGGCTCTGCGCCTGGCGAACGAGCTGTCTGACGCAGCAGAGAACAAAGGTTCTGCTGTTAAGAAGCGTGAAGACGTTCACCGTATGGCAGAAGCCAACAAGGCGTTCGCCCACTACCGCTGGTAATAACCACGCAGTAGTTATGCTAACCAAGCGGGCGCTTCAAGAAGCCAGCCCGCTTGGGTTAACTGAACTTGAACGCCCTAGGAATAGAGGAATCAAATGGCTCGTACAACACCCATTGCACGCTACCGTAATATCGGTATCAGTGCGCACATCGACGCCGGTAAGACCACGACTACCGAACGTATCCTGTTCTACACCGGTGTAAACCATAAAATCGGTGAAGTTCATGACGGCGCAGCTACCATGGACTGGATGGAACAGGAGCAGGAGCGTGGTATTACCATCACTTCTGCAGCAACGACTGCTTTCTGGTCTGGTATGGCTAAGCAGTTTGAGCCGCATCGCATCAACATCATCGACACCCCGGGGCACGTTGACTTCACTATCGAAGTAGAACGTTCCATGCGTGTTCTTGATGGCGCGGTAATGGTTTACTGTGCAGTCGGTGGTGTTCAGCCACAGTCTGAAACCGTATGGCGTCAGGCTAACAAATATAAAGTTCCACGTATTGCGTTCGTTAACAAAATGGACCGTATGGGTGCGAACTTCCTGAAAGTTGTAGGCCAGATCAAATCTCGCCTGGGTGCTAACCCTGTTCCTCTGCAGTTGGCTATCGGCGCAGAAGAGCATTTCACCGGTGTTGTCGACCTGGTGAAAATGAAAGCCATCAACTGGAGTGAAGCTGACGCTGGCGTTACCTTCACTTATGAAGAAATTCCTGCTGAACTGCAAGATCTGGCTGACGAATGGCACCAGAACCTGGTTGAGTCCGCAGCAGAAGCTTCTGAAGAGCTGATGGATAAATACCTGGGCGGCGAAGAGCTGACCGAAGAAGAAATCAAGAAAGCGTTGCGTCAGCGTGTGCTGAACAACGAAATCATCCTGGTTACCTGTGGTTCTGCATTTAAGAACAAGGGCGTACAGGCGATGCTGGATGCGGTTATCGAATACCTGCCGGCGCCAACTGACGTTCCTGCAATCAACGGTATCCTGGACGACGGTAAAGACACGCCGGCTGTGCGTCACTCTGATGACAAAGAGCCGTTTGCTGCTCTGGCGTTCAAAATCGCTACCGACCCGTTTGTGGGTAACCTGACGTTCTTCCGCGTGTACTCCGGCGTTGTTAACTCCGGCGACACCGTACTGAACTCTGTGAAATCTCAGCGCGAGCGTTTCGGCCGTATCGTTCAGATGCACGCCAACAAACGTGAAGAGATCAAAGAAGTTCGCGCAGGCGACATCGCTGCGGCTATCGGCCTGAAAGACGTGACCACGGGTGATACCCTGTGCGATCAGAGCTCGCCGATCATCCTGGAGCGTATGGAGTTCCCTGAGCCGGTAATCTCTGTTGCGGTTGAACCGAAAACCAAAGCTGACCAAGAAAAAATGGGTCTGGCTCTGGGGCGTCTGGCAAAAGAAGACCCGTCATTCCGCGTATGGACCGACGAAGAATCTGGCCAGACCATCATCGCAGGTATGGGTGAACTTCACCTGGAAATCCTGGTTGACCGTATGCGTCGTGAATTTAACGTTGAAGCAAACGTGGGTAAACCACAGGTTGCTTATCGCGAAACCATCCGCGACACCGTTAAAGATATCGAAGGTAAACACGCCAAGCAGTCTGGTGGTCGCGGTCAGTACGGTCACGTTGTGATCGACATGTTCCCGCTGGAACCAGGTGGCCCAGGCTATACCTTCACCAACGACATCAAAGGCGGTGTAATCCCTGGTGAATACATCCCTGCGGTTGACAAAGGCATTCAGGAACAGCTGAAGTCCGGCCCTCTGGCTGGCTACCCAGTTGTTGACCTTGGTGTTCGTCTGCACTTTGGTTCATACCATGATGTTGACTCCTCTGAGCTGGCGTTTAAACTGGCCGCATCTATCGCCTTCAAAGATGGCTTTAAGAAAGCGAAACCAGTGCTGCTCGAGCCGGTCATGAAGGTTGAAGTTGAAACCCCAGAAGACTATATGGGTGACGTAATTGGTGACCTGAACCGCCGCCGCGGCATTATCGAAGGTATGGATGATACCGCCACCGGTAAAACCGTTCGCGCTCAGGTACCTTTGTCTGAAATGTTTGGTTATGCAACTGACCTGCGTTCTCAGACCCAGGGCCGTGCTTCATACTCCATGGAGTTCCTGAAGTATGCTGAAGCGCCGAACAACGTCGCTCAGGCCGTTATCGAAGCCCGTGGTAAATAAGCTTTCAAGCTTTCGGGTTTAACACAATGATCCAGTGCTCCCCCCAGCAGGAGGGAGCACAAAAGTAAGGAATAAAGCCGTGTCTAAAGAAAAATTTGAACGTACAAAACCCCACGTTAACGTTGGTACTATCGGTCACGTTGACCACGGTAAAACCACGCTGACCGCTGCTATCACCTCCGTACTGGCTAAAACCTACGGCGGTGCTGCTCGTGCTTTCGATCAGATCGATAACGCACCAGAAGAAAAAGCGCGTGGTATCACCATCAACACCTCTCACGTTGAATACGATACCCCAACTCGCCACTACGCGCACGTTGACTGCCCAGGGCACGCCGACTACGTGAAAAACATGATCACCGGTGCTGCACAGATGGACGGCGCGATCCTGGTAGTTGCTGCGACTGACGGCCCAATGCCGCAGACCCGTGAGCACATCCTGCTGGGTCGCCAGGTTGGCGTTCCTTACATCATCGTGTTCCTGAACAAATGCGACATGGTTGATGACGAAGAGCTGCTGGAACTGGTAGAGATGGAAGTGCGCGAGCTGCTGTCTCAATACGATTTCCCTGGCGACGACACCCCGGTAATCCGTGGTTCCGCACTGAAAGCGCTGGAAGGCGAAGCAGAGTGGGAAGCGAAGGTTATCGAACTGGCAGAAGCGCTGGACAGCTACATCCCAGAACCAGAGCGTGCGATTGACAAGCCGTTCCTGCTGCCAATCGAAGACGTATTCTCCATCTCCGGCCGTGGTACCGTGGTTACCGGTCGTGTAGAACGCGGCGTGATCAAAGTGGGTGAAGAAGTTGAAATCGTGGGTATCAAAGACACCCAGAAATCAACTTGTACCGGCGTTGAAATGTTCCGCAAACTGCTGGACGAAGGCCGTGCTGGTGAGAACGTTGGTGTTCTGCTGCGTGGTATCAAACGTGAAGAAATCGAACGTGGTCAGGTACTGGCGAAACCAGGCTCAATCAAACCACACACCCAGTTCGAATCTGAAGTGTACATTCTGAGCAAAGATGAAGGCGGCCGTCATACTCCGTTCTTCAAAGGCTACCGTCCACAGTTCTACTTCCGTACGACTGACGTGACCGGTACCATCGAACTGCCAGAAGGCGTGGAAATGGTAATGCCAGGCGACAACATCAAAATGGTTGTTACCCTGATCCACCCAATCGCGATGGACGACGGTTTGCGTTTCGCCATCCGTGAAGGCGGCCGTACCGTAGGCGCGGGCGTTGTTGCTAAAGTTATCGCTTAATCGCGAATAATACAGCTTCATAAAAAGGGCACTTCGGTGCCCTTTTTTTATGGGAAATCCGTTAAATCTTAATTGAAATAAAAAGCATTCTTATTTAGAATTAGCTAATTGGTTAAAAAGTGAGTTATCTATGTACGTATGTTTGTGCAATGCCGTGACTGATAATGCCATCCGTAAGGCCGTTCGTCAGCACAATCCCCACACCATGAAACAGTTGCGTGACCTTGTGCCGATTGGCACCGATTGTGGGAAATGCATTCGCCAGGCAAGACAGATTATGATGGAGGAAAACGCCACCGTTATTCATATGCATAAAGTTGCCTAACAAAAGTAAGGTTATTTTTTGACTCTTGGCTTACAGCTTCTACACTTTTAGAACTGTGTCAGGAGGGATAACCTATGAAAGGCGATAAAAAACTCATTGCACACCTCAATAAACTGCTCGGTAACGAGCTGGTTGCCATCAATCAATATTTCCTGCATGCCCGAATGTTTAAAAACTGGGGGCTTTTGCGCTTAAACGATAAGGAATATCACGAGTCCATCGACGAGATGAAGCACGCCGATCGCTATATTGAACGCATTCTGTTTCTGGAAGGGCTGCCGAACCTGCAGGATCTTGGCAAGTTAAATATTGGTGAAGATGTCGAGGAAATGCTGAAGTCTGATCTGTTGCTGGAATTGGATGGTGCGAAGGCTCTGCGCGAAGGTATCGCCTATGCTGATTCCATTCATGACTACGTTAGCCGCGATTTGATGCTGGATATTCTGGCCGATGAAGAAGAGCACATCGACTGGCTGGAAACCGAGTTGGATTTGATCCAGCGCTTGGGTATCCAAAACTATGCACAAGCCCAAGTACTGGAACGCAAAGATTAGTTTTCACCCGCTTTGAGCCCCCGCCGCTTTTATCAGGAAGGGGGCTATGCCTATCTCCGCACTACGCCAACTCGCCGCCTTCAATTCCCTCTCTGCTTTCTGCCAGGCCGTGCCGGCCAGGGAGAAGAGGGGATAACCGTTAACTTAGCGATATTTTGCGCATATTTTCAACTGCGGCTTGCTTCCACGCTCATTTTGCGTATAATGCGCGGGCTTACCTAATCTTGGTAAGCCTGATTTTAGCGAATCAGTCGATTGGCAGGCACTTTCTGCTTTTCGAACAATACTCCCGATATGGGGGTTATATGTTGACGATTACACTCCCCCATCAATCGAAATGGGTGTGAGGAGTAATTATTTACGTTTATAAAATAATTGGAGCTCTGGTCTCATGCAGAACCAAAGAATCCGTATCCGCCTGAAAGCGTTTGATCATCGTCTGATCGATCAATCAACTGCGGAAATCGTCGAGACTGCTAAGCGCACTGGTGCGCAAGTCCGTGGTCCGATCCCGCTGCCGACCCGCAAAGAGCGCTTTACCGTTCTGATCTCTCCGCACGTCAACAAAGATGCGCGCGATCAGTACGAAATCCGCACTCACAAGCGTCTGGTTGACATCGTTGAGCCAACCGAGAAAACCGTTGATGCTCTGATGCGTCTGGATCTGGCTGCCGGTGTAGACGTGCAGATCAGCCTGGGTTAATCAGGTCATTGAGCGATTGAGAGGTTGAAACAATGATTGGTTTAGTCGGTAAAAAAGTGGGTATGACCCGTATCTTCACTGAAGATGGCGTTTCTATCCCAGTAACCGTAATCGAAGTTGAAGCAAACCGCGTTACTCAGGTTAAAGATCTGGCTAACGATGGCTACCGTGCAGTTCAGGTTACCACTGGTGCTAAAAAAGCTAACCGTGTAACCAAGCCTGAAGCGGGTCACTTCGCTAAAGCTGGCGTTGAAGCTGGCCGTGGTCTGTGGGAATTCCGTCTTGCAGAAGGCGAAGAGTTCACCGTAGGTCAAGACATTAGCGTTGAACTGTTTGCTGAAGTTAAAAAAGTTGACGTAACTGGCACCTCTAAAGGTAAAGGTTTCGCAGGTACCGTTAAGCGCTGGAACTTCCGTACCCAGGACGCTACCCACGGTAACTCCTTGTCTCACCGCGTTCCGGGTTCTATCGGTCAGAACCAGACTCCGGGCAAAGTGTTCAAAGGCAAGAAAATGGCAGGTCAGCTGGGTAACGAACGTGTAACCGTTCAGAGCCTGGACGTAGTACGTGTTGACGCTGAGCGCAACCTGCTGCTGGTTAAAGGTGCTGTCCCGGGTGCAACCGGTAGCAACCTGATCGTTAAACCAGCTGTGAAGGCGTAAGGGGATAGCAATGGAATTAGTATTGAAAGACGCGCAGAGCGCGCTGACTGTTTCCGAAACTACCTTCGGTCGTGATTTCAACGAAGCGCTGGTACATCAGGTTGTTGTTGCTTACGCAGCAGGTGCCCGTCAAGGTACTCGTGCTCAGAAGACCCGTGCTGAAGTGACTGGTTCCGGTAAGAAACCATGGCGTCAGAAAGGTACCGGCCGTGCGCGTTCAGGTTCTATCAAGAGCCCGATCTGGCGTTCCGGTGGCGTAACCTTCGCTGCTAAGCCACAGGACCACAGTCAGAAAGTAAACAAAAAGATGTACCGCGGCGCGCTGAAAAGCATCCTGTCCGAACTGGTACGTCAAGATCGTCTGATCGTTGTCGAGAAGTTCTCTGTTGAAGCACCTAAAACCAAGCTGCTGGCACAGAAACTGAAAGATATGGCCCTGGAAGACGTGCTGATTGTAACCGGCGAAGTCGACGAGAATCTGTTCCTGGCCGCGCGTAACCTGTACAAGGTTGATGTGCGCGATGTAGCAGGTATCGATCCAGTTAGCCTGATCGCCTTCGACAAAGTGGTTATGACTGCTGATGCTGTGAAGCAAGTTGAGGAGATGCTGGCATGATTCGTGAAGAACGTTTGCTGAAAGTGCTGCGTGCACCGCACGTATCTGAAAAAGCATCCACTGCGATGGAAAAAAGCAACACCATCGTTCTCAAAGTTGCCAAAGACGCGACCAAAGCAGAAATTAAAGCTGCAGTGCAGAAACTGTTTGAAGTCGAAGTCGAAGACGTGAACACCCTGGTAGTTAAAGGGAAAGTGAAACGTCACGGTCAGCGTGTTGGTCGTCGTAGCGACTGGAAAAAAGCTTACGTCACCCTGAAAGAAGGCCAGAATCTGGACTTCATCGGCGGCGCAGAGTAAGTCGGAGGAGTAAGAACAATGGCAATTGTTAAATGTAAACCTACATCTCCGGGTCGTCGCCACGTTGTTAAAGTGGTTAACCCTGAGCTGCACAAGGGTAAACCTTATGCCCCGCTGCTGGAAAAACTGAGCAAAAGCGGTGGTCGTAACAACAATGGCCGTATCACTACCCGTCATATCGGTGGTGGTCACAAGCAGGCTTATCGTATTGTTGACTTTAAACGCAACAAAGACGGTATCCCGGCTGTGGTTGAACGCCTGGAGTACGATCCGAACCGTTCCGCGAACATCGCGCTGGTTCTGTACAAAGACGGCGAACGCCGTTACATCCTGGCGCCGAAAGGCCTGAAAGCTGGTGACCAGATTCAATCTGGCGTTGATGCTGCTATTAAAGCAGGTAACACCCTGCCAATGCGCAACATCCCAGTAGGTTCAACGGTTCATAACGTAGAAATGAAACCAGGTAAAGGCGGCCAGTTGGCGCGTTCTGCCGGTGCATACGTTCAGATCGTTGCTCGTGATGGTTCCTACGTAACTCTGCGTCTGCGCTCCGGCGAAATGCGTAAAGTGCAAGCTGATTGCCGCGCCACCTTGGGTGAAGTCGGTAATGCTGAGCACATGCTGCGCGTCCTGGGTAAAGCAGGTGCTGCACGTTGGCGTGGTGTTCGTCCTACCGTTCGCGGTACGGCGATGAACCCAGTCGATCACCCGCACGGTGGTGGTGAAGGTCGTAACTTTGGTAAGCACCCGGTTTCTCCGTGGGGCGTTCAGACCAAAGGTAAGAAGACCCGTAGCAACAAGCGTACTGACAAGTTCATCGTACGTCGCCGTAGTAAAAAATAATTAGAGGATAAGCCATGCCACGTTCTCTCAAGAAAGGTCCTTTTATTGACCTGCACTTGCTGAAGAAGGTAGAGAAAGCGGTGGAAAGCGGTGACAAGAAGCCTTTGCGCACTTGGTCCCGTCGTTCAACGATCTTTCCTAACATGATCGGTTTGACCATCGCTGTCCATAATGGTCGTCAGCACGTACCAGTCTTTGTTTCCGATGAAATGGTCGGTCACAAACTGGGTGAATTCGCGCCGACTCGTACTTATCGCGGCCATGCGGCTGATAAAAAAGCTAAAAAGCGCTAAGGTAGGAGGAAGAGATGGAAACTATCGCTAAACATCGCCACGCTCGTTCTTCTGCTCAGAAGGTTCGCCTTGTTGCTGACCTGATCCGCGGTAAGAAAGTGTCGCAAGCTCTGGAAACTCTGACCTACACCAACAAGAAAGCTGCTGGTCTGGTTAAGAAAGTGCTGGAGTCTGCCATTGCTAACGCAGAACACAACGATGGCGCTGACATCGATGATCTGAAAGTCGCGAAAATCTTCGTAGACGAAGGCCCTAGCATGAAGCGCATTATGCCGCGTGCAAAAGGTCGTGCAGATCGCATTCTGAAGCGCACCAGCCACATCACTGTGGTTGTGTCCGATCGCTGAGACTCTGGAGACTAGCAATGGGTCAGAAAGTACATCCTAATGGTATTCGCCTGGGTATTGTCAAACCTTGGAACTCTACCTGGTTCGCGAATACCAAAGAATTCGCTGACAACCTGGACAGCGACTTTAAAGTTCGTCAATTCCTGACTAAGGAACTGGCGAAGGCTTCCGTTTCTCGCATCGTTATCGAACGTCCTGCGAAGAGCATCCGTGTGACCATTCACACCGCTCGTCCAGGCATCGTTATCGGCAAGAAAGGTGAAGACGTCGAAAAACTGCGTAAGGTCGTAGCGGATATCGCTGGCGTTCCTGCACAGATCAACATCGCCGAAGTCCGTAAACCGGAACTGGACGCAAAATTGGTTGCTGACAGCATCACTTCACAGCTGGAACGTCGCGTTATGTTCCGTCGTGCTATGAAACGTGCTGTACAGAACGCCATGCGTCTTGGCGCTAAAGGCATCAAAGTTGAAGTAAGCGGCCGTCTTGGCGGTGCTGAAATCGCGCGTACCGAATGGTACCGTGAAGGTCGTGTTCCGTTGCATACTCTGCGTGCGGATATCGATTACAACACGTCTGAAGCACACACCACTTATGGTGTAATCGGCGTTAAGGTATGGATCTTCAAAGGTGAGATCCTGGGTGGTATGGCTGCAGTTGAACAACCGGAACCGGCTGCTCAACCTAAAAAGCAGCAGCGTAAAGGCCGCAAGTAAGGAGAGTCGCTGATGTTACAACCAAAGCGTACAAAATTCCGTAAGATGCATAAAGGCCGCAACCGTGGTCTGGCGCAGGGTACGGATGTTAGCTTCGGCACTTTCGGTCTGAAAGCTGTTGGCCGTGGCCGTCTGACTGCTCGTCAAATCGAAGCAGCTCGTCGTGCAATGACTCGTGCAGTTAAGCGTCAAGGTAAGATCTGGATCCGTGTATTCCCGGACAAACCGATCACCGAGAAGCCGCTCGAAGTGCGTATGGGTAAAGGTAAGGGTAACGTAGAGTATTGGGTTGCCCTGATCCAGCCTGGTAAAGTCCTGTACGAAATGGACGGTGTGCCGGAAGAGCTGGCCCGTGAGGCATTCAAGCTGGCAGCAGCGAAACTGCCGATCAAAACCACCTTTGTAACTAAGACGGTGATGTAATGAAAGCACAAGAGCTGCGTGAAAAAAGCGTTGAAGAGCTGAACACTGAGCTGCTCAACCTGCTGCGTGAGCAATTCAACTTGCGCATGCAGGCGGCGAGTGGCCAGCTGCAACAAACTCACCTGTTGAAACAAGTGCGTCGTGATGTCGCACGCGTTAAGACTTTACTGACTGAAAAGGCGGGTGCGTAAATGACTGATATTATCCGTACTCTGCAAGGTCGTGTTGTTAGCGACAAAATGGAGAAATCCATTGTTGTTGCTATCGAACGTACGGTGAAGCACCCGATCTACGGGAAATTCATCAAACGTACGACTAAATTGCACGTACATGACGAGAACAACGAATGTGGTATCGGCGACGTGGTGGAAATCCGCGAATGCCGCCCACTGTCCAAGAGCAAATCCTGGACGTTGGTTCGCGTTGTAGAGAAAGCAATTCTGTAATAGAGTGAGCTCTCTCTAACTTAATAAACGGCTCAACCCATGAGCCGTTTATTTTTTCTACCCATGCCGGGGATGTGGTGTTATAATGCTGCGCCCTTGGTTATGGGGCTTTTCAACGGCCTAAATTACTTGGGTCTTTAAAGTAGTAGTTGACATTAGCGGAGCACTAAAATGATCCAAGAACAGACTATGCTGAACGTCGCCGACAACTCCGGTGCACGTCGCGTAATGTGTATCAAGGTTCTAGGTGGCTCGCACCGTCGCTACGCAGGCGTCGGCGACATCATCAAAATTACCATCAAGGAAGCAATTCCTCGCGGTAAGGTGAAGAAAGGCGATGTGCTGAAGGCGGTAGTGGTGCGCACCAAGAAGGGTGTACGTCGCCCGGACGGTTCTGTCATTCGCTTCGATGGTAATGCATGCGTTATTTTGAACAATAACAGTGAGCAACCCATCGGTACGCGTATTTTTGGGCCGGTAACTCGTGAACTGCGTAATGAGAAGTTCATGAAAATTATCTCTCTGGCACCAGAAGTACTCTAAGGAGCGAACCATGGCAGCGAAAATCCGTCGTGATGACGAAGTTATCGTGCTTACCGGGAAAGATAAAGGTAAACGCGGTAAAGTAAAAAATGTCCTGTCTTCTGGTAAGGTCATTGTTGAAGGTATCAACCTGGTTAAAAAACATCAGAAGCCTGTTCCGGCCCTGAACCAACCAGGCGGCATCGTTGAAAAAGAAACTGCAATTCAGGTTTCTAACGTTGCTATCTTCAACACGGCAACCGGTAAGGCTGACCGTGTAGGCTTTAGATTCGAAGACGGCAAAAAAGTCCGTTTCTTCAAGTCTAACAGCGAAACTATCAAGTAATTTGGAGTAATACGATGGCGAAACTGCATGATTACTACAAAGACGAGGTAGTTAAACAACTGATGTCTCAGTTTAACTACAATTCTGTCATGCAAGTCCCTCGGGTCGAGAAGATCACCCTGAATATGGGTGTTGGTGAAGCAATCGCTGACAAAAAACTGCTGGATAACGCAGCAGCTGATTTGGCAGCAATCTCCGGTCAAAAACCGCTGATCACCAAAGCACGCAAATCTGTTGCAGGCTTCAAAATCCGCCAGGGCTATCCGATCGGCTGTAAAGTAACTCTGCGTGGCGAACGCATGTGGGAGTTCTTTGAGCGTCTGATTTCCATTGCTGTTCCACGTATCCGTGACTTCCGTGGCCTGTCCACCAAGTCTTTCGACGGTCGTGGTAACTACAGCATGGGTGTGCGTGAGCAAATCATCTTCCCAGAAATCGACTACGATAAAGTCGATCGCGTCCGTGGTTTGGATATTACCATTACCACTACTGCGAAATCTGATGATGAAGGCCGCGCATTGTTGGCTGCTTTTAACTTCCCGTTCCGCAAGTAAGGCAGGGTTACTGATGGCTAAGCAATCAATGAAAGCACGCGAAGTTAAACGCGTGAAGTTAGCTGATAAGTTCTTTGCAAAACGCGTTGAACTGAAAGCTATTATCTCTGATGTGAACGCTTCCGATGAAGATCGTTGGAATGCTGTTCTCAAGCTGCAGACTCTGCCGCGTGATTCCAGCCCGTCCCGTCAGCGTAATCGCTGCCGCCAAACTGGCCGTCCGCACGCTTTCCTGCGTAAGTTCGGGTTGAGCCGTATCAAGGTCCGTGAAGCCGCTATGCGCGGTGAAATTCCGGGCTTGAAAAAGGCTAGCTGGTAATTGTCACCAATTGAATCACGGGAGTAAAGACAGATGAGCATGCAAGATCCGATCGCGGATATGCTGACCCGTATCCGTAACGGTCAGGCCGCGAACAAAGTTGCGGTCACCATGCCTTCCTCCAAGCTGAAAGTGGCAATTGCCAACGTGCTGAAGGAAGAAGGTTTCATTGAAGATTTCAAAATCGAAGGCGACACCAAGCCTGTGCTGGAACTGGTACTGAAGTACTTCCAGGGCAAAGCTGTGGTAGAAAGCATTCAGCGTATCAGCCGCCCAGGTCTGCGCATCTATAAGAAAAAAGATGAGCTGCCAAAAGTTATGGCCGGTTTGGGTATCGCTGTCGTTTCTACCTCTAAAGGTGTTATGACCGATCGTGCAGCTCGCCAGGCTGGTCTTGGTGGCGAGATTATCTGCTACGTAGCTTAATTCGGGAGGAAAGAATGTCTCGTGTTGCAAAAGCACCCGTCGTCATTCCTGCCGGCGTAGAGGTAAAACTCAACGGTCAGGTTATTTCGATTAAGGGTAAAAACGGCGAGTTGACTCGTACTGTCCATGATGCCGTTGAAGTGAAGCAAGAAGCTAATGCACTGACTTTCGCACCGCGCGAAGGTTTTGCAAACGCTTGGGCCCTCGCGGGCACCACGCGCGCTCTGCTGAACGCAATGGTTGTTGGTGTTACCGAAGGCTTCTCCAGGAAGCTTCAACTGGTAGGTGTTGGTTATCGTGCTGCCGTTAAAGGCAACGTGGTGAATTTAGCCCTGGGCTTCTCTCATCCAATCGATCACCAACTGCCAGCAGGTATTACTGCTGAATGCCCAAGCCAGACTGAAATCGTGCTGAAAGGCGCTGATAAACAGGCTGTTGGTCAGGTTGCTGCGGAAATACGTGCCTACCGTCGTCCTGAGCCTTACAAAGGCAAAGGTGTCCGTTACGCCGACGAAGTCGTGCGTACCAAAGAGGCTAAGAAGAAGTAAGGTAACACTATGGATAAGAAATCTGCTCGTATCCGTCGTGCGACCCGCGCACGCCGCAAGCTCAAAGAACTGGGTGCAACCCGCCTGGTGGTACATCGTACCCCGCGTCATATTTACGCACAGGTTATTGCTTCCAACGGTTCTGAAGTACTGGTAGCCGCTTCTACTGTAGAAAAAGCTATCACTGAGCAATTGAAGTACTCCGGCAACAAAGACGCAGCAGCAGCAGTAGGTAAAGCTATCGCTGAACGCGCGTTGGAAAAGGGCATCAAAGATGTTTCCTTTGACCGTTCCGGTTTCCAATATCATGGTCGAGTCCAGGCACTGGCAGATGCTGCCCGTGAAGCTGGCCTTCAGTTCTAAGGAAGAGGTTTAAGATGGCTCACATCGAAAAACAAGCTGGCGAACTGCAGGAAAAGCTGATCGCGGTAAACCGCGTATCTAAAACTGTAAAAGGTGGCCGTATTTTCAGCTTTACCGCACTGACTGTTGTTGGTGATGGTAACGGTCGCGTTGGTTTTGGCTACGGCAAAGCACGCGAAGTTCCGGCAGCGATCCAGAAAGCGATGGAAAAAGCCCGTCGCAACATGATGAATGTCGCGCTGAACAGCGGCACCCTGCAGCACCCGGTTAAAGGTGCTCACACGGGTTCTCGTGTGTTCATGCAGCCGGCTTCCGAAGGTACCGGTATCATCGCCGGTGGTGCAATGCGCGCCGTTTTGGAAGTCGCTGGGGTTCATAACGTATTGGCTAAGGCTTATGGTTCCACCAACCCGATCAACGTGGTTCGTGCAACTATTGATGCTTTGGCAAATATGAAGTCCCCTGAAATGGTCGCTGCCAAGCGTGGTAAATCCGTTGCAGACATTCTGGGGTAATTGACCATGGCTAAGACTATTAAAGTAACACAAACTCGCAGTTCCATTGGCCGTCTGCCGAAGCATAAAGCTACTCTGCTCGGCCTGGGTCTGCGTCGCATTGGTCACACCGTAGAGCGTGAGGATACTCCTGCTGTACGCGGTATGATCAACCTGGTTTCCTACATGGTTAAAGTTGAGGAGTAACAGATGCGTTTAAATACTCTGTCTCCGGCTGAAGGTGCCAAGCATGCGCCGAAGCGTGTAGGTCGTGGTATTGGTTCTGGCCTGGGTAAAACCGGCGGCCGTGGTCACAAAGGTCAGAAGTCTCGTTCTGGCGGTGGCGTACGTCGCGGGTTTGAAGGTGGTCAGATGCCTTTATACCGTCGTTTGCCGAAATTCGGCTTCACCTCTCGCAAAGCTATGATCACGGCAGAAGTTCGTCTGTCTGAACTGGCTCTGATTGAAGGCGACGTAATCGACCTGAACACGCTGAAAGCCGCTAACGTTGTTGGTACCCAGATTGAATTCGCGAAAGTTATGCTTTCTGGCGAAATCACTCGTCCGGTTACCCTGCGTGGTCTGCGTGTCACCAAAGGCGCTCGTGCTGCTATCGAAGCTGCTGGCGGTAAAATTGAGGAATAAGTAGCAGATGGCTAAGCAACCAGGATTAGATTTTCAAAGTGCTAAAGGCGGACTCGGCGAGCTGAAGCGCAGACTGTTGTTTGTTATTGGCGCGTTGATTGTCTTCCGTATCGGCTCTTTTATTCCGATTCCTGGTATCGATGCCACTGTGCTTGCCAAATTGCTCGATCAGCAAAGAGGCACTATCATTGAAATGTTTAACATGTTCTCTGGTGGTGCCCTTAGCCGTGCTTCTATCTTTGCGTTGGGGATCATGCCGTATATTTCGGCATCGATAATCATCCAGCTGCTAACGGTGGTTCATCCTGCGTTGGCGGAAATAAAGAAAGAAGGGGAGGCTGGCCGTCGCAAGATTAGCCAGTATACCCGCTACGGTACGCTGGTATTGGCCATATTCCAGTCGATCGGTATTGCTACCGGTTTACCGAATATGCCTGGTATGCAGGGCCTGGTGTTAAACCCAGGCTTTGCATTCTACTTTACTGCGGTTGTGAGCCTGGTTACCGGGACAATGTTCCTGATGTGGTTGGGTGAACAGATTACTGAACGCGGTATCGGCAACGGTATCTCGATCATTATCTTCGCAGGTATTGTGGCGGGGCTACCGCCGGCAATTGGCCATACTATTGAGCAAGCCCGGCAAGGCGACCTGCACTTCCTTCTGTTGCTGTTGGTTGCAGTATTGGTGTTTGCAGTAACCTTCTTCGTTGTTTTCATCGAACGTGGTCAACGTCGTATCGTCGTTAACTATGCGAAACGTCAACAAGGTCGTCGCGTTTATGCTGCACAGAGCACGCACTTACCGTTGAAAGTGAACATGGCAGGCGTAATTCCTGCGATCTTTGCTTCCAGCATTATTCTGTTCCCGGCCACGATTGCATCCTGGTTTGGGGGCGGTACCGGTTGGAACTGGCTGACAACGATTTCGCTGTATTTGCAGCCAGGGCAACCGCTTTATGTGTTACTCTATGCGTCTGCAATCATCTTCTTCTGTTTCTTCTACACGGCGTTGGTTTTCAACCCGCGTGAAACGGCAGATAACCTGAAGAAGTCCGGTGCCTTCGTACCAGGAATTCGTCCGGGAGAACAAACGGCGAAGTACATCGATAAAGTAATGACGCGTTTAACCCTGGTGGGCGCGATGTACATTACTTTCATCTGCCTGATCCCGGAGTTCATGCGTGATGCAATGAAAGTACCATTCTACTTTGGTGGTACCTCGCTACTGATCGTGGTTGTCGTCATCATGGACTTTATGGCTCAAGTGCAAACTCTGATGATGTCAAGTCAGTACGAGTCTGCATTGAAGAAAGCAAACCTGAAAGGCTATAACCGCTAGCAGGGTTTTGTTTGAGAAGTTACGGAGAGTAAAAATGAAAGTTCGTGCTTCCGTCAAGAAATTATGTCGTGGCTGCAAAATCGTTCGTCGTAACGGTGTTGTTCGTGTCATTTGCAGCGTCGAACCGAAGCATAAACAGCGTCAAGGCTGATTATCTCGCATATTTTTCTTGCAAAGTTGGGTTGAGCTGGCTAGATTAGCCAGCCAATCTTTTGTTATGTCACTGCAACGCTGTTTGAGTATCCTGAAAACGGGCTTTTCAGAATGGTGTTGCCGTATAAAATAGTAGGAGTGCATAGTGGCCCGTATAGCAGGCATTAACATTCCTGATCAAAAACATACCGTAATCGCATTAACAGCGATCTTCGGCATCGGTAAAACTCGTTCTCAGGCCATTTGCGCTGCAGCGGGTATTGCTGAAAATGTTAAGATCAGTGAGCTGTCTGAAGAGCAAATCGAAAAGCTGCGTGACGAAGTTGCTAAATTCACCGTTGAAGGTGATTTGCGTCGTGAAGTTACCCTGAGCATCAAGCGTCTGATGGATCTTGGTTGCTACCGTGGTTTGCGTCATCGTCGTGGTCTTCCAGTTCGCGGTCAGCGTACTAAGACCAACGCTCGTACCCGTAAGGGTCCGCGCAAGCCGATCAAGAAATAATCGGGGTGATTGAATAATGGCAAAGGCACCTGTTCGTACACGTAAGCGTGTAAGAAAGCAAGTCTCTGACGGCGTGGCTCATATCCATGCTTCTTTTAACAACACCATCGTTACCATCACTGATCGTCAGGGTAATGCATTGGGTTGGGCAACTGCCGGTGGTTCCGGTTTCCGTGGTTCTCGTAAGTCTACTCCGTTTGCAGCACAGGTTGCCGCTGAACGTTGTGCTGACGCTGTAAAAGAATACGGTATCAAGAACCTGGAAGTTATGGTTAAAGGACCTGGTCCTGGTCGTGAGTCTACTATCCGCGCTCTGAACGCGGCTGGTTTCCGCATCACTAACATTACTGATGTGACTCCGATCCCTCATAACGGTTGTCGTCCGCCGAAAAAGCGCCGCGTATAACGCTGCTTTTAGGATTGTTGGAGAAAGAAAATGGCAAGATATTTGGGTCCTAAGCTCAAGCTGAGCCGTCGTGAGGGCACAGACCTGTTCCTTAAGTCTGGCGTTCGCGCGATCGATTCCAAGTGTAAGATTGAACAAGCACCTGGTCAGCACGGTGCGCGTAAACCGCGTCTGTCTGATTACGGTGTCCAGTTGCGTGAAAAGCAAAAAGTTCGCCGTATGTACGGTGTTCTGGAGCGCCAGTTCCGTAACTATTACAAAGAAGCAGCCCGCCTGAAAGGCAACACCGGTGCAAACCTGTTGCAACTGCTGGAAGGCCGTCTGGACAACGTTGTTTACCGTATGGGCTTCGGCGCCACGCGTGCAGAAGCACGTCAGCTGGTTAGCCACAAAGCTATCATGGTAAATGGTCGCGTTGTTAACATCGCTTCTTATCAGGTATCTCCGAATGACGTAGTCAGCATCCGCGAGAAAGCTAAAAAGCAGTCTCGTGTTAAGGCTTCTCTGGAGCTGGCTGAGCAGCGTGAAAAGCCGACTTGGCTGGAAGTTGATGCTGCTAAGATGGAAGGTGTGTTCAAACGTATTCCTGAACGTACCGATCTGTCTGCGGACATTAACGAACACCTGATCGTCGAGCTTTACTCCAAGTAAAGCTTAGTACCAAAGAGAGGACACAATGCAGGGTTCTGTGACAGAGTTTCTAAAACCGCGCCTGGTAGATATCGAGCAAGTCAGTTCGACGCACGCCAAGGTGACCCTTGAGCCTTTAGAGCGTGGCTTTGGCCATACTCTTGGCAACGCACTGCGCCGTATTCTGCTTTCATCTATGCCGGGTTGCGCGGTGACCGAGGTTGAGATTGATGGTGTACTGCATGAGTACAGCACCAAAGAAGGCGTACAGGAAGATATCCTGGAGATCCTGCTCAACCTGAAAGGGCTGGCGGTGAGAGTTCAAGGCAAAGATGAAGTTATTCTTACCCTGAATAAATCTGGCATTGGCCCTGTGACCGCTGCCGACATCACCCATGATGGTGATGTCGAAATCGTCAAGCCGCAACACGTCATCTGCCACCTGACCGATGAGAACGCTGCTATTAGCATGCGTATCAAAGTTCAGCGCGGTCGTGGCTATGTGCCGGCTTCTGCCCGAATTCATTCGGAAGAAGATGAGCGCCCAATCGGTCGTCTGTTGGTTGACGCCTGTTACAGCCCTGTAGAGCGTATTGCCTACAATGTTGAAGCAGCGCGTGTAGAACAGCGTACCGACCTGGACAAGCTGGTAATCGAAATGGAAACCAATGGCACGATCGATCCTGAAGAGGCGATCCGCCGTGCGGCAACCATTCTGGCCGAACAACTGGAAGCTTTCGTTGACTTACGTGATGTTCGTCAGCCGGAAGTAAAAGAAGAGAAACCAGAATTCGATCCGATCCTGCTGCGCCCTGTTGACGATCTGGAATTGACTGTCCGCTCTGCTAACTGCCTTAAGGCAGAAGCTATCCACTACATCGGTGATCTGGTACAGCGTACCGAGGTTGAGCTGCTTAAAACGCCTAACCTGGGTAAAAAATCTCTTACCGAGATTAAAGACGTGCTGGCCTCCCGTGGTCTGTCTCTGGGCATGCGCCTGGAAAACTGGCCGCCGGCAAGCATTGCTGACGAGTAACCGGATCACAGGTTAAGGTTTTACTGAGAAGGATAAGGTCATGCGCCATCGTAAGAGTGGTCGTCAACTGAACCGTAACAGCAGCCACCGCCAGGCTATGTTCCGTAACATGGCCGGCTCTTTGGTTCGTCATGAAATCATCAAGACGACCCTGCCAAAAGCGAAAGAGCTGCGTCGCGTTGTTGAGCCGCTGATTACTCTTGCCAAGACCGACAGCGTAGCTAATCGTCGTCTGGCATTCGCACGTACTCGTGATAACGAGATCGTGGCAAAACTGTTTAACGAGCTGGGCCCGCGTTTCGCGAGCCGTGCCGGTGGTTACACTCGCATTCTGAAGTGTGGCTTCCGCGCAGGCGACAACGCGCCGATGGCATACATCGAGCTGGTTGATCGTGCTGAGTCTCAAGCAGAAGTAGCAACTGCAGAGTAATTTGTAGTCGCGTAAAAAAACCGGGCTTGCCCGGTTTTTTTACGTCTATCGTCTGGTAAATATTCATTCTTCCTATTGAGCGGATTAAGATCCCTGTTGCTATCTACTATGCTAACGTTATCTATCCAGCCTGCTGAGGAATGATATTGTGGGATTGCTAGACGAATGGGCAGAGCGCCATATTCGTGACGCTCAGGCCAAAGGCGAGTTTGATAACTTGCCGGGCGTGGGGAAACCTCTTGAGCTTGATGACGACAGTGCGGTGCCCGAAGAATTGCGCGCCGGCTATCGGCTGCTGAAAAACGCTGGCTATTTACCCCCGGAGTTAGAAGATCGCAGAGAGGCATTAACCGTTGCCGATCTGCTGCAGACAATAGACAGCACCCACCCAGACTATGCCGCGCTGAGTAAACGCATGTCGCTGTTAGAACTGCGCCTGCGGCAAGCCGGCATGAGCACCGATTTTCTGCATGGCGACTATCAGCAGGCGTTGAGTGGGAAATTCACCCCGGAGGACAGGTAATGTTTAAGATAGGCCAATTGGCAAAGCTTGCTGACGTCACGCCGGATACGGTTCGCTATTATGAAAAGCAGGGTATGATGCTGCATGGCAGCCGCTCTGAAGGTGGATACCGGCTGTACAGCGAACAGGATTTACAACGCCTGCGTTTTATACGCTATGCTAAGCAATTGGGGTTTACTCTGGAAACCATCGCAGAGCTGTTGTCGATCCGCGTGGATCCAGAGCACCATACCTGCCAGGAATCAAAGTCGATTGTTGATGCCCGTTTGCAGGAGGTTGAAACGAAGCTATCCGAGCTGGCGCGCATGCGTGAATCACTCAAGCGTTTGAGCGATGCCTGCTGTGGCAGCGCACATACCAGCAAGTATTGTTCAATCCTGGAGGCTCTGGAACAGGGCGCCAGTGATAAAATAAACCGCTAATTATGTTTAAGCCTCACTCACCGATGCTTTATTGTATTAGCGGGACAATCGCTGGGGTATATCATCTGATTATTTACTGGAGTATTACTATGACAAAATATCGCCATACCCGGGGCCAAATACGGGATAACGCCATTCAGGCTCTGTTGCACGATCCTTTATTTCATCAGCGGGTAGAAACAAACGCGAAAGGGAAAGGCAGCTACCGCCGTAAAGAGAAGCACAGCAAACGGGGGAACTGGGAGGGCAGTGGCAAACGATCAGGCGATGATTTGCCACTGCCTTTCTGGTTTTAAGCATAAAAAAAGCCATCCCGCGAAGATGGCCTCTACATAATGATTTTACTGATTATTTGGACTGTTGTTGGCTCAGCAAATCACGGATTTCCGTCAGCAGTTTCTCTTCCGCGGAAGGTTTAGGTGGTGCTGCTGGCGCTGGCTCATCTTCCTGCTTACGGCGCAGTTTATTCATTAATTTAATCGCCATAAAGATGGCAAAGGCGACGATAACAAAATCGAAAATGGTTTGGATAAATACGCCATAGTTCATGACGACAGCGGGTACGCTGCCTTGTGCTTCGCGCAATACCAAATGGAACTGTTTAAAATCAACGCCGCCAATCAGTAAACCTAACGGTGGCATGATGATATCAGCAACAAGCGAGGAAACGATTTTACCGAACGCGGCGCCGATAATCACACCGACAGCCAAATCAACTACGTTGCCACGCATGGCAAATTCGCGGAACTCTTTCAACATACTCATAAACACTCTCCTTGCAAAATTAACAACACAAGTTTAACAAAGCAATGTCCCTTTGCCATACGTCATGCCAGAAAAGTTATTATCTTTTCCTATGGCAGACAGGTTGCCGGCAAAAACATATCTGTCCTTTTTCCGCTGTTAAAGAAAAAACGGACTTGGCTGGAATAAGCGTTCAACATCCGGCACAAATTTTTTATCGGTAATAAACATAATGACATGGTCGCCTTGTTCTATGCGGCTATTCCCGTTGGCGATGATGACATCGTCACCGCGAACTATGGCGCCAATGGTGGTGCCCGGCGGCAGCTTGATCTCTTCAACGATGCGGCCAACCACTTTTGAGGTGGTTTCGTCACCGTGCGCGATGGCTTCGATGGCTTCAGCAACACCCCGACGCAACGAGGAGACGCTGACAATATCGGCTTTGCGCACATGGCCTAATAATGCGGAGATGGTCGCCTGCTGCGGCGAGATTGCGATATCAATCACGCTGCCTTGCACCAGGTCGACGTAGGCGCGGCGTTGGATCAACACCATTACCTTTTTGGCCCCCATGCGTTTGGCCAGCATCGCCGACATGATATTGGCTTCGTCATCGTTGGTAATGGCGATAAACACATCAACCTGTTCGACATGCTCTTCTGCCAGCAACTCCTGATCTGAAGCATCGCCATAAAACACAGTAGTGTCGTGCAACTGTTCCGCCAGTTCTGCGGCCCGTTGCTGATTACGCTCAATCAGCTTCACGTTATAGGCTTTCTCCAGCCTGGCGGCCAGGCCTGCCCCCACGTTGCCGCCGCCGACAATCATGATGCGTTTGTAGGGTTTCTCCAGGCGTTGCAGTTCACTCATTACCGCCCGAATATGCTGGGATGCGGCGACAAAGAACACTTCATCACCGGCTTCAATAATGGTCGAGCCCTGCGGGCGGATAGGCCGATCCTGGCGGAAAATAGCCGCCACGCGGGTATCGATGTGCGGCATATGTTCACGCAGAGATGAAAGCGCATTGCCTACCAGCGGGCCGCCGTAATAAGCTTTTACCGCTGCGATGCTGACTTTGCCTTCGGCGAAGTTAACCACCTGCAGCGTCCCTGGGTATTCGATCAGCTTATAAATATAATCGATAACCAGCTGTTCCGGCGAAATGAGGTGGTCAATCGGCACGGCCTCCGGCTGGAACAGCTTATCTGCTTCGCGAATATATTCGGATGCGCGAATACGGGCGATACGATTCGGCGTATTAAACAACGAATAGGCAATCTGGCAGGCCACCATATTGGTTTCGTCCGAATTGGTCACCGCGACCAGCATATCTGCGTCTTCTGCGCCGGCTTCCCGCAGCACCCTGGGGTGGGAGCCATGCCCTGGCACCACGCGCAGATCGAATTTGTCTTGTAGCTGGCGCAAACGGTCGGAATCGGTATCTACCACGGTGATATCGTTATTTTCGCCAACCAGGTTTTCTGCTAGTGTTCCACCGACCTGACCCGCGCCAAGAATAATTATTTTCATCGTGTTCTCTGTTTCACACTGCAACGGTAAGCATGCATGGCTCTGCACCCGGAAGGGTTATATTTTAATGAGCTTAGCGTAAAAGAAGCCATCCCCATGCTCCGGGTGTGGCAAATTCTGTCGCCCTGGCCGGGTGTTGTCGCCAGTTTCAATCAGTTTGGCATCGCTATGGCGCTGCAGGAAAGCAGCAATTTGCTCACTGTTTTCCTGCGGCAGGATCGAACAGGTGGCATATACCATCACGCCTTGGCGCTTCAGGTGCGGCCAAATGGCATCCAGTATTTTCGCCTGCAGGCTGGCTAGTTCGGCGATATCGCCGTCACGCCGTAGCCATTTTATATCCGGATGGCGCCGGATGACGCCGGTGGCCGAGCAAGGCGCGTCCAGCAGGATGCGGTCAAATTGTTTTTCACCGCACCAGGCGCCAGGCGTGCAGCCATCGCCCTGTTTCACCTCAGCGTTAAGGCGTAACCGCTGTAGATTTTCTTTTACCCGGCTCAGGCGCTGTTTATCAATATCAACGGCCATGACGTGGGCCTTGGCCGCTTCCAGAATATGGGTAGTTTTGCCGCCGGGGGCGGCGCAAAGATCGAGGATCTGCTCGCCGTCTTGCGGATCCAGCAGATCGACGCAGTGCTGTGCGGAGGCATCCTGCACGGTGATCCAGCCGTCGGCGAAGCCTGGCAGATCGTTCACGGCACAAGGTGCGACTAAACGCATTGCATCTGGGTATTGCGGATGCGGCAGTGCGGCAATGCCGTTCTGTTCCAGCAGCGCCAGATAAGCATCACGGGTATGGTGCAGGCGGTTTACGCGCAGCCACATAGGCGGTTTTTGGTTATTGGCATCGATGATCTGCTGCCATTGTTCCGGATAGGCCTGTTGGATGCGCTTAAGCAGCCAGCTTGGGTGCAGGTAGCGGCTATCGCTGTTGGCCGCACGCGCCAGTAACGCTTCCTGCTGGCGCTGGAACTGGCGCAAGACGCCGTTAATCAGGCCTTTGAGCTGAGGGCGCTTTAACGCTACCGCGCCTTCGACCGTTTCTGCCAGTACCGCATGCGCGGGTATCCGGGTATACAGCAATTGATACATGCCGACCATCAATAGATAGTGCAGCGGGCGCTGCTTGCCGGTCATGGGTTTGGCCATCAGTTGCTGAATGCACCATTCCAACTGCGGCAGCACCCGCAGGGTGCCAAAGCATAATTCCTGCAGCAATGCGCGGTCTTTGTCGGCAATGTTTTTTTGCAATGTGGGCAGGATCGCACTCAGGGACTGCCCCTGATCCAGCACCTGGCCGATGGCTTTGGCCGCTATGCTGCGGAGGTTGTAATTGTTTTTCATAGGCTAAAGCTGATCGTCGGCATTGAAGAAACAAACCGCCCGGCAAAAAGGGCCGGGCGAGAAGAGTTGGTTGGCTACAACCGGTTACCGGGCGTGAACCACTCGCGGCGTGAATTCAGTAGATCTTGCGCCGACATGGGTTTTTTACCCGCGGGCTGGAGTTGCAACAGGTTAAGGATACCGTCTGCGGTCGCCACCTGGATGCCGTGTTTATCTACATGCACTATCGTGCCGGGCTCAGCATCGCTGTGCCCGGCAATGACGGCCGCTTTCCACACTTTTACCGGTTGCTCATCAATAGTGAAGTAGCTCACCGGCCACGGGTTGAACGCGCGGATGCAGCGTTCCAACTGCGCGGCGGAGAGGCTCCAGTCCAGGTGGGCCTCTTCTTTGCTCAACTTTTCTGCATAGGTGGCCAGCGCTTCATCCTGCGCTTCACGCTGCGCGGTACCCGCCGCCAATTGCTGCAGCGTTGTCAGCAAGCCTTGCGGGCCCAGCTCGGCCAGTTTGACATATAGCGTGGCACTGGTATCCGTGGCTTCGATTGGGCAAGGGATCTTATGCATCATATCGCCGGTATCAAGCCCGACGTCCATGTGCATGATGGTCACCCCGGTTTCACTGTCACCGGCCCATAGGGAACGTTGGATAGGGGCTGCGCCACGCCAACGGGGGAGCAACGAACCATGGACGTTGATGCAACCCAGGCGAGGCATATCCAGCACCGCCTTGGGCAGGATTAGGCCATAGGCCACCACGACCATGACATCCGCATGAAGATTGGCCACCAACTGTTGGTTTTCTTCCGGGCGCAGCGATTTCGGCTGGAACACCGGAAGTTGGTGCTGTTCCGCCAGGACTTTAACCGGGCTGGGCGTTAATTTGTTGCCACGACCCGCAGGGCGATCGGGCTGGGTGAAGATACCGACAACCTGATGTCCAGACGACAACAGCGCGTCAAGATGACGCGCTGCAAAGTCTGGGGTGCCGGCGAAAATAATCCGTAATGAGTCAGACACGTTGATTCCCTGTTCGTTAAGCGCGTGCTTGCAACCTGGCCATCTTCTCCAGTTTCTGGCGGATCCGCTGGCGTTTTAGCGGCGACAGGTAGTCAATAAACAGTTTCCCCAACAGGTGATCCATTTCATGCTGAATACAGATGGCCAGCAGACCGTCGGTTTCCAACTCATACTGTTTGCCTTCGCGATCCAGCGCGCGGATTTTCACGGTTTCGGCACGCGGCACTAAAGCTCGCTGCTCAGGAATAGACAGGCAGCCTTCTTCAATCCCGGTTTCGCCGCTTTTTTCCAGCAGTTCAGGGTTAATCAGAACCAGGGGAGTATCGCGGTTTTCAGAAACATCAATGACGATAATCCGCTGATGAATATCCACCTGCGTTGCTGCCAGGCCAATGCCTTCCTCTGCGTACATGGTTTCGAACATATCGTCCACGATGCGCTGGATATCTGCATTAACTTCTTTTACCGGAGCCGCAACTTTGCGCAGCCGCTCGTCTGGGAAATGTAATACCTGCAATACTGACATATATCTTTAGATCTATATCCAAGTGATAGAGTAGAGTTTAGTCACTATTCTAGACATTTCCCGCCTTGATTGACAGCATCGTTAGCCAATTGTACGAATTGATAATACCAACAATATCAGCGAGGGATTGCCGATGCTGCCGGAAGAAATCAGCCTGAGAATGCACTGCGTAAGGGGTATGGATGTTGTGCAGTCATACCGCATATTAAACCAGCTGCTTGCGGATGGCGGCGATCCCTACCGTTTGCTGCCGGCGCTGGGGATGAATGCGCAGCAGTGTGCCCAGTTTCGCCAGATCCCGCCGGCTTATCTTTCCGCCACGCTGCGCTGGCTTGAATCCCCTGGCCACCACCTGCTGATCTATGGGGATGCGGCTTACCCCGAGTGTTTATCTGCAATCGATGATGCCCCGTTACTGCTGTTGGTCAATGGCGATCGCCAGGTGCTACAACAGCCGCAGGTGGCTATGGTCGGGAGCCGTCATCACAGCCATTACGGTGAACAGTGGGGGCGCTACTTCGCCGCGGGGTTGGTGCATTGCGGTTTTACCGTGACCAGTGGCCTTGCTTTGGGGATCGACGGTATCTGCCATCGTGCCGTGTTGGAAGCGGAAGGGCAGACCATCGCCGTGCTGGGCAGCGGTCTTGAGAATGTCTATCCACGCCGTCATCGCCGCCTTGCTGAACACATTGTGGCGCAAGGCGGGGCGGTTATCTCTGAGCACCTGGTCAGCGATCTGCCGCTGGCGGATCATTTTCCGCGGCGTAATCGTATTATCAGCGGCTTAAGTCTGGGCGTGCTGGTGGTGGAAGCCTCGCTACGCAGCGGCTCGCTGATTACCGCCCGCTGCGCGTTGGAGCAGGGGCGGGAGGTTTTCGCGCTGCCGGGGCCGCTTGGCAACCCGATGAGCGGGGGAACGCATTGGTTAATCCAACAGGGCGCCAGCTTGATTACCGAGCCGAAAGATATCGCCGAACAACTGGGGAGTGGGCTGAATTGGCTGTCAGTCAGCGAAAAAACAACTATTTCTTCGCCAGAAGCCGAAGTTGAATTGCCATTTGCCGATGTGTTGGCTAACGTAGGAGATGAGGTGACACCTGTTGACGTCGTCGCTGAACGTGCCGGCCAACCTGTGCCAGAGGTGGTAATCAAATTACTCGATCTGGAGTTAGCAGGATGGATCGCAGCTGTACCCGGCGGCTATGTCCGGATAAGGAGGGCAAGCCATGTTCGACGTACTCATGTACTTATTTGAAACTTATATCCACAATGAACCAGAGATGCGCGTCGATCAGGATAAACTGACCGATGATCTCGCCGAGGCGGGGTTTCATCGGGATGATATCTACAACGCGTTGAATTGGCTTGAGAAACTTGCAGATCTGCAGGAAGGCGAAAATGCACCGTATTTTATGGGTGCCGATCCGTTGGCAATGCGGATCTACACGGAAGAAGAAAGCGTGCGTCTGGATGCCAGCTGCCGTGGTTTCCTCCTGTTCCTTGAACAGATTCAGGTATTGAACCTTGAGACCCGTGAAATGGTCATTGACCGTGTTATGGCCTTGGATAATACGGAATTCGATCTCGAAGATCTGAAATGGGTTGTGTTGATGGTGTTGTTTAATATCCCCGGATATGAAAGCGCATATCAGCAAATGGAAGAACTGTTGTTTGAAGTAAACGAAGGTTATCTGCACTGAGCGGATAGCGCGCATAGAAGATGTTATGACAAAAACAGCGATTTTTGCCGCCAGGCAAAATGAACCATGTCCGGAATGCGGGGCCGAACTGGTGATCCGCAGTGGTCGCCACGGCCCTTTTCTCGGTTGTTCTCAATACCCAGCATGTCAATATATTCGTCCGCTGAAGGCGCAGGCGGATGGCCATATTGTGAAAGTGCTGGATGGCCAGCAATGTCCGAAGTGCCAAGCCACGTTGCTGTTGCGCCAGGGGCGTTATGGTATGTTTATTGGATGCAGTAATTACCCGCAGTGCGATCATACCGAAGTGATAGACAAACCTGACGAAACCAGCATCACCTGCCCGCAATGCGGCCAGGGGAAATTGTTACAGCGCAAATCGCGTTACGGGAAAGTTTTTCATTCCTGCGATCGCTACCCCGAGTGCCAGTTTGCGCTTAATTTTAAACCGGTTGCCGGTGAATGTGCTTATTGCCATTATCCACTGCTGATGGAAAAGCGGACTGCAAAGGGGATGGTGCTCTATTGCGCCAGTAAACTGTGTGGTAAACCCGTCGCGACCCAAGAATAAAAGACCCCATGAGCCCAGACTTCACCACTATTATTGATATGCTGCGTAATCAGCAGGTTATTGCTTACCCGACAGAAGCCGTATTCGGGCTGGGTTGCGATCCTGACAGTGAAAAAGCGGTTAATGCCTTGTTGGCGCTGAAGCAGCGCCCTTGGGAAAAGGGGCTGATCCTGATCGCTGCAGATTATGCGCAGCTGTTGCCTTATATTGACGACAGTGCGCTGAATGACCAGCAACGGGCCCGGATTTTTGCCACCTGGCCTGGGCCGGTGACTTGGGTGATTCCAGCCCGGCCAGAAACGCCACGTTTCCTTACCGGGCGTTTTAATTCACTGGCCGTGCGCGTTAGCGATCATCCTTTGGTCCGGCAACTTTGCCGCCAGTATGACAAGCCACTGGTTTCAACCAGTGCCAATCTCAGTGGTCAGGATCCTTGCCGCACGTCTGAAGACGTCTTGCTGCAGTTTGGTCAAGCGTTTCCGGTATTGGCCGGTAGCGTGGGAGGCCGGCTGAATCCTTCAGAAATACGCGATGCCCTAACGGGGCAGCAAATCCGACAGGGGTAGGGGTAATCAATGAGTATGGCGACGTTTGCAGTATTCGGTAATCCTGTCGGCCACAGTAAATCGCCGCGTATTCATGCGCTGTTTGCTGCGCAAACCGGGATTGAACATCATTACGGCACGGTGTTGGCGCCATTAGACAACTTTGAAGCGTCACTGCGGGCATTTGTCGGTGCGGGCGGAAAAGGGGCGAATATCACCGTTCCCTTTAAAGAACGTGCTTATGCCATGGCGGATGAATTGAGTGAACGTGCAGCGTTGGCCGGTGCGGTAAATACTATCAAGGTTTTGGCTGATGGGCGTTTACTGGGAGACAATACGGATGGCGTGGGCCTGCTCACCGATCTGCAAAACCAGCGGTTGATTCAGCCTGGCGATCGTATCCTGTTGATTGGCGCCGGCGGTGCCGCCCGCGGCGTGATACTCCCGCTGTTATCCTTTGGCTGTGTCATTACTATTACCAACCGTACCTTTAGCCGTGCCCAGGAATTGGCGCAGGTTTTCCTGCACGTAGGGGAAATCAGCGCGGTGCCAATGAGCCAACTGGCGCAGCGGGATTTTGATCTGGTGATCAATGCAACGGCTTCCGGCATTCATGGTGAGGTGCCGGAATTACCGACCAACGTGGTTAACGCACAAAGCCGCTGTTATGACATGTTCTATCAGCCGGGGCTAACGCCCTTTCTGGCATGGGTGCAGCAGCAGGGGGTCATGCATTTTGCGGATGGCCTGGGTATGCTGGTGGGCCAGGCGGCGCATTCTTTCCATATTTGGCATGGCGTTATGCCGCAGATTGAACCGGTATTACAGCAGTTGCACAACGAATTGGCTGTATAACATTGTTGCCCGTTCCCCCCAGGAACGGGTAGCGCTTAGATATCCTGCGATAGATAGTCGTCTTTCCAACGCACATAGTTATTGGCGGAGTAAATCAACCCTTCAAGCTCTTCCGGGGTTAACGGCCGCACCTGCCGGGCTGGGCTGCCGAGATACAGATAGCCTGAAGCCAGCCGCTTGCCCGGAGTTACCAGGCTACCGGCGCCAATCATGACATCGTCTTCTATAATGGCGCCGTCCAGCAGAATAGAACCCATTCCCACTAATACGCGGTTGCCGATGGTGCAGCCATGCAGCATTGCTTTGTGCCCGATGGTGACGTTCTCGCCAATCAGTAACGGAAACCCATCCGGGTTGTGAGCAGATTGATGGGTGACATGGAGTATGCTGCCGTCCTGAATATTACTGCGGGCGCCAATCCTAACGGCGTTAACGTCGCCGCGGATCGCAACCAGCGGCCAGACACTGACGTCATCCGCCAATTCGACATTACCGATCACAACGCTGGAAGGATCGATCATGACGCGTTGCCCGATCTTGGGCAAATAATGAAGATAAGGACGTATTGCTTCAGACATGGTCAGCCCCAAAAGAAATATGCTATCGGCAAATACTAGCCACTACTGTTGGAATTACAACCAATAGTGCGGGCGGATCCACCGCTGTGCGGGACGGATCGCATAAGATCCATCCGAAGAGGTGCAGAAATGTTCAAACAGAAAGAAAAGATCAAAAAAGGGTTGTGCAAAAAATTCGGATCCCTATAATGCGCCTCCATCGACACGGCGCAAGTGATTCACTTCACGAAGCGGCCGGGAAGAAAAGAGAAAATCCTGAAATTTGGGGTTGACTCTGAAAGAGGAAAGCGTAATATACGCCACCTCGAGTGAACGAGCCAAGTCTCGTAACTCATTGCTCTTTAACAATTTATCAGACAATCTGTGTGGGCACTCACAAGACGATATCCAGCACCTTTGGGTGCAAAAAAATATCAAGTCTTGAAGAGTGACTAACTGAAGTAAAATTCATGCAGTAAATCTTCGAGCACGCTATTAACTTAGCAAATCAAGCTTTTAATTGAAGAGTTTGATCATGGCTCAGATTGAACGCTGGCGGCAGGCCTAACACATGCAAGTCGAGCGGCAGCGGGAGGAAGCTTGCTTCCTCGCCGGCGAGCGGCGGACGGGTGAGTAATGTCTGGGAAACTGCCCGATGGAGGGGGATAACTACTGGAAACGGTAGCTAATACCGCATAACGTCGCAAGACCAAAGTGGGGGACCTTCGGGCCTCACACCATCGGATGTGCCCAGATGGGATTAGCTAGTAGGTGGGGTAATGGCTCACCTAGGCGACGATCCCTAGCTGGTCTGAGAGGATGACCAGCCACACTGGAACTGAGACACGGTCCAGACTCCTACGGGAGGCAGCAGTGGGGAATATTGCACAATGGGCGCAAGCCTGATGCAGCCATGCCGCGTGTGTGAAGAAGGCCTTCGGGTTGTAAAGCACTTTCAGCGAGGAGGAAGGCGTTGTAGTTAATAACTGCAGCGATTGACGTTACTCGCAGAAGAAGCACCGGCTAACTCCGTGCCAGCAGCCGCGGTAATACGGAGGGTGCAAGCGTTAATCGGAATTACTGGGCGTAAAGCGCACGCAGGCGGTCTGTTAAGTCAGATGTGAAATCCCCGGGCTTAACCTGGGAACTGCATTTGAAACTGGCAGGCTAGAGTCTCGTAGAGGGGGGTAGAATTCCAGGTGTAGCGGTGAAATGCGTAGAGATCTGGAGGAATACCGGTGGCGAAGGCGGCCCCCTGGACGAAGACTGACGCTCAGGTGCGAAAGCGTGGGGAGCAAACAGGATTAGATACCCTGGTAGTCCACGCTGTAAACGATGTCGATTTGGAGGTTGTGGCCTTGAGCCGTGGCTTCCGGAGCTAACGCGTTAAATCGACCGCCTGGGGAGTACGGCCGCAAGGTTAAAACTCAAATGAATTGACGGGGGCCCGCACAAGCGGTGGAGCATGTGGTTTAATTCGATGCAACGCGAAGAACCTTACCTACTCTTGACATCCACGGAACTAGCCAGAGATGGCTTGGTGCCTTCGGGAACCGTGAGACAGGTGCTGCATGGCTGTCGTCAGCTCGTGTTGTGAAATGTTGGGTTAAGTCCCGCAACGAGCGCAACCCTTATCCTTTGTTGCCAGCGGTTCGGCCGGGAACTCAAAGGAGACTGCCAGTGATAAACTGGAGGAAGGTGGGGATGACGTCAAGTCATCATGGCCCTTACGAGTAGGGCTACACACGTGCTACAATGGCATATACAAAGAGAAGCGATCTCGCGAGAGCAAGCGGACCTCATAAAGTATGTCGTAGTCCGGATTGGAGTCTGCAACTCGACTCCATGAAGTCGGAATCGCTAGTAATCGTAGATCAGAATGCTACGGTGAATACGTTCCCGGGCCTTGTACACACCGCCCGTCACACCATGGGAGTGGGTTGCAAAAGAAGTAGGTAGCTTAACCTTCGGGAGGGCGCTTACCACTTTGTGATTCATGACTGGGGTGAAGTCGTAACAAGGTAACCGTAGGGGAACCTGCGGTTGGATCACCTCCTTACCGAACGATATTGAAATGTGCAGTGTCCACACAGATTGTCTGATGAAAAATAATGAGCAAGAAAACCCTTTCGTTGAAAGGCGGACGGGCTGATGAGTCGTTAACACATCGGCCGCTTGAATTTGCCAGCAAATTCGCGCCTTTACACGGAAATAGCAAATCAGTGATTTGCTAAGCAATTTCCGTGTCCCCATCGTCTAGAGGCCTAGGACACTGCCCTTTCACGGCTGTAACAGGGGTTCGAATCCCCTTGGGGACGCCATTCCGATAATGCGTGAAAGACATTATCACGAATATCTTAAAGATGACTTTAACGAGTCGTGTTTAAGATATTGCTCTTTAACAATCTGGAACAAGCTGAAAATTGAAATGATGAATAATCGGAAGATTATTCACGAGTCTCTCAAAAGCGCACAGCCGATGATGGAAACATCTTCGGGTTGTGAGGTTAAGTGACTAAGCGTACACGGTGGATGCCTAGGCAGTCAGAGGCGATGAAGGGCGTGCTAATCTGCGATAAGCGTCGGTAAGCTGATATGAAGCGTAACAACCGGCGATACCCGAATGGGGAAACCCAGTGTGTTTCGACACACTATTGCATGGTGAATCCATAGCCATGCAAGGCGAACCGGGGGAACTGAAACATCTAAGTACCCCGAGGAAAAGAAATCAACCGAGATTCCCCCAGTAGCGGCGAGCGAACGGGGAAGAGCCCAGAACCTGAATCAGTTTGTGTCTTAGTGGAAGCGTCTGGAAAGTCGCGCAGCAAAGGGTGATAGCCCCGTACACCAAAAGGCATGGATTGTGAGTTCGATGAGTAGGGCGGGACACGTGTTATCCTGTCTGAATATGGGGGGACCATCCTCCAAGGCTAAATACTCCTGACTGACCGATAGTGAACCAGTACCGTGAGGGAAAGGCGAAAAGAACCCCGGCGAGGGGAGTGAAATAGAACCTGAAACCGTGTACGTACAAGCAGTGGGAGCCTTGATTTATCAGGGTGACTGCGTACCTTTTGTATAATGGGTCAGCGACTTATATTTTGTAGCAAGGTTAACCGCATAGGGGAGCCGTAGGGAAACCGAGTCTTAACTGGGCGTCAAGTTGCAAGGTATAGACCCGAAACCCGGTGATCTAGCCATGGGCAGGTTGAAGGTTGGGTAACACTAACTGGAGGACCGAACCGACTAATGTTGAAAAATTAGCGGATGACTTGTGGCTGGGGGTGAAAGGCCAATCAAACCGGGAGATAGCTGGTTCTCCCCGAAAGCTATTTAGGTAGCGCCTCGTGAACTCATCTTCGGGGGTAGAGCACTGTTTCGGCTAGGGGGCCACCCCGGCTTACCAAACCGATGCAAACTGCGAATACCGAAGAATGTTATCACGGGAGACACACGGCGGGTGCTAACGTCCGTCGTGAAGAGGGAAACAACCCAGACCGCCAGCTAAGGTCCCAAAGTCATGGTTAAGTGGGAAACGATGTGGGAAGGCATAGACAGCCAGGATGTTGGCTTAGAAGCAGCCATCATTTAAAGAAAGCGTAATAGCTCACTGGTCGAGTCGGCCTGCGCGGAAGATGTAACGGGGCTAAACCATGCACCGAAGCTGCGGCAGCGACGCTTAGGCGTTGTTGGGTAGGGGAGCGTTCTGTAAGCCGTTGAAGGTGGCCTGTGAGGGTTGCTGGAGGTATCAGAAGTGCGAATGCTGACATAAGTAACGATAATGCGGGTGAAAAACCCGCACGCCGGAAGACCAAGGGTTCCTGTCCAACGTTAATCGGGGCAGGGTGAGTCGACTCCTAAGGCGAGGCTGAAAAGCGTAGTCGATGGGAAACAGGTTAATATTCCTGTACTTGGTGTTACTGCGAAGGGGGGACGGAGAAGGCTAGGCTGGCCGGGCGACGGTTGTCCCGGTTTAAGCGTGTAGGGGGGTAGTCCTGGTAAATCCGGACTGCTTTAACCCTGAGGCGTGATGACGAGTCACTACGGTGGCGAAGCAGTTGATGCCCAGCTTCCAGGAAAAGCCTCTAAGCATCAGGTAACATCAAATCGTACCCCAAACCGACACAGGTGGTCAGGTAGAGAATACTCAGGCGCTTGAGAGAACTCGGGTGAAGGAACTAGGCAAAATGGTGCCGTAACTTCGGGAGAAGGCACGCTGGCATGTAGGTGAAGTCCCTTGCGGATGGAGCTGAAGCCAGTCGCAGATACCAGCTGGCTGCAACTGTTTAATAAAAACACAGCACTGTGCAAACACGAAAGTGGACGTATACGGTGTGACGCCTGCCCGGTGCCGGAAGGTTAATTGATGGGGTCAGCCGCAAGGCGAAGCTCTTGATCGAAGCCCCGGTAAACGGCGGCCGTAACTATAACGGTCCTAAGGTAGCGAAATTCCTTGTCGGGTAAGTTCCGACCTGCACGAATGGCGTAATGATGGCCAGGCTGTCTCCACCCGAGACTCAGTGAAATTGAACTCGCTGTGAAGATGCAGTGTACCCGCGGCAAGACGGAAAGACCCCGTGAACCTTTACTATAGCTTGACACTGAACATTGAGCCTTGATGTGTAGGATAGGTGGGAGGCTTAGAAGTGTGGACGCCAGTCTGCATGGAGCCAACCTTGAAATACCACCCTTTAATGTTTGATGTTCTAACTCGGCCCCCTGAGCGGGGGTGAGGACAGTGTCTGGTGGGTAGTTTGACTGGGGCGGTCTCCTCCCAAAGAGTAACGGAGGAGCACGAAGGTTAGCTAATCCTGGTCGGACATCAGGAGGTTAGTGCAAAGGCATAAGCTAGCTTGACTGCGAGAGTGACGGCTCGAGCAGGTGCGAAAGCAGGTCTTAGTGATCCGGTGGTTCTGAATGGAAGGGCCATCGCTCAACGGATAAAAGGTACTCCGGGGATAACAGGCTGATACCGCCCAAGAGTTCATATCGACGGCGGTGTTTGGCACCTCGATGTCGGCTCATCACATCCTGGGGCTGAAGTAGGTCCCAAGGGTATGGCTGTTCGCCATTTAAAGTGGTACGCGAGCTGGGTTTAGAACGTCGTGAGACAGTTCGGTCCCTATCTGCCGTGGGCGTTGGAAGATTGAGAGGGGTTGCTCCTAGTACGAGAGGACCGGAGTGAACGCACCGCTGGTGTTCGGGTTGTCATGCCAATGGCATTGCCCGGTAGCTAAGTGCGGAAGAGATAAGCGCTGAAAGCATCTAAGCGCGAAACTTGCCTCGAGATGAGTCTTCCCTTGGACCTTGAGTCCACTAAAGGAACGTTTAAGACTAAGACGTTGATAGGCTGGGTGTGTAAGTGCAGCGATGCATTGAGCTAACCAGTACTAATGAACCGTGAGGCTTAACCTTACAACACCGAAGGTGTTTTAGAGACTTGACAGAGATTTTTAGCTTGTTTGCAGATTGGTTTTGGTGGTTGTGTGAAAGTGCACAACGGCTGAAATGAAACAGAATTTGCCTGGCGGCAATAGCGCGGTGGTCCCACCTGACCCCATGCCGAACTCAGAAGTGAAACGCCGTAGCGCCGATGGTAGTGTGGGGTCTCCCCATGCGAGAGTAGGACACTGCCAGGCATCAAATCCAGTAGAAAGCCCCGTGCATCAGCGCGGGGCTTTTTGCGTTGTGGGCCACGCTTCGGCGCGGCCTATAGAATTCCCGAGATCTTCTCTACCAAAGCAGAGAAGGACAGAGTAGGACGTTGAGGGGGTATGGGTAGAGAGTACGGCTACTTATCCTGCGCCAGGCGTAAGTCCAGCGGCGTTTTGCTGGGTTCACCGCCAATCTCGCGCGTCAGGCGGGGCACCAGATAACCAGAAACCTTGCGCAGTAGCGCATGCATAATCGCCCTGGCTTCATCATCGCTCACCATAAAGTGTGCCGCGCCTTGCACTTTATCCAATACGTGAAGGTAATAAGGCAGAATGCCGGCATCGAACAGGGCATTGCTTAATGCCGCCAGCGTATCGGCATTATCGTTGATGCCCCGCAGCAGAACGCTCTGATTCAGCAACGTTACCCGGGCCTGCCGCAGCCGCGCCATGCTGCTGCGCACCGCGCGATCGATTTCGTTGGCGTGGTTGATATGCGTGACCATCACCACCTGCAGGTGGGTGCTCGCCAGGCGCTGGCATAAATCGGCGGTGATCCGTGCCGGGATCACTATCGGCAGGCGGCTATGGATGCGCAGCCGTTTCAGGTGACTGATGCTTTCCAATTCGCTAATCAGCCAGCTAATTTCATGATCCTTGGCCATCAGCGGATCGCCACCGGAGAAAATGATCTCATCCAGCTCGGTGTGCTGGCGAATATAGGCCAGTGCCTGGCGCCAGTTGTTTTTATTGCCCTGGTTATCCTGGTAAGGGAAATGACGGCGGAAGCAGTAGCGGCAGTTAATCGCACAGCCGCCCTTGACCAACAGCAGCGCGCGGTTACCATATTTATGCAGCAGGCCCGGCACTGCGCTGCGTTGTTCATCTAGCGGATCGTTACTGAACCCGGGGGCGCTGATAAACTCCTCTCTGGCGGTGAGCACCTGGCGCAGCAAAGGATCGTTGGCATTGCCCGGTTGTATTCTGGCGGCAAACGCTCTCGGCACACGCAGTGGGAACAGGCGACGGGCATCGCGCCCTAACGGCAGCTCCGGATGGTTTTCCAGAGACAGCAGTTGTAGCAGTTCGTCGGGATCGGTAATAACATCGGCGAGTTGCTGCAACCAATCTTCTCTATCTACCGTATTTTGGGTTATAATGTGTGCCATTTTTTTGGCTAAGTTACCAGTTTAAATTTTTTAGAGGGCCATCATGGCGACATATTCTAGCAACGATTTCCGTCCGGGTCTTAAAATCATGTTCGAGGGCGAGCCTTACGCGGTTGAGTCCAGTGAGTTCGTTAAACCGGGCAAAGGCCAGGCATTTGCACGTGTAAAAATGCGCCGTCTGCTGACCGGCAAATTGTTGGAAAAAACCTTTAAATCCACCGATTCCTGCGAAGGCGCAGACGTGATGGATATGACCCTGACTTACCTGTACAACGACGGTGAGTTCTGGCATTTCATGAACAATGAGACTTTCGATCAGCTGGCTGCCGATGAGAAAGCCGTTGGTGATAACGCCAAATGGCTGCTGGATCAGGCCGAGTGCATCGTGACCCTGTGGAATGGCCAGCCGATCTCCGTGACTCCGCCAAACTTCGTTGAACTGGAAATCGTTGATACCGATCCAGGCCTGAAAGGCGATACCGCAGGCACCGGCGGCAAGCCTGCAACGCTGACGACCGGCGCTGTGGTTAAAGTGCCATTGTTCGTGCAGATTGGTGAAGTGATCAAAGTTGATACCCGCTCTGGCGAATACGTATCCCGCGTTAAATAAAATAAGCGCGATTACCAGGGGTTAGGCCCCTGGTATTCAAACCTCTTTCTGCAGAGCGGCTATCCGATTCTGCGCCAGCCCATTTCCCGTGTTACCGCCTGCCTGCATTATTCGCCCTATTGATGCAGAAAAATCCGTATAAAAAAAAAGCTTCCTAAATTCTTTACTAAACTTAGAGAGCCATACTTTTTCATCAAAACCAATAAGGATTATATTATGCTGAAAAAAGGTATTATCGTGATTTTTTCTTTACTGATGCTGTCTTCCCTGGTGGCTTGCAACACGACGCAAGGTGTTGGTAAAGATGTTGAAGCTGGCGGAAAAGCGATTCAACGCAGCGCGCAATAATGTTCCCATAAAGGTATTCCCACGAGCTCACATATTATGCCCGTGGGGTACTTTCCCCCGTATTTCTTGATTAGTGCTCGTTACCCTATTTTGTTTACCATTACCTGCTGGCCGCTATCATTTATCGGCCGTCAGAGGCATGCTTTTAGCGCATGATGGCCTAGGCCTGGGGGCTGTGCTGCTTTACCCAAATGAGCTTTGAGGTATCAAAGCCATAGCTTTGTGCTGTTTGCAGCAGTTTGGTGCGCACCCCGGCATCCAGGGTTGGCGTGCGTGACAGGATCCACAAATAATCCCTGTTTGGCCCGCATACCAACGCATAGCGATAGTCTGGGTCCAGCTCAATAATGTTATAGCCGCCATAAAACGGGCCGAAGAAAGACACCTTCAGCGCACCCACCTGTTCCGAACCGATAAAGTAGGCTTTGCCTACGCTTTCCTGCCATTTTTGCTTTTGGCTATTGAAACCGCGGTTAATCACTTTCAGGCCACCGTCTTCGCGCGGGCTATAGTTGGCGGTAACCTGCTCCAGGCCGCGTTCAAAGCGGTGATTAAAACGCGCCACTTCATACCAGGTGCCGAGATAGCGTTGGCTGTCGAAATTATCGATGACCTTAACATCCTTAGGTGGGGTAACGTTGCTGCAGGCTACGGAAAGAAGGCTGGAAAACATCACGCAAAGCTTTGACCAGAAACGCATTGGCAACTCCTGTTTACCGAATGATAGGTAAACAGTGTAGCGGAAAATCAGGCAAGGCGGCCAACGGGCGCTGGCCGCCGAAGAGATTTACAGGGTAATGACCCCAATCAGGGTAATGACGCTAAGGATCGCCGCCAGACCGTAAAATACCCATTTGCCCGCGGGCACGTGAATTTTCAGATCGTGCATTCCGTGGTGGATACGGTGCAGGCCGCACCACAGTGGCAGAATGATCATCAGCAGCAGGAATAGCCGGCCAATCAGGCTCTGGCAAAACGCCAATACGCGATCGTAGCCCAGCGTATCACCAGGGAACAGGCTCAGCGGCAGAAGTATGCCGACCAGTAAGACGATGGCCGGTGCAACAATGGCGCTCCACATACCGCCGGCGCCGAATAATCCCCAAAAAATCGGCTCATCAGAGCGTTTGGGTGCTGGATTAATCATGTTTCCTCCGGATTACAGTAAGGCCACGGCCAGGATGATCACGCTGACGACAATCGTGACGGCCCACAGCGCTTTGATGATAGGCCCAGGCCCCATTTTCTCGTCGTGCACGACGATGTTGGCCGCTTTCGGTGCCAGTTCGAACCAGGTTTTGGTGTGCAGCAGCGCGGCCAGCAGCGCAATGAAGTTAATCAGCAGCACCAGTGGGTTTTGCAGGAAGCCGACAAAACCGGCCCAGCTTTCCGGGCCGCCTTTGAGCGCAAAAACGCCATACAGCAGCACGATACTGAACCAGACTGCGGGCACCGATGTGCCTTCGCGCAGCATATAAAAGCGGTAGAACCCCAGCTTCTGCCACCATGTCTGCTCCATGGGGCGCACATAAGGCTTACGTTGTGTTGTCATTGCCATTTCTCCCTTATTGCGGCTTCAGCATGGCGATCATGAAATCTTTGGCGCTTTCCACTTTGCCTTGCTGGATCGCGGCAGCCGGATCGACGTGTTTCGGGCAGACTTCGGAACAGAAGCCCACGAAGGTGCAACTCCACACGCCGTTATCGCTGTTGATTTGCGCCATACGCTGTTTCTGGCCGTGATCGCGGTTGTCCAGGTTGTAGCGGTGGGCCAGTGTGATGGCGGCCGGGCCGATGAACTCTGGGTTGAGGCCGAACTGTGGGCAGGCGGCGTAGCACAGGCCGCAGTTAATGCAGCCGGAAAACTGGTGATACTTCGCCATCTGCGCCGGGGTCTGCACGTTAGGGCCTTCCTCCGGTTTGCGATTGTTGCCGATGATATAGGGCTTAATCGCTTCCAGGCTTTCGATAAAGTGGGTCATATCGACCACCAGATCGCGCTCGATCGGGAAATTACCCAGCGCCTCTACCCGCATACCGGCGGTGTAGTCGCGCAGAAAGGTTTTGCATGCCAGCTTGGGGATCCGGTTGACCATCATGCCGCAGGAGCCACAGATCGCCATGCGGCATGACCAGCGGTAGGAGAGATCGGGCGCCAGGTTATCTTTGATGTAGCCCAGCGCATCAAGCAGCGAGGTTTGCTCATCATAAGGGACGGCATACATTTCGGCGTGCGGCGCGGCGTCGCTTTCCGGGTTGTAGCGCACGATCTCTATGTTCAGCGTCTTTGTCTCAGCCATTTGCCTGCTCCTTATCCTTCTTGTCCTGCGCGTCGGCAGCACCACCATATACACGTTTGGCCGGAGGCAGTTTGGTGATCTTCACATCGCTGTATTCAAGGCGCGGCGCGCCGTCCGCGCTATGGAACGCCAGCGTATGCTTCAGGAAATTTACATCATCGCGCTCGGTGCAGCCCTCATCCAGGCGCTGGTGAGCGCCGCGCGATTCTCTGCGTTGGAAGGCTGAGTGCGCCATACATTCCGCCACATCCAGGCCGTAGCCCAATTCGATGGTATACAGCAGGTCGGTATTGAAGACGCTGGAGTTGTCGGTAATCTTGACGCGTTTGAACCGTTCTTTCAGCTCGGCCAGTTTATCGATGGTTTTTTGCATCAGTTCCGGCGTGCGGTAAATGCCGCAGCCTTCTTCCATCGAGAGCCCCATTTCGTCGCGAATCTTGGCCCAGTTCTCATTGCCTTCCTGCTTCATGAGGTTAACCAGGCGGGTGTTTACATCGCGGCTCTGGGCATCCAACGCGCTGCCATTGGCCGGGTTAGCTTCCAGCGCGCGTTGCGCCGCCTGTTCGCCGGCCAGACGGCCGAACACCACCAGTTCGGCCAGTGAGTTGGAACCCAGGCGGTTGGCGCCGTGCAGGCCCACGGATGAACATTCGCCGATGGCAAACAGCCCTTTGATGCGGGTTTCGCACTGCTGATCGGTTTCAATGCCCCCCATGGTGTAGTGGGCGGTGGGGCGGACTGGGATAGGATCGGTGATCGGATCGACGCCGACATAGGCTTTCGCCAGTTCACAGATAAACGGCAGCCGTTCGCGCAGCTTTTTCTCGCCCAGATGGCGCAGATCCAGATACACCACATCGCCGCGTGGTGTGGCTATGGTGCGGCCGGCGCGCCATTCATGCCAGAACGCCTGTGAGACTTTATCGCGCGGGCCCAGTTCCATGTATTTGTTCTTGGGCTGGCCAAGCGGGGTTTCCGGGCCCATCCCGTAGTCTTGCAGGTAGCGGTAGCCATCTTTATTGACCAGGATGCCGCCTTCGCCGCGGCAGCCTTCGGTCATCAGGATGCCCGAGCCCGGCAGGCCGGTTGGGTGGTACTGCACAAACTCCATGTCGCGCAGGGGAACGCCGTGGCGGAACGCCATGCCCATCCCGTCACCGGTGACGATGCCGCCATTGGTATTGTAGCGGTAAACCCTGCCGGCGCCGCCGGTGGCCATAATGACGGCGTTGGCGCGGATTTGCACCTGCGTCCCTTCCATCATGTTCAGCGCCACCAGGCCGCGGGCCTGGCCGTCATCGATCAGGATATCCAGCACGAAATGCTCGTCGAAACGTTGAATCTGGGGATATTTGAGCGAGGTCTGGAACAGGGTATGCAGCATGTGGAAGCCGGTTTTATCGGCGGCGAACCAGGTACGTTCTATTTTCATGCCGCCGAAACGGCGTACGTTAACGGAGCCGTCGGGTTTACGGCTCCATGGGCAACCCCACTGTTCCAACTGGGTCATTTCACGCGGGCATTGGTGCACGAAGTGATCGACGACGTCCTGTTCACAAAGCCAGTCGCCACCGGCGACGGTATCGTTAAAGTGGTAGTCGAACGAATCGTGATCCTGCGTGACGGCGGCAGAGCCCCCTTCCGCCGCCACCGTATGGCTGCGCATTGGGTAGACCTTCGAGATCAGTGCGATTTTTAATTGGGGATTGGCTTCCGCTGCGGCGATAGCTGCACGTAAACCAGAACCCCCGGCGCCAATAATGGCAAGGTCGGCATTAAAGGTTTGCACTGCATTCCTCCAGTATTCTTGTGAAAACGGCAAATTAGAAATCTATGCTTAACGTTTATAATTTGGGGCCTATAAAACCGGACGACGATCTGCTCTAAACATTAAGGATAGATAACTCACAATAAATATAGGGTTAACTATACCTAAAGTTAGTGAATAGAAATTTGACATGAACGATTGTTTTGTTGTTTATCGCGTGAGCAGTTGCACGTAAAAAAGTGGCATCGCATCTGGGCGAATTGGCCCTGTGATCGTCGGTGCGAAGGGTTTCTGCCCGGGGTTTTTTACCCTGGCAGGTTGCGCTAGGGTGAAGCGTTTGTTTGCGCAGCCGGATACGGGTAGACTGCATCCCCTGTTTGATTTCGGAGTAATAATCATGAGCGAAACGGCAAGCTGGCAACCTAGTGCACCCATCGCCAATTTGTTAAAGCGCGCAGCCATTCTGGCGGAGATCCGGCGGTTTTTTGCCGATCGTGGGGTGTTGGAAGTTGAAACGCCGACCATGAGCCAGGCGACGGTGACCGACGTTCAACTGTTCCCGTTCCAGACGCGTTTTGTTGGCCCGGGGGCCGCTGCCGGCATGACGTTGTACATGATGACCAGCCCGGAATATCACATGAAACGCCTGTTGGCGGCAGGCAGCGGCCCCATCTACCAACTGGGGCGTTCGTTCCGTAATGAAGAGGCCGGGCGTTATCACAACCCGGAATTCACTATGCTGGAATGGTATCGCCCGCACTACGACATGTACCGCCTGATGAATGAGGTGGACGACTTATTGCAGCAGGTGCTGGATTGCGACAGCGCGGAAACCCTGTCCTACCAGCAGGCGTTTTTGCGCCATCTGGATGTGGATCCGCTGTCGGCCGATAAGGCCCAACTGCGGGAAGTGGCGGCCAAGCTCGATCTAAGCAACATCGCCGATACGGAAGAAGATCGCGATACGCTGTTGCAACTGCTGTTCGTGATGGGGGTTGAACCGCATATCGGCCGTGAAAAGCCGGCGTTTGTTTACCACTTCCCGGCGACGCAGGCTTCGCTGGCGGAAATCAGCACTGAAGATCACCGAGTGGCGGAGCGTTTTGAGGTGTATTTCAAAGGCATCGAGCTGGCGAACGGCTTCCGTGAACTGACCGACAGCAGCGAACAGCGCAAACGCTTTGAGCAGGATAACCGTAAGCGTGCGGCGCTGGGCCTGCCGGAGCACCCCATCGACAACTATTTACTGGATGCTCTGAAGCACGGCATGCCGGAGTGTTCCGGCGTGGCGCTGGGGGTCGATCGCCTGGTGATGCTGGCGCTGGGCGCCGAAAGCCTGGAGGAGGTTATTGCCTTCCCGGTGATGCGCGCCTGATGCTCCCCGCGCCCGTACGAGTGCGGGCCATCATCAGTTCTTGAACCATGCCAGCCGCGGTAAACGGGCTGGCATGGTTCGTTTTAGCCTGGCCGCTCATGATTATCTCAATGATCCCCTTGCCACTCCGATGGCTTATCCCCTGCGGCGCGCGTAATGAAACATTTTCACCTACCGGTTGAATACTCGACATTCAATGTGAAAAACGCTATCTTCGGGCATCTAGAAGTCTAAACGTATAAACGGATGTGAGAGGATCAAGCAATGCCGATTCGTGTGCCTGACGAGTTACCTGCAGTTAATTTTTTGCGCAATGAGAATGTCTTCGTCATGACATCCTCGCGGGCAAAGACACAGGAGATCCGGCCGCTAAAAGTATTGATCCTCAATCTGATGCCAAAGAAGATTGAAACGGAAAACCAGTTCCTGCGCCTGCTGTCCAATTCGCCGCTGCAGATTGATATCCAACTGCTGCGTATTGACCGCCGTGCGCCGAAAAACACCCCGGCTGAGCACCTGAATAACTTTTACTGCAACTTTGAAGATATTCAGCATGAAAATTTCGATGGCCTGATTGTCACCGGGGCGCCGCTGGGGCTGGTGGATTTTTGCGATGTGGCCTACTGGCCGCAGATTGAACGCGTGATTGACTGGGCGAAAGAACACGTTACCTCAACGCTGTTTGTGTGCTGGGCGGTACAGGCGGCGCTGAACGTGCTGTACGGTATCCCCAAGTTGACGCGCGACGTGAAGCTGTCTGGGGTCTATCTGCACCACACGCTGCAACCGCATGCGCTGCTGACGCGCGGCTTTGATGAAACCTTCCTGGCGCCGCATTCGCGCTATGCGGATTTCCCTACGGACGTGCTCCGCGACTATACCGATCTGGATATTTTTGCTGAATCCGAGCAGACGGGCGCCTACCTGTTCGCCAGTAAAGACAAGCGGATGGCGTTTGTCACCGGGCACCCGGAGTATGACGCGCTGACGTTGGCAGGGGAGTATTGTCGGGACAAAGCCGCTGGCCTCAACCCTACCGTTCCGCTGAATTACTTCCCCAATGACAACCCCGAATTGGCGCCAAAAGCTTCCTGGCGCAGCCATGGCCACCTGCTGTTCTCCAACTGGTTGAACTATTACGTGTACCAGATTACGCCGTTCGATCTGCGCCAGATGAATCCTACCCTCGATTAATTTTTTGCATGTTTAAGGCGGCTGAATCGTGGCCGCCGTTGCGCCACCTCTGTTTTTCCTCCCTCCGTCATTACCTTTCTTGCTACGCAAATCCTTTTATAAACAAACGAATAACGCCGGTTTTTCACCCTATGGGAAATCATTTCCTATCGATTTTTTATGCATTTTTTTATTAATGCATTGAAAGTAAACGGGTAAATAAAAATTTTTTATAAAAATGGAAATCGTTTTTGATTTTTTTATTTTATTGGTTAATCTTAAATCGGAAAGGGTAATAAATGAGCATGCGTTGGCGTTTGATCGGCGGTGAACCGTCATTTTTTCTGATGAAAACCAACTGCCCGCTGTTCAACATTCGGGCGGTTAGATGGAGGGGAGCAAGACCATGACGCAACAGATAGTGGGCACGGAATTAACCTTTAGCCAGGCTTTTGGCGCCGCGGAGCGGCAGATCCTCACGGATGATGCCGTTGATTTTCTGGCTGAACTGGTGGGGCGATTCACCCCGCGGCGTAATACATTATTGGCCGCACGTTCGGCCTGGCAGGAGAACATCGATCGCGGCTCGCTGCCGGGGTTTATTTCGGAAACGGCTTCCATTCGTGAATTGGACTGGAAGATTCGCGGTATCCCGAGCGATCTGCAGGATCGCCGGGTAGAAATTACCGGGCCGGTGGAGCGCAAGATGGTGATCAACGCGCTGAACGCCAACGTGAAAGTGTTTATGGCGGACTTCGAAGATTCGCTGGCGCCCAGTTGGGACAAAGTGATCGACGGACAAATCAACCTGCGCGATGCGGTCAACGGCACGATTTCCTACACCAATGAAGCCGGGAAAATTTACCAACTGAAACCCAACCCGGCGGTGCTGATTGCCCGGGTGCGCGGCCTGCATCTGCCGGAGAAGCACGTGCACTGGCAGGGGGAGGCGATCCCCGGCGGCCTGTTTGATTTTGCGCTGTACTTTTTCCACAACTATCGCCAACTGCTGGCGAAAGGCAGCGGCCCTTACTTCTATCTGCCCAAAACCCAATCCTGGCAGGAAGCGGCCTGGTGGGGCGATGTCTTCAGCTTCACGGAAGACCGCTTTGGCCTGCCGCGCGGCACCATCAAGGCCACGGTGCTGATCGAAACGCTGCCCGCTGTATTCCAGATGGACGAAATTCTCTATCACCTGCGCGATCATATCGTGGGGCTTAACTGCGGGCGTTGGGATTATATCTTCAGCTATATCAAAACGTTGAAAAATCATAGCGACCGTGTGCTGCCGGATCGGCAGTCGGTCACCATGGATAAACCGTTCCTCAGCGCCTATTCACGGCTGCTGATCAAAACCTGCCATCAACGCGGTGCCTTTGCCATGGGCGGCATGGCGGCGTTTATTCCCAGCAAGGACACTGAAAAAAACGCCTGGGTGTTGGACAAAGTGAAAGTGGACAAAGAGCTTGAAGCGACCAATGGCCACGATGGCACCTGGATCGCCCACCCGGGGCTGGCGGATACCGTTATGGCGGTGTTTGACCGCATCCTGGGCGACCGCCCGAATCAACTGGAGGTGTTGCGGGAAAGCGATGCCCCGATCGGTGCGGCGCAACTGCTGGAGCCCTGCGAAGGGGAGCGCACCGAAGCCGGGATGCGCGCCAACATTCGCGTGGCGGTGCAATACATCGAAGCCTGGATCTCCGGCAACGGCTGCGTGCCGATTTACGGCCTGATGGAAGATGCGGCGACGGCGGAGATCTCGCGCACCTCGATCTGGCAATGGATCCACCATGAAAAAAGCTTGAGCGATGGCCAACTGGTCACCAAAGCGCTGTTCCGCCGGATGCTGGCGGAAGAAATGTTGGTGATCCGCGAAGAAGTGGGTGCGGCGCGCTTTAACGCCGGGCGTTTCGACGATGCGGCGCGCCTGATGGAACGCATCACCACGCAAGATAAGCTAATCGATTTCCTGACCTTGCCGGGCTACGAACTGTTGGCCTAAGAACGGCGGCCTGCGCGGTGGCTATCTGTGCGCCACAGCCGTAAACGCCGGTGCGTTACCCCTACAACTGACAACGTAAGGATAAGAATGATGACGACCTCTCGTACCCAACAGATTGAGCAACTGCAACAGGAATGGCAATCAGCCCGCTGGGAAGGCATCACCCGGCCCTACAGCGCCGAAGAGGTGATTTCTCTGCGGGGTTCGGTCAACCCGGTGTGCACGCTGGCGCAAAACGGTGCGGCCAAGCTATGGCGCCTGCTGCATGGCGAATCACGCAAGGGCTATGTCAATTGCCTGGGGGCGTTAACCGGCGGGCAGGCGCTGCAGCAGGCAAAGGCCGGTATTGAAGCGATCTACCTTTCCGGCTGGCAAGTGGCGGCGGATGCCAACACCGCTTCGGCCATGTATCCGGATCAGTCGTTATACCCGGTGGATTCGGTGCCGGCGGTCGTCACGCGCATCAACAATACTTTCCGCCGAGCGGATCAGATCCAATGGGCGAACAATATCACCCCCGGCAACAAGGGCTACGTGGATTATTTCCTGCCGATTGTCGCCGATGCCGAAGCCGGTTTTGGCGGCGTGCTGAACGCGTTTGAACTGATGAAGGCGATGATCGAAGCCGGCGCCGCCGGGGTGCATTTTGAAGACCAACTGGCGGCGGCGAAGAAGTGCGGCCATATGGGCGGCAAGGTACTGGTGCCCACGCAGGAGGCGGTACAGAAACTGGTGGCTGCACGGCTGGCCGCCGATGTGCTGGGCGTGCCGACGCTGCTGATCGCCCGTACCGATGCAGATGCGGCGGATTTGTTAACCTCCGACAGCGATCCGTACGACAGCGAATTCGTCACCGGCGAGCGCACTGTGGAGGGGTTCTTCCGCACCCGTGCCGGCATTGAGCAAGCCATCAGCCGTGGCCTGGCCTACGCACCTTACGCCGATCTGGTGTGGTGTGAAACCTCTGTGCCCGATCTGGCGGCGGCTAAACGTTTCGCAGAAGCGATCCATGCCCGGTACCCCGGCAAACTGCTGGCCTATAACTGTTCGCCATCGTTTAACTGGAAAAAGAACCTGGATGACCAGACCATCGCCCGCTTCCAGGATGCGTTGAGCGCCATGGGTTACAAGTACCAGTTCATTACCCTGGCCGGTATTCACAGCATGTGGTTCAACATGTTCGATCTGGCCCATGCCTATGCGCAGGGTGAAGGCATGCGTCACTACGTTGAAAAAGTGCAGCAACCGGAGTTCGACGCCGCCACGCAGGGCTATACCTTTGTTTCGCACCAGCAGGAGGTAGGCACCGGGTACTTTGATAAAGTGACCAACGTCATCCAGGGGGGCGCCTCGTCGGTGACCGCGCTGACCGGTTCAACGGAAGAGCAGCAGTTCTAGGCGGCACAGCAGGCAGGCGCGTGAGTCTGGATGGGGGCGATATGGCGGAAAAACGGGCATTGTTGATTGCACAAACGATTCTGCAGGGCTTTGATGCACAGTACGGCCGCTTTCTGGAGGTGACCGCCGGCGCGCAGCAGCGTTTTGAGCGGGCGGATTGGCCGGCAGTGCAGCAGGCGATGAGAAAACGCATCCACCTGTACGATCACCACGTCGGCCTGGTGGTGGAGCAGCTCAAATGCATTTCCGGGCCGGACGTGCTGGATCCCCAGTTCAGCCGCCGGGTCAAGGCCGTCTACACGGAACTGCTGCCGGACTATCCGCGCTTTGAGATTGCCGAAAGCTTTTTTAACTCGGTGTATTGCCGCCTGTTCCAACACCGCGATCTCACGCCGGAAAGGTTGTTTGTGTTTAGCTCGCAGCCGGCGCAGCGCTTTCGTGAAATCCCGCGGCCGTTGGCGCGGGATTTCACCCCCAATGGCGAACTGGCCGGCATGTTGCAGGGGATGCTGAATGATTTGCCGCTGCGTTTGCCTTGGGAGGATCTGCCGCGCGATATCGGCTACATCATCCGGGCGCTGCAGCAGGCGTTCAGCGCCCGGCAACTGGCCGGGGCACGTTTTCAGATCGCCAATGAGCTGTTTTACCGCAACAAGGCGGCCTGGCTGGTGGGCAAGCTGCGCTTGGCGGATGCCGTATATCCCTTCCTGCTGCCGATCCACCATAATGAGTCGGGAGCGCTGTTTATTGATACCTGCCTGACCAGCAAAGCCGAAGCCAGCATTGTCTTTGGCTTTGCCCGTTCCTATTTCATGGTGTATGCGCCGCTGCCGGCGGCGCTGGTGGAATGGCTGCGGGAAATCCTGCCGGGCAAGACCACCGCCGAACTGTATATGGCGATTGGCTGCCAAAAACACGGGAAAACGGAGTGTTACCGTGAGTATCTGACCTATATGGCGCAGTCGGACGAGCAGTTTATCGTTGCGCCGGGGGTGAAGGGCATGGTGATGCTGGTGTTTACCCTGCCGTCGTTCGATCGGGTGTTCAAAGTGATCAAAGACCAGTTTGCGCCGCAGAAAGAGGTGACGCAGGCCCAGGTGATGGCCTGCTATCGGCTGGTCAAGGAGCACGATCGGGTCGGGCGCATGGCCGATACCCAGGAATATGAGAATTTTGTGATTGATAAGGCGCGCATCAGCCCGGCGCTGCTGGCGGAGCTGTGGCGGGAAGTGCCGGAAAAGCTGGAGGACCTGGGGGAGCGCATCATGATCAAGCACCTCTATATGGAAAGGCGTATGACGCCGCTGAATCTGTATCTGGAGCAGGCGAATGACCCGCAGATGCGCGAGGTGATTGAAGAGTATGGCAACGCGATCAAGCAGCTGGCGGCGGCCAATATTTTCCCCGGCGATATGCTGTTCAAGAACTTCGGCGTTACCCGCCACGGGCGCGTGGTGTTCTATGACTACGATGAAATCTGTTATATGACCGAGATTAACTTTCGCGATATCCCGCCGCCACGCTACCCAGAAGACGAACTGGCCAGCGAGCCCTGGTACAGCATTTCCCCTAACGATGTGTTTCCGGAAGAGTTCCGCCATTTCCTGTGCGGCGATCGGCGTATCCGGCAGGTGTTTGAGGAAATACACGGTGATTTATTCGAAGCGAGCTACTGGCGCGGCCTGCAGCAGCGCATCCGTGAGGGATACGTCGAAGATGTCTACGCCTACCGCAAAGCCCGGCGTTTTAGCCAGCGAACCGATGCGTGCTTAGCGGTGGCGGAGGGAACCCCCTAAGGGCCGGCAAGCGGCCCCGGGCAGGTTTACGCTTTCGCGCCGGCAATGGCTGCGCGCGCCAGTTCGGTGATGCGGGCGTAGTCGCCGGTTTCCAGCGCGTCTGCCGGCACCAGCCAAGAGCCGCCGATGCACAGCACGCTTTTCAGCGCCAGGTAGTCACGGTAGTTGCCTGGCGATATCCCGCCGGTGGGGCAGAAGCGCACCTGCGGGAACGGGCCGCCGATCGCCTGCAGCGCCTTCACGCCGCCGTTGGCTTCCGCCGGGAAGAACTTGAATTCACGCAGGCCGAAATCGAGGCCCTGCATCAGTTCCGAAACGGTGCTGATGCCCGGGATCAGCGGGATGCTGCCTGCGGTGGCGGCTTTCAGCAGATCTTCGGTCAGGCCGGGGCTGATGGCGAACTGCGCGCCGGCTGCGGTCACTTCCTGCAGTTGGCGGGCATTCAGCACCGTGCCGGCGCCGACGATGGCTTCCGGCACTTCCCGGGCGATGGCGCGGATGGCGTCCAGCGCGCACGGGGTGCGCAGCGTGACTTCCAGCACCTTGACGCCACCGGCAAGCAGCGCTTTCGCCAGCGGCACGGCATGCTCCAACTGCTTAATCACGATGACCGGCATGACCGGGCCGGCGGTCAAAATCTGTTCTGGGTTGGTCTTCCAGTTATTCATGGGTGTTTCTCTCCGTTATACCCCAGGCTGCGGGGTTAAAAATGAATGCAACTTGCGCCCTGCTCGGCGCCGGAAAGCTGGCTGCGCAAAGCGCTGAACAGTTCACGGCCACAGCCGATGTGCTCTGCGCTTAGATCGGGATGGTAAGGCTGGCGTTCGGCCAGTTCGGCGGCGGGCACCAGCAGCGCCAGCTCACCGGTAACGCCGTTGACACGGATCAGATCGCCGTTTTGTACCTTGGCCAGCATGCCGCCGGTATAGGCTTCCGGCGTCACATGGATGGCGGAGGGCACCTTGCCGGAAGCGCCGGACAGGCGGCCATCGGTGACCAGCGCCACCTTGAAGCCGCGGTCCATCAATACGCCCAGCGGCGGCATCAGCTTATGCAGTTCCGGCATGCCATTGGCCTGCGGCCCCTGGAAGCGCACCACAACCACACAGTCTTTGTTCAACTGGCCGGCTTCGAACGCTGGCACGATGTCATGCTGGCTTTCAAACACCACCGCCGGCGCTTCGATAATCTGGTTATCTGCCGGTACCGCCGAGGTTTTCATGACTGCGCGGCCGAGGTTGCCGCTTAGCACTTTGGTGCCGCCGTGGTGGGCGAAGGGCTGCTCGGCGCTGGCGATCACGCTGGCATCCAGCGAGCGTTCCGCACCGTCGCGCCAGGCCAGTTGGCCGTTCTCCAGCCACGGTTCCTGGGTGTAACGTTCCAGCCCGAAGCCGGCGACGGTATGCACTTCCTGGTGCAACAGGCCGAGCTTCAACAATTCGCGCACCACCAACTGCACGCCGCCGGCGGCCTGGAACTGGTTGATATCGGCCGGGCCGTTCGGATAGATACGGCACAGCTGGGGTACGGCATCGGACAGCTCGGAAAAATCATCCCAGTTGATGATGATGCCTGCCGCGCGCGCCATCGCCACCATATGCATCGTCAGATTGGTGGAGCCGCCGGTGGCCAGCAGCGCAACGATGCCGTTGACCACCACTTTTTCATCCAACAGTTGGCCGATCGGCATATAGCTGCCGCTGCGGTCGGTCAGGCGCGTCACCTGGCGTGCGGCGGCGTCGGTAAGGGCATCGCGCAGCGGGGTATCCGGTTGAACAAACGAGGCGCCGGGCAGGTGCAGGCCCATCATTTCCATCACCATCTGGTTACTGTTGGCGGTGCCGTAGAACGTACATGTGCCGATGCCGTGATACGAGGCGGATTCCGCCTCCAGCAGGGCCCTACGGTCAACTTTGCCTTCAGCGTACAGTTGGCGTATCCGCACCTTTTCCTTGTTCGGCAAACCGCTGCTCATCGGCCCGGCAGGAACGAACACCGTGGGCAAATGGCCGAAGGAGAGGGCCGACATCACCAGCCCCGGCACGATCTTATCGCAGATGCCGAGGAACAGGGCGCCATCAAACATATTGTGGGAAAGCCCGACGGCGGCGGACATGGCGATCACATCGCGGCTCATCAGCGACAGTTCCATACCGTCTTGCCCCTGCGTCACGCCGTCGCACATGGCCGGCACGCCGCCGGCGACCTGGCCGACGGCGCCCACGGCGTGCAGCGCCTGTTTCAGCCGTTCAGGGTAATGTTCGTACGGCTGGTGGGCGGAGAGCATATCGTTGTAGGCGGTGACGATGGCAATATCGTTGCGCACCATGTTCTTCAGCGCGGCCTTATCGTCCGGCTGGCACGCGGCAAAACCGTGGGCCAGGTTGCCGCAGGCCAGTTGGGCGCGGTGTACGGTTTGGCTACGCGCGGCTTCAATGCGTGCCAGATAAGCGGCGCGCGCCGCTTTGGAACGTTCGATGATGCGTTGCGTGACACGGGATAGGGTCGAATTAAGCATACCGTCCTCACATTGTTTCATAATCATTGCCGCCAATGGCGGTGCCTTCCCGGCGGCTGTCAGCCGGGGAGATTCGTGTTGTTATTGCCGTGCGAAGGCTATTATTGCTGCCGTGTGGAACCGCCATGCGCGGTATGAACGGCGCATGGGGCCGTTGGCGATGCCGCTGCTGCTCGGGTGCATTACGGCGGCTACCGGTACTGTGGCATTGGCGCGCCGCCGCAGTACGTTTTCCGCCACGGCGATGCCCTGCGTGTAGTGTGCCTTATTTTGGCTAAACCGGTTCAGTAAATGCACTGCAATTTGATCCAGCCCCCCGCTTTTTAGCAAGGTTTTATCATCGGCAGCGGAAAACGCCGCCGTTTTCACGCGCAGGCCTCCTGCGGCATAACGCGTTGGATATGCTGTAGGGTAGCGGCGATAACGCCTTCCAGGGGCTGATTGATATCAATGGCCGCCACGTCTTTTTCATTCGGCCCGGGCTGTTCCAGCGTGGCGAACTGTGAAACCAACATCTGTGGTTTGAAAAAGTGCCCCTTGCGTGCCGCCATGCGGGCTTGGATCAGCGGGAAATCACCGTGCAGGTAGATAAAAGACAGGTTGTCGTTGCCGGCGCGCAGGCGATCGCGGTAGTGCTTTTTCAAGGCCGAACACACGATGATGGATAGGCGGTTGGTGCGCTGCATGGCGAATGCTGCGTCGTTCAGGGCATCCAGCCACGGCGCCCGATCGTCATCAGTCAGAGCTGTGCCCGCCGCCATTTTCATGATGTTGCTGCGCGGGTGCAGAAAATCCCCGTCAAGAAAGGCGGCGGAGAGCCGGCGCGCCACCGCATCGGCCACGGCGGATTTCCCACTGCCGGAAACGCCCATGATGACGTAAATTCGGTTGTATTCATTGCTCATGGTTGGGCTCCAAGCCTGATGACGGCGTTGTTAATTGGATTGTTACCGGTAACATGTTACCAGTAACATTAGCGGAGGTTTGCGGCACTTGCAATCGGCTTTTCTCACCGCAAGCGCTAATTGTGATCGGCCTCATATTTCTTGTGGGTAGTGAAACAAGCGGCCAACCGCCCGTTACAGGAATGCAACTTCTCCCTCACCCCAGCCCTCTCCCAGGGGGAGAGGGAGCGGACAGTGCTTACCATTGGGTTTATAAGAAACCGCTCACCATCTGCAGGTGCACAGGCCTTAATGCCATCTCGGGCTACTCCCTCTCCCTGGAGGGAGAGGGTTGGGGTGAGGGGAAGGGCGAGGGGCGTGGAAAGAACTAGCGCACTCCGCCGTATTCCAGGCTGATCTCTTTCGCCGCATGGATCACCAGAGCGCCCAGCTCAATCACCCGATCGTCGGTAATGCGCGACACCGGGCCGGAAATGGAAATGGCGGCAAAGGCCTCCCGATGCTCATCGAAAATGCAGGCCGCGACGCAGCGCAGGCCGAGCGCATGTTCTTCATCGTCAAAAGAAAACCCCTGTTTACGGATCTGCGCCAAACCCGCTTTCAGATTGTGCGGCGTCAGGGTTTGCGGAGTGTAAGTCTGCATGCCTTTTTTATGCAGCAACTGGGTGACCTGCTCATCCGGCAGGGTGGCGAGGAAAGCTTTGCCCGCGCCGGAGGCATGCATCGGCAGTTTGCCGCCGATCGGCGCCGACATGCGCATCAGCGCCGTACACTGCACCTGATCGATAATAATCGCCTGGTGCTCGGCCTGATCCATCACCGCCAGGTTGACCGTTTCGCCGGATTCTTCCATTAGCCGGCGCAGGATCGGGTGCACCATCGCCAGCAAATTGCGGCTTTGCAGAAAGCTGCTGCCGACCACAAAGGCATGCGCGCCGATGGTCCACAGGCCAAGATCGCCCACCTGGCGCACAAAACCCTGCTGCTGCATGGTGCTGAGCAGACGATGGGTGGTGGAGTTGGGCAGCCCGGCGCGCTGGGCCAGATCGGTCAGCGCTACGCTGCCCTGCGCTTCGGCGATGAATTCTAACAGTTTCAGGCCGCGGGTCAGGGACTGAACCTGCCCGGTGGCGGTGCTGGCGGCGGGCTTCTTGCCGCGTTTGGCGGGAACGGGAGTGGCCATGGCTATGCTTCCTTTTTCCGTATTATGGAATCCATTTTCGTTTTTTAAGTGCGAATTGCAATACACTTATCCGCTCATCGGATCTGTTCATGGCATAAGCTGAAAAACTCTCAATTAATGGCCGCCGCTTAACCCTTACAACCTGTGCTAGGATGGCTGTCTGCCTTGGGCGCCCGGGATTGCCGGCGGCAAAGGCAGGGCAATGGGATCACCACGTGTGAAGAGGCGACAGTGACGAATCGAGCAGAACAATTACGGCAGCAGCTAGCCCAGCGTATTTTAGTGTTGGATGGCGGCATGGGCACCATGATCCAGAGCTACAAACTGGCAGAGCAGGATTACCGCGGGGCACGCTTTGCCGATTGGCACAGCGATCTTAAAGGCAATAACGATCTGCTGGTGTTGACCAAGCCGGACATCATTAGCGCTATCCATTACGCCTATCTGGAAGCCGGCGCCGATATTCTCGAAACCAACACCTTCAACGCCACCCCGATCGCGATGGCCGACTACCATATGGAAGCGTTGTCCGCCGAGATTAACTACCAGGCAGCCTGTCTGGCGCGCGCCTGCGCCGATGAATGGACGGCGCGCACGCCGGAGAAACCACGCTATGTGGCCGGGGTGTTGGGGCCGACCAACCGAACGGCGTCGATCTCCCCGGACGTCAACGACCCGGCATTTCGTAATATTTCATTCGACCAATTGGTGGCCGCCTACCGTGAATCGACCCGCGCGTTGGTTGAAGGCGGCGTTGACCTGATCATGATCGAAACCATCTTCGATACGCTGAACGCCAAGGCGGCGGCTTTTGCCGTGGAAAGCGAGTTCGAAGCTCTGGGTGTGGCGTTGCCGATCATGATTTCCGGCACCATCACCGATGCCTCCGGCCGCACCCTGTCCGGCCAGACCACCGAAGCATTTTATAACTCCCTGCGCCATGTGCAGCCGCTGAGCTTTGGCCTCAACTGCGCGCTTGGCCCGGACGAATTGCGCCCATACGTGGCGGAGCTGGCGCGCATCGCGGAAGGTTACGTCAGCGCCCACCCCAACGCCGGCCTGCCCAATGCCTTTGGCGAATACGATCTGGATGCCGCAGAGATGGCGCGGCAAGTGGGGGAATGGGCGCAGGCGGGTTTCCTGAACATCATCGGCGGCTGCTGCGGCACCACACCGGCGCATATTGCGGCGATGGCGCAGGCGGTGGCCGGGGTGCCGCCGCGCAAACTGCCGGCGATACCGGTGGCCTGCCGCTTATCCGGCCTGGAACCGTTGAACATTGATGCCAATACCTTGTTTGTCAACGTGGGCGAACGCACCAACGTCACCGGTTCCGCCCGCTTTAAACGCCTAATCAAAGAAGAGAAATACGACGAGGCGCTGGAAGTGGCGCGCCAACAGGTGGAAAGCGGCGCGCAGATCATCGATATCAACATGGATGAGGGGATGCTCGACACGGAAGCGGCGATGGCGCGCTTCCTTAACCTGATCGCCGGCGAGCCGGACATTGCGCGCGTGCCCATCATGATCGATTCCTCGAAGTGGGATGTGATCGAAATCGGCCTGAAGTGCATTCAGGGCAAGGGCATCGTCAACTCGATCTCGATGAAAGAGGGCGAAGCGGCCTTTATCCACCATGCGAAGCTGGTTCGCCGTTACGGCGCCGCCGTGGTGGTGATGGCGTTTGATGAAGTGGGCCAGGCGGATACCCGTGAACGTAAATTCTCCATCTGCCGCCGCGCTTATCAACTGCTGACGGAAACGGTCGGCTTCCCGCCGGAAGACATTATCTTCGATCCGAATATTTTTGCCGTGGCGACCGGCATTGAAGAACACAACAACTACGCCGTCGACTTTATCGAAGCCTGCGCCGATATCAAAAGCCAACTGCCGCACGCAATGATTTCCGGCGGGGTGTCCAACGTCTCGTTTTCATTCCGCGGCAACGATCCGGTGCGCGAGGCGATCCACGCAGTGTTCCTGTATCACGCCATTCGCAACGGCATGGATATGGGCATCGTCAATGCCGGCCAATTGGCGATCTATGACGATCTGGCCGCCGAACTGCGCGAAGCGGTGGAGGATGTGATCCTTAACCGCCGCCCGGACGGCACCGAGCGCCTGCTGGAGCTGGCGGAAAAATACCGCGGTAGCAAAGATCGGGAAGCCGACGTCCAGCAGGCCGAATGGCGCGGCTGGCCGGTGACCAAACGCCTGGAGTACGCGCTGGTGAAAGGCATCACCGAGTTTATCGAATCGGATACCGAAGAGGCGCGCCAACAGGCCGCGCGGCCAATCGAAGTGATCGAAGGCCCGCTGATGGCCGGGATGAACGTGGTTGGCGATCTGTTCGGCGAGGGCAAGATGTTCTTGCCGCAGGTGGTGAAATCGGCGCGCGTTATGAAGCAGGCGGTGGCCTATCTGGAGCCGTACATCCAGGCCAGTAAACAGCAGGGCAGCGCCGCCGGCAAGATCCTGCTGGCGACGGTCAAAGGCGATGTGCACGATATCGGCAAGAATATCGTCGGCGTGGTGCTGCAATGCAACAACTACGAGATTATCGATCTGGGCGTGATGGTGCCGGCCGACAAGATCCTGAAAACCGCCCGTGAACAACAGGTGGATATTATCGGCCTGTCGGGCCTGATCACCCCATCGCTGGATGAAATGGTCAATGTGGCGAAAGAGATGGAGCGGCAGGGGTTTACCATCCCGTTGCTGATCGGCGGCGCTACTACCTCGAAGGCGCATACCGCGGTGAAGATCGAGCAGAATTACAGCGGGCCGACCACCTATGTGCAAAACGCGTCGCGCACCGTCGGGGTGGTGGCCGCGTTGCTATCGCCCACCCAGCGCGATGAGTTCGTTGCCCGCACCCGCCGGGAATATGAAACCGTGCGTATTCAGCACGGGCGCAAAAAGCCACGCACCGCGCCGGTCACCCTGGAACAGGCGCGCGCCAATGCGATGGTGCTGGACTGGGCGAGCTATACGCCGCCGGTGCCGAAGCAACTGGGCGTATTCCCGGTGGCGGCGAGCATCGGCACCCTGCGTGAGTATATCGACTGGACGCCGTTCTTCATGACCTGGTCGCTGGCGGGTAAATACCCGCGCATTCTGCAAGATGACGTGGTGGGCGAAGAGGCAACGCGTCTGTTCCAGGACGCCAATCATATGTTGGATATGCTGGATGCCAGCGGCAGCCTGAACCCGCGCGGCGTATACGGCCTGTTCCCAGCCAACCGCGTGGGCGACGACGTCGCGGTGTATCGCGACGAGACGCGTGAACAGGTGTGGGTGGTCAGCCATCACCTGCGCCAGCAGACGGAAAAGACCGACTTCCCCAACTATTGCCTGGCGGATTTTATCGCGCCGCAAAGCAGCGGCAAGGCTGACTATCTGGGCGCTTTCGCCGTTACCGGCGGGCTGGAGGAAGACGCACTGGCGGCGGCGTATGACGCTCAGCACGATGACTACAACAAAATCATGCTCAAAGCGCTGGCCGATCGACTGGCGGAGGCGTTTGCCGAATACTTGCACGAGCAGGTGCGCAAACAGCACTGGGGCTATGCCGCCGATGAAAACCTCAGCAACCAGGAGCTGATTCGCGAAAACTATCAGGGGATCCGCCCGGCGCCGGGCTACCCGGCCTGCCCGGAGCACACTGAAAAAACGCCGATCTGGCAACTGCTGGACGTTGAACGCAATACCGGTATGAAACTGACCGAGTCGTTCGCCATGTGGCCAGGGGCGGCGGTTTCCGGCTGGTACTTCAGCCATCCGCAGAGCAAATACTTCGCCGTGGCGCAGATCCAGCGCGATCAGGTGGTGGACTACGCAGCGCGCAAAGGCATGAGCGTCAGCGAGGTTGAACGCTGGCTGGCGCCAAACCTGGGGTATGACGCGGATTAATCTGCTTAAGCCGCGCCCGGCGCGGCCTAAGCCTGCCCCTCTGTGGCTTCCACATCAATATGCAGCGCGTCGTAGCGCCAGTATTCCAGATCGCAGTCAATCACCCGATCGTGCTGATCGCGGTTGATGCGGGTGATAAACAGCGCCGGGCTGCCGTAGGTGACCTTGAGCAGCGCCGCCGCCTCTTGCGGCAGCAGCGTCGGCAGCATGTCAAAACGCACCCGGCCATAACGAATGCCGTAGCGCTCGGCATACATACCGGTGAGCGATTGGCTGAGATCGGCGCCGAGGATGTCGGGGAAATAGGCGGGGTTCAGGTAATGTTCGCAATACAGCACCGCCCGGCCGTCGATATAGCGCAGGCGGCGGATACGGTACACCGGCGTGCCGTCGGGCAGCTCCAGCCGCTGGCTTAGTGGTTCGCACAGCGCCACCGTGGTGGCGTCAATGGTTTCCGTGCGCGCCTTGCGCCCCTGCTGTTGCGCCATTTCATGGAAGTGGCTGCGCTCCAACGGGTTATACAGCAGCCGCGGCGGCGAAATAAACCAGCCTCGGCGCACCTGGCGGTAAATGATGCCCTCGGCTTCCAACTGGCCAAGCGCTTCCTGCAGCGTAATGCGGGTGGTGGAAAACTGCTCGCTCAGTACGCGCTCCGACGGCAGTTTGTCGCCGGCGCGCAAATCCCCGCCCGCAATGCGCGCATGCAGCGCCTGGCAAATGGCCGCCGCCGTTGTGGGTATCTCACTCATTCAACTTTCGCCTCATTATAGTGCAAAACGCCCTCCATGAAGGCAGTTGTCGCCTCGTCATCCAGGCCGGTTAGTGCCGTGATACATCTCGTTGCCGCTAGGCTGGTTTGCCCGTCACATAAATTTTTTTGGTTATGCCGGTGGTTTAACCGCCGTTTCATTGGCTGACATCTGTTTATCACATTTATTCGCTAGATTGGCGTGGTTCTTGCTGGACTAGTCCAGCCCCCACAACACACTACCATCTGGAGCATAAGTGATGAAACGACGTTTGTACGCCTCCGTTTTAACCAGTGCCATGCTATTGGCCAGCCAGATGAGCTGGGCCGCTGATGCCGATTTGGCCGCGCTTGAACAGGCCGCCAAACAGGAAGGCGCTGTTAACAGCGTCGGCATGCCGGACAGCTGGGCCAACTGGAAAGATACCTGGAAAGATTTACAGGAAAAGTACGGCTTGCAGCATCGGGACACCGACATGAGCTCGGCTCAGGAGATTGCCAAGTTTGACGCCGAGAAAAACAACGCCACGGCCGATATTGGCGACGTCGGGGCGGCATTCGGCCCGATTGCGTTACAAAAAGGCGTTACCCAACCGTATAAGCCCACCACTTGGGATCAGATCCCTGACTGGGCGAAGGATAAAGACGGCCACTGGGCGCTGGCTTACACCGGCACCATCGCTTTCATCATTAACAAACAGCAGGTTAAGGATGTCCCACACAGCTGGGCCGATCTGCTGAAAGGCACTTACCATGTGACCATCGGCGACGTGAGCACCGCTTCACAGGCGGCGAGCGGCGTACTGGCGGCCACCTATGCGATGGGCGGTGACGAAAAGAACCTGAAGCCAGGGCTGGAGTTCTTCGGCAAGCTGGCGAAGGCCGGCCGTCTGAGCCTGACCAACCCGGTTATCGCTTCATTGGAAAAGGGCGAAGTACAGGTTGGCGTAGTGTGGGATTTCAACGGCCTGAACTACCGCGACCAGATCGATCCGGCCCGCTTTGAAGTGCTGATCCCCTCCGACGGCACCATCACCTCCGGCTATACCACCATCATCAACAAATACGCCAAGCACCCAAACGCCGCCAAGCTGGCGCGTGAATATATCTTCTCGGATGCAGGCCAAATCAACCTGGCGCGGGGCTACGCCCGCCCGATCCGTGCGGAACACCTCACCTTGCCGGATGACGTAAAAGCCAAACTGCTGCCGGCGGAACAATACAAAAACGCGCACCCTATCGCCGATCCGGCCGCCTGGGAAAAAAGCGCCAAACTGCTGCCGCGCCTGTGGCAGGAAAACGTCATTATGTTTATGCAACAGTGAGTTAGAAAGTTATGAAAACGATCCTCGTACTGCTGGACGGCCTGAATTATTCAGTGGCGCATGACGCCATGGGCTATTTACAGGCCGAATGTGCGGCAGGGCGTGGGCGGTTATACAAAATGGAGAGTGAGTTGCCCTCGCTCTCCCGGCCATTGTATGAGTGCATTCTCACCGGCGTTACACCGGTGCTGAGCGGCGTGGTGCATAACAATGTTTCGCGTCTGTCGCATCAGCAGAGTGTGTTCCACTATGCGCGTGCCGCCGGTTTGTGTACGGCGGCCGCGGCTTATCACTGGGTCAGTGAACTGTATAACCGCACCCCGTTCAATGCCGCGCGCGATCGCCACACTGACGAACCGGCGCTGCCGATTCAACATGGTCATTTTTATTACGATGACCGCTATCCGGACTCGCATCTGTTTGATGACGCGGAGAGCCTGCGTTGCCGGCACCAGCCGGATTTCCTGTTGATTCACCCGATGAACATTGATGATGCCGGGCACCGCTGTGGGCTTTCTTCCCCGCAGTACCGCAACGCGGCGCGTAATGCCGACGGCGTGCTGTCGCGTTATTTGCCGGGCTGGCTGGAGGCCGGCTACCAGGTGCTGGTGACCGCCGATCACGGCATGAATGACGATCGTAGCCACGGCGGTGTGCTGCCGGAAGAGCGCGAAGTGCCGCTGTTCGTGTTCGGCAGCGCCTTCAGCCAACAGGAAGCCAGCCCGTTGCAGACTGAACTGTGCGGCACGCTGTGCGAACTGCTGGCCGTTGCCCATGACAAACCGAGCTGCCGCGCACTGCTGGCATGAAGGAGCAAGATGAAAGCTAAATGGATTGCTGCGCTGTGCCTGGTGCCGTTTATCGTGTTGTTTGGCGCGTTTCAGGTTGCGCCGCTGATCTGGATCGCCATCAACAGTTTTTTCAGCGAAAGCAGCGGCTGGGGGTTAGGCAACTATATCGACGTGCTGACCTCGCCGTTTTATCTGCAAGCCTTCCAGTTCTCGCTGGAAATCTCCGTGTGGTCGAGCGTCTATGGCCTGTTGATCGCCTTGATCGGTAGCTATTCCCTACGCCAGTTAGGCCCAACCCGGCTGCATGATTTCGTGATGTCGTTTACCAACATGACCAGTAACTTTGCCGGCGTGCCGTTAGCGTTCGCTTTCGTGATTCTGCTGGGGTTGAACGGCTGCCTGACGCTGCTGCTGCGTAAATACGGCCTGATGGAAAGCTTCAATCTGTATTCGAAAAGCGGGCTGATCGTGCTGTACACCTATTTTCAGATCCCGCTGGGGGTTTTGCTGTTGTACCCGGCGTTTGATGCGTTGCGCAGCGACTGGCGCGAATCGGCCGCGCTGCTCGGCGCCAGCCCGTGGCGTTTTTGGCGCTATATCGGCCTGCCGGTGTTGGCGCCGGCGTTGATGGGCACCTTCGTGATTCTGCTGGCCAATGCGCTCGGCGCTTATGCCACGGTATATGCCCTGACCACCGGTAACTTCAACGTGATCCCTATCCGTATTTCGGGCTTGGTGGCGGGGGATATTTCGCTCGATCCTAACCTGGCCAGCGCGTTGGCGATGTTGCTGGTGGTGATGATGGCGTTGATCACCCTGATTCACCAATGGCTGTTACGCAGGAGCTATACCCGTGCACGTTAGCGGCCTATGCGCTGCGTCTTTCAGGTTGCCGCGGCGTAAGCCGCAACGCGAAATCTATGGGGTTTAACGGAGGTTGCCGATGCCGCGTTTTGAATTTTTTTATCACCGGGTGGTGACCGGCGTATTGCTGTTGATCCTGCTGTTGCCGCTGGCGGCGACGCTGGTGTATGCGCTGGCCACACAGTGGGGGGCCACCATTTTGCCGGACGGCTTCACGCTGAAATGGATGACGGCGCTGTGGGCCGATCCACGCTTCCTGCAGGCGCTGTGGCACTCGCTGCTGATTTGCTTTGGCTCGCTAGTGCTGGCCGTGGTGGTGATTCTGCCGCTGATGTTTGTTATTGCTTACTACTTCCCGAAGCTGGATGCGGTGATGAATATCCTGATCCTGCTGCCTTTCGCCGTGCCGCCGGTGGTGTCGTCGGTCGGGTTGATGCAACTGTTTGCCGCGGATCCGCTGCCGCTACTCGGCACGCCGTGGATCCTGATCGGCTGTTACTTCACCATCGCGTTGCCGTTTATCTACCGCGCCATCAGCAACAACATGCAGGCGATTAACCTGCGCGATCTGATGGATGCCGCCCACCTATTGGGCGCCAGCACCTGGCAGGCGGCGCTGTTGGTGGTGCTGCCTAATCTGCGCAAGGGCGGCATGATCGCGGTACTGCTGTCGTTCTCTTTTCTGATCGGTGAGTTTGTGTTCGCTAACCTGCTGGTGGGCAGCCAGTATGAAACGCTGCAGGTTTATCTCTACAACATGCGCAATGGCAGCGGCCATTTCACCAGCGCGCTGGTGATTTCCTATTTCGCGGTGGTGCTGGTAGTCACCTGGCTGGCAAACCTACTGAACAAAACAAAGGGCTAACCCTATGGCATATCTCAACATCACACGCCTGAATAAACACTATGGGCCGACCCAGGTGTTTCACGACATCGATTTCAGCGCCGAAGAGGGCGAGTTTGTTACGCTGCTTGGCCCCAGCGGCTGCGGTAAATCCACGCTGTTGCGCTGCCTGGCGGGGCTGACCCCGGTCGACAGCGGGCAGATCTTGCTGCAGGGTGTCGATCTGGTGCCGCTGGCGCCGCAAAAGCGCGGCATCGGCATGGTGTTCCAAAGCTATGCACTGTTCCCCAATATGACGGTGGCGGGCAACGTGGCGTTCGGCCTGAAAATGCAGCGGCTGGCGAGCGGCGAGATCCAGCAACGGGTGGAGGAAGCGCTGGCGCTGGTAGAGTTGACCGAGCTGGCCAAGCGCTACCCGCATCAGCTTTCCGGCGGCCAATGCCAGCGGGTGGCGCTGGCGCGCTCGCTGGTGACGCGCCCGCGTTTGCTGCTGCTCGACGAGCCGCTTTCGGCGCTGGATGCGCGCATCCGCAAACACCTGCGCGAGCAGATCCGCCGTATCCAGCGTGAGCTGAACCTTACGGCGATCTTCGTCACCCACGATCAGGAGGAAGCGCTAACACTCTCTGACCGTATCGTACTGATGAATAAAGGGGAAATTGTTCAAAGCGGCGATGCCGTCACCCTGTATACGCAGCCGGCCAACGCCTTCGCCGCTGGCTTCATCGGCAGTTACAATTTGCTCGAGGCGGAACAGGCCACTGCTTTGACCGGGAATCTGTACCGCGGTAAGGTGGCTATTCGGCCGGAATCCATCACCCTGTTGCCCGCCGGCCAGGGGATTGCCGCCCGGGTGATGAACCACAGCCTGCTCGGCAACGTGGTGCGTTACCGCATTCAGGCGCAGGGGGTGGAGCTGTTGGTGGATGTGCTCAACCGCTCGGCGGGCGATTTACACCCCGACGGCGGCGAAATTGGGCTACACTTAGAACCCGTTACATTACGGGAAGTTGCATGACCGTGCTGCGGCATTTGCCGTTATAGCCGAGAGATTTCAACTTGCTGCCGACGCGGCGGCGATTTGAAAGGTGGAGGGTATAACAACAGGGAACCCCGCCAGGCGCCCGCAGCCCGTTGCCGCTGTCCTGCTAAATTGGCGCCCGGCAGGCAGGATAGCCGCCTTACCTTGCCGGGCGTTTAATGGAGCGTTCTTTCCGTGTTGACCCTTCTTCACCTGCTTTCTGCCGTGGCGCTGCTGGTGTGGGGCACCCACATTGTGCGCACCGGTATTATGCGGGTCTATGGCGCCAATTTGCGCCGGGTGCTAAGCAGCAGCGTTGAAAAGAAACCGTTGGCGTTCGCCGCCGGCATTGGCGTTACTGCGTTGGTACAAAGCAGCAACGCCACCGCGATGCTGGTCAGTTCCTTTGTGGCGCAAAACCTGGTAGGGCTGACGCCGGCGCTGGTGATCATGCTCGGCGCCGACGTGGGCACCGCGCTGATGGCGCGTGTGCTGACCTTCGATCTTTCCTGGCTTTCTCCGTTGCTGATTTTCATCGGCGTGATCTTTTTCCTTAGCCGCAAGCAGACCCGCATCGGGCAGATTGGCCGGGTGGCGATTGGCCTGGGGCTGATCGTCCTGGCCCTGGAACTGATTGTGGCCGCCGCTACGCCGATTACCCAGGCCGCCGGGGTGAAAGTGCTGTTCTCTTCGCTGACGGGCGACGTGATGCTGGATGCGCTGACCGGGGCGCTGTTCGCCATTGTCAGCTATTCCAGCCTGGCCGCCGTGCTGCTGTCGGCCACCCTGACCGCTTCCGGCGTGATCTCGCTGAAGGTGGCGCTGTGCCTGGTGATCGGCGCCAACCTAGGCAGCGGGCTGTTGGCAACCATCAACACCAGCGGTGAAAACGCCGCCGGGCGGCGGGTGTCGCTCGGCAGCCTGTTGTTCAAAATCGCCGGCTGTGCGCTGGTGCTGCCGTTTATTTCCTATCTGGCCGATATGATGAGCCGTTTGCCGGGTAAGAATGAAGATCTGGTGATTTACTTCCACATGTTCTACAACCTGATCCGTTGCCTGGTGCTGATCCCGTTGGCCGCCCCGATGGCGCGGTTGTGCGGCATGCTGATTGCCGATACGCCGGAGGACGATCCCCGGCTGCGGCCGCGCCATCTGGACAGCAGCGCGCTGGATACGCCGACGCTGGCGCTGGCCAACGCGGCGCGGGAAACGCTGCGTATGGGCGATGTGGTGGAGCATATGATGATCCTGCACCACGAAGTGCTGCATGGCAAACTGGCGCGGGAAAAGGAAGTGCGCCGCCTTGATGACGATGTGGACGTGTTGTACACCGCCATCAAACTGTATCTGGCGCAAATTCAGAAAGAGGATCTGGGCGAGCAGGATTCACGCCGCTGGGCGGAAATCATTGAGATGGCGCTCAACCTGGAGCAGGCCGGGGACATCATCGAGCGGATGACCGACGACGTGGCGGCCAAGTCCCATGCCGCGCGGCGCGCCTTTTCGGCCGAAGGGCTGGCAGAGCTGGATGCCCTGCATGAACGCCTGGTCGGCAACCTGCGCCTGAGCCTGTCGGTGTTTTTATCCGGCGATCTCACCAGTGCCAGGCGGCTGCGCCGTTCCAAACACCGCTTCCGTATTCTCGATCGTCGCTATGCCCACGCCCACGTTAACCGGCTGCACCAACAGAACGTGCAGAGCATCGAAACCAGTTCGCTGCATCTGGGGCTGTTGGGGGATATGAAGCGTTTGAATTCGCTGTTCTGTTCGGTGGCGTATAACGTGCTGGAGCAGGATGAGCGGGAAGATGAGCGTGACTGGGAGGAAAAAACCAGCGCGTTGTAAACGCCCGGTCTATCTCGTTGCGGGGCGCCGATCGGCGCCCCGCGTGCGTTTATTTTTGTTTCTTGATTGGCCGGCCGGACCAGTAGCCCGCCAGCAGCGAGCCGGAAAGGTTGTGCCAAACCGAGAACAATGCGCCCGGCAGGGCCGCCAGCGGCGAGAAGTAGAGCTTGCCGAGCGTGGCCGCCAGCCCGGAGTTTTGCATACCCACTTCAATCGCCAGCGTGCGGCAGGTGGATTCATCAAAGCCGAACAGTTTGCCCCCCCAATAGCCGCTCAGCAGGCCGATGCCGTTATGCAGAATCACCGCGACAATCACCACCAGGCCAACGGAGGCAATGTGGCTCTGGCTGCCGGCCACCACGGCGCTGATGATCGCCAGGATGCACACCATCGACAGCGCCGGCAGGAAGGGCTCAATGCGCTTGACGGTTTTGGTGAAGGTATGGTGCACAATCAGCCCCAGACCAATCGGCACCACCACGATCTGCAAAATGCTCAGCAGCATGCCCATGATATCGACGCTGATTTTGGCATCGACATACAGGCGCGTCAGCAGCGGCGTGGCGAATACCCCGACCAGCGTTGACACGGCCGAAATGGTGACCGACAACGCCACATCGCCCTTGGAAAGATAGATCATCACGTTGGATGCGGTCCCACTGGCGACGCTGCCGACCAGCACCATGCCGGCGGATAAATCCGGCGGCATATGGAACAACATCGCCAGCAGCCAGGCAGCCAGCGGCATCACCAGATAATGCAGAAAAATCCCGGCGGCCACCGGCGCAGGGCGCGAGAGCACGCGCTTGAAGTCATCCAGCCGCAGCGTGACGCCCATAGCGAACATAATCAGCATCAGCAGCGGGCTGACGTAGGGGCCGACGCCGCTGAACGACGACGGTGTGTAATAGGCGGCGAGCGAGAGCAGGATTGCCCACAGTGGGAACAGACGAGTTACTTTTGCCAGCATGAATGAATTTCCTTAGCCAAGCGGGAACAAGGGGAATGGTGGTTGGTCGTTATGTTGGAGGTGTGGAACATTATTTTTTATATAAGTATGTGATTGCAGTGCGGGCACGCCATGGGTGCCCGCAGAACAGCGCTTATTCGAACAGGTTGCGGTGCAGGGTACGAACCACTTGCTCGGCATCGTCGCCGGGCACCAGGAAGCACAGGTTATGGGTGCTTGCGCCGTAGCAAATCATGCGGATGTTGAATGGTTCGAGTACGCCAAAGACTTCTTTGCCCACGCCGCAGGCCTGCGAAAGATTGTTGCCGATTAGCGCCACCAGCGCCAGGTTTTCTTCAACTTCGACCCGGCACAGCGAGGAAAGCTCGGTCAATAGCGCGGTGGTCAGCAGGCTGCCGCCGGTCGAGGTGGAGCCGGTGGTGTCCATGGTGAGCGCCACGTTAACCTCAGAGGTGGTGATCAGATCCACCGAAATGTTATGGCGCGCCAGAATGCTGAACACCTCTGCCAGGAAGCCGCGTGCGTGCAGCATGTTCAGGCTGTGCAGGGTCAGCAACGTTTGTTTGCGGCGCAGGGCCAGCGCGCGGAACAGCGGTGGGTTTTCCGTGCCGTTGCACACCAGCGTACCGCCGGCGGCAGGATCCTTACTGGAGCCGACGAACACCGGGATATCGCAGCGCACCGCCGGCAGCAGCGTGGCCGGGTGCAGCACTTTGGCGCCAAAGGTCGCCATTTCCGCGGCTTCTTCGAACGCAATGCGGTCGATACGCTTGGCTGAAGGCGCCACGCGAGGGTCGGTGGTGTAAATGCCCGGCACGTCGGTCCAGATATCCACCCGGCTGACATTCAGCGCTTCGCCCAGCAGCGCCGCGGTGTAGTCGCTGCCGCCGCGGCCCAGCGTGGTCGTGCGGCCTTTCGGTTCGCAGCCGATAAAGCCCTGGGTGATCACCAGGGCTTCTTCAACACGCGGTTGCAGCAGCGTTTGCGCCAGCTCTTTCAACGCGGCGGTATCTGGCGTGGCGCGGCCAAAGCTATCGGTGGTGCGCATCACCTTGCGCACGTCGAACCACTCGGCCTGAACCTGGCGCTGGCGCAGCACTTCCACAAACAGCAGGGTAGACATCAGTTCGCCGTGGCTGACCAGCTCATCGGTCAGCGCCGCCGAGGTGGCCAGTGCGGCGGCTTCCGACAGCATGGCGATGTTTTCCAACATGCGGTCGATTTCGTCGCGCACGACCTGGGGGTTATCCAGGCGATCGAGGATGGCGTACTGAATGCGGCGAATTTCATCGAGGTGATAGCTGCGTTTTTCGGTTTCGTTGCCTTCGGCCAGCGCCACCAGCAGGTTGGTAATGCCGGCGGAAGCGGAAAGCACCACCAGGCGCACATTGGGGTTGGCCAGGACGACGTCCGCGCTGTGGTTCATAGCGTCAAAGTTGGCGACGCTGGTACCGCCGAATTTGGCCACGATGGTGGCATGTTGGGATGCTGCTTGAGTCATGTAAAAAAACCTCGTGTCAGGGAGTGCCGTTTTGACGGCATTTTATTTCCAGAGCCTTGGCACAAGGGAAGAGCGGTAAACAGGGAGCAGGCGTAGAGATGAAGGCTACGGTACACCCAGAAGCGCCCCACCTTGCAGGCCACCTGCGGTGGCCTAGGGTGACAACCCAGGGGATTCAGCCCCTGTAGCCGATACGTTGGCCGCCGCTGGCCGCTGTACCTCGGCGTCGCTCCCCCTCCGGTGCCGTCATGGGAGTACGGCTCCTCTGACACTTTACCTGGGCGACGCGCCTCTTCTGGCTTGCGCACGGGGTGCGCAAGTAGGCTGTTAGGAATAACGGGTTTGGGCCCAACTGTCAACGGCCGAAGGGTGAGGGATTTTCATTTTTGTCGCTTGCGGCGGGCGTTGTGCGCCCGGCGTTAAATCCCGCCGGTGTTTGTCGCACAGAGTTAACCGAAGTGCGGACTGTTTGTTGAATAAAGGTAAATGCGATGTGCATGACGTGGGCAGCGTGCGCCTATTGCAAGAAAAGAGATCATAATCATCGGCGTTCAGGCTACAATCGGACGATTACGTCACCTTCATCTCAAGCATAAGAGCGTTGCTATGAAAAATATTAATCCTAGTCAAACCGCTGCTTGGCAAGCCCTGCAGCAACACTTTGAACAAATGAAAGACGTACAGATCTGCGATCTGTTTGCCCAGGATGGCGATCGCTTCGCCAAGTTTTCCGCTACCTTCAACGATCAGATGCTGGTGGATTTCTCCAAAAACCGCATCACGTCGGAAACCCTGGAAAAACTGCTGGCGCTGGCTGAAGAAACCGATCTGCAGGGCGCAATCAAATCCATGTTCGCCGGTGAGAAAATCAACCGCACTGAAGATCGCGCCGTGCTGCACGTTGCGTTGCGTAACCGCAGCAATACCCCGATTGTGGTCGACGGCAAAGATGTGATGCCGGAAGTTAACGCCGTGCTGGCGAAAATGAAGCAGTTCTGCGAGCGTGTGATTGGCGGTGAATGGAAAGGCTACACCGGCAAACCGATCACCGACGTGGTAAACATCGGCATCGGTGGTTCCGATCTTGGCCCTTATATGGCGACCGAAGCGCTGCGCCCCTATAAGAACCACCTGAACATGCATTTTGTTTCCAACGTTGACGGCACCCATATTGCGGAAACCCTCAAAACGTTGAATCCGGAAACCACGCTGTTCCTGGTGGCCTCCAAAACCTTCACGACGCAGGAAACCATGACCAACGCCCACAGTGCGCGTGATTGGTTCCTGAAAACCGCTGGCGATCAACAGCACGTCGCGAAACACTTCGCCGCGTTGTCCACCAACGGCAAAGCGGTGGCGGAGTTCGGTATCGACACCGCCAACATGTTCGAATTCTGGGATTGGGTGGGCGGCCGTTACTCCCTGTGGTCCGCCATCGGCCTGTCGATCGCGCTGTCCATCGGTTTTGACAACTTCGAACAACTGCTGAGCGGTGCGCATGAAATGGACAAACATTTCTCCACCACGCCGGCGGAGAAAAACCTGCCGGTGTTGCTGGCGCTGATCGGTATCTGGTACAACAATTTCTTCGGCGCCGAAACCGAAGCGATTCTGCCGTACGACCAATACATGCACCGCTTTGCCGCGTATTTCCAGCAGGGCAATATGGAATCCAACGGCAAATATGTCGATCGCAACGGCAAACCGGTGGACTACCAAACCGGCCCGATCATCTGGGGCGAACCGGGTACTAACGGCCAACACGCGTTTTATCAGTTGATCCACCAGGGCACCAAGCTGGTTCCTTGCGATTTCATCGCACCGGCGATCAGCCACAACCCACTGAGCGATCACCACGCCAAGCTGTTGTCTAACTTCTTTGCCCAGACCGAGGCGCTGGCCTTTGGTAAATCGTTGCAGGTGGTGGAAGAAGAATTCGCCGCGCAGGGCAAGAAACCGGAAGACGTGAAGCACGTGGCGCCGTTCAAGGTATTCGAAGGCAACCGCCCAACCAACTCTATCCTGCTGCGGGAAATCACCCCGTTCAGCCTGGGTAGCCTGATTGCCCTGTATGAGCATAAAATCTTCACCCAAGGGGCGATCCTCAATATCTTCACCTTCGACCAATGGGGTGTGGAACTGGGCAAACAGTTGGCGAACCGTATTCTGCCGGAACTGGCAGGCGCCGACGCCGTCAGCAGCCATGACAGTTCAACCAACGCCCTGATTAACCGCTTTAAAGCGTGGCGTTGATTTATCGCCGTTAAGGCGATGCTGTGACAAATGCCGGCCGCGAGGCCGGCATTTGCGTTTATCGGCAACGCCCACCGGTGAGAACGCGATACCCGTGCCCCATGCCGAGCGGCAGATGCTGCGTCCCGCCTCCCGAATATGACACGTTGTTTACCGTCTACCTATGCCGGCCGGGGATAGGCTACCGGTAAAATAGGGGGATGCTAAGAATCATCTCAATGTGTGGGGTTGATGCCGGAGAAAAGGGCGGCTGGCCTGGTGAAGGGGTGAGGTGATGTTCTATCTATTTGAAAAATAATAATTTATTCTGTGAATGGGCTTTTTCTGAATTTCCACACATCGGTTTTTTTCATTTTTGTTTTATTATTTATTGTGTTATACAAATTAAAACCATCGCTAATGGTTATTTGTCCTGCCAAAAGGATATGACTTATTTTTAGATAATAGCGATGTTTTTTTAACATGATACCTTATACTAGTAGGGCCTAAAAAGTGATCTTTAGGCCGTAGGTTCATTACTGAAAGAGGGTTGTGTATGAAAAAGGTATTATATTCAGCATTAGCCGCAATGGCGCTGCTGGGTGCCTCCAATTCCTGGGCAGCCTTTGATCCAGCTGGGTCAAAAGGTGATGCAGTGATTGTTGGCACTGGCGCGGTTGCTGCTGTAGCAGCGGCTGCATTGGTTGCTCAGAGCAATAGCGATGATGGCAGCTCAACCAGCACCAGCACCAGCACGACGACAAGTACAGCGGGCTAAACCGTAAAAGAATAACCACTTAGTGGTTATTCTTTTTTTTTCTTTTTCTCAATGTGCCGGGATTGCTCAGTTGCGCCATCTATTATTATTATTCATATGTTTATCCCTTCAGGCCTGTACCTCAGCCCAAAACAGCGTCAATGACACTGTTTATCACGTATTGTTTGAATCATCGGGCGTTGAGCTGACAGATCAAGAGATCCAGGATTTATCCAGGCCCAGCGTCTATGTCAGCATTAATCATCAGCCACAGATCATGATGGTGCTTGGGGCGCTTGAAAATGGCGAAGAAAAATGGGTGAGCCAGGACCGCACGTTAATGACGTTGCGCCATGGGCGCCTGGTGAAAACCCTGGGCTGGCATGACAATTTAACCAGCGTCTCCAACCTTGAACAAGATCCTCTGGCGGCGCCTTTGCGGATTATCGACGGTAACCGCTGGCTGCGCCAAATCGCCTGGACGGAAAACAACCAGACACGCTATGGGCTGGCCGAATCCACCTTCCAACGTCAGGAAGATGAAGCCCTGACCATCGGCGGCCAACGTAAGACCTATCGCGTGATTGAAGAACAAGTTGCGGTTAGCAGCTTGAATAAGAACTGGGAAAACCGTTTCTGGGTTGATCCGCAAACGGGTGTGGTTATCAAGTCCGAGCAATATCTGGGTGCGGACTATTTCCCGGTTGAAATTACACTATTGAAGCAGAGGGACAATGAGAAAAATTAATCTGCTCTTAAGTGCATCACTGTGCCTCTTGCTGAATACTGCCTATGCAGATAGCCGGGTAACCGTTTTTTATCCGAACAGGGCAGAGGTCACGATCAAGGATGCGGCGACGTTGCAAAGCCTGGTGGTGGGTAACCCGGCGTTGCAAGGCAATATCTGGTGGCCGGGGGCGGCGATTGCAGAGCGCAGCGCCACCCAGTTGCAAAAACAGAAGCAACAGCAATTGTTGGCACGGCTCGGCGCATTGAGCGCCGAACTGCGCCAGGATGGGGATACCACGATCGCGGCCACGGTAGACAGTGTGCGTACGCAGATCGCCGGGCTGAATATCGTCGGCCGTCAGTTTGTGTCGCTGGATCCGGATTGGCTGCAGCTGCGCCCGGATTTGGATCGCCGTCTGGCGGGGGAATATCAGGTCTTCGTGGCGCCGGAGCCGAAAGACGTCAGCCTGCTGGGGGCATTGGCACCCGCGGGTAAACATGATTTTCTGCCTGGCAAAGACGTCAGTGATTATTTAAGCGGGCTTCAACGCCTGGATGGCGCTGAACGCAGCACCGCCTGGCTAATCACGCCTGAAGGTGAGGCCCAGAGTGTTCCAATTGCTTACTGGAACCGGCGGCATCATGAAATGACGCCAGGGAGTCTGCTGTTCCTCGGGTTTGCCTCATCCGCTCTGCCCCGGAGCTATAAAGACATCAATGAGCAAATCATTTCGTTATTGACGCACCGGATCCCTGACTGATGAAAACACGTTACTTACTTAGCTTGGTTGCGCTGTCTGTCGCGAGTGCGTGTCAGGCGGCGTCATATCCTGAACCTCTGGGGCCTTCTCAGTCTGATTTCGGCGGTGCGGGGCTGTTGCAAATGCCGAGCGCCCGTATGGCGAAAGAGGGCGAATTCAGCTTTAACTACCGTGATAATGACCAATACCGGTTTTATTCGGTCTCTATTCAGCCGTTGCCCTGGCTGGAAACCACTATCCGTTATACCGACGTGCGGACGCGCCAATACAGCAGCAATACGTCATTCAGCGGCGATCAAACCTATAAAGACAAATCCTTTGATGTGAAGCTGCGCCTGTGGGAAGAAGGCTATTGGTTGCCGGAAGTGTCTGCCGGGATACGGGATATTGGCGGGACGGGGTTATTTGACGGTGAATACCTGGCCGCCAGCAAGGCATGGGGCCCGTTTGACTTCACACTGGGCATGGGCTGGGGCTATCTGGGCAACAGCGGCAATGTGAAAAACCCGTTCTGTGAAGCCAGCGACAGCTATTGCCAGCGCGGCAACGGCGGCCGAACCGCCGGCTCCGTCGATCTCAACAACTCCTTCAAGGGGCCGGCATCGCTGTTCGGCGGTATTGAATACCAAACGCCCTGGCAGCCGCTGCGCCTGAAAGTGGAGTATGAAGGGAATAATTACCAGGATGATTTTGCCGGTACGCTGCGTCAGGACAGCAAATTCAACTTCGGCGCCGTTTACCGCATCACGGATTGGGCGGATGTGAACGTCAGCTATGAGCGCGGCAATACCTTTATGGCCGGCTTTACCCTGCGCACCAACTTTAACGATCTGAAGCCGTCAAATGTCGATCAGCCTAAGCCAGCCTATCGGCCGCAGCCGCAGGATAGATACCTGCAGCATGACGTCGCGGCGAACCAACTGACCGATCTCAAATACAATGCGGGCTTCAACGCGCCGAAGATTCAGGTGAAAGACAACACGCTGTACATGACCGGCGAGCAAAGCAAATATCGTTATTCCGAAGACGGTGTTGAGCGCGCGAACGTTATCCTGATGAACCACTTGCCGGAAGGCGTGGATACGCTGGATGTGACCGAAACGCGCTACCACATGCCGCAGGTGACCACGCGTACGGACGTGAACAGCCTGCGCCAGCAGTTGGAAGGCTACCCGCTGGGGCATGAGCAGACGTTGCAGCAAAAACGCATCGATCCCGATCTGCCGAAAACCACCGAACAGGGCTATTACATCGATGATGAGGCGCTGTCCTTCAGCCTGTCGCCGACCTTAACCCAATCGCTGGGCGGGGCGGAAACCTTCTACATGTACCAGGTGGGCCTGCTGGGCAGCGCCAACTGGTGGGTGACCGATCATTGGTTGAACAGCGGTAGCGTATTCGTCAACCTGTTCAATAACTACGACAAGTTCAACTATACGGCGCCGCCTTCGGACAGCCATCTGCCGCGCGTGCGTACGCACATTCGTCAGTATGTGCAGAACGATGCGTACATTAACGATTTGCAAACCTCTTACTTCCAGGACTTCGGCCAAGGGTTCTATGGCCAGGTTTACGGCGGTTATCTGGAAAGCATGTTCGGCGGCGTCGGCGGTGAAGTGCTGTATCGGCCGCTCGACAGCAATTGGGCGGTGGGCGCCAACGCCAACTGGGTGAAACAGCGTGACTGGGACGACATGATGCGCTTCACCGACTACAGCACCGGAACCGGCCACATTACCGGCTACTGGATGCCGCCGTTCGTCGATGGCGTGCTGGTCAAACTGAGCGTGGGCCAATATCTGGCCAAAGATAAGGGCGCGACGTTGGATCTGTCTAAACGCTTTGACAGCGGGGTTGTGGTGGGCGCCTATGCGACGGTCACCAACGTATCGAAAGAAGAATACGGTGAGGGTTCATTCACCAAAGGCTTCTATGTCTCTATCCCGCTGGATCTGATGACGGTATCGCCTTCACGCAGCCGTGCTTCCGTAAGCTGGACGCCGCTGACCCGCGACGGCGGCCAGATGCTGGGCCGCAAGTATCAGCTGTATAGCATGACTTCCGATCGCAACGATAGCTTCCGTTAAGCCGGTCGCCAACCTGCGCATGAGGGGGAGATGACTCCCCCTCATTTATTTCCCAACACGACATCCCTCTCTTGCCGTTGAATGCGCCCTGTTCGGGTGTTTGGCGCTGCATCCCATCTGCACCTTGCCAGATTAACAGTATACAATGCGTTTGGGCTGGGCTGGGCTTGCCGCCGGCGGCAATACCGTGGCCTGGCGCAGGCCGAATGAATAATATCCGGATGGGATACCGGGCAATATCACTTTTAACCATGTTGTATAAGGTGGACTATTTTATGGCAAAAACATCACGCTCTATCCTGGTGGCGAAAACCCTACAGCGCGTACTTAACGTGGGGTTGCTGCTGTTGGCCGCCATACTGGTGGTGTTTCTGGGCAAGGAAACCATTCACCTGGCACAGGTGTTGTTTATGAATAACGAAGCTTCATCCTCGTATCTGTTGATTGAAGGCATCGTTATTTACTTCCTGTATTTTGAATTTATTGCGTTGATCGTGAAGTATTTCGAATCGGGTTATCACTTCCCGCTGCGCTATTTTATTTATATCGGCATTACCGCGATTATCCGCCTGATTATTGTTGATCATAAAAGCCCGGTGGATACGCTGATTTATTCCGCCGCCATATTATTTTTGGTTATTACCCTGTACCTGGCCAATACCGAGCGCCTTAAGCGTGAATAATGCACGCGTCAATGATAAAAAAAGGCGGCCGTTAAGGCCGCCGAGACACAGAGAATGCGTGGTAAGAAAGTACAGCAAAGATTGCAGTGGCTAAAATGAATTACCCCTTCACCCCACCGGACGTGAGGCCACCGACCAGCCAACGCTGGGCCAGCAGGAATACCACGGTAATAGGGATGGCCGAGAGCACCGCCGCGGCGGCGAAGTCGCCCCACAGGTAGTTCTGCGGGTTCAGATATTGTTGCATGCCCACCGCCAGCGTATAGCTGTTAACGTCGCGCAGCAGTAGCGAGGCGACCGGCACTTCGGTAACCGCCGCGATAAAGGACAGAATGAACACCACCGCCAGGATCGGCACCGACAGCGGCAGCAGCACCAGGCGGAACGCCTGCCACGGGCTGGCGCCGTCCAACGCGGCGGCCTCCTCCAGCGAATTATCGATGGTTTCAAAATAGCCCTTGATGGTCCAGACGTGCAGCGCGATGCCGCCCATATAGGCGAAAATCACGCCGCCATGGGTATTCAGGCCGAGAAACGGCACGTACTGGCCCAGGCGATCGAACAGGGCATACAGCGCCACCAACGACAGCACCGCCGGGAACATCTGAAAAATCAGCATGCCTTTCAGCAGGCTGCTTTTACCGCGAAAGCGCATGCGGGCAAAAGCGTAGGCGCAGGTGGTGGAAAGCGCCACGATGCCGATGGCGGTAATCGCCGCCACCTTCACCGAGTTCCATAGCCACAGCAGCACCGGGAACGGCGGCGGGGTAACGCTGCCGTCGGCGTGCGTCACGCTCATGCCGAGCGCCAGCCGCCAGTGATCCCAGGAAATCTGTTCCGGGATCAGGCTGCCGGTGGCGAAGTTGCCGGAGCGCAGCGAAATGGTGATCACCATCAGCAGCGGGAACATAATCAAAGCGATAAAGCACAGCATCAGTATATGGGTGATCCACAGGCGCACGCGCTGGGATTTGGGTTGAACCATGGCCATCTTGCTTACTCCTCATGTTGGCGTGGCTGCCGCCGGCAATGGATTAATCAAAGTTCATCTTGCTGGCTTTCAGGTTGAGAATGGCCAGCGCCCCCACCAGCAGGAAGATCAACGTGGCGATTGCCGCCGCAAGGCCAAAGTCCTGGCCGCCGCCGCCTTCAAAGGCGATGCGGTAGGTATAGCTGACCAACAGATCGGTATAGCCGGCCGGCGTGGTGGTGCCGATCATATCCGGGCCGCCGTTGGTCAGCAGTTGAATCAGCACGAAGTTGTTAAAGTTGAAGGCGAAGCTGGCGATCATCAGCGGCGTCAGCGGTTTAATCAGCAGCGGCAGGGTGATGCGAAAGAAGTTCTGCAGCGGCCCGGCGCCGTCCATTGCCGAAGCTTCGTACAGATCGTCCGGGATCGCTTTCAGCAGGCCCATGCACAGGATCATCATATAGGGGTAACCCAGCCAGGTGTTGACGATCAGGATCATGCTCTTGGCGGTGAGCGGATCGCTAAACCAGGCCGGTTTGATGCCGAACAGGTGGCTGAGCATCATGTTGATCTCGCCAAAGCTCTGGTTGAACAACCCCTTGAAGATCAGGATCGAGATAAACGACGGCACCGCGTAGGGCAGTATCAACAGCACCCGGTACATCGCCTTGCCTTTCAGCGCTTCCCACTGCACCACGCAGGCCAGAACCATGCCTACCGCCACGGTCAGGATCACCGTCATCACCGAAAAGACGATGGTCCAGATAAAGATCGAGACAAAGGGTTTCTGGATGCCTTCGTCATGCAACACGCGCAGGAAATTCTGCCAGCCGATGGTGACGGTATAGCCGGGGCTGAGGGTTTCCTGCGCCCAGTTGCCGTCTGCGTTCACCGCCTGGTAAAAGCCGATGTCGTCGTTCGGGCGATACTGCACCTGCGTCTGGTTGTTGGTTAGGGTCGTTCCGTCGGCTGCCAGGCTATACAGCGGGCTGGTGCCGGAGAACTGGCGCAGTGAGCTCATGCGCAGTTCGCCGCCGTCGGGCATTCTAGCGACAATCTGGCTCAGCGCCTGGCGGTTTTGCGTGATCACCCGCAGCGTGGCGCGCTCTTCGCTGGGCGCGGCGCTGACCGCGGCCATGGCCAGCGTTTGCGGCTGGCCGGCGTTAAAGCTGAACGGCTCGGACAGCATCTGCTGGCCGCTGCCCGGATCGGTCAGTTGCAGGCGCCATTGCTGGGCCGGCGCCGGGAAAAGGGCGAAGGTGAAGGTTTGGCCGCTTTGGAACTGGCGCTGCATCAGCACCGATTGCGCCCGTTCAAAGGTCAGTTGGTTAGTGCTGCTGTAATTGGTAAAGGCGATGGCAATGGTGCAAATCAGCGGGAACAGAACGAACAATCCCATGCCGGCAACGCCGGGGTAGACATAGCGCCAGGCGTAAGCGCGGCGGTTGGCGAAAACGTATATACCGGCGCTAATCAGGAGCAGCGTGATGATGGCGAATAGATATTCACCCTGTGCATACATCAACACAATCAGATAGCAGGTAAACAGGCTGAGCAGGCCGACTACCAGCCATTTCAGACTCTCTTTTTGCCACCACTTCGATTTTTTGCGCGCGGATGAACCGGCGTGAGCTAATTGCATGGGGTGTTCCTTTCTTGGCGACAACGGCGGAGCGCCGCCAGGCGCCCCGCACGGCTTGGCTTACTTGGTAATCCGGGTTTGCACATCGTCCAGCGCGGCTTTTACCGTCTGGCGGCCATGGATGGCATTAAGCACGGCGCTGCGTTCGGCATACCAGAAGGCGCTCATCTGCGGAATGTTAGGCATGATTTCGCCATTCTGTGAGTTCTGCATGGTGGCGGCGATCTTCGGATCCTTCGCCAACTGCTCCTGGAACGATTTCAGCGCCACGGCGCCCAGCGGTTTGTCGTTATTGACCTGCGCCAGCCCCTGATCGGTCAGCAGGTAGTTTTCCAGAAACTCGGTGGCCAGTTCCTTGTTCGGGCTGGCGGCGTTGATGCCGGCGGTCAGCACGCCAACGAACGGCTTGGACGGTTGGCCTTTGAAGGTCGGCAGCAGCGTTACGCCGTAGTTGATCTTGCTCTGTTCGATATTCGACCATGCCCACGGGCCGTTGATAGTCAGCGCGGTTTGGCCCTTGTTAAAGGCGGCTTCGGCGATGGAATAGTCGGTATCGGCATTGATGTGTTTGTTGTTCACCAGATCGACGATGAACTGCAGCCCGGCCTGGGAGCCGGCGTTCGCGACGCCAACGTCTTTGATGTTGTATTTGCCGTTTTCATACTTGTAGGCATATCCACCGGCGGCGGCAATGATCGGCCAGGTGAAGTAGGGTTCCTGCAGGTTCCACATGATGGCGCTCTTGCCTTTGGCGCGCAGTTCCTTATCCAGCGCCGGAATTTCTTCCCAGGTCTTTGGCGCTTCCTTGATCAGGTCCTTGTTGTAAATCAGCGACAGCGCTTCCACGGCGATCGGGTAGCCGATCAGCTTGCCGTCGTAGCGCACGGCGTCCCAGGTAAAGGGATAGACTTTATCCTGGAATGCCTGGGAGGGGTGGATCTCTGCCAGCAGGCCGGACTGAGCATAACCGCCGAAGCGATCGTGGGCCCAGAAGATAATGTCCGGGCCGTCGCCGGTGGCGGCCACCTGCGGGTATTTTTCTTCCAGCTTGTCCGGATGTTCGACGGTTACTTTAATGCCGGTATCCTGCTCAAATTTTTTGCCGACCTCGGCCAGGCCGTTGTAACCTTTATCGCCGTTGATCCAAATAACCAGCTTGCCTTCTTCAATCTTGGCGAAAGCCGGGGCAGAGAGCACTAACGTGGTCAGCGCGGAAAGCATCAGCGTACGGGCAGTGCGATTCATAAGCCAGTCCTTCTATTATTGTGGGCACTTCGTGTAAGGAAAGTGGTTTCCTGAGCATAGTGGGTCACAACGCGCCCTTTTCTCATCCTCCCCCCCTCTACGCCCCGCGGCCCGGTAGTGTGATCCAGATAACATTGCGCTCTATTCTGTGGCCTTAGGCACAAAAAAGGGGGGCTATTTTTGTCAGGCAGATCACAGAATTGAATTCGGCAGGGAACTTCTCATCCACTTCATCGTTCCCTCATCCTCCCATCTCCTCCCCCATGAAAAAGAACCTAACGGATGATTCCCCCGCGCGCCGATTACCGCACTATCGCCAGCATTGATTTTCGTTATCAGTCGCTGCGGGAGCCGGTCTTATGTCGTCAACACCCATCGCCAGCCAACCTACGTTGTACCGGATCCATCCGGTGAGTTTCCGTGACGGCAACGGAGATGGCGTTGGGGATCTGTACGGCATGCTCGGCGCACTGCCTTACCTGAACGCGCTCTCTGTCGATGGCCTGGTGCTGCCGCAAACGTGGCGCGATGAGGCCGGCAGCGTGGCGGCCGCACGCGGATTGGCGCTGTGGGCCTGCGATGGCCAAGGGCGGATACATGGGCCGGGGCGCCAGCCCTATGTCAGCAGCCCGCTGGCGCAGGCGGTGATGCCGTTCAGCATTGAAAAACTGGTCACGGTGCTCCATGCCCACCGCCGGTGTCTGGCGGACAGCGTATGGAGCACGGGCAGCGCCGATCAGCCGCGGGTGGTCAGCCACTGGGGGCAAGGGGATCTGCGCTCCGCCGCCGCCTTCCTGACGCTGTTGGCGCTGCTGCCGGCGCCGATCTGCCTATATCAGGGGGAAGAGCTGGGCTTGCCCCACGCTGCTGGGCTGCATGAGCTGCAGGGCGCCCAAACGCCGATGCCCTGGCACGAAGCACCGGAACAGGTGACCGCCGGTGAGAGCCACTGGTACCAGCGGGTCGCCATTGAGCACCGGGCGCTGGCCATCAGCCGCCAGCAGCACGATCGCCATTCGACATTGCGTTATTGCCAGTCACTGTTGGCGCTGCGCCGCTTGGCGGTGATCCAGCAGGGGGAATTGAGCGCAGTTAGCCAGAACAATGGGGTGGTTCGTTTACTTATAACCCATCAGGAACAATGCCTTGAAGCGCTGATTAATCTACAGCCTTATACTCAGCCGGCGGCGCCGTCTGAGGCGACCCTGCCTCTGGCAGGACAGGCGGTGCGCAGCCAAGAGGGTCATCAATGGGTTTTGGCAGGGTTTGCCTCTGCCATTTTCACGAAAAATGTTAACTGCGAAAGCAGGGGAGTAACGCATGGCTAGCGTCACACTGCGCGGCGTTTATAAAGCATTTGGCGAGACGGTGATTTCCAGAGACGTCAATTTAACGATCGATGACGGTGAGTTTGTGGTGTTCGTCGGGCCGTCCGGCTGCGGCAAATCCACGCTGTTGCGCATGATCGCCGGGCTGGAGGATATCACCGCCGGCGATCTGTTCATCGGCGAAACCCGGATGAACGATGTGCCGCCCGCCGAACGCGGCATTGGCATGGTGTTCCAGTCCTATGCGCTCTATCCGCACCTGTCGGTGGCCGACAACATGTCGTTCGGCCTGAAGCTGGCCGGCGCCAAAAAGGCGGAAATCACCCAACGGGTGAACCAGGTGGCCGAAGTGCTGCAACTGGCGCACCTGCTCGATCGCCGGCCGAAGGCACTGTCCGGCGGGCAGCGCCAGCGCGTGGCGATTGGCCGCACGCTGGTGGCGGAGCCGGCGGTATTCCTGCTGGACGAACCGCTGTCCAACCTGGACGCCGCGCTGCGCGTGCAGATGCGCATTGAGATCTCCCGTCTGCATAAGCGCCTGCAGCGCACCATGATTTACGTCACCCACGATCAGGTCGAAGCGATGACGCTGGCCGACAAGATCGTAGTGCTCGACGCCGGGCGCGTCGCGCAAATCGGCAAGCCGCTGGAGCTGTATCACTACCCGGCCAACCGCTTCGTCGCCGGGTTTATCGGCTCGCCGAAAATGAATTTCCTGCCGGTCAAAGTGACCGCCGCAGAACCGCAACAGGTGCAGATCGAACTGCCCAACCGCCAACGGGTATGGCTCCCGGTGGAGGGCTCGGGCGTTCAGACCGGCGCCAACATGTCTCTGGGGATCCGCCCGGAACACCTGCTGCCAAGCGATGCCTCTGAAGTACGGCTGTCAGGTGATGTACAGGTGGTAGAGCAGCTCGGCAACGAGACGCAAATCCACATCCAAATACCGGCAATACGTCAGAACCTGGTGTACCGCCAGAACGACGTGGTGCTGGTAGATGAAGGTGCCACATTCGCCATCGGCCTGCCGCCGCACCGTTGCCATCTGTTCCGTGAGGACGGTACGGCATGCCGGCGGCTGCATCAGGAGCCGGGCGTTTAACAGCATCAAGGTCTGTAGAACAGGAGAATAATGATGACTACTCTGCGCAAACTCCCTCTGGCACTGGCTGTCGCCGCTAGTGTGCTCTCTTCACAAGCCATGGCGTTGGATTTTAAAGGCTATGCGCGTTCCGGTATCGGCTGGAGCGGTAGCGGCGGTGAGCAACAGTGCTTCCAGGCTACCGGGGCCTCAAGCAAATACCGTCTTGGCAACGAATGCGAAACCTACGCTGAATTAAAGCTGGGCCAGGAAGTGTGGAAGGACGGCGATAAAAGCTTCTACTTTGATACCAACCTGGCGTATTCCGTTTCCCAACGTTCAGACTGGGAAGATGTTACCCCGGGCTTTCGTGAAGTGAACGTTCAGGGTAAAAACCTGATCGAATGGCTGCCGGGCTCCACCATCTGGGCCGGTAAGCGCTTCTACCAGCGCCATGACGTCCACATGATCGACTTCTACTACTGGGATATTTCCGGCCCGGGCGCCGGCCTGGAAAACATCGATCTGGGCTTTGGTAAACTGTCTCTCGCGGTGACCCGTAACTCTGAATCCGGCGGCTCTTACGGCTACCTGGACAACGAATGGGATCAGCGGCCGACCATCAACGATACCTTCGACGTACGCTTGGCGGGGCTGGAAACCAACCCGGGCGGCACGCTGGAATTCGGCGTCGACTATGGCCGGGCCAACGTTCAGGATCACTACAGCCTGGCCGACGGCGCTTCCAAGGACGGCTGGTTGTTCACCGCCGAACATACGCAAAGTATCCTCAACGGCTACAACAAGTTTGTGGTGCAGTACGGCACCGATGCCATGACCTCGACCAACAACGGCCGCAACCAGGGTGCCACCATTGATAACGACGGTTCGATGCTGCGCATCCTGGATCACGGCGCCATCGACTTCAACGACAAATGGGCGCTGATGTACGTCGGCATGTATCAGGATATCGACCGCGACAACAATAACGGCACCACCTGGTACACCGTGGGCGTGCGGCCAATGTACAAATGGACGCCGATCATGAGCACCTTGCTGGAAGCCGGCTATGACAACGTCAAGTCCCAGCGCACCGGCGAGCGCAACGGCCAGTACAAAGTCACCGTGGCGCAACAGTGGCAGGCTGGCGACAGCATTTGGTCGCGCCCGGCAATCCGCCTGTTCGCTACCTATGCCAAATGGGATGAGAAGTGGGGCTACGCCACCAGCAGCGATACCGGCTACAGCACCGGCACGGCCTACAGCGACACCAGCCTGAACACCTTCAGCCGCGGTAAAGATGACGAAGTCACCTTCGGCGCCCAGATGGAGATCTGGTGGTAATAGCGGGACCACGGGAGAGCGCCATGCGCTTTCCCTCGCCTGATTAACCGGCAGCGGGCGCTTGCCTGCCGGCTGCCGGCCTGCATGCTTGATGCAAGAGGGTATAACAATGAAAAAGAATCTACTGGCACTTTGCCTGTCCGTGGCGCTGGCCGCCGGTGCGCCGTTAGCCGCCGATGCCGCTACGCCAACCAATGTTTCCGTCGCACCCGCCATTAACCCGGCCACGTTGCAAAACCTGCCGTGGCAGCCGCTGGTGCCGCCGGCCAATCAGGATGTCAAACTGGATGGCAGCAGCCCGCAGATCAATCAGGGCGATATTCAGGGCGCGGTTGCCGCCTATACGCTGCCGGCGGATCGCGGTTCGCTGGAAATTACGCTAAGCAGTATCGCCAGGGATAGCCGGGTGTACTCGCCGAGCGTGCTGGTGCTGGATGAACACCAGCGGCCGGCGGCCTACTATCCGTCCAGCTACTTTAGCTACCAGCCGCCGGGCGTGATGTCTTCCGATCGTTTGGAGGGCACGCTCAAGCTGACGCCGGCGCTGGGGCAACGGCAGATTTACCTGCTGGTTTACACCACCCGCCAGGATGTGGGCAAAAGTACCCGCCTGACCAACCCGGCGAAAGCCTATGCGCAAGGGGTGGGCAACGCGGTGCCGGACATTCCCGATCCGATCGCCAGCCACAGCAATAGCGGGCTGCTGAAGCTGAAAGTGACGGCGGAACAGGGCAGCGGCAACGTGATGATCGGCATGTTGCAACCAGCGCCGGCCACCACGCCGGTGGTGGTGGGGGCCAATGCGCCAACGGCAGCGCCTGCGCCGCGACCGGCCGCGGCGAAACCCGCCGAGCCGATGTTGAATGACACTGAGGCCTACTTCAATAACGGTATCAAACAGGCGGTTAAGGCCGGAGATATCGATAAAGCGCTGAAACTGATGAATGAAGCGGAAAAACTGGGTTCCACCACTGCGCGTGAAACGTTTATCAGCAGCGTGAAAGGCAAGGGCTAATACCCCGCGCTGCCGATGCTGGCTGGAGGGTTGGTGCGCCGTGGCGCACCTTTTTTCATGCGCGGGCGAGTTGGCTGGCGATCAGCGCCAGCAGGCGCGAGCGTGATATTGGCGCGGCTGTTCAACACCAACTGCACGGCCTTGGGATCCAGGCCGAAGTGGGTGTCTTGATATACCCTTCCACCGCGGGCACCCCGCCCATGATCACGATGGCTTTTACCGCTTCCGGCCTGGCCAGCGTTGTCTCGTTCATCGTGTTATGCCCTCGTTATTGGCCTGGGGGAGATGATGATGAATCCGCCTGCCGCTTTTAGATTTCTGCGTTACAATGGCTTCCTGTTAACAGTTTGTGGTGCCGAGGAGTTGCCTGGCGCGTCTCTTTAGCATGGAGTAAAGGTAATGTCTGGCAATAGGGGTTCCATCCTGCCACCCATCACGTGGTTGTCTGAACAACATCCTCCGGTGCCTGCTGGCATCAGCGACTGGCTGATGGAGTTGGGATCGATGACCCGCCGCTTTGAACGCCACTGTGCGTGCGTGCACGTTGAGCCGCAGCGTGAGTGTTTCGTCACGCGTGCCGAACTGGGGGAAGAGGCGCAACATCTGCCCGCGAGTCCGCGTTACTGGCTGCGTGAAATCATTCTGTTGGGGGACAATGAGCCCTGGCTGATCGGCCGCACGGTGATCCCGCAGGAAACCCTGACGGGTGAGGATCAGGCATTGGTGGATCTGGGTACCGTGCCGCTCGGCCGTTACCTGTTCAACAACGGCGCCCTGACGCGGGATTACATTCATATTGGCCGGCACGGCGCGCAGTGGGCGCGGCGTTCCCGTTTGCGCCTGGCGGGCAAGCCGCTGCTATTGACCGAGCTGTTTTTACCGGCGGCGCCTGTGTATAACGCGGGCAATAGCGCACCGGCATGATGAGGGAGGAAAAACGTTGGAGAGTAGCGTGACTCAAAGCAAATGGCAGGCTTATAGCCATTTGATGCGCATCGATAAACCTATCGGCAGCTTGCTGTTGCTGTGGCCGACGCTATGGGCCTTGTGGCTAGCAGGGCAAGGGGTGCCTTCATGGCCGGTGCTGGCGGTATTTGTGCTGGGGGTCTTCCTGATGCGCGCCGCAGGCTGCGTGGTGAATGATTACGCCGATCGCGCCTTTGACGGCCATGTGAAAAGAACCGCTAACCGCCCGCTGCCGAGCGGCCGGGTCAGCGAGAAAGAAGCCAAGATCCTGTTTGTGACGCTGGTGCTGCTGTCGTTTCTGCTGGTGCTGACGTTGAACGCCATGACCATCTGGCTATCGCTGGCGGCGCTGGCGCTGGCATGGATGTACCCGTTTATGAAGCGCGTCACCCATTTGCCGCAGGTGGTACTGGGGGCTGCGTTTGGCTGGTCGATCCCGATGGCCTACGCGGCGGTCAGCGAGGCGTTGCCGCTGAGCTGCTGGCTGTTGTTGCTGGCTAATATTTGCTGGACGGTGGCTTACGACACGCTGTACGCCATGGTCGATCGCGATGACGATGTGCGGATTGGCATCAAATCCACGGCGATTCTGTTTGGCCGCCATGACAAGCTGATCATCGGCCTGCTGCAATTTGCCACGTTGCTGTTGCTGCTGTGGGTGGGCTACCTGTCGCAACTGAGCGGCGCCTATTACTGGTCACTGCTGCTTGGCGGCGCGCTGTTTATTCATCAACAGCGCCTGATCGCCACCCGCGAGCGCGACGCCTGCTTCCAGGCGTTTCTCAATAACAACTATGTCGGCCTGGTGCTGTTTATCGGCATCGCCCTAAGCTACTGGCAAGCCTGAATAGAAGCTCAAAGCCGGCATCGCATCGGTGTCGGCGAGAGTTTTTCCCAACAATCTACGCACTCACAGAGTTCGAGAGTTAATCGCTTAATTTGATTACGACTCAGGGCTGCTCCCTCTCCCGACGGGAGAGGGTTGGGGTGAGGGGATTACTCGCCCTTCGCCTCAGCCAGCATACTCACGCTTTCAATCGTCAGCTTGATTTCCGGGGTGATCAGATCGCTCAACATGGTGTAAACCTCCATGGTGTGCTCACGGATCGCGTCGCCGCTGTCGCTGATATACCCCTCTTCGCGCAGCGTTCCCACCAGGGTGGCAAATACCGCTTTATCGAAGAACTCCGGTGCGTTGATGCCGTGCAGCACCGACAGGCGCTGGGCCATGATGCGGCTTTCTTTTTCCAGCGCACCGCGGTTGATGCTTGGGTTGGCGCTGAGAATCGACATGGTAATCGCATAGCGTTGCAGCGTTTCACGCACTCCGGCGGCCAGCAACTGCAGCGGGCGAATGCGCGCCGGGTTCAGTTGCAGCTCGTCATCGCTATAGCTGATTAACTGTTGGCGCGCCAACTCGTCGATCATCGGCTGCAGCACCTCCGGCAGCTGTTCCTTACCGTAATGCAGGAACAGTTCCGCTTTCAGCATTGGATAAATCAGGCCGATCTGGCGCAGTAGTTCGCTGCGCGACACGCGGCGGTGATGCATTACGATGGTGGCGATCAGCGAAGGCAGCACCAACATATGGTGGATATTGTTACGGTAATAGGTCATCAGCACCGCCTGCTCGCGCGGCAGGATGATGATGTCGCCGATGTTATCCTTTTCCACCCCGAACTTATCCATGCCCAGCGCGTGATCCAGCAATTCTTTCGCAGTTTGAGCCGGTACGGTGGCGTCGGCGGCGTAAGGCACGTTACGCATCAACTGCAGGTAGCAATCCAACTGTTCGATCAACTGCTCACGGGTCAGCGAACGTTGGCGCGAAGCCAGCAGGGCGGTGGCGCACAGGTTCATGGCGTTGGCGGCGGCGGCATTGTTGATGCGCACCATGATTTTGCCGGCAAGATCGTTCACCGTTGGCGTCAGCCAGCTTGGGCGCTGGGCTTCGATCGGATCGATAGCGTCACGCCACTGAGGCACATGCTGGTTGAGATAGGTGGTCAACGGCAGCGGTTCGCCGAAGTTGACGTAGCCCAGGCCAAGATTGCGCAGTTTGCGCAGGCCACGCAGCATTTGCAGCAGGTTTTCTTTTTCTTTGGTGGCGCCGCGCAGCTCTTTGGCGTAGGTGCCCACTTCCATCACGTGCTCGTAGCCGATGTAGATCGGCACCAGCGTGATTGGGCGTGTGCCGCCGCGCAGCATCGCCTGGATGGTCATCGCCAGCGTGCCGGTTTTCGGCTCCAGCAGGCGCCCGGTGCGGGAGCGGCCGCCTTCGACAAAGTATTCCACCGAGTAGCCGCGGGTAAACAGTTCGCCCAGGTATTCACGGAACACCGTGGAATACAGCTTGTTGCCTTTGAAGGTACGGCGAATGAAAAAGGCGCCCAGGCGGCGGAAAATCGGCCCGGCCGGCCAGAAATTCAGGTTAATGCCGGCGGCGATGTGCGGGGGCACCAGCCCCTGGTGATACAGCACGTAGGACAGCAGCAAGTAGTCCATGTGGCTGCGGTGGCAGGGAACATAGACGATTTCGTGGCCGTCCTGCGCCAGTTGGCGCACGCGTTCGGCGTTGGTAACGTTGATCCCTTGATACAGGCGGTTCCAGGTCCAGCCCAGCACGCGGTCTGACAGGCGCACGGTTTCGTAGGAGAAATCGGCGGCGATCTCTTCCATCAGCGCAATGGCGTTCTGCTGCGCTTTTTCGTGAGAGATTTTTTTGCTGCGCGCTTCGTCCTCAACGGCTTTTTCAATCGCCTTGGAAGCCAGCAGCTTGTTGAACAAGTCCTGGCGCGCCGGCAGGCTCGGGCCGACCGCGGCCAGGCGCTGGCGGGCGAAATGCATGCGCGCCACGCGTGCCAGTTTCTGCGCAATGGTTTGATCGGTGCCGTGTTCGTTCGCCATATGGCGCAGCGAAACGGTATTGGAGAAGCGGACGAAGCTGTCGCGCCCCAGCCACAGCACGGCGAAGAACTTCTGTATGCCGTTCAGCAGACGCAGGTGCGGGGTGCCGTGGCCTTCCCGGCCGGGGGAGCGGCCGAACATGACGGAAACCGGCAGCATCTGGATATCGAGATCCGGATTGTTGCGGTGCAGATCCAGATAGTCATGAAACAGCTTGACCGACTCTTCTTTCGGCGTGTAGTACCGGAACACACGCGGGCCGTCGTGAATAAACACATAGCCGGGCAGTACGGTGCCGTCGATTTCCAGCGGAGTGAGCGGATCGGGCAGATCCTGCGCCAGACATTGGGCCCGCAGCGTGAGTAAATCCGCCTTCGAGTTATAAGGTAAAACGTACAAAATCGGCCGAGTGGGATCCAACCCTAACTCCGCGACCGGATCTGACGGGATAACCTTACTTCTTACCAGCAGTTTTAGTAAAGAACTCAATAAGTTATAATAAATTTTACGCCAACTTGACATAACAACGTGAAGCCTCTTGTTAGCAACGCGCCGCAAGCATACCAGAAACCGCTTTGCAGATCTGTGGTGTTAAAAAAGCCGATGCCGTTAAAATGATGTTTTACCCCTGAAAAAGGCGCCCGTAAATGGCAAATCAAGCAACCGGTCTAACGCGTATTATTAAGGCGGCAGGTTATTCCCGGCAGGGGTTTATTGCCGCCTGGCAAAATGAAGCGGCGTTCCGCCAGGAAACCCTCGCCGCCGTGCTCGCCATTATTTTGGCCGCCTGGCTGGACGTTGGGGCGATCGCCCGTATTTTACTGGTGGGTTCCGTGATCCTGGTGATGATCGTCGAGCTGCTTAACAGCGCAATCGAAGCGCTGGTCGATCGCGTGGGCACCGAGCACCACGTGCTTTCCGGCCGGGCAAAGGATATCGGTTCGGCGGCGGTGACGCTGGCGATCATACTGGCGCTGTTTGTTTGGGGCAGCGTGCTGTGGCAGCACTTTGCCTGAATAGCCGCCGCCATTAGGCTGTTTTTCGCCGGTTTTGCGCGCCTACTCCCTGATTTTTATTTATTCTGCGGTTCCCAATCCCCCCGCACCTGTATATACTCACAGCAAAACTGTATAAACAAACAGGGGGCGGGATGAAAGCACTAACTACCAGGCAGCAAGAGGTCTATGACCTGATTCGCGATCATATTTCGCAGACGGGCATGCCGCCCACGCGTGCCGAGATCGCATTGCGTCTGGGGTTCCGCTCGCCGAATGCGGCTGAAGAGCACCTGAAGGCGCTGGCGCGCAAAGGGGTGATCGAGATCATCTCCGGCGCCTCGCGCGGTATCCGCCTGCTGATGGAAGATGAAGACGGCCTGCCGCTGATTGGCCGCGTGGCCGCCGGTGAGCCGCTGCTGGCGCAGCAGCATATCGAAGGGCACTACAAGGTTGATCCTTCCCTGTTCAAACCCAACGCCGATTTCCTGCTGCGGGTAAAAGGGATGTCGATGCGCGACATCGGTATCCTTGATGGCGATCTGCTGGCGGTGCATAAAACGCAGGACGTGCGTAACGGCCAGGTCGTGGTGGCCCGTATCGAAGATGAAGTGACCGTCAAACGCCTGAAAAAACACGGCAACGTGGTTGAATTGCTGCCGGAAAACAGTGAATTCAAACCGATCGTCGTCGATCTGCGTGAGCAAAACCTCACCATTGAAGGGCTGGCCGTCGGCGTTATTCGCAACGGTGACTGGATTTAACCCCCTGCGTTTCCCCCTGATGTAAATCGCCCCTGTCCAGGGGCGATGCCTTTCTTGCTTTTTCAATACGCACTGCCACAGGAATAGGTTGCTATGCGCTTGATTACCGCCTTCTTTAGTGACAACGACAAAGCGCTGTGGCGTTTGGCGTTGCCGATGATCTTTTCCAACATTACCGTGCCGTTGCTCGGTTTGGTCGATACGGCGGTGATCGGCCACCTCGACAGCCCCAGCTATCTTGGCGGCGTCGCCGTGGGTGCGATGGTCACCAGCTTCCTGTTCATGCTGTTCTTATTCCTGCGCATGAGCACTACCGGGCTGGCGGCTCAGGCGCAGGGCGCCGGCGATGCGCAGCGGCTGGCCCAGGCCTTTGTGCAGCCGTTGCTGCTGGCCGGGATTGTCGGCCTGGCGATACTGTTGCTGCGCCGGCCGCTGATCGGACTGGCGTTGCAGGTTGTCGGCGGCGATGGCGAAGTCTTGCAGCAGGCGCGGCTCTTTTTGGATATCCGCTGGTTAAGTGCGCCGGCGGCGCTGGCCAACATGGTGCTGCTGGGGTGGCTGCTCGGCGTGCAGTACGTGCGTGCGCCGGTGCTGTTGCTGATCGCCGGCAACCTGCTGAATATTGTGCTGGATGTGTGGCTGGTGATGGGGCTTGGCTGGAATGTGCAAGGGGCTGCGCTGGCGACGGTGGTGTCCGAGTATGCCATGCTGCTGTTTGGGCTATGGCTCGCCTGGCGGGTGATGAGGCGGCGGGGCATTTCACTGCCGATCTTGCGCCAGGCCTGGCGGGGAAACCTGGGCCGTTTGCTGGCGCTGAACCGGGATATCATGCTGCGTTCCCTGCTGCTGCAGTTGTGCTTCGCCTCGTTGACCATTCTTGGCGCCCGGCTGGGCAGCGAAGTGGTGGCGGTTAACGCAGTGCTGATGAACCTGCTGACCTTTACTGCCTATGCGCTCGATGGTTTTGCCTATGCGGTGGAAGTGCACTCCGGCCATGCCTATGGCGCGCGCGACGATCGCAAGCTGCATCAGGTATGGCACGCCGCCTGCCGGCAGGCGGGCCTGGTCGCGCTGGGATTTGCGGCAATTTACGCCGTTGCTGGCCAACAGATTGTTGGCGCACTGACCTCCTTACCGGCGCTGCGTGAACTGGCAAACCACTACCTGGGCTGGCAGGTGGTGCTGCCGCTGGTCAGCGTGTGGTGCTACCTGATGGATGGCATGTTTATCGGCGCGACCCGCGGCGCGGAAATGCGTAATAGCATGGCGGTTGCCGCCGCCGGCTACGCGCTGGCGTTGCTTACTCTGCCGCTGCTCGGCAACCATGCGTTGTGGCTGGCGCTGTGCGTGTTCCAGATGCTGCGTGGCATTACGCTGGGGTGGCTTTGGCTGCGCCATAACCGGCAGGGCACCTGGTTTGCGCACGAGCGGGCCAGGGAGTAGCCTCCCATTCATTGTGGTTTTTGTTAATATCATGTTACATCTTGCTGGGTAAAGAAAACCCTGGTTATCGGGTTGTTTTGTTGTTGTTTTTAACTAAAAAATCGCTTATTTATGGTGTTTATTGCTGGCTTTTATTTTTAATCCAGAATCTATAGCTAATATTAGTAATGTGGCTGGCTGATTAGGCAACGGCTTAATCCAGTGCAGATGAGGAAAATCTGTTACTCACTTTGGTCAGTTAGGCCAGCCGGATTATCTGAAACTGACTCACTTTAGTTACGGAGAGAAATGATGAACAAAGATCAAGCTGGCGGTAACTGGAAGCAGTTTAGAGGTAAGGTCAAAGAACAGTGGGGCAAGCTGACCGATGACGATATGACGGTCATCGAAGGGAAGCGCGAACAGCTGGTCGGCAAAATTCAGGAACGCTACGGCTACCAGAAAGAGCAGGCCGAAAAGGAAGTCAAATCCTGGGAAGACAGCAACAAATTCCACTGGTAACAGGCACCAGGTTTTACCTTTACGGCAATCTAAAACGGTACAGGGACGTACCTGGTTATTTCCCCGCTGTACGTCCCGCCGGTTATTTCTTCTTCACTACAATGCTGTGATCGTGATCGCAATCATGCGGATGCTTACAGGCTTCTACCTCTACGCAGTCAACGCACAGGCCGTGCGCTTCAACCACGCTGTGGCGCAGGGCAAAGCCGGACTCTTTCGCCAGCTTTTGCAGCGTTTCTTCGATGCCGTCGGTCGTGCGCTCGGTCACTTGCCCGCAGCGATCGCAGATAAACAGCGCTGAAGTATGCATCGGCTGTTCAAAGTGGTGACACAGCACATAGCTATTGGTGGACTCCACCCGGTGGATAAAGCCTTGCTCCAACAGGAAATCCAGTGCGCGGTACACCGTCGGCGGCTTGGCCTGCGGCTCGGCCACCCGTAGCAGATCCAACAGATCATAGGCGCTGATGGCACCGGGCTGTTGTGCCATCAGGCGTAACACTTCCAGCCGTTGCGGCGTCAGGCGCACATTGCGTTGCTGGCAAAGGTGCTCAGCCTGCGCGAGCAGCTTTTCCTGGTTGGTTGGGTTCATGGCAAATATCCCGGTACGTAAAAAGGCGACTTTACCATGTTTAGGGGCAATAGCCGAGAGGTGCGCGCGTTTGCACGGGGTGAGGTTTCGCACTGCACTGGGCGCGGGTAATTTACGACACGATGACGAGTAAAAAACGGATTTATCTGGCTGTTGCAGATTCAAAAAATGGAGAATGCCAATCCAGAACGGGTAGTTGGCGATGCGCCGTTTTTGCTTGTCATAACACATAGCCCGATCTTCGGGCTATTTGGGGAATCAGGCAAACACTACGGTCAAGCTGCCCGGTGTCCGGCGCGGCTTTCCTACCACGATTTGCACATCGCGCCCTAAGCGGGTCAGGCATTCCAGCATTTTGGCTTCACTGATGCCCCGGAACTGCCCACGCAGCATATTAGATACCTTGGGTTGCGTCATTCCCAGCAGTTTTGCAGCTTGTTCCTGTGTCAGGCGACGGCTTTTAATGATGTTGCCAATGGTGGTGGCAAGCTGGGCTTTTACCCGCATTTCCTCTGCGTCTTCTCTGCCAATATCGGCATAAACGTTGCCGCTGCTGATTTCAATATCATGGCTCATATTATGCTCCTCTGGCATGGCTTTCTGCGGCTTTCAGCCGTTCACGGATTTTGTCCATATCGGGTTTCGGTGTGGCAACCCCTGATGAAGACTTTTTCTGGAATACGTGCAAAACATAGACGGCATCACCGAACTTAACGGTATACACCGCACGATAAGTATCACTGAAAAAGTCTTCAACCACCTCAAGCGCGCCAGCGCCGCCAAACCCTTTCAGTGGCTTGGCCTGGGCATGTTTACCGCCTGCCTGCGCCAGATGCAGGGCATAGCCGAAAACATCCTGTACATCCTCGGGCAATGACTGGAGGTCTTTCTTGCTGCTGCCAACCCAATATAGTGGCTTCATCCGCGTTATCCATGCGTTGAATTATATCCATTTGGGTATAATCTAACATGGCTAACGGTCAATGTGTAGTCAAGAACGGAGAGGCATATATTTGATTCGTTTGTGGAGATGATACTGGCGATGTCGCAGTCAACCGGCATATTCAGTCCGTCACTTTTAGTACCATCGGCTTTGCCTCCAGGGTGAACGGTTTTCCCGATAGCGGTGATTTTTCCCTTGGCGCCTACGGTGCGGCGGCAGCGCAATGTACCCTCTGCGCGCTGGCGCTTGCCTATGCTATAGTAAGTCAAATTCCATTCTTTTCCACAGCACCCCATCTTTGAACTGGGGGCTAAGAATGCCAAAACACCCTGAAAAATTTAAAAATGCATCAAAATAAAGAATCGCAAAACGCGGTGCAAACTCGTGTGCTGCCTGAAGAATCGGCTAAATTTCCGCCGCACCGTTTTTCCATCGCGCCGATGCTCGACTGGACCGATCGCCATTGCCGTTACTTCCACCGTCTGCTGTCCAGGCAGGCGCTGCTGTACACCGAAATGGTCACCACCGGCGCCATTATCCATGGCAAAGGCGACTATCTGGCGTACAACCAGGAAGAACACCCGCTGGCGCTACAACTGGGCGGCAGCGATCCGGCGGCGTTGGCGCACTGCGCCAGGCTTGCTGAACAGCGGGGCTATGATGAAATCAACCTCAACGTGGGTTGCCCGTCCGATCGGGTGCAGAACGGTATGTTCGGCGCCTGCCTGATGGGCCAGGCGGCGTTGGTGGCGGACTGCGTGAAAGCGATGCGTGATGCGGTATCCATCCCGGTGACGGTAAAGACGCGCATCGGCATTGACGATCAGGACAGCTACGCTTTCCTGTGCGATTTTATTTCGACGGTGGCCGGGCGCGGCGAATGCGAGATGTTTATTATTCATGCCCGGAAAGCCTGGCTTTCCGGGCTAAGCCCGAAAGAGAACCGCGAAGTGCCGCCGCTGGATTACCCGCGGGTCTATCAGCTCAAGCGTGACTTCCCGGCGCTGACCATCGCCATTAACGGCGGCGTGAAAACGCTGGCCGAAGCGCAGCAGCATCTGCAACATGTTGATGGCGTGATGATGGGGCGTGAAGCCTATCAAAACCCAGGCGTGCTGGCGCAGGTGGACCGCGAGTTGTTTGGTGCCGAAACGCCGGCAATCGACAGCGTGGCGGTGGTCGAGGCGCTTTATCCCTATATTGAGCGTGAGCTGGCCAACGGTACCTATCTCGGCCATATCACCCGTCACATTCTGGGCCTGTTCCAGGGCGTGCCGGGCGCGCGGCAGTGGCGCCGCCACCTGAGCGAAAATGCCCATAAGCCGGGGGCGGATGCGCGAGTGGTCGAGCAGGCGCTGAGCCTGGTACGGCAACCGCGGGCTGATGTGGCGTAATTCACTATTGTTCTGACTAACAGTTGGCGATTTTCACCCGGCTGGCGGCCGCAGTGAATATCACTTACGCGTAAAATCAAGCCGTTAGCATTGCGTGCGGCTTGGCACGCTTCTTGTAACTGACAGGTGAGATACCGTGTTTTGCCAAGGAGCAATCATGTTGGAACTTTTCTTTATCATTGGCTTCGTCGTCATGCTGTTGGTGACCGGCGTTTCTTTACTGGGGGTGATCGCCGCCCTGTTTGCGGCCGCGGCGTTTATGCTGCTCGGCGGCCTGTTCGCCATGATGTTCAAACTGCTGCCGTGGCTGGTGCTGGCGGTGGTTTGCGTGTGGATCTACCGTGCGGTGCAAAAGCCGCAGATACGCCGTTATTGAGCGGGCATTGTGTTGAATTATCAGGCACTCCCTCAAAAGAGGGAGATTCATGCCGGCCGAATGCGGCAGAGATCACACCTTGGAAGTTTAGCGGCACGTAAGCATGTTTTTTATGTTGAAGGGCTGCTAGGATAGCCGCCGAATCGCCGATGCGAATGATTTCATCACCGTTGGGAATAAACCGATAATTCGTGTTGCACAAGCAACCCCCGTTCCCGGCGGACTCTGCTCCACCCCTACGACAACCCTGCAGTAATAAAAACAGAAAGCCCCTTGTGGGAAAATGCCAGCCAGCTAATCCCTGGCTGGCATTTTTATTGCTGCGCTTAATCAGCCGGCCGTTCAGGGGATCAGCAAACTGGAACCAACCGTTGCGCGGCTCTCTAACACCTGGTGCGCCCGCTGCGCATCCCCCAGCGCAAACTTCTGCTCATCGCGCACATCCACATTGATCGCCCCACTGCTAATCTGCGCAAACAGCGCATCGCTGGCTGCCTGCAGCTCTTCACGGTTCGTCACATAGCCGTTCAGCGAAGGGCGCGTCACGTAGAGCGAGCCTTTCTGGTTCAGGAGCGCCAGATCCACCCCGGTCACCGGGCCGGAGGCATTACCAAAGCTGACCATCAGCCCGCGGCGTTTCAGGCTGTTGAGCGAAGCCAACCAGGTATTTTTGCCCACCGAGTCATACACCACGCCGACTTTGGCGCCATCGGTCAGTTCCGCCACGCGCTGGGCGATATCCTGGGTGTTGTAGTTAATGGTGGCCCAGGCGCCGGCCTGCTGCGCCAGCTCGGCCTTGACATCTGAACCGACGCTGCCGATCAGCCGGGCGCCCAACGCTTTTGCCCACTGGCAGGCGATCAGCCCAACGCCGCCGGCGGCGGCATGGAACAGAAAGATTTCGCCCGGCTGCACCACGTGGGTCTGGCGCAGCAGATAATGGACCGTCAGGCCTTTAAGGAACGATGCCGCGCCCTGTTCGAAGCTGAGCGCATCAGGCAGCAGCGCCACTTTGGCGGCCGGCACGTTGTGGATTTCGCTGTAGGCGCCCAGCGGCGCCTGGGCATACACAACCCGATCGCCGGGCTTGATGCCGCTGACGCCGGTGCCCACTTTGCTGACCACGCCGGCCGCTTCGGTGCCCAGCCCGGACGGCAACTGCGGCGGCGCATACAGGCCGCTGCGCACATAGGTGTCGATATAGTTGATGCCGATCGCCTTGTTGGCAATCTGTACTTCGCCCGCCGCAGGATCGCGCGGGGTAAAATCAACGTATTGCAGCACGTCCGGCCCGCCGGTCGCGGCGAATTGAATGCGTTTAGCCATGATCGCTCCTCAGGTAACCTATTCAGCCCGTGGCCCAATTGTTGGGGCATGGGGATTTATCATTATGTATACTGACGCGTCGTCACTTGATAACAGGTAATTTATTCCCACTATGGCAGGAAAGAAACCCACCAACAAATCTTACGAGGCCCAGGCACCCCGCGATCGCCAGATGGAAGGGCTGAAGATGCCGCCGCATTCGCTGGAGGCGGAGCAATCCGTGTTGGGCGGTTTGATGCTGGACAACGAGCGCTGGGACAATGTGGCCGAGCGCGTGGTGGCCGGCGATTTCTTTAGCCGCCCGCACCGGTTGATCTTCACCGAGATGCAGCGCCTGCTGGAGATGAGCAAGCCGATCGATCTGATCACCCTGTCTGAATCTCTGGAGCAAAAAGGGGAGCTGGATTCCGTCGGCGGCTTTGCCTACCTGGCGGAACTGTCCAAAAACACCCCCAGCGCGGCCAACATCGCGGCCTATGCAGACATCGTGCGCGAGCGCGCAGTGGTGCGGGAAATGATCTCGGTTGCCAATGAGATCGCCGATGCCGGTTATGATCCCCAGGGGCGCAGCAGTGAGGATCTGCTCGATCTGGCGGAATCGCGCGTGTTCCAGATTGCTGAAAACCGCGCCAATAAAGACGAAGGGCCGAAAAGCATCGATCAGATCCTGGAAGCCACGGTGTCGCGCATCGAATCGCTGTACCAGACGCCGCATGACGGCGTGACCGGGGTGGACACCGGCTATAACGATCTGAACAAGAAAACCGCCGGCCTGCAGAAATCAGATTTGATCATTGTGGCGGCCCGTCCGTCGATGGGTAAAACCACCTTCGCCATGAACCTGTGTGAAAACGCCGCCATGCTGCAGGAAAAACCGGTGCTGATTTTCAGCCTGGAGATGCCCGGCGAGCAGATTATGATGCGTATGCTGGCTTCGCTATCGCGTGTGGACCAGACGCGGATTCGTACCGGCCAGCTTGACGATGAGGACTGGGCGCGCATTTCCAGCACCATGGGGCTGCTGCTGGAAAAACGCAACATGTATATCGATGACTCTTCCGGCCTGACGCCAACCGAAGTGCGTTCCCGCGCGCGGCGTATTTTCCGCGAGCATGACGGCCTGAGCCTGATCATGATCGACTACCTGCAATTGATGCGTGTGCCGTCCCTGTCGGATAACCGTACGCTGGAGATCGCCGAGATTTCCCGCTCGCTGAAGGCGCTGGCCAAAGAGCTGCAGGTGCCGGTGGTGGCGCTGTCGCAGCTTAACCGCTCGCTGGAGCAGCGCGCCGATAAACGCCCGGTTAACTCGGATCTGCGTGAATCCGGCTCGATCGAGCAGGACGCCGACCTGATCATGTTTATTTACCGTGATGAGGTCTATCACGAGAACAGCGATCTGAAAGGTATCGCTGAAATTATTATCGGTAAGCAGCGTAACGGCCCGATCGGCTCCGTGCGGCTTACCTTTAACGGCCAGTGGTCGCGTTTTGATAATTACGCTGGGCCACAGTATGACGAAGAATAATTAACCGAGCCGATCTCAATAGCCCTTGTGCCTTCAGGCACCTATTGAACCCAGGCTTTAAGGAACTGAAATGAAAGCGGCAACCGCTGTAATCGACCGCCGCGCTCTGCGACACAACCTGCAACAGGTGCGCCGTTTGGCGCCACAAAGCCGCCTGATCGCCGTTGTGAAAGCAAACGCTTATGGCCACGGCCTGCTGGATACGGCACACACCCTGCAAGACGCAGACTGCTACGGCGTGGCGCGCCTGAGCGAAGCGCTTACGCTGCGCGCCGGCGGCATCGTTAAACCCATTCTGCTGCTGGAAGGCTTTTTCGCCGCCGAGGACTTGCCGCTGCTGGCGGCCAACAATATTGAAACCGCCGTGCACAGCAACGAGCAGTTGGCCGCGCTGGAGCAGGCCGACTTGCCGCGCCCGCTGCGGGTGTGGATGAAGCTGGATACCGGCATGCATCGGCTGGGCGTGCATCCTGAGCAGGCTGAAGCCTTCTACCAGCGCCTGTGCGCTTGCCGCAGCGTGGCGCAACCGGTGAACGTGATGAGCCATTTTTGCCGCGCCGACGAGCCGCAATTGGACGTAACGCCGCAGCAAATCGCCTGTTTTGAACAGTTCACGCAAGATAAACCGGGGTTGCGGTCTATCTCTGCCTCCGGCGGCATTCTGCTCTGGCCGCAGGCGCACTACGACTGGGTGCGCCCAGGGATTATTATGTACGGCGTCTCGCCGCTGGCGGAGCCTTATGGCGAGAGCTTCGGCCTGCAGCCGGCGATGGCGCTGACCTCCAGCCTGATTGCGGTGCGCAGCCATAAGGCCGGCGAGCCGGTGGGCTATGGTGGCACCTGGGTGAGCGAGCGCGACACGCGGCTTGGCGTGGTGGCGATTGGCTACGGCGACGGTTACCCGCGCAGCGCCCCCTCCGGCACGCCGGTGTGGATCAACGGCCGAGAAGTGCCGATCGTCGGGCGGGTTTCGATGGATATGATGTCGGTCGATCTGGGGCCAGACAGCACCGACAGCGTCGGGGATGAAGCGCTGCTGTGGGGCAAACCGTTGCCGGTTGAGCGTATCGCCGCCTTTACCGGCATCAGCGCCTATGAGCTGATCACCAAACTGACGGCGCGCGTGGTGACGCAATACCTCGGCGAATAAACCCTTCTTGCCGCCGGTATGGCCGGCGGCGCAGCGCGGGTACCGTTGCCCGCGTTATTCCAGATAAAACACTGCTTTGAGTTCCTGGCTGATCGGGCTGTTGTCCGGGTTGCTCGGCATCAATGCACACATGGACGCCCACCAGCGCTGGCACACTTCGGTGCCGGCCACTGCGGCCCAGCGCGCCTCGGACTCAATCTCTACCGTAGCAAACAGCAGGTGGCGATCGGCGTCGAGATAAATAGCATAGTGATGAGCACCGTGCTGTTTAAGAACCGCCGCCAGTTCCGGCCAAATCGGCGTATGGCGGCGCTGATATTCTTCATGCGCATCGGGGTTCACCTGCATCACAAAGGCTTTGCGGATCATAGCGCCTCCAGGTACATCTCACGCACCTCTTCACGGGAAGCGCTGCGTGGGTTGCAGGGCGCGCACGGATCGGCCAGCGCCTTATCCAGCCAATTTTCAATATCGGCCTGCGATATCCCCAGCTGTTGAAACCCGTCGGGAATGCCGACGCGGCGCGACAGTTGGCGGATTGCGGCAATCGCCTGCTGGCTGGCCTGCTCGTCGCTCATGCCCTGACGATCCACGCCCATCGCTTCGGCGATACGCGCAAAGCGCGCCACCGCCTGCGGCCGGTTAAATGCTTCGACGATCGGCAGCAAAATGGCGTTGCAGACGCCGTGCGGCAGATTGTGCGTGGCGCCCGGCTGGTGCGCCAGGGCGTGCACCAGCCCCAGGCCGGCGCTGTTAAACGCCATGCCCGCCAGATATTGGCCGTAGGCCATGTATTCACGCGCCTGCAGATTGTGCCCGTCGTCCACCGCTTTCGGCAGCCACTGGCAAATCAAGCGGATGGCCTCCAACGCGGAGGCGTCGGTCAACGGGTGCGCGCCGACGGAAACATAGGCTTCAATCGCGTGGGTGAGCGCATCCATGCCGGTGGCGGCGGTGACGCTGGCCGGGATCTCCAACATGACACTGGGATCATCAACCGCGATATCAGGAATAATATTCGGATCGATGATCACCTCCTTGACCTGGCGCCCGCTGTCGATAATCACCGCGTTGCTGGTCATCTCGGCGGCGGTGCCCGCCGTGGTATTGATCGCCACCAACGGCACGCCGGCATGGGCCACTTTGCCCACCCCAGCGTAAGCGGTGGAAGGGCCGGGGTTGGCGGTGAGGATTTTGATGGCTTTGGCGGTGTCGATCGGGCTGCCGCCGCCAAAGGCGATGATGTAGCTGCAATTGGCGGCGCGGTAGGCCGCCAGCCCCTGCTGCACCAGTTCTTCGGTTGGGTTGGGGAACACACGGTCGAACAGGGTATAGGGGAGCTGCGCGCTATCCAGGTTGGTGAACAGCGTGTCCAGCAGCCCTAACTGTACCAGTTGGCCGTCGGTGACGATCAACGCCTTGCCCCATTGTTTGCCCGCCAGCAGTTTCACCATATCGGCGATGGCGCCTGCGCCATGCAGGCTGATTTTCGGTAGTGCCAACATAAAGCTCATGATCTGTTCCTTATATCTTGAGTGCGGCGGCCATCGGCGTGACGCCAAAACGCTCGCCCAGGGCGATCAGTTGTTCGGTGGTGATGGTTTGCCGCATGCCGCCCATGGCGATCACTTTCACCAGCACTTCCGAGGATTTTTCCGCCGTGTCGATCAGGCCGAACGCTTCATCCAGCGTTGGGCCGGTGGCGAAGATGCCGTGATGCGGCCATAGCACCAGGCTGTGCGCGCGCATCTGTTCTGCGGTGGCGGCGCCGATGCCGTCGGTACCCGGCACCATCCACGGCACGATGCCTATACCGTCGGGGAACACCACCAGGCATTCGGTGCTGCCTTCCCACAGCTTGCGGGTGAAGCTGATGCTATCCAGTTCCAGCACGTAGCTCAGGGCGATCAGGTTGGTGGCGTGGCAGTGCATGATGACGCGGTCCGCCCCGCCGGCGAGTTGTTTGCGCACCGCGTGGGATTGCAGATGCGCCGCCAGTTCAGAGGTTGGCAAGCCGCCGTTCACCAGCCCCCAGTGAATGTGGTAGGCCATGCCGTCGTCGTTGATTTGCAGCAGCGCCAGGCTATCTGCCGGATCGAGCTGCACGTTGCGGAAAAACTTGCCGGAGCCGGTAACGATAAACCAGCATCCGGCCAGCGCCGGCGCCGGCTGGCTCAGTTCGACGCAGCGTGGTTCGGCGGCAAATTCATCGCGGTAGGGGGCGATATCTTCGGCATCCAGCCGCAGGCTGACATTGCCGCCGTTGCGCTCGTCCCAGCCTTTCAGCCACATATCGCTGGTGGCTTTCACCATGCCCTGAACAAACCATGAAGAGAGAATACGTTGCATAGGGGTTCCTTAGCGTTGGGCCAAAATTTGTTGTTCATAACGGCGGACGGTGGCGAGCCAGGAGGCATCCGCCGGGGTATCGTTGCGCAGGCAGTACATTTCCCACACGGCCTGCCACGGCAGGGATTTTTGCTCTTCCAGCAGCGCCAGGCGGGCGGTGTAATCCCCATCGTGCTCCAATTGGCGCAGTTGTGCGGTCGGTTCCAGCAGCGCGCGCAGCAGGGCTTTTCGCATGTTGCGGGTGCCGATCACCCAGGCGGCGATGCGGTTGATGGAGGCATCGAAGAAATCAAGGCCGATATGCACCCGGTCGAACAGATCGTGGCGCACGATTTCATTGGCGATGGCCTGGGTTTCGTCATCCAGCAGCACCACGTGATCGCTGTCCCAGCGCACCGGGCGGCTGACGTGCAGCAGCAGGCGGGGGATATACAGCATGGCGCTGGAGATCTTGTCGGAAATCACTTCGGTCGGGTGGAAGTGGCCGGCATCCAGGCATAGCGCGGTCTGGCGGCTGGTGGCGTAGCCGAAGTAGAACTCATTGGAGCCGACGGTGTAGCTTTCCGCGCCGATGCCGAACAGCTTGCTTTCCACCGCGTCGATATGGTGCGCCGGGTTGAGCTTTTCGGCGATCACGTCATCCAGCGCGGCCAGCAGGCGCTGGCGCGGCGCCAGGCGATCGACGGTAATGTCTTTCATGCCGTCCGGGATCCAGATATTCATCACCGACGGCGTGCCCAACTGTTCGCCAAAATAGGCCGAGACGCGGCGGCTGGCCTGGCAGTGTTCGATCCAGAACTGGCGGATTTCATCGTTGGCGTGCGACAGGGTAAAGCCGTCGGCGCTCAACGGATGCGAGAAGCACGATGGGTTGAAGTCCAGCCCCAGTTGGTTTGCCTTGGCCCATGCCACCCAGTTTGTGAAGTGCTCCGGTTTGATTTCGTTGCGCGGCACCTGGGTGTCGGCTTCAAGATAAATGGCGTGCAGGTTCAGGCGTTTGGGGCCGGGGATCAGGCTGAGTGCCTGTTCCAGATCGGCGCGCAGTTCGCCGGCGGTGCGCGCTTTGCCGGGGTAGTTGCCGGTGGCCTGAATGCCGCCGCTCAACTCGCCATCCGGGTTCTCGAAGCCCGCCACGTCATCGCCCTGCCAGCAGTGAATGGAGATCGGTAAACGATCGAGCTGGCGCAGGGCCTGTTCGACATCGACGCCAACGGCGGCAAAGCGTTGTTTTGCCAGCTCCCAGGCCTGATTGATTTGTGTAGTCATGCGCAAAGCTCCTTACGTGATTGACGATTTTGCAGAATCTGCGCGACGAAGCGGGCAGTTTCGCTATTTGAATCGGGGGTGAACTGTTGCAGCTCGCTGTTGCGGCCGATCAGCGCCCGGAAGGCATCGACGTCGGCGATTTCGTCCAGCGCCATCAGCTGGCAGCCAACGTTGCCCAGTGTCGAGGCTTCGATCGGCCCGGCGATCACCGTGATGCCGCAGGCGTCGGCGCACAGTTGGTTAAGAAAGTGGTTCTGGCTGCCGCCGCCGACGATATGCAGGCGGGTGAACGGCCGGCCGCGCAGCTCGCTAAGCTCCAGCAGCACCTGCGCATACAGCAGCGCCAGGCTGTCGAAGATGCAGCGCGCCAGTTCACCGGCGCCGGCAGGCACCGGCTGGCGGCTTTCGCGGCAGGCGGCCTGGAGCTCCTGGCTCATGTTCGCCGGGTTGATAAAGCGATCGTCGTTGGGGTTGATGATCGCGCGGCAGGCGGGGGCGGCCTGCGCCTGGCGGATCAGATCCGGCAGATCGTCGATCGCTTGCTCCTGAACGATGCGTTGCAGCAGCCACAGGCCCATGATGTTTTTCAAAACCCGGTAGCGCCCTTCCGCGCCGCCTTCGTTAGTGATATTGGCCGCCAGCGCGCGTTCATCGACATAGGGCGTTTTGCTTTCAAACCCCATCAGTGACCAGGTCCCGGACGAGAGATAAGCGGCATCGTCGCTGGCCAGCGGAGCGGCGATCACGGCGCTGGCGGTATCGTGCGTGGCGACGGAAACCACCGGAATGCGTTTTCCCTGCGCGCACACCCAGTGGCCGATAATGTTGCCCGGGTGGGTGGGCGTGCCCAGCCATTCGCGCGGCACCCCCGCCCAGTTCAGCAGGCGCTCATCCCAGTTATCGGTGTTGATGTTCACCATTTGCGTGGTGGTGGCGTTGGTGTATTCCCAGTTCAGCTTGCCGGTCAGGCGGTAATAGAGGTAATCCGGCATCAGCAGCGCGTGCGCCACCTGGCCCAGCAGTTCTGGCTGTTGTTCGGCCAGCGCGCGCAGTTGGTAGAGCGTATTGAACGGCAGAAACTGGATGCCGCTGCGCCGGTAGATCTCTTCGCGGCCCAATGCCTGCTGGGCGCGCGCCATGACGCCCTCGGTGCGGCCGTCGCGGTAAGCGATAGGCAGGCCAACGCGCTGGCCTTGTTTATCAATCAGTACATAGTCGACGCCCCAGGTATCAATGCCGATGGAATCGATGGCGGGCGCCTGGTCGCAGGCCTGTTGCAGCCCGAAGCGAATTTCGCTTTCCAGCGCATCCACGTCCCAGACGTCGTGGCCATCGATGCGCTTTAACCCGTTCTTAAAGCGGTGAACTTCACACAAGGCCAGGCTATGGTCCCGGTTGTCGTAACGCGCCAGCATCACGCGGCCACTGGAGGCGCCCAAATCAACGGCAACACTATGGCGGAGAGTCATGGTAGGTGTCCTTATTTGTCTCATTGCCCACCAGTCTAAGAAGTTCCCCGCGCGCCGACCTTCATGCCACTGACATCCGTAAGGGGCGGTTGGCAAAGAGAAAAAGGTGAGTGTGAGCAAGCTCACAGAATGTAATTTGGTGCCCAAACGGCACTGCTTGTGATGCCAGTCGCATTTCTGAATGATTCCGCCGTGTTTCTTAAAAAATGCACGGGATTTGCGCGTTTTTTTGTCAAAAAATGAAGGTGGCGTTGAGAATCGTTCTCTACTATCAAACGACGTTACAACCGAGTGGGGATGACAATGACCGTTTTACGCAGCGTTGATTTTTTCCCTTCCGAACACGCGTCGGTGGCGATCGAACCGCGTTTGCCGCAGCCGGAGTTTCCGGAGCATTACCATGATTTTTATGAGATTGTGGTGGTTGAGCACGGTACCGGTACGCATGTTTTCAATGGCCAGCCGTATACGCTCAGCGGCGGCTCCGTCTGCTTTGTGCGCGACCGCGATCGGCACCTGTTCGAGCATACGGAAAACCTGTGCCTGACCAATGTGCTGTATCGGGCGCCGAACGGGTTCAACTTTCTGACCGGCCTGGAAAAGCTGTTGCCGCAGGAGCAAGACGGCAATTATCTTTCCCATTGGCGGGTGAATCCGTGCATGTTGCAGCAGGTCAAACAGGTGATTGATCGCTTTGAAACCCTGGCGGATGATGCGGGGGCGCATGCCATCGCCGCGCGCGAGATTTTGTTTATGCAACTGCTGGTGGTGCTGCGCAAGAGCACACTGGCCGAGTGCGGCGAAGGGGATGAGGGGCGGCTGAACCACCTGATCGTCTGGCTGGAGGCGCATTTTGCCGAGGAAGTGTGCTGGGAGCAGCTCGCCGATCGTTTTCGCCTGTCATTGCGCACCCTGCACCGGCAGTTGAAGCAGCAAACCGGGCTCACGCCCCAGCGTTACCTGAACCGGCTGCGGTTGATGAAAGCGCACCATTTATTGCGCCACAGCGATGACAGCGTGACGGATATCGCCTTCCAATGCGGTTTTAGCGACAGCAACCATTTTTCCACCCTGTTCAAGCGGGAGTTCTCCTGCTCGCCACGGACGATACGCCAGGGGATCAACGCCTGAAGGCCGCCGTCGGCATGGTCAATCAGCTTCCCCGTGAATCCGCCGATAAAAAAAGCCGCTCCGTTATCCGTTGCGGCCGTCATCAAACATTCACTGATTAGGCTGCGTCTCGCTATTGCGGGACACAGCCTGGCATCGGCGCGGTTTAGCCGCATTGATAGGCGCTGTATTTTTGCTGCGTCGCTATATGGTCGGCGATATATTTGGCGTCATGCCATACGCCCCAAATAAACGCCGAGCCACGGCGCGATAACCAGGGCAGCCCCAGGAAATACACGCCGGGTTCACTTGATACGCCGCGTTGATGTTTGGGGTTGTTGTTTTCATCGAAAGCATTCACGTCGAGCCAGCTGTAATCCGTCTTGTAACCGGTCGCCCAAATAATGGTGGTAACCCCGGCGGCGGCTAAATCCAGCTGTAACGTGGGGTGGGTCATACAGGGCGGATCGGGTAAAAATTTACGCGCCTGCGGCTCTTCAGGAAGAACCAAACCATTGCGGGCAATATATTCGTCGGCGGCATCCAGCAGCGACAAATAATTCTGGTCCCCGTTTTTGATGTTCTCGCTCAGATCCGGCTGAAACGTCACCACGCCGTTGTGGAAACTTTTGGTCAGGCCGACCAGGTGCACGCCCTGATTTGCCAGCGCGCGGAAATCCACGGTATGGCCGCCGCGTGCGCCGCTGACCGCAATCGTCACGTGCTCTTTACCCGGTTGGTTTACCGTTGCATCCCACAGGCCAAGAACGCCTAACCACCAGCAAAAGTCACGGTTACGGTAGGCGCGCGGCGGGCGATCGTGAGCGCCGATCGAAAGATAGACCTTTTTACCGGCGCGTTGCAGTTCATCAGCAATTTGCACGCCGGATGAACCCGCCCCGACAACCAGCACGGCCCCCTCCGGCAACTGCCCGGGGTTCTTGTAATGGGCGGAATGCATTTGCAGCAGGCGCGCATCCTCGGGGGCGACCACGGGGATCACCGGGCGCTGGAACGGCCCGGTGGCCGCGACGATGCGGGTTGCTTCAATGATCCCCGCCGTGGTTTCAACGCGGAAGCCGGGGCGGCCCGGGTTACGTGCGGCGTGTTTGACTTCAACGCCGGTGCGAATGGGCGCCTGGTACTTTTCAGCATAATCGGCCAAATAGTCGGCGACCCGATCTTTCGGCACAAAATCGTCTTGGCCCATGCCTTTAAATTGCATGCCGGGAAAACGGTCATGCCAGGCCGGGCCATTGGCGACCAGCGAGTCCCAACGCCCGCTGCGCCAGGCTTCGGCAACCCGGTTTTTTTCTAATACCAGATGCGGGATGTTCAGCGTTGTCAGGTGCTCGCTCATCGCAATGCCGGCCTGGCCGCCACCCACGATAAGCGTATCGGTTTTGATGATTTCGTCTGTCATGTCTGTGTCCTTTGAAGCGCGTAGGAGAGAGAAAATTCACCGACTGCGTAGACACTCAGACTATTGAACAGACTTACCCCGGTAAAATATTATAAATCTGGTTACTAAACATATAATTTAAATGCTCTGCCACCGTAATTCCCTTGACCGGCGCTAATTGTTCGTTACCCGTGGGGCCACGCAATAGGCGATAGCGCAAGGATCGCCATTGGCAAGCAATAATGCGGGAACCGTCACCGTTTTTTTCGCCAGAAAAGCGGATATTTGCTGATGGTTTTTTTTCATGAGGCAGCGCTGTGGCCGATCAGTTAATCCTCAAAAAAGACGATTTCTTCGCTACTGCCACCCAGCCGGTGGCGGTGGCCGACCGTTATCCGCAGAATGTATTTGCCGAACACACCCATGAGTTTTGCGAAGTCGTGCTGATCTGGCGCGGCAACGGCCTGCACACCCTGAACGACCGGCCGTACCGGATAACCTGCGGCGATTTGTTCTATATCCGGGCGGAGGACCGCCACAGCTATGAGTCCGTTGATAAGCTGATGCTGCATAATATTATCTACTGCCCGGAACGGCTGAAGTTGAACGTCGATTGGGGGGAACTGTTGCAGCAGCGCCAGCCGCCGGGCTGCAGCCCGCACTGGCGGCTCAGCAGCCACGGCATGGCGCAGGCGCGCCAGGTGATTGGCCAGCTTGAACATGAGAGCCAAAAGCGCGATCAACTGTCCTACTGTTTGGCGGAAAGCCTGTTTTTGCAGCTTGCCATCATTCTGCGCCGCCATCGCTACCAGCCGGCGAGCGCCAGCGGCTTAGAAAAGGGCGAAGGTATTGATCTGCTGTTGGCTACGCTCGGCAACAGCCTGGCCCGGCCGTTCAATCTGCAGCAATTTTGCCAGCGCCAACAGCTCGCCGAGCGCCCGCTGCGGGAACTGTTCCGCCAGCAAACCGGGATGACGGTCAACCAGTATCTGCGCCAGTTGCGTATCTGCCAGGCGCAGCATCTGCTGCGCCATAGCGACATGCTGATCAGCGATATTGCCGCCCGCTGCGGTTTTGAAGACAGCAACTACTTTTCGGTGGTATTCACGCGGGAAACCGGGATGACGCCGCGGCTATGGCGGCAACGGTTCGGTGCCGCCACGGAACGGGAGAAAGCGCGCGCGCGTTCCGGTTCACTGTGCTAGCGCTTAGTTCGCCATACCCAGGCCAACGATGTTGGCGGCCAGAATAATCACGATGCAGCCAAGGCTCAGCACACCCACCGGGCGGCGGCCAACGTTTTTCCACTCCTTCAGCACCAGCCCCACCAGGCCGCCGCACAGCACGTAGAAGCTCATGTGCAGCATCCAACTGACGTAATCATACTGGGCCGGGATTTTGGCGTGGCCCCAGGCGTAAAAGAAGAATTGCAGGTACCACATCAGGCCGCCGAGCGCGGAAAACAGCAGGTTGCTGATGATAAGCGGCCTGGCGATGGAAAAATCGGCCTTGAGCGACAGCGTTTTTACCCTGGCCAGGCGGATAAAGCAGAAGCCAAGGTTAATCAGCGCGCCGCCGCCCATGATCACCACATAGCTTGGCAGCGCCACGTATAACGGATCAACGCCCAGCGCCGCTGCCGCTTCATGCATCGGCTTGGCGGCATCCATGGCGAATGACATCCCGGCGGAGAAGATACCGCACATGACGGCCAGCAGCAGGCCCTTTTTCAGGTTGAACTCTTCCGCCTGAATGCCCATTTTGCGCTCTTTCAACTGCCCGGCCCGGGTGACGATGCCCACGCCGATCAGCGCGACAAAGACGCCAAGCAGCGTCATCCTGCCGCCCGGCGTTCCGATCAGGACGTCAATTTTGCCGTTCAGGATCGGCGTCATCAGGGTGCCGACGATCAGCGTGATACCGATGGCGATACCGATGCCCATCGACATGCCGAGATAGCGCATGGTCAGGCCATAGTTGATATTGCCGATCCCCCACATGGCGCCGAACAGGAATACCGGCAGCAGGGTCGACAGGCTGAACGAACCGTAATAAGCCCAGAAATTGGGCAGCAGCGCGATGCTGACCGCCCAAGGGAGGATCAACCATGAAACCATCCCGCCCAGCGACCACATGGTTTCCCACGACCAATTCCGCACTTTTTTGAACGGAGCATAAAAGCAAGCGGCGCTGGCTGCCCCGATCAAGTGCCAAACTATCCCCATGGTTATTGCGTCACTCATTTTTCACTCCTCATTTTTTGAGTTGGCGGGGGATAGCGCTTCCCCCAATAGCCATGAGTCTATGGGGGTGGCAACAGGCCGACCTTCGGCGCAATGCCGCCGGTGGCATAAAGCTGGCAAAATTCAGTGGATGGGAAGGATGGCGATCACAGTTTGCCGTTTTTGGCGTGTAGGGCGGCGCTAAGCCGTGGGGGCGGGTGGTCAGGCAAGGGCGAGCGGTGTTACGGCAGCGGCGGCCAGGCTACCCGCCGCTGCTTATCGGGCATGGTTAACGGCGGTTTATTTCTTCGCGGCCAGCCACTGATCGAGCACGTGCTGGTATTCCCCGGTGGCTTTCGCCAGGTGCAGCCACTGATCGACATACAGCTTCCAGCTCATGTCGTCACGCGGCAGCATATAGGCCTTTTCGCCATACTGCATCGGCTGATCCGGGTTCACGGCGCACAGCTTGGGGTAGTGTTTTTGCTGATACAGGGCTTCGGAGGCATCGGTGATCATCACGTCCGCCTTGCGATCCACCAACTGCTGGAAAATCCCCATGTTGTCGTGGGACAGCGTTAAATCCGCTTTCGGCAGGTAGGCATGCACGAAGGCCTCGTTGGTGCCGCCCGCCGGCTCGATCAGGCGCACGCCGGGTTTATTGATTTGCTCGACGGTGCGGTATTTCTTCACATCCGTACAGCGTACCAGTGGGATTTTGCCGTCCACATCCAATTTTTCGGCGAAAAACACCCGTTTTTGCCGTTCCAGCGTGACGGAAATCCCGCCCATGGCGATATCGCATTTGCCGGCGACAAAGTCCGTCATCAGGTTTTTCCAGGTGGTTTTCACCCACTTCACTTTGGCGCCCAGGCTGTTGGCCAGCGATTCGGCCATCGCGATGTCGATCCCTTCATAGCTGCCGTCGTCCTTCAGGAAGGTATAGGGTTTGTAGTCGCCGGTGGTGCACACATCCAGCGTTTTTTGTTGCAGAACTTTGTCCAGGCGCGATTGGGCGCTGGCGCTCCCGGCGGCGAGCAGCAGGGCAAGAGGCAGTATTCTTTTCATGGAGTTCCCTTGTTACAAATGCATGGCTATACCCGTCATACTTCAAGTTGCAGGTGTGTTGGCTTTCCTTACTCACCCCAGTCACTTACTGGAGTAAGCTCCTGGGGGTTCGCAGCAAAGCCGCCTGCCTGCAACTCGAATTATTTTGGGTATAAAAGTACTACATAGCCGTTAATTGTTGTTGATTTATCGGCATTAGCCGTTATTTATGCCATCAATGGGCCGTTTGCTGTTGTATCCCGCCTTTTCGGCGCCAGGGGGACTACAACGGCAAAAAAACTGATAGTCTGATATCTCCATCATACGTCAAGTTGCTGCTGGATTGGGCCCATCTTTGGGCTTGCCCCAACGGGGCCGCTGCCGGGCGCCGTTACCAGCTCCCGCGCTGTTGAAAACGCCGGTAGCGTTTTGCCCTGCAACTCGAATGATTTTGGGGATAGCGTCGATATTTCTTAACACAGTTTATGGGTGGCTATGTACAACATTGATGATTTTGATATGAAAATCCTGACGCTGTTACAGGCCAACGGCCGTTTGACCAATCAGGAACTAAGCGATCTGGTGGGGTTGTCCGCCTCCCAGTGTTCACGGCGGCGTATCAGCCTGGAGCAGGCGCAACTGATTCGCGGTTACCATGCCCGCCTGGCGCCAGAAGCGGTGGGGCTTGGCATGGTGGGGCTGATCGAAGTCAGCCTGACACACCACGGGCATGAGCGGGTGGACAGCTTTCATGAGCTGCTGGAGCAGGCGGACGCGGTGCTGGATGCTTACAAGACCACCGGCGACGCCGACTATCTGCTGAAGGTGGCCGTGGCCGATCTGGCCGCGTTGAGCGATTTTATCAGCAAAACCCTATTGACCCACAGCAGCGTTGGGCATGTGAAAACCGCGGTGGTGCTTAACCGCATTAAAGAAAACGGCCTGCTGCCGGTGGCGCGTTAATCTGCCGCGCAGGGCGACCTATTTTGGGGCGCAATGCACCAAAATAGGGAACATCTTGCTTTTTTGCGCCTGTTATTGTCCATAATCGGTTTTGTTGTGCGTGATATGCCTTTTTTGTGCGTATATCGTGCATTTTCTTCTTGAGGGAAAACAGCGCATTAGCTAAGTTAACTACCGCCTTGCCGGTCAGCCTTCTCTCCCATGGTGCATTTCTTGCATTATTCAACGCCATAAGCCCGCAGTGCCGGGCGATGATGACTTCCTGACGTAGAGTAATTACCCCATGGATAACTGCATTACCCCTGAAGAAAACCTTTCGCATAGTTGGTTGGAAGATGTGCTGGCGATCATTATCGGCACTCTGATGGTGTCGTTCGGCGTTATTTTATTGCGGCAAGTCGGCGCGTTGACCGGCGGTACCGCGGGCATGGCCTTCTTGATTAGCTACCTGACGCCGCTGTCTTTCGGCGTGGTCTTTTTCCTGCTGAACCTGCCGTTTTACTGGCTGGCGATCCGCCGCATGGGCTGGGCCTTTACCGTGAAAACGTTCTGTTCGGTGGCGCTGGTGTCGATCTTTTCCGATTTGCACCCCTACTTTATCCATTTTGACCGCCTGCAGCCGTTTTACGCGACGGTATTCGGTAGCGTGATTATGGGATTAGGGTTTATTGTATTGTTTCGCCACAAGGCCAGCCTGGGCGGCGTCAACATCCTGGCGCTCTACCTGCAGGACAAATACGGCCTGCGCGCCGGCAAACTGCAGATGGGGGTTGATGTGGTCATCGTGCTGGCCTCATTATTCGTGGTGAGTATTCCCATGCTGATTGCGTCTATATTGGGCGCACTGGTGCTGAATTTGATTATCGCCATGAACCACCGGCCTGGCCGCTATGTCCACTAGATAGCGATTGTGCGCGGCCGGCGAGTGGTAACCAGCGCCGCCGAATCACTGAACCAAGGAGAGCCATTACGTGTTCCAAAATGTTGATGCCTATGCCGGAGATCCGATCCTGTCGCTGATGGAAACTTTCAAGCAGGATCCCCGTGAGCGCAAGGTGAACCTGAGTATCGGCCTGTACTATGACGCGCAGGGTATCATCCCGCAGTTGCAGGCGGTCGCCAACGCGGAGGCGCAACTGAACGCGGCACCACAGGGCGCTTCGGTATATCTGCCGATGGAAGGGCTGCCGGCCTACCGCAGCGCTATCCAGCCGTTGCTGTTTGGCGCCGATCATCCAATGCTGCAGCAGAACCGCATCGCCACCGTGCAGACCGTCGGCGGTTCCGGCGCGTTGAAGGTCGGGGCGGATTTTCTGCACCACTATTTCCCGGATTCCCAGGTGTGGGTGAGCGATCCGACCTGGGAAAACCACGTTGCCATTTTCAGCGGCGCCGGTTTCACGGTGAATACCTATCCTTATTTCGATAACGCCAGCCTGGGCGTGAAGTTCGACGCCATGCTGGCGGCGCTGAAACAGTTGCCGGCGAAGAGCATCGTGCTGCTTCACCCGTGCTGCCACAACCCGACCGGTTCGGATCTGACCAACGCCCAGTGGGATGCGGTGGTGCAGGTGGTGGCCGAACGTGAGCTGATCCCCTTCATGGACATCGCATATCAGGGCTTTGGCGCCGGTATGGAGCAAGATGCCTACGCGATCCGTGCAATGGCCGCCGCCGGCCTGCCGTGCCTGGTGAGCAACTCGTTTTCCAAAATCTTCTCGCTGTATGGCGAACGCGTCGGCGGCCTTTCCGTGGTGTGCGAAAGCAGCGAAGCGGCCGGCCGTGTGCTGGGCCAACTGAAGGCCACCGTGCGCCGCAACTACTCCAGCCCGCCGAAGTTTGGCGCGCAGGTGGTGGCGACGGTGTTGCAAGATGCTGCCCTGAAGCAGCAGTGGCTGGATGAAGTGGAAGCCATGCGGGCGCGTATTCTGGCGATGCGTCATACCTTGGTCGATGCGTTGAAAAGCGCGCTGCCGCAGCGCAACTTCGACTACCTGCTGCAACAGCGTGGTATGTTCAGCTACACCGGCTTTAGCGCGGCGCAGGTCGATCGCCTGCGTGATGAATTCGGCGTTTATCTGATCCACAGCGGCCGTATGTGCGTGGCCGGCCTGAACCATAACAACGTGCACTTGGTGGCGGAGGCATTTGCCGCCGTGCAGTAAATGCTGTTAGGGTGAACTGCGGTTCGCTGTTATTTGAGAAAGGACGATAGCGATATCGTCCTTTTTTTTCGCTGATATGCCGTCGCAATGCGTGAAACCGGGCCAGACAAGCAGCATGCCATGCGCTTTCACGCACAATAATGGGATATCGCTTACAGGGGGCGGCGGCCAGAGTTGTCGCCGATTGGATAAATAATATACTGATTGAGGGAGCTCAGTTATGTGGCATCAGCAAACGCTTATCCTCAGCGCAAAAGCGCGTGGTTTTCATCTGGTCACGGAAGAAATCACCGACCAGCTAACCCATTTGCATCGCGTGAAAATCGGCCTGCTGCACCTGTTGTTGCAGCATACCTCAGCCTCGCTGACGCTTAACGAGAACTGCGATCCCACCGTGCGGTTCGATATGGAACAGCACTTTCTGCGCCACGTGCCGGAAGATGCGCCCTATCAACACGACTATGAAGGGCCGGACGATATGCCTGCCCACATCAAATCTTCGCTGCTGGGCGTGTCGCTGTCTTTGCCCGTCAGCCACGGGCGGTTGATGCTGGGAACATGGCAGGGGATCTGGCTGGGGGAACACCGTAACCACAGCGGCGCACGCCGCGTCGTGGCCACGTTACAAGGGGAATAACCAATGAACCACTCAGCACTGCTGGAATACTGTATGGCCAAGCCGGGCGCGCAGCAAAGCGAACAGCCCCAATGGCAGGCCAGCCAGATCAAGGTTGGGGATGTGATGTTCGCCATGGTATGGGAAGTGGACGGGCGCCCGGCGTTGGCAGTAAAAAGCAGCCCGGAACTGGCGGAAAACCTGCGTGAGCTGCACCCGGAGATCGTGCCGTGCGAGCACCTGAATAAAGCGCACTGGAACGCAGTGTTTCTCGATGGCGAGCTGCCCAATTCGCAGTTTTATACCTTGATCGACAGTTCATATCAGCTAGTGCTGGCGGGGTTACCGGAACAGGTGCGCCAGACGTTGCGTGCCTAAGCGGTGTCTTGCCGTCGTGCGGCGACGGCATCATGATCGATGGCGGCGCGCCGCTTGGTCATTCGGCTAAACAACATTAACAAGGGATGCTTCTAGCATGGCGATCGGTGACGAAAAACGCAACATGTTGGCCGGTGAATTTTACAATGCCGAGGACGAACAGCTGCGCCTCGAGCGCATGCGGGCGCGCCAACTACTACATCACTTCAATCACTCGGCGCCGGATGAGGGCGCACTGCGTGCGCAATGGTTGGCGGAGCTGCTGGGGCGGTTCCAGGGCGGAACCATCGAACCGAACTTTCGCTGCGACTATGGCTACAACATCTATCTGGGCAGCAACATCTACGTCAACTTCGATTGCGTCATGCTGGACGTGTGCGAAGTGCGCATCGGCGACAACTGCCTGCTGGCGCCGGGCGTGCATATTTACACTGCCACGCATCCGTTAGAGCCGGAGCTGCGCGCACGCGGGGTGGAGTATGGCAAGCCGGTGACCATTGGCAATAACGTGTGGATTGGCGGCCGGGCGGTGATCAACCCTGGTGTCACGATTGGCGATAACGCGGTGGTGGCTTCCGGCGCGGTGGTGACCAAAGACGTGCCGGCCAACTGCGTGGTGGGCGGCAACCCCGCCCGGCTGCTGAAAATGCTGCCGCAACAGTAAACAGGCGCCCGGAGGGGCGCCTGATAACGGGTTATTTCTTCTCAAGCATCGGTTTAAGGAAGCGCGCGGTGTGCGAGGCTTCGCACTGCGCCACGGTTTCCGGCGTGCCGGAAACCAGGATCTCACCGCCGCCGCTGCCGCCTTCCGGCCCCAGATCGACAATCCAGTCCGCGGTTTTAATCACGTCCAGGTTATGCTCAATCACCACGATGGTGTTGCCCTGATCGCGCAACTGGTGCAGCACCGAAAGCAACTGCTGAATATCGGCGAAGTGCAGGCCGGTGGTTGGCTCGTCAAGGATATACAGGGTTTGGCCGGTGCCGCGTTTTGACAGCTCACGCGCCAGTTTCACCCGCTGGGCTTCGCCGCCGGACAGCGTGGTGGCCGACTGGCCGAGGCGAATGTACGACAGGCCAACGTCGATCAGCGTTTGCAGCTTGCGCGCCAGCGCGGGAACGGCATCAAAGAAATCGCGTGCTTCTTCGATGGTCATATCCAGCACTTCGTGGATACTTTTGCCTTTGTATTTAATCTCCAGCGTTTCGCGGTTATAGCGTTTGCCTTTGCACTGATCGCAGGGCACGTAAATATCCGGCAGGAAGTGCATTTCCACCTTGATCACGCCATCGCCCTGGCAGGCTTCGCAGCGGCCGCCGCGCACGTTGAAACTAAACCGCCCCGGGTTATAGCCGCGGCTGCGCGCTTCCGGCACGCCGGCGAACAGCTCACGCACCGGCGTGAAGATGCCGGTGTAGGTGGCCGGGTTGGAACGCGGCGTGCGGCCGATCGGGCTTTGATCGATATCGATAACTTTGTCGAAATGCTCAAGCCCGGTAATTTCACGGAACGGCGCCGGTTCGGCGAGGGTGGCACCGTTAAGCTGGCGCTGGGCGATCGGGAACAACGTATCGTTAATCAGCGTTGATTTGCCCGAGCCGGACACCCCGGTGATGCAGGTGAACAGCCCGACCGGCAGCGTCAGCGTGACGTCCTTCAGGTTGTTGCCGCGTGCGCCGCTCAGCTTCAATACTTTGCTTGGATCGGCCGGGACGCGCTGCTGCGGAATGGCGATCTCGCGCTTGCCGCTCAGGAACTGCCCGGTGAGGGAATCCGGCTGCGCCATGATGTCGGCAACGGTGCCTTCCGCCACTACCTGGCCGCCGTGTACACCGGCGCCGGGGCCAATATCGATCACGTGGTCGGCGATGCGGATGGCGTCTTCATCGTGTTCCACCACAATCACCGTGTTGCCCAGGTTGCGCAGGTGGATCAGCGTTTCCAGCAGGCGCTCGTTATCGCGCTGGTGCAGGCCGATGGAAGGCTCATCCAGCACGTACATTACCCCCACCAACCCGGCACCGATCTGGCTTGCCAGGCGGATACGCTGCGCTTCGCCACCGGACAGCGTTTCTGCCGAACGGGACAGTGACAGGTAGTTCAGGCCGACGTTCACCAGGAACTTCAGGCGATCGCCGATTTCTTTCAATACTTTCTCAGCGATCTTGGCGCGCTGGCCGCTCAGCTTCATGTTCTGGAAGAAGGTCAGCGCATGGCCGATGCTAAGATCGGAAATTTGCGGCAGCGTGGTGTCTTCAACAAACACGTTACGCGCTTCTTCACGCAGGCGCGTGCCGTTACAGGAAGCGCAGGGGCGGTTGCTGATGAACTTCGCCAGTTCTTCGCGCACTGCGGTGGATTCGGTTTCCTTGTAGCGGCGCTCCATATTGTGCAGCACGCCTTCGAACGGGTGGCGGCGCACTGTGGTATCGCCGCGATCGTTGATGTATTTAAACTCGATCGATTCCTTGCCGGAGCCATACAACACGGCTTTTTGCACGTTGTCGCCCAGGCTGTTGAACGGCGCTTCGATATCAAAATTGTAGTGGTCCGCCAGCGAGCGCAGCATTTGGAAGTAGTAGAAATTGCGGCGATCCCAGCCGCGGATCGCGCCACCGGCCAGAGACAGCTCGGGGTTTTGCACCACGCGGTCCGGATCGAAAAACTGCTGCACGCCCAGGCCGTCGCAGGTGGGGCAGGCGCCGGCCGGGTTGTTGAACGAGAACAGGCGCGGTTCCAGTTCACGCATGCTGTAACCGCATTGCGGGCAGGCGAAGTTGGCGGAGAACAGCAACTCTGGCGCCTTGGCGTCGTCCATATCGGCGACTACCGCCGTGCCGCCGGAAAGCTCCAGCGCGGTTTCAAACGATTCCGCCAGACGTTGGGCCAGATCCTCACGCACTTTGAAGCGATCGACCACCACTTCAATAGAGTGTTTTTTCTGCAGTTCCAGTTTCGGCGGATCGGAAAGATCGCACACTTCGCCATCGATACGCGCACGGATGTAGCCCTGGGTGGCCAGGTTTTCCAGCGTTTTGGTGTGCTCGCCTTTGCGATCTTTAATTACCGGCGCCAACAGCATCAGCCGTTTGCCTTCCGGCTGGCTGAGCACGTTGTCCACCATTTGGCTGACGGTCTGCGCCGCCAAGGGCACATGGTGCTCCGGGCAGCGCGGCTCGCCGACGCGGGCGAACAGCAGGCGCAGGTAATCGTGGATTTCCGTGATGGTGCCCACGGTGGAACGCGGGTTATGCGACGTTGATTTTTGCTCGATCGAAATGGCCGGCGACAGCCCTTCGATATGATCGACATCCGGCTTTTCCATCAGAGAAAGGAACTGGCGCGCATAGGCGGAAAGCGATTCAACGTAGCGGCGCTGCCCTTCGGCGTATAGCGTATCAAAAGCCAGTGAGGACTTGCCTGATCCAGACAGACCGGTGACCACCACCAGCTTGTCGCGTGGGATAATCAGGTTGATGTTTTTGAGATTATGGGTACGAGCACCACGAACTTCGATATTGTCCATTTACACTTCCCGTCTTGATGATACGCTGCGCCCGTTTGCACTTTTTGCGTGCATTCTTGTGACTTAACGCGCAAAAAAACAGTACAGCCAGTACGAAACGCATAATTATGGCACAAAAAAAACTGAATGGATATCCAGTATATGAATGCAACGTAGCCCGGTGTGGGAACACTTCTGGAACCCCATTCGCAGTTATTAACGTAGGTGTGGTTTCGCGTCTGGCATGTTAAACTCACTCGTTTATACTGTGTAAAAATCATTCATCAGGAGAGTGCTCATGGCCAGCCGAGGCGTAAACAAAGTAATTCTGGTCGGGAACCTGGGCCAAGACCCGGAAGTTCGTTACATGCCTAATGGGGGCGCAGTTGCCAACATTACTCTGGCAACCTCCGAAAGCTGGCGTGATAAGGCGACTGGCGAGCAGAAAGAAAAAACGGAATGGCACCGCGTAGTGCTGTTCGGCAAACTGGCGGAAGTGGCGGGCGAATACCTGCGTAAAGGCTCACAGGTTTATATCGAAGGCCAGCTTCAGACCCGTAAATGGCAGGATCAGAGCGGCCAGGATCGTTACACCACGGAAGTGGTGGTGAACATTGGCGGCTCCATGCAGATGCTGGGCGGCCGTCAGCAAGGGCAGGGCGGCGGCGCAGGCGCTGGCCAATCAGCCGGCGGCCAGGGCAACTGGGGCCAGCCACAGCAACCCCAGGGTGGCAATCAATTCAGCGGCGGCCAGCAGGCGCGCCCGGCGCAGAATAGCGCCCCGGCGGCCAGCAGCAATGAACCGCCAATGGATTTTGACGACGATATCCCGTTCTAACGCATGCATTTTTAGCATGCGTTCACGAAGAACGAATGAAACCCTGCTTCGGCAGGGTTTTTTATTGTTGCGTAAACACCATTCGGGCTCCACATTTGGACGTTGCCCGCTGCCAACGCAGTCAGTGCGTTATATCGCTTTTTGACACCAGATAGCTGTTAACTTCGCTTATTGAACACTCGGTACTGGATGCATCGCTTTGCGTGATTACCTCGTAGCGTCCACCCGATTTATCATGGAAAACAAAATGATAAACCTGAGTATAGCGATCTTTTCCCTTCTTCTCCGAGGCCAGCCGGTTAATCTCCGTCTTCGATTCATCAAGATTAACAATATCGACAATCCCAGCATTCTTCATCCATGCTTCGGCCATATTCATTGGCCATGAATGGCAATCAGGAGAGGCGGCCATGGTTGATAATGGCGAGAATATAGCCAACAGAACGATGATATTTTTCTTCATTTGACGACCTCAAGCAGTTTATCACCGCTGCTCCATATTTTTTGGCGAATAAACAAAGGCATAATAATACAGCCGTTAGAAGCACTTCCTGGTTGCTTTATACTATCACCGTGAATAAGAAAGCCAGAGCGGCGTGCCGCGGTGGCAAATCGGGGCGGGGGATTTGCCACATATTACGTCTTGGGGTCTGCAAACTTAGCCCAGATTCGCCAGTTCGGTGGTGCGCCGCACCGCGGCCAGAACGCTGCGCTGCAAGCCGGCGGCAAAGTCGCTGTTGTTCAGCTCGTACAGGCCGTGCATGCCCACCCCGGCGGGGGAGTTGTTGATATCCAGCAGTTGGCGGGGGTGTTTCTGGCTCAGGCGCAGCATTTCCACAGTCCCCTGCAGGTTTTCCAGTACGACCTCCGTTGCCTGGGCGCGCGGCAGCCCGGCAAGCACCCCGGCGTCGGTGAGCGATTCGATAAAGTAATAAATATAATTCGGCCCCGCTACGCCAAAGCCGGTAAAGACATCAATCAACCGCTCCGGCAGATAGAGCACTTTGCCAAAGCCCTTGAGGAATGGGGTTACCTGCTCCTCGTGCGCATGCGCATTCAGCACCACGCCACTGTAGCCGAAGCCGGTATCGGTCAGGGTGTTGGGGATCACCCTAGCGATAGGCGTTTCTTCACCAAACAGCGCTTCCAGGCGCGCCAGCGTCACCCCGGCAATCAGGGAAACCAGCGTAGCCCCGGGCGCCAATTGCCCCTGCAGGCGCTGTGCTACGCCGGCCAGATCATCCTGCGGGCGAATACCCAGCACCACCAACTGCGCGCTGCGTAACCCCTTATCGCCGGGCTGTGTGGCGGATAAACCGTAGCGTGCGGCCAGAATGGCGACACGCTGGGCATCAATATCCTCGAGTGAAACGGCATCAGGCGCCAGCGTGTCGGCGTTTAGCGATGCGCGCAAAATTGCCTCCGCCATTTGTCCGGCCCCGATAAAATGTACGTTAGCCATATTTGCTACTCCTTCAGATAAAGTGATAACGCCCCTGGCCGATACGCAGCGTCTGGCCTTTCAGCGCCGGGTTGGCGGTGGAAAACTCCAGCGCCGCCAGCCCGTTGGCCGTGCCCTGGCGGAAGACAAACTGCTGCTCACCAATGTTCAGCGTTTCTGCCTGCCCGGTTAACCCAAACAACGTTTGCCAGTGCGCCGCCACGCTGGCCGGCTCTGCAACTTCAAACACGGCGCGTTGCAGGGTGATTGGGCCGGCGGGGTGCGGGCGGTCAAGCCCCCGCGCCTGCAGTGTGGCGAGCCGCTGGCGATCGCTTTCGTCCCATTGCAGGACAAACGGATAGACCACTCCCTGATAGTCGCCATCAATCGTGAAAATACGCCAACTGATCAGGTTGCCTTGCGGATCCTTGCGCTGCCCGTCGAGGATGGCGGATACGGCCAGCCCACGATCGCGCAGGGCGGCGTGGGTTTGCGCAATGTTATCGCTGCGCAAGGCAACCCGGTACAAAGCCTGGCGCTGTGGTAACAGGTGCGCCGCGTCGCGTGCGAGCAGAAAGTGTGATTGCGCTGCCGCCAGCTCTGCAGCATCGGCGATCGCCAAAAATTCAATGTAGGTTAGGCCAAAATAGCTTAGTGCATTATAGGTGCCCCAGCCGGGGTGCTTGCCACCCGCTACGGCTAACAATTGGTGCGCGGCGAAAGTCTCGATCGCCGCCTGTGGCGCGTTAACAAAGTGCACCGCGTGGTCCCAACGTAACGTTGCCATACATGCCTCGCTAATCGTCTTCAGGGTTTATCAACTGCCGCCCGGCAGGCCGCTATTCCCAGTCGGTGTTTACCTTAACCGCACTGGCTCCCGGCAGTTGGTACACATCCTCGTTGTACCATTTCTTGGACAGCGCCGAGAGTGTGCCGTCGTTCTTCAACGCCACCAGCACGTTATCCACGGCTTCAATCAATTTCGGATCGGTATTTTTACGGTACAGGAACACATTAGGGAATAACCCGACGGAATCAGAGGCTTTCAGGTTCAAGTTCAATGATTTGTTTAGCGCCAGCAGTGCGCCAATCGGGTAAATAGCTGCGTCATACTCGCCGGAGGCGACGGAGCGGAAGATATCCGCCGCCGACTGTTCGCCATTGGGCTGAAGATTGATCGGTTTGGCGGCGTGCTTTTGGTTGTAGTTTTCAATCACCGTATAGCGGGCATCATTGGTGTGGATCGGCACCAATTTTTTATTGCCGTTGGCCAGATCGTCCAGGTTATGAATGCCGTTTTCATCGTTACGGACAATCAGGCGTAAATCGCTGATGCCGGATGGTTGGTGGGAATAGTCATACTGCGCGGCACGCTCCTTGGTCAGGTAGAAATGATCCGCCGCCAGGCTATAGGCGCCGGTAGAGAGCCCGACGATCATGGCATCGCGCGAGACCGCGCTGAAATGGAATTGATAATCCGGCAAGCGTTCATCAACGATTTGCAGCAGCTCGCCGTCATAGCCGGAAAGTTTATTGTTATCATCGATAAAGCTAAACGGAAAGCCATTGGCGTTAACCACCACTTCCACCGTTTGCGGCGCCGCGCTGCTTTGCGCTGCCCATGTGGCGCTGATACCGGCCAGTAATGCCAGCGCGGCAACGCGTAATTTTTTACTTGTAACCATTGTGACCCCCAACGAGTGCATCATCATTATTATTAAGCTGGCTGCGCATGCGTGGCCCATTTACGGCTCAAAAACCCTTCCAGGCGCCGTAGCGCCCCTGCGATAGCCAGGCACAGCAGAATGTAAACCAGCAACACCACGCAATACGCCTCCACGAAATGGAACCCACGTGCGGCGGCCATATTGGCCTTCGCCATCAAATCCACCACGGTAATGGTGTAGACCAGCGAGGTATCTTTAATCAGATCGATCACAATGCTGGTCATGTTAGGCAGCGCCGATACCGCTGCCTGTGGCAGAATAATGCGCCGCAGCCGCGTAAAACCGGTTAACCCGACGGACCAGGCGGCCTCGCGTTGGCCTTTCTCTACCGCATTCCAGGCGGCGCGAAACGCCTCGGCGAAATAGGCGCTAAATACCACCGAAAAAGCAATGACAGCGGCTACCATCGGTGCGAGCTTGTAATGGAAGATGGGCGTGTTCGGCCCGCTAAACAGGGCGCTGGCGCCCCATGGCCAGACGTAAAACACGAAATACAGCATCACCAGCATGGGGATTGAACGGCCGAAAGAGATAAATACCTTAACCAGATATTTCACACCCGGGGTGTTGCGAATCATCACCGATGCCAGCAATCCGCCCAGCAGTAGCGAGAATACCAATGACAACCCAGTAATACTGAGCGTCACCGGCAGCGCGCTTAAAATAAAACCACAGTTGTTGATAATAAACTCAATGCTAAACATGCCGGTGGTTTACTCCAATAAATAGCGATAGCGTTTTTCTATCTGCTGCGTCAGAAAATAAATGGCAACGTTCAGTGCCCAATAAATAATAATTACGCTGATAAATGCAGAGACTTGTTTAGCGCCGTAGCTGTTTTGCGCTATTTTTTGCGCCCGGCCGAAGATATCTACAATGCCGATAATATTGACCAGCGACGTCATCTTAATCAGGTTGATTAATAAATTGCCGAAGTTAGGCAACGCGATAATTAACCCTTGTGGGAAGATAATACGCAGCACGCCGATCGGGTAGGGGATATTCAAACTTTGGATCGCCTCTTTTTGCCCCCGATCCACGGCGTTCCAGGCGGAGCGCAGCATTTCTGCAAAGTACGGGCTCATACCCACCGCGATGGACAACACGGCGAAAGTGGTGTCGCTGATGCTGCGCGGCTCAAACCCGGCGGCGTTCAACAGCAGCTTGCCGCCATAGAAAAACAATAAAATCAGCAGCGCCAGCGGCGCACCGCGCATGATATCGGTATACGCCTTGGCAAATTTGCGCAGCCACCGGCGTTTGTTGAATTGCAATATCGCGGTAGCCAGGCCAAGAGCCAGGCCAATCACCAGAGAAGCGCCGGTAATGCCCAAGGTAATCGGCAGGTTCTCAAGCAGTTTTGGGACAATCTGGTACAGATCATCAAGGCTGAATAATGACGTGTTCATCGCGGCGCCTCAACGCTGGAACTGTAGGCGGGCGAGAAACGCGTTGGTGCGGGCCTGCTTGGCCGCCGCAAAAATTTGTTCTGGTGGCCCCTGCTCAATGATTTTCCCCTCTTCCATAAAAATCACGCGGTCCGCAACCTGGCGGGCAAACGCCATCTCATGGGTAACGATAATCATGGTTTGCCCTTCCGCGGCGATCTCCTGAATCAGGCTCAATACTTCGCCTACTTTTTCAGGATCGAGCGCGGAGGTTGGCTCATCAAGCAACAACAATGCGGGGTTCATTGCCAGCGCGCGGGCGATGCCAACGCGTTGCTTTTGCCCGCCGGATAGGCTATTGGGATAGTGATCTTTCCTGTTCCATAACCCCACGCGTGTGAGCAGGCGTTCGGCCAGTTTAAGGGCGTCACGGCGCGGCATCTTTTTCGCGTAAATCAAACCTTCCGTGATATTTTCCAGCGCCGTACGGTTATGGAATAAATTCCAGGATTGAAATACCATCGCAGTTTTCGCCCGCAGCCGATTAATTTCTTTTTTATTAGCACTGGCGCAGTTTACCTGCACATCGTTAATCTTGATGGTGCCGCCATCGGCGGGATCTAAAAAATTAAGGCTGCGCAACAGGGTTGTTTTACCAGAGCCGCTGGGGCCTATAATGCAAATGACCTCTCCTTGGTTAATATCCAGGGATACGCCTTTTAATATTTTTTCGTCTGAATAATGCTTGATAATATCCCTGATTATTACCATTGCCAACACACCATAAAGATCAACAAGTTCTGAAAATATAATGTTCTTATGAGATATTTTTGCAACTTACAAAATGTTATATTTATTTGACATATATGGTATATACGCGGTTGTTAATTTATTTTAAATTTATGTTGCTTAGTCGTTGAGTTTTTATCGTGGGATATTTGAGCCGTGCTTCCGCCACGTGAATTATCGGGCTCTGCCTGGCAATAGATCAGCCTGCCGTCGGGGCAAAAGGCCCAGAGTAGAGTGGGCCTATGTTTAATAGACGTTCCCCTCACCAACGCGTTAGCCTGATGAGTTTGGCCTTGCGTTAATGCTCATCTGGCAGCGGAATATCCGCACTAATTCGTACCCCATGCTTATCGAAGATCATGCAGTGCCTGGCGGCAAAGGCCACGTTAATTTTTTGCCAAGGGCGGAAACGCACGTCACCGGGCAATAATACTTTCACGTTGTCATGGCCATAGCATTGGCCGAACAGATAGGTGTTGTTTCCCAGCCGTTCCACCACTTCACACTGGAACTCCATGCCCGGCCCGGTTGTGGCTTCCGTCGACAGGTGCTCTGGGCGAATCCCCAGCGTGATGTCCTCACCGGCTTTTAACGGTGTGGTATCTATCGCCAGGGTGACGGTATGATCTTGCGCCAGGCTGACGCTGAGTTCACCCGGCTGCCAGGCGGTTACCGTCGCCGGCAGCAAGTTCATTTTGGGGGAACCGATAAAGCCGGCGACGAATTTGTTTATCGGGTTGTAGTATAGGCTCATCGGTGAGCCCATTTGCTCAACCTGGCCGTAGTTCATAACCACGATTTTATCGGCAAGCGTCATTGCTTCAACCTGATCGTGGGTGACATACACCATGGTGGTTTTCATTTCCTGATGCAGTTTTGCGATATGCAGGCGCATTTCAACGCGCAATTCGGCATCCAGATTGGATAGCGGTTCATCAAACATAAATACGCGGGGATTGCGCACAATCGCGCGCCCAATAGCGACGCGTTGCCGCTGGCCGCCGGAAAGCTGCTTCGGTTTTCTGTCCAGCAACTGCGACAGTTGCAAGGTTTTAGCCACCATTTCAACCTGGTGGCGTATTTCTTCTTTGGGGACTTTATTCACCTTCAACCCATAGCCCATGTTTTCTGCCACCGTCATATGCGGGTACAGCGCATAGGATTGAAACACCATAGCTACCCCACGGTGCGCCGGAGCGACATCGTTCATCACTTCATCGCCAATCAATACTTCACCACCACTGACCTCTTCCAATCCGGCAATCATCCGCAGCAGCGTAGATTTACCGCAGCCCGATGGGCCGACAAATACCGCAAATTCGCCATTTTCAATATAAAGATCAACGTTATGTAGCGTTACCGTATTGTCAAACCGCTTAGTGACATTTCTCAGTCGTATGCTGGACATCAACGCTCCTCGAACTAGTTAGCCGCTGTTTGCCGTTGGGTTTCTTAGCGTGCTGAAATGATTTTTGTATTACGTATAACATTCCAGAAAAGCGATGCTCAACAGCACTGAATTCATGTATTGACTATAACTTCCCGTGTTTTTGCGCCCTATCGTGATGTTTCATTTCTGTAGCCATGATCACACAATGAGCAGTTTTTTGTAGTTTTATTCCTGCCTGCAGCGTAGCGTATAACAAAATGACGCGGCCAGAGGGAATGGCATGAAATCAAGGTATAGCAACAATTCCTGGGCGTCTAAAAACGGTGATGCACAATAATAATCATTAAATTGTTATACCTTCACATGAGGTTGATAATGAAAAAGAACATACTTGCTGCACTTATCCTCTCTGGCCTGGCCGTTGGGCAGATAATGAGTCTGCCGGCGCATGCCGCGCAACAGCTCAATGTCTGGGAAGACATCAAAAAATCCGTCGGCATCCAAGATGCGATTAGCGACTTTGAAAAACAGTACAACGTAAAAGTTAACGTACAAGAGATGCCTTATGCACAACAGTTGGAAAAGCTACGCCTGGATGGCCCGGCAGGGATTGGCCCGGACGTGTTGGTTATCCCTAATGATCAGTTGGGCGGGGCCGTTGTTCAGGGGTTATTGGCGCCGTTGGATGTTGAAAAAACCAAGATGGATGGATTCACGCCGGCAGCGGTGAAGGCGTTCCGTATGGACAATACGTTGTACGGCGTGCCGAAAGCGGTGGAAACGCTGGTGCTGATTTACAACAAAGACCTGATTGAACACCCGCTAAGCAACCTGCAGGAATGGTACGACTTCTCTAAAAAGCAGCGAGAACAGGATAAATACGGTTTGCTGGCCAAGTTTGACCAGATTTATTACAGCTGGGGTGTGATTGCCCCCATGGGCGGCTATATCTTTGGCGACAACGGCAAGGGCGGGCTTAATCCGCAGGATGTGGGGTTAAATAAACCCGGCGTGGTTGAAGCCGTGACTTTCCTGAAGAAATTCTATGCCGATGGCGTCTTCCCTGCCGGGATCATCGGCGATAACGGCCTGAATGCCATTGACTCATTATTTACCGAGAAAAAAGCCGCCGCGGTGATTAACGGCCCCTGGGCATTCCAGCCTTATGAAGCCGCCGGTATTAATTACGGCGTGGCGCCTATGCCCAATTTGCCCGATGGCAAACCGATGGGCTCTTTCCTTGGCGTGAAAGGCTATGTCGTTTCTACCTGGAGCAAAGATAAACAGCTGGCGCAGCGGTTTATCGAGTTTATTAACCAGCCGCAGTATGTGAAAGCCCGCTATATCGCGACGCGCGAAATCCCGCCGCTGACGGCGATGATGAATGATCCGCTGATCAAGAATGATGAAAAGGCCAACGCGGTGGCGGTGCAATCAACGCGCGCGGCCGCGATGCCCGGCATTCCGGAAATGGGGGAGGTCTGGGGGCCGGCCAATGCGGCGCTGGAACTTAGCCTGACCGGTAAGCAGGCGCCGAAAGACGCGCTTGATAACGCAGAAAAACAGATCAATATGCAAATTGAAGCCATGCAGGCCAGCAATCAGTAATGACTTTGCCGTAGCGGAACGGGGAGCTTTCCCCGTTTTCAGAAGGAGCCGTATGTGATTATCAGTCCCAGCGAGAATTTTGCTAAGGCGCATGGCGCGGGGCGCCATGCCTGGTGTGGCCTGTTGTTGGCTATTGTGCCGGGCTTCGGTCAGTTTTATCACCGCCAGTGGTTAAAGGGGGGGATCTTTCTGGTTCTATTGGGCAGTTTTATCGGCATTTTTTATGATTTTCTGCGCGAAGGGTTATGGGGGCTGTATACCTTAGGTGAGCAAGTACCGCGTGATAACTCCATCTTTTTGCTGGCGGAAGGGATCATCAGCGTGCTGATTATTGCCTTTGGCGTCACTATCTATTACCTCTCCCTGCGGGATGCCTGGCTGAACGGGAAAAAACGCGATGAAGGGTTGCAGCTAAACAGCGTGCGTAAGCAATATCAGATGTTGTTAAGCGAAGGTTTCCCGTATCTGATGATTACGCCCGGCTTTATTCTGCTGGTCTTCGTGGTGATATTTCCGATTCTGTTCGGCTTTGCCATTGCCTTCACCAATTATAACCTCTACCACACGCCGCCGGCGAAGCTGGTGGATTGGGTGGGGATTAAAAACTTCATCAATATTTTTACCCTGTCGATTTGGCGCTCCACGTTTCTGGATGTTTTGCAGTGGACGGTCGTCTGGACGTTGCTGGCGACCACCTTTCAGTGCAGCGTCGGGGTGCTGTTGGCGATCCTCGTCAATCAGAAGGATTTACGTTTCAAGCCGTTAATTCGAACCATTTTTATCCTGCCGTGGGCGGTGCCGGGGTTCGTGACGATTCTGGTGTTTGCCGGCATGTTTAATGATTCCTTTGGCATCATTAACAATGCCATTCTGGCGTTTATCGGTATTAGCCCCAAGGCCTGGATGACCGATCCATTCTGGACCAAAACGGCGCTGATCATGATGCAGACCTGGCTTGGCTTCCCGTTTGTTTTCGCCATGACGACCGGTGTGTTGCAGGCGATCCCAGAAGATCTTTATGAGGCGGCGACGATGGACGGCGCCAGCAGTTGGACCAAACTGCGCACCATCACTTTGCCGCTGGTGCTGTACTCGATCGCGCCCATCATCATTACCCAGTACACCTTCAATTTTAACAACTTCAATATCATCTATTTGTTTAACAACGGGGGGCCGGCGGTGGCGGGGTCTAACGCAGGGGGGACCGATATTCTGGTGTCGTGGATCTACAAACTGACCATGTCCTCTTCGCAGTACGCCATTGCGGCAACCATTACCATACTGCTGTCTGTCTTTGTCGTCGGCCTGGCTCTGTGGCAATTCCGCGCCACGAAATCATTTAAAAATGATGACATGGCCTAAAGGAAGCAAAATGGCTAAATCACAAAGTATTAAACGTGAAAAATGGGTGCGCCTGTCGTTATCGTGGCTGATTATCGTGCTGGTATCGCTCATTATTATTTACCCGTTGGTTTGGACGGTGGGCGCATCGCTGAATGCCGGCAATAGCCTGCTGAGTACCTCTATTATTCCGGAGAATCTTTCTTTCCAGCATTACGCCGATCTTTTTAATGGCCAGGTTAATTACGTGACGTGGTACTGGAACTCGATGAAAATCAGTTTTCTGACCATGGTGCTGACTTTAATTAGCGTCAGCTTTACCGCCTATGCCTTTTCCCGTTTCCGTTTTAAAGGGCGGCAAAACGGCCTGATGCTGTTCCTGTTGCTGCAGATGATCCCGCAGTTTTCGGCATTGATTGCGATTTTCGTGCTGTCACAGCTGCTGGGCCTGATTAATAGCCATCTGGCGCTGGTGTTGATTTATGTCGCCGGGATGATCCCGATGAACACTTATCTGATGAAGGGCTACCTGGACGCGATCCCCAAAGATCTGGATGAGTCGGCGCGCATGGACGGCGCCAGCAACTTCCGCATCTTTATTGAGATCATCATGCCGTTGTCGAAGCCTATCGTGGCGGTCGTCGCGCTGTTTTCCTTCACCGGCCCGCTGGGGGATTTCATTCTCTCCAGTACCATCTTGCGCACCCCAGATAAATACACCTTGCCGATCGGGCTTTATAACCTGGTGGCGCAAAAAATGGGCGCCAGTTACACCACCTACGCCGCAGGCGCCGTGTTGATCGCGATTCCGGTGGCGATCCTCTATCTGGCGCTACAGAAATACTTTGTTTCCGGCCTCACCTCCGGCAGTACAAAAGGATAACCGCATGAAAAGATTCACACCTGCTCTGCTTGCCGTGTGTCTGAGCTGTAGTTTTTCCGCCAGCGCGTATGCGGCGGAAGCGATCGCCACGCGGCCATTTGCCAATATGCCCGCCGATTTTATTAAGGGGGCGGATATTTCCACCTTGCTGGATGCGGAAAAGCACGGCGCGAAATTTTATGACGAAAATCATCAGCAACGGGATGCGATCGCTATTTTGCGCCAAAACGGCGTGAACTATGTCCGTTTGCGCCTGTGGGTGGATCCGCAAGATGCGGCGGGGCAAGGTTATGGCGGCGGCGATAACGATCTGGCGACCACGCTGGCCCTGGCAAAACGGGCCAAGGCACAGGGCATGAAGCTCTTGCTGGATTTTCATTACAGCGATTTCTGGACCGATCCCGGCAAGCAATTTAAACCGAAAGCCTGGGCCAACATGGATTATGCACAGTTGAAAACGGCAATCCATGATTATACCCGCGCGACCATCGCCCAATTTAAACAACAGGGCATGCTGCCGGATATGGTGCAGATCGGCAATGAAATCAACGGCGGTATCCTGTGGCCGGAAGGCAAAAGCTGGGGGCAGGGCGGGGGGGAGTTTGATCGCGTGGCTGGCTTGCTTAATGCCGCCATTGCCGGCCTGAAAGAGAATCTTACCGGCGGTGAGCAGGTGAAAATTATGCTGCACTTGGCGGAGGGCACTAAAAACGATGTTTTCCGCTGGTGGTTCGATGAAATTACCCGCCGCAATGTACCGTTCGATGTGATCGGCCTTTCCATGTACACCTATTGGAACGGCCCAATTAGCGCGTTGAAGGCCAATATGGACGACATCAGTAAACGCTATAACAAAGATGTTATCGTCGTTGAAGCGGCCTATGGTTATACGCTGGAAAATTGCGACAACGCGGAAAACAGTTTTCAACAAAAGGAAGAGAAAGAGGGGGGATATCCGGCAACGGTGCAGGGCCAATATGATTATATTCACGATCTTATGCAGGCCGTTATCAATGTTCCCGGCCAGCGCGGCAAAGGGATTTTTTATTGGGAGCCTACATGGATAGCGGTGCCGGGGAATACCTGGGCCACGCCGGCCGGTATGAAATATATTGATGACCAATGGAAAGAGGGCAATGCCCGGGAAAATCAGGCGCTTTTTAATTGCCAGGGGAAAGTGCTGCCATCGGTAAAAGTATTTAATTAATTGTCGTAAGTCTTAGGGTTTTCATTATGAATAAATTTTTGCCTTTAAGTTTGAAGGTCAATGCCTTATTGCATGGCGCAGACTATAACCCTGAACAATGGGAAGACTATCCGGATATTATTGATAAAGACATTGCGATGATGCAGCAGGCAAATTGCAACGTCATGTCCGTGGGGATTTTTAGCTGGGCAAAGCTTGAACCGCAGGAAGGCGTATTTGAGTTTGCGTGGTTGGATACCATTTTGGATAAGCTCTATCAGGCCGGTATTCACGTGTTTCTTGCCACGCCAAGCGGCGCCCGGCCAGCCTGGATGTCGCAGAAATACCCCGAGGTGTTGCGGGTGGGCCGCGATCGCGTGCCCGCCTTGCACGGCGGGCGCCATAATCACTGTATGAGCTCGCCGGTTTATCGTGATAAAACATTAAAAATCAACAGCCTGTTGGCGGAACGCTATGCGCATCATCCCGCCGTGTTGGGTTGGCATGTTTCCAATGAATATGGCGGCGAATGCCACTGCGAACGCTGCCAGGCGCAGTTCCGTGGCTGGCTGAAGGCGCGCTATCAGACGCTGGATACGCTTAATCATGCCTGGTGGAGCACCTTCTGGAGCCATACCTACAGCGATTGGCAGCAGATTGAATCGCCGGCGCCGCAGGGCGAAATTTCCATTCATGGCTTGAATTTGGACTGGCGCCGTTTCAATACCGCCCAGGTCACCGATTTTTGCCGGCATGAGATCGCCCCGCTGAAAGCCGCCAATGCCGATTTGCCGGTGACCACCAACTTTATGGAGTATTTCTACGACTACGACTATTGGAAGCTGGCGGAGCCGTTAGATTTTATTTCCTGGGACAGTTACCCCATGTGGCATCGCGACAAGGACGAAACCACCCTTGCCTGCTATACCGCCATGTATCATGACCTGATGCGCACCCTGAAACAGGGCAAGCCGTTTGCATTGATGGAGTCGACGCCCAGCGTGACCAACTGGCAACCGACCAGTAAGTTGAAAAAACCGGGTATGCACATTCTCTCATCGCTGCAGGCGGTGGCGCACGGCGCGGATACGGTGCAGTATTTTCAGTGGCGTAAAAGCCGGGGTTCGGTAGAGAAATTCCACGGCGCGGTGGTTGATCATGTGGGCCATATCGATACCCGCACCGGGCGGGAAGTCAGCAAACTGGGCGACATACTGAGCCGGCTACAAGGGGTTGTCGGCTGCCGTACCGAAGCCAAAGTGGCCGTTATTTTCGATTGGGAAAACCGCTGGGCGATGGATGATGCGCAGGGGCCGCGCAATTTGGGGCTGGAGTATGAAAACACGGTCGTCGAACACTATCGGCCATTCTGGGAACAGGGCATTGCCGTTGACGTGATCAATGCCGATTGCGATCTGGCCAACTATCAGCTGGTGATCGCTCCGATGCTGTATATGGTGCGCGATGGCTTTGCCGAACGCGCGGAAGCCTTTGTCGCCGCCGGCGGCCACTTTGTGGCGACTTACTGGAGCGGGATCGTGAATGAATCAGATCTTTGCCATCTCGGTGGCTTCCCGGGGCCGCTGCGCAATTTGTTAGGGATCTGGGCGGAAGAGATTGACTGCCTGGGCGAGGGGGAACACAACCTGGTTCAGGGGCTGGCAGGCAATACCGCCGGCCTTCAGGGGCCGTATCAGGCCCGCCATCTGTGTGATTTGATTCATACGGAAGCCGCCCAGGCGCTGGCAACGTACCGTTCGGATTTTTATGCCGGCCAGCCGGCGGTGACTGTGAACCTCTTTGGCAAGGGCAAAGCCTGGTATGTGGCTTCACGCAACGATTTGGCCTTCCAGCGTGATTTCTTCGGCCACATCATTGATGCGCTTCGGCTGCCGCGCGCGGTGGAAAGCCACTTCCCGCCTGGCGTGGTCGCCACCGCGCGTACCGATGGTGAAACGGCGTTTGTCTTTATCCAGAATTTTACCGTACAACCACAAACGCTCACGCTGCCGGCGGGGTACACGGATTGTATTGATCGGCAAGCCATTAGCGGAGAGGTGGTTCTGGCGCCCTGGGGCTGCCGGATTGTTAGCCGTAAAGCATAATTATATCCAGAATAATTCGAGTTGCAGGACAAAAACGCAAAAGCGTTTTTGAACAGCGCTAGCGCTGGCCCCGTAGATGGGCCGAGTAACCAAGCCAACACACCTGCAACTTGAAGTATGAGGGTATAGCGCATTTGTACGCCTGTTTTTATAACAGGCGTTTTCTTATCTGAAGAAAATGAGGAGTTAATTATGGTCAGTGTTAAATCATTTCTGCACTATTTTTCACCGGCTAAACCGGCGGTAAAACTTAGCGAATCGGAGCAGCAACAGATCCAGCGATTGGTCACCGCATTCGGCGGCGATGCGAATATCGAAAACGTCGATGCCTGTATTACCCGCCTGCGGGTAACGGTGAAAAATCTTTCCCTGGTAAATTCGGCGGCGTTGCAGACAGAAGGGGCATTGGGCGTGATTATTCTTGGCCAACAGGTGCATGCTATTTTTGGTAAACAATCTGATGCGTTGCGTAAATTATTGGAAGAGCATTTTTCCGCAAGCTAATAAAGAATACGGGATAACCGCTAATGGGTTAGCCCGTATTGTTTCCCTAAATGACCAGGCGGCGAGGAAATAGCGTTCCGATGTGTAGCAATATACCCAAAATAATTCGATTCGCAGGAAAGCCAACACACTTGCAATTTGAAGTATGAAGGGTATCAACGTATGCCATGAATGAGACTAATGCAGAACAATTACCACCATGCTTCAACCTGTACGCCAAAGTTCCAGGTGTTATTGGCGGTGCCGTCCTGGAACGACTTGCCATTTTCCGAATCATTCAGATAAGACGCGAACACGCGCAGTTCTGGGCGCGACATAAACTCCGGCCCGTCAGCCAAGCCTAAGGCAATGGTATATTTCTCGCCGCTTTGTTTGTAGTGCGAGCCATCTTTATTGGTATCTTTTTGGTAAAAACCGCCGGCTTCACCAATCAGGCGCACATAATCGGTAAATTGATATTGTGCCCGCCCGACCAGCGAGATTAAGCGCGATTTGTCTGTATCCTGCGTGATATTGTCAGCCGAGCCCCAGGTCAAGACATGGTTGAATGACAGCCGGTCTGTAATGGGAATCAAGCCGGTGTTGATAACACGGTAGCCTGTCGCATCATTGACATAGTTCCACATGTCGTACCAGCCGCCACCCTGCGAAACCATGTTTTGTGCCAGCCCTTTGTTCGCATACTGTAGAACCAGTTTGTTGTAACCGCCCAGCATATCCTGGCTGATTTCGCCGGTCAGCATCACGCCATTGTCGGCATCATAAAGCCCGCCGTAGGCTTTTTGTTTATTGGTCGGGTTCGGCATGGCGTAATCAATGCCGAATTCCGTCCAGGCGCCATTCCAGGGTTTCCAACCCGCATAGCGCAGATCGATGTAGTTGATATTGACATTGCTATCGCCATCAACGCGGTAGTCGACGTCATTGGCATCGCCACGGATCCAGGCCACGGAAATGGCACCGGGGCCGAACGTGTAGTTTTCTATCCCGGCGCCGGAACCTGAAATGTTCCAGTATTTGGTATCAATAATGTGCAGATCGTGGCGTTGATAGTAGCGTTTCCCGCCCCAAATCACCGCGTTGGGATCGCCGGGGATCAGCCCTTTGATTTGCAGATTCAACTGGCGCAGGCCGAATTCGGCATCATCCCCGAACGTGGTTTCGTTATCGTTCGAGCCGTCGGACACCATGCTGACCATACTGTCGAGATAAAAACTGACATCGTTTTTCTTATACACCTCGGAGCCCAGCTCCAGTTCGCCATAGGTATCCGCTTCATTGCCCAGCCGGCCAAGCTTATTTTTTTGCCACTCTTCCATACCGCCATCGCGTGAGACGCCGACGCCGGAGCGCAGGTAACCATGAAAATCGATAGGGTTTGCGGCAGCGAGCAGTGAAGGTGAAGCCAGTGTAGTCGCTAACGCAATGGATGCGGCGCGTAGGGTTGTGTTCATAGTAGCCTCTTATCGTTTGTATTACGTTCACATGATTGATGACATAGAATGCCTAATTGTAAAAACAGGCAAATTGATGATTAAGATATTGTGATTAAGTGCAAATAAATGCGTCGATTTTGTCAGGATTAGCGAGTTTGTTCGTGAATTATCGAAATGTGAGCGTAGTACTTTTGTGTCTGATTTTTGCCACTGGAACGGGCAGTGAGCGTTTTTTTTAATGGCCCCTGTTACAATCAATGCATGACAACACAAGGAACCGGATCATGAAGTCTAAAAGCGCAACATTAGAAGATGTGGCCCGTCATGCGGGTGTGTCCTACCAGACGGTATCCAGGGTGCTTAATAAATCGGCGAATGTGTCGGAAGCCACGCGTCGCAAGGTCGAGAAATCCATAGAGCTATTGCGCTATGTGCCAAACCGCCTGGCTCAGCAACTGGTCGGCAAGCAAAGCCAGACCATTGGCCTGGTGACGACATCGCTGGCGCTGCATGCGCCTTCGCAGGTCGCCGCGGCGATAAAGCGTTATGCGAACATTGAAGGATACGAGGTGCTTATTTCGATGATTGATGAGAGCGTCAATCAAAATATCCAAAAATCAATCAACAAACTCAAGTCTCAGCTGGTTGATAAGGTTATCATTAACGTCCCGCTAGAGACGAATTTGGCGCAAAAAATCGCCACCGATAACGACGATATTGTCTGCCTGTTCCTCGACGTTGATCCTTATAGCGCCGTGTTTAATGTCTCTTTCAATCCTGCGGACGGCACGCGTGCCAGCGTCAAGTACCTTTATGATCTGGGGCACCGCGATATCGCTCTGCTGGCGGGGCCGGAAAGCTCCGTGTCGGCGAAGTTAAGGCTCAAAAGCTGGCTGGAAACGCTGGCCGGTTACGGCCTGGAACCGGCCAGCGTGGTATACGGGAATTGGGACGCGCAGAGTGGCTACGTTGGGGCGTTGCAGATGCTGCGGGAAACCCCCGGTTTTAGCGCCGTACTGGTGGCGAACGATCAAATGGCGCTCGGCGTGCTCAGCGCGTTCCACCAGCACCAAATTTCAATACCGGGCGAAAAGTCCATCGTGGGGTATGACGGCACCTATGAAAGCTCTTTTTTTCACCCGGCGCTGACCACAGTCTCCTTGGATCTGGATTTGCAGGGAAAAGAAGCGGTGCGCCGTATTCTTGATTCCAACGAGAATGAAGTGTCGAGAAGCTCTTCGATCCTGCCGGCCCAGCTGATTGTGCGCCAATCAACCGGCCCAAAACGGGAGTCCGGCAACAATCTGCAGGCGATTGCCGAACAGTTGCAGGCGATTGCGCATCAACTTAGCCGGTAAAAGCCGCGCCGCATGGTCTTCGCCAAAGGGAATGGCGCACCTCAATGACAGGGTCCCTGGCTGAAAGCGGCCCACCGTGGTGACGCACAGCGCTGTAAGCGATTACATTAATATCGTCAGCTTCACACTTTTTACCTGCCGACCATGCTATTTTTAGCGCATTAAATACGCTAAAGGAGTACCTTATGAAGGTGTTGGTTACGGGTGGTATCGGTTACATAGGGAGCCATGCCTGCGTACAATTATTGCAGCAGGGCCACGACGTTATCATTCTTGATAATCTTTCCAACAGTAAACGCAGCGTGTTGCCGGTCATCGAGCGCCTCGGCGGCAAACGGGCCATCTTTGTGGAAGGCGATATTCGTCACCAAGCCTTGGTGGCGGAAATGCTGGGTGATTATGCCATTGAGGCGGTGATCCATTTTGCGGGCCTTAAAGCGGTGGGCGAGTCGGCCGTCAAGCCGCTGGAGTACTACGATAACAATGTTAACGGTACGCTGCGCCTGCTTTGCGCGATGCGCGCCGCCAACGTCAACAACCTGATTTTTAGCTCTTCCGCCACAGTGTACGGCGATCAGCCGAACATTCCCTATGTTGAAAGCTTCCCGACCGGCACGCCAACAAGCCCCTACGGCAAAAGCAAGCTGATGGTGGAGCAGATACTGGCCGATCTGCACCACGCCCAGCCAGCCTGGAGCATTGCCATCTTGCGTTATTTCAACCCAATTGGCGCGCACCCTTCGGGCGATCTGGGGGAAGATCCGCAGGGCATTCCGAATAACCTGATGCCCTATATCGCACAGGTTGCCGTAGGCCGCCTGGCGTCGCTGGCGGTGTTCGGCAATGACTATCCCACGCCGGACGGCACCGGTGTGCGTGATTATATTCATGTGATGGATTTGGCTGACGGCCACGTTATCGCGATGCAGCAACTGGCGGGTAAACCCGGCGTGCATATTTATAACCTGGGCGCCGGGGTCGGCAGCAGCGTTCTGCAGGTGGTTAACGCGTTCAGCAACGCCTGCGGTAAACCCATCAGTTACCATTTTGCTCCGCGTCGCGAGGGCGATCTGCCTGCCTATTGGGCGGATGCCAGCAAGGCCGAGAGGGAGCTGAATTGGCGGGTAACCCGTAATCTTGACGACATGGCGCGGGATACCTGGCGTTGGCAGTCCCGTCACCCGCAAGGTTACACCCAGTGAGAGGCAACATGGCGCCGCTGTTTTTGAGGCGATGACCGGCAGGTGGGGTGAGCTAAAGAAAATGCCAGGCAGGCGGCGCTGGCTGGCATTTTTTTGAATAACCTGGCGGGGTTAGTCATTAGTTGAAGATTTCTGCGGTGCCGTACAGTTTGTTCTGGCCGCCGACAGCGGTGATGCGGTAGGCGCTGGCGCCGGATGCGGCGGCTTTGCTGGCCAGTTCGCTTTCCAGTGAGCTCAGGCTGGAGGCGCCGGTGACGGAAATCACGCCGATTTTTTGCGCGCCTTCAGCCGGTTGGCTGCTGATGTGGTCGGCGGCGACAGTGGCAAAAGAAGCGGTGGTCAGCAGCAGTGTGGTAACAAAAATTTTGATGCTTTTCATGATAAATTCCTTGGCTTGTTTGTTAGATGAGAGGGCGTTTCCTCTCGATGTGTTGAATAATAGCCCTCTGGCTGGGCGGAGGAAATCGGAGAGTTTTGAGTTAATTTGTCAAATTAATTGACTGATTAATGCGCATTGGGCTTTGATCATGGCGGGATACCGGGATCGCCACTACGCTTACAACTGGCGGGCGCCTGCTGCCCGTAATTCACTGGCGCCGCGTTATACCCCGGCCCTATCACCACGTCTCGCCGGGGCGGCAACTAACCGGAGTGTCGCTATGATTATTGTCCACCACCTGAACAACTCGCGTTCGCAGCGTATTCTGTGGTTCCTGGAAGAATTGAACGTGCCGTACCAGGTGCAGCGCTATCAGCGCGATAGCGTGACCATGCTGGCGCCGCCGGCGCTGAAAAAGGTGCACCCGCTGGGCAAGTCGCCCGTGATTGAGGATGGCGATTTGGTGCTGGCGGAATCGGGCGCCATCATTGAATACCTGCAAGAGGCCTATGATGCGCAGGGCCTGTTTATGCCCACCGACTTTCACGCGCGCCAGCAGCACCGCTACTGGCTGCATTATGCTGAAGGGTCGTTAATGCCGCTGCTGGTGATGAAACTGGTGTTCGGCCGTTTGGATCACCCGCCGATGCCTTGGCTGATGCGCCCGCTGGCGGGCGCTATCGGCAAAGGGGTTCAGCGTGAATACCTGGATAAACAGATTGCCGGCCACCGCGCTTATCTTGAACAGCACCTGGCCAAAAGCGCCTGGTTTGTCGGCAATGACTTCAGCGCCGCCGACATCCAGATGAGCTTTCCTATCGAAGCGATGGCGGCGCGCGGCGGCCTGAACGGTTGCCCGCAGTTGAGCGATTTCTTGCAACGCATCCATGCCCGCCCCGCTTATCAACGCGCCCTGCAACAGGGCGGCCCGTTTGAATTGCCGCGTTAACCCAACATTGCCAACGCCAATCCTTTATCCCGAGATGGGCGTTGGAAGGGGCGCGTTTCAGGCTGCTATCCATCGATTATTTATGTGACAAAGCCCACATTTTCGCTGATGATTAGCATTAATGCCTTTGTGCCTATTTTGTCGCTGTTTTTCATTGATTAGACGGTGCGGAAGGTTGGATAATCGTTTGCTTTGCATAAAACATCATAAATGACGCGCACCAGGCGTTAAACGCTAAAACGTTTGCTTTTTTCGCGCTGCATGTTGCGGCGTTAGGGAAAAGTGTGGGGTGAAACCTGGCAACGGCGGTTCGCCATGGCTCAACGCGGAAACAATAAGGCCATATATACCCAAAATAATTCGAGTTGCGGGAAGGCGGCAACGCAGCGAATCCCCAGGAGCTTACTGGAGTAAGTGACTGGGGTGAGCAAGGAAAGCCAACATACCTGCAACTTGAAGTATGAAGGGTATAACAATGGTCGGGATGACTACAGGGGATAAGCATATGTCGAATTCTCAGCCGAAAGGCGGGCTTGACGCATTTTTTAAACTTTCAGAACGGGGCAGTAACGTGCGTCAGGAAGTGGTGGCCGGGTTAACCACCTTTCTGGCGATGGTCTACTCGGTGATCGTGGTGCCGAGCATGCTTGGCAAGGCGGGTTTTCCCCCCACGGCGGTGTTTGTCGCCACCTGTCTGGTCACCGGTTTTGGTTCGCTGTTGATGGGGCTGTGGGCCAACCTGCCGATGGCGATTGGCTGTGCCATTTCGCTGACGGCGTTTACTGCCTTCAGCCTGGTGCTGGGCCAACATATCAGCATTCCGGTAGCGCTGGGCGCGGTGTTCCTGATGGGGATTTTGTTCACCGTGATTTCGGTGACTGGCATCCGTGCCTGGATCCTGCGTAACCTGCCGATGGGCGTGGCGCATGGCACCGGCATCGGTATCGGCCTGTTCCTGCTGCTGATCGCCGCCAACGGCGTTGGCCTGGTGGTAAAAAATCCGCTGGACGGGCTGCCGGTGGCGCTCGGCGCCTTTACCTCTTTCCCGGTGGTGATGACGTTGCTGGGGCTGGCGGCGATCTTCGGGCTGGAAAAGCGGCGGGTGCCTGGCGGCATCCTGCTGGTGATTATCGCGATTTCAATTATCGGCTTGATCTTCGATCCGGCGGTGAAATATCAGGGGCTGTTTGCGATGCCGAGCCTGGCGGATGCCAACGGTAACTCGCTGATCTTCAGCCTGGACATCATGGGGGCGTTGCAGCCGGTGGTGTTGCCGAGCGTGTTGGCGCTGGTCATGACGGCGATATTTGACGCCACCGGCACGATCCGCGCCGTGGCGGGGCAGGCGAACCTGCTGGATAAAGACGGGCAGATCATCAGCGGTGGCAAGGCGCTGACTTCCGACTCCCTAAGCAGCATATTCTCCGGCCTGGTGGGGGCTTCGCCGGCAGCGGTGTACATCGAATCCGCCGCGGGCACCGCAGCGGGCGGCAAAACCGGCCTGACGGCCACCGTGGTTGGCATCCTGTTCCTGCTGATCCTGTTCCTGTCGCCGCTCTCTTATCTGGTGCCAGCCTATGCGACGGCGCCTGCGCTGATGTACGTGGGCCTGTTGATGCTGAGCAACGTAACCAAGCTGGATTTCAACGACTTTGTGGATGCGATGGCCGGCCTGCTGTGCGCGGTGTTTATCGTACTGACCTGCAATATCGTTACCGGCATTATGCTGGGCTTTAGCGCGCTGGTGATTGGCCGCATCTTCGCCGGCGAGTGGCGCAAGCTGAACATCGGCACGGTGTTGATCGCGGTGGCGCTGGTGGCATTCTATGCCGGCGGCTGGGCGATCTGAGTTTGCTTTTCCCCCGCCGTTCCCGGCGGGGCAACCCGGCGGCGGCACATTATCCTTGATATGCGCCGCCGCCGTGGCGTATTTCCCCTCAGGCCTTTCTGAAAGGCACAACAAGTTTTATCCACTGTAAAAAAAGTGATCTATCATCGGCAGATACTTTGGTAACACGCCTTGGTAGTTTGAACCGTAGAGTCTAAGGAAAGCATGGAAATCTTTTTTACAATCCTCATTTTGATCCTGGTGGTTTCGCTGTCTGGGGTGGTAACGCGCATGTTGCCGTTCCAGGTGCCGTTGCCGTTAATGCAGATTGCGATTGGGGCCCTGTTGGCCTGGCCACATTTTGGGCTGCATGTCGATTTCGATCCCGAGCTGTTTTTAGTGCTGTTTATCCCGCCCCTGTTGTTTGCCGACGGCTGGAAAACCCCAACGCGTGAATTTATTCACCACGGCCGGGAGATCCTTGGGCTGGCGCTGGCCTTAGTGCTGGTGACGGTGGTTGGCGTGGGCTACCTGATTTATGCGATGGTGCCGGGCATCCCGCTGGTGGCGGCGTTTGCGCTGGCTGCCGTGCTCTCACCGACCGATGCCGTGGCGCTGTCCGGCATAGTCGGCAAAGGGCGTATCCCGAAAACCATCATGGGCGTGCTGGAAGGCGAAGCGTTGATGAACGACGCGTCGGGCCTGGTTTCGCTGAAGTTTGCCATTGCGGTGGCGATGGGCACCATGGTGTTTACCGTCGGCGGCGCCACGCTGGAATTCTTAAAGGTGGCGATTGGCGGCCTGCTGGCTGGGGTTGCGGTCACCTGGACCTACAGTAAATCGCTGCGCATGATGAGCCGCTGGAGCGGGGACGATCCGGCGACGCAGATCGTGTTCCTGCTGCTGCTGCCGTTCGCCTCCTATCTGATAGCGGAACATATCGGCGTATCCGGCATCCTGGCGGCGGTGGCGGCAGGGATGACCATCAGCCAGTCTGGCGTTATCCGCAATGCGCCGCTGGCGATGCGCCTGCGCGCCAACAGCGTATGGGCGATGTTGGAGTTTGTCTTCAACGGCATGGTGTTCATCATGTTGGGGCTGCAGTTGCCGGGCATTCTGGAAACCTCCATCCTGCAGGCCGAACTCGATCCGACGATTGAAACCTGGTACCTGTTTACCGATGTGGCGGTGATCTACGCCGCGCTGTTGCTGCTGCGTTTCAGCTGGCTCTGGTTGATGAAGGGGGCCAGCCGGCGTTTTCTGAAGAAACGCCCGCTGCTGTTCGGCAGCTATACCACCCGTGAGCTGTGGGTAGCGTCATTTGCCGGCGTACGCGGCGCCATCACGCTGGCGGGTGTGCTTTCTATCCCACTGCTGTTGAGCGACGGCTCGGCGTTCCCGGCGCGTTACCAACTGGTGTTTATCGCCGCCGGCGTGATCCTGCTGTCGTTGGTGATCGGCGTGCTGGCGCTGCCGTTGCTGTTGCGCGGCGTGCAGGTGGCGGACGTTAGCGTCAGCAAAGGCGAAGAACGTATGGCGATCGCCATGGCGGCGGAAGTGGCGATTGAGAGCATTCACAAAATGGAAGAGCGGCTGGCGGCCGACAGCGAAGAGAATATCGACCCGCAGATCCTAAAAGAGATCAGTTCACGGGTGATTGGTACGCTGCGGCGGCGTATCGCCAGCAAGGACGATATCGAAAATGCGCTGGCGCTGGAGAATCTGGAGCGGCGTTTCCGCCTGACGGCGCTGCGTGCAGAGCGCGGCGAGCTGTATCACCTGCGCGCCACGCAGAAGATCAGCAATGAAACGCTGCAAAAACTGCTGCACGATCTAGATCTACTCGAAGCGCTGCTGGTAGAGCGCGAAGGGTAGACGCCGGGTATTATCGCAGGGGCCGCCGTGAGCGGCCCTTGTTGTTTGCGCCGGGCTATTTGGCCAGCGGGTAGATATCGCGGCAGCAGGCGATCCACGCTTGTGCGCTGTGGGAAAGGTAGCTGCCCTGGCGCCAGATCAGCCCCACGCTCCAGGCCATACGCGGCGCCAGCGGCAGCCAAAGCAGGCTGTCTTTATCCAGCCACCGGCACACCGGCTCCGGCAGCATGGCGATGCCCACGCCGGCCTGCACCATGGAAGCCAAAAAATCCCACTGGCCGCTGCGTACGGCGATTTGCGGCTCGATCCCGGCCCGCCGGAACGCCGCCATCAGCATCTTGTACAGCACGAAGTCTTCGTTATAAATCAGGATCGGCGAGTTGGCCAATTCGCTAATATCAATGGCGGTGCGCTTTTGCCAGTGCGCGGTGCGCGGCACCACGACGCACATCGGGTGTTCCAGCAGGGGGAGAAAGGTGAGCGGTTGTTCGGAATCGGGTGAGTAGGCGGTCAGTGCCAGATCCAGCTCGCCGGCGATGACTGCCTGCTCGCCTGACAGGCCACCCAGTTCGGAAATACGCAGCTCAATGCCGGGGTAACGCTGGCGAAACTGGCGGATTAAATCGGCGATCTGCCGGCCCACCATCGGCGGAATGCCTAGGCGCAACACGCCTTTTTTGACCGCGCTGATATCGTCCAGCTCGGTTTCTAACTGGCGGAACTCATCCAGGATCGCCAGCCCACGCTGATACACTGCCTGGCCGCTGTCGGTCAAACGCAGCCTGCGCCCTTCGCGGATCAACAATGTGCATTCCAGCTCTTCTTCCAGGTGGCGCAGCATCTTGCTGATGGTCGGCTGGGTCACAAACAGCTTTTCCGCCGCGTGGGTAAAGCTCTGCTGGCGGACCACTTCAACAAAATAGCGCAGGGTGCGGACATCCACGGTAGGTTCTCCTGATGGGCAATACCGGTGAGAAACTATTCCCGTCCGGCATGATGTTGATAATTTTAATTCATTTCATCTCTGGTTTCTTGGCTACGTATACTGTTATTTCTGATTTTTTCGATGGAATTTGAGGTGGTTTGCCATGTCTTTGGCGTTACGCCCAGCGGCGCCTTCCCTGTTGAGCCGCCTGCAGGTGCCGGTTCAGGTGGTGCTGTACGCGGTGCTGTTTGTGATCGCCGATCGGTTGGTGCAGCACTTTCATCTGCCGCTGCCGGCCAACATCATCGGCATGATGCTGTTGCTGGCGTTGATTCTGCTGCGCATTTTGCCGTTGAACTGGGTGAAAGCCGGCTCACGCTGGCTGCTGGCGGAAATGCTGCTGTTCTTTGTCCCGGCGGTGGTGGCGGTGGTGAATTACGCGCAGTTGCTGATGGTGGAAGGCTGGAAGATTTTTCTGGTGATCGCCGTCAGCACCATGTTGACGCTGGGCGCCACCGGGCTGGTGGTCGATCGGGTGTATCGGTTTGAAATCTGGCTACAGAGGCGTAAACGGCAATGAGTGATTTTATGATCAGCCTGGCCTGCTTTGCGCTAACGCTGGCACTGTATTTCGCCAACAAGGTGCTGTACCGCCGCCGCCGGAACTTGTTGCTGATGCCGTTGGTACTGACGCCGCTGGTGTTGGTTTTGCTGCTGGTGATCACCCATGTCTCCTACCAGGATTACCTCGGGGAAACCCACTGGCTGCTGTGGCTGCTTGGCCCGGCCACCATTGCCTTTGCGGTGCCAGTGTATGAAAACCTGCATATTATCCGCCGCCATTGGCTGTCGCTGAGCGTTGGCGTGGTCACTTCCATGCTGGTGGCCGTTTACAGTTCGGTGTGGCTGGCGCGTTTGATGACGCTGCCCGAAGCGGTGCAGCGCAGTTTGGCGGTGCGCTCGATTACCACGCCGTTCGCGCTGGAAGCGGCCAAACAGATGGGGGGCCAGCCGGATTTGGTGGCGCTGTTTGTGGTGATCACCGGGGTGTTCGGCATGGCGGTGGGGGATCTTCTGTTCCTGCGGCTGATGGTGCGCAGCCGCCTGGCGAAAGGCGCCGGGCTGGGGGCGTCTTCGCACGGCGCGGGCACTGCCAGGGCCTATGAAATGGGGCCGGAGGAGGGCGTGGTGTCCAGCCTGGTGATGATGCTGGCCGGGATTATCACCGTGGTTTCCGCACCGATGATTGGGCAATTGATGTGGTGACGGGGTTGCTCGCCTTCGCCCCTGCCCTCACCCTAACCCTCTCCCACAGGGAGAGGGGAGAGATCGCGCACGTTGGCAGTACGCAGTTATTCTGCGGCAGCCCAGAGCAGGCGCTCGTGGCTGGCAGCGCGCACGGAATTAAGCCCTCTCCCATTGGGAGAGGGTTGGGTGAGGGGAGATTAGTGAATCACCTGCGCCAGGAACGCTTGGGTGCGTTCTGATTTCGGATTGCTGAAGAACTCCAGTGGCGGTGCCTGTTCCACGATCTCACCGCGATCCATAAAGATCACCCGGTCGGCCACGGTGCGGGCAAAACCCATCTCATGGGTTACGCACAGCATCGTCATACCGTCGTTAGCCAGCCCAATCATGGTATCCAGCACTTCTTTCACCATTTCCGGATCCAGCGCAGAGGTGGGCTCATCAAACAGCATGATCTTCGGCTTCATGCACAGTGAACGGGCAATCGCCACACGTTGTTGCTGGCCGCCGGACAGCTGCCCTGGGAACTTCATCGCATGCTCGGCAATCCGCACCCGCTCCAGATAATGCATCGCCAGCTCCTCCGCCTCTTTCTTCGGCATATTGCGCACCCAGCATGGCGCCAGCGTGCAGTTTTGCAACACCGTCAGGTGCGGGAACAGGTTAAAGTGCTGAAACACCATGCCGACCTCGGTACGCACCCGCTCGATGTTGCGCAGATTGCCGTCCAACGTGATCCCATCCACGGTGATCTTGCCCTGCTGGTGCTCTTCCAAATGGTTGATGCAGCGGATAGTGGTGGATTTGCCCGAGCCGGATGGCCCGCACAGCACGATGCGCTCGCCGGGGCGCACCTGCAGGTTAATGTCTTTCAATACGTGGAACTGCCCGTACCACTTGTTGACGTTGTCCAGCGTGATCATCATTTTTTCGCCGGCGGTAGTAGTGTTATTCATGCTTGACCTCAGTGGTTGGAACGTCCGGTATTAAAGCGTTTTTCCAAATGCTGGCTGTAACGCGACATGCTGAAACAGAAAACCCAATAGATGGCGGCGGCAAACACGTAGCCTTCGGTCGACATGCCCAGCCAGGCCGGATCGACCGTTGCCTGCTGCACGCTGCTGAACAGATCGAACAGGCCGATAATGATCACCAGGCTGGTGTCTTTAAACAGCGCGATGATGGTGTTGACCAAGCCGGGGATCGTCAGCTTCAGCGCCTGCGGCAGGATCACCAGCCCCTGGGTTTTCCAGTAGCCCAGCCCAAGCGATTCCGCGGCTTCGTATTGCCCCTTCGGCAGCGCCTGCAGCCCACCGCGCACCACTTCCGCCACGTAGGCGGACTGGAACATGATGACCCCGACCAGCGCCCGCAGCAGCTTATCGATATTGGTGCCTTCGGCCAGGAACAGCGGCAGCATCACCGAGGACATAAACAGCACGGTAATCAGCGGCACGCCACGCCAGAATTCGATAAACACCACCGACAGCACGCGCACGATGGGCAGCGTTGAGCGGCGCGCCAATGCCAGCAGGATCCCCAGCGGCAGCGCGCCGGCAATGCCGACCGCGGCGATGATCAGCGTTAACGTCAGGCCGCCCCATTGGCGCGTCTCAACCAGCGGCAGGCCGAACAGACCGCCATACAGCAGCACCCACACCACAATCGGGTAAGCCACCACCCAGCAGGCGATATAGCGCCCACGGCGCGGCATGGCTTTCCAGAACATCGGGGCAATGGAAAGCAGCCCGATCAGCAGGGCCAGGTTGATGCGCCAACGTTCATCGGTGGGGTACAGGCCATACATAAACTGGCCGAAACGGGCATGAACGAACACCCAGCAGGCACCGTCCCGGGTGCAATCCGTGCGGCTGTTACCCAGCCAGTTGGCGTCGAAGATCGTCCAGTTGAGCAACGGCGGGATCAGCACCCACATCAGCCACAGGCAGAACAGCGTCAGCAGGCTGTTCGCCCAACTGGAGAACAGGTTGCGGTGCGCCCAGGCGATCGCCAATTGCAGGCGGTTGGGCGGAACGGCGGTATGGGAATGCAGTGTCATCGTCATGAAGTTCCCTTAGCGCTCAACCAGCGCGATACGCCGGTTATAAATATTCATCAGCAACGAAATCGTCAGGCTGATAATCAGATAGACCGACATGGTGATGGCGATGGTTTCTATCGCTTGGCCGGTTTGGTTCAACACCGTGCCGGCGAACAGCGACACCATATCCGGGTAGCCGATGGCGGCTGCCAGGGATGAGTTCTTCACCACGTTCAGGTATTGGCTGGTCAGCGGCGGGATAATCACCCGCAGCGCCTGCGGCAGGATCACCTGGCGCAGCGTGACGGGGTTGGGCAGCCCGAGCGAGCGCGCCGCTTCATGCTGGCCAGAAGGCACCGACTGAATACCGGAGCGGATCACTTCGGCGATGAACGATGAGGTGTAGACCGACAGCGCCAGCGTCAACGCCGCCAGCTCCGGGATCAGCACCAGGCCGCCGCGGAAGTTAAAGCCGCGCAGTTCCGGTATATCCCAGTGCAGGGCCGCGCCAAACAGCAGGTGGGCCAGCGCCGGCAGGCCGATCAGCAGTAGCAGGGCATAGGGCCAGGTGTGCCGGATCTTCCCGGTGTGGATCTGGCGGTGGTGGTTGTAGCGGCGCAGCGCCAGGATGGCGACAATGGCCACTGCTACCGCCGCCAGGAAGGCGTATATGCCTTCACCGGCGATCGGCGCCGGGATATACAACCCACGGTTGCTCAGGAACAGGCTGCCGAACACATCAATGCTCTGGCGCGGGCCGGGCAGGTTGCGCAACACGGCGAAATACCAGAAAAAGATCTGCAGCAGCGGGGGAATATTGCGGAAGGTTTCAATGTAGATGGTAGAAAGTTTGCGCAATAGCCAGTTGTCGGACAGGCGGCCAAGGCCGACGAAAAACCCCAGCAGCGAGGCGAAAACGATACAAAGCGCAGAAACCAACAGCGTGTTCATCAGCCCGACCAGGAACACCCGGCCATAGCTGTCGCCCTGTTGGTAGTCGATCAGGCTCTGCACGATGCCGAAGCCGGCGGGGTTATCCAGAAAGGCGAAACCAGAGGTAATCCCGCGATGGGATAAGTTGGTCACTGTGTTGTGAATTAAATAGCCGCCGAAGGCGACTAAAGCCACCAGAGCAATGATCTGGTAGAGCCAGGCGCGAACCGCGGGATTAGTCAGCGACAGGTCGCTTTTAACGGTTGGGCGTGGGGACATGATATAAACCTCTGTTAACCAGGACTGTGCCGGCAGGGGTTTCCCCCCTGCCGGGCGCTACACGCTAAGCGGGGAATTAACGCACTGGCGGTGCGTACTGGATGCCGCCCTGGTTCCACAACGCGTTCTGGCCGCGTTTGATTTTCAGCTCGCTACCCATGCCGACGTTGCGTTCGAACACTTCGCCATAGTTGCCGACCTGTTTAACGATTTTGACCACCCAGTCGTTAGGCAGCTTCAGATCTTTGCCGTAGGTGCCTTCATGCCCCAGCAGGTGCGACATATCCGGCGTGGTGGGCTTGGCGGCCAGTTGGTCGACGTTTTTCGACGTGACGCCCATCTCTTCGGCGTTCAGCATGGCGAACAGCGTCCAGCGCACGATCGACAGCCAGTCTTCGTCACCGCGGCGCACCACCGGCCCCAGCGGCTCTTTAGAAATCACTTCCGGCAGTACGATAAACTCATCCGGCTTGCCGAGCTTGATGCGCAATGCATACAACTGCGACTGATCGGAGGCCAGCGTATCGCAGCGGCCGGAGTCCAGCGCTTTGGCGCTCTCGTCGGAGCGGTCAAACGTGACCGGCGTATACTGCATCTTGTTGGCTTTGAAGTAGTCGGCGACGTTCAGTTCGGTGTCGGTGCCGGCCTGGATACAGACGGTGGCGCCGTCCAGTTCTTTGGCGCTTTTCAACCCGGCTTTTTGGTGGGTGAGGAAGCCGATGCCATCGTAATAGTTAACCCCGGCGAAGATCATCCCCATGCCGGCATCGCGTGACGATGTCCAGGTGGTGTTGCGCGACAGGATATCCACTTCGCCGGATTGCAGCGCGGTGAAACGCTCTTTGGCGGTCAACGGGGTATATTTCACTTTTTCGGCATCGCCAAATACCGCTGCGGCGACGCCGCGGCACAGATCAACGTCAATCCCAGAGAATTTGCCGCTGGCATCGGCATAAGAGAAGCCGGGCAGCCCATCGCTGATACCACACTGGACAAAACCTTTTTTCTTGATGGCGTCTAATGTGGCGCCGGCGTGCGCTTGTCCTGTAATAGCGAATAATGTGGCCGTAGCGGCCAGCGTAGAGATAATTAGTTTTTTCATAAAGCGTCCTGTAAGCGAATTGCACTGATTGTTGTTACTGGTGCAGTAGGGCGCACCTTCTCAAAATCTATGGAAGTAATGCCAAAGAGTGCTTAGCAAACAAGATGCCAGAATTGCAGGAGTCTGATTATTCAAGCTACCTATGAAGAAGTAGTGCTTAAGAGTGCATGGGTATGCACTAAGAACAGGCGTTGACGCAGCGGCTGCTGTATTTTGGTGCGGATTGATATGGCGTTGGTGGTGGGAAAATCAAGCGATGTGAAATGCCGTTCGGCGTGATGGATACGTGGTGGGTAACGCGTTGCAAAGGCAACAGCCCCCGGCGGTGCAGCGGGGGCGATAGCGGGGAATTAATACAGCGACGGGGCGCCGACCGGGCGGGTTTTGAAGCGGCGGTGCAGCCACATATACTGTTCCGGCGCCCGCATAATCTCTTTTTCCACCACTTTGTTCATGTAGGCGGCGGCGGCTATTTCATCGGTCATCGGGTAGTTTTCCAGCGCCGGTTGAATCAGCAGATCATAGCCGCTGCCGTTTTCACGGCGGATTAACACCACCGGCACCAGCGCCGGCTTGGCCATGCGGGCCAGCATAAACGTGCCGCTGGTGGTGGCGGCCTGATCGACGGCAAACAGCGGGGCAAACACGCTGCCGCGCGGGCCGTAGTCCTGATCGGGGGCGAACCATACCGCTTCGCCACGTTTCAGCGCATGCACCATGCCACGCAGATCTTTACGGTCCAGCATGGCTTTGTTGGAGCGCATACGGCCTTTGGTTTGCGCCCATTCCATCGCCTTGTTGTTGTGCGGGCGATACATGGCCATCATCGGCTGGCATAGCCCCATTGCCCGGCCGCCCAGCTCCAGCGACATAAAATGCACGCCGATGACCAGTACGCCGCGGCCGTCTTGCTGCGCCACTTTCAGGTGGTTGATGCCGGAGACATTGAACCAGCGTTTAACGCGCTTATCAGACCAGAACCACGCCATACCGGTTTCCAGCAGCCCCATCCCGAGGGATTCAAAGTTGCCCACCACTTTGCGTTCGCGCAGCTGCGGCTCCATATCCGGGAAGCACAGCTCCAGGTTACGGCGGGTGATGGCGACGCGGCGCTTGAGGAAACGCATTGAGGTGCGGCCAAGCCAGATGCCCAGGCGATGAAGCACCGGGTAAGGCAGTTGGACCAGCAGGAAAAGGATGGCAAGGCCAAACCAGGTCAGCCAGTAGCGGGGGTGCAGCAGGGCTGCTTGGAAAGCTTGCGTACGCTTCATATCGACTCTTTTATGCAATATAGGGAGCAGAAACTTGTAGCGCATTAAGAAGCCGTTCTATAGCGTTACGATACTCAGACACCCGACCAAGATGATGGTTTAGCCAACATCTTAAATTGACTAAACCTTTACATTCAAGGGGCCGTTGGCATCAGGTGGGGAAACACTGTTAGCTGCAGCTGGGCCCTTGGAGAGGCAGTATATCACACTCGCCGGCCGCGAATGGGCGCCATGGAATATGAATATTCTGATTAAATCGGGTTAATACCTACTACAAGATATTTCAGCCGCCGGCGGTTTCGTCTTTGCGGGCCTTATTGTCCGTGTGGCCTAAAGAACGCTCGGGGAAGCAATGGTCACGTAAACGCTGTTTGAGCGCGGCCGCGTCGGGGAAGCCGCCATCGGTTTTCCGATCCCAGATAAGCGTTTCATCCACCAGGATTTGGTAGATGCCGCCGGTACCGGGAACCAGCGTCACGGAGGCCAGATCGGTGCTGAACGTGTTAAGCAGTTCCTGCGCCATCCACCCTGCGCGTAGCAGCCAGTTGCATTGTGAACAATAGTGAATGGTAACCGCCGGGAGTTTTTTCATCAGTGAAACTCTGATTGTAAGATTGCGGTCATCTTCTGCTGACATACTGCTGGTTGTCAACAAGCCCCCACCTGCGCCCAACCCCCTCAGTGCGGGCGGCTGTGCTGTGACAAAGAAAAGGCGCTTAACCGCAAAGGTTAAAGCGCCTTTTATCAATACGTTAACTGACTAGTATCAGTTCATGCCGTATTTTTTCAGTTTCTTGCGCAGCGTACCGCGGTTGATGCCCATCATCAGGGCTGCACGGGTCTGGTTGCCACGGGTGTATTGCATCACCATGTCCAACAGTGGCTGTTCTACTTCAGCCAGTACCAGCTCATACAGGTCATTGACATCCTGACCATTCAGTTGAGCAAAATAGTTCTTCAGTGCTTGTTTAACCGAGTCGCGCAGAGGCTTTTGGGTCACTTGGTCCTGTGAGTTTACGGTTGAAACGGTCAGTACGTCAGAATTTACGCGTTGTTCGAACATAGTTCTGTCAGCTCTTTTTTTACGCTAAGATTTTCGAAATATGCCTCCAACGCCTCCAGCTGTTCGCTGGCATCCTCTATGGCGTTGAATGTGCGCCGAAACTGGTCATTTGGGGCATGCTCCTGGAGATACCAGGATACGTGTTTACGAGCAATTCGAAATCCCTTGCCTTGGCCGTAAAAGCCGTGCAATTCCCGAATATGCCCAATCAACAAGCGTTTCACCTCGCCAAGTGGCATTGGTGGCAGCAGCTCCCCTGTGTCCAGATAATGCTGGATTTCCCGGAAGATCCAGGGTCTCCCCTGAGCAGCGCGGCCTATCATCAGGGCATCGGCCCCAGTGTAGTCGAGCACTGCTCTGGCTTTATGCGGGTCAGTAATGTCGCCATTCGCGATAACCGGAATGGAAACGTTCTGCTTAACTGCCCGAATGCTGTCGTATTCCGCGTCGCCGTTAAACAGGCAGGCACGGGTTCGGCCATGAACCGTCAAAGCCTGAATACCACAATCTTCGGCCAGTTGGGCAATCTCTACACAGTTACGGTGTTCTGGCGCCCAGCCAGTACGTATCTTCAGCGTTACCGGCACATCCACAGCGTTAACTACCGCCTGCAGGATCTGTTTTATCAACTGCGGGTACTGCAACAAGGCAGATCCCGCCAGCTTCCGGTTCACTTTTTTAGCCGGGCAACCCATATTGATGTCGATGATTTGCGCCCCGTTCTGCACGTTAATCCGTGCCGCGGCGGCCATATCATCCGGATCGCATCCGGCAATTTGCACGGCGCGGATCCCGGGTTCATCACTATGTACCATGCGCAGACGCGACTTATCCGTACGCCACACCTCCGGGTTGGAGGAGAGCATTTCGGATACCGTCATCCCAGCCCCCATCTCATAACATAATGTTCTGAAAGGGCGATCTGTAATGCCGGCCATCGGGGCCGCAATCAAGCAATTTGTTAACTGGTGGTGTCCAATGCGCATAGACAAAGAATGACCATACTGTGTCCGCAAGGGCGCGTATATTACGCATTTTTTCGTCGAGATGAAAGGCCAAACTTTGACCAATTTTTCGTTGACGAATACACGAAATGTGGTTCCGCGCGGTGCGTAAAAATATTATATATATTTAACAATGACTTGTGCTTTTTAGCCCATTTTGTGTTCAGGGAAATATTCCCCTGCCAACAGGATATTATCTGCCATTGCCACGGTTATTATCGGCGATAGCAGGGGGGATAGCGGCTTTATCAGGCAAATACATCGCCAACCCCCCCTGAAACACCGGTGTGCTTTGCTGTTTGTCGCTAAGCGCCGCGGAGGCGGTTAATCGACAATCACGCGGCCGTTAAGCGGTTGTAGCGGCCGGTTATTGGCATGGTGCATTACGGAACGGAATTGATCGATTTGTTCAGCAGAAGCGCTTACAGGCTTATCCAGCACCAGCCAGCTCACCCCTTCGGAACAAGGCGGCGTCGTCAGTGAACCGCTGAAGCGATAATAGTTAGCGTGTGGCGGTATCAGCGCCTGGATATCCACCGGCGTGTTCAGCCGCGCCGGCTCACCGGCCGTCGCCGGCAGTTGATTCCAGGCATGCGCCAACTGTGGATTTGCCTTGCCCGCCTGGAACATCAGCGCCAACACCGTCAGGGCGCCGTCGTCAGCCTTATAAACAAAGTGCGTTTCCAGCGGGAACTGTTTGCCGTCAATTTCGTTTTCGCTCGGGGCGTGGAAGTGGAACTGCTGCATGGTAAAGGTTTTGCCGTCCAGCACCAGGGTATTGCCGTGGCTGACGTTCACCTGAACCGTGTGGCCGTTATTGATGATTTGCTGGGCACCCGGTTGGAAGGCGAGCTTCAACTGCGCATGATGGGTTTTCAACGCGCCCTGGATATCGACTGGGGACTGGTTTTTGCCGGTTTCACACAGCGAAAAATCCGGCGAGAGTTTGCCCCAGTGCGCGGGATCTTCCTGGCCTTCATAGCCCCAATGCGCGTGTTCCGCGGCGCCGGCAGAAACGCTGCCCGCCAGCATGATGGCAATCCACAGTTTATTTTTCATTTCCCTTCCCTTTTAAAATAAGTCTCTGCGTTATTCAGCAACTGCCCTGTGTGATGCGGCAGTATGCCTGTCGGCACGCAGGATACACCTACTTTAGTCATGGATAAACGGGGTGTGCGGGGAAAAAAACGCCGCCGGAGGATGCTCGCGGCGGCGCTGATGCGGCAAAAAACGGCGATTATTTGCGCTGGCCGGTGATACGGCACCACTCTTCGCGTTCGGCCACCGGATCGAGGGTAAATTTGTCTTCATAGGCTTCGGCCACGCTGTCGGCCTGGGTCGCCAGGATACCGGACAGGCCCAGATAGCCCCCTGATTTCGGCAGGCAGCTGATCAACGGCGCCAACTCGCGCAGCGGGCCGGCGAGGATGTTGGCCACCACGACGTCGGCCAGCAGCCCTTCCGGCTGGTCTTTCGGCAGGTACAGCGCCAGGCGATCCGCCACGCCATTGCGTTCGGCGTTGTCGCGGCTGGCCTGGATGGCCTGTGGATCGATATCAATGCCGATAGCGTGCGCGGCGCCAAGCTTGAGCGCCGCGATGGCCAGGATGCCGGAGCCGCAGCCGAAGTCGATCACGGTTTTGCCCACCAGATCCAACCCGTCCAGCCACTGCAGGCACAGCGCGGTGGTCGGGTGGGTGCCGGTGCCAAAGGCCAGGCCCGGATCGAGCATCACGTTCACCGCATCAGGCTCCGGCACTTCGCGCCAGCTCGGGCAGATCCACAGCCGTTGGCCAAAGCGCATCGGGTGGAAATTTTCCATCCATTCGCGCTCCCAGTCCTTGTCTTCCAACTGCTCGATTTTGTGGTGGAAACCGTTGCCCAGCAGCGGGTGCTGCGCTAGGATGGCGACCACCTCCACCATATCGGTTTCGGCGTCATACAGGCCAATCACGTCCGTATCGCCCCATAGCAGCGTCTCGCCAGGCAGGGGTTCAAAAACCGGGTTGTCGTGGCTGTCCTGAAAGGTTACCGAGACGGCGCCGCTTTCAACCAGCGCATCGCTCAGGGCTTCCGCCTGGCTGCCGGTGGTGTTCAGTTTGAGTTGGATCCAAGGCATAACAGTTCTCTTCAAGAGGGTAATGATGACGCCGCACGGCGCTTTTCGCCGCAGACGTTACCGATATAAAACGCCAGCAGGCTGAGCAACAGCGAAGGCACTATCGGGTGCAGCGCTGCCAGGTGCAGATTAAAGCTGGCCAGTAGCGTATAGCATACCGCACCCACGATCATTGAGCTAAGCGCCCCTTGCGCGTTGGCGCGCTCCCAGTACAGGCCAAGCACCAGCGGCCACAGGAACACGGCTTCCAGCCCGCCGAAGGCCAGCAGGTTCAGCCAGATGATCATCTCCGGCGGCCGCCAGGCGGCCAACAGCACCAGCAGGCCGAGGATCAGCGTGGTCAGGCTGGAAAACCGCTTGATCCTTTTCTCGTTCTGCATTTGCTGCGGCCGGATGCCCAGATACAGATCTTTGACAATCGTCGCCGCGGACTGCAACAGCTGTGCGTTGATGGTCGACATAATGGCCGCCATCGGTGCGGCCAGGAAGATCCCGGCGGCGAACGGCGGCAGCACGGTGATCATCAGCGTGGGGATCACCTGATCGGGGATCTTCAAATCCGGGATCACCGCACGGCCGATGGCGCCGGCCAGGTGCATGCCGAACATCAGGATGGCGACCACGATGGTGCCAAGGACAATCCCGCGGTGCACCGCCTTGCTGTCTTTGTAGGAGATGCAGCGCACGGCGGTGTGTGGCAGGCCGATTACGCCGAAACACACCAGGATCCAGAACGAAGCCATAAACGGCAGGCTGAGGATCTGCTCGCCGCCCTGCGGCGAAATCAACGCCGGATCGATCTGCTGCAGCTTATCCACCGCGCTGTGCAGGCCGCCCGCCGCGTGCACCACGGCAACCAGCAGCAAAATGGTGCCAATCAGCATCACCAGCCCCTGCATGGTGTCGTTCAGCACGCTGGCGCGGAAGCCGCCAAAGGCGGTATACAGCGCAATACTGATGCCGAAGATCAGCAAACCGGTGTCGTAGGGGATGCCGGCCGCGGTTTCCAGCAGGCGTGCGCCGCCGATAAACTGCACCGTCATCGCGCCGACAAACGCCACCAGCAGGCTAAGGCTGGCCAGCCATACCAGCAGGCGGCTCTGATAGCGGGCATACAGCATATCGTTGAGGGTTATGGCGTTGTAGCGCCGAGCCAGGATGGCGAACTTTTTGCCCAGCACGCCAAGCGACAGCCAGACCGCCGGCAGTTGGATCATCGCCAGCAGCACCCAGCCCAGGCCGTATTTATAGGCCGCGCCCGGGCCGCCGATAAACGAGCTGGCGCTGATGTAGGTGGCGGTCAGGGTCATCGCCAGCACAAAGCCGCCCATTGAGCGGTTGCCAAGGAAATACTCGCTGAGGAAGTTGCCCTGCTGGCGGCGGCTGTAGGCATAGACCGACAGGCCGAACACCAGCAGCAGATAGGCGATCAGCGGTATGATCACTTCAGTTTGCATCGTTATCCTCCAGCGGAATATCGCGGAACAGCACGCGGACCATCAGCCAGCACAGGCCGATGAACAGCAGCGGCACCAACAGGCAGGCCATCTCAAACCAGTGCGGTAGCCCGGTGATGCCGATGTCGCTGTCCGGCAGGTAGGCCGCCAGCGTCCAGGCCAACAGGTAGAGCAGTGTCAGCCACAGTGCCCAGCGTGCTTCGCGGTGGGCCTGAATAAAGCGCTTTTCCATCCATTTCTCCGGTCGGTTTACGGTTATGGATATCTCAGAAGGAAGGGGATTTTACGGCAAGTGCGGCATTTGCCAAGCGGTTCGGCCGCCGTGGCGATCTTTTTGGGCGTAGAGCGGGCTACCCGGCGGAAAAAACAGGCCCCCTCGACAGGGAGGGGGCGCTGGCAGGGCGTATACGCCGTTTAGGGTAAACCTTAGTGTTCCTGCAAACCGAGTTTTTTCTCCAGATAGTGGATGTTGGTGCCACCGTGCTGGAAATTCTCGTCGTTCATGATTTTCTGTTGCAGTTCAACGTTGGTTTTGATGCCGTCGATGATCAGCTCCGCCAGCGCGTTTTTCATCCTGGCGATCGCCACGTCACGGTTTTCACCGTAGGTGATCAGCTTGCCGATCATGGAATCATAGTACGGCGGCACGGTATAACCGGCGTAGATATGGGATTCCCAACGCACGCCGAAGCCACCTGGCGCATGGAAACGGGTGATCTTGCCCGGGCTTGGCAGGAAGTTGTTCGGATCTTCGGCGTTGATACGGCATTCCACCGCATGGCCGTGAACCTTGACCTCTTCCTGTTTGATCGACAGCGGCTGGCCGGCCGCAACGCGCAGTTGCTCTTTGATCAGATCCACGCCGGTGATCATTTCGGTAACCGGGTGTTCTACCTGGATACGGGTGTTCATTTCGATGAAATAGAACTCGCCGTTTTCATACAGGAACTCAAAGGTGCCGGCGCCGCGATAGCCGATTTCCACGCAGGCTTTCGCACAACGTTCACCGATAAATTTACGCTGTTCGCTGGTAATGCCCGGCGCTGGCGCTTCTTCGACCACTTTCTGGTGGCGGCGCTGCATGGAGCAGTCGCGTTCGGCCAGATAGATGGCGCTGCCCTGGCCGTCCGCCAACACCTGAATTTCGATGTGGCGCGGGTTTTCCAGGTATTTTTCCATGTACACCATGTCGTTATTGAAAGCCGCTTTGGCTTCCGCACGGGTCATGTTGATGGACTGTTCCAGCTCTTTGTCGCTGCGCACTACGCGCATGCCGCGGCCGCCGCCGCCGCCGGACGCCTTGATAATCACCGGGTAACCGATGCGTTTGGCAAAGGCGCGGTTTTTATCCATGTCGTCGGTCAGCGGGCCGTCTGAACCCGGCACGCACGGCACGCCGGCTTTTTTCATCGCGGTGATGGCGGAAACTTTATCGCCCATCAGGCGGATGGTTTCGGCTTTCGGGCCGATGAAAATAAAGCCGGAGCGCTCAACCTGCTCGGCAAAGTCGGCGTTTTCGGACAGGAAGCCGTAACCGGGGTGGATCGCCACCGCACCGGTGATTTCCGCCGCCGAGATAATCGCCGGGATGTTCAGGTAGCTTTTGGTTGACGGCGCCGGGCCGATGCACACGGTCTCGTCAGCCAACAGGACGTGTTTCAGATCGCGGTCTGCGCTGGAGTGGACGGCAACGGTCTTGATGCCCAGCTCTTTACAGGCGCGCAGAATACGCAGCGCAATCTCGCCACGGTTGGCGATAACAATTTTATCAAGCATGGTTCGCCTCGTTATTCGATGACGACCAGTGGCTCGTCATATTCAACTGGTTGGCCGTTTTCGACCAGGATGGCTTTTACCACGCCGGATTTGTCAGCTTCGATCTGGTTCATCATTTTCATTGCTTCAACGATGCACAGAGTATCGCCGGCGCTCACTTTCTGGCCCACTTCGATGAAGGCTTTCGCATCCGGGCTTGGCGTGCGGTAGAAAGTACCGACCATTGGGGAACGGACCATGTGGCCACTCACGGCCGCCGGTGCGGCAGGCGCTACTTCGGCTGGCGCGGGAGCAACGGCGCTGGCCAGGGCGGGCTGCTGCTGAACAGGCATGCTGTACACCTGTTGTGCAGGGTAAGCCTGGGCAGGGGCGGCGCGGCTGATGCGAACTGACTCTTCGCCCTCAGAAATTTCCAGTTCAGAAATACCTGATTCTTCAACCAGTTCGATCAGTTTCTTGATTTTACGAATATCCATGAGTGTGATTCCGTACTCTTTTTGTGTAGCAATTAGTTGGATTTTGACAAGCGGCTGGCCGCTGCCTGTAAAGCGAATGAATAGCCCTGCGCACCGAGCCCGCAAATCACGCCTACTGCAATATCAGACAGGTAGGAGTGATGGCGGAAAGGTTCGCGGGCATGCACATTCGACAGATGGATCTCGATAAACGGGATCGCAACTGCCAGCAGCGCATCGCGCAACGCCACGCTGGTATGCGTGAACGCGGCAGGGTTGATCAAAATGAAATCCGTATTGTCGCGCGCCTGATGGATGCGCTCGATCAACACATGTTCGGCGTTAGACTGCAAATGGCTCAGGGTGATACCCAGCGCAACCGCCTGGTTCTCCAAGCCGTTGACAATTTCGGCCAGCGTGGTGCTGCCGTACTTATCCGGCTCACGCGTCCCCAGCAGATTCAGGTTGGGGCCGTTCAGAAGCAAAATGTGAAACTTATCCGCCATTGTGCTGGTATCTCCGGCAATAAAACCATCATCGTAGAAAATAGCCCGATGTCACCGATTTGTCACCTATTGACGGGAAAATTTGCGCCGTACTCAGGGACAAAGTGGGGCATTATAGCGATATCGTAGCAATTCGCAGCTAAATACTGGTCTTATCAGCGAAGATATTCAACCCCCTTGGATACAAGAGGATTGAGAACTATTGGATTATGAGGGATAGAACACAGAAAAGTTCCCATGGCAAAACGGGAATTTTTACCGTCAACAAAGCAGGCCCATAAAGGGTTTACCGTAGCCAGCCTGCGAATTTGCGGTAACGCAGCAGGAGTAACCCCAGTGCGAACAGGGCGTAAATCACCGGCTGCGGCGAGAGGATTTTCACCGACCATAAATAGTGAACCGGCGCCAGGATCGCGGCAAGATAGACGAAGTTATGCAATTTCTGCCAACGCGGCCCCAGTCTGCGCATGGCCCACTGCGTCGAAGTGGCGGCCAGCGCCAGCAGGATTAACCAACTGGTCATGCCCAGCGTCAGGTAAGGCCGGCGCACCAGCTCACTGCCGAGCATGGCGACATTGCTCAGCCCCAATTCAAGAGCCGCATAACACGCCAGGTGCAGCGTGGCCCAGGCAAAACACCACAGGCCGACCAGCCGGCGGCAGCGCATCAGCAACGGCTGGTGGCTATAGCGCGCCAGCGGTGCGATCAACAAGGCCGCCAGTAGCAGCTTCAACGCCATTCGGCCGGTAAAATGCTGGATATCCTTGGCCGGATCGGCGCTGAAGCCGCCCTGATTCACCGCCAGTAGTAGCCAGAAAAACGGCAGCAACGCCGCCAGGTGAATGGCGGCCTTAATCCATTTGATGTGGGTTGGGGTTAAACGCACGTTAGAAATTCTCCCGCAGATCCATACCGCGATACAGCGCCGCCACCTGGTCGGCATAGCCGTTGAACAGCAACGTCGGCTGGCGTTTGACATCCAGAATGCCGCCGGCGCCGATAAAACGCTCGGTGGCCTGCGACCAGCGGGGATGATCAACGTGCGGGTTCACATTGGCGTAAAAGCCATATTCGTTCGGTGCAGACACATTCCAGGTGCTGGGCGGCCGATCGCGCGTCAGGCTGATGCGCACGATCGATTTTATGCCTTTAAAACCGTATTTCCACGGCGTCACCAGGCGCAGCGGGGCGCCGTTTTGCGGCGGCAGCGTTTTGCCGTAGACGCCCACCGCCAACAACGCCAGCGGATGCATCGCTTCATCCAGGCGCAGCCCTTCAACGTAGGGGTACGGCAAGCCGCCGCCGATAAAGCGGTCTTTCTGCCCGGGCATCTGCTGCGGATCGTACAGCGTCTGGAAGGCCACATAGCGGGCATGGCCGTTCGGTTCGGCCAGCTGCAGCAGTTTGCCCAGTTCAAAACCGATCCACGGCACCACCATCGACCAGGCTTCCACGCAGCGCATACGGTAAATGCGCTGTTCCAGCGGGAAACGGGCGATCAGTCCGTCGATATCCAGCGTCATCGGTTTGCCGACTTCACCGTCGATCTTTACCTGCCAGCCGGCGGTTTTCAGTTCGCCGGCGTTGGCCGCCGGATCGGCCTTGTCCAGGCCAAATTCGTAGAAGTTGTTGTAGCCGGTCACCTTGTCTTCCGGCGTTAATGCCAACTGGGGCTGCCATTCGGGCGGTTGGCTGAACGCCAGCGCTTTGCCGGGCGGCGCTTTTGGCCGATCGTGGCCTTTGAACCACGATCGCCAATCCGCCCGCGCGCTGTTGGGTAACGCCAGCGCCGCGGCGGAAATGCCGAGCGCCTTGAGCACCTTGCGCCGTTGTTGGAACACGCTTTCCGGTGTGACATCCTTTTCCGTCAAGATACGCGGTTTGTTCATGGGTTTTCCTCCTGATATCCCATAAGCATGGCGTGAAAACCGGGCTTCTGCGAATCGCGTGGCGAAAAATTCCGCCGGACAATCGGGGTAAACAGGGGAGAATGCAGGGCGCATAGGCGATGCGCCCTGCCGGGAGGGCTATTTAGCGGATGTTAACCAGCGTGCGGCCGGTGACCTTATTGGCCAGCAGATCGGCCGCGGTGGCGGGCACTTGCTCAAGCGAGATTTCCTGGGTGGCCTGCTGGTAGAAACTTTCCGGCAGGATACCGGCCAGGCGCTCCCAGGCGGTCTGGCGGCGGTGCAGCGGCGTATGTACGGAATCCACGCCCTGCAGGCGCACATTACGCAGGATGAATGGCATCACCGTGGTGGGCAGTTGGTAACCGCCGGCCAGGCCGCAGGCGGCAACGGTGCCGTTATAGTTCATCTGCGCCAGCACGCAGGCCAGGAGCTTATCGCCGACGGTATCAATCGCCCCGGCCCACAGCTGTTTTTCCAGCGGGCGTGGGGCTTCAATGTAGCCGCTGCGCGCCAGCACTTCTTTGGCGCCGAGGGCCTTCAGGTAATCGGTGTTGCTGTCGCGGCCGCTGATGGCGGTAACGTGGTAGCCCAGCGCGGCCAGAATGGCGATCGCCGTGCTGCCCACGCCGCCGCTGGCGCCGGTGACCAGCACATCACCGCTGTCAGGGTGGACGCCGCCTTCTTCCAGCGCCATCACGCACAGCATCGCGGTGAAGCCGGCGGTGCCGATAATCATCGCCTTGCGTTCATCCAGCCCCTGCGGCAGCGGCACCAGCCATTCGCCCGACACCCGCGCTTGCTCCGCCAGGCCGCCCCAGTGGTTTTCCCCCACGCCCCAGCCGGTGAGCACCACGCTCTGGCCTTCTTTAAAGCGCGGATCCTTACTACTATGAACCGTACCGGCAAAATCGATGCCTGGCACCATCGGGAAGTGGCGAACGATTTTGCCCTTGCCGGTGATGGCCAGTGCGTCTTTATAGTTCACACTGGACCAGTTAACGTCGACCGTTACATCGCCTTCCGGTAGTTGATCGCTGCTGATATCCCGAATGTGCGCCAGCGTTTGATCGTTTTGTTGCTCTAATAATAGTGCACGCATGTCACGCTTCCTCTTGGTGTGCATTCCTGAATGAATGACCGAATTTGATTTATCGACTATATGCATCTAGCTAACTGATACTCTGATTAAGAACAAAGAAAGGCACATGCGCAAAGTCTAAAAAATAGGCTATTGTCAGCTCATCAGGGTATAAGCGTTATGTGCCTTAACGGCTGCATACTTCATAAACCATAGTGGATAGGGCACAGGGATGCGATTTACCACCAAACTTTCGGCACTTATCACCTTGCTGTTCAGCCTGCGTTGGCTGGGGGCGCAGGCCGAAGGGGAAGACCGCCTGGAGCGGCGTGCGCGCCGCATCCTCAACGGCGAGCGGGAAACGGTGATGCATGGGCAGGAGGGGGAATGGCCGTCCAGCGTCAGTGGGGCGCTCGATCGCCTGCTGGCGGATTTGATGGAATCGCGCGAAGAGCGCAGCCGCGTCGATACCCTGATCCGCGCCTTTGCCGCCAGAGATGCCATGACCGGCCTGAATAACCGGTTGTTTTTTGATAACCAACTGGCGACTCAGTTGGAAGTAGACAATGCCTACGGCGTGGTGATGATGATCCGGCTGCCGGATTTTGAAACGCTGTGGGAAACCCACGGCAACACCAAAGTTCAGGAATTGATGTATTCGGTGGTCAATCTGCTATCAACGTTCGTGCTGCGTTACCCGGCGGCGTTGTTGGCGCGCTATTTTCACAGCGATTTCACCGTGCTGTTGCCCCACTGCACATTAAAAGACGCCGGCAGTATTGCCGCTCAGTTGGTGCATGCCACCGATGCGTTGCCGGCCACGGAGATTATCGATCGCCAGGCGTTTATGTATATCGGTATCGTCGCCTACGGCGGCGGCCAGGCGGCCGAACAGGTGATCGATCGCGCAGAGCAAGCGGCTCGCAATGCCACTTTGCGCGGCGGCAACGGCTGGTTTGTCTACGACAGCCAGGTGCCGGAAAAGGGCCGCGGCAGCGTGAAGTGGCGCACCTTATTGGCCCAGGCGCTGGCGCAGCAGAGCGCCAGGTTTTACCAACAACCGGCGATCACGCTGGCGGGCAAGGTTGATCACCGGGAAATCGTGAGCCGGATCCATGATGGCGATCAGGAGCTGTTACCCGCCGAATATATGCCAATGGTGCAGCAGTTTGGGCTCACGGAAAGTTACGATCGCCAATTGCTCAGCCGCATTATGGCGTTGTTGAGCCGCTGGCCGGATGAAACGCTGGCGTTTCCGCTGTGCGTGGACTCTTTGTTGCGCAAGCCATTTCAGCTCTGGCTGCGCGATACCCTGCTGCAATGCGAAAAAAGTCGCCGGCGGCGAATAATGATTGAACTTGCCGAGGCAGATCTCTGTCTACACATAGATCGCCTGCGCCCGGTGATGCGTTTGCTCGCCGGGCTGGGCTGTCGGCTGGCGGTATCCCAGGCGGGTTTAACCGTCGTGAGCACGTCTTATATCAAGTCGTTGCCGGTAGAATTGGTCAAGCTGCACACGGGCCTGGTGCGTAATATTGATAAACGCGATGAAAATCAGCTGTTTGTTCAGAGCCTGACCGGGGCCTGCGAAGGAACGCGGGCGCAGGTGTTCGCCACCGGCGTGCGTACGCGCTGTGAGTGGGAAACGCTAAAAGAAAAAGGAGTGCTCGGCGGCCAAGGGGATTTTTTCACGCCGCTGGCGCGAGTCGACGGCAAGGATAAAAAATATTCGCGCCGCTTTCATGTTTAATCTGAATTTTGGGCAGGTTTTAACGTAGAATAGCCTGTCCTTTCCTGGTGGAAGTTGGTGGGCGCTTACCACCCGAAATAATCAGGGAAAATGTTAGATTTTATGAGCTGTGTTACGCCGTTTTATGCGCTGGCAAGGGAGCAAGTTGGGCCATTCTTCAAGGATATCAGGCCTTCTTCCATATCCGTGCAGGCGAGCAAAAATAATACAGGCTATTTTTCACCGAAGCAGAACGTTTTTGCGCCTTGTCGCTGCTTCGTGTGGTTGGTAAAGTAGGCGGATTTTATTTTCCGCCCCCAGCTTGCAGGATTATCCTTTAGTATGTTTAAGAAATTTCGTGGCATGTTTTCCAATGACTTGTCCATCGACTTGGGTACGGCCAATACCCTGATTTACGTGAAAGGGCAAGGCATTGTACTGAATGAACCCTCGGTGGTTGCCATTCGCCAGGATCGTGCCGGCTCGCCGAAAAGCGTCGCGGCCGTGGGTCATGATGCTAAACAAATGCTGGGGCGTACGCCTGGCAATATCGCAGCTATTCGTCCGATGAAAGACGGCGTCATCGCCGATTTCTTCGTGACGGAAAAAATGCTGCAGCATTTCATCAAACAGGTTCACAGCAACAGCTTCATGCGGCCAAGCCCGCGGGTGCTGGTATGTGTGCCGGTCGGCGCCACCCAGGTTGAGCGCCGTGCTATCCGCGAGTCTGCCCAAGGGGCCGGCGCGCGCGAAGTCTTCCTGATTGAAGAACCGATGGCGGCCGCCATCGGCGCCGGCCTGCCGGTTTCCGAAGCTACCGGTTCAATGGTGGTGGATATCGGCGGCGGGACGACCGAAGTCGCCGTCATCTCGCTTAACGGCGTGGTCTATTCTTCCTCCGTGCGCATTGGCGGCGATCGCTTCGATGAAGCTATCATTAACTATGTGCGCCGCAACTACGGCTCGTTGATCGGTGAAGCCACCGCCGAGCGTATCAAACATGAAATCGGCTCTGCCTACCCGGGTGATGAGGTGCGCGAAATCGAAGTGCGCGGCCGTAACCTGGCGGAAGGCGTGCCGCGTGGTTTCACGCTCAACTCCAATGAAATCCTGGAAGCACTGCAGGAACCATTGACCGGCATCGTCAGTGCGGTGATGGTAGCGCTGGAACAGTGCCCGCCAGAGCTGGCTTCCGATATCTCCGAGCGAGGCATGGTCCTGACCGGCGGCGGCGCGCTGCTGCGTAACCTGGATCGCCTGCTGATGGAAGAAACCGGCATTCCGGTGGTGGTGGCGGAAGATCCGCTTACCTGTGTCGCACGCGGCGGCGGCAAGGCGTTGGAAATGATCGACATGCATGGCGGTGATTTGTTCAGCGAAGAATAATCAGCTCCAGGAAGGAGGAACCGTATTGGATGAATGCATTGCGCGGGCATCTTGTACGGTTCCTCCTTCTGTTGTCGAGGAACTCGCATAATTTATGAAGCCGATCTTTAGCAGGGGCCCGTCCCTGCAACTACGACTTTTTCTGGCGGTGATCGCCGCTATTGGGCTTATCGTCGCCGACAGCCGGCTTGGTACGTTCGCCAAAGTGCGCACCTACATGGATACCGCCGTCAGCCCCTTCTATTTTTTGGCCAATGGGCCGCGTAAGGTGCTGGATGGCGTTTCTGAAACGCTGGCTACCCGCCAACAGTTAGAGCTGGAAAACCGTGCTCTGCGGCAGGAACTGCTGCTAAAGAACAGCGATCTGCTTCTTCTTGGCCAATTCAAACAGGAAAACGCCCGTTTGCGTGAGCTGCTGGGTTCGCCGCTGCGCCAGGATGAACACAAGATGGTCACCCAGGTGATTTCGACCGGTTCCGATCCTTACAGCGATCAAGTGGTGATTGATAAAGGCGCCGATAACGGCGTGTATGAAGGCCAGCCGGTGATCAGCGATAAAGGCGTAGTGGGCCAGGTGGTGGCGGTGGCGAAAATGACCAGCCGCGTGCTGCTGATCTGCGATGCTTCCCATCTGCTGCCGATCCAGGTGCTGCGCAACGATATTCGCGTCATCGCGGCGGGCAACGGCTGCGCTGACGATCTGCAACTGGAACACCTGCCCGGCAATATCGACATCCGGGAAGGCGACGTGCTGGTGACTTCCGGGCTGGGCGGGCGTTTCCCCGAAGGGTATCCGGTTGGGGTCGTTTCTTCGGTCAAAGTGGATAACCAACGCGCCTATACAGTGATTCAGGCGCGCCCGACCGCTGGGCTGCAACGCCTGCGCTACCTGCTGCTGCTGTGGGGGGCGGATCGCAATGGCGATATGCCGATGTCGCCAAGTGAAGTGCATCGGGTGGCGAACGAGCGCCTGATGCAGATGATGCCGCAGGTGCTGTCACCGGCCACCATGGGGCCACCGCCACCTGCGCCGGCGCCAGGTGCGGTTTCATCGCCGCCGCCTGAGGTGGTTCAATGAATAGCTACCGCAGCAATGGGCGCTGGATTATCTGGCTATCGTTCCTGGTGGCGCTGGTGCTGCAAATCATGCCGTGGCCGGAACAGATTTATATGTTCCGGCCTTCTTGGCTGGCTCTGATCCTGATCTACTGGGTGATGGCGTTGCCGCACCGGGTGAACGTCGGCACCGGCTTTGTGCTGGGGCTGATAATGGATCTGATCCTCGGTTCTACGCTGGGCGTGCGTGCGTTGGCGCTTGGCATCATTGCCTATCTGGTGGCCTTCAAATACCAACTGTTCCGCAATATGGCGCTGTGGCAGCAGGCTCTGATCGTGGTGCTATTGTCGCTGGCGATGGACGTTGTTGTCTTTTGGGCTGAGTTTTTAGTGATCAACGTCTCTTTCCGCCCAGAGGTATTCTGGAGTAGTGTGGTAAACGGCGTTTTGTGGCCGTGGCTGTTCCTGCTGATGCGCAAGATTCGCCGCCAGTTCGCTGTACAATGAGGGCATTAATGACATCGCTTTATCTGGCTTCCGGCTCCCCGCGCCGGCGTGAATTGCTAACCCTGTTGGGGGTTCCGTTTGAAATCCTGCTGACCCATACCGTGGAGCAACGCGTGGCGGGCGAAGCGGCCGAAGCCTATGTGCGGCGGCTGGCGCAGGAGAAGGCGCAGGCCGGGGTGGCGCTTGCCGCGCAAGACTGGCCGGTGCTGGGAGCGGATACCATCGTGGTGCAAAATAACCAGGTGTTGGAGAAGCCGCGCGACGCGGCGCATGCCGCCGAGATGCTGGCCGCGCTTTCGGGCTGCCAACATCAGGTGATGACCGCCGTGGCGATTGCCGATCGTCAGCATCTGCTGTGCCAACTGGTGGTGACGGACGTGACGTTCCGCGCACTGTCGCAGCAGGATATTGCCGATTATATTGCCACCGGCGAGCCGATGGATAAAGCGGGTGCCTATGGAATTCAGGGAAAGGGTGGTTGTTTCGTCAAAACGATAACTGGGAGTTATCATGCGGTGGTGGGTTTGCCGCTGGTCGAAACACATGAGCTGCTCAGTAATTTTGTCGCATTACGAAGTGTAAGAACCGGTTGATGAGCATGATGCGGCCGGTTCCGGGGAGAAGACAATGACAGCTGAGCTACTGGTTAATATCACACCGGCGGAAACGCGGGTTGCCTATATAGACGGCGGCATCCTGCAAGAGATCCATATTGAGCGTGAATCCAAGCGCGGCATCGTCGGCAACATTTATAAAGGGCGCGTCAGCCGCGTGCTGCCTGGCATGCAGGCGGCATTTGTGGATATCGGCCTGGAGAAGGCCGCCTTCCTGCATGCCTCCGATATCATGCCGCATACCGAATGCGTGGCTGGCGAAGAGCGCAAGAATTTCCACGTGCGCGATATTGCCGAGCTGGTGCGCCAGGGGCAAGATCTGGTGGTGCAGGTGGTGAAAGATCCGCTGGGCACCAAGGGCGCGCGCCTGACCACCGATATCACTCTGCCATCGCGCTACCTGGTGTTCATGCCGGGTGCGGCGCACGTTGGGGTGTCTCAACGCATTGAAAGCGAAGCCGAGCGCGAACGCCTGAAAAGCATCGTGGCGGACTACTGCGATGAGCTGGGCGGGTTTATTATCCGCACCGCCGCCGAAGGCATCGGCGAGGAAGAGCTGTCGCAGGACGCCGCGTTTCTCAAACGCCTCTGGACCAAAGTGGTCGAGCGCCGCAAACGCAACCAGACCCGCTGCATGCTGTACGGCGAGCTGGCGCTGGCCCACCGCATCCTGCGCGATTTCGCCGGCGCGGCGCTCGATCGCATCCGGATCGACTCACGCCTGACGTTCGAACTGCTGGTGGAGTTTACCGCCGAATATATCCCGGATATTACCCGCAAGCTGGAGCTGTATGCCGGCACGCAGCCGATCTTCGATCTGTTCGATGTGGAAAACGAGATCCAGCGGGCGCTGGAGCGCAAGGTTGAATTGAAATCCGGCGGCTATCTGATCATCGATCAGACCGAGGCGATGACCACCATCGACATCAACACCGGCGCCTTTGTCGGCCATCGCAATTTGGATGAAACCATTTTCAACACCAACATCGAAGCGACCCAGGCGATCGCCCGCCAACTGCGGCTGCGCAACCTGGGCGGGATCATCATCATTGATTTCATTGATATGAGTAATGAAGATCATCGCCGCCGCGTGCTGCACTCCCTGGAGCAGGCGCTAAGTAAAGATCGGGTAAAAACCACAATCAACGGCTTCTCTCAGCTAGGATTAGTGGAAATGACGCGTAAACGGACGCGTGAAAGCATTGAACATGTGCTGTGCCACGGATGTCCTACCTGCAACGGCCGCGGTACGGTGAAAACGGTCGAAACCGTCTGCTATGAAATCCTGCGCGAGATTGTGCGGGTGCACCACGCTTACGACTCCGATCGCTTCCTGGTGTATGCATCGGCTGCGGTAGGGGAAGCGCTGAAGAGCGAAGAGTCGCACGCGCTGGCAGAGGTGGAAATTTTCGTCGGCAAACAGGTAAAAGTACAAATCGAACCGTTGTACAGCCAGGAGCAGTTTGACGTTGTGATGATGTAAAACTGTCCATTGCCCCCCTGCGGCGCCTTGCGCCCAGGCCGAACGGCGTGCGCGCCGGTTATGTGCAGCTTTAAACAGTAACAACCGTTGCCAGGCAGCGGAGCAAGGAGAAATGCGTGAGGCGACTGCCTGGTATTCTGTTAGCAACGGGCGCCACTTTACTTGTCGCTGTGGCGCTGTTGATCAGCGGCCTGCGCCTGGTGTTGCCTGTGCTGAACGATTACCGGCCCCAACTGTTGCAACAGGTTGCCGCCTTTACGGGGCTGCCCGTTCAGGCAAGCTTTATTGAGGGGCACTGGGAATCGTTCGGCCCACGCCTGGAAGTGCGCGATATCAGCACCACGTTCCCGGCCGGCAACCTGCAGGTCGGGCGCGTCACGCTGGCGCTGGACGTCTGGCAGTCGTTGCTGCATTGGCGCTGGCAGTTTCGCGATCTTACCTTCTACCAACTCCAGCTCGATCTCAACACCACGCTGGGCGGTGAGGGCGACAAACGTGAAACCCTCCAGCCGGGCACCGTCAGCGATCTGTTTTTATATCAGCTCGATCATTTTGACTTGCGCGACAGCCGCGTCTCTTTCCTCACCCCTTCCGACGCCCGCGCCGCTTTCGACATTCCCCGTTTAACCTGGCTCAACAGCCGCGAACGCCACCGGGCCGAAGGGCAGATTGGCCTGTCGTCCTTCAACGGCCAGCACGGCGTGGTGCAGTTGCGCCTGGATCTGCGCGATAATAAAGGGCTGTTGGATACCGGCACGGTGTATCTGCAGGCTGAAAATATTGATATGAAGCCGTGGTTCAGCCGTTGGCTGCGCAGCAATACCGGGCTGGAAAGCGCCAACTTCAATCTGGCGGCCTGGCTGAAGGTTGAAGGCGGCGAAGTGTACAGCGGCAATGCGTTGCTGAAACAGGGCAGCGCCAGTTGGCAGGTGGGCGCCCAGCCGCACCGCCTGGAGGTGGATAATCTGGCGCTGGCGCTGAGCCGACAGGGCAAAGGTTGGCTGTTGGACGTGCCGCAATTAAAGCTAGCGACCGATGGCGATAGCTGGCCGCAGGGGCGGCTTTCTGCGCTATGGCTGCCGGAAGACACGCAACTGCTTGGCCCGGATCAGCCAGAGGAACTGCGCCTGCGCGCCAGCGGTATTACGCTTGAGCGCTTAACCCCGCTGCTGCCGATGTTCTCCTTCCTCAGCCCGGATGTGCTGCAACGCTGGGATGTGATGCAGCCGAAAGGCCGGCTTGACGCGCTGGCGCTGGATGTGCCGCTCAAACAGCCCGAAAAAAGCCGTTTCCAGGCCCGCTGGCAGGATGTGAGCTGGCAGCCCTGGCAGCGTTTGCCGGGGGTGAACCACTTTGCCGGCGCGCTGGCCGGCGGTGTGGAAAGCGGCCGCCTGACGATCGATCTGAACAACAGCACGTTGCCGGTGGGCGATATGTTCCGTGCGCCGCTGGAAGTGAGCCGCGCCAGCGGCGCGCTGACCTGGCGATACAGCGATAGCGGCTGGGAGTTGGCGAGCGAAAATCTCGATGTGAAAGCCAACGCGCTGTGGGTGAACGGCAATTTCCGCTACCAGCAGCCGGCGCAGGGCGAGCCGTGGTTAAGCATTCTGGCCGGTATCCGCCTGTATGACGGTGCGCAAGCCTGGCGCTATTTCCCCGAGCCACTGATGGGCACCCATCTGGTGGACTACCTGAGCGGCGCGATTCAGGGCGGCCAGGTGGATAACGCATCGCTGATTTATGCCGGCAACCCGCATCACTTCCCGTATAAAAAGCACGAAGGGCAATTTGAGGTGTATGTGCCGTTGCGCCATGCCACCTTCCAGTTCCAGCCGGGTTGGCCGGCGCTAAACGATCTGGCGATTGACCTCGACTTTGCCAACAACGGCCTGTGGATGCATGCGCCGCAGGCCTGGTTGGGCAAGGTGGAAGGGCGCGATATCAGCGCGGTGATCCCGGATTACCAGCAAGAGCGGCTGTTTGTGGATGCCGAACTCGCTGGCGCCGGGCCGGATGTGCATGACTATTTCAAACAAACGCCGTTGGCGAAATCGGTCGGCTCGGCGCTGGATCAACTGCAGGTTAAAGGTGATGTCAGTGGGCGCTTACATCTCGATATTCCCCTCAACGGCGGGCATACCGATGCGCAAGGCGAAGTGGCGCTGAACAACAACGCGCTGTTGGTGAAGCCCCTGGGTAGCACGCTGGAGCAGGTGAGCGGCAAATTCCGCTTTGATAACGGCAACCTGACCAGCGATACCCTGAGCGCCAATTGGTTCGGGCAGCCGCTGGCGATAGAGTTCAACACCCAGGAAGCGGAAAAAGACTATAAAATCAACGTTGGGCTACAGGGCGACTGGCTGCCGGGCAAATTCCCGGGGTTGCCGCCGGCCGCCGCCGAGGCGCTGCAGGGCAGCGCGCCCTGGCAGAGCAAAGTAGCGATCAGCCTGCCGCATGGCGGCGGCGCCCACTATGACATCGGTCTGGAGGCGGACCTCAAGAAAGTAAGCAGTCACTTACCTTCTCCGCTGGATAAACCGGCTGGCCAGCCGTTGCCGCTGAACGTCAACGTGGAAGGCGGTCTGAATGGTTTCCGGCTAAGCGGCCGCGCGGGCAAACAAGAGCATTTCAACAGCGAATGGCGCTTCCCAGGCAAGCAGGTGCAACTGGTGCGCGCCGCATGGCGCAGCGACGGCGGTGCTACTCCGGCCTTGCCGGGCAGCCCGTCGTTGAGCCTGGACCTGCCGCCGCTGGACGGTGAAAAATGGCTGGCGCTGTTGGCGCCGGCGCTGCCGGCGAGCGGCGGCCATAGCGGCACCGCAGGCAGCTTCCGCTTCCCGACCACCGTCGCGCTGCATACGCCCCAACTGCTGCTGGGCGGCCAGGCCTGGCACCGGCTGACGCTGAGCGCCGAACAGCGCATCGGCGGGCTGGAGATCGCCGCCAAGGGCGATGAAGTGGATGGCAGCCTGCTGAGCGCGGATAACGGCCCGTGGCGCGCCAACATTCAGTACCTTTATTACAATCCGCAGTTCAACGGCGGCAGCGGGAAGGCCGCGCAAGGCGGTTCCACATCCGCCATGGATAACGCGTCATTCCGCAATTGGCCTTCGCTGATGTTGCGCTGCCAGTCTTGCTGGATACTTGGCCAGAACTTGGGCAAGGTGGAAGCCGATATACAAAACCAGGGGGATACCCTGGCGTTGACGCATGCGCTGATCGATACCGGCAAAGGGCGAGTGACGGCCACCGGGCTGTGGAAGCAAAACAGTCAGGAAGAACGCACCGCGCTGAAAGGCAAACTGCTGGGCGGCAATATTGACGATACCGCCACCTTTTTTGGCATCACCACGCCGCTGAAGGGCGCGCCGTATGATGTGGATTTCGATCTGTATTGGCACGGCAAGCCGTGGCAGCCGCAGATAGCCACCTTGAGCGGCACGCTGCAAGCGGCCCTCGGCAAAGGTGAAATTGAAGATATTGGCGGCGGCCGGGCCGGCCAACTGCTGCGGCTGGTGAGTTTCGATGCGTTGCTGCGTAAGCTACAGTTTGATTTCAGCGATACCTTTGGCAAAGGCTTCTACTTTGATTCCATCCGCAGCACCGCATGGCTGAAAGATGGCATAATGCATACAGATAATCTATTGGTCGACGGGCTGGCGGCGGACATCGCCATGAGCGGCCAGATTGATCTGGTGCAGCGCCAGATCGATATGGAAGCGGTGGTGGCGCCGGAAATCTCCGCCACGGTGGGCGTGGCGACCGCCTTCGTGATTAACCCGATCGTTGGGGCGGCAGTGTTTGCCGCATCAAAAGTGCTGGCACCCCTATGGAATAAAATTTCGCTGATTCGTTACCACATTGTCGGCAGCCTGGATCAGCCGAAGATCGATGAGGTATTGCGTAAGCCAAAGGAGGATAAGACGCCATGAAAAAAGCCAACGTTGCGTTGTTACAACTGTGTAGTGGCGATCAGGTGCGGGATAACCTGGCGCAGATTGAGCAGCAGATCAAGCACCTCAAAGGCGGGATTAAGCTGGTCATGACGCCGGAAAATGCGCTGTTGTTTGCCAACTCGGCGGCTTATCGCCAACATGCGGAAGCGGCCGGTGACGGCCCCTTGCAGCAGGCGGTGCGCGATATTGCCCGCCGCTACGGCGTGTGGCTACTGGTGGGTTCGATGCCATTGATCAGCGGCGAAGACCCGGCCCGCATTACCACCAGCAGCCTGCTGTTTGACGACCAGGGCGAGATCCGGGGCCGTTACGACAAGCTGCATATGTTTGACGTGGATATCAACGATGCCCATGCGCACTACCGCGAATCAGACACTTACCAGCATGGTCAGCAGCTGACGGTGGTGGACACCCCGGTGGGGCGCCTGGGCATGACGATATGCTACGATTTACGTTTCCCGGCGCTGTATCAGGCGCTGCGCGCGCAGGGCGCGGAGCTGATTTCCGTGCCGGCGGCTTTTACCCGCGTCACCGGCGAGGCGCACTGGGAAATTTTGCTGCGCGCCCGGGCGATTGAAACCCAGTGTGTGATTCTGGCGCCGGCGCAGGTGGGTCGCCATAGCGCGACGCGCCGTACCTGGGGCCACTCGCTGGCCGTGGACGGCTGGGGCAAAATTCTGGCCGAAAACCCGGACTCGGTCTCGGCACTAAACGTGTGCGTTGATACAGCGGCGTTGCAAACTATCCGTGCGCAGATGCCGGTGCTGCAACATAACCGATTCCAGACGGCGCTGGTTGCGCCGGCTGATAACCCTTTCGCCAAAAAAGAGTGAAAATACTATGAGCCTGACGTTTGTCAGTGAGCAGTTACTCGCTGCGAATAAGCTGAGTCATCAAGACCTGTTCTCCGTATTGGGTCAACTGGCAGAACGCCGACTTGATTACGCCGATCTCTATTTCCAGTCCAGCTACCATGAAGCCTGGGTGCTTGAAGACGGCATCATCAAAGATGGTTCTTACAATATCGATCAGGGGGTTGGGGTACGTGCGGTCAGCGGTGAAAAGACCGGTTTTGCCTATGCCGATCAGATCACCCTCAATGCCCTCAACCAGAGCGCCGTCGCCGCGCGCAGCATTGTGCGCGACAGTGGTAATGGCAAGGTGCATACCCTGGGCGAAATCAGCTATCAGGCGCTGTATCCGCTGCTCGATCCTTTGCAGAGCCTACCGCGTGAAGAGAAAATCGCGCTGTTGCACCGGGTAGACAAAGCTGCGCGCGCGGCCGATGCCCGCGTGCAGGAAGTCAGCGCCAGCATCACCGGCGTGTATGAGCAGGTGCTGGTCGCGGCAACCGACGGCACGCTGGCGGCAGACGTGCGCCCGCTGGTGCGCCTTTCCGTCAGCGTGCTGGTGGAACAGGACGGCAAACGCGAACGTGGCGCCAGCGGCGGCGGCGGCCGTTTCGGCTATGATTATTTTCTGGAAACCGTGGACGGTGAAGTGCGTGCCGACGTATTTGCCAAAGAAGCGGTGCGCATGGCGCTGGTGAACCTTTCCGCTATCGCCGCGCCGGCGGGCACGATGCCGGTGGTGCTCGGCGCCGGCTGGCCGGGCGTGCTGCTGCATGAAGCGGTCGGTCACGGCCTTGAAGGCGACTTCAACCGCCGCGGCACCTCGGTGTTCAGCGGCCAGATTGGGCAGTTGGTGGCTTCCGAACTGTGCACCGTGGTGGATGACGGTACTCTGCAGGGCCGCCGCGGTTCACTGGCGATCGACGATGAAGGCGTGCCGGGGCAGTACAACGTGCTGATTGAAAACGGCATCTTGAAAAGCTATATGCAGGATAAGCTCAACGCGCGCCTGATGGGGGTTGCGCCAACCGGCAACGGCCGCCGTGAGTCCTACGCGCACCTGCCGATGCCGCGTATGACCAACACCTATATGCTGGCGGGCAAATCCACCCCGCAGGACATCATCGAAAGCGTGGAGTACGGGCTGTATGCGCCGAACTTCGGCGGCGGGCAGGTGGATATCACCTCCGGTAAGTTCGTGTTCTCGACGTCGGAAGCCTATCTGATTGAGAAAGGGCGCATCACCAAACCGGTGAAAGGCGCCACGCTGATCGGTTCAGGTATTGAAGCCATGCAGCAGATTTCGATGGTTGGCAACGATCTGGCGTTGGATAAAGGCGTGGGCGTCTGCGGCAAAGAAGGGCAGAGCCTGCCGGTCGGCGTCGGCCAGCCGACGCTGAAGCTCGATACGCTGACGGTAGGCGGCACTGCGTAGCGGTTTCCCCTCACCCGGTCCCTCTCCCCAAGGGGCGAGGGGACGACATCTGACAGTGAAGCGCCGTTATTTACCACGAGCACGGACAGCCCCCTCTCCCTGTGGGAGAGGGTTGGGGTGAGGGAGAGAGAACGAATCTGACAGTAAAGCGCCTTTATTTACCAACGAACGCGGACAGCTCCCTCTCCCGGCGGGAGAGGGCTGGGGTGAGGGCGAGAGAACGAAATCTGATAGTGAAGTGCCGTTATTTACCAATGGCACGGACGGCCCCTCACCCTGTCCCTCTCCCCAAGGGGCGAGGGGACGAAATCTGATAGTGAAGTGCCTTTATTTACCAACGGCACGGACGGCCCCTCACCCTGTCCCTTTCCCCAAGGGGCGAGGGGACGATATCTGACAGTAAAGCGCCTTTATTTACCAACGAGCTCGGACGGCTCCCTCTCCCGGCGGGAGAGGGTTGGGGTGAGGGGGAGTGAAGCAGGCGAACACTACTCTTCCAGAACCCACCACACGGCTTCGAACGGCCGCAGGGTTACCGCGTGCGGATGCTCCGGCGCGTCGGCGTAGTTGCACACCAGCCGGCGCCACAGTTCGCCCGGTTCGATCCCTTCCACCTCTAGCGCCAGCGGCGCCCGGCCCAGGTTGGCGGCCACCAGCAGGCGCTGGCCGTTCCAGCGGCGCTGATAGCACCAGAGCGCCGGATGCTGCGGCGCCAGATCCTGATAGTCACCCAGCGTCAGCAGCGGGTACTGCTTGCGCAGGGCGATCAGGTGGCGATAGGTATAAAATACCGAATCAACGTCGGCCAGCGCCGCTTCCGCATTGATCTCCTTATAGTTCGGCGCGCAGCCAATCCACGGTGTGCCGCGGGTAAAACCGGCATGAGGTGCCGCGTTCCATTGCATCGGTGTGCGGCTGTTGTCGCGTGATTTGCTGGCAAGAATCGTCAGCAACGTATCGCTATCCTGCCCCTGGGCGCGCAATTCAGCATACATGTTCAGGCTTTCCACATCGCGATACTGTGCGATGTTGTTGAACCCTGGGTTGGTCATGCCCAGCTCTTCCCCTTGGTAGATATACGGCGTGCCCTGCATACCGTGCAGCACCATCGCCAGCATCTTGGCGGCAGGCACGCGCAGCGCGCCGTTATCGCCAAAGCGCGACACAATGCGCGGCTGATCGTGGTTACACCAGAACAGCGCATTCCAGGCGCGGTTATGCATGCCCTGCTGCCAGTGGCGGAAAATCCGTTTCAGCTCCACATAATCCGGCGCCGCCAGCGTCCACTTTTCGCCGCCGGCGTAGTCCACTTTCAGGTGGTGGAAGTTGAAGGTCATCGATAGTTCCACGCCGCTGCTGGCGGCGTACTGGCGGCAATGTTCCAGCGTGGTGGAGGACATTTCGCCCACGGTCATCAGCCCATTCGGCTGGAACACGTCCCGGCTCATTTCCTGCAAGAACTCGTGGATGCGCGGGCCGTCGGTATAGAAGCGGCGGCCATCGCCTTGTGGATCGCTGGGGAAGTCCTGCTGCTTGGACACCAGATTGATGACATCCAGGCGCAAACCGTCGACCCCCTTATCCGCCCAGAAGCGGCAAACCTTTTTCAGCTCTTCACGCACCGGCGGGTGTTCCCAGTTCAGATCGGCCTGTTCGGTGGCGAACAGGTGCAGATAATACTGACCGCTGGCTTCATGCCATTGCCACGCCGGGCCGCCGAACTTGGAGCGCCAGTTGTTGGGCAGGGCATCGCCTTCACCGTCGCGCCAGACATAGAACTGGCGGTAGGGGCTGTTGCTGTCCTGCGCCGCCTTGAACCACGGGTGTTCGGTTGAGGTGTGGTTGAACACCATGTCCATCACGATGCGGATGCTGCGCTGGTGCGCGGCCGCAACCAGCCGTTCAAAGTCCGCCATGGTGCCGTAGGCCGGATCGATGGCGCAGTAATCCGCCACGTCGTAGCCGTTATCCACCTGCGGAGAGAGATACACCGGCGTCAGCCAGATAGCGTCGACCCCCAGTTCCTGCAGGTAGTCCAGCCGTTGGATCACGCCGGCCAAATCGCCATAGCCGTTGCCGGTGCTGTCCTGGAAACTTTTTGGGTAGATTTGATAGATGACACCGTTTTGCCACCAGGGGATTGGGTTGCTCATAACTGATTACCTTTTGACTGTTACAGCGGGCCCGTGCCAGCCATGTGGCGCAGCGGGCCCCTCCATTCATTTAGACCGGCAGTTCCCCGCGGCGGGCTTTACGTTTGTAGATCATGATGGTCAACAGCAGTGGAATGACGATCGCCACCAGCATCGCCAGCGAGAACACCAGCCAAAACTGCGGTTGAATCGACAGGATGCCCGGCAGGCCGCCCACGCCGATGCCGTTGGCCAGCACGCCGTCCAGGCCGCAAATCAGGCTGGCGACCGCAGAGCCGATCATGGCGCACAGCATCGGGAAGCGATACTTCATGTTGATCCCGTACATCGCCGGTTCGGTCACGCCAAGGTAGGCGGAGATGGCCGCCGGAACCGAGACTTCACGCTCGTTGGCCTTGCGGCTGATGATGATGATGCCCAGCACCGCGGAAGCTTGCGCAATGTTGGAGATGGCGATCAGCGGCCACACTGGGGTGCCGCCCATGCTTTGGATCATCTGCATATCGATCGCCAGGGTGGTCTGGTGCACGCCGGTAATCACCAGCGGCGCGTACAGGAAACCGAACAGGGCGGCACCGATTGGCGCGAAGCTGCCGGTCATCACCGCTTTGACCGCCCAGGCCACGCCGTCGCCGATCATGCGGCCAAACGGGCCGATCAGCGCGTGTGCCAGGAACACGGCCAACAGCAACGAAACAACGGGCACCACCACCAGATACAGATAATCCGGGATCAGTTTTTTCAGCCGGGTTTCGATCCAGGCCAGCGCCATCCCGGCCAGGATGGAAGGGATCACCTGTGCCTGGTAGCCCACTTTCTCAATGGTGAACCAGCCGAAGTTCCACACCTCCGGAAGTTGCGTACCGAGCTGATAGGAGTTCATCAACTGTGGCGATACCAGGGTGATGCCCAGCACGATGCCGAGCACCGGGGTGCCGCCCATTTTTTTCACCGTCGACCAGCAGATGGCCACCGGCAGGAACATGAAGATGGCTTCGCCGAGCAGCCACAGGAAGTCGTAGATGGTTTTCCACGCCGGGTGCATCTGCGCCAACGTTTGGCCGCTGGACATCGGGATATCGCCGATAACGTTCCGGAAACCCAGGATCAAACCGCCGCTAATCAGCGCCGGCAGCAGGGGGAAGAAAATCTCGGCGAAGTGTGAAATGGTGCGTTCGGTCAAGGTCATATTCTGGCGTGCCGCCGCCTTGGCCTGTTCTTTATTGGCTTCGCTGACGCCGGCGCTGGCGGTCAGCGCCTGGTAGTAATCACCCACTTCAGGGCCGATGACCACCTGAAACTGACCGGCGTTGGTGAAGCAGCCTTTGACCATCGGTAACGTTTCAATTTCTTTGGGTTTGGCTTTATCCGGATCGTTAAGGACAAAGCGCAGCCGGGTAATACAGTGGCTCACGGTCGCGATATTTTCACGGCCGCCCACCAGGACTATCAAACGATCGATATCCTTCTGTTTTACTTTGCTCATTATGGAATACCTTTTTTATGGATCATGCACAGAGGTATGACGGATGATCAAAGCTTACTCGTTTGGGTTTTTTATTAAATGGGAACGTTCCCGGTTTGAGCTAAAGATCACAAAATCAGCCTGATGGCCTCCCTCATGACAGTCTGCTTGGCACCACAATACGTTGGATCGCCAGCTCGCCGCTGAGCTGCCCGAGCAGTTGTTGCGCCGCCTGTTGCCCGGCGCTGCCGTAGCCGAACTCCACCGAAAGCGTCTCTGGAAACAGGAAGCTGAGCAACGGGGTGTTGCCGATGGCGCACACCTGGATGGTGGTGATTTGCTGCTGTTGCAGGTATTTGATGGCGCCGAGGGCGATGCTGTCGGAGGCGCACACCAGCGCGCTGGTTTCCGGCACGATCACCTCGGCGGCATGCTGAAAGCCGTTTTGGTAGCTAAGTTCGCCCAGTGCGGCGCGTGGCTCGATATTGTGCTGGCGGCAGGCGGCAAGGTAGGCTTCGTAGCGGCGCTGGCCGGTGGTGGCATCGCTTTGGTGCACGCCCAGGTAGCTGATATGCCGGTGGCCCTGGCGGCGCAGCCGCTCCATCAGCAGGTTGACGGCGCCGGCGTCGTCGTAGCAAACCGAAGAAAAACCCTCGTACTCCCGCACCATCACCACCATTTTTTCCTGCCAGGGCTGCAGCATGGCGGCGGTGAGCCCGGTAAAACCGAACAGGATCACGCCATCCACGTTGCGCTGCGCCAGCACGTGCAGGTGTTCCTGCACCAGGTGGGTTTCAAACTGGCTTTCCATGACGATCGGATCAAACCCATGCTGATACAGCAGCGGCAGCATGGTGCGCACCGCCTGGTTTTCCGACGGCGAGTCCAGACGGGAAACGATAATTCCGACCACTTTATCGCTCTGGCCGCGCATGGCGCGCGCCGACTTGGATGGGGTAAACCCCTGTTGTCGGATCACCGCCTCCACCCGTTCGCGCGTGCGTGGGCTTACGCTGCCTTCGTTGTTCAGCACGCGGGAGACGGTGGATTTACCCACGCCGCTCAGGCGGGCGATATCTTTGATTGTCAGTCGGTTTTGCATGGTTTACTTATCGTTGAGGTTAAAAGGCGTAAACTCGCAGCCAATAATGATTGCCTGCCAGAATAACGCATTTTTTCAGCGTGATCCTTGCGTAAAACCGGGCTTTCTTTATCGCGTGTACGCCGGCTGGGCCGGGTATGCAGTGTGTCACTTACCGGAGGTCATTACCTTAATGGATCCCGATCCTACCCCCATAAGCGCCGATTCGGCTATCCGGTAAAACCCCTCGCTTTTGCGCTGCTGTTTTACCGGTGAATAACACGGTAACCGGCAGCGCGCGTTCTGCGTTCGCTCCTGTTGCTATCGACTGAAAAGCCCGCCCGGGGCCGGCGTTCGTGCGCCTGTACCGGCTGGGTGTACTGAACCCGCAGCCGTAGGGCTGTGGGCGATGAGGCACGAACGATGAAACTGAAAACTTTGCCACGCCGGCTACTGGGGCTGTTCAGCCGCAGCCTGCCGCGCCGTTTGGTACACCGCGACAGCCTGCTGGACAGCGTTAGCGCCGGCAGCCATGAAATGCAGCACGGCCTGGCCGAACAACGGTTGGCCAGCGCGGCCGCCACGGCCACCCAGCTTTACGAACGTTTCCACAGCCACCCGGAAGGCATCACGGAAACCGACGCGGCGCGTGCGCGCCAGCAGCACGGCGAAAACATCGTTGACGATCAGCAAAAAGAGGCTTGGTGGCAACACCTGTGGCACTGCTATCGCAACCCTTTCAATCTGCTATTGACCGCACTGAGCATGATCTCCTATGCCACCGAGGATCTGACTGCGGCGCTGGTGATCGCGCTGATGGTGGTGATCTCGACGCTGCTTAACTTTATCCAGGAAGCGCGCTCCAACAGAGCGGCTGATGCGCTGAAGGCGATGGTCAGCAACACCGCCACGGTGATCCGCAGCGACGCGCTGACCGGCAAAAGCGAGCATGTGGAGTTGCCGATCTCTCAACTGGTGCCCGGTGACATCATCAAACTGGCGGCCGGCGATATGATCCCGGCGGATCTGCGGCTGCTCACGGCGAAAGATCTGTTCATCAGCCAGGCGGCGTTAACCGGTGAATCGCTGCCGGTGGAAAAAAGCGCCGCGCCGCGCAGCCTGGCGGACGATCCGCTGGAATGCCAGAACCTGTGCTTTATGGGCACCAACGTGGTGAGCGGCACAGCGCTGGCGTTAGTGATTGGCACCGGCGGCAATACCTATTTCGGTCAACTGGCGCAGCGCGTTACCAGCCAGGATGAGCAGCCGAATGCCTTCCAGAGTGGGATCGCCAAGGTGAGCTGGCTGCTGATCCGCTTTATGTTGGTGATGACGCCGATCGTGCTGTTGATCAACGGCTATACCAAGGGCGATTGGTGGGAAGCGGCGCTGTTTGCGCTGTCGGTGGCGGTGGGGCTGACGCCGGAAATGCTGCCGATGATTGTCACTTCCACCCTGGCGCGCGGGGCGGTGAAGCTGTCGCGGCAGAAAGTGATCGTTAAACGGCTGGATGCGATCCAGAACTTTGGCGCCATGGATATTCTGTGCACCGATAAAACCGGCACCCTGACGCAGGACAAAATCGTACTGGAGCGCCATACCGATGTGTTTGGCGAAAACAGCGCGCGGGTGCTGCATTACGCCTGGCTGAACAGCTTTTACCAGACCGGGCTGAAAAACCTGTTGGATGTGGCGGTGCTTAGCTGCGCGGAAGTGAACGGCCAACCGCAGGCGCTGCAACAGTATCGCAAAGTGGATGAAATCCCGTTTGATTTCGAACGCCGCCGCATGTCGGTGGTGGTGGCGAAAGACGCGCAATACCACGAGTTGGTGTGCAAGGGGGCGCTGGAAGAGATGCTGGCGATCTGCAGCCATGTGCGCCATAACGATGAGGTGATCCCGCTGAGCGATACGCTGCTGGCGCGGATCCGCCGCATTACCGACGATCTTAATCAACAGGGGCTGCGCGTGGTGGCGGTGGCCAACAAGATCCTGCCGGCGCAAAACGAAGAGTACGGCGTGGCCGATGAATCGGATCTGATCCTCGAAGGTTACATCGCCTTCCTCGATCCGCCGAAAGAGAGCACTGCGCCGGCGCTGGCGGCGCTGAAGCAAAACGGCGTGACGGTGAAGATCCTGACCGGCGACAATGAGCTGGTGGCGGCGAAAGTCTGCCAGGACGTGGGGCTGCAGGCCGATCGCGTGCTGCTTGGCCGCGAAATCGAACGGATGGACGATGCCGAACTGACGCAGGCGCTGGCCGATACCACGGTGTTCGCCAAGCTGACGCCGCTGCACAAAGAGCGGTTGGTCCAGCTGTTGCGTAAGCAGGATCACGTGGTGGGCTTTATGGGCGACGGCATCAACGATGCCCCGGCGCTGCGGGCGGCCGATATCGGCATCTCGGTGGATTCGGCGGTGGATATCGCCAAGGAAGCGGCGGATATCATTCTGCTGGAAAAAAGCCTGATGGTTTTGGAACAGGGGGTGATCGAAGGGCGCCGCACCTTCGCCAACATGCTCAAGTACATCAAGATGACCGCCAGTTCCAACTTCGGCAACGTGTTCAGCGTGTTGATCGCCAGCGCTTTCCTGCCGTTCCTGCCGATGTTGCCGCTGCACCTGTTGATCCAGAACCTGATGTACGATATTTCGCAGATCGCGATCCCGTTCGACAACGTGGACGACGATCAGATCACCCGGCCGCAGCGCTGGAACTCCGCCGATCTTGGGCGTTTTATGGTGTTCTTCGGGCCGATCAGTTCGATCTTTGACGTGCTGACCTTTGCCCTGATGTGGTGGGTGTTCCAGGCCAACACGGCGGAGATGCAGACGTTGTTCCAGTCCGGCTGGTTTGTTGAAGGGCTGCTGTCGCAAACGCTGATTGTGCATATGATCCGCACGCGCAAGATCCCGTTCCTGCAGAGCCGCCCGTCGTGGCCGCTGCTGGTCACCACGCTGCTGGTGATCGCCACCGGGGTTGGGTTGACCTTCTCGCCGTTGGCCGGTTTCCTGCAACTGCAGGCTCTGCCGCTGGGGTATTTCCCGTGGCTGATCGCGATTTTGGCGGGCTATATGGTCCTGACCCAGTGCGTGAAAGGCTGGTTTGCGCGCCGCTACGGCTGGCAGTAAGCGCCGATGCCGCCGGCCCTGATGGGGCTGGCGGTTTAGCTCGCCGCCAACGCCAGGGTAAAGCCTTTATCCTGCAATGCCTGTTGCTGTTCGGGCTTGAGGTGATTGTCCGTGACCACATCGGTCAGCGTTTCCAGCGGCGCGACGCAAAACAGCGACCAGGAGCCGTATTTGCTGCTGTCCGCCAGCAGCACCCGGCGGCGCGCGTTAGCCAGCAGATCCTGCTTCAGCCCGGCCTTTTCTTCCGTCGGGGTGGTGATGCCTTTCTCCAGGCTCCAGGAGTTGCAGCTGACGAAGGCGATATCGGGATTGATACCGCGCAGCAGCCGGCGGCCATGTTCACCGATGCACGATTGGCTGCTGTCATCAATGCGCCCGCCGATAATGGTGACTTCGATTTGTTTGAATTCCGACAGGAACAGCGCAATGTGCAGATCGGCGGTGATCACCCGCAGCGGCAGGTGCGTGAGCTGGCGCGCCAGTTCAAGCATGGTGGTGCCGGCGTCCAGTATGATGGCATCGCCGGCTTTGACAAACGCCACCGCGCGTTGCGCGATGGCCTGTTTTTCCGCCAGATTGCGTTGCATCTTTTCTACCGTCGTGGGTTGTGCAGGGATAAAGCGGTTTAACGTTACCCCACCGTGCGTCCGGCTGATCACCCCTTCGTGGTCAAGTTTTATCAGATCACGGCGGATAGTGGCCGGTGAAGCTGAAATGGCAGTAACCAGTTGATCAACGGTGACCAGATTATGGCTTTTCAGATAGTCCATAATCTGGTCGAGGCGGCTTTGTCCCTTCATACCTTTCCTAGGCAAGTTGCATGGCAAGTTTGATCGAGATTGCCATGCTCTCAGACTTCGCTTTGCCTGTCCAGGCGATATCAAATGCGGTGCCATGGTCGGCCGAGGTGCGGATAAACGGCAGCCCGGCGGTGATGTTCACCCCGTCATAAAAACCCAACAGCTTGAGCGGAATGTGCCCCTGATCGTGGTACATCGCCACCACCATGTCGTATTGCCCCTCGTAGCATTGCAGGTAAACGGTATCCGGCGGGCACGGGCCGTAGGCATCAATGCCGTGCGCTTGCATGGCCTGGATCGCTGGCCCGACAATGGTGATCTCCTCATCGCCGAACAGGCCGTTTTCCCCGGCGTGCGGGTTCACGCCGGCGACAGCGATGCGCGGCGCGGCGTAGCCCACGCGCTTGAGGAAGGTATCCGCCATGCCGATAACCGTTTCCACCCGTTCACGGTTGAGCGTATCCAGGAATTTGCGCAGGGCGATGTGGGTGGTGACGTGGATCACCTTCAGCCGGTCGGTATACAGCACCATGGCGTAATCTTTGCTGTGGGTCAGCTTGGCCAGCAGTTCAGTGTGGCCGGGGTAAAGATGGCCGGCCGCGTGCAGCGCCTCTTTGTTGAGCGGCGCGGTGGCGATGGCGTCTACCTCGCCGGCCAGCGCCAGTTCGGTGGCGCGCTTGATGCAGCGGTAGGCCAGATCGCCGGCTTGCCGTTGCACCCGGCCTGGCTGCAGGCTATCCGGCTGCGCCAGCGGCTCGTCGATCACGTTAATGATGCCGGGCGCGAAGCGGGCGTCGGCCATGCTGCCAAGCAGCCGCAATTCCGCCGGCGGCGTAATGCCCATGCCGATGATGCGCCGCAGCGTAGCGGCACAGCCCACCACCACCGCCGGCGCGCCGGCAAGCTCCCCCTGCGCCAGCGACTTGATGATAATTTCTGGCCCGATGCCCGCCGGATCGCCCATGGTGACTGCAATAGTTTTACTCACTCGACTTCTCCTCAATGAAACGGATGACTTCTACCAGGGTATTTTCATCACCAAAGCCACCGGCTTTAGTCATAACCAGCAAATTGTGCCGGGCGTTCAACAGGTGGCCCCAGGGCACACAGCCCGCCACCTGCCCATGAATCTGAAAGCCGCTGGCGCCCAGCCCGCGGGCGACCGCCAGCGCCACGTCGCCGCCGGAAAGGTACAGCCCGGCCGGCGTTTGTATTTCCAGGACTTCCTGGGTCAGTTGGGCCAGCAGCGCGCACAGATCTTCCCCCAACCGGCGGCGCGTGATCCGGTGCTGCCGGCACAGTTGGTCAATGGTTTGCCGTTGCGCCGCCTGCCGGCTGGTGCGGATCACGCAGTGCCGGCCTTGCGCCAGTGCCTGAACCACGGTGCTGCGCCAGAGCGCCAACTGCGGCCAGCCCTGGAACATCGCTTCGATATCGATATCCACCAGCGTGATGGCGTGGCTGGCGTTCAACTGTGCGATTTGCCGCTGCGCCATTTCGCTCATTGAGCCAATCACCGCCAACAGCGGAGCGGGGCGGCGGTCGGCCAGCAGCCTGCCCAGGGCATCGCTCAGGCCGGTTGCGCCGATCAGCAGCGGCCGCTGTGGCAAGCGGGCCGCCGCCAGCATGAGGCGTTGCAGATCGTCATCGGTTTCGGCATCAACGATGACAAAACGCGCGTGCTGTTGCTGCAACTGCGCCAGTGCCGCTTGCAGTTCGCCGCCGCGCACCGCCGCCAAAGGCAGCCGGCTGCAGGGCAGGGCGCTTTGTTGTTGCAGGCGCTGCTGAATGCTGGCGGTGGTGATAGGCGTTTTGGGATCGCTGGCGAATTCCGTTTCCGTTAATAAGCGGCCGTGGATCAGGCAGTTGCCGCCGCGGGTAATGCGCCCAAGCCGGGGCACCGCCGGGGCGATCAGCGCCATTGGCGCGCCGCTGGCCAACAGCGCGGCTTCCGCTTCGGCGCCCAGGTTGCCGCGCAGCGTTGAATCGATCTTCTTGAACACCCAACCCAATCCTTGCGGCCAGCCGGCTAGCGCCTGGCGAACGCGCTGCGCTGCCTCTTCCGCTGTGGCGGCCCGGCTGTCGGTGCTGATCACCCGCACTCCTTGCGTTTGCGCGGCGGCTACCTGCGGCTCAAACAGCACCCTGACCTGGGCGCCAGCGCTGGCAAGCCCGATACCGGCATCGTTCGCGCCGGTGAAATCATCTGCGATGACCAGAACCGGTGTGTTCCACTGCATCGTATTCCGCCTTTTTCGTGTTACGCTGCCATTGATTATATTCAATCATAATTGATTATATGTGAGCAAGTTCAAATTAATCAATATCGAGATGGCCTATAAAATAAGCACGACACGCAGTAAAGATGGCGTGATTTTGAGTAAATAAAATCACCGTTGCCCAACGGGCCGGGAGGAGAGTCGGTAATAATGAATATCAACAGCACCCTTATCAGCGGCTATCAGGCGCTTAATGACATTGGTTACCTGTTAACGGGAAAGCGCAGCGTACTGCTGGTGACGGACCGGAATATTGCCCGTATCCCTGCCGCCCAGGCGTTTATCGCCCAGGTTCGCGCCGGCGCCGGGCATTTGGTGGTGGTGGATAGCGTGCCGCCGGAGCCGAGCCAGCATGATGTCGCCGCCATTTTGCAGCAGTTGCCGGTGCAGGAGACGGATCTGGTGATTGGCATCGGCGGCGGTAGCGTGCTGGACGTCGCCAAACTGCTGTCGGTGCTGTGCATTGCGCAGGCGCCAACGCTGGAGGCGCTGTTGGCCGGGGAAAAGCCGCTCAGGCGCGCCACGTCGCTGCTGATCCCCACCACGGCCGGCACCGGCTCGGAAGCCACCCCAAACGCGATCCTGGCGATCCCGGAAAAAGAAACCAAAGTCGGCATTATTTCACCGGTCATGCTGCCGGATTACGTGGCGTTGGTGCCGGAACTGACCACCAGCATGCCGGCGCAGATTGCCGCTTCAACCGGCATTGATGCGCTTTGCCACCTGATCGAATGCTTTACCGCCACCGTCGCCAACCCGGTGAGCGACAACTATGCCCTGATCGGCATGAAGAAACTGTTCGCCAGCCTGGAAACCGCCGTGGCGCAGCCGGACAACCTGCAGGCCAAACTCGACATGCTGTGGGCCTCTTATTACGGCGGCGCGGCGATCGCCCATGCCGGCACCCACCTGGTGCACGCCATGTCCTATCCGTTGGGCGGCAAGTACCACATTCCCCATGGCGTTGCCAACGCCATCCTGCTGGCGCCCTGTATGCGTTTCGTGCGCCCGGCCGCGGTCAGCAAGTTCGCCGTGGCCTATGACCTGATCCCCGATGCCGATGCCTCTCTAAGCGAGGAGCAAAAATCCCACGCGCTGGTGGCCTATTTCGCCGATCTGGTCAAACGCCTGCAGTTACCCGCCAGCCTGGAAGCGCTCGGCATTGGCAGCGACCATCTGCCGTATCTGGTGGAAGCGGCGCTGGACGTTCAGCGCCTGATGAAAAATGTCCCATCCAAGGTCAGCGCCGATGATGTGCGCGACATCTATCTGACGCTGTTCCCGGCTAAAAATACCTGACAGAAACCGAGGAAAACCATGACCAGAAAAATAGAGGGCGTACTCACCGCCATTGTCACCACCTTTGATCACCAGGGGGCATATCACCCAGCGGCGATGCGCGTGCAGATCCGCCGCCAGTTGGCCGCCGGCAACGGGATTTTCTGCGGCGGTACCAACGGCGAATTCTTTGTGCTGAATGAAAAAGAGAAGCTGGCGGTGACCCAGACCTGCGTGGAGGAAGTGAACGGCCAGGCGGCGGTGGTCGGCCATATCGGCGAGATCTCCACGCGTGAAACCATTCATCTGGGTAAACAGGTGGCCGCGCTTGGGGTGGATGCCGTATCGGTGATCACCCCGTACTTTGTGCCGCTCAAGCAGGAAGAGCTGATTTATCACTACCTGAAAATCGCCGATGCGGTTCCGGTGCCGGTGTTTCTCTACAACATCCCGGCGCGCACGGGCAACACCCTGCAGCCGGAAACCGTGCGCCAACTGGCGCAACACCCGAACATTATCGGCATCAAGGACAGCGCCGGCAGCTACGACAGCCTGAAAGGCTTCTTGCAGGCGGCCGAAGGCATCAGCGGCTTTAATGTGCTGAACGGGCCGGATTCGTTGATCCACCAGGGCTTTGTCGACGGTTGCAGCGCCTGTATCTCCGGGCTGGCCAACGTGGCGCCTGATGAAATCAATGCTATTTGGGCGCATTTCCAACGTGGCGATATCGCTGCATCGCGCCAGGCGCAGGAAAACGTCACCGGCTTGCGCACCGATCTGTACAGCGTGGCGTTCTCGCCGGCGGCGGTGAAAAAGGCCCTGGCGCTGCTCGGTCATGAGGTGGGCGAAAGCCGTTATGCCGTGCGCTTTAGCGAGCAGGATGAACAACGTATTCGCCAGGTTGTGCAGCAGTATTTGCAATAACGGCGGCAGCGGCGCTGCGGCGCCGCCTTACCACGATGAGGATGCAACGATGAAAGTCATCTGTACTTCCCCTTCTTTCGCCAAATACGATCCCGCACCGATCGAGACGTTGCGCGAATGGGGCTTTGAACTGGTCATGCTGCCGGCGGATGCGGCGCTGTCCGCGCTTGAACCGCACCTTGCCGAGACGGTGGCGATGATCGTCGCCTTCACCGACGTTAACGCCGAGCTGCTGGCACGGGCGCCAACGCTGAAAATTGTGTGTAAACATGGGGTCGGCGTGGACAATATCGATCTGAACGCCACCCGTGAACGCGGGGTTTACGTCACCAACGTGCCGGATGCCAATAAGCATGCCGTGGCCGATTTTGCTTTCGCGCTGATCCTAGATGGCGCCCGCCAGGTGACTCAGGCGGCGCAGGAAACCCGTGCCGGTACGTGGCCGCGTATTTTCGCCACCGACGTGTACGGCAAAACGCTGGGTATCGTCGGCCTGGGCAACATCGGCAAACAGGTGGCGCTGCGCGCCAGCGGGTTCAACATGCGCGTGCTGGCGTTTGATTTTTATCGCGATGAAGCCTTTGCCGCTGAACATGGCGTGGAGTTTGTTGATTTGGCGCAGCTGACCGCGCAAAGCGACTTTATTACCCTGCATACGCCATTAACCGAGGATACCCGCAACCTGTTCAACGCCGCGCGTTTTGAGCAGATGAAGCCATCGGCTTTTCTGATTAACGTATCGCGCGGCGGTATTGTTAACGAGCAGGATCTTTACCAGGCGTTGTTAAATAATGCCATAGCCGGCGCCGCGGCGGATGTTTTTGAGCAGGAGCCGCTAAATAATCATCCCCTGTTTACGCTGAATAATTTTATCCCTACCCCGCATATTGCGGGATATACCGACGGCGCAATCAGCGCCATTGGCGAACGCTGCGTACAGCAAATTATCCAGTGTATCAATCAAGGGGAACGCCCCGTCAATATTATGAATTCACTGTAAACAGCGCGACCAGAAAAATAATAAGAAGGCGCTAACGCTTTCTTATTAATGACTGAAAATATTTTCAGTCAATACGGCCGGAATAATTCAAGCAGCAGCATGGTGAATGCCGCCGCCAGGTTAATTATGCCGGGAATACTCCGATCTCTTATTTACTGGCCCGATAACAATGAATACAACAGCAACCCAAACCCGCATTCGTTGGTGGGTCGCCGGCCTGATGTGGCTGGCGATCGCCATAAATTATATCGACCGCACGGTGCTTTCCGCCGCTGCGCCGCACCTGATTGATGAGCTCCAGCTGTCGCCGGAAATGATGGGATTCATTATGGCTGCGTTTTTCTGGTCATATTCATTGCTGCAAATTCCCGCCGGCTGGTTTGCCGATCGCTACGGCCAAAAGAAAGGGTTGGGCCTGGCGGTGGGCTGGTGGTCTATCGCCACGGCGGCGATGGGGCTGGCCACCGGCTTTAAATCCCTGCTGGCGCTGCGCCTGGCGCTTGGCGTGGGCGAAGCCGCGGCCTACCCCAGCAACGCCGGTATCGCGGCGCGCTGGTTCCCGGATCGCGAGCGCGCCACCATTTCCGGGCTGTTTGACAGCGCGTCGAAATTTGGCGGCGCGGTGGCGATGCCGCTGATTGTGTGGATGATTTTCGTGGTGGACTGGCGCATGACGTTCCTGATTATCGGCGCCGTCGGCCTGCTGTGGGTGATCGCTTGGTATTTCATTTACGCCGAAAACCCGGAAGACCACAAGCTGATCAGCCAACAGGAAGTGCGCTATATCCGCGACGGCCAAAAGCAGCACCACGGCGATAAAAGCGTGCTGCCAATGCGCTGGTACAAGCTGCTGCGCTATCGCAACATCTGGGCGATGTGCCTGGGCTTTTTCACCATCAACTACACCTCTTATTTCTTTATTACCTGGCTGCCGACCTATCTGGTGCAGGAAAAGGGGATGGACTTCATCAAGATGGGGATGGTTGCCGCGCTGCCGCTGCTCTGCGGCATGGTGGTGGAAGTGATCGCCGGCTGGGCATCCGATCGGGTGGCGCACAGCGGCAAGCTCTCGTTGACCGCCACGCGCAAACTGTTTTTAACCATTGGCCTGCTGATGGCGCTGTGCATCGGTTTTGCCCCGTTTACCGATTCAGTGTTTATGACGGTCTTCCTGCTGTGCGTGGCGAAATCCGGCACCACCGTGGCGGCTTCGCAGGTATGGGCATTGCCCGGCGACGTGGCGCCGAAGAACAGCGTTTCCATTGTGGCCGGTTTGCAAAACACTGTGTCCAACTTTGGCGGCGCGATCGGCCCGATTGTGACCGGGGCGATTGTGGCGGCCACCGGCTCCTTCACCTACGCGCTGGTGTTCTCCGCCGCGCTGGTGGTGTTGGGGATACTTAACTATCTGTTCCTGCTGGGGAAAGTTGAACCGATCGGCGAAGATAAAGCGCAGGGTGTGCCGCTGGGCTCCACCCACCACGCCTAGCTGGCAACGGTAACGGGCCGGGCGCGGGGCGCCCGGCCCAAACGGTTACAGCACCAGCGGCGGCAACTGTTTGAAAATACTGACCAGCCCTTCCCCCCAGCCTTTACGAATGGTGCTGAAATAGGGGTGGTTTTCGGTAATGCGGTACTGCTGGGCGGCGCTGAAGCTATCGCGTGGATAGATCATAACATCCAGCGGCAGGCCGACCGACAGGTTGCTGCGCAGCGTGGAATCCATCGAGATGAGCGCGCACTGCATGGCCTGTTCCAGCGGCGTATCGTAATCCAGCACGCGATCGATAATCGGCTTGCCGTACTTGCTCTCGCCAATCTGGAAATAGGGCGTGTCATGGGCCGATTCAATGAAGTTGCCCTGCGGATAGATATTGAACAACCGCATCTCTTCGCCCTTGATCTGGCCGCCGAGCAGCAGGCTGCAGCTAAAATCGGTGGCGGTGCCGTTTTGCTGGGCGCTGCTGTCGCGATGGATCACTTCCCGCACCGTTTCCCCCACCAGCGTTGCCGCATCGTACATGCTGCGCACGGTCAGCATGCTGTGCTGATCCGGATCCTGGCTGCGGCGTAGCAGCAGGCTGATGATGCTTTGGGTGGTGGCCAGGTTGCCGGCGCTTTGCAGAACCAGCGTGCGCTCGCCGTCTTGCTGGAACACATGCAGTTTACGAAAGGTTGAAATATGGTCGACCCCGGCGTTGGTGCGTGAATCGGAAGCAAACACCAACCCGGATGACAAACCCATGGCCACACAATAGGTCATACAACAGTCCCTCAAACAAGGTGTTACACCGCGCGGCGGTGGATACCGGTGCCTGCATACGCCGCGCGCCGCAGGCTTTGCGCACCGGAAAACGATACCGTTAGCCTGCCGTAATCCAGGCCGTTCGGCAAGTGGCAGCGGCCAAATAATGTTCAGCCGCTAGCTGGTTGATATACGGTAATAAATTCAATATATCCCACGGATATTTTCCCGGGCAGTCGCTGCTTATTTGGCCATTAATTTTATTTTGTGAAATAAATATGCTAACGTTAACAACATGACTGAATCTGTCCATTGGGATTAAGGAGTAAGTTTGACTGTAGAAAATAAGCGAACGTGGTTGCATCTTGGGGCTGGCGCATTTCATCGAGCGCATCAGGCGTGGTATTTGAATCAACTGAGGGAGAATGGGGAAACAGACTGGCATATGGCGTTGGCGAATATTCGTAACAGCGCCACGCAAGAAATGCTGCAACACCTCCATCAACAGCAAGGCCGCTATACGCTGGAATCAATCTCACCGCAGGGTGAATTCAATTATCAAACCATTTCCGCTATTAAAGACATTATTCTGTGGGATGAAGGCATCCGCTCCGTTATTAAATGTGGTGCACAGGCGTCAACCAAAATAATTTCTTTTACCGTCACTGAAGGGGGCTATTTCCTGGATGATGACGGCCACCTGGATATTACGGATAAAGCGATTGCCGCAGATCTGCGTGAAGAAGGGGAAACCCGCACGCTGTACGGCGCGCTGAGTAAAATTCTGCGTGCCAGAATGGCCCAGGACAGCGGCCCGGTAACGTTGCTGAGCTGCGATAACCTGCGCAACAACGGCGACAGCTTCTACCGCGGCCTGATTGAGTTCGTGCAGGCGCAGAACAATAGCGCGCTGGAAGCCTGGATCCGCGCCAATACGCGGGCGCCGAACAGCATGGTGGATCGCATCACGCCGAAATACGATCCGCAAATCAACGAACGTTTGGCGCAGCAGGGCATTGAAGACCGCGCGCCCCTGACCTGCGAAACCTTCTCCCAATGGGTGATTGAGGATGATTTCATCGCCGGCCGCCCGGCGCTGGAGAAGGTGGGCGTGGAGTTTACCGAACGCGTCACGCCGTATGAAGAAGCGAAAATTCGCATCCTCAACGCCAGCCACAGCGGCATTGCCTGGGCCGGGGCGCTGGTGGGTAAAAAATATATCGATCAAAGCATTGCCCTGCCGCAGGTGGACGCCTGGATCCGCGCCTATGTGCTGGACGACGTGGCCGCGGCGCTGCATCCCGCTGCCTTTGATTTGACAGAGTACTGCGATACGACGTTGGAGCGCTTTGGCAACCGCTGGGTGCGCGATACCAATCAGCGCGTCTCTTCAGACAGCATCGCCAAGATGCATGAGTTTATTGTCCCGACGCTCAAGCAGCGTTATCAGCAGGGTGAAACACCGCGTGCGGCAATGATCCTGCCGGCCCTGTTCTTCTTGTTTATGCAGGCGCGCCAGCAGCAGAAGCTGCCGTTTGACTATCAGGATCGGGCAATCGACAGCGTGGATTTCGATGCTATTTTTGCTGCGGATGACGCTCTACTGGCCTACGCCAGCAATAAAAAACTCTTTGGTTCACTGGCGCAGAAAAAAGAATTGATAAGCGATCTGCGTGATGCCGTTGCTGAGGTTAAGCGATGGTTGAGTAGCCAGGAAAAATAACAGAGGCATAATATGAAAAGTATTCTAATTGTTGTTTTTACCATTGCTGCGGCAATGCTTTCGATCATTTTCCTTTCGCCGTGGCCGTTTGCGCTTGGGACGTTGGCGGCCTGGGTCACCACCGGTTCCTTCTGCCTGCAGGTGTTGCACATCATAAAAAACAAAGACACCACCGGTATTTCGCTCGGGATGTACGCGGCGCTGTTCTTCGGCGTTTCCTGCTGGACTTTCTACGGTTTTAAAATGCATGACGTGCCGGTCATGTCTGCCAACGGTATCACCGCGCTACTGGCGTTTGCGGTGATTGTGCTGAAGCTGTATCACGAAAAAGCGTTGGTGATTAAGCTGCCCGGTAAAAAAAACAAAGCCCCACGCCCGCAAATTCGCTCGCTGAACTGGAGCCATAACGCCACGCCGCCGGCGATGATCAAACGCCACGGGCTGGAAGATAAACTTAGCTGATTTCTATTAATGGCGCCCCAGCGGGCGCCATTATCTTTTCCCCTCTACTGTTCTTGCTCATCCGGCAACATTTGCACCGCAGCCGCGGTTTGCATATTTTCGCTGCCGCCGCCCAGGCGCACGCCGCGTACCGGGCAGGCATCCAGATAGTCTATCCCGACCGCCAGTTTCAGGTGCCTGTGCGGCAGGCAAGTGTTGTTGCTGATGTCGAAACAGTGCCAGCGATCGTTGAGCCAGGCTTCGGCCCAGGCGTGAGTAGCAACGTGCGGCGAATCGTCGTTATACAGATAACCGCTCACATAGCGGGCGGGGATGTTCAGGCTGCGGCAGCAGGCCAGGAACACGTGGGTGTGATCCTGGCAAACGCCCTGGCCGACGGCGAATGCTTCGGCGGCGCTGTCGGTGACGCTGGTGGTGCCTGGGCTGTAGGGCATTTTCAGCAGCAGCTCGCTCATCAGGGTTTCCAGGCTGGCCAGCGCGTCCTGTGGCTGGTAATAGCGCTGGGCGAAGGTGCGGATCGCGCTGTCCGGCTGGGTCAGCGGGCTGTGGCGCAGGTACACCAGCGGTGAAAGATGGCCGGCCGCCTGATCCGCGGCGCTGTCTTCAATCTCGACCACGCCGTGGGCCTGTATGGTGATGGCCTGGTGCGGCACGTCCAGCGTCAGCACGTGCAGCACATTGCCAAACGCATCGGTGGTGCGCACCGCGTTTTCCGGCAGCGTCAACTGCCAGGATATGATGCGCTGATGCTGCGAATCCTGCGGCGTCAGGCGCAGGTATTGGGTGCTGCGCCGTACCTGCTGGGCATAGGTGTAATGGGTGCTGTGCTCAATGTTCAGTCTCATTGTGCCTCCAGATAGGTATGGTGAATGCTTTCGGCAATCTGGTTAATCTGCGCCAGGAAGTCGTTCAGCCAGGTGTGCAGGCCGACCGCATTCAGATCCTGGATACTGCTAAAGCGCAGTTCTGCCAGCAGCGTATGCGCCAGGCGGCGTGGCCCGTTGGAGCGAGTGCCGCCGATGTGTTCCAACTGCTGTACCATATCGCCGACGCAGGCCAGCAGCGAACGCGGGATTTCATTACGCAAAATCATCAGTTCGGCAATGGTGTCGCGGCTGAGCTGCTGCTTATAAATACTGTGGTAGGCTTCGCGCGCGCTGACCGCCCGCAACAGCGTGTCCATTCGGTAATACTCGCGCACCGGGTCGTCATCGGCTGCCTGCAGTTGGTTTTTTACATCCAGTAAGCGCGCCGTGCCGTCCGCCCGTTCCAGCAGGGTGCCCAGGCGGATAAAGTACATGGCGTCGCTGCGCAACAGGGTGCCGAAGATGGCGCCGCGGAACAGATGGGCGCGCTCTTTCACCCAGTCGAAAAAGCTGTCTGCGCCGACGGCGTCGATGCCTTGGCGGCGGATCAGCTTCATTTCGATCCAGGTGGCGTTAATGCACTCCCACACTTCCGACGACAGGCTGCCGCGCACCGCATGGGCATTATTCCAGCCCATCTGCAGGCAACTGTAGATGCTGCTGTGGTTGCGGTTGTCCAGCGCGAAGAAGCTCACCAGATTCGCCATAGTGATTTCAGTATAGGCCGCCGCGTAAAGTTCTCCGGTGTTGGTCAGGTTAAGAGGCACTTTTAAATCGTGGTTTTCGCTGCCGCGGGTCGGCATCATTGACAGCTTGTTGGTGACGTCCAGTACCCGGGCGATGCTTTCGGCCCGCTCCAGATAGCGGGCCATCCAATAGAGTTCACTGGCAGTGCGGCTCAGCATGCGTCATCCTCCAATACCCAGGTATCTTTTGTTCCACCCCCCTGTGACGAGTTGACCACCAGCGAACCCTCCGCCAGCGCAACGCGCGTCAGGCCGCCCGGCACCAGGCGGATCTCGGCCCCGCTTAAGGCAAAGGGGCGTAGATCGATATGGCGCGGCGCCAGGCCCTCGTTGACGAAGGTCGGGCAGGTAGACAGCGCCAGCGTGTGCTGGGCGATATAATTGTGCGGTTTGGTTTGCAGCAGGGTGCGGAAATGCGCGATCTCGTCCTTCGTGGCGGCCGGCCCGATCAGCATGCCGTAACCGCCGGCGCCGTGGACTTCTTTCACCACCATTTTTTCCAGATTGGCCAGCACGTAGGAAAGCTCGTTCGGGTGGCGGCACTGCCAGGTGGGCACGTTGTTGAGGATCGGCTCTTCCTGCAGATAGAAGCGCACCATTTCCGGCACGTACGGGTAGATGGATTTGTCGTCGGCCACGCCGGTGCCGATGGCGTTCGCCAGCACCACGTTGCCGGCGCGGTAAACCGACAGCAGCCCCGGCACGCCGAGCATCGAATCCGGGCGGAACGCCAACGGATCAAGAAACGCATCGTCAACGCGGCGGTAAATCACATCGACCTTGCACGGCCCTTCGGTGGTGCGCATAAACACCACGCCGTCTTTCACAAACAGATCGGCGCTTTCCACCAGCTCCACCCCCATCTGCTGCGCCAGGAAGCTGTGCTCGAAATAGGCGCTGTTGAAGCGGCCCGGCGTCAGCACCACCACGGTGGGATCGTTGACGGGGGTGCTTTCACGCAGGGTTTGCAGCAGGTAGGACGGGTAGCGTTCCACCGGGCGGATACGCTGCTGGGCGAACAGCTCCGGATACAGGCGCATCATCATCTTGCGGTTTTCCAGCATGTAGGACACGCCGGACGGGGTGCGCAGGTTGTCCTCCAGCACGTAGTACTGGCCGTCGCTGTTGCGCACCATGTCCACGCCGATGATATGCGCATAGATATTGCGGTGCAGATCGACCCCTTGCATACAGGGCTGGTATTGGTCGTTGGCCAACACCTGCTCCGCCGGGATGATGCCCGCTTTCAGGATATGTTGTTGGTGGTAGATATCATGCAGGAAGGCGTTGAGCGCCTGTACGCGTTGGCGAATGCCGCGATCGAGCATCGCCCATTCGCCGGCCGGGATGATACGGGGCACGCTGTCGAACGGGATCAGCCGCTCGGCGCCGTCGTCCTCGCCATAGACGTTGAAGGTAATTCCCACACGGTGAAACAGCAGTGCAGCTTCTTCTTTTTTACGTTGAATGGCCTTTTGGTCGGCCTGTTGCAGCCAATGCCAGTAAGCTTCGTAGTGGCCGCGGTGTTTCCCCTCAGCCAGTAACATCTCATCAAAAAACGGTGAAGCAGAAAGGTCTATATTTAGCATCCATCACCTCGTTGGCATTCCAGGCTGTAGAAGGATTCAGCATAAAATGTGCCAAAATGTTTTCGGGGTGAAAAAGGGCGCTAAAACCGTGAAAAAGGCCGTATCAAGCACGTTTATGGTGCGTGGCCGGCGCGCTGCGCGTTAAAACGGGGCAGCTTTTCGGGGCATAGAGTTAACTATGGTCGCTGATGGCGCACCCTGGAGGGCAAAAAAGATCTCATTGCCGGCAGATGCACAACGATGGGCCGTAGGCGGGGGGATTGCACGGCCGGCGTGGCCAGCCGTGGGGCACTGCGGATTACCGCCGATTAGCGGCGAACAGCGATCGCTTCGATTTCGATTTTTACGTCTTTTGGCAGACGGGCCACTTCCACACAGGAACGAGCCGGGAACGGCGCGTGGTGCTCGGTAAAGAAGGCTTCATAAGCGGCGTTAACCGTGGCGAAGTCGTTAAGATCTTTCACGAAAACGGTCGTTTTCACGATATCGGCCACTTTCAGGCCGGCGGCTTCGACGATCGCCTTCACGTTCTCCAGCGACTGGCGCGCCTGGGCGGTAACGTCTTCGGCAACGGCGCCGGTTTTCGGATCGACAGGGATCTGGCCGGAGGTCATGATCATACTGCCCAGATCCACGCCCTGTACGTAAGGGCCAATCGCAGCGGGGGCTAATTCGGTGCTGATATTACGAGACATTTTCTCTCCTGATTAACGGCGTCTTTAATGTAGAAAACGCATTATATACACGTCATCGCTCAAGTTGCATGTACGTTGGCCGGGGCAACCGCCGGCAGCGGACGCGTCCTCCGCCGGCCGCCTGGTCAGTCCGCTTGCAGAACCACCTGATGTTCAAACTCTTTTTCGCAGTAGCGGCATTTGAGGTGCACGTCGCCTTCCCGTGACTTCACGCTGAAGCTGGACGACACCGGCTCGCTGCGGCTGATGCAGTTGCTGTTGGGGCAGGTCAGCACGCCGTCGATGTGGTCCGGCAGACTTAGCGTCAGTTTGCGCACCACTTCGTAATTGTCGATGCGGTTGACCGTGGCCTTCGGCGCGTACATCGCCAACTGGTTGGCCTGCTGCTCGGTCAGGAAGGTGTTCTCGATCTTGATAAGATCCTTGTGCCCCAGCGCCTTGGAAGGCAGGTTCAGGCCGATGGTGATGCGCTGGTCGGTCGCGGTCAGCTTGAACAGGGTGAGCAGTTTAAAACCGATCTGCGCCGGGATGTGGTCAATCACCGTACCGCATTTGATCGCTTCAACCTGGAGTTTGTTATCGTGAGTCATTACGTTTCTCCCCTTAAAAAGCCAATTCTTCGTTTAACACCAGCGCCAGCAACGCCTGGCGGGCAAAGATACCGTTGCCCGCCTGCTGGAAATAGTAGGCATAGGGCGTTTTGTCCACGTCACTGGTGATTTCATCAATGCGTGGCAGCGGGTGCAGCACTTTCAGGTTGGCGCGCGCACCGTGCAGATCGGCGGCGCGCAGAATGAACTGCGCCTTCACGTTGGCGTATTCGGAAGGATCGAGCCGCTCTTTCTGCACGCGCGTCATGTACAGGATATCCAGCTCCGGCACCACCTCTTCAATGCTTTCGTGCAGGCTGTAGGCAATGCCTTTCTCTTCCAGCATTTGCAGGATGTAGCCCGGCATCGCCAGCGCTTCCGGCGCGATAAAGTAGAAGCGGTTGCCCTGGAATTTGGCCAGCGCCTGGGCCAGCGAGTGCACCGTGCGGCCGTATTTCAGATCGCCCACCATCGCGATGTTGATGTTGTTCAGGCGGCCCTGGGTTTCCTGGATGGTGAACAGATCCAGCAGCGTTTGCGTTGGGTGCTGGTTGGCGCCGTCGCCGGCGTTAAGCACCGGGATACCGCCGGCGAATTCAGACGCCAGGCGCGCGGCCCCTTCCTGCGGATGGCGCATCACGATGGCGTCGACGTAGGTGCTGATGACCGAGATGGTGTCGGCGAGCGTTTCGCCTTTTTTGCCCAGCGAGGTGTTGCTGCTGTCGGAAAAGCCGACCACCGACGCGCCCAGGCGCTGGATGGCGGTTTCGAACGACAGACGGGTGCGGGTCGAGGCTTCGAAGAAACAGCTGGCGATCACTTTGTGGCGCAGCAGCTCCGGCTGTGGGGTGGCTTTCAGGCGGGCGGCGGTGCGCAGCGCCAGCTCCAGCTCCTCGCGGCTGAGATCGTTAATAGAGATGATATTCTTATGATACAGCGGGTTGGCCATTTTCACTCTCCTCGACTCGTGCCCGTGGCGCTGGGCGTGTTGAACAAACTGTCTTTTTCAGGCAAAAAAAAGCCCCTCAACGAGGGGCTTGAAGCGATCGGTTTAGCCACAGGAGAAATAACGGCAGCAGGCCGCCGAACGGCAGCCGGTTTTGTCGGTTATGGCGAACAAAACACACGCTGATAGTCATACTTTCTCCTGGCAAATTGTCGCGCATTATACGCATGCTTTTCGCGACTGCAAGCGCTAAAGCGCGCATTTTTGCCCACGAGCAAACGATTGGCTCCGATTTTACTCACCTTAACGAATACAACAGCACCCGGCGCGCGGCTGGGTTATTTACTGACGCGATCGTAGTAGACCATATCGGCATTCAGGCCCTGCTGGTAGCCTTTAACGTTATCGCGCAGCGCCACTTCGGTTTTGGCCTGATCGATAAACACATAAGGTGAGCTGCGTTGCAGCGCCTGCTGTAGTTCAGTATACAACGCGGTGCGCTTAGCCGGATCGGCCTCGGCCACCGCGGCCAGCGTTTGCTTGTTCAACTGCGGGATCTGCCAGCCGTTCAAACCGGCGACCGTGCTGGCCTTGCCGTCGTTATAGGCAAAGGCGCTGGCGTTGGAATGGGCGTCGAAATAGTCCGGTATCCACAGGCGGATGGCGGCCTGGTGCTGCCGGGCGCGCACCCGCGCATACACCTGGCTGCCGGCGGCCGGCAGCAGTTCGACCTTCACACCACCCGCGGCGAAGCTGGCCTGCAAGGCTTCGGCAATGGTGATGAACGGCGGTTTGTTTTCTACGTCCAGCGTGAAGGCGGCGTGGGTGATGCCGGCTTTAGCCAGGATGGCCTTGGCTTTGGCCGGATCGAAACTGAATGGATTATCTTCCAGCGCGCCGGGCATACCGATCGGCAAGAAGCTTTGGTGAACGAAATACTGGCCCTTCAGCAGATCCCGGGTGATGCCTTGGTAATCCACCAGGTAGCGCGCCGCTTCCCAGAACGCCGGGTTTTTCAGCAGCGGATTAGCGGTGTTGCCGGTGTTGAACGCCAGATAGTTAAGTTCGGCAGAGGGGATCTCCAGCACCTTGATCCCCGGCTGGCTCTTCAGCGCGATGGTTTGATCCGGCCCCAGTTCGCGGGCGATGTCGGCGTCGCCCTGCTGGATGAGCAGGCGGCGGGTGGCGGGATCCGGCACGTTTTTAATGATGATGCTGTGCAGCAGCGGCTTGCTGCCTGTGGTGGTCGGGTTGGCATCCAGCACAATCGCCTGGTGCGGCTGGTAAACGCGCATAGTGAACGGGCCGCTGCCGGCCGAGTGCATTTTCAGCCAGGCATTGCCGTAGTCGCCGCTTTTCACGTTGTGCTGCACGGTTTTGCTGTCGACGATGGAGGCAATCGGCGTGGAAAGGATATTCAGCGCCACCGCCGGGCTGACATCGGCGATCCAGCGCAGTTGCACCGTGTGTTGGTCGATTTTCGTTAACTGCGCGTCAATGTTATCTGGCTGCCAACCCAGCACGTTGAGGATAAACGCCGGGGATTTATTCATCTTCACCGCGCGGCTATAGGAGAAGATCACGTCGTCGGCGGTCAATGGGTTGCCGGAGGTGAAAACCGCCTGCGGGCGTAGCTTGACGGTTAATGTTTTCGCCGCCGCGTCCGCCTGCCAGCTTTCCGCCAGCACCGGTGTGATTTTAGCCGGGGCGTCGCGATCGGCCTGGACCAGCCGTTGGTAAAGGCTGGGAATGGTTTGGATGCTGGACAGTTCGTTGGCTTCGGCCGGATCGAGGCTGACGATATCATCAAGCGATTGCGCCACCACTAACGTGGTGGGCGGCGTGGCGGCCAGCGCATGGGCGGAAAGGCCGGCCAGGATCAACAGAAGCAGCGTTTTGGCTTTCATAGATGAATATCCCCTGAATGCTGTGCAGAGTGCGCAGTAAGACGTTTTTTTTATCATTGGGTTACCCGGCGGCCTGGCGGCCGCATCCCACGGTAGGATTTTGCTCCGTGTCTGGCAAAGGCCAAACGGGTATTTAATATGCCAAAAAGCGATAACGCCTGGGCTGGGGAGTGGGCAGGGCAGTGGTGAACGGGGTACGGGCCTGGCCCGCACCCCGCCAAAGGGGGTTACAGCGTTTGGCTTAGCGTCGCGACCATCACCGCTTTGATGGTGTGCAGGCGGTTTTCCGCCTGATCGAACACCACGCTGTGTTCGGATTCAAACACCTCGTCGGTGACTTCCATGCCGCCGTGCAGGCCGTACTGTTCCGCCATCTGTTTGCCAATGGTGGTTTTATCGTCGTGGAACGCCGGCAGGCAGTGCAGGAATTTCACCGCCGGGTTGCCGGTCTGCTGCACCATGGCCATGTTCACCTGATAAGGCCGCAACTGCTGGATGCGCTCCTGCCAGGCTTCTTTCGGTTCGCCCATGGATACCCACACATCGGTATACAGGAAGTCCACGCCTTTCACGCCGATGGCAATCTCATCCGTCAGGGTGATTTTGCCGCCGGTCTGCTGCGCCAGCGCCTGGCACTCGGCAACCAGTTCGGCTTCCGGCCAGCAGGCTTTCGGCGCCACCAGGCGCAGGTCCATCCCCACCAGCGCCGCGGCTTCCATCAGGGTGTTGCCCATGTTATTGCGGGCGTCGCCGATATAGGCGAACTTGACGTCCGCCAGGGTTTTGCCCGGCAGGTGTTCCTGCACGGTGAGCAGATCCGCCAGCAGTTGGGTCGGGTGGAACTCGTTGGTCAGGCCGTTCCACACCGGCACGCCGGCATAGTGCGCCAGGGTTTCCACCAGTTCCTGGCCGTAGCCGCGGTATTGAATACCGTCGTACATGCGGCCAAGCACGCGCGCGGTGTCTTTCATGGATTCCTTATGGCCGATCTGGCTGCCGCTTGGGCCGAGGTAGGTCACCTGGGCGCCTTGATCGTATGCGGCAACTTCGAAAGAGCATCGGGTGCGGGTTGAGTCTTTTTCGAAGATGAGCGCGATATTTTTACCCTGCAGGTGGCGGGTTTCCTGGCCCTGTTTTTTCGCCTGTTTCAGATCGGCTGCCAGCTTAAGCAGCGCCAGGATCTCGGCGGGAGTGAAATCCATTAACCTTAAGAAATGACGTTTATAAAATGGGTTCATCGTGCTCATATCCGGGTATCCCTGCAGTTCGAGTTGAATTAAAATTCACTTTATATGTATGAATATTCAATTTCAACCCCGGGATGGAAATCTTTCACGTTTATCGTGCAGCGGCGGCGGCGGTGTGGGAAAATAGCGCCAATAACGGCCATTTGACTTGAGGATATAGGCATGGCAAACCGCGCATTGCTGGAAGAACAACGTGAAGAAACCCGCCTGATCATCGAAGAACTGCTGGATGACGGCAGCGATCCTGATGCGCTCTATACCATCGAGCATCACCTTTCCGCTGAAAAGTTCGAGGTGCTGGAACAGGCTGCGGTTGAGGCGTTTAAGCTGGGCTACGAAGTGACCGATGCCGAAGAGCTGGAAGGGGAAGATGGCGTCTTGCTGATGTGCTGCGACGTGATCAGTGAACTTGGCCTGAATGCTGATGCTATCGATCAACAGGTGGAACAGCTGGTGCAGTTGGCCGAGAAAATCGGCGTCAACTACGACGGTTGGGGCACTTACTTCGAAGATCCGAACGGTGAAGACGGCGAGGATGACGAAGACGGCGATTTCATCGACGAAGACGACGACGGCAAACGCCACTGATTACCGCCGAGGCTTTCAGGCATCAGGCCGTGCGCCCGGTGCCTGAAGGGTAAAACATTATCCTGTGGGCCGGCCAGCGCCGGCCTTTGCTAACCCCGATGACATACCAATCACTTTTAACACCCATTCTGAACTTCCTGCATTGTGAAACCCCAGACGCCTGGATTGCCGCCGCGCGCCGCCCGGAAAACCTGCGCCTGCTGCTGACCGACCATATGGTGTGCGAGCTGAAAGCGGCGCAGACCGGCATGTGGCTGATCCGCCGCTATGTGGCGGACAAACAGGGCGGGGACGCGCTGCTGGCATTGCTGAAGCCTTACGAGGCCTTTGTACACGAAGAGCAGGGCGAGCCGGAAACCCTGTTCCGCCAGAGCAATTTCACCAAGAAGATCCTGCCGAAAAACGGCTCGGCCTACGGGCAGGATCTGGTGGATAAGATGGTGCTGCTGATTAAAGAAGAGCTGCATCATTTTTCCCAGGTGTTGGGCATTATGCAGGCGCGGCAGATCCCGTATCGTAAAATCACCGCCAGCCGTTATGCCAAGGGAATGATCCGCGAAGTGCGCACCCACGATCCGGCGACGCTGATCGATAAACTCATCTGCGGCGCCTATATCGAAGCGCGTTCCTGCGAGCGCTTTGCCCGGCTGGCGCCGCACCTGGACGATGAGTTGAACCGCTTTTATGTTTCGCTGCTGCGTTCTGAAGCGCGCCACTATCAGGATTATCTGGCGCTGGCGCAGCAGATTGCCGGTGAGGATATCAGCGAGCGCGTTGCGCATTTCGGGCGGCTGGAGGCACAGCTTATTCTGGCGCCGGACAGCGAGTTCCGTTTTCACAGCGGCGTGCCGGCGGGGGCTGATGGCCGGGCGCTGGGTTAACGCCGGCTTACATACCCTGTCATGCTGTTTGCGTGTTGTCCGTACCTATTCTGGCCGCTGTGCCAGAATAGGCAGTGGTGCTGCCTACAACGCGAATTATTTTGGCTAAAGCTACCCGGAAATAGGGATGATAATTAATTAACGGTTTTAAACGCCCGGCTAATTTATTGTTTAATAGTATAATGTTTATTTTTAATGGGATTATTCTTAATATCGCCGCGAGTGGGTATATTTATCAGGGGTGAAATCGGTGGAATGAGACATTGTCTATGGTACGATACCCCTACAGGGACATATTGTTACGGTACTATCAATGAATATCTCAAAAGGGAAATCCAACTATTTAAAGGGCATTGCGATTATATTAATGCTGGCCCACCATCTTTTTTCTTTTCCTGAACGAATCAGCCCCGAGGTATCAATAAATTACATAGGAATACTGCCAGGTACCGATATGTATATTGAAACCTATCTTGGCTTGTTTGGGCGCATCTGCGTTGCGATGTTTTTATTCCTTTCTGGCTATGGTTTTTCTTTACGGAGAGAAGTCTCCGCTAAATATATTTTCGGTAAGTTGAAAAGTCTCTATATTAGCTATTGGCTGGTTATTTTTATTTTTGTGCCAATCGGGATAATATTTTATCCTGGCCCGACTTTCTCAACGTCAATCACCACATTTATTGAAAACCTGATCGGGATAAAATCCACCTACAATGGTGAGTGGTGGTTCTTTAGGCTTTACGTATTGTATCTGCTTTCTCTGCCGTTATTGATTAAACTGAATAACTATACATTATTGTTGGTTATGTTATTGGCTGCGGGTATTGGCAAGGTCTTAACCAGTCATGATTTGGCGCCGTTGTTTATCAGCGATTACTTTGTCTGGCTACTGCCATTTGGCCTTGGCATGGTCTTTGGCCGCGCGAATGACTTTCCTAAGAACGCGTTAATCGCAAAGGTTCTGAATAAGATCGAAACCACGCCGGCTATTTGGCTGTTTCTCCTGACGGCGATTGCTTTCATCTTATTGAAGAACCTGGGCTTGATCCTCGCAACGCCGTTATTTATTAGTGCGTTGATGAAGTCCTCTGAAAAAATAAATGCAACGTTGTATGGCGTTGTCGATGCGCTTGGCCGGCACTCAATGTATATGTGGCTTACCCACAGTTTTTATTGTTACCACTTTGCGCAGAAAGCGATTTTCTACCCGATGTATACGCCATTAATACTCATGCTATTGATCGCGGTTTCATATCTGACCAGCGTTGTGCTGGCCCATATTGAACGCATGATCAAAAGGCCGTTCGTGGCCAACATGGATACCGCAGGTTGAACATCAGCCGTTGTGAGCCATCGCCAGGAGTGCCGGGTTAGGCTGTTTAGCCTAACCGGCAGAAATCACGCTCCCGAGAGGCACTGGGGCTTCAGCGCGGGGAGCGTGCTCTTTGAAGGCTACAGCGTTTTCAGCATCGTGACTTCGCAGTCGCTGTGCCCGGTGGTGCCCATGGCGTGATCGATATGCGCAAAGCCCAGGTGCTGATACAGGGCGATGGCCTGCGTCAGGCTGGCGGTGGTTTCCAGGTAACAGCGGCGGAACCCCTGTTCACGGGCAAAGTCCAGCGCCTGCAGCGCCAGGCGTTTTGCCAGGCCTTTGCCGCGCAGCACCGGCAGAAAGTACATCTTTTGCAATTCGCACACGTCAGGCTCGCCGCCCTGTAACGGCGCCACGCCGCCGCCGCCGGCAACCCGCCCGTCGATCTCAACCACCCAGTAGGCGCTGCGCGGCCGACTGTAGAGCTGATAGAGCGTGTCCAGATCGGGATCGGAAACGGTATAGCCTTTATCCGCCGTCAGGCCGTGCTCGGCGGAAACGTCGCGAATGACTTGAGCAATAGCGGCATTGTCTGCTGCCGTAATCGGGCGCACCCGCAGGCGCGTAGAGATTGCTGTGGTCATATCTTTATACTCACTTGCCAATAATCGTGAAAACCTGTCGCGATGGCAGGGCAAAACACGCCGGGGCCGCGCCCAAGCGTGTTCTACTATAGCAATGCTTTGTAATAACATTGAAACCCGGCCGGATGCAATGGCGGCAAGCCGCCGCCGTGGGCCAGGCTCTCTGCTGATGCTAACCGTTGCCCCGCACCCTAAACGGATGAAGGGCAACGGTGCGGCTTACAGGGCGGCGATGGTCGCCTGTTGTTCCTGCAGTTTCACTTTGCCTTCCTTGCAGGCCGCCAGACGATCGCGCTCTTTATTCACCACCGCTTCCGGCGCTCGGGCGACGAAGCTTTCGTTCGCCAACTTGCCTTCGATCGCGGCGATTTCGCCGTCCAGCTTGGCCATTTCTTTCGTCAGGCGCGCGATTTCCGCATCCTTATCGATAAAGCCCGCCATTGGGATCAGCAGTTCGGCGCCGTCCACCAGTTTGGTGACGGAAACCGGGCCTTTCTCGCCAGCAGGCAGCAGGGTGATGGACTGCAGGCGCGCCAGCTTCTCGATAAAGCTCTGGTTTTCCTGCACGCGGCGTTGTGCATCGGCGTTGGCGTTGCGCAGCAGCACGTCCAGTTGCTTGCTCGGCGCGATGTTCATCTCGGCGCGGATGTTGCGCACCGCGGTGATCGCCTGCTTGATCCACTCCAGATCGTCCAGCGCCTGCTGGTCTTCTTGGGCGGCGTCATAGGCCGGGAACGGCTGCAGCATGATGGTGTCGGCGGTGATGCCTTTCAACTGCTTCACACGCTGCCAGATGGTCTCGGTGATGAACGGAATGATCGGGTGCGCCAGGCGCAGCAACGCTTCCAGCACGGTGATCAGCGTGTGGCGGGTGGCGCGCTGTTCCGCTTCGCTGCCGTTGCCCAGCACCGGCTTGGTCAGTTCCAGATACCAGTCGCAGAACTGGTTCCAGGTGAACTCATACAGGATGCCGGCGGCGATATCGAAACGGTAGCTGTCCAGCGCTTCGCGGTAGGCTTTCACCGTGCGGTTGAACTCTGCCAGCACCCAGCGATCTGCCAGCGAAAGCTGCATTTCGCCGCCGTTAAAGCCGCAATCGTGCTCTTCGGTGTTCATCAACACAAAGCGGCTGGCGTTCCACAGCTTGTTACAGAAGTTGCGGTAGCCTTCCAGGCGCTTCATGTCCCAGTTGATGTCGCGGCCGGTGGAGGCCAGCGCCGCCAGAGTGAAGCGCAAGGCGTCGGTGCCGTGCGGCTCGATGCCATTCGGGAACTGCTTCTCGGTGCGCTTACGGATTTTTTCCGCCAACTGCGGCTGCATCATGTTGCCGGTGCGTTTTTCCAGCAGGTCCGTCAGCGAAATACCGTCCACCATGTCGAGCGGATCGATCACGTTGCCCTTGGACTTGGACATTTTCTGCCCTTCGTCGTCGCGGATCAGGCCGGTCATGTACACGGTTTTAAACGGCACCTGCGGCTTGCCGTTTTCATCTTTGATGAAGTGCATGGTCAGCATGATCATGCGGGCAATCCAGAAGAAGATGATGTCGAACCCGCTCACCATCACGTTGGTCGGGTGGAAGGTTTTCAGCGCTTCGGTCTGCTCCGGCCAGCCGAGGGTGGAGAAGGTCCACAGGCCGGAAGAGAACCAGGTGTCCAGCACGTCTTCATCCTGGTTCAACTGAACGTCGGCACCCAGGTTGTTCTCGCGGCGCACTTCTTCTTCGTTGCGGCCGACGTACACTTTGCCGTTGGCGTCGTACCAGGCCGGGATACGGTGGCCCCACCACAGTTGGCGGGAGATACACCAGTCCTGGATATCCCGCATCCAACTGAAGTACATGTTTTCATACTGCTTCGGCACGAACTGGATTTCGCCCTGTTCCACGGCTTCCACCGCCACTTTGGCCAGCGGCGCGGTGCGCACGTACCATTGGTCGGTCAGCATTGGTTCGATAACCACACCGCCGCGATCGCCGTACGGCACCGTCAGATCGTGTGGCTTTATCTCGGCCAGCAGGCCAAGCTCGTCGAAGGCGGCCACGATGGCCTTACGGGCGGCAAAGCGCTCCAGGCCGCGGAACTGGGCCGGGATCTCGCTGCTGTAAACCTGGCTGGCTTCGCCCAGGGTATCGAACACTTCGGCTTCCTGGCGGATGTCGCCGTCGAAAGTCAGAATGTTGATCATCGGCAGGCCGTGGCGCTTGCCCACTTCGTAGTCGTTGAAGTCGTGCGCCGGGGTGATTTTCACGCAGCCGGTGCCTTTTTCCATATCGGCGTGTTCATCGCCGACGATGCGAATGCGGCGGTTGACCAGCGGCAGGATGATCTCTTTGCCAATCAGATCCTTATAGCGCGGATCTTCCGGGTTAACCGCCACGCCGGTATCGCCCAGCACGGTTTCCGGGCGGGTGGTGGCGACGATCAGGTAATCCTTGCCTTCGGCGGTTTTCGCGCCGTCGGCCAGCGGGTAACGCAGGTGCCACATCGACCCTTTGGACTCGCGGTTTTCCACTTCCAGATCGGAAATGGCAGTGCGCAGTTTGGGATCCCAGTTCACCAGGCGCTTGCCGCGATAAATCAGATCTTCGTTATACAGGCGGACAAACACTTCTTTCACTGCGTTGGACAAGCCTTCGTCCATGGTGAAGCGTTCACGCTCCCAGTCCACGGAGTTGCCGAGGCGGCGCATCTGGCGGGTGATGGTGCCGCCGGATTCCGCCTTCCACTGCCAGATTTTGTCGATGAACGCATCGCGGCCGTAGTCATGGCGGGTTTTGTTCTCTTCCGCGGCGATTTTGCGTTCAACCACCATTTGGGTGGCGATGCCGGCGTGGTCGGTGCCCGCCTGCCACAGGGTGTTTTTACCCTGCATGCGCTGGTAGCGGATCATGGTATCCATGATGGTTTGCTGGAAAGCGTGGCCCATGTGCAGGCTGCCGGTCACGTTCGGCGGCGGGATCATGATGCAGAAGCTTTCCTGGCTGGTATCGCCGTTCGGCTTGAAGTAACCCTGGCTTTCCCAGTGATCGTACAGCTTCTGTTCGATCTGGGTTGGATCGTATGCGGTGTCGAGTTGACTGTTTGTCTTTTCCATTTTATTTCGTAATTCAGTGAGTTGGCGGCGTTGCCGTGGTCAAGTGGAAGCCGACGCTGCGATAGGCTTTGTAACGTTCGCGCGCCAACTGTTTTAAGGTGTCCTCGTAAGGGACGAAGTCTACCACTTCATGGAAAGCGGTAGCAAAATCTGCAAACTGCGGCTGCAGGTTAATCAGCAAATCGCGCGGGGCGTTGCCGCGTTTGCCCGGCCAGCACAGCTCGACCGGCGCGCCGGCATACGGCCCTTCGCCGGCCAGGTTGTGCGGCACGAATTCATGCGGCTCGCGTTGCCACAGCGCTTCGTCCAGGCGCTGGGCCTGTTCCTGGCTTTCACAGGCGATCAACACCCGTTTGCCGGCGCGCCATCTTTCTGCGGCAACGGCGCAGGCCACGGCTTCATGGGCGCTGAGCGCGCCTGCGGGCTGGTCGTGTTCGAAGAGATAGAACGTTGCCTGTTTGCTCATTAGCTCATTTGCCGTTAGAAAAAAGTAGGGGCGCAACTTGTGCGCCCTTCGGGATCTGCATGACGGCGATTATATACCCAATGGATTTCAAGTTGCAGCCAACAACGCGGCGGCCTGAAACCCACGGTGTATCGGCATCACTCGTCGCCGTTAAGCCCAGCACGGTTCAGCAGGAACTGCGCCAGCATCGCCACCGGGCGGCCGGTGGCGCCTTTGGCCTTGCCGGAGCGCCAGGCGGTGCCAGCGATGTCCAAGTGCGCCCAGCTGTATTTGCGGGTAAAGCGCGACAGGAAGCAGCCTGCGGTGATGGCGCCGCCCGGGCGGCCGCCGATGTTGGCCATATCGGCAAAGTTGGAGTCCAACTGTTCGTAGAACTCGTCCGCCAACGGCAAACGCCATGCGCGGTCGCCGGCCTGCTCGGAAGCGCCGATCAGCTCGTGCGCCAACGGGTTATGGTTGGACATCAGCCCGGTCAGGTGGTGGCCCAGCGCGATCACGCAGGCACCGGTCAGCGTGGCGATGTCGATCACCAGTTCCGGCTCAAAGCGCTCGACGTAGGTCAGGGTGTCGCACAGCACCAGGCGGCCTTCGGCGTCGGTATTCAGCACTTCGACCGTTTGGCCGGACATGGTGGTCAGCACGTCGCCGGGGCGATAGGCACGCCCGCCGACCATGTTTTCGCAGCCGGCCAGCACGCCGATCACGTTCAGCGGCAGGTTCAGCTCCGCCACCACGCGCATCACGCCGTACACCGTGGCCGCGCCGCACATGTCGTACTTCATTTCGTCCATGGCTTCGGCCGGTTTGATCGAGATACCGCCGGAATCGAAGGTCAGCCCTTTGCCCACCAGCACGATTGGCTTAGCGTCCGGGTTCGGGTTGCCCTTATATTCCACCACGGACATCAGCGATTCGTTTTGCGAACCGGCGCCGACCGCCAGATAGGCGTTCATGCCCAGCTCTTTCATCTGCTGCTCGCCGATGACGCGGGTGGCGATATGGCTGCTGAAGGCATCCGCCAGTTGGCGCGCCTGCGAAGCCAGATAGCCGGCGTTGCAGATGTTCGGCGGCATGTTGCCGAGATCTTTGGCGGCCTTGATGCCGGCGGCGATCGCCAGGCCATGCTGGATGGCGCGCTCGCCGCTGGTCAGTTCGCGGCGGGTCGGCACGTTGAATACCATTTTGCGCAGCGGGCGGCGCGGTTCGATCTTGTTGCTTTTCAACTGATCGAAGGTGTAAAGCGTTTCTTTGGCGGTTTCCACCGCTTGGCGCACCTTCCAGTAGGTGTTGCGGCCTTTGACGTGCAGCTCGGTCAGGAAGCAGACCGCTTCCATCGAGCCGGTGTCGTTGAGGGTGTTGATGGTTTTCTGGATCACCTGTTTGTACTGGCGCTCATCAAGTTCGCGCTCTTTGCCGCAGCCGATCAGCAGGATACGTTCAGAGAGAATGTTAGGCACATGGTGCAGCAGTAATGTCTGCCCGACTTTGCCTTCCAGTTCGCCACGGCGCAACAGGGCGCTGATATAACCATCACTGATTTTGTCGAGTTGTTCTGCGATAGGTGACAGGCGGCGCGGTTCAAAAACACCGACGACAATACAGGCGCTGCGCTGTTTTTCCGGGCTACCGCTTTTTACACTGAACTCCATGCACTCTCCTGAATCTTAAAGACAAAGGCGGGCGCTACGGCTAGAATGACCAACTCCGTAACGATCTCCCGCCATTGAGTTAACTGTGTGTGTTAACCTGAACGGCGAAAATTTCTCTGTTTTGGCGACTATAGGCGCGTTCCTATAGGACACACAAACAGCTTGATGTTGTAATACTATTTTAGCTGTGAAGGTTGCCATATGATGAGAATAAATGGCGGATTAGCGAAGAAACTATCGATTTTCCTGCAAAAAGACAAGTTTTCACAGGCGTAATAAGCGTGATTATCATTAGATATCTGGTACGGGAAACGCTCAAGAGCCAAATCGCGATTCTGTTTGTCCTGCTTCTGATCTTCATTTGTCAGAACCTGGTCAAGGTGTTAGGCGATGCGGTGGACGGCAGTATTCCGACAAATTTAGTCATTTCCCTGCTTGCGTTGACCATCCCGAAGATGGCGCAGCTAATTCTCCCTTTAAGCCTGTTCCTCGGTTTGTTGATGACGCTTGGGCGGCTTTACACCGAGAGTGAAATTACCGTTATGCACGCCTGCGGCCTGGGGAAACGCACCCTGGTGGTCGCCGCGATGGTGCTGGCGCTGTTGACCTCGCTGCTGGCGGCGTTGAATGTGTTTTGGGTGGGGCCGTGGGCCACCGGCTACCAGGTGGAGGTGCTGGCGGAAGCCAAGGCCAACCCGAATATCGCCGGGCTGGCGGAAGGCCAGTTCAAGCCGCTGCAGGACGGCAACGCGGTGCTGTTTATCGGCAACGTGAAGGGCAATACCTTTGATAACGTATTTATGGCGCAGCTGCGGCCCAGCGGCAACCAGCGCCCTTCGGTGGTGGTGGCGCAGCATGGCGAGATCAACCAACTGAAAGACGGTTCGCAGGTGGTGACGCTGGACAAAGGCTCGCGCTTTGAAGGCACCGCGCTGCTGCGCGATTTCCGCATTACCGACTTCACCGACTACAAGGCGGTGATTGGCCACCGTGCCGTGACGCAGAATGAAACCCAGACCGAGCAGATGTCGATGCGCGCGCTGTGGCAATCCGATGAGCCTGAAGCCCGCGCCGAGTTCCACTGGCGCCTGACGCTGGTGGTTTCCGTGGCGCTGATGGCGCTGATGGTGGTGCCGCTCAGCGTGGTGAACCCACGCCAGGGGCGCGTGCTTAGCATGTTGCCGGCGGTGCTGTTGTATCTGGTGTTCTTCCTGTTGCAAACCTCGCTGCAGTCTAACGCTGGCAAAGGCAAACTGGATCCGCTGCTGTGGCTATGGGCGGTGAACGGTGTTTACCTGTTGATCGCCCTGGGGCTGAACCTGTGGGATACCGTGCCGATGCGCCGAGTGCGCGCGCGCCTGAGAGGAGCCGCCTGATGTTTGGTGTATTGGACCGCTATATCGGCCGGACGATTTTCAACACGATCATCATGACGCTGTTCATGCTGGTTTCGTTGTCCGGCATCATCAAGTTTGTCGATCAACTGCGCAAAGTGGGGCAGGGCGACTATTCGGCGCTGGACGCAGGCATGTATACCCTGCTCAGCGTGCCGAAAGACATTGAAGTGTTCTTCCCGATGGCCGCCTTGCTGGGGGCGCTGCTCGGCCTGGGGCAACTGGCGACGCGCAGCGAACTGGTGGTGATGCAGGCTTCCGGCTTCACCCGGCTGCAGATCGCCGGCTCGGTGATGAAAACCGCTATTCCGCTGGTGCTGCTGACCATGGCGATTGGTGAATGGGTGGCGCCGCAGGGCGAGCAGATGGCGCGCAACTACCGTGCGCAGCAGATGTACGGCGGCTCGCTGCTTTCCACCAAAAACGGCCTGTGGGCGAAAGACGGCAACGACTTTATTTTTATCGAGCGGGTGGCGGGCGAGAAAGAACTGGCCGGGGTGAACATTTACCACTTTAACGATCAGCGCCGGCTGGAAACGGTGCGCTATGCCGCCACCGCCACCTTCGAAGACGGGGTGTGGAAGCTGGCGCAGGTGGACACCTCCGATCTGACCAACGACAAGCTGGTGACCGGCAGCCAGACGCTGACCGGCGAATGGAAAACCAACCTGACGCCGGACAAACTGGGCGTGGTGGCGCTGGAGCCGGATTCGCTCTCCATCAGCGGGCTGTATAACTACGTGAACTACCTGAAGGTGAGCGGCCAGGAATCCAACCGCTACCAACTGAACATGTGGAGCAAAATCTTCTCGCCGTTTTCCGTGGCGGTGATGATGCTGATGGCGCTGTCGTTCATCTTCGGCCCGTTGCGCAGCGTGCCGATGGGCATCCGTGTGGTCACCGGTATCAGCTTCGGCTTTCTGTTTTACGTGCTGGACCAGATCTTCGGCCCGCTAAGCCTGGTGTACAGCATGCCGCCGGTGCTGGGGGCGCTGCTGCCGAGCATGCTGTTCCTGCTGATCAGCGTGTATTTGTTGCTGAAACGGCGCTAGCGTAGCGTGTTGTGAGAAAAGAAAAGGCGCGGCCGCAAGGGCGCGCCTTTTTTGATCGCGGGTGGCGCGCTTATGCCTGCTCAATGCTCAGCAGCGCAATACCGGCTTCCTGATATTCTTCGGCGTTTTCCGGCAACCGATCGAGCACTACGGTGTCGATTTGCGCCGCAGTGGCAAACTGCGCCAGCGAGGTATTGCCCAGCTTGCTGTGATCGCAAACCACGATCACCTGGTTGGCATGTTCCACCATGCTGCGCTTGGTTTCCGCCAGCATGATATCGGCCACGCAGGCGCCCTGCTTCAACGACAGGGCGTTAACGCCCATAAAGGCTTTATCGATGTTCAGCGAATCCAGCAGCGACCGGCCGCTAATCGCCACCGCACAGTGGTAGCCTTTTTTGACGATGCCGCCGAGCAGCACAATTTGAACGGATTCCACATCTTCCAGGCTCTTGGCGATAATAAAATCATTGGTGATCACCGTAATATTACGGCGCTGGCGGATGTGACGGGCGATTTGCAACGTTGTGGTGCCGGTATCAAGCACGATGATATCGCCATCCTCCACCAGGCTGGCGGCCAATTGGCCGATTTGCTCTTTGGAGGAGAGATTAACCTCTTCACGCTGATCCGAGCTGATTTCGAAGCTGGCGCGGGTGCGCAAGATAGCACCGCCGTGGGTGCGGGTGAGCATACCGGCGTCTTCCAGAATACGCAGATCGGTACGGATGGTGGCGCCAGATACATTAAAACGCTCGCTCATCTCGCTGACGGACAGCTTGCGTTTTTCTTTCAGGATAGCGAGAAGTTTTTCCTGGCGTTCCTCTGCGTACATACCCTTTCCCTGCCTGCTGAACGATGTGCGGATTAATATAACCCGCACATGCGTTGCTGGCAAAAGCGCTGTTGCCGCTAACCCTTGGCCTAGGGGGCGTTAGCCACAGCACCGTACCAGCTCCCTCTCGCTGTGGAGAGGCGAAGTTAGCCGCAGCACCATACCTGCTCCCTCTCGCTGTGGAGAGGCGGAGTTAGCTACAGCACCGTACCAGCTCCCTCTCCCTGTGGAGAGGCGGAGTTAGCTACAGCACCGTATCTGCTCCCTCTCCCTTGGGGAGAGGGTTGGGGTGAGGGGGAAGGGGAAGCTACAGCGGCTGATTAAACTCCACCCGCTCCCCATCGGGCCCGGCGATCATAAAGTAGCGCACGCCGTGGCTGCCGCTGGGTTGCAGCGCGGGGCCTTCCGTCAGCGGATAGCCGAGCCGCTCCACCCACAGTTGCGCCGCCGCCAAATCGCTAACCCGCAACGCCACATGGTCAATGCCAAAGCAGGCCGCGTTGCGCGCCTGCCCCTGCCAGGGCAACTGATACAGCTCCAGTATCAGCTCACCCAGCGCCAAAAAACGCACCTCAACCGTGCCCTGCGGCTCCTCAATGGCCAATGACTGGCGCGTGGTAAAACCCAGTGAGTGGTAAAAGCGGGTCGCCTGTTCGATATCCGCACTGCGCAGGCCAACGTGCGCCAGGCCGGTAATCAGATTCGCCATACTAAATCCCCTTTTTCACACAGTAGAAGCCGTAGAAGGCGACATAGGCGAAGCAGATCAGCGGCACGGCGAAGGCGATCTGCATATTGCCGCCGTGGGCATCGGAAATGATCCCCATGATCAACGGCACCACCGCGCCGCCGATGATCGACATCACCACGATCGAGCCGGCGATTTGCGTTTCCTCCCCCAGCCCCTTGATGGTGAGGCCGAAGTTGGTCGGCCAGCACAGCGCCATACAGAAATTGGTGCCCATGATGGCAACCACGGCAACCAGGCTTTGAATGCTGACGGCAAACAGCAACAGGAACACGCAGAGCGAGCAGAACACGCCAAGCAGCAACGCCGGGTTGAATTTCTTCATCAGCGCGGTGGTGACTACCTTGCCGGCGCAGTAGCACACCAGCGTGGCCAGCAGCCAGTAGGTGGCGGAGTGCTCGGTCGTGCCCTGTTCGATGATCTGCACAAAGCGGATGGTGAAGCTCCACAGCCCCACCTGCGCGCCGACATACAGGAACTGCGACAGCACGCCGAAGCGAAAGCGCGGCAGCGCCAGCAGAATTTTCAGCGACTGTATCAGCGGCTTGCCCACGCCGTTGTGCGCGCGTTGTGTTTTGCAGGCGGGGAATTTGACCGCCACGAAGATCAGCGCCAGCACCACCAGCACGGCGCCGATGATCAGATATGGCGTTACCACCTGCGACACCATTTGCGTGCGCGTGGCCTCGGCCTGTGCCAGCGGCATTTGCAGCAGTTCGGCGTGAGAGGGATCGTTTTTGCCGAATACCAACTGCTGGCCGATCAGCACGCCGAAAATGATCCCCAGCGAGTTGAAGATCTGCGAGAAGTTAATGCGCTGGGTAGAGGTTTCCAGCGGCCCCAGCAGGCTAGAGTAGGTATTCGCTGAGGTTTCGAGGAACGACAGGCCGGTGGCGATGATGCCGAGGCAGGCCAGGAACGCGCCATAGGTCATCATCATTGCCGCCGGGATAAACAAGAAACAGCCCAGCGCATACAGGCACAGCCCGATGACGATCGCCACTTTGTAGGAGTAGCGTTTGATTACCGCGGCGGCGGGCAACGCCATCAGGAAATACCCGAGGAAGAAGATCGATTGCACCAGCGCGGTTTGCGTATCGGAGAGATCGAAACCCTTTTTGAACTGGGCGATCAGGATATCGTTCAGGTTGCCGGCCATCCCCCACAGGGCAAACAGGCAGCAGACCAGCATCAACTGCAGCCAGGGCGTGGCGGGCAGGTAGGCGCTGCGGTCGATGCTTTCCGCCGCGGCGTGCTGCGCCCCCTCGCTTTTGTTAATCAGAGAGTCGCTCATTGTGGTGTTCCTTTATCCGCAGAAAAAGAGAACGAGCTAATAACGTCAAGCTGTTCGTAGAGAGGCTGCGCCTGGTGGTAGAGCCGTTCGAACAGCTCAAAGCAGCGCATATAGTGTTCGTGCTGCCGGGGATCCGGCATAAATTCCCGTTCAACGCTGACGGTGCGCTTCACGCCTTCGGCAAAACTGTTGAACAGGCCGATACCGACGCCGGCGATAATTGCGCAGCCGGTGGTGCCGTTTTCCTGGTTGCGGGTTTGCAGCAGCGGCAGGTTGTAGACCGAGGCTTTGATCTGCAGCCACAGCGCGCTGCGGGCGCCGCCGCCGGAGGCAATGATCGCCTCCGGCGGTTGCGCGCAGCGCTGCAACTGCCGCAGGTTGTGCAGCGAGGCCAGCGCCACGCCTTCCAGCACGGCGCGGTAGAGGTGCCCTTGCCGGTGTTTGCGCTGCAGGCCGAAGAACTGCGCGCGTGAATTGGTGTGCGCAGCCAGGCGTTCGCCGGTGAGGTAGGGCAGAAAAATCAGCCCTTCGGCTCCAGGGGCGATCTCGGCCGCCAGAGCGAGCATTTGCTGGTGGCTGAACTGGCTGTCGTTCAGTGCCATACGCGCCCAGCGCATGGCATCGCCGCCTGCATCCAGAATGGTGAAGCCGCCCCAGGCCGGATTGGCCAAGTGCAGGTTGTTCACCCAGGGATCGTGCAGCGGCTTACTGGCCACCATCGTCAGCAACGTGGAGGTGCCGGTGCTGTCGGAGGCGGCGCCGGGTTGATAGACGCCGGAACCCAGCAGCGTGGCGGCCATATCCGCCGCCCCGGCCACCACCGGGATGCCCACCGGCAGACCGGTGGCCGCCGCTGCCGTGGGGCCGATCTGGCCGATGATATCGCTGGAGAGGTACAGCGCCGGCAGTTGATCCGCCCGCAGATGAAAATGGCGCAGAGCGGGTTCCGACCAGGTTAGCGTGCCGCTATCGAGCAGATAATAACAGGAGGCTTCGCTGTAATCGGTGGCGCGGGCGCCGCAGAGCCGGAAGTTGATGTAGTCTTTCGGCATCAGCACCGTGGCAATGCGTGCCCACTGATCGGGGTGGTGTTCGCGCAGCCAGGCCAGTTTGAACGCCGGCCAGGCGGCCGTCGGCGGGTTATTCAGCATCGCCAGCCAGCTTTCCGCCAGCCCTTGCTGTTTAAAGCGATCGACCTGCGATTGTGAGCGTTTATCGTTCCACAGCAGGGCGCGATCGACCACCAGTTCGCCTGCGGCATCCAGCAGCACGGTGCCGTGCATTTGCCCGCAGACGCCAACCGCGGCGATGCGCGGGCGGTGTTCGGCAAAGCGTGCCAATAGCTCTTGCAGGCACTGGCAGGCGCTTTGCCACCACAACGAAGGCGGTTGCTCCGCCCAGCCTGCCTGCGGCGTGATTTGATCGTATTCGCGCTGCGTGAAGCCGAGGATTTGCCCGGTATTTGTGACCAGCCCGGCGCGGGTACTGCCGGTGCCGACATCAAGGGTAAGAAGTATATCTTTCATTATTATCACTCCCGTTTTGGGCGGCGGGCGCCGCCCCTAGAAGCGTTATGCTGATGGCGCCAGAGGCCGCCTATCAGGTTTTAGTTATCGTGCAGCTCCGGGAACAGGCTGGGATCCTGCTCCAGTTGTTCCAAGACTTTTTGGGTGGTGGCGGCGCTCATGCCGAAGCGGCGCACGCCCAGGCGATACAGCGCCCGGATGGTGGCCAGATCGCGAATGCCGCCGGCCCCTTTTATCTGGATGCGGCCGCGCAGCTGATCGGCGATGATCGCCACTTTTTCCACCGTGGCGCCGGTCGGCGCCCAGCCGGTGGCGGTTTTCACCCAGGCCATGCCGACCTCAACGGCGATTTCGCACAGCGTGCGTATCTGTTGTTCATTCAGGTAGTGCGTTTCCAGAATGACTTTGGCTGGCACCGGTGCGGCGGCTTCCACCACGCGGCGCAGATCCTGGCGCACGTAGTCGTAATCGCCGGAGAGCACTTTGCCGATATTCACCACCATATCGACCTCGCGCGCGCCGTCGGCAATCAACTGGCGGACCTCCTGAACTTTGATATCGGTGGCGTGCGCCCCGCCAGGGAAGCCGACCGGCCCGCCGATCATGACGTCTGCCCGGCCCTGTTCGGGCAGCAGCGTGCTGAGAAAGCGCGTCCAGCAGGGCAGCACGTGGACGGAAATGATGCGGTAGTGGGTGGCCAGCGCGGCGCAGTGGCGGACATCTGCTTCGGTGTTGGTGGCCTGCACGGCACTGAGATCGATAAGCCGGGCCATACGTTGAGTGATGTTATTCATTGCCATATCCTGATTTTTGTTTTCATTTAATTTCATATTCGCACTGTATTTGTTTTCAAATGCATTTGGTAACGCATTTATCCGCAAACGTGATCTGTTTTGCAGTTTTTTTGTTCAATTGCTTTCACCGCGGGGGAGGTAGACAGGGAAGGGCGATTTTGGGCGGGGAAGGGGTGGGAAAGGCGGGGTATGACGTTTTTTTCAGCATTCAACCCATTGAATGCTTGATAACTCTTGCGTGCCGATCGCTGGCAGGTATAATGCACCCGTTTTCCGCATACTACTTCAGTGCCGAAGTGGCGAAATCGGTAGACGCAGTTGATTCAAAATCAACCGTAGAAATACGTGCCGGTTCGAGTCCGGCCTTCGGCACCATCGGAACATCAATAGACGTCAACGGACGTCTTTTTTTGTGCCTGAAATCCAGTATCCGCAAGGCTTTCCTCGCTTTTTCACTCAACAGAAGTCAATCTGAGTCAACCCACATCAAGTCGCTTGTGAGTATAGAACCGAGTATATATGTTGGTTCGATAATGGTTGTATACTCACTTCGGCACATGGAAGGAGAACTTTTATGGCTCTGACAGATATCAAAGTGCGTTCTGCAAAACCACAGGAAAAGGAGTATACCCTTGCCGATGGGGATGGCATGTTTTTGCTCATTCACCCTAACGGCTCCAAATACTGGCGGTTCCGCTTTCGCTTTGGTGGTAAGCAGCACCTGATGGCATTTGGGGTTTATCCTGAAACGTCACTGGCTGATGCTCGTCAAAAAAGGGAAGAGGCCAGAAAGCTTGTTGCTGCAGGCATAGATCCCCGTGAACACAAACGTGCAGTGAAAGAAGAGCAGACGAAAGAGGCTATTACCTTTGAGTCAGTTGCCAGAGAGTGGCACGCAGCAAATAAAAAATGGACAGAAGAACATAGCCGACGGGTGCTGAAGAGCCTGGAAGATAATTTGTTCCCAGCAATTGGGAAGCGGAGTATTGATAGTTTTAGCACGCGCGATCTCCTTGCACCTATCAAAGTAGTTGAGGCTACAGGGCGTCTTGAAGTGGCTTCGTGTCTTCAGTAGCGTACCAATGCGATTATGCGTTATGCAGTGCAAAGCGGTTTGATCTATTACAATCCTGCTCAGGAGATGGCTGGGGCAGTTGCTTCAAGTAATCGTGTTCATCGTCCGGCACTCGATCTTAAACGCCTACCAGAACTACTTCACCAAATTGATGGCTACACAGGGCGACCGTTAACGCGTCTGGCGGTTGAGCTTACGTTGCTAATTTTCATCCGGTCTAGTGAGCTGCGCTTTGCTCGATGGTCTGAGATCGATTTTGAAACGGCAATGTGGACGATACCGGCTGAACGAGAAGCTATCGAATGGGTAAAGCATTCACAGCGTGGCTCGAAAATGCGTACTCCCCATCTGGTGCCGTTATCTCGGCAGGCACTGGATATCCTTAAACAGGTTCATAATCTCAGTGGAAATCGTGATTTTGTTTTCGTCGGAGATCACAATCCTCGTAAACCGATGAGTGAAAACACAGTGAACAAGGCGCTGCGCGTTATGGGGTATGACACTAAGGTAGAGGTTTGTGGGCATGGTTTCAGGACAATGGCCTGTAGCTCGTTGATTGAATCAGGGTTGTAGTCGAGGGATGCGGTAGAGCGTCAGATGAGCCATATGGAGCGTAACTGTGTGCGTGCTGCTTACATTCATAAGGCGGAGCATTTGGATGAACGCAAACTAATGCTGCAATGGTGGGCTGATTTCCTGGATGCGAATCGGGAGATGGGGATTACGCCGTTTGACTATGCAAGAATCAATCAGGGTAATAATTAGTGTATATGTTTAATTAAGGTACAACTAATTAACCAGCCTCCAAAATGAGGCTGGTTAATGGATGGATTTGACCCGCCATCTCTGGACGTGTTTTGTGTATGGATAGGAAAAAGATACCATGTTAAAATTGCTCGTAATGAATGTGTCAAAGAGCCTATAGATATCAGTGGGTAGCTTTTATAGAATAGGTGTATTCCTACTTTAGAGAACATGAAGTTATGAGCGCAATCACATTACGTAAAGCGTTGGGTGTACTTGCGAAGTCATCCTCGTTTTCCGTTACCACCGTGACACACCGCCAGAAAGATGAGTTCGATCAGTTGAAGGAACAACTCTTTGTTAAACAAGAGATTGAAACTGAATTACAACGTTATTTAGATGTTGCTAAGCCTGGGGAAATCATTTTTTTGTGTGGTAGTAGCGGGGATGGAAAGTCCGAAATTTTAACCCGTTGCCAATCAGAACCGCGTTATCAGCAGCGATTTAGTTTCCATCTGGATGCCACACATAGCTTTGCCCCTCAGCAATCAGCCATTGATGCGTTGAATGATTTATTTACTAACCATCATCAGCAATCATCTCCACTGCTCATTGGTATCAACACCGGGATGCTCGCTAACTTTGCCAGAGAAGGCGCTGAATGCCACCATGCGATCCGATCTGCAATTGACTCATTTTTATCAGCGCAGCAGGATGCAAGCCGTCCTTACCATAACGAAAATTGTTCTTTTTTTGATTTTGAACATTATCCTAAATTCCAGTTTGACGAAAATAAACAATACTCATCATTTATTAAAAATTTATTAGATAATCTAACCCGTGATGATGATAATAATTTGTTTCAGTTTATTTTTCGGCGCGATGAATCAGTTAGTCCAGACCTGAGAGAAGTCGCGAATTTTAAATTGCTTTGCATACCTGGTGTGCAGAATGTGTTAATTACGCAGCTCTTTAAAGCGCGATTAATTAAAGATCAATTTGTAACGACCAGAACGCTGCTGGATTTTTTGCATCACCTGCTAATGGGACCTGGTTACTTATTTGATAACCTCTTCAGCGGTGCGGAAAATGACCTGATTAAAAAAGTTTCCGATTTTGATCCCGCTAGATTACATACCTATGAGCTCGATCAGTTCATTTTGCGCTATGAGCTTGGACTGGTTGACGCTGATCTCGACGATTTTTTGACCGCACTTGAGCCATTGCATATTAAGTTTGATCGCCAGTGCGTTAAGCCTGGTGACGCAACCTCGTTGATCCGGCTTTTTTGGCTGCTACAACACGAATCGCTGGGGAATGATTATCATCAGAGATTTTCCGCGTTCTTTAACGAATCGCTGTTTGAACGTTACTCAGAAATCTGGCACCTGCATAGAAATTACACAGCAGATCCGGAGCAAAAAAGGTCACTGAATCGCTTCTATACTTTCGAACTTATCGCGGGTATCCAGCGCTATGCGAACCGCAAAGCGCCTGAATTAAGTATGCAAAAAGAAGAGTTCTTTTTGGGGGAATTTGGTGGGGTTAAGATAACCGCACCGGTAGAGGTGAAGCCTGATTGGGATGCCATTCGCAATAAACATACGGCCCATCCAACTGGCTTCGATGTTTATTTAAAAGTGGGGAAAAATCCACTGCCGCATGTCCATATCGGACTTAATCTTTTTGAACTATTAAACAAGCTGAATAATGGCTATCGTCCGAATAAATACGATAAAAACGCCATTGTATTACTAGATGAAATTGTTGAGTTGATTGCAGAGCAGGCTAAATCCAACAATGAAATTAAATTTTATGATGGCGGACAACGGGTTTATCGCGCAAAGGCGGATGACGACATGATCACTATTAGCGGTATGGAGAGCTAGCATAATGTATCCTATCGCAACCGCGTTAAAAGTGGGTAACAATCAAGTGGATAGTTATCTGCCAGTTCGCAATAAAAACAACGATGTTAGCTGGCAATTTGTCACCGGCCTGGTCCTTAGCTATGCCCTGAAACGCAAAATCGAAGCCTACGATCCTGATCAATTCCGTGAAGATTGTAAAACACATATGCAGGAGCTGCTTGATGAGCCTGCATTCTGGTCCGTTCTGGAACGGATGTATTTTTCCAGTCAGGATATTTTCCGTGTCTCCCCACTTTTTTTATTGTTTCACGCTCAGTTTGTGGGTGAAAAAATAAGCGCGGGTTCAACAGCAGATAAACGTCTTGGTACGCTGTTTGCCAATTTGATGGGCGACTTCAGTCTTCGTTATCCCATACGGGATAGACTGAACTTCATTGAGCAGCAAATGCTGAATAAGCTCAATGAAAAAATAAAGCTGTTAGGGAAAGGGCCGTTTACCGAAGAGCAACCTTATCTTCCGTATATGGTCACGTGTTTTCAGTCCGATCTGGCGTTTCTGGCGGAACATCCACAGTACCTTTTACAGGAATTGACCAACACCCTGCGTTTGTACGCCTTTAGCTGGTGTGCTCAATTGGCGCTCAATCTGGACAACTGGCAAGACGGCGAACCACAAAGCAAATCACTGTTTTTTATTCTTGATAGCGAAAAAGCCAGCTCCGAGCGAGAAAAGGTGAAGCGTTATGGCTACAAGCTGTTCGCCAGCCAGAGCGAAAAACTTTTCCCAGTGCTCTCTGCGTTGGAGGTTTTACAATGGGGAAAAGGACAGAAAAAGCGTCCGTTATGGCAGATTTATCAAGACACTCTGAATGATTCAGACTCATCTTCTCAGGTATTAAATGACCTTAACGATTATTTGCAGGACTTTATTGTGGATCGCGGCCTTCCGCTTCGTGACTGCGCAACAAATCTGGAAAGTGCCTTCAAACAGCTATTATCCGTTGCCGTAGAGCAGTTCCAAGGTAAAAAAACTGACCGCGCGACGGTAAATCGTAAATACGTTAATGAGCTGGAAAACCAGATTTGTACTGACTTCATTCAGGTGCGCGGTCGGGCGGGGAAAGTGCTGGTGCTGAATCAGGATCGTCTTCTGTTACTGACAAATCTCACCGTGGGTAAAAATGACAAACTCCGCTTGCATGAACTGCTGCGTGGTTTTGAACAGCGCGGTTTTTATCTGGATAACCAGTCGGCGCAAACGCTGGTGGCGTTTTATGAACGCATGGGAAATGTAGAGCGAATGAGTGACAGTGGAGACGCCGTGTATGTCCGTAAAACAGTATGAAACCTATCTGGCGGAAACCTTTATTGAATGGGTTGGCGGTATCATCCAGCCGGGCGAGCGCTACCAGTTCAAATCTCCCGATCCCGATAATGCTTTAAAACTCTGGGAAGCATTCGTCTCTCTGTCGGACTGCAATCAGCTGGAAATTGCACCAGGGCAACATATTGATTGCCTCCCCTGCAATGGCATTCAGCTTATTCCGGTACTGCACGGTGCTGAGGCTCCGGCATTCACAGAAAACTATATTTCTCATCTGCGCGATAAAGTGGCCGGGCGCAGCGGCGTTTTTGCCCAAACGGCGCTGTTGATTATTCATAATAGTATGCTCGATACCCTGATTAACAGCACGAAAGATGTGGCGGCACCTGATGCTATCTGGTATCCACAAACCTTCAGCCATCAACTGGAAAAACTCATTACCACAGACAGTAACCGTTCGGAATTATCCCGCTGTTTGCTGGATGATCAACTGGCGACGGTACTGGATGAAGGCGCTACCGTATTTGGTTTCTCGTCGCTGTATCGCTTGCTGGATGATGGCAATCTGGATTTCTCCGAGCTTCATCTATTTAAAGATGATGAACTGCTGAACTATAGCCAGAAACAGCTACGCACCCGGCTGAATGAAAACCGGAAATTATATCGCCAGATAGAAGACAGCGTTGAACGCTACAGCGGGCAACTGGAGAACGTGTTGACTGAATTCAGTACAAAATTCATTCAGGAGCACTTTGTCGATAAAGAAGACTGGCGTGAGCTCGATTTCTCAGAGTACAGGAAAGAGAAAGAGCAGAATAGCGAACAAAAACTGGTGCTGGAAAACGTTTCTGTCGAAAACGGTGAGATTTGGCAACGGGCGAAAAGTGCTAGTAAGGCGGGAAAACGCGACATCAGCCTGCTGGTGCAGGTGCAGCCAGGACAATCAAAAGTTGAGCTGGAGTTCAGCTTTCAAGGAAACGATCTTCAGGATAACCAGATAAAGATTGCCCATCATCGCCAGTTAAAGAACACGCCTTTCTGGCGCACCAGCCGGGCTGGAGGCAAGACTTCCCGTATTATGGCGTCGGTGCCTTTTGACGGGCATCCCTGCTTCTTTAGTCTCGAACTGACCAACCGCAATAATTCAGCCGAAGAGTATAAATTTCGCCTGTTGTTGGTCGAGCAGGGACAATTCTGGCTAAACGATATTCAGCACTGCTACCGCGTTGAGCCAGGTAAAGACCAAATAACCCTGCAACTGGAAGATAACACGCTGCGTATTGCCGAGTCTGGTAACCTGACCTGTACGTTGGATGACGAGATCGAAGACATCGACTGCCAGCGTTATGCTCAGGTGAATTTTGAGACGCTGGCAAATCAAAGTGACCTGGTTCAGTTTGCGCTCGTTTCCGGTGATTCCCGTCTGTCGTTTAACATCGAGGGGCCGGGAGCAGAAGAAGGGCTAACGCTGCCGCTGCTTTTTGACCAGAGTCGTTTCAATAAGTTGTTCAAAGAAGAGGGCAATGCGACCTGGAACCGACTGAAAGGGCGCATCATACTCGATAATACTGAACACAAGGTTGTAGGTGTACGCCAGCAGTTGTTGATACTGGAAGCCTCATTAATTGAGCGACGTCTGCTGGGTACGGGAAGTGACGATAGCGAGTTTGTGCTGGATGAACTTCTTGCCAGTTATCCTGATCTCCATAACGCCTATGAGCAGTTATTTGCCTACTATCATCGTCGTAACACCCTGCCGAGTCTGGTGTCGTGGTCAGCGGAATATCGCACGCTGGTCAGGTACATTGTTACTACGTTTGAACAGTCACTCCAGCAAATCGGCCTGAGTAGAGCACTGACAGCGCAGGAGAAACGTCTTCTGCATCTTGGGATCTGCCGCAATGATAGCCATGAGCGTCTCTCACCACTGCACCCATTAGTGCTGGCCTACCATCTACAACTGGCAGAAACTATCGTTGCGGAGTCGGAACAGAACGATTCGGCTTCATTTACCACACTCCCGCCGATCACTCTTGATCGCTTGATGGTTTCCGGGTTAATGCCGTTTGTTTACCATAGTGAGCATGAATACGCGCAACTACAGCCGGTGGAGGGAAACCGCTTCTGGATTGATGCGGTTCCTCAGCGGCAGGTCAGCCATGACTACGTTAAACGTCTGGTAAAAGACAAACTCAATGAGTTCACGGACGCTTACGCCCGGTTGTTCCAGAGCGCTGAAAACAGTGCGTTGATTATCAATGCCATTAATCAAGGGAATGCCAAAGAACTGTTTCTGGGATTAGTAGAATATTTTAAGCAAGAAAAAGAGCACGCTATTTCGGTTCATGTGAACTGCTACGATGAGCGTTTGCTACCCAATATGTTCGATCACTTTGCCGAAAGTGGTAGCTATGAGCAGCTTAAAAACGATCTCGATCTGAACAGCGGCGTATGGCGGGCGGAAGCCGATATGCTGATTGACCTGCTGCGTAGCCGGTTAACGTTCAGCAAGTTTGTCCTGCCGTCAGAAAGCGACAAGCTGGCCTATGCACATCTGGCATTTTTCACCAATACAGCACCTGTGGATTGCCGCCAGATCCGCATTGAAGATGCGTCCAGCGGGGTATTGTGTCATGGGTTGATCGCTGGGGAAGGTGCCGAAACGCAGGGGGATGCTTACTTTACCGCGTTTGGACTGCGTGATGTGGATACTGAGTCCTACTGCGCCCTGCGTCTTGCCCGACTAATCGGCTGCCTGTGGCAACCCGCACGTCAAAGCAACAGCCAGTATCATGGACAAGGGATCGGCCTGGCTGTGAGCGGCAATTTTAAACAGCTGCTCAATTACTCCTACAATAGCGCGCTCTGGACCACCATTATTGATCCAAAAGTCACTCTCGACTTTTTCACCAGTCAGAAAGATGTGGTGCTTATCCACTATTCTGACCAGTACACCAGTTGCGCAGGCTACGATGCAGTCACCGTCACGAAGCAGGTTGATTTGTTCCTGCGGTTGCTCCAGACCGGAAGCCAGTCAGGGCAACCTGCTGTTGATAGTCAGCATTTGCTGGCTGAATTTAACGCCTTTAATGGCGAATGGCTGCTGAAAATGCTGCGCTCCAGTGAAAGGGAGCGGAAAGAGAAACACGGCATTATAGGCGCGTACAAATTTGTGCAATCCATGCTGCACCAGTCCGATATTTGCTGGATTCCGTTATCGGTGGCCGAAATGATCCGTGTGTCCGGCAATGTCGGGCTGAAAATGAAAGGGAGTGATTTATCCAGAAATTCACAGGGTTATCGTAACGGTGCAATCTCTGATGATGTGCTCTTTGTCGGGTTCAAAGAAAACCGCCTCTATTTGTTGCCGCTGGAAGTCAAAACCGGGGCTCGACCGGACTACGGCTATGCAGGCCAACAGGCTTGTGAGCTAAAACGTTATTTACAGCAGGACATTCTGGAACCACAAACGCTGGCATCACAATTGTACCGGGCGCTCTTTATTCGTCAGGTGCTGATGCAGGTGGAGAAGCTGCGCCTGTACGGTGTGCTGGACAGCAACAAACTGGCTCCCTTGCTGGATCGACGCGAATGGTGGTTAACGGGCGACTATCAGTTAGGTGAGTTGGCCGACTATGTGGACGGCTTCGTCGTGGCGCATGTGGACAGCGCAACCTGTTTCGATCTCTCTTATAAAGAGACAGCGGAGAATATCTTACAGATCGAAATCCCTTATTCACTGCTGCCTTCGTTGATTGCTGCGCAAGGGGATGAACCACCGTTGGCGGAACGTTACCGGGTGCCGGAAAAATACCGGCTTAAGCCAGAGTGTGATGCCAGTCCGTCACAACCCGAAGTCGTGGTAGAAGTCACAACGCCGACTGCTGCACAGTCCATTTCGGAACCTGAGTCGGAGTCGTTACAGCCTGCTGTACCGGTGGTGACACCTGATATTAGCGATACTCCATTACAGATCCTGTTTGGTCATGATGCTGCGCGTCAGAGCCCATTACATTGGGAGCCAACCAACACCGCGAAGTTCATGAATACCAATACCGGCATTATTGGAACGATGGGCACCGGTAAAACCCAGTTTACTAAATCGCTGGTCACACAGTTGATGCGTAATCAGTCCTGTAACGTTGATGGTAAACCTATTGGTTTGCTGATCTTCGACTACAAATCAGACTATGTGGACGAGGCTTTTCTTGATGCCACGGGTGCTAAAAAGTACAAGTTATTTAAGCTGCCTTACAACCCCTTATCTCTGTTTGGCGACACGCCAATGCTACCAATCCATACTGCTGGTGGGCTATCGGAAACGATGGCGAAAGCCTATGGGCTGGGCCATAAACAGCAGCTCAAATTAGAAAATCTGATTTTAGAATGCTACGAAGCGGCAGGCATTTCGCCGGAAGATCCGACAACATGGTCACGGACTGCGCCGACGATTGAAGATGTATGGCAGCGCTTCCTCGATCAGGAGAAGGTTGAAGAGGATTCGCTTTACGCAGCACTTTCTAAACTGGCGCGTTACAAGATATTCGAGACCATCCCGGAGAAGATGACCAGCTTGTATGAATTGATTGACGGCGTCACCGTGATTGAACTTGCTGGCTATCCGCCAGAAGTGCAAAACCTGGTGGTTGCGCTAACGCTGGATCTGTTTTACGCACAGATGCAAAAGCGCGGTAAACCAGTGGTGCGAGGGGATTATCGTCAGCTCACCAAAATGATTCTGGTGGACGAAGCCGATAACTTTATGCGTCAGGATTTTTCCAGCTTGCGTAAGATCCTTAAAGAAGGCCGTGAGTATGGCGTTGGTGCGATCCTGTCAACGCAGGAGATTACTCACTTTAAGACCGGGGAAAATAATTATGCCTCCTATATTTTGACCTGGGTAATCCATCGTGTTTCTGAGATTAGGAATGCGGATATTAAGGCGGTATTTAACGTCGATGATAAAGGTGAGCAGGAGTCTTTGATGGGGCAGATTCGGCAGCTTGAGAAGCATTTCAGCCTGTATGTTGATGGGGATAAGCGGGTTAATAAGATGCGTGATCGGGCGTTTTGGGAGTTGATCTAGTGTCAGTTATTGAAGTGTTAGAAGACGTACTAAAAAACATAGTTGATTACTTCAATTAACCAAGCTTGCGATCTCTCTATGGTGGCCGTAACCTTAGGGCGGTAGCATTGAAAATCAAGGGGAGTTATTGTGTCAGGAATCAGAAGAAGTACTACAACTGGCTATACATACGCATTTGAAAAGGCAGGATCTTTTGGAATATTCAGTTCTAATGGCTCTGTTCCAGTTGAATATATGATGACATCATTCTCTGTGGATGATCTTGCGCAGTTATCTTACTCGAAAGATATTAATACCGATTTAAATTTTGATTATTTAATACAGCGAGATATTGATGAGGAAAGAGCTAGGGTCGAAATAAGTCAATATATCAGTTCTAGCGAAGATCTAGTTCAGAAAGATATTGTGTTCTTACCCCCTTTGCTTGTCTCCATCGTAAATGTTGATTCAAACAATAAGCTTATAGACTATTATCCTAATTGCAGTTTGAATAGTACAGATGATAATGGGGTAATATTTGAGCGAGTTTGGCCAGGTATATTTAAAATTCGTAATTTTGAAATACAAAATGGTAAAGCTATATCTGTAAAGTATTCTGGTTCAGAAATAAAAGATGAAGTCATTACGGTCGATATTAATCAGGCGATTATAAATATTAACAGTACAAGAGAAGGTGTCGCTGGAGCTAGACTTGTAGTTATTGATGGACAGCATCGACTTTTTGCTCTTAATTACTTAAGAAAAGAACATCCGGATAAAATAAAAAACATAGTGGTTCCGGTTTGTATTGTTTACTCTCCATATTCTACATTAATTAACTCAACTGTAGCAAAAATACCAACTATTCCAGAGGTTTTAAGGAATTTATTTGTTGATATTAACTCTACTGTAGAAAGAGTCAGTGGACATTTCCTTACCTTACTTTCGGACAGAACATTAGGCTCTATAATATGCAGGGAATTCTGTAAAAAAATATTAAGTGAAAGACAGGAGTATGGATTAGGGTTAATTGAATGGAATACTAAAAAGCATAAAGAATCTCTCGAAATTTCTAGAGATTACACAATAACAAGTATTGGTGTTATCAATAATATCCTAGAGGATTGTTTTGGGACAAGAAATGGAATAAAAATACTAACGTCAATTTTAGGGATCCGAGAGTCAGCTACTGAATTTGATTTCTCAGAATTCGAGAGCGACGAATATGATGAGGAAAATATCGTTTCAAATATTCCGGAAACTTTTCCATGGAGTGGTTTCCTATCGAAGCATAAACCCATTTTAACGAAATTAGTAAATGAAACTCTAACTAAAACATTAGTTACTTTATTTTTTGAGACGAAATTTTTTGCAGACTACTACGACAACTTAAGAGTTTTTTTTGAAGAGCAAGAGGCGCAAATTAAATCGAATAGAAGTTGTGACTCAGGGGTGTTTTATTTTGCAAAAAAACATATTTTACTTAATGACCCAGAAACAAAAAAATCATTACCATTAATAAATGAATTAATCTCAGAGTTAAAAAGTCGAAAAGAAAAAATTGTCCCAAGTCTTGCTTCTAAATCAATATGCCATAAAGCTATGGTTGAAGCTTGGTTTTTATTATGCTCTAAATTAATTGTACACAAGAAAGATCTTAAAATTGTTGATAAAATAATACAGTACTGCGTTGAAAGTGCATTCTCACCAAATGTTCAGTTATTTAACGAGCAGAGGCTATTTATACAAGATACAATTTATATTAATCAGAGAATTAAAGTAACAAAAGTGGCCAGAAGGCAAATTGTCAGATTGTTTTTCTCACAATTACTTCTAAAGGCTAATATTGAAAGATTAGTAAACGACTTAAAAATCGATAATGAACTTCAAGATATTCTCATTAAATTTGCAAAAAGCGAAGTGGGTGCATATCTTAATCAAATGAGTAAAGATAAAACTAACACATTTATTAAAACATTTCGTAGTAATTATAATCTTGATGACATTGACAGAGATAAATTACTTGCGGCTGAAGCAAACCGCACAAAAGAAATAAAACAAAAAAATGCAAGCGAGGTATATACTGAGTTTGATAGCTTAGTAAAATTCTATACTAAAGAGGGAATAGTGAATGCTTACCAAGATTTAACAAATTGCTTAAAATCAAACGACTTTGATTTTTCATTTGATAACGAGCCTTTTGATGATGAAATTTAAAACGACAAAAGAATTATATTTCTCTATTTTATATGATGATTCCCTAGACACGAAATTATCAGCTGCCGCGGCAGCTGATTGCTTCAAAGATAAATTATTTTTCTTAATCAGCAATTCATCTGCAATTATTGAAAATGTGGTTGCATTTTTGAAAAATAATGCTGATCTAAAGTGTGATATTGTTTTACTTGATCGAAATTGGTTGCTTGATACAGTACCGTTCTTTATCCATGATATATTTGAAAGCCAAATTAAGATAACACAGATAATTCTTGAGGATAACTTAAGCCAGAAAAAAATACTTCCGAGCAAGGAAGTAATTAATTCAGCCATAAGTAAACTAATTTCTGGCGAATCAGTTGATGCCAATACCATTAGCAACCCAATAATTCGTAATAAAATATCAAATGAAGTTAAAGTGTTAATTAATGCAAGAAATTGCATTATAAATTATTATATTGGCGCAAGTGTGTTTTATCCATCGGTGAATATTTCTAAAAGAACAAAAACTGACTTTGAGGGATTAAAATTAGAAGAGTATATTACTTCATTACAGGATATAAAAAAACTAACAAATAATAATTCGCTTAAAATAAATCAATACCTAAACAAGAAACTAGCCACTTTAGGGCGATACCTTCCCGTCGTTCCACAAATACCCAATGATATTATAGACAAAACACGTCCGAGCAATTCTCTGCATGATGGTTTCCCAACAATATATAAACTGTTATCATGCTTTCAATATAAATCTGCGTTATTATCTATTGAGTATAAAAATCCTAATTCAGCTTTTTTACATTCAATAAGAACTATAGAAACATATATAGAAGGTTTTTTAATATATGCCAATATTGCAACAATTAGTGATTGCTATAAGAGGAATGCACTATTCGAAAAAGATGCGTTTTTGATTAATAATCAAAAAGTTAGTGGGTTTGGAAGGAAGTATGCCTCGGCAGGAAATATTAATAATATAAAGAATCATAAATTTTACCAGAATATCAGGGAAATGATAGATCTGAGAAATAAATTATATTTAACCCATGGAGACATGAAAGCTTGCTCAACACTAACAAAAAGATCTCTTAATTATATCATAGCTATAATAAATCATATTGACTTAGTTTCTAATCAAAAAACTCTTCCATGGAGTAAAATTTATCGAGACATAGATAAAAGTTTACGATTTGATTTTTATGGGGTAACTAAGTCATCATTATCAAATTCATTTATCCATGAAATTTATTTTCAATTGCATCGGGATGAATAAATAAAAATAATCTTACTCTGAAAAGTGATAATGCTCTGGCAGTAATTGATAAGTTGAGTCATCTAATGCCTCAAATAATATTTCTTTGCCAAGGAATAGATCTCTTTCTTTGCAATAATAATATATGGTTTTCCTGGCTGTTGCTTTCCAGTTAGCGGTTAGGGCGCGCAAAGGATTTTCTTCAATCCAAGAATATAACTCATCCAATTTCACAATTGGCCCAATAGCTCTAAAAGCTTGTAATACAAATTCTTTCCATGATGGAGATAATGACTGTTCAATGTCAGCTAAAGTAGATTTTGATATGCTGATTTTTCTTATTTTACTTGCAACTGAAATAAATTGAGTGGATGAAATAAGTCTAAAATCAACACCAGCTTTCATTGATACTTCAGTAACGAGTTCGGGTCTGGCTCCTAATATAATATTATTTTCTTTCCAACACCAATCTTCCTTTCGCTCATCGGAAACCAGAATAATTGGCCTGTTTGTACTTTTGGCTTGATTTAGTATTTCATGCCAAATTATAAAATCTGCATATTTTGATTTTATAATTAAGTCACCATATAACTTAACTTCATGTTCCTTATTTTTGGCATCTTTGAATCCAGGCGGTATTTTATTCTCAAATCTAAATTCTCCCTCCTTATAAAGAATTTCAAGTGTGTCTTTTGAAGGAATGTCACCAATTCGGCCATCAAATAAATTCATTAATTGAATCTGGACTGGATCATTTCGAAAATAATTTGGATGCTTTTCCTTAACACCCTCTATAAAAGTTCGAAACTCCTCATCGAATCGCTCAACTAAATGGGCGACATCACCATACGGTATAGAGTGATGTTGCTTATCCGAAAATAGACCTAGTACATCATCTTTAAATTTTCTACTTTTTCCTAGTAACTCATCAAATACCCTTGCTTGCTGCTGTAAAACAGTCACTCGATTGCTTTGATACTCTAGGCCGACAAAATAAGGTAGCCATATATTCTCTTTAAAATATTCAATAGCCCTTATAAAATCATCTGCAGCATTTTTAGGATATCTATATATATTAAGTAATGCACTAGTATCAAAACATATTGTAGCTTTCTTGAGCTCTATTGATTTAAGCTCTGGCAAAAAAGCCAAGTATCCTTTAAACATATTCTTCATTACCAATAACCCTCTATGCTTTCTCGGAAATCTTTTATTTTTTATAACTTCTTAAAGAGGCTTTAAAATCTTCAATTCGTGTAGCCCAATCTTGCATTAACTTCTCTAATTTTAGATGTAACATTATCAATGTTAACACAAAAGCTACGCTAATATCACCAAACCTAGGAGCCTTACCCTGTTGTCGCGGTTGTGGATGCCTGTTTCAGGCGGTGCACGGCGTTCCTGTCCGCCGTGCTAAGTCTGGCTTAATGCTCCAGCGCGGCAACTGCACTATCTGATTTGTGGCAACGAACCACTTGTATATTTTTTTGCAAATATAGAGTGGATATAGATTTGTTGTTTCTCACTATTTTACACCCCAAATGTAAAGTCTCTTAGAGAGCGATAGTTTCTTAACGCCGAAATCCCATCCTCAACATGCGCCGCCCACGCCTTAATCATCTCCTTCTGATCTAGGTGCGGATAAAGCATCTTTAACACCAACTCCGTAGCTTGTAATGTTTCCCCCAGCCACGTAATTTTATCCAGTATCAGCGATCCATCCAGCTTCTTACTATCTCGGTCAGGCAAATAACGAAATTCGGTCTCAACCGAGCGGAAAAACGACAGTCTGGCAACAATATTAGGCGTGATACCAGTATATCCTTTTAACTTCTTGAGCTGTTCTTCAGTCTGACGACTAAGTGCCATTCGATTCGGGAGCATCAGATAGCCTCCTTGGTTAGTTCCCAGAAGTAACCGGGTTTCAGCGCAGATGATTTAGTATGCGCATTAAACACAATCTCATAAGCATGAGAAATATCATCACGCAGTCGATCGACGAAATAACTCTCGTCCACTTCAGTATCGGTGGATAGCAGCACAACCTGATGGCTGGCCTCCGGGAAATAATGATTAATCAACTTATCCCGATGCTGAGAATCCAGACGCCCTAACGGCGTATCAATAATCACCGGGAAATCACGCCCAGAGGTTTTTGCCAGCGCCTCAAGAATGGCAATCGCATAAATCTGCTTTTCACCCGCAGAAAGCAGCTTACGATTAATCACCGAACCCTTTTCATCCACCAGTTCAACATCAAATGTCTGTGGATTTATGTGCGCATTAAGCTGTAAATCCTCTTTACGAGCAAGTTTGTGGTAGGCAATTTCAAAGTTAGCAGATAACTTTTTCACTCGCGCCTGCGTTAACACATCACTGTAGTAATCGAGCAGGTTAATGGTCTCCTGCGCATTTTTAAATGCGCTGCTCAAACCATGTTGGCTACGGGTTATGTCATGTGCTTTCTGTACCTGACGAACACAATCTAGTTGCTGCTGTTTCGTTCGTTTAGCCTCTTCCAGCAACGAGCGATATTTTTGCCGCTGTTTTTCACGCTTATGATCGAGATCGCGTAATGCTGCAAAGAGATCCATTAACTGCTCGTCTTCCGGGGCGCGAGCAATATTAGCTGCGGCTTGCTCCAGTTGTTGTTCAATATCCGCTAATTGATGGCGGTACATATCAAAACGCTGCCATGCTTTTTTGCTGTCCTGCTCAATGGACTGCTGGAGCATACCAGCTTCACGTTCAGAAATATCAAACAGCAAATCACCTTTTGGTTTGGCTGCCATATATGCGTCCAAATTATTGGTAATCGCTTCGGTAGCAATGGCTCTGGTACTACTCTCACTGCTGGAACGGAACGCGATATCATTTTTGAGTTGAGTTAAAAATTGATTTAACTCCGTCTCAAAATTTTTCGCCTGCTTGATCTGTGCTTCATTGGCAATTTTTTCTAGCAACCGCGACAACGTATTAGGTGCTAACGCATAGGGCAACGATCCATCGCATTCCTGTCGTAACGCTTTTTCCAGACGCTCTTTTTCTTTTAACAGCGTTTCAACTTTCTGCTTTTCCTGTGCTTTGGTCTGGGCAAATGCGCCGCCCTGCGCATTTAACAATCCCTCATGGCGAATAATGTCCTGGGATAAAAATTCAATCCGCGAATTGACGAAATCGGCCTCTTCCAGCAATTTCTCTGCCTGACCGGCAAGCGTTTTAATCTTTGTCTCAAGCGCTTCGACCTGCTGTTGCTGGGAGCCACCTAACTGCGCGGTTTGCTGGCGTTTGACAAAAATCATCAGGTCATTTTGCAGTCTGGCGATCAGATCCAGTCCCAACAAACGACGCACCGCTGTACGCAGAATATTGCCGGATTCATCTTCCGCCAACTCTGCAATCTTCTCACCATCAAAAAAGAAAAGATCGGCAACACCGTGAGGAATTAATTCATTCAAAAACCCTTGGCACTGGTCATAACTGAGTTCACTACGCGGTTGTCCATCCTGCTGCAAAGAGAGACGATCTTTCTTTCCTTTCTTCCAGCTACGCGTGACGGTGAATTCAGTCTCATGGCCGTTTTGGTTGTAGGTAAAGGTCAGTTCTACTGCGGCCTCATCCGGACGCTCTGCTGTATACGTCCCGTTGTGCACCAGTGCTCCGAGTTGTTCAACATACTCCTGCTGCTGCATTGCCGAGCCAAACGCTAAACGCCCATACAGTGCCAGTCGAATTGCCGACAAAATAGATGTTTTCCCTGCACCATTTAAACCACCAAATAGAACAATCGGGCGAGGGTTTACTTCATGCGGACGCTTTCTGGGAGCCAGATCGATGGTGTGTGTGCCGCAAAATACGCGAAAATTATGTAATACTAGTTGCTTAATGAGCACGTTCATTTTCCTCATCGATAAGCACAGACGATTCGCTCGCATCGATAATTCTGCGCTGTAAAGTCTGGAGTTCAGCTTCTAGCTTATCCACCTCGTCCTGATGAATATCCCGATCATTGCGTTTTTGCAGCGTTGCCTGTTGCTGCTGGATCTCTTCCAGGCTGCCCCAGTCCTGCTTCAAAATTGTGCCGAGCTTGTCAAAAATCCCCTGACGACGACTTAACCCTTCCATCGAGGTTTCCAGCTCAATCAGTTTCATTACCATTTCAGGTACTACGTCAAACCCTTGCGTTATCTGTACCAGCAAATCAGCATCGCTGGCATCAAAGCGAGACTGATCGTCAACCACCCAATTCAGATCCTGCTGATATACCTCGCGGTAAATCCCCGGCAATGTATCGTACCAGTCTGGCTCGTTAGGATCTTTCAACCACTCCTGGCGGATAGCGTGCAGCTCCGGCTGGGTAATTAACGTAATCGTGTGGCCCTGGGCGTTTAAATCGCGCTCAATTTCAAGTAAGCCTTTTAACCACTGCTGGCGGTATTTGAGCCAGTAGGGGCCTGGAACATGCTTACGTTCTGCACTGCGATCTTCGCCGTCTTTAGCGTACTGATAGCTCACCTTACCGGTGCGGCGTTTATAGTTGCGATAGGTGTCTTTATTCACCGGGTCGGTGGTAAACGCCAGCAGATCACGATATTTTAGCAATGGCGCCATCCACTCTTCGCCGTTTTTGATCAGGCTTTCCATCGCTTTATCTTTGGTGACTACGGTACAGGTCCAGCAGCCAAAGCGAGAGTTCCCGCAAGAGGGGGTACTTTCGTCGATCACCAGGGGACACTCACCCTGTGCGGAAGAGTCCATATACAGCGTCCACAGAGGACGGTTGTTTCCACCCCACGGGCTTTCCCATTCGTCGATATCTTCAGGAGCATAGCGGAACGCGCCGCGCAGCAGCTTCCAGACATCTTCTACATCCCAGGTATCAATGGGGGTATAGATAAACGCATTTGCCAGTGTGGTGTGCCGGGCCAGGCGTGAGCCATCAATTTTGTGTTTTGCTATTACCTGTGCACGAGAAGCGCTTTCGCTGCTACGTGAGCCGAGGACAACAATCACTTCATCAAACTGGCTGACCTTATCTTTAATAAAGTCGCTCACCGGATTGATTTTCATACGCTCGGTACACCAGCGAAAACTACGGGTTGGGGCCGGATAACCTTTCCCCAGTAAATTGACCCAGAAGGTTTCATTAGTTTTAGGCGTTACCGCATGTTGAGTGATCGGCAGGCCATTACGCTTTGCGCCTGCCTCAATCTGCAACATCGTTTTCTTAATTAAATCTACTACCACTGGTGTTTCCACCAGCGTATCGGATGACACCACAAAAACATCTTTGGTGCGCATTTCCGGGGGCAGGCCGAGCAAGGCCAGATACACCAGCGTAATCACGGCGGAAGAATCTTTCCCGCCGCTGTAGCCAATCACCCACGGACGCTTATCCGTACAATAAATTCTTTGTACTTCGGCAACATATTCGGCCAAAGGACGTCCGGCGAACTGCTCCTGATTGATAAAATCTTCGTATTCGGCCAGATCGAAGGCCTGAACTAATTTACTCATGAGACAACCATTTGAGCTTCAAGCTCCTGTTCTTCAGGAGTGAGTGGAATTGATAGCGCGTTTTTTAGCGCATTGCAGGTGAGCTGGATCGCCGTACTGGTTTTACTTAGCTTACCGTGCTGCATTGCGCGTTTCATCAGATCCGGATTGTTTCTGCGCCAGTTAAAGGTTTTGAGTGCAGCAATTTTCTCCGGCCACTGCTCCGGATAGTCTGTCAGCAGGGCATATCCCAGTTGCCCGAGCGCCTGCAATCCAATGCCATGAGCGTGAACATAGTCCTGCCGTAGCTGAACCGGTGAAACCTCTTTTTTCGCCGCTAACTGCCAGTCAGGCATCACGTGAAAAATAGCTTGCCAATAGCGGGTGGCTATCTGGGTGCATTCTTCAAAATTGCCTTCTTTGGGATCTTTTCCCAGCAGCGCACGGGTAGCTTGTTTGATGCTGCTTAACGTAAATAATTTATTTGACCGCTGACTGATACCGGATTTTTCCAGCTCGGTCATCCCGACAAACGGCTCTACGGACATTGCCAGATAACGCGCCAGATTTGAACTGGCGTCCCGATGATCATACAGCGATGCCAGTGATGGACTGGGACGAATGGCGTACTTATTCAGATCGGCAAACATCTGCTGGCTGCGTTTTAATCCTTCATCGACAAAAAACAGCACCGGGATATTATCCTGCCCCAGCTCCGGGCGTGCGTCTAAAGCGTCTTCAATCGCTTTGCGGCGATGCTGACCGTCATTGATCAGAATTTGTGCATCCATCGGCACGCATAATACCCCCAGATTATTAGTGCCGGGGAACTCATCAAACTGGACGTCAACGGCAATGGAGGCTGTCAGCGCAGAGAACACATAATCTTTTGGATTTTCAAGAAGATAACGAACCATTTCGGGAATGCGTGATTTATTCAGCGTGCGCTGTGCGCGTAGCTCAGGCGGTACGTCATTTTCATCAAAACTGAATATCTTTGGTATGATGCGCATCGGGCATGTGGCGATGTAGAAAGGGCGACCAGCCTGAATGCCTCGTATAGCTGGAAAAGAGTAGCAGTAATCTGCATCAATACTAGCCATGCTGTAATCCGTATAAAAATCGAATGAATTGGTGTACGTGATATTTTACGTAACACGAGGTGGGATTTACAGCTTTTTTACGTAATATTTTGCGTACTGCATTCCATTTTTCCTCGGTTTGTTGCTGTAACCCAAGACATACATAATCTTACTCACGAATGCTGGATACAGCGCTAAGCGAGGTTCTGGTTTTCAAATTGTTGCGGACTAATCCCGCCACAGGCACTGTGACGACGCCAGCGATTATAATCACACTCGATATAGTTAAACACCGCGGCTCGCATTGAATCGCCACGGATAATCTAGACGCTTCCGAGCCGTTGATAATATTGATGTTCATATTCCGTCGGTGACATCTGATCACTCGAGCCATGCCGAGGCTTACTGTTATAAAACATTTCGACGTAATCAAAAATATCACTGCGGACTTCTTCCCGCGTTCCCAGTCAGTTGTTGCTGTTGTTTACTGTGCCAGGCGTACAGTTGCAACTCATACAGGCTGAGCTGGCGAGCTGCGGCGGCAACCCCGATATGCTCAGTCAGTTTAAGCGCTTCCTGACGAAATTCAGGCGTATATCGCTTACGGGGTTTCTTGCTGGTTGATACGGATTTTGTCATGTGAGCGACCTCTGGTTGAGAGTTTACTCACTTAGGCGGGTAATCCCCCTCAAAAAAGGCCCGACATTTCCGAGAAATATCAGGCCTTAACCTACCAAATATTACCCTCTAACTGCCCATCAACCGACGACCTGCGCCACGATATCACGGACGATTTTCTGCCCGTCGATGTGCGTGCACACCCGCACATTGGGCGGCGTGTCGCGCAGCGGCACGGTTTGCCCCAGCGTCAGCCGGCCCGCGGTTTCAATACCGATCGCCATCTCTTCGAAATGCCCAACGCTGGCATCGGCCGCCAAGGCCACCGCTAGCGGATCATAAAGCACACAGCCTTCCGACCAGTCGAACATTGGCGCCTCGAAGTAGGTTGCGCAAACCTGCTTAAATAAGGCGGTCAGTGGTTTATTCTGCGCGATATCCTGCAGATGTTCACGCGTCAGCACCAAGCCGGTGGCGGTATTGGTGACATCAAGGCTCACCATCGTTAGCGGGATGCCGGAACGGAACACAATATCCGCGGCCTGCGGATCAAACCAGATATTGCATTCCGCCACCGGGGTGATGTTGCCGCGCCCCCAGGTGGCATCCATCCCCAGTGCGCCGGCCATCATCACCACTTCCTTAATCAACGGTTGGATGTCCGGCGCTTTCAGCAGCGCCAGCGCCAGGTTGCTGTGGGCGCCGATGCAAACCAGCGTGATTTCCCCTGGGTATTGCCGCACCAGATCGATGATCAGTTCGCTGGCGTGCCGGCCGCAATGGGAAGATTCCGCCGCTGGGAGCGCAATGCTGCCTTCACGCCCGCGGGGGCCTGCATAGGCGCGCTGCAACAGCTCCGGCAGCGTTCCGCCCATCGGTGTGCCCATCCCGGCCGCCACCGGGATCGCCGTGCGCCCGGCCACCTGCAAAATGCGCGTTGCGCAGCGTGCGCCAAGCAGCGGCGGGCAATTGCCAAACACCGTCGTAATGCCCATGAGCTCCAGGCGCGGATCCTGCAGCGCCAGCATAATCGCTATCGGATCGTCGGCGTCGGTGCCTGGGATGCCGATTGCCGGATCGGTATCGATAATAATTTTACGTCTGGCCATCACCCGTCTCTCCTTACAGGCCCATTTTCAGCAGCTTGGGCAGGTTGTCTTTATCCAGGCTCTCCAGGCTGTCGCCGTACAGGGTGTGGTTAGCCGTATCTACCCGCATCTTGCCCATGCCTTCAATTTCAGTGCCTTCCGCGATCGGTTTGTTCTCCGCAACCATCTTCCCAAGGCGGACGAAAATCTCCCCGGCGGTCATCGGGTTCCAGATATAGCCGCCTTTGATATCGCCGCTGCGCACCAGTGCCGCCGCCTGTCCAGGGCTATAGGCGCCTACCACACAAACGCTGTCGCTTTTATTGCGCCTGGCAACGGCGCGGCCCGCGCCCACCGGCCCTGGGGAGCCGAAGGCCATCATCCCTTTGAAATCGGGATATTTAGACATCAGTTCATTGGTCACCCGCATGGAATCATCCAGCGATTCCCCGGTGCCGTACAGATCGCCCACCTGCTGCATCTTCGGGTAGTGCTGTTTCTGGTAATCGATGGCCGCCTGCGCCCATTCGCGGTGCAGCGGGATCGTCAGGCTGCCGACAATAATCGCGTATTGCCCCTGTTCCTTCATACACTGCGCCATCAGCTGCATATGCCGCTCGCCGAAGGATTTTGCATCCACCAGCTCAAAATCCCAGTCGGCATATTTCTGTGCCGGTGACTCATGCACGATCACTTTGATGCCGGCGTCTTTCGCCTTTTTCAACGCTGGCTCCAGCACCGCAGGATCGATCGGCACTACGCCGATAATATCGACCTTCTGCGTGATAAGATCTTCGATGGCTTTTACCTGCAGCGCCGGATCCTGCGCCGTCGGCCCCACCTGCCAGGCGTTGATCCCTTGCTTGGCAGCTTCTTTCTTAATGCCTTCTTCCATCGAGTTGAACCAGGGGTTACCGCCGACTTTCACCACCACCCCCATCTTCAACGGCTCGTTTGCGAATGCATAACCGCTCAACGCCAGGGAAATCAGTACTGCCGCTATCTTTTTCATTTTGTGCTCCGTTTTTCGCTATGTAGGGTACTGCGTTAAAAACCAGAGAGTGACGTGGATGCCCCGGCCATTTCACTGCCATCGGCCAGTACGGTGATGCCCAGTTCCGGGTGTTGTTGCATCCGCGCGATCGCCTCGGCATACGCCGGCATCGCGGCGGCCGCACCGGGCCGCTCAACGCACACCGCCGCGTAGGCAGCGGCAAACAGCGCGGCCTGTTCCAATGTTTCCCCGGCGGCCAGGCGCGCGGCCAGCGCGCCGTTGAACGCGTCGCCGGCGCCGGTGGTGTCTGCTGGCTGGGCCGGGTAAACCGGCACCAGGGCCATCTGTTGCCCGGTTGATAGCAACGCCCCCTGCATGCCCAGCGTGATGATCAACTGGCGCACGCCCTTGGCGTGCAGCGCTTTTGCCGCCTGCCGGGCAGAGGGCAGGTCGGTGACCGCAATCCCGGTGATTTGGCCGGCCTCGGTGCTGTTGGGGGTGAGCAGATCGGTTTGCGCCAGAAAGCTGTCTTTCACCTTCTGCCAGGGCGCCGGGTTGACGATCACATAGGTGCCGACTTGCCTGGCGCAATTGACCATGCGCTGAATCGCGCTCAGGTTATTTTCCAACTGCACCAATAGGATATCGGCCGCGGCCACCGTGGGCTGGCAGCGCTTCACTTCGGCGGCGCTGACCGTCAGATTGGCGCCGGGATAAACCGAAATCATGTTCTCCGCATCATCCCCGGCCACAAAAATCATCGCGTTGCCGGTAGGCTTTTCTTTGCAGGTGAACAGGGTGATGGCATCGAACCCCGTCTTCTCCAGGTGGCGGCGGGCAAACAGCCCAAAATCGTCGTTGCCCACTTTGCCGATGTAATGCACCCGCGCGCCGGCACGCAGCGCGGCCGTGGCCTGGTTGGAGCCTTTGCCGCCCGGCCCCATCATGGTGCTGTGTGCCACCAGCGATTCCCCCGGCATCGGGAAGCGCGACATTTTGGTGACGATATCCAGGTTAAAAGAGCCGAATACGCAGACTTTGCCTTTCATCATGCCCTCCTGAAATAACGCGCCGCCGCCAGGCAGGCGCCCCGGCAGCCGGTGTGGTCGGTGGCATGGCTGTTGATGATCTTCAGGCCACCGCGCGTTACCGGCGGGCGCAAATGGCGGGCGATCTCGCGGTGCAACTGCGCCAGCGGGAAATCGGCCATCGCCAGCACACCGCCGCCGAGAATGAGATACTCCGGATCCAGAATGTTCATTTCGCTGGCGATCACCTTGGCCAGCCGGGAAACAAACTGCTGCAACGCCGGGTGCGCGCCGTGGCGGCTAAACAGTTGCGATATCGGCAGGGTGGGGTAATGCTCATGCGCCCAATGGCTTAACCAGCTTCCTGAGGTGATCGTCTCGGCGCACCCCTGGTTGCCGCAGGGGCACGGGCGATCGTTATCCGCCCAGGGAATATGGCCCACTTCGCCCGAGCCGCCATGCTCGCCGTGGTAAAACTGCCCGTTTAGCCACAGGCTGTTGCCCATGCCGGTGCCGAGGTAAAAGCCGACGGCGTTATCCGGCAGCGTGTCCAGTTGCAACAGATCCCACAGCATCAGATGGTTAACGTCTTTATCCATCGCTACCGGGGCGCCAATCATCTCGCTGAGATTCGCCGCCACCGGTATGCCGTCCAGCGCCTGGATAAACGGCAATGAAACCACCTGGCGGCGATCGCGGCTGAGGATCCCCGGCAGCCCAAGCATCACACCGGCAATCGGCCGTTCGGCCTGGGCGGCGGCAATCAGTTCCGCCAGCGCGGCCAGCGCATCCGGCGCGGTCGCCCATCCGGCGGTGGGCAATTTGCGAAACCCCGCCCAGCCGTCGTCGCCTTGCAAGGTTAATAGACGGGTACTGGTGCCGCCGATGTCGATGCCCAGCCAGGTTTCAGTCATACCGGCTCCCGCGCCTGTTCGATGTTTTCGATCATTAAAGACCAGGCGGAAGCCAGATCTTCATGCAGGTTAAACAGCCCGGACGTGCCTACAATCAGCACTTCCGCCCCGGCGTTCAGCAGCGTGCGATAGGTTTTCTGGTTGCACGAACCGTCGATCTCAATCAGATAGCGGTAGCCGTGCTGCGTTTTGAGATCGCGCAGTTCGGCGATTTTCTGCACCATTTCCGCAATAAACGGCTGGCCGGCGTAGCCGGGATCGACCGTCATCACGGTGATTTTGTCCAGCAGGTGGATGTAATGCTGAATAAAGGCGACCGGGGTGGCCGGGTTGAGCACCACGCCCACTTTCTTCCCCAGCGCCCGAATTTGATTAATCACCCGGAACGCGTCTTTGTTGATGGTTTCGGCATGTGGGCAGATGTAATCCGCGCCGGCGTTGGCCACCGCCTCAATAAAATCGGTCGGCTCTTCCACCATCATGTGCACGTCGATCGTCACCGGCGTGAATGGCCGGATCTGTTCGATAAAGAAGGGCGACAGGGTGATGTTTTTCACATAGTGGCCGTCCATGATGTCGATGTGCAGGAAGTCGGCGCGGGTATTGAGCACCGCCAGTTGCTGCTTGATTTCCATTAGGTTCATGCACATTAATGAGGGCGAAATTAGGGTACGCATCAGACTTCCTTTTTGTTCGTTAAGCCGGCCTGGCGTGCAAGCAATGTGCTGCGCCGCACCGCGCGGGAGTGAAGGAGTTTGGTTTTGCAGAACTTCAGGCCCAGCACCACAATCAGCACGGCGCCCCACATCGCCAGGCTGAAGTGCTGGCTAATGTTCATCAGGTTGAAGCCGGTCGAGAGGATCTGCAGCGCGATTAGCGCCAGCACCACGCCGGTAACCCGGCCAAACCCGCCGTTCGGATCTGCGCCGCCCAGGATGATGGCCAGCACGGTAATCAGCAGGTAGGAATCGCCATAGCCCATGCGCGCCGAGTTGAAACGCGCCATCATTACCAGCCCGGCCAGCACGCACAGCAGGCTGGAAATGACATAAACCAGAATCAGTAAACGGTGGGTATTGACGCCGCTGAACCAGGTGGCGTTGATGTTGCTGCCGCCCATATAGATGCATTTCCCGGCGCGGGTTTTGCCCAAAAACAGCGCCATCGCGCCGCTGGCGCAGAAGAACAGCCAGAGCGGCAGCGGGATGCCCAGGAAGGTATCCGCCCCCAGCGCCCGTACCACGTCCGGCATGCCGCTCACCGCTGTGCCGCGCGTCAGCCAGATGCCGATGCCGTTGACTGTCATCATGGTCGCCAGCGTAACCAGAATCGGGTGCGCGCCGATGCGGCTCACCATCAGCCCGGTGATCAGGCCAATCAGCGTGGCGATCAACGCCGCCCCGGCCAGCGCCAGCAGCAGCCACAACAGTTGCAGGCCGGTACCGGCGCCGGCCGGCAGGAAGGTCAGCAGCACCCAGGCGATAAACAGCGCCGTCAGGTTGGCGGTGGCGATAATACACAGGTTCAGGCCGCCGCTAAGAATGGCGATAAACATCGCCAGCGTCAGCAGCCCCAGCTCCGGCAACTGAAACGCCATGCTGACAAAGGTCGTCCCGGTTAAAAACCGCCCGGGCAACAAGAGGCTGAAGGCGACGATGCCGAGGGCAATCAGCAGCAACAGGCCAGGGTGCGCTTTATCACTGCTGAGAAAATGAAGTCTTTTCATGGCGTTCTCCCTGGTCAGACGAAGCTGACGTCGGTCTCTTTGCGTTTTTTGTAATGGGTGACGGCGATGGCGACCATAATCACTACGCCGATGACGATGTTCATGAAGTAGCTGGAAACGCCCACCAGGTTGAGGCCGTTTTTCAATATGGCGATCAGGAACACGCCCATCAGCGTGCCGGTGACGCTGCCTTTGCCGCCCATCAGGCTGGCGCCGCCCAGCACGGTGGCGGCCAGCACATCCAGCTCGCCGCCCACCAGCGCATTGGGCACCACCTCGCCGACGCGATAAACCTGCACCAGCCCGCCGATGGCGGCCAGTGCGCCCAGGTAGCCATAGGCCAGGATATGGATCAGCCCCACCCGGATGCCGATGCGGCGTGCGGATTCCTGATCGCCGCCCGTGGCGTAGAGCTGGCGGCCAAGGTGGGTTTTGTTGAGTAGCAGCCAGGTGATCATGGTGATGATCAGCATAATGGCGAGCGGCAGGCCGATCTGGTAAGGCTGCCCATTGACGGTAAATGGCAGCACGCTATGCAGCGTGACCCACCACTCCGGCAGGTTATAGAGGCTGCGCCCTTCGGTGATCCACATCAGCAGGCCAAACAGCAGCGCCTGCATACTGATGGTGATGATGATCGACACAATCCGCAGCCAGTAGATCAGTACCGCATTGATAACGCCGAACAGCGTGCCGCAAAGGATCGCCAGCAGAATACTCAGCGGGGCATTATCGAAGCCCAGATTCACGAACAGCGCGGCAATGATGTACTGCACCACCGAAGCCACGGCGGCGAAGGCGATATCGATTCCCCCGGTCACCAGCACCACGAACAGCCCCAGCGCGAAAATGCCGGTGACGGCGTAGGTTTCCGCCAGATCGAGCAGGTTTTGCAACGACAGGAACTGTTCGCTGGCGAACGAGAACAGCACGATAAAGAACAACAGCACCCACGCCAGCCAGCCTTGGCTGGATTTTGGTTTGAACAAGGATAAATCAGGCATTGATCACCTCCGCCAGTTGCTGCTGCGCCACCTGCTGTGGTTGATATTCGGCGTGTATGGTGCCGTCACGGAAATGAAGGATGCGGTCGCAGTTGTAGTAAACCTCCGGCACTTCGTCCGAAATAAGGAGGATCGCCAGGCCTTCTTTCGCCAACTGATGTATCAGGCTGTAGATACTGGCTTTCGCGCCGACGTCTACGCCGACCGTGGGGGAATCGAGGATCAGGATCTTCGGCTGCGTCAGCACCCATTTCGCCAGCACGATTTTTTGCTGATTGCCGCCGGAGAGCGTGGAAATGGCGTGTTCCGGATCCGCCACGCGCACGCCCAGTTGGTTTATCCAACTGTGAATGAGCTTGTTTTTGCGGTATTCATCGATCAGGTGGAAGCGGTTGCGCAGTTGATCGAGGATCGCGATCACCATGTTGTCGGCGACCGACTGCTGCTGCACCAGCCCCAGCGTGAGGCGATCTTCAGAGACATAGCCGATGCCGGCCTTGATCGCATCCTCGTGGCTACGAAAGCGCACCGGTTTGCTGTCCAGCCAGATTTTGCCGCTGTCTGGCCGGGTCATGCCGAACAGCGATAGCGCCAGTTCGGTGCGGCCGGAGCCCAACAGCCCGCACAGCCCCAGAACTTCACCTTCATAGAGGGAAAAGTTGACGTCGTGGTACTGCGCTTCACGGCTCAGGTTCTCCACCTCAAGCAGCTTGCGCTGCGGGTTCAGCGTCGGCGTTTTCAGGTGGTAGTCGAGTTTCAGGCCCGTCATCAGTTCGGTGAGGCGGCGGCTGTCCATGTCGCTGGCCGGCCAGGTGCCCATCTTGCGGCCGTCGCGCAGCACGGTAACCCGGTCGGAAATCTCCAGCACTTCATCCAACCGGTGGCTGACAAACACCACGCAAATGTTTTTCTCTTTCAGATAGCGCACGGTGCGCAGGAGCTGGTTGACCTCGGTGCGGGTGAGCGAGGCGGTGGGCTCATCCATAATGACCAGGCGGGCATCCGCCACCAGCGCGCGGCAAATCGCCACCTGTTGGCGTTGGGCGATGGAAAGTGCCGCGACCTTCGCATCCAGATCCAGCTCGAACTTCAGCTCATGAATAATGCGTTGCGCGCAGGCTTTCAGCTTCTTCGCACTGTACCAGCCCAGCAGGTGGCCCAGGTTATATTCGAAGGCGATGTTTTCCGCCACGGTGAGGTTAGGGAACAGCGACAGATCCTGATAAATCACCTGGATGCCGAAATCGCGCGCCTGCTTGGGCGTGAGGCGGGAAATGCGCTCACCGTTGCCGAGCGTAATCAGGCTGCCGGCATCTGGAACGTGAACGCCGGAGATGACTTTAATTAAGGTGCTTTTACCACAGCCGTTGGTGCCCGCCAGGCAATGCACCTCTCCCGCCATTAAAGACAGTGAAATATCGCTTAACGCACGGTTACCGCCAAAAGTTTTGGATAAATTTTCCAGCGTAATTAATGTTTGCGATGTGAATGCTTGCATATTACAGCCCCGGGTTGGCAGGTGATGCTAACTGCGCCAGCGGAACACTGGCGATAAATTTTATTTCCATGGCGCTATATTTTTTGATGATTCATTAACTGCATGGCATTGGCGCGCTGTGAGCAATCAATCACATTCACGCCGTTCCATGCCAGTTCCTGTTGGAGTTCCTTATCTTTTAAACTGTCGGTAATTAAAAAATCGACGTCACGGTAATGGCAGATGCGCGCGAATGAGGGGCGCAGGAATTTCCCCGCATCGAGCAATAAATATTTTCTTTCCGATGCCAGCAGCATCTGCTGTTTTAAATGGGCATTGTTTTCATTTGCCGCACGTAAATAACCATCGTTGCCCAGGCTGCTGCATGAAAAGAACGTTTTATTAATCAGAAAATCCTTTAAGGGTTGTTCCGCCACCACGCCGTTAAAATCTTCGTTATGCGCGGAGTATTCTCCCCCCAGGCAAATGGTGCGAATACGTTCTTTGGCCGCCAGCGTCTGGACGATCTGCAGTGAGTTGGTTAACACCGTCAGCTCGACATCCGGCAACTGGCGCGCCAGAAACCAGGTTGTGGTGCTGCTGTCCAGTAAAATACAGTCGCCCGGGTTGATAAAATCGAGCGCCCGCTTGGCGATTTGCGTTTTTTGCTGCGTGTTTTCATGCATACGCAAACGAAAAGCCAATTCATGTTCGCTGAAATTACTGTTTTTTTCGGGCAGGTTGCGCTCATGTTTTCGCATTACTACCGCGCCGCCGTGGCTGCGTTGTAATAAACCCTTTTTCTCCAAGCGGGTTAAATCGCGGCGAATCGTTTCCTGTGATACCCGGCAAAGATTCACCAGTTCAGCAACCAGTACCCGGCCATGAAGATTTAATTCCTCCACGATCAAGCGGTGTCTTTCAATCGGCAACATAGCAACCTCCGATGACTATAAGTTAGAAGATCCGGCCGGCGTAAAATGTGCACCAGCCGAAACTGTCGGCCGGCATTTTTACTGCCGTTTAAAAATTGATGAATGTCGTTAAAAGAAGTGAAATAAATAACAATTTGCACGTTTAATAGTGAGCATAATCACAAAAATAATCGTTTCAGGCATAAAACGCGCCCAAGCGCGTTGGTGATGAAAAAACTATTCTTCAGAGATTACTATGACTGTTAATGCCCGTTTGTGAGGATATGACCGTTTTTCACTCGGGATTGGCAAAGGGGTAAGGATGGAGGGTGAGCGATTTTGTGCTGAATGGATGCGTTGGCGATGGGGGATAGCACCGTTATTCGCCGGATAGGGAACCGCAGGGGCGTGACCTTAACCCCTGCGACATGGCGAAATAATGTGTGCGGCGGCGTGCAGAGAATCGCATGAGCATCACTGCCCCACGCGCACCCAGGCGATCAACACCGGAAGCTGCGATAACAGATACAATATCAGGCCGATCACGCCGCCCACCACTGTGCCGTTGATGCGGATACGCTGTAAATCCTTGCCGATATTCAGTTCTACCTGGTGCGACATATCGCGCGCGTCCCAGCTTTTTACCGTGTCGCTGATATGGCGGCTTAAAAACGTCGAAAATTCCGGGGCGGCATGGGTGGCCGCTTCTTCCATATGCTGATTCAGCGAAGCGCGCAGTTCCGCATCTTGCTGCAATGCTTCCCCCAGCCACTGCCCGGCGGCGCTGGCCCTGGCGTGCAATACCGAGTCGGTTTTGTCCAGATCCGCTTTCAGCCAGGCGCGCAGATCGCCCCATAGCTGGCTTATGTAGCTGTTTAGGGCCTCGTCCTGTTTCAGATAGTCTTTGATCTCTTCGGCTTTCAGTTGCATCTCCGGGCTGCTGCGCAACTGCGCGATCAGCCGCTGCACGGCGCGGTTAAAGCCCTGGCGCAATTCGTGCGCGCCATCCTGCTCGATATCATTAAGAATGGATTGCACCGCGCTGGCGGCCAGTTCTGCGCTTTTGTCGCCCACCCAGTCGGTCGGCAGCATTTTCTCGGTGATGGGGTGTTCGCGCTTGAGCCAACTGACGACCTGCTGGGCGATAAACGCGTGCGTTCCCGGTTTGTTCACCAGATGCAACAGTTGGCGGATGGCGTCATCCAGCAGCACCTGGTGGCGGTTGTTTTTAGTCAGACTCTCTAACAACATGGCTGACGTTTGCGATAAATCCACCTTATCAATCGCCTTGTGAATGGCGCTGCGCATAAATGCCTGAATGCGTTGGTCATCGGCCAGATCGAGAAACCCGCGGATCATTTTCAGCAGATAGCCGCTGAACTGTGCGGCATTCGCCGGCGTGCTGAGCCAGTTGGCGATGATCTGCGCCGGATCGTGGCGGCGAATGAGCGCCAGCAGGGCATTGGTGTTGAGGAATTTATCCTGCACGAACAGCGCCAGGTTATCGGCAATGCGATTCTTGTTGCGCGGGATAATGGCGGTGTGGCGGCCCACCAGCGGTATCGGCACCCGGCGGAACAGCGCGCTGACGGCAAACCAGTCGGCCAATGCGCCGACCATCGCTGCCTCTGAGATGGCTTTCAGCACGCTGATCCAGGCATTGGCGGGGAACCACAGCGGGTAAAGCACGGTGGCGATAAAAATACCCGCGGCGCCGCATAACAGCAGCAGTGGAAGGCGTTTGGCGCTGGCCAGTTCGGTTTCTTTAGTCATGTGGTTGTGTGGGTTGCCCATTATTCAAATCAATGACACGTACATCTATCTTGGCAGACTGTAGACGAATTTTGCGATGGCGGGGGATTTAACGATGAATGTGGTTGTGGTTGAGGGTAGTCCTACTGCTATGCGGTAATGGCATGGGTGCTATGGCGGCACCTTCATCCTGCAGCCAACTGGGCAATATTTTGACGCTATCAGCATGTGAAGTTGCTCATGGATACATGCAAAACGAATTATTCACGAAACAACATACGGTAAGTGTGGCCTGTTGCCGGGCCTAGGCGGAGCTATTTGCCATGTTTACCTCTACCTCGCCATCAGATAATGGCAGCTTACCGATATACTAAATGGGGAAATATCCCGCTTTCATTGATCCATTTTCCATATTTATAAGTTACGATATATTCATTAAATTTATATTTTTACTGTGAGTATTCGTATGTCGTTTACTGTAATTGCGGAAATGGATGAATCCAAATGGGACGATAAGCCTGGTGAGGAGTACCACTTCCCAAAACGTTACGCCAAAATGCTCACGCCCGGAACCCACGTGATCTACTACAAAGGACGGCTTAAAGATAAGCGCTTTCGTGAGCATCGCCTTTCTGACGACCCACACTATTTTGCCATTGCAACTATCGCCGACGTTTATCCAGACCCCAATGCTAAACGTGGCGAGCTGTATGCCATGGTAAAAGACTATCAGCCTTTCACTAAACCGCTACTCGCCAAAACGGGCACGGGCTATTTTGAAACAATCCCGACTAGCCGCCAATCGAACTACTGGCGTGATGGTGTTCGGCCCATAACCGAAAATATTTATCAAACGATTGTCAAACATGCCGCACTTGGCCCTATCGCGGCGCCGGTGGTTGAGGACGAAGAGGATTACAACACCAGTTTTGAGTCTACCACCACGTACCAAGAAGGGGCGAAGGTCAGTTACTACACCACCAAATATGAACGCAATAGTAAGTTAAAACGCGCGGCAGTGAAGCTGCATGGCACCACATGTTACGTCTGCGGCTTTAATTTTAAGGCGTTTTACGGTGAGTATGCTGCGGGGTTTATTCATATTCACCATTTGCAACCCGTCTCTGAGTTTGGCGGCGAGAAGGATGTGAACCCCGCGACCGATCTCGTTCCGGTATGCGCCAACTGCCACAGCATTATCCATCGCAAAAAAGATAGAACGCTGTCGATTGAAGAACTCAAAGCGATGATCCAGCAGCAGAAAGCATAAGTTAAAATGCGCTGTTAGGTATTGAGCAGCGGCAACTCCACTGTCGGCCTACTTCCGCTATCCGGCAGACATCCGCAAATCTGTTTGACCGCTTCGATTTTAAACTCTTCAGGATAACGTTTACCGCTCATGGGCACCTCTTTTTTAAGTCTTCTTAAATGACTCTGAGGTGTTTGTTAAACCTGTGGCGATTCATTTATATGTTGCCAGAAAAATTATTTATTCTTTACGGAAATGATGGTATGGATAAATCGCCCAGAAAAAACAGGTCATGACAGTGAAATTCACTGCCTTCATTATCTGAATCAAATAATGCAAACTGATCGCGAAGATTATTGTTCAAACAACATCCGCACAGAGGATTATTCTGTGTTAAAGCTGGTTTTATGAACATATAAACTACCTTATTTATAAAATTAATTAAATAGTAATAAGATATGAATTGGTTCTAGGTTTTGAATGTCATTACATTACAGTGCATTTATGAACGTTAACATTTGACTTTGTATGGGTATCGTGTGATGATTTTTTAGATGCAAATGGTAATCATTCACCATTGGGGGGAGGGAATGCTAAATACTCTAAATAATATTAACAAGGAGCTGTGTGATTTAGACTGTCCGGACGATGATGGCGCTGATGATGAAACTATTAATAGGAATATTATGATTGTTTCATTAATTATGTCTGGTGTGTTGCTAGAATACTCTATTTATATGTGCTGAAATTTTCTGGCATAGACATAAGCATCTTTAATATTAATAATATTCTGGTGTCATTCATCAGAGACTGCCAGTCACTGTTAACTAGAATTAATTACCTGGAGTGTTATTTGATTTACCATGTTGTGAGGGATTAGTATGTTGATTGAGGTTATAACGCTATAAAATTACAAAAATATTGTTGAGTGTATTATTTATTGGGATAATTGAAATGGAATATTCTTCTGGCATTTTTCCTCTAACAGATGCACAGCTGGGGGTGTGGTATGCTTCCCTGGCTAATAACTCATCCCGGCTTTATGTGACTGGGCAGTGTTTACAACTGTCTGGAGATATAGTAATTCCCATATTGCTTCAGGCAATTAAACAGGCAATTTCTGAAATCGAGGTGCTTAACTACAGTTACATTGACAATGATGGCATACCTTCTTTCGATCCGGATTCTCGTTGTACCGATTTGGATGTTGCACTTCACGACCTTCGTATGAATAACAATCCAGAGATTGTTGCCCAGCAATTAATAGAACAAATCGTTAGTCAGGAATCCGGACTGGATAGTCTGCATGAGCACATTAATGTGTTGTATTTAGTACATGACCATAAGCTAATATGGTTTTCGCGTATACACCATGTTGCTTTTGATGCTTATGCTTATTATATGTTCCACAGGCGTGCTGGCGAGAATTACAATTCGTTACTACTTGGAGAAGTTCAAGAAAAGAGTCAATTTACAGATTTGTATACCTTATGTGAGGAAGACTTACGTTACAGAAAAAGCACACAATTTCTTAATGACAATCGGTACTGGAAGCAACTGTGCGCAGACTTGCCGACACCAACTTTCCTGGGAGGGTTAGCCCAGGATTTAACAACAGAAACCATACAATTTGAAGAAGTCGTTGAGGATGACTTATCTCAGACCATTGAGTTATTTTATCAACGCAATAGAATAGCACTGTCTGATATTTTTCTCAGCATTTTTACTAGTTATTTTTCTTTATGCCTTTCAGGTGAACGCAGGTTAGTGTTTGGACTTCCCTGCATGAACCGCCAGGATTCTTTTAGTGCCCATGCAGCAATTACGCGGAGTAATATCCTCCCGCTAATACTTTATTTTCCTGATGGTGCGTCGTTTAAAGATGTTTGTTCAATTGTAGCAAAAAGCAGGAAGGAATTACTCAAGCATCAACGTTATCGTGGTGAGTGGATTGCCAGAGATATTGGAAGGGTTGGAGACACACTACCCCTTTACGGCATAGAACTGAATATATTACCAAGTTTTCCTGCTCCTGACTTTTCATGTCTGAATACAAAAACCACGCATACAACTACAGGACCAGTCAGGGATATCAATGTTCACCTGGAGCTAGGAGAAAATTTTCGGCCGCGGGTTCTCAGGCTGATAGCAAATGCATCCCGACATAGTCAGAAGGAGTTGCAACTGCATGTACGCCGTCTGTTACATTGGACTCGTCAGTTAATAAAGGCTCCTGAATTATCTCTGCGGGAATTACCGTTTGCTATGCCTGTCGAGACAGATGAAATAGCAAAATGGAATAATACTGAACATGTTCTTAAAACTAACAATATTTTAGAATTGTTTTACCTACAGGCTCAGGAAAATCCACATCAAATTGCTGTGATGGATGAGTCCAGGAGTTTAACGTACTCTGAACTTGAAAAGCATTCCTGGCAGTATGCGCAGGCGCTCGATTATTACCTGAACGGTGCAAACGGAAAGGTAATTGGGTTAGCCCTCGAGCGTAGCGTGGAACTCGAGATCCTTCTACTGGCTATTCTCCGGGCTGGCGCCATAATTTTACCTTTATCGCTGGAGATTCCTCAACTCCGACTGAAGAAAATGCTTAAACAGGCTGGAGCAGCCCTGACAATATCCAACCTTGCCGATCAGATCAAACTGCCGTCAGGTTATCCCCTGTTGGCTGTAGAATCACTGGCCTTGATAGCAGAACAGTCAGAAAGCGCGCCGCGGAAACTCCCTTCAGCAACCAGCGGACATGCTCCTGCCTATATATTGTTCACTTCTGGTTCCAGTGGAGAGCCTAAAGGAGTGATGGTCGGGCATCTGGCATTAGCAAATCGTCTGCAATGGATGCTGGCTGAATACAAGCTCAACCAGACAGATCGAGTTTTACAGAAGACGCCTGTGACTTTTGATGTCTCGATTTGGGAATTCTTCCTGCCATTGATTGGAGGGGCAACATTGGTGATGGCGCGACCAGGTGGGCATAGAGATCCTTTTTACCTTCTGGGCTGCATTAAAAAATATAACATTACAACCTTACATTTCGTTCCATCAATGCTGGGCTTATTCCTTGATGCTCTTGAATTCCGTCCTACCTCGTTACCCTTACGAAGAGTTTTTGTCAGCGGAGAGGCTCTGACATCAGAACTCGTGGGCCGCTATAATTTATTACAGACCGTACCATTACATAATCTCTATGGACCGACGGAAGCTGCTATTGATGTGACTTATTATGCAGTGCAACCAGAGAACACTGAAAAGAGTGTTCCTATCGGCCGTCCAATCTGGAATACAAAAATTCATATACTTAGTGAAGATGGTAAAACCTTACCGATTGGTATGGCAGGGGAACTATATATTGAAGGGATTTGTCTTGCAGATGGTTATGTTAGCCGACCGGACTTAACTGCTGAACGTTTTGTAACGTGTTTTGATGGAAGTCGGTGTTACCGGACAGGCGATTTGGCCCGCTGGCGTTTCGATGGAGAGGTTGACTATCTTGGGCGTCTGGATCAGCAGGTTAAAATACATGGTCAGCGAATCGAGCTGGAAGAGATTGACGCTGTTATCGGAAAACATCCTAAGGTTCTACAGGCCTGCACCAATATCTATGCGGGCCGTATTGTCGCCTATATTGTTGCGACCAGGGGGGCAGAGTCATATGAACAGGAAATACAAGAACTCTGTCGCGATTATCTGCCGGTCTACATGCAACCACAGCAGATAGTCTTTCTTAACAGGTTTCCCCTGAGCCCTAATGGAAAACTAGACAGAAAAGCTTTTCCTGCGCCGCCAGCATATAAAAGTGAAGATGGTGGTGTACCTTCCAGTCTGCTTGAACAACGGATATGTGAGTATTTTGCTGACGCTTTGGAGCTACCATCCATAGCCCCCGACGCAAATTTCTTTAACCTGGGAGGTAATTCCCTGAGTGCGGTAAGTGTCGCGACCAGGATAAATGCCGGTCTTGGATGGAATATTTCAATAGCCACTATTTTCGCACACCCGACACCCAAGGCGTTAGCCGGAAAAGACAAGTATGATGATCTTAACATGCTTGATACAGTTCTATTATTGCGGCCTGCTCCACATCCTTCGCAAAAGAAATTGCCCACCCTTTTTTGTGTTCATCCGGCAGGTGGAATTGCATGGTGTTACAGCGGGCTGGCGCGATTCTTGAAAACGCCGTGTGAAATTGTGGGATTGCAGGCTAAGGGTTTGACGTCTGGAAGCAACATTACTAACTCAATGGATGAAATGGCTCAGGAATATGTGGAACATATACGCGCCCGCCAGCCTAAAGGTCCATATTGGCTGATTGGATGGTCTGTAGGGGGGATGATTGCTCATAAAATCGCTACATATCTTGAAAAACAAGGACAAAAAGTCCAGCTTCTAGCCATGATGGACTCGTACCCCAGCGATTTATGGAGACGTTTTGCATTTGAAGACCTTAATATGCAGGAAGAAGAAAGCATGGCTCTTGCTGCTTTACTTTTCATTGCAGGTATCGCGTTGCCTTTCAACCAGGAACTTCCTTCACTGATAGTGCCAAAAGGCGAAACTCTCAAGCGTCAACAGACTATTGAATTATTGAGAAAAAATGGTAATGCACTTGCCAGCCTGGATGATCAGATACTGGACAGGCTTATTAATGTGGTAATTAACAGCCGCCGTCTGGTTGGTGGCTCAAGCCACGATATTTACCACGGTGATATGCTTTTCTTTACTGCCGCATCCCCCCGAGCGGAGAGTTGGCTGGATATTGAGGCCTGGCGCCCATATGTTCGTGGGAAAATCAATAATATTGATATTAACTGTGATCATCCTGGTATGGCAAGAACGGAGGCGCTACGTGAGATAGCACGGTATTTAGACGAAGTATTTGTACGCTTCGGAATATATTCATCTCCTAATTTGCAGAGTCTAACAGAGGAGCGTACGACAAAATGAATAATAACTCTTCGCTCTCAACACTCACAGAAAACTTAGTGTCATTCACCGCTCGTCGGGTGACATCCTCATTAATCTGGTGCTTACCCGAGCTATGTAACAGTGAAGAAGTACTCAGCTCCTGCAGTTATCTGACTGAGCCTGATGGTACCGGTGAAGCAAAAGTGTTCATGGCAGAGCGTTATGGTGGAAGTGGCATTCAGCGCAATGGTGGAGGTGCACGTTGTGGTTACAATGGTCGCTACCAGGTAAAAGGGATAGGAGCTAATCCTCTGGTTGGTGAAGGGTCCGACTGGCATCATTCAAATGGAGCACTCAGTGCCAGCCAGGCTATTTATGAAGCATTATGGGGAGAGGTACTGTCGCAAGTATTACCTTATGGGGCAGTTCGGACTCAAGCCGTTTTACTTACCGATAATTATATCGATATCAAGTTTGAACGTTCCAGGGGACCAGCCCAGCGGGCGTTGCTGATACGTGAACCTGTTATTCGTCCGGCTCATTTTGAACGGGCACCTTATTTTCTGCCTCAATCCAGATATGCAAGTCAACTGATAGATGACGCAAAACGTGTTGGTTCTGTAATCCATCAGTTACCGTCTTGTTTACCTATACCTTCTCAGGGGTTCAGTAAAGAAGCAGCCCTTGAACCGGAGCATCATTGTCTGGAGGGCCTCTGCGAACTAGCACGCCGTCAGGCCCGACAGATAGCGTTCTGCCGCTCGCGTTTCCTGTTGCTCACAACCTCACCTTCTAACATTGCAATGGATGGACGGTTACTGGATTTTAACGGTCTGAGCTGTTTGTTCCCCGGCAACACTCGTTCAGGATTTGAATACCAACTCAAGATGACTCAGTTGATGAAAGAGCCATCTATCCTTTTACAGGGGTTGACCGATCTTTGTCTTTATCTGGGAAAATACCTGTTCAACCCTGCTTTTGCTTCATACGCGCAACAGCAACTTGAATCATGCTTCCAGTTTGCATTCTATGAAACATGCTCGCGCAGCTATCTTGAATTATTCGGTATCCCGGAAGAATTTCTATCCGTCGATAAGATACCTGAAGTACTTAAACCGCTTGCTGAGTGCTTTTCCGTGTTAATCAACAGGCATAATAGTACTCAATATAGTAGGAACAACAATGAGTGCAATGAAACATCACTGGGATATATAGCTGCAATGCTAATTAATTATCACCAGAATAAGCAATTAGCTGGTTCAACTTACGTTAAAGGGGATATTCATTTTGTTCGGACACTTCAGGCCTTTTCAGATGCGGCTCACTGGCTGCTCGACGCTGGTCGCCTGCGGGGACTAAATGCGCCATATGTTCTGAAAATAATGGAAGAACAGGCTCGGCAGAGACTACAACCCAGAAATTGTCTGGAAAAAATCAATATGCTCGGGAAGATTTCTGACCTTATAGATGCCTACAGGGACGATAAACCTCTTCTGACAGAGGCTTTTTCCACAATGAAGAAAGAGTTACAGGTATTCACAAGAATGGTATTCGGTAATGGTCAGCGATACACGACAGGCAGGGGGTAAGGCTATATGACGATGTATATCAGGGAAACAACCGGCAACCAGCACGATTATACGGTATATGAACAAATCGGTTTTGCGGTAAGTTGTATGCTTAATAATCGTAATTACAGTCTTTACCCAATGCTGAGCATCCAGTTCTGGACTGAGTACGCAATTCAGCACAGACAAATAAAATTCCTTTTTGATACACGCGGACAACCACTGGCTTATGTTACCTGGGCATATCTGGGAACTGATACTGAAGAAAGATTACTGCACGATCCGGAGTTCAGACTTCATCCTTCCGAATGGAATGAAGGAGGAAAAACTTGGATCCTAGATTTCTGTTGTAAGCCAGGTTTTGGACGAAAGGCCATTGAACGTTTTATCCAGATTATCCCATGGGGAGAAGGAGATATATACTGGCTAAACAGGAGGAAAAAGGTTATTAGATACCGGCCAGTTCAAAGGAAAAATGTTCTATAAAATAAAGGACAAATTGTAAATTTTTGGTGAAGAACTACTGGCGGAAAAGCGTTAAGCTTCTATCCATTACAGATGATACTAGTCCAGTTATTCATGCAGGTATTACTGAAGTCCAGTAATTGAGGGAGTATATTTTGTTCCGTAAGGAAGCTTTAGAAAACAGAAAAATGAAATGGCGGGGGTGTGCTATTTTACTTCCTGGAACTCCGCTTTGGATAATAATGCTTGGAAGCATTATTTTCATCGCAGCTTTTCTGACTTTTGTTATCTCAGGATCATATAGCCGACGCGTAAAAGTTAGTGGCGAAGTTACGACATTACCGCGAGCAGTAAATATCTATTCCGGTGTGCAGGGATTTGTGGTGAGACAGTTTGTACATGAGGGACAGACTATTAAAAAGGGCGAACCGATTTACCAGATTGACGTGAGTAAAAGTACACGAAGTGGAGTGGTCAGCGATAACCACCGCAGAGATATAGAGAACCAACTGACTCGAGTAGACAACATCATTTATCGACTAAAAGAAAGCAAAAAAGTCACTTTGGATACGCTGGAAAAACAACGGTCGCAATACAATGAAGCCTTTCGCCGTTCAACAGATATTATACGACGCGCAGAGGAAGGGATAAGAATAATGAAGAAGAACATGGAGAATTACAAGGAGTATCAGTTAAATGGACTGATTAACAAGGACCAATTAACAAACCAGATAGCATTGTATTATCAGCAACAAAATAATCTACTCAGTCTGAGTGGGCAACACGATCAGAATGCTCTACAGATTACCAGCCTGGAGAGCCAGATTCAGACTCAGGCCGCAGATTTTGATAATCGTATCTATCAGATGGAACTTCAGCGTTATGAATTACAGAAAGAGCTGGTTGATACTGATGTTAACGGGGAGATAATAATTCGTGCGTTATCTGACGGAAAAATAGATTCTCTTAGCGTCACCATGGGCCAAATGGTCAATGCCGGTGACAGTCTACTCCAGGTTCTCCCTGAAAATATCGAGAATTATTATCTCATACTTTGGGTACCTAATGATGCTGTCCCTTATATTTCTCTGGGTAATAAGGTAAATATTCGTTATGAAGCCTTTCCAGCGGAGAAATTTGGACAGTTCTCTGCAATTGTGACAACCGTATCCAGAACGCCAGCATCAACGCAGGAAATGCTCACCTACAAAGGAGCACCTGTTAATACGCAGGGAACTTCTGTTCCATGGTATAAAGTTATAGTTAAACCAGAAAAACAGGTAATTTCCTATGACGGGAAATCTCTTCATCTAGAAAATGGCATGAAAGCAGAAGGTACGTTATTCCTCGAGAAAAGACGGATTTACCAGTGGATGCTTTCTCCTTTCTATGACATGAAACACAGCGCCACAGGACCTGTAGATGAGTAATATTAATTTCAGACGAATCATCGACCAGCTTGATATACAATGGCGTTACCGGACTCCGGTTATCCATCAGACTGAAACATCTGAGTGTGGACTTGCCTGTCTGGCAATGATATGTGGAAATTTTGGTAAGAATATCGATCTGATAACTCTTCGCCGTCAGTTTAATCTATCTTCACGTGGATCTAACCTAGCGGGGATCAACGATATAGCGGAAAATTTGGGGATGGTTACAAGGGCACTTTCACTGGAACTGGATGAACTTGCTGCGCTCAAAACTCCCTGTATTCTCCACTGGGATTTCAGTCATTTCGTCGTGCTGGTCAAAGTTAAACGTAACCGTTTTGTGTTGCATGACCCTGCCAGAGGAAGAATAATTATTGGTCTGGAGGAAATGGCCAGATGTTTTACCGGGGTTGCCCTTGAGATCTGGCCCGGTAGTGAATTTTCGGCAAAAGCTGAGCAGAATCGTATAAGTCTCCGTTCCCTTATTAATAGTATATACGGTATAAAAAGTACACTGACAAAAATCTTTTGCCTGTCGGTTATTATTGAAGCCATTAACCTCGTGATGCCTGTAGGTACACAATTGGTCATGGATCATGCCATTCCTGCGGGTGATAGGGGACTTCTGACACTCATTGCTGCTGGTCTGATGTTCTTTATTCTTCTCAAGGCAGCAACGGGTATGCTACGCGCGTGGTCTTCACTGGTCATGAGTACACTCATCAATGTGCAGTGGCAGTCAGGTCTGTTTAACCATTTGCTTAGACTACCTCTGGGATATTTTGAACGTCGGAAATTAGGTGATATCCAATCGCGTTTTGGTTCTCTCGATACCCTCAGGGCCACTTTCACAACCAGTGTGGTAGGAGCCATCATGGACAGTATTATGGTGGTTGGTGTTTTTGTGATGATGCTTCTTTACGGAGGTTATCTTACCTGGGTTGTTCTTGGATTTACTGCATTTTATGTGTTGATTCGTCTGATAACCTTCGGTTACTACCGACAGGTCTCTGAGGAGACACTTGTAAGGGGAGCAAGAGCGAGTTCTTATTTCATGGAAACTTTGTACGGTATTGCCACAGTTAAAATTCAGGGAATGGCTGAACGGCGAGGTACACACTGGCTTAACCTGAAAATTGATGCTATCAATTCAGGAATTAAATTAACAAAAATGGATTTACTATTTGGTGGCATAAATACTTTCGTTGCTGCTTGTGATCAAGTAGCCATTTTATGGCTGGGAACAAGCCTTGTTATCGACAATCAGATGACAATCGGGATGTTTGTAGCGTTTGGTTCTTTTCGAGGGCAGTTTTCTGACAGGGTTGCATCACTGATTAGTTTTATTTTACAACTAAGAATGATGAGTTTGCATAACGAACGTATTGCTGATATAGCATTACAAGAAAAAGAACAAAAAAAAACCGATCTCAAGATTTCTTCGGATATGCGTCCGGTGTCTTTGGAAACAAGTGAATTAAGCTTTCGATATGATAGTCAGTCAGACCCGGTATTTAGTGGTTTGTGTCTGTCGGTTGACTCGGGAGAAAGTGTCGCCATAACCGGTGCTTCCGGCTCGGGGAAAACCACTTTAATTAAAGTATTATGTGGTTTATTTGAACCTGAATCCGGGAAAGTATTAGTGAATGGTACAGATATCCGACAACTGGGGATTAATAATTATCACAGCATGATTGCCTGTGTGATGCAGGATGACAGGCTCTTTTCCGGTACTATCAGGGAAAATATTTGTGGGTTCGCTGAAGATATAAATGAATACTGGATGATAGAGTGTGCAAGAGCCAGTTATATCCATGATGTGATAATGAAAATGCCAATGGGCTATGAAACACTGGTAGGAGAGTTAGGCGAAGGAGTTTCTGGAGGACAAAAGCAACGTATTTTTATTGCACGGGCCCTATATCGAAAACCAGGGATATTATTTATGGATGAAGCTACAAGCTCTCTCGATACAGAAAGTGAACGCTATATAAATGTAGCTATTAAAAGGCTAAATATAACCAGAGTTATTATCGCCCATAGAGAAACGACACTCAGAACAGTTAACAGGATTATTAATATATGATTCTTTAAAAACAGTTAAACTATGAAGTTTACTTTATATGGATTAATGGACATGAAAACAACCTGTGCTTTATTAACATTTTTCTTTAATAAATCAAGTTTAATCTATTTCTTATTGTCCTGTTTACTCGCGGTACAGGGCGATTTGGATGGTCATACAACTGAGGTCTTATTGATAAGCTGTTTTTTTGGATTGATTCAAATGCTAATCAACTTCAAAAAAATAACCAAACCCAAGCAATCATAAAAAAGGAGTATATATGAGAGAGCTATCTATGTTAGACATAACATTGGCAAAAGGTGGATATGATCGAGGTGAAACAATTGCCGGGGCTGTAGGCGCTGCTGTCGGTGCAGAAATAGGAGGGCCTGTAGGAGGAGTTATTGTTACGATAGTAGGAGCTGAACTCTATAACAGCATTAACGAAGGTTGGACGATGGCGCCAGGGGTTTCACAAGGTGTAGGCTCTTATAACCCAAATTATAATGGCTCATTAGTTAGCCCTGGATATTCATCATCATGGGGTGGTTCGTGGGGAGGAGCGACTTCAAGTGCTGGTGGTGGTAGCTAAGTAAAATTGAAAATATAAAAATTTTATTTAGATAAATAGTATATTATGTCAGAACGCTCCATATCAGAGCGTTCTGTCTTTATGAATAAATGAAGACGGCCGCTTGGTGTCTACTATCGTGGATATAAAGAAATAACCTTAGCTATTCTCCATAACAGGTAGATTACTTTCAATACTGATTCAAACTGACTGAAGCGAAGAGTATCGATGTGAATCGCCACGGATAATCTAGACACTTCCGAGCCGTTGATAATATTGATGTTCATATTCCGTCGGTGACATCTGATCACTCGAGCCATACCGATGTTTACTATTATAAAATATTTCGACGTAATCAAAAATATCGCTGCGGGCTTCTTCCCGCGTTCCGTAGATCTTCTTCTTTATCCGCTCACACGTCAGTAGGTGGAAAAAACTTTCTGCTATCGTGTTGTCGTGACAGTTACCGCAATGACTCTGAGGTGTCTGTTAAACCCGTGGCGATGCAGTCTGTTTAAAATTACAGGTACTTACTATCAATAGTGGAATCTGGTTCGCAACGGTAGCTTGCACAGTTTTCCACCATGATTGGCTGTTATAACCAGCCATTGAATTTGGCCGTGAATCTATATGGCGCTGCGATATGTCCCTTTCCAACTCTCCCATTCACAGTTAGACACAACCTCAACAACAGAAGATACAGATTCCTTAAACGGAAATGATTAATCTGGCTGTATCGGATGTGAACACCGGCGCGAGCCAAACGTGGCGCATACAACAAATACATTAACCCTACAGGAATGACGCAATGAATTTTAAAACCCGCCTGGCGGTTGCCGTTACCACTTCACTGTTGTTGAGCGGCCTGGTGCAGGCCGCCGATGCGTCGCCCACGTTTACCCCAGAGCAACAGGCGCAAATCGGTAAAATTGCAGCTGATTATTTGGTGGCGCATCCAGAGGTGCTGGTGCAGGCGAGCCAAACGCTCCAGGCGCAGCAGGAAGATCGCCAGCAACAAACGCTGGTGGCGAACGTGTTGAAAAACCAACAGGCGCTGCTGAACGATAAAGACACGCCCACATACGGCCCGGCTAACGCTAGCGTCGCCGTTATCGAGTTTTTCGATTACCAGTGCATCTACTGCAGCAAGCTGGCGCCAGAGCTGGAAAAAGTCATGAAGGCCAGCCCGAATGTGCGTTTCATCTTTAAAGAATGGCCGATTTTCGCCGGCCGTTGGGAGAACTCCGGTAAGGCGGCTCTGCGTGGGTTAGCGATCTGGAAAGAGAAAGGCGCGCGGGCCTATATGGCCTACCATAATGGCATTTATCACACCCAGCACAATGAAGGTGCGCTGACCGAAGAAGACATCGCGGCGGCAAGTAACGCTGCGGGCTACAAGCCAACGCAGGATGCGGACTATAACGGCGTGCTGGCCAAGAACAATGCATTGGCCCAGCAACTGGGGTTAACCGGGACCCCTGGGTTGATTGTGATGCCGGTGAAGAATGCCACGGCGGAGAACATCAGCGTACTGCCGGGCGCAGTGCCGGCGGAAGATTTGTTGCAAGCGATTCAGAAGGCCGCACATTAAGCAGTTGCTCTGGCGGCGTTTGGCTTGATTAACCAAGATGCCGTAGAGCACCTTGGTTTTCGCTGAGAACGGAGTGGCAATGGCCACCCGAAGGGTTACCGTAGGGTTGTCAGAAAGACGCGCGTTTGTAAGGCGCGTACCGGGCTTGCCAGAACATATCTTCAATTGCGGTGCGCAAGGCGTCTTCGCTCATCGTCGGCGCCACGTCATCCTGCTGTGCGGCACGGCCCACCGCAAAGGCAATGGCTCGCGAGAGGGTTTCGATTTCCGCCACCGGCGGCAATAGCCCGCCTTGCTCGGTCAGCACCAGCGGTGAATGTGCCGCCAGCGCGTGGCTGGCCGCCATCAGCATGCCTTCGGTCACCCGCCGCGCTTTGGCCGCCAAAATCCCTAAGCCCAGGCCAGGGAAGACATAGGCGTTGTTACACTGGGCGATATCGTACAGTTCATCCTGATAGAACACCGGCGCGAAGGGGCTGCCGGTAGCGATCAGGGCCGCACCCTGCGTCCAGGCGATCAGATCCTGCGGCGCCGCTTCCGCACGCGAAGTGGGGTTCGACAGCGGCATAATGATCGGCCGCGGGCAGTGCCGGTGCATCTCTTTCACAATCTCTTCGCTGAACAGCCCTGGCTGGCCCGATACGCCCACCAGCACCGTCGGGTGCACATGGCGCACCACATCCATCAGTGAAATGCTGCTTGGATCGGTGTCCCAACCCTTAACGCTTTCGCGCGGCGTTACCAGCCGCTGCTGGAAGTCCAGCAGGTTCGGCATGTCGTCGGTCAGCAGGCCGAAGCGGTCAATCATAAAGATCTGGCTACGCGCCTGTTGTTCGTCGGCACCATCTTCCACCATGCAGGCGATAATCTTCTCGGCGATGCCGCAGCCGGCTGAACCGCTGCCCAGGAACACCACCCGTTGGTCGCGTAAACGCGTGCCGGCGGCATGGCTGGCGGCCAGCAGTGTGCCCACCGCCACCGCCGCCGTTCCCTGGATATCATCGTTGAAGCAGCAGAGCTGATCCCGGTAGCGGTTAAGCAGACGCGTGGCGTTTTTCTGGGCGAAATCCTCGAACTGGAGCAAGACATTCGGCCAGCGTTCCTTCACCGCGCTGACGAACGAATCGATAAACTCCAGGTATTGATCGTCGGTGATGCGTGGGTGGCGCCAGCCCATGTAGAGCGGATCATCCAGCCGCTGCGCGTTATTGGTGCCCACGTCCAGCATGATCGGCAGCGTGGTCGCCGAGTTGATGCCGCCGCAGGCGGTGTAGAGCGCCAGTTTGCCGATCGGGATCCCCATACCGCCGATGCCCTGATCGCCCAGACCCAGGATGCGCTCGCCGTCGGTGATGACGATCACGCGGATATCATGGCGGGAAAAGCTTTGCAGCATTTCATCGATATGGTGGCGATTTGGCCATGAGATAAATAAACCGCGCGGCCGGCGGTAAATATCGGAAAAATGTTCACAGGCTTCGCCGACCGTCGGTGTATAAATAATCGGCAGGATTTCGCTTAAATGCGCGCGCACCAGGTTATAAAATAGGGTTTCATTGGTATCCTGAATGTTACGCAAATATACATGTTTTGATATGTCGCGTTTGAAATGGCAGAACTGGGCCCAGGCGCGTTCGGTTTGCTCTTTTATTGTTTCTACCTGATCGGGCAATAAGCCGTTCAGGTTAAAGGCGGCGCGTTCTTCCTGTGTGAAGGCCAGCCCTTTATTCAATAATGGGTTTTCTAATAATATTGAGCCAGTATACGGTGTATAAATCGGTTCGGTCTTTAACATTTTTTGTCTTGCTCCTGTACGACGGATTTATCGCACGGTTCAAGGGCGATAGAAATATAACCATCGTCTGTCGCCGTGACATATACCCGTTATTTTTCCGGTTGCAGGTGCGCTGGCTTGGTTACCTGGCCCATCCCTGGGCCGTTCCCCTGCGGGGCCAGCGCAAACGCGATCCAAAACGCGGTGGGTGTTTTCTTCCTGCAACGCGAATTATTTTGGGTATAAAGCGATTTTGGTAATTTATTTTGGGCCTTAAGCCCGCCTGCTAATGAATAAACCTTTCACTACTTCTGTCTGATGAAGCTACGAAATTACATAGATCATGACTCCTTGCGTTAGCACGCCGATGGCGGTGCCCAATAATATTGACGATGAGGCCGACTCTACATAGGTATCGCTTCGCAGCGCGAACATACCGGCGGCAATGGCCGAAGGCGTGGCGCCGATAATCACCACCTGCTGCATAAAGGTGTGGCTAAGGCCAAACGCCAACCCGGCGAACGCCATCATGGCCGGCTGGATGAGGTTTTTCATGCCGATATTGGTGATGGTCTGGATGTTCAGCGTCGGGCGCTCGCCGTAGAACAGCAAACCCAATGCAAACAACGAGATACCACCGGCGGTTTTGCCCATCATCTCGATTGGCGAGCTCAACAGGTGCGGGAGCTTCAGCCCTGCCAGGCTCATCAGTACACCCAGGATAGGGATCCACACAATCGGGTTGCGCACGGCCTTGAACAGGTTCTGCATGATCATCCGGCCCAGCCCCAGCTCTGCCGATGCGCCGGAAGCGTTGCTATCGCCCATGCGCAACAGCACGATGGTCAGTGGGATCATCAGTACGCTGGTGATCAAATTGCCGATAAGCACCCCGAGAAAACCCTCCGGGCCAATCAGTACCGCCAACACCGGCGCGCCAAAATAGGCCATGTCCGGGAAGGCGCAAACCAGCGATTGAATGGCGCTGGTTTTAATATCGTGGCGAAAAATAAAGCGTGAAATGAATAATGTCAGCAGGTAAGAGCCCATCAGGCCGATCACCAATACTGCCATAAACGGTAAATTCTGTATTTTTTCCGGATCGGTATTTAATGCGCCGACAAATAAATGGAATGGCAGTGCGAACCGGATGACTACCGTGGCTAAAACGTTGGCATCTTCCCGCTTGCTGTAACCTAATTTACCGCTCAGCCATCCCAGTAACATAATAAATACAAGTGGGAATAACGATTGTAAAAGTAACGATTCCATAATATTTCCTGTGTTTGCATTTTTTAGTAGGGTGAGGTGTTTTAGTAAATTTGGTATTAATCTAAGTATTAGGGCGGAGAGAAGTAGTGATAAACATCACATGGCATTGGTTTAATTAATTACTTAATGCCTACTTTAATTAATATACGGGCAGTTTTTAGTATGGCGCAAAGGAGGTTAACGGTTGTTTTTCAGTGCATTGAATCGAGCTGACGATAGTTTTTTTATTGTGGCATATTCTTTTTTATCGCAAAAGTAAAAATATATTTCATGGTCACCCAGTTACTTACTCAGGTAAACGCCTGGGGATTAATGAGAGACATCCTGTCTCTCATCGAAGGCCGATTGTTGGCAGATCAAATTTATTCTTGGCGAATTTGTCACAGCAAAGCCGCATGATTCGGCCATTCGGGGCTTATGCTAGCGCTGTGCGAAAACGCGTTTGCGTTTTTGTCCTGCCGCTCGAATTCTTTTAGGGATAACCATCAATCAATCAACCCATTTTCATCATAGAACGGCCACGGGCCGGGGAACTGCCCGATTGGGCAATAGTGCGTCACCATGCCTTGCTGCGCGTCCCAGCGGTGCAGCAGCAGGCCGGGGGGCTCCAGCACAAAGTTCGCCGGGCCGTCCGGGGTAAAATCCGGCGCCACCTGGTGCGAAGTGCCCGGCGCGCTGCACACCACCGTGTTGCCTAATTGCGCCACCATAAAGCGGTGCACGTGGCCGCACAGCACCCGCATCACCTGCGGCGCGCCCGCCAGCACCTGCTCCAGCGCCGGCGCATCGCGCAGGCTCTGCCGGTCCATATGATCGATGCCGCTGATAAACGGGTGGTGGTGAAGCATCACAATCGCGGGCTTTTCCGGCTGGCTGGCCAGTTGGGTGGTAAGCCAGGCCAGGCGTTCTGCGCACAGTTCCCCCCAGGGTTTGCCCGGCACGGTGGAATCGAGCCCAATCAGCCGCACCGGGTAATCCTCCACCGCCCAGTGCAGGAATTCACCGCTGTGCGGCAGCCAGGGGCGATCGGCAAAGGCCTGGCGGAACGCCGGGCGCGCATCGTGGTTGCCGGGGATGGCAAACCAGGGGATGGCCAGCGTATCCAGCACGCTGCGCACTTCGGCATATTCTTCCGGCGTGCCGAAATCGGTTAAATCACCGGTGATCGCCACCGCATCGGGGCGCGGCGCCAGCGCGTTAAGGTGCGCCACGCAGGCCTGTAACGCACCCAGCGTATCCACTTTGCGATAGGAAAGGCGGCCGGCAGTTTTTACATGCAGATCGCTTATCTGGGCGAGAACAAAAGAAGTATTCAACGACGGGCTCCTTAGGGTTGGGCGTGAATCTGGAACAGGTTCGCGGCGTTGGCGTGCAGGCCCACCGGTTGGCCGGGCTGCCAGCTTTCGCGTGCCGGGCAGTCCACCTGCACCGGGCGGCCGTGGCCGGTGTCTACCAGCACCCGCTGGTTCTGGCCGAGAAAAGTGCTGTGCAGTATCCGCCCGGTCAGCAATGCCTGCTCGGCGTTGCCCAGGCGGATATCTTCCGGGCGGCAGTAATACTCGCCGCCAGCGATCGGCAGGCGGTTGATGGCCCCGACAAAGTCCGCGACAAAGGCGGTGGCGGGCTGATGGTAAATTTCGCGCGGCGTGCCGATTTGCTCGATACGCCCGTGGCGCATTACGGCGATCCTGTCGCCCAACGCCATGGCTTCCTGCTGATCGTGGGTGACATACACTGCGGTAATGCCAAGCCGTTCCAGCAACATGCCGATGTCTTCGCGCAGCTTCTCGCGCAGTTTGGCGTCCAGCGCCGCCAGCGGTTCATCAAACAGCAGCACTTTGGGGCGGGCCGCCAACGCCCGGGCCAGCGAAACGCGCTGTTTCTGCCCGCCGGAAAGCGCCTGGATCGGCCGTTCGGCCACATCGCCCAGATCCACCATCGCCAGCATCTCGGCCACCCGCGAGCGGATCTCCGCTTCCGGCAGCCGCATAATCCGCAGGCCATAGGCCACGTTGCCCGCCACGTTCAGGTTGGGGAACAGGGCATAGTTCTGGAACACCATGCCGACGTTGCGTTTTTCAATCGGCAGTGCGGTGACGTTGCGCTCGTCAAACCACACTTCGCCGCCGGCGTCGCTGTGCTCCAGGCCGCTGATAATGCGCAAGGTGGTGGTTTTGCCGCAGCCGGAAGGGCCGAGCAGCACCAGGGTTTCGCCGGGGTGGATAGTCAGATCCAGCGGATGAAGCGCGGTGTGATCGCGCCCGAAGGTGCGGGCGCAGCGGTGCAGGCGGATGCCGACAGGATGGCTCATGAGGATACCTCTTTCTTTTTCATCGGCTGGCTGCGCGGGCGGCCAAGAAAATGCAGCGCCACCAGCAGCGGGATAATCATCAGTAAAAACAGTGTCGTGTAGGCCGAGCCAATCTCCAGCCGCATCGAGGCGTAGCTATCGGCCAGCCCGACCGGCAGGGTTTTGGTCAGCGGGGTATGCAACATCCAGGTGATATTGAATTCACCGATCGACAAGGTGACCACCATAAACGCGCCGGCCACAATGCCGGAAAGGCAGTTGGGCACCACCACCGTGAAAAAACGGCGCAGGCTGCCCGCCCCCAGGCTGGCGGCGGCCTCTTCCATCTGTTGCAGACCCGCGGCCTTCATCACTGCCAGCACCGGGCGCACCATAAAGGGCAGGGTAAAGAGCACGTGGCCGATCAAAATAAACACCCAGCTTGCGCGCAGCGCCGGGATGCCGCCGTAAACCAACAACAGCCCGAGCGCGGTCGCCAGCCCCGGAATGGCGACCGGCAGCATCAGGCACTCCTCAATCCAGGCGGCGGTGCGCGAAGAACTTTTCAGCAGCCCCCAGGCGGCCGGTACCCCCAGCAACAGCGTGCACGCCAGGCACGCCAGCGCAATCAGCAGCGAAAGCCAGAAAGTGGGGGCATACAACGCCCATACTTCGGCAATCCAGCGCAGGGTCAGGCCGCTTTTGATGCCGATAAAGTAGTTTTCGGTAAAGCCCGCCATCACCGACATGCCGATCGGCACGATCAAAAACAGGCACACCAGCAGCGTGAAGGCGAACTGTAGGCTAAACAGCAGCGGGCGTTTCATAGCGGGGCCTCCAGAGTGGCGCCAGAGAGGCGGCGCGCCAGTAACAGGGCGGCCCAGGTCACCAGCCCCAGCAGCACCGAGAGTGCAGCGGCGGTGGCAAAGTTGGCGTAGTTGGTGAATTCACCGTAAATGCTTAACGGCAAGACGTTCAGATCGGTTCCTAGCGTAAAGGCGGTGCCAAAAGCCCCCATGCTGGTGGCAAAGCACAGCGCCAGGCTTGAAAGCAGCGCCGGCGCCAGGCCGGGCAGGATCACATCACGGACGATGCGCCCGTTGCCGGCGCCCAGTGAGCGGGCGGCTTCTTCCAGGCTGCGATCCAGCTTTTCGCAGGCGGCCATCAACGTCATGATCACGCGCGGGATGGAAAAATAGAGATAGCCGAGGAACAGCCCGCTCAGGCTGTAGGCGAAGCTCCAGCGCTCGCCTACCGTGGCGGCGCCCAACTGGGCAAACAGCCCCTGGCGCCCGCCGAGCATGATAATCAAAAAGCCGACCACCACGCCGGGGAAGGCGAGCGGAAAGGTGAGCAGTGCCAGCAGCAGCCCCTTGCCGGCGAAGCATTGGCGTGCCAGGAAACACGCCACCACGGTAGCGATCGCCACTGCGGCCAACGCGACGCTGGCCGAAAGCAGCAGGGTGATGCCAAGGCTTTGCAAATAGGTTGGATGGGTCAGCACCGTCCAGTAGGCGTTCAGCCCCGTGCTGTTATCCGGCGTGCTGCCCAGCACCACCAGGTAGCCGAAGGGGATCAGCCAAAAGGCGCAGAACACCGTGAGCACCGGCGCCAGGGCAAAGCCAACGGCGCGCGGCAGGCGCCGGGCCGGCCGCCCCCCGGTTTGGGGGCGCGGCGCAGCGTTTTGCCAGGTTGTCGCCATTACTTAACCTCGCTCAGGTAACGGGCGGAGAAGGCTTTTTGCACATCAGCCATGTGCTGGTAATTGACCGTGCGAGCGCGTGCGTAGTCGCTGTCCGGCAGGAACTGCGCCTTGGCGGTGGCAGACATCGCGCTTTCACGCACCGGCCGCAGCCAGGCGTTGGCCCAAATCGCTTGGCCGCGGTCCGAGAGCACGTAGTCGATCACTTTTTTCCCGTCGCTGCTGTGTGGGGCGTTTTTCACCAGGCTGATAACGTAAGGCACTTTGATGCTGCCCTCTTTGGGGATGACGAACGCCACGTTGGCGTGATCTTTATATTTGGCGCGGTAAGCGTTGAAATCATAATCCAGCAGAATCGGGATCTCGCCGGAGAGCACGCGGGCATAGGCGGTTTGCTTCGGCACAATCGGCTGGTTCTTGATCAGCTGTTTGAAGTAGTTGATGCCTGGCGTAAAGTCATCCAGCGTGCCGCCTTTCGCCAGGTTGGCGGCAACGGCGGCGGCGTAGCCGACGAACGCGCTGGCAGGATCCAGATAGCCGACCATGCCCTTGTATTCCGGTTTGAGCAGATCGTCCCAGGATTGCGGCACCGGCGCGCCGTTCAGGGCATCCACATTCACCATAAAGCCGATGGTGCCGGAATGCAGCGCCACCCATTTGCCCGCCGGATCTTTCATGTCTGCCGGTATCTCATCCCAGCCGGCGGGTTGATAGGGTGCCAGCACGTCCGATTTGGCCGCCTGGATGCCGAACGTCACGCCGAGGTAAACCACGTCGGCAACCGGACTGGCTTTTTCCGCCACCAACTGGGCCAGCGACTGGCCGGAGTTTTTATTATCCTGCGGCACCACAATGCCGGTGTCCCTGGCGATGGCTTTCAACTGGGTGCCCCAGTCTGCCCATTCCGGCGGGCAGTTGTAACAGATGGCGGTGGCCGCCTGGGTTTGCGCCGAGAGCAGTAGCGTGCCGCTCAGGCACAGCGCGGAGAAGATCGATTTTTTCATGATGTTTCCCTGGTAGTGGTACAACAGAAAATCTGCGCCGCGGCGGTGCTTTCGCCGTGGCGCAGCGCAATATCCAATGTTTGGGAGCACACGTCTTCGCCGGCGAGCAGCCCCAGCATGCTTTCCATCGCCACGGTGCCCAGTTCGCGCTGCGGCTGCACCACGGAGCACAGCGCCGGGCAGACCATCTCGCCCAGCGCGATGCCGTCAAAGCCCACCACGGAAAGCTGTTCCGGGATGCGGTAGCCAAGGCGTTGCAGGTTGCCGATGGCGCTCAAAGCCAGCAGATCGTTCGAGCAGAGCAGGGCGGTCAGCCCTTGCGGCGCACCGAGCCACGGGCGCAACGTGTCGATATCCACGCGGGTGTGGTGCGCCATTTCAATCAGCGGCAGCGGCGCCAACCCGGCATCCGCCATCGCCTGGCAGTAACCCTGGTAGCGCAGTTGGGCGCGGTCGGATTGTTGAACCGGCCCGGCGGCCATGCCGATGCGGGTGTGGCCGAGGGTGAGCAAATGGCGCGTTGCCTGGTGCATCGCCTGCTGGTTATCCACGCTAACGGTGACAAAGCGGCGGCCGGCGGCTGGGTTATGCACCAGCACCACCGGCAGGGCTTCCTGTTCCAACTTTTCCAGGCATTGGCTGGCCTGGGCGTTGGCGACGGTCAACACCAGCCCGTCAACCCGTTGGCGCAGCAGGTTTTCCAGCACGGCGGATTCGCGCGCCGGATCGTAATGGGTGGTCGCCACCATCAGCGAATAGCCGCCGGTGCGGGCAATGTTTTCCATCGCCTGCAGTTGTTCGCTAAATACCGGGTTGCTGAGAGTGGGCAGCATCACGCCGATAATGCGGGTGGACTGGGTGCGCAGTTGGCGCGCTACATAGTTGGGGCGGAAGCCCAGCGTCTTCGATGCGGCATACACTTTGTTGCGCGTGGCCTCGCGCACTTTTTCCGGTGTGGAGAAGGTGCGTGCGGCGGTGGCTCGTGATACGCCCGCCAGGCGGGCAACGCTCAGTAAATCGGTCATCCGTTGTCTCTTGTTCGCCAATGAGATCGATCTCATTGCGCATCAGCCTATGCGGCGCAGATGTCAGTTTTATGAAGCGGGGATGACGCAAATGTGTTCCATATAAACCAGCCGTCTTGCTTCATCCTCACTGCGCAGCAGATAATCAATGACAAAATTTGTTACAGTCTCTGCGGGGCACGATCGTCCGCCGTCGGTGGCGATCGGCGGGATCGGTACGATCACTTTTTGGGCGTGGTGGATGAAGGGGGGCGAATGAACGCAGCGGCTCAGCGCGTACTGATAGTGGACGATCACCGTAAGATCCGCGAGCCGTTGGCGGAGTACCTGCGGCGCCACGCTTTTGACGTGCGCACGGCCGAGAATGCGGCAGGCATGTGGCTGCTGCTCAAACAGCAAGCGTTCGATATCGTGCTGCTGGACGTTATGCTACCGGACGGCGATGGTATGGCGCTGTGCCATCAACTGCACCGCCGCACGGTTGCACCGGTGATCCTGCTGACGGCGCGCGATGCCGCGGCCGATCGCATTCGCGGGCTGGATCTGGGGGCGGATGACTACATCGTTAAGCCGTTCGAACCCCGTGAAGTGGTGGCGCGCATCCATAGCGTGCTGCGCCGCAGCCGGGCGAGCAGCGCGTATGTCGCCCCCCCGCCCCAGGCCACCGCCGCGTTGCTGAAGTACCGCTTCGCCAATCTGCAGTTTGTGCCGGCGACCGGCGTGCTTGGCAGGGACGACGGCGCCAGCATGCCGCTGAGCACCATGGAAGGGCGTCTGCTGCTGGCGTTTTTGCAGCACCCCAATGAAGTATTGAGCCGCGATCGCCTGATCGATCTGTGCGCCCGCCCCGGCAACGACGTTTTCGATCGGGCTATCGATCGGCAGGTCAGCCGCCTGCGCGGCAAGCTGAGCCTCTTCCAGCAGGGCTCGGGATTATTGGTGACGGTCTGGGGCAGCGGTTATCGCCTGGCCACCAGCGTGAGCAGCGAGCCGCTATGAGAAGAGCCGCTGCGCTGTTGCCTAAGCGGATGTCCAACCAGCTGGCGCTGCTGCTGGTTTTGGCTCTGGTGGCGGCCAATGCGATTGCGATGGTCTATGTGCAGCTAACGGGCGCGCTGCTGCACCCGGTGTCGCGCACGTTGGCGCTGGAGCGGCTGATGATTGCCTATCAGGCCGCCGATAGCCTGCCGGCAGCCGCGCATCAGCGCCTGCTGGCCACGATGGATGCCAACGGTGCCCGGTTCTGGGTGGCCGCCGAGCCTGAAGTGCGGCCTTTTGCGATGCGCGCCGAAGAGCAACGCCTGATCGCCGATCTGGCGGCGCATCTGCCGCAGGTCGCCAGCCAGCAGATTGCCATGCAGCTTGAGCGCACCGACGGCGGGTTGGCGCGCGGGCACCTGTTCAGCGCTGTGCGGTGGGATCCGCTGCGGTTGCGCACCAGTATCGCCCTGGCCGACGGGCGCTATCTCAACGCGGTGCAGCACCCGCTGCAGGCGTATGAATGGAGTCGTTTGCTCTCCTATTCGCTGCCGGTGACCAGCGTGCCGGTGCTGCTGATTGTTATCTTTTTCATGCGCCGCGTGGTGCGCCCGGTGAAGACGCTGGCCACGGCGACAGAGCGGATCAGCCGCGGCGAACGGGTAGCGCCCCTGCCGCTGGCCGGCCCGCTGGAAGCGCGCGAGCTGACACAGGCGTTTAACGTGATGCAAGAGCGCATCGCCCGCCATATTGAAGGCCGCACCCGGATGCTGGCGGCGATCAGCCACGATCTCAACACCCCGATTACCGAACTGCGGCTGCAGGTGGAACTGCTGGAGGAGGGGCAGGCCCGTGATGACATGCTGGAAAGCCTGGCGGAGCTGAGCGCGATGGTGAGTGAAACGCTGAATTTTATACGCGGCGATGCGATGCAGGAAACGACCGATACTATCGCGATGGCGGCGCTGCTTGACGAGCTGGCGCGGCGTTACCGCACGTTGGGCCAGCGGGTTCAATGGCAGGGCACAGATGCGGGGGCGATGACGCTCCGTTGCCGGCCGCTGGCGCTCAAGCGCGCATTGACCAACCTGATCGACAACGCCCTGATCTACGGCGGGGAAGCGCGGATCCACCTGCAGCGCGATCCGGCTGGGGTGCGTATTGAAATCTGCGATAGTGGCCCCGGCATCCCGCCGGCGTGCCTGGAGCAGGTGTTTGAACCTTTTGTGCAATTGCCGTTCAAGGGGCGGCGCGAGGGGAAAGGGGCCGGGCTGGGGTTGGGGCTGTCCATTGCCCGCGCTTGCATCCATGCCCATGGCGGTGAACTGCTGTTGGAGAACCGCCCGCCGGCCGGCCTGTGCGCCATCGTGCTGTTGCCGGCGGGCGAAGATAGATCGACCTAGAAGTTGACCGTGCTGCCGAGCCAGAACGTGCGCCCGTAGTTGACCGTGCCGTAGGTTTCGTCGTCCAGGCGTTTGTCGTTCAGGTTGTAAACTGCGGCATTAAGCGCCACGGCGCGGGTCAGCTGGTAAGAGCCGCCGATATCCGCCGTGGTGTAAGCAGGGGCGGGTTCGGCATTGACCGTGGTGCCAAACTCTTTGCCGTAGTAGTTGACGGCAGCCCAGGCCTGGGCGCGATCGCTGATCGCCCAGTCGGCCCGCAGGTTGGCTTTGCTTTCGGGCGTGAGGGCCAACGGCGCGCCGGCGTTGGCGCCGCTTTTCTGCTCTGAGTCGGTATAGGTGAAGTTACCTTTCAGGGCCAATGCCGGGGTGATCTGCCAACGGCCGTTCAACTCAATACCTTTGATCACCGCTTCGTCGATGTTGACGCGGTCCATGATGATATAGCCATTCCAGCGCTCGCTGGTGGTGACCGTGGAAAGCTTGTCTTTGAAGTCGTTGTAGAACACGGTGGCGCCGGCGGAGAGGGTGTCACGGTCAGACCACAGTGCGGAAAGCTCATAGTTGGTGCTGCTTTCCGGTTTGAGCCTGGAATTGCCGAACATGACATACGTGTTGCGCCGCAGCACCGCGTAATCATCGATCACGGCGCGCAGTTCGGGCGCCTTGAAGCCGCGGGCAATACCGCCTTTGAGGGTCCACTCATCGTTCAGGTGCCAGACGCCATACAGACGTGGGTTGATGTGGCTGCCGTACTGCTGGTGGTGATCCAGCCGCAGGCCGCCGGTGAGCGCAAAGCTCTCGGTCATGCGCCATTCGTCTTCCGCGAACAGCGCTTTTTGCACCACTTCGAACTTATAGTTTTTTTGGTCGTTCAGCCCCTGGTTCCAGTCATTGAGCGTGCTTTGGTTCCACTGTGCGCCAACGGTGGTGATGTGGTAATCGGTCGGCGCGACCAGTTTGGCGTCAAATACGGTGTTCTTGATTTGCGGTTTGCGCCCCAGCACGTCGGTCTGGCTGGCGCTCGCAACGCCTTCGCGGCTGGTTCTTTCCTGCGACAACACCAACGTTGAAGTGGCCCAGCCCCAGCGCCCTTCGTGTGACAGCGATCCGTGATCGCGGTTATTTTTTTGCTCGCGGGTGGCCCAGTTGGGGCTGGTGCCTTCGCCGTTTTTCAGGCGTGTAATGCCGCCCTCCAGTAAGATGTCATGGTTGGCATTGGGGGTGAAAGCCAGGCGCGCCGTCAGGCTTTTATGTTTGGCCTTGGTGAAGCCGTTGGTGGTCTGCACATTATCATCGGCCTGACGATCCAGGTAGCGGCCCCACAGTTGCAGCCCAAGCCGCGCCGGCACCAGTGGGCCGTTGAGGTAAAACTGCGTCTGGCCGGCGTTGCCCTGATCGCTGTGCTGGCGGGCGGAGTAATCATAAGAAACCGAGCCGCCCCACTTCGGGGATACCTTGCGGGTGATCACGTTGATAACGCCGCCGATGGCGTCTGAGCCGTACAGCGAGGACATTGGGCCACGGATGATTTCGATGCGCTCAATGGCCGCGGCGGGCGGCATAAAGCTCTGTTCGTAGCCCGTGTTGCCGTTAACGCGAGATTCGCGCCCGCTTTGCCGTTTGCCATCGACCATCAGCAGCGTGTAATCCCCTGGCATGCCGCGAATTGAGATATCGGTTTCATTGGCGCTGCCATTGACCACAACGCCTTCGACATCGCGCACGGCATCCGCCAGGTTCTGGACGGAGCGTTTACGCAGCTCTTCGCCGCTGATGACCGTGATTGAAGCCGGCGCATCTTCCTGATTTTGCTCAAACCCGGCGGCGGTGACCACCAATGTATCCTGAGATCGGGTGCGATCGTCGGTTTGTTCTTCGGCAAAGACAACGGCGCTGGTGGGGCAGATCAACGCCAGTTTGATGACGGCGGCCAGGGTTCGGCGGTGGAAGCGAGGGATCATGTGCTGTGCGTCTCCAAAAGTGTAAAGGAAACGTAAATCATACTCATCCGCATTACGTAAAATTGGACAAAGTGTGACAGCACGCCAGCGTCTATCATCGTTACGTTCCGTCGTTCGGCGCCAGCAATGGCTTCCACACCCGTGCTCCACTCACCTATGGCATTGTCTTTGATTGTGTCAAAACTGAAGGTTAGGTTGCCCGGTGGCGATAGATTGGGGTGTTGACGTTTAGCGCGCATCTTGGCCTGCCGAGCAAGGCACCGTTGCCAGGGGCAATCGGCCACGGATAATGAGATGGACGCTCCAACGTTGACGGCATCTAAGTGCCAAAATACGAGCGTAAACTCAGCAGAAGGAGCGTCCAAATGCAAGTATCTACTTTGGGTATCGACCTGGCAAAAAATGTTTTCCAACTTCATGGCATCGATCACACCGGCCACACGGTGCTCAGGATAAAACTGAACCGGGACAAACTGGTGCCTTTCATTATGCAACTCAGCCCCTGCCTGATTGGGATGGAGGCCTGCGCATCCAGCCATCACTTTGCCCGGCTTTTCAGCCAGTATGGTCATCAGGTCAAACTGATGCCGCCGCAATACGTCAAGCCCTACGTGAAAACCAACAAGACCGATGCGGCTGACGCCGAAGCCATTTGCGAGGCAGTCACTCGCCCCAACATGCGTTTTGTGCAGGTCAAGACGGCCGAACAGCAGGCGATACTCGCTCTGCATTCCGAGCGTGACATGCTGGTTCGGGAACGGGGGGCGTGTGTAAACAGTCTACGCGCCATGTTGGCCGAGTTTGGTCTCATCATGCCAACCGGACATTGTGCTTTTCATCAGGGCATTCCCGATATCCTGGAAAACGGAGATATTACCCTGTCCCCCTTTGTTCGCCGCAGCGTTGCGCGCCAGTTTGAGCATATTCTTGCGCTCGAAGACCAGGTTACCCTGATTGAGCAAGAACTCAGTCAGTGGGCGAAAAGCCAGCCAGCCTGTCAGCGGGTGATGAAAGTGCCGGGAGTGGGACTGATGACCGCGACCTACCTGGTGGCGTCGGTAGGCAATGGGCAGCAATTTCATTGTGCGAAGCAGTTTGCTGCCTGGCTGGGGCTGACGCCGCGCGAGCATTCCAGCGGCGGGAAGCAACGCCTGGGGCGTATAAGCAAACGGGGGGACAGATACTTCCGTTATCTGCTTGTGCATGGTGCGCGTGCCGTTGCGGCGGTGATTGAACGGCACAAGGAAACGATGCCGTGGTTGTTCGCCTTGCTACAGAAGAAAAACTACAACGTGGCAGTGGTGGCCCAGGCGAGCAAAACGGCCCGCATTCTGTGGTCGATGCTGGTGAAGGGAACAGAATATCGCCCCGCTGCGCCCATTGAGGCTAGCTCAATGAGTGCGTCGGGGCAGCAAGCGTAAACGCAGTCCGGTAGTTGCTCGTGTAATCAAGAAGATGGCGAAACAGGTAAGACCGCAGGTGAGACATACCGTAATCGGCCAGGGCAATGTAGCCCGTAGGGATGGTTAGGCGCTCACCTGGCGGATTTCATCATGGTTCGGGTCACAGTAAGACCCCGAAAGAAACCGGATATATGGCTGCAATACCTGTTCACGTTTTCAGAAAAAAACATTGGCATTATCGGAGCGTCCATATAAGGCCGATTGAGGCGAGACAAACAGGGATGTTTGTCGTAGCCGACCCGTCCGGCGACGGGCTCGCCGCGAGGGGACCCGCGCAGCGGGCAGGCCATGTTAAGCGCAGGCCGGGGTGTCGGGGCCGGGCCTTCGGCCCTGACAATTGCCGTGCGCGATTGCCGCAAAGAAACGCGGAGTGATTAGGGCAATTCCACTTGCACGGCGGGTTACAGAGTACGGTTTCGTCAACGTTCTTTGCTGAGTTTGGGGAGGGTTTCGGTCGCCATCATATCGTGGCTTTTTGCGGCACTGTAGCCCGCGCCCGAGTTAGGGGCCGTGGGCTGTATGAACCGGGCACATGGGTAACACTTTACACCGGGCACATGGGTAACAGGTTATAACTGGCACAGTTAACGAGATAGGGAGGTTTACTGTGCCTTGGCCTGAGAGTGTTACCATGCAACGTTTGCAATTTGTCACCGCTTGTCTGAAGGGCGATACTTCTGTCGCTGAGCTATGCCGCCGTTTCAACATTAGTCGCAAAACTGGCTATAAGTGGCTGTCCCGATTTTCTCCTGATGATATTTCCTCTCTTTCTGACCATTCCCGAGCTCGCCATCATCAACTTTCCATACCGCTGCCAACGGTGGAATTGCTTCTTGAGAAGAAACAGCAGCACCCTACATGGGGCCCGGAAAAGATAAGACAATTACTTTTGAATATGGATGTTTCGGATGTGCCCGCTGCCAGTACTATTGGGGGCATATTTAAGATCCATGGCCTGACAAAAAAACGTAATCGATTGAAATACAAACCCAAACGGTCTTATGTGCTCCATAAGATAAACCAGCCAAATGATGTCTGGAGCGCGGATTTCAAAGGCAAGTTCACCCATACAACCGGACGTTGGTGTCATCCTTTCACACTGACGGATAACTACAGCAGAATGGTACTTGCCTGTGATGCCACGTATTTACCCGATGGGAAATTTGTCATTCCCTGCCTCGAGCGAGTCTTCCACGAATGTGGTTTGCCCCAGGTTCTACGCACCGATAACGGTCCACCTTTTGCCGGTGCCGGGCTGTGGGGATTAAGCCAGATGTCTATCTGGCTAATCAAATGTGGTGTTACTCCCGAGCGAATTCGCCCAGGGAAACCGACAGAGAATGGACGTCATGAAAGAATGCACAGAACAATGAAAGAGGGAATGAAACAGTGTCATAAATTTGCCTCTCTGGAGGAACAACAGACATGGCTAAACACATGGAGAAAAGAATTTAATGAAGTTCGGCCACATAAGGCTCTGGGAGGAAAAACGCCCCAATCAGTCTGGTGTCCTTCCCCCCGGATTTATACTGGGGCACAAAAGGAGATGCCGGTACCAAAGGGGGCGAAGTTACTGCGTGTGGAAGTGAAAGGTGATTTATGGTTCAACGGCCGACGAATCTTCCTATCGGAGGCCCTCAGGTATGAATGGGTGTGGATGAAAGAAGTTGACGATGACACGGACGAAATAGGGTTCGGGGAGTTGGTATTGGCCCGGTACGATAGACAGAACCATCGTATAATCCGGGCTGATTAAAGAATAAATGCGTTACCTATGAGGCTGGTCAGATCTGTAACCTATGTGCCCGGTTCATACAGGGCGCGGCCCCTAACGACCCCGCGCCTGCGCCATATCAGGCGGCCGCTGCGCGGCTGCCCTCACTGTGTCACTGCGCATCACGGCCGGCTACGACAGGCGTCCCTGCCTGTCTCGCCTGAAACCGCCGTCCTGGCGGTTTCGCCTATGCTACGTTCCGCCGTTCGGCGCCTTCAATGGCTTCAACACCCGTGCCCCACTCACCAATGGCATTGTCTTTGGGATTAACTTATGTCAACGCCGAAGGTTAGGTTGCCCGGTGGCGATAGATTGGGGTGTTGACGTTTAGCGCGCATCTTGGGCTGCCGAGCAAGGCACCGTTGCCAGGGGCAATCGGCCACGGAAGGCCGATTGAGGCGAGACAAACAGGGATGTTTGTCGTAGCCGACCCGCCCGGCGACGGGGACGCGGCGAGGGTACCCGCGTAGCGGGCAGGCCATGTTAAGCGCAGGCCGGGGTGTCGGGGCCGGGCCTTCGGCCCTGACAATTGCCGTGTGCAATGGCTGCAAAGAAACACAGTACGATTAAGGCAATTCCACTTGCACAGTGGGCTACAGAGTATGGTTTTATCAACGTTTTTTGTTGGATTCGGGGAGGGTTTCGGTCGCTATAACTCGGTCGTTTTTTGTAGCACCGTAGCCCGCGCCCGAGTTAGGGGCCGTGGGCGCGGCCCCTAACGACCCCGCGCCTGCGCCATATCAGGCGGCCGCTGCGCGGCTGCCCTCACTGTGTCACTTCGCATCACGGCCGGCTACGACAGGCGTCCCTGCCTGTCTCGCCTGAAACCGCCGTCCTGGCGGTTTCGCCTATGCTGCGTTCCGCCGTTCGGCGCCTTCAATGGCTTCAACCCCAGTGCTCCACTCACCAATGATATTGTCTTTGAAATTAACTTATTGTTTATGTCAAAGCCGGTGGGTACGCTGCCTGGACTGGTCACAGGCCTGGCGTGCAGGCCTCTGGTTTGCTGTCTGCGGCCACGTAGTGCTGCCAAACGGCATTCAAACCAAACCCCACCATGGCGAAGTACAAACTAAAATAACGCTCTACCATAATAAAGAACGAACTGTTCAACTCTATCATCACATTATTGGTGGTCACCAGCAGGCCGCATTTTTCTGCCGCCAGCAGCATGCGGTTGATATGCGCACGGGAAACGGCGCAGAATTTTGCAATCGTCGCGGAGGAAAGCAGCAGCGTATGTGAATTCTGCTTTATGCTTTCTGTTAACAGCATCAGCAATACCATATGGCCGGCATCTTTACTGATGAAAAGCGCCGCTTGTGGCACCAGTTCGATCAAATAAATTTCTTTAATCATCAGTTGACCATAAGTGCCAAAAAATACCGGGATAAAATCCGGTAGCTCGAGCAGCTCGGCGACCGGGATATCAGGAAATATCATCTGGTAGGGCCGCGCCACTGAGCTTATCAGTGCGTGGGTTTCGCGCAGTGCGCTGTCCGTTGGTTTGAAGTACAGTTGGCGCTTGTCCTGAGCGATGCGGCTGACTTCCAACCGCCGGCCGACACGCAAAAACAACAGAAAAGAATCCAGTGAATTCTCACTGACGATGTCTTTGCCTTTAAAAAATTCCTTGATATCTTTCAGCCTGGCATTGGGGCAGGTGAAATAGATTGAAAGAATGCTTGAGCAGATAATGAATCTGCTATTCCTGAAAATAACTTTATAGAATAATGGGTGTTTTTTATAAGCATCTTTTATTAGTTTACCATGGTTAATAATCGCAGAGTGAAATAGCGCTGACTCTCTAATGTCATTGGCGGACTGTTCGAGATAACGTTGTATTTTAAATCGGCTCTGACTCATTATTTACCCTATCCATAGTAAGAAAATTCCTATGATACTTCTTATAGTGGCTAAAGGGTGAAATATTGCCTTTTTATTTGGTGGCCGAGATCGTTAATGATCGCCGCTTTCACGGTGGTGCCCGGCAAGGCGGCAGCGCCGTTGACGTTATCAATAACGTAACGTTTGCTGCTAAACGGCGCGGTCATCATGTCGCTCTCTTGGCGCACCGGATAATCTTTGTTCCCCAGGCGCACGCTAAGCTGCGCGAAAGAAAGATAAAATGCAGAGGCGTTTTTACAGATTAATTCATAATGCTTGCCGGCTTGCCTTAGCGTAAAGGTGATCTTGTCCGGCGCGCTGGCGGCCTGGCCTGCCAGCGTTTTCGGCCGGTAGAAGATCTTCATTTGCGTATTCATGGCCAGAGTTACGCGCGTTTTCTGCGGCGGCGTAATCGGCTGGCTCGGGGGGATCTCGTACAGGTTCAGCCAGAAAACCGATTCCCTGTCGGTGGGGAGCGCCTGGCCGCCGTAAATGAGCCGCAGCCCGCGCAAGGTGCCGGGCTGCATGCTAAACACGCTGGGGAGAGAAACAAACGGTGCGTTCGACAGCTCCGGCGCTGCGTTAACGTCGCCGTTGTCCACCCAGGTTTGCACCATGATCGGATACGCATTGGTGTTAACCAGCATCAGGCTTTTTTCGTTTTCACCCTGGTTGAACACCACCCGTGTTGCCGAAGCGATAATCCCCGCTTTGGCCCCGGCGCTGATTACGCACAGCGCGCACAGCAGCAGTGCGCTTATTTTTTTCATCATACCCATCGTTTATTGCACCTTAACCCAAACATAGGCTTTGGCATCCACCCTCCCTGCGGTAACGGTTTCCCCCGGCAGGCGGGTCAGGGTGGCCGTCAGTTGGGTGGTGTAGTGAGTGTATCCGGAGGTGGTGCTGCCGTTGCTGCTGGCGCCGTCGAGCACCGAATACCAGCCCCCGGCGTTGCCGCTTGGGCTGGCGGGATTGCTGGCCAGCCAGCCGACAAAATTCATCGCAGAGCCGGTACTGGCGTTGGAAAGCGCAATGCCAACGCCGGTGGCGACGCTGCTGTCGGTGCCATAGCCGGTAGAGAGCAGGTAGCTCACCCCGCCGCTGGCGTTAACCAGGCCAAGCTCTTGCGCTTTGGTATAGGCGTCATAAGGCACTTGCAGGCCGAGGGCGGTGCCATCGGAAGCGACGCCGGAAACCGCAGCGTTATCGCATTCAATATTGATGGTGAACGGCGCCTGAGACGTCTCGCCTGCGTTCAACCGGCTGACGGAAATTGTGGGCAGCAGTACCAGAGGCGTGACGTTGCGCGCCACGCAGGTGGCGGTATAGGAAAGCGTTGAGACCGGTGAGGTGCCCATTCCCATGGCGTTCCAGCGGCCAGTGCCCCAGGTAGTGAAGTTGGTGGCCGAATCGCTGCCGATCGTTTCTGCAGCGATGCCGGGGCCTTTAAACAGGACATAGCCGTTTGGCTGGGTGCAGCTATAGCTGGCTGCCGCGCTGGTAGAGGCCATGCCGTAGGTGGGATCGGATGCGCTGTAGCCGCAATAATAGCTGGCACCTTGGCCCGGCAGGGAACTGATCCTGATCAGATCGGCGCGGATCGGGCTGAGGTCTTTTACCCGGATCTGGATCTTGCCGGCGTCGGTGGTCACGTAGCTGGTGATCGGTGTTTGTTGCCAGTAGCGCGTGAACTCCAGGCCCGAATTCAAATGGGTCAGCTTGATGCCGACATAAGGAAAATAGGTGGCGAAATAGTTAGGGTAGCCGTCCAACGCGCCAAGATCGTAATAGCCGCCCACCCGATCGTCACCGTTGGTGGCGAACACTTCATAGATATCGCCGGCGTCACTGGCGTCGCACTCGTACAGCACTTTTTCCGGATCGGGATAGCGCACGCCGGTGGTAAAGTTGAACACGCTGCTACCGAGCGGCGTCCCCACCGGCTGCAGATAGGTGCTGGTCAGGTTCACCCGGCCAAGCCCGATACCCACACCGCAGGCGTCGCACCCAGCGTCGATCGCCGGCGAGACGCGGGTGCAGGTGGCAAAGGTAGGCGCCGCAGCGAAAGGAAGCAGAAACAATAACCCCGCCCGCAGGTAGGCAATAATTTTCATGATCAATCTCTCCTGGTATTGACGGTTTATCGGCATGGCGCGCTCAACCGTTGGATCGGCGCATCTTCCGCCGCAGGTGCGTGGTAATGCAGGCTGCACTGCTGGTTTGCCTGTTTGCCCCATTGCAGCGTCAACGTATCCTCGGCTTTGTCACTGCGCAGATAGAGCTGATTGGCCTGGCCCACCATACCGATGTTCTCGCCAGTGGGATCTAACACGGCGGTTCCCATTGGGATGGTGCCGTTGTCGGGGCGCTGCGCGGTAATCAGCAGCGCCTGGCCGCGCACGGTGTTGAAGTGGAGCCTTACCGTAGCGCCGGCATAGGGCGCCACGCGTTTTTGCCCGTCTGCCAGCTCTGCTTTGCTGTTCATCCCTTCTGGGTTCAGGGCCACGGTATTGTAGTGATAAGGGGTTAATGCCGGCGCCAACGCATAGCCGAAACGATCGATTCGTGCACCCTGGCCATCCATCACCTTCGCACCGTTGGCGCCCGGCGCTTCGATCAGCGCGAAGCTGTCGCCCACGTACGGCCCAAGCGTTACGCCGCCACGGTGCGCCACCACGGCGCCTTGTAGCGATGCCGAGCCCTGCCAGTATTGGCGCGAGGTGGAAGCGGAACCGGTCACGTTGGCGTATGGCAGGCGGGTTTGCAGGTTACCGCCCCACAGGTTTTGCCGGGTATCGTCGTCGGTGGAAAAGTTAAGCCCATAGCTGACGGGCTGTTCCTCGCCAACGCTGCCGGAAAGCACGGCCTGGTAGTTGCTGCTTTGCCCCTGGCTATGGTTAGCCAGCAGCGAAACATTTGGCGCCGAGGATGAACGCCCCAGCGGGAAGCTGAACGTCAGCGCGGTAACGGTCTGTTTCGTGGTGCTGGTCTGCGAATTGCCATAGATGTTGTCATAGCTATAGGCACCCGTGTTGTAGCTGTTGCTCAGCGTGCGCGTTTTGGTCACGGACAGGTTAAGTGCCATGCCATTGCTGAAGGTTTTGCTCCAGCCGAACTGTAACTGGTTATCGCGGCCGCGCTTGTCGCGGTAATCCTGGGTCGAGCCGGATAGCATCAGGTTGCCCAGCGGGCCGATCCCCTGGTTGAACGCCACTTCAAAGCGCGAGCGCTGGCGATAGGTATCGGATGTCCAGCTCTTGCCGTAGGCGGCGGCATGGCGTACGCCCAGCACGTCGTTCAGATCGCGGAACCCTTCAGTGGAATAACGGTAGCCGGCGATAGAGAGCGTGGTGTTGGTTGGCGTGAACGTCCGGCTGTAGGACAGGTGCATCATCCAGCCGCTGGTGCTGCCATCCGGCAGGCTGGCGTGCGAATAGGTGGTGTTCATGCCAAACGCCCCCAGCCAACTGCTATAAACGCCGCCCAGCATGAAAGCCTGGTAGCCGTCGGCCAGTTGGTTGCCGGCGTTGAAGGTTAGCGCGTTGGTCAGCCCCTGTTGCCAGGTGATTTCGCTGAACAAATCGTTATCCCCGACGTAGCGAGAGCGGCCAAGGGTGGCAGCATAGCGCGAAAGGCCAGGGCGAATGGATTCCGGCACGGCGGCGAAAGGCACGGTAAAGGTGCTGCTGCTGCCGTCGGCTTCGGTGACCACCACCGTCAGATCGCCGGCATAGTTGGTGGCGTACAGATCGTTGATGCTGAAAGGGCCGGGTGCCACGGTGGTTTCATACAAGGTGTTTTTGCCCTGCAACACCGTTACCCGGGCGTTGCTTTTGGCGATGCCGCGCACCACTGGCGCATAGCCGCGCAGGGAGTCCGGCAGCATGCGATCGTCCGAGCTTAGCTGCAGGCCGCGAAACCCAAGCCCAGAGAAGAAACGGCCGCTGGTAAAGCCTTCACCCAGCAGGATTTCGCTGCGCAAGGGCAGAATGGCGCGCTGTACATAGCGGCGGCTGGTGTCCCAGTGGTTGCCGTTTTCCTTGTCATAACGGAAGCTGGATTGCTGGCGGTAGCGCCATAGCCCCAGGTTGAGGCCGCCGTTAAGGCTGGCGTAAGTGGAGTCCAGATCGCTGGCCTGGGTTTGCCGGTAGCTGACGTGATACTGGCTGGCGTTATAGTTGAAAAAACCCATGGTTTCGCCGCTGTCCAGGCTATCGGCGCTAACGCTGCCGCGCGGCGGGCGGTTCATCATCGCCTGCGGGATGCTCAGATCCAGGCGGAGTTGGGCAATATTCACCTGCGCGGTGATGTCTTTCAAATCCAGCCCGGGTTGCAGGCAGGTGTTCTCCGCCGCCTCGGGCTGCTTTTTCAGCCCGAAGCGCGCCAACTGGCTGGGATCAAAACAGGGCTGAACTTTTTCTTCCTTTCCGCGCACCAACTGCACCCGGGTGCGTTCAATGAAAACGCCATTGATAAACAGATCGACCAGGTAGTGGCCCGGTTTTACCGTATCTTGTTGGTTAAATTGGCTGAGTTCACTGTTGCTGAGTACACTGCCGCGCAGCAATGAAGCGTCGAATGTGTAACCGTCATCGGCGGCCTGCGCCAGGCAACTGAAAGGCAATGCTAAAAACAGGCTGCGGGCAAGCAACGATAACCTTGTGTTAAGCATAATCATTAGAACGTCCCTGTCCTTGTTTAGTGTGATGGTGTAAGCGTGCGCGTAACCTCAACTCCGTAATCGTTGACCACGCGCAGCGTGATCTTTACTTCCCCCGCCGGAAACTGCGCCAGCGGCCAAGTGGCTTCTGAAAAGGGCGCGATCATCTCCGCCTGCGGGATCTTGGCGTGCTTGCCGCCCATTTCGGCCGCGGCATAGCTGATGTTGGCGTAATACGGCGTCGGGTTGCTGACCCGCAGCGCCTTGCCGGCACGTTGGATAGTTAATTGGTCAACGACGTGATTGGCTTCTCCGGCCAGCCCTTCAGGGCGATAAAAAACTTTCAGCCGGTTGGTCAGCAGCAGCATCAGCTTGTTTTTATCGCTGTCTGTTTGCTTCACTGCCGGCACCTGTAGAAAATTAAGATGGAACAGCGATTCGCGATCGGTGGGCAGCGTCTTTTGCCCGCTAAACACCAGGCGAGCCATCTGCCCACTGTGCGGTTCCATACGGAAGATCTGCGGCGAGGCAATAAAAGGGGCGTCTGCGGTTTCCGGCGTGGACTTCGGGTTGTTGATGTCCAGCCAGATCTGGATCAACGCCGGCGTGGCGTCGTCATTGCTGAATTGCAGCGTTTTCTCACGTGCCTGGGCAGGGTAAATCACCCGGTTGCCGAGCAGGGTTACGCTGGCGGAAGCGGTATTTAAAGTGGTAAATAGCAGGCATAACAGAAGTACCACCAGATGAGTAGCTGTGCGTGCTGTGTGCGCCATAAAATAAACCGATTGGTGAAGCTAATGAATCAACGCTGCCCACAGGGGGCAGGCAGCGCTGGCGTTATTATTAATTTGCGTATTATTGATAGGTGATGGCGTATTGCGCTGTCGCAATAACTGAACCCGCGGTCACGCCGGTGCTTTCCGCGTAATAACGGGCAACCAGGTTCTGTGAGGTGGACGTATCCGTACCTGAAGCCAGCGTCATGGCGCTGCTGGTTGCAACGGAACCAGAGGAGAAGGACAACGGTGTGGAGGCGTCACTATCCAGCAGTTGGATAGATACGTTCGAGGCGGTACCGGTGTTGCCCAGGTTGCCGTTGCTGGTGACGTTGTTGCCGGCAAATACCGTTTTAATCGCCGTGCTGCTAGTTGCATTAGCAGTACAACCCGTTACGTTTACCGTGAAAGTAGTATCACCATTCGATGTACCTGCGGTAGCCAGAGTGCTTGCGGCAACCGTTGGCAGTAATACTACTGGGTTAGATTCATTGCCATTAATATTAACAGAACAGGTCTGAGTGCTGACCTCGCCTTTAAATTGAACCGTGTTTGCAGAGTCTGCAAAAGCGGCGCCAGAGAACGCGATCAAGGTGAGTGCAACTAATTTCAGTTTCATGAGAAATACCCTTTAATTTACTTTTTGTGAAAGCAGTCCTGACAGTGTTTTTATACTGTCGTGTATGCATTTATATAAAGCATGTTACGTATATGTTTGTTCATGCGGAATGCAGGAGCATCTTAGCAGAATGAGAATTTTCCCAAAACTTGATTTTTTTAGCATGTGAAATCAACACAAACCAATGTAACATTTTGTTACATTTGCACTGGTGTTGTGAATGGAAAAAATAGATCTATATCACTACGTTACGTTTTTATTGGGCTCTGTGTTTATCGATGTGAAATATTTTGAAACATTCGTACTATTTTAGGTCCGATTTTATCGGTGCTCTGGTTGTTAAAAAAATGATAATTTTAAAGGTGATTGTTAATGTTTTGTGTTCAGGATAATGTCCCCAAAAATGAGCCATGACAGAAAGCATAATAATGGGTTATGAAGGAGTGTTTTAAATATTTGGATAGGAGATCCAATATGAGCGTTATTTATGTTGATCAATCGCCGTTATGTTGGTATGGAATAAAATCGTTATTGCCGCGAAGAGTATTTTCCTTGCCATTCCCCAGTGTTAATCAGTTAAACTCTCTGGGTTTATTACCCGAATTGGTGATTATGGATTTCCCTCGGAAAATTTATCTTTTCAATGAGTATGTTCTATTTTTAAATTATCTCCGTTGCTGTAATCCGAATCTTAAAACGTTATTTTTTATCGATAATGCCTCTCCACTGGCGCTGTCGCTGATTGCCAGAACCTCACCGGACGCCCTGTTGCACAAGGGGGAAAAATTGCCGACGGTACGCGATGCCTGCCTTGGGCTGTTGCAGCAGAGGAAACCGGCGGGCGGCGGCCGGTTATGGGGGATGCCGAAGCCCGCTGCCATCACCCGTGGCGAAGCGCTGGTGCTTTCTGAAGTATCCCGTAGTGCCAATGTCGCCACCGTGGCGCGGCGATTAAACCTGAACCCAAAAACGGTCTATGCCCATTTGGGCAGCGCCGGGCGGAAATTAGGCCTGCGCAACCGCGTTGAACTGCTCAAAATGATAGCATCGTGTCGTTAGCCCTATGCCAGGGAGCGGGCAGGCCCGGAAAATACCGAGAGGGCGTCTATTAAATGCCGGCCATCAACAAATCCAGGAAATTAAGAAGTAGGCTACGCAAGTATCACGCGTTGGCCAGAAGGATGTTCGTATCTCTCTCATTACGCTTGTAAACATCGAACTGCATCGATTATTGCTTTCTGTGTGCTGGCTTGTCTCGGGCCGGTGGCTTTCAGGCAGTGAGTTTACATGGCCCTTTTTTCGCTGTTTTCCGCCAGCTTGTGCTGGAATTTTTCCAGGCTCCACGCATTACTGAGGGCTTCGCGTACCAACGCCTGCTGGTTTTTAGGCTCTCGGGTGCCTAACGACGGCTCGGCGTCGAAGTTGGAGGGGAAGGCATATCCGCGCGCCGCAGTGTTGATCACGCTATCGAGCGCATCTGCGGTCAGCGTGCTGTTTTTTAACAGCGGGTAGATGTTGTGCAGGATTTGCTCATGGTCAATTTCTTCCCGCGGAACGCAAAAGGCAGAAGACACTTGCAACAGGTTGGCCGTTCTCACCCGATCGGTAGTGGCATTATTGCCCTCGGTATGAAATAGCGCCGGGTTGAAAAACAGACCGTCACCTTTATTGAGCGGCACTTGTACGAAATGTTCGGTGAAATATTCACTAAAATCTGCGCGGTGATACGCCATATAGATCAGTTCGTATTGATGCGACCAGGGCAGCAACCGCATAGGGCCGCAGGCGAGCGGTACATCAGTATGCGCAATCACGCCCCGTAGCGTCAGATACTGCGACAGAAGCTGCACGGGAATGGGGAATTCCGCGGCAAATGCGCTTTGCTGAATGCTGAGGTGAGCATCGCGCTGCGGCAGTTGCACCGCGCTCCCAGGGCGAACCTGATGCACCTGCGAGGCCATGAGCCAGGTGGGGCCGAGCCATGCTTGGCAAATCAAGTTCAACATCGGGTTGGCATAATAGTCGACGAAGGCTTCGGGGCTGGCTGCGGCCAGTTTTTGCAGCGCCTGCAAGATGCGTTGGCTATTACCAGCCTGCGGGAAACGATTGGCCCGAATTTTCGCTTTTGCTTCCGCCCGCATAATCTCTTCAAAGACGCGTGAAGTGCGATCAACGCTTTCTTCATCACCGTACAACCCGCGCACAATAAAAACGCCTGGGCCATAAGAGAGCGCTCGGTGAAGTTCGCTTAAGACCGCTTTTTTATCCCGCTTAGCCGCCGCCGCCAACGTTAGCTGATTATAAATAAGGACATCGGATACGGCTTCGCTCGCCAAAGGATACTCTGAAATATTGACACTTTGATCACAAAAGGCTTTGAAATCTTCAATAGAGATCTGGTCTTCATGCATAAAGTAGAGCGCTGTCATAATGACCTCATCCTTTTGATATTTATTAGATAAAATGAAATTTATCATGCGCCGTGGAAGGCTGTTTCAGCGGCATGACAGGATTGATGTCTACAACATTAGCAGTTACATTCTTTTAACATTAAATCAAAAAAACCTCATCAATACGTCATGTGATCTATGCCTAAATTTACGCAGAAACAGATTTCCGCTCAGTCAGGCTTAAGCCTGGCGACCATAGATCGCGCGTTGCACAACCGCGGGCACGTGCATCCACAAACGTTGCACCGCATTCAGCAAGCAATAGTCGATCTTGAATTGCAGCAAAAAATCAGCTTGGCGCAGGGAAGAACCCTCTATTTTGATGTGATCATTCACGCCCCCGAGCGGTTCAGCGAACTGGTGAGAGCGGCGTTCAGCAGCCAGATATCCAGTTTTAATTCATTTAAAATTCAGCTGCGTTTTCACTGCAGTGAACATATGTCGGTGGACGAGGCCGAGCAGTTATTAAAAAAATGCTCGTTAAATACGCACGGTATCATCTTGAAGGCGATGAATTCGGAAAAGCTCATCCCGGTGATTAATAACCTGATTAAACAACGCATCCCGGTTGTGACTATCGTGACGGATATCATCGGCAGCGCCCGGCTGCGTTATATCGGTATGGATAATTTTAACGCAGGGAAATCTTCCGCGTTTCTGATGGCCAAATGGCTGGCGAACGATAAGTGCACAATTGCCGCCATTACCGGCAGCCAGAATTTCATCGGCGAGCAGGAAAGGATCCAGGGCTTTGTGGAAGGGATGAAGACATTTGCGCCACAGAGTGAAATCAAGATCATTGCCGATGGATTTGGCATCGATCACCTGATGTACGCGTGCTTAAAAACGTTCCTGCGTGAGCACCCCCAGATTGATGCGGTATACACCGTCGGCGGCGGCAACAGTGGTATCTTGCGTGCCTTTAGCGAGCGGAATATTCAGCTAAAAGCCGTTATCGGCCACGATCTCGATCGTGAAAATAGAGCATTAATGCAGGCGGGGAAAATCGATGCGCTGATCGACCATAATCTGCAGCTTGATGCACAGCACGCGTTTAAAACCCTGCTGGAGTTTCATGGTTTTTTGCCTGCCGAGAGCAACCATGCTTCGTATTCCCGCATTAACATCATCATGCGCTTTAATATGTATGCCTGAATGAAAAAGCCTGATAAATCAGGCTTTATTATGCTGTTGCCGGCATTTAGCCATACTTGGGTTTGATCCACACCGCCCCTTGTTCGTGGCTGTCGACGACTGCATCCACGAAAGCAACGCCTTTCAACCCATCGGCGATTTGCGGGATCACCGCGCCGATGCCTTGCGGAGCCTGGTTCGCATCGCGTGCGCGGAGCGCCGCGGCGAAGCCGTTGTAGAGATTGCTGAACGCCTCGATATAGCCTTCAGGATGGCCCGGCGGCGTGCGGGTTCGCGCTTGGGTCAGCGCATCAAGATCGTCGCGGCCGCGCTTGATGATTTGCGTGTAGCCTTCCAGTGGCGTGTAGAGCAATTCGTTGGGCTGTTCCTGCGCCCAGGTCAGGCTGCCGGTTTCACCGAACACGCGCAGCCGCAGCGAATTCGAACAACCGATCGCCACCTGCGATGCCCACAGCATGCCGCGGGCGCCGCCTTCATAGCGAATAAGAACATGCGCGTTGTCATCCAGTGCCCGCCCTTCGACAAAAGTGGCCAGATCCGCCATCACGCTGTCCACTTTCAGGCCGGTGACAAAGCCGGCAAGATGAAACGCATGGGTGCCGATGTCGCCAATAGCGCCGCCGCGCCCGCTCTTTTTAGGATCAACGCGCCAGGCGGCTTGTTGATTGTTCTTCAGTTCAACGCCGGTCGCCATCCATTCCAGCGGATACTCTACCTGCACGGTGCGCACCTTGCCGATCAGGCCCGCCTGAACGCGTGAACGGGCCTCCATGATCAGCGGATAGCCGGAGTAGGTGTAGGTTACGCCAAGAAAACGCCCCGTCTGGCTCACCATTTCCGCCATGGCTTCAGCATCTTGTAAGGTGGTGGTGAGCGGTTTTTCGCAAATCACATCAATACCCGCCGCAAGGAAGGCGCGGGCGATAGGGTAGTGGGTGAAATTGGGGGTACAGATGGCGACCACGTCAATGCCATCGTCGCGCGCGGCTTCGCCCGCGATCATGGCGGTGTAATCATCGTAGGCGCGTTCCGGCGCGATAAAGTTCTGCGCGGCGAAACGGTGGCCGCGCTCGGCGTCAACATCGAATGCGCCCGCCACCAGCTCGAACTGATCGTCCAGGCGGGCGGCGAAGCGGTGGATCCCGCCAATATAAGCGCCAGTACCGCCGCCGACCATCCCCAGCCGGATACGCCGGCCTTTCAGTGATGACTTACTCATTGCTGCCTCCTTCAATACCCAATATTTTTCTGTTGAGCGAGCGATCCGCATAGGATTTACAAAAATCGTCAAAGGACTTATCCGTAACGCGAATAATGTGATCGCTGATGAATTGCGCGCCTTCACGCGCGCCATCTTCCGGATTTTTAAAGCAGCATTCCCATTCGAGCACCGCCCAACCATCAAAGCCGTAGCCGGTGAGTTTTGAGAAAATGCCGGTGAAGTCGGTCTGCCCGTCACCGGGCGAACGGAAGCGGCCGGCACGGCTGCTCCAGGGTTGATAGCCGCCATAGGCGCCGGTCTTGCCGTTCGGGCGGAATTCGGCGTCTTTCACGTGAAAGGCTTTGATGCGCTCGTGGTAGTGATCGATATAGGCCAGATAATCAATGCCCTGCAGTACCAGGTGGCTCGGATCATACATAATCTGGCAGCGTGTATGATTGCCGGTTTTTTCCAGGAAACGCTCAAACGTCAGGCCGTCATGCAGATCCTCGGTGGGATGAATTTCGTAGCACAGATCGATCCCCTGTTCATCAAAGGCGTTCAGGAGCGGTGTCCAGCGGCGTGCCAGCTCATTGAAGCCTTCATCAATTAAGCCCTCTGGCCATTGCGGATAGGGATAAAGATACGGCCAGAGCAGCGTACCGGAAAAGGTGACGTGCTTTGCCAGCCCCAGGCGGCGCGATGCCCGCGCGGCGAGATACAGTTGTTCCGTTGCCCACTGCTGGCGCGCCTGCGGGTTAGCGCGCATGAAGGCCGGCGCGAAGCTATCCGCCGGCAAATCAAACGCCGGGTGCAGGGCCACCAGTTGCCCCTGCAGATGGCTGGCGAGATCGGTGAGCGCCAGCCCGTGTTCCCGCAGCGTGCCAATAATTTCATCGGCGTAACTCTGGCTTTCCGCCGCTTTTTTCAGATCGATTAGCCGCGTATCCCAACTGGGGATTTCCACGCCTTTAAAGCCTTTTTCCGCCGCCCAGGCGGCCATGCCGCTTAGGGTATTAAACGGCGCTTCGTCGCCGGCAAACTGCGCCAGGAAAACCGCCGGGCCTTTAACCGTTTTCATAACCTCTCCTAAGTCAAAACAGGTGCTGCAACCCACGCTGTTGCGCAGGCCGCAGAACGCACCTTGGTTAATTGGTCATAAACTTCTGGTAGTTTTCCGGTGTTACCAGTTGGAACGGAATAAAGTGGATATCCTGTATGCTTTCGCCCTTGGCGGCTTTCTCCGCCATATCCACCGCGCCATAAGCTTGTGATTTGGCGTCCTGGAACACGGTAACGGTTAATAGCCCGGTTTTTATCGCCTGCAGACCGTTCGGGCCGCCATCGGTACCGCCGACTAAAATATCCGTGCCGATTTTTATGCCGTTGCTTTTTATCGCCATGGCTGCGCCGATAGCCATTTCATCGGCGTTTGCGGAAAGAATGTCGATTTTGTCGCCTGATAAAATCCAGTTATTCATCAGGTTCATCCCGTCTTCACGCATCCATTTCGCCGTATCTTCAACAATCACGTGCATATTCGGGTGTTTGGCAATCACTTCTTTTGCGCCTTGGGTTCTGAAGCGGGTTGCATCATTACTTAACAACCCTTTCATGATGGCGACATTCACACTTTTTCGGTCTTTCACTTTATCGGCCAGGTACTGCATCTGTAGGCGCCCGGCTTCAATTTCATCGCTACCGATGTAGCTTACGCCATTGCCCATTTTCGAATCGGAGGGCATCCTGTTGAGATATATCAGCGGGATTTTGGCCGCACGCGCTGCATCGGTCATATTTTTGGTGCCTTGGGTATCAACTGGATTAACAATAATCACGTCCACCTTGCCATTAATAAAGTTTTGTACCTGGCTTAGCTGTTTATCGACGGCGCCCTGTGCATCTTCAAACTGAATTTTCATGTCAGGATATGTTTTCCCTTGCTCGATAATGTAACCACGCAGGCGGGAAAGGAACACATCATCCATTTGCGCAATACTGACGCCGACTTGTACTGCAAATACAGCAGGGCTGAGAGATAAGAGAATAAGACAAAATAAAATTGATCTTTTCATGATGGTTATCTACCGTGATTATGGAGGCCAGAATAGATCTGACGTCTCAGGTTTTATTATCAAAATACGTTTAGTAGGGTTTACTGCTTTGATTACAATGCCGACGACTTAGCGATTTTTCTTGTTACGATACATATCAACAGAGACTGCACTCACAATAATCATCCCCTTAATAATGTCCTGAATATAAGCATCAATACCAATAAATGTGAAACCGCTCTTAATTAAACCCAATATGCACGCGCCAATCAGCGTCCCCGTGATGCGCCCAACGCCGCCCATCAGGCTACTGCCGCCGATCACCGCGGCGGCGATCGCATCAAGCTCGTAGGAAACCCCCATGCTGGATTGCCCGCTGCTGACGCGTGCGGCAAGCACTACGCCGGCTAAACCAGCTAACCCGCCGGCAATGGTATACACCAGCACCAGGTATTTCTTCACGTTGATGCCGGAAACCTGTGCCGAAACAATATTCCCGCCGATGGCATAGATGTATTTCCCGTAACGTGTGGAGCGCAGCGCCACATGGAATACGAAAGCCACCAGCAGAAATATCACCACCGGCATCGCACCCTGACCAATGGCGGTAAAACTGTCGGAAAGAAAACTGACCGGGTTGCCCTGGGTATAATATTGCGCCAGGCCGCGGGCGGAAACCATCATCCCCAGGGTGGCGATAAAGGGAGGAATGCCCGTTCGGGTAATTAATATTCCATTGATAAATCCGCATATAATCCCAACGCCAATACCGGCCGCGATCGGAACGATAGCGGGTAAGTCCACCAGTGAAGGATAAACCGGAGAAATACTGTCAGAGGTTTGCGCCAGGCTGGCGGAAATAACTGCCGTTAACGCAATCAATGAGCCTGAGGATAAATCGATGCCGGCGGTAATAATGACCTGAGTCACCCCGACGGCGATAATGCCGATGATGGCGACCTGCAAAATAATCAGGAGCAATCTGTTGGTATTCAGCAGAAAAGATTGATCGCGTAAATACCATCCCGCACATTCAAATACGAGAGCGATTAATACCATAACAACAAATATGCCGGTATCTTTCGGCAGGCTACGGCGCAAAGACTGCCAGTTAAATGAAGGTTTTACTTCATTGACTTCAGTTGAATTACTGTCAGACATAACATTCTCCTCGTATTTCTTTCAGTACGCAGAAGCATAAAGCCAGAGCCAGACCTCCCTGCCTGACGTGATGCGTGAATTAGAGGGTTATCCAGCTTCTTTCTCGGTAAGAAGCAATCGCGGCATCAACCAGTTTCTGAATTTCAAAGGCTTCTTTGAAGTCCGGGCCGGCGATATTGCCATCGGTGATAGCGTGAATAAATTCCAGCATTTCAATCGTTTTAAGATCGTTAAAGCCAAGCTGATGCCCCGGTGCCGGGCAGAACAGGCCGTAAGGATAATGCTCCGGCCCGGCAACCAGCGTGATAAAGCCGTTTGTATTTTCCGTTTCTGAGAAGCGGAAATATTGCAATTCATTGAAGCGTTCCTGATTGAAGATCAGCGCGCCTTGGGTGCCGGTGATTTCAAAGCCCAACTGCATTTTATGCCCGGATGCGATCCAGTTCGCTTCGATATGGCCGCCGCAACCGCGGGCGAATTTCACCGTCAGCCGGGCGATGTCATCCACTTCCACCGCTTTGCGCACCGTGGCGCCGGGGCTTTCCGGGCGCGATGTGATCACCGTTTCCAGATCGGCGAACAGTTCCGTCACCGGGCCGAGCAGAAAACGCGCCATGCTGAGAATATGACTGCCCAGATCGGCAACCGCGCCTGCGCCGCCGGCCGGATCGACCCGCCACGACCACGGAACCGCCGGGCTTGCCATAAAATCTTCGGCATGAATGCCCCTGAAGCCGGTAATCTCACCCAGCTCGCCCTCGGCGATCATCTTCCTGGCCAGCTTCAGCAGCGGGTTTTTGATGTAGTTAAACCCCACCTGGGTGACCACGCCGGCCTGCTCGGCGGCGCGGTACATGCGTTCCGCGGTGGTGCTGTCCGGCGCCAGCGGCTTTTCGCAGTGCACATGTTTGCCTGCGGCAATCGCGGCGAGAGACTGTTCGGCGTGGAAACGGTTGGGCGTGGTGATGGAGATGACGTCAATCTCCGGATCGTGAATCAGATCCTGCCAGTTATTCGTCCAACGCTGGAAGCCGAACTGTTGCTGGGCGCGCTGTGCCGCGTCGCTATCAATGTCCGCCACGCTGACCAGCACCGGTTGCACATCGCCCGAAAACGAAGCGGCCGATTTCCATGCCATGGCGTGTGAACGCCCCATAAAGCCCGTGCCAATCAGGCCAATACCTAACTTGCGCATCGTGGTGTTCCTCAATTCACGTTGACAACCGTAAGCGTGTCCGCAGAGCGCTGCGCGGCATCCGCCAGTTTTAACGCCTGACAACCGTCGTGGACGGTTATCGGTACCGCGCCATCGTTGCCGATGGCAGAAATGAATGATTCCATTTCAAGCTGATAAGCCTCGCTATAGCGCTGCATAAAGAAGTTAAGCAGCGGGCCGCGGGCTTCCGTCGTCTGTGCGCCGAAGTGGCGCACGGTGGTTTCGCGCTGATTGTCGTTCAGCATCATGCCGCCGGCGCCAAAAACCTCCAGGCGTTGGTCATAACCATACGCCGCCCGGCGGCTACAGTTGATCTGGCACTGTTTCCCGGAGGCGGTGCGCAACTGCACCATCACCGTGTCGTAGTCGCCTAATGCTTCCAGCGCCGGCTCGAACAGGCGGCTGCCGGTGGCGAATACCTCTACCGGTTCCTCGCCGAGTATCCAGCGCGCCAGATCGAAATCATGAATCACCATGTCGCGGAAGATGCCGCCGGAGTGTTTCAGGTAGTTCATCGGCGCAAGGCCCGGATCGCGGCTGGTGATGATCACCTGATGCAGATCGCCGATGTCGCCGTTGCGGATACGCCGATGGATTTCGTTAAAACCGGGATCAAAGCGGCGGTTGAACCCCAGCATGACACGCCGGGCGTGCTGGCCAAGCGCACGTTCGGCTTCCAGGGCTTTGCCGATGTCGAGATCGACCGGCTTTTCGCACAGCACGGCTTTGCCGGCGCTGGCGGCCGCCAACATGAGTTCGACGTGGGTATCGGTAGGGGAGCAGATCACCACCGCATCAATATCGGGATGGTTGATCGCATCAAGCGGGTTGTTCACCGCCGTCCCGCCATAGTGCGCGGCGAGGGCTCTGGCGTTGTCGATCAAGGGATCGGCAACCAGCGCCAGTTGAGCATCGCGATGGCGTGCAACGTTCGCTGCATGTACCTGGCCGATGCGGCCGGCGCCGAGGATGGCAATCTTGAGCATGATATTCTCCGGTAAGAGGCGTTATTGTTCTCAGGGCTGTTGACTCATCAGCTTGTTAAGCTGCAGAACCTGCTTATTCACCACCAGTTCAGTATCCAGTTGGCCGTTGAAATACGTGACGATGTTTGTCGCCGCACACACCGACATACGGATCGCCGCTTCTTCGGTCAGGCCCGCCGAATGCGGGCTGAGTATTAGGCGATCGGTTTGCGCCAGTAGGGCTGAGTGCAGGCGGGGCGGTTCGTCCTGCAATACGTCCAGCCCTGCGCCGCCAAGCGCGCCATTTTGCAACGCCCTGGCGAGCGCCTCTTCATCCACAATCCCGCCGCGTGCGGTGTTGATCAGCAGCGCGCCGTGCTTCATCTGCAACAGTTCCGCCGCGCCGATAAGGGGTTTATCGCCGCTCAGCGGCAGATGCACCGTCACGGCGTCGGCCTGCTGCAAGCCGGCCGCGATCTCGGTTATCCGCCTTACGCCGTGCTCGGCGAACACCGAGTCAGGCAGGAAGGGATCGTAAGCGATGATCTGCATGCGGAAATTTTTTGCCAGGTTCGCTACCTCCCGGCCGATGCGGCCAAAGCCGAGGATAAACAGCGTTCTTCCCGCCAGTTCAACGGCGGAAAAACTGTTGCGGCGATTCCAATGCCCCTCGCGGACACTGCGATCGAAATAGCAGACGCGTTTTGCCAGCGCCAGCAGCAGCGACAGGGTATGTTCGGCCACCGAAAGCGAATTGACGTCGCCGACGATGGTCAGCGGAATATTGCGGGCGGTTAAGGCGTCAACATCCACCGAGTCGTAGCCCACACCGTGGCGGGAAACGATGCGCAGCTTGGGCGCGGCGTTGACTTCGCGCGCGGTTAACGGCTGGGTGCGAATCAGTAACGCATCGGCGTCGTTGAGGAACGGCGTGTAGCTATCCACGCTGATTTCTGAAACCTGTTTTATGTGGAAGCCCGCGGCATTGTGCAGAATCTCAAGGCCGGCCTGATGGATTTTGCCGGCGACCAGAATATTAGCCATCTCAGTATCCTCCCGGCTGGTCATGCCGGCCGGCCACAGGCCCGTTGCCGTTGCGTTCGCGAAATTGCTGTACGCTGGCCGCGGCGGCGGAACGCAGCAGTTGCACATCGTTAGAGAGCGTGACCAGATCGAACCCCCATTCCGCCGCCTGCGCGGCGTAGGCCGCCGAACCGTTGTGCAGGCCGGCCTTTTTGCCGGCGCGGTGCGCGGTGTGCAGGATATGTTTGATGGTTTCGACGATTTCCGGCTCCGTGCGGTCAAACCCCGTGCGGTATTTCCGCCCGGTCAGTCCCAGTGTTAAATCGGCAGGGCCGATATACACGCCGTCAAGGCCGGGCGTGGCGACGATCTCGTCAAGGTTTGCCACTGCTTCGGCGGTTTCAATCATGGCGAAACACACCACCTGATCGTCGGCGTGTTGGCCGTAATCCTGGCCGGCGGAGAAACTGACGCGCGTTGGCCCGAAGCTGCGGCTGCCGGTGGGCGGATAGCGCACGCAGGAAACCAGCGTTTGGGCTTGTTGCGCAGTGTTCACCATCGGGCAGATGATGCCCCAGGCGCCCGCGTCGAGCGCTTTCATGATGATGCCCGGCTCCAGCCATGGCACGCGCACCATTGGCGCCACGCCGCTGGCGCGCATGGCTTGCAGCATATGCGTCGCCTGCTCGTAGCCGACGAAACCGTGTTGCAAATCAATGGTGAGCGCGTCGTAACCCTGTTCCGCCATGATCTCTGCCGTGAAGGCGCTGGCGATACTCAACCAGCCGTTGAGCACTGTGCGCCCGTCATTCCAGCATGTTTTGATGTTGTTCTGTTTCATCACCCGCTCCTTACACCACGATTTGGGCCAGCTTGACGTTCATATAGTCATGAATGCCTTCACTGCCGCCTTCGCGCCCCATGCCACTGGCTTTGATGCCGCCAAAAGGCACTTCGGCGGCGGCCAATGCATAGCTGTTGATGCCTACCATGCCGGATTCCAGGCGTGCGACCGTTTCGCGGATGCGGGCCGGATCGCGGGTGAAGGCGTAGGCGGCGAGGGCAAACTCGGAGTTGTTCACCCGGCGCCATAAATCTTCACTGTCGCTGAATGAGGTGATGGCGGCGATAGGGCCGAAGTTTTCCGCCGCGATGGCCAGCGCGTCGTCCGGCACGTCGGTAATCACCGTGGGGGCATAGAAGAACCCTCCCTCCAGGGCGATGCGCTGGCCGCCGGTGACGATGCGGCCCCCCTTGCTGCGGGCATCTTCGACGATGGCTTCAATGGCCTTGAGGCGTCGCAGATTGATAAGCGGCCCCACCTGCGTGTCTTCTTTCAGGCCGTAACCCACTTTCAGCTTGCTGGCACGTTCGGCAAAGCCCTGCACAAAGTCGTCATAACGGCTTGCATGGACATAAAAGCGATCGCAGGTGACGCAAACCTGGCCGCAGTTGGCAAATTTGGTTGCGACGGAGAGATCCAGCGCCGTTTCCAGATCGGCATCTTCATAGATGATGACCGGTGCGTTGCCGCCTAACTCCATGCTTAGGCGCTTAATGGTGGCCGCCGAATCGCGGATCATCTGTTGGCCTAGCTGCGTGGAACCGGTTAATGAAACTTTTTTGACGATCGGGGAGGCGATCAGCGGTTCATAGGTGTCCGCCGTGGCGCCGACCACCAGGTTCGCCACGCCGGCGGGCAGGCCGGCTTTGCGCAGGCATTCAAAAATCATCATGGCGGAGCCGGGCACTTCACTGGACGGGCGCAGCACCACCGTGCAGCCGGCCGCCAACGCGGGGGCAAGCTTGCGCGCCACCAGCACCACCGGGAAATTCCAGGCGGTGAAGGCGGCGACAACGCCGACCGGTTCGTGTAGCACCTCGCAACGCCCGCCGGGCGCGCGGCTTTCAACTATGCGGCCATAAATGCGGCGAGCCTCTTCGGCGTACCAAACGAACTGATCGATGGATAATTCCCACTCGCGTTTGGCCTGTGCCAGCGGTTTTCCGCTCTCTTTCGATATCACCTCAATAGCATCGTTGGTGCAAAGCGCCATGTGGCGCGCCACGTCTTGCAGTAAATCGGCGCGCGCCCAGTGCTGGGTCGCCTTCCAACGGCCCAGGGCGTGTTCCGCGCTGGCAAGCGCTTTCAGTGTATCCGCAGCGGTGGCCGCCGGAATCTCTCCCAGCGATTTGCCATTGCCCGGATCGGTCACGATCACGGCTTCTTGGCTGCTGCCTGTACACCACTGACCATTGATGAATTGTCCAAAATCTTGATACATGATGTTTCGATCCTCCGGCATCTGTTTCAGGCGTAGCCGATATGCGGTAAACCTGACTACGGGTTCGCTGTTGGGGTTCGCCGACTGAGCAAAAAAACCGCAAAAGCATCAATAGTTGCAATACTAGTTTCTTGGCAATAAAAATTGCAACGTGGTGTGGTCGATGAGGTCAAATTGAGGTGTTTTGATTTTTTACCTTTAATAATCAATAGATAACGTCATTTTTATTGGCCCGATTTGGCATAAAAATGATAATGAAATGTTAATTTTTAGAAGCGAATCACAAATATCGCGAAGAGTTTTTCCCAGGTTGTTGCAAATGCGTTAGAACTAATTGCATAAAACTTTAAATTGCAATTTTTATTGCGTTTGCGGGCCGGTGAGTTGAGCAGTTGAGCTGCAAAGGAATGATTGATGAGTAAAAGCGAGAAGCGTGAGGCCGTAGCGAAATCACTGCCCCATGAAAACTACGAGCAGATTGTGGATGAAATTACTCAGCGCTATCCACAGCTGTCGGTACGCCATCAGCAGGCCGCGCGGTACATCACCCAGAACCCGAACACCGTGGCGCTGGAGTCGATCAATGCCGTTGCCGCGAAATGCGGCGTGCACCCTTCGGTGCTGGTGCGTTTTGCACAGGTGTTTGGCTACAGCGGATTTAAGCAGATGCAAAGCGTCTTTCAGACGCGCCTTGCAACCGCCGCGCCAGGGTATAACGAGCGGATTACCGCGCTGGAAAATGACCTGCGCAAGAATGAACAAAAGGGAAGCCATGGTTTTCTGCAAAGCCTGGTGATCCGCGATATCGCAACGTTGCAGGAACTGCTGGGTAGCGTGACGCAGGCCGATCTGGATACCACCGCCGCCTTGCTGAAGGCGGCAGGGACTATCTATATCGCTGGCCAACTGCGTTCTGAGCCGATCGCCTCGTTGTTGCGCTATCTGCTGACGATGCTCAATCGCCAGGTGATCCTGCTGGATTCCGCCGGCGGGTTGGCGCCGCAGATGGCGAAATGTATGCGCGACAACGATGTGCTGATCGCCATTGCGTTTCGTCATTATGCCAAAGAGGTGGTCGCCATTGCCGATGATGCCGGCGGCCGCCACATACCGGTGGTGGCGATCACCGACAGCCCGTTATCGCCATTGGCGAAGAACGCCAAGGTGCTGTTCACCATCCCGGAAGAGGAGTACAGCTTCTCACGTTCGCTGGCGGCGCCGGTTTGTTTGGTGCAAAGCATTGCGATGGCATTGGCGGCGGTGCTGCAGCCTGCGGGCACGCAGCCGCGCATTGAAACCATTACGGAACGCGAAAAACGCGCGGAAACCCAGCGCAAACGCAAACGTAGTAATCCGTCTTAACCGCTCCCGCCCGCGCTCATGCGGGAGCTTTATCGCCAGAAATTGCAACTTTTATTGCCGTGTCTAGTATTCGGCAATTTATGTTGCCGATCGAAACGCGATGCTGCTGCATGGCATCTACTAAGAGTGAGTGAAGATATGGCTACGATTCGTTGCACGACGGCTCAGGCAATAGTTCGCTATCTGAGCAACCAGTTTACCGAAATAGACGGCAAGCGAGTGCCGCTATTTCCCGGTGTTTACGCCATTTTTGGCCACGGTAATGTGACCTGTTTGGGTGAAGCGCTGGAAGCCGCGCAGGACAAGTTGCCGACCTGGCGTGGCCAGAATGAACAGTCGATGGCATTCGCGGCGGTGGGGTTCGCCAAAGCGATGGTTCGCCGGCAGATTATGGTGGTGACGGCGTCAATCGGCCCTGGAACCACCAACCTGTTGACCGCAGCAGGCGTCGCGCACACCAGCCGCCTGCCGTTGCTGATGATTTGCGGCGACAGCTTTGCCCGCCGTCATCCCGATCCGGTTATGCAGCAGGTGGAGCACTTCAGCGATCCGACGCAAACCGTCAACGATGCGTTTAAAAGCGTTTCGCGCTATTGGGATCGCATCACTTATCCCGAGCAAATTCTCTCTTCCCTGCCGCAGGGGGTGGCAACCCTGTTGGATCCGGGGAATTGCGGCCCGGCCTTTATCGGCGTTTGCCAGGATGTGCAGGAGATGGCATGGGATTTCCCGGAAGCGTTCTTCGCACCGCGCCAGCACCTGATGCCGCGCCCACGGCCTGACCGTTTACTGCTTGCCCGCGCGGTGGAATGCCTGAAGCGCGCCAAGCGGCCGCTGGTTATTGCCGGCGGCGGCGTGCGTTATTCGCAGGCCGAGGCTGAACTGGAACAGTTCGCTGTCGCCCACGGCATTCCGGTGGCGGAAACCATCGCCGGAAAGGGGACGTTTTCGCACGATAACCCGGTGCATATCGGGCCGATCGGCATTCTGGGCTCCACCTCGGCCAACGCCCTGGCGGCCAGCGCGGATGTGGTGATCGCCGTGGGGACGCGGCTGATGGACTTCGTGACCGGTTCCTGGACGGTCTTTGATCATAAAGCACAATTTATCTCGCTGAATGCGGCCCGTTTTGACGCGCATAAACACTTTGCCATCCCCCTGGTGTGCGATGCCCGCGAAGGGATTGCCGAGTTGAACCAGGCGTTAGGGCAGTGGCAGGCCGGCGATGGCTGGCTGGATAAGGGGCGTGAGGAATTCGCCAAATGGAATGCGCTGATTGCGCAAAGGCAGGCGCGCACGGTGACGGAAGGCGATCCTACCTATGCGCAGGTGATTGGCGTGGTGAATGCAGTCGCCGCGCCGGAAGACTACATCATCAGCGCGGCAGGCGGCCTGCCGGGGGAGCTGGTGAAAGGCTGGCGGGTGAAAAATGCCGGCACCTTCGATTGCGAATTCGGTTTTTCCTGCATGGGCTATGAGCTTTCCGCTGGCTGGGGGGCGGCCATGGCGCGGCAGGATCGGGATGTTTTCGTGATGATTGGCGATGGCACCTACATGATGATGAATTCCGATATCTATTCCAGCGTGCTGGCCGGCCATAAATTCATTCTGCTGGTGTGCGATAACGGCGGCTTTGCCGTGATTAACCGCCTGCAGAACGCCAAAGGCGGCGCGTCGTTCAACAACTTGCTGAAAGATTGCCGCGTGAAGGAGCCGTTCCACGTTGATTTTGTCGCCCATGCGCAGGCCATGGGGGCGCTGGCGCGGAAAGTCACCTCACTGGATGAGCTGGAGGCGGCGATCCGCTGGGCGAAAGGCAACGATCGCACGACGGTGATTGCGATTGCCACCCATCCGGCCGACTGGACGCCGGGCGACGCGTGGTGGGATGTCGGCGTACCTGAGGTCAGCGCCCGCGAAAGCGTGAGTCAGGCGTATGCGGAACATCTTCAAGGCCGCCAAAAACAACGTATAGGTATTTAATCGGGAGAGCCTCATATGGTGCTTAAAGCAAAACTGGGTATCGCCCCTATCGCCTGGTCTAACGACGATCTCCCGCAACTGGGCGGCGACACGCCGCTGATCACCTGTCTGGCGGAGAGTCGCCAGGCCGGTTTCCAGGGCGTTGAGACGGGCGGGAAATTCCCCAAAACCACGGCCGAACTGTCCGCCGTATTGCGCGAATATCAGCTTGAGCTGGTCTCTGGCTGGTACTCCGGCACGCTGTTGGACAATACCGTCGAAGAAGAGATTGAAAAGGCGTTGCCGCAATTGCAGTTATTCCGCGATTGCGGCGCGGCGTGCCTGGTTTACGGCGAAACCGCCGGAACCATACAGAATCGGCAGGATGTGCCGTTGGCGAAGCGCCGTCGTCTTAACGATGAACAGATGCAGGCATATGCGGAAAAATTGTCGCGCTTTGCCGCATTTTGTCGTGATTTTGGCGTCCCGCTGGCGTTCCATCACCATATGGGCACTGCCATTGAAGACGAACACGACATCGATCGTTTAATGGCGGCCACCTCGGCGGAGGTGGGGCTGCTGTTTGATGCCGGCCACTTGGTGTTTGCCGGTGTAGATCCGCTAGCCATTCTGGCAAAACACGGCGCGCGTATTAATCACGTCCACACCAAAGATGTGCGCGCGGCGGTGTTGCAAGCGTTGAACTGGCAGCGTGACTCCTTCCTGGATGCCGTCTTAAAAGGCGTTTACACCGTGCCCGGCGACGGCATGATTGATTTCAGCGCCATTATCAACAAGCTGGCGCAAATAGGCTATGAGGGCTGGTTCGTGGTGGAAGCGGAGCAGGATCCGGCCAAGGCGCCGCCGCTGGAGTATGCGCAAATCGGTTATAAGACGCTTTGTTCTGCGTTGGACAAAGCAGGGTACACCCTGATTAAAGGAGCATTCTAATGGGGCAGTTGCACGGTAAAGTCGCTGTCGTCACCGGCGGCACGCAGGGACTCGGCGCCGCGATAGCGCGCCATTTTGCACAACAGGGTGCGGCCGCAGTGATCGTTTGCGGGCGTAATCAGGAGAAGGGCGAACAGATCGCGCAACGGCTGAATAATGAAAACGCCGGCAGCGTCGCTTTCGTCCGTGCGGATTTGTCCAAGGTTGAAGATTGCCGCAGGGTGATCGCCACGGCAGATGAGCGGTATGGCAGGGTGGATATTTTGGTTAACGCCGGCGGTATGACCGACCGCGGCACGATTCTTGATACCGAACCTGAGCTGTTTGATAGCATTTTCGCCACTAACGTGCGCGGCCCTTTTTTCCTGATGCAGGAAACGATTAAGGTCATGCGGCGCGAAAAGATTACCGGCAGCATCGTGAATATCTGCTCGATGTCCGCGCTCGCCGGCCAGCCGTTTATTGCCGCCTATTGCTCTTCGAAGGGGGCGCTGGCGACGCTAACGCGCAATACGGCCTATGCGCTGCTGCGCAACCGCATCCGTGTCAATGGGTTGAATATCGGCTGGATGGCGTCGGAAGGCGAAGACCGCATCATGAAGACGTATCACAATGCCGAGGATAACTGGTTGGAGAAAGCGGCGGCGGCGCAGCCGTTTGGCCGGTTGATCCAGCCAGAAGAGGTGGCGCGCGCCGTGGCATTCCTGGCGAGCGACGAGTCCGGTTTGATGACCGGCTCGGTGGTGGAGTTCGATCAGTCGGTCTGGGGCGGATACGATCAGGCGGCGGCGCCCGCGGTGCCGCTCTGAGGTTGATGTTATCAGCCTGCGTTACGGGTTGATTGCTTATGTTTCTTTGACAGTGAGAAAAATATCCCGCAGCACCGCTGTCTTATCAACGGATGGGCAATAGGGCCGTGTAACTGCAATTTGTATTCTCGGCATTTATTCTCACGATGTTATTGGCGATTACCGATTTCAGTTTAGTTACCTCGACCAGAATCATCATTGCTCATTGATTTATGCGGAGGTTGAACCATGAACGTTTTTGCCCTTGAAGCTGAAGGCATCAGTAAATTTTTCCCCGGCGTGAAGGCGCTTGATAATGTGTCATTACGCGTGCGCCCCGGAACGGTGCATGCCCTGATGGGCGAAAACGGTGCGGGTAAATCCACGTTAATGAAATGCCTGATCGGGATATACCATCCCGACACCGGTTCTATTCGTGTCAAGGGCGAACCGGTGAAGTTCCAGGATACGATGGACGCCCTGCGTTCCGGTATCTCGATGATTCACCAAGAGTTAAACCTGGTCACCCATATGACGGTGGCGGAGAATATCTGGCTGGGGCGTGAGCCCACGAAGTATGGTTTTGTCGATCACCGCAAACTCAATCAGCAGACCAAGGAACTGCTGGATAAGCTGAATATCCGTTTATCGCCGCAGAAGATGGTGGGCGAGCTGAGTATCGCCGCCCAGCAAATGGTGGAAATTGCCAAAGCGATGTCATGGGATGCGGACGTGGTTATTATGGATGAACCCACCTCTGCATTAACGGAAAGCGAGGTTGTTCACCTTTTCAATATTATTCGTGATTTACGCAAGCAGGGAAAAGCCATTATCTATATCAGCCATAAAATGGATGAAATATTTACCATTACCGATGAAATCAGCGTTTTTCGCGATGGCGCCTGGCTCGGCAGTAGGCAGACTTCGGAGTTCACTCGCCAGTCGCTGATCACCCAAATGGTCGGCCGTGAATTAACCCAGCTGTTCCCCAAATTTAATAACACCATTGGCGAAGAGGTGCTGACGGTACGTAATCTTTGCCGCCAAGAGCATTTCCAGAATATCAACTTCAGCGTCCGGCGCGGGGAGATCCTCGGCGTCGCCGGCCTGGTGGGGGCCGGCCGTACTGAGGTGATGGAAAGCCTGTTTGGCATGGAGCGCTTTGACAGCGGCGAGGTGCTGATTGATGGTGTTCCGGTCAATATTGATTCCCCTTCGGTGGCGATTGATAACGGCATGGCGTTGCTGACGGAGGATCGTAAAAAGTCCGGTTTATTCCTGGTGCTGTCGGTATTAGAGAACATGAGTATCGTCAATATGCCGGAATATGTCGGCAAGAGCGGGTTTATCAAACACGTGAAAATGGCCCAGGACTGCATGAACCAAATCCATCGGCTGAATATAAAAACCCCGACCATGGATCAGATCATTAATAACCTGAGCGGCGGTAACCAGCAGAAGGTGTTAATTTCCCGTTGGCTATTGGCGCAGCCGAAAATCCTGATCCTGGATGAACCAACCCGTGGCATTGACGTAGGGGCAAAGGCGGAAATTTATCACCTGATCAGTGAACTGGCGAACCGCGGCGTCGCCATCATTATGGTGTCTTCTGAATTACCCGAGATTTTGGGAATGAGCGACCGTGTGATGGTCATGCATGAAGGGCGTATCACTGGCATTCTTGACCGGGAAGAGGCGGATCAGGAAACCATTTTGTCGTTGGCATCCCGTTGATCGAGGCTGCTGCGGCCGCCGTCATCGGTGGCCGCAACATCTACTGCGTGAGTTCATTGGCCCGTCTGCGCGCCGATCCACGCGGCGCCGCGCATGCCGCTGCTGTCGCCATGCCGTGCCGGTACGATCGGGGTGCAAAACCGGTCGGTAAAGGCATAGGCGCCGACGCAAGGGGCGAGATCCTGATACAGTGCCGGCGCGTTGGAAAGCCCGCCGCCGATGACGATCACCCCGGGATCGATCAGGTTGACGATCGTCGCCAGCATTCTGGCCAGGCGATCGCGATAGTGCGCACATTGTTGTACCGCTTCGGCTTCGCCGCTTTCCGCCAGCGCGATAATTTCCTGCGGCGTGGCTTGCCGGCCGGTCGCCAGCTTATAGCGTTCGGCCAGTCCGGTGCCGGAAACAAAAGACTCCACGCAGTTGAACTGCCCGCAATAGCAGCGGACGGGCGGTCCATCGTTGGCCGGATCGTACCCCGGCAGCGGGTTGTGCCCGCATTCCGCCGCGTTGCCGTAGCCGCCGGTAATCAACTGCTGGTTGATCACCAGCCCGCCGCCGCAGCCGGTGCCGAGCGTCACACCGAATACGCTATTGTGGCCCTTGCCGGCGCCGTCGGTGGCTTCAGACAGGGCGAAGCAGTTGGCATCGTTGGCGATAGCGACGCGCTGCTTTAGCCGCTGCTGCAAATCCTGCTGCAGCGGCTGGCCGTTGAGCGGCAGGATGTTGGAATTCCTGATCAAACCGCTTTGCGGCGAAATGCTGCCCGGCAAGGCAATGCCGATCGATAACGGAACGTTAAACTTGCCCTGCAGCGTGGTGATTAACTGGCAAACGTCGTGCAGGAACTGCGCGTAACTCTCTTTGCGGGTAGCGGTGCGTTGTTGCAGCAACAGCGCGCCATCCCCATCCAGCACCGCGGCGGCGATTTTGGTGCCGCCGATATCCAGGCCTAAATGCAGCATTTTTTCCTCCTGTAGAGGGCAGGCGGCGGATTGCCTGCCCAGGGTTTCGCTGGCTTAGTATAGGCTGGCTTTGCCGGTGGAGCCGAACAGCGCCATTTTGTGGCGGATCACCGCTTTGGCCGCCTTGATCGGTTCCGGGTAGATGGCGTTGGGATCCCACCAGGTTTCACGGCTTAAGATTTCGCGCGCCTTCTGGAAGTAAGCGTACTTCATGTCGCTGGAAATGTTGATTTTGCCCACGCCCAGCGTGACTGCTTCGGCAATTTCAGCGTCCGGGTTGGCGGAGCCGCCGTGCAGCACCAGCGGGATCGACAGCCGTTCGGCAATGTCGCGCAGAATGTGCATTTGCAACGCCGGCTTCAGATCTTTCGGGTAGATGCCGTGTGCAGTGCCGATCGCCACCGCCAGCGTATCCACGCCGGTGCGTTTGACGAAATCTTCCGCCTGCGCCGGCTCGGTATAGATCACCTTGGTGACGCCGCCTTCGATCGTGGTGCCGGTATCGCCGATGGTGCCCAGTTCACCTTCCACGGAAACGCCCACAGCGTGCGCCAGCTCCACCACCTGGCGCGTCAGCGCCACGTTTTCCTCATAGGGCAACAGTGAGCCGTCGATCATCACCGAGGTGAAGCCGCACTGGATGGCACGCAGTACATGGGCGATCGACGCGCCGTGATCCAGGTGGATCACAAAGGGCACTGGGCTGCGCAGCGTGCGCTCGCGAACGTAGGCAAAGAATTCGTCGGTAACAAATTCCAGTTCGCTGGGGTGGATCGAAATAATCGCTGGGGTATGGGTGGATTCCGCTTCTTCCACCACCGCACGGATAAAGCAGCTGTCCGCCACGTTGAAAGCCCCAATGGCGAAATGGTGCTCGCGGGTGGGTTTTAGCATTTCGTGCATTGAAATCAACATGTTACTCTCCTTCAGTGTCTGATTAAGGGTAAAGCTTTCCCGCACCGGTGCGGGGCACCGATGGTCTTGCGTGAACGTGTGAAACGCGGCTTAGGCTTGTTGGGCGGAGCCGGACCAGCTTAGGTACTCGAACACCACTTCGCGGCAGGCGGATTCCATTACCGCCATCAGATCGGCCAGTTCGCTGGCCGGGTGTTGTTGCAGGGCCTGTTGCAGCGCGCTTTTGCCGGCGGCGAACACCGCGGCGCCGACGTTGATCTTCGCCACGCCGTGCTGGCTGACGCGGCGAATATCTTCGGCGCGGGTGCCGCTGCCGCCGTGCAGCGCCAGTGGCACCGACGAGGCCTCATGCAGCGCGGCCAGGCGCTCAAAGTTAATCTGCGGCGTGACGTTCGGCGGATACAGCCCGTGCGCGGTGCCGACCGAAACCGCCAGCAGATCGATACCGGTCTGGCTGATAAACGGCTGCACGTCCGCCACCTGCGTCATCTTCACGGCGGCATCGGCCAGATCGTAAACCGGCGCATCGGCGATATGGCCCAGTTCGCCTTCCACGCACACCTCGGCGGTGGCGGCGATCTGCACCACCTGGCGGGTCTGGCGAATGTTTTCCGCCAACGGGTGACTGGAGGCATCGATCATCAGGCCGCTGAAACCGGCGCGGAATGCCTGGCCGATCAGATCAAACGCGTTGCCGTGATCCAGGCTAAGCGCCACCGGCACCGTGGCCTGCTGCGCCAGCGCGCTGACCACCGCCACCGCGACCGGAGGCGGAAAGTGCGCGCTGTGCCCCTGGTAAACGTTGAGGATCAGCGGCGCCCGTTGTTGCTCGGCGGCGCTGATGGCGGCCCGCGCGGTTTCCAGGTTGAAACAGTTGATCGCCAGCACGGCATACCGCCGTTGATAGGCGTCGGCAATAACAGCTTTCATTGAGGCGTACATAGCCACTCCTGTTATTCGAGGGTGAATTTGATGTCTTCATCGCGCACGCTGCTGTCATCGGTATCGTCGAACTCTTCGTCCGCCTGCGTGACGCGTTTTTTCAGCAGCGACAGCATCACGCCGCAGATCGCCGTGCCGATGCCCAACGCCAGGCAGAACATCAGCGGTTTGGTGAACAACGGCACCACGAACATGCCGCCGTGCGGCACTGGCGCTTCCACCCCCCAGACCATGATCAGGCCACCGGCGATGGCCGAAGCGACCACGCAGCTGGCGACGACGCGCAGCAGATCGCGCGCGGCGATCGGGATCACCCCTTCGGTGATCATGCAGATCCCCATCGGGAAGGCGGCCTTGAGCGCTTCTTTCTCCGCTTTGGTGTATTTATGGCGCGTCAGCAGGAAGGAGAGGGTGATGCCGAACGGCGGGATGATCGAACCGACAAACTTCACCGCTTCCGGGCCGTAGATGCCGTCCACCAGCATGCCGTCGGCGAACAGCGACATGGTCTTGTTCACCGGGCCGCCAAAATCAAAGGTGGCCATGGCGCCGAGGATCGCGCCCATCAGGAACTTCGATCCGCCCTGCATGGATTCCAGCAGGTGGATCAGCGCCTTTTGCAGCCAGACGATCGGCTGGCCGATAAACGTCATCATCAACAAGCCGGCGATGATGGTGCTGAGCACCGGCAGGATCATCACCGGCATCAGCCCCTGCATCGAGGCCGGCAGTTTGATATAGCGGCGCAGCAGCAGCACGGTGTAGCCCACCAGAAAGCCGCCGAGGATGCCGCCGATAAAGCCGGTTTGGATCTGCCCGCAGATAAAGCCGACGATTAGCCCGGGAGCAAAGCCGGGGCGATCGGCGATCGAGTAGGCGATCGCCGCGCAGATCAGCGGCACGATCAGCCCCATGCCCCAACCGCCGATCTGGTTGAGCATCCAGGCGAAGCTGCCGGTTTTTTCCGCCACGTTGGTGCCGCCAATCACCTGACCGAGGGCGATACAGATACCGGCGGCGACGATCAGCGGGATCATCCAGGAAATACCGGTGAGCAGGTGCCCCTTTATTTCCTGGCCTAGTTTATTATTGCCTTTCATAATATGTTTATCCTTCATACTTCAAGTTGCAGGTGCGTTGGCTCTCCTCGCTCATCCCAGTCACTTACTGGAGTAAGCTCCTGGGAATTCGCTGCGTTGCCGCCTTCCTGCAACTCGAATTATTTTGGCTATATATCCTGAAAAGTTAATTTTCAGGCCCGCTCCAGCGAGCCTGCCACTTTTTCCAGAAACTTCACCGGTGACTTAATCACCACGTCGGTTTTTACCCGCACGACAGGTTTGTCTTTGAACCTTTCTTCCCCGTTGATTTTGATGTCGATGGCCAGGATCACCACGTCGGCTGCGGCGATATCCTCGGCGGATAACGCGTTTTCCGTGCCGATGGTGCCCTGGGTTTCCACCTTGATGTCGTGATTCAGCGCTCTGGCGCCCTTGATCAGTTTTTCGCGCGCGATATAGGTATGCGCGATGCCTGCCGTGCAGGCGGCTACACAAACTATTTTCATGTTATGCCTCGTCTTTTCCGGGTTAGCAGAGGTCTGTTTCCGCGTACAGGCTGAACAGTTGAATAATTTTTTCCGGGTCGGGCTCGTCTAGCAGCCGGGCAATGACCTGCTCATCGGCCAGCGCACTGGCAACCTGCGACAGCAGGCGGATATGCGTGGTGTTCTGGTCTTCCAGGCGCACGGCGAAAAGAATGATGCAGCGGACGTTGCTGCCGTCCAGCGTTTCCCAGGGAATGTCCTGGCGGGTACGGCCGATGGCCAGCGTGGTTTGAGTCACCGCTGCGGATTTTCCGTGCGGGATGGCGATATGATTTTCAAAACCGGTGGAGCCTTCGGCTTCGCGCAGCCAAACATCGCGGATAAAGGCGTCTTTGCAGGTAATGGCGCCGTCCTGATACAGCAGTTCGGTCAGTTCCTGAATAACTTCTTCTTTATTCTTCGCCGTCATGGCTAATTTGACGCGATTGGCATTGAGAATCTTGTTAATGTCCATCCACTTCACCTCAAACAATTAAAGGAACTAGTATTCAGCCGCCGGGAGTAAATTCACCGCCTGATGCAGTTGGCTGGTAATCACCTTTTCCGTGACGCGCTTGATGTCGTCGTCATTAAAAAACGCCGAGACATAGACAATGGGCGTTTGCTGCTCTTTCAGGTGGATGGTGGATATCACTAAATCCACCTGTTCCTGCAGGCAAAACGCCGCCATATTGCTGGCCGAAACCACGCCGACGATGATCCAGTCCGGGAAGGCGCGCAGGATGCGGCTTTTCAACAAGTGCGAGGTGCCCACGCCGCTGGAACACACCACCAGAATGCGCCGGTGGGCGATTTGCCGCTCCAGCGCCGCCTGGAAATGCACCGTCAGATAGCCCACCTCGTCTTCGGCGATCGGCTGGAGTTGAAAACGTTGGCACAGCTGCTGCGTCACCCGTTCGGTAATGTGATAAATGTCGTGCAGCTCGTTTTTTATATCTTCCAGCAGCGGATTGCGGATGCGAATATGGTATTTCAGGCGGTTAAGCAGAGGCTTAATATGAATCAGCAGGCCGTCATACAATAATGTGTCTGAGCGCAGATCGATATTTATCATATCGGAGAAGATATCAATCAAGCTCAGCGTCATGCGCCGCGATTCACCATTGGATAATTGCTGCCTGGCGGCGGAATGATCGCCATGCTCTTCAATAACGATGCCGGAAGAAACAATATATTGATAAATAAACCAGACTTCATCACTGGGCAGTCGGTTATTAATACGCTGCTCTATTTGTTGAACCATGTTTTCCGCAATATTGAATATAGGGCGGTCAACCTGGTTTTTCAGCGTTTCTTCGCCCAGCGGCAGGGAATTCCCCAACGCCATACGGTGCATCATAATTAATATATGGGTGAAGATATTAATATAATAAGGCTCCCCCAGCGGGTAAGAGAGCTGCTGTTCCATTTCCTGCAGTAGCTGCTGAACAAACACCACGTCTGGCTCGCCAAAATAGTGAATGAGCGCATGGTAGCTGCCGGGATCAAGGCGCGAGTGGTTAAGGCTGCCCGGTTCTTTGTGGTTCATCACTTCATTAATCAGCGTTGCCATCGCCTGGCGCACCTGGTTTTCGTTTCCTTCGATATGGGTGCCGCTCTGGCTGCGGATCAGGGTTAACCCCAGCGGCTGGATCCAGCTTTCGATAATCTTTAAATCGTTGACGATCGAGGCATTGCTGATAAAGTAGCGCTCGGCTAACTTGCTGATGGAGGTTTCCATCGGCGTGTCGCTGAGCAACTGCGAGGCGATTTTCACCCGGCGCGCATTGTTGGCCAGCGCGTCTGAATAGCCATCGTCAGCGGCGAGTTGCTGCTCCAGTTGAATCAGGTTTTTCGCATCTTCGGCGATCAGCAAAATCCCTGCGCCCACCTTCTTTTCCGGATAAATATTCCAGGCCGCCAGGAAATCTTCAATAAACTGCATGTCGCGGTGAATGGTCTTTTCTGAGACAGCCAGATACTGTGCAATATTTTTAACCGGTATATGCGTTTGGTGTCGCAGCAAATATTTCAATAATCTATTCTGTCGCGAGGTAAGTGGGTGCATAATATAACCCTTTTATGCTTCGCTATACCCGTCATACTTCAAGCTGCAGGTGTGTTGGCTTTCCTCGCTCACCCCAGTCACTTACTTCAGTAAGCTCCTGGGGATTCGCTGCGTTGCCGCGTGATTCGGCCATTCGGCCTCACCCCTACGGGGCCAGCGCTAGCGCTGTTCAAAAACGCTTTTGCGTTTTTGTCCTGCAACTCGAATTATTTTGGGTATATACAAGATGTTAATTATTATTCATTAAATGTCCATTCGCTCTTGCTTACCGCTTTTCCGTAATAATGAATATAGAAGTTGGCGTAAATAACAACAATACTAAAAACTGTCCCGTGGTTGGGACAAGATTAAAAGGTTGGCGGCTGTAGGGGATTAATTTCGGTTGGATCACACTTTTCTGGCCATTAAGTGTGATTGCGATCTCATCTTGGCCGATAATAATATTATCTGCTAACAAAATATATTGTCTGCCGTACAAAAACGGCGACTTTCATCCCATTTTTTAGCCTGCTTGCCACGTTGTGATCTAGCCCGCATTGCTGATTGAAACCGGTTGCAGACGCGGTGCGCTTTGCGCAATCCTGTTACTGAAACCGGTTTCATTTGTGATTGATACCCATTGGGGATGCATCGTAACCACTCAGAGGTGACATGATGGCGGCAATCAGGGATTACGTTCAGTTGGCGGCAGATATCCTCCGGGAAGTCGGAGGTGAAAAAAATATTGCTGGTTTTTCCCGATGTGCAACCCGGCTGCGGTTGGTACTGAATGAAACCCCGGCCAGCGCCAAACAGGCGATCCAGAGCCTGCCGGGCGTGATCGCCGTGGTGGAAAGCGGCGGGCAGTTCCAGGTGGTGATCGGCACCCACGTTGCCGATGTGTTCAACGCCATGTCCGGTTTGGTTGATCCGCAGCGCCAACAGCAAGCGGCGCCTAAACAGCGCTGGTTGGACGCGGTGATCGGCACCATGTCCGCCGTGTTCGCCCCCATTGTGTATATCCTGGCCGCCGCAGGTATTCTGCAGGGCGTGCTGATTGTGATTACGCTGTTTGCCGAAACCTTCAAAGACACCGGCACCTACGGCGTGCTGAACTTTATGTCCTGGACTCCGTTCGCTTTTTTGCCGGTGTTTATTGCCATCACCGCGGCGCGCCATTTCAAGTGCAACCCCTATATTGCCGTGCTGTGCTGCTGCGCCCTGATCAACCCGGAATGGACGGCGATGGCCGGGCGGATTGCGCAGGGAGAGAGTATTCACTTTCTGTTTTTCCCGCTGGCGGAAACCGTTTACACCTCGTCCGTGTTGCCGCCGCTGTTCCTGGTATGGGCGTTATCCTGGGTGGAACGGCGGGTGGAAAAAGCCATTCCGGAAGTGGTCAGCGCCCTGTTTACCCCGCTTATCTGTTTCCTGATTATCGTGCCGCTGACGCTGTTGGTGATCGGCCCGATAACCACCTATGCCGCGCTGGGCATCGCCAGCGGCTACAACGCGCTGTTTAACGCCTTCCCGGCGCTGGCAGCGGCGGTGATTGGCGGCGTATGGCAGATCATTGTGATCTTTGGCGTGCACTGGGGCATTACGCCGGTGGTGATGGCCAACTTTGATACCCAGGGCTATGACTCGTTCCAGGCCTACCAGACCATTGCGGTGGTGGCGCAAATGGCGGCGGTGTTCGGCTGCTTTATCAAAACCAAAAACCGGCAGTTGAAAACCACCTCGCTGTCGGCTGGGGTAACGGCGATATTCGGTATTACCGAACCGGCGATTTACGGCGTGACGCTGCGGTTGAAAAAACCCTTTATCTGCGGCTGTATCGGCGGGGCGATCGGCGCCGTCGTCGCCAGCTTCTTTGGCTCGCTGTACTACGCCTATGCCGCCTTGCCTGGCCTGTTTACGTTGGTGAATGCCATTAGCCCGGCGGCGCCGATGTCGTTTATCGGCGAGCTTGCCGGCAGCGCGGTGGCGATGGTGGTCAGCATCGGCTTGATCCAAATCGTCGGCTTTGACGATCCGCAAAACGAAAACGAAAACGAAGCCGGCCCGGCGGTTGGCGCGCCAACGGCGCCCGCTGCGGCACCGCTTAGCCACCAGCGTATTTCACTGTTAAGCCCGGTCAGCGGCGAACTGGTGGCGCTGGAAAGCGTGGCGGATGAAACCTTTTCCCAGAAACTGTTGGGCGACGGCGTGGCGATCAAGCCCACCCAGGGCACGATAACCGCCCCGTGCGATGCCACCGTCATGACGTTGATTGAATCACACCATGCCATTGGCCTGGCGTGCGATAACGGCGCGGAGCTGCTGATCCACGTTGGGCTGAATACGGTGGCGTTGCAGGGAAAATATTTCCGTCCGCTGGTGAAAGCCGGCGATCGCGTGCAGGCGGGCACGCCGCTGCTGGCCTTTGATCTGGCGGCGATCGCGCGTGAAGGCTACGACCTGACCACGCCGGTGCTGGTGGTCAACAGCGATGATTTCACGCTGACCCAGGAACGGCCACAGGGGCCGGTTAGTTGTGGGCAGCCATTAATGAATGTTATCTAAGAGCCTTACCATTAGGGCTATTTTACTTGCCATTTTGGCCCTGGGCAGTGCTCGAAATCCTCACGTACTCCGTGTACGTTCCGGTTTACTCGCTGCGCTCGCCCTACGGGCCGGACTGAAGTCCGTTCAACATGCGCGGCATGTTGTCTGCGCGCTGTCCGTGTCCAAACTGGCTGCGACAATAACGCCTACTGGGATAGGCTCTAAGTAAGGGAGAAAAAAGATGAAAAGCCAATTACCGGATAATTTCTTGTGGGGCGGCGCCGTGGCCGCGCACCAGTTGGAGGGCGGTTGGGATCAGGCGGGCAAAGGAGTGAGCGTGGTGGACGTGCTGACCGCCGGCGCCCACGGCAAGCTGAGAAAGATCACGGATGGTGTGCTCGACGGTGAAGCCTACCCGAACCAGCAGGCGATCGATTTTTACCACCGCTATAAAGAGGACATTAAGCTATTCGCGGAAATGGGGTTCAAATGCTTTCGTACCAGCATCGCCTGGACGCGTATTTTCCCCAACGGTGATGAAAATGCGCCTTGCGAAGCCGGGCTGCAGTTTTATGACGATCTGATCGACGAGCTGCTGAAATACAATATCGAGCCGGTGATCACCCTCAGCCATTTTGAAATGCCGTACCACCTGGCAACCCACTACGACGGCTGGATGAGCCGCAAAACCATCGATTTCTTTGTGAAGTTCTCGCTAACGGTGATTGAGCGCTACAAACACAAAGTGAAATACTGGATGACGTTTAATGAAATCAACAATCAGAAAAACGTTGATGCCGATATTTTTGGCTGGATGTGCTCGGGCGTGAAGTTTACCCAAAAGCCGAAGCCGGAAGAGGCGATGTATCAGGCGGTGCATCATCAGTTCCTCGCCAGCGCGCTGGTGGTGAAAAAGGGCCATGAAATCAATCCCGATCTACGCATCGGCTGTATGTGTTCGTTCGTGCCTTACTACCCGTACTCCTGTAATCCCGACGATGTGATGCTGGCCGAAGTCGCGATGCGCGATCGGTTCTATTTTTCCGACGTACACATCCGCGGCTACTATCCTTCCTACGCGAAAAAAGAGTGGGCGGCCAAGGGCTACCATATCCAGATGGAACCGGAAGACGAGCAGATCCTGCGTGAAGGCAAGGCGGATTACCTCGGCTTTAGCTACTACATGTCGAATGTGGTGAAGGCGGATGTGGCCAACACCAATACGGCGGAAAGTATGGATGGCAGCTCGCCGTATTCGGTGAAAAACCCCTATTTGCAGGCCAGCGATTGGGGCTGGCAGATTGACCCAACCGGCCTGCGCTATGCGCTGGCGACGCTGTATGAACGCTATGAAGTGCCGCTGTTCATCGTGGAAAACGGTCTGGGTGCCGCCGATAAGCCGGATGCCAACGGCTATTGCCAAGATGATTACCGCATTGATTACCTGCGCGCGCACATTGAGCAAATGAAAAAGGCGGTGGCGATCGACGGTGTGGATCTGATGGGCTACACCCCTTGGGGCTGTATCGATCTGGTGTCGTTTACCACCGGTGAAATGGCGAAGCGCTACGGCTTTATCTATGTGGATAAGCACGATGACGGCACCGGCACCTTGAACCGCACGCCGAAAAAATCCTTCTATTGGTATAAAGGTGTGATCGCCTCCAACGGCGAAGCGCTTTAACCGTTGCCTGCGGCTCCCCCACCCCAAACCAACAGGGGTGGGGGAGCCGCTTTGCTATGGCTCGGTTCAGTTTTCATTTCTGTACACATTATGTATACTTCCCCGAACGTTTCCATAAAGGTTGGTAATCAGGTGGCTGCTAACAACACTAACCCCCCGGAAAAACTTGGGGAATTGGCCTATCAGGCCTTGCACAGAATGATTCTGGAAAAAACTTTGCGTAGCGGTGGCCCGGTGGTGGAAGGGCGGCTGGTCGAAGAGTTGAATATTTCAAGAACGCCGCTGCGTGAGGCATTGCTGCGCCTGGAAGGCGAAGGTTTGCTGGTTCGCTCCGGCGCGCGTTCTTATTCCGTGCGTTTCGTCAGTGCGCAGGAATATTTTCAACTGATGAAAGTACGCGAACTGCTGGAGCCGGAAGCCATCGCGATGGCGATGCATAAAATTGATAAAAGCGAGATCGACGCGTTGATTGAAAAGATCAACGGGTTGAGCCAGGGGCAGCAGGAAAACGCCCACTGGCAGGTGGACGATCAGGTGCACACCTTGTTTGCCGACGCCTCCGGCAACCCGGTTTTGGCCCGCATGATCGCCCAGGCGCGCACTCACAGCCGGCTGTTCGAGCTGGTTAGCCCGTTTAACCGCATTGAAGAGGATCGCCAGGAGCATTTGGCTATCCTGCAGGCTTATCTGGCCGGTGATACGGAAGCCGCCCGTGAGGCGGTGCGTACTCACCTGAAGAACCTGAGCAGCTTTGTGTTAAACCGCCTGAGCGGCGGTCTGTAACGCAGGTTTTTATGGCGATGAAAAAGGCGGCCTCCTACGATGCCGCCTTTTTTCTGGCCGCGCCGCTTGGTTTAGCGGCTGGGCGTTTTATTCACCCGGTAGGCCGGCGCGCAGCAGCTGCAGCCTGCGCCATGCGGGTTGATGGCCGGCGGCGGCGTGGGCGCCGTTTGCCGGCGCAGCAGCACCGGTTGATAGTTGGCCTTGCGCTGTGCGGGGCGTTGGCACTGTGGGCAGGCCAGCGGCGCATCCCGTTCGGCCACCGGGCGCCGGCATTCAAACAGGCCGCAGCATTCGCAGGCATATTCATAGAACGGCATCGTCGTTACCTCACCAGTATTTCCCCAGCTCGCCACGAGGCACAAAGCGCCCCTGGCCGTTTTTGCCCAGCCACAGACCGCCGTCGATCAGCAACTGGCCGCGCAGCAGCACCTGTTTCACTTTCCCCTGCACCTGGCGGCCCTCGAACAGCGTGAAATCGCAGTCGCTGTGCTGGGTTTCGGCGCTGATGGTCTGGGTTTCGTTAGGATCGAAGATCACGATATCGGCGTCGCTGCCAACGGCGATGGTGCCTTTGCGCGGGAACAGCCCAAACAGTTTCGCCGGCGCGGTGGACATCAGCTCCACAAAGCGGTTCAACGAGATGCGCCCGGTGCGTACCCCGCCGTCATACACCACGGTCATGCGGGTTTCCACCCCCGGGATGCCGTTCGGGATTTTGGAAAAGTCGTCCGCGCCGAACGGTTTTTGGTTGATTTTGCCCTGGTGCCCCTCTTTCATGCAGTAGGGGCAGTGATCGGTGGAGATCAGCTGCAGATCGTCGGTTTTCAGCGCCGTCCACAGCGCGTTCTGCGACTCTTTCGAACGCAGAGGCGGGCTCATGACAAAGCGGGCGTTGTCGAAGCTGTCTTCGTCGTCGCTGTCGGCATAGGCCGATTCATCGAAGAACAGATAGTGCGGGCAGGTTTCGGCAAACACCGGGATACCCAAATCGCGGGCTTCGATCACGTGTTTCAGTGCTTCTTTCGCCGAAAGGTGAACAAAATAGACCGGCGCTTCCGCCAGTTCGGCCAGCTTGATGCCGCGGTGGGTGGCCTCGCCTTCAAGGATCGCCGGGCGCGTCAGGGCGTGGTAGCGCGGTGAGGTGTGCCCCTGCGCCAGCGCTTCTTTGATCAGCAGTTCCACCACGGTGCCGTTTTCCGCATGCAGGGCGACCATGCCGCCGTGCTGGCCGACCATCCGCATCGCCTGGAAGATCGCCGCGTCGTCGGACATTACCGTTCCCGGATAAGCCATGAACATTTTGAAGCTGGAGACGCCTTCGTGGCGGATCGCGTAGCGCATATCTTCCAGCACCTGATGGTCAACGTGGGTGACGATGACATGAAAGCCGTAGTCGATATTGGCCACGCAGTCGGCCTTCGACTGTGCGCGTTCAATCGCCTGCAGCGGCGTGGTGCCGGGGTTCTGCAACGCAAAATCGATGATGGTGGTGGTGCCGCCCCAGGCGGCCGAACGGGTGCCGGAATCGAAATTATCGGCGGTGGTCGATGGGCCGAAGGTGTTTTCCATATGGGTATGGCAGTCAACCCCGCCGGGGAAGATTAGCATGCCGGCGGCGTCAATCACCTTGGTGCCTTCAGCGGCGGGAAGATTAAGGCCGATGCAGGCGATCCGTTCGCCGTCGATCAGGATATCCGCTTCATAGTCGTCTACGGCGGTAACGATGCGGCCACCGCGTATCAGGGTCAAAGACATTATAACCTCCGTTCTGGGGTGTTGGGGCGTTGGTAAGCACCGGCGTGGGCCAGTGCCGCTTCAAGGTGTTGGTACTGTGCGCGATCGAGGGGCGGGATCGGCGCGCGCGTGGTGGCGCAGGGAAAGCGCCCAAGCATATGCAAACAGGCCTTCAGGCGGGCATTGGCATGGGTGCCGGGCTGGGTGCCGTAAATCGCCTTGGCCAGCGGGTAGATGTATTCATGCAGCCGGCGCGCTTCGCCAAGATCCATCGCCTGGACGGCGCGGTAGAGCGCCACCACCAGATCCGGGATCACCGCGGCCAGGCTGACCAGGCTGCCGTCGGTGCCGAGCGCAAAGCAGGTGAACAGGTGCTCGTCGCCCGAAGCCATCACGGCCACGTGCGGGGCGATATGCTGCATCAGGCGGCGGTTGGCGTCGTAGGCGGCGGTTTCCCAACTGCCTTCCTTCACCGCGACGATGTTCGGCAACTGCACCAGCGCCCGCAGGATGTCCGGCGTATAGGCCATGCCGCCGGTGCCGACGCCGGACTGGTAAAGCATCATCGGCATTTGGGCGTTGGCGTTGGTGATGCGGTGGTGATTGAGCACCGTGGCGGCGTCGGTGGACAGCGTCCAGGAGTACGGCGGGAACAGCAGCAGGGCGTTGGCGCCGGCCTGTTTGGCGTCGTCGGCCTGGGCCTGGGCATCGAAGCTGTCTTCGGCGTTGATCCCGGCAATCAGGATGCTGTGCGCTGGGCACACCTGGCGGGCAATGTCCACTACGCGGCGTTTCTCCGCCCGCGTCAGGGCAAAGTTTTCCCCGGCATGGCCGTTAATCAACAGGCCGCGGATGCCTTCAACCTGTGAGATTTCCTGCATATGCGTCGCCAGGCTCTCTTCGTCGATGTTGCGCCCGGTGGCGTCCATTGGGCACAGCGTCGCCGCATAGACGCCATGAAAAGGATGTGCTGTTAACATGTCTTGGCCTCTGTCTTGGTATGTTGACCATTTGCCCCGGATGGATACAGCCGGGCCGGATCGAAGAGTGGCATTTCAGGCTGCTGGCCGAGTATCTGCTGCGCCAGCAGCTTGCCCATATAAGGGCCGCTGGTGTAACCGGAATGAACACAGCCGATGACCCAGGCGTTGGGGTGATCCGGCAGTTCGCCGATCATCGGCATCGCATCGGCGGTTTCCGATTCCAGCCCCAGCCAGATACGGGCGACGCGGGCATCGCCCAGCGCCGGAATCACATGCTGGCCCAGCCGCAGATTGCCGATCAGGTTGTCCGGGATGGTCTCCACCCCGCCGCGCTCGCGGTCGCCGCGGCCCTGCCAGCCGCCGCCGATCACCACCGTGCCGTTGGCGAACTGCTTCATCGACAGCAGGCCGTTGGCGATGCTCAGTACGGAACGCATCGCCGGCGGGATTCTTTCGGTGACGATCAACTGGTTAATCAGCGTTTTCACCGGGATGGTCACGCCCAGCATCGCCAGCATCGGCTCCAGCCACACGCCGCCGGCCAATACCAGGCGCGCGGCGTTAATGCTGTATTGGTTGTCCTGCGAGCGGATCTGATAGCCGCTGCCGTGCCGGGCGATATGGCTGACCGGCGTGTGTTCCGCAATCGTGACGCCCGCGGCGCGCAGCGCGGCATGGAACGCCCGCCCGGTGAGGTAGGAACTGGCGAAGCCGTCGATCTCGCAGTAGGCGGCTTCCAGCACCGCCGGATTCAGGCCGGGTTCAATGGCCCGCGCGGCCTGCGGCGTGAGCAGCTTGATATCGGCGCCATATTCGCGGCGGGCGGCGGCGCGAGCCGCCAGCATTTCCCGTTCGTTCTCCGTGAACGCCAGCGACAGGCCGGGGGCGGCGGTTGCCAGCACGCCGTTGCCCAGCCAGGCGCCGGGGTTCATCCACATATCCCAGGCCTTGATGGCGTAGGGCACCAGGGCGGCGCGCGTCATATGCAGCGTGAGCGTCCCGGCGTTGACGCCCGAGGCGCTGCGGCACAGCGCGTGGCGCTCGAGCAGGGTTACGCGCATGCCGGCTTTGGCGAGAAACAGGGCGGTGCTGCACCCCATGACGCCACCGCCGACGACGCACACGTCGACGTTTTGGCTGTTATTGACTGAAATATTCACAGTGGGGCCGCCTTGGGAATCGGGATGTCGTCATAGTCGAAGTCGCCGGTCAGGGCTTTGATCGTCAGTGGGCGCAGCGGCGTGCGCGCGGAGAACACCCCGACTTTTTCACGCGGCGCCTGCTGCTGGCGTGCCAGCAGTTCGGCCGCCACATCGCCGCAGGTGCGGCCCTGGCACGGCCCCATGCCGCAGCGCGTCCAGGCTTTCAACTGGTTGACATCCCGGGCGCCCGCGTTGCAAGCCGCTTCGATATCGGCGCGGGTGACGTCTTCGCAGCGGCAGACTACGGTTGCCGGTTCAATGCTGTCCACGTGGCCTTCACGCAGCGCCATCAGCCCCGCCATGGTGCGGCCGAAGCGGGCGGCGCGCGCGTATTGCTTGCCGGCCGCTCGCGCGGATGCCGCCAGCCCAGCCGAAGGCGCACCGGGTTTTAATTGCTGGATGCAGGCCAGTGCCGCCAGCGTGCCGTGAATCCCTGCGGCGCCGGCGCCGGCAATGCCGGCGGCATCGCCGACCACAAACAGACGTTCGCGCGAGGTTTGCCCGTTGGCGTCGGTAACGGCAATCCAGCCGCCGGCCCGGCGGGAATAGCGATGCTGCGCGTGCAGCAGGCGCGTAATATCGGTCGACGGGGTGAGCCCGTGGCCCACGGCCACGCAGTCCGCCAGGATGCGTTTTCTCTCACCGGCAATCGGCCGGCCGGCCGCATCGCAGGGGGCCAGTTCCGCACACAGTTGCTCCCCGGCGCTGCTGACGCGCACCAGCGTGTGGCGTGAAAAGATCGGCACGCCGGCTTTTTTGATCGCCCAGGCATAGCCGGCGCCCTGGCGCAGGATGTCCGGCCGTGCCAGCATCGCCGGCGCGGTGCGCAGCCAGTCGCCGATGCCGGCGATATCCACGATGCCTGTCACTTCGCCGCCGGCTTTTAATGTGCCGCCGGCCACTGCCGCCAGCAGCGGGCCGCAGCCGGCCACCAGCGTGGTTTTACCCGGCAGGGTTTTCTGCGATTTCAACAGGATAGTGGCGGAAGCCAGCCCGATGACGCCCGGCAGCGTCCAGCCTTCAAACGGCACGACCCGCTCGGTGGTGCCGGCGGCGACAATCAAAATACGCGCCCGATAGCTGGCTGGCCCCTGCGGGCCGAGGGCATCGATGCGGTAGTCTTCGGTGATTGCCCAAATTTGGTGCCCCATAAACACCCGCACCGGGCTTTTTGCCAGTTGATGGCGCAAACTTTCCCCTGCCAGAAAATCGGCGTTGCGTTCATTATCGGCAGCGACTACCGGGGCACGGTAAACCTGGCCGCCCGCCGCACCGTTTTCATCAAACAAGCCCACGCGCAGCCCGGCGTCGGCGGCTGTCAGGGCGGCATTGATACCGGCCGGGCCCGCGCCGATTACGATGATGTCAAAGTCATTCATGGCGGTTCACATCCGGTACCTGAGAGATGGTCAGCCCCGCTTTGGCCTCGGTCTTGCAAGCCAGTACTCGGCTACCGTTAACCATGACCAGGCATTCCTGGCACGACCCCATCATGCAGAACATGCCGCGTGGCTGCCGTTGCTGCGGGCTGAAGCGCAATGTTCTGACACCCTGCGAAAACAGGGCGGCGGCGATACTCTGGCCCGGCAGGGCGGAGTAGGGCTTCCCTTCAAAAGAGAAGCCGACGACTTTGGGTGTGGAATTTGGCATGGGCACGTCCTCTAAACGGTGTGAAAACTGACCAATGATGCTTGACAAGTTTTTCAGCATAGTATCATATACGAATCGTATACGTAAAGTATGCGAAAGAACGGCGATATTTGTCTCGCCTTATCGCGGTCTTGCCACACTTCACACTTTGACTGGGGATTACACACATGAAGCGATCCGGAACGTTCAGCCGGTTAATGGCCGTTAGCTGCATTGCCTGCGCCCTGTTTGGCGCCACGCAGGCCAATGCGCGCTCGCTGGAGCAGATACTTGATTCAAAGAAAATCATCATTGGCGTGAATCCCAACTTGCCGCCGCTGGGGGTTTATGACGAAAAGAACGAAATTTCCGGGTTTGACGCCAGCGTGGCGCACAAGATTGCCGATTCGCTGGGGGTGAAGCTGGAGCTGGTGGCTATCGGTTCAAACGATCGCATTCCGTTTATTTTGTCGGACAAGATTGACGCGGTGATGGGCGGCATGACGCGCAATGCCGATCGCATGAAAGTGGTGGACTTCACCGATCCGGTGAATACCGAAGTGCTCGGCATCCTGACCACCGAGAGCAAGCCTTATAAAGACTGGCATCAACTGAACGATCCGGCGGTGCGCTTGGTTCAGGTGCGCGGCACCACGCCGATCAAGTTTATTCAGGAAAACATTCCCAAGGCTCAACTGCTGATTCTGGATAACTATCCGGATGCAGTGCGCGCCATTGCCCAGGGGCGGGCCGATGCGCTGATCGACGTGCTCGATTTCATGTTCGGTTACACCAAGAACTACCCGACCAAATGGCGCGTGGTGGACGATCCGTTAGAGGTGGATTATGACTGCATCGGCGTGCGCAAGGGCAACACGGCGTTGACGCAAAAGCTCAACCAAATCATTGCGGAACAGCATAAGTCCGGCTTTATCGCCGACAGTTGGACCAAATGGTTCGGCCACCCGATGTTGCACGATCCAACGCAATCGCCAACGCAACAATAACCCTGCTCTGCAATGAGCCATGACGCCTTATACCTGGTATACGGCGTCAATTATTTGACGAGAAAAATGCTCAGATGAACCTGAATTTTCAACCTTTGCTTGATCAACTGCCTTACCTGCTGGGTGGGGCGTGGGTGAGCTTACAGATCGCTGTTCTGGCATTTGCCTTCGGCATGATCATTGCCCTGTGCTGCACAGCCATTCTGCGCTATGGGCCGCGTTTGGCGGGGCAGGTGGTGAACGCCTATGTGGTTTTCGCCACCAACACCCCCCAACTGGTGCAAATCTATTTTTTGTTTTTCGCCTTGCCGGAAGTGGGGATATTGCTGTCGCCTTTTACCGCCGTGTTGATTGGCGCCACCTTTAACGCCGGCGCCTATTTGTGCGAGATCCAGCGCGCCGGGTTTGATTCGGTGCACCGCCTGGAGGTGGAAGCGGCGGAGGTGCTGGGGTTTTCACGCATGCAAATCATCCGCTACGTGATTTTACCGCACGTGATGAAAGTGATGTTCCGTCCGTTGTCCAATCAGTTCATCGTGATGACGCTTGGCACTTCTATGGCTTCGATGTTCGGTGTGGAAGAGCTGACGGGGCGCACCTATAACCTGAGTTCGGAAACATATTTATCGGTTGAAGCTTTCTCTATCGCAGCCGTGCTGTACATCATCATTACTATCATGGCCACGCTGGCTCTGGCAGTCGTCGGGCGTTTCCTCTTCCGCGCTAAAATAGAGGCCTTCTGATGAACTACCTGGATCTGCCTGAACTGGCACAGTTGTTTTCCTACTATAACGTGCTGCTGCTGCTCGAGGGGTTGCTCAGTACGCTGTTGCTGTCGGCGGGCGGGTGCCTGATTGGCTTCCTGGCCGGTTTTCTGATCGCCATTATCCGCACCACCCGGTCGAAAGCCGTGGCGCCGCTACGTGCAGCCGCCTTTGTTTACTGCTTCCTGTTCCGCCGTATCCCCTTTTTGGTGACGCTGATGCTGGTGTTTTTTATCAGCCAATATGTCGGGCTGTCGCTTTCCACCTTCTCGGTGGCGCTGGTGTGCGTGTGCATTATCGCCGCGGCCTATTTGGGGGAAATCATCCGCAGCGGTATTGATTCGGTGCACAAGAATCAATGGGAGGCCGCGCAGACGCTGAACTTCACCTACTTGCAAAGCCTGCGTTACGTGATTATTCCGCAGTCGTTGAAGGTGGTGATCCCGCCGACGTTCAGTTTTTTCATCATGTACATCAAAGACACGGCGCTGGCCTCGCAAATCGGGGTGATGGAGCTGACCTCCGCCAGCAAGGTGCTCACCAACAAAGGGTTTTCCGCCGCGTTGGTGTACGCCACGGTGTTGGTCCTGTATTTCCTGATCTCTTACCCACTATCGCGCTTTGGTAAGCGCCTGGAGAAGAAAATTGCCGCAACTCGAAATCGTTAACCTTAAAGCCTCGTACGGCCAGCAGAGCGTCCTGGAGCAGGTCAACCTTTCCGTTGAGAAAGGCGAAATCGTCAGCCTGATCGGCCCTTCCGGATCGGGGAAAAGCACGCTGCTGCGCGTGCTGATGGGGCTGCTTCCTCCAGAAGCCGGCACGGTACGGCTCGATGGTAAAACCGTGAATTATGCCCATAAGGGCGAACTGCGTGCGCTGCGCTCGTCCATCGCCATCGTGTTTCAACAGTACAACCTGTTCCAGAACATGACGGTGCTGGAGAACGTGATGATCACGCCGACCAAAATCAAAGGCTGGCCGAAAAAGCAGGTGGAGGCCGACGCCCGGCGCCTGCTGACCCGGGTGGGGCTGGAGCACCGGCTGCACGCCTACCCGGACGAGCTTTCCGGCGGCCAACAGCAGCGCGTGGCGATCGCCCGCGCACTGGCGCTAAAGCCAACGGTACTGCTGCTTGATGAAGTCACCGCGGCGCTCGATCCGGAGATGGTCAACGAAGTGCTCGATACCATCCGCGAGCTGGCATCGGAAGGCATCACCCTGTTTCTGGTGTCCCACGAGATGAGTTTTGTGCGCGAAGTGTCCAGCAAAGTGGTGTTTATGGCCGATGGCGCAGTGGTGGAAACCGGGGCGCCGCAGCAGATTTTCGATGCGCCGCAGCAGCCGCGCACGCGTCACTTCGTCGGGAAAATCCTGCGCCACTGATCCGCCATGCGGAAAGACCAATCACTATCAATAAGGAGAAGTCAGATGGATATCGCCCAATATCCGCAAATCAATCCACCGGCACGGTTGCTGATGGGGCCGGGGCCGATCAATGCCGATCCGCGCGTGCTGCGTGCGATGTCGGCGCAGTTGATCGGCCAGTACGATCCGGCGATGACGCAGTATATGAATGAGGTGATGGCGCTGTATCGCGCGCTGTTTCGCACCGAAAACCGCTGGACGATGCTGATTGACGGCACTTCGCGCGCCGGTATCGAAGCCATTCTGCTGTCGGCGATCCGCCCCGGCGATAAGGTGCTGGTGCCGGTCTTTGGGCGCTTTGGCCACCTGTTGTGTGAAATCGCCCGCCGCTACCGCGCCGAGGTGCACACCATTGAAGCGCCATGGGGCACGGTGTTCACGCCGGATCGCATCGAGGACGCCGTGAAACGCCTGCGCCCGCGTTTATTGCTGACGGTGCAGGGCGATACCTCCACCACCATGCTGCAGCCGCTGGCGGAACTGGGGGAAATTTGCCGCCGCTATGACGTGCTATTTTATACCGATGCCACGGCGTCGTTTGGCGGCAACGCGCTGGAAACCGACGCCTGGGGGCTGGATGCGGTGTCTGCCGGCATGCAAAAATGCCTGGGCGGGCCTTCCGGCACCGCGCCGGTCACCCTTAGCCCACGGATGGAGGCGGCGATCCGCCGGCGGCGCTGCGTGGAAGCCGGCATCCGCACCGCGGCGCACCAGGATGGCGAAGAAGAAATGATCTACTCCAACTACTTTGATCTGGGCATGATCATGGATTACTGGGGGCCGGAGCGGCTGAATCACCACACCGAAGCCACCAGCGCGCTGTTCGGCGCCCGCGAATGCGCCCGGCTGCTGCTGCAGGAAGGGCTGGATCACAGCATTGCGCGCCACAAGCGCCATGGCGACTCGCTGCTCAAGGGGATCCAGGCGATGGGGCTGGCGACCTTCGGCGATCTGTCTCACCGGATGAACAACGTGCTTGGGGTGATGATCCCGCCGGGCATCGATGGCGAACAGGTGCGCAAGCTGTTGCTGGAAGACTTCGCGATTGAGATCGGCACCTCGTTCGGGCCACTGATCGGCAAGGTCTGGCGGATTGGCACCATGGGTTACAACGCGCGTAAGGACTGTGTGTTGCAAACGCTGGCGGCGCTGGAAGCGGTGTTGAACCATCTGGGCTTCAACACCGTGCAAGGGGCGGCCATGCAGGCGGCCTGGGACCATTACGCGCAGGAGGGGAACGCCTGAATCGCGGCGTTCAACGATACTCCTGATACACCTTGGCGACCCGTTTGAAATAGTCGGTCAGGTAATTGATGCACACCTGAACTTTCAGCGGCAGCTTGTCTTTTTCGGTGTACAGGGCATAGACCGGGCGCGGATCCGACTGATAGCGCCTGAACAGGATCTCGATCTCGCCGCGTTTGATCTCCTCGATCACCCACATCAGCGGCGCATACGCGATCCCGGCGCCGGCTTTCAGCCAACGGATCATGGTCTGTGAATCGTTGGTGACGAAGCGGCCGTGGGGCGAAATGCGCGTGCTGATGCCTTCCGGGGCGATCAGCTCAAACTCGCTGTCCGGGCGCACGCTGTATTCCAGCCAGGAAAAATTCACCATGTCGCTCGGTTTTTGCGGCGTGCCGTGCTGCGCCAGGTAGCTTTTGGCGGCGCAGACCACCATCGGCATGGAGCCCAGGCGGCGGGAAAACAGGCTGGAATCCTGCAGCGCGCCAACGCGGATCACCACGTCCAGCCCATCGGCGATCAGATCCGGCGCCGGGATGCCCGTCACCAGGTTAACCGTCAGGCCAGGGTATTCTTTCAACATGTCGGCGGTCATGGTGGCCAGCACGTTTTGCGCCATGGTAGAGGAACTGCCGATGCGCAAGGTGCCGGTGGGCGTATTGTTGAAGGCATACAGCTGTTCATGCACCTCACTCACTTCCTGCAACATGCGTCGGCAGCCCTGATAGTAAATCTTGCCGGCTTCGGTCAGGCCGATGCTGCGCGTGCTGCGGTTGAGCAGCTTGACCTGGAGTTCATTTTCCAGTTTGGAGACGGTCTGGCTGATCGATGAAACGCTCATACCCAGTTGGCGCGCTGCCGCGGTAAATGAGCCGCACTCAACGACTTTCGCGAATACCGACATCCTTTTTAGTCTTTCCATTATTCACTCTGGCTTAAAAGTGATTTAGATCACAGTTTGTTGATTGGGTGATAGTAAGCACGCTAATATAATGCTCGCTGGGCGATGCCCCGCGTACGCCTGAGCGTGGCCATGAGGTAGGGCGGCCGCGTCGCCACAGGCGACTCTGCCGGTGCCCTCGTATTCCCTTTCATGGATACATGTCCCAAGAGTTTAACCCCTTTTCCGCTTTGCGGCCCGGTGCGCCGTCAGGCTACGGCGTAGGGCATGTCTGTGTTAAGTTGTAAACAGGATGTGATACAAAAGGTGCAGCATCCCGGTATTGTGAACAATCAAGGAAAAAGGTATGAGTTTGCTTCCGGTCATCGTGATTTTCGGGCTGTCGTTCCCCCCGGTATTTTTTTTGCTGCTGGTCTCGCTGGCGGTTTTTTTTGTGCTGCGCCGCGTGCTGCAGCCAACGGGGATCTATGATGTTGTCTGGCATCCGGCACTGTTTAATACCGCGCTGTTTTGCTGCCTGTTTTATTTGATTTCATGTCTTTTTTTCTGAGGCCGCTGTGAAAACGTTATTAATAAAAATAATCCGCATCGCGATTACGCTGCTCCTGGTGCTGTTGGGGATCGTTGCCGTGTTTAAGGTCTGGATGTTCTATACCGAATCGCCCTGGACGCGCGACGCCAAATTTTCTGCCGATGTGGTGGCGATCGCCCCGGACGTCAGCGGCCTGTTGACCGATGTGCCGGTGGTGGATAACCAACTGGTGGCGAAAGGGCAGACGCTGTTTGTTATCGATCAGCCGCGCTATCAGCAGGCGTTGGATCAGGCGAATGCCGATGTGGCCTACTATCAGGCGCTGGTCTCGGAGAAAAAGCGTGAAGCAAGCCGCCGTGTGAATCTGGGGCCGGATGCCATGTCGCGCGAAGAGATTGAGCAGGCGAGCAATGCGCTGCTGACCGCGCAGCAGCAGTTGGCGAAAGCGACTGCAGTGCGCGATCTGGCCCGGCTCGATCTGGAACGCACCGTGGTGCGTGCCCCGGCGGACGGCTGGGTGACCAACCTTAACGTGCATACCGGCGAGTTTATTACCCGCGGCGCCACGGCCGTGGCGCTGGTGAAGAAAAACAGCTTCTACCTGCTGGCCTACCTGGAAGAAACCAAGCTGCATGGCCTGAATAAGGGCGACCGCGCGGAAATTACCCCGTTGGGCAGCAACCGCATCATGCACGGCACTGTGGACAGTGTGGCGGTGGCGGTGAATAACAGCAGCAGCACCAGCAACAGTAAAGGGCTGGCTTCCGTTGACAGCAACCTGGAATGGGTGCGCCTGGCGCAGCGCGTGCCGGTTAAAATCGTGCTGGATGATAAAGACCAGCAGCACCCATACCCGGCAGGCACCACCGCTACGGTGGTGATTACCGGCAAACAGGATCGTCCCGCCAATGATGGCTCGCCGTTTACCCGCTTGATGCATCGGCTGCGCGAGTTCGGTTAAGGCCGCGCTCGCCCGTTTCCGAAAGGATGTTGTTATGTTCGGCGCTACTTTTATTCGGTTGAGATTTGCCTGCAAGCTGAGTTTCGCGATCGTGTTCGCGCTGTTTGTCGGCTTTCATCTCAACCTGGAAACCCCACGCTGGTCGGTAATGACCGCGGCCATCGTCGCGGCCGGCCCAGCGTTTGCCGCCGGCGGCGAACCCTTCTCCGGCGCGATCCGCTACCGCGGTTGGCTGCGGATTATCGGCACCTTTATCGGCTGTTTCGTCGGCCTGGCGATCATCGTCACTACGGCGCGTGCGCCAGTGGTGATGCTGTTTTTGTGCTGCGCCTGGGCCGGTTTCTGTAGCTGGATTTCTTCATTAATCCGCGTCGAAAACTCCTACGCCTGGGGCCTGGCGGGCTATACCGCGCTGATCATCATTGTGACCGTCGCCACCAGCGAATCCCACCTGTTGGAAGCGCCGCGCTTTGCCATTGAGCGCTGCAGCGAGATTGTGCTGGGGATTGTCAGCGCCGTGCTGGCGGATTTGCTGTTTTCCCCGCGCTCGATCAAACAGGATATCGATCGGCTGCTGGATAAACTGCTGGTGGATCACTACCAACTGATGCAGATGTGCCTGAGCAACGCGCCGAAAGACGATATCGATCGCGCCTGGAGCAACCTGGTGAAGGGCACTACGGCGCTCAACGGCATGCGCAACAACCTGATGCTGGAATCCTCGCGTTGGCACAAGATGAACCGCCGGGTGCGGGCGCTGCATACCCTGTCGCTGACGCTGATTACCCAGTCGTGTGAAAGCTACCTGATTTTGCAGGATCATCCCGGCGCCGTGCCGGAAAGGCTGCGCGAGCTGTTGCTGGCGCCGGCGCAAACGCCGCAAGAGGTTCACCAGCGTCTGAAGCTACTGCGCCAGGTGTTGGCTTCCCACCGCACGCAGGAAACGCTGCCGACCGTCACCGGCTGGATTGGCAACGCCACGCGCTATCTGCTGCTGGCGAAGGGCGCGCAGACCAACAGCAGCATCAGCGCGGTGGAAGAGGATATCTTGCGCGCCGAGGTGGTGGTGAAACCCACCTCGGCGGAAGGGCACCACGCGATGATCAACGGCCTGCGCACTTTTGTCGCCACCGCCTTCGGCTGCGCGCTGTGGCTGTGGAGCGGCTGGACCGCCGGCAGCGCGTTTATGGTGATCATCACGGTGATCACCTCGCTGGCGATGCGCACCCCTAATCCGCGCATGGTGGCGATGGACTTTGTGATCGGCATGATGGTCGCCATTCCGGTGGGCGGGCTGTTTTTTACCGTGATCATCCCGGCGACGCAGCAGAGCCTGCTGTTGCTCTGTTTAAGTCTGGGGCTGATGGCGTTTTTTATCGGTATCGAAGTGCAAAAACGGCGGCTAGGCACACTGGGGCTGCTGGCCGGCACCATCAATATCCTGGTGTTGAGCAATCCGATGGTGTTCAACGTACCGCTGTTCCTGGATTCGGCCTTCGGCCAGTTTATCGGCAGCTGTGTGGGGCTGATGGTGCTGCTGCTAATTCGTGATAATTCGCGTGAACGCACCGGCCGCACGTTGTTGAACCAGTTGGTCAGCCGGGCGGTGTCGGCGCTGACCACCAAGGCGGCCAAACGCCGGGAAAACCACCTGCCGGCGCTATATCAGCAGTTGAACCAACTGTTGATGATGTTCCCCAACGACATTGCCAAGTACCGCCTGGCGCTGAACTTGATCATCGCGCACCAGCGTATGCAGCGCACGGAGATCCCGGCCAGCGAAGCGCTTTCCGCCTTTCACCGGCAGATCCGCAAAACCGCCGACAGCGTGGTGAGTGCGAAAAACGACGTCAAACGGGCGTATTACTACGATCGCCTGCTGGGCGAAATGAACGAATACCAGCAAAAACTGGTGGAAAGCCAGGCGCCGCTCAGCGTCACCGGGCCGGTCAGGCGTCTGGCGGAAATGCTGCACCGCTATCGCCACGCCCTGATTGACTAGCCACCGTGGCGCACGGCAGCGGCCCCGCTAACCCTGCCGTGCGCTTTCGGATATTGCCGGGTGCCAGCCTGCAGTAAAAACGTTATATTTTGTTAATCATTCATTCATCAGTTTTGGCTATATATCTGGCAGGTGCCATAGCCAGCGGTAACTATTTTCAGGGAATTTATGAACAAGCGGATCCTGGTGGCGATGGCGATTGCTGTGGTGATAGCCGGTTTCAGCGCGCTGCGTGCGCCCCAGCAGCCAGCGCCGGCCAACGTGCCGGCTACGGCAGCGGCGGAAAGTATCGATGGGTTAACGCAGCAGGAGCGGGTGGTGAGCTATCTGAAACAGCGCCAGCGCTTGCCGGATTACTACATTAGCAAAAAGCAGGCGCGTGAGCAGGGATGGGATGCGCGTGATGGCAATTTGTGCTCGGTGTTGCCAGGCAAAGCCATTGGCGGCGATCGTTTCTCCAACCGCGAAGGGCAACTGCCGGCGGCCAGTAACCGCATCTGGCGTGAAGCGGATATCAATTACCGCTGTGGCCGGCGCGGCGCAGAACGCCTATTGTTCTCTAATGACGGGCTGATTTTCGTCACGCATGACCATTATAAAAACTTCATTCGGGTGGAGTAAGTCTGATGGCAAAAGTAGAGTTCGATTTTAATCAGATAGCCGATCTGCCGGCGTTCTACCGTGCCTTTGCGCAGAAATTCGCGTTGGATGAAGGCTTTGGCGCTAATCTGGATGCGCTGTGGGACGTGGTGACCGGGGAGATCCGTTTGCCGGTGGAGATCGAGTTCACCAATCTGAGCACCCGTAGCAAACGCCGCTTCGGCGCGATCATTTTGCTGTTTGAAGAAGCCGAAGAAGAGCTGGACGGCAGCCTGCATTTTAATATGCATGAAAGCCGTGAGCCGGCTCACCACCGGGGATGAACGGCAGCGTTCATCCCGCAGCGGCAGTGCGGCAGGGGATCAGTCGGTGGCTTCGGCCAGTTCGCGCAGATACTGGAAGATCTGGCGGTAAGCCTTAGGCGGCTTGTTGCCGGCTTTCTCTTTTTGCGCGTTGCGTACGAGCGCGCGCAACTGCTGGCGATCGGCCTGTGGATAAAGTTCCAGGATGGTTGGGATCGCATCGTCGCCCTGTTCCACCAGGTTGTCACGCAGCGTTTCCAGCTTGTGGAACAGCGCAACCTGCTGGTTGTGGCGGTTCTTCAGCTTGTCCAGTGCGGTCTGGATCGGCTCGACGTCGCGGGCGCGCAGCATCTTGCCGATTAACTGCAGTTGGCGGCGGCGGCCCTCTTTCTTAATCTTCTGCGCCAGCTCAATGGCGGCCCGCAGATCGTCATCCAACGGGATGCGCTCCAGAGCATTTTTCCCCAGTTCGACCAGCTCAACGCCCAGATCTTTCAGCGCTTGCGCATCACGTTTAATTTCACTCTTACTGACCCAGATAATCTCGTCATCGTCCTCGTCTTCACTCCCCGGGACATCGTCGAGCCAATCTTCAGGCTGTTTGTTCATGGTAGGCTCCGTTAAAAAGAGGCTAATCCTAACAGGTTGCCGTCTTTATGCGAAATTCCACGCAGTTCCTGTTAGACTCAATGGCATTAATCAAATACCCGTCATACTTCAAATTGCAGGTGTGTTGGCTGCACGCAGCCACCCGAATCACTTACCGGCGTAAGCTCCTCGGGATTAATGAGAGACATCCTGTCTCTCACCGGAGGCCAACCGTTGGTTGGTCAAATTCGTTCCCGACGAATTTGTCCTTTGATTGCCGCCTGCCTGCAACTCGAATTATCTTGGGTATAAGATTTTCGCGCGCCAGCACGCGCACAATCAACGCCGCCACGGCACTTTTCTCAACGATTCTAAATTATGGCAGATTGATGAAAGTAGTCACCCAAGTTGCAGAACAGCGTAAAGCGCTGGAACAGGCCGTTTCGCAGGCCCTGGAACTGGCGCGCGCCGGTTCTGATGCGGCGGAAGTCGCCGTGACCAAAACCACCGGCATCGGCGTCAGCACCCGTTTTGGCGAAGTCGAAAACGTCGAATTCAACAGCGACGGCGCCCTGGGCATCACCGTGTATTACCAGCAGCGTAAAGGCAGCGCATCGTCCACCGATCTTTCCCCCGACGCTATCGCCCGCACCGTGCAGGCCGCGCTGGATATCGCCCGTTATACCTCGCCGGATCCTTGCGCCGGGCCGGCAGAAAAAGATCTGCTGGCGTTTGAAGCGCCGGATCTGGATCTGTTTCACCCCTCCGAGCTGGATGCCGAGCGCGGTATTGAACTGGCCGCGCGCGCCGAGCAGGCTTCACTGGCGGCGGATAAGCGCATCACCAATACCGAAGGCGGCAGCTTCAACAGCCACTACGGCATAAAAGTCTTCGGCAACAGCCATGGCATGCTGCAGAGCTACTGCTCCAGCCGCCATTCGCTGTCGAGCTGTGTGATTGCCGAGCATGAAGGCGATATGGAGCGTGATTATGCCTACACCATCGGCCGTGCAATGGACGATTTGCAAAGCCCGGAATGGGTGGGGCAGGAGTGCGCGCGCCGCACGCTGTCGCGCCTGGCGCCGCGTAAGCTGTCGACCATGAAAGCGCCGGTGCTGTTTGGCCGTGAGGTGGCGACCGGGCTGTTTGGCCACCTGGTTGGCGCCATCAGCGGCGGCAGCGTGTACCGCAAATCCACGTTCCTGCTCGACGCGCTCGGCACGCAGATTTTGCCGTCGTGGCTGACCATCGAAGAGCATCCGCACCTACTGAAAGGGCTGGCCTCCACCCCGTTCGACAGCGAAGGCGTGCGCACCCAGCGCCGTGACATCGTGAAAGACGGCGTGTTGCAAACCTGGCTGCTGACCAGCTACGCGGCGCGCAAGTTGGGCCTGCACAGCACCGGCCATGCGGGCGGCATCCACAACTGGCGCATTGCCGGCCAGCACAATGATTTTGACGGCATGCTCCGGCAACTGGGCACCGGCCTGCTGGTGACCGAGCTGATGGGGCAGGGCGTTAGCGGCGTGACCGGCGACTATTCCCGCGGCGCCGCCGGGTTCTGGGTGGAAAACGGTGAAATCCAGTATCCGGTCAGCGAGATCACCATCGCCGGCAACCTGAAAGACATGCTGCGCAATATCGTCAGCGTGGGTAACGATATCGAAACCCGCAGTAACATCCAGTGCGGCTCGGTGCTGCTGCCGGAAATGAAAATCGCCGGGCAATAAGCCCGGATGCGGCCGGTGTTCTGCCGGCCGCGCCACTCTTTAACCTTCCTTACAAACATCTGAAGCTGCTTTACCCTTTCATCCTCTATGGTTAGGCTGTATCACACCATGGCGTAGTGGCGTATGTGCCCTGAATAATTTTTATAAGCCTTGGCGTGAGTGATATTTCTCGTGGTTAACATTCAATAATTGGAAGGGTGAGCATGAATAAAACACTGAAAGCGTTGGCGTTGGTCACGCTGCTGGGCGCCAGTTCGCTGGCGATGGCCGATATCGCGGATGATATGGATATTATCGCCGACAATTACGACACGGCGCTCAAGACCGATAGCGCCGATGTGTTCCAGCAGAGCCTGGAAAAAATGCGCGCGGCGGCGCTGGATTCCCAGAAACAAACGCCACCGTCGCTGGATGGCAAAGCCGACGACAGCCCGGAAATGAAGGATTACCGCCACGGCTTCGATATTCTGGTGGGCCAGATCGATCAGTCATTGGCGCTGGCGAAGCAGGGCAAGTTGGCCGACGCCAAACGCTTGGCTGAAGAGTTTAAACAAACCCGCAGCACCTACCATAAGAAATACCGCTAATGATACCGGCGCCCCCGCCGCGGCGGGGGCACCTGCATCCATCACAGCCTGGCCTGTGCCTTAACGGTACAACGCGGCTTTACCTACCGATTCAAACAAAGCCATTTTCGCCGCTACCACCTCGCTTGCCGCCTGCATGGGTTTGAGGAACAATGCGTTAGGCTCATGCCCGCCCTGTTTCAGCTCTTCTTCCAGTGCGACAAAAAATGCTTTTTTCATATCGCTCGAAATATTGATTTTCCCCACGCCATAACGGATAGACTCCGCCACCTCACTGTCCTTATTGCCGGAACCGCCATGCAACACCAGCGGGATCTCGACCCGTTTACGGATTAGCTGTAAGCGTTCAATGTCGAGCCTGGGTTGTTTCCCTTTTGGGTACAGCCCGTGGGAAGTGCCGATAGCGACGGCCAGCGTGTCCGTACCGGTTTCCCGCACAAAGGTTTCGGCCTGTTGCGGATCGGTATAGAGAATCTCGTTGCTGCCGCCTTCCGCGCTGCCTTCCGCCACGCCAATGGTACCCAGTTCAGCCTCGACGGAGACATTGATCGCGTGGGCGATGTCGACGATTTTTTTCGTCAGCAGTATGTTTTGCTCAAAAGGCTGGGAAGACGCGTCAATCATTACCGAGGTAAAACCGGCGTAAATCGCCTTCATCACCTCTTCCAGCGTGCGGCCATGGTCAAGATGAATAACAACCGGTACACGCGCCTGAATGGCCAGCGTGCGCAGGTAGCCGATGAATTCTGGCCCGGTAAAGGCCATCTCATCAGGGTGAATTTCCAGAATCAGCGGGGAATCAAGCCGCTCCGCCGTTTCGACGGCCAGCCGGCCAAATTCGGCGCTGGCGATGTTGAATGCGCCCACGCCAAACTGGTGGTGTTGAGCGACGCTAAGCAGATCTTTCATGGTGTACAGCATGGTATTTATCCTTGGTTAGCAGGAACGGGAACGTCTTTTTTAATCACCCGCAGGATCAGCGCTGTCAGTAAGCTGCCCGCGGCGATCGCCAACAGGTAACCCAGCACATTGCTGATGACGTTAGGAATGAAGATGACAAATATGCCGCCGTGTGGTGCGCGGGAGGCGCAGCCGAGGATCATGGAAAGCGCCCCCGCCAGCCCGGAACCGGCGACGATGGCGGGGATCACCCGCAACGGATCGGCTACGGCATACGGGATCGCGCCTTCGGTAATGAAGGACAAACCGAGGATGTAGGTGACTTTACCGGTTTCACGCTCCTGCTCGGTGAACTTGCGGCGAAAGAGCGTGGTTGCCAGAGCAATACCCAGCGGCGGAACCATACCCGCCGCCATGCAGGCGGCGATCGGCCCGTAGATACCGCTCGACATCAGCCCGATAGCGAACATACAGACGGTTTTATTCAGCGGCCCGCCCATATCGAAGGCCACCATCATGCCGAACAGCAGGCCCAGAATGGCGGAGTTGGCGTTTCCCAGCGAATTGAGGAAATCGGTCAGCCATCCCAGCAGCATCTTGATCGGCTCACCGATCAGCAAGGCCATTAACGCGCCGGTCAGTAGCACGCTAAGCAGGGGCACAATTAAAATCGGCTTTAACCCGGCGATCGCTTTCGGCAAACGAATGTGATTGACGATAAGCAGGGTGATATAGCCCGCCAGAAAACCGGCGATTAAGGCGCCAAGGAAGCCCGAGCCGGTATGAATCGCCATCATGCCGCCCACGGCCCCGGCGGCAATGCCCATTTTCCCGCTGATTGACTGGCTGATCCCCAAGGCGAGGATCGGCAGCATCAGTGCGAAGGCGGAGCCGCCGCCGATGTCGGACAGCATTTTGGCGATGGGGCTGAAGTGCACATCGCCCGGCGTGGCCGCGGTAATCCCGAAGGAAAAACTCACGGCGATCAGGATACCGCCGGCGATAACGAACGGAATCATCAGGTTAACGCCGGTAATCAGGTGCACGTAGATTTGTGAGATAAAGGAACGCGAATTTACGTCATCTTTTTCCGCGTTTGCGGGCGCAGCCGCGGCGGTATCCTGGAGTAGCCGCGGTGCCAATTCACCGCTGATAATTGCCCTAAGCAGGCCTTCGGCATCTTTTGCCGCGCGGGTGACGGGAACTTCAATGACATTTTTATGCTGAAAGCGCGACAGTTCGATTTTCTTGTCGGCGGCAATTAATACAATATCAGCCTGATGAATATCTTCATCACTAAAGACATATTCACTTTCAACGGCACCTTGTGTTTCAACTAAAACATGGATGCCCATTTTCTTAGCCGCTTTCTTTAAATTACTTTCGGCCAGGTAAGTATGGGCGACCCCCGTAGGACAAGCGGTAATGGCAATAATGTTCATAAACGTTCTCCAGTAATCAGGAAACGATTTGATGTGTTTTTATTTTTACTGAGATAGCTACGGCAAAGTAGCGTATAAAGCTATCATTGTGACTTTTTACGTCACCGTATTATTTATGGCGCCAGAAGATATAAATTAGGCGCCAGAATGTGATAACAGCAAATGAAATATCTCCTCCCTGTTTTTAACATGAAGAAGTTGATCGACGACGTCTTCATCGCCTAATGCGATAGATATTTTTGCCAACATTTTTATATGGCCGACATCCTTATCCGATTCTTTCACGGCAAACAGAATAACCAGCCGTACTTTGGTTCCGTCAATGGTTTCCCAAGGGATGTCACGGCGTAAGCGGCCCACGGCGATACGTGTTTTAGCGACCGCCACCGATTTGCCATGCGGGATTGCAATATGATTTTCAAAACCGGTGGAGCCCAGCTCCTCGCGCAGATAAACGTCGTTCAGAAATGTTTCTTTATTCGTCACGGCGCCGGTTTGGCAGAGCAGATCCGTCAGCTTGGCAATAATTTGTTCCTTACTTTGGCAATCCGCATCGAGAATAATGCACTCTTGTTGCAATACATCGTTAATAGCAACGGTTGTGTTCATAATACATCCCATCCCATTGTGATTAATTAATCGAATTGGCGACCAGGCACTCGGTCACTCTTGCAATATCTTTCGCCGAGAACAGCGCTGACACATACACCACCGGCTTTTCCAGTGGCTCCAGCCTGATGGTGGAAATCACCACATCGCACTCATGCCGTTGCAGCGATGCGGCAATGTTTTTCCCCGGCACCACATCGATGATTTTCCAGTCAGGAAATGCGCGGATAATCCGGCCATACAGCAACTGCGATGTGCCAAGCCCACTGGAACAGACCAATAAAACCCGTTTTACCTTGATACTGTTTTCAATCGCCGCCTGTATATGCACTGTGAGATAGGCCACTTCATCATCACTGATTTCATCCAAACCGTCTTCTTGCGCCAACTGGTTGATCACGCTTTTCACCGCAGCAAACACGCCGCCCAGCTCGGTTTGAATATCATGCAACAGCGGATTTTTAATGCGAATGCGGTAGGTCAGCCGGTTCAGCATGGGTTTTATATGCGAAGACAGCGAAGCCAGTAAGTTTTCATCGCCGGTTATATCGACATGAATTCGCTTGGCGACGCGGCCGATCAGCGCTTCGGCAAAGCGGGTTTCACGCTGGGAAACCCGTGGCCGATCGTAAGGCGCAGCATCGCCGCCCGTCTTGCCTGAAGAAACCAGATATTGATAAATCGAGTATGCTTCTTCCGCTACCAATACGGTGCTGTAAGCCGCTTCAATACGTTCAATCACTGCCAGCGAAACCTGCCATGCGTGCTGGTCATGCACCGTATTCACCCGCACGGCACGTGCATCGGTTCTCTGCAACGGGGAATGGCTACGGTGGATCAGGACCAGAATATGTGTGAATAAATTGATGTAGTAAGGATCGCTGATCGTGTACTGAAGCTGTTGTTCAATAAAGTTAATTAATTGCAGGGTAAAATGGACGGCCTGTTTGCCAAATTTCTCTGCCAGTTCATGCAGCGTGCCTTCATCAAGCCGGCTTTCCAGCATGTCCTGATGATTATAAATGGATTTTAATACCAGTGCTTTCATGGCTACACGGATATTATGGTCACTGCCCCTAATACTGGTGCCGCTCCGGCTTTTCATTAATGTTAAATCAAATTTATGTAACCAGCTTTCCAGCGTTTTCAGATCGTTCACAATGGATGCCCGGCTGATAAAATATTTATCGGCCATCTCACTGATGGAAGAGCCACGCGGCGATAACATTAATAGGTCAGAGGCGATTTTCAACATGCGGAAATTACGCTTAAACTCGTCGCTTTCCGAAGAGAAAATACGGCGGGCGGATATTTCCGATTGCGCATCGGCAAATTTAATGGTGATTCCGCGCCCGCTTTTTCCACACAGAGTTATCCCCTGTGCTGATAGCTTATCGTTAATATCGGCGATATCGCGTCTGAGTGTGCGCGTTGATATTTGGATTTTCTCAGACATGCAACGCAGGCTCACATAGCTGTTGTGAGAGATAAGCTGCCGCATTATATTCAGTTGCCGCTCAGTCAGCCCCTTCATCATTGCCAGGCTCCGCTTAAGGATGTCACCGCTTTGTGAGTTGTCATCTAAGCAAAGTGAATATGCCATGTAAATATTAAAAAGTGGCCACAAGGTGGTGCGGAAACTGACCATCATCCGTTTTAGTGCATAGCGATTCACTCTTTAAAGTACGCCGCCGGAAAGCGCTACCCCGAGTTGCACGGGGTATTTCCATCGTCGGTAAAACGAGAAGCCGATCACGAATCCTACACTGCAATTATGCGGTTTTGCCGAGTGATTGCAGGGGAGCGCTGCTGATATTCACCTCATTGCGCTGCCATCGGCCATTTTTGCGAAACAGATCCCTATTGGTCACGCGATTTCCACTTTGAACTGGAAAAAAACAGGCTACACAGCACATGCCCCCGGCGGTAGGGTTTAGCCATCAGTTATGCATAGGTTTTGTCATAGGGCGATGGTTCGCGGCACTTAGGGGTACTGAAAAGTGAATGAAGGATCTGAACAGGTAAATATACCGCCGGCGGATGACGCGCAGGTGGCGGTAATCACCACGCAGCTGTTGGCCGATATTACCGCGATGTTAAACGCAGAGAATATTTATACCAACAATGTGCAGCAACAAATGCTGGAATCGCATGTTCGCGCCATGGTGCAGCGTTCTATTACCGGCGAGCCCTTACCCGAGGTGGATAAATCGTTATTTGATGAAATTTCGGCGCATTCCATGCAAATGGCCCAGCGCGTGGTGGATCAGCTTAAAACGCTGCCTATAGAAGAGGCCTATTTGCTTTCCGTGCATTTTGAAGTGGCAAAAGATAATAACGCATCATCAACAAATTAATCAGGAGAATACCGTGGGAAATATTACCGTAGTGATAGGCGATCGTCTGGGGAAGGGGCAGAAAGTGGGCCTGGGTGTGGAAAGCGCCGGCGGCAAGGCCGTGGTGATCCCCGGTATGGCGGCGGACATGAAGCTGGGTGACGTGATGAAAGCCGAAAACGCGCAGCTGGGTATCTCTTTTTGCGGCAGCGGCGGTGCCGGCGCCATTACCGCCCAGACGAAATATGGCTATAAGTCAAAATACGGCATGCGCTCGATCGAAGAGGGCGTTACGGCAATTAATGAAGGCTGCAATGTGCTGGGCTTCGGTTTTATGGATAAGGAAGAGTTGGGTAAAAAACTGGTGGAAGCCTACCTAAAAAAATACGGTAACGCATGATGAAAGAACAATATACCACATCAGTCATGGTTTCTGGCCGGGGCGACAGCAAAGCAAAGGCTTTTGCCAGCGCGTTGGCGAATGTGCAGGGTGCGGTATTAAAGTCTACCAATAATATTCTGCTGCGCATTGAGCCGCAGGATGTCAGCGTATTAAGCGCGGAAGAAAGAATAATTAAAGAGAAATTCCTTTTTTTCTTTCTGCCGCGTGTAAGAAAAAGCTATGCCGTTTCTCTGGAAATAACCGTGAGTGTAACAATCATCAATACCGAAAAGGTTGTCTTCACCACGAAATAATATATTGGCATATCTCCGGCGGTTGTACGTTACAGGAAAGTGGCGAGGCGAACCCGTAAGCGCTTGCATCACGAGCGGCTGGGCCGGGCAGCAACGCGAACACGCCTGCAACCTGCAAAGCGCAGGGGAGCAAGGGGCGACTGATGTTTCTAATTATCTTATTTAAGTCGATTATTATCGGCGGGCTGGTCGGCGTGGGCGTTGGCGCCGGTGCGGCACGTATGTTTCATGCGCCAACCACACAGGGCATGGGGGCCTTCCGCACGCTGGGCGAACTGAACTCCTGCGAAGGCGATCCCGCGTCACACTTCTCATTCGGCCTGGGCTTTTTCTTTAACGCCTGGGCGTCCTCGGTGGCGGCCGGCGCCTTCACGCAGGATGTCGATCACCGCATTATCCCCAACTGGGGCGCGGCGGCGCTGATGATCAAAAACCGTAACCTGGCGCAAACCCTGCACGATCCGAAAAAAATGGCCATTGCCTGCGGCATTATCGGCGCACTGGTGGTGGCGTTCCTCAATACCACCGCGTCTGCCGTGCCGGCTGCACTGCAGGTGACGGCGATCAAGGTGCTGGTACCGGCCGCCAACCTGCTGGTGAATACCGTTATGCCGGTGATCTTCTGGCTGGCGGCGATTGAGGCGGGCAAGCGCTCCGGCTTCTGGGGCACCATTTTCGGCGGCCTGGCGCAGCTGATTATGGGCAATGCAGTGCCCGGCCTGGTGCTGGGCATTCTGATCGGCAAAGGCGTTGAAGAGAGCGGCTGGAACCGCGTCACCAAAATCATGATGGCGGCGATCGTCCTGCTGTTCGTGCTGAGCGGCTTCTTCCGCGGCTTTGATATGAAACTTCTCGAATCCTTCAGCCTGGGCGTGCCGGACTGGCTGAACATCATCCATAACAGCCTGAGCGGCAAATAAGGAGCGCAATGATGGAAGAACAAACCCAAAAAGGCTTCTGGTATGCCGACTGGTCGTTCCCGATTTTTGTCGGCCTGCTGTCTTCCGGGGTCTTCGCCGGGACGCACATGTACTACCTGTACGGCATCGGCGCCTTCAACGAAGTGGCCTTCGTTTCTATGCTGCGGGCCGGCATGGATACCGGCGTTTATGGCGCGGTGGCGGCGTTCGGCGCCAGCTTCCTGTTTGCCCGCATCATTGAAGGCTCGCTGGTGGGTATTTTGGACATCGGCGGGGCGATCCAGACCGGCGTGGGGCTGGGCGTACCGGCGCTGTTGCTGGGGGCCGGGATCGTCTTCCCGGTGGCCAACTTTGCCGCCTCGCTGGCGACCGGCCTGATCATCGGCCTGGCCATCGGCTATGTGATCATTTTGGCGCGCAAATTCACCATTAACCAAAGCAATTCCACCTACGGCGCCGATGTGATGATGGGGGCCGGCAACTCATCCGGCCGTTTCCTCGGGCCGTTGATCATCCTGTCGGCCATGACGGCGTCGATCCCTATCGGTCTGGGCTCCCTGCTCGGCGCGCTGCTGTTCTATGTCTGGGGCAAGCCGATTACCGGCGGCGCGATCCTCGGCGCGATGATCCTGGGGGCGTTTTTCCCGGTGGCGATCGGCTAAGCCGCGATCGCCAGGCCAGGCGGCGCCGTTGCCGGCGCCGCCGATGAATACGGAGTAACGAATGATGTATGACTTGATTATCCGGCGCGCCAGGCTGGTGGACGATAGCCTGGCCGATATTGCGATCCGCGCCGGCGAGATCGTGGCGGTGGGCGCGCTGCCAACGGCGGCCGGCGCCAAACGCCAGTTGGATCTGGCCGGCCGTTATTATGCGAGTGCCGGCTGGATCGATAGCCACGTGCACTGTTATCCCGCCTCGCCGATCTACCATGACGAGCCGGATCGGGTGGGGATCGCCAGCGGCGTGACCACGGTGATCGACGCCGGCAGCACCGGCGCCAACGATATTGATGATTTTTATACCCTGACGCGCAGCGCCAAAACCAACGTGTTTGCTTTCCTGAACATTTCCCGCACCGGTATCTCGGCCCAGAATGAGCTGGCCGATATGGCGCAGATCGATGCGCAGGGCGTGCAGCAGGCGGTGGCCGATTACCCGGATTTCATCGTCGGCATCAAGGCGCGCATGAGCAGCAGCGTGGTCGGCCAGAACGGCATCAAGCCGCTGGTGCGCGCCAAAGCGATCCAGCAGCAAAACCACCAATTGCCGCTGATGGTGCATATCGGCAATAACCCGCCTGATTTGGATGAGATCGCCGATCTGCTGACCCAGGGCGACATCATCACCCACTGCTACAACGGCAAACCCAACCGGATCCTGACGCCGGCCGGCGAGCTGCGGGCTTCCATTCAGCGCGCGCTGAAACGCGGCGTGTTGCTGGACGTCGGCCACGGCAGCGCCAGCTTCAGCTTCGAGGTGGCGCGCCAGGCGATCCAACTGGGCATCCTGCCTTATACCATCAGCTCCGATATCTACTGCCGCAACCGGATCAACGGGCCGGTGTACAGCCTGGCGGCGGTGATGTCGAAATTTTTTGTCTGCGGCCTGTCGTTGCCGCAGGTGATCGACTGCGTGACCCGCCACGCGGCGGCGGCGTTGCGCCTGGCGCGCAAGGGCCAGCTGCGCGCAGGTTTTGACGCCGATTTGACGCTGTTCGACATCCGCCGGGAGCCGCAGGTGTTTACCGATTCCGAAGGGCAGACCGCCGAGAGCGAACAACTGCTGGTGCCGCTGGCCGCGGTGGTGGCCGGGGATGTCCTGTTAACCGATGAAGGGAAAGCCGCTCATGTCTTCGATTTATGAAAAATACGATTTAAAACCGGTCATTAATACCTCTGGCCGCATGACGATCCTTGGCGTTTCCACGCCGGCCCAGGATGTGATTGATGCCGTGGATTACGGCCTGAATCACTACTTTGAAATCAAGGATCTGGTCAACAAGACCGGGGCCTATATCGCCGATTTGCTCAACGTGGAAAGCGCGGTGGTGGTTTCCTGCGCTTCCGCCGGCATTGCCCAGGCGGTGGCGGGCATCATCGTCAAGGATAACGCCAACCTGTTGGTCAACCTGCACCGTGCGCCGGTGAACGAGCCGCGCGAGATCGTGTTGCCGCGTGGGCACAACGTTAACTTCGGCGCTCCGGTGGACACCATGGTGGCGCTCGGCGGCGGCCGGGTGGTGGAGGCCGGCTACGCCAACGAATGCTCGCCGCAGCAACTGGCGGCCTGCATCACGCCGCAGACGGCGGCGATTCTGTATATCAAATCCCACCACTGCGTGCAGAAAAGCATCCTGTCTGTAGAGCAGGCGGTGGCGGTGGCGCGCCAGCATGATCTGCCGCTGATCGTCGATGCCGCCGCGGAAGAAGATCTGATGTGTTACTACCAAATGGGCGCGGATCTGGTGATTTACAGCGGCGCCAAAGCGATCGAAGGGCCGACCAGCGGCCTGGTGATTGGCCGAAAGCGCTACGTGGAATGGGTGAAGCAGCAGTCCGCCGGCATCGGGCGCGCGATGAAAGTGGGTAAAGAAGGGATCCTCGGGCTGACGCAGGCGATTGAAAGCTATCTGCAGCGCGAAAAAACCAGCGGGGCGCAGATGGTAGAGCGCATGGCGGCGTTTATCGACAGCCTCAATACCCTGAACGGCGTGAGCGCCAGCGTGGTGTGGGACAGCGCCGGGCGCGATATCGCCCGGGCCGAGATCGCCTTTGATGAGGCGGCGATCGGCATCTCGACCGGCGAGATCGTCCAGGCGCTGAAAGAGGGCGCGATCGCCATTTACTTCCGCGGCTACAAAGCCAACGAAGGCAAGATCGAAGTCGACGTGCGCAGCGTTGATGAACAACAACTGATGACCGTATTTACCTGCCTGAAGAATTTGCTGGAGAAACAAGCATGAAGCTGAAGCCGAATTACTACCGTGACCGCGTGTGCCTGAACGTGCTGGCGGGATCGAAAGACAACGCGCAGGAAATCTACCAGGCGGCGGAAGGGCATGTGCTGGTCGGCGTGCTTTCCAAAAACTACCCGGACGTAGACAGCGCGGTGGCGGACATGGCGAGCTATGCGCAACTGATTGATAACGCCCTGTCGGTGGGGCTGGGAGCCGGCGATCCGAAGCAATCGGCGATGGTCAGCCTGATTGCCCAGCAGGTGCAGCCACAGCACGTGAACCAGGTCTTTACCGGCGTGGGCGCCACCCGCGCGCTGCTCGGCCAGAACGAGACGGTGGTCAACGGCCTGGTTTCGCCGACCGGCCGCATCGGCTTCGTCAAAATTTCCACTGGGCCGCTGAGCGCGCAGGCGCCGGACGGCATTGTGCCAGTGGAAACGGCGATCGCGTTGCTCAAAGACATGGGCGGCAGCTCGATCAAATATTTCCCGATGGGTGGGCTGAAATGCCGCGATGAGTTCCGCTACGTGGCGCAAGCCTGCGCTGAGAATGACTTTTTACTGGAGCCGACCGGTGGGATCGATCTGGAGAACGTTGAACCGATCTTGCAGATCGCCCTCGAGGCCGGCGTTAAACAAGTGATCCCGCACGTTTACAGCTCCATCATCGACGCGGCCAGCGGCAATACGCGCCCACAGGATGTGAAAAGCCTACTGGCGATCGTCAAACGGTTGGTGGGTTAACCACCTGATATCAACGGCACGGCTTGCCGTGCCCCTGTGAATGAAAAGGGCAATTATGCGTAACTGGCAAACAAACGTCCCGTTGTGGGGCGCGGCTTCCCTGCTGCTGGCGATGGCCAGCCCGGCGTTGCATGCGCAAGAGGCAACGCCGCATTTCGCCTATATCGGCACATACAACCCCAACGGCGAGGGCATGTATCGCGTGCAGGTTGATCCGGCCAGTGGCGCGCTCAGCGGCAAAACGTTGGTGAGCACTTTGCCTAACCCGGCGCAGCTGGTGGCGGATGCCAAGGGGCAGGTGCTGTATGTGGCCAGCGAAGTGGCCGATTTCAACGGCGGCAAGCACGGCAGCATTAGCGCGTTGCGCATCAATGCCCAGGACGGCAGCCTGGCGCTGCTGAACCAGGTGGATTCCCAGGGCGCCGGCCCGGTGTTTATTTCCTTAACGCCGGACGGCCGCCATTTGCTGGCCGCCAACTACGTCAGCGGCAGCATTGCCGTGTTCCCGATCGCTGCGGACGGCACGCTGGGCGCCGCGGTTGCGGTGCAACAGCAGCAAGGCCCGGCCGGGGCCGGCAAACCGGCGGTGGCGGTGGAAGGCAGCTTTGCCATTAGCGATCACGATGGCCCGCATGCGCATATGATCGCCAGCGATCCTAGCGGGAAATTTGTCTTTTCAACCGATCTGGGGTTGGATCGTATTTACCAATGGCGGTTTGATCCGGCCGGCGGGAAGTTGACGCCAAACGATCCGCCGTGGATCGCCGCGTCTTCCGCCGGCGCCGGCCCGCGCCATTTCGTCTTCCACCCGGACGGTAAAACCGTGCTGTTGGTGAATGAGGAGGCCTCGACCCTGACTCGCTACCGTTTCGATGCAAAAAAGGGCACGCTGGCGCCATTGCAGACGCTGTCTACGCTGCCGGCGCAGTATAAAGGCACCAACTTTACCGCCGGGCTGGCGCTGAGCACCGACGGTAAAAACCTGTACGTGGCGAACCGCCTGCATAACAGTGTGGCGCAGTTTAGCATCGGCCACGGCGGCGAGCTGCAACTGCTGGGCGAGGCGTGGACGCGCGGTGACTATCCGCGCACTATCACGCTGGATCCCAGCGGGCGCTATCTGTATGTGCTAAACCAGCGCAGCGATAACGTGACCCGCTTTAGCGTGGATAAACACAATGGCAAACTGCATTTTATTGAGGGTTACACACCGGTGGGCAGTCCTTCGCAGATGGTGTTTGTGCCTGGCGTAAAATAATCAGCCGCCCGCCGGGCAACCTGGCGGGCACTTAGACAATGGAAAGAGCATGGTGAGATTTCCGTATCCGCGTTTGGCTTATCTGTTTGATGCGCTGCAGGCTGAAACCCTGCCGCAGGATGAGCTGGCGAAGCGTTTTTCCGTATCGACCCGTACGGTGCGCGCTGATATTGCCGCGCTCAACGATATTCTGGAGCAATACGGCGCGCGCTTTGCGCACAGCCGCGGAGAGGGCTACCGGCTGCAGGTGAATGACGCCGCCCTGTTCGGTACCCTGCAGCAGGAAAAAAAACGGCGCGCCACGCCGCGCAGCGCCCAGGAGCGGGTGCATGCATTGCTGATTCGTTTTTTGACCTCGGCCTTCTCGCTGAAGCTGGAGGATTTGGCTGATGAATGGTTCGTCAGCCGCGGCACGCTGCAAAGCGATATGGCGGAGGTGCGTGAGCGGCTGGCGCAATACGCTTTAACCATTGAGGCCAGGCCGCGCTACGGCATGAAACTGTTCGGGCCTGAAAAAGCAATTCGCGACTGCCTGACGGACCTGTTATTTCAACTGCACCTGGACGATCCGGAAAACCCGCTGCTGGAGAACGATATTTTGCACCAGCCGCAGGTGGCGACCTTTGCCGGCTTGCTGCACCCGCTGATGTCGCAATACGCCATCCGCCTGACCGACGAAGGCGAGCAGTACCTGATTTTTTACTGCGCGGTGGCGCTGCGCCGCATTCGCGACGGTTACCCACTGCCGGATTTCGACGTGGAGGACGGCGATGAAGCCGTGCGTAAGGTATCTGTCTGGCTGGCCGGGGAATTGCGCAAGCTGGCCGGCAAAGAGATCTCACCGGCGGAGGAAGCCTACCTGCGGGTGAATATCGCCGCGCGCCGGGTGCAGGAGGTGCGGCCGACGGAAATCAACGCCGACGATGAAGAAGCGCTGGGGGATTACATTCTGGCGTACATCAACGCACACTATAACTACAACCTGCAAGGGGACAAGCAGCTGCGCGCCGATTTGCTCACCCATATCAAAACCATGATTACCCGGGTGAAATACCAGATCAATATCCCCAATCCGCTGTTGGTCAATATCAAACAACATTACCCGATGGCCTACGACGTGACGCTGGCGGCGGTCACCAGTTGGGGCAAGTACACGCCCTATACCCTGAGCGAGAACGAGATCGGCTATCTGGTTTTGCATATCGGCGTGGGGCTGGAACGGCACTACAACATTGGCTACGAGCGCTATCCGCAGGTGATGCTGGTATGCGATACCGGCAATTCGACGGTGCGGATGATCCAGGCGCAGATCGCGCGCAAGTTCCCGCAGTTGGTGATGACGCGCATTGTTTCGCTGCGCGACTACGAAGTGTTGCCGCAGATCGAAGAAGATTTTGTGATTTCCAACGCCCGCGTCAGCGAGAAGAACAAGCCGGTGGTGGTGATGTCGCCGTTTCCGACGGACTACCAATTGGAGCAGCTCGGCAAGCTGGTGCTGGTCGATCGCACCAAGCCGTATATGCTGGAGAAGTTTTTCGACGCCGGCCATTTTATGGTGATCAATGAGCCGCTCGATCAAAAAAGCCTGTTCAAGAAAGTGTGCGATCTGCTGGAGCAGGAAGGCTACGTCGGCGATGATTTTTACCCTTCGGTGGTGGAGCGTGAGGCGATTGTTTCCACCTTGTTGGGCGAGGGGATTGCGCTGCCGCACTCACTCGGGCTGTTGGCGAAGAAAACCGTGGTGGTGACCATCCTGGCGCCGCAGGGCATCGCCTGGGGCGACGGCGAGCGGGCGTATGTGATTTTCCTGCTGGCGATCAGTAAAAGTGATTACGAAGAGGCGATGGCGATTTACGAGCTGTTCGTGACTTTTGTGCGCGAACGTTCGATGAGCCGTCTGCTGGGCAGTGAGGATTTCGACAGTTTTAAATCGGTGGCGCTGGATTGCCTGAGCCGGATTTAATGCCCTTCACCCTCACCCCGGCCCTCTCCCATAGGGAGAGGGGGCGTACGCTGTAAGGCTAGTGCTTTTGGAGTGAACCTTCCTTCGACTCTGAACTACCCCCTCTCCCCTTGGGAGAGGGTTGGGGTGAGGGAAAAGGAAGGAAAAGGGCGTGAGTGGCGCTAATCCTCATCAAACCCGGCGTTGAACAGTTCGATCACGGCTGCCAGGGCTTTTTTTTCTTCCGGCCCGTTGGCTTCTACCTCGATCTGCCGCCCCTGGGCGGAATCCAGCATCAGCAACGCAATCACGCTGCTGGCTTCGGCCTCGGTGCCGCTGTCATTGCGCAGTATCACTTCGGCGTCGAAGCTCTGCACCAGCTCAAACAGCTTCATCGCCGGGCGGGCGTGCATGCCAAGCTTGTTTTTGATTTCTACCGTTTGCCTGACCGTCATGGTTTGCGTTTTTCCAGCGTGCGGTGGCGCGATTGCACATTTTTACCGCGTGAACGGAAATAGTCGGCCAGTTGTTCGGCCACATACACCGAGCGATGTTTACCGCCGGTACAGCCAATGGCCACCGTCAGGTAGCTGCGGTTGTTGGTTTCCAGCATCGGCAGCCATTGCTCCAGGTAGCTGCGCGTCTGGTAGATAAAATTGTGCACCTCGGTGTGGCGATCGAGGAACGAGGCGACCGGTTTATCCAGCCCGGTCATCGGGCGCAGCTTAGGATCCCAGTGCGGGTTCGGCAGAAAGCGCACGTCGAACACGTAATCGGCGTCGATCGGGATACCGTGCTTAAAGCCAAAGGACTCAAACACCATGGTCAGCTCGCGTTCGCGTTTGCCCAGCAGGCGCGTGCGCAGCATTTCCGCCAGCTCATGCACCGACATTTCCGAAGTGTCGATAATCAGATCGGCGCGTGAACGCAACGGTTCGAGCAGATCGTTCTCTTCGTCGATCGCGCTTTCCAGCGACAGGTTTTTGCTGGAGAGGGGATGCAGGCGGCGGGTATCGCTGTAACGGCGGATCAGGGTATTGCGGTCGGCATCGAGGAAAAGCAGCTGTGGTGAGAAGGAATCCGGCAACTGCGTCATCGCGTATTCAAAGACTTCCGGCGATTCCGGCATGTTGCGAACGTCAATACTGACTGCCGCGGAGCTATTGCGTTCCGCCAGCGTTTGGGCTAACTGCGGCAGCAGCACCACCGGCAGGTTGTCAACGCAGTAAAAACCCATGTCTTCCAGCGCCCGTAGAGCGACGGATTTTCCTGAGCCGGAACGGCCGCTGACTATCATCAGCACCATGTGGCAACTCCCCTGGCATCGGAGTGGCATTCATCGCCACCGTTAGAAACATGATTATCCTGGCATTAGCCGGGATCCATTCCCTGAAACAGTATCGCTACCGCGGCGTGAAGTCACGCCGCCGGGCGGCTTACTCGGTAATAATTTGGTAAAGCTCTTCATCGCTTTGCGCCGCGCGCAGGCGGCGGCAGACGGTTTTATCGCCCAGGCGTTTGGCGACCAGCGCCAGGGTGTGCAAATGCGCCTGGCACTGATTGGCCGGCACCAATAAGGCGAACAACAGATCGACCGGCTGGTTATCAACGGCGTCGAACGCAATCGGCTGCTCAAGGCGCAAAAATACGCCGATGGCGCGCAGGGTATCTTCTTCCAGCTTGCCGTGCGGGATTGCGATACCGTTGCCAATGCCGGTACTGCCCATTCTTTCACGGGTGAGAACCGCGTCGAACACCACCTGCGACGGCAGGTTGAGCTGTTTGGCCGCCAGTTCGCTGATAATTTCCAAAGCCCGTTTTTTACTGGTGCAGTGTACCGCGCCTTTGGTGCACTCCATATTGAGCACCGTGCTAAGTTGCATAGGTTCGTTGTTCATTTTATTTTCACTTAAAAACCATCATGAAGCCGTTTTGCCGGCAGGTGGCGAACCCGAAGGCCGCGTGGATTGTTGCCCGCTGGCCGCGCTGCAATGGCCTGCGCTGCCTGGCTTGATGAACCGGTTTTTTTCGCATTTTGGCCCTGATGGCTTATCGGCGCGTTATCCGCAAGAATAACGCGCCGATGGTTACCCGGTAGCCCAGCGGCTACGTTGGGGGAGCACCCATTAACAGAATGCCCCTTCATATCAATATTGTTTCAACTTTTCTTTATGTTTGTTCAATTGACGCGCCAGCTTGTCGATCAGGCTGTCGATAGAGGCATACATATTTTCGTCTTCCGAAGTGGCGTGCAACTCGCCGCCATTGACGTGCAGCGTTGCTTCGGCAATCTGCTGCACTTTCTCCACGCGGAGAACAACATACACCTGGTTGATGCGATCAAAGTACTGCTCAAGCTTGGCGAACTTGGTGTTCACAAACTCGCGCAGGGGATCGGTGATGTCAATATTGTGGCCGGTGATATTGAGTTGCATAGTGTCTTCCTTCTCTGTTGAGGTCAAATCAACTGCTTGCGCTGGTTTGACGGCGGGATGGACAACGACTCTCGGTACTTGGCGACGGTACGGCGGGCAACCATGATCCCCTGATCGGAAAGCAAGGTTGCCAGCTTGCTGTCGCTCAGTGGTTTGGCGGGGTTTTCCGCCGCGATTAATTTCTTCACCAGGGCACGAATCGCCGTCGAGGAGGCTTCGCCGCCGCTGTCGGTATTCACGTGGCTGGAGAAGAAATATTTTAATTCGAAAATGCCGCGCGGGCTGTGCAGGAACTTCTGCGTGGTGACACGCGAAATGGTCGATTCATGCATGTCGACGGCCTGGGCGATATCGGCCAGCACCATTGGCTTCATGAACTCTTCGCCCTGCTCGAAAAACGCCTCCTGTTGATCCACGATGCAGCGCGTGACCTTGAGCAGCGTTTCGTTACGGCTTTCCAGGCTTTTAATCAGCCATTTGGCTTCCTGCAGGTTGCTGCGGATAAACTGGCCGTCCGCTTCGTTGCGCGCGCTGTTGCCCAGCGCGGCGTACTGCTGATTGATCTTCAGCCGCGGCACGCTGTCGGTATTGAGCTCCACCGTCCATTTGCCGTGCGCCTTGCGCACCAGCACGTCCGGGATCACATATTCCGACTCGCCGGTATTGATCGACTGGCCGGGGCGCGGATCGAGCGACTGAATCAGCACCATGGCTTCTTTCAGTGTATCTTCTTTTAACCGCGTTGCCCGCATCAGGCTGCGGAAATCGTGGTTTGCCAGCAGATCGAGGTGATCGCTGATAATCAGCCGCGCTTCGGCCAGATGCGGCGTGTCTTTGGCATACTGTGAAAGCTGAACCAGCAGGCAGTCGCGCAGATCGCGCGCGGCAACGCCGACCGGATCAAAACGCTGCACGCGTTTTAACACCGCTTCCACCTCGTCCATTGTCACATTCTCGTCACCCATGCTCTCCAGAATGTCTTCCAGAGGGACGGTGAGGTAGCCGGTGTCATCGACGGCATCGACGATCGAGGTGGCGATGGCGGCGTCGGTGTCGGAAAACGGCGTTAAATCGACCTGCCACATCAGGTAATCCTGCAGCGTTTGGGTGGTTTCACCCTGGTACACCGGCAGTTCGTCATCGCTGTAGTCGGTGCCGGTGCCTGAAGGCGTGCCGGCGGTGTAAATTTCATCCCAGGTGGCGTCCAGCGGCAGCTCTTCCGGCATGTCCTTTTGCTCCAGCGCCTCGCGGGTATCCAGCCCTTCGGTTTCGTTGTTTTCTTTGGCGTCGACTTCGTCGTGCAGATCGGTCTGTTCAAGCAGCGGATTGCTCTCTAACGCCAGTTGGATCTCCTGCTGGAGTTCGAGCGTGGACAACTGCAGCAGACGGATGGCCTGCTGTAGCTGCGGGGTCATGGCTAGCTGTTGGCTGAGCCTGAGTTGCAAACCTTGCTTCATATCTTCACTACTTCCGTTAACAGTCGTCTCTAAGGACGCGCTGGTGCTTACAGGCGGAATTCCTCACCCAGATAAACGCGTTTCACCTGTTCATCGGCCAGAATAGCATCCGGCGTGCCATGAGCAATCAATTTGCCCTGGCTGACGATATAGGCGCGTTCACATACGTCCAGCGTTTCGCGCACGTTGTGGTCGGTGATCAGCACGCCCAGACCGCTGTCCCGCAGGTGCTCGATGATTTTTTTTATATCGATAACGGAAATGGGGTCAACCCCGGCAAACGGCTCATCCAACAGGATAAACTTCGGGTTGGCGGCCAACGCCCGGGCGATCTCCACGCGGCGGCGTTCGCCGCCTGACAGCGATTGGCCCAGGCTGTCGCGCAGGTGGCTGATGTGAAACTCTTCCATCAGTTCCACCGCACGGTCTTCACGCTGTTCGCTGGTCAGATCCTGGCGGATTTGCAGCACGGCCATCAGGTTGTCATACACGCTCAGGCGGCGGAAGATCGAGGCTTCCTGCGGCAGGTAGCCGATGCCGCGGCGCGCACGGGCGTGCAACGGCAAAATGCTGATGTCTTCTTCGTCGATTACGATGCGCCCGGCATCGCGCTGCACGATGCCCACCACCATGTAAAAGGTGGTGGTTTTGCCTGCGCCGTTCGGGCCGAGCAGGCCGACGATCTCGCCAGAGTTCACTTTCAGGCTGACGTCTTCAACGACTTTGCGGCCCTTGTAGGCTTTCGCCAGGTTTTCTGCGATGAGTGTTGCCATAAGTGATTAGTTACTCTTCGTTTGCCCGTTTTTATCCTGCAACTGCGACGGTACCAGGATCGTCGTTACGCGGCTGCCTTTATCGCTAAACGCCTGCATTTGCTGCTGCTGCACCAGATAGGTAATGCGATCGCCTTTCACGTTGCTGTCGAGCTGCTCCAGATAAGCGTTGCCCGTCAGGGTGACCAGCTGCGGCGCCACGTCATAGCGGACTTTCTGCGCATGGCCTTTCACCGGTTTGCCGTTGTCCTGCATTTGATAGAAGGTGACCGGCTTACCGAACGCTTCGATATACATTTTGTTTTGGTCGCCGCCAGGGCGGGTGACCACCACTTTATCGGCTTTGATTTCGATCGTCCCTTGCTTGATCACCACGTTATCGGTGAAGGTGCTGACGTTGTTTTGCATATCCAGGGACTGCTGCAGCGAATCAATATTGATAGGCTGGCTGGAGTCAGACTTGAGCGCGAACACGGGGCCGCTTGCCGCCAGGATGAGGCTTCCGATCAACAGATTACGGATTTGTTTTTGGGTTCTGGATTTCATAGTTGGTCTTGACCTTATCAATCAACTCAGCGGTTTTGGCCCGCAGGTTCCCACGCATTTTCATGCCGTTAGAGGTGAAATTGGTGCCGTATAACGTCACTTCATCGTCGGACATCACGTCCTGGGTCACCAGATTCACTTGAGCATTGTCCGTTTTAATTTTTTCCAATTGCGACGTGGTGGTCAGGCTGTCCACCTCGACGTGGCCATACAGGTACAGCATCCGGTCTTTGGTCAATTTGGCGCGATCGGAGCGCACCGACCAAATGGCCACCGCGTTGTCATCAAACAGCGTCATCACGGGGGCGGTGAACCAGCTCAGTTCATCCGTGGTGTAATACTTTACGTCTTCCGACACCAGTTTGTAATTCAGTTTGCCGGTGGGATTGTACACTACCGTGACCGTATGTTGGCTCTGATAGGTGGGGTCTTTATCATTTACCACCGGCGCCGTGGCGTCATCGTCGAAATCCGCCATGTTCCAGCCAATCAGGGACAGCGCGATCACCGCCAGCACAATGGTGATCCAAAGTTTGGTTTTGCTCATATCGACAGCCCCTTGGCGCCCTCCAGTTTGTTCTGCGCCAGCAGTATGATGTCACACAGCTCACGCACGGCGCCTTTGCCGCCGGCAATCCGGGTAACGTAATGGGCGCGCGGCAGCAGCAATGGGTGGGCGTCGGCCACGGCCACCGCCAGCCCGATCTGTTCCATAACCGGCCAGTCAATCAGATCATCGCCGATATAGGCCACCTGATCCGCCGCCAGCGACAGTGTATCCAACAGTTCACGGAAGGCCAAAAGCTTATCTGACTGCCCCTGATACAGGTGGCTGATGCCCAGCGTTTGCGCCCGATCCTCTAGCAGCCGCGCCGAGCGGCCGGTGATGATCGCCACCTCAATGCCCGACGTTTTCAGGCAGCGGATGCCGTATCCGTCGCGCACGTTGAAGGCTTTCAGCTCTTCGCCGCTGTTGCCCATGTAGATCAGGCCGTCTGACAGCACACCGTCGACATCGCAAATCAGCAGGCGGATTTTCCTGGCCCGGGCCATGACGTCGTTTGCTATCGGCCCGTAACAGGTCTCAATCAGACTCATTGAATTTCCTCAAAAAAGATAAATGCATGCGCGCTTGTCGCCATGGGCCGGTCGGCCGGGCAAATGCTGCTCGGTTTAAACGACGCCGGCGCGCAGCATGTCATGCATATGTACCACACCCTGCAATTGGTCGCCATCGGCAACCAGCAGGGCGGTAATGTGCCGCTGTTGCATCAGGTTCAGCGCATCGACCGCCAAGGTATTCGGGGGCACCCGGATGCCGCCGGGGGTCATCAGATCGGCGATTTTAGCATTGTTGAGGTCGATCCCCATGTCAAACACGCGGCGCAGGTCGCCATCGGTAAAAATACCGGCGATTTTCATCGGTTCGCGGCAGATAACCGTCATGCCCAGGTTTTTGTGGGTGATTTCCAGCAAGGCGTCGCGCAGCGAGGCCCCGGCGCTGACATAGGGGATTTCATCGCCGCTGTGCATGATATCGCTAACGCGCAGCAGCAGGCGGCGGCCCAGCGCGCCGCCGGGGTGCGACAGGGCGAAATCTTCCGGCGTAAAACCACGTGCCTGCAGCAGCGCCACCGCCAGCGCATCGCCCATCACCAGAGTGGCGGTGGTGCTGGTGGTTGGCGCCAGGCCCAGCGGGCAAGCCTCCTGCGGCACTTTAATGCACAGGTGCAGATCCGCCGCTTTCCCCATGGTGCTTTCCGGGTTGTTGGTCATGCAAATCAGCGTGATTTGCTGGCGTTTAAGCACCGGGATCAGCGCCTGAATTTCAGCGGATTCACCGGAATTGGAGATGGCCAACACGATGTCCTGGCGGGAAACCATGCCGAGATCGCCGTGGCTGGCCTCTGCCGGATGCACGAAAAACGATGGCGTGCCGGTGCTGGCGAGGGTCGCCGCAATTTTACAGCCGATATGGCCGGATTTGCCCATGCCCATCACCACCACTTTGCCGCTGCAGGCGGCGATGGTCTGGCAGGCGCGGGTGAAGTCTGCATTGATATATTGATCGAGCTGGGTCAGGCCTTCAAGCTCGAGCCGCAGTACCTCTTTGCCGGCCTGCTGGTAATCAAAGCCGGGTTGCAACTGAATGTTTGACATACGTCATTCCCATCGGTTTGTATGCGCCATGCTTGACGCTACAACAGCGTTGTTTTTCTGGCAGTTCAGCGGGCCGGCGCACGCACGGTTGCCGTTGGCCTGTTGCCGCAGACTATTGGCCGAAGCCGAACGTACTGAGTGGCGTAAAGAACAGCACCGCCAGGTACGCAATAAAGCCACATAATAACAGAGCGCCCGCCAGATGACCGATGCGATGTTTGCGGCCGATGCACAGTGCGCTGAATATGATGCTGACCGCCAGCATGACCCAGTAATCGCGGTGGAATGCGGCCGGATCAACGCTGCCTGGCGACAGCAGGGCGGGCACGCCCAGCACGATCACCGTGTTGAAAATATTCGAACCGATGATGTTGCCGATCGCCATGTCATCTTCGCCCTTCAGTGCGCCGGCGATAGACGTGGCCAGTTCCGGCAGGCTGGTGCCGACTGCGATAATCGTCAGGCCCACCACCAGTTCGCTGAGGCCGAAGTAGTGGGCGATCACTGTGGCGTTGTCGACAATCATCTTCGACGAGAGCGGCAGAATGATAAACGCCAACACCAGCCACAGGATGGCGACGGTGCTGCTGCTGTCCTGCGGCAATTCGGCCAGTTGTTCGACGGTCAGGCTGTCATTGCCCTGTTGCTGGGCCCGGCGGGCGATCTTCAGCATCAGCAGAATAAACCCGGCCGCTGCAGCCAGCAGCAGTAGGCCGTCCAGCCGGCTGAGGGTGTTATTCATCAACACGAAGCCACACAGCACTGTGACTGCCAACATTAGCGGGAGTTCGCGCCGCAGGATTTCGGATTGAACTGAAAGCGGGTGAATCAGCGCGGCTACGCCAAGAATCAGTAATATATTGGTAATGTTGGAACCTAAAACGTTTCCCACTGCCATATCTATCTGCCCGTTCAGCGCAGCGGTGACGGAAACAATCAACTCCGGCAGCGACGTGCCGATACCGACAATGGTCATCCCGATGATCAACGGCGGCACGCCGAGCGAACGGGAAATCACGGCCGCACCGTAAACTAAACGGTCAGCGCCATACACCAGTAAAAATAAACCAACGATCAATAACGCGATTGCGAGAAACATGCAGAGCCCTTTAGTGGATAATCATCCCGGTTCGTTGGTTAAAAATCACTGCCCGGCTATCTTTATGCGCGGCGTTGTGGGCCGCGGTGGTGCATAAAAGCGTTGCCGGCTAACATTTGAACAGCTTCATTTTTTTCATTTATGCGGCTAATTTTGACCGTGTGCGGGGCAAAAGTAAAATCAGTCATCGCGCCGTGCTGGTGCAGCAGAATCGCGCCGTCGCTGGGCCTGCAATAGGCGCTTTTGCGCCTGGCTTACCGGGTGTTATTCGGCGCACGGCAGAAGGTAAGTTTTTGTAAAAATGAGACGTATCGGGCGCATTGTTTTAACATACGGATAAGTAAAAGCCGCAAAGGGCTCATTAATATGCAGCAAAAGGCAGAAAATCTGGTCGAAGTGCGCGGGATGCATTTTTCTCGCGGCGGTCGGCTGATATTTGAAGACATCAACCTGGTGGTTCCCCGTGGCAAGGTTACGGCGATCATGGGGCCGTCCGGCATTGGCAAAACCACGCTGCTGCGCCTGATTGGCGGCCAGTTGGTGCCCGATCGCGGTGAAATCTGGTTTGATGGCGATAATATCCCGGCGCTCTCGCGCCACCAGCTGTATCACGCACGTAAAAAAATGAGCATGCTGTTCCAGTCGGGCGCGCTGTTTACCGATCTGAGCGTGTTTGAAAACGTTGCCTATCCGCTGCGGGAGCACAGCCGTTTGCCGGCGCCGCTGTTGCACAGCACGGTAATGATGAAGCTCGAGGCCGTGGGCCTGCGCGGGGCGGCTAACCTGATGCCCAATGAGCTGTCCGGCGGTATGGCCCGGCGTGCGGCGCTGGCGCGCGCGATTGCGCTGGACCCGGCGCTGATCATGTTTGATGAGCCGTTCGTTGGCCAGGATCCTATCACCATGGGGGTGCTGGTGAAGCTTATCGATGAATTGAACCATGCGCTGGGCATCACCTGCATTGTGGTTTCGCACGATGTGCCGGAGGTGCTGAGCATCGCCGACTATGCCTATCTGATTGCCGATCACCATGTGATTGCACAAGGAAGCACGCAGCAATTACAAAGCAACCCCGATGCGCGCGTGCGTCAGTTCCTGGATGGTATTGCCGATGGGCCGGTTCCGTTTCGTTATCCGGCCGGCGATTATCAGGCCGATCTGCTAGGTAAGAGGGAGTAAGTATCCTTATGTTATTACAGGCGTTAGCGGCCCTGGGGCGCCGCGGCATCCATACCAGCACCACCTTTGGGCGTGCCGGTTTGATGTTGTTCGGCGCGCTGGTTGGGCGGCCTGAGCCGCGTAAGCAATGGCCGCTTTTGATCAAGCAGCTATACAACGTCGGCGTGCAATCGTTATTGATTATCATGGTCTCCGGGTTGTTTATCGGCATGGTGCTGGGGCTGCAGGGCTACCTGGTGCTCACCACTTACAGTGCGGAAGCCAGTCTGGGCATGATGGTGGCGCTGTCGCTGCTGCGCGAGCTTGGGCCGGTGGTCACCGCGTTGTTGTTCGCCGGCCGCGCCGGCTCGGCGTTGACGGCGGAAATCGGCCTGATGAAGGCGACGGAACAACTCTCCAGCCTGGAAATGATGGCGGTCGATCCGCTGCGCCGTATTGTTTCCCCGCGCTTTTGGGCCGGGCTTATCAGCATGCCGCTATTGACGATCATCTTCGTGGCCGTCGGCATCTGGGGCGGTTCGGTGGTGGGCGTGGATTGGAAGGGCATCGACAGCGGCTTTTTCTGGTCGGCGATGCAAGGGGCGGTCGAATGGCGGCAGGATTTGCTTAACTGCCTGATCAAAAGCGTGGTGTTTGCCATTACCGTTACCTGGATTGCTATCTTTAACGGTTACGACGCCATTCCGACCTCCGAAGGAATTAGCCGGGCAACGACCCGTACCGTGGTGCACTCGTCGCTGGCGGTGCTGGGATTGGATTTCGTGCTGACAGCACTGATGTTTGGGAATTGATTCGATGCAAACGAAGAAGAGTGAAATCTGGGTTGGGCTATTCATGCTGATTGCGCTGGGCGCCATCATTTTTATCTGCCTGCAGGTGGCCAACCTGAAATCAATCGGTAGCGAACACACCTATCGCATCTACGCCACCTTTGACAATATCGGCGGTTTGAAAGCGCGTTCCCCGGTGAAGATCGGCGGCGTGGTGATTGGGCGTGTGGCGGATATTTCGCTCGATCCCAATACCTATACCCCACGGGTGGCGATAGATATTCAAGAGCAATACAACCACATTCCCGACACCAGTTCGTTGGCGATCCGCACCTCCGGCCTGCTGGGCGAGCAGTATCTGGCGCTGAACATGGGGTTTGAGGATCCGGAAATGGGCACGGCCATTCTGAAGAACGGCGGCTCTATTCAAGACACCAAATCCGCCATGGTGCTGGAAGATTTGATTGGCCAATTCCTGTATAAAAGTGGCGGCCAGGACAGCGCAGCCAAATCGGAAGATGCGGCCGCGGCACCCACCGACGGTCGCGCACCGCAACCGACCCCTGAACACTGAGAGAGGAAGCCTGCATGTTTAAACGTTTAATGATGGTTGCTCTGCTGGCCGTAGTTGCCCCGCTGGCAATGGCGGCAGATCAGACCAACCCCTACAGCATGATGCACGAGGCGGCGCAGAAAACCTTCGATCGCCTGAAAGATGAACAGCCGAAAATCAAACAGGATCCCAACTATCTGCGCACTATTGTGCATGACGAACTGATGCCCTATGTACAGGTGAAATATGCAGGCGCACTGGTGCTGGGCCGTTATTACAAAGACGCGACCCCGGCGCAGCGTGAAGCCTACTTCACCGCGTTCCAGTCTTATCTGGAACAGGCGTACGGCCAGGCGCTGGCGCTGTATCATGGGCAAACGTATCAGATTGCGCCGGAACAACCGTTGGGCGATGCCAGCATTATCGCTATCCGCGTTACCATCATTGATAACGGCGGCCGTCCGCCGGTGCGTCTGGACTTCCAGTGGCGCAAAAATACCCGCACGGGCTACTGGCAGGCTTATGACATGATTGCCGAAGGCGTCAGCATGATCACCACCAAACAGAACGAATGGGCTTCCACCCTGCGCACCGCCGGTGTGGACGGGCTAACGAAGCAATTGCAGGCCGCGGCACAGCAGCCGATTACGCTGGATCAGAAGAAGTAATGGCGGACGCACTGCGTTTTGAGGAACAGCAGGATCGGCTGGTGCTAAGCGGCCACCTGGATCGCGATACCCTGCTGCCGCTGTGGCAGCAGCGCGATAAGTTGCTGGCCGGCAAAACGGCCATCGACGTGGCGCAGCTGCAGCGCGTTGATTCCTCCGGCCTGGCGCTGTTGCTGCACCTGCGCGAACAGCAGCGGCAGCGCGGCATAGATCTGCGTATCGACGGGGTCACCGATAAGCTCAACACCCTGATTACGCTCTATAATCTGCGCGATATCATGCCGGTGGGCGCCGCGCAAGAAGCGTAACGCCCCATCGCCTGGCAATCTCATGCCGGTCAGCTATGCATGACCGGCATTTTTTTATCGCTTGTTCCGCTCCCGCCCTGTGGCAAATAAAAACCCAGGTGCCTGCCTTTGTGCGTTTTTCTTTGGTTTAAGAACGCGCCGTATTCCACTAAGATGTCAGGCTGTTTATGATCCTTTTGCAGCAGAACTGGATACTATGGAAAATAATGAAATTAAAGACGTGCTGATGAACGCGTTGGCACTGGATGAAGTACACGTTTCGGGTGACGGCAGTCACTTTCAGGTGATCGTTGTGGGTGAAATGTTTGCCGCGATGAGCCGTGTAAAAAAACAGCAGACGGTCTATGCGCCGCTGATGGAGTATATTGCAGATAACCGCATCCATGCCTTGTCGATCAAGGCCTTTACGCCGGAAGAGTGGCAGCGGGATCGCAAACTCAATGGATTTTAAGGCGGCTCGCCCCTTCGGCTAGCGGCTTGTTGAATGAATAACTGAGAGTAGTCAAATGGATAAATTTCGTGTGCAGGGCCGGACCCGCCTGAGTGGGGAAGTGGCTATTTCCGGGGCGAAAAATGCCGCCCTGCCAATTCTGTTTGCCGCCTTGCTGGCGGAAGAGCCGGTCGAGCTGCAGAATGTTCCCAAACTGAGGGATATCGACACCACCATTAAGCTACTCAATCAATTGGGTGCCAAAATTGAGCGCAATGGTTCCGTGTATGTGGATGCCAGCGGCGTTGATGAGTATTGTGCGCCGTACGATTTGGTGAAAACCATGCGCGCTTCCATCTGGGCGCTTGGCCCGCTGGTCGCGCGCTTTGGCCGTGGCCAGGTTTCCCTTCCCGGCGGCTGCGCGATTGGCGCCCGCCCGGTCGATCTACACATTACCGGCCTTGAACAACTGGGTGCCGAGATCAAGCTTGAAGAAGGCTACGTCAAGGCCTCTGTCGATGGCCGCCTGAAGGGCGCGCATATCGTCATGGATAAAGTGAGCGTGGGCGCGACGGTGACCATCATGAGCGCAGCAACGCTGGCGACGGGCACCACCATCATCGAAAACGCCGCGCGTGAGCCGGAAATCGTCGATACGGCGAACTTCCTCAACACCCTGGGCGCCAAAATCAGCGGCGCGGGTACCGATAAAATCACCATCGAAGGCGTAGAGCGCCTGGGCGGCGGCGTGTACCGCGTGTTGCCGGACCGTATCGAAACCGGGACCTTCCTGGTGGCCGCCGCGATTTCCGGCGGCAAAGTGATTTGCCGCAACACGCGCCCGGACACGCTGGATGCGGTGCTGGCGAAACTGCGCGAAGCGGGGGCGGATATCGAAGTCGGCGAAGACTGGATCAGCCTGGACATGCATGGAAAACGCCCGAAGGCGGTCAGCGTGCGCACGGCGCCGCATCCCGGCTTCCCGACCGACATGCAGGCGCAGTTCAGCCTGTTGAACCTGGTGGCGGAAGGCACGGGGGTGATCACTGAAACCATCTTTGAAAACCGCTTCATGCACGTGCCAGAGCTGATTCGTATGGGCGCCCGAGCGGAAATCGAAAGCAACACGGTGATTTGCCACGGCGTTGAGCAGCTTTCCGGCGCACAGGTGATGGCGACCGATTTACGCGCTTCCGCCAGCCTGGTGTTGGCCGGCTGTATCGCCGACGGCGTGACGACGGTCGATCGTATTTATCACATCGATCGCGGCTATGAGCGTATTGAAGACAAGCTGCGCGCGCTGGGCGCCAATATCGAGCGTGTGAAAGAAACCGACGAGTAATCGCTGCCCAACGGCGAATTGCAGAACCCCTTCTCGCCAAGCGTGAGAAGGGGTTTTATTTTATGGCGACAAGTGGCCGGTGCCGGTCGTTAGCTGTTGGAATCGCTGTATTCAGGGAACTCGCCCACCACCATTTTCAGCGTCATCGGTTGACCGTTGCGCACCACCACCACCGGGATCTCGGTGCCTGGGCGGATTTCCGCCACCTGGTCCATGGTTTCCAGCACCGACACCGCCGGTTTATTGTCGACCTTGATGATAATGTCTTTGATGCGCAACCCCGCGTTGGCCGCCGGGCCGTCTTGTTCGATTTTGGTGACCATGATGCCGCCCTGCAGGGTTTCGGCACCGTTGATGCCGAAATAGCCGCGGATCACCCGGCCATCGCGGATCAGTTTATCCATGATCTTGGTGGCCAACGCGACCGGGATGGCAAAGCCCAGCCCTTCAGGGGTTTCGCCGTCGGTGACTTTGTCATAGGTGAGGGTATTGATGCCAATCAGTTCGCCCACGGAGTTCACCAGCGCACCGCCGGAGTTGCCGTGGTTAATCGAGGCATCGGTTTGCAGGAAGGTTTGGCGGCCGGTGGTGCTCATACTGATACGCCCGGTGGCGCTAAGGATCCCCTGCGTGATGGTTTGCCCCAGGTTATAGGGGTTGCCGATGGCGAGCACGATGTCGCCAACATGTGCGACGCGCTGGGCATTGATCGGGATGACCGGTAAATTGCCTGGGGCGATTTTCAACACCGCCAGATCGGTCAGGCCATCAGAGCCGACCAGTAAAGCTTCATACTTGCGCCCGTCTTGCAGCACCACGGTGATTTGCTGGGCGTCTTTGATCACATGGCGGTTAGTGATGATGTAACCGCGCTCGTTCATGATCACCCCAGAGCCGAGCGAGAGGGCATTGACGGAACCGTCGACATTGCGGTTGTAAATATTGACCACCGCAGGCGCGGCGCGGCGCACCGCCTTATTAAAGCTCAGTGGCTCTTCGCTGCTGGTGTTTTCACGCTTTTCTGCAAACAGGCTATTGGTGTGGCGCAGCATGGGCAGGGCGACCAGCAGCAGCCCGGCGACGATCAGACCAATAACGATAGAACGTAACAGATTAGCGAACATGGGGTTTTAGTATGTGAGAGAAGTTATCCACGGAGGATAACATGAGTTAACCGGGCACAGTAATGTTACCGTGCCCGGTTGTTTAACCCAAATCAGCGTAACAGCAGATACAGCGTTTCACCGCCGCGGGCGATGTTGAGCGCCATCACCGGCGGCTTGGCTTCCAGCACCTTACGCAGATCGGTGACGTTTTTCACCCGCTGGCGGTTAACGCCGATGATCACATCGCCTTTCTGCAGGCCGGCCTGCGCAGCCGGGCTGTCTTTGGTCACGTTGTCGATTTTCACACCTGGATCGCCGCTCGCCAGCGCGCCGTTGCTAAGCGATGCGCCCTGCAGGGCCGGCGACAGGGTTTCGGCATTGGTACTGGCGCTTTCGCTGTTTTCCAGCGTAACGGCCACTTCCAGCGGTTTGCCATCGCGCAGCAGACCGACTTTGATGGTGGTGCCCGGCGCGGTGGTGCCCACTTTGGCACGCAGCTCGGCGAAGCTGCTCACCGGCTTGCCGTCGATGGAGATCAGGATATCGCCGGCCTTGATGCCGGCTTTCGCGGCGGCGGATTTCGGCATGACTTCGCTGACAAAGGCGCCGCGCTGGGCGGTGGTATTAAACGCTTTCGCCATTTCTGCGGTCATCTCGCTGCCCTTGATGCCCAACAGGCCGCGTTTCACTTCGCCGAACTCAATCAACTGCTGGCTCAACTTCTGCGCCATGTTGCTTGGGATGGCAAAGCCGATGCCGACGTTGCCGCCGCTGGGCGCCAGGATGGCGGTATTGATGCCGATCAGCTCGCCGTTGAGGTTGACCAGCGCGCCGCCGGAGTTACCGCGGTTGATTGACGCATCGGTCTGGATGAAGTTTTCCAACCCTTCCAGGTTCAAACCGCTACGCCCCAGCGCTGAAATAATGCCGGAAGTGGCGGTTTGGCCGAGGCCGAAAGGGTTACCTACGGCGACGGCGAAATCGCCGACGCGCAGCTGGTCGGAATCGGCCATCTTCACGGCGGTCAGGTTGGTGGCGCTCACCTGCAGCAGGGCAATATCCGTTTGTTCATCACGGCCGATCAGCTTGGCGTCAAACTCGCGCCCGTCGTTCAATTGCACCTTGATTTTGTCGGCGTTGTTGATCACGTGGTTGTTGGTGAGGATATAGCCTTTGGCGGAGTCGATAATTACGCCGGAACCCAGCCCTTCAAACGGGCGGGCGTTCTGCCGCTGGGTGGGGAAATTCGGGCCGAAGAAGCGTTTGAACTCTTCAGGCACCTGCTGGCTCTGTACCTGGGTGCCTTCAACATGGACGCTGACCACCGCAGGCAAGACTTTTTCCAGCATAGGCGCCAGGCTCGGCATCTGTTGCCCCTGTACGGCGACCGGCAGCGTGGCGTTGGCGGCCGGCACAGCGGCGGTGGATAAACCGATAGCCATCGCTAATGTACTAAGGATTAAAGATTTTTTATTCATTGATGATAACTCTCTCAATACTTGCTGGTGTAATAATGATAATAGAATACAGACGACATGCTGGTGAACTCTAAGACCGTGAATTTGCGTGAAAAGTTCACCGGGTTCCGTAAAGGTCCGTAAAGGATAGCGTGACTGCGGGCGGGGGATAATCAGGCGGGCGGAAGGTAAAACCCGTGGGGGAGCGAGCCCACGGGCTGAAACCGGAAGGTTAGTCGCGGCGCGGCTCGCCGCGCAGCAGGCCGGAGGCGCCTTCAGAGTAGTCGCGCGGCATCTCGACCGGCGCCTGATCGTTATCCGCTTCGGACTCGGTCAGGCGATAGCGGAATGGGTTATCCTGCATCGGCAGATCCGGCAGCAGGTTATTCGAGCTTTTCGCCATGTGCTGGTACAGCTGGCGATAGTCGCGCGCCATGTTATCCAACAGCTCGGCGCTGCGGGCGAAGTGGCCAACCAGCTCCTGGCGGTATTCTTCAAGCTCGGCTTTGCTTTTATCCAGTTCGTTTTGCAGAACCTGTTGTTGACGTAATTTACGGTTACCAAAACGCATCGCTACCGCACCGATGACGATACCGACCACCAAACCAATCAGCGCATACTCCCAGGTCATGATGACTCCTATTTTGACTTCGTTGTTCCGCAGGGATTTTTCATTTAATAATGTCCACTATAACCGTTAACCTTGTCCAAGTGGAATCCTGATGCGCTTTTGCCCGCGGCTCGGCGGGGCATGGTGGTTATCGCAGTGGCGATAACGGTGGCGATAACGGTGCGAAGCAGCGCCGATAAGCGCCGAAAATTGGCAAAATAAATATTAGCCGTAATTAGATTTCAAGATGTGGCGGAGGGCGGCATGCAGGCCGCAGCTTGAACGATAAAAGGGAAATAGGGAACAGATGCAGGCACAGTCACCGTTAGCACGTTACCAGCAGGCGCTGGCGGCGGGCGAGTATCAGCCCGACGAGGTTCAGCACCAGGCCGTTACCCGCCTGGAGGGGATTTACCATGAGTTGCTACAGCGTACGCCGGCCGCACCGGCACAGGCCGCCGGGCTGCGCGGCGCGCTCAGCCGCTGGCTGGGCAAGGGCGCCCCGGCGGTGGTAACCCGCCCGGCGCAGGGGCTGTACATGTGGGGCGGCGTCGGGCGTGGCAAAACCTGGCTGATGGATCTGTTTTTCCATAGCCTGCCGGGCGATCGCAAGCTGCGCCTGCATTTCCACCGTTTTATGCTGCGGGTTCATGAGGAACTGGCCGAGTTACAAGGGCATGAAAACCCGCTGGAGATCGTCGCCGACGGCTTTAAGGCGCAGGCCGACGTGTTGTGTTTCGATGAGTTTTTTGTCTCGGACATTACCGATGCCATGCTGCTGGCAACGCTGTTGCAGGCGCTGTTCGCCCGCGGCATTACGCTGGTGGCGACCTCGAACATCCCGCCCGACGATCTGTACCGCAACGGTTTGCAGCGCGCCCGTTTTCTGCCGGCGATCGCGTTGATCAATGAATTCTGTGAGGTGATGAACGTCGACGCGGGCATTGACTACCGGCTGCGTACGCTAACGCAGGCGCACCTGTATCTGGCGCCGTTGAACGCGCAAACGCGGCAGGAAATGGATCAAATGTTCCTGCGGCTGGCGGGCCGGCCTGGCGACGATGCCCCGGTGCTGACGATTAACCACCGCCCGTTACAGGCGATCCGCGCGGTAGATGGCGTGCTGGCGGTTGATTTCCATACCCTGTGCGAAGAGGCGCGCAGCCAGCTCGACTATATTGTGCTGTCGCGGCTGTACCATAGCGTTATGCTGTACAATGTGCAGATCATGGGCACGGAGGCGGAAAACACCGCGCGGCGCTTCCTGGCGTTGGTGGACGAATTCTATGAGCGCAACGTTAAGCTGGTGATCGCCGCGGCCGCGCCGATGGCGGAAATCTATCAGGGCACGCAGCTTAAGTTTGAATATCAACGCTGCCTGTCGCGCCTGCAAGAGATGCAGAGCGAAGCGTACCTGCAGCGCCCGCATTTGCCGTGATCGCATGCTGGGCCCGCTTCTCCGGGCCCGTTTCGGCGATAAATGCTTTTTCAATTCAAAAACTGTTCGATCTTTGCAAACGACTTCTCTATAATCTTGCGACCCCACGTTACAACAAAGTTTTTTTCCCAAAAACTTTATAGTGCCGGCAATGGCTATTCGAAGGGGTAGGTTTGCTGGACTTGATGGTCGTGTGAGCCTCAACTGTTTTCGAGCGTTTGGGTGTTCACCAACGTGTAACTAATTATTGGGTAAGCTTTTAATGAAAACTTTTACAGCTAAACCAGAAACCGTAAAACGCGACTGGTACGTTGTTGATGCGGACGGTAAAACTTTGGGCCGTCTCGCTACTGAACTGGCTCGTCGTCTGCGCGGCAAGCATAAAGCGGAATACACTCCGCACGTTGATACCGGTGATTACATCATCGTTCTGAACGCTGAAAAAGTTGCTGTAACCGGCAACAAGCGTAATGACAAAATGTACTACCACCACACCGGCCACATCGGTGGTATCAAAGAAGCGACCTTTGAAGAGATGATTGCCCGCCGTCCTGAGCGTGTGATTGAAATCGCGGTTAAAGGCATGCTGCCAAAGGGTCCGCTGGGTCGTGCAATGTTCCGTAAACTGAAAGTTTACGCGGGCACTGAGCACAATCATGCGGCACAGCAACCGCAAGTTCTGGACATTTAATCGGGATTAATGGCAATGGCTGAAAATCAATACTACGGCACTGGTCGCCGCAAAAGCTCCGCCGCTCGCGTCTTCATCAAGCCGGGCAACGGTAACATCGTTATCAACCAACGCAGCCTGGAACAGTACTTCGGTCGCGAAACTGCCCGCATGGTAGTTCGCCAGCCGCTGGAACTGGTTGACATGGTTGGTAAACTGGATCTGTACATCACCGTTAAAGGTGGTGGTATTTCCGGTCAGGCGGGCGCTATCCGTCACGGTATCACCCGTGCACTGATGGAGTACGATGAGACTCTGCGTTCTGAACTGCGTAAAGCTGGCTTCGTCACTCGTGATGCTCGTCAAGTTGAACGTAAGAAAGTCGGTCTGCGTAAAGCACGCCGTCGTCCGCAGTTCTCCAAGCGTTAATTTTTACTGCCCTGGCAGTATGGTTTACGCGAAAACCCGGTGTTTCACCGGGTTTTTTTATGCCTGGCATTCGGCGCGCACCGCCAGAATCGATGGCGGGCGAAACAATTCAGCACGAAATGGCCGCACGGCCCCCACAAAACAGACAAAATCTGGTAAACTATTATCCACTTTTGCGCCTGTTCGCCGAGCAGTTGCCGTCAGTTTACCTCCGAGGCCGGTTTCCCCAGACCCAAGGTTTATCTGCCAGCTGCTGGCCTGCGGTCAAGAACATTCAGGATAGCAGCCTGAAATACCCGCACTGGAAGTATGACGGGTATACCCGATAGATTTCACGTGCAGCAAAGGGCAAGCGAAAGCGCCACTGCAGTCTGAAAGCTGGCGGGGAGCGTTGGCTATTCGCAGTATTTTCTAAATAACTTGGAGGTTTTCATGGCTGTCGCTGCCAACAAACGTTCGGTAATGACGCTGTTTTCTGGCCCGACCGACATTTTTAGCCATCAAGTACGTATTGTACTGGCGGAAAAAGGTGTTAGCGTCGAGATCGAGCAGGTTGATCTGGATAACCTGCCGCAGGATCTGATTGACCTCAATCCCTACCAAACGGTGCCTACCCTGGTTGATCGCGAGCTCACTCTGTATGAGTCCCGCATCATTATGGAATACCTTGATGAGCGCTTCCCACACCCGCCGCTGATGCCGGTTTACCCCGTTGCGCGTGGTGAAAGCCGTTTGATGATGCTGCGCATTGAGAAAAACTGGTATTCGCTGATGTACAAAATCGAGCAGAGCAACGGCCAGGAGGCAGAATCCGCCCGCCGCCAACTGCGCGAAGAACTGCTGGCGATCGCCCCGATCTTCGGCCAGACGCCGTATTTCATGAGCGAAGAGTTCAGCCTGGTGGATTGCTATCTGGCGCCGCTGCTGTGGCGTTTGCCGCAGTTGGGTATTGAGCTGAGCGGTACGGGTTCAAAAGAGCTGAAAGGCTACATGACCCGCGTCTTTGAACGCGATGCGTTCCTGGCATCCCTGACCGAAGCCGAGCGTGAAATGCGCTTGCAGACCCGGGGCTAAGCGTTATGGATATGTCTCAGATGACCCCGCGCCGTCCGTATCTGCTGCGGGCCTTCTATGACTGGCTGTTGGATAACAACCTGACGCCGCATTTGGTGGTTGATGTGACGCGTCCTGACGTAATGGTGCCGATGGAGTTTGCCCGCGATGGCCAGATTGTGCTGAACATTGCGCCGCGTGCGGTGGGCAATCTGCAACTGGGCGACGACGGCGTGCTGTTTAACGCCCGCTTTGGCGGCGTGCCGCGCCAGGTTTCGGTACCGATGGCCGCTGTGCTGGCGATCTACGCCCGTGAAAACGGCGCGGGCACGTTGTTCGAATCGGAGCCGGCCTATGAGGCGGGTAACGAAGCCGAAGGCAGCGCTGAAGATAGCGCGCCGGCTGATAATCTCTCGGTTATCGATGGCGATCGCCCGGATACTGGCGATGACAATGGCCCGGATGATGAGCCGCCGCAGCCGCCGCGTGATGGCCGCCCGGCGCTGCGCGTGGTGAAGTAACGCTTTGCTACCGCTCGTTTTTCCAGACGACAGAACGGCCCAACACGGGGCCGTTTTTTTTGCCTTCAGGCCGGCGGTTTAGCCGATCAATACCCGTGGCAAATCGCGCTTGAGCGCCGCGAAAGCCGGCTGCTTGTCGGCGTTGCTATCGGTAATCAATAGCGCGATCTCACTCGGCGTGGCGTAAACCATTCGGCTGGTTGCGCCGAGCTTGCTGTGATCGGCCAGCAGCACCAGTTGGTTTGCCTGTTGCGCCATCGCCCGTGCAATGGCGGCTTCATATGGGTGGAAGCTGGTGGCGCCGCTGCGGGCGTCGATCCCTACCGGGGAAAGCATCGCTACGTCGGCGCGGTAGCGGTAAATCTCGTTGACTGTAAGATCGCCGCGCGTTTCTTTGGCTCCGGCCTGCATGCTGCCGCCGAGCAGGATCACCGTGTTTTTCATCGCTTCATATTCTTCGGTGGCGCTCAACACCAGCGCCGCATTGAGGCTATTGGTAATGATGGTGATGCCGGCCAGTGAACGCAGTTCTTCGGCCAGCATGGTGGTGGTGCTGCCGGCATCGATAAACAGCGTCTGGCCTGGGTGCAGTAACTGCGCCGCCGCCCTGGCGATGGCGCGCTTTTCTTTGGCCTGCACGGTGCTGCGTACGTTAAGCGGCAGCTCCGGCGCCGTATCTACCGCCACGATCCCGCCGTGAACGCGCCGCGCTGCCCCTTGCGATTCAAGCTCAATAATGTCGCGCCGGGCGGTTTCGCGTGAAATACCCAGCTCTTTGATAATTTGTTCCGTACTCACCTGGTTGAGCGTGGTGAGTAGGGCACGGATGCGATGCAATCGGGTTTCCTGCAGCATAGTTCTTCTTCAGTTGGTGAGCGCGCGTTGCCCTTTGCGGGGTATTGGGTGATTTTGTGCTTTTTTGTTGCTGTTTTGCAAAAGGTTTTTTTAGCCGCTTTGCCGCGCTGCCAGCGGTGGCACTGATCCAAAAAAGTGCAATGCCACGCCCTGCTTTTGTGCATTAATATGTAGTTGTGTATTTTATTGCATTTTAATAAAAATACGCCATGATAGTGGGCAGATGAGGGTACTGACGATCCTTTGTTCTCAAATCCGCTTTACACCACTTTGAATGGGAGTGACCATGGCAACGCGTTCAACCATCATGGATACCAACAGTTTTCGCGCCGAGCATGCGGACGAACTGGATGCTGACATTCGCAAATTGACCGACAAGCGCCAGCAGGTTCTGGGGGAATCGTATCGGCTGTTTTACCGTAACCCGGTGCACCTGGTGCGCGGCAAAGGCCAGTATCTGTGGGATGCCGCCGGTAATCAGTATCTTGACGTGTATAACAACGTCGCCAGTATCGGCCACTGCCATCCGGCGGTGATTGAGGCGGTGCAGCAGCAAATGATGCAGCTCAACACCCATACCCGTTATCTGCATGAGCGCATCCTGGATTATTCAGAAGCGCTGTTGGCCACCATGCCGGCAGAGATCGATCGCGCGATGTATATGTGCACCGGCTCGGAAGCCAACGATCTGGCGATCCGTGTTGCGCGCGCTTACAGCGGCGGCACCGGCATCATCGTCAGCCAGGAGGCTTACCACGGCACCAGTGATTTAACCTCCGGGGCTTCACCGGCGCTGGGCAGCGGCCAGGCATTGGCGCCCACCACCCGCCTGGTGCCGCCGCCTGATCGTTACCGCGTTGGCGCCGCGGATTTGGGCGCATGGTTTGCCAATGAGATCCAAAAGCAAATTGACGATATGGCCGCGCACGGCATCAAGTTCGCCGGTTTCCTGGCGGATTCCATTTTCTCTTCCGACGGCGTGCTGCCGGGCCCGAAAGGCTTCTTGCAGCAGGCGGTGGACGTGGTGCATAAAAACGGCGGTATTTTCATTGCTGATGAAGTGCAGCCGGGCTTTGCCCGTACCGGTGATGCCTTCTGGGGTTTTGCCCGCCACGGCGTGGTGCCGGATATTGTGACCACCGGTAAACCGATGGGTAACGGCATTCCGGTGTCGGCGCTGCTGGCTAAAAATACCGTGCTTTCGGCTTTTAGCGATCAAATCCCTTACTTCAATACTTTTGGCGGCAACCCGGTGGCGATGGCCGCTGCGCAGGCCGTGCTACAGGTGATTAAAGACGAAGGTTTGCAGGAGCATAGCCGGGTTGTCGGCGAAGAGTTGCTGGCGGCACTGCGTACGTTGATGGACAAATATGCATGCGTGGGTGATGTGCGTGGCGCCGGGTTGTTCATTGGCTTTGAGCTGGTCAGCGATCGTGAAACGAAAACGCCGGACAAACAGCTGGCGCTGGATCTGATCGAAAAGCTGCGTGAAAACCGGGTGCTGACCTCGGTTGCCGGGCCGTACGGCAACGTGCTGAAACTGCGCCCGCCGTTGGCTTTCCAGCGCGAGGATATCGACTGGCTGGTCGGGGCGCTGGATAAATCGCTGGCGGCGCTCAACGCGGTGTAAGCCAACGCGGCCATGTTTGCCAGGCGATAAAAAAATGCCAGTCAGCACAACTGACTGGCATTTTCGTTAGCGCAGGCAGGCTTTGCCGGCTCAGACTTCCAGGTAGTTCATGATGCCGTCGGCGGCTTTGCGCCCTTCGGCGATCGCCGTCACTACCAGATCCGAACCGCGCACCGCATCGCCCCCGGCAAAGATTTTCGGGTTGCTGGTTTGGAAGGCGTTTTCGCAGCCTTCCGGCGCCACGATACGGCCTTGTTTATCGAGCTGTACGTCGTGCTGGGCCAGCCACTCCATCTTATGCGGGCGGAAGCCGAACGCCATGATAACCGCATCGGCATCCAGCACGTGTTCCGAGCCGGGCACCTGTTCCGCCGCCCGGCGCCCATTGGCATCCGGCTCGCCCAACTGGGTGCGCACCATCTTCACGCCGCATACGCGCCCGGCGCTGTTGAGTTCGATACTCAACGGCTGCAGGTTGAATTTGAATTCAACGCCTTCTTCGCGCGCGTTCTTCACCTCACGCTTGGAACCCGGCATGTTGGTTTCATCACGGCGGTAGGCACAGCTCACTTGGGTGGCGCCCTGGCGCACCGAGGTGCGAACGCAGTCCATCGCGGTATCGCCGCCGCCCAGCACCAGCACGCGTTTGCCTTGCAGGTTGACGTACGGTTCGTGCTCTGGCGAGGCGTAACCCATCAGGTTTTTGGTGTTGGCGATCAGGAACGGCAGGGCATCGTACACGCCTGGCGCATCTTCGTTTTCCAGCCCGCCGCGCATCGACTGATAAGTGCCCACGCCCAGGAACACGGCGTCGTAGTCGGCCAGCAGCGTCTCCATGGCGATATCTTTGCCGACTTCGGTATTGAGTTGGAACTCAATGCCCATCTCGCTGAAGATCTCGCGGCGTTTTACCATCACTTCTTTTTCCAGCTTGAACGCCGGGATGCCGAAGGTCAGCAGGCCGCCGATTTCCGGGTGGCGATCGTAGACCACCGCTTTTACGCCGTTGCGGGTCAGCACGTCAGCACAGGCCAGGCCGGCCGGGCCGGCGCCGACAATCGCCACGCGTTTGCCGGTGGGCTGCACGTTGGACATATCCGGCTTCCAGCCCATCTCGATCGCTTTATCGTTGATATAGCGCTCAATATTACCGATGGTCACGGCGCCGAACTCACTGCTCAGGGTGCAGGAGCCTTCACACAGGCGATCCTGCGGGCACACGCGGCCGCAGACTTCCGGCAGGCTGTTGGTCTGGTGCGCCAGATCGGCCGCTTCCATGATGCGGCCTTCGTTCGCCAGCTTCAGCCAGTTTGGAATGTAGTTATGAACCGGGCATTTCCATTCGCAGTAAGGGTTGCCACAGGCCAGACAACGGTCGGCCTGTGCTTTCGCCTGGGTTTCTGAAAACGGTTCGTAAATCTCGATAAATTCAATTTTACGGATCTTCAGCGGTTTTTTCGGCGGATCAACGCGCTGCAAGTCGATAAATTGATAAACATTCTGACTCATTAATAACCTCTTACTGCGCCTGAACCCGCAGCTCGGCTGCGGAACGACTACGGTGACCCAACAATGCTTTGACATCACTGGACTTCGGCTTGACCAGCGCAAACTTCGGCGCCCATTCCGGCCAGTTGGCCAAAATCTCTTCCGCGCGCGTAGAGCCTGTCGCCTGCACGTGTTCCGTAATCAGGCCGCGCAGGTGCTCTTCGTGAATGGCCAGTTGATCGACGTCCAGCACTTCCACCAGCTCTGCGTTGACGCGTTTACGGAATTCGCCGTCTTCATCCAGCACATAGGCGAAGCCGCCCGTCATACCGGCACCGAAGTTGATGCCGGTTTTGCCCAGCACGCAGACGATGCCGCCGGTCATGTATTCGCAGCCGTTGTCGCCGATGCCTTCCACCACGGTGATGGCGCCGGAGTTACGCACCGCAAAGCGCTCGCCCGCCCGGCCGGCGGCGAACAGTTTACCGCCGGTGGCGCCATACAGGCAGGTGTTGCCGATGATGCTGGCTTCATGGCTACGGAAGGCCGAGCCCACCGGTGGGCGCACCGCGATGCGGCCGCCGGCCATGCCTTTGCCTACGTAGTCGTTGGCGTCGCCGGTCAGGGTCATTTCCACACCGCCGGCGTTCCAGACGCCGAAGCTCTGGCCCGCGGTGCCGGAGAAGTGCACCCGGATCGGATCTGCCGCCATGCCCTGATCGCCATGCGCCGCAGCAATCGCGCCGGACAGCGTTGCCCCGACAGAACGATCGGTATTGCGGATATCGAAGTAGAAGGTTTTGCTTTGCTTCGCTTCGATATGGGGTTCCGCCTGCGCCATCAGCTCCTTGTTCAGCAGCCCCTGGTCAAACGGTGGGTTGCTGCCTTCGGTGCAGTACAGGGCTTTGCCCGGATGCGGCGTGGCAGTTTGCAGCAACGGCGCCAGATCCAGCTTGTGTTGCTTGGCTGAAATACCTTCCAGCTCCTTCAGGAACTCGGTGCGGCCAATCAGATCCACCAGTTGGCTCACGCCCAGCTCCGCCATGAGCTCGCGGGTTTCACGCGCGATGAAGCGGAAATAGTTTGTCACGCGTTCCGGCAGGCCGTGGAAATGGTCGCGGCGCAGCTTCTCATCCTGCGTGGCGACGCCGGTCGCGCAGTTGTTCAGGTGGCAGATACGCAGGTATTTGCACCCCAGCGCCACCATTGGGCCGGTGCCGAAGCCGAAGCTTTCCGCGCCGAGGATCGCCGCTTTAATGATGTCGGCGCCGGTTTTCAGGCCGCCGTCCACCTGCAGGCGGATTTTGTGGCGCAGGCCGTTGGCCACCAGCGCCTGCTGGGTTTCCACCAGGCCCAGTTCCCACGGGCAGCCAGCATATTTGACGGAGGTGAGCGGGCTGGCGCCGGTGCCGCCGTCGTAGCCGGCGATGGTGATCAGATCGGCATAGGCTTTGGCCACGCCGGTGGCGATGGTGCCGACACCCGGTTCAGAGACCAGTTTCACCGAAATCACCGCCTTCGGGTTCACCTGCTTCAGGTCAAAGATCAGCTGAGCCAAATCTTCGATCGAGTAGATGTCATGGTGCGGCGGTGGCGAGATCAGGGTTACGCCCGGTACCGAATAGCGCAGCTTGGCGATATACGGGGTGACTTTATCACCCGGCAGTTGGCCGCCTTCGCCCGGCTTGGCGCCCTGCGCCACTTTGATCTGGATAACGTCGGCGTTAACCAGGTAGGCCGGGGTGACGCCAAAGCGGCCAGAGGCTACCTGTTTAATGCGCGATACTTTGTTGGTGCCGTAGCGCGCCGGGTCTTCACCGCCTTCGCCGGAGTTGGAGAAGCCGCCGAGGCTGTTCATCGCCAGTGCCAGTGACTCATGGGCTTCCGGGGAGAGGGCGCCGATGGACATCGCCGCGGTATCAAAGCGTTTGAACAGCGATTCCGCCGGCTCCACCTGATCCACCGGGATCGGCGTGCCCTGCGGTTTGATCGCCAGCAGATCGCGCAACATCGCCACCGGGCGTTCGTTCACCAGCTTGGCATAGGCCTGGTAATCACTGTATTCGCCGCTGTGCACCGCTTTTTGCAGCGTACTGACCACGTCCGGGTTGTAGGCGTGGTATTCGCCGCCGTAGACGAATTTCAGCAGGCCACCCTGTTCAAGCGGTTTGCGTTTCAGCCAGGCCCGCTTGGCCAGGTTTTGCAGATCCTGCTGGAAATCGCTGAAGCTGGCGCCGCCGATACGGCTGACCACGCCCTGGAAGCAGAGGTTGGTCAGATCGCGGTGCAGGCCGACGGCTTCAAACAGCTTGGCGCAGCGGTAAGAGGCGACGGTAGAAATGCCCATCTTGGACATAATCTTGTACAGCCCCTTGTTGATGCCGTTGCGGTAGTTGAGCATCACGTCGCGGTATTTTTTATCGCCCATCGCCTGGGCATCCACCAGACTGGCCAGCGTTTCGTAGGCCAGATATGGGTAGATGGCGGTGGCGCCGAAGCCCAGCAGCACCGCAAAGTGGTGCGGATCGCGCGCGCTGGCCGTTTCGACAATGATGTTGGCGTCGCAGCGCAGGCTCTTTTCCACCAGGCGGGTTTGCAGGGCGCCAACGGCCATCGGCGCGGGCACCGGCAGGCGGCTCGGGCTGATGGCGCGATCGGACAGCACCAGCAGCACCGCACCGGCGCGGACTTTTTGCTCCGCTTCTTCGCACAGCGCGTGGACTTTCTGTTCCAGATCCTGCTGTGCCGGATCGAAGGTCAGATCGAGAGTTTCGACCTGGTAGTGTTCCCCTTCCAGCGAGGTCAGCTGTTTGAAATCGGAATACAGCAGGATCGGCGATTTGAAGCTCAGGCGGTGCGCCTGGCCTTCGGCTTCGCAGAAGACGTTCATTTCGCGGCCGATGCAGGTGGCCAGCGACATCACGTGCGCTTCGCGCAGCGGATCGATCGGCGGGTTGGTCACCTGGGCGAACTGCTGGCGGAAATAGTCATAAATGATGCGCGGGCGGCTGGAGAGCACGGCAAACGGGGTATCGTCGCCCATTGAGCCGGTGGCTTCCTGGCCGTTTTCGCCCAGCACGCGGATCACCTGATCCAGCTCTTCGCTGGTGTAGCCGAATTGCTTCTGGTAGGTTTCCAGCTGCGCCTCATCCAGCTCGCGGGTGCCCACCTGCTCATCAGACAGCTCTTCGAACGGCACCAGGCGTTTGACGTTCTTTTCCATCCACTCTTTATACGGGTGGCGGCTTTTCAGATCGTTATCGGTTTCGCCCGAGTGCAGGATGCGGCCAGCGCGGGTGTCGATCACCATCAGTTCGCCAGGGCCGACGCGGCCTTTTTCCACCACTTCATCCGGCTGATAATCCCAAATGCCGACTTCGGAAGCACAGGTAATCAGCTTGTCTTTGGTGATGACATAGCGCGCCGGGCGCAGGCCGTTGCGGTCCAGATTACAGGCCGCATAGCGCCCGTCGGACATCACGATGCCGGCCGGGCCGTCCCACGGCTCCATGTGCATTGAGTTGAAATCGAAGAAGGCGCGCAGCTCCGGATCCATATCCGGGTTGTTTTGCCATGCCGGCGGCACCAGCAGGCGCATGGCGCGGATGATGTCCATCCCGCCGCTTAGGAACAGCTCCAGCATGTTGTCCAACGAGCTGGAGTCCGAGCCAGTTTCATTCACAAAGGGCGCGGCGTCGCGCAGATCTGGGATCAGCGGGGTTTTGAATTTGTAGGCGCGGGCGCGGGCCCATTGGCGGTTACCGGCAATGGTATTGATCTCACCGTTGTGCGCCAGATAACGGAACGGCTGCGCCAGCGGCCAGCGCGGCACGGTGTTGGTTGAAAAGCGCTGGTGGAACAGGCAGATTGCCGATTCCAAACGCAGATCGGCCAGATCGAGATAAAAGCGCGGCAAATCCGCCGGCATGCACAGGCCTTTATAGATCGTCACCAGGTTGGAGAAGCTGCAGACGTAGAAATCTTTATCGGTGACGCGTTTCTCTATGCGGCGGCGTGCCATAAACAGGCGGCGTTCCATATCACTTTGCAGCCAGCCAGCAGGGGCATTGACGAAAATCTGCTCAATACGCGGCAGGGAAGATAGAGCGATTTCGCCCAAAACGTCCGGGTTGGTCGGCACTTCGCGCCAGCCCACGATCGACAGCGTTTCGTTCTGCAGCTCTTCTTCCACAATGCGGCGGCTGGCACGGGCTTCTTCCTCATCTTGGCTAAGGAACAGCATGCCCACGGCGTAGTTTTTGGCCAAGCGCCAGCCGCGCTCTTCCGCAACCATACGGAAGAAACGATCGGGTTTTTGCAATAACAGGCCGCAGCCGTCGCCAGTTTTGCCGTCGGCAAGGATTGCGCCACGGTGCTGCATACGGGCCAGTGCGTGAATGGCAGTGCGCACTACCTTGTGGCTCGGTTCGCCTTCTATGTGGGCGATCAGGCCAAAACCACAGTTGTCCCTATCTTGGGATTTATCGTACAACATAATCAGTGAACCTCCCCAGGCTCTGTGCGACTCCCATAGCCGGTTTACGAGCTGCCTTCTTATATCCGGGCGGCTGTCAGGCGGCGCTATTTCTAACGCCCATCAGCACGTTTGCCCTTCGTTAGCAGCCTCTCGTGACGGCTATCACAAGTGGTTAATGACTTGTTTTCAGAGGGAGTCTTAAATTACTGCATAAATATGACGAGACGACGTGATCTTTGTCCGTCTAGAAAGCTTCCAGTGGACTTCCAACTTAGCGAGAAAGATTACGCAGGTCAAATATAGGGGTAAATGGCGCTTGCAGACGAAGAATGGCAGTTAATGGATTGAAAATTATATTATTTACCACCTGTTTTATGCTTATGAGTTATTGGTACAAGTAGATGGAAATGTGAACTGTATCACTATAGTGCAAGCCCTGAATCTCTGCACCATGCTAGTGCGAATGGGAATGGTGGCGTTTTATGCTGATAAACTCAATTTGGACGATTTTTGTCACTGTTTTTAATGCCGTTGTCATATTGGCCGCCATACCCCACGCAAAATTAAAAAAATCATTGCGCGTTAAATGCGTTTATTTGCATTTACATTGAATGATTATTCATTCGCATTTTTCGGCGGTAAGGCAGGTTGATCTCTGTCATCGCGGGAAAAGCCGTTTGTCATTAGCATCGGCGGCTTTGAATATAAAGAGCGCTCAAAATTATGCAGTTGCCGGAATTAGTCAATACGTTTGGTGCGGATCTTCAACGCCGTTTTGGCGAAAAGATCCATAAACTCACGCTGCACGGCGGGTTTAACTGCCCCAACCGCGACGGCACGCTGGGGCGGGGCGGCTGCACGTTCTGCAATGTGGCGTCGTTCGCCGATGAACAGATGCAGCAGCAGAGCATCAGCGAACAACTGGCGGCGCAGGCGCACAAGGTTAACCGGGCAAAACGCTACCTGGCTTATTTCCAGGCGTATACCAGTACTTATGCAGAAGTGGCGGTACTGGAAGCGATGTATCGCCAGGCGTTGCAGCAGGCGGATATGGTGGGGCTGTGCGTCGGCACCCGGCCGGACTGCGTGCCCGTGGAAGCGCTCGATCTGCTGGCGGGCTACCGCGATCGCGGTTATGAAGTGTGGCTCGAGCTGGGGTTGCAGACGGCGCACGATAAAACACTGAAACGCATCAATCGCGGCCATGATTTCTGCTGTTACCAGCAAACCACGCAGCGGGCGCGTGAACGGGGCCTGAAAGTGTGCTGCCACCTGATTGTCGGGCTACCTGGTGAGACGCGCGCTGACCATCTGGCGACGCTCCAGGCGGTGGTGGCCTGCGGCGTGGATGGCATCAAGCTGCACCCTTTGCATATTGTGGCCGGCAGCACCATGGCGCGCGCCTGGCAGGCCGGGCGCATTGCCGAACTGCCGCTGGATGAATATGCAGCCAGCGCCGGCGAAATGATCCGCCATACACCCGGTGCGGTGGTTTATCACCGCATTTCCGCCAGCGCACGGCGGCCAACCCTGCTGGCACCATTATGGTGCGAAAACCGCTGGAACGGCATGCAGGCGGTGGGGCACTACCTGCAGCAATACGGCGGCCAGGGATCGGCGCTGGACGCGCCGTTGCACTACCGCCCGTGAGCGCGGCCTGGCGCACAATCTTTCTCTATCCGTCGGCGTTTGGCGCCTTATCTCCCCCGTATTTTGCGGTATGATTCAGTCATTATGTTTTTGGGGAGCCGCTCATGAAGCAAATCCGGGTATTAGCCCAGTATTACGTTGATCTGATGGTGAAACTGGGGCTAGTGCGTTTTTCGCTACTGTTGGCCTCGGCGCTGGTGGTGCTGGCCATGCTGGTACAGATGGCGGTGACCATGCTGCTGCGTGGCGAGGTCGAAAGCATCGACGTAGTGCGCTCTATTTTCTTCGGCCTGCTGATAACCCCCTGGGCGGTCTATTTTCTGTCGGTCGTGGTCGAGCAACTGGAAGAGTCGCGCCAGCGGCTGGCCAGGCTGGTGGATAAGCTTGAAGAGATGCGCAACCGCGATCTGCAACTGAATCAACAGCTGCAAGACAACATTACCCAGCTCAATCAGGAAATCGCCGACCGCGTGAAGGCGGAAGAAGAGCGCCTGCAGGTGATGGATAAGCTTAAGGAAGAGATGGAACAGCGCGAGATGACGCAGATTGAGCTGGGCCAACAGTCGGCGCTGCTGCGCTCATTCCTGGATGCCTCGCCGGACCTGGTGTATTACCGCAATGAAGACAAAGAGTTTTCCGGCTGCAACCGGGCGATGGAGCTGTTAACCGGCAAGAGCGAAAAACAGCTGATCGGCCTGACGCCGAACGACGTCTACGGCAAGGATATCGCCGATAAAGTGGTCGAAACTGACGAAAAAGTGTTCCGCCATAACGTTTCGCTCACTTATGAACAGTGGTTGGTCTATCCCGATGGCCGTAAAGCCTGTTTTGAACTGCGCAAAGTGCCGTTTTACGATCGCGTTGGCAAACGCCACGGGCTGATGGGCTTTGGCCGCGATATTACCGAGCGTAAGCGCTACCAGGACGCGCTGGAGAACGCCAGCCGGGACAAGACCACCTTTATCTCAACGATCAGCCACGAGCTGCGCACGCCGCTTAACGGCATCGTTGGGCTTAGCCGCATCCTGCTGGATACCGATCTGAACGAGGAACAGCAGAAATACCTGAAGACGATTCACGTTAGCGCCATCACGCTTGGCAACATCTTCAATGACATCATTGAGATGGATAGGCTGGAGCGGCGCAAGGTGCAGTTGGATAACCAGCCGATTGATTTTACCGGCTTCCTGGCGGATCTGGAAAATCTCTCCGGGCTATTGGCCCAGCCGAAAGGCCTGCAGTTTGTGATGGAGCCGCAGTTGCCGCTGCCGCATAAGGTGATCACCGACGGCACGCGCCTGCGCCAGATCCTGTGGAACCTGATCGGCAATGCCGTGAAGTTTACCCCGCAGGGGCGGATCGTGGTGCGCGTGCGCTGCGAGCAGCCGGATATTCTGCTGTTTGAGGTCGAGGATTCCGGCATGGGGATCCCTGCGGATGAGCAGGAAAAGATTTTCGCCATGTATTATCAGGTGAAGGATCAGCGCGGCGGGCACCCGGCGACCGGTACCGGCATTGGGCTGGCGGTCTCTAAGCGCCTGGCGCAAAGCATGGGCGGCGATATCACGGTGAAAAGCGAACCCGGCCACGGCTCATGCTTTACGCTGGCTATCAAGGCGCCGGCCGTGGAGGAAGAGGTGAATGACGCGCAGGAAGAGGATGATTTGCCGCTGCCGGCGCTGCATATCCTGCTGGTGGAAGACATTGAGCTGAATGTGATTGTGGCGCGCTCGGTGTTGGAAAAACTCGGCAACAGCGTTGAAGTGGCGATGAACGGCCGCGACGCGCTGGCGATGTTCGATCCAGACGAATTCGATTTGGTGCTGTTGGATATTCAACTGCCGGATATGACCGGCCTGGATATCGCGCGCGAACTGCGCCAACGCTACGCCGGGCAGTCGTTGCCGCCGTTGATTGCGCTGACCGCCAATGTGCTGAAAGACAAAAAAGAATATCTTGAAGCTGGAATGGATGACGTACTGAGCAAACCGCTGTCTGTGCCGGCGCTTACCCGGGTGATTCAACACTATTGGGATCATCAACCGGCGCAGATCCCCCCTCAAAATACGGAGCACAAGGCGATGCAGATTAATGAAGCGCTACTGGATACCACGATGTTGGAGCAGTACATGGAGCTGGTTGGGCCGCAGTTGATTCACCAGAGCCTGGCAGTTTTCGAACAGATGATGCCTGGCTACCTGGCGGTGCTGGATTCCAATATGACGGCACGCGATCAGAAAGGCATCGTTGAAGAGGGCCATAAGATCAAAGGGGCCGCGGGATCGGTCGGGCTGAGTCACCTGCAACAACTGGCACAACAGATACAAACGCCAACATTGCCGGCATGGTGGGATAATGTGCAGGAATGGGTTGATGAACTCAAACAGGAGTGGCGTAACGACGTGGCGGTGCTGCGAGTGTGGGTTGAGAACGCTGAAAAAAAATAACCCCGGCCTAAGCCGGGGTGCGCGAATATTGCGCCAACACCAGGGAAATCATTAACCTGCGTAGTTGTTTTTTCTATTTTCATCTCGCAAGCCACTATAAGTTGGCTACCATCATACCGCTAACGGCGGGGTAAATGTAAGTCTTGTTGTAAGTTGATTCATTAAAATGTGTGATGTGGATTGGCATTTGTAAATTTAACTGGCGCGCCAGGCACCGGTCTTGATGGGGAGAATGGGGCATGAAACAGGTTGGAGTGGTACTCAGTGGATGTGGTGTTTATGACGGTTCGGAGATCCACGAAGCGGTATTAACCTTGCTGGCATTGGATCGGGCCGGGGCGCAGGCGGTGTGTTTTGCGCCCGATAAGCCGCAACATATTGTTATTAATCATGTATCTGGTGAGGCTATGCCGGAAGTGCGTAATGTGCTGGTGGAATCGGCCCGTATCGCCAGGGGCAAAATCCAACCGCTGGCCCAGGCCGATGCCGCGTTTTTGGACGCGGTGATCGTTCCCGGTGGTTTCGGTGCGGCGAACAATCTCAGCACTTTTGCCAGTGCGGCAGAAGAATGTCATGTCGATCCCGATTTGGCAAAGCTCGTGCAAAAAATGCATAAGTTGAATAAACCAATTGGGCTGATATGCATCGCCCCGGTGCTGTTGCCGAAGTTGCTCGATCGGCCGGTGCGCTTAACCATAGGTAACGATCCCGATCTGGGTGAGGTGATTGACGCCATGGGCGGTGTGCCGGTGACTTGCCCGGTGGGTGATATTGTCATTGATAATGAGAATAACGTGGTGACAACGCCGGCTTATATGCTGGCCCAATCCATTGGCGAAGTGGCGCAAGGGGTGGATAAGCTGGTCGCGCGGATAGTGGAACTGGCGAATGCGTAACTCTTCTCGTGGCCTGGTTACGCGCGCTTTGAGCTGGTTGAAGCGCGGCGTTATCGCCGTTGTCGGCCTGTGGCTGGTCGGGATCGTGCTTTTCGCCTTCCTGCCGGTGCCGTTTTCCGCTGTGATGGTTGAGCGGCAGGTGAGCGCCTGGCTGCGCGGTGATTTCAGCTATGTCGCCCATTCCGACTGGGTGCCGATGGATGACATTTCACCTTACATGGCGCTGGCGGTGATCGCCGCTGAAGATCAAAAATTCCCCGACCACTGGGGGTTTGATATCGAAGCGATTGAAAAGGCGTTTAGCCATAACGAACGCCGGCTGGCGCGTATTCGCGGCGCTTCAACGCTGTCGCAGCAGACGGCAAAAAACCTTTTCCTGTGGGACGGCCGCAGTTGGCTGCGCAAAGGGCTTGAAGCGGGCGTCACCAGCGGTATTGAGCTGGTATGGACCAAGCGGCGGATCCTGACGGTATACCTGAATATCATTGAGCTGGGCAACGGCGTGTTCGGCGTGGAAGCGGCGTCACAGCGTTTTTTCCACAAACCGGCCAAGCGCCTTACCGCCTCGGAAGCCGCGCTGCTAGCGGCGGTCTTGCCCAACCCGCACCGCTTTAACGCCGCGGCGCCTTCAGGCTACGTGATCCAACGCCAGCAGTGGATACTGCGCCAGATGCGGCAACTAGGCGGCGAAGGGTTCTTAAAGGAAAACAAACTGGATTGACCCGTTAAACACGTCCTGATAAGGCACTCTCCCCATCCCAATGAAGCTCAGTTGTTGATGCTAGCGAGCTTTTGTCTATGAACTACCAGAGGGCGAGAGTGAATCACTTACTGTAAAGACGGCTTCCGGCTGCTCCCTCTCCCTGCGAAGATCGACTATTGATATTAGTGAACTTTTGTCTATGAACTACCAGAGGGCGAGATTGAGTCTCTTACTGTAAAGACGACTTCCGGCTGCTCCCTCTCCCTGCGAAGATCGACTATTGATATTATTGAACTTTTGTCTATGAACTAACAGAAGACGAGAGTGAGTCACTTACTGTAAAGACGGCTTCGGACTGCTCCCTCTCCCTGCGGGAGAGGGTTGGGGTGAGGGCTATTTCACATAGGTAAACGCAGTCGTGACATGCTTCACGCCGCTCACCTGGCTGGCGATCTGGGCCGCGGACTGCCCTTCCTGCTGCGTAACTAGGCCCAGCAAGAACACTTCGCCATTCTCGGTCGTCACCTTCACGTTGGAAGATTTCACCGTGTCGCTGGTCAGCAACTGTGAACGAACCTTCGTGGTGATCCAGGTATCTGACGATGCGGTGCTCAGGCTAACCGGCGTGCCCTGGCGGATCTCGTTATACACTTCGGTTGCGCCATCAACCCCCATGGCGATCTGTTTCGCACGGCTTGAAAGATCCGTCGTCGGCGCCTGCCCGGTCAACAGCACCTTGCCCTTATAGGCGGTGGCGACCACTCGGGCATCTTTCTTCAGTTGTTCGTCCTTACTCAGTGCGTTTTCAACCCGCGCTTCCAGCGTACCATCATCGACCTGCGTGCCGATGCTGCGGGGATCGGTCGCGGTTTTGGTGGCAACGGCGGCGCTGCCGACGACAACTGCGCCGACACAACCTTGTAACAGCAGGGCGCTGAACAGCACTGCAAATGTGGCTTTAAGCTTCATCTCAGTTCCTTAATCGTCCTGGTGAGGAAACAACGTGTTATCTATCAAATCACACAGGCAGTTCACGGTTAGCATATGCATTTCCTGAATACGTGAACTCCGGTGTGACGGGATACGGATTTCAACATCCTGTTGGCCGAGCAACCCCGCCAACTCTCCGCCGTCGTAACCGGTAAGTGCAACGATAGTCATATCGCGCGTTACCGCGGCTTCGACCGCCTTCACAATATCACGGCTGTTGCCGCGGGTGGAAATTGCCAGCAGCACGTCGCCGGCATGGCCCAGCGCCCGAACCTGCTTGGCGTAGATTTCATCGTGCAGCCGATCGTTGGCGATGGCGGTCAGCACCACGTTGTCGGCGTTGAGCGCAATAGCCGGCAGGCTGGGGCGTTCGGTTTCAAAACGGTTGATCATGCTGGCGGCAAAATGCTGGGCGTTGGCCGCCGAGGTGCCGTTGCCGCAGCACAGGATTTTATTGCCATTGAGCAACGATTGAACCAGCGTCATCGCCGCGCGGGAGATGGCATCCGGCAGCGCTTCCGCTGCCGCTATCTGGGTTTGGATGCTTTCGGTAAAACAGACTTTGATTCTATCCAGCACGTTGTTTTAATCCACGAGTTCAAAGGGCCAACCGGCACCGGTATTAATCCGCATTGAAGGCATTGGGTATCCATTCTAACTGGTTACCGGTGAAGGCCAATACATCAAAACGGCAAGCTGATGTGTCAAAACTGGCTCCGCGCCCTGCCAGCCAAACGGCGGCGGCGTGCAGCAAGCGCTGTTGCTTGCGATAGGTCACGCTGGCGGCCGCGCCGCCAAATGCGGCATTGCGGCGGTAACGCACTTCAACGAAGACCCAGGTTTGCCCATCACGCATAATGAGATCGAGCTCACCGCCACGCAGCGCCACGTTGGCGGCGATGAAGGTGAGCCCGGCGCGTTCCAGATAGCGGCGGGCCTGTAATTCATAGCCCGCCCCCTTGGCGCGTTGGCTCAGGAGACCGGAACGACCATTCCCTGACGGTATTGCAGCCAAGGGAGTTTCCTGTTGATGACGCAGTTCGGCGAAGAGGTCAACACGCCGGTAGTGCCAGAAACCTGGAACCCCGGCAACTGGCGCATTTCAGCAAAGTGATTGGCCAATGTCCAGGCATCTATGCCCATGGCGTACAAACGAACCAGCGAATAGTCGCTGTGGAATTTCGCACTGGCCTGCTGCAATGCCTGCGGGTTGGCACCAGCCAATAGCGGAATATCGCTGAACTGCAGCCCTTCCATTTCCAGGCGGAAGTCCGGGCCTGCGCCGGCCTGGTAGCTGCGGGAGCTGGCATACATCGCCGGTTTGCTGCGTGATGACGTGGTCATGTCGATCATCGGTTTAATCAGGGTCAACTGCGCCTGGCTGGCGACGATATACACGGCGTCAACGTTGCCGTCCGTGGTTGGCGCTTCGCTCGGCGGCGCTGGGATAGTCAGCCCGGCAATGGTCACCGACTGCGCCGCTGGCGCGCTGGTGGTCACTGGCGTGCCGGTCATGCGGATCCCGCCGCTGTTGACCATCTGGCGCAGATCGCTGGTGGAACCAATGCTTTGTTTTAATACGCTCTGGCCGCCCAGCGCCTGCCACTCTTGTGCAAAGGCGTTGGCAACCCGATCGCCGAATGTGCCGTTCGGCACCAGCAGCAGAGGCTGGCGTTTTTGCTGTTCCCAGATGTGGTGGGCAGCGTCGCGCGCTTCGTCTTCCGGCGCCAGGGCAAAGTAGCAGATGTTCGGCGCGTCTTTCGGCGTTTCCGGCTGATTCAGCGCTAAGACGTTCAGGCTGGTGGCGGCGGTGGAAATCTGATCGACTTCGTTTTTCAGCAGCGGCCCGACGACCAGCGTGGCGCCGTCTTGCTGCGCCTGTGCCAGCAAGGCAGGCAGCGGCTGGCTGGTGGTGTCGTACACTTTCACCTGGGCATTGGCGGCCTGCGGCGGCGTGATTGGCGCTGTGGCGGCGGCCAGTTGTGCCACCGGCGCGGAGGCGTTATCCACCGCCGGCGCAGAAGGGCTCACCGCGCCGTCGGCATTGGCATCGGCCGTACTGCCCGGCGCCGCCTGCGGGGTTGCCGCCGGCTGCGGTTGCGCTTGGGCCGGCGCAGAAAGGGCCACGCCGTTTTTCCCGTCTTCAAACCCTTGCTGAATGGCGTCGGCAAACACTTTGGCCTGGCCGTTCAGCGGCAGCAGCAGGGCGATTTTCGCCGTTGATGCCTGCGAGAAGTTCATCGCCTGGGTTAACGCGGTCGGCAGGCTTTTCGCCGCCGGGTTTTGCGGATAGCGGTTTTGCCAGTCTTTGATGGCGGCCTTCAGCAGATCCGGATCCTGCCGGTTGTCCTGATAGACGTGCAGCAGATCCAGCCAGCCTTGCAGCACGTTTTCGTCAGCATTGATCACCAGGCTGTTCATCTCTTGCGTGCTTAGCCCCAGCAGCGCCTGCCAGGTTTGATCCAGGTTGTCCTGGTGGGCTTTGTCGGCCAGCAGCGGTTCCTGCGCGATATAGGCACGGATCAGCGGCAGCGAGGCTTTACCCTGGTTGGCGGCAATCTGCGCTTGATAAAAACGCACGCGCTGGTTGGGGGATAACTTACTGCTGTCGATGCCGCCCAGTGTGGCGATAGCGGCGGCCTGATCTTTATTGGCCAACTGCATTTCGGCGGTCAGCAACTGGCGTTCGGTTTGCTGTGAGGCGCTAAGATTTTGTGGCAATGCGCCCAATTGCGCGTTGGCCTGGGGCAGTTTGCCTTCGCGTAACAATGCGCGAATCGCGAGTAATTGCCAGTCAGCCTTGTTATCATCACTGCTTTGCTGCAGCTGTTGCAGATAATAATCAGAGCTGGCGCTCGCGGCGTCCTGGATATTGGCGGGCGGCGACTGCGGGGCCTGGCCCGGGCAGCCGGCCAGTAAGAAGGCTGCCACGATAACAGGCACAAAACGCCCTGCTTTGGTACGAACGAATGTTGATGAAAGCATACTGTATCCAGTGATGTTTTTTTCAAGATGCTCAATATTAAATCGGCAATCCGGATGAAACAATGAATCAACACCAACAATCAGTCATTTCTGCATCAACGCTGTACGTGGTGCCCACGCCCATCGGCAATCTGGGGGATATCACCCATCGTGCATTAGAGGTGCTGAAAAGCGTTGATCTGATTGCGGCGGAAGATACGCGCCACACCGGTTTGTTGCTGCAACACTTCGCGATTAACGCGCGGTTGTTTGCCCTGCACGATCATAATGAACAACAAAAGGCGGATCAGTTACTGGCCAAGCTGCAGCAGGGCCAGAGCATTGCGCTGGTTTCCGATGCCGGCACGCCGCTGATTAACGATCCTGGTTATCACCTGGTGCGGCGCTGCCGCGAGGCCGGCGTGCGCGTGGTGCCGCTGCCGGGTGCCTGCGCGGCGACAACCGCACTGTGCGCCGCCGGGGTGCCTTCCGATCGCTTCTGCTATGAAGGTTTCCTGCCGGCGAAGACCAAGGGGCGCAAGGATACTCTGCTGGCGCTGGCAGAGGAACCTCGTACCCTGATTTTCTATGAATCCACCCATCGCCTGCTGGAAAGTTTACAGGACATGGTCACCGTCTGGGGGCCAGAACGCTACGTGGTGCTGGCGCGTGAGCTGACCAAAACCTGGGAGTCGATCCACGGCGCGCCGGTGGGGGAACTGCTGGCCTGGGTGCAGGAAGATGAAATGCGCCGCCGCGGCGAGATGGTGCTGATTGTTGAAGGCCACAAGGCGGCGGAAGATCAACTGCCGCCGGAGGCGCTGCGCACGCTGGCGCTGTTGCAGCAGGAGTTGCCGCTGAAGAAGGCGGCCCAACTGGCGGCCGAGATCCACGGCGTGAAGAAAAACGCCTTATATAAGCACGCGTTAGCGCAGCAGCCGGATAATTAATCGGCAGACGGCCACAATGCGGTAGCGGCAGGTATACAAGCCGCGGTAAACCGCCTATAATCCGCGCCGGAGTTGACCAGACAGTCGCCGCTTCACTGCCGTCCCTTTGGGGGAGACAGGTGGAGGGGAGGAAAGTCCGGGCTCCATAGGGCAGGGTGCCAGGTAACGCCTGGGGGGCGCAAGCCCACGACTAGTGCAACAGAGAGCAAACCGCCGATGGCCCGCGCAAGCGGGATCAGGTAAGGGTGAAAGGGTGCGGTAAGAGCGCACCGCGCGGCTGGCAACAGTTCGTGGCACGGTAAACTCCACCCGGAGCAAGGCCAAATAGGGGTTCACATGGTACGGCCCGTACTGAACCCGGGTAGGCTGCTTGAGCCAGTGAGCGATTGCTGGCCTAGAGGAATGACTGTCCACGACAGAACCCGGCTTACCGGTCAACTCCACTCCTTTATAAAACAATGCGTTGGTGTGTTTCTACTGCGTCCTGAGCTAAATGGGATACAAAGTGGGATACAGTTTGAGACACGCCGACGGTTGTTCCCTCCCTTATACCGCCCGGCGCAATGGGATTTACTACCTCCATATCAGGTTGCAAAATGACCGTTTCTTTCGGTGTTCGCTGGGAACAGACAGCCCCCGGCGCGGTCGGTTTATGGTTTCGCGCCTTGAGCCTTACATTTCGTTACTGAAACTTGGTAGGATAAATCGCGAACGTCTTCAACGGATTGTTTTGAGAATGAAGAAACTGACCCAGCATGATATCGATGAGTTTGTAACCGGGCTGAACGCGGAAATTTACGACTATGTAGAGTCAATCCCGGCTGATGTACGGCTCGAGGTGTTGGAGGGGGAAACGACGCCGACGCCGGTTCCGATGAAACATGGCTCAGCCTCATTCTTCAAGAACTACTATGAGAATACCTTCTTCAACGGTGATGAGTCCGCGACAGAGGTCTATTTCAAGAAAGCCTTGGCGACGGCCTTTGACATCGCCGGTATGGAGAAAGCGATCGCGGACGCCGCGTCAAAATACAGTGTCCTTCTCCATCAATCTCAGGAAGCCCACCTCGCTTTTCTCGATCGGGATATCTCCGGATACCGGCAAATTCTCAGCGCCATGAAACCAGTTGCTGTACCTGTCGCGCCAACCATTTCCGCCTCGGCGTACAGTGAACCAGAAACGCCCGAGTTGACGTTAGCGCAAGCGATAGAGGGATTCTTGAAGTTTAAATCTGACTGGAAACCCAAGATCCGGCAGAACAACGAAAAATATCTGGAAATCATTAAAGAAGTGCTGGGGACTGATACGCCAGTAACGAAGATTACGCGGCGTGATATCAAAAACCTTCTTGAAGTCGTGGAAGGGCTACCACGGCAAAACAAGACCGCCTATAAGGGGAAAACCGCCAGGCAGCTTATCGAGCTTGATGATATCCCGAGTGGGGATTTGATCTCGTCCAAAACAGTTAAAGACTATCTGAAGATCTGTCAGGGGCTGTTCTCTACTTACCTAACCGGTGATCAGAACGTACTTCCCGCTTCACCGACTAACAATGTTCGTTATGAGGCGAACAGCACCCGTTATGGCGACTATAGCCTGGCGGAAATGCGTAGGTTAGTGTCGCATTTTATGACGTTAGACGGTTGGAAAAAATGGTCATTACTCCTGCTGGCCTACACCGGCGCACGTCGGAGTGAAATTACTTCCTTGACGGTTGGGGATGTTCGGTTAGACGAGGATTCAAATCGCCATTACATCATGATTGGGCAAAGCAAGACTGATGCCGGAATACGGCGGGTGCCTTTGTCCAAGTGTATTTTGGATATGGGATTTCTGACCTATCTGGAAGGCCGGCGGAAGCAGGAAAAAATCTTCCCTGAGATCACCTACGCTAACCAACTGTCCAAGGTTTTTCATGGCATCCGTGACGATTTGGAAATTCCTTACCTGAATGATTTTAAAGAGCGCCGGGTGATCCATTCCCTGAGACATACTTTCATTACAGCAGTTAGTAAAAAGCATATTACGCCGCTCGTTCAGCGGTTCGTCGGTCATGAACTATCAAACATAGGACAGACTCAGGGCTATACTCACCTGAACAGCTTTACCGTGACTGACCTGCTACCTATCGCCGACGCCATCAACTGGCAATGAGCGGGATGGTAAATCACAAAAACAACATTAATGCAAATGAAAATATTCTCAATTTGTGCCTTTTGTGATAAAATCATTATAGGCCAATAAATTAGACAAAACAGAGGACACCTTGAATGTAACATCACTGCCAGCCGCTTTCGTACCTCCCACTGACGCCGAACGCCTTAATCTGGCAACAGTTTTAAATTCCGTTGACCTACGCGCAACGACCCCGCGAATTAACGTTCTCCACTATCTGAATATCGCAGATGTACCAGTGCCAGCCGAAACAGTAAGCCGCTGCGTTGGCCTGCCGCTTTCTACGACATACAGGGCGCTCACCGCGCTGGAGATCAACCACCTGGCCGGAGTGACGTTTAGTCGAGCCGCTGTTACGCGTTGGTTCCGGTTCCTCCCGGATACTCCCCAGCATTGCTCGGCGTGCGGGCAGAGTTTTTACGGCGAATACGCCTGACCCCCTGGCAGCACCACACCGGAACAGCAACCGGACACACACCACACAAACACTGACGAGATGGCCGCACTAACGGTCACATCAAATGACGCTCACCAGGGAGCGCCAGCAGGCCGCTATGCCCTTTTTTAAACCGATTACAGAGGATACCCAATGACAAAGAAGACCGCTCAGACCGCTGCTGACAGCGATTTACAGGCGTTTATGACTGAGGCAGCAGAACGTTTTAAACCCGACGCCGCCGCGCTGGCCGCGCGTATTGATACCGCCGTTCAACGCTATACAGCCACCAGCACAACCCAACGGCTCAACGCGCCCGCGCCCCTGGCAATGCAGCAGCTACAGGAACGGATTCTGGAAGGGTGGCGATATGATATCGGCATTCCCCAATCCGTTTACGTTGCCGGTACGGGGAATATGAGTATCACGCTTCGCAAGCCAGAGATGTTGGTGGAAAAGGAAATTGCTGACCTCAAGCACCAGGTCGAAAATAGCTACCACAACGAACTCGCCGCCGCGTTGGAACGCGAGGTTGATAAGCTGGTGCAGGACGCCGCCAACGAGGCACTGCGCCGTGCAGAGGAGGCAGTCTCAGCAGAACAGGCCGATATGCGGCAGCGCCTCAAAGAGATGCTCCTGACCGGGGCGACCGTATGAAAGTTACCAGGATAAAAAGCGGGCCACCAGCGCCCGCACATCTCGACCCGGACGCGCTGGAAAAGGCTATCGCCGCCGCTCGCAAAATCCGGGAAGCCAACCCAGACAGATATAAATCCTTACCTGTCTAGCCGAAACTTTTCTGAGTAAAAAATCTGGCAATAAGTATATCTCCGCGTCAGTAGTGGCGCGGCATAGGACGATTTTACCCATTCGATAAACGTACTGGTTTTTATTAATACCTGTACATACCAACCATCAACTGGAGGAACATTGACTCATGCAGTAACCCGCCATTATGACAACGGCAGATATCATCTTATCCACTCAGATAGCTACACCTTCAACAACAAAGAATACAACCTGAATTTCAAACCTGACAGCAAGCGTCACGCGCCGATCCGCCAGGAGATAATGGACACCTTCATTACCCAGATCTGCGCGATGCAGTCCCATTACAGCAAAGTATTCGCCTTCCGGTTCGACCTGTCAGTCCCGGCAGGAATGCCCGTATCAGAGAGCAACAAATTAATCAGCGACTTGTTTACCCGATTGCGTGGCAAGTTTACCGCCAAGCGCTGGAATGGACAGCCGATCAAGAAATTTGCATACGGTTGGGTTAGGGAAAAAGAGAAGGCAAAACAGGTTCATTACCACTGCTGGCTCGCCTTGCCGCACTTTCAGGTCAGAGCTGCCGGATTCGGCAATGAGGGTACATTCGGACTGATAAGCACACTCTGGAGTGAACTGACAACCCAGGCTGGTCGCGTCACACCTATGTGATGACTCGTACACTATAAGCCGTGAAGATCACTCATCGCTGGTAGAACTGGTTGAGCGGGTCTCATACTTGGCTAAGGCGCGTGGAAAATATTCCACTGGGGACGGGCAGCGAATGTTTTCGGCCTCAAAGCTGAGAATAAAGGCCAATGCTTAACCGGGTTCGACTCCACCGGGCCAGCCTTACTCACACGAAAAATTGCTACAAAGCATATTCCCATGACAAATTTGTCGCCAGCAGGCACAGCAATGCCCGCAGCAATCTACATGACGCCGGTTTTCCCAGATTAAATGCGTGAATAACCCTTCTTAAAACAAAAAAATCCCCGCACATGGCGAGGATCTCAATACACCCGACCGTCTCAGGTCGGCACTCTGGATTGTGGAAGGCGGGTTAGCCCGTGATGCCGGTCTCTTTCAGACTCTTGCTCACTTTGGCAACCGTCGCACGGGAACAGTTCACCGTTCCCATGATATCGGTGTACGACATACCTGCTTTCAGCAGTCTGGCGATCTTCTCGTTGCGCTGGGCGTCTTCCGGGCGGCCTTTAAACTTACCTGCCGCCTTTGCCTTGCTGATCCCCTGAGACTGACGGCGCTTACGGTCGGTGTAATCCTTACGCGCAATGGCGGCGAGCATATCCAGCATCATCCCGTTCAATGCTTCCAGCATTCGATTAGTAAACTCATCGCCGGACTGGATTAGCTGGTGGCTGGTCGGTAGGTCTAACGCTACAACCCTGATCCCCTTGCTGCTGATGGTCTGCCGCAATACCTGCCAGTCGTCCGCCTTTAAGCGGCTCAGGCGGTCTACCTGCTCCACCAGCAATACGTCATCCTTCTGTGCGATATCCAGCAACCGGAACAATTCAGGACGCTGTAAAGACGCTCCCGACTCGTTCTCTGTGAAATAGGTGGCAATAGTCATACCTTTAGAATTAGCAAACTCATCAAGCTGCTCTCTGGCGCGTGATGCGTCCTGCTCTTTGGTGGAGGCTCTGAGGTAAGCATAAACACGCGATGTCATGGCGGTGTACCTTAATAGTCTGTTTTTAGTGGTTCAATAATAACAGTCTATTAAGAGTGGTTCAATAAATGTTTTCCCCTGCCTGACTGGTTCAATAAACCAGTACCTCTTTAGGTATACCTAAACCAGACCGGATTCCCGCTAGAGACTCAGACAATAGGCCAATACCGCCAGATATTTGAGAATTACGCGAGTTGAGGTATTAGTCTGTAATGATCAGTCAGACAGATCGCCGTAGGCGACATTGAAATATTTCCCGGTCAGCGCAAATTTTAGCAGGGAACGGTGTGTAATATAGGTTGGGACGGGTAGTTTACGGTTACAATCAAAGCGAGTGTTACAATATTGATTAAGTATCCCCTGACACAGTAAGGAATACAAATGTTAGCAGCATTGACACCGTATTTAGCTATCGCAGCCGCTATTGTAGGTGCCAGCCTTCAATATCTCTTTACGCGCCATATCGAACAGATTAGAGCGCAGCGAGAAATGAAAACTAAAGCCTATATGGATTATTTGAAAGGAGTGTGCGAACAGGCACAAGTTTCCAGAATTGAAGATCCCAAGCAAGCACGTGAAAAACTGACTGAAGCATTTACCATAGTTGCTGATGCCAAGGCCAGAATTTGCCTTTACGGGGCTGATAAGGTCGTGCATTCTTTTGCTGAATTTGAAAAGTTAGGTGCATCAATGGGAACTGAAGAACAGCGACGTGCCTTTATAGCTATGGCTGCTGCTATGAGAAAGGATGCTGGATTATCTACCACTGTAAGTCTGGATGATATTGGTGTTGTACTGCTCGGAAAACGTTGAGTCATTACAAGTTGCATATAAAGTTTCATGCTTTTCATCCATGAAAAATTGCGAGAGGGGCGAGTGTCTGTCTAACAGATCACCAAGTTCTCAGGGATATTTTGTTCCCGCCAGTCATAGGCGTTAGAGGCTCGGTAAATCCGTTGGGGGTACGGGGGGGTTGGGATAGCAAGCTACTACCCCAAACACCATTTTTAGTGGAAGTCTTTCAGTGTATATTTGTATGATACGTCGTCAGCGGCAGCGTGCAATTCAGTGATGGTAAGACTGGAACCTTTGACGGTGAATACCACATTGGACTCTACGTTGCCTGTTCCGCTCCAACGATTAGAATACTGCCCTGATTCCCGCCATATCACGTGGTCATCTGATAGTTTACAGTCAAATGTAAATCGCTGATTGTCCGACGGACGACGATATGAAATGGCAAACACGCCTGCGGTATTCGTCTTCGCAGCGTTGATAATGCTAACCTCACGTCCGAGCATCCCGCCGATCGCCGCCTTACAGACCTGAGAAGCTGAAAAAGGACGAGTGTCCGCCGGTGCCAAATTGACGGGCGCAGCCTTCTTTAGCCTGGCAACATCCGGAGATACGAATGGTGCACTTGTTGGCGTGCGACTACTGGCGATGTCATTCGAATGATACGAGCTACTTGAACTACTGTCAGACGACTTGTCTTCAATAAAAACTACCCACGTAGCCCACCCTATCGCCACTAAAAAAAGTATGCCTTTGAACGGTGAGATGTAAGGTTCCTTTACTCCACAAGAGGGACATTTCTTCGCACTGCTCGAAACACTATGCCCACATTCCCGGCATTTTTTCATTGCCATATTCACGCCTCAATCGTTTACTTCGACAACCCAGCGACCGCCACGATCTTTGATGGTGTACTCGTAGACATCATCGCAGAACACAGTAAACGAGTTGCTAAAGTGGGCAGGGTAAACTCCATTCACTTTTTCACATTGGTAATCCGCTGCCTGAATTAGAGCTTTCGCTTCTGCCTTCATCTCGGGAGAACCGTCATCTGACAGCACATTGAATGAAATGGTCAAAAGCCCCAGAGTCAATACTATGATTTTTCTCATTATACTTCCTTTTACATAAAATGCAGGGATTTATCCCCGGTGTTCTCAAATGTCAATATGATCGATAAAAACGATCAATATTTTATTATCGATCGATAAAAGCGATCAAGTGGCAATGAAGATATGTACTGAAAATAGCGATTACTCAGTAAGTGATATCGGAAGAAGAAGAGGTCGGGCGGATTTGCCAATGTGATACAGAATGGGATACAGTACGCTACATATGACTAACGCAGCGCCAGAGCGCACGCGATGTATTGTTAGTTTGAGCTGGCTTACCGGTCAACTCCCTCTATATATAAGTAACCCCGCACGGTTCGCGCCGCGCGGGGTTTTCTTTTTTCAGCGCCGCCGGCAGGCGGTGTTACACCGGCAAATCGATCAGCAGCGCGCGCAGGTCGGTTTGTGCATGCAGGGTCAGGCACGGTTCCTCGCAGATAAATGCCCCGTCGCCGCAGGTCAGGCGGTGGGTGCCATCGCGCTCGCCGGTAGCCTGGATCGTGCCGTGGATCGACTGCAGATAGGCCCGTGGCCCATGCAGCGGCAGCGTGAGCTGTTCGTCCGCCTGCAGCATCAGGTGATGGATCCACACCTGCTGGCGCAGTTGCAGGCTGCCCTGTTCGCTATCCGGCGAGGCCAGCAGCGTGTGCCGCCGCTCCCCTAATGACAAACGCTGGATGCGTTCATTACTGCGCTCCGGGCAGGCATCAAGCCACAGCTGCAGCCGCGTCAGCGGCGTTTCGCTGCCCACATTCTGTTCGCTATAGCTAAGCCCCGGCTGGGTGCTCAACAGCAGGGCTTCACCGGCTTTGGCCCGCGTGGCCTCGCCGTTGCTGTCGCGATATTCCGCTTCGCCCTGCAGGATCAGATTGAGGATATCTACGTTGGGATAAGTGCGCGGCTGGAAGGCGGCGCCCGGCGCCAACACTTCCTGGTTCAGCACCCGCAGTGAGGCGTAACCCATCAGTTTGGGATCAAAATAATGACCAAAGGAAAAGGTATAGCGAGCCTGCAGCCAGCCGAAGTCAGCTTGCCCGCATTGTTGTGCTGTTCTGCATGTAATCATGGCGATCGGCTCTCTAAAAGGATGAAGTTAATGGTAAGCATCTGGACGGCGGATTGTTAGCCAGTTAATCTGGTTGGCATATTCAAATTTCCTGACAGAGAGACGCGATGGCCAGAGATCGGGCATTAACGCTGGAAGCACTAAGGGTAATGGACGCCATCGATCGGCGTGGCAGTTTTGCAGCGGCGGCTGATGAATTGGGGCGTGTGCCCTCGGCGCTCAGCTACACCATGCAAAAATTGGAAGAAGAACTGGATGTGGTGTTGTTCGATCGTTCCGGGCATCGCACCAAATTCACTAACGTTGGCCGCATGTTGCTGGAGCGCGGGCGCGTGCTGCTGGAGGCGGCGGATAAGCTGACGACCGATGCCGAGGCGCTGGCGCGTGGGTGGGAACCGCACCTGACCATCGTTTGTGAGGCACTGTCGCCGGCCAGCAAGCTGTTTCCGTTAATCGATAAGCTGGCGCAGAAAGCCAATACTCAAGTGTCGATTCTGACCGAGGTGCTGGCCGGCGCCTGGGAACGGCTGGAGCAAGGGCGGGCCGATATCGTGATTGCGCCTGATATGCACTTTCGCTCCTCGTCCGAGGTTAACACCCGCAAGCTGTACAAGGTGATGAACGTGTATGTCGCGGCGCCGGATCACCCAATCCATCAAGAGGCGGAGCCGTTGTCGGAAACCACGCGCGTGAAGTACCGCGGTATTGCGGTGGCGGACACCGCGCGCGAACGGCCGGTGCTGACGGTGCAACTGTTGGATAAGCAGCAGCGCCTGACGGTCAGCAGCATTGAGGATAAACGCCTGGCGCTGTTGGCGGGGCTTGGTGTGGCGACCATGCCATATGCCATGGTGGAACAGGATATTGCGCAGGGGCGCCTGCGCGTAGTGAGCCCGGAATACAGCAGCGAAGCCGATATCATCATGGCCTGGCGGCGCGACAGCATGGGCGAAGCCAAGGCCTGGTTTCTGCGTGAAATCCCACGCCTGCTGGCCCGCCAGGAAGGGTAAGCGCCTGCGGGTTAGCGGAAGCGCTGGTCGCGGCCGTGCGGTTCATCCAGGTTTTGGGCCGGCCCAATCGAGATAATCCCGTACGGGTTTATGGTGCTGTGGCTGCGGTAATAGTGATTGCGGATATGCGCCATATTGACGGTTTCCGCGATACCCGGCATCTGGTAAATATCGCGCAGGAAGCCATACAGGTTCGGGTAATCACTGATGCGGCGCCGATCGCATTTGAAATGGGTGACGTACACCGGATCAAAACGCACCAGCGTGGTCCACAGCCGCAGATCGGCTTCGGTCAGTTGCGCCCCGGTCAGGTAGCGCTGGCGGTTGAGGATCTGCTCCAGCCGCGCCAGCGCCTCAAATACCCCGTTGACCGCTTCGTCATAGGCCACCTGGCTGGTGGCGAAGCCGGCTTTATAGACCCCGTTGTTCAGCTTGCTGTATATCCAGCCGTTGAGTTCGTCGATCTCGCCACGTAAGGCGCTGGGGTAGTAATCGCCGGCGCGTGCGCCCAGGGCGTCGAACGCGCTGTTGAACATGCGGATAATGTCTGCGGACTCGTTGCTGACGATGGTTTGCTGCTGTTTATCCCACAGCACGGGCACGGTGACGCGGCCGCTGTATTGGCTATCGGCATGCAGATAGATCTGGTAAAGAAAGTCCGCGTGGTACAACGGATCGCCGGTTGCCGCCGGGAAATCACTGGCGAATGTCCAGCCGTTTTCCAGCATCAGCGGGTGCACGACAGAAACCGGGATCAGGTGCTCCAACCCTTTCAGCTTACGCATCAGCAGCGTTCGGTGCGCCCACGGGCAGGCGAGGGAGACGTACAGATGATAACGATCTTTTTCTGCCTTAAAGCCCCCGGCGCCGTGCTCACCGGGTTGCCCGTCGGCGGTCACCCAGTTACGGAACTGCGCAGTGGAGCGTTTGAAGCGGCCCCCGGTTGATTTGGTGTCGTACCATGTGTTTTGCCAAACGCCATCCACTAACTGTCCCATTGGTTCTCCTTGTTCACGTAGGGTACTGCTGCCACGCTTTGTCAGTCATCTGAGTTTAGCTTACCATTTTTTATTCAGCAGCCGATCGAGGCTGAATGCGCCGGGGCCGGCAACCGCCAGTACGATATAGCCGCCGGCAATGGTCAGGTTTTTCATGAACATCAACTGATTAGCACCTTCGGCAAAGTTGGTGTGGAACAACAGCGCGGTCAGCACGGTGAAGCCTGCGGTGAACAGCGCCGTCGTGCGGGTCAGGAAGCCGAACAGGATGGCAAAGCCGCCGCCAAACTCCAGCAGAATGGTCAGCGGCAGCAAGAATCCCGGCACGCCCATCGACTGCATGTATTGCTGGGTGCCCGCATAGGCATCGCCCATTTTGCCGTAGCCGGCAACGATAAACAGGATTGGCATCAGAATACGTGCGACCAGCAGGCCGGTATCTTCTAATTTTTTCATCATTCACTCCAAATGTGTTAGGGACTGTTGGTCCGGTGATATACCGGTATTTCCGCCCGATAATGGCCGCGGTTGGTTGATGGAGTGAATGTTAAACGGCAATGTGCTGAGTTGTTAGCAAGTAAAACTGTTGTATTTCTTCAAAAAAAATGGACATGTAGTCTGCTAATGATAAAGGTGGCAATAACGGGGGAATACAAGAGAAGAGGCGGGAACCACCGGCGGCAGGGGGAAAGGCGAAAAGGGCCGGCCATGTGCGGCCTGGCCGGCACGTTATTTCGTGGAAAGGGTTTTGCGCAGCAGGCGGAGCGTGCCCCAGGCGCCGAACGCACGGCGTGACCACAGGATCAGCTTGCTGGGGTGGCGGATACCATAGATAGCCACCACGCTGGCGCCGATGGCCATCACTTTGCGCATGCCAAACAAGGCTTGCCAACCGCGATCAATACGTTCGGTTTTTTCCAGTAGCACGGCGGTGTTCTGCGCCAGATCCACACGCTGTTGCTGGATCTGGCTTAGCAGCCTTTGCTTTCGCCATTCGCGGTACTGGCGGTTGTTCATTCTGCTTTACCTTCAAGCTTGGCGCGATCGAGCTCCAGCTGTTTGCGCGTATTGCTCAACAGCGTAGTGCGGCGTGCCTTGACCAAGGTCCAGATCAGGCCAACCAAGGCCAGGAACAGCAGCACGGCGGTGGTGGAGCCTAACGCAATCAGGCGGTACTCCGGCTCAACGGCCCAGAATATCAGGATCAGCAGGCTCATCAGGCCAAACGCGGTAAACAACAGGGTTAAACCCGCCATCAAAATCAACTGGATGAGATTCGCTTTTTCCTCTTCCAGCTCGATGGCGACCAGGCGTAACCGCGTTTCTACCATGCTGACCAGAATGGTAATGATACGCTGGCCAGCGTCCAGGAGCCCTTTAGCGGGCCCCTGAGCACGTTGTTGTGGATACTCCGCCATTAGCGGCGCGCCAACAGCACACCCAACACCACCCCGACGGCAGCACCGATACCGATGCCCGTCCACGGGTTTTCACGCACGTATTCATCGGCCTGGCCGGCGATCTGTTTGGTTTGATAAGCGATTTTGTCGCTGGCATCGCCCAGACGCGCGCGCGTTTCTTTCAGCGCGCCTTCTGCTTTTGAACGCAGCTTATCAAGCTCAGCTTTCGGTTTATCGGTGGAGGAGTTCAACACTTCTTCCAGCGTATCGGCTAAGGATTTCAGTTCAGCGCGTAAGTTTTCTGCATTTGAATCGTGTGCCATGTTCGATAACTCCTTTAACTGAGACAGACTTTCAACATAGCGGATTTTATTCGGTGGGGCAAAGGCGTGAGGTGGTTGATCTCTCTAATCAGCCCTTCTATTTTCCCTGAAAATCCCGTGAAATGGGGTTCTCATCGATAAATCCGCTGGAGTAAAAAATTATTTCGCCTGTGCCTGTTGCAGCTCTTCTTGCGCTTCGGCCAGCTTTTTCTGTTTCTTGGCGATTTTGTCTTTATCGCCCTTTTGCTCAGCTTCTGCCAGCTCACGTTGGCGCTCGCTTACCTTATGCTGCTTGTCTTTGATGTCTTGCTGACGCTCAGCCTGCAAGCCGCTCTCGGTACAGTTAGCCTGCACTTCGCTCAACGCCGTTTTCAGGCCGGCGACGCGATGGGTATTGCCGTGCTGGTTCGCATAATCGATTTGTGTCTGAATGTCCTGCGCTTTCTTGGCACAGCCGCCTTCCAGTGCGGCAAAAGACACAGAAGAGCAGGCAAGTAAAGGGAGTGCTAGCAACAGGGAATGACGCAACTGCATGATTTTATTTCCTTATTAAAAGGGTGCGAAGATTCACACCGGGTTCCTACTGCCGTTAGGCAGGGTAGTAAAACTTAGCTCATCGGCCAGGCTAAATTCAGCATAGCCATAAATAGCGCAGACGCCAAAATTTTCATTCTGAATGAGGCGCAGCTTGCAAAATATTGCTGCCGCTTAGCCCAGATTCAGCGGTGCCCGAGCAAACTCGCGCACCCACAGCGGCGGCACCGGCGATTTGCTCAGGGCAATGGTATAGCCTGGGGGCAGGACGGCCTGCAGCGTTTCACGGGCTAACCCCTGTTGTTCCGGGGAGTCCAGGCGCACCACCAGCCCATCCCCCTCTGGGGTAATGCTCTTAATGCGAATGCCGCGTTCGTCCAGGCGCTGATAGACAAAAAAACCGTCCGGCAACGAAAGCCCCTGATGGTTGGCGCGAATGTGCAGTTCGCTTTCGGTACGCATCATGCGCGGCAACAGGAAGCCGGCCAGCAGCACCAGGGCTAATGAGATGATGAGCACGTGTTTCCAGCGTGGGCGTCGGCTTATCACACGCCTTTCCCCTGGCTGGTCGCCCGTTTCTTGCGCCACAGCACGAACAGCGAGCCGACCAGGCCGGCGACCAGTAACACCAGCGGCAGCAGCATCAGGCCAAACATCAATTGATCTTCATACTTGCGGAACATAGGGGTTTTACCCAGCGCAAAACCGCATGAGGTCAGGATCAGGACCCACAGCAGGCCGCTCATCCAGTTGAAGAACTGAAAGCGCAGGTTGTCCAGCCCGGAAAGCCCAGCGATGGTCGGCAGCAGAGTGCGTACAAACGCCAGGAAGCGGCCGATCAACAGGGCGGAGAGCCCATGGCGATGGAACAACTGGTGCGCCCGCTGGTGGTAGTGGGCTGGCAGGTGAGAGAGCCAGCCCTGCACCGTTCGCGTATTCCCCAGCCATTTCCCTTGTATATAACTGACCCAGCACCCGGTGCTGGCGGCCACGGTTAAAATGAAAATGGTCAACGGGAAGTTCATGGTGCCCTTGGCAACCAGCACGCCAACCAGAATCAGCAGGCTATCGCCGGGCAGGAAGGCTGCGGGCAGCAAGCCGTTTTCCAGAAACAGGATCATGAATAAAATGGCGTAGAGGGTCCACACCATTGAAGGGTTTGCCAGCGTTTCAAAGTCCTGCTGCCATAAGGCATCCAACAATTGTTTGATGATATCCATCGGGTGTTCCTAAAACGTCATTATTGGGTCTTTCCCCAGCGAGAACGCGAATGGTCGCAGGCCAAGCGGGTTTTCCAAATTGCTGAGAATGAAGCGTCGGTGTTGCTTTCTAATGGTTCTGTTAGTGCGACACCGTCATGAGTGATACGTCAGCATTCCCCGGTACAGCGTATTACTTTCTTTCCAACCGCCGAGCCTGTTGTTCTGATTGCCGATATGCAGCGTCCAATCGGCCAGGGCCAACCGGCTGGGCGCCGGGGCGATCTGGCGCGGCGCGGCGCCGCACAGGCCCAACTCTGCCGTCAGGCAATAGGCCGGCGTTCGGAACCCGGAAGCGGACAGAGAACTGGGGTAGGAGTGAACCCGTGGTAATAGCAGCGGCAGTTTGCCGGGCGCCTTACGGCGCAAATCCGTATGCGGCGATCGGTAGGCCGGATCGAACGGGGAAAGCCCTGCCTCGTTGGCCGCCAGTAAAATACCCAATGCGGCAGGCGCCTGTTTGGTTTGCGTGGTGCATAGCGTTTTGCCGGAAGCCGAACCGGCCCAGCAAAAAACAGCTATTAGCATGGCAAACAACAAACGCATCTATCCGTGTTCCGCCCTAAAGCTAAAAAGGGTAAAAAAAGTGGCCTAACTGTATCAAAATTGCTTGTTTTGCAACAGGGAAATATCAGCGGCCGCCGCAGGAATATTACACGGCAACCGGCGATCCTGGCAGGGATTAAGCCGTTTTTACATTACCTGACATTGGCCGTGGTTTCTTGACCGTTTTTTTTTGCACTGGCTGATTTTTATGCGCTGGATCACATTGTAAAGCCCTGTGAGCAGGAGTAGCATAAAACGTCCATTCTGTTTCATTTTATTTCCATTTTCCATTCCAGGGTCGTTCATGGCGTTCTATTGGTTTGCGCAGTCTATTGGCGTGCTGGCCTTTCTGGTGGGCATCACCAGTTTCTTCAATCGTGATGATCGGCGCTTTAAGCTGCAGCTTTCCGCCTATAGCCTGGTTATTGGCATCCATTACTTCCTGATGGGCGCCAGCGCCGCCGGCAGCAGCGCGGTGCTTAGCGCTTGCCGCAACCTGGTCGCCATCCGCACCTGCAGCCTGTGGGTGATGTGGATTTTCCTGGCGTTAACGCTGGTGATGGGGCTGTCGCGTTTTCACCACTGGATCGAATTGTTGCCGATTTTCGGCACCTCGATCAGTACCTGGGCGCTCTTTCGTACCCGTGGGCTGACGACGCGTTGCGTGATGTGGTGTTCTACCGCCTGTTGGGTGACCCATAATATCTGGCTGGGTTCCATCGGTGGTTCATTGATTGAGGGCAGTTTCCTGGTGATGAACGCATTTAATATTTTGCGTTTTCGCCGCCTGTTGCGCCGCGGTATCGATCCGTTCGCGATAGAAAAACAGGCGCCGAAGCGGCGCCTGGTGTCTGAAAACTAAGCGTTTATTTTTTCAGGCGGGCATTATGCTGGTTCACCCAGGCATTCAGCAGCAGCGTGATCGCCAGGATACCGCCGACCACGCCCAGTGAAATGGCGATGGGGATATGGAAGAAATCCATAATCAGCATCTTGACGCCGATAAACACCAGGATCACCGACAAGCCGTATTTCAGCATCGAGAAACGTTCCGCAACGCTGGCCAGCAGGAAGTACATGGCGCGCAGCCCCATAATGGCGAACAGGTTGGAGGTCAGGACGATGAACGGATCGGTGGTGATGGCAAAAATCGCCGGGATACTGTCGACGGCGAAGATAACGTCGCTCAATTCCACCAGGATCAAGACCAAAACCAGCGGCGTGGCGAACAGTATGCCGTTGCGGCGCACGAAGAAACGCTCGCCTTCCAGATTGTCGGTCATGCGCAAGTGCCCACGCAGCCACTTCACTAACGGTTTATCGCCGATAGCCGCATCGTCTTCCTTCGCCAGCGCCATTTTGATACCGGTGAACAGCAGGAATGCGCCGAACAGGTACAGCAGCCAGTCGAACTGGGTAACCAGCCAACTGCCGGCGAAGATCATGATAGTACGCAGCACAATCGCGCCCAACACGCCGAAGATCAGCACGCGGCGTTGCAGGTTGGCCGGCACGGCGAAGTAGCTGAACAGCATCAGCCAGACAAAAACGTTATCCACCGCCAGGGCTTTTTCAATCAAATAGCCGGTGAGGAAGGCGAGCGCCTGGGTATCGGCCACCGCCCGCCCGGCGGTTTCATTCAGGTAGTACCAGAAGCCGAGGTTAAACAGCAGCGCCAGGCTAACCCACACCAGCGACCAACAGGCGGCCTGTTTGAGCGTCATGGTCTGCGCGCCGCGGCGGCCCTGCAACAGTAAATCAATGGCGAGCATCACAACGATAATGGCGGCAAAGCTGCCCCACAACCACGGCGTGCCTACGGTATTCATCATCAGTGTATCCTTAAAAAACAAAAACGGCCGGCGTCGGAAGACGCGGGCCGCTATGTGACGCTGCAAGCAAACCTCGCCTTCCGGCAAGGTCTCACTTACAACATTGATGAAGGTAGATACCTTGAACACCAGGTTGCCCGGTAACCGGGTGCCTAAGCACCGTAATGACGATTAACCGGCAATGAAGTTACTCCCCTTTGCTTAACAGAAAGTAATGCAAAATATGTCAGCGGTCAACTTTTGCTAACATTTAAGCTGCGCACCCAACCCGGCGACAAACCCCTGCAGCAACTGCTGGCTGAAGGGGGTATCGCCGGCCTGGTGCAGCTTGTGCTGATATGCCGCCTGGCGTTGCGGATGGCTTTCCGCCAGCAGGTTGAGGTAGCTCTGCATGGTGGCGCCGTCGAATTCGGGGTGGAATTGGGTGGTTAACGCATAAGGCCCGTAACGCAGGATCTGATAAGGATCCTGCGCCGAGTGTGCCAGCACCTCTGCGCTGCCTGGCGGCTCCAACACGCTTTGCGAATGAATCAGGTTGGCTTTAAAACGCGTCGGCAGGCCCGCCAGGCGCGGATCGTGGGCGGCGGCTGGCAGCAACGTGACGTCCAGCGTGCCGACCTCCATTCCTTGCGGGTGATAGTCCACTTTGCCGCCCAGCGCATGAGCCAGCAGCTGGTGGCCGTAGCACACGCCGAAAATCGGCAGGGAAATGCGCATCGCCTGGCGCAGCCATTCGGCCGCTTGTTCACTCCACGGCAAGCGTTCAGTGACCATGGCCTCCGAGCCGGTGATGATCACGCCGCAGTATGCTTCGGGCGGCAGCGGTTGTTCGCCGGCGGGCAGAAAAACCGTTTGCAGGCGCTCGGCGGCGATATTGCCTTGTTGTACAAACATCTGCGTGAAGTTGGCGCGTTCACGCTGAATGGCTTCCGGCGCATCGCCGGTTTGCATCAGTAACAGTGGCTTCATGCTATTTCCTTGTCGGCAGGGAATGCGACGCCGGTCTGGCGGCGGATCTCCGTCAGCAGCGTGGCAACTATCCGTGAATGTGCAAGCCAGGCGTGCTCTACCTGGCGTTGTTCCACCAGGCTGGCGAAGACTTCTGCTTCGTACAGCATGGTATTGATATGCTGCGGCTGGGTCAGATCCTGTTTATTCCCGCCGCGCGGCGCCAGCACCACCCCTTGGCACTCGGCGATTTTATCAATAATCAGGTTGCCTGCTTCACCCTGGATTTCGCTTGGGATCGCCGAATCGCTGACTTTGGAATGGCTGATGATCACATCGAAATCGCCGTAGTTGAGGCAGGCGGTGCCATGTGCGTCTACCCCGCTGCCGAGCAATGTCGCATTGGCGATCACGGACTGCGGGGCGCCAAATAGCGCGACGGCGCTGGCGACGCAATAATAGCCGATGTCCATGATTGAACCATTGGAAAACTGCGGGTTGAAGGTGTTGGGGTTTTCACCGGCCAGGTAGCGCGGGTAACGTGAGGAATACTGGCAGTAATTGATAAAGGCTTTGCGCAGTTGCCCCACCTTCGGCAACGCCTGTTGCAGTGCCAGAAAATTGGGCAAGTGGGCACTTTTGAACGCCTCGAACAGCACCACCTGGTTTTCCCGCGCGCAGGCCTGGAGTTGTTCCACCTCGTTCAGATTGGAGGCCAGTGGTTTCTCGCAGATGACGTGTTTTTTGTGGCGCAGAAACAACAGGGACTGGCTGCAGTGCAGGGCGTTAGGGCTGGCGATATACACGGCGTCGATCGTGTCAGACTGTGCCAGAGCCGCCAGCGAATCGAAACAAGCGGCGCCGGGGTAATTGGCGCCGAACGCCTGCGCCTGGTCCAGCCGGCGTGAATAGATGGCCGTCAGTTTCATTTTGCCGCACTCATGGGCGGCGTCGATAAAGCGTTCCGTGATCCAATTGGTGCCGACAACGGCAAAGCGAATCATAGATAACTCCGGTTCCCAAGCCATGAAGATAGCAGATTATCATGCGATGGCCGCCAGGCGAACCGTGATGAGAACGTGGTTGTTATATATAGAGTTCGCCGAACAGCGACAGGTGCGTCAGGTACAGGCGGGTGTCGAATTCCAACTGGTGATAGCTGGGCTCCATGTGGCAGCACAGGCTGTAAAACGCCTTGTTGTGCTCTTTCTCTTTCAAGTGCGCCAGCTCATGCACCACGATCATCCGCAGAAAGTCTTCCGGCGCGTTTTTGAACACCGTCGCCACGCGGATTTCCGCTTTGGCTTTCAGTTTGCCCCCCTGCACGCGTGAAATGGCAGTATGCAGGCCCAGCGCATGTTTCATCACCTGGATCTTGCCGTCATAGGCGACTTTGCTCAACGGCTGGGCGTTGCGCAGATACTGGTTTTTCAGCTCGACGGTGAACTGGTAGAGCGATTTATCGGTCGTGCAGGCGTGGACGTCCGGGTAACGCTGCAGCAGCACTTCCCCCAGCCGTTGCTGGTAAATCAATTGGCGCACCTGGCTTTGCAGGTGTTCCGGGTAGCCTTGCAGGTAAGCGAGTTCGGGCATGCGTATCGGCTCTTGGCGGGCAATCAGGCGGATTATTGTAGGCGGTTTTCTCACGCAAGTCCCGCCCTGGGCGGCAGATTGCATGCCGGCGTGGGCCAACAGGCGTAAAGATGCGCGGGAATTGACGAAAAACATTTACTGCCGGGCGTTTTTAGGGGATAAACAGCCCAAATTTTATCAGTCAGGAGGGGCAATGAGCCAACTCGATCTGGGAACACGGCAACTTGAGCTGGAGCGTTATCCCCAACAGGAAGAAGCAACCCAGTTGCAGGCATGGGAAGCGGCGGATGAATACCTGCTGCAACAGGTTGATAGCCACGGCGCCGGCGATCGGCCCGTGCTGATTTTTAACGATGCCTTCGGCACGCTGGCCTGCGCCTTGCACGAACACCAGCCTTACAGCATCAGCGATTCCTACATGAGCCAACTGGCCACGCAGCACAATCTGCAGCTTAACGGCCTGGATCCGCAGCGGGTTACGCTGCTCAGCAGCCTGGCGGCGCTGCCGGCCGCCCCGGCGCTGGTGATCATCAAGATCCCCAAAGCCCTGGCGCTGCTGGAGCAGCAACTGCGAGCGTTGCGCAATGTGGTGGCGGCCGATACCGTGATCGTCGCCGGCGCCAAAGCGCGCGATGTCCATACCTCTACCCTGCAGCTGTTTGAGCGCGTGCTCGGGCCAACGCGCACCAGCCTGGCGTGGAAAAAGGCGCGGCTGATTCACTGCGACGTGGCGGATATCGTGCCGCCGGCCGCAGCGCAAACCACCGACTGGCTGCTGGACGGCACCGATATGCTGATCCACAACCATGCCAACGTGTTTTCGCGCGGCGGGCTGGATATTGGCGCTCGCCTGTTTATGGAACACCTGCCGAGCGATCTGGACGGCGAGATTATCGATCTGGGCTGCGGCAACGGCATTATCGGCCTGACGGCGCTGGTGCAAAACCCACAGGCGCAGGTGACCTTTGTTGATGAATCCTATATGGCAGTGGCGTCGAGCGAGTTGAACGTGGCCCACAACCTGCCGCAGGATTTGGCGCGCTGCCAGTTCAATGTGAACAATGGCCTGGCCGGGGTTGACGGCGGCAGCGCACAGGCGGTGTTGTGCAACCCGCCGTTCCATCAGCAACATGCCATTACCGATCACACCGCCTGGCAAATGTTCCTGGATGCCAAGCGCTGCCTGAAGGTGGGCGGTGAACTGCGCATCGTCGGCAATCGCCATCTGGACTACTACCAGAAGCTTAAACGCCTGTTCGGCAACTGCACCACGGTGGCCTCCAACCAGAAATTCCTGGTGCTGAAATCGGTGAAAACCGGCGCACGGCGTTACTAAGCTATAGGGCCAACGCCAGCCGGGTGCCTTGTTCGATGGCGCGGCGCGCATCAAGCTCGGCGGCAACGTCTGCGCCGCCGATCAGATGCACGGTTTTCCCCATCGCCAGCAAGGGCTGCTGCAACTCGCGGCGTGGCTCTTGCCCGGCGCAGATCACCACGCTATCCACCGGCAGGCAGCTTGCCTGGCCGGCGTGGATAATGTGCAGGCCGCGATCGTCAATCTGCTGATAGCTGACGCCGCTCAGCATGGTTACGCCGTGCTTTGCCAGGCTGGCGCGGTGGATCCAGCCGGTGGTTTTGCCCAGCCCTTCGCCCACCTTGCTGGCTTTGCGTTGCAATAGCCAAATCTCACGCGCCGGCGGCATGTTTAGCGGCCCGTCGGCCGCCAGCCCGCCACGGTGGCGGTACTGTTCATCAATGCCCCATTCACGGTTAAACGCCGCACGGGACTGGCTGGCGGCCGTATCCTGCTGGCTCAGGTATTCCGCGGTATCAAAGCCAATGCCGCCGGCGCCGATAATCGCCACACGCCGGCCGGCCGGCTGTTTGTCGCGCAGCACATCCAGGTAGCTCAGCACTTTGGGGTGGTGGATGCCGGGGATCGCCGGGGTGCGCGGCACGATGCCGCACGCCAGGATCACTTCGTCAAACGCCGCCAGATCTTGTGCCTGCACCTGCCGGCCCAATTGCAGCGTAACGCCCAACAGCGCCAACTGGCGGCGGAAATAGCGCAGCGTTTCATTAAATTCTTCCTTACCGGGGATTTGCCTGGCGATGGTGAACTGGCCGCCGATCTCGCCGGCGGCGTCAAACAGCGTAATCCGGTGCCCACGCCGCGCCGCAGCGGTGGCGAATGCCAGCCCGGCCGGGCCGGCGCCCACCACGGCCAGCCGTTTCGGCGCTGCCGCAGGGTGAAGCGGCAGCTCGGTTTCCCGGCCGGCGCGCGGGTTGACCAGGCAAGAGGCGGGCTGGCCGGCGAACACCTGATCCAGGCAGGCCTGGTTGCAGCCGATGCAGGTGTTGATCTCATCGGCCCGGCCTTCGGCGGCCTTGCGGACGAATTCGGCATCGGCCAGGAATGGCCGCGCCATTGAGACCATATCGGCGCAGCCTTGCGCCAGCACCTGCTCCGCCACCGCCGGCAGGTTGATACGGTTGGTGGCGATCAGCGGAATGCGAACTTTGCCCATCAGCCGCTGTGTAACCCAGCTAAAGCCCGCGCGCGGCACACGCGTGGCGATGGTGGGAATACGTGCTTCATGCCAGCCGATGCCGGTATTGATCAGCGTCGCGCCCGCCTGTTCCACCCTCTGCGCCAGCAGTTCGATTTCGTGCCAATTGGCGCCGTTCTCCACCAGATCGAGCATAGATAGCCGATAGATCAGGATAAATTCCCGGCCGACGGTCTGGCGCACGGCGTGGACGATCTCAATGGCAAAACGCATGCGCTTTTCGATGTCGCCGCCCCAGGCATCATCACGCTGATTGGTGCGCGCCACCAGGAACTGATTGATCAGATATCCCTCCGACCCCATCACTTCCACCCCGTCGTAGCCCGCCAGTTGGGCCAAGGCGGCGCAGTTGGCGAAGTCTGCGATGGTCTGCCTGATTTCGCGTTCGCTCATGGCGCTCGGCATAAACGGGCTGATTGGCGCCTGCAATGCGGAGGGGGCGACGGGATGCGGTTGGGCGCTGTAGCGGCCGGCGTGCAGGATTTGCAGCGCGATTTTGCCCCCGGCCTGGTGCACCGCGTCGGTGATAACCCGGTGGTGCGCCACCTGCTCTGGCTGGCACAGGGTGGCGGCGCCGCGGTAGACCACGCCCTGCTCATTGGGGGCGATGCCGCCGGTGACGATCAGCGCGACGCCGGCCGCCGCGCGTTCGGCATAAAATGCCGCCATGCGCTGCGGCCCGTCAGGCAACGTTTCCAGGCCGATATGCATCGATCCCATCAGCACCCGGTTTTTCAGGGTGGTAAAGCCAAGATCCAGCGGTGCCAGCAGGTGGGGATATGCGCTCATGGTTGCCTCCAGCGGGTGAAAAAAGTGCGCTTGTTGTTGTTATATACGGCCATGGCTAAGTGGTCGGATGAGATAAATCTAGCCGTTGTGGGCGGGGTTAGGCGCGGCGCTTGCGCTGAATGTGATGGGGGTCATGAATCTGTGGCGCCGTTGATGAGCGATCTAGGCGCGGATACATTCCAGCAGGATGGCGAACGCTGCCGCCATTTGCTGCTCCGGCACGCAGGCGAAGCCCATCAGCAGGCCGCGGCGGCGGTTCGGCAGCATGTAATAACGGGAGAGCGGGCGCACCAGCACGCCGCGCGCGCCGGCGGCGCTGGCGATGGCGACGTCGTCGGCTTCGTCCGGCAGGTTGAGCACCAGGTGCAGCCCGGCGTTGCTGTTGAACGCATTCAACGCGTGCGGGCCCAAGTGCTGTTCGATCAGGCCGGTGAGGAATGCGCGCCGCCTGGCGTACAGCAGGCGCATACGGCGGATGTGCGCCGTGTAATGGCCCTCGTCGATAAACTGCGCCAGCGCTGCCTGAATCAGCAGGTGCCCGCCGCGGTACAGCTCGGCGTGGGCGGTTTTCAATTCGTGCATCAGTGGTTTGGGCAACACCACGTAGCCCAGCCGCAGCGCGGGATAGATCGTTTTGCTGAAGGTACCGATGTAAATCACCGGCGCATCCGCCTCTAGCCCTTGCAGGGCAGGGATGGGCTGGCCGGAGAAGCGGAATTCGCTGTCGTAATCGTCCTCAATGATCCAACTGCTGCTGTTGCGTGCCAGCGCCAGCAGCCGTTGGCGGCGTGCCAGGTTCATCACCGAGCCGAGCGGGTATTGGTGCGATGGGGTAACGAATATCAGCCGCGGCGCCGTAGTCGGCTGTTCGGGGGGCACCATGCCGGCTTCATCCACCGGCAGCGGGCAAAGATTGACCGCGTTCATGCGCAGGATATTGCGGATCCCCCAGTAGCCCGGTTCTTCTATCCAGGCGCTGTCGCCGGGGTTGCACAGCATGCGCGTGACCAAATCGATCGCCTGATGGATGCCTTCGGTGATCAGAATCTGTTCGGGCTGGCAACGCACCGAGCGCGCGACCCGCAGGTAATCCACCAGCGCCTGCTGCAGTTCCGGGCTGCCGCCCTGATTGCTGTAGGTGAGGCGTTGCGGTGTGGGGCGGCGGCTGATGCGGGCCTGGATCTTGCTGAATAATTGATGCGGGAACACGTTGACGTCGGGCACGCCGGGGATAAAGGCGCCCCACTGTTTGGCGCTGGCGCTGGCGTGTTCCAACAGATTGGCGCCGCGCGTGGAAAATTCGGCCGGGCGTTCGGCGCCGTTTTCGCCCAGCGGCATGCTGATGGCGGACAGATAGCTGTCCGGCACGGTTTCGGCCACGAACGTCCCGCTACCCTGGCGTGAAAACACATAGCCTTCGGCCAGCAGTTGTTCATAGACGGTCAAGACCGTGTTGCGGGACAGGCGCAACTGCTGCGCCAGATCGCGCGTGGGCGGCAGGCGGCTGGATGGCGGCAGGCTGCCATCCAAAATAGAGGTGCGGATCGCATTATATAACCGCTTGTGCAGCTTATCATCGGTCTGTTCGCCCAGACGCTGCAACAACAGGTCACCACACAGAGAGCGCAATTGGATCCCTAAATTATTCGTAACTGGCACTCGATTATAGGGCCACATCCCGTGTAAATAAAGGGTATTGGGCCTCGCATGTGGGCAAATCGTACAGATGGCAGTAAGCGGAGAGAACACCATGAAAAATGCAGAGTTGGATCAACGTCGTCAGGATGCTACCCCGCGCGGGGTGGGGGTTATGTGCGGTTTTTACGCCGAGCGTGCGGAAAACGCCACCCTGTGGGATGTGGAAGGGCGAGAGGTGATTGACTTTGCCGCCGGGATTGCGGTGCTCAATACCGGCCACCGCCACCCAAAAGTTATCGCTGCCGTTGAAAAACAACTGCGGGCATTTACCCATACCGCTTACCAGATCGTCCCTTATGAAAGCTATGTGGCGCTGGCCGAGCGTATCAACCAAGTGGCGCCGATTGCAGGGCCGTGTAAAACCACCTTTTTCACCACCGGTGCAGAAGCCGTTGAAAACGCGGTTAAAATCGCCCGTTCTTATACCGGCCGCCCTGGCATCATCACCTTTGGCGGCGGCTTCCATGGCCGTACCTACATGACCATGGCGCTGACCGGCAAAGTGGCGCCGTACAAGCTGGGCTTCGGTCCGTTCCCTGGTTCCGTCTTCCACGCCCAGTACCCGAACGCGCTGTATGGCGTCAGCACTGAAGATGCGATGCATAGCCTGGAGCGTATCTTTAAAGCGGATATCGATCCTAAACAGGTGGCGGCCATTGTGCTGGAACCGGTTCAGGGTGAGGGCGGCTTTAACGTTGCCCCGGCTGAATTTATGCAGGCGCTGCGCGAACTGTGCGACACGCATGGCATCCTGCTGGTGACGGATGAAGTGCAGAGCGGCTTTGCCCGTACCGGCAAGCTGTTTGCCATGGATTATTACAGCGTTAAGCCGGATCTGATCACTATGGCGAAAAGCCTGGCGGGCGGTATTCCGCTCTCTGCGCTTGCCGGCCGCGCCGAAGTGATGGATGCGCCGGGGCCTGGCGGGCTAGGCGGCACCTATGCCGGTAACCCATTGGCGGTGGCCGCTGCGCACGCCGTATTGGATGTGATTGAAGAAGAACAACTGTGCCAGCGGGCGCAGCGCCTGGGGCAACACCTGGTGGAATTCCTGCAGCAGGCGCGCAGCACCTGCCCGGCGATTGTTGATATTCGCGCTTTAGGTTCGATGGTGGCGGTTGAATTTAACGATCCGCAAACCGGCAAGCCTTCCGCCGCCTATACTCACAAGGTGCAACAAAAGGCGTTGGAAGAGGGCTTGCTGCTGTTGACCTGCGGCGTGAACGGCAACGTGATCCGCTTCCTGTACCCGCTGACTATTCCTGACGACCAGTTCAACAAGGCTCTGGGCATTCTGGGCCGCGCGCTGACCAACTGAGGAGCGATGTGCATGAAACTGAACAATGCCGACTTGCTGCGTAGCCAGTGCCTGATTAACGGCGAATGGCGCGATGCGCTGAGCGGCAAACGTGAAGCGGTAATCAATCCGGCAACCGGGGCCACGCTGACTACGGTGCCGCTGGTGAGCAGTGAAGAGACGCAACAGGCCATTGATGCGGCGCAGCAGGCGCAAAACGGCTGGAAGCAGCTGACCGCCAAAGCGCGTTCCGCGCTGCTGCAACGCTGGGCAGACAACATTATGGCTGCGCAGGAGGATCTGGCGCAGCTGATGACCGCCGAGCAGGGTAAATCGCTGGCGGAATCCCGTGGCGAGGTGGCCTATGCCGCTTCGTTTATCACCTGGTTTGCCGAAGAGGCGAAACGGGTGGACGGCGCCGTATTGCAGGCGCCGCAGGCTAACCAGCGCCTGGTGGTGCTGAAACAGCCGATCGGCGTTTGTGCGGCCATTACGCCGTGGAACTTCCCGGCGGCGATGATTACCCGCAAAGCGGCGCCGGCGCTGGCCGCCGGCTGCACGATGATCGTGAAACCGGCGGAGCAAACGCCGTTGACCGCGCTGGCGCTGGGAAAACTGGCGCAGGATGCCGGCATCCAGGACGGCGTGCTGCAAATCGTTACCGGCGAAGCCGCGCAAGTGGGCAAGGTGTTGTGCGACAGCCCGGTGGTGCGCAAGCTGAGCTTTACCGGTTCCACCGAGGTGGGGCGTATTCTGATGGCGCAATGCGCGCCAACGATTAAAAAGCTGTCGCTGGAACTGGGCGGCAATGCGCCGGTGATCGTGTTCGACGATGCCGATCTGGATACGGCAGTGGCGGGCATCATGGCCTCCAAATTCCGCAACAGCGGCCAAACCTGCGTGTGCGCCAACCGGATCTATGTACAGGACGGTATCTACGATCGTCTGGTGGAAAAGCTGGTGCCGGCGGTTGAAAAGCTCAAAGTGGGCGATGGCACGGCGGAAGGCACCACTCAAGGGCCACTTATTGATGAGGCGGCGGTCGATAAGGTTCAAAGCCACATTGCTGATGCGTTGGAAAATGGGGCGAAGATCGCCACCGGCGGCCAACTGCACGCGCTGGGCCGCACCTTCTTCCAGCCGACGGTGGTCACCGACGTGACGCAGCAGATGCGTTTCGCCAAAGAAGAGACCTTCGGCCCGGTTGCACCGCTGTTCCGCTTCCAGGACGAAGCCGAAGCCGTTGCCTTGGCGAACGACACCGAGTTTGGCCTGGCGGCTTATGTGTTCACCCAGAATGCGGCGCGCCAATGGCGGGTGCCGGAAGCGCTGGAATACGGCATGGTGGGCGTGAATACCGGCTTGATTTCTAACGAAGTAGCGCCGTTCGGCGGCGTGAAGCAGTCTGGGCTGGGGCGTGAAGGTTCGCGCTACGGCATCGAAGAGTATGTCGAGATGAAATACCTGTGTATCGACGTGGGTAAATAATCCTTACCGTTAGCCATACGTCGACCCATTACGCCCCCTCTTTGGGGGCGTAATGCTATTAAGGTGTGGGGGCTGCTAACGTTTAGCGGCTAACGTTTATCGCTTTTACCATGCGGAAGTTGGTCAGTGACTGGCCATGACGCACGACCTGCTGTTGTTCCAGTAGTTGGAAACCGCGTCTGGCGAAAAAGGGCCGGGCGGTGATGCTGGCTTCGGTGAACAGTTGCGTTGCCCCGCCGGCGCCGGCGGCCTGCTCGGCGCAGGCCAATAAGCGCGTGGCGATCCCCTTCCCTTGCCAGGCCGGGTGAACAAACAGCATATCCAGATGGTTTTGCGGTTCAAGGTGGGTAAAGCCGACAAGGGTGTGCCCACTTACTACCACCCAGGTTACCGGGTTGAGGCAGCACTGCCCAAAGGTGTGGCGATCCACCTGAACCCAGGCATTAATTTGTGGCGGCGTATAGTCCCTGGCGGCCACTTCGCGCACGGCACCGATAAATACGTTCAGCACCGCGTCCAAATCCGTTAGCTGATAGGGCCGCAGTGTATAGCGTGAATGCCTGCTATCCGTAGTCATGGTGGTGCTCCTTGCTGGTTGGTGCGGCATGCCGCCGAGCGGCACATTTTACGCTCTGTCTTTTACAAATGCGCGGCATCGGTGATAATAGCCGCTTGGCCTTCACTTTATTGGGCACTAATGAGCGACTCGCAAGAACTCCTGCCGGTGCGTAAGCGCCCGATGAAATTTAGCCTCTTTGTCACGCTGATGGTCAGTGCTGTGATCGTCTCGGTGTTGCTGGTGGTTCATACGCTGTATTTCTTTCAAATAAGCCATGTGACCCGTGACGGCGTCAAGGATGTGGCGCTGGCGTTCGCCCGCACCCTGGCGGACTCGCCGGAAATACAGCGCGGGCTGACGCAGCCTGTCGACAGCAACATTATTCAACCGATAGCCAGTGCGGTGCGAAAACGTAATGGCCTGCTGTTCGTGGTTGTCACCAACATGGACGGCGTTCGCTACTCCCATCCCAACCCCAACCTGATTAATCGCCGTTTTATCGGCAGTGATATTGATTCTGCGTTGCGGGGGCGTGAGAACGTGGCGGTGAACCACGGGGTACTGGTGGAGGCGCTGCGGGTTTTCACTCCGGTTTATGATAGCCAGAAGCGGCAGATCGGTGTGGTGGTGGTCGGTATCTCGCTAAGCCAGGTCAGCCAGCAGATTAACACCAGCCGCTGGAGCATCCTTTGGACGGTATTATTCGGCGCTCTGGTCGGCAGCCTGGGCATTTGGGCGATTGTGCTGGTGCTCAAGCGGATCCTCTTCGGCTTAGAGCCCTATGATATTTCGCAGCTTTTTGAGCAGCATGAGGCGATGCTGCTGTCGATAAAAGAGGGGGTGATTGCGGTGGACGAGAGTGCGCGCGTCACCCTGACCAACCAGGCGGCCCGGCAAATGCTGTTGGGCAGCAGCAGCGCCCCTGGCACACTGGCCGACGGCAGCGGCGATTCCGCCGGCCTGCTCGCTTCGCTGCGTGAGGTGTTGCGCACCGGCCTGCCGGTACAGGATGAGGAAATCAATTTTAAGGAGCGGCTGCTGTTGATTAATACCGTCCCGGTGCGCAGCGGCAACAAGATTATCGGCGCGATCTGTACCTTCAGGGATAAAACGGAGGTCAGCGAACTGATGCAGCGCCTAAGCGGCATGGTAAACTACGTGGATGCGCTGCGTGAACGCTCGCATGAATTCATGAACAAGCTGCATGTGATTCTTGGCCTGTTGCATATGAAAAGCTACGCCCAGCTTGAAGATTACATCATTAAAACCGCCAATAACTACCAGGCAGAAATCGGCTCCCTGCAGTTAAAAATCAAGTCACCCGTGATTGCCGGCTTCTTATTAGGCAAAATCAACCGGGCCCGGGATAGCGGGCTGCACTTAACCCTCATGGAAGATTCCCACCTGCCGGATAACGACAATGAAAAGCAGGTGGCGGTGCTGATTACCGCACTGGGGAATTTGACCGAGAACGCGCTGGATGCCATGCAGGGGCAGGCCGATGGCGAAGTGAGCGTGTTGTTGCATTATCAGAATGGATGGCTCACCTGTGAGGTGAGCGACGATGGGCCGGGGATCCCGGCGGCGCACCTGCAGGCCATCTTTGAAAAGGACTTCTCGTCAAAAGGCGAAAACCGCGGCGTGGGGCTTTTTCTGGCCAAGCAGCAATTAGAGAGCCTGGGCGGTTCCATTACCGTGGAATCCGAACCGGGCGTGTATACCCAATTCTATGTACAACTCCCCTGGGATAGTGAGAGGACAGGCACGTGATCAATGTTTTAATAGTCGATGATGATGCGATGGTCGCAGAGCTGAACCGCTGCTATGTCGCTCAGATCCCCAGGTTCAAATGCTGTGGTATTGCCTCAACGCTTGAGCAGGCCAAGGCGATGGTGTTAAACCCGCAACACCCGATTGATCTGATTTTGCTGGATGTGTATATGCAGCAGGATAACGGCTTGGATCTGCTGCCGGTGCTGCGCAGTTCGCGCCGCCCGATTGATGTGATTATGATTTCCTCCGCGGCGGACGTGGAGACGATCAAAAAGTCGCTGCACTATGGGGTGGTTGACTACCTGATTAAGCCGTTCCAGTTTGCCCGCTTTGAAGAGGCGCTAACCGCCTGGAAGCAGAAAAGGGCGTTGATGGATAACCAGCAGTACTATGAGCAATCGGATCTGGACCGGCTGATCCACGGCAATCAGCCGGCGGCGCCGGACACCAAGCGGTTGCCGAAAGGCTTAACGCCGCAAACCCTGCGCACCATCTGCCTGTGGATTGATGCGCACCCGGGGATTGAGTTTTCCACGGATGAACTGGCGGCGGCGGTGAATATTTCGCGCGTTTCCTGCCGTAAATACCTGATCTGGCTTACAGAAATCAATATTCTGTTCACCAGTATCCACTATGGCGCCACCGGCCGGCCGGTATACCGCTACCGTGTGCAGGCGGAACACATCGCATTATTACAGCAGTACTGCCAGTAACCGCCGGTTAAGCCGGTGCAGAGAGCCGCAGCGGATCACGCTGCGGCTTTTTTGTTGGTTGCCGGAAATTACGGCCTGGCGGCGCGTTTTCGCGGTTTACGCCAGCGTGTAGCTGTCGTCAAGCAGGGTAAAACGGAACTGCCGCTGCGAGGAGAGGTGCACGCGCTTCGTCCGGGTGACAAAGATCGCTTCAATGTGCGGTAGGCTTGCCGCGTAGGCCAGCCCTTGTTCAACCCCCATGCCGTACAGCAGGGTGGTGTAAATATCCCCGTCGATCGAGTCTTCTGAAATGATGGTGACGCTCAGCAGCTCGTTATCAAGCGGGTAGCCAGTGCGTGGATCGAGGATATGGTGATACAACCGCCCGTCCAACTCAAAGTAACGTTCGTAAATGCCCGATGTCACCACTGATTTACCGGCCACATTGATCACGCCAATCATCGCCTCCGCGTCGGCGAAAGGTTTTTTCAGGCCAATCGCCCAGGCGTTTTGTTCGCCGTGCGGCGGCGCGCCAAGAGTTTGTACGTTGCCGCCCAGGTTGATCAGCGCATGCCGGATCTGCTGTTGTTGCAATAAATCCCGCACTAAATCGGCAATGTAGCCTTTGGCGATGGCGCCAAGATCGATTTCCATGCCGGGCTTTTCGAGCAACACCGAGCTTTCGTTGGCATTGAGGATCACGTTGGCCGGGTTGGTCAGCGCCAGCAGCGCCTGCAGTTCGTGCGGCGGCGGCACGCTGTTGCCCTGAAAACCGATTTTCCAGCGTTTTACCAGCGGGCCGATGGTGAAGTTAAAGCTGCTGTTTTCCAGCAGGCTGACGGCTCTGGCGCGCTGAATCAGGCGAAAAACCGGCGGGCTGACCACGACCGGATGCCGGCCGGCGGCCTGGTTGATGCTCATGATCTGGGAATGCGCGCGGTTTACCGTCAGCAGATCTTCCTGCTGTTTAATCAGCCGAAAAACGGCGGCGGCAACCGGTTGGTTATCTTCGAACAGTTTGAGCAGGATGGGGGAGCCCATCAAAACGGCAGAATAGGAATAGACGCGGACTTCAGGTGGCATAGCGGGATCCTGGCTGGTTGACGGCGTAAAGAGCCTGACCCATTTTGGCCCAGGGAGCGGTGCGAAGCCAGCGCCCCTGGCGGGGCGCTGGCGGCCAGTGATTAACGGTGCGCCCAGGAAGCGGCGTTACGGCCAGCCATGGTACCGAAAATAATGATATCGGCAACGGCGTTGCCGCCGATACGGTTACCACCGTGGATACCGCCCACCACTTCACCGGCGGCGTAAACGCCAGGGATCACCCGTTGGTTGACATCCAGCACCTCGGTGTTGGTGTTAATCGTCACCCCGCCCATGGTGTGGTGCACGCCCGGGGCGATGCGGATGGCGTAGAACGGCCCCTGATTGAGCGGGTGGCGCAATGCGGTTTTACGGCCGAAGTCTTCGTCATCCTGTTTTTCAACAAACAGGTTGTAGCGCTCCAGCGTTGCCAGGAAGGCGTGCATGTCCAGCCCCACCTTGTCCGCCAGTTCGCGTGGGTTGTCTGCGCTGATCACAAACCCGCGGCTGATGTATTCGTCGGCGGCCTTGTTGTTCATCCGCACCTGCTCATCAAAGACGATATAGGCGTATTTTTCCGGCAGCCCGATGATTTGCGCGGAGACTTTGTCGCGGGTTTCCATTTCATTGAAGAAACGCTCACCCTTCTGGTTGACTAGGATGGCGCCACCACCGCGAATCGCTTCGGAGATCAGGTATGAGGTAGTTTGTTCCACGGTCGGGTGGATCTGGATTTCCCCCATATCCACGGTGCCGGCGCCGATGTGCTCCAGCAGGGCGATGCCGCTACCGGTCGCACCCGGGTGGTTTGTGGTCACGAAGCCTGCCAGATCCGGGCGGTATTTCACCACCATTTCCTGGTTGGCGCTGAAGCCGCCGGAGGCCATGACGATGCTTTTGGTGTAAACCGTTTGGGTTTCGTTCTCATCGTTCACTACGCGCAGGCCGCTGACCGCGCCGTTTTCCATCAGGATCTCGCTTACGTCGGTATCCATCATCACGTCGATTTCACGCTGGTTGATATTGCGCACCAGGCCACTAATCAGGAAGCCGCCCACCGCAGAGCGATCCGCCGGGCGGTGAGTACGATCGATGCTCATCCCACCGGTGATGGTGATGTCGTTCAGCACAATGCCGCGGTCTGCCAGCCATTCGATGGCTTCCGGCGCGTTTTCAACGAAGCGGTGCAGCAGCGCCGGGTTGTTTTTGTTTTTGCCGCCTTTCAGGGTTTCCTGATAGAACAGCTCTTTGCTGTCAGCGATGCCTTTCAGTTTTTGGAAGCGGGTTTCCGCCGCGTTCATCCCCACCGAAGCCTTGATGGTGTTGCCGCCTATGGTCGGCATTTTCTCGATAATCAGCACGCGGGCGTCGTGGTCGCTGGCCTGAATGGCTGCCGCCAGGCCGGCGCCGCCGCTACCAATCACCACCACGTCGTAGCATGGCGGCTCCAGGGTGCCTTCTTCCAGCGCCATGGCTTTGCAGGATTTGGCGAGGGCCTTGGTGACGGCTTTTTTCACCGCTTCACTCTGGGTGGTGGCGCCGCTGACGGCGTCCACGTGCGGGCTGTTGGCGTCAAGAATGCGTGAGCGAATCACTTCAAAGCTGGAAACGAAAGACACATCCAGCTCTGGCTGTTCGGCCAGTTCGATATCGGCGATGCGATCGGTTTCCAGGCTGACGTTGATCAGCAGTTCGTTGGCTTCATCCTGGACTTTTTCCTGAAATACGCCGCTTTTGAATTTGCCGGTCGGCATGCTCATATCGCGGATCATCGCGTCCACCAGCGAGAAACGCCACAGCGGTTCCGGGATGGTCAGCGCTTCACGTTGGGTGCTGTCGATGAACAGTTCCAGCGTTTCGCCCTGGCTGATGCGATCGGTCCAGTCTGGGTAGGCGATGCAGGCTTTACCCACCGCCACCAGATCGTAACCGTGCTCAAGGGATTCTTCCGCGTCGATGCTGTTGACCACGCCGCCGACGCCCATAATCGGCACCTGCGCCAGTTTTTCTGAACGCATGGCCACGTATTTTTTAATCAGCGGCGTTGCGTCGTTGGTATCAACGATGGACGGGCGCAGGGTGTAGCCCATTGAGAAGTGCAGGTAGTGCAGCCCCAGTTCCACCAGCTGTTCCAGCAGATACAGGGTGTCGTCGAAGCGGATGCCCGGCACTTCGATTTCTTCTGGTGAGAAGCGGTAACCGATGATGAAGGAAGGATCGGCATATTGGCGCACCATTTTATGGGTGGCTTCCAGCACCGCCAGCGGGAACCTGGCGCGTTTCTCACGGCTGCCGCCCCATTCATCGTCACGCTGGTTGGAGTTTGGCGAGAAGAACTGCTGAATCAGGTAGGTGTTGGCGCCGTGGATTTCCACGCCGTCAAAGCCGGCCTTGATGGCGCGGCGTACCGCCTCGCCAAATTTACCGACCATCTCTTCCACTTCCTGCGTGGTCAAGGCGCTGGGCGTTGCGGCGCCGTCACGCGGGGCGGCGATGGCGCTTGGGCCAACCGGCGTGCGGCCGCCGATCAGCGTGGGTTCCACCATGCGGCCGCCGTGATAGATCTGCAGCACGGCTTTGGAGCCTTTGGCCTGAATCGCTTGGGCGATTTTACGCAGCCCCGCGATTTTGTCGTCGTTGTCGATGCCGAGGGCGCCCGGGAACGCCAGGCCTTTATCATCGACAAAGGCGCATTCAACAATGATCGTCCCAATGCTGCCGGCGCGTTCGCGGTAGTATTCCACCAACTCGCTGGTGACGCTGCCGTCAAAATAACCGGTGCAGGTCGTCATGGGTGCCATTAAAATACGGTTTTTAAGCTGAGTACCGTTGGGAAGGGTAAATGGGCTCAGTAATTGATCGTGACTGTTCATACTCATCAACTCCAAAATTTAAAAATTAGAATTCTTTAAATTCGTTATCGGACGTCTATTTTTCGTTTTATTTCTCGTCGATCTCATACAACTAATAGTATTGTGTTTTTAGTTTCAAAATTGATTACATTAGTTAAATAACTATTTACGGAGGGTGATTCACGCAGTGAGATTAATTATTATCAGTTTTAAAATAAAAAGGTTACATATTTAATAACGATTAACATTTTAATTACTTATCCAAAAGCGGGCTAAATGTATTTTGTCTGACGGCGCGAACCCGCATCATTACTGGGTTTGTCAGCATTTTATGTAATGTGTTTAGATGATCGAAATGTGTCATCCCCACTGTTTTCGGCACTTTTAGCCACAATGGTTACTTTGATGTAACGAAAAATATCTCGATGATGACAACCCACTAAAAAAGGACCATCATATTTTCAAGTTACCTAATTTTTATTTTATACCGTTGTTTCTTGATCAAGATCAACTGCTGTAAATATCGAAAAATGGTTATACTAATAAATAACATTTAGATCATTTATTTCTTCCGATGGCAAAATATGCGCGTCGGGAATAATTAATTTGTCAGCATTAAAAAACTAAAAAAAGTAAAAAAATTAAAGAAGCCAGAATGTATTCCCCCGGGGCGCTTTGCCTGATGCTTTATCAAAGCAAACCGCCAAAGCGCGCTGGGCAGAAAAAAGATTCTTAACTACTTGTAGACAATGACTATGACTATTTCAATGACGATGAAATCGAAAAGCAAAACGGCCGATCCTAACGCGGCCAACAAAGTATCAGGTGGCAAGAAAAACCGCCTGATCTTTACACTGTTGCCGATAGTGGTTGCCGTGCTGTTGTTGCTGGTGCCGGTTCCTTCGGGGCTGGCGCCGCATGCGTGGTATTTTTTCGCTATTTTCGTGGGGGTCATTATCGGCCTGATCTTTGAACCGCAGCCCGGCGCCGTTATTGGCCTAAGCGGCGTGGTGATCATCGCGCTGGCTAGCCAATGGGTGCTGTTTAGCCCCGAACAAATGGCCGCGCCCAACTTCAAGCTGGCGACCCAATCCTTCAAATGGGCGGTGAGTGGCTTTAGCAACTCTACCGTGTGGCTGATCTTCGGCGCCTTCATGTTTGCCGCCGGCTACGATAAAACCCGTTTCGGCCGCCGTCTGGCGTTGATCCTGGTGAAATATCTCGGCCGCCGCAGCCTGACGCTGGGTTATGCCATCACCTTTGCGGATCTGCTGCTGGCGCCGTTCACCCCTTCCAACACCGCGCGCAGCGGCGGGACGATTTACCCGATTATCGCCAACCTGCCGCCGCTGTACGGTTCCAAACCGAACGATCCGAGCGCCCGTAAGATTGGTTCTTACCTGATGTGGGTTGCCATTACCTCGGCCTGTATCACCAGCTCCATGTTCCTGTCTGCGCTGGCGCCGAACCTGTTGGCGCTGGCGTTGGTGAAAAGCATTGTCGGCATCACCATTTCCTGGGGCACCTGGTTCCTGGCCTTCCTGCCGCTGGGCGTGATCCTGATCCTGGGTATGCCGCTGCTGGCTTACTGGCTCTATCCGCCGGAAGTAAAATTTAACGACGAAGTGCCGCGCTGGGCGCAACAGGAACTGATCAAGCTGGGCAAGCTGACCCGCAATGAAATCCTGCTGTTGGTGTTCGTGTGCTGTGCGCTAGTGATGTGGATCTTCGCTGCCAATTGGATTGAGCCGGCGATGGCGGCATTGCTGATCGTCAGCCTGATGCTGTGGACCGGGGTACTGGAGTGGAGCGATATTACCGGCAACAAAGCCGCCTGGAATACCTTTGTATGGTTCGCCACCCTGGTGGCGTTGGCTGATGGCCTGTCATCGACCGGCTTTATCTCCTGGCTGGGCAAAGAGGGCGGCGCGCTGCTGAGCGGTATTGCCCCTGGAACGGCGTGCATCGTGTTGGTGGTGGCCTTCTATCTGCTGCACTACCTGTTTGCCAGCAACACCGCACACACCACGGCATTGTTGCCGGCCGTTCTGACCATCGGCGCGACTATCCCTGGCATGAATATGCCGGTGTTCTGCCTGATGATGGTGACGTCGCTGGGGATTATGGGGATCATCACCCCGTACGGCACCGGCCCAAGCCCGATTTACTACGGCAGCGGTTACCTGCCTACCGGCGACTACTGGCGCCTGGGCACTATCTTTGGCGCAATCTTCCTGATTGGCCTGCTGGTGATCGGTTATCCGTGGATGACGATGATGTTCTGAATTAATGCGGCCAGCCCGGCGATGGGCTGGCCGCTAAGCTATCCAAACTTGATGCCGCCGGCGTGCTTCCCGGTGAATAAGCCAAGCCACGGCGGCCACTGATAATAAAGTGAGAGCACAATGTCAAATAAACCATTCCATTACCAGGCGCCATTCCCCCTAGCGAAAGATGAAACGGAATACTACCTGCTGAGCCGCGAACACGTATCGCTGGGTGAATTTGAAGGGCAGCCGATTTTGAAAGTCGAACCTGAAGCGCTCACCCTGCTGGCGCAACAGGCCTTCCACGATGCTGCCTTTATGCTGCGCCCCTCCCACCAGCAGCAGGTCGCTGCGATTCTTGACGATCCCGAAGCCAGCGAAAACGACAAGTACGTGGCGCTGCAGTTCCTGCGCAACTCTGAAATCGCCGCCAAAGGCATTCTGCCTACCTGCCAGGATACCGGCACGGCGATTATCATGGGTAAAAAAGGCCAGCGCGTCTGGACCGGCGGCGGCGATGAAGAAGCGCTGACCCGCGGCGTGTACAACACCTACACCGAAGATAACCTGCGCTATTCGCAAAACGCGGCGCTGGATATGTATAAAGAGGTGAATACCGGCACCAACCTGCCGGCGCAGATCGATCTCTACAGTGTGGACGGCGACGAGTACAAGTTCCTGTGCATGGCGAAGGGCGGCGGCTCCGCCAACAAAACCTACCTGTACCAGGAAACCAAAGCTCTGCTTTCGCCGGGCAAACTGAAAAACTACCTGGTGGATAAAATGCGCACGCTGGGCACCGCGGCTTGCCCGCCATACCATATTGCCTTCGTGATCGGCGGTACGTCGGCAGAGGCCACGCTGAAAACCGTCAAGCTGGCTTCCACCCGTTATTATGATGGGCTGCCAACCGAAGGCAACGAACATGGCCAGGCGTTCCGCGACGTGCAACTGGAGCAGGAACTGCTGGAAGAAGCGAAGAACCTGGGGTTAGGCGCGCAGTTCGGCGGCAAATATTTCGCCCACGATATCCGCGTAATCCGCCTGCCGCGCCACGGCGCTTCTTGCCCGCTCGGCATGGGGGTTTCCTGCTCGGCTGACCGCAATATCAAAGCGAAGATCAACCGCGAAGGGATCTGGATCGAAAAACTGGAAAGCAACCCGGGCCGCTATATTCCGGAAGCGTTACGCCAGGCGGGCGAAGGGGAAGCGGTGCGTGTCGATCTGAACCGCCCGATGAGCGAGATCCTCAAGCAGCTTTCGCAATACCCGGTTTCCACCCGCCTGTCGCTGAGCGGCACCATCATCGTCGGGCGCGATATCGCCCATGCGAAGCTGAAAGAACGCCTGGATAACGGTGAAGGGCTGCCGCAGTATGTGAAAGATCACCCGATCTACTACGCCGGCCCGGCCAAAACGCCGGAAGGTTATGCTTCAGGTTCTCTGGGGCCAACCACGGCGGGGCGTATGGATTCCTACGTTGACCTGTTGCAGGCCAACGGCGGCAGCATGATCATGCTGGCGAAAGGCAACCGCAGCCAGCAGGTGACCGATGCCTGCCACAAACACGGTGGCTTCTACCTGGGCAGCATCGGCGGCCCAGCGGCGGTGCTGGCGCAGCAGAGCATCAAGAGCCTGGAATGTGTGGAATACCCAGAGCTGGGTATGGAAGCGATTTGGAAAATTGAAGTTGAGAACTTCCCGGCGTTTATTCTGGTGGATGATAAAGGCAACGACTTTTTCCAACAGATCCAAAATGATAAATGCGCCGGTTGCGGCATCAAGTAATCCCACGATGTGAAGCATCAGTAAACAAGCCGCCTTGGTGACCAGGCGGCTTTTTATCACCTGCAACTTGAAGTATGCCGGGTATAGCAATAAATCCTTCGTTGCCGCAGTGCGTTTTACTTTTATTGATAATTATATGATGCGATAAATAAACTATTTAATAGGGATATGTTTCACTTTTATATTTTATGCATGTTAAGTTCTTTTAGGATATTTACCATAAATAAAACATGATAAATTTTATTTATTAAGAATATTGCCCATGATTATTTTTTTATTTTTCACATTGACAATGATGCTCCGATGCATTTTCCTAAGATATTGTTTTCGGATTATTGACTAAAGTTGAATTTTTAATTTGTTTGTTTTTGGTTATTGGTCTTATCATTCTGAATATTTCACTTTTCCTCTATTGATGAACATATGTTTATCGTGTCGGCTAAGCTATTAATCGATGCAGATTGTGATGCAATATTTATTGGAGCATAAATCGCGTCTCTTCAGGAAATTCTCACTTCATGGCTATGAATAAGATCGTTATCAAGGAGATATATTGTGAAAATTAAATTTACAGCAGCAGCAGTTGCAAGCGCGGCGTTATTATTCAACATCGCACAAGCTGCAGACGGGACTATTAACTTCACCGGTAATATTACCGATCAGGCATGTACTGTAGATACTGCATCAGCAAATCAGACCGTAAACCTGGGCAATGTAAGCTCCAAGGCTTTTGCTGCTGCGGGTGACGTTGCAGCCCCAACCAAATTCTCAATCAATTTGACCGACTGCCCGCTGACCGTTACCCAGGCCCGCGTTAAATTTGACGGCACCACCAACTCCACCAATCAGGCCATCCTGGCGCTGAGCAGCGGCCAAACCGCAACCAACGTAGGGGTTGCCCTGTATGAAGCCGACAGCACCACGCCAATCCCGGTTGCTTCCGCTTCTGCATCGCAAACTATCACTACCGTAGGCCCGAACGTGTTGAATTTTGTTGCTAAATACATGGCAACGACTGCATCCGTCGGTACCGGTACTGCAAATGCGGTAACCAACTTCACCGTTAATTATAACTAAGTTTTATTTGTAGCCTAAGCAGTTGGCTCATTACGCCAACTGCTTAGTTAAGAATATAAATTTAGGCGGGTTAACTTAATGGCTATGATAGGGAGAGTCTCGTGAGCCTCTGGAAAAATAACCTTATTATTATGATCGGCCTGTTAGGCGTTGCCCAGGCGCAGGCAGGCATCGTCGTTGGGGGAACGCGGGTTGTTTATGATGCAAGTAAAAGAGAAGCGTCCTTATCAATCAGCAACCCTGATAAAAGTAAACCCTACCTGATCCAATCCTGGTTTGATAATGTTGATAACAATGATAAAAGCCAGGTTCCTTTCATTATTACTCCACCTTTGTTTCGCCTTGATGCCGGGCAGGAAAATATCGTCAGGATAGTCCGCGTCGGCGGTGCTATACCGGATGATAAAGAATCAGCCTATATCGTAAATGTGAAATCAATTCCCTCATCCGATCCACATGCGCTGAACCAACTTCAAATTACTGTAAATACGCGCATTAAGATGTTTTATCGCCCGGCGAAATTACCTGGCAATGCCGATGAGGCCTTTAAAACGCTGAAGTTCAGTTCGGCCCAGGGGAAACTACAGGCACGCAATGATACGCCGTATTACATCTCTTTTTATAGCCTGAAAATAAACGGCAGGGAAGTCTCTGAACCCGGAATGATCGCGCCTAAATCAACCCGGCAATGGCATGAGAATGCAGCGGCCAACGGCAAAGTGAGCTGGAGTGCGATCAACGACTTTGGCGGGATTTCGTCTGTCGCTGAAGCGGGTATTTAATTTTTTGAATAGGATTTCATAAGGAGCAGGTGATGCAGCGCAAAGGAGGGTGTTTCACGAACAAATATAAAAATTTGTACCGAATCCGACCAATAGCACTGATTGTTTCAGTGGTTCTTAGTACTTATACCGCGGATTCTTTCTCTCAAGACTATTTTAATCCCGATGCGTTGTACAGCGATCACCCCGGCGTGCAAAACGTCAGCCTTGACCATTTTAGCCAGGAAGGGGAGCAGGCACCCGGTACTTACCGCGTTGATATCTACCTCAATGGGGAAATTATGGATGTGGCGGATGTGACATTCGTTGACACCGATAAGGGCTTGAAGCCTGTACTTACACCGGACCGATTAAAACAGTTGGGGGTGCGCACCTCGGCTTCCGATAAGCTGCTGGGTTTGGCCGGCGAAGAGAAAATCACCGACCTTGGCACCTATATTCCCGATGCCAATGCCAAGCTGAATTTTGGGCAGCAACGTTTGGACATCACCGTTCCCCAAATTTTTATGGATCAGCAGGCCCGTGGCTATGTTGATGCCAAACTCTGGGATCAGGGGATTAATGCGTTAATGCTGAACTATGCCTTCACCGGGGCGAATAGCCGTTACGATAAGAAAAACCGCGGTGAAGAGAATAATAGTACCAACAACTATTATCTTAACCTGCGCAGCGGCCTGAACCTGGGGGGATGGCGACTGCGTAATTACTCGACCTATATCAATAGCGACAATTCCGGCTCACAGTGGAAAAGCATCAACACCTATGTGCAGCATGACGTTGAACGCGTGAAAGGGCAGTTTACCGCCGGTGATGCCTACACACCGAGCGATGTCTTCGACAGCGTACAATTCCGTGGCGTGCAGTTGGCTTCGGATGACAATATGCAGCCTGACAGCCTGCGTGGCTTTGCACCAGTGGTGCGTGGGATTGCCCAAAGCAACGCGCAGGTGACGATACGGCAAAATGGCTATGTCATTTATCAGACTTACGTGACCCCCGGCGCTTTTGCCATCAGCGATCTTTACCCCACCTCCTCGAGCGGCAACCTTGAAGTCACGGTGAAAGAAGCCAGCGGCCAAGAAAGAAAATTCATTCAACCCTATTCCGCGGTGCCGATCATGCAGCGTGAAGGCCGGTTGAAATATGGCGTGAGCGTGGGTAAATACCGTTCGCTGTTGAACGGCGCCCGGGAGCCCAATTTTACCCAGGCAAGCTTGATCTACGGGCTGCCGGGCGACACCTCCGTGTATGCCGGGCAGATATCCTCCAAAGACTATCTTTCTTTCTTGCTTGGCGTGGGCCACGGCTTTGGCGATCTGGGGTCATTGTCTTTCGATGTCACCGAGGCGCGCACCCGGCTGCAGCACGAAGGCAATCACCAGGGGCAATCGCTGCGTTTTCAATATTCCAAAGATATTGCTGAAAGCGGCACCTCGTTTACCCTGGCGGGCTATCGCTATTCGACCAGCGGTTATTATGACTTCACCGAATCCAATGAGTTGGAAGCGACGAAAGGTGAAGCCTGGCGGGTGAATTACAATAAAAGAAGCCGTGTGCAGCTTAACGTCAGCCAGTCCATTGGCGACGCGGGGAATATTTATATTTCCGGCTATCAGCAGGATTTCTGGCGGCAGAGCGGTTATGAACGCAACCTGGGCGCCGGATATAACTTCGGCCATGACGGCATCAACTACAGCCTTAGCTATAGCTATACGCAAGCGCCGAGCGGCGACGGTAACGATCAGATATTTTCCTTCGCAGTGCAGATCCCATTAAGCAAGTGGTTGCCAAACAGCTGGGCAACCTCAACCACCAACGTCGATAAACACGGCAAGGCCGAGCAGTCGGTTGGGCTAAGCGGCACCACACTGGCGGATAACAACCTGAGCTATAACGTGCAGCAAAGCTATGGCAACCGCGGGGCAGGCGCCAGCGGCCTGGCTTCCGCCAGCTACAAGAGCACCTATGGCGAAGTTAACGCCGGTTACAACTACAACAAATATTCACAGCAAATCAACTATGGCTTGCAAGGTGGGCTGTTGGTTCACCCGTATGGCGTAACCCTGTCCCAGGCATTAGGCGAAACGCTGTCATTGGTCAGGGCGCCGGGGGCTGCCGGCGTACACGTGCAAAATAATACCGGGGTATACACCGACTGGCGTGGCTATACCGTGGTGCCGTATGTGACCACCTACCGCAAAAACCGTATTGCTATTGATACCGAGACATTAGCGGAAGACGTTGATATCGATACCAATACGCGCACGGTGATCCCAACGCAGGGGGCCGTTGTGCTGGCTGATTTCCAAACGCGTTTGGGCAGCCGAATTATGCTGACCTTAAAACACGATGGCGGAAATATCCCCTTTGGCGCCATGGTCAGCCTGATCGCGCCGGAGGATAGCGCCAGCAGCGGTATCGTTGATGCTAATAGCCAGGTTTATTTAAGTGGGATGCCGGAAAAGAGCAAGTTGAAAGTCATTTGGGGAGAAGGCGAAAGCCAGCGGTGTATTGCCGATATTGTGTTGCCTACGGAGAAAAAGAACGCCTCATCCGTGCAACGTCTAACCGCTACTTGCAAATAGGATAGGGATAATGCGTCATTTTAAAGCTTTGGGTTTGTTGCGTTGTTTATTACCGCTTTCTCTGCTTTTAGGCTACGCCGGCGATAGCCTGGCGGCGAACTGCACGACAGGGACCGCAACCCCGCTCAATCAATCCGTCAATTTTGGCAGCGTTTTGGTACAGCGTGATGCGGCCGTTGGCTCGGTTATCGCCACGGCGAACACCACAAATACATCCCAGCAAGTGGCTGTATGTACTGTATCAACCTATGTGCGTAAATTTGTGCTGGCTTATGGCTCTGGCACCGCGCTGGGCAACAATATCTATCCCACTAACCTCGCCGGGGTGGGGATCAGGGTAAACCGCGCGGGCACCTACTATGCCAACCCGGCCCAGCCGATAAACTATTCGGCCAGTTCGACGTTGTCGATTGTTGATGCCGCAACCGTGACGCTTGAGTTGATAAAAACCGGGCCGATCACCTCCGGTGCGCTGGCAACCGGAACAGCAGCCAAAATGCAGTTTATGACCAGTTCCGGCAGCTACTTCGACGGCCTGGTCACCAACATTACCGGGGGCAGCGTAAAAGCCGTTGCCTGCTCGGTTAACAACACCAATATCACGGTCAACATGGGCGATGTTAAGAAGCAATTGTTTACCGGGGTCGGCTCCACGCCTGCGGAAGGGAGCAAGAACTTCAGCGTTGATTTAAACTGCGACGCCAGCACCAAAGTGAATATTCAAATCGATGGCACCAAGGATACGAGCAATGCGCAGGGGGTTCTTGCGCTGTCCTCCGCGGCGGGTTCCAGCAGTGCGGCAACCGGCGTGGGTATCCAGCTTTTATACAACAGCAGCCCGATAACCCTGGGCACGGCGTTCAGCGCCGGTACGGTGTCTACCGCCGGTGCGTTCAGCATACCGATGGTGGCGCGCTATTACCAAACCCTGGCGACGATTACGCCTGGGGTGGCAAACGGGAATGCGACCTTTACCATGACGTATCGCTAAGCGGTATCGCCGGGCATTCAGCCCGGCGCCAGGGGGCATTATCTGGGTTGGCTACGGGCGATCAGCAACAGGAACACCGGCACGCCCAGCAATGCCGTTAAAATCCCAACCGGCAGTTCCCGCGGTGCAAAGATCGTGCGCGCCAGGGTATCCGCCATCACGGCCACGATGGCCCCGCAAAGCATCGCACCCGGCAGCAGCCAGCGATGGCGGTGGCCGATGACGATGCGCGCGATATGCGGCACCGTCAGCCCAATAAAACCGATGGCGCCGCAGCAGGAAACAATAACGGCGGTCAGCAGTGTCGTCAGGCAGTACATCAGCAGCCTGAGCGGCCCCACTGCCACCCCCAGCGACTGCGCCGTGACGCTGCCGAAAGACAGCACATCCAGCGCGATCGCGTGCCAGCCGCACAGCAGAAAAACCGCAACCAGCACCAGTGCGCAAAGGCCGACCTGCAGCCAGTCGGCCTGAGCAAACGATCCCAATAGCCAGAACATCACACCCCGTGTGGTATCCGCGTCGGTTTTCCAGAGCGTGATTAACGATGTGAACGCCGAAAGCAATTGCGTTACGGCTACGCCGGTTAAGACGACGTGGCTTGATTGCCCAGACAGGGAACGGCGCGCCAACAGCAGCACCAGCGCGAAGGCCATCATTGCGCCGCAGAAGGCGCCGGCGGGAACCGCCGCCCAGCCAATGCTCCAGCCGGCCGCGATGACCACGACGGCTCCCGCGCCAGCCCCCGAGGAGATCCCCAGCACCCAGGGATCGGTCAGTGCGTTGCGCGTCAGCGATTGCAATACCGTGCCTGTGAGCGCCAGTGCGGCGCCCGCCAGCGCCGCCAGTAAGGTTCTGGGCAACCGTAAAGACCAGACAATGCGTTGATGCAACGTGCCTTCCGTATCGCTCTGCCAATATCCTGCCAGAACCGCCTTTACCACGTCCTTTAGCGAAAAGACGACCGGGCCATGCATCACTGCCAAACAGAGTGCCAGCAGCAGGCAGAGCGCCAGGCAACAAAGGCGCAAGGAGAGGGAGTTCAACCATTGCCGGTTCACGTTACTTCCAGCCGGCAATCACGTAGTCATCAAGGAACTGCCAGACGGTGCCCGCCTCGGCAAAGCCCGCCTGTTGCAGGATGGCAAGCTGGAAGTTAACGCCGGTCGGCTCTGGCATTGGCCTGCCGGCAAACGCCTGCTCGCGCTCCGTATGCAATGCCCGTAGCGGGGCGTATTTCAGCGCATCATCAAACCAGGTGTCCCAGTCTGGTGTCCCCTGTTGCCAGGCCTGTTGCTGGGTGTGTTTGTCGTGCATTTCAGCCAGGGCTTGCTGGCGGGGATTACGCGCATCAAAGCGTTGATGATCGGCATTCATGAAGATGCCGCCTGCGGCCAGCACATGGGCGATGGCGCGGTAAAGTGCGGTCTGCTGCTCCGGCATCAGCCAGTGAATGGCGGTGCTGGAGACCACGGCTTGCGGCTTATCGGTGATGGCGCTGAAGCAGGCCGGCGATGCAATATCCGCACGGATGAAATCAATGCGCTGGCGATGTTCGCTCAAGGCTTCTTCGGCCACCTTCAGCAGCAGCGGATCGAGATCTATCGCCGTTACGCGCGCCAGCGGGAAGCGGTTCAGTAAACGCAGGCTGAAGGAGCCTGGGCCGCAGCCAATATCTATGACGTGGAAATCATCGCCAAACGTCATGGCCAATACGTCAAGCACCGAGGCAAAACGCGCCTCACGATGTGCAATGTAAGCGCTTTGCTGCGCATCCCAATTGTTCAGTAGCTCACGGGCTGGAAAAGCCATTTTCATCTTCCTCGGTCAATGATCGCATCTGCGATACCAGGCGTTTAAGGGCCAGAATGGATCTGACGGAGGGATCCATGTCGTAGCCAGGTAAAATGATGTAGCGTTTCTCCCGCACGGCCTTCATGCCGGCGGTTAACGGGTTGTTTTCAAGAAAGGCGATTTTTTCTTGCGCGCTGTCGCCCGGTTGGGCCCGGCGCAGATCGCCAATGATCAGCAGATCGGGATCCCGCTCGGCGATAACCTCCCAGGAAATGGCGGGCCAAAGCTCTGGGCTGTCGGCGAAGACGTTCTGGCTGCCGATGGCATCGGTGAGCAGCGCTGGCGCACCGTGGCTGCCCGCGACAAAGGGAGTGCCGATACCGGAATACCACCAGAGGATGCGTTGGGCGGGCAGTTGGCGGGCCTTTTGCCGCTCGGTGTCTACCTGCCGTTGCAGTTGCTGGATCAGGTTTTCAGCGCGTGGCTGAACGCCATAGATGCGGGCGATGTTGCGCACTTCAGCAAAGATGCCGGCGAAGGTCAGTGGCGTTTGAAGCCCGCTTTGCAGCCCGTGGCAGACGCTCTCGCTAAGCCAGGTTGCAATCCCCCAGCCGGCAAGGCGATGCCGGTTGGGGGTTTCTGGGCTGTTGAACCAATAGAAGCTGCCGGAATAGATGAAATCCGGCCGTGCGGCCAGCAAGGCTTCGCCCGACCAGGGCGCACTGTCAAAGCGTGCTTTCAGCTTTGCCGCCGCCGTCCATGGAGAAGGCGCAATGTCCTGCTCTTTGCTGTACCCGACCACGCTGATAATGGAGGCATCCAGCTCCAGGGCCAACAGGTTCTCCAGTGTGGAATGGGAGTAAACAATCGTTCTCTCGGGCACACGGTCAAAGTGCCATTGCTGGCCGCAATTTGTCAGCACCAGAGAACGTGCCGGGCTGGCAGCGCTTGCTGCCAGCAACGCCATGCACAAGATCAGATGCCACATCATTAAAAGCGCATATTGACGAATGCTTCATAGGTGCGGCCCGGTGCGATCAGCCTCTGCGTGGAATACGTGCGTTGCCAGCTATAGAAGCGATCGGTGAGGTTACGTACCCGGGCGCCCACGGTAACGCCTGGCAGCAGTACGTAGTCCGTTGCCAAATCAACCGTGATGTATTCGCCCATTTTGTTGCTGTTGGTATCGTCGTTATAGCTGCTGCCCACGTAGTGGAGCTGTGTGCCAAGGCCCAGGCGTTGCGTCGCCATGTAGCGGCCTGACAGGTTTGCCGTCCATTGCGGCACATAGCGCGGCGTTTTGCCGGAAAGGTTCTGCGTGCCTTGCTGATACTCACCAAAGCGGGCATGGGTATAGGCTAGGTTGCCCGCCAGCGTTAAGCCGCTAAGCGGCTGAAGTGAACCGCTTAGCTCGACGCCTTTAGATGTCTGTTTGCCGACCGCGTGCCAGACATCGGTCTGTAGCGCATCCTGTTGATACAGGTTCTTTTTCTGCAGGTTATACACCGCCAGCTTGACTTCGCCGCGTTTGGCCCAAAAGCTGCCCTTCACACCGGCCTCATACTGTTGCACTGCGGTAAGCGGCAGCGCGGTTTGCGCCGCGCTGATAAAGAACAGATCGCTGCCCGGTTCTTTACCCGTGGCGTAGTTGGCGTACAGCGTGATGTTTTCGGTGATGTCCCAGCTTGGGCCAACAGCCACGGTGAGAAAGCTGTAGCGATGATTAACGCTCTGGTTTTGCTGTTGAAAATTCCAGTCCATGTCCAGGTGGGTATAACGGGCCTGGCCTAGCAGGGCGAAGGCTTCCGTGAGGTACAGCTTATCCTCAATAAACAGCGCATACTGATTCTGCGTGATATGGCGGGTAGGGGCGCGGCCCGGGGCATTGCCGCTGCTAAACGGGGTTTTCGGTGGGGCGATGAGCGGCACGGTATCTTCGCCAGCAAAGCCGTTGGAGTAATATTGAAACTCGCGCTTGTTGAAATCCACGCCGGCCACCACACGGTTTTCCATGGCGCCGAGGGGCCTGGCAAGGGTAACCGTGGTGCGGTTGCCCGTTAGCTTGTCATCATGGGCGATATCCCCGAAGGAATCACGGGTGATATAACCCGGCTGCGCCGCTGACGGATAATAACGTTCGGCGTTATGCCATTCACGAAACCCTTTGTAATAATAGAATTTATTTTCAAACGACAGTTCCGGCGTGGCGAACCATGACTGTGTTGCCTGGAACGATGTTGCCTGGCTGCGGATCCATGCGTCTTCCAGGTTGTTGTAGTTGGTGTGGCGTAAATTCTCATCAACCTTGCCATCGATCAGCGGCGTGCCGAAATAGGGGTTATGTGTGTCACTCAGCATGCGATCAAGGTTAAACGCCAACTGGGTATTGCTGGTCGGCGTTAGCAGCAGGGCGGCGGTTACCCGCTGCGGGCGCTGGCGATCGCCTTCAACCTGGCTACCCATGCTGGCTGCGCTGATATCCACGCGGCCGGCCGCCAGTTTATCTATCAGCGCACCGCCCGCCCCGAGATGGGCGCGATGGCTGGCGAAGCTTGACCAGGCGTAATCCAGCTCGACGGGCTGTGCGCTGAACGATGCCCGGCGGGGGATCAGGTTAATGCTGCCGCCGGCCGAGCTCAGGCCGTTGATGACCGAACCCGTGCCGTACAGCACATCGATATTTTCATAATGCACCGGATCGCCGCCCTGGATGGTGCTGCCAGGGACTTCCACGCCATCATAAAGCCAGGAGACTGGCATAAACCCCCGCAGGGAAACGCTGTTTGACTGGGTGGGGGAGGTGGTGCCGGATAACCCTGGGGCGGTTTCGACAATCTCTGTCAGTGTGCGTTTACCTTTCGCCGCGAAGGTTTTCTGGCTGATGGTTTCGGTATGGCGCGGTATTTCTTTATCCGTTAATTCCAGCCTGGAGCTGGACCCCACGGCCAGCAAGCCTGAATCAGAAGCGGCTGGATAGCTGCTTGCCTCTGTACTGGTGACCACCAGTGTTTCTTTGGCTGTGTCAGCAAAAGCATTCGGTGCCAGGCTGGTTGCAACAGTAACTGCTACCAAAAGCAGGGGTAATTTCATCGTTGTCGTTTCCCGAGGTGAAAATAAATTTTGCAACGCCATAGCTCCGTGGGGTAATACGGAAAATAGCAAGATTAACGCCAGTAAAGTAATAACCATTTGGTGTTGTTTTTATATTTAAATTGAAATTTATTGGTGCGGTAAAAAATAAATAACCATCATGAATGGTTTTGTTATTTCATTGTTTTTATTGTATTTTTATTGATTAATTCAATGCTTTTATTAAGGGTTTTAGCGTTGTCATGCTCGTCAATAAACCGTTTGGTTAATATCTTCCTCACTTTTCTTTAAGGCATAAATATATCTCTTAACATACTGATATAACCGCAAGTTATCATGAGTGAAAACCTGTTTTAATGGCGGATGTATACGCAGATCAGTAAACATAATATTTTATTCTTAAGTGAGAAAAATATTACCCTGCTGGGGCGAATTCTGGAATTCGCTCACCGTTTTTCTTTCAGTTATAAATACCATGAATGTTTTTTCGTAGCCGTAATTAACCCGTTTATTTATATGGCTTATTTTCCGCATTTCCGCGCCAGATAAATGTTGCTGTTTTTCAGGCTCTGCCTGGCTGCGCTGATGCCTACGTGTACTCTATCGCGCAGCATACTACTTGCCTGGGCCTCACTCCCTGGCAACATTGGGTAGCCGTTATCTCGCCCGGCCTGCGATAGGCATCGGCAGAAGAGATAGCAATGAGTATGTTATAACGTAACAATAAGGTAAGTGTATCAAGATACACTTGAACACGGGAATACCTCATTTGGGGTATTTGGTTGTGAGTAAAACAGCGGTGGCGGGTTGAACCGCAACTTCACCACTTGCTCGTCAATTGACTGTTACAAGGCATTTACATCGGCAGTAAACAGTGCATCAAGGTAAGGTCCGAGCACATTATCAGTAAGACCATCAGCTCAGATATGCCACCCCTGCTGATGGAGAAATTGACCTATTACTTGAAGCTACACCGTTTATATACCGGTATGCCTGGAATTATATAAGTCTGAAAAATGTGAGAATCAGTAAAGTTGAATATGTCTTTTATTCCAGGCGGGCGATGCGCGATCTGGCCTCGTCAAGGTGGCGATGTAATGCCTCAAGGCATGGGGCGAACCTGGCGGAGAAGCGGTCGCAACCGCTGGCTATAGCAAAGAAGTTCTCAGCCAAGTTTAGCGCTTCCCTCCAGGTATCCCCGCTGATCACTTCCGGCAGTGATGCTGGTCGAAGCTCGTTTACGATTGCGCCACCCGTTCTGGGAGCAAACCCCATAGGTAGAATGTCGTAGGCCGGCGCGAGGTGATATGGGCGACCGTGGCGACTGATGAACGACAGGTTACCGTGGTGCATGTCGGTATTGCCGATCAGCGCTCCGAATGCCCAAAGCCGAGCGCTGCCGGCGGCGGCCTCAGGATGGACATGCCCCTGCGTAATAAGGTTCTTGACCAGAACAGGCCAGGAGGCTCTGGCATTGCCAACAAACTCCGCATCAAGTGCCCGCAGCGAGAAGACGCCGATACGCCCCAGTTGGTCAACGCGATCGAATCGGGGTACCTCAAGGAATCGCTGGCCACCAAAATCAAATACCTCTGTTTCCACACCAAGCATCCTCAGCGCCAGGTGTTCGGCCAGCAGAAGGTCGCGCCAGCGTTCGCTAACCGGGTTATCGTCCGGGGCCGAGAATTTCACTAACACATGACCACGTTCTGTATAGGTGCAGAATTTCGGCTGTTCACCTCCTGCAGATGATCCTGGCGCCTCACCGGCACCAGCCGCCAGCGCCAGCGCGGGGTACGTTGTGGCGCGCTCAACTGGGGTGGGTTCCGGCATCGCCAGGAAACGGTCTCGTGCCTGCTCCCCTATCAGTAGGTTGCCGATAGCATCATGACCGTGTGCGAGCAACGCCCTAACCACATCTGCGTCTGCCCATTCATCTGGATTTGCCGGCAGGCCGAGCTCAGCCGCATACGCCGATGCGTAGGCTCGCCCGAGATATCCTTGTGGTCGCATGTCAAACAGCCACCACGGCAGCCCGTCGCTATAGAGACTCACGTTGTCGGTCTGCATCATGACAAATCCGTTCGGACGAACCGGAATGAGCTCGCCAAGAGACGTAATGCGCCCTTCATCGGTGATGCGGTAAATAGGTGCAGACCTGAATCCGCGATAGGTATCACGTAAGGCGTATTGAATAGATGGACCAGCCCCGATTCGAACGACGTCATCGCCAAGAACCCTCAATGCACGGGACATCGTTGGCTGGCTAATGCTTAATCTTTCAATTAGTTGCCTGGCTGGCATTGGCCCCTGGCTGAGCAACTGGCGTATCGTGTCGGAGCGCGTAGGCATCATGTTGAATCACTCGATGAATAGATAGGTGAATACATATCCTATCAGTTGAATTGTAGCCAGTCACCCCCGCAAGGGCGCAGATAAGGCGATCATTCAACCCTCTGTTCATTTCTTTGTTCTGTATCGTTTGCGATAGTCCTTGTGGCAGGTATTATTTTGCGTACTGCATTCCAAAACTGAATTTTTGCCTGAGCATGTTGCTCTATGGCTACGAGATCTTCCGAGGGCTTCATGACTAACACTAATTTCTCTCAAACGGCTGCGTTTATCTGGTCGGTAGCTGACCTGCTGCGCGGTGATTTTAAACAGTCTCAATATGGGCGTGTAATTCTGCCCTTTACGCTGTTGCGCCGTCTTGAGTGTGTATTGGCTGATACCAAAGAGGCGGTTGTAGCAAAAGCTGAGGAATTAAAAAACAGCACACTGCCGGAAGAAGCCAAAGAGAAATTTCTGCTACGTGCCAGCGGCCTGACGTTCTTCAACGCCTCCGCGATGGACCTTGGCAAGATGGGGCAGAATGACATCAAAGCCAACCTGGAAAGCTACGTGCAGGCGTTTTCAGCCGATGCGCGTGAAATCTTCGAGCACTTTAAATTCAGTGAGTTTGTCGGCCTGCTGGAAGACGCCAATCTGCTATACAAAGTGGTGAAGAAATTTGCCACCACCGATCTGAGCCCAAAAGCGATATCCAACTATGAAATGGGGCTGGTGTTTGAAGAGTTAATCCGCCGTTTTGCGGAAAGTTCTAACGAAACGGCCGGTGAGCACTTCACTCCACGTGATATCGTGCGTTTAACCACTTCGCTGGTGTTTATGGAAGATGATGAAGCCCTGTCGCAGGACGGCATTATCCGCACCATTTACGACCCGACTGCCGGAACCGGTGGCTTCCTCTCTTCCGGTATGGAATATGTGCACGAGCTTAACCCTAATGCGGTGATGCGTGCCTTTGGTCAGGAGCTTAACCCGGAATCCTACGCTATCTGTAAAGCCGACATGCTGATTAAAGGCCAGGACGTCAGCCGCATCAAGCTGGGTAACACCCTCTCGAACGACCAGTTGCCGCAGGATCAGTTCGACTACATGCTCTCTAATCCGCCGTTTGGTGTGGACTGGAAAAAGATTGAAGGCGAGATTAACGACGAACACACGCTGAAAGGTTTTAATGGCCGTTTTGGTCCGGGCCTGCCGCGCGTTTCCGACGGCTCGCTGCTGTTCCTGATGCACCTGATCAGCAAAATGCGCGACAGCCATAATGTGGATGGCAGAGTGAACAACGGCGGGCGTATCGGGATTATCCTTAACGGTTCCCCACTGTTTACCGGTGGTGCGGGGAGCGGCGAAAGCGAAATTCGTCGCTACATTCTGGAAGCTGATTTGCTGGAAGGCATCGTCGCGCTGCCAACGGATATGTTCTACAACACCGGCATTGCGACCTATGTCTGGATTTTGTCAAACAAGAAAGCACATGTGCGTAAAGGCAAAGTGCAACTGATTGACGGTACCAACCTGTGCGGCAAGATGCGCAAATCGCTAGGCTCTAAACGTAACCAGATGGGCGAGGACGATATTAAGCTTATCACTCGCACTTTTGGTAATTTTGAAATCGTGGATGCCACACCGCTGGAAGAATTAGGGCTGGAAAAGGCTGCTGAGCAAAAATCTAACCGTGGCCGTCAGTCCGCCACAGCTAAAACCGAAGCGCCGAAAACCTTCGCTAGCAAAATCTTTAACAGCACCGACTTTGGCTATCGCCGCCTGACCATTGAGCGACCGCTGCGTTTGTCCGCCCAGGTGACGGATGAAGCGATTGCCAGCCTGCGCTTTGCGCCGAAGCCGTTTAACGCGCCGATGGAACGCCTGTATGAAGCGTTCGCCGCGCAGTGGCAGGACGATAATTATGGCGATTTTTCAGAGACTGAAGTGGAAGCCCGCGCCATCATCAAGGCAGAATTTGCTGAACTGAAAGAGAAGCAGATTAAAGACCTGCTCGACAGCAAACTGTGGCTGGCACAGCGCGAGTTAATGACCAAAGCGCAGCAGATTCAGACGGCTCTGGGCGCACAGGCTGGCGGTAAAACGCAGATCAGCAACGATTTCAATCAGTTCCAGTTAACCCTGAAGGGCGCAATCAAAACCGCAGGCGTGAAGCTGGATACCAAAGAGAACAAGCAGTTTATCGATGCCATCACCACTAAAAACCCGGATGCCGAGCCGGTGGTGAAGAAAGCGCTGAAAGAAACTGCTCAGCCGCTGTACGGTGCGTTTGAGTACAAAGGCAAGGTTGTTGAGTTTGAGCAGGACGGCGAGCTGCGTGATAACGAGAACGTGCCGCTGAACCCGTCAGTGTCCACCAGTGACCTGATTGAGAGCTACTTCAAAGCAGAAGTACTGCCGCATGTGGATGATGCGTGGATCAATGCCGATAAGCGTGATGCGAAAGATAACGAGGTGGGGATTGTGGGGTACGAGATCCCATTTAACCGCCATTTCTATGTCTATCAGCCGCCGCGCCCGCTGGAAGAGATTGATGCCGATCTGGATGCGGTCAGCGCCGAGATTATGAAGCTGCTGCAGGAGGTGCATTCCTGATGGCTAAGTATAAGGCGTATCCAGAGTATAAGGATTCTGGGGATTCGAATATTGGGGTCATTCCAACGCATTGGGAGTTGAAGAAATTAAAACATTTGACAAAATGTTTAGATGGAAGCCGTATACCCTTAAATGCAACCCAGCGTGGTGAAATGCAAGGTGTAATTCCTTATTGGGGTGCAAACAACATTGTGGATTATGTTAATGCATATTTATTTGATGAGGAACTGGTTTTGCTTGGCGAAGATGGGGCTCCATTTTTTGATAAAAATAAAGATGTAGCTTTCCATATTACTGGAAAGATATGGCCTAATAACCATGTTCATGTTCTCCGCCCGAAACTTGATTTAACTAATGCTAAATTTCTTGCATATGCAATAAATTGCACAGATTTTTCCCTACATATATCAGGTAGCACTCGAGATAAACTCAATCAATCTGATATGGATAATATAAATATCCGTTATTGCGATAGAAATGAACAGGATAAAATTTCTTTTTTCCTCGATCACGAAACCGCAAAAATCGACAACCTGATCGAGAAGCAACAGCAACTGATTGAACTGCTGAAAGAAAAATGTCAGGCAGTGATTAGCCATGCCGTTACCAAAGGGCTAAACCCTGATGTGCCAATGAAAGATTCTGGTGTTGAGTGGTTGGGGGAAGTGCCGGATCATTGGGCTATCAAACCATTAAGATATTTAGGTGATTGCCAAAATGGAATAAATATTGGAGCCGAAGCATTTGGTTCTGGATTTCCATTTGTTAGCTATGGTGATGCCTATAAAAATAGAGTTTTACCTGATAACGGTAGTGGATTGGTACAGTCAACTGCTGAGGATAGAAAAAAATATTCACTTTTACGAGGTGATGTACTCTTTACTCGAACGTCAGAAACAATTGAAGAGATTGGTTTTGCATCTGCTTGTATTAAAAGCATAGAAAATGCTTGTTTTGCCGGTTTCCTTATTAGATTTCGCCCTGAATCCTCTGATCTGTGTGTTGAGTATTCAAAGTATTATTTTTCAAACCAACTACTTAGGATCTTCTTCACTAAGGAAATGAATCTGATTACCAGAGCATCACTTAGTCAGGACTTATTAAAGATGATGCCAGTAGTTATCCCTCCAGTGGATGAACAGGAAAAAATTGCCGAATTATTAGATAATATCTCCGAGAAATTTGATCAGCTTCAACTACTTGGTGAGGAGCAAATAAAATACCTCCAAGAACGCCGAACCGCCTTAATCTCCGCCGCCGTCACCGGCAAAATTGACGTCCGCGACTGGGTTACCCCCGACACGCAGGACGTTGAGGAACCACAGGAGGCTACCGCATGAGCATGGACAGCACCAAAGAGCTGATCTTCCAGGATGAAATGATCGCTCAGATGATCGTTCGAGGCTGGGTTCGTGGCAAAACGGACGGCTACGATCGTGAACGTGCGCTGTACTCGCAGGATGCCCTGACCTTTGTGCAGACCACGCAGCCGCAGGAATGGGAGAAGTTTGCCAAAATTTACCCTACTGATACCGAGCGTCATTTCCTCGATGCGCTGGTGGCGCAGCTTAAAAAAGCGGATATCAACGCCACCGACATGCTGTCGCGCACCTACGGCACCCTCGGCGTGCTGCGGCATGGCATAAAAAGCCATAACGCCCGTTTTTCCCTGTGCCAGTTCAAACCGGAGCATAACCTCAACCCGGAAACCCTTGCGCGCTATCAGCAGAATATCTGCCGCATTGTGCCGGAGCTGGTTTACAGCCCACACGCCTCGAAAGATGTGTTTGAAGAGTCGGGCATAAAAACCAAAAAATGGCGTATCGATCTGGTGCTGTTTGTAAATGGCCTGCCGGTGGCCACGATGGAACTGAAGTCAGAGTTTAAGCAGACGGTGCAAAACGCTATCACCCAATATAAGAAAACGCGTTTGCCGAAGGACCCAGGCACCAATAAACCCGAGCCGCTACTGACCTTCAAACGCGGGGCGCTGGTGCACTTTGCCGTCAGCCAGTACGAAGTCTTTATGGCCACCAGACTCGATGGTGATAAAACCTTCTTCCTGCCGTTTAACAAAGGCACCCATGACGGCGGTGCGGGGAACGACATCCCGGAAGACGAAAACGACTATGCCACCAGCTACCTGTGGAATGAGGTGCTGCTGCGGGACAATCTGCTGAAAATTCTCGCCAACTTTGTGCATCTGCAAATCGAAGAAAAAGAAGACTGGAATGGCCTGAAGTACAAAAAAGAGAGCCTGATCTTCCCGCGCTATCATCAGTGGGATGTGGTGAACAAGTTGATCACTGCCGCTACGGTGGAAGGCACCGGCAATAAATACCTGATTCAGCACAGCGCAGGGTCGGGTAAATCCAACTCCATCGCTTGGACGGCCCATCAGCTTTCCCGCCTGTACGATGAGAAAGGCGAGAAGCAGTTCCATTCGGTGATTGTGGTGACGGATCGTACCGTGCTCGACGATCAGTTGCAGGACACTATCTATCAGTTTGAGCATCAGGATGGCGTTGTTGGGCGTATTAACAATAAAGAAGGTGATGGTTCTAAATCGGACAAGCTTGCCTTTGCGCTGGAAAACTCGCAGCCGATTATTATCGTCACCATTCAGACTTTCCCGTTTGTATTGAAGGCGATTGAAAACAGCGTCAGCCTCAAACTGCGTAAATATGCGGTCATTGCCGACGAAGCGCACTCCTCGCAAAGTGGGTCAACGGCGCGTCAGCTGAAAGAAGTGCTGATGACCGAAGAGACGGATGACGATGCGGTGATGTCTTCAGAAGATATTCTGGATGCCACCGTCGCCGCGCGTAAAGGCAGCAATAACCTTAACTACTATGCTTTTACCGCGACACCGAAAGCCAAAACCCTGGAGCTGTTTGGCCGTCGGCCTAACCCGCTTGAACCGGCTTCAAAAACCAATAAGCCGGAAGCGTTCCACGTTTATTCCATGCGTCAGGCCATCGAAGAGGGCTTTATTCTCGATGTGCTGAAGAACTACACCAACTACAAAGTGGCTTATAAACTACTACAAAAGCTGGGCGACCCTGACCGGGAAGTGGACAGTAAAAAAGCTAAGATCAAATTGAATCAGTGGGTCACGCTGCACGATCATAATGTTTCGCAGAAAGTGAAAGTGATTGTCGAGCACTTCCGCAAGCATGTGATGCATCTGCTGGGTGGGCAGGCCAAAGCGATGGTTGTCACCAGCTCACGAAAAGCGGCGGTGCGCTACAAGCTAGCGTTTGATAAATACATCACCGATAAAAAGTACGACAAGATCAGCGCAATGGTGGCGTTCTCCGGTGAAGTGGAGTTCCATGAAGATGACCACAATAGCCTGGCGCTGCTCAACCAGAAGTTTACTGAAATCAATATGAACCCCGGGCTGAAAGGCCGAGATATGCGCAAAGCGTTCGATACCGATGACTATCAGGTCATGCTGGTGGCCAACAAATTCCAGACAGGTTTTGATCAGCCCAAGCTGTGCGCCATGTATGTCGATAAAGCGTTGGGTGGAGTGGAGTGTGTGCAAACGTTATCGCGCCTGAATCGCACCTATCCTGGCAAAGCACAGGCAGGCACCTTTGTGCTCGATTTTTATAACGAGCCGGACGATATTCTGGGGGCTTTCCAGCCGTATTACCAGACGGCGGAACTGACCGATGTCAGTGACCCGCAGCAGGTCTTTGAGCTGTTTGAAAAACTGCGTACCAGCGGTATTTTCCTGTGGAGCGAAGTGGAGCAATTCTGCGAGGCGTTCTTCAACAAAAACAAATCGAATGCGGCCATCAGTAATATCTGCAAACCTGCGGTGGAGCGCTGGAAGCAACGTTATTCGTCGGCAATTGATGCCTATGTACTGGCTAAAGAGATGCTGGAACGTACCAGAAAGACCGGCGATGTAGTGTTGATCACTAATGCGGAAAATACCTTTAAGGACTGCGAGAAAGAAAAAAGCAAACTGGATATCTTCAAGAAAGATCTCGGCAGCTTTGTCCGTTTTTACGAGTTTATGTCGCAACTCGTGGATTACGATGACAAAAACTTAGAAAAGCTGAGCCTGTTTGCGCGTCACCTGCGCCCGTTGCTGCATGAGCAGCGTATCGAAGAAGATGAGATTGATTTAAGCAACGTGGAGATGAGCCATTACCGTTTATCGAAGCTCCACGAACAGCACCTTAAGCTGCAGGAAGATGCTGAAGAATACAAAATCAAACCGGGTAATGATGTGGGTACGGCGAAGCCAAAGGACAAAAAAGAAGAGTTTCTGTCGAATATTCTGGCTCGCCTGAACGAGCTGTTCGTCACCGATAATCTCACCGATAAGGACATGATTAATTATGCCTTCGCGGTGCGCGACAAGCTGTCAGAAAATCAGGCTGTGATGACCCAGATCGCCAACAATACACGCGAGCAGGCGATGTTGGGGGATTTCCCGAAAGCCATTGATGATGCCGTCATGGACAGCAACGATGCCCAGCAGGAGATGATGATTCAGTACCTCTCTAACCCTGAACTGGCGAAAGGCTTTGCCCGTGTGGTGTTTGATATGTTGAAAGGGGCTTAACAATTATTCATCAAGGAGTGGTGTAGGAAATGCTTAACTCTCTGGAAATTTACCAGGTATTAAATGAAATGGGTTACCGGCTGGAGGCTGGAAAATTCGAGCCAAGCTATGCCTCCGAGCATGCGCTTGGCAACGGAAAGTATCTGTATGTCAAACGTAAGCAGGATGGCGTTGTTAGTAAAAACCCATTGGTTCTTGCGCCAGAAACCCTTGCCTTACGGGCGGAAATCGATCGTATTGCAGGGATTCACTGTCTTTGGGAAAAAGTAAAAAGCACCAGTTACCGCCGTTACCCGAAAGACAATGGGATGTCGCAATATGGTTTTGCAACCGATGTTGAATCGCCAGAGGCTCTGCAAAAATTAATGACGTTACTGTGCGGTGCTCCGTCATCAGCAGCCTTTTCCGATATGAAACAAGATAACGAAAATAAGGAACAGCCCATGATATTTCCCTTAAACCAGATCCTCTTTGGGCCACCAGGCACAGGTAAAACCTACGCTACCACCGAAATGGCGGTCAAAATTGCGGATAATGCGTGGTACCAGCAGGCTGTGCAGGAGCCTCATGGCAGTGACTTACGGGAACGGGTGAAAGAGCGCTATCAGAAGTTGGTAGAAAAGCAGCGCATTATGTTTACTACTTTCCACCAGAGCTTCTCCTATGAAGACTTTATTGAAGGGATCCGCGCGACCACTGATGAAAGCTCGGGTACGCTTCGCTACGAAGTTGTCGATGGTATTTTTAAACAGCTGTGCCTGAATGCCAGGGTAAAGGTTCAGGGGAGTGCAACGCAACCTATCTCCCTCGAAGGGCGACGTATCTGGAAAATGTCTTTGGGGAATACCATGGAGGGAGAAGGGGATGTTTATGAGGAGTGTCTGGCGAACAATTATGTCCTGTTAGGTTGGGGAGAGGATATTGATTTCAGTAATTGCTCAACCTATAAATCAGTTAAAGCACGAATAGTATCAGAGCAAAAATCATCGGAAGGCACCAGTAATTATATGGGTGTTGCCGTGAATACGTTTAAAAATATTATTAAGAACGGCGATGTAATTATTGTATCTGATGGGAATCATAAGTTTCGTGCGATTGCTGAAATTACGGGGGGATATAGTTATTTACCTAATGATGAGCGTAAATATTATCATCAAATGCGTTCGGTTAAATGGCTAAGAACGTATACCCCAAGCCTTCCTAAAGAGCAGATATTCACTAAGTCGTTATCTCAGATGACACTTTATGAGCTGCAGGATACAACGATTGATCGTGAAAAATTGACTCAACTGTTAGCCCCTGTTGACGATGCCGATAGTCAGGATCTTCCACATGTTCTGATTGTAGACGAAATCAATCGCGGCAATATTGCCCGTATCTTTGGTGAGCTTATCACTCTTCTGGAGTCGGACAAACGGCAAGGGGCAGACGATGAACGGTCGCTGATGCTCCCCTACTCGAAACAAACATTTTCAGTACCACAAAATGTGTATGTCATTGGAACGATGAATACCGCTGATAAATCGCTCATTCAAATGGACCTGGCTTTAAGGCGCCGTTTCAGCTTTATCGAAATGCCTGCGCAACCGGAGTTTCTGGCTGGGGTTCGCGCATTTGGAGTCGACGTCGAACAGTTATTAACACGTATTAATCAGCGTATTGAAGCGCTGCTGGATAGTGAGCATATGATTGGCCACGCTTACTTTATGCCTTTAAAAAATATAGAAGGCAACGCTGAGCGCGAGGCTTGTCTTGCTAGCATATTCCAAGTAAAAATCATTCCATTGCTGCGAGAGTATTTCTTTGATGACTATGAGCGCATTGGTTGGGTGCTTAATGATTCAGTGAAAGCCAAAGAAAACCGTTTTATCCTGTTACAACGGGCAGCGCAATTACCGTCATTTTCTGAACTATTCCCGAAAGATATTGCAGACAGTTTATCTGACAGGCGTTTTCGCATCAATGAACGTGCATTTATGTCGGCGGAAGCTTATCAGGGTATCGTCGCATGATGATTCAGGTTCGGGAATATGCTTTGTTAACCTGTGATACTTCTCAACCAGCCAGTATGGATTTGGGGATTGTCTCTGAGGCAACCTTTTCCTGGCTTGAGCAATTGCAACAGAAGTGGGGTGGCAGCGCTCAAATACTCAGCCGTGAAGGGAAGCAGTTTTTGCGCCTGGGGAGCTATGTCGGTTATCTACAATCTCCGAATGGCGAGTCCATCGAAATCCTGCCAAAAACCGCATTTGAAGCCCCAAATGAGACAGTATCACTGCGTGTGCTTTTACGGCGGATGCTCAGCGCCTCTTTGGGGATTACACCCCGAGAGGCTAACCAGGCTGCATTACAACGAAGCAACCAGCCTTTACATGAGTGGATTATCAGCGAGTTTTTGCGGCATCTTACCGACTTGGTGCGCAAAGGGTTACGTTTCGACTATCATCTTGTTGAAGACGAACACAGCGCTTTTATCCGTGGTCAATTGAATGTAACGGCACAAATGAGACAGCCTCCGGGTAGGGGCGCCCATTTTCATGTACGCTATGCGGAGTTCTCACCTCAGCGTATCGAAAACCGTCTGTTACGTACGGCACTGGATTGGGTGCTTAAAATGACCAAAGAGGGTCAGAGTTGGCGGCAGGCGAATATACTTAGTCACCAATTGGATGGGATCGAACCGATTTATGGTAGTGCAACGCAGCCAATGCGGCAATGGAGCGACGGTAAATATCTCTATGGCTATCGTGCCATTAAACCATGGTGCCAACTTATTCTGGAAAAACTGAATCCAGATTTTCAGCATGGGTCGCATCAGGGAATTTCTCTGCTGTTCCCGATGGAAAAATTATATGAATGCTGGGTGGGAAGTTGTTTGGCTTTAGCTTTGCATCGCGATTATCAGTTCATTAATCAGGCAAAACGTCATTATTTGTTAAAGCATGTGCCAGTTGGCGAAAGGACATCTCAACAATGGTTCATGCTTAAACCTGACTTTCTTATCACCGGTGAGCAGGTGATAGTGCTGGATGCCAAATGGAAGCTATTAGACAGCCGGGCTGATGATAGCCTGAGAAAGTATGAAATCAGCCAGACTGATCTGTATCAGATGTTCGCCTATGGGCAAAAGTATCTGCAAGGGAAAGGGAATATGATGCTGATTTATCCACGTCATCAGTACTTTAATACTCCGCTGCCGGTATTCCGTTTTGATGAACATTTATCTCTTTGGTGTGTGCCCTTTGATCTTGAATCTGGTGGATTAGTGAAAGGTGAGTGGCAAATTTCTTTCCACTGTTTCCCTGGTAATGAGGCTATAGCGGCTCATAATGATCAACCGGATAATCAACTGCATCATGCATTTCTTGAATGATAAAGCGGGAAGGGAGCAGTAATCATGGTTTATAAAGATTTCTATCATTTAATGTTGGAGTATTTTTACCAACCAGTTGAGTTGTTTACAGGGGCGAGGAAGTTGCCTTTTACTCTGTATGCTGAAGAGCAAAAGCTGTTTGTTCGAAACGGAAAAGGTAATATCAGCCTTATCACTCCCAAAGAGGTCGCAGCATTTATTGAACGGTTTGAAGAAAATGAGAGTTCGTTGCCCAAGGACTATCAGGATGTGACTTTCAAAGCCTCCTATTTGCTGGCAGCGATGAAATATATTACTAAGCAGAATTTTACTGATGCATCCGTCGTGCGGTAATCCCCCCATTTTTAACGGAGGTAATAAGTTGTATTAGCTCAGACCTGATCTGACAGTTACCGGTTATTTATACAGGTATCTGTCAGATTACATCTGGCTTAAATTTTTCTCGGCCCAGATGCGCTTTCCATCAAGTAATGTTTCCATTGGCGTCCGCCCACAGCACATTTTCCCCTGATGAGTTCGCTCATTATTATAGTGAGCCAGCCATTCATCAAGATCCGATTGTAATGTATCAAGATCGCCATATAACTTTTTGCGGAACGTCACCTGATAAAACTCGTTCAGTATCGTTTTATGGAACCGCTCGCAGATGCCGTTGGTCTGTGGTGACATCGCCTTAGTTTTTGTGTGTCCGATGTCATTTATCGCCAGATAAAGCTGATAATCATGGTGGTCCACTTTGCCGCAATATTCTGTACCTTTGTCTGTCAGTATTCTCAGCATCGGCAGGCCCTGAGACTCATAAAATGGCAGTACACGATCATTCAGCAAATCAGCCGCTGTAATCGACGCTTTGGTGACGTAAAGCTTGCAGTGAGCCACCTTCGAGTACGTATCAACGAACGTCTGTTGATAGATACGCCCGACGCTTTTCAGGTTGCCCACGTAGAACGTGTCCTGTGAACCCAGATAACCCGGATGAGCGGTTTCAATCTCACCACAGGCTTCATCATCACTGGCTTTACGTTCCAGCGCTGCGATCTGGCTGTCAGTCAGTTCAATGCCGTCACGGGCCACTTTTTCTTCCAGCGCTTTCAGGCGTTTTTTGAAGTTCTCAAGGTTATGACGTAACCAAACCTACCGGAGATAAAAACGCCCTGTTTGCGCAGCTCGTTACTGGTCCGGTGCTGGCCGTGAGCCGGGAACTCAACGGCATAATCAACAACAGCCCGCTCAGTGGCATCATCGATACGGTTCTTAAGGTTTGGTGCGCGACGACTCCGGTTTATCAGCGCATCCACGCCATCTTCATCGGCCAGTTCGCGGTAACGATAAAATGTATCACGTGAAACGCCCATGATTTTACAGGCTTTCGATACGTTGCTGAGTTCTTCCGCCAGATTGAGCAAACCGGCGTTGTGTTTGATAACGGGATTGGTAGTATGAAGCATGAGAGTTACCTCGTGTTTTGTATAAGGATTCGGCACCCATATCAAAACCGGTAACTCTCAACCTTTCAAGGCCATATGTCAGATCAAGTCGCGACTAATACAAATAAGTAGAATCAGGCCATGCGCTGAAGATGCTGCATCGGTGTGTAGCCATTCAACGCCATATTGGGTCGTTCGTGATTATAAAACCATTGCCACCCGGTGGCATAGTTTTGTAATTTATCCAGTGATGTAAACAGATGCTGCCCCAGCCAGTCATAACGCACTGTCCGGTTATATCGCTCAATGTAAGCATTCTGCTGAGGTTTACCTTTCCACTCAATGAGTTGTTCGAAAGTCCTCACTACGCGATTTGCAGGCAAAGAAAAATCCACCTCGATGGCCAGTGCCTCACGATTGAAGTCATCAATAACATTCAGTAATGGCCATGATCTGGCTATCGGTAAAACGTGATTTTTTCATAGAAATCTCCCCGGTTCAGATTACGAGACAACTCTACTTATAGACACACCGGTTTTCCGGGGAGATTACCATTGATTTGAAAACAAGGTGGACGCTAGATCAAGGACAGAACATTATCTATACTCAAAAGCTTGCCATATCATCGATAGTGTAATAATAAGGTGTTTTTGCATCCATGGATAAGGTGATGCTATGCTGGAAAATATTTTTAATTTTGAGTCTATTATATCGATTGTGTTCGGTTCGCTTGTAAGTTTCAAAGCGTTAAATGTGAAGGGTGTTATCAATAACCAAAGCCCTACAATTAATGGTGATTGGAACTCTGTTACGTATAACAATTACATGGCAACCACTCAAAAGAACTTTAAATACCTTTGGAATGTCCTTTTTTTCATCGTGTTCCTCTTATTGCCTGTTTGGGGTGTTAGCTTTGGCATGGTTTTATACTCATTCTCATTTTTGTCATTGTTGTTTTTCCTTGTCGGGGTGGCGATAACAGTTCGTAATTATGGTGGTGGGCGTGTATTGGATGTTTTTTATATAGTGCTAACTTTGCTGATAAGCGTTTTGGCTTCTTACACTGTAGTTAATATGGATAATTTTTGGGTTTATTATCAAGGTTATTACGGACGATTGTTTAGTGCGATTACCTCGTTCACACTTTCATTATCCTACATTGAATATTTAACTGGGCTTCTTAACATGCTCATAGTGTCATTTGGTTTTGTGATGGTTTTTGTTTCGTTAATGTATTCGACATTTGCATATATAAAAGAAAGGGATTTTGATGAGGTCGTCAAGTTTTCTTGCTATCATTTTACTGTTGCAGTAATCGGGTATGTTTTGGCATCAAATACTCTTTGGGCATTAAAAAATAACCAGCTTCCATATGTTTTATATGTTTTTCATGCCCCGGTAAGTTTCTTCACATCATTTTTTTGAGTAGGTCGGTTGTGCCTACCCCTTTCCGTTGTCGCCGCCCTCTCCGGGCGGCATCTTTGCCGCATGAACAATCAATCCGGCATTCTGCGCCTGCAAGGTGGACTCTAAATCAAGGACAGATCAAGCTAGCTTATGCGATAAGAGCCATCTTCCATTCTTGTTCCATCAGCCTCTGCATCTCTTTCAAACATCATTCGGATACTCATACCCAAAATATCTCCGTTAGCTTCAGACTTATCTTTTCTTAAAGCGGCTTGTAACTGTGAGATGTCACTGGCACTGTCACCCATCGGCCAGAGCGCAGCTCGCGCTAATCTTCGTTTGCGTGACATAAGCCCCTGGAGTAAGCAGTCGAAAGAGTGCTCCTGGTATCCAGCATGTATGGCCATTGGCATATGAATTTGGACTGGGTGCTGTTGGCCGATGCGATGCATGCGATCATTACATTGCTCTTCAACAGCAGGGTTCCACCAGCGAGACAGGTGAATGACATGTGTTGCGGCAGTCAACGTTAAACCCGTTCCTGCTGCTTTAGGGCCGAGCACCAGCAAGTCAAAACCACCATCTTGCTTAAGATGGCGCTGGAATCGGCGCACAATGGCTTGACGCTGCTGAATGGGCGTATCGCCGTTAATATGATCAATATGCTCAAGGCCGAATTCCTGGCGAGCCAGTTCCATAAATCGGAACTGCATCTTACGGTGTTCGATGAAAACCAGAGCACGCTCACCTTTTGCTTTGATACGATGCAGAATCTCAAAACATGCATTCAGACGAGCAGATGCATCGATAAAACTCTGATTGTCACCGCTCATTTCCATAGCTGGATGTACTGAAACGCCACGTATATGCTGCAGCATTTTAAGTGCTGCGCCGGGCCCACCCTGAGAGAGTTTTAACCGAGCTGTTTCGTAGGCAATAGCTTGCCCTTCAGGCATCAGGCGCGGATGGAGAAAGCGTGTTTTTGCAGGCAGCTCTTTCGCAACATCTTCTTTTAAACGGCGGAACGCTAAAGGCGGTAGCTGATTGCGAGGTTCAAAGACTTGCTGATACAGCTGAAGCATATTCCGCTCATCAGGTTCGCTATACAGTTTATTGAAATTACGCAATGTATCCAAAGAACCGGGGGCCAATTGGTCCATTACCGCCCATAGATCGGTCGTGGTATTTTCAATCGGTGTGCCTGTCAGGCCAATTCGATAGTCAGCATTGACGGCGCGCGCGGCGCGAGATCGTAGCGAGTCAGGATTTTTGACTACCTGTATTTCATCAAACACCACGGCCGAGAAATGGATCTTCGCAAAGGAGTGTTGGTAATTGGTGAGCGTTGTATAGGTTGTTAATATCCAGAAGCGATGGCCTTTTCCTTCATTGATTGCTTTATGCAACTGCTCAAAATTTAGCAGGGTATTGCCATCTTTAGTTTCAATACCTTTAGCATCGAAATTCTTATATTGGCTTAATGATGAACCATATAGGCGAAGCAAATGACCGAGCCCTTCACTATCTGTATGCTGCGTGACCTCTGCGTTCCAGTTTTCCAGCAATGATGTGGGGGCAACAATAAGTATCGGCCCACGATCTTTATTGCTGGCAGTGCTGACGAGGTTGTTCTCTTTTAACCAGCGCAGAAATGCAATGGTTTGTAGTGTTTTACCCAATCCTTGTTCATCTGCGTTCAAAATGCCGGGCATGCCTGATTTCCATGATAAAATTTGCAGGCTAAAGCTCTCTAATTGATGCGGTCGTAATGCAGTGCTAACGCCAGAGGGTAGTTGTTCATCAATAAACACGGGGCGTTCTATACGGTCAGGCTGCCAGGATAATTCTTCAAAGTTGTCTTTGGTATCCAAAATAACCGTAGTGGGAGATAGCTCATCAACTGCAGGAGCGTCTTCTTTTTCGGTTGTTTCCGCAGTGTCTTCCATCTCTTTAAGACCAGACAAACGCTTTTCAAGCGCGCGCAATGTGTCTTCTGTGGCTTTAATCGGATGAGAAGCGACCTCAACTTCCACCTGTAATGCATCTATGGCATCACGCATTTGCTTGCAGACGCCTGCCAGCGCCTGACTATCCATCGCATCAATAATTTTGGCCAGGGCATCAGGGATTATCTCAGGCAACCAAATCGTTTCTCCAGTCATGGGCGCGGAAACAGCGCCTTTGCGGTAATGTAAAATACCTTTAACGCGTTCGGAATATTCGACGGTTTCGATAAATGCTGGACCGGCTGCAGCTTCAATCGCTTCTTCTTCGCCAACATCGTCGAGCCCTTCCAGCTTACCTGACTGTCTCAGAGACTTTTCTACAGCATCGGTAATTGCTGGTCGCGGGTTTTCGATAAAAGCACGCCGTTCTTCAGGTGAAGACTTTTGCTTCTGTACCATGACGTCAAGTATGGGGCGAGCACTTCGGTCAATGACCAGATAATTGCCTTCGCCAACACGATAAGCGGAAAGCGCGCCTTGAGTTCTGACTCGCTGCTGGAAACGACGTAGCGTTTGTTCACTTAATTCACCTGCAGTTTCGCTGACAGCTTCTCCGTTGTTTTCAAGTTCCTCCACGTTTTTGGCAGAGAAAGGGACGATTTCGAAATCGTCAGTGCCATTTGAGCTGGTGGAAATAGAAAAACGATCGGCGATACGGACTTCTAAACCTTGCATGAAGTCGGTCATCGAGACACGAACAGCATTGATCTCATTGCCCATATGGACACCAGGATCGAGAGCTTGTCGGAAGCGCGCCAGCGATTCCCAGTCCGATACTTCTCCGCCGCCTGGTGTAAAGTTTTCGGCAACTTCAACAGCCTCCATCATCCACAATGGCAACCGGCGTAGCCCTTGGGATGTGGCTAAAATTGATCCGGCTCGGTGTGGTATTTGGCGAACACCGTTGCGTAGCCATTCATGCTGTAGACGAAAGGTATCGCTTCCGAGTGAGCCTTCAATATCAGTTTTCAATGTCAGATCGACGAGAGGCGGTAGACCCAAAGTTTGCGCCGTTTCGGCGTCCAGTCGGCCTGCCAGATGATGACTCATTACGATAACGTCATCACTGATGTGTAAGGACTCTTCAAATTCTTCTGCCAGCGCTTTCAGATCGGCAATGGCGAAAGCTAAGGCGCGATCGTTATGCGTTAGGCCAGACAAAGTCGCGGGCTGCTGTCTTTTAAACAGGCGATTAATGAAGCTCTGTTTTTCTTCAGTAATATTGAGGGTAATCGCTTCTGCATTATGATTGAAGGTAAATGTCATGACAGATACTCAATTTGCTCACGCACTTTATCCTGCCAACTGCTAAGATGCGGAATGGCAACAGGATTTGGCAGGTTTCGAATCTGTTCACAGTCATAGGATAATTTAAACAGTTCTGGTGCTTTTTTATTATCACCACTAAAAATGTGTACTTTATAATTATGCGAACCTTCAATCACAATGCATCTCCCGATTTTCAGAATGAGCAGCGACGTATTTTTTCTGCCACCAGCGACCTGACGTCCAAATGTCAACGTGGCACCTTCCCGCATAGTTCTTTTTATCGATCTGGCTCGCATATCCGCTTCTGCACTAAAAGCAACCCATGCCGAATCAATCTTGCCCTGATGGTATAAATTGAGCCAAAACTTGCGTCGAGGCTCCCACATATGACTATCTTCAACGTCAGAGACCACATCCAAAAAGAACAGAATGTTCTCGCGTGTCAGCCAACTGATGATTAGGTTCCGGCAGTGTTCATCCACACTGCCCCATACGCCACCACGACTCAGCCGCGGGTCTTCGTAAAAGGCTACCAGCGTTTCGGTCAGATAGCGTGAAAGTTCTTCATCGGGCTGTTTATGCAGCCAGTGTGACAACAGCGCGTTGATAGCTTCAGCGGCACCATTCATTAACGCACCACTTCGGCCATCCGGTTTTAACCAAGCAAACAGTTTCTCAATGGCTGGTCTTTCATGTAATTCAGGTGCAAGCAACGCTATATAAGCCAAGTGGGTGTGTGACATTAGACCCGGATCGTGCGGGCGTGTTATGCCAAACTGTTTGAGCTCTTTCCATGGTGAATCCATAGTTATCATCTTTTCGGCCAGCGCTTGATGCGCCTGGTTAGCGTCAAAGAATTCAGGTAATTGCTCGAGAATCTCTTTCCACTTATCGCTCATGTATACACTGGCGATATCAAGACAGTTTTTAATTTTTGTTGTGTGCGTTGAACCCGGTTCGTAACTGCGAATATAGGCCGAAATCATTGCGGAAATAAAGGACGATGAATCCGTAACAATGGTTTCCCGCAGATAAAACTCCTGCAGCGCAGCAAAGTCATCCTGAGTTCTGAACTCTTTATCAAAAACAATCGGTGCGCCAGAGCAGATGAAGGACATTTTTACTTCATCCCATTGCCAACTCTCTACGTAGCTAAGCAGCTTGCGTAATACCTTTTCACGATCGCGCTCGGCAATTTCCCTAACGACATCAGGCCAGCGCGCGTGAATAGCCTGAACCTTGGCTGACAAGCCTTTTGAAATCGGTAATGCAGGCTTGAATAGAGATAGGGGGTTAAGAAAAACATCGCTCAATTTCATGGCGTACTCTTCTTCAAAGGCTCGATCAGACGTTTGCGAATGCCTTCAATTTCCGCTGCATTCACGGGGGTATGCATAATGATACGTAGATCGATACGGCGGTTCATCGCCATATTCTGCGGCGTATCATTGGGCTTAACCGGGCGCATTTTGCCGTAGCCTGCCACGGAGAGTACTGGCTGATTGCGCATATTGTAATGTGCAACCAAATCCGGTGCTGCGGAGAGCATGCTGATGAAAGTTGTGATGGCGCGATTAGTTGAAAGGTTCAGGTTATAAACATCTTCACCTTTGGCATCAGTATGCCCCTCAATCTGCACCGCTTCAATAATGGCAAATGAAGGGTTACAGCTTTTGTTCCAAGCGATATTTTGGCTGAAGGTATAGCAGGGCAAGAGCGAATCGAGGGTTTTCGCCAGTGTTTCGACAATTTTTCGTTTGTCGTCACTCAATGTGTAGCTATTACTGGTAAACAAGCCCTCGCCTTGAAAACGCAGCGTGCCTTCCTCGGGAATCACGTCGACAGGTAATTCAGGAAATGATCGCTTAAGATTATTGCGCAACTGATAAAGTAAATTGAGGCGGGCAGCTGCCGCCTGTGACATATATTGCTCCAGCGGATCAACTTGCTTTAATAATGCAATTTCGGTGCGCAAATCTTCGATGGTTTTATCCCGCGTTTGCACTGCCTGTTCGTACTCGTCACGCGGAACTGTATTTTTATCGTTGTAGCGGCTAGCAAAGAAAGCGAGCAGCACCATGACAATAAACAGGAAACTGACTGTCATATCTGTCATTGAGACAAAAACGGATTCTCCTTCTTCTTCCTCTTCATTGGAATGCTTACGGCTGGCGCTGGCTCTCATGACATTCGCCCTTGTTTCGGTGCGAAGTTCTCAGCCTGGTCGACAATACTCTGCATCGTATCTAACGCAGGCATCAGCTCAGCCTGCATGGTTTTAACATGATCGAAGAGCGTTTCTACCGATGTGGCAACTTGCTGTTGATAGATATCGAATGCCTTGCCCAGCTTTTCGTCAATGCCATCCAGTCGTTCACCCTGACCGCGTAACGCCGTAATCAAAGCTTGAAGATTGGTCAGCGTGGATTCAACAGCGCGATGTTGACCGCCCAGCGTTTCTTGCGCAGCTGATAGCGTCATTGCAGATTGTTCGGCATTGGTTTTAGCCGCATTGGCAATGGCTGAAAGGCTATTTTCACTGCTCTCACGCAATTGGCGCGTGCTGACCTCGATTCGCTCCATCATCGCCCGAATAGGGTCAGCAGCATTTGCCAGAGACTGAGCAGATGTGCGGAAGCTGCCCGATGCATTTTCAGAGGCGGCGGCACCTTCTTTAATCCCTTCAGAAGCGCGGCGCAGTGCGGTGCTGGTTTCTGTGAGCATGCCAATCATGCCCTCCAGTTTTTCCGCAATGGTGGAAAGAGGGGAAAGGAGTTCACTACTGGCTTCCTGTGTCATCGCCTGAGTTGCTTTCGTTATCTCTCCCGCAGCATTGCTGAATGCGCCCAGCACATGAGTAGCAGCCTGTCCAATGGCGTCGCTGGCCTGTGACGCTGATTCAGACATGCGAGCCTGCGCCGCTTCGGCACCTTGTTTTGCGGCAGTTTCCAGTTCGGTACGAATACCTAATGCGGCGGCTTTCATATCGGCGGCTGCTTCGCCCATGGCACGCGCACCATCGCTGGTATTGTCTCTGATGCCTTGTAAGGTCGAATTCATGGTGGTCAGCAGGTTTTCGGCACCCTGATTAAAGACTGATGTAGCCGTATCTGCTGTTTGCTGCATGCCATCACGCAGCGTTTCCACCGCCTGGCCCAAACGCCCAATCGCGCTTTCCATCTCGCTACCCATTTTCCCGGAGCTTTGATCCATGCGCTCCGCCAGCAGTTTAATTTGGTCACCAGCCAGCGAAATACGCTCACTGGCTTGCGCTAAAGCATGACCGACATCTTCAGAAAAACGTGAGGAAAGGTTTTGGACCATCTCGCCTACGCCATCATTACCCAAACGGCTGACCTGTTCGATGACTGGCGTAATAGCCGAGCTGATCGATTCCGATATCGCTCTTGGCAGATCTTCGCGCAGTGGGCGACCAATCTCTGCCACCATCTCCAGTCCAAGCTTGCGGAAATGTTCGCGACTTTCAATAGTCGCTTTAAGCTGGCGACTGGATAAATCTTCCAGACTGATAAATGTCAGGCGCTTCTCAATCAAACTGTTGAGGCTGTGAACTGCTTTTTCCAATCGTGAGGTTCCGCGTCGCAGTGACACGGTAAAGACGATGGAGCAGCACAGGCCAGTCAGGGACATGATGAACTTTGCGGATGCAATGGTAAGCAAACCCTCTAATGCTGTACTGCCGCCATCGTTCAGCGAGGTGCTCATCGAATTGAGTGCAGAAATCAGGCCCAGGAAGGTCAGAGACAGGCCTACAGTTACAAATAGTCCCGGAACGATGCGCCAGAAACCTTGCGTGAAGTGCAAATCATCTAGATTGAAAAACTGACTGGGGCGAACAGCATTGCGTACCACTAAGGTGCCGTCCTGATCGTCGATCACATGGGTTTCTCGATACTCTTTCCATGCCTCGGCCACATTTTGCTGTTCTTCGGTCACGTTTAAGCCAGCGATATCGGCATCGACGTCGGTAACTTGCGGGCTAAATTCATTTTCAGGAGTTTTGGCAATAATGGTATGGATGCTGCTAAGTGCAGTACGGCGGCGTTTAACCAGCTTTTGCCAACGTACAACTGCAAAACAAAGCGTGGCGACTAGCAGAATAGTCACGTAGCCCGGAGCTGCATCGTTTTTCAAAAGCGAAGCTATATACAAAATTCCGTTACGAACAAGCACGCCGGGAAGCAGCAGTGAATCCATATTTACACCATAACTAACGAGAAGGAGGGGAGATTTTTCTTTTGAGATTACTCTAATGGATTTTACTGATCTTATCTATCATCACGCATTGGTGACATAATCAGTTTTATCTGAATTAATTAACTTATAAAAAATCATTACATTAAGTTTTTCTGGTGTTATCAAAGAGTGATGAGGTTGAAAAAATATTAGTTTTTCTGCGTTTTACCCGTGTTTAAGCGGTGTATCTTAATACATTTGTTTCTTGTCCTCACACTCACGCGTTGTATGATTTTGACCATCGTATTTTTTTGCATATGGCGTTTGCTGTTTCGACTGGGTTGTCGAACGCAAACGGTGGATCACTCATTCAACGCATTCGCTGAACTATTTTGTCTGACAACAATTCCTCGCAAACCGCTGCCTTTATCTGGTCGGTAGCTGACCTGCTTCGTGATGACTTCAAACCATCTCAGTATGGCCGAGTGATCCTGCCTTTCAAGTCGCTGCTGCGTCGTCTGGTGTCGTGCTAGCGCCCACAAAAGATGCAGTGGTAGTGAAGCATTAACGATGGATATATCGAACAATGACCCGTTTTCCGATCGATACAATTATAGGGGATTCCGGTAGAGCAAGGAGCGTAGTAACAAAACCATGTGCGAGATCTTGTCATGAAGCTGACTGTTTAACGGATTTTATGTACAGGCTAATTTGTTTAAGGCCGACAAACTCAGCTTCTTTGCCTCGCCGCTAACTAACTTTCTTGTCGATATCTGTCAAACAGGTTTATGTGCTCAATTTCCTGATAGCAGGGATGATGCAGCATGTGGATGCATCACCCACTACATCACCTGTAATGCCAGAAAACAAAAAGGACTCAGCCAGTTTCCTGTCTAAGCCCTTGATATTTGGTGGCCCCTGCTGGGTTTGAACCAGCGACCAAGCGATTATGAGTCGCCTGCTCTAACCACTGAGCTAAGGGGCCGTGCGGGCGTGATTATACGGTAATCTTTTGGTACAGGTCTACAGTAGCGCTATCGGATGTTGCTTTTATGAGCATTTCTAGCTTGTTGTAATTGCAGGCTGATTTTGCGATAACCACGATATACCCTTCATACTTCAAGTTGCAGGTGTGTTGGCTTTCCTCGCTCACCCCAGTCACTTACTCCAGTAAGCTCCTGGGGATTCGCTGCGTTGCCGCCTGCCTGCAACTCGAATTATTTTGGGTATAAATCGTATCAATGGGAAGAATAATGATTACCGATATTCTGGCGAACAACCTGCGCGTGGTGTTTTGCGGCATTAACCCCGGCCTTTCTACGGCACACCACGGTTACCACTTTGCTAATGCTAATAATCGGTTCTGGAAGGTGATTCACCTGGCCGGTTTTACCGAGCGGCAGCTGGCGCCGGAAGAGGAAATGCACCTGTTGGACACCGGCTGCGGCATTACTATGCTGGTGGAACGCCCGACGGTGGAAGCCAGTGAACTGGCGCGCAACGAGCTGCGTACCGGCGGCGAGGCGCTAAAGGCCAAGATGTTGCAGTATCAGCCGCAGGCGTTGGCAGTGTTGGGCAAACAGGCGTTCAGCAGTGCCTTTGGCGTCCGTCAGGTGCCCTGGGGGCGCCAGGCGCTGACGATAGGCAAAACCGAGGTCTGGGTATTGCCGAACCCCAGCGGGCTTAACCGCGCCACGCTGGAGCAGCTTAGCGAAAGTTATCGCCAACTGGCCACCGCGCTGGAAAGCCGGCAATAAAGCATCGCCGGGAGTGATTGGGGGCAGGGCGGCCGCCATAAAAAACCCCGGCGTGCGGTGCAGGCCGGGGTTTTCGTGCGTTAAACGCGTTTAGTCATCCAGGAAGCTGCGAAGCACTTCCGAACGGCTTGGGTGGCGCAGTTTACGCAGCGCTTTGGCTTCGATCTGGCGAATACGTTCACGGGTAACGTCGAACTGTTTACCGACTTCTTCCAACGTATGGTCGGTGTTCATATCGATACCGAAACGCATGCGCAGCACTTTCGCTTCACGCGCGGTCAGGCCGGCCAGCACATCGTGCGTTGCCGAGCGCAGGCTTTCAGAGGTTGCGGAATCCAGCGGCAACTCGAGGGTGGTGTCCTCGATGAAATCGCCCAGATGTGAATCTTCGTCATCACCAATTGGCGTTTCCATCGAAATTGGCTCTTTGGCGATCTTCAGCACCTTGCGGATTTTGTCTTCCGGCATCAGCATACGTTCAGCCAGCTCTTCCGGCGTCGGTTCGCGGCCCATTTCCTGCAGCATCTGGCGCGAAATACGGTTGAGCTTGTTGATGGTCTCAATCATATGCACCGGAATACGGATGGTGCGCGCCTGGTCGGCGATGGAGCGGGTGATCGCCTGGCGGATCCACCAAGTCGCATAGGTGGAGAACTTGTAGCCACGGCGATATTCGAACTTGTCGACCGCTTTCATCAGGCCGATGTTGCCTTCCTGAATCAGATCCAGGAACTGCAGGCCGCGGTTGGTGTATTTCTTGGCGATCGAAATAACCAGACGCAGGTTAGCCTCAACCATTTCTTTCTTCGCCCGGCGCGCTTTCGCTTCGCCAATGGACATACGGCGGTTGATGTCTTTTACCTGCTCGATGGTCAGGCCGGTTTCTTCTTCGATCTGGCGCAGTTTCTGCAGGCTGCGCTGAACGTCTTCTTCAACGTCTTTCAGCTTTTCAGACCACGGTTTGGCCATCGCCAGCGCCGCTTCGAACCAGGCGTCGCTGGTTTCGTTGCTGGCGAACAGATTGACGAAGTTTTTCTTCGGCATTTTGCACTGTTCAACGCACATCTTCATGATGATGCGTTCCTGGGTACGCACGCGATCCATCATGGTACGCATGCTGTTGACCAGGAAGTCGAACTGTTTTGGCACCAGGCGGAACTGTTTGAACACTTCCGACAGTTTCAGAATTTCTTCTGCGGAGCTGGCGTGGCTGCGGCCGTTTTTCTTGATGACCAGGCGAGTCGCTTCGTACTGATCGCGCAGTTCGGCGAACTTCTGGCGCGCCAGTTCCGGATCGATGCTGTTATCGTCGTCAGCATCGTCGTCGTCGTCTTCCTCTTCTTCGTCGTCATCTTGATCTTCGGTCGCCAGTTCCGAACCGATATGGGTGGCGGTGGGGGCGATGTCCTCTTCCGCGTTAGGATCGACGAAGCCGGTGATCAGATCGGACAGGCGCGATTCACCTGCTTCAACGCGATCATACTGCTCCAGCAGATAGGTGATGGCTTCCGGGTATTCGGCGACGGAGCACTGCACCTGATTGATACCGTCTTCGATACGTTTAGCGATGTCGATTTCGCCTTCGCGCGTCAGTAGCTCAACGGTACCCATTTCACGCATGTACATGCGCACCGGGTCGGTAGTACGGCCGATCTCGGATTCAACGCTGGAAAGCACCTGGGCGGCCGCTTCTACCGCATCTTCATCGGTATCGGTGGTGTTCTCGGCCAGCATCAAATCATCGGCGTCCGGTGCTTCTTCCATCACCTGGATGCCCATGTCGTTGATCATCTGGATGATGTCTTCGATCTGGTCGGAGTCGACGATATCTTCCGGCAGATGGTCATTGACCTCAGCATAGGTCAGATAGCCTTGCTCCTTACCACGGGTGACAAGTAGCTTAAGCTGTGACTGCGGGTTTTGCTCCATAAGACGGTATCCACACTTCAGAGTATTTGGGTTGGTGTCGGTCGGCGAAACCGCCAACAATAGCATTTGGGGCGTTTTTGTTATAGCCGCGGCCCACCCTAGCGGCATTTTGTGGGGCTCGGCCCGCACACGTTTCGGCACTTAAGCCGTTTAATATTCAGTTTTTCTTCGCCAGAACCTGGTTTAGCGAACGGACTTCTTCACGTTCTTCCGGGCTCAGGCCGCGCGTTCTTGCCTGCGCGATTAGTGTCTCCAGCCGGTGCTCCAGCACGGAGTCATACAGGCTGGCTAACGTATCCAAAAAGGTCTGTTCGACCATGTCCTCGACGATCATATGGTTCCATGTCGCCAAGGTTTCAAGCTGTTGGCTGAATTTGTTGTCGCGATACAGCTCCAGCAACTGGCCAGTATTCAGGCCGGGCTGGGCCAGGCAGGTATGCACCAGCTCAACAAATAACGGCAAACCCGCCAGCTTGGCTTGCCCTAAACCTTCCAGTGAAGGAATAAGTGTAGCCAAGCGCGGATTTTGTACCAACAACCCTATCAGTATACGCATGGTTGTGCGTTTTAGCTGGGGCGCCTGATAAGTATTCGCATTTTCCGTCTGTTTGGGCATCAGCTTGTCAAGCTGGCTGTCATCCAGCAGGCCCAGTTTGCTGCCCAATTGTTGGCGCAAATACAGGCGCAGCGTTTCACCCGGCACCTGGCCAATCAGCGGCAGCGCCAGCGCGCTCAGCTTGGCGCGGCCGTCGGGGCTGCTCAAATCCACCTGCGGCATCAGCGTTTCGAACAGGAAGGTGGAAAGCGGCTGCGCCTGCTCCATCCGTTGTTCGAAAGTGTCTTTGCCTTCCTTGCGCACCAATGTGTCCGGGTCTTCGCCGTCGGGCAAAAACATAAACCGCATCTGCCGCCCGTCGTTCAGGTAGGGCAGTGCGGTCTCCAGCGCGCGCCAGGCGGCTTCGCGGCCAGCCCGGTCGCCGTCGTAACAGCAGACGACGTTATCAGTGGCGCGGAACAGCAGTTGGATATGGTCTGCCGTTGTTGAGGTGCCCAACGAAGCAACGGCGTAATTAATGCCGTACTGCGCCAGCGCCACCACGTCCATATAGCCTTCTACCACCAACAGGCGCGAAAGCGTTGCGTTGCTCTGCTGCGCTTCATACAGGCCATAAAGCTGGCGGCCCTTGTGGAAAACCTCGGTTTCCGGCGAGTTCAGGTATTTCGGCACTCCGTCGCCCAGCACGCGCCCGCCGAAGGCGATAACCCGCCCGCGCTTATCGCGAATAGGGAACATCACGCGCTCACGAAAGCGATCGTAGGTGCGGCCCTGCTCGTTGTTGACCAGCATGCCCGCGTCGTTCAGTGCGCTGCGGTTTTCGGCATCACGGCCAAAGCGTTTTAAGGCGTTATCCCAACCGGCCGGGGCAAAGCCGATGGCGAAATGGCGGATAACCTCTTCGCTCAATCCACGCTGTTGCAGGTAATCACGCGCCTGCTTGCCGTTGGGTTGAACCAACGCCTGCTGATAGAATGCGCTTAGCTGTTCCATCAACTGGTAAAGGCTTTGGCGCTGATGGCGTTCTATCTGGCTGGGGCCGGTGCCTGCTTCGTACGGCACTTCCAGCCCGTGCATGGTGGCCAGCTCTTCGATGGTTTCGACAAAATCCAGCCTGTCGTAATTCATCAGAAAGTCGATGGCGTTACCGTGGGCGCCACATCCGAAACAGTGGTAGAACTGCTTGTCGCCGTTAACGGTGAATGAAGGTGTTTTCTCATGATGGAACGGACAGCACGCATGGTAGTTCTTGCCTTGCTTTTTCAGCTTCACGCGGGCATCGATCAAATCGATGATGTCGGTGCGAGCCAGCAAGTCATTGATAAATACGCGTGGAATTCGTCCAGCCATAAGCCCTTATTCGACTGCCTATAAACGAGAACAAGCCGCGCATTCCTTACGGAAAGCACGGCCTTCGTATACAACTACTCGGTCTGCGCTTATAAAACACGCGGTGGGGTTACCCCCAGGGAATTAATACAGACGAGTGCGGCGTGCGTTTTCGCGAGCCAGTTTCTTCGCGTGGCGTTTAACAGCAGAAGCTTTAGCGCGTTTGCGTTCGGTGGTCGGTTTTTCATAGAACTCACGACGACGAACTTCAGCTAAAACGCCTGCTTTTTCGCATGAACGCTTGAAACGACGCAGTGCAACGTCAAATGGCTCGTTTTCACGTACTTTAATTACCGGCATGTGCCTCTCACCTCAATAGAATTCGGTTTGTTGCTGGCCAAGCGCCAGCCTTTTCAAAATGGTGCGGAATTTTACTCCAATGAGTGCTGCTTTGTAAAGCACCATGACAAATTCCTACCAGCCCATACCGTACTGGCGCACGCAATTTTGCAATGGCCGCCGATTATAGACTAATCAGAAAAAATTGCTCGCTTTTAATCGGAAAAACATCTCGGCTACGCATCTGGCCCGTTGCGCTAGGGGCGGTAAACGGGCGCGGTTGTGCTAAACTGGCGGCCGCCTGTGAATGATGGGAAATGTGATGCGAGTACTGGGTATAGAAACGTCCTGCGATGAAACCGGAATCGCAGTGTATGACGATCGGGCCGGTTTGTTAGCTAACCAATTGTACAGCCAGGTGAAACTGCACGCGGACTACGGCGGCGTGGTGCCGGAGCTGGCTTCGCGCGATCACGTGCGCAAAACTGTGCCGCTGATTCAGGCGGCGCTGAAAGAAGCTAACCTGTCTGCCGCGGATATCGATGGCGTCGCCTACACCGCCGGGCCGGGCCTGGTGGGGGCGTTGCTGGTGGGCGCCACCGTTGGGCGCGCGCTGGCGTTTGCCTGGAATGTGCCTGCAGTGCCGGTGCACCATATGGAAGGGCACCTGCTGGCACCGATGCTGGAAGATAGCCCACCGGCCTTCCCGTTCGTCGCGCTGTTGGTTTCCGGCGGCCATACCCAACTGATCAGCGTGACCGGCATCGGCCAATATACCCTGCTGGGGGAATCGATCGACGATGCGGCCGGCGAAGCCTTCGATAAAACCGCCAAGCTGCTGGGGCTTGATTACCCCGGTGGCCCGATGCTGTCCAAAATGGCCCAGCAGGGCAACGCCGGGCGCTTTGTGTTCCCGCGCCCGATGACCGATCGCCCCGGGCTGGATTTCAGCTTCTCCGGCCTGAAAACCTTTGCCGCCAATACCATTCGCGGCAATGGCAGCGATGCGCAGACCCGCGCCGATATCGCCCGCGCGTTTGAGGATGCGGTGGTGGATACGCTGGCGATCAAGTGTAAACGCGCGCTGGATCAAACCGGGTTTACCCGGCTGGTGATGGCCGGCGGCGTGAGCGCCAACCGCACGCTGCGCGGCAAACTGGCGGAAATGATGCAAAAACGCGGTGGGGAGGTGTTTTACGCCCGGCCGGAGTTTTGTACCGATAACGGCGCGATGATCGCCTACGCCGGGCTGGTGCGCCTGAAAAGCGGCGGCATCAGCCCCACGCTTGGCGTTTCCGTCCGCCCCCGCTGGCCGCTGGCCGAACTGCCTGCGGTATAAGCCGCCATGCAGGGCTGGCGAGCGCCGGCCCTGCCGTTTACTTCTTGGTTTCTTCTTCCGGCGTTTCTGGCTTCTTCTTGCGCAGCTTATTCCAGATTTTTCCTTCCTGCCCACGCCACAGGCGCTGGATATTATCGTGATGGCGCATCAGGATCAGGCAGGAGAGCATCGCCACCGGGAAGGTGAACTGCGGTTTGAACCACCAGACATAAAAGGGGGCGATCAGCGCGCTGATAATCGCCCCCAGCGAGGAATAGCCGCTGAGCAACACGGTCAGCAGCCAGGTGCCGGTCATCAGGCCGGTCAGATCCCAACCGATTGGCGCAATGGCGCCGAAGGCGGTGGCAACGCCTTTCCCGCCGCGGAAGTGGAAAAATATCGGGTAGATGTGGCCAAGGCAGGCGGCGATGGCCGTCAGGCCAAGGTACATCGGCGGTATTTCAAGCTCATATGCCAGCCAGACCGGCAACATGCCTTTCAATATATCGAACACCAGCACCGATGCCGCCGCCAGGCGGCCGCCAATGCGCAGGACGTTAGTCGCCCCTGGATTCCCTGAGCCATGTAAACGCGGATCGGGCAGCCTGGCGATCCGACATACCAGGATCGCGCTGGAAATAGAGCCACAGAGATACGCGAAGATAATCATGCCAAGCGCGGTAGCACTCATAACGCGGTTCCGTTTAATAATGGTCGTTTTGCTCGTAATATCTATGGATAATACGCATATTCCGCTGGAAGTGGTATCCGGCAAGGCTAAAAACAGAGAACGACGTGATGGATATCGTATTTATTGAAGAACTTACTGTAATCACCACCATTGGCGTTTATGACTGGGAGCAGACCATCCGCCAGAAGCTGGTTTTCGATATCGAAATGGGGTGGGACAATCGCCGGGCGGCCGCCAGCGATGACGTAAACGACTGTTTGAGCTATGCCGATATCTGCGATGCCGTTGTCCAACACGTTGAGGGCGGGCGCTTTGCTTTGGTGGAGCGCGTCGCTGAGGAAATTTCTGAAATATTGCTTCAGCGCTTTAATTCCCCCTGGGTACGTATTAAGGTCAGCAAGCCAGGGGCAGTGGCGCACGCTCGCAGCGTGGGCGTGATCATCGAACGGGGCACCCGCCCAGCGTGATGGCCTGTCATGAATGTGCAACTAACGGTAATTATTCTGCTCTGAATAGAGAATTGTTTAGCGGCAATGTATTGAATACTGCCGCTTTTTTATTGTTAGCCGTTACTATGCTTGTGTTAGTGGCTGGCGCGTAGCGCCAGCTTGCGGCCCTGTGGGCGTGCGGTTTAAGGTGCGCAAGGGGGGGCCGTCGGTTTTTTCCCGTGATGGGAAAGTAATGCCGCCTTCTTCGGGGGCGGATTTTATGTTTCTAGCTGTAAATTTATGGGGTAGGCGCACACATGGCAGACATGCATTCACTGTTTGTGGCATTTGTTCTTGGGGTGGTTGAAGGGTTAACGGAGTTTTTGCCGGTATCGTCTACCGGGCATATGATCATCGTCGGTGAATGGCTTGGCTTTACCGGCGACAAAGCGAAAACCTTTGAAGTTATTATCCAGTTGGGTTCGATCCTGGCGGTCGTGGTGATGTTCTGGCGCCGTTTGTTCGGCCTGATCGGCATTCATTTCGGCGGCAAGCCAGTAGCGCATGAAGGGCATACGGCAGGGCGTTTGAAGCTGGGGCACATTCTGCTGGCGATGATCCCGGCGGTGGTATTGGGGTTGGTGTTCCACTCGGTGATTAAATCGCTGTTTGAGCCGCGCAACGTGATGTATGCGTTGGTCGTGGGGGGCTTCCTGCTGCTGGCCGCGGAATGGCTGAAGCCTAAAAAGCCACGTGCTGTTGGGCTGGATGACATTACTTACCGCCAGGCGTTCATGATCGGCTGTTTCCAGTGTTTGGCGCTGTGGCCTGGGTTCTCGCGCTCTGGCGCCACCATTTCCGGCGGGATGCTGGTGGGCGTTAGCCGTTATGCGGCCTCTGAGTTTTCGTTCATCCTGGCGGTGCCGATGATGATTGGCGCCAGCGCGTTGGATGTGTACAAGAGCCTGGGGTTCCTTTCGCTGGCCGACGTGCCAATGTTTGCCGTTGGGTTTATCACCGCCTTCGTGGTGGCGCTGATCGCCATTAAAACCTTCCTGAAATTGATCAAGCGTATTTCGTTTGTGCCGTTTGCAATTTACCGCTTTATCGTGGCGGCTGCGGTCTACGTGGTGTTTATGTAAGGCCAAACGGCAACGCAAGGTGGCGTTGGCGGTAAAAAAAGCCAGTCAGGTTAGCTGACTGGCTTTTTTGCATTCAGGCCATTGGGGCCGCGCCGCCGTCAGGCCTGATTAGTTTTCCAGGCGGCCAACGCCTGCTGGCGCCGGCGCTTAAGCTCATCGCGGATCGCCGGCCCTTGCAGGCCGCTGGCTACCACCTCTTTCACTGAAACCGCATTGGCAACCTGAAAGGCCGCGCGCAGATAGTCACCCTGCGGGTACGGGTTCTCTTCAAAACCGGTTCGGCCGCGGGCATCCGCCTCGCTGGTCAGGATCATCTGCTCCAGCCGGTGCGGCTTGCGCCATACATCAATCACATCAAACAGTTTTAACAGGGTTTCCGGCCGCAACTTATCCACGGTGTGGATCAGATCGTGGTATTCCGCCACCAGCATCGCCAGATCGCGAATCGGGTTTGGCACGCGCAGCCGCTGGCATAGCGCCTCGACCAGTTTCACCCCGGCTGGGCCGTGGCCATGGTGGTGCGGCCAAAACTGCTTCGGCGTCAGCCCTTTGCCCACGTCATGGCACAGGGCGGAAAAACGCACGTCCACTTCCGGGCTGAGGCGGCTGGCCATTGCCAGCGTCATCAGCGTGTGGATACCGGTGTCAATTTCGGGGTGCCATTTTTCCGGTGCCGGCACGCCAAACAGCGCGTCGATCTCGGGGAACAGCACCTGCAGAGCGCCGCAGGCGCGCAATACCTGGAAGTAAACCTGCGGGCTTTGGCTCTGCAATGCTTTTTCCGTTTCCTTCCACACGCGCTCGGCGGGCAGTGCGGAAAGTTCGCCGCCATCGGCCATGCTGCGCATCAGCGCCGCCGTTTCCGGCGCCAGGGTGAAGCCCAGATGGGCAAAGCGTGCGGCAAAGCGGGCCACGCGCAGAACGCGCAGCGGATCTTCGCTAAAAGCATCGGAAACGTGCCGCAGCACCCGTGCGTTGAGATCTTGTACGCCGCCGTAAGGATCGATCAGTTCGCCTTCCGGCGCTTGGGCAATGGCGTTGATGGTCAGATCGCGCCGCTGTAGGTCTTCTTCCAGCGTGACGTCCGGCGCGGCGTAGCAGGTGAAGCCGGTATAACCCTGGCCGGATTTACGCTCGGTGCGCGCCAGTGCGTATTCTTCATGGGTTTGCGGATTGAGGAACACCGGGAAGTCTTTACCCACCTGTTGGTAGCCCAACGCCAGCAGTTGCGCGGGCGTGGCGCCGACGACAACCCAGTCGCGGTCTACCACCGATAGCTTAAGCAGGCTGTCGCGGACTGCGCCGCCAACCAGATAAATCTGCACTGTTGCACTCCTGAAATTATCGCCGCTCTGCGCCACAGCTTACCTCAATTATCCGCACGGATAAAAACGCCGCAACGCCAGCCGTGGGTAACGGCCTGGCGCTCAGAATGCGAAAGCGGGATTGATGCTGGCCTGAACAAGGAGGGCGCCGAACCATGCCCCTGGCCAGCACAGGCCAGTCAGTTCATCCAGCGATTGTTGTTTTTACGGCGCGGGATCAGGTGTGGCAACAGCAGCCCCAGCAGCAGGCCGACGCCTGCAACGCCGCCGCCGTACATAAACCATTGCAGGATAATGGTACGCTGTTTGTCATCAAGCTGCAGGTTAACCGCATTCACTTTTTTCTGCGCGACCACCAGTTGGTTTTTCAGATCCTGATTTTCCTGCTTCAGGCCGCTGATGATGCTATCGCTGGCGGCGACTTTTTCCTGCATTTCCGCTGTGCGCTGGTTCCAGCTGTTATCAATGTTCGTCAGCTTGTCGGTCAGGGTTTTTACCTGTTGTTCCAGTTCAGGCACGCGGGTGCGCAGGCTTGGCGTTTCGCTAAGCTGATCCAACGGGATCCAGATATTGCGGCCCTTGGCATCGCGGATCTGGCCGTAATGGGTTTCATTATTTACGCTTAACAGCGTGACTTCGTCGCCAGCGTTCAGCGTCCCGACAATGCGGTACTGATTGCCCGGGCCGCTATGGACGTAAGTGTTCAATTCATCAGAGATATAGCGCTTCTCTTCGGCGTGTGCACCCCAAGTGATGCTGAAGCTCAGCACAGCGAGGCAAATTAGGCGTAATTTCTGCATTAGTTCATCGTTTCTGTGTGAATTTATGGAACGATAGTAGAGACTTCAGTGTGACGACGCAACGCTAAAACCGGAATGAGAACTGTCTTACTGTAGCGGATTCTGTGCGTTACGCCGCGTTTTACAGCGTAACAGGTTTTTTCTACAGTTTGCAGGCTTAAGCGCCAACGAATCGCGCTACTATAGTGCCAACGGTGCCTTTTCAGGCAGCATTCGGCCAGGGCAAGGCTCTGGCTGCAAATTTGTAACTTATTGGTGTAAAAGACATATGACCGTTGAAATAGAACTGAAATTTATTGCCTCCGCGCAGGCTGCCGCCGGGTTGTCCGCACAGTTGGCCGCTTGGCCCCATCAGCATACCGCGCCGCAGAAACTCACCAATATTTACTACGAGACGGCCGATAACTTCCTGCGCCGCCACGATATCGGGCTACGTATCCGCGGCTGTAATCAGCAGTATGAGATGACCATCAAAACCGCCGGCCGGGTGGTGGGCGGGGTGCATCAGCGCCCGGAATACAATGTGGCGATCGCCAGCCCTGAACTGGCGCTGGCTGAATTTCCGGCCGATATCTGGCCGCAGGGGTGCGATATCGGCGCATTGCAACAGGCGCTGCAACCGCTGTTCCGCACGGATTTCGTGCGTGAAACCTGGCTGATCGCGCTGGGGGAAAGCGAAATCGAGATTGGCCTGGATCAGGGCGAAGTGCGCGCCGGCGAGCTGGCCGAGCCGATAGGCGAGATCGAACTGGAACTGAAACAGGGCAATACATCGGATCTACTGGCGTTGGCGCAGCAGCTGGCACAGCACGGCGGCCTGCGCCAGGGCAGCCTGAGCAAGGCGGCGCGTGGTTACCACCTGGCGCAGGGCAATGCGCCTTTCGCACTGCGCCCGCTCAAAGTGCTGAAGCCAGCGGCGAAATCCAGCGTGGAACAGGGGATGATCGCGGCATTGGAGCTGGCGCTCAGCCACTGGCAGTATCATGAGGAGCTATGGCTGCGTGGCAACGCCGCGGCGCGCCCGGCCGTGCTTGACGCGATGGTGCTGGTGCGCCAGGCGCTGGTGATTTTCGGCGGCCTGGTGCCGCGCAAGGCCAGCACCGATCTGCGTGCCCGCCTGGCGGCGCTGGAGCCCCAACTGGAAGACCACAACGCCGAACCGCAGAGCCTGTGTTACAGCGCGGAGTATCTGCAATGTAAGTTGGTGCTCACATCTTGGTTGCTGACCGGTGCCTGGCGGCCGTTTATCGACGCCAAAGCCCAGGCGAAACTGGATGGCTCCTTCAAACGTTTTAGCGATGTGATGTTGGGGCGCTGCGCTGCCGAGTTGAAAGACGCGTTCAACCAACCGCTGACCGACGAAGACTATCAGGGGCAATTGCCGCGCCTGACGCGCCAGGTGGCCGCCTTTATGCTGCTTTCCGGCGCCTATGCCGACGCTGAAAGCGGCGCCTATATCGGCGCTTGGCGTGAGCTGCTGCGGGCGGTGGCGGAACGGCGCCAGGGGAGTTATGAAAACAGCCGTAAACTGGCCCTGTCCCAGGCGCCGTTCTGGTTAAACGGCGCCGTTCGTTAATGATACCCGGCCCGCTGCGGCGGGCCATCGCACGGATGATTGATTATGTCGCGACTCTCTGCAGCGTTACAGGCGCAGGCACAGCGTATTGTGCAGCGTTTCCAGGAAACCCACGGCGCCGATGTGCTGCTTAGCGGCCAGGAGCAGGCGGTGCTGGCATCGAGCGATTTTGTCAGCGAGGCTTTGCTGGCGCACCCGCAATGGCTGGCGAAACTGCGCAGCCAGCCGCCGGCGGCCGATGAGTGGCGCCACTACGGCGCATGGCTGCAGGAAGAACTGGAAGCCGTGCAGGATGAAACGGCGCTGATGCACGCGCTGCGCCTGTTCCGCCGCGAGATACTGGTGCGTATTGCCTGGGCGCAGGCGCTGAATAGCGCCACAACCGAGCAAACGCTGCGTCAGCTAAGTGGGTTGGCTGAAACGCTGATTATCCGCGCCCGTGACTGGCTGTATCAAACCTGCTGCCGCGAGTGGGGCACGCCGAGCAATGCGGCGGGGGTTCCGCAGCCGCTGTTGATCCTTGGCATGGGCAAGCTGGGCGGGGAAGAGCTGAATTTTTCTTCCGATATCGATCTGATCTTTGCCTACCCGGAAAACGGGCAAACCCAGGGCGGGCGGCGCGAGCTGGACAACGCCCAGTTCTTTACCCGCCTCGGCCAGCGGTTAATCAAAGCATTGGATCAGCAAACCATTGATGGTTTTGTTTATCGGGTGGATATGCGGCTGCGCCCGTTTGGCGACAGTGGCCCGCTGGTGATGAGCTTTGCCGCGCTGGAAGATTACTATCAGGAACAGGGGCGCGACTGGGAACGCTACGCCATGGTGAAGGCGCGGCTGATGGGCGGGGCGGAAGATCCCTATAGCCAGGAACTGCGCAACACGCTGCGGCCGTTTGTCTTCCGCCGTTATATTGATTTCAGCGTGATCCAGTCGCTGCGCAATATGAAGGGCATGATCGCGCGCGAAGTGCGGCGGCGCGGCCTGAAAGACAACATCAAGCTGGGCGCCGGCGGTATCCGCGAAATTGAATTTATCACCCAGGTGTTCCAATTGATCCGCGGCGGGCGCGAGCCTAGCCTGCAGGGGCGCGCATTGCTGCCGACGCTGCAGGCGATTGGCCAACTGGGGCTGCTTGGCTCGCAACCGGTGGCGGCGCTGAGCGCCAGCTACCTGTTCTTACGCCGGCTGGAGAATTTGCTGCAGGCGATTGCCGATCAGCAAACGCAAACCCTGCCGCAGGATGCGCTCGATCAGGCGCGCCTGGTCTGGGGCATGGGGCTGGCGGACTGGCCGGCGCTGCTGGCCGTGCTGGATGCCCATATGCGCGCGGTGCGGGCGGTGTTTGACGACATGATCGGCGACGATACCCCCGATGTGGGCGAAGATAGTGACTGTCAGCGCTACTATGGCCTGTGGCATGACGCGCTGGAAGAAAAAGACATGGCGCCGCTGTTGCCGCATCTGGGGGAAGAAGAACAGCGTATGGTGCTGCGTATCATCACCGATTTCCGCCAGGACGTGGGCAAGCGTACTATTGGTCCGCGCGGGCGCGAGGTGCTGGATCAACTGATGCCGCGCCTGTTGGCTGAAGTCTGCCCGCGCAGCGACGCGCCCACGGCGCTGGCCCGCCTGACTCAACTGCTGCTTAGCATTGTCACCCGCACCACTTACCTTGAGTTGCTGCTGGAGTATCCGGCGGCGCTCAGCCACCTGATTCGCCTGTGCGCCGCCTCGCCGATGGTGGCGAACCAACTTGCGCGCTACCCGATGCTGCTCGATGAGCTGCTTGATCCGGCGACGCTCTACCGGCCGGTTGAACCCGGCGCTTACCGCAGCGAGTTGCACCAGTATCGGCTGCGGGTGCCGGCGGACGATGAGGAGCAGCAGGTGGAAGCGCTGCGCCAGTTCAAACAGGCGCAACAGCTGCGCATCGCCGCGGCGGATATCGCCAAAGTGCTGCCGGTGATGAAAGTGAGCGATCACTTAACCTATCTGGCCGAAGCGATCATCGATGCGGTGGTGCAGCAGGCCTGGCACGATATGGTGGCGCGTTACGGCCAGCCGGCGCATTTGCATGAGCGCCAGGGGCACGGGTTTGCCGTGATCGGCTACGGCAAACTGGGCGGCTGGGAGTTGGGCTACAGTTCCGATCTCGATCTGGTGTTTTTGATCGACTGCCCGCCGGAAGTGATGACCGACGGCGCGCGCTGCATTGACGGCCGCCAGTTCTACCTGCGGCTAGCGCAGCGGGTGATGCATTTGTTCAGCACCCGCACCTCCTCCGGTATTCTGTATGAAGTGGATGCCCGGCTGCGGCCTTCCGGGGCGGCCGGCATGCTGGTGAGCACCATCGAGGCCTTTACCGACTACCAGCAAAATGAGGCCTGGACGTGGGAACATCAGGCGTTGGTGCGGGCGCGCATTGTCTATGGCGATCCGGCGTTGCATCAGCGTTTTGATGAGATCCGGCGCGATATTTTGTGCAAGCCGCGCGCCGGTGAGGCATTGCAGCAAGAGGTGCGCGAAATGCGGGAAAAAATGCGCCACCATCTGGGCAACAAGCAGCGTGAGCTGTTTGATATCAAAACCGATGAAGGCGGCATCACCGATATCGAATTTATCGCGCAATATCTGGTCTTACGCTATGCCGGCAGCGAACCGCGGCTGGCGCGCTGGTCGGATAACGTGCGCATCTTCGAACTGATGGCCCATTACGGTATTATGCCGGACGAAGAAGCGCAGGCGTTGACCCGTGCCTATGTGACGATGCGCGATGAAGTTCACCGGCAGGCCTTGCAGGAGCACTCCGGCAAGGTGAGCAGCGAACTGTTTGTCGCCGAGCGCGATCGGGTGCGCCGCAGCTGGGAAAAATGGCTGGGCGTAGCGGGCGCATAGCTCACCTTTTTGCCGGCATTATCGGTGTCTGTGGTAATATCGGCGCAACTAAATTTATGACCTGTTTGGAGTTATCGAATGAAAGTTACACTGCCTGATTTTCGCCGCGCCGGTGTGCTGGTGGTTGGTGACGTCATGTTGGATCGCTATTGGTATGGGCCGACCAGCCGCATTTCACCGGAAGCCCCGGTGCCGGTGGTGAAGGTGGATACCATCGAAGAGCGTCCCGGCGGTGCGGCTAACGTTGCGATGAACATTGCCTCTCTGGGCGCCGGCTCGCGCCTGGTGGGGCTGACCGGCATTGATGACGCCGCGCGTGCATTAAGCGCCCGGCTCAATGAAGTTAACGTGCGCTGTGACTTTGTTTCCGTGCCGACGCACCCGACCATTACCAAACTGCGCGTGCTGTCCCGCAACCAGCAGTTGATACGCCTGGATTTTGAAGAGGGCTTCGCCAACGTGGATGCTCAGCCGTTGCTGGAGCGCGTTCAACAGGCGCTGCCGCAGATTGGCGCGCTGGTGTTGTCTGATTACGCCAAGGGTGCGCTGAGCAAGGTGCAGGACATCATCCAACTGGCGCGCGCCGCCAAGGTGCCGGTGCTGATCGATCCCAAAGGCACGGATTTTGAACGTTATCGCGGCGCAACGCTGCTGACGCCGAACCTGTCCGAGTTTGAAGCCGTGGTCGGCCATTGCAAAGACGAACAGGAACTGGTGCTGCGGGGCATGAAGCTGGTGGCGGATTATGAGCTTTCCGCCCTGTTGGTGACCCGCTCCGAACACGGGATGACGTTGCTGCAACCGGATCGCGAGCCGCTGCACCTGCCGACGCAGGCGCAGGAAGTGTTTGACGTGACTGGCGCAGGCGACACGGTGATCGGCGTACTGGCCGCTGCGCTGGCCGCCGGCAATACGCTGGAAGAGTCTTGCTTCCTGTCTAACGCCGCCGCCGGCGTGGTGGTGGGCAAACTGGGGACCTCCACCGTTTCCCCGATCGAGCTGGAAAATGCCATTCGCGGCCGCGCCGAAACCGGGTTCGGCGTGATGAGCGAAGAACAGCTGAAAACGGCCGTTGCGCAGGCGCGCCAGCGTGGTGAAAAGATCGTGATGACCAACGGCATTTTTGACATCCTGCACGCCGGCCACGTTTCTTATCTGGCGAACGCCCGCAAGCTGGGCGATCGTCTGATCGTGGCGGTCAACAGCGATGCGTCCACCAAACGTCTGAAAGGCGAAACCCGCCCGATCAATCCGTTGGAAAACCGTATGATCGTATTGGCCGCGCTAGAGGCCGTGGACTGGGTGGTGCCGTTTGAAGAAGACACGCCGCAGCGGCTGATCGCCGGTATCCTGCCGGATCTGCTGGTGAAGGGCGGGGATTATAAACCGGAAGAGATTGCCGGCAGTGCCGAGGTGTGGGCCAACGGCGGTGATGTGAAGGTGCTGAACTTTGAAGACGGGTTATCAACAACCAACATCATCAAGGCCATCAAAAACGGGCATGAGTAACCGTCCCGCGTGAGTGGCGAGCGGCAACGTTAAGGGCGCGCCTTGCGCCCTTAACATAAACTTATTCGTCTTCCTGCTTGGCCTGTGGGGCCGCATTCAGTTTGCTTTCCAGCTCGTTCAGGCGCTGTTCCAGCAGGGCCAGCTTTTCCCGCGTGCGCAGCAGCACCTGGGTTTGCACATCAAACTCTTCGCGGTTGACCAGATCCAGGCGGGTAAGCTGCGCTTGCAGTATCTGGCGGATTTTCTTTTCGACGTCTTCCCCGAATTCACGGACACCCTTCGGCATGGACTCATGAACCTGGCGCGCGATCTGTTCAATTTTTTTCGGGTCTATCATGGTATATCCCTTTCTGATATTGGGTGGCGATAGCATTAGTGTAATGCGAGTTGCCCAGCGGATAAACAACAAGGCACTCTTCGGCGCAGGATCTTGTACTCGGTGTGAGGCCGATTCAGTGTATTTACGCTAAATGTATTAGCATCGCAATTTTTGCTAATTGCCCTGATTAATCATTAGCGCTATAGTCGTTAAGCTTATTCTCAGGGCGGGGTGAAAGTCCCCACCGGCGGTAAATCATCTTCTATGATGAAAGCCCGCGAGCGCTCATCCAGCCTTTGGGTTGGGTAGAGGTCAGCAGATCCGGTGTAATTCCGGGGCCGACGGTTATAGTCCGGATGGGAGAGGGTAACGACATCTGTCGGGCTTGCGCTCGCTTGCGTTATTTTTTAGCTATCCAGCTACTCCTCAAGATCGCCCTGGTTCTGGTAATCCAATACAGTTAATTGAGGTTTTTTTACCATGAATCAGACGCTACTTTCAGATTTCGGTACGCCAACAGAACGCGTTGAACGCGCGCTGGACGCTTTGCGCAACGGGCGCGGCGTGATGGTGCTCGATGATGAAAACCGTGAAAACGAAGGTGATATGATCTTTGCCGCAGAAAACATGACCGTTGAGCAAATGGCGTTGACCATTCGCCACGGCAGCGGCATTGTCTGCCTGTGCATTACCGAAGAACGTCGCCAGCAGCTTGAACTGCCGATGATGGTGGCCAACAACTCCAGCCATTTCCAAACGGCGTTCACCGTAACCATTGAAGCCGCGCAGGGCGTGACCACCGGGGTTTCCGCCGCGGATCGCCTGACGACCATCCGCGCTGCCATCGCCGACAACGCCGCGCCGAGCGATCTTAACCGCCCTGGCCACGTTTTCCCGCTGCGCGCGCAGCCGGGCGGGGTGCTGAACCGCCGCGGCCATACGGAAGCCACGATCGATCTGGTTTCCATGGCCGGTTTTAAACCTGCCGGCGTACTGTGCGAGTTGACCAACGATGATGGCAGCATGGCCCATGCGCCGGAAGTGATCGAATTTGCCAAACAGCACGATATGCTGGTGCTGACGATTGAAGATCTGGTGGCTTACCGCCAACAGCATGAGCAAAAGGCCAGCTGATTTACGCCAACGCCCTCCATTGGAGGGTGTTGTTCATTAGGTTCTTCCGCATTGCGCCCACAGGCGCTTTTCCTTTCTTAGCCGATGCCGCCGCTTTGCAGCAACGTCAGGCTGAAACCCATCACCGCCATACCGCACAGCACGCCATAGCTCGGGTTGTTGTTGGGATCGATTTCTTTGGCCAGCGGCATCAGTTCATCCACCGACAGCGCCACCATAATGCCAGCGACCGCCGCCATGATCGCCGCCATCAGCACCGGGGAAATCATCGGCCCAATCAGCAGGAACGCCAGCACGCCGCCAAGTATTTCCGCCATGCCTGAAATCCCCGACCACAGCAACGCTTTGGTTTTGGAACCGGTAGCCGCATACACCGGGCCGGCGACCGCCAACCCTTCCGGAATATTGTGAATGGCCACCGCCAACGCAATCCCCATGCCCAGCTCCAGATCGGCGCTGGCGGTAATAAAGGTGGCGATGCCTTCCGGGAAGTTATGCAGGCTAATGCCCAGTGTCAGCAGCAGCGCCGTGCGCTTCAGGTTGTGCGGGGTAATCGGGGCATCCACCAGATCCTGCGGATGCTGGTGCGGCAGCATGCGATCCAGCGCGAAATAGCCCAACAGGCCAACCATAAACATGCCATAGCCCAATATCGGCGACATGCCTTGGGTGTGTAGCGCCGCAGGTAGCATTTCCATCAGTGAGATCAACAGCATAATCCCGGCGGCAAAGCCAAGCGCAAAGGCCAGCACCCGGTTAGACGGTTTTTGGCCAATAATGCCTAGCAGGGCGCCAACAAAGGTTGCGCCGCCAGCCAGCAAGGTGAGGATCAGCGGTACAGACATTGTGGGCTCCTCGGTATCTCATCAATATTTCGCATTTTCTGATACTAACAGAGTAGTAGTATAAATCGAGTGGATCTGGCTGATTGTTCTCATCGTTATACCCTTCATACTTCAAGCTGCAGGTGTGTTGGCTTGGTTACTCGGCCCATCCCTGAGCCTCGCCCCAAAGGGGCCGCTGTTAACAGCGTTCAAATCTGCTCCCGGCAGATTTGTCGCTCACCCCAGTCACTTACTCAAGTAAGCTCCTGGGGATTCGCTGCGTTGCCGCGTGATTCGGCCATACGGCCTCACCCCTACGGGGCCAGCGCTAGCGCTGTTCAAAAACGCTTTTGCGTTTTTGTCCTGCAACTCGAATTATTTTGGGTATATCACCATTCAAAATTATTGAATATCATCATCATGGTTATCCGGCTGTGCCGGTGCGGCAAAGGGCGTAAGGTGGTTGGCATAAACCGGCTAACCTCTCTGGAGAAGAATATGATGACCACGTCCCGCATGCCTGCGCTGTTCTTAGGGCACGGCAGCCCAATGAATGTATTGGAAGACAACCGTTATACCCAGGCGTGGCGCGAACTGGGGGTGAAACTGCCGCGGCCGAAAGCGATTATCGCGGTTTCTGCCCACTGGTATACCCGCGGCACGGCGGTAACGGCGATGGAAAACCCGAAAACCATCCATGATTTTGGCGGTTTTCCCCAGGCGCTGTTTGATACCCAATATCCGGCGCCGGGCTCTCCGGCGTTGGCGGCGCGGATACAGCAACAGTTGGCGCCGTTGCCGGTGATTGCCGACACCCGTGAATGGGGGCTGGATCACGGCGCCTGGGGCGTGCTGATCAAAATGTACCCGCAGGCGGATATCCCGGTCGTGCAGCTAAGCGTTGACGGGACGCAGCCTGCGTCTTATCACTTCGAGCTTGGGCGAAAACTGGCGGCGCTGCGTGATGAAGGGATCATGATCGTCGCCAGCGGCAACGTGGTGCATAACCTGCGTAAGGTGAAGTGGGAAGGGGACGGCAGCCCATACCCTTGGGCACAGGCATTTAACCAGTACGTGCATGACAACCTGGCCTACCGCGGGGATGACCACCCGTTGGTGAACTTTATGCAGCATGAAGGGGCCGCACTCGCCAACCCAACGCCGGAACATTTCTTGCCGCTGCTGTACGTGCTTGGCGCATGGGATGGTAACGAGCCGATCGGCATCCCGGTAGATGGGATTGAAATGGGGGCGCTCAGTATGCTCTCGGTTCAGGTGGGTTAATTTTCTGAATGCCAGTCGCTGACTGGCATTTTTTTGTCGTTTTTTCAGCTTTTTATCGCCGCTGACGTTGTGTCAGCGGCCAGCAAGCCGGCACCCGCCTGGAAAGGGGGTTTTGGTCTTGATCCGGAAATCACCTCGCTCTATAGTGAATTCACTGTACAAACATACAGTGTTTAACAAAAGTCATATTTTAATTGATTGATTAACGAGGTATTTCCTATGAAAACGACCACCACGAATTTCGGCCAACAACCCCTGAAAGCGGCCACTGCCAAGTTCGGCCAACAGCCGAATCAATCCACCATCTGGACCCGTGCCGACGCGCTGAAAGTGCGTGCCGATGACCCGACCACCACGCAACCGTTGGTTAGCGTTGATTTCCCGGTGCTGAGCGATACGGTGTTTATTTGGGATACCATGCCGCTGCGTGATATCAACGGTAACGTCACTTCCGTTGACGGCTGGTCAGTGATTTTCACCCTGACGGCAGACCGCCAGCCGACCAATCCTGATTACCTGGATGAAAACGGCAACTATGACATCAACCTCGACTGGAACGATCGTCATGGCCGGGCAAAAATGTGCTACTGGTTCTCCCGCACCAGCAAAGACTGGGTATATGGCGGCCGTGTGATGGCGGACGGTGTGTCACCGACCACCCGCGAATGGGCCGGCTCGCCGATTTTGCTCAACGACCAGGGCGATGTGGATCTGTACTACACTGCCGTTACCCCTGGCGCGACCATTGTGAAAGTGCGTGGCCGCGTGGTGACTACTGAACACGGCGTTGACATGGTTGGCTTCAAAAAAGTGTCTTCGCTGTTCGAAGCCGACGGCAAAATGTATCAAACCGAAGCGCAAAACCCGTACTGGGGCTTCCGCGACCCATGGCCGTTCCGCGATCCGGAGAGTGGCAAGCTGTATATGCTGTTTGAAGGCAATGTGGCCGGGGAACGAGGTTCGCACAAAGTGGGTGAAGCGGAAATCGGCGACGTGCCACCGGGCTACGAAGATGTAGGCAACTCGCGTTACCAGACCGCCTGCGTCGGTATTGCGGTTGCGCGTGATGAAGACGGCGATGACTGGGAACTGCTGCCGCCATTGATTACAGCGGTTGGCGTTAATGACCAGACGGAACGCCCACACCTGTTGTTCCAGGACGGCAAATATTACCTGTTCACCATCAGCCATCAGTACACTTATGCCGATGGCCTGACCGGCCCGGATGGTGTGTACGGTTTTGTCGCGGATTCACTGTTCGGCCCTTACGTGCCGCTGAACGGTTCCGGCCTGGTGTTGGGTAACCCGTCAAGCCAGCCGTTCCAGACCTATTCCCACTATGTGATGCCGAACGGGCTGGTCACCTCGTTTATCGACAACGTGCCGCTTGATGACAATGATGCCGATGCCGGCTTCCGCGTCGGCGGCACTGAAGCGCCAACGGTGGGCATCAAGCTGGTGGGCGATCGCACCTTCGTGGTGGAAGAATATGACTACGGTTATATTCCGCCAATCATTGATGTGACCCTGAAATAACCGGAGGGAATGCCCGGGCACGGCAACGTGCCCGGGTTTTCTGCCGTTTGGCATTGGCCGCGCGCTTTAATCCAGAATGATGTGCGGATAGAAGCGCGACAGATCCTGGGTGATCAGCGCGCGATCTTCCCGCAGACCGATACCACAGGGTTGATCGTTCACCAGCCAACTGCCGATCAAGGTATAGCTGCCGTCAAACTGCGGCAACGGATGGAACTGCTGCACGATCATGCCTTCTTCACCATACGGGCCATCGGCCTGCGCGGCGATCTGGCCGTTTTGCACGATCTGGATATTCGCCCCTTCGCGTGAGAACAGCGGCTTGATGACGTAGTTTTCCATCGCCGGATGTTCGTCTTCGGCAAAATAGGCGGGCAACAGGTTCGGGTGGTTGGGGAACATCTCCCACAGCAGCGGCAGTAGCGCCTTGTTGGAGATAATGCTTTTCCATGCCGGCTCCAGCCAGCGCACGCCAGCATCTTCCAGCTTGGTGGAAAACATTTCACGCAGCATGAATTCCCACGGGTACAGTTTAAACAGATTGCCGATCACCTGGTCTTGCAGATCGGTAAACTGGCCCTTTTCCCCCAGCCCGATATCTTCCATAAACAGGAACTCGGTCGCCAAATCGGCTTCCAGCGCGCAGTCTTGCAGATATTGCACCGTCCCCCGATCTTCCACGCTATCCCGGCAACAGGCCATATGCAGCAGGCTAAACCCGTGGTGCGCCTTTAATTGCGCAAAGCGCTCAATCAGTTTTTCCTGCAGGCTGTTGTACTGATCGGCCTGTTCCGGCAGGCGGCCGGCGTTAAGCTGATCTTCCAGCCAAATCCATTGGAAAAAGGCGGCCTCGTACAGCGACGTTGGCGTATCGGCGTTGTTTTCCAGCAGCTTTGGCGGGTTGACGCCATCATAGGCCAGATCGAGGCGTGAATAGAGCGAGGGCTGGTTAGTGCGCCAGGCGCTGCGGACGAATTCCCAGGTGTGCTTCGGAATACGGAACTTCGCCATCAGCGCATCGCTGGCGACCACTTTTTCCACCACCTGCAGGCACATCTGGTGCAGTTCGGCGGTGGCGTCTTCGATCTCTTCGATCTGTGCCAGCGTAAATTGATAATAGGCATCTTCACACCAGTAGGGTTCGCCATACATGGTGTGGAAATTGAAACCGAACTCGGTGGCTTTTTCACGCCAGTCTGGGCGTTCGGTGATAGCAACGCGTTTCATCGATTAACCGCCCATGGTGCGTGAGCTGGAGGTGGCGCTGCTGCGTTGCATGGTGGCCTGCTTGGCGACGGATTCGCCAAAACCGCCGCGGGTAACGGTGTTGGTGACCGCCGGTTTTGGCGCCATGGCGGTTTTCGGCACCGTCATCGTGCGGCCGCCGGCCGTCGCCGGGCCATAGTTCTTGCCGGTGGCGTCAACGAACTTACCGTTGGCCGGGCTGGCGGGGTTTTTGGAGGTGAACAGCGGCTGTTGGGCAAAGCCAGCGCCGCCCATCATCCGGCCCATCATATAGCCCGCCATCAGCGGCATCCAGAAGCTGCCGCTGCTTTGCGATTCTGCCGCCATGCCCGCTTGCGCCGGCGCTTGGGTGCATTGCGCTTCGCCAAACTCCGCCACGCAGTCTTCGCGGGTGGCGTATTTCGGCGCGGTTTTTTCGGCTTCTTTCAAGGCATTGTTGTAAGCCGTGGAGCACTGCTCGCTCATAGAAGGATTGGAGCGTGAACAGTCATCGGCATTTTGGTACAGCGATACGGTTTCATCGGCCTTTTCACAACCGGCCAACATAAATACCGCACTGACGGCCAGCGCGACGGGGGCCATGCGGTAGTTACGCCAGGATTTGCGGAACGTCTCTCTATTGATGTTTTTTGTCCGTTTCATCGGCATTAAATTCCATTATTCATTATTTTAGCCATGCGGCCTTTTCCCAGTAGGTGGCGTAAGAATAGGGGAAAGATGTGCAAAATTAAAGCTGAAACGCGCGGAAAATCGACTCTTTACGCAGGATTACGTGGCGGTGTGCGCCAGTTCTCTTTAATCGCGAAAACGTTGTCCTGAATGTTCCGTTTTGGAACGTTTTGCCGGGCTGACCGTTTCGCAATGGAACGAAAATCGCCAGGCTCGTAATGCCTGTGGGCGGCCGTATAGTCATTGGTAACAACCAGCCGGCGGAAGACCGGCAACAACCTCACCTGAAATCTGAACATCGCCAATGAACCCAGAAGGAGCCGGTTATGTTAAGAATCATCCAATCACCCAGTAAATATATCCAGGGCCTGAACGCGTTAGCCTCCGTTGGCCAATATGCGAAATCACTGGCTGAGCACTATTTTATTATCGCCGATGACTTTGTGATGAAACTGGCGGGCGACACCGTGATGGGTAGCCTGCAACAGCACGGCGTTAAACATCATGCCTGCGTTTTTAACGGCGAATGCAGCCATAAAGAGATCGATCGCCTTGGTCAGGAACTGAAAGACCAGGGGTGCAACGGCGTTATTGGCATGGGCGGCGGCAAGACGCTGGATACCGCCAAAGCCATTGCCTATTACCAGAAAGTCCCGGTGGTGCTGATCCCGACTATCGCTTCAACCGATGCGCCGACCAGCGCGCTCTCCGTGGTCTATACCGAGCAAAGCCAGTTTGAAGAGTACCTGATTTACCCCACGCCGCCGAACATGGTGATCATGGACAGCGCGATCATCGCCAAAGCCCCGGTGCGTTTGCTGGTGGCCGGGATGGGCGATGGGCTTTCCACCTACTTTGAAGCACAGGCCTGCTTTGATGCCCAGGCAACCAGCATGGCCGGCGGTAAATCAACGCTGGCGGCACTGAGCCTGGCGCGCCTGTGCTATGAAACCCTGCTGAAAGAGGGCTTCAAGGCCAAGTTGGCGGTTGAGGCCGGCGTGGTGACCGAATCGGTTGAGCGCGTGATCGAAGCCAATACCTATCTGAGCGGCCTGGGCTTTGAAAGCAGCGGCCTGGCGGCGGCTCACGCCATCCACAACGGGTTCACCGTGCTGAAAGAGACCCACCACCTTTACCACGGTGAAAAAGTGGCGTTCGGTACCTTGTCGCAGCTGGTGCTGCAAAACAGCTCCGAAGAGCAGATCGAAACGGTGATGCGCTTCTGCCACCGGCTGGGGTTGCCGATCACGTTGGCCGAGATGGGCGTGACGGAAGATCTGCCGGCGAAAATCCAGGCGGTTGCCGAAGCAAGCTGCGCGGAAGGCGAAACCATTCATAACATGCCGTTCAAAGTCACGCCGGCCAGCGTACAGGCGGCCATTTTGACCATGGATCGGCTGGGGCGTGCCTGGTTGCAACAGCACGCATAACTACCATCGCGGGCGTGGCATGCCGCGCTCGCTATGCCAGACAGAGGAATGAACCGTGAAAAAACTGATCAATGAGGTTGAATCGGTCCTGGAGGAACAGTTGCGGGGCCTGGGCGAGGCTCACCCCGAGCTACAGGTGCATCAGGATCCGCTGTTTGTGGTGCGTGCGGATGCGCCGGTGCCGGGCAAGGTGGCGGTGCTTTCCGGCGGCGGCAGCGGCCATGAACCAATGCATTGCGGCTTTGTCGGGGAGGGGATGCTTGATGGCGCCTGCCCGGGGGAAATCTTTACCTCACCCACGCCGGATAAAATGTATGAGTGCGGCCAGGCCATCGACGGCGGCGCCGGGGTGTTGTTTCTGGTCAAAAACTACACCGGCGACGTGCTGAATTTTGAAACGGCCACCGAGCTGTTGCACGACAGCGGCGTGCAGGTCGCGACGGTGTTGGTTGATGACGATGTGGCGGTAAAAGACAGCCTGTTTACCGCCGGGCGCCGTGGCGTTGCCAACACGGTGCTGATGGAAAAACTGCTGGGGGCGGCGGCGGCGCGTGGCGATAGCCTGGATGCGCTGGTGACGTTCGGCCACAAGATCAACAACCAGGGGCATTCAATCGGCATCGCGCTGGGGGCGTGCACGGTACCGGCGGCCGGCAAACCGTCGTTTGTACTGGCGGAGAATGAAATGGAGTTCGGCGTGGGCATCCACGGCGAACCGGGCATCGCACGGCGGCCGTTCACCACCCTGAACCAGGCAGTGGACGACATGTTCAAAACCCTGATTGAACACGGCCACTACAAACGCACCCTGCGGGTGTGGGATCGCCAACATGGCGAATGGCGTGAAGAGATCCAAGAGAAGCAGCCGCTGGCACGCGGCGATCGCGTGATTGCGCTGGTGAATAACCTGGGGGCCACGCCGCTTTCCGAATTGTACGGTGTTTACCACCGCCTGACGGCGCTCTGCGCCGAGGCCGGCATTATCATTGAACGCGATCTGGTGGGCTCTTATTGCACCTCGCTGGATATGCAGGGGGTTTCCATCACCTTACTGAAAGCCGATGACGAGGTGCTGTCGTTGTGGGATGCACCGGTAAAAACGCCCGCATTACGCTGGGGATGTTAGGTAAACGTAGGGCTGTGGGCCGGGTTAAGGCCCACGGCGAGGCGCTTGCCGCGCTAAGCCCGCAGCAAGTCATGGCCTGAGGAGGAAACATGGCATTAACGAAACAGCAGGTGGTGGATTGGCTAATGCGCTGTGCGGCAGTGTTTGCCGAACAGCGTGATTTTCTGACGCGCCTGGATACCGAGATTGGCGATGCCGATCATGGCCTGAATATGAACCGCGGCTTCAATAAAGTGGCGGAAAAACTGCCTTCGGTGGCGGACAAGGACATCGGTTTTATCCTGAAAAATACCGGGATGACATTGCTGTCTAGCGTCGGGGGCGCCAGCGGCCCGCTGTTCGGTACGTTTTTCATCCGCGCCGCGCAGGCGGCCAATGCCAAGCAAAGCCTGGATTTGGAAGAATTGCACCAGGTGATGCAGCAAGGGGTGGAAGGCGTGGTGATGCGCGGCAAAGCCGAGCCGGGCGATAAAACCATGTGTGATGTTTGGTGGCCGGTGGTGGCGAGCCTGGGGCAATCCGCCCGGCAGCAGCTTAACCTGGTCGATGCGCTGGATATCGCCGTCGGCGAGGCGGAAAAAGCCGTGGAAAGCACCATCACCATGCAGGCGCGCAAGGGGCGGGCCAGCTACCTGGGGGAACGCAGCATTGGCTATCAGGATCCGGGGGCGACCTCGGTAATGCTGATGATAAAAACATTGGCGCAGGTGGTTGGCTAAGCCATGCCTGCCGCGGTGCGTATACCGTGGCGTTTGGCTTGGTTAAGGCAACCCCAGGGAGGTGAGATGATCAATATCGTGGTGGTTTCGCACAGTGCGCAATTGGCGCGCGGCGTGCAGGAATTAGCGCAGCAGATGATGCGCGCCGATGGTTGCCAACTGGCGTTGGCGGCCGGGGTGGATGATGAAGAACACCCTATCGGCACGGATGCCGTCAAAGTGATGGACGCGATCAACAGCGTTGCCCAGGGCGACGGAATTGTGGTGCTGATGGATTTGGGCAGCGCGTTATTAAGTGCGGAAACGGCGTTGGAACTGCTGGAGCCGGCGGTGGCGGCAAAAGTCAAACTGTGTTCGGCGCCGCTGGTGGAAGGCACTCTGGCGGCGGTGGTGGCCGCCAATGCCGGTGCGCCGCTGGCGCAGGTGCTGGCTGAGGCGCAGGGGGCGTTGCAGGCCAAACAGGCCCAGCTCGGCGAGGCGCCGGGCGCCGAGGAAAACGTCGGCCTGCCGTTGACCGAGGGGAAAAGCGTCAGTTGGCTGGTGCAAAACCCGCACGGCCTGCATGCCCGGCCGGCGGCGCGGCTAGCGGAAACCCTGGCGCCCTTCGACGCCGAACTGCTGTTGGAAAAAAACGGGCAATGCGTTAACCCGCGCAGCCTGAACCAACTGGCGCTCTTGCAGGTGCGCCACGGCGATACCATCCGCCTGATCGCTAACGGCACACAGGCCGATCAGGCGCTGGCGGCGTTTAAAGCGTTGGCGGAACAGCATTTTGGCGAAACGATATCGGCCCAGCAGCAGCCATCGCTGCACGGCATGCCGGTGGCGGAAAGCGTCAGCACCGGCCCGGTGTTGCAAGCCGCCAGTTTCTGGCCGGCGGTGGCTGAAAAATTGATCGGCGCCGATGACGTGATTAACGAGCAACAACGGCTGCGGGAAGCCCTGCAACATACGCTGAGCGATCTAAACAAGTTGGCGGAGCGAACGGCGACGCTGATCGGTAAGCCGCAGGCCGGTATTTTCGGTGCGCACAGCATGCTGTTGGACGATCCGGATCTGCAGCAGCAGGCCTATGCCCGCATTGCCCAGCGGCTTTACTGTGCGGAACGGGCATGGCGGGAAGTGCTTGAGGCGGTGGCCGATGACTATCTGGCGCTGGACGATGCCTACCTGCGGGCGCGTGAACTGGACGTGCGCGATCTGCTGCGCCGCACCCTGTGCCACCTGCAACAGCAAACGATCCCGCCGATCCCGCTGGCGGAACCGGTGATTCTGATGATGGATGAGATCATGCCTTCTGATGTGGTGATGCTGGATCGGCGCATGGTGCTCGGCATTTGCCTGAGCGGCGGTAGCGTTGTTTCGCACAGCGCCATTCTGGCCAAAGCGATGGGCATCCCGATGGTAGTGGGGCTGAGCGGCTGCATGGAAAAAACCCGCAGCGGCCAAAAGGTGATGCTGGATGCGGCCCGCGGGGTGCTGCAGCTTAGCCACTAAGCGTGCGGCTTGAACTGGCTGATATCGATCTGGTATTGCTTGATTTTTCGCCACAGCGTGGTGCGGCCAATTCCCAGCAGCTGCGCCATCTCATTCAGTTGGCCCCTGCGGGTATTGGCCGCACGGATAATGGCCTGGCGTTCGGTTTCCTCCAACGTCAACGGCGGCGATCCTGGCTGCGTTTCGTTTTCCAGCAGGGGCTGATGCCCCAAAAGGTGCGCGGGCAGGTCGGCCAACTGAATGTGGTGGCCGCGGCAAATCATCGCCGCCCGCTCGACCACGCCTTTCAGCTCAAGATCGTTGCCCGGCCACAGATACAGGCTGAGCTGGGCCATAACTTCATCATCCACCCGAAAGCGGCACTGGAAGTGCTGTTCCAGCGCGCGCAGATGGTGCCTAACCAGCAGCGGAATATCGCTGACGCGCTGGCGCAGCGGCGGGATCTGGATTTCAAAGGCCTGCAGACTATAAAACAGCTGGCGGCGGAAGCGGTTTTGCTGCACCAGCAAAGGCAGATTGGCGGAGCTGGTGGCGATGATGCGCACGTCCACCGGGATCACCCGGCTGGAATTCAGGCGCATCACGACGCCGGTTTTCAACACCTGCAGCAGCGCGGCCTGCATGTCCGGCGGCAGATATTCGATCTGATCCAGATACAGCGTACCGCCGTTGGCCAGCTCGAATTTGCTCAGCAGGCCGGCCTGTTCTTCGCTGGCATCGCAGCCCAGCAGTTCGCTCAGCCCCTGAGCTTCCGGCAGCAGTTGGCAGTTGAGCGAAATATAAGGCCCGGCGGCGCGCTCGCTGGCGTTGTGGATGGCCTGGCCGAGTAACTCTTTGCCTATTCCTTCCTCGCCGCACAGCAGTAGCGGATGGTGGCCTTTCGCCGCCTGTTGGCCGTAGCGGATCAGGCGGCGCATTTCCAGCGACGCCGAAGGCATCTGTTCAAAGGTATGGCTGACGCGGCCGAGCTGGCTGCTGACGTACTGATGCATACGCTCCAGTGGGTGCAGCAGCGCGATAAAACCGCAGCGCTCCCCGTCGGGAATCGGCTTTAAGGTCAGCAGGACGGCGATAAACTGGCGCTGGCTTTCAAAGGTGACTTCGACATGGTGCAGCGCCTGACGCTGGGCGACCGCCCGGCTTAGCAGCGCGGGAAACGTCAGCAACTGCGCCAGCGGCTTGCCCTGGCTATGCTGGCCGTTGAGCTTGAGCATGTTTGCCGCCCGCTGGTTGATATATTGCAGGTTGCCGTGGTGATCCCAGGCCATGACGCCGTCTTCCACGCTTTCCAGCAGGCCATAGAGCTGGTTCAGGTGGCGGTTGGATTCAGCCAGCAGGCTGTCGGCATTGAGCGAATTACTGATGCCACGGGCGATCGCCAGCGTCAGGGAAAGATCGCCCGCTGCCCGCTCTTGCAGCAGGCACCCCAACGCGATGGCGCCGCGTTGCCGCCCGCCGTTGTCATAAATCGGCGTGGCGCAAAATGACCAGCTGTGCAGCGCCTGGCGCACGTGCTCACTGCCGCAGACCTGCATCGGGTGGCCCTCTGCGGCGGCCAGCGCCGGCGCATTGGTGCCGATATCTCCTTCGGCCCAGTAAGCGCCGGGTTTGAACCCCAGCCGTTGCAACTGCTCCCGCGTATCGGGGGCGCCGCAAAGCCACAGCATACAGCCGCTTTCATCGAGGATGAACAACACACAAAGGCGGTTTTCCATAAACTCGTAGGCGTCTTCCAGCGCCGCCTGGCCAAGCGTCAGCAGATCGTTCTTACGTTTGCAGATGGAGTGGAAAGTAGTGCCAAGCGCACAGTGCGGGGCTTTCCAGGGGGCGGGGCGCATCAGGTTACAGCAACGCAGCCAGGAGGCGTAGATTGCAGACGCAGGGCGCTGCTCCGCCGGGAGTGCCCCGGTTGCCATTAACTGCTGCCAGCGTGAAGTATTCTCCATCCAATCCTGCTCGGGCTGAGGAACGTATCCGGGAATAATATCACTGAATGCCGAACGGGAATGTGAAGCCTGCAGGGCAAGGGGGAAATAATCAGGGCGGGTAAATACCCGCCCTGGATGCTTAATGGCCCGTATCAGTTGCGGAACGGGTTGCGCGGTTGCGTGGTGGTGGCGGGCTGCGCCACGGCAGCGGGGGCCGGGGCAGAAACGGCGGCGACCGGCGCAGCCGTATTGCTGCTGTTGCGATCTACATAGGCATCCTGCGCGGTGGTTGGCGGCGCCACCACATCCTGCGAGGTGGAGATCGGGGTGCCCAGCGCGCCGTTGAGCATCAGCAGATCGTTTTCGTTTAACGTCCCGAGTGCGGATTTGATGTTCAACTGGTTAATCAGGTAGGTATAGCGTGCGCTGGAAAGCTGTTGTTTGGCATTGTAGAGCGTGGTGGTAGCGTCCAACACGTCGACGATGGTGCGCGTGCCCACCTGGTAGCCGGCTTCCATGGCATCCAATGAGCTCTGTGCGGAAACCACCGCCTGTTGATAGGCGTTGATGCTGCTGATGGAGGCATTGATGTTATTGAAGGAAGAACGAACGGTTTGTACCACGCTGCGGTGTGAGCTTTCCAACTGTTCACTGGCGGCGACAAAATTGTACTGCGCCTGCTTCACCACCGAGCTGGTCTGGCCGCCGCTATAGAGCGGCAGGTTCAGGCTCACGCCGATTTTGTTCTGGCCGGCGTCGCTGTCGCTGTAGTTGCCGGCGCTGGTGGCGGAACCGTTGTATTTGGTGTTGGTGATGCCGCTGGAGGCGCTCATGTCGATCGTCGGCAGGTGGCCGCTTTGCGCCGAGCGGATCTGTTCGCGCGCCAGATCCTGGTTCAGACGGGCTGAAAGCAGGGTCAGGTTGCGGTTTTCGGCTTCTTTCAACAGGTTGTTGACCGCTTCAGGGCGCTGGGTAGCGAAACGGGTGGTATTCAGCGAAGCCAGTTCCGGGTAGAAATTGCCGGTTATCTGGCGCAGGCTTTCCAGCGCGTTATCCAGATTGTTGCGGGCCGTCACTTCGTTCGCCAGCACCGTGTCATAGCTGGAACGGGCGTTTTGCACATCGGTAATGGCAACCAGGCCGACGTTAAAGCGCTGGGTGGTTTGATCCAACGTGCGGTAAACCGCCTGTTTTTGCGCCTGCACATAGGATAAGGTGTCGATCGCGTTCAGCACATCGAAGTAGGCGGTGGCGGTGTTCAGGATCAGCGACTGTTCGCTGGTTTGAAAGGTCACGTCGGCAATCCCGGCGGTTTTTTCCTGTAACGTCAGCGCACGCCATTTAGACATGTCGAAGATAACCTGCGACAGCGCGATCGAGCCGCTGGTCACATTACTGTTAATGTTGTTGGCATCGCGGTAACCGCTGTTATAAGTATAACCGGTGGTCAGGCCCAACTGCGGCAGTAATGGGCTGCGCGCTTCATTGATCTTTTCGAAAGCGGAATTACGTACAGCGGCTGCCTGGCGCAAATCCGGGTTGTTTTCCCTTGCCTGTTTATAAACTTGCAGCAGGTTCTCTGCCTGGCTCATGGCACTGAACCCGACCAGGCTCAGTCCGATAAGAAGGGGGAGCAGTTTCTTCATTTGCATTCCTTGTTGTGCAGCAATATTGCTATGTTAGCGCTGACGATAGGCGAATAGTTGCCGATTTTAGCAGAGTCCAGGCTGCGCATCAGGTGGCTGAATGTGCCCTCTGGCGCAACTTTTTTGCCTTGCTGGCCTAAGTACGGGCCATATGGCGCTGGCTGCTCACGCCTCAATTGATATTATGATGTATCACAATCTATCACAAAGAGGATGGCGGCAGGCTTACTGTTTCCGCTATCAGCCCCGGTTCTTTATACTACCACTCCATTCACGCAGGAGAATGCCACCGATGAAGCAGCTCAAAACCACACCCGTTACTTTCGGTAAAGATGATGTAGAAATTATTGCACGAGAGACGCTGTACCGTGGTTTTTTCTCGCTTAATTTATATCGGTTCCGCCATCGTTTATTCAATGGTGAAATGAGCGGGGAAGTGAAACGTGAGGTTTTTGAGCGCGGGCATGCCGCAGTGCTGCTACCTTATGATCCACTGCGTGATGAAGTTGTGTTGGTTGAGCAATTACGTATCCCGGCGTTGGAGAGCAGTAACTCCCCCTGGCTACTGGAAATGGTGGCAGGTATCATCGAAACGGGCGAAAGCGTGGAAGACGTCTGCCGGCGTGAAGCTCAGGAAGAAGCCGGCGTTGCGGTCGGGCGTTGCAAACCGGTGCTAAGCTATCTGGCCAGCCCCGGCGGCACCAGCGAACGCCTATCGATTATGGTGGGGGAAGTTGACGCCACTACCGCAGAAGGGATTCATGGGCTGGCGGCCGAAGATGAAGATATTCGTGTCCATGTGGTTAGCCGCGAACAGGCTTATTGCTGGGTAGAAGAGGGCGTAATTGATAACGCCGCATCAGTGATTGCATTGCAGTGGTTGGCGCTGCACCATGAATCGCTCAGAAAAGAATGGGTCAACTCATGACAAAACGCTATACCCCTGATTTCCCGGAAATGATGAGGCTGTGTGAAACCAACTTCGCACAATTGCGCCGCTTATTGCCGCGTAATGATGAAGTGGGTGAAACGGTGACTTATCAGGTGAACGGCGCCAGTTATCGTCTGACCATTATTGAGTCCACGCGCTATACCTCGCTGGTGGAGATCAAGCAGGTGTTCCCGGCGGTCAGCTACTGGAGCCTGCCGGCAATGACGGTGCGGCTGTACCACGACGCCATGGTTGCGGAAGTGTGTTCCAGCCAGCAGATCTACCGTTTTAAAGCACGTTATGATTATCCGAACAAAAAGTTGCATCAACGCGACGAAAAGCATCAAATTAACCAGTTTCTTGCTGATTGGCTGCGCTACTGTTTAGCGCATGGCGCGATGGCGGTTCCGGTTTGTTAGACAGACTGAAATAGCAAAGGACACCATTTGGAAAGCCTGTTTAAACTGCCCGTGGCGAGTGGGGCCAAGGTCAGAATCCTGCAAATAACAGATACCCACCTTTTTGCCGGCAAGGATGAAAGCCTGCTCGGCATTAATACCTATCGCAGCTACCTCGCGGTGCTGGAAGCCATTAAGGCACAGCAGCGGGGGGTTGATTTGATCGTCGCGACCGGCGATCTGGCGCAGGATCATTCCCAGGCCGCCTATCGGCATTTCGCCGAGGGCATTTTGCAACTGCCGGCGCCCTGTGTCTGGCTGCCGGGTAATCATGATTTCCAGCCGGCGATGGTGGACGCATTGGCCGCTGCCGGCATCACGCCTTCCAAACACGTGCTGCTGGGCGATAACTGGCAAGTGCTCCTTCTGGACAGCCAGGTTTTCGGCGTGCCGCACGGTGAACTGAGCGAATATCAGCTTGAATGGATGGAGCGCTGCCTGCAGGCCCACCCTGAGCGCTATACGCTATTGCTGCTGCACCATCATCCGCTGCCTTCCGGCTGCACCTGGCTGGATCAACACAGCCTGCGCAACCCCCATACGCTGGGGGAGATCCTATTGCGCTTTCCGAAGGTCAATACGTTGCTGTGCGGGCACATTCATCAGGAGATGGATATCGCCTGGCAGGGGCGGCGGCTGTTGGCAAGCCCTTCAACCTGCGTGCAGTTCAAACCGCATTGCACCAACTTTGCCATTGACGATCTTTCCCCCGGCTGGCGCTATCTGGATCTGCTGCCGGACGGGCGGGTGGAAACCCAGGTGTATCGCCTGGATAACGACGATTTTCGCCCTGATATGAATTCCGATGGCTATTAGGGCGGTGCTCCTTGCCGTGTTCATTCACCTGGCTACGCCCGCGCGCTGTTTTGCCCTAAAATAGCCATCAACGGCCCACGCACAACGACGAGATACCGCCTCATGTCAACGCTACTCTATTTGCACGGTTTCAACAGCTCGCCCCAGTCGGCCAAAGCGGCCGCCTTCAAGGCGTGGTTGGCCGAACATCATCCGGGCGTTGAAATGCTGGTGCCGCAACTGCCGGCCTACCCGGCGGAAACGGCGGAAATGCTCGAAAGCCTGGTGATGGCGCGCGCCGGCCGGCAGATGGGGATCGTCGGTTCTTCGCTGGGCGGCTATTACGCCACCTGGCTGTCGCAATGTTTCTCCCTGCCCGCCGTGGTGGTCAATCCCGCGGTAAAACCGTTTGAATTGCTGATTGATTACCTGGGGGAAAATGAGAACCCCTACACCGGCCAGCAATATGTGTTAGAGTCTCGTCACATTTACGATCTGAAGGTGATGCAGATCGATCCTTTGGAGTCGCCAGATTTAATCTGGCTGCTGCAGCAAACAGGGGATGAAATACTCGATTACGGCCAGGCTGTGGCGTATTACACTGCCTGCCGGCAAACGGTAGAGGCCGGTGGAAACCATGCCTTTGTCGGTTTCGAGCACTATTTTCCCCAGATTGTGGATTTTTTAGGGCTCAACGCTGTCTGAGCAGGCGGTTCCGGCACCTTCCTTTAACCACGAAAAAATAATCAACGATGACTCAATCCAGCTATAACGCTGATGCCATTGAAGTACTCAGCGGTCTAGAACCAGTGCGCCGTCGTCCCGGTATGTATACCGATACCACGCGCCCGAACCACCTTGGCCAAGAGGTGATTGATAACAGCGTCGATGAAGCGTTGGCTGGCCACGCAAAACGCATCGATGTGATCCTGCACGCCGATCAGTCACTGGAAGTGATTGATGACGGCCGCGGCATGCCGGTGGATATCCACCCGGAAGAGGGCGTGCCGGCGGTGGAGTTAATCCTGTGCCGGCTGCACGCCGGCGGCAAGTTCTCCAACAAAAACTACCAGTTCTCCGGCGGCTTGCACGGCGTGGGCATTTCGGTGGTCAACGCCTTGTCAAAACGCGTTGAGGTGAACGTGCGTCGTGGCGGCAATGTCTACAGCATGGCCTTCGAAAACGGCGATAAAGTGCAGGATCTTGAAGTGACCGGGACCTGCGGCAAACGAAACACCGGCACCAGCGTCCACTTCTGGCCGGACGAACAGTTCTTTGATAGCCCGCGCTTTTCCGTCACGCGCCTGTCGCACCTGCTGAAAGCCAAAGCGGTGCTGTGCCCGGGCGTGGAAATCTATTTCTTCGACAAGCTCAACAACACCGAACAGCGTTGGTGTTATCAGGATGGGCTAACCGATTACCTGATGGAAGCGATCAACGGCCTGATTACGCTGCCGGAAGCGCCTTTCGTCGGTACTTTCTCCGGCGATACCGAAGCCGTGGATTGGGCGCTGTTGTGGTTGCCGGAAGGCGGCGAACTGCTGACCGAAAGCTACGTCAACCTGATCCCCACCATGCAGGGGGGCACCCACGTTAACGGTTTGCGCCAGGGGTTGCTGGATGCGATGCGCGAGTTTTGCGAATTCCGCAATATCCTGCCGCGCGGCGTGAAGCTCTCCGCAGAGGATATCTGGGATCGCTGTGCTTACGTGCTGTCGGTAAAAATGCAGGATCCACAGTTCGCCGGCCAGACCAAAGAGCGTTTATCATCGCGCCAGTGCGCCGCGTTTGTCGCCGGCGTGGTGAAAGACGCCTTTAGCCTGTGGCTGAACCAGAACGTGCAGGCTGCGGAACAGCTGGCAGAACTGGCGATTTCCAGCGCCCAGCGCCGCCTGCGCGCGGCCAAGAAAGTGGTGCGCAAAAAGTTGACCAGCGGCCCCGCGCTGCCGGGTAAGCTGGCGGACTGCACGGCGCAGGACCTGAGCATGACCGAACTGTTCCTGGTGGAAGGGGATTCTGCAGGCGGCTCTGCCAAGCAGGCGCGCGATCGTGAATATCAGGCGATCATGCCGCTGAAGGGCAAAATCCTCAATACCTGGGAAGTGTCTTCGGATGAGGTGCTGGCTTCACAGGAAGTGCATGATATTTCCGTCGCGATAGGTATCGATCCCGACAGCGACGATCTCAGCCAACTGCGTTACGGCAAGATCTGTATCCTGGCGGATGCGGATTCCGACGGCCTGCATATCGCCACCTTGCTGTGCGCGCTGTTTGTGCGCCATTTCCGCGCCCTGGTGAAAGATGGGCACGTGTATGTGGCGATGCCGCCGCTGTACCGTATCGATCTTGGCAAAGAGGTCTACTATGCCCTCGACGAGGAAGAAAAAGCGGGCGTGCTGGAGCAACTGAAACGCAAGAAAGGCAAGCCTAACGTCCAGCGTTTCAAAGGGCTGGGGGAAATGAACCCGCTGCAACTGCGTGAAACCACCCTGGATCCCAACACTCGCCGGCTGGTGCAACTGACGGTGGATGACGGCAACGTCGATCAGACGTTGGCCATGATGGATATGCTGCTGGCGAAAAAACGGTCGGAAGATCGCCGTAACTGGCTGCAAGACAAGGGCGATATGGCAGAACTGTCGGTCTAACCCCGGCCAGGCCCGGTGGTTGCCGGGCTTGGTTTTCTGCGCTTGAACAGGGCGGAATGCATGAAAATCACCCTTGAAGAACTCCTGGCATTCACCGCGGTGGTGGATTGCACCTCGATTACCGCGGCAGCCGAACAGCTTGGCCAAACCGCTTCCGGCATCAGCCGCGCCCTTAGCCGGCTGGAGAAAAAGCTCGACACCACGTTGTTGCGCCGCACGACCCGCCGCCTTGAATTGACCGAAGAAGGGCAAACTTTCCTGAGCCACGCCCGTGAAATCATCCGCTCGGTTGAAAATGCCGAGGAACAGATGGCGTTACGGCGCACCTTGCCGGCCGGCCGGCTGCGGGTCAATGCCGCAGCGCCGTTTATGGAGCACGTGATTGTGCCGCTGGTGGCCGGGTTCCGCCGTCAGTTTCCGCAGATCACGCTGGAGCTGAATACCGATAACCTGTTTATCGATCTGCTGGAAAAGCGCACCGATATTGCGATTCGCATCGGCACCCTGCGCGATTCTACCCTGCACGCACGCTTGCTGGGCTACAGCACGCTGCGCATCCTGGCCAGTCCGGAATACATTGCCCGTTTTGGCGCGCCACAGCGCGTGAGCGACCTGCATGACCATTGCTTACTGGGCTTTAGCCAGCCGGAATCGCTGAATCAATGGGCGCTGCGCGACGAGCAGGCGGAATTTTTCACCATCACGCCGACCATTTCGGCTTCAAGCGGGGAAACCCTGCGGCAACTGGCGCTGTGTGGGGAAGGGATCGTGCAACTGTCGGATTTCATGACGCGGGAAGATCAGCGCGCCGGGCGGCTGGTGCCGCTGCTGAAAGCGCAAACCCAGGGTGGGCACCGGCCAATTAACGCAGTGTATTATCACAATACCCCGCTGGCGGCGCGAATTACCTGTTTCCTGGACTACGTAAGCGCCCATATCGACGCCCAGCACCTGTAGCGGCAACGCCCACCCGCGGTGCGGGCGGGCATGTGCGGTCAGGCAAACACGTTGCCCAGGTGCGCCTTATAGTTGGCGATGAACGTTTCGATCTGCGGATCTTTGATCACATCGTTGCAGATGAAGGTTGGCAGCGCTTCCATGCCCAGGAACTGGTTTGCCTTGTGGAAGTGCAAGTACACGCCGTCGACGCCCACCCCATGGAAGAACTGATCCGGATCGGTAAAAGCTTCCAACGGGGCGTTCCAGGTCAGGCTTAGCATGTAAGTTTTGCCTTGCAGCAGGCCGCCGGAGCCGTATTTTTTGCTGGCGTCGGAGCGGGTGCGGCCATCGCTGGCATACAGGCTGCCGTGGCCAACGGTAAAGACTTCGTCGATGTATTTTTTCAGGATCCAAGGCTCGCCCATCCACCAGCCGGGCATTTGGTAGATGACCGTATCGGCCCACTGGTATTTCTCGATTTCCGCGGCGATATCGTAGCCATCATCGACAACGGTGACTTTAACGTCGTGCTGTGCGGCGCGCAGCACGTTTTCCGCCACATCGCTCAGGGTTTGGTTTAACCGGCCTTCAGAATGGCCGAACTGTTTTTTTGCATTGATAATCAGTATGTTGCTCATCGTCTGTCATTCCTGTCCGATAAAAAGAATTTTTCCCTGCACATGCCGTACAGAACTTACGCTGACTGCCAGTGTAATACTTAGCAAGAAAAGGGAAAATGAGATCCAGCGCACAACAGTCTTGACTAAAAATCAATAAAAGCGCCCGGCAGTAGCGCCATTTTGCACAAAATAAAATTTTGCCCGGCGCCGGTGAACGAGAAATGCACCAATTGTGACAGTGACCCGCAGATGGGGTACTATCGCGGGCAAGAATCGACAAGCATTGCCAAGCCACGGTCTGAGGATATTTGAGTAATGAGCGACCTGACTCATGACGGTGTAGAGCGTTTACCGCTGCACACATTCACTGAAAACGCCTATCTGAACTATTCCATGTACGTCATCATGGATCGGGCGTTACCGTACATTGGTGACGGCCTCAAGCCGGTACAGCGCCGTATCATCTATGCGATGTCTGAGCTGGGGCTGACTAACAGCGCCAAGTTCAAAAAATCCGCCCGTACTGTGGGTGACGTGTTAGGTAAATACCACCCGCACGGCGACAGCGCCTGCTATGAAGCCATGGTGCTGATGGCGCAGCCGTTTTCGTACCGTTACCCGCTGGTTGACGGCCAGGGCAACTGGGGCGCGCCGGACGATCCCAAATCTTTCGCCGCGATGCGTTATACCGAATCGCGCCTGTCGAAATACGCCGAGGTGTTGCTGAGCGAGCTGGGCCAGGGCACGGTGGACTGGGTGCCGAACTTCGACGGCACGATGCAGGAACCGAAAATGCTGCCGGCGCGCCTGCCTAACGTGCTGCTCAATGGCACCACCGGCATCGCCGTGGGGATGGCGACCGATATCCCGCCGCATAACGTGCGCGAAGTGGCCGCCGCTGCGGTGGCGCTGCTGGAGAAACCCAACGCCGGCCTGGACGAACTGCTGGAGTTTGTGCAAGGGCCGGATTTCCCGACCGAAGCCGAGATCATCACGCCGCGCGACGAACTGCGCAAAATTTACCAGAATGGCCGCGGTTCGGTGCGTATGCGCGCCATCTGGAAAAAAGAAGACGGCAGCGCGGTGATCACCGCCTTGCCGCACCAGGTTTCTGGCGCCAAGGTGCTGGAACAGATCGCCAGCCAGATGCGTGCCAAGAAGTTGCCGATGGTAGAAGATCTGCGTGACGAATCCGATCACGAGAACCCGACCCGGCTGGTGATTGTGCCGCGTTCGAACCGTGTGGATTTGGATCAGGTGATGAGCCACCTGTTTGTCACCACCGATCTGGAGCGCAGCTACCGCATCAACATGAACATGATCGGCCTGGACAACCGCCCGGCGGTGAAAGGGCTGGTGGAAATCCTGACCGAATGGTTGGCCTTCCGGCGCGAGACGGTGCGCCGCCGCCTGAACTACCGGCTGGAAAAAGTGCTCAGGCGCCTGCATATCCTGGAAGGTTTGCTGGTTGCGTTTCTCAATATAGATGAAGTGATCCACATCATCCGTACCGAGGACGAGCCGAAGCCGGTGCTGATGCAGCGCTTTAGCATTACGGATACCCAGGCGGAAGCGATCCTGGAACTGAAACTGCGCCACCTGGCGAAGTTGGAAGAGGTGAAAATCCGCGGCGAGCAGGATGAGCTGGCGAAAGAGCGCGATCATTTGCAGGCGCTGCTGGCCTCTGAGCGCAAGCTGAATACGTTGATCAAAAAAGAGATCCAGGCGGATGCGCAAACCTATGGCGACGATCGCCGCTCACCGATTACCGAGCGCGCCGAAGCCAAGGCGATGAGTGAGCACGATTTCGTGCCGTCCGAGCCGGTGACCATCGTGCTGTCCGAGATGGGCTGGGTGCGCAGCGCCAAAGGCCATGACATCGATCCGATTGGCCTGAATTACAAAGCCGGCGACAGCTTCCGCGCCGCCGCGCGCGGCAAGAGCAATCAACCGGTGGTGTTTATCGACTCAACCGGGCGCAGCTATGCGCTTGATCCGCTGACGTTGCCCTCTGCCCGTGGGCAGGGCGAACCGCTGACCGGCAAGCTGACGCCGCCGCCGGGTGCCACCATTGAACAGGTGATCATGGCGCCGGACGAGCAGCGGCTGCTGATGGCGTCCGATGCCGGCTATGGCTTCGTCTGTACCTTCAGCGATCTGGTGGCGCGCAACCGCGCCGGTAAAGTGATCATCACCCTGCCGGATAACGCCAAGGCGTTGCCGCCGCTGGAGATTTATAGCGACGACGATATGCTGCTGTCGATCACCAAGGCGGGGCGCATGCTGATGTTCCCGGTGGCCGATCTGCCGCAGCTCTCGAAGGGCAAGGGCAATAAAATCGTTTCTATTCCTTCGGCGCAGGCATCTTCCGGCGAGGATATTCTTGCCTGGCTGTTCGTGCTGCCGCCGCAGACTTCCGTTACCCTGCACGTCGGTAAACGCAAGCTGACGCTGCGGCCGGAAGATTTGCAGAAGTTCCGCGCCGAACGTGGCCGCAAGGGCACGCTGTTGCCGCGCGGGCTACAGCGGATCGATCGCGTCGAGCTGGATATGCCGCCGCGTGCGGATGCCAGCGAGGAGTAATACAATCCCGGGCGCGGCTGCATGCTGCGCCCGTTTTCCCTTGGGTGCCGGTATATACCCAAAATAATTCGAGTTGCAGGAAGGCGGCAACGCAGCGAATCCCCAGGAGCTTACATAAGTAAGTGACTGGGGTGAGCGAGGAAAGCCAACACCCCTGCAACTTGAAGTATGAAGGGTATAGTTAAATCAATGACGTTGAAACGCATAAATATATTGTGCGCGGCGGCGGCCGGCAGGAAAATAGCCCGAACCCACGGGGTATAAATAAGCAAAGAGCGGCGCAGCAGTTATCGCTGTGCCGGCAGTGTGCTAAAGAGGTTGTTATGTTATTAATTTTACGTGCCGTTTTCGTCACTCTGTTTTGTATTTTGGTGTGCGTTTTCGGTTCTATTTATTGTTTATTTAGCCCGCGTAACCCCCGCCATGTCGCTACCTTTGGGCATTTGTTTGGCCGGTTGTCACGCGTATTGGGGCTGAAGGTTCTGGTACGCAAGCCCGCGGCGGCGGCTAGTTACGGCAACTGCATTTATATTGCCAACCACCAGAATAATTACGATATGGTCACGGCGTCGAATGTAGTGCAGCCGCGGACGGTGACCGTCGGTAAGAAAAGCCTGGCGTGGATCCCTTTTTTTGGGCCGCTGTATTGGTTGGCCGGTAACTTGCTGATCGATCGGGATAACCGTGCCAAGGCGCATGGCACCATTGCCCAGGTGGTTGAGCAGATTAAGAAAAAGAACATTTCAATCTGGATGTTCCCGGAAGGTACCCGTAGCCGCGGGCGTGGGTTGATGCCGTTCAAAACCGGCGCTTTCCACGCGGCCATTTCCGCCGGGGTGCCGATTGTGCCGATCTGCGTCTCCAATACCAGCAATAAAATCAGTCTGAACCGTTGGAATAACGGCCACGTGATTGTTGAAATGCTGGAGCCGGTGGATATCAGCCAGTATGGCAAGGAAAACGTGCGCGAATTGGCGGCGCATTGCCACGATCTGATGCAGGCAAAAATCGCCGAATTGGATGCCGAAGTCGCCCAGCTTGAAGCGGCTAAAAAATAACATTATCCGCTGGCGTTAAAACAGGTATTTTAAACAGCACTGGATGCTGTTAACGCTTAGGCCCCCTGATGATCCCTGGGGGCTGGCTTTTTTGCACATGGTCAATCTTTGTTTTTTAATGGAGAGTTTATGTCACTCAGTCGACGTCGGTTTATTCAGGCATCGGGTCTGGCGCTGTGTGCGGGTAGCGTGCCGCTGAGGGCTGAAGCGAAAGGAACGCAGACCCCTTTACCTGTTCCCCCGTTGCTGGAATCACGCCGGGGCCAGCCGCTGTTCTTAACCCTGCAGCGTGCCCATTGGGCCTTTATGGATAGCCGCAAAGCCTCCGTGTGGGGCATTAACGGCATGTATCTTGGGCCAACGGTGCGGGTATACAGCGGCGATGACGTTAAGCTCATCTATAGCAACCGGCTGTTGGAACCGGTTGCCATGACCATTAGCGGCCTGCAGGTGCCAGGCACTCTGGCCGGCGGCGCGGCGCGCATGATGTCCCCCGGCGTTGACTGGGCGCCGGTGATCCCCATCCGGCAGGCGGCGGCCACCTGTTGGTATCACGCGAATACCCCCAACCGTATGGCCCCGCACGTGTATAACGGCCTGGCGGGCCTGTGGCTGGTGGAAGACGCCGTCAGCAAGGCGTTGCCGCTGCCGAACCATTACGGCGTGGACGACTTCCCGCTGATTATTCAGGACAAGCGCCTGGATAACTTCGGTATGCCGGAATACGATCCGCCGGGGCAGGGCGGCTTCGTCGGCGACACGCTGTTGGTCAATGGCGTGCAGAACCCCTACGTTGAAGTGTCGCGTGGCTGGGTGCGCCTGCGTTTGCTGAATGCGTCCAACTCGCGGCGCTATACGCTGCAATTGAGCGACGGCCGGCCTTTCCATGTGATTGCCAGCGATCAGGGCTTCCTGCCTGCACCGGTGGTGGTGCAGGCGCTGATGCTGGCGCCGGGGGAACGGCGTGAAGTGCTGCTTGATATGTCGACGGGCGATGAAGTGACGATCAGCGCCGGCGAGTCGGCGGGCATTATGGATCGCCTGCGCGGCCTGTTCGAGCCATCGAGTATTCTGGTGTCGACGCAGGTGCTGACGCTGAAGCCCACCGGGCTGCTGCCGCTGGTGACTGATAATCTGCCGATGCGCCTGATGGCGGATCAGTTGCTGGATGGCAACGCGGTACGTTCGCGCGAGTTCCGCCTGGGGGATAGTCTGGCTGGCATCAACGGCGCGATCTGGGACATGAACCGTATTGACGTGCAGGCGAAGCAGGGCACCTGGGAGCGCTGGACGATCCACGCCGATACGCCGCAGTCGTTCCATATCCAGGGCGTGCAGTTCTTGATTAAACGGGTGAATGGCGCACAGCCGATGGCGGAAGACCGCGGCTGGAAAGATACGGTGTGGGTTGACGGCGATGTCGAGCTGTTGGTGTATTTCCCGCAGGTGTCTTCAGAGCACTTCCCGTTCCTTTACTACAGTCAGACGCTGGAAATGGCCGATCGCGGTTCTGCCGGCCAGTTTGTGGTTCAGCCGGCGTAGCCTGCCCTCACCCCAACCCTCTCCCAAAGGGAGAGGGAGCAGCCCGCGCCCGTATTCATGTTAAGTGACTAATTCTCGCTTTCTGTTAGAACGTGCATATTGATGACGAGACTGTGTTAGAAAGTGCAGGGGGGAGTCATAGCTGAGTATTTGCACTATCGGCTCCCTCTCCCAACGGGAGAGGGAGCAGCCCGCGGCCGTATTCATGTTAAGTGACTAACTCTCGCTCTCTGTTAGAACGTGCATATTGATGACGAGACTGTGTTAGAAAGTGCAGGGGGAGTCATAGCTGAGTATTTGCACTATCGGCTCCCTCTCCCAAAGGGAGAGGGAGCAACCCGCGCCCGTATTCATGTTAAGTGACTAACTCTCGCTCTCTGTTAGAACGTGCATATTGATGACGAGACTGTGTTAGAAAGTACAGGGGGAGTCATAGCTGAGTATTTGCACTATCGGCTCCCTCTCCCAAAGGGAGAGGGAGCAACCCGCGCCCGTATTCATGTTAAGTGACTAATTCTCGCTTTCTGTTAGAACGTACATATTGATGACGAGACTGTGTTAGAAAGTACAGGGGGAGTCATAGCTGAGTATTTGCACTATCGGCTCCCTCTCCCAAAGGGAGAGGGAGCAGCCCGCGGCCGTATTCATGTTAAGTGACTAACTCTCGCTCTCTGTTAGAACGTGCATATTGATGACGAGACTGTGTTAGAAAGTGCAGGGGGGAGTCATAGCTGAGGATTTGCACTATCGGCTCCCTCTCCCTTTGGGAGAGGGTTGGGGTGAGGGAAAAGGGAAGGCGATGACTTAAAACGTATCTGGATTCGGCCCCAGGCGCTTGCCGATATCCAGCTTGGCTACCTGGCTTAGCTCATCCTTATCCAGCTTAAAATCAAACACGTCGAAGTTTTCCCGAATGCGCGATGGCGTAACGGACTTTGGTATCACGATCAGGCCGTTATCCAAATGCCAGCGCACCACGATTTGCGCCGGCGTCTTGCCATATTTCTTCGCCAACTGTTTGACGATCGGTTGATCGAATACCCCGGCGCCGCCCTGCGCCAGCGGGCTCCAGGACTCAGTGGCGATTTTGTGGGTCGCGTTCCAGGCGTGGAGCTGGCGCTGTTGCATCAGCGGATGCAGCTCAATCTGGTTCACCACCGGGATCTCGCCGGTCTCGTCCAGCAGGCGCTGCAGATGCGGCATGTTGAAGTTACACACGCCGATGCTTTTCGTCAGCCCCTGTTCGCGCAGTTTGATCAGCGCGCGCCAGGCATTAACGTATTGATCCTGCGCCGGCTGTGGCCAGTGGATCAGATAGAGATCAACATAATCGAGCTGCAGTTTTTTCAGGCTGGTTTCCAGCGCCGCCTGCGGGTTGCTCTGATCGTCATTCCACAGCTTGGTGGTGATAAACAGTTCGTTACGCGGGATTGCCGTGGCTTGCAGGGCGCGGCCGACGCCTTCTTCGTTTTTGTAGATTGCCGCCGTATCGACCGAGCGATAACCGGTCTCCAGCGCGCAGGCTACCGCGTTGGTGGTTTCTTCAATGCTCGCCTGCCAAACGCCAAGGCCTAACTGCGGCATCAGATTGCCATCGTGCAGTTTGATGATGGATTGCGTTGTCATGCGTCTCTCCTTTTAACCTGATTGCCGGCGTGGTAAATGCCGGAAAGATTCTCGTTATATTTTAGATGGCAAAATGGCCGTCTGCCGGTTTTGCCGGTGCCCCGCGTTCCCACTGGCGAAGAATGAAAAAGTAAACAGAATATGGCAGAAACGCCGTGGTGCGGGGAGTGCAGCCGGCGCGGAGCCGGCTGCGATAACGAGCTGGAAACTAAAGCCTAGCAGGAAATCGCGGATCGTGATCAGCGTGCGGCTTCATAAATGCGCTGACTGACAGCCAGCGTAATGTCCTGGCGCTCGCCCAGCGCGGTCATTCCGTGCTCTTTCAACTTGTTAAGCAACGCTGGGATGCTGCTGCCGTCGAGCTGGTAATCGGCCATCCGGGTGGCAACGCCCATTTTTTCGAAGAAAGCGCGGGTGGCGGCGATCGCCGCGTCAATGCGGCTGTCTTCGCTGCCTTCGCGCAGCCCCCAAACGCGATCGGCATATTGCAGCAGTTTTTCGCGTTTTTGCGCCTTTTTCTCTACCAGCAGCGCCGGCAGGACGATCGCCAGCGTCTGGGCGTGATCCAGGTTGTGCATCGCGGTTAGCTCATGGCCAAGCATATGGGTCGCCCAATCCTGCGGCACGCCGGCACCGATCAGGCCGTTAAGCGCTAAGGTAGCGCTCCACATCACGTTGGCGCGCACCGCGTAGTTTTCCGGCTCCGCCAGCGCGCGCGGACCTTCTTCGATCAGCGTCAGCAGCAGGCCTTCGGCAAAGCGATCCTGCACCTTGGCATCGACCGGGTAGGTCAGGTATTGCTCAATGGTATGCACGAAGGCATCAACGACGCCGTTGGCGATCTGGCGCGGCGGCAGCGTATAGGTGACGACCGGATCGAGCACGGCAAACAGCGGCTGAACATAGGGTGAATGGAAGTGTTGCTTATCGCCGGTGGCTTTGCGGGTGATCACCGCGCCGCTGTTGGATTCCGAGCCGGTGGCCGGCAGGGTGAGCACGCAGCCCAGCGGCACCGCGTGGGTGACCTCGTGGCCCAGCGTTTGCAGGATGTGCCAGGGATCGCTGGCGGCGGTGTAATGCGCTGCGGCTGCGATGAATTTGGTGCCGTCGACCACCGAGCCGCCGCCTACGGCCAGCAGGAAATCAATCTTTTCATCGCGCACGATGTTGACGGCTTTCATCAGCGTTTCATAGGTCGGGTTTGGCTCAATGCCGGAAAATTCACGCACGTCGCGGCCCGCCAATGCGGCATAGACCTGATCGAGCACGCCATTTTTCTTCACGCTGCCGCCACCGTAGGTGATCAGGATGCGCGCATCGGCCGGGATCTGTTTGCTCACTTCGGCGATCTGCCCTTGGCCAAACAGAATCTTGGTCGGGGTATGGAGAATAAAGTTTTGCATGGGTTATTTATCCAGTTTAAAGCCTTGTTTTTGAATCGCGGGCAGCACATCCGGGTAATAAACATGCTGATAATAGCTGGCGGTATTGTGGCCCCAGTCATCGCCGTCGCTGCGGCCGATTTTCTGCCAGTAAGCCGCCAGCGTTTGGTTATAGGCGTTGATTGCCGCCGGCAGCGCTTCCGGGTGGTAATGTTCGTCATGGCGGAAGCTGGCGATAGGCAGGCGCGGCTTTTGGTGCGCCGGTTGGTCAACGTAACCGAGCACCAGACCCACCACCGGGAACGTAAGCTCCGGCAGTTGCAGCAGTTCAATCATCGCCTGCGGGTTGCGGCGGATACCGCCAATCGGCACGATGCCCAGCCCATAAGAGCGGGCGGCGGTCATTAACGCGCCCAGCGCGATACCCACATCGGTGGTGCCGGAAATCAGGCTTTCGATGCTCTGATGCGCCACCTGTTGTTTGCCGCTCATTTCGATGCCGAGCCGGGTTTTGTACATGTCCAGCACCACGGTAATAAAGACCGGCGCCTGGGCAATCCACGGCTGGCCGCCGGCCAGTTCGGCGATACGCGCCCGCTGTTTGGCGTCGCGGGTGACCACCAGCGATACCTGCTGTGAGTTGACGGAGGTCGGCGCCAGGTGCGCGGCGGCGATGATGTTGTCGAGGATATCGTCGGCAATCGGTTTATTCAGGTAGCTACGTTCGCTGCGGTGGCTGGTGAGCAGTTCTATAGTCTGGTTCATAACGTTCCTGCCTTTGAGTTGAAGGTCCCTTAGGCCGGCGTGTTTTGGCAGCGCCGGGCATTCTCAATGGTTTTATTGTCAGCAAGCCGGGCCGGTATCGCAATGCACATTCCTGTTGGTATCTTGCCTATTCCTACATTTGTCTGTAGGAATGTGATTCTTTTTATTATGATTGATGCTAGGTTATTCTTGAAGTTTATAGGGGGGGCGATGACAGACATTGATGCGCTGCGCAGCCGTATGGCAAGCCAGGCGGCGCGCTTTGCCAGGGGCAACGGCTACACGCCATCACCGGTGCCGCAGGTGAAGATTTTATACGTGGATCAGCACCGCCCGCGCCAGCCAGTGATGTATGAGCCAGGTATCGTGATCGTGTTCCAGGGGCATAAGGTGGGCTACTGCGGCAATAAGGTGTTCCGGTACGATCCGCGTAATTACCTGGTGATGACGGTGCCGCTGCCGCTTGAATGCGAAACCTTTGCCAGCCAGGAGCAACCGCTGGTGGGGATGGCGGTGAATATCGATACGCAGATGCTGCAGGATTTGCTGATCGACATCGGCGACGATGATTTCCTGATGAAGCCACATGCCGAGAGCACCGGGATGAGCTGCGCCGTCTTAACCGATGAGATGCTGTGCGCCACCGAGCGCTTGCTGGACGTGATGGCGCGCCCGCTGGATGCGCGCGTGCTGGGGCCAAAGATCGTGCGGGAAATCCTGTACTATGTGCTGTTGGGCCGTTGCGGCGCATCCTTGCAGGAGCTGGTTAACCGCCAGACGCACTTTAGCCAGATCGCCAAGGCGCTGCGGCGTATTGAGCGCCAGTATGCGGAAAACCTGAACGTCGAAACGCTGGCGAGCGAAGTGAACATGAGCGTGTCGGCGTTCCACCATAATTTCAAAGCGGTGACCAATACGTCACCGTTGCAGTATGTGAAATCCTACCGGCTGCATAAGGCGCGGTTGCTGATGGTCTTTGATGGCCTGAATGCCAGTACGGCCGCCAACCGCGTGGGGTATGAAAGCGCCTCCCAGTTTAGCCGGGAGTTCAAGCGTTTCTTTGGCATTACGCCCAGTGATGAACTTGCCCGCCAGCGCGACGGCAATGGCACCGTGGTGGTTGATTAAAGCAGAAAGCGGAAGCGCCCAACCGGCGTGCTGCTGCGCCGGTTGAGGAGACGCGCGTTAGGATTAGGCGCGTTTTTTACGCCAGATCACCAGCATGCCGCCCAGCAAACCGATGGTCAGCAACGCCAGGGGCAGGATCATCAGCCCGGTCATAACCTGGCTTTCATAGCGTTTAACCAGGGGGATCTGGCTGAAGGCATAACCCAGGCTGACCACGGCGGTAACCCAAATCAGCCCGCTTAGCCAATTGAACAACTGAAAGCGCGCGCTGTTCAGGCCGGAAATGCCTGCCATGGTCGGCAAAATAGTGCGCACAAAGCCAAGGAAGCGGCCGATCAGCAGCGCCGTCAGGCCGTGGCGGTTGAACAGCATATGCGCCCGCTGGTGGTATTGGGCGGGGAGCTGCAGCAGCCAACCTTTAACTACACTGGTGTGGCCGAGCCAACGGCCCTGCAGGTAGCTCAACCAACAACCCAGGCTGGCGGCGATGGTCAGGATCAGCAGCGTTGGCACATAGCCCATCACCCCTTTGGCGATCAGCGCCCCGGATAATAGCAATAGACTGTCGCCGGGCAGGAAAGACGCCGGCAGTAAACCGTTTTCTAACAGCAGGGTGGCGAAAAGCACTGCATAAACCACCCAAAGCACGCCGGGATTGGCCAGGGCCGCAAAATCCTGTTGCCAAAGCGCGTGAACAATCTCTTTTAATACTTCCATTCTCTGTCCCGTTGCGCCTGGTCACTTTCTGGAGGCTATTTGGTCTATACCCATTGCTTTTGGCACGGCGGCGGCCCGCCTTCGGCGCCGCAGCTAACCGCTGGCGGGCGAAGGCACACCGGTATCGGGTGGTAACGCACCTGAGGATTTACGCGTTTACGGCTTTGCCGCCGTGCCAATCACTATGGGTATCGCGATTAACAAAACTGCCCACAGTGTAACGCTATTCGCGGTTGCGAACATTAAACGACGTGCAGAAATATGTATCAGGAAACAAAATTACTGCACAAATCGTTGAGGTTGCCGCTTAGTGGTTGATCCGTTCGAAGCCGGCCGCCAGATCGTCAATCAGATCTTCGATGTTTTCCAGGCCGATATGCAACCGCACCAGGGTACCGCTGAAGTCGATGCCGCCTGCCGGGCGGATAGCCGCCAGTTCTTCCGGCTGGTTGGCCAGGATCAGCGATTCAAAGCCACCCCAGGAATAGGCCATGGTGAAATGGCGGAAATTATCAAGATAGTCGGCAAGCTGCTGGTCGCTTAGGCGCTGCTTGAGCACAAAGGAGAACAGCCCGCTGCAGCCGCTGAAATCACGCTGGTAAAATTCATGCCCTTTGCTGCCGGGCAGCGCCGGGTGGTTCATTCGCGCCACTTCCGGCCGTGCCGCCAACCACTGCGCCACCGCGATGCTGCTTTGCTGGTGCTGCTTAAGGCGCACGCCCAAGGTGCGCAGGCCGCGGCTGGCCATGTAGGCGGTATCGGCATCCACCATTTGGCCCATCAGGTAGGAGTATTCACGCAGTTGATCCCAACAGCGAGCGTTGGCAACGGCGGTGCCGAGCATATAGTCGGAATGGCCGATAATGTATTTGGTGCCCGCCTGGATGGAGATATCAATATCGAACTCCAGCGCCTTGAACAGCACGCCGGCAGCCCAGGTATTGTCGATCATGATGACGACTTCGGGGTTAACCGCCCGCACCGCTTGCACGATGGCCGGGATATCCTGGACTTCCATGGTGATGGAACCGGGGGATTCCAGAAACACCACCCGGGTATTGGGCTGCACCAGATCGCCGATGGCGGCGCCAATCAGCGGATCAAAATAGGTGGTGCTGACGTTCATGCGCCCGAGAATATGGGTGCAAAAATCCTGCGTAGGCTCATACGCCGAGCCCGTGACCAGTACATGGTCGCCGGCGCTGACGAATGATAAAATGGCGTTGGATACCGCGGCCGCCCCGCAGGGGTAAAGTGCGCAGCCGGCGCCGCCTTCCAGTTCGGTCATTGCCTCCTGAAAGGCAAAATGGGTGAGCGTGCCGCGGCGGCCGTAAAACAGCTCGCCCTTCGCACGGTTGGCGGTGGCGTGCTTTTTGGCGGCCACGGAATCGAACACCAGTGAAGAGGCGCGTTGCGTCACCGGGTTAACGGCGCCCTGGGTATAGCGTTTTGTACGGCCTGCGCCGATCAGTGCGGTTTCGATATGTTCTGATTTCATCTGTGGCTCACCTTGGTTACGCTTCACTGCTGGTCATGTTGATGGCCTTTACGTTAACATGGTCAAGAATAGCCATCCAGACGTTTTAACTGCTATGGTGGCAAGTGGCTATAATCTGCTACGCTGGGGCACAGTAGCGCAGCATCATGCTGTTTCAAGCTGCAAGATGTGGCCCGTTAGCCTGCGGGAATGTGAAGCGTCGGCGCCGTTATAGCGGTTTTTTGTTAACCTTTTTAGGCGCTGATGTTGCATGGTAAGGGGATGTATTTCCCTGCTTTTATTGTGGAAGCATCATTTTTTTTCCACAGATGCATTATTGCGCAAATAATAATGATAACTACTATCAATTCACGGTCGGTTTGATATGATCGCAGGCTGATTTATTCTCTGGTTTTTTATTCGGTACATTCTCTAATTTTCGGTAATGGGTGGAGGCGCAGCGTGAAAACGGCTGGCAAAGCGATGAATCAAGGATCTCACGGTACTGGCCGGGGAGTATGGGATGCAATCGGGCGCAGTGTCATTGCGCCGATGGTGTTAATGATGGGGCTGGCAGGCTATGTGCATGCTGCGCCGGCAACGGCACCGGGCATTGCAGAAAGCGCTGCGCCGGCGGCAACGCCCGCGCCCTCCGCGCCTGAAAATGCAGCACCGCCGGTTACTGCGCCCGCAGCAGCGGCGCCGGTGACGCCGCAGCAACCGGCCAATGCGCCGGCTGAAATGCTAAGCACCGATCTGTCGGTCTGGGGCATGTATGAGCACGCCGATGCCGTGGTGAAAACGGTGATGATTGGCTTGGTGTTGGCCTCTATCGTGACCTGGACCATTCTGTTTGCCAAAGGCAGCGAACTGTTCCGCGCCAAACGCCGTTTACGCCGCGAGCAGCAGGCGCTGGCCGAAGCGCGTTCCCTGGATGAGGCTGCTGAACTGGCGCAGCAATTCTCGGCGGAAAGCATCAGCGCCGCCCTGCTGAACGACGCGAAAAACGAACTGGAGCTGTCTGCCGATTCTAACGATAACGGCGGGATTAAAGATCGCACCGGGTTCCGCCTGGAGCGCAAAGTGGCGGCCTATGGCCGGCATCTGGGCCGCGGCAACGGCTTCCTGGCCACCATCGGCGCGATCTCGCCGTTTGTCGGCCTGTTCGGCACCGTGTGGGGCATCATGAACAGCTTTATCGGCATCGCCCATTCGCAAACCACCAACCTGGCGGTTGTGGCGCCGGGGATCGCCGAAGCGCTGTTGGCTACCGCTCTGGGCCTGGTGGCGGCTATCCCGGCGGTGGTGATTTACAACATTTTTGCCCGTGTGATTGGCGGCCACCGTGCCCAGGTTGGCGATGTGGCGGCGCAGGTGCTGCTGTTGCTCAGCCGCGATCTGGATCTGGAGGCCACGGCAGAAGCAAAGCGCTCTCAGCACGCACATCAACTGCGGGTGGGTTGAGTTATGGCGATGCACTTGAATGAAGATATCGACGACGCGGGTGAAATGCATGACATCAACGTCACGCCGTTTATCGACGTTATGCTGGTGCTGCTGATTATCTTTATGGTCGCAGCGCCGCTGGCGACGGTGGATGTCCGTGTTGATCTGCCTGCGTCTTCCGCCAAGCCGCAGCCGCGCCCAGAAAAGCCGGTATTCCTGTCGGTAAAAGCCGATGGGCAACTGTACATCGGCGAGCAGACGGTCACCTATGAACAGTTGGTTTCCGTGCTGGAGCAACAGACCAATTTCGATAAAGAAACCACCATTTTCTTCCAGGCTGACAAGAGCGTGAACTATGAAACCCTGATGCGCGTAATGGATACCTTACGTCGCGCGGGCTATCTGAAAGTTGGGCTGGTGGGGATGGAGAGCGTCAGCAAATAGTATCTACCCAAAATAATTCGAGTTGCAGGAAGGCGGCAACGCAGCGAATCCCCAGGAGCTTACATAAGTAAGTGACTGGGGTGAGCGAGGAAAGCCAACACACCTGCAACTTGAAGTATGAAGGGTATCGCGGTAGGGTGCCGCCGCGGCTATCAAGCCAGCCAGTTTCCCTGGCTGGCTTTTTTATTGTGGCCTAGCCGCGGGCATGTGCGGCGGCCTGCGCCACCTGCGCATCGGTTGGCCGTACCCCGGTGTACAACACAAACTGTTCCAGCGCCTGCAGCGCTATCACCTCGGCGCCGGTAATCACCTGTTTGCCTTTTTCCCGCCCGTAGCGAATTAACGGCGTTTCCGCCGGCAATGCAACCACGTCAAAGACGATGCTGGCGGCATCGATAGCGGCAGGCGGAAACGCCAATTGATCCGTTTCCGCGCCGCCTGCCATGCCGATCGGCGTGACGTTGATCACCATCGCCGCTTGCAGATCCCCCAATTCGGGCTGCCATGAGTAGCCGTACTGCGCCGCCAGCGCTTTGCCGGCGGCTTCATTACGGGCGATGATATGGCCGTCGGCGAACCCGGCATCGCGCAATGCTGCCGTCACCGCTTTCGCCATGCCGCCGCTGCCGCGCAGGGCAAAGCGGGTGGTCGGCGGCACCTGGTATTGCGCCAGCAGTTTGGCTATCGCGATATAGTCGGTGTTGTAGGCGCGCAGATATCCCGCGTCATTGACGATGGTATTCACCGAGTCTATGGCTTTGGCCGAAGGATCGAGTTCGTCCAGGAACGGGATGCAGCTCTCCTTGAACGGCATGGAGATCGCGCAGCCGCGGATCCCCAACGCCCTGACGCCCCCCACCGCGGCCTGAATATCCTGGGTGGTGAATGCCTTGTAAATGAAGTTCAGCCCCAGTTCCTGATACAGGTAGTTATGAAAGCGGGTGCCGAAGTTGCCGGGGCGGCCGGACAGCGACATGCACAGTTGGGTGTCTTTATTGATTTCACGGCTCATGGTTGGTCCTTCTCTTTCACACAAGGTTGACCCATTCAGCTTACGCCAAATGTTAGAGGATTCAGATGCCGGGGGCGTTTTTCAGCACAAAATCCTCGGCTTGCTTCGACCACAGACCGCCGTTTGCCACCAGTAGCTGCTTCAGTTGGCGCAGAAAGTCCGTTTCCGGCTCTTCCTGCAACAACGTATTGAGGCTAATCAGCGGCAGCGCCTTCTGGGTGTACACCATTTTCTTGCCGCCAATGATCTGCGGCAGGTTAAGGGTGGTGTGTGCCGCCGCGTCCAGGCCGAGGATGTGCGAAACCACTTTGCGGACATCGATTTTTTTCTCTTCAATCAGTTTCACCGCGGCGCGCATATCGGCGGTATTGCCGCCGGAGGTGCCGACATAGTGAGTAAACGCATAGTGTATGTCATAGAAATTGATCGGCGCGCTGAAGGCCTTGTCCTGCGGCCCGGCGAAGAAATTGACGCAGCCGTCCGGCGCCAGCAGCGAAGAGGCCAGGGTGACTAATTCGGCCGAAGGCACAAAAATGAAGATATCGTCATAGCCGGCGCCTTCCGTCAGGCCAAGCAAATGGCTGCGCTGATCTGCCAACGTGTGGGCGTTCAAATAATGCACCTGCACGCCGTTATCGGCTGGATAGTGGCGCTGTGCATGGCGCAGTTTTTCTTCCTGCCGATCGGTCACGACCAGCCGTTGCGGCTGCACGGGGCCATGCAGCGCATAGTCAATCGCCAGCAGCCCCATCGGGCCGGTGCCGCCGAGGATTAACAGGTTGCCGCCGGGTTTGATGCCCATGGTGTGGTTATAACCGCCGGCGGCCAGGTGGTAATTGGCATTGAACGCGCCGATGACGCACGACAACGGCTCTACCAGCGAGCCTTCAAAATAGCAGTCGCCCTGGTAGCTAAGCAGGCAGTCCTGTTCCATCACCTCGTTTGGGATCAGCACATGGGTGGCTTCACCGCCCACGAACGGGAAGGAATACCCCGGGCAATCGGGGCGATCCGGCAGTTGCAGGTTGGCCTGAATCACGTAACGGCTACCGGCGGCGAACTTGTGCTGCCATTTTTTGCCGACGCGCAGGATCTCGCCGCAGAACTCATGGCCAATAATGATCGGGTTTTCCGCCACGTTATTCGGTACCTTTTTATGGTCGGCACCCTGGTTGGCTTCTTTCCAGGAGGAAAGGCAGATGCTGTCGGTCATTACCGTTGCCAGGATTTCATCCTCCGCCATGTCCGGCAGTGCAAACTGCTCAAGGCGCAGATCGTTTTTGCCATACAGGCGTAATGCGGTTGTTTTCATAGGGCCCTCTGTATTGTCAGGTAGAAAATCAGGAAAGAATGCCGAACCCGTAGCCGAAGATGCCCAGCCCAAACAGGGAGAAGATCAGCCAGATCGGGTTTATCTTGCGTTTGAGCAGGCGCATCATCAGCAGCGTGAGCGCCAGCGCCAGCAGGCCGGGGCAGAGTTGATCGAGGATGTTTTGCACCGTCATCACCACCGGTTCGCCCTGCGGGCCGGGGGTTTGCGAGACCACCAGCGGCACGTTGATGCTGGTCCACTTGGTGACCAACACCCCCATAATGAACAGCCCGAGGATCGAAGCGCCTTCGGTCAGTTTCTGCAGCAGGTTGCCCGCCATGTCCTTGACGATATCCACGCCCTTGCGGAAGCCGTACTGCAACCCGAACCACTTCAGCGCCAGCCGCACCAGGTTGAAGCAGAAAAAGAACAAAATCGGGCCCATCACATTGCCGCTTAGCGCCAGCGAAGCGCCCAGCGCGGCGGTGATCGGGCGCAGCGTGCCCCAGATCAGCGGATCGCCCACGCCGGCCAGCGGGCCCATCAGGCCGACCTTCAGGCTGTTGATGGCGCCTTCGTCAATGTCGGCGCCATTGGCGCGCGACTCTTCCATCGCGGCGGTGACGCCCAGCACCGGGCCGACCACCGCCGGGGTGGTGTTGAAGAACACCAGATGGCGTTTCATCGCCGCGATCTGATCTTCTTTCAACGGGTACAGCCGTTTGATCGCCGGGATCATGTCGTAGCAGAAACCCAGGCCGTGGATCCGTTCATAGTTGAATGACGCCTGCTGCAGGTTCGAACGCAGAAACATGCGGAACAGATCGGATTTGGTCAGGCGTTTTGGGGAATGGTTCATGGCGATGCTCCTAGTCTTCCAACTCGTCGATGCGTTGGCTATTGCCGCGGGCGGCAGCGTTGTTCGATTGGTGGTAGTTCGGGTTCAGCTGGATATAAATCAGCGCGATAATCAGGCCGATGCCGCCAAAGGCTAACAGGCTGAAGTTGAGGTAGCCGCCGACCAGAAACCCGAGGAAGAAGAACGACATCAGATACTTAACGCCCATCATGTTGAGCACCATGGCGTAGCCGACCACCACGATAAAGCCCCCGGCGATCTGCAAACCGCGCGTGACCACTTCCGGGATGGCGTTCAACATTTGGCTGACAGTGTCGGCGCTGACGAACATCGCCACCAATAGCACCGGAATCGCCACCCGCAGCGCTTGTACCCCAAGGGCAGAGACGTGCAGTAGGTCAACCAGGCCGAAGTTGGCTTTTTCCGCCGCCTTGTCGGCGGCGTGCTGGAATACCACGGTAATGGTGCGGGCGAAGACGGTGAGCACCTGGCCGGCGGCGGCGACCGGCAGTGCGATGGCGATGCCAGTGGGAATGCTTTGCTGGCCGACAATCACCAGAATGGTGGAGATGATGCTGGCGAGCGCCGAATCGGGCGACTGCGCGGCGCCTATATTCATCCAGCCCAGGGCGATCAGCTCCAGCGTACCGCCTAAAATCACGCCGGAAGTCATATCGCCCAGAATCAGACCGGTGATGGTGCAGGCAATCAGCGGGCGGTGCGTTTGGAACTCATCGAGCACGCTGCCCATGCCGGCAATACAGGCAAAGAGAAATATAAAGATGATTTGTAGGATACTTATTTCCATGATGGTGCGCCTTACGTTTTTTGTGTAAAACAACCCCATGTTTCATGCGGGGCATGAAATGCGATTAATGATTAAATAAAATGACTATTTGTTTTTTTAACTGAACTCAACGGCATTAATTTTGCTGATAAAATCTATTTTCGGATCGGAGATCACCACGCGCAGATCCAATTCCACACCGGCGGCGGCCAACTGTTGAAAGGCCTCTATGTCTTGCTTGTCCAGCGAAACGGCTTTGGTGACCTGCGTTTTTCCAATACGGTACGCCATGCCGCCAATATTAATTTTCTTTATCTCGACACCGGCGTTAACCATACGCAGTACATCAGTCGGATTGGTGAATAAATAAAAAACCTTATCGTTGGCGTATTTTTCGTTATTGTGAACCGCAACGGCTTTTTCAATATTAACAATATTGACTTTTATTCCCGGCGGCGCGGCCTGTTTTAATAATGTTTTACGCAGTTCGTCGTTATAAACATCGTCATTGCAAATAATGATGCGATCGGCTCTGGCCTCTTTGGCCCAGACCGTGCTGACCTGGCCGTGGATCAGGCGATCGTCGATTCTGGCTAAGTTAATGATCATAAGAAATCCGCCTCTTCTTGTTCCAGGTTCTGTTGCAGGGCGCGCAGAGAGCACACGCTGGCTTTACCCACCTCAAGCAAATGGGCGGCAAGCTGTGTGGCGCTCATGTCATGCTGGTTATCGGCAATTTCCAGGCACAGCGGTAATGAAATACCGGTCACCACCTCCAGCGTGGGATCTTGCTGGGCCAGCGCCGCTGCGGCGTTATAGGGGCTGCCGCCGAACAGATCGACCGCAATAAGCCAGGGCTGCGGTGGCAATTGCGCTATACAGTGCTGCATAGCGTGCACGATATCTTCGGCGTTTTGCCCCTGGCGGAAGGCCAGCGGGTAGATAGGGCCGGTGGCGCCGTAAACCATCTGTACCGAATCGAGCAGCGCTGCGGAAAGTTCGCCGTGGGCGCACAGGATGATGGGGGTTGGCATCGCTATCCTCCTAGCCGCGCGTCTTGCCGCCGGCAATGTTGTAGGTGACGCCGGTGATATAGCTGGCGCGTTCGGAAAGCAGATAGGTGACGAAATCGGCGATTTCGCTCAGCCGGCCGACGCGCCCCAACGGGATGGCGTTTTTGCTGTAGCCGGCGCGCAGTTGTTCAACGCTGATATTGCGGGTGTAGGCCAGCGCCTGTTCGTAATCCAGCGTGCGCAGGCCGGTTTTTTCCAGGATGCCCGGCGCCACCCCCACCACGCGGATGCCGTACTTACCCAGCTCTTTCGCCCATGAGCGGGTGAAGCTGTACATGGCGGCTTTGGTGGCGGCATAGCAGCTTTGCCCTTCGGAGCCTTCCAGCCCGCTTTCCGAGGCGATATTGACGATCACGCCGCTACCTTGCTTCACCATCGTTTTCGCCACCGCCTGTGAGGCCAGATAAACGCCTTTCTGGTTCACCCCGGTCATTTTTTCGAAGGCGTCGTCATTGAGTTCGTAGTCGCTGTTTTCCTGGGCGGGATCGACCAGCAGGCGCGGCAGGTTGATGCCGGCGTTGTTGACCAGCGCGTCAATACGGCCGTGAGTAACCAGCGTTTGGTCGACCAGGTTCGCCACGCTGTGGCGATCGGCGATATTGGTTTGAACAAACCGCAACTGCGGGTGCGGCGCGAATTCTTCCTGGCTGTGATTAACATCGGCCAATTGCACCCGTGCGCCGTTAGCCAGTAATTCTTCAACAATCGCCTTGCCGATGCCGGAAGCGCCGCCGGTGACGATAATCACCTTGTCTTTGATATTTAACCAGTCGTGCATAGTGTTCTCCATCGCGGATATTTATTTTGGGCAAAAGGGGACCGTCAGCGGTGTATTACCGCTTTGTGGTTTTTACCGTCTGTTACTTATTCATTAATGGTTAATAGTTTTTCTGCTGTCTCCTTGGTTGTCACCAGGCAATTAATATAGCCACCGCGCAGTGCGCCGATAATACCGGATAATTTTTCATAGGAATGCGCCACGCCAATGGCGTAATTGGCACGCTTGATTTTATCCAGTGTGATATTGATGGTTTTTTCTGAAAGATAGGTATCAATACGCTTGCCGGCGGCATCGTAAAAGCGTGAGCAAATATCGCCGGCCACCGCCGCGCTATTAAAATGCGCGATGGCGTCATTGCCGTAAAAGGCGCGCCAGGTGGACTGGCCGGTGATATTTGGCGAGCCGATGCCGAACACGGCAATATCAAGCCGATCCCAATATTCAGCGATGGTACGGTAATGCTGCGATTCCATAATGCCGTCGCGGATCAACTTTTGTTCAAGAATGGCAGGGAAATCAATCAGTTTAGACTCCGCCCGCATTTTTACCGCCGCGCTGTAGACAATGGTGTTGACGTGGTAGCGGCTTTCCAGCTTGCCGGAAGGCCCGCCGACCATCGGCACGCAGATAGCGCTTTTCTTACCGCAGCCATCAGCCATATGCTCCACGGTGGCCGCCAGCGCGCTGCCCCACGAGAAGCCGATAACATCACGATCCTCAATGATATTATTGAGAAAGTTGGCGCACAGCAGGCCGATGCTGTCGAGTTTCTCCTGCGGCGATTGCTCTGCGCCCACCGGGGAAACAATCGCCTCCTTCAGGCCGTAACGCTGTTTTAAGCGTTGTTCCAGTTGCAGGGTTTCATGGTACTGGTAATTGATGGCGATCGTCACAATGCCCTGATCGCGGATCTTTTTCAGCATCCTGCTGATGGTGGTGCGGTAAATCCCCAGCGATTTCGCGATCTGCGCCTGCGTCAGATCCTGCTCATAATACATTTGGGCAACTTTTATCAACAGGCGCAGATCGTTATTGCTTTCCATATATTACCCCGGATTAATTTGCACAAATGTGCAAATGGCGTTAGGCTGTTTCTGATTTGATATAAGCATTTCCCTCCGGCAGTGTCAAAACAGCGCACGCGAATATTTATCCATTTCCCGGCATTAACTTTCTATAAAATAAAAAAATACAGAATGAAATAATGCACTAATGTGCATTTTCATCTATTTGGTTGATCGCACTTACTTTTGTGGCAGAGGGAAAGGCGTGCACGTGTGAGCGAAAATCGGCGATGCATCACAGTTTTATTTTGGCAGGGAATAATGAAATGGCACAAATGTGCATTATTGGCTGGCGCTGCGCCAGGCCCGGGCGGGCCCGGCGGGCGGCATCAGGCGTTCAGTGCCTGTGAGCCGGGGTGGCGCCAGTGGATGGTGCCGGGCAGGTAAAGGCTGCGGTTGGCCGGCTCACGCTCGTCAATCAGCGCGGTGACCATGTCAAAGCTGAACTGCGCCAGGCCCTGGCAATCTTGGGCAATGGTGTCTATTTTCAGCGTCATGCAGTCAAACAGGTAATGGTCGTCAAAGCTGCACAGGTGGATGTCGCTTTCCATCAGCGAATGCTGCGTCAGGTAGCGCAACACCCCTTCCAGGATGCCGCAGGCGGCGGTGAACACCGCCTTGGGCGGCCGGCCAAGCTGGGCGCACAGCTGCGCAAACATCTCGTAGCCGGCGCTGGGGTGATAGTGCCCGTTGATGATCCACTCGGGTTTGCATGCCACGCCGGCGCGTTCAAGGCCAAGCTGGAAGCCGGCCAGGCGATCGCGGGTGGGGGAAATCCGCGGCTGCCCGCCGAGGAAATAGAACTCATCCGGGTGCTGGCGGGCGACGTTTTCCGCCAGAGTGGCGGTTGCGGATACCGAATCGGTGATCACCAGCGGCAGATCTGAATTGGCGATCAGGCGGTCCATCTGCACCACCGGCAGTCGGGCGTTGATCTTCTGGTATTCGGTGTCGTTCAGTTGGCTGGAGGCGACGATCAGCCCGTCGACCTGCCGTTGCACCAGGCTGTTAACCGCCATCATTTCCTGGCTGGGGTTTTCATCGGTGCAGGCGATCAGCAGTTGCAGGCCTGCTTCGCGGCACAGGGTTTCCAGCTCGCGAGAGATAACGGCAAAACCATAGTTGGTCACTTCCGGCACCACCAGCCCCAGGGTATGGCTGCGGCTAGAGCGCAGCGAGCGGGCATGGAAACTGGGTTGGTAGTGGTGCTCATTGGCTAACGCCATAATGCGATCGCGGGTCTCATCCGAAACGCGATATTCCTTGCTGCGGCCGTTGAGCACCAGGCTGGCGGTCGACTTCGACACGCCAGCCAAGGCTGCGATATCACTGATGGTAATGCGTTTATTTTTTTTCACTGACAGCATCTGAATTCGTCACAGGGTGACTCATTCTAGCATGCATGACGCCATCGGCCAGTGTTGTAACGTGACTGTAGCATCTCCGGCCAATGCCAACTGCGGCGCTGGCGTTGGGAAGTAACGCGAACTCATCACCGCTTCGCCGTGGTTAATGAAGATTTCCACGCTGGAACGGTCAAACAGTATCTGCAGGTGCGTCACCTGGCCGCGCCAGTAGCGGTGCTCTGGCTTGCCGCTGTGCAGGTTGGCGCGCGTGAGCTGCAGGCGTTCGCCGTCCCAGGCCAGAGTCATGCCATCGCCGAAGCGGGCGCTGAACGGGCCGCTTGGGGCCAGTTGCAGCTCGGCGCTGCCGATCGCCAGCGCCGGGGCGTCGCCGGCTTTGCCTTGCCACTGGGTGAGTTCGCCGCGCAGTTGCTGCAGTTCGCGCGCCGGCCGTTGGTACAGCTTCGCGTTGTTCCATGTCAGTTCGCGCGGGCAGGTCATGGTGTGGATCCAGCCGTAGCCCACCGTCGGATGGTCGTCTTCATCCTGTTCCGGCACGCCCATCCAACCGATTAACAGGCGGCGGCCGTCTTCGGCCAGGGTTGTTTGCGGCGCGTAGAACTCAAACCCGGCGTCCAGCTCATGGAAAGCGCCATGGGCAAAACGCGCGGCCTGATAATCCAGGCTGCCGCTAAAATACCCGGCCTGATAAACGTTAAGGTAGCATTCCTCTTGCGCCGCCAGCCCCTGCGGGCAGCAGATCAGCACGTCCTGGCCATCAACGTTGAACAGATCTGGGCATTCCCACATGTAGCCGAAATCGCCTAGGCCGTTGAGCCGCGAACCGGCGATTTCGCCCAGCAGTTGCCAGGCGCGCAGATCGTCGGAGCGCAGCAGCAGCACTTTGCCCTGATCTTGCAAATCGCGTGCGCCCAGCACCATGTACCAACTGCCTTGGTGGCGCCAGACTTTGGGATCGCGCACGTGGCCGCTGTAGCCTTCCGGCAGCGGCAACACCGGGCCGAGTTTGTCATACTCGCCCAGTTCGCCTTCCCGTGCCAAGCACTGGTAGGCGGTGCGGGAGCCGTCCGGGAACTTTACGTTGCCGGTATACACCAGCACGATGGCGCCGTCTTGCGCCACCGCGGAGCCGGAATAGCAGCCGTGGCTGTCATAACAGTTGCCGGGCAGCAGCGCCACCGGCTGGTGCTGCCAGTGCACCAGATCGCGCGATTGCCAGTGGCCCCAGCACTTGCGGGTGTGATCGCAGGCCAAGGGGTTCCACTGGTAAAACAGGTGAAAGGTGCCGTTATGCTGGATAAAACCGTTGGGATCGTTCAGCAAACCCACGCTTGGCGCCAGGTGCCAGGCCGGGCGGTGCGGATCGCTTGCGGCACGTTGCTGGCCATTCATCAGGGCCAGCGCCGCCTGTTTCATCAAGCTCAATTCTTCCATTATTCACTGTCCGCCGTGTTGTATTTCAGCAGCAGGGAAACAATAAAGGCGCTGCCGAAAGCGATAACCAAACCAATAATATAGTTCATCAGTGAGCTGGCTTGCGCAATCGCCATGCCGGGAACGGCGGTCAGGCCGACGGCGTTCATCCCTACGTGGTTGGCAACCACCCAGGCGCCGCCCAGCGCGCCGCCGATCAGTGCGGCCACGAACGGTTTCACAAAGCGCAGGTTGATGCCGAACAGCGCCGCTTCGGTCACGCCAAGCATGGCGGAAAACGCAGAAGGCACCACGATAGCCTTAATCTTGGCATCTTTGGTTTTGAAATACACGGCCAGGCAAGCGCCGCCCTGTGCGATATTGGCCATGGCCCAGATAGGCAGCAGGAAGTTAACGCCGATATTCGGGTTGCCCAGCAGGCCGGCTTCAATCGCGTGGAAGCTGTGATGGATACCGGTGATGACGATCACGGAGTACAAACCGCCGAACAGCAGCCCTGCCAGCCAGCCGGCGTGGGCAATCAGGTTGCTAAGCACGAAGGAGATGCCGTCGCCCAGGGCGCGGCCGGCCGGGCCGATGAACAGCATGGCGATAAAGCCGGAGATGATCACCGTCAGGAACGGCGTCAGGATCAGATCGAGCGCGTTCGGGATCACTTTACGCAGCTGTTTTTCCAGCAGGCTCATGAACCATACCGCCAGCAATACCGGGAATACTGTGCCCTGATAGCCGATCATGGCGATATCCAGACCGAAGAAATTCATGGTCGGGTAGCCGCTGGCGATGCCCCAGGCATTGGTCAGCGCCGGGTGGATCATAATGCCGCCGAGCGTGGCGCCCAGATAAGGGTTACCGCCGAATTCGCGCGCGGCGGTGAAACCGATCAGGATCGGCAGGATGATGAACGCCGCAGAGCTGAACATATCCAGCATGATGAACAGGGCGCTGTCGGCATCGGCCCAGCCGTAGGTTTTCACCATACCGAGCAGGCCCATCAGCAGGCCGGATGCCACAATGGCAGGGATGATCGGCACAAAGATGTTGGAAAGCAGGCGGGCGATGCGTTGCAGCGGGTTCAGTTTTTTCGCGGCGATATTGGCGGCTTCTGATTTGCTGGATTCGCTGACGCCGGCGGCTTTGATAAATTCCGCATGGACTTTGTTCACCAGCCCCGTGCCGAAGATCACCTGAATTTGCCCGGCGTTGCTAAAGCAGCCCTTTACGCCTTCCAGTTTACCGATGGCCGCCTTGTCTACTTTGCTGTCGTCGACCAGCACCAGGCGCAAACGGGTTGCGCAGTGTGCCGCGCTAGCGATGTTATCTTTACCACCGAGCAGTGGTAACAACGCCTTGGCGGTTGCAGTAATATCCATGTTATCCCCTATATATACAAAAACGCCGCTGTTGGCTTTGCCACAGCGGAAATGAGTCGGTCAGCGTGAGAAACGTACTGAAAGCCCGGTTCAGGCGCCGGTTTGTCTGTGCGTCGCAGCGCGCGCAAGACGGTTGCGGCCGAAACCAAAATGCCGGGCCAGGTAAACGGGGGGAACCCCGTTATGCCAGCCAGATAGCGTGGGTTTTCACCATGCTGATGCGTTATATGAACGCATTATGATGTTTGCTAAATTGCTAAACCGATTTTTCTTGGCCGTAAGATAATAAATGTCCGTGTAACTTGGCAACGAAGTTGACGAATAGGATCCCGCTAATGTGATCAAGCGCCCAATTTAGCTCGAAATGTGATTGTTTATTGACCAAACACATAAGCGCTAAAGGAACTCGCCATAACGCCATTCATCGCAACAAACATGAATGGCGTTGTCGCACGGGCCTGCCGCGCAAGCCTATATGGTGCTCAGGCTTGCTGATGCAGGTGTTTTTTCAGGAAGGCCATCAGTTCGTTGGCGCGCGGCAGCGCCGTCATGGCGCCTTTTTCCGTGGTTGCTAACGCGCCGCAGGCCTGGGCCTGAGCGATCACCGCTGCCCATTCGTCGTCATTCGGCAGGCGGCCAAGCACCGCCAGTGCGGCCAGCAGCCCGGCCACGAAGGCATCGCCCGCGCCGGTGGTATCCACTGGGGTGATCGACATGGCGTTGAAATGATGATGCTGTTTGCCATCGTGAATGCAAACGCCTTTGCCGCCGAGGGTCACCAGCAACAGCTTCAGCGGGAAGTGGGCCATCATCCAGTCAACCGCGCTTTCCAATTCATCAATCTTGCTGATGAAGCTCAGCTCATCCTGCGAGATTTTTACCACGTCGGCCAGCATCAGCGCTTGTTCCAGATTCCGGCGTAGTTCTTCCGGGTCTTTCCAGATGTCTTCGCGGATGTTGGGATCAAAACTGACCCAGCCGCCTGCGGCCCGGATGTTTTCCATCGCGGTAAACGTGGTGCTGCGGCTGGGTTCCTGAGAAAGCGCGATAGAACACACATGCAGCCATTCGCTGGATTGGAAGGTTGGCAAATCGCTGGGTTGCAGGAACAGATCGGCGCTGGGGCTGACCATGAAGGTGAATGAGCGCTCACCTTGCTGATCCAGATCCACGACCACGGTCGACGTGTGGTATTCGCTGTCTTGCGTCATATGCTGGGTGTTGACGCCTTCGTCACACAGCACCTGCTGCAGGAAAGAACCGAAACTGTCGTTACCCACGCGGCCGATAAAGGCGCTATTGCCCCCCAGACGCGCGATGCCTACCGCAACGTTGGCCGGTGCGCCGCCGGGGCATTTTAGGTAACTGTTTGAATTTCCTGGCACCAGGTCGACGACGGCGTCACCCAGAACCCACACGCGATTAGCCATGATTAATCCCTGCTTTTTTAACGTAGATAGATGGGGTGCTAAAATAGAAGAACCGATTTAGCAATGCAACAAATTATCTGAGAGATGTTAACCAGATCAAAATTGTGAGCCGTCATCGGGCCATTTTTTTGCAATAGTTGCTTTTCTCCCCGGTAAAGCGCCGGGGAGCATTGCAGATTAACCCAGTTTTGGGTATATGCCCGGGCCAATCGGCAGGCCAAGCGCATACCAGGCCAGCAGCAACAGGATCCAGACGCTGAAGAATACCAGCGGGTAGGGGATGATCAGCATGTAGTAAGTGCCCAACTGCGCATCCTTGCGATAGCGCTGCAAGAAGCCGAGGAACAGCGGCAGAAACGGCGACATCGGCGCCAGCGGCAAGACGGAGGAGTCGGCGATGCGGAAAATCATCTGGGCGAACGCCGGGTGGAAGCCCAGCAGGATGAACATCGGCACGAAAATCGGCGCCAGAATCGACCAGATTGCCGAACCGCTGGCGATAAACATGCACAGGAAGGCGGAAAGGAACATCAGGCCAAGAAACGCCGGGGCGCCGCTCATGCCGGCGGCTTCGAGCATATCCGTCAGGCCGATGGCCATGAACTTGCCCATGTTGCTCCAGTTGAAAAAGGCGACAAACTGCGACAGCGGAAACACCATCACGATAAAGCCCGCCATATTTTTCATTGGATCGATCAACAGATTAGGAACGTCGTCTGCGCGGCGGATCTGCTTGGTGACCACGCCATAGGTAATGGCGACGGCGAAAAAGAACAGAATGATGATCGGCACGATGCCTTTGATGAACGGCGAAGGGATGATCGAGCCGGTTTTCGGATCGCGCAGCGGCGCGGATTCCGGCACCACCAGCGCGGCGATCGCCGCAATAAAGATCAGCGCGGCAATGCCGCTCATCATCAGGCCACGATTTTGCAGCGGGGTCAGCGCTTCAATTTTGTCTTCGGCGCCGCCTTCCCAGGCCGGCAGGCGGGGTTCAATGACCTTATCGGTCAACAGCGCGCCGGCGATGGTCAGCACGATCACCGAGGTGGCCATAAAGTACCAGTTGTCGATCACGCTGACGTGCAGCGCGCCGTCCACCGCTTTGGCCGCTTCGGTGCTAATGCCGGAAAGTAGCACATCGGTGGTCACGATCAGCAGGTTGGCGGTAAAGCCGGAGGCGACGCCGGCGATGGCGGCCAGCAGCCCGGCGATCGGGTTGCGGCCAACCGCCAGGAAGATCAGGGCGCCCAGCGGCGGCATGACCACCAGTGCGGCATCTGAGGAAATATGGCTGAAAAAGGCGATAAACAGCACCATATAGCTGGCGTAACGGGCATTGACGTGCGAGGCCATTTTGTACATCAGCGCCTGCAACAGCCCAACTTTTTCCGCCAGCCCGGCGCCGATCACCAGCGCCAGAATCGCCCCCAGCGGGGCGAAGCTGCTGAAGTTGTGGATGATATTGGGGAAAATCCACTGGATCCCTTCCACGCTCAACAGGTTTTTCACCTGGATCTGTGCGCCGTTGGCCGGGTTTTTCACCACGACCCCGAGCCAGGAGAATAGCGCGGTGGCCAGCATCAGAATAATAATCAGATAAACGAATAACAAAAACGGATTGGGAATTTTATTCCCGATACGTTCAACCCAGTAAAAAATGCGGCTGGGTTTTTTGTCGGCTGTGTGAATCGCCTCATTCATATTCTACCCTCGGTGTTTGTCCTGTTGTGATATCCCATAGTTGGCGTTGCGCCGTTTTTTGCCGTGGGAAATTATTATTATTTGATTTATTTATAATTATTTTGTGTTGTGCTTGTTCCCGCCGCCCCAGCCGGCGCCTGGGCTGGGGGCGGTTATACCTACAGCGGCGAGGGTTTACCCCGCCGGGGGGGGCTTATCGTGTCTCGCCAAAGCTTGGCAGGTTGAGCGCCAAGGTCGCCAGGGTTTTCACCGCTACGGCCATGACCTGTTCATTGAAATCAAACTTTTCATTGTGGTGGCCGGCGCTCAGTTCGGTGCCAAAAATCACGTATGACGCCTGGCCGCCGTGCGCTTTCACCCGCTCCATCATGTAGGTGGCATCTTCCGAACCGGCCGCCTGTTCACGGCGTTGCACCACCGAGCGCAGTTCGCTGATGCCCTGGGCCTGGCGCTGGATATATTCCACCCACGGTTGCGTTGGTTTGCTGCTTTGCGCGGCCCCCATCAGGGCGATATCGCAGGTGACGCCGTGCATCTGGGCGGCGCCCTGAATCACGTTCAGCGCCTGTTGATAGACAAACTCGTTGATTTCATTGGTGGCGCCGCGGGTTTCCACCTTCATTAACGCTCGATCGGCAATCACATTTCGCCCGCTGCCGGCCTGCAGCACCCCTACGTTGATGCGCGAAGCGCCTTCGCTGTGGCGCGGGATGGCATAAAGCCCCAGGGTGGCCTGCGCCGCCGCCAGCAGTGCGTTGCGGCCGTCTTCCGGCTTGGCGCCGGCATGGGCGGCCGTGCCGCGAAAGGTGACGTCCAGCTTGCTGGTGGCCATAAAGCTGTCGCTGCCGCACACCAGTTCACCGGCGGGCACGCCGGTGCCGATATGGGTGGCAGTAAAGAAATCGACGTCGTCCACTACCCCGGCTTCCACCATGGATTTCGCGCCGCGCGTGCCTTCTTCCGCCGGCTGGAAAATCAGTTTGATGGTGCCGCTGAGCTGCGCCTCCAGGCGTTTGAAGACGTGCGCCAGCCCCAGGCCGATGGCGGTGTGGCCGTCATGCCCGCAGGCATGCATCATGCCGCTGTTGCAAGAGGCGAAACCTTCGCGGAACGGCAGGTGCGCCGGTTGCAGCAGTTCGTCCAGATCGAGGGCATCCATGTCGACGCGGTAGGCAATAGTCGGGCCGGGGCGGCCGGTTTCCAGCGTGGCGACAATGCCGGCGAAGCCGCCGGAAAAGTACGGCAGCCATTTCTCCAGCGCGCCCTGTTCGCGCGCGCGTTGCTCTTGCGCCAGCAGTGCTTCGGCCGAAGGCAAGCCCATGCGCGCATCGGCTTTGATGACTTCGCGGCCAAGCTGTAGCCGGTAACCTAAGCGATCCAACTGTTCCGCCACCAGCGTGGCGGTGCGGAATTCAAACCAGCCGGATTCCGCATAGCGGTGGAAGTCACGGCGCCAGGCCTGGAGCTGGGGCGAAAGTTCGGCGATTAACGTTGAGAGTGTATCCATCGTGATTTTCCGTAGTTATCGCGCCTGCGCAAAAGGCAGGCAGCATTGAAGCTCTGATAAATTGCATGAGAAAAAGCGTTAAATGTTGCTTATTTCCGTGGAAAAAGCGGAAAATTTTGATAAATGTGTAAAATAACGGATGGTTATTTATTATTCTTTTTCTCGAATGTACACAATGGAAACCGGATAAATAAGATGCCAATATCTTGTTATTGATAAACAACGGTTATCACCATTGCCTATGCCCGCCGCAATAAAACTGCATCAGCTGCGCGCCTTTGTGGCCGTTAGCCGCCACGGCAGCATTCGTGCCGCCAGCCGCATTTGCCATATTTCCCAACCGGCGCTGACCAAATCGATTCAGGAACTGGAAGCGTTTTTGGGCGCCAGGCTGTTTATCCGCCGCCGCGAGGGGGTGGTGTTGACGGACTGCGGGGATAACTTTTTCCAGCACGCCAGCCTGATTCTGGAAGAGCTGCGCGTGGCGCAGGAGGATATTCAACAGCGGTTGGGGCTTGCCGGCGGCACGGTGAACATCGGCATCGGCGGCAGCATTGCGCGCACGGTGATGCCGCAGGTGATCACGCAATTTCACCGCGAGTATCCCAACGTGAAGGTGCGTATCGTCGAGGGGCAGTTGGTTTCGATGATCCCGGCGCTGCGCCAGGGGGAGCTGGATTTTACCGTCAATACCTATTATCCCTGCGGCCAGGATAATGAATTGAGCTATGAACGGCTGATGGATAAAGAGTACAAGGTGGTGGTACGCAAGGGGCACCCGCTGGAAGGGGCGACAACGCTGCAAGAATTGCAACATTGCGACTGGACCATGCCGACGCCGCAGGGCAGCTACTACCGGCTGTTACATGAACTGTTCGGCAATATGGGAATACTGCCTGCGGTCAGCGTGACCTGTGAAACCTTCATGAGTTGCACCAGTCTGGTGGCGCAGAGCGATTTCGTCAGCATCCTGTCGGTGGATGTGATTTCGGATCCGATCATGGGGCGCCATCTGGTGGCGTTGGATTTGGCGGAAAGCCTGCCGATGGCGACGTTTTACCTGGTGCAGCGTAAGGACACGACGCTGACGCCGGTGGGGGCGCATCTGGCGCGCCTGTTCCGTATTTACTGCCGTTGATCTTAAGCGGGAAAGGGGCGGCGCCCGTGTGCAGGCGCCGCCTTTATCGGCTGCGGTTACGCCTTGCGCCAGCGGCGGGTCAGGCGTTTTTCAATTTCGACAATGATAAACAGCGCGACGCCGATGCCTAACGCAATCAGCCAGTAACGGAACGGCAGCGGTTGGGTACCGAACAGCGTGTTCATCAGCGGTACGTAGATAATCAGCGCTTGCAGCGCGACCAACGCGGCGGTGACGATCCAAATCCCTTTGTTCTGCAACAGGCCTCGGTTGAGTGAGAAGTGCTCGGAATCACGGCAGTTGATCATATACACCCACTGGGCTGTGACCAGCGTTTGCAGCAGCACGGTGCGGATAAATTCCGGGCTGTAACCGCGCGGCTGCAGCCAGGCTTCCAGAATAAAGGTGCTGATTGAGATCAGCAGCCCGACAAACACCACGCGCCAAATTGCGTAGCCGTCCATCACATGGCTTTTAACATTGCGCGGCGGGCGCCGCATGGCGTTTCTTTCCGCCGCTTCAAACGCCAGGCCGAAGGAGAGGGTGGCGGAGGTCGCCATGTTCATCCACAGAATTTGCACCGGCGTCAGCGGCAACAGGTTGCCCATCAGGATGGCGATGATGATCAACAACCCCTGCGCCAGGTTGGTGGGCATGATGAACAGGATGGTTTTTTTCAGGTTATCGTAAACCCGGCGGCCTTCTTTGACGGCATTGGCGATGGTGGCGAAGTTATCGTCCGCCAGGATCATATCAGCGGATTCTTTGGTTACCTCGGTGCCTTTAATCCCCATGGCGATGCCCACGTTGGATTGCTTCAGCGCCGGCGCATCGTTCACCCCGTCGCCGGTCATGCCGACGATTTCACCGGTTTTCTGCAGTGCCTTCACCAGGCGCAGTTTATGTTCCGGGCTGGTGCGGGCAAAGATGTCGTATTTCTGGGCGACGCCTTTAAGTTCTTCATCGTCCATGTGCTCAAGCTGATAGCCGGTAACGGAATCCGCGCTGTTGCCAATCCCCAGCATTTTGCCGATCGCCATCGCCGTCTCTTGGTGATCGCCGGTGATCATCTTCACGCGGATGCCGGCCTGTTGGCATTCGTCGATCGCGGTGATGGCTTCCGGGCGCGGCGGATCCATCATGCCGGCGATGCCGATCAGGATCATGCCGTCGTGCAGCATCGGGTGATCGAGTTTGTCGATCACCTCCTGCGGCGCTTTCCAGGCGGCGGCCACCATACGCAGGCCTTCGCGTGCGTAGCGTGCAATGGCGTTTTCCCAGTAGGTTTTATCCAGCGGTTCGGCGCCAGACGCCGTTTGCTGGAATTGGCACAGGTTCAGCAGGACGTCCGGCGCGCCGGTCAACAGAATTTGCGGTTGGTTGTCGACCTTACAGGCGATCGCCATATATTTGTACAGCGAATCAAAGGGGATCTTGGTGGTGATTTCATTCTGGGTGGCCGGCAGCCTGGCTTTCGCCGCCAGTACCTTCAGCGCCCCTTCGGTTGGGCCGCCGGTGATGGACCACAGCCCTTGTTTATCCTGCCGCAGCTGGCTTTCGTTACACAAATCCACGGCGCGCAGGAACTGGCTCAACAGCGTCGAGCTGTCTGGGGCGGTTGCGGTGGTTTCGCCATCGATATAGAAATCGCCCTGCGGCTCGTAGCTGTTGCCTTCCACCCGCCAGGTTTTATCTGCCAGGATCACCGCTTTCACCGTCATTTCATTCATGGTCAGCGTGCCGGTTTTATCCGAGCAGATCACCGACATGGCGCCCAGGGTTTCAACCGTCGGCAGTTTGCGAATGATGGCGCGCGAACGGGCCATGGCCTGTACGCCGAGCGAAAGAATAATCGAGATGATTGCCGGCAAGCCTTCCGGCACGGCGGCTACGGCCAGGCTGATCACGGCCAGCAGCAGCTCCGGCAACGGCATGTCGCGCAGCATATAGCCAAAAATCAACAGGCCGGCCATCATGAACAGGATGATGACGAAAATCGCCTTGCCCAGCTTATCGATCTGCACCAGCAGCGGGGTTTTGTTCTCCTCAATCGAGGAGATCATTTCGTTGATATGCCCAAGTTCCGTATTGCCGCCGGTGGCGATCACCACCCCAACGGCGGTACCGGAGCTGATGGTGGTGCCGGAGAACGCCAGGTTTTTACGATCGCCCAGTGATTTTTCGCCTTCGAGCCGATCGATTTTCTTTGATACGACGGTGGATTCCCCGGTCAGGATGGCTTCTTCCACCCGCAAATTATGCACTTCGATCAGGCGTAGATCGGCGGGAATACGATCGCCAGGGCGCAGCAGGACAATATCGCCGGGAACCAGCTGTTCGGTGCCGAGGGTCATATGCTGTCCATCGCGCGATACCTGCGCCTCGTTGGACAACATATTCTGAATGCTTTTCAGCGATTTTTCCGCGTTGTTTTCCTGGATAAAGCCGATGAGTGCGTTAATCACCGCAACGCCGAGGATCACCAGCGTATCGACCCAGTGGCCCATAATGGCGGTGACAACCGCGGCCGCCAGCAGGATATAGATCAGCACATCTTTAAAATGCGCAATAAATTTAATAAATAATGATTTGGATTGTGCCTGCGGTAAGACATTCGCCCCATATTGCGTTAAACGTTGCTGTGCTTCAGCGGCACTCAGGCCACTGGGTGTGGTGTTGAGTGCAGACAGGCTTTCTTCAACACTGCGCTGATACCATTCTTCCTGGGGTGAAATAGGATCCACGACAGGTGGCTTTATATCACTCATACGTCTGACTCCTGTTTGTTCCGGTTAATCCGGTTAGACATCATGGGGACAACCTTAATTTTCATATAAAAAATGTTAAAAAACGGTATGGGAATTTTGAATAACTTTCTTATTAGTTTTTTTATCCGATAAATAGGCATTTTACGGTTTTTCTAAATCAAAATATAAATCAAGCTTAAACCATAATATATTAAATACCACATTCAGATGTTTTTTAGCTTATAATCAAATTTATAGTCTTTCAAAACAGTTAGTTATAATTTTTTGAACGCAAAATGTGGCGATTTCCCTACGGGCGCGCAATAGTTAAAGATGGTGTGTTAATAATGAATACATACCCTGTTGCGCGCTGAATTTGCGTGGGTCAACCGTTTGTCTTCAATCTGGCAGCGGTAAGCAGCAATATAGGTTAGCACTGCTGAATATAGGGAATATTGCTCTTTGCCATTCATTTTCAGGTGGCTTCTTGCCTGCTCTAACAGGAAAAAGGCGAGCGTTTGCGCTTTGGGGCCAAAAAAACTATACCCCGTACTGTACGTAATGAGGTGAAGTGTTGAAAATCCATTTTCTGCTTGTCATTTTTTCCGCCCTGCTGCTGGCGGGCTGCGATCGTTCCGAACCGGAAGTGAATTCCCCTCCACGCCAGGTAAAAGTATTTACCGTCGATGAAACGCACCGCCTTGATAGCCGCGTTTTTCCGGCCCGCGTGTTGGCCGGGGATGATACCACGCTGTCTTTCAAGCGCGCCGGCCAATTACAACAGTTGAATATACGTGAAGGGGCCAAGGTCAAGGCTGGGGATATCCTGGCGCAGCTCAATGCGAGCGATGCCAGCCTGCGGGTAAAAGAACGCCAGAGTGCGTTTAACCTGGCGCAGCGTCAATTCGAACGTTTTTCCACCTTGGCGCAGCGGCATGTGGTTTCCCGCGCCGAGCTGGACGTGCAACGGGCCAATCGGGATTCAGCTTCCGCGGCGCTGAAAATAGCCCAGGAAGAGCTGCAATACCTGACGCTGCGCGCGCCGTTTGACGGCGTGATCGCCAGACTCAACGTGCGCAACCACCAGGTGGTTGCCGCCGGGCAGGCGATCGCCACTTTGAGCAGCCTGCAATCGCTGGACGTGGTGTTCAATGTGCCGGAAAGCCTGTTTACCAGCCTGGACGTGCGCAACGTCAATTATCGCCCGCGGGTGCGCATCAATAATCTGCCGGATCGCGAGTTTATCGCCAGCTATAAAGAGCATGCCACCAATACCGATTCCGGCACCTTGACCTACCAGATCACCTTGACCATGCCGCGCCCGGCGGATTTGCCGGTGGTCGGCGGCATGAGCGGCACCGTTTCCATTAATCTGGGCAATTTACCGACCGCTGCGCAGGCCAGCGCCATGGTGGTGCCGGTCGAAGCCGTGTTCAACCCGGATAAAAGCCAACTGAACCAGGCGCACGTCTGGGTGATTAAAGAGGAGAACGGCGCCTTGCGGGTGGAGGACCGCGTGGTCAAGGTTGGCCAGATAACCTCGCAGGGCATTGAAATCACCGCCGGCTTACAGCCCGGCGATCGGATTGTCTCCGCCGGCGTCGGGGAGTTGCGCGCGCAGCAGCCGGTGCGCATCTGGACGCGGGAAAGGGGTCTGTGATGATGGGCATGATTGACGGCATCATTAATAATCGCACCCGTGCCTGGCTGATGATTTTGCTGCTGGGCGTGGGCGGCATCATCGCTTTTTTTAATATTGGCCGCCTTGAAGATCCGGCGTTCACGGTGAAAACGGCGGTGGTGATCACGCAATACCCCGGCGCCTCCACGCAGCAGGTGGAAGAGGAAGTGACGCTGCCGCTGGAGAACGCGCTCCAGCGCCTGCCTTACCTGGATAACGTCAGTTCTATTTCCAGCGTTGGCCTGTCGCAGATCACCGTCAATATCCGTTCGCAATACGGCGCCGCCGAGCTGCCGCAGATTTGGGACGAACTGCGCCGCCGCGTCGGCGATGCCGCCTTGCAATTCCCGCCTGGGGTCGCCGCCCCCTTTGTGAATGATGATTTCGGCGATGTGTACGGCTTTTTCTTTGCGATTTACGGCGACAACTACGACAACCAGGAACTGCGTAACTATGCAGAACAGCTGCGGCGCGATCTAGTCTTGCTGCCCGGCGTCGGCAAAGTGGCGATCGGCGGCGTGATCCCGGAGGAAATCCACCTTGAGATCTCACGCGCCAAAATGAGCGTATACGGCATCACCCTGCAGCGGCTGGCGGATATCCTGAGCCGCCAGAATATCGTTTCCGATGCGGGCAGCATTACGGTTGGCAGCGAATCTATTCGGCTGCACCCCACCGGCGAATTCCAAAGCATCGAGGAACTGGGCAACTTGCTGATCAGCCCACCCGGCAGCACGCACAGCGTTTACCTGCGTGATATCGGCACGCTGTCGCGCAGCCTGAATGACAAACCGACCAATATCTACCATGCCAATGGCCACAATGCGCTGACCATGGGTATTTCGTTTGTGCCTAACGTGAATGTCATCACGGTGGGCAATGCCATCGAAGCCCAGCTCAAACGTATGGAGGCGGAGAAGCCGGCGGGCATTCAACTGAAGGTGTTTTACGATCAGGCGGCCGAAGTTAAGCATTCGGTGAACGGTTTTATCCTTAACTTCCTGATGGCGCTGGTGATTGTCATCGGCACTCTGCTGATTTTCATGGGGATGCGCAGCGGGGTGATTATTGCCGCCTCGCTTGCCATCAATGTGCTCGGTACGCTGTTAATCATGTATCTGCTGGGGATCGAACTGCAGCGCATTTCTCTGGGGGCGCTGGTTATCGCACTGAGCATGCTGGTGGATAACGCCATCGTGGTGGTGGAGGGCGCCCTGGTTGAGCAACAGCGTGGTAAACGGCCGCTCGACGCCGTGCGGTATATCATCAGGCGCTCGGCCTTGCCCCTGCTGGCGGCGACGGTGATTGCGGTGCTGGCGTTTGCGCCGATTGGTTTATCGCAGGATTCCACTGGGGAATATTGTAAATCGCTGTTCCAGGTGCTGTTGATTTCCCTGATGCTGAGTTGGTTGACGGCGCTGACGCTGACGCCGGTATTTATCAAGTGGGCGTTCGGCAAGGTGGATCTTAGCCTGAAAGCGCAGACCGGCGGCGAGCCGGCATCGCCGTACAGCGGCCGGGTGTTCCGCATTTACCGCGGGATCTTGAGCGGGCTGCTGCGCCAACGGGCGGTGACGCTGGTGGTGTTGGCTGGGTTGCTGGGCGCTTCAATTTATGGTTTTGGTCACGTGCGGCAGAACTTCTTCCCGTCTGCCAATACGCCGATTTTCTTTGTCGATCTGTGGCTGCCCTATGGCACGGATATCAACTACACCGCGGCGGTGACGAAAAACATCGAGCAGAACGTCAGCCAGCAACCCGGAGTGGATACCACCGTGACCACCATCGGCCAGGGGAGCATGCGTTTTATGCTGACCTACAATTCGCAGCGCCAGTACACCAACTATGCGCAAATCATGGTCCGGGTGGACGATCAGCGCCGCATCGGCGGCATTGCGCAGCAGATCCAGAATTACATCCACGCCAACCATCCGGACGTGAACGAGCGCATTAAACGCATCATGTTCGGGCCTTCCAACGACAGCGCCATCGAGGCGCGGATCAGAGGCTCGGATCCGGACGTGCTGCGGCACATCGCCAGCCAAATCGATGACATCATCATGGCCGACGGTGGGGCCGATGGCAGCCGCAACGATTGGCAAGAGCGCAGCAAGGTCATCCGCCCGCAGTTTTCCACTTACCTGGGGCGTGAACTGGGGGTGGATAAGCGTGAGGTGGACAGCGCGTTGCGGATGAATTTCGAAGGCGGCGTGGTGGGGATCTACCGTGACGGCTCGCGTTTGCTGCCGATCGTGATGCGCCCGCCGGCCAACGAACGGCTTGATGCCGACCATATGGCCAATATCATGGTCTGGAGCCAGTCGCAGCAGCAGTTTATCCCGTTAAACAACGTGGTGAGCGCCTTTACCACCGAGTGGGAAGAGCCGCTGATCATGCGGCGCGACCGCATCCGGGTGCTGACGGTACAAACCGATCCCAGCCCGCTGAGCGGCGAAACGTCCGGCGATCTGCTGGCGCGCATCAAGCCAAAAGTGGCGGCGCTGGCGTTGCCTTTCGGCTACAGCATCGAATGGGGCGGCGACGCGGAAAGCTCCAGCGAAGCGCAATCGGGGCTGTTCACCACATTGCCGCTGGGCTTCCTGGTGATGTTTATCATTACCGTGTTGATGTTCAGCTCGCTGAAAAATGCCGTGGCCATCTGGCTGACCGTACCGCTGGCGATGATCGGGGTGACTCTGGGCTTCCTGTTGACCGGCATCCCCTTTGGCTTCATGGCGTTGATCGGGCTGCTAAGCCTGAGCGGGATGCTCATCCGTAACGGCATCGTGCTAGTGGAAGAGATCAACCAGCAAAAACGGGAAAAACCCCAGACGGCGGCGATTATCGACGCGGCTACCTCGCGCCTGCGGCCGATCCTGTTGACGGCCTTTACCACCGTGCTGGGGCTGGCGCCGCTGCTGCTGGACGTCTTCTTCCAGAGCATGGCGGTGGTCATTATGTTCGGCCTTGGCTTTGCCACTGTGCTGACGCTGCTGGTGCTGCCGGTGATATACAGTTGCATGCATCCTGAGAAGGTGGATAGCGCAAACCCGGAATAAAGCCGGGTTGAAGATGATGATTTTGATGGGCGTATCTTTTATCGCTGGCTAAAATACGGCAGGTAGCAGGAAGATGAATATTCCGGCTACCTGCCGTGGATTTCCATTACACGGCAACGTCACATTCCCTCTTTTTTCTCTTTTGAGCGCTTTCCCCCCGATAAAAAATAGAAGATATATTAGCGTTGGTTAACATAAATAACGGATAAACAATACCCATTATCGGTTTGGCGCTGGTTTGTTTTGTTGTTAATATGCCTCTAAGTTATGAGGTGTGGTCGTCACATAGTGATTTTTTATGTCTCCGTCTATTACACAATATAGGTATGGGGTTACGGAACTTTGGCCCTGAAGACAAGAGTCGGGCATTATTGGATACGGCCGCACGCTCCGCAAAGATCATCTTTTACATGTATTACGCATGTTTAATTATTTATGTTTTATTTTGAGGCCATACGTTATGAAAATTGCAAAATTTGCCCCACTTGCGTTGATTGCCGCATCCGGTTCCGCTTTTGCTTTGGGTTTTACCAGTGAAGTCGGCAAAGATTACACCAACCTCGATATGGAACTGGGGAAAAGCAGCTCCGGCCTGTATCTGCAGAGCAACTGGGTTAAAAACGTCAAAGACGGTGCGCAGGTTGGCGGCGTTGGCGCCGGTTATAACCTGGCGCTGGGGCCGCTGATGCTGAACGCGGGCGCCAAAGCGCTCTACATCGGCCCGAAAAAGGGCGATAACGGGATGGTATTCCCGATCGGCGGTGGCGTTACCTACAACGTAACCGACAGCATCGCCATTTACGGCGAAGGTTATTCTGCGCCGCAAGGATTGGGCAACAGCGTTAAAAATTACGCCGAAGCCAACGGTGGGGTCAGCTGGGCGCCATTCACCCCGCTGACGGTGAAAGTGGGTTACCGCTATGCGGGCGTTGACGGTAAAGATGGCCGCCCTGGCCATACCTTGTTCGACGGGGTTTACGCCGGCGCCGGCCTGACTTTCTAATGCGCCAGTAGGGGGTAGCCGATACTATCCCCTGTGAATCTTTTCCTCACAATGCCTGCGTTATCCTATTCTTTGTTCCTTTTCTCTGCCCCTTTTCTCCGCGCCTGATGTAAATACTTCCTCAACAATGTGATCACGACAATTTTTCATTATCATATAAATGGTATTATAAATGCATCTTTGATTTTATTATTCTCATCTGAAAAGGTGTAACGGTGATTTTTTATCTGGTTTCTGATGACAATATGCTATTCAACGGATTGTCTACGCTATTGTTGGATGAAGGCGTTGATCATCCGTTATTGAAACGCAAGCACAGCGAATATGCGGCATGTCTGTTTATTGTTGATGCCAGAGTGGCGCGGTGGGAACTGGAATTACTGTTGTATGAACGGCCCGATGGCCATTTTGTTATCTTGTGTTTTTCTTCCGCCGAGCTTGAACGTTGGCAGGAAAAATATATTTGCATTGATATGTCGCTTTCTCTTGGTGCTGTGCGCGCCAGCCTGCTTAAGGCAATGGTGGAAGATGCCGGGAGAATACGCATGGCGCAAACCCAGGATCTGTTTAGGCCGATATTGACGGTAAAAGAGAAGGATGTCTTCAGAGGGTTAATGATGGGGAAAAACGTGCACCAGATAGCGGAGATGTGCGGCTGCGATATAAAAACCGTTTACGGCCACCGGAGAAACCTGGTGGCAAAGCTCAGGTTCAATAACTTTAACCAGTTGTATTTGCATTGCCTGGGCTGAGCCGCCCCCGGCTGACCAGGGGCATGCTTGCGCGCGCAGTTTTTAGCCCTGTAGTGTTGCCGCCAACTGCCGGAATGCCGCCACTTGATCCGCCAGGAGTTGCCGGTGGCTGTCGCGGCCCAGGAAGATCTTGAACATGGCTTTTTCTTCGCTATTGAAAAAGATCACTGAAGCGGTATCCATCCCCATGAACTTGCGCTCAATCAGGGCAATATGCGCGCAGTTTTCCGCCTTGATATGGCCGCTCATGCCATTTTTACCCCGCAGATTAAAGTAGCCGTGGCGGTGGAAGCCGGAAGGCAGATCGCCGGAAAACTCTAAAATCACATCGTGGTTATGCACCAGCGTTGTCACTTTCCCCCAGCCGGTGATGGCGTCCCACACGGCGTCAAATTGCTCCCCGCTGACCACCCGGTGAACCGGAACCTGTTTAACCACGGCCAGCAGCGAGGTTTGATATTTTTCGGCAATGTCTTCCAGCGTGCCATCGGGCTCTGTGCGCATAAACTCGGCCAGAGATAAGGATGAATCCGAAGGTGTCATAGTAGGGTGCTCCTTTGTGGTAATGAAGTAGGGGATTCGGGATTGAGCTGGAGGATCAGCTGTTGCAGCGATTGCAGCAGATTGCTGGCCCAAAAGCGGCCTTCGTCGGTCAGGCGTATGCAGGTGCCGGCGTCTTTGGTCAGGCCTGCCTGGTGCCACTGGCTTAATAATGGCGCCAGCCGCTGCGCATGCGGCGTAATTTCAGGCAACGGAATGCGGCCGATTTCAACCCCTGCCTGCAGGATATGGCGCCACTGATTATCTGCCGTGCTGTGCATCATCATCATCAACGGCTTCTGTTGTTGCTCAATCGCCTGGTAGTACTTGCTTAACTGGCGCTCGACCATGTAGGTTCGGCCGTTAACCGAACCGCCGCCGCCTGCGCCCATCGCCAGGCAATCCGCACCGCGTTTGATCAACAGGTTGTATAGGTTGCGTTCGCGGGTGGTGCATGCCCAATGGCTATTGCTGATATGGCGCCAACCGGCGTCGTCGAGCATCTGGCAGCCCTGCAGGTAAAGATCGCGCCGTTCGAGCGGGGTGGGGATTGTGACCCGTTTGTTTTCGACCGCTTTCGCCAACGGCGTGCCGGGCAACAGGTTCAACGCGTAGAGATCCACGCCGTCCAGGCCGATGCCCTGGGCGATGGTTAAATCTTCCGCCCAGTTTTCCGCGTTTTGGCCGGGCAGGCCGAACAACAGATCGCAGACGATCGCGGCGCGATCGCGCTTGCTTAGCCCTTCAATAAAACGCCTGGCCTGCGGCCCGTCGGATGTTCGCCCCATCTGTTTGCGAATGCGGCTATTGAAGGTCTGGATGCCGATGGAAAACCGATTGGCGCCGGCGTCCAGGCAGGCGTCAATGCGCTCATCATCAAAATCCAGTACGCGCCCTTCAATGGTGATTTCGCAGTCCGGCGCCAGCGGCAGCCGGGCTCTTAAGGTTTGAATAATGCGGAACAAGTCTTTCGCCGCCAGCGCGGAAGGGGTGCCGCCGCCAAAATAAACCGCATGAATGGGTGCGGACTGGTGGAGTGTGCTGCCGGATTCCATGTCGATTTCCCGCAGCAGATATTGCGTATATTGCTCGCAACTTTCTGGTTTATAGCGGTTTTGATAAAACGCGCAGAATTTGCAATGGGTGGCGCAAAACGGCACATGCAAATAGAGCAGCCTCTTGCGCGCCGGGGCCGCCTGTCTGACCAGTGATTGCCATTGTGCCTGCACCTGTTCTGGCGGTATGGGCGCCGTGGGGCGCCAGGGCATGGTGGCGTGGCGATCTGTAAATGGCTGTGCACCGGCTTGCGCATAGTGTGGGGTGAAATCAATCAGCGGGGAGCCCATATAACGCCTTTGCGGTCGGTCAATTTCACGGAATTAAATGATAATAAAACTCGTTTATCAAATAAAAAGTGTCGCGATCACGAAAATAAAACGTTATAGGGAAAAAAGAGTAACACTGGGATGCGATTAATTAACCTGGCTTGTCTATTTTTATGGGAATTTAACAATAATACTCATACATAAGTTTTATTAACATTAGTTTGGCATTCATAGTAAGTATATTTTTCTTTGAATGCCACTAAGAATAATTCTTGGCATTTTGATTTTAATCAACGTGCATTTCATTTCCGATAATATTTCTCGATCGCACCCGCCGTTTTCTGTAAAACCACAATTCAATTGATAATGATTCTCACTTGCCTTCGGGGTTGATTGCCATGCCATGCAAAAATGCGATCTCATTTTGTGGTTTATTCCTGATATCAGGGGGTTATTCTTTTGCTCAACCAGTGACTACCGCCGAGGATGCGGCGCAAAGCAGCGATACGATGGTGGTGAGCACCAGCCGTTCTGAAAAATCAGTATGGGAAAGCCCGGCTTCTGTTCAGGTTATTGGCGCCGACGAATTGGGGAAGTCTACCAGCGAATCACTTGCTGACTTGCTGCGTGATGTTCCCGGCGTTGAGGTTTCCGATAATTCATTGGCCGGTCGAAAACAGATCCGTATTCGCGGTGAGGATGCCTCGCGGGTATTGGTATTAATTGATGGGCAAGAGGTGACATATCAGCGCTCGGGCATGGGTTCCGGCCCAGGGTTATTGATTGATGAATCGGCGATTGAGCGAATTGAGGTAGTAAAAGGGCCAAACTCTGTTTTATATGGCTCGCAGGCGATCGGCGGGATAATTAATTTTATTACCCGCAAAGGGGGCGACAAACCTTTTGGCGGCAGTATTAAAACCGTTTATGACAGCGCCACCAATGGCTGGAACAGTTCAGGCTCGGTGTATGGCACGGTAGAAAACTTCAGCTACCGCCTGAGCGGCAGTTATGCCGATCATGGCGATCGTAAAACGCCGGACGGCCGTTTAACGAATACCAACTATGGCAATCAAAGCCAGAGCGCCTGGCTGGGCTATACGTTAGGGCGGCACCAGTTTGGCTTGTCGGTGGATCGCTACCGCCTGGATACCCAAACCTACTTCAACGATCCCGGCTATCAAAGCTTCAGCGTTAAATTGCCGAAGCTTGAACGTGAGAAAATCGGCCTGTTTTATGACTATGATGCTGGTGGCGACTTTCTCAAAAAGGTTCATCTGAATGCCTATCATCAGGTGCTGGAGCGCAAATTTGAAAATGAGATTGCCGTCAGCACACCGTCGAGCCCAATGATTGGCACGGTGAACGTTGCCAACCAAACCCAGATCCATGACACGCAAAATACCCAGGGCCTTACCCTGCAGAGCGATTGGGCTTTATTTGAGCGTGATGCGTTGATCCTAGGCGCGCAGTATCAGCAGGATCGGGTGAAACAAAACGCCTGGGGCAATGTGGTGACTTCTACCACCACCGGCTTCCCGTCTGCGGCCAATAAGACCACCGAGACCTATGCCAATAACCGTTGGCAACAAACCAGCTGGTCGCTGTTCGGGCAGAATGAATGGGCATTTGCCGATAATTGGTCCTGGATTGTCGGCGCACGCCAATACTGGATGGAATCAAAATCAATCGGCGGCGATAAGCAGGTTACCGATTCCTTCGGCGGCGCAAGCTATACCGCGTTCAGCGATAATTCCGTGCGCGACAACGCCTTTGTCACGGCCACGAGTTTGCGCTATTCCGGCTTCGACAATCTGCAACTGCGGATGTCCTTCGCTCAGGGATATGTCTTCCCGACGCTGTCGAATCTGTATATTGAAACCTCAGCGGGCGGCGGTACAACGTACGGCAACCCGAACTTAAAAGCCGAACACTCCAATAACTATGAGGTTGGCGCCCGCTATAAAGGGCATGCGTGGCTGATTGATAGCGCGGTTTACTATGCCGAGGCCAAAGACTACATCGCCAGCCTGGCCTGCACCGGGCAGGCAATATGTAACGGCAACAGCAACACCAGCAATACGGCATATCAGTATTACGCCAATGTGAATAAAGCCAAAACCTACGGGATGGAAGTGACTGCGGAATATAACGGCTGGTCGTTTGTGCCTTACGTCAGCGGTAACCTGATGCGCCGCCAGTTCGAGACGCCGACGATGAAAACCTATGATTCCGGCGAACCGATGTTGACCGGGCGTGCCGGGGTTAAGCATACGCTGGCGCTGAACGCGTTTGATGTCGAGTCCAATCTGTTTATTCGCGCGGCTAGCCAGGCGAAAGACAGCACCGGCTCTGAAATGGTGCGTTACCCCGGTTGGGCGACGCTGAATTTCGCCGTTACCACGCAATTTGGCGACGACAATCAATACCAAACCACGTTGGCGCTGAACAACCTGACGGATAAACGTTATCAGACGGCGCATGAGTCTATTCCGGCGGCGGGCTTTAATGCGGCCCTGGGCGTTGGCGTGCAATTTTAAGGACTGATGATGAAACGTCTGGTTATTGCTTTGTTGGCCGGTTGGCTGTGCGCCGCGGCGCAGGCTCAGGAACGGCTGGTGGTGGTCGGCGGCTCGCTGGTGGAAATTGTGTATGCGCTCGGCGCCGGGGATCGGGTAGTGGGGGTGGATCAAACAACGTCTTATCCGCCGCAAACGCAGGCGCTGCCGCACGTTGGCTACTGGCTGCAATTGAGCGCTGAAGGGCTGCTGGCGTTGCGCCCCGATAAACTGATTACCTGGCAGGATGCCGAACCGCGCAGCGTGCTGGAACAGCTGCGCCAGCAGCACGTGGATATTATTGCCTTACCGCGTACGCCCGCCACGGCGGAACAGTTACTCGGCAACATAAGAACGTTGTCGACGGCGCTGGGGGCCACGGAAAAAGGCCAGGCGCTGGTTAACGATATCAGCCAGCGGCTGGCCGCCGTCTCGCGTAAAGCGGCAACACAGCCTGCGCCGGTGAAGGTGTTGTTCATGTTATCGGTAGGCGGCGGTTCGCCGCAGATTGCCGGCAGCGGGACGGTGGCCGATGGCGTTTTGCGCCTGGCCGGCGGGCGCAATGTCGCCAACCATAGCCAGTATCGGACTTACAGCGGTGAAGCGATTATTGCCGCTAACCCGGATGTCATCGTGGTTACCACGCAAAGCCTGGCCGGGGGCGGCGGGAAAAAACTGCTGGGCAATATTCCCGGCGTTGCCCAGACGGCCGCGTGGCGCAATAACCATATTGTGACCATCGATCAGGCGCTGATCCTGGGCATGGGGCCGCGAATCGCCCAGGCGGCGGAACAGCTCTACCAGGGCTTCTATCCCGCGAGCCGGTAGGCGGCAACGCAGCGACAAATTCGTCGGGAGCAGATTTGAAGGCTGCGGGCAGCGGCCCCATCGGGGCGAGGACCAGGGATAATGAGATGGACGCTCCAACGTTGACGGCATCCAAGTGCCAAAATACGAGCGTAAACTCAGCAGAAGGAGCGTCCAAATGCAAGTATCTACTTTGGGTATCGACCTGGCAAAAAATGTTTTCCAACTTCATGGCATCGATCACACCGGCCACACGGTGCTCAGGAAAAAACTGAACCGGGACAAACTGGTGCCTTTCATTATGCAACTCAGCCCCTGCCTGATTGGGATGGAGGCCTGCGCATCCAGCCATCACTTTGCCCGGCTTTTCAGCCAGTATGGTCATCAGGTCAAACTGATGCCGCCGCAATACGTCAAGCCCTACGTGAAAACCAACAAGACCGATGCGGCTGATGCCGAAGCCATTTGCGAGGCAGTCACTCGCCCCAACATGCGTTTTGTGCAGGTCAAGACGGCCGAACAGCAGGCGATACTCGCTCTGCATTCCGAGCGTGACATACTGGTTCGGGAACGGGTGGCATGCGTGAACAGTTTACGCGCCATGCTGGCCGAGTTTGGTCTCATTATGCCAACCGGACATTGTGCTTTTCATCAGGGCATTCCCGATATCCTGGAAAACGGAGATATTACCCTGTCCCCCTTTGTTCGCCGCAGCGTTGCGCGCCAGTTTGAGCATATCCTTGCGCTCGAAGACCAGGTTACCCTGATTGAACAAGAACTCAGTCAGTGGGCGAAAAGCCAGCCAGCCTGTCAGCGGGTGATGAAAGTGCCGGGAGTGGGACTGATGACCGCGACCTACCTGGTGGCGTCGGTAGGCAATGGGCAACAATTTCATTGTGCAAAGCAGTTTGCTGCCTGGCTGGGGCTGACGCCGCGTGAGCACTCCAGCGGCGGGAAGCAACGCCTGGGGCGTATCAGCAAGCGGGGGGACAGATACTTCCGTTATCTGCTGATGCACGGTGCGCGTGCCGTTGCAGCGGTGATTGAACGGCACAAGGAAACGATGCCGTGGTTGTTCGCCTTGCTACAGAAGAAAAACTACAACGTGGCAGTGGTGGCCCAGGCGAGCAAAACGGCCCGCATTCTGTGGTCGATGCTGGTGAAGGGAACAGAATATCGCCCCGCTGCGCCCATTGAGGCTAGCTCAATGAGTGCGTCGGGGCAGCAAGCGTAAACGCAGTCCGGTAGTTGCTCGTGTAATCAAGAAGATGGCGAAACAGGTAAGACCGCAGGTGAGACATACCGTAATCGGCCAGGGCAATGTAGCCCGTAGGGATGGTTAGGCGCTCACCTGGCGGATTTCATCATGGTTCGGGTCACAGTAAGACCCCGAAAGAAACCGGATATATGGCTGCAATACCTGTTCACGTTTTCAGAAAAAAACATTGGCATTATCGGAGCGTCCATATATGGGCCGAGTAATAAAGCCAACACACCTGCAACTTGCAGTATGAGGGGGATATATATTAAGCACTGGCAAGCAAATCCCCCAGCGTTATCATCAGCATCATCGGATCCATCGGCGAGGGCTCAAACCCCACCCGTTGGTAAAAATCCCGCGCTTCATCAGATAAGGCATGAACCAGCATCCCCCGGATACCGATAGTTTCCGCCACTTGAATCACCCGTAGGCCGGCATCTCGCACCAGTGCCCGTCCGATACCCTGACTGTGCAATGATTTGTCTACCGCCAGACGCCCCAGTATGACCACCGGGATTGGATCAGGCATATTACGGCGAAAGCGGCCAGGCGCCGCGTTTGCCACTACCGCACTGGATGCCAGTGAGTAATACGCCAGCACTTTCGCACCGTCGCAGCAGACAAATGTTCTTGATGCACCGGTTAACTGATTTTTCATCGCCCGTTGTTTCAGCCAGTTATCCATAGAATCCACGCCGCAACAAAACGGGCCGAGTACATGTTCAGCATGAAGCGGCTCCGGGGGGGAGATCATTTTTTCTGATCCCAAGGCGCAGGCGTTTGCATGGTTTTTCGCAGCGCGGCGTTTGGCGCAGGAGCCTGATCCAGACGGGTAAGAAATTCCTGATAGGCTTCAGGATCTGCCATAATAATGCGTTGTTCGATTAATGCTTCTTCTGCGGCGGCGCGAGCCGCTTCCAGAACAAAATCGGTTCGGTTTTTGCCTTTGGCTTTCGCCGCTCGATCGATAAGATCGCGTTCGGCGGGTTTAATGCGTAAATTCAATGTTTCGCGCTTGCCGGAAACGTGATTCGTAACGGGCATATTGTGATTCTCCGGGTGTTCCGCTGGATGTTAATTATACAATATGCGTAACGCTGATGTCATTACGATTTATAGCTAGGATGAGGAACTGAATTTCAATTTAATCGATAACGCCATGTTGCCAAGTAGACAGCTAACAACAACCTCTGCGCCTTAGGCGGCATGCTCCTTGCTTATTACTTGCGTATAAAAAGGACACGCCACCCTTGGCGATGGGTTATCGGCACACCGGTAAAAAACGGCGCGCTGTGATGTAACCCCGCTTAACCGGCATCGGCATAACGCTCGGTGTTCTGCTGGCGGCGGCTATACAGGCTTTGCGATATCACCGCGGCCACGATAATCACCCCGCCGACGAGAGCGTGCGGTGCCGGCGCTTCCCCCAGGAACAGGTAAATCCACAGCGGCGCCAATGCGGTTTCAAGCAGCAGAAACAGCCCAGCGTTCGCCGGTGAAACAAAGCGCGTGGACAAGGCAATCAGCCCCATCGCCAGCGGCATAATCAGCGCGCCTTCCACTACCACCCAGAGCCATTGCGTATCGCTGAGCAGCAGCGATGTGTCGAACATCTGTTTGCCGTTGAACGCCATGATCAGCAGCGATGCCAGCACGCCGCCCAGAGACGGCAAGCCGACCGTACCGCTGTTGACCTTTGAGGAAAAGATAAACGCCAGCGCCATCGATACCGCCGTCGCCAGCGCGAAGGCGTTGGCCACCGCGCTCTGATCGCCGGATTTGCCGAACATCACAATCACCACCCCGATAATCCCCGCCAGCGCTGCCGCCATCAGGCTACGATCGATACGCACGCCGAAGAACAAGCGTGAGATCAGCGCGGAAATAAAAGGCGTGGAGGAGATGATGACCAGCACCGTGGCGATATTGCCGCGGTTGAGTGCATTGACGAAGCAGGCCGAGGCCACGCAGAAGAACAGCGCCGACAGCCAGTTGTCGCGCGTTAACCAAGGGGTGCCGATGGTGCTGCGGCTGCGCTTCCACAACAGCCAGACGGCGAAGAACATTCCCCACATACACAACCCGCGCAGCACGACAATCAGCCAGGAGTTTGGGATGGACATCAGGCGGATAAACACGGAATCGGTGCTGAGAATAATTCCCCCTATTATCCCAATCAGGTTGCCGGGGTTTTGTTTCATGGTGTACTCCAGAGTGTTGTTAGTGTTGAAATGATTTCGTCGGTGGCATCGTGGTGCTCGCCGGCCTGGCCGCGCGCCCAACCGGAAAGCCGCAGCGTTTGCGTTTCCGGGAACCAACTGCCGCCGAGGGCTTTAGCCCGCTGGCGCTGCGCTGCATCAAGCGCCGGCAGCGCCAGACAACTGAACGGCAGGCCGGGATCGCTGACCGAGGCACACTCGGCGCCGCCCGGAGTCGTTAGCCGGATGGCGCCCACCTGCGCCACGTTGTAGGGTTGCCATTGGTTGCTATGCACGTTTTTCAGAGCTTCCTGCAGTGGGCAGAGAGACGCGGTAGCCTCTTCAAACAGCCGCAGCTCACTGCGCAGCAGGGTACTGAACTGCGCTGTTCGCATCGCGACGATCGCCAGCCCAACGGTCAGCGAAGCGTGCTTATGCAACGGCGCAATAAAAACGTTGCTTTGCGCCACCAGGTTTTGGTGCAGGCCGGTGGCAAAGCTGTGCGAAGCGTCCACCACCGCGTTGCCGGGGCCGGGATGGATGGCATTCACCGCGCCGGTATACGGGTTGACGTGAGTGATGATGTGCATTTCCCCAGGCCAGGCGGCGTTCAGCGTGGCATCGGGGAACAGCAGGTTGATCGGCTGATAATGTTCGTGGCGGGCCAGGCACAGCGTAACGTTCTGCTTACGGAACAAGTGCGACAGGATCACCATCCCGATCCGGACGGATGGGACAAAGAAGACATCGTACTCGTCCAGTTTATACAGGCGCGTTAGCGCAGTACGCAGCTCATCGCGGTACTGGCCGGCCCGTTTATAAAACCGATCGCCGTGGGCCTGCTGTAGCAGTGGCGATAACGAGGAGGCATCCATCAATCGATAATCCCTTGTTGATAGAGCAGGGGCAGAATGTTGTCGCGGAAGATCGAACCCACCGCGATCTCGTTCGCCGGCTGCCGGTAGTTGACCCAGGCGATCTCTTCGATTTCTGCGCTAGCGCGTGGTTGCCCGACGATCTCGACGTGATAAACGTGATTTTCAATCATCACATCTTCAAATTCGGCGTGGCCGTGGAACAGGCCGAAAGGGCGGACGTCACGCACCCCGACGGCTAACTCTTCCCGCAGTTCGCGGCGCAGGCAACTGAGGTGATCTTCCCCAGGGTGCAGCTTGCCCCCCGGTGAGATAAAAATCTGGGTGCCGCGCTTGCGCGTCAGAAGCAATGCACGTTGGTGCAAAATAATCGCGGCGCATTTCACAATAACTTTCACGGGATGCTCCTGCTTATACGGCCGTCAACTGAGGGCTGGCCGCCATATCGACAAGCGTATTGCCGGAGAGGAAGTTGATGATGTCTATCGCCCGCGGGGTTTTTTCCTGTAAATAAGCCAGGATCACCTCGTCGCTGGGGGTAGTGAAGCTATCGGCGAAAATACTGATGCCTTCCAGCGATTTAGTCGAAATGCCGAGCTGCAAAAGCCGGTATTTCACGTCTTCCGCCGAGTGGGCGAATTCGTAAATCGGCGAATGATAGTGAATGCCAAATTCCGCCATCAGTGCGACCAGGTACTCTTTGGCGACCAACCGCTGCTCTGGGAACTCTCTCTGGTAATGGGTGATGCCGTCGTTGATGGTGGTAATACCATGGTGACGGCAGAAATCCACCAAGTGCGCGTGGATCGCCAGCTTCTCGCCGAGTAGCACCAGGTTTTTGCGGTAGTTGAGGATATCCTGTTCCAGGTTTTCGATGGCGATCGAACGGAAGGCGCCGCTGATGTCTGCAACGGTATGCCCCAAGACCAGATCGCCGAACCGGGCCTTCAGTTCATCCACTCGGTGCGCCAAAATCCCGCGGTGTAGTGAACAACCGCTGTTGCCCGACCATAAATGCACCGGGATACCTTGTAACATCAGATAACAGGCTGCCAGGGTGCTATCCCTGCCACCGGTGAACATAACTAACTGGGGTTGTATCTGTGAGGAACTCATAATTACCACGTCTATGTTGCTGTGCTTCGGTTAAATGAGGAGCGGGAACCCGTGTGAAAACGGCATTGGGTCACTCCGTTGGCCCGTTGCTGGTAATCAGACTAAAACGTTTCGGCTTGCGGTTGTAATGATATAATCACACACTGAATGTGAGATTTTCTAACAGGGTGAGGTATGGCCGATCTACCGTCGTTGCGGGCGCTGCACTATTTTCAGCAGGCGGCGCGCTTTGAAAACTTCAGCCTGGCGGCTGAATCGCTGAACGTGACTCATAGCGCCATCAGCCACCAAATCCGGCAGTTGGAGGCACAGCTCGCCACGCCACTGTTTACCCGCAGCCATGGGCGGGTATTCCTCACCCCGGCCGGCGAACGGCTGAAAAAAAGCTGTTTGCAGGCTTTTGGCGAGCTTGAACGCGCCTGCCATGAAATTAAAAACCAGGGCGTAAGCCCGCTAACCATCGCCTGCGCGCCAAGCTTTCTGGCCCAATGGTTGCTGTCGCGCATCGGCCGTTTCTCGGAGCGGTATGCGGATATTCCCCTGACGTTTCAAACCTGTACCGATATTGAACAACTGAAAAGCGGCTATAGCGATGTGCTGTTACTGAGCCACGAACGGCCGGTGGATCCGGATATCGAAACCACGCTGCTGAGTGTGGATTACATCGGCCCGGTGTGTGCGCCCGATTTCACGCAGGCCTTTACCTACGCGACGGACTTTTCCACGCTGCCCCTATTGCACGCCGACACCAAGGTTCACGCCTGGGCCGAATGGGCCAGGAAAACCGGCGCCCAGGGGGACTTCTGGGCCGGCCGGCATTTTGAAAACCTGATGCTGGCTATTCAGGCCGCGCGCAGCGGGCTTGGCATCATCATGACGCCGCAAATGTTGGTCAAGAAAGACATCCAGCAGGGGACGTTGGTTGCCCCATTGGGCTTTGTGGAGGTGGATCGCGCCACCTGGATGATGGTGCATGCGCAGCGCAAGGAGGAGCGTGCTATTCGCCTGTTCTGCCGTTGGTTGTTGGAAGAGGCGGCATACGGCGAGGAATAACGGCGGCCGGTGCGCTGGCCGCCATCAGGGGGTTACATTGCCTGCCCGCTAAGCAAATCTACCTTGCTTTGCGCGCTCAGGCGCGTGATATAGGCGCTGGCGTTCGGGCCGAAGCTGATGTCTTTGACGATGCTCAACGAGCGCAGCAGCGGGAACAGGATAAAGTCCGTTGTGCTGACCTCGGTTTTTCCTGCCAGCAGCGGCTCCAGTTCGGCGAGTTTTTGCTGCACTTGCGCGACCAGCGCTGGGGTTTCCGCCGTCAGCGCGTCCAGATCGCCAAAGGCTTTTTGTTCCCGCTCCAGATAGGCCTGGCGTGCCTGTGGGGTGGCCAGTTCTTGAAAATCGCCGCGGGTGAAGCGGGGCACTGCCAGCTTGAAGATCGCGCCCGATGCGGCTTTGCCCCAGGCTTCGATCGCAGGATCGACCGGCTGGTCGGCGATTAACGGCGCCTTAAGCGCATCAACGTAATGCACGATGTCCATGCTTTCCGGCATAAAGCTGCCGTCATCCTTGGCCAGAATCGGCACCACTTTGCGCCCGACCATGCGGATAGGGGGTTCTGCATCGCCTTCCATAATCACTGCCTGCTCATAGGCAATATCTTTCAGCCCAAAGATCATCCGGGCCCGGACGCAGAACGGGCAGTGTTCGTAAATGAAAAGTTTCATGGGGGATCGACCTCGTTTGTGATTGGCGAACGGTAGGTAATGGTTAATGTTATCCGCCATTATACTGTTCTATACCCTTCATACTTCAAGTTGCAGACGGCATAAAAAATGGCAGCCGGAGCTGCCATTGATGTGGTCACCACTCAATATACGTCGCGCAGGTAGCGCTTTTCCTTTTTGAGCTGGTTGACGTAGTCCGCGGCTTTTTCTTCTGAAAGGCCGCCGTGCTGGGCGATCGCCTGGTGCAACGCCTTATCGACATCCTTCGCCATGCGGGTTGCATCGCCGCAGACATAGAAGTGGCCGCCTTCTTGCAGCCAGGCGTAAAGCTCCGCACCCTGTTCGCGCATCCGCGTTTGCACGTAGATCTTTTCGGCCTGATCGCGTGAGAAGGCCAGATCGAGCTGGGTCAGCAGGCCATTTTTCTGCCAGTGCGCCAGTTCATCCTGGTAGATGAAATCGTGCTGATGATGCTGATCGCCAAACAACAGCCAGTTTTTGCCTTTGGCGCCGCTGGCCTGGCGTTCCTGCAAGAAGGCGCGGAACGGCGCAATACCGGTGCCGGGGCCGACCATGATCAGCGGCGCATCGCCGTCGGCGGGCACACGGAAGGCTTTATTCGGCGAAATGAAGATGGACGGTTTTTCGCCGCGCCGGACGCGATCGGCCAGATAGGTCGAGCATACGCCGCCGCGCGCCCGGCCGGCGCTGTGGTAGCGCACGGCGGCCACCGTCAGGTGCACCTGATCGGGGTGGGCTTTCTGGCTGGAGGAAATGGAGTAGGCGCGGTGCTGCAATGGGCGCAACTGCGCCACAAACTCCTGCACGCCGATCGCACGGCTGGGATCCAACTGCAGCAGATCGAGCGTGTCTTTGCCCCACAGCCAGACCGCCAGCGTGTCTTTATCATCATGCTGCAGAATATGGCGTAGCTCTTCGTTGGCCGTATACTGGCCGACCCATTTAATCAGCTTGCGTGACGGTTCGCTGATTTCAAACTGGTAGGTCAGCAGATCGCCCAGGCTGCTGTCATGGCCGGGAACCGGCGTGTCATACGCCACGTTCAGGCGGGTGAGCAGCAGATTGACCAGCGCCGGATCGTTCACCGGGATCACCCCTAACGCATCGCCGACTTCATAGCGAAGCCCGCTGCCGGCCAGATCAAACTCAAGGTGGCGAATGTCTTTGCCGGAGAGCTCGCCGGACAGGCGCTGGTTGGTGACCAGGGCCGCCGCATAAGGGTTATGTTTATTGCTGCCGGGGATCGCCGGGGCCTCTGGGGCGCTGGCGAGCGCCGTGCCGCTGCCGCCCGCGCTGGCGGAAAACTGCGGGATCGCGCTGCCGATCCAGTCGCTGGCCGGCTGCTCGTACTCCACGTCGCAGTCGACGCGATCTGTCAGCCGCTTGGCGCCCAGTTGCTCCAGGCGCATATCAATGAATTTGCCCGCCTGGCAAAAACCGTCATAGCTGGTGTCGCCAATCGCCAGCACGGCGAAGTGCATCTGCTCCAGGCGCGGTGCCGTGCTGGCGGAAATCGCATCCCAAAACAGCTGGGCGTTGTCCGGCATTTCACCTTCGCCGTAGGTCGAGGTGATGATCAGCACGTGACGCATGGTTGCGAAGACGTCAAGATCGACTTCCCCCAACGCCTGAACCACCGGCACCATCCCCTTGGCCCGTGCCGCGGCGGCGGCGTTCTGCGCCAGCGCTTCGGCATTGCCGGTTTGGGAACCGAACAGGATATGAAGCTGCGCCGCATTAGCCGTGCCGGCGCTGCCTGCGGCCGGTTGGGTGCCTTCGATAACTAACAACCGCGAGTGTAGCCCGGCGAGAAACCCCGCCAGCCAGGATTTCTGTTCACCGTTAAACGGTGCATCTTCAGGAATGAAGGGTATTTTCATTGATATTGATTCTCGATTCCGTCTTTGCGTTTTCTGTAAATTCAATGTTCATTGTTCATCGCAACGCGATCAGGCCAGCTTGCCCACCGTCGCGGCCAGTTCAGGCAACGCGGCGCGGGCAAACAGCTCTTCGAAGTCTGGCAGGCTGCCCAGCGTCTGCGTGTTGCGCGCATCCTGATGGATAATCCAGCCGTAGGTCGCCAGGCTGTCCATCGAACGGATATTGCGCTGCTTCAGCGCCGCCTTGTAATCCGCCACGCGTTTGGCGGCGATCAGCGCAGCCAGCTCATCATCGCTGTAGTGCTCGATAGCGGCCCGGCCGTGGCGCTGCAGTTTGCTCATCAGCGCGAAATCCTCCGTCATCAGCAGGTTGCGCACCGCTTTCTGGGCGGCTGGGTCTTCCACGCTGGTGCCTTTGGGTAAACGAGAAAGCGCCAACTGCTGGGCGGTGCTCAACACGGTGTAGTTGTTGAGCAACACCAGCATTTCCGCCGTGTCGGTATCGCCATAGCCCGGCACTGCGCCGCCGGCGATGGTTTTGTTATCCCGCCATGCGCGTTTGAACTTGGCGACCTGATGGGTCGCCAGCGCGACGGACAGCTCTTCCAATAGATCCTTGCGCGGCTTGGCCTTGAGAATTTCGCCTGCGTCCTGATACAGCAGCAGTGCGCGCGGCATCACGTAAACAAAGTGCGCCCGTTCGGCCTGCCAGTTATCCAGCAGCCAGGCGGCACGCTCAGAGCCGGTAGCTTCCAGATGCCACTGCAGCATCGCCAGCACCGCTTGCTCATGCACCTGCGCCATGGCATCGTCGGCGGCGATGGCGCCGTACAGCACCGAGTCGCCGGCTGCGTGCGCGGCCAGTGTGCCGTAGGGATCGTACTGGTAGGCGAAACCGCCGCTCATACCGTTGCCGAAGCCCTTGCCAAAGGTGCCGAGGTTGAGCACGGCGCCGTTGGTCATATATTCACAGCAGAAATCCCCCACGCCCTCTACCACCGCCGTAGCGCCGGAGTTGCGCACGGCAAAACGGTCGCCGGCCTGGCCCTGCACAAACAGACGGCCGCCGGTGGCGCCAAACAGGGCGAAGTTACCAATCAGCACATTGCCGCCGGGTTCCTGTGAGCCGCCGCCCGGTGAGGTGACGATGATTTCGCCGCCGCACTGGCCCTTGCCGACGCCATCGTTACAGGTGCCGCTGTGCTGCAGGCGCATGCCATCGTTGCAAAACACGCCGTAGGATTGGCCGGCGGAGCCGGATGTGGCGATCCGCACGGTGCCTGGGTGCAGGTAGTGGCGACCGCGATCGTCGAGCAATACGGCCGGCATGTTGGCCAGCTGCGTATGATCCAACTGGTGGTTGAGCAGCCTTTCGATGTCGATCGCCAACTGGCCGCCCACGCTCTTGTAGCGGTTGTTGAGGGTGATGCCCTGGCCCAGTTCCAGATCGGTTAGCCCTTGCTCCACCAGCGCGCTGCGCAGCGGTGCTACCCAGGATTCATCCAGGTGGAAGTCTTTTTCCAGATAGACCGGGTGAGCGATTTTCACCTCCGGCACCACGGTCAGCATGGCGCGCAGATCCAACTGGCCCACTTCGCGCGGGTGGTCCATCAGGTGCAGCAGATCGGCGCGGCCGCGCGCTTCGCGCAGCGAACGCAGGCCGAGCCAGGCCAGAATTTCACGCACTTCGTGCGCCACGTTCATAAAGTACTGCGCCAGTTGGCGAGGATCACCGTTGAAGGCTTCGGCATTGGTGGTTAACCCCGCCGGGCACTTCACGTTGCAGTTTTTCGCCATGACGCACTTGAGCATCATCAGCGCGGTGGTACCGAATTCGAAGCTGTCGCCGCCCAGCAGTGCGGATTTCACTACATCGCTGCCGGTTTGCTGCGCGCCGGAGCAGCGCAGGGTGACTTTATCGCGCAGGCCATTGGCGCACAGCGCCTGGTGCACTTCGGCAATGCCGATTTCCGCCACGCGGCCAGTGTATTTCAGGCTGGTGACGGAGGCTGCACCGGTGCCGCCGGTGTTGCCGGCCACATTGATCACATCGGCGCCGGCTTTCGCCACGCCAACGGCGATGGTGCCGATGCCTTCCGACGACACCAGTTTGACGATCACTCGCACCCGCGCCGCTTTGCAGTCATGGATCAACTGCGCCAAATCTTCGATCGAGTAGGTATCGTGGTGCGGCGGAGGTGAAACCAGTTCAACCCCCGGCGTACCGCCACGGGCGGCGGCGATTTCCACCGTCACTTTCGGCGCTGGCAACTGGCCGCCTTCGCCGGGCTTGGCGCCCTGGCCGATTTTGATTTCCAGCTCTTCCAGCATCGGATCGGCCAGGTAGCCGGCCCATACGCCAAAGCGGCCGGAAGCCAGTTGTTTGATGCGTGAAGCACGCAGAGTGCCATGGCGTGAATAGTGCTCGCCGCCTTCGCCGCAGTTGCTCATGCCGCCAACCATGTTGGTGCCGTGCGCCACCGCTTCGTGCGCCGGGGCCACCAGTGCGCCGTGGCTCATGGCGCCGGAGGCGAAGGTGCGGGTAATTTCGCTGGCGGGCTGCACGGCGCTTAACGCTAACGGCGCCGGCGTAGTAAAGATGCGCGCCAGATAATCGGCGGCATCGCCTTGCGCGCGAAGGCGTAGCGTATCGTCCACGATTTCGCGTTCTTCAATCTCGCCGGCAAAGCGGTTGACGAGCGCCAGAGCAAGTGCCTTCAGCCGTTCAGCCGTTGGCTTCAGGCCGTCGACGGCGTCTACCAGGCGCAGTGTGAAGCGCCCGTCGCCTGCGTTTTCACACTCCAGCCCGCGAATCGCAAACCCGTTATTGATCAGCGCATAGCGGCCCAGCTTGCGGCCGAACTCCATCACGCTGTCGATGTGGGTTAAATCCGCCGGGAATGCCAGAATGTCGCGTAGCGCGGCCGGGCGACGTTTGCGTTCCTGGGCCATCAGGGCCGAGAACTCGCGGTAGTCCGGGGTCACCTGGAAGTTATCGATGGTGGCGTTTGACAGGCGATCAAAGCTGGTGTGGGCAAACGCGGCCGGCTTGAGCGCAAAGGCATCATCCAGCTTGGACAGCGTCAGCAGGCGCATGAAGCGATCTTCTTCACGCGGTTTGTCGACGAAGCGGATCGGCCGCTCCGTCATATCGATAAAGCTGCGCACGGCGATGGTGCCATAAGAGTGGCCGGCGCCCTCGGCGCGTTCTTTAAACAGCCCCAGCAGCGGCACATCGGCTTCGCCTTTGACCTTCAGCGCGCTTTGGTGCCAGTCTACCGTCATTTGGGCTATAGCGGCGAAGTCGGCGCCGCCCACCGGCGTTTTGATGTTGGGGAAGTATTTCTTCAACACCGGATCGTTGGTATCAAGGAAGTTCGGCTCGAAAAACTCACCGCAGGTGTAGCTTTCGACGGTGCACAGACCCACTTTGCCCATGGTTTTCATCAGCGCTTTTTCCGCCGCTTTGGCATAGCGTTTAAACGCTTTGTTGCCTTCCTCGCCTTCGCCGTATTTTTCTTCGGCGCGCATCTGCACGCCTAATGGGTAGATAGCCGAGGCGCCAAAGCCCAGCGCTGCGGCGATGTGGTGCGAAGAAATGCTCTGGCCGCTTTCCACAACCAGCGAAAGATCCAGGCGCAGGCCCTCTTGCACCAGCCGTTGGTTGATGGCGGAAACCACCAGCAGCATCGGCATGGCGGCGCGGGTAGAGGAGATATGGCGATCGGTGATCACCGCGATACCGCCTTGTTCACGGGCGAAGTCCACCACCTGCTGTGCCAGCGCATCAATCGCGGCTTCCAGCGCGTTGGCGTTGGCGGCGCGGCTGATGAGATCGTTGCCGATTACCGGCGTATACAGCATTTCAAAGCGGGCATAGGGCGCCACCTGCTGTTCGCGCAGGCGCAGCATATCCAGGTGGGTGAGGATCGGGCTGGGTACGATAATCTGCCGGCCCTTGCTGCGGCCCAGATGAGGTTTGGCGCCCAGCGCCACGCGCAGCGTCATACCGTCGGCCTCGCGGATGGAGTCCAGCGGCGGGTTGGTCACCTGCGCAAAGCGCTGTGAGAAATAGTGCGCGACGCCGCCTTCGTGGTCGGACAGCACGTTGATGGCGTTGCCGTAACCCATGGCCGAAATTTTTTCCGCGCCGGTGGCCAGCATCGGGTCCATCATGAACTTGAAGCTTTCCTGATTGTAATAGTAGGCGACAAAGCGCTGATAGCGTTCCAGATCGCCGTTGTAGCGCAGTGGCGAACCCTGTTTTTCTGCCGGGATCGGCGGCAGATCCTGCAGGGTGATGCGTGCGCGCAACAGCAGCGCCGGGTAGTCTTTTTCGGCCGCCAGTTTTTCCAGCGCTTCCACCGTGCTGAAGCTGCGTTTTTCCCGGTGATCGTAATACAGCATGCCGCCGGCTTCGATACGCCCGCGGCGCAGCACGCTTTCCGGCGGGAAGGCGATCTGGCCCGCTTCCGACATGGCGCCGATATAATCTGCGGTTTCCACGGAGCGCAGCGGGCGCAGGCCCAGGCGATCAAGCCGCGCGCCAATCACTTCGCCGTTGCCGAAAATCAGCGCCGCCGGGCCGTCGTTCTTCTCTTCATACAGCGAGAAGTATTCCAGCATGGCGCGCACTTGTGGCGACAGCGAATCGTCGTTCTCCCACGCAGGCGGCATCATCGACACCACAGCGGTGATCAGATCCAGATCGTCTTCCATCAGGCGACTGTGAATGGTTTGGTCCAGCCGCGAACTGTCGGACTGCCCCTTGGGCCGCACGATGTTTTTGCCGCGTGCCAGCGCCAGCGCGGCTTCGGCGATGCGGTTTTTACGATCGGTGTTCAGCTCGCCGTTATGCGCCATCAGGCGGAACGGCTGCGCCATGGTGGTGTGCGGATCGGTGTTGGTGGAAAAGCGGGTATGGAAGAACAGGCTGTGCACCGCGTGATCCGGATCGGTAAGATCGCAAAAATAGGGGATCACTTCGTTGGAGTTCAGCCGCGCTTTGAACACCTGGGTACGCGAGGAAAGCGAAAGCGGGTAGAGGCCGCCAAATTCGCTTTCGGTAAAGGCACGGGCTTCAATATCCAGCAGCGCGCGGTAGATGTGCTTTTCAAACGCATTCTGATCGGCGATGTCCTGCGGCGCGTTAAATATCCACTGCACGATAGGCAACTGGAAAGCGATCGCCGCAGGGCGCAGCACGCTGGTGTCGAGCGGAATATCCCGTTTTACTATCACGCCAAGCCCATAGGTGGCGAGCACGTCTTCCACCAGCCGTTCGGCGTTGGCGCGTAGCTCTGGATCTTTGGGCACAAAGAAGTTGCCCACGCCAAAGCGCCCGGCTTCCAGCGGCAGGCCGGTGAGTTTGCGGAAAAAGGCCAGAGAAAGATCCACGTTGACCCCCGCGCCATCGCCCACGCCTTCTGCTGACATACCGCCACGGTGCGGCACGGTACACAGCGCGCTGTGCGCCATACTGAGCACCTCGTGGGTTTGCGTGCCATCCTTACGGGTGATGAACCCTACGCCACAGCTATCGCTGGCCTGGGCCGGATCATACAGACCGTAGGGATAAGGGTTTGGATTTGTCATCGGGGTTCTCCTTTGCACGAAATGGGATCAGTTCGGTGCATTTCATGCAAATTGTTGATGTATAAAATATTATATTGTCGCTGACATTGCTCTGCTCATAAAAGAGCATTGAGCATATTTTCCCAGGCTCTGCTGGGGTACTCCCCTTCACCGCCAGAACGCGGGCACCTTTACCGCGAGCGATCCCTCACTGAGCCTGGCTATGCCTAACGCGTCAGTGGTTATGCCGCTCTCTTTTCCGGCCTCTCAAAACGATCTCACAAGTGGTGATGGCTTGCCTGATGAGGGAGTCTTCTTTTTAATTGCTTACTGCATAAATATGACGAGACGCTGTTCCGTCGGGGATCCTTCCAGCGGACTCCCAAATTAGCGACAAACCCAGAGCAGGTCAAATGGCATTATGGCTGCGGCCATTCAGGGATAATTTTTACTTATAGTTATGAAATAAAAGGTTTTTTTGAGTAAAAGGAGGGTGTTGTGACGGTTTGCGGGCATACCGAAAAATGGTTTCTATAACTGATAATGATTATTATATTAATTTTATGTGCTGGTATGTGATTTCATTATGGGGTTTTGTGCTGCTTTATGTTCTGAATTTGCATTATGGCGCTGTTTTTAACTTCTTAGTCATATTTAATGAAAGCGCGGCGGCAGATAAGAGAAATTAATGGGGTTAATTTGATTTTATTTGCACTTAAAATGAATTTTTATGCGTTTTTGGCTTAAGGGAAAACGGCGTTTTGTTTGGGTGGGGATCCACAGTGGCAGGCATGATTGCCGTTGGGGAAGGATAGCCTTTTGCCAACGCGAGTCAATAGCATTGGTCAGTCTTTTCGCATCAGCACAACAGTGGTTCGTTTTGGTCTGGATTCTATCCGTTTTGTATCGCCTTTTAGGGAAAAGGCTGACATTAATTACGAAAAATGGTTATCAGGCAAAATTATTGCCATACTGAATATTGTGATGCCGCTGCGAGGAAACCATGAAAGCTAAACCCCCAATCGTGACCCTGGACGCCGAGGAAAAAAAACCGCATGAGCTTGATCGTTTTGACATGGCGATCTTGCGCCTGCTGCAGGCGGATTCTTCCATCTCTAATGTCGCGCTGGCCGAGAAAGTCAGCCTGAGCCCGCCGGCCTGTTTACGGCGTGTGGAGCGGTTGAAGCAGGCGGGCCTGATTAAAGGTTATGTCGCGTTGCTGAACCCGCAGGCGATGAATGCCGGGCTGGTGGTGTTGATTGGCGTGGTGCTGGATCGTTCAACGCCAAGCTCGTTTGAAGACTTTGAGGCGGCGGTGCAGCAGATCAGTGGCTGCATGGAGTGCCATGTCGTTACCGGCGAGTTTGATTATATTTTGATGATTCGCACCAAGGACAATCAGAGTTTCAATCGCTTGCATGCGGAACAACTGCTGTTTCTGCCTGGCGTTCGCCAGATCCGTTCTTTTATTGGCCTGCGCGAGGTGCTTTCCACCACGCAGTTAACCTTTTAAAGCCGGGGCGCGGAGATGCCGAGGCCCGGTTTCCCGGGCCTGCGGTTTGCGATTAGCCGTTGCGGAACAGGTAGCTGTAGGCGCTCAGCGCTGGCGCACCGCCCAGGTGGGCATAAAGAACTTTTGAGCCTTTCGGGAATTCGCCGTTGCGGATCATGCCGATCATGCCCTGCATGGATTTGCCTTCATAGACCGGATCGGTCATCACACCTTCCAGGCGCGCGCACAGGCGGATGGCTTCCAGCGTGCCTTCGCTCGGCAAGCCGTATTCCGGCCCGCCAAAGCGGGTATCAAGCACCACGTCTTCTTCCGTGATCTCGCGGCCCAGTTCAACCAGGTTGGCGGTGTTTTGGGCGATGCGTAAAATCTGCGCCTTGGTTTTTTCCGGTTTTGCCGACGCGTCGATGCCAATCACATTGCGGGCACGGCCATCCGCGGCAAAGCCAACCACCATCCCGGCCTGGGTACTGCCGGTGACTGAACACACGACGATATAGTCAAATTTAAAACCAAGTTCCTCTTCCTGCTGGCGCACTTCTTCCGCAAAGCCAACGAAACCCAGGCCGCCATAAGGGTGCTCGGAACAGCCGGCCGGGATCGGGAACGGTTTGCCGCCGTTTTGTGCCGCTTCTTCCATGGCGCTTTTCCAGCTTTCGCGAATACCGATATCAAAACCGGCATTGTCCAGGCGCACATCGGCGCCCATAATACGCGACAATTCAATATTACCGACCCGATCATAAACTGCGTCAGAATAATTAACCCAGTTTTCCTGCACCAGAATACATTTCATTCCTAAATGTGCAGCAACGGCGGCTACCTGGCGAGTTTGATTTGATTGAATACCGCCAATGGAAACTAAAGTATCGCAGCCCTGAGCTAATGCTTCTGGGATCAGATATTCCATTTTACGGGTTTTATTGCCACCAAATGCCAAGCCGCTATTACAATCTTCGCGTTTGGCATAGATTTCTACATCGCCGCCCAAATATTCACTGAGCCTTTTCATTGGCGTAATAGGTGAGGGGCCAAACGTTAATTGATGACGTGGGAATTTTTCCAGATTCATAATAAGGCTCCGGTAGACAATGATAATGGCCGATTGGGGTATTCTATGGAGAACACGGTTATCCTGTACCCCAAATATTACACGAAACAAAACGAATTTAAATTGCTAATTAATTCTATTTTTTTATTAAAAATTTCAAGTATTTTTATATTTATTGTTTTAATGGCATAAAAAACAAGAAAAAACGAAACAAAATTAATCTTGCTGCAGCCACATGCCCTCCGCGGGCAACGGCAGTGCCGTTTTGTAGCGCACTTGCTTGAGGGCAAAGCTGGAGCGAATGTTGGCCACGCCGGGAATACGGGTGAGGTGGTTGATGATAAAACTTTCTATCTCATTGATATTATTTACAAGTACGCGTAGCAGGTAGTCTGCGTCGCCGCTCATCAGGTAGCACTCCATCACTTCCGGGCGTTCGGCGATCGCCTGTTCAAAGCGCTGCAATGCTTCCTCTATCTGACGATCGAGGCTCACGTGGATAAACACGTTGACGCGCAGCCCCAGGCGCTCGGGCGAAAGCAGCGTCACCTGCTGGCGGAACAGCCCAAGTTCTTCCAGCGCTTTGACCCGGTTAAAACAGGGCGTGGTGGAGAGATTCACCGCTTTCGCTAATTCAGCATGGGTGATTTTGGCATTTTCCTGCAGTTTATTAAGGATATTGATATCGGTTTTATCCAGTTTACGCATAAAAGAAAACCTTTCCTGTGAATGAAGGGCTGGATGGAAAATTCACACTGAAACAAACAGCGTTCGGCTTAATAACGGAAAAACATTCTGTCATGAAAATAATAAAATACCTATACCCGATAGATTTCGAGCTACAGGTGTGCAGCTTCCTGATTAATCGCCAAGCGTATTAATGTCGCTGGCCGGTAATTGGCGTTATTGGGGAACCTGGAAAAGCAAACTTCAACGAGAGAGTTAAAATAACAATGCATTACTCCCCGTCAGAAAGTAAAAACATAGGCTGGAACAAAACGCAGGCTGTTCATCGCTGGAAAGCCGCCATAGCGTCACCGCGGGTGTGCGGGGTGGCCATGCTGTTTTTGGCGATTCTGATTTGGGGCGCGAATTGGCCGGTCATGAAGATGGGGCTGCATCACATCACCCCTCTGTGGTTTTCCGCATTGCGTTTTGTTCTGGGTGGGCTTTGCCTATTCGCTATCCAGATTGTCACCGGCACGCTAAAGCGCCCACAGCGCCGCGACATTCCGTTACTGCTTAGCGTTGGCCTGCTCCAGATGCTGGCCTTCACTGCGCTGGGCGCCATTGCCATGATGGAGATTCCCGCCGGGCGCTCTGCCATCCTTGCCTATACCACCCCGTTGTGGGTGATGCCGGGGGCTATTCTGTTCTTTCGCCATCGGGTGACCCGCCCGGAGTGGATCGGGACGCTGATCGGCATTGCCGGCGTCGCCGTTCTGTTTAACCCGTTGACGCTCGATTGGGCGAACGGCGCGGTGTTGCGGGCCAATCTGCTGTTGCTGATGGGGTCATTCTGTTGGGCCATTTGTATTCTTCACCTGCGTTATTATCGCGGCGCTTCAAGCGCCTATCATTTGGCGCCCTGGCAAATGCTGATTGCGGCGGTACCGTTGCTGATCTTGGCCTGGTGTAAAGAGGGCCCTTACACCGGTGATAATTCTCTGCGTTTTTGGGAAGTTGCCCTGTTCGTGGGGCCGCTGGCCACGGCGTTCTGTTTCTGCGCCGTCAATGCGGCCAGCCAGTGGCTCACCAGTACCGTTATGGCTTCCTCGATGTTAGGCGTACCGCTGGTAGGGTTGTTGATTTCGGTGCTTTTTATGAACGAGCCTTTAACGCTGAGCCTGCTCGCCGGCGTTGCGGCGATCGTCGGTGGCCTGCTTATCGTGACCCTGATGCGGCCACGGCGTTAGCGGTAGCCTGCTAAATAGCGGCTGTTATGAAAGACCACGATATGGGGAAGGTGGGCGCCATGGCTGGCGCCCAAAATATCAGGCCAGGTGTTGCTTACGCCGCTTCAGTCTGCGGCTGGTGCTTTCCCTGCCGTTGCGGCCGATCGGGTTGGTGGGCCGCCAGCGTTTCCGGTGCAAAATCATCGACATTGATCGCCTGCAAACGGCTCTCTTCGGCCGCGATCAGCAGTTTCGCCTCGTCGCTGCTGATCTTGCCTTCTTCCAGCGCCTGTTGCGCCAGGCGATCCAGCCGGGTGAACGACAGGTTCTTGCCCGCCAGTTTGCACAAACGCGCGTGGATCGGCTCTGCGGCGATGATGTTCGCCAACGCGGCCTCCAGCAGGCCTACCGGGTTATGTGGGCTGGCCGCCAGGTATTGGCCGCGCCCCAGGCGGCTGCGGGTGGCGGAAGGTTCCTGCAGGATTTTCGCCAGTTGGTGATCCAGACGATCGGCCGGGGCGCTTTGTACGCGGCCGAACGGGAATATCACCCAGCGCAGCGCGCCTGCGATCCCACGGTTCGGGAAGTTGCGCAGCAGATCGTCCAGCGCCAGTTCAGCCTGATACAGGCAGTCCTGCACGCCCCAGTGCACCAACGGCAGATCGGCCTGCTGGCGCCCTTCATCGTCGTAGCGTTTCAGCGTGGCGGAAGCCAGGTACATTTGGCTGAGCACATCCCCCAGACGCGCCGAAATGCGTTCCCGGCGCTTCAGGCTGCCCCCCAGCACGCCCATGGCGACATCGGCCAGCAGCGCCAGGTTGGCGCTCAGGCGGTTGAGCTGCTGGTAGTAACGGCGCGTAGCATCTTTGGTCGGCGTGCCGCTGGTGCGGCCGTTGGTCAGACCTAGCCAAATGCTGCGCGCCGTGCTGCCGCCCACGTGGCCAAGGTGGCCGAACAACGCTCGATCGAAGGCGGGCAGATCATCGTGTTGCGCGGCGGCCATCTCTTCCAGTACGTAAGGATGGCAGCGGATGGCGCCCTGGCCGAAGATCATCATGCTGCGGGTCAGGATATTGGCGCCTTCCACGGTGATGGCGATTGGCGCACCCTGGTAGGCGCGCGCCAGGAAGTTGGATTCGCCCAGCATAATGCCTTTACCGCCAGCGATGTCCATGGCGTCAATAATCGCCCGTTGCCCGCGGTGGGTGCAGTGGTATTTGACGATGGCAGACAGCACCGCCGGCTTTTCGCCCTGCATCAATCCGCTGGTGATAAGCGTGGCGGCAGCATCCATTACGTAGGCGTTCCCGGCGATGCGCGCCAACGGTTCTTCAATGCCTTCCATCTTGCCGATTGGCATCTTGAACTGGCGGCGGATACGGGCATAAGCGCCGATCGCCAGCGCGGCGGATTTCAGGCTGCCGGTGGAGTTGGCGGGCAGGGTGATGCCGCGGCCAACCGACAGGCATTCCACCAGCATGCGCCATCCCTGACCGGCCATCTGCGGGCCACCGATAATATAATCGATCGGCACGAACACATCGCTGCCGCGGGTTGGGCCATTCTGGAACGGGATGTTCAAAGGGAAATGGCGGTTGCCGATCTCAACGCCCGGCGTGCGGGTTGGGATCAGCGCGCAGGTAATGCCGGGCGCGGGGTTATCACCCAGCAGGCGATCCGGATCGTACAGTTTGAACGCCAGCCCCAGCACGGTGGCCACCGGCGCCAGCGTGATATAGCGTTTGTTCCACGTCAGGCGCATGCCAAGTACCTGCTGGCCTTGCCATTCGCCCATGCACACCACGCCGGTATCGGGAATGGCGCCGGCGTCGGAACCGGCTTCCGGGCTGGTCAGCGCAAAGCAGGGGATCTCATCGCCGCGCGCCAGAGCGGGCAGATAACGGTTTTTTTGTTCGTCGGTGCCGTAGTGTTGCAGCAACTCACCGGGGCCGAGAGAGTTAGGAACGCCGACGGTGATCGCCAGTATGCCGGAAACCCCGGCCAGCTTTTGCAGCACCAGCGCCTGGGCGTAGGGTGAAAACGCCAGCCCGCCGTATTCTTTTTTAATGATCATGGCGAAGAAACGGTGCTCTTTCAGGAAGGCCCAAAGCTCGGGCGGCAGATCGGCCAACTGATGGGTGATTTGGAAATCATTCGCCATACGGCAGGCTTCTTCTACCGGGCCTTCGAGGAAGGCGTGTTCTTCCGGCGTTAATTGCGGTTTAGGATAGTTATGCAGTTTGTTCCAGTCCGGCCGGCCGCGGAACAGATCGCCTTCCCACCAGGTGGTGCCGGCGTCGATTGCTTCTTTCTCAGTGCGGGACATCGGCGGCATTAGCTTGCTGAAGGCGCGCAGCGCCGGGGCCGCCAGCAGCGGGCGGCGTAGCGCGCTAACATTCAGCGGCAGCAACAGCACTGCCAGCGGCAACAATAGCCAGAAAGACCACAGGCCGGCCACGCCCATGATCGCGGTATAGCCCAGCAGGGCGAGGCTGCCAAGCGCCAGCGAAACCCGGTGGTAGAACAGCACGCCGATAAGCGCCAGTAAGGCAAGAATGCTAAGAACCGTCATAATGTCGCTCCAAAGTCCTAAGAGGTCTGACCTGTTATCTATGATGGTTTTAGTTTATGCACATGTTTTTATCAATGCGTTTACACTTTAATTACAACGTGGCTCACAAACTGGCAGCACCTGCAGCTAAAAAATCACGTGTGCCTCAACCGAATGCGGCTTTTGTTGACAATGCTTCTCGCTATTTGCCCAATCCGTTACACTGCGGACGAAAGATTGACAATGCCACAGGATTAAAAGAGGGCTCCTCATATGTACCAAGATTTGATTCGTAGTGAACTGAATGAAGCGGCTGAAACCCTGAAAAATTTTATCAGCGACGACGCCAATATTGAGGCTATCCAAAGCGCGGCGGTGTTGCTGGCCGATTCCTTTAAGGCCGGCGGTAAGGTGATCTCTTGCGGCAACGGGGGTTCCCACTGCGATGCCATGCACTTTGCCGAAGAACTGACCGGCCGCTACCGCGAAAACCGCCCGGGCTACCCGGCGATCGCCATTTCCGATGTCAGCCATCTGTCCTGCGTCAGCAACGATTTTGGCTATGAGTTCGTGTTCTCACGCTACGTGGAAGCGGTGGGGCGCGAAGGGGATGTATTGCTGGGAATCTCCACTTCCGGCAACTCCGGCAATATCATCAAGGCGATTTCGGCGGCGCGCGCCAAAGGGATGAAAGTGATCACCTTAACGGGCAAAGACGGCGGTAAAATGGCCGGTACCGCCGATGTGGAAATTCGCGTGCCGCACTTTGGCTATGCCGATCGCATTCAGGAGATCCACATAAAAGCGATCCATATCTTGATCCAATTGATTGAAAAAGAAATGGTTAAGGCTTGATGGTGTTGTGGGTATAGCGCGCTTGCGCTATACCCGTCATACTGCAAGTTGCTGATGCGTTGGCTTGATGCCTCGGCCCATTCGGGGCCAGCGTAAGCGCCGTTCAAAAACGCTTTTGGCGTTTTCGTTCTGCAAGGCGAATGAGTTAGGGTAGGTACCTGAGCGTATCAATGAATACCGGCGTGAAGCGGTGAGGGGAGCAGGTTCTGCTTCCCGGCAAGCGGTAATGCCAATGATGTTGAGGAGTAATTGGCGATGTGTGAACTGCTCGGGATGAGCGCAAACGTGCCGACCGATATCTGCTTTAGTTTTACCGGGCTGGTTCAGCGCGGTGGCCGTACCGGGCCACATAAGGATGGTTGGGGAATTACCTTTTATGAAGGCAACGGTTGCCGCACGTTTAAAGATCCCCAGCCCAGTTGTAATTCGCCGATAGCCCGCCTGGTGCAGGACTACCCGATAAAATCCCGCGCCGTAGTGTCCCATATCCGCCAGGCCAACCGCGGTGAAGTGGCGCTGGAAAATACCCACCCGTTTACCCGCGAACTGTGGGGCCGCAACTGGACCTATGCCCACAACGGCCAGTTGAAAGGGTATCGCCGGTTGGAAACCGGCAACTTTCGCCCGGTTGGGCAAACCGACAGCGAATACGCCTTTTGCTGGCTGCTGCATCAGCTTTCGCTGAAGTATCCGCGCACGCCAAGCAACTGGCCGGCGGTATTTCGCTATATTGCGTTGTTGGCGGATCAACTGCGGCAGAAAGGGGTATTCAATATGCTGCTGTCGGATGGGCGTTACGTGATGGCCTATTGCTCCACCAACCTGCACTGGATCACCCGGCGCGCGCCGTTTGGCAAAGCGACTTTGCTTGATCAGGACGTGGAAATCGATTTTCAGCGGCAAACCACGCCGGATGACGTGGTGACGGTGATCGCTACCCAACCGTTAACCGGCAATGAAACCTGGCACAAAATTGCGCCAGGTGAGTTTGCGCTATTTTATTACGGTGAGCGGCTTGCCCTGGGCGAACGGATCGCCACCGGCGGTTGATGCGAACTGCGTTGGCTTATTGCTGCCCATCATTGGTTGTGCCAGCACGTACTGGCCGTTAGCCACGGCCACCGTGGGCGGCTGGTGATTTTTCACGAAGTAATCGTAGCCCGGTTTTAACTGGCGCCAAAAGCCGATGTTGGTGGAGGTGCGGTAGCGCTGCAGGTTCTGGTCGGTCATGCGGAACGGGTAAATGCTGATATTGACCCGGGCCTGGCCGAAAGCGAATGCGGTTTCTACATAGCGATAGATTTCATCCATGTAGTCGTTGGTCATCGCGTAGCAGCCGATGGATTTGCATTCACCGTGGATCATCAGATAGGCGCCGGAATAACCTTGCGCCCGATCGTAATCATTCGGGAAGCCGATATTAATTGCCCGATAATATTTGCTGTCCGGCTTCAGGTGGCGCACATCCACGCTATAAAACCCTTCCGGGCTTTTAAAATCGCCGGCCATGCGCTTGGGGCCTAATCCGCCGGAGAATTTGCAGATAGGGAAGCTTTTGACCAGCCGGAATTCGTTGCCCATTTTGGCATACAATTCCAGCACGCGTTCTTCTTTGAAGATCTGGATATAGACGGGGGAGCCTAATAATTGCTGTTTAACTGCCGGTGACTCAGGGACCAGCTCGCTGGCGCTGCAGGCGGTGATCGTCGGCATACAAAATAGCATCGCAAACAACAGCGCGATCTTACTCATTAATTATTCCTGCTTATATACATTGCCAATGGTGCAATGACCGCCGGCGTGCCACTGATTTTTATTTTATAACGTTAATAACCCCGCCAGATTACCAGTGTGTTTTTTTTTCGCAATATGCAGCGTGTATAAAAAACAAACAAATTTAAATAAAAATCGTTTTATGCGCCGTTTCTGGCACATGCGATGAAAATAAACCCATTTTAATTCCATTTGCTTGACCTTGGTCACTGCCTCGCACCGGGATGATGTTGCAAATGATGTTAAACTATGTCCAAAGGTTAACCGCCGGCCGGCTCCGCCCTGCCGTGGGGATGAACGAGGAAGCGAACACACCTGCCGCCAGCAGTATGAGGGGGATAACTCATTACAAATCATATGATTAAAATTAAGAAAGGATTGGATCTCCCGATAGCCGGGGCCCCGGCCCAAACGATAAATGACGGGCCGGCCATCAGGCACGTTGCCCTGCTTGGTGAAGAATATGTCGGCATGCGCCCTTCGATGCTGGTGCAGGAGGGCGATAGCGTTAAGAAAGGGCAGGCGCTGTTCGAAGATAAAAAGAACCCCGGCGTTTTTCACACCGCCCCGGCCAGCGGCCGGGTGGCCGCTATCAACCGCGGCGAGCGCCGGGTGCTGCAGTCGGTGGTGATCGCGTTGGAAAACGGCGGCGATGAGCAACTGGAGTTTGCTTACTACCGGCCGGAGGCACTGCCGCAACTGTTGCGTGAGCAGGTAGAAAGTGATCTGCTGGCCAGCGGGTTGTGGACGGCGCTGCGTACCCGGCCCTTTAGTAAAACCCCACGCCCGGGCACGGTTCCTCGCGCTATCTTTGTTACCGCAATGGATACCCAGCCGCTGGCGGCCGATCCGCAGAAGGTTATCGCCGGGCAACTGCCGCAGTTCCACGCCGGGCTTGCGGTGCTGGCGCGCCTGACCGCTGGCAAGGTGCACGTTTGCCACGCCGCCGGCGCCCCGTTGGCGGCGGGCGATCATCCGCAGATTCACTACCACGCGTTTTCCGGCCCGCACCCAGCCGGGTTGGTCGGTACCCATATCCACTTTCTGGAACCGGTCAGCCTGAAAAAAACCGTCTGGCACATCGGCTATCAGGATGTCATCGCCATCGGCACCCTGTTTACCACCGGCAAGCTTGATACCACGCGTATTATCGCGCTGGCCGGCCCGCAGGTCGCCCAGCCAGCCTTGCTGCGCACGCGCCTTGGCGCCAGCCTGGATGAGCTGACCGCCGGCTGCCTAAAGGCCGGTGAAAACCGCGTGATTTCCGGTTCGGTGCTCAGTGGCGTGCAGGCCACCGGCCCCAACGCCTATCTTGGGCGCTTTCATCTGCAGGTTTCGGTGTTGCTTGAAGGCCGTGAGAAAGAGCTGTTTGGTTGGGTACTGCCTTCGCCGGGCAAGTTTTCCATTACCCGCACCACGCTGGGCCATTTCCTCAGGCGCAAACGCTTTGCGTTTTCCACCTCAACCCACGGCGGTGAACGTGCGATGGTGCCGATTGGCAACTACGAGCGGGTGATGCCGCTGGATATTCTGCCGACGCTGTTGCTGCGCGATTTGCTGGCCGGCGATACCGACAGCGCCCAACAGTTGGGCTGCCTGGAGCTGGATGAAGAAGATTTGGCGTTGTGTACGTTTGTTTGCCCAGGCAAGTATGAATATGGGCCGTTGCTGCGCGATGTGCTGAATACGATTGAGCTGGAAGGATAAGCGATGGGCCTGAAGCATTTTTTGGAAAAAATTGAGCCGCACTTCACGCCGGGCGGCAGGCTGGAGAAATGGTACCCGCTGTATGAAGCTACCGCGACGGTGTTTTATACGCCGGGGTTGGTTACCCACGGCGCTTCGCATGTGCGTGATGCGATCGATCTCAAACGCATGATGATCCTGGTGTGGCTGGCGGTGTTCCCGGCGATGTTTTGGGGCATGTACAACGTTGGTCAGCAGGCGGTGCTGGCGCTGCACCACCTTTACCAGGGCGAGCAACTGCAGCAGGTGCTGGCGGCCGACTGGCACTATCGCCTGGCCCAGTGGCTGGGGGCTTCAATGGCCGCCGACGCCGGCTGGGCCAGCAATATGATGCTGGGCGCCACCTATTTCGTGCCGATCTACGCCGTGGTGTTTCTGGTCGGCGGTTTTTGGGAGGTGCTGTTTGCCACGGTTCGCCGTCATGAGATCAACGAAGGCTTTTTTGTTACGTCTATTTTGTTTGCGTTGATCGTGCCGCCCACGCTGCCGCTATGGCAGGCGGCGCTTGGTATTTCATTCGGCGTGGTGATCGCCAAAGAAATTTTTGGCGGCACCGGGCGCAACTTCCTCAACCCGGCGCTGGCGGGGCGCGCCTTCTTGTTTTTTGCCTACCCGGCGCAGATTTCCGGCGAACTGGTGTGGACGGCGGCAGACGGCTTTTCCGGCGCGACGCCGCTGGCGCAGTGGAGCGCGGGTGGGGCGGCGAGCATGACCAACGTCCTTACCGGGCAGCCGGTGAGCTGGATGGATGCCTTTCTGGGCAATATACCCGGCTCCATCGGTGAGGTTTCCACGCTGATGATCTTGCTCGGCGGGGCGCTGATCCTGTTTACCCGCATTGCATCCTGGCGCATCGTGGCCGGGGTGATGGTGGGCACGGTGGCGGCCGCCAGCCTGTTTAATGCGGTGGGCTCTGACAGCAACCCGATGTTCGCCATGCCCTGGTACTGGCATCTGGTGCTGGGCGGCTTTGCCTTCGGTATGATCTTTATGGCGACCGATCCGGTTTCCGCCGCCTTCACCGAAAAAGGCAAAGTGTGGTACGGCGTGCTGGTGGGCGTGATGTGCGTGTTGATCCGTGTGGTCAACCCGGCTTATCCGGAAGGCATGATGCTGGCGATCCTGTTCGCCAACCTGTTTGCGCCGCTGTTTGATTATCTGGTGGTGCAGGCCAACATCAAACGGAGGCGAGCCCGTGGCGAGTGAGGCAAGGAACAATGACAGCGTGGGGAAAACGCTGCTGGTGGTGTTTTTGCTAAGCCTGGTGTGTTCGGTGGTGGTGGCCGGCGCCGCCGTCGGTCTGAAATCCCAGCAGCAGGCGCAGCGGCTGCTGGATAAGCAGCGCAATATCCTCAACGTTGTCGGCCTGCTGGTGCCGAAAATGGACGGCGAACGGGTGCAGGCGGTGTTTAGCGCGCGCATTGAGCCGCGCCTGCTGGATCTGGCCAGCGGCGAGTTTGTTGCCGGCAGTGAGGATACGTTTGATCTGGCGGCCGCGCTGCGTGATAGCAGCCAAAGCATCGCGCTGGCGGCCAGCGAAGACAAAGCCGGCATTCGGCGGCGCAGCAACCAGGTGGAGATTTATCTGGTGCGCGATGAGCAAGGCGGCGTCGATAAGATTGTGCTGCCGGTATATGGCTCCGGGCTGTGGTCGATGATGTACGCGTTTGTGGCGCTGGATAGCGACGGCAACACGGTGCAGGGCCTGTCTTATTACGATCACGCTGAAACCCCGGGGCTGGGCGGCGAGATAGAAAACGCCGGCTGGCGGGCGCAGTGGATTGGCAAACGGCTGTTTGATGATAACGGCAACCCGGCGCTCCGTGTGGTCAATGGCCGGGCGGCCCCGGGGGACGTGCATGCGGTCGACGGCCTTTCCGGCGCCACGCTGACCGCCAACGGGGTGCAGCACACGTTTGATTTTTGGCTGGGCGAGCTGGGTTTCGGCCCGTTTCTGAAAAAAGTTCGTGAAGGGGCGCTGAAAAATGGCTGATTCCAAAGAGATTAAGCGGGTTCTGCTGGGGCCGCTGTTTGACACTAACCCGATCGCCTTGCAGATCCTCGGCGTTTGCTCCGCGCTGGCGGTGACCACCAAGCTGGAAACGGCGGTCGTGATGACCATCGCCGTTTCACTGGTGACCGCATTCTCCAGCTTTTTTATCTCGCTGATTCGCCATCACATTCCGAACAGCGTGCGCATCATCGTGCAGATGGCGATTATCGCTTCGCTGGTGATTGTGGTGGATCAGGTGCTGCGCGCCTACGCGTTTGAAATCTCCAAGCAGCTGTCGGTGTTCGTCGGCCTGATTATCACCAACTGCATCGTGATGGGGCGTGCCGAGGCCTACGCGATGAAATCCCCGCCAATCGAAAGCTTTATGGACGGCATCGGCAACGGCCTGGGTTATGGCGTGGTGTTGATCCTGGTCGGGTTTCTGCGTGAGCTGATTGGCTCCGGCAAACTGTTTGGTTTTCCGGTATTGGAGGCGGTACAGAACGGCGGCTGGTATCAACCAAACGGGCTATTTCTGCTGGCGCCGAGTGCGTTCTTTATCATCGGCATGTTGATCTGGGGGTTGCGTACCCTCAAACCGGCGCAGATCGAAAAAGAGTAATCCCTTAACGGCATGTGCAGCCGGGTTGCAGGCGTTGCGTGATACAAACGGGAAGCAGATATGGAAATTATATTAGGCGTGGCCATGTTCACCAGCATCTTGATGGTGTTGGTGCTGCTGATTTTATTCGCTAAATCCAGGCTGGTGAATACCGGCGACGTTGCCGTGGAAGTGAACGGCGACCAGGAGAAAAGCTTCACGGCGCCCGCCGGCGACAAGTTGTTGAATATGCTTTCCAGCCAGGGGATTTTTATTTCGTCGGCCTGCGGCGGGGGCGGCTCTTGCGGCCAGTGCCGGGTGGTGGTGACGGCGGGTGGCGGCGATATCCTGCCCACCGAGCTTTCCCATATCACCAGGCGCGAAGCGAAGGCAGGCTGCCGCCTGGCCTGCCAGGTGAGCGTGAAGCAGGATATGAAAATCGAGCTGCCGGCAGAGATTTTCGGCATCAGAAAATGGATCTGCGAGGTGATCTCCAACGATAACAAGGCGACGTTCATCAAAGAGCTGAAGCTGAAGATCCCCGACGACGAAGACGTGCCGTTCCGCGCTGGCGGTTATATTCAGATTGAAGCGCCGCCGCACCAGGTCAGCTATGCGGATTTCGATGTGCCGCAGGAATACCGCGGCGACTGGGACAAGTTCAACCTGTTCCGCTATCGCTCGGTGGTGGATACCACCACGGTGCGCGCCTATTCGATGGCGAATTACCCGGATGAGAAGGGCATCATCATGCTGAATGTGCGCATCGCCACGCCGCCGCCGGGCAACCCAACGGTGCCGCCGGGGGTGATGTCCTCCTACATCTGGGCGTTGAAACCGGGCGATCGGGTGACCATCTCCGGGCCGTTTGGCGAGTTCTTCGCCAAGGATACCGATGCCGAGATGGTGTTCATCGGCGGGGGCGCCGGGATGGCGCCGATGCGCTCGCACATATTCGATCAGCTCAAGCGCCTGCACAGCAAACGTAAAATCACCTTCTGGTACGGCGCACGTTCGCGGCGCGAGATGTTCTATGAAGAGGATTTCAACCAGCTGCAGGCGGAGCATGAGAACTTCACCTGGCACGTGGCGCTGTCGGATCCGCAGCCGGAAGACCACTGGAACGGCTATACCGGCTTTATTCATCACGTGCTGCTGGAAAACTACCTGCGCCACCACCCTGCGCCGGAAGATTGTGAGTTCTATATGTGTGGGCCGCCGATGATGAACGCCGCGGTGATCAACATGCTCAAGGCGCTTGGCGTTGAGGAAGACAACATCCTGTTGGATGACTTTGGCGGCTAGTCTTAAATCGGGCAACGCGTTTGCGAGGCGCTTATGCTGACACTGTTTGCGGTAACCTTTGCATTATTCCTGCTGGTCATTGGCGGTATGTCGCTGGGCTACGTGCTTAAACGCAAAAGCCTGCAGGGCAGCTGCGGCGGCATTACGGCGCTGGGGATGGAAAAAGTCTGCGATTGCCCCGAGCCTTGCGACAGCCGCAAAAAACGCCTGGCGCGTGAAGCGCGGCGCCAGCGGCTGCGGGAAAAACACCGCATTCTCTAAGCGCCGGCCGATAGCAACGTGCTGTTTAGCGCGCCTTGCGGAACTTTTCCGCCTGCAACGGCGAATCCACCATCACGCCATCCACGCCCAATGCCAGCGCCTGCTGGTAATCCTGCGGCGAATTGATGCCAAACAGAATGATGTGCGCCGGCCCTTTGGCCCGGAAGCAGTCCACCGCTTCTTTATCCCACACCAGCAGCGCTTTGGAACGGGCTTCCCCCAGGGTGTATTTTTCTACCACTTCCACCTGGCGCTTCATCTCCAGCCCGTACCAGCGCGGGTCATTACTGCTTGCGGTAACATCGCACTGGTGCGCCATGGTGATGTTGGCCAGCAGATCGCGGGTTTCATCGCGTGATGCAAAACGTTTAATCTGCGGCGGCAGCGCCTGCAGATATTTGGCGTCGGTCGAGTAGACACGGGTACGTTCTAGGCTATGGTTTTTTTCCAGCGTGGCCAGCAGGGCGGCGGCGAACTTTGCCGGATCGCTATCCGGCGATTTGATATCCAGATAAAAGGTGGTTTGCGGGAAGGCGGTTAGCGCCTGTTCCAGCGTTGGGATACCGATGTGTTTACCGCGGAACGGGTGATTGCCGTCTTTGCCGAACGCCCAGCCGGCATCTGCCTGCGCCAACTCTTCTGCGCTGTAGGCGGAAACCAGGCCCTGTTTATCGGTTAACGCCCGCAGATCGGACGGTCGATAAAGCACGATGGCTCCGTCCTTTGCCTGCTGCAGGGTGATCCACACCGCATCCGCGCCGTGTTGCAACGCCTGGCGGATGGCGACCAGGGTGTTTTCCGGCGCATCGGCGGTGCCGCCGCGGTGGGCGATAATCGCCGGGGCCGGGGTCGCCGCCAGCGCGGCGGCTGGGAACAGAAAACAGAGGGAAACAAACAGGTAGCGGTGGAGCATTCTCATTACTGGTGCCTTGTGGTTGCGTGATGAGCCGATGGCGTTGAATTCCTTGCCGCATCATAAACGTGAAAAATGACGTTTTTTTAACAACCGCAAAATAATGCGCCATTAAGGCAATAGCGCCATCTTGGCGGTGGGCTGGCTTGATTTGAGCTTCTTACCTTTTACTGTATACTCATACAGTAACTGGGAGGGGAGATGCGTAAAATCATTCATGTCGATATGGATTGCTTTTTTGCCGCCGTCGAGATGCGCGACGATCCCAGCCTGCGCGATATCCCGCTGGCGATCGGCGGTAGCGCCGAACGGCGCGGGGTGATCAGTACCGCTAACTACCCGGCGCGCCGTTACGGCGTACACAGCGCGATGTCGTCCGCCATGGCGCTGAAGCTGTGCCCGCACCTGAAGCTGATACCCGGCCGCATGGCCGCGTATAAAGAAGCTTCGCAGCATATCCGCACCATCTTTGCCCGCTACACGCCGTTGATTGAGCCGCTGTCCTTGGATGAGGCCTATCTGGACGTGAGTGCAAGCACGCAGTGCAACGGCTCGGCAACCTTGATCGCCCAAGAGATCCGCCAGGCAATTTTCGATGAACTGCAGCTCACGGCCTCTGCCGGCGTGGCGCCGATCAAGTTCCTTGCCAAAATCGCCTCCGATCTGAACAAACCCAACGGGCAATATGTCATCACCCCGGCGCAGGTGCCGGCGTTTTTGCAGCAGTTGCCGCTGGGCAAAATCCCCGGGGTAGGCAAAGTGACCGCCAAACGGCTGGAAGAGATGGGGCTGAAAACCTGTGCGGACGTGCAGCAGTATGATTTGGCCACGCTGTTAAAACGTTTTGGCAAGTTTGGCCGGGTGCTGTGGGAACGTTGCCAGGGGATTGATGAGCGCAGCGTTTCACCCGATCGGCTGCGCAAATCGGTGGGGGTGGAGCGCACGCTGGCGGAGGATATTCATGACTGGCAGGCGTGCGAAGCGTTGATCGTTGAAAAGCTCTACCCGGAACTGGAAATGCGCCTGAGCAGGCTAAAGCCGGATCTGCAGATTGCCCGCCAGGGGGTTAAGCTGAAGTTCCAGGATTTTCAACAGACCACCCAGGAGCATGTCTGGCCGGTGTTGAACCAGGATGATTTGCTCAATGTGGCAAAGCAGGTGTGGCTTGAACGGCGCGAAGGGCGGGGCGTGCGCCTGGTGGGGCTGCACGTCACCCTGCGCGATCCGCAGATTGAGCGGCAGCTGCCGCTGCCCTGGGGCAATTGAGCGCCCCAGGGCATCACGCCGGCGCTACAATCAGGCGCGTTCAGGAATGGCTTTCAGCAGGGCGGTCAGCAGCGTCCAGTAATCGCCGACGCTTTTGATATGCACCTGCTCATCCGGGGAGTGTGGCCCGGTGATGGTTGGCCCGATCGACACCATGTCTAAATCCGGGTACGGCTTTTTGAACAGGCCACACTCCAGCCCGGCGTGGATCACCATGATGTTCGGGGTCTTGTTGAACAGATCCTGATACAGTTCGCGCACCAGATGCATCACCGCGGAATCGGCATCCGGCTGCCAGCCAGGGTAGCTGCCTTTTGCCACTACCTGCGCGCCTGCCAGCTGGCCTAACGCCGTGAGCGTTTCCACCACGTAGTCTTTGCCGCTGTCGATCAGGGAACGGATCAGGCAACTGATCTGCGCCTGATCTGCACTGGTGGTGACCACACCCAGGTTAAGCGAGGTTTCCACCACGCCTTTCACCACGTCGCTCATGCGAATAACGCCGTTCGGCGTGCTGTTGAGCAACGCCAGGAAGCGTTGCTGGCACTCCGCTTGCAGTGGTTGCAGCTCGCTGGTGGTCGCCTCAAGCAGCAGGGTGATGTTTTTTTCTTTGGCCGCCAGTTCGCTGCGCAGCAACGCCAGATACTCGTCGCATTGGGTTTGCAGCGCCGCCGCCTTATCGGCAGGAACGGCGATCACGGCAAAGGCTTCACGCGGGATAGCATTGCGCAAGTTGCCGCCGTTCAGCTCCAGCACGCGCAGATCCAGCGTTGGCGCATGGGCGAACAGAAAACGCGCCAGCAGCTTGGTGGCATTGCCCAGGCCCAGATGGATTTCGGCGCCGGAGTGCCCGCCCTTCAGGCCCTTGAGGGTCAGCTTCAGGAGCTGGTAGCCCGCTGGCAGCGCTTCACGTTGCAATGGCAAGGTGGTGATGGCGTCGATGCCGCCGGCGCAACCCATGTAGATTTCGCCTTCTTCTTCCGAATCGGTATTGATCAGGATTTCAGCCTGTAGCCAGCCGGCCTGCAGGCCAAAGGCGCCGTCCATTCCCGCCTCTTCGGTCATGGTCAGCAGCACTTCCAGCGGGCCGTGCTCCACGCTGTCGTCGGCCAGCACCGCCAGCGCAGACGCCATGCCGATGCCGTTGTCTGCGCCCAGGGTGGTGCCGCGAGCCTTAACCCATTCGCCATCGATGTAGGGCTGGATCGGATCTTGGGTGAAATCGTGCACGGTGTCGTTGTTTTTTTGCGGCACCATATCCAGGTGCGCCTGCAGGGCCACCGGTTTGCGGTTTTCCAACCCCGGTGTAGCGGGCTTACGCAGCAGGATATTGCCGACCCGATCGCGCTCTGCGTGCAGTTTTTTATCTTTGGCCCAGGCCAGGATGTGCGCCGCCAGGGCTTCTTCATGATAAGACGGGTGTGGGATCGAGCAGATTTTGGCAAAAATGTCCCACAGCGGCTGTGGTGCAAGACGCGACAATTCAGACACGATAAGTCTCCTGTAACAGCTGTTCGGCGATGGAAGAACGTGCTGTGTGGTTAAAGGCCATGGATAACGGTGCGCTTGGGCACAATACGCAGAGAATATCACTTTCTTTCACCCGGCGCGCGCGCCGTATTGTGCGGTTTAAGCGCTTGATTCGCCGTGTTTCAACCGCCCGCCGGCGCATGGCGCAGCGGATGAAAACGCGCGGATGGCCACGGTTCATCTGGCATTCGGCGCGTTCACTCTCTATAATCTCGCGCAACCTTTTTTCCCTTGATCACTGAGTAAGCCGCACCATTGCAGGCTGGGATACCCTTCTATGAGTGAAAAATACGTTGTTACCTGGGACATGCTGCAAATGCAAGCCCGCAAATTGGCGCACCGCCTGCTGCCTGCCGACAAATGGACGGGGATTATCGCCGTCAGCCGCGGTGGCCTGGTGCCGGCCGCTCTGCTGGCGCGTGAACTGGGTATTCGCCATGTGGATACCGTTTGTATCTCCAGCTACGACCATGATAACCAGCGTGAAATGAAAGTGCTCAAACGTGCCGAAGGGGACGGTGAGGGCTTTATCGTAGTTGACGATCTGGTGGATACCGGCGGCACGGCGCAAGCTATCCGCGCGATGTACCCGAAGGCGCACTTTGTGACCATCTTCGCCAAACCGGCCGGCCGGCCGCTGGTTGATGATTATGTGGTTGATATTCCACAGAATACCTGGATTGAACAGCCATGGGATATGGGCGTGGCGTTTATTCCGCCGATCGGCGGGCGTTAATTTCCCCCACCTCCTGCGGCCATGGCGCCTGACGGCGCCAGAACTACGTGGCCGAGGTAACCTCTGCCTATGCCGCCCCTTTCCCCACGGAAAGGGGCGGCATAATTCTGGCCATGCTTCACCCGATACCCGCACGGCAAATCCGCTTTGTTGAACAGTTATTTTGGTTTCTATCCCCAGAGTTAGGTACACTGCCCACAGATAATCAGGCCATTTTCTGTCTGTAGCCAGATGAACGGAGGCTGTTGTCATCATGGTGCAAGCCAACCTGTCAGAGATTTTATTCAAACCTTCATTTAAACACCCTGAAACATCGACGCTGGTGCTGCGTTCGCACCATGCCGAAAATGTGGATATGCACTCGGCGCTGGAGGGCGACAGTACCGGTAACTGGTACCGTATGCTCAACCGCTTGCTGTGGACCTGGCGCGGCGTTAGCCCGGTCGAGATCACCGAAGTGCTGGCGCGGATTGCCGCCTCGCGGGCGGAACACAGCTATACCAATCTGCTGGATACCGTGGTGGGTTACCGCAACGGTAACTGGATCTACGAGTGGGTGCACCAGGGGATGCAGTGGCAGCAGCAGGCCCAGGAACAACAGGATCCGTTGCTGGCCGGCAAATACTGGCTGAACGCCGCCAATTTCTACAGCATTGCCGGGTATCCGCACCTGAAGGGGGATGAACTGGCCGAACAGGCCGAAGCGCTCTCCAACCGTGCCTATGAAGAGGCCGCGCTGCTGTTGCCTTACCAGCTCAAAGAGTTGGAATTCAAAGTGGAAGGCGGCAGCCCGATTTCCGGCTTCCTGCATATGCCGGGCGACGATAAGGCGCCATACCCAACGCTATTGATGTGCGGCAGCCTGGACACCCTGCAAACCGACTATCACCGCCTGTTCCGTGACTACCTGGCGCCGCTTGGCATCGCCATGCTGACCATCGATATGCCTTCCATCGGTTCTTCCTGCAAATGGAAGTTAACGCAGGATTCCAGTTTCCTGCATCAGCAGGTGCTAAGGCAGTTGCCGGAAGTACCGTGGATCGATCATACCCGTGTAGCGGCGCTTGGCTTCCGCTTCGGCGCCAACGTGGCGGTGCGCCTGGCCTATCTGGAGCCGCAGCGCCTGCGGGCCGTGGCGTGCCTTGGCCCGGTGGTGCATACGCTGCTGTGCGATGCGCAGTTCCAGCAGCACGTGCCGGAAATGTATATGGACGTATTGGCCAGCCGGATGGGCATGACCAATGCTTCTGACGACGTGCTGATGGTGGAACTGAATCGCTATTCGCTGAAGACGCAGGGCTTGCTGGGGCACCGTTGTCCAACGCCGATGCTGGCCGGCTATTGGGAAAACGATCCGCTAAGCCCGAAAGAAGATGCGCAGCTTATTGCCAACTCGTCTTCGGATGGCAAGCTGCTGAACATCCCGAGCAAGCCGGTGTATCGCAGTTTTCATCAGGCGCTGCAGCAGACCAGCCGCTGGTTGAAAGAGAAAATGCGTTAACTGGTTGCTAATTTTTAACATTTTGTTAAAAAGAATACTCGACATTGAGGAGGTTGATGTATGACGTTACCGAGTGGCCACCCCAAAAGCAGACTGATGCAACGTTTTGCCAGCCTGGGGCCATACCTGCGGGAAGGGCAATGCAAGAATGACCGTTTTTTCTTTGACTGTTTAGCCGTTTGCGTGAGCGCAAAGCCCGCGCCGGAAAAACGGGAGTTCTGGGGCTGGTGGATTGAGCTGCAGGCGGAAAAGGAACGTTTTACCTACGCTTATCAGTTTGGCCTGTACAATAAAGAAGGCGACTGGAAAGCGGAAAAAATCAAAGACGCCGAAGTGAAAGAGAAGCTGGAAACCACGCTGCGCGGTTTTCACCAACGGCTGGCCGAGCTGTTGGCGACCATGGAGCTGGCGCTGGAACCCGCCGATGATTTTGACGAACGACCGATAAAACTTTCCGCTTAGATCAATTTGGCTGCACAATTGGTCGGATTTCGCGTTGTGCCTGTTGGCATAACGCGTCTCTCCTGTTACAACGTCTTTTGCATTCCTTTCTTTGTTTAAATCTAACGGCAGAAATATTATGAATGGCAGCCAGACATTGGTTGTGAAGTTGGGCACTAGCGTGTTGACCGGTGGATCGTTGCGCTTGAACCGCGCTCACATCGTTGAACTTGTGCGCCAGTGTGCGCAGCAACACGCCGCGGGCCACCGCATTGTTATCGTGACTTCCGGCGCGATCGCCGCCGGGCGTGAGCATTTGGGCTACCCCGAGTTGCCCGCCACCATCGCTTCCAAGCAACTGCTGGCGGCGGTGGGGCAGAGCCGGCTGATCCAACTGTGGGAACAGCTGTTTTCAATTTATGGTATCCACATCGGCCAGATGCTGCTGACGCGCGCCGATCTGGAAGATCGCGAACGTTTCCTCTATGCGCGCGATACCATGAGCGCGCTGTTGGATAACCGTATCGTGCCGGTGATCAACGAGAACGACGCGGTGGCAACCGCCGAAATTAAGGTTGGCGATAACGATAACCTTTCTGCGCTGGCGGCGATCCTCGCCGGGGCGGATAAACTGCTGCTGCTGACCGATCAGCAGGGCCTGTTCACGGCCGATCCGCGCCAAGATCCGCAAGCCGAGCTGATCCGTGAAGTGCACGGCGTTGATGATGCCCTGCGCGCGATCGCTGGCGACAGCGTTTCCGGCCTGGGCACCGGCGGCATGGGCACCAAGCTGCAGGCGGCTGACGTTGCTTGCCGTGCCGGCATCGACGTGATTATCGCGGCCGGTGGCAAGCCGGGGGTGATCGCCGATGTGATCGCCGGCACTCCGGTGGGCACCCGTTTCCACGCACAGGAAACCCCGCTGGAAAACCGCAAGCGCTGGATCTTCGGCGCGCCGCCGGCCGGTGAGATCACCGTGGACGACGGTGCGGTTGACGCGATTGTGGCGCGCGGCAGTTCGTTGCTGCCGAAAGGCATCCGCGAGGTGCGTGGGGATTTCTCCCGTGGTGAAGTGATCCGCATCCGCAGCCTGGCCGGGCGCGATCTGGCACATGGCGTTAGCCGTTATAACAGTGATGCTATGCGCATGATTGCCGGCCATCACTCGCAGGAGATCAACGAGATCCTCGGTTATGAATACGGCCCGGTGGCCGTCCACCGCGACGATATGATTGTAAGTTAAGGAGTATGCATGCTTGAGCAGATGGGGAAGGCCGCGAAGCAGGCCTCCTGGCAGTTGGCGGTGCTGAGCACGGCAGAGAAAAACCGGGTGTTGGCGGTGATGGCGGACATGCTGGAAGCCCATAGCGACACGATTTTGCAGGCTAACGAGCAGGATATGGCGCAGGCGCGTGCGGCGGGGATGAGCGATGCGTTGCTGGACCGCCTGTTGCTGACGCCTGAGCGCCTGACGGCCATTGCCAACGATGTGCGCCAGGTGTGCCGCCTGAGCGATCCGGTTGGGCACGTATTGGACGGCAGCCTGCTGGACAACGGCCTGAAGCTGGAACGCCGCCGCGTGCCGCTGGGCGTGATTGGCGTGATTTATGAAGCGCGCCCCAACGTGACTATCGATGTGGCCAGCCTGTGCCTGAAAACCGGCAACGCGGTGATCCTGCGCGGCGGCAAAGAAACTTTCCATACCAACCAGGCGACGGTGAAAGTGATCCAGTTGGCGCTGGAGCAGTGCGGCCTGCCGGCGGCGGCAGTGCAGGCGATTGAAAGCCCGGATCGTGCGTTGGTGGCGGAGCTGCTGCGTATGGATCGCTATATCGACATGCTGATCCCACGCGGCGGCGCCGGCCTGCACAAGCTGTGCCGCGAACAGTCGACCATCCCGGTCATTACCGGCGGCATCGGCGTTTGCCATATCTATGTGGACGACAGCGTAGATGATGAAAAAGCGCTGGCGGTGATAGAAAACGCCAAAATCCAGCGCCCAAGCGCCTGTAACTCTGTCGAGACCTTGTTGGTTAACCGCGCCATTGCCGGCCGCTTCCTGCCTGCGCTGAGCGCGCGGATGGCCGAATTGGGCGTGACGCTGCATGCCAGCGAAGAGGCGTTGGCGCTGCTGGAGCAGGGCCCGGCGAAGGTGGTGCCGGTGGCCGCAGCGGATTACGAAGACGAATGGCTTTCGCTGGATTTGAATGTGGCGCTGGTGGCGGATATCGATCAGGCTATCGACCATATTCGCACCCATGGCACCAACCACTCCGATGCCATCCTGACGCGCTCCATGCGCAATGCCGAGCATTTTGTGCGTGCAGTGGATTCTTCCGCCGTGTACGTTAACGCCAGCACCCGTTTCACCGATGGCGGCCAGTTCGGCCTGGGGGCGGAAGTGGCGGTCAGCACCCAGAAACTGCATGCGCGCGGCCCCATGGGGTTGGATGCGCTAACCACCTATAAATGGATTGGTTACGGCGACGATCTGGTGCGCCGCTAAATCTGGCGCTGTTGACCCCAGCAACACCGAAAAGCGCAGCAAGGCTGCGCTTTATTTTTGCGTATTTTATCTGCGAATCAGACCACAAAACGTGTACGGTTGATGAGATTTTCAGCGGTTAGCACGCTGCCTCTTGACTCTGGGGGGGCTTTTGCATAAGTTGTTCACCGCACGTTGGCATGCACTCAGCATTCCCGCCCCAAAGCCGATATAGCTCAGTTGGTAGAGCAGCGCATTCGTAATGCGAAGGTCGTAGGTTCGACTCCTATTATCGGCACCATCACGTAAAAATCCTTATAAATCAATCTATTGTAGAGATTTTCTCTCTCAATGTACGATCTTTTTATCAGTGATTCTTTCAGTAACAGTTGCCGCTGTGGTTAATAGTGGCAATTGGGATGTTAACTCATAGCGGCGTGTCGTTTCCAGGCTCAAACACGTACAAAGTGTGAACAGTCGCATCGTTCCACCAACAACTTGAAGCCGATGACGTCGCCAGCGTCTCTAATCCTTTCCCAGAACCCTTGTCAATGTGGCTCGCGCTTCGTGCGGCGCTCTATGATGCAACACGTCGCGATGACGTTGCAGCGAATAAACAGGCGTTAATGTTGGGAAGACTAACCGGATCGGGAAAGAATCCGGCTCTGCCACGGTTTCAGCTACCGGATCACAACGGCTACCTGAGTAAGAAGCCATGACAAGGCGTCATCATTCCCGCTAGGGGATCACATATGGCTCGGTCCTCCTTATGAAGGGACAAGGGCTAACAGCGATGTCGCTACGTTCCGCCTCTCCTTATGTGCCCAACACGGCACGTAATGGTCACCTATTGGGTGTCGAACCCGTTTTTCAGTGGCATTTTGCAGGTTTACTTCTCAGTGAGCTTTTTCATAGCTTACCTTTGTGGTCCCCTGTGGGGCCGATATGGAGGCAATCATGGCAAAAAATACAGCAGCGACCAAACGCAACAATCGTAAGATCCACGCTCGTAAGTTCTTTGCTACACCGGAAGGTAAAGCTTGGCTTGAACGGAAGAAGGCAGAAGAGGCAGAGTTGAAAATGGTATCAGAGGCCAGAAAATATATCTGATTATAGTCAATTGATTAGGGCCGATTTGGCCCTATCCTACCGATGTCACTGCTGAGGGAATAGATAATACGCCCACGATGATGAGCGACGGGTGTAACCATCGCTATGCTCAGAAACATTTCCAGACGCCAAAAATAAACTTGCAGTTTATCAATCACCATTGAGGTGATATGATGAAAACATCGTTTTTGACTATTCTGGCTTTTCATATTCGTGATCTCCGAGAAGCTCGGGGTATTACTCAAGCGGAGATCGCTGAAAAACTTGGAATGACAAGTGCAGGATGGGGAAAGGTAGAGAATGGCAAATCCTCTTTATTAGTTGAAAATTTAATGAAATTCTGCAAAGTTGCTGGTGTTGGTGCAAATGAGACAATTTTATTAGCAGAAAAATTAGCACGCGAATTATTGAATAAAGTATGGGCGGTCTCATACTCCCCGCTTGAAGACGACAATCTTATAGACGGAAAAAATTTGGTTTCTGCTACTTCCTATAAAGTTGACTCTGTAATGCGAAAAATTATAGAGAAAGAAATGGGAAATATCATAGATACTGATTTCCATAGCAACATAATGAAGTATGCATCTGTTTATGCGTCATTTATCAATGTGATTCCAACTAAATTTAAATAGCTACGGAGTGGTGTATGGCTTATCGTGATGATGTTGATTTAGAGTTTCTTTCACAATGTTCAGATGAAGATCTTAACGATCTTGTGCAATGTCTTATCTATGACAAAGACGGCGAAACCCGCTGGACAGAAGAGCTTTCAACGACTGAGGCATACAAAAAGTATGCACCCAAACACAGCATGTATTGGAAGGAGATTGCAGCGGAAATACAATGCTTTGGTGGTAATACATTTGCCACCCTTGTGAGAGGTGGAAAGGGTGTATTGTATAAGGAAGTTTTGTGTGATGTCTGCGATAAACTTAAAGTAAATTATAATAAAAAATCTTCTATTGATTTGATTGAATCAAATTTACTAATGACTATCATGACGAAAGCATTAGAATCTATGTCTCAAGATGAAATTAAAGAATTAGGTGAGAGTCTTGGAGTTAAAAATGTTTCTGGTTTAACAGCGAAGACATTAACCGCAGGCTTTCAAGCTATATTCCGGGCCGGTGGTTTTAAATCTTATCAATTAACTGCAATTATAGTTAACCAAGTCTTGAAAGCTCTTATTGGCAGAGGTTTGAGCTTTGCAGCTACTGGAACAATGATGAGAACATTATCGATACTTACAGGCCCAATAGGGTGGGGTATTACAGGTCTTTGGACAGCAATTGATATCGGAAGTACTGCGTACCGCGTTACTATTCCTGCTGTATTACAGGTGGCATTTTTACGTTCGAAAATCGCAAATAGTATTTCTGACGAGATCACCTTCGATTAAATAATTAGCGTTTAAATTATTATTTTTAATAAATAAAAGACCATCTTGAAAGATGGCCTTTTCACATATTTGCATTTATTTAGATGAACATTTCGGCGAATACATCAGCCCGATGTTGCTGAGATTGAAAGTCTGTGATGAAATGATCTTAGAAGTACCATTTATCAAGAAGATACACACATAAAAAGGCGCTTCATCGTGGCGGTGTATATGTGAAGACATCGAACCGGAAGCTGTTCAGTGATGTTAGTTGGCTGCGCCGCTGTTGGTCGTGGCTGCTTTCCGTAATCATGTAAGATTCCAGACGTTGATGCAGCATTTGTCCATAGGAAAGAACCGCGGAGGTAATGACAACTGACCATCGCCGTGGTCATTGTTCCATGGCTTGAATAAAGAATTCAGTTTCACTCTGGATGCAGCGGCAAGCGCTGATAATGCTTTATGCTCCAGATTCTGGACTGCGGAAGAAGATGCATTAAAGCAAGATTGGGGTGCTGAGTCGTCCATATGGAGCAACCCACCATATAGCCAAATTCCAGCATTTATAGAACATGGTCACCCTTAATAATCTGACTCTGGAAGAGTACCAATTAATGGTGGAAAACCCGGAAATCTCAAAATGTGTCTGGGACTAAAATCGGTATGCTTACACTTGTTCGACGAGCGTCGGCTGCGTCTGCTGACAGTCATTGATCTCTATACGCGCGAATGTCTGGGGATCTGCGTGGGTCAGAACCTGTGCTCAACCGAAGTTGCAGAGATGCTAAACAGCATTGCTCTCAGACGTCCTTTTCCGCATTACTGAAAACCGACAATTATTCTGAATTTGCAGGGAAAATGCTGGATAAATGGATTTACGAACGGGGTATAAGGATTGACTTTTCGCGGCCCGGGACACCAACGGATAATGCCACGGTTGAGTCTTTTAACGGCAGGCTGCGGCAGGAGTGTCTGAACGAGAACGGGTTCATGTCTTTGGATGATGCACGGTACAAAATCGAGGCCAGGCGTATACACTATAACCAGAGTCGTCCCCATTCTGCGTTTGGATGAATGACTCTGTCTGAATTCGCCGAAAAATCTGCCGGTTGCCAGAATATGCAGCCAGAATGAAGCTGGTTATTCCTGATTATGACTGGATTATATTCGGGGTCAGGGTGACAGAGAATAGGAAATTTATCTGAAAGTAGCTAACCGCAGGGCTGGTTGTACTCTATTCTTGTCTTTCCTTTCCTTGTAATAACCAATGATACGCCTACGGCGCGACTCGATGTCACCATCTTGGTGATTTAATGGTATTCAAGGTCAGAAATTTGATAGTTGCTGAATTCTTTTTTTTACGATAGCGTGAGATTAATCTTAAAAATCAATAATGGAATGGTTTCAATGTCAATCACTGAGCAAGAGATGGAGCTTTTTAACCTTTGGAGCTTGAACCGGAAAGGCTTTGTATTTGATGGTGTTGTATCCGAGACTGATTACCTTGAATCAGGGCTGAAACTCTGCTTTGTTCTGAAAGAGGTGAATGATATTGATGGCGGAGATTGGGATTTGCGTAAGTACATCTACGGGGGCGGGCGTCGGCAAACTTGGGATAACGTTACCCGTTGGGTCAAATGCATCAGAAGCATTGATCATGAAATGAGATGGAAAGAACTGGCGAATATTAGTTTAGAAGATCGTCAGCAAACTTTACGCGCAATCTGCGCCATGAATCTGAAAAAATCCCCTGGTAGTCACACCACTGAAAGGGCCAGCTTTGTCCCTGTTGTAGTTGAGGACAAGTTATTCATTCAGAAACAGTATGCCTTTTATAACCCTGACATAACGATTTGCTGCGGGACTGGTTGGGACTTTCGTTCCGCTTTAGATTTCACTGATTGCGAAGTTTTTAAAACTAGTCGAGGTATTCAATGGTTTTTGAACAGTGATAATCGCCCTGTGATTATCTATTCCCATCCGGCCGCAAGGATCCATTCTCCTTTGCTGATATACGGGCTTTTTGATGCTGTACGAGAAATACAATCATTGATGTAGGTGATACGGGCATTGACTGAAAATGAGGTGGTTATGAGTACGCGTTACGAGTTTTTACCCAGTTGCTTCCTGACAGTTTCTATTTCTTCGGGATATTTTACTGTCATCCTTGCTGGCTCGCTTCCTTCCGATGCACTAGGTTCTGTTCATGTGGATAATACTGCACAAGTCCTAGGTGTATTCGATTCGTACTTTCAATTAACTTACTCGCAGCGTCAAGGGATTGCTGATTGTCTTAGTTCTCAGGGGATGGAACTTTGAAAGATTGGTTGTTTGATGTGGATAATCTGACCACGCTTGCTGCATGGGCTGGGTTTGCACTATCTGTATTCCAGTTATTAAAATCCAGAACATCGCTACACCTTTTCTTGGGGTGCGATCAGTATGAAGACAGAATCTACGTTTCCAACAAGAGCGCCCACGATGTAACACTGAGTTCGGCTGGTATAGTGACTGCCCGTGGGCATCTCAGCGATAGTTCAAACGAACATTGCGATGAATACCTGATCACACCTGTATCACCACGCAGATTGAAAGCTCGGGATGAAATGGTTCTTTTGATTCTATTCGTGAACAAGGCATATCACAATAAAGTGCATCATCAGGGGATGGGGTTATGTCACCACATCGGACGGTAAGACGTTCAGCGATGTGTGTTGGCTGCGCCGACGTTGGTGGCTGCTTGATCTTACCCAGCATATATGGACGCTCAGCCAGTGTAACGTGTTTCCTGCAATGATCAAAACGAGTAACTGCAGCCATATATCCGGTTTCTGATGGGGTTTTCATTACCCCGAACCATGATGAGCGCCGCCAGGTGAGTACCAATCAATAAGTACGGGCTATTATTGCCCCTCCTGGGTATCAGTTTCTCTCACCTGTGGTTGACATCCTGCTATCTACACTCACATTGCCACAACGTATTATCGGGTCTGAACAGCAATCCACTTCGCTGCCTGAGCTTGTATCAGGTAGCTAAGCGGATTTTATACTCAGTGCCTATCTTTTGCTCAGTTTCAGCACTGATCTGGCACCATGAACCAGAAGATAGCGGAAGTATCCGTCTCCACGTTTACTTATTCCTCCGAGCCGTTGTTTACCTCCACTGGAGTGCTCTCGTGGTGTCAGACCGAGCCATGCAGCAAACTGTTTCGCCGTGTTGAACTGCTTACCGTTACCCACTGACGCAATAAGGTAAGTTGCCGTCAGCAAGCCAATACCCGGCACTTTGGCCACTCTCTGGCAATCAGGTTGAGTCTGGAACCATGACTGAAGATCGTGCTCAACCTGTGCAATCTGCTCTTCTTTTGCCTGTAGTTCCTCCAGTCGGCGGCTGATACTTCGGCGCACAAAAGACGAGAGTTCATTTTCTGCATCCTCCAGTATAGTTGGTACGCTTTTATACAAAGCGCGCATTCCTGTGGGGATACAAAATCCTAATTCGGACAACATTGCCCGTAAACTATTACTGGTCGCAGTGCGTTGTCTCATATACAGGTCACGTTCAGTATGAAGAGCAATAACGGCCTGTTGTTCGATTGTTTTCACCTGTACAAATCGCATATTAGGACGGGTGACAGCCTCGCAAATGGCTTCTGCATCAGCAGCGTCGGTTTTATTGGTTTTGACATACGGCTTAACATACTGCGGTGGCATCATCCGGACTTCGTGACCCTGACGGATAAATATACGGGCGAAATGATGACTTGATGAACATGCTTCCATACCAATCAGGCAGGGGGGCAGTTGTATAACGAAGGGTACCAACTGGCCTCGGCTAAGTTTTTTTCTCAGAACAGTTTTTCCTGAATGATCAACCCCATGAAGAACGAATACGTTTTTAGCCAGATAAATGCCGAGGGTAGATATTTGCATTTTTGCGCTCCTTTTAACCAGAATGTGACACTCAACGTTGGCACATCTGATGGCGTTTAAGTGGAGCGTCCATCTCATTAATAGTGGACACGCGATTAAGTGAGTAAACTTTCAACCAGAGGTCGCTCACATGACAAAACCCGTATCAACCAGCAAGAAACCCCGTAAGCTGCACACGCCTGAATTTCGTCAGGAAGCGCTTAAACTGGATGAGCATATCGAGGTTGCCGCCGCAGCTCGCCAACTCAGCCTGTATGAGTCGCAACTGTGCGCCTGGCGCAGTAAAACAACAGCAATAACTGACACCGTCTGTACGTGAGAACGAACTGGCTGCTGAAAATGTCCGGCTTAAACGGCAACTGACAGAGAGGGATGAAGAGCTGACCATTATCCAAAAGGCCGCGACATACTTTGCGAAGGGCCTGAAATGAAGTCTGTCTTTATCGAAAAACATCAGGCTGAATTCAGCATCCAGGCGATGACCCGCGTGTTTCAGGTCTCCCGCAGTGGCTGGTATGCCTGGCGTAAACGCCATGGCATTCTGAGTTTATGCCAGCAACGCCGGGTATAATGTGACCGTGCTGTTCGTGAAGCCTTCTGGTTGGTAAAAAAGCGCTACGGTGCGCCACGCCTGGCGGACGAGCTATGTGCTCTGGGCCTGATAAGTATATCGATGAGGTGGCTGCATGAATCAACCGTACAGGCATCTCGCAATCGGCAGTTTTTAGAGCGGCGACAAGGGAATGATCGATGAAAGGGAAACATGCTGCAGTTTCTGAGCGCACAGTTCAATAGAAAATCCATACCCCAGAAAGCAAAAAACCAGCCATCAGGCTGGTTTCTTTGAATAAGTGGTGCCCGGACTCGGAATCGAACCAAGGACACGGGGATTTTCAATCCCCTGCTCTACCGACTGAGCTATCCGGGCAACGGGGCGCATTAAACCGTAAAGGCTCGCCGGCGTCAACGGCTTTCTGTCGCAAAGTGGTGCGGTTGCTCTATTTTTATTCAGCTTTGTGTGGGTAATGGCTACGTCGCCGCTGTGGGCACAGGCGGTAGCGGTAGCAGGCCGTTACATTATGCGCGCGGCTACCTCCATTTATTCTTTTGCCGGGTGATTAATCACTTAAATAACAGTTAATTAAGTTAACTTCTTGTTGAAGGGAAATCGAACAATTGTTACTTGAACCCCATAAAGAAACGTGTAATCATTGCGCAAATTTTAGCACTTAACATCACGGTGATATCGCTCATCAACGTTAGAGGACTGCAGGCATGACTGGTTGGGTTGTTCAGGCGCTTTTGCGCACCAGACATCTGATGATGCCCTCGCTCCGCCGTGATTTCCCCCGCACGCTGTATACCCGATTACCTTCGCCCCCCATGCGGTGAGGGCGCCGCTATGCTCGCTGTTAGGCATTATTAAAAATAGCGCTGTGGCGCTGATTTTACTGATGTCTATCGGTTGTGGCTGAACCCAGTCCCCGATAACTGCCTGCGCTCAACGCATCAGGCTGGCCGCGCTTGCAGATAAGCTGCAATGCGAGCATCACATGGCCGGGGTAGCCTTTGTTATCCTTTAACGTATGTGCCTGTGGCACACCTCATCCTTAACAGTTTGAGAGTTCGCTTTATGAAAGAATTGAAAATAGCAACAAGCGCCAATCTGGTCGCCAGCATTGAAACTCTGCGTCAGGTTGTGCGCATCGAACAGACCGACTACACCGACGTTGCCGCGGCGGTGGTGTCTGTGGCTGATGTGAATGCCGGTATTCTGGCTGAACTGAAGGCCACCGGGTTTGATATCCCAACGTTTGTTGCTGTTGAAGGGGACGAACACCTGTCCCCGGATTTCCTGCCGTTGATTACCGGCGTGTTTGCGCTAACGCCCGCCACCAAAGCGTTTTATATGGCGCAGCTGGAAGCGGCCGCGGATGCCTATGAGCAGGCATTGCTGCCGCCGTTCTTCAGCACCCTGAAAACCTATGTGGAAATGAAAAACGCCACCTTTGCCTGCCCCGGCCACCAGGGCGGCGAGTTTTTCCGCAAGCACCCGGCGGGGCGCAAGTTCTTCGAGTTTTATGGCGAAACCCTGTTCCGCTCCGACATGTGCAACGCGGATGTCAAACTTGGCGATTTGCTGATCCATGAAGGATCGGCCAAGGATGCGCAAAAGCACGCGGCGCGCGTGTTCAACGCTGATAAAACCTACTTTGTGCTTAACGGCACCTCGGCGGCTAATAAAGTGGTGACCAATGCGCTGCTGACGCGTGGCGATCTGGTGCTGTTCGATCGCAACAACCATAAATCCAACCACCACGGCGCGCTGATCCAGGCCGGCGCCACGCCGGTGTATCTGGAAACCGCCCGCAACCCGTTTGGCTTTATCGGCGGCATTGATTCGCACTGCTTCAACGAAGGCTACCTGCGTGAACAGATCCGCGAAGTAGCGCCCGAGAAGGCTAATCTGGCACGGCCGTTCCGCCTGGCGATCATCCAACTTGGCACCTATGACGGCACCATCTACAACGCCCGGCAGGTGATCGACACCATCGGCCACCTGTGCGATTACATTCTGTTTGATTCCGCCTGGGTGGGTTACGAAGGCTTTATCCCGATGCTGAAAGAGTGCTCGCCGCTGCTGCTGGAACTGGATGAGCACGATCCCGGCATCTTTGTCACCCAATCGGTGCATAAGCAGCAGGCGGGGTTCTCGCAAACGTCGCAGATCCATAAAAAAGACGATCACATCAAGGGGCAAAAACGGCATTGCAACCATAAGCACCTGAACAACGCCTTTATGCTGCACGCCTCAACCAGCCCGTTTTATCCGCTGTTTGCCGCGCTGGACGTTAACGCCAAAATGCATGCCGGCGCCGCTGGCCGCCGGATGTGGATGGACTGCGTGTATCTGGGGATCGAGGCGCGCAAGCAGCTGTTGGCGCGCTGCGAAATGCTGAAGCCGTTTATCCCGCAGCAGGTGGCCGGCAAGCCCTGGCAAGATTATGAAACCAGCACCATCGCTGACGATGCGCGCTTCTTCAGCTTTGTGCCGGGCGAACATTGGCACGGTTTTGCCGGCTATGCGCAGGATCAGTACCTGGTCGATCCGTGCAAACTGCTGCTGACCACGCCGGGGATTGATGCCGCAACCGGCCAATACACCGAGTTTGGTATCCCGGCCACCATTTTGGCTAACTTCCTGCGTGAAAACGGCATCGTGCCGGAGAAATGCGATCTCAACTCAATCCTGTTCCTGCTCACGCCGGCGGAAAACCCGGCCAAGATGGAACTGCTGGTGGATATGCTGGTGCAGTTTGAGCGCTATGTTGCGGAGGATGCGCCGTTGAGCGAGGTATTGCCGACGGTCTATCGCAAGAACGAGCAGCGTTACCGTGGCTACACCATTCGCCAGCTGTGCCAGGAAATGCACGATCTGTACGTGAGCTATGATGTGAAGCAACTGCAGAAAGAAATGTTCCGCCAGGCCCATTTCCCGCCGGTGATGATGAACCCGCAGGATGCCAACGTAGAGTTTATCCGCGACAACGTGGAACTGGTGCCGATCGGCCAGGCGGCGGGGCGTATCGCCGCCGAAGGGGCGCTGCCTTACCCGCCGGGCGTACTGTGCGTGGTGCCAGGGGAAGTCTGGGGCGGTGCGGTGCAGCGCTATTTCCTGGCGCTGGAAGAGGGGATTAACCGGTTACCGGGGTTCTCGCCGGAACTGCAGGGCGTTTATATCGAGAAAAAAGACTACGGCTGGAAGCGGATTTTCGGCTATATGATCAAGCAATAACAGTAAGGGCCGGCGATAAACCGGCCCTTACTGTTTTAGGGGCCAATCAAAGCGATTGGCCCCGTTGGCGCTATTTGCGGCGGTAGCTTTTCTGGGCGGTGTTAACCTTCACCAGATAACGGCGCGATTCAGCCGCCGGGTGCTTGGTGGTCAGCGTCAGGTACACATCGCCAGGCTGCATACTGTTGATAATATCAACGGCACGCGAACGATCGCTGGAGAACACCCGTAACACGCTGCCGGCGCCGCCGTTATAGGCGGTGATCACCGCGTAGCGGCGCGACGTCGGGTTCTGAATGCCGCCCAGATAGGTGCCCTGCAGCAGCGCCAGATAGGCGGTGCCGGTATCGATGTTGTTTTCCGGATCGAACAGGTAGCTACGGCTTGGCGTGCCCCATTTCCCGCGCAGTTTAAACACATCCTTACCGGCGGTGTGTTGCACCACCTGCATCAGGCCGAGCGCGTCAGATCCGCTCACCGCATAGGGGTTGAAGCTGGATTCTGTCTGCATGATGGCCAGGATCAGCGATTCTTCCACGCCGTATTTTTCCGATGCCTTGCGCACCATCGGCAGGTATTTGTGCGCTCGTTTATCCAGGTGGTTTGGCACCAGTTGGATTGTCACGGAGTAAATCACATGCAAGCCGGAGTTGCGCCTTTGCAGCTTGGTCTGCACCAGATAATCGGCAAAGTGCGCAGCGCGCCATTCCCAGCGGATCGGCTGGCCATTGTTATCCAGCACCTGGCCGTACAGGAACGGCTCTTTACTGATCTGGATATCATTGGCATCGGAATAGAGATCCACCGAGCCCGGATCGTCGCCCATCAGCAGGGTGGTGATAATCGCCTTGCGCAGGCTGGCGGCCGGATCGGTTGGCGAGATGGTCTCGAACGTAATGGTACCGGCATCAAAGTTGATGTGGCTACGCGTCAGGTACTGATCGGTATATTTTACGTAATCTTTTGGCCCGGCGATCAGAACCTCGTTCAGCCCCCAAATATTCTCAATGTTATGGGCAAACTGGCCCATCAGGATGTCGAAGGCGTTGGTGTCTTTCACCCAGGCTTCGTTGTACTCATCGCTTTTTTTACCGGAACAGGAAATCAGTAAGGGTGCTATCACTAGCAAAGCTAAAATTTTCTTCATCTTAAGCCGTATCATGATGAATTATATAAATATATTCAGGGGCCAGCGCCAGGCCCCGAAACGCCTATTCGCTCGGTGGCGTGTAGCCTTCGATGTGGACGTCGTGCCCTTCAAACAGGAATTTGGTCATCTCGCCTTCCAGAAGCTTGCGATCCTCCGGGTTCATCATGCTCAGCTTTTTCTCGTTAATCAGCATGGTTTGTTTTTTCATCCATTCTGCCCAGGCTTCTTTCGAGATTTCGTTAAAAATGCGTTTGCCGATTTCACCCGGATAGAGTTGAAAGTCCTGGCCTTCGGCTTCCCGCTGCAGGTAAGTACAAAAGATGGTTCTGCTCATGCTAATTCCTCATCAATGGCGCTGTTACCAAATAAACTGTGTTGGATCGGGTGCTTTGCCAACTGCAATAGCAGGCGCTCTACCGGCGCGGCGAGCCCAACCGATGGCGGCTGCGCTAAGTTATACCAGAGACCGTTGCCCTCATCCATGCCGCAGCCTGGCTTATCGAGCGGCTGCCACATAGGCACAATATCCAGGTGGAAATGGCTGAAGGTATGGCGAAATGCGTTGAGCTGTACCAAACGGCTGCCTTTCAGACCACGTTGTTGCAGCCAGAGTTCCAAATCGGCCTCGGCGGCGAACTGCGGGAAGCAAAACAGGCCGCCCCACAGGCCAACGGCGGGGCGCTGTTCCAGCCATACGCGATCGCCGTGCTGCAACAGTAAAAAGTAGGCGGTTTTTTCCGGCAGCGTCTGCTTGGGTTTCTTGCCTGGGTATTTTGCCCAGCTATGATTAGCGTAGGCCATGCAGCCGGTATTGAGCGGGCACAGTTCGCATTTGGGGCGGGAGCGGGTGCACACCATCGCGCCCAGATCCATCATCGCCTGGTTGAACTGGCCAACGCCCTGCGCCGGGGTGACGTCGGTGCTGATTTGCCACAGGCGGTTTTCCACCTCTTTTTTTCCTGGCCAGCCTTCCACCGCGTAGCAGCGCGCCAGCACGCGTTTTACGTTGCCGTCGAGGATCGGATAATGCTGCCCAAGCGATAAAGACAGGATGGCGCCGGCCGTTGAGCGGCCGATGCCGGGCAGCGCGGCAATTTCTTCAAAGCTGGTCGGGAATTCACCGCCGTGCTGTGCCACAATAGTTTGCGCTGCCTTATGCAAATTTCTGGCCCGCGCGTAGTAGCCAAGCCCGGTCCACAGGTGCAGCACTTCGTCCAGCGGTGCTTCAGCCAAGGCGCGCACGTTGGGGAAGTGGGCCATAAAACGCTGGAAATAGGGAATAACGGTGGCCACCTGGGTTTGTTGCAGCATCACCTCAGAGAGCCATACCTGATAAGGCGTTTTATCCAGTTGCCACGGCAGCGTTTTACGGCCGCAGCGTTGATACCATTCAAGCACCAGGTGCGAGAACTGCTGTGCTTGCATCATAAGTGGGTTTCGTGTTCGGCTGACAAATTAAATTAAAGCGCGATTGCAGCATAGAGTCAGTGGGCTGTAAACCGGAACTTTCCTACGCTGGCAGTCCGGCTGCCGCAAGCGGCAACTTTATCGGCGCAACCATGCCGTTAACCAATAAGTAGGTTGTATTGTTTTTGTATCTTTGCATAATGCGCGTTTCCTTCATTGGCAGCCAAACAGACAGAAAACACGATGATTAATGACGTCATATCCCCGGAATTTGATGAGAACGGCCGCCCAATGCGCCGTATCCGCAGTTTTGTCCGCCGCCAGGGGCGGTTAACCAAAGGCCAGCAGCACGCGCTGGATAACTATTGGCCGGTGATGGGCGTGGAATATCAGACTGAACCGGTCGATCTGGCGGCGCTGTTCGGGCGCGAAGCGCCGGTGGTGCTGGAAATCGGCTTTGGCATGGGGGCTTCGCTGGTCACGATGGCGAGTAATAACCCGCAGCAGAACTTCCTGGGGATTGAAGTCCATTCCCCGGGCGTGGGCGCCTGCCTGGCCGACGCCCATGAAGCGGGCCTCGGCAACCTGCGCGTGATGTGCCATGACGCGGTGGAAGTGCTGGAAAACATGATCCCGGACGGCTCGCTGGATATGGTGCAGCTGTTTTTCCCGGATCCCTGGCATAAAGCGCGTCACAACAAGCGCCGTATCGTGCAGACGCCGTTTGTGGAACTGGTGCTGCGCAAGCTGAAAGTCGGCGGCGTATTCCATATGGCGACCGATTGGCAGCCCTACGCGGAACATATGCTGGAGGTTATGCACGGCGTCGCGGCGTACCGTAACCTTTCGGCCGATAATGATTACGTACCGCGGCCGGATTCACGGCCGTTAACCAAATTTGAATTACGTGGCCAACGTCTGGGGCATGGCGTTTGGGATTTGATGTTTGAGAGGAGAGCATAATGGCTAAGAACCGCAGTCGTCGTTTACGCAAGAAGTTACACATTGATGAGTTTCAAGAGCTGGGTTTCTCTGTTGCCTGGAGCTTTGCGCCCGGCACCAGCGTTGAGGATATCGACAGCACGCTGGATGCGTTTATTGACGACGTGATCGAACCCAATAGCCTGGCCTTTGACGGCAGCGGTTACCTGCGCTGGGAAGGGCTGATCTGCCTGCAGCAAATCGGCCATTGCACCGAGCAGCATCGCGAACTGGTGAAAAACTGGCTGGAAGCGCGTGGCCTGGTTGAGGTTAAAGTCAGCGATTTGTTCGATATTTGGTGGGATTGATATTGCCTGGCGCGGGGCGCAAAGCGCCCCGATATAGCGCCGGCGCGGCAGACTGGGCGCCCAGCCTGTTTTTGATAGGATGGCCGGGTGCCTGTTTGCGATGTGTGGAGTGGCGGGGTGGTTACAGCATTAAACAACGCGTTGCTGGATGAGATCCTGCAACAGGTTCGCCCGTTGATTGGCAAAGGCAAGGTGGCGGGCTATATCCCGGCGCTGGCCGAAGTCCCGGCCGATCGGCTGGGCATCGCCGTGTGTACCGTTAACGGCGACATGTTTCAAGCCGGCGACGCCGGCGAGCGCTTTTCAATTCAGTCGATTTCCAAGGTGCTTAGCCTGACGCTGGCGCTGACGCGCTACCAGGAAAGCGAAATCTGGCAGCGGGTGGGGAAAGAGCCTTCCGGCCTGCCGTTCAATTCGCTGTTGCAGTTGGAGATGGAGCAGGGCAAGCCGCGCAATCCGTTTATCAACCCGGGGGCGTTGGTGGTCTGCGACATGCTGCAAACCCGGCTCAGCGCGCCGAAACAGCGGATGCTGGAAGTGGTGCGTCAACTCGCCTGTGAAGACGATCTGGCCTACGACGCGCGCGTGGCGCGTTCGGAGTTTGAGCATTCCGACCGCAATGCCGCGATTGCCTATCTGATGAAGTCGTTCGGCAACTTTGAAAACGATGTGCTCACCGTTTTACGCACTTATTTTCATTACTGCGCGCTGCGCATGAGCTGCGTCGAACTGGCGCGCTGCTTTATCTATCTGGCTAACCACGGCCGCGATTTGCAGGGCAATGCGGTGATTAGCCCGCTGCAATCGCGCCAGATTAACGCCCTGATGATGACCAGCGGCATGTACGACGGCGCCGGCGAATTCGCCTACCGCGTTGGGATGCCGGGCAAGTCTGGCGTGGGCGGCGGCATTATCGCCATCGTGCCGGAGGAGATGGCGATTGCGGTATGGTCGCCGGAGCTGGATCCTTCCGGTAACTCGCTGGCGGGAACTGCGGCGCTGGAGTTGTTGTCTGAACGAATCAACCGTTCAATTTTTTAGTGCCACCTCGGAAGGGAGTCAGAAGACGATATGTTAAAGAAAACCGGGTTAGCCTTATTGCTGCTGGTGGTCGGGCAGGCGCATGCCGCTTATCAGTGCAGCGTAAAGCCCCAGGATGATGTGATTATCAGCCCGCATAACGTCCAGGTGGTCGGCGCCGGCGGCGATCTGCAAATCTCACCGGATGGCGATGTGATCCGCAATGGCAAAACGCTCAGCCTGGACGACACCCAGCGCCAAAAGGCGTTCAGCTACCAAAGCGCACTGCGCAAAGATCTGCCGTGGATCGATCGCGGCGCCACCCAGCATCTGGAAAAGGCGCGGGTGGCGTTGGATCGCGTGATTGTCGAACAGTTGGGCAGCGGCAGCAACGTGCGCAACCGCCTGAGCACCCTTAACGATCAGCTTAAACAGCAGATGGGGCGCATTATCGAACACCGTAGCGATGGTCTGGCCTTTCATCATAAGGCGATCGATCAGGTGGAACAGGACGGCCGCAATATCGTGCAGCAAAGCATGGGCGGCGTGTTGCAAGACAGCCTGAATGAGATGGGGGTGAAGCAGGTGGCCAACAGCAACGGCAACCCGCTGCAGGCGATTATGGGCAACCTGGGCGGGCTGCAGCAGGCCATCCAAAACGAGTGGAACAACCAGGAGCAGGATTTTCAGAATTTTGGCCGCGATGTGTGCAACCGCGTCATCGCCCTGGAAAACCAGCGTAAAGATTTGCTCAACGTCTTGAAATAACCGCATTATCGTTAACGGGCAGGGGGCTTCCCCTGCCGACGTTATTCATCCGCCAAAAACAGTTCCAACAGCGAATTGAGGAACAGTTTGCCTTTCTCGGTAATTTGCCAGTGCTCTGGCGTTTCAATCAGATAGCCCTTGGCCAGCGCTTCATCCAACTGCGGGCGGATCACGCTTTCCGCTAACCCGGTGTAATGGCAAAAATCGGCGCGCGGTGCTGCTTCCAGCAGCCGAAAACGGTTCATGAAGAATTCAAACGGCCGTTCCTCGGCGCACACGTCATACTGCCTGGCCATATAGTCCCCGCGCATAAAGCCGCGTGGATGCTTGGTCTTGATGGTGCGCAGAATGCGCCCGTCGCTGAAGGTCAGTTTACCGTGGGCGCCGCAGCCAATTCCCAGGTAGTCGCCAAAGCGCCAGTAGTTGAGGTTGTGCTGGCACTGGTAGCCCGGCTTGGCATAGGCCGAGGTTTCATATTGCTGATAGCCGGCGGCGCTCAGCAGCGCATGCCCCTGCTGGAAGATATCCCACAGTGCGTCGTCGTCCGGCAGCACCGGCGGGCGCGAGCTGAACAGCGTGTTGGGTTCGATGGTCAACTGATACCAGGACAAGTGCGGCGGGTTGAGGGCAATGGCCTGGCGCAGGTCGTCCAGCGCTTCTTCCAACGATTGGTCTGGCAGGCCGTGCATCAGATCAAGGTTAAAGCTGCGCAGCCCCAGCCCAGTGGCTAACCGGGCGGCGCGCCGGGCCTCTTCCGGGCCGTGAATGCGCCCCAGGCGCGTTAATTTCTCTGCGCTGAAGCTTTGCACCCCAATCGAAATGCGGTTCACCCCGGCCTGTTGGTAGCCGCTGAAGCGATCGGCCTCGACGGTGCCGGGGTTGGCCTCCATGGTGATCTCGGCATCGGCCGCCACCGGGATGCGCGCACGCACGCCATCCAGCAATGCCTGCATCGCATCGGCCGACAGCAGGCTTGGCGTGCCGCCGCCGATAAAAATGGTGCTGACGCCGCGGCCGCTGGTTAGCGGCAGATCGGCGCTCAGGTCCGCCAGCAGATGATCGACATATTCCCGGTGCGGCACCTCGCCTTTCAGGGCGTGCGAGTTGAAATCGCAGTACGGGCATTTTTGCACGCACCAGGGAATATGGATATACAGGCTGAGCGGCGGCAGGTGCAGGGCATTACTTGGCATTACGCAGGGCTTCCAGCATCAGGGTTAACGCCTTGCCACGGTGCGACACGGCGCTTTTCTCTTCGCGGGTCAGCTCGGCGGCGGTGCGCCCCTGTTCCGGAACGTAGAAAATAGGATCGTAGCCAAAGCCGCCCTGGCCGGCCGGTTCGGCGGTAATCTCACCGGCCCAGCTGCCGTGGAACACCAGCGGCGTTGGATCTTGCGCGTGGCGCAGATAAACCAGCACGCAGTGGAATTGCGCGCCGCGGCTGCCCGGCGGCACGTCTTTCAGCGCCGCCAGCAGTTTTTCCAGGTTTTGTTGATCGCTGGCGTCCTCGCCGGCGTAGCGGGCGGAATAGATGCCCGGTGCGCCGCCCAGAGCATCCACCGCCAGGCCGGAATCGTCGGCAATGGCCGGCAGGCCGGTAACCTGAGCGGCATGGCGCGCCTTCAAGATCGCGTTTTCAATAAACGTCAGGCCGGTTTCCTCGGCGGATTCCACCCCCAGATCGGTCTGGGCGACCACATCCAGGCCGAAATCGGCCAGCAGGCTGGCAAGCTCGCGTACCTTACCGGGATTGCCGGTGGCAAGAACCACTTTTTGCATGATGAGACTACCTTGAAAATTATTCGATGAGTGCAGCGACCACAGCGGGGATCTGTTGCGGGTTCATAATGCGCAGCTGTTTGTGCCGCCCCAGATCGCCTTTCTCGATGATGACGTTGCTTTTCGCCACTTTGAACTGCTTGGCGATGAACTTGATCAGATGGGCATTGGCCTGGCCGTCCACCGGCGGAGCCGTGATGGCGACTTTTAATTCGTCGCCATGCAGGCCAACAATCTGGTCGCGGCTGGCTTTCGGCTGAATATATAGCCTGAGCGCCAGCCCGTCCAGTAGAGGGGTTACCGCACTCACAGCAGGAACCAGATTTCGCCGAACAGATCCATCCCCAGGTAGTTGATCAGATAGAGGATCAGGATCACCACCATGGCGGAAAAATCAATGCCGCCCATAGCCGGGAGCACGCGGCGGATCGGCGCCATCAACGGCTCGGTAAGTTGATACATCACGTAATCAAGCGGGTTGCGCCCCTGGCTTATCCAGCTCATCAGCGCGCGGATGATCATCACCCAGAAGATCAGGTAACCGGCCGACTTCACCAGCGAGATCAGGCCAAACAGCAGGTTATACGGGCTGAGCGCAATGGCGCCGCCCTGTATCAGCAGCAACAGCGGATACTTGATGGTCATCAACAGGAACGCCAGCAGCAGCGACGCGCTGTCGATCGGCCCCAGCGGCGGGATGATGCGGCGCAGCGGGCCCACCAGCGGCTGGGTGATCTTAACCACGAACTGTGAAAACGGGTTGTAGAAATCGGTGCGCGCCCACTGCATCCAAATACGCAGCAGGAGCACCATCACGTAAAGATCGATAACGGTTTTGACCAGAAAAGTCAGTGTCAGCATGTAGTGGCCTTTCTCCTTAGCGCCTATCCCGGTAGGCTATTTTGCTTGTGCTCGGCGGGATAGGCTGTGTTGGTTATTTTATCGGTTAAAACAGCTTTTCCATTTCCTGCGCCCGGTTGACCGCAGCCTGCATCGCTTTGGCGACGGTTGCCGGCAGTTGCTGTTCATTGAACACCCGCAGCGCTTCGGCGGTGGTGCCGCCTTTTGAGGTCACCTGTTCACGCAGCGTGGAAAGCGGCGTATCCGGGTTGGCCTCAACCAGCGCGGCGGCGCCGGCGGCGGCCTGCTGCACCAGCTCACGCGCCGCTTGGCTGCTAAAGCCCATACGTTCGGCTTCTTGTTGCATGGCTTCCATAAACAGGAAGAAGTAGGCCGGGGCGCTGCCAGCAGCGGCAATCACGCCATTGATGCCCTGTTCTTCATCCACCCAGCTCACTTTTCCCACCGCGCTCATCAGCGCGCTGGTGTAATCCCGATCTGCCTGGCTGACCTGCGGCGGCGCGTACAGGCCGCTCATGCCCTTGCCCACCAACGACGGGGTGTTGGGCATGATACGCACGATGCTCAGCTTATCGCCCAGCAACTGGTAAAAGCGGCTGACCTGCACTCCGGCCGCGATGGAAAGCACCAGCTTGCCGCTGAAATCCACCTGTTCCTGCAGTGGTTTGCAGACATCGGCCATCATCTGCGGCTTCACCGCCAGCACGATCACCTGCGCTTCGCGCGCGCAGGCGGCGTTGTCGCCGCTGCTGTTGATGCCGTATTCCGCCGCCAGCGCATCCCGATTTTTCGCCGACGGGGCGCAGACGCTGATGGCGTTAGCCGGGTAGCCGCCGGCAACCAGGCCGGCGATAATCGCACGGGCCATATTGCCTGCGCCGATAAAGGTAATCTTGCGATGCTGCATCAAATCCCTCGTCTTTTCTGTCAGGCCTGTGAGTAATCACGGGCGCCAAAAATTGCGGTGCCAATGCGCACCAGGGTACTGCCTGCGGCAATGGCCGCCGCCATATCATCCGTCATGCCCATAGATAGCGTATCCACCTGCGGGTAGTGCTGTTTCAATTGCAGGAACGCATCGTTCATCTGTTGGAAAACCGCCAACTGGCGCTGATAGTCCGTTTCTACCGCCGGGATCGCCATCAGGCCGCGCAGCCGAAGATGAGGCAGGGCGGTGACGGCCTGCGCCAGTGCCGGCAGCTCAGCCAATACAATGCCAGATTTGCTTGATTCATCGCTGATATTTATTTGAATCAGCACGTTTAGCGGCGCCATGCCCGCCGGGCGCTGTGCGCTCAGGCGTTGGGCGATGCGCAGACGATCGACGGTGTGGCACCAGGCGAAGTTCTCCGCCACCAGCCGGCTTTTATTGGATTGCAGCGGGCCGATAAAGTGCCACTCCAGCTCCGCGCCCTGCGGCAACTGGCGAAAGTGCTGAATTTTATCCACGCCTTCCTGCACATAGTTCTCGCCAAAGGCGCGCTGGCCGGCGGAAATCGCTTCTGCGATCGCCGCCACAGGTTTGGTTTTGCTTACCGCAAGCAATGTCACTTCTGCTGGATTGCGCGCGCAGCTTTGCGCAGCGGCCGCAATACGGCTCCTGACATCCTGCAGATTCTGTTGAATAGTGCTCATTATTGACCCAGGAGATTGAGATGGACATCAATGAATTTGTGGCCCTTAGTGTAAAGCATAATGCCTCTGATCTGCACCTTTGTACCGGCCATCTGCCGATGTTGCGTATTGACGGCCGGCTACAGCCGCTGGCCGGCGCGCTGCAATTAACCACCACGGCGATGGCGGCGTTGTGTTCACAACTGTTAACGCCCGCCGAACAACGGCGCCTGCGGCAGGAAGGCCAGCTCGACAAAGCCGTGGCATTGCCCGGCGGCAGCCGGCTGCGGGCCAACGTTTTTCTGCAGCATTTGGGGGTATCCATCGCCCTGCGGCGTATTGCCGAGCGTTGCCCCACGCTGGAACAGCTGCGGGCGCCGCCGATAATGGCCGCGCTGGCGCAGCGGGATGACGGTTTGATCCTGGTGACGGGCGCCACCGGCAGCGGCAAATCGACGACGTTGGCGGCGATGATCGATCACATCAATCAACACCAGCCGCGCCACATCCTGACGCTGGAAGATCCCATCGAGTTTATTCACCACAGCCGCCGCGCGCTGATTCAGCAGCGTGAGCTGGGGCGGGATATGCCGGATTTTGACGGCGCACTGCGCGCCGCCCTGCGTGAAGATCCGGATGTGATTTTGCTGGGAGAGCTGCGGGATACCGCCACCATTCGGCTGGCGTTGACCGCCGCGGAAACCGGCCACCTGGTGTTGGCTACGTTGCATACCCGCGGCGCGGCACAGGCGGTGGAGCGGTTGGTGGACGTATTCCCGGCGGATGAGAAACCCTACGTGCGCGCCCAACTGGCGAACAGCCTGCAGGCGGTGATCGCCCAGCGGTTATTATGCCAACACCGCGCTGGCCGGGTGGCAGTGTTTGAAATCCTGACCGCCACGGCGGCGGTCAGCAGTATGATCCGCGAAGGCAAAACGCATCAGCTCGCCAGCCTGCTGCAAACCGGTGCGCAGGCGGGCATGCAAACCTTTGAACAGGGCCTGCGACAGCGGATCCAGGCCGGCCTGCTGGGCGCAGAGGCTAGCCCAGATGCTGCTCAAACCAGCTTTCCAGAATGACCACCGCAGAAGCCGAATCCACGCTGCCTTTGTCCAGCGCGCGGAAGCCGCCGCGATCGAACAGGTGCGCGCGTGCTTCAACGGTGCTCAGGCGTTCGTCATGCAGCGTGACTTCGCAGCCGAAGCGGCCATGCAGGCGGTTGGCAAACTTACGGGCGCGGGCGGTCAGCGGCTGCTCGGTGCCGTCCATGTTTAACGGCAGGCCGACGATCACCAAATCCGGCTGCCACTCTTTCAGCAGGCGCTCGATCTTCTGCCAGTCCGGGGTGCCGTCCTGCGCTTTGAATGCTGCCAGTGCTCGCGCGGTGCCGGTGATTTCCTGGCCGATGGCCGCGCCGATGCTTTTGGTACCGAAATCAAAGGCGATAAGAGTACGGTTGCTCATCAGGCGTGCCCCGCATGGTTGGCGATGCTGCGGATATCTATTCCCAGGCGGTTTGCCGCTTCACGCCAGCGGCTGGCGATCGGCGTGTGGAACAGGATATCGGCATCGGCTTCGATGGTCAGCCAGGCATTTTCCAGCACTTCCTGTTCCAGTTGGCCTTTTTCCCAACCGGCATAGCCCAGCGCCACCAGCACGTCGGCCGGTTGCTCTGCCGTGCCGAGGGTTTCCAGCACGTCTTTTGAGGTGGTGATCATGGTATCGGCAGAGATCATGATGCTAGAGGCAAAGCCTTCACGGGGGGTGTGCAGAATAAAACCGCGATCGTCCGCCAGCGGCCCGCCGGCAAACACCGGTTTGTCCAGGCTTATGGCCGGATCTCGCGGGGAAGGGGCGATCTTCAACTTATGCAACACGCTTTCCACCGTAAATTGCTCCACCGGTTTATTGATCACCAACCCCATGGCGCCATCGTCGTTGTGCTCGCACAGGTAGATCACCGAATGCTTGAAACGGGGATTCTGCATGGTTGGCATGGCAATCAGGAAATGGTGTTGTAAATTCATCGTGTTATATAAGGCTCATCCGGTTGAAAGTGAGCAGCCGTAAGTCATGCGGCCTACAGTATGCACAGCACGGGCGGGGTTGGCGCCCGTGCTGGCGTTGGTTTTACCTGGCGGCCAAACGTTTTTCGATGGCGTCCATGAGCATGCCGGTAATCGAAACCGGGAACGCAGCTTCAATCTCACGCACACAGGTTGGGCTGGTGACGTTGATTTCGGTCAGGCGATCGCCGATCACGTCCAGGCCAACGAAGATCAGGCCCTTTTCTTTCAGCGTCGGCGCAACGGCGCGGGCGATCGCCCAATCGCTTTCGCTCAGTGGGCGCGCTTCGCCGCGGCCGCCGGCCGCCAGGTTGCCGCGGGTTTCGCCCTGCGCAGGGATACGCGCCAAGCAATACGGAACGGGCTCACCGTCCACCATCAGGATGCGTTTGTCGCCGTCTTTGATGGCCGGCAGGAAGTTCTGCGCCATGCAGAAGCGGCTGCCGTGCTCGGTCAGGGTTTCGATAATCACCGACAGGTTAGGATCGTCTTGTTTCACGCGGAAAATCGATGCGCCGCCCATGCCGTCCAGCGGTTTGAGAATGATATCGCCGTGCTGCTGGTGGAATTGGCGGATATGCTGTGCGCTGCGGCTGACCAGTGTGTCCGGCGTCAGCTCTGGGAACCAGGCGGTGAACAGTTTCTCGTTGCAGTCACGCAGGCTTTGCGGCTTGTTGACCACCAGCGTGCCTTTGGCTTCCGCACGCTCCAGAATATAGGTGGCATAGATATATTCGGTATCAAACGGCGGGTCTTTGCGCTGCAGAATCACATCCAGCTCATGTAACGCCAGATCCTGCTCGGCGCCGAAACTGTACCAATCTGCCTTGTCTTCTTGGACGCTCAACAGGCGGGTGCGCGCGCGGCCTTCACCCTGGTGCAGGTAAAGATCGTTCATCTCAATGTAGTGCAGCTCCCAGCCGCGGCGCTGTGCTTCAAGCAGCATGGCGAAGCTGGTGTCTTTTTTAATGTTGATGGATGAAATCGGATCCATCACGATGCCGAGCTTGATCATTCTTTCTCTTCTCCTTTAACCCAGATCGCCGAAACGCACCTGCAGAGCGGTAATTGCGGTGAGCGCTGTGGTTTCTGTACGCAGAATACGTGGCCCCAGCAGGATATCAGTAAATCCGTAACCTGTGGTCATCGCAATTTCGTCAGCGGATAAACCGCCCTCCGGCCCAATCAGCAGGCGGACATGATCCACCGGCAAGGGCAGCGTGTTGATACTGTGGTTGGCGCGTGGGTGCAGATTCAGTTTCAGGCTACCGTCCTGCTCGGCACACCAGGCTTCCAGTTGCATCGCCGCGCGGATTTCCGGAATGCGGTTGCGGCCGCACTGTTCGCAGGCGGCAATGGCGATTTTTTGCCACTGTTGCGTCTTTTTCGCCAGCCGCTCGCCGTCCAGTTTTACGCCGCAACGTTCGGAAAACAGTGGGGTAATCACATTGACGCCGAGTTCGATCGATTTCTGAATGGTGAACTCCATCTTTTCACCGCGCGAGATCACCTGGCCAAGATGCAGGTTCAGCGGCGACTCGCGGTCTTCTGGCTGGCCCGCGCCCACCTGCACCCGCACATTTTTTTTATCCACGTGACTAATGGCGGCATCGAACACGCAATTGCTGCCATCGAACAGTTGCAGCGCCTGGCCAACGCCCATGCGCAGTACGCGCCCTACGTGGTTGGCGGCATCGTCGCTCAGCGCGATATCGGTATTGGCGGCCAGCGGTTGCGGGTGATAAATGCGGGGTATACGCATAATGGTTGTTTGATCCTGATGAAAGCGCGCCGCATCCGGCGGCGCGGCGAAAAGAAATAGATAGCCACTATAGTAGGTTAGCCTTTTTACCGCTGGCAAGCCCGTTGAATATAGGGGTTGTGCTGGCCCTGTACTTTAGCGATACGTGCGTCACGGGTGCATTCCCACTGGCTGACGGGGTATTGGCGGTTCCAAACCTCAAACAGCTGGGTTTGCTGGCGCGATAGCTGCAGGTGGTATCGATCGCGCATATAAAAATAGGTGCGGGCGATGGCGCCGCGGGCCCGTGCCGGCGGTTCGGCCTGCTTGTTTTTGAAATCCACTTTCATCGGGCACTGGCCGTATTGGCCTTCGCCGCCGCGCCACTGGCTGTACATAAAGTTATTGCGATCGCCATTCACCTCGCCAATGGCCGGCTGCAGGTTGTGCAGATCGGTTTCTATTTGGCGGTAGAGCGGATCTTTATTGCAGTTTTTGCGCCCGCCGTTTTGCCAACATTGCAACTGGTGGCCGAACTGCCAGGCGGGCACCACGTGTTCCCATTCGATCCGGTTGGCGCGCTGCGCATTTTTACGCACCTGGTAACCACAGCTGGTGAGATCCGGCACGCCTTTCTTACCCTGCCAGTGTATTTGGCAACCGCAGTAAAAGCTGCCGGGCGCATCGCGGTTGATGGCCGCCGCCGCCGCTTTGGCCTGGCTAAAATTATTGATGCCGTGCGCCTGTACGGTGCCGATCGTCAGTAGTGTTGCGAACAAAATTTTGCGAAGCATATTCCAAAACAACTCGAAATTGGAAAAGCAGGCAGGGTAACGGAAGTTGCATGGCGTAGCAAAGGGTGGGAATTCCTAGTTTTAACGCATAAAGCGTTTCATTTAGGCGTTTCTGTAGCGGTAAATTTTAATTTTTCGCCGCAGCGGCGGCAGCGGTATTCACTCTTGCCGCGCATGACGCGGTTATGGCGGCGTAGGGTGAGCTGGTGCATCTGGCAGGCGCAGCGGTAAGGGAAGGTTTTGCTCTGCACCGAGCTGATTTCAAAGCGGTGCGTGCGGCTGGCCGGCACTGACAGCACCGTTTCCATCATCCATTTCCATTCGCGCCCGTGTGGCGGCACGCGGCCAAACTGGCGGAACACTAGCAGGTGCGCAAGCTCATGCGGCACTACTTCGTCAATAAATGGCTGTTGGTTTTCGAGCAGCAGCACCGGGTTGAGGCGGATCTCCCAGGCTTGCAGCCAGGCGGTTCCCGCGCTGGTGCCGCGTTGCTGGTAAACCAGCTTTGGCTCGGGGAAATCGATCGCAAAATGCGTGCGCGCCAACTGGAGTTTTTCCCGCAGGCAACGCATCACCGCCTGCTGCAGCGCAATGGGGATTCTTACTTTGTTCATTGCCGCTAGCATAGACGGGGGCGCAGCGGCTGGCAATATGCCAACCGTTTTATACCCGGATTGAAGGTAATGGATTGTAATGAATGTGTTAATTAATGGATAATGAATCGTGTCTTCGGATACGGCTTCACGGCTTTTACCGCACGGCGGCGCCAACGCAACCGTTATCATTATAAATTGAATGGTTATTTGCGATTTGGCGCAATAATAGCGTGAACAAAAATACGTAAGGTAAAGGTTGGTTTTGATACAGCGCGCCGATGCCGTGCGCTGACGTATGAATTTTTGCGCAACTGATGTTGCAAGTGAGAGATCAATGTCGAATAAACCGTTCCACTATCAAGAGCCCTTTCCGCTAGCGAAAGACCGCACGGAATATTATCTGTTAAGCCGTGATTATGTCTCCGTCACCCAGTTTGAAGGGCAGGAGATTTTGAAGGTCGATCCTAAAGCGCTCACTCTGCTGGCCCAGCACGCGTTTCATGATGCTTCTTTTATGCTACGCCCGGCGCACCAGCAGCAGGTCGCCGCCATTCTTGATGATCCCGAGGCCAGCGAAAACGACAAGTATGTGGCGCTGCAATTCCTGCGCAACTCTGAAATCGCCGCCAAGGGCATCTTGCCCACCTGCCAGGACACCGGCACCGCGATTATCGTCGGGAAAAAGGGGCAACGGGTATGGACCGGCGGCGGCGATGAAGAAGCGCTGTCGCGCGGGGTGTACAACACCTTTATCGAAGATAACCTGCGCTACTCGCAAAACGCCGCGCTGGATATGTATCAAGAGGTCAATACCGGCACTAACCTGCCGGCACAGATCGATCTCTACAGCGTGGACGGCGATGAATATAAATTCCTCTGCATCGCCAAAGGCGGCGGTTCCGCCAACAAAACCTACCTATACCAGGAAACCAAAGCGCTGCTTTCGCCGGGCAAACTGAAAAACTACCTGGTGGATAAAATGCGCACGCTGGGTACCGCGGCCTGCCCGCCGTACCACGTGGCGTTTGTTATCGGCGGCACCTCGGCAGAAGCGACGCTGAAAACCGTCAAGCTGGCTTCCACCCACTATTATGATCAATTGCCCACCGAAGGTAATGAACACGGCCAGGCGTTCCGCGACGTGCAACTGGAGCAGGAACTGTTGGAAGAGGCGCAGAACCTGGGGCTGGGCGCGCAGTTCGGCGGCAAATATTTTGCCCATGATATCCGCGTGATCCGCCTGCCGCGCCACGGCGCTTCTTGCCCGCTCGGCATGGGCGTTTCCTGTTCGGCTGACCGTAACATCAAAGGCAAGATTAACCGCGACGGCATCTGGCTGGAAAAACTGGAGCACAATCCGGGGAAATTCATTCCGGCTGAGCTGCGCCAGGCGGGCGAGGGGGATGCGATCAAGGTGGATCTGAACCGCCCGATGAGCGAGATCCTCAAGCAGCTTTCGCAATACCCGGTTTCCACTCGTCTGTCGCTGAGCGGCACCATCATCGTGGGGCGCGACATTGCGCATGCCAAACTCAAAGAGGGCCTGGAACGGGGCGAGGGCTTACCGCAGTATGTGAAAGATCACCCGATCTATTACGCCGGCCCGGCCAAAACGCCGGAGGGTTATGCTTCCGGTTCCCTGGGGCCGACTACCGCGGGGCGCATGGATTCCTACGTTGACCTGTTGCAGGCCAACGGCGGCAGCATGATCATGCTGGCGAAAGGCAACCGCAGCCAGCAGGTGACCGACGCCTGCCACAAACACGGCGGCTTCTACCTGGGCAGCATCGGCGGCCCGGCGGCGGTGCTGGCGCAGCAAAGCATCAAGAGCCTGGAATGTGTGGCCTACCCTGAGTTAGGGATGGAGGCGATCTGGAAAATCGAGGTTGAGGATTTCCCGGCCTTTATCCTGGTGGATGATAAAGGCAATGATTTCTTCCAGAAAATACAGGCGACGCAGTGCACGCACTGCGTGAAATAACCACCGTCGTCCCAGGATGAGGGATATAAAAAACGCCGCCCGGTGGATTACCGGGCGGCGTTTTGCCTGATAGGCATGTCGCTTCGGTTAGCGATTGGCGGCAGCGGCCGCTTTCTGGCTGCGTTGCTTAATGATGTAGCCCAGCGCCAGAACCGCGATCCAAACTGGGATCAGCAGTACGGAAATGCGGATGCCCGGCGTCAGGTACATGATCACCAATATCCCGGCCAGGAACAGCAGGCACAGGTAGTTACTCAATGGGTACCAGAAGGCTTTGAACTTCGGCTCAATGCCTTCGCGGCGCTTGGCGGCACGGAACTTCAGGTGAGCCAGGCTGATCATTGCCCAGTTGATCACCAACGCGGAAACCACCAGTGCCATCAGCAGTTCAAACGCGCGGCCTGGGATCAGATAGTTGATCAGCACGCAGAATGCGGTTGCCAGAGCGGACAGGCCAATCGCCACCACCGGCACGCCGCGGCCGTCCACGGTCAGCAGGCTTTTCGGGCCGTTGCCCTGTTTTGCCAGGCCGTACAGCATGCGGCTGTTGCAGTATACGCAACTGTTGTAAACCGACAGTGCGGCGGTGAGTACGACGATATTCAGCACCGTTGCTACCACATCGCTGTTCAGCGCATGGAAGATCAACACGAACGGGCTACCGCCTTCAACCACTTTCCCCCACGGATACAGCGACAGCAGGATGGTCAGGGAACCGATATAGAAAATCAGGATACGGTAAATGACCTGGTTGGTGGCCTGCGGGATGCTTTTCTCCGGGTTGTCGGCTTCCGCCGCGGTGATCCCGACAAGCTCCAGCCCGCCGAACGAGAACATGATCACCGCCATCGCCATAACCAGCCCCAGGATGCCGTTAGGGAAGAACCCGCCCTGCGCCCACAGGTTGGTGACCGTCGCCTCCGGGCCGCCCATACCGCTGAACAGCAGATAGGCGCCGAATACGATCATGCCGATAATCGCCACCACTTTGATGATCGCGAACCAGAACTCCATCTCGCCGTAAACTTTGACGTTCGCCAGGTTGATGGCATTGATCAGTAGGAAGAACACGGCGGCGGATACCCAGGTCGGGATCCCCGGCCACCAGTACTGGACGTAAATCCCCACGGCGGTCAGTTCCGCCATCGCCACCAGGACATACAGCACCCAGTAGTTCCAGCCGGAGGCAAAGCCGGCGAAGTTGCCCCAGTATTTATAGGCAAAGTGGCTGAAGGAGCCGGCGACCGGTTCTTCCACCACCATTTCGCCCAGTTGGCGCATGATCAGGAAGGCGATAAACCCACCGATCGCATAGCCCAAGATCACTGAAGGGCCGGCCATCTTTATTGTTTGTGCGATACCGAGGAAAAGCCCGGTACCAATTGCGCCACCTAAGGCAATCAACTGAATATGGCGGTTTTTCAGGCCACGTTTCAACTGATCGCCCTGCGTTTTCCCATCCATCCATTTACCCTCTGTCGTTGCAGAATAACCCCCCGCTTGTAAAGCGGTGATTACGGTGTGTGTATCTTATTTTTTACGGTGTTATTGCTATTTATTCCACGGCACCGCTACCGTTCAGCTCAGAATAATGTTAAGCGCGGCGGTTTGCACCTGCTTTATCATCGGAGTGATTAATATTGCAGCACTTTTGCCAATAAAGTGCGGGTTATGTGTCTTTATTGGCTGTGTGGTGCATGAAACAAGCAACGCCCGCGTTTTTGTGCAAAACCTTGCGCTATTTCCGGGTTATTGATACCTGGCCGCCGGCTGCCCGGCACGATGGTGGCACTGCGCCCGCCGTTCATAAAATCGTCATGGCGCTATCGTAGCTTGGCCTGCCGGACGGAGGTTTCGCAAAGGTTAAATCGGGTGATGGGTGGGTAAAGAGTATGACTAGCACCGCGTTATCGTATTGCAGCCGGCCATGAGGTGAGGTGTTAAAATGTGCGGCAAATCATGATTTCGATCAAGCCCAATATGGACACGAGGTGAATACTTTGTTACTTTACGGTCACGTTTTTTAAATTGGTATTACCAATTGACTCCGCGCCATTTCGCAGAGAAGAAATCACCCATGGCCTACACCAAAATCCGTCAGCCCAAGCTGTCAGACGTTATTGAGCAGCAGCTCGAATATCTGATCCTTGAAGGGACACTGCGCCCAGGCGAAAAACTGCCGCCCGAGCGTGAACTGGCGAAGCAATTTGATGTTTCCCGTCCTTCTCTGAGAGAGGCTATCCAACGTCTGGAAGCCAAAGGCCTGCTGTTGCGCCGCCAGGGCGGCGGCACCTTTGTGCAGGCAAATCTGTGGCAAAGCGTTAGCGATCCTCTGGCTGAACTGCTGGCCAATCACCCTGAATCACAATTCGATCTGCTGGAAACCCGCCATGCGCTGGAAGGCATCGCCGCCTACTATGCGGCACTGCGGGGCACGGATGAAGATTTAGCGCGCATTCGTGATTGCCACCAGGTGATTCAGCAGGCGCAGGACAGCGGCGATCTGGCCGCTGAAGCCGATGCGGTTATGCAGTATCAGATTGCCGTCACTGAGGCGGCCCATAACGTCGTTTTGCTGCATCTGTTGCGCTGTATGGGGCCGATGCTGGAGCAGAATGTCCGCCAAAATTTTGAATTGCTCTACTCGCGCCGGGAAATGCTGGCAACAGTGAGCAGCCACCGCGCCGGTATTTTTGAGGCGATTGTGGCACGCGAGCCGGAGAAGGCGCGCGAAGCCTCGCACCGCCATCTGGCGTTTATCGAGGAAATCTTGCTGGATCTCAGCCGGGAACACACCCGGCGTGAGAGATCGCTGCGGCGTCTCCAGCAACGCAGGGATTGAGCGTTGTTCCCTTCAGGGCACACCAGCCTGTGGGGAATGGGAGCTCGGGGTGCTGGGGCCGTAGGCCAGCGCGGTGCGTGAGCACTGGCGCTGGCCTACCGTCTGATTAAGTACTTTTGCGGCAACTAAACTGACGAGCCTGTCTTCGTGTATTTCGGCTTTGGAGTACAGGAAGACAGGCTCCATACAAACCATTAGACAGATAAGGAATACCACCATGTCAGAACGTTTAAACAATGACGTGGATCCGATCGAAACCCGCGACTGGCTGCAGGCGATCGAATCGGTCATCCGTGAAGAGGGTGTTGAGCGAGCTCAGTTTCTGATTGATCAGGTATTGGGAGAAGCGCGCAAAGGCGGCGTTAGCGTTGCAGCCGGTGCTGCAGCGAACAACTACGTCAACACCATCGCAGTGGAAGATGAACCTGAATACCCAGGCAACCTGGATCTGGAGCGCCGTATTCGTTCAGCTATCCGCTGGAACGCTATCATGACCGTTCTGCATGCATCCAAGAAAGACCTGGAGCTGGGTGGCCACATGGCATCCTTCCAGTCTTCCGCGACTTTCTATGAAGTCTGCTTTAACCATTTCTTCCGCGCACGCAACGAGAAAGACGGCGGCGATCTGGTGTATTTCCAGGGCCACATCTCTCCGGGCGTTTATGCGCGTGCCTTCCTTGAAGGCCGCCTGACCGAAGAACAAATGAACAACTTCCGTCAGGAAGTTCACGGCAACGGCCTGTCTTCCTATCCGCATCCAAAACTGATGCCGGAATTCTGGCAGTTCCCAACCGTTTCCATGGGCCTGGGCCCAATCAGCGCCATCTATCAGGCCAAGTTCCTGAAATACCTGGAGCACCGCGGCCTGAAAGACACCGCCGGCCAGACGGTTTATGCCTTCCTGGGTGATGGCGAAATGGACGAACCGGAATCCAAAGGTGCGATCACCATCGCCACCCGTGAAAAACTGGATAACCTGGTGTTCGTGATCAACTGTAACCTGCAGCGCCTGGACGGCCCGGTTACCGGCAACGGCAAGATCATCAACGAGCTGGACGGTATCTTCGGCGGTGCCGGCTGGCAGGTGATCAAAGTGATCTGGGGCGCGCGTTGGGACGAGCTGCTGCGTAAAGATACCAGCGGCAAGCTGGTGCAGCTGATGAACGAAACCCTGGACGGCGACTACCAGACCTTTAAATCCAAAGACGGCGCCTACGTGCGTGAGCACTTCTTCGGCAAATACCCGGAAACCGCTGCGCTGGTCAAAGACATGACCGACGACGAAATCTGGGCGCTGAACCGCGGTGGTCACGATCCGAAGAAAGTGTTCGCGGCACTGAAAAAAGCGCAAGACACCAAGGGCAAACCGACCGTCATCCTGGCGCATACCATCAAAGGCTATGGCATGGGTGAAACCGCGGAAGGGAAAAACATCGCTCACCAGGTGAAGAAAATGAACATGGAAGGGGTGCGCCACTTCCGCGATCGTTTCAACGTGCCGGTTGCCGATGCAGACATCGAAAAACTGCCGTACATCACCTTTGATAAAGGCTCTGACGAGTACAAATACCTGCATGAACGCCGCCAGGCGCTGCAAGGCTACCTGCCAAGCCGCCTGACTCACTTCAGCGAGAAGCTGGAAATCCCTGCGCTGGAAGACTTCTCTGCGCTGCTGGAAGAGCAGAACAAAGAAATTTCCACCACCATCGCTTTCGTGCGCGCCCTGAACGTGATGCTCAAGAGCAAGTCGATCAAGGATCGTCTGGTGCCGATCATCGCTGATGAAGCGCGTACCTTCGGTATGGAAGGTCTGTTCCGTCAGATTGGTATCTACAGCCCGAACGGCCAGCAGTACACCCCGCAGGACCGTGAGCAGGTTGCTTACTATAAAGAAGACGAGAAAGGCCAGATCCTGCAGGAAGGCATCAACGAACTGGGTGCGGCTTCTTCCTGGCTGGCGGCGGCGACTTCTTACAGCACCAACGATCTGCCGATGATCCCGTTCTACATCTACTATTCGATGTTCGGGTTCCAGCGTATCGGCGATCTGTGCTGGGCGGCGGGCGACCAACAGGCGCGCGGCTTCCTGATCGGCGGCACCTCCGGGCGCACCACGCTGAATGGCGAAGGCCTGCAGCACGAAGATGGCCACAGCCACATTCAGTCGCTGACCATCCCGAACTGCATCTCTTACGATCCGGCCTATGCCTACGAAGTGGCTGTCATCATGCACGATGGCCTGGAACGCATGTACGGTGAGAAACAAGAGAACGTTTACTACTACATCACCACGCTGAACGAAAACTACCACATGCCGGCCATGCCGCAGGGTGCGGAAGAAGGCATCCGTAAAGGTATCTACAAGCTCGATACCCTGGCGGGCAGCAAAGGCAAGGTACAGCTGTTGGGCTCCGGCTCCATCCTGCGCCACGTGCGTGAAGCGGCCAAGATCCTGGCTGAAGAATACGGCGTGGGTTCCGATGTTTACAGCGTGACCTCCTTCACCGAACTGGCACGTGACGGCCAGGATTGCGAACGTTGGAACATGCTGCACCCAACCGAAGCGCCGCGCGTGCCTTACATCGCTCAGGTGATGAACGACGCACCGGCGGTGGCATCTACCGACTATATGAAACTGTTCGCAGAACAGGTTCGCACTTATGTGCCGGCCAGCGATTATCGCGTACTGGGCACCGATGGTTTCGGTCGCTCCGACAGCCGCGAAAATCTGCGTCACCACTTCGAAGTCGATGCTTCCTATGTGGTTGTGGCTGCGCTCGGTGAACTGGCCAAACGCGGCGAAGTTGAAGCTTCCGTAGTGGCTGAAGCCATTAAGAAATTCGACATCAATCCTGAGAAAGTTAACCCGCGTCTGGCATAAGAGGTACAGGACAATGGCAATTGAAATTAAAGTACCGGATATCGGTGCGGATGAAGTTGAAGTCACCGAGATCCTGGTGAAGGTGGGCGATAAGGTTGAAGCCGAACAGTCGCTGATTACCGTTGAAGGCGATAAAGCCTCAATGGAAGTGCCTTCCCCGCAGGCCGGTGTGGTTAAAGAGATCAAAATCGCCGTTGGCGATAAAGTAGAAACCGGTTCGCTGATCATGGTCTTTGAAGCCGAAGGCGCCGCGCAAGCGGCTCCGGCCAAAGAAGAGAAGCCTGCGGCAGCGGCCCCTGCGGCCCCTGCGGCCCCTGCGGCGGCTGCGGCCAGCGCGGTGAAAGACGTTGAAGTGCCTGATATCGGCGCCGATGAAGTTGAAGTCACCGAAGTTCTGGTGAAGGTGGGCGATAAGGTTGAAGCTGAACAATCGCTGATCACCGTTGAAGGCGATAAAGCCTCGATGGAAGTGCCGGCGCCGTTCGCGGGCACCGTGAAAGAAATCAAGATCGCCACCGGCGACAAGGTGAAAACCGGCTCGCTGATCATGACCTTTGAAATCGCCGGCGCCGCGCCTGCCGCACAGGAAGCTGCGCCAGCCGCCGCACCTGCTGCTGCCGCGCCTGCCGCATCGGCGGTGAAAGACGTTAACGTACCGGATATCGGCGGCGACGAAGTTGAAGTCACCGAAGTGATGGTAAAAGTGGGCGATAAGATCTCTGCTGAACAGTCGCTGATCACGGTTGAAGGTGATAAGGCCTCAATGGAAGTGCCTGCGCCGTTTGCCGGCGTGGTCAAAGAATTGAAAGTGGCCGTTGGCGACAAGGTGAAAACCGGTTCGCTGATCATGACCTTCGAAGTGGAAGGCGCAGCCCCTGCGGCTGCACCGGCTGCACCGGCTGCGGCCTCTGCGCCAGCACCGGCACCGGCTAAACAGGAAGCTAAAACGGCCGCTCCGGCTGCCGCTGAGGCAGGCAAGAGCGAGTTCGCCGAGAACGACGCTTACGTGCATGCTACTCCGGTCATTCGCCGCCTGGCGCGCGAATTCGGCGTTAACCTGGCGAAAGTGAAAGGCACCGGCCGCAAAGGCCGCATCCTGCGCGAAGACGTCCAGGCTTACGTGAAAGACGCGGTTAAGCGTGCAGAAGCGGCGCCGGCTGCTGCTGCCGGCGGCGGTCTGCCAGGCATGCTGCCATGGCCGAAAGTCGATTTCAGCAAGTTTGGCGAGATCGAAGAAGTGGAGCTGGGCCGTATCCAGAAAATCTCGGGCGCCAACCTGAGCCGCAACTGGGTGATGATCCCGCACGTTACGCACTTCGACAAAGCGGATATCACCGATCTGGAAGCGTTCCGCAAACAGCAGAACGTTGAAGCGGAGAAAAGAAAGCTGGACGTGAAGATCACGCCGGTTGTCTTCCTCATGAAAGCCGCCGCCGCTGCACTTGCACAGATGCCGCGCTTCAACAGCTCCCTGTCCGCAGACGGCCAGAAACTGACACTGAAGAAATACATCAACATCGGTGTTGCGGTTGATACGCCGAATGGCCTGGTGGTTCCGGTCTTCAAAGACGTGGATAAAAAAGGCATCGTTGAGCTGTCTCGTGAGCTGATGGTCATCTCCAAAAAAGCGCGTGATGGCAAGCTGACCGCAGGTGAAATGCAGGGCGGTTGCTTCACCATCTCCAGCATCGGCGGCCTGGGCACGACCCACTTCGCGCCGATCGTCAACGCGCCGGAAGTGGCGATCCTCGGTGTTTCCAAGTCCTCTATGGAACCGGTCTGGAATGGTAAAGACTTTGTGCCGCGTCTGATTCTGCCGCTGTCTCTGTCCTTCGACCACCGTGTCATTGACGGTGCTGATGGTGCTCGCTTTATCACCATCATCAACAACACGTTGTCTGATATCCGCCGTCTGGTGATGTAATCGGCAAGCCGGCCTGACGGCCGGCTTTTTTCTGGTAAGCTATCTTTTGGTGGCGGTTGCCAGTGATAAAGGACAAATCGTTTGTCGCTTGTTGTTTCAAAATTGTTAACGATTTTGTAAACTGTCGCGGCAAGACACGTCCCGGTGGAACAGGGCGTTAAGACAAGAACAATAACGTCAGACCCGCCGGAAACAAATTAAGAGGTCATGATGAGTACTGAAATCAAAACTCAGGTCGTGGTACTTGGCGCAGGCCCTGCAGGTTACTCTGCTGCCTTTCGTTGCGCTGATTTAGGGCTGGAAACCGTGTTGGTCGAGCGTTATTCAACGCTGGGCGGGGTGTGCCTGAACGTGGGTTGTATCCCTTCCAAAGCGTTGCTGCACGTTGCCAAAGTGATTGAAGAAGCCAAAGCGCTGGCTGAGCATGGCATCGTATTCGGCGAACCGAAAACCGATATTGATAAAGTTCGCCTCTGGAAAGAAAAAGTCATCAATCAGCTGACCGGTGGTCTGGCTGGCATGGCGAAAGGCCGCAAGGTCAAAGTGGTCAATGGCCTGGGTAAATTCACCGGTGCGAACACCCTGGTGGTTGAAGGTGAAAATGGCGCCACCACTATCAACTTCGACAACGCGATCATCGCCGCTGGTTCCCGCCCGATTAAGCTGCCGTTTATTCCTCATGACGATCCGCGTGTATGGGATTCTACCGATGCGCTGGAGCTGAAAACCGTTCCTGAACGTTTGCTGATCATGGGCGGCGGTATCATCGGCCTGGAAATGGGCACCGTATACCATGCGCTGGGTTCGCAGATCGACGTGGTCGAAATGTTTGATCAGGTGATCCCGGCGGCTGATAAAGACGTGGTGAAAGTCTTCACCAAGCGTATCAGCAAGCAGTTCAACCTGATGCTGGAAACCAAAGTCACCGCGGTAGAAGCGAAAGAAGACGGCATCTACGTGACGATGGAAGGCAAAAAAGCGCCGGCAGAACCACAGCGTTATGACGCGGTGCTGGTTGCTATCGGCCGTGTGCCAAACGGAAAACTGCTGGAAGCCGGTAAAGCGGGCGTGGAAGTGGACGAACGCGGCTTCATCCACGTTGATAAACAGCTGCGCACCAACGTGCCGCACATCTTCGCTATCGGCGACATCGTCGGCCAACCGATGCTGGCGCACAAAGGCGTGCATGAAGGCCACGTCGCCGCGGAAGTGATCGCCGGTAAAAAACACTATTTCGATCCGAAAGTCATTCCTTCCATTGCCTACACCGAACCAGAAGTGGCATGGGTGGGCCTGACCGAGAAAGAAGCCAAAGAAAAGGGCATCAGCTACGAAACCGCGGTGTTCCCTTGGGCAGCTTCAGGCCGTGCTATCGCCTCTGACTGTTCTGATGGTATGACCAAGCTGATCTTCGACAAAGAAAGCCACCGCGTTATCGGTGGGGCGATTGTCGGCGCCAACGGCGGCGAGCTGCTGGGTGAAATCGGCCTGGCTATCGAGATGGGCTGTGATGCCGAAGACATCGCGCTGACGATCCACGCGCACCCAACGCTGCATGAATCCGTTGGGCTGGCGGCGGAAGTCTACGAAGGCAGCATCACTGACCTGCCGAACCCGAAAGCCAAGAAAAAGTAATTTTTTCTTTCCGGCAAAAGCATAAGCGGCTCTGAGAGCCGCTTTTTTTACGCCGGATGTTCAGAACTATGTCAGCGTTAACAACCTGGCACATCTTATAGATACCTAGGAAATAATTACGAACTAAACTTATAGCGTGTTAATAATGAGTGAGGTGTGTTATGAAAATTCTTTTAACAACGGCTCTGTTAACCGCAACGTTGGCTTCCGGGATTGCCTGCGCCGCGGATCCTTCGATTCCCTGGGCGACCAACAGCGGCGGGACGGAAAGTACGCATATCGCCGCGATGGGCCAAGATCTGAATGGACAGCATCAGAAGATAACGAAAACGACGGAAGGGGTATGGGCAACGAACTCCGGCAGCATCCATGATGATGAAGCCGCGTTGAGCAGCAACAAGCCGGCCTTTAAAGGCTACCCGGAATTGATGCCCCATCAGGGCTAACAAAACGCCCGGCCGCAGGGTGTTGCGCCGGGCGTTTTTTATGGCTTAAGCCCCAGCGAAGGCGCGTCAGCCTGTCCCCGTGAGCAGTTATCGGCAAGAGGATGAAATTTATATCCCGGGAAAGGCGCGGAAAGCCTGTAAAATTCCTGACCTTAACGATTCAGCTAAATTTTAATGTTGCTTTTTTGTAAACAGATTAACGCCTGACCAAAATCCTGCTATGCTGCCGATGCGGTATCGGGCATTTACCCTACAAACTACTGTCTCACAGGAGCGTGAAGAGAATCGCCCGCCGCATTTTACAATGAGAGCGAGGAGAACCGTCGTGCTAGAAGAATACCGTAAGCACGTAGCTGAGCGTGCCGCCATGGGGATTGTTGCCAAACCCTTAGATGCAACCCAAATGGCCGCGCTGGTAGAACTGCTGAAAAACCCGCCTGCGGGCGAAGAAGAATTCTTGTTGGACCTGTTAATCAACCGCGTTCCACCGGGTGTCGACGAAGCGGCATATGTCAAAGCCGGTTTCCTGGCGGCCATCGCCAAAGGCGAAGCAACCTCTCCACTGATTACTCCCGAAAAAGCCATCGAACTCTTGGGCACCATGCAGGGTGGTTATAATATTCACCCGCTGATTGAAGCGCTGGATAACGAAAAACTGGCGCCGATCGCCGCCAAAGCGCTGTCCCATACGCTATTGATGTTCGATAACTTCTACGATGTGGAAGACAAAGCGAAAGCTGGCAACCCGCATGCCAAGCAGATCATGCAGTCGTGGGCCGAAGCGGAATGGTTCCTGTCACGCCCCAAGCTGGCAGAAAAAATCACCGTTACCGTGTTCAAGGTGACGGGCGAGACCAACACCGACGACTTGTCGCCGGCACCCGATGCTTGGTCGCGCCCGGATATCCCGCTCCACGCCCTGGCTATGCTGAAAAACGAACGCGACGGTATCGTGCCGGACCAGCCGGGCAACGTGGGGCCGATCAAGCAGATCGAACTGCTGAATAAAAAAGGCTTCCCACTGGCCTATGTGGGCGACGTAGTGGGCACCGGTTCTTCGCGTAAATCCGCCACCAACTCCGTGCTGTGGTTTATGGGCGACGATATCCCGTACGTGCCGAATAAGCGCGGTGGCGGCGTGGTGCTGGGTGGTAAAATCGCGCCAATCTTCTTTAACACCATGGAAGACGCTGGCGCGTTGCCGATCGAAGTGGACGTGAATGCGCTGAACATGGGCGATGTGATCGACATCTACCCCTACAAAGGCGAAGTCCGTAACCACGAAACCGGCGAACTGCTGGCTAATTTTGAACTGAAAACCGACGTGCTGCTGGATGAAGTGCGCGCCGGTGGCCGTATTCCACTGATTATCGGCCGTGGCCTGACCACCAAGGCGCGTGAAGCGCTGGGCCTGCCGCATAGCGAGGTGTTCCGTATCGCCAAAGCGGTGGCCGCCAGCACGAAAGGCTTCTCGCTGGCGCAGAAAATGGTTGGCCGCGCCTGCGGCGTTGCCGGTGTTCGCCCTGGCGAATATTGCGAACCGAAGATGACCTCCGTGGGTTCGCAGGACACCACCGGCCCGATGACGCGTGATGAACTGAAAGATCTGGCTTGCCTGGGCTTCTCTGCCGATCTGGTGATGCAGTCGTTCTGCCATACCGCGGCGTATCCGAAGCCGGTTGACGTCACCACCCATCACACGTTGCCGGATTTCATTATGAACCGCGGCGGCGTTTCGCTGCGCCCAGGCGACGGCGTTATCCACTCCTGGCTGAACCGCATGCTGCTGCCGGATACCGTCGGCACCGGCGGCGACTCCCACACCCGTTTCCCGATCGGCATCTCTTTCCCTGCCGGCTCCGGGCTGGTGGCGTTTGCCGCCGCCACCGGCGTGATGCCGCTGGACATGCCGGAATCGGTACTGGTGCGCTTCAAGGGCGAAATGCAGCCGGGCATTACCCTGCGCGATCTGGTGCACGCCATCCCGCTGTATGCGATCAAGCAGGGCCTGCTGACCGTTGAGAAGAAGGGCAAGAAAAACATCTTCTCCGGCCGCATCCTGGAAATCGAAGGCCTGCCGAATCTGAAAGTGGAGCAAGCGTTCGAACTGACCGATGCTTCCGCCGAGCGTTCTGCCGCCGGTTGCACCATCAAGCTGGGTAAAGCGCCGATCGAAGAGTATCTGAACTCCAACATCGTGTTGTTGAAGTGGATGATCTCTGAAGGCTACGGCGATCTTCGCACGCTGGAGCGCCGGGTTCAGGGCATGGAAAAATGGCTGGCCGATCCGCAACTGCTGGAAGGCGACGCCGATGCCGAATATGCGGCGGTGATCGATATCGATCTGGCCGAGATCAAAGAGCCTATCCTGTGCGCCCCGAACGATCCGGACGACGCACGCCTGCTGTCTGACGTAGCCGGTGCGAAGATCGACGAAGTGTTTATCGGCTCCTGCATGACCAATATCGGCCACTTCCGTGCCGCCGGTAAGCTGCTGGATCAGCACAAAGGGCAATTGCCGACCCGCCTGTGGGTCGCACCGCCGACCAAGATGGATGCCGCGCAGTTGACCGAAGAGGGCTATTACAGCGTCTTTGGCAAGAGTGGCGCGCGCATTGAAATCCCAGGCTGCTCGCTGTGTATGGGCAACCAGGCGCGGGTGGCGGATGGCGCCACCGTGGTTTCCACGTCGACGCGTAACTTCCCTAACCGCCTGGGCACCGGCGCCAACGTTTATCTGGCTTCGGCCGAGCTGGCGGCGGTGGCTTCGCTGTTGGGGCGTTTGCCGACGGCGGAGGAATATCAGGCTTACATGGAGCAGGTTGATAAAACCGCGCTGGACACCTACCGTTATCTGAACTTCGATCGGCTGAGCCAGTACACCGAAAAAGCTGATGGCGTCATCTTCCAAACGGCCGTTTAAGCCGCTATATTGCGCAACGTGACAAACGGGGGGCCTTGGCCTCCCGTTTTCTTTTCCGGCCGTCAACTTTGCGAGCGCGCGCCAGGTAAGAAATGCATTAATGATTAAACTGGTAAAAACGGCTCAGGAGGCATGCTATGGACTACGAATTTCTGCGTGATGTGACCGGGCAGGTAATGGTCAGATTTTCGATGGGGCATGAAGCGATCGGCCACTGGATCAACGAAGAGGTGAAAGGCGATCTTACCCTGCTGGATAAAATCGAAGCCGGGGCGGAGCAGGTAAAAGGCAGCGAGCGCCAGTGGCAGTTGGAAGGGCATGAATATACGCTGCTGATGGACGGTGAAGAGGTAATGATCCGTGCCAACCAACTGGCGTTTGAAGGCGATGAGATGGAGGAGGGCATGAATTACTACGATGATGAAAGCCTCTCCTTCTGCGGCGTGGAGGACTTTCTGGCGGCGCTGAAAGCCTACCGCGCCTTTATCCGCCAATATGGCTGATACCGAGATGGGGCATTGCGGCACAGGGGCCAGTATATAGATTTGTGTCATTGCCTGGTTTTGATCTGTTCAATCCCACATCAAAACAAAACTGGCCCGCGTCCGCAACGGTTATGCGATAAAACCGTAACCACGGTTGATGACCATTTGGAGATAAAAAGAAGGCTATCTGCGGCAGTAACGGGCTTTCCGCAGGGGCTTTACGCTGGTAAATTGAGCAATGGATACTGACATCTGACCGTAAGGGAATGCAGGGTGAGTGGACGCGTTGACTACCAGATTGAAAAGTACTGCTTCACGGAAGCGGATGAATCCCCTCGTCTGATCCGTCAGTGGGCCGATGTACTTGCCGAATGTCAGGAGAATACGGCCAGCGCAGAAGAACGCCTGCGTATTGCCCTGCTAAACGTGGATTACGTCACCAGTTTTGAGCTCCCCTTCAGACTGTTGCTCACCCGTGCACCCCAGCTCATTGCCGGGCTACGGGACGAACTGCAGCTCAGCCAGAAGAATGTCATCTTTAATGGTAAACGGTTTGGCTGCGTCTGGAGCCTGAAGCAGGATTTAAGCGGAATACCCGACGAATACCAGTACCGTCTGACTACCCGAATCAGGCGGATTGACCCCACTGGGAGCACCGAAGCTCCTTACCGGCAAATCGCGCAGCAGGTAAAACCGCCCCGTGAACGTCTCAGGCTGGCGCTGGAAAACGGGCTGGCAGTCACAGCCTTGGACGGACTTTTCTGGTTTGGGCTTCAGCGCATTGCCGCTGATGTGCAGAGGCTAAGAAAAACGGGGATGAGAATAGCGACATCGGAAACGAACGTTTTTGATAATCTGACGGGGACAACCCGACGTATCCCGGTTTACCTACGCGCAGTGAGTTGAGTCGGCCGGGATTTTCTCGGGCTTATTTCCCCGTTCGGTTGCACCAGATATTGACAGCTTTCTACATCAGAGCAGACAACAGTGCTCGCAGCCCGTTTTGCAGCGGCGATGATGCTTGTCAGCCCTGTGTCGGCGGTAATATCTGCGCCGGCACCGCTTGTTTGTCCCAGCCGCCGCCCAGCGATTTATACAGCGAAATCAGGTTTAACTGCTGGTGCAGATTGGCCTGAACCCACGCTTGCTGCGCATCCAGCCAGGTGCTTCGCGCGTTGAGCTGCTCCAGCATATTGTCGCTGCCGTCGCGGTACCGCTGCTCCGCCAGTTCGGCGCTTCTGCCCAGCGCTTGCGCTTTGGCGCGGGCTGCCGCCAATTCGTTGCGCCATGTCGTTTCTGCGCTGAGTGCGTCGGCCACTTCCCGAAAGGCGGTCTGAATGGTTTTTTCATATTCCGCCACCGCCATCTTTCTTTCCGTTTTAGCCGCCTCCAGGTTGGCGCTATTGGCGCCGAAGTCGAACAAGGGCAGGGTGAGCTTCGGCGAGAACGACCAGCCGAGGGTTGAATGGTTGAACAAGTCCGACAGGTTTGAACTGGCCTGGCCGTAGGAGCCGGTCAGCGCGATACGAGGAAAGAACGCAGCGCGTGCGGCGCCGATGTTGGCATTGGCGCCGATCAGCTTTTGCTCGGCGGCGATGATATCGGGGCGGCGCGTCAGCAGATCGGCCGGCAGGCCGACGGGAACGGCCGGCAACGTGTTGATGCCGGCAAACTGCGCACCCGCGCCGGCGGGCAGATCGGCCGGCAATTGGGGCACCCCGACCAAAAACAGCAGCGTATGCAGATCCTGCGCCTGTTGCCGTTCCAGTTGCGCCACGTTGGTGGCGGCATCCTGCAAGGCCACCGCATGCTGATGATAGGTAGTCTCGCTGTCCAGGCCCTCATTAACGCGCTGCTGCGCCAGCGCGGTGGTTTTCTGCTGCGCCTGCAGTGTGTCGCGGGCGAGCTGCAGCTGTTGGTCGTCGGCCCGCAGCGTGAGATCCGCCGTCGCCACAGAGGCGATCAAACTGATCTGCGCCGCCTGGCGCGTGGCGACGGAGGAGAAATAATCCGCCAGCGCGGCGTCTTTCAGGCTGTGCACCCGGCCGAACAAATCGAGTTCATATTCCGTGACGGTGACGCCGTAGGTGGCGAGATCTTCCGTGGTTTCCGGGCGAATACGGCTTTGCTCTATGCCGGCGTTGATCGTCGGCAACAATTCTGCGCGGCGTACCCGATATTGCGCCTGCAGCCGTTCCGCGTTTAACGCTGCGAGCCGCAGATCGCGGTTGTTGTCGAGCGCCAGCGCGATCAGGCGGCGTTGGCGTTCATCGCGGTAGAAATCCTGCCAGTCTGGCGCTTCACCATGCACTGCCGCCGCTTTCGCCTCGTGCGGTGGGTAAAGGGGGGCGACCGGCAGCGGCGGGCGTTGATAATCCGGCGCCATCGTGCAGGCCGCCAGCGGCAAAGTGAGCAGCAGCAGGCCAGTGCGGCGCAGCTTTTTGTTCATAACGGCTCTCATTGTTTTGATAAATGTTTGTGTGAGCGACGGGCATTGCCCGTTTGGGTCAGAATGAATCCCAGCGCCAGCAATGCGGAGAGCGTTAGCGCGATCCCGTGCAGCAACACGTCGGCTGCGTAGCGATCGGCCAAAAACCCCGTCAGCAGCACCGATACCAGGTAAGCGGCGCCGGTGCCGGTATCTAACAGAGCGATAACCCGGGCGCAGAATTCATCCGGCACCTGTGTATAAATCCGCAGCAGGCTGAGCGTGATCACCAGCCCTTCCGCCAGGCCGGCGATCGCCACCATCGGCAGCGCCCAGGCCATCGTTTTGGCCTGAGAAAGCGCCCAGATGGAGACGCACATCAAAACCAGGCTGATCAGCATCCAGCGGTTGTAACGCGGCAGGCTGTTCTTCATTGACGACAGCACCAGCCCGGCCAACATGCCGAAACCATAGCAACCGAACAGCAGGCTGACGTCTGAAGAGGGGCGGTGGAGGATGCGGGAAACGTAAATCAGCGCGAGGATTTCGAAACTGCCCAGCGCCAGCATGACCAGCATACTGGCCGCCAACGGCAGTGTCAGGTTGGCGCCGTAACGGGTAATCGTCAGGCGCAGATCGCCCCACAGGCTGCCTTCGTGGGCCTGCGGCGGCTGGCTACGCAGGCCAGGAATCGCCAAACAGAGCACGCCGGCAATGAGCAATAGCACGGCGATAGCGCTCACCGCCACGGTATGCCCATAGTGGCTGGCGACAACGCCGGCGATCAGCGTGCCCGCCGCCATGCCGGCCATGCGCACGCTCATGATCAGGGCATTCGCCGCCGACAACTTCTCGGCAGGCACCAGCCGCGGCAGCAGCGCGCTGGCCGCCGGCACGAAAAAACGATTGCAGGTTGCGCTGAGCGCCGTCACCACGAACAGCGGAATGAGCTGCTGGCGAAAAAACGGCACCAGCAACGCCGCAATCACCACCAGGCGCAGCAGGCAGGCCCAGCCGAGCACCCGCCTGAGATTGGCGCGATCCGTCAGCGCGCCGGCCAATGCGCCAAAGAGCAGCATGGGCACCAGCTCGCAGATGATCAGCAACATCACGTTGAATGCCGAGTGCGTCAGATCGAAGACGATGATTTGCAAGAGTACGATCAGCATCCAGTCGGCCAGCGAAATGATCAGTTGCAGGGCGGCCAGCCGGGAAAACGCCGGGTTTTGGCAAACAAGATGCGGTTTCATTGGCAGGCTTCCGGCTCGCTGATTTTCGGCCGGGTTTCATGGGGCGTAAACTCTTCGTTTTCCAGCACGAATTTGAAAATCAGCGGGCGGAAAAGGAATCCAAGCCAGTTGGGGTTGGCTTTGAACCAGGCGTAGCAGGTTTCCAGCCGGCACCCCATATCAACTTTGCTCTGTTCGTTGGAGATGCCGAAGTTGATGCTGCGCAGCCCCTGTTCTAGCGCATAACGTACGATCTCATAACCCATAACGCGGTGTACCGAGAGCCGCCCCGTTTGTTCAATATCCACGCCGCAGTAAGTGGATTCCAGCGTATCGCCCAGGGTGAAACACATATCGAACGCGTCAATGCGGCCATCTTTGCGCAACAGAAGCCATACGGTATGTTCCAGGCTGCTCATTTCAAGGAAAAATTCTTTTGTCACCATGATTTGGTCGGGTGACTGGTATTTCTTGTACAACTGCAGCCACAACGCATGCAGGCGCAGCGCTTCTTCTTCCGACAGTCTTTGGCCCTTGCGGATTTCAAGCTCATAACCCGCTTTTCCCAGGCTGCGGATATCGCGGCGCAGTGATTTACGTTTGGGTTGCCCGGCCAGATAGGTTTCAAAATCGGGCCAGGCCAGATCCAAATGAGCGCAGGCATAGAGCCGGTCAAGCCGGGTGGGCCCTAAAAAACGCGGCTCGGGAAAATCCCTGCCGATAAACAGGCGGGTTCCCTGTTTGCCTGATTGTGCCGCCAGCGCCTGAACCAGCTTTTGCGACACCGCCGCAGGGTCTGCCCAGGGGGCGATCATCAAGGGGAGCCCGGTGTTGACCGGTGTGCCTAACGTCATAATGCTGAGCGACAGGCGGCAGGGCATGGCGAGCGACCACCGTGTGGCGATGCCGATACCCGCCAGCCCTGCTGGCGTTATTGCCAGTGCGTATAGAAAGCGGCAGTCCAGCCCGCTGGCTTCCAGCGCCGCCATATAGTCGTGCCGGCAGAATTGATGCGGCTGACAAAGCCGGTCCCAATCCTGCGCGTCAATGTCGGCTACCGAATGTCTGAATTCTATACGTAGCGCACCCTCCGTACCCACCGCCTGGTGGTGAACCTGACAAGTGGGGGCCGGTTGGCAATTAACACCTTGCATATCAATATCTCCCTGTCAGTTCGCGGTGAGCAGATCGCGCTGCGCCGCCTCTTTTCCCGTACTGTTGTTGAGCGAATTCGTCAGGCAGTGAATGAACTGCTCGATTTCGCTATCGGTATGATCTTTATGCAGAATCAGACGTATCAGCGCTTGGTTCAGTTTGACGGCGGGGTAGCGGAAAATCGGCACGCAATAACGCTGTTTTTCTAACGTGACGCGCACTTTCTCCGCTTCGCTGTCGGAGCCAAGCAGTACGGAAATGATATAGGACGGCGTTTCGTTCAGCTGCAGCCCCGCTTCCAGCAGGCGGCGGCGGAAGCGTTCGCTTTTTTGCAGATAGCCGTCCATGATTGCCGGTTCATCATGCAGGCGCTGGATGATCGATGCCGCAACGTCCGCCGTCGGTGGTTGGATGGCTGCGGTAAAGATGGAGGTTCCGCTAAGAATTTCAAACGCATCGATATATTCCGCATTCGCACTGATGGCGCCGCCTTCAAGCCCTACGGCTTTAGACAGTGAAACCATCACGAAATCGGCGCGCGGCACATGGCGGAATTCGTTATAGAACGCACGCTGAGGCTCGCCGTAGACCATGAAGCCGTTTGCGTCATCGATGTAGCTCAACGCGCCGTAGCGTTCGCAGAGATCGAGGATGGTGCCGATTGGCGCGATGCTGCCGTCGGAAGAATAGATGCTTTCGAACACCACGATGGCTTTGCGATCGCCGACGCGGCGCAGCAGACGTTCCAAATCGTCTGGATCGTTATGTTTGAATGCAAACAGCTGTTCACCGTATTTCAGGTGTGAGGCGGCTTTCCATAGGCTCCAGTGGCAATCGTGATCGAAAATCAGTACCGCATCACGGTTATCGATACCGCTCTTGGCTGAGAAATTGAATTTCGCCGTTATCGCATTGATAAACCCGATATTGGCCAATAGCCCAGAGGCGAAGGTCAGCGTTTTGTCCTTGCCATGAAGTTTACTGAGCAGCGTTTCCAGCCGGTAATGCGGTTCGCAGATGCCTTGCGTCGCGCGCGAGCCGCCTGTCGATAAGCCATAGCGTTTGACTGAATCGCAGAAGGCATCGAGCACTTCGGGATTCTGCTGCCAGCCGAGGTAATTAATGCCGGAAAAATTAACATGCTGTTGACCGTCGCGTATGATTCGCGGCCCTGACATTCCCTGCATGACGACCGGCTCGCGTAAGAAGCCTTCCTGTTTTGAATGTTCAACAAAACTTTTGAATCCCCAACGATCTTTGCTGTGAATATTATCCATAATATGTTGCCCCATTGACCCGATACCCGTTCGGGATTTTGCCGTTTCTTTTCACCAAATGGCCCGTAAAAACAATTGAAATTGAAATAACTAGCTGCTTTTTCTATAATTGCCCGCAGTCGCCGCCGCTTGATGAATACCAGCAGAAAACCGCACGCACAAACGAGAAGCGAGATTGATCTTCGCATTGCAACATCAAGTGATGCTTAATGAATTATCAAGGTTTCATGAAGGGATAGAATCTATGAGTCTGCGGAGAGTATTGATCGTCGAAGATGATTTCGACGGTGCCGAGGTGTTGAGTGCTTACCTGAGCCGGGATGGATTCCAGACTCGTCATGTGGCCGATGGGCGCCAGGCGTTGGAACAACATGCGCAGTGGCGGCCGGATTTGGTTTTACTGGATATCATGCTGCCAGGGTTGAGCGGCAACGACGTGCTGGCGGCGATCCGCCAGCATGCCTCCACGCCGGTGATTATGGTGACGGCGGTCGGCAGCGAATCCAACCGTATCAATTCATTGCTGTATGGCGCCGACGATTATGTGGTCAAGCCTTACAACCCCAGCGAAGTGGTTGCCCGCGTTCATGCCGTCTTGCGGCGCTGGGGCAACAATGCCCAGGCGCGCACCCGCTGCCTGCGCCACGGTAATTTAATTGTGGATATCGATGCGGTGCAGGTTTCGGTTGAGGCCGACGGCGTTCGGCAGCCGCTGGAACTGACGCGCACGGAGTTCAACCTGTTGGCCATGTTGATGGCCTGCCCGACCCGAATGTTCTCACGGACGGAACTGCTCGCCGGCTGCCTGCCGGAAAGCGACGCGCTGGAGCGGGTGGTCGATGCGCACATCTATAATTTGCGCCGTAAACTGGAGCGTGCCGGCATTAGCGATGTGCTGCAGACGGTGCGTGGGCTGGGCTACCGTTTCTGCAACGTGCTATGACGAACAACGACATCAACAAAAGCGAGCGCTGCGCCGCCGAGCCGTTATGGCGCTGGATCAGCCTGCGCATGATCGGCCTGGCGATGGTCGCGATTCTGGTGATCGGCGGCGGCATGTGGCTGCGTTTCTCCTGGTGGGAGGCGCATCAGCGCGCGGCGATCCCTGAACCGGTACGGCAGGAATTGCAGCAGTTGGAGGCTCAGCCGACCGAACATCGGCAGCGCCTACTGCAAATTTACGGTGAATATTTGTATGGCGAATACTTCACCAACGAAGCCGTGAATGAAGACATGCTGTTTTTCGGCGCCTTCGTGCTGCTGTCGATCCCGCTGATTGTCGGCGGCGGCGTCTGGGTTTCGCTGCACCTATCGCGCCAGCTCAGCGCCGTGGCGATCGCCGCGGACCACATAGCCCAAGGGGATTTCACCACGCGAGCTACGCGGGTGGCCCATACGCCGCCGGCGCTGCGTAGCCTGACGAGTGATTTTAATCGCATGGCCGAACGGCTGGAGCGCCAGGAACGGGAGTTGCAGGCCTCCAGCGCGGCCACCGCTCATGAGCTACGCACGCCGTTAACGGCGGCCAAGGGCCGTTTGCAAGGGCTGCTGGATGGCGTGTTCGAACCAACGCCGCAAAACTTCCACCTCATTATGTGCCAGTTGGATCAGCTGAACCGGCTGATCGACGATCTGTATCTGTTGTCTTTGGTTTCCGCCAGGCAACTGTCGCTGTTGCCCTCTGAATTCACGCTGCGTTCTCTGCTGGAAGAGCGTATCGCCTGGGCTGCGCCGCGTTTGCAGGCTTCGCAGATGCAGGCGAGCCTTGATGTGGCGGAGGATTTACGCGTGCTGGCGGATCGCGGGCGTGTGGGGCAGGTGATTTCCATCCTGCTCGATAACGCTATCCGCTACGCGGCGTCAGGCGGTTGGGTGGCGCTAAGCGCCCGGCGGCAAGGTGGTGGCGTACGTATCGAGGTGGAAGATGGCGGCGCCGGTTTCGCGCCGGAGCACCTTGACCGTGTGTGCGATCGTTTCTGGCGCGCAGAAAGCTCGCGTTCACGGCATGCCGGCGGCAGTGGGCTGGGGTTGGCGGTCGCGGTGGCGATTTGTCAGGCGCACGGGGGGCAGCTTTCCGTGTGCAACCGTGACGGCGGCGGCGCACTGACCCGTATCGATCTGCCCGGCTAGGCAGTGTCCCGCCATCGTGCATAACGGGCGTTGAGCGCCACGGCCTATGGCGGGGTAAAACCGCAGGTTTTTCCCCTCTCTTCATAGAATCTTCATCGTTTCTCGGCTGGAACTTGTCCGAACGCTGCTTTACTGCATGCGGTTTCCATTCAGCTTGAGGATGAGTACGGATGAGCGATACACACCGTTTCCCGGCGCGGCGCTATACGCCTGCGCTGATCTGTCTGGCTTGCGCCCTGGCGGTATTGCCGCAGGCCAGCCAGGCGCAGCCAATCGATCCCCTGACGCCTGCACCGACCAGCCTGTTCGGCGATAAAACCGACGTCAACGTGGGGTTCGGAGCGTCTATCGGCCCGCGTTACATGGGCGCACGCCAGACGCGGGTGTCGCCAGAACTGGCGTTAAGCGTCTCTCGCGGTATCTTTTTTATCGATACATTGCGCGGCATCGGCGCGGAGTATCTGACTGACAGTGGGTTTTACCTGAGCGGTGCACTGTCTTACGACCTTGGCCGCAAGGATGAAAACAGCACCTGGCAGCCCGGCTCCAAACGGCTGCGCGGCATGGGCGAAGTTAAAGGCGCCACCACGGCCGATTTTCTGATATCCCAACAAATTACCTCCTGGCTGGCGATCAACAGTGAAGCCGAGTTTCGCGTGGCCGGCGCCGACCGTGGGAACCGCTACCGGGTGGGGTTGGAAGGCACCGTTTTTCGCGACAGCAGTGATGCGTTCACCCTGGGCGTGAACGTGCATGCGGGCGACAGCCGCTATAACCGCACTTACTTCGGCGTGAGCGAAGAACAACACCGCCATTCGCGTTTTTCTCGTTTTGACGCCAAGTCCGGGATTTATGCCTATTCGGCGTCGGCCGACTGGGAACACAATTTTGATCAGAACTGGTCGCTGTTTGTCGGGCTGGAAGTGATGACGTTCAGCGATCGGGCGCACCGTAGCCCGGTGGTGGAAGGCAACACCAACGTGACGGGCATTGCGATGCTCAATTATACGTTCTGAGACAGAAGGCGGCAGTAGTACACAATGGATTCCCATAGGAAAGATTTACGGCGTATCAGGCCGGTGGTTTTCCTGGCGATAGCCGTCTTGGTGTTATTGCTGGGCGGATGGTTGCTGTCTGGCGGCACGGAGAATATTCAGCCGACACCGGTGCAACAGGTGGAAACGCAGCGCCTGGAACAGCGGTTACTGGTGCGGCAGCTTGATGTGTCGGGCCACTGGGCTGCGCGTGAAGACGTTACGCTGATGGCGCCGGTGGAAGGGTTGCGCGTCAGTGAGGTACTGGCGGACGTCGGCGAGCGGGTGCGGCAGGGGCAGGTGCTGGCACGCCTGGAGCGCAACATGCTGGACGCGCAGTTGGAACAGAGCCGCCAGGGCGTGCAGCGCGGCAGCGCCGAACTTTCCCAGGCTCAGTCGCGGCTTAACGAGGCCGCGTCTGCTTACGCCCGTGCGCGCCGTTTACAGCCTGACGGCGCGATCAGCCGCCAGGAGTTTGAAGCCGCCGCCGCCGCTTATGCCGCAGCGCGAGCGACGCGCGATCAGGCGCAGGCGGCGCTGCGACAGGCTCGCGCGCAGGTGGAAGAGACGCGTATTCGTTTCGCCCATGCGGAAGTGCGCGCCCCAATGGCCGGTTTGATCGTCAAACGGCAGGTGCAGGCCGGCGCGTTGGTTAATGCTCAGAGCGCGTTGTTCAGTTTGGTACGCGACGGCGAGCTGGAGTTTGTCGCGCAGATCCCCGCCTCGGCATTGGCGGATCTTCAAGCCGGCATGGCTGCGCGGTTGGCGTTGCCGTCACAGGCGTTGGCCGGGCAGATCCGGCTGGTGGGCGCCATGGTAGATCTCGACAGCGGCTATGGCGAAGCGCGCATTGCTGTTAACGGCGCCGTGCCGCAGCAATTGCGCGTCGGCGCCGTGGGCGGCGCTCGCATTGAGCTGGGCCAACGCCAGGCGATGGCGCTGGATGCGCGCGCATTGCGCTATGCCAGTGATGAGCAACCCTATGTGTTTATCGTCGGGCCGGATGGCCGTGTGAAACGTGCGGCGGTGCGGGTTGGCTGGCGTGACGGCGAGTGGGTGGAAATTCAGCAAGGGTTGTCGCCGCAGGATCGGGTGGTGCTGGCCGGCGCGGCGCTGCTGGCGGAAGGGGAGCCGGTTGAGAGCGTGGCTGCGGCGGCGCCCGGCAAGGAACTCCGCGTAATGCCGACAGAGCGGTGCACAGCGGAGAACACGCAGCCATGAAACAAGGTATTTCTTCATGGGCGATTCGCCGCCCAATTCCGACGTTGGTGTTGTTTTGCGTGCTGACGCTGGCGGGCATCGCCGCTTTTTTGCGTTTGCCGGTGAACGCCAACCCGCCGGTGGCTTTCCCGCTGGTCAGCGTCACGGTGTTGCAGCCGGGCGCTGCGCCGGCGGAAATTGAAGCCGAAATCACCCGCCGCGTCGAAAACGCGCTGTCAGGTCTGCCGAGCGTGCGCCATCTGGAGTCGACCGTCAAAGCTTCGGTCAGTAGCACCACGGTGGAGTTCCAACTGGGGACCGATCCCGATCGCGCCGCAAACGATGTGCGTGCGGCGGTGGACGAGATTCGCGGTGAACTGCCGCAAAATATTCCGGCGCCGGTGGTGCAGCGCGTCGACGTCGAAGGCGGCGCGATGCTGCAATACATTATGGAAGCGCCTGGGGAGTCTGAACAGGCGCTGTCCTGGTACGTTGACGACAGTATCAGCCGTGAGTTGCTCGCCGTGCCGGGGGTACAGCGCGTCGCCCGCTTTGGCGGCGCCGAACGCGAGTTGCGCATCGAGCCGAACCCGGCGGTGCTGGCGCAGTACGGCATGACGATAGATACGCTGAATAGCCAGTTGCGTGAGACGTTCACCGACGTGCCCGGCGGCCATCTGGAAACGCAACGGCAACGCCAGACGATCCGGGTGCAAGGGCGCCTGGCTTCGCCGGAAACGCTAAGCGCGTTGCCGATCGCGATGCCGGGTGGTAGTTGGCTGCCGCTGGGCGATATTGCGCGCATCAGCGATACCGTCGCCGATCGTTCGGGGTTCGCCCAGCTCAACGGTAAACCGGCGGTGGGGTTCTCGGTATGGCGCCGTAAAGGGTTCAGCGACACCGAAGTTGCCGCCCGCGTGGCCGAACGGCTGCAAACGTTGCAGGCGCAGCACCCCGGCGTCGTCATCCGCGAGGTGACATCGACGGTGGAATACACCCGCGCCAGTTACGACACGGCGATGCATACCCTGGTTGAAGGCGCAGTGCTGACGATTCTGGTGGTGTTTCTGTTTCTGCGTGACTGGCGCGCCACGGCCATTGCGGCCGTCGCCTTGCCGCTGTCCGTCCTGCCGGTGTTTTTAGCCATGCTGTGGCTGGATTTCACGCTTAACAGCATCACGATGTTGGCGTTGACGCTGGTGATCGGCATTCTGGTTGATGATGCGATCGTCGAGATCGAGAACATCGATCGCCATATTCATATGGGCGAGCGGCCCTACAGCGCGGCGCTGCACGCGGCGGACGGCATCGCGCTGGCGGTATTGGCCACCACGCTGACCATTGTTGCGGTGTTTGCGCCGGTCGGTTTTGTTCAGGGGGTGGTCGGGCAATATTTCCGCCAGTTCGGGGTGACCGCCTCCATCGCGGTACTGTGCTCGTTGTTGGTGGCACGCCTGCTGACGCCGTTGCTGGCGGCCTATTTCCTGCGCGCCACGCGCAAGGTGAACGCTACGCCGGAGGATCACGGCGAGCCGCAAGGGCGGCTGATGCGCCGCTATGTGAGCTGGCTGGAACAGGTGTTGCGGCACCCCTGGAAAACCCTGCTGGCCGCCGGGGCGCTGTTTGTGGCGGCTGTGATGTTGGCTGGGTATCTGCCCGGCGGTTTCCTGCCTGCTAACGATGCGAACCTGTCGCAACTGCGCGTAACGCTGCCGCCGGGCGGTTCACTGTCTCAGGCGCAACAGACCTCCGAGCGCATCACCACCGTGCTGCGTGCACATCCGGCGGTTAAGCATGTGTTGGCGGTCGCCGGCTCGCCGGATGAAGCCAGCTTCAGCATCACGCTGCAACCGCGCGATCAGCGCCAAGTGACGCGTAAGGAATTTGAAAACGCGATCCGCCGGCAATTGGCGGCGTTGCCCGACATGCGCTTCCAGTTTCTGGTTGATGGCGGCAGTGAAGTCTCGATCATGCTGGTGGGGCGCGATGCGCAGGCGCTGGAGGCTGCGGCGCGGCAGTTGGCGGGTGAAATGCGCGGGCTGCCACAGTTGACCAACGTGCAGATAAGCCTCTCGCCCGTCAGCCCGGAACTGCGGGTGCGGCCGCGCCCGGGCGACGCAGCGCGGCTTGGCGTCAACACCAGCGCCATCGGCGACATATTACGCATCGCCACGACCGGTGAGCAGAAATCCTTGTCTGCGCATTACAATTTGCAGGAACGGCAGATCCCGCTGCGCGTCCGGCTTGCTGAGCATGATAGCGCCGATCTGGATCTGTTGCGCAGCCTGCGCGTTTCCAGCATCCGGCGGGAAGGCGGGGTGCCGTTGTCGGCGGTGGCGGACATCAGCTACGGCGAGGGGCAAACGCGGATCGATCGTTACGATCGCCAACGCCGTATCAGCGTCGAGGCCAACCTGCAATCGGCCTCGCTGGGGCAGGCGCTGGATGCGGTGCAAGCGTTGCCGGCGCTGCAGCATTTGCCCGCCGGGGTGCAGCAGGTGCAATACGGCGATGCGGAATATATGGCGGAGATGTTCGACAACTTTTCGCTGACGATGGCGGCCAGTATTTTGACGATGTACGCCATTCTGGTGTTGCTGTTCCGCGATTTCCTGCAGCCGTTCACCATTCTGTTCACACTGCCGCTGTCGCTGGTCGGCGCCATCGCCGCACTGTGGCTGATCGGCGCTGCGCTGGATCTGCCGGCGATCATCGGGCTGCTGATGCTGATGGGGATCGTCACCAAGAACGCTATCCTGCTGGTGGACTTCACGCTGGAGGGCCGGCGCAATGGGATGACGACGCATGATGCGCTGATCCATGCCGGTATGATGCGGGCGCGGCCGATTGTGATGACCACGGTGGCGATGATCGCCGGTATGGCGCCGGCGGCGCTGGGCTTTGGCGCCGATTCGGGGTTCCGTATCCCGATGGCCACGGCGGTGATCGGCGGGCTGGTGACCTCGACCTTGCTCAGCCTGGTGTGCGTGCCGGTGGTGTTTGCCCGCATCGACAATCTGCGCGCGTGGCTGGGGCCGCGTTTGACCCGCCTGACGACGGTCAGCCCGGAAGATTTGGCCGGCGAATAACAGGAGACTGGCTGCGCTCCGTGAGCGGGCGCCGCCAGAGCCGACAGCAGCGGCATCCGCATTATTTTTTGATCGCCGTATCGCTGGCTGTTTAAGTGTCGTTGACGGTTTCTTAACGAAACGCTGATAGAATCCTAACACTAAAGGTTCATCATAATTTTTGTTAGCCATCAATTCCCTTCGCTATTGCTGCCGATGATAACGGGCTGGCTTGGTATTTTTATTGGCGCGCAAACAGGCAAAGGCGGCGGTTGTATACCCAAAATAATTCGAGTTGCAGGAAGGCGGCAACGCAGCGAATCCCCAGGAGCTTACTGGAGTAAGTGACTGGGGTGAGCGAGGAAAGCCAACACACCTGCAACTTGAAGTATGACGGGTATAGTCATTACAGGTGAGAATATGTATTTAATAGAAAAGGAAACGTCTAATGCTCAGCCGTTGAATAACATCGGCTTTGCGCTGTCGTTAGCGACAGGGAAATTGTGCCCGAATACTTATTGGGATAAAAAATCGCATCGGGTAAAGTTTCTGCTGCGTTCGTTAATTTTCCCACTGCAAACATCCCGGCTGCTTTCGCTGCTTGCCGGGCTGCCCTATTATCGCGAGTTATTACAATCACAGAATAATATACCGATAAAGGTACACCGTCCGTATCTCTACCGCGCGTTGACCGTCAAGCAACGCACGGACGTCATCATTAATCATTATACCTTCCTGGGGGAAATGCAGAATTTCCAAATTAGCAACGCCCTCACCAGCTTGGAAGATAAATGTATTTATACCCTGAAAGGGAAGGATGGCGTTGAGTTTGCTATTTGCGGCAGCACGGCGAAACGGGCAGAGCGCGAAGGGGAAAGCACCGTATTTTTAAAAATGGGTGATACGTTGCTTGCCAGCATCACCTTTTCCGTGGCTAGCCATAACCAACGGCAAAGTATTTTTATCGGTGGCGTGCAGGGGGCAAGCAAAGGCGTCGGCAACGAGGTGATAAAACAAGCCACCAAGCTGTGCTATGGGTTATTCCCGAAAAGAATTTTAATGGAGGTTATTTTCCAGTTCGCCCGTGAAAATAATATCGATAAAATATTTGGCGTAAGTGATAACGCGCATGTATTTAGAAGCCTGCGTTACGTGTTCAGTAAACGCAGCCAGTTCCATGCCAGCTACAATAATTTCTGGCAAGCGATTGGCGGGCAGAAAGTCTCCAAACATCTTTATGCATTGCCGCTATCTATTCCGAGAAAGGACAATAGCGAATTGCCAAGTAAAAAGCGATCGGAATACCGCAAGCGCTATGAACTGCTCGATCAGTTGAACGTCGGTTTATATACCCAAGATAATTCGAGTTGCAGGCAGGCGGCAATCGAAGGAATCCCGATGAGCTTACGCCGGTAAGTGATTCGGGTGACTGAGTGCAGCCAACACACCTGCAACTTGAAGTATGACGGGTATAAGCAAGGTCTTTTGGCGGCTGCGATGAATGCGGGGAAAGTGGGCCGTGCCTCTGGGGGCACGGCCTGTCATTACAGGTGTGGAATATTGCGCCCGTAATAGATCTCCTGCATTTCTTTCCACAGCAGATCGGTAATCCGTTTCCGTTCTTCTTCGCCGAGCGCTTCCGGCTTGGCGTTGAACAGATAGTGTTGCAGATCGAAGTCCTTCAGTAGCATCTTGGTATGGAAGATGTTCTCCTGATAAACGTTCACATCCATCATGTGATACAGCGACTTCATATCCTCAGACATAAAGTTCTGGATCGAGTTGATCTCGTGATCGATATAGTGTTTCACACCGTTGACGTCGCGCGTAAAGCCGCGCACGCGATAATCCATGGTGACGATATCGGACTCCAACTGATGAATCAGGTAATTCAGCGCTTTCAACGGTGAAATCACCCCGCAGGTCGACACTTCAATGTCGGCGCGGAAGGTGCAAAGGCCGCCTTCTGGATGGCTTTCCGGGTAGGTGTGAACGCAGATATGGCTTTTATCCAGGTGTGCGACTACCGTGTTTGGCAACGGGCCGGGGTGCTCCGAGGTATCGACATCTTTCGGATCCATCGGTTCTTCGCTGACCAAGATGGTCACGCTGGCGCCCTGTGGCTCGTAGTCCTGACGTGCGATGTTCAGAATGTTGGCGCCGATGATTGAGCAGGTCTCGGTGAGGATCTCCGTCAACCGGTTGGCGTTGTATTGTTCGTCAATGTAGGCGATATAGCCGTCGCGGTCATCTGCGGTTTTGGCGTAACAAATATCGTAAATACAAAAACTCAGGCTCTTGGTCAGGTTATTGAAGCCGTGCAGTTTCAGCTTGTGCAATTTGGTTCACCTCCTTTATCTTCTCGCTTAACGTGAAACGTTCAGTGCATTGAGTAAATATTGCGGCAGAGCAAAGCTGCCTACGTGGATCGCCGGGTTATAGTAGCGGCAAGGCAGCCCGCTTTGTACAAAACGTTGCTGCAGCGTGGCCAAATCAAGCTGGCGCAACGCCGGATTTTGGCTGGCCCAGGCAAACGTCATGATGCCGCCGTAATAGGTTGGGATTGCCGCCTGGTAAAAACTGACGTCCTTGAAGTAGTGGCTCAGTTTGGTATGGCTGTTCACCGCTTCATCCTGCTGCAGGAAGCAGACGCCGTTCTGGGCCACGAAGATCCCGCCTTCATTCAGGCAGCGTGCGCAACCCTGGTAGAAGGTTGAAGTGAACAGGCTTTCGCCGGGGCCGATCGGATCGGTACAGTCTGAAATGATGACGTCGAATTTTTCATCGGTTTGGCTGACGAAGTTGACGCCGTCGTCAATCACCAGATGAAAGCGCGGATCGTCATAAGCACCGGCGTTATGATTGGGCAAGTACTGGCGGCAAAACGCCACCACGCCGGCGTCGATCTCTACCATGGTAATCTGTTCGACGCCTTGATGGCGGCTGACTTCACGCAGCATGCCGCCGTCGCCGCCGCCGATGATCAGGACTTTCTTCGCCTGGCCGTGCGCCAGCAGGGGAACGTGGGTCAGCATCTCATGGTAGATAAACTCATCGCGTTCCGTGGTTTGCACCACACCGTCGAGCGCCATGACGCGGCCCATCTCCAGGTTTTCAAAAATCACCAGATCCTGATGCTCGGTTTTCTCGCGGTACAGCACCTTCTCTACCGAAAAGTACTGGCCGAAGTTGGCATGCAGCGTCTCATACCAAATTTCTTTCTGGGTCATATTCGGCATACTCCGTAAATAACAGCCATGAAAAATTGGCGCAACATGATAGCTAACTCTGCCTGATGTTGCACGGCTGAATTTCAAACAGAGATAGCAGAAGAAAGGAAGGGGGCTAGTTTGCGTAGGCTAACAGGCTGAGTGAATCGCGCGCCAGAGATTTGCATTTTGTCTGGGTTGGAATGGCGATACCGCGCAGATCGTGGTAGCTGGCCTCACCCAGAGCTTTCATGTTGTAACTGTCGTAGTTGCTGAGATCCCAACGGTTTTGCTGGGCGAAGAACACGATCGCACGTTTGATTTGCGTATTGGGCAAATCGTTGTAGCCGCAGTCGTTCTTCAGATAGACGAACACCGCGGTAAGATCGGCCAGATCTTCCGCTTCAGACTCATTCAAGGCCAGGCTGGCGCGTGAGAACCCCAGCATAGACAGTAACAGCACTAGTAACGTTGTTTTTTTCAGCATGAAATAGACCCGTTGATTATCAGGTTGTGCTCCCAGCGGCAATGGTTTAGCCGCGCGGCCGTTTGGCTTTTGGCGGCGTGTGCCCATCGCGGGAGACAACCTGTGTGACGTTACCACACTTGTTTGTAAAGGCACCAAATTTTATTACCGGCGCGCCTGTGGCGGGCTTGTTAAGGCTTGACCTTCCGCCAGGGGGAGGGTTTAGGCTTGGCCTCTATACGCTATGCCATTCATCAAGGGAGCCTGCGATGCTGCGCCGTGATTTTATCAAACTGACCGCCGCACTGGGTGCGGCGAGCGCTTTGCCGCTATGGAGCCGTGCCGCCTGGGCGGCTGAACAGCCTGCGTTGCCGATCCCGCCGCTGTTAGCTCCGGACGCGCAGGGGAACATCGCGCTGGCGTTCCAGGCGGGGGAAACCCGTTGGTTGCCGCATGTGGCGAGCAAAACTTGGGGCGTGAATGGCGCATTGCTGGGGCCGGCGGTCAGGTTGCAACGTGGGAAGCCGGTAACCGTCGATATCCGTAATCAGTTGCCTGCGGCCAGCACCCTGCATTGGCATGGCCTGGCGATCCCCGGCGAAGCCGACGGCGGCCCACATGCCCTGATCCCGCCGAGGGAATCCCGTACGGCGCATTTTACCGTCGATCAGCCAGCGGCGACCTGTTGGTTCCATCCGCATACCCATGGCAAAACCGGCCAGCAGGTGATGATGGGCCTGGCGGGGCTGGTGCTGATAGAGGACGAAGAAAGCAGCCGCCTGCCGTTGCCGAAAACCTGGGGCCAGGACGACATTCCGGTGATCTTGCAGGACAAACGCCTGGGTAACGACGGCCAGATCGCCTATCAGTTGGATGTGATGAGCGCGGCCGTCGGCTGGTTCGGCGATCGGATGTTCACCAACGGCGTGCAGTATCCGCAGCACCCGGCGCCGCGCGGCTGGCTGCGCCTGCGCTTTCTCAACGGTTGCAATGCGCGCTCACTGAGGCTGGCCGCCAGCGATAACCGCCCGCTGTATGTGATAGCCAGCGATGGCGGCTTTCTCAATGAGCCGGTCAAGTTGCATGAACTGCCGATACTGATGGGCGAGCGTTTTGAAGTGCTGGTGGATACTTCGGATGGGCAGCCGTTTGACATCGTCACGCTGCCGGTCAAACAAATGGGGATGACGCTGGCGCCGTTCGATAAGCCGCTGCCGGTGCTGCGCATTCAGCCCACCCAGGCGCCGGGGGTAACAACGCTGCCCGACACGCTGGTGGCGCTGCCGGCCTTGCCCGCGCTTGACGGCGTGCAGGAGCGCTGGCTGCAACTGATGATGGATCCCACGCTGGATAAGCTCGGCATGCAGGCCTTGATGCAGCGCTACGGCCACCAGGCGATGGCTGGCATGAGCATGGACCACGGCAACATGGGCGAGACAGGGCACGGTGGTATGGCCGGAATGGATCATGGCGATATGGCCGGCATGGCGCACGGCGAAGCGCCGTTTGATTTCAGCCACGGCAATATGATCAACGGCAAGGCTTTCGACATGATGAAGCCGATGTTTGCCGCCAAACGCGGCCAGTATGAAAAATGGACTATCTCCGGCGAAGGGGACATGATGCTGCATCCGTTCCACATTCACGGCACCCAGTTCCGCATCCTGTCGGAAAACGGCAAGCCGCCGGCGGCACACCGGGCGGCCTGGAAAGATACCGTGCACGTTGAGGGTTGGCGCAGCGAGGTGCTGGTGCGCTTCGATCATCTGGCCAGCGCAGAACATGCCTATATGGCGCATTGCCACCTGCTGGAACACGAAGATACCGGCATGATGCTGGGGTTCACGGTCACCGACCAGGATTAACCCGCCTGATGCACGCGGTGCGGCCATCAGGCCGCGCTTTAAGCTGTGGGCGCTGCGGCTTGCCGTGCCGCTGCGCGTCGCCAGCGCCTTCCTGCTGTGATAAACTTTGCGCCTTCCTTCCGGCAACCGATCTGAAAACCTATGAAACACACTGTAGACGTCATGATTTCCGAACAGGAAATTAAAACCCGTATCGCCGAACTCGGCCGCCAGATCACCGAACATTACCGCAACAGCGGCAGTGAAATGGTGTTGGTGGGCCTGTTGCGCGGCTCATTCATGTTCATGGCCGATCTGTGCCGCACGATTGACGTGCCGCACGAAGTGGATTTCATGACCGCCTCCAGCTATGGCAGCGGTATGTCCACCACCCGCGACGTAAAAATCCTGAAAGACCTGGATGAAGATATCCGCGGTAAAGACATTCTGATCGTTGAAGACATCATCGATTCTGGCAATACGCTGAACAAGGTGCGCGAAATCCTGGCGCTGCGCGGGCCAAAATCGCTGGCGATTTGTACGTTGCTGGATAAACCGGAGCGCCGTGAAGTGGAAGTGCCGGTCGAGTTTGTCGGCTTTTCCATTCCTGACGAGTTCGTGGTGGGCTACGGCATTGACTACGCTCAGCGCTATCGCCATCTGCCGTACGTGGGCAAAGTCGTCCTGCTGGACGAATAAACCTAATGCTGGCGGCCGCACCTGAAGAGTAAAGGGGCGGCCGCCGGTTGCGTTTAATCGGCGTGCAGCGGGTTCGGTTTGCCGGTGATGCTTTTTTCTTTCTCTTGCAGCAGCGTGGCCATCCCTTTGCGGTAGCCCATCTCCAGGCTCTCACGGCTGGTGGCGGTGACTTCCAGATCGCGCAGGCGGCCATCATGAATACCGTACACCCAACCGTGGATCATCACCTTCTGGTCGCGTTTCCAGGCCGATTGCATAATCGTGGAGTGGCCGAGGTTATACACCTGTTCCACAACGTTGATTTCGCACAGCGCATCCAGGCGTTTTTCCGGTTCCAGTTCGCCCAGGCGTGAACTGTGTTTGAACCACAGATCACGGATGTGCAACAGCCAGTTGTTAATTAAACCCAGCTCCGGGTTTTCCACCGCCGCTTCTACACCGCCGCAGCCCAGGTGGCCGCAGATGATGATGTGTTCCACTTCGAGCACGTCGACGGCGTACTGCACCACCGACAGGCAGTTCAAATCGGTATGGATGACCAGGTTGGCCACATTGCGGTGAACAAACAGTTCTCCGGGCTCCAGGCCGGTCAATCTCTCGGCGGGCACCCGGCTGTCAGAACAGCCAATCCATAAAAAACGGGGTTTCTGCGCCTGTGCCAGGCGTTCGAAAAAACCGGGATCGTCCTGGCTGATATTCGCCGACCAAACCTGATTGTTGGCAATGAGCCTTTCTATTTCTTTCATGGAAGTTATTGACCTGTAACGAGCAGATTGCGTTGAGGTAATATAGGACAAGCGTCACCATTTGAAAATCATAAGTGTTGAATTTTCCGCACGGATTAGACCGCGATGAAAATGCGAGCGGTGATAAAATTCGCCCAATGATAAGAATTCTGCAGCATACATAACGCTACAAGGTGTTTTCTAATTTATGAGTTACGCATTGGAATTAGCGCAATTGACCAAGACCTACGCAGGTGGCGTCAAGGCATTGCGCGGTATCGATCTTCGCGTCGAGGCCGGGGATTTTTATGCCCTGTTGGGGCCAAACGGCGCAGGGAAATCCACCACCATCGGCATTATCAGCTCACTGGTCAACAAAACGTCCGGCACGGTGCGGGTATTTGACTTTGATATCGATAAAGACATCGTCAACGCCAAACGCCAGCTTGGTCTGGTGCCCCAGGAGTTCAACTTCAACCCGTTTGAAACCGTGATGCAAATCGTCGTCAATCAGGCGGGATACTACGGCGTTACGCGCCGTGAAGCGTTGAACCGTGCCGAAAAGTACCTCAACCAGCTGGATCTGTGGGGCAAACGTAACGATCGTGCGCGCATGCTGTCCGGGGGGATGAAACGCCGGCTGATGATCGCCCGCGCGCTGATGCATCAGCCGAAGTTGCTGATCCTCGATGAGCCTACCGCCGGGGTAGATATCGAACTGCGTCGCTCCATGTGGGGCTTTTTGAAAGAGCTGAACGTGCAGGGAACCACCATTATCCTGACCACCCACTATCTGGAAGAGGCCGAAATGTTGTGCCGTAACATCGGCATTATTCAGGGCGGCCAACTGGTGGAAAACACCTCGATGAAAGCGTTGCTGGCCAAGCTGAAGTCGGAAACCTTCATCCTCGATCTGGCGGCCAAAAGCCCGTTGCCGAAGCTGGACGGCTATCGCAGCCAATTGCTGGATACCTCGACCTTAGAGGTGGAAGTGATGCGCGAGCAGGGGCTGAACGCGCTGTTTAGCCAATTGAGCGCCCAGGGCATTCAGGTGCTGAGTATGCGCAACAAGGCCAACCGGCTGGAAGAGCTGTTTGTCACACTGGTTAACGGCAATGGAGGGAAAGCATGACGCGTTTATACTGGGTGGCATTGCAAAGCATCTGGGCGAAAGAGATCCACCGCTTCGCACGCATTTGGATACAGACGCTGGTGCCGCCGGTGATCACCATGACGCTGTACTTTATTATTTTCGGCAACCTGATTGGTTCGCGCATCGGCGATATGCATGGCTTCAGCTACATGCAGTTTATCGTGCCGGGGCTGATCATGATGTCGGTGATCACCAACGCCTATTCCAATGTGGCTTCCTCGTTTTTCGGCGCCAAATTCCAGCGTAACATTGAGGAACTGCTGGTTGCGCCGGTGCCCACCCATGTGGTGATCGCCGGTTACGTCGGCGGCGGTGTGGCGCGCGGGATCTGCATCGGTATTCTGGTCACCGCCATCTCGCTGTTCTTTGTGCCGCTGCATGTCCACGCCTGGTGGGTGATTGCCGCAACGCTGCTGCTGACGGCGATTCTGTTTTCGCTGGCCGGGCTGCTGAATGCGATTTTTGCCACCACCTTTGACGACATCAGCCTGATCCCGACCTTCGTGCTGACGCCGTTGACCTATCTGGGCGGGGTGTTTTACTCGCTGACGCTGCTGCCGCCGTTTTGGCAGGCGGTGTCCAAACTGAACCCGATTGTGTATATGATCAGCGGATTCCGTTACGGTTTCCTCGGCATTACCGACGTACCGCTGGCGTTGACCTTGCTGGTGCTGGTGGTGTTTATTGTGGTGTTTTACCTGCTGACCTGGTATCTGATCGAGCGTGGCCGCGGCCTGCGTTCGTAGCTGGGGAAAGGCAGGGAAGCGGGCGCCGGGGCAACGGGCGCCCGTGAGGGGTCAGGCAACCTGTACCGGCACGGCTTTCGCTTTGCGCAGCAGGGTGTTTCCGCCTTCGAAGTAGGCCACTTTCGGATGGTGCTGGCGCGCATCGGCATCGCTCATTTGTACATAGGAGCAGATGATCAGTTTGTCGCCCACGCAGGCACAGCGTGCGGCAGCGCCGTTGACCGAAATGATGCGCGAGCCGCGCTCGGCGGCGATCGCATAGGTGGAAAAACGCTGGCCGTTGTCAACGTTGTAAATATCAATGGCTTCGTATTCCAGGATCCCGGCGGCTTCCAGGAAGTCCTGATCGATGGCGCAGGAGCCTTCATAGTGCAAATCAGCCTGAGTCACTTTCACCCGATGCAGCTTGCCTTGCAGCATTGTACGTATCATAGCTTTTAAACCTAACTGAACGTCGGCCCTTGTGGGCGACTGGGGTTAAACATCTTCCTGCATCCCTGCCATACACGTCATCCTTCAGGCTGCTTCTTTGTTGGCTGCGTCAGCGCGTCCCGGTCACATAGCCATCTATGCTCCCGGGAACTACTGACTTGCCGCCGCGATGCATCATGAATGATTTTGTGTATATACCCGACAACTTGAATTATTTGGGGTATATATGACCGTTGCCGATAAACCCGGGGGAAACGGCAACCGCTGTGCAAATGGCTTACAGCGTTAAATCGACCTGCTGATTGTCGATCAGGCGCGCTTTGCCAAGCCAGGCCGCCATCAGAATCACCGCGCATTTGCTTTCCACCGTGAGCGGCAGCAGCGTGTCTGCATCGCGGATAAACAGCTCGTCCGGGGTGAACCCCACTACACGTAATTTATAGGCGGCCTGCTCCAGCAGTTCATCAATTTGCCGCTCGCCATTGCCGAGCCGCTCGGCCAGTTCGTTCATGATCTGGTTAAGCTGCGGGGCGGTTTTGCGTTCTTCGGCGTTCAGATAGCCATTGCGTGAGCTAAGCGCCAGGCCATCCTGGGCGCGGACAATCGGCACGCCGATGATATCAATATCGTAGCCCATGTCCGCCACCATTTTGCGGATCAGCATCAACTGCTGGTAATCCTTTTCGCCGAAGCAGGCCAGATCCGGCTGCACCAGATTGAACAGCTTGCTGACGATGGTGGCAACGCCGCGGAAATGGCCGGGGCGGCTGGCGCCTTCCAGTATGGTGGAGATCATCGGCACATCGACGTAGGTTTGGCTATCCGGGCCTTGCGGGTACACTTCGGCGGGGGCGGGTGAAAACACCAAGTCGACGCCGCGGCGCGTCAGTTTCTCGCAGTCTTCCTGCAGCGTGCGCGGGTAGCGCGCCAGATCGTCCGGGCGATCGAACTGCATCGGGTTGACAAAGATGCTCACCACCACCACGTCGCCGCGCGCGCGCGCTTCATCAACCAGCGTCATATGGCCTTCGTGCAGGTTCCCCATGGTGGGCACCAGCGCGATTCGTTTACCCTCCAGGCGCCAGCGCCGAACGTGTTGGCGCAGCATCGGCAGAGTTTCGATAATCAGCATTGCATAACTCCGTTACGGGCCGTTTCAGGCCCGGGCAGGCCAATAAGCCTGCGGCAAGATTAATTAAAAGAGTGTTCCGGCCCAGGGTAGCTGCCCTGTTCTACTTCATGAATATACTGTTGCACCGCCGTGCGCATATCGCCGCTCTGCGCCAGGAAATTTTTGGCGAACTTGGGCGTGTGGCCGCCGGTGATGCCGAACGCATCGTGCATCACCAGGATCTGGCCGTCGGTGGCGTTGCCCGCCCCAATGCCAATGACCGGGATGGTGAGCTGTTCGGTAATTTTGCGCGCCAGCTCGCTGGGAACGCATTCCAGCACCAGCAACTGCGCGCCGGCTAGCTCCAGGTTTTGCGCGTCTTCCAGCAGCTGTTTGGCCGCCAGTTCGTCGCGGCCCTGAACCTTATAGCCGCCAAAAATATTCACTGACTGCGGCGTCAGGCCAAGGTGGCCGCAAACCGGCACCGCGCGCTCGGCCAGCATTTTCACCGTATCGCACAGCCAACTGCCGCCTTCGATTTTGACCATATTGGCGCCGGCGCGCATCAGTTCGGCGGCGCTGGTAAAGGTTTGCTCCGGGGTGGCGTAACTCATAAACGGCAGATCGGCCAACAGCAGGCAGGCCGGTGCGCCGCGGCGCACCGCGCGGGTGTGGTAGGCGATGTCGGCGACGGTGACGGGCAGCGTGGAGTCGTGGCCCTGCAGCGTCATCCCTAGTGAATCCCCAACCAGCAGAACTTTAATGCCTTGCTCTTCAAACAGCTTGGCAAAACTGGCATCGTAGGCCGTAAGAGTAGCGAACTTGCGCTGTTCCTGCTTCCACTGGCGCAGATGGGTTATGGTGGTGGGTTTCATCACAACGTCTCCTGAATAGGGCCGCACGGCGTCAGCCAGGCCCCTGACTACAAAAAAAGTGCGGTCATTCTACTGTAAGCCTTACGGGGTGGGTAGCGCAGATCATGATGCTTAAGCGCTTCTTAAGAAATGGATGCTGTAATAAAGCGATTAATGATGAATAAGGACATGCATGAGAATTCTGCTGATTGAAGACGACACGCTGATTGGCGATGGCATTAAAGCCGGCCTGACCAAGCTCGGTTTCACCCTGGACTGGTTTACCGACGGCGTGGTGGGCAAGCGCGCCCTGGCCAGCGCGCCCTATGATGCGGTAATCCTCGATCTTAGCCTGCCGGGCCTTGATGGGTTGGATTTGCTGCGCGCCTGGCGCCAGGCCGGCCATGACATTCCTGTATTGATTCTCACTGCTCGCGATGCGCTGGAGCAGCGCCTCTGCGGTTTGCAGAACGGCGCGGACGATTACCTGTGCAAACCCTTCGCGCTGGCGGAAGTGGCGGCGCGCCTGCAGGCGTTGATCCGCCGGCGCCACGGGCAGCTGATGCCGCAGTTGGCGCACGGCAATGTGGTCTTCGACAGCGCCGCCCGCAGCGTTAGCGTTAATGGTGAACCGGTGGCGCTGACGCCGCGCGAACTGGCGGTGCTGGAGCTGTTCTTGCACAACAAAGGGCGGGTGCTGGCGCGGCCGTTGATTCAGGAAAAGCTCTACGCCTGGGACGATGAGGTGAGCAGCAACGCGGTGGAGGTACATATTCACCACCTGCGGCGCAAGCTGGGCAGCGGCTTTATCCGCACGGTGCATGGCGTGGGCTATACGTTGGGGGCGGCTGAATGAAGCGTTGGAGCCTGCGGCTGCGGCTGATCGTTATTTTCGGCCTATTGGCGTTGTTGACCTGGTGCTGTGCAAGCCTGGTGGCGTGGAAAATCACGCGCGATAACATCAACGAAGTGTTCGACACCCAGCAGATGTTGTTTGCCAAACGGCTGGCTACCGCCAGCCTGGGGGATCGGCTGGCCAGCGAGCAGGTGCGCAGCCTGCCGCAAACCAAGAGGCTGGTGCGCAACGGCAAACGGGGTGAACAGGATGACGATGCGCTGGCCTTCGCCATTTTCGACCGCCAGGGCCACATGCTGCTGCATGACGGTGAAAACGGCGCCGATGTGATGTTCGATGAGCGCAACGACGGGTTTATCGTTGGCCGCCTAAGGGGCGATGACGATGCCTGGCGGCTGCTGTGGCTGACCAGCCCCGATGGCCGCTATCGCATCGTGGTGGGGCAGGAGTTGGAATACCGCCAGGATATGGCGCTGGATATGGTGACCGGGCAACTGCTGCCGTGGTTGATCACCTTACCGATCCTGATGCTGCTGATCGCCTTGATGGTGGGGCGGGAACTGCGGCCGCTGCGCGCCGTGGCCGCCGGGCTGCGCCAGCGTGCGCCGGATGATGCGGCACCGATCGACGCCCGGCAGGTGCCAACGGAAGTGCGCCCGCTGGTGGATGCGCTCAATACATTGTTTACCCGCATCAATACCATGTTGGTGCGCGAGCGCCGCTTCACCTCCGACGCCGCCCATGAACTGCGCAGCCCGTTGGCGGCGTTGCGGGTGCAGGCTGAAGTGGTGCAACTGGCCGGTGATGATGTGCCGGTGCGTATGCATGCGGTAGAAAACCTGATGGTCAGTATCGACCGCGCCACACGCTTGGTGGACCAACTACTGACGCTTTCGCGGCTGGATTCGCTGTCGGATCTTGAGCCGCTGGAGCCGGCCGACTGGTGCCAACTGGTGCCGGCGGCGCTGGCCGAGCAGGAGCGTTATGCCAACAGCCGGAGCGTTGCATTGCACTATCAGCCGCAGGGCACGCCGAAGCCGCTGCCTGGGCAACCGCTGCTGCTGTCTTTGCTGATACGCAACCTGGTGGATAACGCGCTGCGCTATACGCCGGTGGGCGGCCGGGTAACGGTCACGTTGAATGAAGGGCAACTGCAGGTGGCGGATAACGGGCCGGGGGTAAGCGTGGAGCAGCTTGCCAGGTTGGGCGAGCGCTTTTACCGGCCGCCGGGGCAGGTGCAGAGCGGCAGCGGATTGGGCTTATCGATAGTGCAACGTATCGCCGCATTGCATGGGCTGACAATGCGTTTCGCTAACCGCACGGAAGGGGGCTTTATTGCTACGGTGATGTTTCCGGGGCGCGGCTAGCCGGCCCTGGATCACGCGCCGGGCGGGTGCCACAGCTGCATGCCGTTTCGCGGCACGCGCTTCAGGCATTCAGCCAGTGGCGTGCCGTCGGGCAGCACCAGATCCGGTGCAATCTCGGCCAGCGGGTAGAGCATAAATTCGCGCTCTTTCAGGCCGTAGTGCGGCACCGTCAGCCGTTCAGTGGCGATTTGGCTATCGCCATACAACAGCATGTCCAGATCGAGAGTGCGCGGCCCCCAGCGCTCATCTTTGCGCACCCGCCCCTGATTGCGTTCGATGTGTTGGGTGTGATCGAGCAACTGCTCGGCGGGCAACCGGGTATCCAGCGCCACCACCGCATTGAGGAAATCAGGCTGGTTTTGCGGCCCCAGCGGCTTGGTGCGGTAAAATGACGAACACACGATCAGCCGGGTTTGCGGAATGTGCGCCAGCGCTTCCAATGCCGCATTCGCCTGTTGCAACGGCTGCGCCTGGTTGCTGCCGATCGCGACATAGACGCGGATCATTATTCGCCTTCTTTACGCGGCGCACGGCGGCGTGGCCGGCGTTGGCGTGAACGGCGCGGTGCCGGATCGTCGCCCAGCGTACTGAGCATGTTTTTCTGCTGCGCGGCGGTGGCGGCCTGGAATTCGCCCCACCAGTCGGCCAGGCGTTGCATTTCCGGGTTGTTTTCCACCTGGGCGCGCAGCGCCAGCAGATCGTAAGCCGCGCGGAATTTGGGGTGCTCCATCAGTTTGTGGGCACGTTTCCCCTGACGGCGGGACAAGCGCAGCTGCAATTGCCAGATATCACGCACCAGCGTGGTAATGCGTTTTGGAATCGCCAGTGAACGGCACTGCTCGTCCAGCACATCGTTCATGGCCAGCGCGAAGGCATCGTAATAGGCCAGCCCGCTTTCCTGCGCCAGCTTCTGCGCGTGCTCCAGCAGCGGATACCACAGCATGGCCGAGAACAGGAACGCCGGGTTGACGCGCATGTTGTTCTGCAACCGGTGATCGGTGTTTTTCAGCACCTGGATCAGGATGCGCTCCATCGGCGTATCGTGGTTCGGCGTGAAGTTGCGCGCGATTAACGGGAACAGCGGCTGGAACAACTGGTATTCACACAGCTTCAGGTAGGTCGGCAGCCCGTAGCCGGCCTGCAGCAGCTTGAGCGACTCTTCAAACAGGCGCGCCGGCGGAATTTCGTGCAGTAGTGCGGCCAGACGAGGGATCGGCTCTGCGCTTTCTTCGCTGATGGTCATATCCAGCTTGGCGGCGAAGCGCACCGCTCGCAGCATGCGTACCGGATCTTCCCGATAGCGGGTTTCCGGATCGCCGATCAGGCGTATCACGCCCGCTTGCAGATCGCGCATGCCACCGACGTAATCGCGCACCGTAAAGTCCGCCACGCCGTAATACAGGCTGTTGATGGTGAAGTCGCGGCGCTGAGCATCTTCTTCGATCGAACCAAAGATGTTGTCGCGCAGCAGCATGCCGTTTTGCGCCTGCTGGGATGAATTCTTATCGTGCTCCTGGTCTTGCTCCTGGTGCTGTTCATGGTGGCCGCGGAAGGTGGCCACTTCGATGATTTCCGGCCCGAACATCACGTGCGCCAGGCGGAAGCGGCGGCCGACCAGGCGGCAGTTGCGGAACAGTTTGCGCACCTGTTCCGGCGTCGCATTGGTGGTGACGTCGAAATCTTTGGGCTTTTTGCCCAGCAGCAGATCGCGCACGCCGCCGCCGACCAGATAGGCTTCAAAGCCTGATTTATTCAGGCGGTACAGCACCTTCAGTGCGTTATCGCTGATGTCTTTGCGTGAAATGGCGTGCTGATCGCGGGGGATGACGGTCATAGAGCCGGCGCTTTCGCTAACGGGCGGCTGCGGGCGTTTTGCCGGCGCAGTGCGGCGACGCGGGGCTTCTTTGCTGCTTTCGATGGCGCGCGGCGGCTTGGCAGCCTGGCGGGGTTCGCGAGCTGCGTTTTTATCGCTGGCGGGCGACTGTTCGCCTGCCGGCTTGTCATCGCGGATTAGTACCTTACGGCAGAAATTGGCTACTCGGGTAAAAATGGTACACCTCGATAGTGACTGATAAAAATGGCGCTAATAAAAAATAGCGGCTAATCATAGCTCACCATGGCGCCTTTGAGAATGCTGATGTGGCTTTATCCAGGGGAATGGCCTTCTGGCGCGGGATGCTTTCCAGCGCCCAATGGTCCACTGCCCAGCTCAATAATAACGGCAGGTCAAGATCTTGCCAGCTTTCCGGCAGCGGTTGGCGCAGAAATTTTAGCGCTGCAACCAGCACCGGGCGCGGATCGCCCGCCGGCAGCGCCGGAGCATGGTTTTGCTTGGAGAGTTTCAGCCCGTGTTCACCCAGCGCCAGCGGCAGGTGTACGTAGGCAGGCACCGGTGCCTGTAACTGCCGGTAAAGGGCGATCTGGCGGACGGTGGGTTCGATCAGGTCGGCGCCGCGGACAATTTCGCTGACGCCCTGCGCGTGATCGTCCACCACCACCGCCAGGTTATAGGCAAACAGGCCATCGCGGCGGCGGATGATAAAGTCCTCTTGCGCCAATGCCGGATCGGCCAGCAGTTCGCCCTGCAGGCGATCGTGGAAGCGGTATACCGGGTTGGTCTGGCGCAGGCGGATTGCCGCACCCTGTGGGCCCAGCTGCAGATTGCGGCAGTGGCCGTCATACAGCCCACCGGTTTGCTGAATGCGGCTGCGGGTACAGGTGCAGTAATAACAGAGCCCTTGCTGCCGGAGCCACGCTAAGGCGGCGCGATAGGCGTCGTGGCGCTGGGATTGGTAGAGCACCGGGCCGTCCCAATGTAGGCCGTAGTGTTCCAGCGTAAACAGGATGCTGTCGGCGGCGCCGGCGACTTCGCGGGGAGGATCGATATCTTCAATACGCAGAAGCCACTGCCCATGTTGCGAGCGGGCTTGTAAATAGCTTCCCAGGGCGGCAATCAGTGAACCGAAGTGCAGATCCCCGGAAGGCGATGGAGCGAAACGCCCCACATAATGATGTTCAGACATAGTTGGAAAAGGCCGTTACCTCATGATACGGCGCGCCGTTAAGCGCGCCGCAGGGTAACGTGATTAGCCGGCCATCTGCTTTTCGCGGATCTCGGCCAACGTTTTGCAATCAATACACAAATCGGCGGTTGGGCGCGCCTCAAGGCGGCGAATGCCGATCTCCACGCCGCAAGATTCGCAGTAGCCGAAATCTTCGTCTTCCACTTTCTTCAGCGTTTTTTCGATCTTTTTGATCAGTTTGCGTTCACGGTCACGGTTACGCAGTTCGAGGCTGAATTCTTCTTCCTGAGCGGCCCGATCGACCGGATCCGGGAAGTTGGCAGCTTCATCTTGCATATGCGAGACAGTACGGTCCACTTCGTCCCTGAGCTGGTTGCGCCATGCTTCAAGAATACGCTTGAAGTGCGCCAACTGGGCGTCGTTCATGTACTCTTCGCCCGGCTTCTCTTGATACGGCTCCACCCCAGCGATGGCGAGAATGCTCAAGGACGAGGTTTTACGGTTTTGCCCTTCTTGCATGTTGCTTCTCCTACATACACACGCACTATCGAATCCCCAATGCGGGGGAAAAACAGGCCGCTATAAATAACAGATGGTGAGGGGGTTGGCAATTATTCCTGTCGCCTGCTTGACAATGGTGTGAAGGAAGGCGTATTTGGCGGCGTAATATCTCTCTTTTGCATTATTAATACCGGGCATTATTAACCGGCAAATAATGGCACTTTCCCGCGAAGAGACAGGCCGCCGGGTGAGACATCGGCCCCATAACACACCACTTCCACCCCCGACTGCTGAACCTGAGCCAAAAGCTCTGCATAATGCGCATCTATATGATGTGCCGGGGCAACCTGCGTGATGCCGGTATGTAAAACGGCAAAAAACAGCACTGCCCGTTGCCCATCAGCCGCCATGTTTTGCAGCTCCCGCAGATGCTTCTGCCCCCTGAGCGTTACTGCATCAGGAAAGTAACCACGGTTGTGTTGCAATAATGTGACCGACTTGACTTCAATATAGCAGTTAACCCGGTTTTCCGCTTGTAATAACAAATCGATACGGCTGTTTTCACTGCCGTACTTTACCTCGCCGCTGATTTTACTGTAACCGGATAATTCCGCTATACGGTTTTGCTCAATCGCCTCGCGCACCAAGCCGTTAGCCCGCATTGTGTTGACGCAGATCCAGTCGCCCTGCTGGGTGTGGGTCAGTTCCCAACTGTGCGCATATTTGCGTTTGGCGTTATCCGAGGTGGAGTACCAGACGGTATCGCCCGGCGTCGCGCAGCCCGTCATGGCACCGGTGTTGGCACAGTGCAGGGTGAAGGTTTCCCCTTGCGGGGTCACGACATCGGCCAGAAAGCGTTTATAGCGCTTGATCAGCGTGGCGGGTTGCAGCGGTGGGGTGAATTTCATGTGTTTCCTGCGTTGTTCAGCGGCCATTGGGCCAGCTCGTGGTAGCGTGTGCGCCCGTTTTCAAAAATGGACTGGCAAAGGGAAAAATGGTCGGCCTGGTAAGCCCAGCCGGGCGTTGCCGGCGGGATCGCCACCGGTTGGTTGGCGGCGCGCAGTAGGGTGATATGGGGGTGAAACGGCAAAGGGCTTTGATAACAGCCGCTGCGCGCCGCCTGTGAGCGCAGCATCTCCGCCAGTTGCAGCAACCCGCGCGGCGCATGTTTAGCGCCAAGCCAAACCACGCCGGGGCCGGGCCAATGGCCGAGATCGTCCAGCACCAGCTTGAACTGGCGTTGGCGGATGCGGCCCGCCAGCGCTTGCAGCGCCGCTTCTTTTTGGGTGCTGATCTCGCCAAGGACCGCCAGCGTCAGGTGCAGGTTTGCCGCCGCAACCGGCCGGCCCGCCTCTGCAGCAAACGCGCCGGCCCGCCAGCGGACGATCTGCTGTTGCAGCGGAGCCGGCAGAGGCAGTGCAAAAAACAGGCGGCGTGAATTGGACATGGAACCCCGGTAAATGAATGAAACGCTGGGCGTAATGCTACAATGTGCGCCATTCAATGTTAACCATCCCCTTCACCTTTCTGGCAACGGCGCCTGCGCCGCCATCGAGTGTTGGGGGGGAACCCAGGGAGAATGCTGTGTCTTCACTGCCCGTCAGCGAGGTTGTCGATGAAATATTGGCCGCGCTGCAATCCGCTCCGCAGGTGCTGCTGCACGCGCCGACCGGCGCCGGTAAATCCACCTGGTTGCCGCTACAGATACTGGCGCGGGCCAACCTGCCCGGGCGCATTATCATGCTGGAGCCACGGCGGCTGGCGGCGAGAAACGTGGCTTACCGGCTGGCGCAGCAGTTGGGCCAGGAGGTGGGCCAAACCGTTGGCTACCGTATGCGTGCGGAAAGCAAAAGCGGGCCCAACACCCGGCTGCTGGTGGTGACTGAAGGCATTCTGACGCGGATGCTGCAGCAGGATGCTGAACTGCAAGGGGTCTCCTTGGTGATCCTGGATGAATTCCATGAGCGCAGCCTGCAGGCCGACTTGGCGCTGGCGCTGCTGCTGGATGTTCAGCAGGGGCTGCGTGACGATCTAAAACTGCTGATCATGTCGGCGACGTTGGACAACGCGCGCTTATCGCAGTGCCTGCCGGCGGCGGCAGTGGCGGTATCGCAAGGGCGCAGTTTCCCGGTGGCGCGCCAATATCATCCGCTTGCCAGCCATCAGCGCGTTGAAGACGGCATAGCCAATGCCGTCAAACGTCTGCTGGCTGAGCAGCACGGCTCGCTGCTGCTGTTTTTGCCGGGCGTGGGGGAGATCCACCGCGTGCTGGAGCGGCTGAACGGCGAACTGGCGGCGGATACCGAACTGTGCCCGTTGTACGGCGCGCTGCCGCAGGCGGAACAACAAAAAGCGATCCAGCCCGCCGCGGCCGGGCGGCGCAAGGTGGTGTTGGCGACCAACATTGCCGAGACCAGCCTGACTATCGAAGGGATCCGCCTGGTTGTGGATAGCGGCCTGGAACGCGTGGCGAACTACGATCAGCGCACCGGCTTGACGCGGCTGGTGACGCAGCGTATCAGCCAGGCTTCGATGATCCAGCGCGCCGGCCGGGCAGGTCGCCTGGAACCGGGCATCTGCTGGCACCTGTTTGCCAAAGAGCAGGCTGAACGCGCCCCGGAACATGCGCAGCCGGAGATTTTGCAAAGCGAACTCACCGGTTTCTGGCTGGAACTGTTGCAATGGGGCTGCCATGACGCGAGCCAACTCACCTGGCTGGATGCCCCGCCGGCCAGCGCGCTGGCGGCCGCCCGGCGCTTGCTGCAAGATCTTGGCGCGGTGGATGCCGGCGGCAAACTCACCGCCAACGGGCGGCAGATGGCCGCGCTCGGGTGCGAACCACGGCTGGCGGCGATGCTGCTGGCCGGGGCGCAGTTAGGGGCGGATGGGCTGGCGACGGCGGCGTTGCTGGTAGCGTTGCTGGAAGAGCCGCCGCGTTCAGGCCAGGCGGATATTGGCTACTGGTTAAGCCGCCCACAGCCGCACTGGCAGCGCCGCGCTGCGCAGTTGGCCAAGCGCGTGGCGCAGCGTGCCGGGCAGGTAGATGTCGATCTGGCGCCGCGCTTGTTGGCGCAGGGCGCGAGCGATCGCATCGCCCAGCAACGCGGGCAGGACGGGCATTATCTGCTGGCTAACGGTTTTGGCGCCGCGTTGGAGCGTGATGAAGCGTTGTCGCGTGCGGCCTGGCTGATCGCGCCTGCGCTACTGCAAGGGGCGAACAGCCCGGAAGCGCGTATTCTGTTGGCGTTGCCGGTGGAGATAACGGCGCTGGCGGCGGAACTACCGGGGTTGGTTTCACAACAGACGGCGGTCGAGTGGGATGAAGAAAAAGGCACGCTGCGCGCCTGGAAGCGCCAGCAAATCGGCCGTTTGACGCTGCGGGCGCAGCCGTTGGCCAAGCCCGCCGATGAAGAGCTGCAGCAGGCGCTGCTGGCGTGGGTGCGGGCGCAGGGGCTGGCGGTGTTGAATTGGGATGCGGCCGCCGAGCAACTGCGGGCCCGCCTGCAGTGCGCCCACCAATGGTTGCCGGAGGCGGCGTGGCCGGCGGTGGACGACGAGGCATTGTTGGCGGCGCTTGAGCAATGGTTACTGCCCTCACTCTCGGGCGTGCGCGATTTGCGCGGCCTGAAGCAGGTGAATATCGCCGAGGCGCTCAACCGCCTGCTGGACTGGTCGCAAAAACAGCGGCTGGATAATGCGCTGCCCACTCATTACACTGTGCCAACCGGCAGTCGTCTGCCTATCCGCTATCATGTTGATAAACCGCCGCTGTTGCCCGTTCGCCTGCAGGAGATGTTTGGCGAACGCAGCAGCCCGATGTTGGCGGAAGGGCGCATCGCGGTAGTGCTGGAGTTACTTTCGCCGGCACAGCGGCCGCTGCAAATCACCGGCGATCTGGCGGCGTTTTGGCAGGGCGCCTACCGGGACGTGCAGAAAGAGATGAAAGGGCGCTACCCGAAACACGTATGGCCGGATGATCCCGCCAATGCGGCGCCGACGCGGCGCACTAAAAAATATCAGTAAGATAATTCAGATGTTTCTTCTGTTCAGTGGCCGGGCGCAGGAACAGATTAAGCGACAAGATGATGGCCAGCAGAGCCGCAAGCGTGGAGAACGACAGCAATGGCTGGGGATGACCGCGAACCGATTGGGCGCAAAGGGAAACAACCGAAACGCAGTACGCCGCGCAGGCCGCTGCGTGGTCGCAGAGACGACTACGATGATTACGAGGAAGACGAGTATCAGGATGAGTATGACGATGATGAGAAGGATGACGAGGAGGCGCCGATGTCACGTAAGGTAAAAGCGGCCCCTCCGCGTAAAAAACGCCGTTGGCTCGGGCTGATAATCAAACTGTTGCTGGTGATTGCCGTGTTGGTGGCGATTTATGGCGTGTATCTCGATTCCCAGATTCGTAGCCGCATCGACGGCAAGGTATGGCAACTGCCGGCGGCGGTTTACGGCCGGATGGTCAACCTGGAACCGGGCATGCCGTACAGCAAAAACGAAATGGTCAATCTGCTGGCGGGCATGCAGTACCGCCAGGTCACCCGGATGACGCGCCCTGGCGAATTCACCGTGCAGGCCAACAGCATCGAGATGCTGCGCCGCCCGTTTGACTTCCCGGATGGGAAAGAAGGGCAAATCCGTGCGCGGCTGTACTTCCAGAACAACCGTCTGTCGAAGATCGAGAACCTGGATAACCAACGTAGCTTTGGCTTTTTCCGGCTCGATCCTCGCCTGATCACCATGCTGCAATCGCCGAACGGCGAACAGCGCCTGTTCGTGCCGCGCGCCGGCTTCCCGGATCTGCTGGTGGATACCTTGCTGGCGACGGAAGATCGCCATTTCTATGAGCATGACGGCATCAGCCTGGGGTCGATCGGCCGCGCGCTGCTGGCAAACCTGACCGCCGGCCGCGCGGTGCAGGGGGGCAGCACCCTGACGCAGCAACTGGTGAAAAACCTGTTCCTGACCAACGAACGTTCGCTGTGGCGTAAGGCGAACGAAGCCTATATGGCGCTGCTGGTGGACTACCGCTACAGCAAGGATCGCATCCTGGAGCTGTACCTGAACGAAGTGTACCTGGGCCAGAGCGGTAGCGATCAGATTCGCGGTTTCCCGCTGGCCAGCCTGTATTACTTCGGCCGCCCGGTGGACGAACTGAGCCTCGATCAGCAGGCCTTGCTGGTGGGCATGGTGAAAGGCGCTTCGCTGTATAACCCGTGGCGCAATCCGCGGCTGGCGCTGGAGCGCCGCAATCTGGTGCTGAAACTGTTGCAAAACCAGGGGGTGATCGACGCGGAGTTGTACGACATGCTGAGCGCCCGCCCGCTGGGCGTGCAGCCGAAGGGCGGCGTGATTACGCCGCAGCCGGCCTTTATGCAACTGGTGCGCCAGGAGCTGCAGGCCCGGCTGGGCGATAAGGTGAACGATCTGTCCGGCGTGAAAATCTTCACCACGCTGGATCCGGTATCGCAGGATGCGGCGGAAAAAGCAGTGGAAGAAGGCATTCCAGCATTGCGCGCGGCCCGCCACGTCAGCGATCTGGAAGCGGCGATGGTGATTGTCGATCGCTTCAGCGGTGAGGTGCGCGCTATGGTGGGCGGGGCCGAACCGCAGTTTGCCGGCTTTAACCGCGCGATGCAGGCACGCCGCCTGGTGGGCTCGCTGGCGAAGCCGCCAACCTACCTGACCGCGTTATCCGAGCCGGACAAATACCGCCTGAATACCTGGCTGAGCGATCAGCCGGTGAGCATCAAATTGCCGAATGGCACGAATTGGCAGCCGAACAACTACGATCGCCAGTTCCGCGGCAAGGTGATGCTGGTGGACGCGCTGGCCAACTCGCTCAACGTGCCAACGGTCAACCTGGGGATGTCGGTGGGGCTTGATCAGATCAGCGCTACACTGCAGCGCCTGGGGATACCGAAAAGCGCCATCAACCCGGTGCCTTCGATGCTGCTGGGGGCTATCGGCCTGACGCCGATGGAAGTGGCGCAGGAATACCAGACCATCGCCGGCGTGGGGAACCGGGCGCCGTTATCAGCCGTGCGTTCGGTAATTGCCGAAGACGGCACCGTGCTGTATCAGAGCTTCCCACAGGCGGAGCGGGTGGTGCCTGCCCAGGCGGCATACCTGACTCTGTACGCCATGCAACAAGGCGTGGCGCGCGGCACGTCCCGTTCGCTGTCGGTGAAGTTCCCGAACTACCATCTGGCGGCCAAAACCGGTACCACCAACGATTTGCGTGACAGTTGGTTCGCCGGCATCGACGGCAAAGAAGTGGCGATCGCCTGGGTGGGGCGCGACAATAACGGCCCAGCCAAGCTGACCGGCGCCAACGGAGCCCTGACGCTGTACCGGCGTTATCTGGAAAACCAAACGCCGTTGCCGCTGATGTTGCAACCGCCGGAAGGAATCAGCCAAATGGGCATCGACTCTGCCGGCAACTTCATCTGCTGCGGCGGCAGTTGGCGTACCATCCCTGTCTGGACAGACAACCCGCAGGGGATGTGCCAGGCCAGCCAGGCTGAAGTGCAACAGCAGCAACAGGCGCAGCAGCCGTCGCAGCAACAGCCTCAGCAGCAGCAACAACAGCAGAATGAGCAGAAAGACAGCGACGGCGTTGCCGGCTGGATTAAGGATATGTTCGGCCAGTAATCGCCATTCACCCTGTTGTGCGTATCAGGCCCGTAGCGAATGCTACGGGCTTTTTTTCATTCTGTTTCAGTGGGATACAGCATCATTATGCTCCGCGTTTAATCGCGTGCCGCCGCCGGCCCAAATATTGTTCAGTTATTATTCTCCCCGAATGAACAAGATGATATGCTTATAATAATCATTATTATTAGCATTACTGTGGTTTTTATCTGGTGGGGGTAAATAATGCCGAACAAACGCCTGGTTTTAGCGCATGCCCGCAAAGGGAAAAATGGTTTGCGGGGCGTAGCGTTAGCTGTCGCTGCTGCGGTTGCCGGCCCTGCCTTTGCGGCGCAGAGCACCGTGGACAATAGCGAAACGCTTACGGTTGTCGGCAGCGACGCGTCGCAGGAGAGCGCCTGGGGGCCGGTAGGCACCTATGTCGCCAGGCATAGTGCCACCGGGACGAAAACCGATACGCCGTTGGAAAAAACGCCGCAGTCGGTTTCCGTGGTGACGCGTGAAGAAATAGAGATGCACCAGCCGGTTTCGGTGAAAGAGGTGCTGGGTTATACGCCGGGGGTGATGGTGGGCACGCGCGGCAGCTCCAATTCCTATGATGCGCTATCGATCCGCGGCTTCACGGAAGTTAACACCAACCAGTACCTGAATGGCCTCAAGCTGCAGGGGGATAACTACTCTGAAGCGAAAATCGACCCCTACATGCTGGAGCGCGTAGAGGTGCTGCGCGGCCCTGTTTCGGTGCTGTACGGCAAAAGCAATCCTGGCGGGGTGGTTTCCCTGGTCAGCAAGCAGCCGACCACCGAAACCCTGCGTGAAGTGCAGTTCCAGATGGGCACCGACAATCTATTCTCCACCGGCTTTGACTTCGGCGGGGCGCTGGATGACAGCGGGGTATACTCCTATCGCCTGACCGGGTTGGCCAGCAGCGCCGACAGCCAGCAGGAAATGGCGAAGGAAAAACGCTATGCCATCGCACCGGCCTTTAGCTGGCGGCCGGATGATAAAACCACCTTGACCTTCCTGAGCTATTTCCAGAATGAGCCCGACGCCGGCTTCTACGGCTGGCTGCCGCGGCAGGGCACCGTGGTGCCCTATACCGATGCTGAAGGCAACCAGCACAAGTTGCCGACCAATTTCAACGAAGGCGAGGCCAGCAATAAGTTGGCGCGTAAGCAGAAAATGGTGGGCTACAGCGCCGAGCACCAGTTTGACGATGTTTGGACGGTGCGCCAGAACCTGCGTTATATGCAAATCGACAGCGATTATAAAGCGGTGTACGGCAACGGCTACAGCGCGCCCGCCACGCTGAACCGCGCCTATGCCCAATCGCAGGAAAAGTTGAACAGTTTTACCGTGGATACCCAGGCCCAGGCGAAGTTCCGTTACGGCGACGTTGACCATACCCTGTTGCTGGGGGTGGATTACATGCGCATGCGTAACGACATCAATGCCTATTACGGCACCGCCAGCAGCCTCAACATGCTGGCGCCTGACTATGGCAACCCGAACATCGTGCTGACCTTCCCGTATAAAATACTTAACCGGCAGGAACAAACCGGCCTGTATGTGCAGGATCAGGCCGAGTGGAACCATTGGGTGCTGACGCTCGGCGGCCGCTACGATTGGGCGACCACCTCGGTATATAATCGCTCTACACTGAGTACGGTAGAAAAAAATGATGCGCAGTTCACCTGGCGTGGCGGGCTGAACTATTTGTTTGATAACGGCATTTCACCGTACTTCAGCTACAGTGAATCTTTCCTGCCGACGCCGGGCACTGATGCGTTACAGCAACCTTTTGATGCCTCCCGGGCCAAACAGTACGAAGCCGGAGTGAAGTATATCCCGCAAAATCGCCCCATTACGCTGACGGCGGCGCTTTACCAACTGACCAAAACCAAAAATCTGACGGCGGATCCGGATCCAGATCATAGCGGCTTTAACGTACAAAGCGGCGAGATACGCGCGCGCGGGGTCGAGCTGGAAGCCAAAGCCGCCCTGAACGCCAATATCAATTTGACCGCGTCCTATACCTATACCAACGCCGAGTATACCCACGACAACACCTACCAAGGCAACACCCCGGAGCAGGTACCGACCCATATGGCATCGCTCTGGACGGATTACACCTTCAACGAAACGGCGCTTAGCGGCCTGACCGTCGGCGGCGGTGTGCGCTATGTCGGCAGCTCGCAAGGCGATACCGCCAACAGTTTCAAGGTGGCCAGCTACAGTGTGGTTGACGCCACCGTTAAATACGATCTGGCGCGTTTCGGGTTGGCTGGCTCTTCCGTTGGCCTTAATGTGAAAAACCTGCTCGATCGTGAATATGTCGCCAGTTGCTACGCTGATTATGCTTGCTACTGGGGCAGCGATCGCCAGGTGGTAGCTACCGCAACCTTCCGTTTCTAATTGATAACCGAGCGGCGCCATGCCGGCCCGGTAAAAACAGGGCTTATGCAGGATACACATCATCACGAAGCACGATTTTCACTGGCCGGGGTGAGCTTCGCCGTGGCGGGGCGCGTGCTGTTGCAGCCGCTGTCGCTGGCCTTTCCACCAGGCCAGGTCAGTGGATTGATCGGCCATAACGGCTCCGGCAAATCCACGCTGTTGAAAATTTTGGGCCGCCACCAGCCGCCCAGTAGCGGCCAGGTATTGCTCAATGACCAACCGCTGGCCCAGTGGGGCAACAAAGCCTTTGCGCGCCATGTGGCCTATTTGCCGCAGCAGTTGCCCGCCGCGGAAGGGATGACGGTGCGTGAACTGGTCGCGGTGGGGCGCTATCCGTGGCATGGCGCGCTGGGGCGTTTTGGCGCCGGCGATCACCAACGGGTCGAGGAAGCGATTGATCTGGTTGGTTTGACACTGTTTGCCAACCGCTTGGTGGATAGCCTATCCGGCGGCGAGCGCCAGCGCGCCTGGTTGGCGATGCTGGTGGCGCAAGACAGCCGCTGCCTGCTGCTGGATGAACCCACCTCGGCGCTGGATATCGCCCATCAGGTCGAGGTATTGGCCCTGGTGCAGCGCCTGAGCCATCAGCGCGGGCTGACGGTAATTGCCGTGTTGCACGATATCAATATGGCGGCGCGGTACTGCGATCTGCTGGTGGCGCTGCGTGCGGGCACGATGATCGCGCAAGGGGCGCCGCTGGAACTGATGCGTGCGCCAGTGCTTGAACAGATTTACGGCATCCCGATGGGGACGCTGCCGCACCCCAGCGGCGGGGCGCCGGTAAGCTTTGTATATTGATGGCTGATTACCCACAAGACCCTCTGCGCCGCCGCCTGTTGGCGGCGTTGGCGCTGTCCCCACTGTTTTATTCCCTGCCGGGGCGGAGCAACTCTGCCCCGGAGCTGGCGCGCATTGTGGCGTTGGAATGGCTGCCGGTAGAGCTGCTGTTTGCGCTGGGCGTTATGCCGATGGCGGTGGCCGATATTCCCAACTACAACCGCTGGGTGGCATCGCCGCGCCTGCCGGCGGCGGTGGTAAACGTTGGTATGCGCACTGAGCCTAACCTGGAATTGTTGCAGCAGTTGCGCCCTTCGCTGTTGCTGCTTTCGCAAGGCTATGGCCCCGCGCCGCAGGCGCTGCGGCCGATCGCCCCGAGTATGGCGTTTGGCTTTAACGATGGCAGCGGCAAGCCGTTAACCGTTGGCATGCACTCATTGCGCGAGCTGGCGCAGCGCCTGGGGCTGGAAGCGAAAGCCGAGCAACATTTGGCGCAGTTCCATGCTTTTGTGCAAGGGGCGCGCCAACGGTTACAGGCCTATACCGAACAGCCGTTGCTGCTGTTCTCGCTGCTGGATACCCGCCATGCGCTGATCATGGGGCAAAACAGCCTGTTCCAGGAGGTGATGGACAGATTGGGGATCCGCAACGCCTGGCAAGGGGAAACCAACTTCTGGGGCACCTCCGTGGTGGGGATTGAACGCCTGGCCGAAGTGAAGCAGGCGCGTGCCATTTATCTCGATCACCATAATCCGGCGATGTTCACTCGCGTCAGCGCCACGCCGCTCTGGCAGGCATTGCCGTTCGTGCGGCAGAATCAGCTCCGGCAAGCGCCGGCGGTATGGTTTTACGGCGCCACGCTATCCGCCATGCGTTTTTGCCGCCTGCTGCAACAGGTGCAGGAGCACCGCCAATGAGTTCACGCTTGCGTCTGTTTCCTTTGGCGGTGCTGTTGCTGCTGCTGGCCGTTGCGGCCGGCCTGACGGTTTACAACCTGAGGCAGCAACTGCCGGCGCCGCTGTGGCGGCAGGGGTTCTTTACGCCCAATGTTGATGACATCCGCCAGATGTTGTTCCACTACAGCCTGTTGCCGCGGCTTTGTGTTTCACTGCTGGTGGGGGCGGGATTGGGGCTGGCCGGCGTGCTGTTTCAGCAGGTATTGCGTAACCCGTTGGCGGAGCCGGCAACGCTGGGCGTTTCCGCCGGCGCCCAGCTTGGCCTGACGGCGGCAACGCTGTGGCTGTTGCCGGGCGGCGAGTTCACCCGGCAATTGGCGGCGATGGTCGGCGCAGTGGTGGTGGGCGTGCTGGTATTCGGTGTGGCCTGGGGCAAGCGTATGTCGCCGGTGACGCTGATTCTGGCCGGGCTGGTGCTGGGCCTGTATTGCGGCGCGGTAAACAGCCTGCTGGCGCTGTTTAATTACGATCAACTGCAAGGCGTATTCCTGTGGGGCACCGGCGCCCTGAACCAGCAGGATTGGTCGACGGTGGCGTTTCTGCTGCCGCGCTTGCTGATCGCACTGCTGCTGGCGTTGCTGCTGCTGCGTCCGTTAACGCTGCTTGGGCTGGACGACGGCGTGGCGCGCAATCTGGGGTTGGGGCTTAACGCCGCCCGTCTGGGCGCTCTGGCGCTGGCGATTATTTTCAGCGCCATGTTGGTGAATGCCGTCGGCGTGGTTGGCTTTATCGGCCTGTTTGCGCCGCTGATGGCGAAAATGCTCGGCGCGCGCCGTTTGCTGCCGCGCATGCTGCTGACGCCGCTGCTGGGTGCGCTGCTGCTGTGGCTGACCGATCAGATCATGATCTGGCTGACGCAGGTATGGCGCGAAATCCCGACCGGTTCCGCCACGGCGCTGATCGGCGCGCCGTTGCTGCTGTGGCTACTGCCGCGCTTGCGCACCCATGCGCTTCCTGCGCCAATGGTTCTGGGGGACAACGTGCAGCCAGAGCGGCGGCATCTGCCGCTGTGGTGCGCCGGGGGCGCGGGGTTGCTGCTGGTGACGCTGGCTTTGGCGTTAACGCTGGGGCAAAACGCCGCCGGCTGGCATTGGAGCCTGGGCGCCGAGCTGGAGGCGCTGTTGCCGTGGCGTTGGCCGCGCCTGGCGGCGGCGTTAGCGGCGGGCATGATGTTGGCGGTAGCAGGCACGTTGATCCAGAAGTTGACCGGCAACCCGATGGCCAGCCCGGAAGTGCTGGGCGTCAGTTCCGGCGCGGCGTTCGGCGTGGTCGTCATGCTGTTCATGGTGCCGGGCGATGCCTTTGCCTGGCTTTTGCCGGCCGGCAGCCTGGGGGCGGCGGCCACGTTGCTGCTCATTATGCTGGCCGCCGGCCGCGGCGGGTTTTCAACCGAGCGGATGTTGTTGGCCGGTATTGCGCTCAGCACGGCGTTTTACGCCGCCATGTATTTGCTGCTCGCCAGTGGCGATCCGCGTCTGGGCGGGTTGTTGACCTGGCTTTCCGGCTCGACTTATAGCGTGGGTACAGCGCAAGCGCTGCGCACGCTCGGGGGGGCCGCGGTGCTGATGGTGTTGGCGCCGCTGTGCCGCCGCTGGCTGGTGATTTTGCCATTGGGCAGCTCGACGGCGCGTTCATTGGGGCTGGCGTTGGCACCGGCCCGTCTGGCAATCCTGCTGCTGGCCGCAACGCTGACCGCGATGGCCACGCTGACCGTCGGGCCGTTAAGCTTTATCGGCCTGATGGCGCCGCATATGGCGCGAATGCTGGGTTTCCGCCGCGCGATGCCGCAAATGGCCACGGCCGCATTACTGGGGGGCCTGCTGATGGTGGTGGCAGATTGGTGCGGGCGGATGATGATGTTTCCATATCAGATCCCAACCGGGCTGCTGGCGACGTTTATCGGCGCGCCTTATTTTGTTTATCTGCTGCGCAGACGGTAGTCAGTCATTTCAGTATTGGGATCTGCAGGGACAGCCAAGTTAGATTGCGTCTCAATAAACATCCTTTTTACAGCCTATACGCTGTTACGGCATTAATACATCTTATAAGCTGTATTTTGCGGTTACAACTTACAGGGTGTAATGTGTTGAAAACAGCTTATAGTTTGTACAAACATCTAAACAATGGTCAGCACATTATGAATACTGTTTATCCGTTGAAAACCTTGAATCAGTTGCGTCCATTACTGATAGGCTTTCGCAAAGCTAACGGACTGACGCAAAAAGAGGTTTCTGAACGATTGGGCGTAACGCAGCAAACCTATGCCCGTTTGGAATCCAACCCCAGCAGCGCCAGTATTGAGCGCCTGTTTAAAGTGTTTAATGTGCTGGGGATTGAAATGGTGCTTTCCTCCTCCGGGCCATCGTCATCAACCAACAAGCCCATGGGAAAGCCAGATAAGCAGAAAGAATCACCGGCCAGACAGGAAAAATGATGATGATATGCGCCGTAGACAACAACGTTTAGCTATCTGGATGAACGGGATTCAGGTCGGGTTCTGGGAAAAAGTCAGGAGCGAAGACCGGTTGCAATATCTGCCAGAGTGGGTTGCTGACGAGCAGGGCCGGCCTTTATCGCTCTCGTTGCCTTATGTGTTTTTGATGGTATGCGGCAACAGTGTGGGCGATTAGCAGGTAGAGGATAATGGAGAGCCTTCTATAACCTACCCTTGATACAAGGTTTTGACGTGGAATTCAGCCTGGTGTTCCCACTGTAATTCAAGAAAGCGCATGCCCCAGTGGTGTTTATGCAGGGATAAAAAACGGCGGGCACTTGGCCCGCCGTTTACGTGTTTCTTTACCGCCGCTGGGTTTACTTCAAGCCCGCCGCGTCGCGCAGTTGCGCAGCTTTGTCGGTGGCTTCCCATGGGAAGTGCTCACGGCCAAAGTGGCCATAGGCCGCCGTTTCACGGTAGATAGGTTGCAGCAGGTTCATCATCTGGATCAGGCCGTATGGGCGCAGATCGAAGAATTCACGCACCAGCAGCGTCAGCTGTTCGGTCGGCACTTTTTCCGTCCCGAAGGTTTCCACCATGATGGAGGTCGGTTCCGCCACGCCGATCGCGTAGGACACCTGAATTTCACAGCGGTCTGCCAGGCCGGCAGCAACGATGTTTTTCGCTACGTAGCGTGCCGCGTAGGCCGCAGAGCGGTCAACTTTGGAGGGATCCTTACCGGAGAACGCGCCGCCGCCGTGGCGAGCCATGCCGCCGTAGGTATCGACGATGATTTTACGGCCGGTCAGGCCACAGTCGCCCATGGGGCCGCCGATGACAAAACGGCCGGTCGGGTTGATGTGATATTTGGTGCCGGCGTTCAGCCATTCAGCAGGCAGGATCGGTTTGATGATCTCTTCCATCACCGCTTCTTGCAGATCTTTCTGCGCGATGTCTTCCGCGTGCTGGGTTGAAAGCACAACGGCATCAATACCGACAATTTTGCCGTCGTCGTACTGGAAGGTGACCTGGCTTTTCGCATCTGGGCGCAGCCATGGCAGGGTGCCGTTTTTACGCACTTCAGACTGGCGCTGCACCAGACGGTGGGCGTAAGTGATGGGGGCTGGCATCAGCACATCGGTTTCGTTCGTGGCGTAGCCGAACATCAGGCCCTGATCGCCGGCGCCCTGTTCCAGCGGATCGGTGCGGTCAACGCCCTGGTTGATATCCGGGGATTGCTTACCGATGGCGCTCAGCACGGCGCAGGAGTTGGCGTCGAAGCCCATATCTGAATGGACATAGCCAATTTCACGCACGGTGTTGCGGGTGATTTCTTCGATATCTACCCAAGCGCTGGTGGTGATTTCACCGCCGACCAATACCATACCGGTTTTGACGTAGGTTTCGCAGGCCACGCGCGCTTTAGGATCCTGCTCCAGGATCGCGTCAAGAACCGCATCGGAAATCTGGTCAGCAATTTTGTCAGGATGTCCTTCAGAAACGGATTCGGACGTGAAGAGGTGTTTAGCCATTGTCTTCTTTACCTTGCATGAAACGGGTTAGAAATTACTGCACAGCGCTGGAGATCCGGGCATTAAAGCTAAGGGTCTTCCGCCGATGGCGAGATGCATCCTGCAACGCCGCTCTGGCAAAGCCGTTAAGCAGTTTAACAGTTAATCAGTATAGATGGATTAACATCTGGACGTCTATTTTAGGTCAGGGTTTAGACGGATTGCCAGTAATTTTTTGCCGGTGTAGCGATTTGCGCGCCTAAAGCGGTGCTATATTCATCGCTTGAAATGGTTGGCCACATATTTTCATTTTGCATTTTGTATGGCTTACCGGTATAAACGGCGCGCGCGGTTCATTTGGCGCACTGCCCGGCACGAAGTTGTAAAATTCTGTGACCGGCCGGTAGCGAAACCATCACCAACCGTAGGTGCCGTTGCGGCGCCGCTTCATCGAACGGTCACGTTCTTACACTATATATAGAGGCTTCGTCGTTCACTGTGGGCGGCTGGCGTGGAGGTGGTTGGATTAATGATCCGTTGTTTCCTGGTTGTTGAATTTCAACAATATCGCCGTTCTGGCGCACATGTTTCAGTGCCTTCCCGTCTTGTTTCTCTACCATCCACCCGATGTTATGCACATCAGGGCGCCACTCAGGATTCCCGGGCCGGCTAATCACCGCCTGAAAAACGAATTAAGGGTGCCTGCAGCCTTCCTGTGGGAAGTTTCCTTGCCCGATTCATGAAGTTTGAACAGGGTGTCTTACAATGATATGCATGATCAACCGATCGCCAATCGCGAGCGGCAGCAGAATACGCTGTTGCCAGACGGGTTGCTGGGTTGTTCTTGCGCAGTGTAGCTGCGATAGTAGTTGGCTATATCGCCAACATGCGAGATGAGGCGAGTTATGTCTGATGATCCGTTGGTTCACCGTCCGTCAGCGGTGGGTGAATCTCTATCTTTGCGCTCCATGCAGGAGGTTGCCATGAATGATCGTAACGCCAGCAAGATGCTGCGTACTTATAACGTCGCCTACTGGGGCAACAACTACTACGACGTCAACGAACTGGGGCACATCAGCGTTTGCCCGGATCCCGACGTTCCGCAGGCCCGTGTCGATCTGGCGAAGCTGGTGAAAGAACGCCAGCAAGACGGCCAGCGTTTGCCTGCGCTGTTCTGTTTCCCACAGATTTTGCAGCATCGCCTGCGTTCGATTAACGGGGCGTTTCAACGTGCGCGTGAATCATTCGGCTATGAGGGCGGCTACTTCCTGGTTTATCCGATCAAGGTCAACCAGCACCGCCGCGTGATTGAATCGCTGATTAACTCCGGTGAACCGTTAGGGCTGGAAGCGGGTTCCAAGGCGGAGCTGATGGCGGTGCTGGCGCATGCCGGTATGACCCGTTCGGTGATCGTCTGCAACGGTTATAAAGACCGTGAATATATTCGCCTGGCGCTGATCGGCGAGAAGCTGGGGCACAAAGTGTACCTGGTAATTGAAAAGATGTCGGAAATCAAGCTGGTGCTGGAAGAGGCCGAGCGGCTGAACGTGGTACCGCGCCTGGGCGTGCGTGCGCGTCTGGCGTCGCAGGGTTCCGGTAAATGGCAGTCGAGCGGCGGCGAAAAGTCCAAGTTTGGCCTGGCGGCGATGCAGGTGCTGAAACTGGTTGAAACCCTGCGCGAAGCGGGCCGCCTGGACAGCCTGCAACTGCTGCATTTCCACTTGGGTTCGCAGCTGGCCAACATTCGCGATATCGCCACCGGCGTGCGCGAGTCCGCCCGTTTTTATGTTGAGCTGCACAAGCTGGGCGTCAATATCCAATGCTTCGACGTTGGCGGCGGGCTGGGCGTCGATTATGAAGGCACCCGTTCGCAGTCTGATTGTTCAGTGAACTACGGCCTGAACGAATATGCCAATAACGTGATCTGGGGTATCGGCGACGCCTGTAACGAGCATGGCCTGCCGCACCCGACGGTAATCACCGAATCCGGCCGTGCCGTGACGGCGCACCATACGGTGCTGGTATCCAACGTTATTGGCGTTGAGCGTAATGAGTTCAGCGAACCGCAGCCGCCGATGGAAGATGCGCCGCGCGCCTTGGAAAGCATGTGGGAAACCTGGCTGGAATTGAACGAGCCGGAAAATCGCCGTTCGCTGCGTGAATGGCTGCATGACAGCCAGATGGATCTGCACGATGTGCACACCCAGTACGCGCATGGCATGCTCGATCTAAGCAAACGCGCCTGGGCGGAGCAGATCTACCTGAATATTTGCAACAAGATCCAGCAGCAGCTGGATCCGAGCAACCGCGCCCACCGGCCGATCATTGATGAGCTGCAGGAGCGGATGGCGGATAAATTCTACGTTAACTTCTCGCTGTTCCAGTCAATGCCGGATGCCTGGGGGATCGACCAACTGTTCCCGGTGCTGCCGCTGGAAGGGCTGGATAAGCCGCCGGAAGGCCGTGCCGTGCTGCTGGATATCACCTGTGACTCCGACGGTACTATCGATCACTACGTGGACGGCGACGGCGTGGCTACTACCATGCCGATGCCGCCGTACGATCCGGAAAACCCACCGGTGCTGGGGTTTTTTATGGTGGGCGCCTATCAGGAGATCCTCGGCAACATGCACAACCTGTTTGGTGACACTGCATCGGTCGATGTCTATGTGTTCCCGGACGGCACGGTGGAAAGCGAACTCTCCGACGAAGGGGACAGCGTTGCCGATATGCTGCAGTACGTTCAGCTTGATCCCCAGGTGCTGTTGGCGCGCTTCCGCGATCAGGTGAAAGAAACCGATCTGGACAGCGTGCTGCAACAGGAATTCCTGGAAGAGTTTGAAGCCGGCCTGTATGGCTATACTTATCTGGAAGATGAGTAAGCGGGTGGCTGCCGGGTTCATCTATACGATTAGCGACCTGGCGCTGCCTGTTTGCCGCACTTGAAGCCGGATGAGAATCCGGCGATAATCTGCGCTATCGGCATTACCGTAACGTATATCAAATCAATCCCTTCCTCGTCGGGTTAACGACGCGGGAGGGATTTTTTTTGCCCTTGCCTGAGCGGTTGAGCTACAGGCAATCTGTTGATCAATGAGGTTTTTTATGAGTACCTTAGGCCATCAGTTCGATAACTCTTTAGTGTCTAACGCTTTTGGTTTCCTGCGCTTCCCGCTGAATTTCATGCCGTATGACAGCGATGCGGAGTGGGTGATTACCGGTATTCCTTTCGATATGGCGACCTCTGGCCGCGCCGGCGGCCGCCACGGCCCGGCGGCTATCCGCCAGGTTTCCACCAATCTGGCCTGGGAAGGCGCCCGCTGGCCGTGGGATTTTGATCTGCGCGATCGCCTTAAGGTGGTTGACTGCGGCGACGTGGTATTTAACTTCGGCGATGCGCAGGATCTGACCGATAAGCTGCAGGCGCACGCGGAGAAACTGCTGGCTGCCGGCAAGCGCATGCTGTCGTTCGGTGGCGATCACTTTGTCACTCTGCCGCTGCTGCGCGCCCATGCCAAACACTTTGGCAAAATGGCGCTGGTGCATTTTGACGCCCATACCGACACTTACTCTAACGGCAGTAAATTCGATCACGGCACCATGTTCTACCATGCGCCGAATGAAGGCCTGATCGATCCTACCCATTCCGTACAGATCGGTATTCGCACCGAGTTTGATCGCGACAACGGTTTTACCGTGCTGGATGCCGCACAGGTTAACGATCGCAGCGTGGACGATCTGCTGGCGCAGATCAAACAGATCGTCGGGGATATGCCGGTTTATCTGACCTTCGACATCGACTGCCTGGATCCGGCGTTTGCACCGGGCACCGGCACCCCGGTGATCGGCGGCCTGACCTCCGATCGCGCGCTGAAATTGCTGCGCGGGCTGCAACCGTTGAACATTGTCGGTATGGATCTGGTGGAAGTGGCGCCGGCTTACGATCACTCGCAGATCACGGCGCTGGCGGGTGCTACCCTGGCGCTGGAAATGCTGTACCTGCAGGCGGCGAAGAAGGGCGCGTAACCCGCTTCTTCAGCGGCGGCTTGCCACCCGCCATAAAAAATGCTGTTCAGCCGGTGCCGGCTGGACAGCATTGTCGTATTAACTCTATTGCGCTTTATTTGCCGGCGGCAATGCGTTCGCGGATATTTTGCGCGCGGGTTTCGGAAGCCGGGTGATCGTCAAACATGCTGCTTTGGCGGCCGGCTTCCAGCTTCGCCAGCTTTTCAAAACTGGTGACCAGCCCGTTCGGATCGAGCCCGCGTTTTTTCAGCAGATCGAACGAGTAGTTATCCGCTTCTATTTCCTGCTTTTGCGAGAACTGCGCATTCACCAATTTTTCCCCCAGATCCGCCAACTGCGATTGAGACAATGATCCCACTACGCCGCCCGTAGAGGCCGCTGCGGTGCGCAAGGCGACGGTGCCATAGGCCACCTGCATCGCTTTACGGGTATGGCCGAGCGCCACATGGCCCATTTCATGCCCCAGCACGCCTTCGACTTCGTTATCGGTCATCATGTCCATCAGGCCGCTGTAGACGCGGATACAACCATTGGCCATCGCCCAGGCGTTGACGTCTTTGGTCAGATAGACCTTATAGTTGGCCGGCGTGCCGTTGATGTTATCGCCCAGTGCCGCGGCGATGTTATTCAGGCGCTACGTATAGGGGCTGTTGGCCGGCGCGATTTGTGCCTTGCTGTCCATCTCGGCGCAGGATTTATCACTTAAGGTTTTTACGTCGCCATCGCTGAGCGTGGCGGCCTGGTAGGCCTGTGCCCCAGACTGCATCAGCGTATTGGTGTCAAGATTCTGACAGCCGCTTAACAAGCCGGTAATGCTCAACATAATCAAAGAAGTACGGAATTTCATAAAGCTATCTTCCTGTGATAGTAACAAGGGAAAAGGGCAATCTTAAATAAAACAAATTGGCAGTGAGAGCCTAGTTTACGTTGTCTGGCGCCGAAACGGCGTTATTCCGAAAAATGAGCCGATTGTGCTCATAAGTTGTGAACTGGCTCTCATTTGGCATTAGGGATTGCCGTTTTAATGCGGAGTCTGAGAAAATGGTAATCTTGACCGATTTTTTAATCCGACCTGGAGTAAAACATGTCCTCTCGTAAAGAGCTTGCCAACGCGATCCGCGCACTTAGCATGGACGCCGTGCAAAAAGCAAAATCCGGCCACCCGGGCGCGCCTATGGGGATGGCGGACATCGCCGAAGTCCTGTGGCGTGATTACCTTAACCATAACCCCACCAACCCACACTGGGCCGACCGCGACCGCTTCGTGCTCTCCAACGGCCACGGCTCAATGCTGATTTACAGCCTGCTGCACCTCACCGGCTATGACCTGCCGATGAGCGAGCTGGAAAACTTCCGCCAGCTGCACTCCAAAACCCCGGGCCACCCGGAATACGGCTACACCCCGGGCGTTGAAACCACCACCGGGCCGTTGGGCCAGGGCATCGCCAACGGCGTGGGCTTCGCCATCGCCGAACGTACTCTGGCGGCGCAGTTCAACCGCCCAGGCCATGACATCGTTGACCACCACACCTACGTGTTCATGGGCGACGGCTGCATGATGGAAGGTATCTCCCACGAAGTCTGCTCGCTGGCCGGCACCCTCAAGCTCGGCAAACTGACCGCCTTCTACGATGACAATGGCATCTCCATCGACGGCCACATCGACGGCTGGTTCACCGACGACACCGCCAAACGTTTTGAAGCCTACGGCTGGCACGTGGTGCGCGGCGTGGACGGCCACGATAGCGCAGCCATCAAGGCGGCGATTGAAGAAGCCCGCCAGGTGACCGACAAGCCGTCGCTGCTGATGTGCAAGACCGTGATTGGCTTCGGGTCGCCGAACAAGGCCGGCTCGCACGATGCGCACGGCGCCCCGCTGGGTGATGCCGAAGTGGCCGCCACCCGTGAAAAACTGGGCTGGAATTATCCGCCGTTCGTTATCCCGCAGGACATCTACGCCCAGTGGGACGCCAAAGAAGCCGGCAAGGCCCGTGAAGCCGCCTGGAACGCCAAATTCGCCGCCTATGCACAAGCCTTCCCGGAACAGGCCGCCGAGTTCAAACGCCGCATGAGCGGTGAACTGCCGGCCAGCTGGCAGGCGGACGCCAAAGCCTTTGTGGAAAAACTGCAGGCCAACCCGGCCAGCATCGCCAGCCGCAAGGCCTCGCAGAACACGCTGGAAGCGTTCGGCAAGGTGCTGCCGGAGTTCCTCGGCGGCTCCGCCGACCTGGCACCAAGCAACCTGACGATGTGGTCCGGCTCCAAAGCCATCAACGAAGACCTGGCCGGCAACTACATCCACTACGGGGTGCGCGAGTTCGGCATGACCGCCATCACCAACGGCATTGCGCTGCACGGCGGTTTCCTGCCGTATTCGGCCACCTTCCTGATGTTTGTGGAATATGCCCGCAACGCGGTGCGCATGGCGGCGCTGATGAAGCTGCGCAACGTGTTTGTCTACACCCACGATTCCATCGGCCTGGGCGAAGACGGCCCGACCCACCAGCCGGTCGAGCAGCTGGCCAGCCTGCGGGTGACGCCGAACATGAGCACCTGGCGCCCGTGCGACCAGGTGGAATCGGCGGTGGCCTGGCAGTACGGCATCGAGCGCAACGACGGCCCGACGGCGCTGATTTTCTCGCGCCAGAACCTGGCCCAGCAGCCGCGCACGGCGGAACAGCTGGCGAACGTATACCGCGGCGGCTACGTGCTGAAAGACAGCGACGGGCAGCCGGAGCTGATCCTGATTGCCACCGGTTCGGAAGTGGAACTGGCGGTTGCCGCCTATGAGCAACTGACAGCGGAAGGGCGCCGGGTGCGCGTGGTTTCCATGCCGTCCACCGATGCGTTCGACAAGCAGGATGCAGCCTACCGTGAAGCGGTGCTGCCGGCGGCGGTCAGCGCACGGGTGGCGGTGGAAGCGGGTATCGCAGACTACTGGTACAAGTACGTGGGCCTGAACGGCGCGGTCGTGGGCATGACCACCTTCGGTGAGTCGGCGCCGGCGGATCTGCTGTTTAAAGAGTTTGGCATTACGGTAGAAAACGTGGTCGCCAAAGCGAAAGCGTTGCTGAAATAACAGTAACGGCGGGAATGCGGCTTGCCGCATTCCCGCTTTTGGTCTTTCCTTCCTGCAGGGCAAGCGCCTGTGCTCATCGGCATATTTCGTGCCCCTTTCTCTTGCTTACCCCCCGTTATCCCGGCCGTAACAGGCTACGTTCGATTACAATAAATCCGCAATGGCTTGCCCCACCTGCTGGGTAGAAGCACTGCCACGCAGATCCGGCGTGCGCGGCCCATCGGCAAGGGTTTTCTCAATTGCCGACAGAATGCCGTCGTGCGCCTGACGGTAACGTTGGTCGCCGTTGCCAAGGAAATCGAGCATCAATGCACCGGACCAGATCATGGCGATCGGATTGGCGATATTCCGGCCAAAAATATCCGGCGCTGAACCATGCACCGGTTCAAACAGCGAGGGCAGGTGGCGCTCCGGGTTCAGGTTGGCGGATGGCGCGATGCCGATGGTGCCGGCGCAGGCTGGGCCAAGATCGGAAAGAATATCGCCGAACAGGTTGGAGGCCACCACCACATCGAAACGTTCCGGGTTCAGCACAAAGCGGGCACACAGGATATCAATATGCTGTTTGTCCCAGACGATGTCCGGGTAGTGCTGCGCCATCGCGGCGACGCGCTCATCCCAGAACGGCATGGTGACCGCCATACCGTTGGATTTGGTGGCGGCGGTGAGCGTCTTGCGCGGGCGCTGTTGCGCCAGCTCAAACGCATATTTCAGGATGCGGTCCACCCCGTGGCGGGTAAAGACCGACTCCTGGATCACTACCTCGCGATCGGTGCCTTCGAACATGCGGCCGCCGAGCGGGGAATATTCGCCTTCGGTGTTCTCGCGCACCACGAAGAAATCAATATCTCCCGGCGCTTTATTCGCCAGCGGGCAGGGCACACCGGGAAACAGGCGGACTGGCCGCAGGTTGACGTACTGATCAAAATCACGGCGGAATTTCAGCAGGGAGCCCCACAGCGAAATATGGTCTGGCACTTTATCCGGCCAGCCCACGGCGCCGAAGTAAATCGCATCGAATCCTTTCAGTTGCTCAAACCAGTCATCCGGCATCATTTGGCCGTGTTGCTGATAATAGTCGCAGTTGGCCCATGCAAAGGTTTCAAACTGCAGATCGAGCGACCAGCGCTCGGCCGCCGCGTGCAGCACGCGCAGGCCCTCCGGCAACACTTCTTGCCCGATACCATCACCTGCGATGGCCGCAATTTTGTAGGTTTTGTTCATTATAGGTCTCACTTAGGGAAAGAGGGATTGACTTCCCTACCATCCTATAATTGACTGAATGTTAATCAATCGCGCAAATGGTGAAACATAAAACACGAATCATGAATAATCTTCCTGTGCTAAACGATTTGCGGGTATTTGTGCTGGTGGCGCGCCGGGCCGGTTTTGCCGCCGCTGCAGAGGAGATGGGCGTTTCGCCAGCCTATGTCAGCAAGCGCATCGCGTTATTGGAAAATACGCTGAACGTTTCTCTGCTGCACCGTACCACGCGGCGGGTCGCCATTACCGCCGATGGCGAGCGCATCTACGAGTGGGCGCAGCGTATCCTGAACGATGTTGATCGGATGATGGATGAAGTTGCGGATCTGCGGCAGGCGCCGCAGGGTACGCTACGGATCGTCACCAGCTTTGGCTTTGGCCGGCGTTTTGTCGCGCAGGCGGTGGCCGCGCTGGCACAGCAGTATCCCGGGCTGGAACTGCGGCTGGATGTGTCCGATCGCCTGGTCGATTTGGCCAGCGAAGGTTACGATCTGGATATCCGCGTTGGCGATGACATTGCGCCAAATCTGGTGGCCCGCAAGCTGGCGCATAACCACCGCGTTTTATGTGCTGCGCCCGAGTATTTGCAGCGTTATGGCACGCCAAAGGCGCTCAACGATCTCTGCGGCCGCCACTGTCTGGTGATCAAAGAACGGGATCTTGCATTCGGCGTCTGGCGGCTGCAAGGCCCGGCAGGGGAGGAAACGGTGAAGGTGACCGGCGCGCTGGCGTCTAACCACGGCGAAATCGTGCACCAGTGGTGTTTACAGGGGCAGGGAGTGGCGCTGCGTTCATTCTGGGATGTGAAAGACAGCATCGCTAACGGGCGGTTGGTGCAAATTCTGCCGGAGTACACTCAGCCGGCCAATATTTGGGCGGTGTATATTCCACGTTTGGCGACGTCAGCCAAGATACGCGTTGCGCTGGCCTTCCTGCGTGATTATTTCCAGGCCAATGTGGGGGCGGTTGCGCCGCTGGCGGAATATTTGTCGCGGCGTTGAGGGGCGGCAGGGCACGCAGTGGTGCCCTGCGTTGGCAGCTTACAACTGCGTCAGTTTTTTCACTTCCAGGCTTTCCAGTTTCCCATCCAGTTCGGCCAGGAAGGCATCGTGGTAAGGCATTGCCATGTGTTCCTTCAGCGCCTGCTCCGATTTCCAGCGTTCGATAAAGACGAATGCGCCCGGCGTGCCCTGTTCTTCGTGCAGATCGTATTGAATACAGCCAGGTTCGGAACGGCTTGGAGCGACCATGGCGCGCACGGCTTTATCCACTGCGGCGCGGTGTTCTGGGGTGGCTTTGATTAAGGCTACAACTTTAACTTCGCTCATTGATACTCCTTGTATGGCCTATTACATATGGACGGATGTCGTTAAAGATAGGGATTAAGCGCTTGTAAAAATGTGCGCTAGATCATTTTATTTTCGCAAAATACTGCTTGGTTAACCGCTTGGCTCTCGGAGCTGTTCCCTTTCAGAAAGCTTTGGTTTATCCTCGGCTGAAGCGTTTCAGTTGGAGCATATCCAAGAGAAATGCCGGAGTGAGTAGTTGCTGTGGGCAACAGGATTTTATCCATGACGCCACTTGGCGGTTCACAGCGAGCCACGCTCTCAGTATTCTATGCAGGTTAGCACGATAACCAGTCAGCGCCAGCCAGCCCGGTGACAATACCGGCGTGGAAGGCCCTTCTTCAGGGAGCAGCATGACCATTCGCATAGCGATAAACGGCTTTGGCCGCATTGGCCGCAGCGTGTTACGCGCATTGTATGAATCAGGGAAACGCGCAGAGATTTCCGTGGTTGCAATCAACGAGCTGGCCAATGCCGATGGGATGGTTCACCTGTTGAAGTTTGACTCTAGCCACGGGCGTTTTGGCTGGGATGTACGCCAGGAATGCGACACGCTGATTGTCGGCAACGATAGCATTCGTTTGCTGCACCAGCCGGAAATAACGCAATTGCCCTGGGGCGACTTGGCGGTAGATGTCGTGCTGGATTGCAGCGGGGCGTATGGCAGCCGGGCAGACGGTGAGGCGCATCTTGCCGCCGGTGCGCAGAAGGTGTTGTTCGCCCACCCAGGCGGTAACGATCTGGATGCCACCGTGGTGTTTGGCGTCAATCACCAGGCGCTGCAGGCGCAGCATCGCATCGTTTCCAACGCCTCCTGTACCACCAACTGCATTATTCCGGTTATCAAGCTGTTGGATGACGCTTTCAACATTGAATCCGGCACTGTGACCACTATCCACTCATCAATGAACGATCAGCCGGTGATAGACGCCTATCATCAGGATTTGCGGCGTACCCGCGCGGCGAGCCAGTCGATTATTCCGGTCGACACCAAGCTGGCTGCGGGCATTACCCGCATCTTCCCGCAGTTTTGCGATCGTTTTGAAGCGATTTCCGTGCGTGTGCCGACCATCAACGTAACGGCCATTGATTTAAGCGTCAGCGTGCACGCGGCGGTGCGAGTCACAGAGGTCAACCAGCTACTGCAAAAGGCCGCACAGGGCGCATTTCGTGGTATAGTTGACTATACGGAACTGCCGCTAGTCTCGATAGATTTTAACCATGACCCGCACAGCGCCATCGTGGATGGCACGCAAACCCGGGTCAGTGGGCAACACCTGATAAAGACGTTGGTCTGGTGTGATAACGAATGGGGCTTTGCCAACAGGATGTTGGATACAACCCGGGCAATGGCCGCAAGTGGTTTCTAGCTCGGCGGCATCGTGTTGTTGATGCGCCGCTCAGGCAATTTTTAAAGAGAATCAACTAAGAGGGTTCACCATGTCTGTAATTAAGATGACCGATCTGGATCTGGCAGGTAAACGTGTTCTGATCCGTTCTGACCTGAACGTACCAGTGAAAGGCGGTAAAGTGACTTCCGATGCACGTATCCGTGCTTCCCTGCCGACTATCGAAGCAGCGCTGAAACAAGGCGCTCGTGTTATGGTCACGTCCCACCTGGGCCGCCCGACCGAAGGCGAATACAACGAAGAATTCTCTCTGCTGCCGGTAGTAAACTACCTGAAAGATCATCTGAAAAACCCAGTGCGTCTGGCGAAAGATTATCTGGACGGCGTTGACGTTGCCGAAGGCGAACTGGTAGTGCTGGAAAACGTTCGCTTCAACAAAGGCGAAAAGAAAGACGACGAAGCGCTGTCTAAAAAATACGCTGCGCTGTGCGACGTGTATGTGATGGATGCTTTCGGCACCGCACACCGCGCGCAAGCTTCTACGCATGGCGTGGGTAAATTCGCACCGGTTGCCTGTGCAGGCCCGCTGCTTTCCGCAGAGCTTGAAGCGCTGGGTAAAGCACTGAAAGAACCTGCTCGCCCAATGGTCGCCATCGTTGGTGGTTCAAAAGTTTCTACCAAACTGACCGTGCTGGATTCCCTGGCCAAAATTGCCGATCAGCTGATCGTGGGTGGCGGTATCGCCAACACCTTCGTGGCCGCTCAAGGCCACAACGTTGGTCAGTCCCTGTATGAAGCCGACCTGATCCCGAACGCCAAAAAACTGCTGGAAACCAGCGACATCCCGGTTCCGACCGACGTGCGTGTTGCTACGGAGTTTTCTGAAAGTGCTGCGGCAACGGTGAAACAAGTCTCTGAAATCAAAGACAACGAGCAAATTCTGGATATCGGTGATGTTTCAGCCCAGCGTCTGGCTGATATCCTGAAGAACGCCAAAACCATTCTGTGGAATGGTCCGGTTGGCGTATTCGAGTTCCCTAACTTCCGTAAGGGGACTGAAATTGTTGCGCGCGCCATCGCCGATAGCGAAGGTTTCTCTATCGCAGGCGGCGGTGATACGCTGGCGGCAATCGACCTGTTCGGCATTGCTGACAAAATCTCCTACATCTCCACCGGCGGCGGTGCGTTCCTGGAATTCGTTGAAGGGAAACAGCTGCCAGCGGTAGTGATGCTGGAAGAGCGCGCTAAGCAGTAATTCAAACAACGGGAGGCGGAAGCCGCCCGTTTGTTTTATTCCGCACCCGGTTGGGTGCGGAGTGTAAGAATCGATTTACATCCATCTACGGCCGACGAAACGGGACAACTTAACATGTCTAAAATTTTTGATTTCGTAAAACCGGGTGTCATCACGGGTGATGACGTTCAGAAAGTATTCGCAGTAGCAAAAGAAAACAACTTTGCTCTGCCAGCGGTAAACTGCGTGGGTACCGACTCCATCAATGCCGTTCTGGAAGCAGCAGCAAAAGTTCGTGCACCTGTTATCGTTCAGTTCTCTAACGGCGGCGCTGCGTTCATCGCAGGTAAAGGCGTGAAAACTGACGTTCCTCAGGGTGCTGCGATTCTGGGCGCAATCTCCGGCGCACACCACGTTCACCAGATGGCTGAACATTACGGCGTGCCGGTTATCCTGCATACCGACCACTGTGCGAAAAAACTGCTGCCTTGGATTGACGGCCTGCTGGACGCCGGTGAAAAACATTTCGCTGCAACCGGTAAACCGCTGTTCTCTTCTCACATGATCGATCTGTCAGAAGAATCCCTGGAAGAAAACATCGAAATCAGCAGCAAATACCTGGCCCGTATGGCTAAACTGGGTATGACGCTGGAAATCGAACTGGGTTGCACCGGTGGTGAAGAAGACGGTGTGGACAACAGCCACATGGACGCTTCCGCCCTGTACACCCAACCACAAGACGTTGCATACGCCTACGAAAAACTGAATGCGATCAGCCCACGTTTCACCATCGCGGCTTCCTTCGGTAACGTACACGGCGTGTACAAACCAGGTAACGTGAAACTGACCCCGACTATCCTGCGTGATTCTCAGGACTACGTTTCCAAAAAATACAACCTGCCGCACAACAGCCTGAACTTCGTGTTCCACGGCGGCTCTGGCTCTAGCGATGCAGAAATCAAAGAATCCGTCGGCTACGGCGTGATCAAAATGAACATCGATACCGATACCCAATGGGCAACCTGGGAAGGTATCCTGAACTACTACAAAGAAAACGAAGGCTACCTGCAGAGCCAACTGGGTAACCCGAAAGGCGCCGATCAGCCGAACAAAAAATACTACGATCCACGCGTATGGCTGCGTGCTGCGCAGACCAGCATGCTGGCCCGTCTGGAAAAAGCATTCAAAGAACTGAACGCTATCGACGTGCTGTAATCTCGGCTAACCGTTGTTATCAAGGCTCCCTCCGGGGGGCCTTTTTTTATGGCTTAACTCAGCAAACCTGCGCCGACGTTAATCGATAGCCCCAGAATGACCAGGTTAAAGACAAAGGAAATGACCGACTGCAGCAGGGCGATTTTGCGTACCTCCGCCGTGCCAACCGCCACATCGGCGGTTTGCGATGCCACTGCAATGGTGAAAGAGAAATAAGCGAAATCCCAATAGGTCGGTTGTTTAAGATTGCCGGGGAACAGCAACGGCAAAGGATCCTGCTGCGCGTCCTGGCGATAAAACTGGTGGGCATAGTGCATGGTAAAGGCCGTCGGCAGCAGCAGCCAGGACACCACCAGCGTGGCGCCGGTCAGCGCTAAATGTAGCGTTTTCAGCGGATCGCTGACCTGCCTGGCGGTGCTCAATTCAAACAATATCGCGAGAATGCTGACCAAGCAGCCGATGCTGACCAGCGCCAGCACCTTGCCGGCGCTCTCATCTTGCGCGCGGGCGAGTTGGCGGATGTGCTTTGGCGTACTGACCAGCATCATCCGCCAGAGCGACAGCAGATAGCACCAGGCCAGCACATTCCAGCCGAGCATCAATCTTTGCAATTCATTGAGTTGACTCGGCAGCAGCAGGTAACATAGGATGCCCGCGCCGATGGAAAGCAACAGCCGCGGGCGAACCTGCCAATAGTGTTTAATCGACGATGTAAAGTGCATAGCGGGTGAAATTCCTTCTCCTGATAAAGACGATGGCGCTGTGTTCAGCATAGAAGAAGCGGGGCCGTTGTTTTGGCTATTTTTACCGCTTACGGTTGGCATGCTGCGGGAATGTTGGTTAACCTTAGGCGGTGGTTTCCAACTGGCGCAGACGTCAGTGTATTTTTTTGCGAATTTATCCCCTTAGGGAAAAGTTAGGACGGCACGAATGAAAGATCTCAACGTAGTGGATGGTATTAACAATGCCAGCAGTTGGTTGGTGAAAAACCAGGATTTATTGATTCAGTACGCGGTGAACATTGTTGCCGCCATTGTTATTTTTATCATTGGTTCGATCATCGCCCGCATCGTCGGTAATACGGTGAACCGTGTGATGAAGCTGCGGGGTATTGATGCCACCGTAACCAATTTCCTGGCGGCGATGGTGCGCTACGGTATCCTGGCATTCACCTTTATCGCCGTGCTTGGGCGCGTCGGCGTGCAGACCACGTCGGTGATTGCCGTATTGGGTGCCGCAGGTTTGGCCGTCGGTTTAGCGTTGCAGGGCTCACTGTCCAACTTTGCCGCTGGTGTGCTGCTGGTGGCTTTCCGCCCGCTGCGTGCCGGTGAGTATGTCGATCTGGGCGGCGTGGCCGGTACGGTTGATCAGGTGCAAATTTTCTCTACCACGCTGCGTACCGCAGACAATAAAACCATCGTGGTGCCGAACGGCAAAGTGATTGCCGGCAATATCATCAACTATTCCCGCGAACCAAACCGCCGCGTGGATATCGTCGTGGGCGTTGCCTATGATGCGGACATCGATCTGGTAAAGAAGGTACTGGGCGATGTGATCGCAGCCGATCAGCGTATCCAACACGATAAAGGAGTTACCGTTCGCCTGAATGAGATGGCGGCGTCTTCCCTGAACTTCGTAACCCGCTCCTGGACCACCAATGCTGAATACTGGAATGTGTACTTCGATCTGATGGAAAACTTCAAACGCCAACTGGATGCCCACAACATCGGTATTCCATACCCGCAGATGGATGTCCATGTGCACCGCGTTGATAACCCAACCGCCAAAGCGGAATAACGGCAAACAATCGCCAGCCGGTAGCCAGTCAGCCATCTGACTGGCCTTTTTGTTTCTGCTTTTCACGCCCTGGTCTGGGCCGCCGCTTTTCCGCCTGGATGCATGACGGCCATTAATTTGGCTAATTAAATATTAGAATTATCCATTTCACCTAATAATTTTATCTCCCTATGATGCTCCTGCTGTAACGCGTGCGCCATCGTCGGCGCTATTTTATAGGGGAACACCATGTTAGCTGTTTTTCTGCAGGGCTTTGCCCTGAGCGCCGCGATGATCCTGCCGCTCGGGCCGCAAAATGTGTTTGTCATGAATCAGGGCATCCGCCGCCAATACCACCTGATGATCGCCGCACTGTGTGCCTTCAGCGATATCATCCTTATCTGCGGCGGCATTTTTGGCGGCAGCGAATTGCTGGTTCGTTCGCCCGTTCTGTTGGCATTGGTGACCTGGGGGGGCGTCGCGTTCCTGCTATGGTACGGCTGGAGCGCGCTGCGCACCGCGTTTAGCCGGCATATCGAACTGGCGCAAGCGGAAGAAATGCAGCAGAGCCGCTGGCGTATCGTGGTGACCATGCTGGCGGTAACCTGGCTGAACCCGCATGTTTATCTGGATACTTTTGTGGTGCTGGGTAGCCTGGGCGGGCAACTGGCGGCGGATGTGCGCTCCTGGTTCGCGCTGGGGGCGGTTAGCGCTTCCATCCTGTGGTTCTTTGCCCTGGCGCTGTTAGCCGCCTGGTTAGCGCCGCTGCTGAAAACCCAACGGGCGCAGCGGGTGATTAACGTGTTGGTGGGAATAGTGATGTGGGGCATTGCGCTGAGGCTGGCCTGGCAGGGGGCTAACCTGTGAGAATTTGTCACTAATCCGAGTTTAAAACCTTGGCGGTTATGCTACGGTTTAGCGGTAGTTATCGGTTATTCCTGCTGCAGTTTTACTGCGATTCGAGCCAATAGATCCAAGATGGTTTTACGTTGCAGGCAAAGCGAACGCATGTAACAGGAAGCAGGAAGGATACGGGTTTAGGTGGTTTGCGCAGGCGGGGAATAACCGATGAATCAGATACCAACTGTCATTAAGGAGATACAGTGAAGCTTAAAGCATTGGCGATGGCCGCCATGGTTGGATTAGGTACATTACCTCTGGCGTTGCAGGCAGCGGAAGTCCCGCAGGGGCCTCATGTCGTGACCTCGGGCACGTCAAGCGTCGACGCGGTGCCGGATATCGCCACGCTGGCGATTGAAGTCAACGTATCGTCCAAAGACGCCACCCAGGCGAAAAAACAGGTGGACGACCGCGTGGCGCAATATTTTGATTTTCTGCAGAAAAACGGCATAGAGAAGAAAGATATCAGCGCGGCTAATTTGCGTACGCAGCCTGAATACGATTATCTGAAAACCGGTGAATCGGTTTTGAAGGGCTACCGGGCGGTGCGCCAGGTGCAGGTAACGCTGCGCCAGTTGGATAAACTGAATGAATTACTGGACGGTGCGTTAAAATCCGGCCTGAATGAGATCCGCGCCGTTGAGCTTGGTGTGGCAAACCCGGATGTTTACCGCGATCGGGCGCGCCAGAAGGCGATCGAAAACGCCACCCAACAGGCGACTTCGCTGGCGCAGGGCTTTAAAGCCAAGCTGGGGCCGGTTTACAGCATCCGCTATCACGTCGCCAATTATCAGCCGATGCCGGTAGCGCGTATGTATACCGCCGCCGCGGCCGCGCCGCAAAATGACGCTGCGCAAACTTATGAGCAGCAGAGCATTCACTTTGACGATCAGGTTGATGTGGTGTTCGAGCTTGAGCGCAACGCGCAGTAATCACTGCCATATCCGCATTTGAACTCCGGCGGTGGCGCCCGATGGCGCTACCGTTGTGTTTGCCGCAGCCAGGCTTTCCTTTCTGATGATCGCCGTTAGATTTGGCGCAGTACCTGCCGCCCATGCGACAGCAGCGCGTCGGTGACCTTACGCATCATGCGGCTTTCCGGGGCGAAACGGTGCCAGTACAGCATCCGGCGCTGGAGCAGCCCGGGCGTCAGGTTGATCAGCTCCCCTTCTTCCAGCTCCCTTTCAATTTGCAGGTGCGGGATCATACAGCAGGTGGTGCCCTGGCGGGCCAACTGCACGAAGGCTTCTGACGAGTTGACGATATGGCAGGGAACGCTGCCCGGGGAAAGATCAAAATTCTGCTGCAGGAACGCCTGGTGCATGTCGTCGAGATGATCAAAAGCCACCGCCGGTGCTTTCAGCAAGGCGGCGCGGGTCACCCCATTGGGGAAGTAGCGCTCGGCAAAGGGTTTGGAAGCGACAAACAGGTAGTCCAGGGCGCCCAGTTGGTCCACCAGGCAGCTTGGCAACGGCTGGGGTTGAATACTGACTGCGCCCACCACCTCGCCGCGGCGCAGGCGCTCCTGGGTGCGGGTTTCATCTTCAACCTGTAAATTCAAACGGATAGGCGAATCCGCCAACACGGATTTCAACGCGGGCAGCAGCCAGGTGGCCAGGCTGTCGGCGTTGACCGCCAATGAAAGCAACAGCGGCGTGTCTGCCCCGTTATCGTTTCCTAGCCACTCCTCTTCCAGCAGTTCCACCTGGTGCAACAGCGCCAAGAGTTTCTGCCCCTGCTCGGTAGGGCGCGGTGGAATGGTACGAACCAGCAACGGCTGGCCGAATAGGTTTTCCAACTGTTTAATGCGCTGGGATACCGCCGATTGGGTGATGCAAAGTTTTTGTGCTGCGCGCTCAAAACCGCGCTCCCGAACCACCGCATCCAGAGCTTGCAGCGTCCGATAGTCAGGGCGTTTCATCGGAGAGGATATCCATTACGTTAAATTGATAATATTGGCACTATGCCACATTTTTGGTTTTTTTCGGGGGAAAAAAACTCGGGCCAATACCGGCCTGATGTCAAGGAAAGTGCGATGTGGGGCAAATAAGTGCGATAGGGTCTGCGTGGCAGCACGCAATTTACCCTATAATACGCACACGTTTTCGTACATAGGCACAGAACATACCATGACGCAGGATGAACTGAAAAAAGCGGTGGGTTGGGCCGCTTTGGATTACGTCAAGCCAGGTACTATTGTTGGCGTGGGCACCGGCTCTACCGCCTCACACTTTATTGACGCGCTGGCTACGATGAAAAACCAGATTGAAGGCGCGGTTTCCAGCTCCGAGGCTTCCACCGTCAAGCTACAGAGCCTGGGGATCCATGTGTTCGATAGCAATGAAGTGGATTTGCTGGATATTTATGTCGATGGCGCGGACGAAATCAACGGTCATATGCAGATGATTAAAGGCGGCGGTGCGGCCTTGACCCGTGAAAAAGTGATCGCGGCGATCGCCCGGCAGTTCATCTGTATTGTCGATGCCAGCAAGCAGGTTGACGTGTTGGGCAAATTCCCGCTGCCGGTGGAAGTGATCCCGATGGCACGTTCCTACGTGGCGCGTGAGCTGGTAAAGCTCGGCGGCCAGCCGGAGTATCGCCAGAATGTTGTGACCGATAACGGCAACGTTATTCTGGATGTGCACAACCTGCAGATTCTGGACGCGGTGGCGTTGGAAAACGCCATCAACGGTATCCCCGGCGTCGTCACCGTTGGGTTGTTCGCCAACCGTGGCGCCGATGTTGCGTTGGTCGGCACGCCGGACGGCGTGAAAGTCGTTAAATAATGCGTTAAAGCGGGCGCCAATCCAGCGCCCGCCAAAGCAAGACATAGCATGCGCTGATGTGGCATTGGCTAGCAAACTCACATAATTCTCGTTATAAAACATCTTTTCTTGAAAAACGCCAAATTTGGTGACATCTGTCACATTCTTGCGAAGAGTTGCAGTATGGTGCTGAATATTGATATCCAACTGGTGTTTTTATCTGTGGATGTCCGGGGTCGTTAGGGCGTTAGCCAGGAACAGGGCAATCGTTTGTATTGCCGGGCGCGTTATTTTTGTTATGTTGGAGGGCGTGCTGTTTCTAACAGCCGCTTCTGAAGTCTGAATAATTAGGGTCGGGTAAATGGCAAAAGTATCATTGGAGAAAGACAGGATTAAGTTCCTGCTGGTCGAAGGGGTTCATCAGAGCGCGGTCGATAATTTGCGTTCTGCCGGTTATACCAATATTGAATATCACAAGGGTGCTCTGGACACGGAGTCGCTGAAGGAGTCCATCCGTGATGCGCACTTCGTCGGTATTCGTTCGCGTACGCACCTGACTGAAGAAGTCTTTGCCGCCGCAGAAAAACTGGTGGCGGTGGGCTGTTTCTGTATCGGTACCAACCAGGTTGATTTGAAGGCAGCGACCAAACGCGGTATTCCGGTGTTTAACGCACCGTTCTCCAATACCCGATCCGTAGCCGAAATGGTGTTGGGCGAACTGCTGCTGATGATGCGCGGCATCCCGGCTGCCAATGCCAAAGCACACCGCGGTGTGTGGAACAAACTGGCCGTGGGCTCCCATGAAGCGCGTGGCAAAAAGTTGGGCATCATTGGCTATGGCCACATCGGTACCCAGTTGGGCATCCTGGCCGAAGGCGTGGGCATGAAAGTGTCGTTTTACGACATTGAGAGCAAGCTGCCGCTGGGCAACGCGCATCAAACCCAGCAGTTGTCTGAACTGCTGGCTAACAGCGACGTTGTCAGCCTGCACGTGCCGGAAACCCCGAGCACCCAAAATATGATCGGTAAAGCAGAGCTGGCGCAGATGAAGCCGGGCGCTATGCTGATCAACGCTTCGCGCGGCACGGTGGTGGATATTCCCGCACTGTGTGAAGCGCTGGCCAGCGAACACCTTGTCGGGGCGGCGATTGACGTATTCCCGGAAGAACCGGCCAGCAACAAAGAGCCGTTCCATTCACCGCTGTGTGAATTCGACAACGTGCTGCTGACGCCGCATATCGGCGGCTCCACCCAGGAAGCGCAAGAAAACATTGGTGATGAAGTTGCCGGTAAGCTGGTGAAATACTCCGACAACGGCTCTACGCTGTCTGCGGTGAACTTCCCGGAAGCCTCGCTGCCGGTGCATGGCCCGCGCGCCAGCCGCCTGCTGCACATCCACGAAAACCGCCCGGGCATTCTGACGCAAATCAACAATATTTTTGCCGACGAAGGGGTGAACATTGCCGCTCAGTACCTGCAGACCAGCCCGGAAATCGGCTATGTGGTTATTGATATCGAAGCGGAAACCGAAAGCGCCGACGCTGCACTGCAGCGCATGAAGGCGATTCCGGGCACCATCCGTGCTCGCCTGCTGTACTAAGCGCACTTATTGGGGTTTCACCGCCCCAATAGGCAGGGCATAAAACACGGGGTTGGCAATGCCAACCCCGTGTTTTTTTTGGAGATAAACCGGGCGCCCTACTGAGCGTTGCCTATTCCTCTTCGTCAATCGGCCAGGCAAAGGTCTGTGACGGCGTGATGACCTCCGGCAGCGGAATATCCCACTGTTCAATCGGCAATGCCGCCACCTGTTGGCAATCATGCGCCAGCCCAATCGGATAGGGGCCGGTATGCCGCCAGTTTTGCAACGTGCGATCATAGAACCCGCCACCCATGCCCAGCCGTTGCCCGCGATCGTCAAAGGCGACCAGCGGCGTCAGCATCACATCCAATTGGCCACGCGGCAAGACGGCGCGCACATCCAACGCGGGTTCCTGAATATTAAAGCGATTGCGCACCAGGGGAGTATGGGCCGCATAGTGCAGGAATAGCAGGTTGCCCGGGCTGAATGGGTGCAACACCGGCAGGTAAACCTGCTTGCCCAACCGCCACAGCGTTTCAATCAGCGGCCCGGTGTTCAGTTCGCCGTCAAAAGAAAGGAATGCGGCAACGTGCTGCGCGGCCTGAATCCGTGGGTGCGCGGCAATACGCTCGCTGGCACGCAATGCATCGGCGTGCTGCTGCTGCGCGGAGAGGGCTTTGCGGCGTTGGCGTATCTGGCTGCGGATGTGTTGGCGTTGTTCGGCGAATTTGGGCTGGAAAGACATAGTACAATCTGCGTAGGTGATGGGGGATGGCCCATAAACGCGGGAAGGGAATCTCCGAGATGCCGTCGCAGGCTGTAACCCTTGAACCCATGGTTCAAGGTGAACGTGCCGTCGCAATCTTAAGGCTTCTCGACAAGCGAGCATGCGCACCGATCACGGAGCAACACATTCTGTTTGTACTAAATATCGGCTCAGGGGACTGGCCCGCTGACGAACATCTCAGAGAAATTTTGTACTCATTGCTGAAGCGTTAGCCTTCAGCAACTTATGCTATTCGAATTGTGCATCCTGACGTTCAGAGATGCGACCCTGTTCAAGCAATGCCTGTTCAATGGTCTGTTGCAGCATACGGATGCGTTGTTCCATATTGGCCGCATAGTCACGCGTTTTCAAGCGCTCTTGTGCAAGTTCATGACAAACGTTCAACGCTGCGATGAAAACTAGCTGCTCAGTATTTGTGACTCTAGTGCGAACTTTAAGATCTTGCAACCGTTGGTTAAGATCGTCCGCCGCCATGTTCAACGCATCTTGCTGTTCTGGCGGGCAATTGACTCTTAACGAGCGGCCAAAAATTTGAATATCTACCGGTTGTGCAGACATGCCACCTTCCTGCCTAAATTTCGCGACTGCTTCAGCTTGCCATACCGGGTTGCCAAAGCGGGCGCCACTATATATACCTCGATACCAAGATACAACCCCTTTTCAGTACTTGGTTGTAATCTACTGTGTATGGCGCGTGCCGTCAAAACGGGCCCTGCCATATTCATTGCGCGTGCGTTAACAAACGCTCTTGCCGCCTGTTTGACGGTTGGTTAAAGGCTGGCCGATGTTGCGCCCGCCTGACACGCAGTGATTATAACGCGTTGCTGAAGGGGCGTGCTTATCTGGTATAACCACGGACCTTGGTGGTAGCATAACACGAACTTATCCTGCCAACGATGACGAATGCGCATGTCTACACAGAATACATTTCCAAGTTACCAGTCTTTGACCGCGGCCCTTAACCAGCAGGCCGTCGCACTCACCGCCGCCGAAATGCACGGTTTGATCAGCGGTATGCTGTGTGGCGGCAACCGCGATGCCAGTTGGCAGACGCTGATGCACGATCTGACCAATGAAGGGGTGGCTTTCCCCCTGGCGTTGAGCCAGCCGTTGCAGCAGTTGTATGACGCCACCCGAGATACGCTGGACGAGGACGAATTCATGTTCCAGGTGATGATGCCCGAAGGCGAAACGGTTAGCGTGTTTGAGCGCGCCGATGCGCTGGCCGGCTGGGTCAACCATTTCCTGCTGGGCCTGGGCATGATGCAGCCGAAACTGGCACAGGTGAAGGATGACGTAGGCGAAGCGATCGACGATCTGCGCAATATTGCTCAACTGGGCTATGACGAAGACGAAGACCAGGAAGAGCTTGAACAGTCGCTGGAGGAAGTGGTGGAGTATGTGCGTGTGGCCGCTCTCCTGTGCTATGGCGAGTTCGCCCGCCGGCAGCCGACGGCGCCGGAAGTGAAAAAGCCGACGCTGCACTAATCGCTTTGTCGCCGGCCATGTTGCCGTGCGCCCTGAAGACACCGGGCGGCATCGCAGGAAGGCTGTTACAGGAAAACTGATTTCAGGAGAAGGTCATGACTCAGCAGGAATTCCATAATCGCCGGCAGGCGTTATTAGCGAAAATGGCTCCGGCCAGCGCGGCGGTTATTTTTGCTGCGCCGGAAGCAACCCGTAATGCAGATTCAGAATATCCTTACCGCCAGAGCAGTGATTTCTGGTACCTGACCGGTTTCAACGAGCCGGAAGCGGTGCTGATCCTGGTGAAAAGCGATGAGACGCACAATCACAGCGTCTTGTTTAACCGGGTGCGCGATTTAACGGCGGAAATCTGGTTCGGCCGCCGCCTGGGGCAGGAAGCGGCGCCGGCCAGGCTGGGAGTGGATCGGGCCTTACCCTTCGATGAAATCAACGATCACCTGTACCTGTTGCTCAATGGGCTGAACGTGGTGTACCACGCGCAAGGGGAATACGCCTATGCGGACGCCATCTTGTATGGCGCGCTGGAAAAGCTGCGCAAGGGCTTTCGCCAAAATCTGCAGGCGCCGGCCACCGTGACCGATTGGCGCCCGTGGCTGCATGACATGCGTCTGTTTAAATCGCCGGAGGAAATTGGCGTGATGCGCCGTGCCGGCGAAATCACCGCGCTGGCGCATACCCGTGCGATGGAAACCTGCCGCCCGGGGATGTTTGAGTACCAACTGGAAGCGGAGATTCACCACGAGTTCACCCGCCATGGCGCGCGTTATCCTTCCTATAACACGATTGTCGGCAGCGGCGAAAATGGCTGTATTTTGCACTACACCGAAAACGCCAGCCAAATGCGTGACGGCGATCTGGTGCTGATCGATGCCGGCTGTGAATACCAAGGCTATGCCGGCGATATCACCCGCACTTTCCCGGTGAACGGCTCGTTCAGCACGGCGCAGCGCGCGGTGTACGATATCGTGCTGGCCTCGCTGTACAAGGCGTTAGCGCTGTTCCGGCCAGGCACCAGCATCCGCGAAGTGACCGAGGACGTGGTGCGCGTGATGGTCAGCGGTCTGGTTAAGCTGGGGGTGATGCACGGCGAGGTTGAACAACTGATTGCCGAACAGGCGCACCGCCAGTTCTTTATGCACGGCCTGAGCCATTGGCTGGGGCTGGATGTGCACGATGTCGGCCATTACGGCACGCCAAGCCGCGAGCGGTTGTTGGAGCCGGGAATGGTACTGACGATTGAACCGGGGCTGTATATTGCGCCGAATGCCGACGTGCCGCCGGAATATCGTGGGATTGGTATCCGCATTGAGGACGATATTTTGATCACCGCCGACGGCAATGAAAACCTGACGGCCAGCGTAGTGAAAGACGCCGATGATATAGAAGCGCTGATGGCGGCGGCCAGGGCGGTTAAATAGCATGAGCGTCATTATTGTCGGCGGCGGCATGGCCGGCGCCACCCTGGCGTTGGCCATCTCTACGTTGACCCAGGGGAAAGTGCCGGTAGATGTGATCGAAGCGGTGCGCCCGGGCGATCGCGCGCATCCGGGATTTGATGCACGGGCGATCGCATTGGCGCAGGGCACTTGCCAACAGCTCAGCCACATTGGCGTTTGGCCAGCGCTGCGCGATTGCGCCACGGCGATAACCCATGTGCACGTCAGCGATCGCGGCCACGCTGGCTTTGTTAATATCCGGGCGCAGGATTACCGGGTTGACGCGCTTGGCCAGGTGATCGAGCTGCATGATGCCGGCCTGCGGCTGTTCAGCCTGTTGGCAAAAGCGCCGGGGGTAACGTTACATTGCCCGGCCAAAGTGATCGATGTGCAGCGTACCGCCGAGCGCGCCGAGGTGCTGTTGGATAATTACCAGCGCCTGAGCGGCCAGCTGCTGGTGGCTGCGGATGGCTCACACTCCGCGCTGGCGCAGGCTTGCCATGTGCAGTGGCAGCAAAAAGACTACCCGCAGTGCGCTATCATCGCCAATATCACGACGGCGGAAGATCCCCAGGGGCGAGCCTTTGAGCGCTTTACCGGCCAGGGGCCGCTGGCGCTGTTGCCGATGTCGCAAGGGCGCAGTTCCCTGGTGTGGTGCCATGCACAGGCCGAGCAACAGCAGGTGGCCGGCTGGGATGATGAACGCTTTCTCAACGAACTGCAGCAGGCTTTCGGCTGGCGCCTGGGGCGTATGCTAAAAGCCGGCAAGCGCCACAGTTATCCCCTGCGGCTGCTGACGGCGCGGCAACATGTCAGCCATCGACTGGCGTTGGTTGGCAATGCCGCCCAGACGCTGCACCCAATCGCCGGGCAGGGCTTCAACCTGGGCCTGAGGGATGTGATGTCGTTGGCGGAAACGCTGGCGGAAGGGGCCGCGCAGGGGGAGGATCTGGGCGCTTATCCCCTGTTGAGCCGCTACCAACAGCGGCGGCAGAAAGATCAACAGGCGACGATCGGCGTGACCGATGGGCTGATCTCGCTGTTCGCCAACCGTTATGCGCCTTTGGTGGTTGGGCGCAATTTGGGCCTGATGGCAATGGAGCAACTGCCGCCGCTGCGTGATGCGTTTGCCAAACGCACGCTGGGCTGGGTTGAACGTTAAACGACGGTTTTATCGGGCGTGGCCTGGTGTTGTGCTTGGGGTTATCGGCGCACACCCTGTGGCGCGAACGGGGTCACTTAAAGGAATTTAAGCAGCATGCAATCATTTGACGTGGTTATCGCCGGTGGCGGTATGGTAGGACTGGCCGTTGCCTGTGGTCTGCAAGGCAGCGGTTTGCGCGTGGCGGTGCTGGAACACCGCCAGCCGGGGCATACGCCGTTGCCGGCACAGCCGGCGCTGCGCGTTTCCGCCATCAATGCCGCCAGTGAACGCCTGCTGCAGCATATCGGCGTGTGGGACGAAATTGTGCAACTACGCGCCAGCGCATACCGCGCGATGGAAGTGTGGGATCGCGATAGCTTCGGCAAAATCGCTTTTCATGCGGACGAATGTGGCTTTAGCCATCTAGGCCATATTATTGAAAATGATGTCATTCAGCAGGCGCTGTGGAAAAAAGCGCAAACGCTCCCAGAGGTCACATTGCTGACGCCTGCGGCGCTCCAACAGGTAGCCTGGGGGGAAAATGACACCTTTATCACGCTGGAAGACGGCCAAATGTTGACTGCCCGGCTGGTGGTGGGCGCGGATGGCGCTAATTCCTGGCTGCGCCAGCATGCGGATATCCCATTGACCTTCTGGGATTACCGCCACAGCGCTTTAGTGGCGACCATCCGCACGGAACTCCCGCACCAGGCCACCGCCAGGCAGGTGTTCCATGGCGACGGTATCCTGGCATTCCTGCCGTTTGACGATCCTCATCTGTGCTCGATCGTCTGGTCTGTGGCGCCGGAGGAGGCTGAACGGCTGATGCAACTGGCGCCGGCGCATTTTAACCGCGAACTGGGCATGGTGTTTGATATGCGCCTTGGCCACTGCCAGTTGGAAAGCGAACGGCAGGTCTTCCCGTTGACCGGGCGCTATGCGCGCAGCTTTGCCGCCCACCGGCTGGCACTGGTTGGCGATGCGGCGCATACCGTGCACCCGCTGGCTGGGCAGGGCGTCAACCTGGGCTTTATGGATGCCGCCGAACTGATCGCCGAGCTTAAACGCTTGCAGCGCCAGGGCAAGGACATTGGCCAGCACCTGTATCTGCGCCGCTATGAACGCCGCCGTAAACACGGTGCGGCGGTTATGCTGGCCAGCATGCAGGGCTTCCGCGAGCTATTTGACGGCGTTAACCCGGCGAAAAAGCTGCTGCGCGACGTCGGCCTGCGGCTGGCAGACACGCTGCCCGGCGTGAAGCCGAAGCTGGTGCGCCAGGCGATGGGGCTGAATGATTTGCCGGATTGGTTATCATAGCCCCTGTGATAGTTCGCCCCAGCGCATCCGCTGGGGTTTATCATTTCTCTTCCGTTATCCTGCGTTAGCAGCGAAGCCATAATTTTTTCTTATATCCCCCTTCATTTGAAATAATCTAATTTTCGCCCGATTTTACCATTACTTTTTCTAATCCTTATCGGGAAAGCCAAAAGTAGAAACTCCGCCGATTTTTCCCTGATAGCTCTACAAAATAATAATGTTGATATTTTTATTGCGGTTTTTATGTATTAAATCCCATTTTTTTAGTGAAAAAATCGGCAAGATGATGCGGTAATTCACTGGCCACAGGTGATGTTATGAATATTTTTACTTATGGTTAATGTGGGCGTTCGGTGCTAACGTCGAAGGAAAGGTATCGTTTGCGCCGCGGCGGCTGGCCGTATTTTCAGGTGGTTTTCTGCGCGGCATTTCTGTTTGGCGAGCCGGTGTGCACACCTCATCGTTGGCGATTGATGAGCGGCGCGCATGCTATCTCCGGCAAAGAAAGAGGGAAAAGATGGCAAAGCAAACCCCGTTGTACGATCAGCATGTGGCATGCGGCGCGCGGATGGTGGATTTCCATGGTTGGATGATGCCGCTGCATTATGGTTCCCAGCTTGATGAGCACCGTGCGGTGCGCCAGGATGCGGGCATGTTTGATGTCTCGCACATGACCATTGTGGATTTGCAAGGCGCCCGCACCCGCGAATTCCTGCGTTACCTGTTAGCCAATGACGTGGCCAAACTGACCCAGCCCGGCAAGGCGCTGTATACCGGGATGCTGAATGCTTCGGGCGGCGTAATTGACGATCTGATCGTGTATTTCTTTAGTGAAGACAACTTCCGCCTGGTGGTGAACTCCGCCACCCGTGAAAAAGATCTGGCCTGGATTGAAGAGCACGCCGCGCCTTATAGCGTTCAACTGACGGTGCGTGACGATCTGTCATTGATCGCAATCCAGGGGCCACAGGCGCAGGCGCGCGCCGCCACGCTGTTTACCGCCGAACAGCAACAGGCGGTGGCAGGCATGAAGCCGTTTTTTGGCGTGCAGGCCGGCGATCTGTTCATTGCGACCACCGGTTACACCGGAGAGGCCGGCTATGAAGTTGCTCTGCCAAACGAGCAGGCGGCTGATTTCTGGCAGCGGCTGTTGGCGGCCGGGGTGAAACCGGCCGGGCTGGGCGCGCGCGATACGCTGCGTTTGGAGGCCGGCATGAACCTGTATGGCCAGGAGATGGACGAAGGCGTTTCGCCGTTGGCGGCCAATATGGCCTGGACCATCGCCTGGGAGCCGCAGGATCGCCAGTTTATCGGCCGTGACGCGCTGGAGCAGCAGCGTAGCCGTGGCACGGAACAGTTGGTGGGTTTGATCATGACGGAAAAAGGCGTATTACGTAATGGGTTGCCGGTCAGCTTTACCGATGCTAGCGGCCAGGCGCAGCAAGGGGTGATCACCAGCGGTTCTTTCTCGCCCACCCTGGGCTTCAGTATTGCGCTGGCGCGGGTGCCGCAAGGGATCGGCGAACAGGCGATTGTGCAAATCCGTAATCGTGAAGTGCCGGTGAAGGTGACTAAACCTGGGTTCGTCCGCGCCGGTAAATCACTGATTAATTAATTTTTGTTGATGCGACACCCCTGGTTTTCAGGCCGCGGCCTGGAAATTCGGGGCGATAATTTCTTCGAAGGAGAAGCAGGCCATGAGCAATGTGCCAACAGAATTGAAGTATGCGGCATCCCACGAATGGGTGCGTGACGAAGGCAACGGTGAATATCTGGTGGGCATTACCGAGCATGCGCAGGAACTGCTGGGCGATATGGTATTTGTCGATCTGCCGGAAGTCGGCACCGTTGTCGCGGCCGGCGACGACTGCGCGGTGGCGGAATCGGTAAAGGCTGCTTCCGACATCTATGCCCCGCTGAGCGGTGAAATTATCGCCGTGAATGAGGCACTGGACGGTTCGCCGGAGCTGGTGAACAGCGATCCTTACAGTGAAGGCTGGCTGTTTCGCATTAAAGCGAGCGACAGCGCCGAGCTGGATAAACTGCTGAACGCCGACGAGTATCAGGCCTCTATCGAAGAGTAAGCCTGCGCAGCAAACCGCCATTCCCTCCCGCTCAGGGAGGGATACGGTGAACGTATGTCCCCCAGTCCCATGTTAGCACTCAGGAATTTGGAGCAATGACCCAGACACTCAGCCAACTTGAAAACAGCGACGCGTTCATCGAACGCCATATCGGCCCTTCGGCGCAACAGCAGCAACAGATGCTGGCAACGGTGGGCGCCAGCTCGCTTGGTGCGCTGATCCAGCAGATTGTACCGGCGGATATTCAACTGCCGGGGCCGCCGGCGGTGGGTGATGCGGCCACCGAGCATCAGGCGCTGGCGGAGCTGAAGGCGATGGCGGCGCTGAATCAGTGCTACAAATCCTATATCGGCATGGGCTACAGCGCAGTGCTGACGCCGCCGGTGATCCTGCGCAACATGCTGGAAAACCCGGGTTGGTACACGGCCTATACGCCGTATCAGCCGGAAGTGTCGCAGGGCCGCCTTGAGGCGCTGCTGAATTTCCAGACGCTGACGCTGGATCTGACCGGGCTGGATCTGGCCTCGGCCTCTTTGCTGGATGAAGCCACTGCTGCCGCCGAGGCGATGGCGCTGGCCAAACGTGCCAGTAAGCTGAAAGACGCCAACCGCTTCTTCGTGGCGAACGATGTGCATCCGCAAACGCTGGATGTGGTGCGCACCCGTGCACAAACCTTCGGCTTTGAAGTGATTGTCGATCGGGCGGAGAAGGTGCTGGATCTACAGGGGGTGTTTGGCGTGCTGTTGCAGCAGGTGGGCAGCACCGGTGAAGTACATGACTACAGCGCCCTGTTGGCCGAGCTGAAAAACCGCAAGATCGTTACCAGCGTGGCGGCGGATATCATGGCGCTGGTATTGCTGGCCGCACCGGGCAAACAGGGGGCGGATGTGGTGTTCGGCTCAGCCCAACGCTTTGGCGTGCCGATGGGATACGGCGGCCCGCACGCGGCATTTTTCGCCTGCCGCGATGAATTCAAACGCGCCATGCCGGGCCGCATTATCGGCGTTTCGCGCGATGCCGCTGGCAATACCGCGCTGCGTATGGCGATGCAAACCCGTGAACAGCATATTCGCCGGGAGAAAGCCAACTCCAATATCTGTACCTCACAGGTGCTGTTGGCCAACATCGCCAGCCTGTACGCGGTGTACCATGGGCCGCAGGGGCTGCAGCGCATCGCCGGGCGCATTCATCGCCTGACGGATATTCTGGCCGCCGGGTTGCAGCAGGCAGGCCTGGTGCTGCGCCACACAACCTGGTTCGACACTCTGACGGTGGAAGTGAAAGACAAGGCTGCCGTGCTGGAGCGCGCATTGGGCTTTGGCATTAACCTGCGCACCGATATCCACGGCGCGGTTGGCATTACGCTGGATGAAGCCACCAGCCGTGAAGACGTGCAAACGCTGTTTGCGGTATTGGCCGGCGACGATCACGGGCTGGACATCGCCGCACTGGATGCGCAAGTGAGCCAGAGCAGCGCGTCGATCCCGGCGGCGATGCGGCGTACAGATCCGATCCTGACCCATCCGGTGTTCAACCGCTATCACAGCGAAACCGAGATGATGCGCTATATGCATCGTCTTGAACGTAAGGATCTGGCGCTGAATCAGGCGATGATCCCGCTGGGCTCCTGCACCATGAAGCTCAACGCGGCGGCGGAAATGATCCCGATCACCTGGCCGGAATTTGCCGAGCTGCATCCGTTCTGCCCGCCGGAACAGGCGGTGGGGTATCAACAGATGATCGGCCAGCTTTCCCGTTGGCTGGTGCAATTGACCGGTTACGATGCAGTGTGCATGCAGCCGAACTCTGGCGCTCAGGGGGAATACGCCGGCCTGCTGTCGATTCGCCGCTATCACGAAAGCCGCAATGAGGGCGGGCGCCACGTCTGCCTGATCCCAAGCTCTGCGCATGGCACTAACCCGGCCTCTGCCCATATGGCGGGGATGAGCGTAGTGGTGGTGGCCTGCGATAAAAACGGCAACATCGATCTGCACGATCTGCGCGCCAAGGCGGAGCAGGCCGGGGATACGCTCTCCTGCATTATGGTGACCTACCCGTCAACGCACGGGGTTTATGAGGAAACCATCCGTGAAGTCTGCCAGATCGTTCACCAGTATGGCGGGCAGGTTTATCTGGACGGCGCCAACATGAACGCGCAGGTCGGCATTACTACGCCGGGCTACATCGGCGCGGATGTATCGCACCTTAACCTGCACAAAACCTTTTGCATTCCGCACGGCGGCGGTGGCCCAGGCATGGGGCCTATCGGCGTGAAGGCGCATCTGGCGCCATTCGTGCCGGGCCACAGCGTTGTACAGATTGAAGATCAGCTCACCCAGCAGGGCGCCGTTTCCGCCGCGCCGTTCGGCAGCGCGTCGATCCTGCCCATTAGCTGGATGTATATCCGCATGATGGGGGCGGAAGGATTGAAGCAGGCCAGCCAGGTGGCGATCCTGAACGCCAACTATATTGCGACCCGCCTGAAAGCGGCTTATCCGGTGCTGTATACCGGGCGCGATCATCGGGTAGCGCACGAATGCATTCTGGATCTGCGGCCGCTGAAAGAGGCAAGCGGCATCAGTGAAATGGACATCGCCAAACGCCTGATCGATTACGGTTTCCATGCGCCGACCATGTCGTTCCCGGTTGCCGGTACCTTGATGGTTGAGCCCACCGAGTCTGAAAGCCAGGAGGAGTTGGATCGCTTTATTGATGCCATGCTGGCGATCCGTGGCGAAATCGAACGGGTTATCAGCGGCGAATGGCCGTTGGCCGACAACCCGTTGGTGAACGCGCCGCACGTTCAGGAAGAATTGGTCGGCGACTGGCAGCATGCTTACAGCCGCGAACTGGCCGTGTTCCCTTCCGCCGCGGTGCGTGAGAATAAATACTGGCCGACCGTGAAGCGCCTGGATGACGTTTACGGCGACCGCAACCTGTTCTGTTCCTGCGCGCCAATCAGCGAATACTAAGCAGTAGGCAACGGCAAAAAAGCAGCGCACATGCGCTGCTTTTTTATGGCGTAAACGCTTACTTCAACCAGCCTTTGCGCTGCGCTTCCTGCAGGTGTTGCAGCAGGTAGTGCCACAGTTCCGGATAGGTTTCGCCGATCATGGCGTTGCGCGCCACCACCTGTTCCAGGCTGATGTTATTTTCCACCCAGCTTTGGCCGCCATTGTGCAGGTTCATCAGCATCGGCATGGTGCGATCCAGCACCAGCGCGAAGCGCGCATCGGGCGTTTCGTTATCTTCATATTCTTGCCATAAGGCGGTGAAATACTCACGCTGGGCTTCCGGCAAGATGCCGAACAAGCGGCGCGCCGCCGCGACTTCCTGATCGTGAATGGCCGCACGCGCCGCCAAATCGTAAACCAGCACGTCGCCGGCATCGATCTCGACGATATCGTGTAGCAACGCCATCTGGATCACGCGTTGGATATCCACGCCTTCACCGGCATAGGGCGCCATGCTCATTGCGGCGACGGCAAAGTGCCAGCTATGTTCGGCGGAGTTTTCATGACGCTGGCTATCAAGCACTTTGGTGCGGCGTTGGACGCCTTTCAGCTTGTCGATTTCCATCAAAAATGCAACGGTCTGGGTCATGGAGCCAAAATCTAACGCGGGTACAGCGGATGACATGAGCAACCTCAGGGTGGAGTTATGAAAGGTGAACCCGGGAATTGTAGACCACTGCCGCGGAGATTTCGACGCTTGCGCGGGGATACATTTTTTCACCGTTTTATTTTTGGCTTACACGTGTACACTGGAATTATTCTCAGTTAAGCTGTTTGCGGCAATTTCGAACAGTTATTGGTGTGTCAGAGGTATCCATGATGGAAAAAGCAGGTGTCGTAAAGGCCAGGGCAGAAAAGAATGTGGTTTCAGCCTATCCTTGGGCAGAGGAAATTGCGAACAGCATCAGCCATGGCATTGGTTTTATCTTTGGTATCGTGGGGCTGGTGATGCTGCTGGTGCAGGCGGTGAACAGCGGCGCGGGCGTCACGGCCATTACCAGCTACAGCCTGTATGGCGGCAGTATGATCCTGCTGTTTCTGGCTTCCACGTTGTATCACGCCATCCCACATCAGAAGGCCAAGCACTGGCTGAAGAAGTTTGATCACTGTGCCATTTACCTGCTGATTGCCGGTACCTATACGCCGTTCCTGCTGGTCGGGCTGGATTCCGCGCTGGCGCGGGGCCTGATGGTGGTTATCTGGAGCATTGCGCTGTTCGGTGTGATTTTCAAACTGGCGTTTGCCCACCGCTTTGAGGTGCTTTCGCTGGTCACCTATTTGACCATGGGCTGGCTCTCGTTGATCGTTATCTACCAGTTGGCAACCCGGCTGGAAGCCGGCGGCGTCACGCTGCTGGCGGTTGGCGGCGTGGTGTATACGCTGGGTGTGATTTTCTATGCGTCGAAGCGTATTCGTTTCGGCCACGCCATTTGGCACGGCTTTGTGCTGGGCGGCTGTTTTTGCCATTTCCTGGCGATTTATCTGTACGTCTAACCACCATTTCAGGGCCGCAGGCGCGCGGCCCTGCCTGATGATTACTCTTCCACCAGTGAATACGGCAGTGGCTTGATGGCCAACTGGCTGCCGGCATCGTCGCGCACGCGCAAAACGCTGTCCGGCGCCAGATCGTTATTTAGCACGGCCTGCACCCACAGCGTGCCGTCGGCAAGCTTGCTGGCCGCTAGCACGGTGCCGGTACGGCGCCAGTTTTCACCCAGCTTCAATTCCAGATCTTCCGCCGCCGCCGGCGTGCGGCCCGCCTGGCCGGCCAGCCAGTATAACGCGCGTTTATTGGCGCCGCGGAATTTTGCGCGGGCGACCATTTCCTGCCCGGTGTAGCAGCCTTTGCTGAAGCTGATGCCGCCGGCCAGCGCCTGCAGGTTGGTGGCCTGCGGGATGAGCTGCTCGCAGTTTGGTGCGTCGATGATCGGGTAACCGGCTTCGATATCCAGCGTTAGCCATTGCTGGCTGTCATTCAGTTCGGCCTGCTCATGCAGTTTGGCGACCAACTGCTCGGCGGTTGCCGCACGGGTGACCAACAAAAAGCGCTCGGCCGGCAATGCGAAGTGCAGCAGTGTGGTTTCGCCTTCCTGCACCACTTGGTTCTGGGCATCCGGCAGCGTTGTGAAGACGCTGGCCAACGCCGCCCGCGCCTGGAAGCCGGCGATCCCCAGCAGCACGGCATCGTTATCCGCCGCAATGGTCACTTTGGAAAACACCGCGTATTTTTTGATTTCCGCCAGTTGGTTTTCCAACACGCTGCGGCGCACCAGATAGCTGAACCCGTCATCGCGGCGGAACAAGCGCAGGTTGCTCCACATTTTGCCTTTGGCGTCGCAATGGCCGCACAATACGTGCTGGGCGGTGAGCTTATCGATATCGGCCGTTACCTGGCCCTGAAGGTATTTTTCGGTATCCGGCCCGTTCAGCGCCACCAGCGCCCAATCTTCCAGCGAGATCAGAGTCAGGGGCAAATGGGTGGATGCAGAGGGCTGAAGGGGCGGAAAGGGGATATTGAACGCCATAAATATGTACCTGCTTAACGTTGCGCCGAAAGTATTGCCACCATGGTAAGAGAGGGCGCAGCCTTTGCAAACAGTTATTCGGCAACAGCGCTTTTTTTGCCATTATTTTTCTTTTGCCGCAGAAGCGCCTTCCCGCCGAGTATGTCAAATTGTTACTCTATACTGTACGCATGAAGTTTTAGCCCCAAGGGCCGACAATAGTTGTTTAAGGGAATTATCTTGCATAAGCGTTGCCTTACAGAATGTCGTTTGAGCACTGCCCCGCTGAAAGAGGTGAGTTATAACAACATGGATATTAATAATAAAGCACGTATTCATTGGGCATGCCGCCGTGGGATGCGTGAGCTGGATATATCGATCATGCCGTTTTTCGAATACGAATACGACACGTTGAGCGATGCGGACAAGGCGCTGTTTATTCGCCTGCTCGAGAGTGATGATCCCGATCTGTTTAACTGGCTGATGAATCATGGCGCTCCGCAGGATGCTGAACTGCAGAGGATGGTGAGATTGATCCAGACGCGAAATAAAGACCGTGGCCCAGTGGCGATGTGATGTCCGCATCTCCTGGCGCACCCAGTTACTTTCGCTGCTGTTGCACGGCGTTCTTATCCTGCTGATTCTGGTTTCGCCTTGGCCGGATGGCTATGGCCCCGTCTGGCTGGTATTGCTGACGCTGGTGGTATTTGAATGTATTCGCAGCCAGCGGCGTATCGCGCAATGCCGTGGTGAACTGCGCCTGCAGGCCGATCGGCACGTCAGTTGGCACGGCAAGGAGTGGCTGTTGGTGAAGAAACCCTGGCTGCAGCCTTATGGGGTTATGCTGTCGCTGCGCCAGATTCAGGGGAAAAAGCGCCGCCGTTTGTGGTTGGCTTCCGACAGTATGGATAAAGCGGAGTGGCGCCAACTGCGCCAGCGGTTGAATTTCCCGCCGGCCGCGGATGGTGAAGATCAATGGCGCAGCTAACCGGCTGCTGCGCTGTTGTGATTACAGCAAAGGCTCCATTTCCAGCAGGATTTGTTCGCACCACTGCTGCAGGCGTTCTTCGCTTAACTCGTATTGATTGACCTCGTCCAGCGCCAGGCCGACAAAATGTTGGCCGTCGGCGCTGACCGGTTTCGGGCTGGTAAACTCATAACCTTCCGTCGGCCAAAAACCGATAAACTGCACGCCGCGCGGCGCTAGTTGGTCGTGCAGCATGCCAAGCGCATCCAGGAACCATTCGCCGTAGCCAAGCTGATCCCCCATGCCGAACAACGCCACGATTTTGCCTTTCAGATCGAGCGACGCCAACTGCGGCCAGATGGCCTCCCAGTCTTCCTGCAGTTCGCCGAAGTCCCAGGTGGGGATACCGAGGATCAGTACTGCGTAATCCTCCATCAGCTTGGGGGACTCGTCTTTCAGGTTGTGCAGATCGACCAGGTCTTCACCCAGAATCTCACGAATTTTTTCCGCCGCCATTTCGGTGTAACAGGTGCTGGAGCCGTAAAACAAACCAATCTTCATCTTTAAACCGTTTTGTACTCTTCGTGGAATTGCAACGAGTGTACCATAAGGCATAATGCCGGGGTGTTATGGATACGAACCGAAGCCTGCGGGCGGCGTGGGTTCTAAGGGAGGTGAGCTTGCAACAGCAAGAAAGCGCGTTGATTGAGCAATTTCTGGATGCGTTGTGGCTTGAGCGCAATCTGGCGGAAAACACGCTGGCCTCTTACCGGTTGGATTTGCAGGCGCTGGCCGGTTGGCTGGCGCAGAATAACAGCAGTCTGCTTCGGGCGCAGGCGGTGGATTTGCAGGCTTTCCTCGCCGATCGCATTGAAGGCGGTTATAAGGCCACCAGCTCCGCGCGCCTGTTGAGCGCCATGCGGCGCCTGTTCCAATACCTTTACCGTGAAAAGCAGCGTGCTGACGATCCAACCGCGCAGTTGGCTTCGCCGAAGCTTCCCCAGCGGCTGCCGAAAGATCTGAGCGAAGCGCAGGTCGAGGCGCTGTTGCAAGCGCCCTGTATCGATCAGCCGCTGGAACTGCGCGATAAAGCCATGCTGGAGGTGTTATACGCCACCGGCCTGCGCGTATCCGAACTGGTGGGGTTAACTATCAGCGATGTCAGCCTGCGCCAGGGTGTGGTGCGCGTGATCGGCAAGGGCAATAAGGAACGGCTGGTGCCGCTGGGGGAAGAGGCGGTGTACTGGGTTGAGTATTATCTTGAGCACGGCCGCCCGTGGCTGGTGAACGGGCAGGCGCTGGACGTGATGTTCCCGAGCCAGCGCTGCCAGCAGATGACCCGGCAGACCTTCTGGCATCGCATCAAACACTATGCGATCCTTGCCGGCATTGACAGCGAACGCTTGTCGCCGCATGTGCTGCGCCACGCATTTGCGACGCACCTGCTGAACCACGGGGCGGATCTCCGTGTCGTACAGATGTTATTAGGGCATAGCGATCTCTCAACCACGCAAATTTATACGCATGTAGCGACTGAACGGCTGAAACAGCTACATCAACAGCATCACCCGCGTGCCTGATGCACGGGGTTTAAAAGGATTAAAGGATGAAAAAAGGTTTAATGCTGCTCTCTGCGCTGATGGCTTCGCTCATCGGCAGCGCCCACGCTGACGACGCGGCGATCCAAAAGGCGCTTGGCGGGCTGGGTATCCAGCAGGCAGACGTGCAGCCATCGCCGGTCGCCGGTTTGAAAACCGTGCTGACCGAAAGCGGCGTGCTGTACGTTTCTGAAGACGGCAAACACATTTTGCAGGGGCCGCTGTATGACGTGAGCGGCGGCGAACCCGTGAACGTGACCAACAAACTGCTGAGCGCCCGGCTGGACGCGTTGCAGGATCAGATGATCGTTTACAAAGCCCCGCAGGAAAAACAGGTGATCACCGTGTTTACCGACATCACCTGCGGCTATTGCCACAAACTGCACCAGCAGATGAAAGAATATAACGCGCAGGGGATTACCGTGCGCTATCTGGCGTTCCCGCGCCAGGGGCTGAACTCCGAGGCGGAAAAAAACATGCAGTCCATCTGGTGCACCGCCGACAAGGCCAAAGCCTTTGACGCCGCCATGAAGGGCGATGCCATCTCGCCGGCCACCTGTAAAACCGACATCAGCAAGCACTATGCGCTCGGCGTGCAGTTCGGTATCCAGGGCACTCCGGCGATCATTTTGCAAAACGGCATGATGATCCCGGGTTACCAGGGGCCAAAAGAGCTGGCCGCCATGCTGAATGCGCATCAGGCCGCCATGAAAACCGGTGGTTGATCGCCGGTGATAATCAAAACCCAATTACGCCGCCGTGAGGCGGTGGATGACAGCACGTTGCCCGCCAGCCTGCACCCGTTGCTGCGCCGCTTGTACGCGCTGCGCGGCGTGAAAGGTGAACAGGAACTGGAGCGCAGCGTTAAAGGCATGCTGCCGTGGCAGCAGTTGGACGGCATCGACGTTGCGATCGATCTGTTGCAACAGGCGCTGGCCGATCGCCGCCGCATTATGGTGGTGGGCGATTTTGACGCCGATGGCGCTACCAGCACGGCGCTGACAGTGCTGGCGCTGCGCAGCATGGGCGGCGGCGACGTTAACTACCTGGTGCCGAACCGTTTTGATGACGGCTACGGGCTAAGCCCGGAAGTGGTTGAACAGGCGCACGCACGCGGCGCCGAACTGATCGTCACCGTCGATAACGGCATTTCTTCCCATGCCGGGGTAGACGTGGCGCACGCCAAAGGGATGCAGGTGCTGGTGACCGATCACCACCTGCCGGGTGACACGCTGCCGGCGGCGGAGGCGATCATCAACCCGAACCTGCGCGGCTGCGCGTTCCCCTCGAAGGCGTTAGCCGGCGTTGGCGTGGCGTTTTATCTGATGCTGGCGCTGCGCACCCGGCTGCGCGACAGCGGCTGGTTTGAACAGCGCGGTTTGGCGATGCCGAACCTGGCAGATCTGCTCGATCTGGTGGCGCTGGGCACGGTGGCGGATGTGGTGCCGCTTGACGCCAATAACCGTATTCTGGTGTATCAGGGGCTGAACCGCATTCGCGCCGGCAAGTGCCGCCCCGGTATTCGGGCGCTGCTGGAAGTGGCGAACCGTGATGCGCGCCAACTGGTGGCAAGCGATTTGGGGTTTGCCCTTGGGCCGCGCCTGAATGCCGCCGGGCGGTTGGATGATATGTCGATCGGTGTGGCGCTGCTGTTAAGCGACGATATCGCACAAGCGAGGATGCTGGCCAACGATCTGGACGCGCTTAACCAGACGCGGCGCGAGATTGAGCAAGGTATGCAACTGGAAGCGCTGCAACTGTGCGATCAGCTGGAACGCAGCAGTACGGCGCTGCCTTACGGGCTGGCGATGTATCACCCGGAATGGCACCAGGGCGTGGTGGGGATTTTGGCTTCGCGCATTAAAGAGCGCTTCCACCGGCCGGTGATCGCGTTTGCCCCGGCGGGGGAAGGCATCCTGAAAGGCTCCGGGCGTTCGGTTGCCGGGCTGCACATGCGCGATGCGCTGGAGCGGCTGGATACGCTGCACCCGGGCCTGATGATGAAGTTCGGCGGCCACGCGATGGCGGCCGGGCTTTCGCTGGAAGCGGCGCGCTTTGACGAGTTCCGCCAGCGTTTTGGCGAACTGGTCGGGGAGTGGCTCGATCCGGCGCTGCTGGAAGGCGTTGTCTGGTCCGACGGCGAGCTGGGCCAGCAAGAGCTGACGCTGGAAATGGCCGAGCTGTTGCGCAGCGGCGGCCCGTGGGGGCAGGCCTTCCCCGAGCCAACGTTTGACGGCCGGTTCCGTATCCTGCAGCAGCGGCTGGTGGGCGAGAAGCACCTGAAGCTGATGGTGGAACCGCTGGGCGGCGGCCCTTTGCTCGACGGCATTGCTTTTAACATTGATACCAGCCAGTGGCCGGACAACAGTGTGCGCGAAGTGGAGCTGGCTTACCGGCTGGATGTCAATGAATTCCGCGGCAACCGCAATGTGCAACTGCTGATTCAGCACCTGTGGCCATACTGAACGTGGCCGCAGGTGCGTTGCGGCACGCCACCTCCGGCGCGGCAAGGCCATAAGAAGGGCGCCGCCCGGCGCCCTTGCCATCACCACGAAAAAAAACGCCCACTTGCGATACCCAACATAATTCAAGTTGCGGCAAACACACCTGCAACTTGCAGTATGACGGGTATATAAACTGGCGCCCAGATCCGCTAGAATTACCGGCTCTATGCCCAATATTTCAAATTGCAGGCAGGCGGCAAACGAAAGATAAATTTGCCGGGAGCAGTTTTGAACGCAGTTGGCGGCGGCCCGGTAGGGGCGAAGAATAAAGCCAATATGCCTGCAACTTGAAACATGATGGGGATATGGCATCCCGCCACCGACGACATCTAACGTAAGAACGTAAAAAACCATGTTTGAAATTAATCCGGTAAAAAACCGAATTCAGGACCTGTCTGAACGGACGGCCGTTCTTAGGGGGTATCTTTGACTACGATGCCAAGCAGGAACGCCTTGAAGAAGTAAACGCCGAGCTGGAACAGCCGGACGTTTGGAACGAACCTGAGCGCGCACAGGCGCTGGGGAAAGAACGTTCCTCGCTGGAAGCGATTGTTGAAACCATCGATAGCCTGACCCAAGGGGCAGAAGACGTCACCGGCCTGCTGGAGCTGGCGGTAGAGGCTGATGATGAAGAAACCTTCAACGAAGCCGCGGCCGAGTTGGACCAACTGATCGCGAACCTTGAGAAACTTGAGTTCCGCCGCATGTTTTCCGGCGAGTACGACAGCGCGGATTGCTACCTGGATATCCAGGCCGGCTCCGGCGGCACCGAAGCCCAGGACTGGGCCAGCATGCTGCTGCGCATGTACCTGCGCTGGGCGGAATCCAAGGGCTTTAAAACCGAAGTTATCGAAGAATCCGATGGCGAAGTCGCCGGCCTGAAATCCGCCACTATCAAGATTATGGGCGATTATGCGTTTGGTTGGTTGCGTACCGAAACCGGCGTTCACCGCTTGGTACGCAAAAGCCCGTTCGATTCCGGCGGCCGCCGCCACACCTCATTCAGTTCGGTGTTTGTTTACCCGGAAGTGGATGACGATATTGATATCGATATCAACCCGGCAGATCTGCGTATCGACGTTTACCGCGCTTCCGGCGCCGGTGGGCAGCACGTGAACAAAACCGAATCTGCGGTGCGTATTACCCACTTGCCAACCAATATCGTGGTGCAGTGTCAGAACGACCGTTCTCAGCATAAAAATAAGGATCAAGCCTTCAAACAGCTGCGTGCCAAGCTGTATGAGTTTGAGATGCAAAAGAAAAATGCTGATAAACAGGCGCTGGAAGACAACAAGTCCGATATCGGCTGGGGGAGCCAGATCCGCTCTTATGTGCTGGACGACTCCCGCATCAAGGATTTGCGTACCAACGTTGAAACGCGTAACACTCAGGCCGTACTTGATGGCGACCTGGATAAATTCATTGAGGCAAGTTTGAAAGCCGGGTTATGAGGAACGAAAATGTCTGAGCAACAACCACAAGGCGCCGAGCACGCGTCAGAACTGAATAACGAGCTGCAGGCTCGCCGGGAAAAACTGGCGCTGCTGCGCGAGAAGGGCATTGCGTTCCCGAACGATTTCCGCCGCGACAGCATTTCTGACAAGCTGCACGCCGAATACGACGGCAAAGACAACGAAGAGCTGGAAGCGCTGGGCATCGAAGTTACCGTTGCCGGCCGCATGATGACGCGCCGTATCATGGGCAAGGCATCGTTTGTTACCTTGCAGGACGTTGGCGGCCGTATTCAGCTTTACGTTGCGCGCGACGATCTGGCCGAAGGCATTTACAACGAACAGTTTAAAAAATGGGACTTAGGCGACATTCTGGGCGCCCGCGGCAAACTGTTTAAAACCAAAACCGGCGAGCTGTCTGTGCACTGCACGGAACTGCGCCTGTTGACCAAAGCGCTGCGCCCGCTGCCGGACAAATTCCACGGCCTGGCTGACCAGGAAACCCGCTATCGCCAGCGCTATCTGGATCTGATCGCTAACGACGAATCCCGCAACACGTTCAAAGTGCGTTCGCAAATCATGGCCGGCATCCGTAGCTTTATGGTCGGTCGCGGGTTTATGGAAGTAGAAACGCCGATGATGCAGGTGATCCCAGGCGGTGCGTCTGCACGTCCGTTCATCACTCACCACAATGCGCTGGATATCGATATGTATCTGCGTATTGCGCCGGAACTGTATCTGAAGCGCCTGGTGGTCGGCGGCTTTGAACGCGTATTCGAAATCAACCGTAACTTCCGCAATGAAGGCGTCTCCCCACGCCACAACCCAGAGTTCACCATGATGGAACTCTATATGGCATATGCGGATTACAAAGATCTGATCGAACTGACCGAAACCCTGTTCCGCACGCTGGCGCAAGACGTATTGGGCACGCCGCAGGTGCAGTATGGCGACGAGGTGTTCGACTTCAGCAAGCCATTTGAAAAGCTGACGATGAAAGAGGCGATTAAAAAGTATCGCCCGGAAACCGATCTGGCCGATCTGGACGACATGGCGAAAACCCTCGCCATTGCTGAATCTATCGGCATCAACGTCGAAAAAAGCTGGGGCCTGGGCCGCGTTGTCACCGAGATCTTCGAAGAAGTGGCGGAAAGCCATCTGATTCAGCCGACCTTTATTACCGAATATCCGGCGGAAGTTTCCCCGCTGGCGCGCCGTAATGACGTTAACCCGGAAATCACCGATCGCTTTGAATTCTTCATCGGCGGCCGTGAAATCGGCAACGGTTTCTCTGAGCTGAACGATGCGGAAGATCAGGCGCAGCGCTTTGCCGATCAGGTTGCGGCGAAGGATGCGGGCGATGACGAAGCGATGTTCTATGACGAAGATTACGTTACCGCGCTGGAGCACGGCCTGCCGCCAACCGCAGGGTTGGGCATCGGTATCGACCGTATGGTGATGCTGTTTACCAACAGCCACACCATCCGCGACGTGATTCTGTTCCCGGCGATGCGCCCAAGTAAGTAAGCGCAGCCTTTCGTCCTGGATAAAAACCGATATGGCTCGCCGTATCGGTTTTTTTATGTGCAGCCGAGCACTACGGTTTGCTAACTGCCTAAATTATCGGCAGTTAAGCGCTATCTCCGCTTGCCCGGCGCAGATAACCGGTTATAATGCCAAGCGCACACCCAAGCGGGCGTAGTTCAATGGTAGAACGAGAGCTTCCCAAGCTCTATACGAGGGTTCGATTCCCTTCGCCCGCTCCAAACAAACCTTCCTCAAGTTCCTATTAGTTACGTTGCCCTGCAAAGCAGTTACAACTTTAGCCATCCATTGTACTACGCCCATACCTGTCGTGTGATTGGTCTGTGGTACAGGGGGGCATATCATCATGCTGGCAGTCGTTCCATCGTTCATACTGCGACAGTCCAACATGAACAAAAGATGCCTTTACCAAGGCTTTAAATCTCTCCCAAACAGCGGCGCTTACGACGACCTTAGCGCGGGATAAACAGGCGATATGATGGGATTCCTAACCAGTCCGGGAAAGTGGCTGGCTCTACCCCGTTTCGTGTATACGATAATGCACTCCTGACTCACTGATCGTTACCGCTGAAAATCTGACGCTATGCCTAACGGTGCTGATCGATGGATGTACCCATCACGGCGCTTTATGGTTTTTATTGTCTAGATGCTGACCGCTTGAGTTAGAAATGTCGGCGCTTTTGTTGGCAGAGGTATACCTGTTGTGGGCTGGGTGATTCTGGCAACGGATGTATCAGAAATTAGCTATCGTACTGTAGTTAAGTACAACGCGATCGCCAGGGGGAATGATAAACTATGGCAATAGATAACATCGAGCAACGCATCTTTGAGTTGGTGAGAAAACATGATGGTATCTACCTGTTTAAAAAGCCAACACTGACCCATGAAACCGATCTTGACAGCGATCTCAATCTTGAGGATGACGAGGCGCTGGCGCTCATGGAAGAGTTTTTTTCAACGTTCAGTGTTGATAAGGGGAATTTTTCCATTAAAACCTATTACCCACCGGATCCACCGCTAAGTGTTGTCCTTAACCCATTTAAGAAAACGGAACCCGTCCCCGTCCCCGTTCCCGATTTTACTATCGGTATGCTGATTGAATCCGCCAAGGCTGGCCGCTGGCTTTACGATTAACAGGAGGAATAAACTGCAACCCTTCCTCCTAATCCCATGAGATTAAACCTACTTGTTATTTTATGGGGGAAAAGCTACTAGGAACAAGAATTCTACTTTCCTGTTTTTCTAACATAGGTAAGGCTAAAGGAATAAAATCTGTTAGCCACCTTTTATCCTGGTAAAGTTGCTGACGCTTTTTAACCCTTACATCTAGACTATCATATTCCCAAATGTGGATAACTTGATTTAGTTCTCCCGATTCTGTCTGCCAATAGCCAATAAGCTTTGAGTATTTGGATATTATAGGAAGCCCAACATCTTCAAATAATTTTATATAATTTGCCAACTTCCCTATCTTGACTGTATAAGTCCGCATTTCATAAAACATAAATAATGCCTTTATGTATTGAATAGTTCTACTAATATAGAACACCCGCAAGGGTTTTCCGTCAAGGTAAATTCCTTCATCCACCAGAAACGGGACGATTTGCGACGGCGGCAGGCTATGCATGGCAAAGATTTCTTCACCTTGAGGAATCAACAGCACCAGCGGTGGGAGACAACTATCCTGACAGAGGGGGGCGTTCCACGTTCTTACCGCGATAGCACAACAAGGAACAAAAAGCGTGCATCTGGCATAACTCCCAAAAACTTTCAGTGAAGCGTATTTGAGCTCGATGCCCCAAATGCCACATATCGAGACGACCGCGCAAGGATGGTAATTCCCCGAAAAAGCAGAGTGACAGTAATTTGCTTTTGAACGCTCTCAAAGATTTGTAACGTTCCTGCGGAACGCATGAATGAAAATCTATCGCCCACATCTTGTGCCATTATCAAACCAGGCGATCGATCTGCTTAATCAACTTAAGCCCATTACGGGGGCAACATCGCTGTTATTCCCTGCCCCCCGCCATCTTCACAAATAAATATACAGTTCTAAGCAGTCATAAGACTGAACGCTATATAACAAAATTGTCGGGGTTTTTGGGTTGGTTAAATTGGTTTTGAATTCAGATTTATCTCGTTAATAATGCACTCAGGTTCTTCACTGAGAGGCATATTGTCCATATCTAAAACCCCATCATTTTTTTGGGGATTATCAGTCCGCAGGTCTGCAAACAGCGGGGTAAGATCCTGCTGTGCTTTTCCTCGTACAGCCACCAGCTCAAACGTTTTATTTTTTGCTGCATCGTTGCTCAGCGCACTGACCAGAACCTGGGCGATTTGCTCTCTGGATACCACGCCGTCCTCCGGCGTTCCGGCATGGCGTCGATCGCCCTGAAGCATGACGATCCTGTGCTCATCATCATTGTTGTAATCAAACCAGCCCGGCCTGACGATGGTATAGGGATGACCACTAGCCCTGACCAGACGCTCGGCACGCCTTTTCCAGTCGTGAACCTCAGTGCGTTGATTCCATGTACTGAGCCGCTCAGTGACGCCAATCGTTGTCATTAAGGCTATGCGAATAGGCTTATCCTTGAACATTTTCAGGACATTACGCACACCGCCATAATCTATCACTCTGGCGCCAATACGCCCCTGGCCATCGGAACCGAGAGTAAAAATGACAGCATCAATATCTTTCGGTAAATCGGTGAGTGTTTCAGGCATTGAAACATCGCCGTAAAAAATATCAGCTCCACGAGGAAGTAATTTTACTTTGCGCCGATTTCTGACCAGGGCCACGGCTTGATGGCCCATTTCAATGGCGGTATTCATGACACGAAGACCAATGCTTCCTGTCGCCCCGGCAACGAGTATTTTCATGATAAACCTTCTGATAATTCAGACTTATTTTCGATACAGCCAGAATATCAATTATCATTATTGTCAGTAATGGGGCTAAAATGATTGTGTCTATGAACACCCTTCATAAGTGCTCTTTGGAGGGAATGCTTCAATAAGGAAATCGCCAATGCTCAAAGAAAACTTCAACGAACTCCAAATCTTTCTTGTGGTAGCAAGGGAGCGAAGTTTTACCAAAGCTGCTGGCAAACTCGGTGTTTCTCAGTCAGCACTTAGCCATGCAATGAAAGCACTGGAGGAAAGACTAAACATCCGCCTTTTGACTCGAACCACCCGAAGTGTTGCACCCACAGAAGCAGGCGAGAGAATTATTGCCTGCCTTGAACCTCGGATAGCCGATCTTGAGCAGGAGCTGGAATCGCTGGTTCAACTGAATGGCACAGCCTCCGGTAATATCCGTTTATCTGCCGGGGAGCATGCCGCGCGAAGCCTGGTGTGGCCGAAGCTAAAACCCTTCCTCAGGGAATATCCGGAAATTAATCTCGAACTGGTGGTAGATAACGGCTTTGTCGATATTGTTGAGGGGCGTTTTGATGCTGGGATCCGCCTGGGCGAAAGCGTTAATAAGGACATGATTGCGGTAAGAATTGGCCCGGACATGAGAATGGCCGTAGTGGGGGCACCATCTTACTTCGCTGCAAATCCTGCACCTGAAACGCCGCACGAACTACAAAATCATCGGTGTATCAATATGCGCCTGCCGACTGCCGGTGGTCTTTATCACTGGGAGTTCGAGAGGGAAGGGAAACCGTTGCGGGTCAGAGTGGAAGGGCAGGTAACGTTTAATCTGCAGGCGGAAAGGATTGATGCGGCGTTATCCGGTTTTGGCATCGCCTGTATACCTGAAGACAGGGTTCAGGATTATATAAAGTCAGGAGAGCTTATTCAGGTTCTGCAGGATTGGTGTCCGTCTTTTCCCGGATATTATCTTTACTACCCGAGCCGTAAGCAGCATCCGCCCGCTTTTGCGCTGATGATCGATGCACTTCGCTACGTTGAATAACGGGTCCGTTATCCGCTGCGGACCCGTGCGGGAATTAACGGCCTACGCGAGCCTGATGCTCAGGAGAGTAACGTTCGCCGACGATTTTAATCGTTTCAAGCGCCTGGGTTATCTGCCGTGAGTCATTCTGCGAAAGAATGATGTCGGCAGCCCCCAGATTTTCTTCCAGCCGGTGCAGTTTCGTGGTTCCAGGGATAGGAACAATCCACGGCTTTTGTGCCAGCAGCCATGCCAGCGCGATTTGAGCAGACGTTACACCTTTTGCGGCTGCCAGTTCACCTAATAGAGATACCAGCTTTTCATTGGCTTCAATCGCTTGTGCGGCGAAACGCGGCACCGTGCTGCGGTAATCATCCTTCCCAAAAGTGGTTCCTGGCTTAATCGTTCCCGTCAGGAAGCCTTTGCCTAATGGGCTGAAGGGCACGAAACCAATGCCCAGTTCCTCCAGTAACGGCAGGATCTCCTGCTCAGGCTCGCGCCACCACATTGAGTATTCGCTTTGCAGGGCAGTGACAGGTTGTACGGCATGCGCACGACGAATGGTTTGCGCACCCGCTTCGGACAGACCGAAATGTTTAACTTTGCCTTCAGCTATCAGGTCTTTTACAGTACCCGCAACATCTTCAATCGGGACATCCGGGTCGACACGGTGTTGATATAGCAGGTCAATGGCATCAGTCTTAAGACGGCGTAATGATCCTTCCACAGCTTCACGGATATGCTCCGGACGGCTGTTTAAAATCTGCTGCTTGTCGTCGTCGCCAAAAGTAAAACCAAATTTGGTGGCGATAACCACGCGGTTGCGAAAGGGCTTTAAGGCTTCGCCGACAACTTCTTCATTCAGAAATGGACCATATACTTCGGCGGTATCGAAGAACGTGACACCACGTTCAACCGCTGTGCGAATGAGCTCGATAGCCTGGTGGGTATCTGTCGCTGGGCCGTAGCCGTGGCTGAGCCCCATGCAACCGAATCCAAGAGCTGACACTTCGAGTCGGGATTTACCCAGATAACGTTTTTGCATTGAATGAATACCTCTTTTATTGCGACTTAAACATCAAGTTTGCGGCCAGTCAGCCATTCCACCATCGCCGGGTCGCGGTGAGAGAAGAAGGCGCTGGTTGCGGTATCGAGCGCGGCAATTTGCAGCATATCTTCAGCGCTGAGTTCAAAATCGAGGATGTTAATGTTCTCTTCCATACGTTCTTTTCGCACCGATTTAGCCAGTGAAACGATACCTCGCTGGAAGATCCATCGCAGTACAACCTGTCCCACGCTCTTGCCGTATTTCTGACCAATCGTCGTTAGAACAGGATGCTGGAACAGGCCATTTTTACCTTCGGCAAACGGAGCCCAGGCTTCCGGCTGAATACTACGGCTTTGCATCCATGGAACGGCATGCAGTTGCTGGTTGAAGGGGTTAACTTCAATCTGGTTTACTGCAGGGGCAACTTTGTTAAAGGCAATAAGATCGGCCAGTCTGTCAGGATGGAAATTGCTGACGCCAATGGCGCGAATTTTTCCTGCCTGATGCAGTTCTTCCATGGCACGCCAGGCCCCATGGACATCACCGTAAGGCTGGTGAATCAGGTACAGGTCAACGTAATCAAGTTGCAGTCGATTCAGGGAGCGTTCGAACTGTGCTTTAGCGCCTTCGTAATTGGTATCCTGTAGCCAAAGTTTGGTCGTTACAAAGAGTTCGTTACGCGCTATACCGCTTTGTTTCAGAGCGTTCCCGACCTGGGTTTCATTCTGGTAAGACGCAGCGGTATCGATCAGGCGGTATCCCGTATCGATGGCATCAATAACGGCTCTTTCGCATTCTGCAGAATCCGTCATCTGGAAGACACCAAAGCCCAGCAGGGGCATTTCAATACCGTTGTTTAGTTTTACAGTTTGCATGACGTTATCCTTCAGCTGTTGTGTTGGAAAAGCATAACGCAAACTGATTTATTCGATTAGATGGGGTAATTAGCTAGGGTTTATTAGATGTGTTCATTAATTTAGAGGGGGGATGGTCGGCTTTGTGCCAAGAAGCGGACATTGCGTACGCATAAAAAAAGGGGTACTGCCTATGGCAATCCCCCCTATCGAGAATAATAATCAGCTTTGACAGAACCGGAGCCGGTTCCCAAATGGATCGAAAACTTCCAGAATATCTCCCCAGTCCTGCTTCACAATTTCCGGGTGGCCATAGCCATATTTTTTTTCGTGTAGCTGGTCTCTGAACAACTCAATATTCTGCATAGGGATAAATATCGTTGCTCCCGGACTAGCGTCACCATGGTGTTCAGAGAGGTGCAACTGCAGACCCTCTCGTGCAATGCCCAGATACAAAGGTAAGCTGGGCTCGAACCGGTGTTCAAATTCAACGCTGAATGACAGAAATTCGAGATAGAACTCTCGCGCTTTGCGCTCATCAAACATTCGTAAAATGGGTATAGACTTGATGAGATGTATTTGAGGCTGAGGAACTTGTGGGGTCAACGCAGCCGATGCCGTGTTCCAGTCCCTGTAGCCTAACTGGTGTGAAACAGTTTCGAGTGCGACGGAATAAGAAATTTTATGACCATGCATTTGGAGAGAGTTTTTTAACTTCGCAGCCATTTGCTTGGCTTGCTCAATTGATAACATAATTTCTCCTGTCGTCAGGAAACAATGGTGCCCGCATTACCAAATCCCGACCGTCAAGAGGGGTTAAATCAATGAGGTTGAGGACGAACATGCTTTCACCTTTTCCATACAGGAAGCGAGCGGCAGGCAGCACGGGCCTTAAATGAGAATATACAGGCCCGGCAAATAGAACAAGTGTTCAGGTCCGGATGGGTACATTCTCAGCGTACACGATTCTGCGGCTGCCAAATCTCAAACACAATTAGCCCAGTTTCTGCTTCTCGCTCAAAGCAGACCGTCACGTTCCCATTTTATTTTTTTGATAAAACTGATGTTTGTATTGAGCCTTCATTGATGAAGACTCAATACTAGCTCTTCCTATTGCAGATCCTTTTCTTTCAGGAATTTACTCACCAAATCAGCAATCTGCACATTGTTGAGGTCAGAGAACGGGAAGTGGGTATTACCTTTGATCCCTATCTCGGGCAAATGCGTCACCGTCACATCTCCGCCATGCTTGTTCACCACGTCACGCCACTCACGAGCCATCGCCAGACGTACGCGCCAGCTGTCCTGCGCAGGCATAGCTACAGGTTTATCCGGTATGTTATCGCCATAAATAATCAGAACCGGGATTTTGGTCAGCGCCATAAACTGCTCCATTGGCACAGGCTCACCCTTCAGCGTATCAAACGCGCTTGGCATAGGGGCAGGGAGTTCTTTCTCCGGGAAGACAAAGCTGCTGCCAGGCTCAAAGGCGACAATGGCTTTAACCTTGTCGTTTTTCATCGCCGTATACCAGCCTGGTCCGCCACCCTGAGAGTGGGTGAAGAGGATCGCCGGGCCGGATTTATCCACTACTGCGGACATCGCATCAGAGATAACATTGATATCAAACGGCCCGGTATTTGGGGTCATCTGACGGAAATACTGATTCAACGCTTCTTTGTCGTGAGAGAACTGAACGCCTTTAAAATACTCTGGCCACACGCCAACGCGGAACTGGTTGAACCACATCTGTTCATCCGGTTTAGGTGTAACAGTACCTTCTACAGTCGTGCGCCCGGCGCTGCCCCTACGTGGCTGATCGACAAGATAGGTTGAGAACCCGCGACGCAGGAAAATGTTCTGAAAACCTTCACGACCATCCGGGGTGCTTTCCCAGGTACGGGAGAACTGACCTGCGCCATGCAGCATGACGATAGGGTATTTATGCGGATTCTCCGGGATTTGGTAGAACACAGACGCATGATCGCCATGGTAGGTTTGGCCGGCAGAATCCAGCGGCTTTTTCGCGTCAAATGTTCCAGGCGCGGTGATGATAGTGCCACCAGCAGAAAAGCTTCCCTGTTCCTGAATGACCAGCGGCTCGGCGTATACCGACTGAGCCACCAGGCCACCCGCCATTACGCAGATGGCCAGCGTTTTTAAGATTGTCTTCAAGATTACATCCTCTGTTATGTTTGCCGTTCAATCATATCTGAGTTGTCAACGTTAATTATTTAGCACCCCTGATTGCCCTTATTTGGCAGACTCATGAATGCGGACGATTAACTGCGTATTGTCTCTAACCAACTGGTGACCGTTTCAGTTGTTCTTCGCTCCTGGTCGCATTCAATAACCAGCGGTTTTTCCCGACGCGCAGTTGGGGCGAGACTGGTAAGGATGTCGTCGCTGTCTCCTTTACCGTAGCCACCGTGAGTAATGAAGGGGATGAGTAATTTGCCCGCAAGGTTGTGGCTGCTGAGAAATGCTTGCACTACAGGCGGCACGCTGGTCCCCCAGATCGGAAAGCCTAAATACACGGTCTCGTAGCGTGAGATATCTGCGACGCTATTTTTCAATGCGGGTTTTACTCCCCGCTCACGCTCATTTTTCGCCTGTTCAACGGTCTGAAAATAGTCTTTTGGATAAGGCGTAGCTGGTTCGATTTCAAACAGATCGGTATTCAGGCTGCGGTGAATGACGCCCGCAATGACTCGTGTATTTCCGCTGCGGGAAAAGTACGCCACCAAAACACGGCTTTTACCCTGCACGTTTGCGGTTCCGGTCGCAGCTGATGCCAAAGAAACGTTCGCCAGCGTGAGCCCGGCAAGTGCGGTGATTAACATTCTGCGGTTGGGATCATGCTCCATAACCCACTCCTAATTGTTTGCGAGCGCCTGCTGCAGCGCCTTTTCAGCTCGCGTTGCTGCATCATTTTCGCCATGTTCACGCAGAACCTGTGCCAGCTGGCGCAGCTGCGCTGCCGTCAGGCCGACCCGCATGCTTGCTCGTGTATGCGACAGCAGTTGGGCTTCAACGCCTGGTGTGGCCGCTAACGCGCCAACCGTTGCCAGCTCACGGCTTTGCCAGTCGAGGTTATCACGGGCGAAAATGTCCCCGAACAGATGCGTTTGCAGGAATTGGTTAATGACCGGGGCAAAATCAAACAGCGGACCCTGGACGGCAGCGCCTGAGATTTTCGTCTGGTTTGCGGTACCGACACGGCGAAGCTCATCCCCGACTGGGATGGTGGCGACCGGTTCTTTGCCCTCAACGTCGTCGATGCCACGTTGTTTACGTGCTTCGACGACCTTCATCAGTTCACTAAGCGCATTCAGGCTACGGGGGAAGCCCGTATAGGCATAAAGCTGGACGAGAATCTCTTTGGTTTCGTTTATCGTGAATCCTGCGTCAAGACCCTGATTCAGGGCTGCATTCAGCTTATCCATCTGACTGCTGGCCATCGATGCCGCAATCAACGGGATGGCCTGTTGGCTGGCTGACAGCGTATCTGAAACCGTTTGTTCGTGGTTCATTTCTGAGGCTCCTTTATTGACGGGCGCAGCATGTGCCGCGAGACCAAAACCAAAGGTCAGCAGTACCGCTGCCGCTAATGCTTTAATGGGCGTGGTATTGTTCATCTTTCACTTTCTCCATCCAGTTAACGCTTTTGCCATCCACAATCCCGGTTATCGCCAGATGCGTCATCGCGCTGCCGGGTGCCGCCCCGTGCCAGTGTTTGACGCCCGCCGGGCAAGAGACAACGTCACCGGCGCGGATAACCTGCACCGGCTGGCCTTCTTGTTGGGTGAGCCCAACACCCGAGGTCACAATCAGCCGCTGACCTGCCGGATGCGTATGCCAGGCGGAACGGGCACCAGGCTCAAAAGTGACATAAGCCCCGGAAACATGAATGTCGTTATCTGGTTTGAAGAGAGGATCAACCCTGACGCGACCGGTAAAGTTCTCGGCTGGCCCGTACACCGCGTTCTGACTTCCTGCGGGGGCGATATGGACAGCGGGATTTTGCTCCGCTGCCCAGGATGAAAATGTGAAGAGTGGCAGTAACAGCCCGAGGTAACGTAAATGTCCGATCATGCAAAGCGTCCTTATCAATGAAGAGGGAATTGCCTGCCATGATTTTATCGAGAGGGTGATGACGTCAGGCTGACGCCCCCCTGACAATTCTGTCAGTTAACCCTAGTCCCGGCTCAGTGCCTGATTGAGCATTGCCCGCCGCTTTATCCGCTTGCATCGCAAACGTGAGGCCAAATGTATTGATGCCACCTTCACTACGGGCAAAGACATCTCCCCGGTGCATAATGGCGACGGCACGCACGATCGATAGGCCCAGCCCATGATGGGTATCACTCCTGGCTCGGGAGGTGTCAACGCGATAGAACCGCTCGAAAAGCCGGTGTAAGTGCTCTGGTGCTATCGGATCGCCCGGGTTTGAAACTTCAACACAGGCTTGATGACCGGTTTCGCTTAACCGCACCGTAACCGTGCTGTTGGATGGTGAGTGTCTTGCGCTATTTTCCAGTAAATTAGCCAGTGAGCGGTGGAACAGTCGTCGGTCGATGTGCGCGGTGACGTCGCCCTGAACATCCAGAGAGAGCTGTTTTTCAGCAAAAGAGGGTTCTACATACTCCGCTGTTTTCAGGGTTTCTTCCCGCAGGGACACCTGGGTAAGCTGGGAAGCATGCTCACCCGCGTGAGCATGGGACAGGAACAGCATGTCATTAACTATCGAGGTCATGCGTTCAAGTTCTTCCAGATTGGAACCCAGTAACTCTTCCAGTTCATCATGCGAGCGTCGGCGCGAGAGCCCCAGCTGCGTCTGGCCGATCAGATTAGTCAGCGGAGTCCGGAGTTCATGCGCAACATCGGCATTAAAGCTTTCGAGCTGCCTCCAGGCGACCTCTTGCCGTTCCAGCACGCCATTAAAAGATGATGCTAACTGCTGTAATTCGTCAGGTAATGCTTCGGTATTCAGGCGCTGACCATGGTCCCCGGGAGCGAGTTGCCGGGCCTGTTTACTGAGCGCCCCAACGGGACGAAGACCGATCCTTGAAACGACGTATCCCAATAAGGCGACAATCACGACGCCCAGCGCGGTAATGATCAGCAATGTACGTGTGAAGGCATCGAGTGTTCCCATGTACGGTGTGGAGTCGATAGCAACCACATAGCGCAACTCAGGTCGCTCCCCGTTGGCGGGGATGGTTTTCACTAACAGGAACAGTGAGCATGCGCCTTCTGATGCGCCGGGTACTTTATTAAAACCTTCCTGTAGAGAAGACCACTGAACACCCACCGGTGGTGTTCCGCCCACGCTAAAACGTGGGTTATCGCTCACAATCCAGTAGCGAACGCGTTCACCTTCAGAATTGGTTAAGACAGTGAATTTATTGGCCAGCGTAGACCAGCCGTCAGCCGAGGTTCGTGCGGTGATCCACGGACTCATTAATGATTCCCGGAACAACAGCTCGTTGTGCATCTGCTTTTGCAAAGAGTCATGCAAGGAGCTTCTGAGCAGGATACCGATAACGGACACAATCAGCAGCGCGGATAAGGCAAACATCAGCGCCAGGTGAACGGAGATGGAACGCTTAAGCATGCTTATCCCCTTCATTATTCTGACCGGACTTCGAGGACATAGCCCATGCCACGAACGGTATGCAGCAGTTTGATATCGAACGGGGCATCCACTTTGGCCCGCAGACGTTTAATGGCCACTTCAACCACGTTGGCATCGCTGTCAAAATTCATGTCCCATATCTGCTCCGCAATCATCATCTTTGACAGAATCTCCCCCTGATGCCGGGCCAAAAGGCTCAACAGGGAAAACTCTTTTGCGGTCAGTTCCAGCCTCGTTCCGGCGCGAAATACCCGGCGAGCCAGTAAGTCGAGGTGCAGATCGTGAATTTGCAGTTGGGTGATGTCTGCGCCATCCGTAGAGCGGCGACGCACCAGTGCCTGAATACGCGCCACCAGCTCAATAAGGGAAAAGGGCTTGGGGAGATAATCATCTGCGCCAAGACGAAGCCCTTTAACGCGCTCGTCGACCGATCCCCGTGCGGATAACATCAGCACAGGGGTCTGTTTACTGGCTCGCATGCCCTCGAGCACCCGGTAGCCATCCATCCCCGGCAGCATCACATCAAGGATTATTGCGTCGTAGTCGAACTCCAGCGCGTAATGAAGACCTTCAGCGCCGTCTGCAGAGACATCTACCGTAAATCCGGATTCACCTAATGCACGGCTGAGATAGGTTGACGTTTTTTCTTCATCTTCGACTAACAACAGGCGCATAACGAGACTTCCTCTTAACTTTTCATCGGTGCTTCAACATCTGAATAAACCTGTACGGCATCCGGCAGTCGTTGGCCCTGGATGGTGATAGCATCCAGGGCACGGGTAAGCTCGGCCATCTCGGCGGGAGGCAGCGAGACACCTGTAGAAGCAGTGTTTTGCAGCATATGGTCTTTATTTGTGGTGCCCGGGATGGGAACAATCCAGGGTTTACTAGCCAGGAGCCATGCCAGCGCAATCTGCCCCGGTGCGGCATTTTTTCTTATTGCCCAGGATTTCAGTAGTTCAACCAGCTGTAAGTTGTGTGGCAGGTTTTCAGGCGAGAAGCGCGTTTCTGTCGCGCGGAAATCACCGGTAGCGAACCGGGTATTCTCATCAATCCAGCCTGTTAAAAACTGCACGCCGAGTGGGCTCCATGGTACAAAGCCAATGCCCAGCTCTTCGCACACCGGAAGGACCTGTTTTTCAGGGCCGCGCCAGAGCATGGAGTATTCACTTTGTACGGCGGTAACGGGTAATGCTGCATGGGCGCGTCTCAACGTATTGATGCCCATTTCAGACAGGCCCCAGTGCAGGACTTTCCCTTGATCCATTAAATCTTTCACCACACCGGCGACATCTTCGATCGGGATCTGCGGATCAACCCGGTGCTGATACAGTAAATCGATACGATCGGTACGCAGGCGTTTGAGCATGTTTTCGACGACCTGCCTGATATGCTCCGGTCTGCTGTTAAGGCCCGGCAGGCGTTTGCCTGTCTGCTGATCAATGTTCCAGCCAAACTTGGTGGCGATAACGATTTTGTCCCTGAACGGGGCGACTCCTTCCCCGAAAATTTTTTCGACTTCAAACGGGCCGTAGGCTTCAGCAGCGTCGAAGAACGTTACCCCTTCATCAAATGCCCGGTGGATAACATTGATCATCTCGGGACGCCAGGGAACGGACGTGTCGTATTTGCGACTCATGTTCTGAACGCCCAAGCCTAAGACTGAGACTTCCAACTTCCCGAGTTGACGTTTGCCTGGTGCAGCAGGATGCTGGCTATTTTGTCTCGATGAATCGGCCAGGGAGGATTTCCCTGCCGCCGTTGCGTGGGGAATCAGCGAGGCGGCGGCGATACCGGCTCCGGCTACTAATAGCTTACGTCGTTCGGGCATTGCAGGTTTGTTTTGACTTTCCACTAGTCACTCCTTTTCTCAGAAAATTGAACATGAGCCTCATTTAACCAAGACCATTCTGCCCCTTGATTGCCAACATAAAGCTGACGGTTACCTGACAGCGTTGTCAGAAACACTTACCCATCCCAGTCCGCTTCCTGACAAAAATGTTATTTCCCCGTCACGATGCTGACAGCCATCTCTCACTAACCTGTGCCTGCAAATTTAATTCCGCGAGCCTGCATTGCCAGGCTGAAACTCATCGGGAGAGAGCATGAAATTCAATCTATTAAGTGCAATACTGCTCACGGCAATGGCCGGAGTTACCTCAGTCAATGCGGCTGATTACAAAAAAAATCCATTTACACTCGTCTATGACGGCGCCATCACTGAGAACGTCAAAGGCAAGGTCAACATCCATCCGGTGAAATACGATCTGCATGGCATCCAGATTGCCGCGAATGTCTATACGCCAGCCAACTACGATCCCGCGAAAAAATACCCTGCAGTGGTGGTCGCGCATCCTAATGGCGGCGTAAAAGAGCAAGTCGCCGGGTTGTATGCTCAGCGTCTCGCCGAGCATGGCTATATCACTATTACCGCCGATGCAGCCTATCAGGGGGCCAGCGGCGGCATGCCTCGCAGCGTGGATAAATCCGCCAATCGCACCGAGGATATCCACGGCATGGCTGACTACATCAGCCAGTACCCAGGTGTTGATACCGCGCGTATCGGCTTGCTGGGCATCTGTGGCGGCGGTGGTTATTCATTAAAAGCCGCTCAGACTGATAAGCGTTTTAAGGCGCTGGCGACGTTGAGCATGTTTGACTCCGGCCGTGTGCGACGCAACGGTTACCAGGACTCACAGATTTCCACCATCCAGGAACGTCTGAAGCAGGCAAGCGATGCGCGTGCCAAAGAAGTCTCCACGGGGGAGGTCAGCTATTCCGGTGATGCCAACCTGACCGATGAACAAATCGCGAAACTGCCATTTGATTTGTACCGTCAGGGCTATGAGTATTACTGGAAAACGCATGCCCACCCGAATTCAACGTTCCGCTATACCACCAGCAGCCTGCTGGATTTAATGCGCTTTGATGCGCAAAGCAACATGGATCTTATCAATCAGCCGCTGTTAATGATGGCCGGTACCAAAGCGGATTCGCTTTACATGACTGAAAGTGCATTCAAGCTGGCCATCGGTACGAAGAATAAAGAGCTGTTCCTGATCGACGGCGCTACCCATATTGAGACTTACTGGGTTCCCAAATATGTTGACCAGGCAATGCAAAAATTAGACGTCTTTTTCGATAAGAATATTTAATCCTTATCCGGCAATACCCCCGGTCAGCCTGTCAGGCTGGCCATTTCATAAACTTGATGAGTGCTTATCCGCGCGTGCATCTAAGACTAACGAAGTCGGAGAGAAAGATAATTACGCACATTAAATAGCCGCTATGAATGAAATTCATAAAACCATAGGGGTATGTGGTAGTTATTTTTTTTCCTGAATGCCAAGCGCCATTAAAGCGCTGGCTGCCGTAAATACCGTAATAATCCAGCCCATTGTCCATGGTGTGCCATTACTAAATAGTGCCAGGAGTAATGAAGATATGATGCCGCTACCGTATTGCAACGCCCCCATCAGCGCCGATGCAGAGCCGGCAACATTAGATACTGCGTCTAATGCACAAGCCGTAGACGTTGCGGCGATGATGCCATTCATGGAGAAGAACACGAATACAGCCCCCACAATCACGGTGATCCCGCCAACATCCAATCCGGTTGTGATTGCAAGTACTATTGCGGCAAGGGTGGCGATGAATACAGCAATCTTAAGTAACGCTTCCAATGGATAGCGATGAACCAGGCGTCTGTTGACCATGCTCACTGCCATCAATCCAACAATGTTTACTGCAAATAGCCAACCGTAATGCTGCGGGTCAACGCCAAAGTACGTGATATAAACAAATGGAGAGCCAGTGATAAAGGCGTATGCCGCGACGTAGTAGAACGTCAGGCAAAGCGTAAAACGCATGTATTTGACGTTGGTCAGTAGTGCGTAATAGTTATGAAAAGCGCTCGTTACGGAAGCTTGTGAGCGCTTTTCTGCAGGTAATGTCTCCGGTAGCCAGAATAACGATATCAGCATTAATGTTCCGATAACCGCCAGTAGCCAGAAAATGGCATGCCACGAAGTGACTTTAATCATTTGCCCGCCGATCAGGGGGCCGGCAATCGGCGCGATGGCCATAATGATCATCAGAGTCGAAAGCATTTGCGCTGCACGAGTACGGCTAAACAGATCGCGGATCATTGCCCGCGCCAGCATCGGGCCGGTACAGGCACCTAACGCCTGAAAAACACGCCAGAAGATAATTTGTACAATATCTGTTGATAATGCGCAGCCCACCGAGCCGATGATGAATAGACCTAAACCGATAAACAGCGGCAGACGACGCCCATAACGATCGCTAATCGGTCCCCAAATCAGTTGTGCAATGCAAAAGCCGATAAGGAACCCTGTGATTGTCAGCTCAGCATCTCCCTGTAAATCCTTCGCCATGACGGGCATGGCGGGAAGATAGATATCGGTTGATAAGGAGGTAACAGCCATCAGTGCGCTGAGAATGAGCAGAAACGATAAACCGGTTTTTTTAGCTGTAGCCGACTGTGTACGTGCCTGTTGATTAAGCATGGTGATCCGTTGGACATGAAGAGATAGGGGTATGTTAACGGGTTTGTGCTTATTGATAATCACAGGCAGGAGGAATGGGACTATGAGTGATATTCATTAATCGAAAAGATAATTGCAGGTTTTGTGGAGTCAACGATAAGCAGTATTCTCATAGTGTTACCTCTTCCTGCATGTTGCTAAAGTCGCCAGTACAACATATCAGGCAATAGCGTTTACCGTGGTAATCGTTGCCGCAGCCGCTACAGTGCCAGTCAGTCCTGAGTATCTCGGGTTGAGCATCTGCCACGTAACGGCGCAACTTATGAAGGAGAGCAGATTTGAAAAATAATCATTTAATATCAGATGGTTTACTAACCTCGCTGGGGGATATTGAATTACTGTCGCTTCATTCCGAAATTTTAATAGAATTGCGTTCAAGAGGTGTTATACGCACCAAGAATAATCCTGTAGGTGACTATGCCGAATGGCTGGTTTCTAAAGCTCTAGGTATGACTCTTCTCAGTAATTCGTCGGCGGGTGCTGATGCCATTGATGCTGACGGCATGAAAGTGCAGATCAAAGCGAGGAGAGTTACGCCGGATAATCCTTCCCGGCAACTTAGTGCTTTGCGTAACTATGAGGCAGCCGACTTTGATTATTTAATCGCGGTTATTTTCGATGAAACTTACAACGTTCTTGATGGTTACAAAATCCCGCATGAAGTAATACGAAATTACGCGCGGCATAGTGATCACGTTAACGCACACATCATTAACCTCAAGGGCGCGATTCTTGCTGATCCTCGTGTTATTTCCATCAAAGAAAACTTGACTATCAGCAATTCAGTTTCAGTAAATGAAGTGTCTATCCAAACCTCTCAGTTCGAAACTATGGCGGGCGTTTTGAAGCAGCAAGAAAGGATAACAAGCCACGCTACGCTGGCTGAACTCCTCAAGGCTATCGGAATGGAGTGTTTCGTAAACTACTACCATCGTTTTGCCGATTCAAATTTATCAAGCGCTGACATCATGGAGCAAATGCACTCACGTGAGGGTTATACAGAGAAAAGTTGCCGGAGTCGTCTCAGTAAAGCGCGAAAAGTGATCAGGGATGGTTTAAGTATTGAAGCGCTGACGTTGATCGCTGACTCTGGGCGAATACAAGATTCTGTCAGAAATGATGCGCTTAAACTTATCAGTGTTCTTGAGTAAAACGGTTTGTAGGGAGTTGTAGTTCCTCCTACAAATCTCTCCTACAATGCATCAAGTTTTTTTAATAAATCCATGGGATTGCGAGATCTTTGGAGCGGGGTTGATTTCCCTTCGCCCGCTCCAAATCTGCATATTCCTAACTCTCCTGAATTCAATCATTCCTTGTAATATCAATGTTTTTTCATTGTTTAATGGTCAACAGAACACAATGTACTTCGACGTAGGTCAAGCCGATTGTGGGGGGGTGGCAGGTGGTTATCGAACTCGATCATCAAGCGGCTTATTGCCTCCATCACGCCTTCAGCGGCATCGTCCATTTTTGTGGCGCCGCCTGGATCGTTAGCCACACCACCTTTAACCCCTTGTTGACACGGGGGGTGTACTGGCGGTCACATTATGCTTCTTGCTTATCAATACGCTCATAAGGCTCTGCCTTGATACGCTGAGTGACGTCCGGTGTTTCACAGGCGGCTATATCAAATAATCAGTCAAGACCGATAATTCTAAACAAATCGTCACTGAAGCGAGATTTTAACTTTACTCAAATAATTGAATGGCTATAATGAGCTCAAATTCAAAAAGGAGAAATGTGTTGGACAGTCACCCTTACTTAAATATCAAGGCAAGCTGACGCTATTTCCCCTGCGCTGCTTGCCAAAACGGCGGGTAGCGATCTCCTTATACAGACGATTGCATCCCATAAATATAAACACAGCATAGCTGTGAGGATAATCGTCATGTTCATGTTTAAAAATACATTATTCCCTCCGCCTTCAACACGACGTTAATCGCCTCTCCGGTGACAATTTGTCGTGTGCTTAATAAAGCACGTACTTAATTCTTCCAGCAAAAATGGAGGAACGTATGTTGATGTATCCTTATATCGTAAACTTACTCGCAGCGATGTTATTGGGTGCGCTGATTGGCGCCGAAAGGCAATGGCGCCAGCGTATGGCTGGTCTACGCACTAATGCGTTGGTCGCAACCGGCGCAGCGGTTTTTATTCTGAGTTCAATTTCAACATCGCCGGATAGTTCGGGGCGTATTGCGGCGCAGGTAGTCTCAGGAATTGGCTTCCTTGGCGCGGGCGTCATCATGCGTGAAGGCATGAACGTACGCGGCTTGAATACCGCCGCCACGCTGTGGTGCTCTGCGGCGATTGGCGTGCTGTGCGGGTTGGGCCAGTTCTGGCAAGCGGCGGCGGCGACGCTGATAATCTTATGCGCTAATATTTTGCTGCGCGAAGCGGCACAGCGTATTAATCAGATCCCCTGTGCGTCAGAAGAAGAGAAGTGCTATGTCCTGAATATCATCTGTAATAGCGAACATGAAAACGCAATTCGTCAGTTATTACTAAATATCAGCAAAGAGATGGCGCTCGGCTTGCAGGGGCTGGCCTCAATTGCAGCGAAAGAACAAGGGCATAAAGAAATCCGCATCGAGCTGGTCGGCAATGCCGATTTTCGCAAGGCTCGAGACCTTATTATGGCAAAAATTGGCGGTCACGAAAATATTACATCAGTCCGCTGGTGCGTCGAGGGGAGTTAATCTCCTTGATATTCTACTATTGGAATGCGTTACATAAGGAGGGAATTATGGATGTTCCCAGGCAATTAAAGATATAAACGCTTAATAGCGTAAAGATAAATTATGCATAAATATTTTATGCAGGAATAACGACGTCTTTAATTTGAGGATAAATCATGACTGACATGAAAATAGAACACCGGAAAGTAAACCGGCCTGCGTCAGAAAATGATAAACAGCATAAAAAAAGCTTCGCCATTGAAACTGAGGCTTTTAACAGCCCAGACCATACGCTGGCGCGGCTAAACAGCAGTCGCCAGGGGCTAACAACTGAGGATGCGCTTGAACGGCTGGAGGAATATGGCCGTAATGAAGTGGCGCATGAGCAGGCTCCCCCCGCGCTAATCCAACTTTTGCAGGCATTCAATAACCCGTTTATTTATGTCCTGATGGCGCTAGCTACCGTTAGCTTCGTTACCGATTACTGGCTACCGCTGCGTAACGGTGAAGAGACCGATCTGACAGGGATTATCATCATTGTGACGATGGTCAGCTTGAGCGGGTTATTGCGTTTCTGGCAGGAATTTCGTACCAACAAAGCGGCGCATGCGTTGAAATCAATGGTCCGCACCACGGCGACGGTGCTGCGGCGCGGCCCCGGCGATGTCGGCCCGGTGCAGGAAGAAATTGCGATTGAAGCGCTGGTGCCAGGGGACATCATCTTCCTGGCGGCGGGCGACCTGGTTCCGGCGGACGTTCGCTTGCTGGAGTCCCGGGACCTGTTTGTCAGCCAGTCGATACTCAGCGGAGAGTCACTGCCGGTTGAAAAGTATGACGTGATGGCCAGCGTTTCCGGCAAAGGCAGCGACCGGCTTCCTGAGCCAAACAAGAGCAATAGCCTGCTTGAGATGGGCAATATCTGCCTGATGGGAACCAACGTGACCAGCGGCAGGGCGCAGGCGGTGGTCGTGGCTACCGGAAACCGCACCTGGTTTGGCTCGCTGGCGAAGTCGATCGTTGGCTCGCGTACCCAGACGGCGTTCGATCGCGGGGTGAACAGCGTTAGCTGGCTGTTGATTCGTTTTATGCTGGTGATGGTACCGATTGTGCTGCTGATTAACGGCTTCAGCAAAGGCGACTGGGTAGAGGCATCGTTGTTTGCCCTGGCGGTAGCGGTTGGCCTGACGCCGGAGATGCTGCCGATGATCGTCAGCTCAAACTTGGCTAAAGGCGCTATCGCGATGTCCCGGCGCAAAGTGATCGTCAAACGCCTGAATGCGATTCAGAACTTTGGCGCCATGGACGTGTTGTGTACCGATAAAACCGGCACGCTGACTCAGGACAATATCATTCTTGAGCATCATCTGGACGTGAGCGGTACCGAGAGCGACCGGGTGCTGACGCTGGCATGGCTCAACAGCAGCAGCCAGAGTGGGGCGCGCAACCTGATGGATAGAGCGGTGCTGCGTTTTGGCGAGGGGCGGATTGCAGCATCGACGAAAGAGCGCTTTGTGAAGCTTGATGAACTGCCGTTCGACTTTGTGCGCCGTCGGGTGTCGGTCTCCGTGGAAGATGTACGCCACGGCGATAAGAGCCTGATCTGCAAGGGCGCAGTCGAAGAGATGCTGATGGTGGCGACCCACCTGCGCGAAGGCGACAACGTGGTCGCGCTGGATGAAACCCGCCGCGATCAGCTGTTAGCTAAAACCGAGGACTATAACGCTCAGGGTTTCCGCGTACTGCTGGTGGCGAGCCGCAAACTGGATGACTCAGCCTTGATAACCCCGCTCAGCACCGCCGACGAGCAGGGTCTGACGGTCGAAGGGATGCTGACCTTCCTTGATCCGCCGAAAGAGAGCGCCGGAAAAGCGATTACTGCGCTACGCGATAACGGCGTGGCGGTGAAAGTCCTGACTGGCGATAACCCGGTGGTTACGGCACGCATTTGCCTTGAAGTGGGCATTGATGCCCACGGCATCCTGACCGGGGCGCAGATTGAAGCGATGTCGGATCGCGAACTGGAGCGCGAAGTGGAAACACGTTCGGTGTTCGCTAAGCTGACGCCGCTACAGAAGTCACGCATTTTGAAAACGTTGCAGAAAAATGGTCATACCGTCGGCTTCCTCGGCGATGGCATCAACGATGCCCCGGCGTTGCGCGACGCGGACGTGGGGATATCGGTTGACAGCGCGGCGGATATCGCCAAAGAGGCATCCGATATCATCCTACTGGAAAAGGATCTGATGGTGCTGGAAGAGGGGGTGATCAAAGGACGTGAGACCTTCGGCAATATCATTAAGTACCTGAACATGACCGCCAGCTCTAACTTCGGCAACGTCTTTTCGGTGCTGGTGGCCAGCGCGTTTATTCCGTTCCTGCCGATGCTGGCGATCCATCTGCTGATCCAGAACCTGATGTACGATCTCTCTCAGCTCTCGTTGCCGTGGGATAAGATGGACAAAGAGTTTCTGCGCAAACCGCGCAAGTGGGATGCCAAAAACATCGGCCGCTTTATGCTGTGGATTGGCCCCACGTCGTCCATTTTTGATATCACCACCTTCGCGCTGATGTGGTACGTGTTTGCGGCGAATAACGTCGAAGCGCAGGCGCTGTTCCAGTCCGGGTGGTTTATTGAAGGGCTGCTGTCGCAGACGCTGGTGGTGCATATGCTGAGAACGCAGAAAATTCCGTTTATCCAGAGCTGTGCGACGCTGCCGGTATTGCTCACCACTGTGCTGATTATGGCGATAGGGATCTACATTCCGTTCTCGCCGCTGGGAGCGGTGGTCGGGCTGGAGCCGTTGCCGCTGAGCTACTTCCCGTGGCTGGTTGCGACGCTGCTCAGTTACTGCCTGGTGGCGCAGGGAATGAAGCGTTTCTATATCAAACGTTTCGGCCAGTGGTTCTGATGATAAGGAGGCGCAGAGATGAATCGTTCTCCGGACACCATCATCGCGCTGATATTTTTCCTGATGGGGTTGCTGGTGCTGCTGTGGGCTATCTGGCAAATCCTGTGCTGAAAAGGGGGGCTCGATGCGTAAAGGATCGCTGGATAACGTCTTTATTCAGGTGGTGATTATTGCGGCCATCATTATTCTACTGACTATCTGGATAAGATAAGAGGAGCCCGGGCCTGTGGCCCGGGATTTCAAGTCGTGATGTGATGGGTATCCCTCCCGCGGGAGCCTGTACCGCATTCCGTGTAAATGCCTTTTTTCCGTAGTGGCCGTCCTGGCGGTCAACGAACTGGGTAATAAAGCGGCATACCCCCACGTTGGCGCCGCCGTAAGCGGCTATGCCTTATTGCCTTGCCGGCGGTGAGCGGCCAGCAGCAGTTTCAGCATGGTTTCGGCGGCGGGCGATAAAGGGCGCGAGCCATGGGTGACTGCGTAATGCTTCACTTCCCAACGCGGCGTGCCCGGCACTTCCTGCAAGGGTAGCTCAGGGCGCAGCCGTTCAGCATAGTGGGTTGGCAGAATGCCGACATATTGCCCGGTGGCAATCAGCATCGCTACGGCCTCAATCCCATTCGCTTCCGGGCCACGCCGGTAACCCAGGCGGGCAATGCTCTCTTCAACAAAAGCCTGCTGACGACGGAAAACCACAGGGCGTTTTTCACCCGGCAATTCGGAAGCGATGAAATAAAGTTGATGGCTTTCACTGTACAACTCAATATAACGTAAAGATATGACCTTCTGGTGCTCCATAATACCTTTAACCGCAATATCCAGCTTGCGGTCGAGCAATGCCTGAATAAGCTGCGGTGCCGTTAGCGTATGCAACGATAAATTTACCAGCGGTGCCATATGGTGTAATTCTTTTAATGCCAGATGTAAAAAACTGCCGGGATTACCGATAGTATTATCAGAAAAACCTATGGATAAATCACCGGAGATAATTTCACGGCTGGCATCTATAGCCGGGAAAATACGATCGAGTGCATCCAGCGCTTCTTGGGCGTAAACCAGCGCGGCCTTACCCGCTTCGGTGAGCTCGAATCCTTGCGGGCCGCGGCTACAGAGTTTGGCCCCCAGCGTTTCCTCAACGGATTTAATCTGCCGGCTGATGGTGGTTTTCGTCATGTTCAGTTTATTTTCCGCCGCGGAAAAACCGCCGGCCTGCGCCGCCACGCAAAATATTCGCAGCGCTCTTAAATCACGTTCATTCAGTACTCGGGGCTTCATGGTTGTTTTTCCTGCAACGATGATTGCATAAAAAGTCTATTTTCCGTATGGGCGAGCATTAATACAATCGCCGATAACACTTTTGCCACACCAGGGAAATATACCATGTCAGAAATATTGACTGTTGCACCAAAAACAAATCATAAATCTCTGTTATTTTCTGAATTAGCGTTGGATCTGGATAATCTGCAGGCGCATTTTGCCGTATTAGGTATGCCATATGGCGCGGCTTATACCCCGCAGGACTACAACAATGATCAAACCAATGCGCCAACGGCGATCCGCCAGGCCTCCGATCGGGTGATCCGTAGCCCGGAACGTTATGATTTTGATATTGATGGCCCACTATTACAGGGGCGGAAGGATGTGCGCTTTGTCGATTGTGGTGATGTGCCTGCCGATCTGAACGAACCGCGTGGCCATTTTAAGCGCGCCGAGCTGGCAACGCGCAAAATCCTGGCGGCGGGTGGCATTCCTATCGTGCTGGGCGGCGATCACGGTATTACTAACCCCATTCTGCGCGCTTTTGACGAGCAGGGGCCCATCACTATTGTTCACCTGGATGCGCATCTTGACTGGCGCGACGAGGTGAACGGCGTTAAGGACGGGCTCTCCAGCCCGATGCGCCGGGCTTCAGAGCTGCCGTATGTGAAACAGATTATTCAGATCGGCATGCGAGCATCGGGCAGTGCGCGCCAGGAAGAGGCAGACTATGCGCGGCAATGGGGCGCTGAAATCATTACCGCTTATGAATTACATGATATCGGTATGGATGCGGTACTGGCGCGGATCCCTGATGGGGGGCGTTATTACCTGACTATCGATGCCGATGGCCTCGATCCCTCCTGTATGCCGGCCGTGGCCGGGCCGGCGCCCGGTGGCGTTACCTTCGTTCAGGCACGGAAATTGATACATGGGCTGGTGAAGAAAGGACGCGTGGTCGGAATGGACTTCGTGGAAATCCAGCCAGCAAAAGATATTCACCAACACTCCTGCATGATCGCTGGCCGTTTGATCCTCAATTTCATCGGGGCTGCGATCCGCGCTGGCTATTGTGATACCGCTCGTTAATTAACCGGGGAAATGCTGATGAAACTGAAAACATTACTGATCACGCTTTGTATGCCAGCGATCCTGTATTTCGGCAGCAGTATGGCCGCAGAGCCGATACGTGTCGCCATCGATCCTACCTTCCCGCCGATGGAATACATGCAGCAGGGGAAACGCGTCGGCTTTGATATCGATCTGGCCGAAGCGCTGGCGGAAAAACTGGGCCGCCCGCTAGAATATACCGATATGGATTTTAAAGCGATGGTGCCTTCGGTGCTGGCCGGCCGTTCCGACATTATCTTATCGGCGATTTATATTACGGATGACCGCAAAAAAGTCGTCGACTTTACCGAACCTTATTTTTCCGCCGGTTTGGTCATTTTAGTCAATAAAGACAACACCAGCATTAAAGGCCCGGCCGATCTTGCCGGCAAACGGGTAGCGGTTCAGGTAGGCACCAAATCGGTGAGCGTGTTGAATCGCGAGTACCCGACGGCGAAGTTGATCGAGGTAGAAAAGAATGAGGAGATGTTCAACTCACTGACTTCCGGCCGGGCAGATGCAGTGGTTACCGGCAAGCCGGCTGCGCTGTTGTTTGCGAAAGCGCGCGGCACCAGCAAAGTGTTGGCGGAACCTGTCACGCATGAAGATTATGGCATTGCCGTCAGCAAACGTGAACCTGAGTTGCGTGCGGCGCTGAATAAAGCACTGGAACAAATTCGCGCAGACGGTAGTTGGCAGCGTATTTACGATAAGTGGTTTGGCGCCGCCGGTAACTAAGGGAGCATCGCGAATATGCTCACTTTTGATTTTTCACCCGCTCTGGCAGGCTGGCGAGAGTTGCTCGCAGGCGCACTAGTGACGATAGAAGTGACGCTATGCGCCATGCTGTTGAGCTGTATCCTCGGCACGCTGATCGGCCTGGCGCGCGTTAATCCCGCGCGTAAAGCCTTGTGGCTGGCCGGTAACACCTATGTAGTGTTGGTCCGCGGCACGCCGCTGCTGGTGCAACTGTTTATCCTCTATTTCGGCCTGCCTTACTTCGGCATTGTGATCCCGGCCTTCGTTTGCGGGGTGATTGGCATGGGCTGTTACTCTGCAGCCTATGTGTCTGAACTGGTGCGCGGCGCCATTTTGTCTATCGATCGCGGCCAGATGGAGGCGGGGCGTTCGATGGGGATGTCATCCGGGCAGGCGATGCGTTGGGTCATTATGCCGCAAGCGCTGGTGCGGATGGTGCCGCCGATGGCGAACGAGTTTATCGCGCTGACCAAAAATTCGGCCCTGGTGTCATTGGTGACCATTCACGATGTGATGCATGAGGGGCAGAAGATTATCAGCGTGTCTTACCGCTCGCTGGAGGTCTATATCGTGATTGCCTTTATCTATCTGATATTGACCAGCGCCACGATGCTGGCGTTACGGCAACTGGAGCGCAAGCTGCGCGCCGGGGGGATGGTGCAATGAGCCAGGGTATTATTCAGGTTAGCGATCTGCACAAATCCTTCGGCGCCAACCGCATTCTTAACGGCATCAGCCTTGAGGTGAAACGCGGTGAGGTGGTGGTGATTATCGGGCCGAGTGGCTCCGGGAAAAGCACTTTTTTGCGCTGTTGTAATGGCCTTGAACAGGCGGAGAGCGGCTCGATTCGTATCTGCGGCGAGCGGTTGCTGGAGAAGGGCATCATGCTGGAGGATATGCGGCTGAATGCGTTACGGACGCATGTGGGCATGGTATTCCAGTCGTTTAATTTATTTCCCCACCTGACGATTTTACAAAACGTGGCTATCGGCCCACGCAAAATTTTGCAGCAGCCAAAAGCGCACGCCGAGCAGTTGGCGATGCAACTGTTGGATAAAGTTGGTTTGGGGCATAAAGCGGATGCGATGCCGGCCAGCCTTTCCGGTGGGCAGAAGCAGCGCGTCGCCATCGCGCGTGCGCTGGCGTTGCAGCCAGAGGTGATGCTGTTTGATGAACCTACCTCCGCGCTGGATCCGGAGCTGGTTGATGAAGTGTTGGCGGTCATGAAGCAGTTAGCGCGAGAAGGGATGACCATGCTGGTGGTGACTCACGAGATGAGCTTCGCCAGAGAGATGGCGGATACGCTGGTGGTGATGGAGGAAGGGCGCATTGTGGAAGCGGGGCCGGCCGCGGCGATTTTCGCTCGCCCGGCGCACGCCAGAACGCAGGCATTGCTTAAAAAAATCAGTTGAGGGTGCGCCATAAGATGACCAATATGCGTGGGATCGATCGGGTTAACCGTGCCTTTACCGGAATCGCCACCTTTCTGCGCGCCAATTACTGCGATGATCTTACGCAGCTACAGGCGCAGATGGCGGTATTTGGCGTACCGCTGGATGAAGCTTCGCCTTTTATGCCGGGATCGCGCATGGCACCGCGCAGTATCCGCGAACATTCGATGCGGTTTTCCCCCAGCGGCTTTTACGATATCGCCAGCCAGCAACATTTTCTCGCTAATGAAATTACCAGCGGCAAAATTCAGGATGTGGGGGATGTGGATATTTTGCCCACCAATCTGCAGCAAACTCTGGAAAATATCTCGCAGATGACTCGCCAGCTACGGCGTAAAGGGGTGATACCGGTGGCGATAGGCGGGGATCATTCCGTCTCGTACCCGTTGATTCGCGGTATTGAAGAACCGATACATGTGATTCAGTTTGACGCACATCTGGATTTTGCGCCGGTACAAAACCAGATGCACTACACCAATGGTCAGCCTTTCCGCCATATTGCAGCTCTGCCGCAGGTGAAAAGCCTGACTCAGGTCGGTATCCGCAGCCTGCGCGTGCGCCCTGAAGAAGTCGCCGATGCTCGTGCTCAAGGCAGCCGCATCGTTCCCATTAATGATTTCCGTAAAAGCAGCCCGCAACAGATCGCGTCATTATTACCCGCCGGTGAGAAATGCTACGTCAGCATTGATATCGACGTGCTGGATATGGCGCTGGTACCCGGCTGCGTTTCCGCCGAGCCTGACGGCATGAACTATGCACAGTTACGCAACACGTTGTGCGCGCTGGCGGAGCGGATGGAGATTATTGGTTTTGACCTGGTCGAGGTTAACCCGTTGCTGGATGTTGGTACGGGTATGACTTCCTATCTGGCGGCCCATACGATGGTGGAGTTTATCGGCCATATTTTTGCTCACCGTTGAGGTAGCCACCCGCCGTCAAAAAGCGGGTTGACGATGCGGGCCAGCAACTCCGTGTTCCAACGTGATGGCAGCCAGGCAAAATCTTCCGGGCTCCTTTCCCCCAGCCGCTGTTGCCCCCATAAAAGTGGGGCAGCGGGGCGCTGCACTCAAAGCGCCGCATCCCCTCATTATGCGGCGCTCTTTTACTGCTATTGCTAAGAAGAACCGGCGTTTCCCTTTATGCGGGATAAAATACGTTCAGATCGCAATGCCGAGGGAAAAATTCATTTAGTTCGTCCTGATGGGTAATAGCGATGACCGTACAGCCGGGTAGCGCCGTTTTTATCAGCGTCAGCATCGCGGCGGCGGCGGCCGGATCGAGATTGCTGGTGGCTTCGTCAAGATACAGCGTATCAGGCTGGACGATCAGCGCGCGTGCGAACGCCAGCCGCTGGCGCTCCCCGCCGGAGAATACCCGATCCCAGTTGAGCTGTTCGTCAAGTTTGTCGCACCATGCCGCTAAACCGGTGGCGCCCAACACCTGCCGCAACCGTTCGCGATCCGCAATCGGCGGTTCAGGGTAGCACAACAGCTCAGCTAACGTTCCTTGCCCAAGATAGCTTTGCTGCGGCAACAGCAGGCTCTTGCCGCTCAGCGCCTGCCAGTGCCCCTGATAATAAGGCCACAGCCCATTCAGCGTGCGCAATAACGTCGACTTGCCTAACCCGCTACGGCCGGAAAGCCGGCACCAATCGCCGGGCGCGCAGTTGAACGCCACATCTTGCAGCAAGGGTTGCCCCTGTGGCGTGGTGAACGACAGCCCCTCGACGCTGAGTCTGTCACTCTGCTGAACCGGCGCATCGTCGGACTGATGGCGCAGGATCTCCTGCTGAAACTGGCTGAGGCGCTCCATGCTGGCGGACAGCTGGACCAGAGAATAGTAAAAGTTGATAAACCAGCTCAACGCGCCATGCACCTGGCCGAACGCGCTGCGAATTTGCATCAGCCCGCCCAGCGTCACGGTTTTACTGAGAAACGCCGGCAGTGCGGCGAACACCGGTACAATCAGGCTGACCCGGGTGTAACCGGTGGTAAACAATCCCAGATCGCGCTCGCCGTTCATCACCCGCCGCCAGTTGGCCGTAATGGCGGAAAACGCGTGCCGCAGCTGATTTTTTTCCTGCTGTTCGCCGCCATACAGCGCAATCTGTTCGGCATTATCATGCTTGCGCAGCAGTGCGGCGCGGAAATCCGCCTCAACGCGCTGTTGATGATAATTAATGCCGTGCAGTTTCTTGCCGATCGTATGGGTGATCACGCTGCCCAACAGGTTATAGATCAGCACCACCCAGACCAGGTAGCCGTGCAGGACTATCTCATAGCCCCACAGGGAGAAACGCTGAACGCCGGAAAGCTGCCATAAAATAACAATAAAGGAAAACAGCTGGACGAAGGTCACGAGAAACGAGATCGTCAGGCGCACGCTTTTCGTAACGAACAGATCGATATCCTGCGCGATGCGCTGGTCGGGGTTATCCATTTGGCCGCTGAGCGACAAACGATAGAACGCGCGCTGCGCCAGCCAGCCGTTGATAAAACGTTCGGTCAGGAAGGTGCGCCAGCGAATAATCAGCAGCTTGGTAAACCACTCCTGATACACGAAAACGCCGATATAAATCAAAATGTAGACGCAATACTCTTTCACCAGTTCATACAATGCCCCGCGGTTAAACGCGCCCAGAGCATCGTAAAAGGCCTTGCTCCACGCATTAATCAGAACGTTGAGATAGACGATAGACATCCCCATGCCGATGCAAATCAGCAGGAATAGCCATGCCTGCCAGTGATGTGCCTTGCCCCAGAAGGGGCGGCAGAGAGCCAACATTTGTGCCGCCAGCTTTCTCATGGCCGTGCCTCCTGTGGCAAGGTGATGAACAGCACCCGATTGTCTGGATTCAATAAACGGGCGGCCATGGCCCGCACGCTTTCCAGGGTGATCGCCTCTGCCAGTTGGGTTTGTTCGCTCAGATAGCGCGGGTCGTTATATTGCTGATAGCTCAGTATCAGGCGGCGCTGCTGAGTGGCGACATCCTGCTGCCGCTGCTGTTCGGCGCGAAGGAATTGCTGTTTTTGTTCATCAATATCCTGGCGGGTGATTTTTTGCGGTAGCGTAGCGAAAGCCTGCTCCGCGCGCAGCCATAGCTCCTGTGCTCTGTGCGGCGCGCTGGTGAAGCTCACTTCGGTCTCAATACGCCGTTTGCTGTTTTCCAGATGGCTATTCAAGCGCATACGATAGATGCCGAGTGCGTCATCCCGTAGGCTGCTTTTCAGGTACTTGTCGGCCAGTTTGGCCGCGATACTCACCTGCACCGCGGCTTGCGGCGTCCAGTCGATAGGGGTAAAGCTCCAGGCAAGCACATCGGCACGTGGCTCAATGCTGATGGCCGAGGTCGCCTCCCGCCGGCCGGCCAGCGCCAACTGCGGCCGAATATCGCCAAGCGCCTTATTGCGTGGGATCGTCGCCAGATAACGCTCGGCCAGCGGCAACAGTTGTTCTGCGGGCATATCCGCCAGCAGATAGTAGGTGACCGGGGCCGAGGCGGCTTTGCGCCACTGCGCAAGCAGTTCGGGAGCGGTGATCTGTTTTAGCTGTGACAATTGAGCCGCTTGATAAGCGGGCTGGCCAAAGCGTAGCGCCGTAATCTGGCGCGTGCGGCTCTCCATCACCGATTGCTGGTTGTTAGCCTGCTGGCGGATCAACCGCGCCATACTTTCTTTCATGACGTCAGGATCAATACCGGGTGCACGCTGTAGCGCGTAATAAAGCCCGAACAGATTGGGCAGTTGCTCCCTGGGGGCCTGCCCGTTGAACAGGAGCTGTTCAGCCGTCTGATCGGTATTCATCGATAGCGAATGCGCTTGCTTCCAACGGCTTAAATCTTCACCGCGCCAGCCAACGGGCCCGCTCAGCCCGACCAACTGCCTGGCCAACTGCGCTTGCCATGGGTTGAGCCCCTCGGCTAAAAAGCCTGCCTGGCTCTGTGCGGAAAAATAAACCGTATTGCCCGCCAGCGGCGTGCGCAGCCAGACTACGCGATCGCCATTGCTGAGTGACCACTGTTCGACGCTTTGTTCAGGGAAACTTTTCTGCGCCGTTCGTTGGCCGCGTTGCGTAACGGGCGGCAGCGTAACCGGCGCGGCCGTATCTTGCTGGCGTGGTGCAATAGGCGCTGCCAGCGGCGCGGTTGCCCACTGGGTTTGCCGTTGCCGCACGGCGGCGGGTGCCGGCGGTGTAAACGGGGCGGCGCCCGGCACGCTGAACTGCACGAGCGTATCCGTTTCGGCCAGCCAATGCTGCAGATGTTGATTAACATCCTGGGCGGTAATCGTGTTCAGAATCGCCAGTGCTTCCCGGCCGCGTTGCTGGCTGCCGTTATAGCTGCGCCCCTGTAGCCATTCCACCGCGATTTTCTGCACCCAACCGGCGAAATCCTCTAGCTCCGGCTGGCTCGCCATCCGCTGAGCGACTTCGCGAATATCCGACTGTACCGCCGCAATATCCTGCGCGTTTAATGAGTAACGCCGGATCCTTTCGATTTCCCGCAGTAGCACGGAGAGTGCGGCGTGGTGGCCATCCGGCATCACATCGGTAAAAAATCCCAGTGCGGCGGTGGCCCTGCCGATATCCGATTTGCGCACCACCAGGCTGATGACTTCCGGCGGCAGTTCCGCTTTTTGCCGACGAACCTGCCGGCTCAATGCGCTGAGAGCGATCTGATTGAGCAGGCGATAACGCATATTCGCCTGGCTTGTCAGGCCCTCATCATGGAAGCGATACACCCATGACACCTGACTGACGCCGCTCTGGCTATCCTGTAAACGCACCACCTTAAGCTGTGGCGCCAGATGCGGCTCATAATAGCTGCGTGCTGGCACAGTGCCAGCCGGCAGTGTGGCAAAATAGCGTTTAATCACGCGCTCGGCCTCGGCGGGCTGGATATCGCCGATCAGCAACAGCCGCATATTCGCCGGATGGTACCAGCGCTGATAAAACGCGCGTAACACACTGGCGGGCGTTTCATTGATCGCCCGTTCAGTGCCGAGCACCGGCCGCAAGGGATAACGCGAATCATGGCGGATAGCCTCTACGCGCTGCTGATTCATGCGCTCCGCCACGCCCAATTTTCCGCGCCATTCTTCGAGGATAATCTGGCGTTCATTTTCCCAATCACGTGGTAGAAAATGGGCGTGACCGGCCATCTGACTCAGCGCCTGCAGCGCCAGGTCAAGCTCGCGTTTACCGGCCGGCGGGCTCATCATGTACAGCGTACGCTCATAGTTGGTCATGGCATTATAGTGCCGCGCACGTACCCAGCCCTGCTGACTGAGCGCGTGGCTGACGCCTTGCGCAAATGCATCGCTGGTATGGAATACCATATGCTCGACCATATGCGCCACGCCGGATTCATTATCCTGTTCATCAATCGAACCGACATCGACGCTCAAACGAATATCGATGCGGTTTTGCTGCCCTGCCAGCGGCACCAGGGTATATTTCAGCCTGTTGGCCAATACGCCTTCTGTTATTTTCGGCAGCGGGCTTTGCGCCGTATCGGCGGCCTGGCTGCCGATGCCGAACGCCAACAGGCCGACGGCGAGCGCCAACCGGTAATATCTCTTCCAGTTCATAACGACCTTTAATGCGATTGCTCTTTCATATTGCGGCGCGCTTTCCGCTGGCGGAAAGCGCGTTCAAAAACGATTCAGGCCTGGCGGATACGCGGAGTTACCAGGTGTAGGCGATCCCTAGCCAGAACTGGCGGCCGGGTTTGTAGGTGACGACGCTGGTGCTTGAGTTCGCCAACGTTTGTGAGGTTTCCACCACGTTATCAAACACGTTCAGCACATCCAGCGTGATATCCAGCGTCTGATCTTTATAGATGGGCTGTGAGTAGTTAAAGCGCCAGTCGTAGGAGAAGAAGTCGCCGTATTTCATACCGGTGTACATAGTAGGCCTGCCGGTATAATCGCCACAGGCGCTATGGCCCCCAGGGCAGTCAACGCTAGAGGTGATATAGCCTTTATACCCTGAGGTGTAGGCCAGGCGTTGGCCCCAGGTGAGACGCGCGGCGGGGAAATAGGTATCCACGGTGAGGAACATATTCCACGGCGTGTTGAAATCCAGGGCATCAATATCGGCCTTATCCATCAGCTTATCGTCAAAAATAACTTTGACGTCATCCTGGCTACTTTCATCGTAATAGGTTTGCGTGCTGGTTTTATTTTTCGAAATATTTGCGCCCAGCGCCCAATTAACCTGGGCCCATTGGAAGTTATACGGGCTGATCGGTTCAACCGTCAGGGAGAACGAATTGCCTTCGGTGCTGGCGCTGTTGCTTAAGTAATAATGGCGCTGGCGGTTATCATCAAGATAGCTTTCCTGGCCAAACTGATCGCGGCCTTTGCGGTGCACCCATTTTACCGTCCAGATGGTATCCATCACGCGCTGGGATATCCCCAAATTCAGCTCATCGCTAAACGGCGTATTCAAATCTGAAACGTCATAGGTCGCCACATTGGCGCTAATCGGCGCGCTCCAGTCGCTGCTGGCGCTGGTGCGCGTTTGCGTGTAGCGTTCATTAATGCCCGAGCGCAGTTTATAGGCCAGCATGTTTTGTGCATAGTAGCGGTTTGCCCCGCCGAATACGCGGGTGGAACGATCGCCAAATACATCATAAGAAGCGGCCAGACGCGGCGCAATATTCAGGTTTTTTAAATAATCGTCATAAGATAACCGCACCCCCGGCGTCACCTCCAGGCGAGCGAACGTGATGCTATCCTGAAGATAGGCGGCATAATTGATATAGTTGCCTTTAACGCTTCGCCCCGGGTACAGGGTGCGAGTGCCGGCAAATTGTTCACCGTCAATGCACAAGGCGTCACCCGCCTGACAAACCACATCGGCGTTAACGTATCTTGCGTTGGCGGACACCAAACTCGTATAAGCATCACTGAAGCGGCGATATTGCGCGCTATAAAAATCCGTTTGCCAGCCAAAATCTAATTGGTGCTGCGTGCCCCACAGTGCCAGCGGATTCAGTTCGTAATCCTGTTTCAGCGTGGTGGTGCTTTTTTCCGTCTCGTAAGTGCCATATCCGCCAATCTGGGATGCGTTGGCGGAGGTTTGCCAGTCAATGGCGTCAGAGGTGAAATTTAACGTCGGGCTGTAATAAATCCAACTGCTGAACAGGTTGGATTCGTGCTCGATTTTGTTCCGCTCATGTTGATAACCAGCCAGACTGGTCATTTTCCCCCAGTTGGCGTTATGCTCCCATTCAATATTGAAGCGATAACCGCCGCCGGTGTTGGTATAGGAGCCGTTTTTCACATTTTGCTTATAATATTTGGACTCATGCGGCGCATACATGCCGGTAAGGCGAATGATATCGCCGTTATCGGCCAGATAAGTGCCTTTCAGCAAGTAGGTTTCGGCAATGCGTTCCTGATCCGTCCACTGATCCTGCCAGGTGTGATAGTACGGAATATCCGACTGCTGGCGATTATAGGCAAAAATAAAGCCCGCCTTATCACTCAGCGGTTGGTTAAAGCTGGCGGTATAAAACTGCTTCTTAAACTTGGGTTGATTATAGAGGTTGGTGGCGGATTCAAAGTTTTCGCGGTTACCCGCATCCACGTGATAACGCGTCCAGCTATCGCGCGTGGTGCGATAGGATATTTTACCCGAAGCCTTGCTCAGATCCGGATCTTTCAGTTTGGCGTCCACCACACCGCCGGTAAAGTCGCCGTATTTAGCGGAGATATTGCTGTCGAAGACTTCCAGTTGTTCAATCAGCTCGGCATTGATCCAGAATGACTGTGCGCCGCCGGCCGGTAGATCGGTTGGTGAATAGCCGTCAGGGGTAGAGCCTAATTCGCCGCCGTTGGCGCCGGGGTTCATGGTGCTGTTGTTGGACAACCCGTCGATCATGTAGTTGTTTTGGTAAAACTTCTCGCCGTGGAAAGAGACATTCTCCGGCGCGATTTCGCCCGGTGCATCGCCGTTATCCGCCGTATTGGCAAACTGCACGTTAGGGTTGTTTTTCAGCAATTCCGTTACCGAGCCGTTGCGGGTCGGCATTTTTCTAATTTGCTCGGCGGTTAAAATCTGCGTCCCCATTGATTGGCTGGTTGGCGTTGAACGGACCAGGATCGTATCCTCACCGGCGGCTGTATCGCCGCCCTGTGCGCTACTCTCTGTTTCCTTCTCGTCCGCCGCCGGCGTGCTGCTGCCCTGGCCGTTATTATCCTGCGCGAAAGCTGACGATGACAATAATGACAATATCATCATCAAATACATGTTTTTATTCATTATCTAACTATCCCCGGTATTGAAAAAGACGCTTTTTTTTATGACTTAATTTTCCAGCCGGATATTGCCATCCAGCTTAAACACAATGGATACGTGTTGATCCGCCATGGCGGTCTGTGCTCGATAACGCCAGCGAGCCATGTCTTTTACTACCGATGCGGCAAATACGCCGGCCGGTTCTTCGCTTAACATACGAATATTGGTCACGGTACCGCTGGCAGTAACGTCGAACCGCACACGCACACGCCCCTCGACGCCGAGTGAACGGGCGCGTGATGGATAATTGACCCGGCGGGTTAAGGCCGTTAATTTTTGCGCATTGGCGCTGCCGGCACCCTGTTTGGCCTGACCATTGTTGCCATCAGGCGAAGTGGCCGTCCGTCCAGAGGACACCGCAGATGAAGCGTGCAGGGATGCGCCCGATGTGTTGGCGGTTAACAACTCGGTTTGATGTCCAACTACCGGTGGCTGGCTGCTGTGTAATTGAGGCGAAGGTTTCTGTACCGGGGGCGCTTTTGTAACCGTTTTTTTCACCGGTTCTGTCGTCGGCTTTCTTTCCATCGGCGTTGCTGGGCGTTTTTGTGGCACGATGATGCGCGGCTTGTCCGCCAGCGGCAGCGCTATTTTATCGATCGGTGGTGGCGTGTGAGCCGGTGTCGGCGCCGTCTGGCCAATTTCTGGTGCTGTGTGTTGCATTTGCACCAAGGTAAAATTGAGGCTATCGCCAGCTTTGCCCATCAATTCTTTGCCAGGCTGCTTCGAGCGTGCCGCGTATTGAATCATCGCGATCAGCCCCAGATGGAGTAACGTTGAAAACAGCAGGAATGCAGCGTGTCGCCATAGGGAAGGGGGGGATTTAGGGTTTTTCATCATCGGAAGTTAATGAATATCTCTCAGTCGAACACGCAACAATGTTACCCAGCCGCAAGCAAGCATTTACCCTAAGATTCTTCTTCCCACCGCAATGAAGCCTGGCCAATCATTTCTTATTGGCCAACAACTGTCCCTTGATATTGCGTTCGACAAGGTCTCTACGGCGGTGCAGTAACTGCCGCAGACAACAGGCTAATGGGATGGTTACGATCAAACACGGAGACATTCTTTTATCGGTAGGCGTCTCGTGTTAATGAGAATGATTATACGAATAAGAACTATTAGTGCAATAACTATTTCAAAAAATTGCAAAATGTTAAAATTGTTAGGTTTTGTGGTTGGTTGTAGTTTCTTATTGTTTGATACGGAGTTACTTAAGATGATGATAACCATATGGAAATAATGGTTATCTCTGCCGCGCGCATACTTGTGCTGTGGCGTATTTTTATCGTGTTTAAGTAAAAATAATAACTCAGGGATATTCTGTATTTTCAAAAAAACGGTTAATCGGAATATTTTTATTACATTAGAGGGGCTTTATGTCAGTTATGTGGAAAATAATGCCGATGACGATTTATTTATCGATAAACAATATTACACTACTCCGTTCTCTCATAAATATAGCCGCTATGGCGAATTTACCGGAACATGATGTGCATTCGCTGGAAGACGCCGGCGTTAGTGATATTCTGTTGCCACGACGTATCTTGATGCTGGCGTTTCGCCATCCGTTTTAACCAAGGAGATTTCTGTGAAACTAACCCCACCGGCAGAACTGCTGCCGGGCGATCCCCGCTTTGGCTGCGGCCCATCGTTGATCCACCTGGACGATCTGTCCGCCCTTAAGGATTTTGGGCCGCATCTGTTGGGTACCAGCCACCGTAAAGCGCCTGTGCGTGCGCTGTGCGGCAGCATTCAACAAGGGCTGCGGGAGCTGTTGTCCGTTCCGGAAGATTACAGCATTGTGCTTGGCAACGGCGGCGCCACGGCGTTGTTCGACATGGTTGGGCTGGGGATGGTGAAATCCCGCATTGTTCATCATGTTTGCGGCGAATTTTCCGATAAGTGGTTTAAAGCGTCCAAACGCATCCCGTGGATCAGCGCGGAGGCCCAGCGGGTTGAGTACGGCCAGGGTTTCAGTGAGTTTGTTACCGCCGGTGCAGACGTGGTGACGACGACGCTGAACGAAACGTCCACGGGCGTGATGAACACCGCATTGCCGCAGGTGGGGGACGATTGCCTGTTGGCGGTGGATGCCACCAGCGGCGCCGGGCAAATTCCCTGCGATCTTTCCCGCGTTGATCTGTTTTTCTTTTCGCCGCAGAAGGTTTTCGCCAGCGAAGGCGGATTATTCGTGGCGATATTGTCACCGAAAGCCAAAGCGCGCATCGCGGAGATTGCCAGCGATAGCACGCGCTATATCCCGGCATTCGCCGACTGGACGTTAGTGCTTAGCAACAGTGAGCAACAACAGACCTATAACACACCGGCGGTAGTCACTCTGTTCCTGTTTGCAGAACAGCTGAAACGTATGAATGCGTTGGGCTTTGCTGAAGTGCAGCGCCGGGCCGCGCGCAAAGCCGAACTGTTGTATCAGTGGGCGCAGGAGCGGGAATATCTCAGCGCCTATGTGGCGGAGCCGGGCTTGCGCTCAACCACCGTCGCCACCATTGATGTGGACGCGCGGATCTCCGCGAGCAAACTGATCGCTTATCTGGACGCGCAGGGCTATGCTCACGGCATTGATGGCTACCGGGCGCTGGGCCGCAATCAGTTGCGCATTGCATTATTCCACAACATCGCTTTTGACGATCTGCGAAGGCTCACCGCTCTGATCGATTTTCTGGTCGCCAGCGGTGAATTCGCCGCTTAACCTCCCGGCGGCACTGCAAAAGTGCCGCCTTTTATCTGCGGCGCGCCACTGCCCAATATCGAACGTACTCTCAAGCGCGGCCCTGCGCTTTAGCCAAACACCCAGTGCTTTATCTTTGCAGATAGCGTGCACAGTGGCATAAAACCATTACACTAGAATGGACTTCTTTTTTTCATAAGCGCAGATTGGCCATAACGTCTGCAATTGGATAAAAATCAACGTGTTTACTGGCCTGAATAAAAACGAAGAAAAAAAACTGGCTACGCTTGAGCTGCTTAAAGCCGAAGACAACGTGCGCGATCGGGCGTTGGGTGAGTTTGCATGGCTGGCGAGCATGGTCATGGGCGTGCCAGGCTATTTCGTGACGATTTTTGATAATGCCTATCAAAACATCAAATTCGCAAAAAATGTGCCTTTTTCTGTTGGCCGGCAGCCGATGGCCGAAGCCTTGTATCAGCAAGCGCTGGCGGCCGGCGGCCCCGTTATCTGCCCAGATACGCGTGCCGATCAGCGGTTCAAAAACCACCGCGTGGCTCGCGATGGCTCCGTTATCTTCTATGCGGCGGCGCCGTTGCGAACGCGGGATGGCTATGTGTTGGGTTCGCTCTGTGTAGTCGATCGCTGCCCGCATCACCCGTCGCAAGACGATATCGCCAGCTTTCTGCGCATTGCTGCGCTGGCCAGCGTTTATCTTGAGTCCCGTTACTCGATTGGCCGTATTGATGCCTTGACCGAGCTACCGAACCGGCGGCAACTGCATCTGGACATTGAAAAACTGGCTGAAGAAGGGGTGCATACGTCTTACAGTTTGATTCTCTTTGACTGTATTGATATGCCCAGAGCCTATGAGCTTTCCCGTTATCTGGGGGTCGCGGCGGTAGAACGCATGTTGAAAGACTTCAGTTCATTGCTGCGCCTGCGGCTTAATCTGCGGAAAAAAACGGTGTTATATGCCTTTGCCACCGGCCGGTATGCGGTTTTGGTTAAATCGCGCAATGCCAAACGGCTTATTCAAAAAGCGGCATCCCTGGCGTCAACGGATGCAAACATCACCACCGACGTGAATATCACGCTTGATATCCATGCTGGCTATGTTTCGTTTAAACCGGTTCAGGCTTCGGTACATGAGGTTTTTCGCCATGCGATCAGCGCCCTGCATGAAGCCATCAGGCAAATGCGGCCTGTTCAACCCTTTGATGTTGAACTGGATAAAAGAAGAAACGATGAGTTCAGGCTGCTGTACGATCTCGGTGAGGCGATAGAATCCGAAGGGCAGATTTACCTGGTCTATCAGCCGAAAGTCTCGCTGGCGGACGGCCATATGGAAGGCGTGGAAGCGCTGTTGCGCTGGCAGCACCCGGCGAGGGGGAATATCTCCCCGGCAACGATCATTGCGCTGGCGGAGAAAACCAGCGTGATGGCCGATATTACCAAATGGGTTATCGCCAGGGCGCTGGCGCAACTTAAAGAATGGCGCGCCATGGGCATTCGCATCCCTATTTCGATCAACGTGAACGTCAGCGATTTATCGCAACCCGGCTTTGCCGACCGGCTGGAAGAACAGGTGCATGCCGCCGGCCTTATCCCCGCCGATTTGCGCATTGAGTGCCTGGAAACGGAAAAGGTGCTGGAAAGCACCGTCGCCCTGCATGAACTGGGGCTGCTAAGGCAAATAGGTTTCTGGATTTTGCTGGATGATTTCGGCGCCGGGTATAGCAATATCAACTATCTGCGCCGTATACCGTTGGATATTATCAAGCTCGACAGCTCGTTAATCAGCCAGATCACTACGGATCCCGGCAGCCGTATTATTGTCAGAAATGTCATTGTGATGCTGAAAGAGCTGGACTATATCGTGCTTGCCGAAGGGGTCGAAGATGAGGAAACGGCGCTGATGCTCAAGGAATTCGGCTGTGATGAGGCGCAAGGCTATTATTTTTCCAAACCGGTTTCACCCAAGCAAATCCAGGCCTTGCTGTTAGGCCCGTAGTCAGCGGGCGCTATCACATTTTCTCACGCGGCGTTTAGATGGCCGGCAATCAACTGTAGACGGTCACGCGGTTGCGCCCGCCGGCTTTGGCACGATACAGCGCCTGATCGGCATAGTTGAGCACATCGTCGGCGTTGGCGTTATCCTGGCTGAATGCCACGCCAACCGAGATGGTGACCGTGTGCCCGGCGATCAGGCTATTCGCTTCGATTCCGGCGCGCAGGCGTTCAGCGATATCATGCCCCTGAGCCGGATCGGCGTTTGGCATCAGCACCAGAAATTCCTCTCCCCCCAGGCGGAACACCACATCCTCTTCACGGCAATAGCGGGTCAGCAACTGTGCCACCTTTTTGATGGTTTCGTCGCCGGTTTCATGGCCCCAGGTATCGTTAACCTGTTTGAAATGGTCAATATCTATCGCCAATGCGGTGAAGTCTTGCTTAATGACCTGCCACTGCTCCAGCTTGAACTGCAGCCCCCGCCGGTTCAACAGACCGGTCATAGGATCGGTCAGCGTTTCTTGGCGTAACTCATTCATATTTTTGTTCAGCAGCGTCAGGCCGACAAGCAGCGCGCGTTTAATCTCGCGGGATTCGAAATACCATGAGCGAATAATACTGATATTTTCAATCGTCTTCGGCGAGTTCATTTGCCTGGCCTGCACGGCAAGCTGCCATAATGGTCTTGCCAGGAACAGCGAGATGATTAGCGCCAGAATGGTAGTGAGGATGCCCCAGGGCGCGGCGTTCCAAATCACGCGCTGCTGTAAAACGGTGAGTGGATGCAGGGTGGTCGACACGGGTTTATCCACCAGCACCGTCCAGCCGGATGAGGGGATCAACGCAAAGCCGGCCAGCGTTTGCTCCTGTGTCGTGCTGCCAAGCAACGCTGAATCGCTGGTTTCGTGGTCAAACAGGCCAGAGGACCACGGTTCCAATTTCCCACCCTTTTTATCGTTGTCATACAATACGTTGCCGTCGGCATCCATCACGCGCAGGCGCGTGCCGTCGCGGTAGTATTGCTGGCCGAGCAGCAGGTTCAAAATACTGTTCTTTTCAAGATAAATAGAGCCGCCAACCAAGCCAAGCCGTTCCCCATTCTTATTCTTTATTGGGGCGGTGATCAGCACCACATAGTTATGGTTTGCGGTGACAAACGGCGGGCTGACTGCCGGTGCGTCTAAATGGAGCGCCTTATCCAGCGCATCGTTGGTCGCCACTCTTCCCTTGGCATTCAAATTTTCCGGCGCAATGGTGCGAACCAACCTGTAGTTATTCAGCACCAATACCGAATTGAAACTGCTGGTTTGCCCGTGTAGCCGGCGGACTTCGCTTTCGAGCAGCGCATCATTATTAAAGTCGTTGCCGAGTATTTTTGCGCTCCAGCTAAGCTGTGCGAAGGCGTTTTGCAAGAACAGTTCGGTGGTATTGGCCAGCTTTATTGCCGCCACGCGGTTTGATTCCTGCGTGTTGTTAAACATCACCTCGCGCTGCACGTGAAATGCCGCCAGCAGTATGTTCAGTGCTGTGATGAGAATGCTGGCAATCACCAGGCTGGTAATGAGATAGCGGAGATCAATCCGTGGCAACAGCTTATGGAACATAATGATCGCCTCTGACTGGTGGGTAAACGTGAAGCGATATGGCGGTTTGCTGCCGTATCCGCATGCCATGGTGTGGGCCGAGAGGCGTGTAAGGATGACCGTAAATGGCATCTGTCTCGGGTTGGCTGATAAATGCCTCGGATGATCTTAGGATCGCTATCTTCTGTCAATGAAAAACGGTGTAATTTCACCCGCTTTCGCCGCGGCGTTTGGCGGGGTTTTCCGTGCGCGGCATTGGGCTGAAAGATAAGCGGAGGGGGGTATTAGCCCACACGGCCGGCAGGAATAAATATTTCTGCCGAAAAAGGGCGATGTAACATAAATATGCAGGGAAGTGTGTCACACTGTGCGAGGTAAAACTGCACAAATTTTCGCCTGCAAAACGGTTTTGTTCTGGCGGTGAATCACAGAATAAAGCCATGCTCTGGTGTTATAAACCGGCCTGAATAGCCAAATACAGCGGCTATGGGCGGAACCTGTGTTCATATTGGGAATTATCCATCACAGAGATAAATAATTATGGCTCGATGGCCTGCTCTGCAGTTGTGTCATTTCCATCCCCGCTATTGGAGCCTGTGGTTTGGGCTGGCGGTTCTCTTCTTACTGGTTCAGTTACCTTATGCATTTTTGTTGGCGTTAGGCTGCCGCCTGGGGCGCCTTTCCATGCGCTTTATGAAGCGCCGCGTCGCCATTGCCAAACGCAATCTGGCATTAAGCTTCCCCCATCGTTCCGCCAGCGAGTTGGAAACGCTGCTGATAGATAATTTCTCTTCACTGGGTATCGGGCTGATGGAAACCGGGATGGCCTGGTTCTGGTCCGATCGGCGCATCAAAAAGTGGTTCAGCGTGACGGGGGCAGAGAATTTGGCGGCCGCCAGCGCTTGCCAGCGTGGCGTGATCGTCATCGGCGTGCACTTTATGACGCTGGAGCTGCATTTCAGGCTGCTTGGGCATTGCCGGCCAATGACAGTCATGTACCGGCCGCATAATAACGCGGTGCTGGAAATCATGCAGAAATGGGGGCGTGAGCGTTCTGGCAATACGTTGGTTGACCGTAAAAACCTGATTGGCATGGTGCATATTTTGCGCAACGACGGCGTTGTCTGGTTTGCCCCCGATCATGACAACGGGCCGAAAGGCAGCGTGTTCGTGCCGTTTTTTGCCGTTAAGCAAGCAGCCACCAGCAATGGGACGTTCACCATCGCCAGGCTGGCAAAACCGGCGTTGATCAGCGCCGTGGTGGTGCGTAACCCCGACGGCTCTGGGTATCAGCTCAATATCTCACCGGAACTGCATCATTACCCGTATGACGATAATCTGGCGGCGGCAAACTATGTGAACCGCGTTATCGAGCAGGAAATTATGAAAGCGCCGGAGCAATATCTTTGGCTACATCGCCGCTTCAAAACCCGCCCGCCCGGCGAAGCCTCTTGCTACTCGTAAAAAACGCGCATCGCCCGCTATTTGGCGGGTTAATGCGCCGTCAGTGGCCAACGCGAGCAATAAACGTTTCCGCCAGGCTAACGCCAGTGGCGGACAGGCTATGGCCAAGCCCCGCCAGCACGTGCAGTTCGCTATCAACGCCTGCCTGCTGCAGTGCGTGCTGCGCCCGTTCGCTTTCCTGCCATGGGATCACGTTGTCGGCGTCGCCATGGATCAACGCGACCGGCGTATCCAAGGCGAACTGGGCGGCGGCAGGCGGCACCAGCCGGCCGGAAAAGGCCACGATGGCCCCGTAGCGGCTACGGCCGGAAGCGATGGTATCCAGCGCCATAATCGATCCCTGGGAAAAGCCCACCAACACCACCTGCTGGGGGCGATCGGCCAGGCCGTGCTGCGCCATGATCTGGGCAATGGTCTGGTCGAATCCCGCGCGGGCAGCCACGATGCGCTCCAGGCGGTTGTTTTCGGTCACGCCGTCGACGCTAAACCATTGGTAGCCGCCGCCGTAATTGAACGGCCACGGCGCATTGGGCATGGCGAAGCTGGCATTGGGCCAGCGTTGCTGCCAGATCTGCGGCAGTTGCGTAAAATCATCGCCCCGGCTGCCAACGCCGTGCAAAAAGATTATCAATGATGGGGTCATCAGTTTTCCTCGTTGCCGTTATTCAGCCAACATCGGCCCGATGGGCACGATGCCATTCGGGTTCAGCGCCTTGATGGAATAATACCCCTGCTTGATGTGATCAATATTGACCGTCTCTTTGACGCCGGGGATAGCCAGTATCGCCATCATATAGCGATGCAGCGCAGGGTAGTCTTTGAGTTGGCGCAGGTTGCATTTAAACAGGCCGTGATAGGCCACGTCGAAGCGCACCAGGGTGACGAACAGGCGAATATCCGCCTCGGTAAACTGTGTGCGCAACAGCCAGGGGCCGGCCTGCGCCAGCCGTGCTTCCAGTTCGTCCAGCATGGCGAATACGCCGTTGGCCGCTTCCTCGTAGGCCGCCTGGGTTGTCGCAAAGCCCGCGCGATAGACGCCATTGTTCAACTGCGGGTAAATGCGTGCATTCAGTGCGTCAATTTCGGGCGCCAATGCTGCCGGGTAAAGCGAGTAGTCATCGTTGGCCAGCGGGCCAAACCCGCTGTCCAGCATGCGCAAGATATCGGCCGATTCATTATTGACGATGGTTTGGCGCTTTTTATCCCACAGCACCGGCACCGTGGCCCGGCCGGTATAGTGGGCGTCCGCGCGGGTATAGAGTTCGTGAATATAATCGGTGCCGTTCAGGGTATCGCGAGTGGCGCCCGGGTAATCGCCGAAGCGCCAGCCCTGATCGCCCAGATAAGGCTCCACCACCGAAACGGCGATCGCCTGTTCCAGCCCTTTCAGTTTCCGCGCCATCAGGGTGCGGCTGGCCCAGGGGCAGATCAGCGCCACATACAGATGATAGCGGCCCGGCTCCGCCTGGAAGCCGGCATCGCCGGTTGGGCCAGCGCTGCCATCGGGCGTGACCCAGTGGCGAAAGCTTGATTGCTGGCGCAGAAAGCGCCCTTGCTTATCTGAAGCCTGCACCGGGTGCCAGTCCGCCATCCATTTACCGTCAACTAACATGGTTTCCTCCTGCCTGGGCCGCTGTGGGCTATGCGGTGGCACCCTGGCGATTGCAGAGTGCCTGCGTGGGTTATTTGCGTTTGCAGCTTGGTTTCAGAGCATAAGGGCCGTCGCCGATCAGTGCCAGGGAAATCAGGCCGACAATCCACAGCGCCGGGAATTCCCAACCGCCGTTCGGGTTATTGAAGAAGAACCCTGCGTGAATGTGCACGCTGAAAATCGCCCCCAGCAGGATCGGGATCGAAAGCAGCGCGGTAATACGGCTCCAGATGCCAAGCAGCAGCGTTACGGCGGTAAACAGTTCCCACAAAATGGTCACGTAAGCCAGCCAGCCCGGCAGGCCGATGGAACCAAAGAAAGCCGCGGTGCCGCTTGGCGTAAAGACAAAAATTTTCATCCCGGCGTGGGCAAAAAACAGAATGCTTAATGCTACACGCAGCAGCAGGGCGGCATACGGGGCGGTTTTGTTATCGATCATGTTGGTATCCTCAAATTAACGTCATTGCTGTAGGAACAAGATACACTCTTTCCTGTATCCGCATTAATCCGCCAAAATGAGATTTATTATTACGTTTTTGATAATAATGACTGCCAGCCTTGATCCCATTCCGGTTCCCCACGGTAGTGTTCAACCAGAAAGTTGATCAGCGTACGCACCGTGCCGGCCAGTGAACGGGCCGCCGGGTAAACGGCATAAATACCCAGCGCGGGCGATTCCATGGTTTGCAACACGGCGGTCACTTCGCCGCGCTGCAGGCTGGGGCCGGCGATAAAGCTGGGGATACGGGTGATGCCCAGCCCCTGTTTGGCCGCGACCAGGCAGGCTTCGGCGTTGGAAAAGTGCAGGCGGCCGGGAATGGTCACCGTTTGCTCTTTGCCCGCCAGGGTGAATTTCCAGCTAAAGGGATCGTGGAAGTTGGTATCGATAATGCAACTGTGCTCCAGCAGCGCCTGCGGGGTTTGCGGCACCCCGCAGCGTGCCAGATAGGCCGGGGAAGCCAGGTAAACGATGCGCGCATCGCATAGCCTGCGGGCGATCATGCTGCTGTCGGCCAGATTGCCGATGCGTATTGCCAGATCGTACCCCTCATCGACCAGATGCACTAAGCGATCGGCGAAGTTCACATCCAGGTGGATATCCGGATACAGGCTGGCAAACTCGGTCAGCGCCAGGGTTAATTGCGCCGAGCCGAACGAAATGGGGGCGGAAAGGCGCAGGCGGCCAGAGGGCATCGCCGCTTCGTTGCGGATCGCAATATCCAGCGTATCCAATTCCTCCAGCAGCAGCTTGATGCGCTCATAATAGGCTTTGCCCACATCGGTTGGTGCCAGCGCGCGGGTGGTGCGTTTGAATAACTGCACGCCAAGATAGGTTTCCAGGCGGCTGACCAGCCGCGAGGCCTGGGCTGCGCTGGTATTCATCCGCTCAGCGGCTTTGGCAAAACTGCCGAGTTCATAGATCGCGACAAACATGCGATCGCAGCTCAAGCGCTCCATCTTGATTCCACCCCGTTTATTGACCCGCGATTACTGTAACACAGGCGTTCACCCGCGCGTGAAATAGAGATTACGGCTTCGAGTAAATAATATAATGAAACTGGTCTTCTTTATATTGATTATATAAATACTACTTTATGGTTATTTAATTTACAGCCGTTGAGTAATATCGATAAATTAATTTTCACCCGGCGGTGTTAATAATTTATGGATAAAAAAAGCATGATCGCGATCATTAAAATAAGCGTTTGCTAAACGTAGTATAAAGCTTTATACAACGCTGGGTGGAATATGAATAATAATCAAAGGAAGGCGCTCTTATTATGTGCGCTGGCCAGTCTGCTATCGCCTTTAGCACTGGCTGAAACCGCTAAAAAAAATGCCGATCAGAAAGCGGCTGCCGGCAGTGCGAACCAGGAAGAACTGATGGTGGTAACCGCCAAAGACGCGGCGCAGCCTTCAATGGAAGACGCCGCCGCCGGGGCGGGCTTTGTCACGCAGGATATCAATTTAGGGCCGATAGGGGATAAAGACTGGGTAGATACGCCATATTCTACCAATACCGTTACCCGGAATATGATCGATAACCAGCAGGCGAGAAGCGTGAGCGAACTGCTGAAATATGCGCCCAGCACCCAGATGCAGGCGCGTGGGGGCATGGATGTCGGCCGGCCGCAAAGCCGCGGCATGCAAGGCAGCGTGGTCGCCAATAGCCGTATGGATGGGCTGAATATTGTTTCCACCACCGCCTTCCCCGTGGAAATGCTGGAGCGGCTGGATATTCTCAACAGCCTGACCGGTGCGCTATACGGCCCCGCCAGCCCGGCAGGGCAATTTAACTTTGTACAGAAACGCCCCACGGATCAGCCGTTAAACCGGGTTACCCTGGGGTATCAAAGCCGCAGCGCCATTTCCGGCCATGCCGATCTGGGCGGCCACTTTGACGATGAGAAAAAATTTGGCTATCGCCTGAATGTGCTGAATGAAGAAGGCGAAGGCAACGTGGATGACAGTACGCTGCGCCGCAAACTGGTCGCCATCGCGTTGGACTGGAATATTCAGCCGGGCACCAAGCTGGAGCTCAATGCCAGCCAGTACGAATTCGTCCAGAAAGGCTACGTTGGCAGTTTTAGCTACGGCAAAGGGATCGATCTGCCGAAAGCACCGGATCCTAAACAAAAAGCGTTTACTCTGAGCAGCGCCGGGATGGATCTCACTACCACCACCGCCAGCACGCGCCTGATCCATTACTTCTCGCCCGACTGGTATATGACCGCCGGCGTGGGCTACCAGCAGGCTGACCGCGCCATGCGTTCGGTCGGCAGCACCATCACCAATAATCAGGGCGATATCAGCCGTTCGCTCAGCGATTCGGCGGCGGCCGGGCGCTTTAGGGTGTTGAGCAACACCATAACCTTAAACGGCCACGCCGATACCGGCGGCATCGGGCACGATCTGGCCTTTGCCACCACCGGGTATAAATGGTCGAACTATTCCGCTAAAGAAAGCAGCACGCGCTATGATCTCGGTACCACGAATATTTACGCCCCGTCGGCGCTGGAGGAGCCTTCCGATGGCACAATCCGCAAGCACGGCGCACGTTACAAAAACAATGAGAGCAGCCAGCAGAGCATTACCGTGGGCGATACCATCACCTTTACCCCACGGTGGTCGGCGATGTTTTACCTCAGCCAAAGCTGGCTGGAAACGCGCAGCTACAGCAGTACCGGCAGCAAGACGAGCCAGGGGAATCAAAATGGCCTGAGCCCGACGGCGGCGTTGATGTACAAAATCACCCCGGCGGTGATGGCCTATATCAGCTATGCCGATTCCCTGGAGCAGGGCGGCACCGCGCCGACCGACCAGGGGGTGAAAAACGAAGGCCAGACGCTTAACCCCTATCGCAGTAAACAGTTGGAAGCGGGGCTGAAGGCCAACGTCGGCGGCATGAATTTAGGCACGGCGGTGTTCCGCCTGAAACGCCCCTTCGCCTTTGTCGATCCTGACGATATGGTCTACAAGGAACAGGGCGAGCAGGTGAATAACGGCCTGGAATTGACGGCCAGCGGCGAAGTTTATCCGGGGCTGAATATCTACAGCGGCATCACGCTGCTTGATCCGAAGCTGAAAGACACCGTATCGGCCAGCACCAGCAATAAACGGGTGGTCGGGGTGCCGAAAGTTCAGGGCAACCTGCTGGTGGAATACGGCCTGCCTTCGATGCCGGAGCTGGTCTACACCGCGAACGTGCATTACACCGGCAAACGTGCGGCCAACAATACCAACACCACTTGGGCAGACAGCTATACCACGCTGGATCTCGGCGTACGCTACAGCCACAAAATCTCGAACGTGCCGGCCACCTGGCGGGTTGGGGTGAATAACGTCACCAACGAGCACTACTGGGCTTCTATCTTCCCTGGGGATACCGATGGCAGCGGCAGTTCCGCCAGCGCATTCCTTGGCAACGGCCGCGAAGTTCGGGCTTCCGTCACTTTTGATTTTTAATCAATCACCATGATAAGGAACACCGCCTGCCGCCGTTCGCGGGGGCAGGGGTGGCTGAAAACGATGCCTCTCACTTTTCTTCGCTGTTGCCGCGCCGCCCTGTTGGCGGCCGGTGTATTACTGGCGCCGGTATGCGGCCTGGCCCAGCCGGGCGCCGAACTGCCGGCCGGCGCGGTTCGCATTGCTTCGCCGTGGCCGGCGCAAAATACCATTATCGCCATGCTGGGGTATGGGCCGAATATCGTCGGCACCTCGCTCATTGCCCAGAAAATCCCGCTATTCAGGCAGGCGTTCCCGGGCATTGTGGATGTGCCGGCCATCAGTATGAATAGCAACCACGAGATCAACCCGGAACAGATTATTGGGTTGCGCACGGAGCTGCTGTTCGTGCCGGAAAACATGCAACTGCCGCAAAAAGAGATGCTGGCGGCCGCCGGGGTGAAGGTGCTGGCGTTTAAGGCCAATTCGATGCAGGCGTTGGTCGAACGGGTGCTGGCAACCGGCAAGGTGCTTGGGCCTGACGCGCAGGCCAAGGCGGTGAAGTATCAACAATACTTTGCCGATAACGTGCAGCGGGTGCGCCAGCGTTTGCAGGGGCTGCCGGCAAGTGAAAAGGTGACGCTCTATCACAGCATGGGGAGCGCGCTCATCACCACCGGCCGGCCTTCGCTGAACCAGGACTGGATGGATCTGGCCGGCGCGCAAAACGTGGCGGAAAACTGGTTCCGTGGCAAGCCGAACAGTTCGGGCGAGGTGCCGATGGAAACCATCGCGCAGGCCAACCCGGATGTGATTGTGGTGATGAACAAGAAGGACGCCGAGGTTATGCGGCATTCCCCGCAGTGGCAAGGGATCAACGCGATAAAAAATCACCGTGTCTACGTCAACCCCCGGGGAATGTTCTGGTGGTGCCGGGAAAGCAGCGAAGAGGCGTTGCAGTTTCTTTGGCTGGCGAAAATGCTGTACCCCGCGCGTTTCGCCGATATCGATATGACGCAGGAAACCTGGCGTTTCTACCATGAGTTCTTTGGGCTTGTGCTAACGCCCGCCGAGGTGAAGGCCATCCTGAATCCGTAGGGAACAACCGGCGGTCTTGCTGTTATGCGCCGTTGTTTAACCCATAATAGTTAAATTAAATCAATGTATTATGGGTTTTTGCTGCGTACAGGTAAATAACCGCCTCAAGTTTTTGACTGCCAAACCGCAGATGTTAATATGGCTGCTTTCTACGCCGCTGACGTATTGTGTAATCTGCTGATTGGGGATGGAATATTGAGCACTGGAAGCAAGCGGGTTTTACTGCAACGAATAACCCTATGCCTGTTGGCAGGGCTACTGCTGGCAGGTTGTTCCAGCAAAAATAGCTATAACCGCAATTACGATACGCTGCCGAAAGGCACCTATAGCGGCAAGACCTACACCGTTAAGCGCGGCGATACGCTGTACTACATTGCCTGGATCACCGGGAATGAAGTGAGCGAACTGGCACGCGCCAACAAAATCCGCCCGCCCTATAGCCTTGAAGTGGGGCAGGTGCTGCGGCTGAGCGCATCGGCGCCGGCGCGTGCTTCATCAGGCAGCCGCAAGGCAACTGCTTCGGCGATCGTCACGGCACCGCCGCCGGGCACATCCCGCTGCTGGCGCTGGCCGACCAACGGGCAGGTGGTGCTCAAGTTTTCTACCACCGACGGCGGCAACAAGGGGATTGATATCGCCGGCAGCCGCGGCCAGCCGGTGTACGCTTCGGCAAAAGGCCGGGTGGTGTATGTCGGCAACCAGCTGCGCGGTTACGGCAACCTGATCATGATTAAGCACGGGGAAGAGTTCATCACCGCCTATGCGCATAACGACACCACGCTGGTGCGCAACGGGCAGGATGTCAATGCCGGGCAGAAGATCGCCACTATGGGCAGCACCGGCACGGATTCCGTGCGGCTGCATTTCCAGATCCGCTATCGCGCCACCGCCATCGATCCGCTGCGTTATTTACCTGCACAGGGCACTACCCCGCGCTGTAGCGGTTAAAGCAAAACGCCGCGGGGCTGCCGCGGCGTTTACCATTCCCAGCACGGCGGTTTAACCGCGGCCGTTAACCAGCGAATCGGCATTAATATCGGCAATGGACTTCGCGCCGGTGAGCGTCATCGCCACGCGCATCTCTTTATCGATCAGCTCCAGCAGGTTGCTCACTCCGGCTTCGCCGGCCGCCGCCAGTGCGTAAACAAAGGCGCGCCCCAGCAACACGCTATCGGCGCCGAGCGCGATCATGCGCACCACGTCCAGCCCGGTGCGGATGCCGGAATCGGTCAGGAGAGTAATATCGCCTTTCACCGCATCGGCGATGGCGGGCAGGGCGCGTGCGGTCGAGAGCACGCCGTCAAGCTGCCGGCCGCCGTGGTTGGAGACGATAATGCCGTCGGCCCCAAAGCGCACGGCGTCTTTGGCGTCTTCAGGATCCAGAATGCCCTTAATGATCATCGGCCCTTGCCAGAACTCGCGGATCCACTCCAGATCTTTCCAGGAAATGGACGGATCAAAGTTGGCGCCGAGCCAGCCGATGTAATCTTCCAGTTTGGTGGGTTGGCCGCGGTAGGTCGAGATGTTACCCAGATCGTGCGGTTTGCCGTTAATGCCGACGTCCCATGCCCACTGTGGGTGCACCATCGCTTGCAAAACCCGGCGCATCGCGGCATTCGGGCCGCTCATGCCGGAGTGGGCATCGCGGTAACGGGCGCCGGGCACCGGCATATCCACGGTAAACACCAGCGTTTTCACCCCGGCCGCCTGGGCGCGCTCCAGTGCGTTGCGCATAAAGCCGCGATCTTTGAGCACATACAGTTGGAACCACATCGGCCGATCGATGGCCGGCGCCACTTCTTCGATTGGGCAAACGGACACGGTGGAAAGGGTGAACGGAATGCCCTTTTTGGCGGCGGCCCGCGCCGCCTGTACCTCACCGCGCCGCGCATACATACCGGTTAATCCCACCGGCGCCAGTATCACCGGCATCGCCAGCTTTTCACCGAACAGCGTGGTTTCCAGGCTCAGATCCGACATATTGCGCAATACGCGCTGGCGCAGGGCGATATCCGCCAGGTCGGCAGTATTACGGCGCATCGTATGTTCGGCATAGGCGCCGCCATCAATATAGTGAAACAGGAAAGGCGGTAATTTTGCCTGGGCGGCGGCACGGTAATCGGTTGAAGCGGAGATAATCATAGTTTGTATCCTTATGCGTTAACTGAAAGCCCCCAGTTGGTTAAACCCTGCGGCGTTGCACAGCGGCCGTTGCGCCGCCAGGCTCCAAATGGCCCGCGGCACCGGTTGGGGCGGCTTTAACTTCCCTTTGCATGACTGGCCTGCACCGTTGCGGCGCGAGCCATCCCTATGCCCGTGAGCGGCAGAATAGAATCTGTTGCGCGGGTTTATTGCGTTACCCGTGTTTTTTCTGCGGCAATCAGTGCCGCTTGCAACAATATCTTATTCTAATCACAACCATTATTAATGTTCCACGCTTCAATTTTTTAACAAATTAACGGAGGGCATATTGTCTGCACGCTGTGGGTATTTGATTTATATGGTTATTTATTTAATGATATTAAAATCAGTTAATTAGCTTTTTTTATTGCGAGAGGGGAAATAGGGGAACCGTGATTACGCCGTAATTTTCACGAGATTATGTCTAAAAATGCAGTAATTAACGCCCGGATTACGGCAGGGTAAAAATAATAATGTGATCAGCTTCAAAAATAATGACCAATATTTTTATAGGCGATAATAAGATGTTCAATCAGCAGGCGTATTTTTAACGGCAGGTTGCGGGTATACGGGTAAACGGCATAGACGCCCAGCACCTTGCCGCAGTGCCCGGCCAGTATTTCCAGCAGTTTTCCTGCCATCAAATCTTCGTACACCATGCAGCGCGGAACCATCGCAATGCCATAGCCGCTGAGCACGGCTTTGCGGATTGCGCGGGCATTGTTGGCGGAAAAGTTGCCGTTGACTCGCAGCTCATAAATTTCGCTGCTGCCGGGGCGCTTCATCAGCCAGTTGGCGGTGCCATTTTCCTGATAGGTATAGGTCAGGCAATTATGGCTGAGCAGATCGTCCGCCGTTTGCGGCTGCGGGTGTTGTTGCAGGTAACTGGGTGAACAGACAATCACCCAATGTGAATCGAGAATCGGCCGGGCGATCAGGCTGGAATCCGGCATGGTGCCGGTGCGGATGGCCAGATCGATACCTTCGTTGACCAGATCGGCAAAGCGGTTTTCCAGGCGCATTTCTACTTTTAGCTGCGGGTGGCGGGCGCAAAATTCCGCTACGCTTTCACTGAGCAGCAGTTCGCCGGAAATGGTAGGCACCGACATGCGGATCACCCCGGTGAGTTCGTCGCTTTTCTCACTGACGGCATACAGGGCGCCCTGGATTTGCTGGCTGATCTCTTTGGCCTGGCGATACAGCTCCTGGCCGTTTTCGGTCAGGGTCAGGCTGCGAGTGGTGCGGTAAAGCAGACGCGCACCGAGGGATTTTTCCAGGCGGCCGATGCGTTTGCTGACTACCGAACTGGTGATGCCCGCGGCTTCCGCCGCTTTGCTAAAAGATCCGCAGTCGACAATCAGCGCGAACAGCAGCAGGTCGTTGGCGTATTCGTGGCTGGCTAACATAACGCTCCGTGTTTTCAAGGCGGGTTGGGCGTAAGTTTACGGCATGCCGGTCAGTAATCAATCACTTCGCGCATCGCCTGCCGGGCAAAGAGAATCGCCCGCGGCGAACATACGCCATAGCGGCGCGGCGCCGAAACATAGTATATTGATGGCTTAACGCCTGTGTCATTGAGGAGACTGCATGTCGTTTTATAGCCCGCGTCGCATAGTCCTTTATACCGCAGCGGTGATTGCCATCCTGGTTATCGTCGGGTTGGTGACGCATTTTACCGTTGGTTGGTTGAACTGAATTAAGCGTTTCTTTCTATCGAGCCGGGCATTGGGCACGCCGTTCGGGCGTATCCCCGGCAAGCGCAGATAACTACATACAGCACCGTTTTGCCGGCAGCCGGGCTTTCATCGCCCGGCTGCTTGCGTTTACGCCCCGCCTGGCAGCGGGTTAACGGTCATGATGGCCGGTTGATTTTCCTGGCGGCAGAAGCGCCAGCAGGTCTGATGATATTTCGCCACGCTGTTGCGGTGTGCGACGCTAATCAGCGTCACTTCCGGTAGCTCGCTCAGCAGCAGGCTGTACATCAGCTGTTCGGTTTCATCATCCAGAGCGCTGGTGGCCTCATCCAGGAACAGAATATCCGGCCGGGTGAGGATCGCCCGTGCAAACGCCAACCGCTGCTGCTCGCCGGGCGAAAGCCGGTGGCTCCAGTTGGCGGCGGTATCCAGCCAGCGTTGCAAGTGCTTCAGTTGGCATTTTTCCAGTGCGGCCAGCAGTTGCTCATCGTTGTATTCTGCCGCCAGATGCGGGTAGCTCAGCGCTTCGCGCAGCGTACCGATTGGGATATAGCTGCGCTGCGGCAGGAACAGCGTGCTGGCGGTGTCATCCAGCCCGATAGTACCTGAGCCGTAAGGCCAGATCCCGGCGATAGCGCGCAGCAGCGTGGATTTGCCGCAGCCGGATGGGCCGACGATCAGCACCCGCTCACCGCGTTTAGGCGCCACATTGGCGCCGGCCAACAGCGCCTGGCCGTCCGGCAACTCCAGCCCCAGGTTATGCAGCGCCAGCGGCGCAGCGTCTTCATACCGCGTGGTGATACCGTAGGATTGGTGGTGCACCTGATCGATGGCGGCGTTGAAGCCGGCTAAACGGTTGACGCAGGCTTTCCAGGTGGCCAAATTGTTGAACGCATCGATAAACCAGGACAGCGCACCCTGCACCTGGCCGAAGGCCGAGGCGATCTGCATCAGCCCGCCCATCTGAATGGCACCGGAAAAATAACGCGGCGCCGCCACCAGGATCGGGAAAATATTGGCGAACTGGCCATAGAAGTTGGAGGCGATATTCAACCGCCGGGTAACGCGCATGATCGCCCACCAGTTGTTGCGGATCGCGGCAAAGCGGCCGCTTAGCTGCTGTACTTCGCTTGGCTCGCCGTGATAAAGCGCGATGGCGTCGTTATTTTCGCGGATGCGAATTAGGCCAAAACGGAAGTTTGCCTCATAGCGTTCCTGGTTAAAGCCCAGCAGCACCAGTGGCTTGCCGATCCACCAAATCAACAGTGAACCCAACACGGCATACAGCAGGGCAAACCACACCATGTAACCCGGTATGGAAATGCTGTGATCGCTGATGGCAAAGGTGAGCGGGCCGCTGATGCTCCACAAAATGGTAATAAAGGAAAACAGCGTGACCAGGCTGGAAAGCAGCCCCAGCGACAGCGACAGGGTGTACTGGGTGAGCACGTTCAAATCTTCGGCGATACGCTGGTCCGGGTTATCTATCGTCTGCTGCTGTTCGGTATGATAATAGGCCTGATGCGCCAGCCACTTATCCATGTATTTGTGGGTCATCCAGTTGCGCCAATGCATCTGCAGGCCCTGGGTCAGATAGACCTTATACACCGCCAACACGATAAAAATCAGCGCCAGATAGGTGAAGCGCCATAGCTGCTGCTTGAACACCGGAAAGTTTTTATTTTGCAGCGCATCGTAGAACACTTGGTTCCACTGGTTCAGCAGTACGCTGATGTAAACCAGGCCCAGTGAGAGGGCGATGATGGCGACCAGCATGGCCCAGGCGCGCCATTTTTCTTCGGAAACCCAAAAGGGTTTGATTAACTGCCAAACAGCATGTTTAGGGGCGGTATTTTCGTGTGTAGTACTCATACTCTTCCAATTAAATCAGCAGATTGCCAGGCCACGTGGGGCGAGAGCCGCTGCGTTTCAGCATGGGCGTGGCAACGGTAACAAACAAACGGTGTGTTGTAAGTAGTTTTTTCGTTACCAGGCGTTTGCATGATTATTGCGTGTGGAAGAGGCCTGCGGGTTTGCCTGATAGGGCATGGGGCAATGCGCGGCTGCCCGGTTACGCCGGGGGCAGCGCGTTTACTGCGGCCATTGCATCTCGCCTTTCAACACCTTGGCGCTCATTTCCAGGCTCGATTCGTCTTGCAGGGCGGGATAGTGCTTTTTCATCACCGCGATCAGTTCGGCGGCATTACGGGCTTTGGGCAATTCAGCTTCAAGTGTGCTCAGGTAGCGTTGGGTAAAGGTGACCGATTCCAGGGTTTGCGCCGCGCCCGGCAGATAATGCCCCGGCACTACCGTCTGTGGTTGCAACGCCTGGATGCCGGCAAGGGTTTGCTGCCAGTGAACGCGCGAGGCTTTGGTTTGCGTATCCGCCATCCACAGATGGATGTTGTTGCCGGAAACCGGCACCCCGCCGACCACCGCCTTCAGCACCGGGCTCCACACATAGGTGCGGTCCGGCGTTGGGCCATTCAGGCCCTTGATCGCGATCTTTTGGCCGTCAACGCTAAAGCTGTCGCCCTGCAACGGCTGCGGCACGATCAACTTGCGTGGCGCGTTTTCTTTCAGGATGGGCCCCCAATAGGCCAGCTTGCCGTCTTTGCTGGCGTTGATCTCGTTGATGGTCGCCGGCGAGGCGATGATTTTCGCCGCCGGGAAGGCGGCCTGAATCACGTCCAGGCCGAAATAGAAATCCGGATCGGAATGGCTGATGTAGACGGTGGTCAGTTTCTTGCCGCCGGCCTTGATCTTTTTCACCAGAGCTTCAGCGTCATTGCGCTGAAACTGCGCATCAATCAGTGCCACTTCGTGTTGGCCGCTGATAATTTCGGATGATACCGGGAAGATGCTTTTTTCCCCTGGGTTATAAACCTCCAGCGTCAGTGGCGGCGTGACGGCGGCGGCGCTTAACGTGGTGGTGGCGCTGAGAGCCAGCGCCAGAAAAAGGTGTTTGAACATGTGTGGTGCCCTAGATGAGGTGATGTTAGCGCCATAGGATAGGTTGCATAAAACGAACGAAAAACCGGATAATCTGCAATTATCAATTGCGTAAATCGAGCGAATTATGGATCGCATTATTGCGGCAGAGGTCTTCGTCGCCATTGTTGAGCGCGGCAGCATGATTGCGGCGGCTGAAGCGTTGGGCATGTCGCGCGCCATGGTGACGCGTTATCTGGCGCAGATGGAGCAATGGGCCGGCGCGCGCTTGTTGCACCGCACCACGCGCCGCCTGAGCCTGACGGATGCCGGCGAGCGCACGTTAGAGCGCTGCCGCCGGATGCTGGCGCTGGCCGGTGAGATCGATCTGGCCAATGGCGAACAGGGGGATGAGCTGCGCGGTTTGCTGCGTATCAGTTGTTCGCAGTCGTTGGGGCAAAACGCATTGGCCCGCGCGGTGGTGGAATATCAGCAGCGTTACCCACAGGTGGCGGTCGATATGCAGATGAGCAACCGCACGGTGAACCTGGTGGAGGAACGGATTGATTTGGCATTGCGCATCACCAACGAACTGGACCCCAACCTGATCGCCCGGCCGCTATCCACCTGTGATTCAGTGGTCTGCGCCGCACCGGCCTATTTGGCCGCGCACGGCATCCCGCGCCAGCCGCAGGATCTGGCGTTGCATAACTGCCTGACCTATTCCTATTTCGGTAAAAGCCTGTGGCACTTTAACCATCGGGATGGGGAAACCGCGGTGGCGGTGAGTGGCAACCTGAGCGCCAATGAATCGATGGTGTTAATGACCAGCGCCCTGCTGGGCGCCGGCATAGCGCTCCAGCCTTACTATTCGGTGGCGCCGCTGCTGGCCAGCGGCGAACTGGTGGAACTGCTGCCGGCATACCGGCCGCGGGCGATGGGGATTTATGGTATTTACACCTCACGCCACCAGATGCCGGCGGCGGTGCGCACCATGCTGGATTTTCTGGTGGCGTGGTTTGCCAATGATGGGCAGTGGCGTGCCGGCTTACGCTAACATTATTAACGGTGGTGTAACATTTATACACATTTTTCATCATTAGCCCATTCAATCGCTTAGCGCGCCGCCAGTGGTTTTTTCTGCGCTGTGGGCGTTTTGCCACTGGCGGACTTTTTACCTGCCATGCTATTGCTATAAACGGGAACACGCTGTTTTTCCTGGGTTATATCTATCTTGCAAGCCGCTGGGGCGTTTCGCCGTGCGGCGTCTTTGTTTTCATCTTGGCGGCCGTCCGGCCGTTCACCGCGTTTCGTCTTTAATCTGCTCTGCGCACGTTGCAGCGGGGCGTTGTTGATTGGGAGCGTAATACATGCCGGCTTCACTGTTTGCACTGGCGCTAAGTGCATTTGCCATTGGCACGACTGAATTTGTCATTATGGGGCTGTTGCCGGAGGTGGCCGGCGATTTGCAGGTGTCGATTCCCAGCGCCGGCTGGCTGATCTCCGGCTATGCGCTGGGGGTGGCGATCGGCGCGCCGATCATGGCGCTGCTGACCGCCCGCCTGCCGCGCAAAAAAACGCTGCTGTTGCTGATGACGATTTTTATCGTGGGCAACCTGATGTGTGCGCTGGGCTACAGCTATGGTTTCCTGATGCTGGCGCGGGTGATTACCGCACTGTGCCATGGCGCTTTCTTTGGCATCGGCGCCGTGGTGGCGGCCAACCTGGTGGCGCCGAACCGCCGGGCCTCTGCCGTGGCGATGATGTTTACCGGGCTGACGCTGGCGAACGTGCTCGGCGTGCCGTTGGGGACGGCCCTGGGGCAGATGTTGGGCTGGCGCTCCACATTTTGGGCGGTATCGCTGATTGGGGTGTTTTCCCTGCTGGCGCTGTATACCAAACTGCCGGAGGTGCGCGACGAAGCGCCGGCCGAGTTGAAAAAGGAACTGGCGGCGCTGCGTGGCGGCGGCATTTGGCTGTCGCTGTTGATGACGGTGGCGTTTGCCGCATCGATGTTTGCGCTGTTTACTTATATCGCGCCGCTGTTGACGGAAGTGACCGGCGTGGCGCCTGCCGGGGTCAGTTGGACGCTGTTGTTGATGGGGGTTGGCCTGACGCTGGGTAATATCCTCGGCGGCCGCCTGGCGGACTGGCGCCTGGGGGTGACGCTGACCGGCGTTTTCCTGGCGATCGCTTTTTTCTCTGCGTTGTTTCACTGGACCAGCCATTCGCTGGTGCCGGCCGAGTTAACGCTGTTCCTGTGGGCGGCGGTCTCGTTTGCCGCGGTGCCGGCGCTGCAGATTAACGTGGTGGCCTACGGCAAAAAAGCGCCCAACCTGGTTTCCACCCTCAACATTGCCGCCTTTAACCTGGGCAATGCGCTGGGCGCCTGGGCTGGTGGCCAGGTGATTGCGCACGGCTTTGGGCTGACCGCGGTGCCGCTGGCGGCGGCGTTGATCGCCGCGTTCGGCCTGGCGTTGTGCCTGCTGACCTTCGGGCGCATGCGGCGTATCCGGGCGCAGCACGGCGTTTAGTGGGTCGTCACCTCCGCCAGGCGGGCGGGCAACTGTTCCACCTGCTGCTGCAGGTGCTGAATAAAGGCGGTGACTAGCGCCGAAGACGGGCGGTGCAATGGCCGGATCAGGCTGACGGTAAAGGGCACCGCCGTGCTGAATGGGCGCACGTGCACGCCGTTGCCGGCGTAATCCAGCGCCGTCAACGGGTTGACGATGGAAAGACCGACCCCCGCTTTTACCATGGCGCATACCGAAGCGGCGCTGTGGGTTTCCATCACCAGCCGCCGATCAACCCGCTGTTCCTGGAATAGGGCGTCAAGCAACTGGCGATAGCTGTCGGTGCTGGACAAACTGATGTAATTCTCGCCGTCGAAATCCTGCGGCGTCAGGATCTTTTTTGCCGCCAGCGAGTGCCCAGTGGGCAATACGCACACTTCATCCAGCGCCATCAACGTTAGCCGTTCCGTGCCGGCGGGGGTATGCGGGTTTTCCGTCAGGCCCAGATCGTGGCGCTGCGCCGACAGCCACTCCTCAAGCAGCGGTGACTCCTGCGGGATCACGCTGAAGCTGACCTCTGGATAACGGTCGATAAAAGGTTTGCAGATCGCCGGCAGCAACGATTGCGAAAATACCGGCAGACAGGCGATGGAAAGTTGCGCCTGTTCGAACTGGCGGATGCCGGCGGCGGCGTTGATGATGCGCTCCAACCCGTAATAGGAGCGCTGCACTTCTTCATACAGCCTCAGCCCTTGCACCGTCGGGTATAGGCGGCCGCGCACCCGATCGAACAGCTGCAGCCGGATCAGTTTTTCAAAGCGCGCCAGCTCGCGGCTGACGGTCGGCTGGGAGGTTTGCAGCAATGCCGCGGCTTCGGTGAGGTTGCCGGTGGTCATCACCGCCTGGAAGATCTCAATCTGGCGCAGGGTAATGGCGTGCATGGGGCTCTCTGCTGGCGGCTAAAGCCATATCATAAATGAATAGACTATGGCGAAATAGATATTTTTCAGCCGTAACGGCTTGCGGCATGATGATGAAAATCGTTATTTTGGGATAACTGCCATGCCACGCGCATTGAATGACACCACCACCGCCTTGAACGCCGCTAACCTGCTGGCGCTACCCGCCCGCTTTGGTTGCCCTGTCTGGGCTTATGACGCCGAAATTATCAAACAACAGATTGCCCAACTGCGGCACTTCGATGTGATCCGCTTCGCCCAGAAGGCCTGTTCCAACATCCACATTCTGCGCCTGATGCGTGAGCAGGGCGTGAAGGTGGATTCGGTGTCGCTGGGGGAAATCGAGCGTGCGCTGCAGGCCGGTTTTCAGCCGGGCGGCGATGAGATCGTGTTTACCGCCGATCTGCTGGATCAGGCTACGCTGGCGCGTGTTAGCGAACTGAAAATCCCGGTCAACGCCGGCTCCATCGATATGCTGGAACAACTGGGGCAGTGCGCCGCCGGGCACCCGGTATGGCTGCGCGTCAACCCGGGGTTTGGCCACGGCCACAGCCAGAAAACTAACACCGGCGGCGAGAACAGTAAGCACGGCATCTGGTATGAGGATTTACCGCAGGCGATCGAAAAGATTCAGCGCCATGGCCTACAACTGATCGGCGTACATATGCATATCGGTTCCGGCGTGGATTACCAGCACCTGGCGCGCGTTTGTGATGCCATGGTGCAGCAGGTGATTGCGCTGGGGCAGGATTTACACGCCATCTCCGCCGGCGGCGGCCTGTCGATTCCCTATCAGCAAGGGGATGAGTCGATCGATACGGAAAACTACTTCGGGCTGTGGGACGCCGCGCGGGCGCGCATTGCCGCGCACCTTGGCCACCCGGTGAAGCTGGAAATCGAACCGGGCCGTTTCCTGGTGGCGGAGGCCGGCGTGCTGGTGGCGCAAGTGCGCGCGGTGAAAGACATGGGCAGCCGCCACTTTGTGCTGGTTGACGCCGGGTTTAACGATCTGATGCGCCCCTCCATGTATGGCAGCTACCACCATATCTCGCTATTGCCGGCGGATGGCCGCGCGCTTGCCGGGCAACCGCTGCGTGAAACCGTGGTTGCCGGGCCGCTATGCGAATCCGGCGATGTGTTTACCCAGCAGGCCGGCGGCGGTATTGAAACCCGCGCGCTGCCACCGGTGCAGGTGGATGACTATCTGGTGTTTCACGATACCGGCGCCTACGGCGCTTCGATGTCGTCCAATTACAATAGCCGCCCACTGTTGCCGGAGGTGTTGTTTGAGCATGGCGTGCCGCGCCTGATCCGCCGCCGGCAGACCATTGAAGAGCTGATCGCGCTGGAGTTGGTTTAACCGTGGCACGTGGGCTGGTGATTGCCGCCGGGCCACACGCTGCCCACGGCTACTGCCCGGCGTAGGGCCCCGGCACCACGGAATCACGCAGCCGCAGTTCGCCGGTAAACGGCGTCAGCGGCGGCGTTTTTTCATGGTTAATCAGGCGGAAGGCCTGCGTGATGGCGGCTTCGATCATCGCATCAATCGGCAGGTAGACGGTGGAAAGCGCCGGGTGCAGGTAGGCTGCGCTGGGTTCGTCGTCAAAGCCGAACAGCGAAACCTCCTGCGGCAGGCGTTTCCCCGCTTCATTCAGGGCTTTCATCGCGCCGATCGCCATATCGTCATTGCTGGCAAACAGGGCGCTGAACGCCACCTTGCGCGCCAGCAGCTCGCGGCAGCCGTGATAGCCGCTGGGTACGCTGCTGTCGCCGTGGGCGATCAGCCGCTCGTTATACGGCAACCGCTGCTGCTGTAAGGCCTGGCGATAGCCGGCCAGGCGCGCCTGGGCGGTTGGCGTGGCGATCGGCCCGGTGATGCAGGCGATCTCACGGTGCCCCTGGCGGATCAAATAGTCGACGGCGTTGAAAGCGGCGCGCTGCTGCTCAAAGAACACGCAGCGTTCGCGCGCCTGGGGCAGATCGCGGTTGATGATCATCAACGGAACCGGCAGGGTGTTCAGCAGCGCCATCAGCGCGGGTTCGGACATAAAACGGGTATAAAGAATAATCGCGTCGCAACGGCGGTCTGCCAGCAACTGCACCGCCTGCCGTTCATCCTCCGGCGAGTCATGGCCGTCGGTCACGATCAGGTGCTTACCGCTGGCTTCCACCTGCTTGGCGGCCTGGCGTAGCAGGCGGCCAAAGTAGGGGCCGTCGAAGTTGGAAACCACCAACCCAATGCTGTTGGAGCTTTTATTGGCCAGCGATTGGGCGAGAAAATTCGGCCGGTAGCCCAACTCATCCATGGCTTTGAATACCGCGTCGCGGGTGCTTTTTTTCACCTGGCCGGTGCCGTTTAATACGCGTGATACCGTGGCTTTAGAAACCCCCGCGCGCAGGGCGACATCCAACATGGTGATCATCTGTGGCTAACCTCTTTCAACGTCCGCTATGACAAATTTTGCCGAGTTTAACATAGCGGCGTCAGCGATCGGCGCCCGCCAGGCTGGCGACCGAATGGCGGCGTACCAGCGTGGGGCTGAACATGTGGGTGGTCTCCGGCAGCGGCTGGTTATTGGCCAGCGCTAACGCCAGCTCGGCAGCCTGGGTGGCCATCGCCACCACCGGGTAGCGGATGGTGGTTAAGCGTGGGCGCAGGTAACGCGAGATCAACACATCGTCAAAGCCAATCAGCGAAATTTTCCCCGGCACGTCAATGCCGTTGTCGCTTAGCACCGAAAGCGCGCCGGCGGCCATCGGATCGTTGTAGCAGGTGGCGGCGGTGAACGGTTTACTGCGCCCCAGCAGCTCGATCATCGCCTGTTCGCCGCCGACCACGTCCGGCTCGCCATAGACAATCAGTTTTTCATCCAGCGCGATGTCATGCTCTTGTAAGGCGTCCAGATAGCCCTGCAGCCGGTCGGCCGCATCGGAAATCTTGTGGGTGGAGCAGAGGATCGCGATGCGCCGGTGCCCCTGTTGGATCAGATGGCGCGTGGCGAGCCAGGCGCCATAGCGATCGTCGAGCGCCACGCAGCGTTGCTCAAACCCCGGCAGCGTGCGGTTAATCAGCACCATGCCCGGGATTTGTTCCATCCACACGCCCAGTTCGCTGTCGCTCAGCGTTTTGGCGTGCACCACCAGCGCGCCGCAGCGGTGGCGCACCAGTTGCTCAATCGCCTGGCGCTCTTTTTCGGCATCGTGATAGCCGTTGCCAATCAACAGGAAGTTGTGCGTGGCGTAGGCCACCTGTTCCACCGCCTTGACCATCGTGCCAAAGAACGGATCGGATACGTCGCTAACCACCAGCCCCAGCGTTTCGGTGGATTGCTGTGCCAGCGCGCGCGCATTGGCGTTGGGGTGGTACTGCAGTTGTTCCATCGCCGCCAGCACGGCGTTACGCGATCCTTCGCTGGCTTTGGGCGAATTGTTGATGACGCGTGATACCGTGGCTACGGAAACGCCCGCAAGCCTGGCAACATCCTTTATCGTGGCCATAGTTTTCAATGATCCTGGGTAACCGCTTACACGCCCACAGTCTTGCGGAAAAAAACCGGCGCTGCAAGCGGCGGCAGCGCCAACTGTGGTGTTACCGGCATAATTGGCGCTTTACACCGCTCGTTACACTTTGCGCGCTAATGTTTCGATTGTTCGTTGGCCGCCTGGCCGGGCTACGCGCTACAGTATTCGGACCCAGAGGTATTGATTGGTGAGTGTCAACATTCGTGTTGAACCCATTGTCCTTGCACCAACCTACGCAGATGCGTAGGTTTTTTTTTGTTTCACGATGACTCCAGTACCGCAGTTCACTGGACTACGCCAAGGCTAGGTACAGCAGGTTTATCAATCCATTAGGCGAGTTCAACCAACATATGCCGGTGCTTTCCAAAACTTGACCCGGCTTCCCATCGCGTGGCCCCAATGCGGATCTTGGAAACCGGGCTTTCCGAGGAGTCATCATGGCGAAGATCAAGCTCGCCAAGTCCGCAGTCGATGCGGCCCAACCTTAACATCCAGCCCACGCTGACCAGCCGCCCTGGCTTGCCGGTGCGCATCATCGTCAACTGCCATCTGGTGCTACGGCCCTATCAGCCGATGTTCTTCAACAAGTGGACTTCGCGATGAGCACGACCAGTAAACTGCTGCTGGGGCCCCTACCCAAGACCGAGAACGTCAAGCTGACCTTTGTCTGCCCGGCTAGCCTGAAAGCCGACCTAGACCGTTACGCCGCGCTGCATGCGCAGGTGTATGGCGAGGTGGTCGATGCCGCGACGCTGATCCCGCACATGCTGGAAGCATTCATGGCGGGGGAGCGGGGGTTCAGAAAGGGGGCTAGGCCGAAGTAACAAAAAACTAAATAGAATTCTATAATTTCCATTATCGACCAGGAACTGCCGATCGTCCCCCGTTTGGCCTACAGTTTCAGCCTGGCTGCGGCCAGAGCGAACATTTTAACGTTCACCGAGCAGCACGTCGCGGAAATTATGCTGGGGCACAAGTTGTCCGGGGCTTGGTAATTCTGTGAGCAGTATGATTATCAGTCGGAGCAGGCGAAAGTATATGGCGGCCGGATTTAGCAGTTGGGAAACTCGGGGGGGGGATGTGGTAGCTTGGTATGTTATTTTCACGGAGGTACTATGGATTTGTTTTCCAGGCGACAGGGATATTCAAGGCCTGATGCAGAAATCAGTATCAGGCACGAGGCCCTGCAAAATCTGTCACGTAGGCCTCAACCTGAAATTAGTGGGGCGATCCAACATGCGATGGCCGCTCTTGAGTACGTGGCGCGAGACGTTGTAGGAAGCAAAGACACGCCGGGTCAACTGACCCAGCGAAATTCCGGACTTTTTCCCAAGCCTGTCGATCAGATCGTTGAAAAGGCATGGGCCTACTCCTCCAACTTCGGCAGGCATCTCGTGGAAGAAATGCCGCCTGAATTTGAAGAAGCGGAATTGATGGTCGGGGGGAGTGGAGTGCTGTGTCGATATTTGGCGCGTCGTACGGGTGATTCAAACTGATGAGCACAGCACGTCACGGTGGGAACGGCGTCCGGCTATTTATCGGAGAGCGGCTTGAACACGCCTCGGATCGCGAGGTTTTGGTCACCGTTTGCGATGCTCTAGAAAAGGGCACTGAGTGGGCCTACATATTCGCCAACTTCAACGTTAATGGGCGTCAGGTTGATGTCGCGGTCTTTTCCGCCACAACTACGCTTGTTATTGAAGCCAAGGGATACACACTGCCCATCAAGGGAGGTGTGAACGGCAGTTGGACCCAGGTCGGATCGTACGGTAGTCGAAAGCTACGCAACGGGTACATTCAAGCCTTGGATGCCAAGAATGCGTTGCGTGATGCAATGGCCGAGCTATTCGGCGCTCTTTCCGGCTATCCCAACTCCTTGCTAGCCATTGCGCCGGCGATTCCGTCAGGCTCCTCGTTGCCACCGAGTGATTTCAAGGTGATCACTGGCGGGCTGGATGCGATCGAGGTTGCTCTCAGCACAATGTCAGGAGCCTTGTTGAGTGAAGAGCGATGCCAAGTGCTCGCAGCTCATTTGAACCTTGAACGCGTATCGGGAAAAGATGCGGCAATTCATGAAACTGTGCTCTTATCAGAGCGAATAGTGTCAAGTTATGAGTCCGCTTTTTTGGAGTTTCACGGGCCAATCGGTGCACGGCTGGCAGAGGACCAATACCACCTTGATGACAAATTTATCTCGGCATCTAAGATTCTAGAGATGGCCCTGTCGTCGAAATCTGCGCTTCTGATCAGAGGGCCGTCAGGATGTGGAAAGTCCTTGCTGAGTGCACGCATCGCCACGGAATGTATCCAGGCCGGTGTGCTGCCTATTCACATCCAAGGCAAAGACTTCGAGGGCAAGCTGCAGAAGATCATTGACGTCGAGCTTGGACTACTAGGCACTTCCGCGCGCGATTTCCTAAGAGCCAGCCGCCTCCTTGCAAAGCATATTGTTCTGTTTCTCGACGGCTACAACGAGTGTCCAGAGCCTTTGCGAACTGCTTTGACGCGAAGTCTCCAAGCGTTCTCACTGCGCTATGGTGCGGGCATTGTTATTACCTCACAATGCACCCTTGCTAGGCAAGACCTTCTGCCAGTCGAAGAAATTCTTGTCAATCCGCCACAACCCAAGCTGAAGTCATTGCTTGCAAAACTTAGTCGGGAAGATGAAAACTTCACGAACTGCCAACCCCTCCTAGAAATAGCGCGCTCAGGACTTGAAGCGGAACTTATTGGGCAGGCCGCTGCATTACTGCCTGCCGGAGCAAGTAAGTTCGTTCTATTCGACACAGTCGCCCGAATGCGTTTCGGTGATTCCGCAGCGGCGGGAATTCGGCTGCTTTCCGGGTTCGCAGGAGAACTGTTCTCCCAAACTGCATTTAGTTTGTCTGTTCGAGAATTTGACAGGTTTTGCGATGCGGCAGGCGTGACAGACGCAACATGGCACGCGGTCCTTGAGTCGCGGCTTGTGTCACAGCGCGGTGACAGACTCAGCTTCTCTCACGAAATGTTTTTCTATGCCTTCATGGCAGAATTTGTGGTTCGCGCAACTCACAAAGATTCTGAGCGTGTGCAAGCTATGCTGCGATCGCCGCGATTCCATGGCTCCAAGGTTCTTATCCTAGGGGCGATGGAGGACGATTCGACGCTAAGGGATATTCTGGATAAGACCACTGATCAGGGCATCCTGGAGTCTTGTGTTCGGGGGGAATGTGGAGGTGCAGCTAGACGTATCGTGAAAGCAAAGCTCGACGTGCTGCTCGCCGAAATGGTCGCAGAGCCTTCTGAACTGCACTTCCTTCTGAATGGCGAGGGGTGGCATAGCTGTTCGATTGAGACTGGCGAACGTCGGCCAATCCTCTCGACGTTTGAAGCTTTTCTTCCTGCTATTGGCTGGCTTCTAATGCAGGGAATCCACTTCAATCAAATCATGACGGCATGTCGTGCCATGGAAGAGAGAATTGTCGAAGCCAATCATGATCTCTATGAGGAAGCAAGAGCCAAAGAGGTGCCGCTTCGGCATGAGATCTTTAGCCAAGTCTATGTGTTCAATCGCAAGGTCGCGCTGTCACAGCTTGTGTCCTTTATCCATAGTGGAGGCCTGAGCTTTCGCCACAATCCAGGGCGTGAGTTTGGTGAGGCCCTAAAAGGAGCATGGAATGAAGCGAGCACGCATAGCGAGTTCTACGTTCTTATCGGAATCACCAGGTTCACGGAGCATACATCATGGGCAGCGTCATGTGTGTTGAATCTTCTTGAACGACTAAGGAGCTTGCCCTACCACCTTCAGCTAGCCACAATGGATTTTTGTGTCCACTTGAGAGATGTGGATGATGCCGTCAAGGCGAAGATGATCGTGGCGCTTGAGGACTCCATGGATAAACTCGGCGTGTTTATGAATTCCATGATTTTCGATGCACTGAAGAGTTTGGGTGGACTAGACGCTGAAGAAGAAAATTACAGAACGGCAGTCTTAGAGGAGATCAAAAGCGTGTTCTCCGAGTCGGGGCCCCAGGCCAATACGGAAGCATGGGATATCTTCTTGCGACAATTCGATCACCCGTATGACAGAATTTATTGGGAGGAGATCGACAATCTCGCTAGCGATCAGAAGCGGCAATTCCTATTCAAGGCGCTCAAAGGGGCGAGCACAGAGTATGTTTCGTTTGTCGGCATTCTGATTCGTCAGCTTACAGACTTCGGTGATCCAGCAGTTTCCGAAGCTATTGAGCCATGGCTTAGGTTGCCAGCCAAACGGTCGGTCATGCCGCAAGATGCGGTCGAGGCATTTTTCGCAGCACACGAAGCAATGGGAATTTTGAGCCTTCCACTTCCTGCTGCTCCGACATCGCCGGTCGATGTCGATGAAACCATGCGGGCCTGCGGGGAATTAGCTTACTGGGCTTGCCGGTTGAGCGATTACGAACTCGAATCCTCGCCCCAGACTCTCAGTGCACGAACTACGTTACTGGCTTACTCCGCATCGGCAAGTGCCGGAGCACTGTGGTATTCAACATCTCAAATGTTGTCTTCGGATGGTACAAGAACTCACGTTACAACGAGTTATCCGAACACAGCCCTGGCTGTCTGCCGTGATGCATTGACCAATCGCGAGTCGCAGAAGACGTACCACGAACACGGGTTCATGAATGATCTGACGCGAATTGTTTCCTTTTCCATTCAAGTGATTGGGCAGTTTGGAGATGCCGACGACTTGCAACATTTACGCAGTCTTTGCGACGAAGAGGAGCTAGGTCATGAAGCACTCAACGCGATCCAGAAGATTGAAGACCGTGTTCGTTACCGAAAGTAAATGCGTCAGCGGGGATATTCATGTCCATCGGAACCTCTTATCTCTGGCACTGCGTCTCTTGGCTCTTTCTATTGACTGTCGGGTAATACGAAATTCTGGGAGCGGAGTCGCTGCATAGAAATGTATTACGTGCTTCATGTGCAGCGCCGACCGTCATCGCTGCATAGCAGGCCTTGATCAAGTCGGTTCGAACGACTCGAAGATCTACTCGGCATGTTGCATTTTGGTGGCTAACTCGCTCCTTCTTTGTTCTGGATGGAGCGTGAAGAAATGAACTACGATGACGATATAAGCCCACTATCTTTCTCTTGGCAATCGTCACCTTTACAACACGCCCCCGGCTTGCTTTCTCTGGGCTTTTATGTGGCTTCCAGCCCACAACGCTGCATCTCCCGCAAGCGGTATGAAAAGTGGCGTAACCATCTGTATTGTATGTATTTTTAATTAAATGGTGATTTGCGCGAATGGTTTGACATCGGTTTTTTTGCCCGCCGTTTAGCCGTCGCCGCAGCCCATTTCTGCTGATTTTATGAGTTATTTCCAGCCGGTGCGGGATATTTACAGCTGGTTGCATTTAGAGCAGAACGTTTGCGTTTCCGCGGTAGTTTCTTACGCGGCCTTTCTCTAGAGTAGGTAGTCCCAGAGGTATTGATTGGTGAGAAATCAGCATACCCGGTATGTTGATACCATTTTCAATTGCACCAACCTACGCGGATGCGTAGGTTTTTTTTTGCCCCGCCCCTACCATATAGTATTCTTTGCCCCTACAACCGTTTAGCCAAGGAGAAGGGGCATGATGTATGCCATATTACGCACACTGTTCCGGGTGTTGTTTCGCGTGCGCGTTGAAGGTGACCTAAACAACGTAAATCAGCAAAAATTGCTGATCACCCCCAATCACGTCTCTTTCCTTGATGGCGCACTGTTAGCGCTGTTCCTGCCGATCAAGCCGGTGTTTGCCGTCTATTCCAGCGTTTCCGACCGTTGGTTTATGCGTTGGCTGAAAAACTATGTCGATTTTGTCTCGCTGGATCCCACCAAGCCGATGGCGGTGAAGAACCTGGTGCGCGAAGTGCAAAAAGGCCGGCCTATCGTGGTGTTCCCGGAAGGGCGCATCACGGTGACCGGTTCGCTGATGAAGGTTTATGACGGCGCCGGGTTTATCGCCGCCAAATCCGGCGCCACCGTGGTGCCGGTGCGTATTGACGGTCCTGAATACAGCCCGTTTGGCCGTATGGCCGGGGTATTTAAAATCCGCTGGTTCCCGTCGATCACCCTGTCTATTTTACCCCCTTGTCAACTGCCGATGCCGCAAGCGCCGCGCGCCCGCGAGCGCCGCATGCTGGCGGGGGAAAAATTGCACCAGATCATGATGCAGGCGCGGATGGACACCCGCACGCCGCAAACGCTGTTCGGCGCGCTGCTGGCGGCCAGCCAACGCTATGGCTACGGCAAGCCCTGCATTGAAGACATCAATTTTCAGGAAGACAGCTACCGCGGGCTGATCAAAAAGTCCCTGGGCGTCAGCCGTATCCTGCAACGTTTTACGGCGGAAAGGGAACACGTCGGGCTGCTGCTGCCGAACGCCACCATCACCGTGGCGGCGATTTTTGGCGCCTCACTGCGCAACCGCATCCCGGCGATGTTGAATTACACCGCAGGCGCCAACGGGCTGAAAAGCGCGATGACCGCGGCGACCATCAACACCATTGTCACCTCCCGGCAGTTCCTGGAAAAGGGTAAGCTCACCCACTTGCCCGAACAGGTGCCGCAGGCCAACTGGGTCTATCTGGAAGATCTGAAAGACACGGTTACCCTGGCGGATAAACTGTGGATCCTGCGCCACCTGCTGCAGCCCGCCCGTGCCATGCTGGCGCAGCAGCCGGACGATGCGGCGCTGGTGTTGTTCACCTCCGGCTCTGAAGGCACGCCGAAGGGCGTGGTTCATTCCCATGCCAGCTTGCTGGCCAACGTCGAGCAAATTCGCACGATTGCCGATTTCACCCCGCGCGATCGCTTTATGTCGTCGTTGCCGCTGTTTCACTCCTTCGGCCTGACCGTCGGGCTGATTACGCCGCTGATCACCGGCAGCCGGGTCTTCCTCTACCCAAGCCCGCTGCATTACCGGGTGGTGCCGGAGCTGGTTTACGATAAAAACTGTACGGTGCTGTTTGGCACGCCGACCTTCCTGAACAACTACGCGCGCTTTGCCCACCCGTATGATTTTGCCCGCCTGCGCTACGTGGTTGCAGGCGCGGAGAAACTGGCGGACAGCACCCGGCAAATCTGGCAGGACAAGTTCGGTATCCGCATTCTGGAGGGCTATGGCGTAACCGAGTGTGCGCCGGTGGTGTCGATCAACGTGCCGATGGCGGCCAAAGTGGGCACCGTCGGGCGCATCATGCCGAAGATGGAGGCGCGCCTGATCGCCATGCCGGGGATTGAGCACGGCGGCCGCCTGCAACTGAAAGGCCCAAACATCATGAAAGGCTATCTGCGCGTCGAACGTCCAGGCGAACTGGAGCCGCCGGCCGCAGAAGACCAACACGGCAACGTGCAGCCAGGCTGGTATGACACCGGCGATATCGTCACGCTGGATGAACAGGGTTACTGCGCTATCCGCGGCCGGGTGAAGCGTTTCGCTAAGCTGGCCGGGGAGATGGTTTCGCTGGAGAGCGTTGAACAGCTGGCGCTCAGCGTATCGCCGGATGGCCAGCACGCGGCGACGGTGAAAAGCGACAGCAGCAAAGGCGAAGTGCTGGTGCTGTTTACCACCGATGCCGCAGTCACCCGCGATGCGCTGTTGCGCGCCGCGCGCGAGCAGGGCATCCCGGAGCTGGCGGTGCCGCGCGATATTCGCATACAGAAAACGTTGCCGGTGCTGGGCAGCGGCAAACCCGATTTTGTGACCCTGCGTAAAATGGCCGAGCAGCCGGAGAATGCCCAATGAATACCTCGTCGCATAATGCGGAGGCGCCGTTGCTGTCACGCAGCATGATGGCGGTGATCTGCGCCCAGTTCTTTTCGGCGTTTGGCGATAACGCACTGCTGTTCGCTACGCTGGCGCTGATCAAACAGCAGCACTACCCGGACTGGAGCCAGCCGGTGTTGCAGATGGCGTTTGTCGCCACCTACATTATTCTGGCGCCTTTTGTCGGCCAGATCGCCGACAGCTTCTCCAAGGGGCGGGTGATGATGGTGGCCAATGGCCTGAAGCTGGCCGGCGCGCTGGCGATTTGTTTCGGCTTTGACCCATTCCTCGGTTATACCCTGGTGGGGATTGGCGCGGCGGCCTATTCGCCGGCCAAATACGGCATCCTGGGGGAAATCGCCCGCGGCGATCAGTTGGTGAAGGCGAACGGCCTGATGGAAGCGTCGACCATCGCGGCAATCCTGATAGGCTCCGTCGCCGGCGGGGTGCTGGCGGACTGGCATATTATCGCCGCGCTGGCGGCGTGCGCATTGGTTTATGCCGCCGCGGTGGTGGCGAACTACTACATTCCGTATCTTGCGGCGGCGCATCCCGGCACCTCCTGGCGGCCGCTGGCGATGGGCCGGGCGTTTTTCAGCGCCTGCAAAACGCTATGGCACGATGGCCAGACGCGCTTCTCGCTGATTGGCACCAGCCTGTTCTGGGGCGCCGGCGTGACGCTGCGTTTCCTGCTGGTGCTGTGGGTGCCGGTTGCGCTGGGCATTAGCGATAACGCCACGCCGACGTTGCTCAATGCCATGGTCGCCGTGGGGATCGTCGCCGGCGCTGGGGCGGCGGCGCGCTTCGTGACGCTGGAAACGGTAAAGCGCTGTATGCCGTCCGGGATCCTGATTGGCGTGGTAGTGGCGATCTTCGCACTGCAGACCAGCATGCTCAATGCCTACCTGTTGCTGTTCGCCATTGGCGTGTTGGGGGGCTTTTTCGTGGTGCCGTTGAATGCGCTGTTGCAGGCGCGCGGCAAGTTGTCGGTTGGCGCGGGCAACGCGATCGCCGTGCAGAACCTGGGCGAAAACGCGGCGATGTTGTTAATGCTGGGCCTGTATTCGCTGGTGGTGAAAATGGGCGTGCCGGTGGTCGGGGTCGGTATTGGGTTCGGCGTGGTGTTCGCGCTGGCGATTGCCGCACTGTGGTTTTCGCAGCGGCGCGCGGCCTAGACCGCGCACCGGGGATTACAGGCTAAGGCGCGGGGATGGTAAAGCGGCTGTGGATTTCTTCCAGTGCCTGCAATACCTCTTCACCTAACGTCAGGTTGAAGCTGTCGATGTTGGTTTTCAACTGTTCCAGCGTGGTGGCGCCCAGCAGAGTGCTGGCGACAAACGGCTGCTGGCGCACGAACGCCAACGCCATCTGCGCGGGATCCAGCCCGTGCTTTTTCGCCAACGCCACGTATTCAGCGATCGCCTGCTCGCTGTGCGGCGAGGAGTAGCGGGTAAAACGGCTGAACAGCGTATTGCGCGCGCCGGCCGGCTTGGCGCCGTTCAGATATTTGCCGGTCAGGGTGCCGAAGGCCAGGCAGGAATAGGCCAACAGTTCCACCCCTTCATGCTGGCTGATTTCCGCCAGGCCGACTTCAAAGCTGCGGTTCAGCAGGCTGTAGGGGTTCTGGATGGTCACAATGCGCGGCAGTTCGTGTTTTTCCGCCAGGTGCAGGTAGCGCATCACGCCGTAGGGCGTTTCGTTGGAAACGCCGATATAGCGGATTTTGCCGGCGCGCACCTGTTCGTTCAGCGCTTCCAGCGTTTCCAGCAGCGTGACCGCCGCTTTTTCATCGCTATAGCGGTAGTTCAGCTTGCCGAAAAAGTTGGTGGCGCGCTGCGGCCAGTGCAACTGGTACAGATCCAGGTAATCGGTGTTCAGGCGTTGCAGGCTGGCGTCCAGCGCCGCACGGATGTTTTTTCGATCCAGCGCCTGGTTGGGGCGAATGCCGTTGTCGTTGCCGCGCACCGGCCCGACCACTTTGCTCGCCAACACGATCTTTTCGCGGTTGCCGCGCGCTTTGATCCAACTGCCGATGTACTGTTCGGTCAGGCCCTGTGTTTCCGGGCGCGGGGGAACCGGGTACATTTCCGCAGTATCAATCAGGTTGATACCCGCAGCTAAGGCATAATCCAGCTGCGCATGGGCATCGGCTTCGCTATTTTGTTCGCCAAAGGTCATCGTGCCCAGTCCCAGCACACTCACTTCTAAAGAACTGTGGGGAATTCGGTGATATTGCATTAACGGCCTTCCTTAATAGAGCGCTTAACAGGAGCCTGGTGAAAGATGCGACGCAGGGCGCCTTTTCCGACTATAACCAAGCCGCGAACGGGGGGGAAGAGGATTAAAGCGGGGCAGAGCAGAAAGCTATCACGCCGTGAGGGCGCGATAGCGCAATGAAGCAGGCGGTGCACTGCCTGGGCTTAACTTAGCGTTCGATGATTTGTGAAACCTGATCGCTGTTAATCTGGCGGTTATTGCCTTGTTCGTCCGTATAACTGATTAAGCCGGTGTCGCTATCCATCTGTGGCTTGCCCTGGGTGAGGATCATGTTCCCCTCTTTGGTCGCCATCACATAATTGCTGGAACACCCCGCCAGCACGGCGATCGTCAGCAGCGCTGATGCCGCCATTACCCATTTCTTCATTGCGCGAATCCTCATCTGTGTCAAAGAGTCGCTGTTAAGATTAACAAATTTCGGCCGGCGAAAGTTTCGGATAAGTCTTTATCTGGGGCTGGTGCCGTCCTGGCCCCACACAAGGGCCAGGCGCACGGCTTAATCCGCCGTATGGCTTTTCCTGTTGCGCACCAGGTTCAAGGCTTCGACCGACATTGAGAAGAACATCGCAAAGTAGATATAGCCTTTGGGCACGTGGATCTGGAAGCTTTCCAGCATCAGGGTAAAGCCCACCAGGATCAGGAAAGAGAGCGCCAGCATTTTTACCGAAGGATGGCGGCTGACGAATTCGCCAATCGGCCGGGCGGCGAACATCATCACGCCCACGGCAATCACCACGGCGGCCATCATAATGAACAGATGATCGGATAGCCCGACCGCGGTAATCACCGAGTCAAGGCTGAAGATAATATCCAGCAGCATGATCTGAATGATGGCGCCCCAAAAGCTGTGCACTTTGGTGTGGTGTTCTTCTTCCGTGCCTTCGATGGTTTCGTGGATCTCTTTGCTGGCTTTCCAAATCAGGAACAACCCGCCGAAGAGCAGAATCAGATCGCGCGTGGAAATATCAAAGCCAGCGACGCTGAACAACGGGTGTGTCAGGCGGACAACCCAGGCAATGGAAGCCAGCAGCGCCAGGCGCATCAGCATCGCCGCCGCCAGCCCCATGCGGCGCGCTTTGTTTTGCTGTGCCTTCGGCAGCTTTGCTACCACCAGTGAAAGAAAAATAATGTTATCGATACCCAAAACGATCTCAAGGATGGTCAGCGTACCTAATGCCAACCAGGCATTGGGATCCATAATCCATTCAAACATTGCCCAGAACACCTCAAAAAATGCAAAGTAGCGATTATACGCGTTTCTGAAAGCCGTGACACCGCGTTGCCTGCAATGGCGTGCGGCTAACAGCCTTTAAACCGTGAAATGCCGGGCCAGCAGGGCCGCGGTGAAACGCTTTTTCAGATAGAAACCGCGTGGCAAGGTCAGAATGGGTTGGCCCTGTTCGCCGATCGCTTCGGTCAGGGCTTTACTGTTGGCCGCCTTGGGCCGCAGTTGCAGTACTTCGCCATGGCGCGCGGTGATACGTTCAACGTGGCCGAGCACGATCAGATCCATCAGCTCTTCCCAATCGCGGCGCAGCATCTCTTCTTCTTGCGCATTGGGGCTCCAGAGCAGTGGCGAGCCGACCCGGCGCTGCGCCAGTGGAATTTGGCGTTCGCCTTCAACCGGGATCCACAGCACCCGGGCCAGCTTGTGGCGCACGTGGCTGCTTTCCCAGGTTACCCCACTGTTGCCGGTCAGCGGCGCAACGCAGACAAAGGTGGTTTCCAGCGGATTGCCGGCGGCGTCGACCGGAATGGTCTTCAACTCAATGCCCAGCTCCGGGAAATCTTGTTCCGGTTTGCTGCCGGCCATTGCGCCCAGGTAAAGCTCCAGCAGCATGCCCACCCAGCCTTTATCCCGCTTCAGGTTGTTGGGGATGGCGATTTGCGCCTGCGCGGCCAGCTCGCCAAAGCTAAAGCCGGCCAGTGCTTGGGCGCGCTCAAACAGCTGGCGTTCGTTTTCCGGCGGGGCGGGCAGTGGGGATAAAAAAACCATAAATCAAAGCCTGTTAATGCTGGTCAAAAAACACACTGACTTTACGCACCGCAAATAATGGCTGGGTACGATAAGGGAAAAGTGTAATAGTAGCATGATTTTCCATGGTTTTTTTCTGTGCTGGCGCTGGATGGCCGAAACTGACCTGCGCTTGTGCACCTGAAGCCACCGACAATGAACAGGATCTTACACCTATTTATCCACAGATTTATGGGATAACCCAAAATTTTCCCGATCACTGGTTCGATTTACAGCCTTGACGTGGCGGGCTAATTGCGAAATTGCCCGTTTTGTGCGTAACTCCAGCGGATAATCTGTGGATAAAAAAGGCGTTGGTGGATCTTTCGCCAGCCTAAGATCCTAAGCGTGCATAGATCACATTTTTCCCCTGTTCATAACTGAAGTAATCGATTTACCTGTTTGTTTTTAAAGTAAATCTATAAATTTTTTTTTGGCGGTGATTTTGTACTGTCTGGAGTTTTACCCGTTTATTCATTGAGTTCTACACACACCTATCCACAGAAAAAGTGAATAAAAGCGCCCTGCGAGGCCAGCGTGTGTTTATAACTTTGCCATTATCTGTGAGTTATCCAAATGTTATCCGGCGCGCACGGCTGCAAAGCAGTGGTTTACCGCCTGTGGCATGTGTGAAACAATCAGGTCATCTTTACGAATTTATGCTTATCGAGGTAGTCCGGTGATCGATGATGATGGCTACCGCCCGAATGTTGGTATCGTAATCTGTAATCGTCAGGGGCAGGTCCTATGGGCCCGCCGTTACGGTCAACACTCTTGGCAGTTCCCCCAGGGCGGCATAAACCCTGGCGAAACGCCTGAGCAAGCGATGTACCGTGAGCTGTTCGAAGAAGTGGGCTTGAGCAGAAAGGATGTGCGTATCCTGGCCTCAACCCGTAACTGGTTGCGCTATAAATTGCCAAAACGTTTGGTGCGTTGGGACACAAAGCCGGTATGTATCGGCCAAAAGCAAAAATGGTTTCTGCTGCAGCTTATGTGCAACGAAGCGGATATCAACATGCAGCGCAGCGGCACGCCCGAGTTTGATGGCTGGCGCTGGGTGAGCTTCTGGTATCCGGTGCGGCAGGTTGTGTCGTTCAAGCGTGATGTCTATCGCCGGGTGATGAAGGAATTCTCCGTGACCGTCATGCCGATGCAGGAGCCAGCGCCGCAACGGCAGGCTCCCGCCTACCGTAGAAAGAGAGGTTGAGTTAAGCAGACTATGCTGACGCGCTTGCGAGAAATTGTTGAAAAGGTGGCTGGTGCGGCCAGTTTGGCAGAGTCGTTGGATATTCTGGTCAACGAAACCTGTCAGGCGATGGATACGGAAGTGTGCTCTATCTATCTGGCTGACAATGATCGCCGCTGTTATTACCTGATGGCGACGCGCGGGTTGAAAAAACCGCGCGGGCGCGCCGTGGCGCTGGCATTTGATGAAGGCGTGGTTGGGCTGGTGGGGCGCCGTGCGGAGCCCATCAACCTGGCGGATGCGCAGAGCCATCCCAGCTTCAAGTATGTGCCGCAGGTAAAGGAAGATCGTTTTCGATCCTTCCTCGGGGTGCCGATCATCCACCGCCGCCAACTGCTTGGCGTGTTAGTGGTGCAGCAGCGTGAGCTGCGCCAGTTCGATGAAAGTGAAGAATCCTTTATGGTCACCCTGGCCACACAAATGGCCGGGATCCTCTCGCAGTCGCAACTCAATGCCATTTTCGGTCAGTATCGCCAAACGCGTGTGCGTGCGCTGGCCGCCGCGCCGGGCGTGGCGGTGGCGGAAGGCTGGCAGGACAGCAGCCAGCCCACGCTTGAGCAGGTGTACAAGGCCTCTACGCTCGATACCGCCAGAGAGCGTGAGCGCCTGACGCACGCGCTGGAAGAGGCCGGTGCGGAGTTCCGCCGTTTCAGCAAGCGCTTTAGCGCCGGCGCGCAAAAAGAAAGCGCGGCGATTTTTGATCTTTATTCCCACCTGTTGAACGACTCCCGCCTGAAGCGCGAACTGTTTGCCGAAATTGACGCCGGCTCGGTGGCCGAATGGGCGGTGAAACAGGTGATCGAAGCCTTTGCCGAACAGTTCGCCAAGCTGAAGGATACCTACATGCGCGAGCGCGCCAGCGATCTGCGCGCGCTCGGCCAACGCCTGCTGTTCTACCTTGACGACACCACCCACGGCGCCACCCAGTGGCCGCAACGCTTTATTTTGGTGGCCGAAGAACTGAGTGCCACCCTGCTGGCGGAAGTGCCGCAGGATCGGCTGGCCGGCGTGGTGGTGCGCGATGGCGCCGCCAATTCGCACGCGGCGATCCTGGTGCGCGCCATGGGCGTGCCGACGGTGATGGGCGCGGATATTCAGCCCGCGCTGCTTAGCCAGCGCCTGCTGATCGTCGACGGTTACCGCGGCGAGTTGCTGGTGGATCCGGAGCCGGTACTGGTGCAGGAATACCAGCGGCTGATTACCGAAGAACAAGAGCTCAGCAAGCTGGCGGAAGGGGACGTTGAGCAGCCGGCACAGTTGCAAAGCGGCGAACGGGTGCAGATATTGCTCAACGCCGGCCTGAGCCCGGAGCATGAACAACTGCTTGGCGGCCGGGTCGACGGCGTGGGGCTGTACCGCACCGAAATCCCGTTCATGCTGCAAAGCGGCTTTCCTTCCGAAGAGGAGCAGGTCGCGCAGTATCAGGGCATGCTGCAGCTTTACCCGTCAAAGCCGGTAACGCTGCGCACCCTGGATGTCGGCGCGGATAAGCAACTGCCGTATATGCCGATCAGCGAAGAGAACCCCTGCCTCGGTTGGCGCGGCATTCGTATTACGCTTGATCAGCCGGAGATATTCCTGATTCAGGTGCGCGCCATGCTGCGTGCCAACGCCGGCACGGGTAACCTGAGCATCTTGCTGCCGATGGTAAGCAGCCTGGATGAGATCGACGAGGCGAAACGCCTGATCGATCGCGCCGGGCATGAGGTGGAAGAGATGCTCGGCTACGCCATCCCCAAACCGCAGATCGGCGTGATGCTGGAAGTGCCTTCGATGATCTTCCTGATCCCGCATCTGGCCGGGCGCGTGGATTTTATTTCCGTCGGCACCAACGATCTCACCCAGTACCTGTTGGCGGTCGATCGCAACAATACCCGGGTGGCCGCGTTGTACGATGGCCTGCATCCTTCCATGCTGCGCGTGCTGCAACTGATCGTCAGCCAGGGGGAAGCCGCCGGTCTGCGGGTGGCGCTGTGCGGTGAGCTGGCCGGCGATCCGATGGGGGCGCTGCTGCTGGTCGGCATGGGGTTCCGCAACCTGAGCATGAACGGGCGCAGCGTGGCGCGCATTAAGTACCTGTTGCGGCATATTGCCTTGCCGGATGCGCAAGCATTGGCCCAGCGCGTGCTGAATGCCCAGATGACCAGCGAAGTGCGCCACCTGGTGGCGGCGTTTATGGAGCGGCGCGGCATGGGCGGGCTGATCCGCGGCGGCCGCTGAAGGCAGCGGCTGTCTGATTTTTTTACAGAACTTTTCCCAGCGGGCCAATCCGGTCGGGGTTGTGCTTGTGCTATCATGCGCGTCTTTGGCCGTCATACCGTTCAATTTTGGTTGGCAGGTTCCACTGGTTGCGTTGAAGGCAGTGGCAAGATGATTTATCGCAGCTGTGTTTCGCCGTATTTGGCACCATCCGCCTGTGGATGGGTAGAACAATAGACTTATTGTGGTGATAGATGAGCAATAGCTATCTGGCGTTTCCTGAGTTTGATCCGGTGATTTTCTCGCTCGGCCCGGTGTCCCTGCATTGGTATGGGCTGATGTACCTGGTGGGGTTTGTTTTTGCCATGTGGTTAGCCATTCGCCGCGCCAATAAACCGGGCAGCGGCTGGACCCGGGATGAGGTGGAGAACCTGCTGTACGCCGGTTTCCTCGGTGTGTTTGTCGGCGGCCGCGTTGGCTATGTGCTGTTTTACAACCTGCCGCTGTTCCTGGATAACCCTCTGTATCTGTTCAAAGTGTGGGACGGCGGCATGTCGTTCCACGGCGGCCTGATCGGCGTTATTCTGGTGATGTTTTGGTTTGCCCGCCGCACCGGGCGCAACTTCTTTCAACTGTCTGATTTTATCGCCCCGTTAATCCCGTTTGGCCTGGGCGCCGGCCGGCTTGGCAACTTCATCAATGGCGAACTGTGGGGCCGTGTCACCACCGATGTGCCTTGGGCGATGCTGTTCCCTGGCTCGCGCACCGAGGATATGGCCATCGCTGTGGCCGATCCTAAATGGCTGCCGCTGTTGAATCAGTACGGCGTTTTGCCGCGCCACCCGTCGCAGCTGTACGAGCTGCTGCTGGAAGGGATTGTGCTGTTTATCATTCTGAACCTGTTTATCCGCAAGCCCCGCCCGATGGGTGCCGTTTCCGGGCTGTTCCTGATTGGCTATGGGGCGTTTCGGATTATCGTCGAAGCGTTCCGCCAGCCTGACGCGCAACTCGGCCTGTTTGATAACATGATCAGCATGGGGCAGATCCTGTCGATTCCGATGGTGCTGGCCGGTATTATTATGATGATTTGGGCGTACCGTCGTCGCCCGCAGCAATAACCGTTTGTGAGGAAAAATGAAACAGTATCTGGACCTAATGAAAAAAGTGCTCGCTGAGGGCACCCCTAAAGCCGACCGTACCGGCACTGGCACGCTGTCGATTTTCGGCCACCAGATGCGTTTCAATCTGCAGGAAGGTTTCCCGCTGGTGAGCACCAAAAAATGCCATCTGCGCTCAATTATCCACGAACTGTTATGGTTCCTGAATGGCGACACCAACATTGCTTATCTGCACGAGAATAAGGTGAGCATTTGGGATGAGTGGGCGGACGAAAACGGCGATCTGGGGCCGGTTTACGGCAAACAGTGGCGTGCCTGGGGTGCGGCCGACGGCCGGCAAATCGACCAGCTCAGCACTGTGCTGCAGCAACTGAAGCAGGATCCTGACTCGCGCCGCATCATCGTTTCCGCCTGGAACGTGGGCGAGCTGGATCAAATGGCCCTGGCGCCGTGCCATGCCTTTTTCCAGTTCTACGTGGCGGATGGCAAGCTCTCTTGCCAACTGTATCAGCGCTCTTGCGACGTGTTCCTCGGCCTGCCGTTTAACATCGCCAGCTATGCGCTGCTGGTGCACATGATGGCGCAACAGTGCGATCTGGCCGTGGGCGACTTTGTTTGGACCGGTGGCGATACCCACTTGTACAACAACCATATGGAACAGACCCAGTTGCAGTTGACGCGCGAGCCACGCCCGCTGCCAAAACTGATCATCAAGCGTAAGCCTGAATCGCTGTTTGACTACCGCTTCGATGATTTTGCCATTGAAGGTTACGATCCACACCCAGCGATCAAAGCACCGGTTGCCATCTAAGCCGGGCGATACACCGCTTTCCTCTCAGGGGCGCAACCACGTTGCGCCCCTGTTTTTTTGCCTGCTGCCGCCAGGCAGATAGCTTGTTTTTTGCGGCGCACGCCGCATAGCGGCCGGTTTCCCAGGCGGTTGCAACATCTTTTCGCCATGTCTTTCCCAACCTGAAAACAACCCGCTGCCCCTGATGCTGCCGGGCAGGTATCCTCACGCCCATGAAGATCAAACGGATGGAAAGCCTTCGGCAGCAGCGGGGGTTCACGCTGCTGGAACTGCTGGCCGTTATGGCGCTGGTGGCGATATTGACCGGTTGGGGGATTGGCCAGTGGCGCCGCCAGCAACAGGTGCTGCGGCTGGAACACACGGCTCAGCAACTGCTGGCATTTCTTACCCGGTTGCAGGCCGATGCCAATTGGCGCAACCGCACGGCGCTGCTGTGGTTTCGGCAGGGCGATCCCTGGTGCATTGGCAGCGGCGGCAGTGAGCAGCAGTGCCGGCCGGGCAACGCCTGGCTGTTTGTTCCCGTGCACCCCGATGTGGCGCTTAAGGACGTTACCCAAAAGGAGATGGGGTTCTATGGATTACGCAACAATGCCCAGGCTGGGCACATTACGCTTGGCAACGGGGCGGGCAACGTGCGGGTGGTGCTATCCGCCAAAGGGCGGCTGCGGTTATGCAGCGAAGGCGTAGCGATCGGAGGAATAACCTCATGCTAGTACGGGAAGGTGGCTTCACCCTACCGGAGGTGTTGCTGGCCATGGCCTTCGGCAGCCTGATTGCGATAGCGGCGGCAAAAACTTATCCTTTGCTGCGCCAGCAAACTTTGGCGCTGGGGCAACACTATCGCCTGGAAGTCACTCTGCGCCAAATCGCTTTTGGTATTGAAAAGGATCTGCGCCGCGCCGGTTTTTGCGCGGGCCAATGTACGGGTAAGCCATTGCTGATCGGCAATGCCGAAGGCGAAGCCACCGGCAGCTGCGTTATTGTTGTTTACGATTTGAACCGCAACGGCCGCTGGGAAGACGCTGGCGGCAGCGACGCGGAGCAGTTTGGCTACCGCTTGCACCGTGGGGCGCTGGAAACGCAGCGTGGCGTAACCCACTGCCGCGGCAATGGCTGGGAGCGGGTATTTGATCAGGACGATATTATCATCGAGGCCTTTACCGTGGCGGTTACCCCAGGGATGAGCGGGAAAACGCAGGTGGCGCTGGCATTAACCGGTCGCTCGGCGTTTAACGCCGACATTCGCCGCAGCATGCGCTGGGCGATCGCTCTGGAGGCGCGATGAACGTGCCGGCCCAACAGGGGGGCAGCACGCTGGCGGCGGTGCTGTTGCTGTTAGCCATGGGGCTGATGCTATTGACGGCGCAGCAGCGGCAACTGGATAACGCATTGTTGATGGCGGCCGATCAGCAGCAATATCTGCGGGCCTATAATCAGGCGGCCTCTGCGTTAGCCTGGGGCTTAACGCAGCGTTGGCCCCAGGCCGAGCTGCGCGCCGGTGCCTGGCATTGCCGGCAACAGGGGAGCGATAACCTGAAAGCCTGCGCCAGGCCCGCCTCGCGGGAAGGCGTCGTGGTGTTGCGCGGTATGGGGGAAATGCGCAATGTGTCACCGTTTTGGCTGTATGCGCTAACGGTACCGGGCGCTGGCGATCTCTTGAGCGCTGAACCGGGGGGCTGGCTGGATTTTTGCCCGGAAAAGAATGCGGCTGACTGTGATGGCTGATCGGCGTGCCTGCCCCGCCAATGGGCGAGCGTCAACGCAACGCGGGTTCAGCCTGCTGGAGGTTTTGGTGGCGGCGTTGCTGTTCGCCGTTTCGCTGCTGGGCCTGTTACAATACCAGCAGGTTTTATTGCAGGGGTTCCAGCGCCAGTGGCAGTATCGCCAGGCCTGGGCATTGGCGCACCGGCAGTTGGAAAGCGTTGCGGCGAGCGGGCAAACGGAAAACGCCGCGCCGTTGCCCGCGGGCTGGCAGGCTGATATGCAGCGCGTTATTGTTGATCCGCCCTGCCAGCGGGTGGTGGTCAGGATACGTACCCCCTTGCGGCAAGAAGCGGCGCTGAGCCGCTGGTTTTGCTCGCCCGGTTAAGCCGGCCTCAAGCTGTTAAGGAGCCTCATGTTTACGGTTTACCATTCCAATCAGTTGGATCTGCTCAAGACGTTAACCTGCGCGTTGATCGCCCGTGAGCCGCTGGCGGATCCATTCCAGCAGGAAGTGGTGCTGGTGCAAAGCCCCGGCATGGCGCAGTGGCTGCAGATGCAGTTGGCCGAGCAGTTTGGCATCGCCGCGAATATCGCTTTCCCGTTGCCGGCATCCTTTATCTGGGACATGTTTACCCGGGTGTTGCCCGATATCCCTAAGGAAAGCGCATTCAGTAAAGATGCCATGACCTGGAAGCTGATGTGGCTGCTGCCTGAGCTGCTGCCGGAGCCCGCGTTTGCGCCGCTGCAGCATTACCTGACCGACGACGGCGACAAACGCAAAATTCACCAGTTGGCCGGCCGCGTGGCGGATCTGTTCGACCAATACCTGGTTTATCGCCCCCAGTGGCTGGAGCGCTGGGAGCGGGGGGAGCGCGTTGAAGAACTGGCCGAAGCCCAGCAGTGGCAGGCGCCGCTGTGGAACAAGTTGGTCGAGTATACGCGGGCGCTCGAGCAGCCTGAATGGCACCGCGCCAACCTGTATCACCGATTTATTTCCGCGCTGGATAAGGCGGATGCGTGCCCGCCCGGTCTGCCGCCGCGGGTCTTCATCTGCGGCATTTCCGCGTTGCCGCCGGTGTACCTGGATGCCTTACAGGCGCTGGGCAAACATATTGATATCCACCTGATGTTCACCAACCCCTGCCGCTATTACTGGGGGGATATTCAGGATTACGCTTTTCTGGCGCGGCTGCAAAGCCGGAAACGCCGCCGCTACCATCAGGCGTTGGAACAGGGGCTATTTCGGCAGCCGGAGCAGGCCGCGCAACTGTTTGACGCCGAGGGGGAGCAACAGCTAAGCAACCCTTTGCTGGCTTCCTGGGGCAAACTGGGGCGCGATCACTTGTATCTGCTGGCGCAAATGCAAGCCACGCAGGAAGTGGACGCCTTCGTTGATATTGCGCCGGATAACCTCCTGCATGCGGTCCAGCACGATATGCTGGAGCTTGAAGACCATGCCGTCATCGTAACCAGCCAGAGCGCCTTGGCATCCAGCAACGGCAAGCGCCTGTTGGATCCTGACGATCGCTCCATCAGCCTGCACGCCTGCCACAGCCCGCAGCGTGAGGTGGAAGTGCTGCACGATCGGCTGTTATCCATGCTGGCTGACGATCCGCAGCTCACGCCGCGCGATATTATCGTGATGGTGGCGGATATCGACAGTTATACCCCCTACATTCAGGCGGTGTTCGGCAATGCGGCGCAAGAGCGCTACCTGCCGTTTGCCATTTCCGACCGTAAGGCCCGCGAGGCGCACCCGGTGCTGCAGGCTTTTATCGCGCTGCTGGATCTGCCGCAAAGCCGCTTCACCGCTGAACAGGTGCTGGCGCTGCTGGAAGTGCCTGCGCTGGCGGCGCGCTTCGCCATTCAGGAAGATGGGCTGCGCCTGCTGCGCCACTGGGTGGCGGAGTCCGGCGTGCGTTGGGGGCTGGACGACGACAATGTGCGCGAGCTGGCGCTGCCGGCCACCGGCCAGCATACCTGGCGCTTTGGCATTACGCGTATGCTGCTGGGTTATGCGATGGACAGCAACGCAGGGGATTGGCAGGGCGTGCTGCCTTATGATGAATCCAGCGGCCTGGTGGCGGAACTGGCGGGCCAGTTGGCCGAACTGCTGGCGCAGCTCAGCCAATGGCGCCTGCGGCTGGGCGAAGCGCGCACGCTGGCGGAGTGGTTGCCGCTTTGCCGCCAATTGATGAACGCTTTCTTCAGCACCGACAGCGATACCGAAGTGGTGCTGGCGCTGATTGAGCAGCAGTGGCAGCAGGTGATTGGCTATGGGCAGGCCGCGCGCTACCCGGATGTGGTGCCGCTGACGCTCTTGCGTGATGAACTGGCGGCCCGGCTTGATCAGGAGCGCATCAGCCAGCGTTTCCTCGCCGGGCAGATTAATTTCTGCACGCTGATGCCGATGCGTTCCATCCCGTTTAAAGTGGTTTGCCTGCTGGGGATGAATGACGGCGTTTACCCGCGTACGCTGCCGCCGTTAGGGTTTGATCTGATGGCGCAGCAGGTTCGGCGCGGCGATCGCAGCCGCCGTGATGACGATCGCTATCTGTTCCTGGAGGCGATCCTGTCCGCGCAGCAAAAATTGTATATCAGCTTTATCGGCCGTTCCATTCAGGACAACAGTGAGCGCTATCCTTCGGTGCTGGTGGCCGAGCTGCTGGAATATCTGCAGCAGAGCTATTATCTGCCCGGGGATGAAACGCTAGATGCCGATAGCAGCGCGCGCAAGGTTGCCGAACATCTGCTGTGTTGGCATGCGCGCATGCCGTTTGCCTCGGAAAACTTCCTGCCGGGCAGCGATCGGCAAAGCTATGCCGCCGAATGGCTGCCGGCGGCGGGCGGGCATGGCGCGCCGCTGCCGCCGTTTAACCAACCGCTGCCGCCGGACGAACGGGCGCCGTCGCAGGCGCTTTCGCTGGACCAACTGCAGCGTTTTTATCGCCACCCGATTCGGGCGTTCTTCCAATTGCGCCTTGGCGTGAACTTCATTTTGGAAGAAACCGAACTGCCGGACGAAGAACCCTTCACGCTGGATAATCTCAGCCGTTATCAGTTCAATAGCCAATTGCTGAATGCGCTGATTGATGGGGAAGACGCCATGCGCTTGTATCAACGGGTCCGTGCCGGCGGCGGCCTGCCTTATGGCGCCTTTGGTGAAATTTACTGGCAAAAACAGCAGGAAGAGATGGCTGAACTGGCGCAGCGGGTGTCTGAAGAGCGCCGCGAGGGGGCCAGCCTGGAGTTGGATATCGAGGTTGCCGGGGTACAGATTAACGGCTGGCTGCACCAGGTGCAGGACGATGGCCTGTTGCGCTGGCGCCCGGCCGCGCTTTCCGCCGTCGATGGCATCCTGTTATGGCTGGAGCACCTGGTGTATTGTTGCGCGGGCGGCCATGGTGAAAGCCGTATCTACGGGCGCCAAAATACCGCCTGGCGTTTTGCGCCGTTAGCGGTTGAAGAGGCGCAGCAACAATTGGCTGAACTGATCGTCGGCTACCAACGCGGGATGTGCCAGCCATTGATGCTGCTAAATAAAAGCGGTTGGGCATGGCTAAGCCAATGTTACCAGCCGGAAACCCAACAGATTGACTGGGATGAGGCGGTGCAGGCCAAGGCGCGCGTCAAACTGCTGCAGGTGTGGCAAGGGGATCAGCGCATTCCGGGAGAAGGGGAAGATCCTTATATTCAGCGTGTCTTCCGGCAAATGGATCCTGCGCACCTGGCGGAAATTCTGGCGGAAACAGAGCGTTATCTTTTGCCGGTGATCAGGCACAATCTGGGTTAGTTTTTGGCCGGTGGTGCCGGTCAGGGGGAAGTGGTAAAAGAAGTCTCTCGCCAACGTAATGCGCGTTGCAGAAACGCTAACGCCGCGGCGGCTTGACGTATGGCGGGTTGTAAAGAGCATAGCATTTGGGTGATTTTTTTATCGCACGGTTGGCGTCAGGGAATGGCGCAGGCGGTGTTTGCATAGGGGTTCATTTTGGATATGCGTAAACAGTTGGCTCGCATTGCCGGGTTAATCTTATTCGTGATGTTTTTGGCGCCGTTAGCCTGGGCAGAACAAGGATGGCAGCCGCAGACGGAAACCATTCATAAAAGCGCCTACGATAAGCGCCAGTACCAGGCGATCACGCTGGCAAACGGCATGACGGTGCTGCTGGTTTCCGATACGCAGGCGACGAAATCCCTGGCGGCGCTGGCGTTGCCCGTGGGATCGCTCGAAGATCCCAATAGCCAGCTTGGGTTGGCGCATTATCTGGAACACATGGTGCTGATGGGCTCCCAGCGTTATCCCGATCCGGAAAACCTCACCGAGTTCCTGAAAAAGCACGGCGGCAGCCATAATGCGAGCACAGCCTCTTATCGCACCGCCTATTATCTGGAGGTCGAGAACGATGCGCTGCAGCCTGCTGTCGATCGCCTGGCGGATGCGCTCGCCGCGCCGTTATTGGATCCGGTAAACGCCAACAAAGAGCGCAATGCCGTTAACGCCGAATTGACCATGGCGCGTTCACGCGACGGTATGCGTATGGCGCAGGTGGGGGCGGAAACGCTCAATCCGGCGCATCCCAGCGCCCGCTTTTCCGGCGGCAACCTGGAGACGCTGCAGGATAAGCCAGGCAGTAAGCTGCACGATGAGCTGACGGCGTTTTATCAACGCTACTATTCGGCGAACCTGATGGTCGGCGTGTTGTACAGCAATCAGCCATTGCCGCAGTTGGCGGCGCTGGCCAGCAGCACCTTTGGCCGCGTGCCCAATCGCAACGCCAGCGTGCCGGCGATCGCCGTGCCTGCCGCAACCCAGGAACAGAAAGGCATCATTATTCATTATGTGCCGGCACAGCCACGCAAACAGTTGAAGGTGGAGTTCCGCATTGACAACAACAGCGCGGAATTTCGCAGCAAAACAGATACCTACATTGGTTACCTGATTGGTAACCGCAGCCAGAACACGCTGTCTGACTGGCTGCAGCAGCAAGGGCTGGCCGATGCAATTAACGCCGGGGCGGATCCGATGGTCGATCGCAACGGCGGGGTGTTTGTCATCAGCGTTTCGCTAACGGATAAGGGGCTGGCGCAGCGCGACAAAGTGGTGGCTGCGATTTTCAACTACCTGACGATGCTGCGCAGCGAAGGCATCAAACAAAGCTATTTTGATGAGATAGCCCACGTGCTGAATCTGGACTTCCGTTACCCGTCCATTACGCGCGATATGGGATATATTGAATGGCTGGTGGACACCATGATGCGGGTGCCGGTTGCGCATACCCTGGATGCGCCTTATCTGGCCGACCGTTTCGATCCTAAAGCGATTGCCGCCCGCCTGGATGAGATGACGCCGCAGAATGCCCGTGTCTGGTTTATCAGCCCGGATGAACCACATAACAAAACCGCCTATTTCGTCGGCGCGCCGTACCAAGTTGATAAAATCCCGGCGTCGCGCTTTGCTCAGTGGCAGCAGCTCGGCCAGGGCATCAGCCTTTCTCTGCCGGCGCTGAACCCTTATATCCCAGACGATTTTACGCTGACCAAACCTTCGCGCACGTTCACGAAACCGGAGCTGGTGGTGGATCAACCCGGGTTGCGCGTGTTGTATATGCCAAGCCGCTATTTTGCCGACGAGCCGAAAGCGGATGTCACCGTGGCGTTCCGCAATGCCAAAACCATGGATTCGGCGCGCAACCAGGTGCTGTTTTCGCTGACCGACTACCTGGCCGGTATTGCGCTGGATGAGTTGAGCTATCAGGCATCCGTCGGCGGGTTGAGTTTTTCCACCGCGCCGGACAACGGCCTGTTGTTCAACGCCAACGGCTTCACCCAACGTTTGCCGAAGCTGCTGACGGCGTTAATCGAAGGATATGCCGGCTTTACCCCGACGGCGGATCAACTGGCGCAGGCCAAGTCCTGGTATCTGGAGAAGCTGGATGCCGCAGAGAAAGGGAAAGCGTTTGAGCTGGCTATCCAGCCGATCCAGGCGCTGTCCCGCGTCCCTTATACCGAGCGCCAGGCGCGCCGGGAACTGCTGAAATCCATCACCCTGGAAGAGGTGATCGCTTATCGCAACAGCCTACTGGTCGATGCTACCCCCGAACTATTGGTGGTGGGCAACATGAGCAAACAGCAGGTGGATACGCTGGCCTCAACGCTGAAACACCGCCTGGGCTGCACCGGTGTGTCCTGGTGGCACGGTGAAAACGTGCAGGTGGTGAATAAACAGTTGGCCAATTTACAGCGTGCGGGCAGCAGCACCGACTCGGCGTTGGCCGCGGCCTATGTGCCGACCGGCTACGATGAGGTTGCCGGCATGGCGCATAGCTCGCTGCTGGGGCAGATTATTCAGCCCTGGTTTTACAGCCAACTGCGCACCGAAGAACAGCTGGGCTATGCGGTATTCGCCTTCCCGATTTCGGTTGGGCGCCAGTGGGGGATTGGCTTGCTGCTGCAAAGCAACAGCAAGCAGCCTGGCTACCTTTATCAGCGCTATCAGGATTTTTACCTGAAGACCGAAAAACGTCTGCGTGAGATTGGTGCGACGGAATTCGAACAGTATAAACAGGCCGCGATCAACGAACTTAAACAGCGGCCACAAACCCTGAGCGAGGAAGCCGGCCGCGTTAGCAACGATTTTGATCGCGGCAATTTCGCCTTTGATACCCGTGAAAAGTTGATCGCGCAGATAAAAACGCTGTCGCCAACGGCGCTGGCGGACTTTTTCCACCGGGCGGTGCTTGAGCCGCAGGGCATGGCGGTGCTTTCACAAATCAGCGGTAACGGCCAGCAAGCCGCAGAATATGCGGTGCAGGACGGTTGGGTAACTTACCCCAGCGCGTCTGCGTTGCAACAGACCTTGCCGCGCAAGGTGGCTACGCCATGACGGCGGCACCACAGACGCTTGATCCGCTGGCGCTGCCGCTGTTTGGCGAACGGCTGATCGAAGCATCGGCGGGGACGGGCAAAACCTTTACCATCGGCGCTCTGTATTTGCGCCTGCTGCTTGGCCTGGGGCAAGCCTCGGCGTTTCCCCGGCCGTTGACGGTTGAAGAAATCCTGGTGGTGACCTTCACCGAAGCGGCGACCGAAGAGCTGCGTGGGCGTATCCGCAGTAATATCCATACGCTGCGTATCGCCTGCGTGCGTGGCCACAGTGACGATCCGCTGATGGCATCACTGCTGGCGCAGATTGGCGATCACGCCGACGCGGCGGCCCAATTGCTGGCGGCCGAGCGGCAAATGGATGAAGCGGCGATTTATACCATCCACGGCTTTTGTCAGCGAATGCTTACCCACAATGCCTTCGAATCCGGCATTCTGTTTGAACAAACCCTGGTGCAGGATGAGTTGCCGCTGCGCCGCCAGGCCTGTGCGGACTTCTGGCGCCGCCACTGCTACCCGCTGCCGTTGGCTATCGCCCGGGTGGTGAGCCAGGAGTGGAGCGGCCCCGAGGCGCTGCTGGCCGATCTGGCCGGCTTCCTGCACGGTGAAGCGCCGGCGCTGCGACAGCCGCCGCCGGCCGATGAGACCGTGCTGATGCGCCATGCGCAGATTGTCGCGCGCATTGACGCCGTGAAAAGCCACTGGCAAGCGGCCGCCGGGGAGATCGAAGTGCTGATCGTTGCCTCTGGCGTTGATAAACGTAGCTACAGCGCACGGTATTTGCCTAACTGGCTCGGCAAGGTCAGCGAATGGGCGGGCCTGGAAACGCAGGATTACCAACTGCCGAAGGAGCTGGAAAAGTTCCGCCAGTCGGTGCTGTTGGATAAAACCAAAAAGGGCGAGGCGCCAAGACATGCGCTGTTCACGGCGATTGACGCGCTGTTTGATGAGCCGTTAACCCTGCGTGACTTAATCATGGCGCGGGCGCTGAGTGAGATCCGCACCTCCATCCAGCAGGAAAAGCGCCAGCGGGCTGAGCTGGGCTTTGACGATCTGCTTAGCCGCCTGGATGCCGCCCTGCAAGGGCGCGGCGGCGCGGCGCTGGCGCAGGCGATCCGCCAGCGCTACCCGGTGGCGATGATTGATGAATTTCAGGATACCGATCCGCAGCAATACCGTATCTTTCAAACCCTTTACGTTGGCCGGCCGGAGTGCGGCCTGCTGCTGATTGGCGATCCCAAGCAGGCGATTTATGCCTTCCGCGGCGCCGACATTTTTACCTATATGCGCGCCCGTTCAGAGGTGAGCGCCCACTATACGCTTGAGACCAACTGGCGCTCCTCCCCGGCGATGGTCGGCAGCGTTAACCGGCTGTTCACCCGGCAGGAAAACCCATTCATTTTCAGCCAGATCCCCTTTATCAACGTGGCGGCGGCGCCGAAGAATCACGGGCTGGGGTTTGAGCTTGACGCCTGCCCGCAGCCAGCGATGCAGTTTTGGCTGCAGCAGGGCGAGGGTGTGGGGGTAAGTGATTACCAACAAACCATGGCGCGGCTGTGCGCGGCGCAAATCCGCGACTGGCTAAGCGCCGGGCAGGCCGGCCGTGCCTGGTTGGTCAATGGCGATGAGCGGCGGGCCGTGCAGGCATCGGATATTACTATTCTGGTGCGCAGCCGCGCCGAAGCGGCGTTGGTGCGCGATGCCTTAAGCCAACTGGCTATTCCTTCGGTTTATTTGTCGAACCGGGACAGCGTGTTTGATACGCCAGAGGCCAAAGATTTGCTGTGGCTGTTGCAGGCGGTGCTGGCGCCGGAGCAGGAGCGCACCTTGCGCAGCGCGATGGCCACCGGCCTGTTGGGGCTGGATGCGCCGGCGCTGGATGCACTGAACCGCGATGAACTCGCCTGGGACGCCTTGGTTAATGAATTTGACCGCTACCGTACGCACTGGCTGGCGCGCGGGGTGTTGCCGATGCTGCGCGAGATCATGAAGCAGCGCCATTTGGCGGAAAACCTGCTGGCAAGCCCCGGCGGCGAGCGGCGCCTGACCGACGTGCTGCACCTGGGCGAGCTTTTGCAGGAGGCGGCGGCCCAGCTCGACAGCGAACATGCGCTGGTGCGTTGGCTGGCGCAGCAGATTGCGCAGCCGAACCGCCAGTCCGACAACCAGCAACTGCGGTTGGAAAGCGATCGCCACCTGGTGCGGGTGATCACCATCCACAAATCGAAAGGGCTGGAATACCCGCTGGTGTGGTTGCCGTTTGTCGGCAACTTCCGCCTGCAGCAGCAGGTTCTGTATCACGACCGCAGCAATTTCCAGGCGTTGCTTGATCTGAACGCCGATGAAGACAGCAAAAAATGGGCGGAAGAGGAGCGGCTGGCGGAGGATTTGCGCCTGCTGTATGTGGCGCTGACCCGTTCGGTTTACCACTGTAGCATCGGGATTGCGCCGCTGATTCACGGCAGCCGTAAAAAGCAGGGGGAAACCGATCTGCACCACAGCGCGCTGGGCTATCTGGTGCAGGCGGGCGACGCCGGGGATGCGGCTTACCTGCAAACTTGCCTGCAACAGTTGGCCGGCGACGATATCGCGCTTTCGCTGGTTGAGGCGCCGGATGAACAGGTGTGGCAGCCACAGCAGGATGCGGCGGTGGAACTGGCGGCAAAACGCTTTTCCCGCCGGGTGCAGGACAATTGGCGCGTAACCAGCTATACCGGCCTGCAGCAGCACGGCGCGGGCCTGATGCAGGAGCTGCTGCCGCGCCTGGATATCGATGCGGCCGGCGAGCAAGCGCAACAGGCTGAGCCAGCGCTTACCCCGCACACCTTCCCGCGCGGTGCGGCACCCGGCACGTTTTTGCACAGCCTGTTTGAAACCCTGGATTTCAGCCAGCCGTTGGATGAGAGCTGGCTACAGGAACAACTGCAGCAGAACGGTATCGACGAACAGTGGCTGCCGGTGCTGGCGCAATGGATACAGGCGTTGCTGAACACCCCGCTGAATGACGCTGGGATTATGCTGGCGGCGCTGGCACCGCAGCATAAACAGGCTGAGCTGCAGTTTTATCTGCCCATTAGCCGCATGTTGCAGGCGCATGATCTGGACGCGCTGGCAAAACGCCATGATCCGCTATCCGCCAACTGCCCGCCGTTGGATTTCCAACAGGTGCAGGGGATGCTGAAGGGGTTTATCGATCTGGTGTTCTGCTGGCAGGGCAAGTTTTATCTGCTGGATTACAAATCCAACTGGCTGGGCGAAAGCAGTGCGGCCTATACGCGGCCGGCAATGGAACAGGCGATGGCGGAGCACCGCTACGATCTGCAATACCAGCTCTATACGCTGGCGCTGCACCGCTATCTGCGCCACCGTCTGCCGGACTATAGCTACCAGCGCCACTTTGGCGGGGTTATTTACCTGTTTTTGCGCGGTGTGGATGTTGAGCATCCCGGCAATGGCATTTTTGCCTGCCGCCCGGCGCAGGAACTGGTCGAGGGGATGGATAGCCTGTTTGGCGCTGCCCCGGCCGCAGAGGAAAATGAATCATGATCGATCTGCTGGAACAGGCGGTGGAACTGGGGGCACTGCGCCCGTTGGACGTGCAGTTTGCCCGCGTTGTGGCGGGGGAAGATGAACCGGATCGCCTGCTGGCCGCTGCTTGCCTGAGCGCAGAGGCCGGTGCCGGCCATGTTTGCCTGGCGCTGGATCAGTTGCAGCCGGCGCTGTTGTTTGAAGGGCGTTTCCCTGCGCTGGCGCAGGCTTTGTGGGCGGCGGCTGGGCAGCCGGGGGCTGAAGGCTGGCAGCAAAGCCTGGGCGCCTGGGCTGCGGTCAGCGACGGCAGCCAGGCCACGCCGCTGGTGTTGCAGCGCCAGCGCCTGTATTTGCAGCGCATGTGGCAGAGCGAAGGCGAGGTGGCGGCGTTTATCGGCAGCGAAAGCGTGCCGGCGGCGGTGGATGAACAGCGCCTGCGTGACATTCTCGATCATCTGTTTGGCCCCGCCGCTGGGGAGCCGGATTGGCAGAAGATCGCCGCGGCGGTGGCCGCCACGCGCCGGATCGCGGTGATATCCGGCGGGCCGGGCACCGGCAAAACCACCACCGTCGCTAAACTGCTGGCGGCGCTGGTGCAGTTGGCCGGCGAGGCGCGCTTGCGCATTCAACTGGCTGCGCCGACCGGTAAAGCGGCTGCGCGGTTAACTGAATCGCTGGGCCGGGCCAGCCGCAAGCTGGCTCTGACGCCGGCGCAGCAGGCGCTGTTCCCGCAGGAGGCCGCCACCTTGCACCGTTTACTGGGCGCGCAGCCGAACAGCCAGCGGATGCGTTACCACCGCGGCAATCCGCTGCACCTGGACGTGCTGGTGGTGGATGAAGCCTCAATGGTGGATTTGCCGATGATGGCGCGCCTGATCGCCGCCTTGCCCGCCCATGCGCGGGTGATTTTTCTTGGCGATCGCGATCAGTTGGCGTCGGTGGAGGCGGGGGCGGTGTTGGGCGATATTTGCCGCTTTACCGAACAGGGCTACAGCACGGCGCGGGCGAGCCAACTGGCCCGGTTGACCGGTTACGTGGTACCTGGGCAGGATAACGCAGGCAGCGCGGCGGTGCGCGATAGCCTGTGCCTGCTGCGCAAAAGTTACCGCTTTGATGCCGGTTCGGGTATTGGGCAACTGGCGTTTGCCGTCAACGCCGGCGACGGCAAAGCGGCATTGGCGGCGCTGGATGGCCGCTTTGGCGATCTTCACGGCTATCCGCTGGCGGAAACCGCCGATTATCAGGCGCTGTTGGCCGCCTGCGTGGCGGGCTACCGTGACTACCTGGCGCAGATGGCCGCCGGGGCGGATGCCGGGCAAACCCTGGAAGCCTTCGGCCGTTTTCAAGTGTTGTGTGCATTGCGTGAAGGGCCGTTTGGCGTTGTGGGGTTAAATGAGCGGATTGAAGCCGGGCTGCAGCGTGCGGGGGCGATTAACCGGCCCAGCGGCAGCCTAGGGCGTTGGTACCCGGGCCGCCCGATCATGATTGGCCGCAACGACAGCACGCTGGGGTTGTTTAACGGTGATATCGGCATTGCGTTGTCAGAACCGGGCAGTAGCGAGCTGCGCGTGCACTTCCCACTGCCGGACGGCAGTATCAAATCGGTGCAGCCAAGCCGCCTGCCGGCGCATGAAACAGCCTACGCGATGACGGTGCATAAATCGCAAGGCTCGGAGTTTGATCACACGTTGTTGGTGTTGCCGAACCATATGCTGCCGGTATTAACGCGCGAGCTGGTGTATACCGCCATCACGCGCGCGCGCAGCCAGCTTTCTCTCTATGCGGTGGACAAGGTTTTGCTGAGCGCCATCAATACGCCGACCCAGCGCCGCAGCGGATTGGCCGAGCGCCTGCTGCCGGCGGAAGGGTAGGGGCGCAATGGCGCCCCTTGTGGATTACAAATCGACCAGCAGGATTTTTGAACGCCGCTGATAGTTGTACAGCGCCTGCTTACGCATTGGCAGCACATCGACATCCGCCGGGGTAAAGCCGCGCTCCTGGAACCAGTGAATGCTGCGGGTGGTCAGCACGAACAGCTTTCTGAGCCCCATTTGCCGCGCCTGGCTCGCCACCCGCTGCAGCAGGAGCTCACCGCGCGACGAGCTGCGATAATCAGGGTGCACTGCCACGCAGGCCATTTCGCCGATCTTTTCTTCCGGGAACGGGTAGAGGGCGGCACAGGCGATGGTCAGATTATCGCGCTCGATAATCGTGAACTTGTCGATCTCCATTTCCAACTGTTCGCGTGAGCGGCGCACCAGGATCCCCTGTTGCTCCAGCGGGCGGATCAGTTCCAGAATACCGCCGATATCGTTGATAGTCGCGCGCCGCACCTGCTCGGCGCTTTCCATAACGATCTGGGTGCCGATACCATCGCGTGAGAACAGTTCCTGCACCAGCGCACCGTCTTCCTGGTAGCTGATCAGGTGGCTGCGGCGCACGCCGCTGCGGCAGGCTTTTACCGCGCCGCGCAGGAACCGGACGGTGCCGGACAGGTAATCGCCGCTTTCTTCCTGCTCTTCAATGCGTTTTTGCGCGTCGTTCGGGAAAAGCTCTGAAACGATGTTGCCATCGGCATCGGTCACGCCTTGCGAAGAACAAAAGCCGATCATTTTCTCTGCTTTCAATTTGATCGCCAACTGGGTGGCCACTTCTTCCGAGGTCAGGTTGAAGCTTTCGCCGGTAACGGAAACCGCGACTGGGCCAATCAACACGATGGCGTTGCTGTCGAGCTGGCGATGGATGGCATCTTCATCAATGCGGCGGATGCGGCCGCTGTGGCAGTAGTCCACGCCGTCATCCACGCCGAGCGGCTGAGCGATCACAAAGTTGCCGCTCACCACATTAATATGCGCGCCCTGCAGCGGCGTATTGTTCAGGCTCATGGAGAGCCGCGCGGTGATATCCAGCTGCAGCAGGCCGGCAGCCTGTTTTACCAATTCCAGCGTTTGGGAATCGGTTACCCGGGTATATTTGTGGTAAACCGGCTCAAGGTGATGCTCCGCCAGGTTACTGTCGATCTGTGGGCGCGCGCCATACACCACGACCAGGCGGATACCCAGACTATGCAATAGGCCAATATCGTTGACGATATTGGAAAAGTTTTCATGTTCAATGGCTTCACCGCCCAGCATGATGACAAATGTCTTGCCACGGTGCGCATTGATATAGGGAACTGAGTGACGGAATCCTTGAACCAGCTCTGTACTACGTTCCTTCACGGCAAAACCTCTTTTGCATATTTATACGATATTTTTGTATTTTTATTCTTTCTTGGCGCAATGGCAAGTGGGAATTATCTTGGATTTTTGAATCATGAATGCTAACTCATTAATAAACTGAAAAAACATCGATATATTTTCTGATGACAGCGTATGACGGATTAGTTAAAGTTTTGGGCATTGTAACCATTGGTGTTTTTTTAACCTGTTTTTATGTCGGAGCCGCATGCCAAACGCTAATCACAATCTGGGTCGCCGCCGTTTTCTGCAGGGCGTAACTGCAACCTGGTTGCTGAGTGTGAGTCGCGTTGGTTTGGCTGCTGTATCGCATATCGTCGCCGTGCGCGTCTGGCCTTCTTCCACCTATACCCGTATTACGCTTGAATCCAATATTGCGCTTAACTATAAACAGTTTGCGCTCACCAACCCCGATCGCATCGTGGTTGATATTGAAGGCGTGCACCTCAACAGCGTCCTGAAGGGCATTGCCGGGCAGGTGAATGCCAACGATCCTTACCTACAGCAGGCCCGCGTAGGGCAGTTCGATAAAAATACGGTGCGGCTGGTGTTGGATCTTAAACACCCTGTGGCGCCCAATATTTTTACCTTGCCGCCGGTGGCGGAATACCGCAACCGCCTGGTGATGGATCTGTACCCCACCGGTGGGACGGCGCAGGGTGAAGAATATGATCCGCTGCTGGCGTTGCTGGAAGATTACAATAAAGGGGATCTTGAGCGCACGCTACCGGCGCGGGCGCAGGCCACCCAGGCCGGTAAGGCCGGGCGCGATCGGCCGATCGTCATTATGCTGGATCCCGGCCACGGCGGGGAGGATCCGGGGGCGATTGGCAAATATAAAACCCGCGAAAAAGACATCGTGCTGCAGATTGCCCGCCGCCTGAGCAACCTGATCAAGCGTGAACCTAACATGCGGGTGCATATGACGCGCAACGAAGACGTGTTTATTCCGCTACGGGTGCGGGTCGCCAAAGCGCGTAAACAGCGCGCCGATCTGTTTATCTCGATTCATGCCGATGCCTTTACCAGCCGCGCGGCGCGTGGATCCTCGGTGTTTGCCCTGTCGACCAAAGGCGCCACCAGCTCGGCGGCAAAATTCCTGGCGCAAACCCAGAACGAATCGGATCTGATTGGCGGCGTCAGTAAAAGCGGCGATCGCTATCTGGATCACACCATGTTGGATTTGTTGCAGACCGCCACCATCAACGACAGCCTGAAGTTTGGCAAGGAAGTGCTGGGCCGGATGGGGAAAATCAACCGATTGCATAAAAACCGCGTTGAACAGGCCGGTTTTGCCGTATTGAAAGCGCCGGATATTCCGTCCATTCTGGTGGAAACCGCCTTTATCAGCAATTTGGAAGAAGAGCGTAAATTGAAGACCAGCCATTTTCAACAGCAGGTGGCCGAATCGATTCTGGCAGGGATCAAGGCATACTTTGCGAACGGTGGCGCGCGGGCGCAGTAAACACCGGCGCATGTGCCCGTGGGAAGGGCCATTTCACAGGCGGCAGATACAAAAAAACACCCGTTAAGGTGTTTGATGTAATTCATTAAAATGGTTGCGGGGGCCGGATTTGAACCGACGACCTTCGGGTTATGAGCCCGACGAGCTACCAGGCTGCTCCACCCCGCGTCCGTCTTAATGCTTATGTTATCGAAACCAACTTTTTACTGTGATGCTGCTGGTACAGCATCGGTTGGTTGCGGGGGCCGGATTTGAACCGACGACCTTCGGGTTATGAGCCCGACGAGCTACCAGGCTGCTCCACCCCGCGTCCGATGGATGCGCACTATACGCTGCATGGATTATCTTGCAACTCCTTTTTGCAATTAATTGAACGTAAGCCGTTTTTTTGTTGAATTTCTCCCCAATTCGCGTTCTTTTTCATCGTTATACGCGTGGTTTTTTTTATTTGCAGCGATTCCTTTATCTATAGGGGTTTGTTATCGTTCGCCGGTGGGCTAATTCAGTATGAGAGCAAGCGTAATGAAAGGACGTTGGGGCAAATATCTGCTGGGCGGATTGGTAATAGCGGTGTTGGCGGGCTGTTCGTCCAAGCCGACGGACCGGGGGCAGCAGTATAAGGACGGCCATTTTGATCAGTCGTTGGAATTGGTCAATAGCCCCAATGCGCAGGGCATGCCGGCAAATGCCAAAGATTATTCGAATCAATTGATGGAGATCCAGTACGCGTCTCCTGCTTTGTTTAACCGTAATACGCCAACCTATGAGGCGGTGCAGCGCTGGGTCGCCTCCGGCGGCGATACGCGCCAACTGGGCCAGTTTGGGCTGAGCGCCTTCCAGATGGAAGGCGTGGACAACTATGGCAACGTACAGTTTACCGGTTACTACACGCCGGTGGTGCAGGCGCGCTATACCCGGCAGGGTGAGTTCCGTTATCCGCTGTACCGTATGCCGCCAAAAGGCTGTAGCCGCCTGCCCGATCGTGCCGGTATCTATTCTGGCGCTCTCGACGATCGCTATGTTATCGCCTACACCAACTCGCTGATGGACAACTTTATGATGGAAGTCCAGGGCAGCGGCTATGTGGACTTTGGCGACGGCCAACCGCTGATGTTCTTCGGCTACGCCGGCAAAAACGGCCACGCCTACCGCAGCATCGGCAAAGTGCTGATTGATCGCGGCGAAGTCGCCAGGGCAGATATGTCCATGCAGGCGATTCGCCACTGGGCGGAAACCCACAGTGAAGCGGAAGTGCGCGAACTGCTGGAGCAGAACCCTTCCTTTGTCTTCTTCCGCCCAGAGGCGTTTGCGCCGGTGAAAGGGGCAAGCGCCGTTCCGCTGATCGCCAAGGCTTCCGTTGCTTCCGATCGTTCCCTGATCCCCGCCGGCACCACATTGCTGGCGGAAGTACCCCTACTGGACAACCAGGGGAAATTCACGGGAAAATATGAGATGCGCCTGATGGTGGCGCTGGACGTCGGCGGCGCCATTAAAGGGCAGCACTTCGATATTTATCAGGGCATTGGGCCAGAGGCTGGCCACGCAGCGGGTTATTACAACCACTATGGCCGCGTTTGGGTGCTGAAAGGGGCGAATGCGGGCACGTTGTTTAGCGCCAACTCGCCGGCACCCGGCGGCGGTTCGCTGCTGGTTAACCGCTGAGCGCACCTGTTTCCCGCGGCGCTCCCATGTGGGGCTGCGCCCAAAGCCAGGGCCGGATCTTCCGGCCCTTGTCATTTGCAATCGTTAAGGTAAGTAACGCGTTATGAGTACACCCTATTCGGAAGCCTATCTGCAGCGTTTTGGCGGCACGGCACGTTTATATGGCCAGCAGGCGTTGGCGCTGTTTGCGCAGGCGCATGTGTGCGTGATCGGCATCGGCGGCGTGGGCTCATGGGCTGCGGAGGCGCTGGCGCGCACCGGCATCGGCGCCATCACCCTGATTGATATGGACGATGTGTGCGTAACGAACACCAACCGCCAAATTCACGCGCTGCGCCAGCACGTGGGCCAGTCGAAAACCGAGGTGATGGCGGCGCGTATTCAGGCCATCAACCCCGAGTGCCGCGTGACCTGTGTAGATGACTTTATTACCCCGGATAACGTTGCCGAACTGCTGGCGCAAAACTTCAGCTATGTGATTGACGCCATCGACAGCGTGCGCCCAAAAGCGGCGCTGTTGGCCTATTGCCGCCGTTTTAAGATCCCGGTGGTCACCACCGGCGGCGCGGGCGGGCAGATCGACCCAACGCGCATTGCCGTGGCCGATCTGGCCAAAACCATTCAGGATCCGCTGGCCGCCAAACTGCGCGAGCGCCTGAAGCATGATTTCAACGTGGTGAAAAACAGCAAGGGCCGCCTGGGGATTGACTGCGTGTTCTCCAGCGAACCGTTGGTTTACCCGCAACCGGACGGCACGGTGTGTGCGTCACGCAGCACGGCGGAAGGGCCAAAACGGATGGACTGCAGCGCCGGCTTCGGGGCAGCGACCATGGTGACCGCCACCTTTGGTTTTGTGGCGGTTTCCCACGCGTTGAAGAAAATGCTGGCGAAGGCGGCGCGTCAAGCGTAGCGCGCTGCCGCTGATTTGGCGCCGGCAGCCAGCGCCGCCAGCCCACTGGCCCGGGTGGCGCTAAGCTGGGCGCGCAGCCCCAGGCGATCAAATAACGCCAGGGGATCCTGCGTTAACACTTCAGCGGGGGTTTTGCCTTCAATGGCGGTGAGCAACACCGCCAGTAACCCCCGCACGATACGGCCTTCGCTGTCGCCATAAAAGTGCAGCGTTCCATCTTCCAGCAGTTGGTGCCCCAGCCACACACGGTTCTCACAACCACTTAGTTCAATATCCGGCGTGCGTAGCGCCTCCGGCAGCGGCGGCAGTTGTTTGGCCAACAAGATGACCTGGCGATAGCGATCTTCCCATTGGCGCAGCGGGGCGAACCGGGCGGCCAGCGTCTCTGTGGTTAGGGTGTTGCCAAACGGATGAGGGGCGAGCATGGTTCCTCCGGTCATCGGGTTAATCGGCCAGCAGCGCGATGGCGTTGATCATGGCGTTGACCAGCGCATCGGCATCTTCCGGCGTGTTGTACGGGGCGAAGGAGGCGCGCAGCAGGCCGCTCACCCCCAGCGCCTCCATCAGCGGTTGGGCGCAGTGCTGGCCGGCGCGTAGCGCAATGCCCTGTTCGGCCAGCAGGGTGACGATATCGCTGTGATGAATCCCGGCGATGTCAAATGCCAACAGGCTGGCGCCGGGGTTACGGAAGCTGCGAAAACCGGGCAACTGCGCCAGGCGCTGCTGCGTGCTTGCCGCCAGTTCGCTGCTGTAGCGTTCGGCCCCGGCCATATCCTGCGTGCGTAACCACTCCAGCGCAGCCGCCAGGCCGACCACGCCGGCAATGTTTGGCGTTCCCGCCTCAAAGCAGTGCGGGGGCTTTTGCGGGGTGAAGCCGTTAAAGGAAGCCTGGGTGAGCATTTTCCCTCCGCCCTGCCATGGCACCATCTGCGCCAGCAATTCGCTTTTGCCATACAGCGCGCCGATACCTGTTGGGCCATACAGCTTGTGGCCGGAAAAAGCGTAAAAATCGATATCCAACTGCTGCAGATTCACCGGGCGGTGGACCATTCCCTGCGCACCATCGATCATCACTACTGCACCGGCCATATGGGCCAGGCCGATCGCTTGTGCCAGATCCGGGCAACCGCCAGTGACGTTGGACATCTGCGTTAGCGCCAGCAGGCGGGTTTTCTGGGTCAGCAGGGTTGGCAGTTGCGCTAAATCGGGCAGCAGATCGCCCCCTAGCGGCAGCTTAACCACCCTGGCGCCGGTCTGTTCGGCGACGATCAACCATGGGATCAGGTTGGCGTGGTGTTCCGCTTCGCTGACGATGATTTCATCACCCGGCCGCAGGCGCGGGCGGGCGTAGCTTTGCGCCACCAGATTGATCGCCTCGGTGGCGCCGCGCACCCAGACGATGTCTTGCGCTGAAGGGGCATTGAGCCATTCGGCCACCCACTGGCGCGCCAGCTCGAAGCGGGCGGTCAGATCCTGTGCGGCACGGTGTTGGCTACGGTGTACGGTGGCGCCGCTGCTGCAATAGAACTGCTGCGTGGCGTCGATGACGGCCTGCGGTTTCAACGCCGTGGCGGCGCTATCGAGATAGATACCGCTTTGGCGGAGCGCCGGGAACTGGTTACGGAAAAGCGTGGGGTTAAATGGCGACATACCCTGATTATCACTGGCCTGAAGATGAGGTGATCCTGTCCTATTTTGTCTTTTCAGACAAGTTACCCTGAACAATCGGCCCGTTTTCTGGAAAACTGGTGAAAGTTTGTTATGCTGTTATAGACGGCATGTAGCAGTTTCTTAGATGAATAAGAAGTTTTATAACAGAATTTTTATCTACAAGGAGTGCCAAATGAAGAAAACAGCCGCAGTTATCTCTTCCCTGATGTTGGTGTTTACGCTGGCCGCGTGTTCCAGTAACTATGTTATGCATACCAACGATGGGCGCACCATTGTCGCAGATGGAAAACCCAAGGTAGATGAAGATACCGGGATGATCAGCTACAAAGACGCCAACGGCGTACAGCAGCAGATTAACCGCTCTGAAGTCAAAGAAATGCTCGAAACCGACCAGTAAACGCCAGGTAAAAAAAAGCACCGCAAGCTTGCGGTGCTGCAAAAAATCACTATGGACAGACAGGGTAAATGTACAGGAAGTGAAAAAAGTAGCTTGGCTACCATGTCCGAAAAACCGGACAATTTGCAAACACAACATCACAACCACAGGCCAAAAGTTCATCGGTGCCTTGAACACCCAATCCCTTTTCGTTCCGGCCCAGGAAGTGCCGCCACTATAGGTATTTGCTGGCGTACCCTCAACGGACAATTTATAATGCCTCGGATAAAAAAAACTAATATTAGCGGTTTCTGGTGGCGCCGAAGTGGCGAACGCCTGATGCCGCCTGATTTTTTACGCAGCTTAATCCGATAAATTGGTAAAAAGCCGATAATTCATGTCAAAACGCTTACCCCCCCTTAACGCGCTGCGGGTCTTTGATGCCGCCGCCCGTCATCTTAGCTTTACCAAAGCCGCTGAAGAGCTGTTTGTTACCCAGGCGGCAGTGAGCCATCAGATTAAATCGCTGGAGGATTTTCTGGGGCTGAAACTGTTTCGGCGGCGTAACCGGTCACTGTTGCTGACGGAAGAAGGGCAGAGTTACTACCTCGATATCAAAGAGATTTTTTCTTCTATCAATGAGGCCACCCGCAAACTACAGGCGCGTAGCGCCAAGGGCGCATTGACCGTCAGCGTGCCGCCCAGTTTTGCCATTCAATGGTTGGTGCCACGCCTTTCGGGCTTTAACTCCGCTTATCCGGGGATCGACGTGCGCATTCAGGCCGTTGACCGCGAAGAGGATAAGTTGGCGGATGACGTTGACGTCGCGATTTTCTACGGGCGCGGCAACTGGCCGGGGCTGCGGGCCGAGCGCTTGTATGCGGAATACCTGCTGCCGGTTTGCTCCCCGGCGCTGCTCGGCGGCGAGCATGCATTAAAATCGCCGGGCGATCTGGTTTATCATACCCTGTTGCATGATACTTCGCGCCGTGACTGGCAGACTTACACCCGCCAACTTGGGCTGCAGCATATCAATGTGCAGCAGGGGCCAATCTTTAGCCATAGTGCGATGGTGGTGCAGGCAGCGGTGCATGGGCAAGGGGTGGCCCTGGTGAATAATGTGATGGCGCAAACGGAAATGGAGGCAGGGCGCTTGGTCTGCCCGTTCAACGACGTGCTGGTAAGTAAAAATGCGTATTATCTGGTATGCCATGACAGCCAGGCAGAACTGGGTAAAATAGCCGCCTTTCGCCAATGGATACTGACGCGCGCCGCCAGTGAGCAGGAAAAATTCCGTTTCCGCTATGAACAATAAGGCCGGTGGCGGCGCCACCGCCGGTAAAGATCAAAAGGTAAAATAACGATGACGAGTCGTTCCATGTTTATTTTTGCCGCGATCAGCGGTTTTGTTTTTGTCGCCCTAGGGGCAATAGGCTCCCACGTATTAAGTAATACGCTGGGCGCCGATGAAATGGCCTGGATCCATACCGGGCTGGAATATCAGGGGTTTCATACCCTGGCTATTTTGGCATTGGCCGTGGCGATGCAGCGCCGCGTCTGTTTGTGGTTTTACTGGAGCGCCGCGCTGTTGGCGCTGGGCACCGTGCTGTTTAGCGGCAGCCTTTACTGCCTGGCGCTTTCGCACCTGAAGCTCTGGGTTTATGTCACGCCAATCGGGGGCGCGTGCTTCCTGATCGGTTGGATACTGATGTTGATTGGCGCTTTGCGTCTGAGGAAAAAGGCCGAGCGCCATGAATAAGATTGCACTGTACTGCCGCCTGGGCTTTGAAAAAGAGTGCGCGGCGGAGATCACCGATAAGGCCGCGCAGCGCGAGGTGTTTGGCTTCGCCAGGGTGAAAGAGAACAGCGGCTACGTGCTGTTCGAATGTTACCAGCCGGAAGATGCCGACCGCCTGGCGCGCGAGCTGCCGTTCCGCGAGATGATTTTCGCCCGCCAGATGATCGTGGTGGGCGAACTGTTGCGCGATCTGCCGCCGGAAGATCGCGTCACGCCGATCGTCGGTATGCTGATGGGCGTGGTGGAGCGCGCAGGCGAGCTGCGGGTGGAAGTACCGGATACCAACGAAAGCAAAGAGCTGATGAAGTTCTGCCGCAAGCTGACGGTACCGCTGCGCGCGGCGATGCGGCAGGAAAAGGTGCTGATGGCGCGTGAGGATCCAACCCGCCCGGTGGTGCACGTGTTCTTTATCGCGCCGGGTTGCTGCTACGTGGGTTACTCTTACAGCAACAACAATTCCCCGTTTTATATGGGCATTCCACGGTTGAAGTTCCCGGCTGATGCGCCAAGCCGTTCCACGTTGAAGCTGGAAGAGGCGTTTCACGTGTTCATTCCCGCCGATGAGTGGGATGAACGTTTGGGCAGCGGCATGCATGCGGTGGATCTGGGCGCTTGCCCGGGCGGCTGGACTTACCAATTGGTGAAGCGCAGCATGATGGTCCATGCGGTGGACAATGGCCCAATGGCGCCCAGCCTGATGGATACCGGGCAAGTGACCCACCATCGCGCCGACGGCTTTAAGTTTGAGCCGACGCGCAGCAATATCTATTGGCTGGTGTGCGATATGGTAGAGAAGCCGGCGCGCGTAACGCAGTTGATGATCGACTGGCTGACCAACGGCTGGTGCCGCGAGGCGATTTTCAACCTGAAGCTGCCGATGAAAAAGCGCTATGAAGAGGTTTCGCAAAACCTGCAGACGATCCGCGAAGCGCTTGACGCGTTTGGTATTAATTCAGAGATTCATGCCCGGCATTTGTATCACGATCGTGAAGAGATCACTGTGCACGTGCGCCGTATCTGGTCGGCGATCCCAGGGCGCCGCGACGAGCGTTAATCTTTTCTTTGTTCCTCGCCCTCACCCTAGCCCTCTCCCACCGGGAGAGGGCTAGGGTGCACAATGAATAGCTAACGCTTTCTGCCTGTCATACTCACTCGGGCCGCTCCCTATCCCGGTGGGAAAGGGGGAGTGTCCGTGCACAATGAATAGCTGGGGTTTTCCGTCTACCATAGCCCCATATTCACTCGGGCCGCTCCCTCTCCCAGTGGGAGAGGGGGAGTGTCCGTGCACAATGAATAGCTGGGGGTTTTCCGTCTGCCATAGCCCCATATTCACTCGGGCTGCTCCCTCTCCCGGTGGGAGAGGGTTGGGGTGAGGGCATTATCTTGCCGGCAACCGCAATTGCTGCAGATTGCCGCTTAGCTGAAGATCGGTACGCAGCGTGGCAACCTGCTTGCAGGCGTAGGCCATTTCACGCTGTTGCTCCAGTTTGGTTCGCCACTTCGTTGGCACGCTTGCCAAATCCTGATAAAGCCTGTCAAGATCGCCGGCTTGTTGCAGCAGCAACGCGGCAGTTTTGGCGCCAATGCCTGCAACTCCAGGGATCTTGCTGCTGCTGATGCCCGCCAGCCCCCAGAAATCCGGCAGTTGCTGTGGCAGCACGCCAAACTCACGCTGAACAAAAGGCATATCCAACCAGCGTTTCTGAAAATAATCACGCAGTTGTACGCTGGGCGCCAATAGTTGGCAGTAACCTTTATCGGTTGAAACAATCGTGACCTGATAGCCGCCCGCGGCCACTTTTGCCGCAAGCGTGGCGGCCAGATCGTCCGCTTCATTACCGGGCGAATGCCAGCAAGCTACGCCGCTGGCTTCAAAGGCCTGGCGCAACTGCGGCATCTCCTGCTGCAGGTTTTCCGGCATCGGCGAGCGGCCGGCTTTATAGTCAGGCAGGCATTGATGGCGCCAGCTGTCGCGGCGATCGTCTTCATCAAATACCGCCACCGCATGCGTAGGTTGGCTGTGCTGGATGAGCTGTTGCAGCGCATGGCGGCAGGCATCCACGCAGGGGGAACCCTGCACGGCATGAATGCGGCGGATCAGGTTCAGGGCGTCAACAATCAGTAAGTGTATAGGCATCGTTAATCGCTGTTGGAATATTGGCCGGCAACGCCATGATAAGCGTTATTAACGGCGGGCGGTGTTGACCGCCCGCATGCTGGGCTGGAGACAATCAGGCGATGATTTCATAGCAGGGCACATAGGCCGTGCCCGGCAGTTTCATCCGGTGCTGGACGACAAAACCCTGCAGCAGTTGGTCCATCTGCTTCATCATTTGCCGATCGCCATGCAGCTTATAGGGGCCGAACTCTTCAATGGCCTGTATGCCATTTTCTTTCACGTTGCCCGCCACGATGCCGGAAAACGCGCGGCGCAGCGCCGCCGCCAACTGTTCGGCTGGCTGGGCCGGCGACAGGTTGAGATTAGCCATGTTTTCATGGGTCGGCTCAAACGGCAATTGCAGATCCGGCGCAATGCGCATTGACCAGTTGAAGCTGTAGGCATCGCCGGTATTACGGCGATTTTCTTTAACCAACGGCATGGTGTTACGCATGCGGCGCGCAACCTCGGCCGGATCGTCAATGATGATCTGGTAGTGGCGGCGGGCCTGTTCTCCCAGCGTATTGCCGATAAACTCATCCAGAACGCGGAAGTAGTCGGCGCTCTCTTTTGGCCCGGTCAGGATCAACGGCAGCACCTGCTCGCTGTTTTCCGGGGTCATCAAGATCCCCAACAGATAGAGCAATTCCTCGGCGGTGCCAACGCCACCAGGGAAGATAATGATGCCGTGCGCAATGCGCACAAAGGCTTCCAGCCGTTTTTCAATATCCGGCATGATCACCAGTTCATTGACCAACGGGTTAGGCGGCTCGGCGGCGATGATCGAAGGCTCGGTCATGCCGATAAAACGGCTGTTGCGGTAACGCTGCTGGGCATGGCCCACCGCGGCGCCTTTCATCGGCGCTTCCATCGCGCCAGGCCCACAGCCCGTGCAGATGTTCAGTTCGCGCAGGCCCAGCTCGCTGCCCACCTTGCGCGCATACAAGTATTCGGTCGGATTAATGGAGTGGCCACCCCAACAGACGATCATATTCGGATCTTCATCCAGATGCAGCGTGCGGGCGTTGCGCAGGATGGAGAACACCAGGTTGGTGATGTGCGTGGAATTTTCCAGGTTTAAGTTTTGAAAACGGCCGGTGGCGTTGGCGATCTGACCATGCACAAACAGAATATCACGCAGTACGGCAAACAGATTGGCTTGCAGTGAACGGATGATACGGCCATCGACGAAGGCCTCTTCCGGCGGGTTAATCAATTCCAGTTTAACGCCGCGTTCACGGCGCAACACGTTGATGTCAAAGTTTTCATAGCGTGACAGCAGTTGCTTGCTGTTGTCAGTCTGGCTACCGGAGTTCAATACGGCCAGTGAACAGTTGCGGAACAAACGGTACAGGTCGCTGCTGGCGGTACGCTTGAGCATGTCTACTTCCAACTGCGACAACAAGTCCATAGAGCCGAGTGGGCTGATATGTGTAATCAAGATAACTCCTTTGCGCCCTGGCTGGGCATTAGCAATCCATACAGCAGCTTGTTATTGTATGCGAGCATCGCGCTTGGCGCCTGCGTGCCGGAACGCATTCTACGGCGGCGGATACTCTGGTTTAACCTTACCGCCGTCCCTTGATTTTTACCAATACAACGCAGCGCGTTAGCGCACTCGTTGAGCAATGGTTGGCTTACTGGCGGGCCAGCCGCCCGGCATTCGGGGTGAACGCCGTATTGCTGCGCCAGGGGTTGATATCCAGCCCGCCGCGGCGCGTGTAGCGCGCGTATACCGACAGTTGCTCCGGTTGGCAAAAACGCAGCACATCATTAAAGATGCGTTCAACGCATTGCTCGTGGAACTCGTTGTGATGGCGAAAAGACACCAGGTAACGCAGTAGCGCTTTCCGATCGATCTGCGGCCCGCGGTATTGGATCTGCACTGAACCCCAGTCCGGCTGGTTGGTGATCAGGCAGTTGGATTTCAGCAGATTGCTGACGAGCGTTTCTTCCACCAGCGGGCCGGTGTTGGCGCCTTGCAGATAGCCAGCGTTGAAGTCATAGTTATCGATAGCGATGTCTTGTTCGTCGATGCATTCTCCCGCCAGCATGGCGATCGGTTGCCCGGCCAGTTGTTCCAGGCGGAACAGGGTGACGCTGACTTCGCCTTGCGCACAGGCCGCCAGATCGCGCTGCAGGGTGCTGTGCACGGCGTCCCAATTATCAAAGCGCGTCTGGTTGAAGCTGTTGAGATACAGCTTGAAGCTTTTGGATTCGATCAGGTTGGCGCTATTGGCGTTCAGGCTGATTTCCCCCACGGCCACCTGCGGTAGGCCTTTATCATTCAGCCAGGAGAGTTCGTACAGCGTCCAGATATCGGCGCCGTGGAAAGGCAGGCTCTGCGGATACAGCCCCAGCGGCTCGCGATTCAGGCTGCGCGGAACCGGCTGTAGCAGCGTGGCGTCGTACTGATCGTGATAGGCAGTGGGTTTACCGAGCTTCAGGCCGGCGAGCGCCTGATTGTTTTGATATGTGGACATAGATGTCACCTTGGTCCCAGAACGATACAATGGCCGCCAGTTTACCGTATATGGGATAAAATATGGACCATGATGTAGCACACGCTCTGCGTGAATTTACCCAGCGTTATGTTGCACTTTGGCAACAGCAGCGCGGCCATGCGCCGGCCAGTAGCGAACTGTACGGCGTGTCTTCGCCTTGCATTGTGGAAAGCCGCACTGACGATGTGCTGTGGTTGCCGCAGCCGTTCACGCCACCGGCGACGCTGGCCCGGGTGGAAACCGCACTTGAACTGCGGCTGCAGCCGGATATCCATACTTTTTACACGCAGCAATATGCCGGCGATATGACCGCTCAATTTGGCGAGCAGCACCTGACGCTGCTGCAGGTGTGGAGTGAAGACGATTTCATTCGCCTGCAGGAAAACCTGATCGGTCACCTGGTGACGCAAAAACGCCTGAAACTCTCGCCCACGCTGTTCCTCGCCACCACGGCATCAGAGATGACAGTGGTATCGCTTTGCAACGTCAGCGGCAACGTGGTGCTGGAGCAGTTCGGCAGCAGCAAACGCACGTTGCTGGCGGCCTCACTGGGCAATTTCCTCGACGCGCTGCGGCCAACCCTCTCTGATTAATTACGTTTATAGGTAATACCGTGTAAGAGATATCTCACATTACGTGTGAGATATTGCTTTTTATTTTTTTCGAAATTTGTCCCAGATCAATATTATCTAGTTGTTTATCAATAGGTTGTTTTTGATCTCTTCGTGTTTTTCCCTCATCCGTCCGCTAGCCGCGTTCTTGGTATATTGTGCAACAATGAAAATTAAGCGATCTTGATGTTTATAGGATATATGAACTTGAAACGGATAACGGCAGGCGCCGGGCGTTTTAAGGGCAGCACGAACAAGCCCGTTCTGGGCAAAAGGCAACCTATCAGGCAGGGGCCTTGCGGTTTTCAGGATGAACTCGGGACACCTCCAGGAAGGAGATCGAGAGCCGATAAAGGAATATTGGCGGGCCATGAAAGGCTATAAGGAACCACGCTGGGAAGGCGTTCAGGGATTTGCACGGATGTTGGGCCAGGATGGCCATAGGGAAAAGTTTTCAGGGATTGAGCAGGGAGCACACTTTGTAGCTGGATGGCTATAAAACGAACTGGGGGCACTGTTAACGCAGTGCCCCTATTTTTTTACCCATTCATTGTGTCCGGGAGAATGTGATAAGGGCGCGCGCGGTAGCCAATAATCGAAGGCAATACGCCTTATCCACTGCCAGCACACCGTACCGGTAACCATTCCCGTCTAAATTTAGTTTCGTCCGTTTCGTCCGTTTCGTCCGTTTCGTCCGTTTCGTCTGTTTCGTTTGTTGTGTTTTTCGTTTGTTTCGACTAATCTGCAATCAATCATTGCTGTCAACACTAAATCGTAAAACTGAAACTCATAAACTAAACCTAAACATTGGATACTTAAATGAAAAACTCAATTCTTGATAGCCTGAGCCTTCCGGCTCAAGGGGAGATTGAGGCAGCTGTTCGTGGGCAAAGGGAGCTTGCTGCCTACCTCTCCACGAAAATGGAAACACAAAAAATTTCGATTCAGGACGCAGATAACAACACTCGCCAGATCGAGTTGCCAACGTCTTCATTGACGCTGCTTATGTCGATTTTAGGAGAGTTGGCCGTCGGTAACGCGGTTCAGGTTGTTCCTGTGCATGCTGAATTAACAACGCAGGAAGCTGCCAACATTCTGAATGTTTCTCGCCCTCATATGGTGAAACTACTGGAAGATGGGAAGCTACCTTTTCACAAAACAGGTCGCCATCGCCGCGTGCTTTTCGCCGATTTAATGAGGTACAAAGATCAGCGAGATAGCGAAAGCCACAAAGCAATGCAGGTATTGGCAGATCATAGCCAGGAACTTGGATTTTACTGATGACTCTTTCACCTTATCCCGTAGTATTAGATGCTTGCGTACTCTATCCATCCTTACTACGGGATTTATTGATGCATCTGGGACTGACCGGGCTGTATCAACCGAAATGGTCGGCCATTATCGAAGAAGAATGGCAGCGTAATTTGATTAAGGATAGACCTGACTTAAATTCTGACCAAATCAAACAAACTGGGGAGCTTATGAATCGGGCATTGCCTGATGCAATGGTTACAGGTTTCGAGCCGCTCGTTGCCAGTATCGATCTTCCTGATGTTGATGACAGGCATGTTGTTGCTGCCGCCATTTGCAGCAATGCTGAAATCGTCGTTACGTTCAACTTGAAAGATTTCCCACTACAATACCTGAATAATTTCGGCATTGAAGCATTACATCCAGATGATTTTATTACTGATTTTTTCGATTTGAATCAGGCACTTGTTCTGGCGGCCGTAAACAAGCAGCGCCGCAATATGAGAAAGCCGCCGAAATCGGTTGATGAGTATCTTGATGCGCTACTTCGCCAGGCTCTACCACAAACAGTAAAAGAATTGAGTAAATTCCGCGCCCTTATTTAGTCAGCTTGCTGGCCGCTTCGGCCACTGGCAAACGGCTTCAACTGAAAATCGTCATCAAATGATCTGCTCCCCGTTTATTGCTTTTTGTCTTCCAGCTCAGACAGCCAGGCCTTGTGCATACCGCAGGTAGTTGTTTCTGTCAGGCCCATTGCTGGGGACCGGGGTTCGCATTACTGTTCATCGAAAGCAGGGAGTCCAAACCAATAGTTGAAAAAATGGGCAGCCAATGGTTTTATTAAACCTTAATAACTATTCACAATTCCAGCATAAGGTCAGATACGTTGTCATTACAGTCTGCAGAGTGGTTTAGCCGGAATGGGGTAGAGTGCTCCCGAGTAAAAGCCAGAAATTCCTGCTTTCCGAAACATCTCCATGATGAATATGTTATCAGTGCAAACCTGACGGGTGTCGAGGAGATCTGGCTGTCAGGAGAAACTGCATACGTTAAAAGTGGTCAGGTGACCTTATATAACCCTGGCACGATTCAAGCGTCGCGCTTTGATAGTCAGTGCGTTGAATTTATCAGCGTGCATATGCCTCAGTCAGTGATGAAAACGCTTGCCGATGAGGAAAATCTACGCAGCGATCGTGAAGCACCGATCCTGCGTGAGGGCATAATCAATAATGTGCGCCTATTTGATGCTCTGTGCCGTTTTGCAACATCCGCTCGGCAGGAACAACACAGCATTAATCAGGAGCAGGAGCTGATATTACTTTGTGGCGAGCTGCTGGAAACACCCGCCATGCTGCAGGGCAGTGATAAACAGAGGGTTAACTTAGTCATTGAATATTTACGCGAGCATCTCAACGTAAAACCACAGCTGGAAATACTGTCGCAGATGGCCGGGTTGAGTAAATATCATCTTGTTCGCTGTTTCACCCGACAGACGGGCATGCCGCCTTTGCAATATCATATGCAGTTGCGCTTGCACCAGGCCCGCGATTTGTTGCGCAGGAATGTTCATCCGCTTGATGTGGCCATTATGCTGGGATTCTATGACCAGAGTCATTTCATCAATTCTTTTCGCAAAGTGATGGGAACGACGCCCCATCACTATGCTTCTCAGGTAAGATCAGGCCGCCATAAACTCCTGGTAACCTGACACGATCACATAAAGGGCAAAATAGCTGAATATCAGCGCTGACGCTATGTAGGAATATTTAAGCAGACGATGGCCAAGTAGCCTGCCACCAAAGCTACCGACCAGGCACAGCACACAGGTCCAGAACACGCCCGCAATAAAGAAGCCACTTAAAAACCAGGATGATGCCGTTACGCTGTGTTGCCCCATCCGGGAAATCAGCGCCCCTCCCACTGTAGCAAACCACAGGATGGCCGTGGGAGAGGACATCGCGAGCAAGACTCCTCGTCCGAATTCGCGCAGTAGTGAGCGGTATTGATGGGCTTCGTTCACGTTAAGCTCTGCAGCCTTCTGAAAAGCTGCAATGAGCATTTTGCCTGCGAACCACAACAGCATCGCGCCGCCCCCAATCCATAAGATCCAGCGTACGGCTTCATACTGAAGCAATAGGGTCATTCCTGCCAGCGCCAGTAACGCATAGACTAAATCACCCACGCAGGTGCCAATTCCCAGCCAGAAACCATGAAAATACCCACGTTGCATGGCCAGCGTAATCATGGCGATATTGGCAATGCCGATATCGAGACACAGCGAAAGGCTCAGTAAAAAACCATTTGAAAACGGGATCATAAAGTGAAGCCTTTGATTTTAAGCATGCCGAGACGTTTACTTAACCATTGCATGCGTAACCGGTATTGGAAGGAATTGCGCAGAGTGTATGAAATGATACTGTCTTTTTAGACAACAGGTTATTTCCTTGCCGGAGCCTTACTCATACGCCGTACTACCGGCATTGCTAAAATATGGATCAACCTAATCATGGACATCACGATCAGTCTTGCGCGAAATGAACACCTGGCCGCGCTTCGCATCATTGAGTTAGCGGCGTTTGAGACGCTACGCGCAGGAGGCGCAGTGACAGGGCCTCCTGCCGCGGGCAGCATTGATGACTTCAACCAGTTATGCCATGAAGGATTGCTCTTTGTCGCCTTCGCCCCGGCCGACATCCCGGTAGGATTCGCTGGAGCGTCAATCGTTGATAATTGGCTGCACATTGCAGAAGTTGACGTGCACCCGAACTGGCAGCACCGCGGAATAGGTCGGCGCCTGATGAATACGCTTCTTTCTGCAGGGAAGGCTCGTGGTTTCACTGGCGCTACTCTGACCACCGATCGCTACGTGCCTTGCAACGCATCTTTTTACGCCTCTCTGGGGTTTAAAATTGTGGAAGGGGAGGGAATTCAACGGCGGCTGAAAGATTTGCTCGATAAAGAAGCCGCATCGGGAATGGATCCGCAACGTCGCGTCGCCATGCAACTGCACTATTAGAATATTATTATTCTCAACGCTGAATCTGCCTATCAGACCTGGATAGAGCCCTGAGCCGCAAAATGCCAGCTCAGGGCTAAGCGCATTCCCCTTAGCCAATAGCGCCCAGCGTATCGCCCTGGCTTTGTTTCTTCGGCAACAGGAACAGCGTGGCGTAAATATCCAGCAGATAAATTGCCGCCAGCAGGCTAATGGCCGCATTGAAGGAGATCTGGCTGGCTAATGCGCCAATCGCCCAAGGCCCCAGGCCACCGACGCCGCGGCCAAGATTGAACAGGATATTCTGTGCGGTGGCGCGCGCTTCAACCGGGTAGGTATCGGAGATCAACGCGCCGTAGCCGCCGATCATACCGTTCACGAACAGCCCCATGACCGCGCCGGCAAACAGCATCAGGGTGGGATCGCTAAGTTGGGCGTAGCAAATGACCATCACCACAGCGCCAATCTGATAAGCAACGAAAATTTTCCAGCGGGTGAAGCGGTCTGCCAACACACCAAACAGCCAGATGCCGAAGGCCATGCCAACCACCGTCACCGCGGTCCATACCCCAGATTTCGTCAGCGAAAAGCCAAAGTTCTTCGCCAGGTAAGTGGGCATCCAGATCATCAGGCCGTAGTAGCCGAAGTTCTGCACCGAACAGAGGATGAAAATACCCAGGCTGGCCTTGCTGGTGGCGCTATCTTTAAACAGTAGCCTGATGCGCTGGCCGAAAGACAGCGTGTGGCTGTGGCTTTTCCGCTGGGCAAAGGCTTCGGGTTCCCCCATGGTGCGGCGGATAAGAAACGACGCCAGCGCCGGCAACAGGCCGACCAGGAACATGCCGCGCCAGCCAATGTGCGGCAGCAATAACGGCGTTAAAAAGGCTGCGGCCAATACGCCAAGCTGCCAGCCCATGCCGACGTAGGCGGAAGCGCGGTTGCGCTTTTCCGCGGGCCAGGCCTCGGCGATCAACGCCATGCCAATGCCGAATTCTCCACCCAGGCCGATACCGGCCAGCGTGCGGTAGGCGAGTAAATCCCAGTAACCCTGTGCGATGGCGCACAGGCCGGTGAAGAGGGAAAACATCAAAATCGTGACGGTGAGAACGCGGATGCGGCCAAAGCGATCGCTAAGATGGCCGAAAATCACGCCGCCGAGCACCGCGCCGATTAACGTCCAGGTGACCAGCGAGCCGGCCTCCGGGGAGGTGAGCTGCAGTTCAGCGGCGATAAGCGGCAGCATAAAGCCAAGGATCAGTAAATCGAAGCCGTCCATGGCATAGCCGCTAACGGAAGCCAGCATCGCCTTACCGGGTGTTGCATGATGATTACGCTGTGTGTGGTTGGGCATATTTTTTATCTTGTTGTTTATCTGGAGCAGGTATTGTGCCGCCGAGCGCGAAGAGTCTCCATAATAAATTCAGTAGGCTGGCAAGGGTTTGGGCGCACACCGGGAAAATGCTATGCTTTGCCGCCCTTCAGCCAGGCCGCTGAAGATCATGATTTACACAATCGGGAATGCAGATGAGTATAGAAAATCAGGTTCGCCAATGTTTGCTGGCGATTGAGCAGTCAATGCGCGATTTGGCGCTGTGGCAATCGGCACCGCCGGAGCCTGAGGCTTTCACCAGCGTGGAACCGTTCTGCGTTGACAGCATGCAGGCGGAAGAGTGGCTGCAATGGGTCTTCCTGCCGCGGATGTATGCGCTGCTGGATGCGAACGCGCCGCTGCCCACCCGCTTTGCCATCACGCCTTATTTCGAAGAGGCGCTTAAGCATAGAGAGCCGGTTTGCCTGCCGCTGCTGGCGGTGCTGCAGCGCCTGGACAACATGCTGAATCAAGAATCGCCGTAATGCTGGAGATTCTTTATCAGGATGCGCATCTGGTGGCCGTGAATAAGCCGGCCGGTTGGCTGGTGCATCGCAGTTGGCTGGATCGCCACGAGACGGTTTTTGTGATGCAGACCGTGCGCGATCAGATCGGCCAGCATGTGTTCACCGTGCACCGCCTCGATCGTCCCACCTCCGGTGTGCTGCTGTTGGCGCTCTCCAGCGAGGTGGCGCACCGGTTGTCGCAACAGTTTGAACAGCATCAGGTGCAGAAAACCTACCACGCGGTGGTGCGCGGCTATGTGCATGACGCCGCCACCTTGGATTACCCGCTCACGCAAGAGCGGGATAAAGTCGCCGACAGGTTCGCCAGTGCAGACAAAGCGCCCCAGTCTGCGCTCACGCACTATCGGCCGCTGGCGCGGGTGGAAATGCCGGTCGCGGTGGGCCGCTATGCCAGTGCCCGTTATACGCTGGTGGAACTGCGGCCGGAAACCGGGCGCAAGCATCAGCTGCGCCGCCATATGGTGCATATCAGGCACCCGATCGTCGGTGACAGTAAGCATGGCGATCTGCGCCAGAACCGGGCGATGGCGCAGCACTTTGGCTGCCCGCGCCTGATGTTACACGCCAGCCACCTGCGCCTGGCGCACCCGATCAGCGGTGAGCCGCTGCAGATTTCTGCGCGCTGGGATAGCCCGTGGCAGCGGTTGATGTCACAATTTGGCTGGCTGGACGTTGTCCCTGAACTCGCCAGGGTTGAGTTTCCCCCGGTAAGCGGTCAGGATAGCCCGTAATTTTTATGGATCATCAAGGGAGTTTGAGCGATGGCTCAGGTCGGTATTTTCGTCGGGACGGTTTACGGTAATGCTTTGCTGGTTGCGGAAGAGGCGGAAAACATTCTTAACGAGCAGGGGCATACGGTCAAACTGTTCGAAGAAGGCACGCTGGAAGCCTGGCAATACTATCGCCAGCACTATGCGCTGGTGATCACGTCCACCACCGGGCAGGGCGATCTGCCCGATAACATCGCGCCGCTGTTCGCCGCGATCCGCGATCAGGTTGGCTACCAGCCGGAGTTACGTTATGGCCTGATCGCATTGGGCGATAGCAGCTACGATCGTTTCTGCGGCGGCGGGCGGGCGTTTGACGCGCTGTTGCAGGAGCAGGGGGCGACGCGGATAGGCGATGTGCTGGAAATTGATGCGATTGAGCACCCAGAGCCGGAGGCGATCTCCTGCCCATGGGTTGAGCAGTGGAGCACGTTGCTGAAATAACCCGCGGCCAGTGCTGGGTCGGTGCGGATGCGCCGACCCGATGCAGCGCCGCGTGGGTTATTTCCCGTGCGTCAGTTTGTCCAGATCGGCTTCGATCTCGGCAATTTTGTTGGAAACCACGCTTTCCAGGTGGCGCAGATCGTCAAGAATTTTGCGTTTAAGATCGACGTCCGCCTGTTCGTGCTGGCACAGCTGATCGAGTTCATCGATCACATAGCGCAGGTTTGGGTTGATTTCGTGGATTTCTTTGTAACCCTGGCTGCTGTCCGAAACCACGGTTTTACGTTGGCGTGGGTATTTGAACTTGACGCTTTTTGCAAAGAACTCGCCTTTATCCTTACGGAAATAAATTTTGAGAATATCGTTATTGGCCTCTTGGCGAAGTGTATAACGATCAATGTCTTCCGGTTGGTTGATGCCTAAGCTTTTCAGATTATCGTACATAGAGCGCCCCTTTAGATTTTATACCCTTCATACCTGCACGCCGGCCATGCCTGCCTGTTTGCCGCTCGCCTGCAATCCTCGGGGCATACCGCATGTGGTGATTATGGCGCCTGCGCCCGCCCACGGCAGTGATCGCCCGCAGATTGAAGATAAAAAAATAGCGGGTAAATACCCGCCATTTCATTTTAGTCGATTGTTCTCAATAACTCATTAATGCCGACTTTACTGCGCGTTTTCGCATCCACTTTCTTCACGATAACGGCGCAGTACAGGCTGTAGGTGCCATCTTTGGAAGGCAGGTTGCCGGAAACCACCACGGAGCCGGCAGGAACGCGGCCGTAGTGAACTTCACCGGTTTCACGATCGTAAATACGGGTGCTTTGGCCGATAAATACGCCCATGGAGATCACGGAACCTTCTTCCACGATCACACCTTCCACCACTTCGGAACGCGCGCCGATAAAGCAGTTGTCTTCGATGATGGTTGGGTTGGCCTGCAGCGGTTCCAATACGCCGCCGATGCCGACGCCGCCGGACAGGTGAACGTTCTTGCCGATTTGCGCGCATGAGCCGACGGTAGCCCAGGTGTCCACCATGGTGCCTTCATCCACGTGAGCGCCGATGTTGACATAAGAAGGCATCAGCACGGTATTGCGGGCGATGAACGCCCCTTTGCGTACGCTGGCCGGCGGCACCACGCGGAAGCCTTCTTTCTGGAAGCGGGCTTCGTCGTAATCGGCGAATTTCATGGGCACTTTATCGTAGAAACGGGTTTCGGCGCCGTCGATGACTTTGTTGTCGCTGATTCGGAAAGAAAGCAGCACGGCCTTTTTCAGCCATTGATGGGTGACCCACTGACCGTTGATTTTTTCAGCTACGCGCAGTGCGCCGCTGTCCAGCAGGGCGATCACCTGGTTTACCGCTTCACGCGTTACCGTGTCTACGTTCGCCGGGGTGATCTCCGCACGGCGCTCGAAGGCGTTTTCAATAACGTTCTGTAATTGCTGCATTCTGTTTCTTTCCTGATTTTGTTGGTCAAAAGATTACTTGTATCACATTTTTTCGTTCGGGTTGAGCGCCTCGACCAGCCGCTGCGCCAACTTTTTGCGCGTTTCGCCATTCAGCGCCCGGCGATCGCTATCGGCAAGAATGAACAAATCCTCAACTCGTTCGCCGATGGTCGAGATACGCGCGCCGTGCAGGGAAACCCCCAGATCGGCGAACACTTCCGCCACCCGAGCCAACAGGCCGGGCTGATCGAGGGCCACCAGTTCGAGGTAGCTGCGGCGATCGGTATGGGTCGGCAGGAAGGTGACCTCGGTCGGCACGCTGAAGTGGCGCAGTTTGGAAGAGGGACGCCGCGTCCGCGGCGGCTGGTATTCCCGCTGCGTTAGCGCCTGCTCCAGCGCGAAACGCGTGGCCTCGTGGCGATCCGGCGCCAACGGGCTGCCGTCCGGCTCCAGTACGATGAAGGTATCCATCGCCATTCCGTCGCGGTTGGTAAAGATCTGCGCATCGTGCACGCTCAGGTTGCGGCGATCCATCTCCCCGGCCACGGCGGCGAACAGGTAAGGGCGGTCCGGGCTCCAGATAAAGATCTCGGTGCCGCCGCGCGTGGCCTGCGGGCTCAACAGCACCAGCGGTTTGGTGGAGTCATGGGCCAGCAGATGGCGCGCATGCCAGGCCAGCTGGTTCGGCGAATGGCGCAGGAAATAATCGGCGCGGCAACGGCTCCAGATGCGGTGCAGCGACTCTTCGTCGATATTATCCATGCGCAGTAGCGCCAGCGCCTGCAAGCGGTGGTGACGCACGCGTTCGCGCAGATCCGGGCCGTTTTGCATGCCGCGGCGCAGCTGTTTTTCGGTGGCGAAATACAGCTCGCGCAGCAGGCTTTGCTTCCAACTGTTCCACAGGCTTTCGTTGGTGGCGCAGATATCCGCAACCGTCAGGCAAATCAAATAGCGCAGGCGGGTTTCGTTCTGCACTTCGTTGCTGAACTGTTGGATAACGGTGGGATCTTGAATATCACGGCGTTGGGCGGTGACCGACATTAACAGGTGGCAACGCACCAGCCAGGCGACCAGTTGGGTTTCACGCACGTTCAGGCCGTGCTGCTGGGCGAATTCCGCCACGTCCTGCGCGCCGAGCAGCGAGTGATCGCCGCCACGCCCCTTGGCGATATCGTGGAACAGGGCGGCAATCAGCAACAGCTCCAGATTCGGTAGCCGCGTGTACAGCTCAACGCACAGTGGGTGGCTCGGCCGGTTTTGATTATCGGCGAAGCTTTCGAGCTTTTGCAGCACGCGGATCGTGTGTTCATCCACGGTATAGGCGTGGAACAGATCAAACTGCATCTGGCCGACGATATTGCCCCACTGCGGCATATAGGCCCACAGCACGCTGTGACGGTGCATCGGCACCAGCGCGCGCGATACGGCGCCCGGGTGGCGCAAAATGGCCATAAACAGTTCCCGCGCCTGCGGGATCGTGCACAGAGGCTGTTTCAGGTGGCGGCGGGCATGGCGCAGTTGGCGCACCGTGGTGGAATAGATGCCGGCGATTTCGCGGTTGCGCACCATCACGTAGAACATACGGATGATGGCTTCCGGCTGGCGGATAAACAGCGTTTCGTCGCGCAGATCGATCAGGTTGCCGCGCAGTTGGAAATCCTCGTCCAGCGGCCGCGGCTTCTCGGTGGCGTCGAGCGCCAGAATCGCTTCGTCGAACAACTGCAACAGCATGTGATTAAGCTCGCCGACGCGGCGCGTCATGCGGTAGAAGTCTTTCATCATGCGCTCAACGGGCTGGTTGCCTTCGCCTTCGTAGCACAAGAGCTGGGCTACGCTCAGTTGGCGATCGAACAGCAGCCGGTTATCGTAGCGCGGCAGCACCAGGTGCAGAGCAAAGCGAATCCGCCACAGGAAGCTCTGGCATTCATTGAGTTCGTTACGTTCAGCCTGGGTCAGAAAACCGAAGCCGACCATTTCGTCAAGCGAGGTCGCGCCGAAGTGGCGCCGCGCAACCCACAGCAGGGTATGGATGTCGCGCAGGCCGCCGGGGCTGCTTTTGATGTCCGGCTCAAGGTTGTAGCTGGTGCCGTGGTAGCGCTGGTGGCGTTCGTGCTGTTCCGCCACTTTGGCGGGGAAGAACTTGGGCGAGGGCCAGAAGCCGTCGCTGAAGATGTGTTTTTGCAGTTGCAGAAACAGCGCTACATCACCGCAGATCATGCGGGATTCAATCAGGTTGGTGGCGACGGTCAGATCCGCCAGCCCTTCCAGCTGGCACTCTTCCAGCGTACGCACGCTGTGGCCGACTTCCAGCTTTAAATCCCACATCAGGGTGATGAATTCGCCCACCCGCGCCGCTTGCCGGTCGCTTAAACGTTGCTGGCTAAGCACCAGCACATCAATATCGGAAAGCGGGTGCAGCTCGCCGCGGCCGTAGCCGCCCACCGCCACCAGTGAGGTGGCGGGAATATCCTCAAAGCCGTAGAACAACCACAGCCGCCGCAACAGCCGATCGATAAACTCGCAGCGTGCGGCCACCAGGCTTTCTACGCTGGCACCGGCGTTAAACGCCGCAGCCAGCCAAAGCTGGAACTGCTCAAGGCGCTGTTTCAACGCAACGCAATTAATTTCCTCATCGCCATAGGCGTTGGGATATTCCGGCTGCTTCGGTATGGCCTGTGAGGGGATGGCCGGCGCGGCCTGTTGGCGAAAATTTTCAGACATAGTAGTAAGCAGCCCATAAAAAAGCCGGTTATACCACCGCAGTTGTTCCAGCCGCCGCCAGGGCGGGGCTGACCAACGCTCAGATATAAAGCCGGCTTATCACAAGAAACGGCGGCAACGGACCGCCTTTTCTTTACTGTTCGTGCGTAATGATGTTGGGGATAGTCTCATCCTTGCGCAACGTCATTATCTCGCAGCCGTTATCGGTAACCACAATAGTATGCTCGTACTGTGCCGACAAGCTGCGATCCTTGGTTTTTACCGTCCAACCGTCTTTCATGGTACGGATGCGGTAGTCACCGGCGTTGACCATTGGCTCAATGGTGAATGCCATGCCGGGTTGAAGAACCACGCCGCCGTCGTCGGCGTCATAGTGCAGCACCTGCGGCTCTTCGTGGAAACCTTCGCCGATGCCATGGCCGCAGTATTCGCGCACCACGGAGAATTTTTCCGCTTCAACGAATTGCTGAATGGCTTTACCCAGTGAACGCAGGCGGATACCCGGTTTCACCATTTTCAGCGCCAGATACAGGCTTTCTTGCGTGATGCGGCAGAGCCGCTCACCCAGGATGGTGGGTTTGCCGACGATGAACATCGTGGAGGTATCGCCGTGAAAACCGTCTTTGATGACCGTCACATCAATGTTGACGATATCGCCGTCTTTCAGCACTTTTTCGTCGCTGGGGATGCCGTGGCATACCACTTCGTTAACGGAGATGCACACCGACTTGGGAAAGCCGTGGTAGCCAAGGCTGGCCGAAATCGCGTGCTGTTCGTTAATGATGTGGTTGTGGCAAATACGGTCCAGCTCGCCGGTGGTGACGCCGGGTTTAACATACGGTTCAACGATTTCCAGCACTTCGGCGGCCAGGCGGCCGGCTACGCGCATTTTCTGGATGTCATCTGATGATTTAATTGAAATTGCCATGAAATTTGTCCGCAAGGGTCTGTATTATCGACAATGAGAAGCAGTACCCTATGGTACCAGCCCAGCCGGGCCGCTGCCAAATTTCATTTCTTTTCATGGCCGGCGAGAACCGGGCGGGAACATGAGCCGTCGGGGCCTGGCCGCGATGAAATCGCCGCTGAAAGTGCAACAAAAGTTGGAGTCTGGGGCGGGTTTATGGTATAAAGCGCGCCGGCAGATCCATTGATGTTGTTCTTCGTGACAACGCAGGTTCTGGCCGAAAATACTGAACTGCACTCACATTGTGTAAATAACACACACGTATCGGCACATGCGCCGGGGTGCCTGAAAGCGGTTTGCGCTTTTCGGGTCGGCGTTATGGGATACGTGGAGGCATAACCCCAATTAATCTATAGAGGTTTTAATCATGGCAACTGTTTCCATGCGCGATATGCTCAAGGCCGGTGTTCACTTCGGTCACCAGACCCGTTACTGGAACCCGAAAATGAAGCCTTTCATCTTCGGCTCTCGTAACAAAGTTCACATCATCAACCTTGAGAAAACCGTACCAATGTTCAATGACGCGCTGGCTGAATTGAGCAAGATCTCTTCCCGTAAAGGCAAGATCCTGTTTGTTGGTACCAAACGCGCAGCTAGCGAAGCGGTAAAAGAAGCTGCAACCAACTGCGATCAGTTCTTCGTGAACCACCGCTGGCTGGGCGGCATGCTGACCAACTGGAAAACCGTTCGTCAGTCCATCAAGCGTTTGAAAGATCTGGAAACTCAGTCTCAAGATGGCACCTTTGACAAGCTGACCAAGAAAGAGGCGCTGATGCGTACTCGCGAACTGGACAAGCTGGAAAACTCCCTGGGTGGTATCAAAGACATGGGTGGCCTGCCAGACGCTCTGTTTGTTATCGATGCCGATCACGAACACATCGCGATCAAAGAAGCCAACAACCTGGGTATCCCGGTATTCTCTATCGTTGATACCAACTCTGATCCGGACGGCGTTGACTTCATCATCCCTGGTAACGACGACGCAATCCGTGCAGTAAGCCTGTACCTGACTGCCGTTGCTGCCGCTGTACGTGAAGGTCGTTCTCAAGATCTGGCCGTTCAGGCGGAAGAAAGCTTCGTAGAAGCTGAATAATAAGGCAAGCTCGCAACCCGAGCCCTTATTAACCAGGTATTGACATATGTTGGTTAGGGGGGCCTAGAAAGGCCCCCTTTGCTTATCTGAATGAGAACCATGCCCGATACTTTCATATCGCGGCAACGCGGCATGAAAGATGAAGGGCTATCTCCGTGCGAGATAACCGAGGAAAATAAAATGGCTGATATTACCGCTGCCCTGGTAAAAGAACTGCGTGAACGTACTGGCGCAGGCATGATGGAATGTAAGAAAGCGCTGGTTGAAGCTAACGGCGACATCGAGCTGGCGATCGACAACATGCGTAAATCCGGCCAGGCTAAGGCTGCCAAGAAAGCAGGCCGTGTGGCTGCTGAAGGCATCATCCTGACCAAAATCGACGGTAACTACGCGGCTATCGTTGAACTGAACTGCGAAACCGACTTCGTGGCTAAAGATGCCGGCTTCAAAGCCTTTGGCGAAGAAGTGATCAACGCCGCTCTGGCTGGCCGTATCACCGATATCGAAGCGCTGAAAGCGCAATTCGAAGAGCAGCGTACCGCGCTGGTGGCTAAAATTGGTGAAAACATCAATATCCGCCGCGTTGCCGCTCTGGAAGGCGATGTGCTGGGTTCTTACCTGCACGGCGCACGTATCGGCGTTCTGGTTGCTGCAACCGGCGCTGACGAAGAACTGGTTAAACATATCGCGATGCACATCGCGGCAAGCAAACCAGAATACGTGAAGCCTGAAGACGTTCCTGCGGAAGTGGTTGAACGTGAACACCAGATTCAGCTGGATATCGCCATGCAGTCTGGCAAACCACGCGAAATCGCAGAAAAAATGGTTGAAGGCCGTATGCGTAAGTTCACCGGCGAAGTTTCTCTGGCCGGCCAGCACTTCGTTATGGACCCAAGCAAAACCGTTGCTCAGCTGCTGAAAGAACACAACGCTGACGTGAAAGGTTTCATCCGCTTTGAAGTGGGTGAAGGCATTGAGAAAGTTGAAACTGACTTTGCTGCTGAAGTTGCAGCAATGAGCAAACAGTCTTAATGCTTGTAAATGGAACCGCCGGTCAGGCGGTTCCGTTTTATCCAGCCAGAAATCGCCGACGATGACCCCTGTCGCGCTATACTCAGACAGGCGCTGCTTGTCGGCTAAAATCCCCAATACTATTACTGCTTCTTAGGACAAAACACCATGGCAACCAATGCAAAACCCGTATATCAGCGTATCCTGCTCAAACTGAGCGGCGAAGCCCTGCAAGGTGCAGAAGGCTTTGGTATCGATGCTAGCATTTTGGATCGCATGGCTCAGGAAGTGAAAGAGCTGGTCGAACTGGGCATTCAGGTCGGTGTAGTGATTGGCGGTGGCAACTTGTTCCGCGGTGCGGGCCTGGCGCAAGCCGGCATGAATCGCGTAGTAGGCGACCACATGGGGATGCTGGCGACCGTAATGAACGGCCTGGCGATGCGTGATGCGCTGCACCGCGCCTATGTGAACACCCGCCTTATGTCGGCAATCCCGCTCAATGGCGTGTGTGACAACTACAGCTGGGCAGAGGCTATCAGCCTGCTGCGCAATAACCGCGTGGTGATTTTTTCCGCCGGTACCGGCAACCCGTTCTTCACCACCGATTCCGCCGCTTGCCTGCGTGGTATTGAAATTGAAGCGGATGTAGTATTGAAAGCGACTAAAGTGGATGGTGTATACTCTGAGGATCCGGTAAAAAATCCGGATGCAACGCTTTACGAGCAATTAACCTATCAGGACGTGCTGGAACGCGAGCTGAAAGTGATGGACTTGGCGGCGTTTACGCTGGCACGGGATCATGGCCTGCCGATCCGCGTGTTCAATATGAACAAGCCTGGCGCGCTGCGCCGCGTGGTGATGGGTGAAAACGAAGGTACGCTGATCAGCAAATAATTGCCGATCGCACGATTTTATTGAGCGGGAACGGCAGCGCCCGGTGCGCTATGTTCTGTTCACGCTTTTGAGCCTATCCTAAGCCAAAACGGCAAGCGGGCTAGGCTCCAAGTGAAACGCACGGGCTGTAATGCATTATGGCCTGCCAAGTAACCAGCTTCCAAGGGTTCGCAACGTGATCAACGACATCAGAAAAGATGCGCAAGCACGCATGGAAAAAAGCGTCGAAGCATTTAAAAACCAAATCAGCAAAATTCGCACCGGCCGTGCTTCTCCCAGCATTCTGGACGGCATCATGGTGGAATACTATGGCGCCGCTACGCCGCTGCGCCAACTGGCTAACGTGACGGTTGAAGATTCCCGCACGCTGAAAATCAACGTGTTTGACCGCTCCCTGAGCCAGGCCGTTGAGAAAGCCATCATGACATCCGATCTGGGCCTGAACCCATCCTCTGCCGGCACTGACATTCGCGTTCCGCTGCCGCCGCTGACGGAAGAGCGCCGTAAGGATCTGATCAAAGTGGTGCGCGGTGAGGCTGAGCAAGGCCGTGTGGCCGTGCGCAACGTCCGTCGTGATGCCAACGACAAAGTGAAAGCGCTGCTGAAGGACAAAGAAATCAGTGAAGACGAAGAGCGCCGTTCACAAGACGATATTCAGAAGCTGACCGACGTCTACATCAAGCAGGTAGATGCCGCCCTGGCGGACAAAGAAAAAGAGTTGCTGGATTTCTAATCAGCACCTAGCGGTTATCAAGCGTCGCCTGTGCGGCGCTTTGTTTTTTATGAAGCAGATCCCGTTTCACCGTACTGAAAGATCATAGACAAGCGGTAGCGAAGGTTTCAAACTGGTGCACCTCCGATCTGATCAGACAGTTATTCAGAGCGAACTCATGAAGCAACTGACTATTCTGGGCTCCACCGGCTCTGTGGGCACCAGCACCCTGGCCGTGGTCAGGGAAAACCCCGAGCGTTTCGCGATTAAGGCTCTGGTGGCCGGGCGTAACGTAGCGGTAATGGCTCGTCAATGTATGGAATTTCGGCCAGACTACGCGGCCATGGCGGATGAAGGCGCCGCGCGCGAGCTGCGCAGCGTGCTGGCGGAAAACGGCGTGAAAACCGAGGTGTTGGCGGGTGAACCGGCGGCCTGTGAACTGGCCGCGTTGAGCGGCGTTGACCAGGTGACGGCGGCTATCGTGGGCGCCGCTGGCCTGCTGCCGACCATGGCGGCCGTGCGGGCGGGCAAGCAGGTGTTGCTGGCCAATAAGGAATCCCTGGTGACCTGCGGCCGTTTGTTTATGGATGCGGTGCAAAAGAGCAAAGCGCAACTGTTGCCGTTGGATAGCGAACATAACGCGATTTTTCAGAGTTTGCCCGAGAGCATTCAGCGCCAGTTGGGATATGCTTCTTTGCAGGATCATGGGATTTCACGCATCGTGCTGACCGGCTCTGGCGGGCCGTTCCGCACGACGCCGCCAGAGCAACTGGCGTACGTGACGCCGGATCAGGCCTGCGCCCACCCCAATTGGTCGATGGGGCGCAAGATATCGGTCGATTCCGCCACCATGATGAATAAAGGTCTGGAATATATCGAAGCCCGCTGGTTATTTAATGCCTCGGCAGAGCAAATGGAAGTGATTTTACACCCGCAGTCGGTGATTCACTCGATGGTGCGCTATGTTGACGGCAGCGTTATTGCGCAGTTGGGCACGCCGGACATGCGTACGCCGATCGCACATGCGATGGCCTATCCGCAGCGCGTCAGCTCGGGCGTGGCGGCGTTGGATTTCTGCCGCATGGGGGCGCTGAGCTTCTCTGAGCCCGATCCCAAACGCTACCCTTGCCTGTTTCTGGCGATCGAAGCTTGCGATGCCGGCCAGGCGGCGACCACCACGCTCAACGCCGCCAATGAAATTGCGGTTGCGGCGTTTTTGCAGCAGCAGATCCGCTTTAGCGATATTGCCGCGGTTAACCGCCGCGTGGTTGAGCAACTGGCGTTGCCGGAACCGGTCAGCATTGATGAAGTTCTGGAGATAGATCGCCAGGCACGCGAAACCGCCGCTGGCATGGTGGCGGCGCTGCGTAATTAGCGTTCGATATTTCCTGATTTTTGTCTGTTAATCGTGTGGCTGAAGTGGGGTTGTTTGTTCGTGTCCTGCTGAGGTGATATAGTCTGCGCCACCTGTCAGCGGATATACCGTTGAATAATGGCCGGTCTGGCGGTTGATGCCAGGCAATTTCCGGGGCTTTCTGGGGCATTGGCGGGCAGACTAAAAAAGCCGTGTCGGGCACGCGGTTTTTTTTTGCGCGTAAGGGCTCTTTATTCCGGGAAGGCCGTTGTATTTCTATTGAGGAAATAAGTACGAGTTATGTCGTCCGCAAACCAACAAGAGGCTAATCTGTCCGCTCCTGGGCCACGTCATGTCGCTATTATCATGGATGGTAACGGGCGTTGGGCTAAACGTCAGGGTAAATTACGTGTCTTCGGTCATAAAGCAGGAGTGAAATCCGTGCGTCGGGCAGTCAGTTTTGCTGCCAGCCACCATTTGGATGCGCTCACGCTTTATGCCTTCAGCAGTGAGAACTGGAATCGTCCGGCTCAAGAAGTCTCTGCATTGATGGAATTGTTTGTCCGTGCGTTGGACAGCGAAGTAAAAAGCCTTCATAAACATAATGTCCGGTTGCGCGTCATCGGCGATACCAGCCGTTTCAGCGAGCGTTTGCAAGAGCGGATCCGCCGTTCCGAACAGCTGACGGAAAATAACGATGGGCTAACGCTGAATATCGCTGCGAATTATGGCGGCCGTTGGGATATCATTCAGGGTGTCAGGCAACTGGCTGAGCAGGTGCAGGAAGGCATGCTGCGTCCGTCTCAAATCAGTGAGCGTTTACTGAGCGAAAAAATTTGTATGAGCGATTTGGCGCCAGTGGATCTGGTGATCCGCACCGGTGGCGAGCATCGCATCAGTAATTTTCTGCTGTGGCAGATTGCGTATGCTGAACTGTATTTTACCGATGTGCTCTGGCCCGATTTTGATGAACTTGTCTTTGAAGGTGCGCTGAATGCGTTTGCACAACGTGAGCGTCGCTTCGGGGGAACAACACCTATCGGCACCCATGTGTCCTAGGGGGAACTTTTGCTGAAGTATCGCCTCATTACCGCTCTGATTTTAATACCGGTTGTTATTGCGGCCCTGTTCTTGCTGCCGCCGCTGGGCTTTACGCTGGTTACGCTCGCTGTGTGCATGCTGGCCGCTTGGGAGTGGGGGCCGCTGGCCGGCTTCTCTTCCCGTTCACAGCGCATTTGGCTGGCCGTGTTGTGTGGCCTGCTGTTGGCGCTGATGGTGCTGAGCATTCCTGCTTATCAACATTCCGTCCATTTGCTGCAGATAGGCGGCTCACTGTGGCTGTCGCTGGCCTGGTGGCTGGCCGCATTGCTACTGGTGCTGTTTTACCCTGGCTCTGCCGGCGTGTGGCGTAATTCGCGCTCGTTGCGGCTGGTTTTCGGCCTGCTGACCATCGTGCCGTTCTTTTGGGGCATGCTGGCGCTGCGCCAATATGATTATGCCCAAAACCCGTTTACCGGCGCCTGGTGGTTGCTGTACGTGATGCTGTTGGTGTGGGGCGCGGATTCCGGCGCCTATATGTTTGGCAAGCTGTTCGGCAAACACAAGCTGGCGCCGAAGGTTTCGCCAGGCAAGACCTGGGAAGGGTTGATTGGCGGTTTGGTTACTTCGGCGGTGATTTCCTGGCTGTTTGGCCGTTACGCGCCGCTAAGCGTGGTGCCGGTGACGCTGCTTGTCTGTTCGGTGATCGCCGCGCTGGCTTCGGTGCTGGGCGATCTGACGGAAAGCATGTTCAAACGCGAAGCGGGTATCAAAGACAGCGGTAGCCTGATACCTGGGCACGGCGGGATACTGGATCGTATCGATAGCCTAACGGCGGCAGTGCCTGTATTTGCTTGCCTGATGCTGTTAGTGTTTTAATCCGTCAGTAGCGGCAAAGTGGAGATAGAATGGTCAGTGTGCTCTGGAACCTGGTAGCGTTTATTATTGCTCTCGGTGTGTTGATCACTGTGCATGAGTTTGGGCACTTTTGGGTGGCTCGCCGCTGCGGTGTCTATGTTGAACGCTTTTCAATCGGTTTTGGCCGCGCGCTATGGCGGCGCACCGATCGGCAGGGCACAGAATATGTGATTGCGCTGATCCCGCTGGGCGGCTACGTCAAAATGTTGGATGAGCGCGTCGATACGGTGGCGCCGGAGCGGCGCCATAGTGCCTTCAACAACAAAACTGTTTGGCAGCGTGCGGCGATCGTCAGTGCCGGGCCCGTCGCCAACTTTCTGTTCGCCATTCTTGCCTACTGGCTGGTGTTCATCATCGGTGTGCCCAGCTACCGCCCAGTGATCGGTGAAATATCACCGCAGTCCATTGCCGAGCAGGCGCAAATTTCTCCAGGAATGGAACTAAAGTCCGTTGACGGTATCGAAACGCCTGATTGGGAATCTGTTCGTTTGGCCCTGGTCGGTAAAATCGGCGATGCGCAAAGCGAAGTGGGTATCGCGCCGTTTGGCAGTTCGCAAGTGGTGCATAAAACGCTGGATTTGCGCGATTGGCACTTTGAACCGGACCAGCAGGATCCCGTGGTATCGCTGGGTATTATTCCACGCGGTCCACAGATAGAATCGGTACTGGCGGAAGTTCAAGCCGGGTCGGCGGCGCAAAAGGCGGGTTTGCAAGCCGGGGACAGGATCGTTAAAGTCGATGGGCAACTGTTGGGGCGTTGGCAAACGCTGGTGAAGCGAATCCACGACGGCCCGGGGCAAGCGCTGGCTTTAGAGATTGAAAGAAACGGCGCCCCCTTGTCTTTAACGCTGATTCCGGATACAAAGCCGGTGGGCAAAGGCAAGGTGGTGGGATTTGCCGGTATAATTCCGAAAGTGTTGCCGCTGCCGGATGAGTACAAAACGATTCGTCAGTATGGGCCGTTCCAGGCGCTGTATCAGGCCGGGGACAAAACCTGGCAACTGATGCGGCTTACGGTCAGCATGCTGGGCAAATTAATAACCGGTGATGTAAAGCTGGATAACCTAAGCGGCCCTATCTCTATTGCACAGGGAGCAGGGGCGTCAGCCGGGGTCGGGTTTGTGTACTACATGATGTTTCTGGCGTTGATTAGCGTCAACCTCGGGATCATCAACCTGTTCCCCTTGCCGGTATTAGATGGTGGGCATCTTCTCTTCTTGGCGATAGAAAAGCTGAAGGGAGGGCCGGTTTCTGAGCGAGTGCAGGACTACAGCTACCGCATTGGATCGATCGTGCTGGTGTTGCTGATGGGGCTTGCGCTTTTCAATGATTTTTCTCGCCTTTAGGGGCGGGGACAGGTTAGGAAGAACGCATAACAACGATGGCGATGAAAAAGTTGCTCATAGCGTCGCTGCTGTTTGGCAGCGCCACCGTATACGGTGCAGACGGGTTCGTAGTGAGAGATATTCATTTCGAAGGCCTGCAACGGGTTGCCGTCGGTGCGGCGTTACTCAATATGCCGGTTCGCGTAGGCGATACCGTCACTGACGATGATATCAGTAATACCATCCGCGCGTTGTTTGCCACGGGCAACTTCGAGGACGTCCGCGTCCTGCGTGATGGGAATACGCTGATTGTCCAGGTGAAAGAGCGCCCAACCATTGCCAGCATCACCTTCTCCGGCAACAAATCGGTGAAAGATGACATGCTGAAGCAAAACCTGGAAGCCTCCGGCGTCCGGGTGGGGGAAGCACTCGATCGCACCACGATTTCCAGCATTGAAAAAGGCCTGGAAGACTTCTACTACAGCGTCGGTAAGTACAGCGCTTCGGTGAAAGCCGTGGTCACGCCGCTGCCGCGCAACCGTGTCGATCTTAAGCTGGTCTTCACGGAAGGGGTCTCCGCCAAGATTCAACAAATCAATATCGTGGGGAATCATGCCTTCACCAACGATGAGCTGATTTCCCGCTTCCAACTGCGTGATGAAGTGCCGTGGTGGAACGTTGTCGGCGATCGCAAATACCAGAAACAGAAACTGGCCGGGGATCTTGAAGTCCTGCGCAGCTTCTATCTGGATCGTGGCTATGCGCGTTTCAATATTGATTCGACGCAGGTCAGCCTGACGCCGGACAAAAAAGGCATCTATATCACCATCAATATCACCGAAGGCGAACAGTACAAACTGTCCGACGTGGTGGTGAACGGCAGCCTGGCCGGCCACTCGGCGGAAGTAACGCAGCTGACCAAAATCGAGCCGGGCGAGCTGTACAACGGCAGCAAAGTGACCAAGATGGAAGACAACATCAAGAAGATGTTCGGCCGTTATGGTTATGCTTATCCGCGCGTACAGACCCAGCCGGAAATCAACGACGCGGATAAAACCGTCAAGCTGCACGTCAACGTTGATGCCGGCAACCGTTTCTATGTGCGCCGTATCAAGTTCGAAGGCAACGACACCAGTAAAGATTCGGTGCTGCGCCGCGAAATGCGCCAGATGGAAGGCGCATGGCTGGGCAACGATCAGGTTGAGCAGGGCAAAGAGCGTTTGAACCGCCTGGGCTATTTTGAAACCGTCGATGTTGAAACCCAGCGCGTTCCCGGCACCGCCGATCAGGTGGACGTGACCTATAAGGTGAAAGAACGCAATACCGGTACTTTGAACTTCGGTATCGGTTACGGCACGGAAAGCGGCGTCAGCTTCCAGGCGGGCGTCCAGCAGGACAACTGGCTGGGTACCGGCTACTCGGTCGGGATCAGCGGCACCAAGAACGACTACCAGACGTATTCCGAACTGTCGGTAACCAACCCGTACTTCACCGTTGACGGTGTTAGCCTGGGTGGCCGCATCTTCTACAACAGCTTTAAAGCGTACGACGCCGATCTGTCGGACTATACCAACAAGAGCTATGGCCTTGACGGCACGCTGGGCTTCCCAATCAACGAGTTCAACTCGTTGCGCGCCGGCCTGGGCTACGTGCATAACTCGTTGTCGGATATGCAGCCGCAGATCGCCATGTGGCGTTATCTGGAGTCCGTGGGCCAGGATCCAACCAGCACCGATCGCGCCAGCTACAAGGCTGACGACTTTACGCTGAACCTGGGCTGGACCTACAACAACCTTGACCGTGGCTACTTCCCAACCGCCGGTAACCGCACTACGTTGAACGGTAAGGTGACGATCCCTGGTTCTGACAACTCCTACTACAAGCTGACGTTAGACAGCGTGCAGTATGTGCCGATCAACGAAGATCGCACCTGGGTGCTGTTGGGCCGTGGCCGCTTGGGCTACGCCGATGGGCTGGGCGGCAAAGAAATGCCGTTCTATGAAAACTTCTATGCCGGTGGCTCCAGTACCGTGCGCGGCTTCCAGTCCAATACCATCGGGCCGAAAGCGGTGTACTACAATTCCAATTCGTACAGCTGTTCCGGCAGCACCGCGATCTGTAACTCTGACGATGCCGTGGGCGGTAACGCCATGGCGGTCGCCAGCATGGAGTTGATTACGCCTACGCCGTTCATCAGTGAAAAGTACGCCAACTCCGTGCGTACCTCGCTGTTTGTCGACGCCGGTACCGTGTGGGACACCAAGTGGCAGAATACCGATCTGACGCGGATGTATGATATTCCGGATTACAGCAAGGCGGGCAATATCCGCGTTTCTGCCGGTATCGCGCTGCAGTGGATGTCACCGTTGGGGCCGCTGGTGTTCTCGTATGCCGATCCTATCAAGAAATATGATGGCGATAAGTCAGAGCAGTTCCAGTTTAACATTGGCAAGACCTGGTAACGGGCCGGTTCCTCTCTGAGGGTAGCCAATGATGGCAGGTTGCAGGAAATCCTTCTGCAACCTGCAGAACGAAAGTATAAGCAGTAGTAGCTGAGCATCACATTGCCGGGCCTTGCCCAGACAGAGAGGGATAATTCTCATTGTCTGGCGGAATGCATCTGGCAAATTGTGTACTTCAAAGTGTCATATGACACATATGGGTGATGGTAAGGAGTTTATAGTGAAAAAGTGGTTGTGTGCCGCAGGCCTCGGTTTAGCAATGGCTGCTTCGGCTGGCGTTCAGGCTGCAGATAAAATCGCTGTAGTGAACGTAGCCAGCATTTTCCAGCAATTACCGGCACGTGACACCGTGGCTAAGCAATTGGAAAATGAGTTCAAAGGCCGCGCGGGCGAACTCCAGAACATGGAACGCAGTCTGCAGACTAAAATGCAGAAGCTGCAGCGCGATGGTTCTACCATGAAAGCCAGCGAACGTACCAAACTGGAAAAAGACGTGATGGCGCAGCGTGAACAGTTCTCTCAGAAAGCCCAGGCTTTCGAGCAGGACAACCGTCGCCGCCAGATGGAAGAACGTAACAAAATCCTGAGCCGTATTCAGGACGCTGTGAAATCTGTTGCCAGCAAAGAAGGCTATGACGTGGTGATCGACGCCAACGCCGTTGCTTACGCAGGAACGTCTAAAGATATTACTGCTGACGTGCTGAAACAGGTTAAATAAGACATGCCTTCAATTCGACTGGCTGATTTAGCACAGCAGTTGGATGCACAATTGCACGGTGATGGCGATATCGTCATCACCGGCATTGCTTCTATGCATTCGGCACAGGCTGGCCAAATCACGTTTTTGTCAAACAGCCGTTATCAAGAACAGCTGGCGGCCTGCCAGGCGAGCGCTATCGTGCTTACCGAGGCGGATTTACCGCACTGCAAATGTGCGGCGCTGGTAGTGAAAAATCCCTACCTCACCTATGCGCGTATGGCGCAGTTGATGGATACCACGCCTTCGCCGGCGCAGGACATCGCGCCCAGCGCGGTGATCGCCGCTGATGCCCAACTGGGGCAAAACGTTGCGGTTGGCGCGAATGCGGTTATCGAATCGGGTGCGGTGCTGGGTGATAACGTTGTTATTGGCCCCGGTTGCTTTGTTGGGCAACGCGCGCGTATTGGCGCTGGGTCCCGCCTGTGGGCGAATGTTACCGTTTATCATGAAGTTGAAATTGGCCAGCGTTGCCTGATCCAGTCCGGTACGGTGATCGGCGCCGATGGTTTTGGCTATGCCAATGAACGCGGCAACTGGGTCAAAATCCCGCAGTTGGGGACAGTGATTATTGGCGATCGCGTGGAAATCGGCGCCTGTACCACCATCGACCGCGGCGCGCTGGATAACACCGTGATTGGGAATGGTGTTATCATCGACAACCAGTGTCAGATTGCACACAACGTGGTGATTGGTGAGAATACTGCCGTTGCCGGCGGTGTGATCATGGCGGGCAGCCTGAAAATCGGTCGTTACTGCCAAATCGGCGGCGCCAGTGTGATCAATGGTCATATGGAGATTGCCGATCAGGTTGTGGTGACCGGGATGGGAATGGTTATGCGACCAATCACCGAACCTGGGGTATACTCTTCGGGGATCCCGCTCCAACCCAACAAAGTTTGGCGTAAAACCGCCGCGTTGGTGATGAATATCGATGAGATTAGCAAGCGCTTAAAAGCTGTCGAACGAAAAGTCGGAAAAGACTAGTCACTACCGCCCGTCATTCTGGGTAAAACGAATGCGTTGGCCGCGAGGCCAGGAACCGGTTCAAACAGGCCATTTACCAGCCATTTGGACAGGGGCCGAGTTGATACATGCTGGCATCTGGCAGCCTTGTTAACACTCAATCTGGTGAGCGATACGGATAAAATTTGCGTACCTTGCGTGCGTTCCCGGTTTTTCCGTGCTCGCCAAGCCTACACTGTCTGCGATAATAACGCCGATTGAACAGGTTCCCCAAGCGTATTGCGTTGTTAATTTGCGGCCTGCCTGACTCCCTCTTTTGGGGATAAATGCAGGCCGTGTTGTTGATATCATAAGTTTTTTTAGACAGGAAGAGTATTTTGACTACTGACACTCATACTCTAGATATTGCAGAGATTTTGGAACTGCTTCCTCATCGTTATCCGTTCCTATTGGTTGACCGTGTACTGGAGTTCGAAGAACATAAATATCTGCGTGCTGTGAAGAATGTTTCCGTAAACGAACCGTTTTTCCAGGGGCATTTTCCTGGTAAACCGATTTTCCCGGGCGTATTGATCCTGGAAGCGATGGCGCAGGCCACCGGCATTCTGGCATTCAAAAGCGTCGGTAAACTGGAGCCAGGCGAGCTGTACTACTTCGCCGGGATTGACGAAGCGCGATTCAAGCGCCCCGTTGTGCCAGGGGATCAGATGATCATGGAAGTCACCTTCGAAAAAACTCGTCGTGGTCTGACGCGCTTTAAAGGGGTCACAACCGTCGACGGTAAAATTGCTTGTGAAGCAACCATGATGTGTGCCCGTAGCCGGGAGGCTTAATCTGTGACAGACAAAACCGCCTTTATCCACCCAAGCGCGATTGTTGAAGAGGGCGCCGTGATCGGCGCTGGCGCGCATATCGGTCCCTTCTGCTACGTCGGCTCCCAGGTGGAAATCGGCGAAGGTACGGTGCTGAAATCCCATGTCGTGGTGAACGGTATTACCCGTATCGGCCGCGAAAACCAGATCTACCAGTTTGCTTCCATTGGTGAGGTAAACCAGGATCTGAAATACGCGGGCGAGCCCACGCGTGTGGAAATCGGCGATCGCAACAGCATACGCGAAAGCGTCACCATTCATCGTGGGACGGTACAAGCTCACGGTGTGACCAAAGTCGGCAGCGGTAACCTGCTGATGGTCAACGTGCATGTCGCTCATGACTGCGTGGTGGGCGATTCGTGTATCCTCGCCAACAACGCGACGCTGGCAGGCCATGTGGAAATTGACGATCACGCCATCATTGGCGGCATGACGGCAATCCACCAGTTCTGCATCATTGGCGCCCATGTGATGGTTGGCGGCTGTTCCGGCGTTGCGCAAGACGTACCTCCTTTTGTCATCGCACAGGGCAACCATGCGACGCCTTTCGGCATCAACGCCGTCGGCCTTAAACGCCGTGGTTTTGATAAGGATGAAATGCAGGCGATCCGTAATGCCTACAAGATCATCTACCGCAGCGAAAAGACGCTGGATGAAGCTAAAGCAGAACTTGCTGAACTGGCGAAGCAACAGCCGGTAGTGCAGCAATATCTTGATTTCTTTAGCCGTTCCACCCGCGGCATCATTCGCTGAGTTATGCCTAATCGTCCATTGACTATCGGCTTGGTTGCCGGGGAAACCTCCGGCGATATCCTGGGCGCCGGATTAATCCGCGCGCTCAAGGCGCAGTGCCCTGGCGCGCGTTTTGTCGGCGTCGCCGGCCCGCTGATGCAGGCCGAAGGGTGTGAAGCCTGGTACGAGATGGAAGAGCTGGCGGTAATGGGCGTGGTGGAAGTGCTTGAACGTTTGCCACGCTTGTTAAAGATCCGCCGCGATCTTACCCGCCGGTTCAGCGAGTTGAAGCCGGATGTGTTTGTCGGTATCGACGCTCCGGACTTCAATATCACCCTGGAAGGCCGTTTGAAGCAGCACGGCATCCGCACCATTCATTACGTCAGCCCCTCCGTTTGGGCATGGCGCCAAAAGCGTGTTTTCAAAATCGGTAAAGCGACTAACCTAGTATTGGCGTTTCTCCCTTTTGAAAAAGCGTTTTACGATCGTTTCAATGTTCCCTGCCGCTTTATCGGCCACACTATGGCCGATGCCATGCCGCTGCAGCCGGATCGGCTGGCCGCCCGCGCGGTGCTGGGCATTGCGCCCGATGCGCGTTGCCTGGCGCTGCTGCCGGGCAGCCGTAACGCTGAAGTGGAAATGCTGAGCGCCGATTTTCTGAAAACTGCGCTGCAGTTGCGCAGCCACTATCCGGATCTGGAAGTGGTGGTGCCGCTGGTCAACGCCAAGCGCCGTGCGCAGTTTGAGCGCATCAAGGCCGAGGTAGCGCCCGATTTGCCGGCCCATCTGTTGGATGGCAAAGGGCGTGAAGCGATGATCGCCAGCGATGCGGCGTTGTTGGCGTCCGGCACGGCGGCGCTGGAATGCATGCTGGCTAAATGCCCGATGGTCGTGGGCTATCGCATGCAGCCATTGACCTTCTGGCTGGCCGAGCGGCTGGTGAAAACCCCTTATGTTTCATTGCCCAACCTGCTGGCCGGGCGCGAGCTGGTTACCGAGCTGCTGCAGCACGACTGCGTGCCGGCCAAGCTGGCGGCGGCGCTGCTGCCGTTGCTGGAAGACAGCCCCGAATCTGCGCGTTTGAAACAGACTTTTCTTGAGTTGCACCAGCGCATTCGCTGCGGTGCCGACCAACAGGCTGCTCAGGCCGTCTTGGAGCTGGCAAAATCATGATAGATCCCTTTATTTACCCTGCGACGGCCCGGTTAATCGCCGGCGTGGATGAAGTTGGCCGCGGCCCCTTGGTGGGCGCGGTGGTAACGGCTGCGGTGATCCTCGATCCGGCTCGGCCGATCGTTGGGCTGGCGGACTCAAAAAAGCTAAGTGAAAAACGGCGGCTGGCGCTGTATGACGAAATCACCGATAAAGCCTTGGCCTGGAGCCTGGGGCGCGCCGAGCCGCAGGAGATCGACCAGTTGAATATTCTGCATGCCACCATGCTGGCCATGCAGCGGGCGGTAGCCGGTTTATCTGTGATACCGGACTACGTGCTGATTGACGGCAACCGTTGTCCCGCCTTGCCGATGGCGGCCCTGGCGGTGGTGAAAGGCGATAGCCGGGTGGCGGAAATCAGCGCCGCTTCTATTCTTGCCAAGGTCACCCGCGATCGTGAAATGGCCGAGCTGGACAAGGTCTTTCCCGCCTACGGTTTTGCCCAGCACAAGGGCTACCCGACGGCTTTCCACCTGGAGAAATTGGCGCAGCTGGGCGCGACGGAACACCATCGCCGCAGTTTTGCTCCGGTGCGCAGAGTTCTGGCATTGTAATGCCCCCTACACCTGGGCCCCGCGCTGCGGCATAATACGCAGGTTATTCACTCATTCGTTTCTGGTATCTGGATATGGCCGAACCCCGTTTTATTCATCTGCGTGTTCATAGCGACTATTCCATGATCGATGGGCTGGCTAAAGTCGGGCCATTGGTGAAACGAGCCGCCGCGTTAGCCATGCCTGCTCTGGCCATTACCGATTTCACCAACCTGTGCGGCCTGGTCAAGTTTTATGGCAGCGCGCATGGTGCCGGGATCAAACCGATTATCGGCGCCGATTTCCATGTGCAAAGCGAAGCCCTGGGCGATGAGTTGGCGCAACTGACGGTGTTGGCGGCCAATAATGAAGGTTATCAGAACCTGACGCTGTTGATTTCGCGCGCCTATCAGCGCGGTTACGGCGGCGAAGGCCCGACTATCGATCGCGATTGGTTGATTGAACACCGCAACGGCCTGATCCTGCTGTCTGGCGGCCGGATGGGGGACGTGGGCAAGTTTATCCTGCGCGGCAATCAGGCGGTGGTTGATCAATGCCTGGCGTTTTATCAGGAATATTTCCCGGACAGCTACTATTTGGAGCTGATTCGTACCGGCCGGCAGGATGAAGAAAACTACCTGCACGCCGTGGTGTCGCTGGCAGCCGAGCGCGGCCTGCCGGTGGTGGCGACCAACGATGTGCGCTTCCTGGTGGCCGACGATTTTGACGCCCACGAAATCCGCGTGGCGATCCATGACGGTTTTACCCTCGACGATCCAAAACGCCCGCGTAACTATAGCGCACAGCAATATATGCGCAGCGAAGATGAAATGTGCGAGCTGTTTGCCGACATTCCGGAAGCGCTGCTAAACAGTGTTGAGATCGCCAAGCGCTGCAACGTGACCATTCGTCTGGGCGAGTACTTCCTGCCGCAGTTCCCAACCGGTGAGATGACCACCGAAGATTTCCTGGTTGCCAAGGCCAAACAGGGCCTGGAAGAACGCCTGGAATTCCTGTTCCCGGAGCCGGAAGAACGCGCCAAGCGCCGGCCGGAATACGATGAGCGGTTGGAGATCGAACTGCAGGTTATCAACCAGATGGGCTTCCCCGGCTACTTCCTGATCGTGATGGAGTTTATCCAGTGGTCCAAGGACAATGACGTGCCGGTTGGGCCGGGGCGCGGCTCCGGCGCGGGCTCATTGGTGGCTTACTCGCTGAAAATCACCGATCTTGATCCGCTGGAATTCGATCTGCTGTTCGAACGTTTCCTGAACCCGGAACGTGTCTCGATGCCTGACTTCGACGTCGATTTCTGCATGGAAAAACGCGATCGGGTCATTGACCACGTAGCGGACATGTACGGCCGCGATGCGGTTTCGCAAATCATCACCTTCGGTACCATGGCGGCGAAAGCGGTTATCCGCGACGTCGGCCGCGTATTGGGGCACCCGTATGGTTTTGTCGATCGTATTTCCAAGCTGGTGCCGCCCGATCCGGGCATGACGCTGGAAAAAGCCTTTGCCGCCGAACCGCAACTGCCGGAAATCTACGAAGCGGACGAAGAGGTCAAGGCGCTGATCGACATGGCGCGCAAGCTGGAAGGGGTGACGCGTAACGCCGGTAAGCACGCCGGTGGGGTGGTGATCGCACCCACCAAAATCACCGATTTTGCGCCGCTGTATTGCGATGCCGAAGGGAACCATCCGGTTACCCAGTTTGATAAAAACGACGTTGAGTATGCCGGCCTGGTGAAGTTCGACTTCCTGGGCCTGCGCACGCTGACCATCATCGACTGGGCGCTGGAGATGATCAACGCCCGGCGGGCCAAGGCCGGGCAAGAGCCGATAGACATTGCCGCCATCCCGCTTGAGGACAAGAAAAGCTTCGACATGTTGCAGCGTTCGGAAACCACGGCGGTATTCCAGCTTGAATCGCGCGGCATGAAAGATTTGATCAAGCGCCTGAAGCCCGACTGCTTCGAAGATATGATCGCGCTGGTGGCCCTGTTCCGCCCAGGGCCTTTGCAGTCCGGCATGGTGGATAACTTTATCGACCGTAAGCACGGGCGCGAAGAATTATCTTACCCGGATATTCAGTGGCAGCATGAATCGCTGAAGCCGGTACTGGAACCGACCTACGGCATCATCCTGTATCAGGAACAGGTCATGCAGATAGCCCAGGTTCTGGCGGGCTATACGCTGGGCGGCGCAGATATGTTGCGCCGCGCCATGGGTAAGAAAAAACCGGAAGAGATGGCGAAACAGCGCTCGGTGTTTGAAGCCGGCGCCAAGAGCCAGGGCATCGACGGCGAGCTGTCGATGAAAATCTTCGATTTGGTGGAAAAGTTTGCCGGCTACGGCTTTAACAAATCCCACTCCGCGGCCTATGCACTGGTTTCCTATCAGACGCTGTGGCTGAAGGCGCACTATCCGGCCGAGTTTATGGCCGCGGTAATGACCGCCGATATGGACAACACCGATAAGGTGGTTGGCCTGGTGGATGAGTGCTGGCGTATGGGGCTGAAAATCCTGCCGCCGGACATCAACAGCGGCCTGTATCATTTCCACGTTAACGATGACGGGGAAATCGTCTACGGCATTGGCGCCATTAAAGGCGTTGGCGAAGGCCCGATTGAAGCTATTATCGAAGCGCGTAACAGTGGCGAACAGGGGTATTTCAAAGACCTGTTCGATCTGTGCGCCCGCGTTGATATTAAAAAGCTCAATCGCCGGGTGCTGGAAAAACTGATCATGTCCGGGGCGTTTGATCGGCTGGGGCCGCACCGCGCCGCGCTGATGAATGCGCTGGGCGATGCGCTGAAAGCGGCCGATCAGCACGCCAAGGCCGAAGCGATCGGCCAGGTGGATATGTTTGGCGTGCTGGCGGATGCGCCGGAGCAGGTGGAACAATCCTACGCCAGCGTAGCACCGTGGCCGGAGCAGGTGGTGCTGGACGGCGAGCGTGAGACCCTGGGGCTGTATTTGACCGGCCACCCGATCACGCAGTACCTGAAGGAAATCGAACGTTACGCCGGCGGCCAGCGCCTGAAAGATATGCACCCAACCGAGCGCGGAAAAATGATCACCGCCGCCGGGCTGGTGGTTGCCGCCAGGGTGATGATCACCAAGCGTGGCAACCGCATTGGGATTTGTACGCTGGATGACCGTTCCGGGCGCCTGGAGGTGATGTTATTCACCGAGGCATTGGAAAAATACCAGCATTTGTTGGAAAAAGACCGTATCCTGATCGCCAGTGGACAGGTCAGCTTTGATGACTTTAGCGGTGGGCTTAAAATGATGGCCCGCGAGCTAATGGATATCAGTGAAGCCCGTGAAAAATACGCTCGCGGGCTTGCTATCTCGCTGACGGACAGGCAAATTGATGACCAGCTTTTGACCCGTCTCCGTCAGTCGTTGGAACCCCATCGCTCGGGGACGATTCCAGTGCATCTCTACTATCAACGGGAAGATGCGCGCGCAAGGCTGCGTTTTGGGGCCGCATGGCGTGTAACGCCCACTGACCGCTTGTTGATAGATTTGCGGACTTTGGTAGGTAATGAGCAGGTGGACCTGGAATTTGACTAAAATAGGAATGCTATGAGTCTGAATTTTCTTGATTTTGAACAGCCGATTGCAGAGCTGGAAGCGAAAATTGATTCGCTGACTGCAGTCAGTCGTCAAGACGAAAAATTGGATATTAATCTGGACGAAGAGGTTCTGCGTCTGCGCGAAAAAAGCGTTGAACTGACGCGCAAGATTTTTTCTGATCTTGGTGCCTGGCAGGTTGCCCAATTGGCACGCCACCCGCGCCGTCCTTATACCCTGGATTATATCAAACACATCTTTACCGACTTCGAACAGCTGGCGGGCGATCGCGCCTATGCCGATGACAAAGCGATCGTTGGCGGTATTGCGCGGCTGGATGGTCGCCCGGTGATGATCATTGGTCATCAGAAAGGGCGTGAAACCAAAGAGAAAATCCGTCGCAACTTCGGCATGCCGGCACCGGAAGGCTACCGTAAGGCCCTGCGCCTGATGGAAATGGCTTCCCGTTTCAATATGCCGATCATCACCTTCATTGATACGCCGGGGGCTTACCCGGGTGTGGGCGCGGAAGAACGCGGCCAGTCAGAGGCTATCGCCCGCAACCTGCGCGAAATGTCCCGGCTGAACGTTCCGGTGATTTGCACCGTTATCGGCGAAGGCGGTTCCGGCGGCGCGCTGGCGATCGGCGTTGGCGATAAAGTGAACATGTTGCAATACAGCACTTACTCGGTGATCTCGCCGGAGGGCTGCGCCTCGATCCTGTGGAAAAGCGCCGATAAAGCACCGTTGGCCGCGGAAGCCATGGGCATCACCGCGCCGCGCCTGAAAGAGCTGAAGCTGATTGACTCGGTGATCCCGGAACCGCTGGGCGGCGCGCATCGCGACGTGCCGGCGATGTCGGCAGCGTTGAAAGCCCAGCTGCTGGCCGATCTGACCGATCTTGACGGGTTGAACACCGAAGAGTTGCTCAACCGCCGCTATCAGCGCCTGATGAGCTACGGTTACTGCTGATCCTGGCGTTTCTCCAGGCCGCAGTTGTGAAAAATGCCAGTCAGTTAAGCTGACTGGCATTTTTTTATCCGCAGCGCGCTGGCTGCCCTGGCGCCCGGGGTACACAACGGCGGTAAATCATGTTGTTATAAAGACCGTTAACTGACAGGAGTCGCACGATGAACATCATCGCCATCATGAGCCCAATGGGCGTGTACTACAAAGATGAACCCATCCGCGAACTTCACCAGGCGCTGGCCGCCATGGGGTTTCAGTTGGTATACCCGAAGAGCAGCAGCGATCTGCTCAAGCTTATTGAACACAATGCGCGTATCTGCGGCGTGGTGTTTGACTGGGATGAATACAGCCTGGAGCTATGCAGCGAAATTAACGAACTGAACGAATACCTGCCGCTGTATGCGTTCATTAATACCCACTCCACCTTCGACGTCAGCCTGCATGAAATGCGTATGGTGCTGTATTTCTTCGAGTACGATCTGCACGCAGCGGGCGATATCGCGCAACGTATTCGCCAGTACACCGACGAATATGTGGATACCATCACGCCGCCGCTGACCAAGGCGTTGTTCAACTATGTGAAGGAGGGGAAGTATACCTTCTGCACGCCGGGGCATATGGCCGGCACCGCGTTTCAGAAAAGCCCGGTGGGCAGCCTGTTTTATGATTTTTTCGGCGCCAACACCATGAAGGCGGACGTTTCTATCTCTGTCACCGAGCTGGGCTCGTTGCTGGATCACACCGGCCCGCATCTTGAGGCGGAAGAGTATATCGCCCGCACCTTCAATGCCGAGCAAAGCTATATGGTGACCAACGGCACTTCGACGGCCAATAAGATTGTCGGCATGTATTCGGCGCCGGCGGGCAGCACGGTATTAATCGATCGTAACTGCCACAAGTCCCTGTGCCATTTAATGATGATGACCGATATCGTGCCGATTTACCTGCGCCCGTTGCGTAATGCCTATGGCATTCTCGGGGGGATCCCGCAGCGTGAATTCACGCGCGACAGCATAGCCAAGCGGGTGGCGGAAACCGCCGGCGCCAGTTGGCCGGTGCACGCGGTGATCACCAACTCCACCTATGACGGCCTGCTGTACAACACCGATTACATCAAACACACGCTGGATGTGCCTTCGATCCACTTTGACTCCGCCTGGGTGCCCTATACCAATTTTCACCCGATGTATGATGGCAAAAGCGGTATGAGCGGCGAGCGCGTTCCCGGCAAAGTGATCTATGAAACCCAATCAACGCATAAGCTGCTGGCGGCATTCTCACAGGCATCGATGATTCATATCAAAGGTGAATATGATGAAGATACCTTCAATGAAGCCTATATGATGCATACCACCACCTCGCCGCATTACGGCATTGTGGCGTCCATGGAGACCGCCGCGGCGATGCTGCGTGGCAACCCTGGCCGGCGCATGATTTATCGCTCGCTGGAGCGCGCGCTGCACTTCCGGCATGAGATACAGCGCCTGCGTGAAGAAAGCGACAGCTGGTTTTTTGATATTTGGCAGCCGGATGAGATCGGTGAAGCGCAATGCTGGCCGTTGAACCCGGATGATAACTGGCACGGCTTTGGGCAGACGGATCGCGATCATATGTATCTTGATCCGATCAAGGTGACCATTCTCACGCCGGGCATGAGTGAAGAGGGCGGGCTGGCGGATGACGGCATCCCCGCCGCGTTGGTGGCGAAATACCTTGATGAGCGCGGGATCGTGGTTGAGAAAACCGGGCCGTACAACCTGCTGTTCCTGTTCAGCATTGGCATTGATAAAACCAAGTCGATGAGTTTGCTGCGTGGCCTGACCGACTTCAAACGTTCTTATGATCTCAATCTGCGGGTGAGGAACATGCTGCCGGATCTGTATGCGGAAGATCCGGATTTCTACCGCACGATGCGTATTCAGGATCTGGCGGCCGGGATCCATAATTTGATCCGCCAGCACGATCTGCCGCGCCTGATGCAACGCGCCTTCGATGTGCTGCCGGAAATGAAAATGACCCCGCACCAAATGTTCCAGCAGCAGGTGCGCGGCAATGTCGAAACCTGCGAGATCGGCCAGTTGATCGGCAAGGTGGCGGCGAATATGATCCTGCCTTATCCGCCGGGCGTTCCACTGGTGATGCCGGGGGAAATGATCACTGAAGAGAGCCGGGCGGTGCTTGATTTCCTGCTGATGCTGTGTTCCATCGGGGAACACTATCCCGGCTTTGAAACCGATATCCACGGCACCAGGCTGACGGAAGACGGGCGCTACCTGGTCAAGGTGCTGAAAGCGCCGCAGCCTGAAGTGGAACAATAGCGGTAGTTATCCTGAAAGAGGGTGTTCAATGTTGGCATTACGCAAGCTCCATCACATCGCGGTTATTGCTTCTGACTACGCGGCCAGCAAGCATTTTTATTGCGACATTCTTGGCTTCACGCTGCAGGCGGAGGTTTACCGCGCCGAGCGTGATTCGTGGAAAGCCGATTTGGCGCTCAATGGCGAGTATACCCTGGAACTGTTTTCCTTCCCTTCGCCGCCGGCGCGCGTGAGCCGCCCCGAGGCCTGTGGCCTGCGCCATTTGGCCTTCAGCGTCGCCGATATCGAACTGGCGGTGGCGGACCTGCAGCAGGCGGGCGTTGCCTGCGAACCGGTGCGTGTGGATCCTTACACCCAGGCCCGTTTCACTTTCTTTAGCGATCCGGACGGGCTGCCGCTGGAGCTGTATGAACAACGGTGATAAACCCCACGATGGATAGCGAACGTTTAGCCGAACAGGTTGCTCAACGGTTGGCCGGGCACAGCAAGCTGCTGATGGCGTTCAGCGGCGGGCTGGATTCCAGCGTGCTGCTGCACCTGCTGGCGCAACTGCGCCGGCAGCGCCCTGAACTGCAGGTGCGCGCGGTGCACGTGCACCATGGGCTGAGCCGTTTTGCCGACCAGTGGGTAGCGCATTGCCGGCAGCAGTGCCTGGAATGGCAGGTGCCGCTGCAAGTGCAGCATGTGCAGGTTGACAGCCAGCACGGCGGTATCGAAGCCGCCGCCCGTAATGCGCGCTACGCCGCGCTGGCAGAGGCGCTGGCCGGCGGCGAAACGCTGCTGACCGCGCAGCATCTTGATGACCAGTGTGAAACCTTTTTGCTGGCGCTAAAGCGTGGCAGCGGCCCGGCCGGGCTTTCCGCCATGGCGGCGCAAAGCCAACTGAGTGGGAAGCCGTTGCTGCGCCCGCTGCTGGATTTTTCCCGCGTGCAGTTGGAAGCCTATGCCCGGCAGCACTCACTGTGCTGGATTGAGGATGACAGCAATCAGGATGCGCGTTTCGATCGCAATTTCCTGCGCCTGCAGGTGTTGCCGTTGTTGCAGCAGCGATGGCCGCACTTTGCCGCAGCCAGCGCCCGCAGCGCCAGCCTGTGCGCCGAGCAGGAGCAATTGCTGGATGAACTGCTGGCGGAAGAGCTACACGCATTGCTGGCAAATGACGGTTCGCTGGCCATCGCGGGGCTGGTGGCCTGCTCACCCGTGCGCCGCTTTGCCCTGCTGCGCCGCTGGATAGCCCGCTTTGGCGTGACCATGCCGGCGCGGGAGCAACTTCAGCGGCTGTGGGATGAAGTGGCGATGGCCCGGCCGGATGCCGTGCCACAGTTGCAACTGGGCCAGTATCAAATACGCCGCTATCGCCAGCACTTGTATCTGCTGCCGCAAATGGCCGATCTGCATGCGCTGTGCCTGCCGTGGCAGCCGCGGTTGCCGCTGCCGGATGGCCTGGGCACGCTGGTCAGTGGGGAAGGGGATATCCTGCTGCGTGCGCCGCAGCCAGGGGAGCAGGTGAGCGTGCGTTTTAGCGCAGCGGGCAAGCACCGTATTATCGGGCGAGCGCATTCCCGGCCGATCAAAAAGCTGTGGCAGGAGCTGGGCGTTCCGCCCTGGCTGCGTGAGCGTACGCCGCTGATCTATTATGATGCCCGGCTGATCGCCGCGCTTGGCGTCTTCGTGACTGAAGCCGGGGGCGTGCCGCCAGATGAGCAGCCGTGGCGTTTGCGCTGGGATAAAGAAGAAGAAAATACCAAGGAGCAATGATGAAATGGGTGAGCGCCATGTTGTTGGCCGTTGGCTTTCTGAGCCTGCCGGCGATGGCGGCGGGGGATGCCGCCGTGGGCAAGACGAAAGCGGCAAGCTGTATGGCCTGCCACGGTATGCAGGGAAAGGCCAGCGTGCCGATGTACCCGAACCTTGCCGGCCAGAATGCCCTGTATCTGGGGGCAGCGCTGCAGGCGTATAAGAAAGGGGAGCGTTCCGGCGGGCAGGCCGAAGTGATGCGGGCCTATGTTTCCGGCCTGTCTGATGATGACATTGCCGATCTGGCTGCCTACTATGCCAGCCTGAAACCCTGAGCCGCCGCCGAAACAAAGCAGGGCAGCCAATGGCTGCCCTGCGTGGTTGTAGTGCCAGCGCTGTTCAGTCGGACAAACTCACGACGACGGTGCCGATTTCCGGGTGGCTAAAGCTGTGGATATAATCCAGGCGCAGATCGCGTTGCTCGCCATTGAGTTCAATGGTCAGGTATTCAACACGTTTTTTTTGCAGCAAATCAAGGGCCTTGGCCTCGATCTCTTCGCCGTCGCGTAACGCCAGCTTCAGTACAAGTTTATGCTGACAGGCGAGTTCCAGGTTGTCGTAGTCATCACAATTGATGGGTTGATACTCATCATTCATCAACATAGTCGCTCACCAATAAGTTAGCGGCGGCAAAAGCCGCCTGTTCCCTAACGGAGGACGGAAGTGCCTCATTTGCGGCAACATCGTCCAATGCCTTCAATACACATGTTAGTGCATCGGGCACGTAACCGAGATCTCCACTGCCTATCCCAGCGTAAAAACGGCGTACTAACTCACAGTATTGTTGCACAGTTTCCTCCCACAAGAGCCTCTGCATCATCGGGAAGCATTATCGTGATGAAGCGCAGGATCTTGGCGCTACCAACCTGACTTAGACGACTATAGCACAGCTATACTCGTCATACTTCAAGTTGCAGGTGCGTTGACTTGGTTACTCGGCCCATCCCTGGGCCTCGCCCCTTCGGGGCCGTTGCGCCGAGCTTTCACTGCGCCGGCGAGGGAAATCAAGTACACTATCGCCTGATAATTACGAGGTTTCTCATGGCGCTAAAAGCAACTATTTACAAAGCCACGGTCAATATCGCGGATATGGATCGCCATTTTTACTATGACGCCGCGCTTACGCTGGCGCAGCATCCTTCAGAAACCGAGCAGCGTATGATGCTGCGCCTGTTGGCCTGGATCTGCCATGCCAATGAGCGCCTGGTGTTCACCAAGGGGTTGAGCACTGCCGATGAGCCGGAAATCTGGCAGCGTAACGATCATAACGGCCTGGAGTTATGGGTTGAGCTGGGGCTGCCGGATGAAAAACGCCTGCGAAAAGCCTGTAATCAATCGGCGCAGGTGGTGTTATATGCCTATGGCGAGCGCGCCGGCCAGGTGTGGTGGCAGGGCATGCAGGCAAAAGCGGCCAATCACAAAAATTTGCATATACGTTTTCTGGACGACGCCCAGCTAGCCCGGCTTGCCGCATTGGCAAACCGTAATATGGTGCTGCAAGCCACGCTGCAAGAAGGGATGATCTGGCTGTCCGATGCTCAGAATAGTCTGGAAATTCAATTTGCCGAATGGCAACGGCCGCAGGTGTAATGGGTGTTGGTTTTATCAAAAAACGTGGTTATACCGGATTCGGAGATAGTCCTTACGGCAATTCGCGCCCAGGGAGCCGGTGGGCAGCATGTGAATAAAACCTCAACGGCTATCCATTTGCGCTTTGACATCCGGGCCTCTAGCCTGCCAGAGTATTACAAACAAAGGCTATTGGCGCTGAAGCACCATTTGGTGACGGACGAAGGCGTGGTCATTATCAAGGCGCAGGAATACCGCAGCCAGGAGCTCAACCGCGAGGCGGCACTAGCGCGTCTGGCGGCGCTGATCGCTCAGGCGCTGGTAGTCGAAAAAACACGTAAAGCGACCAAGCCCAGCAAAGGGGCGAAATTACGCCGGTTAGAAGGCAAAGTTCGCAAAGGCGCAACCAAAGCACTGCGCGGCAAGATCCGCACCTGATGGAGTATGGGATACGGCAACACAGTAGGAGAAAAACTGTGAAGAATATATCAGTTGCCCTGTTTTTAGCAGCGGGCGCACTTTCATTACTGGGATGTAATAACCACTTTCAACCTAAAGAGCAGCCGCTCCAGCCGATGCAGCAAAGCTATCAGGGGGTATTGCCCTGCGCCGACTGTAGCGGTTTGGATACGTTACTGTATCTGGATACCGACGGTACCTTTGTGCTGCAGGAAACCTATCGCGAGACGAAAGATGGCGATCAAACCTTTGCCGAGTACGGCAAATGGGAACGCACCGCAGATAAACTGGTGCTAACCGGCAGCAACGGGGATAAGCGCTATTTCCGCCCGCTGGGTAAAAACCTGGAAATGCTTGATCAAAGCGGTGTGCCTATTCGCTCGCCGTTGAACTACCAGTTGGCGCCGGTTGAAAAGAAACTGCCGAGCACCCCGATGGCGCTGAAAGGCAGCTACACCTACATGGCCGATGCGGCGATCTTTAAAGACTGTGTCACCGGTAAAACTTTTCCTATCAATAACAACGTCAGCCTGGAACAGGGATATGCCAGGGCCCGCAAGGCCGCAGGCGAACCGGTGTTTTTGATGCTTGATGGCCATTTTAGCACTCAGCCATCAACAGAAGACGGGCAGATGCACAAGGCGCTGGTGCCGGATGGCAATGCGGTGTTCGATAACGCTAAGCACTGCGACAGCGCATCGTAACGATAAAAAACAACCCGCCGCGGCGGGTTGTTGTTGTCAGCGTTAACCCACCGCCAGAGGGCAGTGGGTTTTTACCGATTAACGTGCAATCTGCCCCAGCAGGAAATCAATGATCTCGCCGGTTTTGATCATCTGTTTTTCACCAATGCGGCGGTTCTTGTATTCGATCTCGTCGCTGTCAAGGTTACGGTCGCCAATCACGATAGAGTGCGGCACGCCGATCAACTCCATATCCGCGAACATCACACCTGGGCGCTCTTTACGATCGTCAAGGATCACGTCGATGCCGTGGGCACGCAGTTCAGCGTACAGTTTTTCCGCCAGTTCCTGCACGCGGAAGGACTTGTGCATGTTCATTGGCAGAATCGCCACCTGGAAAGGCGCGATAGCGTCTGGCCAGATAATGCCGCGATCGTCGTGGTTTTGCTCAATCGCCGCTGCGACCACGCGGGTCACGCCGATGCCGTAGCAGCCCATGGTCAGGATCTGGTTGCGGCCGTCTTCGCCTTGTACCGTTGCCTTCAGGGCTTCCGAATACTTGGTGCCCAACTGGAAAATGTGGCCAACTTCAATCCCGCGTTTGATCAGCAAGGTGCCTTTGCCGTCTGGGCTGGCGTCGCCTTCGACCACGTTGCGAATATCGGCAACCTGCGGCAGCGGCAAATCGCGCTCCCAGTTAATACCGAAGTAATGCTTGCCGTCGATATTGGCGCCGGCGCCGAAATCGCTCATTGCCGCTACGCTGCGGTCAATCACTACCGGCAGCGGCATGTTGATTGGGCCCAGGGAGCCAGGGCCGGCACCTACAATGGCGCGGATTTCTTCTTCGCTGGCGAAGGTGAGCGGTGCAGCCACCTGCGGCAGTTTTTCCGCCTTCACTTCGTTCAGTTCGTGATCGCCACGTACCAGCAGTGCAACTAACTGGTGGCCGCTGTTTTCTTTGGCGCGAACCAGCAGGGTTTTCACCGTTTTTTCGATCGGCAATTTAAACTGTTCAACCAACTCGGCGATGGTTTTGGCGTTCGGCGTATCAACCTGGCGCAATGCTTCTGTGGCTGCCGCGCGCGGTTCTGCCGGGGCGACCGCTTCAGCCAACTCGATATTGGCTGCGTAATCGGAGCCGGTGGAGAACACGATATCGTCTTCACCGCTATCCGCCAGCACCTGGAATTCATGCGAAGCGCTGCCGCCGATCGAACCGGTATCTGCCTGCACCGGGCGGAAATCCAGGCCGATGCGGCTGAAGATCTTGCTGTAAGCGGCATACATGGCGTCGTAGGTTGCCTGCAGCGATTCCTGTGAGGTGTGGAACGAGTAAGCATCCTTCATCAGGAACTCGCGCGAGCGCATTACGCCGAAGCGTGGGCGGACTTCGTCACGGAACTTGGTCTGGATCTGGAAAAAGTTTAGCGGCAGCTGTTTGTATGAGCTGATTTCGTTACGGATCAGATCGGTAATGACTTCTTCATGCGTTGGGCCCAGCACAAACGGGCGTTCGCCGCGATCGACAAAGCGCAGCAGTTCCGGGCCGTACTGTTCCCAGCGCCCACTTTCTTGCCACAAATCCGCGGGCTGCACTACCGGCATCGAGATTTCGATCGCATTGGCGTTATTCATTTCTTCGCGAACGATGTTTTCAACTTTCTTCAGAACGCGCAGGCCGGTGGGCAACCAGGTATAAAGACCGGAGGCCAGCTTGCGAATCATCCCGGCGCGGAGCATCAGTTGGTGGCTGATCACTTCGGCATCGGCAGGTGTCTCCTTCAAGGTGGAGAGCAGGTATTGGCTAGTACGCATGGTGTTTTGGTTCCGTTAGAACAGCAAGTAGCATCGGGCTGTCAGCATGGCAGCCGAAAAAAATAAAAGTGGTTTAGTTTACCAGCGTGAGCCGGCCGCCAAAAGAGAGCGGAAGGAATTTTAACGGGCCTCCAGGGCCAGCACTTCAGTTTGCCGATCAACCACCCGCCAACGCACGTTGAAATCCAGCAGCCAGACGGCATATTCTCGCTCGGCCGTTTCGTTTTTCCGGTAGGCCGGGCGCGGATCCTGCGCCAACACCTGGGTGATAAAACGGCGCAGCTGTGGATAGCGCCGTTGGTGCAGTTGCAGGTGCTGCTCCGCCTGGGGCGAAAAATAAACCGGCATATCGCCGGCCGGCGCTTCCTTGGCAAAGCCCGCGCGGGCCTGGGGCTGGCTTTCGGCGAACGGCAGATAGGGCTTGATATCGATCACCGGCGTGCCGTCAACCAGATCGAGGCTGCCGAGCTCCAACACCACATTTCCCCCTTGGGCACGGATGCCTTTCAATTCCACCAGGGACATGCCGAGCGGGTTTGGCCGGAAGGTGGAGCGGGTGGCGAACACGCCCATGCGGGCATTGCCGCCCAGGCGCGGTGGCCGAACCGTTGGCCGCCAGCCGCCTTCCATCGTTTGATGGAAAACAAACATCAGCCACAGGTGGCTGAAATCGTCCAGGCCACGCACCGCTTCTGCCTGATTGTACGGCGGTAACAGCACCAGCTCACCGCCGCCATCCTCCACCAGCCCTGGCTGGCGGGGAACGGCAAATTTCTCTTTATACGGTGAGCGAATGGTGCCTATCTGGTTGAAATGAAACGCTGTCATTTGGAGGAAACGTTCAGCGCCGACCCTTGGCAAACGGCCTGTTGGTAACAACCTGCCACACCGCTGATGATTTGGCAGTCGTGCAGCAACACGGCATTGGCTTTCATGTAGGAAGCGCGGATCTGCATGCGTTTGCGCGCCGTTGCCAGGTTCGGCGGCGAATCTTGCGCGGTCGTCTGGCATGATTCACCGGAAACCTCGCCCAGATCGCGGAAGGGCTTGCCAACTAATTCTTCTGCATTCTTATAAAGCTTTACCGGTGCCGGGCGTGGTGCCGATGCCGTTTTAGCCGGGGCACTGCTGCTGGTAGCAGCGGGTTTGCTGGTCTTGTTTGCTGGGGTAGAGCCCCCGGGCAGCATGGAGCAACCGCTCAACGTAAGCGCGAACAAACAGAGAGGTAAAACACGCATAGAAATTCCTCTGCCTTTTTATATAAAGTGGCGCTATTGAAGCAAGCTATGGTGGAAATAACAAGACGGGCCTAAGCCCGCCTTACAATAAAACGCCTATACTCGTCATACTTCAAGTTGCAGGTGTGTTGGCTTTCCTCACTCACCCCAGTCACTTACTGGAGTAAGCTCCTGGGGACTCGCTGCGTCGCCGCCTTCCTGCAACTCGAATTATTTAGAGTATAAAAGTGAATAACCGGCTTACCAGCCTTTCACCGCGCCGCCGTTGAAAATCTTGTTGGCTGCTTCGTTAACTTCATCCGTTTGGTAAGCTTGTACAAATTTCTTTACGTTTTCCGCGTCTTTATTATCTTCGCGGGCAACCAACAGGTTCACATACGGCGAGTCTTTATCTTCAACAAACAGGCCGTCTTTGGCCGGCGTCAGCCCAATCTGGCTGGCATAGGTGGTGTTGATGATGGCCAGCGTAATTTGCTGATCGTCCAGTGAGCGCGGCAACTGCGGTGCTTCCAGTTCTACCAGCTTCAGGTTTTTCGGGTTTTCGGCCACGTCCAGTGAGGTTGGCAACAGGCCGACGCCGTCTTTCAGCTTGATCAGGCCTTGTTTCTGCAGCAGCAACAGTGAACGCCCCAGGTTGGTGGGATCGTTTGGCAGGGCGATCTGCGCACCGTCTTGCAGTTCAGACAGCGACTTGATTTTTTTGGAGTAGGCGGCGATTGGATAAACAAAGGTGTTGCCGACGGAAACCAGCTTGTAACCACGGTCTTTGATCTGCTGATCCAGGTAAGGCTTATGCTGGAAGGCGTTAAGATCGATATCGCCTTTGCTCAGCGCTTCGTTTGGCAGCACATAGTCGTTGAACGTCACCAGTTCTACGTCCAGGCCATATTTTTCCTTCGCAACCTTTTGCGCTACTTCGGCAACCTGCTGTTCCGCACCGACGATCACCCCCACTTTGATATGGTTCGGATCTTTTTCATCTTGCCCACAGCCGGCCAGAGCCAGAGTACCGATCAGTGCGCCGATTGCCGCAATGGATTTAAATTTTAACGACATATTCCTTCCTCAATTAGACTCGTATGTATACCCTTCATACTTCAAGTTGCAGGTGTGTTGGCTTGGTTACTCGGCCCATCCCTGGGCCTCGCCCCTTCGGGGCCGCTGCTAACAGCGTTCAAATCTGCTCCCGGCAGATTTGTCGCTCCCCCCAGTCACTTACTCCAGTAAGCTCCTGGGGAGTCGCTGCGTTGCCGCCTTCCTGCAACTCGAATTATTTTGGGTAGATACGTTGCGTGTTTGCTATGAGCTTATTTATGGGTAACGGCCTTGGCGACGCGTTCACCACAAAACTGAATCAGATACACTAAAATAACCAGTAGCACTAATACGGTATTCATTACGGTCGCGTTGTAGCCGATATAACCGTATTGGTAACCGATTTGCCCCAGCCCGCCGGCGCCGACCGCACCGCCCATCGCCGAATAGCCTACCAGCGTAATGAGCGTGATGGTAGCAGCGTTCACCAAACCGGGTAACGCTTCCGGCAGCAGAACCTTCTTGATGATTTGCATCGGTGTTGCGCCCATGGCGCGCGCCGCTTCAACCAGGCCGGAGGGGATTTCCAGCAGGGCATTTTCCACCATGCGGGCGATAAAGGGCGCGGAGCCGACGGTCAGCGGCACGATGGCCGCCTGCAGGCCGATAGAGGTGCCGACAATCATGCGGGTAAAGGGGATCATCCACACCAGCAGGATAATGAACGGAATCGAGCGGAAAATGTTAACCAGCCCAGACAGCACCTTATACAGCGTGTTGTTGGCGACAATCTGCCCCGGGCGGGTGACATACAGCAGAACACCGACCGGCAGGCCAAGCACAAAGCCGAAGAAGCCCGAGACCAGCGTCATCATGACGGTTTCCCATACGCCTCGCGCCATTAACCACATCATTGCTTCAGACATACCCCAAAACCTCTACATTAACCTGATTTTCCTGCAGGAACTGGATGGTTGCCGCCGTGCCGGCCTCATCGCCTTGCAGTTCGGCCAACATTACGCCGAATTTCACGCCGCCGGCATAATCCATTTGCGCGCTGATAATATTGTTGTTGACGTTAAAGCGGCGTGCCGCTTCCGAAAGCAGGGGCGCATCAACCGATTGGCCAGTGAACTCCAGGCGTAGCAGTGGCTTCAGGTCGCCCGTGCGCACCGGGTTGAGGCGCTCGGCATAGTCATTGGGAATATCCAGATGCAGGGTGGATTGAATGAACTGTTGCGCCAACGGCGTTTTGGGGTGCGAAAAGATTTCACTCACCGTGTCTTTCTCAATCAGCCGGCCCTGGCTGATGACCGCCACCTGGTCACAGATGCGTTTTACCACATCCATTTCATGCGTGATCAGCAAGATCGTCAGGCCCAGGCGGCGATTAATGTCTTTCAACAATTCCAGAATCGAGCGGGTGGTGGCGGGATCCAGCGCGCTGGTGGCTTCATCGCACAGCAAGACTTTAGGCTGGCTTGCCAACGCGCGGGCGATCGCCACCCGCTGTTTTTGCCCGCCGGACAGGTTGGCCGGATAGGCATCGTGTTTGTCCGCCAGCCCGACCAGATCCAACAAATCGGTGACGCGCTTTTTGATTTCAGCGCGTGGAGTCGTGTCCAGTTCTAACGGCAGGGCGACATTGCCGAATACGGTGCGCGACGACAGCAGGTTAAAGTGCTGGAAAATCATACCAATCTGGCGGCGTGCACGCGTCAGTTCGCTGTCAGACATGGCGGTGAGATCCTGGCCGTCAATCAGTACCTGGCCGGAGGTTGGGCGCTCAAGCATATTCGCGCAGCGGATCAGGGTGCTTTTACCCGCGCCTGATGCGCCGATAACGCCGAAGATTTGCCCGGCGGGGACATGAAGCGTGACGTCGGTGAGCGCGTTAATGGTGTGCGCCCCCTGCTGAAACACTTTAGTTATGTTAGAAAGTTTTATCATATTCTTCTAATTGTCGCGTGGTTGCCCGTGGCTAGATAACAGTTGACCTTGGCCTGGTACCAAGATGTGGGCCGATGCTAAGGTGTCTAGACGTCTAAGTCAACGGACACGCATATTATCCGGCGTTCTCAGCCGTGGGTAAAACATGCGATACTGTGGGCGATTTCAGGCCCTCAGGAGTAAACCGGTGACACAACGCGTTCCAGCTATTTTTTTAGACCGTGACGGTACCATTAATATAGATCATGGTTATGTCCATGAAATTGACGATTTTCAATTTATCGACGGTGTAATAGAGGCATGCCGTGAATTAAAAACGATGGGCTATGTTCTGGTGCTGGTGACCAACCAGTCCGGCATTGCGCGCGGCAAGTTTAGCGAAGATCAGTTTATGCAGTTGACCGAATGGATGGACTGGTCATTGGCCGATCGCGATGTGGATCTCGACGGTATCTATTTCTGCCCACATTTGCCGGATGCGGCAGTCGAAGAGTATCGCCAGGTGTGCGATTGCCGTAAACCGCAGCCGGGTATGCTGCTGCAGGCGCAGCAAGAACTGAATATTGATATGGCCGCCTCTTATATGGTGGGGGATAAACCAGAAGATATGCAGGCGGCGATTGCCGCTGGCGTCGGCACCAAGGTTTTGGTGCGTACCGGCAAACCGGTGACGCAAGCGGGTGAAGAATTGGCCGACTGGGTGCTAAATAGCCTGGCGGACTTGCCGAAAGCGATTAAATCGCGGGTTTAATAAACGCTCCGGCCGAATAGTGAGCGGTTGAAAGAAAACTGCAGATTATCGCTTGTCATTCTGAATCGGCTCCCTATAATGCGCCTCCATCGACACGGCGCAAGTGATTCACTTCACGAGGCGGTCGGGAAGAAAAGAGAGAATCCTGAAATTTAGGGTTGACTCTGAAAGAGGAAAGCGTAATATACGCCACCTCGAGTGAACGAGCCAAGTCTCGTAACTCATTGCTCTTTAACAATTTATCAGACAATCTGTGTGGGCACTCACAAGACGATATCCAGCACCTTCGGGTGCACAAAAATATCAAGTCTTGAAGAGTGACTAACTGAAGTAAAATTCATGCAGTAAATCTTCGAGCACGCTATTAACTTAGCAAATCAAGCTTTTAATTGAAGAGTTTGATCATGGCTCAGATTGAACGCTGGCGGCAGGCCTAACACATGCAAGTCGAGCGGCAGCGGGAGGAAGCTTGCTTCCTCGCCGGCGAGCGGCGGACGGGTGAGTAATGTCTGGGAAACTGCCCGATGGAGGGGGATAACTACTGGAAACGGTAGCTAATACCGCATAACGTCGCAAGACCAAAGTGGGGGACCTTCGGGCCTCACACCATCGGATGTGCCCAGATGGGATTAGCTAGTAGGTGGGGTAATGGCTCACCTAGGCGACGATCCCTAGCTGGTCTGAGAGGATGACCAGCCACACTGGAACTGAGACACGGTCCAGACTCCTACGGGAGGCAGCAGTGGGGAATATTGCACAATGGGCGCAAGCCTGATGCAGCCATGCCGCGTGTGTGAAGAAGGCCTTCGGGTTGTAAAGCACTTTCAGCGAGGAGGAAGGCGTTGTAGTTAATAACTGCAGCGATTGACGTTACTCGCAGAAGAAGCACCGGCTAACTCCGTGCCAGCAGCCGCGGTAATACGGAGGGTGCAAGCGTTAATCGGAATTACTGGGCGTAAAGCGCACGCAGGCGGTCTGTTAAGTCAGATGTGAAATCCCCGGGCTTAACCTGGGAACTGCATTTGAAACTGGCAGGCTAGAGTCTCGTAGAGGGGGGTAGAATTCCAGGTGTAGCGGTGAAATGCGTAGAGATCTGGAGGAATACCGGTGGCGAAGGCGGCCCCCTGGACGAAGACTGACGCTCAGGTGCGAAAGCGTGGGGAGCAAACAGGATTAGATACCCTGGTAGTCCACGCTGTAAACGATGTCGATTTGGAGGTTGTGGCCTTGAGCCGTGGCTTCCGGAGCTAACGCGTTAAATCGACCGCCTGGGGAGTACGGCCGCAAGGTTAAAACTCAAATGAATTGACGGGGGCCCGCACAAGCGGTGGAGCATGTGGTTTAATTCGATGCAACGCGAAGAACCTTACCTACTCTTGACATCCACGGAACTTGCCAGAGATGGCTTGGTGCCTTCGGGAACCGTGAGACAGGTGCTGCATGGCTGTCGTCAGCTCGTGTTGTGAAATGTTGGGTTAAGTCCCGCAACGAGCGCAACCCTTATCCTTTGTTGCCAGCGGTTCGGCCGGGAACTCAAAGGAGACTGCCAGTGATAAACTGGAGGAAGGTGGGGATGACGTCAAGTCATCATGGCCCTTACGAGTAGGGCTACACACGTGCTACAATGGCATATACAAAGAGAAGCGACCTCGCGAGAGCAAGCGGACCTCATAAAGTATGTCGTAGTCCGGATTGGAGTCTGCAACTCGACTCCATGAAGTCGGAATCGCTAGTAATCGTAGATCAGAATGCTACGGTGAATACGTTCCCGGGCCTTGTACACACCGCCCGTCACACCATGGGAGTGGGTTGCAAAAGAAGTAGGTAGCTTAACCTTCGGGAGGGCGCTTACCACTTTGTGATTCATGACTGGGGTGAAGTCGTAACAAGGTAACCGTAGGGGAACCTGCGGTTGGATCACCTCCTTACCGAACGATATTGAAATGTGCAGTGTCCACACAGATTGTCTGATGAAAAAGTAACGAGCAGAGAAACCTTTATAGGCTTGTAGCTCAGGTGGTTAGAGCGCACCCCTGATAAGGGTGAGGTCGGTGGTTCAAGTCCACTCAGGCCTACCAAATTCTTCCTCATACTGCGTTATGCTCGCGGTTGTTTACCGAAGTAAACTTCCCGTTCGCATGCCTTGTCTGAGAAAGAATTGACTCGGTATGAATAAAGGTCTCTGCAAGACTGTATGGGGCTATAGCTCAGCTGGGAGAGCGCCTGCCTTGCACGCAGGAGGTCAGCGGTTCGATCCCGCTTAGCTCCACCATATCGGTCCTGTATTTATAATACTTCAGAGTATATTGGCGACAGTATGCTGCGAAGTATTTTGCTCTTTAACAATCTGGAACAAGCTGAAAATTGAAATGATGAATAATCGGAAGATTATTCACGAGTCTCTCAAAAGCGCACAGCCGATGATGGAAACATCTTCGGGTTGTGAGGTTAAGTGACTAAGCGTACACGGTGGATGCCTAGGCAGTCAGAGGCGATGAAGGGCGTGCTAATCTGCGATAAGCGTCGGTAAGCTGATATGAAGCGTAACAACCGGCGATACCCGAATGGGGAAACCCAGTGTGTTTCGACACACTATTGCATGGTGAATCCATAGCCATGCAAGGCGAACCGGGGGAACTGAAACATCTAAGTACCCCGAGGAAAAGAAATCAACCGAGATTCCCCCAGTAGCGGCGAGCGAACGGGGAAGAGCCCAGAACCTGAATCAGTTTGTGTCTTAGTGGAAGCGTCTGGAAAGTCGCGCAGCAAAGGGTGATAGCCCCGTACACCAAAAGGCATGGATTGTGAGTTCGATGAGTAGGGCGGGACACGTGTTATCCTGTCTGAATATGGGGGGACCATCCTCCAAGGCTAAATACTCCTGACTGACCGATAGTGAACCAGTACCGTGAGGGAAAGGCGAAAAGAACCCCGGCGAGGGGAGTGAAATAGAACCTGAAACCGTGTACGTACAAGCAGTGGGAGCCTTGATTTATCAGGGTGACTGCGTACCTTTTGTATAATGGGTCAGCGACTTATATTTTGTAGCAAGGTTAACCGCATAGGGGAGCCGTAGGGAAACCGAGTCTTAACTGGGCGTCAAGTTGCAAGGTATAGACCCGAAACCCGGTGATCTAGCCATGGGCAGGTTGAAGGTTGGGTAACACTAACTGGAGGACCGAACCGACTAATGTTGAAAAATTAGCGGATGACTTGTGGCTGGGGGTGAAAGGCCAATCAAACCGGGAGATAGCTGGTTCTCCCCGAAAGCTATTTAGGTAGCGCCTCGTGAACTCATCTTCGGGGGTAGAGCACTGTTTCGGCTAGGGGGCCACCCCGGCTTACCAAACCGATGCAAACTGCGAATACCGAAGAATGTTATCACGGGAGACACACGGCGGGTGCTAACGTCCGTCGTGAAGAGGGAAACAACCCAGACCGCCAGCTAAGGTCCCAAAGTCATGGTTAAGTGGGAAACGATGTGGGAAGGCATAGACAGCCAGGATGTTGGCTTAGAAGCAGCCATCATTTAAAGAAAGCGTAATAGCTCACTGGTCGAGTCGGCCTGCGCGGAAGATGTAACGGGGCTAAACCATGCACCGAAGCTGCGGCAGCGACGCTTAGGCGTTGTTGGGTAGGGGAGCGTTCTGTAAGCCGTTGAAGGTGGCCTGTGAGGGTTGCTGGAGGTATCAGAAGTGCGAATGCTGACATAAGTAACGATAATGCGGGTGAAAAACCCGCACGCCGGAAGACCAAGGGTTCCTGTCCAACGTTAATCGGGGCAGGGTGAGTCGACTCCTAAGGCGAGGCTGAAAAGCGTAGTCGATGGGAAACAGGTTAATATTCCTGTACTTGGTGTTACTGCGAAGGGGGGACGGAGAAGGCTAGGCTGGCCGGGCGACGGTTGTCCCGGTTTAAGCGTGTAGGGGGGTAGTCCTGGTAAATCCGGACTGCTTTAACCCTGAGGCGTGATGACGAGTCACTACGGTGGCGAAGCAGTTGATGCCCAGCTTCCAGGAAAAGCCTCTAAGCATCAGGTAACATCAAATCGTACCCCAAACCGACACAGGTGGTCAGGTAGAGAATACTCAGGCGCTTGAGAGAACTCGGGTGAAGGAACTAGGCAAAATGGTGCCGTAACTTCGGGAGAAGGCACGCTGGCGCGTAGGTGAAGTCCCTCGCGGACGGAGCTGAAGCCAGTCGCAGATACCAGCTGGCTGCAACTGTTTAATAAAAACACAGCACTGTGCAAACACGAAAGTGGACGTATACGGTGTGACGCCTGCCCGGTGCCGGAAGGTTAATTGATGGGGTCAGCCGCAAGGCGAAGCTCTTGATCGAAGCCCCGGTAAACGGCGGCCGTAACTATAACGGTCCTAAGGTAGCGAAATTCCTTGTCGGGTAAGTTCCGACCTGCACGAATGGCGTAATGATGGCCAGGCTGTCTCCACCCGAGGCTCAGTGAAATTGAACTCGCTGTGAAGATGCAGTGTACCCGCGGCAAGACGGAAAGACCCCGTGAACCTTTACTATAGCTTGACACTGAACATTGAGCCTTGATGTGTAGGATAGGTGGGAGGCTTTGAAGTGTGGACGCCAGTCTGCATGGAGCCAACCTTGAAATACCACCCTTTAATGTTTGATGTTCTAACTCTGCCCCCTGAGCGGGGGTGAGGACAGTGTCTGGTGGGTAGTTTGACTGGGGCGGTCTCCTCCCAAAGAGTAACGGAGGAGCACGAAGGTTAGCTAATCCTGGTCGGACATCAGGAGGTTAGTGCAAAGGCATAAGCTAGCTTGACTGCGAGAGTGACGGCTCGAGCAGGTGCGAAAGCAGGTCTTAGTGATCCGGTGGTTCTGAATGGAAGGGCCATCGCTCAACGGATAAAAGGTACTCCGGGGATAACAGGCTGATACCGCCCAAGAGTTCATATCGACGGCGGTGTTTGGCACCTCGATGTCGGCTCATCACATCCTGGGGCTGAAGTAGGTCCCAAGGGTATGGCTGTTCGCCATTTAAAGTGGTACGCGAGCTGGGTTTAGAACGTCGTGAGACAGTTCGGTCCCTATCTGCCGTGGGCGTTGGAAGATTGAGAGGGGTTGCTCCTAGTACGAGAGGACCGGAGTGAACGCACCACTGGTGTTCGGGTTGTCATGCCAATGGCATTGCCCGGTAGCTAAGTGCGGAAGAGATAAGCGCTGAAAGCATCTAAGCGCGAAACTTGCCTCGAGATGAGTCTTCCCTTGGACCTTGAGTCCACTAAAGGAACGTTTAAGACTAAGACGTTGATAGGCTGGGTGTGTAAGTGCAGCGATGCATTGAGCTAACCAGTACTAATGAACCGTGAGGCTTAACCTTACAACACCGAAGGTGTTTTAGAGACTTGATAGAGATTTTTGGCTTGTTTGCAGATTGGTTTTGGTGGTTGTGTGAAAGTGCACAACGGCCGGAATGAAACAGAATTTGCCTGGCGGCAATAGCGCGGTGGTCCCACCTGACCCCATGCCGAACTCAGAAGTGAAACGCCGTAGCGCCGATGGTAGTGTGGGGTCTCCCCATGCGAGAGTAGGACACTGCCAGGCATCAAATCCAGTAGAAAGCCCCGTGCATCAGCGCGGGGCTTTTTGCGTTTTATTGCCTTTTATTTTCCCCATATTTAGCGTTATTTTTTCTGTTTTTTTGCTTATTTATTCATCATGATGCCGCTGTTGCTGTATATATTTGCATAATTAATAAATATTCTGCTTTTCTTCGTCTGCCGACGGTGCTAATTGTTAATGTTCAAAAAAATAAGAAATCGCAATTCACAACATACATAACACAAGGCAGGAAGCCGGACGGTAATGCCGGTCTGGCCGGGAGAAAATATTATGGCAGAAACAACCTCGGGTATCGCGGATCGTCCTCTTGCGGATGATAAAGATAAGAAACAACGTATCTTTGCTATCGTTGGGGCATCCTCCGGGAATCTGGTCGAGTGGTTTGACTTTTACGTCTATTCCTTTTGTTCTATCTATTTCGCATCGGCGTTCTTCCCCGCGGGCAACGCCACCACACAGCTGTTGCAGACGGCAGGCATCTTCGCCGCCGGGTTCTTTATGCGGCCAATCGGCGGCTGGCTGTTTGGCTATATCGCTGATAAGCATGGCCGTAAAACCTCAATGCTGATTTCTGTCTGCATGATGTGTGCCGGTTCGTTGGCCATTGCGTGCCTGCCGGTATATTCCAGCATTGGTTATTGGGCACCGATTTTGCTGTTGGTAGCTCGCCTGTTCCAGGGGCTGTCTGTTGGTGGGGAATATGGCACCAGCGCCACCTATATGAGCGAGGTCGCCGTTAAGGGCCACCGTGGATTCTATGCCTCATTCCAGTATGTCACGCTGATTGGCGGCCAACTGTTGGCGCTGTTGGTGCTGGTCGTTCTGCAGCAGGTAATGTCAACGGAAGAGCTGCGTGCCTGGGGCTGGCGTATTCCGTTTGGCCTGGGCGCAGCATTGGCGATTGTCGCGCTGTTCCTGCGCCGCTCGTTAAATGAAACCTCGGATGCCAAAACCCGTAATCACAAGGATGCCGGTTCGTTGAAGGGGATATGGAAAAACCGTAAGGCCTTTTTGATGGTGTTGGGCTTCACCGCCGGTGGTTCGTTAAGTTTCTACACCTATACCACCTACATGCAGAAGTACCTGGTGAATACCGCAGGGATGGATGCCAAATTGGCCAGCGCCGTCATGACAGGCTCGCTGTTTGTGTTTATGTTGGTGCAACCGCTGATTGGCGCATTGTCCGATCGCATTGGCCGCCGTAACTCAATGATCGCCTTTGCTTCTTTAGCGACGTTCCTGACGGTTCCTATTTTGCTAACCCTGAAAAGCGTAACCAATCCGTTCCTGGCGTTTGCCCTGACCACTGTGGCATTACTGATCGTCAGCTTCTATACCGCCATCAGCGGGTTGCTGAAAGCAGAAATGTTCCCACCGGAGGTGCGGGCGCTGGGTGTTGGCCTGTCTTATGCGGTAGCGAACGCGGTCTTTGGCGGTTCGGCTGAGTATGTGGCGCTGTCGCTCAAATCCTTTGGCTTTGAAAACGCGTTCTTCTGGTATGTGTCCGGGATGTGTTTGCTGGCGCTGATTGTTTCACTGCGCCTGCACCGCAAAGGGATGGAAATTCAGCTCTAAATTAGCGTGTGATGTGGTACAGGCCGTAGCCGGTGGCTGCGCCTGCCACATCCCAGGCGAAATCTTTCCAGCTCCAGCCGGTGCCTGCGGCCCGGCTGTCATACAACTCCTTACCAGCCCCCAGACTGATAGAAAACAACAAGCCAAACCCCCGGCTGTGCGCCGCGCTCCAATCGCGATGGTCGCCATATGCCGCCCCCGCCGCGGCTAACGCCGCAGAAGCCACAAAGTGTTGGGCTTTATCTTTCCCTGTCCAGCGATCGTTGGCCAGGTGTGTACAGCCATTGGCCAACAGCAGGCAAGGGAGTAACAGCAAGGGGGGAAGCACGCGCATGATGAAACATCCTGTTGTTTCAGTACCCCGAACGGAGGAACAGCCGGGCACGGTTCGGCCCGGATGAAAAGTATAGCGCGGTTAGAGTATACGGCTAATCAAGCGATCGATGCGGATACGGCGCAGGCGGCGGATCAGTTTGCGCACTTTTACCGGATACTGTTGAATACTCTGCAGATCCTGGTAATTGTCCACGATGCTGGTATGGGTGCGAATGTGCTCCAGCTCCTTCAGGCGCTGCTCGCGCATTTCCTGTTTGGGATCGTGGATCAAGATGGCATTTTCCAGATCGAGCCGCCACGCACGCGGGTTAAGGTTGTTGCCGGTAATTAGCTGCCATTCGTCATCTACCCACATTCCCTTCAGGTGGTAGCTGTTCTCCCCGTCTTTCCACAGGCGAATAATCAGCTGGCCGGTGTCGGCATAGCGCTGCAGGCGACTGAGGAAGCGGCGCAGATTGATCTCGTACAAATAAGGCAGGGCGCCGATGATTTTGAACGGCTGATCTTCTGGAATATAGAAATCATTGGCGGTTTTGTCGCCGACGATAATTTCCACCTGCTTACCCTGGCGCAGCAGATAAATGATATTGCGCACCAGCAGCGCGGGCAGGTTGAAATAAGGCGTGCACAGCGTCAGTTTTTGATCGGCGCTGGCCATCAGGTGGTGAACGGTTTTATTCAGGATGCTGGGCTTGCCCAGCCCAACCAGCGGCGTTACCGCCAGTTCACCGTTGCCGGCTTTGGCACGCACCTGATAGTTGGCCTGGCGCAGTGAGAAACGGAATATGCGCGTTTCGTTTTTGATCTCCGGGCTTTTCGGCCGATCGGCGCGATCCAGGCGATGCACTGCGCTGGCATTTATCAGGTGCTGGCGGATGTAGCCCACCATGATGTCGGCCAATTGCGCATTGGCGATCAACTGATAACGGTCATAGCGGTACTTGTCGTGCTGGTTGAGGTAAACATCATTGATGCTGGCGCCGCTATAAATCACGGTGTCATCCACGATAAAGCCTTTCAGGTGCAGCACGCCCAGGGCTTCACGGGTGTTTACCGGCACGCCGTAAATCGCTATCGATTGCTCAGGGTTATTCGCCGCCATTTCGCAGTACCAGTCTGCGTTGGTATGGGCGGCGGCGGCGCCGATACGCCCGCGCTGGGCGCGGTGCCAGTCAACCAGCACGCAGATCTTCAACTCCGGGCGCTGGCGTTTAGCCTGATAAAGCGCGTTGAGGATGTCGCGGCCTGCATCGTCATTTTCCAGATAGAGGGCGACCAGATAGATACGTGTTGTGGCGTTTGCGATAGCTTCCAGCAGCGTAGTGCGGAAATCTGCAGGGCTGTACAGGGTACGTACATCAGCAACCGTCTGGGGGAGTTTGGGCAGTTGTGCAAGGTGTTGTTGATGTTTGCTACGTTTAAATTTTGACAACATCACAGTGCGCTTCTTCTCTCATAATTAGATGGCCATAACGCCACGTACGTAAATAAAAAAATGAACAATCGGGCGATAATACCACTAGTTTTCCCGCTTGTGCGCATGTTTTAGCGTTAAGTCATGGATTCATAGCGCATTGCGACGTGGCTCACTTTGCTGCGCTCTTAGCTAACGGCAAGCTCAGGTTAACAATGTCGTCCTCAAGCTGCATATCCACCGTAAAGCCCAGTTTCCGTGCCAGCGCCACCATGCCGTGGTTGCGTGGCATGGTGACCGCCGTCAGGCGGGTCAGGCCGTGAGCGCTGGCGTAGCCGATCATTTTTTCCAGCAGTTGGCGGCCCAGCCCCAGCCCTTTGAGATCGGAACGCACCAGCACGGCGAATTCCGCATCGGTATTATCCGGATCGGACAAGGCGCGGGTGACGCCGATAATTTCCTCATCATTGCGCACGGCCACGAAGGCCATTTCGCGATCGTAGTCAATTTGCGTCATATTGGCTAAATCGTCATGGGTAAACTCGCTGATCTCACTAAAGTAACGGTAATAGAGATCTTCTTTGGTGACCCGATCGATAAAATGTTTCAGCGCCGGTTCATCTTCCGGCAGGATCGGGCGGAACAGGCAGTGGGTGCCGTCTTTGAGCGTAATGGTTTCTTCCAGCTCATGCGGGTACGGGCGGATCGCCAGGCGTGCCTGCGGATCGCCGCTAAACGGCGCCAACTGCATGTTGACATCCAGCAGCGTGAATTCACTGCCGGAAGCCAGCACCGGGTGGATGTCCAACCGGGTGATCTCCGGGCAGTCGAGGATCAGGTTGGAAACCTGCACCAGCAGGCGGCTTAACCCGGGGATATCCAGTGGCCGCAGGGCGCTACGGCCGCGGATCTTGCCGCCTTTTACCGCTTGCAATACCAGATAGCGCGCCAGCGCCATATTCAGCGGCGGCAGCGCCACCGCGACCTGGTTTTCCTGCCGCCACTCAATCCCGCCTTCGCCCAGCATAATCAACGGGCCGAAAATGGCGTCCTGCTCAACGCTAATACGCAGTTCCTGCGCGCCGGCGCGGTTAGCCATGCTTTGCACCAGCAGGCCGTGGATCCGGGCCTGCGGATAAGTGCGTTTAACGCGATCGAGAATCGCCTCGGTGGCGCCCTGCACCTCGGTGGCTGACCGCAAGTACAGCATCACGCCCTGAATTTCCGACTTGTGCGGAATATCGGGTGAGCGCAGTTTCAGCGCTACCGGGTAGCCGATTTGTTCAGCGATATGCACCGCTTCGGCGCTGTCGCTGGCGATCCAGGTGGGCAAGGTACTCAGCCCATAGGCGCGCAGGATGTGCTGCACTTCGTGGGTATCCAGTTGCGTCGCGCCCTCTGCCAGCGCCTGATGAATCAGGCGGTGGGCATCGGCGGTATTGGCCGTCAGCCCCACCGGCAGCGCCGGCGTTTCTTTCAGCTGTTTTTGATTGCGCCGGTATTCCACCATATGCATAAACGCGGTCACAGCGCCTTCCGGCGTGCGGTAAGTCGGTATGGCCGCTTCGTTAAACAGCCGCCGCGCTTCCTGGGATGAATATTCCCCGCACCAGTTGGTTAACAGCGTGACGCGTTTGCCGCGGGGGTGTTGGCCGCAAACGTCGATCACTCGCTGCGCCGTTGCCGTGCCGGGCGCGGCGGCGCTGGGCACATGGATCAGCAGCAGGGCATCATAGTCATGGCTGCTTAGCAGTACCTGCACTGCGGCCTGATAGCGCTCTGGCGTCGCATTGTCGTACAGATCGAGCGGGTTGCTGATATGGCGTAGTTCGGGCAGCGCTTGCGCCAGATTTTGCCGCGTGGCTTCGCTCAGCGTGGCCAGCTTGCCGTTGCGGGCAATCAGCGCATCCAGCGCCATGGCGGCGGGGGCGGCGCCGTTGCTGACGATCATCAGCCGCTCGCCGCCCAGCGGGCGCATATGGCTCAGCGTTTCCACTGCGGAGAACAGCTCATGCGTATCCTGCACGCGCAGCAAACCGGCGCGTTGGATCGCGGCGTCATAGGCGGCGTCCAGCCCTGGGTGGCCGTTGAGCAACTGCTGGGCTTGGCGGCTACGGCCGCTTTTAATCACCAGAATCGGCTTGTTGCGCGAAGCGCTGCGCGCGGCGGAGAGAAAGCGGCGTGCATCGCTGATATTTTCCAGATACAGCAGGATCGCGCTGGTTTTGCCGTCGCGCGCCAGGAAGTCGAGCAGATCGTCAACGTCGATATCCAGGCTGTCGCCAAGCGCAATGAAGTAGGAAAATCCGACCTCCCGCTGCTGCGCCCAGTCAAGAATGGTGTTGGCGACGGCGGCGGATTGCGAAATAAAGGCCAGTTTGCCTTTTTGAATCGGCACCGGGGAAAAGCTGGCGTTAATGCCTTGCCAGGGAGCTAATAGCCCAAGGCTGTTGGGGCCCAGCAGGCGCATGGCGTATTGTTGGGCGCAGCCTTTCAGCGCCGGGAACTGTTCCTGCGGCGAGGAAAGCACGATGACGGTTTTACAGCCGCGTTCCCCCAGTGCGGCCAGCAACTGCAGATTGCGTTTGGCGTTGGTGCAAATCACCGCCAGATCGGGGGTGAGTGGCAGGCTGGCGACGTCTGGGTAGGCCATCACGCCGCACACGGCCTTATAACGCGGCGTAACGGGCAGCACCGGGCCGTTGAAGCCGCCGGCCAACAGGTTGCGCATCATCAGGTAGCCGGCGCGTCCTGGTTGCTGTGAGGCGCCGAGAACGGCGATCGATTTGGGGCGCAACAGCGCTTCTAATCCCCGTTGGCTCATGTGCTGCTCCTTTCGGCAATGTTATTGCCTGATTTTAGGTGCTTTGCGGCAGGCTTGCTGTGACCGGTGCCTCCTGGCGTGTGGGTTTCCCTGCCAGATACTGTTGGCGGAAGTAGCGGAAGTGTTGGCCCAGGCCGTCGGCGGCGGCGTGATCCCCGGCCTGCGCCAGCAACGCGGCGGCAACCTCCGCGGTGCAATGCTGTTCCGCGCGGCTGGCCTCGCGCAGTTGATAATCTGACCCCTGGGTGACATTGAGGGAAAATACCGGCAAGGCGTCCAGGTAAGGGCTTTTGCGGAACATTTTGCGCGCCTCGGCCCAAGTGCCGTCCAGCATGATAAACAGCGGCGGCTTGCCGCCCGCGGGCAGTTGGGTGACCACTTCGCGCCCCGGCAGTGCGTAAGAGCCGGGGAACACCACATAGGGCTGGCGAGTGGGATCGCTAATCGCTGCCAGCAACGCGGGATCAACTTCGGTACGCGCCCAGAGAAAGGCCAGGGTATCCGGCAAGATATCGGCGATCAGGCGGCCGGTGTTGCTGGGTTTTAGCGGTTCGGCGCCGAACATGATCAGGCAAAAGCGGCTGCTGGCCTGCTGGGGGGTTATCGTGCTGCACAGGCACTGTTTTTGCGGCAACAGGCAGCCCTGGCAACGGGCCACGCGGCAGCCGCGCGCCAGAAACGGGCGGGTGGCGCGATCTAAGCGAAACTGGCGCAGGCGAAGTACGGCGTTAGCGGTCATGATGATCCCGGTGAAAACCGCTATTGTAGCGTAAAAAAACCGGCGCGAGGGCCTTCTGCCAGGCTCGGTGTTAAAAGAAAGGCCGCAACGTTATCCGTTACGGCCATATCAAAAGCCTGGCGGCGCCAGGGCCGGGCAGGCTGATGCGTTATAGGTTAGACTAACTCATTGAGCCAGCTATCAAATGGCGCCTTGGGCATGGCGCCATTGAGCATATCGACCATCTTGCCGTCACGGAACACCATGATAGTGGGGATGCTGCGGATGCGGAAGCGGGCGCTCAGTTCCGGTTCGGCCTCGGTGTTGACCTTAACGAAACGGACTTTACCGGCGCGCTCTTCGGCCACATCTTTAAAGATGGGGGCGAAGCTGCGGCACGGGCCGCACCACGGCGCCCAGAAATCGACTACCACGGGCAGATCGTCCGCCAGCAATTGATCCAGCGTCGCGGCGGTGGCGTTCGTCACTTCGCCGTCGAACAGATCGTGGCCGCAGCGGCCGCATTTCGCGCTGTCTGCCAGGCGTTCTTCCGGAACGCGGTTGGTCGCATTACAAGCTGAACAAACGGTATTCATATTTACCTCGTTTTCGGAAAGCGTTACACACGCCGCGTTGGCTGCGAGTATGTTCTATTAATGTTGACGATTATCGGTAAAACCGCGTAGCCGAACAAAACGGTTTGTTCAATAAGTGCAATAGTTGTTGGCTTTTGGCCCAAGCTGGTGGCTTAGTGCACGGACATCAGGTAATCTTCGCGCCCTGCGCGTTGGTGGAGAAGACAATGAACGATTCATTTAGTGGCAAGAACGGTAAGGTCAAAGTGATGTACGTCCGCAGCGACGACGAAGGCGGCGACAACCGTAACAAGAACAAGCGTCCGGCGGGCAAAGGGCGGGCGGATGACCGTGCGCGCCCAGATCGCGCCGGGCACAACAAACCGCGTGGCAGCGAGCGCCGTGGCGCCGAACCACGCCGCAACGAGGGCGAACGCCCACGCCGGCCGGCGCGCCAGGATAGCCGCGATGGCTACGATTCCCCATGGAAAACCGTTTCCCGTGGGCCGGATGAAGAGCCGGCATTTGATCACGGCGGCATCAGCGGTAAAAGCTTTATCGATCCGGAACAGCTGCGCCGCCAGCGCGCGGAAGAAACCCGCGTCTACGGCGAGAATGCTTGCCAGGCGCTGTTTGCCAGCCGCCCAGAGGCGATCGTCCGCGCGTGGTTTATTCAGTCGGTTACGCCGCGTTTTCGCGAGGCGCTGCGCTGGATGGCCGCGAACCGCAAAGCCTACCATGTGGTGGATGAAGAAGAGCTGGCCAAAGCGTCCGGCACTGAGCACCACGGCGGCGTTTGCTTCCTGATTAAAAAACGTCAGGGCCTGGATGCGCAGGCTTATCTGCAAGACGCGCCGGCGACAGACTGCGTGCTGGCGCTGGAAGACGTGGGCAACCCGCATAACCTGGGGGCGATTGTTCGCTCCTGCGCACACTTTGGCGTTAATGGCCTGTTGCTGCAGGATCCGGCGCTGCTGGAGTCCGGTGCGGCGGTGCGCACCGCCGAAGGGGGCGCCGAGCATATCCGGGCGATCGGCGCAGACAACCTGCAGGCCGAGTTGGAAACTTTCCGCAACGCGGGCTACACCATCGTCACCACCTCCAGCCATAAAGGCGCAACGCAGCTGGCGCAGGCCAAACTGCCGGCTAAAATGGTGCTGGTGTTGGGCCATGAGGGCGATGGCCTGAGTGACAATACTCTGCAGCAAGGGGATATTAGCGTGGCGATCGGCGGAACCGGCAAGGTGGAAAGCCTGAACGTGTCCGTGGCTGCAGGCATCCTGCTGGCGGACTGGTGGCGCCAGAACCACGCCTGATTCGGTTAGCGCATGTAAAAGGCGGGCCAGTGTGGATGCACTGGCCCGCCTTTTTTTACCGCAAAGCAACCGCCTTGGCGATCAGTGAGCGCCACCACCGCCGCTGCCGGAGCCAAACGGCGGTTTGGCGAACCAGACCGACACCAGCATCACCAGGAACACCCCGGCGGATAGCCAGAAAATCTCATTGGCGGAGATAATCAGCCCCTGTGCGGTGATCTCGCTGGCGATATAGGAAGAGGCTTGCTGGGTGCTCATACCCAACTGTTCTAACTGCTGGTACATCGACTGCGACTGCGGGTTGTAAGGGTTCACAAACTCGCTCAATTGCGCATGGTGCAGCGATTCGCGCTGGGTCCACAGCGTGGTGGTGATCGACGTACCGATCGAGCCTGCCAGAGTACGGGTAAAGTTGGACAGGCTTGACGCCGCCGCCATACGTTCCGGCGGTAGCCCTGACAGCGTAATGGTGGTCAGCGGCATAAAGAAGCAGGCGATGGCAAAGCCCTGCACAAACTGCGGCCACGCGGCGGCGCCAAAGTCCATTCCCGGTTCAAACGTATAGGCGCGCCAGTAGAAGCAAACGGCATACATAATGAAGCTGAAAGTGACCAGGCGGCGCATATCCAGCCGGTTGCCAAAGCGGCCGATGATCGGCGACAGCAGCACCGGGATCAGCCCCACCGGCGCCGAAGCCAGGCCGGCCCAGGTGGCGGTATAGCCGAAGACCTCCTGCAACAACTGCGGCAACAGCACGATCGCGCCGAAATACAGCATATAGGCCAGGCTGATACACAGACAGCCGATGGTAAAGTTGCGCGATTTGAACAACGACAGATCCACCACCGGGTGATCGTCCGTGAGCTCCCAGACCACCAGGAACAGCAACGAAACCACGGCGACCACCGTCAGGGTGATAATCTCGGTGGAGTTGAACCAGTCCAGCTCTTTACCCTGATCGAGCATGATCTGCAGCGAGCCAATACCCACGATCAGCAGCACCAGCCCGACGGTGTCGATCGGTTTGATCTCGGTTTTGGTCTCTCGGCCTTTCAGCGTCGACATGGCCGCGATGACCACGAACAGGCCAATCGGGATGTTGATAAAGAAGATCCAACCCCAGTGGTAGTTGTCGCTGATATAGCCGCCGAGGATCGGCCCGAAAATCGGCGCCACGATCACCGTCATCGACCATAGCGCCAGCGCCATTGCCCGTTTGGCGGGTGGGTAGTTGTTCAACAACAGGCTTTGCGACAACGGGATCAACGGCCCGGCCACCACGCCCTGAACCACGCGGAAGAAGATCAGCATACCCAAACTGTTGGAAATCCCGCACAGCCAAGAGGCAAGGACGAACAGCACCGTCGCCCAGAGGAACAGGCGGACTTCACCAATACGCTTCGCCAGCCAACCGGTGATCGGAATGGAGATCGCGTTCGCTACCCCAAATGACGTGATCACCCAGGTGCCCTGCGAGTTGGAGGCCCCCAGGTTACCGGAGATGGTCGGTATCGCAACGTTGGCAATGGTGGAGTCCAGCACCTGCATGAAGGTCGCCATAGCCAGGGCGACGGTCATCCAGGCGAGCTGGGCGCCTTCAAGCGGTTTTTGTGCCAAGGAAGCCTCCCACTCGTTTAACCGGCGTTTGCATGGATGATCTCAGCAATAATCTGATTCACCGGCGCCAGATCCAACGCCAGAGCGTCGCTCTGGTAGCGTGGCGTGTCGCGCACCACGTCCGCCAGCATACGGCCGGCCTGATCGGCGGTATCTACCTTGACCAGCGTCGACAGGCCGATACGCAGCGGGTGCTCCGCCACCTGTTTGGCATCCAGCTCAATACGCACCGGCAGGCGTTGAACCACCTTGATCCAGTTGCCGCTGGCGTTTTGCGCCGGCAGCAATGAGAAGGCGCTGCCGGTACCCATATCGATCCCGACCACCTTGCCGTTGTACACCACATCATCGCCATAAACATCGCTGACCACCGTGGCACTCTGGCCGATGCGCATATTGGCGATTTGGGTTTCCTTGAAGTTGGCATCAACCCAGACGTGATCGGCCGGCACCACCGCCATCAGCGGGGAACCGGCGGCGATTTGCGCCCCCACCTGCACGCTGCGGCGTGACACATAACCGGTAATCGGGCTGATTACCTGGGTGCGCTGCAAGGCCAGCCAGGCGTCACGCACCTGTGCGGCGGCTTGCTGGACGGCCGGCTGTTTCTCCAGCGGCGTATTCAACACCATGGCCTGGTTGGCGTTGTATTGCTGCGTGGCCACTTCTAACGCGGCCTTAGCGCTGGTTACCGCATCGCGGGCGTGTTGCAGCTCTTCACGGCCAATGGCGTCAACGTTGCCCAGCACCACGCGGCGTTTCAGATCGTTTTCCGCTTTGCTGAGATCCGCCTGGCGCAGGGTAATATTGGCCTGATACTGCTTGCTGTTGATGATCAACTGCCGGGTTTGGCGCACCGCATTGGCCAGGCCGGTACGGGCACGCTCAAAGGCCTGTTGCGCATCGGTCGGATCGAGCGTGACCAGCACATCACCCTGTTTCACCAGATCGGTATTATCGAAGTTGATGCGGTTCACGCTGCCGGATACCTGGGCCATGATTTGCACCTGATTACCGGCCACATAGGCATCATCCGTTTCCTGGTGATGGCGCAGCACCAAGAACCAATACACCAGATAGGCCACCCCAATGACGACGAAAATAACGGTTAATAGTGATAGCCAAAATTTACGTTGTTTTTTCTTGCCTGCCGGTTTGCGTTTCTGGCCGGCCTGCTGCTGCGGGGCTTGATTCTCCGCGCTTACACTCATGGTATTCTCCACGTTTACCCTCACTGCCGTGCCGCTGCGTTATGCGCCGTATGCGCTCCCTGCTTGATGTCGGGAGTGGGCTAGCGCTTGCTGACAACACAGGCTATAGCGGGCATGTTTATTATTTATACTCGTCATACTTCAAGTTGCAGGTGTGTTGGCTTGGTTACTCGGCCCATCCCTGGGTCTCGCCCCTTCGGGGCCGCTGCTAACAGCGTTCAAATCTGCTCCCGGCAGATTTGTCGCTTACCCCAGTCACTTGACTTCGGTAAGCTCCTGGGGACTCGCTGCGTCGCCGCGTGATTCGGCCATACGGCCATACGGCCTCACCCCTACGGGGCCAGCGCTAACGCTGTTCAAAAACGCTTTTGCGTTTTTGTCCTGCAACTCGAATTATTTAGAGTATATTTATGCTTTTTTATCCGCGCTTTGCGGGGCCTGATAGCCGCCGCCAAGGGCACGGATCAATCCTATCTTCGCCTGGATCACATTGCTGCGAGCGTTCAGTTCCGCCTGTTGCTGTTGGAGCCACTGGGTTTGGCTGGTCAGCAGCTGATCGCGCCCGATAATACCGGCCTGATATTGGGCATTCGCGACATGATAGACCTGCTGGATAGCGCCGGCGGCGGAAGACGCCTGCGCCAATTGCTGTGTGCTGCTTTTTTGCACGGTAATGGCGTCTGCCGTTTGTTGTGCAGCGTTGACGATGGTTTGGTTATAGGATTCCACCGCCTGATCGTAAAGCGCGGATTCCTCGCCCAGTTTGCTGCGCAGCGCGCCGGCATGGAAAATAGGCAGCGTTATGGCCGGCACAAAATTCCAGGCCTGGCTCGCCGCTTCCAACAGGTTCGGGCTGGTGCCGCTGATGTTGGTGGTCGTCAGGCCGGCGAAGGCCGAGATCGACAAGCTGGGGTAAAATTCTTTCCGGGCTGCGCTCACGCGTTGGTTATACGATTCGACCAACTGCCGCTGGGCGACAATATCCGGGCGCCGGCCCAGGAGATCGGTAGTCAGCTCGCCCGGTGGCGCCAAAAGCCCATCGGCCGGCAAGGCAACCGGGCGCAGGTGCTGCATGGCATCCGGCCCCTGGCCGGCCAGCGCCGCCAGTTGGTGCTTCAGTTGTTCAATCTGGGATTGCAGTTGCAACAGCTGTTGCTTGGCGCCGTCGGCCTGGGCCTGGATCTGCCGTGGGATATCCACCCCGGTGATGCCGGCTTTATATTGCTGTTGGCGCAGATCGGCCAGGCGCTGGTTATTATCGACTTCCTGTTGCAGCACGTTTTCCAGCGCGTAGGTGCTCTGCAACTGATAGTAAGCGGAGGCGACCGACGAGGTCAGCGTCAGCGTGGCCTGTTCCTGCTCTGCCCTGGCGGCATTCACCTGGGCCTGCGCCGCATTGACCTGATTGCGGTATTTGCCCCACCAATCCAGCTCATAGGCCAGATTCAACCCCAGCGAGTTGGCGCTGGTGTAGACCGGGCTGGTTGGGTAGCCGATGACCTCATAGACGTTTTGCGGCGTACGCTGGCGCGTAATGCTGCCGTTAAGATCCAGGTTCGGCCCATTGGCGGCGTTGGCTTCACCCACCACGCTCTGCGCTTCACGCACGCGGGCGGCGGCTTGCCTTAGTGAGGGCGAACTTTGCAGCGTGCGGGCCATCAGGTCGTCAAGCTGGGGATCGTTCAGTGAACGCCACCACTGTGGGCTAAGCGCCAGCGAACTGACCTTTGGCTGAGCCAACTGCAGGTTTTGCGCATCCATCAGCGTAGACTGCGGCGCAATATTATCGGTTGATGCACACCCGGCGAGCAGCAAAACCGCGCACAACGGGGTCAATCTCCAGTTAAACAGGGGGTTCATACGTGTGTACCTGAACAGAAAGAGCTAATTAGAGTAACTGTTCTGTCACTTCCATTTGATCCAGACGTGCTAATAGCTTGCGTGTTAACGCTTCCAACTGCCTTTGTTCGTCGGCGCTGAGCGTGGACCACAGGAGGTGCAGACATTTGTGCTGAGGTGGCAGTAATTGCGCCAGGAACTCTTCGCCCTGCGGGGTCAGGTGCAGGTGCAGGCAGCGGCGATCGTTATCGCTTTCCAGGCGTTCGATCCAGCCGCGTTTTTCCAGCTCATCGGCGATGCGGGTGGCATTGGTGCGCGAAGAGCCGAGGGCCGAACTGAGCTCGGAAGGCTGGATGCTGTGGCTTTCCTGTGCATCAAGGGTGATCAGCGCCATAAACAGCGTTTCATTGATGCCTTGCGCTTTGAGCATCTTATTGCGGTTTTCCAGCAATTTGCTTTGCATATGCATGCACAGACGGGTGAGCAGGATCTCCTGATAGGGGAAATCCTTCTCGCGCTTCGCCCGATAATTCAGCATTTGCTCTATGGGAGTGAACGAACTTTCCATAATCTATCGCCTCATTAATTTCGTCTGGCATAATAACCATGGTGATTAATAATGTAAATGTTCAGCACGGTGAATAATTTAACAATTTGTGTCATTTTCAGCGGTAACAAATGCGTGTTTTGGCAGAAAAATGTGATTATGACCGCAAGCTGTACGCCGTAGCGTATCAGCCTTAGCTGAAACATATAAGTAGTTTTAATGTAATCCCAAAGGTTAATGCGCCAGTTAATGTCGAAAGAATGATGCTTTTGCTGCGATAAAAGCACAGCGCCAGCGCGCCGAACCCCGCCAGCGTGGGCCAGAGTTTGTCGGGTTCGCGCATGATCACCGGCGTGCTGGAAACCACCAGCAGCGCGCAGATAGAAGCGATGCCGATGCTGTCGAGCAGCAGGGCGGTTTTACCGCGTTTGAGCGCCGCCGGATTGCGCCTGGCGCCCAGGCGCAATGGCAGGTAGCGGAACAGGTAGTTGGCGCAACCGACGATCAGCCCAATGAGCAGGACATTAGTGTTCATCGGCGGCCTCCTCGGCTGCGGGGCGGCACAGCGCAGCCACACCGCCGGCGGCGAGGCTGGTTAAAATGGCGACCGGGATGGAAAATAGCACCACGCCGAGCAGCGCGCCGGCCAGCGCGGCGGCGATCGTCAGGCTTTGCGGGCGTTTAAATGCGGCCAGCAGAAAGCTTAGGAACAGCGCCGGCAGCATGAAGGAAAGCGCCGCTTCCAGCACCGGGAACTGCTCCAGCGGGCCATTGCCGAAGAGTGCCCCAACGGCGGTGCCGGCCACCCAGGCCAGCCAGGAACACAGCGCAATACCCAGCATCCAGTTTTCACTCCAACTGCGGTTATTGCGCATCAGTTTGGTGGTGGCGGCGGCAAACACTTCATCCGTCAGGCCAAACGCCCACAGCGCGGTTTTCCCGCCCGACATGTGCGTAACAATACGGTGGCGCAGCGCCGGGCCGTACAGCAGGTGGCGCACGTCCATCGCCATCACTGTCAGGGCCGATACCCACAGCGACATCCCGGCGCTTAGCAGGGCGGTAATCACGAACTGGCTGGCGCCCGCATAGATAATGCAGGAGAAGAAAATACTTTCGAGCGGGGTGAAGCCCAGTTTTACCGTGCTCAGGCCAAAGGCAAACGCCACAGGCACATAGCCGATCACGATCGGTAAACTGTCAACGACGCCGTTCGTGAAGGTGGCGGCGGGGGTGAGGTTGTCTGCTGCTTGGTTTGGCATTTTTATTCGAATTATCAGGGATAAAGGGCGCCGTCACGCATAGCGAAATACGGCCCCGTTTCATGCTCATCACCTTACCAGAGAGCCAGGCGCCTTTATACCCCTACCCAGGCTTTCGGCTGCGCCCTAGGGATCAAGCCGCTTGCCGAACTGCCAAATCGTCAGGTTGAGCAGGCATAAAACGCCGCCGACAGCGGACACCCCATACCATCCTGCGTGCTGGTAGGCCGAGGCGGACAACAGTGAGCCCAGCGCGCCGCCGATAAAATAGCTGGTCATATAGCCGGCGGTCAGGCGGTTGCGGGCTTCCGGCATAATACGGTAAATCACGCTTTGGTTGGTGACGTGTACCGCCTGTACCGCCAGATCGAGGATCACAATCCCCACAATCAGCGCCCATAGCGATTGTTTCGCCAGCGCAATGGGCAGCCATGACAACAGCAACAGCGCCAGGCCAACGCTGGTGGTCAGGCGAGCCTTGCCCTTATCGGCCAGATGGCCGGCGCGTGAAGCGGCCAGCGCCCCGGCAGCGCCCGCCAACCCGAACAGCCCAATGGCGCCTTCCGAATAGTTGAACGGCGGCGCTGCCAGCAGAAAGGCGATGGACGTCCAGAGAACGCTGAAGTTGGCGAACGACAGCGCGCCAAGCAGCGCGCGGGTACGCAGCAACGGCGTGCCGCTGAATAGGGTGAAAATCGATTTCAGCAACTGGAGATAATTTAGCCCGGTATGCTGTTTGTAGCGCGGCAGCGCACGCCACAGCAGCAGCGCCATTAGGATCATCAGCACGCTGGCTACCCAGTAAATGGTGCGCCAACCGCCGATCGCCGCCAGCGCGCCTGCCACAGTGCGCGCCAGCAGGATACCCAGCAGCAGGCCGCTCATGATAATCCCCACGGTCTTTCCGCGCTTTTCCGGCTGCGCCAGCGAGGCCGCCAGCGGCACCAGTATCTGCGCCACCACCGAAAACAGCCCGGTCAGGGCGGTGCCCAACATCATCAGCGGCAGTGTGCCCGCGCTGGCGGTGATCAGCATGCCGCAGGCTGCCAGCAGCGTCATGAATACAATCAGCCCGCGGCGTTCAAACATATCGCCGAGCGGCACCAGCAGCAGCAGGCCGGTGGCATAGCTCAACTGGGCGACAGTGACGATCAGCCCAGCCTGGTTGACCGACAGGCGGAAACTCTGGGCGATGGTTTCCAGCAGTGGCTGGGCATAATAGTTACTGGCGACCGCCAGGCCGGTGGCGATGGCGATCAGGGCGGTCAGCATCGGGCTGAGGCCTGAAGTTGGGGTTGATGGGCGCATAGGTTCTCATCATCGGAAAACGTGGGGGGAGTATCCGGCAGCGCGGTGCATTAAACCAATGTATAATTTTCATTTGATTAATCTCATTTTGAGATAGATACCATGAACCTGAAACAGATCCGCTATGCGCTGGCGGTGGCCGAGGAGCAGAGCTTTACCCGGGCGGCGCAGCGCTGCCATACGGTGCAGTCGGCTCTGAGCCACCAGATTGCCAAGCTGGAGGATGAGCTGGGTTGTTCACTGTTTGAACGCACTTCGCGCCGGGTCAGGCTGACGACCGCTGGCCAGGCATTTATTCCGTCCGCGCAGCGGTTGCTGGCGGCGAAACAGGCGCTGGTGGAAGAGGTCACCGCCGCCAGCAGCACGGTGTCCGGCACCCTGAGTATCGGCACCATCTCAACGATAAACGCGATTGATCTGCCCAGTATGCTCGACAAGTTTCACCGCCACTATCCGGCGGTGAATATCCGGCTGTATGTGGGCATGAGCGAGATGCTGCTGGAGGATGTGCGCCAGCAGAAAATCGACCTGGCGTTTGTTGGCATCTGGCCGGGGGATATCGATCTGCTGCCGGTTTCCCATCGTCGGTTGATCGATGAGCCATTGGTGGCGCTGGTGGCCGCACAGCACCCGTTGGCCGGCTGTGAACGGGTAAGCCTGAAGGCGCTGTCGGAAGTGCCGCTGGTGGATTTTTATAGCGGCACCGCCGCAAGGCGGCAGACCGATCGCGCGTTTCAGGCTGCGGGTATCAAGCGGCACGTCAGCTTTGAAATCGACCATTTCGAATGGCTGGAAAATCTGGTCAGCCGAGGATTGGCTGCGGGTATCGTGCCGATCTCAACGGCGCAGCGCCTGAGCACGCTGGTGTCGATCCCGATTCAGGATGGGCCGCGGCGCCAGGTGTTTTGCGTATGGCCACAGCCGCTGTCAAAGGCCGCTGAGCGTTTTTTGCAGTGTGGGGGGATTGTCGTCGAGGAATAAGGGGCGCAGCAGGCTGCGCCCCGGAAGGCATTATTTCTGTGCGGCTTCAGCGGCGGTTTTGACCCAGCCGTCGAAGGTCGCCTGGTGGGCTTTAATCCAACCATTGACGTGGTTTTCGATATCGGCTTCAGAAGACTGGCCTTCATGCATACGCAGGTTTTGTGCGTTCACGTCCGCGATAGGCAGGCGCATGATCGCGAACAGTTTGGCGGCTGCCGGGTTGGCTTCGGCCCACTGTTTGTTGGCGGCGATACGCATGGTATTAACCGGGAAACCGTAGTTGTTGCCGTTAGGCAGCTTGGTATCCACGTTTTGCTGCGCGCCCGGCAGGGATGAGAACGGCACCTGCAGCCACACTACGTCACGCCCTGGCACCAGCACGTCGCTAACCCAGTATGGCGTCCAGGTGTAGTACAGCACCGGCTTGCCTTCTTTATAACGGGTGATGGTATCGGCAATCATCGCTGCGTAGTTGCCCTGGTTGTGCTCAACGGTCTTGCTTAGGCCGTAAGCCTCTATCTGGTGGTTAATCACCGCTTCACAGCCCCAGCCTGGCGTACAGCCGGTCAGATCGGCCTTGCCGTCGTTATTGGTATCAAACAGCTTGGCGATGTTGGGATCTTTCAGCTGTTCAATGTTGGTGATGTGGTGCTGTTCGGCGGTTTTCTTGTCAATCAGGTAGCCCTGTGCGGCACCGTTAACGTACACACCTTCACGGTAGAACTTGGCATCGCCGCCGGCAGCCTTGTACTGATCGGCGTGCAGCGGATCCCAGCTCACGGCGAGGAAAGTGGCGTCGCCAGAGGCAATGGAGGTATAGGCAACGTTATAGTCCACTTCACGCGGCGGCTTAACGTCATAGCCGAGTTTTTCCAGCGCTTTGCTGACCAGCAGCGTCTGGAAGGTTTCTTCCGAGATGGTGCTTTGCACCGGCTGTACCGAAATGCCTTTGCCTGGCAGATCGGCGGCGTAGGTGAACGATGAACCCATCAGTGTTGTCAGGGCCAGAGCCCATATTCCTGCTTTGCGCATAGTGAAATACCTTATTTTTGTCATGTGACGCCGGGTTACCGGCGCAGGAGATTATTTCGCCGTCGCGGCAGCCGTTTTGACCCAGCCGTCAAACGTGGCCTGGTGAGCGTGGATCCAGCCGTCGACATGGCGCTGTATATCGGCGCTGCTGTTTTCGCCGTTGTGCATACGCAGGTTCTGCGCGTTCACATCGGCCAGCGGCAGCTTCATGATGGCGAACAGTTTCGCCGCCGCCGGGTTGGCCGCCGCCCACTGTTTATTGGCGACGATATGCTCGTTATTGACCGAGAAACCGTAGTTTTTGCCGTTAGGCAAGGTGGTGTCGGTGTTTTTCAACGAGCCGGGGCCGGAGGAAAACGGCACCGTCAGCCACACCACGTCGCGGCCCGGCACCAGTTCGTCGCTGACCCAGTATGGTGTCCAGGTGAAGTAGAGCACCGGCTTGCCCTGTTTAAAGCGGGTCAGGGTATCGGCGATAATCGCCGAGTAGTTACCCTGGTTTTGTGTAACGGTTTGGCTAAGCCCATAGGCATGGATGTGGGTGTCGATCACATTGCCGCACACCCAACCCGGCTCGCAGCCGGCCAGATCGGCCTTGCCGTCGCCGTCCGCGTCAAACAATTTCGCCAGCTTGGGGTCTTTTAACTGGGAAATATCGTGGATTTTGTAGCGATCCGCCGTTTTCTTATCGATCAGATAGCCCTGTGCGGCGTTGGTGATATACACCCCTTCACGATAAAACTTTTGCCCACCGCCGGCGTTGTTATACATATCCACCTGCAGCGGTTCCCAGTTCACCGCCATATAGGTGGCGTCGCCGGCGGCAATCGAGGTATAGGCTACGTTGTAGTCCACTTCTGCCGTGGGCTGAACGTCGTAGCCCAATACCGTCAAGGCTCGGTTGACCAGCTCTGTCTGGAAGCTTTCTTCTGCAAGGGTACTTTGTACCGGTTTTACCACGACGCCTTTACCGGGAAGTTCTGCGGCAAAGGCTTGAGCACTAAACAATGCTCCAAGGGCGACAGCCCAAATTCCTGCCGAACGCATAATGGTTCCCCTTCGGTGATGGTTGCGTGCCACGGCCCCCGGCTGGCGCCGGGAGCCGAGCTATTACGCTTTTTTGATGAATGGACGGGCGAGCAGGCCGATTGGCCCGTGGGCGTACCAGCGGCCCATCCCCTTGCTGCGGCGATCGCGCCCCAGTGATTGGGTCAGGCGATCGAGAATAATGGCCAGAATAACGATACCGACGCCGCCGACCGCCGCCAGGCCCATATCAAGGCGACCGATACCGCGCAACACCATCTGGCCCAGGCCGCCAACGGCAATCATCGAGGCGATGACCACCATCGAAAGCGCCAGCATCAGCGTTTGGTTCACGCCCGCCATAATGGTTGGCATCGCCAGCGGCAGTTGTACTTTGAACAGCATTTGGCGTGGGCTGGAGCCAAAGGACTCGGCCGCTTCGATCAGATCTTCCGGCACCTGCTGTATCCCCAGGATCGTCAAACGCACGATGGGCGGCAGGGCAAAGATGATGGTCACCACCACGCCGGGCACGTTGCCGATACCAAACAGCATGACGATCGGCACTAGGTAAACAAACGCCGGGGTGGTTTGCATGGCATCAAGAATCGGCCGTATCACCCTGGCGGCGTTTCTGCTGCGCGCCAGCCAGATGCCGAGCGGTAAGCCGATCACGATACAAAACAGCAGGGCGGTTAATACCAGCGCCAGCGTGACCATCGCCTGCGACCAGGCGCCAATGGCGCCGATGGCCACCAGCGACACCAGCGTGGCGGCGCCCATGCCCAGGCTTGAAAGCTGCCAGGCGATCAGCGAGAACAGCACAATGGCGACCGGTGCCGGCATGCCGAGCAGCATTTGCTGAAAGCCGCTCAGAATGAAATCCACCGGCACGCGGATCCCCTGAAACAGGGGGCGAAAGTGCAGCACCAGCCAGTCGATGCCGCTGGTGACCCAGGAATCGAACGGCACCCAGGCTTTATGGAACGGATCGAGCAGGTTGAAGTGCTCCGGCTGTGCCGGGGCGCTGTTCAGCCAGTCGCTGCCCTGTGCGGCCTGGCTGGCGGCATCGTGTGACGCGGGCGGCGGTGACGTTGACCAGGCATCGTTCGCATTGCCTGCGGGCGCTGCGGTGCTGGCCCAGGGATCGCTGCTTGCCGTGGCCTGGCCTGCGGCATCATGGGCCGGAGCGGCACTCTGTTCTGCGGTGCTGGCCCACGGGTCTTGAGTTTGATCAGTCATTCGGTTGAGCCCTCTTTATCTAAAGCCTGCAGCAGCATGGCTTTGGAAATAATGCCGATATAGTTGTTCTCTTCGCCGACGACCGGCACGGCGCAAGGCGCCTGCGCGACCAAGGAAATCAGCTCACTGAGCGGCATGTCGGCCGGCACCGGTGCGGGCGCTTCGAGCAGCGCATCGTCCAGCGTCTGGCCGGCCGCCAGGGCTTTTTTCAGCGATTCTATCGACACCACGCCGATGAATTTCTGCCCGCGTTCAAGAACATAGCCATAATCGCGGTCTTCATCCTGCAGCAGCCGGAGCGCTGAACGCGGACCAATACCGGGGGTTTTACGAATTAACGTTACCGGGCGGCGTTTGGCGATATCTTTCGCGCTAAATACGTGGCTGATATCAACGCCGCGGAAGAAGGTGCGGACATAATCATTGGCCGGATTATTCAGGATTTCATCCGGTGTACCGACTTGAATAACTTCACCGCCTTGCATAATGGCAATACGATCGCCAATACGCATGGCTTCATCCAAATCATGGGAAATAAACACGATGGTACGCTGGTGTTTAGACTGCAATTTCACCAGTTCATCCTGCATTTCGGTACGGATTAATGGATCCAGCGCCGAGAAGGCCTCATCCATTAATAATATGTCGGGATCGTTTGCCATCGCACGGGCTAACCCTACGCGCTGGCGCATGCCGCCGGAAAGTTCATCCGGATAGGATTTGGCATAATTTTCCAGCCCCACCTGGCGCAATGCATCCAGCGCTTTTTCCTGGCGCTCACGCAGTGGTACGCCGGCTAATTCCATGCCGAATGCCGTATTGTCTAATACGTTCATATGTGGCATTAGCGCGAATGACTGGAACACCATGCTGATCTTATTACGACGCACGGTACGCAGGGCGGCATCGGATATTTTTGAAATATCCTCACCGTCGATCAGAACCTGCCCGCGGGTAGGTTCTATCAGACGATTGAGAAGGCGTACCAGGGTGGATTTCCCCGAACCGGAAAGCCCCATGATGACAAATATCTCGCCTTCTTCAATGGCCAGACTTGCGTTTTTTACACCCAGTGATAACCCGGTTTTTTCAAACAGCTGATCTTTGGATAATCCTTTATCAATCAGTTTGAATGCGCGATCTGGGTGCTCGCCAAATATCTTATATAGGTTTTTTACTTCGAGTTTAATTGCCATGCAATTTTCTGTTTCCTCTGGAGTAATTCAAACGATAAAAATTTCCTAATAGAAAATAATAGTGCCCTATACCCTAACACAGTGAGCTTCTGAGACAAGTCTCAATCTTCCCTCAAGGGTATATCTGCGGTTTACATCCGCTTTTTTATTGGTTATGGTAGTTTCGCCCACCTTGAATATTTTTTTCACTATTCGCAATAATTCCACGAACACACTGATTTTTAGATGTAATAAATTCGTTGTGAGATTTTCAAAAATTATTCTTAGTATTAAAATATTACCGTAATACGTGACGCTTTCTGGGGAAAATAGGCGTTACATTTTAGGTTTACGTGATGCTATTTTCTGCGGGATATTTCGCTGCAATAAAACACAAATTACGCTTAATTATTGTGTGGATATGTAACCCCGCCTAATGAACCGAATGGTTATCTTGCTTTGGGAATAAAAAGGGAGAACACGGTGCCATGCGGCGAATTATCCGTCACTTCTATGCTGCCGTGCGCCTGCGCCACGTGGCTGGCGACCAGGTGCAGGCCAATGCCGTGATCGCCCTTATCTTTTGTCGTCACCCCTTGCTCAAACAGCGTGTCACGGATTGCCGGTGCAATGCCGGTACCCTGGTCTGCGACATCTATCACCAGTTCGCTGCCGCTATCGCTAATATACAGCTCGACGGGCGCCTGCGGTGTTGCGCCGTGCAGCGTTGCCTCTACGGCGTTATCCACCAGGTTGCCGATGATCGACATCAGCTCGGTTTCATTCAGCGCGGCAGGCAGCTGGCGCAGTTGGCAGGCGGGATCAAACTGCAGAGTAATGCCTTTTTCGCGGGCGCTGGCATATTTCCCTAACAGCAGGCCGCACAGCGCCGCCGAACTGAAGCGTTGTGCAATGAAATCCAGGATTTCCTGGGCGCCTTCCGACTGCGCCTCGACATAGCGCACGGCTTCATCGTAGCGATGCATATGTAACAGCCCGGCCAGGGTCGCCGCCCAGTTAAGCTGCTCATGGCGCATGATACGCAGGGTATCCGCGTAGCGCCGCACCTGGCTGAGCTGGCTGCTTAGCGTATTGATGTCGTTTTTGTCGCGGAAGCTGATCACCCAGCCCTGCAGTTTGTCCTCCTGCAGGATGCGTACCCGGCTGGCGATGACGCGCACGTGGTTAAAGCGGCAAACGTCATCGTGGGTATTCTGCGCGAGCTTGGCCGGGCTGAAAAAGTCTGGCTGGGCGTTGATCACTTCGTTGATCTCTTTGCCGATCAACACGCTGGCCGGTTGATGCAGCGTTAACAGTTCACGTGCGGCGCGATTGATGGTGATGATGCGCCGCCGATCGTCAATGGCGATCACCCCTTCGTAGATGGCTTCCAGCAAGGCCTTTTGCTGGCGGACCAGCAGGGCGATCTCTTCCGGCTCCAACCAAAACATCTGGCGTTTGAGGTTTTTTGCCAGCAGCCAGGAGAAAATGAACAGGGTGAGCAATAGCAACACCACGGAGAGCACAATTTGGCTTAGGCTACGGGCATTCAAACTGTCGATGTACGATTTCAGGTAGCCGACGGAGACAATGCCGATCACCCGGTTGTGCTCATCCAGAATCGGGGCTTTGCTGCGCAGCGAAATGCCGATGCCGCCTTCGCGCACTGAAATGATGCTCTTGCCGGCCAGCACCTGTTTATTATCGCCGCCGACCATCGGCGTGCCGATACTGTCGGGGGATTGTGAGTGATAAAGATGCAGGGTCTGGCTATTGCCGATAACGATATAGCTGGCATCGCTGACGGCGCGGATTTTGTTCATCAGGGCGGCGATTTGCCCGGTATCGTTGTGTTCCACCGCGCTGATCAGCGGCGGCATCAGCGCAATTTCCCGTGCCTGTACCTGGGCGCGGGCGCCAAGATCCTCATGCAGTTTGGCATCCAGCCGGTAATAGGTATAGATACCGATCGCCGTCAGCAGCAGGCAGGAAAAGGCGACCAGGCCAAGAAACAGTTTGATTTGGAAAGACAGTTTTATGCGCATGGCCTGCCGCTTAATCCGGTGAATAACAAGGGCGCAGTGGTGCGTTCAGCCGGTAAGCCTAACATGATATGCGGTGCCAGTAATATTGCGGCCGATCACGTTGCGCCGGGTTTGGCGCAACGTGAGGCGGGGCGGTGACGGCCTGCTTAGAAATCCCAGTCTTCGTCTTCGGTATTGACGGCCTTGCCGATGACGTATGACGAACCGGAGCCGGAGAAGAAATCGTGGTTTTCATCCGCGTTCGGCGACAGCGCTGAAAGGATCGCCGGGTTGACTTCGGCCATCGCCGGTGGGAACAGAGCCTCATAGCCCAGGTTCATCAGCGCCTTGTTGGCATTGTAATGCAGGAAGGTTTTCACATCTTCCGTCCAGCCGACGCCGTCATACAGTTCTTCGGTGTAGTGAATTTCGTTGTCGTACAGATCCTGCAACAGATCAAAGGCAAAGTTTTTCACCTGCTGGCGGCGTGCCGGATCGGCTTTTTCAAGCCCTTTCTGGAATTTATAGCCGATGTAGTAACCGTGCACCGCTTCGTCGCGAATGATCAGGCGGATCAGATCGGCGGTGTTGGTCAGCTTGGCGCGGCTGGACCAGTACATCGGCAGATAAAAGCCGGAATAGAACAGGAAAGATTCCAGGAAGACGCTGGCGACCTTTTTCAACAGTGGATCGTCACTGCGGTAGTGGGCCAGAATGATGCTGGCCTTTTTCTGCAGCGCGCGGTTCTCTTCGCTCCAGCGGTAGGCGTCGTCGACGTCGGGCGTTTGGCACAGCGTAGAGAAGATCGAGCTGTAAGAACGCGCATGCACCGCTTCCATAAAGCTGATGTTCGAGTATACCGCCTCTTCATGCGGCGTTAGCGCATCGGCAATCAGCGCCGGCGCGCCGACGGTGTTCTGGATGGTGTCCAGCAGCGTCAGGCCGGTAAACACCCGGATGGTCAACTGCTGCTCCTGTGGGGTCAGCGTGGCCCATGAGGGGATATCGTTGGAAAGCGGCACTTTCTCCGGCAGCCAGAAGTTGGCGGTCAGGCGGTTCCACACTTCCAGATCCTTGTCGTCTTCGATTTTGTTCCAGTTAATCGCCTGGACACGTTGCATAGTCATAAGATCCCTCACAGCGAGCAGGACACGCAGCCCTGCACCTCGGTGCCTTCCAGCGCCATCTGGCGCAGGCGGATGTAGTAAATGGTTTTGATCCCTTTGCGCCAGGCGTAAATCTGCGCCCGGTTGATGTCGCGCGTGGTGGCGGTATCGCGGAAGAACAGCGTCAGCGACAGCCCCTGATCGACATGCTGGGTGGCGGCGGCATAGGTATCAATAATCTTTTCCGGGCCGATCTCATAGGCATCCTGGTAGTAATCCAGGTTGTCGTTGGTCATGTAAGGCGCGGGGTAATACACGCGGCCAATCTTGCCCTCTTTGCGGATCTCGATGCGTGACACGATCGGGTGAATGCTTGAGGTGGAGTTATTGATATAGGAAATCGAACCGGTTGGCGGCACCGCCTGCAGATTTTGGTTATACAGCCCGTGCGCCATCACTGACTGGCGCAGCGCCTGCCAGTCGTCCTGGCTGGGGATGCTGATATTGGCCTGGGCGAACAGTTCGCTGACGCGCGCGGTTTGCGGCTGCCAGCTTTGCTCGATGTATTTGCTGAAATACTCGCCGCTGGCGTAGGTGGAGTTTTCAAACCCGCCGAAGCTGCTGCCGCGTTCTATCGCCAACTGGTTGGACGCGCGGATGGCGTGGTAGGCCACGGTGTAGAAATAGATGTTGGTGAAATCAATCCCTTCTTCGGAACCGTAGTAGATACGCTCACGCGCCAGGTAGCCGTGCAGGTTCATCTGCCCCAGACCGATGGCGTGCGAGGCGCGGTTGCCGCTGGCGATCGAAGGCACCGAGCTGATATCGCTCATGTCCGCCACCGCCGTCAGTGCGCGAATCGCCGTTTCCACCGCTTTGCCGAAGTCCGGCGCGTCCATGGTCTTGGCGATGTTCAGCGAACCGAGGTTGCAGGAGATATCTTTGCCCACTTCCGCGTAGCTCAGATCGTCGCGGTAGGTGCTGGCGCGGTTGACCTGCAGGATCTCCGAGCACAGGTTGCTCATGTTGATGCGCCCGGCGATCGGGCTGGCGCGGTTGGCCGTATCTTCAAACAGCATATACGGGTAGCCGGATTCAAACTGGATTTCCGCCAGCACCTGGAAAAACTCGCGCGCATTGATACGGGATTTGCGGATGCGCTTGTCGCCCACCATTTCGCGATATTTTTCGCTGACGCTGATCTCTGAGAACGGCACGCCATACACCCGTTCCACGTCATACGGCGAGAACAGGTACATTTCTTCGTTGTTTTTCGCCAGCTCAAAGGTGATATCCGGGATCACCACGCCGAGCGACAGGGTTTTGATGCGGATTTTCTCATCGGCGTTCTCACGCTTGGTATCGAGAAAGCGCAGGATATCGGGGTGGTGCGCGTTAAGGTATACCGCACCGGCCCCCTGGCGCGCGCCAAGCTGGTTGGCATAGGAAAAGGCATCCTCCAGCATTTTCATGATCGGGATAACGCCGGACGACTGGTTTTCGATGCGTTTGATCGGTGCGCCCACTTCGCGAATATTGGTCAGCAGGAAGGCCACGCCGCCGCCGCGCTTGGAAAGCTGCAGCGCAGAGTTCACCGCCCGGCCGATGGATTCCATATTGTCTTCAATGCGCAGCAGGAAGCAGGAAACCAGCTCCCCGCGTTGGCGCTTGCCGCAGTTGAGGAAGGTGGGGGTGGCCGGCTGGAAGCGCCCGGAAATAATTTCCTCGACCAGATCCTGCGCCAGTTGGGTGTTGCCGGCCGCCAGCGTCATCGCCACCATGCACACGCGATCTTCATAACGTTCCAAATAGCGTTTGCCATCAAAGGTTTTCAGCGTGTAGCTGGTGTAATACTTGAAGGCGCCCAGAAAGGTATCGAAGCGGAACTTCTTGGCATAGGCCTGGCGGAACAGTTGCTTGATAAAGGCGAACTCATACTGCGCCAGCACCTGCGCCTCGTAGTAGCCTTCCTCTACCAGATAGCGCAGCTTTTCCTCCAGGTTATGGAAGAAAACGGTGTTTTGGTTGACGTGTTGCAGGAAGTATTGGCGTGCGGCCAGCCGATCTTTATCGAACTGGATGCGCCCTTCGGCATCGTAAAGGTTGAGCATCGCGTTGAGCGAATGATAATCCAGCGCGCCGGACGCCGGTTTGGTCAGTTCTGTTGTTGCCAAAATGCGGTTACTCCCTGTCGAACGTTTGCAACGTCAAGCTCGGTGCCGAGCAGTTCAAAACGGTAAAGAAAAGGCACCTGGCATTTTTTAGCGATAATGTCGCCGGCAATGCCGTACGCTGCGCCGAAGTTGGTATTCCCGGCGGCGATCACGCCGCGCAGATAGGAACGGTTCTGTGGCACATTGAGAAAACGGATCACCTGGATCGGCACCGCGCCGACGGGACTACCGCCGCCGTAGCTGGGCACAATCAATATATAGGGTTGATCCATTAACAGCTTGCTGCGGGCGCCGGCGATCGGGATGCGGATCGCCGGCAGGCCCAGCTTCTCAACGAACCGATGGGTGTTCTCCGAACTGCTGGAGAAATAGACCAACGGATTCATGCCTGAACCTCACGATGCCAGGGCTTGGGCCAGCGCGCCGATTTTGTCCGGGCGGAACCCGGCCCAGTGATCGTCGCCGGCGATAATCACCGGAACCTGTTGGTAACCTAATGATTTTACGTGTGTCAGGGCCTGTTGATCCTGCGTGAGGTCGATGACCTGATAATCAATCCCTTGCTTATCAAATGCGCGATAGGTGGCATTGCACTGGACACAGTCAGGTTTACTGTAAATAATAATGCTCATGATTCGCATTTACCTTGTGGTTTGAAGGAAAGGCGGACAACGCCAGGAAACGGAGCATCTTACGGCGTTTCTGGCAGTGTTATCAGCCGGCGCGATGTCCCTGCGGCTGACACAATGAATACTATATATTGATGTTGGTTTTATCAACCATTCTACATATAGTGTTTTTTGCTTTTTTTATGCAAACCCCAGCCGGGCTGGGTTGCGCGGGAAAAATTTTTTTTCTGGCGTGAGTTGTTCTTAATGCGGCCCGTCTTCAAACATCTCGACAAACGGGTGAGTAACGCCCGCATCGGCGCTGGCGTGGCGGTAAAGTAGCCAGGTGCGGTTTTTCACCGTTTCATCGGCAATCTGGATAGGAACCCGCCAAAGGCGATCGTTCAACGCCGGATAGTTGGCAACAATGGCATAGCCCAGGCCGCGCGCCACCATGGCTAAACACACCTCCAGCTTATCTACCGTCATCGCCACTCGCGGCGGTTGTGAGTAGTTGGCGTTCCACCAGCGCTCAATCAATTGGGTAAGGTGCGGCCCGTGATTGATACGGATTTGCGGCAGTTGCGGCAGCCGCGCCAGTTCGATGGGCTGGCTGCTCACCAGCAAGTAATCATCTTCTTCGACCAGCTTTTTGCCTTCTTTCCAGCCGAAATCATCCTTGACCAGCGCCAGGTGAATCTCTTCACGCTGTAGTTTGCGAAATATTGCTTCGCTATAACCACTGATCAAACTCACGCTGATGCCGGGATACAGCCTGCAGAAAGCGGCCAGCCGTTCCGGCAAACGGTAAGCGGCATAGTTGCTGGAAACGCCGATCCGCAGTTCGCCTTGCCGGGGCCGGTCAAGATCGGACAGCGTGCTCTTCAACTGTTGGAATTCTTGCAGCATGCCTGTGGCGCGCTGTGCCAGATAGCGCCCCTGCGCGCTGAACACCAGGCCGCGGCTACTGCTGTCAAACAGGCGGATACCGAGTTTGCGCTCAATTTGGCGCAGGCGGTAGCTTAGCGCCGGCTGTGAGGTGTAAAGCTGTTCGGCGGCGCGTGTGATGTTTTTATGCTGCCAAACCGCCTGTACGATCAGCCAGTCTTTTTCATTCATGTGGCGCCCTCCGCCGCTGTTTACGCTCCTACCATAAAATAATTTTTGCAGCCGGGCTGCAAGCGATAAAAAAGCTTAATTGGGCATGCGTAATAAAAACGCTTATATCTAGTTAATATCTTAATTTAAAAGAAATTAGTTGCACTTTTATGGGGATGGGATATGAGCGAATGCACCAATATTGGGCATAAGGAAAAAATTATTTATGCCGTGGATGAGTTGGCCCAACCGATGACGCAACTGGCGATGGCGATCCATGCGCAGCCTGAACTGAGTTTTCAGGAATACCACGCTGCGGCAGCGCTGATCGCGCCGCTGCGAGCCGCTGGCTTTGAGATTGAGGAAAACGTGGCCGGCATGGCGACGGCGTTTCGCGCGACCTTTAACGGTAGCCAGGCTGGGCCGCGCATTGCCTTTTTGGCGGAGTACGACGCGCTGGCGGAACTGGGGCATGCCTGCGGACATAATCTGATCGGCACGGCATCGGTGACGGCGGCTTTGGCGCTAGTGCGCGCTTGCCCGCAAATCCCCGGCCGTATTGAAGTGATTGGCACGCCGGCCGAAGAAGAGGGCGGCGGTAAAATCATGATGGTCGATGGCGGCGTTTTCCAGGATGTCGATGCGGCCATGATGTTCCATCCGCGCGAACGTAACATGGTGACGCGTGGTGCGCTGGCCTGCGTGGATGCGGTGTTTCGCTTTTATGGCAAGGCTTCGCATGCTGCATCCGCGCCGCACCTGGGCATCAGCGCGCTGGATGCGGTGATCCAAACGTTTGTCGGCATCAATGCGCTGCGCCAGTTCTTTACCGACGATGTCCGGGTACACGGCATTATTACCCACGGCGGCAGCGCCACCAATATCGTACCGGCCTATGCCGAGGCTAAATTCCTGCTGCGCGCCGCGACGGTGGCTGGCCTGAAAGAAGTGCGGCGCAAAGTGTATGCCGCTACGCGGGCCGCTGCGGAAATGAGCGGCGCCCGGCTTGAGATCGAAGAAGGGTTGACCTATGCCGAACGTAATAACAACCAGGCCTTGGCGGGCGGTTTCCAGCGCAACCTGGCAACGCTGGGGATAGCGGTGAATGAGCCGCCTGCGGGCGGCGGCGTCGGTTCCTCCGACATCGGCAACGTCAGCCAGGTGACCGCCGCTATTCACCCGTATTTACGTATTGGCGACGCCATGCCGCATACGCCGGAGTTTGCCGTTGCCGCTGGCTCCAGCGCGGGCATGATCGCCATGCTGAATGCCGCCAAAGCGCTGGCGATGACCGCCTATGATCTTTGCGCCGATCCGGCGTTTTTCCACGCTGTCCGCGATGAGTTTACGCAATGGCAGTCCCGTTCGACTTCCACCGGAGAAATGCATTCATGAAACTGTTGAAAATAGCGGCCGTTGCGGCCTTGGCCCTGACTTGCCATGCTGCGTTGGCGGCGGGGCAAACGCTGCGCGTGGCGGCGGATCTGGCCTATCCGCCGTTCCAGTTCCGCGATCAAAACGGCAAACCGAGCGGTTTTGAAATTGATATCACCAATGCGGTTTGCCAGGCGGTACAGGTGAAGTGTGATTACGTCGTCAGCAGTTTTGATGCCGAGATCCCATCGTTGGTGGCTAAAAAAGTCGATTTTATTTCACCGCTGGGCGCCACCACCAAACGGCGACAGTCTATTGATTTTAGTGACTATATTTTCCATGTTCCGACGCAGTTGGTTGCCCGTAAAGGCAGTAATCTGTTGCCGGATGCGGCCGTATTGCAGGGCAAACGGATCGCCGTGCAACAGGGATCGATCCAGGAAATGTACGCCAACAAGTACTGGGCGGCGAAAGGTGTGGAGATTGTGATGTATCCCGATCAAGACATGATCTATCAGGATCTGGTTTCCGGCCGTCTTGATGGGGCATTATGCCCGGCGGTGGCCGTGAGCCATGGCTTCTTGAACACGCCGGAAGGGAAAGATTTCGCACTGGTCGGCGGCGAGGTGCGTGATGACGTACTGTTCAGCATCGGCTCGGCCTATGGGGTGCGCAAAGGGGATGATAAAACGCGTGAATTGCTCAATACCGGCCTGGCGAAGATTATGGCCGACGGAACCTGGGACAAGATTAAACAGCACTATTTCGGCGATATCGACATGAAAGTGGCCCCATCAGGGAGCCGCCATGCCGCTCAGTGAACTCAATCAGGCGCAGTTGGCGCCGCTGATGCAGCAACTGTTGGCTCGTTTCCAGCATCTGCATCGGCTTTCCGGTTCGGCGGATGCGGAGCACAGCGCCGATGTGTTGCTGCAGATGCTTGAAGCGCTTGGCATCGTGGCGACGCGGGAGCGCTGCCCGCTGCTGCTAAGCGATCCGCTCTCCGCCAGCCTGGCGTTGCCGGGCAACCCAGATTGGCGCTGCGAAGCGAAAACGCGTTCATTTTCTGCCCATTGCCCACAAGGGGTTGAAGCCGAACTGTTTTATGACGAGCGATCGCGGATGGCGATTCCGGATCGGCTACAGGCACAGTGGGCGGAGCAGGTGCGTGGCAAGATAGTGATTGCCGATCAGGGGTTTGAAGACTATGTGCAACGGCTAGCCGCCGCGGGTGCCGCTGGCCTGGTGCATATTTGGGGCTCGCCGGAAGAGGCGCTGCACGAAGAAACGGTTGGCCCCATCTGGGGAACCCCTGTGCCGGATGATGCCGTGCGCTATCCAGCGCTGCCGGTGGTTTCCATTAATCAACAGCAGGGCCAATCATTGCTGGCGCTGTGCCGCCAGGGGCGATTAACGGCACGTCTGGCGACCGAGGTGCGGGTGCATGTTGCCGAATGCAGCCTGCCGTTGGTCACGATTGCCGGGCGCAGCGATGAGTTTGTGCTGTTGTCATCGCATTATGATTCCTGGCATGAGGGCGTCACCGATAACGCTACCGGCAATGCACTGTGCCTGGCGCTGGCGTTGCATTTTCATCAGCAGCGCGGGCAGTTGCAGCGTGGGCTGCGTATTGCCTGGTGGCCTGGCCATTCCAATGCGCGCTATGGCGGCTCGACCTGGTATGCCGATCGGCACCGTGCCGTGCTGCAGAAGCATTGCGTGGCGCACATCAACGTTGATTCGCCAGGGTGCCGGCAGGCTACAGAAGTGGTGATCAATGCCAGCGGCGCGGAAGATCTCGCATTTCTCAATCAGGCCGTTATCGCCGTGACCGGTGCGCCAGCGCGGCGTATCGCCCCTTTGGGCAAGGGGGGTGACCAGTCATTCTGGGGCAGCGGCATTGCCCTGCATTTTGCTTTCCGGGAAGAGCCGGCGGTGCGGGCTACCCAATCGCCGGGCAGCGGTGGCGGCTGGTGGTGGCATACTCAGGCTGATACGCTAGATAAGGTTGATGAAGCGATTTTATGGCGCGATTGCCGTATCCATGCCCATTGGCTGGCGGGGTTGTTGAGTGAGCCGGCCTTACCGGCCGATCTGGAAAGCTACCGCCAGCAGATGGTGCAATCCCTGGTAGAACTGCAGGTGGAGCTTGATGCGCGCTTCGATCTCACGCCGCTTCTGCTACGCCTAGCGGCGATGGCTGCGGATGTTTCCCGCACCGTGGCCGGTTGGCGGCAGGATCCACGGCGTTGGCAGCCAACGGTTCGCGGGGTGTTGGCGCTTTGGCATCAATTGCGCTACAGCTCAACGGATGATTTTCATTACGATCTCAGCTACCGCGGCGGCGCGTTTCCCGGCCTACAGATGTTGCGCGGCCAGCATCAGGCCGACTGTACCGCAGTGACCTTTTTGATGATGGAAACCCAGTTTTATCGCCAGCGCGATCGGGCGCTGAGTCTGCTGGCGCAGAGCCATGCCCTGCTGTGCGAGCAGCCAAAGGCGTAGGGAAGCCGGGGGGATAAAACGTAAGCGGCCCGTGGTTACCCACGGGCCAGACGCACATTTGTTGTTTTCTCTTTATAACTACAGGGGGTGTTAACGCCGGGCCAGCAGGACGCCGAGCACGATGCCAACAGCGGCCCCGATGCCTACGCCCTGCCAAGGTTTGTCGTGTATATAGTTGTCAGCATGGCTGACCGCGTCACGCGCGTGCTGTGTCAGGCTGGGGGAGTCGTTAAAGCGTGCTCGGGCATCGCGTAAAACCCCTTTTGCCTTATTGTGCAGCTCTTTCAGTTCCTCTTTACTCTTATCACCGGAAGCCCGTAGGACTTCGTCTAATGTATCGGCAAGCAGAGTGACGTCCTGATCGATATCTCGTTCTACTTTTTCGCTTTTCTTAAACATTCGGCTCTCCGTTTCGACACATGTCCAGTAAGTATAGACCATTTTGGTCATTTTGCAGGCGGTGCTGATGTGTTTGAGCTGCGGCAAACGGCTTCTGTACATTTGGTTACGCGAGGAAACCAATCCCTTACTGAAGTGCTACACGGGTTCCTCTATTATCAGCGCAACGGCTCCATTGGGGGCTTACCGAAAAAAACGCTGAGGAATGTCACTATGAAAAAAGTATTTGCGCTGATCGTTGCTGCCGCTATGGGTCTGTCTTCTGTTGCTTTTGCCGCTGATACTGCAGCTGCACCTGCTTCAGCACCTGCTACTGCTGCGGCGCCTGCTGCTGCACAGAAAGCACCGGCTAAAACCACCACTCACAAGAAAGCCCATAAAAAAGTCACCAAAAAAGCCCCGGCACAAAAAGCTCAGGCGGCTAAAAAACATCATAAAGCCACTAAAAAAGCAGCGCCAGCCGCTCAAAAAGCACAGGCTGTAAAAAAACACCACAAAGCCACTAAGAAAGCAGCACCAGCCGCTCAAAAAGCGCAGGCTGCCAAAAAACACCACAAAACCGCTAAAAAAACCGTCGCTAAAAAAGCCGCTACCCCAGCCGCTTAATCATCAGTGACGGAACGGTGCCGGTTAACGGCACCGTGCCAGTATGCAGACACCCGGGCTTGCCCGGGTGTTTTCTTTTTGTACGCCAACGGGGCAATCATCCGTGCGCTGTCATGCGCTGCGCGGCGGGAGCCATGGCCGGATAAAGTCAACGGCGGCACGAATGGCCTGTTGGTGAAATTCGTCGCGTTGCGCCGCCGGTGTGGCGCAAATAAATGCTTCTCCGTCCGCTTCCAGGATGGATTTCGCCGCCGGTGTGCAGGTCGGCAAAAAATCGAAGTGGTTACCGCCAGGCAACGTTAGCGTGCGAATAGGGTAGTTACCGCTATCGGCGGCCAGTTTGGCGCCGCCCAGATTCCCCACCGTGTTCCCTTCCATATAGTGCTGCGGCACGATAACCAACAGCGGCGCACTGAGCCTGCGCAGGCTGGACGGCGACAGGTAATGCACCATCCCCGGATCGAGCGCGATGGCAAAACGGATGCGCGGATCGGTATAGTCTGCATCCATTTGCTGTGCCGGCAAGGCCGACAAATCTACCCCGGCCGCAGTATAGAATTGGCAGCTTGGCGTAGCTGGCGCCTGGCGGCAACCGTGGGCGAAACCCTCGCGCGTGATGCGTCCGCCGATGGCGGCAATGGCGCTGTAGCCCCCTTTGGAATGGCCGATGACGCCGATGGCGTTAGGATTGATATGTTGGCGCCAGCGTGGGTCTTGGCTGACCGCCGTAATCAGGGCGGAAATATCCTGCGTCTGCTGCCACAGCCTGGCCGAGCGTGCCGGTATGGAATCGCCGGTGGTGCTGCCGGGGTGGTTCACCGCCACCACGATAGCGCCTTGCTGCACCAACGCCTGCGCCAGCCAGGCTTGGCTCGTTGCGTTGCCGCCGCTGCCATGGCTTAACACAATCAGCGGGAAACGCCCGGCAGCGGCAGGCGCATCAAGATGGGTGTTGATGCAGTTAAATACTGCGGAGAGGCATTCAGGCGCCGGGGTGCTCGCCGCGCGTTGTTCATCGGGCGGCGTTGTGGGGTAACGTACCCACCCAGTAAGCACTCGCTCACCGTTGTGAAAGGTCTGTTGATGGCTGGCGACCTGATAGGGCGCGGCATTCGCCAATGTGCTGAATAATGCAATAAGCAGCAGTAGGGTTTTCATTTCGGGTTCTCATGGCTGATGGAGACGCCATTGTGCCCACGCCGGGAATTGCCGCGACCTCGATCGCGATCCAGCACCTCAACCGATTGTTTTAACAGTTTTAAGGCCCTACACTCGGCATTCAGTCACTACTCTGATGGATCGCTATGCCACTTGTTCCGCTTTCCTTTCTGTTTAGCCTGATGTGCCTGATCCTGCTGTTGCGCCTTGGCCGCCCACAGCGCCAGCGCTGGGCGTTCCAACTGTTGCTGCTGTTGTGTATCTGGCAGAGCCTGTTGATTGGGGTGCGCTATGGCTACCATGTGGCGCTGTTTAATCCGTTGCAGCCCTTCGGCGCCGTGCTGGTGCCGGTGCTGAGCTATCTGGCGTTGCTGACCAGTGCCCAGGGGCGGTTGAGCCGTTATACCTATGGGCACCTGCTGCTGCCGCTGTGGGTGTGGCTGGTTGTCCGGTGGGCGCCGGTGTTGTTGGATGCGTCGATTGTCGCCAGCTATCTGGGCTATGGCATCGCCATGCTGTTTTACCTGCGCCGGGGGGAGAACTGCCTGCAACAGGTGGCGCTGACGGAAAGCTGGCTGAGCTACCGGCTGTGGCGGGCATTGGGCGCCGTGCTGATACTGTGCAGCATGGCTGAAATCGTGATTATTGTGGATTTCGAGCTGTTCGACGGGCGGTTGGCGGCGCTGGTGGCCACCGTCAGCAATACGCTGCTGGCTCTTGGCGTCGCCCTGGCGCTTGGGCTGATGCGGCCGCCGGAGGCCGCGGTGGAGCCCGTGGCGGAGCCGGGCGGCGAGGAGCGTGCCGCCCCTGAACAGACGGCGGCGTGGTTTGCCCAAATATGCCAGCGTTTGCAACAGGATAATCTTTACTTAACGCCTGAGCTGAACCTGGCCAGCCTGGCGCGCAAAGTGGGCCTGCCGGCCCGTAAGGTTTCGCAGGCCATTAACCAGCAGACCGGGATGAACGTTTCCCAGTATGTGAATCAACTGCGGATCCAGCAGGCGGCGGCGTGGCTGCGCGGCAGTGAAAAGCCCGTGACAGAAATTATGCTGGATGCCGGTTTTATCACTAAATCGAATTTTAATCGCGAGTTTCAGCGCGTCCTGGGCATGAGCCCCAGTGAATGGCGCAGGCAGCAAACTGAGAATGAAAATAATAATTCGTTATAACTATCACATTTCTCATCGGTTTGTGCTGGGGTATGCTGATAGACGTTGTCGTTCCCCCTTGTTTGTGAGCCACGCCCCATGACCGCAATCAGTAGCAAAGAAAATAATTCTCAGCTTAACAAGCGGATTTTATCCGTGGTGATGTTTACGTTTACCTGTTATCTGACCATCGGTTTGCCGCTGGCGGTGTTGCCGGGCTTTGTACATAACCACCTGGGTTATAACTCGGTGATGGCAGGGTTGATTATCAGCGCGCAATATTTCGCAACGCTGGTCAGCCGTCCGCATGCCGGCCGCTACGCCGATCAGTTCGGGCCGAAAAAGGTGGTGCTGTTTGGCCTGGCCTGCTGCGGGTTGAGCGGGGTGTTTTACGCTATCGCCTATTGGTTCGATGGCCTGCCGTTGCTGAGCCTGATCCTGCTGTGCGTTGGCCGCGTGTTTCTGGGCGTGGGGGAAAGCTTCGCCAGCACCGGTTCGACGCTGTGGGGCATCGGGTTGGTGGGATCAGCACATACGGCGCGAGTGATTTCCTGGAACGGTGTGGCCACCTATGGTGCGATGGCCGGCGGCGCGCCGCTGGGCGTTTATCTTAACCAGCACTGGGGCCTGGCCGGGGTGGCCGGGCTGATTGTGTTCGCGGTGCTGGTGTCGTTGTGGCTGGCAAGCGGCAAACCGGTGGTGGCGATTTCGGCCGGCAAGCGTATTGCCTTCAGCGCCGTGTTTGGGCGCATCTGGGCGTATGGGGTGGGGTTGGCGCTCGGCACCGTGGGGTTTGGCGTTATCGCCACGTTCATCACCCTGTACTACGCCGAAAAAAGCTGGAGTGGCGCGGCCTTCACGCTCACGTTATTTAGCTGTGCGTTTGTCGGTATGCGGTTGTTGTTCAGTAATGCCATCAACCGTCATGGCGGCCTGAGTGTGACGCTGGTGTCTTTTGCGATCGAAATTGCCGGCCTGCTGTTGATCTGGCTGGCGATTGCGCCGTGGATGGTGCAGATCGGCGCACTGCTGGCCGGGGCGGGCTTCTCGCTGGTGTTCCCGGCGCTGGGCGTTGAGGCGGTAAAACAGGTGCCGCAACAAAACCAGGGGACTGCGCTTGGGTTGTATTCGGCGTTTCTGGATTTGGCGCTGGGGATCACTGGGCCGGTGGCCGGGCTGCTGATCACCTATAGCGGTATGCCGTCAATCTATCTGGCGGCGGCGCTGATGGTGTTTTTTGGCGCGCTGTTAACGCTGCGGATGCAGGCGCTGGCGCGCCGTGGATCGGCAATAAACCATAACTAGGGATTATTCTGAAACCCTTATTTATATTAATAAAGTTATTGTTTCATCTGTCGTTTGCGGTAAGGTCGCACTGCTATTTAGAAATAAAAATAAGGAGAAATTAATGTATTTACGGCCGGATGAAGTGGCTAGAGTGTTGGAGAGTGCCGGCTTTGTACGTGATTATGTCAGCGACCAGGCCTATGGTTACCGCAAGGGCGAACACTATGTGTATGTTAACCGGGAAGCGCGTTTGGGGCGAACAGCCCTGGTGATCCACCCCGCGCTGAAAGAGAAGAGCCAGCATTTTGCCTCGCCGACCTCACCGGTGCGCACCAGCGAGCAGTATCTCGAATTCCCTCTGGACTTAAGTGGTGATGCGCCAACCCAGCGTTATGGTATCCCTCACGGTTTTAGCTCCCGCGATGCGCTTTCACGCTATCTGTACAGCATGTTCTGATGCGTTTTCCCCCGGCTGAGGGGGAACGCACTCACAGCGCTACCAGCACCTCATGGTTGAAACGCTCGTTATAGCTGCGGCGAAACTGCGCCAGCTCAAACGCGTCCAGATCCATATCGGCAAAATAAAACAGCGCGGCCTCGGTGTGCTCACTGAGCAACTCCGGCGACAGGCCCGCGCGTATTAATATTTCGCGCCAGTGGCCGATCTGCTCATCGTCCGCCTGTTTGACAAAGGTGGCATAGATAAAGATCAGATAGGCTGCCTGATGCATTTCTTCGGTGTAGCCGTTATTCAGCATCCTGATGAAATTTTGGCTTTGGCGCGGCCCCATTTCCTGCATCATCGACTCAATCAGCAAGGGTTTGATCTTCAGCCGATGCGCCAGTGAAGCCACCGCTTTGCGGGTATCGGAAGTCAGGATGAAGTAACCCGCGATAAAAACGAATACCAAGGCAGCGATGATGATCCACGTCATGACGTTGTCTTATTGTGTTGGGGCGCTGTGCCGGGCTATAGGCACCGGCTTAGTGCTCATTGCCAAAACTGCCGCCGGGGCGCGTTTGCGAATTATGCAGGTGGTGGTTGAAGGTAGCGGCATCTTTCGCCAGCGCATCCAGATGGGCGCCCAGCATTTTGATTTGTTTCACCAACGCATGCTGTTCCGGCACCGAACTGGCGGTGCTCAATTTGCGCCGCAACTGTTCATTCTGCGCGCGCAGAGCCGCTTCCCGCTGTTTGGCTTCTTCCAGCAGCTGTTGCAGTGCCTGATAGCTTTGCTGCCATTCACGGTGCTGCTTTTCGAAGCTGGCTTGCAATTCATTCATTGCATGTTGAAACCGAATATCCAGCTCGCGCATTGTCATCTTCTTCTTCCTTATTGCGGCACTCAATCGAGGTTGGCAGTATAGCGAAAACTGTTCAGAAGCTCACCCGTTGCCGCACCCTTTGTTGACAATCTGTTACTTGCAACCCTGCGGCGGTGTCTTACAATCATCACTATCCCCTGACGGAGAAGGATCCCAGCCTTTTTTTTGCTATCCCCAGTAAGCCAGTAAGAGTGACACGACGATGAGCAACGATGAACAAGGTTTTTTTGAGCAGGCGATGGCGGATGTGATCCCGCTCGCCGGGCGGCAGCAGACGCTGTACTTGAAACCGCAGGATTATGTGGATAAAACCCAGCGCCGGGAGGCGCGGGCCTTACCGTTGGACAACGTTCTTAGCACTGATTTTCTGGCGATTATTCCCCGAGCTACGGCGCTGGAATATAAACGTGAAGGGATCCAGCAGGGCGTGCTGGATAAGCTGCGCCAGGGGCGCTATGCCCTGCAGGGCAGTTTGAACCTGCGTGGCAGCACGGTGGAGCAGTGCCGGCAGGCGTTGTTTAGTTTTATTGTCCAGGCGGAAAGGCAAAACCTGCGCTCGTTGCTGGTTGTGCACGGCTATGGCCGGGCGGATGACAGCCATGCGAACATCGTGCGCAGCTATGTCGCCAAATGGCTGGCGCAGCTCGAGCAGGTGCAAGCGTTTTGCCGGGCTTTACCGCGGGACGGCGGCGATGGCGCCTGTTATGTCACGCTGCGTAAGTCTGCGGCGGCAAGGGCCGATAACTTCGAGCGTCATGCCAAACATAGCCGTTAGCCAAAATATTTTAAAAAAACTAATGAATATATACCCAAAATAATTCGAGTTGCAGGAAGGCGGCAACGCAGCGAATTCCCAGGAGCTTACTTGAGTAAGTGACTGGGGTGAGCGAAGAAAGCCAACACACCTGCAACTTGAAGTATGAAGGGGATAGAGATTACGTTGCGTAATCAATAATTACGCCGGGTTTATATTTGTTTCCTTTATGTGCCTTTACAGATGTTTTTCTGTACACAATAAAAATAATCTCGTGATATTTTTTTGATCTTCGTTACACTTTGAGTAACATTAAAGCGTAAGACGGTGTTTTTACAATGGACTGTGTTTTTTTACTATGAACCCGCCGTTTGTCTCCCTGATTAATGGTGATGTCAGTGCCTTTTGCGTGGATAAAAAGATAATCCAGACAGGGTTGCCTATATGAATAAGTATGATGATATCAAACGCTTTATCGAAAAAACAAAAGTAGAAGGCATTGATTATAAAGAGATAAATGAAAGGGTGGTGGAAGAGGATCTGGCAACCTCAATGAAAAAATGGAGTTTGATTAAACAAATTTCCGCCATTGAAGAAGATTCCGATCCCCCTTTTGGTAAAGGCATGACCACCCAATCTGTGCCGCAGCCCGTGAGTGCGGAAGAGTTTGCCAATGCGGCACGGCAGGCGCGTAAGCAAGCAGAAACGGCTGCTGCCGCACCGCGCGCGCCAAAAGCCACCTCTGCGCCTGCGATTGATCCTTTTTCTTCCGAAGTGCCGCCGCCGGTACCAGGCTCCCGTCTGATGGATTCCCTGCATGCGGTGCTGCCGCCGCAATCGGCGCCCACTGTGGCGCTGGAGGACGAAAACCCGGTGCTGCAAGTCGCATCCATTACCCCGGGCCACCAACAGAACCTGCTTGATTCCCTTAATCAGTTTTTGCCGCCAGGCCAGCAGGATGTTGCGCCAGCGGCTGCCCCTTCGCTGTTGGAGAAGGCGCCATTAACGGCGCCGGTAGCGGCTACACTGCCGCCAGCGGCAGCGGATAGCGGGTTCCGCCAGATGTTTAAGCAAAAAGCACCGCAGCAGGCCGCGGCATTATTACCTCGCGACACACCGCTCCAACCCTTGCTAGAGATGATTGCATTATGCCGTTAGTTTGCGTTTGTTCGCCGAAAGGTGGCGTAGGGAAAACCACGATAGCTGCAAATTTGGCCTATTCCCTGGCCCGCAGTGGCAGTAAAATCCTGGTGATTGATTTTGACGTGCAGAACGCACTGCGTTTGCACTTTGGCGTGCCCATTTCGGATACGCGTGGCTTTGTGGCGAATGCCACGGAGGAATCGGATTGGAGCCAGTTTATTTTAAAGGCCGGCTCTAATACTTTTGTGCTGCCCTATGGCGACGTGACGGAAGATCAGCGCCTGGCGTTTGAACACCGTTTGGCGGCCGATCCGCTGTTTTTGAAGCGCGGCCTGAACGCCGTATTGAATTATCCGGGGCTGGTGATTATCGCCGACTTTCCGCCAGGCCCAGGGCCGGCGCTCAAAGCGGTGCAGGCCATTGCCGATTTGCACGTGGTGGTGATGCTGGCGGATACCGCCTCGCTGTCACTGTTGCCGCATATGGAGCAACATAAATTAATCGGTATGCCGCTCAATAATAAAAATGGCGAGTATTATGTCGTCAACCAAATTGATACCCGCCGTACGTTAAGCCGAGATGTCACGCAGTTTTTTGAGCAGCGTTTGCATGAGCATTTATTAGGAACGGTTCACCGGGATGAGTGTGTGCCGGAGGCTAACGCTTCGCAACAGGCCATAATTGACTTTAATCCGGTATCTGCTTCGGCGTTTGATATTGAATTGATTAGCAAAAAGGTTGCCGCCATTTTGGGGATTAAAATCGGCGTGGGGGAATGATTCGCACGATTAGATATAAATAATTATCAATATTATTTTTTGGTGGCCTGATGTTATGAATAAAATACTTTTTTATCTCCTGATGCTTTTGCTATTACCGGTTGCCGTGGTGATTATCATTACGCCGATGGATAGCGAGAAACAGTATATTTTTGGTCTGATTAGCATCGCCATACTGTTTTTGCTGGGGCAAAGCAAAAGCAAGCGTATTACGGTTGTAATGGTCATCATGTCGGCCATGATGTCGATACGTTACATTTACTGGCGCACGACGGAAACGCTGCATTTTAACTCCACCATCGAAGCCATCCTAGGCATCGGGTTATACCTGGCCGAATTGTACATCTGGGGGATCCTGCTGCTGGGCTACCTGCAAACCACGTGGCCGCTACAGCGCAAGATTGAGCCGTTGCCGGATGACACCACACTTTGGCCGACGGTGGATGTTTATATCCCCACCTACAACGAAAGCCTGGACGTGGTGTGCGACACCGTACTGGCCGCACAATGCATTGATTACCCAAAAGACAAAATAAAAATCTATGTGTTGGATGACGGCACGCGCAACGAGTTTGCCGTGTTCGCGGCGGACGCCGGCGTGGGCTACATTACCCGCGCCGAGCACTCGCATGCCAAAGCCGGCAACCTGAACCATGCGATGAAGGTCACCAAAGGCGAGTTGATCTGCGTATTTGACTGTGACCACGTGGCCACCCGCGCTTTCCTGCAGGCGACGGTTGGCGGTTTTCTGAAGGATCCCCGCCTGGCGCTGGTGCAGACGCCGCACTATTTTTATTCCCCCGATCCGTTTGAACGCAACCTGTCCGCCGCGCGTGCCATGCCGGGCGAAGGGGCGTTGTTCTATGGCCCGATTCAGCAGGGCAACGACAACTGGAACTCCACCTTTTTCTGCGGCTCTTGTGCGGTTATCCGCCGTACTGCGCTGGATGAAGTCGGCGGTTTTGCCGTTGAGACGGTAACCGAAGATGCCCACACCGCATTGAAAATGCAGCGTCGCGGCTGGAATACGTCCTTTTTGTCGATTCCGCTGGCCGCCGGGCTGGCAACGGAGCGCCTGGGGCTGCACATTGTTCAGCGTACCCGCTGGGCGCGCGGCATGACACAGATTTTCCGCGTCGACAACCCGCTGCTTGGCCGTGGGCTGAAGCTACCGCAGCGCCTGTGTTACCTCAGCGCCATGCTGTATTACCAACTGGGGCTGCCGCGGGTGGTGTTCCTGACGGCGCCGAGCGTCTACCTGTTGTTTAACCTTAATATTATCTCCTCATCGGCCAGCCTGATTTTTGCCTATGCGCTGCCGCACCTGGTGATGTCGATCTATGTCAACTCGCGCATGAACGGCCGCTTTCGCTACAGTTTCTGGGGCGAAATTTACGATACCGTCATGGCGTTTCACCTGGTATTGCCGACGCTCGTCACCATGCTGGCGCCCAAGCGCGGTAAATTCAACGTCACGGATAAAGGCGGGCTGCTGGACGTCGGCTTCTTCGACTTCAACATCGTAAAACCGCACCTAATCGTTGCCGTGTTGATGATGATCGGTATCGGCTACGGCATTGTGCGGGCCATTTTCCACGATTACTTTGGCGTGGATCCGCGCGTAGTGGCGCTGAACGTGCTGTGGGGGGGATTTAGCGTACTGATCCTGCTGGCGGCGATCGCCGTTGCCAAGGAAACCCGCCAGGTGCGCAAAACTATCCGCGTGGAAGCGGCGATCCCGGCGATTATCCACTACGCCAACGGTATTTCCCTGCGCACCACCACCATTGATATCTCTATGGGCGGCGTTCAACTGATCACCCCGGATGAGCGTTACCTGAATGAAGAGATTGAGGATGTGGAAATTCAGTTATCTTCCGGTGCCGAAAGCTTCCCGGTGCGGCAAATCAGCGGCGACAAAGATCGTCTTCGTCTGCAGTTCAAGAACCTGTCTTTACCACGGCGCCGTGAGCTGGTGCGCATTGTTTTATGCCGAGCGGACGCCTGGATTGGCGAGAGTTACCCACAGGATAACCCGCTGCGCTCTCTGGCCAGCATTGTGCGCTGTGTCTTTGAGCTTTTTTACAACACATGGAAAGAGCGTCGGGCCAAAAACAAGCCTGCTGCGCCTGCCAGCAAAGGTGAAGCGGCATGAAATACAGTGTGAAAAACGGCAAGCGTTTATTTCGCGGCCATAAACTGCTCAGCAGCCTGCTGTTGATGCTCGGTATATTACCCGCAGCGCAGAGCGCTGCGGAAGAAGCCGCCCCTGCCGCCGGCGATGCCGCTGCGGTTACGTTGCCCGACTGGTTACCGCCGGCGCCTACGGCGCCGGCGGCTGTGGGAGCGGCTCCCACAGCCCAACAACAAACTGATGAGCCGGTTACGCCGCCGCCCGGCGGGCCAGCGGCGCAGCCGCTCGCCACGGATCTGACCGTAGCTGAAATGGGGCAGCCCGGCGGCCTGACGCTGAGCGGCGTGCAATTGCAATCCGGCATCACGTTCACGCTGCCGCGCGATCAGGTGATCACCAATGCCAAATTGACCCTGGTGCTGAAGGTGTCGCCGGCATTGCTTGCCCGCGACGCCTCGCTCGATCTGATGCTCAACGGCCAGCCGCTGGGTAGCCTGCCGCTCAGCCAGGATAGCGGCGGCAACGGTACCTATGAGCTGGATATTCCCGGCGCGATGATCGTCTCCAGCAACAACCTGAGCTTCCGGGTGAGCGGCAGCGACAGTATGACCTGCCAGGCGTCGGAATCCTCACAGTATTGGGTTACCGTGCAACCGAACAGCGTGTTGAAGCTGGAAGGGTTACAACTGGACAGCAGCCCGGATTTGGGCCATTTCCCACGGCCATTCTTTGATTCGCTGCAAATGCAGGAATCGAAAATCCCGCTGGCGTTCTCCTCCACGATGAAACCGGGCGACGTTAGCGCCGCGGCCATCGTTGCCTCTTATTTTGGTATAGTGTCCGATTATCGCGGCGTGGATTTCCCCGTGGTGCTGGGCGATCTGCCGGAGCAAAACGGCATTTTGTTTGGCCGGCCGGGCGAAAAAATTGGCTCGCTGACGCTGCCGGCCAGCAACGGCGCCTCACTGAAGGTTATCAATAACCCGGTGAACCCGGTTTACAAACTGTTGCTGGTGCTGGGCAATAACGATGTCCAATTGCGCCAGGCCGCCTACCGGCTGGTGACCAGCCCGCTGCCCGATCAGATGGATACGGTGGCCGTGGACAACACGTTGATCCCGTCAAGGGCGCCTTATGATGCCCCGCGCTGGATTGATACTTCGCAGCCCGTGCCCCTGGGCGAACTGATCGGCCGCGATCAGAACAATGCGCTGACATCGAACGGCATTTACCATGAGGGCATCAAGGTGGCCTTCCGCGCCGCGCCGGATCTGTTCATGTGGGATGGCCGCCATATTCCGCTGCGCCTGGATTATCACTTCCCGGCGGATCACTGGATTGATGAAGACCGCTCGCGGCTCAACGTGTCAATCAACGGCACCTTCCTGCGCGATCTGACGGTGAATAAAGTTGGCCTGCTGGAGAATATCTGGCGCCGCCTGGGGGGCGACAGCCGCCAGGAAAGCTACACGTTGCAGCTTTCCCCTTACCTGATCTACGGCGATAACCAACTGCAGTTTTACTTCGACATCAAGCCGAAGCAGGGCACACCGTGCAGCATTCTCACCAGCAATAACAGCAAAAGCCGCATTGACCCCCGCTCGTATATCGATCTGAGCGGCAGCTATCATTTTACCCAGTTACCGAACCTGTCCTACTTTGTCGGCGCTTCCTATCCCTTCTCTAAACTGGCGGATTTTTCCAGCAGCCTGCTGTTGCTGCCGGAGGCGCCTAGCGCAGGGGAAATCCGTAGCCTGATGAACATGAGCGCCCGTGCCGGTAATGCTACCGGAGTGCCGGTGGGCAATGTGCAGGTGGCGTTTGGCTTGCCGGAAAACGCCCAGGAAAACCCGCTGTTTGCCCGCGATATTTTGGCGGTCAGCACGCTGGCGAACAGCGGGTTTAACCAACGGTTGTTGCAGCAGTCGCCGTTTGACATCAGCGCTGACTTACTGGCAGTGAAAAAGACCACCCAGTTACAGCGCCTGGTGTCCTGGCTGACCGGTGATTGGTATACCCAACCGCTGGATGCCGATCGTTATCTGCAGTCTAACGGCGAGTGGCGCGGCTTTGTCAGCTACCGTTCACCGTGGTCGGCCAATCATGTTGTGGTGCTGGTGAGTGGCAGCGACGAGCAGGAATTGGCCAAAATCCATAACGATCTGAAGTCGCCGGAGATCAACGCCGGCGTGCGCGGTGATCTCGCGGTGATCACCGATGAAAATGGCGTGCGCAGTTTCAGCGTTGGCCAACAGTTCCCGAGCGGCCAAATGCCCTGGCACATGATGGTGATCTGGTATGCCAGCACCCATATTGTGATCCTGGCGTGGATCGCCGTGGCGCTTTCCCTGATCGCGGGCAGCGCGGCCTATCTGATGCTGGTGCGCCATTCGGCCAGGCGCTTGGGCAAGCAGCCAAAGAAATAACGATGATGACAATGATAAACGCATTACCTATTAAGCAGCCTGGCGATTCCCGGGGTAGAAAATGAAAAGAACAACGCTGTCTTTGGCAATACTCAGGGTGCTGTACCTGGTCGGTAGCGCAGGGATCCTTGCGGGCGCCATGCCGGCCCAGGCGGCGGATGCGCCCAACCCGGTGATGAGGGCGCTGTTTGAGCAGGCGGAGTACTGGCACGCGCGGGCGCACGATGAATTAGCGAAAGACGCCTTGCAGAAAGTGCTGTTGGTCGATCCGAACAACAGCCGGGCGCTGTATCTGATGGCGCTGTATTCGCTGCAAAGCGGCAATACGGCGGCGGCGACCCAGTGGCGTGAGCGGTTGGCGAAGGTGTCGCCGCAAGATCCGTTGCTGATTGAACTGGGGAACGCCAAGACGCTGCGCGCGGTGCCGCCTTCGCAGCTTGCCTCGGCGCGCCAGATGGCGGCGCAGGGCAACATTACCGGCGCGCTGGCTGCTTACCGCGTGATTTTCAACGGCGATACCCCTTTGGACAGCCTGGCGACCGAATATTACCTCACCATGGCGGGGGATAAAAAACTGTTGCCGCAGTCGATAGCCAGCCTGGAACAACGGGTTGCCCAGCGCCCGGGCGATGCCGAAGCGCGCCTGGCGTTGGGCAAGATCATGACCTATCAGGAAACCACGCGCCGCCAGGGGATTGCCTTGCTGAACGGCATGGCGGCCGACAGCCCCGAGGCCGATCGCGCTTTGCGCCAGGCATTGCTGTGGCAGGCCCCACAGGAAAGCGATCGCGATGTCTATCAGGAGTACCAGGCGCGCCACCCGAATGATACGGCGGTGATGGGATATTTCCAGAAGAACATCGGCGGCGCCGCCAAAAACCAGGGGTTCACGGCGCTAAACAGCGGCGATGTCAACGCAGCGAAAAGCCAGTTTAACAGCGTGCTGGCCGGCAACCCGAACGATCAGGATGCGCTGGCCGGCCTAGGGTATATCGCCCAGCGCAGCGGCGATTTTGCCCAGGCCGCCGACTACCTGTCACGTGCAGCTCAGCAGGGCGGCGCGAATAGCGAACAGCTGAAAAGCCAGGCGGAAGACGCCGCCTTCTATGCGCAGTTGGCTAACGCCAAAGCGAGCGCGGACCGCGGTAACTATGACGCCGCGCTGGCTGCCGTGACGCCGCTGGCGCAAGGCAGTGATGACAAGGGCGTGTCTGCCGCGCTGCTGCGTGCCGATATTCTGCGCAGCAAAGGGGATCTGGCCGCGGCTGAGCAGCAATACAGCGCGCTGGGCAGCAACCAGAATGCCCGCGCTGGGTTGTATTACGTGCTGCGCCAGCAGAACAAAACGGCGCAGGCCGATCAGGTGTTGCAAACGTTGCCGGCGGAATTGCGCAGCCGGTTGCAGGCGCCGCCGGTGGTGGATGCCATTGAACCGCTGCGCCGCCAGGCGGCCCAGGCGGTGGCTAATGGCGAGCCGCAGCGTGCCCTGAGCTTGCTGCAACAGGCGCAGGCGCGCCAGCCCGGCAACGTCTGGGTGCGGCTGGATATGGCGCGCATCCTGCAACAACAGGGGCAAACCGCGCAGGCTCAGGCGCTGATGCTGCCGCTGGAACGCCCGGGAGCCGGCACTACCGATTTGTACGCCGCCGCGCTGTTTGCCTCGGAAAAACAAAATTGGCCTTATACCCGTGCGTTGATGGCGCGCATCCCATCGGGCAGCCAGACGGCGGCTATGCGTGAGCTGAACCAGCGTGCCAATTTCAACCAGCAGATGGCCGCCGCCGATGCCTATCTGCAACAGGGCAACAGTGTTGCCGCCGCCAATACGCTGCGCGCGCTGGCGCAAAACCCACCGGCTGCGCCGGCCGATGTGGGCGCACTGGCGAAGAAACTGGCCGCGACCGGGCAACTGCCGCTGGCGGTGCAACTGGTGCGCCAGAGCATGCAGGCCGGGGTGAAAGGCAATGCCGGCGACTATGCCGATCAGGTCGCGGTGCTCAATGAAGCCGGCCTGAGCAATGAAGCGCTGGCCTTCTTACAGGATCCGCAGATTCAGTCTTCGACCTCCTCAACGGTGCTGGCGGATATCCGCAACGGCTTTGTGATCAACGAAGCCGATCGGCTGCGCGAGCAGGGCCAATATGCCGAAGCTTACGATCGGCTGGTGGTGGCGCTACAGGCCGATCCGCAAAACCGCGATATGATGCTGGCAATGGCGCGCCTTTATCAGTCGGGCAAAATGAATCAACAGGCGAATCAGGTCTATACCTACCTGATGAACAATGACACCCCGGGGCAGGATGCGCGTATGGGGGCGATCAATATCGCGTTGGCTGAAGGGGATACCCAGCGGGCGGATACGCTGATGCAAGGGTTAACTGGCCCGCGCACGCCGGATCGTCTGCTACTGGCGGCCAGGGTGGCGGAAGCGAAGGGCGATCACCAGCAGGCGCAGGCGCTGTTGCGCTCCGCCAAAGGAAAAATGATTGGCCTGGATGGCGGGGAAGGCTCATTGCAAATTGCCGGCCTGCAGATGGCCGACAATCCGTTCGTCAATCGCACAACGCGCGGCAACCGGCCGGCGACGCAGTCGGTTTACGGTACGGTAATGCCATGGCAGCAGTCCGATCAGCTTTCTTCCGGCGCGGCGGCATTGCAGGCCGGCAGCGTGCCTACCGCGGTGGCGCAGCGCAGTGCGACGGAGCAGCAGATCGACACCATGCTCGATCGCCTGCGGGACAAAACGGCCACGTGGGTACAGGGCGATCTGTCGGTGCGTGGGCGCGATGGCGAAAGCGGCCTCAGCCAGTTGACGGAAGCCAAAGCACCGATGACCTTCTCGTTTGTGCCGTTCGAAACCTCGCGCTTAAGCCTGACGGCGACGCCGGTTTCTCTGAATGCCGGCAACCCATCCGGCACCGGCAACACGCGTTTTGGGCAGGGGGCGCTTGCCCAGGCACAGTATGCAAAAGAAGATGCCGAAGGATATGCGAGCACGCTGGGGATTTCGGGGGATACGCTGTCGGCGTTGCAAACCGCAGCCACCAGAGCCTATAGCAGCAGTTGTAGCAGCAGTTCACAAACCGCATCAGACACGCAGTGCGATGCCTATAGCGCTATCAGCGGTATGGATCCAACCACCTATTCCGCACCTGATGCCGGCGGGCAAAGCACTACCGGCGTTGAGCTGAACCTGGCGCTGTCCGGTGACAATTACCGGGCGGATATCGGCAGCACACCGCTGGGCCAGGATCTCAACACGCTGGTGGGGGGCGTCCAGTGGTCGCCGAAGCTGACGGACTACACTACGCTGACCGCCACCGCCGAGCGGCGGATGGTTACCGACAGCTACCTGTCTTACGTGGGTACCAAAGATACCTACAGCGGCGATACCTGGGGCCAGGTTACCAAAAACGGCGGCAGCCTGAACCTGTCCTATGATGACGGCGACGCCGGGTTCTATGCCGGCGCCGGCTATTACAGCTATTTGGGCAACAACGTCGCCAGCAATAGCTCGGTCAATGCCAACGCCGGCCTGTATATTCGCCCATACCGCGAGGATGACCGCGAGCTGAAAACCGGCATTAACGTCGGTTACCTCAACTTCGATAAAAACCTCAGTTACTACAGCTACGGCCAGGGGGGCTATTTCAGCCCGCAGAACTACGTTAGCGTGTCGTTCCCGGTGGAATATACCCAGCAATACAGCAACTGGGATCTGAAGCTTAGCGGTGCGGTGGGTTACCAATCGTATACGCAGGACCGCAGCGCCTATTATCCGAACAACCCGGATATGCAGAGCGAGCTCGAAAATCTGGTGGCGGCCGGTTACGCCACCGAAGCCTACTACGCGGGCGCAACCCAGAACGGCATTGGCTGGAATCTGGGGGTTGGCGGCAATTATCATCTGAACAGGAACATGCGCATTGGCGGCCAGGTCAGCTACGATACCTTCGGCGACTACAATGAAAGCAAAGCGCAGGTTTACTTCCGCTATTTGATGGGCGACAACTGATTGCTGGTGGGGAATATGCAAGAACACCGTTATACACAGCTCGAACAGGAATATTATCGCCATCGTCAGCAGGCCGTCTCCGGTTGGCAAGTCCTTACCCAGGCCTTGTTTTCCGGTATTCTGTCCTCTTCGGATGATGAAGACGGCCGGCGCTTTCTCAACCTGGTCGGCAAGAATTTGGCCGGCCAGCACCCGCTGCCGTTTTCGCGTTCGCTGGGGGAATTGGAAGACAATATGAATGCCATCCTCGGCCGCTTTGACTGGGGCGTGTTAACCATCGAAGCCAGCCAGCAACAGCTCACGCTGGTGCACCTGGCGTGGCCGCCTTCCCCCCAGGGGCAGGACGATGAGTTGTGGCGCGTGGCGTTGATCTCACTGCTTGAAGGCATGTACGCTGAATGGCTGCTGTCCCAGGGCGGGCACCCCACGGTGCCGCTGCGCTGGGTGAATAATTCGGCGGAAGGCGCGTTTATCTTCCGTTACCAAAATGGATTGTAAGGAATGTTTATGCGGTCGATAAGGGCTATCAGTCTGTTGGTGCTGGCGCTGTTTTCCACAGCGGCGCTGGCCCAAGGCAACGGTTGGTCAACCTACAAACAGCGTTTCCTAATGGCTGATGGACGTATCGTTGATACGGCGAATAAAAACGTCAGCCATACCGAAGGGCAGGGGTTCAGCATGTTGCTGGCGGTGTTCAATAACGATCGGCAAACCTTTGATAAACTGTGGCAGTGGTCAAACGCCAACCTGTTTCGCAGCGACGTAGGGATGTATTCCTGGCGTTATGATCCCAACAGCGTGCCCAAGGTGGCGGATAAGAATACCGCTTCCGACGGTGATACGCTGATGGCATGGGCGCTGCTGCTGGCCGGCGACAAATGGCATGATACCCGCTATACCCAGGCTTCCGAGAAGCTGCAGGCGGCGCTGATCAAACATACGGTAATAAAATACGCCGGTTATACCGTGATGCTGCCTGGGTTAAGTGGTTTTAACCAAACCACGTCGATTACCGTTAACCCTTCCTACTTCCTTTTCCCTGCGTGGCAGGCGTTTTATCAACACAGCCATTTGAAGGTGTGGAAGGATCTGGACACCAGCGCGCTGGCGATGCTTGGGAAAATGACGTTTGGCCAATACCGGTTGCCTTCCGATTGGGTCACGCTCAATGCCGACGGCACACTGGCGCCCGCCAGCAAGTGGCCGGCGCTGTTCAGTTACGATGCTATTCGCATCCCACTTTATCTGCGCTGGGCGCACCCTGGGCAAGCGGCGCTGGCGCCCTATATTCAGTTCTGGCAGCAAACCCCGCGTAATGCCACCCCGGCCTGGGTTAACGTGTTGAGTGGCGCCAAGGCCAATTACATGATGTCGCCGGGCCAACTGGCGATTCGCGATTTCACCATGGCAAATACCGGCGCCATCAGCGATCAACTCTCCCAGGGGGATGATTACTACTCCTCCAGCCTGCAACTGCTGGCCTGGTGGGCCGCCAACGGCGCCCATTAAGCGCGCGCCAGGCCGTGCGCTGACCGGCGGCCTGGTCCTTTCCCTCACTCTGCCAGCAATCAAATCGATTTGCCCCGCCAGCATGGCCCTGCCGCTGTCAATGCATTGCCTTGGCTGGCTAGACTTCATCGGTTAGCCTATCGACGCCTTCAATTATGCATAAAAAGTATTGTTAAACTTCATTGATGCGGTTTATTAATAATAAAAAAGCATAATTTTATAAAAAAATGTGCCTGTACATGGTGAATGAATTACCGCATGATTTTGCAACACATAGCGCGTTTTTTTATTTTTTTTATATACAAATCATAGCGATATTTAACCTGTGCCAGGCTGGCGATGGCACCGGTAACCACGGCGTTGCAGCAAAATCGAGGGGAAATCATGAAGAAGTTATGCTCTGGCTTATACGGCTTAATGGCAGGTGCTGCCATGTTCCACGCGAGTTTTGCTGCGGCGGATGCCAGCTACCCTGATAAACCGATCCAGATGATTGTCGCCTTTGCGCCGGGCGGCGGCACCGACATCGCGGCGCGCACCATTGCGCATTACCTGGAAAAACACCTGGCGGACGGCGCGCGCGTGGCGGTGATCAACAAACCCGGCGCGGGCGGCGAAATCGGCTGGACAGCGCTGGCGCGCAGCAAGCCGGATGGCTACACCATCGGTATGATCAACCCGCCAGCCACCAATTCACTGGTGGTGGAGGGGAAAGCCAAATACACCATGGATGATTTCCAGCCGATCGCCAATATTGTTTACGATCCGGCCATTCTGGTGGTGAATAGCAAGAGCCCGTATCAAACGCTGCAGCAGTTTATCGACGCCGGCAAGCAAGCGCCCGGCAAGCTGGTGATCGGCACGTCTGGCGCGGCCGGCTCTTCTGAACATGTGGCGTTGCTCAACCTTAACCGCCTGGCGGGCGTTGAATTGAAAGCCGCGTTCTTCGGCAGCACCGCGCCGGTAAAACAGGCGGTGTTGGGGAACCATGTGCCGGCGGCGACCATGAACCTGAGCGAAGCGCTGCAACTGGCGCGTGAAGGGCAGATACGTATCCTCGGCGTGATGGCCGAACAGCGCTCGGACTATGTGAAAGATGTGCCTACTTTCCGTGAGCAGCATATCGATCTGATCGCCGGCGCCTCTCGGGGAATCGCTACGCCGAAGGGCACACCGCCGGCGATTGTCGCCAGGTTGGAAAAAGCGCTGCACGATGTGGTTAACGATCCGGACTACCTGGCGGCCGCGCAAAAAGCCGAAATGCCGCTGAACTACCTGGATGCCAAAAGCTACAGCGCGTTAATCGCCCGTATTAACACTGACCTGGCCGAAACCTGGAAAATCACGCCATGGCGTTAAGTTTTAACCCCCGCAAGGCTCGGGTTGAGTTGCTGTTCGCCATCCTCTGGGTGGCGTTAGCCATTTGGCTGTATGTTGAGGCCGGCCATTTCAGCGCGGCCAGTGCCACTTTCCCACGCGCGCTGGCGGTGCTGCTTGGTATTTGCGGCGTGGTGCTCAGCGTTAAATCTTTCCTGGCGCTGCGCCGTTTGCCCGCCGCGCAGGCGGCACGCTTGTTTCAGGCGCCGGGCCGCGTGCTGATGGGCTTTGTGCTGGTGTTCCTCTATCTGTTGCTGATGGACTGGGTGGGGTATATCGCCGCCAGCCTGCTGTTTGGCCTGGTGCTGCCGTTGCTGGCCGGTTATCGCGACTGGAAACAACTGCTGTGGGTGATCGGCGGCACCATCGTGTTTATCTGGCTGGTGTTTAACGTGCTGCTGGAGCGCCCGTTGCCGCAGGGCATTGTGGCGTCGTTCCTGGGGGGCCTATTGTGATCGATGCGCTGATTAACGCCTTGCCACTCGTGCTGGCCCCGATGAACCTGCTGGCGGTGCTGCTGGGCACGGTGGCCGGCCTGGTGGTTGGGGCGTTGCCCGGCCTGACCGTGACGACCGGTATTGCGGTGCTGATCCCGCTCACCTTTGGCATTGAGCCGCTGTTTGCGCTTGGCATGATGGCGGGGATGTACAACGGCGGCAGCTACGGCGGCGCCATACCGGCGATTTTGTTGCGTATCCCCGGCACGCCGGCATCCGTCGCCACCACGCTGGATGGCTACGCGCTGACCCAGCAGGGCAAGGCGGCCTATGCGCTGCAGGTAGCGGTAGTCTCCGGCGTGGTGGGCAGTGTGCTTTCGGCGATTTCACTGATCTTATTTGCGCCGGGGCTGGCGAAGGTCAGCCTGGTATTTGGCCCGGCGGAGTATTTCTGGGTGTCGATCCTTGGCCTGGCGACCGTCACCTCGCTATTGGGCAACGATTTCCTGAAAGGGCTGATTGCCGCGATTATCGGGCTGGTGATTGGCACCATCGGGCAGGATATCTCCACCGGTGACGAGCGCTACACGTTTGGCAGATTGGAACTGGCGGAAGGGCTGGATCTGGTGGTGCTGCTGACGGCGCTGTTCGCTTTCCCGCCGGTGATCCACATGCTGGAGAAGGTAACGCTGAAAGGCATGTCTTCGCACCTGCTGCATCTGCGCAAACAGGGCTCGGTGCTGGCGAAGTGGCGTGAGTTTCTGCCGGTGTGGCTGCGCAGCTCGGTGATTGGCATCATCATCGGTATCTTGCCCGGCGCGGGCGGCAGCATGTCTTGCTATCTGGCGTATAACGATGCCAAGCGCCGCGATAAAGACCCGGAAAGCTTTGGCTATGGCAACCCGCGCGGCGTTGCGGCATCGGAAGCGGGCAACGGCGCGGATAACGCCTCTTCACTGATCCCGGCGCTGACGCTGGGCATTCCCGGTTCCGGGGTGGCGGCGGTGATCCTTGGCGGCCTACTGGTGCAGGGGCTGCGCCCTGGCCCGCAGTTGTTTCAGGATCACCCCGACGTGGTCTACGGTTTTATGCTGCAAATGCTGATTTCTGCCCTGATGTTGGTGCTGGTGGGCGGGTTGACCGCCACGCGTATTTTTGGCCAGGCGCTGCGCCTGCCGACCGTGTTGTTGGCACCGGTGATCATGCTGTTTATCACCGTGGGGGTCTATGCGGTCAATAACGCCGAGTTTGATCTGTGGTTGTTCTTCGGCATTGGCATTGTGGCGTATTTCCTTGAGAAATTGGGCTATCCCAGCGCACCGATTATTCTGGGGGTGATGCTTGGGCCGATTGCCGAAACCCAGTTGAACCTGGCGCTGACCATTTCAGGCGGCGATCCTGTGGCGTTGGTCAATACGCCGCTTTCCTGGCTGCTGATCGCGCTTTCGGTGTTTATCCTGCTGACGCCTGGCTGGCGTTACCTGCGCAACCGCCGCTGAGCCGGCGTGCAACGGCACAGCCAAAAGCGCAACCGCCATTCCGGCCGTTGCGCTTTTTTTATCACTGATGCGGAAATAAAACGGCGCCTACCTGGGCGTGGCGTGGCCCAGCGTATGCATCAAACGGTTGGCCCAGCCGAAAATGGCGGCGGCGTGGATCAGATCGACGATTTCCGCTTTGCTCAGGCCGGCGGCCAACAACGGCTGCAGCTGTTCGGCGGTAACTGCATCGGCACTTTGCGAAAGTGCGCGGCAGAAATCGATAATTGCCTGCTGACGCGGAGCAAAACGGGCGCTAAAGCCTTGGGTATATAAGGCGTTGATCACATCCTGCCGGCCGGAAAGCTCCAGATAGCGGCGGGCATGCACGGATGCGCAGTAGACGCAGCCGTTAACGCCAGAGGCCACCAACGCGCCCAGTTCCCGCTCATCGCGGCCCAGGCCGCCACGGCAGTACATGATGGCGTTAAACAGGCGGGTACGCGCCAGGTAGGATTCCGGATCGTGCGCCAGGGTGCGCACGTAGGGCGAGATTTTAGTATTGGACGGCGTGACCTGCATCGCCGCCAACTGTTCCGGCGTGGCTTCCGCGACGTCAACCGGCGTGATCCAGGGCGCCCAGTGCTGGGCTTTCACCGTGACTTTTACGGCCTTGTTCGCCATATTACAGCGCCCCCAGCAACTGTAGGCCCGCCATCACGCGGGATTCGAAATTAACAAAGGCTATCAGCTCCGTTAGCGCGACAATCTGCGGCGCGCTCAGGCCGGCTTCGGCCAGCGCGTGAATGTGTTGCTCGGTGCTGTGCCTGGGCTGCAGGGTAACGTGATCGCTATGGCGCACGATGGCCGCCAGCCAGGTGTCTTCTGCCGACGGCGAGCCGCCGTTGGCGATCGCTTGATAGGCGTCGCCCTGGGCGAGCGTGTGGTAAAACGCCGCCTGCGCCGGGTTACCGCTTAGCCGGGCTATGCGTTGCGCCAGCGCGATGCGCAGTGCGCTGGGGAGCCCTTGATCGTTCTTGGGCCACAGCACAGTAGCGCGGCAGGCTTCGACGCCATCGACAAACTCCGGGCGGGCGCGGCGTATTGCATGCAGTGCAGAGCCGGGCGCAATGCCGGCCACGGCATCCACCACGTTGAGTGGGGCTTCACCCTGATTATTCATGGTTTGCATCCTGCCATTCATCCCCTAACAACTCCGGCGTATCAAACGCCACCAGGTTGGCGAAGTGGGTTTCGCGGTCTTCCACAAAAATGCTGCGCACAATCCCCTGCGCCAGGCGGCGCGCGCCTTCACTCACCGCCGGAATATCGCCGGAGAGTTTGCCGTGGCTGAGGGTGGAGGGATAGTTGAAGCAGTAAATGCGGTGCAACGCAGGGCATTGGCCCGGTTGTTTCTCCTGGAAGCTAAAGTCATCCCCCAGATAGGGGGAGGTTGCCAGTTCGCCTTGTTCTTCACCGGCGGGTGGCGTGAAGGCGTCTTGCCAGAATTTGATGGCCGAAGCAAAGCGCGCCAATTCTGGCTTTTGGGCCAGATCAACCCGAAAGCCGGTGGCGAAAATCACAAAATCCAGTTCGTGGGTACCGGAAGGCGTTGCCAGCAGCACGCGCTCGCCCTGTTGCTTAAGCGACAGAACCGGGCTGTTGAGCCAAAACCGGCCGTTTGGATGGCGTGAAACGCGCAACGTTGAATCACGCGGCGGCGGGGTCTGTGCCGCTAACGTATGGTGCAGGAACTTCCACTTCCAGTGATCGTCCAGCGCCTGGAAACCGTGCACCACACCCTGGCTGGCGATGCCGGTGAATTTATTAATGCGTGGGATATCGCCACGGCGAATAAACAGATCCACCTGGGCGGCCCCCAGTTCCAGCGCGGTGGCAGCGTTGTCCATTGCCGAAGCGCCTGCACCGATCACCGCAATGTGTTTACCGGCGAGTTGGGTAAAATCGATATCATCGGCCGAGTGCGCCCAGAAGCGTTGATCCACCGAGTGGGCGATGCCCGGCACGTAAGGGCCGCCCAGGCCGTCGCGGCCATTCGCCAGCACCACGCGCCGCGCGTAATAAATCTGTGTGCCGCCGTTCGCCAAATCCTGTGTGTGCAGCGCAAACAGGCCGGGTTCAATGGATCGAATATCCGTTACCTCAACCTGGTTAACCACCGGCAATTGCAGCACCTTGCGATACCAGGCCAGGTAGTCCATCCATTGGGTGCGGGGGATTTTCCCGAGCGCCTCCCAGGCGGCGTTGCCGAATTGCGCTTGGTACCATGCGCGGAAGGTGAGTGCCGGCAGGCCCAGCGCCGGGCCGGTGAGCTGTTTTGGCGAGCGCAGCGTTTCCATGCGGGCAAACTTCAGCCAGGGCCCTTCTAATCCCGCTGGCGATTTATCAAGGCACAGCAGGTTGTCCACGCCGAGAAAGCGCAGTGATGCGGCGGCGGTGAGGCCGCACATGCCGGCGCCGATGATGATCACATCGTGAACCGCATGCTGCTGGTAATGGCGTGGCGGGATCCAGGGTTTGGCCGGCAGTTCCAGCAGGCTGAGATCGTCTGCCAGCCGCTGTTCAAGCGCCTTCAGAGTGGTGTGATGACTGCTCATCGAACAGTGTCTCCTTCAGATCGGTATTTCGCGATGGAGCGGGGCCGTTTAAGCGGCAACCTTCGGTAAGCATGCCCGAGAAGGCCGCCAGAGGCGAATGCTTATTATGTTTTTTATGGATTATAATTGGTGTTTGATGTGATTGATTAATAATAATTAATCATTAGCTTATTCACAAACAGCGATTTATTATCGCTGGTTAACCGCGGATTATCGGGCGTTTTAGCGCGCCCAAGCGCTGATGGCGCTCAGGGGAGAAGAAGTAACATGACATCACTAAACGATCTGGATCTGCGCCAACTGGAAGCGTTCGCCACCGTGATCTCTGCCGGCAGCGTGACGGCGGCGGCCAGAGTGTTGGGCCGTTCGCAACCGGCGGTGACTAGGCTTATTCAGGATCTTGAAGCTTCTTTGGGCTACCCGTTGTTTGTGCGCAATGGCCCGCGCATTCACCCCACCGAACAGGCGCTGAAGCTGCATCAGTATGTAGAAAAGGCGCTGCTTTCGCTGGAGCAGATTCGCCTGCGGGCGCAGGAGATCGGCCAGGCAGGGGAGAAACCGCTAATGATTGCCGCCACCCCGGCGATGTCTTCCGGTTTATTGCCGGGGGCGTTGGCGCAGATGGCGCTGACGGCGGGCGTGCAGATCCTCAGCGACTCGGCTGAACAAACCGCCCATGCCGTGATCACCGGCGAGGCCGATCTGGCCATCAGTAGCCTGCCGCTGGAGCACCATGCGGTAAACCTGCACTGGATCGGCCAGGCGCGCTGCGTGCTGGCGCTGCCGGAAGCCGATCCGCTGGCGGCCAAGGCGGTGATTAGCCTGGGCGATTTGGCATCGCGCCCGCTGATTGCCCCGCACAACCCCTGGCGTCTGCGTCGCCGCTTCGATAAGGCGCTGGCAAAGCACCGCACCCGACCAAAAACGATCGTTGAAACCAACTCCTCTGCCAATATTCTTGCCTGTGTGCGCGCCGGGCTGGGCATCGCCATTCTGGAACCGGTGACGGCCTATGGCCTGCCGGTGCAAGGGGTGGCGATCCGCGAGCTGGAGATTGATATTCCCTATTACTTTGGCGTGGTCACGCCGCTTGGCCGGGCGCCGAACGAGCGGGTGTTGGCGCTGGTGGAAGCCCTGGGTAACGTTGCCGCCGCCATGCTGCCCATGTTCCAGCGCCTGGCACCGGGCGAGCACCAGCGGGTGATGCAACTGCTGAATAAGGAAAAGGCGTTGTAGGGGAGATTTTGGGTATTAACCGTGGTGCCGGGTAGCCGTTGCAGGTATTAGAGCCTGATGTGGTTGGTTTTCGTAACCTGGGCGGTGAGTTATTTCAGTGTTGAGCGCCGTCTCGATGCTAATTTTCTTCAGTAGGCGTTCGAACTGTGTATGAACCTGGCACATAGGTTACAGACCAAGGCACAGTAAACCTATCTATCTCGTTGACTGTGCGAGTTATAACCTGTGACCCCTGTGTTCGGTTCATACCACCGCAGCCGATAATCAGTTTGCCATTCTCGCGTATCCAATCCGCCCCCCAGCGCCAGGCTGGCTCCGCACCGCGTGTGCCTGGTGGCGCCATCGGTTGGCAGTGGCTTCCCTCAATGCGTTAGCACCTGCTGCAGAAATTCCCGCGCGCGCTGCGACTTCGGTGCCTGGAAGAATTGCTCGGCGTCGGTATCTTCAACAATCTCTCCCGCATCCATAAACAATATCCGATCGGCTATTTTTCGCGCGAAGCCCAGCTCATGTGTTACGCAGAACATGGTCATCCCGTCGTGCGCCAGTTCGGCCATCACCGCGAGCACCTCCGCCACCATTTCCGGATCTAACGCAGATGTCGGTTCGTCAAATAGCATTGCGCGAGGCTCCATCGCCAGCGCTCGGGCGATGGCGACGCGCTGCTGTTGCCCGCCGGACAGTTGCTCCGGATATTTATCGGCGTGCTCCAGCAGGCCGACGCGTCGCAGCAGCGCCTGGCCTTTGCAGAGCGCGGCCGCCTTATTGCGCTTTAAGATCTTTCTCTGCGGAATCACCAAATTATCCATCACGGTCAGATGTGGGAACAGTTCGAATGACTGAAACACCATGCCGACCTGACGGCGCAGCTCCGGCAAATGGGTATTTTTATCGCCCAGCTGCATCTCATCGATCTGGATATTGCCCTGATCAAAGGTTTCCAGCGCGTTGATGCATTTAATTAACGTCGATTTGCCGGAGCCGGACGGGCCGCAAATAACAACGACTTCGCCGGTATTCACCTGAACGGAGCAGTTCTTCAGCACCTGAAAGTCTCCGTAAGATTTGCAAAGATTGTTGATTTTTATCACTTTATACTCCTTCGGATAACAGAGAGAACAGGCTGTTCGCCACAACATGCGTGGCCAGACGCAAATCTTCCAGCCGCACGCGTTCGTCGGCGCGGTGGGCATTCGCTTCGAGCAGCGTGCGTGGACCGGCGCCATACATGATGGTGGGAATACCGGCGCTGCTGTAGAGGCGGGCATCGGTATAGAGCGGCAGGCCGACCACCGGAATCGGTTCGCCCAGCACGGCTTCGGCTTCCCGGCATACCAGCTCCGCCAGCCGATCGCTGCCCGCCACCGGGGTAAACGGGCGTGCCAGCAGGATTTGGCGCACCTGAATCGTGATCTGCGGCAGCGTCTCCTCCACGCGGGCGATTAGCGCGCGCATTTCTGCTTCAACCTCTTCCGGGGATTCTTCCGGGATAATGCGTCGGTCTAGCCGCAGAGTCAGCGTATCAGCCACCACATTGGTATTGATGCCGCCGTTAATTAAGCCGACCACCATGGTGGGATGACCGATCCCGGGAATGGCTGAACTGCGCTGCGCCAGACTATCGCGATAGGCGTACAGCGCCTGCAGCAGTTGTACGCCCGCCTCAATGGCATCGGTGCCGCTGTCCGGCATCGCCGCGTGGGCTGACACGCCCTTCACCGTGATCTCCAGATGCAGGCAACCGTTGTGCGCGGTAACTACGTGGTAGGGCAGCGCCGCGCAGATCACGTAATCCGGCTTACTTTTACCGTTATCGAGGATCCAGCCCGGGCCGGTTTGGCCTCCGGTTTCTTCATCGTAGGTCACGTGCAGCTCAACGCAGCCGGCAAGGGGAGGGGCCAGCTGTTTCAACGCTCGCAACGCGCAGGCGAAGGTGGTGATATCCGATTTGGATACCGCTGCGCCCCGGCCATACAGCCAGCCGTCGTGGATTTCCGCGCCGTAGGGATCCACGCTCCAGCCCTGGCCAGGCGGCACCACATCGCCGTGCGCATTGAGTGCGATAGTCGGGCCGGCGCCGAAATGCTCGCGCACAATCAGGTTGGTTGCACTGCGCATGCCGGCACCCTGCACAACGTCCGCCGGCACCTGATGGCGTTCCACCGTGAACCCCATTTCCTCCAGCAACTGGGCCGTACGTTCCGCATGCGGGGCGCAGTCGCCCGGCGGATTATCCGACGGCGTCTGCACCAGGGCTTTCAGCATATCGACCTGGGCGGCGAAGTCGTCGTCAATCAGAGTTGCCAGTCGTTGTTTATCCACATTCATTCAATACGGCCTCTTTAGTTGAAACGCTCAATAAGGTAGGGGGAAATATCGATGTCGGTATGCCCGCGGGTCATCAGATCGGCCACGATGCGGGCGACAATCGGCGCCAGCGTGTAGCCGTTCGAGGTCACAGCGTTGAAGAAGCCCGGTTTGCCGGGCACCTCGCCGATGATCGGCGCGCCGTCGATGTTGACGTTCATGCCGGCCCAACTGCGTAACATATGCAGCCCGCGCAACGGTGGCAGCACGTTGGCGGCGACCCATAAATTGCCTTCGATGCTGCGGCGCAGGGCGTAATTCATGCGCATATCGGCGGAAAAGCCCGCGCTCCAGCCGCCGCCGATCAGCAGGCCGCCGTTGACGGTCTGTTTCAGGCTTAAATGGCGGTCGGCATGGGCGATCAGGTGGTCGATCATTTTGGGTGCCCGTTCAGTCACGATCATCTGCAGCGGTGCGCCGCGTACCGGAACGTTAATACCGGCCATCTGACCGATGCTGCCGGCCCAGGCGCCTGCGGCGTTGACCAGCCTCCGGGCGCGGATAACGCCGCGGCTGGTAGTGACGCGATAGCCGCCTTCGCGCAGCGTTTCTATCGACAAAACGTTGGTGCCGCGTTGGAAGCGCGCTCCCTGTTGCCGAGCCAGACGGCCAACCACATAGGTGGCGCGCAACGGGTTGATTTTTCCCTCCAACGGGCAGAATTCCGCCCCTTTCAGCGTTGGCGCAAGGTGCGGCGAAAGACGCAGCAGATCCGCCTGGCCCAGCAGTTCCGCTTCAATGCCGTAGCTGCGCTCCATGCGGATTTTTTGCTCAAGGAAACGCAGCCCTTGTTCGCTGTCCGCGACCATCAGGCCGCCGGTGATTTTGATCTCCAGCGACTCGCCGCTCAACGCTTCCAGCATTTGCCACTGACGGATGGCGTGTGGGCCGAGCGGCAGCGTCTGGGCTGCCGGGCCGCCGCCGGCCTGCGCTTTCTGGCCGAAATCAAATGACAATAATTGGACGTGCAGACTGCCGGCATTGGCGCCTGAAGCCTGCATATTGGCCTCGTCGCGGTCGATCACCAGAACGTCGGCGCCCTGACTGGCCAGGTAATAGCCCAGGCAATTGCCCAGCACGCCGGCGCCGATGGTCAGGATGTCGACAGATTGTTCTGGCAGCGTATCGCTGACCACCGGCCGGGCGAGGTTGGGGGTGATGGCCGGGAAGTGGCCGCCCCATTCCGGTTTTTCGAACGTTAGGGCGGCGATCGGAACGGGTTTGGCCGGCACTCGGGGGGCGAAAAATCCTTCCACGTCGGGCTGGCGCCCGGTCATTTCGCTGATTAAGCGGGCAGCGACGCCGGAACAGTAGCGCCCCTGGCAGGGGCCCATACCGAGCCGGGTATTGCGTTTTAGCATGCCGGGCGTGTCATAGCCCTGTTTGATCTGGTTGCGAAGCTCGCCAAGGGTGATATTTTCACAGCGGCAGATCAGCGTGTCGTCGGGCAGATGGGACAGACTAACCGGCGGCGCCTGGTAAATACGCCACAGCGCGCGCTGAAAATCCTCCGCCCGCCGCAGCTTCGCTTCCGCCTGACGCCGCGCGGGCGCATTGTCGCCAAGCCCCAGCGCGGCGGCGGCGGCCAGTCCGGCCAGCGTGCCGCGGGCTAACGCCACGCGGGAGCCGCCCAGATCCGCGCCGTCGCCCACCACGAACACCCCGTCGACGCTGCTGGCGCCGGCAGGATCGGTTTTAATGGCCGGCGTACTGAACGGGGTGTCGCGCAAGTATTGCTCGCAGCCCAGCATGCGCGCCAGCTCGGTGGAAGGAATAAAACCGTGGCCAAGGCAGAGCACATCGCACTCGATACGCCGCTCGCTGCCGGGCACGACCTGGCCTGACGGATCAAACCGGGCAACGGTGATCGCCTCGAGCCGTTCAGCGCCGTGTGCGGCAATCACTGTCTGCCCCCAGTACATCGGTACGCGGCCCAGTTTCAGCCGCGCGATATATTTCTGCCCTTCGGCGATCAGGTCCGGCGCATTTTTCAGTAGCCTCAATGCCTGTACGCTGTCTTTCAGGCCGGGCCGGGGGGCGGTTTCCAACAGCGCGCACACGCTGGCACCGCCGGCGGTCAGATCGGCCGCTAGCTGTAGATTCAGCGGGCCATTGCCGCTGATCGCGATACGCTGGCCGGGCATAACCTGGTAAGCCCGCGATAAAGTTTGCGCCGCACCGGTGGTCATGACGCCCGGCAGGGTCCAGCCGGGAAAGGGCACCGGCCGTTCATAGGCGCCGGCAGCGATGATCAGTTTACGGGGACGAAACAATCTCGCTTTACCGTCGATCAACACCGCGATTTCATCGGCTGCAAAGGCGCCCCAGACGGTAGTGTTCTGATACAGGGTAACGCCAACATCCTTCAACTGTGTAAGGAGGGAGAGTCCATTGGCGAACTGCGCCGGCACCCGGCGGACAAAGCGGTGCGATGGCGCCAGCGGTTTATAGAACTGCCCGCCGCTTTGCGCCCGTTCGTCGAGGACACAGACTTTCGCCCCCTGGCGTGCGGCGGCCAGCGCGGCGGAGAGCCCCGCAGGCCCCGCGCCCACCACCAGCACATCACAGGTTTCCAGCGGCGGTTCATTTTCGCACGGCGTATTGCTCAGCGCCTGGCGCTGGTCAAGGGTGGACGGCGCACTGCTGATCTGCATGCCGTTCGCTACTTTGGTCATACAACTGCGTTGCCCAGGACAGCCGTCGACTTCCACCACGCACTCGAAACAGGCACCCATGCCGCAGTATAGCCCCCGACGATCGCCGCTCTGAGTCTGGCGAATGCTGACCAGATCGGCTCTTGCCAGCGCGGCGGCGATGGTTTCCCCCTGCTGGGCGGGAATCGGGGTGCCGTTGAACCAGATCTGGATCGTCGGAGAATCACATTCAATTGAGGGATGAATAAGGCGCATTTGATCCTGTCCAAAAAAAGGTTGCATACACATTGTATACGTATACACTTCGTATGCAATAACCTCATTTACATTTGGACAGAACGATGGAAACTTTTCGCGGTACCTATACGGTTTTAGTCACTCCATTTACTCCGGATGGAGCAGCAATTGACGTGCCAGCATTGGAACAGCTGGTGGAATGGCAAATAGAACAGGGAATTCATGGGCTTATTCCGCTTGGTAGCACCGGCGAGTTTTTGTCGATGACGCGGGAAGAGCGACAATTGGTCACCGAAACGGTGATTCGCACCAGCAGAGGGCGTGTGCCCGTGCTAATGGGCACCGGGGCCGAATGGACCCGCGACTGTATCGAACTCAGCCGGGAAGCGGAGGCGATGGGAGCGGATGGCGTGATGATCATTCCGCCGTTCTATAGCTGCCCGAATGATGATGAGCTCTTCACCCATTACCGCAAAGTCGGCGAAGCGATCAGCATTCCGATCATGATCTACAACAACCCGGCTACGGCGAATGTTGATCTGCAACCCAAATTGGTCGCGCGGCTGGCGCAGATTGATACGGTGAATTACATCAAGGAATCGACGCTGGAAGTCACCCGGGTGCGCGACATCATCGAACTGTGCGGCGACAAAATGAACGTATTCGCCGGCATTCTCGGTTATGAATCCTTCTGGCTGGGCGCCTGTGGCTGGATTGCCGTCGCCTCTAATCTGCTGCCGCAACTGTGCGCCCAGATGTTTGAAGCTGCGGTGGACCGGCAGAACCGCGACGAAGCGCTGGCGATCTATAAACAGATCGTGCCTGTCGTCCGGGCCGTGGGCGGGCCATTCTATGTTTCGGCCAGCAAAGCCGGGCTCGATATGCTCGGTCTGCCGGTCGGCGATCCGCGCGCGCCGCGTTTGCCGCTGGAGGCGTCCGCCCAACAGGCGTTGCGCCAGGCGCTGGATAAGCTCGGTGTGCTTAATAGCATCAATATGCAGTAACCGATTCTCTCTTTGTTCATTACTGGGGAAAACGATATGAAAAAATTGTCTGCTTTGCTTCACGCTGTTGCGCTGTCCGGGCTGTTGGTTAGCACGGGATCTTTCGCCGCCGCCTGTAGCGCGCCAGCCGGCGCGCAGCTGATCGTTCCCGGTCAGTTAAATATGTCCACTAACCCGACGCTGCCGCCTTTGCAGTTTGTTGATAACACTGGCCAACTGAAGGGGATGCGTATCGAGCTGGGCAAAGAGATCGCGAAGAGGCTATGCCTTGAACCGAACTATATTCGTATCGAGTTTTCCGCCATGGTGCCGGGGCTGCAGGGCGGCCGCTGGGACATGATCAATACCGGCATTTTCTTTACGCCGGAACGCGCCAAAATCATGTGGATGATCCCGTATGAAAATCAGTCAGTGGGCCTGTCGACGATCCCGGACAACCCAGCCGGTATCAGCAAGCCTGAGGATCTGGCAGGTAAGCGCGTGGGCGTGGAGATCGGCGGTTTTGAAGAAAAAGCGATCCGCCGTGTCAGCGCTGAGCTGCAGGCTAAAAAGCTCAAGCCGATTGAGATCCTCACCTTTGATAACTTCGCCATCGCTTTTCAGGCGTTACGCGCCGGCCAAGTGGACGCAGTGATCAGCCTGGATGCTGTGGCCAATGAATACCAGCGGCAGGGACAGTTTCGCCAGGTGATTTCCGGCCTGGAGCCAACGCCGGTTTCTCTTGCGTTCCGCGATCGCGCCCTGGCGGAGGCCACGGCGAAAGTCCTAAACGAGATGCGTGCCGATGGCAGCCTGGATGCCCTGTTTAAACGCTTTAATGCGCAAACGACGTCCGGAACTTTTACCGTTCACGGCCCTTCCTTGTAACTGCCTTACGGGAGAGATGAGCAATGAATCACGGCTGGAGCTGGGCAGGCTACTTCGAGTACCTGTTCAATCATTATTTAATGATGGGTGTTGTTTATACCATCTGTCTTACCCTGGTGGGGATGCTCGGAGGCCTACTGCTGGGTGCGTTAGTCGCTTTCTCCCGCCTCTCCCCGATAGTCTGGTTGAGCCAGACGGCCAAATTCTATACATGGATATTCCGCGGCACGCCGTTGCTGGTGCAGTTAATCATCATCTATACCGGCCTGCCGCAGATAGGTATTCGCTTTACCGTTGTGGAGGCGGTGCTGATTGGCCTGATTCTGAACGAGGCCGCTTATCTGGCCGAGATTATCCGCGGCGGCGTGCAGGCGGTCCCGCGTGGCCAGATCAACGCGGCGAAAGCGCTGGGGTTCGGCGGTGTAGGCGTGCTGCGCTACGTCATCTTTCCCCAGACGATGCGGCTGATCCTGCCGTCTCTTGGCAACAGTTTCAACGGCTTGCTGAAAACTACCTCGATTGCCTCGGTGATCTCGATGGAAGAGCTGCTGCGCCGTACGCAGATGCTGATTCAGGAAAAGTTTATGGTGCTGGAGCTGTTTATGGTGGCCGCCACCTATTACCTGATTCTGACCACGCTGTGGGATCTGATACAGCGCCGCATTGAGCGACATTACGCTAACGCTTACCGCAGCGAGCATACGCCGAAGGACGAAAAGGCCGGGGCGGCGATCGGCGCCGGCAACAAATTAAATAACGAGACGCGCTAATGAAAGCATATGATCTGATCATCCGCCGGGCCGACATCGTAACTGCGGCGGATCGCTTTACCGGCGATATCGGTATTCATCAGGGGCGGATTGTCGCCATTGGCGAACGGCTTGATCCGGCTCTGGCGGAACAGACCATTGACGCGGCGGGGCGGATGGTGACGCCGGGCGGGGTAGACGCGCATTGTCATCTCGATCAGCCTTCGGCCGACGGCTCTGTCGGTTCCGACGACTTTCTCACTGGCACCCGCTCGGCCGCTTGCGGCGGCACCACCACAGTGATCCCGTTCGCCATGCAGTTTAAGGGGCAAAGCCTGGATGACGCGGTGGCCGATTACCATCGGCGTGCCGACGGTAAGGCCTGTATCGACTATGCCTTCCACCTGATCATCAGCGACGCCGCGCCCGACGTGGTGAATGAACAACTGCCACGCATGGTGGCGTCTGGCTATAGCTCATTTAAAATTTACATGACCTATGACGCGCTGAAACTCAGAGATCGCGACATTCTTGACGTGCTGGACGCATCGCGCAAACTGGGGGCGCTTAGCATGATCCACGCGGAGAACGACGACTGCATCAGTTGGCTGACTGAACGTCTGTTAAAGCAGGGTAAGAGCGCGCCGCGTTTCCATGCCGTTGCGCATAGCGCGATCGGCGAGAGGGAGGCGACGCACCGGGCGATTTCGCTGGCCGAACTGGTCGATGTACCGATTTTACTGGTGCACGTCTCCAGCCGCTCTGCGCTGGAGCAGATCTATTGGGCGCGTGGCAAGGGGCTGAATATTTTCTCTGAAACCTGTCCACAGTATCTGTTCCTGACCGCGGAAGATCTGGGGATCGACGATCATTTCCACGGCGCGAAATGTATCTGCAGCCCGCCACCTCGCGATACCGACAGCCAAAACGCGATCTGGACCGGGCTGACCAACGGCACCTTTAGCATTTTTTCGTCCGATCATTCGCCCTATAACTATGACGATCCGCACGGCAAGAAACTGCATGGCGATAACGCCTCGTTCGATCGGGTGCCCAACGGTATTCCGGGGCTGGAAACGCGTATGCCGTTATTGATGAGCGAAGGGGTGCTGAGCGGCAGGCTGACGCCGCAGCGGTTTGTCGAGCTGACCGCGACGGCGCCCGCAAAGTTGTACGGGCTGTATCCGCAGAAGGGTACGCTGTCGATCGGCGCCGATGCGGATATTGTTATCTGGGATACACAGAGCGATAAAACGATCCGCCATGCGGATCTGCATTCGGCTGCCGATTACACGCCGTATGAGGGTAAGGCGCTGCGCGCCTGGCCATCGATCACGCTGGCGCGCGGCAAAGTAGTATGGGCCGATGGGGCTTTTTGTGGCCAGGCGGGCGACGGGCGCTTTTTACCCTGCGCGGCGCCTTTCCCTCCGGCCATATAATTCGTTACACTTAGGCCCTTACTTTTATGGACACAGGTAAACATGTTCCATGTCAGACTATCAGGATCACGTGCTTGCCGCGATTATGGCGGCTAAGCCACTTTATCTGAAATCAGCCAGTCTTTCCGAGCAGGTTTACCTGCTGCTGCGGGAGTTGATTCTGGAAAGGAAAATTCCGGGCAGCAGCGAGATGTCTGAATCGCGGCTGGCTGATGAATTGCAGGTATCGCGCACGCCGATGCGTGAAGCATTGGTCCGACTGGCGGGCGAGAATCTGCTGGTGAGGCGTGGCGCTCGCTCTTATGCGGTGCGTTCCGTGGATATTAAAGAATATCTGGACACCATGGCGCTGCGCGAGGTGCTGGAGTGCGAGGCGGTAAACCGCGCGGTAGAGCGTATCGACCTGGACGAACTCGGCCAGTATGCCAGCGAACTGCAGGCGTTGATGTCTGGCGAGCATGAGGAACATGTATACTGGCGCTTTGATGACCGGCTGCACAATTTTATCGCCGAATCCTCAGGCAATAAAGTGTTGGTGCAAATGCTGGAAAAGCTGCGTATTAATGTGCGGCTGTTTCGCCTGCACAGCCCGCTGCATCGCCAGAGTGAAAATCATGTCGAGCATCAGGATATTATTTATTACCTGACTCAGCGCGATGCGGTAAAAAGCGTCGAGGCGATGAGAATGCATATTAGTAAATTGCGTAACGACGTGATTGTTTCTTTATCCGGCTAATTTTTACCAGTAATAAAAATATATACTCTAAATAATTTGGGGGGCAGAAAAATCTGCCGGCCGGGATTTCAGCGCTGCTGGTTGTTGAGGCCACGTCGCGGGCCATATAATTAAGTGCAGCCGACGTACGGTAAGTGTCAAGATAGTTGGCACCCCCGGTTAATTTAGGCTGCCTGTTTTTCCCGCTCTGGATTCAACATTACCTCGCCTATCGGTTGCCAGTTCCGTGTCCTGCCAGACCAGCGTTCAGGTCGTTGCGCTTTTGCCATCTGGTACACGTCATCCCGCTTCTTCAGCACCGTGCCATCTTCACCACGGTGCCGTTGGCCTGGCGTTACATACCTGATGCCGCTATGTCGATGCGTTTCGTTATACCACCGGGTAAAACTCTCTACCCATTCACGCGCATCATCTAACTTGTCGAACCCCGATGACGGCCACTGCGGCACATATTTCAGCGTCCTGAACAGCGACTCCACATAGGCATTATCGTTACTGACCCTTGGCCGGCTGTGAGATGGCGTTATTGCCAACTCATGCAGCTTCATCTGCAACGTCTGTGACTTCATCGCCGCCCCATTATCCGCATGCAGCACCGGCGGACATTGCCAGCATCCTTCCCGACGTACCGTGCGCTGTATCAGGGCGGCTGCCTGCTCGCCACTTTCTGCTTCATGCACTTCATATCCCACGATTTTTCGGCTGAAGAGGTCTTCCACCAGATACAGGTAAAACCAGCGTCCCTTCACGGTTGACGGGAGCCATGTGATATCCCATGTCCACACCTGATTCGGCCCACTGGCCTGCCAGGTCGTTGCCGGGGTGACTTTCTGTGCCGCTCGCTGTCGTCCCCTGCGATGCGCTTCTCCATGCCGACGCAGCACACGGTAGAAGGTTGATTCACTCGCCAGATAAATCCCGTTATCAGCCAGCTCCGGCACGATTTGTGACGGGGGCAGGCTGGCATACGCGGGTTGATGGCACACCGCCAGTATCTGTTGCTCTTCTTGCGCACTTAGCCGGTTCGCCGGCGAGGGTCTGACTGAGCTGGCACGCTTGTCCTCCATCGAGATTTGCCAACGCCGCCACGTCCGCTCACTTAATCCGGCTTCAGTGAGCGACACCGACAACCGAGCGCCTGACACCATCGCTTCGCGCACATAACCCACCAGGACCTGTCGCTCTGTGCCGGATGTCAGTCGTCCTCGTCGGTTTCCCCGTAGAAGTCCCGCAACTGCTTTCGGAGCACCAGTATCGCTGCCGCCTCCGCCAGCGCCTTTTCCTTACGAACCAGTTCGCGTTTCAGTTGCTTGACTTCTTTCTGGCTTTGTCTGAGCGCGGCTTTATCATTAGGCGAAGATACCTGCAAAAATCCTTGTTTCCACTGACTAATCTGCTCAGGATAAATCCCTTTCTTACGGCAGTATTGCGCCAGTTCCGCTTCACTGAGTGTGGCGGTTTCGATAATCACTGCCAGCCGGGCATCGGCTGACCATTGGTCTGTGGTTTTGTCTGCACCCGGCACCGGTATTCCCTCTGTTTTCGCCTTGTTACGCCAGTTATAGAGGGTAGCTTCTGATATCCCTTCCATCTGTGCAACTGCGGTGACGGTCATGTTGTAGGGCGGCAGTAATTTAGCCAGTGCGGCTGATTTACGTTCTGGTGAAATACGTTTCACGATCGGGTCCCATCTTGTCATTAGTGTTTTCGATAGGGGGTGCCATCTATCCTGACAGAGGGGGCGTATCTGCAGCCTGAAATATGGTGATATACCAAAAACAATTCGCGTTGCAGGAGGGCAGCGGTGCAGAGAGCTATCAGGATAAGCCGGGTAACCAAGCCAACACACCTGAAACTTGCAGCATGACCAATATATTATGATTAACTAAATATCCGCTATGCCTGCGAAGAGTGGATGTGGCTTTTGGCCCTGATGACGAATTCCTTCCTTTCCGATATCGTTCCACTGCGTTTCTTCAGGCAAAGTGTTGAATATTTGCGGCCGCTGACTGTTTTATACTCATTCTTGAGCCTTCACAGGGGTAAATGAATGGATGAAGGGCACATGATTGGTTTTAGCGCAATCTCTTCAGTTTCATACAGTGGTACATTCAGCAGTACAGTAGACACTCAGGCTGAAAGCCTGCCCTGGCATCGGTTTAGTTCTCCTCTGATCGATTGGTTGAAAAGAGTTGGCGCAAAACATGTGCATCTAATGACAGAGCTGCCGCCGGAATGCTTGGTAGCAGCTACGGGCTGTAGCAGTTACGCCAGCGATAAGGCCGCCACCGCATTTAGCAGGCACAAAACAGCCCGCGCTGGGGGAAGTTGAATTTATTCCCTATTATTTTGATTATATGGCTTATTCATGATTTGATTTTTGTTTTATGGGCCCAAGTGTGGGCCTAAAAATTTTTTGCTTGCTTAAAGTAGATGCTGTGGGACTCATTTTTGACATGAGTAGCAAAATATTTTCAACCGAGGAATCGAATTATGTGTTTTTAGCCATAGTGACCTGCTCCCAATTGATTAACATACGGTAGTGTTTGTAATATCTGCTTCTGGCACTCAGTTGCCTGCAAGAGTTCCATCAGGCGGCTATGAGCGATAAGCAGACCTATCATTATGGTGTGTTTATCAACGGGGAGCAGGTCAGGATGACCCCGTCCGAATTCGCCGAGAAATCTGCCGGTTGCCAGAATAAGCAACCAACCTGAAGCCGGTTATTCCTGATTATGTATGGATCATATTCGGGGTCAGGGTCATGAAGCCGGTTATTCCTGATTATGCATGGATCATATTCGTGGCCAGGGTCATAACAAAGTTATTTCTGATTCGCTTTTCGTTCCATTTGGGAGATAGGTGTGAGCAGTTATAATTAGCTCACCTTTCGAACCTGATTTGACAATGACAAGGACCGCGAAGTTTGCTCCAACATTTTTATCCTGAACAATTTGAAGCATGGACCTGTCGTCCTTACTGCTGGGGTACGGTTCAAAAGATGGGTGGGAGTGCCATTCACCGATATAGTTAAATATCTGATAATTATGGCCTGTTTCGTTAAAAAATTTACTGAACCCACTGATTGCTTCTTCAAGCCGTCTGACAAAGTAGGCAAATGCACCACAACGATGTACTGTCATTTCGCGTACTATAAATTCATTGGGTCCAATATGTTCCCCCATTAAAACCCCACCAATTTCGCGGCGTCCGGCTTTAGATAGAGCGTCCATTATCACTGCCTGTTGTTCAGCCGGAAGAATCAGGTTCAGCACGTTCCTCTCCTTCATAAATTTTCAGTATTGCTTGTAGGGCAGCTAAACGATCCTCTTCACTGACGCTTGTGTCATCGGTATCCCACCCAGCACCAGACACATGGACTGGGTGCGTGTCAAAAGGTTGCTCAAAAATCCACTCACAGCGCATGCCGAGTAAATATAGAGAGTAAGGGAATACGCTGGGGTCTCTTGATAATGCTGTATCAATAGCAAGCCTGGTTAGCGCTGTAGCGATAAATCCAACATCACTGTCATATGCGGTCAGAGGCTGTTCTTCACTGCCATCGTAATTTTGGGCGCTATCAAAAGGTGCTTTAGGAAGAGTTGATAGATGACTATAAAATGCATCGCGAACGGCCAAAGGGTTTGGGTCATAACCCGGACGGGAACGAGCAATCATTCCCCCGTACCCTCCTGCAAAAATTTCCCCCCAACACAGCGGAATCTTATAGCGTTTCGCAAGAGCGGACAGCTGAAGAAAAACCTCAGGGTTTGCCGTTGCGTCAATAAGCAGATCGCATTTGGAGAGTTCATTAAGGATGGAAGCCATAAATACCGAGGACTCTTGTCCCGCCAGACGAATAATACTTGCATCGACTTCAATGCCCGCAGAAATCAGTGAAAGTGCACTTTTTACGCCTTCTACCTTATGTTCGCCAACATGATTCCAGTACAGCTCGTGACGTACCATATTGCTGGTAGCCAGGTAATCATCATCAACTAACAAAAATCGCTTTATTCCTGACCGGGCAAGTGAAGTTGCGATTTTACTACCCATTGAGCCCAGGCCAATGATTCCTACTCTGATCTTCGTCAGTCGTTGTGATTCCTCTGATAACCTAAGCTCTGTGGATGAAGGAAAAATAATACTGAATTCGTGTATAGTGGGTTCATCACTAGAGGTAAGGTAAAAAGTTCTCACTGATGATCCATCTCTACCTAGTAACGCTATCGTTCTGGCCTTGTACTTATTATCTTCCTGAACCAGAATGTCTTCTGTATCAAAGCCCTCATCTGATATCGCCTGAATTAAATCTTCTCCAGATTTAATTTTCAATCTCAAATCAAATCCTTCACTTTTGAACACCCACCCTTCTCCGGAAAGTGAAAGTAAGTAAGTTAATGCCCCAAGACTTTGTGGAACGTCTTCGACGTTTTTGAAATTATTCTCTGCATCGGAAATCTGAGTGATGAATGTAACAGCCTTATCAGAACTGAACAGGGTTGCCGTTTTTAAACTGGCTCTGGATAGAGGAGGAAGATTACTCCAAGTTTCCATGATATCGGTGGTTAGTATTAAGCGCCAGGTCGAACTCCGCAAAATCTGGCCTTCTGTTAAACGATGTGCTGAGGGAACTGAATTTGGTAGTTCGGGATGCTGCTCTGTGTTCAGCAACTCAAAGGCACTGAGCACCATATCCGCCCCAGTTACGTCAGGCTGCCAGTTATCTGCTCGCCATTGCAGACACAATGACCCCCCTTCACCATATTGGTGGTTTGACCATCTCTCGGAACTATCTCTGGGACGGATATAGGGTGGAGAATCTGGAAACGAGTCCGGATAAGTCATTCTCCCTTCATAAACGCGACCATGAATAGTCATGTTTATTTCTACTGACAACTTACCATCGCCCTTAAAGCGCAAAGCTATGTTTAGCCACTCTTGCTCACTCTCAAGGCGTTTGAGCTCCTCCTGCTCACGCAAAAAGCGCGCAGGATTCTCCAGTAACCAATTCATCAGGCAAACCCCGCTGATTTATTAGGTGTGACGGGGTGAGCGGGGAAGGATAGATATGCCGATGCGCTGACAGCTGGGCGCATGAGAGATTTGGACATGTTGGTGTCCTGAGAGATTTCTGTACTGAAATAATCAGTGTTGAAAACCCTATCCCAGGCAAGCGCGGCTTTTTCACGAGTGCAGTTATACTCTTCAAGCACTTCAAGTACATTTAGCGCCTCAGTTAGGCATTCTTGAAAGAAAATTACGGCGTCATCGTTTTCTTCTGCAAGATTCTTATCTGCAAACACCGGATGCCCGATGCGCTGGCTATATGTCAGCTGAGATTTGATGACCTTCCACGTTTCACGTAAAGCATCATCATCTCGGCCCGCCTGACCAACAAAATGATCTACAACTAATTTCGAAATACAAATACCGCTGGTGGTTTTCTTTTTCCATGAGGTCCGGGAACGAGCCATTTTCTTGGTCAGCTTTGTAACACGGCGAAGTTGGCTGGTATCAGCCTGACCAGTTTTAAGCTCTGAACCAACAGCATTGTTGTACCATCGGGTAACCTTACGGGCATCGGATTTAGTCCACTCATCGCCACTGGCGAGCTCATATTCAGTTGTTTCGTTACCCCAAAAGTCCTTTGTGATAAATGAACGGTATATTGGGATATCGATGTGATAACCATCAGGGTAGAGTTGGCGTACGCAATTTGTCTTAACAACAGCATTATAGGCCAGCCTGTCGTCTTTCAACGCTTTTCGAACTCGCTTTCGTGCATCCTGCGCACCAAGATAATTACCGTCTCCATCTTTCAGGTCTTCTTTGTTGAAATAAATTCCGTCATCGATGTCGTAATCACATAAATCGTCCTGGACCATGGTGCGCATCGCATAAGAACCTTGGGAGCTAAATTCTTTTGGCAATGGATGGGATGAGCGAGTCAGGCCATTTTCGAGCCGTTTTCTTCCATTATCACGACGGTCACGCATTTCAGACTGGTCAGTGTTTGACAGAGTTACTTTTTCTGAATGATACCCTTTCATTTCTTTATTGCAGTCAATTAACGTCATGTTGATCTCCCAGAGATTTAAATTTAGGTATTAGATTTAATCGACAGGGCGGTTCGAAATTCTTTCATGTGATTATTTGATTCGGCAAGAGCCCATGCGTAATCAACGTCGGACACTGCCTGCCGGGCTAATGCATTAAGTACTCTTGGACGTGCGTCATCCATATTTTCGAGGTATTTGTGTAGCTCCCCAGAGGGGCACTGAGCTGGCATTCGGTATGCAAAACTGCCATTGCCTCTCAACTCGGCAATTTTCCGAGCCATATAATCGTAAGCAACCGCCTGGGCATTCATACTCGCAGTGATTGCTTTGAGGCCGCCGGACCATCCCAAAGCTCCACGGTGCAACATACTGCTACTGGCAAGTTCCTCACCTCCCTGAACAGGAAGAGTGCCCAGCATGAATAAGTGTACAGGGCGTTCAGTCTCGCCCCTGAGCTGGAGAATTTCATGGGCTTCGATCATGCCTACAGCACCTGGATTATTAGCCCAGAGCCCACCGTCAACGTAATCGACGATTGCTCCGCCAGAGCCTGGCTCCTCAAGGCGTGCGATTGATCGGAGGATAGGTGCAGCACTAGTTGCCATACATACATCAACCAGTAGTCGATCATTGTCTCGTCCATTTAGGCGAGCCATATGCGGTGTTTTAAATACAGTTGAGGAGTGACGATTTAAATCTAAAGTAGTGATGGCTAAACCGATCCCTCGGCGTTCATAAACTTTGCCAATAGTTTCTTCACCAAAGGTATCTTTAAGCACTTTACGTAAGGCAAATTCACCTGAAGCTAGTCCCGAGCACAACCCGCGAACGTATTTACCTACAAAAGGAAGGGCACGAAGTCGCTGCCGTGGAAAAATATCTTTACCGTAAGTCTGGTAAAGCTCGAGAACCTTCTCAAGCTGAATACCAGCGGCTAATGCGCAGGCAACGATCCCTCCTGTACTGGTACCTACCAGTAGATCGAAGGCAGAACCAGGGTCAGACTGTTTAAAACCTGTCTGACTTAGCCTTTGAGAAAAAGTCTGTAAGTAGGTGGCCTGATAAACACCACGCATTCCACCACCGTCTAAGCACAAAACACGAAATGGGTTCATTTGCACTATATATGCCAAAAGAAAAATGGGTTAGTTACTATATATAGTGATTTCAATCTTTTTTCAAGTCATGCTGGATATAATCACATACTGTGACTTGCTCCCCGTCAGTCAACACTAAGTGCTGTTAGCTACTTCCGCTTTTGGCACGGAGCGGATCGCCTGAAACACCGCGAGGACCTGACATTGACTAGTCAGGGTTGAATATTTTTCACATCGAACATCACATCCCTATTATGAATCGGTCTGTGAATCGCGTCTCATCAGAAATTCGTCATGAAACTCCCCATCAACGCATAGCGCAGCGTTATCAGTCGCCCACTCGGTGAACCCGAAGGAACGATAAAGCGCATATGCAGCCCGGTTGGTTGTAACTACTGACAGTTTTACTGTTTTGGCTGAACTGGCGGCTTCCAGCGCCGCATCCATGAGTCTGGCTTAAAGCCCGGAACCTCTCTTCTCGGCGCGAACATACATTCCCCAGATATTCGCAACATGACTCAGCTTTGGTAACGAGCTTCTGTTCACGCCAATCATGCCCTGCAAGGTGTTATGAACATCAAAACCGCCGAAGACATGACTGGTTCGTAGTTGTTCGGCAAAGAATTGCAGTGGCTTCTGGCTGCATTCTCCATAAGACGCACCAAAGGCTTCAGGATGAAGCCGTAAAGCCTCCAACCTCAATTTCCTGAAATCGTCCAGATCGTTCTCGATTATGCGCCGTACTGTAAATGCTTCCACTCATGACTCCTTGCTGCCCCAGATTTATAGTGTCAGAACCTGAATAATCTAGCATAAGAGTTCCTATGAAACTTCCGCTCTTGGCACTCTGAGGACGTTCGGCCCCCTCCAACTATTGCCGGAAGGGCCGTCAGTGCTGACGGCAAACACTTCTCAGTTGTGGCTTATTCATCGATGCATCATCCACAACAGATTACTTGACGTTTTTATAGGGAGTAAATTCTCCCGGACGAGCTTGTGATCCTTTATTTTTAAGCTTTAGCTTTTGGCATAACCGAGCATAAATATCGGGAGGAAAACCTCCGTCAAATGACCATTCATCACCACGTTTCTTCATCTGCAGAACACCAGATATATTTTTATATTTAGCGCCAAGGTTATTCTTAACAATATATTCAGAAACCTCCGAGCTATGTGTGAAGCCCTGCGCTGATAATTCTGTTACCAGTTCGTTAAACTCCTGTTCATTTAATGATTCAGTATTTGGTACTGAAAGGATTGTTTGCGGCTTACGTATAAATGCCATAATGATCTCCATATATTTTACGTCTCAGCGTCATAAATGTGAGCTAAGTTTGCAATGAAAAGCTTCCGGGGCCAGCACTTAACTCTATCCCATTTTGTAAAATCGGCAAAGAGAGGACCAGTTCCTCATGATGTCAGCCATGTCCGCTTCACGCCCTGAGGCACTCGACAAGTTTTTTATGACTTCAGTAAGGGCGAATTTATCTCTTTGAGTGCCAGCAAGTATTTTGCTTCGTCGTAGCATGTTCTGGCCTTCCAGCAGTGGTAAATGATCCTTATCCATTTGAACGCCAGAGCCTGGATCGCGGATTGATGAGATTTTCCCTTTTCTCTCTGCCCCTGATAATACAGTTTGGCCCAGTATGATGAGTTAACCGTCTTCGCAGTCCATTCCACGAATGTCTGTCGGACGAACTTGGCACATAGCCGCCTGCCGGATTAGATTGCGCTCAGATCAGCAAAAGAGCCAGATCGAGCATGGGTCAGAACACGCCGATTTATTCAACGACACTCTACAGCGCTTTCCCATAAACCCGCTCCACATACCGCCCACGTCCATCACCATGCCCTAAATCCATCGACACCAGCGAGCGGGCTTCCCGGTTGCTGAACCCCTGTCGCCGGTAATAACGCATCGCATCCTGCGCCCATGCGTAACGCAGGCTGTGCGGGGAATATTGCCCCTTTAGTCCTGCCAGAACGGTTTGCGAGCGCCAGCGATTCATGGCGCTTTTCAGATCCGGTTTATCAATCAGCCGATCGTTGCGGGTAGCGGCAATCGCCAGCGCCTGATTCACCGTCTGCATTAACACTTTCCGATCCAGCACCCGCGTTTGTCGGGGCCGTCCGCCCTTGGTGCCAAATACTACCGTCAATTGCTCGTCGCCCCGTTCCAGCGCGGTGGCCCATGTCTGAAGCGACTGCGAACACTGCACCGCTTCCTGTGAGCGCAGGCCCATCATGCGAGCCAGTTGCAGCGTCAGCGCGAGTCCGGTGTCTTTCTGTTGCAGGGTTGCCAGCGCTGCCTGATAGCGCTCCGGCGTAATCGCCTGCCGCGTACCGTCCCGGCTGGCGCCGCTCAGCCCTAACGCCTTGTTGCTCAAGCGTTCCGCATCCGCCAGCTTAACTCGCCCGGCGGTGCGCAGCATCACCCGTACCGCCGCCATTTCGTTATGCAGCGTGCGTAGAGTAATTCCCTGTTCTAACCGCCCGGCGATATAGCATTCGATATGTTTCGCTTTCAGATGCTGCACCGTGCGTATCTGAATATTCAAAGACAGCAGGTGGCTGGCAAGCCGCTCTGCAATTTTTAGTCGGTCATGTACCGTCTTATGGCTGCCGCCAGCCTGTCGGGCCAGCGTCTGCATCTCCCGGCTTAATCGTGACATATGTTATCCCCCCATCCTCAATAACCTCTGTTCTCCGGCGCACGGCGATTTACGACACGGGGAAACCGTGCCGCACTGAGCAATACCTGCGCGCCGGAGCGGCAGCGGTTGAGGTATGACGGAGATATCGGTTATGCACTCGGTGCAGCCGCCTGCATCAGCAGGGTAATCCCCTCAGGCTGAAAGCCTGCCTCAGGTATCGGTTCAGTCCTCCTCTGATAAGTGGGTTGATGAGAATTGACGCAGAAAATGTGCGTCAGATGACAGGGCACGCCGGAAAGCGTTGTGGCGTAAGGGCTGGCGCAGGGTTTGTTCGCGGCGTCACTTGCAACGGCTATGCGCCGTATGAAGTGACGCCGCAGCCTCATTGAAGTATTCGCTGAGGCAGCAAAAGGCCGCAGACGGTTGCGCCAGCAATAGAGGTTGTTGTACGCATCAGTGCGTATGCAAAAAGGATGCAGCCCTAAGGCATTGGGATAAGGTAGCTACCATCGCCGCAGCGATCACCCGCAAAAGGGTAGCGGGGCGGGTTGGGGGTCGACCACACAGGCTGGGCCTGCGCGTTGCCTTGAAGGTCGTGGCAACATGGGAATGCTGCTTGCAGCAGCGGTATCGCACTGACAATTTACTGCGCCAAAATCCGTATATCAAGCGGCTAACGCGCTGCGCTTGTTGGCTCCTCACTGGATTTCTATTCCATAGAAATCCAGTGAGGAGTGTCTAAATCCACCAACAGGATGAAAAAAAATTTTGTAAATTTTTAGTGGCTAATCCGAGGTTCCATCTCGGTATTGTTGATGTTGTCCGCTGTTATAACGCGAAGGCCAGATCTCTTCGGGGCGTTTATGCAAGGCTTCGGCGATTAAGCGTTCTCCTTTAGGCCAATGGCGCGTCAGTGTATTTGCCAAAGTGGAAGAGGCGAGTCCCGCTTCTCTGGAAACCGCAGCCAGCGTTGTGCCTTTCTTTCTTAAACCAGCAATGATATCTGCCGGATGCCAGTCTTGTTCGGTCATCGGAAGTTACCCTCGTTAGTAGTCATAAGACAGAGTCAGCGAAGTTGCCTTCTTCCGACTCAGGCATGTTTTATGTTTCTTCTTTAGGAAGTCTAAAGATAATGAATCTTAAGGAATGCTAAAGATTCTGTCAATACAGTTATTGGTGGCAGATCCTTATGATCCCTGAACGTCTTAAAAATGCGAGGTTACGGGCTAATCTGACGCAAGAGCAGCTTGGCGTATTAGCCGGGATTGGCGAAGAGACGGCCTATTCTCGTCTCTCGCAGTATGAGAGCGGAACGCATACGCCATCGTTCAAAACGGTTTGCGCCTTTGCACACGCATTGAACGTGCCAGAGAGCTATTTCTACACCGTGGACGATAGCTTTGCAGAAGCGATCCTGACACTGTATGCCGGTGAAACCGTACGGTGGCAACGCACACCAGATGACAAATAAGGGCAGGGTACACACTAAGCGCGTCGCCATCTTTATAAACTCTAAAGAAAATTCATATTGAGGAATGCTAAAGATTACCGCAATACATTAACTGCCGGTAATAACTGAATGATTCCTAAGCGTTTGAAAGCGGCCAGATTAAGAGCGAATCTTACGCAGGAGAAGCTCGGCGTACTGGCTGGTATCGAAGAGGCTACCGCCTATTCGCGTCTGTCTCATTATGAAAATGGCACGCATAAACCCACGTTTGAATTGGCCTGCGAATTTGCCCGTGTACTCAATGTGCCGGAGTGCTACTTTTACATTGTTGACGATGAATTCGCAGAAGATGTGCTGAATTTGTACCTTGAGCGTTCCCGACGCAAAGAAAAATAACGCGTCTCCCGCCTCACACCATCACTTGCTTATGGTGTGAGGCGGGAGAGAAAACACGGCCTCATACAATCACCCGATCGCCTTAAGTCCCCGGACTCCGCCTTCCAGCACGCTGCCGTTGTCCGCCGCTTTCACAAAGTCAGCCCACCATTGCATCATGGGGCGACGTTGTTCCAGATAATCGCTGCGGTTATAGGCCCGGCGTACTTCATTTTTATCTACGTGGGCGAGGGCGGCTTCGATGACATCGGGCGGAAAGCCTTGCTCATTGAGCGCGGTGCTGGCAATGGAGCGCATGCCGTGGGATACCAGAATGCCGCCTAATCCAGCGCGTTTCAGCGCGGCGTTGACTGTCTGGCTATTCATTGGCTGTAACGGCTTAATGTGGCTGGGGAAAACATATTCCCGCTGGCTGCTTAAGGGCTTCATTAGCGCCAGAATCGCCAACGCCTGTTCTGACAGCGGAACGATATGTACCCGCTTCATTTTCATGCGTTCGGCCGGAATGCGCCATTCTTTAGCTTCCAGCTCGATCTCTTGCCAGCGCGTCTCAGCGGCTTCGACAGGGCGGGTGAGGGTGAGAAGCTGCCACATGAACAGACAGCGGGTCGGTAACTCGATATTTGCCAGCCGCATTGTTTGCATCAGTTGCGGTAGTTGATCCGGGCGGATGCTGGGCATGTGCTTTTTCTGCGGTTTCTCGAATGCCTTGCTGATATTGACGCTGGGAGCCGCATCGATCAGACCAACGTTCATGGCATAGATCATCACTTCGTTAATCCGCTGGCATAACCGCCTTACCGTTTCCAGCGCGCCTCTGGCCTGTACCGGCTGAATAGCCTGCACCAGCGTGCGCGCTTTAATATCCGTGATGCTGATATCGCCGATGGCGGGAAAGATATCCTTTTCGAGGGAGCGCTGGATATCGGAGGCATAGTCGGCGGTGACGCTGCTCTTTTTTAGCTGTAGCCAGCGTTCGGCAACGACCTTAAAGGTGTTGGATTGGGTTTCCAGCGCTTGCTTGCGCAATGAAAGCTGGTGTTCATAAGGGTCAATATCTTTTACCAGCAGGGCGCGGGCCGCTGTACGGCGTTGCCGGGCGTCGGCCAGAGTAACTTCGGGATAAGGCCCAAAAGTCAGTTTTGCGCGCTTTTTGGTTAAAGGCCGGTAGTAGCGCATCTGCCAGACTTTCCTGCCGCTGCTTTTGATGAGCAGTTGCAGACCGTCGCCGTCATGCAGTGTGTAATCCGCCTCCTGTGGTTTGGCGGCTTTGATCTCCGTATCGGTGAGGGGTTTTGTTAACCGTGCCATAGGTACCTCCATCATTTAGGTACCCGCTAAATGGGTACCTGCCTTTCGGGTACCTAAGAAGGTACCTAAAAGTTGTGGAAGCCACAAGATCGCCCCAGCGCCCAGCAGACGTAAAAAAGCCCGCAGGGCTTGTGCCATGCGGGCTTAGTGGACTTCTTTGGCGTTCTATAGAACAAAATTTGGTGGAGCTGGGGGGATTTGAACCCCCGTCCGAAATTACTACACCGTTGGCACTACATGCTTAGTCCAATCTTTACATTCGCCTGCCAGCTGCGGATGGACACGCCACTAACAAACTAGCCTGATTGGATTTAACGCTTCAACCCCAGGCAGGGTATCCACGCGATCTCTTTTGGATTTGACCTCTCTTGATCCCCGTCCTAAGAGCGGAGGCTAGGGAGAGAGGGCTCAGAGCAGGTTATTAAGCTGCTAAAGCGTAGTTTTCGTCGTTTGCGACTATTTTTTTGCGGCTTTTTACGAGGCCAACCGCCCCTCGGCATGCTCCTAAGGCTTCACAATCCCGTCGAATCCAGAATCAGCCCCAGTAACTAAACAGCAGTATAACAGAAGTTTACCCTGCTACGCCAGCAACTTAACGGCCGGCGGCGTTCTTCATGATGCGGGCTTTCGCCGTTTGCCATTCGCGCTCTTTAATGTTGTCGCGCTTATCGTGCTCTTTTTTACCTTTGGCTACGCCAATTTTCAGTTTGGTCCAAGCATTCTTCCAGTACATGGAAAGGGCGACCACGGTGTAGCCTTCGCGGTTAACGCGGCCGAGCAGTGAATCAAGCTCGCGTTTGTTCAGCAACAGTTTGCGTGAACGCGTGGGATCGCACACCACGTGCGTAGAAGCCACGTTCAGTGGCGTGATGGTGGCACCAAACAGATAAGCTTCGCCGTCGCGGAACATAACGTAGCTGTCACTGATGTTGGCCTTGCCAGCACGCAGCGATTTAACTTCCCACCCTTGCAGGGACAGGCCGGCTTCGAACTCTTCTTCAATGAAGTATTCGTAGCGGGCGCGCTTGTTTTGCGCAATGGTGGCGGAACCGGGTTTGTATGCTTTTTTCTTTGTCATAGTGCGGTCATTATACTGGATGCCGCAGCGAAAGAAATCCTTTCCCGTTCAGCACATGCGTAATTTCTCGCTTTTTGCGCCGGGTAAATCAAGCGTAGATTTTTTGTCTGATGCCCGATCGATGTTATTATCTGCGCGTTTATGATTCACAGGAAATGATATGCCACAGATCAGTCGGTCTGCGTTGGTACCGTTCAGTGCTGCGCAGATGTACCAATTGGTTAATGATGTTCATTCTTACCCTGATTTCCTGCCGGGTTGCACCGGTAGCCGCGTGCTCAACGCCACGGATAAGGAAATGACGGCGGCGGTAGATGTCGCCAAGGCGGGGATTAGCAAAACGTTTACCACACGTAACACCTTGCAGGATAACCAAAGCATCAATATGCAGCTTGTGGATGGCCCATTCCGCAAACTGATGGGCGGCTGGCATTTCACGCCGCTGAGCCCCGATGCCTGCAAGGTGGAGTTACATCTGGATTTTGAATTCACTAATAAGCTGATCGAGTTGGCTTTCGGTAAAGTGTTCAAAGAGCTGGCAGGCAGCATGGTGCAAGCGTTCACCCAGCGGGCCAAAGAGGTTTACAGTGCCTGATATCCGGGTCGAAGTGGTCTACGCACTGCCGGAGCGCCAGTACCTGCGCACGGTTACCCTGGCGCAGGGCAGCAGTGTTGAACAGGCGATCCGGGCTTCCGGGCTGTTGGAACTGCGCAGCGAGATCGATCTTGCCGCCAACAAGGTGGGCATCTATAGCCGCCCGGCCAAGCTGGGGGATGAAGTGAATGATGGCGATCGGGTGGAGATCTACCGGCCGTTAATTGCCGATCCGAAAGAGTTGCGCCGCCAGCGGGCGGAAAGAGCAAAAAAATAAGGCGCGGAAGGCGCCTTGTTTTTTTGCTACCCATCACCGGAAAGTGCGCCAGCCTGGCAAGGCCAGCGCCACCTGCGATGATAACGGGCGCCGGGCTGATTAATTGGTCAGCGCTGGCTTGTTCTGAATATCCGTCAATACACCCGCACTATCAAAACTCAGCGTCAGCGTTTGTTGGCTGATTGGCTCATGGCCAGGCTGCTGGCGGAACACATAGAACCACGTTTGAGTACCGAACGGATCTTGCATCATAGGGGTACCCAAGGTGTAAGCGACCTGCTGTTGGGTCATACCTTTGTGAATTTTCGCCACATCGGCTGCTGTTAAGTAGTTCCCCTGATTGATATCCGGCCGGTAAACCACTTTTTCAAAAGTTGAACAGCCTGCAGTCAGCATCACAAGAACCACAGCGGCAGCAGTCAGCATTTTACAGCGCATAGTAATTACATTCCTTTTGGGCATAGGGTGCCGATGATAATAGACCTTGCAGCAGTTGGAAACCTTTATGCTCACCATACTGCAAGTTGCCTGTGCGTTGGCTGCGCTCAGCCGCCCGAATCATTTATCTGAGTCAGCCCTCGGCTCCTTTGCTTGCCGCGTATTCGGCGATACGCCCGCGGGGCCAGCACAAGGGCAGAATAAACGCGCTGTTGGCGTTTTTATTCTGCAACGTAGATTATGAGAGTATATACCCGGCATATTTCAACTTGCCAGAGCGTTGGCGCTCCTCCGGCCCTTAGGCACCAGGCGATCGAAGGGCGGGAGCGGCGTTTTCCCGTTGACGGAAAGCTGCCGGGCATAGAGCGCCAAACTCAGACCACGAGGATGCAAAAAAGTTGAGCTTTTCTATGCGGCTAACAGTTCTTTTGCGTTTGCCAGCGTATTTTTGGTGACTTCACTGCCACCCAGCAGGCGGGCCAGCTCCTGGAGACGGGCGCGTTTGCCCAGCGCCGCCATCTGGGTTTCCGTCTCTGTGCCGTCGGTGAGTTTGCTAACAAAGAAGTGCTGATGCCCGCACCCGGCAACCTGCGGCAGGTGGGTCACACACATCACTTGGGTTGATTCCCCCAGTTGGCGCAGCAGGCGGCCGACAATGGCGGCGGTTGGGCCGCTGATGCCCACGTCCACTTCGTCAAAGATCAGCGCCGGGGTTTCCATTTTGCGTGCGGTAATCACCTGGATCGCCAATGCGATGCGCGAAAGCTCACCGCCTGATGCCACTTTTGCCAACGCCTGCAGCGGCTGCCCTGGGTTGGTGGAAACGCAAAACTCCACCCGGCTGGCCCCTTCGGCGCTAAGATGCTCCGGCTCAAAGTGCACGGCGATATGGAACTTGCCGTGCGGCATCGCCAGCGCGTGCATGCTGGCGGTGATCAGTTGGGTCAGTTCGTCGGCATAGTGCTGGCGTTTTTGTTGCAGCTGTTGCGCCAACTGCAGCGCCTGCTGATGATGTTGGTTCACGGCTTCGCTCAGGTGGGCATGATCGCTTTCCTGCTGTGAAAGCTGTTGCTGTTCATCCAGCAGTTGCTGGTGCAATTGGGGCAGTTCTTCCGGCGCAACGTGGTGCTTGCGCGCCAGGCCGATCTGGCGCGACAACCGTTGTTCCAGTTCATGCAGCCGGTTGGGATCAAGCTCCATGCGATCGGCATAGTGCCGCAGTTCGTCGCTGGCCTCGCTGATTTGAATCGTGGCTTCTTCCAGCATCTCCAACAGGCCGGCCAGTTTTTCATCCATACCGGCCAGTTCAACCAGCAGATGCCTGGCGCTGTTGAGCTGGCTGAGCATGTTTTGCTCGTCGTGATCGGCCAGTAATAGCAGTGCCTGTTGGCTAAGGGTCTGCAACTGGCCACTGTTGGCCAACAGTTTGTATTCGGCGTCGACTTGTTCGAACTCGCCAGCCTGGGGTGAGAACTCGTTCAGCTCTTTCAGTTGGTATTGCAGCAACTGTTTGCGTGCGTCGCGCTCAACCGACTGCTGCTGATGGTGCGCCAGTTCGCGGCAGCTTTGGTGCCACTGCAGGTATGCCTGGCGCATGGCGGTGAACAACGCGTGTTCGCCGGCATAGGCGTCCAGCAGGGCCTTTTGGTGCTCGGGCTTGAGCAACAGTTGGTGGGCATGCTGGCCATGGATTTGGATCAAGTGTTGGCCCAGTTCGCGCAGTTGTGAAAGGGGCACGGCGGTGCCGTTAATAAAGCCGCGTGAGCGGCCATCGGCGCCGATCACGCGGCGCAACAGGCATTCGTTGCTGTCGTCCAGTTGGTTTTGTTCCAGCCACTGGCGAGCCGATGGGGTGTCTGCCAGCGAAAAGCGTGCACAGATATCGGCGCGGGAGGCCCCCTGGCGCACCACGTTGCCATCAGCCCGGTTGCCCAGGCACAGCCCCAGGGCATCAATGGCAATGGATTTACCGGCGCCGGTTTCACCGGTAATCGCCGTCATACCCGGTTGAAAATCAATTTCCAACTCACGAACGATAGCAAAATTGCTGATGGTTAATTGCGCCAGCATGGTGACCTTCCTGTGTATAAATACATGACTGTGGTTTCATACAGTATAAACTGGTTTTATATACAGTAAAGTAGCTGGCGCTATTTTCAGAATAATTTTTTTGACCACCCCAACTTGGTGCTCAACGTATTGAAATAGCTGTAATCTTTGGGGTGTATCAGATCCAGATGGAAGTCGCTGCGGCGGATTAACACCTCTTCTCCTTCCTGGATCGGCAGAGCAATCTGGCTGTCGCAACTGATCTCCAGATCGCTGCTCACCTGCGAAAATTTGAGCCGGATGGTGCTGTCGCCGTTAATGACCAGCGGGCGCGCAGACAGGGTATGTGGGAACATTGGCACCAGTGCGATGGCCTGTAGCGAAGGCGTCAGGATCGGGCCGCCGGCAGAGAGCGAATAGGCGGTCGAGCCGGTGGGGGTGGCGATAATCAGCCCGTCAGAGCGCTGCGAGAAGGCGAAAATGTCGTCGATATAGACTTCAAATTCAATCATATGGGCGACCTTGCCCGGATGTAGCACCACTTCGTTGATGGCGGTGCTGGTGCGGCACTGTTGATGCTGATTGTGCACCAGGGCTTCCAACAGGAAGCGCTGTTCATCAATATATTCGCCTTCCAGCACGTTAGCCAACTGCTGCAGGGCGTTGTCCGGGTCCAGATCGGTCAGGAAGCCGAGGTTGCCGCGGTTAACGCCAATCACCTTGATGGCATAGCGCGCCAGCACGCGTGCGGCGCCGAGCATATTGCCGTCGCCGCCGACCACCACGGCCAGATCGGCCTGCTGGCCTATTTCCGCCAGGCTGCCAGTTGCCGCGCCTTTCAGCTTTAAATCATGGGCAATTTGCCGTTCGACGATCACCGGGTAACCATGGGCTTTCAGCCAGTCGTACAGCATCTCATGGGTTGCTAGTGCAGAGGGGTGCCTTGGGTGCCCAACAATGCCAATACATTTGAATTTTTTATTCATTGGTGTGATTTTCCTCACCCGAGCCGGATTATGCCCGACATTATCACCGGTTGACTTGAAACCCCGGTTTTGATCCCCACATAATAAGCCAAGTTGCGAGATTAATGCTAAAACGCGGAGATATTCATGAGTAGTAAAGAACAGAAGACGCCAAACGAGCAAGTCTCGGAAGAAAAGGATCAGGCGCAGGAAGTACACAACGAACATGATGATGTGCAGACCGAAAGTGCCGATCTGCGTGATGAGCGTATTGCTGAACTGGAAGCGCAACTGGCCGAAGCGCAGCAACGTGAACGTGAAAGCCTGCTGCGTGCCAAGGCTGAAGTAGAAAATATCCGCCGCCGCACCGAGCTGGATATTGAAAAGGCGCATAAATTTGCGCTGGAAAAATTCTCTGCCGATTTGCTGCCGGTGATCGATAACCTGGAGCGTGCACTGGAACTGGCGGATAGAAATAACCCCGATCTGGCGCCGATGATTGAAGGCATTGAGCTGACGCTGAAATCGCTGCAGGATGTGGTTCGCAAATACGGTATTGAGATCGTCGGGGATGTGAATGTGCCGTTCAACCCGGATGTGCACCAGGCGATGAGCATGGTGGAATCTGAAGAACACCAGCCAAACCACGTGACCATGGTGATGCAGAAAGGCTATACGTTAAATGGCCGCCTGCTGCGCCCGGCGATGGTGGCGGTTTCCAAAGCCAAAAGCTAACAAACCCCTATGCAGTGCATCGGCCGCCGCTGAACCCCGCGGTGGCTGTTCCTTGCTGTTACCCGCAGGGTAAAGTCAGGGGCAAGGCACTGCATGCCCCCTCGGTTTATTGATCGAGGGGGCGATAACCTTTAGCGCTTTGTCGCTTAGGCCTGCGGCAAACGCGGCACCCAATCAATCGGCGCCAGCCCCTGTTGTTCCAGCAGTTGGTTCGCCTGCGAAAAATGATGGCAACCAAAGAACCCACGGTGAGCAGAAAGCGGTGAAGGATGCGGCGCTTTCAGGACGTGGTGGCGGTTACGATCGATAAAATTCCCTTTCTTCTGCGCGTGCGATCCCCACAGCAAGAACACAATTCCTTCGCGATGTTCGTTTAATGCGGCGATAACCCGATCGGTAAAGGTTTCCCAGCCCAGGTTGGCGTGGGAGTGCGCCCGGCCGGCCTCAACGGTCAGCACGGTGTTGAGCAGCATAACCCCTTGTTCCGCCCAGCTTTGCAGGTAGCCGTGCTCCGGGCGTTGGAAGCCGGGAATATCCGTCGCCAACTCTTTATACATATTGACCAGAGACGGTGGCGCAGGCACGCCCGGGCGAACGGAAAACGACAGGCCATGCGCCTGGTTCGGGCCGTGATAAGGATCTTGCCCCAGGATAACCACTTTCACGTCGCCCAGTTCAGTAAAGCGGAAAGCGTTAAATACGTCTTTCTGGGGTGGGTAAATGGTCTTACCGGCCTGGCGTTCTGCGGCAACAAAGGCGAGCGTTTCACGAAAATAGGGCTGCTCTTTTTCTTTGCCGATCACGTCATGCCATGTGAGGGAAGTGGACATAACCGCTCTCCTTTGTTTTTGTTAACATTTCACCGGGCATAGCTTACCGTTTACCAACGTTGAGTGAAACCTGCTTTTCGTGATCCTGAAAAAGTAGAATGCCCACGATCTTTGCAAAAATAGTTGAAAATTTACAAAATTATTTTTTACCGGCGAAAATGAGAATATTGATATAAAACAGAAATTTGCTTCTTTGGTGTTTCGCGTTACCCCTAAAAAATTGATATTAGTCAAAGAATCGCCACGTTTAGGCTGGTATATAGAACAACAAGACAACAATGGTTTTACCAAATGGCCAAAACCGGCGTTAGGTTTTCTCACGCAACAAAATTCTTTCGCTCTTGTAGGAGGCACAAGATGATCACAGGTATTCAAATCACGAAAGCGAACAATCAGGCGCTGGTGAATTCTTTCTGGCTGCTGGATGCAGGCAAATCTGAAGCCCGCTGCGTATGCGCCAAAGCTGACTACGCGGAAGACCAGGTTGTACCGGTCAGCGAACTGGGCCAGTTCGAATACCGCGAAGTGCCAATGGAAATGCAACCTTCCGTGCGCGTAGAAGGCGGTCAGCATCTGAACGTGAACGTACTGCGCCGTGAAACGCTGGAAGATGCGGTTAAACACCCAGAAAAATATCCGCAGTTGACCATCCGTGTTTCTGGCTACGCCGTGCGTTTCAACTCACTGACTCCAGAACAGCAACGCGACGTTATCACCCGTACCTTTACTGAAAGCCTGTAATTCCGGCTTAAGGTAACAGGGGGGCTAAAAGCCAGTCAGTTAACGCTGACTGGCTTTTTTACATTTGGCCGAAAAGTGTGGCGGGAGCTGAGGCCGGTTGCCCGGCCTGGATTAGGCTTGGTTAGCTTTTGGCTGGCGGCGCTTGCCGACGTTTTTCGCGTCGCGCTGGCGCACTTTGGTTTTAGGCTTGGTTTTATTCTTTTCTTTCTGTTCAGCGCGCTTTGCCAGCACCTTTTTCGAAGGTTTGCCGTTGCTCTTTTCGCTGGGCACCTTGCTCTTGGGCCGCAGTTCGTCAATCACCCGCGCCTTCAGCGGTTCATTCAGGTAACGGCCCACTTTACCCAACAGCAGATGATCGTGCGCTTCAACCAGTGAGATGGCGGTGCCTTTGCGCCCAGCGCGGCCGGTGCGGCCAATGCGGTGCAGGTAAATATCGGCAGTGCGCGGCATATCAAAGTTGAATACGTGGGTGATATCCAGAATATCCAGGCCGCGGGCGGCGATGTCGGTGGCGATCAGCACATTCACGCGGCCATCCATCATGCGCTTAACCGCTTCGTTACGCTTGGCCTGCACCATTTCGCCTTCCAGATAGCAGGTGTTGATGCCCGCTTCGCGCAGCCAGGCCGCCAGTTCATGCACCCGCTCACGCTTGCGCACGAACACCACGGATTTCTGCACGTCCGGCTGTTTGAGCAGATGCACCAGCAGGGCGGTTTTGTGCTGGATGTCGTCGGCGCGGTAGTACCACTGCAGGATCTTTTTGCGCTCGCGGCGTGAAGGATCAGCCTCCACCTCTACCGGTTCTTCCAGAATGCGTTCGGCGAATTCCCTGATCGCTTCCCCTTCCAGCGTGGCGGAGAACAGCATGGTCTGTTTGCGCCAGCGGGTTTCGGCAGCGATGGTTTCGATATCCTGCGCAAAGCCCATATCCAGCATGCGGTCGGCTTCGTCGAGGATCAGGGTTTCGACCGCGCGGCAATCAAAGTTTTCTTCTTTGATGTATTGAAGCAAACGGCCGGTGGTGGCGACGACCAAATCCTGGTTTTCGCTGAAGACTTCGGCGTGGTTCATATAAGCCACACCGCCGGTGATGGTGGCGATGTCCAGCGAGGTATGGGCGGCCAGTTCGCGGGCCTGATCGGCCACTTGCATCGCCAGTTCACGCGTTGGGGTCAGGATCAGTACGCGCGGCGGCCCGGATTTTTTGCGCGGGAAATCCAGCAAGTGCTGTAATACAGGCAGCAAAAACGCAGCCGTTTTTCCGGTGCCGGTTGGCGCAGAGCCCAATACATCACGCCCATCCATTGCCGGTGGGATAGCTTCAGCCTGAATGGCGGTTGGGCGGTCATAGCCTTTGTCGCGCAGCGCGTCGAGCAGGCGGTCATCGAGATCGAGTTCGGAAAAATTGGTTGCTGTCATTGTCTACCTCTACTTGGGGCGCCGATTATAGACGGGTTGGCCGCGTTGTTCACCCTTTAAGTGGAAAGCTTTCCTTTTCCCGAAAAACGCTTTGCCTTATGCTACGCCAGTTTTAACACCCGGTGGTTACTGTGAGCAGTCAGTCTAAAGCGAATTTTAAGCCGCGCCGCGGCGGGTTTACCTTCAAACAATTTTTTGTCGCCCACGATCGTTGCGCCATGAAAGTGGGCACTGATGGCGTGTTGCTCGGCGCCTGGGCGCCGCTACCCGCCAAGGGCCGTGCGTTGGATATCGGCTGCGGCAGCGGGTTGATTGCCCTCATGCTGGCGCAGCGTTCCGCGCAACTGCATATTGATGCGGTGGAACTGGATGCCGATGCCGCCGCCCAGGCCAGCGACAACGTACAAGCTTGCCCCTGGCCGCAGCGCATTCAGGTGCACCAGCAGGATATTCACGACTATGTGCGGCAGCACGCCGGGGTTTACGATCTGATCGTCAGCAACCCGCCGTATTTCGAACCCGCCGTCGCCTGCCGCGATGACGCCCGCGCCCAGGCGCGTTACACCGGCACCCTGACACACGAAGCGCTGCTGGCCTGCGCCAGCCAATTGCTGAGTGAGCAGGGGGTTTTCTGCGTGGTGTTGCCCCATGATATCGGCAGCGCGTTTGAAACCGCCGCGTTGCAGTGCGGTTGGCACTGCGCACAGCGGGTTAACGTTAGCGATCGTGCCGACACGCCATGCCATCGGGTACTGTTGGCGCTGGTGCGCCAGCCGCAGGCAACGGCGGAAACGGCGCTCGCCATCAAGCAGGCGGACGGTAGCTATACTGCGCAGTTTCGCCGCCTGATTACTGATTTTTATCTGTTCTATTAATAGAAAACTCAGGGCTGCAGAATGGTGGGCTTCGCCTCCGGCAGCGTGTCAGGGTAGTCCAGCGTGTAATGCAGCCCGCGGCTCTCTTTGCGCGCCATGGCGCTGCGCACGATAAGCTCCGCCACCTGAACCAGGTTGCGCAGTTCCAGCAGGTTGTTGGAAATGCGAAAATTGGCGTAATACTCATCGATTTCCTGCTGCAGCGTCGTTATACGGCGCAGGGCGCGCTCCAGCCGCTTGGTGGTGCGCACAATGCCGACGTAATCCCACATAAATAGCCGCAGCTCATGCCAGTTATGCTGAATAACCACGCGTTCATCGGAATCATCAACCCGGCTTTCATCCCAGGCGGGTAGCGCTTTGGCGGCTTTTATGGCAGGCAGGCGCAGCCGGATGTCTTCCGCCGCCGCCCAGCCATACACCAGGCATTCCAGCAGTGAGTTAGAGGCCATGCGGTTGGCGCCGTGTAGGCCGGTATAGCTGACCTCGCCGATAGCGTACAGGCCGTCCAGATCGGTGCGGCCGTGCTGATCGACCATCACTCCGCCGCAGGTGTAGTGGGCCGCCGGGACGATGGGGATCGGTTGGCGGGTGAGATCAAAGCCCAGCGACAGCAGCTTTTCGTGGATCATCGGGAAGTGCTGGGTAATGAATTCAGCCGGTTTATGGCTGATGTCCAGATACATACAATCTGCGCCCAGGCGCTTCATTTCATGATCGATGGCGCGGGCCACAATATCTCGCGGGGCCAGTTCGCCGCGCGGATCGAAATCCGGCATAAAACGGCTGCCGTCCGGGCGTTTCAAATGGGCGCCTTCACCGCGCAGCGCTTCCGTCAGCAGGAAGTTGCGCGCCTGCGGATGAAACAGGCAGGTGGGGTGGAACTGGTTGAACTCGAGATTCGCCACCCGGCAGCCGGCGCGCCAGGCCATGGCGATGCCGTCACCCGAGGCAACGTCTGGGTTGGTGGTATATTGGTACACCTTTGCCGCGCCGCCGGTGGCCAGCACGACCGTTTTGGCACGGTGAGTTTCCACCTGCTCGCGATCGCGGTTCCAGACATAGGCGCCGACGACGCGTTGGGTGCCCGGCAGGCCGATTTTGTTCGAGGTGATCAGATCAACGGCGTTGCTACGTTCCTTTACATAAATATTCGGATGGGCGCTTGCTTTCCCCACCAGCGTGTTTTCTACTGCCTTGCCGGTCGCGTCGGCGGCATGCAGAATGCGGCGGTGGCTGTGGCCCCCTTCGCGCGTCAGGTGGTAACGCGCTTCTCCCTGGGCGTTGGTTTCGGTATCGAATAAAACGCCCTGGTCGATCAGCCATTGCACACAGTGGCGCGCATTGCCGGCGATAAACTCAACGGCTTCCTTATCGCACAGGCCCGCGCCGGCGATCAGCGTATCGTCCACGTGGGAGGCTATGCTGTCGGTTTCATCAAACACAGCGGCGATACCGCCTTGCGCATAGAAGGTCGAGCCTTCATTGAGCGGCCCCTTACTCAGTACGGTAACTTTGCAGTATTCGGCCAGCCGCAGGGCTAAAGAAAGGCCAGCAGCACCGCTGCCAATGATCAGCACATCGCTGACATGTTCAGATGACGGTTGCATAGCGTATGATCTGTGCAGGAAGAAGAATGAAATTCATGTTAGCCTACTTCTCCCGGCAAAAGCCATGGATGGGGCACACAAGTGGTACAAAAAAACAACGGCGTCAGGGAACTTCGTGTTATGTGTAAACTCCAAGCGAATGCTTGCTCAGGAAAAGAACGTATGGCTGGCAGTACAATTTTATGCGTGGAGACAGATTTGGGGAGACATTACCTCGGATGAGCGAGCAGTTAACGGATCAGGTTCTGGTTGAGCGGGTCCAAAAGGGTGATCAAAAATCGTTTAACCTGCTGGTTGTTCGTTACCAGCACAAGGTTGCGAGCCTTGTTTCCCGCTATGTGCCGCAGGGCGATGTGCCTGATGTGGTGCAGGAGTCGTTCATTAAAGCCTATCGCGCACTGGAGTCGTTCCGTGGTGATAGCGCCTTTTATACCTGGCTATATCGTATCGCCGTGAACACGGCAAAGAATTACCTGGTTGCCCAGGGCCGCCGTCCGCCGTCCAGCGATGTGGACGCCAACGATGCGGAAAATTACGAAAGTGCGGGCGCACTGAAAGAAATTTCGAACCCTGAGAACTTAATGTTGTCAGAAGAGCTGAGACAGATAGTTTTCCGTACTATTGAGTCGCTCCCAGAGGATCTCCGCATGGCGATCACTTTGCGTGAGCTGGACGGTTTAAGCTACGAAGAGATAGCGGCCGTCATGGATTGCCCGGTCGGAACGGTGCGTTCGCGCATTTTCCGTGCTCGGGAGGCTATCGATAATAAAGTTCAACCGCTGATCCAACGTTAGCAATAGCGGGCACAGGAAGGGTACTTAGGCATGCAGAAAGAAAAGCTTTCCGCTCTGATGGATGGGGAATCGCTCGATAATGAACTGCTGAGTTCATTGTCTAAAGATCGTGCGCTTCAACAAAGCTGGCAGAGCTATCACCTGATACGTGACACGATGCGGGGTGATATCGGGCAAGTAATTCATTTCGATATCGCAGAACGTGTGGCTGCAGCGCTGGAGAAAGAGCCGGCTCGTTTGGTTCCTTCAGCTATTCCCGAGTCTCAACCCCAGCCCGAAACCTGGCAAAAACTGCCGTTTTGGCACAAGGTTCGCCCGTGGGCCAGCCAGCTCACTCAGGTGGGCGTTGCCGCCTGTGTTTCTCTGGCGGTGATTGTTGGGGTTCAGCAGTACAACCAGCCGGCCGCGCACTCCGAGGCGGCTGAAACGCCGGCGTTCAATACGTTGCCGATCATGGGGCAACCTTCACCGGTCAGCCTTGGCGTGCCGTCTGAAGGCCTGGCGGTGGGCAGCGGCCAACAGCAGCAGGTGCAGGAACAGCGCCGGCGTATCAACGCAATGCTGCAGGATTATGAATTGCAACGCCGCCTGCATTCTGGCGATCTGCAGCTTGAACAAAGCAATCCGCAGCAGGCCGCCATTCAGGTTCCAGGCACCCAGTCCTTAGGAATGCAGCAGCAGTAATGAAGCAACTTTGGTTCTCCGTCTGTCTCTTGGCGGGTAGCCTGTTCTACTCAAGCATCGCCCCGGCGCAAGATACGCCCGGGGCGATGTTACAACAGATGAACAGCGCCAGCCGCACGCTCAATTATGAACTCGCCTATATCAGCATCAGTAAGCTGGGGATTGAATCCCTGCGCTATCGCTATGCGTTGATTGATCAACAGCCGCTTGCCCAGCTATTGCATATGGATGGCCCGCGCCGTGAAGTGTTGCAGCGGGGCAAGGGCATCAGTTATTTTGAGCCCGGTTTAGAGCCGTTCACCCTGCCTGGGGATCATATCGTCGATGCGCTGCCGGGCATCGTTTATAGCGATTTCAACCGCCTGGCGAAATATTACGACTTTCTCTCCGTGGGCCGTACCCGTATTGCCGATCGCCCGTGCGAAGTGGTTCGCGTCGTGGCCCGTGATGGTTCACGCTACAGTTACCTGGTGTGGATTGATGAAGACACCAAGCTGCCGCTGCGGGTCGATTTGCTTGATCGCGATGGTGAAACGCTGGAACAATACCGGGTCATTTCCTTCGTGGTCGGCAGCGACGTGCAGAACGTGATGCGCGGGTTGCTCAAAGCCAACCTGCCGCCGGTGTTATCGCCACCGGCGGCCGCCACCGCTAAACTGGGGTGGGCCGTGGGTTGGTTGCCGGCTGGCGTTGATGAGGTGGCGACCACTCGCCACTCGCTGCCTAACGTGGCGGTGCCGGTGGAATCACGGCTCTATAGCGATGGTTTGTTTAGTTTCTCGGTGAATGTCAGCCCGGCGGCGAGCGGCAGCGCTCCGCAGTATTACCGCCAGGGGCGGCGTACTATCCAGATTGAGGTGCGCAATGGCCATGAGATCACGATTATTGGCGAGTTGCCAACGCCAACGGCCAAACGCATTGCAGACAGTATTACGTTTAAGGTAGCTCCCTAATGATGAAAGAATGGGCCACGGTCATCTCGTGGCAGCAGGGCGTAGCGGTGCTGCGCTGTGAGCCCAAAGCCGGCGGCTGCGGCAGTTGCCACGCTCGCACCGGCTGCGGCGCCCGCGCCCTGAACGAACTGGCGCCCGAGACGCAGCATCAACTGCAGGTGCACATTGCCCAGCCGGTGGTGCCGGGCCAGCGTATTGAGGTGGGGATCGCCGAAGGCAGCCTGCTGCGCTCCGCCATGCTGGTGTATCTGGCGCCGCTGCTGGGGATCCTCTTAGGTGCCGCTATGCTGCAATGGCTGATGGGCAGCGACAGCGCTGCGCTGCTTGGCGCCTTAGTAGGCGGCGGCGGGGCCTTTCTCGTGGTGCGCCGCCTGGCTGGCCGTTTGAGCGCCCAGGCGAGTTACCAACCGGTGGTGCTGCAAATTGGTCTGCCGCCTGGCGCAATGCGCGAGCCGCCGGAACAACATTCCCCGCTGTAAACCGCCGCCGCGCCACCGGCTTTGAGTGCCTACTGGGAGAGGCGCTTGGCGTCCGTGGCGCGGTGATAAATCATATGCTCCAGCAGTGCGATAAATAAATCCGCGCAGATCAGCGCGAAGTAATCGGCTACAAACAGCGTATTCCCCTGCTTATCAAGCAAACGAATCGTGCCCTGCTCACGGTTGCTTTCCAGCGCGCCAAGGGTTGCCAGCGGGATCTGGCGCTGCGGGGTGATCAACAGCGTGCTGCTTAAACGCAACGTTTGCCCCGGCAGAGTTCGCATGTCGTTGCGCAGCAGGTGGAACAGCGCCCGGGCGTTGTTGTTGATATAGGTAAAGTCGAGCACGTTGCCGTTATACAGCTCGTTCAGCGCCTGCGGCCCACGGATTTGCACCTGCTGGTTGATGATGGCATCGCTCAGGCTCCAGGCATGGGAAAGATTGCTAAAAATCGTGTACCAGGGCCGCTCCGCCGCGCAGCGGAAGGCCATAACGTTGCATAATTGGCCAAACGGGTTCCTTGCCCGGTAGCGGTAGATCTCGCTGATTTTTTCAAACGGAATAAAACGTTCTTTATTGCTGGCATTATCCACAACCCGCACGCCGTACTCATACAGACGATAGGTGAGCGTTGGCCGCAGGTAATGCCGCAGCACCAGTAGAATGCACCCCAGTAGTATTGTGGCCGTGCCGGCTTGCAACAGGGCGAGAACGCCGGCTTCATCCATGCTGTTATTCAGCAACGGCAGCAGTAAAAGCACTGCGCCGGTGGTTAACAGCAGCGCGGCGGCCGCCAGAATGCCCCAGTTGACCTTCGAAAAATCGTGCCGGCTCAGCATTTGCCCTTTATCGATCATGACTTACCTTCCAAACAACGAACAGAGATATGCTGATGAACTCCGGTGGGCATGCCGATGTGTAGAGCCCATGCGTGGTGACGCGAAGTATTTTTTTTGCGGAGTTCGGCCCCCTTTCTAACTGGGCGCCGCGGTAGCGTATATGGGTTTTTTCCTAAAGCGGAACGGCGATATTAAAATCTAATACCTTGATCTCAATATTATTTTTTAAATTTTTAGGAAAGGGTTTATGGCGCGATCGTCGTTAATGGTTTAGCAGATGGTGGGCCGAGGATTAACGTGATGTTTTATTCGGCAAAGGGGGCGCCTGGCGTTTTAACATCTGCTTTCATAACCCTGCGCGGCATGTAACACACTGAAGCCTGCATAATAGCGTGTTTCACTGAACCGATTGCCAGGTTTAGGGTTACCCAACCTTACAAACAGCGAGCCCTCACTGCCTTTCACGCAGCGCATATACAGTGTAAGATGCGCCCCATGCTATGTGGGTGGTTTTGGGTTTGTGTCCATGACTGTGTCCACCAAATTAAAACTTAAGCGCTTAATTAGAGATAAAATTAATTAAATGAAGCACATAAGAAACTTTTCCATTATTGCCCATATTGACCACGGTAAGTCGACGCTGTCTGACCGTATTATCCAGATTTGCGGCGGCCTGGCCGACCGTGAAATGGCTGCGCAGGTCCTTGACTCTATGGACCTGGAGCGTGAACGCGGCATCACCATCAAGGCGCAGAGCGTTACGCTGGACTACAAAGCGCCAGACGGCCAGATTTACCAACTGAACTTCATTGATACCCCGGGCCACGTTGACTTCTCTTATGAAGTTTCTCGCTCGCTGGCGGCTTGTGAAGGCGCGTTGCTGGTGGTGGATGCCGGGCAGGGCGTAGAAGCCCAGACGCTGGCCAACTGCTACACGGCGATCGAAATGGATTTGGAAGTTGTGCCGGTGCTGAATAAGATCGACCTGCCGGCGGCCGATCCAGAACGCGCAGCGCAGGAAATTGAAGATATCGTTGGTATCGATGCCACCGACGCTGTGCGCTGTTCGGCGAAAACCGGCGTGGGCGTGCCCGAAGTGCTGGAACGCCTGGTGCGTGATATTCCGCCGCCGGAAGGCGACGCCGATGCGCCGTTGCAGGCGCTGATCATCGACTCCTGGTTCGATAACTACCTGGGCGTGGTTTCGCTGGTGCGGATAAAAAACGGCACGCTGCGCAAAGGCGACAAAATCAAGGTGATGAGCACCGGCCAGGTGTATAACGCCGACCGTTTGGGCATCTTTACCCCGAAACAGGTCGACCGCAACATTCTGAACTGCGGTGAGGTGGGTTGGCTGGTCTGTGCGATCAAAGACATCCTCGGCGCGCCGGTGGGTGATACCCTCACGTTGGCCCGTCAGCCAGCGGAAAAGGCTCTGCCAGGCTTTAAGAAAGTGAAGCCGCAGGTGTATGCCGGCCTGTTCCCGATCAGCTCTGACGATTACGAAAGCTTCCGCGATGCGCTCGGCAAGCTAAGCCTTAACGATGCTTCCTTGTTCTATGAACCAGAAAGCTCGACGGCGCTGGGCTTTGGCTTCCGTTGTGGCTTCCTTGGCCTGCTGCACATGGAAATCATCCAGGAACGCCTGGAGCGCGAATACGATCTGGAACTGATCACCACGGCGCCGACGGTGGTGTACGAAGTGCAGACCACCAGCAAAGAGACTGTCTACGTCGATAGCCCCTCCAAGCTGCCGCCGCTGAATAACATTGAAGAGCTGCGCGAGCCGATCGCCGAGTGCCATATTTTGGTGCCGCAGGAATACCTGGGCAACGTCATCACGCTGTGTGTGGAAAAGCGTGGTGTGCAGACCAACATGGTTTACCATGGTAACCAGGTGGCGCTGACGTATGAAATCCCCATGGCGGAAGTGGTGCTCGATTTCTTTGATCGCCTGAAGTCAACGTCGCGCGGCTATGCATCGTTGGATTACAACTTCAAACGTTTCCAGGCTTCAGACATGGTGCGGGTTGACGTGCTGATCAACGGCGAGCGCGTGGATGCGTTGGCGCTGATCACTCACCGCGATAACGCGAACTACCGCGGGCGTGAGCTGGTGGAGAAGATGAAAGAGCTGATCCCGCGCCAGCAGTTTGATATCGCGATCCAGGCGGCTATCGGTAACCAGGTTATTGCCCGTTCCACGGTGAAACAGCTGCGTAAAAACGTGCTGGCCAAGTGCTACGGCGGTGACGTCAGCCGTAAGAAAAAGCTGCTGCAGAAACAGAAAGACGGTAAGAAACGCATGAAGCAGGTCGGTAACGTTGAGCTGCCGCAAGAAGCCTTCTTGGCAATCCTGCATGTTGGTAAAGACGGTAAGTAAGCGGAAGGCTTACGTAACGAGGGAGTTTGCATGGCGAATATGTTTGCCCTGATCCTGGCGGTCGCAACGTTGGTGACCGGGATCATCTGGTGCTTCGAGCGCTTTAAATGGGCGCCGGCGCGGCGCGAGAAAATCGCGGCGCTGAATGCACAGACTGCGGGCGTGGTAGACGACAACACGTTGGCGAAGGCCGCCAAGCAGCCGGGTTGGGTTGAAACCGGCGCATCGGTGTTCCCGGTGCTGTTGCTGGTATTTGTGGTGCGTTCATTTATTTATGAACCTTTCCAGATCCCGTCCGGTTCAATGATGCCGACGCTGCTGATTGGCGATTTTATTCTGGTGGAGAAATTCGCCTACGGTATTAAAGATCCGATTACCCAGACCACGTTGATTCCAACCGGCCACCCGAAACGCGGCGATATCGCCGTATTTAAATATCCGCTTGATCCTAAGCTCGACTATATTAAGCGCGTGGTCGGCCTGCCGGGCGATCGCGTAACTTATGATCCGGTCAACAAACGTGTGACGGTGCAGCCTTCCTGCAATAGCGGGCAGTCTTGCGATACCGCAGTGGCAGTCACCTACAGCAATGCGCAGCCCAGTGACTTTGTGCAGATGTTCAGCCGCAGCGGCATGGGCGAAGCCAGCAACGGTTTTTATCAGATCCCGACCAGCGATGCCGTTCCTCAGGGGGGCATCCGCCTGCGTGAGCGCCAGGAAACGCTGGGCGACGTTACCCACCGCATTCTAGCGGTACCGGGCGTTCAGGATCAGATCGGCGCTTATTACCAGCAGCCCGGGCAGCAACTGGCGGAGTGGGTGGTGCCGGCGGGCCATTATTTTATGATGGGTGATAACCGCGATAACAGCGCCGACAGCCGTTACTGGGGCTTTGTGCCGGAGAAAAATCTGGTGGGTAAAGCCACGGCAATCTGGATGAGTTTTGAAAAACAAGAAGGTGAATGGCCTACCGGCGTAAGGTTTAGCCGTATCGGTGGAATTCATTAAGCGCGTATATCCTCTTTAATCCGCAGATTAACCCCGACGCATTATTTAAAATAAGCGCCGGGGTTTTATTCGCAGGTTAGGGCAATAAGCTGTTGCCAGGGGAAGCTCCCTGGTTGCAAGTGCGTTGGCTTTCTTTGCTCACCCTTGGGGGCAACGCGCGTTATTTTGGGTATATATAAACGCAGCATTATATTTCCACTCGTTGTAGAATAGTTCACGCATGATAAAAGTTGGCTTCTGCGGGAGCCACTGCAAACGAAACAGCTTTGGATTGGCTTTCTGCTCGGCTCAGGCCTGTTCCGTATGCTGCAAAGTTTTTGACGCATTATATCTATTGGTAACTCATGAACCCCATCGTAATTAACAGGCTGCAGCGGAAGCTGGGCTATACTTTTCAACAGCACGAGCTTTTGCTGCAAGCGTTGACTCACCGCAGTGCCAGCAGCAAGCACAATGAACGTCTTGAGTTTCTGGGCGACTCCATCCTCAGTTTTGTCATCGCCAATGCGCTCTATCATCGTTTCCCCCGGGTTGACGAAGGGGACATGAGCAGAATGCGTGCGACGCTGGTGCGTGGTAATACGCTGGCGGAAATGGCGCGAGAATTCGATCTGGGTGAATGTTTGCGCCTGGGGCCGGGGGAATTAAAAAGCGGTGGTTTTCGCCGTGAATCGATCCTGGCCGATACGGTAGAAGCGCTGATCGGCGGCGTATTTTTGGACAGCGATATTCAAACCGTTGAGCGGTTGATCCTGGACTGGTATCGCAGCCGGCTGGATGAAATCAGCCCCGGTGATAAGCAGAAAGACCCGAAAACCCGTTTGCAGGAGTTCCTGCAGGGCCGGCATCTGCCATTACCGGCTTATCTGGTGGTGCAAGTCCGTGGTGAGGCGCACGATCAGGAATTTACCATCCATTGCCAGGTGAGTGGGTTAAGCGAGCCCGTAGTAGGTACGGGTTCAAGCCGTCGCAAAGCCGAACAGGCCGCGGCGGAACAGGCGCTGAAAAAGCTGGAGCTTGAATGAGCGAAGAGAAGCAATACTGCGGGTTTATCGCGATCGTTGGCCGGCCAAACGTGGGCAAGTCCACGTTGTTGAACCAACTGCTGGGGCAAAAAGTCTCCATTACGTCGCGTAAGCCGCAAACCACGCGCCACCGAATCATGGGCATCGATACCGATGGGCCATACCAGGCCATCTACGTGGATACCCCCGGGCTGCATATCGAAGAAAAGCGTGCCATCAACCGGCTGATGAACCGTGCGGCGAGCAGCTCCATCGGCGATGTCGAGCTGGTGATCTTCGTCGTGGAAGGCACCAACTGGACTGACGACGATGACATGGTGATCAACAAGCTGCGCAGCCTGAAATGCCCGGTGCTGTTGGCGATCAACAAAGTCGATAACGTCACCGATAAAGGCAAGCTGTTGCCGCATATCGCGTTTCTCAGCCAGCAGATGAATTTCCTCGATGTAGTGCCAATCTCTGCGGAAAAAGGCATGAACGTGGACACCATCGCCGCTATCGTGCGCAAACAGCTGCCGGAAGCGGAGCACCACTTCCCGGACGACTACATCACCGATCGTTCCCAGCGCTTTATGGCCTCGGAAATCATTCGTGAAAAACTGATGCGTTTCCTCGGTGAAGAGCTGCCTTATTCCGTGACGGTCGAGATCGAGCAGTTTGTCGCCAACGATCGCGGTGGTTATGACGTGCACGGCCTGATTCTGGTTGAGCGTGAAGGCCAGAAGAAAATGGTGATCGGCAATAAAGGCAGCAAGATCAAAACCATCGGTATTGAAGCGCGCCAGGATATGGAACAGATGTTCGAAGCCAAAGTGCATCTGGAGCTGTGGGTGAAAGTGAAATCCGGCTGGGCTGATGACGAACGCGCATTGCGTAGCCTGGGTTATGTTGACGATCTGAAGTAACCCATCATGGATGGCTGGGAGCGCGCTTTCGTCCTGCATGGGCGGCCGTACAGTGAAACCAGCCTGATGCTGGATCTGTTCACGGAAGGGCATGGCCGGGTGCGTTTACTGGCCAAAGGCGCGCGCAGCCGCCGTTCTAATCTGAAGGGCTCGCTGCAGCCCTTTACGCCACTGCTGGTGCGCTGGGGCGGGCGTGGCGAAATCCAAACGCTGCGCGGCGCAGAGGCCGTCTCTCTTGGTTTGCCGCTCAGCGGCATGATGCTCTACAGCGGCCTGTATGTGAACGAGCTGTTGTCGCGCGTGCTGGAGCAGGAAGCCAACTACTCAGTGCTGTTTTTCGATTACCTGCAGTGTTTGCAGGCGCTGGCCGGCGAGGACAGCTCGCCGGAGCACGCCCTGCGCCAGTTTGAGTTGGCGCTGTTGCATCACCTGGGGTACGGCGTTGATTTCCTGCACTGCGCCGGCAGCGGCCAGCCTGTCGATGACGGCATGACCTACCGCTACCGCGAAGAAAAGGGCTTTATCGCCAGTCTGGTGGTGGATCACTACAGCTTCACCGGCCGCGAGCTGCGGGCGCTGGCGCAGCGCCAGTTTCCTGACGCCGAGACGCTGCGCGCCGCCAAACGCTTTACCCGCATCGCGCTGAAACCCTACCTGGGCGGCAAACCGTTGAAAAGCCGCGAGCTGTTCCGCCAGTTCGTGCGCAAAGCCTCCCCACCTCCGGTCGACGACGCCTAGTCGCTTTCTGCTTTTGCCGTTTTCCGCCAGCGTGTAAACTGCCTGTACTTTGTCATTGTTATTTAGAAGGTTGTCATGGCTGATTTATTGCTCGGCGTTAACATCGATCATATCGCCACGTTACGTAACGCGCGCGGAACCCAATACCCGGATCCAGTTCAGGCGGCATTTATTGCCGAGCAGGCCGGCGCGGACGGCATTACGGTGCACCTGCGTGAAGACCGCCGCCATATTACCGATCGCGACGTGCGCCTGCTGCGCCAAACTATCCAGACGCGCATGAATCTGGAAATGGCGGTGACGGATGAAATGGTGGAGATTGCCGTTGAGCTTAAGCCGCACTTCTGCTGCCTGGTGCCCGAAAAACGCGAAGAGGTCACCACCGAGGGCGGCCTGGATGTCGCCGGCCAGTTGGATAAAATGGCGGTGGCCGTGGCACGCCTGGCGCAGGCGGGGATTGCGGTTTCTTTGTTTATCGATCCTGACGCGCGCCAGATTGATGCCGCGGTCGCCGTCGGCGCGCCGTTTATCGAAATCCACACCGGCGCCTATGCCGATGCGCAGGGCGAACAGGCCACCCAGGCTGAACTGGCGCGCATTGTTGAAGCGGCGCGCTACGCCGCCAGCAAAGGGCTGAAAGTGAATGCCGGCCATGGCCTGACCTACCATAACGTGCAGCCGATCGCTGCGCTGCCGGAAATGCATGAGCTGAATATCGGCCACGCGATTATCGGCCAAGCGGTAATGAGCGGCCTGCCGGTTGCGGTGGCGCAGATGAAGCAACTGATGCGGGAAGCCCGCCGCTGATGGCTGTGCTGGGGCTGGGCACCGACATCGTTGAAATCGCGCGCATCGAGGCAGTGGTGGCGCGCAGCGGCGATCGTCTGGCGCGGCGCGTGCTCAATCAGGCGGAGTGGGCGCTGTTTCTGCAACATCAGCAACCGGTGCGCTTTTTAGCCAAGCGTTTTGCGGTCAAGGAAGCGGCGGCGAAAGCGTTCGGCACCGGCATCCGCAATGGTCTGGCCTTCAATCAGTTCGAAGTGTTCAACGACGCGCTCGGTAAACCCAACATTCGCTTGCACGCGCGCGCAGCCGAGCTGGCGCAGCAAATGGGCATCACGTCGATTCATGTATCACTGGCGGATGAACGCCGCTACGCCTGCGCGACGGTGATTATCGAAGGCTAAAGCACTGGGCTTTGCGAAACTGCGCTGGCCGCGGATTTACAGCCGGTCGGCGTGGTGCAGCACCACGAACTTTTCCCACAGCTGTTCCTGGCTTTCCACCCGCTGCGGATCGGTAATGATGGTGTTATCGATGGGGCAAACCTGCTGGCAGGTCGGGGTATCATAATGGCCGGCGCATTCCGTGCAGCGGTCGCTGTCTATCTGGTAAATATTGTCCCCCATTGAGATGGCCTGATTAGGGCACTCTGGTTCGCACATATCGCAGTTGATGCACCGCTTTGTTATTAGTAACGCCATATCAATCACTTACGAGTTTAATCTGTTAAAATCATGCGGTTATATGCTTTTTTTATTCCGTGCGGTGTGTGTGTTTATATTTCAAACATTGAAAAAACATGTTCAGCAACACAGAATGGCAACACATGCCTTTTTTAGCCCCCAGATTTAACCTCATGTGTGAGCTTACTGCTGGTGGCCTCTGATACACGGGAATATCAATGCCGCGCACTGTAACACAGATGCAGGATATCCCCAAAAATGATGATTTCTTGGCCGCATCTGCGCGCTTCGTTGGGAAAACCCGGGTCTATCCCGACGAAGCTGAGGAAGGAGGAAGAATGTGAAGCAGTTTATCCTGCCAGAGAAAAGAAAACGGCCCAAACAGAGGACCGTTCGTATCTCAAAAACCCAGTATTCCGTTCACTCAAAACATCTTAGGTAAACAGTGTACGTCATGAGCGGTTTTTTTCGTTCTGGCGTTAATGGCTAACCTTGCTTCTTTTGGTTGCAATGCGCGACAAATTGTCGCAACATGATTGTGGGCCTCCTAGCTGAAGCCCGAAAACCTGAAAACGAAATCCGAGGATCCCATATGGCAACCAGCATCCGCTTAGACGACGACTTTGTAAGTGATGTTAAGGTTTATGCTGACGCTTCCAGTAGGAGCATTCCGAAGCAGATTGAACATTGGGCTAGAATTGGCCGTATAGCCGAGGATAACCCCGATTTACCATTCAGTTTCATCAGCGAAGTCTTGCTTGCACAAAGCGAAATCAAGAACAACAAGGTAAAGCGTTATGTCAGAAGGACAGAACGAAAGAGAGGTTGATGTTTATCAGAGCCGCCGCTTTGAAAAGACCATTGATAAACTTCCTGAACCCTTGCAAGAAATCGTTGAAGATGAAATCGATGTGATAATTGCAAACCCTGAAATTGGTGAACAAAAGAAAGGCGACTTGTCATTTCTGCGTGTTCATAAATTTCAGCTGAACAACCGCTTAACTCTTCTTGGTTACAGCTGGGTGGAGGATAAATTGGAGCTTTACTTACTTAGTGTGGGGCCTCATGAAAACTTCTACCAAGACCAAAAGACACACCGAAAAGTTGATTTGAAGCTTATCGGGTGACGACTTCAAAGCCTCGGAATAATATCCGGGGCTTTTTCCAGCTTAATGTTTGCGAAGTGGGCGGCGGAAAGGATGAGGTAACATTCAGAGCGCCAGGCGCTCATGTCATTGGTCACTAGCGAACCTTTGCCCGTGCTGCGAACAGCAGGACGAGCGTAACAAATATGGGCGCTTCAAGCCCCTCATTGATTATTTCAAGGCCGCCCGGCAATCCCTGGCGGTTATACCAATTTTTTCATCAATTGTTCGCTGTGGCGGATGCGATCGCGCGCGTGATCGGGATCGTGCTGGATCAGCGCCATGAAGAGCAGATCGGTCAGCGCGAACTGCGCCGTGCTGGAAGAGATCGCTGCGCTGCGGGTATTGGGCTCTTCGGCAATGGTATACAGGCAGTGATCGGCCCGCTGCTGCAGGGCGTTGGGGGTAAAGCTGGTTAACGCCAGCACGCTGGCGCCGGCAAGGCGCGCCTCTTCCGCCGCCAGATTCACTTCCCGCCGCGCACCGCTGAATGAAATCGCCACCAGCAAATCCTGTTTTTCCATCGCCTGCACCGCGGCCAACTGCACGTGGGTATCCGCTTCGGCAGTGGCCATCACCCCGATTTTAAGCAGCTTGAAGCAAAAATCCTTGGCCACCAGGCTGGAGGCGCCCACGCCCACCAGGATAATGCGCCGCGCCTGGCGCAGCATCTCCAGCGCTTGCGCCAGGCGATCCTCACTGTTGATATCAAGCGTAGCACGCAGCGCCGCCTGCTTTTCGGCCAGCAGTTTTTCGCCCACGGTCTTCAGCGCGTCACTGCTGAGGATCTGGTTGTGCACCGGCACCACCGTCTCTGCTGGCGCATGGGCCAGGGTTTCATTGAGCGCCAGTTTCAGCGCCGGGAAGCCTTTGTAGCCCATTTTTTGGGCGAATTTCACCACCGCTGACTGGCTCACTCCGATGAGATCGGCCAGCTTTTGCGAACTGATATGGCAAACCTGCTCGGTATTGTGCAAAAGAAAGTCCGCCAGTTTGCGATCGTTCTGCGCCAACGTTGGGTACAGTTGGCGAATGCGCAGTAAGGTATTCATTGAATCCTTTCCTTTGAGCCAGCGGAGGCTGGCAGTCAAAAAAACGTTAAATTTTTCCGTGCGTACGCATTTAAAATAGCAAATAGCGCTCGCTTTGTTGCATAAAGTATTCAAAAATTAATCAATTAGAGAATCGAAAGGTGATGAGATGGATTTAGGGGCTTTAGTATCAGAAACCCGCAATCCGGCGACCATGGCGCTTGATGAGATGAGCACGCTGGAGATGGTAGCCTGCTTTAACCGGGAAGATCACAACGTGCCGGAGGCAGTGGCGCAGGTGCTGCCGGCGATCGCGCAGGCGGTGGATCTGGCCGCGGCGGCACTGCAGGCCGGCGGGCGCTTAATCTACCTGGGGGCGGGCACCAGCGGCCGCCTGGGGGTACTGGACGCTTCGGAATGCCCACCGACCTTTGGCGTGCCGCATGGCATGGTGGTGGGGCTGATCGCTGGCGGGCCGGGTGCGCTGCTGAAAGCGGTGGAAGGGGCGGAAGATAACGCCGCCTTGGGCGAAGAAGACCTGCGGGCGTTAAACCTGGCCGCTACCGATATGGTGATTGGCCTGGCCGCTTCCGGGCGCACGCCGTATGTGATCGGCGCATTGCGCTATGCGAGCCAGCTGGGCTGCCCGACGGCGGCTATTTCCTGCAACCCCGGTTCGCCGATAGCAAAAGAAGCGCAGGTGGCTATTTCCCCGGTGGTCGGCCCTGAAGCGCTGACCGGCTCCACGCGCATGAAGTCCGGCACTGCGCAAAAGCTGGTGTTGAATATGATCTCAACCGGCGCGATGGTCAAACTGGGCAAGGTGTATCAGAACCTGATGGTGGATGTGAAAGCCACCAATGAAAAGTTAGTGGATCGCGCCTGCCGTATCGTCGTCGAAGCCACTGGCGCGGAACGCAGCGTGGCGCAGGCGGCGCTGGCGCAAACGGGGTTTGAGGTAAAACCGGCGATCCTGATGATACTGGCCGGCGTTGACGCACCCGAAGCGCAGCGGCGTTTGCGCCAGCACCAGGGCTATTTGCGTGCGGCGTTAGGCCCGCAGCTCTGATGGCCGGCGTTGGGGCCGTGCCGGTATTCGGAATGCGGCCTCAGTTGTATCTGCCCGGCGGGGTGATTACGATAGCCGCTGGGTGCATGTTTGCCCGAATGCTGGGTTTACTCTCTAAAGGAGTCAGGTTTGAATGACCAACAGGGCCAGGAGGCCATAGAAGGTTACCGCATCGTCTTTTTCGATCTGGACGGTACGTTGCATCAGGAAGACATGTTCGGCAGCTTTCTGCGCTTTTTGCTGCGTAATATGCCATTGAACCTGCTGTTGGTGGTGCCGCTGTTGCCAATCGTCGGGCTGGCCATGCTGGTGATGGGGCGCGCGGCGCGCTGGCCGATGAGCGTGCTGCTGTGGGCCATTACCTTCGGCCGTCGCGAAGCCCGGTTGAAAGCGCTGGAGCAACAGTTTGTCAGCGAGTTCCGCGCGAAGGTCACTGCTTTTCCCGTGGTGCAGTTGCGCCTGCGGCAATACCTTGAATCGCACGATGCGCAGGTGTGGTTGATCACCGGCTCGCCAGAGCGCCTGGTGGAGCAGGTCTATCGTGATTCGGCTTTTTTGCCCGGGGTGCGGCTGGTGGGCAGCCAGATGGCGCGCCGCCACGGCGGCTGGGTGCTGGCGATGCGCTGTCTTGGCGTGCAGAAAGTGGTGCAGTTGGAACAGCGGTTGGGCGCACCGCTCAAGCTGTACAGTGGCTACAGCGACAGCAAGCAAGACAACCCGCTGCTGTTTTTTTGCGAACACCGTTGGCGGGTGAGCAAGAAGGGTGAACTGCAGCAGTTGGAATGAAAAAAGGGCGGATTTCCGCCCTTTGTTGTTTCTGGCGGCGTAGCCTAATCATGGCTGCGGGCACTCACGCAGCATTGCCGGGCTTCGCCGGGTGTGTATAATGCCCGCCGCAAAAGCGCCCGAGGAGCCATGCCATGACCGAATATAATGATGAATACTGGATGCGCCAGGCATTGCAGCTTGCCCTGCGTGCGCAGGAGGAAGGCGAAGTGCCGGTCGGGGCGCTGCTGGTGCTGGACAACCAGGTGATTGGCGAAGGCTGGAACCGGCCGATTGGCCGCCACGATCCAACGGCCCATGCGGAAATTATGGCGCTGCGCCAAGGCGGGGCGGTGTTGCAAAACTACCGTTTGCTGAACGCTACGCTGTACGTGACGTTAGAGCCCTGTGTCATGTGCGCCGGCGCGATGATCCACAGCCGCATCGGCCGCCTGGTTTACGGCGCGGCAGATATGAAAACCGGCGCGGCCGGTTCGTTGCTGGATATCCTGCGCCACCCAGGCATGAATCACCAATTGGCCATTACCGCCGGTGTGTTAGCCGATGACTGTGCAGGGATGCTGAGCGCGTTCTTCCGCCAGCGCCGTGAGCAGCAAAAGGCCTTAAAGCTGGCGCGCCGCGCGGATAAAGGCGAGCAATAAGCGTGGGCCATGCGGCTCACCGCTGCTGATTGAGCGCCAGCTCCGGCGCAACGGCCGGGTAGCTATACTTCTGCGTTGCCGCCTTCTTTTCTTTTTCCACCAGATACCCTACCAGGCTGACGTGATAGCGGCGGATATTCTCTACGTAAGAGTAAGCCTCGCGCCCGCGCGCGTAGCCGTAGGTCAGATGCGGGTAGTAGCGTTTTTGGCTGAGCATCGGCAGGCGTTGTTTTACATCCACCCAACTGTCCGGGTTGCCTTTTTGCATTTTTGTCAGCTTGCGGGCATCCAGCATATGGCCCCAGCCCATGTTATAGGCAGCCAAAGCAAACCAGATGCGCTCATCTTCCGGCACGCTGTCCGGCACCTTGTCCATCAGGCGCCGCAGGTAGAGCGCGCCGCCCTGGATGCTTTCTTCCGGATCCAGGCGATTATTAACCCCCAGCCCATCGGCCGTGGCGCGTGTCAGCATCATCAGACCGCGCACGCCGGTAGGGGAGGTGGCCTGCGGGTTCCAGTGTGATTCCTGATAGGCGATCGCCGCCAGCAACTTCCAATCGATCTCGTTGGCATAGTGTTCAAACAGCGTGCGGAAGTTCGGCAACACGGTATCGATCGCTGAGAGGAACGTCTTGGTATCGACATAATCAAAGCTGCCAACGTGGCCAAGGTATTTTTCTTCCAGCTTTGCCAGCGTGCCGTCTTCCACCATCTTGCTATAGAAATCGAGCATCGCAGCGTACAGGCTGTCGTCATTCGCGCGTTTGAAATACCAGGTGACGGGCTCTTCGTCGGTAACGTCGAACGCCACCGCCAACTGTGGGTGGATGCGCTGCAGCAGGGCGATCGTCACCGAATCGCCCACGGTGTAATCCAGCTTGTTGTCGGCAACCTGTTCGAGCAACTCTTTTGAGGTTTGGTCGCTGGCGGCTTCCCAACTGAGCGCCGGGAAGGCGGCCTGCTTGAGCTGTTTCAGCGTGCTGGCATGCGCCGAGCCGGAAGCAACCCCCAGCCGGCCTTTGATATCGGCAAAGCTTTTCGGCCGCGGCGTGCCCAGGCGATAGACCAACTGCTGGGAAACAGAGTAATAAGCCGGGCCGGTGCGCGCACGGCTGATGCGCTCCTGGTTGTAGATCAGCCCGGCGGCCAACAGATCGGCATCGCCGTCGTCCAGATCGTCAAACAGGTCGTTGATGTTCTGGCGCGCCTGCACCACCAGCTTCACGCCGAGGTAATCGGCAAAGCGTTTTGCCAGCTCGTAGTCAAGCCCTCCCGGCCCTTGCGGGGTCGAGAAGTAGGTGACCGGTGAATTTAACGTGCTAATCCGTAGTTCCCCACGGGATTTGATGGCATCAAGTTGCCCACCTTGCCCACTGCGCCAGGCAATATTGGGCCATAAGGCAAGCGCCAGGAGCAAGGCGACAATACCGATCAGTATGTAATTTATTTTTATACGTTTCAAAAAGTTATCCGCTGGTGACACATAAACACCGCTGGTTTTTTACCGCAAATTTGTTATGGTTAAATCAACAGTGTCGGGGCATTTTGCGCAACAAAACGCCAGTGTGCAACTTTATTGACACGTTATGACAATTTGCCGGGCCGGTGCGCTTTTATTAATTATCACCGCGCAAACGGTTTCGTCTGCGGCGTTGATTCTCTATAATGGCGCGCGTTTTCCCCCTGTTGCGCCCAATGAAGTGCTGAAGTCAGTTGCTTCGAAGACGAGAGAACTTTGATTATGGAAATACTGCGTGGTTCGCCCGCTTTGTCGGCCTTTCGTATTACTAAACTGCTGTCCCGCTTTCAGGACGCTCAACTTCCGGTTAGTGATATTTACGCCGAATACGTTCACTTTGCCGATGTCAGCGCGCCGCTAAGCGCTGAAGAGCACGCCAAACTGCAGCGCCTGCTCAAATACGGCCCCTCTCTCGCCGAACACGCCCCTGAAGGGCGGCTGCTGCTGGTGACCCCGCGCCCCGGCACCATTTCGCCGTGGTCTTCCAAAGCGACCGATATTGCCCGTAACTGCGGCCTGGCGCAGGTTGTGCACCTGGAGCGCGGCCTGGCGTTTTACGTCACTGCGCCGCAGTTGGCGCCGGCTCAGTGGCAGCAACTGGCGGCGCTGCTGCACGATCGCATGATGGAAACCGTATTCAGCGATTTGCAGCAGGCCGAGCAACTGTTTTCCCATCATCAACCGGCGCCGTACCAGACGGTGGACGTGTTGGGTGAAGGGCATGCGGCGCTGGAGCAGGCCAACATCCGGCTGGGGCTGGCGTTGGCGCAGGATGAAATCGACTATCTGCTGCAGGCCTTTACCGGCCTGGGGCGCAACCCGACCGACATCGAACTGTATATGTTCGCGCAGGCCAACTCCGAGCACTGTCGCCACAAAATTTTCAATGCCGATTGGATCATCGACGGCGAACAGCAGCCCAAATCGCTGTTCAAAATGATCAAGAACACCTTCGAGAAAACCCCCGACTACGTGCTGTCTGCCTATAAGGACAACGCCGCGGTGATGGAAGGCTCATCGGTTGGGCGTTTCTTCGCTGCGCCGGAAAACGGCAAATATGATTACCATCAGGAAGATGCGCATATCCTGATGAAGGTGGAAACCCACAACCACCCAACGGCGATCTCGCCGTGGCCAGGCGCGGCAACCGGCTCCGGCGGTGAGATCCGCGATGAAGGTGCTACCGGGCGTGGCGCCAAGCCTAAAGCGGGCTTGGTGGGATTCTCGGTTTCCAACCTGCGCATTCCGGGGTTTGAACAGCCGTGGGAGCAGGATTTCGGCAAGCCGGCACGCATTGTGACCGCGCTTGATATCATGACCGACGGCCCGCTGGGCGGCGCAGCGTTTAACAACGAATTCGGCCGTCCGGCGCTGGTGGGCTACTTCCGCACCTATGAAGAACAGGTCAACAGCCACAACGGCGTTGAGCTGCGCGGTTACCATAAACCGATCATGCTGGCCGGCGGTATCGGCAACATTCGTGCCGAACACGTGCAGAAAGGGGAAATCACCGTTGGCGCCAAGCTGGTGGTGCTGGGCGGCCCGGCGATGAACATCGGGCTGGGCGGCGGCGCGGCTTCTTCTATGGCTTCCGGCCAGTCTGACGCCGATCTGGACTTTGCTTCGGTGCAGCGCGACAACCCGGAAATGGAGCGCCGCTGCCAGGAAGTGATCGACCGCTGCTGGCAACTGGGGCAGGCGAACCCGATTCTGTTTATCCACGATGTGGGCGCCGGCGGCCTTTCGAACGCCATGCCGGAGCTGGTGAGCGACGGCGGCCGCGGTGGCCGCTTTGAGCTGCGCGATATCCTTAACGATGAGCCGGGCATGAGCCCGCTGGAAGTGTGGTGTAACGAATCTCAGGAGCGTTACGTAATGGCGGTAGCACCGGAGCAGATGGCGCAGTTCGACGAAATCTGCCGCCGTGAGCGCGCGCCGTATGCGGTGATTGGCGAAGCCACCGAAGAACAGCACCTGTCGTTGAGCGATCGCCACTTTGGCAATAAGCCTATCGATATGCCGCTGGACGTGCTGTTGGGCAAAACGCCGAAGATGACCCGCGATGTGACGCGCTTGCCGGCGCCCGGCGAAGCGATCGATCGTGCCGGCATCACCCTCGCCGATGCGGTAAAACGCGTGTTGCATTTGCCGGCCGTGGCCGAGAAAACCTTCCTGATCACCATCGGCGACCGTACCGTAACCGGCATGGTGGCGCGCGATCAGATGGTCGGCCCCTGGCAGGTGCCGGTGGCCGATTGCGCGGTGACCACCGCCAGCCTGGACAGCTATTACGGCGAGGCGATGTCGATCGGCGAACGTGCGCCGGTGGCGCTGTTGGATTTTGCCGCTTCCGGCCGCCTGGCGGTGGGCGAAGCGTTGACCAACCTGGCGGCGACGGATATCGGCTCGCTGAAGCGCGTGAAACTTTCCGCCAACTGGATGGCCGCAGCCGGCCACCCGGGCGAAGACGCCGGCCTGTATGATGCCGTGAAGGCGGTGGGCGAAGAACTCTGCCCGGCGCTTGGCATTACCATTCCGGTGGGCAAAGACTCCATGTCGATGAAAACCCGCTGGCAGGAAGGCAACGAACAACGCGAGATGATTTCGCCGCTGTCGTTGGTGATCACCGCGTTCGCCCGCGTGGAAGACGTGCGCCGCACCGTGACGCCGCAGCTGCGTACGGATAAAGGCGACACCGAACTGCTGCTGATCGATCTGGGCAACGGCCACAACGCACTGGGGGCAACGGCGCTGGCGCAGGTTTATCGCCAACTGGGTGACAAACCGGCCGATGTGCGCAGCGCCGAACAACTGGCGGACTTCTTTAATGCCATGCAGCAGTTGGTGGCCGACGGCGCACTGCTGGCCTATCACGATCGCGCCGACGGCGGCCTGCTGGTCACACTGGTGGAAATGGCCTTTGCCGGCCACTGCGGCGTGGAAGTGGATATTCAGGCGCTGGGCAGCGATGCGCTGGCGGCATTGTTCAATGAAGAACTGGGCGCAGTGATCCAGGTTACGGCTGAACAGCGCGCGGCGGTGCAACAGGTGTTTGCTCAGCATGGCCTGGTGGATAACGTACACCCGATTGGCCGCGTGCAAGCGGGCGATCGCTTTGTTATCACCCAGGGCGGCAAGCCGGTGTACAGCGAAAGCCGTACCCATCTGCGCACCTGGTGGGCAGAGACCACCTGGCAGATGCAGCGCCTGCGTGACAACCCAGAGTGCGCCGATCAGGAACATCAGGCCAAGCAGGACGACAACGATCCGGGCCTGAACGTGAAGCTAACCTTCGCACCGGAAGAAGACGTCGCCGCGCCTTATATCGCCACCGGCGCGCGGCCGAAGGTCGCCGTGCTGCGTGAGCAGGGCGTCAACTCGCACGTGGAAATGGCTGCGGCGTTCCACCGCGCCGGCTTCGATGCGGTGGATGTGCACATGAGCGATCTGCTGGCCGGGCGTATCGGCCTGGAAGATTTCCACACGCTGGTGGCCTGCGGTGGGTTCTCTTACGGTGACGTGCTGGGGGCCGGGGAGGGCTGGGCGAAGTCTATCCTGTTCAATGCGCGCGTACGCGATGAATTCGAAACCTTCTTCCACCGCCCGCAGACCTTGGCATTAGGGGTGTGTAACGGTTGCCAGATGATGTCTAACCTGCGCGAACTGATCCCGGGTGCAGAGCACTGGCCGCGCTTTGTTCGCAACCTGTCAGAGCGCTTTGAGGCGCGTTTCAGCCTGGTGGAAGTGGCGGCAAGCCCATCGCTGTTTATGGACGGTATGGCCGGTTCCCGGATGCCGATTGCGGTTTCCCACGGCGAAGGCCATGTGGAAGTGCGTGATGCCGCGCACCTGGCGGCGCTGGAAAGCAGCAGCCTGGTGGCGTTGCGGTTTGTTGATAATGCCGGCCAGGTAACCGAAACTTACCCAGCTAACCCGAATGGTTCGCCGAATGGGATCACGGCGGTGACCAGCGCCAACGGCCGCGCTACCGTGATGATGCCGCACCCGGAACGTGTGTTCCGTACGGTCAGCAACTCATGGCACCCGGATTCATGGGGTGAAGATAGCCCATGGATGCGTATGTTCCGCAATGCGCGTAAGCAATTAGGGTGATCGCGCTGAGGTAAATCATTCTCACCATGCGCCGGGGCGGCGCGTCAGTGAGTGCCTGGGAGCAGAGAGCATTCTGCGACCGGGGCGTGCTGGCGTAGCCAACTTGAAGTATGACGAGTATCAGCCTGTGTAACGTTGGCCGCTGCTGCGGCCAACGTGTTTTGTTGACCACCCGCATTGTTATGCCTGATATCCGCCATTGTCGGTTTTTAGCGACAAACCTGATTTTGCTTGTCGCTAAAAGGTGACATGCAATCCATTGATTTTCATGCTGTTTATATTTTCCGTATTTGGATGTCGGGTTTTGGCGACGGTATAGCGAATTATCGTACGCCATTTGCCGGGTATTCCCCGATGAATTATCTGTGCTGTAAAATAAAACTTATTATTTTCAATTGGTTATTTTTTATTTTGCAAGTTTGGCACGCCACGTGCATTATACCCACCAGTTGCTCATTCAACTTTTTATGATGGTCCGGCATAGATCGGCAACATACCTCATAAGCCCAGAATGATGCCAAAGAAATGGTGCCTATCGTCCAACCAAACCGATAACAGCCGCGCAAGCGCTTTATCAAGCATCGGGCGACACGTGGAGTGAGGCACCGCCTGTATTGAGTTTTGGTGAAGCATTCATCAAAACCGGATGCTCTCCGCCCTGGCTGCCTGGCGCAGCAATAACGATGTCACTTGTGGTGATATCGGCCTGGGGCGAAACACAGCATCCACGCATTCCTGCTGCGGGGCACTGCGTTGCCCCGCACTTCTCTGCTTTCATCCGCTCTATAACGCCGTCCCTCACCGCCGTCTCTATTCTGTTCTGCCGACGCTGTTTTGGCGCCAAATACCGCTGCAAGGTAGGTAAATCGGTGCTTTTTTAACGCTGATTCTGGCGGGGCGCCGTGGATCAGTGGATTCTTCCCACCTGGGCTTTTTTCTTACCGGCGACTCGGTTAGCATCACAGCAGAAGAGAAACCATGAGATGATTTCATTGAAAAAATGGCGTATATCCCCGCGCTCGCTGCGCCAACTGGTATTGATGGCCTTCCTGCTGGTATTGCTGCCATTACTGGTTTTGGCGTATCAGGCCTACCAGAGCCTGGATCACCTGAGTGCGCAGGCGGCGGACATTAACCGCACCACGTTGGTCGATGCGCGCCGCAGTGAAGCGATGACCAGCGTGGCGCTGGAAATGGAGCGCAGCTACCGCCAATACTGCGTGCTGGTGGATCCAACGCTGGCGCGGCTTTACCAAAATCAGCGCAAGCAGTATTCACAAATGTTAGATGCCCATGCGCCGGTGCTGCCGGATGAGCGCTATTATCAAACGTTGCGCGGCCTGCTGACGCAACTGGCGGCGATAAAATGCCACAATAGCGGCCCCGACGCCGATACCTCTGAATTGCTGGAATCTTTCTCCCGCTCAAACGCCGAAATGGTTCAGGCAACGCGCACGGTGGTATTTTCCCGCGGCCAGCAGTTGCAACGGGCAATCGCCGAGCGTGGCCAGTTCTTTGGCTGGCAGGCGCTGCTGCTGTTTCTGGTCAGCGTGCTGCTGGTGGGCTTGTTCACCCGGATGATCATCGGCCCGGTCAAGGCGGTAGAACGCATGATCAACCGCCTTGGCGAAGGGCGAGCGTTGGGCACCACCGCAACCTTCAAGGGGCCGCGTGAACTGCGTTCCCTGGCGCAGCGCATTATCTGGTTGAGTGAGCGCCTGGCGTGGCTGGAATCACAACGCCATGAGTTTTTGCGCCATATATCGCATGAATTGAAAACGCCATTGGCCAGCATGCGCGAGGGCACGGAGCTGCTGGCGGATGAAGTGGTCGGCTCGCTGACGCCGGATCAAAAAGAAGTGGTGGCGATCCTCGATCAGAGTAGCCGCCATCTGCAACGCCTGATCGAACAACTGCTGGACTATAACCGCAAAATGGCCGATGGGCCGGCGGAACATGAAAAGGTCGCGCTGGCTGCACTGGTCGAGGCGGTGGTCGCCGCCCACAGTTTGCCCGCGCGCGCCAAACTGATCGCAACCGATGTGGAACTCGAGGCGGAAATTTGCTGGGCAGAGCCTACGCTATTAATGCGTGTGCTGGATAATCTCTATTCCAATGCGGTGCACTACGGCAAGGAATCCGGTAACATTTGGATCCGTAGCCGCCGGGTTGGGCAACGCGTGCAGATCGATGTCGCCAATACCGGTACGCCGATTCCCGAGTCCGAACAAGCCATGATTTTTGAGCCTTTTTTCCAGGGGAGTCACCAGCGGAAAGGGGCGGTAAAAGGAAGTGGGCTGGGGTTGAGCATTGCCCGGGACTGTATCCGCCGCATGCGTGGAGAGTTGCAGTTGGTCAGCGTAGATGGCGCTGACGTCTGCTTCCGTATTGAATTGCCATTAACCGCCGAGAATGAATAAAAAATGTCTACATGGCTTAAACGCCCACGTCGCATAACGCGTGAATGTGCAACGCAGGGAGCGTTGCTCAACAAACATCCTCTTTCTTTCTGGGGCATGCTTTTTTTAGCGCCTTTCCTGTTGGCGGGTTGCGCTGAGCGCGCCGTTAGCGGCAGCCTGGCCCTGCAACAACAAGAAACCATCCCTGACAGCAAAGTGGTGGACTTTCGCCTTGCCGCCTGCGGCACGCTGTGGCAGCTCGATGAACAGGAAACGCTTGAGAATTCGCTTTACTGGCTGCGCGCCATGGAATGTGCGGAAAGCCTGAGCGCCAATCAGGCGCGAACGCTGGCGAAAACCGTGGAAAATGGCCACTGGGACGGCGCCTTCAAGCAAGGTATCCTGCTTGGCGCCGCACAGCCCGTGGTGGCAGAGCGCCGCCAACAGGCCGAGCGCGTGAACAGCTACAGCCTTGAGTTCCCGAATGCGCTGCGCCCGTTGCTGCAGATCTGGAGCCAGCAGCAGGCATTGCAGATAGCGCTGGCCGATGAAAAAGCCCGCTATCAGCGTTTGCAGGAAAGCAGCGACAGCCAGATTGATGCGCTGCGCCAAAGCCAACTTGGCCTGCAAACGCAACTGCAGGAAACGTCGCGCAAGCTGGAAAACCTGACCGATATTGAGCGGCGGCTTTCTTCACGCAAACAGTTGCAGGGCGACATTCCGGAAAACGCCACCCGGCCGGATAACAGCGGCAAGGGCAGCGCCCCAGCCAAAAAAGCGGCGCCGGAATCTATGCCGGAGAAGGGCACGGCGCTGCCGGTAGAGCCTGAAGATAGCGAGACGCCGCTGCCTGACAACAAGGAGTCTGACGCGCAATGACCGCACGTAAACCGGCCAACCTGTTGTTGGTGGACGACGATCCAAGCCTGCTGAAGCTGCTGGGCATGCGCCTGAGCAGTGAAGGTTTTCACGTCACCACCGCCGAAAGTGGCCAGGAGGCCCTGCGCCTGCTGGCGCGTGAGCAGATCGATCTGGTGATAAGCGATTTGCGGATGGATGAAATGGACGGCATGGCGCTGTTTGCGGAAATCCAGAAGCACCAGCCGGGGATGCCGGTGATCATCCTGACCGCTCACGGTTCGATCCCGGATGCGGTCGCCGCCACCCAAAAAGGGGTGTTCAGTTTCCTCACCAAGCCGGTGGATCGTGATGCGTTGTACAAGGCGATTGACGAGGCGCTGGCGCTTGCCGCGCCGGCCGGCGATGAAAGCTGGCGTGAGGATATCATCACCCGCAGCCCGATTATGCTGCGCCTGCTGGAGCAGGCAAAAATGGTGGCGCAGTCTGACGTCAGCGTGTTGATCAATGGCCAAAGCGGCACCGGCAAAGAGGTGCTGGCCCAGGCAATCCACGGCGCCAGCCCGCGCGCAGGCAAGGCCTTTATCGCCATCAACTGCGGTGCGCTGCCGGAACAGCTGCTGGAATCGGAACTGTTCGGCCACGCCAAAGGCGCCTTTACCGGCGCGGTGAGCAACCGTGAGGGGCTGTTCCAGGCAGCGGCGGGCGGCACGTTGTTCCTGGATGAAATCGGCGATATGCCGCTTTCTTTGCAGGTAAAGCTGCTGCGCGTATTGCAGGAGCGCAAGGTGCGCCCGCTGGGCAGCAATCGCGATCTGGACATCGACGTGCGCATTATTTCCGCCACGCACCGCGATCTGCAAAAAGCGATGGCGAAAAACGAATTCCGTGAAGATCTCTACTACCGCCTGAACGTGGTTAATCTGAAAATCCCGGCGCTGAACGAGCGTGCGGAGGACATTCCACTGTTGGCGAACCACCTGTTGCGGGTTGCCGCTAATCGGCATAAGCCGTTTGTGCGCAGTTTCTCTACCGATGCGATGAAGCGGCTGATGACCGCCAGCTGGCCGGGCAATGTGCGCCAACTGGTCAACGTGATCGAACAGTGCGTGGCGCTGACTTCGGCACCGGTGATCGGCGAAGCGCTGGTCGAGCAGGCGCTGGAGGGAGAAAATACCGCGTTGCCGACGTTTGTCGAAGCGCGTAATCAGTTTGAATTACACTATCTGCGCAAGCTGCTGCAGATTACCAAAGGGAACGTCACCCAGGCGGCGCGCATGGCGGGCCGCAACCGTACGGAGTTCTATAAATTGTTATCGCGCCACGAATTGGACGCGAACGATTTCAAAGAATGATGTTTTCTTGCCGGGCCTGCGGTAACGCGGGTTCTCAACAAATGGCCTGGAATGTTTTACACTCCGGTTTCTTTTTTTGCGGCATGACCGTTCGTCGTGAATTTGGATCGTATTAAGCGAGATCGAAAACAATGAGCAGATCACTTTCCATCGCTCTGGCCCAGCTGAATTTGCTGGTGGGCGATATTGAAGGCAACACCGAACGTATGTTGCAAATAGTGCAGGAGCAGCAGGCGGCGGGAGCCGATCTGGTTATGTTCACCGAACTGGCGCTGTCCGGCTATCCGCCGGAAGACCTGCTGTATCGCGACGATTTCTACCAGCGCTGCGATACGCAACTGGCCCGGCTGCAGCAAGCGTCCGGCGGGGTGGGGATCCTGGTCGGCCACCCGTGGCGCGAGGACGGGGCGCTGTATAACGCACTGTCGCTGTTCTCTGAAGGGAAACTGCTGGCGCGCTACTTTAAACAGCGCCTGCCGAACTACGGCGTTTTCGATGAGAAACGCTATTTCCGTGAAGGCACGGAAAACTGCGTGGTTGAATTGAAAGGCTACCGTTTGGGGCTGTTGATTTGCGAAGACATGTGGTTCCCGGAACCGGTCGACGCCGCCAGCGCGGCAGGGGCCGAGATCCTGCTGTCTATCAATGCTTCACCGTATAATCGTGAAAAACCGTACGTGCGTAAAACGCTGATGGCCGGCCACTGCCAGCGCACCGGGCTGCCGCTGGTATACCTGAACCAGGTTGGCGGCCAGGATGAGCTGATTTTTGACGGCGGCTCCAAAGTGTTTGACGGCGCCGGCAATATGACTCATCGGTTGGCGGCGTTCGCCGAACAGGTGACGATGCTGCAATTTAACGATCTGGCGCCGCAGCCGATGGCGGAACCGGCGGCAGAGCTGCCGGCGCTGGCGCAAATCTACCAGGCGTTGGTGTTGGCTGTGCGTGACTACGTGACCAAAAATGGCTTCAAGGGGGCGGTGCTCGGCCTGTCTGGCGGTATCGATTCCGCATTGACGTTGGCCATTGCGGTGGATGCGCTGGGCAAAGACAAGGTTCAGGCGTTAATGATGCCGTTCCGCTACACTGCAGATATCAGCATTGCCGATGCGAAAGAAGAAGCCGAGATCCTCGGTGTGGATTTCGATATCGTCTCGATTGAGCCGATGTTTGATGCGTTTATGGGCCAGCTTGCGCCGATGTTTGCCGGCACCGAACGCGACACCACAGAAGAAAACCTGCAAGCGCGTTGCCGTGGGGTGGTGTTGATGGCGCTGTCCAATAAACGGCGCAGTATTGTATTGACCACCGGCAACAAGAGCGAGATGGCGGTGGGGTATGCGACGCTGTACGGCGATATGGCCGGGGGCTTCGACGTGCTGAAAGATGTGCCGAAAACCCTGGTGTTCAAGCTGTCGGAATACCGTAATACCGTCTCTTACGTGATCCCTCAGCGGGTGATCGATCGTCCGCCATCCGCCGAGCTGGCGCCGGATCAAGTCGATCAGGACAGCCTGCCGCCGTACGATATTCTGGATGCGATCCTGGGCGGTTATGTGGAGCTTGATAAATCGGTGGCCGATCTGGTGGCCGAGGGCTTTGACGAAGCCACGGTGCGCAAGGTGATCCGCCTGGTAGACATTAACGAATACAAGCGCCGTCAGGCCCCCGTCGGGCCACGTATCACTGCCCGTAACTTCGGCAAAGATCGTCGCTATCCGATCACATCCGGCTTTGGCCGTAAAAATTGGTAATTAAGGAATCGCCATGAAGAAAATTGACGCTATTATCAAGCCGTTCAAACTGGATGACGTCCGCGAAGCGCTGGCTGAAGTCGGCATCACCGGGATGACTGTCACCGAAGTGAAAGGCTTTGGTCGCCAGAAAGGCCACACCGAATTGTATCGTGGTGCCGAGTACATGGTCGACTTCCTGCCGAAGGTGAAAGTGGAAATCGTCGTGCCTGACGATATCGTGGACACCTGCGTGGAAACCATCATGCAAACGGCCCAGACCGGTAAAATCGGCGATGGTAAAATCTTTGTGTTTGACGTGGCGCGGGTGATAAGGATCCGTACCGGCGAGCAGGACGAAGAGGCGATCTGATTTTGCCATCGCGGCTGCGCGCGCTAAACACTGTGCGGCGCGGCCGTCTCCCTTCCTGTTTATCAAGGCGCAGCGTGCTGCGCCTTTCTCATTGGTGGCGCGTTTTTCTTTCTTCGCCCGTGTAATCAGACCGCAATCGTTGCAAAACTCGCTATTTCCCACTGTTATCATTCGGAAAAAGCGAACGCTATCGCGTTTTTCGCAGGTTACTCGATCGGCCGCAGGCAAATACATATACTCAAACCGTATGTTTTGTTTGAGGTTCTTGCCATGATGACGTTACGCCAGATCCGCCATTTCATTGCCGTGGCTGAAAATGGCTCAATTTCGGCCGCGGCGCAAACGGTGTTTGTTTCCCAATCTTCGCTGACGCAAGCGATCCAACAGTTGGAAACCGATATCGGTGTCCGCCTGTTCGATCGTCACGCCAAAGGCATGGAGCTGACGCATCATGGCCACCAGTTTTTACGCCAATCCTATTTGATCCTGGCGACCGTCGACAACGCCCGGCGCAGCCTGCAACTGGGCACGGAAAGCCTGACCGGCAAGCTGACCATCGGCGTGACCAGCTTGGTGGCCGGCTATTTTCTGGTGGAGCTGTTGAAGCGCTTTCAGTCCGCTTACCCCAACGTCACCCTGCGGGTGATCGAAGACGAGCGCCGGTATATCGAGCACCTGCTGGTCAACGGTGAAATCGATATCGGCGTGCTTATTCTATCCAACATCGAAGACCGTGACGCCTTGCAAACCGAAGTGCTGATGCACTCGCCGTATCGCCTGTGGCTACCGCCGCTGCACCCACTGCTGGAGCATGAGAGCATCAGCCTGGCGGACGTGGCCAAGCAGCCGCTGATCCAGCTCAACGTGGATGAAATGGATATGCACGCGCAGCGTATCTGGGCGCGCGCCGGCCTGAAGCCGGATATTGCGATGAAAACCGCCTCGACGGAAGCGGTACGCAGCCTGGTTGCCGCCGGCATTGGGATTTCCATTCAGCCCGATATGGCCTACCGCGCCTGGTCGCTGGAAGGCAACCTGATTGAAGCGCGCAAGCTGGTGGACTTGCTGGAACCGCTGGATATCGGCTTGGCCTGGCGGCGTGGCAGCGCGCGGCCGGAGCTGGTTACGCCGTTCCTGACTATTGCTCGGGAAAACAGCACGATGAGCGCCGCCGCCAAGCATTCGGTTTAACCGAACGCGGCGTTCAGTATTTAGAATTTGTTGCCCGCCTTCGTCTCGCCTAGTCTGATAAAACCGGCTTATCACATTTAGTTAACAAGGGGGATACGCAATGGTGGATGTGTGCTTCCCGACGGGCTTTACCTGCCAACAGTACATTAATGGGCAATCGGTGGCTGGCGAAGGCCGGAATGAAAGCATTATCAATCCCGCGACCGGCGAAACGCTGGTTTCCATCGCCGAGGCCTCTTCCGCGCAGGTCGGCCACGCCGTACAGGCCGCGCAGCAGGCGTTCAGCCAGTGGGCGCGTACCACGCCGGCCTATCGCTCCTCGCTCTTGTTGCGCATCGCCGACGCCATCGAACACCAGGCCGAACGCCTGGCGCAGCTTGAAGCGCTCAACTGCGGCAAGCCGCTGCATCTGGCGCTTAATGATGATTTACCGGCCGCCGTCGACGTGTTCCGTTTCTTTGCCGGCGCCGTGCGTACGCAGCAAGGGCAACTGGCCGGCGAATACATGGCCGGGCACACCTCAATGATCCGCCGCGATCCGCTGGGCGTGGTGGCCTCGATCGCGCCCTGGAATTACCCGTTAATGATGGCGGCGTGGAAGATTGCGCCGGCGCTGGCGGCGGGCAATACCGTGGTTTTCAAACCGTCTGAACATACACCGCTGACCATCCTGGCGCTGGTGCCGGCGTTGCAGGAGATTCTGCCGCCCGGCGTCCTGAACGTGGTGTATGGCGGCGGGGAGAGCGTCGGCAGCCATTTGGTCGGCCACCCGCAGGTGCGGCTGGTGTCGGTTACCGGCGATATCGTTACCGGGCAGAAAATCCTGCAGGCGTCGGTGAAAAACATCAAACGCACCCATTTGGAACTGGGCGGCAAGGCCCCGGTGATCGTCTGTGACGACGCCGATCTGGATGAGGTGGTCAGCAGTATCCGCACCTTCGGCTATTACAACGCCGGGCAAGACTGTACCGCCGCCTGCCGTATCTATGCTCAGGCCGGGATTTATCCACGGCTGGTGGACGCGCTGGGTGAAGCGGTATCCAGCCTGCGCTTTGCCCGCTCGCGCGACGAAGAAAACGAGATGGGCCCCTTGATCAGCGCACGCCAGCGCGATCGCGTCGCCAGCTTTGTCGAACGTGCGCTCAGCCAGCCGCATATTGAGCTTATCACCGGCGGCGCCGAACATTCGGGGCCTGGCTTTTACTACCAGCCCACGCTGCTGGCCGGTTGCCGGCAAAGCGACGAAATCGTACAGCGCGAGGTCTTCGGCCCGGTGGTCAGCGTCACGCGCTTTGAGGCGCTGGAGCAGGCGGTCGACTGGGCGAACGATTCGGAATACGGCCTGGCTTCCTCAGTGTGGACACAGAATATCGATCGGGCGCTGCACATTGCCGCCCATCTGCAATACGGCAGCACCTGGATCAATACCCATTTTACGCTGGTGAGTGAAATGCCCCACGGCGGCATGAAGCGCTCGGGCTACGGCAAGGATCTCTCCAGCGATTCACTGCAGGACTACAGCGTGGTCAGGCATGTGATGGCGAAAGTTAAACCCGCATTTTAGCGACTTATAAATTACACCTGATAGCTTTCAGGCCGCGGCAAGGCGGCGCACGCACGCCCTAAAAACGCCGTTGTGGCCTGAAAGAGAACGGGGATAAAAACCGCGGCAGCCGTTCCCTGCCGTAATAAAACGCAATATACGCAATACAGGGGAAATTACGATGGGAAAAACCACTACTGTCTCCACGCTCTCCGCACTCTGTTTCACGGTGCTTTGCGGCCAGGCTCTGGCTGCCGAACTTCCGCAGCAGATTGGCAAGGGCGAAGGGCGCCTGGATATTATCGCCTGGCCGGGTTATATCGAGCGCGGCCAGACCGACAAACAATATGACTGGGTCACCCAGTTTGAAAAGCAAACCGGCTGTGCGGTGAATGTAAAAACCGCCGCCACGTCTGATGAAATGGTCAGCCTGATGGCCAAAGGGGGCTACGATCTGGTTACGGCCTCCGGCGATGCCTCGCTGCGATTGATTTTCGGCAAGCGGGTGCAGCCGATCAATACCGCGCTGATCCCGAACTGGAAAAACATCGATCCGCGCCTGCTGAACGGCCCGTGGTATACCGTTGCCGGTAAAACCTACGGCACGCCTTATCAGTGGGGGCCGAACCTGCTGATGTACAACACCAAAACCTTCCCTACGCCACCGGATAGTTGGGCGGTGGTCTTCGAACAGCAAACTCTGCCGGACGGCAAAACCAACCAGGGCCGCGTGCAGGCCTATGATGGGCCGATTTACATCGCCGATGCGGCGCTGTACCTGAAAACCACCCAACCGCAGCTCGGTATTACCGATCCGTACCAATTGAATGAAGAGCAGTACCAGGCCGTGCTGAAGCTACTGCGCAGCCAGCATGCATTGGTGCATCGCTACTGGCATGACACTTCGGTGCAGATGAGCGACTTCAAAAATGAAGGCATTGTCGCCTCCAGCGCCTGGCCTTATCAGGCCAACGCCCTGAAAGGGGAAGGGCAGCCGATCGCCACCGTCTTTCCGAAAGAGGGCGTGACTGGCTGGGCCGACAGCACCATGCTGCACGCCGAAGCCAAACACCCGAACTGCGCCTACCAATGGATGAACTGGTCGCTGGAGCCGAAAGTGCAGGGCGATATCGCCGCCTGGTTTGGCTCGGTGCCTGCGGCGCCCGCCGGCTGCAAGGCCAGCACGCTGCTGGGTGAAAAAGGCTGTGAAACCAATGGATTCAACCAGTTCGACAAAATCGCTTTCTGGAAAACGCCACAGGCCCAGGGCGGTAAGTTTGTCCCTTACAGCCGCTGGACGCAGGACTATATCGCCATTATGGGTGGGCGTTAAGGCCGCGTATGCGTAGCCGGCCTGGCTATGGGTGGCACCGTAGGCCGCCTATCCCCCGCCCGGCTGCGCCGCTTTGACGGGTTTCAGTAAAATTGGGAGCGATGATTATGACCATTGCCGTGCAGTTTATAGATGTTTCTCGGGTTTTCGGCGATGTTCGCGCTGTTGATCGTGTATCCATTGATATTCAAGATGGCGAGTTTTTTTCCATGCTCGGGCCTTCTGGCTCGGGCAAAACCACCTGCTTGCGTTTGATCGCCGGCTTTGAACAACCGAGCGCAGGTGCTATCCGTATCCACGGCCAGGAAGCCGCCGGCCTGCCGCCTTACCAGCGTGATGTGAACACCGTATTCCAGGATTACGCCCTGTTCCCGCATATGTCAGTGCTGGAAAACGTCGCCTATGGCCTGATGGTGAAGGGCGTGTCCAAATCAGAACGCCTGGCGCGTGCGCAGGAAGCGTTGGAAAGCGTGGAACTGGGTTTTGTTAGCCAGCGCAAACCGGCGCACCTTTCCGGCGGCCAACGCCAGCGGGTGGCGCTGGCGCGCGCGTTGGTCAACCGCCCGCGGGTGCTGCTGCTTGATGAACCGCTGGGCGCGCTGGATCTGAAGCTGCGCGAGCAGATGCAGGGCGAGTTGAAGAAGCTGCAACGCCAGTTGGGGATCACCTTTATTTTCGTTACTCACGATCAGAGTGAAGCCTTGTCGATGTCCGATCGGGTGGCGGTATTCAACAACGGCCGCATTGAGCAGGTGGATGCGCCGTGTGAGCTGTATATGCGCCCCAAAACGCCGTTCGTCGCCGAGTTTGTCGGCACGTCGAACGTGGTGCGCCGCGAACTGGCGCAGCAACTGCTGGGCCAGGGCGCCACTTACTCCATCCGCCCGGAACATATTCGGCTGTTGGATGGGATGGACGCTGCTCATGGCGATGTGCAGGTGCAGGGCACCTTGCAGGATATTCAATATCAAGGGGCGGCCACACGTTATGAAATCATGCTGGCTAACGGCGAAAAGCTGTTGGTCAGCCAGGCCAACCCGCAATGGCCTGCAGCGCAACCCTTGCCGACGATTGGCCAACCGGTGACCGCCTGTTGGGCGCGTGAGGCGATGGTGGAGCTGGAGGAGAGGTGAGATGGATATGAGCATTGACTGCCCGAGGGCGCGCGGCGGTAGGATGCGTGCGCTATCAACTTTCCTGTATCGCAAACCCACGCTGTACCTGTCGTTGCTGCTGGTGCCGCCGCTCCTGTGGTTTGGCGCGGTGTATCTGGGATCGCTGCTGACGTTGCTGTGGCAGGGGTTTTACACCTTTGATGATTTCACCATGACGGTGACGCCGGATCTGACCTTCGACAACCTGCGTGCGCTGCTCAACCCGGCCAACTACGACATCATCGTGCGTACGTTAACGATGGCGATTGTGGTTTCGCTGGCCAGCGCGGTGGTGGCATTCCCCATCGCCTATTACATGGCGCGCTACACCAGCGGCAAGGTAAAGGCGCTGTTTTATATCGCGGTAATGATGCCGATGTGGGCCAGCTATATCGTCAAAGCCTACGCCTGGACGCTGTTGCTGGCGAAAGACGGCGTGGCGCAGTGGTTCCTGATGCACCTTGGCCTGGAGCCGGTGCTGACGGCGATCCTGTCTGTACCCGGCGTGGGCGGCAATACCCTGTCGACATCCGGGCTGGGGCGTTTTCTGGTGTTCGTCTATATCTGGCTGCCGTTCATGATCCTGCCGATCCAGGCGGCGCTGGAGCGCTTGCCGCCGTCGCTGTTGCAGGCCTCGGCGGATCTGGGCGCGCGCCCGGCGCAGACCTTTCGCCACGTGATACTTCCGTTGGCCGTGCCGGGGATCGCCGCCGGTTCGATCTTCACCTTCTCTCTGACGCTGGGGGATTTCATCGTGCCGCAGCTGGTGGGGCCGCCGGGCTACTTTATCGGCAGCATGGTGTATGCCCAGCAGGGGGCGATCGGCAATATGCCGATGGCGGCGGCGTTCACGCTGGTGCCCATCGTACTGATCGCCATTTATCTTTCCATTGTGAAACGTCTGGGGGCCTTTGATGCACTCTGAACGCGCGCCATTAGCCCTGAAGATCGCCGCCTGGGGCGGCCTGGTCTTCTTACATTTTCCATTGGTGATTATTGCTATCTATGCTTTTAATACGGAGGACGCGGCGTTCAGCTTTCCGCCGCGCGGCTTCACCTTGCACTGGTTTAGCGTGGCCGCCGGCCGCCAGGACATTATGGATGCGGTGTGGCTTTCGGTGCAGATCGCCTGTCTGGCGACGATGATCGCATTGATCCTCGGCACGCTGGCCGCCGCCGCGCTGTATCGCCGCGACTTTTTCGGCAAGGAAAGTATCTCACTGCTGCTGCTGTTGCCGATCGCGCTGCCGGGGATCGTTACCGGTATCGCGCTGTTGGCGGCGTTTAAGGCGTTGGATATTGAACCGGGGATGATGACCATCGTTATCGGCCACGCCACGTTCTGTGTGGTGATTGTGTTTAACAACGTTATAGCGCGCTTTCGGCGCACGTCGTACAGCCTAATTGAGGCTTCGATGGATCTTGGCGCCGATGGCTGGCAAACCTTCCGCCATGTGATCCTGCCGAACCTCGGTTCGGCGCTGTTGGCGGGCGGGATGCTGGCTTTTGCGCTGTCGTTTGATGAAATCATCGTCACCACCTTTACCGCCGGGCACGAACGCACGCTGCCGCTGTGGCTGCTCAATCAGTTGAGCCGGCCGCGTGACGTGCCGATCACCAACGTGGTGGCGCTAGCGGTAATGGTGATGACCATGATCCCGATTTTGGGTGCCTATTACCTCACCAAAGGTGGGGAAGGCGTTGCCGGCAGCGGCAAATAGCTCTGCGCCACTGCTTTTATATGCTGATGTCTGCAAACTTGTAGAACCAGGGTTAATGAACACAAAAGGATACCCCTATGCAAAGTCAACTGCTGATTAACGGCCAACTGGTGACCGGCCAGGGCGAAAAACTGCCGGTGTATAATCCGGCGACGGGTGAGGTGATTGCGCAGATTGCACAGGCGAGCGCCGAGCAGGTCGATCAGGCGGTACAGGCCGCCGATACGGCCTTCGCGACCTGGGGCCAGACCACGCCGAAAGAGCGCTCCGAACACCTGCTGAAGCTGGCCGATTTGATAGAACAAAACGCGGAAACTTTTGCCCGGCTTGAATCGCAGGACTGTGGCAAGCCTTACCATGCGGTGCTTAATGACGAACTGCCGGCGGTGGTGGACGTGTTCCGCTTCTTTGCCGGCGCCAGCCGCTGCCTTGGCGGGTTGGCCGCCGGTGAATACCTGGCGGACCACACTTCAATGATCCGCCGCGATCCGCTTGGCGTGGTGGCGTCGATCGCGCCGTGGAACTATCCGCTGATGATGGTGGCCTGGAAATTGGCGCCGGCGTTGGCGGCGGGCAACTGCGTGGTGCTGAAACCCGCCGAGCAGACGCCGCTGACCGCTTTCAAACTGGCCGAACTGGCCGCCGGGCTATTCCCGGCCGGCGTACTGAATGTGCTGTTCGGCGCAGGTGCCAGCGTGGGCGATGCCCTGACTGGGCATGCCAAAGTGCGCATGGTTTCGCTCACCGGCTCGATCGCGACCGGTTCGCACATTATCGCCCATACGTCCCAGGGGGTGAAACGCACCCATATGGAACTGGGCGGCAAGGCACCGGTGCTGGTGTTTGACGACGCCGATTTGGCCGCGGTGGTTGAAGGCATCCGCACCTTCGGTTACTACAATGCCGGGCAAGACTGCACCGCCGCCTGCCGTATCTACGCTCAGAAAGGCATCTATCCTGAGCTGGTGAAGGCGTTGGGCGAAGCGGTCGCCAGCCTGAAAATCGGCTCGCCGGACGACAGCAGCACCGAGCTTGGGCCATTGATTACCCAACAGCACCTGGAGCGGGTGACCGGCTTTGTCGAGCGCGCCAAGGCGCTGCCGCACATTCAGGTGGTCACCGGCGGTGAGAAGGTGGATGGGCCGGGGTACTATTTCCAGCCGACGCTGCTGGCCGGCGCGCGCCAGGAAGATGAAATTGTGCAGCGTGAGGTATTTGGGCCGGTAGTGACCATTACGCCATTCGAGGATGAAGCACAGGCGCTGGCCTGGGCCAATGCGTCTGACTATGGCCTGGCGTCTTCGGTATGGACGCAGGACGTTGGCCGCGCGCACCGCCTGAGCGCCCGCTTGCAGTATGGTTGCACCTGGGTGAATACGCACTTCATGTTGGTGAGTGAAATGCCGCACGGTGGGCAGAAGCTGTCGGGGTACGGCAAGGATATGTCGATGTATGGGCTGGAAGATTACACCGTTGTTCGGCATGTGATGTTTAAGCACTAACGCGCGTTATCAGGCTGCTTTTGTCGGTTTTAATACAACCTAACTCTTGGTGTTGACGCAATCAAAGACAATATCGTTGGTGAGTGGAGCACGGGTGTGGAAGCCATTGAAGGCGCCGAACGGCGGAACGTAGCATAGGCGAAACCGCCAGGACGGCGGTTTCAGGCGAGACAGGCAGGGACGCCTGTCGTAGCCGGCCGTTGATGCGCAGTGACACAGTGAGGGTAGCCGCGTAGCGGCCGCCTGATATGGCGAAGGCGCGGGTCGTAAGGGGCCGCGCCCACGGCCCCTTACTCGGGCGCGGGCTGCGGTGCGACAAAAAGCCACGATATTATGGCGACCGAAACCCTCCCCGAACCTAACAAAGAACGTTGCTGGAACAGACTCTGTAACCACCGATGTAAATGGAATTGCCTTAATCGTATCGAATTTCTTTGCGGCAATAGTGGCAGGCAATTGTCAGGGCCGAAGGCCCGGCCCCGACACCCCGGCCTGCGCTTAACATGGCCTGCCCGCTGCGCGGGTACCCTCGCGGCGTTACCGTCGCCGGACGGGTCGGCTACGACAAACCTCCCTGTTTGTCTCGCCTCAACCGGCCGGCCGTGGCCGATTGCCCCTGGCAACGGTGCCTTGCTCGGCAGCCCAAGATGCGCGCGGAGGGTCAAAACCAGAATCTATCGCCACCGGGCAACCTAACCTTCGGTTTTGACACAATTAAAGACAATATTATTGGTGAGTGGAGCACGGGGGTTGAAGCCATTGAAGGCGACAAAAAACGACCGAGTTATAGCGACCGAAACCCTCTCGGTCAGGGCAAAGAACGTTGCCGAAACAATACCCTGCCACCGCAGGCATAAAAAACGCCCCCTCCGGTCGACTAATAACCATCTATACTACAAGGATATTTATTTTGTTGCGTCTGCACTGACACCAAGCCTGCTTCTGCCTGATCCCCCACAGCATTGCATCTTGCTATCAGTTTGCATATCTGCACAATGACGCGCTTTTCAGGCGGCCAGAGACGCCGGCCTGATAATAATAAAAAAGCATAGGAAGCCAATATGAGTATAACTCGTCGTGATTTTCTCAATGGGGTAGCGATAACCATCGCCGCTGGGCTAACGCCGATGCAGGCGTTGCGCGCTGCGCCGCAAACTGCCCAGAAAACGCTGTACTACCCGCCGGCATTAACCGGTTTGCGTGGCAACCACCCCGGATCGTTCGAACATGCGCACCAGCTTGGCCGCGATGGCCGGCAGTTTGATTTCAGCGCGGTGCCGGTAACCGAAGAATTTGATTTAGTGGTGGTGGGGGCCGGGATCAGCGGTCTGGCTGCCGCTTGTTTCTGGCAACAGATGAAAGGCACGCAGCAGCGCATCCTGATCATTGACAACCATGATGACTTTGGCGGCCACGCCAAGCGCAACGAATTCGGCAGCGGCCAGAATAGGATACTGGGTTACGGCGGCAGCGAATCGCTTCAGTCACCCCGTTCTAACTTTAGCCCGGTGGCCATCGGGTTGTTGAAAACGCTCGGCGTCAGCATCGATGGGCTGGAAAACGCCTTCGACAAAACCTTTTACCCCGATCTGAATCTGAGCCGCGGCGTTTATTTCGATCGTAAAAACTTTGGCGTGGATAAAGTGGTCAGCGGCGATCCGGGCCGCATGGTGGCGGATGACATCCCGCGCGATCGGCTCAACGGCCGTTCTTATCAGGCGTTTATCGGTGATTTTCCGCTGCCGGAAAGCGATCGTCAGGCCCTGATTGCGCTGCACACGGTGGAGAAAGACTATCTGCCGGGGCTAAGCGTAGACGAAAAGGTGAAGTGGCTGGATAGCCACAGCTATGAACAGTTCCTGCGTGAAAAGGTAGGGCTGAGCGAAATGGCGATACGCTATTTCCAGCAGACGACCAGCGATTTTCAGGCGGTGGGCATTGATGCCACCTCCTGCAGCGATGCGCGGATTTGCGATTTGCCTGGGTTAGACGGCATGAACCTGCCGCCGTTGGATGCCGAATCACAGGCGGATTTGGACGATCCTTACGTGTTTCACTTTCCGGACGGCAACGCAACGCTGGCACGCCTGATGGTGCGCCATCTGATCCCGGCCGTGGCGCCTGCCGGCAAAGATATGAACGATATCGTGTTGGCCCGGTTTGATTATGCCCAGCTCGATCGCCCCGAATCGCCGGTGAAGCTTCGCTTGAACAGCACCGGCTTGCATGCGGCCAACGTGGGCGATCGGGTGGAAGTCACCTATATGACCGGTGAGAAAATGACCAAAGTGCGCGCCGGGCAGGTAGTGATGGCCGGCTACAACATGATGATCCCTTACCTGGTGCCGGAGATGCCGCTGGCGCAACAGGAAGCGCTGAAGCAAAACGTGAAGGCGCCGCTGGTGTACAGCAAAGTGGTGATCCGCAATTGGCGGCCATTCCTCAAGCTTGGCGTACACGAAGTGTATTCGCCCACCGCGCCGTATTGCCGCGTGAAGCTGGATTACCCGGTGAGCATGGGCGGCTACGCCCACCCGGACGATCCCGACAACCCAATCGGCCTGCATATGGTGTATGTGCCGGTATTGCCGGGCAGCGGCCTGAGCCCGCGCGAACAGTCGCGCAAAGGGCGCGCGTTGCTGCTGGGCACGCCGTTTGAGGTGCATGAAAACATGATCCGGGAACAGTTGCAGGGCATGCTGGGTGCCGCTGGCTTTGATCACCAGCGTGATATTCAGGCGATCACCGTCAACCGCTGGTCCCACGGCTATTCCTATTTTCTCAACGGCCTGTTCGATGATGAAGACGAAGCGCAGCAGATTATCGCCATTGCCCGCCGGCCGATCGGCAAAATCGCGATTGCCAACTCCGATGCGGACTGGAGCCCATATGCCAATTCGGCGATCGATCAGGCATGGCGTGCGGTGAATGAATTGGCTTACGGCAAGATTGCCGCCAGGGAAGGGGTATAACGATGCGTAAATGTTATCTTGGCCTGCTGTTGGCCTTGGCCGGCACCGTTAACGCCATGCCTGCCGGTGAATACGTGGCGAAAGCGGGCGACTGCACCGCCTGCCACACCAGCGAGAATGGCGCACCGCTTGCCGGCGGCCGGCGTTTTTCTACGCCGATCGGCGATATCTATGCCACCAATATTACCCCGGACAAGCAGCACGGCATTGGCGCCTATTCGTTTGAGGATTTCGACCGTGCGATGCGCCAGGGGATCGCCAAAGACGGGCATCACCTCTACCCGGCGATGCCGTATACCGCCTATGCCAGGATGAGCGCCGCAGACATGCATGCGCTCTACGACTACCTGATGCATGATGTGGATCCCAACCCCACCGCCAACCGCCGCAGCGACATCCCCTGGCCGCTGTCGATGCGTTGGCCGCTGGCCGCTTGGAACCTTTTGTTCCACGATGACACGCCTTACCAGCCGGATGCCCGGCAGAGCGCTGAATGGAACCGCGGGGCTTATCTGGTACAAGGGCTTGGCCACTGCGGCAGTTGCCATACGCCGCGCGGTTTGGCGATGCAGGAAAAGGCGCTGGATAACGCCTCGCCGCTGTATTTGAGCGGGGCGGAGCTGGATGGCTGGTATGCAACCGGGCTGCGTGGCCTGGAGCCGGGCGCCGTGGCGGCATTGTTGAAAACCGGCCGCAGCCGGCATGCGGCGGTAGCCGGCCCAATGGCCGAGGTGGTCACGCACAGTACCCAGTACCTGAACGATGCGGATCTGCAGAGTATCGGGCTGTATTTGCATAGCCTGGCATCGGCGGTGCCGGCGGTTCAATCGGCGGGCGCCGCAGACGGCTCATCCGGCAAACAGACCTACGCCATGTACTGTTCTACCTGCCACGGCAATCAGGGCGAGGGCAGCGACAACGCCATTCCCGCCCTGGCGGGTAACCCCAGCGTAACGGCAAGTAACCCACTGACGGCCCTGCGCGTGGTGTTGGAAGGGGCGCAGACGCCCATTACCGAACATGGGGCGGCGCTCAGCATGCCCGGTTATGCCTGGGCGCTGGACGATCGTCAGGTGGCTGATTTGATGAACTATCTGCGCGGCAGTTGGGGCAACCAGGCGGCGCCGGTCACCGCCGGGCAGGTGAAGGAGACGCGCAAACTGGCCGGGCAGTAAGCGCCTGTAAACACGAGCCACTTCCACCATAGGGAAGCGGCTCGTGGGAATTACAGGATCTTATGCGGGCCAAAGCATTCGTAATGAAGGCGTTCCGCCGCCACTCCCTGCTCCAGCAATTGTTGCGCGATAAACTGCATAAATGCCACTGGCCCGCAGAAGTAGAATTGCATCTGCGGATCGGCCAGCGCGCTGCCTAATTGATCGAACGCCATCAACCCGCGGTGTTGGTAATCTTGGCCAGCGACATCGTTCGCCCCCGGTTCACGGTACCAAACGTGGCGGCTCAGGTTTGGCATCTGGCCGGCAATCGCCGCCACTTCATCGGCAAAGGCGTGCACCGCGCCATTTTCTGCCGCATGTAGCCAATACACCGGCGCCGTGTGCCGTTGGTTATGCAATGTATGGAGCATGCTGAGCATCGGGGTTTGGCCAACGCCGGCCGAAATCAGCGCAATCGGTGTGCCGGGCTGCTCATCAAGGAAAAAATCACCGTGCGGCGCGGCCAGTTCGATCACATCGCCTGGTTGGCTATGCTGGTGCAGAAAACCAGAGACAGCGCCGTGATCTTCGCGCTTTACCGCGATGCGATAATACTCGCCGTTAGGGGCGGTGGTCAGTGAATACTGGCGGATCTCCTGTTGCGGCAGGCTAGGGTGGCGCAGGTAAACCGCCAGATATTGCCCCGGTTGGTAGTCTGCCACGCGGCGGCCGTCAACCGGCGCCAGCGTCAGGCTGCAGATCGCTTCGCTCTGCATCTGCTTGCTGACAATACGGAACGGCCGCAGGCCGCGCCAGCCGCCGTTGGCCCCGGCGCTTTCATCATAGATTTGTTCTTCGCGCTGGATAAAAACGTTGGCCAGCACGCCATATGCTTTACCCCAGGCATCCAATACCTGGTCGCCGGGGCTGAACATTTCATCCAGCGTCGCCAGCAGGTGTTGGCCGACAATCTGATATTGCTCCGGCTGAATATTGAAGCTGGCGTGCTTCTGGGCGATGCGCTCCACCGCCGGCAGCAACGCCGCCAGGTTTTCCAGGTTGCTGGCATAGGCGCAGATGGCATCGAACAACGCCTGGCGCTGATCGCCGTTGCGCTGGTTGCTCATGTTGAAAATGTCTTTCAACTCGGGGTTATGGCTGAACATACGATCGTAGAAATGAGCGGTTAGCTTCGGCCCGGTTGCAGCCAGCAGGGGAATAGTGGATTGAACGGTGGCGATGGTTTGGCTATCTAGCATGGTGACGCTCCTTAAGGGATATACCTTTCATTCTTTCTGGCCGCAGCTACGTTGGCTCTGTTACCCGTCCTAAGGGGCCAGCGTTAACGCAAACGCAGTTTAAAACGCGTTGGCAGGTTGTTTTGCGGCTCGAATGTATTGGGTAGAGTTCCTGGGGTGAGTTAAATGTTGCATTTTAAATGCATCTTATTGGGTGCGACTACGTTTGTAAATACCCCCAGAATCGTTATGGCGGCGCCAGGGCATGCAGAACATGAAAAACACGCATTCACGATATGAGGAAAAGTCCGTTGCCTGGATGGCCAATTTGGCGGGTGAAATCCTTGCCGGGCCTAAAGCCAATCGTTTGCGTAAAAACCTCTGTCAAGGCCTATCTTCAACGGGGGAAAACAGTTTACACTGTTAGCCAGAACCCAACCTGGGTAGGTATACCCTTCCTCTTTCTTGTTGCAGCGGTGTTGGCCCCGCGCCTTCATCCTCAGTCACCTGGGTGAAACCGGCGCCTGAGGATTGATGCGCGTGCCGGCAGGCAACAACGCAGAGTTTATGGGTATATTTTTGGTGATTTTTTTAGTTAGCTGATTGAAGTCAGGAGATGCCGGATGTTAAAGCGTGAAATGAACATTGCCGATTACGATGCCGAACTGTGGCGAGCAATGGAGCAGGAAGTGGTGCGTCAGGAAGAGCACATTGAGCTGATTGCTTCTGAAAACTACACCAGTCCGCGCGTTATGCAGGCACAGGGTTCCCAGTTGACCAACAAATACGCGGAAGGCTATCCAGGCAAGCGTTACTATGGCGGTTGCGAATACGTTGATATCGTTGAACAACTAGCGATCGATCGCGCAAAAGCGCTGTTCGGCGCAGATTATGCCAACGTTCAGCCGCACTCCGGCTCCCAGGCTAACTTTGCCGTCTATACCGCGCTGCTGCAGCCGGGCGACACCATCCTGGGCATGAGCCTGGCGCACGGCGGCCATCTGACTCACGGTTCCCCGGTCAACCTGTCCGGTAAACTGTACAACGTGATTTCTTACGGCATCGACGATAAAGGCCAGATTGACTATAACGAGCTGGCTGAACTGGCGAAAACCCATAAACCAAAAATGATCGTGGGTGGTTTCTCTGCCTATTCCGGCGTGGTTGACTGGGCAAAAATGCGTGAAATCGCTGACAGCATCGGCGCTTACCTGTTTGTGGACATGGCCCACGTGGCCGGCCTGGTGGCAGCAGACGTTTACCCTAACCCGGTTCCCCATGCCCACATCGTGACCACCACCACCCACAAAACCCTGGCTGGCCCACGCGGTGGCCTGATCCTGGCGAAGGGTGGCGATGAAGATCTGTACAAAAAACTGAACTCCGCCGTGTTCCCTGGCGGCCAGGGCGGCCCGCTGATGCACGTGATCGCCGGTAAAGCGGTGGCGCTGAAAGAAGCCATGGAGCCAGAGTTTAAAGTTTACCAGCAACAGGTTGCCAAAAACGCCAAGGCGATGGTTGAAGTGTTCCTGGAACGTGGTTACAACGTCGTTTCCGGCGGGACGCATAACCACCTGTTCCTGCTGGATCTGGTTGATAAAAACCTGACCGGTAAAGAAGCCGATGCCGCACTGGGCCGCGCTAACATCACGGTGAACAAAAACAGTGTGCCAAACGATCCGAAAAGCCCGTTCGTCACCTCCGGCGTGCGTATCGGTACGCCTTCCGTAACGCGCCGCGGCTTTAAAGAAGCGGACGTGCGTGAACTGGCCGGTTGGATCTGCGACGTGCTGGACAACATCAATGATGAAGCCACGATCGAACGTACCAAGAAGAAAGTGCTGGAAATCTGTGCGCGCCTGCCGGTTTATGCCTAAACATGGGCATCGCAGCGTCTGCTGACGCTGCGCAAAGACGGCGGTAAACGAACGGAGAATGCCTTTTGGCTATTCTCCGTTTTTTTATGCCTGGGCCGCCGCCCGGCTGGCAACGTGAGCCTTGCGGGCAGGGGGGGCCTCTGTCAAAGTATTGCCCTTACACCGGAGGGTTCATGGTCCTGCAATCAACGCGTTGGCTCGCGCTCAGTTATTTCACCTACTTTTTTTCCTATGGCATTTTCTTGCCTTTCTGGGGCGTGTGGCTCAAAGGCGAAGGCCTGGCGCCGGACACCATCGGTATTCTGCTGGGCGCCGGCCTGGTGGCGCGTTTTCTGGGCAGCCTGCTGATTGCGCCGCGGGTAAAAGAGCCCGCGCATCTGGTTAGCGCATTGCGCCTGCTGGCCTTGTTGGCGCTGGCCTTTGCGGTGGGGTTCTGTTTTGGTGAAGGCTGGGCCTGGCTGATGCTGGTGATTGCCGGGTTTAACCTGTTTTTCTCGCCGCTGGTGCCGCTCACCGATGCTCTGTCTGCCACCTGGCAAAAGCAGATCGCTATGGATTACGGCCGGGTGCGGCTGTGGGGATCGCTGGCGTTTGTGATTGGCTCGGCGCTGACCGGCAAGCTGGTTTCGGTGTGGGGGCATAACGCCATTCTGTTTAGCCTGATCGCTAGCCTGTGCGCCATGCTGCTCGGCATGTTGCTCAAACCTAGCGTCATGCCGAAAGGGGAGGCGCGCGGCCCGGCGGGATCCACGCGCAGCTGGCGTGCGCTGCTAACGCAGGGGCCGGTCTGGCGCTTCTTACTTTGCGTTACCCTATTGCAGGGCGCGCACGCCGGCTATTACAGCTTTGCCTCGATTTACTGGCAGGATGCCGGCTATTCTGCCGCAACCATCGGCTACCTCTGGTCACTGGGGGTGGTGGCGGAAATCGTCATTTTTGCCAGCAGCAATGTGCTGTTCCGCCGCTGGAGCGCCAGCCACCTGCTGTTGCTTTCCGCCTGCTGCGGTATGGTGCGCTGGAGCCTGATGGCATCCTCAACCGACCTGAACTTGCTGTTGCTAATCCAGGTGCTGCACTGTGGGACGTTTACCGTCTGCCACCTGGCGGCGATGCGCTTTATCACCGCCTATAAAGGCATTGAGGTGATTCGCCTGCAGGCAGTGTATTCAGGATTGGCGATGGGCGGTGGCATTGCGGTGATGACGGTGCTTGCCGGCTTCCTGTTTGAACACTGGGGCGGTGGATTATTCTGGGTGATGGCGGCGCTGGCGCTGCCTGCGTTGTTCATTCGCCCAGCGGTGGTGCGTTAAGTCGGGGGTATCGCGCTTACGATGCCCGCGGCGTTTAACCGCCGTTTAGCCTCTGTTTATGTTGTTTTACACCAAGAGCGAATATGCTTTGATCATGAAGATACGTGGTTTACTGGCCGGATTATTCATGCTGTTTTGCGGTGGCGTTGCCGCCCATCCGCACAGTTTTATCGATATCAACACCACCTTGGTGGTGAAAGACGGCAAGCTCCAGGGGCTGAAAATGGTGTGGGTGATGGATGAGATTACGTCTGCCGATCTGCTCTATGATGCACAGAATGCCAAAAGCGATTCCGAAATTTGGAAAAAGCTGGCGGCAGAGGTGATGGCCAATGTGCTCGGCCAGCGTTACTTTACCGACATCTACCGCGACGGCAAACCGGTGAAATACCTGAACCTGCCGCCGGAATACCATCTTTCGCGCCAGGGCAACCAGGCGGTGTTGGAGTTTATCCTGCCGTTGGCCACGCCGCAGCCGCTGGCCGGCAAGCCGTTTGAAATCTCCACCTACGATCCCACCTACTTTGTCGATATGAGCTACAAAGATGAGAAAGCCATTCATCTGCCGCCAGAAATCGCTCAGCAGTGCAAGTTTACGCTGAAGACGCCAAAGCCGGATGCCTCACTGCAGGCGTATGCGCTGTCTTTGGATAAAAACGATTCCCCCGGCGAAGATATGGCGCTGGGGCAGCAGTTTGCACAACGGATAACGCTGCAATGTCAATAAACCTTAGCCAGCCGCCTGCCAGCCAACGCCATTGGGCTTTCAGCCTGTGGCCGTTGGCGCTATTCCTGCTGGTGTTGGCCGCTGGCGCGCAGATTGCGTGGCATTTCTGGCCGCAGATCGTGATGCAAAGCGTGATATGGCAGAAAAGCCTGCACCAGGAGATGGCCGGGCTGATGCAACAGGTTAAAGCCGCGCCACGGCAGGCCGGGATAACGCTGCTCTTGTTCAGCCTGGGCTATGGCGTGCTGCATGCGCTGGGGCCGGGGCACGGTAAAGTGGTGATCGCCACCTACCTGGCGACGCATCCAGCACGGTTGAAAAGCAGCCTGAAACTGACTTTTGTTTCTTCACTGGTTCAGGGGCTGGTGGCTATCGCGCTGGTCACGCTGGTGCTGGTGGTATTACAGCTTTCTTCCCGCCAACTGCACCAGAGCAGCTTCTGGATGGAGAAGGGCAGTTTCTTGCTGGTGATTGTGTTGGGCGTGATGCTGAGCTGGCGGGCGTTGAAGCAACTTTACCACACCATTAAGGCGCTAAAGCCGGCACCGGGGCTGCGGATCAACCGCTTGCAGCCGCTGCCGGCGGGCCATGTGCACAGCGCCAACTGCGGCTGCGGCCACCGCCATTTGCCCAATGATGCCGAACTGCAGGCGGGCGGCGACTGGCGCACCCAGGCCGCCATCGTGTTGGCCATGGGGTTGCGGCCCTGTTCCGGCGCGATTTTGGTGCTGCTGTTTGCCAAAGTGCTCGGCGTGTATGTCTGGGGGGTAATTTCCGCGTTGGCAATGGCGTTGGGCACGTCGTTAACCATTTCTCTGCTGGCGCTGCTGGTGCATTACAGCCGCCAGATGGCGGAGCGCATTAGCCGCACACGAGCGCCGGCCGCCTGGCGCTCGGTCGCCTGGGGGGCGTTGGCGTTGGCCGGCGGGCTGATCCTGCTGTTCGCCGGGGTGCTGCTTTACCTGAGCGCCCAGCCGGAGCTTGGCGGCGGCATCCGGCCGTTTTCCCGCTGAGCGCCAGTGCAGTACGCACCATAAAAAATGCCAGTCGGCGTGAGCGGACTGGCATAGATTAGGTGCTGCAACGGGCGGATTAGCGTTTTAGCGCTTCGCTTAATTCTTCACGCATGGTCGACAGCAGCCCTTTCACTACGCGCGGGTTGCCTGCCACCACATTGCCAGAGCTGAAATGGTTATGGCCGCCGACAAAGTCGGTCACCACGCCACCGGATTCACGCACCAGCAGTTCACCGGCGGCAAAATCCCATGGCTTCAGGCCAATTTCAAAGAAACCGTCAACGCGGCCAGCGGCAACATAGGCCAGATCCAGCGCGGCGGAGCCGGTGCGGCGGAAGTCTGCGCACTGGGTGAACAGTTTGCCCACCAGGTTGATATAGGCCGGCGCATGCTGTTTGGCCTTGAACGGGAAGCCGGTTGCCAGGATGGTGCCATCCAGATCTTTGGCGTGGGTGCCGCGTAGGCGGTAACCATTGAGCTGTGCGCCCTGGCCACGGCTAGCGGTAAAGAGTTCGTTGCGCATTGGATCGTACACGACGGCGACTTCAGTGCGGCCTTTAATACGTACGGCAATGGAAACGGAGAAATGAGGAAAACGCTTGATGAAGTTTGACGTGCCATCCAGTGGATCGATCACCCATTGTACATCCTGGTCTTCGCCAACCAGTTCGCCGCGTTCTTCCGTAATAATGGTGTGCTGCGGGTAGGATTTGCGAATGACGTCGATGATCAGATGCTCTGCATCGCGATCGACGTTAGTGACGAAATCGTTGGTCCCTTTCTGGCTCGCTTCTACAGCGTCCGGGGTTTCATAGTTTTTGGCAATCAGGTTACCGGCCTTGCGCGCAGCGCGCACGGCGATAGTCAGCATCGGATGCATGGGTATCTTCCACTAGGATGTTAAAGAACAGGAAACGGCGCAGAGTATAGCAGGTGTTCGGCAAAATACCTATGCCTGTGTTAAGATGCTGCGATTTTCCGCTACGTTTAGAGTTTGTATGCTGCATAATATCCGCATTGTTCTGGTAGAAACCTCCCATACCGGCAACATGGGCTCCACCGCCAGAGCCATGAAAACCATGGGGTTGACCAACCTCTATCTGGTTAATCCCTTAGTCAAACCCGATTCCCAGGCGATTGCCCTGGCCGCCGGCGCCAGCGACGTGATCGGCCATGCCACCATTGTTGACAGTTTCGATCAGGCCATCGCCGGTTGTGGGTTGGTGGTGGGCACCAGTGCGCGTTCACGCACGCTGCCCTGGCCGATGCTGGAGCCGCGCGAGTGCGGCGTGCGCGCCGTGCAGGAAAGCGAACAGGCACCGGTGGCGCTGGTCTTCGGCCGCGAACGCGTGGGCCTGACCAACGATGAGCTACAAAAGTGCCACTACCACGTCGCCATTCCCGCCAACCCGGAATACAGCTCGCTGAACCTGGCGATGGCGGTGCAGATCCTGGCGTACGAAGTGCGCGTTGCTTACCTGGATCGCCAGCAGCAGGGCGCCGCGCCGCAGGAAGCCTCGCCTTATCCGTTGGTGGACGATCTGGAACGCTTTTATCAGCATCTGGAGCAGACGCTGCAAAAAACCGGCTTTATTCGCCCGGCCCACCCTGGGCAGGTGATGAACCGTTTGCGCCGTTTATTTGCTCGCGCGCGGCCTGAAGCCCAAGAGCTGAACATCCTGCGCGGCATGCTGACTTCGATCGAAAAACAGGATAAACATCAAGGAAATTAATTTAACGCGGCCTAGAAAGAAACGGTAATGGCATTTATTTTCAGTGGGTTATAACATGTATTTGAGATGCTACCGTTAGGAAAAAACTCAAAAATGCTAATACTTGAGTAAATTACTCGGTTAAATAGTTGACTGATTTACTCGGGAATGTCAGACTCCGGCTATGTTCCACCAACAGGTAACCATTTAGCTATGAGACTGACATCCAAAGGCCGTTATGCCGTAACCGCAATGCTCGATGTGGCATTACACTCCCAGGACGGGCCAGTTCCTCTGGCGGATATTTCTGAGCGCCAGGGTATTTCGCTCTCCTATCTGGAACAACTCTTCTCGCGCCTGCGTAAAAATGGCCTGGTGGCCAGCGTGCGTGGGCCAGGCGGTGGTTATCTGCTGGGCAAAGACGCTGGCGAAATTGCCGTTGGCGCCGTGATTACCGCCGTCGATGAATCCGTCGATGCTACCCGTTGCCAGGGCAAAGAAGGCTGCCAGGGCGGCGATCGCTGCCTGACGCACACCCTGTGGCGCGATCTGAGCGAGCGCATCAGCGGGTTCCTCAACAGCATTACGTTGGCTGAACTGGTCAACAATCAGGAAGTTCTTGATGTCGCGGATCGCCAAAACAACGATACGCGCCGCACGGCGACCAGCCGTTCACAAGAAACGATCAACGTTAATCTGCGCGCATAAGCAGATAGCGGCAAGTTATTTTGTTTTTGGAAGTGATGTACGGAGCATAAGAGTAATGAAATTACCGATCTATCTGGATTACTCAGCAACGACGCCGGTTGATCCGCGCGTTGCTGAGAAGATGATGCAGTTTTTGACCCTGGACGGCACTTTCGGTAACCCTGCTTCCCGCTCCCACCGTTTCGGGTGGCAGGCCGAAGAAGCCGTCGATATCGCGCGTAACCAAATAGCAGAACTCGTCGGGGCCGATCCACGCGAGATCGTGTTCACCTCCGGCGCCACGGAATCCGACAACCTGGCGATCAAAGGTGCTGCCAATTTCTATCAGAAAAAGGGCAAGCACATCATCACCTGTAAAACCGAACACAAAGCCGTACTGGACACCTGCCGCCAGTTGGAGCGTGAAGGGTTCGAAGTCACTTATCTGGCACCGCAGAGCAACGGCATTATCGATCTGCAGGCGCTGGAAGCGGCGTTGCGTGATGACACCATTTTGGTTTCCATCATGCATGTGAACAACGAAATCGGCGTGGTGCAGGATATCGCGGCTATCGGCGAAATGTGCCGCGCGCGCGGGATTATTTACCACGTCGATGCCACGCAAAGCGTGGGCAAACTGCCGATCGATCTGAGCAAGCTGAAAGTGGATCTGATGTCGTTCTCCGGCCATAAAATCTATGGGCCGAAAGGCATCGGTGCGCTGTATGTGCGCCGCAAACCGCGGATCCGCATTGAAGCGCAAATGCACGGCGGCGGGCACGAACGCGGCATGCGTTCCGGTACCCTGCCGGTGCACCAGATCGTCGGTATGGGCGAAGCCTACCGCATCGCCAAAGAAGAAATGACCACCGAAATGGAACGCTTGCGCGCCCTGCGCGATCGTCTGTGGAACGGTGTGAAAGATTTAGAAGAAGTTTACCTGAACGGCGATCTGCAACAGGGCGCTCCCAACATCCTGAACGTCAGCTTCAACTATGTTGAAGGTGAATCGCTGATCATGGCGCTGAAAGACCTGGCCGTTTCCTCTGGTTCCGCCTGCACCTCCGCCAGCCTGGAGCCTTCCTATGTGCTGCGTGCACTGGGCATGAATGATGAACTCGCCCATAGCTCGATCCGCTTCTCTCTGGGGCGTTTCACCACCGAAGAAGAGATCGATTACGCCATTCAACTGGTGCGTAAATCCATCGGCCGCCTGCGCGATCTTTCCCCGCTGTGGGAAATGTTCAAGCAGGGCGTGGATATCAACAGCATTGAATGGGCACACCATTAAGTTCTCAGGATTTTAGGAGCAAAGGTCATGGCTTACAGCGAAAAAGTAATCGATCACTATGAAAACCCGCGTAACGTCGGTTCGTTCGACAATGCCGATCCTTCCGTGGGCAGCGGTATGGTGGGTGCACCGGCCTGCGGCGACGTGATGAAGCTGCAGATTAAGGTTAACCAGGCGGGCATCATTGAAGACGCGCGTTTTAAAACCTACGGCTGCGGCTCTGCTATCGCTTCCAGCTCGTTGGTAACCGAATGGATGAAAGGCAAGTCTCTTGAACAGGCCGAAGCGATCAAAAACACGCAGATCGCCGAAGAGCTGGAGCTGCCGCCGGTTAAAATCCACTGCTCGATTCTGGCGGAAGACGCCATCAAAGCAGCGATCGCCGACTACAAAAGCAAAAGCAGCGCCAAGTAGTTATTGTTGAATGATATCCCACGTTTTCAACGCTTGCCGCGGCGGTTGCATGCAATCGCCCGGCCGTGGTTGTGAACGTGGGAGGGTAAGTGTGAGGTTGTCATGTCGATTACGATGAGCGACAGCGCGGCGCAGCGGGTTCAGGCATTTTTGGCTAACCGTGGCAAAGGCCTTGGCCTGCGCCTTGGGGTGCGAACCTCCGGCTGCTCCGGGATGGCATACGTGCTGGAATTCGTTGACGAAGTTAACGGCGACGACGTGGTGTTTGAAGACAAGGGCGTTAAGGTGATTATTGACGGCAAAAGCCTGGTGTACCTTGACGGCACGGAGCTTGATTTCGTTAAGGAAGGCCTGAACGAAGGCTTCAGGTTCAACAACCCGAACGTCTCAAACGAGTGCGGCTGCGGCGAAAGTTTCAACGTCTGACGGCCAGTATCGTGTTCCACCGCAACCCGCTTGCGGTTTAATGACAAGTCCCCGGCGCAGGCGGGGGGCCTCAAACCACCAGAGCACGCTATGGATTACTTTACTTTATTCGGGTTGCCGGTTCGCTATGCGCTGGACGGTAGCCTGCTTGCATCCCGTTTTCAGGATATGCAGCGCCAATTTCACCCCGACCGCAACGCCCTTCAGCCGGAGCGCGAACGCCTGATGGCGCTCACGCAGGCGGCGACCATCAACGAAGCCTATCAAACCCTGCGGCACCCGTTAAAACGCGCAGAGTATATGTTATCGTTGCACGGTTTTGATCTGAGCAATGAGCAACATACCCTGCGTGATACCGCGTTTCTGATGGAGCAGTTGGAACTGCGCGAAGCGCTGGACGCCATTGAACAGCAAGCGGATGAAAATGCGCTCGCCCGTTTTGCCGCGCAGTTGGCCACGATGATCAAACAGCGCAGCGCAACGATGGTGGAACAGTTGGACGGCCAGCAGTGGCCCGTGGCCGCCGATACCGTCCGTAAACTGCGTTTTCTGGATAAGCTTCAGCAACAGGTTGAACAACTCGAAGAAAAATTGCTGGGTTTTGAATAACATACTCTAGACAATCCGGAGCCTGAGCGCGGCCGATGCACAGGCGACTTAACGGATGACGCGTATTACATTTTGCTTGTGGAAGCCTCAATATGGCCTTATTACAAATTAGTGAGCCCGGCCTGAGTTCAGCACCGCACCAGCGCCGTTTAGCTGCCGGTATAGACTTGGGCACCACCAATTCGCTGGTTGCCACCGTGCGCAGCGGGCAGGCTGAAACCCTGGCCGATGCCCAAGGGCAACACCTTTTGCCTTCCGTCGTGCACTACCAGGCCGGCGGCCACAACGTCGGCTGGGCGGCGCGCGCGCAAGCGGCGCAGGATCCGACCAATACCATCAGTTCGATCAAGCGCATGATGGGCCGTTCATTGGCCGATGTCTCCGCCCGTTATCCCAATCTGCCGTACTCATTTCAGGCCAGCGACAACGGTTTGCCGCTGATCGCCACCGCCGGCGGGCTGGTCAACCCGGTCAGCGTGTCGGCCGACATTCTCAAGGTACTTGGCACACGGGCGCAAGCGGCGTTGGCAGGGGAGCTTGATGGCGTCGTGATCACGGTACCCGCCTATTTCGACGATGCGCAGCGCCAGGGCACCAAAGACGCCGCGCGCCTGGCCGGCCTGCATGTGCTGCGTTTACTGAACGAACCGACCGCGGCGGCGATCGCCTACGGCCTGGATTCCGGCCATGAAGGGGTGATCGCCGTTTACGATTTGGGTGGCGGCACCTTTGATATTTCCATTCTGCGGCTGAGCCGCGGCGTATTTGAAGTGTTGGCGACCGGCGGCGACTCCGCGCTGGGCGGCGATGACTTTGATCACCTGCTGGCTGATTGGCTGCGTGAGCAAGCCGGCATCGCCGATCGCAGCGATCATGGCATACAGCGCCAGTTGCTGGACGCGGCCATCCAGGCAAAAATCGCTCTGAGCGAAGCCGATGTTGCCACGGTCACCGTCGCCGGCTGGCAGGGCAGCTTGACCCGCCAGCAGTTTGAGGCGCTGATCGCAACGCTGGTGAAACGCACGCTGGTGGCTTGCCGCCGCGCGCTAAAAGACGCCGGCGTCGCCACTGACGACGTGTTGCAAGTGGTGATGGTCGGCGGCTCCACCCGCGTGCCGCTGGTGCGCGAACGGGTGGGCGAATTCTTTGGCCGCACGCCGCTGACATCGATCGATCCCGATAAAGTGGTCGCCATTGGTGCGGCAATCCAGGCCGATATTTTAGTGGGCAACAAGCCCGACAGCGATATGCTGCTGCTGGATGTGATCCCACTGTCGCTCGGGCTGGAAACCATGGGCGGGCTGGTGGAGAAAGTGATCCCGCGCAATACCACCATCCCGGTGGCGCGCGCGCAGGAGTTCACCACCTTCAAAGATGGCCAAAGCGCCATGATGATCCATGTCCTGCAGGGCGAGCGCGAGCTGGTGCAGGATTGCCGTTCGCTGGCGCGTTTTACCCTGCGCGGCCTGCCGCCGCTGCCGGCAGGGGGCGCACATATTCGCGTGACCTTCCAGGTGGACGCCGACGGCCTGCTGAGCGTCAGCGCGATGGAAAAATCCACCGGCGTGGCCGCTGCTATTCAGGTGAAGCCGTCCTACGGCCTTTCCGACACTGAAATTGCCGGCATGATCGCGGATTCCATGGCCAATGCGCAAAGCGACATCGGCGCACGCCGGCTGGCGGAACAGCGGGTTGAGGCCGCCCGGGTGCTGGAAAGCCTGCACGGTGCATTGGCGAGCGACGCCGCGCTGCTGAGCGAAGCCGAAAGCCAGGCGATCGCTACGGCGCAGCAAAGCCTGCAGCAAGCGGTGCAGGGCAGCGATCCCGCTGCGATCGAAGCCGCAATAAAAACACTTGATGCAACAACGCAAAATTTTGCCGCGCGCCGCATGGATGCTTCCATTCGCCGGGCGTTGGCCGGTCATTCTGTGGATGAGGTTTAACCATGGCTAAAATTGTTTTCCTGCCCCATCAGGATCTGTGCCCGGAGGGCGCCGTGCTGGAGGCGATGGAAGGGGAGTCTATCCTGAACGTCGCGCTGCGCAACGGGATCGAAATTGAGCACGCCTGCGAGAAATCCTGCGCCTGCACCACCTGCCACTGCATCGTGCGTGAAGGTTTTGATTCGCTGGAAGAAAGCAGCGAACTGGAAGACGACATGCTGGATAAAGCCTGGGGGCTGGAGCCGGAAAGCCGCCTGAGCTGCCAGGCGCGTGTTACAGATGAAGATCTGGTGGTGGAAATTCCACGCTATACCATTAACCATGCGCGCGAGCATTAAAACACGCCGCCCAACGGCGCGTTTTGCTTAATCAGGAGATCATGATGGGATTAAAATGGACCGACAGCCGCGAAATTGGCGAAGCGCTGTACGATAACTATCCGGATACCGATCCGAAAACCGTCCGTTTTACCGATATGCACCAGTGGATTTGCGATCTGGACGAGTTTGATGACGATCCACAGGCTTCCAATGAGAAAATACTGGAAGCCATTCTGCTGGTCTGGTTAGATGAAGCGGAGTGAATAGCGCGGGCTGCCTAGGGCGGCCCATTTATTTTGTATCCGACACGATAACAAAACGACCCCATTGTTCCCCCTGGCCGCAACGGCGAAGCGGGGAAAATGCAAGGGACAGCAAAACCGGAGTAAGGCTATGACAACCGATATTATGCAGGTCACGCTCTCTCATACCCCCGCCGATGCGCGCTGGGGCGAAAAAGCGCTGTTGAGCACCAATAGCGAAGGCATGGTTATCCACCTGACCGGCGCCGAAGAACTGGCCGCCATCCAACGTGCGGGCCATAAAGTTGACGGCCAGGGCGTAAAAAAAGTGAAGCTGGCCGGCGAGGGCTGGGGGCTGGAGCAAAGCTGGGCGTTTTGGCAAGGTTTCCGCGGGCCGAAGGGCCAGCGCAGCATTGAATGGGCCGAACTGTCGCAGGATGCGCGCCAGGAACTGGATCGGCGCCTGAAGATCGTCGACTGGGTGCGTGACACCATCAACCTGCCAGCAGAGCAATTGGGGCCAGAGCAACTGGCAACCCGTGCGGTGGATTTGTTGTGCGACGTTGGCGGCGATGCCGTCTCCTACCGGATCACCAAAGGTGAAGATCTGCGTTCGCAGGAGTATGCCGGCCTGCATACGGTAGGCCGCGGTTCCGATCGCGCGCCGGTGCTGCTGGCGCTGGATTTCAACCCGACCGGTGATGCGCAGGCCCCGGTCTTTGCCTGCCTGGTGGGTAAAGGCATCACCTTTGACAGCGGCGGTTACAGCCTGAAGCCCAGCGGTTTTATGGATTCGATGAAATCGGACATGGGCGGCGCTGCCACCGTCACTGGTGCGCTGGCGCTGGCCGTTTCGCGCGGGCTGAACAAGCGCGTAAAGCTCTATCTGTGCTGCGCCGATAATATGGTGAGCGGCAATGCGTTCAAATTGGGCGATATCATCCGCTATCGCAACGGTAAAACCGTTGAAGTGATGAACACCGACGCCGAAGGGCGCCTGGTATTGGCCGACGGCTTGATTGACGCCTCTGAGCAAAACCCGGGGCTGATTATCGACTGCGCCACTCTGACCGGTGCGGCGAAAACGGCGCTCGGCAACGACTACCACGCCTTGTTCAGCTTTGATGATGCATTGGCGCAGGAACTGCTGGCCAGTGCCCAGGCGGAGAATGAACCGTTCTGGCGCCTGCCGCTGGCCGAGTTCCACCGTAGTCAGTTGCCGTCTAACTTTGCCGAGCTGAACAACGTGGCGGCGCCGGCCTACAGCGCCGGGGCCAGCACGGCGGCGGCTTTCCTGTCGCACTTCGTGAAAAATTACCACCAGGGCTGGCTGCACATTGACTGTTCGGCCACCTACCGCAAAGGGGCGGTGGAACAATGGTCGGCCGGCGCCACTGGTCTGGGCGTGCGCACCTTGGCCAACCTGCTGCTAAACAAAGCTAACTAAACGGCGGCCTGGCCATCACGTTGACGGGGGCTCGGCGCAGGCCGGGCCCTTTGGCTGTGTTGATATTGGAGTAAGCAATGAGCGCCACCCATAACGATAGCGCGCCCGGTGAAAACGAACTGGAGCGTTTGTTGAAACTGGCGGCCACGGAATCGGCCTATCGGCCGGCCTTTTTCCAGACGCTGCTGGACGCTACGGTCTACATTCTCGGCGACCGTGAACAACTGCCGGAGGTGGGCGAAATCGCGCTGAATGCCGACACGCCGGTGAATATCCAGCATTGGGAAAAGCAGGGCGGCGGCAGCGTGATCCCGTTTTTCTCTTCGCTGGAAGCCTTGCGCCAGGCGGTTGAAACCGAACAGCCGTTTATCGCCATGCCGGCGCGTGTGCTGTTTGAGCTGACTGAAGGGGCGGAGCTGTTTCTCAACCCGAAAGCGGAATACGGCAAAGAGTTCTACCCGGAAGAAGTGGCGATGCTGCTGGCCACCGGCGGCGTCGCCAAACCGGTCGAGCACTATGTTGATCAGGATACCCAGATCCTGCTGGGCCAGCCGGAGGTTTACCCGTCGGCGCTGGTCGACGCGTTGACCACACTGTTCAGCCAGCGCAAACCGGTGCGCCGCGCGTTTTTGGCGCTGATGCACGATCGCGCGGTGGATGAGCGGCCTAATCTGCTGGTGGGGCTGGAGATTGACGGCGATACAACGGATGTTGAGGCGTTAATCAACGAAGCGGGCAGCGTTGCCAGCGAAACCATGCCTGACGATGAACCGGTGGATTTTTGCCTGGTGTCGGAGAAAGAGCGTGGCGTCAGCCACTATCTGATCAGCCATACCCAGCCTTTTTATCAGCGCCGTTGGGGAAGTTGGTTACGCAATATCATCCCTTCCACCGATAAAACCCAGTAATTTGTTGCCGCCAGGATGCCGCCGCAGGCGGCGTCTTATCTGGCCTGCGCCGTTGATCCCTGGTGATTTAATGCGGCGCATTGCGCAAAGTCGGTGCAAAATATTTCGCCGCCCGGCGGCCTGCACGCTATTATTCTCCGCATATCTACCCAAAATAACTCGCGTTACAGGCCGTGCGCCGCAGAAGCGCGGCCCAGATATGGGCTGCGAAACTCCGGCAACGCACCGGCAACGTGAAGTGTGAAGGGTATTCCGCATTTTCGCCGTCAGGACTGCGCTTACCGTGCCAGGGAGTTAAACGATGAAATTATGCCGTCGCCGGGCATTTGCATCAGGCAAACCGCTTTTGCAGGGCATCTTATTGGCTAGCGGGTTATGGCTACTCGCCGCTTGTGATAATAATCCACCTGCTACACCCGCCGCTACTGGGCAACCCACTGCCGCCGCGCCGGCGAAAACGCCGGGTGGCGATGCACTGGCAGCGATGGCCCGGCGCGACGCCGGCAAACCGCTCAAACTGCTGGACGCGGCCGAACTGCAGTTGGATGGTGCCAGCGCCATGGTGCTGACCTTCTCCATCCCGCTGGATCCAAACCAGGATTTTATGGCACGCGTGCACCTGGTGGACAGCGCCAGTGGCAAAATTGACGGCGTTTGGGAGCTTGCCGATAACTTAACGGAGCTGCGCCTGCGCCATCTGCCGCCGAACCGCAAACTGGTGCTGACCGTCGAGGGCGGCTTGAAAGCGCTCAACGGCGCCGAGCTGGGCGGCCAGCAGCAGCAAACCCTGACGACCCGCGATATTACACCCAGCGTCGGCTTTGCCAGCAAAGGTTCTTTGTTGCCAACCAAGCTAGCTGCCGGGCTACCGGTCATGGCGCTTAACGTCGACAGCGTCGACGTGAATTTCTTCCGCATCAAAGCGGCTTCACTGCCCGCGTTTTTGGCCAATTGGGAATACCGCAGCGCGCTTTCCAGTTGGGAATCCGAAGATCTGCTGAAAATGGCGGATCTGGTTTATAGCGGGCGCTTTGATCTTAATCCCGCGCGCAATACCCGCGAGCGGCTACTGTTGCCGCTGGCCAGCATCGAAAAACTGCAGCAGCCGGGGGTTTATCTGGCGGTGATGCAGCAGGCCGGGCATTACGGGTACAGCAATCCGGCCACCCTGTTTACCCTGAGCGACATCGGCGTTTCTCTGCATAGCTACCATGATCGCCTTGATGTTTTCACCCAACGGTTGGAAAACGGCGGGGCCCTGGAAGGGGTAGAACTGAGCGTGCTGGATGAAAAAGGCCGGGCGCTGGCGCAGGCGAGCACGGATCGCCAGGGCCATGCCCAACTGGAAAAAAGCGCCAAGGCGCGGCTGCTGCTGGCGACCCAGCAGGGGCAAACCAGCATGATCGATCTGTCTGCGCCGGCGCTCGATCTGGCCGAGTTCGATATTGCGGGCCCGGCGGGCTACAGCAAACAGTTCTTTGCCTTTGGGCCGCGCGATATTTACCGGCCGGGTGAGACGCTGGTGGTCAACGGCCTGTTGCGTGATGCCAATGGCAAACCGCTGCCGGCCCAGCCGGTTAAGGTCGAGATCGTCAAGCCTGACGATCAGGTGGCGCGCAGCTTTGTCTGGCAGCCGCAAAACGGCCTGTATCAATACCAATATCCCATCGATCAAAACGCGCCGACCGGCACCTGGTCGCTGCGTTTCAATGTCGGCGACAATCAGCCGCGCCTGTATCAGTTCCGGGTGGAAGACTTTTTGCCGGAGCGTATGGCGCTGTCTATTGGTTCACAGCCGCAGCCGCTGCGCCCGGATGAACCGTTGGCGTTTAGCGTCAGCGGCCATTACCTCTATGGCGCGCCCGCCGCCGGCAACGCGTTGCAGGGGCAGCTGTTTCTGCGGCCCCTGCGCGAAGCCGTCAGCAGCCTGCCGGGTTATGAGTTTGGCTCCGTCACGGAAGAAAACCTGGTGCGCAATATGGACGAGTTTGATCAGGCGCTGGATGCCGCCGGTAAGGCGCAGATAGCGTTAGACAGCACTTGGGGCGGGGTAAAATCCCCGCTGAAGGCGGTTATTCAGGCCAGCCTGCTGGAATCCGGCGGCCGCCCGGTAACGCGCCGGGCCGAGCAGGCCATCTGGCCCGCGGCGGCGCTGCCGGGCATCCGCCCGCTGTTCAGCAAACAGCCGGTGTATGACTATCGCACCGACAGCCAGCAAATGCAGGCGATGGTGGATGAAAATAGCCAGGCGGGTTTTGATATCGTGTATGCCAACGCCGCCGGTGAAAAGCTGGCGGCTCATGGGCTGAAGGCGCGCCTGGTCCGTGAGCGGCGCGACTACTACTGGCAGTGGTCGGAAAGCGAAGGCTGGCAATCACTGTACGATAAAAAAGATCTGCCGCTGGCGGAGCAAACCGTGGATATCGCCGCCAACGGCAGCGCCAGGGTCAGCTTCCCGGTTGAGTGGGGGGCATATCGCCTGGAAGTGGTGGATCCGCAAAGCCACCTGTTGAGCAGCGTGCGTTTCTGGGCCGGCTACCGTTGGCAAGACAACACCGGCGGCAGCGGCGTGGTGCGCCCGGACCAGGTGAAGTTGAAGCTGGATAAACCGGCCTACGCGCCGGGTGAAAAAGCCCGCGTACGTATAGAAGCGCCTGCGGCAGGCAAAGGTTATCTGCTGGTGGAATCCAGCGATGGCCCATTGTGGTGGCAGGAGCTGGACGTGCCGGAAAACGGTGCCGAGGTTGAGGTGCCGGTCAATCAGGCGTGGGCCCGTCACGATCTTTACCTGAGCGCCCTGGTGATCCGCCCCGGCGATAAGCAACAGCAGGCGCTGCCGAAACGGGCAGTCGGGTTGCTGCATCTGCCGCTGGCGGGCGCCGATCGCAAGTTGGCGCTGGCGCTGGATGCGCCGGCACAAATACGGCCGAATAAAACGTTAACGGTAAAGGTTAAAGCGGCGCGCGGTAGCGGCGAGTTGCCAAAACAGATCAACGTGCTGCTTTCCGCCGTTGACAGCGGCATCCTGAATATCACCGGCTACGCAACGCCGGATCCGTATCAGGCGTTCTTTGGCCGCAAACGTTACGGCGCCGATCAATACGACGTTTACGGGCAGTTGATCGAAGGCAAAGGGCGGTTGGCCAGCCTGCGTTATGGCGGGGATGGCGACGATGAAGATCCGCTGGCGCGCGGCGGCAAAAAACCGATCAGCGCGGTGACGATCGTGGCGCAACAGGCGCAGCCCGTGGCGCTGGATGCCAACGACGAAGGCCTAATTACGCTTGCGATTCCTGATTTTAACGGTGAACTGCGCCTGATGGCACAGGCATGGAGCGATGAAGACTTCGGCAGCGCAGAAGGGAAAGTGATTGTGGCCGCGCCGCTGGTGGCAGAGCTGGCTACGCCGCGCTTCCTGGCCGGCGGCGACAGCACGCAGTTGGCGTTGGATCTTAGCAACCTGACCGGCCGGCCGCAGGCCCTGCAAGTGAAGCTGGCGGCCAGCGGTTTGCTTAGCCTGCAGGGCACCGGCGAACAGCAGGTTCAACTGGCCGCGGGCGAACGTAAAACGTTGCGGGTGCCGGTACAGGCGCTGGCGGGCTTCGGCCAGGGGGATGTGGCGCTGACCGTCAGCGGGTTAAATCTGCCGGGAGAGGACGTTGCGGATTATCAGCACCGTTGGCCCATCGGCGTGCGCCCGGCTTATCCTGGCCAAACCCGTCACTTTTCGGCCGTGATGCGCCCCGGCGAGGGCTGGGCATTGCCGCCGGAAGCCTATAGCGGGTTGGTGGCCTCCACGCTGGAAGGGCAGTGGGTGTTGAGCAGCCGCCCGCCGATCAATCTGGCGCGTTACGTTCGGGAACTGTACGCCTATCCATACGGCTGCCTGGAACAGACGACCAGCGGTCTGTTCCCTTCTCTGTATACCAACCGCGCGCAGCTTACCGCGCTGGGCATTAAAACCGGCAGCGATGAATCGCGTCGCCAAAGTATTGATGCCGGTATTGAGCATTTGCTCAGTATGCAGCGCTATAACGGCGGCTTTGGGTTATGGAGCCGCGAAAGCCAGGAGGAATTCTGGCTGACCGCCTACGCCACCGATTTCCTGGTTCGGGCCGGCGAGCAGGGCTACAGCGTGCCGGCGGATGCGCTGGCCAAGGCGAATGAACGTTTGCAGCGTTACCTGCAGGATCGCAACCAGATTGATGTGGCATACAGTTCATTCCCGGATCATACCCGCCTGGCGGTGCAGGCTTATGCCGGCTTGGTGCTGGCGCGGCAGCAGAAAGCCCCGTTGGGGGCGCTGCGCCAACTGTATGAACGCCGTGCGGATGCACGCTCCGGCCTGCCGCTGGTGCAGTTGGGCGTTGCTCTGAAATTGATGGGCGATATGCCGCGCGCCAACCAGGCGCTCGAACAGGGGCTGGCGATCCAGCGTAATGCCCGGGATTATCTGCTGGCCGATTACGGCAGCCCGTTGCGTGATGATGCGCTGATCTTGGCGCTATTGGCTGAAAACGACCTGCTGCCGCCAACGCGCGATCGGCTGCTGCTGTCGCTGAGCGAACGTCTTGTCGGCCAGGAATACTTATCCACACAGGAAAGCAACGCGCTGTTCCTGGCAACCCGTAATCTGATCGGCAGCACGCAAACGCACTGGCAGGCCCAGACGGCCGAAGGCGACACACTGGCGGGCGATCGGCCATGGGGGCAAACGCTGCCGGCAGATAAGCTGGCGGCCGGCATTCACCTGACCAATACCGGCACCGGCACGCTGTATGGCTTGCTTGATGTGGTGGGGTATCCGCAGCAGGCGCCGCCGCCCCATAGCAATGTGTTGAACATAGAGCGCGAGTTCCTGGGGCTTGATGGCAAGCCGTTGGCGCTTGATGCATTGAAAAGCGGTCAACTGGTGGTGGTGCATTTGGACATCTCGGCCACCACTCACGTGCCGGATGCGCTGGTGGTTGATCTGTTGCCGGCCGGCCTGGAGCTGGAAAACCAAAACCTGGCCGACAGCAGCGCCAGCCTGGAAGAAAGCGCCAGCAACCTGGCGGAGCTGTTGCAGGATATGCAGCAGGCGGAAATTCGCCATCAGGAGTTCCGTGACGATCGCTACGTAGCGGCGGTGGATATTGACGGTTACCGGCATACAACGCTGGTTTATCTGGCCCGTGCGGTGACGCCCGGCGTTTACCGGATCCCGGCGCCGCAGGTGGAATCAATGTACGTGCCCAACTGGCGCGCGGTGGGTGACACCCCGCAGCGGCTTGAGATTGGCCGCTAGGCTGGCCGCCCGCGGCGGCGATGCTGCGCGCAGCGGGGCGTGAGGGTGCCATGAGCCGCCTGATACGCCACCTGCGCCGCCGTTGGCCGCGGTGGCTGTTAGCCGTTTGCCTGCTACCGTTGTTGCTGTGGTGGGCGGATCGGCAGTGGCCGCTGCCGCTGGCGGAAGCGCAGATGGCGCGCGTCGTGACCGCAGAAGACGGCACCCCATTGTGGCGTTATGCCGACAGCGACGGGGTATGGCGTTATCCGGTTACCCTGGCGGACGTTTCCCCCTATTATCTGCAAGCGTTGCTGACCTATGAGGATCGCTGGTTTTATCGCCACCCCGGGGTGAACCCGTTATCGCTGTTACGGGCCGCCTGGCAGGATTTACTGGGCGGGCAGGTTATCTCTGGCGGCAGCACCCTCTCCATGCAGGTGGCGCGGCTCATCGATCCGCACCCCCGTACCCTTGGCGGCAAGCTGCGCCAGGTTTGGCGCACGGCGCAGTTGGAATGGCACCTCTCGAAGGCGCAGATTTTGGAGATCTACCTGAACCGTGCGCCTTTCGGCGGCACGCTGCAGGGCGTGGGCGCGGCCAGTTGGACCTACCTGGGCAAGCCGCCGTCTGCGCTGACGCCAGGAGAGGCGGCCCTGCTGGCGGTATTACCACAGGCGCCAAGCCGCTTGCGGCCGGATCGTTACCCGCTGCGGGCGCAGGCGGCGCGTGACAAAGTGCTGGCGCGGCTGGCCTATTACCACGTTTGGTCGCAACGACAGGTGGCGGAAATCCGCCAGGAAGCCGTGTGGCTGGCACCACGCCAGGTGCCGCAGTTGGCGCCGCTGCTGGCACGCCGGATGCTGCAAAGCCAAAACCAGCAGGTGATAGCCACCACGTTGGATGCCACCTTGCAGCAGCGGCTGGAGGACTTGGCGCGCGTGTGGAAAAGCCAACTGCCGGAGAAAACCTCGGCCGGGGTGTTGGTGGTCGATCACACCAGCATGAAAGTGCGGGCTTATCTGGGATCGCTTGATTTCAACGATGACAGCCGCTTCGGCCATGTGGATATGGTGGCCGCCTGGCGCTCGCCCGGTTCAACGCTAAAACCGTTGCTGTATGGCCTGGCGCTGGATGACGGCCTGATCCACGCAGAGTCCTTGTTGCAGGACGTGCCCCGGCGTTTCGGCGACTATCGGCCCGGCAATTTTGATACCGGGTTCCATGGCCCGGTCAGCGCCAGCGAAGCGCTGGCCCGTTCCCTTAATTTGCCAGCGGTGCAGCTACTGGAGGCCTACGGGCCGAAGCGTTTCGCCGCTAACTTGCGCAATGCGGGCATTGAGTTGCGCCTGCCGCCGCATGCCGAGCCTAATCTGGCGGTGATCCTCGGCGGCGCAGGTGCGCGGCTGGATCAACTGGTGGCCGGCTTTAGCGCGCTGGCGCGCCAGGGGAAGGCCGCGCCGCTGCGCTTTACCCCAAACCAGGCGTTGCGCGATCGCCCGTTGTTGTCGCCGGGTGCGGCCTGGATCGTGCGCCGTATTTTGGCCGGGCAGGCCCGGCCGCTGCCGGATGATGCTTTATCCAACCGCGTGCCGTTGGCGTGGAAAACCGGCACCAGCTATGGCTACCGCGATGCCTGGGCGCTGGGCGTGAATGCCCGATACACCATTGGCATTTGGGTCGGGCGGCCGGACGGCACCCCGGTTGCCGGTCAATTCGGCTTTGCCACGGCGGTGCCGATGTTGCATCAGGTCAATAACCTATTGTTGGCCTCATTGCGCCAGAGTGGGCAGGGGATCCCGTTGGATCCGCGGCCGGCCAGCGTGAGCCGCGCGGTGATCTGCTGGCCGGGTGGGCAGCCGTTGCCGGCCGGCGACAGCAACTGCCGCCAGCGCCGGCTAGGCTGGGTGCTGGATGGCACCATGCCGCCTACGTTGCCCGCGCCGGGGCAGGAAAGCGCACAGGGTAGCCAGCCGCTGGTTTGGCTGAATGCCAACGGCGAGCGGGTTGCGGCGGATTGCCCAGGCGCCATGCCGCGCCGGGTGATGCTATGGCCATTGCCGCTTGAGCCCTGGCTGCCGCCGCAGGAGCGCCGGGCGCAGCGGTTGCCGCCGATAAGCAGCCAGTGCCCGCCGTTGCAGCAGCAGGCAGTGGCGCCGCTACTGTTGCTTGGGGTGAACGACGGCGCGATTCTGCGCCGTTTGCCGGGCCAGCATGCGGTAGCGCTGCGGGTGTCGGCGCAGGGCGGCAGTGGGCAACGCTGGTGGTTCCTGAACGGCCAACTGGTGGGCGAAGGCGATAACCTGTTGCAAACGTTGGTGCAGCCGGGCCGTTTTCAACTCAGCGTGTTGGATGAAGGTGGGCAGGTGGCGCTGAAAGCGTTCCGACTGGAATAACCGGCGGCGCACGCCCATTTATGGCGATTTGGGTATAGAATGGGATTTACGCGCTGATTATGAGGAATAACGCTAACATTTTTTTAATGGAATGTTGATTTTCCCGTAGGCAAGCGTTAATGACACACATATAATCTGCGCCACTTGGAAGGCTGGCCCAGTTATGCCCCAAATAAGTCAAGCTGCAGGAAGGGCAATACGCCTGCTCTGGCCGATAAGGGGGATATTTGCGCCCGACCTGTTTTGGAAGTTAGACAGAGGCCATTATGACCGTAGAACGTACCTTTTCCATCGTAAAACCAAACGCCGTTGCTAATAACGATATCGGCGCTATCTATGCACGTTTTGAGCGCGCGGGCTTTAAAATCATCGCCGCCAAAATGCTCAAACTGACCCGTGAGCAGGCTGAAGGCTTCTATGCCGAGCACAAAGGCCGCCCATTCTTCGATGGCCTGGTTGAATTCATGACCTCTGGCCCGATCATGGTGCAGGTGCTGGAAGCGGAAAACGCTATCCAACGTAACCGCGACATCATGGGCGCGACTAACCCGGCAAACGCACTGGCCGGCACCCTGCGTGCTGACTACGCGGACAGCTTCACCGCCAATGCCGTACACGGTTCAGACTCCCCAGAGTCTGCGGCGCGTGAAATCGCTTACTTCTTTGACGAAAGCGAAATCTGCCCGCGCTGATAGCCTGTTTATCTGTGCTGCAGGGCGCTGTTTATCGGATGAAACAATAAAAATGCCCCGATAGCCTTTCAGACATGGAAACGCGCTACTAAAATTTGTACAATGCCGCGCCCCGGATAAGACGTCTTGTCCGGGGCCTGCTTTTCTACTCCCGGTTGCAGCGTCGCTTGGGCAAACCTGGGGCGTGCCGCGGTGTAAACGCAGGCTAAATTGCAAACTTATTCTCTTCTTTTCGCGCCATAACGTGTAATAACGAGGCCATAGATCATCATGTTAGAACCCATCGCATCTGAGCATATCGTGTCTGAAAACAATTCGCTGACAAATCAAACCGTTAAAACGGAAAAACCGGCTGCGGCCAAAATTAACCTGCTGGATTTAAACCGTCAGCAAATGCGCGAGTTTTTCGCTGAAATGGGCGAAAAACCTTTCCGCGCCGATCAGGTCATGAAATGGATCTATCATTACTGCTGCGATGATTTCGAGCAGATGACCGATATCAACAAAGTTTTGCGGCAAAGACTGCAGAGCATCGCCGAGATCCGCGCGCCTGAAGTGGCCGAAGAGCAACGCTCTGCCGACGGCACCATCAAATGGGCGATCAAAGTCGGCGATCAACAGGTTGAAACCGTCTATATCCCCGAAGCGGATCGTGCGACGCTGTGCGTCTCTTCCCAGGTAGGCTGTGCGCTGGAATGCCGTTTTTGCTCCACGGCGCAGCAGGGTTTTAACCGCAACCTGCGGGTTTCTGAGATTATCGGCCAGGTGTGGCGCGCGGCGAAAATCATTGGCGCCCAGAGGGTAACCGGCCAGCGCCCGATCACCAACGTGGTGATGATGGGAATGGGCGAGCCGCTGCTCAACCTGACGAACGTGGTGCCGGCGATGGAAATCATGCTTGATGATTTCGGCTTTGGCCTGTCTAAACGCCGCGTAACGCTGTCGACTTCCGGTGTGGTGCCGGCGTTGGACAAGCTCGGCGATATGATCGATGTCGCGCTGGCGATTTCGCTGCATGCGCCAAATGATACGATCCGCGATGAGATCGTGCCGATCAACCGAAAATACAATATCGACACCTTCCTCTCCGCGGTGCGCCGCTATCTGGCGAAATCCAATGCCAACCAAGGGCGTGTGACGGTGGAGTATGTGATGCTGGATCACGTTAACGACAGCACCGACGACGCGCACCAATTGGCGGAGGTCTTGAAAGATACGCCGTGCAAGATCAACCTGATCCCATGGAACCCGTTCCCGGGCGCACCGTATGGCCGCAGCTCCAACAGCCGCGTGGACCGCTTCTCCAAGGTATTGATGGAATACGGCTTTACGACTATTGTTCGTAAAACCCGTGGTGACGATATCGATGCCGCCTGTGGGCAATTGGCCGGTGAAGTGATCGACCGCACCAAACGCACGCTGAAAAAGAAAATGGCCGGGGAACCTATCAACGTCCGGGCGGTCTGAACGGTGTAGTGTGATTTTATGTTATCTAACAGTCTGTTATGTGAACAATGCGTCCATAGCTAAATCAGATAAGGAATGAGCACGGCATGAAGCTGAGACTGTGGGGTGTGGTGTTAGCGGCTGGCCTGTTGGCCGGTTGTTCAAGTTCGGGGCCAGAAAGCGCGAGCCAGCAAAACGGCTCGGCGGAAACGCGTTTGCAACTGGGCCTGGCCTATTTGAACCAGGGGGATCTGGCTGCGGCCAAGCCCAACCTGGAAAAGGCGCTAAACGCGGCCCCACAGGATTACCGTACCCAGTTGGGTATGGCGCTTTATTATCAGCGGGTGCAGGATAACGCCGCCGCCCAGCAGCGTTACCAGCAGGCGCGCAAACTTGCACCAAACAACGGCGCCGTGCTGAATAATTACGGTGCGTTTCTTTGCAGTTTAGGGCAGTATGTAGCGGCACAGCAGCAGTTTAGCGCCGCAGCGCTGGCTACAGATTACGGCCAGGTGGCTGACAGCCAGGAAAATGCAGGTTATTGTTTCTTAAAGGCTGGGCAGTTTGACGAAGCGCGCACGCTATTAACCCGCGCGTTGAAGGCCGATCCTGACAAAGGTGCGCCGTTGCTGGCGGAAGCCGAAAAACAATTTGGAGAAGGGAAGCGCGCGCAGTCGCAACTTTTATTGAATGTTTATCAGCATGTTCTGCCGGCCAGCGCCAGCAGCTTATGGTTACAGATTCGTTTCGCCGCGTTAGCCGGCCGCCAGGACAGCGTTCAACGCTATGGCAGGCAGCTTGCGCGAAGTTTTCCACAATCCAAACAGTACCAGCAGTTCTTAGCTAATGAATACTGAAGCTTCCCAAGATAAAGCCGTATCGATGACGACAGGCGAGCGCCTGCGTCAAGCCCGTGAGCAACTCGGGATGAGCCAACAGGTGGTTGCAGAACGCCTGTGCCTAAAAATGTCCACCGTTCGTGATATTGAAGAAGACAATATTTCCGCCGATCTTGCCTCAACCTTTGTGCGTGGCTACATCCGTTCCTATGCCAAGCTGGTGCACGTGCCGGAAGAAGAACTGTTGCCGATGTTGGCCAAGCAGGCGCCGCTTAAAGCAGCAAAAGTGGCGCCCATGCAGAGTTTTTCTTTGGGCAAGCGCCGCAAAAAACGCGATGGCTGGTTGATGAGTTTCACCTGGCTGATTGGGTTTGTCGTGGTGGGGTTGACCGGCGCCTGGTGGTGGCAAAACCATAAGGCGCAGCAGGACGAAATCGCCACGATGGCGGTGCAATCCTCGGCGCAGCTTTCACAGGGGGAAGGGCAGTCGGTTCCGTTGAACGATGACAATGCGGATACCAGCACGCCGGCTGCCGATAACGGCAGCAGCAATGTGCAACCGTCTGCGCCGGACAACGGCGCAGCGCAAGCACCGGCGGCACCGGCTCAACAGCCAGCTGTGGTTGCCCCCAGCCAGGCAACGATCCCTGCGCCTGCCGCCCCCGCAGCCCCAGAACTGGCAGCACCCGTTGCCGAGAGCGGCGCCGCTGCCGATCTGAACGCATTGGTGATGGATTTCAGTGCCGATTGCTGGCTGCAGGTGAGTGACGCCAGTGGTAAAACGCTGTTCAGCGGCATCCAGAAAAGCGGTGGCAAACTGAGCCTGAATGGCACCGCGCCCTATAAGCTGACCATTGGCGCCCCGGCGGCAGTACAAATTCAGTATCAAGGTAAACCGGTGGATCTGAGCCGGTTTATTAAGTCAAACCGTGTTGCCCGCCTGACCGTAGCCGCGCAATAAGTGCGCGGTTGCTTTTGCTTGTCAGAGCGGCAATGGAGAGTAAGTAATGCATAACCAAGCACCCATTAACCGCCGCAAATCAACACGTATTTACGTCGGCAAGGTGCCTATCGGCGATGGCGCCCCCATCGCCGTACAATCAATGACCAACACCCGCACTACCGACGTTGAAGCGACGGTAAACCAGATCAAGGCGCTTGAGCGTGTGGGTGTTGATATTGTCCGCGTTTCCGTGCCCACCATGGATGCCGCCGAGGCGTTCAAACTGATCAAACAGCAGGTCGACGTGCCGCTGGTTGCCGATATCCACTTTGATTACCGTATTGCTCTGCAGGTTGCCGAGTATGGGGTTGATTGCCTGCGCATCAACCCGGGTAATATCGGTAACGAATCCCGTATCCGTTCGGTGGTGGATTGCGCGCGTGACAAAAATATTCCTATCCGTATCGGCGTTAACGGTGGTTCGCTGGAAAAGGATCTGCAGGAAAAATACGGTGAGCCAACGCCGGAAGCCTTGCTGGAATCGGCAATGCGCCATGTGGATATCCTGGATCGGCTGAACTTCGATCAGTTCAAGGTCAGCGTTAAGGCTTCGGACGTGTTCCTGGCGGTGCAATCCTATCGCCTGCTGGCCGCGCGGATCGATCAACCGTTGCACCTCGGTATTACCGAAGCCGGCGGCGCGCGCAGCGGCGCGGTCAAATCGGCGATTGGCTTGGGGCTGTTGTTGTCGGAAGGCATCGGTGACACACTGCGTATCTCGCTGGCGGCGAACCCGGTAGAAGAAGTGAAAGTGGGGTTTGATATCCTCAAGTCACTGCGTATTCGGGCGCGCGGCATCAACTTCATTGCCTGCCCAACCTGTTCGCGCCAGGAGTTTGACGTGATCGGCACGGTCAACGCGCTGGAGCAGCGCCTGGAAGACATTATCACGCCAATGGATATCTCCATCATTGGCTGCGTGGTCAACGGGCCGGGCGAAGCGCTGGTTTCCACCATGGGGGTGACCGGCGGCCATAAAAAAAGCGGCTTCTACGAAGACGGTGTGCGGCAGAAAGAGCGTTTTGATAACGAAGCGATGATCGATCAGTTGGAAGCGAAAATCCGCGCCAAGGCTTCGATGCTGGATGAGAAAAACCGCATTATCACCGTCAATCTGATGGAAAAATAAGCACGAATTACCGATCGGCGGGCGTTAGCGCCCGCTTGTTTGATAGGCCCGAGGGGCCAGGCAGGGTTCGCTAATCGCCATCACGCTTCGGTTCAGGCCGGGGCGATGATTGAACACCGGCCGGCAAAGTCCCTATAATCGGGTTCATTTTTATCTAAAACGGACAGAGAATTCACGTGGCAAAGAATATTCAAGCCATCCGCGGCATGAACGATTACCTGCCGGCAGACACGGCATTATGGCAGCGTATTGAAGGCACCCTGAAACAGGTGCTTGGCAGCTATGGTTACAGCGAAATACGGTTGCCGATTGTAGAGCAGACCCCTTTGTTTAAACGCGCCATCGGTGAAGTGACCGACGTCGTCGAAAAAGAGATGTACACCTTCGACGATCGCAACGGCGAAAGCCTGACGCTGCGCCCTGAAGGGACGGCGGGCTGCGTACGCGCCGGCATTGAACATGGTCTGCTGTACAATCAGGAACAACGTCTGTGGTATATCGGCCCGATGTTCCGCTACGAGCGCCCGCAGAAAGGCCGCTACCGCCAGTTCCATCAGTTGGGTGCCGAAGTCTTCGGCTTGCAGGGCCCGGATGTCGACGCCGAGCTGATCCTGCTCACTGCGCGCTGGTGGAAGGCGCTTGGCATTGCCGAACACGTAAGCCTGGAGCTGAACTCCATCGGTTCGCTGGAGGCGCGCGCCCATTACCGTGATGCGTTGGTGGCCTTCCTGGAACAGCACATTGACGTGCTGGACGAAGACTGCAAACGCCGCATGTACAGCAACCCGTTGCGGGTGCTGGATTCCAAGAACCCGGATGTGCAGGCGCTGCTGAACGGTGCGCCGCGCCTGTCGGAATACCTGGATGAAGAATCCCGTGAGCATTTTAACGGCCTGTGTGAACTTTTATCGCAAGCCGGTATCCCATATACCATTAATGAGCGCCTGGTGCGCGGCCTGGACTACTACAACCGCACGGTCTTCGAGTGGGTGACGTCCAGCCTGGGGGCTCAGGGCACGGTATGCGCCGGCGGCCGTTACGACGGCCTGGTGGAACAACTGGGCGGGCGCGCAACCCCGGCGGTGGGTTTTGCCATGGGGCTGGAGCGCCTGGTGTTGCTGGTGCAGGCCGTTAATCCGGACTTCAAAGCGCCGGCTACCGTGGATGTGTATGTGATTTCTTCCGGCGCAGGCACGCAGAGTGCGGCGATGGCGCTGGCGGAAACCGTGCGTGATGCGGCTCCGCAGTTGAAAGTGATGACGAACTACGGCGGCGGCAATTTCAAGAAACAGATGAGCCGCGCAGACAAATGGGGCGCTCGTGCCGCCCTGATCTTGGGCGAGAACGAAGTGGCAGCCCAGCAGGTAGTGGTAAAAGACCTGCGCAGCGGTGAACAAGAAACGCTGGCGCAAAGCGAAGTCGCAGCGCGCCTGGCTTCGATGTTAGGTTGAGGAGAAGGACACCGTGGAAGTCTATACCACAGAAAACGAACAACTCGACACCGTGCGCCGCTTCTTTGCCGAAAACGGCAAGGCGCTGGCGGTGGGTGTGGTACTCGGTATTGGTGCCCTGGTCGGCTGGCGCTACTGGCAGAACCACCAAAGCACCGGCATGATGGAAGCGTCGCAGTCCTACCAGCAGGTGAGTGAATCACTGGCCGGCGGGAAGGCGGAAGGCGTTGCCGCGGCGGAGAAATTCATCCAGGCTAACGGCAACAGCTATGGTGTGCTTGCCGCGCTGGAGCTGGCGAAGCACTTCGTTGGGCAAAATGATTTTGCCAAGGCGGAGCAGCAACTGCTGTTGGCGCTGGGGCAGGCGAAAGAGCCCAACCTGCAGGCAATGATTAGTCTGCGTCTGGCCAGTGTGCAACTGCAGGAAAAGAAATTGGATGACGCATTGAAAACGCTTGATGGCGTTAAAGGCGAAGGCTGGGTTGCGATGCAGCAAGATGTGCGCGGTGATATTTTGCTGGCGAAAAATGATGCCAAAGGGGCGCGTGAAGCCTATCAAAAGGGCGTTAGCTCCAACGCCTCTCCGGCGCTGCAGGTTCTGCTGCGCATGAAATTGAATAATTTGGCCAGCTAAGGGGAATTCCCATGCAATTGCGTAAAACACTCTTGGTTGGGCTAATGTCCGTTGCCTTGCTGAGTGGCTGCTCGCTGTTCAACAGCGAAGAAGACGTGGTGACGATGTCGCCGTTGCCGAAGGTTGAGAATCAGTTCACGCCGAGCAAGGTATGGAGCACGTCGGTCGGTGACGGGATTGGCGAATACTATTCGCACCTGCGCCCTGCGTTCCAGGACAACACGATTTATGCTGCCGATCGCCATGGCATCGTGAAAGCGATCGATGCGGACAGCGGCAATGAAAAATGGAAAGTCGATCTTTCCGAAAAAACCGGCTTCTTCTCCAGCAACCGGCCTGCGCTGCTCTCTGGCGGCCTGACCGCCGCTGGCGCCCACGTTTACGTCGGCAGTGAGAAAGCGGTGGTATATGCCCTGAATACTGGCGACGGTACCGTAGCCTGGCAGACCAAAGTGGCCGGCGAAGCGATTTCCCGCCCGGTGGTCAGCGACGGCATGGTGCTGATCCACACCAGCAACGGCCAGTTGCAGGCGCTGAACGAAGCGGACGGCGCGGTGAAGTGGACGGTGAACCTGGATATGCCTTCACTCTCGCTGCGCGGTGAATCTGCGCCGGCAACGGCGTTCGGTGCGGCGATTGTCGGCGGCGATAACGGCCGCGTCAGCGCAGTGCTGATGCAGCAGGGCCAGCTGATTTGGCAGCAGCGCATTTCCCAGCCGAGCGGCGCGACCGAAATCGATCGCCTGAACGACGTAGACACCACTCCGGTGATTGTTGACGGCGTGGTCTATGCATTGGGTTACAATGGTAACCTGAGCGCGTTGGATCTGCGTTCCGGCCAGATCATGTGGAAACGTGAGCTGGGTTCGGTGAATGACTTCATCGTTGATGCCGGCCGTATTTACCTGGTCGATCAAAACGACCGCGTGGTGGCGTTGAGCACCGATGGCGGCGTGACCGTGTGGACGCAGAGCGAACTGCTGCACCGTAATTTAACCCCGCCGGTGATGTATAATAGCTACCTGGTGGTTGGCGATGCCGAAGGCTACCTGCACTGGATCAACACCACGGATGGCCGTTTTGTCGCCCAGCAGCAAGTGGACAGCTCCGGCTTCCTGTCGGCTCCGGCCGTGGCCAGCGATAAGCTGATTATCCAGGCCAAAGGCGGTAAAGTTTACGCCTTCACCCGCTAACCGCGCACGCCCGCTGGTTGGTTTTGCAACGGCTCCTGAAGCATCAGGGGCCGTTTCGTATTTTTATAGCTGCGTTGCCGATATGAATCCGCTGCGTGGTAACGTATTGATTATTAAGTAATGAGGCTTCAACAATGATACCTGTCGTCGCGCTGGTCGGGCGCCCGAATGTGGGTAAATCCACTTTGTTTAACCGTTTAACACGCACGCGCGATGCGCTGGTGGCGGATTTCCCCGGGCTAACGCGAGATCGCAAGTATGGTCGTGCTGAAGTTGAGGGTAATGAATTTATCATTATCGATACCGGCGGTATTGATGGCACCGAAGACGGCGTTGAAACCCGCATGGCGGGCCAATCGCTGATGGCCATCGAAGAGGCCGATATCGTGTTGTTTATGGTTGATGCCCGCGCTGGGCTGATGCCGGCCGATAAGGCGATTGCCAAACACCTGCGCAGCCGCCAGAAGGCGACTTTCCTGGTGGCCAACAAGACGGACGGTATCGATCCGGACATGGCCGCCGCTGATTTTTATTCGCTCGGTCTGGGGGATGTGCATGCTATCGCCGCATCCCACGGCCGCGGCGTAACGCAGCTTATCGAGCATGTGCTGGTGCCGTTCCTTCCTGCGAAGGAAGAAGAAGTTGAACTGACCGAAGAGGAAGCCAATGCGGCTTACTGGGCGGAGCAGAGCGGCGAACTGGCCGAAGATGAAGCAGGCGAAACGCCGGAAGATGACTTCAATCCGCAGGATTTGCCAATAAAGCTGGCTATCGTTGGGCGCCCGAACGTCGGTAAGTCTACACTTACCAACCGCATTCTGGGCGAAGAGCGTGTGGTGGTCTATGACATGCCAGGCACCACGCGCGACAGCATTTACATCCCGATGGTGCGCGACGAACGTGAATACGTGCTGATCGACACCGCTGGGGTGCGCAAGCGTGGCAAAGTCACCGAAACCGTGGAAAAATTCTCGGTGATCAAAACGCTGCAGGCGATTGAAGACGCTAACGTGGTGCTGCTGGTGATCGACGCGCGTGAAGGGATTTCCGATCAGGACCTGTCGCTGTTGGGCTTTATCCTCAATAGTGGGCGCTCACTGGTGATTGCCGTCAACAAATGGGACGGCATGAGCGAAGAAGACCGCGAACACGTCAAGGAAATGCTGGATCTGCGCCTGGGCTTCGTTGACTTCGCACGCGTGCACTTCATTTCCGCCCTGCACGGCAGCGGTGTTGGTAACCTGTTCGAATCCGTACAGGAAGCCTACGAGTGCGCCACCCGCCGTGTGAACACCTCCATGCTGACCAAAATCATGAACATGGCGGCTGAAGATCACCAGCCGCCGCTGGTGCGTGGCCGCCGCGTGAAGCTGAAATACGCGCATGCCGGGGGCTATAACCCGCCGATTGTGGTGATCCACGGCAACCAGGTAACCGATCTGGCCGATTCCTACAAGCGCTATCTGATGAACTACTTCCGTCGTTCATTGAACGTGATGGGCACCCCCATCCGCATCCAGTTCAAAGAAGGGGAAAACCCGTTTGCCGGCAAGCGCAACACGCTGACGCCAAATCAACTGCGCAAACGTAAACGCCTGATGAGCCACCTGAAGAAAAGCAAATAATCATGCGTCGCCGCCCGCCCAGTGGCTTAAGCTGCGGGTGGGCGTGAGAGGCGGGAGGGAAGATGGAAGCGCTTTGCCCACAGTGTGGCCAGCCGATGCGCTGGGTGAATGGTCACTATCATTGCGAGGGCTGCAACAGCAGCTACCAGCAGTTTGCCCACTGCCCGGACTGCGGCCAGCCGTTACAAGCGCTGAAGGCCTGCGGCGCGGTGGACTATCTGTGCCAGAACGGCCATGGGTTGATCTCGAAAAAGCGGGTGCTGTTCAGCTATCAACCGCTGTAAGTATTCACTCCCCGCGTTTTTGCTGCGGCTGAAACGCCGCCTTGCATCGCGCCACGCCGCCGGGCGCCATACCCGGACTCCCTGATTAACACTCTAGCCTCGGGCTACTTTTCCGCGCGTTTCTTGCGGGGCTTTTTCGCCACCGTGATGGTTTTCACTTCGCTTTCAACCCAGCCATCCTGCAGGCGCGTGGTCAGCAGTTCGCCAACCTGGGCTTGTTGGGTGGTTTTCAGTAAGGTGCCGGCCGGCGTTTGCGTCACGCTGTAGCCGCGCGCCAGCGTGGCCAACGGGCTGACGGCCTCTAGCTGGCTGCAGGCTACGCCAAAACGCTGCCGGTAGCCGTTTAGCTGGCGCTCAAGCGCTTGCTGCAGGCGATATTCCTGTTGCTGCAGGCGCTGCTGGCCGCGATGGATACGCCCCAGCGGCTGCGCCTGGGCCAGCCGATGTTGGGCTCGCTCGTTGCGGCGGCCGGCGCCGCGCAGTTGCAACTGCATACCATCTTCCAACCGGCGCTGCAGTTTGAGCAGCAGCGTTTGCTGGCGTGCCAGCCGCAGGTGTGGGTGCTGTTGCTGCAAGCGATGGTTGATACGGGTAAAGTGCTGTTGGCGCTGCACCAGATAGTAGTCCATCGCCATTTCCAGCCTCTGCTGCTGCGATTGCAACTGGCGCACCAGCTCAAGCTGGTTGCGGCTGACCAGTTCGGCGGCGGCGGAAGGGGTTGGCGCCCGCAGATCGCCGACAAAATCGGCGATGGTGACGTCTGTTTCATGGCCGACGGCGCTGACGATCGGGATCTGGCTGGCAAAGATAGCGCGCGCCACCCGCTCATCGTTAAAGCTCCACAGATCCTCCAGCGAACCGCCGCCGCGCCCAACGATTAGGACATCGCATTCCGCACGGCGGTTGGCGGTGGCTATCGCATTAACGATTTGCATCGGCGCTTCTGCGCCCTGCACCGCAGTGGGGTAGATGATGACCGGCAGCGAAGGATCGCGCCGTTGCAATACTTGCAGGATATCGTGCAGTGCCGCGCCGCTGGCGGAGGTGATCACCCCCACGCATTTCGCCGGGCTGGGCAGCGGTTGCTTCGCCTGCTGGGCGAATAGCCCTTCCGCGGCCAGCTTTTGCTTGAGCTGTTCAAATTGCTGTTGCAACAGGCCGTCGCCGGCCGGCTGCATGCTCTCGGCAATCAGCTGATAGTCGCCGCGCGGTTCATACAAGGTGATATTGGCGCGCACCAGCACCTGTTGGCCGTTTTGCGGGCGGAAGGTGGTGCGGCGGTTGCTGTTGCGAAACATCGCGCAGCGCACCTGGGCGCGGTCGTCTTTCAGCGTGAAATACCAGTGGCCGGAGGCCGGCTGGGTAAAGTTGGAGATCTCGGCGGAAAGCCAAATCTGCCCCATCTCCATTTCCAACAGTTGACGAACCGTCTGGTTCAGGCGGCTTACGGTAAAAATGGGCGGTGAGGTAGGTAGCGACATGTGACCCAGATCAAATTCCAAAACAACGACTTAATTGGTCGATACTACATGGCTGAAACAGGTAATCAAGAGTTTTTGTAAGAAAGTGCTGGAGGCAAGCGATTACGCTCTGTATAATGCCGCGGCAATATTTTATCTTTTCTGCATCCACCTTGGTGAGATATTGCCCATGCTACGTATCGCTAAAGAAGCTCTAACGTTTGATGACGTTCTCTTGGTTCCAGCCCATTCTACCGTTCTGCCTAACACCGCAGAATTGGGCACGCAACTGACCAAAAACATCCGCCTGAATATTCCAATGCTGTCTGCAGCAATGGACACCGTAACCGAATCCGCCCTGGCTATTGCGTTGGCGCAGGAAGGCGGTTTGGGCTTCATCCACAAAAATATGTCCATTGAGCGCCAGGCTGAAGAAGTCATGCGCGTGAAAAAACACGAAAGCGGCGTGGTCACCGATCCACAAACCGTTACCCCGAACACCACCCTGCAGGAAGTCAAAGAGTTGACCGCGCGTAACGGCTTTGCCGGCTACCCGGTGGTCACCGATGATAACGAACTGGTGGGGATTATTACCGGCCGTGACGTGCGCTTCGTGACCGATCTCTCCAAGCCTGTTAGCGCGGTGATGACGCCGAAAGAGCGCCTGGTTACCGTGAAAGACGCTGAAGCACGCGAAGTTGTGCTGCACAAAATGCACGAAAAACGCGTTGAGAAAGCGCTGGTGGTGGACGATAGCTTCCACCTGCTGGGCATGATCACCGTGAAAGATTTCCAGAAAGCCGAACGCAAGCCTAACGCCTGTAAAGACGACCAGGGCCGCCTGCGCGTTGGCGCTGCCGTTGGCGCCGGCGCTGGCAATGAAGAGCGTATTGACGCGCTGGTTGCCGCTGGTGTGGACGTGCTGCTGATCGACTCCTCTCACGGCCACTCCGAAGGCGTGCTGCAGCGCATTCGTGAAACCCGCGCCAAATATCCGAATCTGGAAATCGTCGGCGGCAACGTTGCCACCGCCGCAGGCGCCAAAGCGCTGGCGGATGCTGGTGTGAGCGCAGTGAAAGTGGGTATCGGCCCTGGCTCTATCTGTACTACCCGCATCGTAACCGGCGTTGGCGTACCGCAGATTACCGCTATCGCCGACGCCGTTGACGCGCTGGAAGGCACCGGTATCCCGGTTATCGCCGACGGCGGTATCCGTTTCTCCGGTGATATCGCCAAGGCCATCGCCGCTGGCGCATCCTGTGTGATGGTAGGCTCCATGCTGGCCGGTACTGAAGAATCCCCGGGCGAAATCGAACTGTACCAGGGCCGCTCTTTCAAATCTTACCGTGGCATGGGCTCACTGGGCGCGATGTCCAAAGGCTCTTCCGACCGTTATTTCCAAACTGATAACGCGGCGGACAAACTGGTGCCGGAAGGGATCGAAGGCCGTGTGGCTTACAAAGGCATGCTGAAAGCCATTGTGCACCAGCAGATGGGCGGTTTGCGCTCCTGCATGGGCCTGACCGGCTGCGCGACCATTGATGAATTGCGCACCAAGGCCGAGTTTGTGCGCATCAGCGGTGCCGGTATCCAGGAAAGCCATGTGCACGATGTGACCATCACCAAAGAGTCACCAAACTACCGTATGGGTTGATGCTGGTCGGGGGCCTGTGCATTAGGCCGCCGTCCGTTGCTCGTGTGCACATTGGCTTGATGCCAGGGGTGCATGCAGGGCTTCGGGCGGCACCCCATTGCCCGGCCTTGCCACTGGAATCAATTCTGTCGAATTGATTTTTCTTTTTTCTCTGTTGCTGGAATTTGCCTTACATGACAAAAAACATCCATAAGCATCGCATTCTTATTCTGGACTTCGGTTCGCAATACACGCAGCTGGTTGCTCGCCGTGTGCGTGAAATCGGCGTTTACTGTGAACTCTGGGCCTGGGACGTTAGCGAAGAGCAAATTCGCGCCTTCAACCCAAGCGGCATCATCCTTTCCGGCGGCCCGGAAAGCACCACGGAAGAAAACAGCCCGCGCGCGCCTGAATACGTGTTCACCGCAGGGGTGCCGGTGCTGGGTGTCTGCTACGGTATGCAGACCATGGCGATGCAACTGGGCGGTCATGTGCAGGGCTCGAATGAGCGCGAATTTGGCTATGCGCAGGTAGAGGTGAAGACCAACAGCGCGCTGGTGCAAGGTATCGAAGATGCCCTGAGCGCCGCCGGTAACCCGCTGCTGGACGTGTGGATGAGCCATGGCGATAAAGTCACCGCCATCCCGCAAGGTTTTGAGACCGTTGCCAGCACCGATACCTGCCCGTTCGCCATTATGGCTAACGAAGAAAAACGCTTTTACGGCGTGCAGTTCCACCCGGAAGTGACCCATACCCGCCAGGGCCAGCGCCTGCTGGAACGCTTTGTGCTGGATATCTGCGGCTGTGAAGCGCTGTGGACCCCGGCGACGATTATTGAAGACGCGGTAGCGCGCATTCGTGAACAGGTGGGTGAAGATCACGTGATCCTCGGCCTGTCTGGTGGCGTGGATTCTTCCGTTACCGCCATGCTGCTGCACCGTGCGATCGGCAAACGCCTGACCTGCGTATTCGTGGATAACGGCCTGCTGCGCCTGAACGAAGCCGATCAGGTGTTGGAGATGTTTGGCGATCACTTCGGGTTGAACATCGTGCACGTGCCGGCGGAAGATCGCTTCCTGAGCGCGCTGGCCGGCGTGGATGAACCTGAAGCCAAACGCAAAATCATTGGCCGCGTGTTTGTTGAAGTGTTTGACGAAGAAGCCTGCAAGCAGGATGAAGTGAAATGGCTGGCGCAGGGCACCATTTACCCGGACGTTATCGAATCCGCCGCTTCCGCCACCGGCAAAGCGCACGTGATCAAATCGCACCACAACGTGGGCGGCCTGCCGAAAGAAATGAAGCTGGGCCTGGTTGAACCGCTGAAAGAGCTGTTCAAGGATGAGGTGCGTAAAATCGGCCTGGAGCTGGGCCTGCCGTACGACATGCTGTATCGCCACCCGTTCCCTGGCCCAGGCCTTGGCGTGCGTGTGCTGGGCGAAGTGAAGAAAGCGTATTGCGATCTGCTGCGCCGCGCCGATGCCATCTTTATTGAAGAACTGCACAAGGCCGATTTGTACAACAAAGTCAGCCAGGCGTTCACCGTGTTCCTGCCGGTGCGTTCCGTCGGCGTGATGGGCGACGGCCGAAAATACGACTGGGTGGTTTCACTGCGCGCGGTGGAAACTATTGATTTCATGACTGCACACTGGGCGCACCTGCCGTATGAGTTCCTCGGCCGAGTATCCAACCGCATAATTAATGAAATTGATGGCATTTCGCGGGTGGTGTATGACATCAGCGGCAAGCCACCGGCGACGATCGAGTGGGAGTGAGGATTTAGCATCCACTGAGTTCCGCTAACGTCTAAAATCGCCAGTAAAATCATAGGATTTACTGGCGACTTTTTATTTTGTGAGCCATGAAAATCCATCTAAATCCACTCCATGATACCGTCATTTTTGACGGTAGCGTTTTTCCTCTGTTGTGCTAAGTTGAAAAAATACCGTCGTGGGTGACGGTACTTTGGAAGCAGAATGGGAGGCGGAGATGTTGACGGATACCCGGTTGAAATCGCTGAAACCTAAAGAACGGCTTTACAAGGTTGCCGATCGCGATGGGATGTATGTGGCGGTGTTGCCTTCGGGAACCGTTTCGTTCCGCTACGATTATCGTATCAACGGTAGACGAGAAACGCTGGCGATAGGCAAATACGGCCCGATCACGCTATCAGAAGCCAGAGAGCGGTTACGGGAGGCCAAACGGCTAATCGAACAAGGCATTTCTCCGTCTATTGAAAAACAACGCCAGAAACAGCAGGCCAAATCCACCTATTTCGGCGACTGGCTGACGCGTTGGTTTGACGATGCTAACTACAAAGACAGTACGCGCCGCATGATACAGGGCATCATCAAACGCGACGTTGCGCCGAAGTTCGGCAAAAAGCTATTAAGCGAGATCACGCCCGATATACTGCGCAACCACTGCGACAAGGTAAAGAACCGGGGAGCATCTGCATCGGCGGTGAAAACGCGCGATATCGTCGGCGGCGTATTTACCTACGCCAAAGCGCGCGGCGTGAAATGCGACAATCCGGCGGAGCATGTGCCGCCGTCCACTATCGCTACCTTTGTTCCGCGGGACAGGGCGCTATCCAAAAAAGAGATCGGCCTGTTTTTTAACACCTTAAAAAACGCGCAAACTTCTCATGCGCTGAAAGTTGCTCTCAAGATCATTCTGCTGACGCTGGTTAGAAAAAATTCCATCGTTAACGCTACGTGGGATGAGATCGATTTTGTGAATGCCGAATGGACTATTCCGGCGGAGAAAATGAAAGCCAGCCGCCGTGGCGCGGGGCGTCCGCATGTGGTCTATCTCTCCCGGCAGGTGTTGGATCTTTTTATGCAGTTACATATTCTGGCCGCGGGATCATCGTTTGTGTTACCGAGTTTCGGCCAGTCTCAACATGGCACTATCGCATTAAGCTCGCTCAACCGTGCTGCGAATCACGCTATCCAACTGGCGCAAAAGCAGGGTCTACCGTTAGAGGATTTCACCATCCACGATATGCGCCGCACCGCCTCCACACATCTGCATGAAGCCGGGTATAACTCGGACTGGATTGAAAAAGCTCTTGCCCACGAACAGCGCGGCGTTCGGGCGGTTTACAACAAGGCGGAATACGCCGAGCAACGCCGGAAGATGTTGCAGGATTGGGCGGATATGGTTGATGGGTGGGTTGGGAGTCTGTAAATTAAAGTAATTCCTTTTAGTATATTTGTTGAGGCATTAACTTTGCTTTATATAGAGATCGTGGCGTCAATATGATTTATCAGAGACGGGCGCTCCAGCGCCGCCTTAACGAGCTTCGTAGTGTGCTCGATGATCTTGCGGTCGACAAATTAGCTGAGCGTCTTAACCAGCCCGGTAAGGATCGTGTGGCGGCTATGTGGGAGCTAGTGGTGCTTCATGGCCTGTCGAAATGTGGCTGTCTTCAAAGTGAGGTTGCTCTCGCATCTTCACGTCGGCCAGACATACTGTTTGAACAGGGTGGGCTGCGGCTGACCGCCGATGTGACGTCGGTTTCTGATGAAGGACTCGATAAGGACAATCCCTACTCCGAATTAAGTCAACTACTCGAAGCTGCCAAGGATAAACTCAAACTACCTATCGGAGGTCTTGATCTCCGTGTTCGAGCTAGGCATGAGAGCACGAAACGCGGAACTCGCACGGTGTTACGATTACCTCCGAGAGGGAAATTGCAAGAGTTTGTTCGTCTGAAAATTGTTCCACAGTTGCGCGAGCAGATGGCTGCTGGTTCATTTCCTCTGCGCATCACGATCGATAGTGACGATGTCGGTCTTGACATTACTATCGATCCAACCAAGTCACCATATAGCTCCGGTGGTTTTGCCGTCTATGATGTGCCAAAAATTAAGGATCGGAATCCACTTTATAACGCTCTCAAAGCTAAAGCTGGGCAGCTCCGTGGTGCAGATTGCATCTCCGGAGTCATCGTCGGTGATGGCGATTGTGTTGCGCTTTCTGATAGATCGGCGAATTCAAATGGAGTATCTATCAAAGAGATTATCGACGAGTTTTTCCGGCAATTTTCATCCGTCGATTTTGTTCTGCTCTTAAGTGTTCGTGAACGTCGACACAACTGGATGTCCCATTTGCCACCTGTGCGGCAGAATTATTCGGAGCTGTTTGTTCGTGAAGGATGTGGTCTAAACAACGAATTGTCTACCTTGTTTCAAAGTATGGTCGAGTATTTTCCTAGCCCCGCGATGATGCCTGTTAATGGCACGCTTCGGGCATCTGAAAATGGTTACGGCCTTGGACATCATGGAGATTATTCTATGTCAGGAGCAAATGTAGTGCGTCTTGGTTTGCGCGAGTTTACCGAGATTTTCGCTGGCCTGCGGACACTTCAGGATAATGGCGCTAAATATGTTGAGGCAGCTAGGAAATTGCCACAGGTACCTAATCACTTGCAGGCCATAGTGTTACACAATCTGAGAGAAGGGCGATTGCCGCAAGAGATCAATATCATTAAGACGGGCGAAGATGATAACGACGATTGGATTGAAATTAGCTTTGGTGAAATAGATCCTGCTATTGCCCCTCTCCGATAGCTGCATTAATAAACTAAGCTATGACTTTTAACAAGGGCGAATGTGGTTAAAGTAGGTATAATATTTTCATGGTGCCATGTGTTGGTTTGTTTTATAATCACAAAGGGTTTATCGGGTTTCTTCTATTGTTGATAATCGACTGAATGTGATTTCAGCTATTTGTTAAAAAAGAAAAATAATTCGAAAGCACAATTCATGATAAAGACTGGTGCTTTTTATAGGTCACTAATTTTGAAACCAGTTAATTGATAAACTGACTCTAAACTCAGTTCTCCTAATGCAATAAATGTTAATATCACGATACTGATGCAGAATAGATTCATTTTTCTTAAAAGAGCAATATTTCCCATAAGTCCCTTATATTTTGCTACATAGCTGTGGGAGATCTTTTTATATCCCTTACCCTCTTTGAGGGCGAAAAGCGTGGTTATTCCTAAGAAGAACCATGCAATAGGCTGTGGGTGCTCGAGCGTTAAAATTGTTATTGATGCGGGAATTGATGTGCTAAATGATAATACATTTATTTTATTGAAGTAATTATCAGCTATTGCGTCTTCTCTGCTACTATAAATCATCATAAGTACTCCTGAATTAGCAGTTTTAATTATGATTTTTTAGGTTTACTGAAATTTGAATAATGCAGCCAATTCAATCCCCAACCCATTAGCAATAACCCCAATCACTTCTAGGGTGGGATTTCTAACGCCTCGCTCAATCCCACTGATATAAGTGCGATCCAAGCCGCACTTATCGGCGAAAGCCTCTTGGGAGAGTCCGGCCTGTAAGCGAAGTGTTTTTACGCGTTGTCCAAAACGGATGGTGATGTTTTTTGCATTTTCCATGCAGATAAGCATTATCTCTCGTTGCTTATCAGACCACGGACGATGAGTCACATATGAGGGATTTTGTCGATTTAATCGGTAAGGTTGGAATGTCAGGCAGGATCGTGAAATGCAAACAGCGTGGTTAGATCGGTATGTAACCCAATTGCGATGATGTTGAGCACTTCCAGTGTTGGGTTTCTGATCCCACGTTCAATGCCGCTGATATAAGTACGATCCAGCCCGCACTTTTCCGCAAAGGCTTCCTGAGATAGGCCTGCCTGCAATCTGAGTGCTTTAACACGTTGTCCAAGCAGGACTTTGATCGAGTCGGATGTTTTCATGTGATAAGCATTCCGTTTTGATGCTTATCAGTCCACGGACTATTAGTCACAATCGTTAGTTTTTGTGCTACTATGTGACTAATAGTCAACAATGTAGGAGGGCATATGGAGCAACATGACTGGCATCCGGCGGATATCATTGCGGGTTTAAGGAAGAGGGGAACAACACTGGCGGCGATTTCCAGAGAAGCGGGGCTGGCGTCGTCCACGCTGGCAAATGCGTTGACGCGTCACTGGCCGAAAGGCGAGCGCCTGATCGCCGAGGCGCTAAATAAACTCCCCGAAGAGATCTGGCCGTCGCGCTATCAAAACATCAGACGAAGGCAAAGTGGGGCAGGGGAGTCGGATTGAAAATCAGCTCAGTAGAGGTTTACAAAACCTTACATTTTGCACGAATGGAAATCCGTTAAGGAGCCAACAAGTGTAGTGCGTTAGCCGCTTGATGCGGGAAAGCTGGCGCAGTAAGTTATAGGTGCTTTATCGCTGCGACAAGCAGCATCCCACGTTGCCATGACCTTCAAGGCAACGCACAGGCCTAGCCTGTGAGGTCGACACCCAGCCCGCCATCACTGCCATTCAGCGGGCGCTCGCTTCGGCGACGGCAGTTACCTTATCTCAGCGCTTTAGTGCTGCATCCTGTTCGTGAAGTTATCGCTTAGCTGCTATCGGACTATGTGCTGATGCGCATTCATATTTTTAGAGTCGGTGACTGGCGCAATCGTCCGCGGCCTTTTGCTGCCTTAGCGAATGCATCCATGAGGCAGAGGCGTCACTTCATACGGCGAAAAGCCGTTGCAAGTGACGCCGCTAACGATCTCTGCGCTAGCCCTTACGCCACAGCGCTTTCCGGCGCGACCTGTCATCTGACGCACATTTTCTGCGCCAATTCTCATCAACCCATTTATTAGAGGAGAACTGAACTGATACCTGAGGCAGGCTTTTAGCCTGAGGGGATTACCCTGCTGATGCAGGCGGCTGCACCGAGTGCATAACCGATATCCCCGCCATACCTCAACCGCTGCCGCTCCGGCGCGCAGGTATTGTTCAGCGCGGCATAGGATACCGTGTCGTGAAACGCCGTGCGTCGGAGAGTAGGGGTATACGTCATTTTACAATTGAGTCATAAGATGCAGCCGAATATGTAGAGAAATTTTATGTTCAATGGCGAGCTTCTTCATAAGTAGCTATTGTTGATATTGATATGATTTTACGCAGATTTGACTCCGCAATTTCTGTTACAACAACAAGGGGCATATGAATGTCAGATAAACGTGTTCCTAAATCGCCTGCTGAATATCTTATTGATCAGATTGAAAAAGCTCGTCCAGTAGCAAAATTATTGGGAGTATTCAATAAGAATGCTAAAGCGCAGTTTCAGGAGGTAGAAAGACAATTAGAAAACATAAAAAACATGATGTTCAATAGGGATCTGTTTGCGCAAATTTATAGTCCGCTTGGATGGGTAAATTATGATCGTTTCTCGACAGATATTGTCGCAAAAGTTCTCGATATGAACCTTGAGGATGGGGAAATCGAACTGACAAGCTATCACCTAAATCCAGATAACTTGCGTTTTTTGGGTTACCGGTTTTGTACGCGTCATTTTAATCCGTGGGAAGCAATGTATGAACGGGCTGTAGAGCGAGCGGGAGCAGAGGATTATTTGTCGGCTATCCCACTTGTGTTAAGCATTATTGATGGGATATGCACCACATCAACGGGTAAACATCCGTTTTCTGGTGGTGCTGATACACCTGTTTTTGATAGCCAAACATCAGGCCCCGGAGGTCTATCTGAAGGGCTTGCAATTCTTGGTTCGACTCGACGAAAACTGGATACGGAACTTATCTGTATGCCATTCCGGCATGGTATTGTGCATGGATTAAACCCTAACTACGGCAGTCCCATAGTAGCAGGGAAGGCATTTAATCTCTTATGGGCGACGGTTGATTATTTTGATCGGCGTCGTGATGAAGCACAAAGATTAGAAAAAGCTACCGAGGAACAAAAACCTGTTGATCTGCGTGAGCTTGGGAAAAGCATGCAACGAAATGCAGAAATTAAGGACGCATTAAATAGGTGGAAAGCCCGGCCTGTCGTTTCGAATATTATCTTGGCCACGTCCGATGATATTGCGAACCTGCCATCAGGTAGTCCAGAGGCTTTTGCCGCTGAATATCTTTCATGGCTGATGACGAAGAATTATGGTGAATTAGCCAAGGGTACTGTCGATTACCCCAATCGTCCTATTGGTTTTCGTGCTGGTCGATTACGCAATGAATTGAAAGGTATTTCGTTAATACATTGGTCCATTACTGGTGTTGAAGATACCTCATCTGCTATTAGCCAGGTGACTGTAAAGTTGGAAGGGGCAATAGACGCTCAAGTGTGTAATACCGAGTGTTTAATGAGGCTTATGTTCGCTGACGAAAGCTATGAGCTTGTTCCTCGTGGGTTATCCGGTGGTGTTTGGTCTGTGATGCCGAATTTCCTGTCTGAACTTTGGATATTGTCTATAAGAATGAAACAAAATAAAACTTAACCGAAAGGTTATGAATTTAGGATATCTGTATTGAAGTGATGTTTTTATTCCTTTGTTTTAAATAGGATTTTTTATAACGGTAAAAATGACGGTATTTGTCTTCTTAGAAAGTATTTATCCTTATAAATACAATGCATTAACATATTACGCTATCATCGAGTGGGGTGAGTTTTTTATAAAAAGTTGATTTTCTTTGATAAAACCATGCCATTAATGATGTCTTCATCATTAATGGCTTTTTTTGGCAGGTTGAAAGCATGTGATGGGAAAAAATGATGTTATTTTCGGAAGAAAAATTTGTATATGTTTTTGATATGGTTGTTCAACGCTTTCGCGGTTATATTTTTAGCGCAAACTTTACAGTTCAATCTTCTTTGGCATGAAATGTGAGGTTAAATACCTTTTCCCCGGTTTCCTGTATTTTGCATTCAGCTTCACATAGAGCCGATACAGGCTGATTATGCTGGAATTCATGTAGAAAATGCTGAGCAACAGCGAGAGCTGTACGAGGGGTGACTTTGGTTCCTGGCATAGTTATGTTGACTTGATGTTGTCTATCGAAATTTTCTTCGGGTTCACGGAATCTGAATTTTATTTCAAACACGATTTTGGCTCCTACATGCATTGCGTCTTCAAAGTGGCGTTTCTCTAGTTCTGCGACGAACATCGGCTCCGCCGCCTTCATAGTAATTTTTGTGATAATACCTATTGCGATAAGAGCCAGAGATTCTGCCGAGTCTTGTTCATCGGGTTTCCAAGCGTCCTTCCGTTTGATGTTCCCGTGAAAATAGAAACCCCGTTTTTCGACTAGATGATTAATAATGTCATCTGCTTTTGGTTTCGTCAAAATGAGCTTCGCCGTATCTGAGTTCCGATCGTTCTTTGCTGGAATCATGTCTTTGATGGCAAGCTCAACAATATTACGAAATTCTTGGTTTGATTTTAGCGCAGCCTGCAAGCTTGGTGTTTTAAATTGACCATTCCCATACAGGGATTCGATCAACAGGAATGAGTAGCGGAAGGAGTTTATGAATTCCTGATTTTTAAGCATTTTGCGAGCGCTTTTCACAAAGGCAACTTCAAATCTTGGCCCATCATATTTCTCAGCAGCCATAAGCGCCCGCGTAAACATATCGAAACTGAGAGGCAATGCAGAATCATGCCTGCCCATTGATATACTCTTTATGGATAGTCGCGTTTCTTCTTCCGGGGTTTCTCCTTCATATTTGGCCTCAATTTCCTCTGTCATGAGTTCAATATCATGAAAACATTCGAGAAATGTGGCCGCGTTATCGAGTTGACGCTTCACGAATGCCATACGTTCATCGTGCCCGGTTATCGTTGTCATCGCCTCATAAGGGGCTCGTTTCTGAAAGCTCGGTACGTATTCCAGAGGCTGCTTCTCGAAAGTAAGCTCAATAGCTTTGGCGTAACCACTCTCTTCAATGATGCGGAGCTTACCACCTTGCATTGGGATTTCCCAATGATCGTCAATGATGATTTTGCGTTTGAACGGGACAATGTAACGAGTTCTCACGGGTAAAGTCCTCAAACCTTATCGTTAAAGAATGGAATGATATCTGGAAGGGGTATTTTTAGCATTACTGAAAATTAAAGTTATTGGACTGACCCCACCCAAGTGGGGGCAGTCCAACTATAGATAAGGAAACGCATTTACTTCAACGGATTGCGCAGGTGAAAGTGGCTCGGGGTGAGTGCTCGGTATACCATGGCAATCAAGAGTTCTGTTAGACTGCGTTTCGAATATTCAGAGAACACCTCGGCGAGACAGAAGTTTGGTTTTTGAAAGCGCGAGGGCTGGGTGGGCAGTGGGCACCCATCCTCCAACCAAATGCGGCAAAATCGTAAAAGGAGTCGAAAGAATTTCATGAAGAAAAAGCTGCAATCGGTAGCTGTCAACGAAGTTGTCACCCTTAATGAGTTTTCAGGCGGCTTTTTCTGATGCGTTTTGTGGCTTATCCGGATTTAACATCACCACACCTTCACGCTGCCATTGACGACATTGCCTTGACCATCGACCCGGTCTGGCTTTCCTCGCCGCTTCATATACCGCTTTCCTGTTTGCCAGCAGACTTGTATCTTGCCCCTGGTGGCGCTGTTCCGGTGTGACATAACCGATGCCACTATGTCGATGCGCTTCGTTATACCAGCGGCTAAAGCATTCAACCCATCGTCTGGCTTCATCAAGTCCCGAGAAGCCCGCTGACGGCCAGCCCGGCACATATTTTAACGTTCTGAACAATGACTCCACGAACGGATTGTCGTTACTGACCCGAGGCCGACTGTGCGAATCCGTGATATTCAGCTCTTCCAGTTTTGCCTTTAACGTTTGGGACTTCACGGCCCACCGTCGGCATGCAGTACCAGCGGTTGCCGGTAGCATCGTTCTCGCAGCACGGCACGGTGCAGCAACGCGGCAGCGTGCTCACCGCTCTCCTCTTCATGAACCTCATAACCAACGATTTTCCGGCTAAAAATATCTTCTATCAGGTACAGATAAAAATAACGGCCTCGTACCCGTGACGCGCACCACGTCACATCCCAGGTCCAGACCTGACGGGGCGCAGTGGCAGGGTAGCTGGTCGGTTTACTGAGGGTTACCGGCGCCCGGCTACGACCGCGATGATGAACCTGACCATGGCGCCGGAGTATCCGGTAAAACGTTGATTCGCTCGCCAGATAGATGCCATTGTCCGCCAGACGCGGCACGATCTGCGCAGGTGGCAGGCTGGCGTATTCCGGCTGGTTACATACGGTCAGTACCTGCTGTTCCTCCGCCAGCGTCAGTTATTGCCCGGGGTCGGACGTGCTGCGGTAGGACGCCGGTCTTCGGCCTGCCTGTACCATCTATTCCAGGTTCTCAGGCTGATATTCAATTCCCGGCAGGCCGGAGCCAGACGGGCCCCCTGTTCATCGCCTCCCGTATCCACTGGATAAATTGCACGCGTTCAAGGACGGGCGTCAGTCGTCCTCGTCTTCCATCCCGTAGTAACGGTTGAGCTTTTTTCGCAGTACCAGCAAGGCGGCAGCCTCCGCCAGCGCTTTTTCTTTTCGCGCCAGTTTACATTTAAGTTGTTTGTTTTCTTTAGCCTGTTGCTTTAACTGCGCTTTATCCGCAGGGTTATCATTATTCTGTTCGATAAAAGCCTGCTTCCACTGTGCTATTTGCTGTGGATAGAGTCCTTTGCGACGACAGTATTCCCCTAATTCCGCCTCACTGAGCGTGGCGGTTTCAACAATGACGGCAAAACGGGCTTCGCTCGACCATTGCTCAGTAGTTTTATTGGCTCCGGGCACCGGTTTCCCCCCCAGTCTGGCCTGATTACGCCAATTATACAGGGTTGCGTCAGAAATCCCTTCCTGCTGAGCCAGCAAGGAGACGGTCATGTTGTAAGGCGGCAATAATTTTGCCAAAACTGCGGCTTTACGTTCCGGTGAATAACGTTTCATATCAGGCTCCATTGTCCCCATTTAGATTTTCAATAGGGGGTGACAACTATCCTGACAGAGGGGGGGACGATATAAATACATATAGAATGGATCTCATCAGATTTGATCTGATAGTCGGCTTGGTACCAGGAGCGGACGTTCCTAAAACAGTCTCTACTAACCAAAGGGAAGTATGTCAGTCCTGATTTGCCATGAAAGCAGGCTTGCCCTTAAAAAATGACGTCATCCCTATTTCAGTTGTCTCAGAAAGATGCGATAACAGGCTATAAAACAAACAGTGAAGCATTGTCTTACTCTCTTTCATTACTTTGACCTGCAAGCTAAACGGCAAAGCGTGATCATTGAGACAAGCGCCACAGATCAGAAAGCCGGGGGTGATGAGTTTTTAAGTGATGCTGAGAGGTCACCCCCGACCATTCAAACTAATTAACTGAAAAAACATAAAAAGTTTTCAATACTCTTATTGGGGCTAGTATGAACAGAGAAAAGGCATTCGAAAAATTTAAGGAAGTTCAGGAACGGTATATCGCTCGAAAGGATACTCTTTTTGAAGCAAATGAAGCTGAAAGTCGCTTACTGGTGATAGATGAGATCCTAAACATACTGGGCTGGAATAAAGAAGAATTTACGCCGGAAGCGTATTGCAGAACAGCGGGGTATGCCGATTATATACTGAGTATGGAAAGAACGCCTCGCCTTGTTGTTGAAGCCAAAAAAATCGGCGCGACCTTCGGCCTTCCAAAAAGCACCTTAACCTTGAACGAATACTCTGTCGCCTATCTCAAAAAAGCATTCAATAAGAAAATTTCTGAGGTTATCGATCAGGCACAAAGATACTGTGTCGAAAAAGCGGTTCAATATGCATTGATCACAAATGGTGCAGAGTGGTTTGTTTGCCCCATGCTGCCAAAAGCCGGTAAAACAACTGACTCGATGAAAGGCGTTTATTTTGGGAATATCTTTGGAGGTGAGTTTTCGTTTGATCTCATGTACAACCTCATATCTAGGGACAGCACAGAAAAGAATAATCTGGACAGCTACCTTTCAGAACTGAATCATGTACCGTCAGAAGTGTGTTACATGCTAAAAGATCATGTTCATGATTTCATTTGGGATAGTAATAAAGACAACCAATGGATAGATGACTTTTATGAAAACTTTTTCTCCCAAATAACAGAGAACAATCAGCGAAAAATGCTGGAACACTGCTTTGTCAGTGACTCTAAGTTAGATCAGTTTAAAGGAGAAATAAAAAGAGCGTTAAAAGATTCAAAACCCAGCTTTCTTCCGAATGATGCGTTAGATCTCTCACCTTCTGAAGGTAAAGAATTCATCCTAGAGCACCATACTGGTAAAGTTATCATCATTACTGGTGCCGTTGGATGTGGGAAGACCACTCTGGTGACTAAATGTTTAGTAGAAGCCAGACAGCAAATGAATATATATGCAACCCCAATCATCATAGATTTAATCAATGACGTTTCAAAGCATAACATTGATGTAAAAAACGTCGTATTTACTTATCTGCATGACAAGATAAAAAGCGAGTATGAAAGTGAGTTTACATTAGATGAGCTGCGCATCACATTTGCGCATGAAATTAAAGTATTAAAAAACGGCCCCTACAAGGATATCTTTTCTAAGAACCCAGAAATTTTTATGGTCAAAGAAGCTGAACTGCTGGAGCAGGAAAGCTTCAACCGGCAGAGTCTAGTATTGAAAATATTCAAAAAGCGTGTCAAAGAGAACAAGTCCGTTATTATTGTGATCGATAATGTCGACCGAGCTTCTGAATCGTTTCAAGAGGAAATTTATGCTTTATCTCATTTAATAACCCAAGCATCGGGTGCAACAGTCATCATCACACTTAGGGAGTTCACCTTCTTTAAGAATAAAGACAAAGGCTTTCTGGACGTTAGGCCAGAAGACAAGATCATTCACCTCAAATCACCGGACTTTAACAAACTGATTTCGACCAGGATAAAGTACATTAAAGAATATCTGGGTGAGGACTTTAGGATTAAAGACTGGAGAAAAAAATATCAGCTTCAAGATTTCTTGAGCAAAATGAATTTCTACGCTGATGTGCTGAGAAAAAACCTTCAACTGTCGAGTGAGGGCATGCCCATCCTGGAAATATTATCTTCTGTGTCTTGGCATAATATCCGAAACTTTTATCAATTGATTAAACACGTACACTACCAATTGGGAAATGAGTCAGCGTGGCGTAAAAAGGATGTCATCTCCACACTCACCTATCATCCCGATCACACGGAAAAAGCATACATACCGAATGTTTACCTGCCCTATCAGAACGTAAACCAATGCTACTTCCTGAAGTTAAGAATACTCTATTTTCTGAATGACGCCGTTTCCCCCGGAGAAATTGCAAAAGGAATTAGCCTTGAACGGATAATCCGGTTCGCATCGCTTTACGGTTATAAAAAAGACTGGATCAGCAAAGCAATTGAAGGTTCGGTTAAAGAAAGGATTATTGAATGTATTGAGCTACCCTCTGACAGCGACTTCAACACAGAATACACCGTTAGCTCAGCCCATACATTTCGTATATCACCTTTAGGCACTTGTTTGATACTCGATATCTGCCACACATCAATTTACCTGTCTTTGACATCTCTTTATTTGCCTTTCCATGAAAAAAAGCCCTATAACGAAGCAAAACAGGAACTCACCAGACTGATCGATGCAATTTATAATGATAAAAGTATTAACACCAATCATGAGATTATTAATCTGGTCGAAGAAAGTCAGATGCCAATTCTGATATCAAGATATCTTTCATCAGAGTATGAAAGAGAAAAACTGACTTTATCATTACTGAGAACTCAGACAGACGTACTCTTAACGGAAAAAAGCATAAACCGCCTGGTGGCATCGTTCAGTCGTAACATAGGGAATAACCACGAGTTTACCACTAGCCGTGAGAAAAACGATCACGGTAATTTATCTTTCGATTTCGACGATGGAATTGAAACAACCAGTGCATCCGGTGAAGAGAGAGACATCCCCCCTTCATTCAAACCCTTATCTCTTGAAAATGCCATGTCCTGTGGAAGCGAGTATATCCCTCTCATTTTTGTCGCTCTGGCGATACGATCCTATCTTGGGTTTGAGACCAGCATTGGCGCTCAGATCACAGAAACAATTAACGATCACATAGTAAATGACGACAATAAAAAATATACAAATAATGTTTCACGTGCGCTGCGTTCTAACTCTCTAATCAAACAGAAATGGTTGCTGATCAGGACGGATTTGCATCCTAAGTTCAGGAAATTTTCACTGAGCACCACCTGGCAGTCAGAATGGATTGAAATGTTCGGTGAAGAACCGCCAGAAATCGAAATTTGACGCGGGGGGCTAAGAAGCAAAGTATGCAAGTAAACTGTAAAAGCGAAATTAAGGATCAGTCGATAATTGACCTGCTCCCCGTTGAGCCCCACATGGCAATGTTAGTATTACAACTATGGGCGAACTTCCGCTTCCGCTATAGCCGACGTAACCCTGCAATGAACGATTTTGTGCCAGAAGCGAACACTGCTAACATCAAGGTATACCTATCAATGGGTAGCTGGTCACTTTATCAAACAAGCACCTAAACAGATCGCGGTGGTCAGGGCAGATAGTCGATGCCTTTCTACCCCGTCTTACTGCAGACTAAACGAAAAAGGAACGAGGTTGGAATGATGTACAAAGTAGAACAGATTGGCTCTTTGCTCCGGCCTGAATGGTTGAAAGAGGCACGCATCCGCTTCGACGCGGGCGAAATCTCAGCGGCGGAGTTCAAGAGTATCGAGGATCGTGCCGTGCGTGAGGCCGTCGCAGTTCAGGAAGCTGCCGGTATGGATGTCGTTACCGACGGCGAGCAGCGTCGGTCGATGTTCTTCTCTTGGTTTTTTGATGCGCTATCGGGATTTGATCTTACTGCATCGTCCAATTTTCCGGGCCTGGAATGGCGTGGCCTGAAGGGGGCGGCGCAGAGCACCAATGCGAAAACGCCCGTTGTGCCGGTAGTTACCCGTAAACTCGCGCGCAAGAAGGCCGTATCGGTTGAAGAGTTCACCTTTCTTCGTGCTATCACTGACCGGCCCAAGAAGATCACGCTGCCCTCGCCACTTCTCGCATGGTCGTTCTGGTCCTCGTCTCATTCAGCGGCGGCCTATCCCGATATATTCGATCTTTTTCATGACGTGGCCAGGCTGCTCCGGGAAGAAATTGAAGAGTTACGTGCTCTCGGTTGTGAATATGTGCAGATCGACGCACCGGAACTGGCGATCCTCATCGATCCTTCATTAAGGGAAGGGGTGAAGGCTCAGACGGGGATTGATACTGAGCGCTTACTCAAAGAGGGGATTGCCTGCATCAACGAGGTCGTCGACGGTCTGGAAGGGATAAAAACCTGCTTGCATATCTGCCGTGGCAACAATGCAGGGCAGTTCTATGCCGAAGGCGGTTATGAGAGCATCGCCGAGGCGCTGTTCAAAGGCGCGCGCAGTTTCGATCTTTATTCTCTGGAATACGACGATCCTCGTTCGGGAAACTTTGAACCCCTGGCGTTGGTTCCCAAGGGCAAAGGGGTTATCCTTGGGTTAATCTCTACCAAGCGGCCGGATATTGAAGCAAAAGACCTGCTTAAGGCGCGAATTGACGAGGCGACCCGTTTTATACCGCTCGAACGCATCGGCATTTCTCCTCAGTGCGGCTTTGCTTCTACCTGGGAAGGCAATCCGTTGACCACTGCAGATCAGGCCAAAAAGCTACAGCTGGTACGTGAGGTGGCGGAAGAGGTGCTGCAGGCACCTTCGAGTGAGTCCTCCCCAGACTGACATATGGCCGAGGGCTAAATGGGGAGAGCATTCCCGTGCATACGGGTAATCTCTTCCCTGCGCTTTTGCAGCCTATAGAATGTCAGCATTTCAATAGGCTGCTTGCGTTTGTAGCTCAACAGACTTGGCGAGATAGCGTGCTACAGGGAATCGCGGCATTTTATGACTTCCGTTATTCTCGTCATCAATGTGTTAGAAGCTTTATCTGCTTAGATAGGCTTCTTTAAACTCAGACCACACCGTGCTGCAACTGGTATAGTCTCAAAAATTACAGGTATAATCCCCTAAATTATTCAACTGGTTTAGAAACGAAGATGACAAAACTCACCTTACAAGAACAACTGCTAAAAGCTGGATTAGTGTCCAGCAAAAAAGTGGCCAAGGTCCAAAGAACGGCTAAAAAATCACGGGTTCAGGCTCGTGAGGCAAGAGCCGCGGTGGAAGAAAATAAAAAGGCACAACTCGAGCGTGATAAACAGCTAAGCGAACAACAAAAACAAGCTGCTTTGTCTAAAGAGTATAAAGCTCAGGTGAAGCAACTCATTGAAATGAACAAAATCGACATTTCAAAAGGTGATATTGGTTTTAACTTCACAGATAATAATTTAATCAAAAAAATAGTTGTGGATAAAACGACCCAAGCCCAGCTGATTAGTGGGCGTCTCGCTATTGCTCGTTTGGTTGTTGATAACAGTGGCAAGAGTGAATACGCTATTATCCCCGCGAGCGTAGCCGATAAAATTGCACAGCGAGATGCGAGCAGTATTGTATTGAATAGTGCGCTTAGTCAGGAAGAACAAGATGAAGACGATCCGTATGCCGATTTTAAAGTGCCCGATGATTTAATGTGGTGATTAACCTTTTGCAGATGCTGATGTATGAAAAGCCCTTTAGGGCTTTTCATTAATATTTTATTTTCAGTAAGTTCACGGAAAAACGCGGCGTTATTCTGGATAGTTGCCAACACCTTTGCGACTAGCCTGGTTTTTGGCTTCCCATGGGGAATAATGAAAGAAACTAAAAATAGTTCCCTCTTATTGATTACCTCATTTTTTTCTGGCTGGATGCTCGGGTTCAGGCGACAGATTAAAAGCAGACGAAACAACAACGGTTAGTAAGATCGGTGAAGACATATGCTTTCAGGTTCCAGATGTCGGGAACTACCCGCCTTCTCTGATCGCAATAAACCCCAGAGGAACGCCGCCGCAAAAGTTGTCAGTAACGGACTCACCTGATCTGGCTGTAGAAAATGGCAAGTTGTGTATCCCGCCCGGTTTTTATCAATTCCCCGATAAAGGACAGTTCATTGTACAATTCATACTCGAAGCTCCTGGTGAGCGGCAGGCACGAAGAAGCATTGTAACGGGGATTGCGTTATCTGGCGGGCATGTTGAAAGCATACCACTCACCGATAGCGAAATAACGCGCTAAGTTGAATCGTGAAGGATGCCTCTCAAAGAGGTGTTCTTTTGTCGTCACTAAACAAACACAGTAGGCTGGCGCCAACAGCCTTCAACGCCTCTGCGGCAGATGCTACAAAGGCGTTGAATAGGTAGGAAACCGGTAAATTTCCCTGCTGCCCCGGTCACCGGGGCAGCCAGGCCTTTCATTTTTGTGGAAGCACTATTATTCCACTTCGATGGACGACAGCAGCGCATTCTGAATAATACGTTGTGCCTGCATGGCATCCTGGCGCGACTGCGCTTCCTGCAACGCCGCGATATCCAGTTTATCCAGCGCGCGGTAAATATGCTTGAGGAAACGGATGGACAGGCGCGCAGCCTCAACGTTATTTTCGCGGAACGGGAACTGATCCAACTGCCACACGCCATCCCAGTTGTTGATCTTCAGCACATAGAAGAACTCAAAGATCTCCGTCATATGCACCGTGCCAACCACCAGATCGTCATCCCAGCTACGCAGGTTATCATTCACATCCATACCAAACAGGCGGCCGCGATCGATAATCAGCTGTGCGGAATCCGCCGGCGATTCACCGCCAAACAGCGCATGGCCGAAATCTAACAGTATGCCAACGTTATCCAGGCCGATATCGTCAATGCCTAACAGCGTGCGAGCCGCCGAATCCCAAGTCATTTTTACCCGTGGTTCACGCGGTTTATACTCAATGGCGAATTTAACATCGGGGTTGGCCGCCGCCAGTTCGCGCATACCGTCCACCGCTAGCTTCCACAGTTGTTTGTGATCCACCTGGAACGGATAGTCCCAACCATCCTGGCCCGGCCACACCTTCACATAGCTAGCGCCCAGTTCACGCACCACATCGGCTGCCTCATTCATCAGTGTCATCGCCTCGGCGCGCGCTACTGGATCGGGGTTGGTAAAGGCGCCGCGTGACCATTTGCGCAGATAGATCTCCGGCGTGATGCCGATGGCCTTCAGCCCAGCGTCATTCAACGCCTCCTTCACCTGGCTTAAGGTCACCCCCGGTGAGAAGGGATAAGGAATATCAACATAGGACAGATCGCCGACCTTTTTGGCTTCCTGGATCTGTTCCAAGGTGCTCAGCGCCGGGCCATAACCATCCACCGCATAGCGATCGATATAGTTAGCGAAATGCCACAAACCGGCGCCAAATTTTGGGTAATTGTAGTGAGTCATTTTGATCTTTCTCCAGGCTTAACAAGGTAAGAAGGTGCATGCAGCCTTGGCGGCAAGAGGGAAAGCGCGTTACACCGGCATGCCCTCCGGCGGGGCCGGCTGCATTCAGTTGAATAATGTGGCGGCGGGCTGTTCGCGCTTTGCTCTGCAGTTGTTCCTTCGACAGATTGAACGGGTTCATCACGCCACCTGGATTTTTATTTAAATGCGAAACGGATAGAAAATTACGCGGCTGCCGGGCTATCAGCCCGCTCGGCTCGCGCCACCTTCCTCAATCAGCGCCTTTTGCGCGACGACCGCGGCTTTTTGCTGCATGCGGTTCTGCATTTGGTCGATGATCACCGCAATGATGATCACAATGCCCTTGATCACCATCTGCCAAAATTCGCTGACGCCCATCATGATCAGCCCGTCCGCCAGGAAGCCGATAACGAACGCCCCGATCAGCGTGCCGACAATCGTGCCGCGCCCGCCCGCCAGTGAAGTGCCGCCCAGCACCACCGCCGCAATGGCGTTCATCTCAAACGAGGTGCCGTTGGCCGGGTGGCTGGCGACTAACTGGGAAGAGACCACGATCCCAGCGATCGCCGCGCAGAAGCCCGAGAGCGCATACACCATGATCTTCACACGTTTTACTCGCACCCCAGAGAGTTCGGCGGCGCGTTCGTTATCGCCGATGGCGTATACCTGGCGGCCAAACGGCAGGCGGCGGGCAATGTAGGCAATGACCAATGCCAGTACGATCATCATCCAAATAGCGTATGGCAGGCCGAGGAAATAACCGGCGCCAATCTGGTCAAAGCCGGTATTGCCGAGCTGCGGATTGCCCTGCAGGCCGGGGAAGGTCTCGCCACCTGATGTCAGCATCGCCGCACCGCGCAGGATGTACATGGTGCCGAGGGTGCAGATGAACGGCGCTACGTTATAGCGGGTAATGATCCAGCCGTTGGCGGCGCCGATCAGCCCGCCCAGCAATAGCACTAGCGGCACAATCACCCAAACGCTGGGGAAGATGGCGATGCCAAACATCGGCAGCACAATGCCTTTGGTGATCAGCCAACCCGCGACCATGCCGCACAGCCCGAGCGTGGCGCCGATGGAAAGATCGATGCCGGCGGTGATAATCACAAAGGTGATGCCGAGGGCAAGGAAGGCATTGATGGCGATATGTTTAATCATGATGACCATGCTGCCCACCGCAAGGAAATCCGGCACTGTAATGGCAAAGAACCCGACGATCAGGAACAGCGCGATAAAGGTGCGCATTTTTAACAGCAGCAGGATCAGGCTCTCGCGCGAGTTAAAGGCCTTTGCCGTGGGTGCGGCCAGCGTGGCCGTCGTGGTATTTTTCATGTCAGAACCCCTGAGCACTTGCTTTCACCAGCGCCGATTCTTCCGCCGCTGCACGTGGAATATCGGCGGTCAGTTTGCCGCCGGACATCACCAGAATGCGGTCAGAGACCGCCATAATCTCTTTCAGATCCGAAGTGGAAAATAAAATGGCAATGCCTTGTTGCGACAGCTTCACCATCATGCGGAACACATCCGCCTTGGCCCCGACGTCAATGCCGCGGCTGGGTTCATCCAGCAGCAGCAGGCGTGGGTTGGTTAGCAGCGAGCGGCCAATCACCACCTTCTGCTGGTTGCCGCCGCTCAGGGCGTTAATGGTCACCTCCGGTGAGGAAATTTTGATCGACAGATTGCTGACGGTATCATTCACCACCGCTTTCTCCTGGCTGCGCGAGATGGCGAAACGATACTCCAGCCGTTGCCACAGGCTGCCGATGGTCAGGTTGCTGGCCACCGATGACACCGGAAAGATACCGGTACGTTTGCGGTCTTCCGGTACCAGGCTCATGCCCATGCGGATGCGTTCTGCGGTATCCAGCCGCAGCGGCACCGGCTTGCTGTCGAGCCACAGTTTGCCGAGATAGCTGCGCTGGGTGCCGAGCAGGCACTCGAACAGTTCGGTGCGTCCGGCGCCCATCAGGCCGTAAATGCCGACGATCTCACCGGCACGCACGTTAAACGACACGTTATCCACCACCGCGTTACCGGCGGGGCCAACGCAGGTGATGTTTTCCGCTTCCAGTACCGGCACGCCGAATTCACGTCCCGGCTCCAGGAAACTGGTGACCGGTTCGCTGCCGAGCATTTGGCGCACAATCCATGGCACATCGATCTCGCTGACTTGAGCCTCCACCTGGAAATGGCCGTCTCGCAGAATGGTGATCACATCGCCAATCGCCATTAGTTCTTCCAGCCGGTGGGAGATATAGATAATTGATACCCCCTGGCGTGTGAGTTCGCGGATCACCCGGAACAGGATCTCCACTTCGGTTTTGCTCAGGGCGGAGGTGGGCTCGTCGAGGATCAGAATATCGGTGTTTTCCGCCAGCGCTTTGGCAATTTCCACCAGTTGCTGCTGGCCGACCTTCAGGTTCGCCACCAGCTCGCGCGGCGAAATATCTTGATCGAGGCGCTGCATCAGCTCGGCGGTGCGTGCTTCCTGAGTTTTTTCATCAATCGGCTTCAAGCCGCTTTGTAACTCGCGCCCGAGGAAAATATTTTCCGCCACCGACAGGTTCTCAAACAGGTTCAGCTCTTGGTGCACCATGCCGATACCCAGCTTGGCCGCCGCGCGGGTGCTGGGCAGCGTGACCAGCTGGCCGTTAAGCCAGATTTCGCCGCTGGTCGGCTGTTGCACCCCGGCAAGGATTTTCATCAGCGTTGATTTCCCGGCGCCGTTTTCACCGATGATGACGTTGACCTTGCCGCGCCAGACGTTGTAGTCCACCTTGTCCAGTGCCAGGGTGCCGGGAAATAGCATCGAAACCCCTTTGGTGCGCAGAATGATTGGGTCGGTTTGGCTCATTACGGTTGCTCCTGCTTCACGCTGACGGCGACCACGTCCTGCACTTTGTTAGGCTGCATCGTGACCGCCAGCAACAGCTGCACCGGTTTGCCCACCCAGTTTTCGTCCATCGGCGGCAATTGTTGCACCGCGTGGCGGTTAAGCGCTTTGGTCAGTTGGGCAAATTGCACCTGGTTGGTGAACTCTTCAAACTTAAAGCCGGCGGCATCGCGTATCGCATTGCTGCGCACCACGGGCCCGATGGCCACCGGCACTGCTTCACCGTTAATGGTGACTGTCAGGATCCGTTCCCGCTCGTCGGCGCCGCCGACTGCAGCTACGGTTCCACCGGCGCGTACAAACACACTGTCGCTGCTGCCGACCTTCACGGTGCTGCTGCGGGTTTTCATGTCGGCCCAACTCATCGCATGCTGATCGGCGCTGACCAGCACTTTGCTGTCCCAAGTGGCCTCCGCCACCTGTTGCGCCGTCTGGTTGCGATAACCGTGCTGCACATTGGGATCTTGCGGAATGATTGGCTGACCGTTAGTGTCGAGATCAACCACTTTGCAGGCGCTTAACAGTAAAGCGGCTGCGGCCAACAGAGCGCCGTGTGCAAGTTTCATCACCATCATCGGCTCCCTGTTTACTGTGCCAGGTTGAAAGTTTTCAGTTTGCTGGCATTACTGTCATCAATCAGCACGCAGTCCATCAGTTGCTTTTCTTCCTTCTGCGCTTTGCCGTGCGTCAGATAGTAGTCCGCCTGTTCAACCGCCATCTGCGCCTGCGCCCAGCCCGGTTGCAACACGGTGGCTTTGATATTGCCCTTGTTGATGATGGAGTCGCGCACGTAGTCGCTGCCGTCAAACCCTACGACCACCACATCCTTTTTCCCCGCGGCCTTCAGCGCGGCTTCGGCACCCAGTGCCATGGTGTCGTTACCGGAGATCACCCCGACGATATTCGGGTGTTTCTGTAGGATAGTTTCCATACGGCTGAAGGCTTCAGTCTGGCTCCAGTTGGCGCTTTGCTGGGCCACCATTTTCATCTCCGGGTAATCATCGAGCACATCGTGATAGCCCTGGGAGCGCACACTGGTGTTGGTATCGGATTCTTTACCCAACAGCTCTATATACTCGCCTTTGCCGCCCAGCAGTTTGGCGAACTTCTCTCCCCCCAACTGCGCGCCCTGATAGTTGTTGGAGACGATCTGCGCCACGGCCACGCCGGTTTTATTTATTTCACGGTCGATAAGGAAGGTTGGGATACCGGCATCTTTGGCCTTCTGTACTGGCCCGACGGTGGCATCAGCCCCGGCGTTATCCAGTATGATGGCTTTGGCTTTACGGCCGATGGCGGTTTCAATCAGTTGATTTTGTTTGCTGACATCATCATCGTGAGAGGCCGTCAACGTGCTGTAGCCGAGTGCTTTAGCCTTCTGCGCCGCGCCATCGGCTTCGGCTTTGAAGAACGGGTTATCGTGGGACGGGGTGATGATGACGATCAGCCCTTTTTCTGCTGCCAGCGCCCCGGTGGAGAACGCCATGGTGGAAAACATTAAACAGGTAAGCAGGGTACGTTTCATTTATTATCTCCATTATGAATAAATATTCAATGATGATTTATTATTCTGTAAATATCATGCATACGCTGTGACTTGTCCAAAAAAACTGTGCGGAAAGGAGAATAGGATCACAACTTTTGTCTCTGTTTTGCTCGCGCTGAACGTGGAGGGGCATTTATGGCGTTTATGCCAAGCGGCAGCAAAAATACGCCGGTTAAGCCCAAGAGCCAGGCTGCAAGCGCGGTTTGGCCATGCCTAGGGCAAAAAAGGGATCGATGCATGCATTGATGCCGATGTTGATTCAGACAGCACGGAAGAGGACGTGGTGGTGGCAACGGTGAGTGTTACAGCTATCGCCAAGCCGACAGACCGTTGCATGGTGGGGCGAGTGAGCGTTCGCCTTTCGGGATGCGCCGGCTTATATCATTTGTCGGCAGCCTGGCAATTGCGTCGCCCATTTTTAGCGGCTTGTTTAACTGATGAATACGGCAGGAACAGGCTGAAAACAGGTTTTTACCTTGGCGAAGGGCCTTTAAGACCAAATTGTTTTCGCATTGCATCAACAAAACTTTTTATTTTCACCGTTGGCCGCAGCCCTGCGGGTAATAATACATGCATCGGGCGGCTTGGCCCTTCATAGTGTGGCAAAACTTGCACCAGGCGGCCTTGTTGAATTTCATCGTTCAGTACGTCTTCCGGCCCCAAGGTGATGCCATTGCCTGCTATAGCCGCGTGGAGAAGGGCTTTCCAATCATTTGAGCGGAACCTTCCCGTTGGTTTTATTTCTTCCGTTTTGCCATTTCTGCTAAAAACCCAGCGGCAAGGCATAGAGGGTGACCAAATACCATAAACCAGGCAAGAATGATGAATAAGATCGGATGGTGTTTCTGGTACCCCTGCTTTTGCTAGGTAACCGGGTGAAGCGCAGGTGATAAGCCGATAAGGGCGCAGGGGCCAGGCGACCATTGAACTATCGGCAAGCTCCCCTATCCTGATAATGACTTCGAATCCTTCTTCAATCGGATCGACGATACGGTCGCTTAATGTAAGCTCAATCTCGGTATCAGGATATTCGGCGAGATAACCATCAATAAAGCGGGGTAAGGAATATGAACCAAAGGTCAGCGGCGCGTTGACTTTGATGATACCTGAAGGGGATGTTTTCATTTCAAGTGCTACGGCATCAGCCGTTTCGGCTTCTGCCAGCACGATCTTACATCTTTCATAGTAGTTACGCCCGATGTCGGTCAGGCTCTGACGACGCGTGGTGCGATTCAATAATCTGGCGCCAAGTCGGGCTTCGAGCCACGCAACGTTTTTTGCCACCATCTGCGGGGATATTTTTAACGTATTGGCTGCTGCGGCAAAGGAACCCAGTTCGGCTGCTTTTACGAAAACCCCCATGCTGGTTAGCTTGTCCACAATTAACCCCGTTTTGTTGTTTATGTTGGTTAAACAATGCACTTTATCATTAAAGAGTAATGAAATAAGTTCTTTTTTCATTCGTGAAGAAAGAGGGCGATGTGATGAAGATCGGGATCATAGGTGCAGGTTTTGTTGGGCGGGCCGTGGCTCAACTGGCTATTAAAGCGGGGCATACGGTTATGCTCAGTAATTCCCGCAGCCCGCAAACGCTGTTTAGCCTCCGGCCAATGATTGGCTGTGAGATAGGCACGGCCAACGATGCGGCGATGTACGGCGATATTGTTATTATCGCCGTGCCTCTTACGGCTATCGGGCAGCTTCCGCGGGGCGCGCTTAGCGGAAAACCGGTGATTGATGCGGTTAATTATTATCCTGAACGGGATGGGCAGGTTGAAGCACTTGATGCCGGGCAGACAACAACCAGTGAACTTTTGGCCGAACAACTGCCACAGGTGAAAGTAACAAAAGCATTTAATGCCATACCCATGACGCAACTGGAAACTGATGGGCTGCCCGCGGGAGATCCGGCCAGGCGCGCGCTGCCTGTTGCCGGCGACGATCCCGCAGGTAAAAAAATCGTTGCTGATCTTTATGATGCCTTTGGCTTTGACTGCGTGGATGTTGGCCTGCTGTCTGAAGGATGGCGTTTCGAAAGAGGTATGCCGACGTATTGTGTACGTATGACAAAGGGCGAACTGATACAGGCGTTAAATCAAGTTTCCCGCCGTTGAATCGCAAAAATATAGGCGGGTGAGGTGATAGGGGGGATCTTTCCCCCCGGTGCGGCCCTTTAGGCTGTTTTAAGCCAATGGGCCAGGAGTGAATCACCATGTCCCATATAGAAACTGATTATTTTTTTCAATAACATGGTGTCATTCAGGTATAAATTTTTTGATATTTTTATCGCTTCAGCTCACATTCTTGAGGAATCGCTGGAGCCTTTCGGAACGGGTATCATTCTTTAAGACCTCGGGTTTTGCATCATGAATGATTTCACCTTTTTCCATATAAATTACTCTGTCGGAAATGTTAAAGGCGAAGTTCATTTCATGCGTTACGATAATCATCGTCATTCCTTCTTTTGCCAGTTCCTCAATGACCTTCAGCACTTCGCCCACCAGTTCAGGATCAAGAGCCGATGTCGGTTCGTCAAACAACATAACAGAGGGCTGCATGGCCAGAGCTCGGGCTATCGCTACACGTTGTTGCTGACCACCGGATAGCTGATGAGGATATTTGTTTGCATGCTCGGCAAGGCCTACTTTTTGAAGCATAGCCAGACTCAGTAACTTGGTCGCAATCCGTGTGTCATGCTTGTGATACAGCGGTGCCAACTGAACATTTTCAAGCACCGTCAGATGAGAAAATAAATTGAACCCCTGAAATACCATTCCGACATGAACTATACGTTCGAGATGATCTTTCTCGTTATATTTTTTCTCTGAATATGATCCTACCAAAAAAGGTTCATTATGCAGCCAGACTGCACCATTGTTCAGTGTTTCAAGCCCATTAAGGCAACGGATTAAGGTTGTTTTCCCCGAGCCTGAAGGGCCAATAATGGAAATGACTTCCCCCCACTTCACCTTCAGGCTGACATTTTTTATAACCTCATTTTCACCGTAGAATTTCTGCCCGCGTTTCAACTCTAAGGCAAACTCACCTTTAGGTTCGATATTCAGCTTACGGCGGGTTGCTATCTGAACAGAGGGGACGTCAAACCCATCTGTTACACCCGGCGTCCTTCTTGATATGTCGAGATATCTTTCAAGCCACTGTAGCAGGAACCCAAAAACAGTAACAATCAGAACATAATAAAATGCCACTGCAGTCAGCGTTTCGAGAATAAGAAAGTTTTGCGTATATAATTGTTCACCAACCAGCAGAATCTCCGCCAGTGAGATAACTGACACTAACGATGTTAACTTAACAATCGTGATGTATTCATTTATCAGCGTTGGCAGCGCCACGCGAAATGCTTGTGGGATAACGATTAAGCGCTGAACACCAGGGAACCGTATGCCAAGCGCTTTACCGGCCTCCAGTTGGCCTTTAGGTATAGACAGTAATCCACCACGGTGAATTTCAGCAATATAAGCGGATTCACTCAACACCAGCGCGACCAGGCCAGCAATAAATGGGTTGCCTAAAAACTGGCTGGTCGAAGCGAAAAATTGAGGCAGATTGTAGACAAATATCAGCAAAACCAGCAATGGCACGCTTCGGAAGAACCAGATATAGGATCTCGCAAAGTAACTGAGAAATGGATTTTTTGACTGCTTTAACAGAGCCAGAAAAAAGCCAAATACGATACCCAGCACCCATGCACACAGGCTGAGCTCAACCACTGTCCAGGTGGCCTGCCAAAAAGATTTATTAAAGAAGAGGCTCAGCAGATAATGCCAGTCAAAGTTCATTTCCCATTCTCCGGAAAAAATGAAAGAGCCATACAGAGGGTATGACTCCGGGGTTGGGTCATTAATTCTCTTTGTAAGCTGCGGCGATTTCTTCTGCCGTAGGCTCCTGAAGATTATATTTTGTCAACAGCTCCTGATATTTCCCATTCTTCTTAACTTCCTGAAGCGCTGAGGTCAGTGCGTTCAACAGCTGATCGTTGCCCTTGGCAACACCCAGCCCAATAATGACAGGTTCGAGGATGTCTTTAGAGGTAATCTGCAGCCTTCCCTTAGTCTGATTAACCATCATTTGTGATACTGCTGCATCATCAAATTGCACGTCTGCGGCATGTGAGAGCAGGGCCTGTGCAGCTAACGGCGATGATGAGTATTCCTGAACCGTTATTGAACCCAGTTTATGCTCCGCACAATATCCCTCAGATAGCTTATGCAAGGCAGGAACCCATGCCGCGCCTTTTAAAGATGCAACCCGTTTTCCACACAAATCCTGCTGAGTTTTCGGTTTAAATGGGCTTCCATTAACCGTCATTAATGCTCCACCTGTTTTCAGGTAGGGGATATAGTTGATCTGCTTAGCACGCTCTGGCGTGATATAGAGCGCCGAGGCAATCACATCATAATGATGCCCTGTCAGCCCTAAAATCAGGCTCGCAAAACGCGTATCTATGGTTTTTGTTTTGAGCCCGAGTGATGAACTCATTTCTTTCATTAGGTCAGCGTCAAAACCAGCCGCCTCGCCATTTACCTGATAGTCATATGGGGCCCACGTTAAATCTGAACCGATGGTAAGAATACCTTCCTGCTTAGTTTCAACGGCCGCATGGGCGCTAAAAAGCACGCCTGTCAGAGTAATAGCAAGCAGCGATTTCGTTTTTATGAAATTAAATTTACAAACCATGATGAACCCCCTGATGAAACAGATAAAGTTTTAACGATCTATTACAATCAACTCACGAGGTGCGCGTCTCGTCAGTATTTGCGGACCAGACGGCGTGATATGAATATTTTCTTCATGTACAAGCATTTTCCCTGGTGCGTATTCCATCCCCGGTTCAATGGTAATTACCATCCCTTCTTTAAGAACGGTGTTATCTCCCGGCATGTGTGAAGGTGGTTCCGTTAATTGCAACCCAAGGCCATGCCCGAGGCGGCCAACGTTGTATCCTTGTGCGCCGGCCTTCTCCAGAACGTTGCTCATACAGCGCCAGAGGTCTGTTGTTGTTGTGCCAGGAACGGCAAGCTTGATAGCGGCATCGGTCGCATCCCATAAAGCTTCATTTGCTCTAAGGGCAGCATCAGGCACATTACCAAAGCCAAAATTACGGTCGAAATCACAGAAGTAACCGTTGACCGTCGCACCAACGTCAATAATGAGGATATCTCCGTCATTGATCGTCCTGCTGGATGGGCGCGAAATGATCTGCTCATAGCCGCCATGTCCTGATGCTGCGGCCATGAAAGGAACGGAATGAGCGCCTGCCAGAATAATGTCAGCGGTTAACTGCTGGCCGATCTCACGCTCAGTTTGTCCAGCGCGGGCATAGGTTGGCAATTTATCAAATGCGTTGCAGACAAAGGTGCAGGACTGATGAATATAAGCCACTTCGGCCAACGATTTGATCGCCCGGACATTCCAAATGCATGGCGAGCCATCAACAAGCTGAGCATTTTTCAGCCTGTCCTTGAGCAGGAATAAATCGTTCAGTGGCATGCGAACAGCTGATTCACGCCCGAATTCCATACCAATCCGGCCAAAGCGTTTCGGGAGTTTCTCCAGGGCGCCAGCGAGAAGCGTGACGCCATCATCTGCCGGGCATGGCGCAGGCCAGCTCAATGTGGCGCTGATCCAGCTACCTTTCAGCAGTGGCGCGCCGATTTCCGGCACGATCGCGGTGCACAATCCTTCAGCGGGGATCAGAAAAAACCACGGTCGCGTCGGGCTTTCCCAGAACTGGCTGTCAAATCCGCTGAAATAACGAAAATTTGGTGGAGAAGTAACGAGCAGACCATCAAGCTGATGCACTTGCATTTCTGCCTGTATCCGCGATAGACGTTCTTCAAACTCCTGAGACGTGAAGGCCATATCCATTTTTAACTCCTGAGTTACTCTCTGAATGAGTGGTTATTTAGCGAATTTCCAGATGACATCAGCCAGGATCTGAGCACCGAGTGCCAGATCTTCAGAACGTGTGAATTCTGCGGGGTTGTGACTGATACCACCGACACTGGGGACGAATATCATTGCTGTTGGGCAGATTCTGGCAATCATCTGCGCGTCATGGCTCGCTCCTGAAATCATGCTCAAGATGCGTGAAGTTCTTGTGCTTGCAGCGTCTCTAATCGCTGTCGATATTTCAGAAGAGAAGAAAACGGGTTCGGCCCGGGAAATGTTTTTCAGGCTCACGGTGAAGCCTTTTTCTTCTAACTGACGCGCTTCCTGATGCAGATAAATATCGGCCTGGCGCAGTTGCGCAGAATTTGCGTCACGAAAATCAATAGTAAAGCGGGCATGTCCGGGAACCACATTGATTGAACCCGGCCCCAGGCTAAATGTGCCAATAGTGGCAACGGCAGGGATACCTTCACTGGCCGACATCCGCGTAATGCATTGGGCGACTGACATCGCGGCCTGGCCTGCATCCCGGCGCAGGTTCATCGGCGTGGTTCCGGCATGGTTTGCGCTACCGTGAATATCAACTTGCCACCAGGAATGGCCCTGGACGGCTTCAACAACGCCGATCTGATTGCCCGTAGACTCCAGGATCGGTCCCTGTTCAATGTGGAGCTCCAGAAACTTCCCCGGTAGTTTATGCCAGGGATCGCGTTCTCCGTCATACCCCAGACGTTTAAGCTCGCGGCCAAAACAGTCACCGTTCCGGGTCTCGGCACCAAGCGCTTCGCTCAGGCTGATGTCTTTGACCATCACGCGGGAGCCGAGAAGATCGGGCGTGAATCTGACGCCTTCTTCGTTGCTTAACACGATGACTTCAATCGGCGTGCCGGGTTTCAGGCCCTGTTCTTTGATCGTTTGTAAGACTTCAATGCCAGCGATGACGCCGTAACAGCCATCAAGTTTGCCTGCACTGTTCACCGTATCAATATGGGAACCGGTGCATATAGCGGGCTGCTCGTTTTCGCCAGGGATAACACCGTGAATATTCCCAATCTTATCAACCCAGACTTCTGCCCCGGCTTCCTGCATCCAGTGAATAATCAGATCCCGCGCCACCGCATCTTCATCACTAAGGGCCAGGCGTGTCAGCTCGCCACTGGCACTGAGACCGATTTCGGCAAGCGTATCGAGCCGGGTTAGCAGACGCACTGCGTTGATTTCAGGGGTCATAATGTTTCTCTGCCCTTTTGGAGAAGTGATGCATACAACGATTCGTCCGTTGCCCCTTCGGTGTTGATTAACAGCACCACGGAATGCTCATCAATGCCCAGAAGTTCACGCGTGCTTTCAGATCCAACGCAAGCTTCAAGTCCCGCAAGACCCGCGGCGCCACTTTCACCCCCCTGTACGGAAGGATCACTTCCTACAGGCGTCGCCAGCCGTGCCATCGCATGCAGGTCTTCATCATCAGAAATCGTGATGAACGCCGTTGCTAATTTTTTAAGAATGGACCAAGCCAGCATGGACGGCTCATAACATTCCAGCATCCCCATCACCGTGGGTTGGCTTTCATCAAGCCGAACGATCCGGTTATTGATGCTGCTAGAAAACACGCAGGCCGCTTTATCGGGTTCCACCACAATAAATTTTGGGGCGTGCTCGCCGAGCCTGCTGTGAATATGTGCAACTACTGCAGCAGCGAAACCACCCACTCCGGCCTGCAAAAAGATATGGGTAGCCTTTTTGCCTGTAAGAGAGAATTGCTGCATCAGTTCATCTGCCATTGGCAGATATCCCTGCATGACCCAGGTAGGGATAACTTCATAGCCGGGCCAAGAGGTATCGGAAACAACGTGCCAGCCATTTTCTTTTGCCGTCGCAGTGGTGAACGCGATGGAATCGTCATAGCTGCCATCGATCCGGATAACGTCAGCCCCCTTGTCCCGGATGGCAGCGGCGCGGCGCTCACTGACGCCTTTATGGATATAAATGACTGAGCGGCATCCCAGGCGCGTTGCGGCAGAAGCCACTGCCCGTCCGTGGTTTCCATCTGTGGCGCAAGTGATGGTGATCTGAGAAGCAACCTTCCTCACCTCGGGGCTGTCGATCTCAGAGGCTGCGACGTCCCTTCCGAGCGTCTTCCCTGCGACTTCCAGCACCAACCGGATAACGGCGTGCGCTCCCCCCAGGGTTTTGAAACTGCGTAAAGAAGAGCGTTGGCCTTCATCTTTTATAAAAATTTCTGCAATCCCTAAATGAACAGCCAAATTCTTCAATTGATAAAGTGGCGTGGTTGCGTAATCGAAACACCACAAGTGTTCTTTGATCTCTGAAATAAGATCGGAACGGAAAGGATCTAATTCCCGGGCATCCTGTAATGCGCGCTGTTGGTCAGAAGCGTTTATGTGAAGTTGCATCTTTCAGTCCTTGCTGTCAAAGTGACCAGAGAGAATATATGATCATGTATGAGAGAAGTGCTGTCGTAATCTGAGTAAGAAAAGAGAAAATTTCTCTCATGGAATTTTTAAGGATGCATTCATGGCAAAGGCATTAAAGGCTATCGATGAATTTGATAAGAAAATTCTTGATATAGTTCAGAGGGATAATCACACACCTGTTCGGGAAATCGCTGAAAGAATCAACCTTTCATTGCCTGCGGTAGCCAAACGATTACAGCGATTAAAGGCCAGTGGATATATCACCCATAATAAAAGCATATTATCCCCAAGCCTGTTGGGCATTAATAACACCATCATTGTAAATGTGTCCGTTGAGAATGAGGCCGTTGAGGAGCTCGATGAGATACGCGATCGGTTCCTGAAGTGCCCGCAAATCCAGCATTGCTTTTATGTCACTGGCGATATTGATTTTGTGCTTATTCTGGCTGTAAAAGATATGCAGGAATATGAACGGCTTACACGGGAGCTTTTCTTCGAGGGGGGGAATGTTCGCCGGTTCAGAACCTACGTTGCTATGGATAGAGTCAAATCATCACAGGATTTGTATTTGAGCAACATTGAAACGAATTAATATCCGCCATTCAGCATTCACTATTCGGTCAGGGTAGAAAGAAGGGTTATTCCTGTGAGAACAATAACTGTCTGGCCATAAGAAAAAGCTATTTTATACAAAGCCAGACTTACATTTGAGGTGCGAAGCCACCTGTTCCTGAACTGGTCTGGCGCGAACCGCTGGCAGCGCCAGCCCGGTATGTTCAACGCGTGTTGCGCCGGGCGGATAACCCTTGTGGCTCATACGGCAACCTGTATCACGTTCAGATATTCTTCAAGCTGCCGTAGCGCGGGGGCAGGGGCTTTGTTATCGGTCACCAGATGATCAAGCGTGCGCCATTCACTGAATTTAAACAGGCCGGCAATAGCAAATTTGCTGCTGTCGCTGACCACCACGCTGACTCTGGCACAGTCAACCATGGCTTTTTTCAGTTCGGCTTCTTCATAGGATGCGGTGCAGGGGCCTGTGGTGCCGGAGAATCCGTCTGTTCCCAGAAAGGCAAGGTCTGCCCGTATGCTGTTGATCTCACTGACACCCCAACCGCCCACCGCACCCATGCTGGTGCTTCTTAATTTGCCGCCCAGCAGATAGACCTCATTGCTGCTGGAAGCCAAAATCTGTGCGCTGTTTAATGAATTGGTGAAGATCTTCAGGTTCTTCTTCAGTGCAAGCAGCCTGGCAAGGCTATATACGGTGCTGCCCGTATCCAGCACGATCACGCCGCCTGCGGGCACAAGCGCCAGCGCCGCCTGGGCCAGCTTATTTTTTATTTTTTGGTTTTCATTATTTTTCTTATCGAAAGGCTGCTCTATCTCCAGAAAATGGCTGGTGGGCACCGCCCGCCCATGATTTTTTTTGACGATCCCTTGCTTCTCAAGTTCGATCAAATCTTTGCGGATGGTTTCCGTCGAGACGCTAAAGCGCTCGGCCAGAGTCCCCACGCGGACACTTCCTTCGGTGAGCAGCACTTCGGCCAGATAATGGCGCCTTTGCTGGGCAGAACTTAACGACATGCCGATATTCCTTATATCAATGGAATGCGTGATGAAACCGATAATTCAAGCGGGCCGGGTTTGGTTTTTCATCCACGATGCTAATCAACCATAGCGTTCTGCCGCCGCCTGTCGCTAGGAAAATCATGTGCGTTCACCACGGATCTGTGATCCTGCCAGCATTTTTTATTTTGGGATTTGCTGGATTAAATCGCAATCAGTATGTTGTGAATTTGCGATTTATTGCCATAAAAGTGTGGCTTTAAAACCCAATATCACAAAAATAAGTCGCCTGCGTAGAGATATCATTGGGGGTAACCTTTGGCCGCCAGTGAATCCGTTACAGGCGTTTATCGCGTGTAGTGATACTGAACGAGGTACGAGCGGGGGGGCGAGATGGCGCGGATTGCAGTCGATATGGATGAAGTCATCGCAGACTTCAATGTGAAAATGGTGGCGGCCTTTAATCATCGTTTTAGTGAAACATTAACGCTGGAGCAGCTGAAAGGGCAGACGATTCAGCAACTACGGCCCGATCTGCGTGAAGACATTAACCAGATGATCGGGGAGCCTGATTTCTTTGCCGATTTGCCTGTCATGCAAGGCAGCCAGGAAACGCTGCGGCGCATGGTACTGAAACATGATGTGTTCATTACCACGGCGGCGATGGAATTTCCGCTGTCATTTAATGCAAAATTCCGCTGGCTCAACGAGCACTTTCCTTTTATTGATCCCTTGCATATTGTTTTCTGTGGTTACAAGGGCATCTTACAGGCGGATTATCTGATAGACGATAACGCCCGGCATTTTGCGGGCTTTAGCGGGAAAGGCATTTTATTCAGTGCCCCGCACAATATCGCTGTAACAGGGTTCCCGCGCGTGGAGAACTGGAAGGAGGTTGCTGAGCTGTTTTTATAATTGCCACGCAATACGATAACCGCTTTTTTACCGCGGTAAAACAGAATCATTGTTTAGCATAGTGGTGCAGGCACTGGATAATCATCTGATGTAAGGGCTTATGCTGATCGGCCTGGCGCGTTGCGACGATCAGTTGGCGGCAAAAGGTGAGATCGCCCAGCGGCACTATTCGCACGTGGTTTTCGCGTTCGTGCCATAGCCCTGCCTGTGGCACCAAGGCTACGCCCAAATTGTTTTCCACCATCTTGACGATGGCGTCAATTTCGTCAATTTCCAGCACCTGATTTGGCTCCAGCCGTTGTTCGCGTAAAAAACGCGTGACTAACCGCCCACCGAAAGACGTGCGGTCATAACGGATGAACGGCTTTTCCCGGATGATTGCCAACGGGTTATCGCCCGCCAGATCGGGCGGTGTAATCAGTACAAAAGGCTCCTGCTTGAGCGTTTCGTAATACAGATCTTTGCTTAACGCAAAGGAAGGCTTTAGGGCAATCGCCAAATCAATATGCCCGGCATCCACTTGCGTTAATAAATCAAATGAAACGCCGGGCAGCAGCTTCATTTCCAGCGCAGGCGCCTGCCGATGCAGTTGCACCAGCATCTTCGGCAGCAGGCCGGTCTGAACGGTGGCAATCGCGCCAATCTTAATGGCGCCGCGATAGCGATCCAGATCTTCCGGCTGCGACATGCGGGCAAAAATAGCCAGAATCTCTTCCGCCATGGGTAACGCCCGGTTGCCGGCGGTATTCAACTGCGCGGTGCGCCCTGAACGATCAAAGAGCTGCATACCCAGCGCCTCTTCCAGCGAGCGAATCTGGGCGCTGACTGCGGATTGCGTCAGGCCGATATGTTGCCCAGCCGCGGCAAAAGTACCGAATTGCGTTACGGCGACAAAGGTTTTGAGCTCTCGTATCATGACGACCCCATTCATTAATAAAAATGTTCATTTGCAGGGGAGGATTCCATTTTTGATGAAAAATAGTAATCACGAGCGGTAAATATTACAAGCCGTGGCTAACGCTATCTGCTGCTGCCGGGTGCGGGGTTTTTCCCGGCAGCGGCTAATCCGCGCCCTATTTTTTTCCGGCGGCCGGCTGAACCGTGCGGTGGTATTGCACGTGCGTATAGGTGGTAATCAGCTGTTTCAGCGTGGCTAGCGGTTCGTTCAGTTCCAGCCCAGCACGGTAGATCAGGCCGATATCGCGGTGAAAGGTATGTTGACCCAGATCCATCACCCGAATGGTCGCCGGCCAGCGTTGATAGGTGAGCGTTTGCGGCACCAGTGCCGTGCCAACGCCATGCGCCACCAATTGGACAATGGCATCCAGTTCGTCAACTTCACAGATCTCGTGCACCGACAGGTGCATTTCCCGGAGGAAACGATCAACCTGGCGGCCGCCAAACGACGTGCGGTTATAACGCACGAACGGCTGGCTACTCAGTAATTCAACCCAATCGTCGCCGGGAATGGAATGGGGCACCAGCAGGCGGAACGGCTCGCTTGCCAGCGTTGACCACTGCAGATCGCTGTGCAATGAAAAAGGGGGACGAATAATCGCCGCGATATCCAGCTCGCCGGCATCGACAAGATTAGCCAGTTCCATCGATAGCCCCGGCACTACGCGTGAACGGCATCCCGGATAGCTTTGATGAAATTTTGCCAGCACGGCGGGTAACAACGCGCATTGTACCGAGGCGATTGCACCAATATTAACCAGGCGGCTACCGGTATCCGGCGGGGGAACTGAGCCAAGATGATCATAGAGCTCCAACAGCGCTTGCGCCTGGCGCAGCACCTGTTCACCCATGGGGTTCAGATGTGCTGAGCGCCCCTTGCGCTCAAAAAGGGGAAAGCCCAGCCCGGCCTCCAGCCGTTGCATCTGGGCGCTGATTGCCGCCTGGGTCAGGCCGATTTTTTTACCGGCGGCGGCAAAGGTGCCTTCACGCGCGACGGCGAGTAGCGTTTTCAGTTCTCGGATCATTGATAGATTTTATTTGAGTATTTATCAAAAATATATTGATTTTATTATTGCTTATCAAGCCCTACGATGAAGTTCAGGTCTAAATCAAGGGGGATGGGTATGCAATTGCTGGGGCACCTGCTGGATTCAGTTAAGCCCTCTGCCACGCTGGCGATAACCCGGCAGGCAGCGGAAATGCGGCGAAATGGCATTGACGTTATCAGTTTGTCGCAAGGCGAACCGGACTTCCCAACGCCGGAGCATATTAATGCCGCGGCACGTGAAGCGATCGATCAGGGGTTAACAAAATACACCGATGTCGATGGCACGCCCGAACTGAAAGCGGCCGTTGCGCGTAAATTCGAACGCGATAATGCGCTGGTCTATGAGCGATCTGAGATCAGCGTCGGTACCGGCGGTAAACAAATTATTTTCAACGCCATGCTGGCGACGCTGGATCCCGGTGATGAAGTCATTATTCCGGCGCCGTACTGGGTTTCCTATCCGGATATGGTGCGGCTGGCGGGGGGAACACCGGTCAGCGTTAGTTGCGGTGCAGAGCAAGGGTTCAAGTTAAAACCGGAACAGTTGCACCAGGCGATTACGCCGCGAACCAAATGGCTGATTCTCAATTCGCCGGGCAACCCGACGGGCGCCGGTTACAGCGCTGATGATTTACGCCACTTGGGTGAGGTGTTGCTGGCGCATCCGCAGGTGTATGTCTTATCCGACGATATGTATGAGCACCTGTGCTACGACGGCTGGAAATTTGCCAATATCGCCGCAGAGGTTCCGGCGTTGCGCGAACGCACGCTGACGGTCAATGGCGTTTCCAAAGCCTATGCGATGACCGGCTGGCGCATTGGCTATGCCGGCGGCCCGAAAAAACTGATTGCCGCCATGGCGACGATTCAGTCACAAAGCACCAGTAACCCCTGCTCGATTGCACAGGCAGCCGCCTTGGCGGCGCTTGACGGCCCCATGGATTTTCTCGCGCCGCGTAATGAGATATTCCGCCAGCGCCGCGACTTGTGCCTGGCCAGTTTTAATGCGACGCCGGGATTATCCTGTCTGCGCCCGGAAGGGGCTTTTTACCTGTTTCCGTCCTGCCGCGGCCTGTTCGGCCGTACCACGCCGAATGGCGTCCTGCTGCAAAACGATCTGGATGTTTGCCGTTATCTGCTCGAACAGGCGCAGGTTGCGGTGGTGCCCGGCAGCGCTTTCGGCTACGAGGGCCATTTCCGTATCTCTTTCGCCACATCGACAGAGAAACTTGAACGCGCCTGCGAGCGTATTCATCAGGCGTGCAGCCAACTGAATCAATAAGGGGAAGGCAGATGGATTTAGGCATCGCGGGGAAACGCGCGCTGGTGATGAGCGCCGGCGGCGGGCTGGGCAGCGCGATTGCGTTGGCGCTGGCAAATGAAGGCGTGACGGTTTGCCTGGCCGATAAAAATGAAGCGGCGCTGGCGGAAACGGCAGAAAAAGTGCGTGCCCAGCAGGGCACCGCCCATGTTTTTAGCTGGGACTTAAGCGATGAGGCGCAATGGCGCGCTGGCATTGCGGCGCTGCTGGAGCGCGTCGGCGGCATCGATATCCTGATTAACAATACCGGTGGCCCGCAGCCGGGGCCGGCTTTCGGGCATGACAGCGCCATCTGGCGCAACGCCTTTGAATCCATGATTATCCCGGTTATCGGCATTACCGATATGCTGCTGCCGGGGATGCGTGAACGTGGATGGGGCCGGATTATCACCAGCACCTCCTCCGGGGTGATCACACCGATTGCCAACCTGGGGTTATCGAATGCGACGCGGATTTCTCTGCTCGGCTGGTCTAAAACGCTGGCGCGCGATGTGGCGGCGCAAGGGGTTACCGCGAATATTATCGTACCAGGCCGTATTGCTACGGCGCGGACCCGTTTTCTTGATGGCGCCCGGGCGAAACGCGAAGGGCGGGAGCTGGCCGATGTGGAAGCCGCAAGCACCGCCACCATTCCGTTAGGCCGTTACGGCCGCCCGGAAGAGTATGCCGATGCGGTGGCCTTTCTGGCCAGCGATCGGGCGGCTTACATCACCGGTACTACCCTGCGGGTTGATGGCGGCTTAATCAATAATATCTAACGGCCGGTGCGGTATTCCACCGGCTTACAGGAGATGGCATATGACCTTGTCTAAAGACGCAGCGGCGTTCGCTACGCTGGCCAATATTACGACGGCTACGCTGACCACACTGTTATTGAAGAAGGGGCTGCGCAACGTCTGGATCCGTGGGGCGTTCCCCCTCAAATCCGGTTTGCCTCGCACCATCGGGCGTGCTTTCACCGTCCGTTTTATTCCCGCCCGTGAGGATTTGGCGACGCCGGAATCCTGGAGTTCCCCGAAGTCGACGCGTGCGGCGATTGAACTGATGCCGGAAGGCTGTATCGCGGTGGTTGATGCCAACGGCGTACAGGACGCCGGGTTCTGGGGCGATATTCTGTGCGCGCGGATGGCTAAACGCGGCGTTGCCGCGCTGGTCAGCGATGGCGTCGTTCGCGATCGGGCCGGTGTACTGGAAACCGGTCTATCGGTGTGGGCACGCGGTGCCGCCGCGCCGCCTTCGGTAGCCGGGTTGACCTTCGTTGACTGGCAGCAGCCCATCGGTTGTGGCGGTGTTGCCGTTTTCCCGGATGACGTTATCGTCGCCGACCAGGACGGCGCGGTTGTGATCCCTGCCGCGTTGTTGGACGACATCGTCGAACTGGCCGTTGAGCAGGAGCGCCTTGAAAGCTGGATCATGGCCGAAGTTAACGCGGGCGCCGCATTGCCGGGGCTTTACCCGCCGAATGAAGAAAACCGCGCTCGCTATGAGGCGACGAAAAAACAGTAATTCTCTGCTGATAACATCGCGGCGGCTTGTGAATAATAAAGCCGCCGCCGTGTTTTAATGGCGTCTTTTAATTTCCCCGTAGTTCGCTGCATTTTTTATTTCCCCCATTGCACCCTCTATTTTCCCCGTTTTGGCAATATTGAATTGGCTGACTTTATACCCTAACTTGTCAAAAATATTGCTGCACCAGTACGGTGAAAATAATCGGTGATTTGCACCTGGCTGGGGATTACGGGTATTGATTATTACTTTATTTCTTTATCACCGCGGGTGGAAATATGTATTTTCTACCGCCTGATGCGATTTTTGCCATCAGTTCCGCCTTTTTATCGCCTTATCGGTGGTTGACTCATCGCGTTTGTTTATCAGTTATTTGATATACAAAACATTTTCCTGATTGGTCAGTCTGGTCCCGCCCTTGCATTTATTTAGGGTAGCTAATTGAGAACTAGCTTTGCGGGCAGCGAGCATGATGTCAGCGCTGTTCATCCTTAGCAGACAACCAGACGGGTGATATATGTCATATGAACTAGAGTCTGATTTTACTGATATACGCCAGGCCTCAGTGCCTGATCCGGCCTCAATACGGATCGCAAAACGTGCGGCGATAGCTTCCATGACCGGTACCGCGATTGAATATTATGAGTTTGGTATTTATGGGTTTATGGCGGTGATTATCGGGCCGCTGTTTTTCCCCGGAGATAATCCTGCGGCGGCATTGTTGTCTATTCTGGCGGTGTTCGGCAGCGCCTTCTTTATCCGGCCGTTGGGCGGTATTTTGCTGGGGCGTATTGGCGATCGCGTGGGGCGGCGGAAGGTGTTGTTGTTAACCGTGATTGGCATGGGCGGGGCGACGGCGGCGATCGGCATGTTGCCGGTGACCGCTTCCATCGGCATTGCGGCGCCGATACTTCTGGTTTGTTTACGCCTGATACAGGGTTTTTTTGCCGGCGGGGAGATTATTGGCGCGGCGGCGTTTGTTGCTGAATCATCGCCCACCGGGCGGCGGGGGTTTTATGGCTCATTTACCCCGGTTGGCGTGGCATTGGGCGGCGCGCTGGCGGCAATTATTTGTGGCCTGGTCACCACGATTCTTGATCCGCAGCAATTGCAGGCCTGGGGGTGGCGTATTCCATTTCTGTTGACGTTGCCGCTGGTGCTGTTTTCTGTCCATGTTCGTCATCAGGTGGAGGAAACGCCGGCATTCAAAAGGTTTATCTCCGGCAATAAAAAAGTGGTGCATACGCCCTTTATGTCGGTATTGCGCGAGCACTCTTCGGCGTTGTTTCGGGTGATTATGCTGACCTTTGGGCAAAATGCCGGCTACTGGATTGGGGTGATATTTATGAATATTTATCTCACCACCTATCTGGGATATGAAAAGAGCCATGTGTTTTGGTTGATGGCGGCACTGGGATTATGCGTGGCGGCGATGATGCCGTTTTGGGGCGGGCTATCCGACCGGCTGGGGCGGCGTAAATTATTATTAACCGGTTTTATTGGTTATGTAGTGATCGTTATTCCGATGATGTTGTTAATGGACAGCCACAATATTTGGATTGCTGCGCTAGCGATGTTGATTGCAACACTGCCGATGCCGATTATTCAGTCCGTGGGCTACCCAACGTATGCCGAGCAATTCCCGACGTCGGTACGTTATACCGCGATGGCGATCAGTATTAATATCGGGGCGATCCTCGGTGGCGGTATCACTCCGTATCTGGTCACTGCGTTGATCAATAAAACCGGTATGTTGTTGATGCCGGGCTTCTTTATGGCGTTCGCCGCATTCTGTAGCCTGTTCACCCTGCTGCGTATGCGTGACACGCACAATGATGTGTTGAAATAATAGGTGCATCCCGGCATGTGGGCATGCCGTGTTACTGGCGGCCAGCGTTGGATATAACATGGCGCCCCGAATTCGGGCACAAGACAACACCGGGCCAGCGGCGCCGTTGATGCGGGTTACTCGATAAATTTTATCCAGTGTTCCCCCTGCCGCTGGCAGTAATTTCGGCAGACGTTATGCGCGATGTTTGCCACATCGGCGATCAGCGGGGAGGCGTTTTTCATGTAGGAAATCGCAAGTTGGAACGGCGGGGAACCCGGTAACGCCAGCTCCTGTAATGCGTGATGTTCCAGCGGCTCTTTAACCAAGATCCCGGGCATGATCGCCACCCCGACGCCTTCGCGCACCAGCGCCACCAGCGTGGCCAGCGAAGGTGTGCCGGAAATGCGTAATTCGCTGGGGAGCAGGCCGTGTGCCGATGCCAGTTGTTGGGCGACGGCGACCGCGGATTCATAAGGCACTGAACCGCGCATTTGGGTCAGGAGCTGTTGACTTAAAATGTTGCGGACAAGATCATGCGTGGGGATAAGCCGGGGATGAGCGATCCAGTGTATGGGCAATTCGGCGATCGGCCGGGTGATGGCAAACGGATTATTACTTTCGTCGTCTTTAACCCGAATCAATAAATCAATGTCGCGCCGCATTAATTGTTCTTTCAGGTTAGTGGTGAGTTCGACCGACAGATCGAGAGTAACGTCCGCCATCATGCGGTTCATCTCTTTCATAAATTCTGGCAGGAACGTATGTACGACGGTTTCAATAATACCGATACGTATTTTGCTTTTTTCTCTGCTGGGGGATTTAGCCATGCGCTCCAGTTGCTGCGTCGATTCCAGCAAACGTTCGGCATAGGGCAATAGCCGTAAACCATCGGGGGATAATTGCAGGGTTTTATGATCCCAGTTAAACAGCACGACATTCAGTTCCGCTTCCAGCTTTTTTACACGCATAGAGATTGCTCCTGGCGTGGAATATAAGCGTTTGGCAACCTGACGGACACTGCCGATATGGGCTAACAATACAAAAGTCTCAACAAATCGCGTGTTCATTCATGCCTCTGGTTGGTGCAATGAATGCTATGGCCGGTAAATTTGCCCATGATGAGTGCCATAACGGTTAAATTTAGCTGAACAGATACTCAGATTATTCTGCGATAGACATCATAACCAGTCTATTCAAATAATAACAAAGCGTTTTATGGTTCCTGGAGTAAGAGAATGATATCCACTTTGCCTGCTTTTTTACTGATGTTTTCGCGGCTACGGTGAATGCCAGGGGAAGGGGATCTTTTTTATTTTGTCATCAGGTTTTGATTATGTTTAAACATGATAACGATTTTTCTTTTATGCCCGATGCTTCGGCGGAGTTCCCTTGGGCTGGCGGCGGTATTGTTGCTTCCGGCGACAGCTGCGTCATTCTCGAATTTTCTTCAATATTTTGCCCCGAGGCTAATCATCAGGCCGCCAACGCCGCGGCCATGCTAACCGCGGCGAAACAGGCCGGCAAGCTAATCGGCGTTTTGGATATCGTCCCGGCTATGGTGACGGTTGGGGTTCACTACCTGCCTGAACGGATCCGCTGTGGCGAGGGCGAAAGCTCGCCCTATAAGGCGCTCTGCCGGCAGATTATTGCAGTTTTGCAGGCGCCTTTCTCGGCGACGCTTCAGCCGCCGCGGCAAATCGACATTCCGGTCTGTTACGGTGGTGCGTTCGGGCCCGATCTTGCTCAAACGGCGGCGCTTTGCGGCTTGTCGCCGGCGGCCTTAATTGAAAAACATACCGCACACTGGCTGGATGTGCTGATGCTGGGGTTTGCCCCGGGGCATGCTTATATCGGCATGTTGGATAGCACGCTGAACCCCCCGCGACGCGCGACGCCACGGACGCAGGTGCGGCAAGGCAGCATTGGCATCGCGAATCGGCAATCGGTTATTTATCCGATGGATTTGCCTGGCGGCTGGAACATTATTGGCCGGACGCCGTTAACCGTGTTTGCGACTGACAGGGAAGAACCATGTTTATTCCGTAATGCCGATCGCGTGCGGTTTGTGGCGATCGATGAACCGACGTTTTATGCCATGGCACAGGAAGCGCAGCGATGAGTATTCAGGTTATTAAACCGGGTTTATGCACCACCCTTCACGATTCGGGGCGCTATGGGCATCAGCATTTAGGCATTCCTGTCAGTGGGCCGATGGATGAGGTGAGCCACACCGTGGCCAATCTGCTGGTGGGGAACCCCGGCAGTTGCAGCACGCTGGAAGTCACCCTGGTCGGGCCGGAGCTGTTGTTCCAGTCGCGTTGCCTGATGGCGATCGCCGGGGCCGATCTTTCCGCCACGCTGGATGGGCGGGCGATACAACCCGGCGTTGCGGTGCGGGTGGAAGCCGGCAGCATATTGCGCTTTGGCCAGCGAATATCCGGCGCGCGCGCCTATATTGCGGTACATGGCGGCTATCTGATCCCGCCGGTATTGGGCAGTTGCAGTACCTATCGCCACGGCGGTTTTGGCGGCATGGCCGGCCGCCCGTTACAGGCCGGGGATCGTATTGCGATTCCGTCTTCGTTCAAAAATGCATTGCCGCGCTTACCGCTGCCGCGTAGCCTGCGGGTCGATCTGTTGGCGGCCGCGCCGATCCGGGTGATCCCCGGGCGGGAATGGCGCTATTTTACCGAACAAGCCCAGCAGGCGCTGACGGAAAAGGATTACCAGATCTCCAGCGCGTCGGAGCGCATGGGCTATCGGTTGAGCGGCGCCGCGTTGCCGCTGCGCGAACCGCTGGAGCTACTTTCAGAAGCCGTTGCCTTCGGCACTCTCCAGGTGCCCCCCAGCGGCCAGCCGATTCTGTTGATGGCCGATCGTCAGACCACCGGCGGATACCCCAAAATCGCGCATGTCATCAGCGTCGATTTACCCCTGTTGGCCCAGCGTCTGCCCGGGGAGACGATCCATTTTACCTGGTGCGATCTTCATCACGCGCAGGCGTTGCGGACTGAACGCGCCCGCCTGCTTGATTCATTGGCGGAATATTATGGTTAAGCGGGGTTTTATCTACTCCCCGCCCAGGCGTTGATACGTAATATCTTTATTATTGGCGGCATCTTGGCATAAACAATGAAATAAATAAGGCTGCTGTTGTGCAATGGCACAATATTGGTGCAGGCATTGTCTATAAATATTAAACAGCCATCGTGATTATTTCTGGTTAGACATCACGCCGTAGCTGCAAAAGAATAAGGCTTCCCATAATTGATTATCAGGTGATGATAATGGCTACGATTTGGCATAATCCGGCGGAGTTCCGTCAGGCCGTTCGGCAACGGCGTTTTACTGTCCCAACGGCCGGGCAGTGCCCTGGATATACCCAGGGTAATCTGGCGGTTTTGCCGCACAAATATGCTGATGCGTTTTTACGCTTTGCCCGGCTTAACCTTAAATCCTGCCCGGTGATCGGCATGACGGAACCGGGTAACAGCAAAGTACCGGAGCTTGGGGATGTTGATATCAAAACCGATTTCCCTTCCTATTATGTGTTCCATGATGGCAAACGCGTCGCCGAGGTGGAAAATCTGCACGATGTCTGGCGTGACGATTTAGTCGGTTTTGTTATTGGTTGTTCCTATTCATTTGAAGATGCATTACTGGACGCCGGGATCCCGATCCGCCATATCGAACAGGGCACCAATGTGCCGATGTATATCACCAATATTGCCAATGGCCGGGCAGGCGATTTTGCCGGTAACATGGTGGTGAGCATGCGCCCAATGACGCCAGCGCAGGCCATTCGTGCGGTGCAGGTTACCTCGCGTTTTCCTGATGTGCACGGTGCGCCGGTGCATCTGGGGGATCCTGCCCTGATCGGCATTAGCGATATCGACGCGCCTGATTTCGGTGGCCGTTCGCTGATTAACTCGGGTGAAATCCCGGTATTTTGGGCATGCGGCGTTACGCCGCAGGAAGCCATTCGTTCCGCCGGCCTGCCGTTTGCGATTACCCACGCCCCGGGCCATATGGTGGTGACGGATATTCGCAATAGCCATCTGGCGGCATTTTAACGCGGGCGCCCGTAAGCAAAATAAATCAGCCGTTGCCCGTCAATATGCACTTTGCCGCTGCCGGCGATGAAGCAGATGTTGACGGCAACAACAGGATGCTTATTCTGAACCGTGTTCGTTTTTTATTCAGGTTGGGCCGGCCCTTAACCACGGCACCGACGAAAAATGGAGGTCACAGAATGAAAGCTTACCGATATATCACCGGGCCAGATGATGCTGAGTTTTGCCAACGGATTACCAAACTGCTGAACAATGGGTGGGAAATCGCCGGCCCCGCCACGTTAACATTCGATACTGAACGAAAGCGCGTTATCTGCGGCCAGCCGATAACCAAGGAGATTTCCAGCCTGGAATATACGGATGATGTCGATCTGAATGCCATTTGAGAGGGTCCTTGGCTATACCGCCGGGCCGCTAAAAGGATAACGGCGTTACCTGCAACCCGGGTCATAGCGTTCATCGGCCTGGCGCCGGCTATTTACCTGCGTTGAGATTTCGCCGCCCTGGTTCCGCTAAGGCACATCAGTAAGGCAATCGAGGCCAGTAGAATGAATCCGCCATGCCAACCGCCGCTCAATTGATGGATCATCCCGACCACAATCGGCCCGGTTGAGGCCACGATGTAGCCAACGCCTTGCACAAAAGAGGAAATTCGGCGGTTTTCATCCAAATTGCCGGCGATGTCGATGACCAACGTGAAGACCACCAGAAAGCCGCCTCCGGCGCCGATCCCGCCGCAAATTATCCATAGCGGCCACAGGCCGGGATAAGCCAACAGCCCGGCCGGCATACAAAACCACGCCAGGCCCACGATAAGAAAGCGCGTAGCCTTGGAAAAATGCGCGGCCGAACCCAGCCAGGGGATGCCAAAGCAGCCGAGGATACCGAGGATCTGAAACAGTGAGGCCGCCATACCTGCGCCGCTGGTATTCATATTTGCGGCGTGTTTCAAATAGTCCGGCAGCCAGGCGGTCATGGCGTAAAACAGGAATGTGTGTGCTGAAAATGCGATGGCCAGTAACCAGACCACCGGGCGGCGCCATACTTGCTCTGCGCTTGCCCGCTGGGACGGCGTTTGCTCAACGGCCTCCCGTTGGGAAGAAGAGAAGGGCGGCTGCATGGCCGCCGGTGAGGAATGCTTAACATGGTTGGCCGCCAGCCATAGCATGATGGCCAGTACGGCCAGCCCGCTCCAAACGGCCAGCGCGGCGCGCCAGCCGATCACCGCGGCTAACGGCGCTGTCAACGCGGCGGTCAACATGGCGCCGATGCTCATCGACATGACATATAACCCGGTAATCAGGCTCGAGCGGTGCTGGAAATCCCGGGCGATTACCATCAGGCTGGCGATGTTGCCAAGCGTCAAGGCCGCGCCAAGGAGCAATGTCCCCGCCAAAACCAGGCTTAATCCATCAGCTGAACGCAGCAAGGTTCCCAGCGTCACGCCGAACAGGGTGACATAAATGGCCTTCTCGATACCTACGCGCGCAATGATCGCTGACGCGACGGGCGCCAGTGCGCCGAAGCACAATACTGGAATCGTCGTCAGTAATCCCGCCAGGCCTGAATTAATATGCAGATCGGTCTTAATGAACTCAATCACTGATGGCAATGATGTCAGCGGCGCCCGCAGATTCATCGCCAATGTGATAAAGGCAAACAACAGCAGTGAATGATACATATGTTTTCTCTGGCCTTTAGTCACACCGGCAGTATTCCGCCCCCGCAGAGGACTGCCTCTGGTTTCAATTTTTGTTTGCTTCCAGCGTAGGATGGCTCTCTTTTTGCTCTTTGCGGCGATTCAGGAAGAGCGAAAGGATTAATCCGATGAGCGCGACCAACGCAATAATATTGATAATGCTAATATAATTACCCGTGGCGGCCAGTGCCTTTGCCGAGACGAACAGGCCGACGGTTCCCCCGAATGAACCTATGCCCAGCCACAGCCCATTCATGCGTCCAACGATGCGATGATCGTAAGATTCCGCTATTTTAGCCTGTAGCATTGGCATCAGCATACCGATACCGAAGCCCGGCAGAATCAGGCACAACATCAAAATCGCTTCCTGACGATAAACTTGCTGGAATTGAATCGCGCCGTATACGGTGGTCAATACCATGGCGACCATGATGATGCCTCCGGGCCGGCCATTGAAATATTTGCCGGCGATATATCCCCCGACCACGGGAGCAATCACCGAGGCCACCTGTAAAACGGCCGTCAGGCTGCCGCCCGCGATGGGCCCTAGTCCTAAACCAATGGGTTCGGGTTCTGAAAAATAGGAGGGCGTCAGGCTAAAGACGGACTGCAGGGCCCAGTTGGCGGCGAAGGTGGCCGCGATACCAATCCAGGTATATCGGGAAAGCAATGCCGCTTTGAATAAGCCTTCACCGGGGGCATTGTCAGCGATTTCGTCGGTGCCAGGCGCCTCATCCATCAGTAATGGTGCCTTATTTCTGGCGATGCTAAAAATAATCAGGCAATAAATTAGCGAAACCAGTGCAAAAAGCGAGATGGCCGCCATGGATAATTTCCAATTACCCAACAAGGTGTAGATCACTGGTGCAATCACAACGCTCAACATGGCGCCGAGAGGAATAAACGCACCGGTGATCCCTAATGCAAACGCCCTCTGTTTTCCCGGGAACCATTGCATTATCAGCGGCACCGTTGCCGCCATACAAAAACCGACGGCACACCCTTGCAGAATGCGAATAATGGCCACGCTGGCGTAGGAATTGCCAACCCATAGCGTCGCCAGTGTTGGCACAAATGACAGGATAATACTGACGATAATCGATATTGCTGGGGTGAATCGGTCAATAAAGGGGCCGCTGATAAAGAAGGAGAGGTTAGAAAACAGCATAAAATAGGTCATCAACTGCACCGCTTCGGGAAACGCGATCCCCAAATCCTTGGCGATGACGCCAAATAATGGCGCGTAAGACATAGCGGCAAGCTGGAAAGATACGCCGGCCAGGCAGCATCCGGCGAGTATTGCCCAGCGTATTGATGGATAAGGCGATTGTTGTGACGTGTGGTGAGCACTCATACTGATTACTCCTGGTACCCGCGCGCTATCATTAATTATTAATGCGGCGCGGTTGTTGGATAGGGCCAGTTCACAATGCGTGTTGTTTTACCCCCCCAGAGGCCGGGGGGGATGGCTTATTGTTTCGCCAACTGTTCGCCCAGCACATAGCTCAAGGTGATAGCGCGGCCGTGGCTTAACCCTGGCGCCATGAGAGGGTATTCGCTGGCGAAAAAATTACCCTGTATGTTGCCAGCCGCATAAAGCCCTGGGATTTTGTTGCCGCTGATATCAAGCACCTGCATGTCGGGATCGCAATCAAGGCCCCCCACGGTTACGAGCAGGTGGGAGCGGATCGGCACGGCGTAATAGGGTGGCTGTTCGATGGGGAACATCAGATAGGGTTCTTTGTTAAAGTCCGTGTCTTTACCGCTATGCGCCATTTCGCTGTATCGTTTGCAGGTTGCGACGAAGTTATCGACGGGTACGCCTATCTGTTGCGCCAGCGCTTCCAGCGTATCGGCCCGGTAGAGGCGGCCTTTGTCGGCATGGGCGTTCAGCACGTCAATGGGCTCGGTCACCGGGCCGTCAAAGCCGCTCTGGAATGTTTGATGATCGCTCTCATATCTGGCGTCGAAAATCGCCCACGCCAGCTGATTGGGTTGGCGGAAGCGGCCGTTAACCAGGCTCTGGTTAGGCAACGATTCACTTTGGAAGCGTTTGCCAAACTGGTTAACGTGCATGAACGATTGGTTGCCGCACATCAAATCAACATGAAAACCGGGAATGGTATGCAGCATCACCGGATGCGGCCAGTTTTGCAGGCCGGCGCCTATCCACAAGGCCTGGGCCAACGTTTCACCTGCATTGCCGCCCTGGGGATTATAGGTTTTGATTTCGGCTTTATTGATGATTGGGCACCAGGCATCGATCATCGCTTGGTTTTCAGAGTATCCGCCGCTGGCCAATATCACGGCTTTGGCCGCCGTGAATTTCACAGCGTGCCCATCCTGTGTTTGGCCGATTACGCCGCTTACCCGGCCATTGTCTTCACGCACAATTTGCTCGCTGGCGACGTTGTAGTAGAAGGCCACCCCCAGTTTTTTACACTGATCCTCGATAAAGCCGAGAAATGCCTGCTGGGTAGGGATATATTCATTCCCCGTACTGATCTTCTGGTCCGCACGTGCAAAAATATGCGCCGTCGGGTATTGGCGGTAAAGGTCCGGATACTGTTTGGCCACGCTAAACGCATCGGCGAGAGCGATTTTCATGCCGTTGGCTTCACACAGATCGATGTAGTGATCGAATACCCGGCCGCTTTGACGTACCCATATAGACAACAGTTCAGGATGCACTTTGTTATTGGCGAAACGGATGAGATCGGCAAAAATCAGGTCTTCATCAATCTCTTTGCCGGATTGAAGTTGCAGTTTGCTATTGACGGCGCCGTTGTCCATCCCTCGGGCAGAGAAGGTGGAGAATTTTTCGACTACGGCGACTTTCAGCCCGTGTTCCGCTGCTGAATGGGCGGCAAACAAACCGGCGCAGCCCGCACCGATGATGACAACATCGCTTTCGACAATTTGCGTGATTTCATTATCAGGGATTGGCTGGGGCGGCGTGTCCCAGCCAGGGACAGGCAGATGGTTTTCTGGCTCTTGCCATTTATTGTATGAATTGATCATTTTTTCCTCTTAACTTTACTAATCGGTTAGCCGGAGATTAACCGGAAATGATAAATAAAAATGTTAAGCAATTATCGCTATGCAAACGTCAATGTCTGTGAAGTGTTAAAGTTATTGTGAATAACGTTTGCAGTAATGCTATTTAATGAGTGGTGATTAAGCGATCGCTGCGTCAATCTTTTTTACGTAACGATAGGCCCGGTCAAAATAAACCAGTGAATGACGACTTTGCCATTTTTCAATGGCGACGATGCGGCCAATGAATATGCTGTGCGTCGTGGTTTCGTGAAGATTCTCTAGCACACAGTCAACATTTAACAGGGCATTTTTTAACGCAGGGCTACCGGTGCGTAATGTTTGCCAGTCGGCTGATGCGTATCGCTTGTCCATCTCTGTGTTTTTATCGGCAAAAACACCCGCCAGGTTGGCTTGCGCATAGGAAAGCGCATTAACGCAAAAGTGGCCGTTGCGCTTAAACAGGTCATGTTGGGCGGATTCCCGCCGCATACAGACCAACAGCGATGGCGGGGAGTCGGAAAGGCTGCATACCGCGGTGGCAGTGAAACCGCCTCTGCCCGCCACGCCTGCTGTCGTGATGATATGCACGGCGGCACAAATTTGTGACATCGCATCACAAAACTCACTTTTCGATACCGCCTGCATTTCAGCCATGGTTGCCGTATCGGGTTTCCTGTTATTCGTCATAGAATTCTCCGGATAATGCTGAAAATAATGTGATCTGTTTTACAAATTATGATGGCGCGGTTTTTACATTCGAAATTAGCACTGGGTTTCTTGTACCTTAATTAAATATGAAATGGTAATTCTTTTTTTATTCGCAATATATGTAAATAATGCATAGCAAATCGTTAACCTATTCCCGCGTCAATCAAGAATGTCGGAACCATGATTCAGCCTTTTATCCTCACTCTGGAATATGCCGTTGCCGCTTTTTTCTGAACCGCGTCATGTTCTGGTGACATAACCAATGCGGGGCGCATGTTATTGAGATAGCGTTATCCTGCAGCAAAGTGATTAATCTTCCAGAGAGTAACATTAGAATCGATTAATAATCATGAGGTTATCTATGAAGATGCAACTTCTGTATGAATTTATGCAGCTAGCAAATTTGCTTAATTTTAGCCAGGCCGCGCAAAAAATGAACGTCACGCAACCCGTACTTAGCCGCCATATGAAAATGCTGGAAGATAAACTGGGCGTGGTGCTGTTTATACGCAGTACGCATAAGGTCGCACTGACATCAGCCGGTAAACTGTTTTTAGAGGAAGCGCGCAAAATCGTCCAACAGTATGAAGGCTCGTTGTCGATCATCAATGCCTTTGCCGGCAAGGGCTACCGGCAATTGAAGATCGTGGTGTTAGGTGAGGCCATACAGGATTTTTTGACGCCTTTTTTGCTGCAGTTTCAGCAGGATCATGTCGATATCGCAATAGAGTGCCGCGACAACGAACTGGATGAGGCACTGCGTTTTCTGGAGGAACAGTCCTGCGATCTGGGGTTCCTGATCCGCCCCAATTTTCTGGAAAACAACCGCTTTTGTGCGTTGCCGTTTCTTACCGATCCGCTGTGCGTGGCGGTAAACCGGCATCACCCCTTGGCTAAACGGGGCAAGGTATCACTGCGAGAGGTCAGTGAATGGCCGATTATCCGCGTCGACCATCGCGAATCCCCGTTATTCGAGCAATTCAGCACACGCTTTCTCGACCATTACAACATCGCCTACAGGCTGGATAAAGAATACCCCAACCTGAAAACCTGCTGCTTTAATCTGGAATACCGGAAAGACGTGGCGCTACTGATGCCGAAGCATCGGCAGTACCTGCTCGGCGATAACAGCGTGTTGCTGGAGGTCATCGAAGATGATTACTGGTTCAATCTGGAATTGGTTTGGGATAATCAAAATACCAATGCGGATATCAATATTTTTTTAACAGAGTTTAGAAAGTTTTTAGATGCCAATCACGGATAGTGTGTTCGCCTGCCCGCCGAAGAGATAGGTTATTCTCCTCGGCGCGGATAACTCTATGTGATTTAACTCACAATAATTAATTGTCGTTGCCGTTTCTTTGTTGGGGAAAGGCTGCCCCATTTAATATGAGATGTTTTATTTTATGCTTGTTTTTCAATCGCTATAAAATATTCTCACGTTGATTTTTCTTGGTTATGTGAAAATGACATAGCCATAAAGATAAAAAAGAATTTCTCCCAACTTTTAGGTGGTGCTACGTTCTGAGTCGTCGCCAGGTGGCTAAAAATTCTTGCCACTGTTGCTAATACGACATTCTGCGTCGAATGCGAGCGGCTGTCGTAAGGGATATTAGACGTTACTCACCCTCATAGTGATTTATTAAGGAGTTATTCATGGTAATTAAAGCCAACTATGAATCCGATCATGATAAACGTAAAGAAATGTCGCATAAGGAATTGGGGACGATTCCTCATATGCCTTTCGAAGAATACTCGGAAAGACTGAAGCATTGCTTTACCATGAAAAGAAAGAACGGCATCCTGGAAGCCCGTTTGCATACCAATGGCGATAGTTTGCAATGGGGCGCGCCGGCCCATCAGGGGTTGCATTATTTCTTTAACTGGGCGGGAAGAGATCCGGATAACGAAGTGATTATTCTTGGCGGCACCGGGCAAGACTTTATGAAAGGGATTGGCCGGATTGATGATCAAGGCCAGTGGCAACCGGCAACCGAATTTAATTCCGCCCCGGAAGAAGCCTGGAAGATGTACGACTATCAGTATTACGATGGCACCAGGGACATTGAAGGCCAGGTGTTCGATATTCAAGTGCCCACTATCGGCGTATGGAACGGCGCGGCTTTTCACACCGATCTGGTGTTGTTTAATGATATTACCCTTTGCACGGAAGATGCCTGGACCACCGAGATGCATTTCCGCGTAAATATGGTGCCGGGCGATGGCATTGGGATTGCCTGGCGTGAGTTGATGGGGCGCAAGAGATATGCCTATGCGGAACTGACCGGCGAGATTATTACCGCGCGCAAGGCGTTGGCGTTGGGTATGGTCAACGAAATCTGCGCCGACACCGAAGCTTGCTATGATCGCGCCTGGGAGATCGCCGAGCTGATTATGCGCACCGGCACCCGCGTCACCCGTCGTATTACCACCCAGCAGTTGCGCAAAGCCTGGAAGGAAGACATCGCCAACGAACTGCGTAATGCTTTCGCGGCGGAGATGTACGTCACCGCCACCGAACACTCGCCTCATGAAGTTAATTACTGGCAATGGGCCAAAGAAGAAGCGGAGCTAGTTAAGGCCGCAGAGAAAAATGGCCAGGTGGTGCGCCCGCGCATCGGCGGTGGGCAGGCAGAAGACGAAATCAAATAACGCTCTGCGGCCAGTTTGGTAACGGCATAATTAAAATAACCGGCTTATACTCGCCATATTTCACATTGCATATGGGGTGGCGGCGTTCGTTCACCGAAAGCCAACCTGCGGCTGGTTAAATGTCGGTTGTTTATTGCGCACCGTTTTTCCCGATATTTAATAATTAATGTTGGTGGGGCGGTGCAAGAATAAAACCTTTATTTCCCCATGATGGCAAGATGCGCGTTTTATTTAATACAACATGCCGTTTAAAAAATAACAACGACAGTAAGCGGGGGTGTTTCATGAAAACCGGAAACGACGTCATTATTTCTGCTGCCCTGACCGGCGCGGTAACGCCGAAAGAGATTAACGAATATATTCCGCTCACACCGGAGGAAATTGCTACCGACGCCTACCGGTGCTGGCAGCAAGGGGCGGCGGTGGTTCATCTGCATATGCGCGATGAACACGGCCTGGGCACGATGGACCGTGAACGCTTTGCCGAAACCATCCGCTTGTTACGGGAATACCGGGACTGCGACGTCATCATCAACTGCACCACCTCCGGCGACCACCGGGCCAGCGATGAACAGCGCATGGCGCATGTCTCGACGCTGAACGGTATCGAAATCGCCTCTTGGGATGCCGGCTCGTTCAACTGGATGCCCGGCGGGGTGTTCGTTAACAGCCCACAGTTCCTGGGGCGCCTGGCCGCAATTCTGAAGGAGCGCGGCATCAAACCCGAGGTGGAGATTTTCGACAGCGGCATGCTGGGTGTTGCCCACTATTTTGCTGAGCAGGGGGTGCTGAACACACCGCTTCACTATCAGTTCTGCCTCGGTATCCCAGGGGGCATGCCCGCCACGGTGGAAAACCTGCTTTATCTCACCCGGCAGATCCCCGCCGGTTCCACCTGGTCGGCCTTCGGCGTAGGCAAATCGCACCTGCCGATACTGTTTGCCGCGTTGGCGCTGGGTGGCCACGTGCGTGTGGGGCTGGAGGATAACGTCTATTTCAGCAAGGGCATCAAGGCGAGCAACCCTCAATTGGTGGAACGTGCGGCGCAAGCCGTGCAGCTATTCGGTAAACGGGTGGCCACGCCGGCTATCGCCAGAGAGATTCTGGGCATTGCGCCGCTCACCGTTAATGCGCGTTAAACACTGTCGTCGGCAGGCGCAACGGCCATCTCCGCGTGAGCGCGCTGATATCAACAGGCCTATGAGCATGCCGAGACGTTAAGGAAAAAATGATGAGAGAAGCCGTTATTGTTGCTGCGGCGCGCACGCCCATCGGCCGATGCCGCGGTGTATTAGCGCCGGTGCCTGCGCACATCCTGGGCGCCCTGGCCGTCAAAGAAGCGGTGCGCCGCGCTGGCATTGCCGCCGAAAGTATCGACGACGTGATTTTCGCCAATCTGATGAATCATGAGATTAACAACATGGGGCGCATGGTGGCGTTAGAGGCGGGCCTGCCCATCACGGTTCCCGGCATCACGCTCGATCGTCAGTGCGCGGCGTCGCTCAACGCGTTGGCCTACGGGGCTATCCAGATTATGGCGGGCTTTGCCGATGTGATCGTCGCCGGCGGCGTAGAGAGCGATTCGCGCCGTACCTGGATGCTGGAAAAAACCGACACGGCCTATGCCGTGCAACCGCCACGCTTCGTGGACATTCATACAGCGCCGGACAGCCTGGGTAACCCGCCGATGGGGATCACCGCGGAGAACATTGCCGAGAAATACGATTTCAGCCGCCGGCAACTGGATGCGTTTGCGCTACGGAGTCACCAGCGGGCAAGCGCTGCCTGGCAGGCCGGGTGCTATGACGAACAGATTGTGCCCGTGACCGTTATGGACAGAAAAGGGCGGGCGACTGGGGTCAGTCGCGACGAGTCGGTGCGCCCCGATTGCTCGCTGGAGACGCTGGCCACGCTGCGCCCCAGTTTCCGCCCCGACGGGGTGGTCACGGCGGGCAACAGTTCGCCGATGAGCGACGGCGCCGGCGCGCTGGTGGTGATGGAGCGCCGCCTGGCGGAGCGAACGGGCCGGGAAATCCTGGGCGTATTTCGCGGCTATGCCGCCGCCGGCGTCGATCCCAACTACATGGGGCTTGGGCCGGTGCCCGCTACCGCCAAGCTCCTGCAGCAGACCGGGTTGTCGGTGAACGATATCGATCTGTGGGAGTTGAATGAAGCCTTTGCCGCGCAATCGCTGGCTTGCATGTTGGAAATCGGTATGGATCCCGATCGGGTCAACCCAAACGGGGGCGCCATCGCCATGGGCCATCCATTGGCTGGAACCGGTGCGATTCTGGCCGCGAAAGCGGTGTACGACATGCGCCGCCGCCATCTGGACAATGCCGTTATCACCTTCTGCGTCGGCGGTGGTCAGGGCGTGGCGGTACTGCTGACGAGGGAATAAACCATGGCGAGTAAATTTGCACTACCCGAAGAGATTATCGCGCTGTTTAAAGACGGGCAGACGCTGATGTGCGGCGGTTTCGCCAATCACGGCGTGCCGAATCGGCTCATCGATTGCGTCATTGCCAGCGGGGCGCGGCATTTTACCCTGATTTCGAACGACAGCGGCGACGCCAACCTGACGATTGGGCGCCTAATCCATCACGGGCTGGTCGACAAGCTGATCGCTTCGCATATTGGCCGCAATACCGAAACCGTGGCGCTGGTGGCGGCTGGCAAGATCGCGCTGGAGCTGGTGCCGCAAGGTAGCTTGGCGGAGCGCATGCGCTGCGGCGGTTCCGGGCTGGGCGGCGTGTTGACGAAAACGGGGCTAAGTACGGTGGTCGATAAGGGCAAACAGCACATTGAGGTGGATGGCGAAGAGTGGTTGCTGGAAACACCGCTGCGGGCAGACATCGGTCTGGTGCGCGCCCGCACCGCCGACCCGTTGGGCAACCTGACCTATCGCGGCACGATGCGCAATTTTAACCCGCTGGTGGCCAAGGCGGCCAACCTGACGCTGGTCGACGCCGATATACAGGTAGACGTGGGCGAACTGGGCGTCGAGAGCATCGTCACGCCCGGCGTCTACGTGAACAAGATTCTGAAGCTTCAGGGGGAACGGCAATGAACCCACGTAACAGAATCGCCCGCCGCGCGGCGGAGTACTTCACCGACGGCGACGTTATCAACCTCGGCATCGGCATTCCCAGCCTGTGCAGCGACTATGCCCCGCCTGGGGTAATGTTCCACACCGAAAACGGCCTGGTGGGGATGGGGCCGCTGGTGGACGGCGTGTTGGCGGTGGAGGGCTTTTCCAACGCCACCGCCCTGCGTTTTATTCCGGTACCCGGCGCCAGTGCGTTCGACAGTGCGGAATCTTTTGCGCTGGTACGTTCCGGCAAGTTGGCGGCGACAGTGCTGGGCGGGCTGCAAGTGGCGGCAAACGGCGATTTGGCCAACTGGGCCCAGCCCGGCCGGGTGTTCGGGATGGGGGGCGCGATGGATTTGGTCAGCGGCGCCCGCAAGGTGATCGTCACCATGGAGCTGTGCACCAAAGACGGTAAGCCGAAGGTGGTCAACGCCTGTAGCTATCCGCTGACCGGGCGCCGCTGCGTGGATCATATCGTTACCGAACAGTGCGTCATCGACGTCACGCCCGATGGGCTGGTGCTGGTTGAACTGCTGGAAGGGCTGACGCCGGACGACATCCAGAGCCAGGTGGAACCCCGGCTGATCGTACCCGCATCGCCGAAGGTGATGTCGGCCTGACAGGGTGTGTGAATGGCGCGCTATCGCATCGGTTCAAGGACAACAACGCTATGATTGCGCAGGAAAATAATAGGGTGCAGACCGCCGAAAATGGCCCCGACGTTGCGCACCGTGGGAATCACTTTGGCGTGCACGGCTGGCGCGTCATTGTGTTCCAGGGCGTGTTGTTTTGGATTGCCGCCGGTGCGGTGACTCACGGTCTGAACGTCATGTTGCCTGCTTTGGCGCGCAACTTTGGCCTGGACTACAGTGTGCTGCTTGCGCTGGCGACGCCGTCATCCTGGTCCTCGATCCTCGCCGGCCCGCTATGCGCGTGGTTGAGTGAAAAGAAAGGGGCCAAATTCAACGTCATCTTCTGCCTGATAGCCTGTGGCCTCTGTTATGGCCTGCTGGGATATTGCGGATCTTTTATCGGTTTCACGCTGCTATTCGCCGGTGTTTGCTTCTTTGGTACCGGTTTCGCCTATGTCGGCGGCACGGCGATCATGGCCAATTGGTTCGTGCGTAAGCAGGGGCTGGCGCTGGGGTGGTGCACCATCGGGCAGACGCTATCCAGCGCGTTCTTTGTGCCGACGTTGGCCGGCCTTTTTCTCTGGCTGGGCGTCCGTGACGGTTTCTGGGGCATTTCGGCGATGATGTTCATCGTGGCCGTCCTGGCGCAACGTTTTATCGCCAACCGGCCTGAGGATATAGGGCTTGCACCTGATAACGGCCGGCTTTCCGGCGAGGAACAAACCGAACGGCGCCACCAGCATGACGGCGACAGGTTCCCCCTGAGCATTGGGCAACTGCTGCGCATGCGGGACGTGTGGTTTATGGGGATCGCGACCGGCGGTCTCTACATCATGCTGGTCGGGGTGACCAGCCAGATCGTGCCCCGGCTGGTGGGCATGGGCTATGCCCAGAGCACGGCCATCTTTTATATGACCCTATCGGCGCTGTGTGGTTTACCCGCGGCCTATGGCTGGGGCTGGTGCAACCAGCGCTTTGGCGTCCGGCGCTCGCTGCTGTTCTACACCCTATGGTGGATGCTGGCGATAGTGATCAACATGCTTGCCCACCACGCCGTCACGCTGTGGATCTCTTTGGTGATGATCGGTCTGGCGATGCCGGGGGCGACCAACCTGAGCACCGCGCTGATCGCCGCCAAGTTTCCCCGCCGCATCTATGTGCGGGCCCTCGGCATTATCCACCCGATCCAGTCGGTGGTGCGCTGTTCCGCGTTTACCCTGTTGGCCTTCGGCCTGACTTATCTGGGGGGCTATGCCGGCGCTTATCTGCTGCTGGCAGGGGTGGGCGCGATAACGCTGTTGTTATTTTGGTTGATTGATGTGACGCCGGTCAGTACCGGCATGACCGCAGATGACTCGAGGTAACTATGAAATCGTTGGTGATTGTGAGTGCCGTGCGCACCGCTATCGGTAAATTCGGCGGCAGTCTGACTACGGTCAGCGCTCCGCAACTGGGGGCGCTGGTGATGAAAACGGCGATCGAGCGGGCGGCTATCGCTCCCTCTGCCGTTGATGAAGTGCTTTTCGGTAATGTGCTGCAGGCGGGGTTGGGCCAAAACCCGGCGCGCCAGGCGATGTTGCAGGCAGGCCTGCCGGAAGACAAGCCGGCAACCAGCCTCAATATGGTGTGCGGTTCCGGGTTGCAAAGCGTGATCGCCGCCGCGCAAAGTATTGCCGCCGGCACTGCCGAGGTGGTGCTGGCGGGCGGTATGGAAAATATGTCTGCGGCGCCTTATCTGCTCGATAAAGCGCGCTGGGGGTATCGCATGGGGGATTATCCCGTGAGGGATAGCGTGGTCAATGATGGGCTGTCCTGCGCCATCAATCACTACCACATGGGCATCACGGCGGAAAACGTGGCGCGGCGCTGCGGCGTCAGCCGCCAGGAGCAGGATGCGTTTGCGTTGTTATCGCAGCAGCGGGCGGCGGCGGCGATTGAACGTGGCGCCTTCCAGGCGGAGATTGTCCCGGTGACCGTGCGCACTAAACAGGGGGACAGCCTGTTTACGGTGGATGAACACCCCAAGAGCGATACGACGTTGGCGAGCCTGACAAAACTGAAACCGGCGTTCGAGCCGGAGGGAACGGTTACCGCAGGCAACGCCTCGGGTATCAACGACGGCGCGGCGGCGCTGCTGGTGATGAGTGAGGAGCGGGCGAAAAGCCTGGGCATTCGCCCGCTGGCCCGTATTCGCGGTTACGCAACCAGCGGTGTCGATCCTGCGTTGATGGGGTTGGGGCCTTTGCCCGCTACCCGCCTGGCGCTAAGCCGTGCGGGGCTGACCGTGCCGGATCTCGATCTGATCGAAGCGAATGAAGCCTTCGCCGCCCAATTCATTGCCGTTGCCCGCGAATTGAAGCTGGATATGGAAAAAACCAATGTTAACGGCGGCGCTATCGCATTAGGGCACCCGATCGGTGCTTCAGGGGCCCGCATCCTGGTCACGCTGCTGCACACGCTGGCGGCCAATGACAAAACGCTGGGGCTGGCGACGCTGTGTGTCGGCGGCGGGCAAGGCGTGGCCATGATCGTTGAGCGCGTTTGATCTTGGCGAGAAGGTGAAAAGAAAAATACGCCGTAATAGCGGAAACAACAATGTACGGTATAGGTAAAACGAACCGTATTAATATTGATTAGAGACGGAAATAAAGCAGTGATAATGCATAATATCCGCTGTAAGTGGATACTCTAAATAATTCGAGTTGCAGGAAGGCGGCGACGCAGCGAGTCCCCAGGAGCTTACTGGAGTAAGTGACTGGGGTGAGCGAGGAAAGCCAACACACCTGCAACTTGAAGTATGACGAGTATATAAATTATTGCCGCTTGAACGTCATTACTGTATTTCTCTGGACCGAAATAAAGTTTTAATAATCTTATTCGCGGCCTGTTGGTATTTATCCAACCAGGCTTGAAAATAAGAGTTAAAGATTTACTTTGCTGTTTTTGGTCGTTGATGACCGCGCATTTCCGTCCCATCGTGATGGGATAACGATATGAAAATAACACCTCGTAATCTATGGCAGAGAATGTTGTGCTCTGGCGCGATCGCGTGCGCCATGATGCTGACGAATGGCGCCGCCGCTGCGGATGTGGGAAGTGCCGACCGGCCGTTGGCCGATACGGGAACATGGCTGAAAGAGCACGGCGTCATTCCCCATATCATGGTATCGCAGCTTTGGCTGGGGAACCCCAGCGCGGGAACCCGCACCGGTGAACAGTCGGCTTATACTCTATTTTTCGCCGGTGCAGATTTCGATCTGGATCGCATGGGGCTGATTCCCGGCGGCAGCGTTCATTTCATGCAACTGTGGGTGCCTTTCAAAAATAACATCAGCCTGGGCGATGGCGCGGGCGGTTTACTGGCCGGCGATCCGCCGCCTTACATCCCTAAGGTCGCGCATTTACTGCGTTTTGGTTATGAGCAGAAGCTATTTAACGACCGGCTGTCGATTGAGCTTGGCAAGAGCAACCCCGGTCAGTTTGTCGGTTTCACTAACTGCAATGTGCAATCGTCCTGTGTTAATACGGTATTGAATAAAACCGCGGTGTTCGGGCCTGCGCCCTATGCCGGCTGGGGCATGCGCGCAAGTTATCATTTCACACCGCTGCTAGAATCCACCCTCGGCGCCTGGCGCACCTATCAGGCTTTTCCGTTCACCAACGGTTGGGAACGGTGGGACGATGATTATGGTTCAGGCAGTACCTTGATGGTCGCCAATATTGCACGCCGCGTGAACTGGCAGCAGGAGGCCTATCCATTCAACTGGGAAATGCTGGCGTTCTATAACGATCTGACCTTTGACGATGCCTATTACACGGTGAACGGTACCTCGAAAGTTTATGACGGCAACGCTGCGGTGCGCACGCATAAAGGCGTTTCAGGGTTTTATTTGACGGCTAAAAAAGCCGTATGGCGAAGCGACGGCGGCGCCAACCCGCAGGATGACGCCCCCAGCGCCGTGAGCCTGCACGGCAGCATTACGCAAACCTTGCAGTCAGATGCTTACACGGGCGTCGCGACGCTGGCTGATGCCGGGGTAATCTGGTCCGGCCCCTGGCGCAGCCGCCCCTATGACAGCTATGGCCTGACGTTCCGCTACGGCCGCCTGACCGGGGGAGAGCAGCGCTACTTGCAGGATACCTACGACTCCCTGGGCGGGGCCGGCTGGCGAGTGCCGCGTAATGAATACCAGTTGAGCATCGACGCATTGTTCATGCTGACGCCGGAGATCAATCTGACCATGACGGGTTCCCGCGTCTGGAACAACACGAACTGGCAGTACGCCGTCACCAGCGTCAAACCTGAAAATGGCTACACCTTCTGGCTACAGGCGAATGTAATGTTGGAAAAGCTGCTCGGCCTGTAATCGCGGTAAACACGGCCAACTGGGCTGTCGCTGCGTTGGCTTTATTTCTCGCCTGTCTCTGTTTGGGCGTATAGTCGTACAGGTCAACGCCCGTACAAAGAAACAAACCCGAACAGGAGAGCCACAATGTCAAACATTCATGCGTCCGGCAGTTATCAACTGGGCGATCGGCAGGTGAAACGCATCGGCTATGGCGCAATGCAACTGGCTGGGCCTGGGGTGTTCGGCCCGCCCAAGGATCCGCAAATGTGCATTCGCGTGCTGCGCGAAGCCGTGGCCGCCGGCGTTAACCATATCGATACGTCCGATTTTTACGGCCCTCACGTCACCAATAAGCTGATCAAAGAAGCGCTCCATCCCTACGCGGACGATCTGTGCATCGTCACCAAGGTGGGCGCGCGGCGGGATGATAAAGGCAACTGGCTGCCGGCCTTTTCACCGAAAGAGCTCACCCAGGCGGTGGAAGATAACCTGCGCCATTTGGGGCTGGACGTGCTGGATGTCGTCAACCTGCGCAGCATGTTTGATCCGCATCAGCCCGCCGAAGGCCCGCTGGAAGAACCCTTAACCGTGTTGGCGGAGCTGAAGGCGCGTGGCCTGATCCGCCATATCGGCCTGAGCCACGTTACGGCCAGGCAGGTTGCCGATGCGCAGAAAATCACGCCGGTGGCCTGTGTGCAAAACCACTACAACCTGGCCCACCGCCAGGACGATAGCCTGGTTGATGCCCTGGCTGCGCAGGGCATTCCGTTGGTGCCGTATTTCCCGCTGGGCGGTTTTTCGCCCCTGCAATCTGCGGCGCTGGACGATGTGGCCGGCAGGCAGGGCGCCACGCCGATGCAGGTCGCGCTGGCTTGGTTGCTGCAGCGCTCGCCGAATATTCTGCTGATCCCCGGCACCTCATCGCTGGGCCATCTGCAGGAAAACCTGGCGGCGGCGCACCTGCAGTTATCGCCGGCGGATATCAGCCAACTGGAGCAGTAAGGCGGTAAGGGCAGCCGCAGCGCTGCCCATCGTTTCTGCGGCGCAGGCGCGTTACAGCAGCATCGGCAGCGTCACGCTCGCCGTTTCCTGGCTGCGCTGCGCATAGCGCGGATCGCACTTCAACAGCGCCATGATCAGCATTTCCACCAGCAGCATCACGCCCACCTTCGAATTCAATGCCCCGGCGGTGAACGGGCCTTCCGGTTTGGCCGCCACGAGCAGCACGTCGGCCAGGTTGGCCAGCGGGCTGCGCGAGGTGTTGCTCAGCACAATGATCTTGCTGCCCCGTTTGCGGGCCTGCTCAACCACGTAAAGCACATCGCGGGTAGAGCCGGAGCTGGAGACGGCGAACGTCACGTCTTCCGCACCCAGGCTGACGCAATTCATCGCCGCCGAATGGCTATCGGTAAACGCCTGGGCCGGGATGCCCAGGCGCATTAGCTTATAGTGCAGGTAATCGCCGACCGTGGCGCTGGCGGCCACGCCGAAGATCTGAATGTGGCGTGCCTGATGGACGAGTGCGGCGGCGCTATCCAGATCCTCGCGTTTGGTTAGCCTGCCGGTGTCGCGCAGGGACTGGGCGCATTCATCGATCAGGGTGTCGATATCATCGCGGCCGCTGGCGATGGCCGGCGCCGTTTGCTGAATGTCGAATGCCAGCGCCATCTTGAATTCGGTGTACCCTTTGCAGCCCAGCAGGCGGCACAGGCGGGTGATGGTGGCTTCACTGGTTTGGCTTTCCCGCGCCAGTTCGGTGATGGTCTGGTAGAGCACCCGCTCCGCCTGCGAAATAACGTAGCTGCCCAACTTCTGTAATGCCGGGCTAAGGCTTGGCAGATCCTGTTTCAGGTGCAGCAGCACATTCTCTTTTTCGTTCATCCCGTCCTCGCCCTGCGATCATAATCAAATCCTATGATGATAATTGTTTCCTTTTCTGATTGCTGTGATAAAAATTATCACTAATGGCTACGTCGGTGAGGAAAATTTTCATGTCGATATTTCGCAGCAGTGGCAACAGTCCCTGGTTTGAAAAAGCGCAACGCTTCGGCAAGTCGTTCATGTTGCCGATCTCGGTGTTACCGGCGGCCGGGTTACTCCTCGGGATCGGCGGCGCGCTGTCGAACCCCAATACCGTCACCGCTTACCCCTTCCTCGATATCCCCTGGCTACAGGGCATTTTCTCGGTGATGAGCAGCGCCGGCGCCGTCGTCTTTGCCAACCTGGCGGTGCTGTTTGCGGTCGGCGTGGCGGTGGGGCTGGCACGCAGCGATAAGGGCACTGCCGGCCTGGCCGCACTGTTGGCCTTTCTGGTGATGAACGCCACCATCAACAGCTTGCTGACGCTGAGCGGCAAGCTGGCCGCCAGTAATCCCGGCGCGGTGGGGCAGGGCATGACGCTGGGGATCCAAACGCTGGAAACCGGCGTGTTTGGCGGCGTGGTGGTGGGCCTGGTGTGCGCCTGGCTGCATCAACGCTATAACAAGATCAGCCTGCCGCAGTTTCTGGGTTTTTTCGGCGGCTCTCGCTTTGTGCCGATCGTCTGTTCGCTGGCGGGGATCGCCCTGGGCGGCGTGATGGTGGTGGTGTGGCCGCATGTCCAGAAAGTCATCTTTGGGCTGGGCGGCCTGGTGGAGCAAACCGGCTATATCGGCACCTTCTTGTACGGCTTTATCCTGCGCATGCTGGGGCCATTGGGGCTGCACCACATTTTCTACCTGCCGTTCTGGACCACCGCCCTGGGCGGCAGCGAAATGATTAACGGCCAACTGGTGGAGGGCACGCAACGGATCTTCTTCGCGCAACTGGCCGATCCCGCCACCCGCCATTTCTATTCCGGCACCTCGCGCTTTATGTCGGGCCGCTTCATCACCATGATGTTTGGCCTGGTCGGCGCGTGCCTGGCGATGTATCACACCGCCAGGCCGGAGAACAAAAAACGTGTTGGCGGCCTGCTGCTGTCTGCGGCGCTTACCTCTTTCCTGACCGGCATCACCGAGCCGATCGAATTCGCCTTCTTGTTTGTCGCGCCGCTACTGTACGTATTGCACGCTTTCTTCGACGGCCTGGCGTTCATGCTGGCGCATATGCTCAATATCACTATCGGCCAGACGTTCTCGGGCGGTTTTATTGATTTTATTCTGTTCGGCGTCCTGCAGGGCGAAGCCAAAACGCATTGGCTCAGGGTTCCGTTGGTCGGGGTGCCCTGGTTCTTCCTTTACTATTTTTCGTTCCGTTTCCTGATCACCCGCTTCGATTTGAAAACGCCGGGGCGCGAGCAGGAAACGTTGGCCGCCGATGTGCCGGCTGCGGCGGCCGATTCGCGCGCTGAACTGGCGATCGCCGCGTTGGGCGGCCAGCACAACATTGATGAACTGGACTGCTGCGCCACCCGGCTGCGCGTGACGGTGAAAGACGGCGCCTTGGTCGACGAAGCGCTACTGAAACAGACCGGTGCGCGGGCCGTGGTCAGCCATGGCAAGGGCATTCAGGTGATCTATGGCCCGCAGGTTACCGTGATCAAAAATGAAATTGAGGAGAGATTGGCACTATGAGCCGGACGATGTTGGAAACCATCAAAGGGAAATTGGTTGTCTCTTGCCAGGCGTTAGCCGATGAACCCCTGCACAGTGATTTTATTATGAGCCGCATGGCGCTGGCGGCCCAGCAAGGCGGCGCCGCAGCGATCCGCGCCAATAGCCTGGCCGATATCAAAGCGATTATGGCGGCGGTGGCGCTGCCGGTCATCGGCATCATAAAACGCGATTACCCCGACAGCGCCGTCTTCATCACCGCCACGCAGCAAGAAGTGGAAGAGTTAATGGCCGCGGGGCCGGCGATGATCGCGCTGGATGCTACGGCGCGCCCACGCCCGGGCGGCGTTTCGCTGCCGGAACTGGTCTGCGAAATCCGCCGCGGCTATCCGCAACTGCTGCTGATGGCGGATATCGCCACGCTGGAAGAAGCGCGCGCCGCCGACGCGCTGGGGTTTGACTGCATCGGCACGACGCTGCATGGCTATACCGCGGAAACGCAGGGCCGCAGCCTGCCGATGGATGATTTCGCGTTTCTTCAGCAGGTGCTGGCGGCGGTCGCCAGGCCGGTGATCGCCGAAGGGAATATCACCACGCCGGCGATGATGGCGCGCTGCCTGCAGTTGGGCGCCCATGCGGTGGTGGTCGGGGGCGCCATTACCCGCCCGCAGCAGATCACCGCGCGTTTTGTGGCCGCGCTGCCGGCATGAAGGGCGGGTATGGCGTGCTTACGCCATGCCAACAGCGCCGCCCATTTATCTTCCGCCAACCGGGCTACTCCGTGCCGATCTTGACCCGCTCAACGAGGAAATCCAGCAAAGCGCGTACCCGCAGCGGCAGGTAGCCCCCCTGGCCGACGAACACCGCGTGGATTTCTTCGATATCGCCGGGGTTGCACGCCTCAAGCACCGGCAGCAGCCGGCCGGCGGCGATGTCTTCGCGCACCTGAAACGCCGCCAGACGCGCCAGGCCCAGGCCGCAAAGTGCCAGGCGGTGCAGCGCTTCGCCGTCGCTGGCCTGCGCATTGCCGCCGATCGGCACGGTGATGTCCTCCCCCTGATAACGCAGCGGCCAGCCGGGTTGGGCGCGCACATAGTTGGCGCCCAGCAGGTTGTGATGCGCCAATTCATCCGGCGTGGTCGGCATGCCGTTGCGCGCCAGATAATCCGGCGCACCGACGATCATCATGCGCGTCTGGCCGAGTTTGCGCGCCACCAGGCTGGAGTCTTTGAGCGGGCCGGCGCGCACGGCCACGTCGGTGCGCTGTTCCAGAATATCAATGACCTCATCGGTCAGTACGATATCTAACGCCACGTCGGGGTAGCGGGCGAGAAATTCCGGCGCCAGCGGCAACAGAAAATGGTGGCCGAACGGCACGTTAGCATTCACCCGCAGCCGCCCGCGCGGCGTCGAGTGGGCGCTGGCGCAGCGTTCCGCTTCAGCCAGATCGGCCAGGATGCGCACGCCGCGCTCGTAAAAGGCGCAGCCTTCCGGCGTGAGCTGGAGCTGGCGGGTCGAGCGGTTCAACAGCCGGGTGCCCAGCCGGCGTTCCAGGCGAGTGATCAGCTTGCTTACGGCGGAGGGCGTCATCCCACAGGCGCGCGCAGCGGCAGAAAACCCACCCTGTTCAATAACCTGCACAAAAACGTCCAGTTCGCCGGAGCGGTTGATTTCCAGCCGGGCCATCGCAGCCTCCTTATGACTTCAATTCATAAATGTTTTTCCTGAAGGCAGTCTAGTCCATTTTCGCCGTTAGGTTCACCCTTTAGCGACACATTGCCATTGAGATCACCAGGATGAAAAACGCTAAAACCCTATCGGCAGGCATGCTGCTGGCCAGTGCATTCACCGCAGGAGGCGCGGCGGCATCCGCTTCCCATTGGGTGGCCAGTTGGAGCGCCAGCCCCCAGCCCGTTTGGGATGCGGATTTTCTATTTCCGCGCAATGCGCCCGCGCAACTGCACGATCATACCGTGCGCCAGGTGGTGCGCGTCAGTTTGGGCGGGCCGCGGATACGCATCGTCTTGTCCAACGCCTACGGCGACCGGCCGCTTTTTTTGGGACAGGCGACGGCCGCCCAGCCGGCGCCCGACGGAGCCATACACGTTGAGAGCCTGCGTACCATTACCTTTGGCGGCCAGGCGGCGGCGGTGATCCCTCCCGGCGCCGTGCTGCTTAGCGATCCGATCGCACTGCCGGTACCCGCCTTGGGGCAGGTGGCGGTGAGTCTGTACCTGCCGGCGGTTACCCCCATCAGCACCTTCCACTGGGATGGCCGCCAGACCGGCTGGATTGTACCGGGCGATCGGGTGATGGCGCCGGCGCTGTCCGGCGGGGAAACCACGACGACGCGGCTGCTGCTGGCCGGGGTTCAGGTCGAGGCGCCCGTAGCGGCGCGCGCGGTGGCGGTTATTGGCGATTCGATCACCGACGGCGCCGCCGCCAGCCTGGATAACAACGCGCGCTGGCCCGATTTCCTGGCCGCCCGCCTGGCGCCGTATGGCGTAGCCGTGCTCAACGCCGGTATTTCCGGCGGGCGTTTGTTATCCGACGGCATGGGCGTCAATGCACTGGCGCGCTGGGAGCGTGATGTGCTGGCGCAACCGGGCGTGCAAAGCGCCATTGTGATGCTGGGGATCAATGATATTGCCTGGCCGGGAACGGCATTCGCGCCGGCCAGCGCGCCCCCCACGCTGGCCGCGTTAACCGCGGGGTACCGCCAACTGATTGCGCAGGCGCACAGCCACGGCGTGCGCGTCATCGGCGCCACGCTGACGCCGTTCGAGGGCGCATTGCCCGGCACGCCGCTGGAGGATTATTACCAGCCGGCCAAGGACGCGCTGCGCCGGCAGGTGAATGACTGGATACGCCACAGCGGCGCGTTCGATGCGGTGATCGACGCCGATGCCATTCTGCGTGATGGCGCGCACTCCGCCCGCCTGGCGGCCCGTTTCGATTCCGGCGATCGCCTGCACCCGGGTGATGAGGGCAACCGCGCGCTGGCCGCGGCCGTCGATCTACCGGCTTTGTTACCGGATCTTAAACTGCCGGCCACCACACAGGAGCACTAACCTATGCTTTTTACCCCTTATCAAATGGGCGATCTGACGTTGCCCAACCGTATCGTGATGCCGCCGATGACCCGTTCTCGCGCCGGCGCCGCTAACGTACCAACGGCCCTGATGGCCGAATATTACGCGCAGCGCGCCTCGGCTGGATTGATCGTCAGTGAAGGCACGCAAATCAGTCAGCAGGGGCAAGGCTATGCCTGGACGCCTGGCATCCACAGCCCCGAACAGGTTGCCGGCTGGCGCGGCGTAACCACCGCGGTGCACGCCGCCGGCGGACGCATCTTCGCACAGCTTTGGCATGTCGGCCGTGTTTCCCATACGTCATTGCAGCCCGCAGGGGCGGCGCCGGTGTCCTCTTCGCCGCTGCGGGCCGAGGGCGTGAGCGTATTTATCGATCCCGACGGTAAAGGGCCGCTGGCCGGCATGGGCGAAAAGGTACCGCACTCGGCGCCGCGTGCGCTGAAAATAACGGAAATCGCCGGCATCGTGCGTGATTATGCCGATGCCGCGCGTAATGCGCTGGCGGCCGGCTTCGACGGCGTAGAGCTGCACGCCGCCAACGGCTACCTGATCAACCAGTTCATTGACTCCCAGGCCAACGCCCGGCGCGATGAATACGGCGGCAGCCTGGGCAACCGCCTGCGATTCCTGCGCGAAGTGGTTGAGGCGGTCGCTGCCGTCACCGGCCCGGAGCGGCTCGGTGTCCGGCTTGCGCCATTAACCACCCTGCAGGGCGCGGTGGACGATACGCCGCAGGCGACCTATCTGGCCGCCGCCCGTCTGCTTGGCGAACGTCATGTCGCCTACCTGCACATCGCCGAGGCGGATTGGGAGGATGCCCCCGAGATGCCAGCAGCGTTCAAAGAAGCGCTGCGGCTGATCTATGGCGGGACGCTGATTTATGCCGGCAAGTACACGCTGGCGCGCGCCGAGGCGGCGTTGCGACACGGCTGGGCCGATTTGATCGGCTTTGGGCGGCCGTTTATCGCTAACCCGGATTTGCCCGCGCGCCTGCGCCTGGGGCTGCCGTTGAACCTGCCGGATGCCGATCGCTTTTTCGGCGGTGCGGCGGCAGGCTATACCGATTATCCGTTCGCCACGCAGGAGGGGCCGCATGCGTCGTAAAGATCATACCCACCCCGGCATCTATGCGCTGGCCATTGGGGCGTTTGCGATTGGCGTCGCGGAGTTCATCGTGGTCGGCGTACTGCCGGCCATCGCCGCAGAATTCAGCGTGCCGCTGGCCAGCGCGGGTGGGCTGGTGGGGCTATACGCCTTCGCATTGGCGATCGGCACGCCGCTGGTGGTGCTGGCGCTGGCGCGTTTGCCGCGTAAAACGGTGCTGCTGGGGTTGGTGGCGCTGTTTCTGGCGGGCAACCTGCTGTCGGCGTTGTCTGCCAGCTACCCGATGCTGTTGGCCGGGCGTAGCATCACCGCGGTGGCGCACGGCAGTTTCTTTGCGATCGGCGCCACCATCGCCGCGCGCTTGGCGCCGGAAGGGCAGGCCAGCCGGGCGATTGCGGTGATGTTTGCCGGGTTGAATCTGGCGATGGTGGTTGGCGTGCCGCTGGGGAGTTTTATCGGCAACAGTTTTGGCTGGCGCTTGCCGTTTTTCGCCGTGGCGCTGTTGGCCGGGCTGGCTTGGTTGGCGGCGGCGCGCTGGGTGCCGAACTTGCCCACCCTGGCCGCCGCGCGGGGAAGGGAGCAGTTGGCCGCGTTACGCCAGCCGGCGGTGCTGGCGATGATGAGCATCACCGCATTGGGGTTTGGCGCCAGCTTTGCCGCTTTCACCTTTATCACGCCGATTCTGGTCGATATCAGCGGGTTTTCGCTGCATAGCGCCAGCCTGCTGCTGGTGGTGTTTGGCGCGGCAACGCTGGTGGGCAATCTGCTGGGCGGGCGGCTGGCGGCAAGCCTGGGCTGGCCGCTGGCGCTGCGGCGTATGTTTGCCGGGCTGCTGGTGGTCTTCGCGGCGTTGGCGTTATTGATGACCAGCAAGACGGCGATGGTGCCGCTGTTGTTTATCTGGGGCGTATTCGCCTTCGGCATGTCGCCGGGGTTCCAGACCGGGATGTTGGATACCGCCGAACGCTGGGCGCCGCGGGCGGTGGATTTTGCTTCGGCGCTGAATATCTCGGCCTTCAATTTGGGCATTACCCTTGGCCAGGCCTGCGGCAGCACCTTGGTGGCGCAGGGGCAGTTGGCCCACACCCCCTGGGCCGGGTTTGCGCTGGCGTTGTTGGCTCAGCTTCCCTTGCTGTGGCTGGCACGCCGGCATCGCTGCCATGTGGGTAGGGCCGGTTGCCGGTAAACGGGAAGGCGGGCGGCGCGTCGGCGCCGCCTATTAACTTTTACGGCGTTGTAATCTGGGTGACATTTTTCCTCTCTAGGCTGGTGCTCATTGAAATGCACGCGCGTGCAAAAAGACGCATTAATGAGCAATGTTGAGGAGATATCCATGTTCCAACGCACCATCCTTGCCGCTACGCTGCTGGCCACCACGTTTGGCGCTCTGGCGAGCGAACTGGTTATTGCCGGCCGCGATAGCAGCTATGGCGAAGCGCTGCAGTACGTCGTGGACGCCTACCAAAAAGCCCACCCGGAAACCAAAATCACCCTGGTGAAGCGCCCGAATAAGGGCCTTTACGAGAACATCGCGCTGTCTATGCGTGAAAAGACCGGTAATTACGATGTCATTCAAATGGATGATGCCTGGGCGCCGGAGTTTTTCAGCAACCACTGGCTGGCGCCGTTGGCCAACGATGTGGCAGACAGCGATTTCATTACGGCGCCGTTTGATATTGGCCGTTATCCCGATGCCAACGGCGCGATCTACGCATTGCCGATGGTGGGCAACGTCGCCATGTTCGCCTGGAACCGCGCGGAGTTTGAAAAATACCACCTCTCACAGCCGAAAACCTGGCGTGATGTTCTCAACGCTGCGCAGGTGATTAATCAGCATTCAGAGATGAAGGGCGTGGTGTTCCGCGGCGTGAAGGGCAACCCGATCGTCACCGGGTTCCTGCCGATTCTGTGGGGCTATGGTGGCGACGTGGTGGATCAACATGGCAAGGCTACGCTGGATTCGCCGCAGGCGAAGCAGGCGCTGGAAACGTTCCTGACCATGAAACAGTACGCGGCGCACGGCGTGGATGTTTATAACGCCGATGAAGTGCGCGACGCGTTGCAAAAAGGCCGCGCCGCCATGGCGATCGAAGTGTGGCCGGCCTGGGTGCCGAATTTGGATAACCCGGAAGTGTCGAAAGTCGTCGGCGAGATGGAAATCATGGCGCCGCCGGCGGAAGTCGGTAAACCGTCGCCGATGCTGGGGCTTTGGCAATTGGCGATCCCAGCGGATGCGAAAAACAAAACCGATGCGGCGGCTTTTCTCACCTTCGCCACCAGCGCCGATATGCAGAAAACGCTGGCGTTGAGCTACGGCATGCCGCCAACGCGCGCCAGCGTTTATGCCGACAAAGACGTGGTGGCGAAATACCGCTGGTATCCGCAGCAGGCCGAAGCGTTGAAAATCGGCAAGGCGCGCCCGCGCATTCAGAACTGGGCCGAGGTTGAAAGCATCCTGGGCGATTACCTGCAAATGGCCATGATGGGCCAGATGAGTGCCGAACAGGCGCTGCAGCAGGCCCAGCGCAGCATTAGCCGCATCATCAAAATGTAATTGGCTCAACGGCGCTGGCGTTAACGCCAGCGCCAATTCGGATTGATTTATGTTTTCTGAAAATCGTAAACAATGCCTTGTTCTGCTGTTGCCCGCCCTGGCGATTCTGGGATTATTAACGGCGTACCCTATCGTCAGCGTGATTTATCACGCCTTCGGCGAAGTCGATCGCGCAAACAACCACTATCAGTTTGTCGGGTTGGCTAACTTCCGCACCCTGTTCGATGACTTTTTCTTTGTCGACGCGATTAAAAATACCCTGGTGTTTACCGTGGTGGCTTCGGTAGCGCAGGTGGTGCTCGGCCTTGGCATTGCGCTGCTGTTTCACCGCCGTTTTCCCGGGCGCCGCCTGGCCCTGCCGCTGTTTATCTACCCGATGATGATCTCGACCATGGTGTGCTCGGCAATTTGGCGTGCCTGGTTCCATTACGATTACGGCTTGCTGAACACGGTGTTGACCGCGCTGGGCCTGCCGGCGCAAGAATGGTTGTTTAACCCTCATCTGGCGCTGTACGCCATTGCGCTGGTGGATACCTGGCAATGGACGCCGATGGCGTTTCTGATCGTGCTGGCCGGCCTGCAATCCATCCCGAAAGACATCAGCGAAGCCGCGCTGGTTGATGGCGCCAAAGGCTGGCGCGCCTTTGTCTACATCACCCTGCCGCAGATTAAAAACCAGGTGATATTGGCGTTTTTGCTGCGTGCGATCGATACCTTCAAGCTGTTTGACAAGGTGTACGTGATGACCGGCGGCGGGCCGGGCAACGCCACTGAAACGCTGTCGATGTTTGTCTATAAATATGGCTTCCGCTTTTTTGATCTGGGGATGGCGAGCAGCTCGGCGCTGGTCATGCTGGCGATCTCGCTGGCGATGACGCTGTTTTATGCCCGCAAAGTGATGAAGGGGAGCACACGATGAAAGCGTATCTTCACCCGCTGTGGGTTTGGCTGATCGTCGTGCTGTTTATCCTGCCGATCGTCTGGATGTTCGGCACGGCCTTCAAGCCGCCGGGCGAAATCCTCAACGCCGGCGCCAATCTGCTGCCGCGGCAGATCAGCTTCGCATCCTTCAAGGCGATCTGGCAGGGGGATTTGCCGATGCTGGTCGGCAATACGCTGTTTGTCTCGCTGGCTTCCACCGCCGTATCGGTGATGGCCGGCGTGCTGGCGGCCTATGCGCTGGTGCGTTATCGCTTCCCGGCCCGCCTGGATATGCTGTTTTTACTGGCGGTGCTGGTAATCAAAATGATGCCGCCGATCGTGGTGGCAATCCCGCTCTATTCGTTGATGAACCAACTGGGGCTGCTGGATACCCGGCTCGGGCTGGTGCTGGTCTATCAGGTTTATACCCTGCCGTTTTGTATCTGGATGCTGCTGGGCTTCGTGCGTGACATCCCGGCCGAAATTGAAGAGGCCGCGGCGATGGATGGTGCGCGCCTGAGCAAACGCCTGGCGCTGATCGTGCTGCCGCTGTGCGCGCCGGGCCTGGTTGCCACCGCGATTTTCGCCATGATCCTCGGCTGGAATGAGTTTCTTTTCTCGCTGCTGTTTCTGCATAGCCCGGATAAGCTCACCTTGCCGCTGTTTATTTCCAATTTTGTTACCGAAGACGGTACCGTCTGGGGCCAGTTGATGGCGACCGGCATCGTCTCATCCCTGCCGATGCTGGCGCTGGCCAGCTACATGCAGCGCTACCTGCTGCGCGGTTTTTCGATGGGGCTGAAATAGGACATCACCATGAAAAAGCTTGAGCTTAAAAACATTCAAAAAGCCTATGGCCAGCAACGCGTTATTCCCCATGTGGACCTGACCGTGGAAGACGGGGAGTTCGTAGTGTTCGTTGGCCCTTCCGGCTGCGGTAAATCCACCCTGTTGCGGATGATCGCCGGCCTGGAGACCGTCACTCAGGGCGAGATCCTGTTGAACGGCAAGGCGCTGAACGGCGTGCATCCGTCGGAGCGTGAAGTCGCGATGGTGTTTCAGTCCTATGCGCTTTATCCGCACATGTCGGTTGAGAAAAACATGGGGTTCCCGCTAAAAATGGCCGGCATCGCCAAAGCGGCGATCGCACAGAGCGTGCGGCAGACGGCAGAAAACTTACAGCTGACCCCGCTGTTAAACCGCCTGCCGGGCGAACTGTCGGGCGGCCAGCGGCAGCGGGTCGCCATCGGCCGGGCGATCGTCCGCCGCCCGCAGTTGTTTTTGTTTGATGAGCCGCTGTCGAACCTGGATGCCAAGCTGCGCAGCGAAATGCGCACCTATTTGAAACAGCTGCATCAGCAAATGAAGGCCACCATGATTTATGTTACGCATGATCAGGTTGAGGCCATGACGCTGGCCGATAAAATCGTGGTGCTCAATCAGGGGCGGATCGAGCAAACTGGCTCGCCCGAAGCGCTTTACCAGCAGCCGGCCAACCAGTTCGTCGCCGCCTTTATCGGCTCGCCGGTGATGAACTTTCTCGATGCCCACCTGTTTACTACCCTGATTAACGGCGCGGCGATGGAAAACGTCGCCACCGTTGGCGTGCGGCCGAACCATGTGGTGATTGACGCCGCGCGCCCGGACTGTGAAATGACGATTAGCGTGGTGGAACCGCTGGGCCATGCGCGTTTGTATTATGGCCAGCTGCAAGGCCAGCCATTTATCGTCGAGAGCACGGCCGATTATCAAACCGGTGACCGTTTGCCGCTGCGGCTGGCGGATTCCCTGTTGCATTATTTCGACGCCGCGCAACGGCGCGTTGTGCCCGCAGAGGTGACGCATGCCGCGTGATTTTCAACTTGAGGTGATAGGTTGCGGCAATGCTTATGACGGGGAACATACCAACGCCAGCGTGCTGGTAACGGAGGGCGGCTATCAGTTGCTGATTGACTGTGGGCCAACCGTGCCGGCGGCGCTATTCGCCCAGGGGCGCGATCCGCATGGGATTGATGCCGTTTATCTTACGCATGCCCACCCGGACCACTGCCTGGGCCTGACGGCGCTGCTGAACTGGATGGCGGCCAATGGCCGGCGGCGGCCGCTGGCGCTGATCGCCCAACGTGCGCAGTGGCGCGTGATCGCGCCGCTGATTGATTACGCATTTTGGCCGCAGGCCGCCGGCGGGTTTGCGCTCGTGCAGCAAGACAGCGAAACCGTAGCTTCGCTCGGCCCGTGGGCGTTGCAGACCTCGCTGACCCGCCATGCGGTACCGAACCGCAGCCTGCACGTAACCACCGCCGGCGGGCACCAGCTGTTTTACTCCGGTGACGGATTATTGTCGCCGGCGGGCGAACGGTTGGCGGCGCAAAGCGACTGGGTATTTTTAGAGTGTGAAGTGCTGGAACATCACCCCAGCCACGGCTCATGGCAGGCTATCGCCCCGTTGGCGCGCAAGCCGGGCAGCCAGTGGCGCTTGTACCATATCAGCCCGCACTGCCGCCCAGAGCTACGCGCCCGTACCGCAGGCATCGCCGGGCTGGCGTTGGCGCAAGAGGGGGAAACGCTGGCCGTCGCGGATATCGGCGCCCGCAGCGCCCGTGCATAAGGAACGGCCGTGTTTACGTTAAACAGGAGCAAGCTCATCGTTAATATGAATAAAAAAGTGACCGCCGCCGACGTCGCCGCTTATGTCGGCGTGTCGCGCTCGGCGGTGTCGCGCGCATTTACCGACGGCGCCAGCATCCAGCCAAAGAAACGCGCCAGCATCCTGGCCGCGGCGAAAGCGCTGGGTTACCAACCCAATTTCTTTGCCCGCACGCTGAGCACGCCGGCGCAGCGCAAACGTTCGAATCTGGTGGCGATACTGATCAGCGATTTTTCCAACCCCTATCAGTCGTATCTGTTTGAAGCGCTGTCGGCGGCATTACAACGCCACGGCAAGCAGCCGATGTTGCTGAGCGTTAACCAGCATGAGGATCTCGATGACGCCATCCTGCGCTTATCAGGTTACCAGGTTGACGCCGTGGTTGCGGTTGTCGGATCGTTGCCGGCGGAGCGTTTCGGCCAGTGCCTGAAGCTTTCATTGCCGCTGGTGACGCTGGGGCGCACCGATGCCCGCGGTTTAATTCCCGCGGTTCAGACTGATAACGTGCAGGCCGGCCGGTTGGCGGCCGCGCACCTGCTCTCGCTGGGGCTGACGCGGCTGGGTTTTATTGCCGGGCGCGGTGATGGGCAGGCCTCCAACGAACGTTACCTGGGTTTTTGCCAGCAGATCCAGGCTATGGGGGGCGCGGCGCCGCAGCGGCTGGAAGCCGGGCGATATGGCTACGCGGCGGGCTTTGAGCTGGCCATGCACACGCGGGCCTCGCTGCGCGAGATGGAAGGCGTGTTTTGCGCTTGCGATACCTTGGCGATGGGGCTGATGGACTGCTGCCGCCAGCAGGGGGGGCCGTCTGTTCCCGGCCAACTGAAGGTGATCGGTTGTGATGATGTGCCGCAGGCCGCCTGGCAAGGCTACCAATTGACCACGGTCGCCCAGCCGGTTGCGCAGATTGCCGAACGGGTGATCCAACTGTTGCACATGATGGCGGAGAGCGAAGAGGCCATCCCGGCGCTCACGAGCCTGGCGCCGGCACTGCGGGTACGCGGTTCAGCCTAACCGCACCGTTTTTCGCCATACCGGCGGCGCCTGGAACAGGCGCTTGCCCGGCAGGCGCGGCGCTGATGCCGGCTGCAACAGTTCCATGATGGCGTTCGCCATCTCCGCCAGCGGCTGGGCGAAGGTGGTGAGCTGATAGCCGCCCCAGCTCGCCTGTTCGATGTCGTCGAAACCGATAACGCAAAGATCCTCGGGAATGCGTAACCCCCATTCATGACGGGCCACGTCGATAACGCCGCAGGCGAGCAGATCGGTCACGCAAAAAATACCGTCCGGCCGGTTCGGCCCCGCCAGCAGTTGCCGCGCGGCGGCAGCGCCGCTGGCATAGTCGGCCGGCCCCGGGCGCGCTACCTGGCACTGGGCGCCGGCGGCTTCGAGAAACTTGCTTTCCCGTATCACCATGCTGGGCGAACGGGCGGAAGACGAGACCAGGGCGATGCGCTGGCAGCCGGCCTGGCGCAGCATATGGTGAGCATCGTCCATGGTCGAGGTGTAATCGATGTCGATATTGTCGGCGCCGGCGAATTGCCCCATGCGGTTAATCAGTATCACCTGCTGGCCGCTTTGCAGGCAGGTTTCCACCAGCGAGGTTTGTGGCCTGCCCGACAGCACGATGGTGGCGGCGGCGCGGTAATTCAGGGTTTGCCGCAGCGCGGCGTCGGCGCTTTCTTCCCCGCCGTCGGTATTGATCACCATCACGGCACGCTGCGCCTGATGCAGGCGCCGGGTGATCTGATCCAGCAGGCTGGCCTGGTAGGGCGCGCTCAGGTTGCCGCCAAGGAGACAAACCGGGCGGCTGGCCGGTTTGGACAGGCCGCGCGCCAGATGGTTGACGTGGTAGTTAAGCGTTTCGGCGGCGGCCAACACTTTGCGCCGGGTTTCTGCTGAAACGCTGCTGCCGGGGGTAAAGGTGCGCGACACCGCCGAGCGGGAAACCCCCGCCAGGCGCGCCACTTCGGCGGCGCTGGCCATGTATTTCTCACTCATGCCGTGGCCTCCTGGTGGGGGTTATTGCTCAATGCCCAACCCCGCCGCGTTTAACGCCTGCTCCATCTCAATGGCGCGCTGCGCCAGGGCCACCATTTCCGGCTTCGGCGTTTCGTACCATTCGTCTGGGTGCAGGCGGCGTTTATCGCGGATATGGGCGATAGCCGCGTCCAGCGTCGGGTAACGGGCCGGGCACTCCAGGTGCATAAACAGGGCGACCAGCGCCACCGACCGGCTGCGGCCGCCGCGGCAGTTGACCAATACATTGCCGCGCTCGCGGTTGCGGTAAGACGGCTTGGCGGGGATTTGCTGCAGCAGGGCGGAGCGCATCAGGTGATAGCCCGCGTGCAGCATGGTCGGCGCGTTGCCCTCGCCGTCGATGAGCCCCAGTTTGTAATAGCGAATGGCCCCGGCGCCGTGGTTGAGCAAGTGCGCGCCGATGTTCGCTTCCGGCGTGGAAACCCAGTCGATATCCAGGTTGACGGCGCAGTTGATCACCGTCTTGATGCCGTACTGTTCCAGCAGCGCCAGATCGGTCACGCCGCTGGAACCGCCGATATAAATATCCATTCCCCAGCCGGGAAAATCGGATGCGATCAGGCTGATGGCCGGACGATCGTAATGCGTGGCGGCCGCTTCGGTGACGGCCGGTTCTTCGGCGGGGGGCAACGCCGCCGTGGCGACCGGAATGCCGGTCGCGCGCGCCAGCGCATTGACTACGGCCGGTGCGGCCGCTAACACCGGCAGCCCGTTAAAGATGTCTGCCGCGTGGGTGGGGATGTGTCCGGTGTGGCCGCCGGCTTCACGCACCAGCAGTAGCCCGGCCAGGCAATCCCAGGCGTTCATGTGCAGTTCGGCGTAACCGTCGGTGCGGCCTTCCGCCACCCAGGCCAGCGCCAGCGCGCCCGAGGCGCCGCGCCGCACGTTCGCGCCCTGGCCCAGCAGCGCGGCCAGCACGTCCAGATAACGCCGCTGCGGCACGCGGGTTGACCAGCCGAGTTCAAACGTGGCGTTGCGCACGTCATCGGTGGCGGCGCACTGCAGCGGCCGGCCGTTTTTCTCGGCGTAGTGGCCGCGCCGCGCCAGGTACAGCTCCTGGCTGGCGGGGTTGTAAATGGCGCCCAGCTCGGTGACGCCCTCGGCGACGAAGGCGATGGCGACGCAAAAGTGCTCGATGCCGCGCGCGAAGTTCGCGGTGCCGTCGATGGGATCGATCACCCACAAGCGGGTGGCATCGCAGGCCGTGCTGCCGGTTTCCTCACCCAGCAGGGTATCTTCGGGAAACGCCGCGGCAATGGCCTGGCGGATCTGCTGTTCTACCAGGGTATCGGCTTCGGTCAGGAAGTCCTGGTGGCCTTTCAGTGAGAACGCTCCCGGCTGGCGGGAACGGAAGTGGCCGAGCGCCGTCTCGCCGGCGGCGAGGATAATGCGTTTTAGCGCAGCTTCACGCTGGGCCAGGTTAATCTGTGTCAAAGGGCTCTCCCAGTCTGAAAATATCGGGCGCGCGGCGGCGCGGTTATTTTTGGTAGTTCAGGTTCCAGAGATCTTGCCAGTCCTGGCGGCTCTGCCAGTCCGTCTTGGCGCTGGTGGTCTGGTAGACCATCAGCTCCGCGCGGTATTTTTCGATGCCCGAGGCTTCATTTGCCGGCAGTTTTACCGCCGGGTTAGTGGACATTTTGCCGTCCACGCCCTGCGGCGCGATGCCTTCAGCGGTCATCAGGTAATGGACAAACAGCCTGGCGGCGTTCGGGCTGTGGCTACCGGTCGCCACCACGCCCAGGCTCGGGTAGTTCCAGCCGATAAACGGCTTCATTCCGTTGCACAGGCCCAGCTTCATCCCCTGTTTGTTATCGCGGAATTTCGCAGTGGAAACCAGCCCGACAAAATCGCCTTTGCCATCCGGCGCGCCAATCGCTTCGGCTGCGTCGTTGTCGGAATGCGTCAGCAGCGGGCTGTTGGCGGCCAGCGCCTTAACGAACGCCGCCGTCGCCGTGCTTTCGTCGGTTTCCAGCGGTTTGCCGTATGCCTGTTGATAGGCGGCGCGCACCTCTTGATCATAGTGGGTGGCCATCTGGCTGAACCAATCCGTGTAGGCCGGTTTGCTGGTGGGATCCTGCATGGCGACTTTGCCGCGCCACTGCGGCTCGGTCAGTTGCCAGATATTGGTGATGGGGCAACGGCCGTGATGCGCGGTGTTGTAGGCAAACACGTTCGGCGCCAGCACCACCGTCAACGGTGCCTGATACTGTGCTGGCACGGTGGCCTTCATGTCATCCGGCACCCAGCTTTGCACATAGCCTTTGTTTAACAGCTGCGCCATGCCGGCCGGGGCGTCTTCGATGATCGCTACATCGGCTTTCACGTTGTGCGCCTGCGCTTCACGGCTGATGATCTCGATGATCTGCGGCGCGTCGGCCTTAATGCCTACCGCGTTAACGCCATATTGCTGACTAAAGCTTTTCGCCTGCTCGACGATCTTGCCGGTGGAGGCATAAACGGTGATTGGCGCTTCTGTTTTGGCGTTGGCAATCAGGGTGGAGAGATCCAGCGGTTCGGCCGCGTTGACGCCGGCGGCGCCGGCGACACAGACGGCGAGTATCGCCAGATGCGTTATCAATTTGCGGTTCATCACATTTCCTTGGGTTGCGGTTAAGCGAAACGGCTATCGTGGTGGTTAGCGCCCATACGGTTCCTGGCGTTGCCCCTGCTGGTTGAAGAAGTGCAGGGCGGCGGCGGGCAACTGGCAGTGCACCTGTTGGTTGGCCTGCCAGCGCGGGCGCAGTTGCGTTGAGTGAAACAGGCGATCGCCGTCTTTCACCAGCTCGATCACCCAACTGCCGCCGGTGGGCATGATGTTGTCGATCGTCATCGGAATGCTGTCGCTGTGCGGCTGCTCGCACAGCGCGATCTCCTCTGGGCGAATGCCGCAGGTATGCGCCGTTTCCCGCAGGGCAAAGCGTTGCTGCAGGTGGGCGGCCAATGCGCTGGCCGGCTGATTGAGCGGGATCATGTTCAGCTTTGGCGTGCCGATAAACTCGGCGACAAAGCGGTTGGCGGGCCTGGCGTAAATCTCATCCGGGGTGCCCACCTGCTGGACATGCCCGGCGCTCATCACGGCGATGGTGGTGGCCAGCGTCATCGCTTCCCACTGGTCGTGGCTGACGAACACAATGGTGGTGCCGAAGGCGGCGTGCAGGCGGCGCAGCTCCGCGCGCATTTCCAGGCGCAGGGTGGCGTCCAGGTTGGACAACGGCTCGTCGAGCAGCAGTACGCCGGGGTTGACCGCCAGCATGCGCGCCAGTGCGACGCGCTGTTGCTGGCCGCCGGAAAGCTGTGCCGGATAGCGGCCGGCATACTCGGCGATACGCAGCTTTTCCATCACGTCCCGGCTGCGGGCGATACGTTCCTGCTTCGGCACTTTTTGCAGCCGCAGGCCAAAATCGACGTTCTGCTCCACCGTCATGTGCGGCCACAGGGCGTAGCTCTGGAACACCAGCCCGACGCGGCGCCGCTCCGGCGGCACGAAGGCCCCCTGGGCCACAGAATCCATCACCGCATCGCCGATGGCGATCTCGCCGCCGCTGGCGTGTTCAATACCGGCGATCATGCGCAGGATGGTGGTTTTGCCGCAGCCGGAGGGGCCAAGCAGGCACATGAACTCGCCGTCTTTAACGGTCAGGTTGATGGCGTTGACGGCCGGCTGTTTGGCGCCGGGGTAAGTTTTGCTCAGGTTGGTCAGGGTAATGGCGGGCATGTCAGTTCTCCAAACCTTCAGCCAACCCGGTACCGGAGATTTTTTGAATCAGTACCGTGCCGGCCCATGAAATCAGCGCGATCATCAACACCACGGCGTTGGCCGCCTGCTGGTAGTTGTAGTCAATCAAGCGCAGTGAATAGGTGGTCAGGACGTCGGTGGCGGGGATCGCCAGGATGATGAACAGGCTGACGCCCTTAATACCGGAAATAAACGGCAGCAGAATGCCGGTGGTCAGCGGCGCGGCCTGGATGGGGATCACAATCCGCCCGATGCGGGTGAACCAGCCGGCGCCGGCCACGCGCGCCGCTTCCTCCGGCTCTTTGCCCAACTGGGTCATTGCGGCGATGCCGGAACGGCTGGCATAGGGCATTTTCTCGGCGATCAGCGCAATCACCAGGATCAGCGGGGTGCCGTACAGGGCGGGCACCGGGCCGCGCGCCACGGCAAACAGCGACAGGAACGCGGCGGCGAAGGCAATGCCGGGCACCAGGTAGGGCAGGAAGGTGATCTGGCGTAAAAACCCGCCCACCCAGCGCACCGTGCTGCGTATCACCGCATAGCCGACCAACAGGCCGAGGATGCCGGAGGCCAGCGATGCGGAGCCGACAATCACCAAGGTGTTCCAGACCGCGTGCCAGAAATCCGGCGTAATCAGAATGCCGTTATGCAGGGCCACCGTATCCAGATGATGGCCAATCCAGAAATCGAAGGTGAAGTTGTCGGCGCTGAACCGCCCCGGCAGTTTCATGATGGTGGAAAAGAACAGCGTGAGCAGCGGTATGGCCACGCCCAGCAGCACAAACAGCAGTGCGGCCGCCCCGGCGGCCAGGCGCCAGCGGCCGAGATGGCGGCGGCGATCCAGCCCGCCCTTGCCGCTGATGGTAACGAAGCGTTTGGCTTCGCGCAGCATGCGCATATCCAGCAGCAGTGTGATCATGCCCATCAGCATAATCACCGCGGCGATCACCGCGGCAACGCCGGTCTGGCGTGAACCCAACGCGCGGTACAAACCGGTGGACAGCGTATCGAAGTGCACCGGCAAGCCGAGAATGTACGGAATGGCGAACTCGCCGATGCAATCGGCGAAGATCAGCAGCGCGGCCGACAGCAGCGCCGGGCGCACCAGCGGCACAATAATCCGTAGGGCGATAACCTGGCGTGAGGCGCCAAGCACCCGGGCGCAATCCTCCAACTGGCTATCCATGCGTTTCAGGGCGTTGCCGACGATCAGGATCACCAGCGGCGCGTAGTGCAGCACCATGATCGCCACGATCGGGAAATAGCCATAGGCCAGCCAGTTGGGCGTGTGGAAGCCGAGGGTTTCCAACCAGCCGGGTTGGCCACCAACGGTGTGGTTTTTAAACAGCGTGGTCCAGGCCAGTGCGAAGGTCCAGGAGGGCAGCATAAACGGCACGATCAGCGCAGTGGCGAACCATTTGCGCCCGGCCATATCGGTGCGGTTGACCAGCCAGGCGAGGGTGACGCCGACCACCAGCGCGCCCAACACGCTGCTGATCGCCACCGCCAGCGTATTGAGCAACGGCGTCCACAGCAACAGGCTGGACATGCGCGAAGCCAGGGTGCGCAGCAGGTAATATTGGGTAAAGGCGCCTTCGGCCGCCTGCACGCGCTCGCTGTCGCCGCTCTGCACGACGATGGCGTCAAGCAGAATCGACAGCACCGGCGCCAGGATGATCCAGGCAAACAGCAATATCAACAGCATGCCAATCAGGTTCGCCGGCTCGTGGCGGGCGATGGTGAAAGCGTGCCGGAATTTGCACCACCATGAAGGCGGTGCCGGGTTAACTGCTTCGGGCGTCACGGGGGATTCCCTTTTCTGTTTTTAGACAGGAAAGGACTATATCGGCGCTTTATGACGGCCCGGTGACCGTTTTGCACATAGGTGCAATTATTTTTAGTGTGCTTGCGCAGGCCGTTAACAAAGGGGAGAGCCGTTTGCCCGGCGGATGATGCGCTGGCCGATGTGTTGCCCCCACGGCGGCCAGCTACGGGAGCAACACCCGTTTTTTTAGCTGCCGGCCGGGCCGAATACCGGGTAGTCGGGCAGCTTGGCCTGCTGATAAGGTTCCCAGCCGCCGCCCAGCGCTTTATATAACGCCACCAGATCCAGGCTGCTTTGCATGTGCGCCTGGCTGGCCTGCTGTTTGGCCTGCGCCAACTGGCGCTGGGTATCCAGCGCGTCGATAAACGAAGACAGCCCCTGGCGGTAGCCGTCGCTGGCCAGTTCAAACGCGTTTTGCAATGCGTCGACGGTGTGATCAAGCTCCTGCGCCTGTTGCTGGTCGGCGCGGTAGCTCACCAGCGCGTTTTCCACATCCTGCAGCGCGGTCAGCACCGTCTGGCGGTAGCCCAGCGCGGCGCTGGCCTGCTCGGCGCGTGCCAGCTTAACGCCGGCCACCAGCCGGCCGCCCTGAAATATCGGCAGCGAAATCGAAGGGCCGTAGCTGTAGAAATGGCTGCTCCAGTTATCCAGATAGCTGGCGTCGGTATTGCGTACGCCGAACTGGCCGGTTAGCGACAGATCCGGGAACAGCTGCGCGATGGAAACACCAATGTTGGCGGTGGCGGCGTGCAATTGCGCCTCCGCTTCACGCACGTCCGGCCGGCGCCTGGCTAGCGTGGACGGCACGCCGACCGGCACCGCCTTCGGCAAGGCGGGCAGCGGCTTATTCGCCGCCAGTTCGCCATCCAGCGCGCCCGGTGGCTGGCCGATAAGCACCGCCAGGCCGTTCATCGCCTGATGGATCTGCGCCTGGTATTGCGGCATCTGCGCGCGCAGCGAGCCAAGCTGGGCGCGGGCGTTTTCCACGTTCATTTGCGGCGCCAGGCCATTGCGCTGTTGGCTTTGCGTCAGTTCCAGCGTCTGCTGTGCGATCTCAATCTGGCTGGCGAGCGTCTGGCTGGTGGCCTGCGCCCCGCGCAGCTGTAAATAGGTTCTGGCGACTTCCGCCTCCAGAGACACCAGCGCGTCGTTGCGATTTTCGATGGCTTGCTGCTGCTGGGCGCCGGCCATTTCCACCTGGCGGCGCACCTTGCCCCAGAGATCCAGTTCCCAGGAGGCATCGAAACTGCCCTGATACAGCCCTACCGGCTGGGCCAGGCTATCCAGCGCCGAGCTCAGGCTGGGATCGACCTCATCCACCTTGCTGTATGCGCCATGGGATTCCAGGATCCCCTTCAGCCCCATCTGCTGGCGCTGTACCGACGCTTTGCTTTCCACCGCCGGATACCAGGCGCCGCGCGCCTGGTTCAACTGCTGGCGCGAACCGGCAATGCGCAGCACGGCCTGTTGCAAGGTCAGATTGCCGGCGATCGCCCGCTCCACCAGGCTGTCGAGCTGCGGATCGTGAAAGGATTTCCACCAGTTGGCGTCGATCGCCGTGGCCTGCGGTTTTGACGCGCCGTCGGAAGCCAACGTATTAAACCCGCCCGGCGTGTTGGGCGTGGGGGCCTGGTAGTCAGGCCCGACCGAACAGGCGCAAAGCGCCAGCAGGGCCGTTGCCAGTAAGCCGGCTCGTGAGGCGGAAAATGAGGGGTAAACCGTCATGTCAGTGTGCTCCCGCACTGCCTTTGCTCTTGATGGGCGCAAGCAGTAAACAAAAAGGAATAAGTAGCAGGGCGATAACGCTCAGGCCGGTAAAAACGTCAATGTAGGCGAGGATGCGCGCTTGCTCGATCATGGTTTTGTACAGCTGGCCGGTGGCGAGAGAAATGGGATCGCCCGTCTGGGTGGTGAAATCCCTGATCGCCTGCGCCCAGCGTTCCACCGTCAGGTTAAAAGGCTCATTCAGGGTTGACATGTTGTGCACCATATTGGCGCTGTGGGCCTGTTGGCGTTCGGTGATCATCGCCGTGGAGAGTGAAATGCCGATCGAGCCCGCCACGTTGCGGCACATAGTGAACAGGGCGGAGGCATCGGCATTTAGCCGCTGCGGTATGGTGACGAACGCAATGGTGGTCAGCGGCACAAACAGGAAGCCCAGCCCGATGGTTTGGGCGCTGCGCATCAATACCAGCGTGGTGAAGTCAACGTTCGGTGCAAGCGTGGCGGAATAGACGAACGAGGCCGACAGGCAGAAGAAGCCGAAGGCGATCAGCCAGCGGGTTTGTATCACCGGCATCAGCCGCAGCACCAGCGGGATCGACAGCACGATCAGCACGCCGCCCGGCGAGAGGATCAGCCCGGACCAGGTGGCGGTATAGCCCAGATCCTGTTGCGCCAGCTGTGGGATCACCACCGCGCTGGCGTAGAGTATCATCGCCATGCCGGCCATCAGCACGCAGGAGGCCGCAAAGTTGCGGTCTTTCAGGCAGTAGAGATCAACCACCGGCTTTTTGGCGTACAGCAGCCAGTAGACGGCACCGACCAGGCCGATGGTCGTCAGGATGGCGAAGGTGATAATGAAGTTTGACTGGAACCAGTCTTCATCCTCGCCGCGATCGAGCATCACCTGCAGGCAGCCCAGCCCCAGGGTGATCAGGCCGATGCCGATGTAATCGATGCTGAGCTTGCCCTTCGCCGTCTTGCGTTCCCACGGCGGATCTTCCAGCAGCTGATAGATCGCCAGCGCGCTGAAGATGCCAACGGGAATATTGATGAAGAACACCCAGCGCCAACTGTAGTTATCGGTGATCCAACCGCCGAGCGTCGGCCCGATCACCGGGGCGACGATCACCGCGATGGCGGAAAGGCCGAACGCCTTGCCGCGATCCTCCACCTTAAAATAATCCAGCAGCACCGATTGTTGAACCGGCTGTAGCCCGCCGCCGAAAAAGCCCTGCATGATCCGAAACAGAATGATCTGCCACAGCTCGGTGGCGATGCCGCACAGGAACGAGCAGAGCGTGAACATCACGATGCAGATCAGGAAAAATTGCTTGCGGCCGAATACCCGGCTCAGGAATGCGGAAATCGGCAGCACAATGCCGTTGGCCACCAGATACGAGGTCAGCACCCAGGTCGATTCATCGTAGCTGGATGACAGCGAGCCGGCGACGTGCGGCAGCGCCACGTTAACGATGGTGGTGTCCAGGATCTCCATAAACACCGCCAGCGTGACGGTAATGGCCACCAGCCAGGGGTTGCTGGCCGGCTGCCAGCTCTGGCTTTGGCTCATTTCACCGTCACCCTGGGTTCAACCGACAGGCCCAGCGGCAAGGGTTTGTCGGCGTCCAGCCCTTTATCGATGACGATTTTCACCGGCACGCGCTGGACGATTTTCACAAAGTTGCCGGTGGCGTTTTCCGCCGGGAAGGCGGAGAAGCGCGAGCCGGAACCCATCTGGACGCTGTCGACATGCCCGTGCAGTGTGATATCCGGCCAGGCGTCGACGGTGATATCCACCGGGTTGCCCGGGCGGATGCGCGCCAACTGGGTCTCTTTGAAGTTGGCGCTGATCCACACCTCGGGGGAAACCAGCGAGAACAATGAGCTGCCTGCCTGCACCAGGCTGCCGAGCTGCACGTTACGCCGGGTGATAAAGCCATCGTAAGGGGCGCGCACTTCGGTGTAGGCCAGGTTCAGGTTGGCGGTGTTGAGCTGGGCCTGCGCCTGCTGAACCTGCTGCTGGCGTGCCTCAACGGTGGTTTCCTGTTGGCGGATTTGCAGCGCGATCTGCGAGGCGATCTCCACCTGCGCTTTGGCGCTTGCCAGCTCGGCCCGTGCGCTTCTCAACTGGGCGCTGGCCGCATCGATATTGCGTTGCGAGGTGGCGCGCGGATCTACGCCCCGTTGCCGTTTGTCGTCTTCCTGCGCGTTGAGCAGGTTGGCCTGCGCCTTGGCCAACTGGGCCAGCGCCTGATCTTTCTGCGCCGGGTATTGCACTTTGGCGAGATCCAGCGCCGCCTGCGCCTGATGCAACTGCGCGACGGCCAGCCCCAGTTGGGCCTGGGCCTGATCGCGCTGGGCGGTGTTGTCGCGTGGATCGATAACCACCAGCAGCTGGCCGCGTTTCACCCGCTGGTTGTCTTTCACCAACAGTTGGGTGACAAAGCCCGATGTTTTCGGCGCGATGGTGACCGCGTCGGCTTCGGTATAGGCATCGTCGGTGGTTTCAATATTGCGCGTAGCCAGCCAGTACCACAGGGCGACGATCAGCATCACCACCACCACGATCGCCAAAACAATCAGCGGCTTTTTACCGGGGCGCCGGCGTTCGGGTTGTTCGCTATCTTGATCTTGTTGCGGGTTGTTTTCTTGATGACGCGGGTCATCCGCTGACGGTGAAATCGATTGATTAGCCATAGTTCTCATCTGTGTAAGATGGGCTCAAGCCGAAGCCCTGGAATTAACGCTGTGATGTTGGGACAGATAATGGGTCCGGCAGTACCGGATTGTGCTGAGTGTGGATTAAATTCCAGATGTCGCTTGCTCTGCTGATACACCGTGCCGTGGTTGTTAGCGGCGCCGCGTCGTGGCCTTGCGAGCTTATAATTTTTTGTCTCTGTTTGACCATAAGACGAACGTGCCGGGCAATCAAGGCGCCGGCAGGTAAATAACGGGTAAGAACGTGAAACGATGCATGGCCACGCGTGGTTGATGTGGGTGATTTTATCGTTTTGATATTAATTGGTTTTTTTCTTTCCTGCTGGCGGCTACCATGTCGATATACGGATGATGGGCAGGAAAACGTGACACGATCTGTAACGATATTTTTGCCGATTGGGCAGGCGTTATTCATCCCTTGCCGGCGTTTTTTACCAGGTCGTGTCTTGTCATCGGCGTGTTTGCAAAGCCCGATCGCGTTAGGGGCAGGCTTTGGCGTGGGTTGGGTTATCCTTGCTAAGGATGTCATCCAGATTAGCGACAAAACGGTACATCGCTATAATCTGATTGCTTGCCCTGAGGATAAAATCTGGTGAAAAACATTACTGATGCAGATGTAAGGGATTTTGTTAAGGGAGAATTGCCCTTAGCCACAACCCTATTTAAAAAAATCGATATTGAGGATTCAGCTCCACTGCAAGCACTCCATGAGGCGGATGATATTGCGGAAATGACCGAAAATTTTTTCGAACGCTTTAACGTGCAACCGGCAGGCTTTTTCCTGGGAAACTATTACCCATGGAAGAGCAAACCTTTATTCTCGCGTAAGCAACCCAATGAGGATAAAAAACCGTTAACAATCATTATGTATATTGAATCCGCCAAGGCTGGCCGCTGGCTCTACGATTAATCATGCGATAAATAGGGGGGAGGTATCCGTCCATGGGGTGTGTGTGCCTTATGGGTGCTTTATGGATGGCGGTAATGCACTGAAATTGCGGGATGTGTTTTATATTTTAGGCGCGTGGTGGTGTTGCTAAGCCTCGGTCAGTGTCAAGGTTGTTGCCATCCCTTGCGCTGATTTAGGCCGCCTGTTTTTAGACGGTAAATTGAGAACATTTTTATGAAAAATGAAACTGGGCTTGTCACAGAAATACCATCATGGCTATATGAGAACTATGGTATCAGTTGCATTGACTGTAAAATGATTGTTCCTGGCATTAATCTCATTTTGTCTATCCTTACGGATGAGAGAAAAACCTATTTCATCAAAATCTTTCATAGTGAAAGATCCCTCTCTTCTGTTGAAAATGAGGGTAACATCAGCAATCGTTTAATTATTTATTCAATTTCAGCCGCAGAAGTTTTAAAGAACGTAAAAGGTACTCTCGCCAGTTCAATTTCAGTATCGGGTCATCAACGCGCTGTACTTGTATTTGAAAATGCAAAAGGCCGTGAATGTACGCTGTGTGATGAAGACCTGTCTCTCTGTGCTGACACTTTGTTCAAACTTCATAATCTGGCTCCTCTGGGTCTGAACCTCCCTGTTTTCGATGCTGATAGGGAATATAATAAAATGTGTGGGGTCTCTGATTTATTTTTTTCTTGCACTGAATTAAAAGACCACTATAGGGAAATGATCAGGGTTATGAAAATCCAGGATTTTCATTCCGGATTTTCCATTTGCCACGGCGATCCCTGGCGCAGAAACATATTCATTAGCAATAACAATGCCGCATTTATTGATTTCGAATGCTGTTGTGTGTCGAGTCCCTGTCTGGACCTTGGCATAATGACATGGAATCTGCTGGCAAGGAGCACGGATAATCCTGGCATGTCTGCTAAAACATCATTTTTTTTGAATACCTATAATAGCTACTCAAAACAAAAATTTGAATTCAATGAGTTAGCTCCTTATATGCTGGTTCATGAAATTTGGTCTATCTGGTTTCTCCTAAAATATCATCTTTTGACTCCTCAAATAACCCTGTCGGCTATGCGTGATTCATCCGCTATGTTTTCAATGCTGAAACCTTATTTGAAGCTGTATAACGAATATTAATATTCTAAAAGAGATTTTCAATCGCAATATCTCGGGCAATGATGCTCATCGAAGTCCCCATTCGCCATAGCAGCCTCGGGGGGATGACCACGTGGCGATCATTAAACCGCTGGCGATTAAGACGCCGAAAACAGTAAGGAAATGATTAAGCCGGGAAATACCCGGAATTTTTGTATAAAAATCAATCCATTAACAAATTAGATGCTGGGCCGTCATCGTCGGGGGAATAAACCAGAATGTCGCCCGGTTGACAGTCCAGATGCCGGCAGATCGCTTCCAGCGTCGCAAGCCGTACGCCTTTAACCTTTCCCTGTTTCAACAGGGAAAGGTTTTGCTCGGTGATTCCAATGGCTGCCGCCAGTTCCCTGGATTTGACCTTTCTTCTGGCCAGCATAACGTCCAGCGTGATTGCAATGGGCATAGCGCGTCCTTTATACAAACAGCTGATTTTCGGCACTGATCTCGCTTGCGCGGCGCAGAATCCGGGCAATCACGATAATGCAGGCCGCAAGAAAAAGCGCCACGACCGCAGATGAATCCACACTCAATGAAATCAAGCGCTGACCAACCGGTTCCCGCATTGTCATCCAGATGCTAAGAAGCGGTTCGCACAGAAAATTCAGCACGACCCAAAGCACCACTGACTGACCCATCTTTTCCAGATAGCGGGATGACGATACGGAAAAATAGTTCCGCAACGAGTAGTTGCTGAACAAAGATCGCAGATTCAGTAGGCCAGCCGAAAGCGAAAGCAAGGGCACGCTGGAAATAAGAATCGCTCCGAGCCTTTGCCACCATGGAAAGGTACTTAGATCTTGATTCAGCGACGAGATTAACTGGTTTGACAGGGAAAAAGCGAAACCGTACCCACCTTCAACAGAAGCTAGCGTGGGAAAAAGCCAGACGGCGACATTCAGCGCCAGCATGATGATAGTAAGCCACAGAGTAAGTATCGCCATGCGGCGACAGAACATAGCCAGACGATCCGGTGCCATAGAAACCTCACAGAGAGAATTGATGGAAATCAGTACAACGATAGCACTTGTTTTATCGTAAAACGATAATTTTTATCGCTTAATGGTTAGTTTAGTCGAACGCCTTGCTATAGGGTTTCACCGGTTTCCCGTAGCGCTACCCACTAAAAATTTTATGATAATGAATATCACTGATATACCCTCCCTACAGCAAGTTGCGGGTGTGTGCCTTGCCACTTGGCGTCTTTGGGATATACATTCGGTGGAAAACACTCCCGCGCCAGCGGGCTGACAGGGGAACGGTGATGGCGAATATCAGCAGCGATTTCAGAAAATTACATGAGGCACCCGGCGCATTCATCATCCCCAACCCGTGGGATATCGGGACGGCCAGAATTCTGGCCTCAATGGGGTTCAAGGCGTTGGCGACAACCAGCGCCGGCATGTCTTTTTCCAAGGGATTGCGCGAGGGCAGCGTAGATCGAGCCACCACGTTGGCGCACTGCCGCGCGCTGGTTGAGGCGACACCGTTGCCGGTATCGGCCGATCTGGAAAACGGCTTTGGCGACAGCCCGGAGATCGTGGCGGAAACCATTCGCGCCGCAGGCGAGATTGGCCTTGCCGGCGGCTCGATCGAAGATTACGGCGGCCGTCGCGAACGGCCGATTTATGATTTTCAACTGGCGGTTGAACGCATCCAGGCCGCAGCGGAAGCGCGCGATAAACTGGCGCAGGATTTTGTGCTGACGGCCCGCTGCGAGAACTACCTGTGGGGCAAGCCGGATCTCGACGATACCATCGGGCGGCTGCAGGCTTTTGAACAAGCCGGCGCGGATGTGCTTTATGCGCCCGGCCTCCGGGATTTAGACACCATTCGCACTCTGTGCGGCGCCCTGTCAAAACCGGTTAACGTCATCGCCGGCATCCCGGGCGCCACCTTCAGCATGGCGCAATTGGAACAGGCGGGCGTGAAGCGTATCAGCGCCGGTTCATCGTTATCTCGGCTGGCGCTGGGCGCGTTTATCCGCGCTGCCGAAGCGATGGGCGAGGCGGGCGACTTTTCCGCCCTGGAAGGCGCGATGGGCTTTAGCGACATTGAACGCTATTTCCCACCGCAGCGGTGACGGTAACGCCGGTCTATCGGGTTATACTCGTCATACTTCAAGTTGCAGGTGTGTTCAATTTATAGCCACCGGGCAACCTAACCACTGGTTTTGACATGGGTTAATCTCAAAGACGAGTGATTTGGTTAGTGGAGCACGGGTGTGGAAGCCATTGAAGGCGCCGAACGGCGGAACGTAGCATAGGCGAAACCGCCAGGACGGCGGTTTCAGGCGAGACAGGCAGGGACGCCTGTCGTAGCCGGCCGTGATGCGAAGTGACATAGTGAGGGTAGCCGCGTAGCGGCCGCCTGATATGGCGCAGGCGCGGGTCGTTAGGGGACGCGCCCTGTATGAACCGGGCACATAGGTTACAGATCTGACCAGCCTCATAGGTAACGCATTTATTCTTTAATCAGCCCGGATTATACGATGGTTCTGTCTATCGTACCGGGCCAATACCAACTCCCCGAACCCTATTTCGTCCGTGTCATCGTCAACTTCTTTCATCCACACCCATTCATACCTGAGGGCCTCCGATAGGAAGATTCGTCGGCCGTTGAACCATAAATCACCTTTCACTTCCACACGCAGTAACTTCGCCCCCTTTGGTACCGGCATCTCCTTTTGTGCCCCAGTATAAATCCGGGGGGAAGGACACCAGACTGATTGGGGCGTTTTTCCTCCCAGAGCCTTATGTGGCCGAACTTCATTAAATTCTTTTCTCCATGTGTTTAGCCATGTCTGTTGTTCCTCCAGAGAGGCAAATTTATGACACTGTTTCATTCCCTCTTTCATTGTTCTGTGCATTCTTTCATGACGTCCATTCTCTGTCGGTTTCCCTGGGCGAATTCGCTCGGGAGTAACACCACATTTGATTAGCCAGATAGACATCTGGCTTAATCCCCACAGCCCGGCACCGGCAAAAGGTGGACCGTTATCGGTGCGTAGAACCTGGGGCAAACCACATTCGTGGAAGACTCGCTCGAGGCAGGGAATGACAAATTTCCCATCGGGTAAATACGTGGCATCACAGGCAAGTACCATTCTGCTGTAGTTATCCGTCAGTGTGAAAGGATGACACCAACGTCCGGTTGTATGGGTGAACTTGCCTTTGAAATCCGCGCTCCAGACATCATTTGGCTGGTTTATCTTATGGAGCACATAAGACCGTTTGGGTTTGTATTTCAATCGATTACGTTTTTTTGTCAGGCCATGGATCTTAAATATGCCCCCAATAGTACTGGCAGCGGGCACATCCGAAACATCCATATTCAAAAGTAATTGTCTTATCTTTTCCGGGCCCCATGTAGGGTGCTGCTGTTTCTTCTCAAGAAGCAATTCCACCGTTGGCAGCGGTATGGAAAGTTGATGATGGCGAGCTCGGGAATGGTCAGAAAGAGAGGAAATATCATCAGGAGAAAATCGGGACAGCCACTTATAGCCAGTTTTGCGACTAATGTTGAAACGGCGGCATAGCTCAGCGACAGAAGTATCGCCCTTCAGACAAGCGGTGACAAATTGCAAACGTTGCATGGTAACACTCTCAGGCCAAGGCACAGTAAACCTCCCTATCTCGTTAACTGTGCCAGTTATAACCTGTTACCCATGTGCCCGGTGTAAAGTGTTACCCATGTGCCCGGTTCATACAGCCCACGGCCCCTAACTCGGGCGCGAGCTACGGTGTTGCAAAAAGCCACGATATGATGGCGACCGAAACCCTCTCGGTCAGGGCAAAGAACGTTGCCGAAACCTGGCAACGGTGCCTTGCTCCGCAGCCCAAGATGCGCGCTAAACGTCAACACCCCCTATACCCTTCATACTTCGAGCCGCAGGTGCGTTGGCTTTATTACTCGGCTCGTCCCTGGGCCTCGCCCCTATGGGGCCGCTGCCAGCAGCGTTCAAATCTGCTCCTGGCAGATTTGAACGCTGTGTTGCCGCATGATTCGGCCATACGGCCTCACCCCTTCGGGGCCAGCGCTGTTCAAAAACGCTTTTGCGTTTTTGTCCTACAACTCGAATTATTTAGAGTATAGATGGATCGGCAAGCCGGTTTGCCCTGGCGCAATCTCCTCCTTGAGCGTCAGTTCCGGAATGGTATATGCACCGCCGTTTTGCGGCCGGAATGGCAGCGGCGGGGTGCTCCACAGGTTATCGAGCCGTTGCCCAAGTTGTGCGCTCACCTGTTCAAAGCGTGCCGCGTCCATGCGGCCGGTGCGGTAGACCACAAACGGCGGCAGCACGTCAAAGCCGGGGTAAAACAGTGTGCCATGCTGGATCGGGAACAGCAGATCGTCGATCGGCCCGTTCACCCCGCGTGGGCCGTAGTGGCTTTCCCAACCGCCAGCGGTGACCAGCAACATCGCCCGTTTCCCCTGCATCGAACCTTCGCCGTAACGATCGCCCCAGTGGCTGTCGGAGTGTTCGCCCACTCCATAGGCAAACCCATAGGCGTAAACGCGTTCCACCCAGCCTTTGAGGATCGCCGGCATTGAAAACCACCACAGTGGGAACTGCAGGATCACCGCATCCGCCTGGCGCAGTTTTTCCTGCTCGGCGCTGATATCCGGGCTTTGCGTTCCCCGTTCATAGGCCCGTTTGGAATCAAGATCCGGTTTAACAGGTTCGCCGGCCGGTTTAGCGGTGTTGTCGCTGGCGTCGAGTACCGCTTTCCAGCCCATGGCGTACAGATCCGATACCTGCACCTGGTGCCCGGCTGCGGCAAGATGGCGCACGGCAAAGTCTTTAAGCGAACCGTTCAGCGATGTGGGTTCGGGGTGGGCATAAACAATTAATACATTCATCTGTGGCCTCCGTTAAGTGTCTGGAGGCAGAGTAGGGGCTGCTACGGTATAGTTGAAATGAATTAGATAAATAACAGGTATTGTTATGAGTAATTTTGCAGCCCTGGATCTTAATCTACTGCTGACGCTGGATGCATTGCTGGCCGAGCACAATGTCACCCGCGCGGCACGGCGCTTAAACCTCTCCCAGCCTTCGGTTAGCGTGCAACTGGCGAAGCTGCGCGAATTCTTTGACGATCCGCTGTTGTTGCCGGGGCCGCGTGGCATGCGGCCCACTGCCCGGGCAGAGGAACTGCGCGCGCCATTGCGCCAGGCGCTGGCCTCGCTGGAAGAGGCCATTTTGCCATCCCGGCCATTTGAGCCGGCCGTGGCCCAGCAAACCTGGCGCGTTGCTGCGTCGGACTACACGGAATTGACCATTATCCTGCCTGCGCTGGCCGGTCTGCGTGCCGCCGCGCCCCATAGCCGGCTGGCTATTTTTGGCAAAGAGCCAGCGCGTCTCGCCGAACTGGCCGAGCAGGGCGACATTGATTTGGCTTTTCATACCCTTGAAGGGGCGCCCGAGGGGCTGCGCCACCGCCTGCTGTTTACCGAGCGCTATGTGCTGGCTGGCCGTTGCGGCCATCCGCAGTTGCAAACGCGGCCAACGGTCAGGCAATTCAGCGCGCTTTCGCATGTGATCGTCTCGCCCGACGGCGGCGGTTTTCAGGGGATAACCGATAGCGTCCTGGCCGCAGTGGGGCTGGAGCGCCACGTGGTGCTCTCGGTGCCGCACTTCCTGTTTGTGATCGCCGTGCTGGCCAAGACCGATCTGGTGGCGATGTTGCCTGAGCGCCTGGTGCGCGATCAGCTCGGGCTACTGCAGGTGGCGCCGCCGGTTGCGGTGCCCGGTTTTGAAATGGCGATGCTGTGGCATGAACGCGTCCACCGCGATCCTGCCCACCGCTGGCTGCGGGAGTTTATTGCGGATTCTCTGTAAACGGCTGCGCCGGATTTACTGCCTCAGGCGCCAGGAACCGGCTGACGGCAGCCAGGAACTGGCCTCTTCCCGCGTCGTCCCGATCGAGATGCACAAAGTGTGTAGCTTCAGGAAGCGGCAGCATGCGTGCGTTCGGCGCTTCCTGCACCAGCGTGCTGGCGTCTTCCGGGCGGCTCCAGAAATCCCTGCCAGAGCGGATCACCAGCACCGGCATCGTCAGCCGTGCGGCTTGCCACTGCTTTTTACCCAGCGCCAGTTCAAAGCTGTCGGCCATCGCACCGCTGGGGGCGCGAAAGCCGGGCGGATCCCGTTGATAAGCGGTGTCGTCCGATGCCAGCGCCGCATCGGCATAGGCCTGGGCGACGTGCGCATCACGCCAGCGCGTCTTGTCGGCCACGGGAATACTGTTGTCCCAGGCCGGGAACAGGCTGGCACGGCTATTGATGCGGTAGCCGCCGAACAGGGCGGCGTTAAACGTACCCGGTTTTTCCGGCGTATCCAGCGGCGAACCCAGGCCAAGCTGAGGGTGGTGGCGGCTGCCGCCGTAAAGGGTGTTGTAGAGCACCAGCCGATCGACATGCTGTGGCGCGTGCGCGGCATAAGCGCCGGCCCAGTGCCCGCCGGTTGCCCAACCGACGATGCTGACCTTATCGCGCTGCGTCCACTGCGAGATGGCGCGGATCGCCGCACCGATATCGGCCACCGCGTCGGCGGTGCGCATCAGCGGCGCGCTTTGCTCTGGGGGTTGGCTCATCGCAGCCGTCCGGCTGGAATAGCCGTAGCCCCGTAGATCCATGACATACACACGGTAGCCGGCCGCCGCCAGATCGCCGGCCAGCGAGCCGCCCGGCACCGGCAGATCGAAAGAGGCGAGGCCCGGCACGCGTGCGCCGTGCACCAGCAATACCGGCGCAGCGCCGTTGTCAGGCAACGCCGCCAACCGCACCTCACGAATAAACAGCGAAGTGCCCGGCGTGAGAGAAACCGAGCGATCTTTGCGCACCAGCGTGGCTTCCGCCTCGGGTTGAGGCGGCTCCGCGCCGCCGGCCAAAGGGGCCACGGCCAGCAGCAGACCCGCCAGCGTTTTCCTGCCGCGGGCAACGTAACGATGTGCAAGGGTTGCATTGCTCATAGCGCCATTTCCTGAGTGAAATAAGGCTTATCATCGATACGTGTTGGTGATATGTCTAATACTATCCATGGTGTTATTTAATACATTTAAGGTATCACGCTATGTTGAGCCTGCGTCAGCTGCGGCAATTTTTGGCGGTGGCGGAAACCATGAACTATCGCCGGGCCGCCGAGCGTTTGCATATGGCCCAGCCGCCCCTGACCGCCGCTATCCGCAATATGGAGCAGGCGCTGGGTGTGCGCCTGTTTGAGCGTACTAACCGCATTATCGGGTTAACCGCCGCCGGGGTGGTGCTGCAGGAGGAAGCGCGCCGCACGCTGGCGCAGATGGCGCGAGCGGAAGCCTTGACTCAGCGCGCGGGGCAAGGGCTAAGCGGTTCGCTGCGCATTGGTTTTGTCGCCAGCGCGGTGCGGCACCGGCTGCCGGCGATGATCGCCCGTTTTGGCAACGATCACCCGCAGGTCGCGCTGGAACTGCACGAAGCGCCCACCGCACGCCAGGTGAAGGCACTGTTGGACGATCGGTTGGATGTTGGCATCGTCGCTTTGCCGGTGCCGGAATATGCCGCGGCGCATCTGGCGCTGCAACCGCTGCTCATCAGCCCGTGGGTGGCGGTGTTGCCGCACGGGCACCCGCTGGCGGCGGCGGATGAGTTGCCGCTTGGCGCGCTGGCGGATGAACCCTGGGTCATGTTCCCTCAGGGCGAAGGCCCCGGCCTCCATCACGCGATTCTCTCGGCCTGCCGGCAGGCAGGGTTTACCCCGCGCGTCGCCCAGCAGGCGGTGCAGATGGAAACCCTCATCGGGCTGGCGGCAGCGGGGCTGGGCGTGGCGCTGGTGCCTGAATTCCTGCGGCGCAGCGGCTGGGATAACGTGGCTTTCTGCTCGCTGGCGCAGCAGGGCGCGCCGGTGCCTTATCAGGTGGCCCTGGCCTGGCGCAAACAGCAAACGCTGCCGCCGCCGGTAGCGGCGTTTATCAACGCGTAAAAAAGCGCTGCCGGCGAGCGGCCCCACGGCAGCGGGGCCACGTTGAGTTACTGAATCCGGTAGTGGAAGGTGTTTTTCACCTGCGGCACATCCACCGGCTGGCCGTTGATCACCCGTGGCTGATAACGGAAGGTTTTGGCGGCGTTGATCGAGGTGCGCACAAACAGCGGGTTACAGTCGCTTTGCGCCTGCGGATCTTCCACTTCTCCGCGCCGGTTTACCCGGTAAACCACGGTACAGTTGCCTTCAATCTTGCGGCTGAGCGCTTTTTCCGGGTAGTCCGGCGTTTGCTTGCTGATGGGCTGATACTGGCGCCCGTTGCTCTCCGCCTCTGCAGCCTGGCGGGCGTTCTGTGCGGCGCGTGCGGTAGCCTGGCTTTGCAGCGCCGCTTGGCGACGTTGCTCATCGTCCGCGCGCTGTTGCGCCAGCGCCTGCTGTTGCTGCTGTTTTTCCTGTTGCCGGCGCTGAGTTTGTTCCGCCTTGCGCTCGCGCGCCTGCTGCTGGCGCGCCAATTGCGCCTTATCCTGCTTGGGCGGCGTTGCCAATTGCGGCTTGCTCACGGCGGGCGGTTCGGCCGGCGGCGGCGGTGCCGGCGTGGGGGCTGGCGCAGGAGGCGCTTCTGGCGTTGGCTGCGGAGCCGGTTGCGCGACGGCGGCGGGTTCAGCCGCCGGCAGGGTGATCAGCGTGGTGTGCAGATGGCGCACCACCGGCGCCGGCGGCGTTTTCATTTGCCAGTGTTGCAGCAGAAATGCCGCCAGCAGAAGGTGGGCGGCCAGCGCAACGGCGCCGGCGATGATACGCGCCCGCCAGGCGGGCGCCGTGTTTACGGTGGCATCGGGGAAGTAACAGGCACTCATTGCGGTGCCTCGGTAATCAGCCCGATGTTTTCGATGCCGCTTTTTTGCAGCGCGGCCATGCAGGCGACGACGCTGCCGTAGTTGGCGGCCTGGTCGGCGCGGATATAAACCTGGGTGTCGCCTTTGGCGGCGATAATCGCCGCCACTTTGGCGCTCACCTCTTCGAGCGTGACGGCCTGCGCTGAGTCGGCGCGCTGTTCGGGCTGCACGTCGCTTGCCAGGTTCCAGTAATAGGTGGCGTCGGCTTTAACCGACAGGGTCAGCACCTGGCGCTGGCTGTCGGCGGGCAGCGTTTCGCTGGCCACTTTCGGCAACTCCAGTTTTACGCCCTGCAGCAGCATCGGCGCGGTGACCATAAAAATCACCAGCAGCACCAGCATAACGTCTATATAGGGAACGACGTTCATTTCAGCCTTGGGGCTATGGCGTAACGGTGGTCTGCGCATAAACAACTCCTGTCAGGCGGCCTGTGAACGGGGTGCGGTGGCATGCGCCGCAATTTGCAACCGGCGGTGCAGGCTGCCCTGTAGCTCGTTGGCGAAGCTGTAATAGCGGTTCACCAGCGTTTGCGTGCGGGCAGTAAAGCGGTTGTAGAAAATGACAGCCGGGATAGCGGCGAACAGCCCGATGGCGGTGGCGATCAGCGCCTCCGCAATGCCCGGCGCCACGGTGTTGAGCGTGGCCTGCTGCACGTGCGCCAGGCCGATAAAGGCATTCATAATGCCCCACACGGTGCCGAACAGCCCGATGTAGGGGCTGACCGAACCAATCGTCGCCAGCATCGCCAGGCCGCTATTGAGGCGCTCTTCCTGTTCGGCGATGGCGGTTTGCAGGCTGAGCTCCACCCCGGCGTTGACCGCATCGGGCGCGATGCCCTTCACCTGGTTCAGTTGCTGAAATTCATGCCAGGCGGCGGCGAAAATGTGCCGGGCGCCGGCATCACGCGGCATGTCGCCCTGAATGGCCCGTTGCAGCGTCGGCAGATCGCCTTCCTGGCGGAAACGCTGGCGAAAGGTGGCGATATCTTTTTCGCTGCTGCGCAGCACCCGGCCGTGCATCACGATCAGATACCAGGAGATCAGCGAACCCAACAGCAGGATCGCCATGACACATTGCACCAGCAGGCTAGCGTTGCCGATCAGGCTGCTGAACGTCATTGCGTTATCGGAAGTCATCATCTTTTCCTTACGGTTGCCCGCCGGCCGTGAAAGCGCTGGCGGGCGGGGTGTTAATGATTAGTCGGCCAGTTGCAGTGCTTCGGCAATCGCTGACCAGGGAAGATATTTATAGTTTTGCGTTTGTTCCGGCAGGCGGTTGCGCCCGTCCTGCACCACCAGCATGCCGTGCTGCCACGGCGCACCCAGGTTGGCGGCGGTAACCTCCAGCCCATCGGTTTCCGATGCGCCGTCAATGCCGGCCGCGGCGTTCAGGCCGATACGGAAAGCGCCGCGCAGCGTGTAAGGCGGCAGGGCGTCGAGCACCAGATAGCTGCTGTTGCCCTGGCTTGAAACCACCAGATAGCTGTGCTGGTGGCCCTGATAGACCGCCATCCCTTCAATGTCGGCCTGCAACGCACCGCCAGCGGCGATCACCTGCTGCAACTGCGCAGGCTGTTCCGGGCGGGCATCCAGCGCGTGCACGGCAACGTCTTCCTCACCGATGAACAGCCGCTGCTGACGATCGTCCGCTACACAGCCTTCGGGCTGGCTCGGCAGGCTGAATTCACGGACCACGGTGCCGCGCACGGCGCCGTGTTCCCCTTGCAGGCGGTATTGCAGGAAACGGCCGCTTTTATCGTTGACGATGGCGTAGATCGCGCCTTGTTGATCCTTAAACATGCACAGGCCATAGATCTCCGGCAGCGGCGTGGCGATCTCGCCCAGTTCGGCGACTTCGCCGTTGGCCGGCGCAATGGCGAACAGGTGCAGCGAGTTGTTGTCGCGGTTGCTGGCGACAGCCAGATCGATCGTCTTGCCGTCAAGCGGCAGCCCGCTGCGCACATCCACATTATTCAGGCGGCCGACCGGCAGATCCTGCAATTTGCGGCCTTGCAGATCGTACACCAGCAGCCCGCGCTGCTTGTCGGTGGCCAGGATACGGCTGGCGGCGCCGTCGGTGGGGTTAACCCAAATGGCCGGATCGTCGGCGGCGTCGCCCTGGCTGGCGACCGGTTCGGTTTCCAGCCGGGCAGGCAATACCTGGATGGTTGGCAGCGGCGTGGCGGCAGGCAACGGCCAGGCGATGTTGCCCTGGTGCAGCCCACGTTTGTCGGCGATGATGATTTCCGCTCCCTGTGCCGTTGGGCGCACCGTCAGCATTTGCGGCTTTTTCAGCGTTGGCAGCGGCAGTGCGGCATCGGCCTGCCAGCCGTTTTCCAGGTAGCGATAGCGGTGCAACTGCCTGTTTTCCGGATCCAGCGCCAGCACGGCGTCCGGCAGCACCGCCATCCCGGCGATCCCGCCGCCGATGGCGCCGAAGGGCTGGCGCATATCCACCGGCCGGCGCAGCAGCGGCGCTTCGGCCTGCGCGTCATAGGCCCAGAGGCCGACGGCGCCTTCATTGACGTACAGCAGCGCCCGGCGGTCATCCACCTGGCAGTATTCGCTGTCCGGCGGCATGCTCAGATCGCGCACTTTGCGCGCGGCGCCGAGCAGGCGGGTGCCTTGCCCCACCAGCCACTGTTCCCCCTTGCCTTTTTCGCCGATCAGGAAGACAAAGCTGTTGTCCGCTTCATCGCGGAACAGGCAACTGCCTTCCACTTTGAAGCCTGGCGCCGGCAGGTATTGCGGGGTGCCCCATTGGCGTTTGGCGCCGTCCAGCCGCACCAGCAGCGGTTGCTGGCGTGCGGTATCCACCATGGTCACCAGCGCGCCGTCGGCATCCGTGCGCACGTCGAGCGCTTGGTACTTGCCGGGCAGGCGCGCCAGCGTGGCGCCCTGGGCATCTTGCAGCAGCAACCCCTGTTTACCGGCCAGCAACAGCCGATCGGCCTGCGGCCAGAAGCGGTTGTCGTTCAGCAACCGGGCTTCGTCATTGTTGGCGCTGCCGGCGAGGGTGCTCAACGGGGGCGCGGCTGCCGGGGTGGCGGCGTGGCCGGCGTTTAGTAAGCTGCTCATCACCAGCAGGGCCAGCGCCGCCGGGCGGGGTGAAAATCGAAAATGCATGCGCTAAGTCCTTTAGAAATTGGTATAGGTCAGGCCAAGTTTGAAGGTCGGGCCATATTGTTCGTACTGCGAGTTAAAGCCGTGGCTGCCGGTATAGACGTAGTAATGCTCGTTGGTCAGGTTTTGCGCATCGAACGAAATGTGCAGTTGTTTGGTCAGGTAGTAGCGCATGCTGAGATCGACAAACATCTGGTCGTCGACGTAGCTGTCGTGCGCGCGGTCATCGACGGCCGCCACGGTGCTGAGGTAATCCGATTTATAGTTGGCCGAGACGCGTACGCTCACGGTGTCGTTTTCCCAGCCGACCATCAGGTTGCCCACCACGTCGGATTGGTTCGGCATCGCTATCTTGCGCGAGATGCCGTTGCCTTCAATGCGCGCGCTGGAGTGGCTCATCGTCAGGTTGGCGCCTGCCAGCAGGCCATTCCACGGTGAAGGCAGCCAGTCGAATTTCTGCGAGTAGGCCAGTTCGGCGCCGTACAGCCGCGCTTTGCCGCCGTTGGCCCAGGTTTTGGCTTCGCTGAAATCGGCCCATTGGCCGCGGCCGGCCAGATCGGTTTCGTAGGCAAAGTTGCGGATGTCTTTATAGAACAGGTAGCCGGACAGCGTGCCGGCGCGCCCCATGTAGTGCTCGATCCCCAAATCGAAATTTTTCGATTTCAATGGAGCAAGTTCGGGGTTGCCGAATTCGGCTTCGTCGCCGTCGATGGTATAGCCGGGGGCCAACTGGCCGAACGCCGGGCGCACCACCGAGTTGGTCCAGGCGGCGCGGATTTGGGTGTTGTTATCCAACCGGTAACGGGCGTGCAGCCCTGGCAGCCAGTCATGGTAGTTGTTCTGGTGGCTGGAGGTTTGATACTCCCCGTCGTTCAGCCCGGTGCCGTCGGCCTTGAAGCGCGTGCCCTCGTAGCGCAGCCCGGTGATAAAGCGCCAGTTGTCCACATCCAGCGTGTTCATCAGGTAGGCGGCGTTGATGTCCTCACTCATCCGGTAATCGTTGATGGTTGAGTCTTCCTGGTTATAAAAGCCGTCTTTGCCCAGGGCGCCGATCAGGCTATTGACGCTGCCGGTGCTGATGGCCGGGCCATCCTGGCCGAACGCATAGCCGGCATTGCCGGAGGTGAAGCGGCTCAGGCTCAATTGATCGTCGCTTAGGCCGTAGTCGCCGAGATCTTCATACGTCCAGACGTTCTGGTCGTTCTTTTTATCGCGCCGGCTGATCTTGCCGCCGAATTTGACTTGGTTGTCGGTATCAAACAGGGTGTAGTCGCGCGCCAGATCCAGGCGAATGTTTTTTTCCGTGTCGCTGGTTTTCTGCGTTTCCCATTCCATCGAGTCCAACTGGTAATTGCTGGCATCGCCGTAGCCGCCGCCAATCTGGCTATACGGCTTAACCGTGCCGGAAAAGCCGCTGTCCGGGAAGGCATCCAGCCCGGTGAACGTGGCATAGGTGCCGCTGGGCAGCTTTTCGCTGGAGCGGCTGTAGGCCATCTGGCCGCTCAGCGTCCATGCGCCCATCATGCGATCGCCGCCGAATACCACGCTTTTGACCTCCTGGGTTTCTTCACGGCTTTTCAGCCCGCGTTCCACTTCGGCGTCGCCCCGTTCGCCTTCGGCCAGCGGTTCGCTGAATTCGATGGCCGAAGCCTGGCGGGTTTCATTATCCTTGAAGCGGCTGTACAGCGTGCGCAGGTAGATGTTGGAGAGATCGTCCGGCTTATAATCGAAGTTCAGGCCAAAACCGGTGCGTTCACGCTCAATTTCATAGCGCCGTTGTTCAAAGCTGTTCAGGCGCGCGCCATCGCTGAAATCCCAATCGCCGCCGCTTTCCACGTTGTCTGAAGCGAAGCTGCGTTTTTGCCAGCTCAACGCCGCCGCCACGCCGAAGTTGTCTTCACCGTCGCCGATGCTGAAGATATTGCTGACCGCGCCGGAGAATTTCGGGCTGCTCTTTTTGCTGTTGCTGTCGTAGCTGCCTTCGGCGCCCAGGGTATAAAACAGGCCGTTGTGATCAAAGGCCGACAGGCTGTTGACTTCCACGGTGCCGCCCAGCGAGTTGGCGTCCATATCCGGCGTCAGGGTTTTCACCACCGACAGCGATTGCACCAGCTCTGAAGGCAAAACGTCGAGGGCCACCGCGCGCCGGTCGCTTTCCGGCGAGGGCAACGTGGTGCCGTTAATCTGCACGCTGTTCAGATCCGGCCCCAGCCCGCGCACGCTGACGTAGCGGCCTTCGCCCTGATCGCGTTCGACGGAAACCCCCGGCAGGCGCTGCAGCGCTTCGGCGGCGTTGTCATCCGGCAACTGCGCCACGCCGTCGGCGTGGACCACGCTCTGGATGCTGTCGGAGGTGCGTTGTTCATTCAGGGCCTGGGACATACTGGCGGCCTGGCCGATAACCTCCATGTGTTCCGTGGCGTTTTCTGCCAGCGTGAGCGCCGGCAGGGCAAGGCCGCTGATGGCGAGCGCCAGGCTGCTGAGCCGGCGTTTTGCCGCCCGTGTGGTGTTGTTTCGCTGTGCTTTCACGTATTTTTCCCCCAGAGTGACGACGGTGAGCTGCCGGTGAGCCGGCTTATTGGGGAAGGGATGCTAGAAATCACCGATGTCAGTTATATGACAGGCCTGGGCCGGCAGGGGCAAATCGGCGCCTAATGGCGGGAAGCGGGGCGGGTTTTGAGCTGAAATGACTGCCGCCGCCTGGGGCTGGCGCCGGGATGAGGGGGCTGAATGCTCGGCGCGGCCAGCCGCCGCCGCCGCCCGGCGAAAAAAACACGCATTTGGCGTGAGCTGAATTGACCCCCTCCGCTGTCATGCTACCGTCATCTGCGCCTGTATGCTTAGGGCATTGGATTGAATCACGTTAAGAGCGCCTACTGATGTACGGTTTCTTCAAACAACACGGCAGCAAGCTGTTGCTGCTGGCTTTTCTCGCCAATCTTGGCCTGCTGCTGGAACTGATTCTCGGCGAGGTAAAGCCCTGGGCCGAAATTCATTGGACCGACGTGTTGGCCGAAGGCGGTTCGGCGCTGCTGGCCCTTAGCTGGCTGATTATGCTGTTGGTGAGCCGGCCCGCTGGCCGCGTCACCACGCTGTTGGCGCTGGGGCTGGCCTGTATTTTCTTTTCCTGGTGGATAGACAGCCTGGATGAATTCATCCGTCTGCCGCATGACGTCAGCCTCGGGAAATGGCTGGAAGATATTCCGATGCCGATTGGTTTGATACTGATTACGCTCGGGATCTATCACTGGCATCAGGAGCAACTAGCGATCAGCGCACAGTTGAACAAGCGCGAGCGGCTGTTCCGTGAACACCTGCTGTTCGACAAATTGACACCGCTCGGCGGCGCCGATTATCTGCGCAAACAGCTGTCGCTGTCGTTAAAACAGGCGGCTGTCGAACAGCAGCCGCTGTCGTTGATCGTGGTCGATCTCAATGACTTTGACGCCATCAACCAGCGTTTCGGCGCGGCGGAAGGCGACTATGTGCTGCAGACGCTGTGCCAACTGCTGTTGCTCAACCTGCGCCAGCAAGACTTGCTGTGCCGGCTGGCTGGCGATCGCTTTGTTGCGCTGTTGCCCAACACCGGCGAGCAGCAGGCGAAGGTGATGGCGCAGGATCTGGCGGCGGCGATCGCGCATCTGGCGCATCACACGCAGCGGCATGGCGAGCGCGTTCGGCTGCAGGCCAGCGTCGCCGCCGTGATGGCGATGGATGAAGATCGCGACGCGCTGTTATTGCGCCTGAATCAAACCCTGAGCCAGGCCAAGCAGATCAGGGTGACCGGATGAGCGCCTGTAGCTGGTACGAATGCGATGAGCGTTTTATTCTCGGCCACCATCAGCCGGGGGTGTTAATCGATCTGGCGCTGTCGCGCGATATCGACGGCCACCGCTTGCTGCGCGGCACCGGCGTGTTTCTGGAGGATCTCGCCGCGGGCACGGTGCGCTTCAACCAGCAGCAGTTCGGCCAACTGATTGACAACAGCATGCGTCTGATGGGCGCCGACGACACCAGCTTTCTGTTTGGCCGGCGGTTATTGCCCGGCTGTTACGGCAACTTCAGCCATGCGCTGCAACAGGCGGAGAATCTGCAGCAGGCGCTGGATGACGTCATCGGCTTTTGCAGCCTGTTCAGCCCGCTGCTGGCGCCGCGAATGCAACTCAACGATCGCTATCTTTGCCTGTACTGGCCGCAAAGCGAGGGTGCGGAGGCGGGGCGGCAGCGTTTTCTGCTGGAGGCCGCCATGGCTTCGATTGTCGCCCTGGGCCGCTGGCTGTGCCCGCAGCAGCCGTTGCCCTGGCGTTTTCTGTTTGACTACCGCCAGCCGCGCTATATCGAACAATACTGGGTGCACCTGGGCGATGGGCTGAGCTTTGAGCAACCGATCAACATGATGTTGCTGCCGATCGAATACGCCACCCAGACTTCGCCCCATGCTAACAGCACGGTGTGCGCCGTTGTGCGCCAGCAGTGCCGGCAGCAACTGGCGGCGCAGGGCTTCGATGGCGGCTTTATCGATCATTTCTACGATCACCTGCGCAATAATCTGCGTGAACCGCTCAACCTAGAGCGGGTGGCCGCCACCTTTGGAATGAGCCCGGCCACGCTGAAGCGCAAGCTGCGTAAGCACGACAGCAGCTTCCAGCAGCAGTGGGATCGGGTGCGCAAACACACCGCGCTGTTTCTCTACTGGTTTGACGGCCTAAGTAATGAGGCGGTCGCGCAGTATTTGCAGATCAACGATATTAATAATTTCCGCCGTTCTTTCCGCCGTTGGACCGGCGTCGCCCCCAGTTTCCTTTCCCCGTTGCCCGCGCTTTGACGAGCATGCTTGCCCCATTGCGGCCGATATTGACATAGGCCTCGATAAACTGCGCAATTCCGGCATAATGAAATTTGAGTGTTCATAATATGGGCAAATTACTGCTTCGGGCGGAGCGGGATACGGGGCGGGGCCACAATGAATTACGTGAAAGTGCTGGCTATAGGTTTTGTCTGTGTACTGCTCCTGTCGTTTGGGCAGAGTTTGGCTAACGCTATGCGCAACGGGGAGTCATCCACCGGCAAAGGCTGGTGGAGCGCCCGGCGTGATTCCGCCGGCATCGCGCCCGATCCCGTCAAGCTGCGCCAGGTGGCGATCGTGCAAATTTATGCCGCCCCCACTTACGGCTGGCGCGGGCGGGTGGCGGTTCATCCGTGGATCATCTTCAAGCAGGCCGGAGAAACCCGCTACCGCCGTTATGAGGTGGTGCGCTGGGGCAGCGACAACGTGGTGCGCCGTGATTATGCGCTGCCGGATGGCCTGTGGTTTGGTTCGCGGCCGACGCTATTGGTGGATCACCGCGGCGCGCGGGCTGGCGAGATGATCCCGCGCATTGAGGCCGCCATTAAAAGCTACCCTTATCCGCACACCTATCACGCCTGGCCGGGGCCTAACAGTAATACTTTCATTGCTCATATTGGCCGGGAAGTGCCGGAGCTGAAGCTGGATATGCCGGCCAACGCCATTGGCAAGGATTATCGCCCGCTGACGCGCCCCATCGGCTTGCCCCCTTCGGGCCGGGGCGTGCAGGTGTCGTTGCTGGGGGTGCTTGGCGTTACGCTGGGCGCGGAAGAGGGCATCGAAGTCAATGTGCTGGGGCTGAACATGGGCATTGATTTTAATTCGCCGGCGCTGCGTTTGCCTTTTATTGGCCGGCTTGGCTATGAAAAGCCGCAGGACCAGGTGAAAAAGGAAGAACGCAAAATATAGCCGGCGCCCTTATTTCATACCGGGCCGGCGTTTTGATGCAATCTGGCTCATGTGAACGCATTTTTTTATCGTTTGTCAGGCCGTGCCGCTTTTTATCTAATAGCGGTATCCTCCGTCATTGGAAATGGACCGGTTATGACTAAATGCAATGTTCGTAAACTGATTGGCCAACACCCGGTGGTGAACGATCTGGTTAACCTGCAGGAAACCCGTTGGTTCAACCCCCGCTTCACCACCCTTGAAGCCGGCCTGCCCTATGTGGGGCTGACGGCCGACGACGTTGCCCAGGCGCATGCTCGCCTGAAGCGTTTTGCGCCTTACCTTGCAGGGGCGTTTGACGAAACGGCGGCCAGCGGCGGGGTGATTGAGTCTGCGTTGGTGCCAATCCCGGCGATGCAAAAAATGCTTGAACAGCGGTTCGGCGTGCCCATCGCTGGGAAAATGTGGCTGAAAAAGGACAGCCATTTACCGATCTCTGGCTCGATCAAAGCGCGTGGCGGCATTTATGAAGTGTTGGCGCATGCGGAAAAGCTGGCGTTGGGCGCCGGGCTGTTAAGCGTTGATGATGACTACAGTAAACTGCTGTCGCCGGCGTTCCGGCGGTTTTTCAACCAGTACAGCATCGCTGTCGGTTCTACCGGCAATCTGGGGTTATCGATCGGCATCATGAGCGCCCGGCTGGGGTTCAGGGTGACGGTGCATATGTCGGCCGAGGCCAAGCGCTGGAAAAAGGATCGGCTGCGTAGCCATGGGGTTGAGGTGGTGGAATACGCGCAGGACTATAGCGTTGCCGTCGAACAGGGGCGCCAGGCGGCGCAAAGCGATCCGAACTGCTTTTTTATTGATGACGAAAACTCAAAAACGCTTTTTCTTGGCTATGCGGTGGCCGGGGAGCGCCTGAAAGCGCAGTTTCTGCAACGGCAAATCCCCGTGGATGCCGCCCACCCGCTGTTTGTTTACCTGCCGTGCGGCGTTGGCGGCGGCCCCGGCGGGGTGGCCTTTGGCCTCAAGCTGGCGTTTGGCGACCACGTGCACTGTATTTTTGCTGAGCCGACGCACTCCCCGTGCATGATACTTGGCGTCAGCACCGGGTTGCATGATGCGATTGCCGTGCAGGATCTGGGCATCGACAACCTGACCGCTGCCGATGGTTTAGCGGTAGGGCGCGCTTCGGGGTTCGTTGGCCGCGCAATGGAACGCTTACTGGATGGGTTTTATACCCTGGATGATCAAACCCTGTTCGATATGCTGGGTTGGCTACATCGCGCGGAAAATATTCTGTTGGAGCCTTCGGCGTTAGCCGGCATGGCCGGGCCGCTGCGGGTGCTGGCGGATACGGGCTACCAGGCGATGCACGGCTTTAGCCCGCAACGGTTGGCGAACGCGACCCATTTGGTGTGGGCGACCGGCGGCGGCATGGTGCCGCCGGAAGAAATGGCTGCCTATCTGGCTAAAGGGCAACATTAAGCGATTCCCACCCGTCTTTACTCACTAAACTCAACTCGTTTTTTTCTTTATTGGGGGAATTTCTCTGATTATCACCCCCATTGTTTCCCTACGGAAACAATAGCCGAAATAGCACGCTATTGATTGCCAGCGAATAACTTGGCTTTATGATGAAGCCATAAAATAGAAATACGGCACAACAAATACCGTTATTAAATATCAGGTATATATTTTTCAATATTCCCTTTGAAAGTATGTGGGCGAATAACGGTTAATTAAATGTGGCTATTAATCGCTGGCCGAAAATACGCTATTTAATTAACCCCGGTTAATATGTTGGTTTCTCCAGCCGGCATAATGATGAAAAGTGGAAATTAAGCATGAAAGAGAAAACAATTAATTGGAATGGCGGCATTCAGCAGGAAGCGGTAGATATTTTATCCGGCCACGGCGGTATGATCGTCAGCCCGACCAAAGTGGGCTATATCATCATGACCTCGGATGCCGCAGGGCTGGAGCGCAAGTTTGAAGCCAAGCAGCGCAAACGCAATAAACCGGGCGTGGTGCTGTGCGGTTCGCTGGAACAGGTGAAGGCGCTGGCCCAAATGACGCCGGAAATTGAACGGCTGTATGAACGCCACTGGCAGCAGGACATTTTGCTGGGGTGCATTCTGCCCTGGAAGCCGGAAGGCAAAGCGCTGATCCCGGATGACGGTAGCCAGGCGTTGATGATGGACGGGCGCGAAACCAGCTGCTTTGTGATTAAGTTCGGCACGCCGGGCGAAAACATTGCCCGCACCCTGTGGGAAAAGGGCCGCTTTTCGTTTGCCAGCTCCGCCAACCCCTCCGGCAAAGGCAACCGGGGCCTGGTTGAAGGCATCGGCGAACGCATTGCCGAGCGGGCGGATTTGATCATCGCCGCCAACGATTACGTTAAATCCATCCAGCCGCACGAATCGGATGAAACCCGTTATGAGCAGGGCGTGATGGTTTCTCTGGTGGATAAAACCGGCAAGCTGGTGCCGGAACAGCATGGCCAGCGCGGCGTGCTGCCATGCCCGGTGTTGATCCGTAAAGGCCTGCAGGTGAACCAGATTATGGCCATAATGAGTGATATTTTCCCAAGCTGGGACTACCGCCACGGGGATTATTACTGATCGGTGCGCCGCGTTAGCCCGGCGGCCGCAAGGCGTGTTGCAGGCTTTCGACAAACAGCCGAATGCGCGGGGCGTTAATGTGCGCCTTTTTAAACAGTACGCAGGATTTGTAGGTGTCCATCTGCCACTGCGGCAGCAGCCGCACAATATCGCCTTTGTGCACATATTCATCGGCGATATAGGCTGGCAGATAGGCAATGCCCAGGCTGCTCAGCGCGGCGTTTAACAGCGCCGTGCTGTTGTTGGCGCGCAGGCGGCAGCGCACTTCAATCGTCTGTTTGTGTTTGTCCTTGCGAAAGGGCAACGCGATGGTGTGGGCGTTGCCGCGGAACAGCAGGTAATCGTGGTGGGGCAATTCATCCGGGTGGGTGATGGCCGGGCGCTGCTGCAGGTATTTTTCGCTGGCGTACAGGCCCCACTCAATGTCCATCAGGGGTTTAAACGCATCGTCGGCGGGTAATTCGCGGCTAATGGCAACCGCCACGTCGTAATTTTCGGCATCAATATTAATCGGGCGATCGGTTAAATCCAGATCGACGCTAATGTGGATGTTTTGCTTAATAAATTGATTAATCACCGGCATTACGCACTGGGTGCCAAAGGTGACCGGCGCGGCAACGCGCAGGCTGCCGATGGGATCTTCATGAATCTGGCGGATAAACTGTTCGGCGTTTTTTATTTCATTCAGAATACGGTAGCAATATTGATAATAAGTTAGCCCAATCTCCGTTACCTGAATTTTCCTGGTGGTGCGTTGCAACAGTTTGGCGCCCAGATTGATTTCAAGCTGGCTGATCTCTTTGCTAACCGAAGACTTGGCAATATTAAGCTGGTTTGCGGCCTCGGTGTAGCTTAAGGTTTCGACCACTTTGGCAAAAACCATCATGGCGGTCAGGTTATCAAGTTTATTCACTGTTGCTCCTTGTTGGCCGCCAGCTGTGCAATGCTGGCCAGCATCCGCCGCCTGATCAGCCCGCTCACCGGGCGGATCAGGTACCAATAGGGCGTAAATTTGCGCACGCTGGCCCGGTCTGGGCAGAATACACGCGTTTCGGTGAAAAGGCGCGTTTGCCCATCTCCCCATGCTTCAGCGGTAAACCCCAGCACCAGTTTGGCCACGCCTGGCTCATTGTAAGCGCAAAAAGCGTCCCCGCCGTCAATGGCTACCAGCCCATAGTCTGCATGCCAAAACCGCCCGATCAGGCCAAACACCAATTCACTATGATCCTGTTGTTCCAACAGGGTGAAGTTGTGCATGCCAAATGCCTGCGGCAGAGGGCGCGGTGCGGCTTGCAGGCGCGCAAACACCCGCATGGGCAACTCACGCAGGGAAATCATTCGGCGGAAAAATGCATCGCTCTCAGGCCGGTAATCCTTCGCGGCGGCCATCACCGCGGTTGGTGAGGCGGCGATAACCAGAGAATGCCGCTCACGAAATTGGTAATCGGGCAAATAGTTGTCGATCAACAGCATGCAGCAGCCTATCTGTAAGGGACTGGGGGCATAATCACCGCGAAGGAAACTCGCCCAGGTTAAAACCGTTGCGGCATGGCCAGCGTTGGGTCGATCACGGCGTAGATCTGGCCGTAGGCCGCGTCATCGTCGATGATCTGGTAAATGTGGCGCGCAACGTCTGCGCGGTGGACCAGCCCGTGGGCTTCCCCTCGCTGCCGTACGGCCTGGCCGCTGGCGGAGCCGTTTTTCAGGCCGCCCGGGCGCAGTATGCACCAGGCCAGGCTGCTGGTTTGTAACCAGCTTTCCGCCAGCGATTTTTCCCGCACCGCGTGGCCGAAGGCCTGACGGGCGCGCGGCGACAACGAAGGCCAACTGTCGCCGCAGCCGATGGAGGTCACCAGCAGCATATGGCTAAGGCCGCAACGCGTTGCGGTGTCGATGATCAGCCGGTTCCCGGCATAGTCGGCTTCGGCGCTGCCCAACGTGGAAACGATACGCGCCTGCGGCCCGGCGGCACGGCAGGCGCGCTCGACGCTGGCGGCGTCCAGCGCATCGCCTTCTACTACGGCCAGGCCCAGTTCGCGCAGGGTTTGCGCCTGTTCGGCATTGCGCACCAGCGCCGTCATCGAACGCTGTTCCTGCAGGCCCAGCGCCACCAGTTCACGGCCAACGCCGCTCGCGCCGCCAAAAATCAGCCATGGATGCTTGATCATAAATTTACTTTCCGTTTGTCAAAGCGGTTAAAGGGCTGGCGGCGTTGGCGTGAAGGTTATCGCTAGGCTGCCGCCTGCGGTAACAATAACTGTGGGATGAGCGTTTGCAAAGCCTGCAACAGGTTACTGGCCCAAAAACGGCCGTCCGGCGTCAGGTGGAAACGCGAGCCGTTTAACCGCAGCAGGCCACGCTGTTGCCATTGTTCCAGCAACGGCAACAACGGCGCCGGGTTATCCAGCACCTGCAGCAGATCGCAGAACCCGCTGTCGATCCCGCCTTGCAACGCCAGCCGCCAACGGTAGTCAGGGCTGGCCGGCGTCATCATGGCGATGGGCTTGCGCCCGTTGGCGAGGGCCTGCGCATAGCCTTCCAGATTGCGCGCCATCATATAGGATTGCCCGGCCACGCTGCCGCCGGCGCTGCTGCCGAGCGCCAGATAGTCCGCCCCCTGTTTGATCAGCAGGTTGTATAGATTGCGCTCGCGACTATGGCGCGCCCAGTGGCTGTTGCTGAGCTGGCGCCAGTTTTCATCCGCCAGGAATTTTTCCCCCATCAGGTACAAATCGCGGTTGTGGTCAACGGCGGGCAACGCCACGCGCTGGTTTTCCACCGCTTTGGCCAGCAGCGTATTCGGCAACAGATTGAGCGCGTACAGATCGACGCCATCCAACGGCAGATCGCGGACGATCGCCAGATCTTCCCGCCAGCTTGCAACCGTTTGATCCGGCAGGCCGAACATCAGATCGCAAATGATCGCCGCGCGATCGCGCAGCCCTAAGCGGGTGATGAAATCTATTGCCTCCTGGCGGTTGGCGCGCCGCCCCAGGCGCTGGCGCACGCGGGTATCAAAGGTTTGGATACCAATGGAAAAACGGTTGGCGCCAGCTTCCAGGCAGGCATCGATGCGCTCGTCGTCAAAGTTGAAAATCCGGCCTTCCACCGTAATTTCACAGTCTGCCGCCAGCGGCAAACTTTGGCGCAAGGTGCTGATGATCCGATGCAACTGCCGGGCGCTTAGCGCAGAGGGCGTACCGCCACCAAAATAAATGGCGTGTATTGGCGCAGATTGGTGCAACGTGCTGCCGGCTTCCAACGCCAATTCTTGCAGCAGCATGTCGCAATATTCCGCGATTGCCTGTTCTTCGAGCTTGTTCTGATAGAAGCCACAGAATTTGCACTGCGTGGCGCAAAACGGAATGTGTACGTACAGCAGGCGCTTGTTGCCGGTGATGGCCGTGGCCGTCAGGCTTCGCCAGGCGGCATCGATCTCTTCGGCGGGCAACGGTTTTTGTTGGCGCCACGGCATGGTGGCCCAGCGCCCGCGGAAGGGTAACCCGTCTTCAGCAGCAAAGAAGGATGAAAGCTCAAGAGACATAAGTGGCGTATTCCTCATCTGGGCACCCATCGTTACGGGGTGAACGCTAATGAAAATAAAACGTATTTACACGAATTGAATGAGGCTGAGCATAGTACAACTCCGTCTGCGGAGAATTGATGCACGTCAGGTGGGGAAAGGGCTAAATGGCGGGAAACGGTGAAGATAAATGAAATTTTGTAACTGCCGCCGGGCGGCGCTGCCAACGCTGGGCGCAGGCTGCCGCGCCCGGCGTGTTCGTTACAGCATTTTGTTGCGCTTCATGTAGTACTTCACCTGATATTCGCTCGGGTTCATATACATGATGGAAAAATCCAGGTACTCCCCGCTGGTGGACAGCGAAAGGGAGGTGAGTTGCAGCAACAGCGCCCCCTCTTTGAGCTTTAACTGGTGCGCATAGGGCTCGGCCGCCAGCACCGGGGTAAAGGTCTCAATGCAGCCATCAATGGTGATGCCGCACTGGTTCTCGATATAGTCAAATTTGGAGCCGCACATATAGTGCAGTGAAAGCGTGGGGAACAGCCTGACCGGCATATAGCTGTCTTCCACCATATAGGGTTTGCCGTCCACGTGGCGAATGCGCTGGAAATAATACACCTGTTCGTTGGCCTTGATGCGCAACTGGCGCGCAATGGCCGGCGGCGCCAGCCGCACGCAAAACTGTACCACTTCATTCGTCACTACCCTGTCAATCTGCTTCATATGTTCAGCGAAGCTGTTTAAGCCGTGGGTGTCGTGTTGTAAATCCTTTTGCAGAATGTAGGTGCCGCTACCGTGCCGGCGATCGAGCATGCCCTCGCCGACCAGGATGTTAATCGCCTTGCGCAACGTGCTGCGTGAAACACTGATTTCCTGCGCCAGTATCAGCTCGCCGGGCAGCGCATCGCCCACTTTAAACTCTTCCGAATTAATACGTGCGCGCAGCTTTTGCGCTATCAACCTGTAAATCACTTTTAAACCTCTTATTCATTCACGTCGCGGCATTAGCCGCCATGATGATTCGTATAATTCATTGAGTAATCTTTTATTTTTCTAACGAAAAATGGGTTATGGAATAAACGTATACAAATTAGCTAACAAGTAGACATCTTATCGCCGGATTTTTAATTGATATCGCTCACAAATTTCGCGCGCTGCCGGCGCAGGAAAAAAGGGCGGGGATTACCTTGCCATTAAGGCCTGTTCAACCGCTGCAAATCACTCTGGGCAGCGGCATACCGGCAAAGAATATGTGGGTTAAGCCTGCCAGTAATGGCGGAAAATGTCCTATTTTTAGTCCGTTAGCGAGATAAAAAAATGAGTAACTTCCCCAAGAAACATTCAGTGTTACGCCAAGGCTGCTTATCAGCCGCGCTGATGATGGCAATGCTGGGTCAGCAGGCGCTGGCCGCAAACACGGAGGAGACGATGGCAAACACCACAGCAGTTCAGCCAATGCATAATGAGGCCGCCTGGTGGAAAGAAGCGGTGGTCTATCAGGTTTACCCCCGTTCATTCAACGATAGCAACGGTGACGGCATCGGCGATCTGAACGGCATTACGGAAAAGCTCGATTACCTGAAAACGTTGGGGGTTAACGTTATCTGGCTGAGCCCGCACTTTGATTCGCCTAATGCGGACAACGGTTATGACATCCGTGACTACCGCAAGGTGATGAAAGAATTCGGCACCATGGCGGATTTTGATCGCCTGATGGCGGAAGTGAAAAAACGCGATATGCGGTTGATTATCGATCTGGTGGTCAACCATACCAGCGATGAGCACCAGTGGTTTGTGGAAAGCCGCAAGGCCAAAGACAACCCGTATCGTGATTTCTACATCTGGCGCGATGGGCACGACGGCAAAGCGCCGAATAACTACCCTTCGTTTTTCAGCGGTTCAGCCTGGACGCGGGATGCGCAAACCGGCCAATACTATTTGCATTATTTTGCCAGCAAACAGCCGGATCTCAACTGGGAGAACCCAAAGGTGCGGCAAGGGGTGTATGACATTATGCGCTTCTGGCTGGACAAGGGCGTTTCCGGCTTCCGCATGGATGTGATTCCGTTTATTTCCAAACAGCCGGGCCTGCCCGATCTGCCCGCCGCGGCATTGGCGCACCCGGAATATGTGTTCGCCAACGGGCCGCATATTCACCAATACCTGCAGGAAATGAACCGCGAAGTGTTGTCCCATTATGACACCATGACCGTGGGCGAAGCGTTTGGCGTCACCACCGAACAGGCGAAGAAATTTACCGATCCGCAGCGCCATGAACTGAACATGCTGTTTAATTTTGATCTGGTGCGGATGGATCGTGATGGTTGGCGTAAAACCGACTGGACGTTGCCGCAGCTTAAAGCGACCTACGCCAAAATCGACAGTGGCTCTGGGGCGAACGGCTGGAACACCAGCTTCCTGAGCAACCACGACAACCCACGCGCCGTCTCGCACTTTGGCGACGATAGCCCGCGCTGGCGAGTGGCCTCGGCCAAGGCGCTGGCGACGATGATGCTGACGCAGCGCGCAACGCCGTTTCTTTACCAGGGGGACGAGTTGGGCATGACCAACTACCCGTTCCAGCGGGTGGAGGATTTTGAAGACGTTGAGATCAGGGGGCAATGGCGTGACCTGGTGGCCACCGGTAAAGTGCTGGCGCAGGAATACCTGCAGAATGTTCGGCAGACCAGCCGTGATAATGCGCGCACGCCGATGCAGTGGAACACCGAAGCCAATGGCGGCTTCACCACCGGCAAGCCGTGGCTGGCGGTTAACCCTAACTATGCGCAGATCAATGCCGCCGCCCAGCAGCACGATCCGGATTCCGTCTATAACTATCACCGCCGCCTGATTGCCCTGCGCAGCCAAACGCCGGCGCTGATCTACGGCGAATTCAAGGATATCGATCCTGCCAACGCCCAGGTATTTGCCTATACCCGCACCCTGGGCGATCAGCGCTATCTGGTGGTGATTAACTTCAGCGAGCAGCCGCTGAAATACGCCTTGCCGGCTGGGATCACGATTAATGCGATCAAGCTGGACAGCGGTGCTGGCCGCGCGGTGGCGCAAGGCGCCGCGCAACTGGAACTCCAGCCGTGGCAGGCGTCGATTTACCAACTGTAAGCGTTCGTTGTTGCAGGGTGCCGCCGGCCGCGCGCCGGCGGTTAATCGCCGTCTTTTATCTGCGCCATGTGGCTTAGCAGCCAGTTGCGCAGGCTGCTGATATCTTCCCGTTCGCTGTTTTCCGCCAGGGTGACGAAATAGTAATTTGCGCCGGGCAGCGCGTGGGCGAAAGGCGCTGCCAGCACCCCTTGGCGGATGAAATCGTGCGCCAGCAGGCTGCTGACGATCGCCACCCCCTGGCCGGCGACCACGGCCTGTATCGCATGGGTTTCATCGGTGAAGTGCACCCCGGCCTCGCTGTTGAGCATTGCCGGGCCAAAGCGCGTTTTCCAGTGTTGCCAGGTGGGCGCCGCCGCAGGGACGTGGCGGTTATCAACGTGAAACAGGGTGGCCGACGATAAATCTTCAAGCCGCCGGATAGCCAACGCCGGGCTGGCGACCAGGATGAATTCATCCTGATAGAGCAGGGTTGACGCCAGCGTGTCTTCTGCCGTTTCACGGTAACGGATGGCCGCATCGACCGTTTTACGCGCCAGATCAATGCTTTCCACGCTGGTATGCAGGCGCAGATCGATATCCGGCAACGCCACCTTCAGTGCCGCCAGGCGCGCCACCAGCCAGTGGGTGAGGAAATTCGAGGTGGTGGTGACGGTAAGCACCGGCGGCGCATTATGGGCATGGATCTTTTCCACGGTATCCTGCAGCTCGTTAAACAGCCGCTGCGTTGTGCTAAACAGTATTTCCCCGCTGGCGGTTAACGCCACCCCCTTCGCACTGCGTTCAAACACCCTGGTGGCCAACTGCTCTTCCAATTGCCGTATCTGGTGGCTGATTGCCGTGGCGGTGACGCCAATTTCGTCGGCAGCGCGTTTGAAGCTGTGGTGAACAGCCACGGCGTTGAAGGCCCGTAGCGCCCCCAATGGCGGCAGGCGAAGCTTTCTCATGCTGAGTTTATTTCATCCATTGCTGAATTTAATGACTTTGATTTGGCTTTTACAGCCGGAGTAACCTCATTAAACGCCATTTTTATGATGAGAACAATTCATCAGCGTTTTGGCGCCTACAGAAGGATAAAGGGTTATGACAGGTTGTATTTCAGCGCCGGACGGCACATTAACGCGCTTATCACTTACGCTGGCAGCGCTTTCACTGGCGCAGTTTGTGATCGCGTTGGATTATTCGATTATCTATGTGGCGTTGCCGAACATCGCCGCCAGCCTGCATTTGGTGCCGGCGCACGCGCAGTGGGTGGTCTCTGCCTATGGCGTGGTTTTTGCCGGTTTTTTACTGGTTGGCGGCCGCTGTTGTGATGCGTTCGGCGCCAGGAGCATGTTTGTGCTGGCGATGGCGTTGTTCAGCCTGGCTTCGCTGTGGGGCGGTATGACGGCATCGGCCACGGCGTTGGTGATTGCCCGTGGCGTTCAGGGGTTGGGCGCTGCGTTTTTACAGCCGGCGATCATTGCGTTGATCTCCCATCACTTCAGTGCTGGCCATGCGCGGGCAAAAGCCCTCACCGTCTGGAGCACGGTTGGCGCCGCCGGCCTGGTGGCGGGCGTTGTGCTGGGCGGCGCTTTTACGCAGCTGAGCTGGCGGCTGGTGTTTTTGGTTAATGTGCCGCTGGGGGCGCTGTGTATCTGGGCCGCGTTCCGCTATTTTCGCGTTGCATGCCGCACTGTGCCGCGCCAACGGTTGCCGTTGTTGGCCGCCTTATTGGGCACGCTGAGTGTGCTGGGCGTGGTCATGGCGATGAGCGCACTGGCCGAGCACGGGCTGGATCACCCCGTCACGCATCGCTGGCTGGGTATGACTACGGTTTTACTGTGGCTATTTCTGCTTGGCGAAAAACACAGCCGACAACCGCTGGTGGCGTGTGGGCTACGCAACCTGGCAGGGTTGCAACGGGGCTGTACCGCCAGTGGTTTATACATGGCCAGCGTGGGAACCGAACTGTTTTTGCTGACGTTGCTGTTGCAGAACCACTATGGCTACAGCGCCTGGCAAACCGGCCTGTTTTTTATGCCGCTGACGCTGATGATTATTACCGGCAATATGATCGCCGGTAAATTGTTCGCACGGCTGCCGGCGGCCGGTGTATTGGCCCGGGGCTTTATGATCGGCGCCGCCGGGCTGCTGCTGATTGCTTGCTCACTGGGGGAAAATATGGCCTGGCTGGTTTTCATTCCCGGGCTGCTGCTGAGCGGTATCGGCCATGGCATGATTTATACCGCGAAGTTTGTGGTTGGCACCGATGATGTGCCGGATGAACAGCAGGGGGGCGCCAGTGGGTTGATGGTCACGGCGCAATACGCCAGCGGCGCGGTTGCGCTGGCATTGATGGTGATTATCCTGCAGGTCAACCCGGGCATGAGTGGTTTTCACTTTGGCTTCGCCGCCTTAACCGGGTTTGCCGTTATCGGCGCGGTGCTGGCGCAAGGGGCCGACATCAATGGTTAGGCCGCGTTATTTTTTCGGCGAATGCAGCAGGTAATACTCTTCGTCGCCGTCTTCCCCGGTGGCGATCACGCGCCAGCCGTGCTTGCGGTAAAACGCCAGCGCCTTGTGGTTTTTTACCAGGCATTTCAGCGAACCGGTATGGGTGAAGGTGTTTTCGGCGTGGTGCAGCAGCGCGCTGCCCACGCCCTGTGGCGGCAGGTGCGGATCGACAAACAGGTTGTGAATGAAATTGTCGGCGCGGTGAATGGAAACAAACCCCAGCAGCTTGCCTTGTTGTTCCGCCACCCAGATATCCTCACCGAGGGTGGCGCGATCAAAGTCTTCCAACTGATAGCCGCGCGTATCTCGCCAGTGGTAGGCGGCCTTGCGGGCTGCCAGATACAAAGTGCGCAGGAATGGGCGATCGGCCTCTTGGTATTTTCTTATCTGCATAGCGGCTCCTTTATCTCTTCCCGCCACTATACGCTAAATCATTTGCCGTGCGGGCCGGGGCGCCTGGAGCGTTGCGCCGTTTGTTTTTCGCGCCGGATGAAAAAAACCGGTGGCCGGCGCTTCGCTCATCTATTAATGGTGTGAATGCGTTTATTTATTATTATCTGTTTTATGAATATAAAATAACGATAAATATCGTAAATTAACTTATTATAGTCATTATTTAGAGGTAAATGGCAAATTAACCCGTTGGTGTTGGTTGATTATTATTCTGATGTGAATAATAATCCTCACACAAATTGACGAATTCTTTACAGTTAATACCTTCAGGGATCAGAAATGCTGGTATGCAGGAAGCATCTATGGCGTTTTGCCGCGCCGTTGGCGCTGGGCGGTGTGGTTTTTCCGCTTTCGGCGGCTTTATTCAACCCGGCAGAGCACAACACTATCGAACCGCCGCCTTCTGCCGCCGCCGCACAAGGGGCCGAGCTGGATGCGCGGGAACAATTGCGCCAGCAACAGCGTGAACGCGTGCTGCGCGAACAGAACGCGCCGGATTCCGATGTGCGCCTGGCCCGCCCCAGCGTTGTTTTGCCCGATTACCCCATCAATGAGCAACCCTGCTTCATCATCAATACTCTGCGTCTGGAAGGCGACTCGGCCGCCCGCTTTCAGTGGGCGCTGGATGCCGCAAATGGCGCCAGAGGCCGCTGCCTGGGTAGCCAGGGCATCGTACTGATCATCAACAAAGTGCAGAACGCCATTCTGGCGCGGGGATACGTCACCACCCGCGTGATGGCGCAGGAACAGGATCTGACCACCGGCGTGCTGACGCTCACTCTGCAGCCCGGGCGCATTGGCGATATCCGCTTTGAGGCGCCGGTTTCCTGGCGTGGGCAGCTGTGGAATGCCATTCCGGCCTCGCCGGGCGACATTCTCAACCTGCGGGATCTGGAACAAGGGCTGGAAAACTTCAAACGTGTGCCCAGCGCGGCCGCCGACATCACCATCGTTCCTGGCGAGCGCGAAGCCACCAGTGACCTACGGGTGAACTGGAAAGCGGGCCGCCCGGTGCGGCTTAACCTGGGGCTGGACGACAGCGGTGCAAAAAGCACCGGCCGCTACCTCGGATCTGCGACGTTGGCGGTGGATGCCCCGTTGGCGCAGAACGATCTGTTCTATGCCAATATCGGCAAGAACCTGTTCCAGCACGGGCCGTTCGGCAACCGTTCACACACCCTGAACTACTTTTTCCCGATCGGCTACTGGGCGGTTTCCGCCAACTACAACGACTACACCTATCAGCAGAATATCCCCAATGCGAATGAGGTGCTGAGCTACAGCGGCAAGAGCGACAACCTGCAACTGACGGTGTCCCGGCTGCTGTTTCGCAATCAGGCGCATAAAACCACGCTCAACCTGCACGCCTATCGTAAGCATTCCTCTAATGCGGTGGATGGCATCGACATCGGCCTACAGCAGCGCCGCACCGCCGGCTGGGAGCTGGGCGTTAACCAGCGCAGTTACCTCGGCCGCGCCACGCTGGATGTGAACCTCAATTGGCGCCGCGGCACCGGGGCGTTCGGCGCCTTGCCCGCGCCGGAGGAGGCCACACACAGCGGTAGCGCCCGTACCGGTATTTTGCTTGGCGATCTGAGCGTCAACCAGCCTTTCGTATGGGGCAAACAACCCTGGCGGTATTACACCCTGGTTCGCGGCCAGTGGAGCCCGAACGCGCTGACGCCGCAGGAGCGAATGGCCATCGCCGGGCGTTATACGGTGCGCGGCTTTGACGGCGAACAGATGCTGTCCGGGGAGAAGGGGCTGCTTTGGCGCAATGAGTTGGCGTGGAACATAGGAGCGCGTGGCCATGAGCTGTATCTGGCCGCCGATTATGGGCGCGTCGGCGGCCCCGGCGCTCGGCATCTGGTCGGCCGCCAACTGGTGGGCAGCGCTTTGGGCATGCGGGGGGCGATGTGGGGGCGGTTTGGCTACGATCTGTTCGCCGGTATGCCGCTCTACAAGCCGGATAATTTCCGCACATCCGGTGCGTCGGCTGGCTTTAGCGTCAACCTGGAGATCTGAGGCCGGCCCTGTGCCGCAACTGACCAGAACGGACTGACTTTTCTCACGGATGTGACTCATGAACAAGCATTGCTATCGCCTTATTTTCAGCCGCACCCATGGGGAACTGCGGGTGGTTTCCGAACTGGCCCGCAGTTGCAGCAGCGAGCCGGGGCAAAGCCGCGGCGCCGGCGCGCCACGGTTGTGGGTGACGCTGCGCCGCACGGTATGGCTGCTGGGGCTGGCGCTGTTTGCCGGGCCGGCGGCGGCCGACGGCATTGTGGCGGACAGTGCGGCGGCGCCCGGCCAGCGGCCGGATGTGATTGCCACGGCGAACGGCTTACCGCAGGTGAATATTACCGCGCCCAATCAGGCCGGGATATCGCACAACCAGTATCAGCAGTTTGATGTCGAGCAGAAAGGCGCCATTCTCAACAACTCGGCGGTAATGACGTCCACCCAGATGGCCGGGATGATACAGGGCAACCCTAACCTGAATCCGGATGCCGCCCCCGCACGGGTGATCCTCAATGAAGTCAACAGCAACAACCCCAGCCAACTGCGCGGTTTTCTGGAAGTGGCCGGCGGGCGGGCGCAGGTGATTGTCGCTAACCCGGCGGGGATTGTCTGCAATGGTTGCGGCACCCTCAATGCCGGGCGAATGACGCTGACGACCGGCAAGCCGCAGTTGAACGCCGACGGCAGCCTGGCGGGCTACCAGATCGAACGCGGCGTAGTGCGCGTGGAGGGCGGCGGGCTGAATGGCGATAGCCGTCATGATACCGAATACGTGGATATTCTGGCGCGCGCGGTAGCAATCAATGCCGGCGTCTGGGCCAAAGATGAGCTGTCGGTGGTGGCTGGCCGCAACCGCGTGAGCGCGGACGGTAAAACCGCGACGCCGTTTTCGGACGACGGCAGCGCCAAACCCGAGTTGGCCATCGATATGGGCCAGATGGGCGGCATGTACAGCGGCCATATCCGGATGATCGGCACCGAAGCGGGGGTGGGGGTTCGCAATCAGGGCGGGCATCTGCAGGCTGAAAAGACCCTGGTGGTGAGCAGTGAGGGCAAACTTGTCTGGCAGGCCGGCACAGCGGAGCCTTACACGCAGGCCGGCGGAGATATTAGCTTAACCGCCCGAGACAGCGTTGAACACCAGGGCAAACTGTACAGTGGTGGCCAACTGGCCGTACAAAGCCGCCAGGGCGAAATTCGCCAATCCGGCACGCTGGCGGCGGCCGGCAACGTCACGCTGCGCGCTGAGCAAGGTATCCAGAGCAGCGGGGCGCTTTTGGCGGGCAGCGATGCGAACAGCAGCCTGATCCGCGCGGCGGATATTACTCTCGTCAGCCAGGGGGATATTCGCGCCAGCGGCAGCTTGCTGAGCCAGAAACAGGTAGTGGTGACCGGCCGCCGGGTGGATTTAAGCCACAGCCGCCTGGCAGCCGGGCAGGCGCAGTTGACGGCGCAAGCCGGGGACGTGCTGTTGCAACAGGCGCAGGTGGACAGTGAGCAACTCACCGTCAACAGTTTGGGGTACCTCGACACGCAGCAGGCGCAAATCCGCGCCGGGAACTGGCAAATCACCGCCGATAGCCTGTACAACCAGGCGGGCGTCTGGTCGCAGGTGGGCACGGGGGAAAGTCGTTTTACCCTGCGTGGTGCGCTGGATAACACCGATGGCAGTATTGAAGCGCAATGGCTTAGCCTGAATAGCGCCGCCCTCAATAACCTGCGCGGCCGGCTGGTGGCGCTGGACGGCACGGCGCAGCATTGGCGGGTGAGCGGCCTGTTGAACAACACCTCCGGCGTGATGGGCGGCAACGGCGGTTTGCAACTGGATGTCGGCGCATTGATCAACCTTCAGGGCACCCTGCAAAGCCAGTCAACGTTGGGCATTACGGCGCTAAACGGGCTGGATAACCGCCAGGGCCAGTTATTGGCCGGCGGGAGCCTGGCTCTGAATAGCCAAGGGCTGCTCAGTAACCAGGAGGGTGAGATCCGCGGCCAGCATCTTCAGCTTGCGGCACAGGCGCTGAATAATGCCGGGGGGCAGATGGTGAGCCAGGGGCGGCTGCAGCTTGATGCCCAGGAGGCGATCGACAATCAGCAAGGGCTGATGGAAGCCGGCGACGTGCTGGCGGTGACGACCGAAGGCCATTGGGATAACCGCAAAGGCACGGCGCTGGGCGGGCAGCAGGCCAGCATTGCGGCGGGCAGCCTGGATAATGCCGCAGGCCGGCTGCAATCGGGCGGTGAGCTGGCCATCAACACCGCCGGTAACATCAATAATCAGGCGGGTACCCTGACGGCGCAGCAGGATCTCCATTGGCAGGGCGGCGCACTCAGCCTGTTCAATAATGATGCGGGCAAATTGCTCAGCGGCGCAGCGCTGTCGCTCAATGGCGGGCAGTTGAACAACCGGCAACAGGGGCTGGTGAAAAGCCAGCAGGCGTTGGCATTGCACCTTTCCGGGGCCTGGGACAATCAGGGCGGAAAGCTGGCCAGTGGCGGTAGCGGCACGATACGCGCGCGCGAACTGATCAACACGCAGGGGGCAATCCAGGCGCTGGATACGCTGGATATGCAGTTCACCGGCGCGTTGGATAACCGCAATGGCACTCTCTTCAGCCAGCAGGCGCAGCGCTTGCTGGCGGAGAATATCCTGAATGCTGAAGGCTGGATCGGCAGCCAGGGATCGTTGACGGCGGTTAGCCAGCGTTTCGATAACCAGCAGGGCGAGGTCGTCAGCCAGCAGGATGCCAGCCTGACCGCCACGCGCTGGAATAACCAGTACGGCGTAGTGCAGTCTGCAGGCAGTGTGCTGCTGCAGATACTTCAGGACGTGTACAACCAGGGCGGAAAAATCAGCGCGCAAGCGCGCTTGTGGTTACAGGGGCAAACGGACGCGGCCCTTGCCGGCGTGTTGCACAATGAGGGTGGGCAACTGCTGGCGGGCGAACAGCTACAGATCCGGGCGCAGAGCATCGATAACCCGCAAAACGGCCTGCTCTACAGCCAGCAACAGCTGCATCTAACCCTGAGCGACCAGTTGGATAACCGCCAGGGCAATTTGCAAAGCGGTGAAGGGGTGCAGATCAGCGCCGCACGGCTGCTGAACGCCCAGGGCGTGATTAGCAGCCAGGGCACGATCCAACTGACTGCCGACCAGTTTGATAACCTGGCGGGCACCGTGATCGGCCAGGGGGCGGGCGATTATCATTTCAGCTATCTCAATAACCAGCAGGGTAAAATCCACAGCGGCGGCGCCCTCACGCTGAACGGCAGCCGCATGGATAACCAGGCGGGGCAATTGGTTTCCAGCCAGGCGCTGACGCTCAACGGCGAGAATATCGACAACAGTCACCAGGGGATAATCAGCAGCCAGGGCGCATTGACGGTGTATGCCGGGCAGTTGAATAACCGGGACGGCGGCCTGTTGATTGGCACCACGCAGACCGACGTGAGCGCGCAAACGCTGGATAATAGCGCCGGGCGCGTGCAGAGCGCGGGCACTCTGGCCCTGTCACAGCTGGCCGCACTGGATAATCGCCAGGGGCGTATTTTATCCAATGATTCATTGCGTATCAGCGGCGGCGCCACGCCCGCGTTGGCCCTATTAAACCAGGGCGGGACGATCCAGAGCGGCGGGGCGTTAACGGTGGCGGCCCAATCGCTGGATAATCAGGGGGGAACGTTGCTCAGCCAGCAGGCGCTGCAACTTTCAATTCAGCAGGATTACACCCATCAGGCCGGGGACACGATAAACAGCAACAGCGCGGTGATCCTGCGGGTGGCCGGCGTATTGACCAACCTGGCCGACTGGTTGCTGCCGGGTGAGCTTACGCTCTACAGCACGCACCTGAACAACCTGGCGACGCTGGTCGGTAAAACGCTGCGTTTCACCACCGGGGAACTGCGCAATCAGGGGCGCATTGAAGCCGATACGCTGGCCTTCGACGCCGACAGCCTGGACAACTCGGCGACGCTGATGGCGGATAACCTCACGGTCAACAGCCGGACGGTGGATAACCATGGCCGCGAAGCGCTGATTGCCGCCACGGCGCACATCAGCCTGATAACCGGCGAGCGGTTGACCAACCAGGCTGGCGCGCTGATTTACAGCGCTGGCTCCCTGGCGCTTTCCAGCGCGGATCTGATTGAAAACCGTGCCGGCACGATTGAAGCGGAAGGGGATCTCACCCTGACGGCGACGCGCTTTGACAACCTGCGTGACGGGCTGGAGATTGAACGCGACGCCCAGACCAGCGATTACAGCTGGCACCGATACAACTACTACTGGCGTTCCTATGGCGAGGACGTCAATACGGATGTCAGCACCCTGGCGCCGACCACCCAACGGTTGACCTTCCGTGACGATGCGGCGGCAGAGAGCAACCCCTATGGCACGTTGCTGAATATTGACGCCAACGCCAAACGGGCGGAGGTTCAGGTAAAAGACGCTCAGGGGCAATCGATCAGCCTGTGGGTCAACTATCTGGCTCTGGTTCCCAACGCCGACGGCAGCTATGCCATGACGTTTTACGAGACGCGCGGCCCGCGGCAACGCGCTGTTCCCACCCCTTATCAAAACACCGTCTGGTGGAATGCCACCGATAGCGAAAAGATCGAGCAGTGGAGCCCCGATCGGTTTATCGATATTGCCAGCGCGCCTTATGTGACGGATTACAACAACCTGCGTGAACGCACCGCCACGGGCACCCTTACCGAAGATCGGCTGGTTTCCGCCGGCGTTGGGGCGAGCCTGCTCGCCGGGGGCAACATGTTCCTGCATATTGCCGGGCAACTGCAGAATGACGCCAGCACCATCAGCAGCAACGGCAACCTGACGATTGACGGCACTGCCAACATCATCAACCGCGGCTATTCGGTGAATCAGCGGCGCCAGGAATATATTGTCGATCATTATGATCGGGCGGAGGGGCATTGGTACCCGACCTACACTATCGACGAAACCACCGCCTTAACCACCCTTGACGGGGTTATCAGCGGTTACGGCAATGTCACGCTCAGCGGCGCACAGCTGACAAACACCACCGTCAACCAGGCGCAAATCAGCACCGTGGCGGCCGCGCAAAACGCGGCGGCGGCCGAACGCGCCGAATGGGAACGCAACCCGTTAGCGGTCAACATCAGCGGGCAGCGCTGGCAGGCCGCCGATACCGGGCTGGCGGAGGGCAGCCGGCCGCTCACGCCAGGTGAGCTGGCGTTAACCGACCAACAGCATCTGGCCAACGTAGCGACGACGATTCCTAATAATGGTCTGTTCCGCCAGCAAACTGCGGCAGAGAGCGCTTTCCTGGTGGTGACTGACTCACGCTTTACCGACAGAAGCCAGTTCCTGAGCAGCGATTATCTGTTGCAGCAGGTCGGTTATGATCCCAGCCAGGTGCATAAGCGCTTGGGGGATGGTTACTACGAACAGCGGGTGGTGCGTGAACAGCTACTGGCGTTGACCGGGCGCCCCTCATTGCAGGGCTTTGATGCCATGGCGCAATATCAGGCCCTGATGAATAACGCGATCACGGTGGCGGAAGATTTCCATCTGGTGCCCGGCGTGGCCCTCACGCCGTCACAGATTGCCGCATTACAGCAGGATATCGTCTGGCTGGTGAGCGAAACGGTTGAGACGGCCACGGGGCCGCAGACCGTGTGGGTGCCGCAAGTCTATCTGGCCAACAGCACGGTGCGCATCACCGGTGATGGCGCGGTGATCGCGGGCGGCAATCTGCAGCTGTCAACCGGCAGCCTCAGCAATGCGGCTAACCTGTTTGCCGATCAGGCGTTAAGTATTGATAGCGACCAGTTCCTGCATCTGGGGGGCGACATCCGTGCTGATACCCTCAATGTGCAGGCAGACAGCATCGGCCTGAGCACCAACCTGCAGGATGCGCTGCGCCAGGCAAGCATGCAGGCGCGTGAGCTTAGCCTGAGCGGCGGCGATATCCGTTTGCAGGGGGCGAGCCTCACCGCCAGCGAGAACCTCAGCCTTAGCGTCAGCAATAATCTGAACATCACCACGGCCCGTAGCAGCACGACGGCGGAACTGAACGTGATTGCCGGCGCGATGGGCAACCGCACCAGCGCCGGGCTGGAAGCCGCCGGTGAACGCCTGGCCCAGGTGAGCGGTGAATGGCAGCAGGCTTTGGGCAGCAGCCTGAATGCCGGCGGCAACCTCAGCCTGACGGCGGGCCAGGATCTCACCCTGCAGGGTAGCCAGGCCGCCGCCGGAGGGGAAACGCAACTGCGGGCCGGCGGCAATGTGGCATTACTGGCCGATACCACCACCCATGATACCCAACTGCATGCCAACAGCAGCACCTCAACGGTGAGCAATAGCCGCCGGGAAGAGACCCTGCACACCAGTGCGCTCAGCGGTGACAACGGTGTGACGCTGGTGGCCGGCGGCGCCGTGATCGCCGAAGGCGCGCAGGTGGACAGCGCGGCAGGCAGCATTGGCTTGAGCGCACAACAGGTAACCCTCAAGGAGGCGCGTCAGCGGTTGGCGGAGAGCGACAGCGAGCAAAACCAGGTGGGCGCTACGCAAAGCCAGCGCCAGACCGAAAGCGCCAGCGATACCGCGCTTGGCAGCGTGTTCAGCGCCAAAGACGGCGTGACGGTCATCGCGAAACAGGGGGATATCACCCTCCAGGGCAGCACGCTGCAAAGTGAGGCAGGCACGATTGGGCTTAACGCGGCCGGGGATATTTCTCTCAACGCCAGCCGGGATGAACAGCACCTGATGCAGCAGGGCAGTAGCAGCAGTAAAGGTTTTCTGAGCAGCAGCCAGAATGCCTACCAGCGGGAGGAGCACAGCAGCACAGCCAATGGCAGCCTGTTGAGCGGGCAGGCGGTTATTCTGCAAAGCGGCAAGGATATCAACGTGATGGGCAGCAATATTGTTGCCAGTGAGGATATTGCGTTGACGGCAGGCAACGATATTACGCTCGGGACGGTGGAAAATCACTACCAGGCCAGCGCGGCCAGCCAAAGCAAGAAATCCAGCTTTTCCGGCACCGGCGGCATTGGCTTCAGCTACGGCACAAACAGCCTGAAAATCACCGACAGCGAAAACACCGTCAGCCAGGTTGGCAGCACGGTGGGCAGCACCCAGGGGAATGTCACGCTGAATGCGGGGAACCATGTGACGGTACAAGGTTCCGACGTGCTGGCGGCGAAAGATATCAACCTGACCGGAAAAGACGTCGATATTCTGGCGGCCGAAAATCAGAGCAGCCAGACCCACAGCCTGGAGCAGAAACAAAGCGGGCTGACGCTGGCGTTGTCCGGCTCGGTGGGCAGTGCGGCGAACACGGCGGTTACCACGGCCAATCAGGCCGGTAAAGAAAGCAGTGGCCGTTTGGCCACGCTGCAGGGCATGAAAGCGGCCTTAAGTGGGGTGGAAGCGGCGCAGGGCGGCGTGTTGGCGACGACGGATGCCCAAAATCAGAACGCCATCGGCGTGAGCCTTTCCTATGGCAGCCAGTCGTTCAAATCCGAGCAGGCCAGCAGCCAGACCCAGAGCCAGGGCAGTACCCTGACGGCGGGCAACAGCTTGAATATTCATGCCACCGGCAGCGATATCAACGTGCAGGGTAGCCAACTGCAGGCCGGGAAAGACATTACGCTGAATGCGGCGCGGGACGTGAATCTGGTGTCTGCCGAGAACAGCCAGCAGCTTGAGGGCAAAAACGAGAGCAAGGGGGGCAGTATTGGCGTGGGGATCGGCGCCGGGCAAGGGGGCTGGGGTATCAGCGTGTCGGCCAGCGTGAACAAGGGCACGGGCAGCGAAAGCGGCAATGGCCTGACCCATACCGAAACCACGCTCAACGCCGGCAATAATCTGACCATCACCAGCGGGCGCGACACCACCCTGACCGGCGCACAGGTCAGTGGCGATAAAGTGACGATGGATGTGGGGCGTAACCTGACGTTAACCAGCGAACAGGACAGCGACAACTACGACGCGAAGCAGCAGAACGCCAGCGCCGGCGGGAGTTTTACCTTTGGTTCGATGAGCGGTTCGGGCAGCGTGAACCTGAGCCGGGACAAGATGCACAGCAACTACGACAGCGTGCAGGAGCAGACGGGTATCTTTGCGGGCCAGGGGGGCGTTGATATCACGGTGGGTGAGCATACGCAGTTGAACGGTGCGGTGATAGGTTCGACGGCCAGTGCGGAGAAGAATACACTGGATACCGGCACGCTGGGGTTCAGCGATATCGAAAACAAGGCGGACTACCAGGTGGAACACCAGAGCGTGGGTATCAGCTCGGGCGGTAGCATCGGCGGGCAGTTCGCGGGGAATATGGCGAACGGCCTGCTGACCGGGGTGAACGACAGCGGCAGCGCGCGTTCGACTACGCAATCGGCGGTGAGTGAAGGCACGATTATCATTCGCGACCCGGCGAACCAGCAGCAAGATGTGGCAGACCTGAGCCGGGATGTTGAACACGCCAACCAGACGTTAAGCCCGATATTTGATAAGGAGAAAGAGCAGAACCGGCTAAGGGAAGCGCAACTGATAGGGGAGATTGGGAATCAGGTGAGTGATATCGTGCGCACGCAGGGGCAGATAGAAGCCACCAAAGCGGCGAACGAGCGGATGCAGAGCGTGACGCCGGAGCAGCTGAAATCCGCCGAGGCGGAGTGGCGCAAAACTAATCCGGGCAAGGAACCGACCGCAGACGATATCAGCGGCCAGGTGTACCAGAATTTCTACAATCAGGCGTTTAACGCGTCGGGTTACGGCACCGGCGGCAAGTATCAACAGGTAATCCAGGCGGCGACGGCGGCGGTGCAGGGGTTGGCGGGTGGCGATCTGGCGAAAGCCCTGCCGGGCGGCAGTGCGCCGTATCTGGCGACTATAATCGCGCAGACGACAGAGGAAGGCACTTCGCGTCTGATGGCCCATGCAGTGGTGAACGCGGTGCTGGCAGCGGCGCAGGGCAACAATGTATTGGCGGGTGCGGCAGGCGCCGTTAGCGGTGAGGTGATGGCGCAGCTAGTGATGGAGGCGCTGTATCCCGGTAAAAACGTCAGTGAACTGAGCGAAAGCGAGAAGCAGACAATCAGCATGTTGGGAACGCTGGCGGCAGGGCTGGCAGGCGGGTTGATTGGAGACAGTAACGCTGATACGTTAACGGCAGCACAGGCCGGGAAGACGACCGTGGAGAATAATTTCCTGAGCAGCACATCATCGGCAAAACGTGATGAGTTAGCGGAAAAAGTGAAGAAGGGCGATAAGACGCTGCAAACTGCTAAGGAGTTTTTGGAACTTGAGAATGCGGATCAGCGAAGTGATGCGTTAGTCGCCCTGTTCAACAGCGATCCTGCGGCGATGACAGCGGGAGAAAAAGTGGAACTGGCCAGCTATCTGAGGATCTACGCTGCCGAAATGCAGGCACAATACGGTGATGCCGTCACTAAAGAGCTGATTACTGGGATGCTGACAGGACAGGATTATCTGAAATCAGCCCCGCAGACAGAAGCACAGCAACAAGCGCAAACCATAATGAAAACGTGGGGGTATCATAAATCCAATGCCGGCATCGGCGATCCGGCACTGATATTCGGCAGTAGCATGCTGGGCAACACGATAAAAGAAGGTATGGCTCTCAACGCAGCGATAGGTACAGCGGTTAACACTGGCGTTCAGCTTAGTGGAAATGACGAGTTCAGTTATGTTGATGCAATTCTGGCTGGAGTAACAGCGGCAGCCACGACAGGGAAAGGATGGAAGGTATCTGCGGCGATAAATATGGGCGGCGCTGCGGTTGGTAGCGGTATTAAAGGGGAAGATCCGACTAACTCTGTTGCAGGTGCTGGCGCTGGTACTGTAGCTGGAGGTATTGGTGGCACCATAATAAAAGGCGTAACGTCGAAAGTTGCAGAAGAGGCTGTTTCTGATTTAACAGGCGCTATTGGTGGTAGCTATATCAGTGAGGAAACAGGAAATTTTGTAAAAAGTCACTTGGATGAAAAGGGAAAAAATGAAAATAAAAATTAGTTTCCTATTATTAATCAAGGTGATGCTTATGTGTATGATATTGTTTTTATTTTTTGATTTTATATCAGTGCTTCTTGCGTCAGTGATTATTTATTTTAAAAAGGGTTTTTTCCCGTTCAGTTGGATGGATGTTTTTTCATCCTTTTTTGAATCAGGATATATCGGTGGCCTTATTTTAGGTGTCGGACTTTGGATAAAAGCCAAGTTGCAAGAACGCAAAGTTAGAAAAGAGTCAGCTAAATGACCCTATAACGAAATCCCGGCCCCTCAAACTGGCCGGGATTTTTTGTCTATGGAAAACCCCCAACTAGGCTGGGGGTTCCGGAAAGCTTTCAGCTTTAAGCCAGTTATTAAAACCCCTTTTGATTTGTTAAAACATCTTGCGGTCTGGCAACTGCAAAAGTTCAACAAGAAATCAAAAGGGGGTCCCAATGGGGGACGAAAAGAGCTTAGCGCACACCCTATGGAACTGTAAATATCACATAGTTTTTGCGCCAAAATACCGAGGACAAGCGTTTTACGGAGAGAAACGTCTGGCGATAGGCAGTATCTTAAGAAAGCTGTGTGAGTGGAAAAATGTACGGATCCTGGAAGCTGAATGCTGCGCAGATCATATCCATATGCTTGTGGAAATCCCGCCCAAAATGAGCGTATCTGGCTTTATGGGATATCTGAAAGGGAAAAGCAGTCTGATGCTTTATGAGCAGTTTGGAGATCTGAAATTCAAATACAGAAACAGGGAGTTCTGGTGCCGGGGGTACTACGTAGATACGGTGGGGAAGAACACCGCGAAGATACAGGAATACATAAAGCACCAACTTGAAGAGGATAAAATGGGCGAGCAGTTATCGATCCCTTACCCGGGTAGCCCGTTTACGGGCCGTAAGTAACGGAGTCTGATGCAAATGTCAGATCGTATGCGCCTGTTAGGGCGCGGCTGGTAACAGAGCCTTATAGGCGCATCAGAAAAACCTCCGGCTATGCCGGAGGATATTTATTGTCTGTCACTTAATTACAGGGCGAACCAGCAACTGGCCGTGCTCAACGGTGACAATTACCGGGGGCATCAGTCCCAAATCCCGCGGCTTCCAGCCAGTCGCCTTTAAGGTGCAGGCTGGGGCTTCGGCTGTAATAGCGCGTCATATCATTGCGGTCGGCGTGGCGCCGCGTCCGGGGAAGCATCGCTGATGGAAAACCGGTAATGGCAGGAGCGACAAGGCTGTTAAAATCCGTGGGAAAATAACGCAGGGAAAGCGTAATGAAAGCAGCAAGTAAATGGCTGACATGGTTGATTAGCGAACAGGACAGCGACAACTACGACGCGAAGCAGCAGAACGCCAGCGCCGGCGGGAGTTTCACCCTTGGCTCGATGAGCGGTTCGGGCAGCGTGAACCTGAGCCGGGACAAGATGCACAGCAACTACGACAGCGTGAAGGAGCAGACGGGTATCTTTGCGGGCCAGGGGGGCGTTGATATCACGGTGGGTGAGCACACTGACCTAAGTTAGTAATACAGAAAATGATGCTAAAGTATGGTCAGGATCTCATCATAATAGGCGAGCCACTCAAGGGTATCGGAAAGGAAAAAATTGCCTGTGAACTAGTGCAAGAACTATGGAGTAACGTTTTTCAGTTGCCTGAGAATAGATCATCTGGTGTTATTCGAATGGTAATGGAATAATAATATTTTATTGAGTTTTACATGTAATTTTTAATTTTCTTACTGGTAAGTGTGAATTAGTTATTACAAATTCAATTTAATTATTTTTTAAATAAAATCCGGGTGTCCCGATCTTGTTGTCGGGATTTTTACTGGTACCCAAAAACATAAACACTTTCCACTCTTCTTTAGTGGCTGTTGCAACTATCCCTATATTAAATAATTTCTATCTATCTCATGTTTTCCTTGCTGAAGTTTGTCCTTCATCAATTGAAAGCTCGTATAATTGAAATTCAATATGTTTACTTATTAATTCAGCCAGTTGAGGTGAATGGCTTGTAAGCCAGATTTGTGAATATTGACTGGCTTCTGATATTAAATTTGCTAACGCAGGTAGCATTTGAGGGTGAAGGCTATTCTCTGGTTCATTGAGTACAATTAATGAAGGCGGGCGTGGGCTCAACAGAGCCACGGCCAGGCATAAAAATCTGATAGTGCCATCAGACATCTCGTTTATATGCAGTGGCCGAGATAATCCTTTACGATTCATCATCATGTTAAATCTGGCTTTGTCATTTATGCAAAAAAAGGAACACTCTGGGAAAGCGTCATGCAGTATCTCAGTTAAAAGTTCAATGTGGCCAATTTCGACAATGGTTTGATAAGCAGCGGCAAGATTTCTACCATCACTGGCTAAAATTGGCGACCTAAATCCAACTTGTGGTTGCCTAATTGCGGATTTTCGCGAAACGTCAAATTCATGATAAAAACGCCAATTACGAATAGTCTCTTTGGTCTGCGATATTTCGGGATAAAGATGTGGCTCACTGAGTTGGCTAAATAAAGATTCATTTTCATAAATATAACCTGCATGTGTTACTTTATCTCCATTTATATCAGATAATACTACGGCTTGATTTTTCCTGCGTAAGATCTGAGACGATGGTCTACGATTATATCCAGCAAGCCATATGTTTTCTTCTTTTATCACTGGATCTAATTCGAAGAGTGTTTTAAAGCGAAGTTTGTCTGGAAAACCGATCTGCAGTTCATACTCGAAGTCTTCCGTTTCGCATGATAACAGCAACCTGCGAGCGCTGTGGTTTGATCTCGAAATCCCTGTCCACATAGCATTTTCTATGCCACCTTCATCACTTAACAACGACGAAAGCTGATTTGTAGCTGCACCGGATAAAAGGTGAATAGCTTTATAAAGGTTTGATTTCCCACAGCCATTTGGGCCAAAAATGATATTAAGCTTATCGAGTTCCAATGAGAGGTTTTTAATCGAGCGATAGTTCTCTATATGGATGTTTTTTATCATGTTAAATCACTCTCTGCGCATTATTTTCGTTAGTGAAAATAGTTCATACCTTGAAAGGAGAAGCAAAAGATAACCGCCGCTTTGATTTTGATTCATTACCTTCCTTAACGAATTTATGTTGTTATCTTTATCATTTTCGAAAAAAAGAGTAAAAATAAATTTTGCCAAATAGTTTACTCATTGTGTCTGCACATCAAAGCTAGGTCGTGCCCGCCTATGCGCAACCTACCCCCTTTGTATACATATCTGCATGCTTGGTAATGTTTTTATCTACGTTATGGCCAAGCTTTCTGTATCCCGCCACATGCCACCAATGATTTACAACCCTTGCCGCTGGCAGTATCCTGTTTAGAACTTAATAAAGTTTTAAGTGAAAATTTACAGATTTATCAAAGACTCGGGGTGCCTTTGTGCAATGCGCATTGGCTGAGATTTTACCCGTATTACCTGAACTGGATAATGCCAGCGTAGGGAAGTCTCGGTGCCCCAACCGGTGCCCGCCTTCTTGAACGCCGGTTGGGAGGATTATGAACGCTCGACCAGATACCTTAGCCGGCGCACGCGCCGCGGCCTGTTTCCACCAATTCAAACAACACCCACCGCTGGTGCATTGCCTGACCAATGATGTCGTGCAGTCGTTAACGGCCAATGTACTGTTGGCGTTAGGCGCTTCGCCGGCGATGGTGGTAGAGCCCAGCGAAGCGGCGGAGTTCAGCGGCATTGCCAGCGCGCTGCTGGTGAATATTGGCACGCTAACCGAAGCCAGTGCAGCAGCCATGCTGGCCGCCGTTAAGGCGGCGAACCAGGCGGGTACCCCTTGGGCGCTGGATCCGGTGGCGGTGGGTGGGTTGCGCTATCGCACCGAGTTTGCCCGGCAATTATTAACGCTAAAGCCGGCGGCAATTCGCGGTAACGCATCGGAAATTATGGCGCTGAGCGGCCAGCGGGGCGGTGGGCGCGGGGTGGACAGCACCGACGATTCACTGGCGGCACTGCCCGCTGCGCAGGCGTTAGCAAGTACCAGCGGCGCCGTGGTGGCGGTAACCGGCGAAATTGATTATGTCACGGATGGTGTGCGCAGTTGGGCGGTAACCGGTGGCGATGCGCTGATGACGCGGGTCGTGGGTACCGGCTGTTCACTGTCTGCGGTGGCGGCGGCGTTTTGTAGCCTGCCGGGGGCGCGCCTTGATAACGTCGCGACGGCCTGCCGAGTGATGGCGTTATGCGGTCAGCGGGCCTGCGCGATAGCGGCGGGGCCAGGCAGTTTTACGCCGGCCTTCCTCGATGCGTTGTACCAACTGCGCGCGGAGGATCTGCAATGAAACGGATTAATGCGTTGACGATTGCAGGCACCGATCCCAGCGGCGGCGCCGGCATCCAGGCAGATTTGAAAACCTTCTCGGCGCTTGGCGCATACGGCACCAGCGTGATTACCGCGCTGGTGGCGCAGAATACGCGTGGCGTGCAGTCGGTGTATAACATCGCGCCGGAATTTGTGGCGGCGCAGATGGATTCCGTGCTGAGCGATGTGCGTATCGACAGCGCTAAAATAGGCATGTTGGCCAATGCCGAGATCGTGCAGGCAGTGGCGGAACGTTTGCGCCGCTATCAGCCGCCTTTTGTCGTGCTGGATACGGTGATGCTGGCTAAAAGCGGCGATCCCTTATTGGCGCCGGAGGCGGTGGCGGCCATCCGCCAGCTTCTTTTGCCGCAGGTGGCGATAATTACCCCGAACCTGCCGGAGGCCGCCGCTTTGCTGGGCTGCGCCCCGGCGGAAAACGAACGGCAAATGCGCGAGCAGGGCAGAGCGCTTTTGGCCCTAGGGTGCAAAGCGGTGTTGATCAAGGGCGGACATTTGAGCGAGCAGGAAAGCCCGGATTGGTTGTTTAGCGCCGAAGGGGAGCGGCGTTTCACCGCGCCGCGCGTTGCCACGCGCCACACTCACGGCACGGGCTGCACGCTGTCTGCGGCGCTGGCGGCGTTGCGGCCACGCCATGCTAACTGGGCGGAGGCGGTGGCAGCAGCTAAGGACTATCTGCAAAAGGCGTTGGAACAGGCGGATACGCTGGAGGTCGGGCACGGTATTGGCCCGGTGCATCATTTCCATGCCTGGTGGTGATTGCGGTTTCCATTCTGGTTTCTGCCAGTGGAAGGGGGCAAGGGTTTTCCCCTCACCCCGGCCCTCTCCCAAGGGAGAGGGGGGCAGAGTTGGCCTGGGGCGTTTTTCCCCTCACCCCGGCCCTCTCCCAAGGGAGAGGGGGCAGAGTTGGCCTGGGGCGTTTTTCCCCCTCACCCCGGCCCTCTCCCAAGGGAGAGGGGGTAGAGTTGGCCTGGGGCGTTTTCCCCCTCACCCCGGCCCTCTCCCAAGGGAGAGGGGGCAGAGTTGGCCTGGGGCTTTTTTCCCCCTCACCCCGGCCATCTCCCAAGGGAGAGGGGGCAGAGTTGGCCTGGGGCGTTTTTCCCCCTCACCCCGGCCTCTCCCAAGGGAGAGGGAGCAGAGTTGGCCTGGGGCGGTTAGCTAATTCCGGCCTGGTGCAGATCGTGCAGGTTGATGGCGCCAACCAGCACGCCATCCAGATCAACCACCGGCGCGGCGCTGATATGTTGCTGATGCAGCGCTTCCAGCGCCTCGCCCGCACGCCACTGTTCCGGCAGGCGGTAGCCGGGGCGGGTGATCGCCGGGGCCAGGCTGTCGTTAAGTGAGTTGCCTTTGACCAGCCAGCGGCGCAGGTCGCCGTCGGTAAACACCCCCACGACTTTTTGCTGTGCGTCGCATACCGCCACCAGCCCAAGCCCGGTGCGGCTTAGCTCCAACATGGCGGCCATTATGTCGGCATCTTCACTGACTTTGGGCAGGCGATCGTCGGTGCGCATCAGGTGATGCACGCGGTTAAGCAGGCGGGCGCCCAGGCTGCCGCCGGGATGTGAACGGGCGAAATCCTCGGCGTTGAAACCACGCTGGCGCATTAGCGCCATGGCTAACGCGTCGCCGATCATCAGCGTGTTGACGGCGCTGGAGGTGGGGGCCAGGCCCATCGGGCAGGCTTCGCGCTCCACGCTGATATCCAGCAGGCAGGCGGCGGCCTGCGCCAGCGGCGATTCTTTACCGCCGGTAATGGCGATCACCGGGATCTGGCTTTCCGCCAGCAGCGGCAGGATCAAATCCAGCTCTTTGGCGCGCCCGGAATAAGAGATAAAAATCACCACGTCTTGTTTGCTGATCATGCCCAGATCGCCGTGCAGCGCTTCCGCCGGGTGGACGAAAAAGGCCGGCGTGCCGGTGCTGGCGAGTGAAGCGGCGATTTTCTTGCCGATATGGCCGGACTTACCGATGCCGGAAATCACCGCTTTGCCGCGGCAGTGCAGCAGCAGCTCACAGGCACGTACAAAGTTGCCGTCCAGCCTGGCCAACAGGCGCTGCGCTTCGGCCAGTTCGATCTCCAGGGTTTCGCGGGCAAAATTGAGTAGCGCATCGGCTTTATGCATTGCGGCCTCCAACCAGAATGGTCTTGATCCCTCTTTCCTGCAGGGCGGTGAGGTAATCCGGGGGAATGTCATTATCGGTGATTAAGGTATCAACCATGCCCAATTCGCACACCACGTTTGGGCTTTTGCGGCCGAATTTGGAGGAATCCACCAGCAGGATGATGCGGCTGGCGGCTTCGCACATGGCCTTGCTGACGTTGTGTACTTCGTTGAAGGTGGTCACGCCGGCGTTAAGGTCCACCCCATCGGCGCCGATGAACAGTTTATCGAAACTGAACTGATGAAAGGCGGATTCCGCCAGGCTGCCGTGGAACGAAGCCGATTTTTTGCGGTAGGTGCCGCCAGGCATCAGGATGGTTTGATCGTTATCCAGCTCCACCAGCGCGTTAACGATATGCAGGCTGTTGGTCATTACCGTGATGTTGTTGAACTGCGCCAGGTGCGGCACCATTTGCAGCACCGTGCTGCCGGCGTCGAAAATCAGCGAATCGCCGTCGTTGATCAGTTTGGCGGCGGCATGGGCAATCTGGCGTTTTTTTTCGGTATTGATGTGGGTTTTGCGATCGATGGGCTGATCGCCGTCATCGCGGCTGAGCACTACGCCGCCGTAGGTACGGATAACCGCGCCTTCCTCCTCCAGCAGGGTGAGATCCTTACGGATAGTGGTGCCGGTGGTGGAGAAATGTTCGGCTAAAACGTCTACCGCCGTTTTGCCATGCCGCTGTAGATACTCGAGGATGGCGGCCTGCCGCTGCTTTGGTTTCATAGCGATTCCTGTTCACAAGAGTTAAACATTCCCTCCAGCGAAGTGTTCACTATGAAAGGTAATGTCTTTTAATGTGAAAATATCATGTTTTCGGTGCGATCGCTAACGTTAGTGCTATTTGGCATTGCCGATCCTTAGGGAAGATCACATTCGGGCGTAAATCCCGCTGATGTAAACCATGCAGGCGGGGAAGGGGCTTGGGTTGGGCGAAGATGGTCAGGCCGCGCATAATCATGCTGCCGCACACCCGCTGTTGGGCGTCAAACGCCAGCGCCAGCACCACGCGCGGGCGCATCCGGCCGCCGCTGCGCCCAACGCCGACGGCGCCAAGCCGGCAAAGCCGCGCGAATGCACGGTTGAAACGTTGTAACTGCCACCAGCCGAGGGCGATTTGCATCAGCCAGGCGATAATAGCGAAAGTAATCAAGGCGCTGCTCATGGTTGCTCCTGGATACGTGCCCCGGCCAATCGCGGCCGGGGCGTTAGGGTTAAAACATCACCTGGCCGCCGGTGATGTTGATTGACTGGCCGGTGCAGTACGCGGCTTTATCGCTGGCGTAGAACAGCAATGTGTTCAGCACGTCCTGGTAATCACAACCGCGTTTCAACGGCACTTTATCGATATAGTACTGTTCAACCTCTTCCGGTTTGATGCCGAGCTTTTGCGCATACTGTGGCAGCAATGACTGGAACATCGGCGATTTCAGCAGGTTGCCCAGCATCAGCGAATGAACGGTAATGCCGTATTCCGCCAGATCGAGCGCCAGCGACTGGGTCAACCCCACGCCGCCGAACTTGGCGGCGCTGTAGCCGGAGTTGTGCTTGCTGCCGACCTTGCCGGATTTTGAATTGATCTGGATGATGCGGCCCGCCACGCCGTCGCGGATCATCAGGCGAGAGAACTCGCGGGCGCAGAGGAAATACCCCACCAGGTTAACTTGCAGCGAGCGATCGAAATCCCCCAGCAGGAAATCGGTGATCGGCGCTGCCTTGGCGAGGCCGGCGCTGTACACCAGCAGATTCGCCCCGCCGAAGGCGTTATCCACCGCTTGGGCCAGCGCGATGACGCTGGCCTCATCGGTGGCGTCGGCCTGGAACCCCACGGCGCTGCCTGCGCCGTACTCTTCATTGATTTGCTGTGCCACCTGATGGGCGTTGTCGGCATTCAAATCGGCCACCGCCACGCGATAACCGGCCTGTGCCAGGCCTTGGCAAAGGAATGCGCCTAACGTTTGGCCACCGCCAATCACTACAGCTACTTCAGACATGGTCTACTCCTTATGCGATAAATTTCAGCGTACTGCCTAACGGTATATCTGCCGGCGTGGGGCCGGATACGTGGATTGAGCCGGGAAATTCTGCTAACGCTTCACCATCGAAGCGCACCGTAACGTGGCCCAGTTCGCGCAGGTTTTGGGTGGCGACGCTACCGACCGCAGTGATCGGGTAGCGCCGCTCGGCCAGTTCCATCACGCCGCCCACCTGCAGTTCGCCGGTGGTATTGCCGTGCTGATGGATAAAGCAAAATGCTTCGATATCGGCGGGGGCGCCTTCCCTAAAAGTGATCAACATATCGTCCTGCAGTGCGTCACGCGCGCAGCCGCCGATGTGTGTGATAGTGGTTTGGAAAATAGTGTTCATAGCACGTTCTCTGCAGAGTGGAAGTTACTGATAAATAAAGGCCGAAGCCGCCCAGGCAATCAGCACGGTAGGGGCGCCGGTCAGGAAACGGCCGACCAGTACGGAAGGCACCCCAACGCGCACCGTGTCCTGTTTGGCTTCCGCCAGCGACAACCCCACCGGGATGAAATCGCAGGAGGCCTGGGCGTTAATGGCAAACAACGCCGGCAACGCCAACTGCGGCGGGATATGGCCAAGGCCGATCTGCACGCCGACCAGCACGCCGATCACCTGAGCGATTACGGCGCCTGGGCCAAGGAACGGGGAAAGCAGCGGGAAGGAGCAGATCAGCGCCAGCGTCACCAGCCCGATGGGGCTGTTGGCCAGCGGCGTCAGGCCGTGCGCGATGAAATCGCCCAGGCCAGAGGCCATGATGATGCCGATCAGCGCAGAGACGAACGCCATAAACGGCAGTATGGTTTTCAGCACGGTGTCGATGGTGTCGCGCCCGGCCTGGAAGAACACCGCCACCACCGAGCCCATTCCCATCCCCACTTTGGCCAGCAGGCCATCGCTCTGTTCGGTGATTTTCTTGCTGGTGTCGTAATCGCGGGCTTTGGGGGCGTCTGCTACCGGTGCAGCGCCTGCTGCCGCTTCGCCTTCCTGGCGTTCGATACGGCGGATGTTGTTTTCGCGCACCCCGGAAACGTAGATATCTTCAAGAATATACTGCGCCAGCGGGCCGGATTGGCCGGTGGCGTGGATATTGATCGTTGGGATACGGCGCTTTGGGTACAGGCCGCAGCGCAGGGTGCCGCCGCAGTCGATGACGGCCAGGGCGATTTCTTCCGCCGGCGGTTCACCTTCTTTGAAGCCGTCTACCGCCGGCCAACCGGTGAGATCGCTTAACAGATCGATGATCGCAGGGCGGGTACCGGCGGTGATATAGACGATTTTCTTGCCCGGCACTATCGGCAGCTCCAGTGGGCCGCCCCAGCCGCTTTCACCTTTCTCGATACGGATATAAGCACTCATGATGCACTCCACGGATTAAAGTTGAACCTGGCGATCCAGGCGGATGCCCATCTTGCGTTCGAACAGGCTGGTGGTGAGATCGGTGATCCAGCCGCGGAAGAAGTTGGTGAACAGGCCGACCAGGAAGTAGCTCACCGCCAGCGGGCCAAGCGGCAGCCCCAGGGTGGTCAGGCCGCTGGCGATACCGAGGTAAACGAACAGTTCGCCGGGGTTGATGTGCGGGAACAGGCCGTTCATTGAGTGGCAGTTGTAGGAAGCCGCGGCGTAGTAGCTGGGTTTGTATTTTTCCGGCATGAAGCGGCCAAGGCTTAGGGTCATTGGGTTGCAGAAAACGAAGGTACCGATCAGCGGCAGCAGCAGATAGCGCGAGAATGGATTGCCCGCGCAGCGCTGCGCCAAGCGTTCGATACGATCCTGGCCGACAAATTTGATCAGGGCATTCATGATGACCAGCAGGCTGATCAACAGAGGTAGGATGCCGGTCACCATGCCGACAAACACTTCACCGCCTTTCTGAAACAGGCCGATAAACCATTCGGCGCCGTGGGTTATTAGCTCAATCATTTTTTTCTCCTGTAATGGACGGTATGGCCCGGAGCGGACAGCGGCTCTGTCGCCATGGCCCTTACAGTAATCACTTTGCTTATCCATTTATTTTAAATAGATCACAATATGAAAGATAAATATTTTATTTTGAAAGTTTAAAGCGAAAGGAAAATAAGATTAAGAATGGGATGTTAAGCGGTTGGTGGCGTTGGTAACAAAAGGGGGCTGGCTTGAGCGTGGCGGCGGGGATAGGAATAGGGGAAACGGCAGGCTGGGTGTGCTTTCTCATCCCCTGGAAACAACAAGGCCCAGCAACGCTGCTGGGCCAAATGTAGCCGACAAATTGCGGTTATACCCAAAATGATTCGAGTTGCATGAAGGGTATATCAGGCGATGGTAACGCTTTGATCCAGGTAAGTATCCTGCACCGCATTAATCAACGCCACGCCGTCTTTCATGGATTTTTTGAACGCTTTGCGCCCCAGGATCAAGCCCATGCCGCCGGCACGTTTGTTAATCACGGCGGTGCGTACGGATTCATGCAGATCGTTATCCCCGGCGGCGCCGCCGGAGTTGATCAGCCCGGCACGGCCCATATAGCAGTTTGCCAGTTGGTAACGCACCAGATCGATAGGGTGATCGGTGGTGAGTTTGTCGTAGACGCGATCGTCGGTATAACCGAATTTAATGGCGCGATAGCCGCCGTTGTTTTCCGCCATTTTCTGCTTAACGATATCGGCGCCGATGGTGGCGGCAAGGTGGTTGGCCTGGCCGGTCAGATCGGCGCTGGAGTGGTAATCCACCCCGTCTTTTTTGAACGCCGGGTTGCGCAGATAGGCCCACAGCACGGTGACCATGCCCAACTCATGCGCGCGTTCAAACGCCGCGGAAATTTCTTCGATCTGGCGGCGCGACTGCTCGGAACCAAAATAGATGGTGGCGCCGACGGCGACGGCACCCAGGTTGAACGCCTGCTCAACGCTGGCGTACAGCGTTTGATCGTACTGGGTTGGGTAGCTTAGGGTTTCGTTGTGGTTCAGTTTGACCAGGAACGGAATTTTGTGCGCATAACGGCGCGAGACGGCCGCCAGCACCCCGTAAGTAGAAGCAACGCAGTTACAGCCCGCTTCAATCGCCAGTTCAACGATATTCTTGGGATCAAAATACAGCGGGTTGGCGGCGAAGGACGCCCCGGCGGAGTGCTCCACGCCCTGATCGACCGGCAGGATGGAAAGATAACCGGTGCCGGCCAGGCGGCCGTGGTTGTATAACGTTTGCATCGAGCGCAGCACGCTGTTCGGGCGGTTGTTATCGATCATTACCCGGTCAACGAAGTCGGCGCCAGGCAGGTAGAGATTTTCTGCAGGGATAGTGGTACAGCGGTGTTGTAACAGGTCTTCCGCTTCCTTACCTAATAACTGTGCAATATCAGTCATGATTAACTCCCGATTTGGCTTTTTCCTTACCGCCGCCACAGGTCATTGCGCTTGTCGTCTTGGGCCGGGTGGCCATCATATATGCTGTATATCCACCCCAAGAGGACAGGTGTAAAGGTTACGGCGTTATGAAAAAGCAGTGGTTGAAGCCGCAATACCCTTCATACTCCAAGTTGCAGATACGTTGGCTTTATTACTCGGCCCATCCCTGGGCCTCGCCCCGATGGGGCCGCTGCCAGCAGCGTTCAAATCTGCTCCCGGCAGATTTGTCGCTCACCTCAGTCACTTACTTATGTAAGCTCTTGGGGATTCGCTGCGTTGCCGCCTTTCTGCAACTCGAATTATTTTGGGTATGAAACACATTAATGAAATCCCGATAACCAGGAGAAACAATAGATGCGATCGTCGGGAAATGCCATTTTGCAAAGCGAAATTATCATGGCGAGTGTCCAGTTATCTGGACATGGGTGACCAGCCCGCCCTAAAAGGGAAGGGGGCGGGGGTTATTCGCTTTCAAACCACGCGTTGTTCTGTTGGCTGATCGGTGTGATGGAGTAAATCATCTCTTGCAGGTGGGCATGGATGGCGCGTTCGGCGTTGTCAGGATCGTGGGCTTTCAGCGCGTCGAAAATTCGGTGGTGCTGCAGGATCAGGCTTTCCGGTGGCGAGACTTCGCTCAGGCTAAGAAAACGCACCCGATCCATGGTTGCCTTGATGGTTTCGATGGTTTCCCATGCTAACGGGCAATTGGCGATCTGCGTCAGCGACTGGTGAAATGCGTCATCCAGCGCCAGGAATTCGCGGATCTGGTGATTCTGCGCCGCCAGCGTCTGGCGATGTAAGTTATGCTCCAACTGCATTAATTGCTGTGGCGTAATGCTGGTGGCGGCCCGGCGCACGATGGCGCACTCCACCGCCTGGCGGATAAAACGCCCGTCGGCCACGCGTTTGGCCGATATCTTCATCACAAAGGTGCCGCGCTGCGGCAAAATCTGCACCAGCCCGGCTTCCGCCAGTTTGATGAAGGCTTCCCGTACCGGTTGGCGTGAAACGTTAAAGCGCGTGGAAATTTCTTTTTCGGAAAGCAGTGTCCCGGGTGGGATGGTGCACTCGACGATATCCTTGCGCAAAAACTGGTAGATCTGCTGGTTGACCGGCACATTATTGGTCAGGTTATAAGATTCAGGCATGGTAACGCGTAATGTCCAGAGCTCTTTGAATGCAACCATACTAGCAGATTCTCTTCGCCGTGCGGGCGGTTTCATGCGCCCGCGGGGGAGATCACGCACTATTAATAGTGCCAATCCTGATATTCCTGGGCCCGCCGTATTAATGGCGGGCCAGGGTGGCTATTGCGCTATAAGCTTGGCGACCGCGCTTTTGGCGCCAAGCGCCAGCAACTGCTGATAAGCCGCCGTTACGTTGTTAACAAAGGTGGGGTTTTCCGGCAGATCGCGGCCGAATACGCTTTCCATCTGCAACAGCGCCTGCACGCGTGCCGGCCCGTCCTCGCTGGCCGCCACCCGGCTGGCCATCTCATCACGCAGCGGATCGCTGATTTCAATCGGTTGCCCTTGCTCGTCTTTGCCGCTGGCATAGCGTATCCAGCCGGCCACGCCCAATGCCAGGCAGTCAAAGCGGCTGCCGTTGGCCAGGTGCCAGCGAATGGAATCCAGCATGCGCTGCGGCAGTTTTTGCGTGCCGTCCATGGCGATTTGCCAGGTGCGGTGTTTGAGCGCCGTGTTGCGGTAGCGCGCTAATAATGAATCGGCATAGCGTGCCAGATCCACCCCCTCGGTGCGCAGAGTCGGGGCCTGCTCCTCCAGCATCAGCCGGCGGGCGGCGGCGGCAAAGTTATCGTCCTGCATACAGTCATTGATATGCGGGTAACCGGCCAGATAGCCCAGATAGGCCAGGAAGGAGTGGCTGCCGTTGAGCATCCGCAACTTCATTTCTTCATACGGCAGCACATCGGGCACCAGTTCCGCGCCCACTTTCTCCCATGCCGGGCGGCCCTGGGGGAAATTATCTTCAATGACCCACTGGCGGAACGGTTCGCAGGCCACGCCGGCCGGATCGGCCACGCCGCCCAGCAGCGTTTCCAGGTGCTGCAGGGTTTCCGGCGTAACGGCCGGGACGATGCGATCGACCATGGTTGAAGGGAAACTGACGTTTTCCCGCACCCAATCGGCCAGTTCGCTATCCTGATGCTGCGCCAACTGAGTGATGACGTTGCGGGTAACGTGGCCGTTTTCCGGCATGTTGTCGCAGGACATCACAGTAAACGCCGGCAGGCCACGGCTGCGGCGCAGGCGCAACGCGGCTAAAATCAGGCCCGGTGCCGTCTGTGGCTGGTTAGGATTGGCGATATCATGTTGGATCGCCGGGTGATCGGCGATGAGCTGCCCGGTTGCGGGCCGGTAGCAGTAGCCTTTTTCGGTAATGGTCAGCGAGACGATGGCGACTTCTGGCTGCGCCATGGCGGCCAGTACCGCCTCCAGGCCGTCCACGTTAAGGTGCAGCGCCTGCCTGACCACACCGACGACGCGGGCGCGCCAGCCATCGCTGTCCATTTCCGCCACCGAATACAGCAGGTCCTGCTGCTTGATATCGGTAATCTGCTGCTCGCCGCCGATCAGGTTAACTTCGCAATATCCCCAGTCGCTGCCATGATCGCTGGCCAGCAGATCGGCATATACCCCTTGGTGGGCGCGGTGGAAGGCGCCAAAGCCGAGGTGAACAATCCGCGGCTTTAATTGGTTGCGATCGTAATGTGGAACAATGGCGTTTGCTGATAACAGGTTATTTTTCATTTTTTCACACTCGTTTTACTGGCCGTGCTGCCGCAGAAATCAGTCTGCGGCAGCACGTGGTTTGATGATGACATTCATGAATTGCTGGGGTGAGGTCATGGCGCAGCACGTATTAGTAGCTTTTTTGTACCCCGTGTTTCACGGCCGCTTCGGGTTTGATCTCCGCGGCGTCTTCGAGGATGCTCAAATCACGATCCCGAACCTCCGGCATCAATAGCGCAGACACCAGGCCAATCACCGAGTAGCCGATGACCATGGCCATGATTGGCCACCACGAATCGGTTAGCGTGCAGAAAATGCTGGCCAGCACCGGGCCAAAGCCGACGGCGATTAATCCGCCCGCCTCTTTGGAAATGGCCATGCGGGTAAAGCGGTTACGCGAGCCGAAGATCTCCGCCATGGTGATGTTTTCCAACGCGAACAGCCCCAGCACGGCGACGTTATGGATAATGATGATGGAAGCCATGATCACGTTCACGCTGTTGCTCTTATCCACAATCATCGACAGCATCGGGTAGGCCAAAAGAATGGCGGAGATATTGACGATGATGTAAGGCACGCGGCGGCCGATTTTATCGGATATCCAACCCAGCAGCGGGATAGTGATAAAACCAATGGCAGAGCTGATCATCAGCGCATCGGTGGGGATTGCTTTTTCAAACAGCAGGGTTTGCACCAAATAGCCGGCCAGGAAGGTTTGGATCAGCCCCGAGTTCCCCGCCTGGCCAAAACGCAGCCCGGTTGCCAGCCAGAATGATTTGCTGCTGAACATAGCGGCAAGTGAGTGGGTTTTATCGGCAATGGCCTGGGTGGCGATGCTGTCTGCCGTATCTTCTTTAACCTTTTCAAACACCGGGCTTTCTTTCAGGTTCATTCGCAGCCAGATGGCGAAGATCATCACCACCACGCTGGCCAGGAACGGCACGCGCCAGCCCCAGGCCAACAGCTCTTCTTTGCTGAGGAAGACGAACATGATGGCCCAAATTGCCGTGGCCGACAGAGTGCCGCAGTTAGTGCCCATGGCGACCAGCGAGGAAATAATCCCGCGTTTGCCCTTCGGCGCATATTCGGCCAGCATGGTACCGGCGCCGGAAATTTCCGCGCCGGCCCCCAGCCCCTGGATAATACGCAGCAAGACCAGCAGCAGCGGGGCGAAAATACCAATCTGTGCATAGGTCGGCAGTACGCCGATTAGCGTTGTGCAGATCCCCATCATGGTGATGGTAATAAACAAGACTTTTTTGCGGCCGATCGTATCCCCCATCCGGCCAAAGAAGAAGGCGCCGACGATACGGGCAATGTAGCCTGCGCCGTAAGTCCCCATCGCCAGAATTAATGCCATGGCGGCGGATTGTTCTGGGAAAAATATCTCATGAAAAACTAATGCTGCCCCGAGTGAATAGAGCTGGAAATCCATAAATTCCAGCGCTGTGCCCAGCCAGCCTGAAACAGCCGCCTTAACCAAATCTTTGGTGCTTCTTTCTGGCTGAGCATGATTTTTTGTATTGATGTTCATATTTCTGTTCTCTGCAATTTATAGTTGTAGATACAGCAAATGAGGTACAGCGTGCGGTGGTTAGAATTCCAATAAAACCTTACAGCATTGCCGTTGGTCTTTTTCGAAAATCTCCATCGCTTCAAGTACCTGCGTATAATTAAACTGATGAGTAATCAGTTTTTCAGGATGGATCTTGTGCTCCGTCATCCAACCGATGACCTGCGGAAAACGGTTGCTGTTTAAACGTGAGCTGTGGATCGCGATTTCCTTGCTGGTGATTGCCTGTTGGCTCAACACGCAGGGATCGGAAGAGAAGCCCATGATGCCGATGCGTGCCGCCGGTGAAGCCAAGGCGATGGCTTCCGGCAAGATGGCCGGGTGGCAGGCGGCGTCGACGATCAACGTAGGGTGAAGCCCCTGGTTGTGCAGTTCCGTGGCCAGATCGAGATGGGTATTATTGAACACCCGATCGGCGCCGTTTTCCTGCGCCATCGCCAGACGTTCCGGGATACGATCGACCACGATCACCTGTTTGACGCCGTAAACCCCTTTCAGCGCTTGTACCACCGTCAAGCCCATCGGGCCTGCGCCGTAGATCAGGGCGACGTCCTGAGGCGTGGGCTGCAAATGCGCGGTGATGTTGGCCGCAATGGTAAACGGCTCGACCATCGCGGCGTGGCGATCGCTGATGCTGTCCGGGATGTGGTGGGCGTTGCGCGCCGGTGCGCAGGCGTAATGGCTGAACCCGCCGTCGCGGTGCACGCCGATCACCTGCAGTTGGGTGCAGACGTTGGGGCGGCCAACGGAGCAAGGGTAGCAGTGGCCGCAGTTAACCACGGGATCGACCGATACGCGCTCGCCGATGCGTTTGGGATCGACATCGCTGCCTACCGCATCAATCACGCCGAAGAATTCATGGCCAATCACCCGCGGGTATTTAGCGAACGGGTTGTGGCCGTGGTAGATATGCACATCCGAACCGCAGATGCCGGCGAATTTTATCTTCACCCGCACTTCGTTGGCGGTGGGCTGCGGCAGTGGGCGCTGCTGTATCGTCAGCAGGCCCGGTTGTTCGATAACGACGCTTTGCATGTTGGTGTCTCCCATTACCAGTTCCATAAGGTGCCGTCTTCCAGGCGAGCGACGGGCAGGTAGGCCGGCTCGTACGGATATTTCGCCGCCAGCTTCTCGTCAAACTCGATGCCCAGGCCCGGTTTGTCGCCGGGGTGCATATAGCCGTCATCAAAGGTCCAGTTGTGCGGGAACACTTCCAGCATCTGTTCGGAGTAGCCCATGTATTCCTGCACGCCAAAGTTCGGCACCCACAAATCGAAGTGCAGGGCGGCGGCCATACAGACCGGCGACAGATCCGACGGGCCGTGCGAACCGGTGCGCACCTGATACAGAGAGGCGAAGTCGGCGATGCGGCGCATGCCGGTAATGCCGCCGGCGTGGGTAAGGGTGGTGCGGATGTAATCAATCAGCTGTTCTTCAATCAGCTGTTTGCAGTCCCAGATGCTATTGAAGACTTCTCCGACGGCGATCGGGGTGACGGTGTGCTGGCGGATCAAGCGGAAACAAGCCTGGTTTTCCGCCGGCGTTGGGTCTTCCATCCAGAACAGACGGTATTGCTCAATGCTCTTGCCGAAACGCGCTGCTTCAATCGGGGTCAGGCGGTGGTGCATGTCGTGCAGCAGGTGTTCGTTAAAGCCAAATTTTTCCCGCACGGCGTCAAACAGTTTAGGGGTGAAATCCAGGTATTTTTCCGTTGACCACAGCTGCTCTTCCGGCCAGTTGCCCTTGGTGGCCGGCTCATAGGCCAGGCCTTTACCTTTGGCCATTCCGTAGGTGGTTTTCATTCCGGGCACGCCGCACTGCACGCGGATCGCCTTAAAGCCGATTTCCTGATGGCGCGCATAATCTTCCAGCACTTCGCTAATGGAATGGCCGGTGGTATGGCAATACACCATAACGCCGGTGCGCGAAGCGCCGCCCAACAGTTGATACAGCGGCATGTTGGCCGCCTTGGCTTTGATATCCCACAGTGCCATATCGATGGCGGAAATGGCGGACATGGTCACCGGCCCGCGGCGCCAGTAGGCCCCTTTGTAGAAGAATTGCCAGATATCTTCGATCTGGTGTGCATCGCGGCCGATGAGCTGCGGGCAAAGGTGATCTTTCAGGTAAGAAGCCACCGGCAGTTCGCGGCCATTGAGCGTGGCATCGCCCAGGCCGGTAATACCGCTATCAGTGGTAATTTTCAGCGTGACGAAGTTTCTTCCTGGGCAGGTAACAAACACTTCGGCCTTAACAATTTTCATAGCATCTACATCCTGACTGACTGATAAGAAGTTGATGGCTAAAAAATACGCTCTGAATTAACTACCATACAAGTATGAGTTGAAGTTTTTGCAGGAGTGGATCACATAAAATCGGCCGCATTTGCAGCCCGGTCTTAATGGCGATGTGGATGTAACTGTAGCGGCGGCCGGTCGGCCGCCGTGAAAGAACAGGGCTTGCGGCAACAGGCCACCGACGGGTGACCTATCGCTTGCTTAGCCCAGCAGTTGACAGTTTGGCGGCAACCGGCATTCGATCACACCGGGCAGCACTTCAATGCGGAAATGGGTGCCTTTTAGCGGCTCGCCGTCGAGGTTGAACGTCATATCATGCGGGGCGTCGATTTCCACCCAGGGCAGGGCGGCGCTGACCACATTCTTGTTCTCTTCGCCGTTGAACAGGCTGGCGATCAGCGCCGGCAGTAGCTCATCGGCAATCAGCAGGCGCAGTTGCAGCAAGCCATCGTTGATCAGGGCATCCGGGCACAGCTGCTGGCCACCGCCGGCCTGTTTGCCGTTGCCGATGCCGATCACTAACGCATCGCCAGCCCAGCGGAAATCCGGGCCGCGGATTTCGCAGTTGTCGGCCTTGAGCGTATCCATCCGCAGCAGCCCATGAATAAAGTAGGAAACGCCGCCCAGCGCGGCCTTGAGTTTTTCTGGGGTTTCCGTGGTGATGCGGGTGCCGAAGCCGCCGGTCGCCATATTGATGAAATAACGCTGGTCGTTCACTTTGGCCAGATCGATAGGCACGGCACGGCCCTTGATCGCCAGGCTTAGCGCCTGTTCGGCAACCAGCGGGATATTGCAAGCCATGGCAAAATCGTTGGCGGTGCCTAGCGGCAGAATGCCCAGCACCGGGCAGTTTTTTGCCGGCAGCTGTGCCAGGGCGGCGGCCACTTCGTTAATCGTGCCGTCGCCGCCGCCGGCGATAACCGTGCCGGCCTGCATTGCGCTGGCTTCATTCACGTAGCGCGTGGCATCGCCGTACTCCCAGGTTACGCGAACGTGCAGGATCTCGCCTTCATTGCGCAGCTTCTTCACAGCGGCACGCACCAAGTCATCGCCGGCACCTTTACCGTTAATGATAAGCAGCGTTGGTGTGTGTTGCTCCATGTGTCTTCTCCTGACTGATAGAGTTTCAATAACGATAAACTACAAGCTGGTTATAAACCATAGGAATATTCAGTGAGTATCCGTGCGGTAGTGTGGCAGGCGGATTATTTCTTATGGCTAACGCTAACCTAAACATATTAGAACTGGTAATTAATTTGTCTGCGGCGGTATCACTAACCATAAAATAACTGCCGGTTTTGTCGCTCAAATTATTTTAGGTATAGGTATAGAGTATAAATAAAATTAATACATAAACATGGGGTTATTATTAGGGAGTGAAAACGGCAGGGGAAAAAGAAAAGCCAACCCAAGGGAGATTGGGTTGGCCAAGGAGGTGGTTCCTAGTATTGCTATGCAAATATTTTCGTTCTTGGTTTTCGCGAAGAGATATTAACCAAGCCGATGAGCAATAGATGTGATCTAATCCTAATATTTGCTAAAAGCCCCCTCATTAAGTGAGTTTTTGCCGTTATGCCGCGCTATTTTTGCCGTCGGACAAATTACGAATCAACAAGGCATAATTTAGATCAATATCTTGAGGCAGCGGCAAATAAACGATGTGCCCATTGCCTGGCGCCACATCAATTTGCTCGCCTTTTTTATTCTGCATACTTTCCAGCGTAAACACCACGTTGCCGCCCGGCGACATCAGCTCCACGCTGTCACCCACGGAAAATTTGTTTTTCACATCTACTTCGGCCAGGCCATCACGGCGCACCCCGGTAAATTCCCCGACGAACTGCTGGCGCTCGGAGATCGACGAGCCATATTCATAGTTCTGGTGCGATTCGTGGGTGTGGCGGCGCAAAAAGCCTTCGGTATAGCCACGGTGCGCCAGGCCTTCCAGCGTGGTCAGCAGGCTGGGATCAAAGGGTTTGCCGGCGGCGGCATCGTCAATGGCGCGGCGATAAACCTGGGCGGTACGGGCGCAGTAGTAGAAAGACTTGGTACGGCCTTCGATTTTCAACGAATGGACGCCAAGCTGGGTCAGGCGTTCCACGTGCTGAATGGCGCGCAGGTCTTTGGAGTTCATGATGTAGGTGCCATGCTCATCTTCAAAGGCGCTCATGTACTCACCCGGTTTCTGCACTTCAGAGAGCATAAACACTTTGTCGGTCGGCGCGCCGATGCCCAGCGTCGGTTCAACGCTTTGTACCGGGATCGGCTCATGCAGGTGCACGATGTTGCCCACGTCGTCTTCTTTGCCTTCTTCGGTCTTGTATTGCCAGCGGCAGGCGTTGGTACAGGTGCCTTGGTTGGGATCGCGTTTGTTGATGTAGCCGGAAAGCAGGCAGCGGCCGGAATAGGCCATGCACAAGGCGCCGTGCACAAAGATTTCCAGCTCCATTTCCGGCACCTGGCTCCGAATTTCCGCAATTTCTTCCAGCGACAGTTCGCGTGAAAGGATCACGCGCGTCAGGCCCATCTGCTGCCAAAATTTGACCGTCGCCCAGTTGACCGCGTTGGCCTGCACCGACAGGTGAACCGCCATTTGCGGGAAGGCTTCGCGCACCATCATGATCAGCCCCGGATCGGACATGATCAGCGCATCCGGGCCCATATCGATCACCGGTTTCAGATCGCGCAGGAAGGTTTTCAGCTTGGCATTGTGCGGGGCGATGTTAACCACCACGTAGAATTTTTTACCCAGCGCGTGCGCTTCGTTGATGCCCTGCGCCAGGTTCTCGTGGTTGAATTCGTTGTTGCGCACCCGCAGGCTATAGCGTGGTTGGCCGGCGTATACCGCATCGGCGCCGTAGGCGAAGGCGTAACGCATATTTTTCAGCGTGCCGGCCGGGGAAAGAAGTTCTGGTGTAAACATGGTGATTCTCGGTCTGATTTCAGGTCAGTGCCGCGCCAACTAATGGCGCAACGAAAGCGGGGAATTGTAACGGTAGCGCGGCAAGAAATCAGCCAGTAACCGGAATTATTTCGTGGGAATCTTTTTTTGCCGCGGGAAACGCGCGATGCAAGCACCGCGCGGGCAGCCGTTATGCGCTTAAGTCGCGCACATCGCTCGTTGGGCCGTTTTTGATGACGGACTGGATGCCATTTTTCGCCGCAGTTTGCGAACTGTATAGCTCGCTGGTGCCAATCACTTGGTGGTTTTTGGCTTTCAGCACGAAGTACGGTTTGCCGCTGGTACTGGTTTTCAGCTCATACAGTTCTTCAAACGGAGCATTGTTTTGCACGGATGAAATGCCGTTTTCCGCTGAAGCCTTGCTGGCATACATTTCGCTAGCAAGAATAATCTCGCCGTTGCTGGCTTTCAGTCTGAAATGAAATTGCCCGTTCGCTGATTTTTTCAACTCATAGTGGCCGTTTGCCATAATCCCTCTCCTTTTATGGGTTGTTGTTGATGATTTAAGTGTAGCCAAAGCGCGATCGGGCAATGAGATACCGGCGTGAGTTGTGTGTTCCAGCGCAAAAAAATGCGCGTTTTTTATGCATGTTCGGTGAAGAAATTGCGTTTAGGTCTGGGGGGATTTCAGGTTCGGGAATGCGGTGGCTATCATTGGCGTGGGGGCAGGGTTTAATGCCGCAATTCTCTATCAGCCAGAGCAACCGTTATCTGTAATCATTGTTGTAATGGGAATTGCCTTGCTCGGGCGCGGGCTACGGTGCCGCAAAAAGCCACGATATTATAGCGACCGAAACCCTCCTTGACCTCAACAAAGAATGTCGGTGAAACAGTATTTGTAACCCACCGTGTAAGTGGAATTGCCTTAATCACCCCGAGTTTCTTTGCGGCAATCGCGCACGGCAATTGTCAGGGCCGAAGGCCCGGCCTCGACCTGCGCTTAACATAGTCTGCCCGCTGCGCGGGTACCCTTGCGGCGTCCCCGTCGCCGGACGGGTCGGCCGTCCGTGGCCGATTGCCCCTGGCAACGGTGCCTTGCTCGGCAGCCCAAGATGCGCGCGGAAGGTCAAAACACAAATCTATCGCCACCGGGTAACCTAACCCCTGGTTTTGACACAATAAAAGGCGATGCATTTGGTGAGTGGAGCACCGGTGTTAAAGCCATTGATGGCGCCTACCAGCAAAAACGTAACGAACGCTAGGCTCCGTTGAGCAACCGGCAGGCTTCTGCTTCCCAGCGGTAGCCCACGCCGTAAACGGAACGAATAAACGCTTTCTCGCCGTCGATCAGTTCCAGCTTGCGGCGCAGGTTTTTGATATGGCTGTCGATCGTGCGGTCAGTCACCACGCGGTAATCGTCATACAGGTTATTGAGCAACTGCTCGCGGGAGAACACGTTGCCGGGCTGGCTGGCCAGCGTTTTCAGCAGGCGGAATTCCGCCGGGGTTAGATCCAGCAGGTGCCCCTGATAACTGGCCTGAAAGCGCGGTTCGTCAATATAGAGCTGGGCGGTGTCCTGCACGTCCACTGGGCGTTGGCAGCGGCGCAGGATGGTTTTCACCCGTGCCACCACTTCCCGCGGGCTGTAGGGTTTGCAAATATAATCGTCCGCGCCGATCTCCAGCCCCAGCAGGCGATCGATCTCTTCAATCTTTGCCGTGACCATGATGATCGGCACATCGCTAAAGCGGCGCAGCTCGCGGCAAATGCTCAGGCCGTCGGTGCCGGGCAACATCAGATCCAGCAGGATCAACGACGGCTGCTGGCGTTGCACGGCAGGCACCACCTCGCTGCCGTTGGTCAGCCACTGGGTGGCGTAGTTTGCCGCTTGCAGGTAATCCACCAGCAACTGGCCCAGTTTGGGCTCATCTTCCACGATCATGATCTGTAACGGCTGAATTTGGTTTTCCATTATGCTGCCTTGTTGTTCATGCCCGAAGGTAACTCTACCGTAATGCGTACGCCGCCCAAAGGCGAGTGCTGCGCATGGATTCTACCACCGTGCGCTTCAACAATGTTCTGGCAAATCGCCAGCCCCAGGCCAGAGCCGCCGCTGGCGCGGTTGCGCGAGCCTTCGGCACGGTAAAAACGCTCGAAAATACGCGCCAGCAGTTCATCGCTGATGCCCGGCGTGCTGTCCTGCAGGTAAATAACGATTTGCCCCGGCGTTTGCTCAAGGCCGATCTCCAGTTTACCGCCGGCATCGGTATAGCGCAGGCTGTTCTCCAGCAGGTTATTAAACAGTTGATTAAGGCGATCCGGATCGCCGAACAGCGGCGCCTGTTCCGGCAGGCGGGTGGCGATGCTCAGCCCTTTGGCGTGGAAACGTTCGCGGAACGCGGCGACCGCCACCTGCAACAGGTGCACGCAATCGACCTGTGATTTGCGATAGGCCAGAGCGCCGACGTCGGACAGCGATAACTGGTGCAAATCGTCAACCAGTTTGGTCAGGGTGGAAACCTCCGCCTGTAGCGAGGCGAGCGAGGCCGGCGTGGCCTGGCGCACGCCGTCCTGCAATGCTTCCAGCTCACCGCGCAGCACCGCCAGCGGGGTGCGCAGCTCATGGGAAACATCGGCCATAAAGGCTCGCCGCATCTGCTCGTTTTTTTCCAGCGAAGTGGCCAACTGGTTAAAATCCTGCGCCAGCCGCCCCAGCTCGTCCTGGCTGCTGACCGCCACGCGGGTGGAAAAATTCCCGGCGGCTAACTGATGTGTGCCGGCCACCAGGCGCTTGACCGGGGCCAGCAGGCCGCGTGACATCAGCCAGGTGACGGCGGCAGCCAGCAGGGTGGAAAGCGCGACGATCAGCCAACTGGTGGTTCGCTGCTGACGATCAAAATTGATGTCGGCGTTGCGCGTCAGCCGCTCCGGTGGCATGGCGATCACCCAACCGACGACTGCCCCCTGGTAGTGGATCGGGTAGCGGTTGCCTTCCGGCGCAACAGGGCCGGCATGGCCGACCAGCCGTTTGAAGTTGCTATCGACAACCCAGAACTGGGAGCGCCAGCCCTTGGGCGGCATGTTATGGCGGTTGTCGCCGTTTTGATCAAACGAACGCATGATCTGGAAAACCGCCTGGTCGTTATTGCGCAGGAAGGTCCAGTTGCCGTGTTGGTTGTATTGATCTTCCAGCGCATCGCTCAGCATTTGGATGCGTTGTTCGTTGGTGTGCTTGATATAGTCAATAAAGCCGCGTTCGAAACTGATGCGCACGCCCCAGTGCATGGTGATCAAGACCAGCATGCAGGTGGCGAAGATCGCCATAAACAGTTTACCGGTAATGCCTATTCTCATTGCAGCCTCTATGAACCTTTACGGGTCTTGGTCAGTAAACGGTTTGGCGCGCTGTCGGCCGGCACGTGCAGCAGGGCCAGCACCGGCAGTGCGATGATCAGCGCCATGCAGCCGTAGGTATAGATAAACGTGCTGTGCAGGGCGGAACCATCAGTTGCCAGCGAGTGTTGGGCAAAGCTGCCGATCAGAATACCGGCGGTACTGACGCCCAGGCTCATCGACAGTTGCATCACCATCGACAGCAGGCTATTGCCGCTGCTGGCCAAGCGGTCGGGCAGATCTTTCAGCGTGAGCGTATTCAGCGCCGAGAAGCGCAGGGCATTGACCATGCCCTGGAAAAACAGCACCAGCGGCAGCAGATACAGCCAGCCGAGCAGCGCCACCAGCGGCAGGCTCAGGCTGATCAGCGCCAGCAGCAGCGTGGTCGCCACCAGCACATGGCGATAGCCAAAACGGTTGACCACCCGCACCACTATGCGTTTCATGCCCATATTGCCAAGAATCATCGGGATCATCATCAACCCGGCGTGAAACGGCGAAAACCCCACGCCCACCTGCAGGAACAACGGGGTCATAAACGGCAGCATGCCGCTGCCGATGCGCGCCAGCAGGCTGCAAATCAGGCCGACGCGGTAGCTGTCGGTGCGGAACAGCCGCAGGGAAAACAATGCCCGGCTGTTGCCGTGCGCATGCCACCAGTAACCGCCCAGCGCGCAGCAACCCAGCACCACCAGCGCGGCGATGGCCAACGGGGCTAGCCCGATGCCTTTGTGACCGTCGAGCGCCAGCGTCATTGCCGCCATGCCGGTCGCCAGCATCAGGAAGCCTGCGATATCGAAACGCCGTGCCTGCATGGTGTAGTTCGGCATCAGCAACAGGGTGGCGAGCGCACCGGCGATGCCCACGGGGATATTGATCAGGAAGATCCAGTGCCAACTGGCGTATTGCACCAGAAAACCGCCCAGCGCCGGGCCGACCAGCGGGCCGATCTGCCCCGGCAGGGTGACGAAGGTCATGGCCGCCATATATTCACTGCGCGGCACGATTTTCATCACTGTCAGCCTGCCGACCGGCACCATCATCGCGCCGCCTACCCCTTGAACGATGCGCGAAGCCACCAGTTCGCTCAGCGTGAGCGAGCGGGCGCACAGAATCGAACCCAGCGTGAACAGCACAATGGCGCTGAAAAACACCTTTTTCACGCCGACACGGTCGGCCAGCCAACCGCTGGCGGGCAGCATCACGGCTACTGTCAACACGTAGGAAACGATCACCGACTGCATATGCAGCGGGCTTTCCCCCAGGCTGGCGGCCATGGACGGCAGGGCAGTATTGACAATGGTGGTATCCAGCGTCTGCATAAAGAAGCCAAAAGCCACAATCCAAAGCTGCCACTGCACTGAGAGGGGGTGTTGATTCACATTCAGCCTATTCTTCGGTTATTTGCTCAGCGGAGCGAGTTTCTTACCATGACGAAATGCCATCTGCAAACGGTCAAAATACAAATACACGACCGGCGTGGTATACAGCGTCAACAATTGGCTCATCACCAGCCCGCCGGCGATGGTGATGCCGAGCGGCTGGCGCAGCTCGGCGCCGTCACCGCTGGCCAGCGCCAACGGCAGCGCGCCGAACAGTGCGGCCAGCGTGGTCATGATAATCGGCCGGAAACGCAGCAAACTGGCCTGGAAAATCGCCTCACGGGCGGCCAGACCACCATTACGCTGCGCATCAAGGGCAAAATCCACCATCATGATGGCGTTCTTTTTCACAATGCCGATCAGCAACATAATGCCGATCAGCGCAATCATGCTGAACGGCGCGTTGAACCACATCAGCGCCAGCAGTGCGCCCATCCCGGCCGAAGGCAGGGTCGAAAGAATGGTCAGCGGGTGAATATAGCTTTCATACAGCATGCCGAGCACGATATACACCGTGGCGATCGCCGCCGCAATCAAAAACACCTGCGATTGCAGCGTTTCCTGGAACACCTGCGCGGTGCCGGCAAAGGTGCCGCGCACGGTGGCCGGCACGCCGAGGGCGGTCATGGCGCGCTCCACGGCGGCGGTGGCGTCCGACAGGTTGCCGCCTTCCGGCAGGTTGAATGAAATGGTCGATGCCGCCGACAGCCCCTGGTGGTTGACCGACAGCGGCGCGTTGGCCGGCCGCCACTGGGCGAAGTAGGAGAGCGGGATGGCTTTGCCTTCGTTGTTGATCACGAACATCTTATCCAGCGCGCTGATGTCCTGGGTGTAAGGCGGTGCCACTTCCATCACCACTTTGTACTGGTTGAGCGGCTGGTAAATGGTCGACACCTGGCGCTGGCCGAAGGCGTTGTTCAGCAGATTATTGGCGTCGGTGACTGAGATCCCCAACCGCGCCATGGTCTCGCGATCGTAAATTAAATCCATCTCTGAACCTTTATCCTGCTGATCGGAGTTCACATCCGCCAGTTCGGGCAGCGCGGCCAGCGCGGCGCGCACCTTCGGCTCCCATTCACGCAGCGCGCTAAGATCGTCCGCCAGCAGCGTGTACTGGTAGCTGGCGTTGGCCTGCCGGCCGCCGACGCGGATATCCTGCACCGGCATCAGGAACAGGCTGGCGCCCGGCTCCTGCGCCAGCTTGGCGCGCAGCCGGGCGATCACGTGCTGCGCGCTGTCATGGCGCTCTGTCAGCGGCTTGAGCGAGATAAACATCGAGCCGCTGTTGGTGCGCGAACCGCCGGTAAAACCGGTCACGCTGTCCACCGCCGGATCTTCACGCACAATCTTCATAAAGGCTTCCAGCTTTCCGCGCATTGCTTGGAAGGAAATGCTCTGGTCCGCCTGGATAAACCCGTTCAGGCGGCCGGTATCCTGCTCTGGGAACAGGGTTTTCGGGATGCTGACGTACAGCCAGACGTTGAGCGCCAGCGTGGCGATAAACAGCGCCAGCACCCAGCTGGAGTGATCCAGCACCCAGTTGAGCGAACGGGCATAGCCTTGCTGCACGGCGTTCAGCGCCCGCCCGAAACCGCGTGCGCGCCGCTGCGCGCGCGGCGGCTGGCGGCGCAGCAGGTAGGCGCACATCATCGGCGTGAGAGTCAACGAGATCAGCAGTGAAATGCCGACCGACGCCGACAGGGTAACGGCAAACTCGCGGAACAGGCGCCCCGGCAGGCCGCCCATAAACAGCAGTGGGATAAACACCGCCACCAGCGACACGCTCATGGAAAGCACGGTAAAGCCCACTTCCCCCACGCCCTTCAGTGCGGCATGCATTGGCTTCATCCCGGCTTCGATATGGCGCGAGATGTTTTCCAGCACCACGATGGCGTCGTCCACTACAAAGCCGGTGGCGATGGTGAGCGCCATGAGCGACAGGTTATTCAGGCTGAAGCCGCACAAATACATGGCGGCAAAGGCCCCGATCAGCGATACCGGCACCGCAACCGCCGGGATCAGCGTTGCGCGCCCCGAGCGCAGGAAAATGAACACCACCAGGATCACCAGCCCAACGGCGATATACAGCGATCGCTCCACCTCCGCCAGCGAAGCGCGGATGGTGGTGGAGCGCTCCTGGGCGATATTCAACGTAATGGCCGCCGGGATATTGGCGCGCAGCGCCGGCAGTTCCGCGCGGATCCGATCCACGGTTTCGATGATGTTGGCTTCCGGCGCACGGCTGACCATTAACAAAATGGCGGGTTTGGCATCGGCCATCCCGGCGTTGCGCACGTCCTGTACGGCGTCCTTCACGTTGGCGACGTCGCTCAACCGCACGGCGCCGCCCTGTTGGTAACGGATAATCAGCGGTTGGTAGTCGGCGGCGGTTTTCAGCTCGTCGTTGGTCTGGAGCTGCCAGCGCCGATCCGGGCCTTGCACCGCGCCTTGCGGGCGGCGCACGTTGGCATTGCCGATCGCCTCGCGCACGGCGTCAAGGGATACGCCCTGGTTGAACAGGGCGCTAGGGTTCAGCTCCACGCGCACGGCCGGCAGTGAGCTGCCGCCGACCGAGACGTCGCCCACGCCTTCCATCTGGGCGATCTTCTGCGCCAGATGCGTTGAGGCGAAGTCGTAAAGCTGGCCCTGGCTATAGGTATCCGAGGTCAACGTCAGGATCATGATCGGCGCATCGGAAGGATTGACCTTGCGGTAGCTTGGCCGGTTGGGCATACCGGAGGGCAACAGGCTTTGCGCGGCGTTGATCGCCGCCTGCACGTCACGCGCCGCGCCGTTGATATCGCGATCGAGATCGAACTGTAAAATCACCCGCGTGCTGCCAAGCGAGCTCATAGATGTCATCTCATTAACGCCGGCGATACGGCCCAGCGCCCGTTCCAGCGGCATGGCCACCGATGACGCCATGGTCTCGGGCGAAGCGCCGGGCAGCGAGGCGCTGATCGAGATCACCGGGTAATCCACTTGCGGCAGCGGGGAAACTGGCAGCATCTTGAAGCCGACGATGCCGGCAATGGTGATTGCCAACGTTAGCAGGGTGGTGGCCACCGGCCGGTTGATGAACAGCGCGAAGAATCTCACGGCAGCTCCTGCGGATCCGGCTGGCGGTGCGTGTTGCGCGCCAGTTTGTCAAACAACAGGTAGATCACCGGCGTGGTGAATAACGTCAGCACCTGGCTCACGGCCAGCCCGCCGACCATACAGATGCCGAGCGGGCGGCGCAGCTCCGCGCCGACGCCCTGGCTGAGCATCAGCGGCAGTGCGCCCAGCAGCGCCGCCATGGTGGTCATTAAAATCGGCCGGAAACGCAGCAGGCAGGCCTGATAAATGGCGTCGTACGGCGACAGGCCCTGTTCGCGTTCGGCGGCCAGCGCAAAGTCGATCATCATGATGGCGTTTTTCTTGACGATGCCGATCAGCAAAATCAGCCCGATAATGGCAATGACGTCCAGCTCGCTGCCGGCCACCATCAGCGCCAGCAACGCGCCCACTCCGGCGGTCGGCAGGGTGGAAAGAATGGTCACCGGGTGAATAAAACTTTCATACAGCACGCCGAGCACGATGTACATCGCCACCACCGCCGCCAGAATCAGCCACAGCGTGCTGCCCAACGCGGCCTGGAACGCCAGCGACGCGCCCTGGAAGCGGGTGGTGATGTCGTCCGGCATCGCCAGGTTTTTCTCCGCCAGGGTCACCGCATCGATCGCTTCCCCCAGCGCGTAGCCGCTTGCCACGTTGAACGAGACGGTGGCCGATGGGAATTGATCCAGGTGGTTGATGGACAGCGGGCCGAAGCGCTCTTCCACTTTGGCGATGGTGTTGAGCGGCACGATGGTGCCGTTGCTGCTGGTCAGGCGGATTTCATCGAGCGCCGCCAGCCCCGGCGTGTGCTGCACATCGTGCTCGAGCACCACGCGGTATTGGTTGGCCTGGGTGTAGATGGTGGAAATCAAACGCTGGCCAAAAGCGTTATATAACGCGTTGTCTACATCGCTCATGGTTATGCCAAGGCGAGCTGCTTGATCGCGATCGACGTTAATAAACGCGACTGGCCCTTCGGCCTGCCAGTCGCTGGTGACGTCGGCCAATTGCGGCGCCTTGCGCAACTCATCCAGCAGTTGCGGCACCCACAGATCCAGCGCCTCCAGCGACATCGCCTGCAGCGTGAACTGGTACTGGGTGCGGCTGACCTGGGTATCGATGGTCAGATCCTGTGCGGGCTGCAGGAACAGCCGCACGCCGGGGAACTGTGCCGCCGCCTGCTGCAGGCGGGCGATAATCGCCGGTGAGCGCTCACTGCGTTCGCTCAGCGGCTTCAGGTTGATTTGCAGCCGGCCGCTGTTGAGCGTGGCGTTGCTGCCGTCAACGCCGACGAATGACGTCAGGCTTTCCACCGCCGGGTCTTGCAAAATCACCGCCGCCACTTGCTGCTGGCGCGCGGCCATATTGCTGAACGACACGCTTTGCGGCGCTTCCAGCGTGCCCTGGATGATGCCGTTGTCCTGCACCGGGAAGAAGCCTTTGGGGATCAGCAGGTAAAGCACCACCGTGAGCGCCAGGGTGCCGAACGCCACGCCGAGCGTCAGCCACGGGTGGTTCAACACCTTTTTCAGCCAGATGCCGTAGTGGGCGATCACTCGCTCAAAAAAGCGTTCGCTGGCGCGTGAAAAACGGTTCTGCTTGCGCAGCGATTCATAGCTAAGCATGCGTGCGCACATCATGGGCGTTAGCGTCAGCGACACCACGGCGGAGATCAAAATCGCCACTGCCAGCGTGACGGCGAATTCGCGGAACAACCGGCCGACGATGTCGCCCATAAACAGCAGCGGGATCAGCACCGCCACCAGCGAGATGGTCAGCGAAATAATGGTAAAGCCGATTTCACCGGCGCCCTTGAGCGCCGCGGTGAGCGGTTTTTCACCCTTTTCGATATAGCGTGAGATGTTTTCAATCACCACGATGGCGTCATCCACCACAAAGCCGGCGGCGATGGTCAGCGCCATCAGCGTCAGGTTGTTGATGGAGAAGCCCAGGAAATACATGGCGGCAAAGGTGCCGACCAGCGACAGCGGCACCGCCACGCTGGGGATGAGGGTGGCCGGCACGTTACGCAGGAACACATACATCACCATCACCACCAACGCGATGGCCAGCACCAGCTCGAACTGCACATCGCTGACGGAGGCGCGGATAGTGGTGGTGCGGTCGGTCAGGATCTGCATATCCACCGATTTGGGCAGGCTTTTCACCAGCGCCGGCAACATGGCGCGGATGCTGTCGGTGGTGGTGATGACGTTGGCGCCCGGCTGGCGCTGGATATTAATCACGATCGCCTGCTGCTTGTTGGCCCAGGCGGCAAGGTAGGTGTTCTCAGCCCCTTGTTCGATGGTGGCGACGTCCCGGAGGCGAACCGGCGCGCCATTCTGGTAGGCGACGATCAGCGCGCGGTAGTCTTCGGCCGATTTCATTTGATCGTTGGCCGCCAGCGTGACGGCGCGGGTGGGGCCGTCAAGGCTGCCTTTGGCGGCGTTGACGTTGGCGTTACTGATGGCGGCGCGCACTGTCTCGCTGTCCAGGCCATAGGCCGCCAGCGCCTGTGCATTGAGCTTCACGCGCACCGCCGGGCGTTGGCCGCCGGACAGCGTCACCAGCCCCACGCCGCCCACCTGCGAGATTTTCTGCGCCACGCGGGTTTCCACCATGTCTTCCACCTGGGTCATCGGCATGGCGCTGGTGGTGACCGCCAGCGTCATGATCGGCGGATCGGCCGGGTTGACCTTGCTGTACACCGGCGGGTAGGGCAGATCGGAAGGCAGCAGGTTGGTGGCGGAGTTGATCGCCGCCTGCACCTCCTGTTCAGCGACATCCAGTGGCAGCGACAGTTGGAATTGCAGGGTGACCACCGAAGCCCCGCCGGAGCTTTGCGACGCCATTTGCTTCAGGCCGGACATTTGGCCGAACTGGCGCTCCAGCGGCGCGGTAATGGCCGACGTAACCACATCGGGGCTGGCGCCGGGATAGAGCGTCACCACCTGAATGGTGGGGTAATCCACTTCCGGCAGCGCCGACACCGGCAGAGCGCGGTAGCCCATAATCCCGGCCAGCAGGATCGCCACCATCAGCAGCGTGGTGGCGACCGGGCGCAGGATAAACAGGCGGGAAGGGCCGCCGCTGGCGTTTGGAGGCTGCGGTTGCATCAGGATTTCCTCGCGGCGGGTTGCCGGCGCGTTGCCTCTGCTGCGGGTTTCTCCTGCGGCGCCAGCACTTCAACCTGAAGACCTTCGCTCAGGCGATCAATGCCGTCGGTCACCACGCGATCGCCCGCGCTCAGCCCGGCGCTGATCACCACCTGCTGGTTGCTTTGCATGCCGGCGGTGACGCTGCGCCTGCTGACCTTGTTTTCATCGTTCAGTATCCAGACAAAGCGCCCGTCGTTAGCCATTTGCAGTGCGGCGACCGGAATAACCACCGCGTCGTGCAGGGTGTCGGCCTTCAGACGGGCGTTGACGAACTGGTTGGGGAACAGCACATCGTCATCGTTGGCGAAGCGGGCTTTCATTTTGATGGTGCCGGTGGTGGTATCGATCTGGTTATCCAGGCTAAGCAATGTGCCGGTCGCCAGCTTTTGCTGGTTGGTGCGATCCCAGGCTTCCACGCTCACCGGCCCGCTTTTTTGCGCCTGGCTCAGTTCGCCAATGTTGCTCTCCGGCAGAGTGAACACCACATCGATCGGGTGGGTTTGGGTGATCACCACGATGCCGGTGGTGGCGCCGCTGGTGATGTAGTTGCCGACGTCAACCTGTTTGAGGCCGACGCGGCCGTCAATCGGGGCGGTAATGCGGCTGTAGGTCAGTTGTAGCCTGGCGCTGTCCACCGCGCCCTGATCGGCCTTGATGGTGCCTTCGCTCTGGCGCACCAGCGAAAGCTGGGCATCCAGTTCCTGGCGGGAGACCAGATTGGTCTTGGCCAGTTGCTGGTAACGCGCCAGATCCTGTTTGGCATTGGCCAGGGTGGCCTGATCTTTCGCCAACTGGCCCTGCGCCTGGGTCAGTTGCACTTCAAACGGCCGCGGATCGATTTCCGCCAGCAGATCGCCGGCCTTGACCTGCTGCCCTTCGGTGAAGTGGAGCGCCATCAACTGGCCGTCAACGCGGCTGGTGACGGTCACCGTGTTGGCGGCGGTGGCGGTGCCCAGCCCGGAAAGATAGCGCGGCACGGTCTGCAGGATCGCGCTGGCGGCCTGTACCGGCGCCATAGGCGCACCGCGGTGCCGGCCGGTTGAGCCCGCATTGCCGGCCGCATGGCGTGTGCCGCTGGCGCCAGCGGTGGGCTGCGGCGCGCTGAAGTGGCGCCACAGCAGAACGGCGGCAATCGCCACGATCGCCACGGCCAGCAGGCGCAATATCAGTGAATGACGTTTGGGGGTTGCATTCATGACGACGAAAATCTCTCCAAAGGCGGGCATGCACGCAATATCGCGCACGCTAATCAAATGAGGCATCAACAACAGTGATACTTGAATGATCACTTATTGTATTGTGGCTAGTGGTTTTTTTTGTTGCCTGGTTATTACTCTTTCCCTTTTTCCCTCACCCTAACCCTCTCCCAGAGGGAGAGGGGATCGCCCGGCGCTGTGTTTGTGTTTCGTCTCCCTAGGGAGAGGGAACCGTTCGGTGCAGCGGTGGCGTTCCCTTCGCTCGGGAGTTGCATTTACGCCCCCCTCTCCCTGTGGGAGAGGGCCGGGGTGAGGGCGTGGAACGCTAGTCTAGCGGGCTATCACTGCATAAAGATGAAGGAAATATGGAAACCATGTCAGGTTTTGTTGGCGGATCAAGCCATACCGATGAGGGGAATTTTGCCAGGGCGCAGCGGCCTGCGCCCTAGTGGAACAACTTAGCGGAACAGCGTCTGCGCCCAGCGGGCCAGCCCGGCGGTAACCGAACCAAAGTCGTTGCCGCCAATCAGAGGAATGCCCGGCAGTTGCTGTTGCAGCGCGGCGCGCAGCAGCGGGGAACGGGCGCTGCCGCCGGTCAGGTAGATCACCTGCGGCGTGGCCTGGCCGCTGGCCAATGCCGCCGTTACCTGTTCCTGAATACGCTGCAACGGTTGCGAGATCGCTTCCGCCAACTGCGCCTGGGTGACGGTTTTGCTTAGCGCCTGCTGTACGAACGCCAGCGGCACTTGGGTTTGCGCTTCAGCCGAGAGCGCGATTTTGCTCTCTTCCGCGGCGCGCACCAGCCGGTAGCTTAGCCGCTGCTGGTAAACTTTCAGCAGACGCTGCACTTTTTCCGGTTCGGCAGCGTCGCGGATCAGATCGCGCAGCAGGCGGCCGTTGGCGGTGCTGTAGAAATCATTTTGCGCCGGAACGTCGTTGGTCGCCACGGCGTTCCAGTAGGGCAGCGCCGGCAGGGCGATGCCTTTCTCTGTCTCGCTGCCCAGGCCAAACAGCGGCATCAGTTGCCTGAACGCCAGCATAATGTCCAGATCGTTACCGCCGATGCGGCAGCCGCTGTGCCCCAGCAGGCTTTGCTGGCGGTCGGCCCGGCCGCGCCACTGCGGGCCCATCAGCAGCAATGAGCAGTCGGTTGTGCCGCCGCCGATATCCACGACCAACACCGTTTTCTCTTCGTTCAGGGTGGCTTCAAAATCCAGCCCGGCGGCCACCGGCTCAAACTGGAAGGCAATCTCCTTGAAACCGGCGCGCTCGGCAGCGCGCTGCAAAATGCCCTGCGCCTGGTGGTTGGCGTCTTCACCGCCCATGCCCTGGAAGTTGATCGGCCGGCCGATCACCGCCTGGCTGATGCTGTGCTGTAGCACGCTTTCCGCCTGGCGTTTGATGTGGAACATCATGGCGCACACCAGATCTTCAAACAGGGCGATTTGCTGTGGCTTCAGGCCATTGGCGCCGAGAAAAGATTTCGGTGAGCGGACAAAATAGACCTCTTCAGGGTCTTCCATGTAATGCGCCAACGCCTGCAGGCCGAACAGCACGCTGTCGCCGTTGACCGGGATATCTTCTTCGCGGTTGTAGTTGATGGCGCGGCGCAGCAGCATTTGGTTTTCATCGCTGCCGGTCGGTACTTGCCAGTGGCGGTGCAGGCACTCACTGACGGCTTCACGCGTGGGTGCGCACAGCATTGAAGGCAGATAGGGCCCGTTGTTTTCCAATGCCAGTAATTCGGGGCTATCCCCTTGCATCACGGCGACGGAACAGTTGGCCGTTCCGTAGTCAAATCCGATAAACATGATCTCTTCCGTTGTTCCCCATGCCAATGAAGGGGGGCGACTTTACCCGAGACGGCGCGGCCGGGCAACGTGCGGCGTTAAATTTTGCCGCTTGCAGCTACGGGTCCGAATCTCGCGAGCCGCCGGCCGCCAGCGATCTATAATGAGAAAAAACAGGCCAGTGGGTTGCCATGAATTCTCCTCAGTACGGGTTATATACGGCGTTATGCGCGCGCGATCGCAAGTTCGACGGGCGGTTTTTCGTCGGCGTTTCTTCAACCGGCATCTATTGCCGGCCGGTATGCAGCGCCCGCACGCCTAAGCAGGAAAACTGCAGCTTTTATCCCAGCGCGGCGGCGGCCGAGCTTGCCGGCTTTCGCCCCTGCCTGAAATGTCGGCCCGAGTTGGCGCCGGGCCTGGCGCCGATCGATCTGGGCAACCGTTATGCGCAGGTGGCGGTGCAACTGATTGAACAGGGCTACCTTTCCGAGCACAGCTGCGAACAATTGGCGGCGCGGCTGGGGGTTTCCGGCCGCCACCTGCGGCGTATCTTCGCCGATCAGTTCGGCGCGTCGCCGGTGGACTATGCCCAGTCTCACCGCCTGTTGCAGGCCAAGCGCCTGCTGATGGATACCGATCTGCCGTTGAGCGAGGTGGCCTATGCCGCCGGTTTTGGCAGCCTGCGCCGTTTTAACGAACTGTTCAAAGCCCGTTATCGGCTGATCCCTTCTGCGTTGCGCGATCGTCCGGCGCGCCAGGGAGCGGCGGAGCGTGGGCTGGTGTTTCGCCTGGGTTACCGCCCCCCTTACGATTGGCCGCGTATGCTGGCCTTCCTGGCTGCGCGTGCGGTGGACGGCGTTGAGGTGGTGCAGGGGGAGCGCTACCTGCGCTCCATCGCCATAAGACAAAAAGGCGAGGAATATGCCGGCTGGATCAGCGTGCAGCCTGAGCCGGCGCGCAACCAGGTGCGCGTTGAGATAGCGCCGGCGCTAAGCCGAGTGACCACGGAGGTATTATGCGCGGTACGCCGGCTGTTTGATCTGGATGCTTCTCCCGATCGCATTGCCGCCGGGCTGGGGGATCTGGCTGCGGGGGCGATGGGGCTGCGCCTGCCGGGCTGCGTCAACAGTTTTGAGCAGGCGGTGCGCGCCGTGCTGGGGCAATTGGTCAGCGTGCGGATGGCGGCGGTGCTGGCCGGGCGGGTAGCGGCACATTGCGGCGGCGCACTGGCGCAACCGTATCAGGGCGTGAGCCATGTGTTCCCCGGCGCGCAGCGTGTGGCGCAGTTGCAGCCGGAAGATCTGCGCCCGCTGGGGATACCGTTGAAACGCGCCGCAGCGCTGATTGGCATGGCGAACGCGGTGGTTGATGGGCGGCTGCAACTGGACAATGTGCTGGATATCGCCCAGGGCATCCGCAACCTCACCGCGCTGCCGGGGATTGGCGATTGGACCGCGAGCTATATCGCGATGCGCGCCTGGTCATGGCCAGACGTTTTCCTGGGCGGGGATTACCTGATTAAACAGCGCTTTCCCGGTATGACGCCGCGGCAAATTGCGCGCTATGCCGAACGCTGGCAGCCGTGGCGTTCCTACGCCACGCTGCACCTGTGGCATAACGCGGCCTGGGTGGCGCAGGGCGCGCCGCCACCGGCCGTCAAAGCAGAAAAATCGTCGCCAACCCGAGGAAAATAAAGAAGCCGCCGGTGTCGGTCAGTGCGGTGATCATCACGCTGGAGCCGACGGCCGGATCGCGCCCCAGCTTGACCATGGTCATTGGGATCACCACCCCCATCAGCGCGGCCACCAGCAGGTTGAGGATCATCGCCAGCGTCATCACGCCGCCCATGGCCCAGTCGTCATACAGCAGATAGGTGACGACGCCCATAATGCCGCCCCAGACGATGCCGTTGATCAGCGCCACGCCCAACTCTCTGAACATCAGGTGTGAAATATTGCCGCTTTCAATCCGGTGCAGGGCCAGCGCACGCACGATCATGGTGATGGTCTGGTTGCCGGTGTTGCCGCCGATGCCGGCGACGATGGGCATCAACGTCGCCAGCGCCACCAACTGCGAAATGGTGTGTTCAAACAGGCCGATAACGCGCGAGGCGATAAATGCGGTGCACAGGTTGATAGCCAGCCAGGTCCAGCGGGTTTTTACCGCTTTACTGACCGGTGCGAACACATCTTCCTCTGGGCTTAAGCCCCCCAGGCGGCGCAGGTTGGAGTCGCTTTCTTCGTTCACCGAGTCGATAATTTCTTCGATGGTCAGGCGCCCCATCAGTTTACCTTTGGCATCCACCACCGGTGCGCTGATCAAGTCATAGCGTTCGAACGCGCTGGCCGCGTCTTCGGCCTTATCTTCCGGCTGGAAGGTGGTGGGATCGCTGTCCATCACGTCTTTGACCAGAATATTCGGCTCATGCAGCAGCACCGTCGTCAACGGCAGTTCGCCCTTCAGGCCGTTTTTGCGATCGGTGACGAACAGTTTATCGGTGGCCTCGGGGATGGTTTTACGCAGGCGCAGGAAGCGATGCACCGCGCCCAGCGTGACGTCCGGCCGCACGGTAACCAGCTCGAAATCCATCATCCAACCGACGGTTTCTTTGCCATAGTGCATCATCTCACGCACCTGGGCGCGCCGATCCGGCTCCAGTGAGGTGAGCAGGCGGCCCATTAGGTTGCGGGGCAGGTATTGCGCCAGATAGGCCTGTTCGTCGACGTCGAGGGTTTTGATCGCCTTGAGCAGGTCTTTATCGCTCATTTCTTCGATCAGGCTGTCCCATACCGGCTCGGCCACTTCCATCAGCGTGTGGCCGCGTTTGTTGACGCCAACCAGGCGCCACAGCGCCAGGCGCTCATCCAGCGGCAATGCTTCCAGCAGGTCGGCCAGATCGGCGGCGTGCATGTCTTCCAGCAGCGAGGTGATCTCCGCCGTCTGATTGAGCAGTTCGCTTTTGCTTAATGTGTGCTCATCACTGGCCCGGCCAAGAATGCCGTCAACCAACTCATCGTTGTTTAATAGGATGGAAAGAATTCGCTGGCGGTGTTCCGCCACTTTTTTGACGTTATGTGTTGGGGCTAACATGGTATTCCTTAACGCTGATTTGGCCCTCATCCAGGGGCGCGGCCGCTCTTACAGCCTGGAGCATAGCCAGTGCTTGGGTCATTTTGATGAAAGTGGCGTAAAGCCTGCGCGGGGGATTCAGAGGTTCCCCTCTGAAGCATCATACTGTTCGCTGCTTTGCTGCAGCGGCGCGCGTTTTTTTTCCTGATGATGGGGCACCGCGACCACTGCGGCATACAGCAAGCGGCCGATTAAAATGATAAAGCTAACCAGCAACACGATTTTCGTCATTTGCCCCGTGGTTCTTTTTCGCATTTATAACCCCAGATATATTGCTTGGCCATTAATATTCATTGAATGAATAAGTCATGATCAACCGCCCCAATAATTCGAATCATAATCTTAATCGGCGATAACAAATAATGTCTATTCATTTCATGAATGCTTTGGCGGATGTTTAGACATTGTTTAGTCATTATAGTGCTTGATATAACAGATCATCGTGCAGATGGCCGCATGTTCTGCCATTATTGCCGGTGTTTGGCAACGCGCCGAACCAGGGTGTGTAATGAAATGAGTGACGCTTCAGTGGAAACTGTATTGCATGGATATTTTGCAACAATGGAATAAATTGCGTTATCGGTGGTGGGGGCAACCTATTATCTGCAGCCTGCTGATTATTCCGTTAGCCGGGTTGCTTTCGCCGCGCCTGATGTTGCCAGAAGCCAAAATTTATTTGATTTATCTGCCGTTGGCGGTGTGTGTTTCTTTGCTTATGGTCTATGACTGGCTGGCGCTCCCGGGCATCGCGCTGGCGCTGTTCATTCGCTATACCAGCCGCCTGGGGCTGGAGATGGGCCTGCTGGTGTTGCTGATTTATCTGTTCAGCCTGGGCATTTGCTGGTTGGGCTACCGCAGCCAGACACACCGCCATTGGTGCGCGCCGATTGACGATCTGCGTTTGGCAAAAACGCGTTTGATTTGGCTGGCGTTGCTGCCGCCGCTGTTTTTCATTCCCAGCCTGCAGCTTGCCATCGGCATGGGCTTTTTACCCGATGAGTTGGGCATGATCGGCGGCAATGCCAACTATCTGCGGGCGTTGATCAATTTTCAGGCGCTATTGCTCGGCGGTTTATCCGCCATGCCGTTGTTTTATTTTCTGCTGCGTATCGTCAGCAAGCCGCGCTTTGCCAAGGTGCTGTGGTGCCGGTTAGGCCACGAAGTGGCGCCCGGCGCGAAAAGAAGCGAGCTACAACTCTGGCTGCTGGTGCTGGCAGGGCTGGTGTTTATTCTGATTTACCGTGGGGGCGATTCCGCCAACCTGTTCCTTAGTGATTATAGCCTGACGCTGCTGCTGCCGGTGATGCTCTATGGCTCGCTGCGCTTTGGCTTTCGGTTGAACTGCATTATCTGGTCAAGCACTTTGCTGGTGCTGTTCTTTAACCATGCGGCGTTTGTGCCGCAGAGCAACTTGCTGCACAACCTGGCCTTTATCTCTTCCATGATGGTGGCGTTCACCTTGAGCATTTTTTTAACCTCGGTGATCAATACCCGCCAGCGCATGGTGTATCAGAAAGCACAGGACGCCTCGCGCAAGGATCCGGTTATCGGCCTGCCGAATTTACGCGCGCTCAAGCGCGACCTAGCCAAAGCGCCGCGCTCAACGCTGTGTTTTTTGCGTGTGGCCGAACTGGATATTCTCAGCCGCAACTACGGCATGCTGCTGCGCATTCGCTTTAAACAGCAGTTGGCAAAGGCATTGCTGTCGGTGCTGGAAAGCGGGGAAGGGGTGTATCACCTGCCCGGCTATGATCTGGTGCTGCGCCTGAACGGCTATGACGGTGAGCACAAGGTCGCGGCCGTCAGCGATCTGCTGGAGAAATACCGCCTGGTGTGGAATGGCCTGCCGATTCATCCGCCGATCGGCATCAGCTACTGCGGCATATGCGCGGACGTTGCGCATTTGCATGTGCTGTTGGGGGAATTAAGCTCGCTGGCGGAGATTTCCCTGACCAGCGGGCGCCCAGAGTGCTCCCATCGTGCGCAGCGCCAGGTGCAGGATACCCTCAAGCGTAAGGTGGCGCTGCTGCATTGGATCCAGGACGCGCTGGATAACGATCGCTTTGTGCTGATGGCGCAACCCATCGACGGCGTGCGTGGCGATCGCTACTACGAAGTGTTGCTACGCATGCGCGATGATGAAGGGGCGCTGGTGCCGCCGAATGAATTCTTGCCGGTGGTGCATGAGTTTGGTTTGATCTACCGGCTGGATCTGTGGGTGCTGCAGCACACGCTGATGTTTATGCAGCAACACCGGGAGCAACTGCCCAGCATCCGTTTTTCCGTTAACCTGTCGCCGTTGTCGTTGTGCCGGCCGCTGTTGCTTCAGGAGGTGAGTAAACTGCTGCAACAGTATCAGATCGAGCCCTACCAACTGGTGCTGGAGGTGACAGAATCGCATCTGATGCAGGATCAGCAGTGTGCCGCCGCCGCGCTGCACGAGCTGCGGCAGTTGGGCTGCCATATCGCGCTGGATGATTTTGGCACCGGCTATGCCAGTTACGATCGCCTGAACGATCTGCAGGTGGATACGCTGAAGATTGACGGCAGCTTTATTCGCGACATGCTGACCAATCCGGTTAACTACCAGATTATTGCCTCTATCTGCAAGGTGGCGATGATGAAGCGCCTGACGATTGTGGCGGAATACGTTGAAACCGCAGAGCAGTATGAAGCGCTGAAGGCGCTGGGCGTGGACTATATGCAAGGATTTTTGCTGGGCAAGCCTGCGCCGCTGGAAACGCTGTTGCCGGCCGCAGCGCAGCCCGGCCAGGATTAATGCCAGGCCCGTTTGCGGGCCTGGCGGTGAACGCCGTGGGCGCTATTGCGCGCCATCTTCCTCAATCATCAGCTTCCAGCCGACCACGTCCTCCCAGTAGGCCTGTTCACGCTCAAAGTCCAACTGCACCAGGTTGTTCTGCGCCAGGTATCCGGCCGGGAAGCTTAGGGTCCAATGGTTGTCATCGGTCTTCAGCCGCAACGTTTCCGGCGTGGTGGTGGACTGGCGCTGGTTGTTGAGCAGCGTGCTCAGGCGCAGCAACTGCACCAGCGGCAGATAGTGTTTTTTCTTGAACAGGTTCAGCCGCGGCAGTTCATCAAGCTTGATCGCCTTGCGGTGGAAACGCACCAGCGTGGCCAACAGCAGTTGCTGTTCCTGATTGAAGCCCGGCAGGTTGGAGTTTTGCAAAATATAGGCGGAATGGCGGTGCATGCCGGAATGATTGATGCTCAGCCCCACCTCATGCAGCATGGCGGCCCATTTCAGCAGGGCTTCCAACTGCGGGTGTACCAGCTTGGTATTCTGCGCCATCCACTGGGAATACAATAATTCGGTGGTATCCAGCACGCGGCGGGCCTGTTCACGGTCGATATTGTAATGGTCGGCCAGGCTTTTCGCGGTGCGGCTGCGGATGTCCTGATGGCGGAAGCGGCCTTCCATTTCATACAGCACGCCCTCACGCAATGCGCCGTCGGAAAGGCGCAGATCGTGGATCGCCAGGGCATCGAACACGCCGCACAGAATTGCCAACCCCGGCACAAACACCGACTGGCGGTCTTCCGACAGCCCTGGCAGGCTCAATGCGCTGAAGTTTTTAAATTGCAGCACCTGTTCGGCCAGCATATCCAGCCGATCCGGCGTGATCAGGCCGTCTTTTTCGCCGATGGCGACCAACACTTCATAGGCGGCCTTGATGGTGCCAGAGGCGCCGAGGGCATATTGCCAGCCCTGAATGCGATATTGCCAGGCCAGCGTTTCCAGTTTCTGTGCGGCGGCCAGGCGTGCGCGTTTGAAGTTGGTCTTGCTGATTTCGCCGTTTGGGAAAAACTGCTGGGCGAAGCTGACGCAGCCCATGCGGCGGCTTTCCGCCTGCAGCGGTTCAAAGTCTTCGCCGATCACCAGTTCGGTAGAGCCGCCGCCGATGTCGATCACCAGCTTGCGGCCTTTTTCCGGCTGGGTATGTTCCACGCCCATAAAGATCAGGCGGGCTTCTTCCTGGCCGGAAATAATTTCGATCGGGTAGGGGATTACGCCGGCGGCCTGTTTGAGGAAACTTTCGGCGTTTACTGCCTGGCGCAGGGTATGGGTGCCGACAATGGTGACGTTTTCGGCCGGGAAGCCCTGCAGGCGCTCGGCGAACAGCGCCAGGCAGGCCAGGCCGCGCTCAATCGCTTCATCGCTAAGCACATTGTTGCTGTCCAGCCCATCAGCCAGGTGCACCCGTTGTTTCAATCGGCCCAAAACCTGTAAAGCGCCGTTGACGACGCGGGCAATCACCATATGAAAACTGTTTGAGCCAAGATCGATGGCGGCAATTTCCTGCGGTTTGTTCGTAATAGTGTGGTTTAACGGCATAGTGGCTGGCCTACTGTTCTGGTTGTTCCAGTGCGTTTAAATAGTCATAAATGGCGACCTGTGAGCGCACCTTGCGGCGGTTGCCGCGCGGAACGTACGAGTTGCTCAGTTCTTTATCAAGATAGCGGGCTTTTACCGTATCGCTGAACAGGATCTCTAAAATATCTAATACGCGTTGTTTCAGCGTGGGATCCAGCAGCAATACTGCCACTTCAATACGATAGTCGATATTACGCGTCATCCAGTCGGCAGAGGAGAGATAAACTTTCTTATCCCCTTTGTTTTCAAATACGTAAACCCGATCGTGCTCCAGGTAACGGTCAATAATGCTAGTGACCCGAATGTTTTCGCTCACGCCCGGCAGATTGGGGATCAATGAGCACATGCCGCGCACCAACAGGCGGATTTTGACCCCGGCGTTAGAGGCGGCATACAGCCGATCCACCAGGCCTTTATCCACCAGGTTGTTGATCTTCAACATGATGCCGGCCGGTTCGCCGGCTTTAGCGTTGGCGATTTCGTTGTCGATCAGTTCGTACAGTTTCAGGCGCGAGTTCTGCGGCGACACCATCAGGTAATCGAAGGAGACCGGCCGGTAAGGGTTTTCGATGAAGTTGAACACCCGGCGTACTTCGTTGGTGATGCGTGCATCGGCGGTCAACAGCGAATAGTCGGTGTAGATCCGTGCGGTTTTTTCGTTGAAGTTACCGGTGCCGATATGAGCATAGCGTACAATTTCATCGCCTTCACGCCGTGAAACCAGGAACAACTTGGCGTGGATTTTCAGCCCCGGCGCCGAGAAGATAACGTGCACGCCGGCTTCCGTCAGGCGTTTTGCCCAGTGGATATTGGCCTCTTCATCGAAACGCGCCTGCAGTTCTACCACCACCGTGACTTTTTTGCCGTTGTGCGCGGCGTGGATCATTGCATCAATAATGCGCGAGTCTTTCGCCACGCGGTAAATATTGATTTTTATCGCCAGCACGCTGGGATCGAACGATGCCTGGCGCAGCAGTTCCAGCACATGTTCAAAGGTGTGATAGGGGTAGTAGAGCAGCACATCTTGCTCGCGAATGGCGTCAAAACCGTTGCGGAATTTGTTGAACCAGATGTGCCGCAGGCGCGGCAGCGGCTTGTTGACCAGGTTGGCCTTGCCGACGTTGGGGAAGCCGATAAAGTCTTTGAAGTTATGGTAACGGCCGCCGGCAATGACCGAATCATAGTTGGAGATGCCGAGTTTTTCGCGCAGCATCTCGACCATTTCCTTGGGCATATCGCGCTGGTAAACAAAACGCACCGGTTCGGCAGTCAGGCGCTGCTTCAGGCTTGATGACATCAGCTCCAGCAGGCTGGATTCCATCTCTGTCACCAGATCGTACTCCGCGTCACGCGTCATTTTCATTGAATAGGCGTTGAGCGTGTCGTAGTCAAAGAAGCCCTTGAATATTTCATCCAGGCAGTAACGCAGAATGTTATCCAGCAGGATCATGGGCTTCCGGCGGCGCGGCGATTCCGGCGGCAGATTGACAAACCGCGGTATCTTGTCGGCCGGGATTTCCAGCAGGGCGTAATCAATCTGTGCGCCGCGAATAATTTCGACCGCCAGATAGGTGTAATCGTCCTTCAGGAATTGCACCAGGTTGGTTTCGTGGTCCACCAGAATCGGCGTGATGTGCTGGCGCAGATGCTGTTTAAAGTATTGGCGCAGCCAGGTTTGTTGATTTTCCGACACCTGGCGTTCGTTGATCAGGAATATCTGGTTCCGCGCCATTTCCAGCAGCAGCTCGTTATACAGGCTGTCGAATTCCTGATCGGTTTTAAGCACCTTGGCCTGGATTTTTTTTAGCAGATGGCGGGATGCGCCGGCGGAACCCTGTTCCTCATTGATCAGAATACGCCGCTTGAGATCGGCAAAACGGACTTTGTAAAACTCATCAAGATTATTGGAGTAAATGCCAAGAAACCGCATGCGTTCAATCAGGGGGTTATTCTTATCAGCGGCTTCCTGTAAAACACGTTCGTTAAAGGATAACCAACTTAATTCTTTTTCGATGTAGAGCTTTTCCTGACCCATTACCACTCCAGTTCAATCATTGGGAGAGTTTAGATGACGGCCCAGCGTGGCTGGATACCGCGTTAGACAGTGCCCGCCTGTTGCGCGGCCACGGTTAATCCGTGGCTATTCGCCGCGTTTTGGCGTTACTCTCCGCTGAGTTTGTGCGCCAGGGTGTTGCCGACCGCACAAATACCGCCAGTGGTGCTTACGCGCAATGGTGGGACATCACCTAGTGTCCTACAATATTATTGCGAGAGATTGACAGGAAAGTCCAACTTATCTACGACTTGGCGCCGAATGACTTTGTCATGCAAATGTCACAAAACTGACATAAGATACCCGGTTATCTTATGGCATAAGCGTGATTAGGAAGGCAACGGCAAAAGACATGGTTCAGATGACGGCAAAGCAACACCCCCGGGATCGTCTGCGTTCGCGCGTCGATTATGGCGTACAGGCGGCAGTGACGATCAGCGGTGGGTTGGTGCTGATGGTGTTGCTGCTCATTTTCGTCTATTTGCTGTTTGCCGTATTTCCACTGTTCAAGCCGGCCACCATGGGCAAGGCGCAGCCGTTGGCGGTCGCCGGCCCGGTGCTGGCGCTGGGCATGGATGTGCAGCAGCGCATCGGTTATCGCATCGATCCTGACGGCAACGGCCGGTTTTATCGCATGAACCCCGAAGCGAGCGGTTCGACCGGCGCATCATTATTGCCGCCGCAGCCTTTGCTCAACTCGCCGGCTTTGCTGGCGCAGGCGGTGGGTGAGCGCGATCTTTTCGCGCTAGCACAGGCGGACGGGCGTGTCGTGGTGGTTGCCGCTGATTTCGCCGCCGCCAACAGCGCCTTGCCGCAGTGGCGTTTCCCGCTGGGGGCGCGGCCGTGGGCGCTGGATCGGCGTGGGCATGCGCTCAAACTGCTGGCATTGGCCCAAGTTCGTGCCGGGCACTACTTGCTGGCGGCGGTGACTGACGATCGCCGTTTGCTGCTGGGGCGCTATACCCGCGACGGCGAACCGCAACTGAATGAGATCCCGCTTGAACACGATATTCAACAGCTGGTACTGGCGCCGGACGGCAGCCAACTTTACCTGCTGAGCGGCAACCAGTTGCTGCGTTATGCGCTTGCCGGCGCCCAGGCGCAGGCGAGCGAAACCCGCGATCTTGGCGCGCAGGCGCCTTACCGTCTGACGGCGCTGCCCGGCGGCAGCGCGCTGTTGATCCAGGGGGCGGACGGCAGCCTGCATGAATGGTTCGACGTGGAAAAGGACGGGCGTCGGCAACTGACAGCGGTGCAACGCTTTGACTACCAGGCGCAGCCAGGGGCGATTACGGTGGCTGAACCTTACCGCCGGGTGTTCGCCACCTTGCAGCCTAACGGGGAGTTTGCGCTGTTTACCGGCGCGCAGTCATGGCCGTTGTTGACTGGCCGTGTGCCGGCCGGCAGCCAGCGCCTGGCCTTTGCGCCGCGCGGCGACGGCCTGCTGTTGGAAACCCCCGAAGGCTGGCAGCACTATCGCCTGAATAACCCTTACCCCGATGTCACCTGGCGTTCGCTGTGGCAGAAAGTCTGGTATGAAAACTATCCGCAGCCGGCCTATGTCTGGCAATCCACCTCCGGCGAAGACAGCTACCAGGCCAAATTCAGCCTGGTGCCGATTATTTTCGGCACGCTCAAGGCGGCGGGCTACGCCATGCTGTTTGCCGTGCCGCTGGCGCTGGCTGGCGCGGTGTATACCGCTTACTTTATGTCGGTGCGGCTGCGCCGGGTGGTGAAACCGGCGATCGAAGTGATGGGCGCTTTGCCGACGGTGGTGATTGGTCTGGTTGCCGGTATCTGGCTGGCGCCGTTGATTGAGCATTACTTGTTGGCGGTGCTGGCGTTGCCGCTGTTGCTCACCGCGGCGGTGCTGCTGTGCAGCGCCGTGGCGCAACGCATTCCCCGTGGCCGTTTGCCGCCCGGGGGCGATCTGCTCTTGCTGCTGCCGGTGGTGGCAGGCTGTGTCTGGCTGGCGTTCAGCGCCGGGCCGTGGCTGGAACTGCTGCTGTTCGGCGAGCCGATGCATTTCTGGCTGGGCGACGATTATGATCAGCGCAATGCACTGGTGGTTGGCGTTGCGATGGGCTTTGCGCTGGTGCCGGTTATCTTCTCGCTGGCGGAGGATGCGCTATTTAGCGTGCCCACGGTGCTGTGGCAGGGGTCGCTGGCGCTGGGCGCCACCCCGTGGCAAACGGTGACGCGTGTGGCGCTGCCGTGTGCCAGCGCCGGGATTTTCTCCGCATTTATGATTGGCTTTGGCCGCGCGGTGGGGGAAACCATGATCGTGCTGATGGCCACCGGCAATACGCCGATCATCGACGGCAGCCTGTTTCAAGGGCTGCGCGCCCTGGCGGCCAACATCGCGATCGAAATGCCGGAAGCCGTCGCCGGCAGCAGCCACTACCGCGTGCTGTTCCTGACCGCGCTGGTGCTGTTCATGTTTACTTTTGTGTTTAACACGCTGGCGGAAGCCATTCGCCTGCGGTTACGTAAGCGTTATACCGTCAATCAGGAGGCGCCATGAAGCGTTGGGCGAATTCTGGCGCACCGTGGGTCTGGCTTAGTGCGGCATCGGTGGCGGTCAGCCTGCTGGCGTTAATCGGTATCCTGGCGCTATTGGCCGGGCAGGGCATGCGCTATTTCTGGCCCAGCCCGGTGTACCAGTTCGAGCTAAACCAAAGCGCCGCCGGCCCGGTTACCGTGATCGGCGAGCTGTACCAACAGCAAAGCATTTCCCGCCGCCAACTGCAGGCGGCGGGTATCACCATGCCGGCTGGCGATGCACCGGCCTTTACCCGTTATTTGATTAAGGTCGGCAACCGCGAATCCAGCGGGCAGGATTTCCGCACGCTGCTGGCTGACGACGTGCGCCGGCAAACGGCGCCGCGCGATTTGATCGTGTTGGAGCGGAACAGCAACGGTACCGCCTACGGCTATCTGGTGGGCTTGCTGGAGGATGGCCAACCGCTCACCGGGCGGGATCTGGGCCACACGCTGATGCAGCGTTTGCCGCAGATCGCCGCACTCTCGCGCCAGGCGTACGATATCCAGTTCCGCGCGATGGCGCAGGTCAATCAGCATTTTGAATCCCTGCGCCTGCATGAGAAAAGCCTGGCGGCTAAAAACGCCCTGGACGCTGGGGCGCAGGCCGCGATCAAAGCCGAGCGGACAGAATTGCAGCGCCAGTACCGGCAGTTGGCGGATGCGCTGGAAGGGCTAAACCGCGATCGTTATCGCGATGCGCTGCAACTGCGCGATATGTCCGGCCAGATTCATACCATCCCGCTGATTCAGGTGCGGGATGCCTGGTATCCGAATACCATGAGCTTTGGGCCGAAAGTGGGCCACTGGGCGGCGCAGGTGAAGAAATTCCTGACTGACAGCCCGCGCGAAGCCAATACCGAAGGCGGCGTATTCCCTGCCATCTTCGGCACGGTGCTGATGGTGATCCTGATGTCGATCGTGGTGATGCCGTTCGGCGTTATCGCCGCGGTGTACCTGCATGAGTACGCCGGGAATAACCTGCTGACGCGCTTGATTCGTATCTCGGTGGTGAACCTGGCCGGGGTACCTTCCATCGTGTACGGCGTGTTCGGCCTGGGCTTTTTTGTTTATATGATCGGCGGCAGCATCGACCAGCTGTTTTATGCGGAATCTTTGCCGAACCCGACCTTCGGCACGCCGGGCGTGTTGTGGGCCGCGCTGACGCTGGCGCTGTTGACGCTGCCGGTGGTGATTGTCGCCACCGAAGAGGGGCTATCGCGCATACCGGTGGCGTTGCGCCAGGGATCGTTGGCGCTGGGTGCCAGCCGGGCGGAAACGCTGTGGCACATTGTGCTGCCGATGGCCGCGCCGGCCATGATGACCGGCCTGATCCTGGCGGTGGCGCGCGCCGCAGGGGAAACCGCGCCGCTGATGCTGGTGGGGGTGGTGAAATCGGTGCCGGTACTGCCGGTGGACGGTATTTTCCCCTATCTGCACCTGGAGCGAAAGTTCATGCACTTGAGCTTCCAGATTTATGATATGGCGTTTCAGAGCCCGAGCGTTGAAGCCGCGCGGCCGTTGGTGTTCGCCACTGCCTTCTTGCTGGTGGTGATTGTGGTGGGGTTGAACCTGGCTGCGATGGGGATTCGCCATTCGCTGCGGGAAAAATACCGGGCATGGGGATAAGCCGTGTTCCGTAATGAGGGCGTGAGCCGCCGTTACGTCCAGGATCGCCAGTGGCGCTATAGCCGGGTAATAATGACCACTTTTTTGGGGAACGTGTAATGGGTTTTGTGACGCTGGGCAGTTTGCCGCGCCTGAATGTACAGCAACTTAGCGACGAGCAAACGGCGCTGGCCGTGAATAACCTGAATTTGTTCTACGGCGATAAGCAGGTGCTGCATGACATTTCACTGCGGATCCCGAAATACCGGGTTACCGCACTGATCGGCCCTTCCGGCTGCGGCAAATCCACGCTGCTGCGCTGTTTTAATCGCATGAACGATCTGGTGGAACACTGCCGTATCGAAGGGGAGCTTCGGCTCCATGACGAGAATATTGCTAGCCCGCAGGCCGACGTTACCGCGCTGCGCCGCCGGGTAGGCATGGTGTTCCAGCGGCCAAACCCGTTTCCCAAATCGATTTATGAAAACGTGGTGTACGGCCTGCGGCTGCAAGGGATCCGCGATCGGCGCATTCTGGACGAAGCCATGGAGCGCTCGCTGCGGGCTGCGGCGCTGTGGCATGAGGTGAAAGATCGCCTGCGCGAGAACGCGTTTCGCCTCTCCAGCGGCCAGCAGCAGCGGCTGGTGATCGCTCGTGCGATCGCCATCGAGCCGGAAGTGCTGCTGCTTGACGAGCCGACGTCGGCGCTTGATCCTATTTCAACCCTGACGATCGAAGAGCTGATTTCGGCGTTGAAACAGCGCTACAGCGTGGTGCTGGTGACTCATAATATGCAGCAGGCGGCGCGCGTGTCTGACTACACTGCCTTTATTCATCAGGGCCGCCTGGTGGAATACAGCGACACCGACAGTATTTTCACCTCTCCGCGCCAGCGCCAGACCGAAGATTACATCACCGGGCGCTACGGCTGAAGCGCCGGGCTGGCGACCGCTTCCGGCTGGCTTTGCCCCCCGGTTTTGCCGGCGGCGCCTTTCGGTGGTACTGCTGGTTTAGCCGGCGCTTGTTGCGTGAGCTGCGATTGGCCGATAAATTTCCCGCCTTTCTCAATCGAAAAATCATCGCTGAAAATTTCCCCATGAACGCTGCCTTTCGCCTGGATAATCAGCGTAGCGGCGTGGCATTGCCCTTCGACTGTGCCATTGATGGTGATGTGCTTGGCGCGGATTTCCCCTGTAACCAGGCCGCTAAGCTCAATGCGCACCTGGTGTGAGCAGTTGATTTTGCCCTCTATTTTACCTTCGACAATAATATTGCCTTGGCCTTCCAGCGTGCCGGTTAGCTTCATGCCCTGTGATATAGCGGTGTCCTTGGTGGTTTTTACGCCGCTTGCGGCCAGCGGCGTTTCTGGCTCCGGCAGCAGTATGCCTGGGTTTTCTGGTGGTTTTACTTCGGCAGGCAGCGTTTTTTCCGTGATGTTTTTCTGCTTGTTGAATATTTGCATAATTCTCTTCCTTGTTGTTTTAAACGCGAGGTGAACCAATAACAATACGTGGATTGAAACAGCAATGATGATCGCCGCCTGTGGGTGGAGCGCCGCCAGAATAAGCCGGGTTGACCAGACAAAAATCAAAGAACTCCATGAGATCCAGACATACCATAATATATTGTAATTATACATGTTGTTTGGGTGAGCTAACATTAATTGGGCCGCTGTTGCCGCCAGTATGGTTATTTCTCTGTACAGAGAGTGACGGCATCATACCTGTTAATGAGAATTAATTCATTAGCGGCAGTTTTAATTTTTTCTAGTGATGCATTCCCGTTTTTTTATTTGTTTTAATTATTTATCAAGTGTTTGTTGATGATGGTTTTTTATATTCATCGTTATTGTATGAAACTGGTATGCCCTCTATATCCCCACAGTTGCGAAAAATAGGTACCATGATGAGAATTGAAGTTGCCCCCATTAATAAAATGGTTAATATAACACCATTATGGCCAATGGTATCAGATATCATCAAGATAACACCGGCAAGAACATTCCCTATCCTGCCAATTAAAGAATGCAAGGATAAGTAAATGCCACTTCTCTTTTTGTCAATGTGGTTCATGTATTCACTGTATATAATAGGATGATAAATAACGCCCATAAGCGATGATAAAATCGCAAAAGAAGCAAAAAATATCGGGCTTTTTATATAAAAAAGCATTAATGCATATGACAATACAAACGTACTCATCGAGAAAACCAACATGCGTGTACTCGTTTTCTTATCTGATTTTCTTATCAATAAAATAAAATAGAAAGAAAAGAACATTCCACATATAACAGATATTGTTTTAATCCATGAGAAGTATTCAATACCTGGAATTAATTTTTCATTTAAAAACGAATAAAAAGATAAATTAGATATGTAGACGGGTATGTATTGCCCAAAAGAAAACTCCATTCCCGATAACATAATGGCTGATGCTATTATTAAAATTGCATTTTTGTTTTTAAAAACATGCTGGTAATCTACAAGGGTAACTTTGCCGTTTTCATTGTTTTTCCCAATATCATTAAAATCACTCCAGTGTTTTTGGGTGTATGAATAACAAATCGATACCACTAACGACATCAACATTGAGAAAATAATGACATACTCTATGCCTTTGGTATATAAGTAAGCGCCAATCAATATTCCCATGGCTGATGATACCCCTGATAGCCATGAGTTTATTTGGAGAAAATAACGTCTATTCCCCTCATTGGTATGGTTGAATATTAATTTTTCTGCAGATGGAAGGATAAAGCTAAAAATTATGTTTTTCACCAGATAAAACAGTATAAAAAAACAAATTGAATAATTAATTGAGATAAGCATGGGAAACATAACAAGGGTATGCGCTCCCCAGCCAAAGGGAAGGATCCATCTATTTGGTTTTGCGTCAGAGTAGGCTCCTCCATAAAGGTTTGTTATAAACCCAACGAGTAAAATAGCAATGGTGGTTGCACCAGCCAATTCACTTCCTATTTTTCCCACCATGAAAATGGTTAAATAGATAATAAGAGAGTCTGTGGATAGCCTATTGAATATACTGGCTGTCAACCGAATTTTGAGTACGCCAGGCAGCCGTTTATCCATCATATTTTCTACAAGCCTTTCTTCTGACTATCTCTTCAATATTAAATCCTCTGGCCAACTCCTGCAGCGACTGATATCGTCAATAAAGTTGACTTAGATCCCATCCCACGTGTTTGCGACAACTGTTCTATTTTAAGTAAAGTGTAAGTTATTCTAATTGAATATAGGGTAATGCATTACACATCCTAATATATTTCAATAAAGTTAATTTTTCATTAAACTTTCTCCACCGTACTGAGCAACCAGACAGAAAAGGAGAATCGAAGAAATAAGCCTTATGTACAACGGCAATTTCATTTTTTAATGAAGGTTATTCGTGGGGTTATGTTCGTGTATACCCTGCAACTTGACGTCTAAAGGGTATATCACTCGCCACGCGTATATTCCGGGCTGTTGCCACAGCGGATCGAAACCGGCCCACCACACCGTCTATCAGGCGCTTTGTGATGTTTGGCGATTGAGCAGATCGCCCCATCTGGGCCGAGTGTCCTTCAAGTGATCTGCTATTTGGTGAAGTTATTTATTTGCCCAGGCCTGCCGGGGGTTTAAATTTATTCAAATACTGTGGCTGGAATATGCACATGCGCAGCACCGTGCGGTATTCACCGTTGACGAAGAATTCATCCAGCAGTTCGCCCTCAACCTCAAACCCCAGCTTGCTGTAGATATGGATCGCCTTGGGGTTCTCTTTATCGACGATCAGGTAAAGCTTGTACAGGTTCAGCACCGAGAAGCCGTATTCCATCGCCAGTTTGGCGGCGGTGCTGGCATAACCTTTGCCCTGGTGGGCCGGATCGATAATGATCTGGAACTCGGCGCGGCGGTGGATGTGGTTAATTTCAACCAGCTCTACCAGACCCACCTTGGCGCCCTCATGTTCAATGATAAAGCGGCGCTCGCTCTGATCGTGAATATGTTTGTCGTACAGATCGGAAAGTTCAACGAAGGCTTCATAAGGCTCTTCAAACCAGTAGCGCATGACGCTGGCGTTGTTGTCCATCTGGTGAACAAATGCTAAATCATCCCGTTCCAGTGGGCGCAATCTAACGTGGCTGGTGCTGGACATGCTGGCTCCTCTTGGCTGTTATACGGGCAAGTATACCCGTGGCGCGATTATTCTGGCGAAAAAAAACGGCACCGTTACGGGTGCCGTTGAGGGAGAATTTAGGTTCTGGGGCTACTCATCGGCCGCATAGCCTTGCGCCGGCAACAGCTGGCCGTCAAGCCAGGCGCCGCCGTTGCGCATCTCCAGGCGCCCATCGATAAACCAGCTTACCACCAGCGGATAGAGCGTGTGCTCCTGGGTTTGCACCCGTTCCAGCACCTCTTCCTCTGTATCGCCGGGGAAGATAGGCACTTTGGCCTGTAATACCACCGGGCCGCCGTCGAGCTGTTCGGTGACAAAGTGCACGGAGGTGCCGTGTTCACTGTCGCCGTTGTCGATAGCCTGACGGTGAGTGTTCAGGCCGGGGTATTTGGGCAGCAGGGAAGGGTGGATGTTCAGCATGCGCCCGGCATAGTGCTGCACGAACGGCGCACTGAGGATGCGCATGTAGCCGGCCAGCACCACCAGATCCGGCTGGTAGCCGTCGATAGCGTCTGCCAGCGCGGCGTCGAACGCGGCACGATCGGCAAAGGCGCCGTTATCCAGCGCCTGGGTGGCAATGCCGGCTTCACTGGCGCGCTGCAGGCCGTAAGCCTGCGCCTTGTTGCTGAACACCGCGACGATCTCGGCGGCGATGCGCCCCTGCTGGCAGGCGTCAATCAGCGCCTGGAGATTGCTCCCCTGGCCGGAGATTAACACCACGATCTTTTTCATTACCCGATAACCACGCGCTGTTCATCAGCAGCAGCGGCCAGTTTACCGATCTGCCAGGCCTTTTCACCCGCGGCGTTCAACCGTGCGATGGCGGCATCGGCTTCGGCCTGCGGCAAGGCGATGACCATACCAACGCCACAGTTGAAGGTGCGGTACATTTCGTGGCGGCTGACGTTGCCGGCCTGTTGCAGCCAGTTGAACACCGCCGGCCACTGCCAGCTTGATTCATCGATCACCGCCTGCACGCCTTCCGGCAGCACGCGTGGGATATTTTCCCAGAAGCCGCCGCCGGTCAGGTGGGCGATAGCATGGATCTCGTGATTGGCGATCAGTTCCAGCACCGATTTCACGTAGATTTTGGTTGGCGCCAGCAGGTGATCGGCCAGCGGCTTGCCTTCGAGCTGAACCGCGGTGGGATCGGTGTTGCTGAACTCAAGAATTTTGCGCACCAGCGAGTAGCCATTTGAATGCGGGCCGGAAGCGCCCAGGGCGATCAGCACGTCGCCAGGCTGAACTTTGCTGCCGTCGATGATTTCTGATTTTTCCACTACGCCAACGCAAAAGCCCGCCACGTCGTAGTCTTCGCCGTGATACATGCCCGGCATTTCAGCGGTTTCGCCGCCCACCAGGGCGCAGCCGGACTGTTTGCAGCCTTCGGCAATGCCGCTGATGACGCTGGCCGCGGTATCGACATCCAGCTTGCCGGTGGCGTAGTAATCCAGGAAGAACAACGGCTCTGCGCCTTGCACCACCAGATCGTTAACGCACATGGCCACCAAATCGATACCGATGGTGTCGTGGCGTTTCAGATCCATCGCCAGACGCAGCTTGGTGCCTACGCCGTCGGTACCGGAGACCAGCACCGGTTCGCGGTATTTTTGCGGCAACGCACACAGGGCGCCAAAACCGCCCAGCCCACCCATCACTTCCGGGCGGCGGGTCTGTTTTACTACACCTTTGATGCGGTCTACCAATGCGTTGCCGGCATCGATATCCACGCCTGCGTCTTTATAGCTGAGAGAGGTTTTGTCGGTCACTGCGCGATCCCCACGGCGGTTTGCTGTTTGAAAACTGTGCTTCCGGCGTTGATACCGGAAAATGCGCGGCAATTCTAACAGCGCAGGCAATCGTTTGCGAGTGGCTTATGCCCTCGGCCGGCTTTTTCGCCTTCTATATCCTTCATACTTCAAGTTGCAGGTATGTTGGCTTGGTTACTCGGCCCCTCCCTGGGCCTCGCCCCTTTGTCAGCAGTCTGACCTGGCATCAGCCAGGTTTGTTCTGAGGATTACTTTGTTGGGGGTTGTGCTGTTTCTTGTCTGATCTCGTCAATCACGTCACGCATGTTACTTAGACATTCTGCGGCAGGAGTTCCAGCCTTTTCCAGCACTGGCTCTGCCTTCGCGAAATACTCCTCAACCTTTATCTGATTTGCATGTGTGATTAAAGGTATGCCACATATCATTGATGTGCCGAAACGTTGCTTTAATGGGTCGGTGCTCATGTCGAGAGATTTGGTTGCGTTAATGACAGATACAGGGTCTTTAATCAGCGCCATGCTAAGAGCTGTCGTCAGTTCCTCTGTGTGCTCAGCGTCGAGGGTATCACCAATATTGTCAATTTTCCCCGGCAATGCATGGAGTGTTTTGTTGTCTGCCCGTTCTATCAGTTGAATATAAACGCTCCATTCTTTTAACGATGCCATGCATGAGGACGAGATAATGCAGGCGATCAGCAAGATGGTTCGCCGAATCATCTTACTACCTCCAGTGACTTATCCGGTGATTGGATGATTTTTGTGCGAATAACCGGTCCAAGTATTATACAGCCCTCAGAGGCGAATCCAGGTACTTTCGGCGGCTTCCTCTCGCCGTGGATACGAAACAGAGAACGTCCATAACTTTCGCCAGATGTTTGCGTCAAAATTATGGTAAATGGCCCCTTTGAATTAGTATGCCCGCCAATATGCCAAGTGCCGCGAGGTATTGGCCCCATACCTTTAACATGCTGCCGATCTGGATTGTTTTTGTTGGTCAGATTCCCCGAATAACCTTTACCGATTAACTTACCGTTATGCCACAGCTCGCCGGTACTTTGGTGGTATATCCATGCCATGTGTTGTTCTCCTATGCCGCGCTGCGCTTTTTCCAGGAATCAGAGTGAATAATATTGCCTTCCAAATATTTCCAGGTGATTTTCTCATACGTCATTTCGAGCTCTTCAAGGTGATCGTGACGTTCGTAGTCCGGGTCTTTGACATCTTCCATAAACGGTACGACACAGGTAATACGGGCATTCTCAAGAAGTACGTTAAAATATTCTTCTTCCTGTCCGGCGTAATTAATGCGATAGAATTTAAGCTCGGCGGATTTTAAGCGTTCCCCGGAGGTAACGAACTGATAAAGGTACGGACTGGAAGAATCCAGCGCTTTGGTGAGGATAAAGGGCGCATGTTCGCGAGGTGCCGTTATCTTGCCGGACAGATCATCGGTAGGGAGTGATACGGCATGAGCTAGCGCGGTTATCTCTATGCTTCCCTCGCGTTGGTGTATGTCTACAGATCCTTTGACGGGGTTTCCACCATCGTCCTTTAACCATAAATAAACAGGTATAGCCATTCAGTGAGTTCCTTTCTCATTATTAGAACGCTAATTATCACCTTGCATTCCTTTACGGATGAAACATCAAATGATTCTTTATTGATTTAAATCAATAGAATGAGTTTTTTTGATTTTGGTTCAAACAGAAATACGTGGCGTTGAATCTCTGCAACGATTTGGGATCACGGTTATGTAGTCACTGACGAAATCTATACCCAAAATAATTCGAGTTGCAGGACAAAAATGCAAAAGCGTTTTTGAACAACGCTAGCGCTGGCCCCGAAGGGGTGAGGCCAGATGGCCGAATCACGCGGCTTTGCTGCGACAAATTCGTCAGGAACGAATTTGCCTGGCCCCTGGCCAGCCTTCGGTGAGAGACAAGGATGTCTCTCATCAATCCCCTGGAGCTTACCGAAGTCAAGTGACTGGGGTGAGCTCTTAAACGCCACGTACTGGCCTCAGGTAATGACCGGGAACACTTCGTTGATGTTCGTGGAGAACTCCCGACCGGAAGATTGGACCAATAACACGCTATCGCGTGGCGGGCGACAGTGTTTTCTGGAGCGCGTGACTCGCCGACGAACAGCGGCCGGAAGACGTTGACCTGGTAATCATCATCGTCCGTAATTATCTGCGGGGTGATCTATTATTAAAACTTTTGTTGATCCCGATCGGGCTCGCGTGGATGGCACAGCCCCAAAAAGGCGGTATAATCCCGCGATTTTTTGGCCGTCAACCGCCTTAATAGGAGAAAAATGATGAAGATCGTTGAGGTGAAACACCCGCTGGTGAAACATAAGCTGGGCCTGATGCGTGAACATGACATCAGTACCAAACGCTTTCGTGAGCTGGCTTCTGAAGTGGGGAGTTTGCTGACCTATGAAGCGACCGCCGATCTGGAAACCGAGAAGGTGACCATTGAGGGCTGGTGTGGGCCGGTTGAGATTGACCAGATTAAAGGGAAAAAAATTACCGTCGTGCCGATCCTGCGCGCCGGCCTGGGGATGATGGATGGCGTGCTGGAACACGTGCCCAGCGCGCGCATCAGCGTGGTAGGGGTATACCGTAACGAAGAAACCCTGGAACCCGTGCCGTATTTCCAGAAGTTGGTGTCCAATATCGAAGAGCGTATGGCGCTGATCGTCGATCCGATGCTGGCGACCGGCGGCTCAATGATTGCCACCATTGATCTGCTGAAAAAAGCCGGCTGTAACAGCATTAAAGTGCTGGTGCTGGTTGCCGCGCCGGAAGGCATCCGCGCATTGGAAAAAGCGCACCCAGACGTTGAGCTGTACACCGCCGCCATTGACCAGTGTTTGAATGAGAAGGGCTACATCGTGCCGGGCCTGGGCGATGCGGGCGATAAAATATTTGGTACCAAGTAACATTTGAGCCGGCGCTGAAGTCGGCTTTTTTTTGCCTGGGCTTTATTGGGCTGGCGCGGGTGCCGAAGGGTATTGCGCCCAGCCTGGTCAGCATGGCATGACTGCAAACACCACGTTCAGAGGAAAAACACACCATGACCCGTCGCGCCATTGGCGTCAGTGAGCGCTTGCCGCTGCTCCAGACTATTCCGCTCAGTTTCCAGCATTTATTCGCCATGTTCGGCGCTACGGTGCTAGTGCCTATCCTGTTCAAGATAAACCCGGCGACGGTGCTGCTGTTCAACGGCGTGGGTACGCTGCTGTACCTGTTTATTTGTAAAGGGAAAATCCCCGCTTATTTGGGCTCTAGCTTTGCGTTTATTTCCCCGGTGCTGTTGCTGTTGCCGTTGGGGTATGAGGTGGCGCTGGGCGGCTTTATCATGTGTGGCGTGCTGTTCTGCCTGGTGGCGTTGATCGTGCAGAAGGCCGGCACCGGCTGGCTGGATGTGCTCTTCCCGCCGGCGGCGATGGGGGCCATCGTTGCGGTTATCGGCCTGGAATTGGCGGGCGTGGCGGCCAATATGGCCGGGCTGCTGCCGGCGGACGGCGCTTCGGTGGATGGCACCACCATCACTATTTCGATGGTGACGCTGGGTGTCACGGTGCTCGGTTCGGTGCTGTTCCGCGGTTTCCTGGCGATTATCCCGATTTTGATTGGCGTGCTGGTGGGCTATGCGCTGTCGTTTGGCATGGGCGTGGTGGATTTGACGCCGATCCGCGAGGCGCACTGGTTTGCCTTGCCCACTTTCTACACGCCGCGTTTTGAGTGGTTTGCCATTCTGACTATTTTGCCAGCGGCGCTGGTGGTGATTGCCGAGCACATCGGCCATCTGGTGGTGACGGCCAATATCGTTAAAAAAGATCTGATTCGCGATCCGGGGCTGCACCGTTCCATGTTTGCCAACGGTATTTCGACGGTGATTTCCGGTTTCTTCGGCTCCACGCCGAACACCACCTACGGCGAGAATATCGGCGTGATGGCGATTACCAAGGTATACAGCACCTGGGTGATTGGCGGCGCGGCGATTTTGGCGATCCTGCTTTCCTGCATCGGTAAACTGGCGGCGGCGATTCAGGCCATCCCGGTGCCGGTCATGGGCGGCGTATCGCTGCTGCTGTATGGCGTGATTGGCGCTTCCGGTATTCGTGTGCTGATTGAATCCAAGGTGGATTATAACAAGGCGCAGAACCTGATCCTGACCTCGATTATCCTGATTATCGGCGTGAGCGGTGCCAAGGTGCATATCGGTGCCGCTGAGCTGAAAGGCATGGCGCTGGCCACTATTGTGGGTATTTGCCTGAGCCTGCTGTTCAAGGTCATTAGTCTTTTCCGCAAGGAGGAAGAGGTGATTGATGTGCAGGAAGAGCGCGGTATACAGAAGTAAGCGTTAAAAGGGCGGGCTTTGGTTGATATGGCGAGGGTTTCGGTCGCCATAACACCGTAGCCCGCGCCCGATTCAGGGCAGAGCCTGTATGAACCGGGCACATGGGTAACAGGTTATAACTGGCACAGTCAACGATATAGGGAGGTTTACTGTGCCTTGGCCTGAGAGTGTTACCATGCAATGTTTCTCCGGGCTGGAGTAACAGTTGTTGACTCCGCCGTTTGTGAAGATCAGCGAGCCGGCTTGTGTTGCCGGAGCCATGATGATCCGTTGCAGTCGAGATTCAGGCGTTGGGTATGCGCCTTCACTGCATATGTGGGTTTCCTGTGTTGACATCGATGTGGTAGCGATGTCGATGGCGTTGTCTTCGCTTGGCATTCCTGGAGAGGTTGTGTTGGGGAACGCACTGGCAGATGAACGGCGATTGGTGATGTATACCCCGATGCATTGGTTAGAACAATGGCCACTTTGCTTACAGACGATTAAAGCGATTAGTTGACTACTATCGCCCCTGACAGAGGCGATTATTTTTTGCGTATTAATTGCGGGGTGTATTTTATGAGTCTAAATTCTTGGCCAGAACTGACGCTATGGCTTTTTAGTTCTCGGTGGGTTTGCCGCATTTTCTTGGCCTTATCACGTCTGGAGGAGTCGTAGAAAAGGGGAATAGACACAACCACCCTAGCGTGGTCCCTTGAAGGAAGGGCAATTCCGTTCACACCTGGTTGTGATAGCATAGCTGCGACATTTTTCAGAGCCAGGGTTGATGAAAAAGAAAAGCAACACGCCAACGCCCCACGACGCCACGTTCCGGCAGTTCCTGACCCAACCGGAGATTGCCCGGGATTTTATGTAAATCCATTTGCCGGCCGAGTTGCGCGCTATCTGCGACCTTACCACGCTGAAACTGGAATCCGGCTCGTTCGTTGAGGATGATCTCCGCCAGTATTTCAGCGACGTCCTCTACAGCCTGAAAACCACCGCCGGCGACAGTTACGTCCATGTACTTATCGAACACCAGTCGAGTCCCGATAAACACATGGCCTCCAGGATGTTTCGCTATGCTATAGCCGCCATGCAGCGCCATCTTGAGGCGAGCCATAAGAAGTTGCCGCTGGTAATTCCGGTGCTGTTTTATGTAGGCAAACGCAGCCCGTATCCATACTCCACCCGTTGGCTGGATGAATTTGAAGACCCGGAGCTGGCTGGAAAACTCTACAGCTGTGCTTTTCCGCTGGTCGATGTCACCGTCATTCCGGATGATGAGATTATGGGCCATCGCAGTATGGCCGCCCTGACCCTGCTTCAGAAGCATATTCACCAGCGCGATATGGCCACCCTTACGGATCGGCTGGCCACGCTGCTGATGACCGATTATCTTTCTTCACCACAGGTCATGGCACTGATACAATACTTAGTACAGGTGGGTGAGTCAGCCGACTCTGAAGCCTTTGTACGCGAACTGGCACAGCGTGTGCCGCAACACGGAGACGCACTTATGACCATCGCACAACAACTTGAACAGAAGGGTATCGAGAAGGGTATCCAGCTTGGCAGGCAGGAAGGTCGCAATGAAGGCAAGCTGGAAGGTAAGCTTGAAGTTGCCCGTACCATGCTGCAGAACGGCATTGACCGCAATACCGTCATGAAAATGACCGCTCTGACTGAAGACGACCTGGCGCAGATCCGCCACTAATCATCCTTTCCTGACACTCCCTGTCTGGCCATCAGCGTAAACTGGTGGGGCAGGGAGGCATCCCCTTCAGGCTCTGCCTGCCAGCTACAGCGATTAAACAGCTTCATCACGCCTGCTAACACTTTACACCGGGCACATGGGTAACAGGTTATAACTGTTTCAGCAACGATGCGTTTGCCCGGCTCGCAGGGTATAATCTCAATTTACGGGGAATATTTATCCTGTAATGTAAAATATGACGGGAATAGGGAGACATCGGGTATGGAATACTACGGCTACGTGCTGATTAAATTTATTATTGGCTTTGCCATTGTTATCGCGCACCTGAATTTTTCAGGCAAAACCCAGCTATCGCAAATGACGCCGGTGGATTTTATCGGCAACTTTGTGCTGGGGGGGATTATCGGCGGGGTTATCTACAGCGATAGCATACCGCTTTATCAATATGTGATTGTGTTGTTCATCGGCGTTCTTCTGATTTCGCTGCTTAATTCTATTAGCAAGCACTGCAATTTTTTCCGCTCGGTGACCATTGGCAATCCGCTGCCGATTATCAAGAATGGCCGTTTTATTATGAATAACATTCTTGAGAAGAAAAATAAGATCGACATTCTCAACGTTTCCTCGCAGTTGCATAGCCAGGGCATTCACGCCTTTCAGGAGATCGTCTATGCGCAGATTGAGCCCAGCGGCCAACTGACGGTGGTGTGTGACGGCACCAAAATGCCCTCGGTGATCGTGATGAAAAGCGGCAAGATCAGAACCTACGAACTGGAAGAAATTGAGAAAAGCGAAGAGTGGCTGCATAAACAATTACAGGATCGCCAGTTAAACCAGGAAGATATTTTTCTTGCCGAATTCTGGGATGGCAAAATTGTGTTTATCCTCAATGACGGGACTATCGTCAGATAACGTGCTGCAACGCCTTGCCGCTATGGCAACGGAAAGATAAGGGGCCGCGGTTTGTATGAACCGGGCACATGGGTAACACTTTACACCGGGCACATGGGTAACAGGTTATAACTGGCACAGTTAACGAGATAGGGAGGTTTACTGTGCCTTGGCCTGAGAGTGTTACCATGCAACGTTTGCAATTTGTCACCGCTTGTCTGAAGGGCGATACTTCTGTCGCTGAGCTATGCCGCCGTTTCAACATTAGTCGCAAAACTGGCTATAAGTGGCTGTCCCGATTTTCTCCTGATGATATTTCCTCTCTTTCTGACCATTCCCGAGCTCGCCATCATCAACTTTCCACACCGCTGCCAACGGTGGAATTGCTTCTTGAGAAGAAACAGCAGCACCCTACATGGGGCCCGGAAAAGATAAGACAATTACTTTTGAATATGGATGTTTCGGATGTGCCCGCTGCCAGTACTATTGGGGGCATATTTAAGGTCCATGGCCTGACAAAAAAACGTAATCGATTGAAATACAAACCCAAACGGTCTTATGTGCTCCATAAGATAAACCAGCCAAATGATGTCTGGAGCGCGGATTTCAAAGGCAAGTTCACCCATACAACCGGACGTTGGTGTCATCCTTTCACACTGACGGATAACTACAGCAGAATGGTACTTGCCTGTGATGCCACGTATTTACCCGATGGGAAATTTGTCATTCCCTGCCTCGAGCGAGTCTTCCACGAATGTGGTTTGCCCCAGGTTCTACGCACCGATAACGGTCCACCTTTTGCCGGTGCCGGGCTGTGGGGATTAAGCCAGATGTCTATCTGGCTAATCAAATGTGGTGTTACTCCCGAGCGAATTCGCCCAGGGAAACCGACAGAGAATGGACGTCATGAAAGAATGCACAGAACAATGAAAGAGGGAATGAAACAGTGTCATAAATTTGCCTCTCTGGAGGAACAACAGACATGGCTAAACACATGGAGAAAAGAATTTAATGAAGTTCGGCCACATAAGGCTCTGGGAGGAAAAACGCCCCAATCAGTCTGGTGTCCTTCCCCCCGGATTTATACTGGGGCACAAAAGGAGATGCCGGTACCAAAGGGGGCGAAGTTACTGCGTGTGGAAGTGAAAGGTGATTTATGGTTCAACGGCCGACGAATCTTCCTATCGGAGGCCCTCAGGTATGAATGGGTGTGGATGAAAGAAGTTGATGATGACACGGACGAAATAGGGTTCGGGGAGTTGGTATTGGCCCGGTACGATAGACAGAACCATCGTATAATCCGGGCTGATTAAAGAATAAATGCGTTACCTATGAGGCTGGTCAGATCTGTAACCTATGTGCCCGGTTCATACAGGTTGCGGCCCCTGGCGTTTTTAGCCGCTGCGTGCGATCTGCGGCGGCTGATATAATACGGCGGCTAACGTTAGCTGCGGATTTTGCGGTAAACAAACAGCACCACAATGGCACCAATCACCGCTACGATGAAGCTGCCGAAGTTGAAGCCGTCAACTTTACCAAAGCCAAAGAAGGTACTGATATAACCACCGACAACGGCACCGATAACCCCCAGCACCACGGTCATAATGAAACCACCCCCGTCTTTGCCTGGCATAATCCATTTAGCGATAATGCCTGCGATAAGACCAAAAATAATCCAGGAAATAATACCCATTTAACTTCTCCTTGCCGTGAAATACTGACATACCCGCTATTTACCAACCGCGGAGTTTCGCCGTTCACCCCCCACATCAGGAGTGTGGCTTATACCCGCAGCCGAAAACTTATTGGGCTGCGCTATTCTGCGTGTTTGCTGGTGCCTCTGTCGATGGCGTTGTGTCATTTTGCCCATCTTCAGTTTTTTTCTCGATACTGTTTTTAATCTGTTCCGTTTTGGCTTTCGCCTGTTCAGTCAGGTTATTGGCGCCGCTGATAGCATCATTTTTGATGGTTTTTGCCTGTTCAACCAACGCCTGGCTTTGTTGGCTGGCATCGGTTTTGATGGCAGCGGCTTTGGCTTTGGCATCATCGGTGAGCGCATGCGCATGTTTTTCTGCGTCGCTCTGAATGGCGGAAGCCTTATCTTTCAACTGATCGGCCTGAACCGCCGCTTGTTTCTTGATTTCTTCCGCTTTCGCTTTTGCACTGTCCGTCAGCTGGTCGGCCTTTTGCTGTGCGGCGTCAGTGATCTGTTCCGCGCTGTCTTTGGCTTTATCCAGGTTGGCGTCCACTTTGGAAGCATCGTCACAGCCTGCGACCAACAGACCGATAACCGAAGCCAGCAATACTTTATTCCATGAATTCATTCTTAAAATCCTTGCAGTAACCTTGATGATGATCATTGCTTCTTGCTTTTCCATACTAGGACAAATTCGTGACAAAATACAAATTCCCGCAATAAAAGGTTTCCCTTTGGGGGGATTTTTGTCCTGGCTTGCATGTTTTGGCTACTATTCCACCATAAAATCCTGCCGGTTCATTTGCCGGCGCATTCTGTGATAAACTGGCGGCGTTTTCCTGCCAGTTTTGGTTGAGGTGCTTCTCTGAATACGCCGGCACAGCTTTCACTGCCACTTTATCTGCCCGATGATGAAACTTTCGCCAGTTTTTATCCGGGTGAGAACCCATCCCTATTAGCTGCGATCCAGTCCGCCGTCCGCCAGGAGCATGGCAGTTATATTTATTTCTGGTCGCGTGAGGGCGGGGGGCGTAGCCATTTGCTGCATGCGGCCTGTGCGGAATTGTCGCAGCGCGGTGAAGCGGTGGGCTATGTGCCGCTGGATAAGCGCGCCTATTTCGTGCCTGAAGTGTTAGACGGCATGGAGCAGTTGGCGCTGGTGTGCATCGATAATATCGAATGCATCGCCGGCGACGAAGAGTGGGAAATGGCGATTTTCAACCTCTACAACCGCATTCTGGAAACCGGGCGCACACGCTTGTTTATCACCGGCGATCGCCCGCCGCGCCAGCTTAATCTGCACCTGCCCGATCTGGCCTCGCGCCTTGACTGGGGGCAAATCTACAAGCTTCAGCCGCTGTCCGACGACGAAAAGCTACAGGCGCTGCAACTGCGTTCCAAACTGCGTGGTTTTGAACTTCCGGAGGACGTGGGGCGCTTTTTGCTGAAGCGGCTGGATCGTGAAATGCGCACGCTGTTCATGACGCTGGATCAGCTCGATCGCGCATCAATCACCGCCCAGCGCAAGCTGACCATTCCATTTGTGAAAGAGATCCTGGGGTTATAACGCTGGAAAATCCGGGCCTGCGGGCGCAGGCCCCATGCCTTAGAGAATCTCCAGTACCTGCTCCGGCGGGCGACCGATGCGGGCCTGCTTGCCTTTGACCACGATCGGGCGTTCAATCAGCTTCGGGTTTTCCACCATCGCCTGCAGCAACTGTGCTTCACTTAAGCTCTCATCCGCCAACCCCAGCGTTTTGTATTCCTCTTCCTTCTTACGCATCAGCTCGCGTGCTGAATGCATCCCCAAAGCCTGCAACAGCGTTTTCAACTCAGCCACAGACGGCGGGGTATCAAGGTAGCGCACGACGTGGGGGGCAATGCCGCGCTGTTCCAGTAATCCCAGGGTTTCACGGCTTTTGGAACAGCGTGGGTTGTGGTAAATGGTGACGGTGTTATTCATCTGATAATCATTCCTTGTATAAATCAACTGCGCTGGTATTGGCGGAAGCGCTGCTGCAATTGGCGCAGTTGGTCAATGCGGGCATCGTAGCGCGCCTGTTTCAGGCTGCCGAGTTTTTCCAGCGAGCTGGCGTTGCTGAGCAGGCCGATGGCCTGATCCAGTTTACCGGTCAGCGCCAGGCTTTCGGCGCGGGCGGAAAGTTCCTCATCGCGCAGCCCCTGCGCGGCGCTGGCCTGCGCCAGCAGATCCCAACCGTTCGGATCGTCCGGGTGGTTGAAGGTATAGCGGTTGAGGATCCGCGAAGCCTGTGCTGGCTGGTTGCCTTCCACGTAGGCGTTGGCCAGGTTGAGCAGCAGCACGGGGTTGTTGCTCTGGGCAGCATTGGCGTTTTGCAGGCGGGCGATGGCCTGTGCGGCGCGTTTCTGGCCTAAATCGATATCGGTGAGCAGATCAAGGTACCAGACGTTTTTCGGATCCTGTGCCAACAGCGGCTGGATAATCGCGCGCGCATTGTCGTATTTCTTCGCGGTGTAGAACAGAATGGCGCGGCCATATTTGGCGGCATTTTGCTGGCGCACGTTGCCCTGGCTGTAAGTGGTGAGCAAATCTTCCGTCAGGCCGTAACCTTCGGCGCTGTACATCCCCATGGCGCGGACTTTGGCCATGTAGTAATCCTGCGTGGATTGAACCAGATGGCGCGGCATCTGGTTGGCGCGGTTGCGCGCGTCGGAAAGCCGGCTGTCCGGCAGTGGGTGGGTCAGCAGCATCTCCGGGGGCTTGGAGGCGTAGCGCGATTGATCGGAAAGCTTTTGCAGGAAGTCGGGCATTGCCTGCGGATCAAACCCGGCGCGCTCTAGCACCTGCAGGCCGATGCGGTCGGCTTCCTGTTCGTTGGCCTGGGTAAAACTGATGATCCCTTGCTGGGTACCGGCGATGGTGCCGCTGAGCGCCGCCATGCCGGCCGCCGGGTTGGCCATCGCCAGCAAAATGGAGCCGAGTGCGCCAACCCAGGTCAGCGGGGCATTGCGCTGTTGATCTTCCATGGCGCGCGCCAGGTGGCGCTGGGTCACGTGCGAGATTTCGTGCGCCAACACCGAGGCCAGCTGGCTTTCATTGTCGGTAACCCGCAGCAGGGCGGAGTGCAACACCACGTTGCCGCCGAAGAAGGCAAAGGCGTTGATTTCATCATTGCGCACCAGATAAAAATGGAACGGGGTGCGCACAGAATAGGCGCTGGCCACCAGGCGGTTGCCCAGTTGGTTGATGTACTGCAGCAGTAACGGATCGTTGATCAGCGGCGCGCTGGCGCGTAACTGCCGCACGTAAAAATCGCCCATCGCCAGCTCTTGCCCGATGCTGAGGGTGCTACCGGCTGTGGTGCCCATGTCCGGCAATTGATCCGGCGCCTGGGCATTTGCCGGCGCGAGCGCGCTGGTGCTGGCGGCGCCCAGCAACAGTACTGCGATCGCTGTTTTGGTCAACCGGGTGATCATAGTTTGGGATATCCTTCGTTATGCCGTGTGCAAACGTTCTGCCTGCATGCCAGGGCTTTATTATCAAAAGCCTGTTTTGCCGACAGATAGCGGCGTAGTGCCTTCACATCATAGCCAGCCGTGGGCCACAATGAAATGTTTACCCCGGCTTTTCATTCCACAATGTGCGGCGGGGCACTGGGCCCGGCCAATCCACGCGGCGCGCGGCTTTTTGCCAGGGTCTTGATTCTTTACGTTACATCCGCCCGGCGGCGGGGGATAATCTGTCTGGCATGATGCACCGCGCAGGCCGCCCGCCTGCCCCTCTTACCGACGTTCTCAAGGAGCACTCTCTGATGCTGGAGATGTTACTACAGTGGTATCGCCGCCGTTTTACCGATCCACAGGCCATTGCGCTATTGGTGATTTTACTGGCCGGGTTTTGCATCCTCTATTTTCTGCACGGCATCCTGACACCGCTGCTGGTGGCCATTGTGCTGGCCTATCTGTTGGAGTGGCCGACCGCGCGCCTGCAGCGCCTGGGGTGTTCGCGCACCTGGGCTGCCAGTATGGTGCTGATTGTGTTCGGCGGTGTTGTGATGTTGCTGGTGTTTGTGGTGGCGCCCACTGCCTGGCAGCAGGGCATCAACCTGATGGGCGATATGCCCGGCATGCTTAACCAGTTCTACCACTATGCCGCCACGCTGCCCAAACGCTACCCGGCGTTGATGGATGCCGGCATTATCGACATGATGGCCGAGAATTTGCGCACCCGCCTGTCAGGCATGGGCGAATCGGTGGTGAAGTTCTCCCTGGCTTCGCTGGTGGGGCTGTTGGCGTTGGCTATCTACCTGGTGCTGGTGCCGCTGATGGTGTTCTTCCTGCTGAAAGACAAAGAGCAGATGATCAACGCCGTGCGCCGCGTGCTGCCGCGCAACCGTGGCCTGGCGGGCCAGGTGTGGGTAGAGATGAACCAGCAGATCACCAACTATATTCGCGGCAAGGTGCTGGAAATGGTGATCGTTGGCGTGGCCACTTATCTGGTGTTCGTGATCCTGGACATGCGCTATTCGCTGCTGCTGGCGGTGCTGGTGGGTATTTCGGTGCTGATCCCTTACGTGGGGGCGGTGCTGGTTACCATTCCGGTTGTGGTGGTGGCGATGTTCCAGTGGGGCGTCGGGCCGGACTTCTGGACGCTGATTGTCGCCTACCTGGTGGTGCAGGGGCTGGACGGCAACCTGCTGGTGCCGATTTTATTCTCCGAGGCGGTCAACCTGCACCCGCTGGTGATTATTATGTCGGTGATCGTGTTCGGCGGGCTATGGGGGTTCTGGGGCGTGTTTTTCGCTATCCCGCTGGCCACGTTGGTGAAGGCGGTGATCCATGCCTGGCCGGACGATATGCTGGTGGATATGCAGGCTGATAAGTAAGGCGATGGCGCAAGCGCAGCGGCTGCTGCGCTTGCGAAATATCAGGGTTTACTGCTGCAGGTAGTTCAGGACGACATCGTGATGGTTGGTGGTTTTGAAATCGTCAAACACTTTCTCGATCTTGCCGTTGGTGCCAATCAGGAAACTGATGCGGTGAATGCCATCATAGGTTTTCCCCATAAAGGTTTTTTCACCCCACACGCCAAACTGCTCGGCTACCTGATGGTTTTCATCCGATAGCAGCGTAAAGTTAAGCAGTTCTTTTTCGGCAAAACGCGACAGCTTTTCGGGTTTATCGGTGCTGATGCCGAGGACTTCAACACCGGCCTTTTTCAGATCGTCCATGTTGTCCCGCAGGCCGCAGGCTTGAACGGTGCAGCCTGGCGTCATCGCCTTGGGGTAAAAGTAGACCAGTACTCGTTGTCCCTGGAAGTCGGCCAAATTAATTTCCTCGCCATCCTGATCGGGTAAACTAAATTTTGGCGCTATATCACCGGCTTTCAATGGGCTCATCACTACTCTCCATCTTTCTCATCATGCTGTGGATAGTTCACTATGCTAATACTGCCTTGTGCATTCAGTTCTGTACATAGGCGATGAAAAGCTTGCTCAATATTTGCGGTATCCGGGTTACCGGCGGGGCTGTGGGCGGTAATCTGGATATACAGCTGCGGCGGCAGGTCGCCTTCGGCTGGCTGCGTGCGCGAAACCAGTTCGGCGATGTTCATCTGGCTGGCGTGGAACAGGCCGGTAAAGCGCTCGATGATGTGCGGCGAGTCTTTGACTTCAACCTGCACCCAGACTGAAGCCGGCATCGGCGGCCTGGCCTGTGCGGTTGTGCGCTTCATCACAATAAGCAGATCCAGCTCCGCGCCTTTTTGCGCCAGCGTGGATTCGATCAGCGTAATGGCGTTCCAACTGCCGGAAAGCAGCATGATAAAGGTGAATTCTTCACCCAGCATGGCCAGACGACTATCCTCGATATTGCATCCGCAACTGCTGACGTGGCGGGTGATAGTGTTGACGATACCGGGACGGTCTGCACCGAGCGCGGTAATCACGAGATAGTGTTCATCTGGCTTAGGCAAAATTGGGGCTTCCTGTCGTGCATTGTGGGTTTCCCATGGTAAACATAAAAAAAACCGCCTGCCAAGCGCTTAGCGCGCCTTGTTTACTTGCTTTTGGATAGGTAGCAAAAGTACCATGAGTCACCTGTTTGTGGAGGGGATGGCTAATGTTTACGGGAAGTATTGTTGCACTGGTAACGCCGATGGACGACAAAGGTGCCGTTGATTGTGCGAGCCTAAAAAAACTGATTGATTATCATGTAGCCAGCGGAACCTCGGCTATCGTATCCGTAGGGACTACCGGCGAGTCTGCAACGCTTGCCCATGATGAGCATGCCGATGTGGTGTTGAGAACGCTGGAGCTGGCCGCCGGCCGCATTCCGGTGATCGCCGGTACCGGCGCCAACGCCACCGCAGAAGCAATTTCACTGACCCAGCGCTTTGAGGGCACGGGCGTTGTGGGCTGCCTGACGGTCACGCCTTACTACAATAAGCCGACCCAGGAAGGGCTGTTTCAGCACTTCAAAGCCATTGCGGAAAGCACCGAACTGCCGCAGATTCTCTATAACGTGCCTTCCCGTACCGGCTGCGACATGCTGCCGCCAACGGTAGCGCGCCTGGCCAAACTCAAAAATATTGTTGCGATTAAAGAGGCCACGGGGAACTTAAGCCGCGTTAGTCAGATCCAAGAGCTGGTTGATGATAAAGACTTCATCCTGCTGAGCGGCGACGACGCCAGCGGTCTGGACTTTATGCAACTGGGCGGCAAAGGGGTTATTTCCGTCACGGCCAACGTGGCCGCGCGTGAAATGGCGCAGCTTTGCCGGCTGGCGGCCGAAGGCAACTTAGCCGAGGCGCGCCGTTTGAATCAGCGCTTGATGCCGTTGCATCAGGATTTGTTTGTAGAAGCAAACCCAATTCCTGTTAAGTGGGCCTGTAAGGCATTGGGTTTGATGGCAACCGATACGATGCGTCTGCCGATGACGCCGTTGACCGAAGCTGCCCGTCCGGTAGTGGAGCGTGCGCTGAAAAGCGCCGGTTTGCTATACCCTCATTAACGGGGGCCGCAGCCATAGTTGCTGCAGCTTCGCGTTTATGGGGATATCACTCTTAGGGAGATTTGATGATCTATTCATTGCAAAAGTCGACGGTAGCAAAAGTCGTGGGTATTTCGCTGGTGATGATGCTGGCGGCCTGTACCAGCGACCAGCGGTACAAACGCCAGGTCAGCGGCGATGAGTCCTACCTCGATGCGGCGCCGCTAAAAACGATTAACGCGCCCGCCGGTATGATCCTGCCGGTGCAGAACGGCAATTATGATGTCCCATCGGCCCGTAGCACCGGGCAGCTTGGCAAGCAGTTGGATATCCGGCCGCCGGTGCAGCCGCTGGCCTTGTTGAGCGGCTCCCGTGCGCAATACACCGCGGACAGCGGTACGCTGCTGTTGGAAAACAGCCCGCAAAACCAGAACCTGTGGTCGCGCGTGGTGGGCATCCTGCAGAGCAAGAACATCGCGATTGCCTCCCGTCAGGATGGCGCGCAGACGCTGACCACCGATTGGGTTAAATGGAACCGTCTGGATGAAGACAACCAGTACGAAGGCCGTTACCAGATCACCGTGCAGCAGCAGGGTTATCAGCAGGCGCTGATCGTGAAGTCTGTCGGCCTGCAGCAGCAGGGTAAAACGGAGCCGGTGGCCGATGCGACCGAAATCCAGCGTTATAACGGCATGATGATGAACACCATCGTTGAAGGCCTGGATAAGCTGGACAATCAGGCCAACAACCAAACCGCTAACCGATTCGGCGCGCTGGACGTGCAAAGCGGCGCGGATGAAACCGGCCTGCCGCTGCTGATCGTGCGTGCGCCGTACACGGTAGTTTGGGATCGTCTGCCGCCGGCGTTGGAAAAAGTCGGCATGCGCGTTGGCGATCGTAGCCGTCCGCAAGGCACCGTTGCCGTCACTTACAAATCCCTGAGCAGCGGCGACTGGAGTGCCTTGGGCACGTCCGATCCTGAACTGCGCGAAGGCGATTACAAACTGCAGGTCGGCGATTTGAACAACCGCACCAGCCTGCAGTTCATCGACAGCAAAGGGAAACCGTTAACCCAGGCGCAAAATGACGCTCTGGTGGCGGCGTTCCAGACTGCGTTTCGCCAAACCAGCGCGAAATAAATCAAAAAAGGGGCTGCGGCCCCTTTTTGTTTCGCCTGGACGGTATCGTTTGCGTGGCAGGTTTGGCACAATAGTGGGCCTGAGCGCGAAAGAATTTGTTGGTTCAAGTCTTATACTCAACAGGTTTCAGGCCGCGGCCTGAAGATGCGGGGTATATCTGTCACAGAGTGTCACATCACTGGAGTAAGTTAAGATGCAAAAGCTAGCTGAGTTGTATCGCGGAAAGGCAAAAACCGTCTACACCACTGAAAACCCCGATCTGCTGGTGCTGGAATTCCGTAATGATACGTCAGCACTGGATGGTCAACGCATTGAGCAGTTCGATCGCAAAGGCATGGTGAACAACAAGTTCAACCACTTCATCATGAGCAAGCTGGAGGAAGCGGGTATCCCCACCCAGATGGAGCGCCTGCTGTCTGATAATGAAGTGCTAGTTAAAAAGCTGGATATGGTGCCGGTGGAGTGTGTGATCCGTAACCGCGCGGCCGGTTCTCTGGTGAAACGTTTAGGGGTGGAAGAGGGCATGGTGTTGAACCCGCCGCTGTTCGATCTATTCCTGAAAAACGACGCCATGCACGATCCGATGGTCAACGAATCCTACTGCGAAACCTTCGGTTGGGTGAGCAAAACGCACCTGGCGCGCATGCGTGAGCTGAGCTACAAAGCTAATGACGTGCTGAGCAAGCTGTTTGACGATGCCGGGCTTATCCTGGTTGATTTCAAACTGGAGTTTGGCCTATTCAACGGTGAAGTGGTGCTGGGTGACGAATTCTCCCCAGACGGCAGCCGCCTGTGGGACAAAAACACCCTGGACAAAATGGACAAAGACCGTTTCCGCCAGAGCCTGGGCGGCCTGATCGAAGCCTATGAAGAAGTGGCGCGCCGCATCGGCGTGAAGCTTGACTAGGCTGTGTCCCGTAATAGTGCGTGAGTGCCGCTGGCGGTCATTGGGCTGCGCGTCAAGGCGCAAGCCGTGAGGTTTGGCGGGCCCAAATAAACGGCGAGCAACGCAGGAGCGCGGCCCAATGGCCCCAGCCCGGAGGGTCGTGCCCCCAAAGCCCGTCCTCTGCGTTATCGGGCTTGAACATAGGCCCACTATGCCCTGCGCCCGAAGCCTTGATGACGGACTTTGGACGCAACGACGGCACCACGACCTATTGCGGGACACAGCCTAACACCCCTTTTCGTTACGGGGTGCCGCCGCCGGCGCGCCCCGCTACTCTGCTTGCCTGCTTTTCCAGAAAAATTCTGCCTTTTCTTTGCCGCCATGCATTTATAATGAATGCGGTTCCCTGTGATTATTACAATTTACTCTGGAGTTTAGCTATGCGTTGGCAAGGGCGTCGCGAAAGCGACAATGTTGAGGATCGTCGCGGGCAGTCTTCCGGTATTGGCGGCGGTGGCGGTGGGTTGCGCGTGCCGGTCGGCGGCAAGGGCGGCCTGGTTATTCTGGTGGTGGTGCTGGTGGCCGGTTATTACGGTATTGATCTGACGCCGCTGTTGAACGGCGGGGATGTCACTACCACGCAAAGCCAGCAAAGCACCTCGATCAGCCCGAAAGATGATGAACTGGCGAAGTTTACCTCGGTGGTGCTGGCCTCTACCGAAGACAACTGGAAAGAAGTTTTCCAAAAGATGGGCAAAACCTATCAACCGCCCAAGCTGGTGATGTATCGCGGCGCGACCCGGACCAACTGCGGCACCGGCCAGGCGGCGATGGGGCCGTTCTATTGCCCGGCCGACAGTACGGTGTATATCGATCTGTCGTTCTATCAAGACATGAAAAACAAACTGGGCGCCGGCGGTGATTTCGCCCAGGCGTATGTGGTGGCGCATGAAGTTGGCCACCATGTGCAAAATTTGCTGGGGATTGAGCGCCAGGTGCGCCAGGAACAGCAAGGGGCTTCGCAGGCCGAGGTTAACCGCCTGTCGGTGAAGATGGAACTGCAGGCCGACTGCTTTGCCGGCGTGTGGGGGCAATACGCCGAGAAGCAGCAGATGCTGGAAGAAGGGGATCTGCAAGAAGCGCTGAATGCGGCACAGGCGATCGGCGACGATCGTTTGCAACAGCAAAGCCAGGGGCGCGTGGTGCCGGACAGCTTTACCCACGGCACGTCGCAGCAGCGTTATACCTGGTTTAAACGCGGCTTTGACAGCGGCGATCCTGGCCAGTGCAATACTTTCGCCAGCCGCTGATTCCAGGCTGTGTCCCGTAATAGTGCCCTGAAGCCCGCCCTCTGCCTTGATGATGGGCTTTGGACGTAACGACGGCATCATGACCTATTGCGGGACACAGCCTCGCGTAATGCCGGTGCTTGCCACCGGCATTTTCTTTTCGTATCCGGGTTCAGATTCTGATGCTACAGGTGATGCAACAAACAATGCGCCGGCAGGGCATCCGGCGGCTGTTGGTGCTAAGCGGTGAGGCGCCGTGGTGCCGCGCCCAGGCGCAGCAACTGGCGGCGGAGATGCCCGGCGACTGGCCGTGGATCGGCGCGGTGGCGCCGGACGGCGTGCTGCCGCTGGCGCCGCGTGCGGTGCATACCTTGCTGGGGCAAGAGCGGTTGCATGCGGTCTTTGACGCCGGCGAAGGGTTGGACGTGGAGGCGCTGGCGCAATTGGCTGGCACGTTGCGCGCCGGCAGTTGGCTGTTGTTGCTGGTGCCGCCCTGGGAACAATGGGCGCAGTTGCCCGATGGCGATAGCCTGCGCTGGGGTGATTGCGCCCAGCCGATTGCCACGGCGCATTTTATCACGCACTTGCAGCGGCAGTTGCAGGCGGATGGCGAAGTGGCTATCTGGCGCCAGGGGCAGCAGCCGGCGCTGCCCGCCTTGCCGGCCAGGCCGGATTGGCAGCCGCCGGCCGGCACGCCAACGGTGGAACAACAGGCCATTTTGCGCCGCCTGCACGGTGCGCAACGGGGCATCTGGGTGCTGACCGCCGCGCGTGGCCGCGGCAAGTCAACGGTGGCCGGCATGCTGATGGCCGGCACGGCGGAAGCGTGTTGGATCACCGGGCCAAGCCGCGCCGCTGCCGAAGTGGCCTGTGAGTGGGCGCAGGGGCGGGCGCACTTCTGGGCGCCGGATGCGCTGCTGGCGCACTGCCTGGCCCACGGTGCCGGGGCGGCGGGCTGGCTGCTGGTGGATGAGGCGGCAGCCATCCCCGGCCCGCTGCTGCAGGCGTTGGTGCGTTATTTCCCGCGGGTGTTGCTGACTACCACGGTGCAGGGTTACGAAGGCACCGGGCGCGGATTTTTGCTGAAGTTCTGCGCCGAACTGCCGCAGTGGCAGGCGCTGGCGCTGCAACAGCCGATGCGCTGGGCACCGGGGGATGCGTTGGAGCGGGCGATCGATAACGCGCTGTTGTTCAACGAGCAGCCGCCATGGTCGCCGGCGGCGGAGACCATCGTGTATTCGCCGTTGACGCAGGCCGAGCTGTGCGCCGATCCGCAACGGTTAACCCAGTTTTATGCGCTGCTTTGCAGCGCGCACTATCGCACTTCACCGTTGGATCTGCGCCGCCTGATGGATGCGCCGGGCATGCATTTTAGCGTGGCTACGGCGGCGACCAGCGTGGTGGGGGCGTTATGGTTGGTGGAGGAAGGCGGGTTGGATGCGGCGCTGGCGCATGAGGTGTGGGCCGGCCGGCGGCGGCCGCGTGGCAACCTGGTGGCGCAATCGCTGGCGGCGCACGGCGGGCTATGGTGGGCGCCGACGCTGCGTTCGCGGCGTATTACGCGCATCGCCATATTGCCCGCGCTGCGCCGCCAGGGGAGCGCCCGCGCGCTGGTGCACCAACAGTGCCGGCGGGCCGAGGGGCTGGATTTTATTTCGGTCAGCTTTGGCTATACCGCACCGCTGTGGCGGTTTTGGCAAGCCTGCGGCTTTGAACTGGTGCGAATTGGCAGCCAGCGGGAAGCCAGTAGCGGCTGCTATACCGCGATGGCGATACTGCCGCTTAGTGAGCAGGGCGTGCAACTGTGCCAGGCTGCGCACAAACAGTTGGTGCGCAACTGGCGCTGGCTGCGCCAGCGGATCGAGGTGGATCTGGAACTGCCCGGCGATGACGGCGATCCGGCGCTGGCCGAAGAGGATTGGCGCGAACTGGCGGGCTTTGCCTTTGCCCATCGGCCGCTGGAGGCCAGCCTGGGGGCGCTGCAGCGCCTGCTGCTGATTGGCGAACACACGATGCCGGCGTTATACGCCCATCTGCAGCAACAGTTGCCGGTGACGCAATGCGTCGCCCGGTTTGGGTTAAGCGGCCATAAGGCGTTGCTGCGCCGCTGGCGGCAAGAGGTGGCGCAGGCGCTGCGGCAACTGAACCCGGAACACTGTCAGTATTGGCAGCGCTGGAGCCAGTCGTTGCAATAAATGGAAAGACTTGTTCAATAAAACCCGATTTTCCTGCGATCGCTGCGGCGTATAGTGGTTTACAGCCGCCGGGCCAGGGCGCCCGGCTAACCTTTTGGCGTAGCGCGGCCGTTGAGCGCAGCCGGATCTAAGGAGCCACTGATGAAACATGAATACGTCGTAGTCCAAAACCCAACGGTACCGGCCGAACAGCTGTTTCTGCTGTATCACGGCGTGGGTGACAACCCTGCGTCGATGGCGGAGATCGGCCGTTATTTCGCCGAAGCCTTCCCGCGCGCGCAGGTGGTCAGCATCGGCAGCCCGGCTGCCGGGCAGGACAGCGGCCGCCAGTGGTTCTCGCCGCAGGATATCACCGAAGAAAACCGCATTGAGCGCGTGGCGCAGGCGATGCCGGCGTTTATCGGCAGCGTTCGCGACTGGCAGCAGCGCAGCGGCGTGGGCTATGCGGCGACGGCGCTGGTGGGGTTCTCGCAGGGGGCGATCATGGTGCTGGAAGCGCTGAAGGCCGAAGCCAAACTGGCCGGGCGCGCGGTGGCCTTCGGCGGGCGCTTTGCCGCCCTGCCGGAACGGGGGCTGGGCGACAGCGTGGTGCACTTGATCCACGGCGCCGACGACGCGACGATTAGCACCGAACACGCCCAGGCGGCGGCACAGCGCCTGCGGACACACGGCTGCGACTTTACGCTGGATGTTGAAGCAGGCGTGGGGCATGCCATTAACCAGGGCATGATGGACAGCGCGCTGGAGCGCCTGCACTTTTATGTGCCGCAGCGCTACTGGGATGAAGCTCTGGCGGGTAAACGCGGCGAGCTGATCGCTTTCCGCTGACGCCGCCGCGCGGCGTTACTGCGGCATAACGGTGACCTGCACCTCCAGCGTGTGCGCACCGCCGCCGAAGATAATGCCGTGCATCGGGCTGACGTCGCCGAAATCCCGCCCCCAGGCGACGGTAACGTGCTGTGTATCCGGCAGCAGGTTGTTGGTCGGATCGATATCCACCCAGCCGTAAGGCGGGCAAAACACGGAAACCCAGGCGTGGGAAGCATCCGCGCCGATCATGCGCGCTTGCCCTGGCGGCGGCTGGGTCAGAATGTAGCCGCTGACGTAGCGCGCCGCCAGCCCAATCGAACGCAGGCAGGCGATCTGCAAATGGGCGAAATCCTGGCAGACCCCTTTCTTTTCCTGCAGCACGGTTTCCACCGGCGTGGCGATCGTGGTGGCGGTGGGATCAAAGCTAAAGTCGGTAAAAATGTGCTCGGTAAATTCCAACAGGGCCGCCAGCAACGGCCGGTTTGGCGTAAAGCTTGGCATGGCATAGCGGCTTAGCGCGTTATCGATCGGGATAAACGGCGAAGGGAACAGGAACTGAATCGGATCGAGCATCTCTGTGCCCCCGGCGGCGAGCTGTTGGCAAACCCGCTCCCAGGGCAGGCTCTCTTGCGGCGCATATTGCGCCGTGTGCGGCAGCACGCAGACTTCAGAATCCACCCGCACGTTGAGGCGAGTATGCGGCATATGCAGTGCGAACTGCGCCAGATGGTTGCCAAAAAAATCGTTCAGTTCAAACCATTCATCCGGCAGCGGATCCACCTGTATGCGGGCGCTATCGCATTGCTGCCAGGCCAGGTTACGCGGCGATAGCCGCAGCAACTGGCGCGATTGGGATACCGGCAGGCTGTATTGATATTCGGTCACGTGGCTGACGCTGTAACGGCAGCCGCCGTTGGCGAGGGGCGTCTGGCTCATTCTTCATTCCCGATGCTGTAGTGGGGGCCATGGCTGAAAAACCGCAGGCTGAGCCGATCGGACAGCGTATCCAGCGCTTCGCGGAGCGTTGCGATAATCACTGGCAGGCGGCCTTCTTCGGCCAACCGGTGGTCATCCAGGCCGGCAATCTGCTGGGGTAATTCAAAGAGCGTGCCGTCGGTAAACGGCCCAAACTGCGCACTCAGCTTCTGCAAATAGTCCACCAGCCCTTTGAGCAGGAACATCAGCGCGCGCGGGTTTTCCTGGTTGGTGACCAACAGCGGCAGGGCGGTTGCCAGCTCCGGGCGCTGCGAGTAACGGGAGCGGTAGGTGATGATGCTGTCGCTCAGTTCCAGCCACCATTCCAGATCCGCCTGACGGATCGCGTCTTCTTCCAGCACCAGCGTCAGCATCTGGCTGACGTGCTGCAGGCGCTCAAGGCGGCGGCCGATGCTGAGGAAGCGCCAGCCTACATCGCGCGTCATGCCATCCAGCGCAAAGCCTGAAAGCGCCATCATATAGCCGATAGCCTGATCCAGTACCGCCAGCGCTTCCGCCAGGTTCCAGCGCTGCGCCTGATGATGCTGTTCCAGCTCTTTCGCCAGCCGGTTGAGCACCCGCCAGTTATCCAACGACAGCCGTTCACGCAGGTTAAAACCGATGCGCAGCAGTTGTTGCAGCGTGCCGGCAAAGCCGTGGGGTACTTCCGGATTAAACAGCGCATCCAGCAGCAGGGCGTTCAACTGCTGCGGCGGCAAGGTATCAAGCGGCTGCTCACTGTCGTCCGGCAGCAGGCCATAGTGCTGGCACAACTGCATCACCGCCGCGTGCTGGGCTTCGCTGCCTTCGTCTTCATCCAGCCGCAGCGTGAAGGTGGTGCGCAACAGACGGGCGATGTTATCGCAGCGCTCGGTATAGCGGCCCAGCCAGAACAGGTTTTCAATGGTGCGGGTCGACAGCGTGTGGCTGGCCGGCGGCAACGCCTGCGGCGCCACGTTCAACTGCGGCGTCGGGGATGAAGGCGGCGCCAGCACCCAGGTGTCTTTACTGCCCCCCCCTTGCTGCATGGTCACGATCTGGCGGCTGTTGGGGCCGGAGATGCGCGTCAGCCCACCGGGCATAACGCGATAGCCGTCCGGGCTGGCGACGGCAAACACCCGCAGACAGGTGGCGTGGTTATGTAACTGGTAGGGCGGCCGCGGCGACAGCCCGGGCGCCTGCGACAGGCTGATCGACTCTTGGGCCACATAGTTATACGGGCGCGCGCGGATGCGCTGTTTCAAGCGGGCCAGTTCATCACTGCTTAAATCGCTGCCGGTGCAGGTTTTGATGCGCAACTGCGGGAAAGCCCCTTTGATAATCAGGTTGGGCAGGTTATCCAGCACGGTTTCCAGCGCGGCGCTTTCCCCGCACCACCAGGAGGCGACGGACGGCAGCAGCAGCGGTTGGCCGAGCACCTGCTCACACAGTTTAGGTAAAAAGCCGTACAGCGCGCCGGTTTCAATCAGGCTGGAGCCGAGCGCATTGGCGATCAGCACCTGGCCCTCGCGCGCCGCCTGCATCAGGCCGGGGATGCCCAGCGAAGAATCGGGGCGGGCCTCGAGCGGATCGCAGAAGTCGTCATCCTGGCGGCGCAGAATCACGTGTACGCGCTGCAGGCCGTCCAGCGTTTTTAGCCAGACGCAGCCTTGGGAAACCATCAAATCCTGCCCTTCCACCAGCGGGAAGCCCAGGTGCCGCGCCAGATAGGCGTGCTCGAAATAGGTTTCGTTATAGGGGCCAGGGGTCAGCACCACAATGCGTGGCGTGCCGCCTTCGCCGGCGCTGCTCGGCGCCCAGTGGCGCAGGCTTTGCTGCAGCGTGCGGAAAAAGGTATTCAGGCGCCGAACCTTCAGATCGCGGAACTGTTCCGGGAAGGCGCGGGAGATCACCGTGCGGTTTTCCAGCGCGTAGCCGGCGCCGGAAGGCGCCTGGGCGCGATCGGAAATCGCCCACCAGCGGCCGTCGGCCGAACGCGCCAGATCGACGGCGTACAGGTGCAGGTAAACGTTATCCGGGCAGGGGATGCCGTGGGCCGGGCGCAGGAAGCCGGCGTGCCCATGCACCAGCGCCGGCGGCAGCAGGCCGTCGCGCAGTAGCGTTTGGCCGCCGTAGACATCGGCCAGGATACGGTTCATCAGCTCGGCGCGCTGCATAATGCCGGATTCAATCTGTTGCCATTCTTCGTGCGCAATGATCTGCGGCAGCAGATCCAGCTCCCAGGGGCGTTTAACCCCCTGCGGATCGGCATAAACGTTGTAGGTCACGCCATTTTCGAAGATCTGGCGCGCCACATGGTTCAGGCGGCTTTGCAGTTGTTCATCGGGGTAGGCGTGCAGTTCATCGGCAAAGCGCTGCCAGTGCGGACGAAAATGACCATCAGCAGCAAACAGCTCGTCATAGTGCGCGTCCGAGTACTGGTAGCGGGTAAAAAGTGATTGCGGCATAGAGGTTACTTTCCCGTTTTCCTTAGGCTTTTGCACCAGGCAACGCCTGACTGCCGCCAGCCGACCTATTCCCGGTTTCGGCTGGCGGCGGCATTAATGCCAGCGCAAATCGAGCGTGAACGGGAAGTTCGGGTTGCGCGGCTGCGGTTCAACCGTCATTTTTCCTGGTGTATGACCCATGTGCAAGAAACGCGCCAGCCTGCGGGCTTCCGCTTCATAGGCGTTAACGGGGTGGCTATCGTAATTGCGCCCGCCCGGGTGTGCGACGTGATACTGGCAGCCGCCGAGCGAACGCTGCATCCAGTTGTCCACCAGTTCGATGGTCAGCGGCACTTGCACGCCGATGGTCGGATGCAGGCAGGCTGCGGGTTGCCAGGCCCGGTAGCGCACTGCGCCGACCGCTTCGCCGACGTTGCCGGTAGGCTGTAACGGCACTGGCTGGCCGTTAACGGTGATCAGGTGGCGATCGTCGTTGAGCCCGGTCACTCTGATCTGCAGCCGTTCCACCGATGAATCAACATAGCGCACGGTGCCGCCGATTGCACCTTCTTCACCCATCACATGCCACGGTTCCAGTGCATGGCTGATTTGCACCTGAACGCCATCGGCGCAGAATTCGCCGTGCTGCGGGAAGCGGAAGGCGAAGTGGGCATCAAACCAGCCCGGATCGAATGCGTAGCCAAATTCGCCCAGTTCGCTCAGCACATCGTTAAAGTCCTGCCGCACAAAATGGGGCAGCATAAAGCGATCGTGCAGTTCGGTGCCCCAGCGGCGCAGCCGTTGCGGCTGATAGGGCTGCTGCCAGAAACGGGCCAGCAGTGCACGCAGCAGCAACTGTTGCGCCAGCGACATTCTCGCATGCGGCGGCATTTCAAAGGCACGCAGCTCCAGCAGGCCCAGGCGGCCGCTTGGCCCATCCGGCGAGTAGAGTTTATCAATACAGAACTCAGCCCGGTGGGTGTTGCCGGCGGCGTCGATCAACAGGTTGCGCAGCAGGCGGTCGATCAGCCACGGCGGCGAGGTTTCTTCGGGCTGTGGGAAGCGGCTGAAGGCGATCTCCATTTCATATACGGAATCGTTGCGCGCTTCATCAATCCGCGGCGCCTGGCTGGTGGGGCCGATAAACAGCCCCGAGAACAGGTAGGACAGCGACGGATGGTTATGCCAGAAGCCGATCAGGCTGCGCAGCAGATCCGGGCGGCGCAGGAACGGGCTTTGTGCCGGGGTGGCACCGCCCATCACCATATGGTTGCCGCCGCCGGTGCCGGTATGGCGGCCGTCGAGCATGAATTTTTCCGTCGTCAGGCGTGACTGGTGCGCCGCGTCATACAGGAAGGTGGTTTGCTCCACCAGTTCGCTCCAGTTGGCGGCCGGCTGAATATTCACTTCGATCACGCCGGGATCGGGGGTGATGCGGAAGTTGGTCAGGCGCGGATCGCCCGGCGGTTCATAGCCTTCCAGCACCACCGGGATACCGAGTGCCAGTGAGGTGGCTTCGATGGCTTCCACCAGTTGCAGGTAATCTTCCAGCGCGCGGGTGGGGGGCATAAACAGATACAGAATGCCATTGCGTGGCTCTGCGCACAGCGCCGTGCGGGCCAGGCCGTCGGCCGACTGATGCAACGCCGGGCGCGGGATGGGCGGCTGTGGCTCTGTGGCGCCTGGCGTGCTGTCGCGATATTGCTGGCGCAACTGTTGGTAGGCCGGCAGCGACGGGAACGGTTGGTGCGGATCGGTGCTGTGAATATACGGGTAATCGCTTTTCTGCACCCAGGGCAACGAATCCAGCGGCAGGCGGTAGCCCAGCGCTGAATCCCCCGGCAGCAGGTAACAGCGCTCCTCGCGCAGGAACCACGGGCCGCTGCGCCATGGCTGATTTTCTTCCTTAGCCAGCGGCAACACGTGGCCGATCACCGCATCCAGGCCCTGTTCGAAGACGTTGCGCAATCGCGCGCGCTCCAGCGGATCGTCCAGGCGTGAATCAAAGGGATCGACATTGGCCGGCAGTTTGCGCTCACGCCACAGGTAATAGAAGGTGTCTTCATAGGCCGGGAAAATATCGCTGCCGTCAACGCCCAGATATTGTGCGATGCGCTGCAAGAAATCGGCGGCCAGCGCTGGCGTGACGCCATAATCCTGGGTTTCGTCAGCGAACATGGCCGGCACCGCGATCGGTTGGCCGTCCCGGCGCCAGAAGCAGTTGAGCGACCAGCGCGGTAACTGTTCGCCGGGGTACCATTTCCCCTGGCCAAAGTGCACCAGCCCGCCTGGCGCATAGTGTTCACGCATACGCTGAAACAGTTCTGCGGCGCGCAGGCGCTTGGTCGGCCCCAGCGCATCGGTATTCCATTCGGCGCCGTCGGGATCGTCAACGGCGACGAACGTCGGCTCGCCGCCCATGGTCAACTGCACATCGTTGGCCTGCAAATCGCTGTCGATCTGGTAGCCGAGCGCGTTGATCGCCTGCCACTGTGCTTCGCTGTAGGGTTTGGTCACCCGTGGCACTTCATCGACTCGGGTAATCTCCATCCGGTGTTCAAATTCGCACTCGCATTCATCCAGCAGGCCGCTGATCGGCGCGGCGCTGGACGGTTCCGGCGTGCAGGCCAGCGGGATGTGCCCCTCGCCGGCAAACAGTCCCGAGGTCGGATCCAGCCCAATCCAACCTGCGCCGGGCAGATAAACCTCGGTCCAGGCGTGCAGATCGGTAAAGTCAGCCTCCGGGCCGGAAGGGCCATCGAGCGATTTTACATCCGGCGTCAGTTGCAGCAGATAGCCGGAGACAAAGCGGGCGGCCAGGCCCAGGTTGCGCAGGATCTGCACCAGCAGCCAGGCGGAATCGCGGCAGGAGCCGCTGCGCAGGGTCAGGGTTTCTTCCGGCGTTTGCACCCCGGGCGCCATACGGATGGTGTAACCGATGTGATTCTGCAACTGTTGGTTGAGCGCCACCAGGAATTCGGCGCTGCGCTGCGGCGCTTTGGGGATGGTGCTCAGGTAGCTTTCCAGCGTTGGCGTGAGCGGCTGGCATTGCAGATAGGGCGCCAGCTCGATTTTTTGTTCGGCGGAATAGTTGAATGGGATCTGCTCAGCCTGCGGCTCAAGGAAGAAATCGAACGGGTTAATCACCGACATTTCAACCCGCATATCCACTTCTACCCGGAAATGCTCGGTGGGTTCCGGAAACACCAGCCGGGCCAGGTAGTTCCCGTTGGGATCCTGCTGCCAGTTGATAAAGTGCGTTTCCGGGATCACTTTCAGCGAGTATGCCAGGATGGGGGTGCGGCAGTGTGCAGCGGGGCGCAGGCGTATGACTTGGGGACCCAGATTGATGCGGCGGTCATAGCGATATTCGGTCACGTGGTTTAGCGCAATATTAATAGCCATAGCTCGAGCCTCAGAATTTTGAAATCTGAAATTATCTGGCATCCATGTGCCGACGCCATTGCGAGAACCGTTACCGTGGTGGGTGAGTTGGTTGGATGAACCCCCGTCTGGATCCAGACCGTTTTAACTGCTGGGAGTGTGATTATCATCACATTAACCAATCAGAGTTAAATCTAGAGGCAATCTTTTGAGAAGTCGACTTCTTTTTACGCAGAGAAAGGGCGCCGCCGGGCAAGCGCGGCGCTCAGGGTTAGGGTTTTTTCTTTGGTTGATCGTCTTCGTCGTCGTCCCACTTCGCGTTGTTATCGCGGTGCGGCGGCAAGGTCGGTTTATTGGCCAAATAGCTTTTTACGTCGACGCGGCGCAGTTCTTTTATCCCGCTGATGATCATCCCCGCCAGGATCAGCAGAATGATCCACCAGTAATCAGCTAACCAGTGCATAGTTATTTCTTCTCTTCAGGGCGTATAAAACGCGCAAAAATGGAGGGCAAGTGGCGCGCCAGCCAGCCAGCACCGGCGACGTCGCTATCTTGCCAGGCGGCCAGCAGCAGCGCCGGCGTCAACAAATGCTCGGCCTGCTGCGCCAAGGGACGGTAGCTCAGATGCCAGGGCTCCATCGCCACGCCGCTGCTCTCGCCGCTGAACGGCCGGTAGAAGCCGAAGTCGGCCATGTTTTCCGACAGCCAGCAGGTGAGCGGGTAAAAGTAGCCGCCCTGCAGGTATTCCCAGGGTTCCAGTTGCAGCTTTTGGCCTGCCGGCAGCAGCGCCGGGGAATAGATATCCAGATCGCTGCCCCAGTGATGGCGGCTGGCGCCCGGCAGCGCAGACCAGCGCAGGATGGCTTCGCAGCGTTCGGCATCGGAAAGCGGTGTGATGTCGATGGGCTGGCTGTTGTGATCCAGCACCGGGCGTTCGCCGCGGAACTTGCCGTTCCAGATGGCCCGCTGGCGTTCAAAATCACGAAAGGTACTGGCCGGTTGTAGATCAAAACCGGCGGCCTGGGCCGCCTGCTGCATGGCGCAAAAGGCGGCGACCGCCTGCGGCTGCAGGCGATGGTTGCCCACCAGGGGCGCCAGATGCCCGGTGCTGCGCCCGGTGAGCATCTCTGGGGTGATCATGCGATCAACTGCTCCATAATACGCTGATACATGCGGCTCAGCAGTTGAAGATCGGCTGCGTTGACGCATTCGTTAACTTTGTGGATGGTGGCGTTAACCGGCCCCAGTTCCACAACCTGTGCGCCCATCCGGGCAATGAACCGCCCGTCGGAGGTTCCGCCGTTGGTCAGCAACTGCGGGGTGCGTTCGGCATAGTGCTCAACCGCGTTTACCACCGCATCCACCAGCGCACCGCGTGTGGTGAGGAAGGGCTGGCCAGACAGGCGCCAATCAATACTGTAGTTCAGTTTGTGGCGTTCCAACAGATCTTCCACCTGTTGTTTGATCTGGGTATCAGTCAGTTCGGTGCTGAAACGGAAGTTGAACTGCACGAACAGTTCACCCGGGATCACATTGTTGCTGCCGGTGCCGGCCTGAATATTGGCGATCTGCATGCTGGTGGGCGGGAAGAAGGCGTTGCCCTGATCCCATTCGGTAGCCACCAGCTCATTGAGCGCCGGCATGGCGCGGTGCACCGGGTTATCCGCCAGGTGCGGGTAGGCGACGTGCCCTTGAATACCGTGGATGCGCAGGTTAGCGGTGATGGAGCCGCGGCGCCCGTTTTTAACCACGTCGCCGACGTGCTCGGTGCTGGAAGGCTCGCCCACCAGGCAGTAATCCAGGCGCTCGTTGCGCGCCATCAGGGCTTCGACAACCTTGACCGTGCCGTGGGTGCCGTTGGCTTCTTCGTCAGAGGTGATCAAGAACGCCAACCGCCCCTGGTGATCGGGGTGCGCGGCGACAAAGCGTTCGGCGGCGACCACCATGGCGGCCAGCGATCCTTTCATATCCGCAGCGCCGCGGCCGTACAGCATGCCGTCGCGGATGGTGGGATCAAACGGCGGGTGTGCCCACAGGCTTTCGTCGCCGCTTGGCACCACATCGGTATGGCCGGCGAACGCCAGCGTTTGGCCTTCGCCGCGCCAGGCCCAGAAGTTCTGGGTATCTTCGAGATCCATCGGTTCAACGGTAAAGCCAATGGCCTGCAGGCGTTCGATCATGATGGCCTGGCAGCCTTCGTCGCGCGGGCTCAGGGACGGGCGCTTGATTAACTGTTGCGCCAGCTCGATAACAGGGCAGGTCATGATTTTACCTCGGAAAGATATTGCTGGTAAGCATCGGCGCTGAAGCCGAGCAGGGCATGGCCGTGGCCGTCATCCAGCAACGGGCGCTTGATGATGGCCGGCTGCGCCAGCATCAGGGCGATGGCTGCGTCGGCGTTATCGCAGGCGTTGCGCTGCGTTTCGTCCAGTTTGCGCCAAGTGGTGCCGCGGGTGTTGAGCAACGGTTGCCAGCCGAGGCGCGCGACAAAATCACGCAGCAGGGGCTCATCCAGCCCGTCGGTGCGGTAATCGTGGAATTGATAGGCTACGCCCTGTTCTTCCAGCCAGCGGCGCGCTTTTTTGATGGTGTCGCAATTTTTGATGCCGTAGAGGGTAAGCGATGTTGGTTGTGGTTTGTCTGCCATGGCGAAAATGCTACCTAAATTATCGTCGAATAAGGACTGAGCAACCGGCGGCAAAGCCGCAAGAAAACGATGCTGCTCGGCGATGGGAGAGATAATGCGGGAAAACCAGGGCCAGATCCAGACAACGAATACGTTTATGGCCGTGAACAACCACCTGCCAGGCTCAAACGGTGGTTTTCGCGGCCAAAAGCAGCCCTTTTATTCGCTTTGCCGGGAAGGATGCATCTGCCTGGGGGGATTCGCCGTACTTTTGGTTGCTTGCCGTTTGGCAACGGGGTAATTTGTTAATGCTATCAATAAAATGAATCTATTAACGCGTTTGGGCTGGCGGCCTGTGAAACAGGTGCCGGCCGTGAGCGGCAGTGTCTTTTTGGCAATTAAACTGGGAGAAAAAGCAATTGAAGCGGCAGCCTGTTTCGTCATCACGGATAATTTCTATAGGTTATGATCCAAAACGCAGCCTGCTGGAAATCGAATTTCGCGAACACGGAATTTACCAATACAGCGCGGTTCCTGAACGTATCTATAAAACCTTTCTTTCCGTGGTGTCCAAAGGCCGGTTTTTTGACGGTGTGATAAAAGACAAGTTCCACAGCCGCAAAGTGCGTTAGCGGCCTGCATATCTGTGCGCCATTGCCTGCGCGGGCCTGCGTTTTGCCCGGCAACGTGGCAAAGTTGCTCACCGGTCACAATTTGCCGATTTTTCCCCGGGATTCAGTGATCCCGATCGGCGTTATGCGCGCGTTTCAGGCATATAAAAAAAGCATCCGTTCGCGTGATAGCGATATACCCAAAATAATTCGAGTTGCAGGAAGGCGGCAACGCAGCGACAAATTCGTCAGGAACGAATTTGCCTGGCCTCTGGCCAGCCTCCGGTGAGTGACAAATCTGCCGGGAGCAGATTTGAACGCTGTTAGCAGCGGCCCCGAAGGGGAGAGGCCCAGGGATGGGCCGAGTAATCAAGCCAACACACCTGCAACTTGAAGTATGAAGGGGATAAGTTGATCGCAGAAGGGCATAGGGTGAATGACGGTATTAGCGATTAATCCGAAAATATGCGTTAACCCGCTATTCTGGGGTTGGCAACGTTCCCAAAAAGCTTCACCTGGTCAAAAAATAAGCGTAGAATTCGCAGCGTGTGATAATTGAGGTTGTAAATGCATCATGGTTGATCGTGAATTAGGTAACTGGAAAGACTTCATTGATGAGATGTTAGGTAACTGATTACCGGGTTAGGTTTATCGCCAGGCAAGCTGTACTGAGTCGTTCTCACCTGTGCCCCTACTCCGTTACGGTATGGCGGGCATGTTATGAAGTATCTTGAACGGGTCACCGTTCAAATAAAAAGCAGCACCTTCACCGGCGCTGCTTTTTTAATGCCAATTATTCGCCGCTGCTTTCAACCAACGGCGGCACGGCCTGTTTGCCCGGGAAACGCCGGCGAACCAGGACGAAGAACAGCGGCACGAAGAAGATCGCCAGCACGGTGGCGGAAATCATCCCGCCGATGACGCCGGTCCCTACGGCGTGCTGGCTGCCGGAACCTGCACCCTGGCTAAGCGCCATCGGCAGAACGCCGAAAATAAAGGCCAGCGAAGTCATCAGAATAGGGCGCAGGCGCATCCGCGAGGCCTCTAGCGTCGCCGCCGTCAGTTCCTTCCCTTTGTGGTGTAGTTCGTTGGCGAATTCGACGATCAGGATGGCGTTTTTCGCCGAAAGCCCAATGATGGTCAATAACCCCACCTGGAAGTAAACGTCGTTTTCCAGCCCGCGCAGCCAGGTGGCCACCAGCGCGCCAATCACCCCAAGCGGCACCACCAGCATCACCGCAAACGGGATTGACCAGCTTTCATACAATGCGGCCAGGCACAAGAACACCACCAGCAAAGAGAGCGCATACAGCGCCGGCGCCTGCGAGCCGGACAGCCGTTCCTGGTACGACATCGCCGACCATTCCAGGCCGAACCCAGCCGGCAGTTGGCTGACCAACTTCTCCATTTCCGCCATGGCGGTGCCGCTACTGGTGCCGCTGGCGGCTTCGCCGACGATCTCCAGCGATGAAGTGCCGTTATAGCGTTCCAGGCGTGGGGAGCCATACTCCCAGTGCGATGTGGCAAAGGCGGAGAACGGCACCATGCCGCCGGTGCTGTTGCGCACGTACCATTTGTAAACGTCATCCGGCAGCATGCGGAATGGAGCGGCGGACTGCACATACACCCGTTTCACCCGCCCGCGATCGACGAAGTCGTTGACGTAGGTGGAGCCCCAGGCAGTGGATAGCGTGTCGTTGATATCATCGATGCTGACGCCGAGCGCCTGCGCCTTGCGCTGATCGATATTGATTTGCAACTGCGGGCTATCGTCCAGGCCGTTATGGCGCACCCGTGAAAGCAGTGGGTTCTGGCCGGCGGCCTGCAACAGTTGATCGCGCGCCGCCATCAGCTTGGCGTGCCCCAGGCCGGCGTGATCTTCCAGTTCCATGGTAAAGCCGGATGAGTTCCCCAGCCCGTTAATGGCTGGTGGGCTGCTGGCAATGACGCGCGCTTCCTTAACGCTGTTGAGCGCCTTGGTCGCACGCTCGATCACGGCAAAGGAACTGCCTTCCGCCCCGCGTTCGCTCCAGTCCTTGAGGCGCACAAACATACGCGCCACGTTTTGCCCATTGCCGCCGGGGCCGGAGCCGATGATCGCGAACACCGAAACCACGTCCTGCTGTTCCTTGGTCATGAAATAGTGTTCAACTTTTTCGACAACCTTCAAGGTTTGCTGCTGGGTGGAACCTGCCGGCAGTTGCACCTGCACGCTGAACACGCCGCGATCTTCGTCCGGCAGGAATGAGGTGGGCAGTTTGATAAACAGCAGCGCCATCCCCCCAAGCAACAGCAGATAGAGCACCATATAGCGCAGGCTATGGTGCAGTATGCGTGCCACGCCGCGCTCGTAGCGCAGCGTATTGCGGTTGAACATGCGGTTAAACCAGCCGAAGAAGCCGCGTTTGCCGTGCTGTTGGCCCGCAGTGTGCGGCTTGAGCAACGTGGCGCACAGTGCCGGGGTGAGGATCATCGCCACCAGCACCGAGAGCACCATGGCGGCCACGATAGTAATTGAGAACTGGCGGTAAATCGCCCCGGTGGTGCCGCCGAAGAAGGCCATTGGGATGAATACGGCGGAAAGCACCATAGTGATACCGACCAGCGCACCCTGTATCTGGGCCATGGATTTACGGGTGGCTTCACGCGGCGGTAAGCCGTCTTCGCTCATTACGCGTTCAACGTTTTCCACCACCACGATGGCATCGTCCACCAACAGGCCGATGGCCAATACCATGGCGAACATGGTTAACGTATTGATACTGTAGCCAAATGCGGAAAGCACGGCGAAGGTGCCCAGCAGCACCACCGGCACGGCGATGGTTGGGATGAGCGTCGCGCGGAAGTTTTGCAGGAACAGGTACATCACCAGGAACACCAGCAGCACCGCTTCCAGCAGGGTTTTCACTACATCGCGGATAGAGGCTTTAACAAAAGGCGTGGTTTCATAAGCGATTTTGGCCTCTAGCCCGCGGGGAAAGTAGGGCTCAAGGGCGGCGATTCTTTCCTTCACCATCTGATCGGTTTGCATTTCATTGGCGCCGGAGGCCAGTTTGATGTTGATGCCGGCGGCGGGCATGCTGTTGTAGCGGCTGAGGTAGTTGTAGTTTTCAGCGCCCAGGCCAATGGTGGCGACATCCCCCAGCGTGACCATTGAACCATCCTGGTTAACCCGCAGGGTGATCTGGCGGAACTGCTCCGGGGTTTGCAACTGTGACTGCGCATTGATGGTGGCGTTAAGCGCCTGGTTGTCGACCGCCGGCGTGCCGCCCAGTTGCCCAACGGCAACCTGGCTATTCTGCGAGGTGATAGCGCTCACCACATCCTGCGTGGTGAGCTGGTAGCTGTTGAGCTTGTTGGGATCGAGCCAGATGCGCATTGCGTACTGGGAGCCAAACACATCGATGCTGCCGACGCCGTTAACGCGGCTGAGCGGATCCTGCACGTTGGAAACGATAAAGTCGGCGATATCCTGCCGGTCCATACTGCCGTCGGTGGAGACGAACGCCACCATCATCAGCGTGGTGTCGCCGGTTTTTGAAACGGTCACCCCTTGGTCCTGAACCGCCTGCGGCAGGCGCTTGAGCGCGGTTTGCAACTGGTTTTGCACCTGCTGCAAGGCTTCATTGGGGTTGGTGCCGGCTTCAAAGGTGAGGGTGACGGTGGCTTGCCCGGTGTTGGTGCCTTGCGATGCCATATACATCAGGTTATCGAGGCCGGTCATGTTTTGTTCGATAATCTGGGTGACGGTATTTTCCAGCGTTTGCGCCGAGGCGCCGGGGTAATTTGCCACGATTCGCACATTCGGTGGGGCGAGATCGGGATATTGTTCAACCGGCAACGAAAAAATCGCCAATGTGCCAGTCAGGCAAAGGATAATTGCCAGAACCCAGGCAAAAATCGGGCGATCGATAAAAAAATTGGCCATACAGCGCGAACCTCGTTGTGACTTGTTCTATCTTTAAGACGCATCAGGACTGCGTTCAAGTGTTAGCTGAAAGGATGCCGACAGTATGGCACTTTACCTGCCAGCTATAAGGAAAGCGTGGAGAAAAAATGGAGATAATGTAAATAACAGTAGGCTGCGCTTTACCAATTGTACTCACGAAATACAAAAAGCTACTGAATTTCCTTTCAATGGATTTATCTGGATGTTTTCAATAGCAGGAGCAGCGTATGGATATTAACCCGGTATTTGCCCGCCGCCTTTATTTGTGCTGGCTGATTAGCCACAGTGAAAGGCCCAATGTGCCGCGCCTGATGGCGCAGACCGGCTGGCCGCGGCGCACGCTGCAGGACACGCTAAAGGCCTTGCCGGGGCTTGGCGTCTCGCTGCGTTTTGTGCAGCAGGGCGTGCGCAATAACGACGGTTTTTACCAGTTGGACGATTGGGGCCCGCTTGATCCGCAGTGGGTGAGCCGATACCACCAACAGTTGCTGGCGGTTATCGGCTAACGGTTCCCCGGCAGGCCGGGGGGATCGTTATTGGTTTTTATACTCCAGATACATCACCGTGGCGGCGACCCGGGAGCGTACGTTCAGCTTGCGCAGCATATTGCGGATGTGCACCTTGACCGTTTCTTCGGAGATGTGCAACTGCACGGCAACCTGCTTGTTCGACATCCCGCGCGCCACTTCTTGCAGCACGTCCAGTTCACGTTCAGTCAGTTCGGCAAAGGGATTGCTCTGTTCACTGCGCGAAGAGAGGTAGTCCGCGATGGCTTCGCTGATGATATTCTGGCCGCCCGCCGCTGCGCGGATATCCACTAATAACTGTTCCGGTTCGCTGTCTTTTAGCAGATAGCCGTCGGCGCCGGCGTCGATCAGCGCATACAGATCGCTGCGCGCATCCGAGACGGTCAGCACGATGATCCGCGCGTCAACGCCTTCATTGCGCAATGCCTTTAGCGTGTCCAGCCCGGAAAGGCCCTTCATGTTCAGATCAAGCAGCACCACATCAGGCTCATGTTGCAATACCATGGCAATCGCCTCGGTGCCGTTGCTGGCTTCCGCCACGATGTTGAATGCCGGATCCAACCCCAGTAACTGTTTGATACCGCGGCGCATCAGTGGATGATCGTCGACGATAACCACCTTGTAGTTTTTCATTACCATGAAATTTCTCCCTGTAGCCGATAAAGCCACTCAAATGTAATGTCAACACCCTACTAGGGCGCCGCCTGTAGGCCTTGCTCCAATAGGGCTATTCCGTTTAGCCAAGACTAACCCGTTACCGGTATTCTTGGTAGCGGTGTGTATCATTCCCCAGCCTTGATTGCCATTGCCTTTTATCCACCTGGCGGCATCAATTACCCAGAAGGGGGTAGGGTGAGCCGAATTTCCGTTCCCCCTGGCGCACGGCGTTGAATCAGCAGTTTTCCCCCCAGCCGGGCGGCCCGCTCACTCATGATAGTCAGCCCATAATGGCCCTCCGGTTCTTCCAGGCTGGCGATGCCGCAACCGTCATCGCTGATGGTGATGATGTTGCTGCCGTTCGCGTCCACGGCGCAGCGGATGGCAATCACTTGCGCATTGGCGTGTTTGATCGCATTGAGTACCGCCTCGCGAACGATCTGCAGCGCGTGCACCTGCTGCTGGGCATTGAGCGCCTGCGAAGGGATCAGGCAATCCAGCATGATTCGGGCCTGTGTCCGTTCCTTTAGCGGCGCCAGCAGTTGGCGCAGGGCGGTATGCAGATCGGCGGCCTGAATGCTGAGGCGGAAGTCGCCAGCAGTTCACGCAACTGGCGGTAGGCATCGGCCAACGCCCGATCAAAATCGGCGATGATGCCCTGCGCCTGCGGCGAACAGGCAGCGAGTTCGCGTTTGAGCATGGTCAACTGGATGCGCAGGAAAGTCAGCGCCTGCGCCAGTGAATCGTGCAGTTCACGGGCGATGGTGGCGCGCTCTTCCATCAGCAAAAATTGCATATGCTGTTTTTGTGCGCGGTTGAAATACAGCCCGCGGCTCAGCATGTTCGCCACGCTTTGCATCAGGTGCGGGTGCGGTGGCTGCTGCCGGGTTTGCCAGCACAGTTGGCCCACCGGTTTACCGTCCTGCTCGATGCACTGCTGCTGCCAATCCTGCCCCGCCAGTGGGGAGCCGCTGGTTAACCGCCAGGGGCTAGGCGTGCCTTCCACCTCCAGGCGGATGCAGCGCAGATGCTCGCTTTTACGCACAATCTGCAAAATTTGCTCAAAGGCTCGCTGTTCGATGTGCCCGGTGCTCAGCGCCTGCGAGCAGTGGTAAAGCACCTCCAGCGTGCGGTTAACCTGCTGCAACCGTTCGGTTTTTTCCTGTACCTTGTGCTCCAGCGACTGATAAAGCCTGGCCAGTTCGTCCGACATGGCGTTGAAGGCCTGCGACAGCACGCCCAGTTCATTGGGCAGTGCCACCTCAAGCGGCGGGTAGTTGAAATCCCGTTGCTGCATGCGCTGGCTGGCGTCGACCAGCCGTTTTAGCGGCGTCACCACCTGGCGGCGCATCACGCGCAGGCAAAACAGCGCCAGGCCAATGATGGCGATATAGCCCATCACGCTGATGGCGGCCACGATGGTCAGCTTCAATTCCGAATAGTGCTGCAGCGTGAAAACAAAGCTATCGATGCGCGCGACGTAATCGGCAACGTTCTGTTGGTAGTCTTCCGGGTGGCCGGCGATGATTTTCTCGGCCAGCGGCTGCCAGGTATGACGCAGCGCTTGGTATTTTTGCCGTACCTCTTCAGGCACGTAAAAACGCTCCAGCTTCAGTAACGCCGGGGCTTGCAGGGATTGCTGATATTGCGCCAGATGCTGCGGCAGTTGCTTCGGGCTATTGGTGATGTCATAGGCCAGGCGATAGCTTTGCATCCGCAGCGAGCCGGCAATGTTGACCGCTTCGGCATCGCTCAGGCTGCCAGCAACGGTGGTCAGCGCCAGCCCGGTTGAGAGGAGCGAAAGCGCCACAATGCTGAACAGCGTTTTGGCCAGGCTTCGGGTCAGGGAGCGTTTAACAAACACGCAGGCGTCCTTTTTATTTATAGTGGCTGCGCCGGCGTATGCGCCAGCGGCATGTCCACTATTATCACTTTTGCTACCCCCCATCACCGCGATATGCATCAAGCAATTGGCGCGCGGGGGATTAAAATAACCGCTATATATTCAAATAAATAACGGTGCGCCGTTTTTTGTACGCCGCACGATGCGCGAATGGTCGACAGAGTTTGATCTGGCGCAAGCTACTCTTTGTTTACCTCTTAATGGGGATTATCTACCCCTACCTTCAACGCCTATTTTAACCCCATCCATTCAATGGATTTTATTAAAAAAAAATAACCAATGCCGTTTTGGTCAATCGCCGCGCCGTGGGTTGCCCAGCCGGTGGGCCAGCGCAACAGGGTGAAAATAATGAACGATGGATGGCATGTCAGCGGGTTGGTGGTTCAGGCCCGGCCGGAGAAGGTCGCACGGCTGATCCCGGCGCTGCTGGCGATCCCCGGCACAGAAATCCCGGCCACGGATGCCGGGCAAGGCAAACTGGCGGTCGTCATGCAGGCGGCGGATGCCCGCGCGCTATTGGATCGCATTGAGTCGGCACGCAATCTGGACGGGGTGCTGGCGGTATCGCTGGTGTATCACCAGTTGGATGAGCAAGGTGAGGTAACGCCATGAAACTCAGTCGTCGCGATTTCATGAAGGCCAATGCGGCGCTGGCGGCGGCCACGGCCGCGGGGCTGGTTATTCCCACCGTCGCGCAGGCGGTGGCGGGCGGGGCGGATGAGCTTAAATGGGATAAAGCGCCTTGCCGCTTCTGCGGCACCGGCTGCGGCGTGCTGGTCGGCACGCAGAACGGCCGTATCGTGGCCTCGCAGGGCGATCCGGATGCGCCGGTCAACCGCGGCCTGAACTGCATCAAGGGCTATTTCCTGCCCAAGATCCTGTATGGCAAGGATCGCCTCACCCAACCGTTGTTGCGCATGACCCAGGGGCAGTATGACAAGGAAGGTGAGTTCACGCCGATCGGGTGGGAACAGGCGTTCGACATCATGGCTGAAAAGTTCAAAACGGCGCTGCAGACCAAAGGGCCGGGGTCGGTTGGTATGTTTGGCTCAGGCCAATGGACCATCTGGGAAGGGTATGCCGCCGCCAAGCTGTTCAAAGCCGGCTTCCGCTCGAACAATATCGATCCCAACGCGCGCCACTGTATGGCATCGGCGGTGGTGGGGCTGATGCGCACCTTCGGCATGGATGAGCCGATGGGCTGCTACGCAGACATTGAGCACGCCGACGCCTTTGTGCTCTGGGGCTCCAACATGGCCGAGATGCACCCGGTGCTGTGGTCGCGCATCGCCAGCCGCCGCCTGGGCAACGATCATGTCCGCGTTGCCGTGCTTTCCACTTTTGAACACCGCAGCTTCGAGCTGGCGGATAACGCCATGGTGTTCACCCCGCAAACCGATTTGGCGATCATGAACTATATCGCCAACTACATCATTCAACACAACGCGGTCGATCAGGATTTTCTGCGCCGGCATGTCAATATCCGCCAGGGCGTTACCGACATCGGCTACGGGCTACGGCCGACGCACCCATTGGAAAAGGCGGCGAAGAATCCGGGTAGCGACGCCTCCGAGCCGATGAGCTTTGAAGCCTACAAGGCCTTTGTGGCGGAATACACCCTGGAGAAAACCGCGGCGATGAGCGGCGTGCCGAAGGATCAGTTGGAAGCGCTGGCCAGGCTGTATGCCGATCCGAACATCAAGGTGGTTTCGTACTGGACGATGGGCTTTAACCAGCATACGCGCGGCGTTTGGGCCAATAACCTGTGCTACAACCTGCACCTGCTGACCGGCAAAATCGCCCGGCCGGGCTGCGGGCCGTTCTCGCTGACCGGCCAACCTTCCGCCTGCGGCACCACGCGTGAAGTCGGCACCTTCGCGCACCGGCTGCCTGCCGACATGGTGGTGACTAACGAAAAGCACCGCCAGATCGCGGAGCAGAAATGGCGCGTGCCGGCCGGCACCATTCCGGGCGAGGTGGGGCTGCATGCGATCGCGCAGGATCGGGCGCTGAAAGACGGCACGCTCAACGTGTATTGGGTGATGTGCAATAACAATATGCAGGCCGGCCCCAACATTACCGAAGAGCGAATGCCGGGCTGGCGCGATCCGCGCAACTTCGTGGTGGTGTCCGATCCTTACCCCACCGTGAGCGCGTTGTCGGCTGATTTGATCCTGCCCACCGCCATGTGGGTGGAAAAAGAGGGCGCCTATGGCAACGGTGAACGGCGAACCCACTTCTGGCGCCAACAGGTGAAGGCGCCCGGCGCGGCAAAATCCGATCTCTGGCAACTGGTGGCGTTCTCCAAACGTTTCCGCACCGATGAGGTGTGGCCGGCAGAGCTACTGGCGCAAAATCCGCAGTACCGCGGCAAAACGTTGTATGAGGTACTGTTCGCCAACGGCGTGGTGGATCAATTCGGCCTGGATGAACTGCCGGCGGAACAGTTGAACGACGAGGCGCGCGATTTCGGCTACTACATCCAGAAGGGGCTATTTGAGGAATACGCCGGTTTTGGGCGCGGCCACGGGCATGATTTGGCGCCGTTCGATACCTATCACCAGTCGCGCGGCCTGTGCTGGCCGGTGGTGGACGGCAAGGAAACCCTGTGGCGCTACCGCGAAGGCTTTGATCCCTACGTGAAGGCCGGCGAAACGCTGCGCTTTTACGGCAAACCGGATGGGAAAGCGGTGATCTTCGCGCTGCCTTTTGAGCCGGCGGCGGAAAGCCCGGATCGGGAATACGATCTGTGGCTGTCTACCGGCCGCGTGCTGGAGCACTGGCACACCGGCACCATGACGCGCCGCGTGCCCGAGCTGCACCGCGCCTTCCCGCAGGCGGTGGTGTTTATCCATCCGCTGGATGCCCAGGATCGCAACCTGCGCCGCGGCGAGCGCGTCAAGGTGATTTCACGCCGTGGCGCCGTGGTGAGCATCATCGAAACCCGCGGGCGCAACCGCCCGCCGCGTGGGCTGGTGTATATGCCGTTTTTTGATGCGGCGCAGTTGGTCAATAGTTTGACGCTGGACGCCACCGATCCGTTATCGAAAGAAACCGACTTTAAAAAATGTGCCGTGAAGCTGGAGAAAGCTTAGTTCACTTCGTCCGCCTGGCTGGCGGGCAACGGCACTCAATAAAAATAGCGTGTGATTGCTCTGGAGCAAAAAATGACGGGGAATGTCCTGAAAAAATGGTGGGCTGCGGGGGGCGTGCTGTTATCGCTGGCGGCGGTTGGCTTCGCCCTGGCGGCCAACGGCGTCGATCTGGGCGCATCGCCGGAGGTTGCCGGCACGGCCGAAGGGCAGATTATACAACCCAGGCAGCAAGCGCGGATGGCGCTGAACTACGTTAACCAGCCGCCGTTGATCCCACATGGCGTTGATGGCTATCAAATCACCCGCAACACCAACCGTTGCCTGCAGTGCCATGACATTGCGCATTATCGCAATACCGGCGCACCGCGCATCAGCCCGACGCACTTTATGGACAGCGATGGCAAGATGCTGGGCGAGGTGGCGCCACGCCGCTACTTTTGCCTGCAGTGCCACGTGACGCAAACGGATGCCGCGCCGATTGTCGGCAACACGTTTGAGCCGCTGCCGGGTTTTGGCAAGTAAGGAGTCACCATGGTGCAACATAGCGGAAATGACAAAAAAGCCGGGCCGCTGAGCCGGCTGTGGTGCTGGTGGTGGCGGCCAAGCCGCCTGGCGTTGGGCACGCTGCTGCTGATGGGCTTTGGCGCCGGCATCCTGTTCTGGGGCGGTTTTAATACCGGCATGGAGGCGGCGAATACCGAGGCATTCTGCATTAGCTGCCATGAAATGCGCGATAACGTCTATGAAGAATATCTCGGCACCATACACTACAGCAACCGCAGCGGTGTGCGGGCAACCTGCCCAGATTGCCACGTTCCCCATGAGTGGGGGCCGAAGATGCTGCGAAAAATCAAGGCCAGTAAGGAACTGTACGCCAAGGCCATTGGCCTGATCGATACGCCGCAGAAATTCGAGCAGCACCGGCTGGCGATGGCCAGCAACGAATGGGCGCGCATGCAGGCCAATGGTTCCCAGGAATGCCGTAACTGCCACAACTTCGATAACATGGACTTCAGCGCACAGAAAACCGTGGCGGCGCAAATGCACCAGCAGGCCATCAGCGCCGGGCAAACCTGCATCGACTGCCATAAGGGCATTGCGCACAAGCTGCCGGATATGCGTAACGTGCCGAATGGTTTTTGAGCGGCGGGCTTTTGCCATGATTGGCTTGGCGCAGGGCGGGGGAATCGCGCTATGATTCCTGTGTTGTCGCCAACGGAAGAGAGCCCATGTCTGCAAAAATCGAGAATGTGAAGAAAGAGCTGCTGTCGGATAACTGGTATGTGCTGAATAAATATACCTTTGATTTGAAACGCAAGAATGGCGGTTCCGTTCAGCAGGTGCGTGAAGTTTACGATCGTGGCAACGGTGCAACCATTTTGTTGTACAACCGCGAGCGGGGCACGGTGGTGCTGACCAATCAGTTCCGTATGCCGACCTACGTCAATGGCAACCAGAGCGGTATGTTGCTGGAAGCCTGCGCCGGGCTGTTGGACGGCGATTCCCCCGAGTGGTGCGCGCGCCGTGAAGCCGCCGAGGAAACCGGGTTCCAGGTGGCGAGCGCGAAGAAAGTCTTTGAAGCCTATATGTCGCCGGGCGGCGTTACCGAGCTTATCCATTTCTTTATCGCCGAATACCAGGACAACGAACGCCGCACTTCAGGCGGGGGCATTGAAGATGAAGATATCGAGGTGGTTGAATTGCCGTTCAGCGAAGCGTTGGCGATGATCGACGATGGGCGGATTAAGGACGGCAAAACCATTATGCTGCTGCAGTATCTGCAAATTCACCAGATTATGGCGTAGCCACGCCGGTGCCCCTTTACCCCGCCTGAGGAACGGCAGGGTAAAGGGGGGTTGTGTGCTTATTTCAATAACGCTTTCGCTTTGGCGACCACGTTTTCTACCGTAAAGCCAAACTCTTTGAACAGCAGATCCGCCGGCGCCGACTCACCGAAGGTGGTCATGCCCACGACCGCGCCGTTCAGGCCCACGTACTTGTACCAGTAGTCTGCGATACCTGCTTCCACCGCCACCCGCGCGCTGACCGCCGCCGGCAGCACCGCTTCGCGGTAGGCCGCATCCTGTTTGTCGAACGCATCGGTCGACGGCATGGAGACCACGCGCACCCGGCGCCCTGCCGCCGTCAGTTGCTCATAGGCGGCAACCGCCAGTTCCACTTCCGAACCGGTGGCGATCAGGATCAGCTCCGGCTGCCCGTCGCTGTCTTTCAGCACGTAGCCGCCGCGGTATACGTTGGCCAGCTGTTCGGCTGTGCGCGGCTGCTGGGCCAGGTTCTGGCGCGAGAAAATCAGCGCCGTCGGGCCGTCGTTGCGCTCGATGCCGTACTGCCAGGCCACCGCCGATTCCACCTGGTCGCACGGGCGCCAGGTGCTCATGTTCGGCGTCACCCGCAGGCTGGCCAGCTGCTCGACCGGCTGGTGGGTCGGGCCGTCTTCGCCCAGGCCGATGGAATCGTGGGTGTAGACAAACACGTTGCGCAGCTTCATCAGCGCCGCCATGCGCACCGCGTTGCGGGCATATTCCACAAACATCAGGAAGGTGGCCGAATACGGCAGGAAACCGCCGTGCAGCGCAATGCCGTTGGTGATGGCGGTCATGCCGAACTCGCGCACCCCGTAGTGGATGTAGTTGCCGGCCAGGTCTTCGTTGATGGCTTTGGAGCCGGACCACATCGTCAGGTTGCTTGGCGCCAGGTCGGCGGAGCCGCCGAGGAACTCCGGCAGCACCTTGCCGAACGCTTCCAGCGTATTCTGCGAGGCCTTGCGGCTGGCGATACTGGCCGGGTTGGCCTGCAGTTTTTCCACAAAGGCTTTGGCGTCCGCCTGCCAGCTGGCCGGCAGTTCACCGCTCATGCGGCGTTTGAACTCGGCGGCCTGTTCCGGGAAGGCTTGCGCATAGGCGGCGAATTTGGCGTTCCAGGCGGCTTCACGGGCCTTGCCGGCTTCTTTGGCGTCCCACTGGGCGTAGATGTCCTGCGGGATAACGAACGGCGGATAATTCCAGCCCAGTTTTTCACGGGTGGCGGCCACTTCGGCATCGCCCAGCGGGGCGCCGTGCGCATCGTGCGAGCCGGCCTTGTTCGGCGACCCGAAGCCAATCACGGTCTTGCACATCAGCAGCGACGGCTTGTCGGTCACCTGGCGGGCTTCTTCAATCGCCGCCTTGATGGCTGCGCTGTCGTGGCCGTCCACGCCGCGCACCACGTGCCAGCCGTAGGCTTCAAAACGTTTGGCGGTGTCGTCGGTGAACCAGCCGTCGATGTGGCCGTCGATGGAGATGCCGTTGTCATCATAGAAGGCGGTCAGCTTGCCGAGCTTGAGGGTGCCGGCCAGCGAGCAGACTTCGTGGGAGATACCTTCCATCATGCAGCCGTCGCCCATGAACACGTAGGTGTGGTGGTCGACGATGTCATGGCCCGGGCGGTTGAACTGCGCCGCCAGAGTACGTTCGGCAATGGCGAAGCCCACGCCGTTGGCGATGCCCTGGCCCAGCGGGCCGGTGGTGGTTTCCACGCCCGGGGTATAGCCGTATTCCGGGTGGCCCGGGGTTTTGGAGTGCAGCTGGCGGAAGTTTTCCAGCTCGCTCATCGGCAGGTCATAACCGGTGAGGTGCAGCAGGCTGTAAATCAGCATCGAGCCGTGGCCGTTGGAGAGCACGAAGCGGTCGCGGTCGGCCCAGTGTGGGTTGGCGGGGTTATGGTTAAGGTAATCACGCCACAGGACTTCGGCGATGTCCGCCATCCCCATAGGCGCGCCCGGGTGGCCGGATTTTGCTTTTTGCACGGCGTCCATAGAGAGGGTTCTTAACGCGTTTGCACACAAGCGCCTTTGTTGTTTTACGATGTTCATGGATTATCCTTATGTGCGTTTTACAGCATCTGACGAACCATCTCTTCCAGTTTGATCTGATCGGCGGCGAACAGGCGAATACCTTCTGCTAATTTATCCACTGCCATCGGATCCTGATGATGCTGCCACAGAAATTCCGCCTGGGTCATCGGATTGGGACGCGTTTCGCTTACGCAGCCAGGTTTAAGTTTGCGGGGTAACGGTTCATCACAAGCGGCTAACGCATCCAGTAGCGCGGGCGAAATGGTCAGGCGATCGCAGCCGGCTAGCGCCAGGATTTGTTCCTTTCGTCTGAAGCTGGCGCCCATAACCACCGTCTCGTAACCATGTGATTTATAATACTGGTAAATTGCACAGACGGATTTCGTGCCGGGATCATTGTTGGCCGAATAGTCGGCGAGCGGCTGGTGCTTCTGATACCAGTCATAAATACGCCCGACAAACGGCGAAATAAGGAAAACCCCGGCTTCCGCACAGGCGCGTGCCTGCGCGAACGAGAACAGTAATGTCAAATTGCAATTGATACCACTTTGCTCCAGCTCTTCCGCTGCGCGGATCCCCTCCCATGTTGCTGCCAGTTTGATCAGAATTCGCGCGGGAGCGATGCCATTCTGCTGATATAGGTGAATCAGTTTGCGAGCGCGGGAGACACACATTCCTCTGTCCCAGGCAAAACGGGCGTCTACTTCAGTAGAAATGCGGCCCGGCACGTGGCGCAACACTTCTGTTCCAATATCTACCGCTACCTGATCGCAGGCATTAATCAGCTGAGTTTCAGCATTACCGCCCTGGCGGCGTGCTTTGCCGATCGCATTTACGATCAGATCCTGATATTGCGGCAATTGCGCCGCTTTAAGAACCAACGAAGGGTTGGTCGTTGCGTCCTGAGGTGAGTATTTTTTAATTGAATTGATATCGCCGGTGTCGGCAACGACCACGGTAAATTGTTTTAACGCTTCCAACTGATTCATACCATTTTCCTCTTTCCGTCGGCCGTTTAGTTTTTAGCATGTTGATTTTGGTAGTAATCGATACGCTCCACCTTCGGGGTGGACGTGCCACCTTCGTATTCTGCATCCAGCCAGGCTTGAATGATCTTTTTGGCCAGTTCCGGCCCTATGACACGAGCACCGAGGGTAATAATCTGTGCATTATTGCTTTTACGCGCTCTTTCTGCGGAGAAGGTATCGTGGCATAAAGCCGCGCGGATGCCGGGTACTTTATTCGCGACAATGCTCATGCCAATTCCCGTACCACAAATTAAAATACCTCGATCGTGCTCTCCCTGTTTTACTGCCATTGCAAGCTCATGGGCGATGTCGGGGTAGTAGCGTGCATGCTGGCGTTTATCACTGCTGTAATCCACGATGCCAATATTGTGCTCGGTCAAATAATTGACGAGGACATCACGAAAGGCATAGGCTGCATCATCTGCACCAATAGCAATTTTTTTCATAACGGTTCCTTAAATTATCAATACATATTTAATTCACTGCATCATAGAAAGAGATTCTGTCGCCGACCTGTATATCTCTCGGTGGTATACCTGAAAGGTGGACAGTGCCCGGTAGTTCAGGCGCAACGGCCGCATCAAAACTCAAGGTAATATGGCCAAGCTGTTTTAAGTTGACGGTTGCTACATCGCCAACGGCCGTGATTGGGTAAATTACTTCATTTGTTTTCATAACCTGGCCAGGATTGAGTTCTGCTAACAATTCTCCACGGTGATGAGTGGCACAGTACATCGCAATATCTGCGGGCACAGGTTCAGCAAAAAGAATTAATTTATTCTCCTGTAGGTAGTTAGCGACATATTTACCCACAGAACTTATCTGCAGATAATACAGCAACTGTGGCATGCTATTTATCTCCTTTTGTTGTCCGTGGCGTCAAGCTCCCGGCTTTATCGTTTATATCCCCTTTATTATTCACCGGTAGCTGGGCTCGCTGTTTAAGACGTTTGTCGAACCAGGCAACCAATATGGGCGCAGTTAACATGGTGATGATGCTTGCCGTAGCCAACTGGGCCGTTGCCGCATCGACAAAAACAGAAAGTGAGGTGTCCGCCTGCGCCACCATCGCTGGTGTCAACGCAGAACTGGCGGCGGTGGTGCCCAATGCCGCACCCAATGCGGTTTTCTTTTTAAGAAACAGGTTGTAAAGAAAGTAAAATAAAATGCCGGTCAGTGCGGAAATAATGCCAAGCACAATTCCGGAAAGGCCGGCGGTAAATACCGTACTAATGCTGGAGTTGGCGCCGATGGCAAATGACATAATGATGATAATCAGCGGCTGGGCCGAGGTGCACAGCTGTTTAAAACGATCATCCAGATTTCCCCATAGCATACCAATCAGTAGTGGGATCAGCATGGAGAGTAACGCGGCAAACGGGATATTGGCCAATCCGCTCACGCCAAGAACCATCATAGTGACAAAAGGGCCGTCCTTTATGCAAAATACCGAAATGGCCCCCGCATCGCTGGCATCACCATAGTTACTGCATAGTGCGATATACAGTGAGCTATTAGAGCTTGTCAGGCAGGCGATCAGCGCTAACGTTGAGATACCGAGGAAACCTGTCGCACCGAAAAATGTTCCTGCTGCCCATACGGCCAGCGCGCCAGCTAAACATTTTAGACATAATAGCACTGCCCCCTTATATAAGGGTAAACCGGCTTGTCGAATATTTATTGATGTACCGCAAATGAGTAGAAATATCCCCATCATTGCACTTGACCCGGCTTTAAACAAGGCGGTGGTAGGGCCGCCTATGGTCAATGCCTGAGGGAGAAATGTATTGATGAGTATGGCTGCAATCAATGGGATGATAATAAGACCGCCTGGTACCTTGTTCATTTTGTCGAAAATATTAATATTCATAGGGCAACTCATGTATTGGATGTAGAAATGAAACGACGTAATACATTCCAGACGACAACTACGTCGTTGAGTTTGTTTTGTTGTTTTTGATTATTTTTGAGACTCTTTATAAATGTGTTCGATAATAGTGGTAATAATATCTTCAGGGCCTGTTAATCCACCTTTGCCGACACAGATTACTCCAGCATATTCTCCGCCAATAATCCTTACCATGTCGGTTTGTGGAATCACATAATCAATCATTTCGATTCCGGTTGCCCCTAACTCTTTAAGCACATTGACCATTGTGTCGCCGCCGGTCATATAGAGCCCTTTTATTTTACTGGATGAACAGCGCAAGACTTCACGGACGATACTGCCTAATCCTTTATTGATGTTTTCCGCCGCCTTGCCATGTGATAATCCAAACCGTTTTTCTTCTTCACTCAAGTTAAGCAAGCGTCCGGTTAATGCCGATTCGAAAACAAAAAGCGCATCCTGTTGTTCCGAGATAGACTGCTGTGCAAGGCGTACAACGCGATTTATTTCAATTTCAGCGGCATTTTCTCTATCTACCAGCAACTCGGCATCAACCGGAATGTGGCATACTCGATCATCATGGTCGATCAAATACTGTAATTGCTTTTTTGTCACCGGCGTCGCGCTGCCAGCGATGAGCAGGATAGAGCCGCGTTGGTTTTCTTTGGCTTGCTGAGCCAGTGCAGCCTTCCGCGGTTCGCGCATTAATCCTCGCCGCATGGCAAGCCGCTCGGTAAAAGGGCCGGGATCAACGGCAAGTACATTCCAGTTGAGCGTAACGACGGCGCTGGCGACGGCGTCCACGTCTTCAATGGTAATTGCATCAACCACGATGACCCGTACACCACGCTGCTGCTGTTCTTGCAGATCCTGTTGAATTTGCTGTTCACCTTTCATCACCGAAGTTAATGCGATATGGCCAACCTGATGATGTGTTTGTGCTGCCAGCAAGCCTGGCACCCAGGATTCCGTGACTGGCGTGCGTACATCGTGCGCAACATCTGTTCGTGATAGCGCAACGGAGTCAATTACTGAATAGCCCCCCACCAGGATCCGCCGCGATTGCGGCATGGCAGGCACAACAATCGCCACCGTTTCCAGCGGTAACAATGCCAGCATCGCATCAATTTCAAAACCGATACCGCCGCGCAATGTGGTATCAATGCGTTTGGTAAAGTAATGAGCGCCGTGGGCTTTCAGTTGCTTCATTGCTGCGCTCACCTGTTGTTGCGCTTCCGCTTTCGGCAAAGAGCGGCTATCGCTACTAACTACCATTGCCGGATAATCAATCTCATTACAGGAAAGCGATTCGGTATCGAAAAACGCCGCTGTTTTTAGGCCGCTGTGCGCAAGCAAAACGCCTACCGTTGTTGCGCCGGTTAAATCGTCGGCAACGATGCCCAGTTTCCCGCCTTCGCCCTGCGGCCAGACCATTTCAATACAGGCAGGCGTGACGCCAGAGACATAAATATCTTCACGGATATATTCTGCCAACGGCCCACTCTTTCCGGTTGGATGCAGGTTCACCGTGGGGATTCCGCGTTTAGGATATAGCCCGCAGCGCAACGTGCCGCCACAGTCGATCACCACCAGCCCAATTTCCTCTTCCGGCGGCTCGCCATATTTGAACACGTCAACAGATGGCCAGCCGGTAAGTTCACTTAAGCGCTCCACCACAGGGGGGCAAAACCCGCCGGTAATGTAAGCTATCTTTTTTTCCCGGCTGATATCGATTGCCAGTGGCCCGCCCCAGCCCTTACAGCCTTTACTGATCAACAGATGTTTTTCCATATCTCTGTCCCTCATATGCGCTTCGACGTCAGCGATTAGTGATGTTTCATCTTCCAGTAACGTGCCGCTACCAGCGTGGACTCAAGCATACTGACGGTTCCAGCCTTACCGGTGCCGGCGATATCGAAAGCGGTGCCGTGATCGACGGAACTGCGCATAAACGGTAGGCCGAAGGTAATCGTGATAGAGCGTTCAAAATCGAGCGTTTTGCAGGCGATGTGTCCCTGATCGTGGTAGAGAGACAAAATGGCATCGTAATTGCCCAGTTTCCCCAGGTGGAAAACAGAGTCGGCTGGGACTGGCCCAACGGCATTAATTCCCTGTTCCTGCGCGGCTTTCACTGCCGGAATCAGGTTGTCGGCCTCTTCGTGACCAAACAGACCGTTATCAGAACCATGTGGGTTGAGCGCTGCGACTGCAATACGAGGATTGTTGATATTCAGCGCGGTAAATTCATGGTGGATCTGTTGTACGCAGGCCAAAACGCGTTCTTTATTGGCGTAGTCGCAGGCATCTTTCAATGCCATGTGGCGGCTGACAAAAAATACGCGCAGGTTATGGACATGGAACATGGTCAAACCGTAATCGGAATGTGTTTCCGTTTGGTAAATTTCGGTATGCCCTGGCAATTTACATCCTGCCAGCTTGATTGCCTCTTTGTGAATCGGTGCGGTGGACACCACGTCAATCACCCCGGCCATCCCTAACTCGATCGACTTCATCACATAGTCCAGCGACATTTTGCCCGCGAGTTGCTGAACCTTACCCCATTCAATGCTTTCGCAGTCATATTCGCCGGTTTCCAGTACATCCAACGTTCCCCAACGAAATAGTGCCTGCTTGGGATGGGTTATGTGATGAATGGGAAAGTCGCAACCCATAATCTTCATTGCTCTTTTAATAATCGGGACGGAGCCGATCAAAAAGGGTTTGCACTCGTCGTAAACGCTTTTATCCATCATGGTAGCGATCGTAATTTCCGGGCCGATCCCAGCAGGATCGCCAATAGTGATTGCTACAACGGGTTTTTTCTCTTGCGGCATCGTAGACCTCTCTTTAGTAGAAAATGCGTTTTGTTCATGTGTTCACATTGATATCATATGATCAAAACATTACTCTATGGTCAGAAAACCATCGGTGATTCAGGTCACATAAAAATAGCCAACTGATTATTTTTTGAAAAAATGTGATCTAACATATGTTCATTGCCTGATAAAAAGATCAAAAGCTTGAAATTAGAAGGCCTGTTATCACAGGTAACGTATTGAATTTATTGATATGGAGACCAGGATATGAAGCAAGTTTGGTTGGGAACCAGTTGGAAAATGAACAAACCGTTGTCTGATGCGATAGCATGGTGCGAAACGCTGGCCGAACAGCTACCGGCGCAGCTTCACCCACGTATTCAGCCTTTTTTTATTCCCCCTTTTACCGCAATTCACGCCGTCAGCTGTTTTCTGCAAGCGCGGCAGCTCCCTTGCCTGATTGGCGCGCAGAATGTGCATGAAGCAGAGAGCGGCGCCTGGACCGGCGAGATTTCCGCCAGCATGCTGGTGGAGGCGGGGGCGGCCTTGGTGGAACTGGGGCATTCCGAGCGCCGGGCGGCATTCAATGAGACAGATGCGGCAATTAATAAAAAGGTACATACGGTTTTGCGTCATGGTTTACGCCCTCTGGTTTGTATTGGTGACAGTGCCGATGAAAAACATTGGCAGGTGTCGCGCGAAACGGTGATTCGTCAGATGAAAATTGCGTTGCACGGCTTAACGGTTGAGCAGGCATTACAGACGTTGGTCGCCTATGAACCCGTATGGGCTATTGGTGAGCATGGCGTCCCGGCTACGCAAGAAGAGGCCAGCGAAATTCACCAGGCATTACGTCAGGCGTTGTGCGAAATGTTTGGGGAAAGCGCAGGTCAGCAAATTCCCTTGCTCTATGGTGGGAGTGTCAATGCGGGCAATGCCATCGCATTGTTGGAACAGCCTGATATTGATGGATTATTCATCGGCCGTGCCGCATGGGATGCAGCCGGTTATTGCAATATTGTGCAACGCGTTAAGCAGGAATTTATTCTTAAAACGCTGTAGCATTAAGGAGATATCAGAAATGGAAACGCAAAGCGATGATTGAACAAGACGCCGATTATGAACTTCTTACCGAAATTGCCGTGGCCTATTATGACCAGGAGCTGACTCAGGAAGAGATTGCGCAACGTTTTGGTATTTCGCGTATTAAAGTCAGCAGGTTGCTAAAGAAAGCTCGCATGGAAGGGATTGTCGAGATCAATGTAAAATACCACCCGGTATTTAGTTCGCAAATTGAGCAGCAATTCATTTCAAATTTTGGTATCAAACGCGCGTTAATCGCACTCGACCATCATGATGAAGATGAGCAACGCCAGCAGGTAGCGGCACTGGTCAGTAATTACCTGTCGGGGATCCTGAAAAATGGCATGACCGTAACGGTCGGTCAGGGAAGGAACGTTGCCGCTGTGGCGAATCATGTAGGCATTTTTCCGGAACGTAATTGTCGCTTTATCTGCGGCATTGGCGGTACCAAGCGTGATAACCAGTTGATTGATGCCGACCATATCTGTCGGAATCTGGCGCGTAAATTTAACGGCTTTAACGAGACGCTATATTCCCCGGCATATGTTGAGACGCCGGAACTGCGCACGGCATTTATGCAAAATCGGCTGATTCAAGCCACGTTGGAGCAGGCGAGCAAAGCGGATATCGCCCTTATCGGGCTGGGTGATATGAATGAAAACAGCTTTATGGTGCAACTGGGGTGGTTCTCGCCGCAGGAGATTATTACCGCTCGGCAGGAACAGGGCGTCGTCGGTGATTTGGCCGGGTATAGTTTCTTTAATATTCAGGGCAAGCCGGTAGATACCGTGATGAACGATCGCGTCATTGGCTTGAGTTTGGAACAGTTGCGTTCAATTCCATGTGTTATTGCCATTGCTTCGGAAAGTACTAAAGCCACGGCGATACTCGGTGCACTTCGCTCTGGGGTTATCGACGTACTGGCTACCAGTGCCTCAAATGCCCGCACCGTCATCAATTTGCAAAAGGCGCTCTGAATCTGCATGTCTTATTGGTTATGCGCGATTCTGAAAGTAGAAGGGATACCCGTTATTTGCTCCCGATGAGCAAAGGTATCCCTTTTATTTAGACGTGGCCGTAATTACAGCAGTTTTTTCGCTTTGGCGACCACGTTTTCTACCGTAATGCCAAATTCTTTGAACAGCAGATCCGCCGGCGCCGATTCACCGAAGGTGGTCATGCCCACGACCGCACCGTTCAGGCCCACGTACTTGTACCAGTAGTCCGCGATACCTGCTTCCACCGCCACCCGCGCGCTGACCGCCGCCGGCAGCACCGCTTCACGGTAGGCCGCATCCTGCTTGTCGAACGCATCGGTGGACGGCATGGAAACCACGCGCACCCGGCGCCCTGTCGCCGTCAGTTGCTCATAGGCGGCAACCGCCAGTTCCACTTCCGAACCGGTGGCGATCAGGATCAGCTCCGGCTGCCCGTCGCTGTCTTTCAGCACGTAGCCGCCGCGGTATACGTTGGCCAGTTGTTCCGCCGTGCGCGGCTGCTGGGCCAGGTTTTGGCGCGAGAAAATCAGCGCCGTCGGGCCGTCGTTGCGCTCGATACCGTACTGCCAGGCCACCGCTGATTCCACCTGGTCGCACGGGCGCCAGGTGCTCATGTTCGGCGTCACCCGCAGGCTGGCCAACTGCTCGACCGGCTGGTGGGTCGGGCCGTCTTCACCCAGGCCGATGGAATCGTGGGTGTAGACAAACACGTTGCGCAGCTTCATCAGCGCCGCCATGCGCACCGCGTTGCGGGCATATTCCACAAACATCAGGAAGGTGGCCGAGTACGGCAGGAAACCGCCGTGCAGCGCAATGCCGTTGGTGATGGCGGTCATGCCGAACTCGCGCACCCCGTAGTGGATGTAGTTGCCGGCCAGGTCTTCGTTGATGGCTTTGGAGCCGGACCACATCGTCAGGTTGCTTGGTGCCAGGTCGGCGGAGCCGCCGAGGAACTCCGGCAGCACCTTGCCGAACGCTTCCAGCGTATTCTGCGAGGCCTTGCGGCTGGCGATGCTGGCCGGGTTGGCCTGCAGTTTTTCCACAAAGGCTTTGGCGTCCGCCTGCCAGCTGGCCGGCAGCTCGCCGCTCATGCGGCGTTTGAACTCGGCGGCCTGTTCCGGGAAGGCTTGCGCATAGGCGGCGAATTTGGCGTTCCAGGCGGCTTCACGGGCCTTGCCGGCTTCTTTGGCGTCCCACTGGGCGTAGATGTCCTGCGGGATAACGAACGGCGGATAATTCCAGCCCAGTTTTTCACGGGTGGCGGCCACTTCGGCATCGCCCAGTGGGGCGCCGTGCGCATCGTGCGAGCCGGCCTTGTTCGGCGACCCGAAGCCAATCACGGTCTTGCACATCAGCAGCGACGGCTTGTCGGTCACCTGGCGGGCTTCTTCAATCGCCGCCTTGATGGCTGCGCTGTCGTGGCCGTCCACGCCGCGCACCACGTGCCAGCCGTAGGCTTCAAAACGTTTGGCGGTGTCGTCGGTGAACCAGCCGTCGATGTGGCCGTCGATAGAGATGCCGTTGTCATCGTAGAAGGCGGTCAGCTTGCCGAGCTTGAGTGTGCCGGCCAGCGAGCAGACTTCGTGGGAGATACCTTCCATCATGCAGCCGTCGCCCATGAACACGTAGGTGTGGTGGTCGACGATGTCATGGCCCGGGCGGTTGAACTGCGCCGCCAGGGTGCGTTCGGCGATGGCGAAGCCGACGCCATTGGCGATGCCCTGGCCCAGCGGCCCGGTGGTGGTTTCCACGCCTGGGGTGTAGCCGTATTCCGGGTGGCCCGGGGTTCTGGAATGCAACTGGCGGAAGTTTTCCAGCTCGCTCATCGGCAGGTCGTAGCCGGTGAGGTGCAGCAGGCTGTAAATCAGCATCGAGCCGTGGCCGTTGGAGAGCACGAAGCGGTCGCGGTCGGCCCAGTGCGGGTTGGTGGGGTTATGGTTAAGGTAATCACGCCACAGGACTTCGGCGATGTCCGCCATTCCCATAGGCGCGCCCGGGTGGCCGGATTTTGCTTTTTGCACGGCGTCCATGCTAAGTGCGCGGATCGCGTTGGCAAGGTCTTTACGTGAAGGCATAACGGTATAGTGCTCCAGATAATTACAGTTCAGCGGCCAGCATGTCTTCCAGCTTCTGTTGATCGACGGCGAACAGGCGGATGCCTTCGGCCAGTTTGTCTACTGCCATCGCGTCCTGGTTGTGCAGCCAGCGGAACTCGGCTTCAGACAGCGGCGCCGGCTGGTGGAAGCCTTCTTCGGACGGGCTTAGCTTGCGCTCGATAGGAGCTTCGCTCTGTTTCAACTGCTCCAGCAGGTTCGGTGAAATGGTCAGGCGATCGCAGCCGGCCAGTGCCAGGATTTGCTCTACGCGGCGGAAACTGGCGCCCATGATCACCGTCTGGTAACGGTGCTGTTTATAGTATTCATAAATGGTGCGCACCGATTTCACGCCCGGATCCTGCTCGGCGTCGTAGCTGGCCGCCGGCTGTTTGGCATGGTACCAGTCGTAGATACGGCCAACGAACGGCGAGATAAGGTACACGCCGGCTTCCGCACAGGCGCGCGCCTGGGCAAAGGAGAACAGTAGCGTCAGGTTGGTGTTGATGCCTTCTTTTTCCAGCTCTTCGGCAGCCTTAATACCTTCCCAGGTGGAGGCCAGTTTGATCAGAATGCGTGATTTGTCGATGCCCTGTTGCTGATACAGGCTAATCAGCTTGCGCGCCTTGGTGACACACATACCGCGATCGAAGGACAGGCGGGCGTCTACCTCGGTTGAAATACGGCCCGGCACGCTTTTTAGGATCTCAACCCCGATGTTGACGGCCAGTTTGTCGCTGGCGTTGACCAGTTGGGTTTCCTTGCTGCCGCCCTGTTGGTGCGCATAGCCCAGCGCCTCGGTGATCAATGACTTGTACTGCGGCAGGGCGGCGGCTTTCAGAATCAGCGACGGGTTGGTGGTGGCGTCTTCCGGGGTGAACTGGCGGATCGACTCAATATCACCGCTGTCGGCAACCACAACCGTTAACTTTTTTAGTGCGTCTAATTGGTTCATCTTTGGGCTCCTTGACCAACATCAATGTAGGGAAATAAGAATTCTTTTCATCACAGGCAGAACACACTGCCTTATCAGCCAGGCAAATAAAATGCGCTTTTTCTGATTATTGTGATGGATAAGAACAATGGGATACCACACATTGTAGCCGGGATCTGCGATCCCTGGACCATAACCGCACGCTGGCGGCTGGCACAGCAGCCGCAACGTGATAAATAATCTGGATTAAATATACTCATCTCTGTGCTACACGCCGCCAAATGAACCTGTGAAAATAAACGATGGCAGAAGATTTTATATTTCTTCTGTGGGGTTTTTATCGGCCGCTATTGTGCTTCGCCATCGCAAAAATAGCGTGGCGGCCTATTTCGCGCACGCGGCAATTAACGGAATGGGGCTGGAAATGAGTGTTTTATTACAGAAAGTTATCCGGGTTGGCATATTAGCCTTATTACTGGTGCTGATTGGCCTGGGGGGATATAGCGCACTGCTGAAGCAGCGGGTAACCACGCTGCGCCAGCAGGCGGCGCTGCAACAAAAAACGTTGGCGCAACAAAAGGAACAGATTGCCGCCTTACAGGCCCAGGATGCGCAAAACCGGGCGTTAATGGCGGCGCAGCAGCAGCAGGAGCAATGGCTGCGCCAGCAAGGGGATAATACAGAGAGGAAATACCGTGAAGCGATTAAAAACACCGCCTGCGCTGGGCAGCCTATGCCTGGCATTGTGCCTGAGCTCTTGCGCCGCGCCGGCGCCGGCAACGATGCCGTTGCCCCCTGAATCGGTGTTCCGGCCCTGTGAACAACCGGTATTGCTGGGCGATACCTGGGGCGATGCCGTGAGCTACACCCTGAAATTACAAACCGCGTTAAAAATCTGCGCGGGCCAGGTGGCGACGCTTAACGCCTGGCGAGCCGGGCTGGCGCAGCACGGGGAGTGAGATATTCCATTATTTCCGGTTTTTTTACTTTCTATGGGGTTTTTATTCCAGGTTATGGGGCGCTTCAAAGTTTGTGATAATTCTCGCTCTATACTGGTTCCGCCTGAAATCAAATATGCCTCGTCATATTTATTGTGCCGGTGTTTTTCCTGCGAAATATGAAGGGTATATATATCAGAACTAAGGAACCGAAAATGGATGAAAAACTAAAGCAAAGTGCCCTTGATTTCCATCAGTTCCCGGTACCGGGGAAAATCCAGGTATCCCCTACCAAACCACTGGCGACCCAGCGCGATCTGGCGTTGGCCTATTCGCCGGGTGTCGCCGCCCCGTGCCTGGAAATTGCCGCCGATCCGCTGGCCGCCTATAAATATACCGCCCGGGGCAACCTGGTCGCCGTTATTTCCAACGGCACGGCCGTACTGGGCCTGGGCAACATCGGCGCGTTGGCCGGCAAACCGGTGATGGAAGGCAAGGGCGTGCTGTTCAAGAAGTTTTCCGGCATTGACGTGTTTGATATTGAAGTCGATGAGCACGATCCCGACAAACTGATCGACGTGGTCGCCGCGCTGGAGCCGACCTTTGGCGGCATCAACCTGGAAGATATCAAAGCGCCGGAATGTTTCTACATTGAGAAAAAACTGCGCGAGCGCATGAAGATCCCGGTGTTCCATGACGATCAGCACGGCACGGCGATCATCACCACCGCCGCAGTGCTCAATGGCCTGCGGGTGGTGAAAAAGAGCCTTTCCGACGTGCGCCTGGTGGCTTCCGGCGCGGGCGCGGCGTCTATTGCCTGCCTGAATCTGCTGGTGGTGCTGGGCCTGCGGCTGCAAAACATTACCGTCTGTGACTCGAAAGGGGTGATCTACAAAGGCCGCGACGCCAAAATGGAAGCAACCAAGGCTGCCTATGCCATTGAGGACAACGGCCAGCGCACCCTGGCAGACGCTATCCCCGGGGCGGATATTTTCCTCGGCTGTTCCGGCCCGGGCGTGCTGACCCAGCCGATGGTGAAAACCATGGCGGAGAACCCGCTGATTATGGCGCTCGCCAACCCGGAACCGGAAATCCTGCCGCCGCTGGTGAAAGAAGTTCGGCCAGACGCCATTATCTGTACCGGCCGCTCCGATTACCCGAACCAGGTCAATAACGTGCTGTGCTTCCCGTTCATTTTCCGCGGCGCGCTTGATGTGGGGGCGACCACCATCAACGAAGAGATGAAGCTGGCCTGCGTGCATGCCATTGCCGATCTGGCGCTGGCGGAACAGAGCGACGTGGTGGCCTCGGCCTATGGCGATCAGGATCTGTCCTTCGGGCCGGAATACATTATCCCCAAACCGTTTGATCCGCGGCTGATCGTCAAAATCGCCCCGGCGGTAGCCAAAGCAGCGATGGAATCCGGCGTGGCCACGCGCCCGATCGAAAACTTTGATGCCTACACCGAAAAGCTGACCGAGTTCGTCTACAAAACCAACCTGTTTATGAAACCGATCTTCACCCAGGCCAAGAAAGTGCTGAAACGGGTGGTGCTGGCCGAAGGTGAAGAAGAGCGGGTGTTGCATGCCACCCAAGAGTTGGTTTCACTGGGGCTGGGCTTCCCGATCCTGGTGGGCCGCCCGAGCGTCATTGAAATGCGCCTGAAAAAGCTCGGCCTGCAGCTTACGCCGGGTAAAGACTTCGAGATCGTCAATAACGAGTCCGATCCCCGCTTCAATGCCTACTGGGGCGAATACTATCAGATCATGAAACGGCACGGCGTTTCCCAGGAACAGGCGCGCCGCGCGGTTATCGGCAACCCCACGCTGATTGCCGCCATCATGCTGCAGCGCGGCGAGGCCGACGCGATGATCTGCGGCACCATCGGCAGCTACCATGAGCATTATGACGTGGTGAAGAACGTGTTTGGTTTCCGCGAAGGCGCACACGTGGCCGGGGCGATGAATGCGCTGCTGCTGCCGAGCGGCAATACCTTTATTGCCGATACCTATGTTAACGACAACCCAACGCCGGAACAGCTGGCGGAAATTACCTTGATGGCGGCGGAAACCGTGCGCCGCTTCGGCATTGAGCCAAAAGTGGCGCTGCTTTCCCATTCCAGCTTCGGCTCTTCCGATTGCCCGTCGGCGCGCAAAATGCAGCAAACGTTGGCGCTGGTTAACCAATTGGCGCCGGATCTGGAAATTGATGGGGAAATGCACGGTGACGCGGCGCTGGTGGAAAGCATCCGCCACGATCTGATGCCGGACAGCCCGCTGAAAGGCTCGGCTAACCTGCTGATCATGCCCAATATGGAGGCGGCGCGTATCAGCTATAACCTGCTGCGCGTATCTTCTTCCGAAGGCGTGACCGTGGGGCCGGTGTTGATGGGGGTGGCGAAGCCGGTGCATATTCTGACGCCGATCGCTTCGGTGCGCCGCATTGTCAATATGGTGGCTCTGGCGTTGGTGGAAGCACAAACTCAGCCGCTGTAACCGAGGGGCGTTCCTCTGCCGGCCAGAGGAACGCCTGTACTCTGGCCTATTGGTGGGCGCTCACCTGCGTCGCGATCGCCTGAATATCCTGCGGCGTGGTGCGGCAGCAGCCGCCAATCAGCCGGGCGCCAAGTTGCCGCCATTCCGCCAGCCGTTCAGGCAGGCCGCCGTGCCCGGCGCCGCAGGCGTGCCAGGTTTTGCTCTGCGCATCGTAATGTTCACCGGAGTTAGGGTAGACCAGCAGCGGCTTATCACTCAGCGCGGCGAATTCACGCAGCGCCGGCGTGACGTTTTCCAGCGCAATGCAATTGACGCCAACGGCCAGCACCTGCGGGTTGCCGCGCAGCAGCGCCAGCACATCGCGCAGCGGCGTGCCGTCGCTTAGGTGTTGGCTGTCGCGCAGCGTAAAGGAGAACCAGGCGCCGAGCTGTGGGAATTCTTCTTGCAGCAGGGCAAGCAATGCCTGCAGTTCGCTGAATGAAGGCAGCGTCTCACAGGCCAGCAGATCTACCCCGGCCTGCGCCAGCGCCGCGATGCGTGGGCGGTGGAAGGCGATCATCTCCGCCTGCGGCAGATGGTAATCACCGCGATATTCAGAACCGTCCGCCAGATACGCGCCGTAAGGGCCGACCGAACCGGCAACCAGCAGCGGCCCGGCCTGTGGGTGCTGTGCCAGGTAATCGGCGCGCGCCTGTTGCGCCAACTGCACGCTTTTGGCGATCAGCGCCAGCGATTGCTGTTCATCCAGCCCGCGTGGCAGAAACCCCTGCGGCGTAGCCTGATAACTGGCGGTGATGGCGCACTGCGCGCCGGCGTTGAAATAGTCCAGATGTACCTGATAAATCAGCTCCGGGTTTTCTATCAGTACCTTGGCGGACCACAGCGCATCGCTAAGGTTGCAGCCGCGCGCTTCCAGTTCCGTGGCCAGCGCGCCATCCAGAACCAGGGTATTGTTGCCCGCCAGCAATGGGGCGATGGGGTTATTGACCGGCATCTTGTTCTCCTGTTTCCAGCCGTGGTTTTTGCCCGCCGTTGCGGGTCAGGTAATAGGCGGCATAGCAGAGTGCCACGAAGGGCAGGCCGCAGTACAGCGCAATGCGCTGCTGCGGATCAAACGCCAGGCCGATACAGGCCAGCAGGCACAGGGCAAAGCCGGCAATCGGCGTGGCCGGGTAGCCGGGGGCGCGGTATTTCAGCCCGGCAAGCGGTTGGCCGCTACGCAGATACCGGCGGCGGAATGCAAAGTGGGCGGCGCAGATGCTAAGCCAAACCACCACCACGGCAAAACCGGAAATGGCAGACAGGGCGACGAATACCGTATCCGGGGCGATCACACTGGTCAGCAGCGCTAAAATGCCGCCGAGCATGCTGAAGGTGAGCGCGTTAAACGGAATGCCGCGGCGGTTAACGCGGGAGAAATAGGCCGGCAGGGTGTTTTGGTTCGCCAGCGACCACAGCATGCGCCCGGAGGCATACAGCCCCGAGTTCGCCGCGGAAAGGATCGCGGTCAGGATCACGAAGTTAAAGATATCGGCCGCGTAAGGGATACCGATGCGCTCGAACACCAAGACAAACGGGCTTTTCACCACCCCGGCCTGGCCCATCGGGATCAGCGCCGCCAGCACAAACACCGTGCCGATAAAGAACACCACCAGGCGGATAACCGTGGTGCGGATAGCCCAGGGCACCACCTTTTCCGGGTTTTCAGTTTCCCCAGCGGCAATGCCGATAAGCTCCGTGCCGGAGAAGGCGAAGTTTACCGCCACCATGGTCATCAGGATCGGCAAGGTGCCCTGCGGCAGCCAACCGGCGGCGGTCAGGTTATGCAGGAAAGGCGCCGGCGTGCCGTCTTTCATCGGCAGCACGCCGAACATGGCGGCGCCGCCCAGGATGATAAACGCCAGTATGGTCACCACTTTGATCAGGGAAAACCAAAACTCGCTTTCGGCAAAAAAGCGGGTGGTAATCACGTTCAGCAGGTAAATGGTGATACAGAAGAGCAGGCACCACAGCCACACCGGCGATTGCGGGAACCAGTACTGCATGCAAAACCCCGCCGCCGTCAGGCTGGAACCCAGTGCGACGGTCCAGGTTAACCAATAGAGCCAGGCCACGGTGTAGCCGGTTGCCTGGCCAAGATAGCGGGCTGCGTACACATGGAAAGCGCCGGTTTCCGGCATAGCGACCGACAATTCGCCCAGGCACAGCATCACCAGATAAACCACGATGGCGCCAATCAGGTAGGCCAGCAACGTGCCGAGCGCCCCGGTGGTGGAAATGATGTAACCCGTGTTGAAAAAGAGGCCGGTGCCGATCACGCCGCCCAGAGAAAGCATCACGAGATGCCGGGCTTTCATGGTGCGTTTGAACTGCCCTTCGGAGGGAGATTGCATAATGATATATATCTGTATATGCCCCAAATAATTCGAGCCGCGGGAAGGCCAACCCACCTGCAAGCTGAAGTATGAAGGGATAGATGTCTGAATGGCTGGGGTTATACCACCGCTGCGGGCGTGAGATCAATGCGCAGCGCCTCGCAGACCGACGGTACGCCGGGCAGGGAGAGGATGCAAATGAGAACCGTTCTCTGTATTATCGTTTTTTTTCGCGTGGCAGGATCCCCGATGAAATACCTCTTACTGCTGGTGACGCTGGCGTTGACCGCCTGTAGCCATTCGCCCGCGCCGGATAACCGTGTGGCAAACCTGGGCACAATTGTTGATTTGCATACCGGCGCAACGCTTGCGCCCCAGCAACTGCTGGTGCGGCTGGCGGCGGCGCAGCGGGTGATCGTCGGTGAAAAGCATGACAATCCGGCGCACCACCGTATTGAGCATTGGCTGGTGGAAAACCTGCCGCGGCAGCGGCCGCAGGGTAGCGTGCTGATGGAGATGCTCGTGCCGGGCCAGCAGGCGCAGGTGGATGCGGTGAAGCGCGCGCTGCAGGCGGGAGAGGTGCTCAGCAGTGAACAGGTTAAGCAGCGCATCGCCTGGCAGGCCGGGTGGGACTGGGCGCTGTATGGCGGGGTGGTGATGGCCGCCATTCAGGCGCCTTATCCGCTGCTTTCCGCCAACTTAAGCCGCGATGAAATCATGGCGTTTTACCGCCATCCGCAGTTCCCAGCCGGCCCACGTTCAACCCAACCGGCGGTGCAGCAGGCTTTGGCCGATCTCATCCGGCAGGCACACGGCGGTAAGATCGATGCGCCGCGTCTGAATGCGATGCTGGCTATCCAGCAACAGCGTGACCGGCGGATGGCACAGCGGCTGCTGGCGGCGCCGGCGCCCGCGTTGTTGATTGCCGGCGGCTATCATGCCGCCAGGGATTTGGGGGTGCCGTTGCACATGCAGGATCTACAGCCGGCCAGTATGCCGCTGGTGCTGATGCTGGCCGAAGGCGATAGCCAGGTGGATGTGCGCCGCGCCGACTACCTGTGGCGCACCCCGGCGCGTTAGCGTTTCGCCTGTAGCCATTTGTCCAGCTCATTGGCGAACAGCTGGCGGTCGCGTTGGTTCAGGGTATTCGGGCCGCCGGTCTGGATGCCGCTGGCACGCAGGGTATCCATAAAATCGCGCATGTTCAGGCGTTCGCGGATGGTGGCCGGCGTGTAGCGTTCACCACGCGGATTAAGCGCTGCGGCGCCTTTTTCAATCGCCTCCGCCGCCAGGGGAATATCGGCGGTGATCACCAGATCCCCCGGCTCACAGCGGCGCACGATTTCGTTATCCGCCACGTCAAAGCCCGGCGCTACCTGCAAGGTGCGGATAAAGCGGGAGGGCGGCGTGCGCAGCGGCTGGTTAGCGATCAGCGTCACGGTGGTGGCAGTGCGTTCTGCGGCGCGGAACAACACCTCTTTGATGACGTTCGGGCAGGCGTCCGCATCAACCCAGATTTGCATTATTGCTCCCCCCGCAGCCAGTCGCGCACCGGCAGGAAATCACGATACAGCGCGGCTTCCGGGCTGCCTTCCGCCGGCTGATAGTTGTATTCCCAGCGCACCAACGGCGGCATCGACATCAGGATCGATTCCGTGCGGCCGCCGGTTTGCAGCCCGAACAGGGTGCCGCGATCCCACACCAGGTTGAATTCGACATAGCGGCTGCGGCGATAAAGCTGGAACTCGCGCTCGCGCTCGCCCCACGCCAGCGCCTTGCGCCGGGCGACGATCGGCAGATACGCCGCCAGGAAACCGTCGCCCACCGCACGGGTGAAGGCGAAGCTGGCGGCGAAATCCGGCGTGTTCAGATCGTCATAGAACAGCCCGCCGATGCCGCGCGCTTCGTTGCGGTGTTTGATAAAGAAATAGTCGTCGCACCATTTTTTGTATTTGGGGTATACCGTGGCGCCGAAGGGCGCGCACAGTTGCTGGGCCGTGCGGTGCCAGTGCACCGCGTCTTCCTCAAAGCCGTAGAACGGTGTCAGATCGAAACCGCCGCCAAACCACCAGACCGGCTCGGCGCCGGGTTTTTCCGCGATAAATAAGCGCACGTTGGCATGGCTGGTAGGGACGTAAGGGTTCAGCGGATGGATCACCAGTGAAACGCCCATGGCCTGAAAGCTGCGGCCCGCCAGCTCCGGCCGGTGGGCGGTGGCGGAGGCCGGCAGCGTAGCGCCGGAAACGTGCGAGAAGTTTACCCCGGCCTGTTCAAACACGGCGCCGTTGGTCAGCACGCGGCTGCGGCCGCCGCCGCCTTCTTCACGCACCCAGCGATCTTCGGTGAAGCCGGCAGCGCCGTCGGCTTCAGCCAACTGCGTGCAGATACGGTCTTGCAGCGCCAGCAGAAAGGATTTTACTTCAGCAATATCGGGTAAACTCATACGGAATTCTTCGCGGCCTTATTGAGATCAGGCTGCAAGTATATCGTTATTTCCGCACGGCGACAGCCTTAGCGCGCCCTGCGCTGGCGGGCGTCAAATTCACTGAAGAAGTTGACGACGCCATCGGCAATGGCGCGGGCGATTTTTTCCCGAAAGGCGGTGGTGCCGAGCAGGCGTTCTTCGTCCGGGTTGGTGATAAACGACGTTTCCACCAGCACGGAAGGAATGGATGGCGATTTCAGCACGGCGAACGCCGCCTGTTCGGTATTCGGGCTATGCAGGTGGTGCACGCCGCGGATTTTCCCCAACACGTGGTGGCCGAGCGTCAGGCTGTTGTTGATGGTATCGGTCTGCACCAGATCAAACAGCGCCTGCTGCAGGTAGTTATCCTGTTCCTTGTATTTCCCGCCGGCGATTTCATCCGCCGCATTCTCGCGGTTGGATAAATAACGCGCCATGGCGCTGCTGGCGCCACGGTTGGACAGGGCGAACACCGAAGCGCCGGAGGCTTCCGGGCGGGTATAGCCATCGGCATGGATGGAAATAAACAGATCGGCCTGGCGCTGGTGGGCGATTTCCACCCGCTGGAACAGCGGGATGAATTCATCCTCTTCGCGCGTGAGGTGCGCTTCGATATTCGGGTGCTCATGCAGGAAGCGGCGCACGTGGTTGGCAATTTCCAGCACCACGTGTTTTTCCTTCGAGCCTTCATGGCCGACGGCGCCGGAATCGATGCCGCCGTGGCCCGGATCGAGCATAACCCGCTTGATGCCGCCGGCGGTTTTTGGCGCCGGGGCACTCGTGCTATGCGGGCTACGCAGCATGCCGGCCTGCGTTTTGGGGCTCGGGCTGCCGAACAGCGCTAGCGCCACGCCGGAAAGCAGCAGCCGGCGGCGCGAGGTTGCGCCGTTAAGCGGCTTGAAACGCAAAAAAGGGTCAACCGGCTTATTCATATTATGGCTCTCCGTGGCGGCAATCAGTTTGGCGACGTTTCTATCCGTCATTATTTCACGTTGCAGGCGCATTGGCCTTCTCCCCGCCATTTTCGGCAGCCGGGTATGGCCAGCGCAGCTCAAGCACGCGTTTGGCGTTTTTATCCTGCAATTTGGGCTATGTACGGTATATACCCAAAATAATTCGAGTTGCAGGAAGGCGGCAACGCAGTGAGTCCCCAGGAGCTTACTCCAGTAAGTGACTGGGGTGAGCGAGGAAAGCCAACACACCTGCAACTTGAAGTATGAAGGGTATACGTATTGGTCGTTATCAATCACCCGATAACTATTTCCATTTATTACGTTTGTTTTCGGCGCATGCGCGCTATTGCGCTACGAAAATCCAGCGGCAGCGCGGCACAAATCGCAGTTTGATATTGCGTATATGGATAATCACGCGATAATCAGGGAAATACTCTTTTTTATAATGGCGAGCGGCTATGGAAATTCGCGTATTTCGGCAAGACGATTTTGAAGAAGTTCTGACCTTGTGGGAGCGCTGCGATCTGCTGCGCCCGTGGAACGATCCGGAAATGGACATTGAGCGCAAGCTGAATCACGATCCGGAACTGTTTCTGGTGGCGGAAGTGGGCGGTGAAGTGGTCGGTTCGGTCATGGGCGGCTATGACGGCCACCGCGGTTCGGCGTATTACCTCGGGGTGCATCCGGATTACCGCGGCCGCGGCATCGCCAACGCGCTGATCAACCGGCTGGAGAAAAAGCTGATCGCGCGCGGTTGCCCCAAAATCCAATTGATGGTGCGGGAAGATAACGACACCGTGATCGATATGTATGAAAAGCTGGGCTATGAGATCCAGGGGATAACCAGCCTGGGCAAACGGCTGATTGAAGATCAGGAATATTGATCGCACCGATGGCATAGGCCCGCACCACCACACGGCACACCCATTATCACACCGGCATAATGGGCTTCTCTTGTTCGCACTCTCCCTCCGTATTTGATCGTTCCACGGGCTAAAACGGCCTCATGATGGTGCGTGGCCGATCGCCGGTGGTGCAATTGCCCGCTATCGTTTACCCCTGCTGTTTTGCCCTACTGCCTGTGTTGCCTGTTCCCAACCGGTACGATCCTGCCAAAAGATCTTTTTTTACAACGGGTAAAGAAAATCCGCATCTGCCTGGTTATTTTTTGGCATCTTTTCTGCATTAATTCCATAGTTACGAAATTGTTTCCGTTATAGCGGAATTACTTGGAGGCACCATGGGAAAAGTGAATCAGGCAGTAACAGGCATGAAACGGGTTGGCATATTGGCGGGGTTGGCGCTGCTGGGTTGTTACGCGGCGCAGGCGAATGCGGCCCGGCTGGATGACGTACTGAAACGCGGCTATCTGATCGTCGGCACCGGCAGCACCAACGCGCCCTGGGGGTTCCAGGGCGCCGACGGCCAACTGCAGGGTTTTGATATCGATATCGCCCGGATCGTTGCCAAAGGGTTGTTCAACGATCCGACCAAAGTGCGGTTTGTACAGCAGTCTTCGGATGCGCGAATCCCCAACCTGCTGACCGACAAGGTGGATATGACCTGCCAGGCAATGACGGTCACGGCGCAGCGCGCTCAACAGGTGGCGTTCACCATTCCTTATTACCGTGAAGGCGTGGCGCTGCTGACGTTGGCCAATAGCAACTATCTGCAACTGGCGGATATGAACGCCGCCGGCGATGGCCTGCGCGTAGCGGTGCTACAAAACGTCTATGCCGATCAACTGGTGCATCAGGCGCTGCCCAAAGCCACGGTTTCCCAGTATGAAAGCGTGGACCTGATGTATCAGGCGCTCAATTCTGGGCGGGCGGACGCCGTGGCGACCGATCAGTCGTCCGCCAAATGGCTGATGGTACAAACCCCTGGCCGCTACCATTCGCCGGACTATGCCTGGAGCCCGCAAACCTATTCTTGCGCTCTGAAGCGTGGCGATCAGGATTGGCTGAACTATGTCAACACGGCACTGCACGAAGCGATGGTCGGCGTGGATTTTGCTGACTATGCCGCTGCCTACAAGAAATGGTTTGGTAGCGATCTTGCTACGCCGGCAATTGGTTTCCCGGTTGAGTATAAATAGTGCGTTCACGCCGGGGCCGCAGGGCGCCCGGCGCATTGAGGTTGCAAGATGAATTACACGTTGAACTTCGCACCCGTCTGGCAAAGTTTTGATCTGCTGCTGGGCGGGCTGTGGCTCGGGCTGGAACTGTCGCTGCTGTCGATTGCCATCGGCTGTGCGTTGGGCCTGCTGGCGGCGTTCTGCACCCTGTCGAAGAACCCGCTGTTGCGCTGGAGCGCCACGCTGTATGTGACGGTGGTGCGCAATCTGCCGATCCTGATCCTTATCCTGATGATTTACTTTGCGCTGCCGGGCATGGGCATCATGCTCGATCAGATTGGATCGTTCGTTGTCACGCTGTCGATGTATGCCGGCGCCTATCTGACCGAGGTGTTCCGTGCCGGCCTGCTGGGCATTCCCGCCGGGCAACGCGAGGCCGGGCAGGCCATCGGCCTGAAAGAGTGGCAGATCAAAAGTTACATCATCATCCCGGTGATGTTGCGCAATGTGCTGCCTTCGCTCGGCAACAACTTCATTTCGCTGTTCAAGGATACGTCGCTGGCGGCGTCGATCGCCGTGCCGGAGCTGACGTTTTATGCCCGCAAACTGAACCTGGAAAGCTACCGGGTGATTGAAACCTGGCTGGTGACCAGCCTGCTGTATATCGCTACCTGTTATCTGATCGCTGCGGCGTTGCGGGTGGCGGAACGGCGCCTGGCGATAGTGCGATAGGAGGCAACATGAACGATCCCTTTAGCTGGTGGTACCAACTGTGGCAGGCCCGCGCCACCCTGGCGGACGGCTTTGTGGTTACCGTCCTCTCTTCATTACTGGCGATCCTCAGCGGCACGCTGCTGGGCACCCTGGGCGGCCTGCTGGTGACCTATGCGCCAAAATGGGCGCAGACGCTGGTGCGGCTGTATATCGATATTGTGCGCGGCACACCGGTGTTGGTTTTGGTGCTGGCCTGCTTTTACATTGCGCCCGCGCTGGGATGGGATGCCGGCGCGTTTGAAGCCGGCGTGCTGGCGCTGGCGCTGTTTTGCAGTTCCCACGTCTCGGAAATCGTGCGCGGCGCGTTGCAGGCGGTGCCGCGTGGGCAAAGCGAAGCCGCAAAGGCTATCGGGCTGACGTTTTATCAGGATCTGCGCTACGTGCAACTGCCGCAGGCGCTGCGGCAAATCCTGCCGACCTGGGTGAACTCGGCCGCGGAAATCGTGAAGGCCTCAACGCTGCTGTCGGTCATCGGCGTGGCCGATTTGCTGCTCAGCTCCCAACAGGTGATCGCCCGTACTTTCATGACGCTGCAGTTCTACGCCTTCGCCGGGCTGCTGTTCTTCATTATCAACTTTTCCATTGAGCAATTTGGCCGCTATCTGGAAAAACGCGTGAGGCTCCCATGAACCAGACAACCGTTACGCCGCTGCTGAATATTCGTGATTTGCACAAACGTTATGGCAGCGTGGAAGTGCTGAAAGGCATCGATCTGAGCATGAATAAAGGGGATGTGGTCACGCTGATCGGCTCAAGCGGATCGGGAAAAACGACCCTGTTGCGCTGCGTCAACCTGCTGGAAGATTTTCAGCAGGGCGAGATCCGCCTTAACGATCAGCCCATCGGTTATTTCCAGCGTCAGCAACAGCGGGTGCGGCACCCTGACAAGATCATTGCTCGCCACCGGGTGATGACCGGCATGGCGTTCCAGCAGTTCAATCTGTTCCCCCACCTGACGGCGCTGCAGAACGTCACACTCGGCCTGTTGAAGGTGAAGAAAATGCCGAAAGACCAGGCGATTGCCTGTGCTGAACATTGGCTGGAGCGCGTTGGCCTGCTGGCGCGCAAGGGCCATTATCCCGGCCAGCTTTCCGGCGGGCAGCAGCAGCGGGTGGCGATCGCGCGCGCCATCGCCATGAACCCCAGCCTGATGCTGTTTGATGAAGTGACCTCGGCGCTGGATCCGGAGCTGGTGGGCGAAGTGCTGGCGGTTATCCGGGATTTGGCGAATGAGGGAATGACGATGCTGCTGGTGACCCACGAAATGCGTTTTGCGTATGAGGTTTCCGATCGCATCGTTTTCATGAACCAGGGAAAAATCGAGGAGCAAGGGCCGCCCAAACAGCTGTTCAATAACCCGGCGTCACCGCGCCTGGCAGAATTTATCAAACACTCACATTTCTAACGCGGTTAAATCAAGGAGCGTATCAATGAGCATTACTCGTTATGGTGCCGGTGAACATGGCGCCGGTGGGCAACCATTGCCGTTTGCCCGTGCGGTGGAAGCCGATGGTTGGCTGTTTGTTTCCGGGCAGATCGCCATGGAGCAGGGGGAGGTGGTTGCCGGCGGCATTATCGAACAATCGCACAAGGCGATCCAGAATCTGATCGCCATTCTGCACGAGGCGGGCTACGGCCTGGAACATGTGGTGCGCGTCGGCGTCTGGCTGGATGACCCGCGCGATTTCTGGAGCTTCAACAAGGTGTTCAGCGAGTATTTCTCCGCCGCTGCCCCGGCGCGCGCCTGCGTGCAGTCCAGGATGATGGTAGATTGTAAGGTCGAGGTGGAGTGCGTGGCCTATAAAGCCAAATAGCCGCCAATGGCCAAACAGGAGCAATGGGGTTTTTATGATGACTGCGCCGGATACCCGCCGCCGGGTTAAAGGGCTCGATCGTGCGTTCGAGATACTGGATTTCCTGAAAAAGCAGCGCCAGCCGCTGCGCCCGCACGATATTGCCAAAGGTATTGGCGCACCGAAATCGACGGTATATGAGATGGTCGCGTTGCTGCTGGAGCGCTGCATTCTGGAGCCGGTGGGGAAAGATGGCTTGGTGTATCTGGGGCGCGAGCTGTATTTCCTCGGCCAGGCGCACCTGAACCATTTCGACTTTACCCGGGAATCGGATCGCTTCCTGGAGCAGATTGTTAGCAGCACACGGGAAACGGCGCAGATGTGCCTGCTGAACGGCAGGAAATACAACGTTGCGCTCATGCGCGAAGGCGATCGCCCGTTCCGCATCTCTTCGGAAGTGGGGGAGGACACGCCGATCCCATGGACGGCGTCTGGCCGCCTGCTGATGGGGCATCTGAGCGATGAAGAGATCCTGGCGCTGATCCCGCCGGAAGACTTCCGCCTGCCCAACGGCGAGTTTATGCCGCAGGCGGGTTTTCTGCAGGAGATCCGCCAGGCGCACCAGGCGCGTTTCTTCTCCTTCGACAGCATTGCCGATAACTATACCCATTGTTTTGCCGCAGGTATTTATGAGCAGCAGCGCTGCGTCGCCACGTTCTGTATCGTTGCGCCGCGTGGCGACGCCAAAGCGAATTATCAACACTATCGCCAGGTGCTGTTGCAGGCTGCCCGCGAGATGGAGATGCGCCTCTCCGGCAGCCCATCAACTTGATGGGGTTATGATGAACAATACGCTTTCAGCGAGTAGGGAAAAAGGCGCGGCTGTGACCGGCAAGCGCCTGTTGGCGGATATCAGCCTGCCGGCGCTGGTGCTGCACCAGCGCGCTTTGGAACACAACCTGGCCTGGATGCAGGATTATGCCGTGCGTCATGGCGCGCGGTTGGCGCCGCATGGCAAAACGACCATGACCCCGGCGTTGTTTCAGCGCCAGTTGGCGCACGGCGCCTGGGGGATCACCATGGCGACGGCGGTGCAGTGCACGGTGGCTTATCAGCACGGTGTGCGCCGCATTTTGCTGGCTAACCAACTGGTGGGGCAGCCCAACATGGCGATCATCGCCGGGTTACTGCGCGCAGGCGATCTGGAGTTCCATTGCCTGGTGGACGATCCCGATAACGTGCGCGATCTGGGGCAATTTTTTGCCGCCCAAGGATTAACGCTGAATGTGATGCTGGAGCTGGGCGTGCCGCATGGGCGCTGCGGCTGCCGCACACCGGAGCAGGCGGATGCGGTACTGGCGGCGGTGGCGGCGAGCCCGGCGCTGGTGCTGAGCGGGATCGAGGGTTACGAAGGGGTGATCCACGGCGATCGGCCGGAAGAGGGGATCCGCCGCTTTGCCGCTTACCTGGTCGAAACGGCGGTGGCGCTATTGGCGGCGGGCAAGTTCGGCCTGGCGCGGCCGTATGTTACCGCCTCGGGTTCCGCCTGGTACGATCTGGTGGCCGAAGCGTTCAAACGCCAGGGGGCTGAAGCGCACTTTACCCCGCTGCTGCGCCCGGGGTGTTATCTGGTGCACGATCACGGGCTGTACAAAACATCCCAGGCGGCGCTGCTGCAGCGCCACCCGGAGCTGGGCAGCGCCTTACTGCCGGCGATGGAAGTATGGGCGCACATACAGTCTTTGCCTGAGCCCGGCAGTGCGATTGTGGCGTTGGGGAAACGGGACGTGGCGTTTGACGCCGGCTTACCGACGCCGCTGCGCCTGTATCGGCTGGGGCGCGGAGAGGCCGACTGCGTGCCGCAATTGCTGGATGCGCGCTGGCAGGTGCGTGAAATGATGGATCAGTACGCCTTTTTGCAACTGCCGCCGGATCACGGGTTACGGGTGGGGGATGTGATCGCGTTTGGCGCGTCGCACCCGTGCCTGACCTTTGATAAATGGCGCTCGGTGTGCCTGGTGGATGACGATCTGCAACTGCTGGAGGCCATGCCGACCTATTTCTGATGGGGTATTTCGGTGGCCGAGAGGGCCACCGACATCATCGCCGTTACGGTATTTTTTTGATATTTTTCACATCCACTTCCACGCTGTTCCAGTCTTTGTCTACTTTGCCTTCCAACTGTACTTTATCCTGCGGCGTAATGGTTTGGCCGTTCCAGCGTTTGTGATCGATTTCCACGGTCAGGGTGCCGCTGGCGTCGCGGAACGTGTAGCTATCATCCCCCACGCGCTGGGTAATGTTGCCTTGCAGCGTGACCCAACTGTCGTCGTTCAATGATTTGACGTTATCAACGCTGGTCAGGGCTGCGCCGGGGCCGGAGAAGCCGCCCTGCTGCGTGGCGGCAGGCTGCGCCTGCGGTGTGCCGGGGCCAGAAAAACCCCCTTGCTGCGCCAGAGCCGGCAGGGCGAAAATAGTCAGTAAAGCGGCCAGAGTGAATTTTGTCATAATGAAGCATCCTTCTTGCTTGAGTGAACGTACACCCCGTCGGTCGGGGCCGTTTGTTGAGAAGGATTAGAACATACGGATCTTAAGCGCTTCTTAAGCCTGCGGATTGAAAAAACGCAGGTTTACCTCCATCTGGCAATACGGGGTTGTGCCCCGCAATAGGCCATGGCGCCCAAGGCGCTGCGGAGCGCTGCCTACTGGTAATAGCCTCTTGAGCAAGGAATACGGCGTGAAGGTTTCACCACGGTATTTTTCCCCGGATGATTACGATCGGCACGGCGTTTTGCGTTTGCCGATCTGGTTTTGGGGCATATTAATTTTACAGGCGCGTACCTGGATCCTGCTGGTGATCGCCGGTGCTTCCAGCCAACAGGGCGAAGGGCTGCTGCGCATCTTCTACCCGGATCGCGAGTCTTTTTGGTTCGGCATGCTGATGGGGCTGCCGGCGGTGTTGGCCTTCCTGCTGTGCGGGCGGCGCCAGCGCTGGCCGCGTTGTTGGCAGGCGAGCTATTGGGTGTTGTTGGTCGCCGGCCTGGCGGCGCTGGCCGGCGTGCTCTATAGCCTGTGGCAGCAGGGGGAGGATGCCGCCGGGCTGGGGATCCTATTGGCGCTGCTGGACGTGCTGGCGCTGGTTTATCTGTGGCGTAGCCCGCGCCTGAGGGCCTGTTTTGCCCCGTGGGCTGCGCAAGCGTGAGCCCTATTGCGGCACTTTTCTCTATTTCTGTACTCCAAACACGCAACCTATGGCGCCTGGCGTGCAGTTGTGAGAGGCTGGCACGCGGAAAAACGCCGAATGCGGCAAGGCCGCAGCTTTGCCACGCGATGTTAAGGAGTGATGAAATGAGTAGTATTCGCCCACTGCTGTTAGGGCTGCCGCTGTTACTGACCGGCTGTTCGACGCTGTCTGATTTTTCCTGGTCAAGCCTTTCCCCCTGGAATTGGTTCGGCAGCAGCCTGAAGGTCAGCGACAAAGGCGTTGGCGGTATCACGGCCGGCACGCCGATGTCTGAAACGGCGGTCAATGACGGCCTGAACGATAATTACCGCCTGCGCAGCGGCATGGCCACCAGCAACGGCCAGATTATCTCTTATTATCAGGCGATGGAGGGCAATGAGGTGAAGCTGGTCATTACCGGCGAAGCCAAAGGCCGGGTGCAACGCGTGGACGTGATGGATCGTAAAATCGCCACCGAATGGGGCAGCAAGTTGGGCACGGCGTTTGGCGATATGTACGGCAAAGCCTTTGGCGCCTGTAAGCCTGCGGAAGGGGACGATGCCGGTAAAGTGGAGTGCGTGGCGCCGCAAAGCCGCTACGTGACCTACATCTTTGATGGTAAATGGGCCGGCCCCCAGAGCATTATCCCACCGGATGACACGCTGAAAACCTGGACCGTCAGCAAGATTATCTGGCATGCCAAAGCGCAATAAAACGCCACGTTAGCCCGTAATGCATTGATTAACGCCTTTTTCTTTGCGTTCAGGCAAGTCAATCCTGCCAGCATACGTTATGATAGCGCGTATTTTTTTGGCAGGGGAGCAGCCCAGAACTGCGAACCTGTGCCCGTTTAGGTATGAGGATAACAACATGACACAGGTTCAGAGCGGCATTTTGCTGGAACACTGCCGTTTTGGCATTTTTATGGAAGCCATGGTTCAGGGCGAGTTCGCCGATTTGCGCCAGGGGTGCAAACAGTTTTGCCAGGCGCTGGCGGAATTGCAGCAGCAGTTCCCGCAGGCGGGCCTGGGCGCGGTAATCGCCTTCGGCTATGACGTTTGGCGCGATCTTTCCGGCGGCCAGGGCGCGCGTGAACTCAAACCGTTCACCCCGCTGGGCAAAGGGCTGGCGCCGGCCACCCAGCGCGATATGCTGATCCATATTCAATCCCTGCGTCATGACGTTAACTTTTCGCTGGCGCAGGCCGCGCTGGCGGCTTTCGGCAATGCCATCAGGGTGGAAGAAGAAACCCACGGTTTCCGCTGGGTGGAAGATCGCGATCTGAGCGGCTTTATTGACGGCACCGAAAACCCGCAGGGTGAGAAGCGCCCGGCAGTCGCGGTGATTGGCGCCGGTGAAGAAGACGAAGGCGGCAGCTATGTGCTGGTGCAGCGCTATGAACACAATCTGCGCCAGTGGCAGCGTTTTTCGACCGAACAGCAAGAGCAAATCATTGGTCGCACCAAGGCCGACAGCGAAGAGTTGCCTGCCGATCAGCGCCCGGACACTTCCCACGTTAGCCGGGTCGATCTGAAAGAGGATGGCAAAGGGCTGAAAATCCTGCGCCAGAGCCTGCCTTACGGCACCGCCAGCGGCAAACACGGCCTGTACTTTATTGCTTACTGCGCGCGTTTGCATAATATCGAACAGCAACTGCTGAGCATGTTCGGCGATCTGGACGGTAAACGCGACCAGATGCTGCGCTTTAGCCGCGCGGTAAGCGGCAGCTACTATTTTGCGCCTTCGCTGACGCGCCTGCTGTCACTGTAATACAGGCCATGCTCGGCAATCGTGCGATTGCGGGGCATCATTGCCTGTTCCGCCGGGGCTGTTTGCTTGCGCCCGGCGGCAAATTCCTTCCCGAATAAACCTCCGCCTTTCCCTCTTATAGCATTTCATGCTTGAAAATCACTAAACGGTATATAAAAGCGTTACAGGTCTTCACTCAGTTATAAATACACTAGGTTTGTTCCCGTCGCCGTGCCTGGCGCCATCAGCGGGGCGGGTCTTTCATCATCAGGGCGAAAGTTCGACGGATTGACACAGTGATAAGGTGAATAATGAAAACAACACGGGTTAAGAATCTGATGCTGAAAGGATGGCTGGCGGCCGCATTGTTGGCCAGCGGTAGCGTTTCTGCGGCTGAATTGCTCAACAGCTCCTACGACGTTTCCCGTGAGCTGTTTGCCGCGTTGAATCCGGGGTTCGAACAACAATGGAACCAACAGCATCCGGGCGACACGCTGACAATCAAACAATCGCACGCCGGCTCGTCAAAGCAGGCGTTGGCGATCCTGCAGGGGCTGCGCGCGGATGTGGTGACCTACAACCAGGTGAGCGATGTGCAGATTCTGCACGATCGCGGGCAACTGATCCCGGCCGACTGGCAGGCGCGTTTACCGAATAACAGTTCACCTTTTTATTCCACCATGGCGTTCCTGGTGCGTAAAGGCAACCCGAAAGGCATCAAGAGCTGGGACGATCTGGTGCGTACCGACGTCAAGTTGGTGTTCCCGAACCCGAAAACTTCCGGCAATGGCCGTTACACCTATCTGGCCGCCTGGGGCGCAGCCAGCCAGGCTGACGGCAACGACGCGGCCAAAACCCGCGCGTTTATGACCCAGTTCCTGAAAAACGTCGAAGTGTTCGACACCGGCGGGCGCGGCGCGACCACCACCTTCGTGGAACGCGGCCTCGGGGATGTGCTGATCAGCTTCGAATCCGAAGTGAATAACATCCGTAAGCAGTACGGTGAAGATAACTATCAGGTGATTGTGCCGCCGGTGGATATTCTGGCGGAGTTCCCGGTGGCCTGGGTGGACAGCAACGTGCAGCGTAACGGCACCGAGCAGGCGGCCAAAGACTACCTGAATTACCTCTACAGCCCGGCGGCTCAGAAAGTGATCACCAGTTTCTACTACCGCGTGTATGACCAGAAGGCGATGGACGCGGCAAAAAATCAGTTCCCTGACACCCGGCTGTTCCGGGTGGAAGATCAGTTTGGCAGTTGGCCGCAGGTGATGAGCACGCATTTTGCCACCGGCGGCGAACTGGATCGGTTGTTAGCAGCAGGGCATAAGTAATGTTGTTGTCGTCCACCAGTAAACGGGTATTGCCCGGATTTGGCCTTAGCCTGGGCAGCAGTTTGTTTTATGTCTGCCTGATTTTACTGCTGCCGCTCAGCGCGTTGGTGATGCAACTGGCGCAGATGAGCCTGGCGCAATATTGGGAAGTGATCACCAGCCCGCAGGTGGTGGCCGCCTACAAAGTCACCTTACTGTCGGCGACGGTTGCCAGCCTGTTCAATGCCGTATTCGGCATGCTGATGGCATGGATACTGACGCGTTATCGTTTCCCTGGCCGTGCGTTGCTTGATGGCCTGATGGATTTGCCGTTTGCGTTGCCCACCGCGGTGGCGGGCTTAACGCTGGCGGGGCTGTTTTCCACCACGGGTTGGTATGGGCAGTGGCTGGCGCACTTTGATATCAAGGTCACCTTTACCTGGCTGGGGATTGCGGTGGCGATGGCGTTTACCAGCATCCCGTTCGTGGTGCGCACCGTGCAGCCGGTGTTGGAAGAGTTGGGGCCGGAGTATGAAGAAGCGGCGGAAACCCTGGGGGCAACCCGTTGGCAGAGCTTCCGCCGTGTGGTGTTGCCGGAAGTGGCGCCGGCGCTGCTGGCCGGCACGGCGATCTCCTTCACCCGCAGCCTGGGCGAATTCGGCGCGGTGATTTTTATCGCCGGCAACATCGCCTGGAAAACGGAAGTGACCTCGCTGATGATTTTTGTGCGGTTGCAGGAATTTGACTACCCGGCGGCGAGTGCTATCGCCTCGGTGATTCTGGCGGCGTCGCTGCTGTTGCTGTTTAGCATCAACATGCTGCAAAGCCGCTTTGGCAAACGCATCGGGGGGCACTGATGGCTGATGTAACTGCCTTCAATGGCGTTGAGCGCCCTGGCATCAACTGGGGCAAATGGGTTCTGATCGGCCTTGGCATGCTGTTTTCGCTGCTGTTGCTGGTGATCCCCATGATTTCGATTTTTGCCGAGGCCTTTTCCAAGGGTGCCGGCGAAATGTGGCGCAACCTGCTTGATGCGGACATGCTGCATGCGATTTGGCTGACGGTGCTGATCGCGCTGATCACGGTGCCGGTCAACCTGGTGTTCGGCACGCTGCTGGCGTGGCTGGTGACGCGGTTCACCTTTCCGGGCCGCCAGCTGTTGCTGACGCTGATCGACATTCCGTTTGCCGTCTCGCCGGTGGTGGCGGGGCTGATTTACCTGCTGTTTTACGGCAGCAACGGCCTGCTGGGCGGCTGGCTGGATGCGCATGATATCCAGTTGATGTTCGCCTGGCCGGGCATGGTGCTGGTCACGGTGTTCGTCACCTGCCCGTTTGTGGTGCGTGAACTGGTGCCGATGATGCTTAGCCAGGGCAGCCAGGAAGACGAAGCCGCCGTGTTGCTTGGCGCATCCGGCTGGCAGATGTTCCGCCGCGTCACGCTGCCGAACATCCGTTGGGCGCTGCTGTACGGCGTGGTGCTGACCAACGCGCGCGCCATTGGCGAATTCGGCGCGGTATCGGTGGTTTCTGGTTCTATCCGCGGTGAGACATACAGCTTGCCGCTGCAGGTTGAGTTATTGCAGCAGGATTACAACACCGTCGGCTCCTTTACGGCGGCTGCGTTATTGACCGTGATGGCAATCGTGACCCTATTTTTGAAGAGTGCGCTGCAGTGGCGGTTGGAACGCCAGAACATACGGCGCGATCGGGAGGCAAATAATGAGCATTGAGATTAACAGCATCAATAAATATTTCGGTCGTACCAAGGTATTGAACGATATCACGCTCGATATTCCTTCCGGTGAGATGGTGGCGTTGCTTGGGCCTTCCGGCTCGGGCAAAACCACCTTGCTGCGCATTATCGCCGGCCTGGAAAGCCAAAGCGGCGGTAAGCTGAGCTTCCACGGCACCGACGTTAGCCGGGTGCATGCGCGCGATCGTCAGGTTGGCTTTGTGTTCCAGCACTACGCGCTGTTCCGCCATATGACCGTATTCGATAACGTGGCGTTTGGCCTGACGGTGCTGCCGCGCCGTGAGCGCCCCAATGCGGCGGCGATCAAACAAAAAGTGCAGCAACTGCTGGAAATGGTGCAACTGGCCCATCTGGCCAACCGTTTCCCCTCGCAGCTGTCCGGCGGGCAGAAACAGCGTGTGGCGCTAGCCCGTGCGCTGGCGGTGGAACCGCAGATCCTGCTGTTGGATGAGCCTTTCGGCGCCCTGGATGCCCAGGTGCGTAAAGAGCTGCGCCGCTGGCTGCGCCAACTGCATGAAGAGCTGAAGTTCACCAGTGTGTTCGTGACGCACGATCAGGAAGAGGCGATGGAAGTTGCCGATCGCATCGTGGTGATGAGCCAGGGCAATATTGAACAGGTCGGTGCGCCGAGCGATATCATGCGCGAACCCGCCACCCGCTTCGTGCTGGAGTTTATGGGTGAGGTTAACCGCCTTAACGGCGAAATCCGGGGTTCGCAACTGTTTGTCGGCGCCCATCAGTGGCCGCTGTCGTTCCAACCGATGCACCAGGGGCCGGTTGAACTGTTCCTGCGCCCGTGGGAAATGGAAATCAGCACGGAAAGCAGCGTTCGCTGCCCATTGCCGGTGCAGGTGCTGGAAATCAGCCCGCGTGGCCACTATTGGCAACTGGTGGTGCAGCCGCTCGGCTGGCACCAGGAGCCGATCAGCGTGGTGTTGCCGGAAGGCAACGGCACCCCAGAGCGTGGCAGTCGCTATTTTGTCGGCAGCCTCAATGCGCGCCTGTACGCCGGTAATCAATTGTTGCAGCCTGTTGCGTTAGCGAAAAGCGCCTGATAATTTTAACCGTCCAAAACGGTTGATACAGGCAGATAGAGTGACAACGCTGGAACAATGCATCGGGAATACCCCGCTGGTAAAACTACAACGCCTGGTCGCAGGGCTGAACAGCGAAGTGTGGGTTAAGCTGGAAGGTAACAATCCCGCCGGCTCAGTCAAAGACCGCGCCGCGTTGGCGATGATCCAACAGGCGGAACTTCGCGGCGAGATTTCGCCGGGGGATACGCTGATCGAAGCGACCAGCGGCAATACCGGCATCGCGCTGGCGATGATCGCGGCACTCAAAGGCTATTCCCTCAAATTGCTGATGCCCGAAAACATGAGCATCGAACGCCAGGCGGCGATGCGCGCATACGGTGCGGAGCTGATCCTGGTCAGCCGCGATCAGGGGATGGAAGGCGCGCGCGATCTGGCGCTGCACATGCAGCAGCAGGGGCAGGGTAAGGTATTGGATCAGTTCAACAACCTTGATAACCCATATGCGCATTTCACCACCACCGGGCCGGAAATCTGGCGGCAAACGCAGCAACGCATCACCCACTTCGTTTCCAGCATGGGCACCACTGGGACCATTACCGGGGTTGGCGGCTACCTGAAAAGCCAAAACCCCGCGGTGAGGATTATCGGCCTGCAGCCGGCGGAAGGCAGCAACATCCCAGGTATTCGCCGTTGGCCACCAGCCTATCTGCCGCGCATCTTCCGCCCGGAACTGGTTGATCAGGTGCTGGATATGGCGCAGATCGATGCGGAACAGACCATGCGGCTGCTGGCGCAGCGCGAAGGCATCTTTTGCGGCGTCAGCTCCGGCGGTGCCGTGGCCGGGGCCTTGCAGATTGCGGCGGCCAACCCTGGCAGCCTGGTGGTGGCGATAATCTGCGATCGCGGCGATCGTTACCTTTCCACTGGGGTCTTTAATTAAAACCTGAACCGGGGCAGCAATGAGCGCCGCCCCGCGATCATCGGGTTATTCCCTTTCCAGCGCATGGATAGGATCCATCGCCGCGGCGCGTTTGGCGGGGAAAAAGCCAAAAATTACGCCAATCAGCGTCGAACAGACAAAAGCCGCGACGATCGAACCCAGCGAATACACCATGCCGAAGCGGCTGCTGAACTGGCCGAACAAGACGCCAATCCCCAGCGAGAGCAGCACCCCCAGCGCGCCGCCCAGCAGGCACACCAGCACCGCTTCAATCAGGAATTGTTGCATGATATCGCTGGCGCGGGCGCCCACCGCCATCCGCACGCCGATTTCACGCGTCCGTTCCGTCACCGAGACCAGCATGATATTCATGACGCCGATCCCGCCGACAATCAGTGAGATCAGCGCGATCATCGATACCAGCAGGGTCAGGGTCGCCGTGGTTTTCTCGATCATCTGGCGAATGCTGTCGGTGTTCATCACGAAAAAGTCTTTGCTGCCGTGGCGCTGGGTCAGCAGGCGGGTAATGCCGTCTTCCGCGGTGCTCAGATCGATATCGTCGTTGACCCGCACCGTGATGCTTTTCAGGTAGCTTTGGCCGAGCATGCGTTTCATCGCCGTGGTGTAAGGGATCCACACATTCAGATTTTCATCGCTGCCGAAACCGCTCTGTTTTTTGGCGGCCACACCGATAACCCGGCAGGGCAGGGAGCCCAGCAGGAGCACTTCCCCAATGGGGTTTTTACCGGCAGGGAACAGCTTATCGCGCGTGTTTTCATCGATCACCACTTCCTGCATCAGGTGTTCAACACTGGTGCGGTTGAACGCCATACCGCTGTCGATATCGTATCCTCGCACCAGGAAATACTGCTCGCCAACGCCATTGACCGTGCCGCTGACCGAGCGGTTGCCATAGCGCAGGGTGGTGGAGGTAGACAGGCTTGGCGTGACGCTGTGCACGTAGTTCTGCTGTGCCAACGCGTCGGCGTCGGTGGCGCGCAGGGTTTGGATGGCGGCGGAGCGCATGTCGCCGAAATCCTTGCCGGGGAATATCTCCAGCGTGCTGGTGCCCATCGCGCTGATGTCGGCCAATACACGCTGCTGTGAGCCTTTGCCCAGCGCAACGACGGAAACCACGGAGGCAATGCCGATGATAATGCCCAACATGGTCAGCAGGGTACGCAGGCGCTGCGACGCCATCGCCAGCAACGCCATTTTGAACGCTTCGAGAAAACGGTCGCGCTGTGCCAACCAAGGGCTGCTGGTGTGGTCGGGCTTTTTCGGCAGCAGGGCGGTCACCGGCGGCGTTTTCTGCCGGTCGGCGACGATTTCGCCATCGTGTATCTCGATAATGCGCTGGGCGTTGCCGGCGATCTGCATATCGTGGGTAACCAGGATCACCGTGTGGCCGCGGGCGTGCAGATCTTTAAGGATCGACAGCACTTCCTGCCCGCTGCGGCTGTCCAGCGCGCCGGTGGGCTCATCCGCCAGGATCACCTCGCCGCCGTTAATCAGCGCCCGGGCGATGCTGACGCGTTGTTGTTGGCCGCCGGAAAGCTGGCCGGGGTGGTAATCCAGGCGATCGCCTAACCCCAGGCGCTTTAGCAGATCCTCCGCCCGTTGCTGCCGGGCTACGCGCGCGTAGCCGGCGTAAATGGCGGGCACTTCAACGTTGCCGCGTGCGGTGAGATCCCGCAGCAAATGATAGCGCTGGAAGATAAAGCCGAAATGTTCACGGCGCAGTTCGGCCAGGCTATCGCGATCCAATTGCCCGGTGCTGCGGCCGGCCACCCGATAATCGCCGCCGCTGGGGCGATCGAGGCAGCCGAGGATGTTCATCAGCGTGGATTTGCCAGAGCCGGAGGCGCCGACGATCGCCACCATTTCGCCGCGGTTGATCGTCAAATTGATGTTATTCAGCACCGTCACGGTTTGCTCGCCGGCCTTGAAACGGCGGGTAATGCCGCTTAGTTGCAGCAGGGGTTGTGCGCTCATGCTTACATCCCCATCGGCGGTGGGCCCATGTGGCCGTTGCTTGCCGTACTTCCCCCCAACTGGCTGATAATGACTTTTTCGCCGGCCTGGAGACCACTGATAATCTGGGCGTCAATGTTGTTGTTGATGCCGACTTTCACCGGGCGCCGTTCAATGCCGCCCTGGCTGTCCACCACCTGTATCCAATCGCCATGCAGCGCCGTGGCGGGGATTACCACCGCATTTTTCACCTGCTGCAGCACAATATATACCTGTGCCGTCATGGAGATACGCAATGCGCCGTCCGGGTTGGCGGCGTCAAACAGGCCGTTGTAGTAAATCGCGCTGCTGGAAGACGATGAGCTGCTGCTGGAACTGCTGCTGCTACTGGATGTCGATGTATCGTCGTTGATCGTGTCCGGCGCCGGCTCTACCGCACGCAAGGTGGCGTGATAGCGCTTGTCGGGTTCGCCGAGGATGGTGAAATAGACCGGCATGCCGGTTTTGACCTTCACGACGTCCGCCTCGGAAATCTGCGCTTTAATGGTCATGGTATCCAATTTGGCGACCTTGGCGATGGTGGGCGCGCTTTGCACGGCGTTGACCGTCTGGCCTTCCTCCACCGGGATCGCCACAATGGTGCCGTCCATCGGGGCGGTGATTTTGGTATAGCCGAGGTTAAGCTGGGCGGTGCTGACCGCAATCTGTGCCTGCGCTATCTGGGCATCAAGGGCTTCGATGTCGGCAAGGGTCGCGTCCAGGGTGGCTCTGGCGCTGTCATAATCGGCCTGTACGCCAAGGCCGCGCGCCAGAATTTTTTGCTGGCGCTCGAAGGCCAACTGGTTATTGCGTAATGCGGCATGTTTGGCCGCGCGTTGCGCCTGCACGTTTTTCAGCGCGGCCTGCGCATCCCGCAGGGTATTCTGCTGGGTGAGATCGTCAATTTCAGCGACCGGTTGCCCTTTGTGCACTCTATCACCGAGGGCAACACTCAGCACTTTGATTTGCCCGGAAACCTGGGCGCCGATGCTGACCAGCTTTTGCGCTTCTATGGTGCCATCGGCCAGCACCGTTTGCTCCAGATCGCGCGTTTGCGCGACGGCGGTGATATAACGGGGAGCGTCGGGCGTTCTGAATAAAATAAAGTAGCTGAACAGCGCTGCACATACAGCAATAACCAACAGTATCAGGTACAGTTTCGAACGTTTGGCCAGTGGCATAACAACATTTTTTCCTTGTGTTGAACACGGTAAAAGTCTTTATGTACTAATTTAACGCGCCAGCGTCCCGGCAGAAGTTAAGTGGCGCTAAGGAATATGTAAGAATAAGGTAAAACCGGCTGCGAAGTAGGCAGATTGTCGGGAGAATAGCGCGAATATGTATAGGAGCAAAGCATGAAAATTTTGTTGGTCGATGACGATCTGGAACTGGGCACGATGCTGCGTGAGTACCTGACGGCCGAGGGCTTTAACGCCTCGCTCGTTTTAACCGGCAAAGCCGGGGTGGAAGGAGCGCTGTCCGGTGAATATACCGCGATGATCCTCGACATCATGCTGCCTGATATGAGCGGCATTGATGTGCTGCGGGACGTGCGTAAAAAGAGCCGCCTACCGATCATTATGCTGACGGCGAAGGGTGATAATATCGATAGGGTCATCGGGCTGGAGATGGGCGCCGATGATTACATGCCGAAACCGTGCTACCCGCGCGAATTGGTGGCACGCCTGCGCGCGGTGCTGCGGCGCGTGGAGGAGCAGCCGGAAGAGGTCGACAGCGACGCGCCGATTATCTTTGGCGATCTGCAGCTTAACCCCTCAACGCGTATCAGCGAGTGGTGTGGCAAAAGCTTTGATCTCACGGCCTCGGAGTTCAACCTGCTGGAGCTGCTGCTGCGTTCGCCCGAACGCGTGGTGTCGAAGGATGAACTGTCGGAGCAAGGGCTCGGCCGCCCGCGTGAAGCCTATGATCGCAGCGTGGACGTGCATATCAGCAACATTCGTCAGAAGTTGAGCGTGCTGCCGGGCAATACGCTCAGTATTGAAACGGTGCGCAGCATCGGCTACCGCATCAGGTAATGCGCATGCGCGGACGATTATTCTGGAAGATCCTGTTCGGTTTTTGGCTGACGTTCATTATTATCACCCAGGCGCTGTGGGTGGCGTTTTCGTTGTATGACAACCGCCATGAGCCACCGGATTACGCAGTGGCGCGGCGGATGGCGAACCTGCAGATGACATCGGCGGCGGCGATATTGCACAACGGCGGTATGCCGGCGTTAGATATGATGCTGGCCGATTGGCCTGATGACGATCGGCGTTTCTTTAGCGTGCAGCCGGCTGAACGCCCGCCGGCGGATGCCGTTGAACCCATTTCAGCGCCCGAGGGCGATGCGCCGCCGGCCGTTCGCACCCCGCAGCGTTACGTTGAATACGGCCAGGGGGCGGAAAAGCACGGCTATTTGCTGCGTTACGATCTGGAAGGGTTGCGCCAACAATACCGTTCTGAAAGGCGTGGCCATCTTTTGAATATTCCAGAACCGATGCTGCTGGTCGGTGGCATTGGCGGGCTATTGTTCAGCGCCGTGTTGGCCTGGAACCTGGTGCTGCCGATGCGTCAACTGCGCCGCGGGTTTGATCGCGTGTCGCAAGGCGATCTGGCGGTGCGGCTATTCCCGTCTATGCGGCGGCGGCACGATGAGCTTTCTGAAGTGGCGCGTGATTTTGATGCGATGGCGGAACGCCTGGAATTGTTGGTCAGCGCGCGTGAGCAACTGCTGCATGATGTTTCTCATGAGCTGCGTTCGCCGTTGGCGCGCCTGCAGTTGGCGATCGGCCTTGCCCGACAAAACCCGGAAGGGGTTGAGAATGCCTTGCAGCGGATTGAGCATGAAACCGGCCGGATGGATAAGATGATCGGCGAGCTGCTCACGCTGTCACGTGCTGAAAACAATAGCCTGCCGGATGAAGAGTATTTCGATCTTTATGGGCTGGTGGAAGCGGTGGTGAGCGACGCGCGTTATGAGGCGCAGATTCCCGGGGTGGAAATTGTCTTGCTGGCGGATTCTGCGGTGGAATATACCGTGAAGGGCAACGCGGAACTGATGCGGCGGGCGGTAGACAATATCGTGCGCAACGCGCTGCGCTTTTCTGCGCAGGGGCAGCGGGTAACGGTGGCGTTGGTGCGGATCGATCAGCAGTTTCAGATTGAGGTCAGCGATCAGGGGCCAGGCGTTGAGGAATCGAAGCTTTCCAGCATTTTTGATCCCTTCGTGCGGGTAAAATCGTCGATGTCCGGCAAGGGCTATGGGCTGGGGCTGGCGATAACCCGTAAGGTGGTGTTGGCGCACGGTGGGCAAGTTGACGCCCGCAACGCGGAGCAGGGGGGATTAGTGATTACCTTGCGCATACCTCGCTGGCAGCAGCAACAGGCATAAGGCGGTTAACCAACGCGTGCGTTAACCATTTTTACCGGCCCCGTTTTGCCGTTGGCGGCGGGGCAACAAAAAAAGCCAGTCGATGAACGACTGGCTTTTTTATGCATGGGGCCAAGCCCCATGGCCTTTCGCAAATTACTTCTTGATGCGAATGATCGGGGTTTCGCCAACGATAACGTTGCCGGAAAGCTTGATCAGCTCTTTGATCTCATCCATGTTGGAGATAACCACCGGCGTCAGGGTAGACTTGGCTTTTTCTTCCAGCAGCGGCAGATCGAACTCAATCACAACGTCGCCTTTCTTGACGCGTTGGCCTTCTTCAGCGATGCGTTTGAAACCTTCGCCTTTCAGTTCAACGGTATCGATACCGAAGTGCACGAACAGCTCAATGCCGCTGTCGGATTCGATAGAGAACGCGTGGTTGGTTTCAAAAATTTTACCGATAGTACCGTCAACCGGTGCAACAATTTTGTTGCCGGCTGGTTTGATGGCAATACCGTCACCAACGATTTTTTCTGCGAATACTACGTCTGGCACATCTTCGATGTTGACGATTTCGCCAGAAAGCGGAGCAACGATCTCGATAGTGCCCGTGTCTTTCTTATCATCAGAAACCAGAGATTTCAGTTTATCGAACAAACCCATGATCTTCTCCTAAGCATTAAATTGGGCGGCGTTCCAGTGTTTGGGCCGTTTAGCAGAGCGTTTTCTCTTCAATGAATTTGCTCACGCAGTTCATCAGATCTTGCGCCGTTGGCTGTGCCAGAGCTTGGTCGGCCAACGCCTTCACATCTTCGAAATTCGTATTACGAATAATTTTCTTGATGCGCGGAATTGAAATCGCACTCATGCTGAACTCATCCAGCCCCATGCCCAATAACAACAGCGTAGCACGTTCATCACCGGCCAGTTCGCCGCACATACCGGTCCACTTGCCTTCGGCATGAGACGCGTCGATAACCTGTTTGATCAGGCCAAGCACTGATGGGGACATCGGGTTGTAGAGATGAGAAATCAGCTCATTGCCGCGATCTACTGCCAGAGTATACTGGGTTAGATCGTTTGTCCCAATACTAAAGAAGTCGACTTCTTTCGCCAAGTGGTGAGCGATGACGGCGGCGGCTGGCGTTTCGACCATCACGCCGACTTCAATGCTTTCGTCAAACGCTTTGCCTTCTTCGCGCAGCTGGCCCTTCAGGGTTTCCAGCTCGCCTTTCAGATCGCGCACTTCTTCAACCGAGATGATCATCGGGAACATGATGCGCAGCTTGCCGAACGCAGAAGCACGCAGGATTGCGCGCAGCTGAGCATGCAGGATTTCACGACGGTCCATCGCGATACGAATTGCACGCCAGCCCAGGAACGGGTTTTCTTCTTTCGGCAGATTCATGTACGGCAGATCTTTGTCGCCGCCGATGTCCATGGTACGGACGATCACTGACTGGGAGCCCATGGCTTCCGCAACGGCTTTGTAAGCCTGGAACTGCTCGTCTTCGGTTGGCAGTGCGTCGCGGTCCATGAACAGGAATTCGGTACGATACAAGCCGACGCCTTCTGCGCCGTTGCGCTCTGCGCCTGCTACGTCACGCACGGTGCCGATGTTGGCGCAAACTTCAACCTGGTGGCCGTCGAGCGTGATGGCCGGCAGATCTTTCAGCTTGGCCAGATCGTTTTTCTCGGTAACGTACTGGTTCTGTTCCGCCTTCATTTTATCAATGACGTCAGCGGTTGGATTAACGTAGATATGGTTGTTAATCGCATCCAGAATCAGGTAGTCGCCGTTTTTGACCTGTTTGGTGATGTTGACGGTACCCACAATCGCAGGCAGCTCGAGAGAGCGGGCCATGATGGAGGTATGGGACGTACGGCCACCCAGATCGGTAATGAATCCCAGCACTTTGTCCAGGTTCAACTGTGCGGTTTCTGACGGGGTCAGATCGCTGGCAACCAGGATGACTTCATCCTGAATGGAACCCAGATCGACGATTGCCATGCCGAGAATGTTTTTCAGCAGGCGTTTCCCGATATCACGTACGTCTGCGGCACGTTCTTTCAGGTATTCATCGTCCAGTTCTTCCAGTGCTTTGGCCTGGCCTTCGACCACGGTGTAAGCCGCGGCATCAGCGGAGACCAAGTCATCTTTAATGAGGGCTATGATTTCCTGCTCAAGTTCTTCGTCTTCCAGCAACATGATGTGGCCTTCGAAGATCGCTTCCTTCTCTTCGCCGAAGGTCTCGCCAGCTTTGGTCTTGATCGCTTCCAATTGCTCAGCCGCTTTGGCGCGGCCAGCCAGAAAACGCGAGACTTCTTGCTCTACCTGATCAGCAGAGATTTTTTTCCGGTTGATGACAATCTCATCGTCTTTTAGTAAGAGAGCCTTACCAAAAGCGATACCCGGTGATACTAAAATGCCTGAAATCATAACCCTACCTTACTCTTGACTGGTTTAAACTAAAAAGACGGGCTGATTACTCAAGCTCTGCCATCAGTTTTACCAAGTGTTCAACGGCTTTCTGCTCGTCTTCACCTTCTGCGGAAATTGTTACTACCGTTCCTTGAGTAAGCCCCAGGGTCTGCAGTTTGAACAGGCTCTTGGCGCTGGCGCTTTTGCCGTTGGAGGTTACGGTGATGTCAGAAGTGAAACCTTTGGCTTCTTTGACGAACTGAGCGGCTGGGCGCGTATGCAGGCCATTTGGAGCGGTAATAGTAACTTCTTGCTGGAACATTGATGTTTCCCCAACTTATTTGGATTAATGTTGTGGAGCTAAAGTCTAGCCCATCGGCTGTACTTTAGCTTGCTTGGTTAGCGCCTGACTATGGTACAGGGGCGAGCTTTGATGCAACAGAAAACGACGGGTTAGACATTTCAGATCAAAAAAAATCTGGCGTTCGGCGTCGTTTCAATCAGTTTCCCATTATGCCGTGTTTTATACCGAAGCGACAAATAAGTAAATCGATTCAGCCTGAAACTGGGTTTTTGGGTGATTAATTTTCCGCATCGAAATAATTGCCCGGTTAAATACTAAAGCCAGCGCATAAAATCAATCGTTAACTGCTATAAAGTTTGATCCAGCCCACAAAAAAGCACCCCGAAAGGTGCTTTTTGGACTTTTTGTGCGCAATAAGGTTACTGCTGCAGTTCTTGTTCGGTGAACAGATCCGCGAATAGCGCGGTGCTCAAATAGCGTTCACCGGAAGAGGGGAGGATCACCACAATGTTTTTATCAGCGAACTCTGGCTCTTCGATGAGTTTCAACGCGGCGGCAACGGCCGCACCGGAGGAAATCCCCGCCAGAATGCCTTCTTCTTCCATCAGGCGGCGCGCCGTGCTGATGGCTTCGTCATTGGTGATTCGCTCAACGCGGTCGACCAGATCCAGATCCAGGTTATCCGGGATGAAACCGGCGCCGATGCCCTGGATTTTGTGTGGCCCTGGTTTGATCTCTTCACCTGCCAGCGCCTGCGTGATGACCGGGGAATCAGTCGGTTCCACCGCCACGCTGGTGATGGCCTTGCCTTTGGTTTTTTTGATATAGCGGCTGACGCCGGTCAGGGTACCGCCGGTGCCCACGCCAGCGATAAAGACGTCAACGTTGCCGTCGGTATCTTCCCAGATTTCCGGGCCGGTGGTTTTTTCATGGATTTCCGGGTTAGCCGGGTTGCTGAACTGCTGCAGGATGATGTAGCGGTTCGGATCGGTCGCCACAATCTCTTCCGCTTTGGCGATAGCACCCTTCATCCCTTTGGCGCCTTCGGTCAGCACCAGGTTGGCGCCGAGCGCTTTCAGCAGCTTGCGCCGCTCAATGCTCATGGTTTCCGGCATGGTCAGCGTCAACTTGTAGCCGCGCGCGGCGGCGACAAATGCCAGTGCAATGCCGGTGTTGCCGCTGGTCGGTTCAACCAATTCTTTCCCAGGAGTAAGGATACCGCGTTTTTCTGCATCCCAAATCAGGTTAGCGCCGATGCGGCATTTGACGCTGAAGCTCGGGTTACGTGATTCAACCTTTGCCAAAATGCGCCCATTGCCGATACGGTTCAGACGAACCAGCGGCGAGTGGCCGATTGTTAATGAATTGTCTTCATATATTTTACTCATAGCCCGTCCTTTAACTCTATGAAATTTTGGGGAACGTTGAAAAGCATACGCTAACGTGCGGTTCAGGGAAGTAAAGAATTGGTATATCTATATGTTCTTAAGAAATAAGTTTTAAGCACAATAAGAAGGGCACGCGTGGTGCCCTTTGTTTAAGCCTTCAGCGCCGCCGCGGCTATCCGCGGACGAATTGCGCGCGGTAGCGATCGACCCACATGGCGGTCGCGCCGCATACCGCCACCGGCAAAATCACCAGGTTAAGGATGGGCACCATGGTGAACAGGCTGACCAGCGCGCCGAACTGCAGGTTGTCGCCCTTATGTTGGCGCAAAGCCTGGCGCATGTCGGCGAAGCTGATTTTGTGGTTATCAAAAGGATAGTCGCAATATTGAATCGCCAGCATCCAGGCGCTGAACAGGAACCACAGCACCGGCGCCAGCGTTTGCCCGACGCCCGGAATAAAGTACAGCACCAGCAGCGCCAGCGCGCGCGGCAGGTAATACATCAGCTTGCGCCATTCACGCGCCATAATGCGCGGCACATCCTTGAGCAACCCCATCACGCCGGTATCCGGCAGTGGGTGCCCGGTCAACTGGCCTTCCAATTGCTCCGCCAACAGGCCGCAGAACGGGGCGGCAATGATGTTGGTCAGGGTACTGAATAAATAGCTGAACACCAGCAGCACGGAAATCACTGCCAGCGGCCACAGCACGTAGCTCAGCCACTGCAGCCAATCGGGCACGTAACTCATTATCTGCGGGATCCAGCCGCCCAGCTGGCTAAATAACCACCAAAAGGCAGAGCCCATCAGCAGAATATTGACCAACAACGGCATCACGACATAGCGTTTGAGGCCAGGGCGGGAAATCAGCCGCCATCCTTCGGCAAAATAGTGGATACCGCTGGTGGGTTTTACAGGTTGCTGCGAATAGGACATATCTTAAGTTATCTCATTGTCTGAACAGGCTTCGCTATCATATCGGGATGATTTTCTACTGGCTAGCGGCGCATTGGCTGAAAAAACAGCAAAAAAAGGCAGTATAATCATCTTTATTGGCATAAAGTTCAGCACGGACTTGCACTTGTCTGCGCGGGCAAATAGAGTTAATGAGTGAATGTTTGCCGCGGTGGCAATGTATTGGAACAACAGAGATAGCAATGATGCAGGATTTGCGTCTGATATTAATCGTTGTTGGCGCGATCGCCATAATAGCGTTGTTATTACATGGTCTTTGGACCAGCCGTAAGGAACGCTCTTCGCTTTTCCGCGATCGCCCAGCTAAACGCGCTAAAAAAGAGCGTGAACCGTCCCCAATTGACGATCTCGACGATGGGGTAGGGGAGGTGCGCGTGCGCCCTGCCCATCCACAGGGTGAACCACAGCTGGGGCATTTCGATGCCGCCCGCGAAGAATCCGTGCCTGCGTCCAAACCTGCTTCGGCAGGCCAACCGGCGCAGAAACCGGCACCGCTTTCAAGCCGCCCGGATTATGACGACGTGCTGCTGGATACCTATGCGGAAGACGATGAGGACGATGACGCACCGCAGCAGCAGCCCGCAACGGCGCGCCGTGAGCCGCGCGTTGACGATCTGCCGGCCAGCGCGCCATCAAGCCAGCCATATAGCGAACCTGCGCATCACCAGCCGCAGCCTGAACCGGCGGCTGAACCGCAGGCGCCGGCCAAACCGGTCAAACGCATGGAAACCGTTTTGGTGCTGCACGTTGCGGCCCATCAGGGCGGCGTGATTGGCGGTGAAGTGCTGTTGCAGAGCGTATTGCAGGCGGGGTTCCAGTTCGGCGAGATGAACATTTTCCACCGCCATCTGAACCCGGCCGGCAGCGGCCCGGTGTTGTTCAGCCTGGCGAACATGGTCAAGCCGGGTTCGTTTGATCCCGACACCATGTCCGATTTCTCCACGCCGGGCGTATCCATGTTTATGATGGTGCCGTCCTACGGTGACGCCAACCAGAACTTCAAGCTGATGCTCCAGTCGGCGCAGCGTATTGCTGACGACGTGGGCGGGGTGGTATTGGACGATGAGCGCCGCATGATGACCCCGCAAAAGCTGGAAACCTATAAAGCGCGCATTCGCGAAGTGTTGGAAAACAACGCCTGACCGGCCTGTTGCGCGCGCTGAATAACGCCTAATCATCAACCCCCGCCCGCCGGGGGTTTTTTATCTTTGATGGTGAGCCATGGAACCCATAATCGAACAGATCACTCAACTGCGCACTGCGCTGCGCCACCATGAATATCAATATCACGTGCTTGATGCGCCGGAGATCCCGGATGCGGAATACGATCGCCTGATGCGCGAGCTGCGCGAGCTGGAAGAGGCGCATCCCGAGCTGATCACGCCGGATTCGCCTACCCAGCGGGTCGGGGCGGCGCCGCTGAGCGCCTTCGAACAGGTGCGGCACGAAATTCCGATGCTGTCGCTGGACAACGTCTTTGACGAAGACAGCTATCTGGCGTTTTACAAGCGGGTGCAGGATCGCCTTAAAAGCAGTGAACCGTTGACCTTCTGCTGTGAGTTGAAGCTGGACGGCCTGGCGGTCAGCCTGCTGTATGAAGACGGCGTGCTGGTGCGTGCCGCCACCCGCGGCGACGGCACCACCGGCGAGAACATTACCACCAACGTGCGCACCATTCGCGCTATCCCGCTGCGCCTGTCCGGGGCGAATATTCCCCGCCGCCTGGAAGTGCGTGGCGAAGTCTTCATGCCACAGGCGGGCTTTGAGAAAATGAACGAAGAAGCGCGGCGCAAAGACGGCAAAGTGTTCGCCAACCCGCGCAATGCCGCCGCCGGCTCGCTGCGCCAGTTGGATCCGCGCATCACTGCCACGCGCCCGCTGACCTTTTTCTGCTATGGGGTGGGGCTGTTGGAAGGCGGCGAGCTGCCGCGCAGCCACTGGCAGCGCCTGATGCAGTTCAAAGCCTGGGGGCTGCCGGTGAGCGATCGCGTTAAGCTGTGTACCGGCAGCGACGAGGTGCTGGCCTTTTATCACCAGGTGGAACAAACCCGTGCCGATCTGGGGTTCGATATCGACGGCGTGGTGGTGAAGATCGACGATATCGATCTGCAAGAACAGCTCGGCTTTGTCGCCCGCGCGCCGCGCTGGGCCACCGCGTATAAATTCCCGGCGCAGGAACAGATTACCATCGTGCGTGATGTGGAATTCCAGGTTGGCCGCACCGGGGCGGTAACGCCGGTGGCGCGTTTGGAGCCGGTATTGGTTGCCGGGGTGACCGTCAGTAATGCCACGCTGCATAACGCCGATGAGATAGAGCGCCTGGGGCTGCGTATTGGCGACACGGTGATCGTTCGCCGGGCCGGCGATGTGATCCCACAGGTGGTGGGGGTGCTGGAAGATCGCCGCCCGCAAGATGCGCGCGACATTGTTTTCCCGCAGCACTGCCCGGTTTGCGGTTCAGACGTGGAGCGGGTAGAGGGGGAAGCGGTGGCGCGCTGCACCGGTGGGCTCATCTGTGCCGCCCAGCGGAAAGAAGCGCTGAAGCATTTTGTTTCGCGCCGCGCGATGGACGTCGACGGCATGGGCGACAAAATCATCGAGCAACTGGTGGAAAAAGAGTACGTCAAAACGCCGGCCGATCTGTTCCGCCTGTCTGCTGGCATTCTGACCGGCTTGGATCGCATGGGGCCGAAGTCGGCGGTGAACCTGGTCAACGCGCTGGAAAAGGCTAAGCAGACCACGTTTGCCCGTTTCCTGTATGCGTTGGGGATCCGCGAGGTGGGGGAAGCGACGGCGGCCAACCTGGCGGCGTACTTCGGCGCGCTTGAAAAACTGCGCGCCGCAGATGAAGAGGCGCTGAAACAGGTGGCGGACGTGGGTGAAGTGGTGGCCAAACATGTGGTTAACTTCTTTGCCGAAGCGCATAACCAGCAGGTGATCGACGAGCTGCTCAGCCCGGAGATCGGCATTAACTGGCCGATGCCGGCGTTGGTGGTGGCTGAAGAGATCGACAGCCCGTTTGCCGGTAAAACCATCGTACTGACCGGCTCACTCAGCCTGCTTTCCCGCGATGAGGCGAAAGATCGCCTGGCGGCGCTGGGGGCGAAAGTGAGCGGCAGCGTGTCGAAGAAAACCGATCTGGTGATCGCCGGCGAAGCCGCCGGCTCCAAACTGGCGAAAGCGCAGGAGCTGGGGATCGCGGTGATCGACGAAGCGGAGATGCTCCGCCTGCTAGGTGACTGATGGAAAAAGAGAACCTGATCGAGATCGCCAATACGGTGATGCCGTTTGGTAAATACCAGGGGCGGGTGCTGATCGACTTGCCGGAAGAGTATCTGCTGTGGTTCGCCCGTAAGGGCGAATTCCCGCAGGGCAAACTCGGCATGCTGATGGAAATGACATTGGCGATCAAAATCGAGGGGCTCGATCATCTGGTCAAACCGTTAAAACGCGGTTGAGTGGCGCCGCGCTTCTGCATCGGCCGCCGTTTATAGGGCCCAGCCTGCGTTAAGGCGCGGCCCGATTATTTCCAACTGCGTTGCTTTACGCACGTTGGCGAGGCGCCGCTTGCGGCGCCGGCGTTGCCTGGCCGGCCTGCTGTTTTTTCTGGTAGCGCCGGGCCAGCGCCGCGCAGGTCATCAGTTGTACCTGGTGGAACACCATCAGCGGCAGCACCATCACCCCGACCACCGATGCCGGGAACAGAATGTTCGCCATCGGAATGCCGTTAGCCAGGCTCTTTTTCGAGCCGCAGAATACAATCGTGATCTCATCCGCTTTGCTAAAGCCCAGCTTGCGCGCCATGTAGGTATTTACCACCAGCACGATAGCCAGTAAAACCAGGCTGACCAACACAATGAACGCCATTGAGCCAATCCCCACCTGGTGCCAGATGCCGTGCGTCACCGCTTCGCTAAAGGCGGCGTAGACCACCAGCAGGATCGAGGTTTGGTCGGTTTTGCCGATCAGCTTGCGGTTACGTTCAATCCAGTTGCCAATCAGCGGCCGTGACAGGTGGCCGGCAATAAACGGCACCAGCAGTTGCAATACAATGGTGCCCACCTGGCGCAGGCTGCCGGTGTCGCCGTGGACATTCATCAATAGCCCGACCAGCAGCGGCGAAACGAAAATCCCCAGCAGGCTGGAGGCCGATGCGCTGCAGACAGCGGCAGCCACATTGCCGCCCGCCAGCGAGGTGAAAGCGATAGCCGACTGCACCGTGGCCGGCAGAATGCACAGGTAGAGGAAACCGTTATACAGTTCCGGGCTGACGTTGACCGGCGACCACCATTTAAACAGGATGCCAAGCAGCGGGAAAATGACGAAGGTGCTGAACATCACCCACAGGTGCAAACGCCAGTTGTTGCTGCCGGCGAGGATCGCCTGGCGCGACAGCTTGGCGCCATGCATGAAAAACAGCAGGGCGATAGCCGCGATGGTGAGGATATTCAACCAGCCGACAAACTCGCCGCGCGCCGGCAGGAACGAAGCCAGCAGCACGGTAGTGAGCAGCGTCAGGGTAAAGCGATCGGGTAAAAATCTCATCGAATCTTCTCGGCAGTGAATATTATGGCGGCTATTTTCCCGCGCTGCGATATAATAATAAAATTGATTTATTTAATTCATTTATGAATAAAAAACATGAATTACTCCCTTAAGCAGTTGCGGATCTTTGTCACCATTGCCCGCTATGGCAGTTTCAGCCGCGCCGGCGAGGCGATAGGCCTGACGCAGTCGGCGGTAAGCCACAGCGTGAAAGAGCTGGAGGCGGAGATCGGCGTGCGTTTGCTGGATCGCACCACGCGCGAGGTGATATTGACCGATGCCGGGCAGCGGCTGGCGCACCAGGTTGAACGGCTGTTGGACGAGCTGCAGGCAACGTTGCTGGATGTGCGCAGCTTTGGCGTGCAGCGCAGCGGCACCGTTAGGGTGGCTTCCAGCCAGACCATCTCCGCCCATCTGATGCCGCAGTGCATTGCTGCCGGCGAGAAGCAGTACCCGGATATTCGCATCCTGCTGCGCGATCAGGCCCAGCAGCAAGTGCTGAGCAGCATCCGCAATGCTGAAGTGGATTTCGGTATCGTGGTTGATCCGGTGCAGGCGGTGGATCTGGACTGTGAACCGATTCTGTATGAGCCGTTTTTGCTGCTGTGCCGCCGCGATCACCCGTTCGCCAGCCAGGCGGTGGTGCACTGGACGGCATTAAACGGTTGCCGCCTGGTGTTGCAGGACTATGCCTCCGGCAGCCGGCCGCTGATTGACCAGGCGATTCGCCAACAGGGGATTAAGGCGCAGGTGGTGCAGGAAATCGGCCATCCGGCCACGATTTTCCCCATGGTGACCGCCGGCATCGGCATCAGCATTTTCCCGGCGCTGGCGTTGCCATTGCCGGAAGGGGAGCAGCTCAAGGTGTGCCGTCTCGAGCCGGAAATTAACCGCGCGCTGATGCTGGTGCGGCGTAAAAACCGTTCCCTGACGCCGGCGGCAGAGGTGATCTGGCAGGTGGTGCGCCGGCAGGCGGCGCTGCTGGCCCAGCAGCGGCAACGCCAGGGCGAGTATTAAACGGCGGGCAAGGGCCGCCGTTGCACGTCATTCCCAACTGGGCGGCTGGCCGATACTGTGTTGCAGCAGGTGGATAAAGGCCTCCAGCTTGGCGGAGATTTTCGCCAGTGGGCGCAGCAGGTAGATCCCCTGTTTCTCACCGCGCGGATCGTCCAATATTTTCTGCAGCTTGCCGGCCTGGATATCCGGCCCGACCACCCAGTTGGGCAAGAAGGTGATCCCGATCCCGAGCAACGCCGCCTGGCGCTGGGCGGTGAAGTCATCACAGCGTAATACCATATTGCATTGGCTCATCAGCGAGCTATCGAGGATCTGCGCCCAGCAGGTCGGCTCTTGCCGGTGATATCGGGCGATCAGCCGGTGGCGCGGCAGTTCCGCCAGGGTGGCTGGCTGCCCATGGCGGGCGATGTAGGCCGGGCTGGCGCACATCATCCAGCGTTGGGTGGCGATATGGCTGGCATACAGCCCGCTGTCTTTCTGCTCGCCGATGCGGATCGTCGCGTCCAGCAACTCTTGCGTCGGATCGGTCTGCTGTTCCGTCAGATCAAGATCGACGGACAAACGTGGATAGCGGTGCGCCAATTCCGGCAGCAGCGGCAGGATGTAGTTTTTGCCAAAGGTCGGCAGGCAACTGATGCGCAGTATCCCCTGCGGGCTGTCGCTCAGTGAGTTTAGCTCGGCTTTGATATCAATGATGTCAGCCAGTATCTGGGTGGCGCGTTCCTGCAGCAGTTTGCCGGCGTCGGTCAGCATCAGGCCGCGCGTTGAGCGGATAAACAGGGTGACATTCAGCAGGTTTTCCAGCGAATCGATATGACGGACCAGCGATGAGGGGACCATACCCAGCTTGCGGGCCGCCGCGGAGAAGCTGCCGTGTTGGGCAACTTCGATAAAAATTGGCAGATGTTCTGCATAGCGTGCGTCATTCATCTTTGCATTATATGCAAAAGCGTTTCTTATGAATATAGGGTTCTCTGGTTAATGTAAAACGACTACCCTTGCAGGCATCTGGTGGACGGGGGTTACCGAACGCCAGCTGTGCCGTGCAGAAAATAATGAATACTCGCGCGGTTTTTACAGTGCCTGTAATAAATTGACCGCCGGTTTAGCCTTTCATCAGCGGTATTCGCTCTGCTCCAACACCAGATAAATCGTTCAATCAGACGCTATGCAAATGGCAATGATTAGCAATTCATTAATCTTGCTAATTATTTGTTGGTTTCGCGTGTCACCGGTTGCCGCAACCGGTTTTTTTGTCGCAGCAGGCTGAATCGAGTCAATCGACAGCCCTTTGGCAGTGACAAGTTAGCGCATTGCAGCTGATGCGCATTTTCGAACGTGTGATGCATCGTGCTTCACACTGGTGGAGGAGTAAGTCATGAACCATAACCAGGGTTGTTCCTGTGCCCAGCATTTGGCGCAGGGCTTCGCCAAACAACGAGTGAGCACCGGTGAAGGTGAGATTTATCAGATCTCGCTGATGAGTGCCTTACTTAGCGGCGTGTACGAGGGAGACGTTACGATCGCTGAGTTGTTGAAACATGGCGATTTCGGCCTGGGGACTTTCAATCATCTTGATGGCGAACTGATTGCCTTTGATCAGGAGATTCACCAACTGCGCGCCGATGGCAGCGCCCGGCCCGCCAGCTTGGATCAGAAAACCCCGTTTGCCGTAGTCACCTTTTTCAAACCCACCGTCACGCAGGAGTTTACTCACCCTATCACCAAAGATGCGCTACATCAGTGTATTGATGAGCAAATCGATTCCCCCAATGTGTTCTGCGCATTGCGTATCGACGGTGAGTTCAGCTCGGTAGAAACGCGCACCGTCCCCCGCCAGGAAAGGCCTTATAAACACATGCTGGAAGCGATCGAAGAACAGCCTATCTTTTCATTCAAACAGCGCCAGGGCTCGTTGGTCGGTTTCCGTTCGCCTGATTATATGCAGGGGGTTACGGTAGCCGGTTACCACGAACATTTCGTTACCGATGATCGCAGCGGCGGCGGCCACGTGCTGGATTACCAGCTTGAACGTGGCCGCCTGCAGTTTGGGGTGATCACCCGTCTTAATCTTCAGTTACCGCAAGATGCGGATTTTCTGCGCGCCGACCTCTGCCCAGAGGATTTGGACCGTGCAATACGTGCTGCCGAAGGCTAAGTACTCCTGTGCCATCTGCGATGGCAATTCTGGCAGTCGTTTTTTCTTTAGGAGGTAGAGAACCATGGCAAAGGTAAATACGGATAACAATTGGCAGTGTGGCGCTGATTTAGTGGTAAAGAACCTGGAAGCGCAGGGAGTAAAACACGTTTTTGGTATACCGGGTGCGAAGATCGACCGGGTATTCGATTCACTGGTGGACTCACAGTCAATTGAAACCGTAGTGGTGCGCCACGAAGCTAACGCGGCGTTTATGGCAGCGGCGGTTGGCCGTTTGACCGGTAAAGCGGGCGTCGCGCTGGCCACCTCCGGGCCAGGGGCTTCCAACCTGGTGACCGGCCTGGCGACGGCAACGTCCGAAGGGGATGCGGTAGTAGCGTTCGGCGGTGCGGTTAAACGCGCAGATAACCTGAAGCAAACCCACCAGAGCATGGATACCGTCAGCATGATGCGGCCGATCACCAAGTACTGCGCCGAAGTGCACGTGGGCGAGGCCATTTCCGAGGTGATTGCTAACGCTTTCCGTAGCGCAGAGTTTGGCCGCCCCGGCGCGTCTTTCATCAGCCTGCCGATGGATATTGTCAATGAACCGACCACCGGCCCGGTGCTGGCGGGTTGCCGCGTGCCACGCATGGGCGCTGCCGCCGGCGAAGACATTCAGTCTGCGGTGAAACTGATTAAAGAAGCCAAATGCCCGGTGCTGCTGCTTGGCCTGCAAGCCAGCCGCCCGGAAAACAGCGACGCGGTGCGCCATCTGCTGTGCCGCACCGCAATGCCGGTGGTGGGGACCTACCAGGCGGCCGGCGCCATCGATGTGAATCATTTTGCCCGTTTTGCCGGCCGTGTGGGGCTGTTCAACAACCAGCCTGCCGACCAACTGCTGCAGAAAGCGGATTTGGTGGTCAGCGTGGGTTACGGCCCGATCGAATACGATCCGTGCATGTGGAATAGCCAGCATCGCCTGAAACTGGTGCACATCGATGTGCTGCCATCGGAAATCGATACCTGCTACCGCCCGGATGTGGAACTGATCGGCAACATCAGCGCCACGCTCCATGCGCTGACGGAATCGTTCCAGAGCGTGTTGCAGATCCCAGGCGAAGTGGAAAATATCCTCAGCGATCTCGGCCGCCAGCGCACCGAACTGGCCGAGCGTGCGGCTCGCCGCGGCGGTATGCCGATTCACCCGCTGCGTATCGTGAAGGAACTGCAGGACGTGGTCAGCGATGACGTGACGCTGTGTGTGGATATGGGGAGCTTCCATATCTGGATTGCCCGTTATCTTTACAGCTTCCGTGCCCGCCAGTTACTGATCTCCAACGGCCAGCAAACCATGGGTGTGGCGCTGCCGTGGGCTATCGGTGCAGCGCTGGTGCGCCCGGGCGATAAAGTGGTTTCCATTTCGGGCGACGGCGGCTTTATGCAGTCGAGCATGGAGCTGGAAACGGCGGTACGCCTGAAAACCAACATCGTGCACATCGTTTGGGTGGATAACGCCTATAACATGGTCGAAATGCAGGAAGTGAAAAAATACGATCGTAAATCTGGCGTTGAGTTTGGGCCGATTGATTTCAAACAGTATGCTGAAGCCTGCGGTGCGGTTGGTTTTAACGTCGCGTCGGTGGAAGAACTGCGTCCGGTGCTGCGTAAAGCGATGGATATCCAGGGGCCGGTGGTGGTTGCCATCCCTGTGGACTACTCCGATAACTACAAACTGATGGCGCAGATGAACTTCAGCCAGATGATCTGATCTGCGTTTCCATCCCTGAACCCGCCGGTCACGGCGGGTTCGTCATTTTAGCCCCGTCGTATCCTGACTTTCCCTGTTATTGATATCACCTTTCTAGGTTTCCCGCCGCGATGGACGGGCAAAAAAAATGCCGGCCTTTTGGCCGGCATCTGAATTTTTACTTACCTTCCACCATCAGAAGTGGCTATTGATGCTCATATAGAAGGTGCGCCCCGGTTCGTTGTAGGTGGCCGCGCCTGCACCGGCGATGTTAACCGCGCCGGTGAGTGGGTTACCCACGTTCTGCGCGTTGCCGGCGCGGAACTGGCGTTTATCGAACAGGTTGTCGATACCTGCGGTAAGGCTGACGTTCTTGTTCACCTCATAGGTGGCGCTGGCGCCGACGACCGCATAAGGGCTCACCTCACGGGTTTCAGGCCAGACGGCCGCTTTGCCCTGATAGTTGTACTTCTTCGGTTTCTGCCGGCCGTACCAGGTCAGGGTCGATTGCAGCGACAATGCCTCGGTTGCCTGCCAGCTTAGCGTCGAGTTGATAGTGAACTTCGGGATCACCGACAGGTAATCGCCGGTGGTTTTGTTCTCGTTCTCGATCATGTAGGTGGCGTTGTTGCTCCAGGTGACGGTTTCGCTGACCGGCACGTTCAGCGTGCCTTCCAGCCCTTGCACCACCGCCTTCGGCACGTTCTCCCACTGGTAAACCGCCGTGCCGCTGCTGCTGCTGGCGATGCGGGTGCTGCCGGCTTCGATCTTGTTACGGTAATCGTTGCGGAAGTAGGTCACCCCGGCCAGCCAGCCGTTTTGATGGAACTCCAGCCCGATCTCTTTATTAACGCTGGTTTCCGCCTTCAGATCCTTGTTGCCGAGCAGGTAGCAGCCGGTGCTGACGTCGCTGGTGGCACAGCCCTGGCCTGCGCTATACAACACGTAGTTGGTGTTGTTCTGGAACAGGTTCGGCGCTTTGTAGGCACGGGCGATACCCATTTTCAGGGTGAAGTTCTCGCCCAGTTCCTGCGACAGGTTCAGCGACGGGCTCCAGTTGTTGCCGGCTTCGGAATGCAGATCGTAACGCAGGCCCGGCGTTAGCATGGTGCTGTCGGTTAGCTCGATATTGTCTTCGGCGAACAGCGAGAAGATGTGTGCGGAAGCGTAAGGGTTACGATTGGTGCTATCGACCCCATCAATTGCGCCGCCGGTTCTGGTCCCTTCCAGCGCTTGGCCGATAGACGAGCCGTCTTTCATCCGCTGCTGGTTCCACTCGGTACCCAACGTGGCGGTTTGCGCTACGCCGAGTTCAAACGGCACGCTGATTTCGCTGTGCGCCAGGAAATCGTCCAGCTTGGTGGTGCCGTAGCCTTCATTAGTGGTGTCGAAAATCCCTTCCGTACCGCCGGCCAGCCCCTCGTTCAGGCGGGTGTTGCGGGTGCGCTCGAAGCGAATATAGTTATTGGTGCTGATGCCGTTATCCCAGGCGCCGCGGTGGTTCAGGCTGAAGGTTTCGCGGTAGATACGGTTGGTTTCATTACCGTAGTTGCTCTGTACCAGGGCGTTGGTGTTGGTGTTCTGGGTATCGCCGGCATAGCGGTTGCCCTGGCGGCCATAAGAATACTCAAACTCCAGCGACTGCAGGTGCGCGAAGTCCCAGTGCAGCATCGCATCAATGTTTTTGTCGACCACACCTTCGCGCCCGGCGGGAATGCTGCTGCTGTAGGTGCCCACACGTTCGGATTTATGCGATTCGTTAATATCCCAGGCGTCGGCTTGGGTTTTGCTGTAGCCGCCGAACAGGCGGAAGCTCAGTACGTCGCTCAATGGGCCGGAGAGGCTGAAGTCGGTGCGGCGGGTGGCGCCTTCGTCTTTATGCTGCGGCACGTTGTAATAGGCGTTCAACGAGCCATGCAGATCGTTGCCGGGCTTTTTGGTGATGATATTGACCACCCCACCAGCAGCGCCGTTGCCGTAGCGCGCCGCGGCCGGGCCACGCAACACCTCAATACGTTCGATCATTTCTGGCGGCACCCAGGCGGTATCGCCGCGGGTATCGCGTTCGCCGCGCCACCCCTGGCGCACCGAATTGCGGCTGGTGGCCGGCATACCGTCGATCAGGATAAGGGTGTTTTCCGGGCCCATACCGCGGATATCAATCTGCCGGTTGTTGCCGCGCTGGCCGCTGGTGGAGTTGCCCGTCAGGTTAACCCCAGGCATGGTGCGGATCAGCTCATTGATATCGCGTGCCGGCGGGCGTTTTTGGATCTCATCGGCGGTGATGGTGGAAACGCCCGGCGCCTGCAGGTTTTGGCGGGCGGCGGTAACCACGAGGGTTTCTTCACCCTGGGTCTTTTTTTGCTGTGTGGCCAAAGGGGTATTTTCCGTTTCGGCCGGATCGCCATTAGTTTGTGCGGCTTGGGTAAAGGCGGGCGCGCCCAACCCTAACCCAATGATTGTGGCTAACGAATAACGAGATAATTTGCGGTTCATTTTGAATTTCCTACCAACTCGCCATCTCCCGACGACTGTGGCTAAACGCCAGCGGAAGGGGGAGCCGGTTATTTTTATTTTGCCAGGAACAAAATCCCAAAGGCCGAGACGCAAAACGGCACTCTATTGGGTGTTGGAGGCCGGCCAGAATGCCGGTCTGCTTTACTGAGCCTTTACACACTATTGCAAATGCAAATAACTATCAATAGTATTTCCGGCTCACCGTTTGTTTCGGCAAGCCCCACGGCCAGGGTGGGCCAACCGTTCACCGGGGCTAATTACACAGTGGATAGGCGTTTTGAATAGAGCAACACCGTCAGCAAGCAACGCGTTACTGGCCAGCCAACATGCTGGGAATCTACGCTGGTAGATGAAAATCGCCCGGCAGCGACTGCTTTATTCCCTGTCTTGATAAAGAAACGCTGGTTCATCAGCTTAGCGCGCAGATGGCGGCGCTGTTGCGCAGCGCCGGGCATGCGGTGCAGTACCGGGTGGTTGAGGGCGGCATGTCCTCCCAGGTTTCAGCACGGCAAGGGGAACAAGATGGAAAAACAGAGTCCGTTTGACGATCCGCAGCAGCCCAGTTTGGTGCTCTGCAACCACGAAGCGCAATACAGCCTGTGGTTCGATGCCAACGCTATCCCAAACGGGTGGACGGTGGCGTTCGGCCCGGCAACGCGTACGCAATGTGATGAATGGCTGGCGCAGCACTGGCCGGACATCCGGCCGCTATCGTCTGGCCATGCATTGAACAGGTAAACCAACAACGGGAGATCGTAGTGCGAGAAAACGCTATTTTGCCTGCCGGGCAGGCGGCCGCCGGTGAATTGCCGTTGGTGGCGGCGCAGCCTGGTATTTGGGTAGCCGATCAGCTTTCCCCGCACGGCAATGCTTATGCCGTTGCACACTATATTGAATTGCAGGGAGCTGTGGATAAAGAACGCCTGCTGGCGGCGATCGGGCAGGGGCTGAGTGAAGTGGATACGCTGCGGTTGCGTTTTAGCGAACGTGACGGTGTGCCGGTACAGATCTATGACCCGGCGCAGGCCTTGATTGAACCAGAGTTTGTCGATCTGGCCGCTTCACCTGACGCGCCGGCGGCCGCACGGGCGTTGATGGAGATTGATCTGTCTGGCGATCTGCGCGCCAGTAGCGGCAAACCGCTGTATCGCCATGTGCTGATGCGGCTTGCCGATGACCGCTGGTATTGGTATCAGCGTTATCACCACATGTTGGTGGATGGCTTTAGCTTCACGGCCATTGCCCGCCGCATTGCGGCGATCTACAGCCATTTGTGCCGGGGCGATGCCCTGCCGCCGGCGCCGTTTACTCCCTTTAGCGAGGTGGTTGCGGAGTATCAGGCCTATCAGGTATCGCCGGCCCGGCAACGCGACGCCGATTTTTGGCTGAAAAAAGCGCGCCAGTTGCCGCCGGCGGCCACCATCAGCCCACAGCCGTTGGCGGGGGCGGTGCCCACGCCGCGTATTCACCGTTTGGATTTGCAGTGTGATAAAACGGCGTTCGCCGCGCTGGCCGTGGCCGGCCAGGCGCAGCATCTGACCGCGGCGGATATGGCGGTAGCGTTGTTGGCCGTGTGGGTATCGCGCCTGAGTGGCCAACCCAGTTTCAGCGCAGGGTTTATTTTCATGCGCCGTACTGGCTCGGCCGCGCTGTGCGCCGCCGGCCCGGTGATCAACGTATTGCCGATGGCAATGCACCTTGAGCCGCAGGCCTCGCTGGGTGAAGCCGCGGCAAGTATCAGCCGCGAACTGAAAAGCGTGCGCCGGCACCAGCGCTATGACGCCGAACAGGTGCAGCGCGATCTGGGCCATGTCGGCGACGCTGAGCCGCTGTACGGCACGGTGTTCAATTTTAAAATGTTTGATTACCAGCTCGACTTTAACGGCATTGAGGGCGTTACCCACGATCTGGCTTCCGGGCCGGTACGGGATCTGGAAATCGCGCTGTTCATCGGCCAGGACGGCGCGTTGAAGGTAGAGCTGCTGGCCAGTGCGGACCGTTATTCCCGCCAGGAGCTGGCGGCGCATTTGCAGCGCCTGCCGCTGTTGCTCAGCCAGTTTGCGGCGCGCCCTGCGTTGCCGATTGGCGAGGCCGATCTGCTGACGGTGCAGGACCATGCGCTGTTGGCGCGGGTTAACGATACCGCCCACCCGCTGCCGGCCGAAACCCTCAGCAGCCTGCTGGCACAGCAGGCGCAGAAAACCCCGGATGCCCCGGCGTTGGCCGATCCGCTGTTGCAACTCAGCTACCGTGAAGTGCGCGAACAAGTGCGCGCGCTGGCGCGCCAACTGGTGGCGCAGGGCGTGCGCCCAGGCGACATCGTGGCGGTGGCGTTGCCGCGTTCGGTCTACCTTTCATTGGCGCTGATGGCGATTGTGGAAACCGGGGCGGCCTATTTGCCGCTGGATACCGGCTACCCGGATGAACGCCTGAGCATGATGCTGGAAGACGCCAGCCCGCGCCTGATCGTCACCGATCCGCTGCAGCAGGCGCGGTTTGCCGGCAAAGGCGAGATGCTGATTTATGCCGCGCTGCTGCCGGTTGATCACGCAGCCGGCGTGACGATCGCCGGGCCTACGCCGCAGCACGCGGCTTATATTATCTTCACTTCGGGCTCCACCGGGCGGCCGAAGGGGGTATTGGTCGGCCACCAGGCGATCGTCAACCGCCTGTTGTGGATGCAGCATCAATACACCATCGGCGCCGGCGATGTGGTGCTGCAAAAAACACCGTGCAGTTTTGACGTATCGGTGTGGGAGTTTTTCTGGCCGCTGATGGTGGGCGCGCAGTTGGTGATGGCGCCGCCGGAGGCCCACCGCGATCCGCACCAGTTGCAAGGCCTGATCGCCAAATACCGCGTCACGACCATGCACTTTGTGCCTTCCATGCTGGCGGCTTTTGTCGCCGCGCTGGATTCTGAACAGGCGGTGGGCCACTGCGCCTCGCTGCGGCAGGTATTCTGCAGCGGCGAAGCCCTGCCGGCGGAGCTGTGCCGCCAATGGCAGAGCCGCACTGCGGTGCCATTGCATAACCTGTATGGCCCGACGGAAGCGGCGGTGGATGTTTCCTGGTATCCGGCCTATGGCGAATCGCTGGCCCGGGTGACCGGCAGTCACGTGCCGATCGGCCTGCCGGTGTGGAATACCGGCCTGCGTATTTTGGACGCGCGCCTACGGCCGGTGCCGCCGGGTGTCGCTGGCGATCTGTATCTGACCGGCGTGCAACTGGCCCAGGGCTATCTTGGCAGGCCGGATCTGACCGCCAGCCGCTTCGTTGCCGATCCGTATGGCAACGGCGGGCGCATGTACCGCACCGGCGACGTGGCGCGCTGGCTGCCGGGCGGCGAAGTGGAATACCTCGGCCGCAGTGACGATCAGTTAAAAATCCGCGGCCAACGTATTGAGCTGAGCGATATCGATCATGCGTTGCTGTCGCTGCCGGGCGTGCGCCAGGCGGTGGCGCATGCGCTGGTGTTGCAGGGTGCGCCGGCGGGTGCTGCCGGCGATGCCCGCCAACTGGTGGGTTACCTGGTGGCGCAGCCGAATGTGCGGTTGGATCTGGCGGCGTTGCGGGCGGCGTTGGCTGAGCGTTTGCCGCCGCATATGGTGCCGGTGGCGCTGGTCGAAATGGACGAACTGCCGTTGAGCGCCAACGGCAAGCTGGATCGCAAGGCGTTGCCGCAGCCGCAGCTCCAGGCGCGCAAGGCCGGCCGGCCGCCGGCGCCGGGCCTGGAAACGGCGATCGCCGCCGTGTTCGCACGCTTGTTGCAGCGTCAACAGGTCTTTGCCGATGATGATTTCTTTGCCCTGGGCGGCCATTCGCTGCTGGCGATGCGCCTGGCGGCGGAACTGCGCCGCGATCTGGGCAAAGCGGTGGCGGTGGGGCAGGTGATGGTGGCCTCGACGGTGGAGCAACTGGCGCAACTGCTGGCGGAAGATCGTTCGCAGGAAGAGGCCGAGCGTAGCGGCTTCGACAGCGTGTTGCCGCTGCGGATCACCGATGGGCCGATCCTGTTCTGCCTGCATCCGGCTTCCGGTTTTTCCTGGCAGTTCAGCGTATTGCCGCGCTATCTTGACCAACACTGGTCGTTGGTCGGCATTCAGTCGCCGCGTCCCGATGGGCCGTTGGCGGCCAGCGAAGATATGGATCAGGTGGTTGAGGCGCATCTGGCCACCGTGCTGCGGGTGCAGCCGCACGGCCCGTACCATTTTATCGGCTATTCGCTGGGCGGTACGCTGGCGCAGGGGATCGCCGCGCGCCTGCAGGCGCGAGGGGAGCGGGTGGCGTTCCTGGGGCTGTTGGATACCTACCCGCCGGAAACCCAAAACTGGGACGTTATGCTGGATGACAACGTGTTGAAGGAAGTGCAGCGCGAACGTGAACAGTTCCTGGCGGTGTCGGAAGGTACGCTCGATCCGGCGTTGGGCGCAGGCCGTGCGGTGATGTTTGACCACATTGAGGCCAACTATGCGGATTCGGTGCGGCTGCTTTCCCGCACCCGTACCGCCCGTTTCCACGGCACGGCGACGCTGTTTGTGGCCAAACGCACCTTGCAGGAGGGTATGGACGTTCAGCAAACCTGGGCGCGCTATGTGGATGCGCTGCAGGTGCACGAACTGGACTGCGCACACGTGGATATTGTGTCGCCGGCGTCGTTTAATGTGCTGGGGCCGTTATTGAACCGGGTGTTGCGGGCGCTGTAAGGTGTATCCGGCGCTTAAACAACAACGGGGGCCTTTATGGCCCCCGTTGCTTTAGCGACGTTATTTCCCCAGCGGCACCACCAGCGGCGTGTGTGAAACTGGATCGTCAATAATCACGCACGGCAGCCCATAGACCTCTTCAATCAACGCCGGCGTGACGATGTCTTTCGGCGCGCCCTCTGCTACCACTTTGCCGCCGCGCATGGCGATCAGGTGCGTGGCGTAGCGGCAGGCATGGTTCAGATCGTGCAGCACCACCACCAGAGTGTAGCCTTTGTCGCGATTAAGCTGGCGCATCAGCTCCAGCAGCTCGATCTGGTAAGTAATGTCCAGCCAGGTGGTGGGTTCGTCCAACAGCAGCAACGGCGTTTGCTGCGCCAGCACCATCGCGATCCACACCCGTTGCCGCTGGCCGCCGGAGAGCGTATCCACCGCCTGTTCCGCCAGTTCGGCCACGCCGGTGGCGCGCATCGCTTCTTCCACCGCCTGTTGGTCTTCCGGGCGCCAGCGGCTGAACAGCCCCTGGTGCGGGTAACGGCCGCGCGCCACCAGATCAAACACCGTGATATCACCCGGTGCGATAGAGGTTTGCGGCAACAGGCCAAGCTGGCGGGCGACTTCTTTGGTGGCGTATTCGCCGATGAGCTTGCCGTTGAGCCAGACTGCGCCCTGTTGCGGTTGCATCAGGCGGCTCAGGGTGCGCAGCAGCGTGGATTTCCCGCAGGCGTTGGGGCCAATGATCACCGTGAGTTCGCCTTCGGGAATGGAAACCGACAGGTTTTGCGCCACGATTTTCTTATCGTAGCTCAGCGTCAGGTTTTCGGCGCGCAGCGGCGCGGGCAACAGGGTATCAGCACTCATTTTTTTCGTGACTCACGGATTAACAGCCAAATCAGGTAAATGCCGCCCAGGCTTACGGTCAGCACGCCCACCGGCAGTTGGTAAGGCGTAAACAACCGCTGTGCGGTAACGTCGGCGGCCAGCAGCAACAGGGCGCCGGTGAGCGTCGTCAGCAACAGCACGCAGCGGTTGTTGCACAGGCGGCGGGCGATCTGCGGCGCGACTAACGCAATAAAAGAAATGGGGCCGGCCACGGCGGTCGCCGCCGCGGTTAATAACACGCCGATCAGCAACAGCAGCATGCGCGCCCGTTCTACCGGCACGCCCAAGGCACAGGCGGTATCGTCGCCCATTTCCAGCAGGCGCATGCGGCGCGCCAGTATCGATAGTAGCAGGCAGCACAGGGCGATGATCGCCAGCACCGGCAGGCTTTTCGCCCAGGTGATGCCGTTGAGCGAGCCGGCGCTCCAGAGCCCGGCGGTCATGGCCGATTCCAGCGACGCGCTGATGATGAGCCAGGTATTGGCCCCCACCAGCAACGCCCGCACGGCAATCCCGACGATAATCAGCCGAAAAGCCTCCATGCCGTCGCGCCAGGCCAGCAGGTAAATCAGCACGGCGGTCAGCAGGCCGCCCGCCAGCGCGCCGCCGGTAATGGCAAGCACGTTTTGGTTGAAGAGCACCACGGTGATCAGCACCCCGGTATACGCGCCGGTATTAAAGCCGATCACGTCCGGGCTGCCGAGCGGGTTACGCAGCAGTGACTGGAATATGGCGCCGCTCAGCCCCAGCGCCGCCCCCAGCACCAGCGCCATGACGACGCGCGGCAGCCGCCACTGGTTAACGATCACCAGCAGATTGGCTGGGCCCTCGCCGCGCAGCGCGTCAATCACCTGGCCGGCGCTGAGCGCCAGCGTGCCGGAGCCGAGCGCATAGACCGCCAGCGCAACACAGGCCAGCGCCAACACCAGCGCGGTCAGCAGGGGCCTGGAGGCGCGCAATGGGCGTTTGGTTATCATCAGGCGGGCAGCCAGCATCGACATTAGCTCCCCCTCCTGAACAGATGGCGTTTGCGCACCAGCGCAATCAGCATCGGCGAGCCGAGCAGGGCGGTGACGACGGAAACGCGCAGTTCGCCCGGCACCAGAAAACGGCCGAGCAGATCGGCGCTGAGCAGTAAAATCGGCGTGAGCACCAGCGTCCACGGTAACATCCACTGTAGCTCCGAACCGGACAGGCGGCGCGCGATGTGCGGCATCATCAGGCCCACAAAGGCAATCGGGCCCACGGCGGCGGTGGCGCTGCCGCACAGCAGCGTGATCGCCAGCAGCCCGAGCAATTGGGTGCGCACAATGCCGGTGCCGAGGGCGGTGGCCAGTTCATTGCCCATGCTCAGGCTGTTGAGCGCCTTGTTCATCCACAGCGTGATCAGGGTGCCAAGCACAATGGGCAGAGCCACGGCACGCACCACCTGCATATTTTGAATATCCAGCGAACCGGCCTGCCAGAAACGCAGTTGATCGAACACCAGCGGGTTGAGCAGCGCAATGCCCGAGGTCATCCCTTCCAGCACCGCGGCCAGCGCCACGCCGGCCAGCGTCAGGCGGATAGGGTTGATGGTGCTGCCGCCCAGCGCGCCGATCAGCGCCACCAGCAGGGAGGCCAGCAGCGCGCCGGCAAAGGCGAACCAGAGGTAGTGGCCAACGCTGACCGCGCCAAAAAAGGTGATCCCCAAGACCACGGCAAAGCCGGCGCCGGCGTTGATGCCGAGGATCCCAGGATCCGCCAGCGGGTTACGGGTGAGGGTTTGCATTAATGCGCCCGCCAGCCCAAGCGCCACGCCGGCCAAAATACCGGCCAACGTCCGCGGCAGCCGGGATTCGGTGATGATCACGCAGTCCGCCGTGCTGCATTGGCCGGACAACGCCTGAATCACCGTATCAAAAGGGATGGATTTTGCGCCCAGCGCCAGGCTGAGCACCGCCACCAGCAGCAGCGCCAAAACGGCCAATAGCAGGCCATAAAACCGGCGGCGAAACGTACGGGAAGAACCGGGCATGCCGTAAGACCCCGCGGCGAGGGGAGGTGGAAGAGAGGTATTGTTGCGTGTAAGCCGAAACATGACATCCCATTATCAAACTGAACATCAATGATAGTTATTATCATTATTGGTTGTGTCCGTCTATGGTAGCATGAGTCGCCAAATGATTGCAGCGCCCGCGTCATGGCATTGCGGCGCACAACCTGGAATTTGTGGTGAAAATACCAATGAATAAAAATAAACCCTCTATTTTGCTCGATTTTAGCCTGTTGAGAACTAACCGTGCCTTTCGCGCCGTGTTCTGTGCGCGTTTTATTTCTATTTTGGCTCTGGGCCTGATGGCGATCGCCATCCCGGTGCAAATTCAGGCATTAACCGGTTCAACGCTGCTGGTGGGGCTTGCGGTAACGTTCGCCGGCGGCGGGATGTTTACCGGGCTATTGATGGGCGGCGTGCTGGCGGATCGCTATGAGCGCCGCCGCCTGATCCTGTTTGCCCGCACGACCTGCGGCATTGGCTTTATCGGCCTGTGCGTTAACGCCGCCTTGCCATCGCCTTCGCTGGCGGTGATCTACCTGCTCGCCGTGTGGGACGGTTTTTTCGGCGCTGTGGGGGTCACGGCTCTGTTGGCGGCCACTCCTGCGCTGGTCGGGCGAGAAAATATCGTACAGGCCGGGGCGATCAGTATGCTGACGGTGCGGTTTGGTTCGGTGCTTTCCCCGGCGGTGGGCGGCGTCGTGATCGCCAGCGCCGGGGTGAGCTGGAACTATGGCCTGGCGGCGTTGGGCACCCTGCTGACGCTGGTGCCGTTGCTTAGCCTGCCGCAATTGATGCCACCACCGCAGCCGCGTGAACACCCGTTACGTGCACTGGTGAGCGGTTTTGCCTTCTTATTCCAAAACAAAGTGATTGGCATGGTAGCGCTGATCGGGGCGTTGCTGACCATGGCCAGCGCGGTGCGCGTCATTTATCCCGCCGTGGGTGAAAGCTGGCATATCGGCGCGTCCTACCTGGGCTTTATGTATTCCGCGGTGCCGCTCGGCGCGGCGCTGGGCGCTTTTACCAGCGGGCGAGTGGCGCAGGTGGCGCGCCCTGGCTGGATGATGCTGCTGACCGCCATCGGTGCCTTTGTGGCGATTGCGCTGTTCGGCCTGATGCCGTGGTATAGCCTGGCGTTGGTGTGCCTAGTGGTATTTGGCTACCTGAGCGCGGTGAATTCGTTGCTGCAATACGGGCTGATTCAGAACCTGACGCCGGATGCGTTCCTGGGCCGGATTAACGGCCTGTGGACGGCGCAGAACGTGGTGGGCGATGCGCTGGGCGCGCTGTTGCTGGGGGCGATGGGGGCCTTTATGCTGCCGGCGATGACCGCCACCAGTTTCGGCCTGGGGGCGGCGCTGCTGGGTGTGCTGCTGTTAGTGACGATGACCGGCCTGCGGCAGGTTACCCTGCACAGGCCGGAGGAAACGTCGCCGTTAACCGTCAGTGGGAAGTAAACTGCTTTTCCAGCCGCGTCAGCAGGTTGCTGGCGCTGTAATAATCCAGGCGGAAGGTATCATTGCCCAGTGGGTAAACCCGCTGGTTCTGTACCGCCGGCAGATGCGCCAGCAGGCTGTTGGCCATCAGGCGTTGGGCGTCGCTTTCATCGTTGGCGAACAGCATCAGCGTTTGACCATTCAGCCCGGCGGCCAGGTTTTCCCCGCCCAGTTGGATGATGTCCTTGCGCATCCCCATGCTGGTGCTGGTACTTAATTTTGGCGGCAACGTTGCCAGGGTAAAGCCAAGCTGCTGTAACAGTTTCCCCTGTGAGGATTCGGCGGTCCACAGGTTGGCCGCCTTGCCGTCGTTGCGGAACACCAGCGCGGAAACCGGCTGGGGCGGCAATTGCATCCGCTGTTTTAGCGCGTTTTCTTGCGCATCGAACGCGGCGATCACGTTGGCGGCCTGTGCTTCGTGCCCGGTCGCCTGGCCAAGCTCCTGGGCCAATTCTTGCCAGCTTTTATCGTCGTAGTTGACGACCAGCACCGGGGCAATGGCCTTCAACTGATCGTAGATCGGCAGGGCGGAATCACCGCCGGTGGCGGCTACGATGATCAGATCGGGCGCTTCACCGGCAACGGCTTCGGCGTTGGGCTCGCCGATATACAAGCGTTTTACGCCGCGCTGCCGGGCGATATCCGCCCACTGGCGGAAAAAGCCCTGTGGGTCGGTCAGGCGCTGATTGGGCGTGGCGGCGCCGCTGGCGATCACCGGCGCGTCAATGGCCAAGAGGGTGCCGGTAACGGTCACGCTGGTGGAAACGATGCGCGCCGGCGGGTGATCCAGCGTAACGCTGCCGTGGGTGGTTTGCAGGGTACGCGGCCAGGCTGGGCCGGCAGCATAGCTGCTGTTGAACGCCAGGAAACCGAACAGCGCCGCCGCCAGCAGCAGAATTTTGTTCATCGAAATGTGTCCTTTTAGATTAAAGAGTTATATCTACCACTGATAAAAAATATATGTGTCCGCCATAAAGGCAAGTTGCATAGGTGTTGATTTTTTGTTCCACCGCCCGGTGATGCGATCGCGTAAACCACCCGGGTGAGCGGTTACAAGGCCAGCTTTCCGTATCGCGCAACATTGCGGGGAAATAGGCGAAAACCCTAATATTTACCTGATAATTCAGGCGCAGAGAAGGGGTTACTGTTGGTTGACATGATAAATCATGACAGGTAATTTAGCGCGCGATTAACATAAATGATAATCATTATTATCGGTGATTTTCGTTGATGAAAGGATAAAGGTGTACCGATGGATATAGCCATGAGTGGTGCCAATCATAGGGAACCGTTTAGCAGGGATGATGAGCGTGCAGAGGCGGCATCTTTACCTCTGGCCTCCGGCTTCTTTTTCTCTTCGCCCTATCGGAGCCTGAGGACGGAAGGCTGCGTGGCTGCGATGGCTTTGCCTGCGTTTGGCGGTGAAGAGATTGGCGGTGTATTTCAACAGGCGGTGCAACAGGCATTCGCCAAAGCGCGGTTAGCCGGAGTTAGCAACCCGGTGTTATGTGGCGCTATCCCCTTCGACACGCACCAGCCTTCGGCCTTGTTTGTGCCGCAACACGTTCACTGGTTTGAGCGCGAACGCGCATTTGGCGCTGCCGCAGCGGCCAACGGCAGCGCGCCGGAAATCGCCAGCCAGCTTGAAGTGCCGCCACAGCCGGTGTTCATGCAGATGGTCAGCGATGCGGTGGCACAAATGAAGAGCGGGCGGTTGGATAAGGTGGTGCTTTCACGGCTGCTGGAGATTGAAACCCGCCACCCGGTGGACCGGCATGCGCTGATGGCGCGTATTATTACCCAGAACCCGCACGGCTTTCATTTCCACGTGCCGCTGGCCACCGGCGCGCTGTTGGGGGCCAGCCCGGAATTGCTGTTACGCAAAGAGGGCGATCGCTTCTACTCGAACCCGTTGGCGGGCTCAACCCGGCGGGAAGCCGATCCACAGCGCGATCGCGAGGTGCGCCAACAACTGATGGCGTCGGAAAAAGATCGCTACGAGCACCAGATCGTGACCGAAGGCATGCGCCGCATGCTGGCCGCACGCAGCCAGGTTCTGAATATCCCCGCCGCCCCGGAATTGCTCAGCACCACGACGCTCTGGCACCTGTCAACGCCGATTGACGGCAAAGTGGCGGATAAAACGGAAAACGCGCTGTCGCTGGCCTGCCTGTTGCACCCAACGCCTGCGCTGTGCGGCACGCCAACGGCCGCGGCGGCAGAACTGATTAAACAGTTGGAACCCTTTGACCGTGGACTGTTCGGCGGCATCGTTGGTTGGTGTGATGCCAACGGCGACGGTGAATGGGTGGTCACCATCCGCTGCGGCACCGTGGATGGCAAGCAGGTGAGGTTGTTTGCCGGCGCAGGCATAGTGCAGGACTCCTTGCCCGAATCCGAATGGCGTGAAACCGGTGTCAAACTGAGCACAATCCTGCGTGCATTCGGTTTGAACCAAGGATAAAAATAATGAGCATTGCTTTTACCCCCTGGCCCGAAGAGTTTGCCCGCCGCTACCGCGAGTGCGGTTATTGGCTTGATCTGCCGCTGACCGACATTCTCGATCGGCAGGCTGAAAATGACACGGCGGCGCTGATTGATGCCCGTGGCAGCCTAAGCTACCGCCAACTGGCGCAGTATTCCACCAACCTGGCGGCGGCGTTGCAGCGCCGTGGGGTGCAAGCCGGCGATACCGCTCTGGTGCAGTTGGGCAACGACGTTGAGTTTTACGTGGTGTTTTTTGCCCTGTTGAAGATTGGCGTGGTGCCGGTTAATGCGCTGCCCAACCACCAGCGCAGCGAGCTTGATGCTTACGCCACGCAGATTCGCCCCAGCTTGCTGATCGCCGATCGCCGCCACCCGCTGTTTGCCGATGACGATGTGCTGGCGGTCTTTTGCAGCCGCCATCTGTCATTGCGCGTGGTGGGGTTACACCATGCCGAGGGCGATGCGCGCGCGCTTGCCGCCTGGATGGAAGAAGACAGCCAGGGCTTTGTCGCCGCACCGTCCGCCGCCGATCAGGTGGCCTTTTTCCAGCTTTCCGGCGGCAGCACCGGCACGCCGAAACTGATCCCCCGAACCCACAACGACTATTACTACAGTATTCGCCGCAGCGTCGAAGTGTGTGGTTTTGACGCGCAGACCCGCTTCCTGTGCGCGTTGCCGGTGGCGCACAACTACCCAATGAGCTCGCCGGGCGTACTGGGCGTGTTTTACGTGGGCGGGTTAACCGTGTTCGCCAGCGATCCAGACGCGGCGCAGTGTTTCCGGCTGATTGAACAGCACCGGATCACCGTAACCGCACTGGTGCCGCCGGCCGTGACGCTGTGGCTGCAGGCGATAGAAGAGTGGGGCAGCAATGCCGCATTGGCCAGCCTGCAACTGTTGCAGGTGGGGGGCGCCAAGCTGAGCGAAACGCTGGCGGCGCGTATTCCCGCCGAGATCGGCTGCCAGTTGCAGCAGGTCTTCGGCATGGCGGAAGGGCTGGTCAACTACACGCTGCTGGACGACGACGAACCGCATATGTTCACCACTCAAGGCAAACCGATGTCGCCGGGCGATGAGGTGTGGGTCGCCGACGATGAGGGCAACCCGCTGCCGCCGGGGGCCGTTGGCCGCCTGATGACGCGGGGGCCGTATACCTTCCGCGGTTATTACCAAAGCCCGGAGCACAACGCCAGCGCCTTTGACGAAAACGGCTTTTACTGCTCCGGCGATCTGATCAGTATCACCGAAGACGGCTATATCAAGGTGCAGGGGCGGCAGAAAGACCAGATCAACCGCGGTGGGGAAAAGATTGCCGCAGAAGAGGTGGAAAACCTGCTGCTGCGCCACCCGGATGTGATCAACGCCGCGCTGGTGTCTATGCCGGATGCCCTGATGGGTGAAAAGAGCTGTGCCTATGTGATTGCTACCCGGCCCCTGAAGCCGGTGGTGCTGCGCCGCCATTTGCGTGAGCTGGGCGTGGCCGATTTTAAGTTGCCGGACCGCATTGTGCTGGTAGACAGCCTGCCGCTAACGCCGGTCGGCAAAGTGGATAAAAAACTGCTGCGCCAAAGCCTGGAAGCGCAGCAACAGCCAACGGCCCAAGGAGAGTAGTGATGGCCATTCCTAAAATTGACGATTATGCACTGCCGACGCGGGAAGAATTGCCTGCGAATAAGGTGGGTTGGGTAGTTGAGCCGCAACGAGCTGCGCTGCTGATTCATGATATGCAGCAATATTTCCTGAACTTTTGGCGGGAAGACAGCCCGTTAATCAAACAGGTGGTGGAAAACATCGCCAACCTGCGCCGTTATTGCAAACAGCAGGGGATCCCGGTGTTTTACACCGCGCAGCCCACCCAGCAGTCTGATGCGGATCGCGCGTTGCTTAACGATATGTGGGGGCCGGGCCTGAACGATCATCCGGATCAGCAGGCGGTGGTGGCGGCGCTGGCGCCGCAGGATGATGACACCGTGTTGACCAAGTGGCGCTACAGCGCCTTTCAGCGCTCGCCGTTGGAAGCGATCCTGCGGGAATCCGGCCGCGATCAGCTGATTATCTGCGGTGTTTATGCCCATATCGGCTGCCTGACCACGGCGCTGGACGCCTTCATGCGCGATATCCAACCCTTTATGGTGGCGGACGCATTGGCTGACTTTTCACGTGACGAGCATCTGATGGCGCTGCGCTATGCCGCCGGCCGCTGCGGCCGGGTGGTGACCACCGCCGAACTGTTGCCCGGCATCGCCAGCAAAGATGCGCTGCGCCAACAGATCCTGCCGCTGCTTGATGAGGACAGCGAAGAGATGGGTAACGATGAGAACCTGATCGATTACGGTTTGGATTCGGTGCGCATTATGGAACTGGCAACCCGCTGGCGCAAAATCCGCAGCGATATCGATTTTGTCGCCCTGGCGAAAAATCCGACCATCGACGCCTGGTGGGCATTACTGTCTGGGGGGAACGCCTGATGAGCCAGTGGGATTTCAGCGGTAAACGCGTTTGGGTGACCGGCGCCGGCGCCGGCATCGGTCTGGATACCGCGCGTGCGTTTGTGAAGGCCGGGGCGCAAGTTATCGGCTTTGATCGCCATTTCGGCGATGACGATTACCCGTTCCGCACCGAGCTGTTGGACATTGCCGATGCGGCGGCGGTTGATTGCACGTGTGCCCGTTTGCTGGCCGAACATGATGGGCTGGACGTACTGGTCAACGGCGCGGGCATTTTGCGCATGGGGCTGACGGATGAAACCAGCAGCGAGGATTGGCTGGCGTGCCTGGCGGTTAATGCCGGCGGCGCGTTCAACCTGTTCCGCCATACGCTGCCGGTGTTCCGCCGCCAGCGGCGCGGCGCCATTGTCAGCATTGCGTCCAATGCGGCGCACGTGCCGCGCGTGGGCATGGCGGCTTATTGCGCATCCAAAGCGGCGTTACGCAGCCTGTGCCAGACCGTTGGGCTGGAGATGGCGCCGTATGGCGTGCGCAGTAATATTGTTTCGCCCGGTTCGACCAATACGCCGATGCAGCGGGGGATGTGGCAGGACGAAAGCGGCGAGCAGAAGACCATTAACGGCTTCCCCGAACAGTTCAAGCTGGGGATCCCGCTGGGCAAAATAGCCCAGCCGCGTGAGGTTACCGAGGCGATCTTGTTTTTGGCTTCTGATCTCGCCAGCCATATCACCATGCAGGATATCGTGATTGACGGCGGGGCGACGCTCGCTGCCTGATTAAAACAGGTGCGCCGGATCTGGGGTACGATAAATCCGGTGCATTTTCAGCGATGTTTTGCAAACGGGCGGCGCCCTCCCGGAAACTTTTCAACAGGCAATAAAGGGATCACTATCCGACGGTTTAACTGCCCAATAATATCGCTCGTGACATTGAGCAATAGAGGGTAAATGACGCTTTTCCCAGTATTACCATATACAGTGAATTGCATTGTTAAAACGTCCTGTATTCATCGCTGAAACAACCCTGTTCATCATGAAAACGATTTAATGCTTCGATTGCTTCCATGTTCTGTTCTTGCCATTTTTTCGCTTCATGCTGGCGAAGCTCAACAGCCAGGGTGGCACTCAGGTTAATGCCAGCTTCACGCGCCCGGGCAAGCAAGGTTCGCTCCACCGCCATTGTCACGCTCTGCGTGTTTCGTTCTTTAGCTGTCATCGTTCATCGCCTGTGATGAGATACGTGTAAATAACACGACACAATGCACAGAGCATAACACCAAAAGCGGAGCCTAATAGTAGGCCCATTCTCATGACGGGGATCTGGCGAGGAGGGTAATGACAAACAGACCGCCAATGCCTGCTGTGATAATGCCGATGGGCAGTTCCTGCGGAGCCAGGAGCGTCCGGCTGACAATGTCTCCGCCACACAGCAGAACCGCGCCCCATACGCCGCACAGTGGCAGCAACAGCAGATGTTTAACGCCCGAAAAATGCCGACACACATGAGGCACCATAAGGCCGACGAAACCAATCACACCGGTTAACGCCACCAGAAAAGACGTTGCCAGCGCGCAACAGAGAAAAATCTCCATTCGCAGGCGGCTGACGTTAATCCCCAGCGACAGCGCGGTTTGTTCTCCGGCCAGCACACCATCCAGCGAACGCCACCGCAACAGGACAAAGGCGTTCAGCAGAACCAGGCTGAACATGGCGAAGGGCAGATTATCCCAGGTGGCTAACCCCAGACCACCCAGCGACCAGAACAACACGGCGCTGGCCGCCCGCTGATCGCCGGAAAAAATGAGATAGCTGGTCAGCGCCCCGAACAAAAAAGAGATGGCAAGCCCGCAGAGAACCAGATGCTCTGCCCCACGTTGCTTTTTAAAATGAAACAGCAACATCACTGCGATGGCGGAACAGACACCACCAACAAATGCCGATACGGGAAGCGTTAATGCACCGAGCCGATCGCCAAAGCGGGTGATCACCAGTACCGCCCCCGCTGACGCGCCGGATGACAGCCCAAACAAAAAAGGGTCGGCCAGATCATTACGGGTGGTGGTCTGTAACAACGCACCCACCATCGCCAGCCCCGCCCCAGTCAGCACCGCAAGTAGCGTCCTCGGCACACGTAAATCCGTCACAATCCTGCTGACCATGTCAGACACCGGCACGTCCGCCAGCCTTAGCGCCCCCAGCACCTGCATCAGCGGCAGTGATACCGTACCGGTGGCAATACTGAGCAACATCAGCCCCAGCAATACCACTATTGCACTCCACATCGCCCAGTGATAACGAGACAACGCAGACATTACTTTGCCGCCAGCGGATACATTGCCCGCGCTAGTTTTTCCACGGCGTTAACGTTGGCCGGCCCCGGCGTCAGTTCGGCATACTGTAGTTTCAGGTAACGCTGATGCTGTACCGCCGGTGTCAGTTTCATTAACGGATGATTTTCCAGGAAGCGGCGCAGCGCATCCGCGCCACTGCCAGTCTGATAATCCAGCAGGATGATGAAATCCGGTTCAGCCGCAGCCACATTTTCCCAGGAGGTGGTTCCCCAACTGGTATCCAGCGCCTCCATTGCATTTTTACCACCTGCAGCTTCAATAATGGCCGTGGGCATCGCATATTTGCCGCTGGTAAATGGCTTGTCCTCGCCTGAATCATAGACAAAGACGTTTAACGGACGTGTTCCTTGCGCCGGTTTGGGGAGTTCGCTCAGCGTCCTTTTCCAGCCATTCACCAGTGCCTGTGCTTCATCTCGTTTGCCAAAAATCTTGCCCAGCGTCAGTACATCGTTATACAGCAGATCCATCGTGGCTTTATGTTTGTGTGCCGCGGTGAACACGCAGCTCTCACTCAGCACAAATGTCCTGATGCCATATTTGCTGAGTGTGTCTGGCGTCACTTCACCGCCCACTTTCATACCGTAATTCCAGCCGGCAAAAAAGAAGTCAGGCTCTGCCGCCAGTAATGTTTCCAGGGTGGGATACTTCGGCGCCAGTTCCGGGATTGTGCCCATCGCCTGTTTAAATTCTGGCGTCATCTTGTACCAGCCACTGATCCCGGTCAGCCCGACGATACGATCCTGCAAATGCAGCGCGAACGCCATTTCTGACAGATTGAGATCGTTAATAATGGCCCTTTTCGGGGGGGCAGTGAACGTTACCGGCGTTCCACAACTTTCAATAGTGACAGGAAAATCAGCAGCACTGGCGACTGAAACTGACATCACCGCCATCAAGCTAACAAGCAGTTTTTTCATCATGGGCTCTTAGAAATTAATTTACGCGCAGTGCGGCACTTCAAAAATACGCAACGCTTTCCCTGTGCCGGGATGCGCTACGGTAAAACTGGTCAACCCAAAGACGGGATAAAGATATTCGGATACCAGTACCCGTTCCGGGGTGTCATAGATCACTGACCGTCCCTGCGACAAGAGAAGTACCCGGTCAGCAAAGGATTCCGTCAGTGACAGATCGTGCAGTACCGCCACTACCGTGATCCCCTTACTTTTCACCAGAGAAAGCAGTTCCACCCGCCCAGGGGGATCAAGATGATTGGTGGGTTCATCAAGTAACACCAGGTTTGGTGTCTGGGCCAGTACCCGTGCCAGCGCCGCCCGTTGTCTTTCGCCACCGGAAAGCGCCGACAGTGACCGCCTGCATAACCGCTGCAATCCGGTTTCTTTAATGGCCCGGGTTACAATCGCATCATGCACACTGCGCGGTACATCCCGCGCATGAGGAATACGCCCGAGTGCCACATAGTCCTCAAGGGTCAGCCGCATATCGGGCATATCATTTTGCGCCAGGACAGCAATCTGTCTGGCCCGCTGCTGGCGGGACAACGCAGACAGAGAACGGCCCAGCAGCCGAATTTCGCCTTTCAGGGATGTTAGTTCCTGACTGATCGCCCGCAGTAAAGAGGTTTTACCGCTGCCGTTAGGCCCGATAACGGCCATACATTCTCCGGCTCTGGCCTCAAAACGAATGGCTGAAAGCAACTCCCCGCCACCAGGCCGCGCCAGAGACTGGATATTGACGCTGAGAACACTTTCCGCAGTAGCCAAATCATCTTTGGCTATCAGGCTATTTAAGGTGTTGCGCTTCACATTGTTCCTTCTTGATTTCCGTATTCACTCCATTGATCTTTTCTCCACGGTGACCGGCCAACTGCAGCAATTTGACCGTTCCGTCGGCATAACCTGCAGTCAGATATTCCCCCTCTGGATGCCAGCACAGGGCGCTTACTGCTTCGTTTTCCACCAGAATCGCCAACTGCCGACGGCTTGCCGCATCATAAAGAAACAGGCTACCGTCCTCCGCACCGCTGGCAATCCATTTGCTGACGGGGCTGAATGAAAGCGCCGTTATCGTTCCCTGATGTACCGGCAGGTAGTCGGGCTCTGTGCCTTCTGGCCCCTGACCACTGCAATCCCAGATCAGTATCTCCTCGCCACCACTGGTCGCAAACAACTGACCATCATGGCTCCAGCAGAGATGGCGAACCTTTGCGTTGTAGCCACTCATCTGGCACGATTTTTCGGCGGATTTTGCCCATAACTGCACGATACCTTCCTGGCTGCCCGCGGCTATCCACACACCATCCGGACTGGCGGCCAGACTGAGTAGTGATCCCTTCCAGAAATAATTCCGCACAGGCTCTGCTTTGCCTGGATGCCAGTGGCTGACCTGACCGTAACATGATGTCAGCAGGCTGCCATCCGGCATCCATTCAAGCCCTGTCAGCGTACTGCCCACGGGTTCAAACGCCTGTTGCAGCGAGCCCCGTTCATTCCACAGTTTGAGTTCCTTACCGGCGATGCTGGCTAGCACACCATCAGATGACCATGCCAGTTTTTCCACCCAGCCGCGGCCCGCTTGCCAGCATCCCGATGGCTCTCCGGTCACCGGCTCCCATATCACGATATGGTCGTCCTGGCCTCCGCTGGCCAGTCTCTGCCCGTCCGGCGACCAGGCCAGTGCCGTCGTACCTAATCCATGTGCCGAATGCCGCCATAGCAAACGCCCGTCATCGCCGGAGTACACCGCAACTCCACCGTCTGCGCTGGCACAGGCCATGAGCCGCCCCGTCGGTGACCAAACTAACAGGTTGATATAGTCATGTTCGTGAGCAATCCACACTGGAACTAACTGTTGTCGGGGGTCCGCGCTACCTGTCATGCCCGACATGCCTGCACCCCACGAATTAGCATCTGGCGGTCTAGATTGCGGCCGATAAAGACCAGCTCGCTACGCCGCGGTTCACCGGCTTTCCAGTCACGATCAACGTCGACATCCATCAGCATATGCACCCCCTGGAAAACCACCCGCTGGTTTTTCCCTGCCAGATTCAGGATCCCCTTGGAACGGAAGATGTCCTGCCCCTGCGATGACAACAGCAAACGTAACCAGTTGTTTAATTTATATTCCGACAGCGCGCCTTCCACGGTAATACCGACGGACGTGACTTCCTCGTCATGGCTATGTGCTGCGCTGAAAGCACGGGATATGACAGGCTTTTGCGCCACGCCATTGCGGTACAGTGCGAGATCAAATTCGTCAGGCAGGTGTTCGGTCACCAGTGCATAGTCCCCCTCTTCGGGGAGCGTCAGTTTGATCGTCTGAGTGCCGGTTTCCGGCACCTGCAGCGAAACCACCCGGTGCGATGGCGCCAGTGCTTCATCCACTTCATCCCGTAGGCTGCTACGGGCAAATGCCTTATCCGCCTGCTCGATAAGCTGCGTAAAGGCCTCCTCATCACGGCCTGGTACGGCAGTGAACAGGGCGCCAATCAACGGATCAGGGCCAGTGGCATAATGCAGTTCGGCCTCGCCTGGCGGCAGATGCCAGACACCTGCCCACTCGAAAGGATATTCTGGATCCAGGAACTGCGGGCGCTCCTGCAATACACGCTGCAAATCAAACCCACCGATGTCCAGAACCGTTGGGATATCCACATCTGCATTAACGGTGCGATGGAGACGCGCCAGAGCATTCATGCCGCGCAGGCGCGTCTCCAGCTCGTCGAGTTCAGCGGGCGTGACCAGATCGGCCTTGTTCAGCAGGAGTACATCGGCAAAGGCAATCTGCTCACGAAGTTCGCTGCTGTCGTCCAGATGTAACCCGGCATGTCTGGCATCCACCACCGTGATAATGCCGTCAAGACGCAGGGCGGCGCTGATTTCATCATCAATGAAAAAGGTCTGTGAAACGGGCCCGGGGTTTGCCATCCCGGTGGTTTCTATCAGGATACGGTCAAACTTATCGCGGCGTCGCATCAGTCGGTTCAGGATACGGATCAGATCGCCCCGCACCGTGCAGCAGATGCAACCATTGTTCATCTCGAAAACTTCTTCATCGGCATTGATGACCAGCGCATCGTCGATACCGATTTCACCAAACTCATTCTCTATCACGGCCACACGTAAGCCGTGCTGCTGGCTGAGAATATGGTTCAGCAACGTAGTTTTACCTGATCCCAGAAAACCGGTCAGAACGGTAACGGGAATACGATTATCTGTGTTCATACTCCGCCTTCCTTATCCTTTTCACTTGATTTTGATATGTTATAACATAACGAATAGCGATCAAGCTAATCTGTATGCTTTAGACCAGAGAAAAGGGGGGCAACAAGGCTATTTTCTTTGCTTCGTCCGGTAATCTGGGGGGCTTCCCCAGCGCAGGGAAGGGCGCATACAGACGAAAAAAAAACCGTATCCTGTTGCCAGTGATACGGTTTCCTTACTTCCCCGGATTCCTAAGGTATCCCTGGAAGATGAATGGGGGGGGGGTGCTGGATAATGCGCGTTGCTCGCCCTTCGGGCTATCGCCGCAGGTGGCTCCGTAGTTCGAACGTTGGGTTCAGCGCATAGCAAAAAAGCGCCTTTAGGGCGCTTTTTTACATTGGTGGGTCGTGCAGGATTCGAACCTGCGACCAATTGATTAAAAGTCAACTGCTCTACCAACTGAGCTAACGACCCGCAGAAGTGGTGGGTGATGACGGGCTCGAACCGCCGACCCCCTCCGTGTAAAGGAGATGCTCTACCAACTGAGCTAATCACCCACTTCAGGGCTTCCGGGTTTGCATGAGTTATGATGGTGGGTGATGACGGGCTCGAACCGCCGACCCCCTCCGTGTAAAGGAGATGCTCTACCAACTGAGCTAATCACCCTCATACTCAATGCTTAACAAGATGGTGGGCGATGACGGGCTCGAACCGCCGACCCCCTCCGTGTAAAGGAGATGCTCTACCAACTGAGCTAATCGCCCCGTCTTGTTGGAGTCGCATTATAGGGATAGTTCAATGTGAGTCAACGCTTTTTAAAATGATTTCAACCGTTCGCCGCAAATTTAGACAGGCTGCGAACTTTATCGCCGGCGGCGCCGATTATTTGCACTTTAACGGCGTAATCACGCCGGAATTTAGATGAAATTCCGGCGGGCAACCTTGCGTCGGCGTTGAGGAATTGCCCCGTGGTGGTACAATGTTGCCCACTTTTTTCAATTCCGAGCATGTGTCGGCATCCGTCGGCGCGCATTGCGTAATAAGGCAAGTGATCCCAATGAAAATCAAAACCCGTTTTGCACCTAGCCCAACCGGCTACCTGCACGTCGGTGGCGCCCGTACCGCGCTTTACTCCTGGTTATACAGCCGCCACGCGGGTGGCGAGTTTGTGCTGCGCATTGAAGATACCGATCTGGAGCGCTCAACCCAGGATGCCATCGATGCGATTATGGATGGCATGAACTGGTTGAACCTGGATTGGGACGAAGGCCCGTATTACCAGACCAAACGCTTCGATCGTTATAACTCGGTGATCGATCAAATGCTGGAGCAGGGCACGGCCTACCGCTGCTACTGCTCTAAAGAGCGGCTGGAAGCGCTGCGCGAGCAGCAGATGGCCAACGGCGAAAAGCCGCGTTACGACGGCCGCTGCCGCGACGGCCAGTGCACTCACAACGCTGATGAGCCGCATGTGGTGCGCTTCCGTAACCCGCAGGAAGGCTCGGTTATCTTTAACGACAAAATCCGTGGCCCGATCGAATTCAGCAACCAGGAGCTGGACGATCTGATCATCCGCCGCACCGACGGTTCGCCAACCTATAACTTCTGTGTGGTGGTGGACGACTGGGATATGGAAATCACCCATGTGATCCGCGGCGAAGACCATATCAACAACACCCCGCGCCAGATCAACATCCTGAAAGCGCTGGGCGCGCCGGTGCCGGAATACGCCCACGTTTCCATGATCCTGGGTGACGACGGTAAAAAGCTCTCCAAGCGCCACGGCGCGGTTGGGGTGATGCAGTACCGTGACGACGGCTACCTGCCGGAGGCGCTGCTGAACTATCTGGTTCGCCTGGGCTGGTCCTACGGCGATCAGGAAATTTTCTCTATTGAAGAAATGAAAGCGTTTTTCACGCTGGAAGCCATCAGCAAATCAGCCAGCGCTTTCAATACGGAAAAGCTGCAGTGGCTGAACCACCACTACATTAACCACCTGCCGGCGGAACAGGTTGCCGTGCACCTGGCGTGGCACGTTGAGCAACTGGGGATCGACACCCGCAATGGTCCGGAGCTGAAGGATATCGTCAAGCTGCTGGGCGAACGTTGTAAAACCCTGAAGGAAATGGCCGCTTCCTGCGTTTATTTCTATCAGGATTTCACTGAATTCGACGCCGATGCGGCGAAGAAACACCTGCGCCCGGTTGCGCTCCAACCGCTGGAAGTGGTGCGCGCCAAGCTGGCGGCGATCGCCGATTGGTCGCCGGAGAACGTGCATAACGCCATTCAGGGCACCGCCGATGAGCTGGGCGTGGGGATGGGCAAGGTCGGCATGCCGCTGCGCGTAGCGGTAACCGGCGCAGGCCAGTCGCCGGGCGTGGACGTGACCGTGCATGCCGTTGGCCAGGCGCGTTCACTACAGCGTATTGACCTGGCACTGGCCTTTATAGCGGCGCGCGAAGCGCAAGCCTGATAGCCAGTGGTTGTGCCACAAGCCCTGCGGCGCCATCCGCGGGGTTTTTTTATGCCTGTCGGGCAGTCCTTGCGGCCATTATCTGCCCTAAAAACGGCTTTGCAGGGCCAAAAAAGCCGCTGTGGAAGACGCCATAATTTCTGATAAATATCAGCCGGTTTTCAAAAATAAGTGGCGCGTTTAGTTTTCAAATTACTGAACTGATTTTTTGTATTCTGCTATTTTTTAATCCCCGCCATCTATCGCACTATTTTCCTACTAATCGGGCCGGTAATGACCGGCAACAGTTGATGTGGGAGACAGCAACGATGGAAAACCAATATCACCAACCTCAGAACGGCAACGAAATGCCGCGTTTTGCCGGGCGTGCAACCATGATGCGCCTGCCTTATTGCAGCGGGCCGCAGGGCCTGGACGCCGCGTTTGTCGGTATTCCGCTGGATCTGGGCACTTCCCAGCGTGCGGGCACACGTTACGGGCCGCGCCATATTCGCAGCGAATCGGTCATGATTCGCCCTTATAACATGGCCACCGGCGCCGCGCCGTTCGATTCCCTGCAAGTGGGGGACCTGGGGGATGTGCCGATCAATACCTATAGCCTGCTGAAGTCGGTGGATATCATCGAAGACTACTACACCGAGCTTAACAAATGGCCGCTGATCCCGCTGACGCTGGGCGGTGACCATACCATCACTTTACCGATCCTACGCGCCCTGGCGAAAAAGCATGGCCCGGTTGGCTTGATTCACGTCGATGCCCACACTGACACCAATGATGAGATGTTTGGCGAGAAGATCGCCCACGGCACCACCTTCCGCCGGGCCGTTGAAGAAGGGCTGCTGGATTGCAAACGCGTGGTGCAGATTGGCCAGCGCGCGCAGGGATACACCAGTGAAGACTTTCAGTGGGGCGTCGATCAGGGCTTCCGTCTGATCCCGGTTGAACAGTGTTGGTACCAAAGCATGACGCCGTTGATGGCGGATATACGCGCCCAGATGGGCGACGGCCCGGTATACCTTTCCTACGATATCGACAGCCTGGATCCCGCCTGGGCGCCCGGCACCGGCACGCCGGAAGTTGGGGGCTTGACCTCAATACAGGGGTTGGAAATTGTGCGCGGCTGCCGGGGGCTGCAACTGGTGGGCTGCGATCTGGTGGAAGTGTCGCCGCCGTATGATATCAGCGGCATGACCGCCCAGATGGGGGCCAATCTGCTCTATGAAATGCTTTGTGTGCTGCCGGGCGTGGTGCAGCGATGAGCCAGGTTAATGAGGTACAGGCCGCGGCGCAGCGCCTGGTGGCGGCATTTGCCCGTAACGACACGCCGGCTTATTTTGCCGCCTTCACCGAAGACGCCACCTTTATCCTGCACACCCTGGAAGCGCCGTTGCTGAGCCGCACCGCCTATTTGGCGCAGTGGACGGCCTGGCAAAACGCGGGCTTCAGCGTGCTGAGCTGCGTTTCCAGCAACGCACACGTGCAGGTGCATGGGGATGCGGCGGTATTCCATCATAACGTCGCTACCCGGATCAGGATTGCTGGGCAGGAGAGCCTGTTGAACGAGATTGAAACCATTGTGTTCAGGCGCACGCCGCAGGGCTGGCTGGCCTGCCACGAGCACCTGTCGGCCTGCAACTGAAATAACGGCGCAGCCCCTGAAGCAAGCAGAGGTAATTATGTCACAGTCAACCATGTCCATCGAAACCTTCGGGGTCGAGCAAATACCTGACGATCGGCGTGACGCCACGCCGTTGGATCTTTTCCGCCTGACCTTTGGCGGCGCCAATACCTTTGCTACCTCGGTGCTTGGCAGTTTTCCTATCCTATTCGGGCTGTCTTTCCAGGCCGGCCTGATGGCTATCCTGATCGGCGTCGTGGTGGGGGCGCTGATCCTGGCGCCGATGGGGGTGTTTGGTGCGATTAACGGCACCAACAATGCGGTGTCTTCCGGCGCCCACTTTGGTGTTCACGGGCGCATCGTGGGCTCTTTTTTGTCGCTGCTGACGGCGGTGGCGTTTTTTTCGCTCTCGGTCTGGAGTTCGGGCGATGCCCTGATCGGCGGCGCCCGCCGCCTGTTGGGCGTGCCCGAAAATGATGTGTCGCTTGGCCTGGCCTACGGCGTTTTTGCCGTGCTGGTGCTAACGGTGTGTATCTATGGCTTTCGCTTTATGCTGTGGGTCAACAAAATCGCCGTCTTCGCTTCCAGCCTGATGTTCCTGCTGGGGTGCTTTGCCTTCAGCGGCACCTTTGATTCCGGCTTTAGCGGCAGCGTGGCGTTGGGTGCGCCAGGCTTCTGGGCCGCGTTTATCGGCGCGGTACTGCTGACCATGAGCAACCCGATTTCATTCGGCGCTTTTCTGGGGGATTGGTCGCGCTATATCCCGCGTAGCACCCCCAAGACACGGATTATGGGGGCGGTGTTTGCCGCGCAGTTGGCCACGCTGATCCCGTTCCTGTTTGGGCTGTGCTCCGCCACGGTGGTGGCCACCCACGCGCCGCAGTATCTGGCGGATAACAACTACGTTGGCGGGCTGCTGGCGGTCTCACCTGCCTGGTATTTTCTGCCGGTCTGCCTGATCGCGATCATCGGCGGCATGTCCACCGGCACCACCGCGCTTTACGGCACCGGGCTTGATATGTCCAGCATGTTCCCCCGTTTGCTTAGCCGCGTGCGGGCGACGCTGCTGATCGGCGTGGCCGCCATTCTGTTTATTTTTATCGGCCGTTTTGCCTTTAACCTGGTGCAGAGCGTTTCCACCTTCGCCGTGCTGATCGTTACCTGCACCACGCCGTGGATGGTGATCATGATTATCGGGCTGGTTGAGCGCCGCGGTTTCTACCACGCGGACGATCTGCAGGTCTTCACCCGTGGTCAGCGCGGTGGGCGTTATTGGTTTCACCATGGCTGGAACTGGCGTGGGCTTGGCGCCTGGATCCCCAGCGCGGGGATAGGGCTGTGCCTGGTCAATATTCCCGGGCAATTCGTCGGCCCGCTGGGCGAGCTGGCCGGGGGGATTGATATCAGCCTGCCGGTGACGCTGGGCTTGGCGGCGCTGGCCTATCTCGTCTTATTGCGTATCTTCCCGGAGCCGGCGGCGGTTTACCGCACAGCGCGCTATGCGCCACAGGCCAGCCTGAATAACCCGGAAATTACGGAGCTGTTGCCATGACTTATCCTCTCTATGTGAACGGCGAATGGCGCCAGGGCCGTGGGCCGACCATCACGGTATTCGAACCGGCGCAGGGCCGGCCATTGGCCGAGGTTTCCAGTGCGTCAACGGAGGATATTGATAACGCAGTGCGCGCCGCCCGTGCGGCGCTCCCGGCCTGGCGGCAAACGCCGGCCGCCGAGCGTGCGCGCCTGTTGCGTGGCTTTGCCGAGCAGCTTGGCCAGCGCCAGGCCGCGCTGGTTGAGCTGCAGATGCGCAATAACGGCAAGCCGCGCCATGAAGCACAGGTGGACATTGATGATGCCATCGCGACCTTTGCTTACTATGCCGGCCTGACTGAAACGCTGGACGCGCGCCAGAACGCCGGCGTTGAACTGCCGGCACCTGGCTTTACGGCACGTCTGCGCTACGAGGCGCTGGGCGTGGTTGGCCTGGTGGTGCCCTGGAATTTCCCGTTGGTGACCAGCGCCTGGAAAATCGCGCCGGCGCTGGCCGCCGGCTGCACCGTGGTGTTGAAAACCTCCGAAATCGCACCGCTGGCCGAACTGGAATATGGCGTCATCGCCCATGAGCTTGGCCTGCCGCCCGGCGTGTTGAATATCCTCAGCGGTGATGGCAACGCCGGCCAAGCGCTGTGCCAGCATCCCGGCATCGACAAACTGTCATTTACCGGCAGCACCGCCACCGGCAGTGCGGTGATGCACGCTGCGGCGCAGCGTTGCCTGCCGGTAACGCTGGAATTGGGCGGCAAGTCGCCCATCGTGGTGTTCGACGATTGCGATCTGCCGCAGGCCGTGGAATGGATCGTCGCCGGCATCTGTTGGAATGCCGGGCAAATGTGCTCGGCCACCTCGCGGCTGCTGGTGCAGGAGGGGATTGCCGATGCGTTATATGCCCGGTTGGCGGCGGCGTTGCAGGCGCTGCGGGTTGGCGATCCCCACACTGATGACGTCGAAATGGGGCCGATGGTCAGCGAGCGGCAATGGAACACGGTGCAGGCGTATTTTTCCGTTGCGCGCGATGAGCAACTGCAGTGCCTGGCGGGTGGGGAAGCGCTGCCGCCGCCCGGCTGGTTTATTGCCCCGACGTTCTACGCCGACGTGCCGGCGCACAGCCGGTTGTGGCGGGAGGAAATTTTCGGGCCGGTGATTTGCGCGCGGCGCTTTAGCGACGAAGCCGACGCCATCCGCCAGGCCAACGACTGCGACTATGGGCTGGTGGCCACCGTGGTTAGCGGCGACACGGCGCGTGCCGAGCGGGTGGCTGATGCGCTGGATGTGGGGCATGTGTGGATTAACTCGCCGCAGGCGGTGTTTGTCGAAACCTCATGGGGCGGCACCAAGGGCAGCGGTATCGGCCGTGAACTGGGGCCCTGGGGGCTGGCCGCCTATCAATCCGTCAAGCACGTCACCAGCAAAAAACTGGGCGGCTGAATGCCGCCGACACTCTCAGCCGCAGGCGGCGCATTTGTGATTAAATGCCCTGATTTGGCGGCTTTTTCAGCGCTTGAAGGTGGAATTCAATTTAGCCGTTGACATGGTTTATCGGGTTTCATATCATGCGCCCCGTTCACAGCACAAAGTGATTGTGGAACGGGGCTATAGCTCAGCTGGGAGAGCGCTTGCATGGCATGCAAGAGGTCGACGGTTCGATCCCGTCTAGCTCCACCAACCTTTCTTCTCAGGCAGGGTTGGTTGATACCGTAAACACCGGTTAATGTGTACCACATCTGTGGGGCTATAGCTCAGCTGGGAGAGCGCTTGCATGGCATGCAAGAGGTCAGCGGTTCGATCCCGCTTAGCTCCACCAAAATTTAGAAAGCCGGCCTGGGTATTAGCGCCGTTCATTCACTCAAGCAAGACTTGATGCTGAACGGGAAATCAGGCGGGACATAAGCACCGAATGAGTCTCTCTTCGGTGCTTTTTTCATTTTATCAACGCCAACACACGGCAGCGCGCATTAACCGTTGTTTCCGCGCCCGCCTTGGCAACCCCACAAGCGCCTTCTACCGCGTGCGGAAACAGCACCCAGCCAGCGTATGGCTGTGCTTCGTTCCGCTCAGCCCACCCGCCACTGTCACCTTTTCCGCCATATCCACCCGATAAAAATCCAATAAATCATCTATTTTTCAAATAATTAAATAGTTCTCCATTCTGGTATGAATTCTGCAAAGCCAGGGGTGTTATTCGCTTTTCCCGATAACCATAAGGAGAAAAAGATGGAATCACCCTCTCTGTATTCTGCGGCGCTATTTAACGGAGAAAATGCCGGCTTTCTTGACCAACAATACCGGCGCTGGCTCGATGCCCCGGAACAGTTCGCGGAAGACTGGCAGCAACTCTTTGCACAAACTGAAAGCGCCAATCCCCTTGGCAGTAACGCGGCCGCGCAACAACCTGTTTGCGCATCGGCGCTGAAAAAACAGATAGCCGTTACTCTGCTCACGCAGGCGATCCGTCACAAAGGCCACCTGCACGCACGTCTCGATCCGCTTGGGCTGCAGCCTGTCCCGCAAATCCGGCAGCTCAATCCGCAAAGTTGGGGGCTGGAAGCCGCGGATATGCAGCAAGCCTTTGATGCCACCTTTGGCGGCCAACAGGCCAGCATGCCGCTGCATCAGATCCTTTCCCTGTATCAAACGGCCTGGTGCGGCACCACCGGTTACGAAGTGATGCATCTGGAAGATGCCGGTGAAATTGATTGGCTGATGAGCCGGATAGAACAATCGGCTCCCGCCGCGGCCACGGCGCCCGAGAAACTGGCGCGCCTGGAACTTCTCACCCGTGCTGAAGCCCTTGAGCGTTACCTGCACACCCGTTATGTCGGGCAAAAGCGCTTCTCGCTGGAAGGCGGCGAAAGCACCATTCCGGCTATTCACGCCCTGATCGCGCAGCTAAGCCGCCTGGGAGTGGAGGAATTGGTGATCGGTATGGCGCACCGTGGGCGGCTGAACGTCCTGGTTAACGTGATGGGTAAATCTCCCGCTCTGCTGTACGCCGAATTTGAAGGCAAGCAGCCGCAGTTGCCCGGCTCCGGGGATGTTAAATACCATCTCGGTTACGCCAGAAATATTGAAACGGCGCACGGCGCCATGCACCTGTCGCTGGCCTGTAACCCCTCGCACCTGGAGATCGTCAACCCGGTGGTGCAGGGCCAGGTTCGGGCCCGCCAGGATCGGCGCAGCGACGCCGCTCGCCAACAGGTTGCCGCGCTGTTGATCCACGGCGACTCCGCGTTGGGTGGGCTGGGCGTCAACCAGACCACCTTCACCCTGGCCGCCACCCGCGGTTACACCACCGGGGGCACGGTACATCTGGTGATCAACAACCAGATCGGCTTTACCACCTCCCAGCCGCAGGATATGCGCTCATTCCGCTACTGTACCGATATCGCCAAAGGCGCCGGCATGCCGGTGCTGCACGTCAACGGCGATGACGTGGATGCGGTTTGCCGGGCTATGAACCTGGCGGCGGAGTGGCGTCAGACCTTCCATAAAGATATCGCCATCGATCTGGTGTGTTTCCGCAGACACGGCCATAACGAAAGCGACGAGCCACGCCTGACGCAGCCGCAGATGTACCAGGCCGTCGATAGCCATCCCGGCGTGCGCAGCCGCTATGCCGATAAACTGGTTCAGCAGGGCGTGCTAAGCCAGCAACAGGCCGTGGAGATGGTGGCGGCGGCCCGGGAATGGCTGGATAACCCCGCCGCGGAAAACCGCCAGCAGGATACCAGCCACCGCTGGGACACGTTCGATCAGCATGGCTGGCGCCCGATTACTGGCACTCAGGTATCCCGTGAACGGATCGCCGGTTGGGGCGACACGCTGTCTTGCGTACCGCCTGGATTCACCGTGCACCCCACCGTCAAACGCCAACTGGCGCAGCGCAGGGCGATGTCCCTGGGCGACCAGCCGGTAGACTGGGGCATGGCGGAAGCGTTGGCGTGGGCCTCCCTAGTTGAAGAAGGCTACCGGGTTCGCCTCTCCGGTGAAGATGCCGGCCGCGGCACCTTTAGCCATCGCCATGCGGTGTTGCACGATCAGCAGCAGGCCGGCAGCTACATCCCGCTGCAACACATCAGCCCCCAACAGGCGGCCTTTGAGGTGATTGATTCCGTGCTCAATGAAGAGGCGCTGCTGGCCTGGGAATACGGCTACTCCACCAGCGCCCCAGACGCGTTGACTATCTGGGAAGCCCAGTTTGGCGATTTCGCCAATGGCGCTCAGGTCGCCATCGACCAGTTCGTCTGTTCCGGCGAAACCAAATGGCAGCGCTACAGCGGGCTGACCATCATACTGCCTCACGGCTACGACGGGCAGGGGCCGGAGCACTCGTCCGCGCGCCCGGAACGCTGGCTCCAACTGTGTGCGGAAAACAACATGCAGGTGGTGATGCCCAGCGAATCCAGCCAGATGTTCCATCTGCTGCGCGGCCAGGTTATACGCCCGATGCGCAAACCGCTGATTATTTTGATGAGCAAGCGTTTGTTGCGCGCCAAAGCCGCAATGAGTGAGCTCGCCCGTTTCACCGACGATAGCTTCCGCCCGGTGATTGGCGATCCGCTCAACCTGCCGGCAAAACAGATCCGGCAGGTGATCCTTTGCAGCGGCCAGGTGTATTACGACGCATTGGATGCCCGCCAGCAGCGCGGCCTGGATGACAGCGTCGCCATTATCCGCCTCGAACAGATCTATCCGTTCCCGACCGAAGCGCTTGCCGCCTTGCTGGCGCCGTTACGCCACTGCCAGCATTGGGTATGGCTACAGGAAGAGCCGGAAAACCAGGGCGCCTGGCGGCAGATTCATCATCACTTGGTCGCGCTCTCCCTGGGCGGCCGCTGGCGCTATGCGGGCCGCCCGGCCGCCGCTGCACCGGCCACAGGCTATGGCGCAGTACATCGCCAGCAAATCACCGACTTCCTCAACGACGCGTTTGTCCCAGGCATGCAGGAAGTGGAGAAAAAAATAACTGCGGGAGCAGAACAATGATTGAAATTACCGCCCCACAACTTCCTGAATCCGTTGCCGAAGGTACCCTGACCCGCTGGTGTAAGCAGCCCGGAGAGGCAGTTAAGCGTGATGAAGTGCTGGCTGAACTGGAGACTGACAAAGTGATCCTTGAGATCCCGGCCCCACAGGACGGCATCCTTAGCGATATTGTCTGCCCGGAGGAGGCCACCGTGGCATCCGGCCAGTTGCTGGCCCATCTGCAGCCGCAGACGGCCGCTGCCGCCGTGGCGGCTGATGTGGCCCCGGCGCCTGCTGCCCCCGAACCGGCACCGTCGGCCGCGCCGCCGGTGATGCCGGCAGCGCGTCAGGAAGCGCTGCGCCAGGGCATTGCGCCGGAACAGGTGGCCGGCAGCGGCAACGGCGGCCGGGTATTAAAAGAAGACGTGGCGCGCGCCGCCGCAGCGGTAAACAGGTCAGCCAGCGCGCCCGCGCCGGTGGCAGTGGAAGCCCCCGTGGCGCGTGGCGTGCGCCGTGAGCCGATGTCCCGGCTACGCGCCCGCGTGGCGGAACGGTTGCTCGCCTCCCAGCGCGAAAACGCCATCCTGACCACCTTCAACGAAGTGAATATGCAGCCAGTGATGGCGCTGCGCCAACGCTGGAAAGAGCGCTTCGCCGAAAAACACGGCGTAAAACTGGGGTTTATGTCGTTCTTCGTGAAGGCCGCCACGTATGCTCTGCGTGAATTTCCCATTCTCAACGCCAGCGTCGATGGGCAGGAGATTATCTGGCACGACTATTGTGACGTCGGCATTGCCGTCAGCAGCCTCCGCGGGCTGGTGGTGCCGGTACTGCGCGACACTCAGCACATGTCGATTGCCGATATTGAGCGCCAGATTGCTGATTACGCCACCCTGGCCCGCACCGGCAAACTGCCTCTTGAAGCGCTGCAGGGCGGTACCTTTTCAGTCACCAACGGCGGTACGTTCGGCTCAATGATGTCCACGCCGATCATTAACCCGCCGCAGTCCGCCATTTTGGGCATGCACGCCATCACCCCGCGCGCCGTTGTGGAGAACGACGCCATTGTGATTCGGCCCATGATGTATCTGGCCCTAAGCTACGACCACCGCATTATCGACGGACAGGAAGCGGTACAGGCGCTGGTATTGATACGTCGGCTGCTGGAAGCGCCGGAACGTTTTTTACTGGATCTTTAAAAGGAAATCACCATGAGTACCCTTTACGATGTGGCGGTCATCGGCGCCGGCCCTGGCGGCTATGTGGCGGCAATTCGCGCCGCTCAGCATGGGCTGAAGGTCGCCTGTATTGATGATTACGCCAGCCCACAGGGGGAGCCATCCCCAGGTGGCACCTGTCTGAACGTGGGCTGTATTCCTTCCAAAGCGTTGCTCCAGTCTTCCGAACTGTACCATGCGCTACAGCATGAAGGCGCCGCCCACGGCATCAGCGTGAGCGGAGCGAAGCTGGATGTAGCGGCCATGTTGGCGCGTAAAAATGCCATTGTAACCCGGTTGACCCAGGGCATCCGCCTGCTATTCGAACGCAACAGCATCGCGTTTTTTCACGGCCGCGCCACACCGCAGCGCAGCCAGGACGGCGTCTGGCAGCTTTCTCTCAGCCAGCCGACGGCACCGCAAACCCTACAGGCCAGGCACGTCATACTGGCGATGGGCTCGCGGCCGCGGGCGCTGCCCGGCGTCGTGGTGGACAATGTCAGTATTCTCGACAACGCCGGCGCGCTGGCGCTTAAAAGCTGCCCGGCGCGGCTCGGCGTAATCGGCGCCGGCGTGATTGGCCTGGAGCTGGGGTCCGTCTGGCAGCGGCTGGGGGCGCAGGTCACGCTGCTGGAGATGGCCGACGTTTTCCTGCCGGCGCTGGAGAAACGCCTTTCCGGCGAAGTGCGCAAAGCGCTGACCGCCGGCGGCATGGCTATGGAATTCGGCGTTGCCCTGCAGCGCGTCGAGAAGCGCGGTAAAGCCCTGGTTCTCCACTGGCAACAGGGGGGCGAAGACCACCAAACCACCGTTGATAAGCTGATCGTTGCCGTCGGGCGCGAGCCCAATAGCGGCGAACTGGATACCGAGGCGCTGGGACTGACCAAAGATGCGCGCGGCGGGATCGCCGTGGACGAGCTGTGCCGCACCGGGCAACCGGGCCTGTGGGCGATAGGCGATCTGGTTCGCGGCCCGATGCTGGCGCACAAGGCGATGCATGAAGGCATTCAGGTGGCCGACGCCATCGCCGGGCAACCGGTGGTGCCGATCGATCTGTCCGCGATTCCCGCGGTGATTTATACCGATCCGGAAGTGGCCTGGGTGGGCATAACCCAGCTGGCGGACGGGATCAAAAAAGGCAGCGCGCCTTTCGGCGCCAACGGCCGGGCGCTGGCGCTGGGGCGGGATAGCGGTCGCTGCACGCTGTATGTGCGGGAAGACACCGATCGGCTGGTCGGCGCCGCGATTATTGGCCCCCAGGCTTCAGAGCTGATCAACGAGATCACGATGGCTATGACATTCCAGGCCTCGGCGGAGGATCTCTCACTGACGATGCACGCGCACCCCACGCTCAGCGAAGTGCTGCACGAGGCTGCGCTGGCGGCGGATAAACGCGCCATTCATGGCTAACACCTTAATGCACCAGGAGAAACAGGAATGAATCTTCATGAGTACCAGGCCAAGGGCCTGCTTGCCAACGCGGGCCTTCCCGTGCCGCGGGAAGTCTTTATCAGCGACGCCAGCCAGCTTGCGCAGGCCTGGCAACAGGTTGCCCATGGCGACAAGGGCGCGGTGGTGAAAGCGCAAATTCACGCCGGCGGCCGCGGCAAGGCCGGCGGGGTTAAAGTCTTCCGTGATGTGCAGGAAGCGCAAAACTTTGCCGGAGGGCTTATTGGCTCTCATCTGGTCACTTACCAGAGCGGGCCGCAGGGGCAGTACGTGAGCGGCGTATTGGTGGGGGAAAATATCTACCCGGTGCGCCAGGAGCTGTATTTCGGCATGGTGGTGGATCGCGAAAGCCAGAGGACCACGATTATCGTCAGCCCGGAAGGCGGCGTGGAGATTGAACAGGTCGCCCGGGAAACGCCGGGGAAAATCGGCAAAGTGCACGTCGATCCGCTAACCGGCGTACAACCTTGCCATATCCGCCAACTGCTGGCCGTGCTACAGCTGGAAAAAGCCCAGTGGGCCGCCTTCAGCCGCCTGGTGGAGGATGCTTGGCGCGCATTTCACGCCTGCGATTTCGCCCTGCTGGAAATCAACCCGCTGGTGATCCGCGAGAACGGCGAACTGATGTGCGCCGATGCCAAAGTTTCGCTGGACGATAACGCCCTGTACCGCCACCCGGAACTGGACGCGCTGCGTGATGAAACTCAGGAAGATCCCCGGGAACGCCAGGCCGCGGAGCTGGAGCTTAACTACGTTTCGCTGGGCGGCAATATTGGCTGCATGGTGAACGGCGCCGGGCTGGCAATGGCCACCATGGATATCATCAAACTCTACGGCGCCGAGCCGGCTAATTTCCTCGACGTCGGCGGCGGCGCTACCCAGGAACGGGTTACCGAAGCCTTCCGCTTGATCTGCTCGGACGCCCGGGTGAAGGGCATTCTGGTCAATATTTTTGGCGGCATCGTGCGTTGCGACATGATCGCCAACGCGATTATTCATGCTCTGGAACAGGAACGCGTCACGCTGCCGGTCGTGGTGCGGCTTTCTGGCAATAACGCGGCCATCGGGCAGCAACTGTTGGCTGACAGCGGTTTGCCGGTACAGGCCGCCAGTGCGTTGGATGAAGCGGCGCGGCTCATTATTGAACAGCTGAATCAGGAGGTGGCATGAGTATTTTAGTTAACCAACAAACGCGGGTTTTGGTTCAGGGGTTCACCGGCAAGAACGGGACTTTCCACTCAGAGCAGGCTATCGCCTATGGCACGCAGATTGTCGGCGGCGTCACGCCGGGCAAGGGCGGGCAGTACCATCTGGAACGGCCGGTGTTCAACAGTATGAAGGCCGCGATGGCGGCCACGGAGGCCGACGCCAGCGTTATTTATGTGCCGGCGCCGTTTGTGTTCGATTCGATTGTGGAAGCCGTAGAGGCCGGCGTGAAGCTGATCGTGGTGATCACGGAAGGCGTGCCGACTCTGGATATGCTGCGCGCCCAGCGCCTGCTGGATTGCTACCCGGATGTGCGCCTGATCGGGCCGAACTGCCCCGGCATCATTACGCCGGGCGCCTGCAAAATCGGCATTATGCCCGGAAATATCCATCGGCCGGGGCGTATCGGTATCGTCTCCCGTTCCGGCACCCTGACCTACGAAGCGGTGGCGCAGACCACCGCCCTGGGCATGGGGCAGTCTACCTGTATCGGCATCGGCGGCGATCCGATTCCCGGCACCAACTTCATTGACGCGCTGCGTCTGTTTGAGGATGACCCGGATACCGATGCGGTAATTATGATCGGCGAAATCGGCGGCAACGCCGAAGAGCGGGCGGCAGAGTTCATTCGCCATGAGATGACCAAGCCGGTGGTCAGCTACATTGCCGGCGTCACGGCGCCGAAGGGCAAACGGATGGGCCACGCCGGCGCGATCATCTCCGGCGGCAGCGGCGGCGCGGAAGATAAATTCCGCGCCTTTGAGCGCGCCGGCATCGCCTGGACGCGCAATCCGGCGCAGATTGGCAGCACGCTGGGGGCTATTTTAGCCGGCAAATAAGCGCCAACGGGCGCACGTTCTACCCAAAGGGCCAACATTCCGTTTTGGCCCTTTGTTTTTTCTGGCGAAAACGCGGCGGCGTTTGGTTTGCAACGCGGTGATAGCGGGCACAGGTTTGACCTGTGCGCCGGATGGCGCACTTTATTTTCACTGTGCGGAAACCCACGCAATATTTGAGCGAGATTTTTAATTAAATAAATAAAAATCAATTGGTTATATTCATAAAATATCTGGCACACGGCCTGCAATAGGAAAGCGAATATTTCTTTCCAATTAACGAGGTCACTATGTCCAGTATTTCATCCAATATGCCGGATAAAAAATGGTCCATACCCCATCCCGGGCTATGGATTGCCGTTTTTGCCGCTGCCATCATCATGCTTCTCCCTCTGGGGCCGGATTTGCCCATCGCTGGGAAAAACATGATTGCTATTCTGGTCTTCGCGATCATTGTCTGGATTAGCGAAGCGATGGACTATACCGCCAGCGCGATCACCATTTCGGCGCTGATCATTTTCCTGGTGGGGTTTGCCCCGGATATCAATAACCCGGATGTCCTGCTTGGCACGACAAAAGCGCTGAAAATGACGCTGTCCGGCTTCTCAAACTCGGCGCTCGCGCTGGTGGCCGCCGCAATGTTCATCGCCGCCGCCATGACCATTACCGGCCTGGACCGGCGTATCGCACTCTTTACCATGTCGAAAATCGGCGCCAGCAGCCGCAGTATTTTGATTGGCGCGATTGTCGTGACCATCGTCCTTAGCCTGGTGGTGCCCAGCGCCACCGCCCGTACCGCCTGCGTAGTGCCGATCATGATGGGTGTGATCGCCGCGTTTAAGGTGGATAAACATTCACGCATGGCCGCCGCCATGATGATCGTCATCGCTCAGGCGACCAGTATCTGGAACGTCGGCATTCAGACCTCCGCCGCGCAAAACTTGCTTTCCATGGGGTTTATCCACAAAACCCTCGGCGCCGAGCACGCCATCAGTTGGCTGGACTGGCTGCTGGCTGGGGCGCCGTGGAGTATCGCTATGTCGGTAATTCTCTACTTCCTGGCGCGTAAATTACTGCCGCCGGAAACCGAAACCGTCGAAGGGGGCATCGATGCGATTAAAAAATCCCTGGCCGATCTGGGGCCGGCCACGGGTAAGGAGAAACGGCTGATTGTGATTTCGCTGCTGCTGTTGGTCTTCTGGTCAACCGGCGGGAAACTGCACAGTATCGATACCACCTCCGTCACCCTGGTCGGGCTGGCCATTATGCTGCTGCCGGGCATCGGCGTGATGCAGTGGAAAGACGTAGAAAAACGCGTCCAGTGGGGCACGCTGTTGATGTTCGGCATCGGGATTAGCCTCGGTTCGACGCTGCTGGATACCCAGGCGGCGACCTGGATGGCGAACTATGTGGTGAAAGGATTTGGCCTGGAATCCCTCTCGGCCTTCACCATCTTTTCGATTCTCGCGGCGTTTCTGATCGTCATTCACCTGGGGTTCGCCAGCGCCACAGCGCTGACCGCCGCTCTGTTGCCTATTCTGATCAGCCTGCTGATTAGCCTGCCGGAAAGCGCCGGCGTTAACCCGGCGGGGATGACGATCCTGTTGGCCTTCAGCGTCAGCTTTGGCTTCATCCTGCCGATTAACGCGCCGCAGAACATGGTTTGTTTGGGAACCGACACCTTCACCCCCCGCCAGTTCACCCGCATCGGATTGGTGTTGACCCTCGCCGGTTACCTGATGCTGCTGGTATTCGCCGCCACCTGGTGGAAATTTCTGGGCCTGATGTAACAGGAGATAATCAGATGGAAATCGCTATTGAGAAAATTCGTTGGTTAACCGCCGGCCTGCTGGAATTGAGCGGGTGTGAACCGGATATCGCGCAGGACGTTGCGGAGCACATGATTGAAGCTGACCGCCACGGCTACAGCAGCCACGGCGTCTCGCTGTTGCCCAAATACCTTGACAACATTGCCCGGGGGGATGTCACCACCAACGCCCGCCCGGATTTACTGACTGAAAGCGCCGGCCTGCTGCGCTTTCATGCCCGTAACGGTTTTGGCCAGCACGCCACCAAGGTGGCGATGCGCGCGGCTATCGACAAAGCCGGCACGGAAGGATATTGCCTGATGACCCTCTGCCATGCCCATCATCTGGGGCGGCTCGGCCACTATGGGCAGATGGCCACGGACGCCGGGCTTAGCCTGTTCGCCGTCAGCAATGTCACGGGGCGCGCGGCGCTGGTCGCCCCTTGGGGCGGGGCACAGGCGCGCCTGACCACGAACCCATTCTGCTTTGCCTGGCCGCTGGCCGATGGGCGCCCGGCGGTACTGGTGGATTTCGCCACCAGCAGTATGGCGCTTAACAAAGCGCGGATCCTGGCACAACAGGGGCGGCGTGTCGCCCCCGGCCAGCTCATCGATGCCGGTGGCCACCCGAGCGACGATCCGGCGGTGCTGTTCGCCGACGACGCCGGCGCCCTGTTGCCGTTTGGCGGGCATAAAGGCTTCGGCCTGGCGTTGATGATTGAACTGCTGGCCGGCGTACTTTCCGGCGGGGATACCATCGCACAGGATCACAGCGCTACCGGCTCGGCCCATAACCACTTGTTTGCGCTGCTGGTCGATCCGAACCGGTTCTGCGGCAAAGCACAGTCTCAGGATAAAGTGAATGATTTCATTGATTATTTACTGGAAACCAAGCCACAGCCGGGGATTGAACGCGTGATTTACCCCGGCATGCCGGAAGCGGCGATGCGTGCGGCGCACAGCGCCAGCATCACGTTGCCGCCGGCGCTGTGGCAGTGGATCAGCGATCGCTATGCCGGGAACGGGATCGATCTGCACGTTCCGCTGATGGCCAACGCTTAACCGGTGGATTCCGCAGCGCGAAACGCCTGCGGATGTATCTGGTGCTTATTGAGTTTGTCATACAATGTTTTACGCGGCAGCATCAGCTGCCGCGCCGTCAGGCTAACCTGCCCACCGGTCTGGCGCAGCATATCCTCAATCAGTTTCTTCTCGAAGGCATCAATACAGGCGTTCAGGCCGCACTCTTCCTGCTGGTTGATGGAGACTGACTGGGGAGGGCGCAACAGCCCCAGCACAAAACGCTCGGCGGTGTGTTTCAGTTCCCGGACATTACCCGGCCAGCTTTGGGCCTGCAGCCACGCCAGCAGTATCGGTGAAATCTCCGGCAGCGGCTGATGGTAATTCTGCGCCGCCTGGCTGGCGAACCAGTAAAACAGTTCGGGGATATCTTCGCGCCGTTCGCGCAGCGGCGGGATGCGCAGCGTCACCACATTCAGCCGATAGTAAAGATCGAGACGAAACTTCCCCTGTTCGCCCAGTTGCAACAGATCGACCTTGGTAGCCGCCACCACCCGGCAGTTCACCGGGATCAATTGGTTGGCGCCCAGCCGCTCGAGGGTTCGCTCCTGCAACACTCGCAACAGCTTGGCCTGCATCGCCAGCGACATCCCTTCAATTTCGTCAAGAAACAGCGTACCGCCGTCGGCATGCTCGATTTTACCAATGCGCCGCTTCATCGCACCGGTAAACGCTCCCTGTTCGTGGCCGAATATCTCGCTTTCAAACAAGCTTTCCGGCAAACCGGCGCAGTTCAGCGCCACAAAATGGCCGCGGGCGGTATTATTCCAGTGGTGCAGTGCGCGGGCCACCACCTCTTTGCCGCACCCGGTTTCACCGTGAATCAGTACATCTGCGCCGGTGCCGGCAATGCGCATCAGCATATCGCGCAGCTCATTCATCACCGGGCTGCGGCCAATCAGCAGCGGCCCTTTCTCCTGCTGCAGGGTATTTTTAAGCTGGCGGTTTTCCACCACCAGCCGCCGTTTTTCAACGGCGCGCCCCACCACTTCCAGCAGTTTTTCCGAACTGCACGGTTTTTCAATAAAGTCGTAGGCGCCGTTGCGCATCGCCTCAACGGCCATTTCCACATCACCATGCCCGGTGATCAGAATCACCGGCAGATCGCTGTCCCGCGCCCGCGCGCGGTTCAACAGCTCCAGCCCTGATATGCCGGGAAGGCGAACATCCGTGACGACAATGGCATACGGCTCTTTCTCTATTGCCTGTAGCCCCTGTTCCGCATTTGCCAGCGCAATGACCTGATATCCTGCCAGCATCATCGTCTGTTCGCAGGCAAAGCGCACATCATCACTGTCTTCAACATAAATTATTTTTATATCAGGAAGACGCTGTTTCATTTTGCTCTCTCCATTCCGCCCAGACGAGGGTAAACACGGTGCCGCCATCCGGGTGATTGTTCGCGCTGATGGTTCCGTGTGAACTGGTGACGATTTCACTGACAATCGCCAGCCCAAGGCCCATTCCCCGGCGTTTGGTGGTAAAAAACGGTTCGAAGATGCGGCTTTGCACCTCCGGCGGCACCCCGGGGCCGGTGTCTTTAATGGCGACAATCACCTGCGCGTCATGCTCCCGGATAGTAATATCCAGCCGCTTGACCGGCTGATTTTCCATCGCATCGATGGCATTAATGATCAGGTTACTGAAGATTTGCTCCAGCCCGTGCCCGTCGCAACCGACCATCAGCGACGACGACGAAATATTAATACGGCGCTCAACGCGGTTTTTTTTCAGGTTATGGCTTAGCAATGCCACCGCGTTATACAGGGCTTTTATTACGTTGGCGTTGCCCTTCGGTACCCGATGGCGGCTGGCGAAAGACTTCATTTCCGAGATGTTTTGCGTCATACGTTCAATCACCGTAATGATGTAACGCAGGTTCTGATCCGCCTCGGCGTACATATGGCGCCCCAACATTTTGCGTGCGTTGTCGGTTAAGGCATGGAGCGCCGCCAGCGGCTGGTTCTGCTCATGGGCCAGCTCGGTGGCCATTTGCCCCAGCGCCGCCAGCTTGCTGGACTCGGCCAGTTCGCTGCGCGTGTGCTGCAAAGTACGCTCTGCTTCAATGCGCTCCTTCATTGCCTGGAGCAATCGCTGATTAATGCCTTTCAGCGCGCGGGTTCTGGCGCCGACTTCCCGCTCCAGGTATTCGTTATTTTTCTCCAGAATATTTTGTGCCCGTATCCGCATGCGTAGATATTTAAACAGCATTAATAAAAACAGGTAGGCAATCAGTATCACCGCGGCGGCAATAGCCGTTACCAGATAGACATTTTTCATCGAAGAGACAGAGGCCATTTCCCAGTGGAATTCCGGAATCGCCACCGTTTGCCGATAATAGCGAGGGAATAAACAACTCTGCGATTTATTAAGGTTAAATAATTTAATACCATGAAAATCAAAACAGGGGTAATTTTCTACTACTTTAACCGCGCTAATATTATATTGCTTTGTCTCTTCAAATTTCTCCAGGACCTTAGGCGGGAGCGCATGTAACGATTTGATCCGCCAATGCGGATTCACGCTTAAAAATATAACGCTATGCTCATCAGAAACATAAATATTATCCGGGCCTTCTGACCAAGCGTGCTCAATATCATTCAGGCTGATTTTTACCACCATGACCCCCGCGATATGCCCCTCATGTTCAATACGGAAGGAAAGAAAAAAGCCCGGGCGCAGCGTGGTGCTGCCAATGCCGTAAAACTTCCCCAGCCGGCCTTCCATCGCCTGGGTGTAATAGGGGCGGAAACTGTAGTCCTGCCCCACGTAACTGCCTGGCTCCTGCCAGTTGCTGGAGGCTATCGCTTGCCCCTTGGCATCAACGATAAAAAGCGCGGTGGTGCGTAATGCTTTATTGAAGCTGGCAAGACGAACATTCACTGTTTCCAGCGATGCTGGATTGGGGTAAATGACGTGCGTATGAATCAACCGATCCTGGGATAACAGAAAGGGCAAGTAGTTATATTGTTCTAGTGTGGAATATAAGGTTGCCTTATACATTTCCAGCCGCATTCTCTCTGCGTCAGAAACGGTAGAAAAAAATACCCGCAGGAAAAAATACCCGCAGCCAAGAAGAAGAATAAACAACAACAACCCCACGGGCACGAAATACCGTTTTCGCTCAAAAATATTCGCATTCGACTTTACCATAAAATTACCATGGATTTATTTTTGAAAAATTATATAAAAAACCGTCGGGCGACAGTAGAAGCAACGCTGGAGAGTGTGAATTCACTAACACATTACCCAGAGAAGTGTGCGGATTAAGGGACACTGTGGCCCGGCGCTAATGCCGAATGTGGCGGATAGGGGGGCCGATACCCGCGGAAGAGATGGCGATTAAAGCAGGGGGCGCCGGCTCATCTGGCCGTTGAGTGTGGTAATGCGGCTTTTGCGTGCTAAAAAGAAACCCCCTGCAGGCGCAACGCCTGGCAGGGGGCAACATCCGTGATGCGGGGGCGGTTAACCCAGAACCAGGCCGGCGATAGAAGCCGACAGGATGCTCACCAGGGTAGAACCGTAAACCAGCTTCAGGCCAAAGCGGGAAACCACGTTGCCCTGGTGTTCGTTCAGGCCTTTGATGGCGCCGGCAACGATACCGATGGACGAGAAGTTGGCGAAGGACACCAGGAACACGGAGAGGATCCCCTGGCTGCGTGGTGACAGTTCGGTCGCGACCTTCTGCAATTCCATCATGGCGACAAATTCGTTGGAAACCAGTTTGGTTGCCATGATACTGCCGACCTGCAGCGCTTCATGCTTCGGAATACCCATCACCCAGGCGAACGGGTAGAAGACGTAGCCCAGAATTTCCTGGAAGCTCAGGCCGAAGATGGCGCTGAACAGGGCGTTGACGGCGGCGATCAACGCAATGAAGCCGATCAGCATAGCGGCAACGATAATCGCGACTTTGAAACCTGCCAGGATATATTCACCCAGCATTTCAAAAAAGCTCTGGCCTTCGTGCAGGTTGCCCAGATGCAGCTCTTCTTCTTTACTGGTGTCGTAAGGGTTGATCAGGGAAAGCACGATAAAGGTGCTGAACATGTTCAGTACCAACGCCGCCACGACAAATTTGGCATCCAGCATCGTCATATAGGCGCCGACAATCGACATGGAAACCGTCGACATCGCGGTGGCTGCCATGGTGTACATGCGCTTTTCCGACATCTTGCTCAAAATGTCTTTATAGGCAATAAAGTTTTCAGACTGGCCAAGGATCAGGGAGCTTACCGCGTTAAACGATTCCAGCTTGCCCATGCCGTTAATTTTTGAGAGGACGGTACCGATGATGCGGATGATAAAAGGCAGTACTTTGATGTATTGCAGAATACCGATTAATGCAGAAATAAAGACGATCGGGCAAAGTACCTTCAGGAAGAAGAAGGCCAGGCCTTTATCGCCCATACCGCCGAACACGAAATCCGTCCCTTGTGCTGCGAATCCAAGCAGTTTGTCGAACAGTCCTGCGAATCCTTTCACAAAACCCAAACCAGCTTCCGAATGCAGGAAAAAGTAAGCCAGTAAGATTTCAATAACCAAGAGTTGAATGATATAGCGAATGCGGATGCTTTTACGATCGCGGCACACCACCAGTGCCAGGAACGCGACAACCACCAACGCTAACGCAAAGTGCGCAATATGGGACATATTTGCTCCAAATTTGAGGCGGGCTGAGTTTCGGCTGTCATTTTATGTAACGCCGGGTGTAAAAACGAGACTTCCTTGGCAAATATGAGAAATTATACTGGAATTAGTACAAAATTTAGTACGTGAAAGCATCAAGAATCAAGATGTTAATCATTTCGCATGCTATTTGCGTGCCCAGAGGCATGATCGCCGATAAAATTTTGGATAAACAAAATCATTCAGGATGCCTCAAGGCGGCAAATCAGTAAGTACCCAGGCGTATAGTTCGGTGGGGTTGTAATCGATTACAACAGAATATCATCTATCTGCCGAAGCTCTGTTTCGCTGAAGCCCTGCTGGGCCAACATGCCGATCGCATCGTCAATTTGACTGGTTTTACTGGCGCCAATCAATACCGAGGTGATACCGGCGTGGCGCAGCACCCAGGCCAGCGCCATCTGTGCCAGCTTTTGCCCGCGCTGCTGCGCCAGCAGATTGAGCCGCTGCACCTTTTCCAGCTTTTCCGCGCTCAGGCTTTCCGGCTTCAGGAACGGGCTGGCGCTGGCGGCGCGCGAGTCCTGCGGGATCCCTTGCAGGTAACGATCGGTTAATACGCCGCCGGCCAGCGGCGAGAAAGCAATCGCCCCCACGCCATCTTCCTGCAGCGCGCCCAGCAGCTCCGCTTCGGCGCCGCGTTCAAACATCGAGTATTTGGGCTGGTGGATAACGCAGGGCGTGCCAAGCTGGCGCAGAATGCGGAATGCGCGGCGCGCTTGCTCGGGCGGATAGTTAGATAGCCCGATATACAGCGCCTTGCCCTGGCGCACCAGCAGATCCAGCGCGGCCAGGGTTTCTTCCAGCGGCGTGTGCGGATCGGGGCGGTGGTGATAGAAGATATCGACGTACTCCACGCCCAGGCGCTTGAGGCTTTGATTCAGGCTGGCGACCAGATATTTTTTGGCGCCCCAGTCGCCGTATGGCCCCGGCCACATGGTGTAGCCGGCCTTGGTCGAGATAATCAGCTCGTCGCGGTAAGGGCGCAGATCGCTGTTGAGGATACGGCCAAACGTTTGTTCGGCGGAACCGGGCGGCGGGCCGTAGTTATTGGCCAGATCGAAATGCGTAATGCCCAGATCGAAAGCGTGGCATATCAGGCTGCGCGCCTGTTCGTTGGGGCTGGTGTCGCCAAAGTTGTGCCATAGCCCCAGGGAAACGGCGGGCAGCTTTAAGCCGCTGCGCCCGCAGCGGCGGTAGGTCATATCCTGATAACGGAACGCATTTGCCTGATACACCATCATTTCTCTCCTGTTAAATCGGCAACCGCCTGAGTGTATGCGTTTACACCGGGGTTGGAATGCGTGCGCGATCACGCTTGAACACGCTGGGATTATTAATGTTTTTAATGCGGTTGCCGGTTTGCCTGCCGGGCGAGCAGGGATGTAACGCCTGCTTGCCAGTGGCTTTTTGCCGGGAATGTTCGAAATTTGCGTCAGAACTCTGATACTTACTACTGATGACTGTTACTGCGCTGGCCTGTGGCCGCTGCGGTGTCTTGCAAAAACCGTAACCTCCGGGCTTGGGATCAGATGCGTGGGCAGCCGAAACCTATTTGATGACAGGTGAGGCGCATGAGTAATAACTATACGGTAGCTGACTACCTTCTTGACCGGTTGGTCGAGATAGGCATTGATCATTTTTTTGGGGTACCAGGAGATTACAACCTGCAGTTTCTCGATCATGTGGTCGCGCACCCGCATATCGCCTGGGTAGGGTGTGCCAATGAGCTTAACGCCGCCTATGCCGCCGACGGCTATGCGCGTTGTAAGCCGGCAGCGGCGTTGCTGACCACGTTTGGCGTGGGCGAGTTGAGCGCGGTAAACGGCGTCACCGGCAGCTACGCCGAGTACCTGCCGGTGATCCACGTGGTGGGCGCGCCGTCGCTGCGGGTGCAGCACGCGGGCGAGTTGGTGCATCACTCATTGGGGGATGGCGATTTTGGTCACTTTGCCCGCATGGCGCAGGAAGTGACCGTGGCCCAGGCCAGCCTGACCGTGGAGAACGCCGCGAGCGAAATCGATCGCCTGTTGGCCACCGCCCTGTTTGAACACCGCCCGGTGTATCTGCTGTTGCCGAGCGACGTGGCCGAAGCGCCGTTGCCGGCGGTTCAGCCGGTGCCGCTGGCGCCGCGGCAACCCACCCTGTGTGAAGCCGCGTTGCAGGCGTTTATCGCCGCCGCGCGGGAAAAATTGCAGCCGGCGCGCCGGGTTTCACTGCTGGCGGATTTCCTTGCCGAACGTTTTGGCGCCGCGCCGCTGCTGGCGCAGTGGCTGCAGCAGGTGGATATGCCGCACGCCACGTTGCTGATGGGCAAAAGCGTGTTGGATGAGCGCCATCCTTATTTCGTGGGGACTTATGCAGGCGCACCCAGCGCGCCGCAGGTGAAGCAGGCGATCGAAGGCGCCGAAGTGGTGATTAACGTCGGCGTGCGCTTTTCCGATGCGATTACCGCTGGTTTCAGCCACGATCTGCCGGCCGAAAAATGTATCGATATTCAGCCGTTTGAAGCGCGGGTCGGCCGGCAGCTGTTCAGCCAACTTCCCATGCATGCCGCCATCAAGGCATTGCATCAGCTCACGCTGGAACTGGCGCCGCGCTGGCAACTGCCGGTGATCGCGCGCCCGCCGCTGCCGGATCCCGGCACGCCACGCTTGGATCAGCAAGGGTTCTGGTGCCAAATGCAGGATTTCCTGCGGCCGGGAGATATTGTTCTGACCGAACAGGGCACGTCCAGCTTTGGCGCCGCGAGCCTGAACCTGCCGTCCGGCTGCCACTTTATCGTCCAGCCGCTGTGGGGCTCGATTGGCTATACGCTGCCGGCGGCGTTTGGCGCCGGCATGGCGCAGCCGGAGCGCCGGGTGTTGCTGCTGATCGGCGATGGCTCCGCGCAGTTGACCGCCCAGGAGCTGGGATCGATGCTGCGTTACGGGCTGAAACCGATCATCTTCCTGATCAACAATGACGGCTATACGGTTGAACGGGCGATCCACGGGCCGCAGCAACCCTATAACGACATTGCGCCGTGGAACTGGGCGCAGTTGCCGCAGGCGCTGGCCGGGGAGCAGCCCTGCAAGATCCTGCGCGCGAGCGATCGGCAACAGCTGCGCCAGGCGCTGAGCGAAGCGACGGATTGTGCGCAGTTAGCGTTTATCGAAGTGGTGCTGCCGAAGATGGATATTCCACCCCTGTTGGATATGGTGTCGCGCTCCATGAGTGCACGCAATTCGGCGATCTAGGCGCTATCCAGCAATTGCTCCAGTAACCAATATCCCGCCGGCCCCGGCGGGGTGAGTTTCGACCATACCACATCCACTGAGATCATCTTCGGCCAGCCGCGTGGGCGCAGCTCGGTCAATTTTTCATGGCTGTATTGCCGCACCAGCCAGCGCGGCAGCACCGCCCAGCCAAAGCCCTGTTCCGCCATTTCCAGCAGCATCAGGTAGCTCGGCGCCGACCACACCGGCCCGCCCGGCCTGGCGGCTTCGGTGCCGGTATAGGTATTCAGATACAGTTGGCGGGTGCGGGCCAACTGCTCTGGTGTGGGGGCGGAAAGCTGCGCTAGCGGGTGCTGACGGGCAACGAACAATCCCATTTCTGTTTGGTTAGGCAGACGGGCGAAGGCGATATCCGGCGGGTAGTTTTTCTGCGTTTCGACCATGCCCAGATGGGCGCGGCCGCTCTGCAGCAGATCGAGCACGTCGCCGTCTTCCGCGATCATGCACTCCAGTTCAATATCCTGATAGCGCTGTTCGAAATTCATCATCATCCGGTCATGGTGCTTGGGCTGGTAGGTATCGGAAAAGACGATGGTCAGGCGTGGTTCGACATTGCCCGCCAGCCGGATGCTTAGCGCGTCAAGCCGTTCGCTGGCGGCGAGGATTTCCTGCACCTGGCTGAGCACCTTGCGCCCAACGGCGGTCAGCACCGGCTGGCGCCCCTGGCGATCGAACAGCGTCAGCGCCAGATCGGCTTCCAGGTTGGCGATAGCGGTGCTGATGGTGGACTGGCTCTTGCGCAGCTTACGGGCCGCCGCGGAGAACGAGCCAAGGGCGGCGGCCTCGACAAACGCCTGTAATGCTTCGGGGGAATAACGCATGATCTATCTACTATATCGATGGAACCTATTTTTAACCTACCCGAAAAAGCGATGATAATCACCTGGCTTTAACCCTAATAGTCAGAAAACAGGTGATGTATGCAACTGCAAAACAAGTCTTTCATTGAGCGTATTATTCATGCCGTCGGCTTCGAGGCCATTGCCTTGTTGATCTTCGCCCCGCTGGGCGCGTGGCTGCTCAACCGCCCGATGCTGCAGGTTGGGGCGTTGGCGGTGATGCTGTCGACGCTCGCGATGGTGTGGAACATGGTCTACAACACCGCGTTCGATCGCCTGTGGCCGGTAAACCGGGTGGCGCGTACGCTGAAAGTGCGGGTGTTGCATGCGTTTGGCTTTGAAGGGGGCTTTGTATTGATCGGTGTGCCCATCGCGGCCTGGATGCTGGATATTCCCCTGCTGCGGGCGTTTATACTGGAGATCGGCTTTTTCCTGTTCTTCCTGCCGTACACCATGTTCTACAACTGGCTGTATGACACCGTGCGCCAGCGCTGGTTCGAAGCGCGCGCACCGATCAACTCGGGCACGAAATAAGGCATCGTCAGCCCGGCATGCCTCAGGTAAGATCGGCGGTATATTCGATGGAGCCGAGGGGAGAGTAATGAAAGTATTGGGCTTGCTGGGTGGCATGAGCTGGGAGTCTACCATCCCGTATTACCGCATGATCAACGAACAGGTGAAGGCGCGGCTAGGCGGCTTGCATTCGGCTAAACTCGTGCTCTATAGCGTGGATTTTCAGGAAATCGAGCGGCTGCAGCACCAGGGCGACTGGGCCGGCGCCGGCCAACTGTTGGCCGCTGCGGCTGCGTCATTGCGTGCCGCCGGCGCCGAGGCCATCGTGATCTGTACCAACACCATGCACAATGTGGCGGACGTGATCGAGCAGGCCAGCGGCCTGCCGTTGATCCACATCGCCGATGCCACTGCGCAACAGGTGCGCCAGCAAGGGATCCGCCGCGTCGGGCTATTGGGCACACGCTTTACCATGGAGCAGGATTTTTATCGCGGGCGCCTGCGGGACCAACATGGCATTGAGGTGGTGACGCCGGCGGCGGCCGACCGCGAGATTGTGCACCGCATTATTTATGATGAGCTGTGCCGCGGGGAGATCCGCGACGCTTCACGCGAGGAATACCGCCAGATTATTCACCGCCTGGAACAGCAGGGCGCGCAGGGGATTATCTTTGGCTGCACGGAAATCGGCCTGTTGGTCGGGGCGCAGGATGCGGCGGTGCCGGTGTTCGACACCACCGCCATCCATGCGCACGCCGCCGCGGAGTATGCGCTGGCCTAGTCGTCGTGGGGCGGGCGGCGCGTGTTAATCAGCATCAGCGGCTTGCCCGCCAGCACCAGCCAGGCGGGCAGCATCACCAAGCATAATACCGGCAACAGGTGCAGATCCGGCACCACGGCGAGCGCGACAAACAGGCTTAGCCACCCCTCACGCGTGACTACCAGCGCTAACCCCATCACGGCGCAGGAAATGGTGATCGCCGCCGGCACGGCCGGCACGTGCGCATGCAGCATCAACCCTAGCGCCACACCGATGAACAGCGCCGGGAAAATCCGCCCGCCGCGAAAGCCGCAGGCGGCGGCGATCACTAACGCCGCCAGTTTCGCCACGGTGATCGCCAGCAACGTGTGAACTGACAGGCTCTCGTCACCGGCCAACCGCTGTATCTCATTCATCCCGCTAAAAAGCGTCAGATCGCCACCCACCAGGCTCAATCCTCCCAGCGCCAGGCCGGCTAAACCCAGCCTCAGCACCGGGTTGCGCAGCGTGTTGAATACGCGGTGCACGCGCGGAAAACACCAGACGGCGATCATACCAAGCGCGACGGCGATCAGCGTGACAATCGCGCCGCTGAAAACGTCCCCCAGCCGGGGCGTATCGTAGGGCGCGAGCGTTAAGGCGAACTGTGGGGCGGCAAAGAATTGCGCGGTGAAGGCGCCGGCCGCGGCGGCCATCAGCGGGGCGAACAACCGTTCCCACAGCGGCGCTTCGCTGGCGTTGCCCAGCGTTTGCGCAAAAATCAGCGCTACCGCCACCGGCGTGCCGAACAGGGCGCCGAGGGTGCCGGCGGCGGCGAGGATGATCCAGTCCATCTTCGGTACATTGGGCAACAGGCGGCTGCCGAGCGCGGCCGCCAGCGCGATGTTAATGGCGGTGATAGGGTTTTCCGGCCCCAGGCTGACGCCACCGGCCAGGCCGAGCACCATCGCCAGCACCAGGCCGGGCAACGCGCCAAGCGGCAGCGGCGGGCCGATCAACGATTCAGCCGCCGGATCCGGCCCGGCGTGGCCCGGCAGATAACGAATAACCAGCCCAACCGCCATACCGGTTGCCGGCAGGATAATCAGCGGCCAGCCGGCGTTGCCGGGCGCAATGTGCAGCAACGCAGGGAGATGCTGCCATAACAGAGATCGCAGCGCGCCGGTGGCGGCCAGCAACATCATCAAAACCAGACTGGAGGCGGCGCCGATGACGACGGCGGGCAGGGCGAACGCCAACATGGCATAGGCACGGGGATGCAGCATGCAGGTTCCTTGTTAAGCGGACAACGGAGTGTTGAAATACCGGCGTGCGCACCCGGCATTCGCCGGCGGCGCAAAGTGATAATACCTGCCGATTGTGCCAATGTTGTCTCACGGTTAACAACCAAACCCACGGCGTTTTTTTGCCGCAATTTGTTTCAATCCGCAGCGGGTAGCGATTTGCTGAACCGTTTTTGTGATCTAGATCGCTATTGAATGGTTGGCCTGCGGATGGTGATTGTTGTTTTCGCGGCGGGATTTTACAGTGTGGGGAGTATTTACTTTGCGGAGAACACACTGATGACCTATGCCCTCGTTGGGGATGTCGGCGGTACCAACGCTCGGCTGGCGTTATGCACCGTGGCGACGGGTGCCATTACCCAGGCGAAAACCTATTCCGGCCTGGAGTTTGATAGCCTGGAAGCGGTTATTCGCCAATACCTGAAAGAACATGACGTGGCGGTGCAGGATGCCTGTATCGCCATTGCCTGCCCGGTCACCGAAGATTGGGTGGCCATGACCAACCATACCTGGGCATTTTCGATCAAGGAAATGAAGGCCAATCTGGGGCTGAATCATTTGGAAGTCATCAATGATTTCACCGCGGTGTCGATGGCGATTCCGATGCTGGTCGATGACGACGTGATCCAGTTCGGCGGCGGCCAACCGCAAAAGGGCAAGCCGATTGCGGTCTATGGCGCCGGCACCGGGCTTGGCGTGTCCCACCTGGTGCACGTCAACCGGCGCTGGGTTAGCCTGCCGGGCGAGGGCGGCCACGTGGATTTTGCGCCGAACAGCGAAGAGGAGGATTTGATCCTCGAGGTGCTGCGCGCCGAAATCGGCCATGTTTCGGCCGAGCGAGTGCTCTCGGGGCCGGGGCTGGTGAACCTCTACCGGGCGATCGTTAAAGCGGACAACCGCCTGCCGGAAAAACTGGCGCCGAAAGACGTCACCGAGCGTGCGCTGGCAGACAGCTGCACCGATTGCCGCCGCGCGCTGTCGCTGTTTTGCGTGATCATGGGGCGTTTTGGCGGCAACCTGGCGCTGAATCTCGGGACGTTCGGCGGCGTTTATATTGCCGGCGGCATCGTGCCGCGCTTTATGGCGTTTTTTAAGGCTTCGGGCTTTCGCGCCGCATTTGAGGATAAAGGGCGCTTTAAGGATTATGTCCACCCGATTCCGGTGTTCATGATTACCCATGCGCAGCCGGGGTTGCTGGGCGCCGGCGCCCACCTGCGCCAGACGCTGGGGATGCATTTGTAACCGCTGGCCGTTACCCAAAAGAAAAAGGATGCCGCCGTTTGGCCGCATCCTTTTTTTTGGCGCGTTCGAATCAGGCGTTAGCCTGCGCCAACTGCGGGCGTTCGCCGCTTTGCGTTTTGTCGCTGCTGCCGTGCGGCGCCTTAATGAACAGCGTAATCAGCAGCGAGGCGATGGACAGCGCCGTAATCACAATAAAAGTGGCGTGGAAGCCGCCGAAGTATTTGGCGATGAAAGAACCCGCCATGGCGCCTAGCCCAAACCCCTGATAAATGATGCCGTAGTTCTTACTGTGGTTTTTCATCCCGAAGAAGTCACCGATAATGGCCGGGAAAACGGTAATGTTGCCGCCGAAGCAGAAGGCCACGGCGCCCACGCACAGGAAGAAAGCGGTATGGCTGAGGTGGAAGACGCTCAGGGCAACCACTGCCAGAATGGTAACCAGCATGGTGAAGCTGATCACCCGCATGCGGCCGACTTTATCCGACAGCGTGCCCAGGATGATGCGGCCGGCGGTGTTGCAGATGGCCACGGCGGAAACGGTGTTGGCCGCGGTGGCCAAATCCATGCCGGTCAGTTGCACACCCATGTCTTTGACAATGCCGATCAGGTACAGGCCGCTCATGCAGGCGCTAAAGAAAATAGCGAACAGCAGATAGGCTTCTTTGGTCGCCAACATTTGGCGCACGCTGTAATCACTGCGCGGTGCGCTGGATTGGCCCGCTGCACTCTGGGTGCTGGCCGGCTCTTTCAACCACAGCGAGCCGAAAACGATCAGCGCCATAATGATCGCGCCCCAGTAGAAGAATGCCGCAGACACGCCGGCGCCGGCGATCAGCGCGGAGTTTACGTATTTAAACAGCAGGCTGCCGCAGCCGAACGCGCCGACCGAAATGCCTGAAATCAGCCCTTTGTTGGCCGGGAACCATTTGATCAGGTTCGATAGCGTGGAAATATAGGCGATCCCCACCGCCAGGCCGACGATCACCCCGGCTAGCAGGTAAATCATGGTCAGTGAGCTGACGTAGGCGCTGGCGATCAACCCCAGGCCAACCAGCACACCGGCCGCCAGGGTCAGGTTGCGGATGCCGAAACGTTCTTGCAGCTTGCCGGCGAACAGCGTGGAGAACGCCAGGAAGAAGCTGGTGATGGAGAACGTGGTGGCCACATCGCCCAGCCCCCAGTGGAACTTATCCACCAGCGGTTGGTTGAACAGGCTCCAGGTGTAGATAGTGCCCAGGCCCATCTGGCAAATGATGGTGCCAAAAACGATTAAGCTACGATTTACCGGTTTGATGCTCATCGGCCGGTCTCCTTCCTCTGTAATAACGCGCCGGAATAGCGGCGGGTGGTTCGGGGCGGGTAGCCTGCGAAAGCCCCGCGGTATGGGCTTATTATAAAGGGGGCGCCGGTATGGAATGCCGGTTCGGGAATGAGCTGCCGCCGCAGAGGAATGAAATGCATCAGAGGCTGCATGAAGTGCCGATTTGGGGCCTAAAAGGGCGCGAAATACCGCCGTTGACATGTGATCTACATCAAACATATCAACAATTTATTGGGCGACGGCGGCGGTGAATTGTATGCAAAATGTGAAGATTGGGGCGCCAAGACGTAAATTGGTATTGTTCCTATAGAGCGGCGCAGGGCGCGGCACTATGTTGTCTGCAACCGGACCGTGTCCGCAATGCAGGAGACAACTGAATGAAGAAAGTATTGCTATTACTGGCCGTGCTGTTGCCATGGCCAATGATCAGCCATGCGGATATCTCCATTGGTGTGAGTGTGCCAGGCATATCGTTGCATATCGGCGATCGTGACAACCGTGGCTATTACTGGGATGGGGGGCGCTGGCGTGAACCTCGCTGGTGGCACCGGCATTATCCGCCGCGTGACGGCTATTATTATGCGCCGCCGCCACGTGTCTATTACGTGCCGCCACCGCCACCACCGCGCGGATGGCGTGACCGCCCGCCGCACCGGGATTATCACGACCACGATCATCACCACGATCGCGACGATCGCCGTGGCCCGCCACACAGATAATGGATTAAATACGCATTAGTTTACGGAATTCTTTCACTTTGCTGCGGCTGACCGGCACCTCAAATTCCAGGTCGCTCAGCCGCAGAATATAGGTGTTGTTGAACCACGGAACGATCTCGCGGATCTTCGATAAGTTGACGCAGTAGGAGCGGTGGCAGCGGTAAAAATGTTCTTCCGGCAGCCTGCTGTAAAATTCGGTGATGTTCATTGGCATGACGAATTCTTCACGCCGGGTATATACCCGCGTGACCTTTTCATCGGCGGCGGCATAGTAGATATCGTTGATATCCGTCACGATGATGCGTTCATCTTTCACCAGGTTGATGCTGTGGCCGCCGCGGCCGGCCGGAAGGGCCTGTTCCGCACCGCTGGCGGCCTGCCGGCTGTGCAGCGCCTCCAGCTTTTGCAGCATGGTGACGATGCGTGCCTCATGGTACGGTTTGAGGATGTAGTCAAAAGCTTCGATCTCGAAGGCTTCAACCGCATGTTCCTTGTAGGCGGTAATAAAAATAATCGCCGGGCGGTGGGCGAATTTACTGATGTTCTGCGCCAGCAGCACCCCGTCCAGCGAGGGAATATTGATATCCAGGAAAATGGCGTCCACCTGGTGGTTTTGCAGGTATTTCAGCACGTCGAGGCCATCTTCAAAGGTGGCTTCAATGGTGATATTGCTGTGCTTTTTTATCAGGTAGCTCAACTCTTCCTGCGCAAGGAATTCATCTTCGACAATAATGGCTTTCATGGTTGTGCCCCCGCGGTTTCTGTCTGCAGTTTGCTGCCGTTTCTGGTGACATAAAACACAATTTCGGTGCCCGGTTCCAGGCGGCGAATACACAGCCCCTTGCCGTACAGCAGTGAAACCCGATGGTGCACGTTCAGCAGGCCGATGTTATGGCCCGGCACTTCGTTGCGCGCAACGCGGTCGATCACCTGCTGCTCAATACCATTGCCGGTATCTTTTACCGAGATCCGGATGCATTCCCCCTGATCTTTCACCGCGATCACCACCACCCCTTTACCTTTGCAGGGCTGGATACCGTGAACAATGGCGTTTTCTACCAGCGGCTGGATCAGCAGGCTGGGGATGCGCACAGAAACATCATCATCGATGTCGTAAATCACCGTCAGCTTGCTGCCGAAGCGCGCCTGTTCAATCGCGATATAGTCCTGGATTTGGTGCAGCTCTTTGCGGATATCGATAAATTCGTCGTTCAATTCAAGATTGTACCGCAGGTAGCGCGACAGGTTGATAATCAACTGGCGCGCGGTATCCGGGTTCAGGCGAATCGACGAGGAAATGGCGTTCAGCGCGTTGAACAGGAAGTGGGGGTTGATTTTGCTTTGCAGCGCGCGCATTTCCGCTTTATCCGCCATTTGGCGCAGGTGTTCAATGCGCGAAACTTCCATCTGGGTGGAGATGATTTGCGACAGGCCGACGGCCATGACCTTCAGCGTATTGGTGATCTGGTGCGCGTGGCAGTAGTAAATTTTCAGCGCGCCGGACACGTTGCCCTTTTCCCACAGCGGGATCACCAACTGCGAGTGGATCTGCGGTGTGGCCGGGTTTTCCAGGTTGTTTTTGATGATGATTTTGCCGTGTCGGATGCTTTCGCGCGTTACGCGGCTGAGCCCTTCGCGCCCGATGGGGTAGGCCTCCTGACCAACTCCGACGTAGGCCAGCACCTGGTGCGTATCGGTCATAGCCACCGCGTCGGCCTTGATGTCATGGCGGATAATTTCACAGATGGTGGCCAGCGCTTCGCTGTTAACGTTGCGGAAATAGGGCAGGGTTTTGCGTGCGATATCCAGCGCCAGCTTGGCCTGGCGGGCGGCGATCACTTCTTTTTCATCTTCCACGCTTTGCACCAGCAGCACGATCAGGCCGATACACACCGTGCCCAGGATCATCGGCAGCGCAATCTTGGAAACGATATCCAGCCCGAGCGATGTGGGGGTTGCCCACAGCACAATCAGCAGCATAGTCAGGCTTTCGCACAGCATGCCGCCGACGATCCCGGCGCGCCAGCGCTGCTCTTTTTTCACCTTCAGGTTGATATAGCCGGCGCTGATGCCCGCGATAATGCTGGTGATCAGGCAGGGCACCGACGTAATGCCGCCAATATCAATTAAATAGCGATGCAGCCCGGCGATCACCCCGGTGATGATGCCAACCCACGGGCCGAACAGAATGCCGCCGGCCATGATGGCGATCACCCGCACGTTAACCAGCGAGCCTTCAACGTTGATGCCGGAATAGGTACTGAACAGGGCGAACAACGAAAAGATGGCCGTGACCGCCGCCAGTTCCAACGGCGTGTGTTCTTCTTTCTGCAATAGCTGGCGGAACAGCCGGGTGCGGGTGAGGAAGAACAGGCAAATCAACATCAGGGCGGCGCGATCAAACACCGCAAGCAGCATTTCAAAAAACGGGTGCACAGGGCGCTCTCGCTGTAGCAAAAAGAGAAAGCGAGTATATATGAGAGCGTGCGGCGGGCAAACCGCCGCACGGCGCGGGTTATTGCATACCTAACTGCGCTTTGCCCAGCGGCGTTAGCAGATCGGCGGTGGCGCGGCCGATGAAATCCACTTCAAAATCATCAGGGGCGAAATCCGGCGGCGTGCGGCCGGCCAGGAAGCTTGGCAACTGACGCTGCAGGTAGGCGTCGTTTTTCGCACAGCCCGGCGCCGCGGCGATATACATCACGTTGCTGTCGAATTCGCCATGGTGCTCGTTTTCCACCGCGTGGATCACGTCGCAATGCCAAAACACCGTATCGCCAGGCTCCAGATCGGGAATTGGGGAAATCCCACTAAGCAAAAGGGGATGCCATTTTTCCGAGATCGACAGCGCACGTCCCGGCGCCGCGTCGCACAAATCGTCCTCGGCGACGTCATCCTGCAGGGCGCGTAGCAGGATATACGCCATGGCGTTGGCGATGGGCACCAGATTCAGCGTGCCGGCGTGGGTGCGCTGCGGCGTGAGCGCCGTCCAGCCCTGGAATGTGCGGAACATCGAGCACACCGCGGGGGAGGCGATTTCACGCACTTCGGTACGGCCGTCCGCGGCAAAGGGATCGTACTGTTGCCAGTGGCCGGAAAAGACATGGCGGTAAACGTAGCGGAAGTTTTCATCCAGCCAGCGCTCAATGGTGCCGCTGTCGACGTGCGGCGACAGCCCCAGCGATGAGGAGTTGGGCGGGCGGCGGCGCGTGCGGTCGGCATAGGTAGCCACGCGCTGTGGATCAAAATGCTGTTTGCCGTTGCTTTGCGTTTCCCACAGGCTGTTGAGGAACACCTGCACGGCGTGCATCTGCTCATGCTGGCGCGCTTCCACCTGCGGTTTTGACCAATAAATGCCGTAGATCTGTGGCTTGCTGGCGGCCAGCTTGCCGAAGTAGTTATCTTCGGCGGCGTTTTTCAGCCGTTCGACGAAGTTGTTGCGCGCCAGATAATCACCGATTTCCTGGTTCCAGGCCGCGGCCTGCTGCGCGGGGAACACGCCGTGAATAGCACAACAGCCGCGTTGTTTTATCAGCGCTTTTTGCTGGTCGGTGACGCGGTTTTGCAGGATGTCTTCGGCGTTGAGCTGCGGCACCGGGTTTTCGCCGCTGGCCAGTTCCCGGCGGATTTGCGCCACCTGCTGACGGATGTTGTCTTCCAGCGCCACAAACACCTCGCGGTAGTTCGGCAGCGCCTGGCGTAGCTGCTGTTTAACGGTTTTTATTGCGCTGGGGATATCGTCAATCTGTAGGGATGACATGATGTTCTCCTTAGGTTGCCGTTGAATGTCTGCGGCGGCAGTGGGTTGCGTTTTTGTTGTCTCACTGTTAATGATTGTCTGCAATTATTGAGGAAAATAAAGAGATATATTTCATTTGAAACTTCCTCTTTTTTCGTTTTGCTGGCGCGATCGCATAAACGGTGCCGCCGGCATAGCGGCAAGCGACAAGGTAAAATTATGTTTCTGGGACTCGACAGCCCAGCCGCGCTGCGTTATGTTCAGTTTCCGGCCACGAAAACGGTGGCCAGCGTCGCTCGGACGGTCCGGGCGCTAACGTATCCCCGAGGAACCTATGGCTGATAATCACAGTCCGCGTCGTTTTACGCGCATCGAACGTCTCCCCCCTTACGTATTCAACATCACCGCCGAACTGAAGATGGCTGCGCGCCGGCGTGGTGAAGACATCATCGACTTCAGCATGGGTAACCCCGACGGCCCAACGCCGCCGCATATTGTGGAAAAACTCTGCACCGTGGCCCAGCGCGACGACACCCACGGCTACTCGACCTCACGCGGCATCCCGCGCCTGCGCCGCGCAATTTCGCGCTGGTATCAGGATCGCTATCAGGTCGAGATCGATCCGGAAAGCGAAGCCATTGTCACTATCGGCTCAAAAGAAGGGCTGGCGCACCTGATGCTGGCAACGCTCGATCATGGCGATACCGTGCTGGTGCCAAACCCGAGCTACCCGATCCATATTTACGGCGCCGTGATCGCCGGCGCCCAGGTGCGCTCGGTGCCGCTGGTGGAAGGCGGCGATTTCTTTGGTGAGCTGGAGCGCGCCATCCGCGAGACGATCCCGCGCCCAAAAATGATGATCCTCGGCTTCCCGTCCAACCCAACGGCGCAGTGCGTCGAGCTTGATTTCTTTGAGCGCGTGGTGGCGTTGGCGAAGCAATATAACGTGCTGGTGATCCACGATCTGGCCTATGCCGATATCGTTTACGACGGCTGGAAAGCCCCGTCGATCATGCAGGTGCCCGGCGCCAAAGACATCGCGGTGGAATTCTTCACGCTGTCGAAAAGCTACAATATGGCGGGTTGGCGCATCGGCTTTATGGTGGGCAATCAGGAATTGGTCAGCGCGTTGACGCGCATCAAAAGTTACCACGACTACGGCACGTTCACCCCGCTGCAGGTGGCGGCCATCGCCGCCCTGGAAGGGGACCAGCAGTGCGTGCTGGATATTGCCGAGCAGTATCGCCAGCGGCGCAACGTGTTGGTGAAAGGGTTGCATGAAGCCGGTTGGATGGTGGAAAACCCGAAAGCCTCGATGTATGTGTGGGCGAAAATCCCGGAACCTTACGCGCACATGGGCTCGCTGGAGTTCGCCAAACGCCTGCTGGCGGAGGCGAAAGTCTGCGTGTCGCCGGGCATCGGCTTTGGCGATTACGGCGACGATCACGTGCGCTTTGCGCTGATCGAAAACCAGGATCGCATTCGCCAGGCGGTGCGCGGGATTAAAGCGATGTTCCGCGCAGACGGGCTGCTCAAGCCAGGGGCGAAACACAGCACGGCCGCCGCCGAGAAATAATTGGCCGCCAGCGGCCGGCAATAAAAAACCCCAGGGGGCTAACCTTGGGGTTTTTTACATTTGAAAGGGGCTGAATGCCCCTTGCCTGGTGATTAGCCGGTCAGGAGACCATAAACATGAAGGTGCCAACCCATGCAACCAGCATAAACGACACGCCCAGCAAAAAATATTTCACTGAATAACTCCCGTTTGGAGTTCCTCGCCAGCAACGATCCCGATTGTTGTGCTGAGATTTTATGGGTTATCAGCGGCCTGCCGGTGGTTGTTCAAATCAGGAACAACAATGCCTGCGGCTGCAAATCACCCTGTTGCCGTGTTTCCTTGTCCTTGAGGTTAACGTGAGCCACGGCAGGATCGGCGCTAATGTACTCTCAATGCCGGAATGATTTCAATACTGTGTATTTGATCACATTTATTGATGGTTTCTTAACCATTTCCTGTCTGATGGACCGTGCGCTAGCCGTGGTGGAGCAGCCTGCGCCAGCCGGTATTTTATAATCGGCGGGGCGGGCGTTAACGCGGCAACAATGCTCATTTATCTAGGCTGTGTCCCGCAATAGGTCGTGGTGCCGTCGTTGCGTCCAAAGCCCGTCATCAAGGCAGAGGGCGCAGGGCATAGTGGGCCTATGTTCAAGCCCGATAACGCAGAGGACGGGCTTTGGGGGCACGACCCTCCGGGCTGGGGCCATTGGGCTGCGCTTCTGCGTTGCTCGCCGTTTATTTGGGCCCGCCAAACCGCACGGCTTGCGCCTTGACGCGCAGCCCAATGACCGCCAGCGGCACTCACGCATTATTACGGGACACAGCCTAGCGTTGAGGTTTGGCCTTATCGCCCGCGGCAGAATCCAGTTTGTTCACACCGAACAATGCATTAACATAACGCTTACTCTCACTGGCATGGCTACGATGGATATCCGATGCGTCACCTGGCTGCTCTTTTACCTTTGATCACCTTGCTGGCTGCCTGCAGCAGCAATCCAAAACCAACTATCGCCTCCCCGCAAACGGCGGCGGCTAAAAATGAGGGCTTTCTGCTGACGCCAGAGCATAGTGTTAGCCCGCTGAGCGGGGATTTCGCCGCTAATCCGGCGACGGAACGCTTTATCGATAAAATGGTGCGGGAACATGGTTTTGAGCGCCAGCAACTGCACGACGTGCTGGCGCAGGCCAAGCAACTGGATTGGGTATTGCGCCTGATGGATCAGCAGGCGCCGACGGCGTTGCCGCCATCCGGCCCGAACGGCGCGTGGCTCCGCTATCGCGGCAAATTTATTACGCCGGATAATGTTCAAAACGGCGTAGTGTTCTGGAACCAGTATCAGGACGCCTTGCAGCGTGCCCAGCAAATATACGGGGTGCCGCCGGAAATTATCGTCGGCATTATTGGGGTGGAAACCCGCTGGGGGCGCGTGATGGGGAAAACGCGCATCATCGACGCTCTGGCGACTCTGGCCTTTGCTTACCCGCGCCGCGCCGAGTTTTTCAGCAGCGAGCTGGAAACATTCCTGTTAATGGCCCGTGCTGAGCAAGACGATCCGTTGGATCTGCGCGGCTCGTATGCCGGCGCCATGGGCTATGGGCAATTTATGCCTTCGTCATTCAAGAACTACGCGGTTGATTTTAACGGCGATGGCCATATCAACCTGTGGGATCCGGTGGATGCTATCGGCAGCGTGGCTAGCTACTTTAAAGCGCATGGCTGGCAGCCGGGTGCCGGCGTGGCGGTGGCCGCTAACGGCCAGGCGCCAGGGTTGGCAAACGGCTTTAAGACACGCTATAACGTTGCCGCCCTGCGTGAGGCCAGTTTAACCCCGCAGAGCCCGCTGGCCGGGGAGCAAGAGGTGAGCCTGCTGCGCCTTGATATGGGCAGCAGCTATCAATATTGGTTTGGCTTGCCGAACTTCTATGTGATTACCCGCTATAACCACAGTACCCACTACGCCATGGCGGTATGGCAACTGGGCGAGGCAGTCAGCCGCGCCGCCCGCGGGGTGAACTGAGCCGGGTTATTCAGGCGTTATCTTTCCACCAATGTATAAAGCACGCCAGCCCCTCGGGGCTGGCTAATCTCATTTCGGCCCGCCGCTGCTCGCCATCGTGATGAAGGTGTGCTGTAAGTCACCTTTTGCTTGAATAGCGTAATTATTTGCGCCAAATCAAAACCCGCTTCGTGCTACCATTGTCATACAAAATAAAAGGTCTTTTAGCCATTTAATTTACGTGGGTAATACGTGCCCACATTGTATGAGCTTCATTTGAATGTAAGCATGGAGGAGCCCGATGCGGGTAAGCAGAAGGCAGTTTTTTAGGATTTGTGCCGGCGGGATGGCGGGTACAACCGTCGCCGCCCTTGGATTCACCCCCTCAATCGCGTTAGCCGAAACGCGCCAATATAAACTCTTGCGTTCAAAAGAAACCCGAAACAACTGCACCTATTGTTCAGTGGGCTGCGGGGTGATCCTCTATAGCATGGGGGATGGGGCCAAGAACGTGCGCGAGAGCATCTTCCACGTGGAGGGCGATCCGGATCACCCAGTGAGCCGCGGCTCACTGTGCCCGAAAGGGGCTGGGGTGCTGGATTATATTCACAGTGAAAACCGGCTGCGCTATCCGCAGTACCGCGCGCCCGGCACCGATCGCTGGCAACGCATCAGTTGGGAGGAGGCGATTGAACGCATCGCCCGCCTGATGAAAGACGATCGCGACGCCAACTTTGTTGAAAAGAATGCGCAGAACGTTACCGTCAACCGCTGGACGACCACCGGCATGTTGTGCTCTTCGGCCGCCAGTAATGAAACCGGGCTGCTGGATCAAAAATTCACCCGCGCGCTCGGCATGGTGGCGATCGATTGCCAGGCCCGTTTGTGCCATGGCCCGACGGTTTCAGCCCTGGCGCCCACCTTTGGCCGCGGTGCGATGACCAACAACTGGGTCGATATTAAAAATGCCAACTTGGTGTTGATCATGGGCGGCAACGCGGCGGAAGCGCACCCGGTGGGATTTAAATGGGTGATAGAAGCGAAAACGCAAAATGACGCCACCGTGGTAGTGGTGGATCCGCGCTTTAACCGCAGCGCCGCCGTGGCGGATCTCTATTCGCCGATCCGTGCCGGCTCCGACGCCGCTTTCCTGCTGGGCGTGATTCACTATCTGATTGAAAATAATAAAATTCAATCGGAGTACGTGAAGAATTACACCAATGCCAGTTTCCTGGTGCGGGAGGATTATACCTTCCACGATGGGCTGTTCAGCGGTTACGACGCAGAAAAACGGCAATATGACAAACACACCTGGTTCTATCAGCTTGATGAACAAGGCTATGCGCGGCGTGATAGCACGCTGACCGATCCACGCTGCGTGTGGAACCTGTTGAAACAGCATGTCAGCCGTTACACGCCCGAGCTGGTCAACCGTCTGTGCGGCACACCGCAAGACGACTTCCTGAAAATCTGCGCGTTATTGGCCGAAACCAGCGCCCCCGACCGTACTGCAACCATTCTGTATGCCTTGGGGTGGACGCACCATTCCGGCGGCGCACAGATTATCCGCTGTGCGGCGATGGTGCAGCTGTTGTTGGGCAATATCGGCATGCCCGGCGGTGGGGTCAATGCGCTGCGTGGCCACTCGAACATTCAGGGCTATACCGATCTGGGCTTGCTCTCCACCAACCTTCCCGGCTATATGCCGTTGCCTTCTGAAAAGCAGGCCGATTACCAGAGCTATATCACGCAAATCACGCCGGCCAGCCTGGGGCAGAACGAAGTCAACTTCTGGCACAACACGCCCAACTTTTTCGTCAGCATGATGAAAAGCTTTTGGGGTGATAAGGCCAGCGCGCAAAACCAGTGGGGCTATGACTGGCTGCCGAAGTGGGATCGCCTGTATGACGTATTAACGCAGGCGGAGCTGATGGCCCAGGGCAAAATGAACGGCTATATCGTTCAGGGTTTTAACCCGTTAGCGGCGTTCCCGGATAAGAATAAATCGGCGCGGGCGCTGGCGAAGCTGAAATACATGGTGGTGATCGATCCGCTGGTGACGGAATCTTCCAATTTCTGGCAGAACCACGGTGAGATGAATGACATTAATCCGGCGGACATCCAGACCGAAGTGTTCCGCTTGCCGTCCTCTTGCTTTGCTGAAGAAGACGGCTCGATCGCCAACTCCGGCCGTTGGCTGCAGTGGCACTGGGCGGCGGCGGAGCCGCCGGGTGAGGCGTTGCACGACGGCAAGATTATCGGCCGCCTGTTTACCCGGCTGCGCGACATGTATCGCCGGGAAGGTGGCGCCAACCCAGAACCGGTGCTGAATATGGCCTGGGATTACCATGATCCGGCCGATCCTACCCCGGAAGAGATCGCCCGCGAAGCCAACGGCAAAGCCCTGGCGGATATTACCGACGCCGCTGGCAATGTGGTGGTGAAAAAGGGGCAGCAGATCAGCGCGTTTTCCCAGTTGAAAGCGGACGGCTCAACCAGCAGCTTCTGCTGGATTTATGCCGGGAGCTGGACGGAGAAAGGCAACCAGATGGATAACCGCGACAACAGCGATCCTTCCGGGCTGGGCTGCACGCCCGGCTGGGCCTGGTCATGGCCGGCCAACCGCCGCATCCTGTATAACCGGGCATCGGTGGATCCGCAGGGCAAACCCTGGGATGCCAAACGCGAAATCATCCGCTGGGACGGCGCCAAATGGGTGGGGTTTGACGTGGCGGATTACAGCCAGGCCGCGCCAGGCAGCGGCGTCGGGCCGTTTATTATGAACCAGGAAGGCGTCGGCCGTTTATTCTCGCTGGATAAAATGAACGACGGCCCGTTCCCGGAACACTATGAACCGGTTGAAACGCCGATTGGCACCAACCCGCTGCACCCGGCTGTGGTTTCCAACCCAGCCGCGCGTATTTTTGCTGACGATTTGCAAAATATGGGGCGTGCGGAGGAGTTCCCCTATGTCGCCACGACGTATTCGATCACCGAGCTGTTCCGCCATTGGACCAAACATGCGCGGCTAAACGCCATTGTTCAGCCGGAGCAGTTTATCGAGATCGGCGAAGCGCTGGCTAGCCGCAAAGGCATCGCCCAGGGCGACGAAGTTCGCATCTCGTCTAAACGCGGTTTTATCAAGGCGAAAGCGGTGGTAACCAAGCGTATTCGGCCACTGCTGATTAACGGCAGTGAGGTGGAAACGATCGGTATTCCTTGCCACTGGGGCTTTGAAGGCGAAACCCGCAAGGGGTTCCTGGCCAATACCCTGACGCCGTCGGTTGGCGATGCCAACTCGCAGACGCCGGAGTATAAGGCCTTCTTAGTGAACGTGGAAAAGGTGTAAGGAGCCGAATTTATGTCCATGCAATCCCAAGACATTATCAAACGTTCGGCCACCAATGCGATGACGCCGCCGCCGCAGGCCCGTTCCCATAAGGAAGAAGTCGCCAAGCTGATTGACGTTTCTATCTGCATTGGCTGCAAGGCTTGCCAGGTGGCCTGTTCGGAATGGAACGACATTCGTGACGAGGTGGGGCACTGCACCGGCGTTTACGATAACCCAGCCGATCTGAGCGCCAAATCCTGGACGCTGATGCGCTTTAGCGAAACCGAGCAGAACGGCAAGCTGGAGTGGCTGATCCGCAAAGACGGCTGCATGCACTGCGCCGAGCCGGGCTGCCTGAAGGCTTGCCCTTCAGCCGGGGCGATTATTCAGTATGCCAACGGCATTGTGGATTTTCAGTCTGAGCACTGTATCGGCTGTGGCTACTGTATCGCCGGTTGCCCGTTCAACATCCCGCGCCTGAACCCGGACGATCACCGGGTATATAAATGCACCTTGTGCGTCGACCGCGTTACCGTGGGGCAGGAGCCGGCGTGTGTGAAGACCTGCCCAACCGGCGCCATCCACTTTGGCAGCAAACAAGACATGCTGGATCTGGGGGCGGAACGCGTTGCGCATCTGCAAAAGCGCGGCTATGCACAGGCCGGCGTTTACAACCCGCAGGGCGTGGGCGGCACCCATGTGATGTACGTGTTGCACCATGCCGATCGGCCGGAGCTTTATCACAACCTGCCCAAAGAGCCGCAGATCGCTATGCCGGTCAACCTGTGGAAAGGCGTGTTGAAACCCCTGGCGGCCGCAGGCTTTATCGCCACCTTCGCCAGCCTGATTTTCCACTACATCGGCATTGGGCCAAACAATGAGACCGAGGATGACGATGAGGAGAATGGTCATGAGTAAAAGCAAGATGATTGTTCGCACCCGGTTCATCGATCGCGCCTGTCATTGGACGGTGGTGATCTGCTTCTTCCTGGTGGCGCTCTCGGGGATTGCGTTGTTCTTCCCCACGTTGCAGTGGCTGACGGAAACCTTCGGCACGCCGCAGATGGGGCGCATTCTGCACCCGTTTTTCGGCGTGGTGATTTTCCTGGCGCTGGTGTTTATGTTTTTCCGCTTTGTAAAACATAACATCCCGGAAAAGGAAGATCTGCCGTGGATCAAAGGCATCGTCGAGGTGTTGAAAGGCAATGAGCACAAGGTGGCGGACGTCGGCAAATACAATGCCGGGCAGAAGATGATGTTCTGGAGCATCATGAGCATGATTTTTGTGCTGCTGGTCACCGGGGTGATTATCTGGCGGCCGTATTTTGCGCCGTTCTTCCCGATTGTGTGGATCCGCATTGCGCTGTTGATCCACGCCACGGCGGGCATCGTGCTGATCCATGCCATTTTGATTCATATGTACATGGCCTTTTGGGTGAAAGGTTCGATAAAAGGCATGATTGAAGGCAAGGTCAGCCGCCGCTGGGCGAAGAAGCACCATCCGCGCTGGTATCGCCAGATCGAAGCCAAAGAAACACAGGAAGAAAAGGGCGGAGTGTAAGCGCCTGCCCTGGTGCCGGGATCGCCGTTGCGTTGCCCGGCACCGAGTTAGCTTCAGCCTGGCTTATTTGCGCGGGCTGCGCCCCGTTTCACAATTCAGTCAATACTCGCCCAATTTCGAATGAAAATTCGCCCATATTTGCTAGAATGGTTGTCATGCGAAATTTTTATTTTATTTCCACATGAGCACCGCCATGCCGAATAACCAAACGCAACTGTCTTTACTTCAGGAAGATATCCGTAGCCGTTACGATACGCTGAGCAAACGTCTTAAACAGGTCGCGCGCTATATATTAGACAACAGCAACAGCGTGGCTTTTGATACGGTGGCATCCATTGCCCAGCATGCCGACGTTCCTCCGTCGACGCTGATTCGCTTTGCCAATGCTTTTGGCTTCAGCGGTTTCAACGAGATGAAGCAGGTTTTCCGCCAGCACCTGATGGAAGAGACGGTCAGCTATACGGAGCGCGCCCGCCTGTTCCGCCAGACTTCCGCACAGGAAGGGAACGCCGCGCCGGAAAAACCGGCGGAGATCCTGAACGTTTTTTCCATGGTGAACACCCAGGCGCTGCAACAGCTTCCAGCCCAAATCAAGCCGGAAATGCTCGATCAGGCGGTCGCGTTGCTTTCGCAGGCGGAAAATATTTATGTTATTGGCCTGCGCCGTTCATTCAGCGTCGCCAGCTATTTGACCTATGCCCTGCGGCACCTGGAACGCCGGGCGTTCCTGATCGATGGTCTTGGCGGCATGTTCTCTGAGCAATTGAGTATGGTCAGCCCTAATGATGTGGTGATCGCCATCAGTTATTCGCCTTATGCCCAGGAAGCCATCGAACTGGTGGCGCTGGGGGCGAAGCGCGGCGCGCGCCAGATAGCGATTACCGACAGCCAGGTTAGCCCGCTGGCCGCTTTCAGCGACGTGTGTTTTGTGGTGCGCGAGGCGCAGGTGGATGGCTTCCGCTCCCAGGTCGCTTCCATGTGCCTGGCGCAAACGCTGGCGGTTTCCCTGGCGTTGACCAACGTTGGCTAATTAATCTGCTTGATGCTGTGCCAAACCCGTACGTGCGGTAGGGCAGCGCGGTGATCCATTAGAATCATCGCGTTGCCCCGGCACGCAGCGCTATTTTAATTCAGCGGTGGTAGCGTGCTTGCCGCGCAGCTGTTGCAGTTTAAGCGTGGCGATATGTTCAATATCTTCCAACGATACGCCTTTGGTTTCAGGCACGTAACGGGCGATGAAGATGTAGCAGACCAGGTTAAAGACCACGAATATCCACATCGAGAAGGCCCCGCCGAACTGGGCCTGTAAAAAGGCGTTCTCGTTGATAACCGGGAAAAACTGCGAAATAAGAAAATTGGCGATCCACATCAGGCTAACCGCCAGCCCCATACCAATGCCTTTGATTCTTTCCGGGAATATTTCAGAAATGAGCACCCAGCAACCCACGCTCCAACTGGCGGCGAACAGCAGCATAAAGAACAGCATGCCGAAGATGGTGATATAACCGGTGTCATGGTTATACAAGCCATAGGAGGCGATCAGTAGACCAATGATTGATCCGATGGTGCCGATTTTCATGATTGGCAAGCGGCCGTGGCGATCGAACAGGATCATGCCGATGACGCTGCCCACCCCGTTACATACGGCGATAAAGATCGTTTGAAACATCACCGTGTTGGGGCCACTGCCGCTGCTTTGCAGAACCAGCGGCGCATAATAGTTCATAACGTTAACGCCGGTAAATTGCTGAAGCACGGCGATGCAGCAGCCGACGATTAAAATGTATTTCAATACCGGCGATGCCCGCAGGCTGAGGTTTTTCGCTTCGCCTGGCTCTGTTTTTTGGCTGCGCATGGTGTCGAATACACCGCGAACTTCGCTGGCGCTGTAGCCGGGATAAACCCGCGCCAACACCTGAAGCGATCTTTTCTCGCCTTTGTTATTCCTGGCGCACCAGGCAGGGGATTCCGGCAGAAACAGCGTGATCACCAGCATAGCGATAGAAGGCACCAGTTGGGTGAGCAGCATCGTGCGCCAGCCATGCTCTACCAAAAGCGTTTCCGTCATTGCTTTGCCAATCATGAAATTCACAATAAAAACAATTACCTGACCAAGCACGATTGAGATGTTGTAAATGCCCAACGCTTTGCCGCGGATAGCTGCTGGGGAGAGCTCTGACATATACATGGGCGATGCGGTGCCCGCCATGCCGACAGCGAAACCGCAAAGAATACGCGAGACGGAGAAGGCGGTGAAGCTTTCCGCCAGCCCGGAGCCAAGCGCAGAGACGATAAAAATCGCCGCCATGATCAACAGCGCCGTTTTGCGCCCCCAGCGATCGGCGATCTTGCCGCCGGCCAGCGCGCCAAAAATACAGCCGACAATCACGCTGGAAACGGCCCAACCGGTTTCGGTTGGATTGAGGCTATAAAATTTCTGTATCGGTACCACCACCCCGGTAATTACCCCGGTTGAATAACCGAACATAAGGCCCCCCAGTGCGGCTACACAGCACAGTATGTAGACGTACATAGAGTTATATCTGATGTCGTTCGACATTTTCATTAATCTCCGTATAGGCAACCCAGATGGGTAGCGGTGATATAAATTTACTTTTTTAATGGAATCTATGATCTGTTTTTATCAATTATGAAATAAATATTTTTTTATCTGGATCACGAAACCACCAAAATGTGATTTTGTTTCTGGGAAGGTGGCGGTGGTGAAGTGCAGCCTACGGTAGTGATTGGTGGGCGCTAGCCTGGATGGTGTTACCCTGTGGCCACTGGCTACGGCTTTCCCTTAGCTCGGCATTTGGTGCTGGTTTATGCCTTGCTAACTGATGGAAGGCAGGGAACGAACCGGGACGCTGTTTGTCATGTTTGACCATTGCGCTGCGGTGTAAGTTATCGCCGGCGGATATGCGTGGTTGCTGTCTTTTTCGGGTGCATTTCCTTGCCAGACCGTTTTCCCCACTTTTACTTAAATAGAATTTAATTTTCATTAAAATTCAATAAATCTCTCTCAATTTTGCCACCTAGTCCTGCTGCTTGATCGTTTAACTACGAACTTGTTGGTTTTATTTTTATTAAATTCAATTGGTTAATAAAATATGGCTTTGTGGCCTCCCTAAAGTTTGTGAGTCTGATAACAAAACAAATATTTTATTATTAATCTTATTTGAAATAAAAGTTATGTTTAGCCTGTTCTGATGAAACACCTTGGGGGGTTAAAGCTAAATGATGTTTTCTGTTGTTTTTCATGATGTTCCTGTTTTAACCCTCGTTTTGGGCGCAGTAAGTAAAGACCAACACTTGGAGTTCTTATGTCATCCACAAAACATCAACATAAGACAGGGTACATATTGAGTATCTGTGGTATCGCAGCACTCGGCGGCATCCTGTTCGGTTACGATACGGCGGTTATTTCCGGCGCTATCGGTTCTTTAACGTCTTACTTCAGTCTTACACCCAGCGAAACCGGCTGGGCTGTCTCTTCGGTCATCCTGGGGTGTGTGGTGGGGGCGTTTGCCGCCAGTATCCTGACCAAACGCTATGGGCGCAAAAAAGCGCTGATTATTTCCGCCCTGCTATTCACCCTCTCTGCCGTTGGTACCTCAATAGCCGCCACGTTCACGCAATTCGTTATCTTCCGCATTATTGGCGGGCTGGCGGTTGGGCTGGCGGCAACCGTGTCGCCGATGTATATGTCGGAGGTGTCGCCGCGCGATATGCGTGGGCGCGCACTGAGCATGCAACAGTTCGCCATCGTCTTCGGCCAGATACTGATCTTCTATGTGAACTATAAGATTGCCAGCCTGGCCACCACGGAGTGGCTGATTGATATGGGGTGGCGTTATATGTTCGCCTCCGGCGTTGTTCCCTGCGTGTTATTCTGCATCTTGGTCTTTCTCATTCCCGAATCGCCACGCTGGTGTGTGATGGTGGGGCGTGAAAAAGACGCTCTGGCGATCCTTACCCGCATGTCGAATGCGCAACACGCGGAGAACCTGCTGCAGGAAATCAAAGAGTCTGTCAGCATCGATCAGCAAGACAGCGTACAAAAGCTGAACTTTAAGGATAAAAATGTGCGCTACATCCTGATGATCGGTTGCTGTATCGCCATGCTGCAACAGGTTACCGGCGTTAACGTGATGATGTATTACGCGCCGATGGTGCTGCGTGAAGTGACGGGCAATGCGCAGGAAGCCCTGTTCCAGACGATTTGGATCGGTGTTATACAGCTTGTCGGCTCGATCATCGGGGCGATGATCATGGATAAAATGGGGCGCCTGTCGCTGATGCGTTTTGGTACCCTGGGCGCCATCGTTGGCCTGTTGATCACCTCATTTGCCTTATACACCAAGGCAACCGGCTATCTGGCGCTCTTCGGGATGCTATTTTTCATGGTGTTCTATGCGCTGTCGTGGGGTGTCGGCACCTGGGTGCTGGTATCGGAGATTTTCCCAAACCGTATGCGCTCGCAGGGCATGAGTATTTCCGTCGGTTGTATGTGGGTCGCCAATTTTGTTGTGTCGCAGGGCTTCCCGATGATAAATGAGCACCCGTACCTGTACTCGACCTTCCACGGCGCTTTCCCGATGTGGGTATTTGCCGTATGTTGCGGCCTATGCTACTGGTTTATTTGCCGCTATATCCCTGAAACCAAAGGCATCTCACTAGAGAAAATGGAACAAGTCGTTATGGCCAAGCAGTATAAGAGCAACATTTAGCCGCGTTAAGCATGCGTTCTGAACCAGCGGGTGAAACCTGTTGATGACAACGTATTAAGTAACAAATCAGGCGGGTGTCTGGGCCACGGCGAAGCAGGTTTCGCTATCGGTTCCGCTACCCGTCTGATTTGTTGGTTCTCGCTGCAGGATAATCCACTGGTACAGATAACTCGCTAGCCCATTGACTTGCGACAGCCTTTCCCGGTGGATGAACACACACTGTTCGCCGGGCTAGCGGCGCAAAAAGGCCCATGGGTCATGATGAATGAGCCATGGGCCGACCGGTGGAATTATCAATGAAACGGTTGTTTATTTACCCCGCGGGTAGGCCGCAGAGTTCACCCAGGCGTGATCTTTCTCCCAGCTGAACTTCCATTGGCGCACTGGCCCGGCCATGACATTCAGGTAGTAGTTATCATAGCCGGCAATGGTCGCCACCGGGTGGTAGCCTTTGGGTACCTGCACCACATCGCGATCGTAGGCCGCCATACAGACATCCAGGCTGCGATCGTCGGTATAAACGCGCTGCAGGCAGAAGCCCTGCGGCGGATCAAAACGGTGGTAATAGGTTTCCTCCAGGTAGGTTTCCACCCCTTCAATCGGCGTATCGTGCTTGTGGCTTGGGTAGGAGCTGGTGTCCCCTTCATCGGTATAAACTTCGACTACCAGCAGGCTATCGGCCGGCCGATCATCCGGCAAGATATTGTGCACCAGCCGCCGGTTACGGCCTTTCCCCCGCAGTTCCACGCCGACCTGATCGGGCGTAATTAAACGCACGGGCAGGCCGCCGTCACCGGGGGCGCTGCATACCGCCAGCTCCAGCTCCGTGTCGGCGGTAACCTGGGCCGGGCTATGATGGGGTAAATACACCGAATAGGCCGGGATGCGTTCAAACGGGCTCATGCGTTGGCCGATGCGTTCAAAGGTGCCGGCCGCAGTGGCGATGCTTGCCAGGCCGGAAACCAGGACTAAGCAGCGTTCTCGGTCGTCTGCGGGCAGGTTCAGCTCTTGCCCGGCATTCAGGCGGTAAACCTCAAAGCCGACGTATTCCCAGCCCGCACTTTGCGGCGTAATGTTTTGGATACGCCCTTTACCTTCGGGAGGGCATTTACTGAGCAAAGTTGCCATACGTTCCTCCTCTGTATCTGCTGGTTAACCCAGCGTTGGCATACTGAATTCGGAAACGGTCTGTTGGCCGCTGGGCCAGCGGACGGTCGCCGTCTTCATTCGGGTATAAAAACGCACGCCATCCGGGCCATGTACGTTTAACGCGCCGAAGACGGAGCGCTTCCAGCCGCCAAAGGAATGGAAGGCCATTGGCACCGGCACCGGGATATTCACGCCAACCATACCGGCTTCGACGGCCTGCACGAATTCCCGCGCACAGTGGCCGTTGCTGGTGAAAATGGTGCTGCCGTTGCCAAATTCATGGCCGTTGACGGTGCTGATGGCGGTTTCATAATCGGCTACCCGCACAATCCCTAACACCGGGCCAAAAATTTCTTCTCGATAAATGGTCATGGCGGGCGTGACGTGATCGAACAGCGTGCCGCCGACAAAGAACCCTTGTGGGTGACCATCCACCTGATAATCCCGACCATCAATCACCAGAGTCGCGCCTTCACTTACCCCTTTGTCGATATATCCCACGACTTTTTGCTGATGCGCACGGGAAACCACGGGGCCCATTTCGTTTTCCTGCTCACCACGCAGATCGCCGGGGCCGATACGCAGTGCGGTGATGAGCGGTTTCAGCCTGGCGATCAGCTTATCGGCGGTATCGTCGCCGACGGCCACGACAATCGGCAGCGCCATACAGCGCTCACCCGCTGAGCCAAAGGCGCCTCCCATGATGGCATTGACCGTGGCGTCCAGATCGGCGTCCGGCATGACGATAGCGTGATTTTTGGCTGCGCCAAAAGCCTGAACGCGTTTCCCATGGGCGCTTGCCGTCTTATAGATGTGTTCCGCCACGCCGGAGGAGCCAACGAAGCTGACCGCCTGGATCCGTGGATCGCGCGTCAGCAGGCTGGCCGCTTCATTGCCGCAATGCACCACGTTGAATACGCCATCGGGTAACCCCGCTTCCTTCAGCAATTCTGCAAGGCGTATCGCCGCAGAGGGCACTGGCGCAGGCGGCTTGAGCACAAAGGTATTGCCGCAGGCCAGCGCGATGGGGAACATCCACATGGGCACCATCGCCGGGAAGTTAAATGGCGTAATGCCTGCAACCACGCCGAGCGGCTGCATTAATGAGAAGCTGTCTACGCCTGAACCCACATTGGCGGAATACTCACCTTTGATCAGATGTGGGATGCCACAGGCAAATTCTACCACTTCCAGGCCGCGCGTGATTTCACCCTGTGCGTCAGAGTACACCTTGCCATGTTCGCTGACGATCAGCTCCGCCAGAGCATCGCGATGCTGTTCCAGCAGCGCCTTGAATTGAAACAGAATGCGCGCCCGGCGTAGCGGGGTGGTTTTACTCCAGGCAGGAAAAGCCTGGTGCGCATAGCCGATGGCCTGTTGCATTTCTTGTTCACTGCTTTGAGTCACCAGCCTGATCGTTTTTCCCGTGGCCGGGTTGGTCACGGGCAACGTTTCATTGCTGCTGCTCAGGCAGATTTTGCCATTGATAAAATTACCGACTGTTTCCATCTGTATTTACCTTTTGAACCATAAACTGATGAAGTGACTTGTCCTTCCCTTACCGGTTGCGGGCCAGGTATGCCAGACAGTATTTGCCAGGCCCAGTCCGATGGCTTTTACTGTAAAATTATGGATTAAATGTTTCAAATATTTTTTTATGGAATTTTATTTTAATGTGATCCAAACCGAGTTTCGTGGTTTAGTTGGCTTATATAGCAGGCGCTATATTTCTTTTAATTTTTAATTTATTGATTTTGTTTAATTTATTTTTTATGTTTGCGATTTTCCCCACTCAGGGGGAAGGTAAATGTTCCCCGTGGTCTGATTTTTATGATCTGCATATCAGTTTCATTTGAAAATTAATGGTAGAAAAATTCAACCGAAATGGCGGGGGAGGTGGAGAGTAAATAGCCTGAACCCAGTGTGGCCGCGGGTTTGGGCATGATGAAACGATAGTTCTATTTCTACACCGCGTTATGCCTGATCGGGCTACCGCCGCGTAACGGGCGGTTATCGCTTTGCTACGGCAAGGGGCGCCCAGGCAGCGCCGATGCCGAATGCCGGTAAACCAGAGGAAAATGATGATGCGTCAATGTTTCTGTCAGAGTGGCCGTGAAATCAAATCCCAACCTTTTCTGGCCTATGCCAGCCGGGTCAGTGAAAACGCCGGACCTTTTTCCCGTTTCATGCATATGCACCCAGAAACCGTCGAGATCATTCTGATCACTGACGGCGAAGGTGAATACTTTATCGGTAACCGCACCTACCCGGTGCGCCAGGGCGATCTGGTGATTTATAACAGCCAGGTGGTGCATGATGAATATTTGGAAAAGGATCGGCCGATCGGCACTATCTGTTGCGGCATCAATAACCTGTCCCAGCCAGGGCTGCGGCTGAATGCGCTGATCCCGGATGATGTGGTGCCGGTCTACCCGCTGTACCACCATTACGACACCATCTTTATGTTGATGAACGCCACGTTTATGATCCTTAACCACGGTGCGGTGAATGGCCCTGTGATGGCGCAATCGCTGATGAAAGTGCTCCTGGCGTATATTGACAGTAATATTCTGCCGCAGCCCGATGGGCGTGCCGCTCGCCGCGGTGAAAGCCTGCCGGCCTGTATCAAAAACTATATCGATCTCAATTTCCACGAGCCAATCCGGCTGGAAACCCTGGCCCTGCGGTTTAATGTCAGCCCGTTTTATGTCTCACACGAGTTCAAAAAACGCTACGGTTATTCCCCGATGGACTACCTGATCAAGCGGCGCTTGGGCGAGGCGCAGTCACTGCTGACCACCGCCGAGGGGGGCCATGAAAAAATTACGTCGATTGCTTACCGCGTGGGTTTTAGCAACCTGAGCCACTTTCAGAATTATTTTAAGAACAAGGTAGGTAAAACGCCGGGGCAGTACCGCAAAGATTACCGCAAAGCCAATCTGCGGGCATGAGTCGGCGGCTGTTGGGCCGCCTTCAAGTTGCAGGTGCGTTGGCTTTATTACTCGGCCTCTCCTTGGGCCTCACCCCTTCGGGGCCAGCGTGAGCGCTGTTCAAAAACGCTTTTGCGTTTTTGTCCTGCAACTCGACTTATTTCGAGTATAGGTATTAAAAAAGGGCGATAGTTTCGCCCTTTTTTACGCCCTCGCTAGCACGGCCGTGCCGGCAACGCAATATCGTAAACTTGTGCGGGTCTTTTTGTGATATGAATCGATATTTCCCCGATTAAACACAGCAAGATAGATAAAGTTTTTCTACGCCGAAAAAAATAAAATTGAATCATCTTAGAAACGGCGAATGAATGCATTCCCCAGTGGAATAATTCCAGCACGTCATTTAATCCTTATTAAACAGGAGTGGAACACCATGTATAGCGTGGGTAAAGAGATAGCGTGGGCCATCGCGCCCATTGGCTGGCGCAATGATGATATTCCGGAAATAGGTAAGGAAAATACCTATAAGCAAATTTTAAGCGATGCACGCATCGCCGGTTTCTCCGGCACGGAGGTTGGCGGATGCTATCCACAGGATCCGAATGAATTAAATAAGGAACTGGCATTGCGGGAAATGAAAATTCCTGCCCAATGGTTCTCCTCGTATATTATTCGTGACGGGATAGCCGCGGCAAAGAAAGCATTTGAAAAGCATTGCGCATTTTTGGAAGCGGTCAATGCGGATGTGGCCGTGGTGTCGGAGCAGTCCTACAGTATTCAGGGCACGGATAAATGCGTTTATACGGAAAAACCGGACTTTAGTGATGACGAATGGGCTTTGCTGTGCCAGGGATTGAATGAACTGGGCAAAGTGGCGCAAATGCATCATCTCAAATTGGCCTACCACCACCATATGGGAACCGGGGTGCAAACGCTGGCGGAAGTGGATCGCCTGATGGCAGGGACTGATGCAAAATATGTACATCTGCTGTATGACACCGGCCATATTTATGTTTCCGACGGTGAAGTGATGCCGTTGTTGAAAAAGTATTTCGATCGCATTGCACACGTACATTTTAAAGATGTTCGTAATGAGCAACTGCAGGCTTGCCGCGCCAGCCATAAATCATTTCTTGGTTCTTTTTTAAATGGATTATTTACCGTCCCTGGCGACGGGGATATTAATTTTGAAGAAGTATTAGATTATTTGGTTGCACATCAATACCACGGATGGGTCGTTGTTGAAGCAGAGCAGGACCCAAAGGTTTATAACCCGCTCGAATATGCAATAAAAGGCCGTAAGCATATTAATGAATTACTGCGTAAATATCTTTAATTTAACATGAGGTATATCACCATGTCATTAAAAGCAGGTATTGTCGGTATTGGTAAAATCGGTTCCGATCATTTGAGAAGACTGGCCAATACGGTTTCCGGGGTGGATGTGGTTGCCGTCTGCGATATTGTTGAAGGCAGGGCCCAGGCGGCGTTGGATAGCATTGGCTTAAAGGCAAAAGACTATAAAAACTATCAGGATCTTATCCGGGATAACGATGTGGAAGTGGTGGTCATCACCGCTTCTAACGAAAGCCATGCCGATATTGCGGTTGCGGCGCTCAACGCCAATAAATATGTGTTTTGTGAAAAACCCCTGGCGGTGACCGCACAAGATTGCCTGCGCGTGATCGAAGCAGAGCGCAAGGCCGGCAAGCGTATGGTGCAGATTGGTTTTATGCGCCGTTACGACACCGGCTATGTTCAACTCAAGCAGATCATCGACAGCAATGAAATCGGGCTGCCGCTGATGGTGCATGGCCGCCATTACAACGCTAGCACGGTGCCGGAATATAAAACGCCGCAGGCGATCTATGAAACGCTGATCCATGAAATCGACGTGCTGCACTGGTTACTGGACGATGACTACAAGAACGTCAAAGTCTACTTCCCGCGGCAGTCAAGCCTGGTGACCAGCGATAATGGCAAACTGCGTGATCCGCAGGTGGTGGTGATGGAGACCACCAAAGGCGTCAATATCGTGGTGGAAGTGTTCGTCAATTCCCAGTATGGCTATGACATTCACTGCGATGTGACCGGCGAGAAGGGGATGGCGGAATTGCCTACCGTTGCCAGCGTGGCGGTGCGTAAAGGGGCCAAATACAGTACCGATATTCTGGTGGACTGGAAGCAGCGCTTTATCGAAGCTTACGATATCGAATTCCAGGATTTCTTCGATCGCCTTAACGCCAATCAGCCACCGGCCGGCCCGACCTCTTGGGATGGCTACCTGGCCGCCGTGACCGCCGACGCCTGCGTTAAATCACAGCAGACTGGTAATACCGAGCTGATCGAACTGCCGGAAAAACCCGCCTTTTACCAATAAACCTCAGGTAAGGATGGGCGCGATGCCCATCCTGTTTTCTTTGTTGTTAACCCGAGAACCCTTCCTATGAACGGCAGAATTATTACCTCTGACTTGCTAAACCAACGCTTCCTGGTTGAGCGGCCCGTGGCGTTTCGCCGCCGGGATAGTGACGGCCAGCAGACGATCAATGTCTTTCCACAGCACCCGCAGCAACGCATTGATGGGTTTGGCGGCAGCTTCACCGAAGGCGCCGGCGTGGTGTACAACGCCATGCCGCTGGCGCAAAAAACGCAGTTATTACAATGGTATTTCGGCCCGCAGAGCCATGGTTACAGCCTGGCGCGCATACCGATTCAAAGCTGTGATTTTTCACTGGGCAACTATGCCTATGCTGAATGCGCAGCGGACATTACGCAAGGGCGGCTGGCGTTCGAACGCGATCGGGCCAACCTGATGCCGTTGATTCGCGATGCGCTGGCCGTTAATCCTGCGCTGGTGTTGATGGCATCGCCCTGGAGCCCGCCGGCCTTTATGAAAACCAACGGTAGCATGAACGGCGGCGGCCAACTGCGGCGGGAAGAATATGGGCCGTGGGCGGAGATGATTGCACAGTACCTGCTGGAATATCGCCGCATGGGCATCGTGATCCGTTTGTTATCGGTGCAGAACGAGCCGGTGGCAGTCAAGCCGTGGGAGTCTTGCCTGTACAGCGTGGCGCAGGAAACCGAGTTTGCACTTCAGCATTTGCGCCCGGCACTGGCGCGCCACGGTTTGGATGATGTCGCGATCTATATCTGGGATCACGATAAGGATGGTTTGGTGGAGTGGGCGGAACAGGCCTTTGCCGATCCAGCCGCCCAGGCGGGGCTGGATGGACTGGCTTTCCACTGGTACACCGGCGACCACTTTTCCCAGATCCAACATCTTGCCCGGCGCTTCCCCGATAAAAAACTGCTGTTTTCCGAGGGGTGCGTGCCGATGGAAACGGGCGCCGGCAGCCAGGCCCGCCATGCCGCCACCTATCTGCACGACATGATCGGCAATTTCAAGGCGGGCTGCACCGGCTTTATCGACTGGAACCTGTTGCTGAACGGCGCCGGCGGGCCCAACCATCACGGCAATCTGTGCGAAGCGCCGCTGCAATATGATACGCAGACAGGCCAACTGCGGCGCAACCATTCTTATTACGCCATCGGCCATTTCAGCCGCTATGTGCACCCCGGTGCGCGCGTGGTGTTGTCGTCGGCTTACGATGCGGCGTTGGAAGAGGTGGCCTTCACTAATCCTGGCGGTGGACGCGTGCTGGTGATCTATAACCGCGATGAAAAAATACGCTCCTGCCGGGTGGTGGAGGGCGAATGGGAAACGGCGCTGCAGCTTGCCCCCGGCAGCGTATCCACACTGGTCTGGGCGAGTTAAAAGGAGGCGACCATGAAACTGGGGTTTAATCAGGCAACCTGTCTGGGGTGCTCGACGCTGGAGCAGGATATTCACCTGGCTGAAGCGTATGGCTATGACTATATTGAGATCCGCCTGGATATGTTGAGCGCTTATCTGGTGCAGCATTCGCTGGCCGAACTGGCGGCGTTTTTCGCGACCAGCCATCTGCAGCCCTATGGCTACAATTCGCTGGAAAACATCAATTTTTGTGATACGGCCATGTGGCAGGAAAAGCTCGATACGTTGGCTTTCGCATGCACCGCCGCAAGCAGCGTCGGCGGCGATTGTTTGGTGGTGGTGCCGACGATTTGTCCGGGGCAACGTTGGCCGCTTAAGGATGTGGTGCGCGATTCCGTCCGGCGCCTGAACGAACTTGCCGATTATGCCGATGAGTACGGCGTGCGTTTAGCCTTCGAGCCGATTGGCAGTGTCGGTTGCTGTGTCGGCAGCCTGCCGTTGGCGCTGGAAATTATCGACATTGTCGATCGCCCAAACGTTGGCCTGGTGGTTGATGCATTTAATCTGTATCTGCACGATCAATGGCGACAGCCGGCGCTATTGCGTCAGGTGCCGGTTGAGAAAATCTTCGTCTACCATATTGATGATGCGGATGATTTGCCGCTGGAAAGCCTGGACCACTGCCACCGCCTGTTTCCTGGCAACGGCGTTATTCCGTTGGCGGCGCTTAGCCGCGAACTGCAGGCGATGAACTATAACGGCATTTGTTCGCTGGAACTGTTTAATCCCGGTTATTGGCAGATGGCGGCGCGCGATGTTTTTGATATCGGCGCACGTAAAACCCGGCCCTTCCTTAACACCCCGCGTTAGTCGCCCTCCCTATGCGCCGCCGCAAACCGCCGCGGCGCTTGTATCCTTTGCCAACGCATCCATACGGTTATGTTCTGCGCAAGATCAATATAACGCTTTCGTTGCTGACTTTCGTTTAACGGGGCCGGGAGAGGAAGAGGCAGGAAAGCCGCTATCAGCACAAAAATGGCTGACGGCGGCCGGGGAACTAGCGTTGAGCGCCAGGGCGGAATTCCCGCCAGTAGCCAATCAGCGTTAGGTATTTTTGTTTCACTGCGGAAATGAGTTGTTCGTCGGTGATTTGCTGCGCCAGCCAGCGGCGCGATGGTTCAGCGAAGATGGTGCGCCCTACGGCAAACCCTTTCACCCAGGGGACATCCGCCGCGGCGGCAAAACCGGCCTTCAGTGTGCTTTCCGGCGCATCAAGGCCCAGAATCAGGATACCGCGGCAGTCGGGATCGTACTGGTCGATAAGCCGGGCAATGGCATGCCAGCTTTCCGCGCTTTGTGCCGGCAGTTTCCACCAGTCTGGCTGAATGCCCAGTTGGTAAAAGTGCTCGACAATTTGGGCATAGTAGCGCTCATCCTGGTCGGTGGCGTTTGCCGGCAGAATAATTTCCAGCAGCAGTTCATGGCCGGATTTGCAGCAGGCGTGGTAGACCTCATCGATCAAGGCTTCCTGCTGTTGGCGCAGATCGGCGTTATCCTGTGGGTGATAAAACAGCAGGCATTTCACCACGTGCTCCAGCGGCCAGTCGATCAGTTGCGAGCCGATATCGCCATGCTCCAGGCGCAGTGGGCGTGAACCTGGCAGCTCGATCGGGCGGCCGATCCACCATCCCTGGCCGGTTATTGCATTAAGCGCCGCCTGGCCGAAGGTGGTATCTGCCAAAATGCCGCTGTTATGCTTTAATCCTGCCTGGTCGGCAGCCTGCCGTGCAGCTGCCAGCAACAGCGCTTTCAGGCGCGGGATCGCCTGCTCGCTGGCGCCGACTTCATGCGCCATATCCACCAACTGCTTGCGGTGATCGAAAGCAAACACGCACAGCTCCGGCCACGCTTGCTTACGCGTGGTGACGCGGTGCAGGTGATTAAGACGCGGGTCTTTGTCGGGTTGGCGAATTGTGTGCTCGCGCAGCAGGTAATCGTCCAGCTCTTTTTTCGTCGGCATCGCCGGCGCACAGCCATGGCGTGATACCACCAGCGCCCCGCAGGCGTTGGCGTAGCGGCAGGCTTGCTCCCAGCCTTCATCGTTCATGTAACCACGTAGCAGGCAGGACATAAAAGCATCGCCGGCGCCGAGCACATTGAGCACTTCCACGCGCACCCCGCTGTGCAGTTTCACCTGTTGCCAGTTCGCCGGGATATCATCTTCAAATACTGAACACCCCAGTGCGCCACGTTTGCATACTAACGTGGCGCCGGTATGTTCCCGCACCCGGCGCAGGGCTGCCAGGGTATCGGTACTGCCGCCGGCGATGTGGAACTCCTCTTCGGTGCCGACAATCAGATCAAAATGGTGCAATACCTCTTGTAGCTGGCGGGTGACCTGTTCGGAAGCGATATAACGCGTTTCCCCATCGCCGAGGGAGGTCAAACCCCACAGCACCGGCCGGTAGTCGATATCCAGCGCCCGGCGCAGGCCATGTTTCTGCGCGTATTCCAGCGCCGTTAATACGGCGGCGCGGGTGTTCTGGTGCGAAAGGTGGGTACCGGTAATGGCCAGCGCGCGCGCCGAAGCGATGTAATCTTCATCGATATCCTGCGGCGTTAGCGCCATATCGGCGCAGTTGTCGCGGTAGAAGATCAGCGGGAAGGTCTCCTGATCCTTAATCCCTAGCAGCACCAGTGCGGTGAGCCGCTGTTTATCAACGATCAGATATTGAGTGTCGACGCTGGCGCGGGTCAGCTCTTCGCGAATAAAACGCCCCATGTGTTCATCCCCAACCCGGGCCAGCATACCGGAGCGCAGCCCTTGGATCGCCGTGCCGTAGGCGACGTTCCCAGATGAGCCCCCCAGGTATTTGGCAAACGTCCCCATATCCTCGAGCCGTGAGCCAATTTGCTGGCCGTACAGATCAACCGCGATCCGCCCCAGGCAAATAACGTCCAGCTTTTTTTGTACGTTGTTCATTGATCAAATCCTCATCAGAAGATGGCGTGTTTTTACCCATGTTAAGGATTTTTTATTTCATTTTCAATATAAGTGAAACGTACTTGTGCATGTTTGTTTTGATGGCGATCACAAAACTCATCAATGGCGTTACGTAGCTAATAGTGACATCTGGTTGCGTTTGTTTTTGTTTAATTTGTTGTTTTTATGACAGTAAATGTGGTTTTTGTTGCATTGCAACCCCTTAGGCCATCCATGAAACACCCGCATGATGATTTTTTCATCATTTTTTTGATCCTCTTCCCATAAATGAAATTTTAATTCTATATAATTCAAAAAACGAAAAGTTCAGATATATAATCGCACTCGGCTATGAAACCTTTATTCTGGGGCCGGAGTGCTGCGCTGGCAGGCGCACCGTTGAACGGCGAAAAAGCGGGTGGAACTCATGAAAACAACTCGGTTGACCATGGCGCAGGCGTTAGTGCGCTTTCTTGATAATCAGTACATTGAAGTTGATGGGCATGAAATCAAATTCGTTAAAGGTATTTTCGCGATTTTTGGCCACGGCAACGTTATGGGCCTGGGGCAAGCGCTTGAAGAGGACTGCGGGCAGCTCAGCGTGCACCAGGGAAGAAACGAACAGGGCATGGCGCATGTTGCCACTGGGTTTGCCAAACAGCAGTTACGCCGGCAGATTTTTGCCTGTACGTCATCGGTGGGGCCTGGCGCGGCCAATATGATTACCGCGGCCGCCACCGCGACCGCCAACCGTATACCACTGCTGTTGCTGCCCGGCGACGTTTACGCCACACGCCAGCCGGATCCGGTATTGCAGCAGATAGAACAGGAACACGATCTAAGCCTGAGCACCAACGACGCATTTCGGGTGGTGAGCCGTTACTGGGATCGCATTAGCCGGCCCGAACAGCTGATGAGCGCCTGTATCAACGCCATGCGCGTGCTGACCGATCCGGCGGATACCGGCGCGGTAACCCTGTGCCTGCCGCAGGACGTTCAGGGGGAAGCCTACGATTACCCGGAAAGCTTCTTTGCCAAGCGGGTTTTCCGCCTGGAGCGGCATGCGCCCACGGCCCCGATGCTGGTGGATGCGTTGGCGCTGGTGGCCACGCGCCAACGGCCGCTGATTATCTGTGGTGGCGGCGTGAAGTATTCCCAGGCGGAGCAGGCGCTGTTGCAGTTCGCCGAGCGCTTCCAGTTACCGATTGCGGAAACCCAGGCCGGGAAAGGGGCTCTGGCCTCTGAACATCCGCTGAACGTAGGCGGGATTGGCGAAACCGGTGCGCTGGCGGCCAATCTGCTGGCGCGCGAAGCAGATCTGATTATTGGCGTAGGAACCCGTTATACCGATTTCACGACCGGTTCGAAATGGATGTTCCAACACCCGAACGTGGGCTTCCTGAATATTAACGTTAGCCGCTTTGATGCACTCAAACTTGACGGCGTTCAGTTGCAAGGGGATGCGCGCGTCGCTCTGGATATGCTGAAAGAGGGGCTGGCAGAACGGCAATACCGTGCGGCCTGGGGCGAACAGATCGTCGATGCCCGCAGGCAATACCTGACTGAAGTCCAACGGTTATACGCCGTTGAATATACCGGCGCGGAGTTTGTGCCTGAAATTGATGACCATTTGGATCGGCAACAGGTATATGCGGAGTTTCATGCGCTGACCCGTTCTTTCCTTACCCAATCCCGGGTACTTGGCATATTGAACAATTCGTTGCCGGAAAATGCCTTGGTCGTCGCCGCTTCCGGTAGCCTGCCAGGCGATCTGCAGCGTGTCTGGCAAAGCCGTGGCGGCAATGACTACCACGTGGAGTATGGCTATTCCTGCATGGGCTACGAAGTTAACGCGGCGTTGGGTGCCAAGATCGCGCAGCCGGAGCGCGATGTATACGCGTTTGTCGGGGACGGTTCATTCATGATGCTCCATTCCGAACTGGTGACCTCGGTGCAGATGGGGAAAAAGATCACGGTCGTCCTGTTGGATAACATGACCAATGGCTGTATCAACAATTTGCAGATGGAACACGGCATGGATAGCTTTTTCACCGAGTTCCGCTTCCACAGTGAAGAGAGCGGCCGCCAGGAAGGGGGATTGATTCCGGTCGATTTCGCCAAAATAGCCGAAGGCTATGGCTGCAAGAGCTACCGTGTGACTACGTGGGAACAGTTACACCATGCGTTGGAAGATGCCCTGCGCCAGACGGTATCAACGTTGATCGACATAAAAGTGTTGCCCAAAACGATGGTGCATAAATATTTGAGCTGGTGGCGGGTGGGCGGCGCCCGGGTATCGCGCAGCGAGCGCATTCAGGCGGTAGCGCGCATGTTGGATGAATACATCGGCCAGGCGCGCCAATATTAGACGTAGGCCGGAAACCGGGTTAAGCGTAAAGCACATGACGTTTTCCCGGTACCGGGGTAATTGGCAGAGAATTAACGCCCGTGCTGTGAGTCGGCACGGTAGCGCACTGCTGCTAAAAATTATTGGAATGGATTTCTCTCTGACCACTATAAAAAACAAAGGGGTATTCATACCTGCATAGATTAACGCGGGCACATGAATTATTCCCTTTGCCATTAGTCTGTATCGAACTGAATGACGTTCGCGGAGTGATTCCTGCGTATATTTTTATTTTTTACATCAGGGTTAAGGTTTAACTTTAAAATAGGTAATTAAGGGGTTGTCATGAAAAAGCTTCGTTGTGGTATTATCGGATTGGGGCGAGTGGGTAAAATGCATATAGAGAATATGCTGAAAATACCCGAATTGGATATTATTGCCGTATCTGATTTTTTTGTCGACAGTATCGGTGGCTGGCTTGACATGCTGAATATCGGCGTGCGTTATAAAGACTACCGGGAACTTTTGGCAAGAACTGATATTGAGGCCGTATTTATTTTTACTTCCACCGACACGCATGAGCAGATTATCACGGCGGCGGCCGAGATGGGCAAGCATATATTTTGCGAAAAGCCGCTAAGTATGAGTACGGAGGAAGAGGGGGCATTAGCCGTATTGCGTACGGTTAAACAGGCCGGAGTGAAATTACAGTTGGCCTTTAACCGGCGGTTTGATCCGCAGTTCCGCGAGCTGTACGACATGGTGCGTGCGGGCAAGATTGGCCAGCCGCAAATCGTTAAAATTTCCTCCCGGGATCCCGATCTGCTGCCGCATGATCTGATCAAGAAAATCGGCGGCCTTATCTTTGACTTCACCATGCATGACTTTGATATGGCACGCTTTATGATGGGTTATAATATCAATGAGGTTTTTGTGAAAGGGGCAACGTTAATCGATCCCACTTTACAGAATATTGGCGACGTGGATACCCTGGCGATTATTCTCACCTTTGAAAATGGCGGCTATGCGCTAATCGATAATAGCCGGCGTGCGGTTTACGGCTATGATCAACGGGTGGAAGTTTTTGGCTCCGACGGCATGGCGTACGCCGATAATATCAATAACTCATCAATTAAATATTTTAATAGCGAAAGCTGCCAAACCAGCAACCCATTGCCAACCTTTCATTCCCGTTACCGGGAGGCTTATTTAGCAGAAATTAACTGTTTTATTCGCTCGGTAATGGATAACGTGCCTATTGCCTGTACGGGAGAGGACGCATTTATTGCACAACGCGTTGCTATCGCGGCGCAACGATCATTACAAAGCGGCTGCCCGGTTAAAGTAAATAGCGATGTTCTCTTGCCATAACGGATTGAGAATAGTGGTAGAAAAAATATTCGAGAATTGCAGGACGGCGGCAACGCAGCGAATCCCCAGGAGCAGATTTGAACGCTGCGGGGGCGAGGCCCAGGGATAGGGCGAGTAATAAAGCCAACACACCTGAAACTCGATGTATGAAGGGTATACCTATAAATCTCTGTATATTGACGCACGATTACCAGCCGGGAGTGCTCCGTATTCGCACAGTCAGCATTGAGGGTGATAATGATGAAAGAATTACAAGCAAGCTCAATGGATTTTGCACCTATTACGCCGACGAAATTCATCTGGAGTTATATCGGCACATTTTTATTCATGCTGGGCGGCTGTATTGAAAATAGCTGGCTCTCTGCCTGGCTGAGCGGCCAAGGGTTTGAACAGGCCAGCGTTGCCAATATTTTTGCCGGTTATGGCATTGTGGTGGCGCTGACGTCCTGGTTGTCGGGGGTGTGCGTCGATGTTTTTGGCCCCAAGAAAGTGATGGTCGCGGGGTTTATCGTTTATGCGCTCTCTTCGGTAGTGTTCATCCAGTTTGCGCTGCCCAGCCATAATTTTCTGGCCATTTTGTTTGCCTATATGCTGCGTGGCGCAGGCTACCCCTTGGTGTGCTATGCCTTCCTGGTGCGCTTGACCATCCAATTGGACAAGCGCTCGCAGGGGATCGGCACCTCCTGGTTCTGGGTAGTGTTTAACCTGGGATTTACCATTCTTGGTCCTGTACTGGCCGCCAGATTGATACCGCAAATCGGCCATATCAACGTGCTGTGGTTGGGGATGGCGGGGGCGGTATTGGGTATGGCCTGTATGCTGTTTCTGGAACGTAACCCGTTCGTGCTGCAGCCGCGCAAGATGCCGGTGCTCCGCGAGCTGCAGGCCGGTATTGCGATTATGTTTGAGCGCCCACGCGTCGGCCTGGCGGTGATTGTGAAAACCATCAATGGGCTTGGCACCTTTGGTTTTGTCGTTGTCTTGCCGCTGTTCCTGCTGGAGAAAAATTTCACCATGGAAGAGTGGGCCAGCATCTGGGGTATTACCTTTATTTCCAACCAGTTCTTCAATATTGTTTTTGGTTGGTTGGGCGACAGGATTGGGTTCCGCCGCACGATTCAGATTTTCGGCAGTATTCTCACCGGCGTAGCGACGCTCATCGTCTACTGGACACCGATGATCTGGGGCCATAATTACCTGGCATTTATGCTGGCGATGAGCCTTTGGGGCGCTGGGTTGGCGGGTTTTGTGCCCATGACACCGCTGGTGCCGATGATGGCTCCCGATAAAAAAGGCGCGGCCAACTCGGCGGTGAACCTGGGCTCGGGGCTGGGCAATTTTGTCGGGCCTGCCATTGTGGCGCTGCTGGCCGGGTTTGGCACCGTTGCGGTGATGTACACCATGTCTGCGCTGTATTTTTTGAGCGCTATCATGGTGCAGTTCCTGATAGTCCCTGGTGAGAAGCACTAATTGGTGTTGTCGGCCTGTATCCGGCACGTGCATGATCGGTGCCAGAGCATGGATTTGGTGTTGATATCCCGGCTTTCCAGGTGAATTTCAAAACGCTGTATGATCAAGCCGGGATCATGTTTATGTCGGACGGGCGACGCACCGGCTATTGGCAGCGCCTGACCCGCAAAGGCGACAGCCTGAGGCTGCAGTACTCATCGGATGGCCACCACTGGCCGCTACTACGCCTATGCTACTTTCCGCAAGGGACAGCGAAAATCGGCATGAAGTGCTGCACCCCGGAGCGCAGCGGATTATCGGTAGATTTTTTTAATATCACGCTGACCCCGCCCGTGGATAAAATGTTGCATGATCTGAGCTGAAAGCCCAAGTTTGCGCGCTTCCGTGCGCTGAAAATGGTTCTAATCGCCAGGTTTTAGCGGGAGCACGGGTACACCGCCGGCAATTTTCCCCAGCCGCCACCCAGTGCGAACACCGGCCGATGATCGCCACCTGAGATTAGCCGGCTTTTTTCTAAATCCCTTCTGAGTGACAGCAATCTATTTCTCTTTATTTAGTCGTTATCAGTAGACTAAATTTTCGTTTTCTTGGTAAGAAAATAGATTTATTAAAATAATACAGTGATGATTCATGGTTTTTATATTTATTTGCGAAATGAATCATGGTGTGTGTATTTTATCAAATTACATTAATTTTGATTTTAATCAAAATTGGATCAGTTTATTGTTATTCCCCTGATATTTAATTTCCTGATAGCGGATATTGCTACTTTATATGCAAATGATAGTCATTTGTGCGTAGTTTTCAGGGTGGTTGCATGATGATTTAAGAGGGAAATTTAATAGAAAATTCTTAGTTTTTTAATTTTGTCAGATCAATGATCTGCGAAGTTGATCTTTTATTAGTATTTGTTCTAATATCACCCATGTTGAAATTTGGTTCAAAAAACCATCACATGGCGATATGAAGAGGGATCTATGAGCGAAAACAGCTTCCAGAATGAAGTGCCAAAAGCTCGCGTTAATCTGAAGTTAGACCTGCATACCGGCGGTGCGCAGAAGAAAGTGGAACTGCCGCTGAAATTGTTAGTGACGGGCGACTTCAGTAATGGCAAAGAGTCGCGGCCATTATCTGAACGTGAGAAAGTGAATGTCAATAAAAACAACTTTAACAGCGTGCTTGCAGAATTTAGCCCATCCTTAAATCTTTGCGTTGAAAATACCCTGGCCGGTGATGGCGCGGAGGAAAATATTCATCTCGCTTTTCGTGATATGAAAGATTTCGAGCCGGAACAGGTCGCCCGCCAAATACCTCAATTGAAAGCCATGCTTGCCATGCGCAATCTGCTGCGCGATCTGAAATCCAACCTCCTGGACAACGCCACCTTCAGAAAATCTTTTGAGGCCATATTACGTGACCCGGCGCTGAGCGAGGAGTTGCGCGCTGAACTGTCTGAACTGGCTCCGAAAGACGCCTGATAATTCCACGGATCAACACGAGAGAATGCTCATGTCTGTACAAAATACGACAGCGTCTTCCGGCGAAACCCTCGTTCGGGAACGTTCTGAAGCGGGCGGCGTATACGCCTCCCTGTTTGAAAAAATCAATCTCAAACCGGCCACGCATTTAAGCGATATCAGTATCTGGCAGGATGAAACCGCCATGGCAGAAGCCGGGGCGAATGAACGTATTACCGCCGGTGTGCAGGTGTTTTTGGATCGCCTGAAACAGTCCGGCCAGAAGGTTGATAAGCTCGATAAAACCTTAATCGATCACCAGATTGCTGAACTGGATTACCAGATTAGCCGCCAGCTTGATGCCGTGATGCACCATGCGGAATTTCAGGCGGTTGAAAGCCTGTGGCGCGGGCTTAAACACCTGGTGGACAACACGGATTTTCGCCAGAACGTGAAGCTGGAAGTCCTCGATCTCGCCAAAGAAGAGCTACGCCAGGATTTTGAAGACTCGCCGGAAATCATTCAGAGTGGATTGTACCGCCAGACGTATATTGCCGAGTATGATACGCCAGGGGGCGAGCCGATTGCGGCGTTAATCTCGGCATATGAATTTGACGCATCCGCCCAAGACGTGGCGCTGCTGCGTAACATCGCCAAAGTTTCCGCCGCTGCCCATATGCCGTTTATCGGCGCCGCCGGCGCTAAATTCTTCCTGAAGGAGGATATGGAACAGGTGGCTGCCATTAAAGATATTGGCAATTACTTTGACCGCGCCGAGTACCTCAAATGGAAATCATTCCGCGAGACGGATGACAGCCGTTATATCGGCCTGGTAATGCCGCGCGTGTTGGGGCGCCTGCCGTATGGCCCAGACACCGTGCCGGTGCGCAGTTTCAACTATGTGGAAGAAGTGAAAGGCCCGGAACACGAGAAATACTTGTGGACCAACGCCTCGTTTGCCTTTGCTTCCAATATGGTGCGCAGCTTTATCAACAACGGCTGGTGCGTGCAGATCCGCGGCCCGCAGGCCGGCGGCGCGGTTCAGGATTTGCCGATTCATCTGTATGACCTGGGCACCGGCAATCAGGTGAAAATCCCCTCTGAAGTGATGATCCCGGAAACCCGTGAGTTTGAGTTCTCCAATCTTGGCTTCATTCCGCTGTCTTACTACAAAAACCGCGACTACGCCTGCTTCTTCTCAGCGAACTCCACCCAAAAACCGGCGCTGTACGACACTCCTGACGCGACGGCCAACAGCCGCATCAACGCCCGTTTGCCGTATATCTTCTTGCTGTCGCGTATCGCTCATTACCTGAAGATTATTCAGCGTGAAAACATCGGCACCACCAAAGACCGCCGGCTGTTGGAGCTGGAACTTAACACCTGGGTACGTGGCCTGGTGACCGAAATGACCGATCCAGGCGACGAGCTGCAGGCTTCTCACCCGCTGCGCGATGCCAAAGTGATCGTCGAAGATATTGCAGACAACCCAGGTTTCTTCCGCGTGAAACTGTATGCCGTACCGCATTTCCAGGTTGAAGGAATGGACGTCAATCTATCGCTGGTTTCCCAGATGCCGAAGGCGAAAGCCTAAGTCAAATAAGGCAGGAAGCCGATGAAGATTTTTCGTCCATTATGGGAGGACGGGGCCTTTCTGGCCCCGCAACAGTTTCAACAGCAGGCGCAGTGGGATGCGTATGTGAGCGACATCGTTGCACGGATGGGGCTGGCCCATCCGTGGGGAGTTATTGCTGCAGAATTCGATGACGCTGGGCTGGCATTATCCCGCCTCAATGCAATCCGCATCGTAGCGCGTTTCCCGGATGGCACATTGATCGATACCGATCTGGCCGACAATTTGCCCCCTGTCTGTGATTTGTCTGCCGCATCCGGCCAGGATGTGGTGGACGTGCTGCTCGCTTTGCCGTTGCTCAGCGCCAATGGCGGTAATCTGGATGACGGGCAGGATAGCGATCGCCCACGCCGCTGGAAGGCTGAGCGTATGCAGGTGCAGGATCTGGCCGGAACCGAACGTGGCGAACTGGCTATCCTGCGCCATGCTATTTCGTTGCGTCTTTCCTCACAGGAAAATACCGCGTATCTGACCTGCCCGGCCACACGGCTTGTGCGTAATGCGCAGGGGCAGTGGAGCCGGGATACTTCTTTTATCCCGCCGTTACTCTCGTTGTCCGCGAGCCCTGTGCTGGCGATGGCGCTGGGCGACTTGCTGAAACGTCTGCAGGCAAGACGCCAGCGCCTGATGGCCATGCGCCGTGAAAGCAATGAGCGGATGGCGGATTTCGCCGTCGCGGATGTTTCCCTGTTCTGGTTGCTGAATGCCCTGAACAGCGCGGAGCCGGTGCTGGCAGAGCTTTTGCAGGCGCCTGCCCGTCATCCCGAGCTGTTGTACCGGGAACTGGCACGCCTGGCCGGCAGCTTGCTGACGTTCTCACTTGAACATGATGTCAGGGATATTCCGGCTTATCAGCACGATGCGCCGGAGCAGGTATTTCCGCCATTGCTTACGCTGCTCGACAAACTCCTTGAAGCCAGCCTGCCTTCCCGTGTGGTCAGTATTCAACTTGAGCATGAGGATCAGATTTGGAAAGGCTCGCTGCACGACGCCCGTTTGCGTGAAGGGGCTGATTTCTACCTTTCGGTGCGCTCCCCGATGCCAAATCATGAGTTGCAGGTCAGGTTCCCGCAATTGTGTAAGGCCGGCAGTTTTGATGACGTTTCCGATGTGGTGAACGTGGCGTTGAGCGGCATGGTCATCAAACCGCTTAGCCACGTGCCGGCTGCTATCCCGTTGCGTCTTGAGAACCAGTATTTTGCGCTGGATCTCTCGACGGATGCGGCCCGGGCGATGCTGGAAGCGGGCAGTTGTACCTTCTACACCCCGCGATCGCTCGGGGATGTGAAACTGGAACTTTATGCGGTGCTGCGTACATGAATAGATCCGATCTTAGCCAGATAGAACGTATTTTTTACCCCGGCTGGCTGATGGCCAGCCAACTGCGCGGCGGGCAGAAAGTACATGATGGTGAACGTTTGTATCGCCGTGCTTGCCATCTGGTGGAAAGCGCCCGTAAAGCATTGGCCGATGCCGGTTACAGCGAGGCCAGCCGGGAGCATATGATCTATGCGCTGTGCGCGCTGCTGGATGAGAGCGTGCTTAACCGTGGCGTGGATGATGATGGTTATCTGTTCTGGCGGCGTGATCCATTGCAGGCGCGTTTTTTTGGCACTCTGAAGGCGGGTGAGGAATTGTGGGAGCGGATCCGCAATATTCTTAAGGAAAACTCGCCGGATACGGCCGTGCTGACCTGTCTGTACCGCACTCTGCAGTTGGGGTTTGTCGGGCAGTACCGCGCACAGAATGACGAACGCCGCGAGGATGTGGTGCGCACGCTTGGCGAGCGGGTTCCGCCATTTACTCTGGCGCAGGACGCGCCGATTGTTGTTCGGGCGTCACGTCTGCGCAGCGGTCGCCGTCTATATTGGTTGTCGTGGATTGCCGGGATAGCCGTGCTGGCGGCGCTTTGGTTTTTCCTCTCTTCTTCCCTCACCGACATGGTGAGCCAGACAATCAGGCCGGGGTAAGCGATGCGTGATGTTTACCGCGCCCTGTTGACCACGCTGGTAGGGCTTCTTGTCCTGTGGCTTGTCCTGGGATTCTGGCCGTTTTCCGTGGGCAGCCGGGTGGCGCTCAGTTTACTGGTTGTTCTGGCTTGCGGTGTGATGTTGTGGCGACAGTGGCTGGCGACACATGTACGGCATGAAGCGGTTCGCAGCATCGCGGATGGCAGCCTGCCACCTGAAGATTTTCAGGGGGCTGTGATTCTTGTCTGTGGCGACGGCTCCCCTCTGTTTGAAGCCGCTTCCCGGCACCGTGAAACTCGCCAGGGCTGGTACTTGCAGGTGTTGGATGCAGAACAGCTTCCTTTGTTGGCGCAGCATCTGAGTCTTGTGCGCCCGGCGCTGATCTCGCAGGTGTCCGTGTTGCTGGCTGTACAGCCTGAACGCCATACCGGCGCGGATGATTTTACCCAAAGCCTGCGGGGTTGGCTGCGTGCCGCGGTGCAGTGTCGCCCGTGGTTCAGCGGCTTACCGCCCATATGGACGGTGACCTGGGTTTCACCGCCAGGTGCTTGTGCGGGGGAAGAGCCTGCCTGGTTTGTCTCCGTCAATAACAGCGCCGGTCTGCAGGTTTATCGGCCAGGGCAGGGGAACCTGCCACTTGCGGACTGGATAACAGAAAGCGATGCATCGGAGCATCTTACCCGTTTGAGCCAGGCGCTGTGGCTCGACAGCCTGTTGGGCTGGCAGGCCAGTATGGTAGACAGTCTGTTGGCTGTACGTCAGGGGGAGTTGCCCGCACAGAAGCCCTGTGCGCAGGCCTTTTGCATGGCACCAGTCAATGGCAAGAGTGGCAACCTTTGGCAACAACATATAACCGATATCACGGCGTTGGCGCCGGCCAGCATTGGCCTGGCGGATACGCTGCCGCTACCGGAGCTACTGCTTTCCTGTTTGCCGCGCCGTCGAGGGATCAGCAGCAGGATGGTGTTCTGGCGGTGGGTTGGGTTGCTGGGCGGCGTATTTCTTGCACTGGCGATGCTGGCCTCGTTTATCAACAATCAGCGCCTTATCCGTAGCGTGGGTGATCATCTTGCGCTCTACCATCGCCTTAGCGGCGAGCCACCAGAACCTAAGTTTCAGGCACAGCAACACCTGCGTGCTGACGCACGCCTGTTAGATGACTGGCTGCGCCGGGGAGAACCGCTGCGTTACCGCATGGGCTTGTATCAAGGGGGGCGCCTGATCGCGCCGGTAGAAACTGCAATCAGTGACTGGGCACCGTCGCAGACACCTCCACCGGTGATTAACAAAATCGTGCAGGGGCTGAAGACTATCCGCCTCGACAGCATGTCGCTGTTTGATTCCGGCCAATCTGCGTTGAAAACCGGTTCGACCAAAATGCTGGTGAATTCTCTGGTGGGCATTAAGGCCAGGCCGGGCTGGCTGATTGTGGTGGCCGGGCACACCGATAACACCGGCAACCCGAAGCTAAACCAAACGTTGTCGCAGAAGCGCGCCGAAGCGGTGCGTGACTGGATGCGTGATACCGGCGACGTGCCGGAAAGCTGTTTTGCGGTGCAGGGCTATGGCGCGAGCCGCCCGGTCGCAACCAATGACACTGCGGAAGGCCGCGCGCTCAACCGCCGTGTCGAAATCAGTCTGGTACCGCAGGCGGATGCCTGCCAGATACCGGGCAATACCCTGGCGCCATCGCAGGATGATGACGCATCACAACACAATGGAGAGTAATACCATGGCAATCCCTGTTTATCTTTGGCTGAAAGACGACGGCGGCGCAGACATCAAAGGGTCTGTGGATGTTCAGGATCGTGAAGGCAGCATCGAAGTGGTCGCTCAGGAGCACAACCTGTACATCCCAACCGACAACAACACCGGCAAATTGACCGGCACCCGTATTCACACCCCGTTCTTTTTTACTAAGGAGATCGACTCATCTAGCCCGTACTTGTACAAGGCGGTGACTACCGGCCAGACCCTGAAGTCTGCGGAATTCAAGTGGTACAAAATCAACGACGCGGGCCAGGAGGTGGAGTACTTCAACACCACGCTGGAAAACGTGAAAGTGGTGAAAGTAAATCCGCTGATGCACGACATCAAGGATCCTTCTTACGAGAAGCACAACCATCTCGAGAGGATCGAACTGCGTTACGAAAAAATCACCTGGACCTACAAAGACGGCAACATCATTCATTCCGATTCGTGGAACGAACGCGCCACGGCATAAGCCCGATGCGGACAGGGTTGCCTGTCCGCAGTTTTTCGCTGAAAGCCTGCCCGTGCGGTCTCTCAGCAAAGAACGCCACAACCTGTCTGCCTGACCTTATGCGCTTCGGTAAACAGCGACGGGCGGTAGCGTGCCCAGGAATCCCTTACGAGAGAATACATGATGGAAAACCCGGCAATCCTCCTGCGTCGTCTTAATCCTTACTGTGCCCGTGCGCTTGAAGGCGCGGCTTCCCTGTGCCAGACCCGCGCACACGCGGAAATCGCACCAGAACACTGGTTGTTGAAACTGTTGGAGCAGGGCGAAGGCGATCTGACGGTGCTGGCGCGCCGCTACGAATGGGATATGGATGCGATCTGGCAGGATTTGCTCGGCTGGCTGGACAAGCTGCCGCGTGCGTTGCGCAGCCGCCCACAGCTCTCTGATAGCATCCAAACGCTGTTGCAGCAAGCCTGGCTGCTGGCTTCGCTTGCCGGTGAGACGCAAATTCGAAGCCAGTATCTGCTGATGGCGTTGATTGATAAACCGAAGCTGGTTCGCTGCGAAGGTTTGTGGCCGCTGTTGACCCTGGGGCGAAGCCAACTGGAGCGCCTGCGCCCGCTGCTGGATGCGCAGTCGGACGAGCGCCCGGACGTTCAGCAGGAAGCCGAACTTGCGCAAGAGCACGGTGGCGACGTGGTGTTCGTTGGCCGCCCGATTGGGGCGGAAGTGAAACCGGGGGAACTCAACCCGGCGTTACAAAATGCATTGGACAAATTCACCCTTGATGTCACCGCCAAAGCTCGCGAAGGTAAAATCGACCCGGTGTTTGGCCGCGATAGTGAAATTCGCCAAATGGTGGACATCCTCTCTCGCCGCCGGAAGAACAACCCGATTCTGGTGGGGGAACCCGGCGTGGGCAAAACCGCGCTGGTGGAAGGGCTGGCGCTGCGCATTGCCGAAGGCAACGTACCGGAAAGCCTGAAACCCGTGAGTTTGCGGACTCTGGATCTCGGCCTGCTGCAAGCGGGAGCCGGTGTGAAAGGTGAATTTGAACAGCGCCTGAAAAATGTCATTGAAGCCGTGCAGCAGTCGCTGGCTCCGGTTCTATTGTTTATCGATGAAGCGCACACCATTATCGGCGCGGGTAACTCGGCGGGGGGCGCTGATGCTGCCAACCTGCTGAAACCTGCGCTGGCGCGTGGCGAACTGCGCACTATTGCCGCGACCACCTGGAGCGAATACAAACAGTATTTTGAACGTGACGCCGCGCTGGAGCGCCGCTTTCAGATGGTGAAGGTGGATGAACCGGATGACGACACCGCCGGCCTGATGCTGCGCGGTCTGAAATCCCGTTACGCGGAGCACCACGGTGTGCACATCACCGATGATGCGGTACGCGCCGCCGTTACGCTCTCAAGGCGCTATCTGACCGGGCGGCAACTGCCGGACAAAGCGATCGATCTGCTGGATACCGCCGCTGCTCGCGTGCGTATGGGGCTTGATACCGTCCCGGAAGCCCTCACTCGTTTGAAGGCGCAACTGACGGCACTGGAGCTGGAAGCCCAGGCGCTGCAAGAAGATATCGCTACGGGCAGCAATAAGCACGGCGATCGCCTGCGAGCCATTGAACAGCAGCGCATCCAACTGGCAACGACTCTGCAACGGCAGGAAGCGCATTTTGCAGCGGAAAAAACGCTGGCGATGCAGTTGATGGCCTGCCGCCAGGGCATTCAGCCTGGGGATGAGTATCAGGCGGATATCCATGATTTACAGAAAAAGCTCGAAGCGCTGCAACAAGATACGGCCCTGATTCAGATTGATGTGGATGCCCGCACTGTCGCCAACGTGATTGCCGATTGGACCGGCGTGCCGCTCTCCTCGCTGATGAAAGATCAACAGACCGAACTGCTGACGCTGGAACAGGAAATCGGTAAACGGGTAGTCGGCCAGGAAGTGGCCCTGGCCGCTGTTGCCCAGCGCCTGCGCGCCGCTAAAACCGGCCTGACCGCCGAGAACGGCCCGCAGGGCGTATTCCTGCTGGTGGGCCCAAGTGGGGTGGGCAAAACAGAGAGCGCGCTGGTGCTGGCGGATGCGCTGTACGGCGGTGAAAAGTCGCTGATTACCATTAACCTGTCTGAATACCAGGAACCGCACACCGTTTCCCAACTGAAAGGCTCGCCCCCAGGCTACGTGGGTTACGGCCAGGGCGGCATTCTTACCGAAGCGGTGCGCAAGCGGCCATACAGTGTGGTGCTGCTGGATGAAGTGGAAAAAGCGCATCGTGATGTGATGAACCTGTTCTATCAGGTGTTCGACCGCGGTTTTATGCGCGATGGCGAAGGGCGTGAAATCGACTTTCGCAACACCGTTATCCTGATGACATCCAACCTCGGCAGCGATCACCTGATGCAACTGCTGGATGAACAGCCGGATGCTACCGAAGGCAACCTGCACGAACTGCTGCGTCCGATTTTACGTGACCACTTTCAGCCAGCGCTGCTGGCCCGCTTTCAGACGGTGATTTATCGCCCGTTGAGTGAGCCGGCGATGCGTACCATCGTCGAAATGAAGCTTGAGCAGGTGAGCAAACGCCTGCACCGCCACTACGGCCTGACCACGCAGATTGAGGAGAGTTTGTACGATGCCCTGACCTCCGCCTGCCTGCTGCCGGACACCGGCGCGCGCAACGTCGACAGCCTGCTCAACCAACAAATTCTGCCGGTACTGAGCCAGCAGTTGCTAAGCCATATGGCCGCAAAGCAAACACCGCAATCTTTGACGCTTGGCTGGAGTGAGGAAGAGGGGATAGTGATGGCATTTGACGAAGCCACTCGTTGATTAAAGGAGCACAATCGTGGACAGTGCTAAAGAAATTGCCAGAGATATGCTGGAGGCTATTAATGTCGATAGATCTGGATTCTGGGGGGCTATAGCTAAGGGATTTATTTCACTCCCGGTGAGCTTTGGTTATCTCGGATATGATTTTATGGACGTTGAACATAGAAGAGATAATTTGGACGATAAGTTCAGAATTGCGCAGCTCATCAAAAGGACAACTTTCAACAAAATAATAGTTGAAAGTGTTATTAATGTATTTGTTAGTGATTTTGTATCCCGAATAGATATGCCTTCTCTAGGAGTAGAAATAGCTGGGAGTCGCGTTGGCAAAATATTTTTTGCACAATGGACTGGTATAAAATTAGGCTATGTGATTTCGGAGCGAGCGGTTACCGCCCTCTTTGCGGTTACCGCCCTCTTTGCGGGTACCGTCATCGGAGGGTTGCTTTCAATTGGTGCTGAAACATCCCGAGCGATTTATACATCCAGATATCTACGTGAAAGAAACCCCGAGGCTTATTATAAATTAAAACGCATGGGGGATTTAGATCTGATTTATTTTATTGTTGAAGATGCCGTTAGACCCTTTGAGAGTGCATGTCGTATTAGTGAATTAAATTCTGTTGAGTTTGATAGGATTTGCAGATATTTTTTTGGTGGCTTATGACTTTAAAAAATATTTTCAAAGTTATTTTTTATAACCTGTTATGTACAGTTGGTGGGACATTGGCAGTTTTAGGCGCTGTTTTTTCATGTTGGTTCTTTTTCGTGTCAGAGGTAGCAGGTAGATTATATTTAGGTGTGGGTTTTATTTTACTTACTTATGTTGGTTACTTAATCTATCGATTCGCATTTCCACATATTCATAAAAAATGGACTGATCACTATTAGTATCATGCTAATATGGTTTTTTTTGTGAGGCATAAGTATAAAAAATCAATCCATATATTCCCAATATAATTCGTTCTACAAAAGGGATGCAACGCTGCGAATACCTTGTATTTTACTCCAAAAATTAACTGTGGTGCGAGGAAAACCAACATATCTACAAGTTTAAGTTTTACGGCTATAGTTATTTAATGGTTATTTATCAAGTTCTTCCCAGGGTAGATATGATATTTTACATTGGTTTTTTTTCGGGTTTTTATAAAATCTCTATCGGTTTATTTTTTGTGTGCTCGTGTTCTTTTTTGTTTTTATAGCCTATGGTATTTATAAATACGCTCCGACTTAAATTTGTAATGAGTGAATTAATCGTTATTAGCCACTTTCCTTAACGAAATAATAGTGCGGCCTTGCTTAACATCATTATTTTACTGGTCGGGTATTATACAAATGGAGAATATATCTAATATGATTGGAACCACGCTTAATCGCTATAGTCTGAATATTCCTTCCTGTCTTTATCCGCTGGATGTGGAGAGTTTTCAAGGCGTGGAAAAGATGAGTGTTCTCTACCATTACACTATCCGCTTCACCTGTCCTCACCCGGATCTCACCGCTGATATGATGTTAAGTAAACCAGCCACATTAAATATGGGCGTGGGCGATCTTTTCAATTCGGTGGTGGGAAAAATCGTACATGGGGTAGTCACAAGTTTTCGTCGCCTTACGGGCTCTCGCGATCAGGTCGAGTATGAAATTATTATCGAACCTTTCCTTTCATTGCTAAACAAACAGTTCCGCACTCATCGTTTCTTTGTGAATAAATCGGTGCCGGAAGTTGTGGAGCAGGTTTTGCAAGAACATGGCCTGAAAGGTTGGGAGTATGAGTTCACCCTGAAGGTAGGTTACCCGAAACGTGAGCAGATTAACCAGTATCAGGAAAGTGATCTGGACTTTATTGAGCGTCTGATGGCGGAAGTGGGGATTTTTTACTTTTTTACTCTCCAGCCGGATACACAAACGGAAGTGGTACATTTCGCGGACAAACAAAGTGCCTGGCAATTTGGTAAGACACTACCGCTGAACAGCCCGTCGGGTATGAATGATAATGCTGTTGATTCTGTATGGGGGGTGAATGTTCTCCACAACGTGGTTGAACGTATGGTGACGGCCAATGATTACAACTACAGGGAAGCGCAGAAGGTGCTTATGTCTGCCCCGGTGGACATGACGCGCGGCGATGGTGATGGCGTGACATATGGTGAGGTGTATCACTATCGCCCACGTCACCTGGAAAGTGGCGATAAAATTGATCCGGCGGCGGAAACTGGCAATTTTTGGGCCCATCTCGAGCATGAGCGTTTTCTGACCAACCAAACGTTGGTGACCGGCAACAGTACGGATATCACTCTGAGCCCAGCGCAGGTTTTGGTTATTACCGAAACAACTATTCCCCCCACCTTACCTGCAATTGTTGAAAATGGCCTGGTTATTCTGCGTGTAGGTTATTTCGCCAGCCGTAAGAATGCTCTACAGGTTTTGTGGACGGCGGTGCCTTACAACGAAACCCGCTGCTGGCGGCCGCCGGCTAAAAAGCGCCCGGTTATCAGTGGCACACTGACGGCTCGTATCACCAGTGCTAAAAACAACGATATCTACGCCTGGCAGGATGAAGCCGGTCTTTACCGGGTGAAATTTGATGCTGACCGGGATGACAAAAGCCAGGGTATGGAAAGTATGCCGGTGCGTTTCGCCAAACCTTACGGCGGCGACAAATACGGCTTCCACTTCCCGTTGATACAGGGGACCGAAGTGGCGATCGCGTTCCACGAAGGTGACCCGGATCGCCCGTATATCGCTCATGCCCTGCATGACTCCCGCCATGTTGACCACGTCACTGAACTGAACAGTACGCGCAATGTTATCCGCACAGCGGGCCTGAACAAGCTGCGGATGGAAGACAAACGCGGTGAGGAGCACATCAAGCTCAGTACGGAGTACGGGGGCAAGACACAGCTTAATTTAGGGCACAACGTCAACGCGAGCAGGGTTCTTCGCGGTGAAGGCGCTGAATTGCGAACGAATGACTGGGTTAGCGTTCGCGGTGGAAAAGGTGTTTTGCTTACTGCAGATGCGCAACCTGACGTCGGCAGTAAAATGCTTGAAATGGACAGAGCTGTAGAACAATTGGAGCAGGCACTTACGCTGGCAAGAAGCCTTCAGGCAGCAGCGAAAGGGGCGCAGGCAACGGTATCTGACATTGACAGCCAAAAGACGCTTAACAGCTCACTGAAATATCTGAAAATGCCAGGAATGTTGGCCAGTGCACCTGCAGGAATTGGTATTCTAAGTCCTGAGACTGTCAGACTTGCTTCAGGCGGGGCAAGTATTGGCCTCATGTCAGGTCAAAACACCGATATCAGTGCCGGGCAATCATTCACTGTAGCTGCAGGCGAGGCGGTAAGTTTGTTTGCACAGGCAGCAGGAATGAAAATGTATGCAGGGGCAGGGAAGGTGGATATTCAGGCACAAGCTGATGCCATGAATGTCTCAGCATTACAGGACATCACTGTCACCAGTGGTCAGGGAAGCGTGAAGGTGAATGCCAGCCAGGAACTGATTTTAAGTTGCGGTGGCGCTTATATAAAGCTTAGCGGTGGGAATATTGAACTGGGATGTCCGGGGAATATTTTTCTGAAAGCGGCAAATGTCAATCAAACTGGGCCTGCAACACTTGATACTCCACCTCTTACTTTCCCTAAGGGATATGGCGGAACGTTTACTGTTACCGATCCTGAATCAGGGGGTATCAAACCATTCACCAGTTATAAAGTAACCTCTCCAGATGGTGAGGTATATGAAGGAATATCTGACTCGTCAGGGAAGACAGCACCTTTTTATTCATCGACACCTGGTAATGTAAAAATTGAGTTTCCACGTGAACAAAAGGATGAAGGTCCAGGGCATTGGGTTACTGTTGATCATGATTATCACGGGTTGAAGAATACTGCAATAATGGCAATCAACCGCTTAACTTCTATGGGTGATGAGGGACGTGTTTTTGGTTCTGAAGGGAAGGACTATATGAATACGAAAAGAGATAAAATCCAGGAATGGCAGCCTTTGCCATCTGATGCTGCCGAAGAGATAGAGCAGCAATCAGCAATATATCGCTACGGAGAACAAAGAAAGGTAACGCAAACTTTTCTGGAAGGTGACGATGCCTGGGTTGTTACAGGTCAGTCGTGGCACTGGCAACCAACGACCGCTGATGATGTCTATGAGGGAAATAAATGAAATTCATCTTAAAACACAACTATATATTTTATTTTTGGGCTGTGTTTGATCTTTTTTATATCGTCAGATTTATCTGGCTGAATATCTCTCAGGGACGAATTCCTTTAATTGATGATATATTGTCTTTTAGCGATATTTATCCGCAGCAAGGTGCATATTCGCTAGTTCTTTTTTCTTTTTCATTACTGCTTAATGTATCGATTGTTTTTTCTGCTGTGATGTTATTAAAAAAGTGGAAGTATGTGAGTTGGATAGTTTATTTTCAAACACCATTCAGGCTGTTCTTCATGATCCCTTCTATTTCGATATTGCCATGGATGTTTAAAACTATGTCAATCAAAGTTGGGGCGATATTTCTTGCTGCTGTATTCTTATCAGAGATAATTAAGGTTGGAACATTTTATCTTACAAGAGAAAAGAGCTCATGATTTTTTATTAAACCTGAATAAAGAGGGATGTTTATGGCAGGTAGTTCATTAGTGACATCTGTGACGCATACAGAGGCAAAAGCTACGGCGGGAAAGCAAAAACCTTATTGGGTCGAATTCCAACTTGTAGATGAGCAGAATGTTCCAGTGGCAAATATGCCATGGATAGTCGAAAGTACTCACCCGGTATCCGGACCAGTCGATAACTTTACGTATTCAGGTCAAAGCGATGCGGATGGACTTGTTCGCATTGATATGCCGCATGGACTTGAATTGAGGCTGACGTTAGATAGCAATCAACTGGCTACGGAAATGGAAAAACGTGCCTTACGCGTTAGTCGCGATGCGGAAAATGATTCTGTTGTGCGTCCTGAAGCTGAAGAGAAAGGGTATATCTGGCATTATGCCGTTATCGGTGAACTTTGCCGGACGCTTCCTTCTGTTGAGTTAAGAGATGGGGAAGTCTGGCCGCCATTTCATTTCCCTCAGAATAAAATTATGAAAGGGGTGGTAATAAGAACCAATCAACTTGAAAAGCGACACGTTATTGAAATATGCCCCTTCCGAGCCTGGGAGCTTGTTCTGCATCATCAAAAGGACTATTCCATTGCGAATGGAATTAACCTTGGGGCAGCAGCAACGCTTGCCTATGCAGATGACAGTACTCTGGATACGGTGTCAATTACGCGCTTTTTTATTAACCAGTGCCAGGATCTATCCCGCTTACCTCAGCTTTATAAAGACGGCTCTGCATGGAATACGTTAGTACAGGATGTTCCCTTTAGTGAACGATATCATCCCCCGGTATTTATGGATACCTCACGAGACACTTCGCCTAAAGTAGACGAGAAGAATCCACATGGAACAGCACAGCCAGAGGGCGATATTGCTGCAACAAAGGCAGACGGTGATACGCAGCTTTATTATGTTTATAACGCGGATAAGGTGATTGTTGCCTGGCGTGGAACTGCCAGCTTGTTTGATGTAGGAACGGATCTTGCGTTCAGACCGGTAAATTCAGAATTATGCGATATAGATAAAACGCAATGTTCTAGCCTACTCCCTGCGGGAAAAGTTCATGATGGTTTTTGGAGCGGTTATAGCCGGGTTTGTAAAAAATTTGAAGCAGAACTAAGTGAGCTTGAGAAACTAATTAAAATAAACGATTTGTTTATTTGTGGACACAGTTTAGGTGGGGCTTTAGCATTAATTCAATCAGCATACTTACAAAATGATGATCCTGTACTGTACACATACGGTATGCCAAGAACATTTACAAAGGATGCTGTTGAACAGTTGTCCAGTATAACGCACTATCGTCATGTTAATGACAACGACCCGATTCCAGCTGTTCCACCGGAAGCCAACTTGGATAATGAGTTATATAAAATCTGGGGATGGTTTGGTGGGACGCTGGGCTTTTTCTGGTCTCTGGGGGAACTACTTTCATACCAGATGGTTTCGTGGGGGGATTGCTTCTGGCATCATGGTAATACGGTAGCCTTTCTCACGGCCACCCAGAGCCGGGAATGGAATGAGTGTAAGAGGGATCTCCCAACTCCGGCGGGGTGTATTACCATCAGAAATCCACTTCCACTAAAGGCTAAGCTTTATCTGGTGCCCGCTCTGGCGGAACAAGATATGCAACAGGCTGGGAAGAAACAGAAAGAATTTAAAACGTCCTTGACGCAATCGGATTTAAAAGATTTTTTCCCTAAAGGCAGAAACCCGGACAGAGGTGTTAATTTAAATATTTTTGAACACTTTATGACGTCCTATATGCCCTATATGTATAACAAGGTTTTAGAGTTGATTGATAACGCCGGCATAGTGGAAAAACGCACCTTTACTGAGCATCTGCATAATGTTGATTCATTCAGGGAGCAGATGGAAGAAAATAAAAATGATATACCGGCTGATGAATTATCAAGAAATGAAATATTCCTTAATATCGAAAGCTTGTTGGGAGCAGCGCTGGCTCCAACATTATCTATGCCGTCTGGCAATGATTCGCTTTTGCGGTTTTCTCAATATGGTGAAGAGGTGATGGAAAATGTATAGCCAATCAAAACTAATTCTGCTTACATTGGTATTGTTTTCCTCCGCAGGATGCAGCATAAGTAGAAGTGTTAACAAAACTATATATCCACCGGCGGATACAAAATGGGTCAATTTTGAAGTAAAAAATCCATCTCAGTATACGAAACCGTTTCCGCTTGAGGTCAGATACATCTCGCATGAATGCATGAAAAAGAGAATCAGCGGGTTTGATGGCTCAGTTGTCACAGAACCCAGCTATAACGTTATCGGGATCCCACTTACGCAAAGAAGTGGAGATATTTGGGAAGCTAAAGTGGCTATGACTGGTGGTGGTTCATGCAAATGGACTTTAAGTGCAGTAAATGTAGGTATTGAATATATAGATGCGGCCCATCTTGGGAAGGATCTTATCCCAGGCTCTGCTGTAGGTGCAACGGTTGCATTTGATGCTGATGCCTCTAGGAATGGACAATTTGAAATCATAAGTGGAAATAGATTCAATTACGCCCCTAAATATTACCCCGTATTAGAAAAGTGGAGTACTCAAAAGAATTCTACAAAATCAGATAAGCTGAACTTATTTGGGGAGAAAAGTTCCTTTTTTGATGTTCGTTTGATTGTAAAAGATAATGATGTCTGGGTGAATTACCATCCAACGATCGAAGAGAATAAGAAAGTTGAGATGATATTCCCTTATGAAAAGAAAAAAGGAGTGGCATTCACTTTTGTATACCCCAATGGTGAAAGGGTGTCATCGCGAGAAATAAAACCTGACTTTAAAAAGGTTGATGAAATGAAAGTTAATTGATTGTGTGTTTTTAATAGTCGAGAATTAAATATGACAAAAGGCTTGGTTTTACTTGGTGACAAAACTTCTCACGGTGGCAAAGTGATCTCCACCTCTTCCAATTTTACTGTCGACGGGAAAAAAGCCGCGCTAGTTGGCGATATGGTCAGTTGCCCGGTAGAAGGGCATGGAACCAATCCCATCGTGGAAGGATCACCGCACCGGACATTTAACGGTCGGGCTGTTGTCGTCGATGGCTGCAAATGTCAATGCGGTTGTATTGTAATTTCAAGTGCTCAGAACAGTACAGTAGGATAATCAATGGGCTGGGAAAGGACGAAAGCAACAACAATGGAGTTGCCTCCTGAGCCATCATTTATGGGATGGCTGTTAGCAGGAGGTGTTGCCGCAGTTGTGGGGGCTTTGCTGTTTATCCTGCATGCGTCAGGCATGGTTGAGGCTCTGGCTGCATTCAATATCTGGTGGCTGGCATCCAGCCCGGTTCTTGGCTGGTTTTTCCTGTTTTGTTTGCGTGGCTGGCTCTGGGGCAGAACTGTTGATGAGCACCAGTTCTTACAGAAGGAAGCTGAATATGGGCAGCAACAGTGGGAATCATGGGCGGGGCGTTATCTGGCGGTGCTTGGCAGCAGCATTCTTTTACCTTCGGGTGTAACCTCCTATTCTATCGCGAAATCAGAGGCATCAGACGCAGCGCAACTTCTTTCACTGACTAGCCATTTTGTCGCTCCACCCGTAACTTTTGGTTCTCTGTTGGAGTTGGGTCTGGCCGGTGTGCAAAACGCAATCGCGGTACTACCCGTTACCGTGCCGCTTAACATTACTGTTGTAAGCGACAACAATTCTGCGGAATCTGATTCTCTATTACGCAAAGTCTGGGGAAATCTATATCCCGATCGTGCTATCTCTGGTTCCGTTTCTTTTTGTGAAATCCTGTCTTTTGCCTGGGTTGAAGAGCGCCTTAAAAAACCGGTTCTGGATATCGATTTGATCCTCATATTGCAGCAGCATGGGGCCGAGCGATATTCCGATGCGCTGGCGAGTATGCTGCTTACCAGCGATGATGTGGCTGAAAAATATCAACTTCCCCATTCTGCCCGTATTCTGCGGCCGATGCCGCTGGATATGACTCATTTCAAAGCTGATATGAGATTGTTTCTGGAAACACAAACAATTGCCTGTCAAACATCAAAAGTCTTTTGCGACTACGGGCACTGGAATGATCGGTTTGCTGAGTTAATGACAGCTTCTCAACCATATCAGACGCCGTGGGTGCCCCAGGAGATTGATGTACTGGAAAAATATAATGGTATTCCGGGGGCAGGCAGTGCATGGCTTTTAGCCGCATTGCTCTCCGATATCACATTGGTCAGCCAGACACCTGTTTTAGGTCTGTTTACTTCCGGGACTGATCGTTTTGTGAGTACCGTTACTTCAGGGAGCAATAATAATGACGCCGGTTAGTTCATGGAGCAGAGGAGGGCTTGCCGGCATCGTAGCCTTAATCTCACTCGTTATACTGGGGCTGATCCTGCATTTTGGCCCTCAGTATGGCCTCGATACACACCTGAAACAGGCAATGGCATTTGCGGCTATTTGGCTTGCCCTGCTGATTATTCGTTACACGCCGTTTGTGTTCCGGTTTATGCGGGAAAAGTATCACCGCTGGCGAGAACAGAAGAACAATGTGTTGCCTGCTGATGAATCAAGAGCTGCCCGGACTCCTCCACGCAATGTCACCGTTGACACCATTCGTGAAGCCATGCGTAACCTCTACGGTCGTCGCTGGGGCCGTAAAACGCGCATTCTGCTGGTAACTGGCACCCTCTCTGAGGTGGAGCAACTGACACCAGGCCTGACGGGCCAGCTCTGGCAGGAAGATCGTGGCACGCTGCTGTTGTGGGGCGGTGACCTCAACTCGCCAGCCGACAACGCCTGGCTGATCGCACTGCGTAAGCTGCGTCGCCGGCCGGTCGATGGCCTGGTGTGGGTAACCTCGGCTTTCGACCAACTGTCCGCTCCCGGCCAGGAACGCCCATTGCCGGTGCCTTCTGAAAGCACCATGGACTCCCTATCCCATGCCATCAGCGAGCGCATGGATGTGCTGGGCTGGAAACTCCCGCTGTATATCTGGTCTCTGCATCCCCGAGCCGGTAAGCAGGAAGGGCGGATTGCGCAGGCAACAGGCTGTCTGTTGCCTGCCGGCTGTCGTACAGAGGGGCTAACAGAGCAGTTGTCTGCCCTGACGCCTGAACTGACCTCGCAGGGTCTGCAACAGACCTGTAATGATGTGAAACACAACTTTTTGCTTGTCCTGGCTGACCAGCTCATCCGCGGACCGGAGAGCGTGACCGCACCGCTGTCGGTGATGCTCAATCCGTACCGCCCGCTGCCGCTGGCCGGTGTGGTGTTCAGTCAGCCTTCTGTGGGTGCTGAGCGTGCCGTGCAACATCACTGGGGCATGGATAAGCGCTGGGATATTCTGCCTGAGTCTGTCCGGATGCTTCCTGCCGGACTGCGCCCGCACAAACCGGGTATTCCGTGGCGCAAGGTGATGGCTTTTGTTGTCGCCCTGGCGATGGTGGGATGGGCTGCGTGGATGGGGATCGCGTATGTGAACAACCGCAGCCAGATTGACAGCGCGAATGCACAGGCCGCGATGGCTGCCCGGCAAAATCAGCCACTGGAACAGCGCCTGCACGCGCTGTCTGAACTACAGAAAACCCTGGCCCGCCTGCAGTACCGTTCAGAGCATGGTGTGCCATGGTATGCGCAGGCCGGGTTGAGCCAGAATAACGCTCTGCTGGCCGCACTCTGGCCACGTTATCAGGACAGTGCGCTGCCTCTGTTGCGTGATGCGGCCGCGGATCATCTGCAGAGGCAGGTCAGCGCCTTTAATGCGCTGCCGCCGGGCAGCCCGCTGCGTGAGCAGATAGCAAAAACCACCTATGACCAGCTCAAGCTCTACCTGATGCTGGCTCGCCCAGAACATATGGACGCCGCCTGGTTCAGTTCTGCGCTGCTGCATAACTGGCCGAAGCGCGACGGTGTGAAAGACGGTGTTTGGCAGGGCATGGCGCCGTCACTGCTGTCGTTTTACGGTGCGCAGCTGGCGGCCCATCCGCAGTGGACGTTACCTGCTGATGAGAGCATGGTCAGCCAGGCGCGTTCCCTGTTGGTTCGCCTGATGGGGATGCGTAACAGCGAATCGACCCTGTATCAGAAGATGCTCTCTCAGGTGGCACAGCTGTATGTCGATATGCGCCTCGAAGACATGACCGGCGATACCGACGTGTCCCGCCTGTTCAGCACCACCGAAATTGTGCCGGGGATGTTCACCCGCCAGGCCTGGGAGCAGGCGGTACAGCCAGCCATCGAGAAAGTGGTGAAGGCGCGTCGGGACGAACTCGACTGGGTGCTCACTGACAGCAAGCGTCAGGCAAAAATACAGGATGAAACCTCCCCGGAAGCGTTGAAAAAGCGGCTGACGGAGCGCTACTTTGCCGATTTCGGCGGGGCATGGCTGGCGTTTCTTAACAGCCTGCGCTGGCACCGTGCCGCCACCTTGCCGGATTCCATTGACCAGTTAACCCTGATGGCCGATGTGCGTCAGTCACCACTGGTCGCGCTGATGAACACCCTGAACGTTCAAGGCAGTACCGGCCAGACCGGGGGGGCGATATCCGACTCGCTGGTGAAATCGGCGAAAAACCTGCTGAGCGGAGAAAACAAAGACGCCATAGACCAGCAAGTGGGAGCTCATGGCCCGCTGGATGCGACCTTCAGTCCGGTACTGGCATTGATGGACAGGAATAAAACCGCAGGGCAGGCACAAAATCTGCAGGCATATCTGACTCGTGTCACCCAGGTGCGTCTTCGCCTGCAACAGGTCACCAACGCGGCTGACCCGCAGGCGATGGCCCAAGTGCTGGCCCAGACGGTGTTCCAGGGTAAAACCGTGGATCTGACCGAAACCCGCGATTATGGCAGCCTGATAGCCGCAGGCCTTGGCCAGGAATGGAGTGGTTTTGGCCGGACGGTGTTTGTACAGCCGATGGAGCAGGCCTGGCAGCAGGTGTTGACCCCGGCGGCGGACAGTCTTAATGCCCAGTGGCAGCAGGCGGTGGTCAGTGAGTGGAACAGCGCCTTTGGCGGGCGCTATCCGTTCAGTGACTCCAGCAGTGATGTCTCCCTACCTTTACTGGCGAAATACCTGAATGCCGATTCAGGCCGTATTGCACAATTCCTGCAGACGCGGCTCAAAGGCGTGCTGCACCGGGAAGGTAGTCATTGGGTGCCGGACAGCATTAATTCACAGGGGTTGACCTTTAATCCAGCCTTCCTGAAGGCCATTAACATTCTGAGCCAGCTCTCTGACGTTGCATTTACGCAAGGCAACGCTGGGATGCATTTCGAACTGCGCCCGGGCACTGCTGCCGGTGTGATTCAGACCGACATGATTATTGACAGCCAGAAGCTGACCTACGTCAATCAGATGCCGGCGTGGAAGCGCTTTACGTGGCCTGCGGATACCGAAGCGCCGGGTGCCTACTTAAGTTGGATTAGCACGCAGGCGGGTACCCGTCAGTATGCGGATATTCCCGGCGCCTGGGGCTGGATACGCCTGCTTGATAAGGCTACGGTGAGAGCCTACCCGGGTGTCGGCAGCAGTTACAGTCTGAGCTGGAAAGCGCAGGACGGGCGTCATCTCAATTATACGCTGCGCACTGAGGCCGGTGAGGGGCCACTGGCACTGCTGAAGTTGCGTAATTTCCACCTGCCGGAGACCATCTTCAGTACGACTGGGGCGACACCATCAGACCCGGTCGCCAGCGCGGGCAATGATGAAGAGGAGGTGTATTGATGAATACCCCGAATGGCTTACTCAGTGCTTGCCAGGTCGAACAGGAATCACTGCTTGCCGCCACCCGTGAACGTGTGGCGCAGTGGGACAACTGGCTGCAGCCTCTTTCCGGTTCATCGCCCGCCGGTGAGGACCCTGTTTATGACGATGATTTCCAGCAGATGCGCGAAGAGGTCAACAAACTCTCCGGAGCCGATACGGAGATCATCTGCCGGCTGGCAGAGAAGTTACTGACCACCACCGCCAAAGATATCCGTGTGGCAACTTACTACTGCTGGGCAAAGCTGCACCGCGAAGGTGAGCAGGGGCTGGCCGAAGGGCTCGAACTGCTGGCAGGCCTTCTTGAGCGTTTTGGCGTACAGTTGCATCCGCAACGTGACCGCAGCCGAAAGGCGGCGCTGGAGTGGTTGGCCGGCTCGCGTATGACCGACAGCCTGTCCCTGTACCCGGAGGTGGTCAGGATCGATGCGATGCGTACCACCGGCGCACTGTTGCTGATAGCACAACTCACCGAGAGCGAGCCGGAGGAAACCCACCCTCAGCTCAGTGCGTTGTACGGTGCGCTGGAAAGCCGGCTACAGAAAGCCGGCGGTGTGGATGCCGTGGTGCCGCAGAACGCCAGCAGCAGCGAACCGCAATCCACGATCGGTCACAGTGATGCACCGTCAATTGGACGTATCACGTCCGGTCAGGATTTATTGGCACAGGCCCGCACCCTTACCGAATACCTGCGTGAACAGCCCGATGGCTGGCTATCAGCACACCACCTGATGAAAAGTCTGCGCCACGATACCCTGCGGGCTATCCCGGCCCCGGATGCTCAGGGGCGAACACGTATCGAGCCGCCAAGGGCGGACCAGCGTGCGCTGCTTAAGCGCCTGTACCTGCAACAGAACTGGGCTGAAATGCTGGAGACGGCGGACAGCACCTTTTCCCGCGGCGCTAACCATCTGTGGCTGGATTTGCAATGGTATATCCACCAGGCCCTGACGAAATCCGGCCAGGAGACACTGGCCGACATTGTTGCCGCTGACCTGAAGGGACTGTTGTCCCGCCTGTCCGGGCTGGAGACGCTGGCGTTCAGTGACGGTACGCCGTTTGCGGATGAAGTGACGCTGAACTGGATCCAGCAGAGTGTGCTGGATACGACGGGCGGATGGAGCAATGACACGCCATCCACCCCGATGGCTGCCGGTAACGATGACATTCTGGCACTGGAGCCAGAAGCCCAGCAGGTTGCAGACAGTAAGGGAGTTGACGCAGCCCTCTCCTGGCTGCAGAACCAGCCGGGGAGCGTCACTGAACGCCAGAAATGGCTATTACGTTTACTGATGGCACGTATTGCCGACCAGTATGGCAAGAATGAACTGGCCACACATCTGCTTAGCGAGTTGAACGGCCAAGCTAGCGGCCTCACCCTGGCACAGTGGGAGCCAGAACTGTTATTCGAAGTACGGGCGCGTCATCTGAAACTATTGCGTACGAAAGCCGGGCGCAGCGAGGTGGACAAAGCCCGCCTCAGTCCGTTGATGGATCAATTGCTTGCCGGGCTGATTGCTATCGATCCGGCTCGGGCGGTTGTGTTGTGTATTTAAGGAGGGTGTTTATGTCTGAGGGAACTAATATTGAAATTGTTAAAGGAATACTGATCCCGCTTGCCTTGTATTTGGTGAAAAAAGGAATTGACTGGGTTGGTAAAATTCTAGGAAATCAAAGAGCTGAGAGAAAATACAGATTTGATAAAATATCCTCTGATAAGAAGGTGGATGTCCTTTCTAAAATTGATGGGTTAAAGGAAAAACCGCTAACACCACATATTATTGTACAAATAAAGCTTCTGTATGAACAGATCGGTATTTATCTTCCAGTGTGGCACTGCCATCAGTTAATTTCCTGTATGGCTTCTGAAAATATAAGCTCACTAGATATACGTCTAGGGTGCTTTCTAAAGAATACTATTATCGGTAAATATTCTGATGATGATTTTAGTGTTGATGATAAAGAAGTGAGTAAATCGTACGGGGTAGTTATATTATTTGGTGTGGTTTCTTTGCTTGTTTTTATTTACGCAGGAGTGACTACGGTGTATTCATTATGGAAACAGCAGGAAATAGGTTTGTTTATGGGTTTTTTATTGGCCTATTTTTTACTTGTTTTTATTGTTTTCATTAAGCTAGTAAGCCAAGTTGAAGATATATGGCAGGCTGTAAGATTTGGCCGTTTGTTTGACGATTGGCTCCATAGGAGTATTCAGAGCGATAATATTGATACATCCAACGAAATAACGTCTGACCCACCTGCATAATCCTGAGGATATCATGGAAGATTTAACCCTGCGTTATTACGACGCGGAAATGCGCTACCTGCGCGAAGCCGCCAAAGAATTTGCCCAGATCCACCCTGACCGAGCCGCTATGCTGGATCTGGATAAAGCAGGTATACCCGATCCGTATGTCGAACGTCTGTTCGAAGGCTTCGCCTTCTCGATGGGGCGGCTGCGGGAAAAGATTGACGACGACCTGCCGGAGTTGACTGAAGGGCTGGTCAGTATGCTCTGGCCACACTACCTGCGCACCATTCCGTCGCTCTCTGTAGTAGCGCTCACGCCGGCTCTCCATGCCATGAAAATGGCGGAAGTCGTGCCTGCGGGTCTGGAAGTGTATTCCCGCCCGGTGGGGCCGAAGAACACCGTTTGCCGCTACTGCACCACTCAGGATGTGATGCTCAATCCGCTAAGCATCTCAGGCATCACCATGACCACTGAGCCTGATGGCCGCTCGTTGTTGCGGATGCGCTTTGCTTGCAGCAGTCAGGCTGACTGGTCGCATGCCGACCTCAGCCGTCTGAGCCTGTATCTCGGCGCAGATGAACCGGTCAGTAGTCATCTGCACCTGATGCTGACGAAACGCCAGGCGGCACTGTACATGCGCCTGCCCGGGCAGACCGACCGTATTCGCCTTGATGGGTATTTCTCGCCGGGCGGCTTTCGTGAAGAAGACGGTCTGTGGCCTAAAGGGGACACCGCGTTCAGTGGCTACCAACTGCTGCTGGAGTATTTCACCTTCCGGGACAAGTTTATGTTTGTCCACCTCAACGGGCTGGATGGCATTACGATCCCCTCAGGTGTGGCGTACTTTGATATTGAAGTGGTACTGAGCCAGCCTTGGCCGTCAGACCTGCCGGTAACGGATGACGCCATTCGCTTGCATTGTGTTCCCGTCATCAATCTGTTCGCGCTTGAGGCAGATCCGCTCACCATTACGGGGCTTGAAAGCGAATACTTATTGCGCCCCAAACGGCTGCAGGACGGGCATACCGAAATTTACTCCGTCGACGCCGTGATGGGCTCTGGCCGTACCGGCGATGCCGAATATGTGCCGTTCAGCAGTTTCCGTCACAAAGGTGGGATGATGCGTCGCCAGGCGCCACCGCGTTACTACCACACCCGTGTTAAGCGCAGTGTCACCGGCCTGCATGATACCTGGCTGATCCTCGGAGGGCATCAGTGGGAGGACGATCGCGCTTTTGCCCGAGAAACGGTGTCATTGCGTATCACCGGCACTAATGGTCAGTTGCCGCGCCGGGCGCTGCAAAGCACGCTGCTGGACCACTGCGAACAGGTGGTGCAGACACCGCTGTCAGTGAAAAATCTCTGCAAGCCCACGCTGCCGGTTTACCCGCCTGCCGAAGACCGTTTTCACTGGCGGGTGCTGAGCCATCTGGGTTCCGGTTTCCTCAATATGATGAGCAGCGCGGAAGTGCTGCGTGGAACGCTGGCGCTTTATAACTGGCAGGATGATGAACTAAACACCCGTCGGCTGGATGCTATCCAGCGTGTTGCGCATCATCGTATTCAGCGCTTCGAGGGTGGTTTCCTGCTCCGGGGCCTGGATATAGAGGTGGCCCTTGACAGCAACGGCTTCACCGGTGAAGGCGATATTCATTTATTCGGGGAAATGCTCAACCGTTTCTTCGCGCTTTATGCCGACATGAACCAGTTTAATCAGCTCACCCTCATCGTTCAGCCAGAAGGAAAATGCATCCGGTGGAAAGAGAACCACAGTCAGCGCCTGCCCGGCTGATCGCGCAACTGGGTGACAGGTTGCCGTACATTAACTTTTATCGCTTCTGCCAGTTGCTGGAGCAAAGCCAGCCGGATAAACCGGTGGCCGGCAGCACCTGGCAGGTACGTCATGAGCCGGTGCGCTTCCGTCCGCATCCTGGAATGGGATTTCCGGCGTCCGAAATCAAAGCATTCGAGCCCGCTGAACACCCGCACCTGTCGCCTACGGTACGTATTACCTTTATGGGGCTCTACGGCGTGGAGTCGCCGCTGCCGACGCACTATATCGATGACATCACCCAGCGGCGGGAAGGCGTTGAGGCGACCGCTGATTTTCTCGATATTTTCAATCATCGCCTGATTACCCAGTATTACAGGATCTGGCGTAAATACTCTTACCCGGCGACGTTCAAGGCCGGAGGAAAGGACAAAACCTCACAGTATCTGCTGGGGTTGGCGGGGCTGGGGATTGATGGCTGTGCGGAAAATATCGCCACCCCTGCATCCCGCTTTCTGGCCCTGTTGCCGGTCATGCTGTTACCTGGTCGTACTGCGGAAGGCATGGCGTCACTGGTCAGCCTGCTGGCGCCGTATACCCGAGCGCAGATCTGGCACCATGATCGGCGAAGGGTGCCGTTGAAAAAACAGTTGGCTATGAGCGTGCGGCAGCCGGTTAGTCTGAAGGGGCGCCCGGTGATGGGGGCTTACGCAACCGATGTTAACAGCCAGGTGCTGATGCGCCTCACCACGACCAGCCGGCAAGAAGTGCAGGGCTGGCTGCCGGGAGGGAATTTGCACACGGACCTGTTGGCGTTGCTGCATGTTTATCTGGGCGCTCGTCTGGATGTACGCCTGCAACTGTGTGTCGGCAGAAGCCTGCTTCCCGATGCCCAGATGCGCAGTGCTTCGGGGGCATCGGGCGGGCAATTGGGCCGTACGGCGGTGATGAGGCCGCTTAAGGCTGCCGAAACGCAAGCAGACAAGGCAATCATTATCAATCTGGGGCGTTACGAGCGCGTTCAGGAGAATATTCACCGAAGGGAGATCGATGAACATGGCGATTACCGCTGGTAGGGCCCCATTACTTATTCTGGTATCCGGGTTCACTCTGCTGCTTGCTGGCTGTGGGCTAACGCAGAAGGTCACGGAGGGTACCGTGGCCGTGACCAAATCCATATTCTACAAGCAGGTGAAGACTCTGCATCTTGATATTCAGGCCCGCGAGGCCGTCAACAGCAATGCTGGTGGTGTTGCGCTCTCCACGGTGATTCGTATCTATCAGTTAAAGGATCGGAAGGCCTTTGACAGTACAGATTATCCGTCACTGTTTGCTAGTGATAGCCAGGCCATTAAAGCGGATTGGCTGGCGGAAAAAGATGTTCGCCTTACCCCCGGCGGGGCCGTGACGGTAGATATGCCGATGGAAGAGGGCGCTCGGTATGTGGCTGTGGCGGGCATGTTTATCTCGCCAGACCTGGTGAATAATACCTGGCGCATCGTGCTGGCCCGCGATGAGCTCGATCCGGATAAGGCCAGGATTATCGAGGCCGCTAATAACAGCCTGGCGCTGAAACCTGTGAAGGATGAGTAAAATGCCGCGTCCTTCACTCTACGAAATACTCTACGGCAATTTCTCCGGCGGTCTGGATCTTCATCAGGTCAGCGAACAAAACCAGGTGATCCTGTCGGTGCTGGACAATATGCAGCGTATTCTCAATTGCCGTGCCGGCACGCTGGCGCATCTGCCGGATTATGGTCTGCCGGATATGTCGAAAATTCTGCAGGGGATGCCTGGCACTAGCCATCAACTGATGAGCACGCTGTCCGCCGTTCTGCTGAAATACGAGCCGCGGCTAAAAGAAATCAGCGTAGTGCTGCTGGAGCAAACACAACCCGGCGAGCTGCGCTATGCCATTGAGGCCGAACTGAAAGGTTTGGGCCTGGTCCGCTACGGCACCGAATTTATGCCCGAGGGCAAGATATTGCTGCGCTACCTGAAACAGCAACACTATCTGGCCCCGCGAGCTGCGCTGTAACGGTCCTTTTTCTCACCTTAATCATCACTCATAATCATCATGACACACACATCCGAACGCCATCTCAGAACCGGCGACGATCCGCGCACGTTTGCGGATTACGTCCTCCTGCGCGACGAGCTGAACAAACTGGTGCATCCTGCGCGCCCCGATGTAAATTGGCATTATGCCGAAAAGCTCTGCCTCAGCCTGTTTGAACATAATGGCATCGAGCTTCAAACTGCCGCCTGGTATACGCTGGCGCGCACTCAGATTGCCGGGTTGACGGGGCTGAATGAAGGGTTGTCCATTCTGGAAGCGCTGATTACCCGGCAATGGGGAAGCCTGTGGCCGCAGCCGGTACATGCCCGTATCGAGATCCTGTTTTCGCTAAACAAACGCCTGCAGCAACTGCTGCGTACCATGACGCTGATTTACGCCGATCTGGGCGCGCTGTACCAGGCGGAAAAACATCTTGCTACCGTTGGCGAAGCCCTGCAGCGCCTGGAATTGCGGCATCAGGCGGGGCTTGATGTGTTGCGTCAGTTGCTTCACACCGCCGCCGTTCGTCTGGAAAACAGCGATGCTGGCACCGCGGCTTCACCGCCCGTCGTTCTGGCGCCAACCGCGGTGATGCCTGGGGAAAATGCACAGGCTGAGGCGCCCAGGTGGGTATACGTGGTGCAGCCGGCGCCGGAACCGCGGATTAACGTGGCGCCCGCCCGGCCGGTAAAACCCTGGAAACCGTTTGCGGCTGGCGTGTTGGTCACGTTGATAGTTGGGGCTATAGCCCTATGGGGCGCACACCGCCTGGCTGAAAACCCGGTGCAGAAAGTGCTGATGGCCACAGTGGCGCCATTGCCTGCCGCCTTACCTGATGACGCCCTGAAAGCGATGCAGCAGACCGCGCCGGGTTTTGATCCGGTATGGTTGGCGCAGGCGCAACGGCAACTGGAACTGCTTCCCACGCTGTCGCCGGCCTGGCTTTGGGATTATGGGAGCGGGCTGGTTCACCAGGCTCAGCGCCTTTGGCCGAACCAACCGGAAACGGCCGCTCTCACCCGGCAGTGGCAACAGCAACTGGCCGTTGCGGCGGCGTTACCCGCCAGCCTGGACGGTTGGCATCAGGGTATGGCGCAGTTGCAACAACTGGCCCATCGTCTCAACGGCCTGGATGAAAAGAAAGGGAAATACATGACGGTCAGCGAACTCAAATCGCAGGTTTTTTCCATCACTCAGGCCCTGAACCGGACGGTGCCGGCAGAGGAGCAACTGCGCCAGTTGGCCGCACAGCCGGCGAACAGCCCGGAATCGGCAGCCCTGCGCGCGCAGACGGAACTGCACTTAAAACAGCTGATGGCCGGTTTTACCCTGCAGGCTCAGGAAGCGCAACAGTCCGCGCCGTTGCCATGAAAACCGGCAGCGCTTGCTGGCAGATAATGTGTGTGATGCGCGAGGGTTAACTTCGGAATCAGGATGAGCAATAACAGAAAGGTGTGGGGATTAGTCGTGCCCGTTGTTATTGATTTTGCTGTGGTGAGCAGCCTTCGCCACAAGGTAGCGGCAGTAAAATGGTGTCCCCGACTGGAATCGAACCAGTAACTAGCCCTTAGGAGGGGCTTGTTATATCCGTTTAACTACGGGGACACGCCAGCAGCAAAAGCGTGCTGGCGGGCATTATACCTTTTTTTACCGGCATAATAAGCGTTTAGCAGTGCGTTTGCTTATTCCCTCGCCAATCGGCCCGGATTTGGCGGCCGAAAGCGTATGGGATTACGGTTTTTGCGCTTTTCCGGCCTGCTTTTCCGCTGTCTTGGCCGCGTGGCGTAGATCGTTACGGATCTGCACATGGCTCAGCAGGGCGAAAATAAAGGTGCCGCCGATGATATTGCCTGCCAGCGTTGGGATGGCGAACGGGTAGAAAAAGGCTTGCCAGGGCAGTGCGCCGGTAAACACCAGATACAGGATCTCGGCCGAACCCGCCACAATGTGGGTAAGGTTGCAAATCCCCATCAGATAAACCATCAGTACGATCACCCAAATTTTCGCCGCGCCGGCGGCGGGCAGCATCCACACCATGGTCGCGATGATCCAGCCGGCAAGAATACCGTCGGCGAACATTTGCGTCGGTGAGTTATGCATCACCTCTTCCGCCAGAGCGACAAACGCCTTGCGCACCCCGTCATCCAGAATCGGCATGTGGATAAACGCCAGCGCCGCCAGGGCGGTGCCGAACAGGTTGCCCACCAGCACCAGCCCCCAAAGCCGTGAGAGAATCAACACATTGCGTGGCGTCGGCCGGTGCATCACCGGCAAAACCGCAGTTACCGTGTTCTCGGTAAATAGCTGTTGGCGCGCCATGATGACGATAAAAAATCCAAAGGTGTAGCCGATGTTTTCAATAAAGAAACGGCTTGGGTCATCGGGCAGGCGGGCGTGAAAAATGCCTTTTCCCATCAGCGAAGCCGCCATCGAAATCCCGGCGGCGACGGCAGACCACAGCAGTGCCTGCCAGTCGCGCTCCAGCTCTTTTTCTCCTTCCATGCGGATCTGTTCATGCACCGCGGCGGCGCGGGAGGGCAGGTTCTCTTCTTTTATTTCGATATCCGTTTTGCCTTCGTCATGCTCTTTGCTTTCAACTTTTAGCGCATCGATGCCCTTGCCCGTGCGTGGCACGTTATCATTCATACTTCTCTCCCTAAACATCTCGCCCCATTCAGCAATCAGCCACGGGCATTCATTTATTAATCACGCAGTAACAGCCAATACAGGCTAAGCATAGTTGCTGGCCGGCGTTGTGCTAAACTTTATGAAAAGTAACAAAATTTTAATTTTCGTGTTTTTCCCGTGCAGAATTGATCTGAATCGTAATATTACCCCCAACGGAGTAGCGCTTGGCCGTGCCGCAGGCTACGTCGGCCAAATTGCTTATGCTATGATTCCTTCTCCCTGAAATTAACGTTGAGTTTTCCCCCATGCTGGAAGCCAAAAACCTGAGTTGTGTGCGTGACGAACGCACGTTATTTAGCGGGTTAAGCTTTTCAGTTAACCCTGGTGACATTGTTCAGGTGGAAGGGGCGAATGGCGCCGGCAAAACCAGCCTGCTGCGCATCCTGGCCGGGCTGGCGCGGCCAGAGCATGGCGAGGTTCACTGGCGCGGGAAAAATACGTTGCGCAACCGCGCGGCCTATTATCAGGAACTGCTGTTTATCGGCCACCAGCCGGGCATCAAGGCCACGCTCACCGCGTTTGAAAACCTGCAGTTTTATCAGGCGGTGCATCAGCGGCCCGATAATCCCAGCATTTGGCAAGCCCTGGCGCAGGTAGGGCTGGTGGGCTACGAAGATATACCGGTGGCGCAGCTTTCTGCTGGCCAGCAACGGCGCGTCGCGCTGGCGCGGCTGTGGTTGAGCGCCTGCCCGCTGTGGATTTTGGACGAGCCGCTAACGGCGATTGATAAACAGGGCGTTACCGAATTGATTGCGCTTTTTGAGCAACATGCCCGGCAGGGCGGGATGGTAGTGTTAACCACCCATCAGGCATTGGCGGGCGCCACGCAAACGGTGGGTAAAATCCGGCTGGCGGCCACGTTCGCGGAGTCAGTCTGATGTTCTTGCTGGTGTTGCGCCGTGAGTTGAAAATCGCCTTCCGTAAAGGCGCAGAGATTGTTAACCCGCTGTGGTTCTTTCTGATTGTCATCACGCTGTTCCCCTTAGGGATCGGCCCAGAGCCACAGCTGTTGGCGCGGATCGCGCCGGGCATTATCTGGGTTGCCGCGCTCCTGGCAGCGCTGTTGTCGCTGGAGCGCCTGTTCCGCGATGATTTTCTCGACGGCTCCCTGGAGCAGTTGCTGCTGTTGCCGGCGCCGCTGCCGCTAACGGCATTGGGCAAAGTATGCGCTCACTGGGTGGTAACCGGGTTGCCGTTGTTGGTGCTTTCCCCGTTGGTGGCGCTGTTGTTGTCGCTGGATATGCATACCTGGCTGGCGGTGGCGTTAACCCTGCTGTTAGGCACGCCAACGTTAAGCCTGCTTGGCGCGATCGGCGTGGCGCTGACGGTCGGGCTGCGCAAAGGCGGTGTGCTGCTGAGCCTGCTGGTGCTGCCGCTGTTCATCCCCGTGTTGATCTTCGCGACCGCGGCGATCGATGCCGCGGCCACCGGGATGGCGATTGATGGCTACCTGGCGTTACTGGGCGCGATGCTGGCAGGCAGCGCCACCCTGGCACCGTTCGCTATTGCGGCGGCCTTGCGCGTAAGCGTGCACTGACAGACTGATTCAATTATGGATTAACGCCACCAAGAGCGTATTCCGTCGCATATGAAGGTTGCACGCTCCGGCTGGCGGGGCGGCCTACCGTATTAATGTTAATGTGAGCAATGACGACAATGTGGAAATGGTTACATCAATTTGCCCGGCCAGAGCGGCTTTACCACATCTGTGGCCGCTGGGTTCCCTGGCTGGGGCTGGCAGGGGCGGCATGTCTGCTGCTGGGCTGGGCATGGGGCTTTGGCTTTGCCCCCAGGGATTATCAGCAGGGCGACAGTTTCCGCATCATGTATATCCATGTGCCGGCGGCAATGTGGTCAATGGGCGTCTATGCCGCCATGGCGGTTGCGGCGTTCATCGGCCTGGTGTGGCAGATGAAAATGTCCGATACCCTGGTGGCGGCGATGGCCCCGGTGGGCGCGGTGTTTACCTTTATCGCGTTGGTTACCGGCTCGGCATGGGGCAAACCGATGTGGGGCACCTGGTGGGTATGGGATGCCCGCCTCACCTCGGAACTGGTGCTGCTGTTCCTCTATATGGGCATCATTGCGTTGTATAACGCCTTTGACGATCGTCGCCTGGCCGGGCGCGCAGCCGGTATTTTGGTGCTGGTCGGGGTGGTCAACATTCCCATTATCCATTTCTCTGTCGAATGGTGGAATACGCTCCACCAGGGCTCCACCAACATGCAGCAGAGCATTGCGCCGAGTATGCGCACGCCGCTGCGCTGGGCGATCCTCGGCTACCTGCTGTTTTTTATTACGCTGACGCTGATGCGCCTGCGTAACCTGATTTTATCGCAAGAAAGCCGCCGCCCGTGGGTTGCCGCGTTGGTTAACAAGGAGCGCCAATCATGAGCGCCGCATTCGATTCCTGGGCGGCGTTTTTCGCCATGGGCGGCTATGCCTTCTACGTTTGGCTGGCGGTCGCCGCCACGTTAATCCCACTGCTGGGCTTGGTTTGCCACACCCTGTGGCAACGCCGGCAACTGCTGGCCGAAGTTCGCCGCCGCCAGGCGCGTGAACAGCGTATCCGCCATGCCCGCCAATCCGCGCCGCAGGCCGCCAATCAGCCGGAGAAATCATTGTGAATCCACGCCGCAAAAGCCGCCTGTATCTGGCGCTGGTGGTCTTGATCGGCGTTGCGCTAACCTCAACGCTGGTGCTGTATGCGCTGCGCAGCAATATCGATCTGTTCTATACCCCCGGCGAAATCCTGCTGGGCAAAGGCGAAAGCCATCAAAAACCCTATGTTGGCCAGCGCTTACGTATCGGCGGGATGGTGATGCCGGGATCGGTGAAGCGCGATCCGCAAAGCCTGAAGGTCACGTTCAAGATCTACGATGCCCGCGGCGCCATCGATGTTACCTATGAAGGCATTCTGCCGGATCTGTTCCGCGAAGGGCAGGGCGTGGTGGCCCAGGGCGTACTGGGCGAAGGTAACGTGGTCAATGCGCGTGAAGTGCTGGCTAAACACGATGAAAACTACACCCCACCGGAGGTGGCCGACGCCATGAAAGAAAATCACCAGGGCCCGGCCGCCGCCTATCGCAGCCCGCAACAGGGGAACACGCCATGATGCCTGAGCTGGGCAGTTTTTTGCTGTGTCTGGCGTTGGCGCTGGCGCTGCTACTGAGCATTTACCCGCAGTGGGGCGCGGTGCGTCAGGACGTGCGCATGATGAACGTTGCGCGCCCGCTCACTTACGGCATGTTTGGGGCCATTGCACTGGCCTTTCTCTGCCTGGTGTATGCGTTTGTCACCAATGATTTCACCGTGGCGTATGTGGCGGCCAACTCCAACAGCCAGTTGCCGGTGTATTACCGCATTGCCGCCACCTGGGGAGCGCATGAAGGTTCGCTGCTGCTGTGGGTGCTGCTGCTGAGCGGCTGGTCGCTGGCCGTGGCGCTGTGCAGCCGCCGCATGCCGCAAGATGCGGTGGCGCGCGTGCTGGCGGTGATGGGGATGATCAGCGTCGGTTTTTTGCTGTTCATCATCCTGACTTCCAACCCCTTCACCCGCACGCTGCCGGCATTCCCGATTGACGGGCGCGATCTGAATCCGCTGCTGCAGGATATCGGCCTGATCTTCCATCCGCCGCTGCTGTATATGGGCTACGTCGGATTCTCGGTCGCCTTTGCCTTCGCCATCGCCTCTCTGATGGCCGGCCGGCTGGATACCGCCTGGGCCCGTTGGTCGCGCCCCTGGACCACCGCCGCCTGGGTGTTCCTGACGCTGGGCATCGTGTTGGGTTCGGCCTGGGCCTATTATGAGCTGGGCTGGGGCGGCTGGTGGTTCTGGGATCCGGTGGAAAACGCCTCGTTTATGCCGTGGCTGGTCGGCACCGCACTGATCCACTCGCTGGCGGTAACCGAAAAGCGCGGCACTTTTAAAGCCTGGACGGTGTTGCTGGCGATCACGGCTTTCTCTTTGTGCCTGCTTGGCACCTTCCTGGTGCGCTCCGGGGTGCTGGTTTCCGTGCACTCGTTCGCCTCCGATCCGGCGCGCGGCATGTTTATTCTGGCTTATCTGGTGATCGTCATTGGGGGTTCGTTGTTGCTGTATGCGATAAAAGGCGGCCAGGTGCGCAGCCGGGTGCAGCATGAAACCTTCTCGCGTGAAACCTTCCTGTTGGGCAACAACGTGCTGCTGGTTGCCGCCATGCTGGTGGTGCTGCTTGGCACGCTGCTGCCGCTGGTACATAAACAACTTGGCCTGGGCAGCATTTCCGTCGGCGAGCCGTTCTTTAATACCATGTTCACCTGGCTGATGGCGCCGTTGGCGCTGTTGCTGGGCATTGGGCCGCTGGTGCGCTGGCGCCGTGACGATCCGGCCACGCTGTGGCGCCGCCTGGGTGCGGCGCTGGTGGTGACGCTGGCGTTATCGATCCTGTTGCCGTGGCTGTTGCAAGACAGCATCGCCGGCATGACGGTGGTGGGCCTGGTGATGGCATTTTGGGTGATCGTTCTGTCGCTGGTAGAACTGCACGAACGCGCCACCCACCGCCATAGCTTTTGGCGCGGCCTGCGCCACCTGTCGCGCAGCCACTGGGGCATGGTGCTGGGGCACCTTGGCGTGGCGGTCACGGTGATCGGCATCGCCTTCAGCCAGAACTACAGCGTTGAACGCGACGTGCGCATGAAGGCCGGCGATAGCGTGGATATTCATGATTATCACTTTATCTTCCGCGACGTGCATGAGATCCGCGGGCCGAACTATACCGGCGGCGTCGGCATTATCGACGTAACGCGCAACGGCAAGCCGGAGGCCACCTTGCATGCTGAAAAACGCTATTACAACGTGGCGCGCAGCATGATGACCGAAGCGGCCATCGACGGCAATTTGGCGCGCGATCTGTACGCGGCGTTGGGCGAAGAGCTGGATGACGGCGCCTGGGCGGTTCGCCTGTATTACAAACCCTTTGTACGTTGGATCTGGTACGGCGGGGTGTTGATGGCGCTTGGCGGCCTGCTGTGTATTTTAGATCCGCGCTACCGCATGAGCCGCAAACAGCAACGCCGGGGCGCATCAGGGGAGCAGGCATGAAGCGTAAACTGTTATTCATTCCATTTATGCTGTTTTTGCTGCTGGTGGCGGCGTTTCTGGTGCAACTGGCGCGTAATGCCGGCGGGGAGGATCCCACCCTGCTGGAATCGGCATTGATCGGCAAACCGGTGCCGGTGTTCACGCTGGAATCCCTCGATCAACCAGGAAAGACCTATAGCCAGGTGGTGCTGCGCAACGGCAAGCCGATACTGCTTAACGTCTGGGCGACCTGGTGCCCAACCTGCCGGGCGGAACATGAGTATTTAAATAGCCTGGCGGTTAAAGGCGTGCGCGTGGTGGGCCTTAACTACAAGGACGATCGCGCCAAAGCGATCGCCTGGTTGAACACCTTGGGCAATCCATATGCGCTCAGCCTGTACGACGGCGACGGCATGTTGGGGCTGGATCTGGGCGTATACGGCGCGCCGGAAACCTTCCTGATCGACGGCCAGGGCATTATCCGCTATCGCCACGCCGGCGATCTGAACGAGCGCGTCTGGCAGCAGGAAGTGCTGCCTCTGTACCGTAAATATGGGGGTGATGCATGAGGCTGGTCGTGCTGATGTGTGCCGCGCTGTTAAGTTGGAACGCCGCCGCCGCGATTGACACCTATAAGTTCAAATCGGTGGAGCAAGAGCAGCAGTATCGTGAGCTGACGGAGCAGTTGCGTTGCCCGAAATGCCAAAACAACAACATTGCCGATTCCAACGCCATCATCGCCGCGGATATGCGCACCAAGGTTTATGAACTGATGATGCAAGGGCAGAGCAAACAGCAGATTATTGATTACATGGTGGCCCGCTACGGCAACTTTGTGACCTATCAGCCGCCGCTGACGCCGGCGACGCTGGTTTTGTGGCTCGGGCCACTGCTGTTTGTGCTGATCGGCGGCGCGGTGGTGATAGCGCGCAGCCGCCGCCGCGCCGCTACCGATAACGATGATATCTCCGAGCAGGAGCGGCAGCGTTTGGCGGCGCTGCTGGACGACACTGACAGGAAGAAACCCTAATGGCTTTTTGGCTGATAATGATCGCGCTGCTGGTGGGCGCCGCGCTGTTGCTGGTGGTGCCGGCGCTGCGGCAGGCACCGCGGGATGGCGCCGCCAGCCGTGACGCACTCAACAAGGCGTTTTATCAGGATCGCCTGCAAGAGCTGGCGCAGGACGAAGAACAGGGCGTGGTCGCCGAGCGCCCGGTGCTGATCAAAGAATTACAGCAAAATCTGCTGAATGACATTCCCAATCAACAGGCGGAGCAGGCGTGGCCGATCAACCGCTGGGCGCTGGCGCCGGGCGTGCTGCTGTTGGTGGTGGTCACGGTGGGGCTGTACCTTAAAACCGGCGGCCTGGCGCAGGTGCTGGCCTGGCAGCAGGTGAGCACCGAGCTGCCGGCCTTGCGTGAACGCCTGACCGATGAGCATGCCGCCCCGTTGAATATGGAAGAGATCGCCCGGCTGGGGTTGGGGCTGCGTACCGCATTGCAGCATGACGATCGCAATATCAACGACTGGATGATGTTGGGGCGGATCGGCGTGGCGCTGAACAATGCGACAACGGCGACCCAGGCGTTTGCTCATGCTTATCGGCTGGATCCGAATAATCCGGAAGTGCGCCTGGGCTATGCGGAAGTCTTGACGCGTTCCAACGATCCAGAGGATAACAGGCAGGCTGCCGTTTTACTGCGCAAACGGGTCGCAGAGGATAGTAGCGATCTGCGAGCGCGCAGCCTGCTGGCGTTTAATGCCTTTGAACAGGGCGACTACCCGCAGGCGATAGCGGCCTGGCAGCAAATGCTGCCGCTGTTGCCGGCCGGCGATCGCCGTATCGACATGGTCAAGCGCAGTATTGAACAAGCAAAAATACAGGCAGGCGGAGAAACTGTTAAACTTGTCGTCAATGTGGCGCTGTCGCCGCAGGCTGAAAAGGCACTGCCGCAGCAAGGCGTGCTGGTTATTTCGGTCACCGATGGTAATAATTCGTTGCCGGTTGCGGTAAAACAGTTACCTTTAAGCCGTTTCCCGCTGTCGTTTTCGTTGGATGACAGTAACGCCATGATGCCGGAGCGGCTGCTTTCCGCCCAGCATCAGGTGCAGGTGCGGGTCCGTATTTCGCAGGAGGGCCTCGCCACCCCGCAGCCTGGGGAGTGGTTTGGCGAAAGCGCCGTGCAGGGCTTTAATGGTAAAGGGCAGATTAACGTTCAGATAGATAAGCAACTTCCCTGAAAGAGAAACTGAACGTGCGTTTTTATGGAGAAAAATATGAATTTTCGCCTGACAGGGCTGGTTTTTGCCTCAGTGTTGCTTGTGGGGTGCGCCAGCACTCCCAATGATACACAAGGGCGTTCTGATCCTCTGGAAGGGTTCAACCGCACGATGTTTAATTTCAACTACAACGTGCTGGATCCTTATGTTCTGCGGCCGGTTGCGGTGGCGTGGCGCGATTATGTGCCGATGCCGGCGCGCAATGGTTTAAGCAATTTCACCTCTAACCTGGAAGAACCGGCCAGTATGGTCAACGCCTTCCTTAAAGGCGATCCGTATCGCGGGATGATCCACTTCAACCGTTTCTTCCTGAACACCATTCTGGGGATGGGTGGCCTGATTGACGTGGCCGGCATGGCGAACCCAAAACTGGCGCGGGAAGAGCCCAACCGTTTCGGCAGTACGCTTGGCCACTACGGCGTGGGTTACGGCCCCTACGTGATGTTGCCGGGCTACGGCAGCTTTACCCTGCGTGAAGACGCCGGCGACTATGCCGATACCGTCTATCCGGTGTTGAGCTATCTGACCTTCTGGATGTCGGCGGGTAAATGGGTGGTCGAAGGTATCGAAAGCCGCGCTCAGTTGCTGGATTCCGATGGGCTGCTGCGCAATTCGTCCGATCCTTACCTGATGGTGCGCGAAGCCTACTTCCAACGTCATGACTTTATTGCCAACGGCGGCGTGCTGAAGCCGGAAGAAAACCCGAACGCCAAGGCGATTCAGGGCGATCTGGACGATATCGATTCAGCCAACTAACGCCATTCTGGCCGGCGGTAGGGACAAAAAGGGCGCTGTGACAGCGCCCTTTTTTTGGCTTAAGCCCCAGACAGCAGGGCGGCAGGCATTGGCGATCAGAAACTGTAGTTGAAGTTGGCGCCGTACAGCCAGGCCCGGCCTTTGGACTGGAAGGTATAGGGGCCTTCCGTGATGGAGACTTTCTGGCCGCGCATATAGGATACGCCCACGTCTACCGAGGCATCCTTACTGATGGCATAGGTGGTGCCTGCGCTCAGCCAGAGGCGATCCTGATCCGGGATGGAAATGGAACGGTTTTCTGCCGGCACCGGGCTGTCATCGAAGGCGATACCGGTACGGAAGGTCCAGGTATCGTCGTAGTAGTAGGTGGTGCCGAGAGCAATGCGGTAGGCATCGCGGAAGCCTTCATGTTTCTGGAACAGCGTCTGGCCGTTACTGCCGGTGGCCTTCAACTCCTGGAACTGGCTCCAACTGGTGTAGGCCAGGCTATAGTGCACCGCCCATTTGGGCGCCACTTTGTTATAACCCGACACTTCCCACATTTCCGGCAAATTCAGCGTCAGCGAGCCGGGGATCGTGTTACCGCCGGTACCGTACGGCAGCCCCATGGCCTGGGTGATCTGGTTCAGCGCCGGCGGCAGGTTGCTGCTGTAATCGCCGTCGAAGTCAATTTTCACTTCCGAACGGTAGGTGAAGCCGTAGCGGTTGTTATCGTCCACTTCGTACAGAATGCCGGCGTTCCAGCCGTAGCCCCATTTATCGCCTTTCAAATGGGCGATCTGGGTATCTGCCGGCAGGCTGCCCACTGCGCCGGCGTAGGCCGCCGGCACCTGGCCGGAGGCCACCGCCAACTGAGGCAGATCGCCGGCGTAGCGCTCGATTTTGGCGCGGGCATACACCGCATCAAAGCCCAGGCCAAAACTAAGGTGTTGGTTCAGGCGGTAGGCGGCGCTCAGGTTCAGGTTCAGGGTTTCCAGATCGGTCGTGCCGCCGTAGGCGCCGGCGGCATAGCCGCTGTTAAACTCGGTGGCCAGGCCGTAGTTGCTGGTGATCGAACCGCCCACCGCCCATTGATCGTTGATCGGGTGAATGTAATGCAGGTTTGGTACCCAGGCGGTGGGAGCGATATTTTTTGCATCCAGGCTGGCGCCTGAAGGTGAACGCCCGGAGATATCCACGTCCGGATCGATGAATATCGCGCCGATGGAGAACACCGGGCGATCGAACATCATCATGGTGGCCGGGTTACGGCTGGCCGAGGCGGCGGTATCCGCCATTGCGCCTTCGCCAGAATACGCGCGCCCCAAACCAACGGCGGAAAACTCGTTCAGCTGGAACCCAGCGGCATATACGTTTGAAGTCATCATCGCCACTGCAACTGCGAGTGCTGATTTAGTGAACAGGTTTTTCTGGCTCATGACCAAAACCTCATTGTGTTTATTATGATAGCTATTGTTACACCGGGTAACAAAGGAGCGCGGATTGTAGGGTTCGTAAGCATCCCAACAAATCTGACCAGTTGCTGAATTATAGGGTTGACTCCCGGTAATGTTGCAAATTTGTTTATAGAAATTTAATGATTTGATCTTGAAAAGGAGATCCGCCTAACAAAAAAATGCGCAAAATAACAAAATTCCTACCCTCTGATAGCAACTGCTGATTTTTATTTGTGATATCCATCACTTAAAACACCCAAAGAAAGTAAGTGCTAGTGATTAGTCGGCGGTGAGGGTAAAATAATCAGCAGATTTTTGTGTTTTTGCGCCAGATCATTATTGGCAATCGGGGCCCGGCGCCCCGCGTGAGGAGATAGCCCTATGTCAGATGCAATTAACAAATGCAGTGCACAGGAAACCGCAGCATGCTGCTGTGTGGATGTCGGCACCATAATGGACAACACCGATTGCACCGCTTCCTACAGCCGCGTGTTCGCCAACCAGCAGGAGGCGGAAACCACCCTGGCGGCGCTGTCTGAAAAAGCGCGCGCCGTGGAATCTGAACCCTGCGCGATTAACAGCAGCGTCAAGCCGGTTGACGGCGGCGTGCAGCTCGACGTCGATTTCACCTTTGCCTGCCAGGCTGAAACCTTGATTTTCCAACTCGGCCTGCGTTAAGCGCTACGCGTACTGCCATGCGCGGGCTGCCCGCGCATCATCTCGCTTCCCTCTCCACGTTAGAAAGTTGCTCCCGCTCGCAGTTTTCACTTTTGCCGGTTTGCCAAATGTAAATATTTGGTTAACAATGACCTTCGATCAGGTCAGACCTCTTCTCGTTACCCATGGTGCTGACGTTCTCTTTTTCAGGAGCTTCACCGATGAGTAAGGCTTTGCCGCTGCTGACCCGCCAGGGGGACCGCATTGCGATTGTAAACGGCCTTCGTACGCCCTTTGCCAAACAGGCGACGGCCTATCACGGCATTCCAGCGATGGATCTGGGCAAGATGGCCGTGAGTGAACTGCTGGCGCGCAGCGGGATTGATCCGCAGCTTATTGAACAACTGGTGTTTGGCCAGGTGGTGCAAATGCCGGAGGCGCCCAACATAGCGCGTGAAATCGTGCTCGGCACCGGGATGAGCGTGCATACCGATGCCTACAGCGTTTCACGCGCCTGCGCCACCAGCTTCCAGGCGATTGCCAACGTGGCCGAAAGCATCATCGCCGGTAATATCGGCATTGGCATCGCCGGCGGTGCGGACTCGTCCTCGGTGTTGCCTATCGGCGTCAGTAAAGCGTTGGCGCGCACGCTGGTGGATGCCAGCAAGGCGCGAACGTTGGCGGGACGCCTGAAATTATTTAGCAAACTGAAACTGCGCGATCTGCTGCCGGTGCCGCCCGCGGTGGCGGAATACTCCACCGGTTTGCGCATGGGCGATACCGCGGAGCAAATGGCCAAAACCTATGCGATCGGCCGCGAAGAGCAAGACGCGTTGGCGCACCGTTCCCATACGCTTGCCGCCCAGGCCTGGGCGCAGGGGCTGCTGCTTGATGAAGTGATGACCGCCTATGTGCCGCCTTACAACACCGCGCTTGCCGAAGACAACAACATCCGCAAAGACTCCAGCCTTGCGGCCTACGCCAGGCTAAAACCAGCGTTCGATCGTACGCATGGCAGCGTGACCGCGGCCAACAGCACGCCGTTGACCGATGGCGCGGCGGCCGTGCTGATGATGAGCGAGGCGCGCGCCAGGGAACTGGGGCTGGCGCCGCTGGGTTATCTGCGCAGCTATGCATTCACGGCGATCGACGTCCGGCAGGATATGCTGCTGGGCCCGTCCTATGCCACGCCGCTGGCGTTGGCGCGTGCCGGTATCACGCTGGCAGATCTGGCTCTGATTGATATGCATGAAGCCTTTGCCGCCCAGACGCTGGCCAACCTGAAAATGTTCGCCAGCCCCACGTTTGCCCGTGAGAAACTGGGCCTGGCGCAGGCGATAGGCGAGGTGGATATGGATAAATTCAACGTGCTGGGTGGTTCTATCGCCTATGGTCATCCGTTCGCCGCCACCGGGGCGCGCATGGTGACGCAAACGCTGCATGAGCTGAAACGCCGTGGCGGCGGGCTGGGGCTGGCAACGGCCTGCGCCGCGGGCGGGCTTGGGGCGGCAATGGTGGTGGAGGCGGCATGATGCGCACGGAAAACGCACTGCACGAACAGCGCGCCAAACCTTCGGCGTTCCAATTCACGCTGCGGCCGGACAACATTGGCGTGATCACCATTGATGTGCCGGATGAGAAGGTGAATACCCTCAAGGCAGAGTTTGCCGAGCAGATAAATGCCGTGTTGCTGAAGGCGCAGCAGATTGCCGCGCTAGAAGGGCTGGTGATTATCTCCGGCAAGCCGGATTCGTTTATCGCCGGCGCGGATATCAGCATGATTGCCGCCTGCGCCAGCCGCGAGGCGGCACAAACGCTGGCGAAAAAAGGCCAGTGCACCCTGGCGCAAATCGCGGCGTTCCCGGTGCCGGTGGTGGCGGCTATCCACGGCGCCTGTCTGGGCGGCGGGTTGGAACTGGCGCTCGCCTGCCATAGCCGCGTTTGTTCGCTGGACGATAAAACCGTGCTGGGGTTGCCGGAAGTGCAACTGGGGTTGCTGCCCGGTTCTGGCGGCACTCAACGGTTGCCGCGTTTGGTGGGCGCCAGTCGGGCGCTGGATATGATGCTGACCGGCAAACACCTGCGTGCCCGCCAGGCGTTGCGCAGCGGGCTGGTGGACGATGCCGTGCCGCAAGCGATCCTGCTGCAGACGGCGGTGGCACAGGTTAGACAAGGCTGGCGCGCGCAGCGGCAGCTGCCATGGCGCGAGCGGTTGTTGAACGGGCCGCTGGGCCGCAGCCTGTTGTTCAGCATCGTGCGGCGCAAAACGCGGGAAAAAACGCGCGGCAACTACCCGGCGGCGGAACGTATCATCCAGGTGGTCAGAACCGGGCTCGATAGTGGCAGCCGCAGCGGTTACGAAGCGGAAGCCCTGGCGTTTGGCGAGCTGGCGATGTCGCCGCAGTCGGCGGCGTTGCGTAGCCTGTTCTTTGCCGCGACGGCGCTGAAGAAGGCGCGCGGCAGCGAAGCGCAACCGCATCCGCTGCGCCGTGTCGGCATCCTCGGCGGCGGCCTGATGGGCGGCGGCATTGCCTGCGTTACCGCCACCCGCGGCGAACTGCCGGTGCGCATTAAAGACGTTGATACGCAGGGGATCAATCGCGCTTTGCAATATACCTGGAACCTGCTGGGTAAACGGGTGCGCAGTAAACGCCTGCGCCCGGCGCAGCGGCAAAAACAGATGATGCTGATTTCCGGCGCAACCAACTGGTGCGGCTTTGAACAGGTGGATATCGTTATTGAAGCCGTGTTTGAGGAACTGGCGCTCAAGCAGCAGATGGTGGCCGAAGTTGAACAGCACGCGGCGCCGCACACGGTCTTCGCGTCTAATACGTCATCGCTGCCAATTGCCCAGATCGCCGCCAACGCGGCGCGGCCACAGCAGGTGATCGGCCTGCATTACTTCAGCCCGGTGGAAAAAATGCCGCTGGTGGAAGTGATCCCCCATGCCGGCACCAGCGATGAAACGATCGCCACCGCGGTGGCGCTGGCGCACAAACAGGGGAAAACCGCGATCGTGGTGGCCGATCGCGCCGGTTTCTACGTCAACCGTATTTTGGCGCCCTATATCAATGAAGCGGCGCGTTGCCTGCTGGATGGGGAGCCGATCGAATCGCTGGATCGGGCGCTGGTGGATTTTGGTTTCCCGGTTGGCCCGATAACGCTGCTGGACGAAGTGGGCATTGACGTGGGCACCAAGATTATCCCGGTGCTGGAAGCTGAACTTGGGCCGCGCTTTGCCGCGCCGGCGGCATTTGATGCGCTGCATAAAGACGGGCGCAAAGGGCGCAAGAACGGCCGCGGTTTTTATCTTTACCCCACGGGGAAAGTGCGCTGGCGTTGGCGCAAGCGGGTTGACGAGCGCGTTTATACTCTTCTGGGCATCACGCCGAAGGCGCATATCCCCCATGCGTTGATCGCCCAGCGCTGCGTAATGATGATGCTCAATGAGGCGGTTCGCTGCCTGGATGAAGGCGTGGTGCGCAGTGCGCGCGACGGGGATATCGGCGCGGTGTTCGGCATTGGTTTCCCGCCGTTCCTCGGCGGCCCGTTTCGTTACATCGATCGCTTGGGGGCGGCGGAGGTGGTGAAAATCCTGGCCCATCTACAGCAACAGTACGGCGAGCATTTCGCGCCCTGCGAACGCTTGCAGCAGATGGCGCAGCAGGGCGCGCGTTTCTACCCGTGAAAGGCCGCGCGCGGCCGGCAATGCGCCAACGGTGCGTGCAATGATCAACGGTGGGGCGTGGCGCTGTGGTTATCAATAAAATTCATCTCGTTGAAGATTAAATATTAAGCTGTTGAATGGGGAGCAGATACGCCGGAAATTCTGCGGCCGTTGCCGCTGATGTAAAAAACAGCGTTTTCTTTTACCGGAACTTTCAGGCAAAATGCCCGGTCATCACAGAGAGACGGTGCGTTATCGTTGGGGGGAAATCCCGCGATGTGGTAAGTGTGCGCGGCGTTTCTGTTATACCCTATAGCCCAAGTGCAGCCCACACGCCTGTAACTTACACGATGGCGGGTATAGCGTTTTTTGGCTAACAACAGCGGTGCAATATGCAAGTTTTGATCATGCGTCACGGAGCGGCAGAACTCGATGCCGCCAGCGATTCGGTAAGGCCTTTAACTACCGGCGGTCGTGATGATTCACGCCAAATGGCGGCCTGGTTAAGCACCAAGCCGGTGGATATTGAACGGGTGCTGGTCAGCCCTTATCTGCGGGCACAGCAAACCCTGGAAGCGGTGCGTGAAGCGTTGCCACTGCCCGAAGGCGCTGAAGTGCTGCCGGAACTGACTCCCGGCGGCGACGCGGGCCTGGTGAGCTGCTATCTGCAGGCTCTGGCAAAAGAAGGGGTAGGGGCCGTGTTGGTTATCTCTCACTTGCCGCTGGTGGGTTACCTGGTGGCGGAACTGTGCCCGGGTGAATCCGCTCCTATGTTCGCCACTTCGGCCATTGCGGATGTTGAACTGGCCGCCGACGGCAGCGCCGGAAGCTTTGAATGGCAGGTTGCGCCGTCGCAATTGACGGTAAAAGCCTAGGCTGTGTCCCGCAATAGGTCGTGGTGCCGTCGTTGCGTCCAAAGCCCGTCATCACCCGGTCAACCGCAAGGGCGATGCATGGCATCGCCCTTGGTGTTTTTTAATCGGCCAGATCGACCAAAATCAGAATGGCTGCATTGCCGCCCCATTCTTTCGGTGCCTGATGGAACGCCAGCACGGCCGGATGCTGTGCCAGCCACAGTGGCGTTTGCTGTTTGAGAATATGCTTGCCGTGGCCGTGCATCACGCAGGCGCAGTGCACATGTTCGCGCTGGCAGGCCGCCAGCAGCGCCCCCAGCTCCTGCTTGGCTTGTTTTTGCGTCAGCCCATGCAGATCCAGGAACAAATCCGGCACATAATCCCCGCGGCGCAGCTTTTTCAGCTCAAAATGGCTGTAACCCGGGCGCACATAGCGTGCCGGGCCGTCTTCGTCGAGCAGCGGCTGAAATTCATCGGAAAAATAAAAGCTGGCATCAACCTGCTCCTGCAGCAGGCGCTGCGGGGCCGCCTGCCGGAACCTGGCCTTTGGCTTGGGGTGGACAATGGTATCCTGCCGCAGTGTTCTTGCGCCGGCCACCGATTCCCTGAAGAGCTGTACTTCATCTTTGCTCAGAGAGGGTTTATTTTTCATTATTTATTCACCGGATATCGTCGTTTAAGCGAATAGTTTACCGTCTTGCCATGTTCTGTCGACGCAAAACTGCCGGCTTCACCCCGCGGCAACGGCGGCGAGCGACTATTGCTGCTGATTTGTCGCTGGCTTCATGGCAAACTATGCGGCTATAGAGTGATTATCATGCCTGCCGGAGGGCAAATTGGACAAAATTTTCGTCGATGAAGCAGTCAGTGAACTGCACACCATCCAGGATATGCTGCGCTGGACCGTAAGCCGCTTTAACGCCGCCGCTATCTATTATGGGCATGGCACCGACAATCCATGGGACGAAGCGGTGCAGCTGGTGTTGCCCAGCCTGTACCTGCCGCTTGATATTCCGGAAGACATGCATACCGCCCGCCTGACCTCCAGCGAGCGCCACCGTATCGTTGAGCGCGTGATTCGCCGCGTCAACGAGCGCATCCCGGTCGCCTACCTGACCAATAAAGCCTGGTTCTGCGGCATGGAGTTCTACGTGGATGAAAGCGTGCTGGTGCCGCGTTCACCGATCGGCGAATTGATCAACGCGCGTTTCAGCGGCCTGGTGCCGCATGCTCCGCGGCATATTCTGGATATGTGCACCGGCAGCGGCTGCATCGCCATCGCCTGCAGCTACGCGTTCCCGGAAGCCGAAGTGGACGCTGTGGACATTTCCAGCGACGCGCTGGCGGTGACCGAACGCAACATACAGGCGCATGGCGTTGAACAGCAGGTGATCCCGATTCGCTCCGATCTGTTCCGCGATGTGCCGGCGATCCAATACGATCTGATCGTCACCAACCCGCCGTACGTCGACGCCGAAGATATGTCCGATCTGCCGCAGGAATTCCGCTTTGAGCCGGAGCTGGGCCTGGCCGCCGGCCACGATGGCCTGGATCTGGTGCGCCGCATTCTGGCCTGCGCGCCGGATTTCCTCAGCGATGACGGCGTGCTGATTTGTGAAGTCGGCAACAGCATGGTACATGTTATGGAACAGTATCCGGATATTCCGTTCACCTGGCTGGAGTTCGAAAACGGCGGTGACGGTGTGTTCATGCTGACCAAACAGCAATTGGTCGGCTGTGAAGCGCATTTTAGCGCGTACCGCAACTAATGTACTCACCAGGCCCGCAGCGCCGGGCCTGATAACGATAATAATCAACGGTAAAAGGAGCCGTGATGGCAGGGAACAGTATTGGGCAAATCTTCCGCGTCACCACTTTTGGTGAATCCCACGGTGTGGCGCTGGGATGTATCGTCGATGGCGTGCCGCCGGGCATCCCATTGACGGAAGCCGACTTACAACACGATTTGGATCGCCGCCGCCCAGGCACTTCCCGCTATACCACCCAACGCCGCGAGCCGGACCAGGTGCGTATTCTTTCCGGGGTGTTCGAGGGGGTAACGACCGGCACCAGCATCGGCCTGATCATTGAAAACACCGATCAGCGCTCGCAGGATTACGGGGCGATTAAAGATCTGTTCCGCCCAGGGCACGCTGATTATACCTATGAGCAAAAATACGGCGTGCGCGATTACCGCGGCGGCGGCCGTTCCTCGGCGCGTGAAACCGCGATGCGCGTGGCCGCAGGGGCGATCGCCAAAAAATACCTGGCGCAGAAGTTTGGCGTGACCGTGCGCGGTTACCTGGCGCAGATGGGGGACGTTCACTGTGAACTGAAAGATTGGGAACAGGTTGAGCAGAACCCCTTCTTTTGCCCGGATCCCGCCAAACTGGAAGCGCTGGATGAATTGATGCGCGCCCTGAAGAAAGAAGGGGATTCGATTGGCGCGAAGGTCAGCGTAGTGGCTGAAAACGTGCCGGCCGGGCTTGGTGAACCGGTATTCGATCGCCTTGATGCCGATCTGGCCCATGCGCTGATGAGCATCAATGCGGTGAAAGGCGTGGAAATCGGCGATGGTTTTGCCGTGGTCACCAAGCGTGGCAGCGAAAACCGCGATGAAATCACCCCGCAGGGCTTCCAGAGCAACCATGCCGGCGGCATTCTGGGCGGTATCAGCAGCGGCCAGCCGGTGATCGCCCATCTGGCGCTGAAACCGACCTCCAGCATTACGGTGCCCGGGCGCACGATCAATCGCCAGGGCGAAGCGGTGGAAATGATCACCCGCGGCCGCCACGATCCCTGCGTTGGCATCCGTGCGGTGCCGATCGCCGAGGCGATGATGGCGATCGTGCTGATGGATCACCTGCTGCGCCAGCGTGCGCAAAACGGTGATGTGGCTTCCCCGGTTCCGCGTTGGTAGCCGCCATGAAAAACGTAATGTTCGGCCTTGTTGCGTTGCTGGCTTCGGCGTCTGCGATGGCGCTCACGCCGTGGCAGAAGATCGATCACCCGGTCGCCGGCGCGCCGCAGGCCATCGGTGGCTTCTCTAATGGCTGCCTGATTGGCGCGCAGCCGCTGCCGCTGGAAGCGGCGGATTATCAGGTGATGCGTACCGACCAACGCCGTTATTTCGGCCACCCGGATCTGCTGGCGTTTATTCAACGCCTGGGCAGCGAGGCCCGGCAGAATGCGCTGGGCACCGTCCTGATCGGCGACATGGCGATGCCGGCCGGCGGGCGCTTTAGCAGCGGCCACGCCAGCCACCAGTCGGGGCTGGACGTGGATATCTGGCTGCAATTGCCGCGCCAGCGCTGGTCGCAGCAGCAACTACTGAAGCCGCAGCCGATCGATCTGGTTTCCGCCGACGGCAAGCGTGTCGTGGAGCGCCAGTGGCAGCCGCAGGTGGGCCAGTTGATCAAGCTGGCGGCGCAGGATCACGAGGTCACGCGTATTTTTGTCAATCCAGCGATCAAGCAGCGCCTGTGTGAAGATGCCGGCAGCGATCGCGCGTGGCTGCAAAAGGTGCGGCCGTGGTTTGGCCATCGTGCGCACATGCACGTGCGTTTGCGCTGCCCGGCGGGCAGCCTGGAGTGCAAGGAGCAGGATGCGCCGCCGGCAGGCGATGGCTGCGGCGCTGAATTGGCAAGCTGGTTTAAGCCGCATCTGCCGAGCGCGAAGCCCGGTAAACCTGTACCGCCGCCTTTGCCGCCTGCCTGCCAGGCGTTGTTGGATAATCATTTCACTGCGGAATAATTCATGGATTGGCTTGTTGCAGGTCCCGGGCTTCTCGGGATCTTGTTTGCTGTGGCGTTATTGGCTGGGTTTATCGATTCGATTGCGGGCGGCGGCGGTTTGCTGACCGTGCCGGCGTTACTGGCCGTCGGCGTGCCGCCGGCGCAGGCGTTGGCCACCAACAAGCTGCAATCGGTTGGCGGCTCTCTTTCCGCCAGCCTGTACTTTATCCGCCGCCGCGCGGTGGATCTGCACGATCAGAAGCTGACGATTGCGCTGACCTTGCTAGGTTCGGTGATTGGTGCGCTGCTGGTGCAGTATATGCGGGCCGATCTGCTGCGCCAGATGCTGCCGCTGCTGATTATCGGTATCGGCCTGTACTTCCTGTTCACCCCTCGGCTGGGGGAGAGCGATCGCCAGCGGCGCCTGAGCGCGGTGCCGTTCGGGCTGGTAGCCGGCGGCTGCGTCGGTTTCTACGACGGTTTCTTCGGCCCCGGCGCCGGCTCATTTTATGCCCTGGCTTACGTTACGCTGTGTGGCTTTAACCTGGCGAAATCCACCGCGCATGCCAAAGTGCTGAACTTCACCTCCAACTTTGGCGGCCTGATGTTGTTTATCATCGGCGGAAAGGTGGTGTGGAGCATGGGCCTGGTAATGTTGGTGGGGCAGGTGCTGGGTGCCCGCCTTGGCGCGCACATGGTGCTGACCCGCGGCCAAAAGCTGATCCGGCCGATGATCGTGGTGGTTTCACTGCTGATGAGCCTGAAGTTGCTTTACGATAACCACGGCGCAGAAATCATGCAGTGGCTGGCAGTGCATTTTTAATAGGCGAAACGGGCGGCAAGATGAAATAATTGCCGCCTTATTTTTAGGGTTATTCAGGTTTTTCTATGGCCGAAAAGCATCATTACACCCAACTGATCGACATCTTCAATCAGTGTTTCAGCGGTGATTACAACACGCGCCTGGTAAAAGGCGATGATGAGCCGATCTACCTGCCGGCGAACGACGCGGTGCCCTATAACCGCATTGTCTTCGCCCACGGTTTTTACGCCAGCGGTATGCATGAGATTTCCCACTGGTGCATCGCCGGCGAACAACGCCGGACGTTGGTGGATTTTGGTTACTGGTACTGCCCGGACGGGCGCGACGCCCAGACGCAAAGCGAATTTGAAGCGGTGGAGATCAAGCCACAGGCGTTGGAGTGGATGTTCTGCGTGGCGGCGGGCTTCCCGTTCAACGTCAGTTGCGACAACCTGAACGGGGACTGCGAGCCGGATCGCATCGTCTTCCAGCGTAAAGTGCGCGCACGGGTGTTGGAACTGCTGGAGCAGGGGATACCCACACGGCCTGCGCGCTTTATTCAGGCGCTACAATCGTTTTACAATACGCCCCCGTTAACGGCGGAGCACTTCCCCTATCCGGAAGATCTCAACTGAATGAGTTTAAGAGGAAATTTGATGATCGCAGAAGTTGAAGCGCGCATTCTGGCGCTGATTGATGACATGGTAGAACACGCCAGCGATGATGAACTGTTTGCCGGTGGCTACCTGCGCGGTCATTTGACGCTGGCGGTGGCTGAAGTGGAAGAGAACGGTGAGCATACGGCCGAAGCACTGAAGGCCCGCGTGCAGCACAGCCTGGATAAAGCCATCCGCGCCGGTGAGCTTTCCCCGCCGGATCAGATCTTGGTGCTGGGGATGTGGGAGAATTTGTACCAAAAGGCGCTGCCCACCGCCTGATTTTTTTCGCCCTCACCCTAACCCTCTCCCGCCGGGAGAGGGGATCGTCTGCCGCCGTTTGCCGTTTCCGTTATCCCTTCACCCACACCGGTTCACATACTGCTCCCTCACCCTTGGGGAGATGGCCGGGGTGAGGGGCGTTTCAGCACCGATGTACATACTGCTCCCTCTCCCTTGGGGAGAGGGCCGGGGTGAGGGGCGTTTCAGCACCGGTGCACATACTGCTCCCTCTCCCTTGGGAGAGGGCTGGGGTGAGGGGCGTTTCAGCACCGGTGCACGTAATGCTCCCTCTCCCTCGAGGAGATGGCCGGGGTGAGGGGCGTTTCAGCACCGATGTACATACTGCTCCCTCTCCCTCGGGGAGAGGGCTGGGGTGAGGGGCGTTTCAGCACCGGTGCACATACTGCTCCCTCACCCTCTGGGAGAGGGTTGGGGTGAGGGGGATTAAACCGCCTTCCCCTTCAGCAGTTTGCGTACCCACATTCGGTTGGGGTTCAGCGCCGCCAGCATTTCGGCATCGGCGGGCAGGGGTTCACCGAAGATCTGCGCCGCCAGTATTTCCGCGGCCAGTGGGGCAGAGCAAAGCCCGCGGGCGCCTAGCGCGCTCAGAATAAACAGATTCGGATAAACCGGCGCATCGGCTACCGCTTCACCACGCTGGTGTTGCCGCGGCAAATCCTGATAAACATCCAGCGTAGCGGCATAGTCCGGCACGGCGCCTATCATCGGCAGATGGTCGCGCGTTGCGCTGCGTACCCCGCAGCGCGCCTGGCCGCCGCTGACATCCACCTGTCGCGGCCAATCCTGCGCCGGCAGGCAACGCATTAAACGCTGCCGGTTTTCCTGCTGTTCCTCTTCCCGATAGTCGGTGGCGGTATCGCCGCGCTGGTAGCTGGCGCCGATACAGTGCTGCTGATTCGCGGGGTTCACGGGCGTCAGGTAGCCGTCGTAACACAGCACCTGTTTCAGTTTGCCCAGTGCCGGCGTCGTGGGGATATGGGAAACCTGGCCGCGAACGGCATACACCGGCAGCGCGGCGCTTTGCGCCAGCGCCGCTAAGGCGTGGCCGCAGGCCAGAACCACCGTGGCGTGCCGCTGGGTTGCGCCATCGGCAAACTCCAGCCGCCAGCCCTGTGCGTCCTGATCCAGCGTTGTGAGGCGGTGTTGATAGCGGCAGACCAGCCCCTGACTTTGCGCCAACGTGACGGCGCTGCGCGTCAGCTCGGCCGGGCACAGCCAACCGCCCAGCGGGTAGTGAGCGCCGCCAAAGCCGCTGTCGACGCCGCAAAGCGCGCTCAGTGCGTGCCGATCGGCCGCCTGCACCAGTTCCGGCGGCCAGAGGGCGGTCAGCATTCGCTCGATTTTACCTGCGCTTTTCTCGTCATAGGCCAGTTGGCTGACGCCGCACCACTGGTGAGCGAACGCGACGCCGCGCTGCTCTAGCGCGTCATATAGCCGGCGGGCAAAGGGGAAGGCGGAGCAAAAGAAACGCTCCAGGGCATCATTGCGGCCGTTCAGCAAAGGGTACAACGCCCCCTGGCGGTTGCCGGATGCACCTTCTGCGGGTTGCCCATCGGCGCAATAGAGCGTGACGTGGGCGCCGCGCCGCTGTAATGCCAGGGCGATGAGGGCGCTGGCGATGCCGCCGCCGACAATGGCAACGTCTTCAGGCGTGTGCGCCGCCGGGCGATGGAACCAAGGCGTTGGGTCGGCGGCGGGCTGCGCATCGGCCGGCATCCAGCCGGTGAGCATTTCCCGCTTTTGGCCAAACCCTTTGCATTTTTCCACCGTGAAGCCGGCCTGCTGCAGGCCCCGGCGCACAAAGCCGGCGGCGGTGAAGGTAGCGAAGCTGCCCTGCGGGCGCGCCAGACGCGCCATGGCGCTAAACAGCGCCGGGCTCCACATGTCGGGGTTTTTCGCCGGGGCGAAGCCGTCGAGAAACCAGGCGTCAATCTGTTGGTTCATGCTGTGATCGAGCGTGGGCAGCAGGGCGTTGACGTCGCCAAACCATAAATCCAGCGTAACGCGCCCACCGTCCAACAGCAGCCGGTGGCAGCCGGGCAGCGGCAATGGCCAGTTGGCGCGCAGTTCCTCGGCGAAGGGCGCCAGCTCCGGCCAGCGCGCATGCGCCGCCGCCAGATCGGCCAACTGCAGTGGGAATTTTTCAAAGCTGACAAAATGCAGGCGTTGCAGCCTGGCTTGCGGGCTCTGCACCCGGAAGGCGTTGAACGCCTGCCACAAGGTCAAAAAATTCAGCCCGGTGCCGAATCCCGTCTCCGCCACCACAAACAGTGGACGTGGGTGCTGCGCAAAACGCTGCGGCAACCGGTTACCGCCCAAAAAAACGTAGCGGGTTTCTTCCAGCCCATCCTGATTGGAAAAATAGACGTCATCGAACTGTTGCGAAACAGGTGTACCCTGTTCATTCCAGGTTAATGCGGCGGTTTGGATGGGGGCGTGATTCACGGCGGTTGCTCATAGCTCAAGGGGTGACGGGATTCTAGCCGCAGCGCCCTCCCGGTGCAAATCAGACAAGAATCACGCTGATCGGACTTGTTCGGCTTACAACTGTACGCTAAAGTGCGTGACGAAATCCCGAATGTAATAATTGTGGAAGAGGTATTGAATGAAACGTGCAGTGATTACTGGCCTGGGCATCGTCTCCAGCATTGGTAACAACCAGCAGGAGGTCCTGGCGAGCCTGCAGGAAGGACGTTCTGGGATCACTTTCTCCCAGGAACTGAAAGATTCCGGCATGCGTAGTCACGTATGGGGCAACGTAAAACTGGATACTACCGGCCTCATCGACCGCAAGGTGGTGCGTTTCATGAGCGACGCATCCATTTACGCATACCTGTCCATGCAAGAAGCCGTCGCTTCTGCCGGCCTGACGGAAGACGTTTACCAAAATAATCCGCGCGTTGGTCTGATCGCCGGTTCTGGCGGCTCCGCCCGTTTTCAGGTGTTCGGTGCCGACGCCATGCGCAGCCCACGCGGTCTGAAAGCCGTTGGTCCTTACGTGGTGACCAAAGCGATGGCTTCCAGCGTTTCCGCCTGCCTGGCTACGCCGTTTAAAATTAATGGCGTTAACTACTCCATCAGTTCTGCCTGTGCGACTTCCGCACACTGCATCGGCAACGCGGTTGAACAAATCCAGATGGGCAAACAGGACATCGTATTCGCCGGCGGCGGCGAAGAGCTGACCTGGGAAATGGCCTGTGAGTTCGATGCGATGGGCGCGCTGTCCACCAAATACAACGATACGCCGGAAAAAGCGTCCCGTACCTATGACGCTAACCGTGACGGTTTCGTTATCGCCGGCGGCGGCGGTATGGTGGTTGTGGAAGAGCTGGAACATGCGCTGGCACGTGGTGCGCACATCTTTGCTGAAGTGGTTGGCTACGGTGCCACCTCTGACGGCGCCGACATGGTTGCTCCGTCGGGCGAAGGCGCAGTGCGCTGCATGAAGATGGCGATGCAAGGTGTTGATACGCCGATCGATTACATCAATACGCACGGCACCTCTACGCCGGTTGGCGATGTGAAAGAACTGGGCGCGATCCGTGAAGTGTTCGGCGACAACGTGCCGGCTATCTCTGCCACCAAGGCAATGACTGGCCACTCGCTGGGCGCCGCTGGTGTGCAGGAAACCATCTACACGCTGTTGATGCTGGAGCACGGCTTTATTGCCCCGAGCATCAATATTGAAACGCTGGATGAGCATGCGAAAGGGATGAACATCATCACTGAACCGACCAAACGTGAACTGACCACCGTGATGACCAACGGGTTCGGCTTTGGCGGCACCAACGCCACGCTGACGCTGCGTAAATACCAGGCATAATCCTGCTGGGTATGCGATCAATCGGGTGCGGCTTGCCGTGCCCGTTTTTTTTTTTACCTTTATTCTGTTTTTTTGATTTAAATCAACATAGTTGCCGCATATTGCTGAATGCCGGGCTGGCTTTGTCAGTTGATGTAAATCCCGTTTCTGCACCCCTATCCCCCCGTTATACTCGCGCTGTTACGTTGAGCGGAATACCAGCATGTCAGCCAGGATCAGCAGATTATTATCCACGCATTACGCCGGCCTGGTGAAGAAGCCGGCCGCCTGGCTGTGGGTGGCTGTCTGGCTGCTGCTGAATACGCAATTGGCGCTCGCCAGCCACGCTTGCCACCTGCAGGCGACGCTGGATGCGCCGGCGATGCAGCATATGCAGCACGCCAGTGCGGCCGAGACTGAACGGCATGCGGCCGCAGAGCCGGTGTGCGGCAAACACTGCGTGCCGGACAACGCCCAGCAGGATCACTCCGGCCCGGTGTTGGCGGCGTTGCCTGCCGGTACCGAACGCGTGGCGGTGATCCCACCGGTGCAATACCACGGCGCCCGCCCGGTCTGGCAGATGCCGCCGATCGTCGGCCCACCGGCAGAGATTGCTTTTTGTTGCTTCCGTGAATAGCCCAACAACCCTGTGCGCGCCCGCATTGCCGGGTGGTTTTGGTGTTTGTTGACTATTTTACGGAGTCTGTACTATGCGTAACCTGATGGCCGCTATGGCCCTTTTCCTGTTGTTCCCTGTCGCGGCCCCAGCCGCCCCGGCGCTTGCGCCATCCTCATCCGCGGAAATTCATGCCCAAGGGGTTATCAAAGCCTGGCGCCCGCAGGCGGTGTCGATTGCTCACCAGGCGATCCCGGCGCTGAATTGGCCGCCGATGACCATGAGCTTCCTGTTGCCGCCGCCGCCGGTTAGTGCCTTGCCGGCCGGCACACCGGTTGATTTCAGCTTCCGCCAGGTTGCCGGCGGTTACCAATTGACGGCGATCCACGCCAGCCAACGGTAACGGGAGCCACCATGAACAAACGTCTTTCTTACCCGCTGCGGGTGGGCGGGCTGCTGCTGGCCTGCTGGGCCAGCGGCACACTGGCCGCCGAGTTAACACTGGCGCAGGCGCTGGCGGCGGCGGAGCGCCATTCGGCGGCGCTTTCGGCCAGCCAGCATCAAATCAATGCCCTGAATAACCAGGCCGATGCGGCCATGCAACTGCCCGACCCCAAATTGAAGTTTGGTATCGAGAACGTGCCGGTACAGGGCGGCAACGGCCGCCGTTTTACCCGTGAAGGTATGACGATGGAGCGGGTCGGCATCATGCAGGATTACGTCAGCAGCAGCAAACGCCAGCGCAAGGCCGCGACCCTGCGCGCCGAGGCCAGCCAGGCCAGCGCCGGCAGCGTGGTGATCCTCAGCCAACTGCGCCAGCAAACCGCGCAGGCCTGGCTTGATTTGGCGCTTAGCCAACAGACGTGGCAAGACGCCAGGGCGCTGGTGCAGGAAAGCGAACGCCAGATCGCCGCCCAGCGCGCTGGAGTGGCTAGCGGTAGCGCCCCAGCCAGCGGGCTTATCGAGGCGCGCCTGTCGTTGCTGACGATGCAGGATCGCCTCAGCGAAGCCCAACGCGATACCGCCGTGGCGCAAGCCAGATTGACTCAGCTCACCGGCGATGCGGCGGTGCGCGTCACAGGCCCGCTGCCGCGCTTTGAGCGCCTGCCGGTGGAAAGCCGTGTGTTGCAGCAGGCCATTGCCCAACACCCGGAAATGCTGCAGGCCCGCCGCGAAGCGGATGTGGCCCGGGCGCGTTCGGCGCAGTCACAGGTGGCGGCAATTCCGGACGTGGGCATCGAGGTGTATTACGGCAAGCGCGCCGATGGCTATGAAGACATGGCCGGGGTGATGTTCACCGTCGATCTGCCGTTGTTCACCGCCCAACGCCAGGACAAAGACTACGCGGCGGACGTTTCCCGCACGCTGGAAGCCAACGATCGTCTGGCGCAGTTGATCCGCGATCACCAGGCGCAGCTCGATACGCTGCTGGCGCAGTATCAGGCCACGCTGGCGCAGTGGCAGCGCCAGCAACAGCAAGTGATACCGCTGCAGCAGCAGCGGGTTGCGCTGCAGTTGGCGCAGTACCGCAGCGGCCAAAGCGCGCTGGCCGGCCCGCTGGAAGCCCGTCTGGCATTGCTGGAAAGCCGCCTGGAAGCAGGGCGCACGGCACGTGAACTGGCGCAAATCTGGGCGGCGATCCGCTATCTCACGCTACAGGAGGCCGCGCAATGAACCTACGCTTAAGTCTTGCATTATTGGTGGCCGCAGTGGCCGGCGGCGGTCTGGCCGGCTATTGGCTGGCCGCCGAGCACGCGCCGGCTCCGGCCGGGGATGCGCAGCGCCAGGTGTTGTACTGGTACGATCCGATGGTGCCCGGCCAACGTTTCGATCGCCCGGGAAAATCGCCGTTTATGGATATGCAACTGGTGCCGCGCTATGCCGATGAGGCCGCGCCGGAAGGGGGCGTGATCATCAGCGCGCGCCAGCAGCAAAATCTGGGAGTGCGCACCGAGCAGGCGCAGATGCGCGTGCTTGAAGCACCGTTGAACGCCGTTGGCCGCATCGCGACCGATGAGCGCGGTGTGCAGGTGATCGCCGCCCGCGCCAACGCCCAGATCGAGAAACTGTACGTGCGCGCCAACCAGCAGCGGGTGCAGCAGGGGCAGCCGTTAGCGCAACTGTGGATCCCGGAATGGAGCGCCGCGCAGCAGGAGTACCTGGCGGTACGCCAACTGGGGGATCGCCCATTAACCGCCGCCGCCCGCCAACGGCTGCAACTGGCGTTTATGCCGGAAGCGGTGATCCGCCAGGTGGAACGCAGCGGTAAACCGCAGCCACGGGTGACGCTTAACGCGCCGGCCAGCGGTTTTATTAACCAACTATCGGTACGGGAAGGGCAGCAGGTGGCCGTGGGCCAGGCGCTGTTCGAGATTGCCGCGCTGGATCCGGTGTGGCTGGTGATCGATTACCCGCAGGGCGCGCAGGTGCAGCCGGGCGATGCGGTGCAGGCCAGTGCGGCCAGTTGGCCGGGCGAGCGTTTTAACGGGCGGATAAGTGAACTGTTGCCGAACGTGGATCCGCAGACCCGCACGGCGCAGGCGCGTGTGGAATTGGCGAACCCGCAGCAAAAACTGCAGCCGGGCATGTTTCTACAGGCCACGCTATCGCCAGCCGGGCAGCAGCAACCGGTACTTGCCGTGCCGCAGGAGGCGTTAATCAGCCGCAGCGATCGCACCACGGTGCTGCTGGCCGAAAGCGACGGACATTTTACGCCGGCCGACGTGGTGGCCGGGCGGGTACAGGGCGGATGGGCCGAGATAAAACAGGGCCTGCAGGCCGGACAGCGGGTGGTGACCTCCGGCCAATTCCTGATTGACTCCGAAGCCAGCATGCGCAGCGTATTACCGCAGTTGGCCGGGGAAACCGCGCCCGCCGTCCAATACCAGGCCGAAGCCACTATTGTGGCACTGGCGGACGGCGCCATCACCCTAGCGCACGGCCCGGTGCCGGCGCTGCAATGGCCAGCGATGACCATGGACTTCGCTTTGCCGCCCGGCGGGTTGCCGGCCGGTTTGGCGGTGGGCAGCAAGGTGAGGTTCTTTTTCAGCGTGGATGACAACGGCCCGCATATCAGCCGGATAATGCCGCAAGCCGCAGAGCATGGAGGCCACCTATGATCGCCTCAGTGATTCGTTGGTCGTTGCGTAACCGGCTACTGGTGTTGTTGGCTTCACTGATGCTGGCCGGCTGGGGGATATGGGCATTGCAGAAAGCGCCGCTGGATGCTCTGCCGGATTTGTCCGATGTACAGGTGATCGTGCGCGCCAGCTACCCCGGCAAAGCGCCGCAGGTGATTGAGGATCAGGTGACGTATCCGTTAACCACCACGCTGCTGACGGTGCCGGGCGCGAAAACGGTGCGGGGTTTTTCCATGTTCGGCGACGCCTATATCTACATCTTGTTTGAAGACGGCACCGATCCTTACTGGGCCCGTTCACGCGTGCTGGAATCCCTTAGCCAGGTGCAGGCCGCGCTGCCGGATCAGGTGAAGGTGGAACTGGGGCCGGACGCCACCGGCGTGGGGTGGATCTATACCTATGCGTTGGTGGATCGCAGCGGGAAACACAGCCTGGCCGATCTGCGCGCGCTGCAGGACTGGACGCTGAAGTTTGAACTGAAAACCGTGCCGGACGTGGCGGAAGTGGCCAGCGTTGGCGGCATGGTGCGGCAGTTCCAGGTGGTGCTTAATCCGCAAAGCCTGCGCGCGCTGAACATTACCCAGCAGCAGGTGGTTGATGCGTTGCAGCGTGCCAATCAGGCCGGCGGCGGCGCGCTATTGGAAATGGGCGAAGCCGAATATATGGTGCGCACCACCGGCTATCTGCGGCAATTAGCGGATTTTGACCAGGTGCTGGTGGCCGAGCGCAACGGTGTGCCGATTATGTTGCCGCAGGTGGCGGAAGTGCGTCTCGGGCCGGAACTGCGCCGGGGCGTGGCGGAGCTGAATGGCGAGGGGGAAGTGGCCGGCGGCATCATCGTGATGCGCTACGGCAAAAATGCGTTGGCGACCATCCAGGCGCTAAAGGCCAAGCTGGCGCAGATCCAGCATACGCTGCCGGCGGGGGTGGAGATCGTGCCGGTATACGATCGTTCGCAGCTGATTGAGCACGCGATAGAAACGCTGTCGCACAAGCTGCTGGAAGAGTTCGTGGTGGTGGCGGTGGTCTGTTCTTTGTTTCTGTTCCACCTGCGCTCGGCGCTGGTGGCGCTCGTCACTTTGCCGCTGGGCATTCTGGGCGCCTTTGTGGTGATGCACTACCAGGGGGTGAACGCCAATATCATGTCGCTGGGCGGCATTGCCATCGCCATTGGCGCGATGGTGGATGCGGCGATTGTGATGATCGAAAACATGCACAAGGTGTTGGAACAGTGGCGGCACGATCATCCCGGCCGGCAGCCGGCCAGCGGCGATTATTGGCGTATTTCCGAGCAGGCGGCGGTGGAGGTGGGGCCAGCGCTGTTTTGCAGCCTGCTGATCATCACGCTGTCGTTTATTCCGGTCTTTACACTGCAGGCGCAGGAAGGGCGCATGTTTGCGCCGCTGGCCTTTACCAAGACCTATGCCATGGCGGTGGCCGCCGGGCTTGGCATTACGCTGGTGCCGGTGCTGATGGGCTATTTTATCCGTGGGCGTATTCCTGATGAGCATGCCAATCCGATCAACCGCTGGCTGATTCGTCTGTATCAGCCGCTGCTGGCGGTGGTATTGGCGCGGCCGAAAACCACGTTGGGGATTTCCGCGCTGCTGCTGGCGCTGACGTTTTATCCTCTTAGCCGGTTGGGCAGCGAATTTATGCCGCCGCTGGATGAGGGCGATCTGCTGTACATGCCTTCTACGCTGCCGGGCATCTCGGCACGTGAGGCCGGGCGCTTGCTGCAGATCACCGATCGGCTGATTAAAACGGTACCGGAGGTGGACACCGTGTTCGGCAAGGCCGGGCGCGCGGAAACCGCCACCGATCCGGCGCCGCTGACCATGCTGGAATCCACCATTCGTTTCAAGCCGCGTGAGCAGTGGCGGCCGGGGATGACCATGGACAAGCTGGTGGCAGAGCTGGATCGTGTGGTTAAGGTTCCCGGCATCGCCAACGTGTGGGTGCCGCCGATCCGCAACCGGCTGGACATGCTGGCCACCGGCATCAAAAGCCCGGTGGGCATCAAGGTTAACGGCAACAACCTGGCGGATATCGAACGCGTGGCCGGGCAGATCGAACAAATCGTCCAGCAGGTGCCCGGGGTGACCTCGGCGCTGGCCGAGCGCGTTACCGGCGGGCGCTACGTGGATATCGACATCAATCGCCAGCGCGCCGCGCGCTATGGCGTGACGGTGCAGGAACTGCAGGCGATGGTGGCAACCTTGATCGGCGGGGAAAACGTTGGCGAAGTGTTTGACGGGCGGGCGCGTTACCCGATCAACGTGCGTTATCCGCGTGAGATCCGCGATTCGTTCGCCGCGTTGGGGGAGATGCCGGTGGTGACCGCCAGCGGCGCACAGTTGCCGCTCTCTGCGCTGGCGGATATCCGCATCAGCGAAGGGCCGCCGATGCTCAAGAGCGAGAACGCGCGGCTGTCTAACTGGATCTATGTCGATCTGCGCGGGCGCGATTTGCGCTCGGCGGTGGAGGAGATGCAACAGCGGGTGGCGCAGCAGGTGCAACTGCCGGCGGGTGTTTCATTGAGTTGGTCCGGGCAGTTTGAATACCTGGAACGCGCCAGCGCCCAATTGAAGGTGGTGCTGCCGGTCACGTTGATGATTATCTTTGTGCTGCTGTTTATCACCTTCAGCAACGTGCGCGATGCGCTGCTGATTATCGCCACGTTGCCGTTTGCATTGATCGGCGGCGTGTGGCTGCTGTATCTGCTCAACTATAATCTGTCGGTCGCGGGCGCGGTTGGGTTTATTGCGCTGGCCGGGGTGGCCGCTGAATTCGGCGTGATTATGGTGCTGTATCTGAACCAGGCGTTGGCGCGCCAGCGTTTGCCGGGGCAGCCGTTAACGCGTGAACAGGTGCTGGCCGGTATCCGTGAAGGCGCGGTATTGCGCGTCCGGCCAAAGGTGATGACGGTGGCCACCATTATGGCCGGCCTGTTGCCGATCATGTGGGGGGATGGGGCCGGCTCTGAGGTGATGCGGCGCATCGCTGCGCCGATGATTGGCGGTATGATCAGCGCGCCGCTGTTGTCGATGCTGGTGATCCCGGCGGTGTATCTGTTGTTGCACCGCAAAGGGTAATCCAGCGATAACATGTCGCCGCCGCCCGGTATTAGGCGGCGGCGGATAGCATCAGTCGCTCGGCTGTACCAGGAAAGCTTTGAACTGCGGCGTCATCACCGCGTTGAAGCCGCTATCGGTCTTGGTGATCAGATACACCGCCAGCCCTTTCTGCTGCGCCAGCTGTAGCGCCTTTTCTGGGCCGAGCACCATCAGCCCGGTGTCCCAGCCGTCGGCTTCCAGCGCGGTGGGCGCGATCACCGTGGCGGAAACCAGCTTATGGTCGATCGGCCTGCCGGTGGTGGGATCGATCACATGAGAATAGCGTTTGCCGTTTTCCTCAAAATAGTTGCGGTAGCTGCCGGAAGTGCTGATGCCATAACCTTGCAGATCCACCAGTGCCTGCACCGCGTTTTCCTGGTCGGTGGGTTTTTGGATCGCCACCCGCCAGGGTTTGCCCTGGCCGTTCACCCCACGTGAAGAAACCGCGCCGCCCACGGAAACCAGGTAGTTGGTGATGCCTTTGCGCGCCATCAACTGCACCAGTTGATCCACGCCGTAGCCTTCACCCAGGGTGGAAAGGTCAACATACAGCGCTGGCAGATCTTTTTGCAGCCACTCGCCCTGGCTGTTGCCGATCAATTGCAGGTGCTGTAAACCCACAAGGCTTTTCGCCGCCTCAATTTGCTGTTGATCCGGGGTTTTCCACGGGTGTTTATCCGGGCCGAAGCCCCACAGGTTAACCAGCGGGCCGACGGTGATGTCCATCGCGCCGTGCGTGTCGCGGCCGATGCGCTGGGCCATCAGGATAATATCGGCCATGCCGCGCGGAATCGGCTGCGGTGCCGTGCTTGGGCTGTGGTTGAACCTGGAAAGCACGGAGCCGGGCCGATAGGTAGATATATCGTCGTTGGCCTGTTCCAGCAGCGCGTCGATCTCTTGCCGGAGCTGCTGCTGGCTTTCCGCCAGTTCGCCGCTGATTTTAACGCTGTAGAAAGTGCCCATGGTTTTACCTTCAATGGTGACCTGTGGGCGGGTTTGCGCGCTGTCGCAGGCGCTGAGCAGGGCCAGCGTGGCGCCCAGCAGCAAAACCCTGGCATAGATGTGAGCCATAGTGCATCCCTTAAAAACAGATAAGGGCGTTACAAATAGAGCAAAGCGCGGCAAATGAAAAGGCTGAAAGTAAAAAATCGCTGCCCGGCGCGCATCGCCATCGGCACAAGGCCGGCGTTTATCAGGTAGTATTCCTAATCGTATTATTGAGTGCTTGTCTGAGCTACCGCCAGATGCTGTTTTATTTTCTGGTTGATTCCCGATAAAGGAAAATAAAGATTCATCAGCAACAAAGCCCGGTATAACCTAAGTTTTCCCTCTTTTCATGATGAGTGGGACTATCATCTGTGGTCTGCCTTTAAACAACACAGGAGCTGTCAGCGATGGCTATCGTTTCATCTGTTTTAGCCTTTCCGCCCGCCGATCCGGCACAACACCTGGCCTATTTGCAGGCCAAGTTGAGCTACTACGCTGATGCCTGGGACGTGGCTGAAGATCTGCGCAACGGCGTAACTGCGATTGTGGTGATCGATACCCGTTCGCCGGAATACTATCGGGCCGGGCATATTCCCGGCGCGCTGAGTTTGCCGCACCGGCAGATGAACGAAACCCGCTTGGCGCAGTTGGATCCCAGCAAGGTGTACGTCACGTATTGCGATGGCATTGGTTGCAACGGTTCCACCAAAGGCGCTTATAAGCTGGCGATGTATGGCCTCAAGGTGAAGGAGCTGATCGGCGGGCTGGATTTTTGGCTGCGCGACGGCCACCCGTTGACCACGGGGGAGCTGGCGGGTGAATGGGGCGCACGGCCGGCCGGGGATTGCGGCTGTGGGTAAGGCTGACGCTGCCTAGAACAGCAGCATCAGCGCGCCGATGATGATCACCAGCGCAACGATCGCCGGCACCAGCGGTTTGCGTGCGATAGCTTGCCACCAACTGGGTGACGGCGGCGGGGTGGCGATATCTTCACTGCGGATCAGCGCCGCCGTTCCGGCTTTTTCCAGGCGCTGCGAAAACAGCAGGCCAATGGCGTCGTTGAGCTGATCCTGGGTTAATGCCGCGTTGGCACGGCGGTTAAAGCGCGACAGGCAATAATCGCTGAGCAACTGCCGCTCCTGCCTGTCTGCCGGCTGTTTAAGCGCCGCCAGCAGGCCGTTCAGCGTCGGCGCGCTTTGCTGGCTGAGCGTGGTTTTCACCTGCAGGTATTGGCTGAGCAACTGGAAGTGGCGCGCCGGCAACGGTTCGTTGCTTTTGATACCGACCAGGTGGAAGATCGCCTGCCTGATTTTTGCCGGCGGTTCGCCGGTGGTTGCGCTCAGGCGCGTCACTAACGGCGCCAGGCTCTGGTGTTCCGCTGGCAGCAAGGGGCGATCGGTAACGATCGCCTGCTGCGGCGCGGGGATCGCCAGCGAGCCGCTTTGCAACAGATCCAGTACCTGTTGCAGCTGCGCATCGTTGAGCTGGCTGAGCACTGTGCAGTTAAATTGCTGGCGAATATAGTCGCTGACGGCCACGCGGTTGTTGCCCTGGGGCAGCAGTTCGGTCAGCTGTTGCAGCAGTTGGCGGCTGCCATGGTTTTGCTGCGCCTGCGCCAGGCGGCTTTGCAGGCGCTGTTCCGCCGGCTGGAAATGGCGGGCCAGCAGTTCGCTGCCGTTGTCTACTGCCAGATCGTGGCGCAGTGCGGCCCAGATTTCTGCGGATTTCACCGGGCTTAGCGCCATGATTTTGACGATCAGTTTTTCCAGCGTGGTGCGCTGTGCCGTAGAGAGCGGCTGATCGCCGCCGCCAGCGTTTTGGCTACCCGGAGCAGAAGGACTGTCGGGGGCGTTAGTGGTGTCGGGCCCGCTCAAAGGTTGCATATTACCAGTCCTTCCCAATGTAGAAAAAAAGTCATCCCCGCCGCATCGGCGCAGGTACTTTAATGATACCTGCAAATAACGGTTATCAATACTGTTTCGGCGAGATTTCTTTCACTGAAGACGGACGTGCCGCCCGCTTGCCGATATTTCAGCCAGCGCAGAGGCGAGCGTCAGTCTTTACAGGTTTTCGCCTGTTCCGCCGGTTTTTTACGGCCGAGCGGGGTACGCAGGCGTTGGGAAAGTATTACCCCCAGCAGGGTGGCGCCACCGCCGATCAGGTGGTAGCTGTGCAAATGCTCATGCAGGAACGCCACGGCGATCACGGCGGTAAATACCGGCGCCAGGTTCATAAAGATCGACGCGGTGTTGGCGCCCATGCGCATCACGCCCTGGATCCACAGATAGGGCGCGGCGATTGAAGCCGGGATGCCGGCAAACAGCACCAGCGGGATGTTCTCACGGGTGAGCCCGATATCCGGCGCCAGCAGGAAGTTGGGCAGCAACAGCACCACCCCGAACAGGATCTGCACATACAGCGTTTGCCAGTTCGGCATTGGGATCGCCCAGCGTTTGGTCAGCACCCCGTACAGCGCGTATGATGCGGCGGCGGCGAACATCATCAGTTCGCCCTTGCCGATGCCGTGTTCCAGCAGCAATCCCGGCTGGCCGCCGCTCACCAGCCACACCATGCCGCCCAGCGATAGCACGCTGCCAATCATCACGCCAAGGGTGGGCGCCACGTTCAGCAACCAGATGCTGATCAGAATGGTCAGCAGTGGGATCAGCGAAACGATAATCCCCATAAACAGCGCGCTGACGCTGTGCGCGGCATAGTAGGCCAGGCTCTGGTACAGCACCATGCCGAGCAGGCTAAGAATCAACAGTTTCCAGCCGTTGGTGCGTACGGCGCGCAAATTGCGCAGCAGCCCCGGCAGCACCATCGGCGTCAGGGCAATCAGCGCCAGCAGCCAGCGGTAGAAAGAGATGGCTGCGGGATCGATCGCGGTCGCGGAAAGCTTACTGACGATGGCGTTGACCGACCAGATGAATACCGCCAGCAACGGGAAAAGTGCGTTCATAATCTTGTATCTTCGAATTTTACTGCGGATAACGTAGCGGGTAGTTTACGCGTGTCTGGTTTATTATATATAACGATAATCAGACAAATTGCTACGTAAACAAGACAACCTACGGGCTAATATGATGGCCGAGATCCGTTACTTTCCCGCCGAGCACATTCTTGCTCCGCGCCCGGTGCAGTTTCGCTGCGAAGATTTCAACGCCCACACAGAATTTCAGCCGCACAGACATAGCTGGGGGCAACTGATGTGGGTAAAGGCCGGGGTGATGGCGCTGAACATCGGCGGCCAGCGCTTTTTAGCGCCGCCAGAGTTTGTGGTGTGGGCGCCGGCGGGGCTGGAGCACTCCTGTTACAACCGCAGGCAGGCGCAGTGCAGGATGGTGGATATCATGCAGCCGCTGTGCGCCGGGATGCCGGCCGAACCGTGCCTGGTTAACGTGACGCCGATCTTTCGCGCTATCGCCGAAGATTTTTACGCCCGCCGGCAATATGTGCCGCAGACCCGGGAAGATTTGCGCCTTTGCCGGGTGCTGATCGATCAACTGCACCGTTCGCCGCAGCAACAGGCCTATCTGCCTGCTTCGCGGGACAAGTTTTTGGCGCCCGTGCTGCAGGCGCTGGAGCGCTGCCCGGCGGACAACACGCCGCTGGCGCAGTGGGCGGCGCAGGTGTATACCACCGAGCGCACGCTTTCGCGCCGTTGCCAGCAGGAACTGGGCATGTCGTTTAGCGAATGGCGCCAGCGCCTGCGCTTTCTGTATGCCACTTCATTGCTTGAGCAGGGCAAAACCGTGCAGGAGGTTGCCCTGGAGGTGGGGTACAGCTCGGCGTCGGCGTTTATCGTTATGTTCCAGCAGATCGCCGGCACCACGCCGGAGCGCTTCCGCCGGGCATAACAACATTGGGTTTCTGTGCCATTCAGTGGCAAACTATTGCCAGACGAACACTGTTTTAACCCGCCGGAGAGCGAAGTGAAAATCCTGGTTGATGAAAATATGCCGTATGCGGCTGAGCTGTTCAGCCGTTTGGGGGAAGTGCGGGCGGTGCCCGGGCGCCCGATCCCACGTGATGCGCTGGCTGATGCGGACGCCCTGATGGTGCGTTCGGTGACCAAAGTTAATGAAGAACTGTTGGCCGGCACGCGCATCGGCTTTGTCGGCAGCGCCACCGCCGGCACCGATCACGTTGACGATGCCTGGTTGAAACAGGCTGGCATCGCCTTTTCCGCCGCGCCGGGCTGCAACGCCATTGCGGTGGTTGAATATGTATTTTCTGCGCTGATGTTGCTGGCCGAGCGCGACGGCTTTCAACTGCGTGATAAAACGGTCGGCATCATCGGGGTCGGCAACGTGGGTTCGCGGCTGGATGCGCGCCTGAAGGCGCTGGGCGTGCGCACGCTGCTGTGCGATCCACCGCGTGCCGCGCGTGGCGACGCCGGGGCGTTCTGGCCGCTGGAAAAACTGGTGGCGGAAGCCGATGTGTTGACCTTCCACACGCCGCTGAATAAATCCGGCCCGTATAACACTCTTCACCTGGCTGATGCCGAGCTGCTGGCGGCGTTGCCGGATAACCGGATCCTGATCAATGCCTGCCGCGGCCCGGTGGTCGACAACGCGGCGCTGCTGCAGGCGCTGGAGCAGGGCAAGAAATTAAGCACGGTGCTGGACGTCTGGGAGCCGGAGCCGGCGCTTTCTCTGCCGCTGCTGGCGCGGGTAGATATCGGTACCGCGCACATCGCCGGCTATTCGTTGGAAGGCAAAGCGCGCGGCACCACGCAGGTATTTGAAGCCTTTAGCCAGTATCTTGACCGGCCACAGCAGGTTGAGCTGGCGGCGCTGCTGCCGGTGCCGGCGTTCAGTGAAATCCGCCTGCACGGGCCGCTGGATGACGCGAAGTTAAAACGATTGATGCACTTGGTGTATGATGTGCGCCGCGATGACGCGCCGCTGCGTAAAGTGGCCGGCCAGCCCGGTGAGTTCGACCGCTTGCGCAAGCAGTATCAGGAGCGCCGTGAGTGGTCATCGCTGCGCGTACGCTGTGATGACAGCGCCAGCGCCGAACTGTTGCACCAACTGGGCTTCACCGTGCATTAAGCTTGCCGTAGCGCGGCATGGGGTGCCATCGGGCAACCCGCGACAACATTTTTTACTCTGCGGGCGTTGTATCGCCAACGCCTTCCACGCGGTGGTGTGGAAGGCCAGGGCGGTAACGCCCGTCTGTATTTGAACGACATACTCTGGAGAAAACCCAATGTCTGACGGCTGGAATATCGCTCTGCTCGGCGCCACGGGCGCAGTAGGGGAAGCGTTGCTGGAATTGTTGCAGGAACGTCAGTTCCCGGTGGGTGAACTCTATCCTTTGGCCAGTGAGCGCAGCGCCGGTGAAACGGTGCGCTTTGACGGTAAATCCCTGCGGGTGCAGGATGCGGCGCAGTTTGACTGGTCGCAGGCCCAGTTGGCGTTTTTCGTTGCCGGTAGCGAAGCTTCGGCTCGCTATGCCGAAGACGCGGGCAACATGGGCTGCCTGGTGATCGATAGCAGCGGCTTGTTTGCGCTGGAGCCGGACGTGCCGCTGGTGGTGCCGGGGGTTAACCCGCAGGTGCTGGCCGATTACCGCAACCGAAATATCGTGGCGGTGGCCGACGGTATGGTGAGCCAGTTACTGACCGCCATCAAACCGCTGGTGGAGCAGGCCGGCCTTGCCCGTTTGCATGTCACCACGCTGATGTCTGTGTCTTCACGCGGCAAGGCCGCGGTGGATGCACTGGCAGGCCAAAGCGCGCGCCTGCTCAACGGTATCCCGGTGGAAGCCAGCATGTTCAATAAACAGTTGGCGTTTAACCTGCTGCCGCTGCTGGCGGACGAGCAGGGCAGCGTGCGCGAAGAACGGCTGATTGTCGATCAGGTGCGCAAAGTGCTGCAGGACGACGGCCTGCCGATTTCGGTGAGCTGCGTGCAATCGCCGGTGTTTTACGGCCATGCGCAGGTGGTGCACCTTGAGGCACTGCGCCCGCTGGTGGCGGAAGAAGCGCGCGCGGAGTATGCACAGGCGGCGGATATCCAACTGAGCGAAGAGGACGATTACCCCACCCAGGTGACGGAAGCCTCCGGCAGCGACGCGTTGAGCATCGGTTGCCTGCGCAATGACTACGGCATCCCGGAACTGCTGCAGTTTTGGTCCGTGGCCGATAACGTGCGCTTTGGCGGCGCGCTGATGGCGATCGAAACCGCCGAGCGCCTGTTGCAGGAGCAGTTGTACTGATGTCACAGGTAGCAACCCCACCGTACAAAATTGCGCTGGGTATTGAATATGATGGCAGCCGTTATTACGGCTGGCAGCGCCAACAGGAAGTAGACAGCATTCAGGGCTGTCTGGAAGCGGCCCTGAGCAAAGTCGCGGATGAGCCGATCGTGGTGTTTTGCGCCGGCCGCACCGATGCCGGGGTGCACGCCACTGGGCAGGTGGCGCACTTTGAAACCAACGTGCGCCGCAAAGATGCCGCCTGGACCATGGGGGTGAATACCCACCTGCCGCCGGATATCGCCGTGCGTTGGGTGGCCGATGTGCCGGCGGATTTCCACGCGCGCTTTAGCGCTACGGCGCGGCGTTACCGCTATATCATCTTCAATCACCGCTACCGCCCGGCCGTGCTGCAACAGGGCGTCACCCATTTTTACCATCCGCTGGACGCCGAACGTATGCACCGTGCCGCACAGGCACTGCTGGGGGAAAATGACTTCACCTCGTTCCGTGCCGTGCAATGCCAATCGCGTACCCCCTGGAGAAACGTAAAACACGTTAAAGTTTCGCGTCATGGGCAATATATCGTGGTAGATATCAAGGCGAATGCGTTTGTGCATCATATGGTTCGTAACATTGTCGGCAGCCTGATGGAAATTGGCTGCGGCAACCAGGATGAAAACTGGATGGCTGAACTGTTGGCATTGAAGGATCGCAATCTGGCGGCAGCGACGGCGCGGGCAGGGGGGCTGTATTTGGTTTCCGTGGATTATCCTGCGCATTTTGCATTACCGCGGCCAACTCTGGGGCCGCTGTTTTTACCTGATGATTAAGCCTTGTTCCCTGATTAATCCGCCGGGCGGGTGGCTCGCCCGGTCATAAGAGAGAATCTATGGAAATTATTAAGTTCCTTGTTGATTTTATTTTGCATATTGATGTGCATCTGGCTGAGCTGGTCGCGCAGTACGGCATGTGGGTGTACGCCATCCTGTTCCTGATCCTGTTCTGTGAAACCGGCCTGGTAGTGACGCCGTTTTTGCCGGGGGACTCTCTGCTGTTCGTCGCCGGCGCGCTGGCGGCACTGCCCAGTAACGATTTGAACGTGCACACCATGGTGCTGCTGATGGCGATTGCCGCTATCGTCGGCGATGCGGTGAATTACACCATCGGCCGGCTGTTTGGCGAAAAGTTGTTCAGTAACCCGGACTCGAAGATTTTCCGCCGCAGCTATCTGGAAAAAACGCATCAGTTTTATGAGAAGCACGGTGGGAAGACGATTATCCTGGCGCGTTTTGTGCCGATCGTGCGGACATTTGCGCCGTTTGTTGCGGGTATGGGGCATATGTCCTATCGCCATTTCGCCGCGTACAACGTGGCGGGGGCATTGCTGTGGGTGCTGTTGTTTACCTACGCCGGCTACCTGTTTGGCGATTTGCCGGTGGTGCAAGAAAACCTGAAACTCTTGATTGTTGCTATTATCATTGTCTCGATTCTGCCGGGCGTGGTAGAAATTTGGCGCCATAAACGCGCCGCTGCACGCCAGCAAAAATAACAAAAACATCGCTTAACCTATCGGTTCGACCAGTTTTTTATCCACAGCGCCGGGCCGATATGGTTTAATGAGCGACATTCACAGGTCTGTTCCTGTGAACAACCCCGAAGCCTGCGTTGCGCGCTTGCCGCGTTTTGTCAGGCATTTTTCTTTGGGGGCGTTCACAAGGGGATTGCTAAAGCATGAACAGCAGATTGGCGTCTGCCAGGTTCAAACAGAAAGGTCATCGATGAGCTGGATTGAACGAATTCTTAACAAAAGCAATATTACACAAACCCGTAAGGCGAGCATTCCCGAGGGGGTTTGGACTAAATGCGATAGCTGCGGCCAGGTACTGTACCGCGCCGAGCTGGAGCGTAATCTGGAAGTTTGCCCGAAGTGCGATCACCACATGCGTTTGCCAGCGCGCGCACGCCTGCACACGCTGCTGGATGAAGGCTCTGAAGTTGAGTTGGGCAGTGAACTGGAACCAAAAGACGTTCTGAAGTTCAGGGATTCCAAAAAGTATAAAGACCGCCTGAGCGCGGCCCAGAAAGCGACCGGCGAGAAAGATGCGCTGGTGGTGATGAAAGGCACACTCTACGGCATGCCGGTGGTTGCGGCGGCGTTTGAATTCGCCTTTATCGGCGGCTCCATGTCTTCAGTCGTCGGCGCGCGCTTTGTGCGTGCAGTTGAACAGGCGCTGGAAGACAACTGCCCGCTGGTGTGCTTCTCCGCCAGCGGTGGCGCACGTATGCAGGAAGCGCTGATGTCGCTGATGCAGATGGCGAAGACCAGCGCCGCGCTGGCCAAATTGCAGGAGCGCGGTCTGCCGTATATCTCGGTATTGACCGATCCGACCATGGGCGGCGTTTCCGCCAGCCTGGCCATGCTTGGCGATATCAACATCGCTGAGCCGAAGGCGCTGATTGGCTTTGCCGGCCCGCGCGTGATCGAACAAACCGTGCGTGAAAAACTGCCGCCTGGCTTCCAGCGCAGTGAGTTCCTGATCGAAAAAGGGGCCATCGACATGATCGTGCGCCGCCCCGAGCTGCGCCAGACGCTGGCCAGCATTCTTTCCAAGCTGACCAACCAGCCGCAGCCGAACTTTGGCGAAACGGCGCCGGTGGTTGCGCCGGACAGCCAGGCGGATGCCTAAATTCAGGCGGTAACACCGCGCCGGCCCAGGCCGCGCGGTGTGCAATTTGCCAGTGTTATGGTTTAGCGTTGGCTGGCAACGGAGAGCACCACCCTTAGCCGCTGTTGACGGTGGTGCGCTGATGAACTAATGACCCAATCAGTGATGGGACGCATGCAAAACCACCAAATCCCCCAGGCCACGTCGTCACTTAGCGCGTGGCTTTACTATCTGGAGCGTCTGCACAGCCAGGCCATCGAACTTGGGCTGGCACGCGTTCAGCGTGTTGCAACGCAGCTTGATCTTCTTTCTCCCGCCCCGACCGTATTCACCGTTGCCGGCACCAATGGCAAGGGCACTACCTGCCGTACGCTGGAGGCCATTTTGCTGGCCGCCGGGTTGAAGGTGGGGGTGTACAGCTCGCCTCACCTGATCCGCTACACCGAGCGGGTGCGGATCCAGGGCCAGGAACTGAGCGAAGCCGAACACTGCCGCGCGTTCGCTGCGGTTGAAGCCGGGCGCGGCGAGACGTCGCTGACCTATTTCGAGTTTGGTACGCTGGCGGCGCTGCAGTTGTTCAAACAGGCGCGGCTCGACGTCGTGATCATGGAAGTGGGTCTGGGCGGGCGTCTGGATGCGACCAATATCGTCGATCCCGATGTGGCGGTGATCACCAGCATTGCGCTGGATCACACCGATTGGCTGGGCGATAACCGCGAGAGCATTGGCCGTGAGAAAGCCGGGATTTTCCGCGCTGGCAAACCGGCGGTGGTCGGCGAGCCGGATATGCCGGCCAGCATTGCCCAGGTGGCGCAATCTCTGGGGGCGAAGCTATACCGCCGCGGCGAAGCCTGGTCGTTCAGCAAGCAGGGCGAACGCTGGCAGTGGCAAGGCGACGGCACGCTGTTGACCGATTTGCCGATGCCGAACGTGCCGCTGGCCAATGCGGCGACGGCGCTGGCCGCGTTGCACTATGCGGCGCTGGAAGTGGACGAGCGCGCGATTTTTACCGGGCTGCAGCAGGCGCTGTTGCCAGGGCGTTTCCAGATTGTGCAGCAGGAACCCATGTTGATCCTCGACGTGGCGCATAATCCGCATGCGGCAGGCTACCTCGCCAGCCGCCTGGCTCAGCTGCCGCGTAATGGCGGCAAGGTGCGCGCCGTTGTGGGGATGTTGGCGGATAAAGACATCGCCGGCACTTTGGCCTGCCTGGCGCCTGAAGTGGATGAGTGGTACTGTGCGCCGTTGGAAGGCCCACGTGGCGCAAGCGTTGATCTGCTGGCCCAGCATTTATCGCAGCCGCGGCAATTCGCCGATGTTGCAACCGCCTGGCGCCAGGCGATGCAGGACGCAGAAAAACAGGATATTGTGATCGTCTGTGGATCGTTCCACACCGTTGCGCACGTGATGGCGGCGTTAGACGAGATACGGGGAGAGTGAGTGGCAAGCAAATTTCAGAACCGTCTGGTCGGGACCGTGATACTGGTGGCGCTGGGGGTGATTATCCTGCCTGGGCTGCTGGACGGTAAAAAGAAACACTATCAGGATGAGTTTGCGGCAATCCCATTAGTGCCGAAACCCGGCGACGTAGAAGAATCCGACGTGGTGCCGCCGGTTAGCCAGCCATTGCCGGCGCAGCCGCCGGAAGGCGCCGCTTCGCTGGTGGAGCAGCAGGCGGCGAATGAAGCGGCCATGCAGCAGGCAGCTAACCATGCGGCGGCGCAGCAGCCCGCCGTTGCGCCGCCGGCGGTGGCCGAAAGCAAACCGGCGCCGCAGCCGAAACCGAAGCCGGCTGAAGTGAAGCCGGTGGAACCCAAGCCTGTTGAACCGAAGCCCAAACCGGCGCCGAAGCCGGAAGTGAAGCCAGCGCCAAAACCGGTGGAACAGCCTAAACCGGCAGAAACCAAACCGGCCGAAGAAAAAGCGCCGGCGGGGCAGGCTTACGTGGTGCAACTGGGGGCGCTGAAAAACGCGGCCAAAGTGAATGAGATCGTCGCTTCGCTGCGGTTATCCGGCCACCGCGCCTTTACCGTGCCGGCAACGCCGGTGCAGGGGCAGATCACCCGCATTTACGTTGGCCCGGATGCATCGCGGCAAAAACTGCAGGCGGCACTGCCGGAGTTGAACTCACTTAGCGGATTGAGTGGGCAGATCAAACCGTACGGCGTGCGCTAATGGCCAAGGGGCGGCCTTGTGCCGCCCCTGCGGCAAGCTCCGTACGGGGGCGAACGCCTATCCCTGTGAGGCGGCTGGGAATTATTTCTTCGCCGATTTTTATTTGCGGCGCTAGGGAAAATCCCCTACGCAAACGTTTTCTTTTTCTGTTAGAATTCGCCGCGATTGGACGCAGGGGCGATTCACTATTGGAATAGTTCATGGTCTGGATTGATTACGTCATTATTGCGCTGATTGGCTTTTCTGCTCTGGTCAGCCTGATCCGCGGTTTTGTCCGCGAGGCTTTGTCACTTGTGACTTGGGGATGTGCGTTTTTTGTTGCCAGCCATTTCTACCCATCTCTTGCCGTCTATTTCACGCGTTTTCAAGACGAACTGGTGCGAAATGGTATCGCGATTACTATCCTGTTTATCGCGACCCTGATCGTCGGGGCAATTGTTAACTATGTGATTAGCTCGTTGGTCGAAAAAACCGGGCTGTCAGGAACCGATCGGGTGCTGGGCATCTGTTTCGGGGCGCTGCGTGGGGTGCTTATCGTCGCGGCCATCCTGTTCTTTCTGGATACCTTTACCGACTTTTCACACAGTGAAGACTGGAAACAGTCGCAGTTAATCCCGCAGTTCAGTTATATCATCAGGTGGTTTTTTGACTATCTGCAGAGCACGTCGAGTTTCTTACCGGCCCACTTACCGGGGCGGTAGCGGCTTAGAGGAAAAGACAACATGTGCGGTATTGTCGGTATCGCCGGTTTTATGCCGGTTAACCAGTCGATTTATGATGCATTGACGGTGCTTCAGCATCGTGGTCAGGATGCCGCAGGCATCGTCACTATCGATGCGCATAACGGGTTCCGTCTGCGTAAGGCAAACGGTCTGGTGAAAGACGTGTTTGAAGCACGTCATATGCAGCGTCTGCAGGGGAATATGGGGATCGGCCATGTGCGTTACCCCACGGCCGGCAGCTCCAGCGCCTCCGAGGCTCAGCCCTTCTACGTCAACTCGCCGTTCGGCATTACGCTGGCGCATAACGGTAATCTGACCAACGCTCACGAATTACGCCAGGCGCTGTTTGAAAACGGGCGCCGCCATGTCAACACCACCTCCGACTCCGAGATTCTACTGAACGTACTGGCCACCGAGCTGGACCGTTTCCCGCATTATCCGTTGGGCGCCGACGATATCTTTACCGCCGTGGCGGCTATGCATCAGCAACTGCGCGGCGCTTATGCCTGCGTGGCGATGATCATCGGCCATGGCCTGCTGGCGTTTCGCGATCCGCACGGCATTCGGCCGCTGGTGATTGGCAAACGCACGCTGGAAGACGGCCGTAACGAGTATATGGTTGCTTCCGAAAGCGTGGCGCTGGATACCCTGGGCTTTGAGTTCCTGCGCGATGTGGCGCCGGGCGAAGCGGTCTACATCACGGAAAAAGGGCAGTTGTTCACCCGTCAGTGTGCGGAGAATCCGAAAACCAACCCTTGCCTGTTCGAATACGTTTATTTTGCCCGCCCGGACTCTTTCATGGACAAGATTTCGGTGTACAGCGCCCGCGTGCGCATGGGGCAGAAGTTGGGCGAGAAGATCGCCAGCGAATGGGAAGATGTGGATATTGACGTGGTGATCCCGATCCCGGAAACCTCTTGCGATATTGCGCTGGAGATCGCCCGTATCCTGAACAAGCCGTATCGCCAAGGGTTTGTAAAAAACCGCTACGTCGGCCGTACCTTCATCATGCCGGGGCAGCAGGCGCGCCGTAAATCCGTACGCCGCAAGCTGAATGCCAACCGCGCCGAGTTCCGCGACAAGAATGTGCTGCTGGTGGATGATTCCATCGTGCGCGGCACCACGTCAGAGCAAATCGTTGAAATGGCGCGCGACGCCGGCGCCAAACGGGTTTATCTGGCTTCTGCCGCACCGGAAATTCGTTTCCCTAACGTGTATGGCATCGACATGCCAAGCGCCAATGAACTGATTGCTCATGGGCGCGAAGTGGATGAGATCCGTCAGCTTATCGGCGCCGACGGGCTGATCTTCCAGAACCTGGAAGATTTGATCGCCGCGGTGAACGAAGAGAACCCGGATATCACCCAGTTTGAATGCTCGGTATTCAACGGCATTTACGTGACGAAGGATGTCGATCAGGGCTATCTGGAGTACCTGGAGTCGTTGCGTAACGACGACGCCAAGGCGCTGCGCGGCCAGGCGGAAGCCGAAAACCTGGAAATGCATAACGAAGGTTAACTTTCCTGCCGGTTTACAGGCGGTGATCATGGGCGAGGTTCCCTTTTGGGGGGCCTCGCCCTGTGTTTTTCATCACCGGCACGGCGCTATTTTCTGCTGGCTAAAATGGTGCAGGCCAGTTTGCTGGTGGTGCATCGCGGCGTTACGGCTTGCTTATTCGCCCGTATTGCGGCAAAGTCGCCCTGATTTATCCCCAAGGCAGAGGCCTGCGAATGAAACGACTCATCATCGGTATTTCTGGCGCCAGCGGCGCTATCTACGGCGTGCGTATGCTGCAGGTATTGCGTTCGGTTGACGATGTGGAAACCCACCTGGTGATGAGCAACGCCGCGCGCCAGACGCTGGCGTTGGAAACGCCGCTTAGCCTGCGTGACGTGCAGGCGTTGGCCGATGTGGTGCACGATACGCGCGATATCGGCGCCAGTATCTCTTCCGGTTCGTTCAAAACGCTCGGCATGGTGATTTTACCCTGCTCGATTAAAACGTTATCCGGCATTGTCAACAGCTATAGCGACGGTCTGCTGACCCGCGCCGCCGATGTGGTATTGAAAGAAAGCCGCCGTTTGGTGCTGTGCGTGCGTGAAACCCCTCTACATCTGGGGCATCTGCGCCTGATGACGCAGGCGGCGGAAATGGGGGCGATCATCATGCCGCCGATGCCGGCGTTTTATCATCAACCCACCAGCGTAGAAGCGATTATCGATCAGACCGTCAACCGGGTGATCGATCAGTTCGATATTACCTTGCCGCAAGACTTGTTTGCCCGCTGGCAGGGCAGCCATTAGCCGTTAATCCCCATATTGATACATTTATGCAACACTGCACCAATGTGGTGCTTTGTATGCACTTTAATGGATCACCCATTTTAACCCTGCTGTTTCCGTGTTTAATTATTCGTCATGGGCTGGGCGCCGGCCTGGGTCTGAACGTTCGAATTATGTGCTGATGGTAGCCATATTCGCATCCCGGGGCGCTTGACATGCATCTTGTGGCTGGCAATGGCAAATGTGGCATGATTGCTGCAGTTAATACCGATGGATAGGGTAGGTTTTTATTCTGTGGTTAACCGTCACGTGTGATACGCGCCAGCTTTGCTGGGCCACGTTGGCGGATAATGACAGCATGCCCAGGCGGCATCAAAAACAATTGAGGGTAATGTATGAAAAAGCGGGTTTTGATTCTTCCTCTGCTTATGGCCTGTGCATTGCACAGCGCATTCGCTGCGATTCCATCGCCATTAAAGATCGGTACCGATCCTACCTATGCGCCATTCGAATCGAAAAACGCGCAGGGGGAGTTGGTCGGCTTTGATATCGATCTGGCAAAAGAGCTGTGTAAACGTATAAAGACCCAATGCACTTTTGTGGAGAGCGATTTTGATGCATTGATCCCTTCCCTGAAAGCCAAGAAAATCGACGCCATTATTTCGTCGCTTTCCATCACTGAAAAGCGCCAGCAAGAAATCGACTTTACCGACAAACTGTATGCGGCCAACGCACGGCTGATCGCACCGAAAGGCTCAAGCATTCTGCCGACGATTGAATCACTCAAAGGCAAGAGCGTCGGGGTGCTGCAGGGCACCACACAAGAAGCCTACGCCAATGCCCTGTGGCAGCCGAAAGGGGTGACGGTTGTGCCTTACCAGAACCAGGATCTTGTCTACGCCGATCTGGCTTCCGGGCGTATCGATGCGGCATTCCAGGATGAAGTGGCGGGCAGCGACGGCTTCCTGAAACAACCCCCAGGCAAGAACTATGCCTTCGCCGGCGCAGCGGTGAAAGACGATAAATTCTTTGGCGTCGGCACCGGCATGGGGCTGCGTAAAGGTGATACCGAACTGAAAACCGCGCTGGACAAAGCCTTCGCTGAAATGCGCAAAGACGGTACTTACGACACGATTGCGAAAAAATACTTCGATTTTGACGTCTACGGCGGTTAATCCACACGCCCTACCGAAGGGTAACTACGGGGCCGTATACCGGCCCCTGCGAACTGCAAGCCTGTCTTGCAGCCAGGGAAGGCGTGCCTCTCTGGAAGTTCACGAATAATGACGACAGGACCCAGTAATGCTGCAAGGCTATTCCCAAATTATCTATGAAGGCGCTTTGGTGACGCTGGAACTGGCGATCAGTTCCGTGTTGCTGGCGGTGGCGATCGGTCTGATCGGCGCGGCCGGCAAACTGTCCCAAAACCGCATAATTTCCTCGCTGTTCGGCGCTTACACCACGCTGATCCGCGGCGTGCCGGATCTGGTGTTGATGCTGTTGATTTTCTATGGCCTGCAGATTGTTTTGAACAATATCACCGAGTTTTTCGGTGTTGCACAAATTGATATCGATCCTCTTGGTGCCGGTATTATTACCCTGGCCTTTATTTACGGCGCCTATTTCACCGAAACCTTCCGCGGCGCCTACCTGGCGGTACCGCGCGGGCAGATTGAAGCGGCGACCGCTTATGGCTTCACCGGCAGCCAAATCTTCCGCCGTATCATGTTCCCGGCGATGATGCGCTACGCGCTGCCCGGGATCGGCAATAACTGGCAGGTGATCCTGAAAGCGACGGCGCTGGTGTCGATTCTCGGCCTGAACGATGTGGTGAAAGCCACGCAGTTGGCGGGCAAGGGCACCTATCAGCCGATGTTTTACGCGCTGGTGGCCGGTGCGGTTTATCTGTTTTTTACCACGGTATCCAACGGTGTGTTGCTGTGGCTTGAACGGCGTTATTCGCTGGGAGTGAAGAGGGCGGAGCTATGATCGAGATCCTGCAGCAATACTGGCAGTCGCTGCTATGGAGTGATGGCTACCGTTTTACCGGCGTGGCCGTTACCTTGTGGCTGCTGATTCTTTCCGTGGTGTTCGGCGGCTTGCTGGCGATACCGATGGCGGTGGGGCGGGTTTCCTCCATTGCGTGGATACGCCTGCCAGTGTGGTTTTACACCTATGTGTTCCGCGGCACGCCGCTGTATGTGCAACTGCTGGTGTTCTATTCCGGCATGTACAGCCTGGAGATTGTGCGCGGCAGCGAGTTTCTCAATGCGTTTTTCCGCAGCGGGCTTAACTGCACCATCCTGGCGCTGACGCTTAACACCTGCGCCTATACCACCGAAATCTTTGCCGGCGCGATCCGTGCCGTGCCTTATGGCGAAATTGAAGCGGCCGAAGCCTATGGCTTTTCACGCTTCAAAATGTACCGCTGTATCATTCTGCCTTCGGCGCTGCGCACCGCATTGCCGGCTTACAGCAATGAAGTGATTTTGATGCTGCACTCCACTGCACTGGCCTTTACCGCCACCGTGCCGGATCTGTTGAAGATCGCGCGTGACATCAACTCGGCCACTTACCAACCGTTCTACGCCTTCGGCATTGCGGCGGTGCTGTATTTGGTGATTTCTTATGCGCTTGTCAGCCTGTTCCGCAAGGCGGAAAAACGCTGGATGGTACACATTAAACAACATTGATGAATGACGGGAACAACGCTATGTCTGATAAAAAATTGGCCGTCACGGAGTTGCATAAGCACTATGGCGAACATGAAGTATTGAAAGGGGTTTCACTGGCGGCGAACGCGGGGGACGTGATCAGCATTATCGGTTCCTCCGGTTCCGGCAAGAGTACCTTCCTGCGTTGCATCAACTTCCTGGAAAAGCCCAGTGAAGGCTCCATCAGCCTGAACAATGAAGATATCCGCATGGTGCGGGACAAAGACGGGCAGCTTAAGGTGTTTGATAAAAAACAGCTGCAACTGTTGCGTACCCGCCTGACGATGGTCTTCCAGCATTTTAACCTGTGGAGCCATATGACGGTGCTGGAGAACGTGATGGAAGCGCCGATCCAGGTGCTGGGGCTAAGCAAGGCGGAGTCGCGTGAGCGCGCCATACGCTATCTGGACAAGGTGGGGATCGACGAGCGTGCGCGCGGCAAATACCCCGTGCATCTTTCCGGCGGCCAACAGCAACGCGTATCGATCGCCCGCGCGTTGGCGATGGAGCCAGAGGTGCTGCTGTTTGATGAACCGACTTCAGCGCTGGATCCAGAGCTGGTGGGTGAAGTGTTGCGCATCATGCAGAAACTGGCCGAAGAGGGGAAAACCATGGTGGTGGTGACGCACGAAATGGAGTTTGCTCGCCACGTTTCCAGCCATGTGATCTTCCTGCACCAGGGGGTTATCGAAGAACAGGGGCCGCCTGATGAGCTGTTTGGCAACCCGAAAAGCCCTCGCCTGCAGCAGTTCCTTTCCGGCGCGTTGAAATAAGCCGCCGTGAGCCGCGCCCGCACTGTGCGTGTGGCGCGGCGCTCTACTTGCCGTTTATCACATTCTCCAGCGCCGGCGCCAGTTCGCTGTAGCGGAAGCTGAACCCCGCCTGTTCCAACCGTTTCGGGATGGCGTGCTGCCCGCCGAGCACCAGAACTGCCGCTTCCCCCATCATCATCTTCATGGCGAAGGCCGGCACGCGCAGAAACGCCGGGCGGTTGAGCACCCTGGCAAGCTGGGCGGTAAACTGTTCGTTATGCACCGGATTGGGCGCCACCATATTGAACGGCCCCTGCTGGTTAGCGTCAGCCAGTAGGAAGAGGATGCCGTCAACCATGTCGTCAAGATGGATCCACGGCAGGTACTGGCTACCATCGCCTATCGGCCCGCCGAGGCCCAAACGAAACGGGGGCAGCATTTTCGCCAGCGCGCCGCCGTTGGCGGCCAGCACCACGCCGGTGCGCAGCAGGCAGACCCGCGTTTCGCGGCTTTGTGCCCTTAGGGCCAAGGCTTCCCAACGTTGGCATAGCTGGTGGGTGAATTCGTCATGCGCCGGGGTGTCCTCGGTGACGACCGCCTGGCCCTGATCGCCGTAATAGCCGACGGCGGAGCCGGAAATCAGCGCCTGCGGGGGCCGGCGGCTGGCGTGGCACAAGGCGGCCAACCGCTCGGTCAGCGCCCAGCGGCTTTGGCATAGCCGTTCCTTCTGAGTGTTGCTCCAGCGTTTGTTGGCGATCGGTTCGCCGGCCAGGTTGATGACGGCGTCAATACCGTCAAGATCGCGCTGTTCCGCCAGCGAGGGCCAGTAGCTGGCTTGCTCGCCAAACAGCTTGCGCGCACGCTGTACGCTGCGCGTCAGTACGGTGATGCTGTGCCCCTGAGTGAGCAGGCGCTGCGTCAGTGTGCGGCCTATCAGCCCTGTTGCGCCGGTAATCAGGATACGCATGGAGATCTCCCTTTGGCTGTGCCCCGCGAAGGGCAGGGTAACGCTGCGCTGCCAGGTTCGCCGCTCAAGAACGGGTTTTTAGCCCCGGCGGTAGCTCATGGTCATGGAAACCGAATCGGCGTAGCGCAGCGCCAGCAATTTGTCTATTTCTACTTCAGCATAGGTCACCCACGGGTGCTGTTTCACAATATCGAGCACATCCTGGGTTAATTTTTCCAGCAGCGCGAAACGGTTATCTTCCACATGCCGGATGATGGCTTTGGTAATGGTGCGGTAATTGAGGGCGTCGGCAATGTCTTCGCTGTTGCGGGCTTTATCGGCGGGGTAGTGGATTGCCACATTGATCAGGACATCCTGGCGGTTATTGATCTCTTCTTCCTTAATACCGACAAATGTGCGTAACCGTAGATTTTTTATACGAATAATGGCGTCGGGTTGGTTAAATGACATCAGTAATTCTCCGTGAGCTGATTGTTTTCGCCCAGAATACACGGAAAGTAGGGAAAATATAATGCAAGGTGCCGGCGATGAGCTGCCGCCGGCAGCTCATCGCCTCGTCAGGCCTGGTCAGCCTTCTGATAGGCGCGTTGAGTGGCCGGGCGGTTGCCGATGCGCTCATACCAGTTGCGCACTGCCGGGTAGTCCGCCAGATCGATACGTTGGCGGGCATGCGCCGCGGCCCAGGGGTAGGTGGCGATATCCGCGATGCTGTAATTATCGCCCCCCAGGTATGGGTGCTTTTGCAGCTCCGCTTCCAGCACGCCGTACAGGCGTTTGGTTTCCAACTGGTAGCGCTCGATGGCATAGGGAACCGGCTGCGGCGCATAGTGGGTGAAGTGGTGATTTTGCCCGAGCATGGGGCCAAAGCCGGCCACCTGCCAAAACAGCCACTGCAGTGTGGCCGCACGTTCGCGCAGGCTTTTGCTCAACAGTTTGCCGGTTTTTTCGGCCAGATAAAGCAGGATCTCGCCGGATTCGAACAGGCCGATCGGCGCGCCGCCGTCGACCGGGCTTAGATCGACGATCGCCGGGATTTTATTGTTGGGCGAGATGGCGAGAAACTCGGGTTTGAACTGATCGCCGGCGCTGATATTCACATGGTGAATACGGTAGGGTAAGCCAACCTCTTCCAGGAACAGGGTTATCTTATGGCCGTTGGGCGTCGGTGCGTAATACAGGTCAATCATGTAGTGATACTCCTTGTAAAACATCGTCATAAGATGAAACATGGGCCGGTTGGCGCCAAAAGGGTAATCAGCCGCCGCATGCCGTCTGTGAACCTGAAGGAGCAAACCGCCTGGCAATAGCGAGCCTGCGTACGGCGCAGTGAAATGGTTCTCAATCACGCGGCTTAGGATATCAGTTCAGCGTAGGCGATCGCGAGTTGCTTGATCCAGATTTAGGAAAATCCGCCGGGCTTCGCTAACGTAAACCAAGCGGCGGCGGCCGGTGCCGTTACGCCGGGGTCGCGTCGCCAGGCGGCGCTAACATCACTAATCACTTCGCGACATCAGGAATGGGTATGAAACTGTTATTTGCTTCCGATCTGCACGGCTCACTGTCCGCCACGGAACGTGTGCTGGAACGTTTTGAAGAACATGACGCCGACTGGCTGATCCTGCTTGGCGATTTTCTTAATCATGGGCCGCGTAATGCGCTGCCGGACAACTATCAACCGGCGCAGGTTGCCGAACAATTGAATGGCTATAGCGACAAGATTATCGCCGTTCGCGGGAATTGCGATAGCGAAGTCGATCAGATGCTGCTCGCGTTCCCGATCACCGCCCCTTGGCAGCAAGTGCTGTTGCAAAAAAGACGATTGTTTTTGACCCATGGTCACCTTTATCATCCCTCTGCGTTGCCGCCGCTATCGGCCGGCGACGTATTGGCTTATGGCCATACGCACTTGCCGCAGGCAGAACGGCAGGGCGATATCTTTTGTTTTAATCCCGGCTCGGTCAGCATACCGAAAGGCGGCTTTCCCGCCAGCTACGGGCTGCTGGATGAAGACACTTTGCGGGTAGTGTCTCTGCACGAGGGCAAGACGGTTGCAGAGGTGTCATTATCCCATTAATTTATACCCTCGATAATTCGAGTTGCAGCGCGAAACGGCGTTGGTGCGGCCTTTGCCGGCTAACAACGCCAATGTGCACACAGCTTGCAGTATGGCGGGTATTTGCATAATAAGAATCTATGAATAACACTCATTGATCAACCAGTGCGCGGAATTCATCGTGCCAACACAGAAGGTTTTAGAGGATGGCGGAACAGGGTCAGGCTGCAGATATTGAGTGGGTTGATATTGTCAACGAGCAAAATGAAGTGATTGCTCAAGCCAGTCGCCAGCAAATGCGTGCAGAGCGGCTGCGTCATCGTGCGACCTATATCGTGGTGCATGACGGGATGGGGAAAATACTGGTGCAGCGCCGCACCGAAACCAAAGACTTCTATCCGGGTTGGCTGGATGCAACCGCCGGCGGTGTGGTGCAAAGCGGCGAAAACGTGCTCGAGTCGGCCCGCCGTGAAGCGGAAGAAGAGTTGGGTATTGCCGGTGTACCGTTCGCCGAACATGGCCTGTTCTACTTTGAGGAAGCGCAGTGCCGGGTGTGGGGTGCGCTGTTTAGCTGCGTTTCGCACGGGCCGTTTGCACTGCAGGAAGAAGAAGTTGCCGAAGTGTGCTGGCTGAAGCCGGAGGAAATTACCGCGCGTTGCGATGAGTTTACGCCAGACTCGCTGAAAGCGTTGTCGCTGTGGCTGACGCGCAACAATGGCCAGGCTTACGGTAAGCCGCTGGCGCGGGAGGCCGCGCCAGAAGAGGGTGACGAACAGCCCTGATCGTTTGCTAGTGTAATGCACAACACCGGCCATTGGCCGGTGTTGTGCATTTTAACAGCTGCTACGCCGGCAAAGCGTGGAAGGCAGCGATCCTTCCGGTTGCCAGGCTTCATCATTCAAACGCGCCAGCAAGGCTTTGCCGGCCTGAATACCAATCTCTTTGTGCGGCACGGTCATGGTCGTCAGCGGCGGCTGGCAAACCTGGCTGGCGTCGCTGTTGCCGAAGCCGACGATCGCTAACTGATCCGGCACTTTTATGTGCCGCCGCTGGCACTCGTACAGCGCGCCGCAGGCCAACTCATCGGCGGCGCAGACCAACGCGTCCAGCTCTGGCCAGGCGAGCAGGAACTCGGGCAACTGTTGCGCACCGATGCTGAAGCTGGCCGGTAGCGCGGCATTGATCACCCGGTGCGGCGACATGTGATTGTGCAGCAGCGCTTTGTGCCAGCCCTGCAGGTGCTGCTGGAAAATCCACTGTTCCTGATTGGCGCACAGCAGCCCAACGTTTTGGTAACCGCTGGCGATCACCGTTTGCGTGAGGTGATACATGGCCGCCACGTAATCAATGCCGATATTCATATCAATCGGATCTTCGCGTATCGCACCAATTTCAACCACCGGGATATTGGCGACTTTCAGCGCGTTGCGGGTATTTTGCGAATGCTCGACGCTCAACAACACCGCGGCGGCCAGATTATACGACAGCAGCGTTTCCAGCAGTTTTTCTTCCCGCTCAAGGTGGTGCTGTGATTCCGCCAACATGATCTGATAGCCCGCTGGCTGCAATACGTGCTGCAAGCCGGCGAACATGCTGGCGCAGCCGAATTCAGACAGGCTGGGCACCACCATGGCAACGGTATAGGAAGATGCGGATGCCAGTGAACTGGCCGCCAGGTTAGGCAAATAGCCCAACTTGTTGATGGCCGCCTCGATTTTTTCTCGTAGTTTATCGGAGACTTGTTCCGGGGTGCGCAGCGCCCGGGAAACGGTCATGGTGCCAACGCCGGCCAGTTGGGCGACGTCGGCCAATGTGACCTTTCCGGTACTGCGCCGTTTTTTACCGATCGACATGTGTAATCCTGACTAAACCGCGCATCGTGCGCATAAACGGTGGACGATTTCCCCTGCGGCGCTGCCGGGCAGGCGTATTGCGGAACCCGCCGCATTTTCAACCTATTCTAACCCGCGGCCCTGTGGAGTGTGATAAAAAACTGTGCGCCGCATAGTACTGAGCTGCGAAGCGCGCTGGCGCCATTGCGGCACGGCCGGCGCAAGGCGGGCTAGACACAACAGGATATGCCGTTTATTTGATAGCGCTATCACAAAATCCTATCATAAAATTTTGGTAGCGCTATCTTTGTGATGCTAATCACGGCTGGCGATCGGTGCGTTGATTAAAGTTTTATCAGGTTGTGGCAACCAACGGCGCCGGCTGTGAAAATCTGCGCCACCGCTGGCGCCTGGTTGCTCAACTGATGCAGATGTTCGATTCCTTATTGAATAGCAAGGAGGGAACGTGCTGAACGACTGGTTAAATAATGACACGATCCAACTGTGTGACCGCGTTGATGGCTGGCAACAGGCGGTGGCGCTGAGCGCACAGCCGCTGCTGCGGTGCGGGGCGATTACGCCGGATTACGTCACGGCGATTCTCCAGCAATATCGGCTGCTGGGGCCCTATTTTGTGTTAGCGCCTGGTATCGCCATGCCGCATGCGCGGCCGGAAGCAGGGGCGAAAGCGCTGGGGTTATCGTTATTAAAAATACACCAGGGGGTAAAGTTTCACTCTGCGGATAACGATCCAGTCTATGTAGTGGTGATGCTGGCCGCGCCGGACAGCAATAGCCATATCGATATTATTGCACAGCTTGCTGAACTATTTTCAAACAACGTGGCGATGGATGAATTATTCAACGCCAAAGATAAACAGCAAATTGAGGATATTATTTCTCACTATTAATACTTGTATTTTCCCATGATGGTCTCCTTTATTTAACCGGAAGCTATTCCGGCGGGGAACCCTTACATAAAAATCAGGCGGGTGAATATCATGAAAATAATGGCTATTTGTGGCTCCGGCCTCGGCAGCAGCTTTATGGTTGAAATGAACATAAAGAAAGTGTTGAAGAAACTGGGCGTAGAGGCAGAGGTGGAACATTCCGATTTATCCTCGGCCACGCCCGGTGCGGCCGATATTTTTGTGATGGCGAAGGATATCGCCGGCAGCGCCAGCGTTGTGCAAGATCAACTGGTGGTGATCGCCAATATTATTGATATCAATGAGCTGGAAACCAAGCTGCGTGCGTATTTTGAAGCACACTCCATTCTTTAATCAGACCCAATGGCGAGGTGGATATGTTTATCCAGGAAACGCTTAAATTCGTGGTTGATATATTAAAGGTGCCTTCCGTGCTGGTGGGGATTATTGCCCTTATCGGTTTGCTGGCGCAACGTAAATCATTTTCTGATATCGTGAAGGGGACGGTAAAAACCATTCTTGGCTTCATTGTGTTGGGCGGCGGCGCTACCGTATTGGTCAGTTCACTAAACCCGCTCGGCGGTATGTTCGAACATGCCTTCAATATCCAGGGTATTATCCCCAATAATGAAGCCATCGTCTCTATTGCCCTTGAAAAGTATGGCGCCTCCACGGCGTTAATTATGGCCTTCGGGATGGTGGCGAATATTGTGGTAGCGCGCTTTACCCGGCTGAAATATATATTTCTTACCGGCCACCATACTTTTTATATGGCCTGCATGATTGGCATTATCCTGACCGTCGCCGGGTTTGAGGGTTTTGCGCTGGTGTTCACCGGCGCATTGTCGCTGGGGCTGGTGATGGCGTTCTTTCCTGCGCTTGCGCAGCGCTATATGCGCCGCATCACCGGCAATGACGACATTGCCTTCGGCCATTTCGGCACCCTGGGCTATGTGCTATCGGGCTGGATCGGGGCGCGGGTCGGCAAAAATTCACGCTCGACGGAAGAGATGAACCTGCCTAAAAACCTGAGCTTCCTGCGCGACAGTTCGATTTCCATTTCGATAACGATGATCGTTATCTACCTGATTATGGCGATCTGCGCCGGCCAGGCCTATGTGGAAAGCCAGCTCAGCGCCGGGCAGAACTATCTGGTGTATTCGATAATCCAGGCCATTACCTTCGCTGCCGGGGTGTTCATCATCCTGCAGGGGGTGCGGTTGATCCTGGCCGAAATCGTCCCGGCCTTTACCGGTTTTTCAGAAAAGCTGGTGCCGAATGCGCGCCCGGCGCTGGATTGCCCGGTGGTTTACCCCTATGCGCCGAATGCGGTGCTGATCGGCTTCCTGTTTAGCTTCCTCGGCGGGTTGGTCGGGCTGTTCCTGCTTGGGCAAATGAAAATGGTGCTGATTTTGCCTGGCGTGGTGCCGCACTTCTTTACCGGCGCTACGGCCGGGGTGTTCGGCAATGCCACCGGCGGGCGCCGCGGCGCCATGTTGGGCGCGTTTGCCAACGGCTTGCTGATTACCTTCCTGCCGGTGCTGCTGTTGCCGGTACTGGGTGCGCTCGGCTTTGCCAATACCACTTTCTCCGATGCTGATTTTGGCGTGGTGGGCATTGTGCTGGGGAATATGGCGCGCTTCATGTCCAAAGAAATGATCATGGTGGCGATCGTAGCCATCTTTGCGCTGTTGGTCGCGCACAACTTCCTGGGCAAACGCGGGGGTGGTGCGGCTGCCAACGGCGTTGAAAAAGAGTGAGGGCGGTATGATGAGTTCTGTAACGGCAAATATCGAAGCAATGCGCGAACTGGCGCGGTTGATCCGCCTGGAAACGTTGAAGGCGCTGACCGGGCTGGGGTTTGGCCACTATGGCGGGTGTATGTCGGTGGTGGAAACCCTGGCAGTGTTATATGGCGGGGTGATGCGTATCAATCCGGCTCAGCCGGGCTGGCTCGAGCGTGATGATTTTGTGCTGTCGAAGGGGCATGCCGGCCCGGCGCTCTACAGCACGCTGGCGATCAAGGGCTATTTCCCTCGGGAGATGCTGGAAACCCTCAACCAGAACGGTACCCGGCTGCCCAGCCACCCGGATCGCCTGCACACGCCCGGCGTGGATGCGACCACCGGCTCGCTGGGGCAGGGGGTGTCGATTGCCGCTGGGATGGCGCTGTCGCATCGCCTGGCCAGGCGCGACAACCGGGTGTTCAGCATCCTTGGCGATGGCGAGCTGAACGAGGGGCAGTGTTGGGAGGCGTTCCAGTTCATTGCTCACCATAACCTCAATAATCTGACGCTGTTTATTGATTACAACAAACAGCAGTTGGATGGCGATTTGGACGAAGTGATTAAACCTTTCGATCTGGCCGCCAAATTCCGCGCCTTTGGCTTTGAGGTTTCCACCGTGAAAGGCGACGATATTATCGCCATTCACGCCGCAGCGGCGCCGGTGCGCGGCGGCGAACAGCGCCCGCTGGTAGTGATCCTCGACAGCATCAAGGGGCAGGGCGTGCCCTGCCTGGAGCAGATGAAGAACTCGCATCACCTGCGCCTGACGCCGGAGATTAAGCGGGAGATCGAAAAAACCATCGCTGAACTGGAGGCCGCTCATGGGTAATGTCGTTACGCCGCTGGAAAAAGACAGCATAGAGATGCGCAAGGTATACGCCGGCGAAGTGCGTCGGCAAATAGAGGCCGGCCATCCGATCGTTGCGCTGGAGGCCGATCTGATGAGCTCCATAGCGATGGACGGCGTGCATCGGGATTACCCGCAGCACGTGATTAACTGCGGCATTATGGAAGCGAACGTGATTGGCGTCGCCGCCGGCCTGTCGTTGACCGGGCGCGTGCCATTCGTTCATACCTTTACGGCGTTCGCCAGCCGCCGCTGTTTTGATCAGCTGTTTATGTCTCTGGACTATCAGCGCAATAACGTCAAGGTGATTGCCTCGGACGCCGGCGTGACCGCCTGCCATAACGGCGGCACCCATATGTCTTTCGAAGACATGGGCATCGTGCGTGGGTTGGCGAATTCCGTGGTGCTGGAGGTGACGGACGCCACCATGTTCAAGGACATCTTGCAGCAGCTCATGGCGCTGGAGGGGTTTTACTGGGTGCGCACCATTCGCAAGCAGGCAACGCGTATCTACCAGGACGGGGCCCGTTTTACCCTCGGCAAGGGGAACCTGCTGCGTGACGGCGGCGATATTACACTGATCGCCAACGGCATCATGGTGGCGGAAGCGTTGCGGGCGGCGCAGATGCTGGCGCAAAACGGCATCAGTGCGGCGGTGATCGATATGTTCACCTTGAAACCAATCGATCGGGACATTATCCAGACCTATGCGGCGAAAACCGGGCGTATCGTGACCTGTGAAAATCACAGTATTCATAACGGCCTGGGATCAGCGGTGGCGGAAGTGCTGGTGGAAACCTGCCCGGTGCCGATGCGGCGGGTGGGGGTGAAAGAGCGCTATGGCCAGGTGGGAACGCAGGACTTCCTGCAACAGGAGTATGGTTTGACCGCAGAGCATATCGTTGCGGCGGCTAACCAACTGCTGCCAGGCTAAGCCCGGCATTGGTATAAAACGCCCTCTCCCTGCGGGGAGAGGGCGAGCTAGCAGCCTTACGCTTTGGCTGCCAGATTTTCTGCCTGTGCGGCCTGAATCGCCGTCAGCGCTACGGTGTAGACGATATCGTCAACCAGTGCGCCACGGGACAGGTCGTTAACCGGCTTGCGCATACCCTGCAGCATCGGCCCGATAGATACCAGGTTCGCTGAGCGCTGTACCGCTTTGTAGGTGGTATTACCGGTGTTCAGGTCTGGGAAGATGAACACGGTAGCCTGGCCTGCAACCGGTGAGTTCGGCGCTTTGGATTTGGCAACGTCAGCCATGATCGCGGCGTCATACTGCAGCGGGCCGTCGATGATCAGATCCGGGCGTTTTTCCTGCGCCAGGCGAGTAGCTTCGCGCACTTTATCAACGTCGCTGCCGGCGCCGGAGTTGCCGGTAGAGTAAGAGATCATCGCTACACGTGGTTCGATACCGAACGCCGCGGCGGAATCTGCAGACTGGATTGCAATTTCAGACAGCTGTTCAGCGGTCGGATCCGGGTTGATCGCGCAGTCGCCGTAGACCAGAACCTGATCCGGCAGCAGCATGAAGAACACGGAAGACACCAGCGAGCTGCCCGGTGCGGTTTTGATCAACTGCAGCGGTGGGCGGATGGTGTTGGCGGTGGTGTGAACCGCACCGGATACCAGGCCGTCCACTTCGCTTTTTTCCAGCATCAGCGTGCCGAGCACCACGTTGTCTTCCAGTTGCTCGCGGGCAACCACTTCGGTCATGCCCTTGCTTTTGCGCAGTTCAACCAGGCGCGGCACGTAGTTTTCACGCACCTGTACCGGATCGACAATCTCAATCCCTTTGCCCAGTTCAACGCCTTGCGCGGCGGCTACGCGCTGGATTTCATCCGGGTTGCCCAGCAGCACGCAGTGGGCGATGCCGCGTTCGGCGCAGATGGCGGCCGCTTTCACGGTGCGCGGTTCGTCGCCTTCCGGCAGGACGATGCGTTTGCCAGCCTGGCGCGCCAGTTCGGTCAGCTCGTAACGGAATGCCGGTGGTGACAGGCGGCGTGAACGCTCAGAGGTGGCGGTCAGCGTGTCGATCCACGCGCTGCTGATGTGGCTGGCCACGTAGTTCTGGACTTTCTCAACGCGCTGATGGTCATCCGGCGGCACTTCCAGATTGAAGCTTTGCAGGCTCAGCGAGGTTTGCCAGGTGTTGGTGTCGACCATCAGCACCGGCAGGCCGGTTTCAAAGGCGCGTTCGCACAGTTTTTTGATGGCGCCGTCGATTTCGTAGCCGCCCGTCAGCAGCAGTGCGCCGATTTCAACGCCGTTCATCGCCGCCAGGCAGGCGGAAACCAGCACGTCCGGGCGGTCTGCAGAGGTTACCAGCAGGGAGCCGGGGCGGAAGTGTTCCAGCATGTGCGGGATGCTGCGCGCGCAGAACGTCACGGACTTCACGCGGCGGGTCATGATATCGCCTTCGTTGATCACGCGCGCATTCAGGTGGCGTGCCATATCAATTGCGCGGGTGGCGATCAGATCGAAGCTCCACGGGATGCAACCCAGCACCGGCAGCGGGCTGTTAGCGAACAGCTGTGCGGGATCAACGTTGGCCACGTTGGCTTTGCTGGAATCATCGAAGATTTCAGACAGATCGGGGCGGGTGCGGCCCTGTTCGTCAACCGGTGCGTTCAGTTTGTTGATGATAACGCCGGTGATGTTTTTGTTTTTGCTGCCGCCAAAGCTGCTGCGCGCCAGTTCGATGCGCTCGGTCAGCTGTGCCGGGGAGTCATTGCCCAATGCCAGCACGAAGACGATTTCGGCATTCAGGGTTTTGGCGATTTCATAGTTCAGCGCGTTGGCGAACTGGTGTTTGCGGGTCGGCACCAGGCCTTCGATCAGCACCACTTCGGCATCTTTGGTGTTCTCGTGGTAGCGCGCCACGATCTCTTCCATCAACTCGTCCTGCTGGTTGCTGCTTAGCAGGCTTTCAACGTAGCTCATGCGCAGCGGTTCGGCCGCTGGGATGCTGGAGTTGCTACGGATAATGGTGGTGGTTTGATCAAGCGTATCGGCACCGCTGCGTGGCTGCGCGATAGGTTTGAATACGCTCAGACGAACGCCTTTTTGCTCCATGGAGCGAATGACGCCCAGGCTGACGCTGGTCAGGCCGACGCTGGTGCCGGTAGGTATCAACATGATTATACGTGACACAGAATAGTCCTCTTCACGGGTTTATTCGGCATGGCTACGCGGGGAAAAAACGCCCACCGGCCAATGCAAGTCCTGAAACAGCACCGCCAGCGGTTGGAGGCGGCTGGCGGTGCTGGGGGATTAAGCGGTCAGACGGTTGGCGTCTTGCGCGATGACCAATTCTTCATTGGTCGGGATGACCAGCGCCAGGCGGCTGCCATCTTTGGTGATCGCGCCAGCGTTGCCGAAGCGGGCCGCCATATTGCGTTCGTGGTCCACTTCAAAGCCCATCAGGCCCAGTTTGTTCAGCGTCAGTTCGCGCACCATACCGGCGTTTTCACCGATGCCGCCGGTGAAGATAACCGCGTCCAGGCGGCCTTCCATCAGCGCGCCATAGGCACCGATGTATTTGGCCAGACGGTGGCAGAAGACATCCATCGCACGCTTGGCGTCTTCTTTGTTGGTGTAGTTGTCTTCAACGTAACGGCAGTCGCTGGTGACTTCGGTCAGGCCCAGCAGGCCGGATTCTTTGGTCAGCAGCTTGTTGATCTGGTCGATGCTCATGCCCAGCGTGTCGTGCAAGTGGAAGATGATCGCCGGATCGATGTCGCCGCTGCGGGTACCCATCACCAGGCCTTCCAGCGGGGTCAGCCCCATGGAGGTATCAACACACTTACCGTTGCGCACCGCCGTAACCGAGCCGCCGTTGCCGAGGTGGCAGGTGATCAGGTTAACCTCTTCAACCGGCTTGTTCAGCATTTTCGCGGCTTCCTGAGTCACATAGAAGTGGCTGGTGCCGTGAGCGCCGTAACGGCGCACGCCGTGGTCGCGGTATAGGCTGTACGGCAGGGCATACAGGTAAGATTCTTCCGGCATGGTTTGATGGAACGCGGTGTCGAACACGGCAACGTTCTTATCGGCCAGATTAGGGAAAGATTTCAGCGCTTCGGCAATGCCGATCAGGTGAGCAGGGTTGTGCAGTGGTGCAAAAGGTACGGAATCTTTGATACCCTGAAGCACTTCGTCATTGATCACCGCAGAGGCCGTGAATTTTTCACCGCCGTGTACGATACGGTGACCGATAGCCGTCAGATTGGCGGACAGCTCAGGTTTTTGGGCCAGGATCGTGTTAACAATGAAGTTGAGCGCTTCGCTGTGTGCCGCACCGGCACCCAATGCCGCTTCCTGCTTGCTACCGTCCATTTTCCACTTGATGCGGGCTTCTGGCAGGTGGAAACACTCGGCCAAGCCAGAGAGGTGTTCTTCACCGTTGGTTGCATCAATAATGGCGAACTTCAGGGAAGAACTGCCGCAGTTAAGAACCAGTACTAGCTTACTCGACATGGAAGTACCTACTTAATAGTTTGTGTTGTTAAAGGGAGACCCAAAACAATGGTGAATAAACCGTCAATCAGACAACAAGCGTAGCGCAGAGTGCCGTTGACATTTATGATTAACATCATGTGGGTGAAGCAAAGTACATGATGATGGAAAAACCGGAGATTTCTCTGCGGTTTAAATAATCTACGTTTTTATTGGGCTAAACGTTGGCAATAAAAAAGCCATCTTTTAACCGGCCAAAAGGCCGGCTTAGCATACCGATAGCCTGCGGCAAACACAAAATAAATTTAAAGCTTCAAATTTTTTAGTAGTGACGCAGACTGAGCAGACATTTTCAACCGTGAAATTGAGGTAGCCATGACAAGTAAACCGTCCGGTACTGTAAGCTGGTTTCAGGTATTCCAGCGCGGGGAGCACTACATGAAAACCTGGCCGGCGGATAAGCGTCTGGCGCCTGTTTTTCCGGAAAACCGCGTTTCGCGGGCGACGCAGTTTGCCGTGCGCTTCATGCCGCCGCTGGCGATCTTTACCCTGACCTGGCAGATCGCCCTTGGCGGGCAACTGGGCCCGGCAATCGCCACCGCGTTGTTCGCCTGTAGCCTGCCGATGCAGGGGCTGTGGTGGTTGGGGCGCCGCGCCATCACGCCGCTGCCGCCAACGCTGCTGCAATGGTTCCATGAGGTGCGCAATAAGCTGGCCGAAGCCGGGCAGGCCGTGGCGCCGATCGAAGGGCCGCCGACCTATCAATCGCTGGCGGATTTGCTCAAGCGTGCGTTTAAACAGTTGGATAAAACCTTCCTCGATGACCTCTGAGATCAAAACAGGCTGTTTCTGCAAACAGCCTGTTTTTTGATCTTGCCCAAGAACCCCACGTTAAATCAAAAAATGAGCGGGTTGTCATTTCCCCTTTTCTTGCGCTGTGCGATGCTTGCGCCATTATTCAGCACCGAGGAAAGTATGATGGAAATGACGAATGCCCAGCGCCTGATTCTGTCTAATCAGTACAAAATGATGTCGATGCTTGATCCAGACAATGCGGAACGCTATCGCCGCTTGCAAACCATTATTGAACGCGGTTTTGGCTTACAGTTACGTGAGCTGGATCGGGATTTTGGTGAAATGAGCGAAGAGGTGTGCCGTACGATTATCAATATTATGGAAATGCACCATGCACTTCAGGTTTCATGGGAAAACCTCAAGGATAAACAGGGTGTTGAACCGCGTCGTTTGGAATTCCTCGGTTTTGATGCGGCCACGGAGGCACGTTATCTGAGCTACGTGCGTTTTCTGGTCAACACAGAAGGGCGTTATACTCACTTTGATTCCGGCAGCCACGGCTTTAATGCCCAAACCAAGATGTGGGAAAAATACCAGCGCATGCTGGCCATTTGGCTCTCTTGCCCACGCCAGTATCACCTGAGCGCTGTGGAGATCGCGCAAATCATCAATGCCTGAGTATACAAAGAGGTTTTCTGTGGAGTGTAAGGGTTTTCTATTTGATCTTGATGGAACGTTGGTGGATTCATTACCTGTTGTAGAGCGCGCCTGGAGCAACTGGGCCAAAGGCCGCGGCCTTGATGTGCAACAGGTGTTGGATTTTATTCATGGCAAACAGGCGATCACTTCGCTGCGCCATTTTATGCCGGGTGCCAGCGAAGCGGAAATTCAGCGTGAACACGCGGTGCTTGAGCAGGTGGAAGCGCAGGATACCGATGGCGTCCACGCGTTGCCAGGGGCGGCAGCGCTGCTGGCGCGTTTGAATACGCTTGACATCCCTTGGGCGATCGTCACCTCCGGCTCGGTGCCGGTAGCCACTTCGCGGCTGGCCGCCAGTGGGCTGCCGCGTCCGGCGGTGTTTATCACCGCAGAGCAGGTACAGCGCGGCAAACCGGAGCCGGATCCCTATCTGCTGGGTGCTGAACGGCTGGGCCTGGCGCCGCAGGCGTGTGTGGTGGTGGAAGACGCTGCGGCCGGTATCCTTTCCGGGCTGGCTGCCGGTTGCCAGGTGATTGCAGTGAATGCGCCGGCGGATGCGCCAAAGTTGGATCAGGTCGCGCTGGCGTTGTCTTCGCTGGTGCAGTTACAGGTTGGCAAGCTGGCGCAGGGCGCCCGTATCGACGTGGTGCGCTAAGCGCTCGACAATCTGTAGACAAATTGATTGTACCCCGCATTTGCGGGGTTTTTTTATGCTATTTTTTAGGCCTTTGGATCACGATCATATGGGAACGCTGTGAACGGTGAATTACTGTGGGTATTGAGTTTATTGCTGGTGGCCATTGTACTGTTCACCACGAATAAACTACGCATGGACGTGGTGGCGTTATTGGTGATCGTCGCTTTTGTGCTGAGCGGCACATTGACCTTGCCGGAGGCCATGGCGGGCTTTAGCGATCCCAACGTGATTTTGATCGCGGCCCTGTTCGTGATTGGCGAGGGGCTGGTGCGCACTGGCGTGGCTTACCAGGTGGGGGACTGGCTGGTCAAAGTGGCCGGCAGCAGCGAAACCAAAATGCTGGCGTTGTTGATGGCGACGGTGGCGGGCCTGGGGGCGTTTATGAGCTCGACCGGCGTGGTGGCGATCTTCATCCCCGTGGTGTTGAGCGTGGCGGCACGGATGAAAACTGCGCCCGGCAGGTTGATGATGCCGTTGAGCTTTGCCGGCCTGATCAGCGGCATGATGACGCTGGTGGCAACGCCGCCGAATATGGTGGTGAACAGTGAGCTGGTGCGTGAAGGCGCCCACGGCTTTGGTTTTTTCGATTTTACGCCGGTGGGCGTGCTGGTGCTGCTGTTGGGCATCGGCTATATGCTGATAGCGCGCCGCTGGCTGGGCAATGATGATGGGGAAAGCACGCGCGAAACCTGGCAGCGGCGCACCTTTCGCGATTTGATCCGTGATTACAAGCTGAGCGGCCGCGCGCGCCGTTTGGCGATCCGCAGCGGTTCGCCGTTGGTCGGCCATTCGCTGGATGAACTGCACCTGCGCGCCCGCTATGGGGCGAACGTGGTAGGGATCGAACGCTGGAAGCGCTTTCGGCGTGTGATGATCAGCGCTTCCGGCAGCACCGAACTGCGCGAGCGCGATGTGTTGCTGATCGATATGTCGGACAGCGACGTCGATCTGCGCCAGTTCTGTAGCGAACAATTGTTGGAGCCGATGGTGCTGCGTGGGGATTACTTTTCCGAGCAGGCGCGCAATGTGGGCATGGCGGAGGTATCGCTGATCCCAGATTCCGCCCTGTTGGGCAAAAGCCTGCGCGAAACGGTATTCCGCACCCGCTACGATCTGAATGTGGTGGGCATTCGCCGCAACGGCGAGGCGCTGGCGGGCAAACTGGTGGATGAGCCGCTGCAGTTTGGCGATATTTTGCTGGTGATTGGCGACTGGAAAGCGATCCGCCAACTGCAGGCCGAAACCCACGACTTTATCGTGCTCAACCTGCCGGCGGAAGTGGACGAAGTCGCGCCGGCCATCACCCAGGCGCCGCACGCGTTGTTTTGCCTGGCGCTGATGGTGGCGATGATGCTGACCGATGAAATCCCCAACCCGATTGCGGCGCTGATCGCCTGTCTGTTGATGGGGCAGTTCCGTTGCATCGATATGGAGAGCGCCTATAAATCCATCCATTGGCCCAGCGTGATCCTGATCGTGGGGATGATGCCGTTCGCCCAGGCGCTGCAAAAAACCGGCGGGGTGGATTTGATCGTCCATGGGCTGATGGACGTGGCCGGCAGCATGGGGCCGCGGGTGATGCTGGTGTGCCTGTTCGTGCTGTGCGCCACCATTGGCCTGTTTATATCTAACACTGCCACGGCGGTGTTGATGGCGCCGATCGCCATTGCTGCCGCGCGGGAAATGGGCGTCTCCCCGTATCCGTTCGCCATGATTATCGCTATTGCGGCATCGGCGGCATTTATGACGCCGGTTTCCTCGCCGGTTAACACGCTGGTGCTGGGGCCGGGCAACTACAAGTTCGGTGATTTTGTGCGAATGGGCGTGCCTTTTACCTTCTTAGTGATGCTGGTCAGCGTGGTGGTGGTGCCGTGGCTGTACGGCTTTTAACGGCTGGCCCGGCGGCGTGCCGGGCAGAAGGTGGGTTACAACGGCGAATCCAGGCTGATTTCATCCAGCGAGAGGCTGAAGCTTGGGATGAACACCGCCATGAAGTAATCCATTTCCGGGCTGTTGCGCTGCTGTAAGGTTTTCTCTAGGCGCGCTTTGGCCAGTTTGAATTCATTGTTGCCGGCAGACAGTTCCTCCAGGCACTTCAGATAGGCGCACAGCGCATCCGCCTGCTTGACCAGATATTGTTCGTCTTCAGTGTAATAGCTGGTGTCGAGGATCGGCCGGAAATCATCCTGAAATTCTGCCGGGATCATATCCAGCAGCTTTTGCTGGGCGATTTTTTCGATCTTCTTATATTCATGGGCAATCTGCGGGTTGTAGTACTTGATCGGCGTGGGCATGTCGCCGGTGAGCACTTCACTGGCATCGTGGTACATCGCCAGCAGCGCCACGCGCTCCGCATTCAGGTTGCCATTAAACTTACGATTTTTAATCACCGTCAACGCATGGGCGACGAAGGCCACCTGCAGGCTGTGCTCGGAGACATTTTCGGTACGTACGTTACGCATCAGCGGCCAGCGGCTAATCAGTTTCAGGCGTGACAGGTGGGCAAAGAAATGGCTCTGGCTCATGGTGCTCTCTTTATAACGGCAAGTGAGAGCTACATTGTGGGCAGTAGGGGCGGGTTATGCAAATCTTGTGGTGCGATCGGGCCGGGATAAGGGGCGCAGTGCCTGTATGAACCGGGCACATGGGTAACACTTTACACCGGGCACATGGGTAACAGGTTATAACTGGCACAGTTAACGAGATAGGGAGGTTTACTGTGCCTTGGCCTGAGAGTGTTACCATGCAACGTTTGCAATTTGTCACCGCTTGTCTGAAGGGCGATACTTCTGTCGCTGAGCTATGCCGCCGTTTCAACATTAGTCGCAAAACTGGCTATAAGTGGCTGTCCCGATTTTCTCCTGATGATATTTCCTCTCTTTCTGACCATTCCCGAGCTCGCCATCATCAACTTTCCATACCGCTGCCAACGGTGGAATTGCTTCTTGAGAAGAAACAGCAGCACCCTACATGGGGCCCGGAAAAGATAAGACAATTACTTTTGAATATGGATGTTTCGGATGTGCCCGCTGCCAGTACTATTGGGGGCATATTTAAGATCCATGGCCTGACAAAAAAACGTAATCGATTGAAATACAAACCCAAACGGTCTTATGTGCTCCATAAGATAAACCAGCCAAATGATGTCTGGAGCGCGGATTTCAAAGGCAAGTTCACCCATACAACCGGACGTTGGTGTCATCCTTTCACACTGACGGATAACTACAGCAGAATGGTACTTGCCTGTGATGCCACGTATTTACCCGATGGGAAATTTGTCATTCCCTGCCTCGAGCGAGTCTTCCACGAATGTGGTTTGCCCCAGGTTCTACGCACCGATAACGGTCCACCTTTTGCCGGTGCCGGGCTGTGGGGATTAAGCCAGATGTCTATCTGGCTAATCAAATGTGGTGTTACTCCCGAGCGAATTCGCCCAGGGAAACCGACAGAGAATGGACGTCATGAAAGAATGCACAGAACAATGAAAGAGGGAATGAAACAGTGTCATAAATTTGCCTCTCTGGAGGAACAACAGACATGGCTAAACACATGGAGAAAAGAATTTAATGAAGTTCGGCCACATAAGGCTCTGGGAGGAAAAACGCCCCAATCAGTCTGGTGTCCTTCCCCCCGGATTTATACTGGGGCACAAAAGGAGATGCCGGTACCAAAGGGGGCGAAGTTACTGCGTGTGGAAGTGAAAGGTGATTTATGGTTCAACGGCCGACGAATCTTCCTATCGGAGGCCCTCAGGTATGAATGGGTGTGGATGAAAGAAGTTGACGATGACACGGACGAAATAGGGTTCGGGGAGTTGGTATTGGCCCGGTACGATAGACAGAACCATCGTATAATCCGGGCTGATTAAAGAATAAATGCGTTACCTATGAGGCTGGTCAGATCTGTAACCTATGTGCCCGGTTCATACATGCCTGCGCCCCTGTGCGGAGTTACAGCTGGCGGTAGTGTTCCAGGAAACGCCCCAGCTTGCCAACGGCCATTTCCAGATCGTCAACGCGCGGCAGGGTGACAATGCGTACGTGATCCGGGTAAGGCCAGTTGAAGGCGCTGCCCTGCACCAACAGCACTTTCTCCTGCAGCAGCAGATCCAGCACCATTTTTTGGTCGTCGTGGATGTTAAAGCGCTTGGCATCGATACGCGGGAACATATACAGCGCCCCCTGGGGTTTCACGCAAGAGACGCCGGGGATGTCGTTGAGCAATTCCCAGGTACGGTTGCGCTGTTCATACAGGCGGCCGCCTGGCTGAATGAATTCGCTGATGCTCTGATAGCCGCCCAGCGCCGTCTGGATAGCGTGCTGCATCGGGACGTTGGCGCACAGGCGCATCGAGGCCAGCATTTCCAGCCCTTCAATGTAACCTTTGGCGTGTTTTTTCGGCCCGTTGAGCACCATCCAGCCTTGACGGAAGCCCGCGACGCGGTAGGTCTTGGACAGCCCGTTAAAGGTGACGGTGAGTAAATCCGGCGCTAGCGCGGCGATCGAATGGTGTTCCGCTTCATCGTAGAGGATCTTGTCGTAGATCTCGTCGGCGAAGATGATCAGATTATGCTCGCGGGCAATATCGACGATCTGTTCCAGCAACGCCTTGCTGTACACCGCGCCGGTCGGGTTGTTCGGGTTGATGATTACGATGCCGCGGGTGCGCGGGGTGATCTTGCTGCGGATATCGTCCAGATCGGGGAACCAGCCGGCCTGCTCATCGCACAGATAGTGCACCGCATTGCCGCTGGAAAGCGAAACCGCAGCGGTCCACAGCGGGTAATCGGGCGCCGGCACCAGCATCTCGTCACCGCTGTTGAGTAGCGCTTGCATCGACTGGACGATCAGTTCAGAAACGCCGTTGCCGATATAAATATCTTCCACGGTCACTTCACGCATGCCGCGCGCCTGGTAGTGCTGCATGATCGCCTTACGGGCGGAATACAGCCCTTTGGAATCGCAATAGCCCTGCGCCGTAGGCAGGTTGCGGATCACGTCGACCAGGATTTCATCCGGGGCTTCAAAGCCGAAAGGCGCGGGGTTGCCGATGTTCAGTTTGAGGACTTTGTTGCCTTCTTCTTCAAGGCGTTTTGCTTCTTTAAGCACCGGACCGCGAATGTCATAACAGACGTTGTCCAGTTTGCTGGATTTCTCAATGGGGGACATAGAATGTTGAGCCTTATTACTGGAAGCGGGGGCTCCTACCGTGGAACTCCGCAATCCGCACAATGTACTCCTGCCGCCGGTGCTTTTGAAGAGTTCCAGGCACCTTCGACGTAAAAAATCTGCCAAAAGCGCGACTGTAGCGATGATAAGTCTGAATGAATTTATTTTATGGTTATAATCACCAATATTACGCCTATTTTGGGTTGTTTTCTGCGGCGTTGCTGGTGCGGCGGGCTGGAGGCGGCGCTATAGTCCTCGCTGGCAAAGTATGAGAGAATACTTAATTACATTAATATAATTTAACTATTTAGAGTTATATTAATTGCTGTAGACGCTATCGTGTGCCGGATCGTAAACGGTTATTCATTGAATCGGCGGCGTTGGCCGGCCGTTATGGCGATTCCTTTTTCGTTGTCGCTGCCTGAAGAATCTCTGCCGGTGCGGCGATCATCCGGTTTTTGGCGCCGTTGCGCACGAATAGCATGGAAAAAGGGGCAGACAACTACGTAAAATCCTTTTGATAACGTATTGTTAATGGTTTTGAGCGTGTATGTATCGGCATTTGATAAGTAATATCGATATGTTTTAGCGCAAAAGGCGATGGAGGTAACGAAATATAAGTAATTTTTTTGCCCTCCACTTATGAGTGGGGTACTGTCATATCTGGCGCCGTCCCTTTAAACGGCGTCTTAGAAATACACCAGGGTAGTTTTATAAATTAATAGAATTCAAAAAGTGAAGAACACACTATGACAAATGCAAATCGTCCGATACTTAATCTCGACCTCGATCTGCTAAGGACATTTGTGGCTGTTGCTGATTTAAATACTTTTGCCGCCGCGGCCGTCGCCGTGTGCCGAACACAGTCAGCAGTCAGTCAACAAATGCAGCGGTTAGAGCAATTGGTTGGCAAGGAACTGTTTGCCCGCCATGGCCGTAACAAGTTGTTGACGGAACACGGCATTCAGCTTCTTGGTTATGCCAGGAAAATCCTGCGCTTTAACGATGAAGCCTGTGCCTCATTGATGTACAACAATATCAAGGGTGTCCTGACGATTGGCGCGTCTGATGATACTGCCGATACCATCCTGCCTTTTTTGCTCAACCGCGTGACGTCCGTCTATCCCAAGCTGGCGATTGATGTGCGGGTGAAACGCAGCCCATTTATGATCGATATGCTGAAAACCGGTGAGGTCGATCTTGCCATCACCACCGTCGATGCCGAAGGGCACCCACATATTGTGCTGCGCACGTCGCCGACGCTGTGGTATTGCTCTGCGGATTACCGCTATCAGCAGGGTGAGCCGATCCCGCTGGTGGTGCTTGACGAACCCAGCCCGTTCCGCGCTATGGCGATCAAGCATCTGGACGAAGCTGGCATCCCCTGGCGTATCGCCTATGTGGCTTCCACGCTTTCCGCCGTGCGTGCGGCATGTAAGGCGGGCCTGGGCGTGACAGCCCGGCCGATCGAAATGATGAGCCCGGATCTGCGCGTGCTGGGCTCCTCCGAAGGGTTGCCGCCGTTGCCGGATACGCAGTATGTCTTGTGCAAGGACACGCAGTGTGAGAATGAGCTGGCAATGGCCATTTTCCGCGCGGTGCAAAATGGTAACGATAGCTATAGCTTCACCAGTGCCGATGTGGGCACCAAGGATGATAGCGGCGCCGCCGATGCGGATGAGTAACACCCGATTTATTTTCTGGTAACACATAGCCGTGATTACGCGAATGCCAGCCGGGGTAAAACCGGCTGGCATTTTTTATGCCTGTAACCCCATTTCCCGCCTATAGCCTGCCAGCCAGCAACATTCCCCGTTCGTGGTGTTAATCGCCTGTTCCGTTTGTTTTTCATTCATGAGACAAGCAAGTAAAAACCTGGAGTTAGTGTGGGTATTTTGCTATTTTCATTCGCGCCATCGCGTTGGGCGAAAATTGATAAGCATTGCCAATGCCTGGCATGGCTGGGGCGGTTTTTTTGCTGGAAACGTGTCTTGGATCAAAAAAATACCCCTAGGTAGTGAGTGGAAACACGGGGGTTTCTTGAGAAAATGTTAGACTAAAACCTGAATATTAATGTTGGTTTATTCCTGTTGGTCGCTATACCGCCGTTGACTGACACGATTTAGCCTAACCAAGACGCATTAAGTGTTAATAAATTGCTATATATGTGAATTAACGTGAGGAATCTTTTGTTAAAGTTGACAAAAGGTTATGAAAAGGAGTAAAAAACCACATTAAAATCACTGTCTAATGTGATCTAAATGCAGTTTTTTATTGTGGTTATTTATCCTTCCCTTGAATCGATGCGATGCGCTAACTGCCAGCTATAAGAGCAGGATGTCCGACACCGCTTTTGATGAGTAAGCAAAGAGTATGTCAACAACCACTGAAGTTATCGCCCATCACTGGGCGTTTGCCGTATTTCTTGTCGTAGCTATCGGGCTATGCGGCCTCATGCTGCTGGGGGCGTTTTTCCTCGGCGGAAGAGCCAGAGCTCGTGCCAAAAATACCCCTTATGAATCAGGGATCGACTCCGTCGGGTCGGCGCGTTTGCGCCTTTCCGCCAAGTTTTACCTGGTCGCCATGTTCTTCGTTATTTTCGACGTTGAAGCCTTATACCTGTACGCCTGGTCGGTCTCTATTCGTGAGAGCGGCTGGTTGGGTTTTGTCGAAGCCACCATCTTCATTCTGGTGCTTTTGGCCGGCCTATTTTATCTGGTGCGCATTGGCGCGCTGGACTGGACGCCGGCACGTTCCAAGCGTCAGGTCAAACCAGGCACCATTACTAACAGCAACAGTCATCCGCAGTAACAGCGAGGCATTAACATGGACTATACGCTCACCCGCATAGACCCGAACGGTGAGAATGACCGTTACCCCCTGCAAAAGCAGGAGATCGTCAGCGATCCTCTGGAGCAGCAGGTTCACCGTACGGTTTACATGGGTAAACTCGAGCATGCGTTGCATGACATGGTGAACTGGGGGCGTAAAAACTCTCTTTGGCCTTATAACTTTGGCCTTTCTTGTTGCTATGTGGAAATGGTGACCTCCTTTACTGCCGTTCACGACGTGGCGCGCTTCGGTGCTGAAGTGCTGCGCGCCTCTCCGCGCCAGGCGGATTTCATGGTGGTGGCCGGCACCTGCTTTACCAAGATGGCGCCGGTTATTCAGCGCCTGTATGAGCAGATGCTGGAGCCGAAATGGGTGATCTCAATGGGCGCCTGCGCCAATTCCGGCGGCATGTACGACATTTATTCCGTGGTGCAGGGCGTCGACAAATTCCTGCCGGTTGACGTGTATATCCCCGGTTGCCCGCCGCGCCCGGAGGCCTACATGCAGGCGCTGCTGCTGCTGCAGGAGTCCATCGGCAAAGAACGCCGCCCGTTGTCATGGGTGGTCGGCGATCAGGGCGTGTACCGCGCCAATATGCAGTCTGAAAGGGAACGTAAGCACGGCGAACGCATCGCGGTGACTAACCTTCGCACGCCCGACGAGATTTAAGCGTGCGGATGAATACCGACCTTGTTGCGCCGGTTCGGTAACCAAGAGCAGTTAAGCTTGCAATAAAAATGACCATTTAACGTGGTGAAAAAATTATGACAGATTTAACGACGCACGACGCCCAGACTGCCCGTCCTGTATGGGAAACCCGCGATCATCTTGATGATCCGGTGATTGGCGAACTGCGCAACCGTTTTGGGCCGGAAGCCTTTACTGTTCAGCCCACCCGCACCGGCATACCCGTGGTATGGGTGAAGGTTGAACAGCTGCTGGAAGTAATGACGTTTTTAAGAAAATTGCCGAAGCCGTACGTTATGCTGTTCGATCTGCACGGCATGGACGAACGCTTGCGCACCCACCGCCAGGGCCTGCCGGCGGCGGACTTCTCCGTTTTCTATCATTTGATCTCCATCGATCGCAACCGCGACATCATGCTGAAAGTGGCGCTGTCGGAAAAACATCTGCACGTGCCCACCGTGACCCAAATCTTCCCCAACGCCAACTGGTATGAGCGTGAAACCTGGGAGATGTTCGGCATTACCTTTGACGGCCACCCGCACCTGACGCGCATCATGATGCCGAAGACCTGGGAAGGCCATCCGTTACGCAAGGACTACCCAGCGCGCGCCACGGAATTCGATCCCTTTGTGTTGACCAAACAGAAAGAAGATCTGGAAATGGAGGCCTTGACCTTCAAACCGGAAGAGTGGGGCATGAAGCGCGGCACCGAGAACGAGGACTTTATGTTCCTTAACCTCGGCCCTAACCACCCGTCCTCGCACGGCGCGTTCCGAATCATCCTCCAGTTGGACGGTGAAGACATCGTCGACTGCGTGCCGGATATCGGCTACCACCACCGCGGCGCCGAGAAAATGGGCGAACGCCAGTCGTGGCACAGCTACATCCCCTATACCGATCGCATCGAATACCTGGGCGGCTGCGTCAACGAAATGCCGTACGTGCTGGCGGTTGAGAAACTGGCCGGTATCGTGGTGCCGGATCGCGTCAACACCATCCGCGTGATGTTGTCGGAGCTGTTCCGTATCAACAGCCACTTGCTGTACATCAGCACCTTTATCCAGGACGTCGGCGCAATGACCCCGGTGTTCTTCGCCTTTACCGATCGCCAGAAAATCTACGATCTGGTGGAAGCGATCACCGGGTTCCGTATGCACCCGGCCTGGTTCCGTATCGGCGGCGTGGCGCACGATCTGCCGAAAGGCTGGGATCGCCTGCTGCGTGATTTCCTCGACTGGATGCCGAAGCGCCTGGATTCCTACGTGAAGGCGGCGTTGCAGAACAGCATCCTCAAGGGCCGTTCCGTTGGCGTGGCTTCCTACAACGCCAAAGAGGCGTTGGCTTGGGGCGTTACCGGCGCTGGTTTGCGCGCGACCGGTATTTCCTTCGACGTGCGTAAATGGCGGCCTTATTCCGGCTATGAAAACTTCGATTTTGACGTGCCGATCGGCGATGGCAACAGCGATTGCTACACCCGCGTCATGTTGAAAGTGGAAGAGCTGCGCCAGAGCCTGCGTATTCTTGAACAGTGCCTGAACAACATGCCGGAAGGGCCGTTCAAGGCCGATCATCCGTTGACGACGCCGCCGCCGAAAGAGCGCACGCTGCAGCACATTGAAACGCTGATTACCCACTTCCTGCAGGTTTCCTGGGGGCCGGTGATGCCGGCGAACGAATCATTCCAGATGGTTGAAGCCACGAAAGGGATCAACAGCTACTACCTGACCAGCGACGGCAGCACCATGAGCTATCGCACCCGGGTACGCACGCCGAGCTTTGCGCATTTGCAGCAAATCCCAGCGGTGATCCGCGGCAGCCTGGTTTCCGACCTGATCGTTTATCTGGGTAGTATCGATTTTGTCATGTCAGATGTGGACCGCTAACTATGCACTCTCAAAAAGATACTCACGTGAGTCACGATGCGCCAGAGCCGATTGATGCCGCGCCTTTGCCGCACGGCACCGAGGCCTTTGCGCTGAGCGCTGAAGAACGTGATGCGATAGAGCAGGAAAAGCACCATTACGAAGATCCGCGCGCCGCGTCGATTGAAGCCTTGAAGATCGTGCAGAAAAAACACGGTTGGGTGCCGGACGGCGCGATATACGCCATCGCCGATGTGCTGGGTATCCCGGCCAGCGATGTCGAAGGCGTGGCCACGTTCTATAGCCAGATTTTCCGCCAGCCGGTGGGGCGCCACGTCATCCGCTACTGCGACAGCGTGGTTTGCCACATCAACGGTTATCAGGGCATTCAGGCCGCGCTGGAGAAAAAGCTCAACATCAAGCCAGGGCAAACCACCTTTGACGGCCGGTTTACGCTGCTACCGACCTGCTGCCTGGGGAACTGCGACAAAGGCCCGAATATGATGATCGATGAGGATACCCATGCTCATCTGACGCCGGAAAACGTGGTCGAACTATTGGAGCGGTATAAATGATTGATATCAAACGTACTGCCGAAATGCACCCGCTGACCTGGCGGCTGCGCGACGATCACCAGCCGGTGTGGCTGGATGAGTACCGCAGCAAAAACGGTTATGCCGGGGCGGAAAAAGCGCTCAAGGGCTTGGCGCCGGAAGAGATCGTCAATCAGGTGAAAGACGCCGGCCTGAAAGGCCGTGGTGGTGCAGGGTTCTCCACCGGCTTGAAATGGAGCCTGATGCCGAAAGACGAATCCATGAACATCCGTTACCTGCTGTGTAACGCTGATGAAATGGAGCCGGGCACCTATAAAGACCGTCTGCTGATGGAGCAACTGCCACACCTGTTGGTGGAAGGCATGTTGATCTCCGCCTTCGCGCTGAAGGCCTACCGCGGCTACATCTTCCTGCGCGGTGAATACGTGGAGGCGGCCAAACATCTGCGCCGCGCCATCGCCGAAGCCACCGAAGCGGGCTTCCTGGGTAAAAACATCCTGGGCAGCGGCTTTGATCTGGAGCTGTTTGTTCACACTGGCGCCGGCCGTTACATCTGCGGCGAAGAAACCGCGCTGATCAACTCGCTGGAAGGGCGCCGCGCCAACCCGCGCTCCAAACCGCCGTTCCCGGCCTCTGCCGGCGTGTGGGGCAAACCGACCTGCGTCAACAACGTAGAAACCCTGTGCAACGTGCCGGCCATCCTGGCTAACGGCGTGGAGTGGTACCAGGGGATTTCCGCCGGCAAAAGCAACGATGCCGGCACCAAGCTGATGGGATTCTCCGGCCGGGTGAAAAACCCCGGCGTCTGGGAACTGCCGTTTGGCACCACGGCGCGCGAAATTCTGGAAGATTACGCCGGCGGTATGCGCGACGGCCTGAAGTTCAAAGCCTGGCAGCCGGGCGGCGCCGGCACCGACTTCCTGACGGCGGATCACCTCGATCTGCCAATGGATTTCGAGCACATCGGCAAAGCCGGCAGCCGTCTGGGGACGGCGTTGGCCATGGCGGTGGATCACGAAATCGGCATGGTGTCGTTGGTGCGTAATCTGGAAGAGTTTTTCGCCCGTGAATCCTGCGGCTGGTGTACGCCGTGCCGCGACGGCCTGCCGTGGAGCGTCAAGATCCTGCGGGCGCTGGAAAAAGGCGAAGGGCAACCCGGGGATATCGAAACCCTTGAGCAGCTTTGCCGCTTCCTGGGCCCGGGCAAAACCTTCTGCGCCCACGCGCCAGGTGCCGTAGAGCCACTGCAAAGCGCAATTAAATATTTCCGTGACGAGTTCGAAGCGGGCATCGCCGTGCAGCACTTTAGCAATGCACATGCGATCGGCGGTATTCAGCCGAACAACTTGCTGAAGCAACGCTGGTAAACAGCCGCTTCCGGGCGCGCTGAGCGCGCCTTGCACGGCCGAATTTTTGATTAACGCCTGTCGTAAGGCAGGCCACTTGGAAGCATGCTGACTATGGCTACGATTCATGTAGACGGCAAAGAATACGACGTCGACGGAGCAGACAACCTGTTGCAGGCTTGTCTCTCTCTTGGCCTTGATATTCCTTACTTTTGCTGGCACCCGGCGCTCGGCAGCGTCGGCGCTTGCCGCCAATGTGCGGTGAAGCAATATCAAAACGCGGAAGATACGCGCGGCCGTTTGGTGATGTCCTGTATGACGCCGGCAGCCGATGGTACCTTTATTTCCATCGACGATGCCGAAGCGAAACAGTTCCGTGAAAGCGTGGTTGAGTGGCTGATGACCAACCACCCGCACGATTGCCCGGTGTGTGAAGAAGGCGGCAACTGCCACCTGCAGGATATGACGGTAATGACCGGGCACAGTTTCCGCCGTTATCGCTTTACCAAACGCACCCACCAGAACCAGGAACTGGGGCCGTTCATTTCCCACGAAATGAACCGTTGCATCGCCTGTTACCGCTGCGTGCGCTATTACAAAGATTATGCCGACGGCACGGATTTTGGCGTTTACGGCGCCCACGACAACGTCTACTTCGGCCGCCCGGAAAGCGGCGTGCTGGAAAGCGAGTTTTCCGGCAACCTGGTGGAAGTGTGCCCGACCGGCGTGTTCACCGACAAAACCCATTCCGAACGCTACAACCGCAAATGGGACATGCAGTTTGCGCCCAGCATCTGCCAGCAGTGCAGCATCGGCTGTAATACCAGCCCGGGCGAGCGCTATGGCGAGCTGCGCCGCATCGAAAACCGCTACAACGGCAGCGTTAACCACTACTTCCTGTGCGATCGCGGGCGTTTCGGTTACGGCTACGTCAACCTGAAAGACCGTCCGCGCCAGCCGCAGCAGCGCCGCGGCGAAGATTGGATCACGCTGAACGCCGAGCAAGCGATGCAGGGGGCGGCGGACATTCTGCGCCAGGCGAAGAAGACCATCGGTATCGGCTCGCCGCGCGCCAGCCTGGAAAGCAACTTTGCGCTGCGTGAACTGGTCGGGGCGGAAAACTTCTACACCGGTATCGCCAGCGCCGAACAGCGCCGGCTGGCGCTGATGCTGAACGTGCTGCAAAACAGCGGCGTTTATACCCCGGCCCTGCGCGAAATCGAAAGCTACGACGCCGTGCTGATCCTGGGCGAAGATCTGACCCAAACCGGCGCGCGCATTGCGTTGGCGGTGCGCCAGGCAGTGAAAGGCAAAGCCCGGGCGATGGCGGCGGCGCAGCGCGTCGCCGACTGGCAGATTGCGGCGGTGCAGAACATCGGCCAGCACGCCAAGCACCCGCTGTTCGTCACCAACGTGGATAACACCCGCCTGGACGACATTGCGGCCTGGAACTACCGGGCGCCGGTGGATGAGCAGGCTCGGCTGGGCTTCGCCATCGCCCATGCGCTGGATGCGGTGGCGCCGGCCGTCAGCGATCTGGCCGCCGGGCTGGATAAGAAAATCGACGTTATCGTGCAGGCGCTGGCCGGTGCGCAGAAACCGCTGATCGTGACCGGCAGCAACGCCGGCAGCGAAGCGATTATCGAAGCCGCCGCCAATATCGCCAAAGCGCTGAAAGGGCGCGGAGTTGACGTTGGCATCACCTTCGTCGCCAGCGCCGCCAACAGTATGGGCCTGGCCATGATGGGCGGCGGGGCGCTTGACGACGCTCTGGCGCTGTTGGCCGAGGGTAGCGCTGATACGGCGATCGTGATGGAAAACGATCTGTACCGCCATGCGCCAGCGGAGAAGGTGGATGCCGCGCTGGCGCAGGTCAATAACCTGATCGTGGCCGATCATCAACGCACCGCCATTATGGAAAAGGCCGATTTAATCCTGTCTGCGGCCAGCTTTGCTGAAAGCGACGGCACCCTGATTAACCAGGAAGGCCGCGCTCAACGCTTCTTCCAGGTGTACGATCCCGCCTACTACGACGATGCCGGGAAAAACGTGCGCAGCATTATGCTGGAAAGCTGGCGCTGGCTGCACTCGCTGCACTCCACCTATACCAGCCGCCAGGTCGACTGGACGCAGCTCGATCATGTGATCGATGCCTGCGCCGAGGCGCTGCCGCAGTTGAAAGGTATGGTGGATGCCGCGCCGGACGCCACGTTCCGCATTCGCGGCCAGAAGCTGGCGCGTTCACCGCACCGTTACAGCGGCCGCACGGCGATGCGCGCGAATATCAGCGTGCACGAGCCGCGCCAGCCGCAGGATAAAGACACGATGTTTGCTTTCTCGATGGAAGGGAACAACAGCCCGCTGGCCGACCGCCAGCAGATCCCATTCGCCTGGGCGCCAGGCTGGAACTCACCGCAAGCCTGGAACAAATTCCAGGCCGAAGTGGGCGGCAAGCTGCGCCATGGCGATCCGGGCGTGCGGCTGATTGAAGCGGGGGAGGGCAGCCTGGATTATTTCACCCAGGTGCCGGCCGCGTTCAACGCCGAGGGTTGGCGCGTGGCGCCGTATTACCACCTGTTCGGCAGCGATGAGATGTCGCAGCGTTCCCCGGTGATTCAGCAGCGTATGCCGCAGGCCTACGTGGCGGTTAATCCGGCGGACGCGGCACAGCTGGGCGTTAACGCTGGCGCGATGGTGGAGTTTAACTGCGCCGGCCAGCAGTTGCGCCTGCCGGTGCGCCTGAGCGAAGGCCTTGCGCCGGGCCAGCTTGGCCTGCCGTTGGGGCTGCCGGGGATCCCGCCGGTGCTGGTAGGGACGAAGGTTGAGAATCTGCGGGAGGCGGCACGATGAGCTGGTTAACCCCTGAGGTGATCGCCATTCTGATCGCCATCCTGAAAGCGGTAGTCATTCTGTTGGTCGTGGTGACCTGCGGGGCATTCATGAGCTTTGGCGAACGCCGTCTGCTCGGGCTGTTCCAGAACCGTTACGGGCCAAACCGTGTCGGCTGGGGCGGTTCCCTGCAGCTGGTCGCCGATATGATCAAAATGTTCTTCAAAGAGGATTGGGTGCCGGCGTTCTCTGACCGGGTGATTTTCACCCTGGCGCCGATGATCGCCTTCACCTCTTTGTTGCTGTCGTTTGCCATTGTGCCGGTCAGCCCGACCTGGGCGGTGTCCGATCTTAACATTGGTATTTTGTTCTTCCTGATGATGGCGGGCCTGGCAGTGTATGCCGTGCTGTTTGCCGGCTGGTCAAGCAATAACAAATACTCGCTGTTGGGGGCAATGCGTGCTTCGGCGCAAACCCTGAGCTATGAAGTGTTCATCGGGCTGTCGCTGATGGGCGTGGTGGCGCAGGCCGGCTCCTTCAATATGCAGGCGATAGTGGAGTCGCAGGCGCACCTGTGGAATGTGATCCCGCAGTTCTTCGGCTTCCTGACCTTTGCCATCGCCGGCGTTGCGGTGTGCCACCGCCACCCGTTTGACCAACCGGAAGCGGAACAGGAGCTGGCGGACGGTTACCATATTGAATATTCCGGCATGAAGTTCGGCCTGTTCTTCGTCGGGGAATACATCGGTATCGTGACCGTTTCGGCCCTGATTGTGACGCTGTTCTTTGGCGGCTGGCATGGCCCGTTCCTGCCGCCGTTTATCTGGTTTGCGCTGAAAACGGCGTTCTTCATGATGATGTTCATTCTGATCCGCGCCGCGCTGCCGCGCCCGCGCTATGACCAAGTGATGGCCTTCGGCTGGAAGATCTGCCTGCCGTTAACGCTGCTGAACCTGCTGGCGACCGCCGCGGTCATTTTGTATAACGCGAATTAAAGGGGTGAATGAACCATGACATTGAAAGAGTTAGTGGTTGGTTTCGCCACCCAGGTGCGCAGCATTTGGATGATTGGCCTGCATGCCTTTGCCAAACGTGAAACCCGCATGTATCCGGAAGAACCGGTTTATCTGCCGCCGCGTTACCGCGGCCGTATCGTGCTCACGCGCGATCCGGACGGCGAGGAGCGATGCGTTGCCTGTAACCTGTGTGCGGTAGCGTGCCCGGTAGGCTGCATCTCGCTGCAAAAGGCCGAGATGAAAGACGGCCGCTGGTATCCGGAATTTTTCCGCATCAACTTCTCACGCTGCATTTTCTGCGGGCTGTGCGAGGAAGCCTGCCCGACGACGGCCATCCAGCTCACGCCGGATTTTGAGATGGGGGAATTCAAACGCCAGGATCTGGTGTATGAAAAGACGGATTTGTTGATCTCGGGTCCGGGTAAATATCCGGAATATAACTTCTACCGGATGGCCGGTATGGCGATTGACGGCAAAGCCAAAGGCGAAGCCGAAAACGAAGCCAAGCCGATTGACGTCAAAGGTCTATTGCCCTAAGGAGCAAGCTGAGCATGGAAATTGCCTTTTATCTGGCAGGTCTGATTGCGGTTCTCGCGACGCTTCGCGTGATTACGCACACCAACCCTGTGCATGCGCTGCTGTACCTGATCGTTTCATTACTGGCGATTGCGGCAGTCTTTTTCTCGCTGGGCGCCTATTTTGCCGGCGCGCTGGAAATCATCGTCTACGCGGGCGCCATTATGGTGCTGTTCGTGTTCGTGGTGATGATGCTGAACCTGGGCAGTGCGGTGCAGCAGCAGGAACGCGAATGGCTGCGGCCGGTGGTCTGGATCGGCCCCGGCGTGCTGTCGCTGTTGCTGTTGGCGGTATTGATTGTGGCCATTCGCAGCGTGTCCGATCAGGGCATCAGCGGCGATATGGTGGATGCCAAAGCGGTGGGGATCAGCCTGTTCGGCCCTTACGTGCTGGCGGTTGAACTGGCCTCAATGCTGCTGTTGGCGGGGTTGGTTGTTGCCTTCCACATTGGCCGTGAACACAAACCGGGCGAGGTATTGAGCAATGCCACCGCCGGTGGCGAAATGGCGAGAAGAAAATCGGAGGAACAAGCATGATCCCTCTCCAACATGGTTTGATCCTGGCGGCGATTCTGTTTGTGCTTGGGCTGACCGGGCTGCTGGTGCGCCGCAACCTGCTGTTTATGCTGATCAGCCTTGAAGTGATGATTAACGCCGCGGCGTTGGCGTTTATCGTGGCGGGAAGCTACTGGGGCCAGGCGGACGGGCAGGTGATGTATATCCTGGCGATCAGCCTGGCGGCGGCCGAAGCCAGCATTGGCCTGGCGCTGCTGCTCCAGCTTTACCGTCGCCGTCACACCCTGAATATTGATACAGTCAGTGAGATGCGCGGATGAACCTATTATATTTAACTATTCTGCTACCGCTGATCGGGTTTCTGCTGTTGGCATTCTCCCGCGGCCGCTGGTCCGAAAACACATCGGCGACCATCGGCGTGGGTTCCGTCGGCTTGGCGGCACTGGTAACGGTGTTTGTGGCCATCGGTTTTCTTGGTCAACAAGCCACCGGCGCGCAGGTGTTCGAGCAAAGCCTGTGGAACTGGATGGCCGTCGGCAACTTCAATATCGGCTTTAACCTGGCGCTGGATGGCCTGTCGCTGACGATGCTGGGGGTTGTGACCGGCGTCGGCTTCTTCATCCACATGTTCGCTTCCTGGTACATGCGCGGCGAAGAAGGCTATTCGCGTTTCTTTGCCTACACCAACCTGTTTATCGCCAGCATGGTGGTATTGGTACTGGCGGATAACCTGTTGCTGATGTACCTGGGCTGGGAAGGCGTGGGCCTGTGCAGCTATCTGTTGATCGGCTTCTATTACAAAGATCCGCACAACGGCGCGGCGGCCATGAAGGCGTTTATCGTCACCCGCGTCGGTGATGTGTTCCTGGCCTTCGCACTGTTCATTCTCTACCACGAGCTGGGCACGCTGAACTTCCGTGAGCTGATAGTGCTGGCGCCGCAAAAACTGGCAGTGGGCGATCCGGCCATCACCTGGGCGGCGCTGATGCTGCTGGGCGGGGCGGTGGGTAAATCTGCCCAGTTGCCGCTGCAAACCTGGCTGGCGGACGCGATGGCCGGCCCAACGCCGGTGTCCGCGTTGATCCACGCCGCCACCATGGTGACCGCGGGCGTTTACCTGATCGCCCGTACGCATGGCCTGTTCCTGATGGCGCCGGAAGTGCTGCACCTGGTGGGGATCGTTGGGGCGGTGACCTTGCTGCTGGCCGGCTTTGCCGCGCTGGTGCAAACCGACATCAAACGCGTGCTTGCCTATTCCACCATGAGCCAGATCGGCTATATGTTCCTGGCGCTGGGCGTGCAGGCGTGGGACGCGGCGATTTTCCACCTGATGACGCACGCGTTCTTCAAAGCGCTGCTGTTCCTGTCTTCCGGTTCGGTGATTCTGGCCTGCCACCACGAGCAGAACATTTTCAAAATGGGCGGCCTGCGCAAGAGCATTCCGCTGGTCTACGTGTGCTTCCTGGTGGGGGGCGCGGCGCTGTCGGCGCTGCCGCTGATTACCGCCGGCTTCTTCAGTAAGGATGAAATTCTGGCGGGGGCGATGGCCAACGGCCATATCAACCTGATGCTGGCGGGGCTGATCGGCGCGTTTATGACGTCGCTGTACACCTTCCGGATGATTTTCATCGTGTTCCATGGCGAAGAAAAAATCAAAGCGCACGCGGGGCGGGGGATTACCCACCACCTGCCGCTGCTGGTTCTGCTGGTGTTGTCCACCTTTGTCGGGGCGCTGATTGTGCCGCCATTGCAAGGGGTGCTGCCGGAAAGGGCCGAGCTGGCGCACGGTTCCATGCTGACGTTGGAAATCACCTCCGGCATCGTCGCCATTATCGGCATCGTGCTGGCGGCCGTCTTGTGGCTCGGCAAACGTAGCCTGGTCAATAGCGTGGCGGCTAGCGCGCCGGGCCGTTTCTTCTCCGTCTGGTGGTTCCATGCCTGGGGCTTTGACTGGTTGTACGACAAACTGTTCGTCAGGCCGTATCTGGGAATCGCCCGTTTGCTGCAGCGCGATCCGCTGGACCGCCTGATGAATCTGCCAGCCGTGTTCGCCCGCTTCGGGAATCGTGGCCTGACGGTATCGGAGAATGGTCAGGTGCGGTGGTATATCGCATCGATGGGTGTGGGTGCAGTGGTCGTCTTGGCGCTGTTGATTTGGGTTTAACGAATAATTTAAACAAACGCATTTTGGGTTTGGCCCTTGGTGAGCAGGGGCCTGATACAGACTTTAGATTATTCAGATAAGGGACACAAAACGCCATGCTATTACCTTGGCTAATTCTTCTCCCCTTTATTGGCGGCCTGCTGTGCTGGCAGTGCGAGCGCTTTGGCACGAAGATGCCACGCTGGATCGCCTTGATTGCCATGGGGCTGACACTGGTGCTCTCGCTGCTGCTGTGGCTGCAGGGCGGCTATACGTTGACCACGCCGCAGGGTATTCCGCAGTGGCAGGAAACATTTGTTCTGCCGTGGATCCCGCGCTTTGGTATTTCCATTCATCTGGCGCTGGACGGCCTGTCGCTGCTGATGGTGGTCTTGACCGGGCTGCTGGGCGTGCTGGCGATCCTGTGCTCCTGGAATGAGATCCAGAAATACCAGGGGTTCTTCCACCTCAACTTGCTGTGGATCCTGGGTGGTGTCATCGGCGTGTTTCTTGCCATCGACATGTTCCTGTTCTTCTTCTTCTGGGAAATGATGCTGGTGCCGATGTACTTCCTGATTGCCCTGTGGGGCCATAAGGCATCGGACGGTAAAACACGTATTAGCGCCGCGACCAAATTCTTCATCTATACCCAGGCCAGCGGCTTGGTGATGCTGATTGCCATTTTGGGCCTGGTGTTTGTGCACTATAACAACACCGGCGTGTGGACCTTCAACTATGAGGATCTGCTAAGCACGCCGATGTCGCACCATGTGGAATACCTGCTGATGCTGGGCTTCTTCATCGCCTTTGCGGTGAAAATGCCGGTTGTGCCGTTGCACGGTTGGCTGCCGGACGCCCACAGCCAGGCGCCAACCGCCGGCTCGGTCGACCTGGCGGGGATCCTGCTGAAAACTGCGGCCTACGGCCTGTTGCGCTTTAGCCTGCCGCTGTTCCCGAACGCATCCCATGAGTTTGCGCCGATCGCCATGTGGCTGGGCGTGGTGGGGATTTTCTACGGCGCCTGGATGGCCTTTGCCCAAACCGACATCAAACGCCTGATTGCCTACACCTCGGTTTCCCACATGGGGTTTGTGCTGATCGCCATCTACACCGGCAGCCAACTGGCCTATCAGGGTGCGGTGATCCAGATGATTGCCCACGGCCTGTCGGCGGCCGGGATGTTCATTATCTGCGGCCAGCTTTACGAGCGCCTGCACACCCGCGACATGCGCCAAATGGGCGGGCTGTGGGGCCGTATCAAGTATCTGCCGGCGCTATCGCTGTTCTTCGCCGTGGCAACGTTGGGGATGCCGGGCACCGGTAACTTCGTCGGTGAATTCATGATCCTGTTCGGCAGCTTCCAGGTTGTGCCGGTCATTACCGTGATATCTACCTTCGGCCTGGTGTTCGCTTCAGTTTATTCGCTGATCATGATGCAGCGTGCCTACTATGGCGCGCCGAAATCCGAACAGCCGTTGCCGGGCATGACCGCGCGGGAATTGTTCATCATTCTGCTGCTGGCGGTATTGTTGGTGCTGCTCGGGTTCTTCCCGCAGCCGATTCTGGATACCTCGGCCACGGCGATGAGCAACGTGCAACATTGGTTTGGTTCGTCAGTTTCTGCAATTTCAACAACAAGGCCGTAATTCGCCATGACAATAACTCCTCAACAACTGATCGCACTATTACCGCTGTTGATCGTCGGATTGACGGTGGTGGTTGTGATGCTAAGCATTGCGTGGCGACGCGACCACTTTATCAACGCCACGCTGGCAGTGGTTGGCCTCAACCTGGCGCTGCTTTCACTTTACTTTGTCGGCCAGGCAGGCCCGATGGATGTGACCCCGCTGCTGCGGGTTGACGGTTATTCCATGCTCTACACCGGCCTGGTGTTGATGGCCAGCCTGGCAACCTGTACCTTCGCCTACCCGTGGCTGGTGGGGTATCCGGACAACCGTGAAGAGTTCTACCTGCTGGTGCTGATTGCCGCGATGGGCGGTATCCTGCTGGCGAGCGCCAATCACCTGGCTTCGCTGTTCATTGGTATTGAGCTGATTTCGCTGCCGCTGTTCGGGCTGGTGGGCTATGCCTACCGCCAGAAACGTTCGCTGGAAGCAGCCATCAAATACATGCTGCTGTCTGCGGCGGCGTCCAGCTTCCTGTTGTTCGGTATGGCGCTGCTGTATGCGGAATCCGGCGATTTGTCGCTGGCGATGCTCGGTAAAAGCCTGAGCGAGAACATGCTGCACCAGCCGTTGATTCTGGCGGGTATGGGCATGATGATCGTCGGCCTGGGCTTTAAGCTGTCATTGGTGCCGTTCCAACTGTGGACGCCCGATGTGTATCAGGGGGCGCCGGCACCGGTTTCCACCTTCCTGGCGACCGCCAGCAAGATCGCCATTTTTGCGGTGGTGATGCGCCTGTTCCTGTACGCCCCGGCGGCGGATAGCGATGCGTTGCGGATGGTACTGGCGATCATTGCCTTCTGCTCGATCCTGTTCGGCAACCTGATGGCGATCAGCCAGACCAACATCAAGCGTTTGCTGGGTTACTCCTCCATTGCGCATCTGGGCTATCTGCTGGTGGCGCTGGTGGCGGTACAAACCCACCAGCTGTCGCTGGAAACCGTCGGCGTATACCTGGCCGGTTACCTGTTCAGCAGCCTGGGGGCCTTTGGCGTGGTCAGCCTGATGTCCAGCCCGTACCGTGGCCCGGACGCCGACTCTCTGTTCGCTTATCGCGGGCTGTTCTGGCACAAGCCGGTACTGTCGGCGGTCATGACGGTGATGATGCTGTCGTTGGCAGGGATCCCGATGACGCTGGGCTTTATCGGTAAGTTCTTTGTTATCGCCACCGGCGTAAGCGCACACCAGTGGTGGTTGACCGGTGCCGTGGTGGTGGGCAGTGCGATCGGCCTGTATTATTATCTGCGTGTCACGGTGAGCCTGTACCTTAGCGCACCGGAAACACCGGTGCGTGATACGCCAAACAACTGGGCGTTGACGGCCGGTGGCGTCGTGGTGCTGATCTCTGCGGCGCTGGTGCTGTTTTTGGGGCTCTACCCGCAGCCGCTGATTAGCCTGGTTCAGTTGGCACAGCCGATGTTCTGATCGCCGCTCGCCGGCTCAAGCGTAACGTGCCAGCCTGGTTTTACCGGCTGGCATTTTTTATGCCGAAAGTGACGGGGAAAACGGCGGTTGGCCTGCCAAGGGATATTGTGTTCTGCGCTGAATGGCGCGAAGATGCAGATGTTGTTTGCCTGGCTGATGCTTCACGCCGGGCGTGGCGCTGGGAGGCGTTTGTGCCCCGTTATCATAAATAAAAAATGCCTGCTTGGGTGGTATTTAAGGGAAATCATGGTTGCGTTATGGATGGTGGTCGCCAGCGCGTTTTTCGCGCTAATGGGCGCCAGCATTAAATTGGCCTCGGCTAAAGTCGGTTTCTTCGAAATCATTTTCTACCGTTCGTTTATCAATGTCTTGATCGTTGCGGCGCTGATCAAGATAAAGAATATCGGCTTTCGTACCCGCAAGCTGGGGCTGCACATGCAACGCGCGGCGATCGGTAATGTGGCGATGTACTGCGGGTTTTATGCGTTGATTCACCTACCGATCGCCACTGCCACGACGTTGGGCTATACCAATCCCATTTTCCAGTCGGTCATCACCTTTATCACCGCGAAGGGGCAGTTGACGGGCAAACTGCTCTTTTCGGTATTGCTTGGCTTTCTCGGCATCATCGTGCTGCTGCGGCCGGATATGCCACACGGTGAATATGCCGCCACCCTTATCGGCCTGTCAGCCGGCCTGCTGACTGCGCTGGCCTATTTCAACGTCGGGAAACTGGTGCGCAGCGGTGAGCCAGAACTGCGCGTGGTATTTTATTTTTCGCTGGTTGGCACGTTGGTTGGGGTGGTGATGGCGACCACGGTTGGCTTTTCCGCCCTTGATGCCGGCACCTTCCTCTGTGTGTGCGCCATTGGTTTGTTTGGCAGCCTGGCGCAAATCAGCATGACGCGGGCCTACGGCAGCGGCAACCCAGTGATTGTCAGCATCCTGTCATACAGCACGATTATTTTCTCTACGCTATTGGGGTATCTGATCTTTGACGAAAGTCTGTCTTATATCGCGGCGGCGGGTATGGCGCTGATTATATTGTCGGGGGCATTGGCTATTTTAAGGCGGGCTCCGGCCAGGAAGGCCAAAACCATCACCATAAAGCAGTGAGACAGGGCGTGTGAAAGTAATGCCGGTCAAAGGGAGCATTTAATATTTTGAATAAAGAATGAAATGTACGGCATGTTTTTGAGATTAATCTTAACTGCATGCCGTTATATCTCTTTATGCGGTTATTTTCATATTTTTCAATTCGTTAGTGTATTAAAAAATAGCGTATGTGACAAATGACGTTAAAGCCGCTACGTTACTTCTCTGGCAGTGTATACTCCATAATCAAAACCTGACCTTTTCCTTTGTTCGGTATATTGCAGGCGCTTACAATACATTCCGTTTTCATTTTTAAAGGATGCGGGAATGTTAAATGCTATTGCGCAGATCGCTATTTTAGTGGTTATTGTTGTGAGTGTTTATACCCAAAATAATTCGAGTTGCAGGAAGGCGGCAACGCAGTGAATCCCCAGGAGCTTACTCCAGTAAGTGACTGGGGTGAGCGAGGAAAGCCAACACACCTGCAACTTGAAGTATGAAGGGTATATTTAATTTTGGGGCTTTATGTGCGTGGAATAACGGCGCTATCAAAAAAACTACTCCAGCGCCGTCTGAGTTCAGGGAAAATGAGCGATAAGAAAGTTACAAAATTTTACCATTCTTATAAAAAGAAAAAAGATCAGCGCCTGATACCCATTCTGATCTTCGGTATTTTCTATAAATCCTTTGTTAGGATGCAGGGCGAATTTTATGCGCTCTATCGTGCCGAGATGGAAAAAAGGCAATTGCCGCTGTAATGCTTTCCCGCGCTGTTTCTTGTGCGCAGTGAAAGGTAACCACAAATTGTACGGCATCTCTTAGTCCGTTCTCTTATATTATTATTCCCGATTGATTCATCTGTTGGGCTGGCCTTTTGCCGGCTTAGTCGCCAAAATAAGTTCATACGTTGTTGATTGCACTGAATTGGTTATTAAATGCGCGCGTGGTTGCCTGATTGGCTGGCCTTTCCCGTCGGGATGCATTAATGAATCACCGTGATGCATTTCTGGTGATGTTTTGCCTTATACCCGGGCAGTAAGATAACTGTGTTCCCTTATTAGAAATTCCTTTCAGGGTGACACATTTATTTAAGGTTGGTGCCTTATTGTTTCGGGAGAGAATCGATGCCGGCAGGTATTGCTGTTGAAAAGGCCCTAAAAATAGGGCCGCGCACGTCGCATTTTGCGGTATTGCTGTTTTTGGCCCTGGCGTTAATGGCCGCATTGCTTAACAGCAGCGCGCCGTCGCCGTTGTATCCGCTTTACCAACGGGAACTGGGGCTTTCGTCGGTTAGCCTGACGGTTATTTATGGCGCCTATGCCGCTGGCGTGCTCATTTCACTGTTTAGCGTGGGCAACCTGGCGGGCCGGGTTAAAGACCTGCGTATCATGATTGTGCCAGCGCTGCTGGCCGTGTTGGGCGGCGCTTTGCTGTTCGCCATGGCGGATTCGTTGGTGATGATGCTGATGGCGCGTTTGCTGGCCGGCATTGGCACCGGGGCGCTGACCGGCGCTGCCAATATCGCGCTGATGCGCTTTGGCCCGCAGGACGGGGGCAAAACGGCGGCGTTGATTGCCACCTTATCGTTTACTGCCGGCCTGGCACTGGGGCCGATTTTCAGCGGCATTGCGTTGCAAACCGGTTTTTATACCACCTCGCTGCCGTTTGCTATCATTATGGTGATCGCTGCGGTGGCGCTGATCGGCGTGGTGTTGCGCTGGCCACCTGTGCCTGCCGCCGCTGCGGTGGTGAGTACGGCGGCAACGCATAAATCGCTGCCCGCGCGCGGGGCGCTGGCCGAGGGCCTGCGGGCCACCGGCGGTAAGTTTTTCCTGTGTGCCGGCGCGCTGTTTTTCTGCTGGGTGCTTGCTGCCAGTATGCTGGTGATCGGGCCCAGCGTGGCGGAGACGTTGTTAGGCATGCATAGCCGCGGGGTGTTTGGCTATGTGATTGCCGTGTATCTGGTGATTGCCGGCATCAGCCAACTGCTGAGCCGCCGGGCAAATGCCCGTTACTCGCTGATGCTCGGCTGCCTGGCGCAGGCGCTGTCGGTCGCGGTGTTTGCCGTTGCGCTGGCGTTTCACTCACTGGGCATGGCGGCCGTGGGGATGGCGATCGCCGGTTATGCCTACGGCGCGGTTTTTGTCGGCAGCGCCATGCTGGTGAACCTGATATCCCCCGCGGCAAGCCATGCGCGGCTGGTATCGCTGTTTTACGTGATTGCTTACATTGCCAACTGGGTGCCTATCCTGTTGGGGCTGGTTATTGACCATGTCAGCCTGAGTCTGGCGGTCAATCTGCTATTTTTGGTTAATGCCGTAGTGTGTTTGGGGTTGGGCCTGTGGGCGATGCGCGCAGACTTTCCGCGCTGATAACCCCGCGCAGTATGGCGAGCGTTTTCCCTGGTGTTGTTGTGTATCATTTTCAGCGTGCTTGCACGCTGTTTTTTTTGCGAGCAACAACCACCATAAGGGCACCGGCAGGGCGTAAGCTATGCTACAGAGACGCTATCGCATGACGATATTTTCGTTACAGGGCATTGGCTGGGGGGCATTATGGATCCGTTATTTTCGTTGGAAAACAAAAGAATACTTATCACCGGTTCTTCACGCGGCATCGGTTTCCTGTTGGCTAAAGGGCTGGGGCAACGCGGCGCGCAGATCCTGGTGAACGCCACCAGGGCGGAAAGCGCCGAGCGTGCGGTGAACGCCCTGCGCAGCGAGGGCCTGCAGGCCGAAGCGGTGGCGTTCGACGTTACCGATTCGCAGGCTATCCACCAGGCGATTGCACAAGTTGAGGCGGATCTTGGCCCGATTGACGTGCTGATCAATAACGCCGGTATCCAACGCCGCCACCCGTTTATCGATTTTCCGGAAAGCGAATGGGACGAAATCATCGCGGTTAACCAGAAGGCGGTATTCGTGGTGTCACAGGCGGTCGCACGCCATATGGTGCAGCGCCGGCGTGGCAAGATAATCAACATCGGTTCGATGCAAAGCGAGCTTGGGCGCGACACCATCACGCCGTATGCGGCGTCAAAAGGCGCGGTGAAAATGCTGACGCGCGGCATGTGCGTGGAACTGGCGCGTTACAATATCCAGGTAAACGGCATCGCGCCGGGGTATTTCAAAACGGAAATGACGCAGGCGCTGGCGGACGATCCGGCATTTACCGGCTGGCTGACCAAACGCACGCCGGCGGCCCGTTGGGGCGATCCGGCGGAACTGATCGGTGCGGCGGTGTTCCTGGCCTCCGGCGCGGCTAATTTTGTTAACGGTCAACTGCTGTTTGTCGATGGCGGGATGTCTGTCGCCGTATAGCGTCTGGCGTTCAACCCGGTGTGCCAAAAGTCTCATGGCGGCAAACGGGGTTTGTTCCTATAGTTAGGGGCATGGTGAATTTTCTAACGGCGGAGGAAACGAAAATGTCGAAAAATACGGACGACGATCAAACTACCCTTGATGACGATCTGAAAATGCTGTCTGACACGCTGGAAGAGGTTTTGGCGTATTCCGGCGATCGTGCCGATCAGGCCTATGTCGATATCAAATCCCATGCCGAGCAGGCGCTGCAAGAGGTAAGAACACGGCTGGAAAGCGTCTCGGAATCGTACTGCGCGCGTGCCAAAGATGCCGCTTTGCGCGCGGATTTCTACGTGCACGAGAAGCCTTGGCAAAGCGTGGGCATCGGCGCCACCGTGGGGTTGGTGTTCGGCCTATTGCTGGCGCGCCGCTAGCGCGAAGCGGGCAGGGCGTGTGCCGCGCCCTGTTTCTTTCTCTCCATCCCCACGCATTTCCCTCTCTTTTCTCTGCCTTCTGCGCTGCGTTTGCCGGTAAACTCGCTAACTGTCTAAGCGTGCTGTTTATGTATCCCGAAATCACGGCCTTGCATGGAGAAGCCGCGCGCTTGCGTGTAAGCTACCTGTAATTTATTTGTTCATTTTTGGTTGCAATCCTGGGCGCCCGGCCATTCACCAAGACATTAACTTTGATCTTTCAGGGTAAGAAGCCGCCATTGCGCTTTAAGGATATACGGCGTTTTTGCGCCAGCGCAAAAGCCGTGTTGAAAACTACTCATATAATTTGATCATTGTGTTGGCGTGATTAATGCCAGAGAAATAATTCTGTTAACGGATTTGTGAGCGGACTATGTCGACAAGTGTTTTTAATCGCCGCTGGGCGGCGTTGTTATTGGAAGCGCTGTCTCGGCATGGGGTGCGGCATGTCTGCATTGCCCCCGGATCGCGTTCCACGCCGTTGACGCTTGCGGCGGCGGCCAACCCCGCCTTCATTTGCCATACCCATTTTGACGAGCGCGGCCTGGGCCATTTGGCGCTGGGCCTGGCGAAAGCATCGCAAGAGCCCGTCGCGGTGATCGTCACCTCCGGCACGGCGGCTGCCAACCTGTATCCCGCCATCATTGAAGCCAGCCTCACCGGCGAACGCCTGGTTTGCCTGACGGCCGATCGCCCGCCTGAGCTGATCGACTGTGGCGCCAACCAGGCGATCCGCCAGCACGGCCTGTATGCCGGCCACCCGGCGCAGGCGATAGATTTGCCGCGGCCCACCCCGGATATTCCGGCGCGCTGGCTGGTCGCCACCGTGGACAACGCCATGGCGAACCTGGCCCATGGCGTCCTGCATATCAATTGCCCGTTCGCCGAGCCGTTGTACGGCGGTGACGAACAACACTATGCGGCCTGGTCGGCTGAATTAGGCAATTGGTGGCACGATCGTCGCCCCTGGCTTTGCACCCCGGCCACGCTGAGCGTGGCGAAGCAGCCTGACTGGCATTTTTGGCGCCAGAAACGCGGGGTGATTGTGGCCGGGCGCATCAGCGCAGAAGAAGGCGAGCAACTGGCGGCCTGGGCCGAGATGCTGGGGTGGCCGCTGATTGGCGATGTGCTGTCGCAGACCGGGCAGCCGTTGCCGTGTGCCGATTTGTGGCTGGCGCGCCCGCAAGCCAAGGGCATCCTGGCCAACGCCCAGTTGGTGATCCAATTTGGCGCCAGCCTGACGGGCAAACGCGTGCTGCAATGGCAGGCGCAGTGCCAGCCGCAAGAATACTGGCTGGTGGACGCGCTGCCGGGGCAGCGTGATCCCGCCCAGCACCGCGGCCGGCGTATTTGTTGCCCGGTGGGGCAATGGCTTGATGCGCACCCGGCGCAGTTGCGTTCCCCCTGGGCCGACGATCTGGCCGCCATCGCGGCGCAAACCCACGAGCTGGTGACCGGCTATCTGCGCGATCGCTTTGGCGAAGCACTGTTGGCGCATCGCCTGGCGCAACTGCTGCCGGAAAACGGCCAACTGTTTCTGGGCAACAGCCTGGTGGTGCGGTTGGTTGATGCGCTGGCGCAGTTGCCGCCGGGCTACCCGGTGTTCAGCAACCGCGGCGCCAGCGGCATTGACGGGCTGCTTTCCACGACGGCTGGGGTGCAGCGCGCCACGGCCAAGCCCACGCTGGCGTTGGTGGGCGATCTTTCCGCGTTGTATGACTTGAATGCGCTGGCGCTACTGCGCCACTGCTCGGCGCCGACGGTGCTGATTGTTGTGAACAATAACGGGGGCCAGATATTTTCGCTATTACCCACCCCGGAAACGGAGCGCCAGCGCTTCTACTGCATGCCGCAGGACGTGGAGTTTAGCCACGCGGCGGCGATGTTCCAGATTAACTATGACTGCCCGGCCGACTGGCAACAGTTACGCCAGGCGGTGGAGCAGGGCTGGCGCCACAGCGGCGCTACGCTGATTGAATTACAGGTATCGCCGAGCGATGGCGCAGAGGCGGTGCAATACCTGATACAACAAATGGTGGCAGGCTGATGCTGGCAGCAAAAGTATTGCAAAGCGGTGAGGGCGATCGCCCCTGGCTGGTGTGGTTACATGGTTTTCTTGGTAATAACAATGAGTGGCGGGTGATCGCCGGCCATTGCCCGCAGTGGCCATCGCTGGCGATCGATCTGCCCGGCCATGGCGATTCGGCCAACCAGCACTGCACCGGTCTTGACGATGTCAGCCGGCAAATCAATGCGGTGCTGGCGCTTTACCGTATTGAGAAGTACTGGCTGGTGGGCTATTCGCTCGGCGGGCGCATTGCGATGTACCATGCCTGCCAGGGCAACCACACTGGTCTGCAGGGCGTGGTGATTGAAGGCGGCAACCCCGGTTTAGGCTGTGAAAGCCTGCGCGAGCAGCGCAGCGCCCATGACGCCGCCTGGGCCAGCCGTTTTCGCCATGAACCCATTACCCGCGTGCTGGCCGATTGGTACCAGCAGCCGGTGTTTGCCGATCTCAGCACCGTGCATCGCGAAGCGCTGATTGCCGTACGGGCGGTTAACGACGGCCCCGCGGTGGCGGACATGCTTGAAGCCACCTCGCTTGGGCGCCAGCCTTACCTGGGCGACCAACTGCGCCAACTGCCGGTGCCGCTGCGCGTACTCTGCGGCGACAGCGATCATAAATTTCAGGCGTTGGTGCGCGAAGCCGGGTTGCCGTTGGGCATTGTGCCGCAGGCCGGGCACAACGCCCACCTGGGCAACCCGCAGGATTTCGTCGCCCAATTGCATCATTTTCTCGATAACCCCGTTTGAAGGAACAGAACATGCTCTACCCAGATGAACAACAGCTTTACGCGCCGATTGAATGGCAAGACTGCAGTGGTGATTTCGAGGATATCCTGTATCACAAATCCAGCGACGGGATTGCCAAAATCACCATCAACCGCCCGCAGGTGCGTAATGCTTTTCGCCCGTTGACGGTGAAAGAGATGCTGGAAGCGTTGGCCAACGCCCGCTATGACGACGGCATTGGCACCATTATTCTTACCGGCGCCGGCGAGAAAGCGTTCTGCTCCGGCGGCGATCAGAAAGTGCGCGGCGATTACGGCGGTTACAAAGACGCCAGCGGCGTCCACCATCTGAACGTGCTTGATTTCCAGCGCCAAATCCGCACCTGCCCGAAGCCGATCGTGGCGATGGTGGCGGGCTATTCCATCGGCGGCGGCCATGTGCTGCATATGATGTGCGATCTAACCATCGCCGCCGACAATGCCATTTTTGGCCAGACCGGGCCGAAGGTCGGCTCGTTCGATGGCGGCTGGGGCGCCTCTTACATGGCGCGCATTGTCGGCCAGAAAAAAGCGCGCGAAATCTGGTTCCTGTGCCGCCAATATGATGCCGCGCAGGCACTGGATATGGGGCTGGTGAACACCGTGGTGCCGCTGGCAGATCTGGAAAAAGAAACTGTGCGCTGGTGCCGTGAAATGCTGCAAAACAGCCCGATGGCATTGCGCTGCCTGAAGGCGGCGCTGAACGCCGACTGTGACGGGCAGGCCGGTTTGCAAGAGCTGGCGGGCAACGCCACCATGCTGTTTTACATGACCGACGAAGGCCAGGAGGGGCGCAACGCATTCAATGAAAAACGCCAGCCAGACTTCAGCAAATTCAAGCGTAACCCTTGATGGATAAGCTAATCCGCAGCGCGGCGCTATACCGTTATCAACTGCCGATGGAAGCCGGCGTGGTGCTGCGCAACCAACGGCTGAAAACCCGCGACGGCCTGCTGCTGCACCTGCAACAGGGTGAGCAGCAAGGCTGGGGAGAGATCGCGCCGCTGCCGGGTTTTAGCCAGGAAACGCTGGCCGAGGCGCAAAGCGCGCTGCTGGCGTGGCTGCCGGTTTGGCTATGCGGCCAGCAACCGGTGGAAAGCGACCTGCCGGCGGTGGCGTTCGGCACCAGTTGCGCGCTGGCGGAGCTAAGCGGGGCGTTGCCGCCGCAGGCGGATTACCGCACGGCGCCATTGTGCACCGGCGATCCCGATGCGCTGTTCGCGCTGCTGGCGGCGCTGCCAGGGGAGAAGATCGCCAAAGTGAAGGTCGGGCTGTATGAAGCGGTGCGCGACGGCATGATCGTTAATATGTTGCTGGAAGCGCTGCCGGATCTGAAACTGCGGCTGGACGCCAACCGCAGTTGGCCGCTGGCCAAGGCACAAGGCTTCGCCAAATACGTCAATCCCGCCTGGCGCGATCGTATCGCTTTTCTGGAAGAACCGTGCAAAACCCGCGATGAGTCGCGTGCTTTTGCGCAGGAAACCGGTATTGCCATTGCCTGGGATGAAAGCGTGCGAGACGCCGATTTCGTCGTGCAGGCCGAGCCTGGCGTCGCGGCGATTGTGATCAAGCCGACGCTGGTCGGCAGCCTGGCACGCTGCCGCGCGCTGGTAACGCAGGCGCATCAGGCCGGGCTGACGGCGGTGATCAGCTCCAGCATTGAATCCAGCCTGGGGCTGACCCAACTGGCGCGGCTGGCCCAGTGGCTGACGCCGGGCACCGTACCGGGCCTGGACACATTGCATTTGATGCAGGCGCAGCTGCTGCGTCCATGGCCCGGCAGCGCATTGCCCGTGCAGGGCGAAGCCGAGCTGGAGTGCGTATGGCGCAGTTGACCGACTGGCCGTGGCGCTATTGGGCGCAGCACCGGCCGCAGGCTACGGCGTTGCTGGTGGGCCAACAGGCCGTCAGTTGGCACGCTTTGCAACAACAGGTGGTGCAACTGGCAGCGGCATTCCGGCAGCAGGGGGTTAGCCCCGGCATCGGCGTGGCGCTGTGCGGCAAAAACAGCTACCCGTTGCTGTTGGCCTATCTGGCGCTGCTGCAGTGCGGCGCCCGGCTGCTGCCGCTGAACCCGGCGTTGCCGCCGGCGCTGCTGGCCACGTTGCTGCCGGCATTGAATATCTCTTTGGCCTATTGCCCAGACGGCGCGCCGTCGTTGCCTGATTCAATACGGCCGTTGGCGCCGCGGTCAACGGCCGTATCCTCGCCGCCGCTGGCGTGGGCTGCCGATCGTTTAGCCACCCTGACGCTGACCTCCGGCTCCAATGGGCTGCCGAAAGCCGCGGTGCACAGCTATCAGGGGCATTTGGCCAGTGCGCAAGGGGTGCTGCGGCTGATGAACTTCCGGGCGCAGGACAGCTGGTTGCTGTCGCTGCCGCTGTTCCACGTTTCTGGGCAGGGGATCGTCTGGCGCTGGCTGGCGGCGGGCGCCCGGCTGGTGGTGCGTGATCGGCTGCCGCTGGCCGATGCGCTGGCTGGCTGCAGCCATGCGTCGCTGGTGCCAACCCAGCTCTGGCGTTTGCTGGCTGAACCCCGGCGTGCGCCGGGGTTAACCGATGTGCTGTTGGGCGGCGCCATGATCCCGGTGGAACTTACCGAACGGGCAGAGGCGGCGGGCATCCGCTGCTGGTGCGGCTATGGCCTGACCGAGCTGGCGTCAACCGTCTGCGGCAAACGCGCCGATGCGCTGCCGGGCGTCGGGCTGCCGCTGCATGGCCGTGAGATCAGACTGGTGGATCAGGAAGTGTGGGTACGCGGCGCCAGCCTGGCGCTGGGGTATTGGCGCGATGGCGCGCTGCAGCCGATTGTCGATAGTCAGGGCTGGTTTCACACCCGCGATCGCGGCGTGATGGCCGACGGCGAACTGCGCATCCTTGGGCGGCTGGATAACCTGTTTTTCAGCGGCGGCGAAGGGGTGCAGCCGGAAGACGTGGAGCGTGTGCTGGCGGCCCATCCAAAGATAGAGCAGGTGTTTGTGGTGCCGGTGGACGATGCGGAATTTGGTCAGCGCCCGGTGGCGGTGTTTGACGGGGATGCGGCGCTGTCTTTGCCGGCGCTACTGGCATGGGCGCAAGATAAATTGGCGAACTTCCAGCGGCCGGTGGCGTTGCTGCCGCTGCCGGCGCAGTTGAAAACCGGCGGGATTAAAATCGCCCGGCGGCAGGTGCAAGCCTGGGCGGAGGGGGTACTGCAAAGCGGGCAACGCTGCGGCGGCTAAAGGCGCCGGCAGGGATTAACACCATTAAAACCATAAACGGCATAAAAACCATAACCTTTTGATTTACATTGTGTTACTGAAATTTTCCCCGCCTGGGGGGAAAGTGTCGGCGCGATCACAGTGGCAGATGATAAACAGATGTTAATTATTTAATAATAAATTAACAGGAGCTGCCAGTATGTTAGCAAAACACACCCGGCCTGCCGCCGCACGGCAGGGGAATGCCAAGAATATTTTCCGCGTTACCAGCGGCAACTTTCTTGAAATGTATGATTTCATGGTGTTTGGCTACTATGCCAGCGCCATTGCCGGCACTTTTTTCCCCGGTTCCAATCCGTTCGCTTCCCTGATGTTAACCTTGATGACCTTCGGTGCCGGCTTCCTGATGCGCCCGTTGGGGGCCATGGTGCTGGGGGCCTATATCGATCACCATGGCCGGCGCAAGGGGCTGCTGATCACCCTGGGGTTAATGGCCATCGGTACGCTGACCATCGCCTGTGTGCCCGGCTATCACAGCATTGGCGTATTAGCACCGATACTGGTGCTGGTTGGGCGTTTGCTGCAGGGCTTCTCCGCCGGGGTGGAGCTGGGCGGCGTTTCCGTTTATCTGTCTGAAATCGCGCCAGAAGGGAAAAAGGGTTTCTATGTTAGCTGGCAATCCGCCAGCCAGCAGATTGCGGTGGTGTTCGCCGCATTGCTTGGGGTGGCATTGAACCATTGGTTGGGCAAAACCATCATGTCGGATTGGGGCTGGCGCATTCCGTTCTTCGTCGGCTGCATGATTGTGCCGTTCCTGTTCTGGATCCGCCGGATGCTGGAAGAAACCGACGCATTCCGTCAGCGCCGCCATCACCCGTCGATGGGGGAAATCACCCGCTCGGTGGCCAGCAACTGGCCGATTGTGCTGGTGGGGATGATGATGGTGGTGACCACCACGGTGGCTTTTTACATGATCACCGCCTTCACGCCGACCTACGGTAAAACCGTATTGCAGTTCAGCGAGCAGCAAAGCTTTATCGTGACGCTGTGCGTGGGGTTGTCCAACCTGTTCTGGCTGCCGGTGATGGGCAGCGTCTCGGATAAGGTGGGGCGCCGGCCGCTGTTGCTGTTGTTCACCGTGCTGATCTTGCTGACCGCCTACCCGGTGTTGAGCTGGCTGGTGAGCGCGCCGAGCTTTATCCACCTGCTGGAAGCAGAACTGTGGTTGTCGTTCCTCTATGCCAGCTACAACTCGGCGATGGTGGTGGCGCTGACGGAAGTGATGCCGGCGGAAGTGCGCGCCACCGGGTTTTCCATGGCCTACAGCCTGGCGACCGCGCTGTTTGGCGGTTTTACGCCGGCCATCGCCAGCTACCTGATCCACGCGACCGGCAATAAGGCGATGCCGGGCGTGTGGCTGTCGATTGCGGCGCTGTTCGGGCTGGTTGCTGCTCTGCTGTTGCCAGTATTGCAGCGGCAACAGCAGCGCCAGCACGGCCAACTGCCCGCCGGTTCGCCAATCCGCTAATCCGTTGGCGTATCGCGGCGTTCAAACGTATAACGCCCCCAGCCGCAAGGCCGGGGGCGTTTTGTTGTGGCGCGTTTACGCACCGGCGATTATCGCCTTATGAAAGGCCCAGCGCTTTGGCTACGCCTGCGCCGTAGTCGGGGTGTACTTTGGTGAACAGTTCAATTTGGCGGCGCTGGATGGCCTCGGGCACCTGCGACAGTTCACCGGCAATGCGGGTGAACATGCGCTGGTGCTCTTCGGCGCTCAGCAGGTTGAACAGGGCGCGCGGTTGGCTGAAATAGTCCTCGTCTTCACGGTGGTTCCAGTGGTCGGCCGCGCCTTCAATGCTCAACGGCGGTTCACTGAAATCCGGCTGCTCCTGGAACACGCCAAAGCTGTTGGGTTCGTAGGTGGCGCCGTTGCCGCTGTTGCCGTCAACGCGCATCGCGCCGTCGCGGTGATAGTTGTGGAACGGACATTTTGCGGCGTTGACCGGGATCTGATGATGGTTGACGCCCAGGCGGTAGCGGTGTGCGTCGCCATACGAGAACAGGCGGCCCTGCAACATTTTATCCGGCGAGAAGCTGATGCCCGGTACCACGTTGGCCGGGTTCATCGCCACCTGTTCCACTTCGGAGAAGTAGTTGTCCGGGTTGCGGTTCAGTTCAAAGAAGCCGACGTCAATCAACGGGTAATCCGCATGCGGCCATACCTTGGTCAGATCGAACGGATTGTACGGGGTCTGCGAGGCTTCATGTTCCGGCATGATCTGGATTTGCAGCTTCCAGCGCGGGTGGTCGCCGCGTTCAATGGCGTCGAACAGATCGCGCTGTGAGCTTTCACGGTCTTTGGCGACGATGGCTTCGGCCTCGTCATCCATCAGGTTTTCGATGCCCTGTTGGCAACGGAAGTGGAATTTCACCCAGAAACGTTCGTTGTTGGCATTGATAAAGCTGTAGGTGTGGCTGCCGAAGCCGTGCATATGGCGGTAGGATTTAGGCAGGCCGCGGTCGCTGAAATCAATGGTCAACTGGTGTAGGGCTTCCGGCAGATGGGAAAAAAAGTCCCATTTGTATACCGGGTTACGCAGGTTGGTACGCGGATCGCGTTTTACCACGTGGTTCAGATCCGGGAATTTCAGCGGATCGCGCAGGTAGAATACCGGGGTGTCGTTGCCCACCAGATCCCAGTTGCCTTCTTCGGTGTAGTACTTCATGGCGAACCCACGGATGTCGCGCTCGGCATCGGCGGCGCCGCGTTCACCGGCGACGGTGGAGAAGCGTACGAACATCTCGGTTTGTTTGCCGATTTCCGCGAAAATTTTCGCACGGGTATAGCGGGTAATGTCATGGGTGACGGTGAAGGTGCCGTGGGCGCCGGAGCCTTTGGCGTGCATGCGGCGTTCCGGGATCACTTCACGGTCGAAGTGGGCCAGTTTTTCCAGGAACCAGACGTCTTGCAGCAGCATCGGGCCGCGCTTTCCGGCGGTAATCACATTATTATTATCCACCACCGGCGCGCCGGCGACGGTGGTCAGTCCTTTCTTGCTCATCAGTTGCTCCTTACTTTTCACAGTGAAATCGTTAACGTGAACGGGTGGCCGGGTTGTATCCCGTAATGCGCCGTAGCGCCGTTAAAGCAATGGCATGCTTTCCTTAATCGCCTGTTTAAATTTTCCCTATTAGTTGTAGACCTATTATTTGCCGGCAGCAAATAGGCGTGGGTTATCATTGCCGGCGCGTACCCGGGTTGATGATGGTGATGATCAGGTGCAAAAAATACATTGCCGCCCTGTCGGTGACGTCAGGGCGGCGTGAAGGGCAAACCGGGGAAGAGGGTTAGCCGGCGGCGGGCAGCAGGCCGGCGGCGATGCCCAGTTGAATGGCGATCACTAACACGCCGCAGGCAAACACCAGCGCCAGCGCAGGGCGGCCGCCACGCACCCGGTAGGCGGCCTGGTGTTGTTGGCGGGTTTTCCAGGCCAGCAAGGTGGGCAACAGCAAGGCCAGCACCGATAGCGCAATGGCGGCGAAGCCCAGCGCCAGCACGAAGCCGCGCGGATAAAATAAGGCAAAGGCCAGCGGCGGCAAAAAGGTGATAAGCCCGGTCTGCAGGCGGCCATGTACGGTGTTCCGGCGTTTACACAGATCGGCCAGGAAATCGAACAGCCCTAATGCCACGCCAAGGAACGAGGTCGCCAGCGCCAGATCGGCGAACAGGTGTACCGCCAATTCTACATGCGTGGAAGCCACCACATCGCGTACGGCCTGCAACAGCCCGTTCAGCCCCGCCTGCTGCGCCAGTATACCGACAAACGTTTGCGAGCTGATGCTGCCGAGCGTGGCCAACTGCCAGAAAATATAGGCAATCAGCGGGATTGCGCTGCCGATGATAAACACCCAGCGCAGCCGGCGGATATTGCCGCCCATGTAATTCACCACGCTGGGCACGCTGCCGTGGAAACCAAACGCAGTAAGGATCACCGGGATTGCCGAGAGCGTCAGGCCTTGCCCCAGCGGCAGCGTCAGCAGGTTGGCCCGGTGAATATTGGGCAACATTAACGCCAGCATGACCACCAGCAGGAACACTTTGGCGCTGAACAGAATGCGGTTGAACAGATCGACGGAATGCGTGCCGATGCACACCACGCCGCCCGCCACCAGGGTAAACAGCACCACGCCAAAGACGGCCGGCACGTTGCGGGCCGTCCATTGGCTGATGCTGGCGGCCAGCAATTCGCCGGCGCCGCTAATGTAGGCCGCGGTGAGGGCATACATCAGGAACATCATGCTGAAACTGGTCAGCCATTGGCCGCCGCTGCCAAGATAACGCCGTGCCAGCGTACCTAGGCCGGTTTCCGCCGGGTGGTGCTGGTACACTTCCACCAATAGCAATGCGGTATAGCACATCAGCAGCCACAGCCCGATCAGCAGCGCCAGGGTGACGCCAAACCCAACGCCGGCCGCCGCCAGCGGCATCGCCAGCATACCGGCGCCGATAGTGGTGCCGGCGACGATAAAAATACTACCAAGGGTGCGATTCTTCACGTTTTTCTCTACCGCCGCCTATTTTGGCAACATAATCAGTAACTCATTGCAGGGCGGCAGAATAGAGGAACGATTATTTTCTGTCAAACCGGCGTTACATGGCATGTAAATTTATATTTACGATTAAGGGGGTAATGGATCTGGCCGCCGTGAAGGGGTCGTGACGGGTGAAAAGTTGTTTACAGCCATCTATAGTGGGTAAAACAAAAAATGCAGGAGAGAGCAATGTTAAGGGTGGAGATGTTAAGCACTGGCGATGAAGTGCTATATGGGCAAATTATCGATACCAACGCGGCCTGGCTGGCGGATTACCTGTTCCAACAGGGCTTACCGATGAGCGGGCGTGAAACGGTGGGGGATAATTTGTCTTCGCTGGTGGAAACGCTGCAGGAGCGCAGCCACGTCGCGGACGTGCTGATTGTTAACGGCGGCCTGGGGCCGACCAGTGACGATCTCAGCGCGCTGGCGGCGGCTAATGCCTGCGGCGTGGCGTTGGTTGAGCACCCTGAATGGCTGGCGCGCATGACCGCCTATTTTGCCGAACGCGGGCGCCCGATGGCGGCGTCCAACCGTAAACAGGCGCAGATCCCGGCCAATGCGGAGATGCTTGATAACCGAGTCGGCACCGCCTGTGGTTTTGCGTTGACGCTGAATAAGTGTCTGATGTTCTTCACCCCCGGCGTGCCGTCAGAATTTAAGGTGATGGTGGCGGAACAGATTGTGCCGCGCCTGCGCCAGCGCTTTACCTTGCCCGAGCCGCCGCTGTGCCTGCGTTTGACCACCTTTGGCACCTCGGAAAGCGATCTGGCCGCCGAGCTGGATGGTATGGCGTTGCCGGCGGGCGTGATGCTCGGTTACCGCTCATCCAGCCCGATTATTGAGCTGAAGTTAACCGGGCCGGCGGAGCAGCGGGCGGCGATGGAAACCGCATGGGAGCGGGTGCGCGCCGTTGCGGGCGATAACACTATTTTCGAAGGCACCATCGGCCTACCGGGATTGTTGGCGCAAACGCTGCAACAGCGTGGGCTGCACCTGGCGCTCAGCGAGCAATTCAGTGCCGGCCTCATCAATCTGCAGTTGCAAACCGCCGGCACGCCGCTGGCGGGCGGCGAACTGTTGCCCAGCCATTGCATCGAGGATTTGCCCACGGTGCTGGCGCGCGCCCGCTCTTTGGCGCAGCTTGCCGGGGCGCCGCTGGCGCTGGCGGTCGGCGCGATGGTCGACGAACGGATCAATATCGCGCTGTATACGCCGCAGGGCGAATTTGCCCAGACGGTACAATATCGCGCGGCGCGCCACGGGTTGAGCCTGCGCCAGGAATCGGTGGCGATGTTGGCGCTGGATATGCTGCGCCGTTGGTTGCAAGGGGGCAATGCGTGCGGCAACTATAGCTGGCTGGATGTGGTGGAGCGTATTGGTTAACGGCAGGAAAGGATCCGGCACGCCCCGCGTCGGGAAACGGGCGGGGCGTACAGAGGCGTTTCAGATTTCCAGTTCGATATCCGCCAGCGGCATACAGCAGCAGGGCAGGATCTCACCGTCATTGATAAACGCCAGCGGCTGCTGGCGATAGGCGACCTGGCCTTTCACCAGCTTCAAGCGGCAGGAGCCGCAGTATCCGGAGCGGCATTGGTATTCCACCTGAACATTATGCCGCTCCAGCGCATCAAGCAGGCAGTGTTCGCTGTCCGGGCAGGCCAACTGCGCGCCGGTGGCGCGCAGCGTTACGGTTGACGTTGCCATAATGGTAAAGGCATCCCTCCCTGGGCGAGTATTACAGTTCGAAATCGCTCAGATCGTCGGCGTTGACTTCGGAATCGATCTGGCCGACCAGGTAAGAGCTCACTTCGACTTCCTGTGGGGCAACCTGCACGTTATCGGAAACCAGCCAGGCGTTGATCCACGGGATCGGGTTGGATCGGGTTTCAAACGGCAGGCTCAGGCCAACCGCCTGCATGCGGATGTTGGTGATGTATTCCACATACTGGCAGAGGATCTCTTTGTTCAGGCCGATCATTGAGCCGCCGCTGAACAGATATTCAGCCCACTCTTTTTCCTGCAATGCTGCTTTCAGGAACAGATCGTAGCACTCTTGCTGGCACTCAACGGCGATTTCCGCCATTTCCGGATCATCGCTGCCGGCGCGCATCAGGTTCAGCATATGCTGGGTACCGGTCAGGTGCAGGGCTTCGTCACGGGCGATCAGCTTGATGATTTTGGCGTTGCCTTCCATCAGTTCGCGCTCGGCAAAGGCGAACGAGCAGGCGAAGCTGACGTAGAAGCGGATCGCTTCCAGCGCGTTGACGCTCATCAGGCACAGGTAAAGCTGTTTTTTCAGCGAGCGCAGGTCAACCTTGACGGTTTTACCGTTCACCTGATGGCTGCCTTCCCCCAGCAGATGATAATAGCCGGTCATTTCGATCAGATCGTCATAGTAGCCGGAGATATCTTTCGCGCGCTTGAGGATCTCTTGGTTGGTGACGATGTCGTCGAACACCAGCGCCGGATCGTTGACGATATTGCGGATGATGTGGGTGTAGGAGCGGGAGTGGATGGTCTCCGAGAACGACCAGGTTTCTATCCAGGTTTCCAGCTCCGGGATGGAAATCAACGGCAACAGCGCCACGTTCGGGCTGCGGCCCTGGATGGAGTCCAGCAGCGTCTGGTACTTCAGGTTGCTGATGAAAATGTGTTTTTCGTGATCCGGCAGCGCCTGATAGTCGATGCGATCGCGTGAGACGTCCACCTCTTCCGGGCGCCAGAAGAAGGAGAGTTGTTTTTCGATCAGTTTTTCAAAGATTTCATGTTTTTGCTGGTCGAAACGCGCCACGTTGACCGACTGGCCGAAAAACATCGGCTCAAGCAGTTGATCGTTCTTATTTTGCGAAAAAGTGGTGTATGCCATAAGCCTTAATCCTTTGCAGCCCCACGCAGACAGGCCGGAGTGATCCGGCCCTGGTGAGGAAAACGCCAGAGGGCCGCATAACTACGGCCCGCCGCATGAATGTTAAATTTTGCAGGCGCCGCCTTCACAGTCGTCATCGCCGCCCTGTGCCGGCAGCATGTCTTCCTGAATATCATCAGCACCGTCACGGGTGTTTTGATAGTACAGCGTTTTAACGCCGAACTTATAGGCGGTGAGCAGATCTTTCAGCAGTTGCTTCATCGGCACTTTGGTGTTTGTGAAGCGAGCCGGATCGTAGTTGGTGTTGGCAGAGATCGACTGATCGATAAACTTCTGCATCAGGCCAACCAGCTGCAGGTAACCGTCGTTGTTCGGCATTTCCCACAGCAATTCATAGGCCTCTTTCAGGCGCTCATATTCCGGCACCACCTGGCGCAGAATGCCGTCTTTCGACGCTTTGATGCTGATGTGGCCGCGCGGCGGCTCAATACCGTTGGTGGCATTGGAAATCTGTGAAGACGTTTCCGACGGCATCAGCGCAGACAGGGTCGAGTTGCGCAGGCCGGTTTCTTTGATTTCTTTACGCAGCGTTTCCCAGTCGTAATGCAGCGGCTCGTCGCAGATGGCGTTCAAGTCTTTTTTGTAGGTGTCGATCGGCAAGATGCCTTGCGCATAGGTGGTTTCGTTGAACCACGGGCAAGCGCCCTGTTCCTGGGCCAGGCGGTTGGACGCCTTCAGCAGATAGTACTGGATGGCCTCGAAGGTTTTGTGGGTCAGGGCGTTGGCGCTGCCGTCGGAGTAACGCACGCCGTTTTTCGCCAGGTAGTAGGCGAAGTTGATGACACCGATCCCCAGGGTACGGCGCCCCATCGCGCCACGGCGGGCTGCCGGGATCGGGTAGTCCTGGTAATCGAGCAGGGCGTCGAGCGCCCGCACGGCGAGGGTGGCCAGCTCTTCCAAATCGTCCAGGCTGTCAATCGCGCCCAGGTTGAACGCCGACAGGGTGCACAGCGCGATTTCGCCGTTTTCGTCGTTAACGTCTTCCAGCGGCTTGGTCGGCAGGGCGATTTCCAGGCACAGGTTAGACTGGCGCACCGGAGCGATCTGCGGATCAAACGGGCTGTGGGTATTGCAGTGGTCGACGTGTTGAATATAGATACGGCCGGTAGAGGCGCGTTCCTGCATCATCAGCGAGAACAGCTCCACGGCCTTCACGCGTTTTTGGCGGATGCTGCTGTCTTGCTCATACTGGGTGTACAAACGTTCGAATTCGTCCTGGTCGGCGAAGAAGGCGTCGTACAGCCCCGGCACGTCGGATGGGCTGAACAGGGTAATGTCGCCGCCTTTGATCAGGCGCTGGTACATCAGGCGGTTCAACTGCACGCCGTAGTCCATGTGGCGCACGCGGTTGCCTTCCACGCCGCGGTTGTTTTTCAACACCAGCAGGCTTTCGACTTCCAGGTGCCACATTGGGTAGAACAGGGTGGCGGCACCGCCGCGCACGCCGCCCTGGGAGCAGGATTTCACCGCGGTCTGGAAGTGTTTATAGAACGGGATACAGCCGGTGTGGAAAGCCTCACCGCCACGGATCGGGCTGCCCAGCGCGCGAATACGGCCGGCGTTGATGCCGATGCCGGCGCGTTGGGAGACGTATTTCACGATCGCGCTGGAGGTCGCGTTAATCGAATCCAAGCTGTCGCCGCATTCGATCAGCACACAGGAGCTGAACTGGCGGGTAGGGGTACGCACGCCGGACATAATTGGCGTCGGCAGCGAGATCTTGAAGGTCGAGATCGCGTCGTAGAAACGTTTGACGTAATCCAGACGCGTAGCGCGCGGGTAGCCGGAGAACAGGCAGGCTGCCACCAGAATGTACAGGAACTGCGCGCTCTCGTAGATTTCGCCGGTAACGCGGTTCTGCGCCAGGTACTTCCCTTCCAACTGCTTGACGGCGGCATAGGAGAAGTTCATGTCACGCCAGTGATCGATAAAACCGTCCATCTGCTCGAACTCTTCAGTGCTGTAGTCTTCCAGCAGATGCTTATCGTACTTGCCCATCTCGACCATGCGGGTCACGTGCGCATACAGCTTCGGCGGCTCGAACTTGCCGTAGGCTTTTTTACGCAGGTGGAAGATGGCCAGGCGTGCGGCCAGGTATTGGTAATCCGGCGCATCGCGTGAGATCAGATCGGCCGCCGCCTTGATGATGGTTTCATGGATATCGGCGGTCTTGATGCCGTCGTAAAACTGAATATGGGAACGCAATGCTACTTGAGAAACCGAGACGTTATTTAAACCTTCTGCGGCCCAGTCGATGACCCGGTGAATTTTATCAAGATTGATGCGCTCTTTGCGGCCATCGCGCTTAGTAACAAGTAGACTCTGGTTCATATGCTGTTTTCCGTATAATGTCTGCCAGGCAGAAGTGTAGTCGCTCTGCTCAGTATGTAAACACTATATATAGGGGTTATAGGTGGTAGAGGCGTCAAGATAGTGAGAAAAAAGGGCCTTGGCAAGTGAACAGAAACGGCCTGTTTTGTGGATAACTTGGGGGCAAAATGTTATGCCCGCTCCGCAATGCGCGCCGTGTCTGGCATGGCGCTGTTGTCAATAAGCAGGATAGGATTTTGCTGATTTGCTAAAAAACATGATCGTTTGCCGCTTTCTTAAACATTAGAAAAAAACGGCATATTGATCTGGTTTAATATTATAAAAAAACTGCCGCCCGCCGTTTTTTCCGGCGGGCACCGGGTAAGCATGTGTGATGGGTCTATTTACTATAGACCCCATCGGCGACGATATGGGGAGCATTAACAACCTTCGCGCTGGGTATGCACCATATAGTTGACGTCCACGTTGCGGCCAAGCTTGAAGCGATCGGTGATCGGGTTGTAATGCAGGCCGATCATGTGTTTTTCCCGCAGCGGGGTGCTGTCGACCCAACCGATCAGTTCAGACGGGCGAATAAACTTTTTATGATCGTGCGTGCCCTGCGGCACCATCTTGAGAATATACTCGGCGCCGATCACCGCCATCAGCCAGGCCTTGGTATTGCGGTTGATGGTGGAGAAGAATACATGGCCGCCCGGTTTTACCAGGTGAGCGCAGGCGCGCACCACCGAGGCCGGATCCGGCACGTGCTCCAGCATTTCCATGCAGGTCACCAGATCGTATTGTTGTGGGTTGGCATGGGCATGGCTTTCCACCGTTTCCTGGGTATAGGTGACGTTGACACCGCTTTCCAGCGCGTGCAGGCGCGCCACCTGCAGCGGCTCCGCGCCCATATCCAGGCCGGTGACCCGCGCGCCTTCCTGCGCCATACTCTCGGCCAGGATGCCGCCGCCGCAGCCGACGTCGAGCACGGTCTTGCCGAAGATGCCGCCGGCGCGCTGCATGATGTACGCCAGGCGCAGCGGGTTAATGCGGTGCAGCGGTTTGAATTCCCCTTCCAAATCCCACCAGCGCGAGGCCACGGCCTCAAACTTGGCGATTTCCTGTTGGTCGACGTTTTGCGCTTGGCTGGATGTCTCTACATTCATGGGTATGCTCTGGCTCCTGTTCCTGTTGCGAAGAGTATACATGTTCTGGCGCGCCGCTGTCCCCAGCCTGTGCCGCAAGGCACGAACCGGCGGGAGGAAACGGTTCTTTGCTGCGGTAATTTTCCTGTAAAGCGCGCTTTGTGATATAGTTTTACACCTTTGCCACTATGGCATGCGGGCAGATGAATCATTAGTAGAGGGATAGCAGCTCCATGAGCGACCTTGCCAGAGAAATCACACCGGTAAACATCGAAGAAGAGCTGAAAAGCTCGTATCTGGATTACGCGATGTCCGTTATCGTCGGACGTGCGTTGCCAGATGTTCGTGATGGTCTAAAGCCGGTGCACCGCCGCGTCTTGTACGCGATGAATGTACTGGGTAACGACTGGAATAAGCCATACAAGAAATCGGCCCGTGTCGTCGGCGACGTGATCGGTAAATATCACCCGCACGGTGACAGCGCGGTTTATGACACCATTGTACGTATGGCCCAACCGTTTTCGCTGCGCTATATGCTGGTGGACGGCCAGGGGAACTTCGGTTCGGTCGACGGCGACTCCGCAGCGGCAATGCGTTATACCGAAGTACGCATGGCGAAAATCGCCCACGAATTGCTGGCGGATCTGGAAAAAGAGACCGTTGACTTTGTGCCTAACTATGACGGTACGGAACAGATTCCGGAAGTCATGCCAACCAAAATCCCTAACCTGCTGATCAACGGCTCCTCCGGTATCGCGGTAGGGATGGCGACCAATATTCCGCCGCATAACCTGTCCGAGGTTATCGACGGTTGCCTGGCCTATATCGATGATGAAAACATCAGCATTGAAGGGCTGATGGAACATATCCCAGGGCCGGATTTCCCAACGGCGGCAATCATTAACGGCCGTCGCGGCATTGAAGAAGCCTATCGCACCGGCCGCGGCAAAGTGTATATCCGCGCCCGTGCCGAGGTGGAAGCCGACGCGAAAACCGGCCGCGAAACCATCATCGTGCACGAAATTCCGTATCAGGTGAACAAAGCGCGCCTGATCGAGAAAATCGCCGAGCTGGTGAAAGATAAACGCGTCGAAGGCATCAGCGGCTTGCGCGACGAGTCCGACAAAGACGGCATGCGCATTGTGATTGAAGTCAAACGCGACGCCGTGGGTGAAGTGGTGCTGAACAACCTGTACTCACAAACCCAACTGCAAGTGACTTTCGGCATCAACATGGTGGCGTTGCACCAAGGGCAGCCAAAGCTGCTGAACCTGAAAGACATTCTGCAAGCCTTTGTGCGCCACCGCCGCGAAGTGGTTACCCGCCGGACTATTTTCGAACTGCGCAAGGCACGCGATCGTGCGCACATCCTGGAAGGTTTGGCGATCGCGCTGGCGAATATCGATCCGATCATTGAACTGATCCGCCGCGCGCCGACTCCGGCGGAAGCGAAAGCCGGGCTGGTTGCACAATCCTGGGAACTGGGCAACGTGGCCTCGATGTTGGAACGCGCGGGCGACGATGCGGCACGGCCAGAGTGGCTGGAGCCTGAATTCGGCATCCGTGACGGCAAATATCACCTGACCGAACAGCAAGCTCAGGCGATTTTGGATCTGCGCCTGCAGAAACTGACCGGCCTTGAGCATGAAAAACTGCTCGATGAGTACAAAGAGCTGCTCAACCAGATCGCTGAACTGATCTTCATCCTGGAAAACCCTGAACGCCTGATGGAAGTGATCCGTGAAGAACTGGTCGCCGTGCGCGAACAGTTTGGCGATCAGCGTCGCACCGAGATTACCGCCAACACTTCCGATATCAACATCGAAGATTTGATCAACCAGGAAGACGTGGTGGTGACGCTGTCGCACCAGGGCTATGTGAAGTATCAGCCGCTGAGCGATTACGAAGCCCAGCGCCGCGGCGGCAAAGGCAAATCTGCCGCCCGAATAAAAGAAGAAGACTTTATCGATCGTCTGTTGGTGGCCAACACCCACGACACCATTCTGTGCTTCTCCAGCCGTGGGCGCCTGTACTGGATGAAGGTTTACCAATTGCCTGAAGCCAGCCGTGGCGCACGTGGCCGCCCAATCGTCAACCTGTTGCCGCTGGAGGCCGATGAACGCATCACCGCCATCCTGCCGGTGCGCGAGTATGAAGAAGGGCGCCATGTCTTCATGGCCACCGCCAGCGGCACCGTGAAGAAAACCGCCCTGACCGAGTTCAGCCGTCCGCGCAGCGCCGGTATCATCGCCGTCAACCTCAACGAGGGGGATGAGCTGATTGGTGTCGATCTGACCGACGGCAGCAACGAAGTGATGCTGTTCTCCGCCAACGGTAAAGTGGTGCGTTTCCCAGAGTCGCAGGTGCGATCAATGGGGCGTACCGCAACCGGCGTGCGCGGCATCAACCTGGGCGAAAGCGATCGCGTGGTGTCGTTGATTGTGCCGCGCGGCGAAGGCGATATCCTGACCGTGACGCAAAACGGCTACGGCAAACGCACCGCGGTGACTGAATACCCGACCAAATCGCGCGCCACCCAGGGGGTTATCTCCATTAAGGTGAGCGAACGTAACGGCCAGGTAGTCGGTGCGGTTCAGGTGGAAACCACCGACCAGATCATGATGATCACCGATGCCGGTACGCTGGTGCGCACCCGCGTGGCGGAAGTCAGCGTGGTGGGCCGTAATACCCAGGGCGTAACGCTGATCCGTACCGCTGAAGATGAGAACGTGGTGGGTCTGCAACGCGTTGCCGAACCGGTTGAAGATGAAGAGCTGGACAGCATCGAAGCGGGTGAAGCGGTAGAAGAAGATGCCGCACCGCTGGATGATGACGGCGACGACAACGAAGCGGCCGACGATGCGGATGGCGAAGACGCATAACGTTTAGTGGGTGGCTATGCCTGCCGGGGCGTAACGCTTCGGCAGGTTATAAAAGAGGGGGCCTGGCTGCGATGCCGGGCCCTTTTTTCAGTTATACTCGTCGTACTTCTGGTTGCAGGCGTAAAGGCGTTGCTGCAGCTTGAATGATGCAGGGGATAAACAGGGTGATGGGTCTGCCAAACACAGGATGTGGCTTCAGGTAAGAACGTGCTTGCCACCATTTACATTCATATGGTATCAGATTGAAATATCTAGCCTCTTTTCGTACTGCGCTAAAAATATCCCGCTATCTGTTCCGGGTGTTGGCGATTATGCTGTGGATATTGGGCGCGTTGCTCACCACCTTTTATATTCTCAACATCTTGCATGATAAAGAATCCGAGCTGCGGCAAGAATACAACCTGAATTTTGATCAGGCCCAGGGCTATATTCGCCATGCGGCGGATGTGATGCGCGACATCAAATATATGGCTGAGAACCGCCTCAACGGTTCAGTCAGCAATCTGGACATGTTCAGCGGCGTGTTCCCGGCCAAAAGCAGCCCGCCGGTGTTTTATCCCCTCTACCCTGAATCCAACTGTTCGCTCAATACCAACTACCACAGCCTGTACGATTCGCTAAGCGGGTTGATTCAATACTGGCGCGAGAACTTCGTCGCCGCCTACGATCTTAACCGGGTGTTTGTGATCGGCGGCGACAGCCTGTGTATGGCGGAGTTCGGTAATAGCACCGGGGTGATCGATCGCGAAGATGTGTTGAAATCGCTGCACGATCGCATCCTGAAATACCGCAATGCCAAAAACCAGGATAAAGACAGCAACCTGTACTGGATCAATCCCAGCTCGCAGCGGCCGGATGTGGGCTATCTCTACGTACTGGCGCCGGTGTATATCGGCAACAAGCTAGAGGCGTTGCTGGGCATCGAGCAAACGGTGCGCCTGGAGGATTTTGTTGCGCCGGGCAACCTGTCGACCGGCGTCACTTTGCTGGATGAAGATAATGAACCCGTGCTGCGCCTGGCCGATGATGCGCTGCCGACGGACAGCTACCCAGATTCGCACATCTATTTTGGCTACGTGGACAGCTACCACGATCTGATCATGAAAAAGGCGCTGCCACCGTCTTCATTAAGCGTGGTGTATTCGCTGCCGATAAAAAACGTGGCGGAGCGCTTCAAGATCCTGATCCTCAACGCCGTCCTGCTCAACATGCTCTCGGCGATCGTGCTGTTCAGCCTGGCCTGGCTATTTGAACGCAAAATGTTCATGCCGGCGGAAAACAACGCCTTCCGGCTGGAAGAGCACGAACAGTTTAACCGCAAGATTGTCGCTTCGGCGCCGGTGGGGATCTGTATTCTGCGCATCAGCGACGGCACCAACATCCTGAGTAATGAGCTGGCGCATAATTACATCAACATGTTGACCCATGAAGATAGGGAACGCATCACGCGCATCATCTGCGAGCAGCAGGTGAACTTTGTCGATGTCATGACCAGCGACAACAACAACCTGCAGATCAGCTTCGTTCACTCCCGTTACCGCAACGAGGATGTGGCGATTTGCGTGTTGGTCGACGTGAGCGCGCGCGTGAAGATGGAAGAGTCGCTGCAGGAAATGGCCGCCGCCGCCGAACAGGCCAGCCAGTCGAAGTCGATGTTCCTGGCGACCGTCAGCCATGAGCTGCGCACCCCGCTGTACGGTATTATCGGCAACCTGGAGCTGCTGCAAACCAAGGAGCTGCCGCTGGGGGTCGATAGGCTGGTAAACGCGATGAACAACTCGTCCGGGCTGCTGTTGAAAATCATCAGCGATATTCTGGACTTCTCCAAGATTGAATCGGAACAGCTCAAGATTGAGCCGCGGGATTTTTCCTGCCTGGAACTGATTACCCATATCGCCGGCAACTATCTGCCGCTGGTGGTGAAAAAACGCCTGGGGCTGTTCTGCTTTATCGAGCAAACCGTGCCCGAACGTATCTCCGGCGATCCGGTGCGCCTGCAGCAAGTGCTTTCCAATCTGCTGAACAATGCCATCAAGTTTACCGATACCGGCTGCATTATTTTGCAAGTGCGTGCGCGTGATAACTACCTGGAATTCAGCGTGCGCGATACCGGCGTCGGCATTCAGGCGAAAGAGATCCCGCGGCTGTTTGATCCGTTCTTCCAGGTAGGCACCGGCGTGCAGCGCCATTTCCAGGGCACCGGCCTGGGGCTGGCGATCTGCGAAAAGTTGATCAATATGATGGATGGTGATATTGCGGTGGAGTCGGAGCCTGGGCTTGGCAGCATGTTTATTATCCGCATCCCGCTGTTCGATGCCCAGTTTGTACTGCCGCAGGCCAGCGACACCTGGCAGGGGCTCAAGCTATGGCTGGACATTCGCAACCAACGGCTGGAGAACTACCTGATGGAGATCCTCGCCGGCTACGGCGCGCAGCTCCAGCGTTATACCGGGCAGGCGACCGGGAAGGGCGACGTGCTGATCAGCGATTACCCGCTGATGTTTACCCAGCCGCTGTTGGCGCAGATCGAGTTTTCCATTGAGCATATCGGCCCGGCGCAGCAAACCCGGCCGGGCTATTGGGTGCACAGCACGTCCACCCCGCGGGAAACCATCGGCCTGCTCAACCGCCTGTTCGGGGTGGGAGGCAACAAGGCGCCGATACAACTGCCGGCGGCGGCCAAAACGCCGGCGGCGGGCAACCAGGATATCCACCTGCTGGTGGTGGACGATCACCCGATCAACCGCCGTTTGCTGTCCGATCAGCTCTCTTCATTAGGCTACCAACTGGTGACCGCCAACGACGGTGTCGATGCGTTGGGGATGCTGAACCATCACCCGGTCGACATTGTGCTGACCGACGTGAACATGCCGAATATGGACGGCTATAAGCTGACGCAGCGCCTGCGAGAAATGCACTTTAGCGCGCCGGTGATCGGCGTCACCGCCAATGCGCTGGCAGAGGAACGGCAACGCTGTATGGCGGCGGGGATGGATAACTGCCTGTCGAAACCGGTGACGCTGGAGTCGCTGGAACAGACGTTGGCATTCTATAGCCAGCAGGTACGGCGCACTCGGGCGGAACGTGAAGAGGCGTAACGGTGGATGGGAAGCTAAACAGGGCAGGGCATCGCCCCTGCCCGTTACGTGGCTGGCTTAAGGGAGTTCGGTTGAACCCGCCAGCTCGCTGCTTTCTTCTTCTGCCGGCTCGTTGCGCGCCAGCATAGCGGTGGCAATACCGTTGCCCAGCACGTTAATCGCCGAACGGCCCATATCCAGGAAGTGGTCAATCCCCATCAGCAGCAGGATGCCGGCGACGGGAATGTTGAAGCTGGGAATGGTGGCGGCCAACACCACCAGCGCCGAACGCGGCACCCCGGCGATCCCTTTGGAAGCCAGCATCAGTGTGAGCATCAGCACCGCAACTTCAGAAAATGACAGATGGATGTTGTATGCCTGGGCGATAAACATCGAGGCGAATGAGCAATAGATCATCGAGCCGACCAGGTTAAACGAATAGCCGATGGGCAGCACGAACGACGCGATGTTGCCTGGGCAGCCAAAGTTACGCAGCTGTTCCAGCGTTTTTGGATAAGCCGCTTCCGAGCTGCTGGTGGTAAAGGCGACCAATACCGGCGATTTCAGCATGCTGACCAGGCGGAAGGTGTCTTGTTTTAATACCAGGTAGCAGAAGGCGATCATCAGCGTGCAGGCCAGCAGAATGGCAATATAGTAGCCGCCGACGAACGATGCGTAGTTGAGCAAAATCCCCAGGCCCTGGGTGGCGATCACTGATGATATCGCGGCGAAAATCGCCAGTGGGGCAACGTACATCACGTAGCCGGTCACTTTCAGCATGATATTGGCAACCACGTTCAGGCTGTCGCTCAACGGTTTGGTAAAGGTTTCGCCGAAGGACGCGCCGGCAATGCCAAAGAACAGGGCAAACACCACAATCTGCAGGATCTCATTGTTGGCCATCGCGTCAATGATGCTGGAAGGGAAGGTATGCGAGATAAACGCTTTCAGCGACATCCCGCTGACGGCCAGGCCGGTGTCCACTGCGCCTGCCGGGATCTGAAGGTTAAGCCCATGCCCAGGCTGCTGTAACGTCACCACCAGCAGGCCAAGAAATATCGAGATGATCGAGGAAGAAATAAACCACAGGAAGGCTTTCCCGCCCAGGCGGCCAATTTTGGATGTGTCGCCCATTTTCATGATGCCGACGGTCAGCGTGGTGAAAACCAGCGGCGCGATCACCATTTTAATCAGACGAAGGAATATATCGGTCAACAGGGAGACATTGCTGGCATAAGACTGGGCGATATCAGGCGCCAAATATTGGTGGACCAATGCGCCGGTGATGACCCCTAACACCATAAATATAAGAATAAATGATGTTAGTTTGTTTGATTGTGACATAGATGTTGTGAACCTTTTAATTAACCTGTCTGTGCTACTGGCTTATCCTATAACCAAAATAATTCGAGTTGCAGGAAGGCGGCAACGCAGCGAGTCCTTAGGAGCTTACTCCGGTAAGTGACTGGGGTGAGCGAGGAAAGCCAACACACCTGCAACTTGAAGTATGAAGGGTATAAACGCGTAAGAATGTTATCAATTGGAAGGTAATACAACCGCTTTCTAATTGCCATAAGTTTTTTTTATGATAGGAGGCACTGAATTAATGTTTTATTGTGATGGGCACGGCAGCCGCTGCGCCGTACCCGTTATCGTGGCGGTGGCGGCTTATTTGCGCAGATCTTCAATCCCCACCGGCTGACCGAACAGAAAACCCTGAATTTCCTGGCAGCCTTCCTCTTCCAGAATGCGCAGTTGCTCACGCGTTTCTACGCCTTCAGCGACGACCGGCGTTTTGAGCGAGTGGCTTAGCGTGACCATCGCGCGCACAAAGGAGCGCGTCTGGAAATTGCTTTCAACATTGCTGACGAACGAGCGATCGAGCTTAATCACGTCGAAATTAAAGTCGCGCAGCATACTTAGCGAAGAATAGCCGGTGCCGAAATCGTCCAATGCAATGCTAATCCCCATTTTTTGTAATTGATGCAGCAGGTTGAACGCCAATTGTTTATTGGTGATAAATGCGGTTTCTGTGACTTCAAATTCCAGCAGCGTTGGCGGATACGCGGTTCGCATTAATATTTCACGCACCTTGTCGATAAAAACCGGATCGCGTAATTGCACCGGTGAAATATTGACGGAGATCTTTTTATCCACCTTGTTATTTAACGCTTCACGGCACACATGCTCAATAACCCAATAGCCTAAAGAGATAATTGCGCCGGATTCCTCGGCAATAACAATAAAGACTTCTGGCAATACTGGGCCAAGCCTGGGGTGGTTCCAGCGTAATAATGCTTCATAGCCGGTAACCGTTCCGTCCTTGAGCGAATATTTTTCGTGATAATTAATATAAAACTGTTCCTGCTGCAGCCCGGTGCGAATATCGGCGGCGATCTGGTTGCGTTGGCGCGTTTTCTCATCCATTTCGACAACGTAATAACAGATTTTCTCATTAATATTGTGCTTGGCGCGATACATGGCCAGATCGGAATTGCCGATCAGCGTGTTGATTTCGGTGGCGTCATCCGGATATACCGAGACGCCGATGCTGGCGTTTACCACCAGCTCGGTTTGCGCAAAGGCGCGGTGCCCGGCAAAACAGGAATACAGGCGGCGCACGAAGGTTTCCAGCTCGCGCTTGTCGCTAAACGGCTTGGCGGCGACAAATTCATCGCCGCCAAAACGCGCGACGATCTCATCACCGCTGAGGGTTTGCCGGATGCGCGAGGCGGTTTGCTGCAGCAACAGATCGCCGGTATGGTGCCCCTCGCGATCGTTGATCTCTTTGAATTTATCCACATCAATGGTGCAAATCGCGATGTTGCGCTCCGGGGCTTCGGCGAGCATTTTTTCAACCACGGTGAAAAACTCAAGGCGGTTGGGCAATTCAGTCAGAGAATCGTAGCGCGCCATGTAATGCATGCGATCGTTCATCTGCTTCTGTTCGGAAATATCGCGCGTTATTTTGGCAAAACCGAGCAGCGTACCTTCTCCGTCATAAATCGTATCGATCATCACGTGTGACCAAAACCGTGAGCTATCTTTGCGGTAGCGCCAACCTTCGCCTTCAAATTTGCCGTTCAGGCGCGCCACCGCCAGGTTTTTTTCCGGCACCCCGGCCCGCTGTTCGGATTCACTGTAAAAAATGCCAAAAAACTGACCAACGATTTCTTCGCTGGTATAGCCTTTGGCTTTTTGCGCACCTAAATTCCAACTGGCGATGGTGCCATCAGGATTCAGCATATAAATCGCGTAGTCTTTAACGTTTTCCACAAAATGGCGATAGGAAAGATCGCTTAACCCCAGATGACCCATGTCGACCAAACCTTTTGTATGGCTATTTTTAGTAAGTTTATACGGCGCATGGTGAAAAAGAAATGCATTCCAGCCAGAGTTGTGATGGCCGCCAGGGGATAATGTTGTGGGTAATGATTATCTGCAAAATAATTATTTTTTAACAGGCCTTGTTAATTGTGTGGGTATTTTTGTCGCGCGATATTACCCGCGTTGGCATTGTTTAGCTGCGTTGCGCTAACCCTGGCGTCTCCTTGTTTTTTTATTTGAAATCAGCTAATTATTTGCCTGCTTAATGAGTCCAACGGCGGAAGCAGTCAATAACCACAATATTTTCAATGTATTATTTTGAATAATAAATTTCTGAATATGCTTGAAAGTTTTACAGTTCGACGCTAATGATTATCATTCCATTTATTTTGCCGGCCATACGGCAAGTGTTGCACGGTGCGATTTTCAATTCTTCTATTAGGAGTTCAGAGATTATGTGGGTGCCTTTCAGTGTAAAACGATCCTGCCTGTTATGCTCGCTGGCTATCCTGCTGCCCGGCGTTTCGTTTGCCGAAGAAACCGTAGTGGTGACTTCAGCGCCTGAAGATTCCGCACAGAGCGGAACCCACGGGTATACCGTGCAGACCAGCAGTGGCGCAACCAAAACGGACCAGCCGCTGATCACCACCGGGCAGTCGGTTTCTGTCGTGACACGCCAGCAGATCGAAGATCAGGGGGCGGCGAACCTGAACCAGGCCCTCAACTATACGCCAGGGGTGTTTACCAACTTCGCCGGCGCGGCGACCCGCTTTGATACTATTTCGCTGCGCGGTTTTCATGGAGGGGATGTGGATAACACCTTCCTTGATGGCCTGCGGGTGATGAGCGACAGCGGCAGCCATAACAATTTGCAGATCGATCCCTGGTTCCTGGAACGCGTTGATATCATAAAAGGGCCGTCTTCGGCGTTATATGGCCAGACGGTGCCGGGCGGCCTGGTCAATATGACCTCCAAACGCCCGCAGTTTACCTCTGAAGGGCACTTCCGGCTGTTTGCCGGCAGCCAGAATACCAAAGGGGGCGCATTCGATTATACCAATGCCATTAACGATCAGTGGGCCTTCCGCATCACCGGGATGACCCGTACCAGCGACACCCAGTATGACCATACCCGCGAAGAGCGTTATGCGATATCGCCTTCTTTACTGTGGCAGCCGGATGACAATACCTCGCTGTTATTAAAAGCCTATTTGCAGAAGGATCCTTCCGGCGGTTATCACAGCGCCGTTCCCGCCGAAGGCAGCCTTTTCTCACGTAATGGTTACAAACTGAGCCGCAGTTTTTACGACGGGGAAAGCAGCCTGGATCAATACAAGCGCCGTATCCAGATGTACAGCTATGAGTTTGCCCACACCTTTGACGATACCTGGTCGTTCCGCTCCAACGCCAACTATACCCACTCCAACGTTGCAATCGATCAGATTTACCAGGCCGGCTGGGTGGGCAATAGCAATGAGATGAGCCGCTACTATACCGGTGAGCGCTCATCGTTGGATGCGTTTGCCATTGATAACCAACTGGAGGCGGATTTCGCCACCGGCGCGCTGGAGCACCAGGTGATCCTGGGGGCGGAATATCATCAGTACCGCAATAATCTGTGGGACGGCGGGGCTTATGCCAGCACGTTGAACGCGGTAACCGGCGTTTCCGGCGGCGATGCGCTGACGTTCTATAAAGACGATGACAATAATCGGCGTTACTACCAAACCGGCATTTATGTGCAGGATGCGATGACGCTGGATAAATGGCACGTTGATTTGTCCATGCGTTACGATCGTATCGTCTCCAAACGGGTGAGCGACAGTTATGCCACCGCCGATCGCCGCAGTGACGATCACGTCAGCGGGCGTGGTTCGGTGCTGTACGCGTTTGATAATGGCATTTCGCCGTATGTCAGCTACAGCCAGGCGATTACGCCCACTTCGCTTTCCGATGCCAACGGTAATCTGCTCAAACCGACCACGGCCGAGCAGTATGAAGCCGGGGTGAAATACCAACCGGTTGGCACTTCAGATTTGTATACGCTGGCGGTGTATGACTTGATGCAAAAAGATGTGGCCAACCGTGATGTGCTGACGGCCACTTATGTCCCGGCCGGTAAGGTGCACTCGCAGGGGATCGAGCTGGAAGCGCGCAATCAGTTGACCCCGCGCCTGAGCACCATTATGGGCTATACGCTTAGCCACGTGCGCTTTAAGGATTCGGTGGACGGCAACGATGGCCATACGCCATACGTAGTGCCTAACCAGATGGCATCTGCCTGGGCGAAATACCAGTTTGACTACGGTATCAGCGTGGGCGCCGGCGTGCGCTACATTGGCAAACAATGGGCCGATAATGAAAATACGCTGCGCCTGCCTTCGACAACCCTGGTTGATGCGTCGGTGCGGATGGATCTGGCGGCCTGGAACCCTGCGCTGAAGGGGGCATTTGTACAGGTGAATGCCAATAACCTGACGGATAAAGCGTATGTGGCTGCCTGCTATGGCACGGGATATTGCTACTGGGGGGCAGAACGCACGGTGATGGCGACCGTGGGTTATGATTTTTAATCAAAGCCGATGAGCGGCCCCGCGGCGGTTATTACCGTGCGGGGCCAACCAGCCGCATCACGCCACGTTCGAGTTAACCAGGTTAACCGCGCGGGCAAGATGCATGGTTTTCTCAAACACCGCGTCGACGGAGAGCGACATGACGTTCTCGTCAGGCGTTTGCAGTATTTCATGCGGCACACCCCACGGCGCCCAGCAGACAGGATCGCTATTGCCGAACAGTGCCACGATCGGCTTTTGCAGAGCGGCGGCGATATGCATGGCCCCGCCGTCGCTGCACACCACGAAATCGCACAGCTGCGTGGCAGCTATCATGTTTTTCAGTTCGCTGGTCGGGACGGCTGTTATCGGTAGCCCTTGGCAAAGCGCTAACATTTTCCGGGCCTTTTCATCATCGCCGGGGTGGCATGGGTTATCTTCTGCGCCCGGCGACCACAGGAGAACGAGCTGGCAAGGTAGCGTTGCGGCCAGGCGTTTGGCCAATTCGGCAAAGTTTTCCACCGACCAGCGCTGGCGGACTTTACGTGAGCTGATGTTTAAACCAAACACCGGCAGCGTATCCGAGATCGGGTGTTTTTTCCGCAATGATGAAACCTGATACGGATCGGCGGCGATCGCTAACGGCCCGGGCTGCGAGTGAGCGGCAAACGGCTTCATCAGGTAGTGAAAACGCGTGACGATACTCATGGCGCAGTTTTCCGGCGGCGTGACCAGATCGCTGATAAGCGGGTGTTTTTCTTTACCCAGGGCGATAACGCGCCCCGGCTTAATCAACGAGATCCAACGCATCACGCGTTTATCCCAGCAGCCCTTGGCGATAAATACCACATCGTACTTATTTTTTCTCAATGCCAGGACCAGCGCTATGCGCCTGAAAACAATTTTCATCACCGACGCATTTTTTTCCCGGTGGTGCGTTTTTTGATAAATATACAATTTATTGACGTGGCTATTGCCTTCTAATACTGCAGCGTTGTAACTATTAGCCAGCACATCGACATCATAATTAAGTTCGGCAGAAATACTCCTGATGAGTGGTGTCGCAACAATGGTATCCCCAATGTTATCTCTGCAGATTATCAAGGCTTTCAAACATGGCTCCCGCGTAATTCAAAAAATATTTTCATATGACTCACTGCTTCTGCGTAAGTTCAGGCGGCGCCGGGTAAATAGTTAGAAATAAAATCGTATGTATTTCGTGCAGATAGCGGCAGTTTTTCGCTTATGGACTGGGGATTATTGGGCGGCAATAGGGGTTATACAGACAATAAAAACCCGATAATCTTGAACCTAAAAAGGCGGGATTATCGGGCTCCACAAAATGGGGACATCAAAGAAAAGCAGTGGCACTAATTAAGACTGTGGCCTGGGCGGAAAGTTCTCACGAAGGGTAAAAAAATCGCAAAGATTTACCGCCAATTTTTGCCGATATTGTTCCCGTTATCCAAACAGGCCGGGCCAAATCACCACAATCAGCGAACCCGCCAGAGTTAACAATACGTTAGCAATAGCATAGGTGCCGGCATAGCCCAACGCTGGGATGTTGCTACGCGCCGTATCGCTGATGATCTCCATTGCCGGGGCGCAGGTGCGGGCCCCCATAATGGCGCCGAACAACAGCGCCCGGTTCATGCGCAACACATAGGCGCCGAACAGGAAGCAGAACACCACCGGCACCAGGCTGACCAGCAGCCCGGCAATCAGCATCTGGCCGCCGATGGCGCCCAGGCCATGGCCGATACCGGCGCCAGCGCTCAGGCCAACGCCGGCCATAAAGACCATCAGACCGAACTCTTTCACCATATTCAGCGCGCCCTGCGGGATATAGCCGAAGGTAGGGTGGTTGGCCCGCAAAAAGCCGAGCATGATACCGGACATCAGCAGCCCGGCGGCATTACCGATGCCGAACGAAAAGTTGCTGAACTGAATGGTAATTTGCCCAATCAGCAGGCCGATAATGAAGAAGGCGCAGAAGGCCAGCAGATCGGTAACCTGGCTGTGGATCGAGATAAAGCCGATCTTTTCCGCTACGCCTTTCACCCGGCGCGCGTCGCCGCTGACCTGCAGCACATCGCCCTTATTCAGCACGATGCTGTCGTCGATAGGCATTTCAATCTGGCTGCGGATCACGCGGTTGAGGAAACAGCCGTGGTCGGTCAGCTTTAACTGGCTAAGGCGCTTGCCGACCGCATTGCTGTTTTTCACCACGATTTCTTCGGTGACGATGCGCATGTCCAGTAGATCGCGGTCAAACACTTCTTTGCCGTTACGGAAGCTCGGATCCAGCCGCGCATGCGCATCTGGGTAACCCACCAGCGAGATTTCGTCGCCCACTTGCAACACCGCATCGCCGTCCGGGTTAGCCAAAATACCGTTACGGCGGATACGCTCGATGTAGCAGCCCGTCTGGCGATAAATGCCCAGCTCACGCAGGTTTTTCCCATCGGCCCAGGCCACCAACTCTTGCCCGACGCGGTAGGCGCGGATAACCGGCAGATAGACCTTGCGTTGGCTGTCCGCATCCAGGCCGCGTTCGCGGGCGATTTGCTGGGCGGAAGTCGACAGATCCTGATGCTGCAGTTTCGGCAGGTAGCGTGCGCCGAATATCAGGCTCACCAGGCCAATCAAATAGGTCAGGGCGTAACCCAGGCTGAGGTGATCCTGCGCGGCCAGTAGCGCCGGGCCGTTGGTAATGGTGTTGCGTAGCGTATCGCCGGCCCCCACCAGCACCGGGGTTGAGGTCATTGAGCCGGCCAACATACCGGCGGTAAGGCCAATATCCCAGTGGAAGAGTTTACCCAGGCCGATGGCGAGCACCATGGCGGAGCCGACCATTACCAATGCCAGCATCAGGTAATTTTTGCCATCGCGGAAGAAAATGGAAAAAAAGTTAGGCCCGGCTTCAACGCCGACGCAGAAGATAAACAGCATAAAGCCCAGATTTAGCGCTTCGGTGTTAATGGTGAAATGTTGCTGCCCAAGCAGCAGCGACACGACCAAAACGCCAATCGAATTACCGAGTTGGACGGAGCCCAAACGAATTTTTCCGAGGCAAAGCCCCAGAGCGAGTACCACAAACAGTAACAGGATGTAGTTACCGTTTAACAAACTAGCGACGTTTATGTTCACGGAGGATAACTTATTGTTTACCAGTAAGTGCTTGATATTAATGGCTATAAGCGCTAAATTCAGCCATCAAATACATAGAAAAATCCTATAAAAATTGCCGAACGCCGAAGGCAATTCGCTCCATCGTTCAGCGGCGCTTATTCTAGTCGCTCTGGCGCATGACAGCCAGCACAAAGCGGGATAACGTTTACCGCCTGCTGCATTAATCCTCTTTTTATTGACAAGGGAAAGTTCGGCCTTTGCCTACAGGTAAATGGCAAGGCGGGTATGTCATTGGGTATGGGTACCTGGCCGTCACTATCGAGGAGGAGTTCCATGACGACCTATCGTTACTGGGCAGGTATAGTCAGCAGCTTCCTGTTGTTCAGCCTGGTGTTTTTGGGCCAACGGGATGATGTGCTACGCAGTATGGATCACGAGCATCGTGGCGAAATTGGCCTGCTGCTGTTTATGATCCCAGGATTTATTGCCAGCGCGCTCTCCGGCCGTCGGCGTATCCGCTGCCCGCTGATCGGCACGTTGTGTGCGGTGCCACTGTGCCTGCTCGTCCGTTATTTCAGGCCGACAGCGTATTGGTTTTGGCAGGAATTGGCTTATGCCACCAGTGCAGTATTCTGGTGCTTATCGGGTGCGATGCTGTTTTTATGTATCAAGGTGATGCTGCAGGCTTGCCGCCAGGGCGGTGGCAACGGCTCGCACTTAAAGTAAACAAGGCCGCGGTGCCCTCAGCGATAGCGGGGGAGGGCACCAACCTGATTACTGGTACAGGCTCAGGTGTTCTTTGGCATAGGCTTCAAAATCGGTGCAGCCGCCAATGTGTTTTTCATCCAGGAAGATTTGCGGAACGGTTTCTACCGGTTTGCCGACGGTTTTTTCCAGATCGGCCTTGGTGATGCCTTCGGCATGGATATCAATATAGCGGTAGTTGAAATCGTCACGTTCGTTAGCCAGTTTTTCCGCCAGCTCTTTTGCCCGGACACAATAAGGGCAAGCAGGGCGCCCAAAAATTACTGCATACATGCAATACTCCTTCGTTTTTATATTCAGATAAATAGCTGTCATTGCAATGGCGCTTTGCCGGTTAAAATAAGACTGCCGTTGGCGCACCACTGTTGCTGCGGCACACTATGCCCATATGGCGGCGTAAAACAAAGCAGGAATTACCTGTTAATCTGATTTATACAATCGATGGCTTAGCCATTGCCCTGCTGGAGACAAAAATATGCGATCGTTGGGTGATCTGCCGCGCCCGGTTCTGGTGTTGGAAGGGATCGGCATGCTATTGCTGATATTGGCGTATTTGTGCATCCATGGGCATGTGCAACTGCCGGGGATGCTTGGCAGCCAGATGGCGGCGGTCGGGATGATTTTTCTTGGCGTCGCGCTGATGGTGCCGGCCGCCGCCTTTCTGGTGTGGCGCGTGGTGCAGGGGTTTAGCCCGCTGATGCGCGGTGATTTGCCGCCGGATAGCGAACAACACGGCGGCGAGAAGCCGGATCGGGATCCGCGCCGTTAAGCCCTGCGTGATCGAGCAGATTTGTCAATTAAGGCGGATTGGCCGTGGCGTATTGGGTGAATATTCCGTAAGCTATGCGCCTTTTCGCATGTTGAATATTTGAGGCTGGTATTTATGGATTCACTCATCGTCCCGGATTTAGCGTTATTACGACGTTGGCTGGATCAGTTAGGGATCTCCTTCTTCGAATGCGATGCCTGCCAGGCGCTGCACTTGCCGCACATGCAGAACTTTGATGGGGTGTTCGACGCCAAGATTGATTTGGTCGACAACGTGATCTTGTTCTCGGCGCTGGCGGAGGTGAAGCCAACCGCGTTGATCCCGTTGGTGGGCGATCTCAGCCAAATCAATGCCAGTTCTCTGACCACCAAAGCGTTTGTCGATATTCAAGATGACAATTTGCCCAAACTGGTGGTGTGCCAGTCCTTGAGCGGCGTGGTCGGCATTACTCTGGAACAGTTCGCCCACTTTATGCAGCAGGGCGAAGAGCAGATTTCGATGATTATCCTGGAAGCCCGGGCGAACGATCTGCTGTTTATGGGGGAGGAAGAAGAGAACCCGGCTAGCGCTCCCCGCCAAATAACCGTGCACTAACCACTTGTTTAAATGATGCGCACCGCCAGCGCGGCGGTGTGCCAGCGTTATTCCATTCAGTAATCATATATTCTGCATTTCAAGCCAGTTTGCCAGATATTCCTCGTTAGTTCGCCGTTATTGGCGTAGCACATAGAGAAAATTTGCATAGAAAATCGATAAAAGGCGTTTTTCACCCTCAGGACTGGTGCCTGTTTACAACAGCGGGTATGCTGCTGATTCTGCTAAGGGCTTGCGATTACCTTTGTGACCACGTGGGCTGAGCGGTAAAAATGCCTGCAGCATCAATTGCATGGCTATGCACCCGCGGTTGCAGCGATTGCGCTCGATCAGGAAAGGTTTTGTATCATTGCCGATACAAATTGAGCTCCCCTTGTTCTTGGAGGTAGTTACGGATGGTCGCCCAACATAAAAAATGGTTAGCGGGTGTTGTTACGGGGTTGCTGATGGCGACTTCCGTCACCACGTCAGCAGCGGAGAAAACGCTGCACGTCTATAACTGGTCAGACTATATCGCGCCAGATACCTTAGCCAAATTCCAGCAGGAAACCGGCATTAAAGTGGTTTACGACGTCTTCGATTCCAACGAAGTGCTGGAAGGTAAACTGATGGCCGGCAGCACCGGTTATGATCTGGTGGTGCCTTCCTCCAACTTCCTGGAGCGTCAATCGCAGGCCGGCATCTTCGAGCCGCTCGACAAGAGCAAAATCCCGAATTACAAAAACCTTGATCCTGAAATGCTGCAACTGGTGGCGCATAACGACAAGGACAACAAATACGGCATCCCTTACATGATGGTGACCACCGGCATCGGCTATAACATCGACAAGGTGAAAGCGGTGCTGGGTAAAGATGCGCCGGTCAACAGCTGGGATTTGATCTTCAAGCCGGAAAACCTGGAGAAGCTGAAAAGTTGCGGCGTTTCCTTCCTGGATGCGCCGAGCGAAGTCTACGCCACCGTGCTGCACTATCTGGGTAAAGATCCCAACAGCACCAATGCGGCGGATTACACCGGCGCGGCGAACGATCTGCTGCTCAAGCTGCGGCCGAACGTTCGTTACTTCCACTCTTCCCAGTACATCAACGATCTGGCTAACGGCGATATCTGCGTAGCGATCGGCTGGTCCGGCGACGTCATGCAGGCGGCAGACCGCGCCAAAGAGGCGAAGAACGGCGTCAATATCGCCTATTCGATTCCGAAAGAAGGGGCGCTGACCTACTTTGATATGTTCGCGATGCCAGCGGATGCCAAGAACAAGGACGAAGCCTACCAGTTCCTTAACTTCCTGCTGAAGCCGGACGTGATTGCTGATATCAGCAACCACGTCTACTACGCCAACGCGGTGAAAGACGCAACGCCGCTGGTGGACGCCGAAGTGCGTAATAACCCGAACGTTTATCCGCCGGCGGATATTCGCGCCAAGCTGTTCACGCTGAAGGTGCAGGATCCAAAAATTGACCGTGTTATTACCCGCTCTTGGACTAAGGTTAAAAGTGGGAAGTGATGAGTAAGGGGCAACCCTCACGGTAATCATCAACCGCAGGCGGGCCTTTCCCGCCTGTGTTGCCATTTTAGTGCCACGGCCATTGCCGTGGCGGTTTGTACTGATTTAGCACCGGAGAGCCCCTCGTTGAACGACGCGATTCCTCGTCCTCAAACCCGGCAGCAGAAGGTTTTCACCCCGCTGTTGGAAATCCGTAACCTCACGAAAACCTTCGATGGCCAGAACGCGGTGGAAGATGCCAGCCTGACCATTTACAAAGGCGAGATCTTCGCACTGCTGGGGCCTTCGGGCTGCGGCAAATCCACGCTGCTGCGTATGCTGGCGGGCTTTGAACAGCCCACCGCCGGGCAGATTGTCCTTGATGGCCAAGATCTGGCGCTGGTGCCGCCGTATCAGCGGCCGGTGAATATGATGTTCCAGTCTTATGCGCTGTTTCCGCACATGAGCGTGGAGCAGAACATCGCCTTTGGCCTCAAGCAAGACAAAATGCCGCGCAGCGAAATCAACGCGCGCGTTGAAGAGATGTTGGCGCTGGTGCACATGCAGGAATACGCCAAGCGCAAACCGCACCAGCTTTCCGGCGGCCAACGCCAACGCGTGGCGCTGGCGCGCAGCCTGGCCAAACGGCCGAAGCTGCTGCTGCTGGATGAACCGATGGGCGCGCTGGATAAAAAGCTGCGCGATCGCATGCAACTGGAAGTGGTGGATATTCTTGAGCGCGTTGGCGTCACCTGCGTGATGGTGACCCACGATCAGGAAGAAGCGATGACCATGGCCGGGCGCATTGCCATCATGAACCGCGGCAAGTTTGTTCAGATCGGCGAGCCGGAAGAGATCTATGAACACCCGAACAGCCGCTTCAGTGCGGAATTCATCGGCTCGGTTAACGTGTTCGAATGCGTTTTACAGCAGCGGCAGGACGACGCGCTGATTCTGCAAAGCCCCGGCCTGCGCCACGCCATCAAGGTGGATCCGGATGCGTCGGTGGTGGACGGGGTGCCGATCCAGGTTGCGCTGCGGCCGGAAAAGATCACGCTGTGCGAAGACGTGCCGGAAGACGGCTGCAACTTTGCCGTGGGCGAAGTGGTGCACATCGCCTATCTGGGCGATTTGTCGATTTACCATGTGAAGTTGCTCAGCGGCCAGATGATCAGCGCCCAGTTACAAAACGGCCACCGCTTCCGCAAAGGGATGCCCACCTGGGGTGATGAAGTGCGCTTGTGCTGGGATACCGATAGCTGTGTGGTGCTGACGGTCTAATGGGGATGTGAGGAGTTACCGTTATGACAATACTTTCTGAACAGCCCCCATCGGCGCCGGTGCAGCAGCCCGGCCCGCTGAAAGCGTTTTTCCGCCGTGTGCAAATGGCGCATGGTCGCAAGCTGGTGATCGCGCTGCCGTATCTGTGGCTGGTGCTGTTGTTTTTGCTGCCGTTCCTGATTGTCTTCAAAATCAGCCTGGCCGAAATGGCGCGCGCTATCCCACCTTATACCGATCTTATGAGCTGGGCGGACGGCAAGCTGGATATTGCGCTCAACTTTGCCAACTACCTGCAGTTGACGGACGATCCGCTGTACGTGGAGGCCTATCTGCAATCGCTGCAGGTGGCGGCGGTCTCAACGGTTTGCTGCCTGCTGATTGGTTACCCGTTGGCATGGGCGGTGGCGCACAGCAGATCCTCAACGCGCAATATCCTGCTGCTGTTGGTGATCCTGCCTTCGTGGACCTCGTTCCTGATCCGCGTTTACGCCTGGATGGGGATTCTGAAAAACAACGGGGTGTTGAACAACGCCCTGATGTGGCTGGGGGTGATCGATCAGCCGTTGGTGATCCTGCATACCAACCTGGCGGTGTATATCGGTATCGTCTATTCCTACCTGCCGTTTATGGTGTTGCCGATCTACACCGCACTGACCCGGATCGATTATAGCCTGGTGGAAGCGTCGCTCGATCTTGGCGCCCGGCCGCTCAAAACCTTTTTCAGCGTGATTGTGCCGCTGACGCGCGGCGGCATCATCGCCGGCTCGATGCTGGTGTTTATCCCGGCGGTGGGTGAATTCGTTATTCCGGAACTGCTCGGCGGGCCGGACAGCATTATGATCGGCCGCGTGTTGTGGCAGGAGTTCTTCAATAACCGCGATTGGCCGGTGGCCTCTTCGGTGGCGGTTATCATGCTGCTGCTGCTGATTTTACCGATTCTCTGGTTCCACAAGCACCAGAACAAAGAAATGGGGGGCCAGGGATGAGCAATTTGCCGGTAGTGCGTTCCCCGTGGCGTATTTTTATTTTGGTGTTGGGCTTCACCTTCCTGTATGCGCCGATGCTGATGCTGGTGATCTATTCTTTCAACAGCTCAAAACTGGTGACGGTGTGGGCCGGCTGGTCGACGCGCTGGTACACCGAGCTGTTCCACGACTCTGCGATGATCAGCGCCGTGGGGCTGAGCCTGACCATTGCCGCAGCTTCGGCGACGGCGGCGGTGATCCTCGGCACTATCGCCGCGGTGGTGATGGTGCGCTTCGGCCGCTTCCGCGGCTCCACCGGCTTTGCCTTCATGCTGACGGCGCCGCTGGTTATGCCGGACGTTATCACCGGCCTGTCGCTGCTGCTGCTGTTCGTGGCGATGGGGCACACGCTCGGCTGGCCGTCGGAGCGCGGTATGTTCACCATTTGGCTGGCGCACGTCACTTTCTGTACCGCCTATGTGTCGGTGGTGATCGCTTCTCGCCTGCGTGAGCTTGACCGTTCGATCGAAGAAGCGGCGATGGATCTCGGCGCGGCACCGCTGAAAGTGTTCTTTGTGATCACGCTGCCGATGATCGCGCCGGCGCTGATCTCGGGCTGGATGCTGGCGTTTACGCTGTCGCTGGACGATCTGGTTATCGCCAGCTTCGTGGCGGGCCCAGGGGCGACAACGCTGCCAATGTTGGTGTTCTCCAGCGTACGTATGGGGGTCAACCCGGAAATTAACGCCCTGGCGACGCTGATCCTGCTGGTGGTGGGGATCATCGGCACTATCGCCTGGTGGTTTATGGCGCGAGCGGAAAAACAGCGCGTGCGCGAGTTGCACAAGGCTGCCCGTGGCTGAATGCGGCTAAACCTGCTACTTTTGCTTGGGTTGTGGTTGCATAATCTCCCGATCCGCCGCCTTACGGGGCGGCGCTGTTGCGCGGAATACGGATATGGCTGATATGCTGAAAAGCGGGCAGGGAATACATATGCGGGCTGATGCACCGGTAGCGGTGATGGTAGCAGGCACCGCGATAGTGGCGATTAAGTGCCTGAGCGTGGTGTTGTTACTGGGGGAATTGGGTTTTTCCGGCGCCAGGGAGTTCGTCAGCACCAGTGCGCAGGCGTGGGATTCAACGCTGATTTTTCTGGCGGGCATTGTGGTGCTGTGCGGGCAGATTGGCTGTGGCATCATGGTGACGCGTGGCCGCAACTGGGGGCGCTGGGGCTACGTTGTCTGCCAATGCCTGGTGGTCGGTTACCTGCTGCTGGCGACTATCGGCAGCCAGTTTCCCGAAGTGTTTACCGTGGAAGGGGAAACCAGTAGCCAAATCCTCCACCGGCTGATACTGGTCAAGCTGCCCGATCTGGTGATCCTGCTGTTGCTGTTTGTCCCGCGAGCCAGCCGCCGTTTCTTCCGCGCGCGCAACTGAGATTTTAGCCGCGCAGAGTGGTAAACTCTGCGCCCTTGAATCGTCATCCTGAATTTTACCGGTTAATCGTCATGCATTGCGCTTTGTACACGGCGGGCAACTGCCGTTCCTGTCAGTGGCTGGAAAAGCCGTATCCGCAGCAATTGGCTGACAAACAGCAACACCTGCAAAACCTGCTGGCGCAGCACCCGGTGGCGCAGTGGCTGGCGCCGGTAACCGGGCCGCAGGCCGCTTTTCGCAATAAAGCCAAGATGGTGGTCAGCGGCAGCGTGGAAAGGCCGCTGCTCGGCATATTACAGCGCGACGGCACGCCCGCCGATTTATGCGCCTGCCCGCTGTATCCCGCCAGCTTTGCGCCGTTGTTTCCGCTATTAAAAACCTTTATCGCCCGCGCGGGGTTAACGCCCTATAACGTGGCGCGCAAACGCGGCGAGCTAAAATACCTGTTGCTGACCGAAAGCACCCACAGCGGCGGCGTGATGCTGCGTTTTGTGTTGCGCTCGGAAACCAAGCTGGCCCAGTTGCGTGCTGCGTTGCCCTGGTTGCAGCAGCAACTGCCGCAGCTTAAGGTGATATCCGCCAATATCCAACCGGTGCATATGGCGATCATGGAAGGTGAACGCGAGATCCCGCTCACCGAGCAGCAGGCGCTGGAAGAGCAGTTTAATCAGGTGCCGCTGTATATCCGCCCGCAGAGCTTTTTCCAGACCAACCCGCAGGTGGCGGCCCACCTTTACGCCACCGCCCGTGACTGGGTGCGGGCGCTTGGCATCAGCAGCATGTGGGATCTGTTTTGCGGCGTGGGGGGGTTTGGCCTGCACTGCGCCGATCGGGAAACGCAGCTGACCGGTATTGAAATCAGCGCCGAGGCGATCGCCTGCGCCCGCCAGTCAGCGCAAGCGCTGGGGCTGCGTAAGGTTGGGTTTCAGGCGTTGGATTCAACCCGCTTTGCCACCGCCGAAGGCCAGGTGCCGCAATTGGTGGTGGTCAACCCGCCGCGGCGCGGTATCGGCCGGGCGCTGTGCGAGTATCTGAATACCATGGCGCCGGATTATCTGCTGTATTCCAGCTGTAATGCGCAAACCATGGCGAGCGATATCGCCTTGCTGCCCGGTTACCGGGTTGCGCGCGTGCAACTGTTTGATATGTTCCCGCATACGGCGCATTACGAAGTGTTGGCATTGCTGGTGCGAGCCTGAAAGGTTGCCCCCGCCGCCGGCGAGGGCTATGGGGCGTTTACTGCGGGAACCACTTGTCGTTGATGGCCTTATAGGTGCCATCGGCCTTGATCGCCTCCAGCGCGGCATTTAGCTTGGCGAGCAGCGCCTTGTTATCCGGGCGCACGGCGATACCCAGGCCGGTACCGAAATACTGCGCATCGGTGATATGTTCACCGACCGGCGCCAGGTTCGGGTTGTTCTTCAACCACTCATTGACCACGGCGGTGTCGCCGAATACGCCGTCGATACGGCCGTTCTTCAACTCAAGAATCGCGTTCTGGTAGCTGTCGTAGGCCACCGTATTGATCTCCGGGTGTTTATCCTGCATGTATTTTTGATGGGTCGTGCCGTTCTCCATGCCCACCTTTTTGTCTTTCAAATCCGCCAGGCTGTTGAATTTGCCTTTCTGCGCAATGACGATCGCCGAGTTGGCATAATACGGCTGGGTGAACGCCACCTGTTTGCTGCGCTCTGGCGTAATATCCATGCCAGAAATCACCGCATCGTATTTTTTGAATTTCAGCGCGGCGATCAGGCTGTCGAAAGCCTGGTTGGTGAAGGTGCATTCCGCTTGCATCTGCTTGCATAGCGCCTTGGCAAGATCGATGTCAAAGCCGACAATCTGGTTATTGGCGTCCAGCGATTCAAATGGCGGGTAGGTGGCGGAAGCGGCGAAACGGATGGTATCGGCCGCCTGGGCGGTAAAGGCGATCCCGGCCAGCATCGTGGCGGCAAGCAATAGTTTTTTCATGCACAAATTCCTGTCTGCAATTTATCTGCTGTTATTTTAGGCCACCGTTTGATTCTGCGGGCAAACCGCCGAAAATCATCCGTGGTGGTGATGGCGTTAACCATGCCATTGAGTGAATTAATATGCAATAAAAATGATTAAAAAAGTGGTTTGACGGTGGCTTGACGCAAAGGGCGGGGAAATACAGGCCGGGCATGAGGAAGCGCCCGGCCCCGGACGCAAGGGAAAAACGGCTAGTTGCGGCGTTCAAATGCCAGCGCACGGCGTTCCACCAGGCGCATCAGCAGCGTCAGCAGGCCGTTGACCACCAGATAAACCAGGCCGGCGGCGCCGAACACCATCACATCATAGGTGCGGCCGTACATCAGTTGGCTGTAGCCCATCACTTCCATCAGCGTAATGGTGTAGGCCAGCGAAGTGCTTTTAAATACCAGCACCACTTCGTTGGAATACGACGACAGCGCGCGTTTAAAGGCGAACGGCAGCAGGATGCGCAGCGATTGCCGGCGCGACATGCCGAGCGCTTCGCATGATTGCCACTGCCCCGCCGGGATGGCCCGCACCGCGCCATAGAACAGCTGGGTGGTATAGGCGGCGCTGTTGAGCGCCAGCGCGATCATGGCGCACAGCCACGGCTGTGACAGCAAGTTCCACAGCCACGGGTAATCGCGGATCGCCGGGAACTGGCCGGGGCCGTAGTAGATCAGGAAGATCTGCACCAGCAGCGGCGTGCCGGTGAACAGTGTGATGTAGGCTTTCACCAGCGGGGTGAGGAGCGGCGTTTTCAGCGTCAGCACCACCGTCAACGCCAGCGACAGCAGCAGGGCGACAATCAGCGCGGCTACGGTGAGGGTTAAGCTGGTGTGCAGCCCTTTGGCGATTTCGGGCAGGTAGTCAAGCATCAGGATGCCCCCTGTTCAAAACGCGTGGTACGCCGTTCGATCCGTTTAATGACGTACTGGCTAAGCAGGGTAACAACCAGATAAATAGCGGCGGCGACCACATACCAGGTAAACGGCTCTTGGGTGCGGGTGGCGATGCTCTTGGTTTGCAGCATCAGATCGTTAACGCTGATCAGCGACACCAGCGCGGTATCCTTCAGCAGCACCAGCCATTGGTTGCCAAGGCCGGGTAGGGCATGGCGCCACATCTGCGGCATAATCAGGCGGAAAAATATCGCTGATTTGCGCATACCCAGCGCCTGGCCGGATTCCCATTGCCCCTGCGGCACCGCTTTCAGCGCGCCGCGCAGCGTTTGCGAAGCATAGGCAGAATAGAGCAGGGCAAGGGCGATCACGCCGCACAGGAACGGGCTGACGTCGAAGTTTTCAATCGCCAACTGGATGGGCAATTGGAACAGGCCGAAATTCAGGGTGAAACCGTCGGACAGCAACAGCAGTAACTGCGATGAGCCGAAATAGATAAACAGCACCACCAGGATTTCCGGCAGGCCGCGCAGCAGTGTAACCCAGACGGTGCCCAGCCAGCTGACCAGACGCCAGCGTGCAGATTCGATGGCGGCAAACAGCATGGCCAGGGCAAGCCCGAGCACCAGGGCGCAAACGGCAAGGCCGACGGTCATGCCGGCGGCGCTTGCTAAGGGTTGGATTTCATTCATCGGGGTTAATTACTGCTGGAACCATTTTTTGTAGATGGTTTCGTAAGTGCCATCCTGTTTGATCTTGTCCAGCGCCGCATTGAATTTACCTTGTAACGCGGTGTTGCCCTGGCGCACGGCAATGCCTAAGCCGGTGCCGAAGTAGTCTTTGTCTGTCACTTTTTCGCCCACTACCGCCAGCGTGTCGTTCTGTTTCAGCCATTCGTTAACCACGGCAGAATCGCCGAAGACGGCGTTGATGCGGCCGTTTTTCAGATCCAGAATGGCATTCTGGTAGCTGTCGTAGGGCACGGTGGTGATTTCCGGGTGTTTATCCGCCAGGTATTTTTGGTGGGTGGTGCCGTTTTGCACGCCGACTCTTTTGCCCTTCAGCGCGGCGACATCGGCCACTTTGCCTTTTTCAGTAATAAACAGCGCGGAGTTATCGTAGTAAGGCTGGGTGAACAGCACCTGTTTTTCGCGTTCGGGAGTGATGTCCATGCCGGCCATCACGGCATCGAAGCGTTTGAACTTCAGGCTGGGGATCAGGCTGTCGAATGCCTGGTTGGTGAAGGTGCATTCGGCCTGGATTTCTTTGCACAAGGCATTGGCCAAATCGACGTCAAAACCCTGGATCTGGTTGTCCGCGTTAACGAATTCAAACGGCGGGTAAGAGGCTTCCGTCGCGAAGCGGATGGTTTCAGCGGCGGCGGCGGAAACGCTGATGCCGGCTAAGACGGCGGCGATAAACAATTTTTTCATTAAAAATCCCCTAAGCCTAGTGTGATAAATAGTTGGCGAACTCGGCCGTTTGCGGCTGGGCGAAATGCTGGGCATCGCCCTGTTCCACTACCCGGCCATTTTCCAGGTAGGCTACGCGGCTGGCGGTTTTGCGCGCCACTTCCACTTCATGAGTCACGATGACCTGGGTAATCCCGGTGCTGGATAACTCACGAATGATACTGACGATCTGCGCCGTGATTTCTGGATCCAGCGCGGCGGTGGGTTCGTCGAACAGCAGCACGTGCGGTTCCATCATCAGCGCGCGGGCAATCGCGACACGCTGCTGCTGGCCGCCGGAAAGATGCAATGGGTAACGATCGGCGAAATCACTCAGGCGCAGGCGCTTGAGCAGTTTGTCGGCGCGTTCCATCGCCTGCGCTTTGCTCAAGCCCAGCACGCGGCAGGGCGCTTCGATCAGGTTATGCACCACGGTAAGGTGGGGCCACAGATTATATTGCTGAAACACCATTCCGACGTTCTGGCGCAGTTCGCGGATGGCTTTTTCACCCGGGGGTTGTGTGAAGTCAAACTGGTTGCCGGCAATCTGCAAATGGCCGGAACGCGGCATTTCCAGCAGGTTCAGCACCCGCAGCAGGGAGCTTTTCCCGGCGCCGCTTGGGCCAAGCAGCACTAACGTTTCGCCCGCTGGGCAGTCCAGCGTGATATTAAACAGCGCCTGGTTTGCGCCGTAAAAGCAATTGATATCTTTTAATTGAATGCTCATGCGCCAGGATCGGATAGATTTAGATGCCGCGAATGTTAACTTCCACAGCATAGTTATGCAATGTTTGTGAGTTAAAATTTATTTATATGCGGTTATTTAATAAATAATAGCACAATGTGCCGGGCAGCAGCCGCGGCGCATGAATTTGTCGCGCCGCCGATGAAAACCCCAGTCAGTTTGCTTCTGCCTGCGGGCGATAATAAAACCGGTGCCGGAGCGCCGGTTTCGCACGGTGATTATTGATCTTCCAGGGTTTGCCGCAGGGTGGCGTGGGAAACCGGCGTCGGGGTATTCAGATAGCGAATATCGTTAACGGTCCAGCAGGTGCCTTCACGCACCATCAGCACTTCATTTTGCCAGTTAACGTCGTTGCCGCCGGCTTTCTGGTAGCTCAGCGCGACGCGCAGCGGAATATTTTTCGCATCGGTATTCGGAATGGTGGAGGCGCTGGCGACGTTGGCGCTGGTCGGCCCTGCGGCACTGCCCGAGAACAAATCGCCGTTGGCGGCCAGTTTACCCGGCTGCCGGCTGGCCTTTAGCAGTTCCTGATAGAGCTGCTGGCTCAGATAGGGCTGGAGTTCGCCCAGGCGGGCGCTATCCGGCCGCGCGGCGCCTTGCTCAATGCGCAGATCGTAAAACGCTTGCGCCACGCTGTCTGGGCCGCCGTCTATACAGCCGCCGTTGCGGGTGCCGATATCCTTGTAAGCCGGCTCAACGGTAGTACAGGCACTCAGTAATAACGCTAAAGGCAAAACAGCCGCAATCGTTTTTGTTTTCATCTTAATACCTTTTGTGAAAGTCTCTCTATCCCATAGATTTCAAGGCACCGGCAGGCGGCAAGCGAACCTCTCCCCCAGCAGGCTGTTGTCACAGAGCATGCCATGAATACACCAACAGCTTACAGTATAAATAGATTTTGCTGTGAAGGTAGGTGTCTGAAATGGCTATTCTCGCCGCTTGCCCGCCGGGCGTGGCCATGCCCTGGCCGGCCTGTTGATGTACATCAATACAACAGGGTGACTATTTCGTTATGTTATATTTTATATAACGGATGGAATCACAGGTATCGATATGGATATATCCCGGCGCCGTTTTCTTCGCTATGCGTTTACCGCCGCCTGTTTTAGCGCGTTCCCCGCAGTAGCGCGCCCGCCGGCGCTCGTCAGCCTCTTTGGGCAATTGCCGGCGCCGTCCGCGATCCGCTGCGTGGTCAGCGCTGGGGCGCCGGCCGATCTTCTGTTGATGGCCGTGGCGCCGGAGCGCCTGGCCGGTTTATCGTCGTTCGATTTCTCCACGGCGGCCATGTTGCCCGACAGCTTGCGCCGGTTGCCCCGGCTGGGGCGTTTAGCCGGGCGCGGCAGCACGCTCTCCATTGAAAAAATCCTGGCAATCAATCCGGACATCATCATTGATTGTGGCAGCGTCGACGCCACCTATCGTTCGCTGGCGCAACGGGTGTCCGCCCAAACCGGCATTCCCTACGTATTGATTGATGGCGGGCTGCCCCATGCGGCGCAGCAGATTCGGCAGTTGGCCGCGTTGCTTGGTGTTGAAGCTCGCAGTGCGCCTTTGGCCGATATGGCCGCGCGTTTCCTGGCGGACGCGCAGGCATTTGCCGCCAGGCCGGGTAGCGCCAGGCGTTTCTATGCCGCGCGCGGGCCGCGTGGGTTGGAAACCGGCCTGCGCGGCTCGTTGCATACGCAAGCGGCTGAAATGCTCGGGCTGGTGAACGTTGCCGCCGAACAGGGGCTGAGCGGGTTGGCGCAGGTGTCTTTTGAACAGATCGCGCACTGGAACCCCGAGATTATCATCACGCAAAGCGACATGACGCGGCAGTATCTGAACACCAACCCCGTCTGGCGCAGCCTGGATGCGGTGGCGCAAGGGCGGGTATACGGTTTCACTGGCCTGCCGTTCGGTTGGTTGGATGCGCCGCCGGGCATCAACCGCCTGTTGGGGCTGCGCCGCTTGCAAAGCCATTTCGATCCGCAACTGGCCGCCGGTATCGCCGATGATATTGGGCAGTTCTTTCGGCTGTTTTATCATGCGGAACTGAACGATGCGCAGTTGGCCGAACTGTTGGTGCGCTCATGAGCATACGGATACGCATGGTGCTGCTTTGCGTGCTGGGGTGCGCCGCCGTGCTGTTGGCGCTGTGCACCGGCCCGTTTTCGCTGTCGTTAACGCAAATCTTGCACCTGATGGCGCCGGAGCCGATCACGCCGGCGGATCGGCGCCTGGCGGTGGTTTTCTGGCAGGTGCGCTTGCCACGCGTGGCCGGGGCGCTGCTGATTGGCGCCGCGTTATCGGCTGCAGGGGCCGCCTATCAGGGCATGTTTCGCAACCCGCTGGTGTCGCCGGATATTCTGGGTGTTTCTGCCGGCGCCGGTATGGGGGCCAGCATCGCGATTTTCCTCGGCTTGCCGATGCTGATGATCCAATTGCTGGCTTTTTTCGGCGGCCTGGCGGCGGTGATCACGGTGTGTTTGATTGCAAGGTTGGCAACCCGCCACGATCCGGTTTTGTCGCTGGTGCTGGTGGGGATTGCGATCGGGACGCTGTGCGGCGCGGTGATCTCTCTGATCAAGATTTTGGCAGATCCTTACCTGCAACTGCCGTCGATCACCTTCTGGCTGCTTGGCGGCCTGTCAACCCTGACGCCAGCGGACTTACTGGCGGTGGCGCCGGCGCTGTTGCTGGGGATGATCCCAATGCTGCTGTTGCGCTGGCGGGTGAACCTGCTCAGCCTGCCCGACGACGAAGCGCGCACGTTGGGGGTCAATGTTGCTCGCTTGCGGCTGGTATTGATTTTGTGCGCAACGCTGGTGACCGCCGCCGCGGTTTCGGTTGCCGGTATTATTGGCTGGATCGGGCTGGTTGTGCCGCATATCAGCCGGCTGCTGGTGGGCGCGAATCACCGCTATCTGCTGCCTGCGGCCATGGGCTGCGGCGCATTGCTGCTGCTGTTGACCGATACCCTTGCGCGCAGCATCGCCGCCATTGAGTTGCCGCTCGGCATCCTGACCGCGTTGGTTGGGGCGCCGTTCTTTCTGGCCCTGTTACTGGGAGGCGGGCGGCGATGAACGTGGTGAAGGTAGAGCAGGTCAGCCTGGGTTACCGGCGGCGGCCGCTGGTGCGCGATGTCAACTTTACGCTGCAAGCCGGGCAGATAACCTGCCTGCTCGGCGCCAACGGCTGCGGAAAAACCACCCTGATGCGCACGCTGTTGGGCCTGATGCCGCCGCTTGCGGGCGACATCAGCCTTTATGATCGGCCGATATCCCGTTGGCCGGCCGCCGAACTGGCGCGGGCCGTAGCCTATGTGCCGCAGGCGCATGACGGCCCCTTTGCGTTTCGGGTGCGGGAGATGGTGATGATGGGCTGCAGCGCCCGGCTGCGGCTGTTTACGTCGCCGGGCAAGCGGGAGCATGCGTTGGCCCGGCAGGCATTGGCGGCGCTTGGGATCGCGCACCTGGAACGGCGTCTTTACCCCACGCTCAGCGGCGGCGAGCGCCAGTTGGTGTTGATCGCCCGCGCGCTGGTGCAGCAACCCTCGCTGTTGATGATGGATGAACCGGCGTCCAGCCTGGATTTTGGCCACCAAATCGCGTTGCTGGAGCAGGTGCGGCGCTTGCAGGCCGGCGGGATGACGATCCTGATGTCGACCCACCACCCGATGCATGCCCAGGCCGTTGCCGACAGCGTGATACTGATGAGCCCAGAGCACGCCGTGCGCCAGGGTTCACCGGCAGAGATGCTCAGTGCGGAAACGCTGGCGGCCATTTATCAGGTTTCACCCGCGCAAATTCGCCGCCACTTTCAGGGGAACCCCGTAAACGACATTCAGGACAAACACCATGCTGATTGATGACATTGATTTCGCCACGCTGTACCAACAGCAGATGAAGCTGGCGAAAAGAACGGAAAAAACGCCCGAGCACTGGGATCGGCGGGCGGAGAAAATGGCGCAGACCTGCGCCAACCCGCAGGATCCTTATCTGGCGCAACTGATCGCCCGCATGGATTTTACCGGCGCGCAGACGCTGCTGGATATGGGGTGCGGGCCGGGCTCCGTGTGCCTGAACGTGGCCGATCGCCTGCAACGGGTCTATGGCCTGGATTACAGCAGCGGCATGTTGGCGGTGGCGCGCCAGCGCGCCCAGGCGCAGGGCATCGCCAATGCCACCCTGCTGCGCAAGGCGTGGGAAGACAGCTGGGACGATGTGCCGCAATGCGACATCGCCGTTGCCTCGCGCTCTACGCTGGTGGCCGATCTGCGCCAGGCGATGCGCAAGTTGAACGACAAGGCCAGGTTGCGGGTATACACCACTCATACGGTAAGCCCGTCGTTTGTCGATCCGGCGATCCAGCGCGCCCTTGGCCGGCCGGTGGTCGAACTGCCCAACTACGCGTACGCCTTCAACGTGCTGTACCAGATGGGCATTCAGCCGCGGGTCGATTTTATCCGCGGGCCGAACTGCCAGGCGCAAACCGATACCTTCGAGGCGTTTATTTCTGCGGTTGCCTGGTCAACCGGCGAGCTGAACGATGAGGAAAAACAGCGCCTGTTTGATTATTTCACCCAGCGCAAACACGGGCCGCGGCCGCTGGTGGCGCCGACCCGTGACTGGGCGTTGCTCTGGTGGGATCGCGTTGATTTTGAGGTGGCGCCATGATCTTTATTCCTGATGCGCTGTTGGATCGGCTACTCCAGGAAGACATCCAGGGCGGAGATGTGACCACCCGGGCGCTGGGGATTGGCGAACGGGACGGTGAAATGCACTTTATTCACCGCCAAGGCGGTTGCGTCAGCGCCATTGACACCGCCTGCCGCATGCTGCGCCGCCTTGGCATTGAGGCGCAGGCGCGGGTGGAAGACGGCGCGCTGGTTGGCGCCGGGGCGCGGCTGGTGTCCGCTCAGGGCAGGGCAAAAGCATTACACCAAGGGTGGAAGGCGGTGCAGAACCTGCTGGAGTGGAGCTGCGGCGTGACGGACTACCAGTTCCGTATGCTGCAGATCCTGCGGCGCTATGTGCCGAACGGGCAGATTGCCTGCACGCGCAAGGCGGTGCCCGGGACACGGCTGCTTGCCGCGCAGGCGGTGTTGGCCGGCGGCGGGCTCATCCACCGCGCCGGCACGGCGGATACGCTGCTGGTTTTTGCCAACCACCGCCGCTTTCTGGCCGATGATGACTGGCCGGGGATGGTCGCCCGCCTGCGCATGGCGGCGCCGGAAAAAGCCATCGTGCTGGAAGCCGATACTCCGGCAGAAGCCCGCCTGGCGCTGGCCGCCCAGCCCGACGTGTTGCAGTTGGATAAGTTTACGCCGCACGATATTGCCGCGCTGCTCGTACTGGCGCGGCAAATAGCGCCTCATTGCCGTATTTCCGCCACCGGCGGTATCACACTGCACACGGTTGAAGCCTTCGCTCGCACCGGAGTGCCGCTGTTGATCACTTCAGCCCCTTATTATGCACCGCCAGCGGATATTCAGGTTCAACTGTTGCCGTTGGCGTGATGCGTTTTGCCGCCGCCGCGCCACATCGGCGCAGCGGCTGTGCGATGGAACACTGTTATATAAAAACAACACAGCACACTTTTGGGAAGGATATCCTGATGAAAATAAAAACGATCTCTCTGTGTATGCCGTTCACTCTGTTGGCCATGGATGCGGCGTTGGCGGCGCAGGAGGACACGGTCACCGTATGGGGCAGCGCCGTCGCGGCGACCAGCGATATTGTTGACCAGCAAACCGTCACCCAGCTTGATAAACGCAACGTCGCACAGGCGCTTAGCGTGATCCCAGGGGTAACGTTACAGAAGTCCGGCAACCGTAATGAACTGCAGGTGCGGGTGCGCGGCTTCGACAGCCGGCAGGTACCGATATTCTATGATGGCGTACCGATTTATGTGCCTTACGACGGCAATTTGGATCTTGGGCGCCTGCTCATTTCCGGGCTAGCGACGCTGGAGGTTTCCAAAGGCTACACGTCGCTGCTGCAAGGGCCAAACCAAATGGGGGGCTCGATCAACCTGACAACACAGAAACCGAAGAACCCGCTGGAAGCCAGCATCGGCTTTCGTCAGGGCTGGGCGCGCGGCAAACACAGCGCCTATGACGCCAATGCCGCGCTGGGGATCAAAAGCGATCTCGGCTATATCCAGGTCAGCGGTAGCTGGCTGAAACAGGATTTCGTCGGTTTGCCCCATGGCAGCGACGGCCCGGTGGTGGGGGAACAGGGCAAACGCAGTAATTCGGCGGCCGACGACCAGCGCGGTATGCTAAAAATCGGCTTCACCCCGCGGCCATCGGATGAGTACACCTTTACCTACATCAAACAGGACGGCGAGAAGAACAACCCGCCCTATGCAGGCACCAGCAGCCAGCAGGCGCGCTATTGGCAATGGCCGCAATACGATAAGGAAAGTTATTACTATCAGGGCACCACACGGTTGGCCGATGGCTATACCCTGAAAAGCCGGGTTTACCACGACACGTTTAAAAACACCCTGTTGATGTACAACAGCCTGGCCGCACTCAAAAGCGGGAGCGGCAGCTACAGCCACTACGACGATTACAGCAACGGCGCCGGGCTGCAATTGGCGATAGATATGCGTGAGCGCGATCAACTGGCGTTCGCCGCGCACTGGAAAGAAGACGTCCACCGTGAAAAGAGCGCGCCTTCGGCGGCCTACGATCGCTATAAAGACCGCACCTGGTCGCTGGCCAGCGAATACCAATGGGCGGCAACTGACGATCTGGACGTGGTGGCGGGCATCAGCTACGACTGGCGCGACAGCCTGCAGGCCATGAAGCACGAGACGGCCGGGATCACCCGTTATGACGACAATACCCAGCGGGCATTCAACTGGCAGGGCATGGCTAAATATCACTTTGACAGCCGTAACGATATTGCCCTGTCGTATTCTGAACGCAGCCGCTTCCCCACGCTGAAAGAACGTTACACCACCTCGCGCCCGGCCTATGGCCAGATTGCATTGGTGAACCCCGGCCTGAAGGCGGAACGCAGCCGTAACCTTGATCTGACCTATACCGGTGCGCTGTCTGAACGGTGGGGTTATGACGCCAGTGTGTATTACAACCGCGTCAGTGACGCCATTCTGTCGCAAAACGTTAGCGCAGACGTGGTGCAGAATCGCAACAGTGGCCGGGTGGATTACACCGGGTTCGAGCTGGGCGTCAAAGGCAAACTGCTGGATATGCTGTCGGCCGGGGTGAATTACAGCTTTACCCACAGCGATCCCAAACAGCTGGAAATCGGCAAGATTACCGGTTTGCCGAAGCAAACGCTGGTGGCCTGGGCGACGCTGACGCCGTGGCAGCCGCTTAGCATTACCGTGTCGCAGGAGGCGCGTTCTTATAGCTACAGCGACACCGACGGCAGCCAGAAGGCGGCCGGCTTTTCCGTTACCAACCTGCGTACCGATTACCAGATTGGGCATGGCCTGAGCGTCAATGCGTCGGTCAACAATCTGTTCGATACCACCTACGCCTATGCCGAAGGGTTTATCGAAGAGGGGCGCAATTATTGGCTGGGGGTAGAGTACCGCTACTGACCGCGCCAGTCGGGTAGGTTGCCGCCAGGGCTGACGCCGTGGCGGCATCGTGTTAAAAAGGAGGTCGGAGCAAGAAGTTCATCATTAACAGGAGATCCTGATGCAGCTTTCGACGACCCCAACCCTGGAAGGGTTCACCATTACCGCCTATTGCGGCGTCGTTACCGGCGAAGCCATCCTCGGCGCCAATATTTTCCGTGATTTTTTTGCCGGCGTGCGTGATATCGTCGGCGGCCGTTCCGGCGCCTACGAGAAAGAGTTACGCAAGGCGCGCCAACTGGCGTTCAGGGAATTGGAAGAACAGGCCAAGGAACTGGGGGCCAACGCGGTGGTTGGTATCGACATCGATTATGAAACCGTCGGCAAAGACGCCAGCATGTTGATGGTTACCGTCAGCGGCACGGCGGTGAAAGTGAACCGTTAATCCGACCGCAAGGCAAAGGAGCATGCAGTGGCGAAGGGATTATGGATCATAGCCGCCGCCAGCCTGTTGGCCGGCTGCCAGAGCGGGCAGCAGGGTGAAGGTGGCGCTTATCATGTGGAGACGCGCTACCGGGCGCAGGGCGCCGATGCGCGCATCCACTTTCTGGTGATGCACTACACGGCGGATGATTTTCACGCTTCGCTAAAGACGCTGACCGACGAACACGTCAGCGCGCACTACCTGCTGCCGGCTCATCCGCCGCGGCAAAACGGCCAACCGGTGGTGTATCAACTGGTGCCCGAGGCGCAGCGCGCCTGGCATGCGGGCGCCAGCCAGTGGCGTGGCCGCACCGGCCTTAACGATACCTCTATTGGCATTGAAATCGTCAATCGCGGCTTTTACCGCAGCTTGCTGTTCACCCATTGGCAGCCCTATACGCCGGAGCAAATCGCGCTGCTGGTGGATCTTAGCCGCGACATCATTAAGCGCTATGGCATTCAGCCGGTGGATGTGGTCGGGCACAGCGATATCGCTCCTTTGCGCAAACAGGATCCCGGCCCGCTATTCCCGTGGCGGCAGTTGGCGCAGGCCGGCATCGGCGCCTGGCCGGACGAAGCGGACGTGCGGCATTATCTGGCCGGCCGCGATCGCCATGCGCCGGTCGCCATGGCGCCGCTATTGGCCAGGTTGGCGCGCTACGGCTATGGCGTGGAAACGGATTGGGATGCACGCCAGCAGCGGCAACTGGTGGCGGCGTTTCAGATGCACTTCCGGCCGGCGGATTTTAGCGGCGCGCCGGATGCGGAAACCGAAGCGATTGCGGATGCCTTGTTGAGCAAATATGGGGCGGCGCGCTGATTAGCGCGCGTGCAACATGCCGTGGGTTTTCAACCATTGGGCGGTGCGGTTGATGCCTTCGTCCAGCGAAACGATCGGCCGGTAACCCAACTCGTCTTGCGCCAGCGAGGTATCGAGCGTCAGATCGAAATTGAGCTTGGCCACGCCGTAATGGGTCAGCACCGGCTCTTTGTCTTTATTTCCCAGCTTTTCCATGCCGCGGGCCATCATATCCAGCATCGGATAGGGCACCGAACGGATACGGCACGCCATGCCAAGATCGTCAAACAACTGCTGGACGATGGTGCGCAGCGGGCGTGACTGCTGGTTGGTAATATTGTAGGCGCGCCCGGAGACGGTGTTTTCCGCCTGGGTAGCCAGCCACATGGCGTGTACGGCGTTTTCCAGATAGGTCATATCCACCAGCGCGCTGCCACCGTGCGGCAGCAGCAGGTTGCCGTAGTGCTTAATCATCTGCAGCAGGCGCGGCAACATCACGTTGTCGTGCGGGCCGAACAGCCCCTGCGGGCGCAGAATGGTGAAATGGGTCTGCGGGTTGGACAGCGCCAACTGGTGGATCACCTGTTCGCCGGCGGCTTTGCTGCGCGCAAATTCGTTGGCATAGCGTACCGGCCGGTAGTCTTCTTTGATATTGCGGTGGTGGCGATAATCGAAATAAATAGCAGGGGAGGAGATATGGATAAACTGCGATACGCCATAGGCGGCGGCCCATTCCCCCAACCGGCGGGTGGCGCGCACGTTGGCCAGCTCGAACGCCTGCTCGCTGCCCCAGGGGGAAGTGAAGCTGGAGCAGTGCCACAGAACATCCACATCCGCCAGCATGGCCTTGGCCTGTGAAGAAACCAGCGTGGTGAGATCGGCTGCGATAAACTCGGCGCCCATTTTTTCCAGCAGGTTGCCCATGGCCTGATTGCGGCCAGTGGCGCGCACTTTTATACCCTGATGGCGGAGATATTCAACGGCGTTGCGGCCTAACCCACTGGTTGCACCGGTAACCAATACCTTCATAACAGACTCTATTCTCACCCCAAATTGTAGACTGCGGGAGCGGTTGCCTGCACCCCTGCAAATGAGGTGCCATTCTTCCGTGATTTTGTGCGCTATGCAATCGGAAAGGGTTTAACTGCGGCAGCAAACTGTGCGGTTGGCCGACAAATAACCGCCTGATGCCCCTTAATGCCGATCTTGCCGCTGCGCCAACCGGGCAATGCGCTTTGCCATGCCACGAAAAATAAACAGGTGAGCGGGCATCATAAGGAACCAATAGAGCAAGCCGCTGAACCCGGCCGGGTGCCACCAGGCGCGCACATCAAGCTGCCGGTATGCGCCAAAATCCTTAATGCTGAAGGTCAGCCGCCCCAGCCCCGGCGCCTTCATACCAAACAGCAACGCCAACTGGCGCAGCGGCTTCATGGTGATCACTTTCCAGCCGTCCACCAGATCGCCTACTTGTAACGTCGCGCGAGCCGGGCGGCCATAGACCACGCCGTTGCCCGCCAGATCGTCCATCCAAGCCCGAATACGCCACAGGATATTGGCGTAAAAATAGCCTTCTTTGCCGCCCAACTGCTGCACCACGTGCCACAGCGCTTCGCTGGATGCCGTGGTATCGATGGTAAAGCCGGCCTGCTTCGGGTAGAAGCCATAGCCGGGGCGCCAGCGGGCGCGTGCTTCGGGATCGTAGCCCCAGTCGGCGCAGGCCACCACTTCATCTTCACGCCGCAAGGTGTCCTTCACCGCCTGATCGAAAGTCGACAGCGTTTGCGGGATCAGCGCCTGCAGTGCTCTGCCGTCGGCAGGCAGATCGTGGTTCAGGCCCTGGATCAGCGCGTTAGCGATCGGCACCGGCACCGAGGTCACCATGCTGATAAACCACGCGGAGATAAAGCGTGTCGGCAGGGGGAGGGGAAGCAGCCAGCGTTTTTTGCCGCTGATGGCGATAAAGCGCTCGAACAGAGTTTGATAGCTGATGTATTCCGGGCCGGCGATGTCGAAAACCCGGTTCTCCGCCGCCGGATGCTGCAACATATCGGCCAGGTAGACCAGCAGATTGCACAACGCGACCGGCGATGATTTGGAGCGCACCCAACGCGGCGGGGTCAGTATCGGCAGGTTGTACACCATATCGCGCATGATCTCGAAAGCGGCTGAACCGGGGCCGACGATAATGCTGGCGCGCAGTTCCGTGATCGGAACGCCGCTGTCGCGCAGGATATCGCCGGTCAGTTGACGTGCGACCAGGTGCGGCGAGCGGGCGTCGCGCGGCTGCAACGCGCCGAGAAAGATCACCTGTTTGACACTGGCGTTGCGCAGCGCGTCACGCATATTTTCCGCCGCCTGGCGCTCTTTTTCGATAAAGTCATCGCCGTCGCCCATGCCGTGGATCAGGTAATACACCGTATCGATATTCCACAGCGCCGCAGCCAGCGTCTCCGGGCGGTAGACATCCACGTATTGACAACGCACGTGCGGCCAGTGCTGTTCCTGCAGCCATTCAATGCGCCGGGCGGCGGCGGTAATTTCATGCCCAAGCTCCGCCAGATGTGGGATCAGGTTCTGGCCAATATAGCCGCTGGCGCCAAGCACCAGTATGCGTTGGGGGATCATCCATGCCGCCTTATCATCAATGTGAACACCGTGCCCAAACGGCCGTGGCGCTTGAGTTTCATACCGCATAGCATGCCAAACCTGCCGGATAAAAGCACTGCGTAATGGATGATTTCTGTTTGCCAGTGCATGCCGGCCGCGGCACACTGGGCGCCTTTTCAGGTGGGGAGTGAACGATGCGATTAGGGGCGTTGTGTTATCTGCTGCTGGCACTGGCCTGCGGCGCCAGCCTGTGGTGGCCGCAGCCGCTTTGGGCGGCGGTGGTGCTGATTAACCTGTTGACGCTGCTGATTTACGGCGCAGATAAGCTGGCGGCCATCCGGGCGTGGCAACGGGTGCCGGAAAGCACCCTGTTGGTCTTTGGGCTGATAGGCGGCTGGCCGGGAGCGATCTGCGGCCAGCAACTCTTTCGCCATAAAACGCGCAAGCAGCCGTTCAAAACCTGGTTTATCTGCAGCGTGGTGCTGAACCTGGCCTTGATCTTGGCGATCGGCTACTGGCGATACGGCGGTTAACGCAACCAGTTGGTCTTGGCCAGCTCAACCACTTCATCGCCGCGGCCGTTGATGATGGCGCGCAGCATATACAGGCTGAAGCCCTTGGCCTGTTCAAATTTGATCTGCGGCGGCATCGCCAGTTCCTGTTTGGCGGTGACGACATCCAGCAGCCCCGGGCCGGGGTGTGCCAACAGTTCCTGCAGCGCGGCGTCCAGTTCGGACGCTTTCTCCACGCGGATGCCTTTAATGCCGGCGGCGTTGGCAATCGCCGCGAAATCCGGGTTGTGCAGATCGGTGCCGTCGGTCAGGTAGCCGCCCGCTTTCATTTCCATCGCCACAAATCCCAGCACGCTATTGTTGAACACCACCACCTTCACCGGCAGTTTGAGCTGCGCCAGCGACAGAAAATCGCCCATCAGCATGCTGAAGCCGCCGTCGCCGCACAGCGCCACTACCTGGCGGTTTGGCTCCGTCGCCTGTGCGCCAATCGCTTGCGGCATGGCGTTGGCCATGGAGCCGTGGTTGAACGAGCCCAACAGGCGGCGTTTGCCGTTCATCTTCAGGTAGCGCGCCGCCCATACTGTCGGGGTGCCGACGTCGCAGGTAAAGACCGCGTCTTCGCTGGCGTATTGGCTGATTTGCTGTGCCAGATACTGCGGGTGAATCGGCTGATCGTCATTACGGGTCGCCAGGCTGTCGAGATCCTTACGGGCGTCGCGATAGTGCTCCAGCGCTTTATCAAGGTATTTGCGATCCTGCTTCGGCTCCAGCAGCGGCAGCAGGGTGGTCAGGGTGGTTTTGATATCCCCGACCAACGCCTGATTGACCGGGCAGTGGGCGCCGATACTGCCGGGGTTGATGTCGATCTGGATAATGGTGGCGTTGCTCGGGTAGAACGCGCGGTAAGGGAACTGGGTGCCCAGCAGCACCAGCGTATCGGCGTTCATCATCGCGTGATAGCCGGAGGAGAAGCCAATCAGCCCGGTCATGCCTACGCTGTAAGGGTTATCCCACTCAATGTGCTCCTTGCCGCGCAACGCATGCACGACTGGGGCCTGCAGCGTTTCGGCCAGTTTTACCACCTCGTCGTGGGCGCCGGCGCAGCCGCTGCCGCACATCAGGGTAATGTTCTTGGCACCGTTAAGGGTTTGCGCCAGCTTCTGTAGCTCGCTCAGCGGCGGCTGCACCAGCGGCAGCGCTGGGGTTTGCCATACTACCTGCGCGTCTTCTGGCGCCATACGCAGCGCCACGTCACCCGGCAGCACGATGACTGAAACGCCGCGGTTCAGGATCGCCTGCCGCATGGCGACTTCCAGCACGCGCGGCAGCTGCTCAGGGTTGGACACCAGCTCACAGTAATGGCTGCATTCGCGGAACAGCTCCTGCGGGTGGGTTTCCTGAAAATAGCCGCTGCCGATTTCGCTGGAAGGAATATGTGCGGCGATCGCCAGCACCGGCACGTGGTTGCGGTGGCAGTCAAACAGGCCGTTGATCAGGTGCAGGTTGCCGGGGCCGCAGGAACCGGCGCACACCGCCAGCTCGCCGGTGAGTTGCGCTTCGGCTCCGGCGGCAAAGGCGGCCACCTCTTCATGGCGGGTTCCCAGCCATTCGATGGTGCCCATGCGGTGCAGGCTGTCGCTCAGCCCGTTTAACGAATCGCCGGTGACGCCCCAAATTCGTTTTACTCCCGCTTTTTCCAGCGTTTTGGCGACCAGCGTGGCTACTGTTTGCTTCATAGTTCCCCCAAGCATAGTGAAAATAATATGAACTCAATCCGATGAGTCACAGACAGAGCGGTTACCTGTACAGGCTACCGGGTCTTTTGTCGATGAACGTCAGGAAAGGTAAAGCGCAGCGCTTCACCGAGTCTAGGAGAGCGCCGCCGGGGCGGTTTACCGATAAATGCCCTGACGTTTGTCAGGCGCGGGGGCGGCGCCTGACGAAGGCTTATGAGAACAGGGCGATCAGCACCGGCGCCAACAGGCTCAGCAAGAAACCGTGCACAATCGCCGAGGGCACAATTTCCAGCCCGGCGCTGCGTTGGAGCACCGGCAAGGTAAAGTCCATGGAGGTGGCGCCGCACAGGCCCAGGGCGGAAGAGCGGCTGCGGCGCACCAGCGCCGGGATCAGCATGATCGCAACCAGCTCTCGCGCCAGATCGTTGAAAAACGCGGCGCTGCCCATCACCGGGCCATAGGTATCGGCGATCAGAATGCCGGAGAGGGAATACCAGCCAAAGCCGGAGGCCATCGCCAGCCCTTCTTTCAGCGGCAGCCCGAGCAGCAACGCGGCCAGCGCGCCGCCCGCCAGCGCGCTGACACATACCACGCCAGCGACGATCATGCCGCGGCGGTTAATCACCACCTGGCGCAGCGTCATACCACTGTTGCGCAGCTGTGTCCCGACCAGCAACAGCAAGAACAGCAGCGCGTATTCTCCGCCCTGCGTCGCATACTGCAACCACGGCCACTGCGCCAGCCCCAGAATAAAGCCGGCGAGCACCACGCCGCAGAGCTTGAGTGATTCCAGCGCCATCAGCAGGCGGGAAGGCAAGGCCTCTTGCTTATGCGCACTGCGCCAGGGCGAGCGGCGCTCCAGCAGATATAGGGCCAGCAGGTTAAAGCAGAAAATGCACAGGAAAAACACGGCGGTATACTGGAAGATCAGCAGCAGGTTACTGCCCAGATTATCCAGAAACGCCAGGCTGATGCCCATAAAAAACAGGATGACATACACCATCCAACTAAGCAGGCGATTGACGGTGCGAATTAACGTTTTACTGCGCAGCGGAATAAGGTAACCGGCAATCAGCGGCACCAGAATGATCAGCAGTCCTGAATACATGAAAAATGCGCGTCCTTTGGAATGAGAAATACCCGGGCCGATGGCCGGGTGAACACGCTAACCAAATCCGGCTGCGGAGTAAAGCGGCAGATTTAACGATGTCTGCTTGACCTGTAAGGGGTTTTTTGCCCATGCTCTGGGGAGCCCACCCCGTTGGGGCGGAGAAAGGCACGCCTGGGAGGCGGTGAATGTATTTAGAACGTCTGGAAATTGTCGGGTTCCGTGGCATCAATCGGCTATCGCTGGTGCTGGATGACAACACCCTGCTGTTGGGGGAGAACGCCTGGGGCAAATCGAGCCTGCTGGATGCGCTGACGCTGCTGCTGGCCCCGGAACAGGTGCTGTATCGCTTTGAGGCACATGACTTTCATTTCCCGCCCGGCGATGAAGCAGCGAAGGAACGGCATCTGCAGGTGATCTTAACCTTCTGTGAAAAAGACACCGGGCATGCGCACTTGCCGCGCTACCGCGCGCTTTCCCCGCTGTGGGTGAAAGGCGAAGACAACCTGAACCGTATTCATTATCGCTGCGAAGGCGAACTCGAGGACGACGGCACCGTGTGCACCTGGCGCAGTTTTCTGGATGCGGACGGCAACCCGATTCACCTGCATCATATCGATAAGCTGGTGCTGGCGTTGGTGCGTATTCACCCCGTGCTGCGCCTGCGCGATGCGCGCTTTGTCCGCCGCTTGCGGCCGAACCGCCTGGCCAACAATCAGCCCGATCAGGCCGCGCTGGCGCAGCAGTTGGAGCAATTGACGCGCGAACTGGTGCGCAATCCGCAAAAACTGACCAACAATGAATTGCGCCAGGGATTGGCGGCGATGCAGCAACTGCTGGAGCACTATTTTGCCGAGCATGGTTCCCAGGTGGCGCGCACCCGGCGGCGCCAACCGGAGGAACAGCAGGCCTGGCGTGCGCTGGACGGCCTTAACCGTATGGCGGCGGAGCCCAACAGCCGAAGCATGCGTTTGATCCTGCTGGGTATGTTCTCCACCCTGTTGCAGGCCAAAGGCGACGTCACGCTCGATCCCCATGCGCGCCCGCTGCTGCTGGTGGAGGATCCGGAAACTCGCCTGCACCCGATTATGCTGTCGGTCGCCTGGGGGTTGCTTGATCAACTGCCCTTGCAGCGCATCACCACCACCAATTCCAGCCAGTTGGTGTCGCTGGCGCCGATTGAGCACGTTTGCCGGCTGGTGCGCGGCTCCGGGCGGGTGGCGACCTATCGCCTGGGCGCGCGCGGCCTGGGGGCGGAGGACGGCCGCCGCATTGCCTTCCATATCCGGTTCAACCGGCCTTCATCGCTGTTTGCCCGCTGCTGGTTGCTGGTGGAGGGGGAAACCGAAGTTTGGTTGTTGAACGAATTGGCGCGCCAGTGCGGCTACCATTTCGAATCGGAAGGCGTGCGGGTGATTGAATTCGCCCAGTGCGGGCTGAAGCCGCTGCTGAAGTTCGCGCGCCGGATGGGGATCGAATGGCACGCCCTGGTGGACGGCGATGAGGCCGGTAAAAAATACGCCAATACCGTGCGCGGCCTGCTGGACAACCACGTTGATATTGAACGCGATCGCCTGACTGCGCTACCGGCGATGGACATGGAGCAGTTCATGTACAAAGAAGGGTTCAGCGCGGTGTATCACCGTGTGGCGGCGGTGCCGGCCAATGCCCAGATGCCGCTGCGCAAAGTGATCCAAAAGGCGGTGCATCACTCCTCAAAACCCGATTTAGCGATTGAAGTGGCGATGCAGGCCGGTGAGTGGGGCACCGATTCGGTGCCGCCGTTGCTGAAAAAGATGTTTTCGCGCGTGATCTGGCTGGCACGCGGGCGGGCTGATTAGCCGGCCCATTCACGGCCGGAATCTGATTGACGCGCGTGCCAGCGAGGAAATAAAATGCCAGTCATACTGCGGCTGGCATTGTTAACCTGGCAGTGCCGTGGTGAACTGCCGGATGCGTTTTAGGCAATCGCCTCATTTTCCAGTGGCACGATAAGGCTTGCATGGTTTCCTTTGGGCCCTTGGTGCACGTCAAACCGGACCTGCTGGCCCGCCTTCAACGTCCTGTAACCATCCATCTTAATCGTTGAGTAATGGGCAAAGATATCTTCGCCGCCCCCTTCGGGGCAGATAAAACCAAAACCTTTGGCGTTGTTGAACCATTTTACAGTACCCGTCTCCATGCTTTTACATCCCTCGCAATGCTATTTTAAGTGAGATGAATAACTGATTCCTGGTGAGCCTTCGTTGGTTAAAAGACCAGCAGCTCACAAAATTACACTCTAGAGCAAATGATCATCACGTCAAGGGGATGGCTTTTGTCCGCCACAGGCAGTTCATCAAAGTTTGAAGCGGGTAACGCTATTGGCCGTTTTTAGCGCAAATACTGGCCGTTTTTGCCGGGGAGCGCGCATTGGGCAATACGGCAGGATGTGGCTGAAGATGTTAAAATGAACTTAGGCTGGGCGCTGCCATAATACACACTGTGTGATCGGCATCGTTTAGCGCCTTTTTTTGCGCGCAGCCGAATGTTCCCGTTTGAATAACCCGTATGTGACCCCATATCAGGGTACAGAAGAGAAGATAAGCAGCGATGGGCAATAACAACGATTGGCTGAATTTTGAACATTTAGCTGAAGAAAAACAAATCGATGCGGTAAAACCGCCGTCTATGTATAAAGTTATACTTAACAACGACGATTACACACCGATGGAATTTGTGATTGACGTTCTGCAAAAGTTCTTTTCTTATGATATTGAACGCGCAACGCAACTGATGCTCACGGTGCACTATCAGGGGAAAGCGATCTGCGGGGTGTTCACCGCCGAAGTCGCAGAAACCAAGGTAGCTCATGTTAACCGTTATGCCAGGGAGAACGAGCATCCGTTATTGTGTACGCTGGAAAAAGCCTGACCGGGGCGTGCTTCAATAGGCGTCATCAGCACAGCCAGTTTGGGCGCGGGCAGCGAGCCGCCAAAGAGGCAAGATGGCGGGTATTCTGCCCAGGCTTAAAGTGGTAGGTAAGATAGCCTAGTGAACAGGCTCAAAGGTAATTTATTGGGGGAGGTGCCTATGCTCAATCAAGAACTGGAACTCAGTCTCAACATGGCTTTCGCCAGGGCGCGTGAGCACCGACATGAGTTTATGACCGTGGAGCACCTGTTGCTGGCGCTGCTCAGCAACCCAGCCGCGCGTGAAGCGCTTGAGGCTTGTACGGTGGATCTGGCGGCATTACGTCAGGAACTGGAAGCCTTCATCGAACAGACCACGCCAACGCTGCCGGCCAGCGAAGAAGAGCGCGATACGCAGCCAACGCTCAGCTTCCAGCGCGTATTGCAACGTGCGGTCTTCCACGTGCAGTCATCCGGCCGCAGTGAAGTTTCCGGCGCCAATGTGCTGGTGGCGATTTTCAGCGAGCAGGAGTCGCAGGCGGCCTATCTGCTGCGTAAACACGACGTCAGCCGTCTTGACGTGGTGAACTTTATTTCACATGGCACGCGTAAAGACGAGCCGGGCCAGGCGCCAAATGCGGAAAACCCGGTAAACGAAGAGCAGTCCGGAGGGGAAGACCGTATGGAGAACTTCACCACCAACCTCAACCAGCTGGCTCGGGTGGGGGGCATTGACCCGTTGATTGGCCGCGATCGTGAATTGGAGCGCGCCATCCAGGTGCTGTGCCGCCGCCGTAAAAACAACCCGCTGTTGGTCGGGGAATCCGGTGTGGGCAAAACGGCGATAGCCGAAGGGCTGGCGTGGCGCATCGTGCAGGGTGACGTGCCGGAAGTGATGGCTGACTGTACGCTGTACTCACTGGATATCGGTTCGTTGCTGGCGGGTACCAAATACCGCGGCGATTTTGAAAAACGTTTCAAAGCGTTGCTCAAACAGCTGGAGCAGGATCAGAACAGCATCCTGTTTATTGATGAAATTCATACCATCATTGGCGCCGGTGCGGCTTCAGGCGGCCAGGTGGATGCAGCCAACCTGATTAAACCGCTGCTTTCCAGCGGCAAGATCCGGGTGATCGGCTCGACCACGTATCAGGAATTCAGCAACATTTTCGAAAAAGACCGTGCGCTGGCGCGTCGCTTCCAGAAAATTGATATTACTGAACCGACGCCGGAAGAGACCATTCAGATCATCAACGGTCTGAAGACCAAGTATGAAGTGCATCACGATGTGCGTTACACCGCCAAGGCCGTGCGTGCCGCGGTGGAACTGTCAGTGAAATACATTAACGACCGTCATTTGCCGGATAAAGCGATCGACGTGATTGACGAAGCGGGCGCGCGCAGCCGGTTGATGCCGGTGAGCAAGCGCAAGAAAACCGTTAACGTGGCGGATATCGAAACCGTGGTGGCGCGCATTGCGCGCATCCCGGAAAAAACCGTGTCCGCCAGCGATCGCGACGTGCTGAAAAACCTGGGCGATCGGCTGAAAATGCTGGTGTTTGGCCAGGATCCGGCGATTGAAGCGCTGACCGAGGCGATCAAAATGAGTCGTGCCGGGCTGGGCCATGAGCACAAACCGGTGGGTTCCTTCCTGTTTGCCGGCCCGACCGGCGTCGGGAAAACCGAAGTCACGGTGCAGTTGGCGAAAGCGCTGGATATTGAACTGCTGCGCTTTGACATGTCGGAATACATGGAACGCCATACCGTCAGCCGGTTGATTGGCGCGCCTCCAGGCTACGTCGGCTACGATCAGGGCGGCCTGCTCACCGATGCGGTGATCAAGCACCCGCACGCCGTGGTGCTGCTCGACGAGATCGAAAAGGCGCACCCGGACGTGTTCAATCTGCTGCTGCAGGTGATGGATAACGGCACGCTGACCGACAACAACGGGCGCAAGGCCGACTTCCGCAACGTGATCCTGGTGATGACCACCAACGCCGGGGTGCGTGAGACGGAACGTAAATCGATTGGCCTGATTGAGCAGGATAACAGCCACGATGCGATGGAAGAGATCAGGAAAGTGTTCACGCCGGAGTTCCGTAACCGGCTGGACAACATTATCTGGTTCAACCATCTGTCGAGCAGTGTGATCCAGCAGGTTGTCGACAAGTTCATCGTGGAACTGCAGGCGCAGTTGGATGCGAAAGGCGTGTCGCTGGAAGTGAGCGACGAAGCGCGCGACTGGCTGGCGGTGAAAGGTTATGACCGTGCGATGGGGGCCCGCCCAATGACCCGCATCGTGCAGGAAAATCTGAAGAAACCGCTGGCTAACGAACTGCTGTTTGGTTCGTTGGTCGATGGTGGCTCAGTGAAAGTGGAGCTGGATAAGGAAACGCAGAAACTGACCTATCACTTCCTCAGCGCGCAGAAACGCAAGGCGGATGAGGGCGTGCATTAATCGGCTTGCTGGTTAAGCGTTCTATCTATGGCCGCAACGGATAACGTTGCGGCTTTTTTTTGCGCTTTTCTGGCTACAAACGTGGGTTAGGTTGCCCAGCGGCGGCAGATAGCGTTGCCGTTCAGCGCGCTTATGGCCTGAATCTTTAATGAGCGGGGTAGGGCGGAAATGATTGAGCCCTCTCAGTTTATCTGCGTGCATACGGCGCTATATGGAACGCCACGGCGCAGCTAAACGGAAAGGGCTCTGGAGGGATTACATCCTCGGTGCCGCCGTTGGGCGGATAAGCCGATTAACGGCTACGGAAGACAATGCGGCCTTTGCTCAGGTCGTACGGGGTCAGCTCTACAGTGACTTTGTCACCCGTCAGGATGCGGATATAGTTTTTGCGCATTTTACCGGAGATATGAGCGGTTACCACGTGCCCGTTTTCCAACTCAACGCGGAACATGGTGTTCGGCAACGTATCAAGAACGGTGCCTTGCATTTCAATATTGTCTTCTTTGGCCATCGAATCCTCTAGGTGTAACTACCTTAGTTTTTAACCGGCAAGATAATGCCGAAAAACCCCCATTATGTAAAGAAGTGTTGGCGAACAATGCACCATTTCCGCAAATTAGTTTGTTGAGGAGGGTGGTTCAACCTGCTGTGGGGGTATGTCTTGCTTTGCCCAGCATGCTGGCGCCAGCGCTTTACGCTGAAGGTGGCTGAGCTGCCGTAAAAATTGGCTGCGGGGGATTTCACGAGCCCCCAGCGAGGCAGTGTGGGCGTTAAGCACCTGGCAGTCAATCAATTCCCCGCCAAAAGCGGTGAAATGCTGGCAAAAAGCCATCAGCGCGCATTTTGACGCGTTGGTGGTGCGGCTGAACATGGATTCGCCGCAGAACATCGCGCCTTGCGCCACGCCGTACATGCCGCCGACCAGTTGCTGATCCTGCCAAACCTCGACCGAGTGCGCATGGCCGAGGTGATGCAACTGCAGATAGGCGCGCTGCACCGCCGGGTTGATCCAGGTGCCCTCCAGCGGGCGTTGCGCGCAGGCATGGACCACCGCGGCGAAATCCTGGTTCAGGGTAATGCGAAACGGGTTGGTGCGCAGAAAGCGTTTCAGGCTGCGGCTGATATGGCGCTCGCCCGGGAACAGCACCGCGCGCGGATCCGGCGACCACCACAGGATCGGCTCCCCGGGGGAATACCAGGGGAAAATGCCTTGCGCATAGGCGGCCAGCAGCCGCGGCGCGCTAAGATCGCCGCCGATGGCCAGCAGGCCGTTAGGATCGCGCAGGGCGCTGTCTGGCGCCGGGAACGCAAGCGAGTGCGGGGAAAGCTTCATGATGCGCATAGTGCCCCCTGGTGTGCGCTACAGGCGGTATTAAAGCGAAACACGGCTGACACGCTGGTGGAATTGCGCATAGCGGCCTTGCTGACGCAGTAACGCCGCATGGTCGCCCTGTTCGATAATCTTACCGCCGTCCATCACGCAGATGCGATCAAAATGATCGAGCCCATACAGCCGGTGAGTGATCAGGATCAGCGTCTTGCCCCGGCAATGTTGGCGCAGCAGTTGCAAAATCTGCCGTTCGGTTTCGGCATCCAACCCCTCGGTCGGTTCATCCAGCAACAGCAGCGGGGCCGGGTGCAGCAGCGCGCGAGCAATCCCCAGGCGGCGCTGTTCGCCGCCGGAAAGCTGGCGGCCGCCTTCACCCAGCCAGGCGTTCAGCCCTTCGTTCTCCAGCAGTTTATCCAGCCCTACCTGGTGTAGCACGGCGTTGAACTGTGCGTCGGTGGCGCCGGGGGCGGCCAACTGCAGGTTCTCACGCAGCGTGCTGCTGAAAACATGCACCCGTTGGTTCACGACGGTGGTCATGGCGCGCAGCGTGCTTTCGCTATAGCTGGCCAGCGGCTGGCCGTTAAGGCTGATGCTGCCGCTGTCGATGTCCCAGGCGCGGGTCAGCAACTGCAGCAGCGTCGATTTGCCGCAGCCGGTGCGCCCCAGCAACGCGATATGTTCGCCGGGCGCCACATCCAGCGTGATGTTCCGCAGCACCGGCTGGGGTTGGCCGGGGTAAGTAAAGTCAACCTGCCGCAGGCTCAGTGCCGCCGTTGCCGCAGCATTCGCGCCCTGGGCCGGAAAACAAACTTCCGGTTGCCGATCGATAATCTGCTTTACCCGCGTCGCGGAAGCCACAACCTGCCCCAGGTGCTGGAAGGCGCCGGCTATCGGCATCATTGCTTCAAACGCAGCCAGCCCGGCGAAGACAAACAGAGCGATCAGCGCGCCGGGCTGGGTGTTGCCGCCAATGCCGGCGGCGGCCAGCCACAGCAGCAGCGTTACCGTCAGGCCGCTGGCGAGGATCAGCAACGCTTGCGCTAGCCCGCCGAGCGACGTTTGCTGCCACTGGCGTTGTTGCCAGCGTTGCTCGGTGGCGTTGAGCACCGCGCGGAAGCTCTCCGCGGCGCCGAATACCACCAGTTCGGCCTGGCCCTGAAGCCAGGCGGCCAGATCGGTGCGGTACTGGCCGCGCAGCGCCGTCAGTTCAGCGCCAATCGGCTTGCCCGCGCGATAAAATACCGGCGGGATCAGCAACAGCAGCAACAGCAGGATGGCGCCCAGTGTCAGCGCCAGGCCGGTATCCAGCAGGCTCAGGCCGGCGGTGACCACCGCGATCACCACCGCGGCGCTGACCAACGGCGAAATCACGCGCAGGTAGAGGTGATCCAAGGTATCCACATCGGCCACCAGCCGGTTGAGCAGTTCCGCCTGGCGGAAACGCGCGATGCCGCCAGGCGACAGCGGTAGGATCTTTTGGAAGGTGAAGACGCGCAAGTGCGCGAGCACCCGGAAAGTGGCATCGTGGCTCACCACGCGTTCGGCATAGCGCCCTGCGGTGCGGAAAATGGCCGCGCCACGCACGCCGGCGGCAGGCAGCATATAGTTGAAGGTAAACAGGCCGGCCAGCCCGGCCAACGCCGAAGCGGCCAGGAACCACCCAGAGAGCGCCAGCAGGCCGATACTGGCTAACAGAGTAATGATGGCCAGTATGATGCCAAGGCTAATCAGAAACGTGTGGCGGCGATACAGCGCCAAAAACGGCAGCAGAACACGCATGGTTATAGCTCCTCGCTGCGGTGTGCAAGTAAATCGGCAAACAGCCCAGGCTGGGTGCTCAGGGTGGCGTAATCGCCTTGTTGCGCGATTTGCCCGTCATTCATCACCCAGATCCGATCGTAATCTTCAATTTCTTCCAACTGGTGCGTTACCAGCAGCGTGGTTTGCTGGCGAGCGGCGGCATTCAGCGCCTGCATCACCAGCCGTTCGCTGTCGGCATCCAGGCTGGCCGCCGGTTCGTCCAGCAACAGCAAGCGGCGCGGGCTGATCAGCGCGCGCGCTACGGCAACGCGCTGTGCCTGGCCAACGGAAAGGCGTGCGGCGCCGTCGCCGATCTGGGTTTCCAGCCCGTCGGGCAGGTGCGGCAGAAATTCGCTGACGTACGCCTGTTCGATCGCCTGTTGCAGTTGGTCCGCCGTTGCCTGTGGGTGACCTAACAGGATATTGTCGCGCAGCGTCTGCGCCGGCAGATGCGGGTTTTGCCCCACCCAACCCAATTGGCTGCGCCAACCTGGAGCCGCCAGCTCGCGCAGTTCGAGGCCGTTAACCGTGAGCGAGCCGCGGTACGGCAAGAAGCCCAGCAGCAGGTTGAGCAGCGAACTTTTGCCTGCGCCGCTTAGCCCGACAATCGCAATACGCGTCTGCGCCGGCACGCTGAAGTTCAACGGCCCGGCCAACAGCACCCCATTTGGCGCCAGAATTTCCAGGTTGTGCGCCTGCAACGCCAGCGGCGTATCGCCTGTTATGGCTTGGCTACCGTTGCCCATTTGCTCGCCTTCGGCGTTCAGAAACGTCTCCAGAGCTTCCGCAGCCCCCACGGCCTGCGCCTTGGCATGATAAAAGGTGCCAAGATCGCGCAGCGGCTGGAAAAACTCCGGCGCCAGGATCAGCACCAGAAAACCGGCGAACAGCGTTACGCCGGTACCGTAGCTGCCGAAATTGAGTTCGCCCAGGTAAGAGAAACCAAAATAAACCGCTACCACGGCGATGGAGATCGAGGCGAAAAATTCCAGCACGGCGGAGGAGAGAAACGCCAGGCGCAGCACTTCCATCGTCCGGTGCCGGAAGTCCTCGGACGATTTTGCGATTTGTTCGGTCTCTGCCTGCGCCCGGTGAAACAGGCGCAGTGTGTCCAGGCCGCGCAGGCGATCGAGGAAATTACCGCTCAGGCGCGCCAGGGCGACAAAGTTACGGCGGTTGGCGTCGGCGGCACCCATGCCGACCAGCGCCATAAAGAGTGGGATCAGCGGCGCGGTGGCCAGCAGGATCAGCCCGGCCGCCCAGTTGATGGGGAACACGGTGATCAGAATTAATAAAGGGATAAAGGCCGCCAGGTACATTTGCGGCAGGTAACGCGCGTAGTAATCCTGCATATCTTCGATTTGTTCGATGATTATGCTGGCCCAACTGCCGGCCGGCTTACCCTGCACCCAGGCCGGCCCAAGCTGCTGCAGCTTGTCCAGCACCCGGCCGCGAAGCTGCTGGCGGATCACCTGCCCGCAGCGGAAACCGACGCGTTCACGCAGCCAGCTTAATAGCGCCCGGAAGGCGAAAGCGGCGGCTAGCCAGCAAAAGGACGGGATCAGCCGCTCCCGCGGCACCTGTTCAATAATCAGTGCGTGCAGTAGGGCGGCCAACAGCCAGGCCTGAGCAACGATCAGCATGCCGCTGATCAGCCCCAATAACATGGAAAGGCGCAGCCAACGCTGCGCTAATGCGCTTTGTGCTTTAAGCCAACGGGTTAACTGGTGCTGTCTGGTGTTTTTCATGAAAGAGTCTGCGTTGCTGACGCTTGCGGCAACGGGCCTGGTTAGCATCCTGTTGAAAAAGTATCTGCTTTAAATGGAAGCAAATAAGCGAACGCTAATGTTACCTCGTCACCGGGCTGGCTGAAAATAATAAAGCACATCATTGTATCAGGATGGGAGGCGTATCAGGGGCAGGGGAGAAAACGGTGGCGCCAGGTAAAAAAAAACGGCTGGGAAACCCAGCCGCTTGATCGCGAACCGCTCTGCGGTTATTTGGCGATGAGCCCATCCAGATAACGCTCGGCGTCCAAAGCCGCCATGCAGCCGGTGCCGGCGGAGGTGATCGCCTGGCGGTAGATGTGATCCATCACGTCGCCTGCGGCAAACACGCCTGGAATGCTGGTCTGGGTTGCGTTGCCATGAATACCGGACTGTACTCTGATATAGCCGTTTTCCAGTTCCAACTGGCCGCCAAACACGCTGGTGTTCGGGCTGTGACCAATGGCGATAAAGACGCCGGCGACTGCCAGTTCTTCCGTCTGCCCTTCGGCCTGGGTGCTGCGCAGGCGCACACCGGTAACGCCCATCTCATCGCCCAAAACCTCGTCCAGAGTACGATCGGTGTGCAGGACGATGTTGCCGTTTGCGACTTTATCCATCAGCCGATCGATCAGGATTTTTTCTGAGCGGAAGCTGTCACGGCGGTGAATCAAGTGAACTTCAGCGGCAATGTTGGACAGATACAGCGCTTCTTCCACAGCGGTATTGCCGCCGCCGACAACGGCCACTTTTTGGTTGCGGTAGAAAAAGCCGTCGCAGGTTGCGCAGGCGGAAACGCCTTTGCCTTTGAATGCTTCTTCTGACGGCAGGCCAAGGTAACGGGCGGAGGCGCCGGTGGCGATGATCAACGCGTCACAGGTATATTCGCCGCTGTCACCGAACAGGCGGAAAGGGCGGTTTTGCAAATCAACGCTGTTGATATGGTCGAACACGATTTCAGTCTGGAATTTCTCTGCATGTTCGCGCATCCGTTCCATCAGCAGCGGGCCAGTCAGGCCTTCCGCATCTCCCGGCCAGTTTTCCACTTCGGTGGTGGTGGTTAATTGGCCACCCTGTTCCATACCGGTAATCAACACCGGTTTCAGGTTTGCCCGGGCAGCGTAGACTGCCGCGGTGTAACCCGCCGGGCCGGAGCCCAGGATCAATAACTTGCTATGTTTAGCCGTGCCCATGAATGACCTCTTTTCCCACAATGGCGGACAGTTAGCCGATTGTAGGGAAAATGCGGCAGTAAAAAAAGCGTGCTGGGGTGTTGTTAACGATTTGTTTGATAGATATTGTCTATTAATAAATCCCATGCTGCATAAAAGAATATAAAACGCGCAGTTTCACTTATGAAAACAGCGTTACGCCGGTAAGGTAATCAACAAAAAACCTGATTTTTATCAGGTTAATATCGCCATCAGGCCACATTTTTACTGCGGAAATTCATAACTAAAAATGGGGATTTGCGTTTTCATGGCGGTATGTTGTTCTGATTTTGCTTCTTTTACTTTGACAATCCGCTGTGCATTTGCGAAAACATCAGAGGAAGAAGAAATTACCCCCCGTACCGGCAGCAAATAGTACGTATTTACGGCGCCGATGTAGCAGATTGCGCCAAGACGAGCCGGCGGCGGGGAATATCGTCCGAACGAGGCGGTGGTTTCTTTTTTCGGTGGGACGTCATTTGTATAGGTTGCGCAGTGTTTGGCAGACAGTGTGCGCGATGGCGAATGATGATAGTGAAAAACTATGACAGGCATCGGGTCTACGCTTGGGACTAGCCCTTATACATTGACGTCGGCTAGGGTGTGGCAAGTGTAAGAAGAATATAAGAGAGACAATAATAATGGCAGACAATAAAAAACGCCCGGGTAAAGATCTTGACCGTATCGATCGCAATATCCTGAACGAGTTACAGAAGGATGGGCGTATTTCGAACGTTGAGCTTTCAAAGCGCGTGGGGTTATCCCCAACGCCGTGTTTAGAACGTGTGCGCCGCCTTGAGCGCCAGGGTTTTATTCATGGTTATACTGCATTGCTTAATCCGCATTATCTGGATGCGTCGCTGTTGGTTTTTGTGGAAATCACGCTGAACCGCGGTGCGCCGGATGTGTTTGAGCAATTTAACTCTGCAGTGCAGAAGCTTGAGGAAATTCAGGAGTGTCATCTGGTTTCCGGTGATTTCGACTACCTGTTGAAAACCCGCGTGCCGGATATGTCCGCTTACCGTAAGCTGCTTGGTGAAACCTTGCTGCGTCTGCCGGGGGTAAATGACACCCGCACATACGTAGTCATGGAAGAAGTGAAACAGAGTAACCGTCTGGTGATTAAAACACGGTAAGGTACAGGTGCAAAACCTGATTAAATTGGTTACACTCCTGTTCATTCATACAGCTTCAGCGCCGGGGCGAGCTCTCGGCGTTGTTGCTATGTCAGGCAACAGGAACCTGGAGAGCCTTTCTTGAGCCAGGAATACACAGAAGACAAAGAAGTCACCCTAAAAAAACTCAGCAGTGGGCACCGCCTGCTTGAAGCTGTGTTGATTGTGGTGGCGATTTTCGCCGTTTATCTTATGGTTGCGCTGGTCAGCTTCAATCCGTCTGATCCGAGCTGGTCGCAAACGGCGTGGCATGAACCTATCCATAACATTGGGGGTGGCGTTGGCGCCTGGATGGCCGATACGTTGCTCTTTACCTTCGGGGTATTGGCCTACGCGATCCCACCGATCATGATTATTCTGTGCTGGGCTGCTTATCGCCAGCGCGATACCCGTGATTACATCGATTATTTTGCACTCTCGCTACGTTTGATCGGAACGCTGGCGCTGATTCTTTCTTCATGCGGCCTGGCCGCGTTAAACGTTGACGATCTCTACTATTTCGCTTCAGGCGGCGTGATTGGCAGCCTGCTGAGCAATGCCATGCTGCCTTGGTTTAACGGCATTGGCGCCACGTTGGTGTCGCTGTGCATTTGGGCTGTGGGGCTGACCTTGTTTACCGGTTGGTCATGGCTGGTGATCGCAGAAAAAATGGGTGGAGTGGTGCTGGGCATGTTGACCTTTATGTCCAACCGCTCGCGCCGCGACGATCGCTACCTGGACGACGATGAAGACGAACAGGCGCCGGGCGAGAAGCCGCCGCTAGGTAAAGAGGCGGCGGCGCTGGCTAACAGCATTGGCGCCGCGCAAGACGATGACGTGCTGTTCTCGGCGCCATCGGTTAATGAGCGCGTGCAGGATACGGCGCAGGCGGACGACGCGGCAGAGGATGAGCAACAAGCGCAGCCGGATGCCCAGCCAGTCGCGGAGCACAGTGAACCAACTGCGCCGGAAGCGCCGGTTGCCAGCACCGAGCCGCAAGCGCCTGCCGCCGAAGCAGCAGCGCCGCCGCAAACGCCGCCGCTGTATTCATTCGAATTGCCGGAAGAAACGCCCGCGCCTAAAACACCGCAGGCTGCGGCCTATCAGGAGGACGATGAGCCTCGCCTGGGCAATTGGAACGCCCCGGTGCAGCCGGAGCGCACCCCGCATTCCCCATTCGATTTCTCCGCCGCGCAGCGTGATGAAGATATCGGCGCGGACTTCGATTTCAACACCGTAGGCGCCAAGCCGGCAGCACCTTCCGCAGCAGAAGTGGCCGCCGCAAGCACGACCTTTATGCCTGCCTTCAGCGCCACCAGCGACGATAATCCGCAGGTGAAGCAGGGGATTGGCCCGGAATTGCCGCGCCCGAACCCGGTGCGCATCCCCACCCGGCGTGAGCTGGCTTCCTATGGCATCAAGTTGCCTTCGCAACGCCAGGCCGAACAGGAACAGCGTAACCACGCGCCTGAACCACAGGGCGCGCATGGGGCGGAGGATGACGATAACGAAGCTATGCAGGCAGCGCTGCGCCAGGAGTTTTTGGCACAGCAAAATGCCCGCTATGGCGAACAATCCTCGCAGGCCGACGATGAAGATGCCCTGCAGGAAGCGGCGCTAAGCCAGGCCTTTGCCGAACAACAGCAGACGCGCTACGGCCAGCAAGATGAGGAATTGGCGCAGCCAACTGCATCAAACCCGGTCGATACCCGCAACGCGTTCAGCTTCTCGCCAATTGCCGATCTGGTCGACGAGGGGCCGAAAGCGCCGTTGTTTACCCTGTCACCGCAAGAGGCAGAGGCCGCTGCTCAGCCGTTGGCTCAAAGCCAGCCTGCTACGCCTGCCGATGCACCCTCAACCCCAATCGCCCAGCAACCGGTACAGCATGGCTATTCACAACCGCCTGCCCACCCCGGCAGCCAGGCGCAGCCGGTGCAGCAAGCGCCAGCGGCACAACAACCCGCGATGGACAGCCTGATTCACCCGTTCCTGATGCGGAACGATCAGCCGTTGCAGAAGCCAACGACGCCACTGCCGACGTTGGATCTGCTGGCGGCGGCGCCGAAAGAAGTGGAGCCGGTGGATATGTTCGCCCTGGAACAAAAAGCGCGCCTGGTGGAAGCCAGCCTGGCGGATTACCGGGTGAAGGCCGACGTTGTCGATATTCTGCCCGGCCCGGTGATTACCCGCTTCGAGTTAGATCTGGCGCCAGGGGTGAAAGCGGCGCGTATATCCAACCTGTCGCGCGATCTGGCGCGTTCGCTGTCAACCTCGGCGGTGCGCGTGGTTGAGGTGATTCCCGGCCGGCCTTATGTCGGGTTGGAGTTGCCGAACACCAAACGCCAAACGGTGTATCTGCGCGAAGTGCTGGACTGCCCGGCGTTCCGCGATAGCCCGTCGCCGCTGTCGGTGGTATTGGGTAAAGATATTTCCGGCGAGCCGGTGGTGGCCGATCTGGGCAAAATGCCGCACCTGTTGGTTGCCGGTACTACTGGCTCCGGTAAGTCGGTCGGGGTCAACGCCATGATCCTGAGCATCCTGTATAAGGCCACGCCGAAAGAAGTGCGCTTTATCATGATCGACCCGAAAATGCTTGAGCTGTCGGTGTATGAGGGGATCCCACATCTGCTGACCGACGTGGTCACCGACATGAAAGATGCTGCCAATGCGTTGCGTTGGTGTGTGGCCGAAATGGAACGCCGCTACAAGCTGATGTCAGCGCTTGGGGTGCGTAATATTGCCGGTTATAACGAGCGCATCGACCAGGCCGAAGCGATGGGCCGCCCGATCCCAGATCCATTCTGGAAGCCGACGGACAGCATGGATATCACGCCGCCGACGCTGGAAAAAGAGCCTTATATCGTGGTGATGGTGGATGAGTTTGCCGATCTGATCATGACGGTGGGCAAGAAAGTTGAAGAACTGATCGCCCGCCTGGCGCAGAAAGCGCGTGCTGCGGGTATCCACTTGGTGCTGGCGACCCAGCGCCCTTCCGTGGATGTGATCACCGGCCTGATCAAAGCCAACATCCCAACGCGCATTGCGTTCACCGTATCGAGCAAGATCGACTCACGTACTATCCTCGATCAGGGTGGGGCGGAATCGCTGCTCGGCATGGGGGATATGCTGTATCTGGCGCCAAACTCTTCGATTCCGGTTCGTGTGCACGGCGCCTTTGTGCGCGATCAGGAAGTGCACGCGGTGGTTAAGGATTGGAAAGCGCGTGAGCGGCCCCAATATAAAGAGGGTATCCTGAGCGGTGGTGAGGACGGCGAAGGCGGTGGTATCGAAGGCGACGAAGAGCTGGATCCGCTGTTTGATCAGGCGGTGGAGTTTGTGGTGGATAAACGCCGCGCCTCCATTTCCGGCGTTCAACGCCAGTTCCGTATCGGCTATAACCGCGCCGCGCGCATCATCGAACAGATGGAAGCGCAGGGCATTGTCAGCGAGCAGGGCCATAACGGCAACCGCGAGGTGCTGGCGCCGCCACGGCATGGTTAACGCGTTTCTCATCAGCTTGATTGTATCACCAAGGGCCGCTTAGCGGCCCTTGTGCAAAGAAGCGTAAACCCAGGCGTTTCTAGGAGTAATGCACCGCCCGCGCCGGCAGACATTGGCTACAATGGCGCAGGATAGTCATTTGTTGGGCGCATGATTAGGCCCGGCGATTCATGTAACGCATAAGGTATCTGGAATAATGAAAAAACTGTTAGTTGCCTGTTGTTTGCTTTCTGGTTTCGTCGCCACTTCAGCATTGGCGGATGCCGCACAGGATCTGCAAAGCCGTTTGGCGAAGGTGAACAGTTTCCATGCCAGCTTCACGCAGGCGGTCACCAGCAGCGATGGCGCCGCCGTGCAGCAGGGTGAGGGTGAGCTGTGGGTTAAGCGCCCGAACCTGTTTAACTGGCATATGACCTCACCGGATGAAAGCGTGCTGGTTTCCGATGGGCAAACGCTGTGGTTCTATAATCCGTTTGTGGAACAAGTGACGGCGACCTGGCTGAAAAGCGCCACCAACAATACGCCGTTTATGCTGATTACCCGCAACAGCGCCAGCGACTGGAAACAGTACAATATCAAGCAGAAAGGCGATGATTTTGAATTAACGCCGAAATCGGCCAGCGGTAATCTGAAGCAGTTTGCGATTTCCGTCAGCAACAGCGGCACCATCAAGAGCTTCGCCGCCGTTGAGCAGGACGGCCAACGCAGCGCCTATAGCTTAAAAGGCCAGCAAAACAGCGGCGTTGATGCGGCCAAGTTTACATTTACCCCGCCAAAGGGAGTGACGCTGGACGACCAGCGCCAGTGAGGTCTGCGTGAGTAATCTGTCACTCGATTTTTCTCAAAATGAGTTCCAGCCGTTGGCCGCGCGTATGCGGCCAACCACGCTGGCGCAATACATCGGCCAGCAACATTTGCTGGCGCCGGGCAAACCCCTGCCGAGAGCCATTGAGGCCGGTCAACTGCATTCGATGATCCTGTGGGGGCCGCCAGGCACGGGGAAAACGACGCTGGCGGAACTGATAGGCCGCTATGGGCAGGCGGACGTCGAGCGGATCTCTGCGGTTACCTCAGGGATTAAAGAGATCCGTGAGGCGATCGAGCGTGCGCGGCACAACCGCGATGCTGGGCGCCGCACCATCCTGTTTGTTGATGAGGTGCACCGTTTCAACAAAAGCCAGCAGGACGCTTTTCTACCCCATATTGAAGACGGCACCATCACCTTTATCGGCGCAACCACCGAAAACCCTTCGTTCGAGCTGAATTCAGCGCTGCTTTCACGCGCGCGCGTGTATCTGCTAAAAGCGTTGACGGTGGAGGATATCTGCCAGGTGCTGGAGCAGGCGATGAATGACAGCAGCCGCGGCCTGGCGGGGCAGAACATTGAGCTGCCTGATGAAACGCGCCGCATGATCGCCGAGCTGGTGAACGGCGATGCGCGGCGCGCGCTGAACAGCCTGGAAATGATGGCTGACATGGCTGAAACCGATGCCCGCGGTATTCGCCAGTTGACGCCGGCGTTGCTGAAAGAAGTTTCCGGCGAGCGTAGCGTGCGGTTCGATAACAAGGGCGACCGCTATTACGATCTGATCTCGGCGCTGCATAAATCCGTGCGCGGTTCCGCGCCGGATGCCGCACTGTATTGGTACGCCCGTATCATCACCGCCGGCGGCGATCCGCTCTACGTGGCGCGCCGGTTGTTGGCGATCGCATCGGAAGACGTCGGCAATGCCGATCCGCGCGGGATGCAGGTGGCGATCGCCGCCTGGGACTGTTTTACCCGCGTTGGCCCGGCGGAAGGCGAGCGCGCTATCGCCCAGGCTATCGTATATCTGGCCTGCGCACCGAAGAGCAACGCGGTGTATACCGCATTCAAAGCGGCTATGCGCGATGCCAAAGAGATGGCCGATTATGACGTGCCGGAGCACCTGCGCAATGCGCCAACCAAGCTGATGAAAGAAATGGGGCTGGGCGCCGAATACCGCTACGCCCACGATGAGCCCAATGCCTACGCGGCGGGTGAAAACTACTTCCCGAAGGAAATGGCCAATACGCGCTACTACTACCCGGCTTCGCGCGGGCTGGAAGGGAAAATCGGCGAGAAGTTGGCGTGGCTGGCTGAGCAGGACCAAAATAGCCCGACAAAACGCTACCGCTAGCGTTGCCGTTGCGGTAAGGTTAGCGGGTATTCGTTTCCCTTTTTACGCTGCTTTTCATCGCGGCGTAAAACGACAATTTTTCTTTCAATAACAACAAGCACAGGATTAGCATGCTCGATCCCAATCTGCTGCGTAATGAGCTAGACGCAGTCGCCGAAAAACTGGCTCGCAGAGGCTTCAAACTGGATCTGGATCTGCTGCGTTCGCAAGAAGAACGCCGCAAGGTTCTGCAAGTAGAAACTGAAACATTGCAGGCAGAACGTAACTCCCGATCGAAATCCATCGGCGCTGCAAAAGCGCGTGGGGAAGATATTGAGCCGCTGCGCCGTGAAGTCAGTGAACTGGGTGAAAAGCTGGATGCCGCTAAAACCGAGCTGGAACAACTGCAGAACACTATCCGCGATTATGCGCTGACCATCCCGAACCTGCCGGACGACGCCGTGCCGAACGGTAAAGATGACAGCGAAAACCTGGAAGTTAGCCGTTGGGGCGAGCCGCGCCAGTTTGATTTCCCGGTGCGCGATCACGTTGAGCTGGGCGAAATGGCCAGCGGGCTGGATTTCGCCGCCGGCGTGAAGCTTTCCGGCGCGCGCTTTGTGGTCATGAAAGGGCAAATCGCCCGGATGCATCGTGCGCTGGCGCAGTTTATGCTGGATCTGCACACTGAGCAGCACGGCTATCAGGAAGCCTACGTGCCTTACCTGGTGAACCACGCTTCGCTGTATGGTACTGGGCAACTGCCGAAGTTTGGCGAGGATTTGTTCCATACCCGCCCGCTGGAAGAAGAAGCGGCGACCAGCAACTATGCGCTGATCCCAACGGCGGAAGTGCCGCTGACCAACCTGATGCGCGACGAAATCCTGGATGAAGAAACCCTGCCGCAGAAGCTGACGGCGCATACGCCATGCTTCCGTTCGGAAGCCGGTTCTTACGGGCGCGATACCCGCGGCCTGATCCGTATGCACCAGTTTGATAAAGTTGAAATGGTGCAGATCGTCCGCCCTGAAGATTCCATGGATGCACTGGAAGAACTTACCGGCCATGCGGAAAAAGTGCTGCAGTTGCTGAACCTGCCATACCGCAAAGTGCTGTTGTGCACCGGTGATATGGGCTTTGGTTCCTGCAAAACCTACGATCTTGAGGTTTGGCTGCCGGCACAGAACACCTACCGTGAAATCTCTTCCTGTTCCAATATGTGGGATTTCCAGGCACGCCGCATGCAGGCGCGTTGCCGCAATAAGGCAGAGAAAAAGCCGCGTCTGGTACATACGCTGAACGGTTCCGGCCTGGCTGTAGGCCGTACCTTGGTCGCGGTGCTGGAAAACTACCAGCAGGCCGACGGCCGCATTCAGGTGCCTGAAGTGTTGCGCCCTTATATGAACGGTCTTGAGTTCATCGGCTGATCGGCGTTTCGTTCCTCTTCGCCGTCCGGCGAGGGGGAACGTTCCTTGGCTGACAGCGCTGTTTTCCCCGCATTAATACGCCTGTTTCCTTCGTTTTTATTCCGTATTTTTCCCTGGTGCCCATGCTCTTGCCCCTTGGCTCGGCGGCGATAAACATATTGTGCGCTGTACCCCACAGAGTGGATTGACTTTTTTATCGCCAGTGGCATGATGCGCGCACTTTCTATTGCGTGTTCGGTCTCCATCTCACTATGTCCGCATACTCTCGCCCAGTGCTGATGCTGCTCTGTGGTTTGTTGTTGCTTACGGTTTCGATTGCCGTATTGAATACTTTGGTCCCGCTTTGGTTAACCCACGCTCAGCTGTCAACCTGGAAAATCGGCATGGTGAGTTCGGCCTATTTTACCGGCAACCTGGTCGGCACTCTGACGGCCGGTAAGCTGATTCAGCGCATCGGTTTTACCCGCAGTTACCATCTTTCTTGTTTACTGTTTGCCGTAGCCACCGCTGGCATGGCGCTGTCATTGGATTTTTGGAGCTGGATGGGCTGGCGTTTCTTTGCCGGCGTGGGCTGCGCGTGGATTTGGGTGATCGTCGAAAGCGCCCTGCTGCGCAGCGGTACGCTGGCCAACCGTGGCCAATTGCTGGCTGCGTATATGATGGTGTATTACCTGGGCACCGTGGCCGGGCAAATCCTGCTTAGCGGCGTTTCAACGGAACTGATGCAGGTATTGCCCTGGGCGATCGCGTTGGTTGCCACGGCGATGTTACCGATGCTGTTTGCCCGCGTCGGCCGTGAAGACAATACGCCCGCACGGGTCGCCGTCTGGCCGATGCTGAAGCGCCGCAGCGCGCGCCTGGGGATGCACGGTTGTGTCATCTCCGGCATGGTGCTGGGTTCGCTATACGGCTTAATGCCGCTGTATTTATCCCATCAGGGGATGAACGATGCTCACGTTGGCTATTGGATGGCGTTGTTGATCAGCGCCGGCATCGTCGGCCAGTGGCCAGTTGGGCGCATGGCCGATCGCTATGGCCGTTTGCTGGTGCTGCGTATCCAGGTGTTTATGGTGATCCTCGCCAGCGTGGCAATGCTGAGCAACTATGGCATGGCGCCATCGCTGTTTATGCTGGGCTGCGCCGGTTTTACGCTGTACCCGGTCGCCATGTCCTGGGCCTGCGAGAAAGCGTTGCCGCATGAGTTGGTGGCGATGAACCAGGCGCTGTTGATGAGCTACACCATCGGTAGCCTGCTGGGCCCCAGCATGACCGCCATGCTGATGCAGAATTACTCCGATCGTTTACTGTTCGTGATGATTGCGTTGGTGGCGCTGGTATACCTGGTTATGCTGCTGCGCAAACCGGATCATCACCATACGCCGCTGGCTGCGGCTTGATAATGCGCGCCAGATAACCGGCGTATTTTATTTGCGGAATGAATATGGCCCCTTGCCATAAGGAAAGGGGCCAGGGCAGGGAAGGTTAGTAAATGACTTTATGCCCGTAACTTTCCAGGATGCCTTTTACGCGATCCATCGTCTCGGTTGTTGGTGGGTGCACGCCATCCAGCTTGTACTCTTCCCCCATGGCAATCCATTTGTGCTTGCCCAGTTCGTGGTAAGGCAGCAATTCGATTTTCTCTATGTTGCCCATGTCTTTTGTGAACTCACCCAGCATATGGGCGGACTTATCGTCGTCAGACCAGCCGGGCACCACCACGTAACGGATCCAGGTGCGCTGATTGCGTTTCGCCAGATAGCGGGCAAAGTCCAGCGTACGGTGGTTGGACACGCCGACCAGGTTCTGGTGAATATCATCGTTCATCTGTTTGAGATCGAGCATGACCAGATCGGTAGTGTCGAGCAGTTCATCAATGACCGGATCGTAACGGCGAACAAAGCCATTCGTATCCAGGCAGGTGTTGATGCCTTCTTTATGGCAGGCACGGAACCAGTCGCGGACAAATTCGGCCTGCAGGATGGCTTCGCCGCCGGATGCGGTAACGCCGCCGCCGGAGGCGTTCATAAAGTGGCGGTAGGATACGGTGTCTTTCATCAGGTCTTCCACGGTGACTTCCGTCCCGGCGTGGGTATCCCAGGTATCGCGGTTATGGCAATACAGGCAGCGCATCAGACAACCCTGGAAGAAAACGATAAAACGTATCCCGGGGCCATCAACCGTACCACAGGATTCAAAAGAGTGAATGCGACCTTTCACTGACATTGCGGGAATCTCTCCAATATGGGCTGTCAAACGCAGCCTCTAAAAACCGGCTTTATTGCGGGGAGCAGGGGGATGCGATGTGGCTGCCCACAGGGGGCAAGTGAAATCATTCCTGCTAACCGGCTATTATGCCGAATCACTGTTTTGCCGGACATCCATCAAGTATATACCTGTCGTACTGCAAGTTGCAGGCGCGTTGGCTTTATTACTCAGCCTGTCGGTTCGCGGCGGTAATCTGCCGGCGCTCCGTATATCCGCTACTTAAAGTTTTATGGCAATAGCTGCCTGGCAAAGCAGACTCATGCGAGTCAGGGATGTTAATTTGGTTGTTAAAAGGGCCGGAATAGACCGGCCCTGATTTACCAGGAAGCGGGCAGGGAAGTGCCCGCTCAACAGTACCTTACATGGTTTTGGTGAAGGTACGGGTGATAACGTCCTGTTGCTGTTCTTTGGTCAGCGAGTTGAAACGCACGGCGTAACCAGATACGCGGATGGTCAACTGAGGATATTTCTCAGGGTTTTCCATCGCATCCAGCAGCATTTCGCGGTTCATCACGTTAACGTTCAGGTGCTGGCCACCTTCGATAGCGGACTCATGGTGGAAGTAACCGTCCATCAGGCCTGCCAGGTTGGTTCTGCGCACATCTTCGTCTTTACCCAACGCATTAGGCACGATGGAGAAGGTGTAGGAGATACCGTCTTTCGCGTAGGCAAACGGCAGTTTAGCTACGGAAGTCAGGGAAGCCACAGCACCTTTCTGATCGCGGCCGTGCATTGGGTTGGCGCCAGGACCAAATGGCGCGCCAGCGCGGCGACCATCCGGGGTGTTACCGGTTTTCTTACCATAAACCACGTTAGAGGTAATGGTCAGTACAGACTGCGTTGGCACTGCGTTGCGGTAGGTGGTCAGTTTCTGAATTTTCTTCATGAAACGTTCAACCAGATCGCAGGCGATGTCATCAACGCGCGGATCGTTGTTACCGAACTGTGGATATTCGCCTTCAATTTTAAAGTCTACCGCCAGGCCGTCTTCGTCACGGATGGTGGAAACTTTCGCGTATTTGATGGCGGACAGGGAGTCGGCAGCCACAGACAGGCCGGCGATACCACAGGCCATGGTGCGGTAAACGTCGCGATCGTGCAGCGCCATCAGTGATGCTTCGTAGCTGTATTTATCATGCATGTAGTGGATGATGTTCAGCGCGGTCACATACTGTTTGGCCAGCCAATCCATAAAGTGATCCATGCGTTCCATGACTTTGTCATAGTCCAGCACTGCATCCATCATTGGCGCTTCTTTCGGGCCAACCTGCATTTTCATTTTTTCGTCAACGCCGCCGTTGATGGCGTAAAGCATGGTTTTCGCCAGGTTAGCGCGCGCGCCGAAGAACTGCATTTGTTTACCCACAACCATTGGGCTGACGCAACAGGCGATGGCGTAGTCATCGTTGTTGAAGTCTGGGCGCATCAGGTCGTCGTTTTCGTACTGAACGGAAGAAGTATCGATGGACACTTTCGCCGCGAATTTCTTGAAGTTCAGTGGCAGTTTTTCAGACCACAGGATGGTCATGTTCGGTTCCGGAGACGGCCCCATGGTGTACAGGGTGTTCAGGAAACGGAAGCTGTTTTTGGTGACCAGGGTACGGCCGTCAACGCCCATACCGCCCAGTGATTCGGTGGCCCAGATTGGGTCGCCGGAGAACAGCTCATCATATTCCGGCGTACGCAGGAAACGAACCATACGCAGTTTCATGACCAGGTGGTCGATCAGTTCCTGAGCCTGTTCTTCACTCAGCTTGCCTGCCTTGATATCACGTTCAAAGTAAACGTCGAGGAAGGTAGACACGCGGCCGAAGGACATTGCAGCGCCGTTCTGCGATTTAACCGCAGCCAGATAGCCGAAGTAGGTCCACTGCACGGCTTCCTGAGCGGTGGTCGCTGGGCCTGAAATGTCGCAGCCGTATTTGGCAGCCATTTCTTTGATGTGGCCCAGAGCACGGTGCTGGTCGGCGATTTCTTCACGCAGGCGGATGGTGGCTTCCAGATCTTCGCCATTTTCCAGTTTGCTTTGCAGCGAAGTGAATTGGCTAAACTTCTCTTGCATCAGGTAGTCGATACCGTACAGCGCAACGCGACGGTAGTCACCGATAATACGGCCACGGCCGTAAGCATCTGGCAGGCCGGTCAGCACGCCGGATTTACGACAACGCAGAATGTTCGGCGTGTAAACGTCGAATACGCCCTGGTTGTGGGTTTTACGGTATTCGGTGAAGACTTTTTTCAGCTGTGGATCCAGCTCACGATCGTATGCCTTGCAGGAGCTTTCGATCATTTTGATGCCGCCGAATGGGATCAGCGCGCGTTTCAGTGGGGCTTCAGTCTGCAGACCAACCACGGTTTCCAGATCTTTACTGATGTAGCCGGCATCGTGAGAAGTAATGGTAGAAGCGAGGCTGGTATCGAAATCAACTGGCGCATGGGTGCGGTTTTCCAGTTTGATCCCTTCCATGACTTTGTCCCACAAAGTGGTGGTGGCCTGAGTTGCGCCAGCCAGGAAGGATTCATCACCTTCATAAGGCGTATAGTTTTTCTGGATGAAGTCACGAACGTTGACTTCATTCTGCCAGTCGCCTTTGCTGAAACCTTCCCAGGCTTTGGCTAACTTCTCGTTAAGTTCGGTCATTGTACACCTACCTTCTAATGTGGATTTCTTTGTAAACCCGTCGCTGCGGTCATAACACAGTTTAGTGCTGTTGTGCGCCGCGCAGATAAATTACCCAGTAAGTCAGCCCAACCAGCAGGCCGCCGCCGATGATGTTGCCAATGGTGACGGGGATCAAATTATCAATGATAAAGTTGCTTACGGTCAGGTGAGCGAACTGCTCTGGTGTTGCCCCTACGGCTTGCCAAAATTCAGGCGTGGCGAAGTCTTTAACCACAATACCCATAGGGATCATAAACATATTTGCGATGCTGTGTTCGAAGCCGCTGGCAACAAACATGGCTACCGGAAGGATCATGGCGAACATCTTGTCCATTAGCGTGCGGCCGGAATAGCTCATCCAGATTGCCAGGCACACCATCAGGTTAGCCAGGATACCAAGGCAGACCGCTTCGATGAATGTGTGGTGAACCTTGTGGTCTGCTGTTTGCAACACATTCAGCCCCCACTGGCCGTTTGCCACCATATATTCGCCGGAGAACCAGATTAAAGCGACGAAGAACAGCGCGCCGATCAGATTACCAATATAGACATTGATCCAGTTGGCTGCCAGTTGGCGCCAGGTAATGCGCCCACTGGCCTTGGCGATGACGGTTAATACCGTTGAGGTAAACAGATCGGCACCGCATACCACTACCAGCATCAGCCCCATCGAGAAGCAGATACCGCCGACCAGTTTTGCCAGGCCGAAGGGTACGCCGGCGGTGCCGGTAGTTGCTGTGATATAGAACACAAATGCGATGGAAATGAATACGCCGGCATTAATCGCCAAATAAAAAGTTTTTAGCGGGTGCTTGGTAGCTTTATAAACGCCTGCATCTTCGGCGACTTTCGCCATTGCGGCAGGTAATAACAGGTCAAAGGTGTTGTCAGCTTTCACACCAACTCTCGCTCTAAAGGGTTAAAACAACGCAATGAGATACTAGCAAAGCAGTATAGGGTAAAAATTGATTTGGATCATAACGCAAGGAAGTAAAGAGGCCTAAAACCGTAAAAAAACTACGGGTAATAGTGGTATTTTATTGATTTTAAATGGAAAAATATTTTTTAATCTTTACGTAAAATTTTGAAAATGTGACGTTGTAGCCATTTTTGCGGATAAAACACTGCTGATTTTATCGCTTTTCGGAAATTAAACTTTCATCATCGTTTAATTATTAATTTACCAATGTGCAACAATTAATTGGCGAACGGGTAAGAATGCCGGTAACTGCTTGTTTAATTAAGAAAATAAAAAAGACGCGCTAAATTCGGCAATACCTAAATTTAATTAATGTATTTGAACTTCTGGCTAAATAGCGCCGGCGTAAAACCGGCGCTGAAGGCAATGGCTTATGCCTGCGCCCAATAACGGCGTTTTGCCTGCTGCAGTTTTTCATAGGCAGCCAGCAGCGCCTGATGGGCTGGCAGGGCCTGTAAATCGCTATCAATGGCGAATAATCCGTTGAAACACGCCTCGCCGCTGATGGCCGCTGACGCTGTGTCTACCGCCTCCTGGCCATACATTTTGACAAACGCATGATAATATTGCGCGCTGTCGCGCTCGTCTTCCATTGCCAACAGCAGCAGCGTCTGTAAGCAACGGTAATAGTTAGCGCGTGCTGGCGTAAATACCGACGCGTTGAAATCCTGCGTCCATTCAACCCAGGCCAGCGCCTGTTCCAGATCGCCGCCGGCCAGAGCCAGCATCGCTTTGAGTTCACCCACGCGCAGCGTATGCCAGCCGTTATCTTTGCCCGGCGCGATGCCCAGCAATTCACGGACGCGGGTGAAATCATCCAGGCCTTCGTCATCCAGGCGCTGAATCAACGCCAGATACTCTGGCGCCTGCCACTCACTGCCCGGCAACTGCAGCAGGGTTTCACGCAGGCGCGCCCCCATGCTGTTGTTGGCCAACAGTAAATCTTCCGCAGGGTAAATGTCCGACATACCGGGAACGATAATGCGGCAGGCGTATACGCCCAAATGTTGGTAATCAGCAATGTACACCTCGGCCCCTTCCTGATCGAAGATGCCCATCAGGGTGGCGAACTCTTGTTCCGTGCTGCCGCTGAACGTCCAGTCAACGAAGGGATAATCGGCATCCTGCTTGAACATGTCCCAGGAGATCAGGCCGCTGGAGTCGATAAAGTGGGTTTCCAGGTTGGCATGTTCAGCCACTTCCTCATCATCGAAGGTCGGGGCGGTAAACACGTCCAGATCTTTCAGACTACGGCCCTGCAGCAGTTCGGTGACGGTACGCTCCAATGCCACACCGAAATCCGGGTGTGCGCCAAACGACGCAAAGCAGGTACCGTTGGTTGGGTTAAACAGCACCACGCAGATGACCGGGTATTTGCCGCCTAAAGAGGCGTCATACGCCAGAATCGGGAAGCCTTCTTCTTCCAGCCGGGCAATGGCTTCGACCACGCCAGGGTAGCGGTTCAGTACCTCGGCAGGAATTTCCGGCAGGCTGATGGATTCGGCGATGATGCGGTTCTTCACATAGCGTTCGAAGACTTCCGACAAACCCTGCACGCGCGCTTCATTGGCGGTGTTGCCCGCAGACATGCCGTTGGAAACGTACAGGTTGCCAATGATATTCATTGGGATATACACGGTTTGCCGATCGGATTGGCGGGTGAACGGCAGGGCGCAGATCCCGCGTTCAACATTGCCGGACTGCAGATCGACCAGATCGCTGGCGCGCAGTTCTTGCTCCGGATCGTAGAATGCCTGTAACCGTTCATCAAGGATGCCGGCCGGCAGCGTTTCATCGGCCGGAATCGGGAACCATTTTTCATTGGGGTAGTGCACGAAATCGCCTTCGGCGATGCGTTTGCCCAAATAGAAATCGGCGAAGAAATAGTTGGTGGACAGGCGCTCAAAGTACTCGCCCAGCGCCGAGGCCAGCGCGGCTTTTTTACTGGCGCCTTTGCCGTTGGTAAAGCACAGTGGGCAGTCGCGATCGCGGATGTGCACCGACCATACGTGCGGCACTGGGTTAAGCCAGGAGGCTTCTTCAATATTAAAACCCAGATCGATGAGTTTTTGTTGGAAACGGGCTATGGAGTCTTCCAGCGCGGCGTCTTTACCTGGGATAAAAGTTTGCGTCATGGCCTTCACTATTTTGAGCGGACGGAAACCCACCATAATACGGGCTTTTAACCTTAAGCTCCATGTATTCCGCCAGGCGGATTAAAACCCTAAAAAATGTGAGTGTAATAATTGTGAATCAATGGGTTAGCTCTGCGGGAACATCAACGCGCGTGGCATACGCCGCGTCTAGCGCCATATTGCCAGGCGGCTCTTCCCGCCGTGCGTTTACACGCTAAATTATTCAGCAGTAGGGCTGTCGCGGCGGCGTGGCGGAATACAGCATAAAAAACCAGGCTAACCGATTGAATCATCCAGCTTCATCGCTTTCTGTGGTAAAAAATGCGGCCATACCGGCAATGCCTGCTGGGGCGTGCGCCTGGCATGCTCTGCCTGGGGGCGAATAAGCATTGCAGCCGTATGGCGCGAGTGATAAAACCGTCAGACGTGTTTTCAACATAATGAAGCGGTGTTTTGCCATTGAGCGCGATCGCTGTGGGTTGCCCTTGGGGAGCCGGCGCCCGACCAATTGCGAGACATCGTCTGGTTTCGGGCGTATTATCTAAGCCAGAACCATTGGCAAAAATAGTGAATGTGGTGAGGGGAAATGACTCAGGTTTATAATTTTAGTTCTGGCCCGGCGATGTTGCCGGTAGAAGTATTGCGTCGTGCGGAACAGGAGCTGTGCAACTGGCATGGCCTTGGTACTTCGGTAATGGAGATCAGCCACCGCAGTAAGGAATTTCTCGCCGTTGCTGAGCAATCGGAACAGGATCTGCGCGATCTGCTGAAAGTCCCTGACAACTACAAGGTGCTGTTTTGCCATGGTGGCGCCCGCGCGCAGTTTGCCGCGCTGCCGTTAAACCTGCTGGGCGATAAAACCAGCGCTGACTACATTGACGGCGGTTACTGGGCCCACAGCGCGATTAAAGAAGCGCAAAAATATTGCACGCCGAACGTTATCGACGTCCAAACCACCGTCGGCGGGCTGCGAGCGATCAAACCGATGAGCGAATGGCAACTGAGCGCCGATGCCGCTTATGTTCACTACTGCCCGAACGAAACCATCGACGGCGTGGCTATCGATGAGACCCCGGATTTCGCTGACAGCGTCGTGATTGGCGACTTCTCCTCCACCATCCTTTCCCGCCCGATAGACGTGAGCCGTTTTGGCGTTATCTATGCCGGCGCGCAGAAAAATGTCGGCCCGGCGGGGCTGACGCTGGCGATTGTCCGTGAAGATCTGCTGGGCAACGCGCGCAAGGAAGTCCCTTCGATTCTTGATTACACCGTTCTGGCCGAAAACGGCTCCATGTTTAACACCCCGCCGACCTTTGCCTGGTATCTTTCCGGCCTGGTGTTTAAATGGCTGAAAGAGCAAGGCGGGCTGGTGGAAATGGAAAAACGCAACCAGGCCAAGGCCGAACTGCTGTATGGCACCATTGACAGCTCCGATTTCTATCGCAACCAGGTGGCGCCGGCTAACCGTTCCAAAATGAACGTGCCGTTCCAACTGGCCGATGCCGCGCTGGATAAAGTGTTCCTCAGCGAAGCCGAAGCGGCGGGCCTGCAGGCGCTGAAAGGGCACCGCGTGGTAGGCGGCATGCGCGCCTCCATCTATAACGCCATGCCGCTGGCCGGCGTTCAGGCGCTGACCGACTTTATGGTTGATTTCGAGCGCCGCCACGGTTAATTGTGTTAGCCCAATCCCCGGTGGGCGGGCTGTTGTTCCTGTATGTTAAAGCGGCCCCGGTTTTGCCCGGGGCCGTTTCGTTTATCAGATTTGGAGAGTGTGGTTTACATGGCTGATTCCCTGACGTTACAACCGGTTGCTTTGGTCGATGGCACCGTCAACTTACCTGGCTCGAAGAGCGTATCCAACCGGGCGCTGTTGCTATCGGCCTTTGCCGAAGGGACCACGACGCTGACTAACCTGTTGGACAGTGATGACGTGCGCCATATGCTTAATGCGCTGCAGGCGTTGGGGGTGTCTTACCAACTCTCTGACGATCGTACGACCTGTAGCGTGACCGGCGTGGCGGGGCCGTTGCAGGCCAAACAGCCGTTGGAACTGTTCCTGGGCAACGCCGGCACCGCCATGCGCCCGCTGGCAGCGGCCTTGTGCCTGGGGCACGGCGATGTGGTGCTGACGGGGGAACCCCGGATGAAGGAGCGGCCGATTGGCCACCTGGTGGATGCCCTGCGCCAGGGGGGCGCGGTTATCGATTATCTGGAGCAGAGCGGTTATCCGCCGCTGCGCCTGCGCGGCGGTTTCCGTGGCGGTGACGTCAGCGTTGACGGCAGTGTCTCCAGCCAGTTCCTGACGGCGTTGTTGATGACTGCGCCGCTGGCGGAACAAGATACCCACATCCATATCAAAGGCGAGTTGGTTTCCAAACCCTACATTGATATCACGCTGCACCTGATGGCAACCTTCGGCGTTGCGGTCAGCCACGAGAACTACCGTGTGTTTCATATCCGCGGGCAGCAAACCTACCGTTCCCCGGGGGAGTATCTGGTGGAAGGCGATGCTTCCTCCGCCTCTTATTTCCTGGCTGCGGGAGCCATTCGGGGCGGCACCGTGCGCGTTACCGGCATTGGTAAGAACAGCGTGCAGGGCGACACCCAATTTGCTCACGTGCTGGAAAAAATGGGCGCGAAGATCGTTTGGGGCGAGGATTTTATTGAGTGCACTCACGGTAGCCTAAAAGGCATCGATATGGACATGAACCATATCCCTGACGCAGCAATGACCATTGCCACCACCGCCCTGTTTGCCGAAGGGCCGACCACTATCCGCAACATTTACAACTGGCGTGTGAAAGAGACCGATCGTCTGGCGGCGATGGCGATCGAACTGCGCAAAGTCGGCGCGGAAGTAGAAGAGGGCGAGGATTTTATCCGCGTGGTGCCGCCGGCCAAGCTGAGCGCAGCCGAAATCGGTACCTACAACGATCACCGTATGGCGATGTGCTTCTCACTGGTGGCGCTGTCTGATACGCCAGTGACAATCCTCGATCCGAAATGTACCGCGAAAACCTTCCCAGACTATTTTGAGCAGTTAATCCGTATTAGCCAATTGGCATAATTGCCGCACCTGGTATTAACCCCCTGTCGGCCTTTGGCTGGCAGGGGGTTTTGCTTTTTGGCGATACGGGGACATATGTTTCCCTTATAAGTGCTGGGCCAAAACGATGGCTGCTAAATTAAGCAAGGTAATGGCATATAACGATATTTATCATTTTATGTTTATCAGTTTTAACTGTACCGATATGCACTGTTTTTGTGCCCGTTGATGGTGCATGGCTGCGGTATGGCGCATTTTACGCCCCAGCCAGGCTGGATAAAAAACAAACGCCTTACAAATCATCTTGTTGTTATCACTGAAACCTGCAACCCCACGTGCACCGGCCGTTTTTTGTGGCATGGAATTTGCTCTGTTTATCTTATGGCGGCTTTATTAATGAGTGAAAAACATAAGCCGGAGTAAATGATGTCAGAGCGGGATGGGGTACTAATGAGTAATAGCGTTAATGGGAATCACCTCCAGCAAGGACTGAAACCACGGCATGTTACGATGCTGTCAATCGCCGGGGTTATTGGAGCAGGGCTGTTTGTCGGCTCATCACATGCTATCGCTGAAGCCGGGCCGGCGGTGTTGCTGGCTTATGCGGCGGCGGGGGCTTTGGTTGTGCTGGTTATGCGTATGCTGGCGGAAATGGCGATTGCCTCACCGGATACCGGATCGTTTTCAACCTACGCCGAAAAAGCGATCGGTCGCTGGGCCGGCTTTACCATCGGCTGGTTGTACTGGTGGTTTTGGGTGTTGGTTATTCCACTGGAAGCGAACGCGGCGGCGACGATTTTGCACGCTTGGTTTCCCGGCATCGCTATCTGGGTATTTACTTTGGTGATAACGCTGTTGCTCACCGCCACCAACCTGTTCAGCGTGAAAAACTACGGTGAGTTTGAGTTCTGGTTCGCCTTGCTGAAGGTGGCGGCCATCGTCGGTTTTATCGCGCTCGGGCTGCTGGCGATTTTTGGTCTACTGCCAGGTAGCAGCGTGAGCGGCATCTCTCACCTCTATGATACCCATGGTTTTATGCCCAACGGCTTTGGCGCCGTGCTGGCGGCGATACTGACCACGATGTTTTCCTTTATGGGGACGGAAATTGTGACTATCGCTGCGGCCGAATCGAAAAACCCGGGGCGGGAAATAACTAAGGCCACCAACTCGGTGATCTGGCGTATTGGCCTGTTCTATCTGCTTTCCATTTTCATCGTGCTGGCTCTGGTTCCCTGGAATGACAGCAGTCTGCCAAGCGTTGGCTCTTATCAAACGGTGCTTGAGCGAATGGGTATCCCCCATGCGAAACTGATTGTGGATATTGTGGTGTTGGTAGCCGTGACCAGTTGCCTGAACTCCGCACTTTATACCTCGTCGCGCATGCTGTTTTCCCTTGGCGCCCGCGGCGATGCGCCGGCCGTGTGCAAGCGCACTAACCGCGCGGGCACACCGTACTGTGCAGTATTGATGTCGACTATCGCGGCGTTTCTGGCCGTCTTCGCCAACTACATTGCGCCAGCCGAGGTGTTCAGCTTCCTGCTGGCCAGCTCGGGGGCAATTGCGTTACTGGTTTACCTGGTGATTTCCATCGCGCACCTGCGCATGCGCCGCCAGCGGGAAGCACAGGGCGAGGCCATTACCTTTAAAATGTGGTTGTTCCCGGGGCTGACCTATCTGGTGATCGCATTTATCGTGGCGGTATTGGCGATCATGTTCATCATGCCGGCGCATCGGATGGAGATCGTGGCGACCGGCGTGCTTAGCCTGGGCGTGATTGCTGTCGGTATCGTGGTCCAGGGCAGGAAAAAGAGCGCCAGCCGGCGGCGTGATGTGCTGATGGACAGTTATTGAGCGCGGCGCAGCGGGCAATCGCTATCTTTGCGTTAAACAGGCCGCCTCGTGCGGCCTGTGCTTTTGGTGGCGCCTTTGCCGCCGTGCGTTAATGCGCGCCAGCGCTTATTTTTAATAACCAGACGGTTCCAGGGTAACAGTTCCCGTTATGGCTAGGTATAATATGCCCCGAACCTGCCCGACAATGGCGCAGGCCAGCAGGGGAGCCGCCAGGCCCCTTGCACGGTTTTTACCTGAAGGAGAAGAAAATGACGGCTATAGCCCCGGTGATAACCGTTGATGGGCCAAGTGGTGCAGGCAAGGGCACGCTGTGCAAAGCGTTGGCCGAGTCCCTTGGTTGGCGTTTGCTGGATTCCGGCGCGATTTATCGCGTGTTGGCGCTGGCCGCTTTGCACCACCAGGTCGATATCGCTTCAGAAGAAGCGCTGGTGCCGTTGGCAGCACATCTTGACGTCCGTTTTATTGCCCAGGACGGCAGGCTACAGGTCATTTTAGAAGGTGAGGACGTCAGTAATGAGATCCGCACTGAAACCGTTGGCAACACGGCATCGCAGGCCGCTGCTTTCCCACGCGTGCGTGAAGCGCTGCTGCGCCGCCAGCGCGCGTTCCGCGAAGCGCCCGGCCTGATTGCCGATGGCCGCGATATGGGCACGGTGGTGTTCCCGGACGCGCCGGTGAAAATTTTCCTTGACGCCAGCGCGGAAGAACGTGCGCAGCGGCGCATGCTGCAGTTGCAAGAAAAAGGCTTTAATGTTAACTTCGAACGTCTTTTAGCCGAGATAAAGGAACGGGATACTCGCGACCGCAACAGGCCTGTCGCACCTCTGGTGCCAGCCCCTGAAGCGCTTATACTGGATTCAACCAGTATGTCGATCGACGAGGTCATCCAACGTGCGTTGGTACATGCGCAAACCATTTTGGCGTTGCCGCAGCAATAGCTCGGCGGCGTAATTTGGTTTTGTTAGCGTATTGTCATAGCACTATTCTGATATATTGGGTAAAATTTACCGCTATTAGTAACCTTGCCGGCATGGAGCAAAGGCAGGGATGTGAAACAACCCCATTCGGCATGAAGCTAAATGGACGTTAAACTAAAGAACCCTGAAGATTAAACATGACTGAATCTTTCGCTCAACTCTTTGAAGAATCCTTAAAAGAAATCGAAACCCGCCCGGGTTCCATCGTTCGTGGCGTTGTTGTTGCTATCGATAAAGACGTAGTACTGGTTGATGCCGGTCTGAAATCTGAATCCGCCATTCCGGCAGAGCAATTCAAAAATGCCCAGGGCGAACTGGAAATCCAGGTTGGCGACGAAGTTGACGTTGCTCTGGACGCTGTTGAAGACGGCTTCGGTGAAACTCTGCTGTCCCGTGAAAAAGCTAAGCGTCACGAAGCTTGGATCACGCTGGAAAAAGCATACGAAGACGCTGAGACTGTTGTCGGTGTGATCAACGGCAAAGTGAAGGGTGGCTTCACTGTCGAGCTGAACGGCATCCGTGCGTTCCTGCCAGGTTCCCTGGTTGACGTGCGCCCAGTACGCGACACCCTGCATCTGGAAGGCAAAGAGCTTGAGTTCAAAGTCATCAAGCTGGATCAGAAACGCAACAACGTTGTTGTTTCTCGCCGTGCCGTCATCGAATCCGAAAACAGCGCAGAGCGCGATCAACTGCTGGAAAACCTGCAGGAAGGCATGGAAGTTAAAGGTATCGTTAAGAACCTCACTGACTACGGTGCATTCGTTGATCTGGGCGGCGTAGATGGCCTGCTGCACATCACTGATATGGCTTGGAAACGCGTTAAGCACCCAAGCGAAATCGTCAATGTTGGTGATGAAATCACTGTTAAAGTTCTGAAGTTCGACCGCGAACGTACGCGTGTTTCCCTGGGCCTGAAACAACTGGGCGAAGATCCATGGGTTGCTATCGCGAAACGTTACCCAGAAGGCACCAAGCTGACTGGCCGCGTGACCAACCTGACTGATTACGGCTGCTTCGTAGAAATCGAAGAAGGCGTTGAAGGTCTGGTACACGTTTCCGAAATGGATTGGACCAACAAAAACATCCATCCGTCCAAAGTGGTTAACGTGGGCGACGTTGTGGAAGTTATGGTTCTGGACATCGACGAAGAACGTCGTCGTATCTCCCTGGGCCTGAAACAATGCAAATCCAACCCATGGCAGCAATTTGCTGAAACCCACAACAAGGGCGACCGCGTTGAAGGTAAAATCAAGTCTATCACTGACTTCGGTATCTTCATCGGCCTGGACGGCGGCATCGACGGCCTGGTTCACCTGTCTGACATCTCCTGGAACGTTGCAGGCGAAGAAGCAGTTCGTGAATACAAGAAAGGCGACGAAATCGCAGCGGTTGTTCTGCAGGTTGACGCAGAGCGCGAACGTATCTCTCTGGGCGTGAAACAACTGGCTGAAGACCCGTTCAATAACTACCTGTCTCTGAACAAGAAAGGTTCTATTGTTACTGGTAAAGTCACCGCTGTTGACGCTAAAGGTGCTACAGTTGAATTGGCAGGCGGCGTAGAAGGTTACCTGCGTGCATCTGAAGCCTCTCGCGACCGCATTGAAGACGCAACTCTGGTTCTGAGCGTTGGTGATGACGTTGAAGCTAAATTCACCGGTGTTGATCGTAAGAACCGCGTTGTAAGCCTGTCCGTACGTGCTAAGGACGAAGCTGACGAGAAAGACGCTATCGCGACTGTTAACAACAAACAGGAAGACGGTAACTTCTCTAACGCTATGGCTGAAGCTTTCAAAGCGGCTAAAGGCGAGTAATGACGGGGGGCGGTTTCTGGCCGCCCCGATACGGTAGTTTAGCTGAAAAGCTTGGAGGAACTATGACCAAGTCTGAACTTATTGAAAGACTGGCTGGCCAGCAATCTCATATTCCGGCTAAGGCCGTTGAGGATGCCGTGAAGGAAATGCTTGAGCACATGGCTGCAACGTTAGCCGAGGGTGAACGCATCGAAATCCGCGGATTCGGCAGTTTTTCTCTTCACTACCGTGCTCCGCGCGTTGGGCGTAACCCGAAAACCGGTGACAAGGTTGAGTTGGACGGTAAATACGTGCCTCACTTCAAACCGGGTAAAGAGTTGCGTGACCGTGCCAATATCTATGGTTAATCCATAGAGTTGTTGCTTGTAACGAATACAAAACGGTGCCTGATGGCGCCGTTTTTCTTTTTTTAATTCCCCCGCAGTTATTATTTCCACGGTGATTGCGCTGCATTGAGACGCGCAGCCAACGCTGCCCAAGTGTCGCCGTTGCAAACCTACCTTCCACTCACATGTTCTTTTTTGTGCGAAAACGCGCAGTGCGGTTGCCCCGTTTCATTGCTTGCTGCAAACCTCTGCGCTCCGCATTCAGCGTTTGCCATTTGTGGCTGGTTAGCATTCATGCCTGGCGCTATATCTGTGTGCGAACACCAGAACACGCCAGGGAGACGGCATATCAAAACCTCGGTCGATATCGCAGCCATCGGGGTGGCTGCCGGCACATTTCCATTATTGCTGCTACCGCAGCTTCCTCCCTGGCCATGGCTAATGATTATTGCCGCTATCGCGCTGCTGTTGTGGCGGCAAACGCGGAACTCCGTCTGCCAGGCAATGTGCTGGCTGTTATGCGGTTTCTTAGTGGCGAGCGGTAGCGCCCGCGTATTGGTGGGGCAGATCACCGCACTAATTGGCGCACCGCAAAATATTATCGCCACGGTAAGTAGTATCCGCCTGCAGGATGAAGCGCCTGGCCGGGTGATTTTTCGTATCGAACAGGTTGATGGGCGTTGGCTGTTGCCGGCGCTTTACTTCAGTGCCGGCTGGCAGCAGGAGATCCCCTGTGCAGGCCAACGCTGGCGGTTGCAGGTTCGTTTGCGCCCGGTACACGCCATTCTCAATCAGGGTGGGTTTGACAGCCAGCGTTGGGCACTGGCGCAGCGGCAACCACTTACCGGGCGGATAACCCAGGCGGCGCTGCTGGATCCCCGTTGTAACCTGCGCCAGCGCATTATCCATCATGCGGAACAGAATATTCCCGCCGTGAATTATAAATCGGTGTTGCTGGCGCTGGCCTTTGGCGAGCGAACGTCGCTGGAGAAGGCGTTGCGTACGCTAATGCTGAAAACCGGCATTGCCCACCTGATGGCGATTTCCGGGCTGCATGTGGCGATGGCGGCGATCCTGGTTTGGTTATTACTGCGCGGCGTGCAGTTTTTTTTTCCACCCTATTGGATTGGCTACCGCTTCCCGTTAGTCGTGAGCTGGTTTTTCACTGTGATTTATGTCTGGTTGGCCGGCGGCCAGCCGCCTGCAGTGCGCACCGGGGTGGCACTGACCCTGTGGATGTTGTTGCGCATTGGCGGCGTGCAGTGTTCCTCGTGGCAGGTTTGGCTATGGTGCGTCAGTTTAATCCTGTTGTGCGATCCGTTGGCCGTGCTGTCAGACAGCTTTTGGCTATCCGTTATGGCGGTAGCCTCATTGATCTTCTGGTTTGACTGGGTGCCGCTAAGCGAGCGTGTACGCACCACCTGGTTTTGGGCGCCGGTACGCTGGCTGCACCTGCAGTTAGGTATTACGTTACTGCTGGTTCCCATGCAAGCCGGGTTGTTTCTGGGGATGACGCTAACCTCGTTGCCGGCCAACCTGTGGGCTGTGCCGCTGGTTTCCTTTTTGACCGTACCGTTGATTTTGCTGGCTATTGTTTTGGGCGCACTCCCCACCGTCAGCGCTGCACTGTGGTGGCTGGCCGATCAAACGCTGCTGTGGGTGTTTATCCCGCTAGGCTATTTGCAGCGGGGCTGGGTTGAGCTTGGCGCCTCATCTTTGCTTATCAGTCTGGCGGGGTGGTTGCTGGTGGTCTGTTGGCGTTTCAACGGCTGGTGGCATTATGCCGGCGGGATCGCGGCCTTGGCCCTGTGCGGCTTCTTGTGGCGTGAACGCCCCGATCCCTACCGTTGGCGTGTGGATATGCTGGATGTTGGGCACGGCCTGGCCGTCGTGATTTCCGCCCAGGGGAAAGCGGTGGTGTTTGATAGCGGCGGGCAGTGGCAGAGCGGCAATGCGGCGGAGCGCTATATTCTGCCGTTTCTCACTTGGCGTAGCCTGGCTGTTGAGCAGATCATCATCAGCCACAATCATCTCGATCATACCGGCGGGCTGGCAACGTTGCGGCAGGCATTCCCACAGGCCAGCGTGCGCAGCCCACAACTCGGCGCTGGCCATCTGCCCTGCATGGTCGGTGTGCACTGGCAATGGCAAACTCTAGATTTTCGCGTTTTAGGGCCTGGCAAGCTGGTGGCCGATGCGGGTAACAACGACTCCTGTATCGTCCGGGTGAGTGATGGGCAATACAGCGTTTTGCTGACGGGCGATGTCGAGCTGAAAGGGGAGGCGCTGCTATTACAACAGCAGCGGCATTTATTGCCGGCAACGGTGCTGCAGGTGCCGCACCATGGCAGCAAAACCTCGTCTTCTTCGCCGTTTATTCGCGCAGTGGCGCCCAAAGCCGCGTTGGCTTCGGCTTCGCGCTATAACAGATGGCGTTTCCCTGCAGAGAAAATTGTTACCAGATATGTGGGCTATCAGGCGGATTGGCATGATACAGCCCGCTCTGGGCAACTGAGCGTCTTTTTCTTCGACAAAGATTGGCAGATTCAAGGCTTTCGCGAGCAATTAGTGCCCCGTTGGTATCATCGGTGGTTTGGTGTTATGGAGGATAATGAGTAAAATGAGCCGCTATTTCTTCCAATGCTGGTATTTGCATGATGAATGATAAAGATCTCTCGACCTGGCAGACCTTCCGTCGCTTATGGCCGATGATCACACCTTTTAAAACTGGGCTGATCGTAGCCGCTATCGCGTTAGTTTTAAACGCTGCCGGTGACACATTGATGTTGTCGCTGTTGAAACCGCTGTTGGATGAGGGTTTTGGCAAAGCAGACAGCAGCGTTCTGGTCTGGATGCCGTTGGTGGTTATCGGCCTGATGGTTATGCGCGGCCTCACCAGTTTTATTTCCAGCTATTGCATTTCCTGGGTGTCGGGGATGGTGGTGATGCAAATGCGCCGCCGCCTGTTTGGCCATATGATGCGTATGCCCGTGGCCTTTTTCGACCAGCAGTCAACGGGGACGCTGCTGTCGCGTATCACTTATGACTCCGAGCAGGTGGCATCGTCGTCGTCCAGCGCGCTGGTTACCGTGGTGCGCGAAGGGGCTTCGATCATCGGCCTCTTCATTATGATGTTTTATTATAGCTGGCAGCTTTCGGTGATCCTGATTGTGTTGGCGCCGATCGTTTCCTTCGCGATTCGCCTGGTATCGAAGCGTTTTCGTAATATCAGCAAAAATATGCAAAACACCATGGGGCAGGTGACAACCAGCGCCGAGCAAATGCTGAAAGGGCACAAAGAAGTGCTGATTTTCGGCGGTCAGCAGGTTGAAACCGAGCGTTTCAACTCGGTCAGCAATCGCATGCGCCAGCAGGGCATGAAGCTGGTTTCTGCATCGTCCATCTCCGATCCAATCATTCAGCTTATCGCATCGCTGGCGCTGGCGTTTGTGCTGTTTGCCGCCAGCTTCCCCAGTGTGATGGAAACCCTGACGGCCGGTACCATTACCGTGGTGTTCTCATCAATGATCGCCCTGATGCGGCCGCTCAAATCGCTGACCAACGTCAACGCCCAGTTCCAGCGCGGTATGGCGGCTTGCCAAACGTTGTTCAGCATTCTGGACATGGAGCAGGAAAAAGATAGCGGCACCCGCGAAGTAAAACGCGCCAAAGGGGATATTGAGTTCCGCAATGTCACCTTCTTCTACCCAGGCAAAGAAACGCCGGCGCTGCGCGACATCAACCTGAGTATTTCTGAAGGCAAAACGGTGGCGCTGGTTGGGCGCTCCGGCTCGGGTAAATCGACCATCGCCAACCTGTTGACCCGTTTCTATGACGTGCAGGAAGGGGCGGTGCTGATGGACGGTTACGATCTGCGTGAGTACACGCTGGCATCCCTGCGCGATCAGGTCGCGCTGGTATCGCAGAACGTCCACCTGTTTAACGACACCATCGCCAACAATATTGCCTATGCGCGTGAAGATCGCTATAGCCGTGCAGAGATCGAACAGGCGGCGCGCATGGCCTATGCCATGGACTTTATCGACAAGATGGAAAAGGGGCTGGATACGGTGATCGGCGAGAACGGCGTGATGCTCTCCGGTGGGCAACGCCAACGTATTGCCATTGCCCGGGCGCTGCTGCGCGATTGTCCAATCCTGATCCTTGACGAGGCCACCTCAGCACTGGATACGGAATCTGAACGGGCGATTCAGGCGGCGCTGGACGAACTGCAGAAAAACCGCACGTCGCTGGTGATTGCGCACCGCTTGTCCACGATTGAAAAAGCGGATGAGATTCTGGTTATCGAAGACGGGCGTATCGTCGAGCGTGGCGGGCATGATGAATTGCTCGCCAGGCATGGGGCTTACGCGCAGCTTCACCGTTTGCAGTTTGGCCAATAATGATCGAGCGCATCTGGTCTGGCGGTTCACTGCTCTATTTGCTGCTGTTGCCGCTTTCCTGGCTGTATGGCCTGGTGAGCAACTTAATCCGCTTAAGCTATCGCCTGGGGCTGCGCAAAAGCTGGCGGGCGCCGGTGCCGGTTATTGTGGTGGGCAACCTGACCGCCGGCGGCAACGGTAAAACGCCGGTTGTGATTTGGCTGGTGGAGCAGTTGCAGCAACGCGGTTACCGCGCGGGCGTGGTGTCGCGCGGTTATGGCGGCAAGTCAGCAAGTTACCCGCTGCTGCTGGATGGCGCGACCACAACGGCGCAGGCCGGTGATGAGCCGGTGCTGATTTACCAACGTACCGGGGCGCCGGTTGCCGTTGCGCCCAAGCGCGTGGCCGCGGTACAAGCATTGGTGCAGCAGCACGCGGTGGATGTGGTGATCACCGACGATGGGTTGCAGCATTATGCCCTGCAGCGTGACTTTGAAGTGGTGGTGATTGACGGCGTGCGGCGTTTTGGCAACGGCTGGTGGTTGCCCGCCGGCCCGATGCGCGAGCGCGCTGCTCGGCTGAACAGCGTGGATGTCTGCATTGCTAACGGTGGCGTAGCCCAGGCGGGTGAAATCGCCATGAAGCTGCAGGCCCGGGATGCGGTGAACCTGCTCAGCGGTGAACGGCGCCCGGCGGCTGAACTACCCCAGGTGGTTGCCATGGCCGGCATTGGTCACCCGCCGCGTTTTTTCGCCACGCTGGAAAAGCAGGGTGTTGAAATGGTGCGAGAAGTTCCGTTTGCCGACCATCAGGCCTATAGCCTGGCGCAGTTGGCCGCGTTGGTTCAGCCGCAGCAGACGCTATTGATGACCGAAAAAGATGCCGTGAAATGCAGAGCGTTTGCTCAGCCGAACTGGTGGTATTTACCGGTTGATGCACAGTTGCCCCAGCAGCAGGCCGAACAGTTGCTACAGCGCATTGAAGCGCTGCTGAAATAACCTGCAAGCCGTTTAGCCTTGGGGCCGGGCGGCGTGCAGTGCTGATAAAAAACGCTTTTTGTAATAAAAAAGAAAATAAATAATCAAGCATTATCATAGGGATAATGTGTCATCATGCATGATGATGAAAATAAAATGTTAAACCCGCTTGTGTAGCCGGTTGTTTTATGAGTAAATAAGCCTCGGCCTGTGATACAGACCTATTTATGCCAGAGTTTAGAGTTAAGCAGTTCCTTCAAAGCCGTTATCAGTCGATTCCGCTTCAAAGATGAACCTTCTAAGTACCTCCCATAAGTAATGTTTCTGCAAGCAGTCCAAAGTGCCTTATGGCAAGTTTTTATATATTTAAAAGGTAAATGTAATGTCTAAGAAGACGGGTCAGGTTAAGTGGTTCAACGAGAGCAAAGGTTTTGGTTTCATTGAACAGCACGACGGTGGTAAAGATGTGTTTGTACATTTCTCTGCTATCATGACCGACGGTTTCAAAACCCTGGCTGAAGGCCAGCGTGTTGAGTACACCATTCAGGACAGCCCGCGCGGGCCGGCTGCCGCCAACGTTGTTGCCCTGTAAGTTCAGGGAATAGCGTATCGAGATCTTAATACAACCATGATGCAGCCGTTAGGCTGGCATTATTGCGGAAGATATTAAGTTCAATAAGCCCGCCAGCGTGCGGGCTTTTTAATGTTTGCTCATAAGGAGTTTATGACGAAAAACTTAGGATGGGCTGGTAGCATCCAGATAACAAATACGCATGGCGTAGTTCCGGGTGCCCACAAAAAAAGGAAATCAGTTATGTTAAAAAATCGGATGTTAAAAATGGGTCGGGTGAAATGGTTTAATCAGGCTGAAGGCTATGGTTTTATTTCCCCGGTTGATGGCAGTGGCGAAATATACGTCAGCCGCCAGGCGATTGCCAATACCAAAAACAAATCACTTACCGAAGGCCAGAACGTTGAGTTTTCGATCTGCCGTGGCTCCAATGGGCTGTCGGCCGCAGACGTTATCGCGTTCTAAGTATCTTCCTCCTCGCCAGTGCCAGCGCTCCCGCTACTTTGCACTGGCGAAGAAAAATCACGCCAATTCCACTATTATCAAGTAACCCCCCTTTCAGCAGGACGACAGGATGCCTTTGCCGGTTATTTCATTGGCCGCCGCCCGCGCACTACACCTTGCCGCCCAGGGCTTATTAACCCCGGTTCGGCGTAAAGCCCGCCCAGACGATGTTATCCAAGCGATTCAACGGATGGGCTTACTGCAAATCGATACCATCAGCGTCGTTGCCCGCAGCCCTTATCTGGTGCTGTTCAGCCGGCTTGGCGATTACTCGCCCGCATGGCTGGATCAGGCATTAGCGCAGCGGCGCCTGTTTGAATACTGGGCGCACGAAGCCTGTTTTCTCCCCATTGACGACTTCCCTCTGATGCGTCATCGCATGCTGGCGCCACAGGGAATGGGCTGGAAATATTCGGCGCAGTGGGCTGAACAGCACCAGGATGCCATAGAGGCGCTGGTGCAACACATCGAGGAAAAAGGACCGGTGCGCTCGGCGGATTTCAGCAACGGAGATAAGGGCAACAGCGGCTGGTGGGATTGGAAGCCGGAAAAGCGCCATCTTGAACTGCTGTTTACCACCGGCAGGCTAATGGTGGCCGAACGCCGTAATTTCCAGCGGGTGTACGATCTTACTGAACGTCTGATGCCGCAATGGGATGATGCACAACATGCGTTGCCAGAAAACGCCGCCAGGCGAGAGATGCTCCGGCGTACCTGCCGCTATCTGGGTTTTTTCCGTGCGGAATGGCTGGCGGACTATTATCGCTTAAAGCGCGTCGTGCCAGGAAAACTGCTTGCCGAGCTGCAACAACAGGGGGAGATCATCCCTGTCGTTGTCGCCGGCTGGGACGCGAAATGCTACGTCCACCATTCGCTGGCCGCGCAACTGGCGCTGGCCGAGCAGGGTAAACTGGCATCGACGGTGTGCACGCTGCTATCGCCGTTTGATCCGGTGGTGTGGGATCGCCGTCGCACCAGTGAACTGTTTGGTTTTGATTATCGCCTGGAATGCTATACCCCGAGCGAAAAAAGGCAGTACGGCTACTTTACCCTGCCGATATTGCAGCGCGGCGCACTGATTGGGCGCATTGATGCCAAAATGCACCGCCGTTTGGGCATATTCGAGGTACGCAGTTTGCATCTTGAGCCGGGGCTTCGCCTGGGTAAACAACGCTGCCAGGATATATATCAAGCCATTACCCGTTGTGCACAATGGCATGGCGCGCGGCAGGTAGCGTTAAAAACGCTGCCGGATGAATTGGCTGCACATTGGGGAAGCGGCTGGCAAGTGGAATAACGAACGGCGTTGCCATAAAAAGGGGGTAAAACGAGTGCCAGCGCCGTTCGTTACAATACGTGGTGTTATTTGCGGTACTACCTGGGAAACAGTGTGGCAGAAAGCAACATCGACTGCTTGTGATTAATTATGTGATGCTTGTCACACAAAATTCTACGCCTGCGGCCAGTGCAATTCAACCCCTTCACGGAAATGTCATCGAGGGGTCAGCCGGTGATTAACCGTAACACCACGTTATGTTATTCTCATGCATCTTTTCCTGAAGTCATATCTCCACCCTGGAGGGAGCATGGATCACCGTTTACTTGAAATCGTTGCCTGCCCGGTCTGTAACGGCAAGCTTTACTACAATAAAGAGAATCAGGAACTGGTTTGCAAAGTGGATGGTTTGGCCTATCCGCTGCGTGATGGTATTCCGGTGCTGCTGGAAAACGAAGCGCGCGCTCTGTCACTGGAAGAGAGACACGCATGAGTTTTATCGCGATTATTCCTGCGCGTTATGCGTCAACGCGTTTACCGGGCAAACCGCTGGCAGATATCCATGGCAAACCCATGGTGGTGCACGTGATGGAACGCGCCCGCGAGTCCGGCGCGGCGCGCGTGATTGTCGCCACCGATCATGCCGATGTGGCAGATGCCGTGGCGGCGGTTGGCGGCGAAGTGTGTATGACCAGCCCGGATCATCACTCTGGCACGGAACGGTTGGCGGAAGTGATTGAACATTACGGCTTTGCCGATGATCAGATCATTGTCAACGTCCAGGGTGATGAGCCGTTGATCCCACCGGTGATTATCCGCCAGGTGGCGGAAAACCTGGCGGCCAGCAGCGCCGGCATGGCGACGCTGGCGGTGCCGATTGAAAGTGCAGAAGAAGCGTTTAATCCTAACGCGGTGAAAGTGGTGATGGACGCCCAAGGATATGCGCTGTATTTCTCGCGCGCCACCATTCCTTGGGATCGCGAGCGTTTTGCCGTCTCGAAAGCTGCCATCGGCGACAGCCTGCTGCGCCATATCGGCATCTACGCCTATCGTGCCGGCTTTGTGCGCCGCTATGTGCGTTGGGCGCCCAGCCAACTGGAACAGATCGAGTTGCTGGAACAGCTGCGTGTGCTGTGGTATGGCGAGAAAATCCACGTGGCGGTCGCTAAGGCCATCCCAACCGTTGGGGTGGACACGGCAGACGATCTTCAACGCGTGCGCGATACCCTGCGCGGCTGATTGCCGCCGGGTGATAGAACGGCCAGCGGAGCATAACGCTGGCCGTTGCGTTTTTGCCCGTTGTTCTGCGTTTTGTTGATCTGCATTGAAGTATTTCCCCGCATGGCGTTTGATGATGTAAAGCGCTTTATTTTTCCTCCAGAGGTTTCGCTTGATGGAACAGTTACGTGCCGAACTGAGTATTGTGCTGGGCGAATCAATCAGCCGCCTTGAACGCGTCAGCGAGCAGCCCTACGCGCACATGTACTCATTGTATGATCAACATGATCACGCCATTCCGTTGATGGCGAAAAGCTATGTCTGCGCGGGGATCGCCCAACAAGAGGCCTATAAGCTTTCAATGCTGGCGCGGGAGGGGGATATCCGTTTGCCGACGGTGTTTGGCGTGGTGTATACCCACCAGGCGCCGTACAAGGAAATTCTGCTGATTGAGCGGCTGCGCGGGGTACCGGTTGAAGCGCCGACGCGCACGCCCGATCGCTGGAACATGCTGAAGGGGCAGATCGTGGAAGGGATGCTGGCCTGGCACCGCATCGACAGCCACGGTAACGTTGGCACCGTCGACAGCACGCAGGAAAACGATTGGTTTTGCTGGTATCAACAGCGGATCGAGGTGTTATGGTCGACGCTCACCAACCTGAATTCGCCGCAGTTGACGATGGACGATCGCCGCTTGCTGTATCGCACGCGCGAAGCATTGACCCATTTCTTTGTTGGCTTTGACGATCCCTGTGTGTTGGTGCACGGCAACCTGACGCTGCGCAGTATGCTCAAAGACGCCAAAACCGACCAACTGTTGGCGATGTTTAATCCAGGCATGATGCTTTGGGCGCCGCGTGAATACGATCTTTTCCGGCTAAGCGAACCCGGTATGCCAAGCCAACTGCTGTTCGAGTATTTGCAGCGGGCGCCGGTGGCGGAATCGTTCATGGCGCGCCGCTGGTTGTACACGGTATGGGAAGCCGCTGCGCGCATGATCCACACCGGCAAGCTCGATCGGCAACTGTTCAGCAATGCTTCGCAGCAACTGTTGCCGTGGCTGGCGGGTTAATCCTTATCGGCGCCTTTCACCCGTTGCCACAGGCTGCCCAGCGTTTCATACCAGGCGCGTTCGCTGTGCCCCAGGAACATGGCCGAAGGCAATACGCGATCCCAAAAATACAGCGGTGAGGTGATTGCCAACTGGTTGGCCGGCGCGGGAATCGGGTGCAATCCTTTGGCGGTAAAGAAACGCATCGCCCGCGGCAGGTGGTTGGCCGAGGTGACCAAAATAAACGGCTGTTGCCCCACCAGTTCGGCGACTTGTCCTGCCTCCTGTTCGGTATCCATCGGGCGATCGAGCACCACGATATCACTGCGCGGTACCCCCAAGCTCTCCGCCACTCTGGCGGCGGTCTCGGCGTTGCTCAGCATATTGGCGCCGCTGGCGCCGGTAAACACCATTTTGCTGCCGGGGCGTGCCTGATAGAGACGTATACCTTCGGTAACCCGCGGCAGGCTATTGCCGATCAGATTGGAGCTCGGCGCCCAGTCCGGGTTATACGTGTAGCCACCGCCTAACACCACGATATACTTTGCCGCATCGTTGCCGCGGTAGGTGGCGTATTGCGCTTCGATGGGGCGCAATAAGCGATCGGCGACCGGTTGCAGACTGAAAAGCAATAAAAACAGCCAACTCAGGGTTAAAATGGCCTTACCGCTTTTCTGCCAGCGGGTGAACCATATCAGTAACAGTGCCAGCCCCATCAGCAAAAGCAGGGCGGGCAGCGGCATCAAAATACCGCCGATGAACTTTTTCAGGTCAAACAGCATCAAAAATCCGATCCTTTTGGGTGAAAAAACGACATCCAGGCGCAATCTGGCTGCAAGAAGATTCATTCTAAGCCAGTCTGTGCCAAAATAGCAGGTTTGAATAGGCGGGCGTTTTGCCGGAGCCAGAATAAAAGCAGTGGAGTCACTGTCTTATGCAGGATCGCAATTTTGACGATATTGCTGAAAAGTTTGCGTGTAATATTTATGGCACCACCAAAGGGAAGATTCGCCAGGCGGTGCTCTGGCAGGATCTGAACGCGTTATTGGCGCAACTGCCGCAGCGGCCGCTGCGCATTTTGGATGCCGGCGGCGGTGAAGGCCATATGGCCTGCCAACTGGCCGAATTAGGACATCAGGTCTTGTTGTGCGATCTTTCCGGTGAGATGATCCAACGGGCGGCGGCATTGGCAGAGCAGAAAGGTGTGAGCCAGAACATGCAATTTAGACAAAATGCTGTTCAGGATATCGGCCAGCACTTGGAACAGCCTGTCGATCTGATATTGTTTCACGCGGTGCTTGAATGGATCGCTGAACCGCTGGCGGCGCTGCGCGCGTTGTCAGCCTGTTTAGCGCCGGGCGGCGCGCTGTCGCTGATGTTTTTTAACGCCAACGGTCTGCTGATGCGCAACGTGGTGTTGGGGAACTTCCAGCTAGTGGATCCGCAGGTTAGAAGGCGCAGAAAGCGTTCGTTGTCGCCGCAGTACCCGCACCAGCCACAGGATGTCTACGGCTGGCTGGAACAACTGGGGCTGCGCATTAGCGGCAAAACTGGTGTGCGAGTGTTCCATGATTATCTGCAAAGCCGGCAGTTACAGTCCGAAAAATTTGAAGAGCTACTGGCGCTTGAACAGCGCTATTGCCGGCAAGAGCCGTACGTGAGTTTGGGGCGCTATATTCACGTGATGGCGCATAAACCCGACCTGAAGGACGAACTATGAGTGAGTTTTCCCAGACTGTACCCGAACTGGTCGCCTGGGCACGGAAAAATGATTTCTCTCTTTCGCTCCCAACGGAGCGTCTTGCGTTTCTGCTCGCTATTGCCACGTTAAACGGCGAGCGGCTGGATGGCGAGATGAGCGAAGGGGAGCTGATTGATGCCTTTCGTCATGTCAGCAAAGGCTTTGAGCAGACGCATGAAACGGTGGCGATTCGTGCCAACAATGCCATTAACGATATGGTGCGCCAGCGCCTGTTGAACCGCTTTACCAGCGAACTGGCGGATGGCAATGCCATCTACCGTCTGACGCCGCTTGGCATCGGCATTACCGACTACTATATCCGCCAGCGCGAGTTTTCGACGCTGCGGCTGTCGATGCAGCTGTCTATTGTGGCGCAGGAACTTAAGCGCGCGGCGGACGCCGCAGAAGAAGGCGGGGATGATTTCCACTGGCACCGTAACGTGTTCGCGCCGCTGAAATACTCGGTGGCGGAAATCTTCGACAGCATCGATATGACCCAGCGCGTGATGGACGAGCAGCAGCAAAGCGTTAAAGAAGACATTGCCGCCTTGCTGAATCAGGACTGGCGTGCGGCCATTTCCAGTTGCGAAATGCTGCTGTCGGAAACTTCCGGCACCCTGCGCGAACTGCAAGATACGCTGGAAGCCGCGGGCGATAAGCTGCAGGCTAACCTGCTGCGTATTCAGGACGCCACCCTGGGCGACGCGGAACTGAGCTTTGTCGATAAGCTGGTGTTTGATCTGCAGGGCAAGCTGGATCGCATCATCAGTTGGGGCCAACAGGCCATCGATCTGTGGATCGGCTACGATCGCCACGTGCATAAGTTCATTCGTACCGCCATCGATATGGATAAAAACCGGGTGTTCTCACAACGCCTGCGCCAGTCGGTGCAAAACTATTTCGACAACCCATGGGCGCTGACCTTCGCCAATGCCGATCGCCTGCTGGACATGCGTGATGAAGAGCTGGCGCTGCGTAGCGAGGAAGTGACCGGGGAACTGCCGCCGGATCTGGAATTCGAGGAGTTTAGCGAGATCCGCGAGCAGTTGGCCGCCATGATCGAGCAGGCGCTACAGGTTTATCAGGAACAAAAAATACCGCTCAATTTAGGAACGGTAATGCGCGATTATCTGGCGCAATATCCGCGTGCCCGTCATTTTGACGTGGCGCGTATAGTGGTCGACCAGGCTGTGCGTCTTGGTGTGGCTGAAGCTGATTTTTCAGGGTTGCCGGCCGAATGGCAGGCAATCAATGATTACGGAGCCAAGGTACAGGCCCATGTCATCGACAAATATTGAACAAGTAATGCCAGTTAAACTGGCCAAGGCACTGTCTAATGCGTTGTTCCCGGCGCTGGACAGCCAACTACGCGCCGGCCGCCACATCGGTATTGATGAGCTGGACAACCACGCCTTCCTGATGGATTTTCAGGAAGAGCTTGAGCTGTTCTACGGCCGTTACAACGTGGAGTTGATCCGTGCGCCGGAAGGCTTTTTCTACCTGCGCCCGCGTTCTACCACGCTGATCGCACGTTCGGTGCTGTCCGAGCTGGATATGATGGTGGGCAAAATCCTCTGTTATCTCTACCTCAGCCCAGAGCGCCTGGCGCACGAGGGCATCTTCAGCCATCAGGAACTGTATGATGAACTGTTGAGCCTGGCGGATGAAAGCAAACTGCTGAAGTTCGTCAACCAACGTTCAACCGGTTCCGATCTCGATCGGCAGAAACTGCATGAAAAGGTGCGCACCTCGCTTAACCGCCTGCGCCGCTTGGGGATGGTTTACTTCATGGGCGGCGACAGCAGCAAATTTCGCATTACCGAAGCGGTGTTCCGCTTCGGTGCAGACGTGCGCAGCGGTGACGATCCGCGTGAAGCGCAGTTGCGCATGATTCGCGACGGTGAGGCCATGCCGATTGAAAACAGCCTGTCACTTCATGATGACAACGAAGGCGATGAGCAATCGGCAGCCAATGCCCAGGACAGTGCAGAGGATGAACAGGAATGATTGAACGCGGTAAATTTCGCTCGTTGACGCTGGTTAACTGGAACGGCTTTTTCGCCCGCACTTTTGATCTTGATGAACTGGTTACGACACTTTCCGGCGGTAACGGCGCCGGAAAATCCACCACCATGGCGGCCTTCGTCACGGCGCTGATCCCGGATCTGACGCTGCTGCACTTCCGTAACACCACCGAAGCCGGCGCCACCAGCGGCTCGCGTGATAAAGGCCTGCACGGCAAGCTGCGCGCCGGGGTGTGTTATTCCACGCTGGACGTGGTCAACTCGCGCCATCAGCGCGTGGTCGTTGGCGTGCGCTTGCAGCAGGTGGCCGGCCGCGATCGTAAAGTGGACATCAAGCCGTTCACCATTCAGGGCTTGCCGACCTCAATTCAGCCCACGGAACTGCTCACGCAAACGGTGGGCGAGCGCCAGGCGCGCGTGCTGCCGCTGCAGGAGTTGAAAGAGCGCGTGGAGGAAATGGAAGGGGTGCAGTTCAAGCAGTTCAATTCCATTACCGATTACCACTCGCTGATGTTCGATTTAGGGGTGATCCCGAAGCGCCTGCGTTCTTCGGCCGATCGCAGCAAGTTCTATCGGCTGATTGAAGCCTCTCTGTACGGCGGGATCTCCAGCGCCATTACCCGTTCGCTGCGTGATTACCTGCTGCCGGAAAACAGCGGCGTGCGCAAGGCGTTCCAGGATATGGAAGCCGCGCTGCGCGAGAACCGTATGACGCTGGAAGCGATCCGCGTCACCCAATCGGATCGCGATCTGTTTAAACACTTAATTGCCGACGCCACCGCCTATGTGGCCGCCGACTATATGCGCCACACCAATGAGCGCCGCATCCATTTGGATAGCGCCATTGCGTTGCGCAGCGAATTGTTCACCAGCCGTAAGCAACTGGCCGCTGAGCAGTACCGCCACGTTGAAATGGCGCGCGAGCTGGCTGAGCAAAGCGGCGCCGAATCCGATCTGGAAACCGATTACCAGGCCGCCAGCGATCACCTCAACCTGGTGCAGACGGCGATGCGTCAGCGGGAGAAGGTCGAGCGCTACGAGGCCGATCTGGAAGAGCTGTCCTACCGCCTGGAAGAACAGAATGAGGTGGTCGCCGAGGCCAGTGAGCAACAGGCAGACAACGAAGCGCGGGCCGAAGCCGCCGAACTGGAAGTCGATGAGCTGAAGAGCCAACTGGCGGATTACCAGCAGGCGTTGGATGTGCAGCAAACCCGTGCCATCCAGTACCAGCAGGCGTTGCAGGCGTTAGAACGGGCCCGCGGCCTGTGCCAACTGCCGGAGTTGACCGCTGAGAATGCGGAAACCTGGCTGGATACCTTCCAGGCGCGGGAGCAAGAGGCGACGGAAGCCCTGCTGCTGCTTGAACAAAAACTGAGCGTGGCTGACGCGGCTCACGGCCAGTTTGAGCAGGCCTATCAGCTGGTGGGCAAGATTGCCGGCGAAGTTAGCCGCAGCGAAGCCTGGCAGACGGCGCGCGAACTGTTGCGCGACTGGCCTTCACAGCAACACCTGGCCGAGCGTGTTCAGCCGCTGCGGATGCGCTTGAGCGAGCTGGAACAGCGCCTGCGCTCACAGCAAGACGCCGAACGCCTGTTGCAGGAGTTCTGCAAACGGCATGGGCAGGACTATCAACCAGACGATCTGGAAAGCCTGCAGCAAGAGCTGGAAGAACGCCTGGAGTCGCTGTCGCAAAACGTGAGCGAAGCCGGCGAGCGCCGGATGGAAATGCGCCAGGAACTGGAGCAGATTCAGCAGCGCATCAAAGCCCTGACCGCGCGCGCGCCGGTCTGGCTGGCCGCCCAGGATGCCCTGAGCCAGCTTAGCGAACAGAGCGGCGAAGCGCTGGAAGACAGCCAGCAGGTTACCGAATACATGCAGCAACTGCTGGAGCGCGAGCGCGAAACCACCGTCGAGCGCGACGACGTGGCGGCGCGTAAGCGCGCGGTTGAAGCGCAGATCGAGCGCCTCAGCCAGCCGAGCGGGGCGGAAGATCAGCGCCTGGTCACGCTGGCCGAACGTTTTGGCGGCGTGCTGCTTTCGGAAATTTACGACGATGTCACCCTTGATGACGCGCCTTACTTCTCTGCGCTGTACGGCCCGTCACGCCACGCGATTGTGGTGCCGGATCTGTCGTTGGTGCGTGAGCTGCTTGACGGGCTGGAGGATTGCCCAGAGGATCTTTACCTGATTGAAGGGGATCCGCAGTCGTTCGATGACAGCGTATTCGCTGTCGAAGAGCAGGAAAAGGCGGTGGTGGTGAAAATCGCCGATCGTCAATGGCGCTATTCACGTTTCCCGGAAGTGCCGCTGTTTGGCCGTGCGGCGCGGGAAAGCCGTCTGGAAGTGCTGCATGCCGAACGCGATTCTCTGGCAGAGCGTTACGCGACGCTGTCGTTTGATGTGCAAAAAACGCAACGTGCGCATCAGGCATTCAGCCGCTTTATCGGCACCCACCTGGCGGTGGCGTTCGATGCCGATCCTGAAGCGGAAATCCGCAAGCTCAATGGCCGGCGGGGCGAAATTGAACGCGCGCTAAATAACCATGAAGCGCAGAACCAGCAGCAGCGCCAACAGTATGAGCAGGCCAGAGAGGGCATTTCCGCGCTCAACCGCCTGATGCCGCTGGTTTCCCTGCTCAACGACGACACGTTGCAGGATCGCGTCGATGAAATCCGCGACGAGCTTGACGATGCGCAGGATGCCGCGCGCTATATCCAGCAGCACGGCGCCGCGCTGGCGAAGCTGGAGCCGCTGTTGGCCGTGCTGCAGAGCGATCCACAGCAGCATGAACAATTGCAGCAGGATTATCAGCAGGCGCAGCACGCGCAGCGTCAGGCTAAGCAACAGGCATTTGCGCTGACGGAAGTGGTGCAACGGCGAGCGCATTTCAGCTATGCCGATTCCGCCGGCATGCAGAACGCCAATAACGATCTGAACGAAAAACTGCGTCAGCGGCTGGAGCAGGCGGAGGCTGAACGCAGCCGCGCCCGTGACCAACTGCGCCAGTATCAGGCGCAGTTCACCCAGTTCAGCCAGGTGCTGGCTTCGCTGAAAAGCTCGTATGACGCCAAGCGCGACATGCTCAAAGAGCTTAACCAGGAACTGGTGGATATCGGTGTGCAGGCCGATGCCAATGCCGAAGAGCGCGCTCGTATCCGCCGCGATGAACTGCACACGGCGTTAAGCAATAACCGCGCGCGCCGCAATCAGTTGGAAAAACAGCTGACCTTCTGTGAAGCGGAAATGGACAGCCTGCAGAAAAAATTGCGCAAGCTGGAGCGTGATTATCACCAGATGCGCGAACAGGTCGTGACCGCCAAGGCCGGCTGGTGCGCGGTGATGCGCCTGGTGAAAGACAACGGCGTGGAGCGCCGCCTGCACCGGCGTGAGCTGGCCTATATGGACGGCGACGAACTGCGCTCGATGTCGGATAAGGCGTTGGGGGCGTTGCGCCTGGCGGTGGCGGATAACGAACACCTGCGTGATGTGCTGCGCCTTTCCGAAGATCCTAAACGGCCGGAGCGTAAGATCCAGTTCTATATTGCGGTGTATCAGCATCTGCGTGAGCGTATTCGCCAGGATATTATCCGCACGGGCGATCCGATCGAAGCGATTGAACAGATGGAGATCGAGCTTGGCCGCTTGACGGAAGAGCTGACCGCGCGCGAACAGAAGCTGGCGATTAGCGCGAAAAGCGTGGCCAACATCATTCGCAAAACCATTCAGCGGGAACAAAACCGCATCCGCATGCTTAACCAGGGGCTGCAGGCAGTGTCCTTCGGCCAGGTGAAGAGCGTGCGGTTGAACGTGAACGTGCGGGAAGCGCACGCCACGTTGCTGGACGTGTTGTCTGAACAGCAGGAACAGCATCAGGATCTGTTCAACAGCAACCGCCTGACCTTCTCTGAGGCATTGGCCAAGCTGTATCAGCGCCTGAATCCGCAGATTGATATGGGGCAGCGCACGCCGCAGACCATCGGTGAGGAACTGCTTGATTACCGCAACTATCTGGAGCTGGAAGTCGAAGTGTTCCGTGGCTCCGACGGTTGGCTGCGTGCAGAAAGCGGCGCGCTGTCGACCGGTGAGGCGATCGGTACCGGTATGTCGATCCTGGTGATGGTGGTGCAAAGCTGGGAAGAAGAGTCCCGCCGCCTGCGCGGCAAAGACATTTCGCCTTGCCGCCTGTTGTTCCTGGATGAAGCCGCACGTTTGGATGCGAAGTCTATCGCTACGTTGTTCGAACTGTGCGAGCGCTTGGAGATGCAGCTGATTATCGCCGCGCCGGAAAATATCAGCCCGGAAAAAGGCACCACTTATAAGCTGGTGCGTAAAGTGTTCCAAAACCACGAACATGTGCATGTGGTTGGGCTGCGTGGCTTCGCGATTAACGAGCCAGCGGCGCGTGACTCGGCGGCGGCGGAGACGCCATAGGTAAAAAGGCCTGCTAAAAATCTGAAAATAGCCATCAAAGGATGGCTATTTTTTTCATCAAGGAGATGATCTGGCCGTTTTTATTACCAGGAATGCTGTAGCGCCATGAAATAAACAGTTATTCTACGGCGCCTGAGAGCAAAACGGGTTTTCTGTTTGTATACTAAACCTAGGTTGTCTTTGTAGTGGGTTCGTGGTGCCGTTCAGTAAAAAAGCCCGTTAATGCTCTTGCCGGGCGACCTGGTAATATTGTTGTTTTTTTGTGGGCAAACAGGGGGAAAGGATGTTGCTTGAAAATGGAGGCTCTATACGGCGTCTCGCACTGAGTTGTGCTATGGCATGCAGTATTAGTGCGTCGTTACCTACACGGGCAGCCGTGCCAGCGTTTCCGGTTTCATCATCCGGCATCTCTGCCGCACAAAGTCGTGTTGAATTGATGGCGGCGTTGCCGTCTGGCGTCACGCCGCATAACCTCTCTACGCTGGCGGCGCTGTATGCTGGCCATCATATGCAGCCCATGTGGCAGGATCGCGAGGCGGTACGGCAGTTTCAACAGCAGTTGGCCGAGCTGGCGATCTCCGGCGTGCAGCCGCAGTTTACTCAATGGGTCAAGCAACTGACGGATCCGGCAATCAGCGGTATGGCGCGTGATATTGTGCTGTCGGACGCCATGTTGGGCTACCTGCAATTCGTGTCGTCGATTGCGGCAAATGGCAATGACTGGCTGTACAGTAATATTCCTTACAAGCTGGGCCTGCCGCCCAACACGGTGATTAACCAGTGGCAGTTGGCGGTGCGCGATGGGAAAACCCTGGCCTATGTTGAATCCCTGGCGCCGCAACACCCGCAGTATGCCAAGATGCACCAGGCGCTGCGCGCCATGCTGGCGGATAGTCGCCCCTGGCCGCGGTTGGCCAATGGCCCAAGCCTGCGCCCCGGCCAAATGAGCAATGATATCCCGGCACTGCGCGAAATTCTGACGCGTAATGGCATGCTAAGCGCTGCAGCGGTGGCGCCGGCAACGGAGCCTGCAGCCGTGCTGATTTCATCGAATGCCGGCGACGACGGCGGTCTTTCCGTTGATGAAGAGAAAGCGCAGGAAGCTCCGCCAGCGGTGGTTAGCCCATCCGCTGCGCCGGTAAAGGATATTGCGCCTTCAGTAACGGCGGATACAGCGCAGCAGCCGGCCGGGCCGGCTGCGGTCAGCGATAATATTTATACTGGCGATCTGGTGGAGGGGATAAAACGTTTCCAAAAATGGCAGGGCCTGAGCGACGACGGCGTTATCGGCGCGCGTACGCGCGAGTGGCTGAATGTGTCGCCCAACATGCGCGCTTCTCTGCTGGCCTTGAATATCCAACGTTTGCGTATTCTACCCAACAGTGTCAATACCGGCATTATGGTGAACATCCCTAACTATTCGCTGACTTACTACCAAAATGGTAATGAGGTGTTGTCATCCCGGGTTATTGTCGGCCGGCCAAGCCGCAAAACACCGATGATGAGCAGCGTGCTTAATAACGTGGTGATGAATCCGCCGTGGAATGTGCCGACGACGCTGGTGCGTGAGGATATCGTGCCGAAAGCGATGCGTGACGCCAGCTATTTCCAGAAACACGGTTATACATTGTTGTCGGGCTGGAGCAGCGATGCAACGGTGATCGATCCGGCGATGATTGACTGGAACACGGTTTCCGCCCGTAATTTCCCGTATCGCATCCGCCAGGCGCCGGGCACCAATAACTCGCTGGGGCGTTTCAAATTCAATATGCCAAGCTCTGATGCCATTTATTTGCACGATACGCCGAATCATGCGCTGTTTCAGAAAGACATTCGGGCACTCAGTTCCGGCTGTGTGCGTGTGAATAAAGCGTCTGATTTGGCGAATATGCTGCTGCAGGATGCGGGCTGGAATGATTCCCGCGTCTCTTCGACCCTGAAGGGCGGCAACACGACATACGTCAATATTCGCCAGCATATTCCGGTCAAATTGTATTATTTAACAGCCTGGGTTTCTGATGATGGAAAGCCACAATTTCGTACAGATATTTACAATTATGACGATACGGTGAGATCTGGCGCGCAAATTTTGGCTCAGGCAGAAAAATTACTGCAGTAAATGCAGTAATTCTAAATAAATAACGGTCAGAATATTTGGCCATCCTGCGGGCAGGTATTTGCTTTCTGCCCGCAAACCACGCGGCACACGGGTTGACTCAACCCGGCCGGGCGGTTATGGTTCGGGTAGTGCGCTTTTCTGTGCATATTTTTCCGATATTCTTTCCGGGTCTGACAGAAACATGGACAACATCGATCATCACCGCCGTAGATGGCTGGCGTTGGGTAGCGCCGCCTTGGGGTTAGCGCTGCTGCCAGAGCAGGCGTTTGCCAGTTTATCCACCTCTCGTCCGCGTATTTTGGTGGTCAATAACCTGAATACGGGGGAATCACTTAAGGCCGAGTTTTTCGACGGGAAAAATTACAATAGCGATGAGTTAGCTCGCCTTAACCATTTGTTCCGTGATTACCGTGCGAATAAAATCAAATCAATTGATCCGCGTTTATTTGATCATCTCTATCGCCTGCAAGGCATGTTAGGCACTCATAAGCCAATTCAATTAATTTCGGGTTATCGTTCCCTGGCTACCAATAATGAACTGCGTGGGCACAGCCGCGGTGTGGCAAAACAAAGTTATCACACCAAAGGGCAGGCGATGGATTTTCATATTGAAGGTATTCAGCTAAGCAATATCCGTAAAGCGGCGTTAAAAATGCGCGCCGGCGGCGTAGGATATTATCCGCGTAGCAATTTTGTGCATATAGACACCGGGCCGGTCAGAACCTGGTAACCCGCAATCTGTTCCGGTAAGCTGTATGGTTACGCCGCAATGTGATTGTTATGGAGCCTTATGAAATACCAGATTATTCCCGTCACCGCGTTCAGCCAGAACTGTACCCTGATTTGGTGTGACAAAACCGGGCAGGCCGCATTGGTGGATCCCGGTGGTGAAGCGGAAAAACTGAAAGCCGAGGTCGCTCGCCAGGGCGTCACCGTTGGGCAGATTTTGCTGACTCACGGCCATCTGGATCACGTGGGTGCGGCGGCAGAGCTGGCCCAGCACTATCAGGTGCCGATTATCGGCCCGGATAAGGAAGATGCCTTCTGGCTTGACGGCCTGCCGGCACAGAGCCGCATGTTCGGCCTGGAGGAGTGTGAACCCTTGACCCCGACCAAATGGTTGCAGGAAGGGGATAGCGTGCAGGTCGGGGAAATGACGCTGCAGGTGCTGCACTGCCCAGGGCATACGCCAGGCCATATCGTGTTTATCAACCAACAGGCACGCCTGGCGTTGGTGGGCGATGTGCTGTTCAATGGCGGCGTTGGGCGCAGCGACTTCCCGCGCGGCGACCACCAGGCGTTGATCAACGCGATCCGCACCAAACTGTTGCCGTTGGGGGATGACATGGCCTTTATTCCCGGCCACGGCCCTATGTCCACCTTTGGGCATGAACGCCAGACCAATCCGTTTCTGCGCGACGAACCTGCCATCTGGTAGTGGCAGGGCGTTGCAGAATAACAAAGGGGCGCTTCTGCGCCCCTTTGTTTTATCTATGCGTGCTGATTTATAGCACGGCGACGATGGCTTCGCACAGTGGCGCCATGTTGTCTGGCGTCATCCCGGCGACGTTGACGCGGCCGGAATTTACCGCATAGACGCCGAATTCCTCACGCAGGCGCAGCACCTGGTCTTTGGTCAAACCGCTGAATGAGAACATCCCATTTTGCTTGATGATAAAGCTGAAGTCCTGCTGGGCGCCTTTTTCCTGCAGCGTATTGACGAACAGTTGGCGCATACGCTGGATACGTTGGCGCATATCGGCCAGCTCCTGTTCCCACATCGCGCGCAGTGACTCATTGCTCAGGATAGTTGCAACGATAGCCGCACCGTGAGCCGGCGGGTTGGAATAGTTGGCGCGGATGCCGGCTTTAACCTGGCTGAATGCGCGCTCGGCCGTTTGTGCATCAGCAGCGACCAGCGTACAGGCGCCAACGCGTTCGTTGTACAGGCCAAAGTTTTTCGAATATGAACTGGAGACGATCAGTTCACTATGCTGCGCGGCGAAAATACGCAGCCCCTGAGCATCTTCTTCCAGGCCGTTGGCAAAGCCCTGGTAGGCGAAGTCAAACAGCGGCAGCCAGCCGTTGGCCGCGGCCAGATCGGACAGCGCTTGCCATTGTGCTTCGGTTGGATCGATACCTGTCGGGTTATGGCAGCACCCATGGAGAACCACCACGTCGCCGGCCTGCGCCTGTTTCAGGCTGTTAACCAGACCGTCAAAATCCAACGCATGATTGGCCGCGTCGTAATAGTCATACTCCACTACCTCAAGGCCCGCCGCGTTGAAGATGTTTTTATGATTTGGCCAGCTTGGGTTGCTGATCCACACGCGTTTGGCACCGGTTTGCGTAGCGATAAAGTCTGCCGCCACGCGCAAGCCGCCGGTACCGCCAGGGGTTTGCGCCGTGCGCGCACGTTGTTCGGCAATAATTGTGCTGTCTTTGCCGAACAGCAATGCCTGGGTGCACGCTGCGAATGCGGGAATGCCTTCGATACCGAGGTAGCTTTTGGTGGTTTCATTTTCCAGCAGATATTGTTCAGCTTTTTTTACGCTGGTCAGCACCGGTGTTTTACCCGTTTCATCTTTATAAACGCCGATCCCGAGGTTGATTTTATTAGGGCGGGCGTCCGCGCGGAAAGTTTCGGCGAGACCCAGAATCGGGTCGGCCGGTGCAGCAGTGATTTTTTCAAACATTCAGATGCTTCCGTGGCCTAGAGTTAAGCAGTCAGAAGGTTCAGGGTAGCGCCAGTTATGCGCTTTGCCAACCGTTTGCGAGAAAAATACCTCGAACTTGTGACCGCGGCATAATCCGCAGGAAAAGGTGATGAAAGAGCAGGGATGAAAAGACGCAGAGGGGCAAAGGCAGCAAAAACAAAAACAGGGCCGTAGCCCTGTTTTTCACACCTGTGGCAGTAAACCGCCACTGTCAGGCGTTTAACAAATTAGAACTGGTAAACCAGGCCAACAGCCACGGTGTCGTCGGTGTTCAGACCCAGTGGGTTGTTGTTGTCCAGTTGGTTGATTTTGTAATCAACGTAGGTAGACATGTTTTTGTTGAATGCGTAGCTAACGCTAACGTCAACGTATTTGTACAGGTCAGCGTCGCCGATGCCTTCGATGTCTTTGCCTTTAGACTGAACGTAGGCCAGTGATGGGCGCAGGCCGAAATCAAACTGGTACTGAGCTACCAGTTCCAGGGTTTGGGCTTTGTTGGCAAAACCGCTTACATCATTGTTGTTAACAGTGCCAGAGAATGGCGTTGCGTTACGGGTTTCGGTGTAGATAGTTGCCAGGTACAGGTTGTTGGCGTCGTATTTCAGGCCAGCACCCCAGCTTTCAGCTTTATCACCCTGACCGTAAGCCAGCGAATTTTGGGCTAATGAACGTTTTGAACTGCTGTAAGAGGCTACTGCGCCAATGCCCAGGCCGAAATCGTAGGAAGCAGACAAACCGTAGCCATCGCCGTTGGATTTCTGAGCGCTGCGGCCTGTTGGGCCGTTGTTGCTGCTTTCATTGTTAGCGCCCTGATATTGCAGAGCAAAGTTCAGGCCGTCGACCAGACCGAAGAAGTTGGTGTTACGGTAGGTTGCTACGCCGTTGGTACGGCCAGACATAAAGACGTCAGTGTAAGCTGAATCGCCACCAAACTCAGCCAGAACGTCAGTATAACCAACTACATCGTAGAATACGCCGTAGTTACGGCCGTAGTCGAGTGAACCGTAGTCGCCGAATTTCAGGCCTGCAAAGCCCAGACGGGTTTTGGTGCCTTCGGTGCCTTCAGATTCAGTGTGGTTCGCCTGAACGTTGTATTCCCACTGGCCGTAACCGGTCAGTTGGTCGGTAATTTGGGTTTCACCTTTGAAGCCAAAACGGACGTAAGACTGGTCGCCGTCTGCGCTGTTATCTTTAGAGAAGTAGTGCAGGCCGTCAACTTTACCGTACAGATCCAGTTTGTTGCCGTCTTTGTTATAGATTTCTGCTGCGTTAGCAGCACCAGCCGCTAACAGAGCCGGGATTACCACTGCAAGAATGTTGCGCTTCATCATTATTACCCTCATTGGTGTTATTCGGACACCTTGCCACTGCCGCCAATAATTCTTGGGAACTATTGTAGATAGTTTGGTGTCGTCCTGTGTCTGCACGCAGTGTTCCATTCAAAGCCGGGTTAATCTAGAGCGAAAATGCTACTAATATCCTAATCCGGTTTCAAAAAGAAAAATGCTGTAACAGAATGTAAAAATAAGGGAACTTTGTGATGAAAGTCAAGTATAGAAAATGCGAAAGGCCAGCTGAGCTGGCCTTTATTTTGTAACTAAAAGGTATGTTGTCTGTTTGGTTTTAGCAATCAGAACGTTGCGTTTCGCGGCGTACGTGGGAAAGGAATCACGTCTCGCACGTTTTGCACACCGGTAACATAAGCAACCAGGCGCTCAAAGCCCAAACCAAAGCCTGAATGAGGAACCGTGCCGTAACGGCGCAAATCGCGGTACCACCAATAATCTTCTTTGTTCAGGCCCATCTCTTCCATGCGGCTATCTAACACCGCCAGGCGTTCTTCACGCTGAGAACCGCCAATGATCTCGCCGATGCCAGGTGCCAAAACGTCCATTGCCGCCACGGTTTTGCCGTCTTCGTTCATACGCATATAAAACGCTTTAATATCTTTCGGGTAGTTTTTCACTACCACCGGCGCTTTAAAGTGTTGCTCCGCCAGATAGCGTTCATGTTCAGAAGAAAGATCGATGCCCCAGGATACCGGGTTCTCGAATTTTTGGCCGGAAGCCAACAAAATCTCAACGGCTTCGGTGTAGTCCACCTGGGCGAAATCAGAAGAAACAAAGCGCGACAAACGTTCAACGGCATCTTTATCCACGCGCTCGGCAAAGAACTGCATATCATCAGCACGTTCATTCAGCACGGCCTGGAAGACATATTTCAGCAGATTTTCCGCCAGCCCGGCGATGTCTTCCAGCGTGGCGAAGGCGACTTCAGGCTCGATCATCCAAAACTCCGCCAGGTGGCGGCTGGTGTTGGAGTTTTCGGCACGGAAGGTCGGGCCAAAGGTGTAAATTTTAGACAGCGCGCAGGCATAGGCTTCACCGTTCAACTGGCCGGATACGGTCAGGAACGCTTCTTTGCCGAAGAAATCCTCGCTGAAGTCAACGGCGCCTTTATCGTCACGCGGCAGGTTTTGCAGATCCAGCGTAGAAACGCGGAACATTTCGCCGGCGCCTTCGGTATCAGAGGCGGTGATCAACGGGGTGGATACCCAGAAGTAACCATTTTCATGGAAGAAACGGTGAATAGCCTGGGCCAGCGTGTGGCGCACACGGGCCACTGCGCCGATCAGGTTGGTGCGTGGGCGCAAGTGGGCGACTTCGCGCAGGTATTCGATGCTGTGGCGTTTGGCCGCCATCGGGTAGGTATCCGGATCGTCAACCATACCGACGACTTTTACCGCGGTTGCCTGTAGCTCAAAGCTTTGGCCGCCACCGGGTGAGGCCACGACTTTACCGCTGACTTCCACGGAGCAGCCGGTGGTCAGATGCAGCACTTCATCCTGGTAATTGGGCAGAGAATTATTAACAACGGCCTGTAACGGATTAAAGCAGGAGCCGTCATAAACGGCGAGGAAGGAGATACCAGCTTTAGAATCTCTCCGGGTACGTACCCAACCGCGCACCGTGACTTCACTGTCAACCGGGGCACGGCCTTGCAGTACGTCGACTACAGGCACTACGCTCATAGATTTCTCTCTTTATAGGTTTTTGGTTCAGGAATAGCTAACAACCCCATAGTATGGGAGCCTCACTATGTTACTTGCCGCGGTGCAGAGCACAAGTAGAAATCGCCAAATCGGTGCAACATTTCGCATGCCCGTGCAGGGCAAATGAGCACAGCTATATAAAGGAAGTGAAAAGCCGGCGTGCGGGTGCCGCCGGCTGGGGGGATCAACTGGCTTTCTTCACCAACGGCAGATCAAAGGCTTTACGCAACGCCTTGACGAAGGCTTTGTCCTGGCAGATGGTTTTCCCCGGGCTGTCCGACAGTTTGGCCACCGGTTTGCCTTTGCATTCCACCAGCTTAATGACGATATTCAGCGGTTTCACGCCGGGGATATCGCAGGTCAGGTGGGTGCCGATACCAAACACCAGGTTGACGCGCCGATCGAAATGGCGGTAAAGCGCCAGCGCCTTGTCCAGATCCAGGTTGTCGGAGAACACCAGCGTTTTATTCAGTGGATCAATATCCAGTTTTTGATAATGGGCGATGGCTTTTTCGCCCCAGGCGAAAGGATCCCCCGAGTCATGGCGCAAGCCCTGATAGCGCTGGGCGAACTGTTGGCCAAAGTCGCGCAGGAACGCATCCATTGTGATGCAATCGGTGAGCGCAATCCCCAACTGGTCGGGATATTCATCCACCCACGCCTGCAGCGCCGCACGCTGGCTGTTGGCCAGCACTGGGCTGATTTGCTGATGGGCCTGGAACCATTCATGCGCCTGCGTGCCGACGGGCGTGAGCTGCAGTTGGTGCGCCAGATCGTAGTTGCTGGTGCCGATAAAATAAGGAAATTCCGCTTTCAGCGTACTGACGATGGCTTTTTGTACGCCGTGGGAAAAACGGCGGCGGGTACCGAAGTCCATCAGTTTAAAGCGCGAAATATCCAGATCGGCCGTCACCTGCTGGAAATGCTCCAGTTTGGTGCGCAGACGATCGGTTGCCATCTCTGTGGTCACCTGCGGTGAACGGTGGCGATGCACCACTTCGCTGATTAATGCCAGCAACGGCACTTCCCACAGGATCACCTCGCGCCACGGCCCGGCGATGCGGATATGCAGGCGGCCGTGTTGATTGGTCACCTGCACCTGCTGCGGATCGTAGCGGAAATTGCGTAGCCAGCTAAGGTAATCCTGGCGGAAAAAGGGCAGCGTCGAAAGATAGCGACTTTCGGCTTCAGTCAGCGCCAGTTCACTCATCAGCGCAATCTGCTCGCGGATTTCACCGGCATACTCACCCAGCAATTCATCGCCGCGGCAACGGAACTCGGCCGCCACGGTAACCGCAGGGTAGCGGTGGAACACCGCTTGCTGCATATGAAGCTTGTAGGCATCGGTATCAAGCAACGATGTCAAAATTGGGGAAGCGTATTGAGTCATATGCGTTACAGCATCCTCGTCAGGCGCGTGTCCAAATCCGGCGCAATATAAAAATTTTGCAGGAGTATACCCGGATTATTCTGTGATTGAAGCCCCATGACACCACAAATCGCCAGAGCGGGTCGAGGATTAAACGTGCCGTTTTCTCGCCGGCGCCAGGGGGGCTGGCATAAAAGCCAAGTAAACCAGTCAGGTGGCGAACTTAGCTTATTTAGTAATAGAAATTATAGTGTTAATTATTTTAAACACTACATCTAACGAAAAATATTTACGCGGGAAGGCAGATGGCGGCCCCTTGAAAGGCGGCCGATCGGTTAGCCTGCTCCGGCTCTGGGTTTTTTCTGTGGCTGTGATACAGTTTGTTTACAATCAGGCACATTACTGCTGCACTGCGTTCTGGTCAGCCGAAACGCCCGCGCGGTTGATGGTGCCGGGACTCCCGTAATTCCGGAATAAGAAGGTTTTTTATGACTCAGCAGCCTCGGGCGAAGTATCGCCACGACTATCGCGCACCTGACTATACCATTACCGATCTTGATTTGAATTTTGAGTTGGATGCCACCACCACCCAGGTGACGGCCGTCAGCCAGGTTAAGCGCCAGGGCGCCGCCGGTGCCCCGTTGATTCTGGATGGCGAAGATCTGGCGCTGGTAAGCCTGCAGATTGACGGGCAGGACTGGAGCCATTACCGCCAGCAGGAGAATACGCTGGTGGTTGAGCAACTGCCGGCGCAGTTCACGCTGACCATCGTTACGGATATTCACCCGGCGCAAAACAGCGCGCTGGAAGGGCTTTACCTGTCGGGCGATGCGCTGTGCACCCAGTGTGAGGCCGAAGGTTTCCGCCATATCACGTATTATCTCGATCGGCCGGACGTGCTGGCCCGCTTTAGCACGCGCATTGTGGCCGACAAGGCCAAATACCCCTTCCTGCTTTCCAATGGCAACCGCGTGGCGCAGGGCGAACTGGACGATGGCCGCCACTGGGTGCAGTGGCAGGATCCTTTCCCGAAGCCTTGCTACCTGTTTGCGCTGGTGGCGGGGGACTTTGACGTCCTGCGGGATACTTTCATCACCCGCTCCGGGCGCGACGTGGCGCTGGAGCTGTTTGTCGATCGCGGCAATCTGGATCGCGCCGGCTGGGCGATGACCTCGCTGAAAAATGCGATGAAGTGGGACGAAACGCGCTTCGGCCTGGAATACGATCTCGATATCTATATGATCGTCGCGGTGGATTTCTTCAATATGGGCGCCATGGAAAACAAGGGGTTAAATGTATTTAACTCCAAATATGTGCTGGCCAAGGCGGAAACCGCCACGGACAAGGATTACCTGAATATTGAAGCGGTCATCGGCCATGAATACTTCCACAACTGGACCGGTAACCGCGTTACCTGCCGCGACTGGTTCCAGCTTAGCCTGAAAGAGGGGCTAACGGTCTTTCGCGATCAGGAATTCAGTTCCGATCTCGGCTCGCGGGCGGTCAACCGCATCAATAATGTGCGAGTGATGCGCGGCGCGCAGTTTGCCGAAGACGCCAGCCCGATGGCGCACGCCATCCGGCCGGATAAAGTGATCGAAATGAACAACTTCTATACCCTGACGGTCTATGAGAAGGGCGCGGAAGTGATCCGAATGATGCATACCCTGTTGGGCGAAGAGAACTTCCAGAAAGGGATGCAGCTCTATTTTGAACGCCATGACGGCAGCGCCGCCACCTGCGATGATTTTGTGCAGGCGATGGAAGACGCCTCCAATGTCGATCTGTCGCTGTTCCGCCGTTGGTACAGCCAGGCCGGCACGCCAGTGCTGACGGTGCGCGATGAATACGACGCCGAGAAGCAACAGTATCGCCTGCATGTCAGCCAGCAAACGCCGCCAACGGCGGAACAGCCGGAAAAGCTGCCGCTCCATATTCCGCTGGATATTGAACTGTATGGCAGTGAAGGCCAGGTGATTGCGCTGCAGAAAGACGGTCAGCCGGTCAACAACGTGCTGAATGTCACCCAGGCGGAGCAGACCTTTATTTTTGACGGCGTCGAGCAAAAACCGGTGGTGTCGCTGCTGCAGGAATTTTCTGCGCCGGTGAAGCTGGACTACCCGTACAGCGATCGGCAACTGACCTTCCTGATGCAGCACGCGCGCAACGACTTCGCCCGTTGGGATGCCGCACAGAGCCTGCTGGCGACCTATATCAAGCTTAACGTCGCCAAATATCAGCAGCAACAGCCGCTGTCGCTGCCGTTGCACGTGGTGGATGCATTCCGCGCCGTATTGCTGGATGAGATACTCGATCCGGCGTTGGCGGCGCAGATCCTGACGCTGCCGACGGAGAGCGAGATCGCCGAGTTGTTCACTACCATTGATCCGCAAGCGATCGCTGCGGTGCGTACCGCCATGACCCGCTGCCTGGCGGATGAAATGGCGGATGAATGGCTGGCCGTCTACCACGCCAACAAAACGGCGGGTTATCGCGTCGAGCATGGGGATATCGCCAAACGCGCCTTGCGCAACGTTTGCCTGAACTATCTGGCGTTTGGCGAAGTGGCGTTGGCCGATAAGCTGGTGGTGCAGCAATTCCGGCAGGCCGATAATATGACCGATTCGCTGGCCGCGCTGTCGGCGGCGGTCAGCGCGCAGCTGCCGTGCCGTGATGAACTGATGGCGGCGTTTGACGAACGCTGGCATCAGGATGGACTGGTAATGGATAAATGGTTTGTGCTGCAGGCTACCAGCCCGGAGGCCAACGTATTGGCCAAGGTGCGCAGCCTGCTGCAACACCGCTCATTCAGCCTGAGCAACCCGAACCGTCTGCGCGCGTTGATTGGCGCTTTCGCCTCGGCCAACCCAGCGTCGTTCCATGCGGCGGATGGCAGCGGCTACCAGTTCCTGGCGGAGATCTTGAGCGATTTGAACACGCGTAATCCGCAGGTGGCCGCGCGGCTGATTGAACCGTTGATCCGCCTCAAACGTTACGATGCCTCGCGCCAAGCGCTGATGCGCAGCGCACTGGAACAGCTGAAAGGGTTGGAAAACCTGTCAGGCGATCTGTACGAGAAAATCACCAAAGCGTTGGAAGCCTAAACGCAGAGCGCCTTAGGGTGATGAAGGAAAGGGCGGCACATTCGTGGGCCGCCCTTTTTGTCTATGGAAAACCCCCAGCTAGGCTGGGGGTTCCGGAAAGCTTTCAGCTTTAAGCCAGTTATTAAAACCCCTTTTGATTTGTTAAAACATCTTGCGGTCTGGCAACTGCAAAAGTTCAACAAGAAATCAAAAGGGGGTCCCAATGGGGGACGAAAAGAGCTTAGCGCACACCCGATGGAACTGTAAATATCACATAGTTTTTGCGCCAAAATACCGAAGACAAGCGTTCTACGGAGAGAAACGTCTGGCGATAGGCAGTATCTTAAGAAAGCTATGTGAGTGGAAAAATGTACGGATCCTGAAAGCTGAATGCTGCGCAGATCATATCCATATGCTTGTGGAAATCCCGCCCAAAATGAGCGTATCTGGCTTTATGGGATATCTGAAAGGGAAAAGCAGTCTGATGCTTTATGAGCAGTTTGGAGATCTGAAATTCAAATACAGAAACAGGGAGTTCTGGTGCCGGGGGTACTACGTAGATACGGTGGGGAAGAACACCGCGAAGATACAGGAATACATAAAGCACCAACTTGAAGAGGATAAAATGGGCGAGCAGTTATCGATCCCTTACCCGGGCAGCCCGTTTACGGGCCGTAAGTAACGGAGTCTGATGCAAATGTCAGATCGTATGCGCCTGTTAGGGCGCGGCTGGTAACAGAGCCTTATAGGCGCATCAGAAAAACCTCCGGCTATGCCGGAGGATATTTATTTTTAATTGGCCAGGCGTTGAGCCGGCGCTACGGTGGGGGTCAGCACCCGGTCGAGCACGGTGGCCTCCAGCTCGGCCAGTTTGGCGGAGCCCTTGCGGCGTGGGCGCGGCAGATCGATAGTTAAATCCAACCCAACGTTGCCTTCCTCAATTAAAATCACCCGATCGGCCAGGGCGATCGCTTCACTGACGTCGTGCGTCACCAGCAAGACGGTAAAGCCGTGCTGTTGCCACAGGCTTTCAATCAGCCCCTGCATCTCAATGCGCGTCAGGGCATCCAGCGCCCCCAAAGGCTCATCCAGCAATAACAGGCGGGGGCGATGGATCAACGCTCTGGCCAGCGCGACGCGCTGTTTCTGGCCGCCGGAGAGCGCGCTGGGCCACTCGTTGGCGCGGTCGGCCAGGCCCACAGCTTCCAACGCCTGCAATGCGGCCTCGCGCCAGTTGCCGCGCAGGCCAAGGCCAACGTTGTCGATAACCTTTTTCCACGGCAGCAGGCGCGCATCCTGGAACATCAGGCGGGTATCGTTTTTCACGCTGCTGAGTGGGGCGTTGCCGCTTAACAGCGCGCCGCCGCTGGCGGTTTCCAGCCCGGCCATCAGGCGCAACAGCGTACTTTTACCGCAGCCGCTGCGGCCAACGACGGCGACAAACTGGCCGGCGGTAATGCGCAGTTGAATATTGTCGAGCACGGTGCGGTTACCGTACCGTTTGGCGATCGATTCCAGGGTGACTGGCGTGCCTTGTGGGATGCGGGCAGGGGTACTCATGACGCTTCACCTTGTTTCAGTTGGTAAGCCGGATGCCAGCGTAGCCAAACGCGCTCCAGGAGTTGAGCGCTGACGTCGGCCAATTTGCCGAGCAGGGCATACAGGACGATTGCCACCACCACGATGTCGGTTTGCAAGAATTCTCTGGCGTTCATCGCCAGATAGCCGATGCCGGAGTTGGCGGAAATGGTTTCGGCCACGATCAGCGTCAGCCACATAAAGCCGAGGGCAAAGCGCACGCCCACCATAATAGAGGGTAGGGCGCCGGGCAGCACGACCTGAGTGAATAACTGGAAGCCGCTTAGCCCGTAGCTGCGAGCCATTTCCAGCAGACCGCGATCGATATTTTTGATCCCGTGATAGGTGTTGAGATAAATCGGGAACAGGGTGCCAAGGGCCACCAGGAAGATCTTCGCGGATTCGTCGATGCCGAACCACAGGATCACCAGTGGGATCAACGCTAAATGCGGCACGTTGCGGATCATTTGGATAGAACTGTCGAGCAGGCGCTCACCCCAGCGTGACAACCCGGTAATAAAGCCCAGGGTCAATCCCAGGCTGCCGCCGATGCTAAAACCGATCAGGGCGCGCCAGGTGCTGATTGACAGGTGTTGCCACAGTTCGCCGCTTTTCGCCAATGCCCAAAAGGCGGTGATCACCGCGCTGGGCGCCGGCAGGATACGGTTTGACAGCCAGCCGGCTTCGACCGCGATTTGCCACAGCACGATCAGCGTTACCGGCAAGGCCCAGGGGGCCAACCGGTGCAGTATACGCGTAGTATTACTCGCCATGTTTGGGCTCCTCAGCGTTAAGGCTCATGATAGTGTTCCCCGTGGCGCATTACGCCGATTGGCCGGTCAGTAATGCCGAGGGGGCCCTGGCCGTGACGGGGTGACGGCGGCCCAAGGCCAGATACAGGCTTTCCAGCGCTTCTTCCAGGCGCGCCGCTACGCCTTCCTGCAGTTGGATATCGTCGCCGTTTTGTAATACCTGGCTGTCGTCGGCAAACACGCCGTGCAGAACTTCCTGCGCTTTGAGCGCCGCCAGTACGGGTTTCAGGGCGTAGTCCACGGCCAGCATATGCCCAATGGAACCCCCGGTTGCCAGCGGCAACACCACTTTATGATCCAGCGCGCGCTCCGGCAGCAGATCCAATAGGGTTTTCAGTGCACCGGAAAACGACGCTTTATAAACGGGCGTGGCGATCAGTAAACCGTCGGCTTGCGCCAACTGCGCGGTAAATGCCTTGATTTGTGGGCTATTAAAGTTGGCGTACAGCAAATCTTCAGCGTCAAAATCGTGCAAGGTATAGGCGATCACTTCCACCCCACGCTGTTGCAGCCATTTTTGCCCCAGGGTGAGCAGTGCTGCTGAACGAGAGGGGAGACGAGGGCTACCCGCCAGTGATATAACCCGCATGACGACTCCTTATAACTAAAAGTTAGGTTTAATCAGAAAATGTTTATGAAGTGTTTTAAAACTACCAGCAAAGTAGGGCGTTGTTTAAATCTCTTTTTTTAATTTTGTTATGAGTTAGTTGGGATTAGGTTGCTCGCATGATGGGGTTGTTAATCTGTCGGCAGGGAGAAGGCGAGAAATGACGCGATGAACACGCGATTTTTTGCCCTGAATCAATTCCAATTGGCGCTGGGATCCCGGATAATACGCCCCCGGTCTGCAACCGGGAAATCAGGAGAGTACATGTACTACCCCCTCGTCAGGAAAGCGCTATTCCAGTTCGATCCAGAGCGCGCGCATGAATTAACCTTCCAACAGCTGCGCCGTATTACCGGCACCCCGCTTGAGTTTCTGGTCCGCCAGTCCGTGCCGACAAAGCCGGTAAACTGTATGGGGCTCTCATTTAAAAATCCGTTAGGGCTGGCCGCCGGCCTGGATAAAGACGGTGACTGTATCGATGCCCTGGGCGCGATGGGCTTCGGCTCTATTGAGGTAGGAACGGTCACGCCGCGCCCTCAGCCAGGTAATGAAAAGCCCCGCTTGTTTCGCATTGTCGAAGCGGAAGGCCTGATAAACCGAATGGGCTTTAATAATCATGGGGTGGATAACCTGGTCGAGAACGTTAAAAAATCCCACTTCGGCGGCATTCTTGGGATTAATATTGGCAAGAATAAAGACACCCCGGTTGAGCAAGGAAAAGATGATTATCTGATCTGCATGGATAAGATCTATCCTTATGCTGGCTATATTGCGATCAATATATCTTCCCCTAACACCCCCGGTTTAAGATCCTTGCAGTACGGTGAAGCGCTGGACGATCTTTTAGCGGCGATCAAAAATAAGCAGGCAGAGCTGAATGCCCGCCATCATAAATATGTCCCCGTGGCGGTAAAGATCGCGCCGGATCTTTCTGAAGAAGAATTGATCCAAATAGCCGATAGTCTGGTGCGCCATAATATTGACGGTGTGATTGCAACCAACACCACGCTGGATCGTAAATTGGTGCAGGGCCTTAATCACTGCGAACAAACCGGGGGCTTGAGCGGCCGTCCATTACAGTCAAGCAGCACCGAAGTGATACGCCGTTTATCGCAAGAGCTTCAGGGGCGTTTGCCTATCATCGGCGTTGGCGGTATTGATTCGCTGATGGCCGCGCGTGAAAAAGTGGCTGCGGGCGCTTCGCTGATACAAATTTATTCCGGGTTTATTTTCCGTGGCCCAGGTTTGATTAAAGATATCGTTACCCATATCTAATATTTTTCCTTTCATACCGTGCTGGGGGTTTATTTCTGCTCCCGGCTCGTTTATATTTTGTTCGTTGGCATAAATATTGTTCGCGGAATTATCCGATGTTTAAGCGACATTGGCGATGTTAGCATCGTCGCTTGGGGTAAATACGGCGTTGGCTCGAGGCGAAAAGGATAACTAATGAAGATAAAACCTGACGATAATTGGCGTTGGTATTTTGACGCTGAACACGATCGGCTAATGCTCGATTTGGCTAATGGTATGATCTTCCGTTCGCGTTTTCCGGCAAAAATGCTAACCCCGGATGCGTTTGCTGAATGCGCTTTTTGCGTTGACGACGCGGCGCTTTATTTCACCTATGACGAGCAATGCAAACAAATTAACCTGAGCAACGAGCAGCGGGCCGAATTGGTATTGAACGCGCTGGTGGCCTTTCGCTTCCTCAAACCGTTGATGCCCAAAAGTTGGCACTTCTCGCAGCAACATTTTCCGCTGCAGCCGAAAAACGGCGAACTGGCGGCGGTGAAGGTAATGGCCAGTAATGAAGAAGCTCGCCTGTTGGTGGTGGAAGCCGGCGATAACGCCAGCCTGTGCCTGCTGGCGCAGGGTCAACTGTCGCTGGCGGGCCGCACCATGATTTTGGGTGATGCCATCAAGGTCATGCACGATCGCCTCAAACCCTATGAGCAGGCCAACGCCGCTCCCCGCGCCTCGCTGCGTAATACGGCTTAAGCCAGCTTCAGATCGCTTTCCGGTATGCAACTGCATGCCAGTATGGTGCCATCCGCCGCCACGGCGCTTTTCTTCAACGGTGCGACTTTGCCGCTGAGCAACGCCATATGGCAGCTGCCGCAAACGCCCGCGCGGCAGGAATAGGGGATGCGGATGCCTTGTTGTTCCAACTGTTCCAGCAGGATTTGCTGGTTATTGCCCTGAAAGATCTTCCCTGCGTATTCAATCGTGACCGGCCGTTCGCGCTGCTGCGGCGCCTGTACGCTCTCGACGACCTTCCCTCTGCCATAGGGGCGTGGCGGCTTCAGGGCCAAGACATCGACCGTATCCCCCACGCGAATAATACCGCTGGTGCGTGCAATCATGTTCTGGCCAAAATCCACATCGCCGTTATCGGCGGTACGGAATTGCTGTAACGTGCTCAGGGGCTCACCGCTTGGATGTTTGCGCCCGCGTTCGGTGCTGACGGTGGTCAGTACACAGCGGCTGCACGGTTTCACCAGGTCAAAAATAACATTGCCGATACGAATAGTTTGCCAACCGTCTTCGGCCCAGGCCGCGGTACCGCTTATCACCAGGTTCGGCCTGAACTGTTCCATTTTAACGCTGCTGGGGCAGCGCTGCTGCACATCATGCAATGAGGCTTCATTGGCCAGCAAAAAGGGATAACCGTCGGCAAAAGAGAGCGGAACTTCGGGGTGTTTTTTTACCCGGCGGGTGAGCTCCGGCCCCAGCCAGCGTAGCTGTACGCTGCGGCGGAAATAGCCGCTAAGCCACTGATTCACCGCCGGTGGCGCGATTAGCGCGGTGAAGTGGTTACCCCATACTTCAGTGGGGTGTGCTTGCCGGCTAAAATCGCTGAAGCGGATAGTCATGCTTTCGCCGTCCGGCGCGTTTAAATGCAGGCCATCGGCCAGCAGCGCCGGCGTGAACAGCACCATTTGCGGGTATTGGCGTGCGGTGATAAAAGTGCCGTCCGGCTCGGTGACCATAAACGAACGATCAAATGCCAGCCCTTGGTGCGCAACCTGCGCATGGGAGAGCTGCAAACCACGTAGCGATTTGACCGGATGGACATAAAGACGCGAAAGTGTAATCACCTTATCTCCGTGTGATTATTAAATAGAAAGAGGCAACTTTATGACAAGCGGTCTGGATTAGCTATAATGCGCAACAATTTTCTTTTTGGTGATAAGTACGATATGAACTCTCTGTTTGCCAGCACAGCGCGTGGCCTGGAAGAACTGTTAAAAAGCGAACTGGAAGCGCTTGGCGCCCATGCCTGCAAAGTGGTGCAGGGTGGGGTACATTTTCAGGGTGACGATCGTCTTCTGTACCAAAGCCTGCTGTGGAGCCGCCTGGCTTCACGTATTCTGTTGCCGCTCAACGAATTCCGTGTGCACAGCGATCTGGACCTTTACCTTGGCGTACAGGCCATTGACTGGTCAACGATCTTTAGCGTTGATGACACCTTTGCCGTGCATTTTAGCGGTGTTAATGAAGAGATCCGCAACAGCCAATATGGCGCATTGAAAGTGAAAGATGCGATCGTCGACAGTTTCACCCGCAAGCTTGATCAGCGCCCGAGCGTTGCCAAGCAACAGCCGGACATCCGCATTAACGTGTTCCTGCAGCGTGATACGGCAAGCGTCGCACTCGATCTGAGCGGTGAAGGCCTGCACCAGCGCGGCTACCGCGATCTCACCGGCCTGGCGCCGCTGAAGGAAAACTTGGCTGCGGCCATCGTGCAACGCTCCGGCTGGCAGGCGGGCATGCCGATGCTCGATCCGATGTGCGGTTCCGGCACCTTGCTGATCGAAGCGGCGATGATCGCCAGTGATCGCGCGCCGGGCCTGCAACGCCAGCACTGGGGCTTTACCGCCTGGCGCGGGCATAATGCCGAGCTATGGCGCGAACTGCTTGCCGAAGCCCAGGTGCGCGCACGCCGCGGCCTGCAGGAAACCCCCTCCCGCTTTTTCGGCTCGGATATCGATCGCCGGGTGATTGAGATTGCGCGCGCTAATGCGCGCCGCTCCGGTGTTGGCGAACTGATAACCTTTAACGTCAATGACGTCAGTAAGCTGACTAATCCGCTGCCGGACGGCCCGCAGGGCATCGTGCTGAGCAACCCGCCTTACGGCGAGCGCCTGGAAAGCGAACCGGCGCTGATTGCCCTGCATAATATGCTGGGGCGGGTGATGAAAAGCGCCTTTGGCGGTTGGCAACTCTCGTTGTTCAGCGCATCGCCGGAGCTGTTGAGTTGTCTGCAACTGCGTGCCGAGCGCCAGTTCAAGGCGAAAAACGGCCCGCTGGACTGTGTGCAGAAAAATTACCGGTTGGCGGAAACGGCGGCGGGGGGCGGCGTGCAGGTCGCGGAAGATTTCGCCAACCGCCTGCGCAAAAACCTGAAAAAACTGGATAAATGGGCCAGGCAGCAGGGCATTGAATGCTATCGTCTGTACGATGCGGATCTGCCGGAGTATAACGTAGCGGTGGATCGCTATGGCAGCAAGGTTGTGGTGCAAGAGTATGCGCCGCCGAAAACGGTGGATGCGCAGAAGGCCCGCCAGCGCCTGTTTGACGTGATCAACGCCACGATGGCGGTGCTGGAACTGTCGTCCAACCAACTGGTGATGAAAACCCGTGAGCGCCAGAAAGGCAAAAACCAGTATGAGAAGCTGGCGCAGAAGGGGGAATTTATGCTGGTGGAAGAATTCCGCGCCAAGCTATGGGTGAACCTGACGGATTATCTGGATACCGGGCTGTTTCTCGACCACCGTAATGCACGCCGCATGCTCGGGGAAATGAGCGCCGGCAAGGATTTCCTTAACCTGTTCGCCTACACCGGCACCGCCAGTGTGCACGCCGGGCTGGGGGGCGCGCGTTCCACCACCACCGTAGATATGTCGCGCACCTATCTGGAATGGGCGGAAAAGAACCTGCGGGCGAACGATCTGGTGGGCAGACAGCACCGATTGATACAGGCCGACTGCCTGTCCTGGCTGCATAATGCCAACGAACAGTTCGACGTGATTTTCATCGATCCGCCAACGTTCTCCAATTCCAAGCGGATGGAAAACACCTTTGATGTTCAGCGCGATCATCTGGCGCTGATGAAAGATTTGAAACGTTTGCTGCGCCGTAACGGGACGATTATGTTCTCCAACAACAAGCGCGGCTTCCAAATGGATCTGGCCGGTCTTGGCGCATTGGGTCTGGCGGCGAAAGAAATCACCGCTCAGACGCTGTCGCAGGATTTTGCCCGTAACCGTCAGATCCATAACTGTTGGCTGGTGACCCATGCCGGCGAAGGAAAAGAATAGTTATGTCGTTAATCAGCATGTCCGGTGCCTGGCTGTCTTTCAGCGATGCGCCGCTTTTAGATAACACTGAAATTCACATCGAAGACAACGAACGCGTTTGTCTGGTGGGGCGCAATGGCGCCGGGAAATCCACCTTGCTGAAGATCCTTGGCAAGGAAATCCCACTTGATGATGGGCGCATCGTGTATGAGCAGGATCTGATCGTCGCCCGGCTGCAACAGGATCCGCCGCGTAATATCGGCGGCACCGTGTTTGATTTTGTTGCCGAAGGCGTGGCGGAGCAGGCGGAGCACCTGAAAGCCTACCATGACATTTCCAAGCGGGTGGAGCAGGATCCGAGCGAGAAAAACCTGGCGCGCATGGCGCAGATTATGGAAGTGCTGGATCATCAGGGCCTGTGGCAACTTGATAGCCGCATCAGCGAAGTACTGGCGCAGCTTGGCCTGGACGGCAACGCCCAGCTTTCATCGCTGTCCGGCGGCTGGCTGCGTAAAGCGGCGCTTGGCCGGGCACTGGTCAGCGCACCGCGCGTGCTATTGCTGGATGAGCCAACCAACCACCTGGATATTGAAACGATCGACTGGCTGGAAGGGTTCCTGAAAGAATTCCAGGGCAGCATTGTCTTTATTTCTCACGACCGTTCATTCATCCGCAATATGGCAACGCGTATTGTGGATCTTGACCGCGGCAAACTGGTTTCCTGGCCGGGCAATTACGATCAGTACCTGCTAGGTAAAGAAGAAGCGCTGCGGGTTGAAGAATTGCAGAATGCGGAATTTGATCGCAAGTTGGCGCAGGAAGAGGTATGGATCCGCCAGGGCATCAAGGCGCGGCGCACCCGTAACGAAGGGCGCGTGCGTGCGCTGAAGGCGTTGCGTACGGAACGCTCTGAGCGGCGTGAAGTGATGGGCGCGGCCAAAATGCAGGTGGAAGAAGCGGTGCGTTCCGGCAAGATCGTGTTTGAGCTGGAAAACGTCAATTATCAGGTTGGCAATAAAGTGCTGGTGCGTGATTTCTCCGCGCAGGTGCAGCGCGGCGACAAAATAGCGCTGGTGGGCCCGAATGGCTGCGGCAAAACGACGTTGCTGAAGCTGATGCTCGGCCAACTGAAGGCCGACAGCGGGCGGGTGCACTGCGGCACCAAGCTGGAGGTGGCCTATTTTGACCAGCACCGCGCCGAGCTGGATCCAGATCGCACGGTGATGGACAACCTGGCGGAAGGCAAGCAGGAGGTGATGGTCAATGGCCGTTCCCGCCATGTGCTTGGCTATCTGCAGGACTTCCTGTTCCATCCGAAGCGCGCCATGACGCCGGTGAAGGCGTTGTCCGGCGGTGAACGTAACCGTCTGCTGTTGGCCAAGCTGTTTCTGAAGCCAAGCAACCTGCTGATCCTTGACGAACCGACCAACGATCTGGATGTTGAGACACTCGAACTGTTGGAAGAATTGATCGACAGCTACCAAGGCACCGTGCTGTTAGTGAGCCACGATCGTCAGTTTGTGGACAACTCAGTTACCGAATGTTGGATCTTCGAGGGCAATGGCGTGATCAAGGCCTTTGTCGGTGGCTATTATGATGCCCATCACCAGCGGGCGACGGCGCAGCCTATCCGCCAGGCCGCCATCAGCCAGGCCAAACCGGTTGCAGAGAAAAAAGCCGAACAGCCGAAAAAAACCGCAGCGAAGCTAAGCTACAACTTGCTGCGCGAGCTGGAACAACTGCCGCAGCGGCTGGAGCAGTTGGAGGCCGAAATTGAAACCATGCAGGCGCAGGTCAGCGATGCTGATTTCTTCTCGCGGCCGCACAGCGAGACGCAGCAGGTGTTGTCCGATCTGGCCGCGGCGGAAAAGCAGTTGGAAGAGGCATTTGCCCGCTGGGAAGAATTGGAAGCCATGAAAAACGGTTAATTGGCCGATACCGCCCACGTGCTGCAGTGGGCGGAGTTTCACCGGTAACGATGTTGCATAAAGGAGATATATGGTGTGTTCACACAGCCATCACGAGCAGCATAACGCTATAAACGCGGGCGATCGCCAGGGTGACATGATGTTATGCCCACAGTGCGATATGCTGGTGCGGCTGCCGCCGTTGGCTTATGGCTCGAAAGCGGTTTGCCCGCGCTGCCACACCGTGCTTTCAGCTCGCTGGGATGAACCGCGCAAACGGCCGATTGGCTATGCGATTAGCGCACTGTTTATGCTGGTGCTGGCCAATATTTTCCCGTTCGTCAATATGCGCGTTGCCGGCCTGAGTAATGAAATTCAACTGACGCAGATCCCACAGGTTATGCTGGCGGAAGATTACGCCAGCCTGGCCACGCTGTTTATGGTGTTCGTCCAACTGATCCCTGCATTTTGCATGCTGAGCATTATTTTGCTGTGTGGCAAAGTGCGCATGGCGCCGGTGCTGAAAAAATGGATGGCCCGCCAGCTGTTCCGCTTCAAAACCTGGTGCATGGTTGAAATCTTTCTTGCCGGGGTGCTGGTGAGTTTCGTGAAGCTGATGGCCTATGGCGATATCGGCATTGGCCCCAGTTTTATTCCCTATTGTCTGTTTTGTCTGCTGCAGGTGCGCGCTTTCCAGTGCGTCGACCGGCGTTGGCTATGGAATGATATCCAGCCGGCGCCGCACGTTGCCCTGCCGATGGCGCCTGGGCGCACCGGGTTGCGCCAGGGGCTGCGCAATTGTGCGTGCTGCGGGGCGATCCTGCCAGCCGGGCAGCAACGATGCCCGCGTTGCCACACCACGGGCTATGTGCGCCGCCGCCATAGCGTGCAGTGGACGATGGCGCTGCTTATCACCTCGATAATGCTGTATATCCCGGCCAATCTATTGCCGATTATGGTGACGGAAGCGCTGGGCAATAAAATGACGTCGACCATTATGGCCGGTGTGGTTCTGCTGTGGGGGGAAGGATCTTACCCGGTGGCGCTGGTGATTTTTATCGCCAGCATCATGGTGCCCACGTTGAAGATGCTGGCTATCGGTTGGCTCTGCTGGGATGTGAAAAATAAGCATAAGGTCAAGGCAGATAACGAACGTATGCACTTGATTTATGAGGTAGTCGAATTTGTTGGCCGTTGGTCAATGATCGACGTGTTTGTTATCGCCGTATTGTCGGCATTGGTGCGCATGGGGCAATTGATGAGTATTTATCCTGCTGCCGGGGCGCTGCTGTTTGCCATGGTCGTGATCCTTACGATGTTTGCAGCCATGACGTTTGATCCTCGTCTTACCTGGGATCGCGTAAGTGAAACAATAAAGAAGGAGCCGTAAGGTGACGGAAACTAACCATAGCGTCGCGGACGTTGAGAAGATCAAGCGCTGGTCGCCGGTGTGGATTATTCCCATCGTTACCGCGTTGATCGGTGCCTGGATCCTGTTTTACCACTTCAGCCATCAGGGGCCGGTAGTAACCTTGTACACCACCAACGCAGAAGGGTTGGAAGCGGGCAAAACCACCATCAAGAGCCGCAGTGTGGATGTCGGCATGGTGGAAAGTGTCTCGCTGAGTAAAGACTTGAGCAAGGTTTTGGTGCAGGCGCGCCTGAATGCCGGTATGGAAAAGCTGTTGCGTCAGGATAGCGCTTTCTGGGTGGTGAAACCGCAAATCGGCCGCGGTGGCGTATCCGGCCTGGGGACGCTGCTTTCTGGCGCTTATATCGAGCTACAGCCCGGCAGCAAGGGCGATGACGATAAGAGTGAGTATCAATTGCTGGACGCGCCGCCATTGGCTTCGCCGGATGCCAAAGGGCTGCGGATCCTGCTGAGCAGCGAACAATCCGGGCAGCTGAATGCCGGCGATCCGGTACTGTTCCGCGGCTACCGTGTGGGTTCGGTTGAAACCAGCCACTTCGATCCTACGTTGCGAGCCATGCGTTATCAGTTGTTTATCTCCTCGCCTTATGATCAGCTGGTTACCACCAACGTGCGCTTCTGGAAAGACAGCGGCGTGACGTTTGATATGTCGGCGCAGGGGATGCGGGTTGAAATGGGATCGCTGGCGACCTTATTTAGCGGCGGTGTCAGCTTTGATGTGCCAGAGGGCTGGGACCGTGGCGATCTTGCCAAAGCGAAGGCGGAATACCAACTGTATGACAACCAGCGCAGTATTCAGGATTCGCTGTACACGGAACACGTTGACTATCTGATGTTCTTCTCTGATTCCATACGTGGCTTGCAACCGGGAGCGCCGGTAGAGTTCCGCGGCATCCGGCTGGGGACGGTGGCGCAGGTGCCATTCTATAAAGAAGGTTTGGAGCAGCGCCTGGACAGCGACTATCGTATTCCCGTGCTGATCCGCATTGAACCGGATCGCTTCAAGAAACAGCTCGGCAAGACTTTCGATTTCCAACAGCATCTGAAAGACGCGGAAGTGCGCGGCCTGCGTGCTTCACTGAAATCGGCTAACCTGCTGACGGGGTCACTGTATATCGATCTGGACTTCGATCCGAATGCGAAAGAGTGGAAAGGCCCGCGTGAACTGTTCGGCTACCCATTGATGCCGACGGTAAGCGGCGGCCTGACGCAGATCCAGCATAAGCTGACCAACGTATTGGATAAGATCAATGCGATGCCGCTGAACCCGATGATAGAACAGGCGACCAATACGTTGGCGGAAAGCCAGCGCGTGATGCGTGAAACGCAGAACACCATGAAGTCGCTCAATGAGATTATTTCCAGCAAGTCGATGCAAGATCTGCCGCAGGATATGCAGAAAACGCTGCAGGAACTGAACCGCAGCATGAAGGGCTTCCAGCCTGGCTCACCGGCTTACAATAAGATGGTGGCTGATATGCAGCGTCTTGATCAGGTTCTGCGCGAGCTGCAGCCAGTGCTGCGCACCCTGAATGAAAAGAGTAATGCCCTGGTGTTCGAAGCCGCGGGCAGCGACGATCCACAGCCGAAGAAGGCCAAAAAATGATGAAATGGATTCCGGTAGCGTTGGCGCTGTTGCTCAGCGCCTGCAGCAGTTCTCCACAGAAGACCTACTATCAACTGCCGGCGTTAGGTTCGCCGGCCCAGGTGGAGGACACTTCGGCAACGCGCCAGCTCTGGCTGGAGCACGTTGGCGTGGCGGATTACCTGGCGCAGAATGGGATTGTCTACCAAACCAACGATGTGCAGTATGTGATTGCCCAGAACAACCTGTGGGCCAGCCCGCTGGATCAACAGCTCCAGCAGGCGCTGGTCGCCAACCTGAGCAGCGCGCTGCCAGGATGGGTGGTTTCTTCGCAGCCAATGAGCAGCGGGCAAGACGTGCTGAACGTGTCGGTAACGGGCTTCCACGGGCACCATGATGGCACGGCGGTGATCCGCGGTGAATGGGTATTGAGCCAAAATGGCCGCCTGGTGAAGAAGCCGTTTAGCCTGATGTTGAAACAGGATGCCGACGGGTACGATTCGTTGGTGCGCACTCTGGCGGCCGGGTGGCAACAGGAGGCGCAGGCGATAGCTGCGCAGGCTCGCCAGTTTTAGTCATAAGTTGTACAAAAATAACCTAAACCCCTGTCATTCTGAACAGTCATCTTTCAGGATGACAGGGGTTTTCATTACAGATCAATGTATTAACATATCCTTTCTTTTTCAGCGGGTTACTGTTTTTCTCTATGTAGCTCACAATTGTGACATTGGCGTGAAATTTGCGCGTTGATCTTCCCTCCGTTTAGCGCTATTGATGAGGTGTGGTTGTGTAAAAAGCAGCCACTGTTTTCTTTCCAGCAGACCAAAATGAGGGAAACGAGGCATGAAGAGACAAAAGCGAGATCGTTTAGAACGGGCTCAATCACGAGGCTATCAGGCAGGTCTTTCAGGGCGTTCCAGGGAACATTGTCCCTATCAATCTTTAGACGCCCGGGCAAATTGGCTGGGAGGTTGGCGACAGGCCATGGAGGACAGGGCGGTGACCGCTTAAGCGGCCCCCTGTCATGAGTAGGGAACGGCCTCCGCCTTTGCGCGGAGGCTTTCGTTTTTAGGGCCCAGAGCCATGGCGTTATGATGGGCGCGTTTATGACGCCGGTTTGGCAAACAAAGGGGCTCTATCCGCAGGCGGTGTAATAAAAGGCTGGCGTTGGGGAAGGGTAGAGAAAAACGGACGGGGCCAGTGCTGGCCACCGTCACAGGCATACCGCGGCTTAGAATGCCTCGGTGTCTTTGAACAGACCCACTTTCAGATCGTTGGCGGTATAGATCACTTTGCCGTCAACCAGCACTTCGCCATCGGCAACGCCCATGATCAACTTGCGCGTAATCACACGCTTGAAGTTAATGCGATAGGTGACTTTCTTCGCGGTTGGCAACACCTGGCCGGTGAATTTCACTTCACCCACCCCGAGCGCACGGCCTTTGCCTTCACCGCCTAACCAACCGAGGTAGAAGCCGACCAACTGCCACATAGCATCCAGGCCCAGGCAGCCAGGCATGACCGGATCGCCAATAAAGTGGCAGGCGAAAAACCACAGATCGGGATGAATATCCAGTTCGGCTTCCACATAGCCTTTGCCGTGGGAGCCGCCGTCTTCGCTCATTTTGACCACGCGGTCCATCATCAACATGTTACCTGCCGGCAACGGTGGGCCACCGGCGCCGAACAGTTCGCCACGGCCGGATGCTTCGAGGTCTTCTTTTGTATAGGAGTCGCGTTTATCTACCATGTTTTCTGTAAGCCTTAATTTAATGAATGGAGCAGATTAGCTAACACGTGTACGCTGAACAAGTCCGATCAGCCGTGGTTAAACCAGTTGAGCCAACGAAATGGCCATGGGCGCCGGCGTTCTTGCGGGTTCACTTGTGCGATGCGTTCCTGAATCACGGCCAGCAGGCTGGGCCGTTGTTCATCGGCATACGGGTAGCCGGTCAGCAACGGCAGGGCTTCTGCCACGCAGTCCACTGTCCACAGATGGAATTGCCCCTCGCGCACGGCATCGACCACATCCTGACGCAGGCACAGATGGCGCACATTGGCGGCGGGCAGAATCACCCCTTGGTTGCCGGTCAGGCCGCGGCGTTGGCACACGTCGAAGAAACCTTCGATTTTTTCATTGACGCCGCCGATGGGCTGCACGTTGCCAAATTGGTCAACGGAGCCGGTTACTGCGATTTGCTGATTGATGGGCTGCTGTGACAGCGCGCTAATCAATGCGCACAGTTCAGCCAGCGAAGCACTGTCCCCATCAACTTCACCGTAGGATTGTTCAAACACGATGGAAGCCGAAAACGGCAACTGTTGATCCAGTTCCAGTTCGGAAATCAGAAATGCCTGCATGATCATCATGCCTTTGGCATGCAGATTGCCGCCGAGTTCCGCTTTGCGCTCAACATCGGTGAATTCGCCGTCGCCAAGGTGAACGACGCAACTGATACGCGAAGGCTCGCCAAAGCTGCGCGGGTGCCCAGGGAAATCCAATACCGACAGGCCGTTGATCTGGCCGATAACTTCCCCTTCGGTTTCAATCAGGATCTGCCCCAGCTCGATATCATCCTGCATGCGTTCGGCCAGATAGCTCTCGCGCCATGCGCGCGCGTTAAGCGCCGCTTCCAGGGCATTAGCATCGATCAACGGGTTTTCGCTGTATAACGCGGCTTCAGAAATCTGTTGGTTAACCCACAGCGGGGAAAGGGGCAGGTTGCCCTGATCGCCGCTAAAGCGCACCGCCTGTGTCATCAGCGCTGGCCAGGCATCGGCGGCCAACGTTGGCAGTTGGTATTCGGCAATCAACGTATTGACGTAGCGGCACCATAGCGCCACGTCATCGTTATCGGTGAGTTGCAGATCGTCTTCATATTCGCCGTAAACGGCCTGCTCACACAGTTCCGGCTCGATATCCTGGAAATCGGCCAGGCTGTGGCGATCGCCCACCACAAGCAGGCGCAGGGCCAAAGGCATCGGCGGTATTGCCAACGGCAATGGGCGCGTCTCATCCGGCGAAACCCAGTGGAACTGGCGTTGGGTGATCATTTGCTTCAACCGCAGCCACAGCAGCGGCTGCGCCAATATTGTGCGGGCGGATAAAATCAGCACGCCGCCGTTAGCCTGATGCACCAGGCCAGGCTGCAGATGAATTTTGCCCTGATGGATGCGCACGCAGCCAAATAGCTGCTCCGGCTCCACCCATTCCTGATACAGGCAGGCGCCCCCAGCGGCAAAAGGTTCATCACTGTGGGTGGCTGGCTCAATCAGAACGGCATCGTCCTGGATCAGATAACGGCTGCCTGTCACGGTGCCAGGCGTATATAACGGCGCCACTGCACGGGCGATTAGCGCCAGGTATTCACGCGTTTCCTGGGCCTTCAGCAACATGAAGCGCGGTTGCGACTGCGGGTGGCAAAACAGCGCCAACGCATTCTCCAGCCTGGGCTGAACGGCAGCAAAAGGCAAGGGTGCCAACTGAGAGGCGGTATCAAATATCGCCTGGTAAGGCGTAACGGCAGGCAACAGAGATTGCCATTCAAGTCGGTTATTGGTCAAAGTGTTAGATGCAATCTTTAAAAAGGGAAAGAGCGATTATACAAGAATAACGCCAGCTTGATACACGCAGAGTCACCGTTGCCCGCGGTGAGTTTGACATTGTTAGACAACTGTGCAAAAAAACAGCTAAAACGGCGTCTAATTGCCAGGGAAATTTGTTGTAAAGCTGTTATGCTTATTAAAGTTACGTGGTCACTGAAGAGCACACGATGAAATATCAGCAACTGGAAAATCTTGAGAGTGGTTGGAAATGGAAATACCTGGTGAAGAAGCACCGGGAAGGGGAGCAAATTACCCGCCATATTGAAAGCAGCGCCGCGCAAGAAGCGGTCGACCAATTGCTCAAGCTGGAAAATGAACCGGTGAACGTGCTGGCATGGATTGCAGAGCACATGAACCCAGCGCTGAACAACCGGATGAAGCAGACTATCCGTGCCCGCCGCAAACGCCATTTTAACGCGGAGCATCAGCACACGCGCAAAAAATCTATCGATCTGGAGTTTTTAGTGTGGCAGCGGCTGGCCGCCTTGGCGCGTAGGCGCAATGCCACGCTGTCTGAAACGGTGGTGCAACTGATTGAAGATGCGGAGCGCAAAGAAAAATATGCCAGCCAGATGTCATTGTTAAAGCGTGACTTGAAAGCGATCCTCGGTAAGGACGAAGAGTGATGCGAGCTTAACGCCGCTGGCGTGTTAAAACGTATTATTATTTGAGCCAAAAAAAACCCCGCAGCGCGGGGTTTTTTACTAATCAGCGGTAACTTAAGCCTGAGGCTGGGTTACAACGTCTTTGATGCCTTTAACTTCGATCTCTACGCGACGATCTGGAGCCAGACATGCGATCTGTGCTGCGGTAGCGCGGCCAGATTTGTAGCCACAGGTGTTGCCGGTAACTGGGTCAGATTCGCCCATACCGCGTGCAGAGATTTTGTCTGCAGGGATACCTTTGGATACCAGGTAATCAACAACGCTTTGAGCACGTTGAGTTGACAGTTTCTGGTTGTACTGTTCAGAACCAACGGCATCGGTGTAACCCAGAACAACTACGGAACCGTCTTTAGGATCCAGAGAGCTCAGCTGGGTGTACAGTTGATCCAGTGCCTGTTGGCCTTCTGGTTTCAGCGTTGATTTGTTGAAGTTGAACAGCACGTCAGATTTCAGCGTGAAGTGTTTGGTTTCAACAACTGGTGCTGGTGCTGGAGCAGGAGCTGGTGCTACTGCTTCGTCCTGACCAAAGCGGTATGCAACGCCCAGGCTCAGCATGCTGTTGTCTGGACGAGCGCCAACGGTACCAGCGTCACCAATGTTGTTAACCCATTGGTAGTCCAGGCGGGTTGCCCAGTTTTTGGTCAGAGCGTATTCAACACCCACTGCTGCCAATGGAGAAACACCGGTGTCGTGATTGCTCAGGCGAGTACCATTGCCGTAGTTGGCTTTGGAGTCTGCACGCCAAACCATACCACCCAGACGGGTATAAACGTCCAGTTCATCGGTGATTGGGTAGCTCAGTTTAGCTGCCAGTTGAACGCCCTGTGCTTTGAAAGCACCATTGTTCACGCTGCCTTTGTAAGGCATACGGCCAAGCCAGTCATAGCCCAGCTCGAAGCCCAGGTATTGGTTCGCTTGGTAACCCAGGAATGCGCCTGCGCCCAATTGGTTTTCATGGGTAGGGCCATTACCGATACGGTTATCATAACCATTACCGTAGAAACCGGTATCATGATACTGGGACCAGCCCAGTTTAGCACCAGTGTACCAAGTATCATCTTTTGGGGCGGCTTGCGCTACGGTAGCGAAACCAGCCAGTGCCACTGCTAATGCGATAGCTGTCTTTTTCATTTTGCGCCTCGTTATCATCCAAATAGGCAATGAGCTTTAAAGCTATTTTAAGCCCTTGGTTAAATTCCTTCGCCAAGGTTTATGCCCTCGTTTGTTACTCTGCCAGTTTTTCTGGCGTTATAGAGCAACCTCGGCGATGTAAAGTCTACAACGTGGCGCGAAAGTTACAAGTGTGATGTGATAAAGCTCTAAAAAAAAACAGCGAATTGTACATATTTGCTGACAATTGGCAGCGAAAAAGTTGGTTGTTTTTTACACTCTAAGGTGTGTGGAGCCGCAGCCGATCACGCTTTGTTGGCTGTCCCCCGGGGATGCTTCCCCCGGAGGATAAAAATGATGGGAAAACTCCTAAATTTACTTAATGATACAAAGAAGAGTGAATTTTTAGCGTGGAACACTGTCCCTGAAGCAAATTAATGTCACGCTGAGGGCGCATAATGAACCCGTAAGCGTTTCCTGAAACCGCCGCCCGTGACAATCTCAACCGATCTTGCTCGTTCAATTCCGGTAACCAACCCAGCACCACACTGTAGTTTCCCGTCAATAATGCTTTTTCCATTGCTTCAACCGTAGCGGTTGGCGTGATCTGGCTAAGCTGCACCACTTTCCCGACCGGCAGACCGGATTGCTGTAGCCAGCGTTTGCTGAGTTTTTGCTGTGGCGTGAGCCACAGCAGCCAGCGCGACTGCAGGCCAAGCTGTTGCAATAGCGGCAAAAGGAGCTGCACCACGGCGGGTTGCTGTTCGCTGTAGACCAGTTCACTGATAAGACCATTTTCTTTACCGTTGCTGGTGCTGTTTACCGCGGAATCCGCCGCATAAGCCGTGTAGCCGAAATGGGGTTGGTGAAATGATTGAGTACGCATAAAAGTATCCCGCCCGTAGTATTGCTGTATGGATATACAGTATATGCATCAGTGGTGGAAATCAACTCAATTTTTCGTGACGCGCCGCATATCTGCGATCGTTTTTTGTGCATGCCCAATTTGTGATTGGCAGGGGGAGGGAACCTGCGTATTTTCCATAATTAGTTGTTCGCGTTACGTTTATTGCATTATGGAATGACTTGCATACGATTTATTAAAGGGAGTTATATATGAAAAGCAAAAATGCAGCCAGAACGGCACAGGCGAAGGCTATTTTTAGCGTATTAGGGAAAATCACCACGCGCTCTCAGTTCGGGGGGTATGGTTTGCTGGCCGACGGCATCATGTTCGCCATTATTGCCGAAGGGGAACTGTATCTCCGTGCGCCTGGCGATTTAGAGGCTGAGTTTCGCTCGCTGGGGATGGAAAATATGGTCTATTCCAAACGGGGGCTCCCCATCACGATGCGTTACTATTGGGTGGATGATGCGCTTTGGCAACGGGAGCGGGAACTTCTGGCGTTCGCCAGCCGGGCGATCGTGGCCGTCAGAAAAAATCTTCAGCCGCCAAATCACGCTTTTGCTCGGTTAAAAGATTTGCCGAATATTGATATTGCCATGGAGCGCGCTCTGTGGCGGGCCGGGATCCGCACCGTGTATCAACTGCGCCTGATTGGGGCGCAAGAGGGGTATTTGTTGCTGCAACAGCAGCAACAAAATCTGGGGCTGAAAGCGCTACTGTCGCTGGCCGGCGCCATTGCCGGCTATCATCATGCCGCATTGCCGGCTTCGATCCGCCGCGAAATGCTCAGTTGGTTTGACAGTATTGCCACAAGACCAGGAGTGCAACGTGCGGCGGCCGTCCGTGGCCCTTTGCCGCGCCGCGAATAATTATTGAACTTTGCCTATCTGTGCATTCAACGCCGTCAATTCGGGCAACAGTTCAATCACTAAGCCTATTTGCTGTAATACCAACTGCTCTTTGCTTTCCGGCTCAGGCGACAATGCCTGGATACGGTTGGAAAGCGCACTCAACGCTTGGGCGACACGTTGGTTATCCTGCGGTGCCTGATGCAACGCGTCATCGACATAACACACGGCATCGTTAAGCAGATCCAAAATGTCCGTGTTCTCCAGGCGTTCACGGTGTGCGCCCAGCGCCGAGATGTAGCTCAACAGCGTGTGGTTCAGGCACAGCAGGCGGAAGGCCGCATCCTGCAGCGTTTTGTCCGCTTTGGGATCCGCAGCCATATTGGAAATCACCGAAGCCAGTTCCGCGTCGCTATTATGCGCATCGCGGCGTGCGATACGGTAGGGCAGGCTATTGTCTTTCCCCTGGTGGTACTGCACCAGAATAGCATCCAGGTAGCGGCAGTCGGCAGTCAGCGTTTTGCTGACCACCATCGGCAGTTGGCGGAACTTCCAGTCCGGCCAGATAAAGCTGACGGCGGCCCAGGCAATCGCACAGCCTAAAAGCGTGTCATAGACCCGCGGGGCGGCCACTTCATACCCCTCACCTAACAGGTTGAAGCACAGCAGCACCAGCAGCGTAATAAACATGGTGGCGTGGGCGTACTGGACGGTGCGGAAAGCAAAAAACAGCACGCCGCTGATGACGATAAGGATCAACTGGCCTTCAAGGGAAGGCACAAAATACAGTATCGGCAAGCCAAGCAGAATACCTGCCAGGGTGCCGATAATGCGCAGCGCCAGCCTGCGCCGGGTGGCATTGTAGTTGGGTTGGCAGACGAACAGGCTGGTCAACAGGATCCAGTAGCCGTGGTGCATCCCGGTAAACTGTATAAAGGCGTAGCCGGCACACAATACCACGGACATCCGGATGGCATGGCGGAACAGCGCTGATTGGGGCGTCAGGTGGCGGCTGATGCGCAGGCGAATATTGCTCCAGCCGGTGATGCGGTCGTCTGAAAGGCTGTTTTCTTCCGTCTGGCCATTCGCTATCACCTGTTCGGATTCGATGTTGGCCAACTGTGCATCAATCGCGCGCAGGTTTTTCAACAGGTGGGACAGCGCTTTGGCCAGTTCGCGATTTTCCTGCGTGATGGTAATGCGCGCCAGTGCTTCTTCAATACGGGTAAACGCCGGTTCAAAACGCACGTTATGCTGGTATTTTTGGCGCAGCAGTATCGACTGTGCTAACTGGCGGCAAGCCGCGGCCTGCATGGTCAGTAGCCGCTGAAAGCGGAACAGAATGTCGCTATGGCGGAACTGCTGGCTAAGCGCCTGGTAAAGCACGTGGGAAGAGCTGGCCCGCTCGTGGATATCCTGGGCGACAAAATAGTAATGCAGTGTCCGGCGCGTGCCGCGTTGGCCGCGGTCGCCTTTTAGCCGCGTCAGCAGAGAGGCTTTGGTCTGGTTAAGCGTGGCGACAAGGGAACTGTTGGCCATCGCCAGTTCCATCCACGGCAGATCTGCGTCGCGTTCGGCGTCGGGATCGAACAGGTTGGCTTTGGCCTCCAGGTAGTTGGCCAGTTGATCATAGCAGCGCGCCAGATTTTCCTGCAGCGGCCGGATCGGGAACAGCAGGTGGCCTATCAGCGTCAGCAGGTTGTACCAGACGGCACCAATCACCAGCAGCAGCGGCTGTAGGTACCAGGTGCCGTACATTGAGGTGCCCAACATGGTGTAAACCGCGATCAACAACGCGCCAAAGGCGATGGTGGCATAGCGCTGCCCAAGCGCTCCCAGCAGGATAAAACCGCAGGTCGAGATGGCTAAGCCCAGCGCAAACAGCCAGGGGTAAGGAAACAACAGTTCAATAGAAGCCGAAGCAACAAAAAAACAGAACAGGGTGATGGCCAGGTTCAACAGCCTGCCGGCCAGGCGATCGTCTAGGTCGGTTAACGCGGCGGCAACCACACCGAGCGTCAGCGGGATGGTCAACGTTGGGATGCCCAACCACCATGGCACAGCCGCCGCCCCTGCCAGTGAAAGAAAAATTCGCAGGTTATAAAGCAAATTGCTGTTGTACGTGTAACGGCGCATCACGGGTGCTAAAGCGAGCACAAAAAACCCCTGGCAGAGAAAAGTTAACGTTGTTGATACTGGCGGCGGGCATTTTCATTTCTTGCCTGCTGGGCCATTTCTACAGAGACTACGCGGCGCCCAACGGGCCAAAGCGCAATCGCGGCAATCTTGAAGTTGGCGATCCCGACCGGGATACCGATGATGGTCAGGCATTGGGCGATGCCCGCAGCAATATGCGAAAGGCACAGCCACCAGCCAAACAGAATCAGCCAGATGATATTTAACAGTGAGCCGCTTGCGCTGAGCAGCGCGTTGCTTTTTTCAGGGTATAATTCGTTGACGTGAATGGCTTCATTCCCATAAGGCAGAAATGAAAGCTTGGTGATCTCCCAGCAAGAACGGGTGAGGGGCAGGGTGATGATCAGCACGATGCTGAAGAAAGTGGCAACCAGCCAGCCCAGGGTGGTAAAGAAACCACCTAATACAAAATTAAGAATGTTCAGTACAGTACGCATAATCGTCATTCTGCTCTAATGATAGCCAAACCGCAGGGCGGGTGCGTTGTGATGGTAACATCGGGCCTATTCTACCCTTTTTTTAGCGCTAGAGCGCCACTGCTTAACGCAGGTAAACGGGTAATTATCTAATTCTCAACTGAGTCATGGCGCGACGATATGGAACTTAAAGCGACATCGCTGGGCAAGCATCTTGCTCAGCACCCTTACAACCGTGTGCGGTTGCTGCATGCCGGCGTTGAGGTGAGTGGTGAAAAACACGAATACCTGATCCCGTTTAATCAGTTGATTAACATCCGCTGCAAAAGAGGGATTGTCTGGGGCGAGTTGGAGTTTGAACTTCCCGACGAAAAAGTGGTGCGTTTGCACGGCACCGAATGGCAGGAGACCCAGCGTTTCTATCACTACCTGTTGCAATCCTGGCAACAGTGGAGCAGCGAGATGAGCGCCGTTTGCGCCAAGGTACTGCAGGAGCAGGTGGCGCAAATAGCGCGCATTGAGCAACAGGACCGCTGGTTTAACGGTGCGGAGCTTGGCAAGTTGCAACAGCAAATCCGCCAGGCGTTCGGCGCGCTGCCCATGCCGATCGCCAGGTTGGAAGCCTTTGATAACTGCCGGCAAGACTACCAAACATGCCAACAGTGGCTACAGCATGGCCCGCAAAGCGTTGCCCGCCGCAATCAGCAGTGGGTCGAGCGCATGCTGGCGGAACATCAGGATTTCTTCCAGCAGGTAGAGACTTCGCCGCTGAATGCCTCGCAGAGCCGTGCGGTAGTTAACGGTGAAGAGTCCGTGTTGGTATTGGCCGGCGCCGGGAGCGGTAAAACCTCGGTACTGGTTGCGCGTGCCGGCTGGCTACTGCGCCGCCAGGAAGCGGCGCCGGAGCAAATCTTGCTGCTGGCTTTCGGCCGCCAGGCGGCGCAGGAAATGAACGAACGAATCAAACAACGCCTGGGGGAAACGGCGATCCAGGCGAAAACCTTCCATGCATTGGCGCTGCAGATTATTCAGCTGGGCAGCCGCAAAGCGCCGGCGATCAGCAAGCTGGAAACCGATAGCAAGGCTCGCCGGGCGCTGTTGATCTCGCACTGGCAGCAGAACTGCGCCGAAAAAAAGGCCCAGGCCAAAGGGTGGCGGCAGTGGTTGGTCGACGAGCTTGAATGGGAGGTGCCGGAAGGGGACTTCTGGCAGGATAAACGCCTGGCCGAACGGTTGGCCGGGCGGCTGGAACGTTGGCTGGGGCTGATGCGGATGCACGGCGGCAGCCAGGCCGAGATGATCGAACAGGCGAATGAGGAAGTCCGCGATCTGTTCGCCAAGCGCATTCGCCTGATGGCGCCGCTGCTCAAAGCATGGAAAGGCGCGTTGAAGGAAGAGGGCGCAGTGGACTTTTCCGGGCTGATACACCAGGCGGTGAACATCCTGGATAAGGGGCGTTTCATCAGCCCCTGGAAGCATATTCTGGTCGATGAGTTCCAGGATATTTCTCCGCAGCGAGCGTTGCTGCTGGCGGCATTGCGCAAACAGAACAAACAGACCTGTCTGTTTGCCGTTGGCGATGACTGGCAGGCTATTTACCGCTTCAGCGGCGCAGAATTGGCGCTGACGACGGCCTTTTCCCACAACTTCGGCGAGGGGGCGCAGTGCGCGCTTGATACCACCTACCGTTTTAACGAGCGTATCGGTGAGGTGGCGAATCGTTTTGTACAACAGAACCCGCATCAGTTGAAAAAACCGCTCAACAGCCTGAGCAAAGGCAATAAGAAGTCGGTGGTGATCCTGCCGCAGGAGCAGTTGGAAAACCTGTTGGATAAGCTGAGCGGCTATGCCAAACCGGACGAACGCATCCTGATTTTAGCGCGTTACCACCATCTCAAGCCGGACGTGCTGCAGAAGGCGGCGACGCGGTGGCCGAAGCTGAACATCGAGTTTATGACCATCCATGCCAGCAAGGGGCAACAGGCCGAGTATGTGATCATCACCGGGCTGCATGAGGGAAATGACGGTTTTCCGGCGGCGGCGCGGGAGTCGGTGTTAGAAGATGTCTTGTTGCCGCAGCCGGAAGATTTTCCGCATGCAGAAGAGCGGCGCTTGCTGTACGTGGCGCTGACCCGAGCAAAACATCAGGTATGGCTATTGCAGGATCGTGAGCGCCCGTCGGTCTTTGTTGAGCAATTGCATAACATTGGCGTGCCACTGCAGAAAAAACCGTAACCGGCCGGCGTGGTGGAATACCAGGCCGCCGGGCACCGGTTATTGCAGGCGGTTTTGCAGATAACGCTGGTAGTCGGGGATAGCGATTTCCACTTCGCGGATAAACAGCGTAGAGGCGATCAGGAAATCCGCCGTGGAGCGGTTGGTCGCCACCGGAATATTCCAAACCGTCGCCAGGCGTAGCAGCGCCTTCACGTCAGGATCGTGCGGGACGGCGTTCAGCGGGTCCCAAAAGAAAATCAACATATCGATTTGCCCTTCCGCGATCAGCGCGCCAACCTGCTGATCGCCCCCCATTGGGCCACTCATCATACTCTTGACCGGCACCCCTGTGGCGCGCTGAACCAGATTGCCGGTGGTGCCGGTGGCATACAGCTGGTGCTGCGCCAATGTCGTTTGGTTGTCTTCAACCCACTGAAGCAGCGCCTGTTTGCAGTGATCGTGCGCCACCAGCGCAATGTGCTTGCGAACGGCGATGGTGCGGGTGGTCATTTCCATGTTGATGTCCTTTGCTGAGCGGAGGTGAGCGACAGGTTACTGAAACTGTTTTTCTCTGCCTAGCATTTAGCGCTGAAAATATGAAGAGTGCACGGATTCAGATAAGAAATCAGGGCGTTTCGCGGTTTTCAGTATACTGATTGGCCCAACGCAGAAAGCGTTTTTGGGTATCCCGATCGGCCTGCTGAAACCAGTATTGCAACATTTGCTCTGAAACATAGGCTTCTTTCAGCGTGATGGATTTTTGCCCCGGGGGCGTTACGCCTGGCGGTGGAATGGGCGTGCTGGCGCGAAGGTGGGCGAAGGCCGGCACCGAGGCGGCGTGCTTCTGGCCATTGTATGCGATCATGGTTTTTTCCAGATCGGCGCCCGGATTGGCCGCCAGCTTGTCGTTTTTGGTTGCCAATTTTTTGCCGCTGTCGTCGACGAGCTGATAGTTTAATGCATGATTGAACTGCAAGCCGTCGCGTGCGCTGTCAATGCGCGGCAGTTCAAAGCTGACCATGCGGGTGTTGTGTGCGTTAAACGTCACGATCAGGGGTTGTGAGGTGTAGGTGATCGGCCCGTGCGAGCTTGACGTGACCGTTTTGACCACTTTGAATAATAGTTGGTGCTCTCCGCTGTCCAATTCCAGGCTATCGGCGCCTTTCAGGAGCGAGCCGGTCATTTGTCTGCCGTCAACCACCAGCAGATCGATATCCGGGGAAAGTTTTAGGGTCGTCGCTACGGCAGGCGCACTGAGCCATAGGCTAAGCAGCCCCGCAACCACCAGACCAAATTTCATTATTATCTCCTTGTGTAAGGGAACATGGCATAGTGTCGGGCACAAGGGATAGTGTGTCAAAGTATTTCATTTATATTACAATTTTCACACTTTTACATAACTACCGCCTTTTGGCATCGGATCGGCAGGGTGGGGTTAGCAAAGCCAGTGCAGCTGCCGTTTGAGCGCTGAAGGGTTACACTTGGCTTATGGGGATTTCTTTATTCAATCAGGAGTCGATCATGCAAGACCATGAAATTGCAGCACTGTTGCAAGAAACCAAAACCATCGCTCTGGTTGGCGCCAGCGATAACCCGGCGCGGCCAAGCTACGGGGTGATGGCCTATCTGCTGCAGCAAGGCTACCAGGTTATCCCTGTCAGCCCGAAGCTGGCGGGGCAAACGCTACTGGGGCAACCGGTTTATGCCACGCTGGCGGCGATCCCTCAACCGGTGGATATGGTGGATGTGTTCCGCAATGCCGAGGCGGCCTATGGGGTGGCGCAGGAGGCTATCGCCATCGGCGCCAAAGCGCTGTGGTTACAGATTGGGGTTATCAATGAGGCGGCCGCGGCGCTGGCAAAAGAGGCCGGGCTTGCGGTGGTGATGGATCGCTGCCCAAAAATTGAAATTCCGCGCCTGGGGTTGGTGCGTGCGTAAGGGCCGGCACCCGTGGCGGATAGATAAATAAAGAGGGCCCGGCGAATGGCCGGGCCCTGATGGCTTGTGTGCGATGAAACGGCGCAACGCGCTTAGTTGCGCAGGCGCGGCGCTTGCAACTGGTGGCGGATCGACTCGGCCAGCTCATCCAATGAAGGCTGTTCCGGATGGGCATCCGGGTACTCGCCCGAGAGCTGCGCCTCTGCCAGATAGGTATGCACCGGCTGCCCCTCTTCATCCTCAATCACGACATGGTACCAGGGAGCTAAACGCAATTGGTCGTTTACCGCGATCTCACCGGCTTTCGGCTGAGCCAGTGAGTATTCCGGGTCGACATCAATTATGACCCCCAGGCAGCCCAGCAGCTTGTGTCGAACCTGTTGCCCGATGCCAAATTTACTGGTAATCATGACGTCCTCCTGAAAAAGTGCTTTGCTCTATATATGTGGGCAAAAGCGGGCGATTTCAAGTTACATCACGCGGCAGGCAAACCCTTTCAGATACAGGCCTTCCGGATAGGTGGCGATCACCGGGTGATCGGCCGCCTGGCGGAACTGTTCGATAAACTGCATATCACAGCCGGCATCCAACGCGGCATCGGCCAGGATTTTCTGAAACAGGTCAGTCGGCATCAGCCCGGAACAGGAGAAGCTCAGCAAAATGCCCCCCGGATTCAGCAATTGCATGGCCAGCATGTTGATGTCTTTGTAGCCGCGGCATGCGCTCGCCAACTGATTCTTGTTTTCGACAAATTTGGGGGGATCCATAATGATCAGATCGAATTTTTCCCCTTGTGTGCGGTAGTTGCGCAGCAGTTGGAACACATCGTCACGCACAAACTGAGCACGCTGCAGATCCAGGCCGTTCAATTCGATATTTTGCCTGGCGATATCCAGCGCTGCCTGTGAGGTGTCAACGCTGATCACCTGTTCGCAACCGCCCATCAGCGCAGAAACGGCGAAAGCGCCAGTATACGAGAAGCAGTTCAGTACGCGGCGCCCGGCGGAATAGTTACGCGCGGCCAGGCGGCTGTCCCGCTGATCGAGATAAAAGCCGGTTTTATGCCCTTGCTGAATATCTACCAGCAGTTTCATGCCGTGTTCCGTAATCGGCAGCAGCGCCGGCGGCAGTTCGCCCAGCACAGGCCCCTGCGCCAGCGGCAATCCTTCTTTTTTCCGCACGGCAACGTCGGAACGATCGTAAATGGCGCAATCGGGGTAACAGTGCTGCAACGCGGCAACCAGCGCGTCACGCTGATATTCGGCACCGGCAGACAGCAATTGTAGCACCAGGAAGTTCTGGAAACGATCGATGGTGATGCCCGGCAAACCATCGGATTCGCCGGCGATCAGGCGGTAGCCATTCAGGCCATCGCGTTTCGCCACCCAGTCACGCCAGCCTTGCGCTTGTTGCAGGCGGCGGATAAAAAACCCGGTGTCGATGGCTTCATCTTGTTTGAATGTCCAGACTCGGGCGCGGATTTGCGATTGCGGCGAATAGGCGCCACGCGCCAGCCATTTGCCCTGGTTATCGCAAATATCAATGGTTTCGCCAGAAAAGGCTTTCCCTTCAATACGTTGCACTGCACCTGAGAAGATCCACGGGTGACGGCGGAGTAGGGATTTTTCACGGCCTTTGGCGAGAAACAGACGTACGGTCATAATTAAGTATGCAGCCAACTAGGTAAAAAGAACGGCATACCTGTGGTAAAACATAGGCATGCCATAACAAGTACGATTACAGCAAAGGAGCCGATTATGACACAAATTTGTATTGCCGCGTACGCCTATGGCGTTGTGCAAGGGGTAGGGTTTCGCTACAGCGTCCAGCAGCAGGCGACGGAACTGGGGCTGACCGGCTATGCCCGTAATTTGGACGACGGTAGCGTAGAGGTGGTGGTGTGTGGCGACGCGGAGCAGGTCGACCAATTGACGATCTGGTTGAAAAACGGCGGGCCGCGCAACGCTAAAATCGAACGTCTGTTAGTAGAGCCGCGCGGCATAACGGCGTATTCAGGGTTCAGCATCCGCTATTAAGCTAAATGCATTTGACCGGTTTGGGCAGGCCGGCGATTTTCGTCGCCTGTTTGGCCGGGCCTTTCGGGAACAGGCGATAAAGGTAACGGCTATTGCCTTTTTCCTCACCGTATTTTTGCGCCATCGCCTTCACCAACATCCGGATCGCCGGCGAAGTGTTAAACTGCTGGTAGAAATCGCGCACGAATCTGACGACTTCCCAATGGGCTTCCGTCAGTACGATGTCTTCCTGGGCGGCCAATATCGGCGCCAGCTCCTCGTGCCAGTCGGCGCTGTTCTTCAGGTAGCCTTGCGCATCTGTAGCGATAATCTGGCCTTCAAACTCCAACATACTGCCTCGTTAACGGGTAATTCATCACGCCCGGCAGTCTAGCAAATTTTGCCGCCGCCAAAAACAAAGCCCCGCTCGGGTGAGCGGGGCTTTATGCCGTACAAGCCGGTTATCAGTTGCTGCGGGCAAAGCCCAAGATGCTCAACAGGCTGATAAACATGTTGTACAGCGAAACATACAGGCTGACGGTAGCGCGAATGTAGTTGGTTTCGCCGCCGTGAATAATGTTGCTGGTTTCCCACAGGATGGCGCCGGCGGAGAACAGGATAAACAGCGCGCTGATCGCCAGGTGCAGCGCCGGGATTTGCAGGAACAGGTTGGCAATCACCGCAACCAACAGCACAACGAAGCCGGCCATCAGCATCCCGGACAGGAAAGACATATCCTTGCGCGTCGTCAGCACGTAGGCAGAGCAGCAGACGAACACTAGCGCGGTGCCGCCCAGTGCGAGCATGATCAGATCGCCTGCGCCGCTGCCGATAAAGGAACTGAGGATAGGCCCCAGCGTATAGCCCATAAAGCCGGTCAGGGCGAAAGCCGCCAGAATGCCCGCCGGGCTGTTAGCCAGTTTGTGGGTCAGGAACATCAGGCCATAAAAGCCGACCAGCATCAGCAGCAACCCTGGCGCAGGCAGGCCAAGCAGGGTGCTGGCGGTGGCGGTCAGTGCGGAAAAGGCCAGCGTCAGCGAAAGCAGGAAATAGGTATTACGCAAGACTTTATGCGTACTAAGCAGCGAGCCACGCGAGGAGGATGAGACGATAGTGCGGTCCATAATGATCTCTCTTATCAGGTCATCACAAAATTAATCACGATGATAGGCAGTGCAAGCATTTGATTAAAGTTTGTTTACCAATCTTTACCGTTAGTTATCATTGTGGCAACCCAACGAAAAAGCACGATGTTGTTCACCCTTTCGGGGTTCCCGGCCGGTAGCCGCGATCATCATGGCAAATGGGCGTAATTGCGCCGGGTGTGCTGGTTTTTCGTGCGGTTGAACGTGGGCAGTCTTTACAAGTGGATCTGCTATGTTTATAGTGCGCTTCGTTACGGAGGGGTGGCCGAGTGGCTGAAGGCAACGGTCTTGAAAACCGTCGACGGGAAACCGTTCCAGAGTTCGAATCTCTGCTCCTCCGCCATATTTTAGCCCCAGGCTTATCGCAAGCCTGGGGCTTTTTTGTATCTGCCGGTTAACGGCGGGGCGCTTATGTCACAGTTGTTTGAGCTTTTGCGCCAGGCGCCGCGTTTGCCAGCGTTGCAACGCATCGCGCAGCACCAGCGTGCGGGCGGCGCGCATGACCAACCCCAGCCCGATGGCGCCGATCGCCCATAGCGACCACCAGTATTGCGGCTGGGTAATGCCGTTAATGGCCAGCAGGATCAGGCTCAAGATCACAAAGCGTAATAGCTTGCTCAATAGCAGGCCTTCGTTTTCTACCCGGCGTCGGGCTGCTAATTCCGCTGCGCTCCAGGCCGTTTGTTCTGGCGCCTGGCGGGTAAGATCGCACACCTGCATCCCGAGTGCTGCCGCAATGGCGCCGAGCGTTTCCAGGCTGGCCTGGTGGCCATTCTCAATGCGCTGGATAGTCCGGGTGCTGAGCCCTGCGATAGTGGCCAGCTGTTCCTGCGACCACCCTTTGGCTAAGCGCAATTCCCTTATGTTGTAGTGTTGCATGGCATACTCCTGACTGAATAGCGGCGGCGTTCCCACGGCGGAACCGTTGCCGTGCTGTACCGGTTGAAAATAACCATGAGTGTAACCGCTGATGATTAATCGGCCACGACAGCAAGGTGACACCCAGGCGACAAGCCGCTCAGAACGTGACGTTGCGGATAAACCGCAGCAATTGGCCGCTGTTATTACAATAGGCGTATTGCTGATTGCTGTTGAATACGTGGGTTTCACCACGGCACAGCGTCAGAGTGCGGTTTTCCAACTGCAGCGTCAGTATGCCTTCCAGGACGTAGAGGATTTCATGCCAGCCTTCGGCATCGGGAACGGAATCATAGCGCTCGCCCGGCATCAAAGACCATTCCCATAGCTCCACCCGGTGATGCGCCGGCACGCTGGCGCTGAGCTGCGCTTGGCTTTGCGCCTCTTTGCCTTGCCAGGCCAGCTCGCCGACCAAAAAATCGCCGCGTGCTTCCGGCGCCTGGATCAGGTGGCTGAAGGAGACGCCCAGCGCTTCCGCCAGTTTATCCAGCACTGCCAGGCTAACGTTGCGATCCCCGGCTTCGATACCGGCCAGCATGCGGCGGCTAACGCCGGAAAGCTCCGCCAATGCCACCTGGCTTAACCCCGCCTGGCGGCGATAACTGCGCAAGTTACTGCTTAGATATTGTAGAACCTTGGGCGGTTCGTGATTACCATTGTGCATTATATTGCTCATTTGCAGGCTTTGCCCCATACTGGCAACAGTTGTGCATTATATTGCACTCTGTATGAAGGGCAATACTGTGGCGGTGGTAAAAAAATCCTCTATTCCAAACCTGTTTCTGACTATCCGGCCTCAAGAAGCGATACTGATCTTCATTACGATGATCTGGGGCGGGACTTTTCTGGTGGTCCAGCATGCCATGCTGGTGAGCGGCCCCTTCTTTTTTGTCGGTCTGCGCTTCGGCGCCGCGGCCCTGGCGTTGCTTTTGTTCTCGCTAAAGGCGCTGCGTGGGCTGACGTGGTATGAGCTGCGGGCCGGCGTGTTTATCGGCATTGCCATCATGTGCGGCTACGGCCTGCAAAGCGTGGGCTTGCAAACCATCAGCAGCAGCCAGTCGGCCTTTATGACGGCGATGTACGTGCCTATCGTCCCGCTGTTGCAGTGGCTGGTGCTCGGCCGCTTCCCCGGCATTATGGCGTGGCTGGGGATCCTGTTGGCGTTTACCGGGCTAATCTTGTTGGCCGGGCCGGATGGCACTTCGATTTCTCTGAGCTTTGGCGAAATAGCCACCTTGGTCAGTGCGCTGGCGGTGGCGGCGGAAATTATCCTGATCGGCGCCTTTGCCGGCAAGGTTAACATCAAGCGGGTCACCATTGTGCAACTGGCCACCGCGTCGTTGCTGTCATTCTTGATGATGGCTCCCGCCGGTGAGCGCCTGCCAGCGTATTCCAACTATCTGCTGTATAGCTCGGTGGGCTTGGGCATCGCTACTGCGCTTATTCAGTTGACCATGAACTGGGCGCAGCGCAGCGTTTCGCCAACGCGCGCCACGGTGATTTATGCTGGCGAACCGGTATGGGCGGGGATCGTCGGCCGTATTGCCGGTGAACGCCTGCCGGGCGTGGCGTTGCTGGGCGGCGTGCTGATTGTGCTGGGGGTGATCGTCAGCGAATTGCGCCTGCGCCGCAAGGCCAAAAAGGCGATTGTGGCGGAGTAGGGCGGCGGCAAGCGCACGCCCTAACCTCTCTTTTAACGTGTTGAACCATCGGCCAACGGCAATATTTTGCGGTTGCGCAACAGCGCATTGAGCAGAATGGCGCCGAAGGTCGCGGTGCCGATCCCACCCATGGTGAACCCGCCGATACTCAGCGCAAAGTCGCCAGCGCCCAGCACCAGCGTGACTGCCACCATAATCAGGTTGCCGTTATCGCTTAAATCCACTTTGTTTTGCACCCAGATGCGGGCGCCCGCAACAGCGATCAGCCCGAAGACCACCACGGAGGCGCCGCCTAACACTGGGCCGGGGATGGTGTGGATCAATGCGCCAAATTTGGGCGAGAAGCCGAGCACGATAGCCACGATCGCTGCAGCGACGAACACCAGCGTGGAATAGATTTTGGTGACCGCCATCACGCCGATATTTTCCGCATAGGTGGTGACGCCGGTGCCGCCGACCGAGCCCGACAGCATGGTCGCCAACCCGTCGCCCACGAAGGCCCGGCCGATGTAGGGATCCAGGTTTTGCCCCGTCATACCGGCGACGGCTTTAACATGGCCAAGGTTCTCCGCCACTAAAATCACGGCGACAGGGGCCAGCAACAGCATGGCGTGGGCGTCAAATGCTGGTGCGGTAAAGGTTGGCAGGCCAAACCAGGCCGCCTGACTTAGCGCAGTGTAATCAATGGGTTTACCAATCCCCAAACCATTAGTGACGACGACATACAGCAGGTAGGCGACGATCAGCCCAACCAAAATCAGCAGCCGCTGCATCAATCCGCGGGTAAAAACCGCCACTGAACCAATGCACAGGATGGTGACGACCGCCATCCAACTGTCAAAGCTTGACGCGGAGACGCTGCGCACGGCGATTGGCGCCAGGTTAAGGCCAATCGCCATCACCACTGCGCCAGTGACGACCGGCGGCATCAGGCGCTCAATCCAGCGCGTTCCAACGCTCATGACAATAAAGCCAATCACGGTATAAAGCAGGCCGCAGGCGATAATACCCCCCAACGCCAGTGCGATATTGGGGTTGGCGCCCTGGCCGCTGTAGCCGGTAAGTGCGATGACCAGCCCGACAAACGCCGCGCTGGAGCCCAAATAGCTGGGCACCCGGCCACCGACGATCAGGAAGAACAGCAGGGTGCCGACACCCGACATCAGGATTGCGAGGTTGGCATCGAAGCCCATCAGCAATGGCATCAGTACCGTGGCGCCAAACATCGCGACGGCATGCTGTAGCCCCATTACCAGCGTGGGGCCGAGCGGCAGCCGTTCGTCAGGTGCGACCACCGTGCCATCGAGATTACCTTGCTTGATACGCCATGTGGGGAACCAGGTATTCGCCATTGTCATCTCCAGAGTGTGTGGTTTGCATGAAATGCGGTTTGACAGCCCCTCACCCCAGCCCTCTCCCGCGGGGAGAGGGGGAGTATCGTGCCTGCATGAAACTCCGCCTGTTACCCTTGTCGCCGCACTGCTCCCTCTCCCATGAGGAGAGGGTTGGGGTGAGGGACGTTATGAAACTCCGCCTGTTACCCTTATCGCCGTACTGCTCCCTCTCCCATGGGGAGAGGGCTGGGGTGAGGGACGGTATGAAACCCCGCCGATTACCCTTATCACCGCACTGCTCCCTCTCCCATGGGTAGAGTGTTGGGGTGAGGGGCGGCATGAAACTCCGTCCGTTACCCTTATCGCCGCACTGCTCCCTCTCCCATAGGGAGAGGGTTGGGGTGAGGGGGCGGTATGAAACTCCGCCTGTTACCCTTATCGCCGCACTGCTCCCTCTCCCACGGGGAGAGGGTTGGGGTGAGGGGCACTAAACGGGAGCCTTCAGCGCGTGATAACGGCGATCGAAATAGGCCAGCCCATGCCCTTCGTCATTGCGCACCACATCAACGACCTGGCAGAACAGCACGTCGTGAGTGCCGACGCTGACCGTTTGGGTTATTTGGCAATCGAAGGAGACCAGCGCGCCGAGCAGGATCGGTGAGCCGGTCGCCAGGGTTGCCCAACGTGCGGCTGAAAAACGCATATCCATCGGCGTTTTGCCGCCAAACAGGTTGGACAGCGACTGATGTTCCGCCGCCAGCGTATTGACGCACAGCCGTTGGTTTTGCTGGAACACGGAATATACCGAGGCCGAACGGTTCAGGCACACCAGCAGCGTTGGCGGCGTATCCGTCACGCTACAAACGGCCGATGCGGTAAACCCGGCGCGCCCCGCCGGGCCGTCGGTAGTAATGATATTGACCGCTGAGCCAAGGCGCGCCATGGTATCGCGGAAATCCTGTTTTTCCACACAGGGCGGCAGCGCCGCCGTAGTGAAAAGGGCCGTTGACTGCATCGTGTTTCTCCTGTTGCTTACCGTACCTGTTCGGGCCGCAGCGTGGGTTGCTGTGGTAAGGGCTGCATGTGTGTCTTCAACAGCCAGCCCAGCAGAATCTGGTTAAAGTTTTCGCTGTCGGTTACGCTCATGGCGTGGCCGCCATAGGGCATCTGCGCCAACTCGCCCTGGGGCAGCTCTTCCGCCAACTGGTGTGAGCAGCGGTAGGGCACCAAGAGATCGTCGCGGGAACACAGCGCCAGGGTTGGTGTGGTGATACTGGCCAGGTGCGGGCGGAAATCCACGGCCATCAGCGCGTGCAGGCGGCGCAGCAGGGTTTCCGTTCCCTGAAAATGCGCGGTCTGATGCGCTTGCTCTGCGGCTAACTGTTGCTCATGAGCGGAAAGCCAATCGGCCGGGAACAGGAACAGCGGCTGGGCGCGCACATAGGCAGCTACGCCGCTGTTAAGCAGCAGATCCTGCCGGACGTTAAAACAGCGCAGGGTTTGGCTGTCCAGCGCCGGCCAGCCATTTACCACTACCAGTTTCGCCACCCGCTGTGGGTAGGTGAGCGCCAGTTGCAGGCCGATCATCCCGCCTAACGCGTGGCCGACGAAATAATAGCTTTCGATGCCGATCGCATGCAGCAACTGCGCCACTTCTTCCGCCATGTCGGCGATGCTGTAGCCTTCCGGCACTGTGCCCTGGCTGCGCCCGGTGCCCTGATGATCGTAAATGATCACCCGGAAATGCTCGCCGAGCGCGGCGAGCTGCGGCTGCCAGAAGCTGCCGCTGCCGCCCAGGCCGGCGGAAAGCACCACCGTTTGCGCCAGCGGGGTATCTTTCCCCAGGATCTCAAAATACATCGTCTCTCCTTTAACGGCCGATATGGGCGATGCTGGCGATTTCGATCAGTGCGTCTGGTTTTACCAGCCCGCACTGGATGCAGTAACGCGCCGGTTTGTCGCCGGGGAAGAATTCGGCGTACACCTGGTTGATCGCCGCATAGTTTTGCCAGTCGGTAAGAAAGATCGAATTGAAGGTGACGTCGTCCATCGTGCCCCCGGCGGCTTCCACCACGCTTTTAATGGTTTCCAGCACGTGCCGGGTTTGCGCCGCAGCATCGCCCACATGCACCACGTTATTGTCTTTATCGAAAGCCAACGTGCCGGAGACATACAGCACGCCGTCGGCCAGGGTGCCGGGTACGAAAGGCGCCAGTGGTTTGCCGGTGCCTGCTGGGGTAATGATGGTTTTTGGCATAGTGATTTCCTTAATAAAAGTTGATTGAAAGGCAGCCGTCACGCCGTACGGCTGAGCGGTGCTGCAACGGTCTGGCAAAAACTGTCTACGTCTGATACCCAACCAAAGAATGTCTCGATGTTGTAGAGCGCCGCCTGCTGGGCAAACGCCGGGCCGGCCTGGTGGGTGGCGTCTTCCAACACCACGCCGAAATACTCAAGGAAAAAGCCGTCTCGCAGCGTGGATTCCACGCAGACGTTGGTAGCGATGCCGGTGAACACCAGGTGGTGAATGCCGTAGGAGCGCAGCAAGCTGTCGAGCTGGGTATTGAAGAAGCCGCTGTAGCGCGGTTTGGGGATGACGATGTCGCCGGGCAGCGGCTGCAGTTCATCCACCAGATCGTAATCCCAGTCGCCCTTGGCCAGCAGTTTGCCCATCAGTTCAGGGCGCTTACGCATGGTTTTTAGGGCATTGGATTTGTGCCAATTGGGCGAGCCTTGGCCACCGGCTTCCACATAGTGTTTATCCCAGCCGTTTTGGAAAAAGATCACTTTTATGCCGGCGGCGCGGGCAGCGGCAATGGCGCGTTTGATATTAGCGATCACCGGTGCGGTGGCCGAGACATCAAACCCGGCCAAATCGAGATAGCCGCCCTGCGAGGCATAGGCATTTTGCATGTCAACGACGATCAGCGCGGTTTCCTGTGGCGCAAAGGCAATCGCCTCTGGGCGTGCCGGCAAGGTAACGGTTTTCCCGGCTTCCGGCGCCTGGCGGCGCACCACGGTATGAGTTTCAACAACTTTCATCAGGCGACCTCGCGGTTGGGGGAAACGACATCGGCGCGGCTTTTCATCAGCGGTTGGATGCGTTCGCCGAAGTCCTCGACCCCTTTGATAAAGTCGTCGAAGGTCAACAGCACGCCTTCGGTGCCGGGAACGGTGGCGATTTCATCCATCATGCGCGCAACGTTGGCGTAAGAGCCCACCAGCGTACCCATATTGATATTCACGGCAGAGGTGGGATCGGCCATTTGGCGAACGTTGGTGTCGGCGCCGGAGGTGGTGTCTTTACCGCTTTGCTCGGTCAGCCAGGCCAGCGCTTCGGTATCGGCGCCGGCCTTGTAGCTTTCCCATTTGGCGCGCGCAGCTTCGTCTGTTTCATCGGCGATAATCATAAACAGCACGTAGCAGGCCACGTTGCGGCCTTCGGCATCCGCGGCCTTTTTCAGGCGTGCGGCGGTAGGCGCAAAGGCGGTAGGGGTGTTGATGCCTTTGCCAAAACAGAAGTTGTAGTCGGCGTATTTAGCCGAGAACGCCATGCCGGCGTCGCTTTGCCCGGCGCAGATCACTTTGATGCCGGATTGTGGCTGCGGGCTAACGCGGCAGTCGTTCATCTGGAAGAATTCGCCCTTGAAGTCTGACTTGCCGGTTCCCCACAGATCGCGCAGCACGTGGACATATTCGGCCAGATAGTCGTAGCGGCGGCCGAAGTAGTCATCGCCGGGCCACATGCCCATCTGCTCATATTCGGGCTTTTGCCAGCCGGTCACCACATTCAGGCCAAAGCGCCCATTTGAAATGGAATCGATGGTGGAAGCCATGCGTGCCACGATGGCCGGCGGCATGGTTAGCGTCGCCGCGGTGGCATAAATTTTAATGCGTGAAGTCACGGCGGCCAGCCCGGCCATCAAGGTGAATGATTCCAGGTTATGGTCCCAGAATTCGGTTTTACCGCCGAAGCCACGCAGTTTGATCATGGAAAGCGCGAAGTCGAAGTTGTAGTGCTCCGCCTTCTGTACGATGGTTTTATTCAGTTCAAACGTGGGTTTGTACTGTGGCGCGTTACTGGAAATCAGCCAGCCATTGTTGCCGATCGGGATGAATACACCAATTTTCATTTGAACACCTCGGGTCTGCAAATGGGACGATTCAGGCGCTGCTTGAGTGCTTCCTGCGGGTTCCGAATTGCGCGGCGCTGGTTTCGCTATTGCAAAGGCGATGCCAGTTTTAGAAAAGCGAGTGGAATCAAATGGCTGTTAATTTGATCTAGGTCAATAATTGAGTGAATGGTCTAAAACAGACCATTTGGTAAAAATTATCTGCACAAAAAATAGGCGCACCTGCCCATAAATGGTGCATCTGAATACCCGGTGGGGGTGGGTAAAAGCATGGGTTTCGCCGATCGGCTTTGTTATGCTGATGAAAATCACGGTTGCGCCAAGGAGATGCTGTGAAGCAACAATCGGTAAAGCCGGCGACGCGCCGCTCGCGCGCGGTAGCCGCCAAACGCAGTACCATTATGGATGCCGCACTGGAGTTTTTTTCCCTGTACGGTATTCATGGCACCAGTCTTGATCAGGTGGCGGAGCGGGCGGACGTTTCCAAAACCAACCTGCTGTACTATTTCCCGTCCAAAGAAGATCTGTATGTTGCCGTGCTGACAGGTATCCTTGATGTGTGGTTGGCGCCGTTGAAAGCGCTGCGCCCCGATCAAGAGCCGCTGCAGGCGATCCGTGAATATATCCGGCTGAAGCTGGAGGTCTCACGCCATCATCCGCAGGCATCGCGCCTGTTCTGCCTCGAAATGATCCAAGGGGCGCCGTTGCTAAAGGAACAGCTGAAGGGGGGATTGAAAACCCTGGTGGATGAGAAATCCGCCATGATTGAGCGCTGGATCGCGCAGGGGCACCTGGCGCCGGTGGAGCCGCATCATCTGATTTTCATGCTGTGGGCCACCACCCAGCATTATGCGGATTTCTGGGTGCAGGTCGAGGCGGTGTCCGGTAAAAGTTTACAGGACGATGATTTTTTCCAGCAGACGGTCGAAAATGTGCAGCAGGTGATCATCAACGGCATCATGCCGCGCCATCAGGGAAAGTAGCAGCGCGTTCCCGCAGTGGGTGAGATAAGAAAAACCCGGCAATAATTGCCGGGTTTTTTATGAAGCGCTGGGGCTTAGGCCGCTTTTTTGTTGCGGACCAGCAGATACCCCACGCCCAGGATGACAAACCACAGCGGGGTAACCATCAGCGCCTGGCGGGTATCATTCTGCAGCGTCAGCAGGCACAGCACGAATGCAAAGAACGCGAGGCAAACCCAGCACATCAGTTTACCCGCTGGCATTTTATAGCGCGATTTCTGGTGCAGCTGTGGCCGTTTCTTACGATAAACCAGGTAAGAGCACAGGATAATGCTCCACACGAACATAAACAGAATGGCCGATACCGTGGTGACCAGCGTAAACACCGTCACGACATTGGGGATCAGGTAAATCAGCACGACGCCACCCAGCAGACAGATGCAGGAGAAGGTCAGGCCGTTGGCCGGCACAGCGCGTTTAGACAGATTGGCGAAAGATTTTGGCGCATCGCCTTCCTGTGCCAGACCGTACAGCATGCGGCTGGTGGAGAACACGCCGCTGTTGGCGGAAGAGGCCGCAGAGGTCAGCACCACGAAATTGATCACGCTGGCGGCGGCAGGCAGGCCGATTAAGACGAACAGTTCGACAAACGGGCTCTTATCGGCAACGACGGAACTCCATGGCGTCACTGACATAATAATAATCAGCGAGAACACATAGAACATAATGATGCGTAGCGGGATCGAGTTAATCGCGCGTGGCAGTACGTTCTCGGGATCCTTGGTTTCAGCCGCCGTGGTACCGACCAGCTCAATGCCAACGAATGCAAACACCGCAATCTGGAAGCCGGCAAAGAAACCGCTGATCCCTTTCGGGAACATGCCGCCATTATCCCACAGGTGCGAGAACGACGCGGTAGTGCCGGTAGGCGATTGAAAATGCATGGCGATCATAGCCAGGCCGGCGACGATCAGGGCGATGATGGCCACGATTTTTATCATGGCAAACCAAAACTCCATTTCACCGAACATTTTCACCGTTGCCAGGTTAAGGCCAAGTAGCAACAGCACGCACAGCAGCGAAGAGATCCATTGCGAAAGCCCCGGGAACCAGAACTGGGCATAGGCCGTGATCGCCACGACATCGGCAATGCCGGTGACAACCCAGCAGAACCAGTAGGTCCAGCCTGTGAAGAAGCCGGCCCAGGGGCCGAGCAGGTCGGCGGCAAAATCGCTGAAGGATTTGTATTGCAGGTTGGAAAGTAAAATCTCGCCCATCGCCCGCATCACAAAGAACAGCATAAAGCCGATGATCATATATACGAAAATGATGGATGGCCCGGCAAGGCTGATGGTCTTGCCCGATCCCATAAACAACCCAGTCCCGATGGCGCCGCCGATAGCGATCAGTTGAATATGCCGGTTAGATAGGTTTCTTCGGAGATTATCTTCTGATGCGGTGGCTGCATCGGTGGTTATTTTAGATTGATCTACCATCTGATGATGTCCTGTATTACCTGTCATGAGTGAAATAATAAGCTCTAAAATGGCTCTTTTTATGCATTTAATCCGGTGTTTCCGGCTTTAGTAAGGTAGTGCAATAACGCCACTCTTGTGTAACATTAATTTAACGATATGATTTTCGTCACATTGATTAATAATTACACGGTTGTGGCCAATCGGACGTCTTGGGGCCGGAAGATTACTCCTCGCTATAGCAAATGAACAGCCTTTGTGATCAGTATCTCGTTGATTAGATTAGTGGTTAAAAAACTCGCATGAGAAAAACTAATGAATAAAAGTATTTGACACCGGCCGCCCAGAAGCGAATAATCCACGCCAACGGGTCGTTAGCTCAGTTGGTAGAGCAGTTGACTCTTAATCAATTGGTCATAGGTTCGAGCCCTATACGACCCACCATTTTGAAACAAGCACTTAGGTGCTGTTCCTCGTGTGGCCCCGTTATTGGCACGCCGCAGGTGGGTAAATCGGCAGCGATTTCGCCGGTTTTGCAGACAGGCTTAATCAATAGGTTAAGCAAAAAAAGAGGCATCTTTGATGCCTCTTTTTTTATGCCCATCTGGCGGAGAAAACAACGGGTTTCACCATGGCTGCGGCTGCGTTTGCCCTAGTATGTCTCAAGTCATTAATGTGGCTGATTGCTGCATTTCCGGTCTTTACTATGCAACACGGCGCTTTGTCGCCAACAGGATAACGCCATCAGGCGCTCAATTTCTCCCCAGGCGTTTCTGCGGCGTTTTAATTGCACCGCAGTTTAATCCCGATCACAAAAAGCGGCACAAAGCGGTTCACGGCGTCAGCCTGCGGCAGTAATCTATAATCATCGCTGTTGTCATAGAAGGGATTGATTATGTACAAGACCATTTTAGTGCCGGTAGATATTGAAGAGGACTTTTTGACCGAGCATGCCCTAAAGCATGTGGAGTATCTGGCTAAGCTGTCGAATGCAAAGGTGCATTTCTGTCACGTGCTGCCGGATGCGTCGGCGTTTGTTACCGCGTATTCTTTTGGCATCAAGGAGTTTGAGAACCAGGCGGAAGTGAAAGCCGCCGACAAATTGAAAAAGATCATGTCGGAAATTGATCTGCCTTTGGATCGCCTGTCCTACACCATCAGCTTTGGCTCACCGCGCGATGAGGTGATTGAGTTGGCAGAAGAAATCGAAGCCGATCTGATCGTGATTGGCTCACGCAGGCCAAATGTAAAAACCTACCTGCTTGGCTCTAATGCTGCGGCCATTGTGCGCCATGCCAAGACCTCGGTAATGGTCATCCGCTAATCCCCTGGCCCGCAAAGCTGCGCGGGCCTGTTACTTTAGCTGCGCTTTCCGTTTTGCCCCCACGGCTTTCTCCAACCGGCATATGCCGTTTACAGAGGCTGCCGCATAGTTTCCTGCCATATTATTAGTCATTTCATTTGTGAAGTGCTGGTTAAGAATTTTCGCATAAAAATAATATAATGGCTTAATAAATATTGGGAATTTATATACGTTTATTTTCTCACAACAAATAAGCGGTCTGAAGTGTGAGATTAATTAAAGCCGATCTTACTATTTATTATGTTGCCGTTCTCTCTTGATATTGCAAGCTATAATCGCTATTGACAGACTTTCTGTGGGGAAAATATACAGTTTGCTTTTTTTCGCAACAGTAGATGAGGTGTCTACGCAATCCAGGTGGGCGTAAAAATGCTGCTTAGCGATAATAAAATTGTTGATAATAGATTGCAATTATCTTGTAATTTTTCTAAATTACAAGTTCGGATAATTCTCATGTTAATTTCTTGTTTTTGCATGGAGCTGGCATTGAAAAGAAAACTTGGTGTTGCAGACAATGATTGTAATGCAACATTATCGTTGCACCTGAATCATAATGAAATAAAGAGCCTCTCTGAAGTCGGTGGGGTTCTGGGGTACGGCCGCACCCGGTTTTACCAGTGGTGCAGGGGGCGTGGCCTGCTGACGCGGATGAATACCCCAACGCCGGAAATGACCTGTGCCGGCTATATGATAGTGACACAGTCGGAATCCGGTTATCCACGCGTTTACGTTACCAAAATTGGCTTTGATTATGTCGGCGGCATGTTCCGGGATGATTTGGAAAAAGGGATGGTGAAACTGAATAAATAGTGAAAGTCTTATTGAATGTAGTACCTAACATTGGTTTTTTTCCTACTCTTTAGGGTGACCGCCGTCATCTCTTCTTGTTATTTACGATAGCGGCATAGTTGATGTGCCAACCGGTGATTTTCCGTGGCTTATTGTGTGCTTTGGTTTTGGCCGGGATGATCCGTTCAAAAGCCCTTTCATCTTATCTGGCTATTACTCTGGGCCACGTGTAGCGACAAAAGATTAAACGGGTAGTGAACAATACCATACCGCGAAAATAAGGCATGTTATCGGTGCTGTGGCAGGGTCGCTATTAATGGTAAACAATAGTGATTATCTCGTGATGCTAATGATAGGCGGCACTGATATATGGTGCGGATATTTTATGTGGTACGTATGTTGGTTGCGCTAAGCGGCCCGGCCAAGGGCCGATTTGATTAACGCCCCTGCCATAGGCCCCAGGCCGTTATCAGCAACCAGGCTGCTACAACCCAGCATCCCACCGCGGCACCCAGAGCCAGTGGCAAACGCATACTGGTAATGAAGAAGTACAACGAGATCAGATAGACCAGATAAGGCAGTACCGCCCAGATGCCGAACACGATGGTGGTTCGCAACGCTTCGACAGAGCGTTCGCTGCCGACGATGTAGTGCGCAATCAATGCAAACGTAGGGAAGAGCGGCACCAGGCCGGCAATGTAGTAATTGCGGGTTTTGGACAGCAGCCCAATCAGAACGACAACCAGTGCGCCAATCAGCGCTTTAATAACAATACCCATAATGGCTCACGGCTAAATAAAAAATACACTGCCTGAAACGTTATAAGAGATCAATCTATTAGGGTAGCCCCAAAAGAATTCAAGTTGCGGGCAAAAACGCAAAAGCGTTTTTGAACAGCGCTGGCACGGGCCCCTTTGAGCCGAGTAACCAAGCCAATACACCTGCAACTTGAAGTCTGAAGGGGATAAAACAGGCCTGCGCGTTGGCAGGCCAGGGAGGGGACTACTGGCGGTAGGCGTGTTTGATTTGCAGTACGCTGTTTTTGAATATTTCCGCCTGTGCAGGATCTTCAAGCTGCGTGATGAAGCGCTCCAGATTAACAATAACCTTCCCCGCATCGGCCTGGCCAATCGACTTCAGGATTAAGGTCAGCGTGGCTTTCAGGCATGCGACTTCGGCAGCCAGGGCTTCTGGATCGGCTGATGTAGTGAAATCAACGTTACTCATACTTTCTCCTGATTTTTCCTTCAACTGTGGGGCACCAATGTTCGGCTGTGCCAGCGTGCCCGGTTTGGCATGAAGTATAGCATAGCTGTTTGAGGGGAACAGGGGCGCTGCGCCACCGGCGCCATGCCGTGGTCAGTAATTAGCCATAATTGGCTGGTCATTGATTTTTTGAAAAATAATTGTTGCTGGAAATCTTTGTAGTTATTACGCAAGGGTACTAATGGTTTGATATATGAATTATTCTTTTGCCGGATATTAATTATTAATCCAGTCAGGATTCCATGCGCCGTTGCCGGATAGGGGAGTAATAATGCGGCGGCGAAGGTACCGCTCACCCGCGGGGTACCCGCAAAAATCATTTGCTTACCAAATTTTTGGTATAATGTTAATATCAGTAAGCCATACTTGCTAGGCTTTTTAAGCGTAGTTTTAAACGGTAAGTGGATGCACTATGGGCATCGATAAGCGGATTGGGTTAATTTATATGGCGATTTTTTGCCCGCCGCATACCGTTAGCTAACTTGATAGGGCCAAAAAATTAAAAATTAGGCCTGTTTCGCAAAAGTTTACTGAGAGTATGTTTTAATCTGTATTCATTCCTTGATAAAAAACAAGTAATATTAGTTAAGAAACAGAGTTTGATTGCGTTACTCCCCTTTTTTTGGAGAATTTCCTTGATTAGCGTTCTTCTTGTTGATGACCACGAACTGGTGCGCGCAGGGATACGACGCATTCTTGAAGATATCAAAGGCATAAAGGTTGCCGGTGAGGCTCAATGCGGCGAAGACGCCGTAAAATGGTGCCGGGCAAATACCGCAGATATCATCTTGATGGATATGAATATGCCTGGTATCGGCGGGCTGGAAGCCACCCGCAAAATTGTGCGTTATGCGCCTGATACCAAGGTCATTATGTTGACTATCCACACTGAGAATCCCTTGCCGGCCAAGGTGATGCAGGCTGGGGCTGCGGGTTACCTAAGCAAAGGCGCTGCGCCACAGGAAGTGGTCAATGCCATTCGTATGGTGCATTCGGGGCAACGTTATATTGCCTCCGATATCGCTCAACAGATGGCGTTAAGCCAGCTTGAGCCGCAAACGGAAACCCCGTTCGACTGCCTGTCTGACCGTGAACTGCAGATCATGTTGATGATCACTAAAGGGAAGAAGGTGAACGAGATTTCTGAGCAGTTGAACCTTAGCCCAAAGACGGTCAACAGCTATCGCTATCGTATGTTTAGCAAGCTGAACATCAGTGGTGATGTCGAACTGACCCATCTGGCGATCCGCCACGGCATGTTCAACGCGGAGACGTTGCTAAGCAGTGACTGAACGTTTTGATGCTAAAGCATTCCTAAAAACCGTCACCAGCCAGCCTGGCGTCTACCGCATGTATGACGCCACCGCTGAGGTTATCTATGTCGGTAAAGCCAAAGACCTGAAAAAACGTCTTTCCAGCTACTTCCGCGCCCAGGTTGGCAGCCGGAAAACCGAGACGCTGGTCAAAAACATCGCGCAAATAGACGTTACGGTTACGCACAGCGAAACAGAAGCGCTGCTGCTGGAACATAACTATATCAAGCTGTACCAGCCGCGCTACAACGTGCTGTTGCGCGATGATAAATCATATCCCCTGATCTTCCTGAGTGCGGATCCGCATCCGCGGCTGGCTATCCACCGCGGCGCCAAACATGAAAAGGGCGAATATTTCGGTCCGTTTCCCAATTCCTACGCCGTGCGCGAGACGCTGGCGCTGTTGCAAAAGCTGTTCCCGGTGCGCCAATGTGAAAACAGCGTCTACCGCAACCGCTCCCGCCCCTGTTTGCAGTACCAGATTGGCCGTTGCCTGGGCCCCTGTGTCGCCGGGTTGGTCAGCGAAGAGGATTACCGCCAGCAGGTGGAATATGTGCGCCTGTTCCTTTCCGGCAAAGATCAACAGGTGTTGCACCAGCTGATCGCGCGGATGGAAACGGCCAGCAAAGCGCTCAACTTTGAAGAGGCAGCGCGCATTCGCGATCAAATCCAGGCGGTGCGCAGTGTGACCGAGCGGCAGTTTGTCTCCGGTTCCGGGGACGATTTGGACGTGATTGGTGTGGCCTTCGAAGCCGGGATGGCGTGCCTGCACGTGCTGTTTATCCGCCAGGGCAAGGTGCTGGGCAGCCGCAGCTATTTTCCGAAGGTGCCGGGCGATACCGATCTGGGCGAGGTGGTGCAGACGTTTGTCGGCCAGTTTTACCTGCAGGGCAGCCAGATGCGCACTTTGCCGGCGGAGATCCTGCTGGATTTCAGCCTGGCGGAAAAAGATCTGTTGGCGCAGTCACTGTCTGATATCGCGGGCCGCAAGATCCAGATCCAGAGCAAGCCGCGCGGCGATCGCGCCCGCTACCTGAAGCTGGCGCGCACCAATGCGGCAACGGCGCTGACGACCAAGCTATCCCAACAGTCGACGATCCATCAACGCTTGGTGGAATTGGCCAGGGTGTTGAAGCTGCCGGAAATCAACCGCATGGAGTGCTTCGACATCAGCCATACCATGGGGGAGCAAACGGTGGCTTCCTGCGTCGTGTTCGACGGCAATGGCCCATTGCGCTCGGAATACCGCCGCTACAATATCAGCGATATTACGCCGGGCGATGATTACGCTGCCATGGCGCAAGTGTTGAAACGGCGTTACGGCAAAGCGTTGGAAGAGAAGAAAATCCCGGACGTCATTTTTATCGACGGCGGCAAGGGCCAACTGGGGATGGCGAAAGACGTGTTCGCTGCGCTCAACGTGCCCTGGGATAAAACCAAACCGTTGCTGATTGGCATTGCCAAAGGCAGCGATCGCCGGGCGGGGTTGGAAACGCTGTTTTTCGAACCGGAAGGCGAGGGGTTTTCGTTACCGCCGGATTCCCTGGCGCTGCATGTGATTCAGCATATTCGCGATGATTCGCATAATCACGCAATCACCGGCCACCGCCAGCGCCGGGCAAAGGTCAGGAACACCAGTGCGCTGGAGCAGATTGAAGGCGTTGGGCCGAAACGGCGGCAGGTACTGTTGAAGTATATGGGCGGACTTCAACCTTTATTGAATGCCAGCATTGAGGAAATTGCAAAAGTGCCGGGTATTTCACATGGATTGGCAGAAAAGATACACAATGCATTGAAACACTGAGGGTAATGTAGCAACATACTCTTAATTTCCACTCCAGCCAGATAGTTACCGTAGCATATGCAATTAAATATACCGACTTGGCTTACCCTGTTTCGCGTAGTGCTGATCCCATTTTTTGTTCTGGCTTTTTACCTGCCTTTCAAATGGGCTTCCATGGTGTGCGCGATTATTTTTGTGTTTGCTGCCGTAACCGATTGGTTTGATGGTTTTTTAGCCCGTCGTTGGAAACAAACAACCCGCTTTGGCGCCTTTCTGGATCCGGTTGCCGATAAGGTGATGGTGGCTATCGCGCTGGTGCTGGTGGCGGAACACTACCACACCTGGTGGATCACGCTGCCGGCGGCCACGATGATCGCGCGTGAAATTATCATTTCTTCACTGCGTGAATGGATGGCGGAAATTGGCAAGCGCAGCAGCGTTGCGGTTTCATGGATCGGCAAGGTGAAAACCACCGCACAGATGATGTCGCTGGTCGGCTTGCTCTGGCGGCCGGATCGCACCGTGGAATATGTGGCGTTTGGCCTGTTGTACATTGCCGCCGTGCTGACGTTCTGGTCAATGTTCCAGTACCTGAATGCGGCACGCAAAGATTTGCTGGAACCCTGATCAAAACGCTGTAAAAATCGGCAAACGGCCGCAGCGGTGCAATAATTCTATTGACTCAATGCATTAGGTAAGTAGAATGCACCGCATCAGGCAGCAACGGTGGTTTGCGGAAAGTAAGCAACGAATCAATGCGTTATGATAATGCGGGAATAGCTCAGTTGGTAGAGCGCAACCTTGCCAAGGTTGAGGTCGCGAGTTCGAGCCTCGTTTCCCGCTCCAATTCTTGTTCTATAGACGTCCTCCAAAGTCTGTAGCTCTCTGATTCAACAGGCTAATCGCTCTGTTGAGCCTCCAGCGAAATCCACTGAAAACCCCCGTTAACCACGCCGAAGTAGTACACAAATTAGTACATGAAAATCGGGTGTGCTTACAGAGGCGCTGGCATGTCGTCGCCTCTTGCATCCGGGCACTGTTTAGCCATCTTAATAGTCTGGATATATCGCTCAAACCTGTGGCGATTCAGGGTGTAATTGTCTTGCAGACACTCCTGTAGTTAATGATTTCAACCCGGCCCCTCACTTCCTGCCGCCAGCAGCGGTACCAGCACGTCGCTGATAGGTGTAGGAATACTATGAGTGTGACCATAACGCTGTATCACGCCGTTGCGAATATCCCACTCCAGCGGGCGGTTGGCCTGGCGATCGGCGAGAATGGAAGTGCCTAGATCCGCAGGGGCATGATGAAAACCGTTAACGATATCCTGCGGAACGTTATCGTCCAGTACTGCACCTTCCGCACGCGCTACCGTCAGACATTCACGCAGATAAGCCAGTGCCAGTTCAGTGATATCCACGCGCGAGAACATCCCGGCACGACGATTCGCAAGTACCATCAGACCAGCGACCGCATTTTGCAGCAGTTTACGCCAGGCGATGGAGATAAAATCGGTTGACAGCTCAACCGCGCAGCGTGTGCCGCTGAGCGCATCAGCGACCCGTTTTGCCTGCGGCACATCCGGCAGCGTCAGACGTGGTTTGGCGCGCAGCCAGACTGAGGCATCCGGCTCACGCTGTGCCGGGAACCACACTACTGAAGGCAGTACCTTTGCGCCATTGACTGAGGGTTCCAACTGGGTTTTCTGCTCGACGCCATTTTGCAGTGCACATACCACGGTGTTTTCATCGCACAGCGCGGCCAGCCAGTTGGCGATGTCAGCGACCTGGGTGGTTTTCACCGCTATAAACACCAGATCGAACGGGTGGTTAATAGCCGACGGATTACTCAATACCGGACCTGGCACCACAACTTCACCGTCATCGTAACGCAGAATTAACTGCGGATGCGCGGTGCGCCCGCAAAGGACTGGCGTGCGGTCAACTTCATGCAGTACAGCGGCGATGGTGGTACCGATAGCACCCGGACCAATAAGAGCAATCGTGGGAAGGTCAGACATTTCGTATTCTCCTGATTATTAACCCATCATCAGTGTGCCGGCGGCAATCACCGTACACGCCAGCATTTTTCTCAGCGTTAACGTTTCGCCGAGAAACAGATAACCCAGTACAGCGGCAAACAGCACGCTGGTTTCGCGCAGCGCTGAGACTGCGCCCATTGGTGCAGCCGTCATCGCATAAATAATGATGCCGTAAGCCATCAGCGACACCAGCCCCCCCGCCGCCGCACTGAATAAACCGGGCCGCCAGCACAGTAAACTTTTCGTGTCGCGTAAGGCGATATAGAGTGCGGGCATCAGCACACCCCATAATGTGCTCATCCATACGGTATAAGAGAGCGCATTGCCTGACAGGCGCACGCCCATACCATCCACTATGCTATACGAGGCGATAAGGGCACCCGTTGCCAAGGTATATTTCAGGCCAGGCATCGCCAGTTTGCTCCCTGTTACGGCAAGCATCAGAATACCAGTGGAAATCAGCGTGATGCCGCCAAGGGTGCTAAATTCAATTTTTTCTCCGGCGAATATTGCCGCCGCGCAGGTCACCAGCAGCGGCGATGAACCGCGCGCAATCGGGTAGGTTTGCCCGAGCTCTCCGCTCTGATAACTGCGTACCAGACACAGGTTATAGCCGACGTGCAGCAGCGCTGAAAGCAAGGCGTACGCCCAACTGGCGCTGGCAGGCAGTGGCAGAAACAGCGCGATGACGGCGCAGGTAAGGGCTATCGTCAGGCACATGATGGTCATCGACCACAACCGGTCAGTACCGCCGCGCAATAAGGCATTCCAGCTGGCATGCAGCAAGGCGGCGAATAATGTAAGCAACATAATGTGTCCAGGCATGTGCTGATGCTAAACAGCACGTGCCCGAATGAAAAGTGAAGTGTCGTCATTGAGGTATGAGTAAATACTCATGATTGATAGCTGAGCTGGGCCTGTTGTGATTCTGCCAGTAGCCAGCTACGGAATTTCATGATGTGTGGCTGCATTTCGATGCCTTTTGGGCAGACAAAGTAATAGGCGGCCGGTGAAGGAAAAGGTACGTCAAAGAGCCGCACCAGGCTGCCATCGCCGATCTCTTTTTCAACGTGTCCGCTGCGCGCTAATGCAATGCCTTGCCCCAGTAGTGCGGCTTCAATCGTCATATTTGTGTCGGCGAAGCGTACGCTTTCGTGCAACACATCAGTATTTATGCCGATCAGCTTAAACCAGACGTCCCATTTCGGCACCAGATCGGCACCTTCACGTGTCAGAAGCGGATAGCGCAACAGCTCGGCGGGTTCACATGGTGTTCCAAAACGCTGTAATAGTGCCGGGCTGGCAACCGGAAATAGTTGCTCACGGAACATAAATTCCGTGTGCAGCGCGGGATAGTTACCGTGGCCGAAACGGATCGCCACATCGGAATCTGTGCTGGCGAAGTTAATGGGTTTATCCGTACTCTCCAGGGTCACCAGAATCTCCGGATGCAAACGCGCTAAATCTGGCAGGCGCGGTAGCAGCCACTTCAGTGCGAAAGAATATGTGGTGTTAACGCGCAATCGTACCCGGCCATTTTGCTCACGAAGATCGGCAAGCGTGGTTTCCAGTTTGCTAAAGAATTCACGCACGAGGGGAGCGAGCGCAGCGCCTGCTGGCGTCAGGCTAAGTTTTTTCCCTCGCTCAAAAAGTTGCAGTCCCCAGATTTCCTCCAGGTTTTTCAACTGATGGCTGACCGCACTTTGCGTAATAAACAACTCTGCCGCCGCTGAGGTGAAAGTCGTGTGGCGGGTGGCGACTTCAAATGCGCGCAGCGTGGCTGTAGGGGGAAGGTCACGCATCATTCTGTTCCTGTTAATGAGCTAATACTCATAACACGATATGCCGGATCCTTTGCAAAAGATACGGCGACAGAGTGGTAAGTAAAGCAACTTGAGCAGCTATGAGCACATGGCTGACTGTCAGATCAGATGCGAATTCCCCAAACTGAGCGGTTTTACCGCGCACTATAAGGTCGTCGCTCGCTGCGTCCACCGATTTGAGTACGCCGCGTTCGATCATCTTTATAACGGTCTGGCGGGTGGATTCGAGGCAACTACTTTGCCTTGCCGTTATTCACACTATCCATACTGCCATTCTGATGGCAAACCGATACCACCATACCAAACATATAAAGCCAGAATGGGGTCTTTTTGCGCCAGGGTAGTATGTGGAACATGACTGCGGTGAAAAATCAGCTCACTTGGTTTACGAGGATGGTAATCAGAATTCCCCATCGACCATAAACCTGTGCCAGCCAAAGGAAGGTAAATTTCTGTCGCCGGATGACTGTGTGCCGGGTAAAGGGTTTCTGGCGCGATGAGCGTCAGACCTATGGCTAAACGGGCTGATCTCCAGAGATCTTCAGGTCCGACAAATTGTGCAAACGCTACATTATCCTCAAGATGCGGGAAGTCCGGGTGTTTTCTGTAGCCAAAAAACCAGCTTAACGAAGGGAGCAATGAGCGGAGCATCGAACATATTTCGCTATTCCCGGATATTTCTCCGATCTTTAAGGCTCAATAAGGTGTACCGAAAACCCTTGTTGAATTAGCAGATTGAGCGAGAAATATTTATCCCGTTTCCATGGCGTAAGCCCTGTCATTGTCCTTATGCGGCGCGCTGCGTATTTGCATCGCGCCGGCGCAATCTGTACAGGTTTTCACCCATCATTTTTTTCTAATGCTGGTGTCACTTTTCCATTCTTATTGCACATATAGGGCAAGTCTCGGAAAAAATGGCTTGAGCGCCGCCAGAACTTATCGTGAGCGGCTGATGCTGGCCTGCCGTAAAGCGGCGGGAACCGCTTATAAATGACATAAGGACCTTGGGTTGATGCTATTTTCCCAACGCCGCCAGCGAGGTGTAGCCCTGATAGGCGCGATGATTATCGCTATGGCCTTGCTGCTTTTCTGGCCGCGTGCGGCACCGTTAACCTATATCACCGTGCCGGTTCGTAACGGCGACATCGAAAATACCATACTGGCCGCCGGCAAACTGGATGCGATTGATCGCGTCAACGTTGGCGCGCAAGTGTCTGGCCAGGTGAAATCACTGAAGATCAAAGTGGGGGATCATGTTCATAAGGGCCAGCTTATTGCCGAGATCGATGATTTGCCGCAACGTAATGAATTGCGCAATGCCGAAGCGGCGCTCAATGTGGCCTACGCCCAACAGTTAGCCAAGCAGGCCGCCTTGAAACAGGTGGAAGCCGAGTTTCGCCGGCAAAAAAGAATGCTGAGCGATAATGCCAGCTCCCAACAGGATTATGAAAGTGCAGAAGCCACGCTAGCGACGACCCAGGCCGATCTGCTGGCGTTAAAAGCCCAGATTCTGCAAGCGCAAATCGAAGTGGATAACAAAAAACTTGCTCTCGGCTATACCAAGATTTTGGCGCCGATGGATGGCACCGTCATTGCGGTTATCACCCAACAAGGCCAGACGGTCAATGCGAATCAAACGGCGCCCACTATCGCCAAACTGGCCAAACTGGATGTCATGCATATTAAAGCGCAAATATCCGAGGCGGATATCACCCATGTCACGATAGGCCAGAAAGCCTACTTCACCATTTTTTCCGAGCCGGGGGAGCGTTATAACGCGATATTACGCAGCGTGGAACTCGCGCCGGAGTCTGTTATGCAGGACGACGCGCTTTCTGTTAGCCAGTCATCCTCCGGCAGTGATAACCCTTCGGTTTATTATAACGCGCTGTTAGACGTGCCGAATGCGGAAAACAAATTCCGTATTGCGATGACGGCTCAGGTATCCATACTTAGGGCCGAGGCCAAGAATACCCCGTTGATTCCCCTGCAGGCAGTGTCCAATAAACCGGGCGGCAAACGCGAAGTGCTCATACTGGGCGCCGACGATAAACCGCAGGCGCGTGAGATCACCACCGGCATCACCAATAACGTGGATATACAGGTGCTGGCGGGCCTGAAGCCGGGCGAACGCGTGGTGTTGTCATCAACGCAGAATGGGGCGGCGAACACCCGATGAACACCATCATCGAGTTGCGCAATGTCAGCCGCACCTACACCAACGGCGGCACGCAATCCCGGGTGTTGAAAGGGATCGACCTGGTGATCGCCCCCGGCGAGATGGTGGCGATCATCGGTGCGTCTGGTTCCGGCAAGTCAACATTGCTCAATATCATGGGGTGCCTCGATGTACCCGACGGCGGGGACTATTTCATCGGTGGGCAGAATGCCGCCTTACTTTCCCCAGACGAGCTGGCGCGTATGCGGCGTGAGCATATTGGCTTTGTTTTCCAGCGTTATCACCTGATGCCGGACACCAGTGCGCTGGAGAATGTGGAAATCCCGGCGATTTATGCCAGCGCCGATCGTCGGGAACGGCGCGAACGTGCCGCTCAACTACTGGGCCAACTGGGGCTTGCCGGCTATGAACACCATAAGCCGGGGGCGCTTTCCGGCGGCCAGCAGCAGCGGGTGAGCATTGCCCGCGCCCTGATTAACGGTGGGGAAGTCATTCTGGCGGATGAACCTACCGGCGCGCTTGATTCCCATTCCGGGCAAGAGGTGCTGCAAATCCTCGCCAGCCTTAACCAGCGTGGGCATACCGTTATCATCGTTACCCACGATATGGCGGTCGCCCAACATGCTCAGCGTATCATTGAGCTGCGTGACGGTGAGATCGTGGCTGACAGCGGCCAGAAGATATCTGCTACTTATGAGCCGCATCTGCGCCCGCGTATCGCAGGGCAACGCTATTGGCGTAGCCTGTTTGACCGCGTGCGTGAATCGTTGCGCATGGCGCTGAAAACCATGGCGGCTCACCGACTGCGAACGGGGCTGACCATGATTGGCATTGTTTTCGGCATCGCCGCCGTGGTGAGCGTTGCCGGGTTGGGCGAGGGGGCTAGGCAGCGTACGTTGCAAAGCATCCAGAACCTGGGCTCGAGCATGGTCAATATTTACCCTGCGGTGGATTATTCCAAGGGGTTCCCCAAAAGTTTTCATACCCTGACCCCGGCGGATGTGGATGCGTTGGCTGGCCTGGGCGTGGTTGCCAGTGCCAGCCCCATGATTACAACCTCAAAGCCGATCCGCTTTCAGGGCAAATCGGCCAATACCGTGATCAATGGCGTCGGCCGCGATTTTTTCCGCATCGGCGGCATCAGTCTTATCGAGGGGAGCAATTTTTATAACGATCTTGATGCACAGCAGGTTGTCATTATCGAAGACGGCCTGGTTAAAACGTTGTTTGATAATGAACAGGGCAGCCCGCTGGGCCAGATCGTTTTCCTGGGGGATGTGCCGGTAAGAATTATCGGCGTGGCGCACAGCAATCAAAATATGAACCCGAATACCCTCAATGTCTGGCTGCCTTATACTACTGTGATGCGCCGCCTGGTTAATCGATCTTCGCTCAACAGCATCACTCTGCAACTGCAAGAGAACGTTGCGGATGAAGCGGCGGTCGGCGCGATCGGCCAACTGCTGATACAACGCCATGGCGCCGAGGACTTCAGGCTTTTCAATCTCGATCAATTCCGCCGCACTATCGAGCATACCTCCATGACTTTCCGCATGTTGATTTTGATGATTGCGGCCATTGCGCTGATTATCGGCAGTATCGGGGTGATGAACATCATGCTGGTTTCCGTCACTGAACGCACCCACGAAATCGGGGTGCGTATGGCAGTGGGAGCCCGCGAGAGCGATATCATGCAACAGTTTATGATCGAGGCGGTATTGGTCTGCCTGGCGGGCGGCATTTTGGGTATCGCTATTTCGCTGGGGATCGGCCCGTTGTTCTCCACGCTGTCAGGCGGTGTGCTGACGGCCGTCAGCTCTTGGCATACCGCGGTATTGGCCTTTTTCTGTTCAACCCTTATCGGCATGATTTTCGGTTATCTCCCTGCTCGCAAAGCCGCGCGGATGGATCCGGTTCTGTCTCTGGCGAGGGAATAGATGAAAAAATGGGTCCCCCATCTGGGCTTGGTGGCTGCTGTCATGCTCAGCGCAGGCTGTGGAAATGCCTTGCGCAGCGAATACGCGCCGCCGGTGATTGACTACCCCGCGCATTGGCGGCAGGCTGGCGCCGCCGGTGAGGCAGTACCCTTTTCCTGGCGTGATTTCAACGATCCGGCGTTAATCCGCTGGCTGGATTTGGTCGCTGCGAAAAATAACGATCTGGCGCTTGCGGCGCTGCGAGTGTATCGCGCGCAGTTGAATGAGCAACTGACCGGCATCGAGCATCAGCCGGTGGTTAGCGGTACGCTGAGTGCCAGCCGTAACCGGCCGTTGGACCGTTCACTTCCCTGGAGCAAGAGCAGCTATGCCACAGTCAGCGTCAGTTATGAGGCGGATCTGTGGGGCAAACTGGCCCGCCAGCAGGATGCGGCGATCTGGGAGCGTGAGGCCACCGAGCAGGATCTGGATGAAGCCCGGCTGACGCTGCTGGCAAATGCCAGCTCGAACTACTGGCAACTGGCGTTTTTGAACCAGCGGATCGCCATCAGTCAGCAAAGTATTGACCATGCGAACGACTCCCTGCGGCTGGTTACCGCCCGCTTTCAGGCCGGCGATGTTTCTGCGCTGGATAGGATTGCTGCCGAGCAAAATGTCGTTAATCAGGAAAATAGCCACCTGGCGCTGTTAAGCGAACGGCAAAGCGCGCTGAACATGCAGGCCGTGTTACTGGGGGCTAAGAGCGGGAGCACGGTAGTGAACCCAGCCCAGCTGCCCAGTGGGCCTTTTCCGCAGGTTAATCCGGGGATCCCGGCCAGCGTGCTGGCTTGCCGCCCCGATATCAGAGCGCTGGAGTTGCGGTTACGGGAGGCGCTGGCGAATGTCGACGTGCAGCGGGCGCAGCTTTATCCGGCGTTCAGCCTGACCGGCTCACTCGGCACCAGCAGTAACGCCCTGATACGCTTCCTGAGTAACCCGGTCGCCGCTGTTGATGCCGGGTTAACGTTGCCGTTCCTGCAGTGGCGGACAATGAATATCAATGTAAACATTGCCCGCAACGATTATGAACAACGGGTCATTGATTTCAAACAGGCACTGTATGCCGCCATGGCCGATGTCGATAATGCTCTGACGCTGCGTGGCCAACTGTTAAAACAGGAACAGCTGTTAAGCCATGCGCTGGGGTTGGCGCAGCAATCGGAAAGCATGTATGAAATCCGCTATCGTAATGGGGCCACGCCCATCAACTTTTGGCTGGATGCGCAGGAGACCCGGCGCATGGCCCAGGTTGCGCTGGACACCAATCGTTTTGAGCAGTTGCAAAACCTGGCGCAGATTTATCTTGAGTTAGGCGGGGGCGATTGCCAATAAGCCAGGCTGACCCGCCGGTTATTATACGCTATGCCACAGTTGCCGGGGGCGAAGCCCACGTTCCCGTCGCTACATCCCCGTGGTTTTTTCCTTCCGCCGCTGTTCTCTTTACGCCTGCGTTGCCATCTCTGGCAAAAAAACTGGCTGCGTATCCGGTGCTTTCCTCCTTTTCCCCGCAACCTGGACTATGTTTGAACGCATTCAGGTGAAATGAACCCATCGTTTATTGCCCTGGATGAAGGAGGGCAGTCTTCGCTGCTGCCTTCAACAATAGGTTTTTAATGGAATTTCCTTATTTTAAAAGGGGCTAACTGTGTTCCTGCGACAACTTCACTACCTGCTTGCATTGGCGGAACATCAACATTTTGCGCAGGCCGCAGAGAGTTGCTGGGTTTCGCAACCGTCTTTATCCGTGGCTATCCGCCAGCTGGAGCGTGAGTTGGGTATTACTATCATTAAGCGCGATCGCCGCTTTCAGGGCTTTACGCCGGAGGGTGAGCGGGTGCTGGCCTGGGCCAGACAGACCCTGTCCTCGTTGGACGGGCTAAAGCAAGAAGCGGCTCTGGCGCAGGCCGTCGCCGGGGGGCATCTGGTGATTGGGGTGGTGCCCTCGGCCATGCACGCGGTTTCCATGCTGATCAGGGAGTATCGGCGCGCCATTCCGCGGCTGAGCCTTAAAGTTTTTTCCCTTAGTACCCGGGAAATTCTTAACCGGCTAAAAAAGCAGGATTTGCATTTGGGCATTGCGTATACCGAACAGCACCCGGAGGCGATCTATGAAACCCTGCCGCTGTATGCCGAGCGCTTTGTGCTGTTGTCTAATGGTGAAGTCGCGCCGCCGGCCGGCGCCGCTTTCAACTGGGCCGAAGTCGGGGCGCTGCCGCTGTGCCTGTTTAACCACGAGATGCAAAACCGCCGGGTGATCGAACAGGCTTTTCATCAGGCCGGGGTGGTTCCCCTGGTGGTGGTCGAGACCAACGCGCTCAGCGTGCTGTATGAAATGGTCAGCAGCGGCCAGGCCTGCAGTATCGCGCCGATCAGCGCGATCCCCGACTATTTGATTACCAATGGCATCGTTGCTCACCCGATAGCATCCCCGCCGTTGCCACAAATGAGCCTGCTGCGCCTGCGTAAAGAAAGCCAGCCGGCGGTATTGGACCGGGTTTGGGGGATGACGAGCCAGCTCGACTTGCCGTGCAAAATCGACCAGGCGATTGCCGGCATGCGCAGATAGGTATGGGCTATCTGCTGATATTTTCAAACAATTGGACGGGGTAGTAGCCAGCGCCCAGACTGGGCTGCGTTACAAGGTATATGGCTGGAAGCCACAGCTATGTAACTACCCTAAAAGGTTAAATGGAGATAACGATGTCCAAGATTTTGTGCGTATTGTATCCCGATCCTGTTACCGGTTTTCCGCCGGTTTATGCCCGCGACAGCATCCCTGATATCCGTTGCTATCCGAATGGCCAGACGGCGCCGACGCCGGCTGGCGAATTGGGCTTTACCCCCGGCGAGCTGGTCGGCAGCGTATCTGGGGAACTGGGATTACGTCGCTATCTGGAAAGTCAGGGCCATGAGTTGATTGTGACCAGTGACAAAGAAGGCGCGGATTCGGTATTTGAACGCCATTTGCCGGATGCCGATGTGGTCATTTCCCAGCCGTTTTGGCCGGCTTACTTGACCGCTGAACGCATTGCCAAAGCGAAGAGGCTTAAACTGGCGCTGACCGCCGGTATTGGTTCCGACCATGTCGATCTCAAGGCCGCCGCCGAACGCGGCATCACCGTGGCCGAGGTGACGTTCTCCAACTCCATCAGCGTGGCGGAGCATGTGGTGATGACGGTACTGGCCCTGGTGCGCAACTACCTGCCGGCGCATCAAATCGCCAACAACGGCGGTTGGAACATTGCGGACTGCGTGGCGCGCAGCTATGACGTGGAAGGGATGCATTTCGGCACGCTGGGCGCCGGGCGCATTGGGTTGGCGGTGCTGCGACGTTTAAAACCCTTTGATATGCCACTGCATTATTACGATCCGCACCGTTTGTCGGCGGAGTGCGAGAAGGAGCTGGGTTTAATTTACCACGATACGCCGGAGTCGCTGGTCAGCGTCTGCGATGTGGTTAACCTGCAGACGCCGCTTTACCCGGCAACCCAGGGGTTCGTCAATGCGGCCTTCCTGGCGAAGTTCAAGCGTGGCGCCTACCTGATCAATACCGCCCGCGGCGCGCTGTGTGAGCGCGATGCGATCGTCCACGCACTGGAAACCGGGCAGTTGGCGGGCTATGGCGGCGACGTGTGGTTTCCTCAACCGGCGCCGATCGACCATCCATGGCGGCGCATGCCGCATCAGGGCATGACGCCGCACATTTCCGGCACGTCACTGTCGGGGCAGGCGCGCTATGCGGCCGGGACGCTGGAAATTCTGCAGAACTTCCTGGAAGGCAAGCCGATCCGCCAAGAATACCTGATTGTTGATGGCGGCAATTTGGCGGGTGCCGGCGCCAACGCCTATAAATTGGCCTGACGGCAGCGCTGAACGGCGGCCAGCGGCCGCCGTTATTATTTGCGCGGCTCGCCCAAGGCCAGCGATTACCGCCAGGTTTCTGCCAATCCGGCGCACAAGGCGTATACTTGTTCCATCGTTTACTCTAATGGAAGGGGAGTCCCATGGTGTTCGCTATTCAGAAAGATGATGATGAAAGCAAAGAAACCGAACAAAACGCGTCCTCCGCGCTGATTCAGCAAAAAATGCTGGATTCACGCTCCATCATTATTTCCGGTGAAATCAACCAGGCATTGACCGAACGGGTGGTATCCCAGCTCCTGCTGTTGCAGGGGATCAGCAATGCGCCAATCAAAATCTACATTAACAGCCAGGGTGGGCATGTTGAGGCCGCCGATACGATCCACGACATGATCAAGTTCATCAAACCGGAAGTGCATATTATCGGCACCGGCTGGGTGGCCAGCGCCGGGATCACCATTTTTCTGGCTGCGCCCAAAGAGCGCCGCTACTCACTGCCTAACACGCGCTTTATGATCCATCAGCCGCTGGGCGGCGTGCGCGGCCAGGCCAGCGATATTGAAATCGAAGCGAAAGAAATTGTGCGCATGCTGGATCGGGTGAACAGATTAATTGCCGATGCCACCGGGCAACCGGTAGAGAAAGTAAAAAAAGACACCGATCGCAACTATTGGATGAACCCGCAGGAAGCGATTGATTACGGCATCGTCGGGCGCATGGTCACCCGCTATGACGAATTAAATCTGGCCTAAGCTGTATTCCGGAAACGTGGGGCGCAAGCCCTGCGTTGTTCAAATGCATTATTCCGCGCTTTTCACCGCCTTGCCCGGCAATCGGCATTGCGGCGCTGCTCAGGATTATTTTGCCGCCCCTGAAGGGAGCTACGCAAAATAATCCTCTACCTGCACAAGCATGCAAATCCCCAATAAACCTGCGCCATGTTAGCTTAACCCATACATTTTGACCTTCTGTTTACCGTGCCGGTAACCGAATAAAGGTAGTTAAAATAATGGGCAGCTATTTTTTCTCCAGTCCGCGTATTTATTTTGGCGAAGACGCTATTTCTTCATTAAATGATTTGAAGAATAAACGCGTTGGCATTGTTACCGATGATTTTATGGCGAAATCCGGCAAGACGGACTATCTGATGAGCTTCATGCCCGGTGCCGAGGTCATTATTTTCAGCGCAGTTAAGCCCGATCCCGACATTGATATTCTCAAGGCTGGCGCGGCGTTATTCGAACCCTTCAGGCCGGATGTTATCGTCGCCTTGGGCGGCGGCTCATCGCTGGATGCCGCCAAGGGGATTAAGGTGACGCTGGAAGAGTGCTACCGCGGCCAGCCGATTGAATTAATCGCTATCCCCACCACCAGCGGTTCAGGATCTGAAGTGACGGCCTACGCGATCATTTCCGATCCGCAAAATGGCCGGAAATACCCACTGATTGCCGATCAACTGGTGCCGGACAGCGCGATTCTTGATCCGCACCTGGTGCTGACGGTACCGCGCCAGGTGGCGGTGGATACCGGCATGGATGTGTTAACGCATGCGATTGAAGCGCTGGTTTCCAGCCGGGCGAATGATTTTAGCGATGCGCTGGCGGAAAAGGCCATTGCCCTGACCTGGGCGTATTTGCCCAAGGTATTTAACGACGAGACCGATATTCAGGCGCGCACGCATATGCACAATGCCTCCTGCATGGCGGGTATGGCATTCAATTGCGCCGGTTTAGGCCTGGTGCACGGCATGGCGCATGCGATCGGCGGTATGTTGCATATTCCCCATGGGAAAATTAATGCCATGTTATTGCCGCTGCTGATTGAATTTAATAGCGAAGCGGCAACGGAAATAACCATCGAACGTTATGCCCGCTGCGCCCAAATTATCGGGATAGCGAATACTCCGCCGCGCCAATGCATTACATCATTGGCGGAAAGCATCCGTGGATTAAATCAGCAGTTTGGTATACCCGCGACGTTACGCGAGCTGGGCACGGATCTCGCGCTATTCGAGCGTTTACGCCAGGCGTTGATTGATGCCGCGCTGGCGGATGGTTGCACGGCATCCAACCCGCGCCCGCCGTCGGCGCAAGATATTGATAGGTTGCTCACCCGGATTGCCGGGTAGCCAGGCCAGGGCGGTCTGCTTGCCCTCAAAGGGTAAAAAAGGCCGGTTGAAAGATAGAAACAACATCGCTTTGCTGAATAGCCAGAAAAGGCAGCGGGCGACAGTGCCACTATCCCATTTATTCATCAGGTCGATAATTTTATGCAAGATAGCCAACAGCAAGCCGAATGGATCACCCGGCAGATACTGGAAGAGCTGGCCACCGGGAAACGCCCGGCGCCGGTGCCGCACATGGGCGGTGTCCCGGTATTGGACATTCCGGTCGGCATTTCAAACCGCCACGTTCACCTGTGCCGGCAGGATATGGATGAGTTATTCGGCTACGGTTCCTCGCTGACGCGGTTAAAAGCGGTGAAGCAGCCCGGCCAGTTTGCCGCCGAACAGACGGTGACGCTGCGGGGCCCAAAGGGGGATATCGCCAATGTGCGGGTGCTGGGCCCGCTTCGCAGCGCAACACAGATTGAAATCTCGGTCGCTGACGGTTTCGCCCTGGGGGTGAAGGCGCCGGTCAGAATGTCTGGCGATATTGACGGTTCGCCGGGGATCGAAATCATCGGCCCACTGGGGCGCGTCATCAAACCCAACGGCATGATTGTCGCCTGGCGCCATATTCATATTTCACCGCAGGACGCGGAAAAATACGGTTTGCGTGATGGGATGGAGATCGCTGTGCAGGCCGAAGGGCAACGTGGCGGCATCTTGCGCCACGTTGTGGTGCGTGCCAGCGTCGATGCGGTGCTGGAACTGCATATCGATGTGGAAGAGGCCAACGGCTTCGGGCTGCGTAATGGCGATCGGGTGCGCCAGGTTCGGATCGCCTAAGCCGCCGTTGCCGCGAGGAATGGCCCGATTACGAGAGGGATTATGGACAGTCAGGCATTATCTCAACTGCTGGATACCATCATCGCTGAACTGGTGGCGCAAAAAAGGCCTGCCGCGCCGGCCGGGGATAAAGACGTGCGCGTGTTGATCACCGGTGACGATATGTCTGCCTTGCCCGCCACTCTTGGTTGCCTGGCTGCGCTGGCGCGCCGTGGCTATCCGCTGCGGGTGTATTTTTCCCACAGTGCCGGCCGTTCGGCGTTGAAAACCCAGTATATGCAGGCGATCACGCGCCAGTGCCCCGGCGCGGTCTGCCATGCGCTGCCGCCAGGCGATATGCAGGATACCCCTTATGGCTGCCTTTTTTTGCCGGCCTTGTCTGGCAACAGCATGAGCAAAATTGCGCTGGGTATCCGCGATAACATCGCCGGCGAATGGGTGTTTGATGCGCTGCGCCGGCAAAAGCAGGTGATTGTCACATTGAATAACGAATGTTTGGCCATGTCCGGGGGCGGCCTGGCCGCACCGTGGCTGGCCAGACTGGCATCCTATGCGCAGGCGCTGGCGAGCTATGGCATCGTTATTTCAGGGCGCAAGCCCGCCGTCCCACGCCTTGCCACCGGGCAGCCCGATGCCCACCGGCAGCCGCGGGCGAAAAAAACGCTGATTACCCTGCGTGATATTCGGCTGCATCCCACTGGGGAACCGCTTGCCGCCGACAGCAATACGCTGATTACCCCTGCCGCACTGGATGAAATCAGGCGGCGGCATATCTCCATTACGCAACGCTGATAAGGAGGGAACATGTACCTGGCAAAAGTGACCGGTGCGTTGGTTTCTACCACCAAGCATGCCTCACTCAACGGTTCGAAACTGCTCATCGTCGCCCGCCTTGATGAACATTTTTTACCCACCAGCAATGTGCAGGTGGCGGTGGATATCGTTGGCGCGGGCAATGGCGAAATTGTCATCGTCACCACCGGCAGCTCGGCGCGCTTTAGTAACGGCCGGGAGCATTCGGTGATTGATGCCGCCGTGGTCGGCATTGTGGATTCCCTTGAGTTGAATGGGAAATAACGCAGCTTATCGTCATGAGGAAACGCTTATGTCAGCGCCAGATCCTGCCCGGTATTCACCGATTGAACGCTGGGTTGATGCCGCCATTGCCCGGCAAATGCCGGAACCGGGGGCTGCGTTCAGCCTGCAGGATGCGGCGCATTTAGCCCTGTTCGCCCAACAAGAGGCCGATGCCTGCGGTGTGCCCATCGTGTTTAGCCTGGTAGATGGCAGCGGGCGCCAGCGCTATTTCTTCAGCATGGATCACGCGCTGTTGGTCAGCCACACCCTGGCCTTTCAAAAAGCCTATAGCGCGGTCGCGTTGAAAATGCCGACCCATGAGCTTGCCGCATTGGTGCAGCCCGGCGCCGTGCTCTACGGCTTGCCGCATCTGGCTGATATTTGCTGCATTGGTGGCGGGCTTCCTTTGTGGGCGCAAGGGCGCCTAATCGGCGGCATAGGCATCAGCGGCGGCACGGTTGAACAGGATTTGACGATCGCCCGTAACGTACTCCGGCGCTTTAGCACCACCTATTTTTCGCTTATCGCTTAGGCCGCGCATCGCCATCGCGTTCATCGGCGGCAGGCCGGCCAAATGCGTGGGTTTCTTTTCATTTTTCTTTAGGGGGCAGCATGTCCTTAACGTCGTTGGTGTTGGTGATTAACTGCGGTTCTTCCTCCATTAAGTTTTCGCTGATCCCGCTTGGGCAAGACGCGCCGGTTTTATCCGGCATTGCGGAAAGGCTGGGGCTGGATAATGCCGTGATGACCTTTAAGGATCGCGCAGGGAATAAAACGGCCGTGGTATTGGAGGCGGCCAATCACCGCGCGGCGCTAAAAGCGTTATTTGATAAATTAGCGCAGCAACGCCTGTTGCCGGCTATCCACGCTATTGGTCACCGGGTCGCCCATGGCGGCAACGGCTTTAAACATTCGGTGTTGCTGAATGCTGAGGTGGTCGAGAAGATCAGGGCGCTTTCGGTATTGGCGCCGTTGCATAACCCCGCCAACCTGCTGGGGATTGAGGCCGCTATCGCGCTGTTCCCGGCGTTGCCGCAGGTGGCGGTCTTCGACACCGCGTTCCACCAGACATTGCCGCCGGAAGCCTACACCTATGCCATCCCGTTGGAATATCAGCAGCGCTATCAGGTGCGGCGTTATGGCTTTCACGGTACCTCGCATCGCTATATCGCCGGCGTGGCTGCTGCTACCTTTAATTTGGATCCGGACGACCACGGCATTCTCATCGCCCATCTGGGGAATGGTTCGTCGGTGTGCGCGGTAAAAGATGGCAAAAGCGTTGATACCTCAATGGGGATGACGCCGCTGGAAGGGCTGGTGATGGGGACCCGCTGCGGCGATCTGGACTTTGGCGCCGCCGCCTATATTGCCAAATGCACCCGACAATCGATCGAATCGCTGTACCACATGGTCAATACGCAGTCCGGCCTGTATGGGATTTCTGGTATTTCCAGCGACTGCCGTACGCTGCAAGAAGCGCGCAGCCAGGGCAACCCGCGCGCAGCGCTGGCGATTGATGTGATGGTGCACCGCCTGGCCAGGCACATCGGTGCGCACCTTACCTCGCTCAAGCAGCTCAACGCGTTGGTGTTCACTGGCGGCATTGGCGAAAATTCGGCGTTGATTCGCGCGCTGACCGTCAGAAAGCTGGCCGTGCTGGGGCTGCGGCTTGATGCGGAAAAAAATGAACAAACCTGCGGCGGGCGCAGCGGGGTGATTTCTCCGCCGGGCGCACCGATTGTCGCGGTCATTCCTACCAATGAAGAAAAAATGATTGCCCATGATGCGGCGGCGCTGTCCCAGGCCGTTTTGTTAAAAGCCTGAATATATATCGCTATACTCGTCATACTTAAAGTTGCAGGTGTGTTGGCTTTTCTGCAGCTCGAATTATTTAGAGTAAAAAATTTAATAAAAAATGCGAGGGAGGTAACAAAAATAACCGCTAAATTCACCGTATTGAACAGTTTATTTTAGGTGTCTAATAACGCGTTATTATTTCCGGCCACGTTTTTAACCACAGGTGGATTTTGTTGTCCGGTTTACGGGCGATATAACAAGAAAGTCCCGCTGGCGGGCAAAACATTTCCGTTAAATAGCCATAACATTAACTTGTATGAATATATTACGCACATCGGCGATGCGTTATTGCTTTGTGCACCTTTACTCTCTATCGGAATTATCGAGGTCGTTATGCAACAAGAAGCATTAGGAATGGTTGAAACAAAAGGTTTGGTCTCCGCAATTGAAGCCGCTGACACCATGGTGAAATCCGCCAATGTGACCTTGGTTGGCTATGAAAAAATCGGTTCCGGCCTGGTAACGGTAATGGTGCGCGGCGATGTGGGCGCGGTTAAAGCGGCCACTGATGCAGGCTCTGCGGCGGCGGGGAAAGTGGGCGAATTGGTCTCCGTACACGTTATTCCGCGCCCGCATATCGAAGTGGAAAAAATTCTGCCAAAAGCCGTCGGTTAATAACTACAGAGGATACTGACCATGAGAGATAATCTTGTTGAGCAGATTATATCTGAAGTGATGACAAAACAGACCGACGCTCCCACCAAAGGCTCGACCGCGGCTTCGTTCATGGGCTGCGGCCTGACTGAATTTGTCGGTACTGCAATCGGCCATACCATTGGTCTGGTCATTGCGAACGTCGATAATCAGCTGCATGAAATTATGAATATCGACAAGAAATATCGCTCTATCGGTATTCTTGGTGCGCGCACGGGCGCCGGGCCGCATATTTTTGCCGCCGATGAAGCGATTAAAGCGACCAACAGTGAAATATTGGTCATCGAACTGGCCCGTGATACGGAAGGGGGCGGTGGGCATGGTTGTTTGATTATCTTCGGGGCGGAAGATGTTTCCGACGTTCGGCGCGCCATTGAGGTTGCGCTGTCCGAAATTGAACGCACGATGGGCGACGTTTATGGTTCGCCCGCCGGCCACCTTGAGTTTCAATACACTGCCCGCGCCAGCTACGCGCTGAATAAAGCCTTCGGCGCGCCGGTCGGTAAGTCTTTCGGCATGACCTGCGCCTCCCCGGCGGCGATCGGCGTGGTGATTGCGGATACGGCGGCAAAATCCGCGGTGATAGAGCCGATTGGCTATGCCAGCCCAAGTAAAGGCACCAGTTTCAGCAATGAAGTGATTTTTACCTTTGCCGGGGATTCCGGCGCCGTTCGCCAGGCGGTGATTGCGGCCCGTGACGTTGGGATGCAGCTCCTGGCCACGTTAGATCCAGCAGAAATCAAATCCACCACAACGCCCTATATTTGAAACCCTCGGATGGCGAAGCGTGCGTGCGGTGTGGGTAAGGAATCGAAAAGATGAATGATATTGAAATAGCTCAAGCGGTATCGAATGTGCTGAGCAAATACACGAAAGCGGCGCCTGCCGCTGCCATGGCGCCAACCGCAGCGCCGGCGAGCGCCCAGCCGGCGGTGTTGGCCGGCCTGGATGATATCGTGGCCCAGGCGCTGGCGCAGCAGGTGCAACCGGCGCCCGCGGCGGGCAACGGGGTGTTCGCCAGCATGGATCAGGCCATTGCCGCAGCGGTTGCCGCGCAGGTCCAGTATCGTTATTGCTCAATGCAGGATCGCACTGCGTTTATCAACGGCATTCGCAGCGTTTTTCTTCAGGATGAGGTTCTGCAAACCATCTCCCGCATGGCGGTGGAAGAAACCGGCATGGGGAACTACCAGGATAAGCTGATCAAAAACCGCATGGCTGCGCTGAAGACGCCCGGGCTGGAAGATTTGGCCACCAGCGCCTGCAGTGGGGACAGCGGGTTAACCCTGGTGGAATATTCCGCCTACGGCGTGATTGGTTCGATCACCCCGACGACCAACCCGACCGAAACCATTATCAACAACAGTATCGGTATGCTGGCGGCGGGAAATACCGTGATATTCAGCCCCCATCCGCGTTCAAGAAAAGTGTCTTTATATGCGGTGGAACTGATCAACGACAAGCTGGCGCAACTGGGCGCGCCGGCCAATTTGGTCGTCACGGTGGCGCAGCCTTCGATTGACAACACCAATGCGCTGATTAGCGATCCACGCATCAATATGCTGGTGGCGACCGGCGGCCCGGCGATCGTGAAAACGGTGATGTCGTCGGGCAAAAAAGCCATCGGTGCCGGCGCCGGCAATCCACCGGTGGTGGTGGATGAAACGGCCGATATTGAAAAAGCCGCCCGGGATATCATCAAGGGCTGCAGCTTTGATAACAACCTGCCGTGCGTAGCGGAAAAAGAAGTGATTGTCGTGAACCAGGTCGCCGATTACCTGATCCATTGCATGAAAAAGAGCGGCGGTTACTTGTTGTGCGATAAAGCGCTGATTCAGCAACTGCAACGCCTGGTGATGAATGAAAAGGGCAATGGGCCGAATACCGCGTTTGTCGGGAAAGATGCCGGCTATCTACTCCAGCAGATCGGCATCGCCGCGCCGCCGGAGGTTAAGGTGATTGTCATCGAAACCGAGAAAACGCACCCCTTCGTGGTGCATGAGCTCATGATGCCGGTGCTGCCTGTGGTGCGCGTGGAGAACGTGGATGAGGCGATCGAACTGGCGGTGCAGGTTGAGCACGGCAATCGCCATACCGCCATTATGCACTCTACCAACGTCGACAAACTGACCAAAATGGCGCGGCAGATCCAAACCACCATTTTCGTCAAGAATGGCCCTTCGTATGCGGGGCTGGGGGTCGGGGGCGAAGGGCATACCACGTTTACCATTGCTGGCCCCACCGGCGAAGGGCTCACGTCGGCGCGCAATTTTGCCAGAAAGCGGCACTGCATCATGGTTGAAGCGCTGAATATTCGCTAACGCTCGGCGGGGGCATAGCCAGATGAAAAAACGCATCATTAATGCGCCGGCGCCGGAAGTGTTGGCCATGTTAAAACGCCGGATGCCGGGGGAATTTCGTTCGCGGCTGGATTTGATTCGAATTGATGCGATTGGCCTGATTATGCTGCCGGTGCCTGACCTGTATTTCTATGCCGATATGGCCAGTAAAAGTGCGCACGTTGTGGTGTCGGAGATCTTCGGCAGTTGCCCGCAGCATGTGACCACCCTGGCTATTTTCGGCGAAGTCGCCGCCGTCAATGAAGCCATGCGAACCATTGAGGATGATGACAGCCACTTCTGAGAACCTAATGATGAAAAGAATCTTATTGCTCGCAGGCGACTTTTCCGAGGACTACGAAGTCATGGTGCCGTGGCAGGCATTAAGCATGTTGGGTTTCAGAGTGGATGTGGTGTGCCCGGGGAAAAGAGTCGGGGAGTTTATTAAAACCGCCGTGCATGATTTTGAAGGCGACCAGACTTACAGCGAAAAACCCGGCCACTTATTCCGGCTAACGGCCTCTTTTGATGAAGTAAAATTACAAGATTACTGTGGGGTTTATATTTCGGGTGGGCGTTCATCGGAATATCTTCGGCTGAATAAATCCGTCTTGAATATTGTCCACTATGCAATGAACTTCTCATTACCGTTAGCCGTAATATGCCACGGGCCGCAAATATTAGCCGCCGCCGGCGTGCTGCAAGGAAAAACCTTAACGGGATTTTTCACAGTAAAACCTGAAATAGAGTTGGCGGGTGGCATCTGGATGAATGCGGCTGATGATGAAGCGGTTATTGACGGCAATTTAATTACCGCAACCACCTGGATGGGGCACCCGGCAATACTGCGCCAGTTTATTACTCTGCTAGGCGTGAACATTATCCATAAGCACCCTGCACTGCCGCAAGGTTAACAAAATTAATTTTCGGGAGTTATTGTATGTTAGAGAAAGGTTTTACTCATCCGACCGATCGTGTTGTAAAGCTCAAGAATATGATCCTGCATGCTAAACCGTATGTTGAATCAGAGCGCGCAGTGCTGGCGACAGAGGCTTATAAGGCATCTGAAGCGCTACCGGCAATCATGCGCCGGGCGAAAGTGGTCGAAAAGATCTTTAGCGAATTGCCGGTGACTATTCGGCCTGACGAACTTATCGTCGGTGCGGTTACCATTAACCCACGCTCAACAGAAATCTGCCCAGAGTTCTCCTTCGACTGGGTGGCGAAAGAATTTAGCACCATGGGTTCACGCGTGGCCGATCCTTTCATTATTCCAGAGAAAACGGTGCAGGAACTGCAGGCGGCATTTAACTATTGGCCGGGTAAAACCACCAGTTCGTTGGCCGCATCGTATATGTCTGAAGGCACCAAAGAGAGTATGGCCAACGGCGTGTTTACCGTGGGCAACTACTTTTATGGCGGCGTCGGCCACGTCAGCGTGGACTACGGCAAGGTGCTGAAAATCGGCTTCCGCGGCATTATCAATGCCGCCACCAAAGCGCTGGAGCAGCTTGATAGAAGCTCCTCCGGCTATATCAAGAAAGAGCAGTTCTACCACGCCGTTATTATCAGCTATAACGCCGCCATTAAATTTGCGCAGCGTTATGCCCAACAGGCGGCGCAGTTGGCCCAGCAAGAGAGCAACCCGGCGCGCAAACGCGAACTGGAGCAAATCGCGCAAAACTGCAGCCGCGTGCCGGAATTCGGCGCCACTACCTTCTGGGAAGCCTGCCAGGCATTCTGGTTTGTTCAGTGCATGCTGCAAATTGAATCCAGCGGCCATTCCATCTCGCCCGGGCGCTTCGACCAATATATGTATCCTTATCTGGCGGCGGATAAATCCATCTCGAAAGAGTTCGCACAGGAGCTGGTGGACTGCTGCTGGATCAAACTCAACGACATTAACAAAACGCGTGATGAAATTTCGGCCCAGGCGTTTGCCGGCTATGCCGTATTCCAGAACCTGTGTGTTGGCGGGCAGACGGAAGATGGCCTCGATGCCACCAACGATCTGAGCTACATGTGCATGGAGGCGACGGCGCATGTGCGCCTGCCGCAGCCTTCATTCTCTATTCGCGTCTGGCAGGGCACGCCGGATGAATTCCTGTATCGCGCGTGCGAACTGGTGCGTTTGGGGCTGGGCGTGCCAGCGATGTATAACGACGAAGTGATTATTCCGGCGCTGCAAAACCGCGGCGTATCGCTGCATGACGCCCGTGATTACTGCATTATCGGCTGCGTGGAGCCGCAGGCGCCGCATCGCACGGAGGGCTGGCATGACGCCGCGTTCTTTAATGTGGCTAAGGTGCTGGAGATTACGCTGAACAACGGCAAGGCGGGGAATAAACAGATCGGCCCGGCCACCGGCGATATGACGCAGTACACCAGTATGGATGATTTCTATACGGCCTTCCGTCAACAAATGGCGCATTTTGTGCACCAACTGGTGGAAGCCTGTAACAGCGTCGACATCGCCCACGGCGAACGTTGCCCGCTGCCGTTTCTCTCGGCCCTGGTGGATGATTGTATCGGCCGCGGTAAATCGTTGCAGGAAGGGGGCGCGATTTATAACTTCACCGGCCCGCAGGCGTTTGGCGTCGCCGACACGGGCGATTCGGTGTATGCGATACAAAAACAGGTGTTTGAAGACCGCAAAGTGACGCTTGATGAGCTGAAAAGCGCGCTGGATACCAATTATGGCTATCCGATCGGCGGCGCGCCGCATGCGGCGGCAGGCAAAGCCGCACTGGGCGAACAGGATATTTATGCGGTAGTGAAACGCATCATCGATCAGCACGGCGCGTTGGATCCTGCCGCGATCAAAAAAGAGGTCTACCGCCAGCTTTCCATTGATGGCGCATCACCATCCCCGGCGGGTGCGGGCAACGGCACGCGTTACGCAGAGATCCGCCGCATCATGGAAGACACGCCGTGCTTCGGTAACGATATTGACGATGTCGATTTTGTTGCCCGCCAGTGTGCGCTGATTTACTGCCAGGAAGTGGAGAAATACACCAACCCACGCGGGGGGCAGTTCCAGGCGGGGATTTACCCGGTGTCCGCCAACGTGCTGTTCGGTAAAGATGTGGGGGCGCTGCCTGATGGCCGTCTGGCCAAAGCGCCGTTGGCGGATGGGGTGTCACCGCGCCAGGGCAAGGATATCCTGGGGCCATCGGCTGCGGCAAACTCGGTAGCCAAGCTCGATCACTTTATCGCTTCGAACGGGACGCTGTATAACCAAAAATTCCTGCCTTCATCACTGGCCGGGGAGAGTGGTTTGCGTAACTTTAGCGGCCTGGTGCGCAGCTATTTTGATAAAAAGGGCATGCATGTGCAGTTCAACGTTATCGACCGTAATGCCCTGATCGAAGCACAGAAAAACCCCGAGCAGCATCAGGATCTGGTGGTGCGCGTTGCGGGCTATAGCGCGCAGTTCGTGGTGCTGGCGAAAGACGTTCAGGACGACATTATCAGCCGTACTGAACATCACTTCTGATGCGTAGTCAGTAAAACGGCGCGTGCGCTGATGGATTCGCTAACCGGCCCAGGACGGGCCGAATAACAGCATGCCCTGCGGCTTGTCACCGTTAATCGCGGTGGTATTACCAGCATTAAATTCGTGCGCTCGCCGTCTTGGCTATTTTATTGGCGGCGAATTGGCATCTAAATATCTTGCGGGTAATTTCCGTGTATTTATTCCCCGCAATGTTTATTAAGAGCAATGTTATGAATAAAGTTCAGTACGATACTGAAGGCGTTTTATTTAACATTCAACGTTATTCTTTACACGATGGCCCCGGGATACGCACAATTCCTTTCCTAAAAGGCTGCCCGCTGGCCTGTAAATGGTGTAGTAATCCTGAATCGCAACGGCCGCAGCCTGAATTAATCTACAAAAAAAATGACTGTATCCATTGTGGCAAATGCATTGAGGTTTGTCCGCAGCAGGCGCTTTCAGTCAATAATCTTTTCTTTGTTGATCGTGAACGCTGTATTCAGTGCGGCAAATGCACCCAGATTTGCCCAACGCATGCGCTGGAAATGAAAGGCAAACGCATGACGGTGGCGGAGGTGATGCGCGAGCTGCAAAAAGAGGAGAATCTTTATCGCCGTTCCGGCGGCGGGGTGACGCTTTCCGGCGGTGAACCGCTGGCGCAGCCAGAGTTTGCGCGTGAACTGCTGAAGGCCTGCAAAGAGAAAGGCTGGCATACCGCCATCGAAACCACCGGGTTCACAACCCGGGAAGTGATTGAAGATGTTTTCCCGTATGTCGATCTTGCCCTGACGGATATCAAGGCGATTAACCCCGCGGTGCACCAATGCAATACCGGCGTGGATAACAGCCGGATTCTGGAAAACCTCATCCGCATTTCGCTGATCACCAAAGTGATTGTACGCATTCCAGTGGTGCCTGGGGTAAACGATAATCCCGAAGAAATTCACAGCATCGCTGAATTTGCACGGTTAATGCAAAATGTCGATACCCTCCATTTGTTGCCGTATCACGCGTTTGGTGAAAATAAATATGGCCTGCTGGGGCGGGAATATCCCATGGGGGATGCACAGAAGACCGATGATAAAAAAATGGCGCTATTAAAAAAAGAAGTTGAGTCTTTAGGGTTTAAATGCCAGATCGGTGGCTGAGTCTATACCCATAATAATATGCATTTCGGCCAGCGGTAACCCTATTTTCTTTCGTAGACATCTTATTTCTTCCAATAATTAAAGAGGTAAGCTATATGAATAGCTTCGATATATTAGTCGCATTTGGCGGCGGGGTTTTTGGCGCCGCCGTGGGGGCGCTGGCCGCGTTTGAATTTGTTGGGATACTGGTCATTGTGATGGCTATTGTTCAAATTATTACCGGCGCACCTTCAGAATTTATTTTATTTCCGTTCGGTTTTTTTGGCCCGCATACCGGCGGGTTTGCTGCCGGCGTTGCGGCGACGGCCTATGCGGCAAAGAAAGGCATGCTCAGCTCCGGGCGTGATATTACTGCGGGGCTAAGTGGTTTGGGCGCATACGACGTATTATTGATTGGCGGAATATTTGGCGTACTGGGCTATGCGATTGCCTGGGGGTTAAATCAGATCCCTGCCTTTGCGCCGGGCTACGCCTGGACGGATACCGTTGCATTAACCGTGGTGATCTCCGGTATGGTGGTGCGCCTGGCCTTTGGTAAAACGGGGCTGTTGGGCAAACCGGAGCTGGGGATCCGCCATTGCTACCCGCCGCAGGACAAATGCTGGATGCCGTACCACAGCCGTATTCCGCAGTTGTCGGTGCTCGGCGTGGGCATAGGGCTGATGGCGGGGTATCTCGGCCACAAGTTCGGCGGGGATGGGGCGCTGCTGGCGTTCGGCCTCTCGGCATTTTCGCTGATTTTTTTGCACTTTAATACCCAGGTGCCGGTATCACATCATATTGCGTTGCCTGCCGCCTTGGCCGCGATGTTCTCGCAAAGCCTGATTTGGGCCGCGATAGTCGGGCTGCTGTGCGCCCTGTTGGGGGAGTTCGTCTCGCGCGTATTTCTGGTGCATGGCGATACCCATATCGATCCGCCCGCGATGACCATTGCGATCATGACCACTCTGGTTAACCTGTTGGCGATGCTTGGGTTCTTCACGCTATTGCCTTTGCTGTAACGGCACCGCCGGCAGGTTCTCTGCCGGCCTCTCTCTTTTTTTTCTTCTTGATAATCAATAGCAAGAAAAACCCCGCCAGCTTTGCGGGTGGCGGGGAAAGGTTAAATGTGCTGGTTCTTGCCTGGGGTTATTTGTTGCCGCCTTTTTTTGCTGTAGGGCGCGTGTTTTTCTTCACGCCATCCGGTTCTGGCTCAGCGGCTGGTGGTTCTACGGCCGGCGGTGCCTCTGCTGCAGTGGGTTGGGGAGTTGCTTCCACGCTTTCCAGGCAGGATGTTGCCAGATCAGGCTCAACGTTGACCACGGGGATCTTATCGCTTGCGGGGGTTGCCGGCGCCTGTTGCGCGGGCGCTTGGCCGATCGTTTCGGCCGAGTGAACCAGGCTGGCAATATGTTGCGCCGTACGGGCAATAACCCTGTGGCCATAAACCTGGCCAACCTTGCCGGCGGCCACGATCGCCGCAGCCACGGCGGCGTTGATTGCGCCAACTTCGCCTTCCAGTTTGACCGTCACCAGGCCGCCGCCTTTGGTGAGTTCATAACCCACCAGGCTGACATTCGCGGATTTTACGGCGGCGTCCGCCGCTGCTATTGCCGCGGCCAGGCCGACGGTTTCAATCAAACCTAAACTTTGCCCGGTCATAACCTTCTCCTGTTGATGTATTCATGATGTGGCATCTCTGGCCGCCCCAGCCTGGCGGCGTATAACCCGTTATCGTTGGGCGTCTTCACGTAATATTTCTGCCTTATCCGTCTTTTCCCAGGGAAATATTTCCCGGCCAAAATGCCCGTAGCAAGCCGTTTGGCGATAGCGGGGCGCCAACAGATCCAGCATCTGGATCATGCCGAAAACGCTAAGATCAAAATGCCGATAGACCAACTGCTGCAATTTCTCTGCGGGCAGTTTGCCGCTGCCGAAAGTCTCCACGCTCAGCGCCACCGGGTGCGGCACGCCAATAGCCCAGGCAAGCTGGATTTCACAGTGCGAAGCCAGCCCGGCGGCGACGATATTTTTTGCCACATAGCGTGCGGCGTAGGCGGCCGAACGATCAACCTTGGAGGGATCCTTGCCTGAAAATGCGCCGCCGCCGTGGTGGGCAGCACCGCCGTAGGTGTCGACAATAATTTTTCTGCCGGTCAGGCCGCAGTCCGCAACCGGGCCACCGATGATAAATTGCCCGGCGGGGTTAACCAGCAGGCGGGTGGCTGGGGTTAGCCAATGGGAGGGAATAACGGGCTTGATAATCTCTTCGACGACCGCTTCGCGCAGCGCTGCCAGCGAAATATCGGCACAGTGCTGTGTGGAAACCACGATGGCATCGGCGTATTGCACGTTACGTTGGTGATAGCGCAACGTCACCTGGCTTTTGGCATCGGGCAACAGAAACGGCAGGCGCCGCGATTTGCGCAGTAACGCCTGGCGTTCCATCAGGCGGTGGGCGTATATCAGCGGCGCCGGCATATATTCCGCTGTTTCATTACAGGCGTAACCAAAGGTTATGCCCTGGTCGCCGGCGCCCAGGTGCTGCGGGGATTCGCCGCGGGTGCCTTGCGCGATATCGCCAGACTGTTTGCCCAGGATATTCAACACGCCGCAGGTGAGTGCATCAAAGCCCACGCCGCAACCCACGTAGCCAATATCTCTGATCGTGTTGCGGACGATCTGTTCAATATCCACGGTGGCATGGGTGGATATTTCACCGGCTACAACAGCGACGCCGGTTTTGAGCAGGCATTCACAGGCGACTTTGGCCCAGGGATCCTGCAACAGGATGGCGTCCAGTATTGCATCCGCAATCTGGTCGGCCATTTTGTCCGGGTGCCCTTCGGCCACCGATTCTGAGGTAAACAGAGAGTCATTCACGCCAACGCCGCTTGTTATAATGGTTTGATCCAATTATATAAATAAGCGTAAAGCGTTAGCGTGAACTATATTGCCTGCATGGTGGACTTTTTTGTTTTCCCTCCTGGCATTGGTACAAAATTAACAGGCATGGCAGGGTTGCCCGCCCGCGGCATGCGGCGCCGGTAAGCACGCCTTGCGATAATCTGAAGGCGCCATATCGGTTTCTTTTTTAAATATCCGGCAGAAATAGTTGGCGTCCTGATAGGATAACTCTAATGCAATGGTGTTCACCTTGAGATCGCTAAACCGCAATAGCGATTTGGCGATCGCCATTTTTCGGTTAGCGATATAGTTGGAAAAACCCGTGCCGGTCGCTTTTTTAAAGGCACGGCTCAGATAGCATGAGCTGACGAAAGCGTGGGTCGCAATGTCATCCAACGTGATGTTTTTCAATATATTTTTCTCAATATGGAATTTCGCTCGCTCGACAAAGTCCATATTGGCGTTGAGGTGTTTAAAGCTGTAATCGAAGATCTCTTCGCTGATGCTCAACATCGCCAGCATAATGCGGTAATAACTGTGGCTGGTGAGCCCATGCAAGGCCACCTCATGGATCACGTTATCCACCTTTTTGCCCAGCGCGCTGATTTTTTCTTCTTTTCCTGCAAGGTATTGATTAAGCACCTCAAGAAAATCGCTGAAGGCCTTATTCTGTTCGCCCGGTGTGGCGCTCTGCTTGCCATTGAGCGTGTCGAACAAATAATCATGCCACTGCCGGTAACTGCAAGCATCAATAAGCGCAGCGATTTTTTGCTTCATCTCACGGGAAATCGCATTATCGTCATCGCTATGGTTAAGCGTTTTTTTAATGGTGGCGGTCAGCGTACTTTGTTTAACCGGCTTTAGCAGATAGTCATCGACATTCAGATTCAACATGCTGCGTACAATATCAAAGTCATCATTGGCCGTTGTGACGATGACTTTGGTGTCGTTATTGTTTCTCCTTAGGTATTGGATCACCTGGCTGCCGTTGGGCAACGGGATATTGATATCTACAAACATCATATCAATTCGGTTGAGCTGATCGATAAGCTGAATCGCTTTTTTGCCGGTTGCGGCTTCGTGGATCACCGAATTTTCGACACAGCGCGAGATGATTCTGCGTAACGCTTCGGACTCAATATGTTCGTCTTCGACAATCACTATATTATACATAATCTATCCCCGGCATCTTAGGCCTGTAGCATTGGAAATCGTAGTTTTATCGTGGTGCCCATTTGCGGTTTATGTGGACTTATTATTTCCAAACCATAGCTTTCACCGAATAATAGCTGGAGTCGGTTTTTTATATTATTAATGCCGATCCCACCTTTCCGGCGGGTTTCATCGCCGGATAAAATATTATCAATGTCTTGTGCGGAAATACCATCGCCATTATCGCTGACTTCGATAATGACATCATGGCCATCGTCAGTAGCACGGATAACCAATTGGCTACTTATTTCACGTGGTTCCACTACGTAATTGAAAAAGTTTTCAACCAGGGGTTGCAATATCAGGAAGGGGCAAACGATATCCAGGTATTTTTCTGGTATATCGCATACATAATTGAACCTGTCATTCATTCTGACTTTTTGAATCGACATGTAGCTCGTGACATAATTTATTTCATTCCTGAGCGTTATTAACCCATGGTTATTTTTACGTAGTAAATAACGCATCATATCGGAGAAGTCATGCACCATTGTTTCGGTGCGCTGCGCGCCTTCCAAAAAAGCCAGGCGGCCAATGGTATTTAGTACGTTAAATAAGAAGTGTGGGCTGATCTGATAGGATAAGGCTTTGAACTCAGCTTCATGCAGTGAGCGTTCTATTTCAACCCGCTTGCGCAGTTCATCGGTTAATTCAAGATCCTTTTTATGAAGCTCCCGCTGAATATTATTGGCATGCGCCTGTTCAACCAGATAGGACGAAACGTGTAGCAGGGTATATGCAGTCGATTCGAAACGTTCATAGGGCATACGTTTCGTATTCTGATGCAAATTAACCAACCTGGGGATTTCTTGCCAAATGGCCGTATTATCGAGAATATAAGGTATCGTTTGTTCAATTTCTTGTTCGACTTTTACCTGCCCGGATATAAATGCGCCAAGATAATGATCGTTAATCATAATCGGCACGGCAAACTCGACAAAGCCGCAGTAACAGCGATAAACCACCGGCTTGCCCGCCAGCATTGCCGAGCGGCCACCCGCATCGTCACTCTCATAGCAATGGTTTGCCAGAGCAGGGGTCATGCGGGAGCGGGCGCAAAAATCAGAAAAGCCGCTGGGTTTAGTGACCGGGACGCCGTTTTCATCGACAACGACAAGTGCAATCATCATCGACTTACTGAAATTATCCTGAAGTGTCTGCAGCCTTTTTACATCAAGGAATTCGTGCAGCTTATATTTATTATTCATATGATCCACCTGCAGGACAAATAAATAAAATTACCCATAGAATGTATACGATTTTTCCAGAGAAAATATTGAAACGGGTCACAACAGAGAAATATAAAATCGGCAACCGAACCTATCGATTATTTAATGTTTCGCGCGTGTTATCAAAAGGTAAATTAAGACATTGCCCTTGTAGACATAATTGGCAAGTGAAATTGCCCTAATGAGGCCGGCGCGAAAAGACGCTTTTTTATGCGCCAGGCCGTAACCAAAAAGTTGTCGCATGTAGCCTGGCGGGCCGGGAAATCAGCGATGCGGCTGTGCGCCTAGAAATGGGAAGATAGTCGTAAATCAGACTGCTGGCCGGCCATGGCGTGTTCCGGCTTGCCGTTATCCAACTGCAGGGCGATGTAAAGCAACAGCCGATCGTCAAAATTACTCAGGTTAAGGCCAGTGAGATCCGAGATGCGCGTAAGGCGGTATTCAAGGGTATTGCGATGGATAAATAAAGCTTTGGCTGTAGAGCTGGGCTGGACGTTGTTGGCGAACCAGGCGTCCAGGGTGCGCCGCAGTAGGCCATTACCGTCCATACCCCGCAGTTTGGCCAGTGGGCGCACCAGCTCGCACGCTTGCCATCCTCCCCGTAGGCTGTCAAGCAGCACCGGCAACACCATATCCTGATAAAAGTAGCTGCGCTGATTCGGCATGCGCTGTTTGCCCACGGCCATGGTGGTGCGGGCTGTACGGTAGGACCGGGCGATCCCGCCGTCGTCGGGGAAATAGTTGCCTAGCGCCAGGCGTATTTTCAACTGGCTGCTTTTGGACATGCGCGAGAGCAACTGTTGCAGCTTCTGGCGATGGATATCCGGATCCCAACGCCCGCGAGCGTTCAGCGCGGGTTTAAGCACCACCATCTGTGAAAGTGAAACAATGGCGATCAGATTATCGCGCTCAGAGGTAAGCAGTAACGTTTGCAATTGTTGGAGTTCTTCCATCGCGCTTTCTACGCCTAACTGGCCGCTGTCGACTTCAACCACCACGACAACCCGTTGCAGATTCAGATCAATCCCCAGCCGCGGCGCCCATTCTATCAAAGGAGGGGAGAATTTCTCGGCGTGGATCAAGTTAAGCACCAGCTCTTCGCGCAGGCGGGTATTTTGCGCCAGCATATGCATCAGCCGCGCCTGTTCCAACATCATTTCTGCGGTCATACAGACCAACTCGCCATAACGGCGTAGCGCCTTTGGCGAACCGGTTAAACCAATGGCGCCAACGATGTTGCCCTCGACACGTAACGGTAAATTCACGCCGGGCTTAACGCCGTGCAAGTTATGGGTGGCGGCCTCGTCAATTTCAACGATGCGCTCTTGCAAGATAGCCAATAGCGCGCCTTCGTGTAATTCGCCTATCCGATCCTGATCGCCACTGCCGATAATTCGGCCGCGGTTGTCCATCACGTTAACATTGCTGTCGATAATCTTCATCGTACGATCAACGATAACTTGGGCCAGTCTACCATCGAGATGATAAGCTGCCATAAGGATCTCCATTTGGGCCAAGACACGGATTTGACTGAGCCTACATGTAATAAACTGCATGGCATATTGTGCAAATGCACAAAAGGTCTGGGATAAATGTGAAGATGGAAAAGACATCACATTTTTTTGCTCGCGCCTATCAACGTAAATTGGCGAGATGCGAAATAGCCTGATTTTTTGTGCAAGTATGCTTTTTATCGCGTTACGCGTAATAACAGATTGGCGCGGCTCTTTTTGCACAGAACCGGGGGCCGAACAACGCGCGGTAGAAAATGATTGTGTGATCCGTATAACGCGATTTTGTGCATTTGAATGGCTTATTGGCATTAGCCCACATTATTTTTGTGCAGTTGCATAAAATGCTTTTTCTATCCTTCGCGTATTATTAACCCATCGATTGGACGTGTTGTTGCATCACAATGATAAGGTGAGTGATAAGGTGGAGAAGATAAAGATTGTTTTTTTAGATCACGCAACGTTCCCGCCGGGAATCGTGTTGAATAAGATCAATGCGCCTAATGAAATAGTCCTTTACGAGAATACAAGTCCGGAAGATATTTCATTACGCATCAATGATGCTGATATCATTATCACCAATAAAGTAAAAATCACCAGGGAAATATTACAAAAATCCGCTAAATTACGTTTTATTGCCGTTGCTGCAACAGGCACCGATGTTGTTGATCTTGCGGCCTGTAAAGAGCGGGGGGTTTCCGTCGCGAATATCCGCCATTATGCGATGAATTCGGTTCCTGAACATACCTTTGCATTAATGTTGGCCCTGCGGCGCAGCATCATTGCCTATCATCAGGCTGTTTGCTGCGGGCGTTGGCAACGTGCCGGCCAGTTTTGTTTCTTCGATTATCCGATTAAAAACCTGTCGGGCTGTACGCTGGGGTTGATTGGCGATGGTGTCTTAGGTAAGGCCGTGGCGGAAATTGCCAAAAGTTTTGGAATGAAAGTTTTATTCTCCGCATATAAGGGGAATTCATCCATGGGGCCGCTGTATACACAGTTTGAAGAGGTATTGCGCGAGAGCGATATTATCTCGATTCATTGCCCATTGCTTGATTCAACCCGTAACATGATAAATAGCGCCGAGTTTGAAAAAATGAAGCCGAGCTGTTTGGTTATTAATACGGCTCGGGGCGGGATCGTCAATGAAAAAGCACTCTATTATGCATTAACTCAAGGCCAGATCGCCGGCGCGGCCTTTGATGTGGCGGTTAACGAGCCACCAGCACCGCAGGATTTGATCATGGCCCTGACCAAACTGCCCAATTTTATTCTGACGCCACATATATCCTGGGCTAGCTTTGAGGCGATTCAAACATTAGCCGATAAGCTGATAGAAAATATCAATGCTTATTTGTCTGGAGAGCCAATTAATTTAGTTAATTAGCTTTGCCACGTTATATCCAATAATCCATAACTCAACTGCCCGTTATTTTAGGTGTGAAAGGGTATGCTGTTTTTTAATAATACAAAGAGGTAATACTATGTTCTTAGGCAAAAAAATTCGTATGAACCGCTTGTTGAACCCACATTCCGGCCGCCTGTTGGCGATCACCATGGATCACCCGATCACGCGCGGCGTTCTGCCTGGGATTGGCGATATTAATACGGCGATGGAGAAGGTCGTTGCCGGGAAGCCGGATGCCATCACGATGCATAAAGGCATTATTGAAAAAGTATTTGCACCTTACGCGGCTTCCGATGTGTCAATTATCATGAAAGCCACCAGCTATTCGATTCCTTATCATGAAGCATACGACACCCCGGTGGCAGATGTTGAAGAAGCCATTCGTTTTGGCGCTGATGCAATTTCCGTTGGTTGTATTCTTGGCGGGCCAGAACAGGCCAGGCAATTAACCTTCCTCGGCCAGGTAACCAAAGCGGCCGGTTCCGTGGGCTTGCCGGTAGTGGCGCATATTTATCCCAAAGGGCCGATGATCGAAGATTCATTCGATCCGAAAAACCTGGCTTATTGCGTACGCGCCGGGGCGGAATTGGGCGTGGATATCATCAAAACCCTGTGGTCGGGCTCGGCGGAAACGTTCAAGGAAGTTGTTGATTGTTGCCCGGCAATGGTGGCATTAGCCGGTGGGGATATGGGGAGCGATCTGGTGAGTTTCTTAACCAATACCCGTAAGGCGCTGGATATCGGCGTCGGCGGCGTTACCTATGGGCGTTTTGTCTGGCAGCATGAAACCCCGACTGCGGTGGTGAAAGCCTTGGATGCTCTGATTAACAGTGACTGTAGCGTTGATCAGGCGATTGCTGTTTATCAACAGGCCGGCGGCAAATAACCGTTTGCTACTTATGCTGGAGGAAATGAGATGAAAGCAGCAGTGTTATTCGCGGCCAATAAACTTGAACTGGCAGAAGTTGAAAAGCCCAAGGCGAATGCCGGTGAGTTGGTTATCCGGGTTAAGTCCGCCGCAATCTGTGGGACGGATGGGCGTATTGTCACCGGGAAAAAAACCAAGGGAGTGCGTTACCCTTCGGTGATTGGTCATGAATTCTCGGGTGAAGTTGTCGAAGTCGGTCAAGGCGTCAGGCAATTTAAGGTCGCGGATCACATTGCTGTTGATCCGGTGATCCCATGCCGTGCCTGCGTATATTGCCGTAATGGCAAAGAAAACGTGTGCCTGAACCGGCAGGCGATTGGCTATGAATTTGATGGCGCTTTTGCCGAATACGTACGCATACCCGCAATTGCTCTGGAAGCGGGGAATGTATTTAACATCCCAGAGGGAATTACCCATGACGCTGCAGCCTTAGCCGAACCCTTGGCCTGCTGTATTAATGGCCAAAAAAATGTGGGCATTGAACTGGGCGACACCGTGGTGATTGTCGGGGCCGGCCCGATTGGCCTGATGCATATCATGCTGGCACGGTTATCCGGCGCATCAAAAATTATTGTCAGCGAGTTGAATGCACAGCGGCGCGAGGCGGCGTTGCAGTGCGGTGCCGACTATGTCGTTGATTCCAGCCAGGAGGATCTACACGGAAAGGTGCTGGCAGAAACCGGCGGTGTTGGTGCTGACGTCGTCATTATGGCGATTGGTATTCCATCACTGGTCAACGCATCGTTAGCGCTGGCACGCAAGGGCGGCCGCATAAACCTTTTTGCCGGTTTTTCAAAAGATGATATGGCCAGTATCGATGTGAATATTATTCACTATAACGAATTAATTATTACCGGGGCCAGTGCACTCAGCCGGGAAGGGTATAGAACGGCCTTGTCGTTAATTAGTTCGGGGCAAATTAACGTTGAAAAACTGATCAGTCATCGCTTTGCGTTGGAAAACGTAGAAGATGCCTTTAAATGCGCCCTTGAGGGGGCGGCGATAAAAATAATTATTAATAACTAGGTTGTGTCCGTAATAGATAGTTGGCCCTAAGGCCTGTGATCAAAACAAAGTGCGCCGGGCTGGGCCTATGTTCAAGCCTGATTATGTAGCGATCGGGCTTGGGCCCCAGCCCAATGACTGCCAGCGGTGTTCACGCATTATTGTGGAATACAACCTAGCCTTCGCCTAATGGAGGTGAATAAGATGAATAAAGCCTATTTAGGCATTGATGCCGGAAGTAGCAGCGTAAAGGTTTGCGCATTTAATTTTCATGGTGAACTACTGGCTAAAGCATCTAGAGACACAAAGATTATTTCAAAATCTTCACGAAATCATGAAATCAATTTGTCGGAGTATTGGCAACAGGTTGTTTCAGCGATAAAGGAAGTGACCGAAAAAGTCGATAACATTATTTCAATTGGTCTTTCTGTCGCTTGCCCTACGTTGGTTTTATTAGATAAAGCTAATAATCCGGTATGCAATGCGATTACTTATTTGGACGGCCGTTCCGAGGCCTTTATTCACCAAACGCTCGGGGAAGATCAGGAAAGCGTCAAAAGTCTGATCTGTAACAGCCCAAGCCCGTCCGCATGTTGGGTGGGGACGCTGGGCTGGTTACAGCAGAATCAACCCGAATTGATGAAAAAAGTGCACCGTATGGTGCTGTTTAATGGATTTTTAGCGCTAAAACTGGGGAGCCGCAAGCTCGGGATTGATCCAACCCAGGCGGCCTATTCGGGGGCTGTGGCGCTAGCCAGAGCGCCGAAATGGTCTGCATCGTTGCTGAAGTTTTGGGCATTCGATCACGATATTCTCCCGCCGATCTATCAGTGCACCTCTGTGATTGGCCATGTCAACGAGGCGGTATCAAAAGAGACAGGGTTAATGAGTGGTATTCCGATCGTGCTGGGTTCTGCGGATACGGCCGCATCGGCGTTTGCTGTTGGTTTGATCGACGGCGGCAGCGCGTTCGAATCTACCGGGACTTCGGGGGTTATTACGTTTTGCCTGGACACGCCAAACTTCGACAGCCGCTTTATGAACCGTTATCACGTGGTACCAAACCAATGGTTGGCTCATGGCGCAATGTCAACCACGGGGGGCACTTTTGGCTGGCTTAATCAATCCGTCTGGCCAGAGGTTAACGATCATAAAAGCCTGGAGAAATTGGCGAGTGCGTCAGAGCCTGGCGCCAGGGGGCTAATCTATTTGCCTTATCTTGCCGGGGAAAGAAGCCCTATCTGGGACGCTAAGGCTTCCGGCGCATGGATTGGGCTACGTTTGTCTCACGATCGCAATGATATGATCAGGGCTGCATTTGAAGGTACCGCCTTTGGCATGAAGCAATTGCTTAAAATCGCGCACGAGAAGTGGGGCGTCACGCTGGATGAGCTTCTGAGCGTTGGCGGTGGCTCACGTAACAACCTTTGGACTCAAATCAAAGCGGATATTCTTCAGGTGGAGTACAGCATATCGCAGAGCAGCGACGCCGCTGCTTTTGGTGCGGCAATCATTGGCGCGACGGGCGCCGGTGAGTTTTGCGGTATTAATGATCCGGATCTTCCTATTATCAGAACCGATGAGGTGTCATTTAAGCCGAACCGTGATTTGAAAATTAAAGAGATATATGAAAAGAATTTCGAAATTTACGAATCACTCTACCCATCACTAAAAAAAGTTATGCATAAGTTGCTTATAAACTGACGTTGTTTTTTCTGCATGAAATGTTTTTGTATCAGGCTGCCTGGCGTTCTTTCCGTCTTAGGCCGTGCATTGGGATAGATAACTGTAAAACATAATTAGGGAATGTTGGCCTTTATATTTACCAATAAGGGATAACGTTTTCTCCGTTGTAAGATGTTTACATTACGATCATAAAACAGTGTTTTCAAATGCCTTAATTTGAAAATATCCAAATAAACAGTTTACTCGGTAGGGTAACATTATGATAAACGCGACTATAAATGGAATAAAACCAAAGACAAATTATCGTTGGTTTGTTCTTGTTATGATATTCATTGTTTATGCACTTAACTATGCCGATCGATCAAATATTGGTGCCGTTCTGCCTTTTATCGTTGAAGAGTTTAAGCTGAATAATTTTGAGGCCGGTTCGCTAGCCAGTATGTTCTTCCTGGGCTATGCGCTATGCCAAATCCCCGCCGGGTTTCTCATGGCGAAAAGAGGGGTTCGGGGCATCATTTCGTTTTCTATTCTTGGCTTTTCACTTTTCACGTGGCTGATCGGCACCGCCAACTCTGCATTTGCGATTAAGTGGCTTCGCTTTGGCCTGGGGGTTGCGGAAGGGCCGACGCCCGTCGGATTAACCTCAACCATCAATAACTGGTTCCCGCCGAAAGAAAAAGCAACGGCAACGGGGGTCTACATTGCTTCCACCATGTTCGCACCTATTCTTGTGCCGCCCTTGGTGGTCTGGATCTCTCTCGCCTATGGCTGGCGTTGGGTATTTTTTGCCTTTGCCATACCGGGCATATTTCTGGCATTACTTTGGTTTATCTTGGTAAAATCCCGGCCTGAAGAGAGTAAATTTGTTTCAGAAAGCGAGCTGCAATATATCCGTTCTTCAGACGCCACGGTAGATAATGCCAAAGTGGAAGGCAATATCGTTATTGCCGATAAATTTCAGTCGCTTGATAAATTCATCCGTACTAAATCAGTTGTTCCGATTGATTCAGCGGCAAAAATATTTAAATCCAGGAACATCTGGGGTAACACGATAGCGTACTTTATGATGGTCAGTATCCTTTATGGTATTTTGACATGGGTACCTTCCTATCTTGTTAATGAAAAAGGTTTTTCATTTATAAAAATGGGTTTTATAGCCGCGATGCCGTTTATCGGTGGCTTTGTCGGTGCCATTTTTGGCGGATGGTTCTCCGATAAAGTGCTGGGGCGGCGGCGTAAACCGACAATGTTATTTACTGCTTTCTCTACGATGATCATGATGTATATCATGGTGAATATACCTGGGAATACCACGATTCTGGCCGCCGCTCTGTTTTTTGTCGGGTTAATGCTCAATATCGGTTGGCCGGCTTTCACCGCTTACCCAATGGGAATTGTCGATCGCAAGAATTATCCTATTGCTATATCGCTGGTTAACAGTGGGGGTAATTTGGGTGGTTTTGTCTCACCGATGGTTGCGGGCTATTTATTGGATATTACCGGGAATTTTGGCGCCGTATTCACCTATTTTGGTGTTTGCGCGGTGATTGGATTGATCATGATCTTTATTATTGATGAGCCGAAATAACGCTCGGTTTATTTAACTCACTATTTGGCAAGCTGATAAACGCTGTAACGGATGTGGAGAGGTTTTTTTCTGATGAAGATAATTATTGCGACTGATTCATTTAAAGAGAGTTTATCAGCTTTAGATGTAGCAATTCATATTCAAAAAGGGTTTATGGAAGTCTTCCCCAACGCATGCTACATCAAATGCCCGGTAGCTGATGGCGGGGAAGGGACCGTAGTGACAATGATCGAGTCTATCCAGGGCAGCATCGTGGAGGCAGAGGTTACCGGGCCCTTGGGGAACAAAGTCTGTGCTTTTCTGGGCCTGTCACGTGATAAAACCTGCGCGTTTATTGAAATGGCCGCGGCCAGTGGGCTGGCGTTGGTGCCGCCAGAAAAACGTAATCCGCTGATCACGACCTCGTTCGGCACGGGGGAATTGATAAAAGCCGCTCTGGATCAGGGCGCGCGTCGTTTTATTATTGGCATCGGCGGTAGCGCGACCAATGACGGCGGGGCGGGGATGATACAGGCGCTGGGGGGGCGTTTGCTTGATAAGCGAGGCAGGCAAATTCCTTTCGGCGGCGGTGGGTTGGCAAAGCTGGATAAAATTGATGTGTCTGGCATGGATAAGCGGCTTTTATCCTGCCAGTTCCACATTGCTTGTGATGTGACGAATCCGCTATTGGGTGAATATGGCGCTTCGGCGATTTTCGGCCCGCAGAAAGGCGCAACGAAGAAAACCATCGTTCAGTTGGATAACAATCTGGCTCATTTTGCCTATGTCATCAAACGTGATTTAAATATTGAGGTAGCGGATGTGCCTGGAGCGGGGGCCGCCGGTGGGATGGGGGCGGCGCTGCTGGCTTTTTTTCGCTCAGAATTAAAGCCTGGGTTCGATATCATCGCCGAATCTCTTAAGTTGAAAGAGATCATTAGGGATGCCGATCTGGTGATTACCGGTGAAGGGCGGATCGATAATCAAAGTATTAATGGGAAAGTGCCCATCGGCGTTGCGCATCTGGCAAAGGCGCATGGCATTCCTGTTATCGTGATTGCCGGCTGCTTTGGCGACGGCGTTGAAGAGGTTTATGCCCACGGGATTGATTCGGCATTCAGTATATTAAACAAAGTAACCACGTTGACCGGTGCGCTGGGAAACGCCTCTGAAAATATCCATGTTTGCGCCAGGAATATAGCCCACACGTTAAAGATCGGGCAGCGGCTAAAAACAGGCCGTTGCGAAAGCCCTTGTTGAGACTGTACAACGAGGAAATGCCAATTGTAACTCTATAAAAGCCGGGGCAGCGCTTTTGGGCCGCCCGGTGAAATCCTTAGAACCTATCCTGGTTTTCTACCGTGTTTCATTATCCCTTCTTCTATTAAGGGGATATTCCCCTGGCGCCGACCACCTCACGGTTTTTTACACTATGTGCAATCCTTTGTGGGAACAGCCATCCCCCCTAACCATCATTTGTAAAGCGCCCGAGCCGCCAAGGGAAAGGGTATGAGATAAAGATTTGTTACCTATTTGCGGGGGCTTTAACGCCTTATTAAGCCATTTCCAGAAGAATATAGTTATAAAACTGAATTATTTATTAACGAAATAAGTTAATTATTCACTTAATTACACCAAATGGAACATTGTGAGGAAAATATGGAGATTTATTTACATTGTTTACAATAATAATAGTTATCATTATCATGCGCATTTACTTGCATATCTACACACAATATGGAGATTTGGTCTGTGAATGTAAAAATAGATTACAAAAAAACACCGCTTGCGTTGCTGCTAGCCGGGTTGCTCAGCGCCAATGCCTATGCTGCTGATGAAGATCAAACTGACTCGGCTGATACTCTGGTTGTTCATGCCACCGCAGAACAAGAACTCAAACAGCAGCCGGGTGTCTCGATCATTACCGCTGAAGACATCAAAAAAGATCCTCCAGTAAACGATCTCTCCGATATTATCCGTAAAATGCCAGGCGTGAACCTGACCGGGAACAGCGCCAGCGGCGACCGTGGCAACAACCGCCAAATCGACATCCGCGGTATGGGCCCGGAAAACACGCTGATCCTGATCGATGGCAAACCGGTGATGTCACGCAACTCTGTGCGCTACAGTTGGCGCGGCGAGCGTGATACGCGCGGCGACACCAACTGGGTGCCGGCGGAAATGGTTGAGCGTATTGAAGTGCTGCGCGGGCCGGCTGCCGCACGCTATGGCTCCGGCGCGGCGGGCGGGGTGGTCAATATTATCACCAAGCGCCCAACCAAAGACTGGCATGGCTCGCTTTCCCTGTATACCAACCAGCCTGAAAACGATAAAGAAGGGGCGACCAAAAGGGCCAACGTGAGCCTGAGCGGTTCGTTGATTGAAGATGTGCTGACCATGCGCATGTACGGCAACATCAACAAAACCGACGCCGATGCCTATGACATCAACACCCAGCAAAACGGTTCTTACGCGGCCGGGCGCGAAGGGGTACGCAACAAGGACATCAACACGCTGCTGTCATGGAAAATCAATCCACAGCAGATCGTGGACTTCGAATACGCCTACAGCCGCCAGGGCAATATCTACGCCGGCGATACCCAGTACAGTAACGGTAACCTTAGTTCACTGGTGCCGTCGCTGTATGGCGCGGAAACCAACCGCATGTATCGCCAGTCCTATGGTGTCACCCACAACGGTATCTGGGATTGGGGCCAGTCGCGTCTGGGCTTCTACTATGAAAAAACCAACAACACCCGTCTGAAGGAAGGTTCGACCGGGCGTGTTGAAGGGATGATCAACAGTGACGAATACTCCACCAGCCGTCTGGAGAACTACAAAGCCAACGGTGAAGTGAACATTCCGCTCAATCTGCTGGTTGAGCAAACGGTGACGCTGGGCGCCGAATGGAACCGTGAGCAGCTAAACGATCCGGCCTCAATGCAAGCGACCTCTGCAAGTGGGGTGACCATTGACGACATATCGGGCGATGCGTCTGCGCGTAGTACTAAAAACAGCGCGGAGCTAAGTGCGATTTATTTTGAAGACAATATTGAAGCCGTACCGGGCACCATTATCATTCCCGGGCTGCGTTTCGACTATCACAGCAAATTTGGCAGCAACTGGAGCCCAAGCCTGAACGCATCGCAGGAGCTGGGTGAATACTTCAAGCTGAAGGCCGGTATCGCCCGCGTGTTCAAAGCGCCTAACCTGTATCAGTCTAGTGAAGGTTATTTATTAAGCACCAGCGGTAATGGGTGCCCGGTAACGATACCCACGGATAACGGTTGCTATCTGCTGGGGAACGGTAATCTGAAGCCGGAAATTAGTATCAACAAAGAAATTGGCCTGGAGTTCACCCATAACGGCTACGATGCGGGTATCACTTATTTCCGTAATGATTACCAGAATAAGATTGTCTCCGGTACCGACGTCTTAGGCCAGGCGTCCGACAATAAGTACATTCTGCGTTGGGAAAACGGCGGTAAGGCGCTAGTGGAAGGGCTGGAAGCTAACCTGGTGGTGCCGGTTATCCGCGATACGCTTAACTGGCGCACCAATGCTACCTACATGATCACGTCCAAGAATAAAGAGACGGGTAACCCGCTGTCTGTTATTCCGAAATATACCATCAACACCATGCTGGATTGGCAGGTTACCGACAAGCTGTCCACCAATGCCACCTGGACTATGTACGGCCGTCAAAAACCGCGTCAATATGCCGACAAACGTACAGAGTTAAACTCGATGGCTACCGATGAACTTGGTGCTTACTCCATCGTTGGCGTAGGGGTGAACTACGACGTGATGAAGAACCTGCGGGTGAATACGGGTATCAGCAACCTCTTCGATAAAAAAATCTATCGTGAAAACAACGGGGCTATCACCTATAACCAACCGGGTCGTGCTTACTACGCCGGGCTGACTATGTCATTCTAATCGGCATCGCCCTGGCCGGTTACCGTTGATAGCGCGGGATCCGGCCAGGGCAATATGCTAAAGAAATATTGCTGATTTAGGGCAGAATGGGGCGCCTCTCATTCTGCTCTTTTTTCATGATCCACATTTGTGGAATAACGATTTGCCACGCAGTTTTTTCTCTTCATCGCCAATAGGTTTTTCCTGCGGCCGGCACCGGCGATTTCCCGTTATTGCCAGACCGCGAGCGAAGAATGGCATGCCCGCATTGCGGAAAAGAATAACGTTTTCTTATCAGAAACCTGACGGATGATTGGTTTATATTAGGCTTCTCTCTCACTTTGTCGGCACGGCGCTGGGCGCTGAGTTATGCGAACGCCGTGGTCATCAACAACAAGAAATGAGGTTTCATTCATGCTTACACCCAAAGTTCGTTCAGGCGGATCTGGATCATCATGGCTGGCATGCCTGGCTGCCGCGCTGTTGCCGTGGAGCGCCTTATCGACGGCTACGGCGCAAACGCCGCTGGCTGCACAGTATGCCGCGCTTGAGATCGTTAAACCCGTTACGGCCTGTGCCAATCTGGCAACCTTTGATCTGACGGCTATCGGCGGCGGCGGCAGCCGTGTGACTTCAGCGAAAGAACAACGCTCCAGCCAGGGTGCGGCGGTTTGCGCCGTAGAGGGCGTGCTGGCGCCGTCAATTACGTTCTCGGTGGAATTGCCGACGGAAAGTTGGACGCAACGCTATCTGCAGATTGGCTGCGGCGGGCTGTGCGGCCGGGTAGCGAAAAACGTGGGGGCGGCGGATGGCTGTGCGCCGTCGAACGCCGGCGGTTTTGTTATTGCCGCCACGGATATGGGGCACCAGGATCAGGATGGCTCATTCGGGCGCGATCCGCAAAAGCGAGCGGACTTTGCCCACCGTGCGCAACATCTGACGGCGGTAGCCTCCAAAGCGCTGATTCAGGCCTTTTACGGGCAGAAGGCCGCCTATGCCTATTTTAATGGTTGCTCGGACGGTGGCCGTGAGGCATTGATTGAAGCACAACGTTATCCTGATGATTTTAATGGTATTATCGCCGGCGCCAGCGCGTTGAACTTCCAGGCGCAGAACGCGGTGTTCCATGCCTGGCAGGCACGTGCCAATACCGGGGCGGATGGCAAGCCGATTTTGCTGGCATCACGTTTACCGATCCTGCATCAAGCGGTGCTCGCGGCCTGTGACAAACTCGACGGCCTGGCTGATGGGCTGATCCAGAACCCGCTGGCCTGCCACTTTGATCCGGCCACTGTGCAGTGCCCGGCGGGCGCCGAAGACACATCGGCTTGCCTGACGGTGGCGGAAGTGGGGGTGGTGCGTAAATTCTACGATGGCCCGCGCGATCCGGCGACAGGCACGCGCCTGACGGCCGGTGGCCCGCAGTTCGGCTCTGAATTGGCCTGGACCGGCGTTTACGTGCCAAGCTCCCACGATCAGAAAATCTTCAGCGAGATGGTTTCGCTGCAGGTGCTGCGCAATATGGCGTTTGAAACCAATCCGCCGGCCAGTTTTGGCCTGGCCGACATGAAGTTCGATCTGGCCACTTTCGATAAGCTGCGCCCACGCCACGCGCTGTTTGATGCCACCAACCCGGATTTAAGCGCCTTTTCCGCCGCGGGCGGCAAGCTGATCCTCTGGCACGGCTGGGCCGATCAGCATATATCGCCGATTAACACCATTGCCTATTACACGGCGGTAGAAAAACAGATGGGTAAAACCCAGGCCGATGCCTTTACACGTCTTTACCTGTTCCCCGGCATGTACCACTGCGGCAACGGGGAAGGGCCGTATCAGGTGGATCTGCTCACCCCGATGATGAGCTGGGTTGAAAAGGGTGCCGCGCCGGAAGTGGTCGTCGCCAGCCAGCCTGAACAAGCCGCCGCCAGCGACTTTGGCGCTCCGGTAGGCGATAAGCCGGGCAAGGCCGATAAGCAAGCACATCAACCTGCGGCGCCCCTGGCGGTGAAGATCCTGCGTACCCGCCCCGTTTACCCGTGGCCGTATACTGTGAGCTACGCCGGTAAAGGGGATGTGAATCAGGCCGCCAGTTTTGTACGCGGCCCGGCGATTGCCTTTGACATGCCGGCTTGGGCTGGTGCGGACTTCTTCACGCCTTATACGCCGCTGCAGCGTTAAGGATCTTATCGTGCCCGCACCTATATCCACACCGCGCTCCGTCAACGGGGTTCACTGGCTGTCTGGGGCGGGGATGGCGCCTATGCTGTGCGCTACTGTCACGATTGTCTGAAAAGGAAGAAAATCAGGCGGTGGCGTGCCACCGCCTGATGGGGAGGTAGGGGGAATTGACGCGTATTTAACGCTGCGTCACGATTAGGCTTAAAGTTTGCAGTTAGTCACAAAAGCAAACAGGTGTTTCAGCGGGCTGTTGCTTCATTGGCCAAATAACAACATACTCAAACTATTGCCAATGCCAGCTATTTCGGGGCGGTGGTATTCAGGATTGTTACTTTATGGGCGGCGTGTTTTCATCACCGCGCCATGAGGCAAAACCTAAATCTCTTTATCTGTGGTGTCTTACACCGCAGTAAAGGGGTTTAGGTTTTTTTTTGCCTAAATTTTAGCGTTTGAGCGATTGTTGAACGCCAATCAGCAGAGGAATGACGATGAACCGAAGAGAGTTATTAATCAAAGCCGCCGTGGTCGCTGGTTGTGTAAAAGCACTACCGGCTGCACAGGCTGCTAGCGCGGTTAGCGCAACGTCTGGAACGCCGGCAAACAATAAGCCGGCCCCGCTTACCCGGCAGCAGCATTGGCTTGAGATGGCTGAAATATTAAAACCGTCGTTGAAAGAAACGCCTTATCCCGCTATCGATGTGGTTGTGCCGCGTGAAGACAAAACCAATTTGCTGGGCGTGGTAATGGATAACCAATACGGCATTGCCGAACTTCCGGGAAAAAGCTTTAAGAACGGCGAAAGTTTCATTATCGACTTCGGCGAGCACTATACCGGCTATCTGACCTTCACGCTGGGTTGGAAAGGGGTGTCGTGCGACGCGCCGGTGCGCCTGCGCCTGATCTTCGGTGAGGTCAGCACTGATGTCGCCCAGCCGTTGTATCCCTATAAAGGCTGGATCAGTGCTTCCTGGCTGCCGGACGAGGTGCTTAACGTGGACTTTTTGCCGCAGCAGGTGAGGATTGTGCGCCGCCACGCCTTTCGCTACGTCAAGATCGAGGTGATCTCTACGTCTTCAAATTTCAGCGCGACGTTCAGCGATCTTCAGGTGCAGGCAGTGTCTTCCGCCGGCGCCGATCGGCTGCGGCCCGCGAATTACCCCAGCCCAATGCTGCGCGATATCGATCGGGTCAGCATCCGAACCCTGCATGAATGCATGCAAACCTGTTTTGAGGATGGACCAAAGCGGGATCGGCGTTTATGGGTGGGGGACTTGCGCCTGCAGGCCTTGGTCAACTATGTCAGTTTCAATAATGCCGCGTTAGTTCGCCGCTGCCTGTATCTGTTTGCCGGCTTGCAACGTGAAGACGGCTACATTACCGCCTGCGTTTATGAAAAACCTCAACCCCGCATTGGCGAAGTGGTGCTGATTGACTATGCGGCCCTGTTCGGCAGCATCGTGCTTGACTATTTGCATGCGACCAAAGATACGCAAACCGCCGCGGAGCTATGGCCGGTGGCGAAGCAACAGCTGGAACTGGCACTGAAGAACGTTAACGCACAGGGGCTGTTTGTGGCGCCGGAGAAAGATTATGTCTTTATTGACTGGAACCCGGGGCAGGATCAGAGCGAAGCGTTGAAAGGGTTGGATAAGCAGGCTGCGATGCAAGGTCTGCTGATTTATAGCTGCCAGCAGGGGCTGGTGTTAGCGCGTGAAGTTGGCCGTCAGCAAGAAGCGGTGGATATCGAAAACAAAGTCGCGTTGATGAAACAGGCCGCTGTGCGTCAGTTTTTCGATCAATCGCAGGGCGTATTCGTCAGTGGTGAAAAGCGCCAGGTTTCTTGGGCATCCCAGGCTTGGATGGCGCTGGCCAATGTCTTGCCGCGCGAACAAATGGCGCAGGCGTTGCAGCGCGTCATGGCGATGCCGCAGGCCGTTCGCCCGATGACGCCGTATTTGTATCACCATATGGTGGATGCCCTGATACGTTGCGGGCTGAAGTTGCAGGCGCAATCTCTGGTAGAGACATATTGGGGGGCGATGGTGAGCACCGGCACAAATACGTTTTGGGAAGCTTTTGATCCCCAGAACCCACTATCTTCGCCCTATGGTAGTAAGCAAATCGATAGCTACTGTCATGCCTGGAGCTGCACCCCCAGTTACTTTATCCGTAATGGGTTTGCGCAAAGGGAATAATCGCTAAGGCGGCTTGCACCGATAAAACGGCGCCGTGCGAAAACAATATCGATAAACAGCACTGTTTAAGACAACGATAATCGGCCGGGGATAATCGGCGGGCATCCCCGTGCCTATCTATAATAATGAAATGGGAATATGATGATGGCTAAAATTAACACTTTGTCGGCAGGAGTTGTCCTGTCAACAATACTCTCTATTGGTTTTCCTCATAATGCAGTTGCCGTAAAATTAACCGTCGAGGAGCGGTTGGCATTATTGGAACAAGAGCTTATTGAAACCAAAAAAGAGTTAAAAGAATATAAGGCTGCAGCCGCAAAAGATCGTCAGGATAAATTATCCGGCAAAGAGCAGGTGTATATTCCGGTGGCGGAAAAAACGCTGGTGGCTGCCAAAGATAAACAAACTGGGGAGGATAAACCGGCGGCGGCTGCAACCGCCACTGCCGGCGTGGGCCAGCCGGCGCTCACGTTGGACGATATCAGCAAGTACGTGAAAAATGATATCGGCTTTACTTACTCTGGCTATTTCCGTGCTGGCTGGGCCACGGCGTCACACGGTGTTCCGAAGTCTTATGCCATTGGCTCGCTTGGCCGTTTCGGCAATGAGCACAGTGGCTGGTTTGATTTAATCCTTAATCAGCGAGTTTATGAACAGGACGGCAAATCTGTCCATGCAGTTGTTTGGCTGGATGGCAACGTAGGGCAGTCGTACAGTAATGGGATGTTTGATTCCAGCAGTGATAACCTGCTGCAGTTCTCTGATATGTACGTAACGACCACCGGTTTTATTCCCTTCCTGCCGGAGGCGTCTTTTTGGGTGGGTAAACACTATCTGCGCAATTATGAAATCCAGATGTTGGACTGGAAGGCCCATAAAGCGGATTCTGCTGGGGCTGTTGGGTTGGAAAATATCGACGTGGCGGGGGGGGAAATGGACGTGGCCTTGTTGCGCCAGGATCTTGATCTTTACTCAAAGGATTATTCAACAACTACCCAGGTTAACACCAATGCACTGGACATTCGCTACCGCGAGATCCCGCTGTGGGATAACGCCACGCTGGAAATTGACGGTAAATATAATACGGCGAATAAAAGCAATAACCAAAAATCAAGCAGCTATTTCGCGTTGAAAGACGCATGGTTGGCGACGGGTGTTATCAGGCAAAAATTCACCAAGGGCGGGTTTAATGAACTTGCCGTACAGTTTGCCAATAACTCTATTGCCAGCGGGTTTATGCGTATTTCCGATGCTAACCCTGATTACGGCGACGGTAAATATTACTACGGTGAGCATACCGGTGGCACCGCCTTGCGCATTATCTCACAGGGTGAGGCATACCTGCGTCCGGACGTTATTGTAGCGAACGCGCTGGTTTATGGCCGCGGGAACGATCTCTACAGCTACGAGACCGGCCCTCACTCTGATTTTGAAACATTCCGCGCCGTGTTGCGCCCGGCCTATATCTGGGACCAGTACAACCAGAGCGGGGTGGAGTTAGCCTATTTTAATCAAAAAAATACGGCTAACGATGTCAACTACCGGGAATCAGGGTACAAAACCACGCTGTTCCATACCTTTAAAGTCAATACCAGTATGTTGACCTCTCGCCCGGAAATTCGCTTCTATGCCAGCTATTTGAAATCGCTGCAAAACGGCATTTCTCAATTTAGCTTCGCAGATGATAAAGACGACCAACTCAGCGTGGGCGTTCAGGCAGAAGTGTGGTGGTAAATAACGGTTGTCATCTCATCGGCGCCGTTAAGCCGTTGGTGGAAATGGCCTCATAAAGCTGAATATTCATTTTTGCCGGCATCTCTACACACAATATGGAGATTTGGCGTGTGAATGTATAAACGATGACAAAAAACGCCGCTGTAGATTCAATTGGTCAACGCAACAGTCATGTGAAAACATGGGGTTGCGGAGGATTTTTGAATGAGACGGACATTTACAGCAAAGGAAAAAGCATCTGTTTTTGAACTGTGGAAGAACGGAACAGGCTTCAGTGAAATAGCTAATATCCTGGGTTCGAAACCAGGAACAATCTTCACTATGTTAAGAGATACTGGCGGCATAAAACCCAATGAGCGCAAGCGGGCTGTAGCTCACCTGACGCTGTCTGAGCGCGAGGAAATACGAGCCGGTTTGTCAGCCAAAATGAGCATTCGTGCGATAGCTACTGCGCTAAATCGTAGTCCTTCGACGATCTCACGTGAAGTTCAGCGTAATCGAGGCAGGCGCTATTACAAAGCTGTAGATGCTAATAACCGGGCCAGCAGGATGGCGAAAAGACCAAAACCGTGCTTACTGGATCAGAATTTACCGTTGCGAGAGCTTGTTCTGGAAAAGCTGGTGATGAAGTGGTCTCCTGAGCAAATATCAGGATGGTTAAGGCGAACGAAGCCGCGTCAAAAAACACTGCGAATATCACCTGAGACAATTTATAAAACGCTGTACTTTCGTAGCCGTGAAGCGCTACACCACCTGAATGTACAGCATCTGCGCCGATCGCATAGCCTTCGTCATGGCAGACGCCATACCCGCAAAGGTGAAAGAGGTACGATCAATATAGTGAACGGAACGCCAATTCACGAACGCTCCCGGCATATCGATAACAGACGCTCTCTGGGGCACTGGGAAGGCGATTTAGTATCAGGCACAAAAAACTCGCATATAGCCACACTTGTAGACCGAAAATCACGTTATACGATCATCCTTAGACTCAGGGGCAAAGATTCTTTCTCAGTGAATCAGGCTCTTACCGACAAATTCCTGAGCTTGCCGCCTGAACTCCGGCAATCACTGACATGGGACAGAGGAATGGAGCTGGCCAGGCATCTGGAATTTACTGGCAGCACCGGAGTTAAAGTTTACTTCTGCGATCCTCAGAGTCCCTGGCAGCGGGGAACAAACGAGAACACTAATGGGCTAATTAGACAGTACTTTCCCAAAAAGACTTGCCTTGCCCAATATACTCAACATGAGCTGGATCAGGTTGCAGCTCAGCTAAACAACAGACCAAGAAAGACACTGAAGTTCAAAACACCGAAAGAGATAATTGAAAGGGGTGTTGCGTTGACAGATTGAATCTACAGCCGCTATGGCTCCAGCACGCCAGTTTTGTCCGCGGCCCGGCGATTGCCTTTGACATGCCGGCTTGGGCTGGTGCAGACTTCTTTACGCCTTATACGCCGCTGCAGCGTTAAGGATCTTACCGTGCCCGCAGCGCCGGGCGCGGCCAACGCCATAGGTTGTTTTCGTGGCTCATGGGTAATACCACGTGCATGTCATAATGTAAGGAGGAATGGATGAGTCGTCTCACCGCGAAAGATTTCCCCCCTGAACTGCTTGAGCTTTACGATTACTATGCACACGGCAAGATTTCTCGCCGTGAATTCCTTGACCGCGCCGCCAAGTATACCGTCGGCGGTTTGACTGCCGCCGCGCTGTTGTCTTCGCTAAGCCCCAACTATGCGTTGGCGCAGCAGATTGAATTCACCGATCCGGATATCCTGCCGCAATACATTACCTATCCATCGCCTAACGGCCATGGGGAGGTGCGCGGCTATCTGGTGCGCCCGGCCAAAACCGAGGGGCCGCTAGCGGGCGTGGTGGTGGCGCATGAGAACCGTGGGTTGAACCCCTACATCGAAGATGTGGCGCGCCGGGTCGCGAAGGCCGGCTTTGTCGCATTGGCGCCGGATGGGCTGAGTTCGGTCGGCGGTTATCCGGGCAATGATGATAAAGGGCGTGAGCTGCAAAGCCAGGTTGATCCCACCAAGCTGATGAATGACTTTTTTGCCGCCGTTGAGTTTCTGATGGCCGATAAGTCGATCACCGGCAAGGTGGGCATTACCGGTTTTTGCTATGGCGGCGGCGTCGCCAATGCGGCGGCCGTCGCATATCCTGAATTGGGGGCTGCGGTGCCGTTCTATGGCCGCCAGCCGCGCGCGGAAGACGTGCCGCGCATTCAGGCACCGCTGTTGATCCACTATGCGGAGCTGGATACCCGGATCAACGAAGGCTGGCCGGCTTACGAGGCGGCGCTTAAAGCGGCCGGTAAAAACTACGAGGCGTATATCTACCCAGGGGTGAATCACGGCTTCCACAACGATTCCACGCCGCGTTACGACAAGGCGGCGGCAGAGTTGGCCTGGGGGCGGACCATCGACTGGTTCCGCCGCTACCTGGTGTAGCGGGCCACGGTCTCTCTTTATCAGCACGCCGGTGCATGGGCACCGGCAGTGCTTTACTGCGTTCTTGCGGCGCGGCGTTTTTGTTTTTCCAGGAAGAACATCACTTCGAGCTTCAGGCCATCCGGATCGAGAAAGTACACCGCATAATACCCCTCGCCATAGCTTGGATAGGCGGCGGGCGCGTCAACGATGGTGACGTTTTCTTTCAACAACACGCCATAGAGCGCATCGACATCTTCATACCTGGCCACCTCAAACGCATAGTGATGGAACCCCACGTCTCCCGTGCGGTGGTGGTGCTTGCGGCCCTGTTCGTCGGCTTCGGTGATCCAGAACATGGTCTCGCCGTTCGTCCAACCGACTACACGGTCAAATTCCCACTCAATGCTGAATCCCATAAAACCGAGCACACGGTTGTAGAACTGCTTCGAGCGCGCCAAATCGCTCACGCGGATGGCGAGGTGGTCAATACCGATGACTTTTACCATTTGGGTTACCTCCTGGGTAGGCTGAACCAAAGGCATGTTAGCGCCGGGCGGCAGGCGAAAGCGCTGGTTGCGTCACACAACCGTGTTTGAAGCGGCCCGGTATGGGCGGCGCGCCTGGCGCCTTACGACGTTTTTTTGGTCTTCGGGTATTTCCAGAGCCAACGGCCACTGACCATCCGCCAGTAGAAAAGTAGGCCGCGCAGGATCCAGTCGAAGAACATTCCCAGCCAAATGCCCACCACGCCGAAATTAAGCACGATCCCCAGGAAATACCCCACCAAAATGCGCCCGCCCCACATGCCCAGCATGGAAACCCACATGGTGAAGCGCGCATCGCGCGCGCCTTTCAGCCCGGCCGGTAACACCCACGAGGCGGCCCAGAACGGCATAAAGGCCGCATTCAGCCAGATTAAGGTTTTGACCACATCGATAACGTCTTCTTCATTGGTATAGAAACGGGCCATCATGCCGGCGAATGGGGCCGAGAGCATCGCCAGCGCGCAAAGCCCCAGCGTGGATAACCAGAAAATATGCCGCAGCTGGCGCTCCGACTGGGCGATTTGCCCCTTGCCCAGCCGCGTGCCGACGATAATGGTTGAGGCGGAGCCCAGGGCATTGCCCGGCAGGTTGATTAACGAGGCGATCGAGAAGGCAATGAAGTTGCCGGCGATCACGTTGGTCCCCATCCCCGCGACGAAAACCTGCGTCAGCAGTTTGCCGCCGTTGAACAGCACCGATTCGATACTGGCCGGAATACCGATGCCCAGCACTTCGCGCAGGATATTGGTGTTCATCGGCAGGAAGTAGCTTTTCAGCGGGATTTTCAGTGCCGGGTTGAAGCCGGTCATCAGCACAAAGATCACGGCGGCGGCACCGATATAGCGGGAAATGGTCAAGCCAAGGCCAGCGCCGATAAAGCCCAGGCCGTCCCATGAGAAACAGCCGTAGATCAGCAGGCTGCTGATCACCAGGTTCAGAATGTTCATGCCGCCGTTGAGCAGCATCGGGATTTTGGTATTCCCCGCGCCGCGCAGCGCGCCTGAACCAATCAGCGCAATAGCCGCCGCCGGATAGCTCCAACTGGTCATTTGCAGATAGGAAAGCGCCAACGCTTTGACTTCCGGCGCGGCGCTGCCGGCAATCATGTTGATGATTTGCTGCCCCGAAAACTCGATAACCAGCGCCAACAGAACCGCAAACACCGTCATGATCGCTAAAGACTGGCGCGCGGCGGCGCGAGCGCGCTCGTGATCCAGCTTACCGAGGCTGAACGCTACCACCACCGTGGTGCCCAGATCGACCGCGGCGAAGAACGAAATCACCACCATATTGAAGCTGTCTGCCAGGCCCACGCCCGCCATGGCTTCCTTGCCCAGCCAACTCACCAGGAAGGTGCTGAGCACGCCCATTAACAGTACGCACAGATTCTCGAAGAAAATAGGTACGGCGAGGGGCGTTATTTCACGCCAGAACAGCACACGATAGGAACGCCGTTTGGGATACCAGGGCGTGCGCTCAATCGCTTTGCGCAAAGAGAGGATGACGTTTTGCAAGAGAGTCCAGATGCCAGGAAAAGTGGAACAGCGTTTTGAATCATGATGGTAAAAGATTCGGCATTATGCAAAGTCTTTTTTGCTACCGTTTTGCACAAAATTTTTCATGCGTTTCACCCGGCGAAAGCGCGTTAAAAACCGGGGGGAAACGCAGGGTATCAGCCACGCCGTATCTCTGCGGCGCGCTGCGCGGGTTCCGCCAGATGCCGGCCGCCGCCAATCGGTTGTTGCAAATGTAACATAGATGCAACATGGCTGGTTGGAAATGCAACAGCAACCAGGCGCCATGCTCCTTTCACTCAATTGATTTTCATCATTTATTTCCCCTCTTGAAGTTGGCACACATTCTGCTAACACACTTATAACCAATGATTATCTTTTTATTTTCATAAAGCAGAAAACGTTATATAGAAAAACGATAATTCGCGGCGAAAGCGTTTTTCACCCTACGTCATATCAAGCCACTTCGCCTGCAACCTGATGTATGGCGGATATAAAAATTCATCAATAAAAGACGGGAGTGCCCTATGTCCATTTCAGAGCCAGGTAATCATCCGCTGCAGTTTGCCTATTGGGTGCCGAACGTGTCGGGCGGGTTAGTGATCAGCAATATTCCGCAGCGCACCAGTTGGGATATCGGCTACAACCGAAAACTGGCGCAAATCGCCGAACGCGCCGGTTTTGACTATGCGCTCACGCAGATCCGTTTTACCGCCGGTTATGGCGCCGACAACCAGCATGAATCGGTGTCTTTTTCCCAGGCGCTGCTGGCATCGACGGAAAAGCTGAAAGTGATCGCCGCCTTGCTCCCCGGCCCCTGGAACCCCACCCTGGCGGCAAAGCAAATCGCCACTATCAGCCACCTGTACGGCCCGCGCATCGCGGTCAATATCGTCAGCGGCTGGTTCCGTGGGGAGTTTAAAGCCATCGGCGAGCCCTGGCTCGACCACGAAGAGCGCTACCTGCGTTCGGAAGAGTTCATTCGCTGCCTGCAAGGCATCTGGCGCGAAGCCAGCTTTACCTTTGCCGGCGATTTCTATCGTTTTCGTGATTATTCCCTCAAGCCCAAGCCGCTGGCGCCGTTGCCAGAAATTTTCCAGGGCGGCAGCTCGCGTGCCGCGCGGGATATGGCCGCGCGCGTTTCCGATTGGTATTTCACCAATGGCAACACGCCTGAAGGCATCAAAGCACAGGTGGATGACATCCAGCGCAAGGCGGCACAAAACCAGCATCAGGTGAAGATCGGGGTTAATGGCTTCGTTATCGCGCGTGAAAGCGAAAAAGAAGCGCAGGCGGTGCTGCGGGAAATTATTGATAACGCCAATCCGGACGCGGTGAAAGGGTTCCAGCACGAAGTGAAAAACGCCGGCAGCGCATCGCCGGAGGGCGAGGGCAACTGGGCCAAATCCACCTTTGAAGATTTGGTGCAATACAACGACGGCTTTAAAACCAACCTGATTGGCACGCCGCAGCAGATCGCGGAACGCATCATTGCGCTCAAACAGGCGGGCGTCAATCTGCTGCTGCTGGCTTTCCTGCATTTCCAGGAGGAAGTCGAGTTCTTCGGCAGGGAAGTGATCCCTCTGGTGCGCGAGCTGGAAAAGCAATCTCGGCCCGCCATTGCCCCGGTTAACTGACGATAACCCCCACCGGCCTGGAGATCATTATGACGTTATCAGAAACATCGCCTTCCTCGCTGGCGGCATTCCAGCAGGCGTTGGCAGGGGAGCGCGATGCAGAACCGATCGACGCCGAGCATAGCGGTGCGTCCTTGGCGCTTTCCGGTATTTCCCTCGCCTTTGGCGGCGTCAGCGCGTTAACCGATGTTTCGCTGCAGGCCGGCCCATCGCAACTGCTGGCGATCATCGGCCCGAACGGCGCCGGCAAAAGCTCGCTGCTGAATGTGATTTCCGGGCTATACCGGCCGGATAAAGGGGAGATTGTGCTCGATGGCCGGCGCTACCGCGCCATGCGCGCACAAAAGCTGGCCAGCGCCGGTGTCGCGCGCACGTTCCAGAACCTGGCGTTGTTCCATGGGTTGTCGGTGCGGGACAACGTGCTGCAAGGCCTGGCGCACCGGCGGCAAACGGCGCTGTTTAGTGAAGTGTTCGGTTTGCCGCGCGCGCGGCGCGAGACGGCTAGCCACCGGCAACAGGCCAATGCGGTGATCGATTTTTTTGGCCTGCAACCGGTTGCCGATAACCCGATAGGCAGCTTGTCCTATGGCCTGCAAAAGCGCGCTGAACTGGCGCGCGCGCTGGTGACGCGGCCGCGCCTGCTGCTGCTGGACGAGCCGATGGCGGGCATGACGCTGGCCGACAAACAGCGGCTTAGCGGGCTGATCCGCGACATTCGTGCGCATTTCGGCACCACGATCCTGCTGATTGAGCATGATATCGGCGTGGTGATGAACCTGTCGGATCGCATCGTGGTGCTGGAGTATGGGCGCAATATCGCGGCGGGCACGCCAGAGGTTATTCGGCAGGATCCGGCGGTGATTGCCGCTTACCTGGGCACTGCTTCCGGGCCAGCGCCTTCTGCGGAGGCGGTGTGATGAATATCGACTGGCTGTTTTTAATCGAAGTGCTGGTCGGCGGGCTGTTATCCGGCGTGATGTATTCGCTGGTGGCGTTGGGTTTTGTGCTGGTTTACAAAAGCTCGGGCGTATTCAACTTCGCCCAGGGATCGATGCTGTTGTTTGCCGCGTTAACCTTCGTTTGCCTGGTCGAGCGCGGCTGGTCGGTCTGGGCGGTGCTGCCGATCACGCTGGTGATCATCTCGCTGCTGGGCATGTTGATCGAGTTCTCGGTGCTGCGGCCGCTGGTGAATCAGCCGCCGATTATTTTGTTCGTCGCCACGCTCGGCGTCTCCTACATCATCGAAGGTGCGGCGCAACTGCTGTGGGGCACCCAGGTGCATGCGTTGGATCTCGGTATCGACGACACCCCGTTTGAGGTGGGCGGGGTGCTGATCAGCCTGTTTGATCTGTTTGCCGCCGGCGTGGCCGGGCTACTGGTGCTGTTGCTGAGCCTGTTCTTCCGCTATACGCACACCGGGCTCGCGTTTCGCGCGGTCGCCGACGACACCTTCGCCGGGCTGGCGGTGGGCCTGAACATTGGCCGCCTGTGGGCGGTGGTCTGGGCGGCGGCGGGCGTGGTGGCGCTGGTGGCCGGCCTGCTGTGGGGGGCGCGGCTAGGGGTGCAGTTTTCGCTTTCTCTGGTGGTGCTCAAAGCGTTGCCGGTGTTGGTGCTTGGCGGCTTCGATTCGATCGCCGGGGTGATTGTCGCCGGCCTGCTGGTCGGCGCCATTGAGAAGCTAGGCTCGGTCTATCTCGGCCCATTATTGGGCGGCGGCATTGATAGCTGGATCGCCTATGCCGTTGCGCTGCTGTTCCTGTTGATCCGCCCGGCAGGGCTGTTCGGCTCCCACCGTTTGTCGAGGTTGTGAACATGTCGATATTGCCCTTCGCTATCCGCCGTTATCCACTGCGGAGCCTGCCCCTTGGGCTGCTTGCCCTGCTGGGCGTGGCGTTTGTTCTGTTGCCGTGGATTGGCGATGAATATCTTTTTGATGCGGTACTGACGCCGTTTCTGGCGCTGTCGCTGGCGGCATTGGGGCTGAATGTGCTGGCGGGCTACACCGGGCAGATATCGCTTGGCAGCGCCGCTTTTATGGCGGTGGGCGCCTATGCCGCGCTGAATCTTATCAGCCGGCTGCCTGTTCTGCCGTTGCCGATCGTACTGCTGCTGGCCGGCGCCATCAGTGCGCTGCTGGGGCTGATTTTTGGCTTGCCCAGCCTGCGGCTTAGCAGCTTTTATCTGGCGATTTCCACCTTGGCGACCCAGTTTTTCGTCCAGTGGGCGTTGAATAACTTCGGCTGGTTTTCCCTTAACAGCGCTTCTGGCGTGGTGTCGGTGGCGCCGTTGCACCTGGGGGCGTGGGCTATCGACAGTTCGGTGCGGCGTTATCTGTTCACTCTGGCGGTGGTCAGTTTGCTGACCTGGCTGGTGGTGCGGCTGGTGAATTCGTCCGCCGGCCGGAATTTTATTTCCGTTCGCGATAATCCGCTGGCGGCGCGGGTGATTGGCGTGCCGATCCTGCGTACCAAGATGATCGCCTTTGGTCTGTCCTCTTTCATCATCGGGATCGCCGGCGTGCTGTGGTCGTTTACCTATCTGCGCAACATCGAGCCGGCAGGTTTTAACCTGGAGCGGTCGTTCCAGTTGCTGTTCATCATCATTATCGGCGGGTTGGGCACCGTGCGCGGGGCGTTTCTCGGCGCGGCACTGCTGACGCTGTTTCCGCTGTTGCTCGCCCGCGCCTGCGAATGGCTGTTCGGGCAACGGGTCGATTCCGGCGTGCTGGAACTGGTGCAGAACATCATTATCGGCGTGCTGCTGATCGGCTTTCTGATCGCCGAGCCCAAAGGATTGGCGGCATTAACGCAGCGCCTGGCCGCCTACTTCACAACTGGGAGAAAACGCCATGTCTGACGGCACCCCCTTGCTTAGCGTCACTCACCTTAGCGCCCGTTATCAGCGGCATATTATCGCGCTGGAAGATGTTTCCCTCACCGTGGGGGAAGGGGAGATTGTCGCCCTGCTCGGGCGCAACGGCGCCGGTAAATCGACGGCGCTGCAGGCGATTTCACACCTGTTGCCGGCGCGCCGTGGCGAAGTGAGCGCTGGCCGGGTGCTGTGGGCCGGCCAGGATATCACCGCCGAAGCGCCGCACAAGCTGGTGCGGCGCGGGATTGTGCCGGTGCTTGAAGGGCGGCACTGCTTTGTTTCCTTAACGCTGGAAGAGAACCTGATCACCGGCGCGCTGGCGCGTTCGGCGTCCCGCGGGCAGATACGCCAGGGGCTGGAGGAGATTTATCAGATTTTCCCGCGTCTGAAAGATAAACGCCATCTGCCGGCCGGCCTGGCTTCCGGCGGCGAACAGCAGATGGCGGCGATTGGCCGGGCGCTGATGGCCAACCCCAGGCTGTTATTGCTTGATGAACCTTCTATGGGCCTGGCGCCCAGGATCGTCGAGGAGATTTTTACCGTATTAAGCCAGCTTAATCAGCGGCAAAAGCTGTCGATTCTGGTGGCGGAACAGAATTCCACCGTTGCATTACGCCATGCCCATCGGGCTTACGTATTGGACAGTGGCAGCGTGGCGCTTTCCGGCAATGCGCAGGAACTGAGCCAGCAGGAAGATGTGCAGAGAATTTATCTCGGCTTTGCGGCATGACCTTTCTTACAGGAGAGTACAACATGAGCACTATTCAAACTCAAGACGCCGTTTCCGTTTCTCAAACACCGGCGGACAGCGCCCCGCGCGGCGTTCCGGGCTATCCCAAGCCGGCGGCGCCGGCCCATATCATCAAAAGCGATGAAGAAGCGATTCGCGTTGCGCAGGCGCTGGCCGCGCAGTTTGCCGTGAACGCCGCCGAACGCGATCGACAGCGGATTTTGCCGATCGACGAGCTGGACGCTTTTTCACAAAGCGGGCTATGGTCGCTGAACGTGCCCAAGCGCTTCGGCGGCCCGGAGGTATCCTATGCTACATTGGCGCGTGTCGTGCAGATCATTGCGGCGGCCGATCCATCCATCTCGCAGATTTCACAAAACCATTTAGGGGTAGTGGCGGCGATCCGCACGGTCAGCGACGAGCAGCAGCAAAAAACGCTGTTTGCCCAGGTGCTCAGCGGCGAGCGCTTCGGCAATGCATTCTCCGAATTTGGCAGTAAACGAGCGGCGGACTTTGAAACCCGCTTTGTGGATAACGGCGATCACGTATTGGTCAGCGGCAAAAAGTTCTATTCCAGCGGCGCGCTGCTGGCGCATTGGGTGCCGATCGTGGCGCTCGATGACCAGGGCCGGGCATGGTATGCGATTGCCGAACGCGATGCCCCAGGGCTGGTGGTGATCGACGATTGGTCTGCTTTCGGCCAGCGCACCACGGCCAGCGGCACCGTGTTGCTGAACAATGTGCGGGTCGAGAAAACCCACCTGGTGCCCGGCTATAAAGGCTATGAAACCCCCAGCGCCGATGGGGCGATCTTCCAGATTATTCAGGTTGCCGTGGATACCGGCATCGCCGAAGCGGCGATTAACGACACCATCGCCTTTGTGCGCGAGAAATCGCGTGCCTGGGTAGACAGCGGGCAAGAGCACGCCAGTCAGGATCCTTACACTATCCAACGTATTGGCGATTTAACGCTGCGGCTGCATGCCGCCGAAGCGCTGCAGGAAAAGGCCGGCCTGCAGATAGACCGTGCGGTGGCCGAACCCACCGCCGAAAACGTGGCGAAGGCGCAGATCGCCGTTGCCGAAGCCAAAGTGTTAAGTACGGAAATCGCGATTGAAGCCACCAACCGCCTGTTTGAGCTGGCGGGCACCCGCTCCACGCTGGCCGAGCACAACCTGGATCGCCACTGGCGCAACGCCCGCACCCATACCCTGCACGATCCGGTGCGCTGGAAGTATGCCATTTTGGGCAACTATGCCTTGAATGGCGTTAACCCACCGCTGCACGCCTGGAGCTGATTGTCGCCGGCCAGATAACCAAAATAATAATGCTAGATAACAGGGTATAAACATGGTCAAAATTAACATGACATCATCACCTGCAATCACATTGCTTGCCCGTTTTATCGTTGGATTGATGTTGCTGGCGGCGCAATTATCGCAAAGCGCCAGGGCGGATGAGCAGTACTTCCCATTGCAAAGCTACCGGGTTGGCCCTTACGCCGCGGCGGGCAGCGGCTTCTTCGGCGGCTTTATCGATTATCTGACGCTGATTAACCTGCGCGACGGCGGGGTGAATGGCGTGAAGCTCACCTGGGACGAATGCGAAACGCAATACGAAGTCGAACGTGGCGTGGAGTGTTACAAACGGCAGAAAAGCCGCCCCAACGTTGCGGCATGGAACCCGCTTTCCGTGGGCATTGCCTATGCCATGATTGACGACGTAACGCGCGATAAAACGCCGCTTATCACCATCGATCACGGCAGAACCGATTCCACCGACGGCCGGGTTTTCCCCTATGTCTTCCCGTTGCTGCTAAACCCGTACAGCGAGACTTCCGGCATCATCAAATTTATCGGCAGCCGCGTGGGTGGGCTTGAGAAATTGCAGGGCAAAAAGATCATCGTGCTGTACCACGGTTCGCCATACGGTAAGGAAACCATCCCTATTTTTGAACTGCTGGCGAAAAAGTACGGCTTTGATCTGCAACAGATTGAAGTGCCGCACCCGGGTAATGAGCAGCAATCCCAGTGGTTGACCATCCGCCGGGCCAAACCAGATTTTGTGGTGCTGCGTGGCTTTGGCGTGATGAACCCGGTGGCGTTGAAAACCGCCCAGAAAGTGGGCTACCCGGCCGATCATATTATCGGCAACGTGTGGTCCAACTCGGAAGAAGACGTGATCCCGGCCGGCAGCGCGGCCAAAGGCTACATTGCCCTGACCACGCAGGCCTCTGGTTCGGTGTATCCGGTGGTGAAAGAGATCGTGGATAAAGTTTACGGCGCCAATCAGGGCAACCTGCAGGATCGTAAGCGTATCGGCAGCGTGTATCACAACCTCGGCATCGTTAACGGCATTCTGAACGTTGAGGCCATCCGCATTGCACAGGCCAAGTTCGGCCACCGAACCCTGACCGGCGATGAGATCCGCTGGGGGTTCGAGCATCTGCGCCTGGATCCGACGCGAGTGGCGGAACTGGGTGCCAAGGGGCTGTTCCATTCGATCAACGTCACCTGTGAAGATCATGAAGGGCAGGGACGGGTGACCTTCCAGCAATGGGACGGCAACCATTGGTCGGTGATAAGCGATTGGATTGCGCCGGACTGGGCGCTGCTACGGCCGATTATTGAAAAATCGGCCAGCGACTATGCCAAAGCCAACCAGATCACGCCGCGCCAGTGTAAGGATGACAGTTAGCGCTACATAATCCCTCTGCGCCCAGAGGAATAAAAAACGCCGGTCAGTTCGCTGCCGGCGTTTTTTTGTGTGTTTGGCCAGAGGCTGCATTAGCCGAGATGCCGTTTGGCCTCCTGGCGCACGCGGTGCAGTACGTGGCGTTTGACTTCCCGGTATTGCGGCTGTTCGGCCAGCGTTTCAATATCGCGATCCTGGCCAAACGGCAGCACGATCTCATCGACGATCTTGCCCAGGCGGGCGGACATAATCAGGATCCTGTCTGCCAGAAACAGCGCCTCTTCAACATCGTGCGTGACAAACAGCAGGGTGGTACGGGTGCTCTGCCAGGCGGCGCGCAACAGTTCCTGCATCATGATGCGGGTCTGCGCGTCCAGTGCGCCGAACGGTTCATCCAGCAGCAGCACTTCCGGCCCCGGCAGCCAGGCGCGCGCCAGCGCCACCCGCTGCTTCATGCCGCCGGAAAGCTGCCACGGCGCATGGTGCTCAAAGCCCTGAAGCCCCACGCGTTGCAGCCAGTCCATTGCGCGGGCGTTAACCTCCGCCTTATTGTATTTGTGCAGGCGCGGGCCAAAAGTGACGTTGTCCAGCACGGACAGCCACGGGAACAGGTTCGGCTGCTGGAATATCATGCCGCGTGAAGGCTCGGGTTTCTTGATGGCTTTCCCTGCACACAGTATGCGGCCGCTATCCGGTTGGTTAAACCCGGCCACCAGATTCAAAATGGTGGATTTGCCGCAGCCGGAGGGGCCGAGCAGCACCACAAATTCCCCTTTCTCTATGGCCAGCGAGATATCTTCCAGCACGGTAAAAGGGCGGGGCTTTGCCGCAAACTGCAGCGACACGTTTTCCAGTAAAATATGTGTGGCCATTACTCTTTCCCCGTCCAGGGCACCAGCAGCCGTTGCAGCCCCAGGATGAATAAATCCAATAAATAGCCAATGCCGCCCAGCAGTAAAATCCCCAGCATGACAATATCGGTGCGCAGATAAGAGCTGGCGTTGATCACCATCCAGCCCAGGCCCGAACTGGCCGCCACCATCTCTGCGGCGATTAATGAGGTCCAGCCGATGCCAATCGACAACCGGACGGTGGTAAATAATTCCGGCAGGGCGTCTGGCAGCACCACGCGTAAAAATATCTGGTGGCGGGAAGCCCCCAGCGTTTGCGCTACCCGGATGCGGGAGGCGCTTATCCGTTCGGCCGCCGCGCTGGCCCCCACCACCACGCTTAAAAACGTGGCGATGAAGATTAAAAAGAACTTGGACGCTTCACCGATGCCCAGCCACACCACTGCCAGAGGGATTAAGGCAATCTTGGGCAGCGGGCGCAAAAATTGCACAAACGGCCCCAGCACGGCGGTAAGGGCATCGGAGCGGCCCATCATCAGCCCGAGCGGGATACCGATGACAATCGCGACGGCAAAGGCGCCGAGCGCCCGCGCCAGGCTGACGGTGATGTGCTGCCAAAGCGGCACTTGCCGGTAACCGTCCGCCAGCAGTTCGCCGGCGGTCAGGCCGATATCGGTCAACGAGGGCAGTAATAGCGGATCAACCCATTGCCGGCTGGCGGCGATTTGCCACAGCGCCAGGAATAGCGCCACCGACAGAATGCTGATGGCGACATGATGACCGAGCTTCATTTTGCCGCTGCCGCCGCATCACGAATGTAGCGGGAGTTGATCGCGCTATCCCAGTTATCCGGGATATCACGCTGGCGGATCTCACCGATATCCGCCAGGAAGTGCGCGGTTTTACTTAGCGCCTGGCCGATGCCGCTTTGCGTGGTATGGCTGCCGTCACCCAGCCAGGCCGCCGTTCCTTGTTCCGCCAGCGAAGGGTACTCCAGGCCGCCCAGGGTATTGGCTGCGGTAGCGACCGGTGCGCCAACCTCTTTGGCCACCAACGCCGCCGCGTGTTCCGGATCTTTACGGAACTCATCGACTTTCTGCTGGTGGACGCGCAGGAAGGCGCTGACGGTCTGCGGGTATTTTTCAGCAAAACGCTTGCTGACCACATAGTTGTTGTAAATCAGGTAACCGTCTTTTTGCAGATCTTTGGTGGCGAACACCTGATGGCCGCCGGAGGATTCCAGCTCCTGTGCAAATGGCGCCCATACATAGCCGGCATCAATATCCCCGCGTTTCCAGGCGGCCACCATATCGGCCGGGCGCAGCGGCAGCAGGGTGATTTTACGCCGATCGAGCTTATTGACGCTGATTGCGGCTTCCAGCGCATATTGGGCGGTGGAGTTTGGCGGATAGGCGACTCGTTTTCCTTCAATATCTTTAATATTGTTAATACCTTGTTTGCCGATCAGCCGCTCATAGGTGGCGATCACCCCGGAGACGCCGACAATCTCTACCGGCAGTTTACGCACCACCCCGGCGGTGGCCGGGCTGGAGCCGAAGTTGGCGATATCAATGGCATCGCTGGCAAAATAGGTCAGGGCGTCTGCGCCGGAGGCGAACTGCACCCATTTCACTTTGCTGTTGAGCGCTTTATCCAGCGAGCCGTCGGCCTTCGCCAACATCAATACCTGTGAACCGCCGCTGTAGGCCACCCGCACTTCCGCCGGTGGCGTTTCTGCCTGGCTTGCCGTTGCCCACAGGCTGCCGGCGATCAGTAACATGGAAAGATTTTTTTTCATTGCCGTTTCCTTTAACGCATGAGAAATACAGTCCCGTTTCGGGCTTATATTTAAAAAGTTAAGATATTGGGTTTGTTAGCGATGTTTAAATAAGGTGAAAATGGCAGGTGGGGCTCCTGATGAAAGCACATTGAATACCAATACGCGCCGGCAAAATAAAACCACCGTGGTTTTGGTCCGCGCTGGTTAATAAGTACGATGCTAAAATGAATTAATTTTTTGTAACTTACTGAATGTATTATACCCTTCGGCCATAAGCCGCTAACCAAAAATATCGGCAATGCATTGTTGAAAAAGAGATAAAGAAAGGCGTGGCGTTGTGCTTTACAGCAAAAAAAACACTTTAGCCATCGGCGCTAAAGTGTTTAAGGGTGTTGATGATACTTTTTTATATCGCCGCTTGGTCAACACGGCCGTTATTTTATGCCCCCGAAGGGGACCTGGTGTGGCGTCATTAATCGGTAGCACGCGGTGATTTATGGCGTTTGGCGCCAGGCCCAAAGCCCGCCAATCAGGGCAATCGCAGCCAGCACCACGGCGAAGAGCGTTGCGCCCTGGGCCAGCCCCACGGCGTCGATCAGGTAGCCGGTCGCCACCGGCAACAGGCCCGCGGGAATATAACCGCCAATATTCAGCACGGCATTTGACTGCGCGCGGTGGCTATCCGGCACGTGCAGGCCAATCAGCGTCAGCCCGCCCAACTGCCCCAGCCCCTGTGCCGCGCCGGCAAACAGGGCGGCGGCCACGAATGCCGTAGCGGATGCGCCATAGATGCACAGCAGCAGGCCCAGCATTGCCAGCACCGTCGCCAGCGCGCTGGCCAGAAAGATCCGGGCAACCGGCCAACGCCGCACGGCGAACTGGACGCCAACCGCAGCAAAAAACATCGCGCAGGCCATGCCGCCGGCGAGGAGCGGGCTGCGTTCGTGCAGCAAACGCGCCAGCAGCGAGGGGCCGAGCGACAGAACGAAGGATGTGGCGGTGATGCCGGGCCCGAACGTGGCAATGCCGCACAGCACCTGGCGCAGGTTAGGCGCCGGCACGTGCGGTAAGCGCAGGCGCAACGGCGGCCTTGCCTGCGTATTGCGTGCCGGCAGGCACAGAGCGATGGCCAATGCGCTAAGCAGTATGGCGGCTTCAAGGGTGAAGATCGGCACCACGGGTTGCGCCAGCGCCTGGCTTAACCCGCCAGCCAGCAGCGGGCCCAAGCCCGCCCCCAGCACCATGGCGATAGACGCCAGCAGCGCCGCCCGGCGCCGGTGTTCAGGGCCGCCGGCATCGACAACCGCGGCCATGCCGGCCGAAACGATCACACCGACGGCGATGCCGGTCAACAAGCGGCCTGCGGCGAGCATACCGATCGAACTCGCGCCGGCAAATAGCCCGCAGGCGGCCAGCGCGGCGAACAGGCCTGGCAGGAGCACCGGCTTACGGCCATAATGGTCTGACAGTTGCCCCGCCAGCAACAGCGTGCCCAGCAGGCCGGCGATATAAAGTGCGAATATCACGGTCAGCATGCCGGAGGAAAAGCCCAACTGCTCTTGCCAATGCACATACAATGGGGTGGGGGTGTTGGAGAGCATAAACACCCCGGTGACCATCCAGGCCGCCGCCCGCATGCGGGCGATAGATGGGGGGGCATTGCTGGCCACGGAGAGATCTGACATAAACCGACTCCTTGTACGAGTTTTATCGTACTGTATAGCAGTTCGATAAAACTCGTACAAGAGCTATGATGATATGACGATGAAAAAATTAGCTGATGACAACGCGCTTGCCAGCCAGGCAGAGATAGCGCAAGACCTTCCTCCACCGCTTCCGGAGCCGGCGGCCGATGAGATTCGCCTGGAAGCCATTCTGGCGGCGCTGGCCGATCCGCTGCGGCTGACCATCGTGTATAAACTGATGCGGGATTCCGACGCGTATGACCACCCCTGCGGCTGGTTTGGCTTCGATCGGCCCAAGTCGACGTTGACGCACCATTTCAAAGCGCTACGTGCGGCCGGGGTGATCCGCCAACGGCAATATGGCCTGGAGCGGCGCAGCCGGCTGCGCCGTGAAGATCTGGATGCGCGCTTCCCCGGCTTGCTGGCGCTGGTGGCCAATTGGCAGCCGGCCGATATAAATCATGACTGATATCGGTTATTCTGTTGGATATACCCCAACGCATTCGCATTGCAGGGCAAAAATGCAAATGCGTTTTTGCACAGCGCTGGCGCTGCCCGCAGGGGCTGAGTAGCCCCTGCAATTTGCAGTATGTAGGGGAGAAATGTTGTGGCCTGATGGATAAGATAAATACGCGATGAAAAAAACACCAGAAATGGAAAGCACGAAAAAAGCGGCAATTGTACAAGGGGCATTCGAGCTATTTCTCAGCCACGGCTTCACCGCGACCACGACGAACATGATTGCCAGCAAGTGCATGATATCCAAACGGGATTTGTATAAGTATTTCCCTGATAAAAATGAACTGTATATTGCGGCGATCGCCAGTAATACACATAAGGTATTATCTATCGCCGCAGGCGAAAATGCCGAAACAACGCTGGAAGGGCTGCTCGGCATATTTCATCTGAACACGGAAGATGAAGAAGAACCGCAAAGGCATCAATTTTTGACGATGTTATTAAAAGATGCGATCGAGCACCCCGCGCTTTATCAATTAATGTATGATTCCGGCGTGGTCAGGCACCGTGAAGAATTGATTGAGTGGCTAAGCCAACAACAGAAACAGGGTAAACTTGGCATCAAAGATCCAGAAAAAATAACTTTTCTGGCTTCGATGATCATGGATATTGTTTTTGGCGCGCTCGTGCCGAAAAGGCCGGGGTTTGATGATTTACCGTCGCGAAAAGCGCATATTATTGCTGCGTTACAGGTGGTGCTGTATGGGATAGAGCGCTATGCCGATAACCCATAAAAGCGCCAAGCTTTGCCGGTTCCTGTTACTGCTTCCGCGATTAGCTATGTCGATTTTCCCGCCTCATTTATCCCCACTTGCATTTTCCCATTAAAGGAAACTGTAAGTTTATGGCTATATTTCAATAGATTATATAATTTTTAATTTTCCACTTCCGCTTATTTCTGGCACTCAAATTGTGATCGCTATCTGTTTCTGCATAAAAACATATTGTAAAAAAAAGTAAAAATGGTACTCATTGGTACCGGTTTTTATGACGGGGGATCATCGGGGTGCCCCGCGAGGATGGTGTAAAAATGCAGATCAACAATATGCCAAGGGGGAAATCCCCCCATGCGCTTTGCCGCCGCAAGGCGCTCTTATTTTTTGCAGCCTGTATACAGATAGTTTCATGGCAATCGCTGGCGGCAACGAAAGCCGGCGCCGATGCGTGCGCCGCGTTAAGTCAAAAAGCGTTGTCGGGGCTGGAAGTCGTTTCTGCGGAAGTGGTGAAAAAAGGCGAATTCACCGTTCCGGCCGGGCCGGGGCCCATGGCGCTATTGCAAACCCTCACCGGTATTAACGCCGGCGGCCAAACAACATTAGGGCCCAACCCCGCGTTTTGCCGGGTGAAGGCCATTCAACGCCCGTCTGCCGATTCCGAGATCCGCCTTGAGGTTTGGTTACCAATGGATAACTGGAACGGCAAGTTTATGGGAACCGGCAACTTTAGCTGGGGCGGCTACTTCATGTATCCGGTGATGCTAAGCGGCCTGGAGAAAGGGTACGCTACGGCCAGCACCGACACCGGGCATGATGAGGGCAACCCGCTACAGAAAGGCGGGAAATTCATTACCGGCCACCCGGAAAAGCTGACCGACTATGCCTGGCGGGCCCACCATTTGATGGCGGTGGATGCCAAAACAATTATTCGGGCTTTCTTTGGCCAAGGGCCGGTGCGTTCTTATTGGATCGGCTGTTCGCTCGGCGGGCTGGAAGGGTTGATTGAAGCGAAAAACTTCCCGGAAGACTATGACGGCATGGTGGTTGGCGCACCGCCTAACCCTCTGCTGAACTTTAATGCGGCGCAGCTCTGGCCGATGTGGCTGGTTAATCAACACCCGGAAATGGATATACCGCGTGAAAAGCTGGCGCTGCTGCATAACGCCATTATCAAGCAGTGCGCGTCACCCGTCGGGCAAGCGCAAGGGTTTATCGAAGAACCGGATAAATGCCAGTTCGAACCGAAACAGCTGTTGTGTAAAAACGGGGATAGCGCCGATTGCCTGACGGCGGCCCAGGTTACGCTGATGGAAAATATCTATCGCGGCCCGGTTGATCCGCAAACCGGCGAGGTGATTTTCCAGGGGCCGGCGAAGGGCAGCGAGCTTGAAATCGACGACTATCTGCGCAAGCCGCACCAGACGGCGTTAGATCTGTTCCGCTATGCGGTTTATCAAAACCCGGACTGGGATTGGAAACAGTTTGACTGGCGGAAAGACGTTGCCCATTCGCAAGCGGTGCTCAATGGCCGTTTGCAGGTGGATGCAAACCTGCGCCCGTTCTTTCAACGCGGCGGTAAAATGCTGATGTTTATCGGCTGGAATGATTTCCACAATCCTCTCGATCTGATTAATTATTATAACGACGTCGTTGCCAACGCAGGAAAAGCCAATAATGATTTTCTGCGGTTGTTTGTTATTCCGGGCATGGCGCATTGCCATAGCGGTGACGGCTGCGACACCTTTAATAAAATCGATGCGCTGGATGACTGGTTCGAGAAAAATAAAGCGCCGGATGTGATTAAGGCGCTGAGAGTGAAAAATAATCAAGTCGTGCGTAGCCGGCCAATTTGTGCTTACCCACAAACCGCAAAATATAGTGGGACAGGAGATATTAATATCGCAGAAAGTTTTATTTGTTCGAACTAATTCCTCATATACACAAAATAATTCGAGTTGCAGGAAGGCGGCTTTGCTGCGACAAATTCGTCAGGAACGAATTTGCCTGGCCTCTGGCCAGCCTCCGGTGAGAGACAAGGATGTCTCTCATCAATCCCCAGGAGCTTACTTGAGTAAGTGACTGGGGTGAGCGAGGAAAGCCAACACACCTGCAGCTTGAAGTATGACGGGTATAAGAAATGAATTATCCGGGGCGGAATAACCGCCCCATACCTTCCCCTGTCTTTGATTTTGGTGTGATAGCATGAAAAAATATAATATGTGTTTTTACGCGCTGTGCCTGATGTCATGGAATGCGTGCGCCGCTGTTATTTACGATAAAGATGATAACCGGCTTGATTTATTCGGTGTGATGATTGGCGAGTACAGCGATATTACCAGCGGCGCACGCGAAGGGCGTGGCAATTCAAGTTTCGCCCAGCTCGGCTTTAACGGCCAAACCCAGGTTAATGATTATCTCAGCGGCTTTGGCTTTTTGAACTACCGCTTTTATGTCTCGGCGCCGGAAGATGAACAAACCACAGAAGTGCGCGAGGCTTATGCCGGCCTGCAATTGGGCCGCAATAACTTTATCAGCTACGGCCGCGCCTTTGGCGTGATGTACAACGTCGAAGCCTATGCGGACGTGGCGCCTTCGGTGACCGGGAAAACCTGGGCGAAAGACGACAACTACATGGTCAGCCGGACGAACAGCGTATTAACCTACCGTAATAACGATTTCTTGGGCCTTGATGGCAAATTACAGCTTACCGGCCAATTCCAGGCGGCTAACGAGGCATCAACGCTGGCCCGCTCCAACGGCAATGGCGCCGGGCTATCGCTCTCTTACGATTTTGAGCCGTATAGCGTGATCGCCGGTTTCAGCCACTCCGAACGTACCGCGGAACAAAAGGTGGATCACCAGGGCGACAGCGCCGAAGCCTGGGCAATTGGCATGAAATGGGAACCGGGCAATTTTTATTTCGGTACCGTTTATGCAGAAACCCGCAATATGACCATGCAGGCTAACGATAACGTGGCGAATAAAACCCGAAACTTCGAGATTATCGGCCAGTACCAATTTCCTTTTGGGTTAAAACCTTCACTTTCCTGGGTTTATACTCAAGGGGTTGATCTGCCAGCCAGCGGCAGTTTTAAAGGCGGCAAGGCGCAAATGGCGAATTATATCGAGATTGGGGCAAGCTATGCGCTCAATTCCCATGCAGGCGTGTATTTGGACTTTCTTTATAACCTGTTGGAGAAGAATGACTATACCGACAATGTCGGTGGGTTGTTTGCAGGAACCGGGAATAAAATCGTTACCGGTGTCTATTATGGTTTTTAATCAACCACCTGTTTATTTAGCATGAACCAGGAGAAAACATGATGAAGTTACGTTTGATGAGTATGATTATTTCATCCTCATTACTTTTTGCCGCAGGGACGGGCGCCGTTCAGGCCGCGGAAAGCGGCACGCTTAAGGTGGGGGCGGTAAAAACGGATATCACGCCCAAAGATTTGCGCGATATGAACCCGATGGGCGGCGATTTTACCCGCGTCCAGGATCCCATTTATATGCGCACCCTGTTGCTTGATAACGGCAAGGTTCGCGCGGCGCTGATCGTGGTGGACGCGATTGAAGTGGGGGACATGACTGAAGTGCGCAAGCGCATCGCGCAAGCGACCGGTATCGGCGCCGATCATATTTTCATTACCGCAACCCACAACCACAGCGCCCCACGCGTGGGCAACGTTTCGCCCGGCGCGCTGGCGCATGACGGCACGCCGGCATCGAACCAGTGGAGCGAATGGCTTTACCAACAGATGATCGCTTCTTTACAGCAGGCGCAGCGTATCGAGCAACCAGCTCGTTTCGGCGTCGCGCAAGGTCAACTGGACATTAATATCAATCGTGATGCCTACAGCGCAAAAGGCTGGGATATTGGCTACAATCCAGACGGGCCGTCTGATAAGGCGATGTGGGTGATGAAGTTCGAGAATCTGCAGGGGCAGCCGATTGCGCTGGTTTCCAACTATGCGGTGCACTCGGTGGTCAGCCTGGGCATCAATCAACTTAGCGGCGATTTGGCCGGTGCTGCGACGAACTATGCGGAAGAGAAGCTGGGCGGTGATGCGGTCGTGCTCTGGACGCTCAGTTCAGTCGGCGATCAAAACCCGCGTATCTTTAACGCTGGTCAGAAAGCCGACCACGGTAAGGATGCCGAATTTGCCTGGAAAGCGATGAATGCCCAGGGCACGATGGCCGGTGCTGAAATGGTGCGTTTGGCCAATAGCGTGAAGCACACCAGCGCGCAGGTGAAAATTAATGCCCAGGAGCGCATTCTCTCTTGCCCAATGCGCAGCGGCCTTAAGGACATGGGCAGCATCAACCAGCAGAAAGTCGATAAGGTGAATATTCATCTTGGCGTTATCACCCTGAACCAGACGGCGTTGGCCGGCGTGTCGGGGGAAGTGATGACTAACACCGCCCGCCGTTTGGCGCGCGCCACGCCGCTGAAAAACACCTTGTTGATGTCGATTGTTAACGACCGGGTTGGGTATCTGCCGGATGATGCCGCGTTCGATCTGCCCATTTTTGAAGTGGTAAACGGCAGCCCGGTGGAGCGCGGTTGCGCCGAGGACGGGATCGTCAATAATCTTACTGCGATGATTGAGGATAACCTACGCTAAGCGGCACCAACCGGCCAGGCGGGTGCTCGTCATGGCAGCAGGCAGCCGCGCCTGGCCGGCATTGATGGTAGTATTATTGTTCGTCGTCACGCTATGCGAACGCTGTGTTTCGTGTAGCATCAGACTATAAGGCATTTATGTGCTGTATGGCGTAAATGCCGCAATCCAGGTAGGGGTGCATGCGCAGGCCAGGCCGCCCGCGCTGTATCGGCGCCACCTATGCGGCAGGCGCTACTCCGTGCCGCTGAATTAACCGTTAGGGAAAGCTGTTATGCCAGGCCAGATAGAGCAATACACCTCCCTGAGTCACCTATGGCGTTTTATCGTGAGAAACCGTATCAGCCTGACCGAATTGGGTATCATCGCCTCTCTGGTCGCTTTGTTAAGCTATGTGGCGTTTGCTTATGATCTCTTCACTAATGAAGGCCGGGTCAGCGTCGCCAAAGCGATGATCGAACTGGACGAAGCGTTGTTGATCGGCGTGGCGCTGCTCGTGGGCTTTTTGGTGTTTGCCGTCCGCCGCTACCATGAACAGAAGCGCGAGATGCTGTGGCGCCAAAATGCCGAACGGCGCGCGCGTGAATTGGCCTATCAGGATCCGCTCACCGGTTTGCCCAACCGCCGCCAGTTTGATGAGGCGTTGGATATCGCGGTCGCTTCTCCGCCGCGCGCGGGGGCGGTGCATGCCGTGCTGATGCTGGATCTTAACGGTTTCAAGCAGGTCAATGACGTTTATGGGCACGACGCTGGCGATGCGGTGTTGATGATTGTCGCACAGCGCCTTTGCCAATCGCTGCGCGAAGATGAAACCGTCGCCCGTCTGGGCGGTGATGAATTTGTGGTGCTTGCCCGGCACCTGCTTGGGCCTGAGGCGGCGTCGAGCATCGCCATGCGGCTGTTGGAGAGCCTGGCAAACCCCATCATGGTCAACGGCGTGGCACACAATTTGAGCGCCGGCGTGGGCATCGCGCTGCTGCCGTTGGATGCGGCAACCGCCGAAGAGGCCATGCGGAAGGCCGATGTGGCGTTGTATCGCGCCAAGGCGGAGCGGCGTGCGGCGTACCGTTTCTTCGAAGAAGAAATGGATCAAATCATCCGTGAACGTGAACAACTGGAAAAAGACCTGAAGCTGGCGCTCGACCAAGATCAAATTCAACCCAGCTTCCGCCCATCGCGCGATCTGCGCACCGGCGCGGTGGTTGGCTTCGAGGTGGAGCCGCAGTGGCTTTGCACACAGGGCGAGCCGTTGCCGCCCGAACGTTTCCTGCCGATCGCGGCGGAAACTGGTTTGATTCACACGCTCGCCATGCAGGTTTGGCACCGTGCCTGTACGCAGGCGCTGCAATGGCCGGCGCAGGTGGCGTTAGCGATCAGCGTGCTGCCGGGCCAAATGCAAAACCCCCGCCTGGCGGCAGAGATCCTGCAAATGCTGGATAACACGGGACTGGCGCCGCAGCGGCTACAGATGAACATCGCCGAAAACATGGTGGTGCAGGATCTGGCCGCCGCCAAAGCACTGGTGGCGCCGTTACAGGCGCACGGCGTGGCTATTGTGCTGAACCACTTCGGCACCGGTTACTCCAACCTTTATCATTTGAGCGAATTCCATTTCGATCAGGTTAAGATCGACCGCCGGCTGGTTGAACGGATGGATCAGGAATCCAGCGCGAAGCTGGTGCGCGCCCTTGTTGGTCTGGGGCAGGGGCTGGGGCTGAAGGTTTGTGCCGACGGCATCGCCCATGACGACAGCGATTCCTTGCTGGATGCCGGGGTGCAGGAAGGCCAATCCGGCGATGTTTCCGTCAGCGGCCAGGCCACGCTGTCGCTTGTGCAACCGGCCGGTGATGAAAAACCGCCCCATGCCTGATAGCGTGCGGCGCGCTTAGCGCGTGCCGGCGTACACCGGTGTTTTTTCCTGCCGGCGGTGCAGGCGCAATACCCAAACGGCGGAAAGCCACCAGGCGAACGCCATGGCTGCGCCGGCGAACCCACCCATTTGCGGGCTGAGCAGCAGATCGGAGGCTGCTTTCAACCAGCCGCTGACGGCATCGGCGCCGCGATAAATCACGCTATCGATAAAGTTCTTGGCCTTGTATTTATCCGTGGTTTCCACCGCGGTAAACAGCATCTCTCTGCCGGGTTTGATCAGCGCATATTCACCCACCCGGCGCAACACCATCACGACCACCAATACCCCCAGCAGCGCGGAAAAACTGAGCATGATAAACCCGCCGATCATTAATATCGGCACGATGAGCAGCAGCGCCCGGATGCCGAACGCGGCGGCAATCCGGCCGGTAACGAAAAGCTGCAGCATCAGGGTCAGGAATTGAACCAGGGTATCAACGCCCGAAAAGAAGCGGGTTTGCGCGGCGCGATCGGTGAAGTGCTCGGCCACGAAACGTGCCTGCTCGAAGTAAAGAAAGGTATTCACGCTGGCCAGCAGCGTGACAAACAGCGCAATGCCAAACAGCAACGGCGTCCTGAAAGCGTGAACCGCGCCGTCAAACGGGTTGCCGCCCAGCGCCGTATTGTCGCCGGGCGCCAATGTGCCGGCGCTGGCCGCGAAGGTTTTTTGCAGGTATTCGGCGCAGAAAAGGGTGAGCAGCAACAGCACGGTAGCAACCAGCAGCAGCCCGGCATTACCGATGACGGTCACAAACAGCACGCCGATCAGCGGGCCGGCAAGGCCACCAAGGCTGGCGCCGGCGGCCATCACGGCGAAAAGCCGTTTAGCTTGCTCTGGTGTGAACACATCAACCAGAATGCTCCAGGCCAGTGAAATCGCAATCAGGTTAAAGACCGACAGCCAGACAAAAAAGATCCGTGCCAGCCAAAGGGTTTCACCATGCAGATAAATGGCGCCGGCGAAAGCCATGGTGTTTACGGCAAAGAAACTGTAAACCCAGCGGGCGATATGTTTGCGTTTTGCCCGCGAAGCCAGCCACCCGAACAGTGGGCTGACGGCCAGGGTGGCGAAAAAGGTGGCGGTGAACAGCCACTGCAAATTCTCAACGCCGCCGACGATGCCCATCGTCTCCCTGATCGGCCGCATGGCGAAATAGCTGGCAAACAAGCTGAACTGCAGCATGAAACCCGCTGCGACCGCCCGGATTTCGCCTGGCTGAATGTTTAACCCGTGGTGCAATAATGCATGAAGATTCGCCATAGGTACTCCCCAGCGGCATGGCCGGCAACGGTTCATGGATCGGGCCCGAATAACTCACGGTCGTTGGCGTGCTGACAGGTTGAGTATAATCCCTCCGGCCGGTGCCGTAGGGGGAGGGCCGTTTGTATCTCACGGGGCCGAGTGCAGCCTGGGCCGATCCTGCGCTACGTAAATCAGGAAAACGTCTTTCTATAGCCAATCTTGTGCTTTGACTTATCAGGGTAAGTTCCGGAATTTATGGTTTTCCTTTGCTATTGGGCGGTGCTGCTATGTCTTTTCACAACCTTATTCCACGCCGGGTGTTCTATAGCGCCATGGTACTGATCGCGTTGCTGCTGCAATTTCCGGCCGCTGCGCAAACCGAATTGCGGATCGGTTATCAAAAATCCTCAACCCTGATGACGCTGCTGAAGTTGCAGGGCACGCTGGAAAAGGAGCTTGGCCCGCAGGGGGTGAACATCAGCTGGTTCGAGTTTTCCAGCGGCCTGCCGTTGCTTGAATCGCTGAATGTCGGCAACGTGGATATCTCTGCGGATGTGGCCGATACCGTGCCGGTGTTCGCCCAGGCGGCCGGGGCGGATTTAACCTATTTTGCCCGTGAAGAGGCCTCGCCGGACGCGCAGGCGATTTTGGTGCCGCAAACGTCCAGCTTAACCACGCTGGCGCAGTTGAAAGGCAAACGCATCGCGGTAACCAAAGCGGCGGGTAGCCACTATTTCCTGATCGCCGCGCTGGCCAAGGCGCATTTGAGCTTTAAAGACATTACGCCGGCCTATCTGGCGCCGGCGGACGGCCGCGCCGCGTTTGAGACCGGCCAGGTGGATGCCTGGGTGACGTGGGAGCCGTTCGTCGCCAGCGCCGAGCGCCAGCAGCACGCCCGCGTGCTGAGCCAGGGGCAGGGTATCGCCAGCTACCAGCGCTATTACCTGGCTTCCAGCACCTATGCCCGTAACCACCCTGAAATCCTGGCGTTGATTTACCGCGAGCTGGCGAAAACCGGCGTTTGGATTAAAGCCAACCCCAGCGAAGCGGCAGCGCTGCTGGGGCCGCTGTGGGGCAATCTGGACAGCGCAACCGTCGAACAGGCCAACGCCCGCCGCACTTACCAGGTGCGGCCGGTGACGCGTGAAGGTTTGCATGAGCAACAGCAAATCGCCGATGCGTTTTTTGACGCCGGGCTGTTGCCTAAGCGGATCGATGCGCAGGCGGTGACGATCTGGGCCCCCACAGCGGGAAAATAACATCAGCGGCGTGGGTGGTACCAGCCTGGAAGTCGAACTGCGGGTAACGTTGATTAACGGCAATTGTGCAATTCATTGATTTCGCCGTTGCGGATATCCCGTTAGCGCTGATTTACGCCAAATCCCACCACCGCCATTGCTGGCCGAGTTCGGTTTAGCCAGCTAAGCCTGTTAGCCCGCGTGCGCCGGGCGATCGCTAACCTGCTGCTTCACCCGCTCAATGTATATTTCCCGCAGCCGGCGCGTGACGGGGCCGGGTTTGCCGTCGCCGATGGTTTTGCCATCCAGCGTGACCACCGGCAGCACGAAAGTGGTGGCTGAACTGATGAAAATCTCGCTGGCGTGATAGGCTTCTTCCGGGGTGAACAGCCGTTGTTCCAGCGTGATGTCATCGCTGGCCGCCAACGCCAACAGCGCGTGGCGAGTAATGCCGTGCAGAATGTCGTTGCTTAACGGGCGCGTGACCACGGTGCGATCGTGCAGAACGATGTAGCAGTTACAGGAACTGCCTTCGGTAATGAAGCCGTTTTTCACCAGAAAGGCATCATCGGCATGCTGCGCGTGGGCGTACTCTTTGGCCAGGCAGGGAGCAAGCAGGTTGACGGTTTTAATATCCCGGCGGTGCCAGCGGATATCGGGGCAGGTAACGACATGCAGGCCGCTTTGCGCTTTGGGGTTATCCAGCACGGCGCGGGCCTGGGTAAACAGCACCAGCGTGGGCTGCACCCCGGCGGGGGGGAAGCTGAAATCGCGATCGCCGGCGCTGCCGCGGCTGATCTGCAAATAAATCGCCCCTTCTTGCAAGCCGTTCTTTTCGATCATGGCCTGATGGATCGCCTGCAGTTCGGCAAGGGTGACCGGCAGCGCCAGCGACAGTTCGCGGCAAGAGCGCTGTAAACGCGCCATGTGGCCGTCAAACTCCACCAGTTTGCCATTAACGACGGCGGTGACTTCGTACACGGCATCGGCAAACAGGAAACCGCGGTCAAAGACTGAAATTTTGGCTTCGTTTTCTGGCACATAGTGCCCATCGACATAAACAAGACGTTGCATCACGAACTCCTTAATTATCGCGTTGTTGCAGTTCGCCGGTTAACCCCACAATGCCGCTTGCGGCGCGTGCAGGGTGCTGCTGTCATAGTGCAGGCCGTGAGCGCGATCGCGCTGTAACAGCAACGGGCCGTCAAGATCGATAACCTGCGCGCCCTGGGCCACGATCATCGCCGGCGCAATTGAGAGCGAGGTGCTGACCATACAACCCACCATGATCTGCAACCCCTGCGCCTGGGCGCTGGCACGCAGCCGCAGCGCCTCGGTCAGCCCGCCGGTTTTGTCCAGCTTGATGTTGATCATGTCATAGCAACCGGCGATCGCCGCCAGCGAATGGCTATCATGGCAGGATTCATCGGCGCAGATCGGGATCGGGTGCGGCAGTTCGGCTAAAATGCCGTCTTTGCCGGCGGGAAGCGGCTGTTCGATCATCGTCACGCCCAATGCCGCCAGCGCCGGCACCAGTTTCAGGTAGAGCGCGGCATCCCATCCTTCGTTGGCATCAACAATCAGGCGGGCGGCAGGCGCACCCTGGCGCACCGCCGCCACCCTGGCTAAATCGTCGTGATCCGCCAGCTTCAGCTTCAGCAACGGGCGGTGGGCGTTTTGCCGCGCTGCCTGCTGCATGCGCGCCGGGGTATCCAGCGACAGCGTATAGGCGGTTTGCAATACCCCCGGCGCCGGCAGGTTCAGGCGCTGCCAGATCCGTTGGTTATGCTGTTTGCATTCCAGATCCCAAAAGGCGCAGTCGAGGGCATTGCGCGCCGCGCCGGGCGGCAGCCGGGTTTGCAACGCTTCGCGATCGAGGCCGTGGCGCAGATCGTCACGCAGCGCGGCGATCTGCGCCATCACGCTGTCGACGGATTCACCATAGCGGGCATAGGGCACGCATTCGCCATAGCCCGCTGCGCCGTTGGCGCTCAGGGCGACCACCACCACATCCGCCTGGGTTTTGCTGCCGCGCGAAATGGTAAAGGTGCTCTGCAGTGGCCAGCCTTCCTGCAGCAGTTCGATGTCGATCATAGGCCCGCCAATTGGTCAACAATGCGCCCAACACCCTGGCGGAATGGATCCACCACTGGCAAACCGAATTTTTTCTCAAGATCGCGGGCTAACTGCAGCGCGTCTTGTTCACTGAGCGCCGCGGTATTGACCGAGATGCCGACGAAACGCGCCTTGGGGTTGGTCAACTGCGCAACGGATAAATTCAAGGCCATGCAGGCGGCCAGATCCGGAATCGGGTAGTCAACGCCGCGCATGGTTTTACGGGTAGGCTCATGGCACAGCACCAGCGCATCGGGCTGCGCGCCGTGGATGATGCCGATCGTTACGCCGGCAAATGAAGGGTGAAACAGCGATCCTTGCCCTTCAATCACGTCCCAGTGATCGGCATCGTTGGCCGGGGCGATAGTTTCAACCGCGCCGGCGATGAAATCGGCGACCACCGCATCAATACTCACCCCCGCACCGCTGATAAGAATGCCTGTTTGGCCGGTGGCGCGGAAGGTGGCGTTGCCGCCACGGGATAGTATTTCTTTTTCGATCGCCAGGGCGGTGTACATTTTGCCGCAGGAACAGTCGGTGCCGACGGGCAGCAGGCGTTTGCCCGGGCGTTTGCGGCCGTTGGCCACCGGGAAGGTTTGCGAAGGGTGGCGCACGTCGAACAGCGAGCGGCCAAGCCTGGCGGCAAGTTCACGCAACTGCGGCACATCCGCCAGGCGGTTATGCAGCCCGGCGGCCAGATCCATGCCGCTTTCCAGCGCCTCTTGCAAGATGGCGATCCACGCATCAGAGATGATCCCGCCACGGTTGGCGACGCCAATAACCAGCGTTTGCGCACCCGCCTTACGGGCGGCGCTAATGTCCATATCGGGTAACTGGCAGTCGGCATGGCAGCCCGCCATGCGGTACTGGCCAACGCAATATTCCGGGTGCCACTGTTTGATCCCGATAGCCACTTTAGCGGCTAACTGATCGTGCGCGTCGCCAAGGAATAATAAATAGGGCTTTTTAATATCCATTATTCATCCTCACAAGCAAAAAAGCGTGAACGTTAATAACATGGTGGGATAAAAATTACGGGTAAAAATCAATCTTCACAATTGATAATATCCGTAGTCATATAATTGTCAATAACAATACTGTTATGGTTATAATATCTGGTTTTTGTTTTTTTATTGAATTTAAATTCAGAAATAAACGTAGTTTTTGAAGTTAAATTCTGTGCTGTGGTGTTATTTTAAAATGATGTGATTTTCTTATGTGTAAATAACAAATTACCGCCTATTGTTATTTGGTTATCTATTTGATATTTATGTATTAATTTTATTTATTGGGTTGTGTGGCGCTAAATTGGTGAGGTGTGTTATTTCGGGGCGCCAAATTGGTGCAATGGCGGGTTGTTTTTAATTTGTTAATTTAAAATTAGAAACAATGTAATTTAATATACCCAAAATAATTCGAGTTGCAGGAAGGCGGCAACGCAGCGAATCCCCAGGAGCTTACTGGAGTAAGTGACTGGGGTGAGCGAGGAAAGCCAACACACCTGCAACTTGAAGTATGAAGGGTATAGAATTGAATCTGATACTTTAATGGATATTAAAAGAATGGGTAATGGCATGAAACACTACCCTATATAAATAAAGCCTGTTCGGGGCTATTGCCAGACAGCGGGTGTGATCAGGCCATTGTCTTTTCCGCCGGCCTTGCATTGGCGGCCCGGCATGCTTTTCCATGTGTCAATCTTGCCGTGCCACAGGCGATGCGTTGGTTCTGGCTTTTGCGGCCACGCCGGCTTCCGATTGCGGAAACACCCGGCTGCAGAGGAAATCAACCAGCGCCCGCAGCTTGGGGGAAGGGTGCTTGCTGGCCGGCCAGAGCACATAGAAGGTGCCGAAACGCTGGGCATGTTCGGGCAGCACGCGGCGCAGCCCGCCTTCGGCCAACGGCGTTCTGACGGCAAAGTCCGGCAGGCAGGCGATGCCACGGCCCTGCATCGCGAAACACATACGGGTTTCGATGTTGTTGCAGATCATGGACGTGGGCAGTTGCAATTCGGGTTCGCCGGGCGCACGGCGCAGCGGCCAGGTTTCGAGCTTGCCGCTGTTGGGGAAGCGGTAGTGCAGGCAGGTGTGTTCGAGCAGGTCTTCGGGCACCTGCGGCGTGCCGTGCTGCGCCAGGTAAGCGGGGGAGGCGACCAGCATCAGCTCGAAGCTGCCCAGCCTGCGTGCGGATAGCCGCGAGTCGGCGGGTTCTCCCGAACGCACGACGGCATCAAAGCCTTCCTCGACCACATCCACCAGCCGGTCGGTAAAGTCCAAATCCAGGACGATCTCGGGGTATGCGGCCATAAATTCGCCCAGCACCGGCAGCACCAGCGAACTGACCAGCGGCAGGCTGATACGCAGGTTGCCACGCGGCGCGGCGGTAGCCTGCGAAAGTTCCAGCTCCGCGGCTTCAACCTCGGCGAGGATGCGGCGGCAGCGTTCAAGGAACATCGCGCCTTCGGCGGTCAGCGTGACGCTGCGCGTGCTGCGGTGGAACAGGCGCGCACCGAACTTCTCTTCCAGACGCGCCACGCTTTTACCCACCGCCGAAGCCGAAACGCCAAGCAAGCGGCCGGCCGCGACAAAGCTGCGGGTTTCCGCCACCTGCACGAACACCGCAAAGCCGTTTAAGTTTTCCATCTCACTCCCTCATTGCGGACAGATATTTCCGCATAACAAGGAACTGTAGCCTACTTTTTCTTTAATCGATGGGTAATTATCGTTGCGGAACCGTTATTAACCACAAGGTATTCCCGTGACCGATTCCAAATTGCCCCTGGCACCGTTGTTAGCACTGGCGATGGCGGCGTTTATCACCATCCTCACCGAAGCGTTGCCGGCCGGCCTGTTGCCGCAGATGGCGCACAGTATGGCGGTTTCTGAAGCCTGGATCGGCCAGACCGTCACTGTTTATGCGCTGGGTTCGCTGCTGGCCGCCATCCCCTTGACGGCGGCGACCCAAGGGATCCGGCGTCGGCCGCTGCTACTGGCGGCCATTCTGGGATTTTTCGCCGCGAATACCGTCACGGCGTTTTCCACCAGTTATCCCCTGACGATGGTGGCACGCTTGCTGGCCGGCGTTTCGGCGGGGCTGCTTTGGGCGTTATTGGCCGGGTATGCCGCGCGCATGGTGCCTGCGCAGCAGAAAGGGCGAGCTATTGCGATCGCCATGGTGGGAACACCGCTGGCGCTGTCGTTGGGTGTGCCGGCGGGAACGTTGTTGGGCGCGGTGGTAGGGTGGCGCGCCTGCTTCGCTATTATGAGCCTGCTGGCACTGCTGCTGATGGGCTGGGTGCGCCTTCAGGTGCCGGATTTCGCCGGGCAAGCGCAGAGCAAACGCCGCCCGCTGGGGCACACGTTTATGCTGCCCGGCATTCGCCCCGTGTTGTTCGCCGTGCTGGCTTTTGTGCTGGCGCATAACATTCTTTATACCTATATCGCGCCGTTCCTGGCGATTGCTGGCCTGGCCCAACGCACGGATCTGGTGCTGCTGGTGTTCGGCATCGCGTCACTGGCCGGTATCTGGTTCACCGGCGTGCTGATTGACCGTTACCTTCGGCCCCTGACGCTCGCCAGCACGTTGCTGTTTGCCTTTGCAGCGCTGGCGCTCGGCGTCGCCGGCGATAAGCCCGCCATTGTCTATGCGGCGGTCGCCCTATGGGGGCTGGCCTTCGGTGGGGCAGCGACGCTGTTTCAAACGGCGTTGGCGAAAACGGCCGGTGACGCGGCGGACGTCGCGCAATCGATGCTGGTGACGGCCTGGAATGTGGCTATTGCCGGTGGCGGCATCATCGGCGGCATTTTGCTTGAGCGGTTCGGCACCGGCGCATTTTCTCCCGCCTTGCTTATCTTGCTGGCCGCGGCGCTGGCGGTGGTAGAGGCGGCGAAACGGCACGGTTTCCCGGCGGCGGTGAAAGGGGTGCAACAACTTTCGAAAAATCAGCAAAATGGATAAAAACAGGCCAATGTGTTCATTCGCGCAGCAAACGCACTTTTTTTGCTGTTTCGCGCTTTGACAAACCGCGAGGCCCCCGTTATTATTCGCCCCGTTCACACGATTCCTCTGTAGTTCAGTCGGTAGAACGGCGGACTGTTAATCCGTATGTCACTGGTTCGAGTCCAGTCAGGGGAGCCATATTAAAGAAACCAGATATCTACGGATGTCTGGTTTTTTGCTTTTTATCCATTATTTTGCGTGATAAACCTTTTCGATGCGCAAATCCGCAGTATCAAACCAACATCCAATGGCGCGGAAAGGAGAAACTGTTTTTACCTGCAAAAGGATTTTTTAATCACTTGTTGTTATAAAAAATGAGAGCGCTGTATGTGGTAGCGCCCTCGTTCAGGTTACATAAAAAACATCAGCTCAGAATGGCTTCCAGTCGGGCCAGCACTTCATTCACGACAGCATCGGGTATACGCTCCAGCCGCTTACCGCTCCGGGCTCCCATATCAATGGTTCTGGGCTGGTCGCAGCGAATAACGCCCGTTGTTTTTGTTCCCGCGCCGTCCAGTGAGACGGTAAAACCGGCTGTGCGGGCAAAGTTTCCGCCGCTGGTGACGGGAACAACAACGGGTAGCCGGGTCAGCTTGTTAAACGATGCCTTCGATACGATAAGCACCGGACGTTTTCCACTTTGCTCGTGGCCGGCAATCGGATCCAGTGAAACGAGCCAGATTTCCCCTCTGTCCATTTACAGGATCTCCTTGCCCACCGCAGGCGCATCAATCCATTCCTGATCCTCTTCACTCATTTCGGCGTGCGGATCGCACTGCGCCAGCAACTCCTCAAGCGAATAACGGGGCCGTTTCTGGGGTTCAATAATCAGACAGCCATTATCAATGGTCATACCCACTTCGCTGTCCGTCGACAGCTCCAGCGTTTTCAGCACGGCGGGAGGAACCGCCAGCATGATGGATCCGCCGACCTTTTTCAGGCGAGTTGTATACATAGAGCACCTCCGAATATTATATTTTAATATAACATCTACGGCAGGCGATGCACAATTATTCATCAGATTCATTGTGATTTCCTTAGCGTAATAAAGCGTGAAGAAAGCCTTAATCCATCGAAGGACAGATCCGGCAGTTTTCAAAGGCGGCATTGCTGGTAAAACGGCGACCATACTGATACATCAGGCGCTTCTTTCAGGCCATGAAGCATTTCGTGCTGGCGGGAGCTTAGTTCGTGGTAAGAAGGCCGATAATAGAAAACTGTTTTTGCGGTTCAAAGGATTATGACGGATCAGATAAACGAAATGCGGCGCAGCTTCCGTATCCGGGCTGCGCCGGAGGAACATCAGCGATAGCGTGAAGGCCAGATGTTCTCAGGCGCAACATCTAACGCTTCAGCAATCAATCTTTCGCCTTTGGGCCAGCGGCGGGTAAGCACATTAGCCAGCGTGGAGGACGCCAGCCCCGCGTTACGCGAAAGCGCTGACAGCGAGGTGCCACGTTTTTTCAGCCCGGCGATAATGTCGGCAGGATGCCAGTCAGACTGCATCATTCTTTGACCTCCACGCCGTCAATAAACTTCACGCCGTCGGAAGTACGCAGCCAACGCGGGGCTTTCATTTCCGCAGTGAAGTAGTTAATCAGATCGTACAACAGCCAGCTAAGATGCTTCTCCGTTTCAGAGGCAAATCCCAGCCCTGACAGAGTCTGGGTCAGAGCAATACAGTAGTGACAAAGTTCAGTGCATTCAGGATCAAAACGTGGAGAACTGACAGGAAGCGAGTCAACAGTCAGGCTTTCAACCAGATGGGGAGGAATAGGCTCTAACAACGTGGGTTGGAGCAGTGTCATACAGGCATTAATTCTGCCGCAGAGCGCCATTTTCAGCGTGGGATCGTTGCTTTCAATCAGGGTTTCGGCAAAATTTTCACAGTGAACGGCCAATACGGTGAAATCCGTGGCAGCATTGAAGGGAACAGCAAGTAACGGGTGTATCTGAGTGGGGATCGTAGCCATAATGGCAGTCTCCTGTAACGGTTTTAAAACCCACCACCAGAGGTTCCAATCTCATGGTGGTGGACTGAACGGGGTTGGAACTACCGGCGTTACAGGCAACCGGCGCACCTTACGGTGCCCCCGCCCAGCCCACCATAGAGGTATAGCCGAGCGCACGACATAAAAAAAGACGCGGACGCGTCATATGTCGCCTGTAACATTTCTCAGGGTTCCAATCCTGGCGCCTGATTTTGCAGGTGCGGAGAAAAGATATCGCGATTGGTCAAAAACGGCAAGTGGGAATAGTGGAAGACAGATCGCAGATTGATATAAAGATAAATTAGAGTTACTGTCGACTAAGAACCTATCATCAAACCATCAATAGCTACAGGGTTACAGTGAGTCTGGAACTCACCGAATATAATGGGAAATCTTACTTCATTCTAACATCCTTTCCGGTAGACTGATTATGTTTGAAAAATATTCAAGTAGCGAACTCAATAACCTCGTCATAATTTATTTCGGCCAGGATTATGATCTAATTGATGACAGCGATGAAATTGAACCCAAAATTAACGCATATATTGCTGCTTCTCATACAGGAATGAAACATGCCCTACTTGAAGATATTGACAGTTTTCTAGCACTCGGCGACGCTCTGGATTCTACCTTCCAGGATTACTATGGCTTCACTTTGCACCCGAACTCTGGGGAATTACCCCTAGAGATTTCCTCTTGTTAGTTAAGAAGAAAGTCAGTCAAGCTATACAGGAAGAAGAGCATGACTCACATATCTGAATGATATGCGGGAAAATAAGGCAATTACACAATTTTATAAACAGGCTCGCGCTCCCAGTAGTCAGCGGAACCATATTTAGAAAGCCCGCTTAAGTTTCCTTAAGCGGGCTTTTGTCTATCTTGCCTAGTGCGAATTATTCTCTCGCCCTGGCGTTGGGTGCTCCGCGGCACAGAAATAGCCTGAACCTGAACGTTTTTCATCCCACACAGGCCAGGCCGTTATCCTCTGCCGTAGCCTGCACAGTGGCTGAAGACGCCATCATGTCAGGGCGCGCTTAACCGCCTTAGAAACTGTAATTCGCCGTGACGGAAACGTTACGGGGTTCACCGTATACCGTGTTTCTGCCGACATCGATGTTATACGTCTTGTCGAACAGGTTGTTCAGATTCGCCTGGATTGAAAGCTGCTTAGTGACGCGATAGCGGCCAAAAAGATCAACCAGGGCATAGCTGCCTTGCTCTGCATAGAGCGTGGATGCACCGTCCGGCCCGGCAACGTTATCCCAGGTATGCGTCTGCCAGTTAACACCGCCGCCAACGGTCAGATCCGGCAGTATCGGTAGGCGATAGCGGGTAAACAGTTTTAACGAGGTTCGCGGTTGGGTTGGGTTTAACGCTGCGCCTTCGCCGTCTTTCGCAACGTAGCGTGTCGCGCCGAACGTCATCTGCAGATTGTCTGTCACTGCTCCGTTGATTTCGAACTCAATCCCCTTACTGACCGTGCCATTCTGTTCGTAATAGGCGTAATCAGTGCTGCCCGGCACCAGCGCGTAATCCGTGGCGCCAAGATGGTCCTGCTCAATGCGGAATACGGCTAATGACGCCGTAACGCGGCTGTCCATCCAGTCACCTTTTATCCCGGTTTCATAGCTTTTACCGGTGACGGGGGCCAGATAAGCGCCTTGCGCATTGCGATAGGTCTGTGGTTTAAAAATTGACGTGTAGCTGGCGTAAGCAGAATAGGTGTCGTTGATGTCATAGACCAGGCCCGCGTACGGCGTGATATTGTTCTTCTCCATATTCTGCGTCAGCGTAGCGGCGTTGTACTTCGTATAACGGGCGCCAAGAATAAGATGCAGAGGATCGGCCAGCGAGATGCGTGTCGCTAAATAGGCGGATTTCTGGTGGATGGTATTATCCTGCGCCAGCGTTTGGTCGGCCCAGTCAGGCTGCGGATAATTGCCCCAGTTATTGAAATCACCGACGTCTGCCGAGGTAAAGCTGGTCGATGTGCCGATGTAACGATCGTTCTGGCGGATATAGGTCACGCCGGCCATCAGCTCATGCTGACGACCAAAAAGCGTGTAGGGGCCGCTGGCATAAGCGTCTACCGCGTTTTCTTTACGTTTCGCCGTGTTGTAGCCCGTGCCGCCTAACAAATCGTATCCCGCATAGGGGCCGATACCGATACCGGTGGTCTTATCAAAATAGCCGTCGATATAGAGCAGCTTACTGTCCATCGTCGCTTCAGAGTGCGTACCGCTCAGGTTGAACGCCCAGCCGTTACTAAACGTCTGCTTCAGGCTGGCAAAGACTTTTTTAGCGTCGCTGTTGTTGTAGGCCCAGTCAGGCGAAAGGTTGGTGCTGCGGTCATAGTGGGTTTTGCTGCCGTCAAGATAGAAGGTGGGCAAGCCGCCCCAGGTCGCTCCCGCGATATGCGTTTCTTGATAATCGTAACCGACGGAAAGGGTTGTTGAGTCTGTCAGATCGGCATCGACGACACCATAAAGGAATTTCTTCTGGGTGTGGTAATTGTTCAGCCAGCTGTCACCGTCCTGATAACCCGCCACAACCCGCCCACGCACATTACCTGACTCGGTCAGTGGCGCGGAAAGATCGGCAACATAACGTTGATTATCCCAGCTACCGTAACTCGCAGAGACATTGCCCTCGAACGTTTTGCTGTCGGCATGCTTACGCACCATATTGATGGAGGCCGCAGGGCTGCCGGCCCCGGTCATCAGGCCCGTCGCACCACGGACGACTTCAATCCGGTCATAAATCGCCGTATCAGACAGCGTGTCGCCGATATTCCAGGCGGAATCAATCAGGACCGGTACGCCGTCAATCTGATAGTTATCAATCATAAATCCGCGCGAATAAAAATTGCTGCGGTTTGCGCCAGAATTAAACTCGCTAATGCCGGTGGTATTTTTTAATACGTCATTCAGGGTTTCCAGCTTTTGATCTTGCATGCGCTGCTTGCTGATCACGCTGACAGACTGGGGAATATCGCGTGCGGTCAACGCCATTTTAGTCGCGGCGCGGGTCACCGGCACGTTATAGTCCGTATCCTGCGTGCTCCCCGCGTTACCAGCGGCCGCCGTGACTTCCAGCGTTTCCTCTTTGTTGGTTGTGTCAGCGGCGGAGACATAAGGCATATGCAGCGCAGTGGCAATAACCATCGTTAATAGCGAAAGTTTCGGCAACAAAGAATTGGCGCAGGCGTTATCAACAACGCGATTGACACAGTTGTGGCATGGAGAACGGGACATGATCACCCTCAAAAAATATTATTATTTAGCGAGCTGACGGGAAAGCGTTCACATGAGCAAACCTGCTTCACGCAGGGAAGGCCTGCAGGCCTTCCCTGGCGGACCTACTTCAGCGCAATGCGCGCCACGCTATCCGGGCCTTTCGTTGAACTGTCTTCGTTAAACGCCTGTTTCAGCGAAACATACAGCGTTTCACCGTCGGCTGAGACCAGCAGGCTGTTCGGGCTGGTGTCGAACGCCCAGCTCTTTTTCACCGCGTAGCTGGTAGCATCCAGTTGCAGCACTTTTTTCGATTCACGTTGGCTGAGGTAGAGCTCATTGCGTTTGGCATTGAACTTAATGCCCAATGCGTCGCCGTCGATGCGTTTGATCACTTTGCCGGTGTGGATATCAAACACCAGTGTCGTTTTGCCTTTGGAATCATCGGTCACGAACAGGCGGCCGGTGGCCGGATCTTCCGCCATATTCAGGAACAGATACGCTTTGCCATCATCCGGTTTCCAGCGCTGCTCAATTTTATGGCTGCGGGGATTAATCACCAGAATCTCGCCCCCGCCGTTGGCGGCGTAAATGCGCCCGGTTTGCGGCGAATAAATCATGCCCGTCACCCATTTGCCGGCATTTTTGATGGTGGTTTTTACGCGAAAGGTTTTGGTGTCGATAACGGTAATGAAGCCAGGATCGGCCACGCGGCCGACATACAACTCGTTACCGTGCAGCAGCATCTCACGTGCGCCAATCGCATCGCCGTCTTTATCTTTACCGCCGCCCAATGCCAGGCGTTGCAACACTTTGCCGCTCTTCGCATCCACTTTGGATACGCTACCGTCCAGCGAATTGGTGGTATAGAAACTGTTGCCTTCGCCATCAATCGCCATGCCGAAGTTTTTCAGATCGGTATGGGTTTCGCCTTTGGTCGCAAGGGTCACCGGATCGAGGCGATAAAGCATACCGCCGTTCACGTCTTTAAAGCTCTGCGCACTGGCGACATACAAGGCGTTGGCCGCCGGCGAATACGCCAGTTCATACAGCCCATCGCCTAATACACGCTGTGTCACTGCCTGATCAACCGGTTTTGCAGTGGCAGCAGCCACCGGCGTTTCCGCTTTTTTGGCCGGTGCCTGGCAAGCTGTCAGACTCAACGCGGTAATAACCGCTGCTGCAACCGCGCCTATACGTGAACTAAAAAACGCTTTCATTCAGAACTCCATTTAATGGATGAATGCTTTCCGTCAGGCAATAGCCATACGGAAAGGTTAAGGAAAGGATGAGAATAATACGCATTAACGGAAACTAAGCAAATCGACGCCGCGCAAAGCGGTATCCGCCGCAGCAGAAAAAGCAAAATTCTTCGCCACGTTCACGCTTAATGGCGGGCTAAAAAATGAAAACGCCAGTAATTACCGGGTTAATATTCAGCATAACTCGTTGACCATTATGGTCTTTACATAAACTTACATATTTAAATAAAACCTCTTTAGGATTATTCTTGCAAATGATTATCATTATCCTTACAAATTTATGCGCTTCTCTATTTTATGTGCCTCGAAATGGGCGATTTTCTCCCGCTATTTCGGTGTCGTAATCCCATAACAACAGAAGCGATACGAAGCCGCTCACGCTTAATTTCACGGGGAATATAATGTCTTTGAATCGCAGGGGAGCTCGCGCTGCAGCATGCGCTTATGCTATCGGTAAAACATTCACGGTGTCGTCGTTGGCCATGCTGGTACACGCCTTCCTCAACCCGATGCTGGCGCAGGCGAGTGAAACCATCACCCAGACGGCGGCCAGCAAGAGTCAACAGGATATGGTGGTGGATGCCACCGCAGCAGCCAGCGACGTGGCGATAGACGAGAAACAGGATTATCAGGTAATAACCACGCGCGCCGGCACCAAACTGCTGCTGACGCCCCGTGATGTGCCGCAGTCAGTCAGCGTGATAACCCAACAGCGCATGCAGGATCAGCAACTGCAAACCGTTACTGATGTGCTGAATAACACCACCGGTATCACCAGCAACCAGGTCGACAGCGAACGTTCCGAATATTATTCTCGCGGCTTCAAAATCACTAACTTTACCTTTGACGGTATTCCTACTTCGGTAGGCGATTCGTGGAACTACGGGGATGCCGCTTCAGACACGGCGATTTATGATCGTATCGAAGTGGTGCGTGGTGCCACCGGCTTGATGACCGGCGCAGGTAGCCCATCCGCGTCAGTTAATATGGTGCGCAAACATGCGGACAGCAAAGAATTCACCGGCACCGTCAGCGCCAGCTATGGCAGTTGGAATAATCAACGCTACGTTGCTGATGTTTCTGGGCCGTTGAATGAAGACGGCACGGTACGCGGCCGTGTGGTGAGCGGGTATCAGGATCAGGACAGTTGGCTGGATCGCTACCATAAAACCAAAAAATTCCTCTACGGCGTGGTGGATGCGGATATCACCGCACGCACAACTTTATCGCTGGGTTACGACTATGAAGACGCCGACACCGGCAACCCCACCTGGGGCGGGCTGCCGGTGTTTTACAGCAATGGCTCACTGACGCACTATAACCGTAGCCTGAACTCCGCCGCCGACTGGGCCAATTTCCACACTAACGCGCGCAAAGTGTATGCCGATCTGGTGCATAATTTTGATAACGGCTGGAGCTTCCACGTCAACGGCACCCACGCGGAAAATACCTTTAGCGACAAACTGCTGTATGTCGCTTACTCGGCCTATCCGGATGAAAGCACCGGCGAAGGCGCTACTGGCTGGGGCAGTATGGATCGCGGCAGGCGTGAACTTACCTCGGTCGATAGCTATGCCAGCGGCCCGTTCCAGCTGTTGGGGCGCCACCACCAGTTGATGGCCGGGATCAGCTACAATCGCCAGCATAACGCGACCTACAGCCAGGACGGTATTACCGATCTCGACAACTACAATATCGCCGCCAGCGATATGGGCGCGTTTAACAACAGTTGGAATGGCGATATTGCCGAGCCGCAATGGCAGGGGTGGTATTTGAACGCGGATGATGTGATTCGCCAGAAATCCGCTTATACCGCCGCACGTTTCTCGTTGGCCGATCCGCTGTCACTGATTGTCGGCGCGCGTTATACCCAATGGAGCACGAACGGCAGCAGTGGCGATATGGAAAAAAATAATATCACGCCGTACGCGGGCCTGGTGTACGACATTAACGATATCTGGTCGGCCTATGCCAGCTATACCTCGATCTTCCAGCCGCAAACCTATCGCGACGCTTCCGGCCACTATCTCTCGCCGGTTACCGGTAAAAGTTATGAGACAGGGCTGAAAGCTGCCTGGTTTGATGGCCGCCTGACCACCACCGTTGCGGTGTTCCGTATTGAGCAGGACAACGCCGGTACTGAAGAGAATGGGGTGTATGTTAATAACAGCAGCGAGCAGGCTTATTACGCCACCAAGGGCGCACGGAGTAAAGGGGCGGAATTTGAACTGAATGGCGCACTCACCGACAATCTGCAGTTGACGTTCGGCGCGACGCGTTATGTCGCGCGTGATAAAGACGGCCGCTATAATCCGGACCAGCCGCAAACCGACTTCAAACTGTTTACCCGTTATCAGGTCCCCAGCTTGCCGGATCTGGTTATTGGCGGCGGCATCAACTGGCAGAACCGCGTGTTTGAGGATATTAGCGCCCCGGATGGCAGCACCCAGCGCGTTTATCAGGGCAGCTACCCACTGGCTAACCTGTTCGCGCGTTACCAGGCCACCAAACAGGTGGCGGTACAGGCAAACGTCAATAATCTGTTCGATCGCACCTACTACACCTACATGAATAACTATGTTTACGGCGAGCCGCGTAATTTCTCGGTTAGCTTGTCATATCAATTCTGATCTACACCCACCGCGCCCTGGATGAACAGGGCGCGGTCGCTTGATGATATATTGGCGCAGTGCAGTGGATTTTTTCTTATTAGCCTATGATAGGAAAATACTCAGGTAAATGCTAAGAATAAACTTGGAAATTTAAAATATCTATTGTTCAATAGTTATAAGCCCCGATTTGTAATTATGTAGCATTTATTTTATTTTCCGTTCCTGACTTGGGGTTATCCCGAAAACCTTTTTGTAGCATGCAGTGAAATGATTGCTATTTGAAAACCCACAGATAAAAGCGATATCGGTAATGGATGTTTCAGTATTTTTAATTTTCATTCGGGCAGAAACTAGCCGTAGTCTTTTTAGATAATTTTCCGGCGTCATACCTGTCGTTTCTTTGATGCGACGAAATAGCGTACGTTGCGTCAACAAAAACTCATCCGCTACGTCGATCCAGTTAATTTCAGAGAAGCAATGCTCTTGCAAATAATTGAGCACCCGATGCAGCTTATATTGGGTATGGCTACGATCCCCGATTTCCTGCTGATTGACCAGGTTCATTATCAGCTGAAAAAACAACCCTTCTTGTTGTAACGTCTGGATGTCTGGTGCATTTTCAAACATCTGACCAATCAAGCTGCGGCAATGATTTTTCACTTCCGGCATCAACCAGCCGTAATGGCTATTTTCGCTAGCTGAAAAGCGGGATAGTAACTCCTCGGTGTTCGTCAGGTAATGGAATTGTGTTTGTGGATTTATTAACACATTAATCAGCTTGAGCGTGCCCAGCTCATCGTAGAAGTGGTAATCGTTGTCTCTCACGAAAAAAACATCGCCTTCTTGAATAAACACCGGTTTCCCGTTGATCACGTGGAGGCCGTGCCCACTGTCGACGATCACGAGTTCGTTGAAATCATGGCAATGCTCGCGGTTATTATCTTCCGGATCACTGGAATAGATCGACAGCTTTTCATCAACGGATGGGAAATAGGCTTCAACTCTGAGCTTATCCATAGGGCAACGTATCTCATATCGTTCTTAACTCCGGGCAGAAAACCAACATAAATTATTGCCTGCAGGGCAGCCAATAGTTTTTCAGGATTTGTGATCATTACCGTAACTACCCCACTATGGCTGCCATTACAGCAGTAATACTGGCAATTTCGGAATGGCTGGCAGATATCGCCAGGAGCACACTTGATTCCACAACATTATTGAACAGGAGTAAGTGAATGTCTCAAGGGATTCAGAAAAATAACGACCTTATATTTAACCGCAACCCACACTTTCTTACTACCGCAGCAGGACTGCTGCCGACTTTGCAGCAGTCCTGCTGCCTGCCGGTTTGTTTGATTCATGTCGCAGAGGACAGTTCGCAGATTTTGGGATGGCGAACTGAAATGAGCGGCGCGATATCCAGTCTGACGCAGTGGGAACTGGCTCCCAGCGATGAGATCATTATCGATTTCGGGACGCATTGTGTCGGTTATTTGAGCTTGCGTTGCGAAGCGGCAGGGAGCCCACCGGACGCCCCGGCGCATCTGCAATTAATATTTGGTGAAACGCCGGCCGAAGTCGCCGAACCATTCAGTGGCTATGATGGCTGGCTGAGCAGCAGTTGGTTACAGCAGGAAGATGTGTACCTTGACGTTTTGCCGGTACAGCTTCGATTACCACGTCGCTATTGCTGCCGGTACGTAAAAATTCACGTTGTGTCGACTTCCGCGAAGTTCAATCTCCGGCTCAGTGATATCCGTCTTACTACAGTGACGTCGGCAGATAGCACTACGCTCACCCATGTCCATCACCCGGATGCTCTGCTGGGGAAAATCGACCAGGTCAGCGTGCTGACGTTACGTAATTGCATGCAGGAAGTGTTTGAGGATGGGCCTAAACGTGACCGTCGGTTGTGGCTGGGGGATTTGCGTTTGCAGGCGCTGGTCAATTACCAGACTTTTGGTCAGAACGATCTGGTGAAACGCTGCCTGTATTTGTTTGCCGGGGTGACACGTGAGGATGGCATGGTTTCCTCCAACCTGTTTATAAAACCCGAGGTGATTGCCGACGATACTTTTTTGCTTGATTACGCACTATTTTTTGTTGCAACACTTGCTGATTATATTGCCGTAACAGGCGATTTGGCAACGTTGGATGATCTGTGGCCAACGGCCTGGCGTCAGATTGAACTTGCTCTCAAACTCGTCAAAGAAAATGGCATTCTTCGCGACAGTGACAATTGGTGGTCGTTTATTGACTGGCATGCGTCCTTGAATAAGCAAGCTGCTACACAGGGGGTGCTGATTTATTGCCTTAAAAAAGCAGACCAATTGGCAGAACGGACGGATCGTGGCAAAACCGCCTTGCTGGATCTGAATATAAGACGACTGGAAACAGCGGCAATGCGTGAATTGTGGGACGAAGATAAAGGCTTTTTCATTAGTGGCTCAGATGGGCAAATATCCTGTGCATCCCAGGTTTGGCTGGTGCTGGCGGGAGTCGGTGATGAAGCGTTTCGTTCGCGGCTGGTTGCTAATCTGTTGGCCACACAACCCGAAATCGGGATGAACACGCCTTACATGATGCACCATTTTATCGACGCATTGATAAGTGTTGGTGAAACCGAGCGCGCAGTGCACGAAATTAAAAAATACTGGGGGGGCATGGTTCAGGCCGGAGCTGATACGTTCTGGGAGTTGTACGACCCCAATCGTCCCGATTTTTCTCCCTATGGCAGCAAATTAATTAACAGTTATTGCCATGCCTGGAGCTGTACTCCCGCTTATTTCATTCGTAAATACGGGTTGTAACGCATTTAAAAAATAACCACCACCCTCAAGAGAATAAACCATGCAAAAAATGACATTTTCCCTGTGGCGGCAACGCCTGGGATATGGGATCGCCGATTTGTCCTGTAACTTGGTCTGGCAGATGATCTCGCTCTACCTCATGTTCTTTTATACCGATATTATGGGGCTACCCGCCTATTATACCGGACTGATATTTTTAGTAACCCGGTTGGTCGATGGCGTTGCCGATGTTCTGATGGGGCTCGTTATTGACAATACCAATACCCGCTGGGGGCGTTGCCGCCCCTATCTGTTGATCGGCGCGGTGCCGTTTGGTTTGTTGTGCATCATGTCGTTTTATGTCCCTGATTTCGGCCTGACGGGCAAACTCTGGTATGCATTTCTAACCTATTTGTGCCTGTCGTTTCTTTATACGTTGGTGAATATCCCTTTCTGCGCAATGCTGCCTTTTCTCACCAATGATTCGAAAGAACGCACAACACTTTCAGCAGTGCGCATTGTTATGGGGTCGCTCGGTTCTACCGTTGTGGCCGTGGCGACCTTGCCGCTGGTACATTCACTCGGCAATGGCAATCAACAATCCGGATTCTTTTATACCGCAATGATTTTCGGCGGGATTGCCGTCTTTTTCCTGTTGCTGAGCTTTGCTAACGTGAAAGAAAGCATTAACGTTCAAAATGAAAAAATGACCCTTCACCGGGCGTGGACCAGCTTGCGTCACAACCGTCCTTGGTTCGTTTTTGCCGTTAATATTTTTCTGATGTGGGGAGCGTTTTTTTTCCAGACTGGCGCACTGGTGTATTTTTTTAATTATTATGTTGGTAACCCGAATATTACGGCAATTGCTGCAGGTATCTCAACTTTTGTCCCCTTACTAGGGACGTTAACCGTTCCCTTTATGGCGGAGAAAATGAAAAAGCGCTACGTCTACTTATTCGCTTGTGCCATTAATTTAGCGGGTATGTTAGTAATGATATTCTCCGGGAGTGCCATTTTGGGGCTGCTTGTCGGTGTGACTATATTATCTATAGGTGCAGGGCAACGCACGGCCATCTATTTTTCAATGCAGGCCGATCCTGTCGATTATGGCGAATGGAAAACCGGTATCAATACGGCAGGTATCCTGACCTCAATCAACGGTTTTCTGGGTAAGGTTGCTATGGCCGGCGCTGGCGCAATCAGTGGCATACTGCTCTCTGCGGGCGGTTACGCGGCAAATCAGGTGCAAAACACCCAGGCACTAGTGGTTATCAAAGCTTGCTACCTGTATATCCCCGCGGCCCTTATTCTTTGCTCAATGTTCTGGATTGGCCGTTATTATCGCCTTGATGATAATTATGAAAAAATAAAAAATGAGCTTGATGAAAGGAAATGTAATGCCATTGGTAGTGCCACGCGTGATATTAATAATTAAACAGTGAATGATATTTTACGAAAAACCGTCAAGCACAGTAATATTTCCTGACCACGACAAAGGGACTCTCTATGCGTTTTACGACAAATTACGCAGGAATGTTATGTCTTTTTATTGGCATGATGTTACCGGCAATTAGCTTCGCCGACGAAAGAACTTTAACCGTAGAACAACGCCTGTCTTTACTGGAAAAACGTTTGAATCAGGCTGAAAACGATGCCAGACAGGCTCAGTTACGCGCCACACAGGCTGAGCAGCAAACACTGGATGCTAATACTCGTGCAAAGGTGGCTGAAAACAGGATACGGCAGCTAGAATACCGCACGTCGGCCGTCGAAGTACAGACGGCCACTACGGGGGAAAAAATTGCAGAAACCTCATTGGCTTCGAGTAAAAATACCACGACAGCCGATGGATTTGAGTTCTCTGGCTATGCTCGCTCCGGTATGTTATTCAATAGTAATGGGCACGGTGCGCGGGGTGGGCCGGGAATTTCTCCTGCCAGCTCAATCGGCGGTGATGCGCACGTTGGTCGTCTGGGTAATGAAAAAGATAACTACGTTGAGCTCAGTTTTATCAAACACCTTCAGTTTGATGACGGATCAAAAGCGCGGTTTAAAACCATGCTGGCCGATGGGGCGAATAATCCAAATCCATGGGTTGAGGATAACGACAGCCATCATCTGAATATTCGACAGATTTACGTGGAAATGATGGACTTGCCGAGTTTCGGTGGGCCGGTGAAAAACGCCACCTTGTGGGCCGGCAAACGGTTCGACAGAGATAATTTCGATATCCATTTCACCGACAGCGACATCATGTTCCTCGGGGGTACGGGGGGCGGGATCAATGACGTACAGTGGACCCCGCATTTCAAAAACGACTTTTCGCTCTATGCTCGTAACTTTGGCGATCTCGGTAGTGATCGGTACCACGATAATGATGTGCAAAACGTGATGCTGACCGTAAATAATTTCTATGACAACTGGCAATTGATGCTTACCGGTATGACGGCTCAGGGTAATGATGGACTGAAAGACAATGCGTCGACCACGGGAAGTTACGCATTGCGCAGTGACAACACAGCTCAGCATGGCTATTACGCGATGCTGGCTTATCACGACAAACAGCGATTTTACGGTTTATTGCCGGGCAGCTCAGAAAGTGCGTTGCAGTTCGGGCGTGGGCTTGGCGCAGAAGCACGGCAGCCGGGAAGTGATGGTGACCTGACCCGTGATGCAACCTCGATGAGGTTCGCAACGTACGGTATTCTGCCGGTCACGAAAAACTGGGAAATCGCCCCGTCAATGATTGCACAACACAGTGAAAATCGTTATCGCAGTGGTGACCGTTACGACTGGGCTTCCTTTAACCTGCGTGCCTCACAGGCAATCACTCAAAACTTTGCGTTGCTTTACGAAGCCTCGTGGCAATACATGGATCTAAATCCGAATGGCAGGACGTACAATAATGACGGCGTTGTAGAGACCTATCAGGCAGTAAAAGGGGATTTTTACAAATTAACTTTTTCCCCTACGTTTAAAGTGGGCGATGTGTTTGATATTAAAGCTCGGCCGGAAATTCGTTTCTTTGTCACGTACATGAACTGGGATAAAGAATTGGATCGTTATGCTGTTAATGATGATTTCGGTAGTGCAGGATTTACCTCCGGCGGCAACTGGAGCTTTGGTGTGCAAACTGAAATTTGGTTCTGATGATCACGCCCCGGAATGTAAAGATACATTCCGGGGGGGGGGGGCTTATAATCCGTATGGATTAATATCTTTCGTGGATGTAAATGTTCATGAATGTGTTGCCCTTTAGTTTACGTTAATGTAATGGTGTTCATTTTTTATCAGCCAAACGTTTTTTTGCAAAAAAATATTTTAATATTTTTCTTACCAAAATCGCAGGATATAACCTGTTCTGGGTGAAGTGTTTATATACAACTTATGGTGCCGTAGCTTTAGCCTTGACCACAACAAAGACTGATGTTATATCTTGTAGCCCGTGTTTAAAGGTTCCGCGAATGAATATCATCCTGAGCATTATAATTATCCTGTTTTTATTCGCTATCATCATGGTTTTCTCATCCAAGTTATCTTCTTATAAATCCTCGGCCAAAAATAATATGAATTTTAAACCGGGCGAAATAAAACGCATCTCTGAAAGGTCTTTTTTTCGAAGGCTGCTGGGGATTAAAACGGATAACTATTTTTATGATTTAGCGTATATTTATAAAATTAAAGGGAGCGAAGTTTACAAGGTGCCGCTATCAGATATCGTTAAAATCAGCCCGACAGAGGTGAAGATTAATAACCGGCGCGTCTGGGCTGTGCGATATTCTCGCTATGGTGGGGCAAAAGAGTTCCGTTTCAGGCATAACATCACTTTTTTTAATAATGACTTTTTAGGCTTTTTGGCGGCGGTGAAGGCCGCCAACCCGGATGTAGAGATTATCGAACCGACGATTTTGCGTCTTTAACCTCATCCTCGCGGCGCCCTTGTGCATCCTGAACAACCTGCACAAGGGCGCCAGCGCGTGGGCTAACAATCAGTAGTAGCCGTACATGGCGGCAAACACCCAGCCAAAGATACAGGAGGTTGTCACGCCAATCAGGCCGGGAAGAATAAAGCTGTGGTTAATCACAAAGCGCCCGATATGCGTTGTCCCGGAGCGGTCGAACTGGATGGCGGCTAGATCGCTCGGGTAGGTGGGCAGAATATAATAGCCGTAACAGGCCGGCGCAGAGGCCACAATATAGGCCGGGTCAACGCCGATCGCCAATGCCACCGGCACAATGGCCGCCAGCGCGGCAGCCTGCGAGTTAACAAACTTGGACACCAGCAGCAGGATCAGCGCATACGCCCACGGGTACTCTTTCACCAGCGTCCCGAGGGCGGATTTAATCTGTTCCAAATGGGCGCCGAACATGGTTTCCGCCATCCAGGCGATGCCGTACACCGCCACAATCGCAATCATCCCGGAGCGGAAAACCTCGTTTTTGGAGATGGAAGCCGGGTTGGTTTTGGTGGTGATGATGATCAGCGCCCCGGAAACCAGCATGAACATCTGGATCACCAGGACCATCGACAGCGGCTTGCCGTTAAACGCCGGGCGCAGTTCTGCCACTGCCCCTAGCAGCGCAACGGCGGCGATAGTCGCAAGAAAAATCCACATCGCGACCCAGTTGCTGCGCGGCAGCTTTTTGTCCAGCAGCGTGGCGGTATCACCGTAAACATATTCCCGGTTTTCCGGCACGGAAATGAATTTCTGAAACTCCGGATCTTTGTCTAAATCTTTGCCGCGGAACCAACTGAAAATCCCAATCGCCAGAATGCCGAGCAGAGTGGAGGGGATGGTGATCGCCAGCAGATCGAGAAATTCCAGGTGCTTACCGTGAAAGGTGAAGTTGGCCAGCATCGCCACCAGCGACACCACGGCGACGGAAACCGGGCTGGCGATGATGCCCATCTGCGCGCCGATCGAGCTGGCGGCCATGGGCCGTTCGGGGCGAATATTATTTTTAATCGCCACATCGTAGATAATCGGCAAAATGGTATACACCACGTGGCCGGTGCCGCAGAGAATGGTCAGGATACAGGTCACGAAAGGCGCGATGATTGAGACATATTTAGGATTGCGCCGTAGCAATTTTTCCGCCATTTGCAGCATCACATCAAGGCCGCCCGAGGCTTGCAGCGTTGCCGACGCTGCCACAACGGAAATGATGACCAGCATCACATCGATAGGCGGTTTCCCCGGTTCGAGTTTAAACACGAAAACCAGGATGACCAGCCCGATGCCACCCAGTAATCCCAGCGCGATACCACCTTTTTTTGCGCCGTAAAATAGGCAGATCAGGACAATGACCAGTTGAATAATAAAGTCCATAGTAACCCCATCGCTCACAGAGACACTTACGTTAATTAAAAAATTGTCCTACTTCTTTAGGGGGTACTATAGGTTATTCATTCAAATTGATTTTTTGATCTAACTCTATTAATTAAAAAAATTTTATAATTTATGTAAGATAGGAGAGGTAGATCCCAATAACAAATAGATATTGATACGGTTTTATTGATAGGAACCTTTGCTAACCTGATGATCTACATATTAATTATTGCTTTTATCTTCTTTTTTTATCTTTATTTTTAATTTAGCTTATTTCTGCTATTTTCATGTGCCATTATGTATTTTTTGTTATTGCAATGTTCCTATTTTGTTTTAAATAAGGCCTGTTTTATAAAAAACAGCGGTGTAAGTTTACTGGGATAATATTCCGCCGCGGCTAAAATAATTTTCCCCGCAGGGTGTAGCCCCGCGGGGTTAAGCAGGAAATCCCAGCTTATTTCAAGGGTGTTTGCACCGCTGCGGATCAGGGCTTATCGCGCTCCCTGGCGGTTTTTTTGGCCTGCCGCCAACTGAGCAGCGGCGTGACCGACATGCCATGCACCACCACGCTGGCGACGATCAGCGTAAAGGCCATATCGGCCATGCGCGTCACCTCACTGCCGGCCAGCCCATGGGTAAAGGCAAAGGCGATATAGTTAATGCTGCCGATGCCGCGAATGCCCAGCCACCCTAGGATCAGGCGCTGTTCAACGGGGGCTTTCATGCCGGCGGTGGCGATCCAGACGGAGAGCGGCCGGATAACCACAAACAGCAACGCCGCCATCAGCAGCCCCATGGGCGCCCAGTGGTGGGCCAGCGTAATGCCAAGCACGATAATAATCATCGCGGCAAACAGCCTTTCCACCGTATCGCCGAACGACAGGGCATCACCCACCACTAAACCGGCGGAGCTGGTGGGGTTGGTTTCACCCGGTTCGTGGCGGATATGCGGGTTGACCAGTTCTTCGGCAGGCGGGCGGTTGTTGCTGTCGGAAAACTGGTCGGCGGGTTGCAGATTGACCACGCGGATCTCGGCCCGGCGTAGCCCAACGCCGGCGGCAAAGGCCGCCAGAAAGCCTGAAGCATCCAGCGCCTGCGCCGCTGCGTAGCTGAGGGCGATCAGCGCCAACGCCAGAAAATCGTTCGGCGCCACGTCCTGATGGGTGTGGCGTAGATGCGTGGCGTACTGGCCAACCAGGCGGCCCATGGCAAAACCAATACTCACCCCGGCGGTAATGGCCCACAGCACGTCCACCAGCGCCCACTGGCCGAATGCCGCCAGCGACAGGCCGCCCGGCGTGGTTATCATCATTACTGCCAGTATCAGCAGCGGCAGGGCGCTGCCGTCGTTCATGCCCGCCTCGCTGGAAAGCGAAACGCGCAGATTATCGCTGTCGCGGGCATCGTTAACCGAAATCAAACTTGCCAGCACCGGGTCGGTCGGCGCAACGATGGCGCCAAACGCCAGTGACAGCGGCCAGGAGAGTTCGGCAAGGTAGTGCGCCGCCAGCGCCACACCGGCGACCGTCAGCAGCATGCCGGGAAAGGCAAGCCGCAGGCCGATGTACCAGCCCTGGCTTTTCAGCGGCAGCCGGAGCTTGAGGCCGGTAATAAACAGCGACGCGGCGATGGCGATTTCGGTGATATTTTTTGCCAGCTCCGCGTGGGCCGTAATATCCACTTGCAGCAGGTTTAACACCCAGGGGCCGCATACGATGCCCGCCGTCAGGTAGAGTGCGAAAACGGTGATCGGGCCACGTTTGATCCAACCCGATGCCAGCGACATCAACAGTAATAAACCGCCAGTTGCGGCAGTCCAGCCAAGAAATTCCATTCTTACTCCTCTGTGGTTTGTCTGTTGTTGTAAGTATGGCGTCAAATAACGAAGAGGAAAGGCTATCCGTTTGAAATGAATGATTTTTAAACAGGATTGGCCGTTGTGGTTATAAAGTGGGCCGCTTTTACCAGTTACGTTGGAACACGCGGACGTTCAGCCTCACCATGGCGATAATGGCGCTGGACAGCAGGCGCAGCCCGGTGGGCAGATCGCGCCGGCGCACGTCCAGCAGCAAAACGGTGCGTACCTGGTCGCTATCGTTCCAAACCTCATGCTCAAAGGTGTCGTCCCACAGTAAAAACTCGCCTTCGTTCAGGCGATATTCCCGGCCGGCGATTTTAAGCACTGCGGCGGGAGCGCCGTCGGCGCGTTTGGGCATCGAGAGCACCAGATAACCGCGCAGGATCCCCCTGAACGGGCCGCGATGCGGCGGCACCTGTTTCCCAGGAGCCAAAAAAGATAAGGAGGCGGAAAGCACGTCCGGCGAACGGGCAATCAGCGCAGCCAACTGTGGGCAACGCGCCAGGTTGCGGTGGATTGGCTGGCCGTACGCTTGCATAACGAACATTCGCCAGTCACGGGCATCGTTGGCGGAAATGGAGGCTTGCTCTTGCATAATCTCGTGGAAACGCGGGATGTGCTGCAGGTTGTGCGCCACATTCAGCGCTTCTTCACGTATCTGCCGCCAGTTTTCCGTGAAGCGCTGTGCGGCGGGGAACAACTCTGCGCTGTTAAGCACCGGCGGGCTGCTGATGCGGCTGTCGTAAAGATGGCGTAACCCGGCGACGGCCCGATCGTAAATTATTGACATGGTGGCCCCAAAATGTGGATTGAATATCTTATATCTCCACCAAGTCTAGCCGGTGATTGAAATCAGGGCAGTTTTCCGGCCCGGCGGCGTTTATCGCTAATGTTTCTTGATAGGATGCTGTTGATAAAAACACGTAATAAAAATGTGATGAATGTCGCATTTGTAATCATGCTTGGCTAAAATACCGCATTGACTGCACCCACCCGCTCTGGACCTTGTTAAAAATGGAAGAAGAATCTCGCGTTTCGCGCTCGACTGCTTGGATGCGCGTTCTTGTGCTTGCCGTATCCGCATTTATTTTCAATACCACGGAATTTATCCCGGTGGGCTTATTGAGTGATATCGCCCGCAGCTTCGATATGCAAACGGAGCAGGTGGGGTTGATGATCACCATCTACGCCTGGATTGTGGCCGCGTTCTCTTTGGTTTGCATGCTACTGACCAGCAAGATTGAACGGCGCAAACTGCTGATCGGGGTATTTATTCTGTTTATCGTCAGCCATGTGCTGACCGCCGTGGCGTGGAGTTTTACCACGCTGATCGTGAGCCGCGCCGGCGTGGCGTTGGCGCACTCGGTGTTCTGGTCTATCACCGCCTCGCTGGCGATCCGTGTGGCGCCGGCGGGCAAAAAAGCGCACGCGCTGAGCATGTTGGCAGGCGGTACGGCGCTGGCCATGGTGCTTGGCCTGCCGCTGGGGCGTATCGTCGGGCAACTGCTGGGGTGGCGCATGACGTTCATCGGTATCGCAGTGGCGGCTACCGTCGCGTTGCTGATGCTGTGGCGCCTGCTGCCGGTGCTCAAGAGTGAACACTCCGGCTCCCTGGCCAGCGTCCCGATGCTGTTTAAGCGCCCGGAGCTGGTTGGCCTGTATATGATGACCGTGGTGGTGATTACCGCGCACTTCACCGCGTATAGCTATATTGAGCCGTTTATTCAGGATGTGGCCCACCTGTCTGATAATTTCACCACCCTGATGCTGTTGCTGTTCGGCGCATTCGGTATCATCGGCAGCGTGTTGTTCAGCCGCTTTAGCGAGCGTTTTCCATCCGGTTTTTTCATTGGTGCTATTGCGTTGCTGGCGATAAGCCTGCTGTTGCTGTTGCCGGCTTCCTACAGTGAATCCACCATGACCATGCTGTGCGCTGTCTGGGGGATTGCCATCATGTCGATTGGTCTGTCGATGCAGGCCAAGGTGCTGAACCAGGCGCCGGATGCCACCGACGTGGCGACCTCTATCTATTCCGGCTTGTACAATCTGGGTATCGGCGGCGGGGCGCTGTTGGGGAACCAGGTGAGCCTGCACCTGGGGATGTCGAACGTCGGCTTTGTGGGCGCGCCGCTGGCGCTGATTGCGCTGGGCTGGTGCCTGTTGCACTTTTACCGCAGTGAACGGTTGCAGCACAACCAAGTCTAATCACTTCGCCCGCTGTCACCTTGGTGAAGCGGGCTTCTTCATATGGCTAGCCGAAATAGGCCGCCAACTGCCGCAGCGTTTGCTCATCCAGTGTGCCGGCGTAGTAGCGTAACTGTAGCCAGGCGCTCAGCCAGGCGTAACGGGCCTCGGCCAGATCACGCCGGGTGCTGTAAAGCTGCTGTTCGGCATTTAAAACATCCAGATTGACCCGTTCGCCGCCGCTCACGCTTTTCCGCGTCGCCAACACCAGCGCTTGCGCGGCACGTTCCGCCAACTGATACGCTTTGATTTTGGCCTGGCTGCTGGTCACCAGATTAAACTGGCGGCGCAATTCTAATTGTACTGTCAGTATCTGTTCGTCTTTTTCTTTCGCCGCCTGCTGATAGCGTTCGCCGGCCTGCCGCGTGGCCGCCGATACGCCGCCGCCGGCAAACAGCGGCACGCTGATTTGCACGCCGATTGAGCGGGTGTCGTATTTTTGGTTATAACTGCTTTCACTGTCTGAGCTGCTTTTGCGCGCGTTGGCGACCAGAGTAACACGCGGCAGGTGGCCGGCCCGGCTGCGTTCAATTTCATAACGAGATACCGCCAGCGACTGGCTGAGCGCCAGCAGTTGCGCATTGTGGTGCAGTGCCAGATTTTGCCAGTGGCCGAAGTTGGCCGGCTGCAACGGGCGCGGGGCGAACCGGGCGTCAAGCGGCGCGAGCTGTGCGGCGGCGATCGGCGCACCAAGCAGCTTCGCCAGTTCCTGTTCACTCAGGTTGAGGTTATCCTGCGCTTCGATCAACTGCGCGTCGGCTAGGTTCAGCCTGGCTTCGGTTTCCAGTATGTCGGTGCGCGTGCCTTCCCCCTGTTCGAACAGCCGCTGGTTGAGCCGATATTGCTCCCGGTAGGCTCGCCGTTGCGCCTGAACCAGCGCGATTTCTTCCTGGCTGAACAGCACGTTGCTGTAGGCCTGAAACAACCGCACCAGCAGTTGTTGGCCGGCATCGCGCAACTGCTCGTTGCCCATCTGCGCTGAAGCGCCGCCCTGCTGATAGCGCGACCAGGCTTCATAATCCAGCAGCGGTTGCTGGAACGAAAGCGTCGAAGCGTGGCTGTTGTAGTTGCGATCGCTGCGCAATTCGCCGCTGGTGACGGTGGAGTCGTTGTGCGAATGGCTATAGTCGTAATTGATTTTCGGCAAAAGCGCGGCGCGGCCGATATTTTTCTCTTCCGCTTCGGCGTTGCGTGCATGGATGGCGGCCTGGAAAACGGGATCGTGGCTTAGCGCCTGCCGCCAGGCCTCGACCAATCCCAACGCCTGGCTTGGGGCGCTGTAGCCCAGCGTAACGCACCATAACAGCAGACGAACGCGCTGGGTAAATGAACGTCCGGGACGAACGGCAACGCGCATAGTTAATCCTCCGATAAAGCGATATGCAGGCGATCGAACAGCGGTTTAAACAGATAATTCAGCAGGGAACGCTCACCGGTTCGAACAAAAGCCTCGACCGGCATGCCAGGGCGGATATGCAGACCGGATAGCTGACGCTTGCCCTGTTCGTCGACGTTGATGCGCAGCGGGTAGTAGGGGAGGTTAGTTTGGGGATCGGTGAGCTGGTCGGCGCCCACCAGTGCGACGCGCCCGGTTACGCGCGGTGTGGTGCTTTGATTAAACGCGGAAAACATCAGTTCAACCGGCAAGTCGGGCGCGATCCGGTCTACCAACTCAATAGGGAGTTGCGCCTCGACCTGCAACGGTTGCCCCTGCGGCACGATCTCCATCAACGTTTGCCCATTGCTGACCACGCCGCCTTCGGTGTGCAATGTCAGGCCGACCACGTTGCCGCTGGCCGGCGCGGTGATGCGCGTGTTTTGCAGCTCATATTCTGCGGCCGCAAGACGCTGAGCGAGATCCTGAATGCTGAGCTGGGCCTCGCCCAACTGGGTGCGCACTTCTTTTTGGTACTCCTCCTGCCGCTGCAGCATTTTCTGTTCCAGCTCGGTGATCTGCTGCCCAATCTGCGCCAGCGTGCCGTTCTGTTGGGCTAGATCGCCGTGCAGTTGGGCCGCCTGGCGTTCCGTCTCCAACAGCCGGTTACGCGGGATGTAGCCTTCTGCGGCCAGTGGGCGCAGGTTGCCGAGCTGTTCGCCAAGCAGCCGGGACTGCTGGGTGTAGCTTGCTAACAGCGCGCGCGTCCCTTGCTGCTGGGCGCGGTTACCGTCGATGGCGGCCCGCATGGCGGCGATCTCCTGGCGCAGCGCCGCGCGGCGGCTGAGAAACAACTGCTGTTGCCCCAGTTGGATCTGCTGCACGGTTAAGGCAGGGAATTCATCGCCGGGTAGTGTGGTGAACAGCGCCGGATCGGGTGTGGGTAGTTGCGGCAACGCATCCCGTTCGGCCTGCAGACGCGCCGCGCGCAGTTGGGCTTCCAATAATTGAATGCGCAGATTGTCGCGCTGGGTTTTGGCCGGCGTGACGTCCAGCTCGGCCAGCACCTGCCCCCGCAGCACGCTGTCCCCTTCGCGGACATATAAATGAGCGACGCGCCCGGCGGCGGCGGGCTGCACCACTTTACGGTTGTCCGTGACGATCACCTTGCCGGAAACCGCGACGCCTTTATCCAGCGGCGCCAGGCCAGCCCACAGCAGCATACCGCCGAACCCCAGCAGCACCAGCATCAAGCCGTATTTGAGATAGCGCCCGGAGTCGGTGTGTAGCGGCAGCACGGCGGGCTCTGGCGCGGGGCTGGCCGCGGAGGATGTCGGCGGGCGGTTAACATGGGGCGGTGCTGACTCGGGGTGTAGAGACATGCGGTTCCTCGTGCAATAAGGGGATTCCGTGGTGCCACGCGCCGTGAAGGTAGCGTGGCCGCGCAAATGCCCACAAATAGTGAAAATTAACGTTCGGGCGCAGCCTGGCGTGGCCCTTTGGCGTTATAGACCATGCTCAGGCCAGGAGAGAATGCCCCGGCGGCGGGCGGCGGCTTGCGTTTCGTCATCTGCTGTTGCAGTTTTTCCGCCGGGCCGAAGAAACTGACTTGCCCGTCACGCAGCGCCAGCAGCTTATTGGCACAGCTAAGCAGAGCCGGTTTGTGGGTTATCAGGATTTGGGTGGCGCCCTGTTCCTTTAGCTGTGCGATCGCCGCCAGCAGCGCTTTTTCGCCTTCCTCATCCAGGCTGGCGTTGGGTTCGTCCAGCACCGTCAGCTTCGGCCTGCCGTAGACGGCCCGCGCCAGCGCGACCCGCTGCTTTTGCCCGCCGGACAGGCCGCTGCCGTTTTCGCCCAGAGGTGTGTCGTAACCCTGGGGCAGGCGGAGGATCAGATCGTGTACGCCGGCCAGGCGGGCTGCGGCGACCACCTGTTCGGCATCCGGCTGGCTGAAGCGGGCGATGTTTTCGGCGATAGTCCCGGCGAACAATTGCACGTCCTGCGGCAGATAGCCGATGAAACGGCCCAGATCGCCTTTGTCCCATTGGTGCATGTCGGCGCCATCGAGCCGCACCTTGCCACTGAGCGCCGGTTGCGCGGCCACCAACAGGCGCGCCAGCGTCGATTTGCCGGAACCGGATGGGCCGATAACGCCCAGTACGTCCCCTGGCTCAAGGGCGAAGGAGATATTGCGCAGCACTGGCGTGCGGGCATGGGGCGGGGCAGCGTTGATCTGCTCAACCTGCAAGCGCCCCAGTGGTTCAGGCAGTTGCATACCGGGCGTGCGTTCGGGATAGGCGGCCAGCAGCACGCTGATTCGCTGCCAGGCCAGCCGTGCCTGCGACCATTGTTTCCACACCCCGATGAGTTGATCGATAGGGCTCAGCACCCGGCCGACCAAAATCGAACCAGCGATCATCATGCCGGGTGTGATTTCGCCCGCCACGGCCAGCAGGGCGCCAAGGCCCAGCATCAGTGATTGCAGGGCCAGCCGCAGCGATTTGGTCAGCGCCGTCACGGTGGCGCTCTTTTCGCTGGCCAAATTTTGTTGCTGCAGGAAGCGCACGTGCTGGCCCAGCCAACGGGCGCGCAGGGCGGGCAACATGCCCATCGCTTCGATGGCGTCGGCGTGGCGCAGATTGGCGTTGGCCTGTTGCGTGGCCTGAATGGTGATGCGCCCGGCCTGTTCCAGCGGTTCCCGCGTCAGGCGTTGGTTGAGCCAGGCCAGCAGGATCAGCACCGCAGCGCCGGCCAGCGCCATCACGCCCAGCCACGGATGCAGCAGGAAGATCACCAGCAGATAAACCGGGAACCACGGGGCGTCGAAAAAGGCGAACAGCGCGTTGCCGGTGGCGAACTGGCGCAGCGCGGTCAGATCGTTCAGCGCCTGCCCGGCGCGCGCCGGCTGCCCTTGCAACTGGCTGGCGAACGCGGCGTTGTACACTCGCTGGTTCAGCCGCATATCCATTTGGGTGCCCAGGCGGATCACCACCGCGCTGCGTACCCATTCCAGCAGCCCCATCAGCGCGAACAGGCCGAGCGCCATTGCCGTCAGCATGCCCAGCGTCATCGTGTTGCCGGAAGACAGCACGCGATCGTAAACCTGTAGCATGTAGATGGCTGGCGTCAGCATCAGCAGGTTGATCACCGCGCTGAACAGGCCTACGCCCCAGAACGCCTGGCGGTAAGCCGCCAGCGCGCCGAGAATTTCGTGGCGCGGCGAGGGGGAGGGCGGAGGGGAAAAACGTGTTTCCTTGCCGCTTGCAATACGCATAGGCCATCCATCTTGCGGGTTGCCGCTGGCGCACCGCGCCATGCCGCAACCGGTTGTCTGTTAAGCGCATCCGTTACACCTTGCGTTATTGCGGGTAATAACGGCAGCGATTACACTGAAACGCCGCCGCGGCCCGGTAACGTTGCGGACGCGGCGGCGTAGTGCCGGGCGGCTAAAAGCGGACACTTTTAGCCGCTTTTCTTAGGCAGCCAGCAGTTCATCCGTAACTTCGGCTACGCCGACCGTCGCGGCGGTGGCGGCCGAACCATAGGCGGTGATTTCCGCTTCAGTGATGGTGAGATCGCCGTCGAGATCCAGATCCTGGAAGGCGACATCAAAGGCTGATGAAGCGTTGAGGCCGCTGAAAATACCTTCTAATGCATCAATCAGCGGATCAACCGTGCCGGTCATCAGGCCGTATATGGATTGATGAACAACACCGTCGCTTCCTGTGCTGGAGAGATTCAGCCCGTTAAAAGTGACCTGCGGTTCCTGAACGACGAACTCACTGGTACTACCGCCGGCCAGGCCATCGCCAAAAGTCAACGAGTCTAACGATCCCGACAGAACATGATTGGTAAAGTTGTAACTTAATTGCCCCTCGGCGAGAAACGCAGAAATCTGGTTATCCGGGCTTACCAGGGCATACTGCGTGCCGCTGAACTGATCGGCGCCGCCGTAGAAGCCGCCGGAGTTACTTGGCGTTACGTTGCCGTTGGTATGGTTGGCGTCGCCAAATGTCGCCAACCATTCGTCTGTCAGGTATGAACTAATATCGAGATCGGAATAATCAGCACTGTAGGTAATAGAAAAGCTCATAAGGTATTCCTCTTGTGTGATATTAATTCGGGTGAAGTAAAGTCATTCCTTTTTCACCCGCTGGTGACGATGCGGAAGGTATTACCGCATAATCATTTCCTGCTATTTTCCCTAAGCCGGGAAATGGCAAGCTTTTAAAATTCATAGGTGATTCCCCCCTGAACGGTTCTGCCGCGCCCAAGGGTATAGGACAGCGCATCGCCGTAGCTGACGATATAAGCGCGGTTGGTGATATTTTCTATCGAACCGTTGATTTTCAGGTTATGGGTTAACTGATAGCTGGCGTAAATATCAAACAGCGTATATTTCGGCCAGTCGGCAACATAAAACTGACCTGTAGTTCCCGTGTCATTTATAACGGAATGATCTTGATAGCCTTTGTTGTAGCGGATGGTTACGCCGAAATCCAGCTTGCGTTCAAACGCGCGCCCGCCGAGTGTCAGGCTGGCGCGATCGCTTGGCAGATAGGCCGCAGAACCAAAAACCGCACCGGTGTTACACTGTGCAAAATTATTCCAGTCATCAAGCGGCACGGCATAGTAGTTTCTACTGCTGCCGGCATAGCTAATCACGCCACCCATCCATGCCTGTTTCGAGCAGAAATCATTTTTCCCAATCATGTGGGTATAGGTTAGATCGGCATAGAATACCCCGGCGTCGTAGTTAAGCTGGTATTCCAGACCGCGGAAACGGGTTTTGGACAGGTTATTGACATAGGCGGCGTTACCGGTGGAAGGGGAAAATAATCCCGGTGTGACGCGTGCTAACTCCATATTAATGTAGTTGCTGACCTTCGTATCAAAATAGGAGACTTTGGCCACCAACCGATCTGTATCGGTAATCAGGTTGTCGGCTTTGATATTAAACCCGGTTTCCCAAGTGCGGGAACGTTCTGCCTGAAGAAACGGGTTGGGGTATTGCACGGATGAAGAGTGGGCGCTGCCGGTCGTCAGCGTTTCAGTGATCGCAGGCGGCCGGTAAGACATGCCGTAGCTGCCGTACAGCTCCAGCCAGTCTACGCCCGGCTTGATAGCGATGGCCACCGTGGGGGAAAACTTCCCATGCTCATCATCGATGTCATAGGTATGCGTTTTTGCAACGCTGCATCGCGCTGCGGAACGCTCGGTGCAGGGGTTATCGACCGTCCAGGGGAAATCAAAAGACGTAAAACCGGTGGAACCGCGCAGATGGTAACGGTCATAGCGTATCCCACCCTGTAGGGTGAGCCAGTCATTATAATCGTACTCCAGGTTGGCGAACAGGCTGGCCACGCTACGATTGCCATTCGGTGTTACGCCGTTCATGGAGTCGAGAGTGGAATCGCTGGTTGCCTTATCGTAAAACAGATCCAGCCCGTAGTTGGCCGTTAATTCATGGCCAGCGGCGGGATAGACGCGGGAGGTATTTTGCGCCTGCAAACCATAGGTGCGTAGCCGGGTGTTCGTTGAATACGCATCGTTGGCCGTGGTACTGGAGGCGTAGGTGTCGGAATCGTCCTTGGTGTCGACGTAATACAGCTTGGCCTTGAAGTCCAGCCAGTCCTGATCGTCCGGCTTCAGGCTGTAGTCCAACCCGCTGCTGCGTGACATCACTTCGCTGAAACCGCTTTGTGTCCAGCCCAGGTTCGGATAGCTGACGCTAGTGATTATGCTGGGGTTGGGCGTGGAGGTCTGGGTTTGCAGGTAAGAGAGCTCAAGCCGCTGGTTGGCGGGCAGGTTCCAGCCGATTTTCGCCAGCCGTGAACGCATCGTGTAGTTGGAATCAAGAACCTTGGCGTTTTTCAGGGAGTCTTGAGCTGCTTGAGTCGCTTCCGGCGTATATTGAGAAGTACGAATATCCCCGATATCGCCTTTGTTGCCTGGCCAGTAGTCGCCTAAATGGCGCTCGCTGGCGCCTACCAGAATATCGCCGGTTTCGCTGCCCAGCGCCAGAATGCCGCTGCCGATAAATTGCGTGCCGTTGTCACCGGTACTGGCATGCAGCCTGCCGCCGATCTCTTTGGTCGGCGGGAAGATAAAATCGCTGGCGCTAACGGTGTTGAAGGTGGCGATGCCGCCGAAGGCGCCGGCGCCGCCCATGCCGCTGGTGGCGCCTTTTTCGATGGTTACGCCGGAGAGCAATTCAGAGTCGATGTACATCTGGCCGTTGCGCTGGCCGTGGCCGCTTTTCTGAAAATTCTGCCGCATGCCGTCGATGTTCATGTTGACGCGGCCATAGTCCTGAATGCCGCGAATATTGACCGACAGCGCCGGATCCTGCTGGCTAACGCTGGAGTAGACGCCGGCGGATTGTTCCAGCATATCGGCGGCATGGCGTGCCGGGCGGTTGTCCATTTGTTCGCGGGAGATCACGCTGATGGCGCGCGGTTGATCATAGATCCAGTCGCCTTCATGTTCGATACGCGCGGCTTTGATGATGATCGTCTGCTCCGCTGCACCCTTATTGGCCCGTTTGGATAAGGTAATTTGGCCGGTGGCGCTAATCTGGTAGTCCACCGGGTTGTTGCCGATCAACCGCCGCAGCGCCTGATTGACGGGGTAACGCCCTTGTAACGGCGTGGCCTGCATACCGTCCAGCAGGCCGGATGTCGGCAACAGGATTTGCAGGCCGGCCTGCTCGGCGAAACGCAACAGCGCACTGTTGAGCGGCTGTACGGGAATGGTGAACTCGGCCTGTTGCTCGCCGTGCGTTGTGGCCGCTGTGGGTTGTTCGGCCCTGGCATAAGAAAACGGGACAAGTGTGCTGAACGCTATCCCGATAGCCAGCGCAAGCCGGCTGATTGTTAGTGTAATTTGCTGTGATGTCTGCATTTTATGCGCGCTCTTGGTAAAAAGGCCCATTAACCGCCTGCGGGTAAAAAATCACCCGCTAAGGTTTAAACTTTCAATCTGCGAATGATAATAAAAATCATTCCATAGTTACCAAGACGAAGATAATGACAAAAACCGTAAAAGAATTTTACTGGTCGGATGAGATGCTAAGGGCAATGCGGTGAATGCGGCAGGCTGCGGCGAGATAACTTACCGCATATTGTGGTTTCATCTCCGATCGGGCGTGCGCCGGATAATGGTGGGGGGAACGGGCAAACGCGGGCCAAACAACGAATAGCGTGGTGGGGAGATGCGCACCGCGCACCTTAAGGCGCAGGCAACGACCGCCAGCGGCGCTCGTTGCCTAATACAGCACGATAAGCCCCGGCAGCGTCAGTTGCCTGGCGCCCAGTTCGTGGCTAATGGTGGCCAGAGCGTTATCCAGATCGCCAAGGGAAAACACACCGCTGATTTGGCGTTGCTGCAAGCGTGCGCCGCGGACGATCACTTTGCCGCGATGATAACGGTTGATCCGCGCGATAACCTCCGCCAGCGGTTGTTGATGAAAGATCAACAGCCCGCGCCGCCAGTCGCCGGCGTCGTGGCTATTCCAGCCTGCGATCCGTTTCAACCCCTGATGCGCGTCGTATGTGGCGGCCTGCTGTTCCTGTAGAACCAGCGATTGCGCCCCGGCCGCCACTTGCACGCTGTGTTGCGCCACCCCGACGGTGGTGGCGCTATCGTCGTACTGCACCATAAACTGCGTGCCGAGCGCCTGGGTTACGCCGTTATCGGCTGCCACCCGAAAGGGGCGCGGTTCGCTTGGCGAGAGCGGCACCACGGTGAACCAGGCGTTGCCGCGCAGCAGCCTGACGCGGCGTTCAGCGCCGCTATACTCAAGGGCGACGGCTGTGTCGCTGTCCATATCAACCTGGCTGCCGTCTGGCAGGCGAAGGTGGCGGATTTGCCCGCTGGCGGTGTGATAATCGGCGTGGATGTCCACCCAGGCGCCCGGCCCCCACAGCACGCCGGCGCAGAGCGCCAACAGCGCACAGGCAGCGATGCTCCAGCGCACCGGGGCGCGGCGCGGCCGAGGGGCGGCGGCGGCCCGCAGCTGGTTTTGCTGCTCGCCGTTGAGCACGCCCAGCGCTTGCCACAGTGCCTGAGCCTGCTCCAACGCGGGGTGATGGCGCGGATCCTGTGCCAACCAGTGTTGCAGCGCCTGTTGCTGCGCCGCGTCTGGGCCGGCTTCGGTCAATTTTAGCGCCCATGCGGCGGCCTGTTGCCTGATTTCTGTGGGATAGTCGTTCATCATGTATAGGCTTGGTGAAATAAGGGTCTCTTATTATGTTGACGTCTGGGAACGGAAAAACCGTAAAATTTATGCAATTAATTTAAATGACGCGCAGCATCGCCGCCAGCGCACTGGCGAGATGCTTTTCTACCGTACTGACGGAAATGTTCAGTTGCCGGGCAACCTGCTGCTGTGTGAGGTGCTCCAACCGGTGCAGCAAAAATATCTGCTGCGTGCGTTCGGGCAACTGCGCCAGCACCTGCGCCAGCAGCGCCAACTGCTGCTGGTTAATGGCCATCTGCTCCATCTGCGGCCGGCGATCGGGCAGGGTGTCCAGCGCCGCTTCGCCGTCGTTGGCCGGCGGCTGCATTTGCCAACGCGCTTGATAGCGTTGGTGATCCAGCACCAGGTTATTGGCGGTTTTAAACAAATAGGCCTTTTTATCGCTGATATCCTCGTTTTGTTCCAGCCGTTGCGCCAGGCGCAAAAAGCATTCCTGTAGCAGATCGGCGGCCAGATGAGGATCGCGAACTTTACGCGTCAAATATCGTTGTAGTGCCTGCGAATAATGACTGAAAAGGTGTTTTAGATCCGTCTCCGACATCTTTACGCCCTGCCAGACCGGGGTCTGACGCTAGAGGTTGGTTTAAATGATAATTATTATCATAAAAGACCGAGCCGATAAATGGGTGGGCACAGCTATCGTTTGTTGTCGGTAGTGCGGGGCGTTGGCGCACGGCCGGCAGCCGTGCGCCTTGCATTTAACGGAATGGGGGTTCGTTGAAGGTGCGCAGCTTGCGTGAGTGCAGGCGCTCGCCCTCGGCGCGCAGCAGATCGATCGCACAGATACCGATCTGCAAGTGTTCGGAAATCGCGCCTTCATAGAAGCGGTTGGCCTGGCCGGGGAGCTTTATTTCACCGTGCAACGGCTTGTCGGAAACGCACAGCAGCGTGCCATAGGGCACCCGGAAGCGGTAGCCCTGGGCGGCAATGGTGGCGCTTTCCATATCCACCGCCACGGCGCGGCTCAGGTTAAAACGCAGCGCTGAAGCGGAGTAGCGCAGTTCCCAGTTGCGATCGTCAGTGGTGACCACCGTGCCGGTGCGCAGCCGCTGTTTGACCTCTTCGCCCGGCATACCGCTGATGGCTTTGGTGGCGTCGTACAGCGCACGCTGCACCTCGGCGATGCTCGGGATTGGGATATCCGGCGGCAGAACCGAATCCAGTACGTGATCGTCACGCAGATAGGCGTGCGCCAACACATAGTCGCCAATCGTTTGGCTTTCGCGCAGGCCGCCGCAGTGGCCGATCATCAGCCAGGCGCTGGGGCGCAGCACCGCCAGGTGATCGCAGATGGTTTTGGCATTGGACGGGCCGACGCCAATGTTGATCAGCGTGATCCCTTGGCCGTTGGCGGCGATCAGGTGATAAGCCGGCATCTGGTGGTTTTTCCACGCCAGATCGGATACCGCCTGTTCGGGGGCGGCGGTGTCCGCCGTAATCAGGTTGCCGCCGGCGCAGGACAGCGCCTGGTAAGGGCTGGCCGGATCGGCGATCTGGCTGCAGGCCCAGCGCACAAACTCATCCACATAGCGCGTGTAGTTGGTAAACAGCACGAACGGTTGGAAATGTTCGGCCGGCGTGCCGGTGTAGTGGCGCAGCCTTGCCAGTGAAAAGTCACTGCGCAGCGCGTCGAAATGCGAAAGCGGGAACGGGCCGGTGGGGTGCAACAGGCCATCGGCGGTTTCATCGCCAATCTGCGCCAGTTCGGTGGTGGGGAAATGCTGTGCTAGCCCGGCGCTCATTGAGCGATCCAGGCTCAGGTTGGAACCGTCGATAACGTAGGGGAACGGGATCTCCAACTGTGAAGGCACCACCTCAATCGTGGCGGCGTATTCGTCTTGCAGCATGGCCAACTGTTCCGCCAGATAATGGCGGAACAGCTCTGGCCGGGTAATGGTGGTGGTATAACTGCCGGGGTGGGTGAAACGGCCATAGGCGCGGGTTTTCTTTTGGCTGGGGGAGGTGCCGTCCCAGCTTACCCGCAGCTCTGGATAAACGAACAATCCTGCGCGCCGTGCCTGTTCATCGGGCAATGTGCCGTGGCTGATAAATTCCCCAATGGCCGCACGGAGCGCTTTTACTGAAGCGTTGTACATCGCCTCCAGTTTATCGAGCGCCTGCGCCACATTGAGGTGACTGCCGGATAGGCTGTTGTTCATGTTTTCTCCTGTTTATCCTTTTTGTCCTGAATCAGTGCCAGGCTAACTTAGGCGATATTTCGCACGATCTATTGTGGGTGATCGCTTAGATAGTATGTCATGGCTCCGGGCTAAGGAAAGGCATGAATAGCACACCGTTGCCGCGCTGCAGGTGCCGCTAAAAATGTGAGGCAGCGCTGATTTCTCTGCGTGCGCTGAAGAAAGGGCGTGGCTTGTTGATAAAAATCAAAATAGCTTTCTTTCGAAGTGTTATTACCTTCATATGAAACAGAAAGGGGGCGAAAATGATTTTCAACATCCAGCGTTATTCTACACATGACGGTCCCGGCATCCGAACCGTCGTGTTTTTGAAAGGATGCTCGCTGGGTTGCCGCTGGTGCCAGAACCCGGAAAGCCGTTCGGGCCAGCAAGAGGTGCTGTTCGATGCGCGTTTGTGCATGGCGGGGTGCGATCTGTGCCAGCGAGCGGTGCCCGGCGCCATTGAGCGGCTGCCGGCGGGCATCATTATCCACCGTGAACGCCTGGAGGCGCCGCATTTTGCGCAGTTGCAAAACTGTTGCCCAACGCAGGCGTTGAGCGTGTGCGGCGAAGCGGCAAACGTCGACAGTATTATGGCGACGGTGCTGCGTGATAAACCCTTCTACCAGCGCAGCGGCGGCGGCATCACGCTCTCCGGCGGCGAGCCGTTTATGCAGCCGGAGCTGGCGCGGGCGCTGCTTCAGCGCAGCCGCCAGCAGGGCATCCATACCGCGGTGGAAACCTGCCTGCATGTGCCCTGGGCCTACGTTTCGCCTTCATTACCCTATATCGATCTGTTCCTCGCCGATTTGAAACACGTCGACGGCAAAATCTTCAAACAATGGACCGGCGGCTCGGCCAAACGCGTGATGGAAAATTTACGCCGCGTCGCCGCCAGCGGCAAACCGCTGGTGATCCGCGTGCCGCTCATCCCCGGCTTTAACGCCGATGCCGCCTCGGTGCGTGCGATAACCGATTTTGCGACCGGGGAGTTGGGCGCCCGCGACATTCATTTTCTGCCTTATCACACCCTAGGGAAGAACAAATACCAACTGCTTAACCAGCCATACCTGGCGGCGGATAAGCCACTTGACGATCCTGAACTGCTTGTCTTTGCCGAACGCTATGCAAGCACGCAGGGGTTAGCCGTGACACTGAGAGGATAGCGCTATGGTCACCCTGAACCTGGAAACCCTGAGTGAGCGTATCAAGGCTCATAAAAATGCACTGATTCATATTGTCAAACCGCCGGTTTGCACCGAGCGGGCACAACACTACACCGCCGCCTACCAGGCCAATATGGATAAGCCGGTGCCGGTGCGCCGCGCATTGGCGCTGGCCAGCCATTTATCCCGGCGTACTATCTGGATCAAACATGATGAGCTGATCGTCGGCAACCAGGCCAGCGAAGTGCGCGCCGCGCCGATTTTCCTCGAATACACCGTGGGTTGGATTGAGCAGGAAATTGACGAACTGGCCGATCGGCCCGGCGCCGGTTTCTCCGTCAGCGAAGACAACAAACGCGTACTGCATCAGCTCTGCCCGTGGTGGCGCGGCCAGACAGTGCAGGATCGCTGCTATGGCATGTTTACCGACGAACAAAAAGCCTTACTGGCTACCGGCATCATCAAGGCCGAAGGGAACATGACTTCCGGCGACGCCCACCTGGCGGTGAACTACCCGCTGCTGCTGGAAAAAGGGCTGGACGGCCTGCGTGAAAAAGTGGCCGAGCGCCGTTCGCGCATCAACCTGACGGTGCTGGACGATTTGCACGCGGAACAGTTCCTGAAGGCGATAGATATCACCTTTGCCGCGCTGAGCGAACATATCGAACGCTATGCCGCGCTGGCGCGCAGCCAGGCGCAAAGCGAGCCGCGCCCTGGCCGCCGCGATGAGCTGTTGCTGATTGCCGAGAACTGCGAACTGATCGCCCATCAGCCGCCGCGTACCTTCTACCAGGCGTTGCAGCTGTGCTACTTCGTGCAACTGGCGCTGCAAATTGAATCCAACGGCCACTCGGTGTCGTTTGGCCGCATGGATCAGTATCTCTACCCGTATTACCGCCGTGACGTTGAGCTGACGCAGACGCTGGCGCGTGAAAGCGCCATTGAAATGCTGCAAAGCTGCTGGCTGAAGCTGCTGGAAGTGAACAAAATCCGCTCCGGCTCGCACTCGAAAGCATCGGCCGGCAGCCCGCTGTACCAGAACGTGACCATCGGCGGGCAAAACCTGGTCAACGGCCGCGCGCAGGATGCGGTTAATCCGTTGTCCTATGCCATTCTGGAGTCGTGCGGCCGTTTGCGCTCCACCCAGCCGAACCTGAGCGTGCGCTATCACGCCGGCATCAGTGATGATTTTCTCGATGCCTGCGTGCAGGTGATCCGCTGCGGCTTTGGCATGCCGGCCTTCAACAACGACGAGATCGTTATCCCGGCGTTTATTGGCCTGGGGGTGGAACCGGAGGACGCCTACCAATATGCCGCCATCGGCTGTATCGAGACGGCGGTTGGCGGCAAGTGGGGCTACCGTTGCACCGGGATGAGCTTTATCAACTTTGCCCGGGTGATGCTGGCCGCCCTTGAAGGGGGGAAAGACGCCACCAGCGGCAAGGTGTTCCTGCCGCAGGACTGTGCGTTGTCACAGGGTAACTTCGCTGACTTCGATCAGGTGCTGCAGATGTGGGACCGGCAAATCCGCTACTACACGCGCAAATCGATTGAAATCGAATACGTGGTGGATACGGCGCTGGAAGAGAACGCGCACGATATCCTGTGTTCGGCGCTGGTGGATGACTGCATCGAACGCGGCAAGAGCATCAAACAGGGGGGCGCTAAATATGATTGGGTTTCCGGCCTGCAGGTGGGCATCGCCAACCTGGGCAATAGCCTGGCGGCGGTGAAGAAACTGGTATTTGAACAGGGCGTTATTGGCCAGCAACAGTTGGCGCAGGCGTTGGCCTGCGATTTTGACGGCCTGACCAATGAACAACTGCGCCAGCGCCTGATGAACAACGCGCCGAAGTACGGCAACGATGAGGACAGCGTCGATCAACTGCTGGTTCGTGCTTACCAGACTTACATCGATGAGCTGAAAAAATACCATAATCCCCGCTATGGGCGCGGGCCGATTGGCGGCGGTTATTACGCCGGCACCTCGTCGATCTCCGCCAACGTGCCGTTCGGCGCCGCGACCATGGCCACGCCGGACGGGCGCAAGGCCCACGCGCCATTGGCCGAAGGGGCCAGCCCGGCTTCCGGCACCGATCATCTGGGCCCGACGGCGGTGATCAATTCCATTGGCAAATTGCCAACCGGATCGATCCTGGGCGGCGTTCTGCTCAACCAGAAGCTTAACCCCGTCACGTTGGAAAATACCGGCGATCGGCAGAAGCTGATGGCGCTGCTGCGCACCTTCTTTGAAGATCATAAAGGCTGGCATATCCAATACAATATCGTTTCACGGGCCACGCTGATTGATGCGAAGAAACACCCGGACCAATACCGCGATTTGGTGGTGCGCGTGGCCGGCTATTCGGCGTTCTTTACCGCACTCTCGCCGGATACCCAGGACGATATTATCGCTCGTACAGAACACTCGTTGTAAGGGCTCCGCCCGACGGTTGCAGCGCCGGTTACCGCCGGCGCTGCCTCGTTTTCTGGCGCGGTTCTGATATAGTGTGCACCATTCGAATTATGGGTTATCGGCGCCTATGAACGCACGTCAGCAAAATATTCTGCAGGTGGTTAATCAACGTAAAAGCGTCAGCGTTAATGAGCTGGCGCAGCTTTCCGGCGTCTCGGCCGTCACCATCCGCCAGGATCTCAACGCGCTGGAGCGCAACCATTTTCTTAAGCGGGAGCATGGCTTTGCCGTCGCGGTGGAAAGCGATGACGTAGACACGCGCATGCAGAATAATTTTCAACTGAAGAAATCACTGGCGGAATATGCCGCCTCACTGGTGGCGGACGGCGAATCGGTGTTCATTGAAGGCGGCAGCGCCAATGCGCTGTTGGCGCGCTACCTGGCCGATGTGCGCGATATCACCATCGTGACCGCCAGCCATTATATCGCCCGGCTGTTGAAGGATACGGCCTGCGATGTGATTGCCCTGGGCGGCCACTATCAAAAACACAGCGAATCGGTGGTCGGGCCGCTAACCCGCAGCGGCATCCAGCAGGTGCACTTTCATAAAGCGTTTATCGGCATTGACGGCTTTCATGCCGACACCGGTTTTACCGGGCGCGACATGATGCGCTGCGATGTGGTCAGCGCGGTGTTGGATAAGGGCATAGAAACCATTGTGCTGACGGATTCCAGCAAGTTTGGCCTGATCCAGCCATACCCCCTTACCGCCGGGCGCTCGATCGGCCGGGTGATCACCGACGGCGGCCTGGCCGCTGGCTACCAGCGCCAGTTAGCGGATCTCGGTATCCGCTGCGATCTGGTCAGCGCCGAATAGCCGCCAGCGTATATTTCAGCCTACATACCTTTATAAAAGGACTGATTCGATTTATTTTAATGTGTCATTCAGGGGTTAACAAAAAATATGGAGATAGTTATCCGGGGCAGTGAGCCGGAAGATGCCCAAAGCTACCAGCGGATTTACAGCGATCCAACGGTGTATGCCAATACGCTGCAACTGCCTTACCCATCGGTAGCCTATTGGCGCAATAAGCTGGCGCAAAACGAAAGCATCGGCCGGGTGAGCTTTGTGGCGGAAGTTGAAGGCCGGGTGGTGGGGGATATCACGCTATTTACCACCAATAATCCCAGGATCCGGCACGTGGTCGGGCTGGGTATCGGCGTCGATCCGGCGTTCGCCGGCCGTGGAGTGGGCTCCAAACTGTTGGCAACCGGCATTGATTACGCCTTCAACTGGCTTGCCGCCGTGCGGATGGAACTTGAAGTGTTTACGGATAACGAAAGGGCCATCGGCCTGTACCGGAAGTTTGGTTTTGCGGCCGAGGGCGTGCAGCGCCAAGCCGCCTTCAGGAACGGCCAGTATTGCGATGTGATGCTGATGGCCAAACTCAAATAACGCCGGGCGCCAGGTTTTTCATCGGCGCCTGGGGCCTTAAAAGTATTTTTCCTGCAGCGCCTTCGCACTCATGGGGTAACCGAAATGCCAACCCTGCACGGCCGCATTGGGGCTGTGCTGGCGGATGTATTCCGCCTGCTCTGGCGTTTCAACCCCTTCGACGGTAACGCTGGTGTTGAAATCGGTGGTCAGATTAAACAGCAAATCGACGATTTTGGCATTGACCGAACCGGTACCGATGGCGCTGGTAAACATTTTGTCTATTTTCAGGGTATCGAAGGGCAGGCTGGAAAGGTACGACAGGTTGCAATAGCCGGTGCCGAAATCGTCCAGTGCGATGCGGTATCCTTCTTGCCGCAGTGCGTTTAACTTGTCCGCCAGCTCGGCATGCGCCGCCGTTGATCGCTCGGTGACTTCCAGCATAATTTGCCGCCGGGATAGGCCGTGTTTATCCACCTGCGCATTCAGGTAGTTGCGGAAATCGTCGTCCAGCACGTCTGAAATATCAAGATTGATACTGACGTAAAACGCCGGGTGCTTTTGCAAAATAGCCTGCAGTTCTGCCAGCGCCCGGTCGGTAACCTGGTGGGTAATTTCATTGATGATCCCCTGTTGTTCCGCGATCGGGATAAAGATTTCTGGCGAGATGGGTTCTTTGCCTTTGTTATTCCACCTGACCAGCGATTCCACCCCGATGATCTGCATTCTTCTCATACACACGATGGGTTGATACTCCAGGTAGAGCTCATGTTTTTTTACCGCGTGCAGCAGTTGGCGGCAAAGTAAACTGTTACGCTCAATCAGCAGGAAAAGCAGCATGGATACGCCGCCGCCGATGGCGCCGCCAGCCAGCACGATGGCAGCAATAATGCTTGGTTTTAGGGCCAGGACCCCGGAATCGTTGAGGCGGGCGTAGACACAGACATCATAGGTGTTACTGCACTGGTGCTGTTGCCGGTATTGGTTATACCAGGCGCTGGGTTGGGTTAGAACATCGGGGTGGATAGCCCCAAATGATTGATAAATATGGCCGTTATCGGGCGATACCAACAACGCGCTGTAACCACGCACAGGTAATGTGAAGCGTTGAAATGCGCTGGGGGAAGTAAATACGGCGATATCATAACGGCTGGCGATGTCGGTTTGTATTCTGGCGTCAAACAGGCCGGTGGCACCACTCCACAAGCGCACACCGTCGGCCTGGCGTATATCTGCTTTCGGCAAGGGAATCGGGGGATCGATGATGCCGCGCACCGCGGTGCAGATTAACGCATTATTTTTGAGGCGGCCGATATCGTGCAGATAATGCGCGTTAAAAACCAGGTAACGCAGTTGGTAAATATCTTCAGGCGAGCAGGGGGTGAACGTATAGGCGTGTATATCTTCAATGCTGGTCATTGATTCGGTAACCACTTCATCCGCCCGGGCGATAATGCTATCGGCATAGTCATTGACTTTGCCTTGGTCTAGCATCGCGATCGATATTTGGCAGACAAGCAGCATACAAAATGCGCCTACCAGAATACTGGCAATGGTCATCATCCATGCTTTGTAGTTCATTGCTTTCATTTTTATCCTCAAGGCCAAACACATTGCGGATGCGAAGCGTGCCATGATCGGGCCGAAAGTCGGGGTAGGTGGTGTTAGTTGCTGCCGTATTAACTAGCCGCCTTTCTCTGATCATTCGTTACCCGTCGCCTCGCCATACGCGATGAGTGAAAGTGTTGCCTGGTAATTATTCAAAGCGTTTGTTTTCATTTTTTAGAATTTTCAGCACGCTGATAAACAGTATAGAAACTGATGGGCGTATTGTGTGAGAGGGCCCAGTGTTGTGGGGTTAAAAATGAGCATTTCCATTTTTATATGGGTGTTTTTTATTCAATGCTCCGTTTTTTTGCCGCTGTGTTTTGATGTGTAAATTATACTGTGCATACGGATTAATATATTTAATCTAATGATTTTATTGTTGATTGTTGTCAATGAGAGTTACTTTTCGTCAGGCGTTGGTGTTGTTTTTTGTGTTTCCGGCGGGGGAAGGGCATAGACAGCAGGGGGCTATAGATAACGCCAGTGTTATGGTGAAAGAGATCCTTTTTCTCTACATTGACGAAACCGTACTCTGTAACCTGCGGCGTAAATGGAATTGCCTTAAACGTATCAAGTTTCTTTTCGGTAATAGTGGCAGGCAATTGTCAGGGCCGAAGGCCCGGCCCCGACACCCCGGCCTGCGCTTAACATGGCCTGCCCGTTGCGCGGGTTCCCTCGCCGCGTCCCCCGTCGCCGGACGGGTCGGCTGTCCGTGGCCGATTGCCCCTGGCAACGGTACCTTGCTCGGCAGCCCAAGATGCGCGCTAAACGTCAACACCCGAATCTATCGCCACCGGGCAATCTAACCACTGGTTTTGACATAGGTTAATTCATCAATTTCAAAGACAATGCATTTGGTGAGTGGAGCACGGGTGTTGAAGCCATTGAAGGCGCCGAACGGCGGAACGTAGCATAGGCGAAACCGCCAGGACGGCGGTTTCAGGCGAGACAGGCAGGGACGCCTGTCGTAGCCGGCCGTGATGCGCAGTGACACAGTGAGGGCAGCCGCGCAGCGGCCGCCTGATATGGCGCAGGCGCGGGTCGTTAGGGGCCGCGCCCACGGCCCCTAACTCGGGCGCGGGTTGCGGTGCTACAAAAAACGACCGAGTTATAGCGACCGAAACCCTAGCGGTCAGGGCAAAGAACGTTGCTAAAACAGTACTCTGCCGCCACCAGCGTAAAGGGAATTGCCTTAATCACTCCGAGTTTCTTTGCAGCAATAGTGGCAGGCAATTGTCAGGGCCGAAGGCCCGGCCCCGACACCCCGGCCTGCGCTTAACATGGCCTGCCCGCTGCGCGGGTTCCCTCGCCGCGTCCCCGTCGCCGGGCGGGTCGGCTACGACAAACATCCCTGTTTGTCTCGCCTCAATCGGCCTTCCGTGGCCGATTGCCCCTGGCAACGGTGCCTTGCTCGGCAGGCCAAGATGCGCGCGGAAGGTCAAAACACAAATCTATCGCCACCGGGCAACCTAACCACCGGTTTTGACACAATCAAAGACAATATCATAGGTGAGTGGAGCACGGATGTTGAAGCCATTGAAGGCGCCGAACGGCGCATAGGCGAAACCGCCAGGACGGCGGTTTCAGGAGAGTTATTCCAAAACAGCGCCTAATAAACAACGTAAAACTTATCTTCGCACTGTTTAATCGTCGCCATAAATGTTCCCAATGGCGCATTTTTTTTGGCGATCACAACACCCGAGCTGCGTGAATTTTTCATTTTGCTGTTTTGTTGCTCACCATGATCCGTCGTGGTTATTTCAACCTGCACGTACTCATCCGTTTTGGCCGCGCCGGCAGGGTAAACATAATAGAGCTGCTGTGGATCGTTAATACCGTAAGTAGACTGCCTTTCGAGACTATAGCCCTGTTTACTGAAGGCGCGTTCCAGGCAAATTCTTAAATCAATGGAAGACTTCCCGGATTGCAGCGACGTCAATTGGCTTTTGCCATCAAATGGATTGATTGCCATGCAGCCGCAGAGCAGAAAGAGAATAATGGGTGCCAGGGTTTTATAAAACATGCGGGTCACTCCTTGAAAGTTCTACAGGATAGTAACCCTTGCGCTGTTTTTTGTAAAAACGGCGCGGGTCAGCCCGTGCCGTTGCAATAATACGCCGTGTTATCCCCGCGGCGGTTAATTCCATGCGTGGCGCGGTGGGTTGATGTTGTTCAGGTAGTAGTTGCCGACGTGGAAGTATTTCCAACGCACCGGATCGTGCAGCGTATGGGTGCGGGCATTGCGCCAGTGGCGGTCAAGGTTGTATTCGGCCAGCGTGGCGCGCGTGCCAGCCAGCTCAAACAGCTTATTCCCGGCCAGAACGGCGATCTCGGTGGTGAGCACCTTTGCCTCGGCGGTGGCGACAGCGGCGGCGGCCACCGTTTCTTCATTCGGCGTGGCCAGCGCAGTATCGATCAACTGGCCTGCGCGCCACAGCAACGCTTCCGCCGCGTGCAGGCGGATTTCAAGATCGCCGATGGCGGCAATGGTAAACACATCGTCGGCGGCTCGCGTTTGGCCACTGTCGATCCAGGGGCGCGATTTTTCACGCACAAAACTCAGGGTATCGGCGATGGTGCCACGGGCGATGCCCGCGTCAACCGCCGCCTGGATGATTTGCGAAATCGGCCCGGCGGCGGTTGGGCGATCGAACGCTTGCCATACCGGGATGACGCGGTCGCGCGGCGCGCGGACGTTCTCAAGAATAACCGTGCCCGAGGCGGTGGTGCGCTGCCCAAAGCTGGACCAGTTGTTAATCACCTTCAGCCCTGGCGCATCGCGTTCGAGAATAACCAGGTGTGGTTTGCCTTCGGCATCCACCGCCACCACATGAACGATGTGCGCCAGCAACGCGCCGGTGGCGTAAAACTTCTCGCCGTTGATCACCACCTCATCGCCTTCCTGGCGCAGGGTGGTTTTGAAATCGGCCACGGTAGCCGAGCCTTTTTCAGAAAAGGCGTTGCCCCAACGCAGCCCTTGCAATACGCCGGCTAACAGCGCCTTTTTTTGGCTCTCGCTGCCGTCGGCAATTAAGTGGGCCACTCCGGCCAGATGGTTTTGCGGTATCTGCCCCAGAGCGGAATCCGCGGCGGAAACGATGGCGATAACCCGTGCCAGCGTGGCATAAGACACTTGCGCACCGCCATAGGCTTTTGGCACGTTGATGCCCCAAAGGCCGCTTTGCGAGAAGGCTTGCAACTCGGCTATCGGCAATAGCCCCTCGCGATCGCGGCGTGCGGCGCCGCTGGCGAACTGCGCCGCCAGGCGCTCCGCAACGGCAACCGCCTCGGCATCGCTGGTGATAACGTGCGCAGGCGAGGTTGGGCGCGGTAAGGGTGAAAACGGCTCGGTGGAATTAACATGGACTTCAGGCGTGGCAAGTTTGATCTCTTCGATGATAGTCATGGGTTCTTCCTTACACGGCGATGGCTAAAATGCAGGGCGGATTAATGGCTATCGTAGCAACAGAGTCATGAGGCCTATATATTAATTATGGATATAATTATTTATTTTTCTGCGGGTTAATGTGAAGCCCTGCATAGGGGGAGCCTGACCGTTGTCGTTAAGAAAGCGTATTATTTGCATATTCCCCGAATAAAATTATTGTTTTCACAATGATTTTCTACGCTGCATTAATGCCATTAACAGCGTGACATTGATTTGTGTCATTTTTTTCAAGGCCGCAGGGGGTATCTTTAGAATGTGCCAGGTGCGCAGTAGTGATTAAAATCGCATTGGCCATCGGCCGGTTTTTTATTTGTGGATGCGTTTTTTTTGACTGTACGTGTTTTTTACTTTTAAAAACACCGTGATCTTTATTTCCTTATTCAGTCTGCCTTCCCAGTATATCCTCTCCTGCTTCGATTGCCGCCGTGCTGAAACATGAAGTATGACGAGTATAGATATCACTCTTGGAGTTTCCCGCCAGAGCGCAAGTATTGTTGCGTGAAAGCCGCTCTTTCGCGTTTTGAGCGTGGTATCACCATGGTGAAAATAATAATAATACGGATTCGCTTTGCGCGATTTTTTTTGCATCAACGTGGCCATCACCAGGATGACAGGTATTATTAATGGGTATGAAGTATGAAAGCAGCAACAGATAATGCGGTGCGGCTTTCCGCACTGGCTAATGACCGGATATTACCGCTCATCATCAGATTGGCGTTGCCGACCATTATCGGTGTGAGCGTCAGCGCCTTATATCAAATTTTAAACGCGTTTTTTATTGGCCGCCTGGGGACACAAGCCATTGCGGCGATGGCGTTGACCTTTCCTTTTGCGATCGCCGTTTCCTGTATTGGGCTGTGTTTCGGCACCGGCGTGGCGTCTTTTATTTCCCGTTATCTGGGGGCCGGGGACAACCTGCGGGCTGGCCAATATGCGCTTTCTTCGCTGGCGCTGGGCGCTGTCTGCGCCATCTTGTTATGTGTGTTCATCGAATACTTTTCGCTGCAGATTTTTTCCTATATGGGGGCGGCGAATGAAACCCTGGCGTTATCACAACGCTATTTGCGCTGGCTGCTGGTGGGCTATGTGTTGGTGGTGGTCAATATGACCTGCGGCTTTATCGCGCGGGCCGAAGGGGATACCCGTTTTAGTATGTACACCCAGCTTGCGGCTTTTATTTGCAATGGGCTGTTGGATCCGGTGTTCATCTTTCACTATCAGTTTGGGATTGAAGGCGCCGGTATCGCCACCTTGATCGGCCAGTGTGTTTCCGTGGCCATGTATATGGTGCATTGGTCCTCCGGGCGCAGCATCATTAACCTGAAAGCTGGGTTTACCTCGGCCAGAGAGCTACGCGGTATCGTCAGGGTAGGGTTCCCCAGCGCATTGAACGCGTTGCTGCAGGTGCTTTCTATCGCTTTTCTTAACCGTGTCGCCATGCATTATGGCGACACGGTGGTGGCCGGCGTCGGTATCGCCTCCCGGCTGTTAATGGTGGCGGCACTGCCGTTAAACGGCTTGTGCATGGGGGCGCAGGCGATTGTCGGCTATAACCTCGGGGCCGGCAAGGTGCAGCGTGTCCACAGCGTGATCAAGACGTTATCGCTGTTTTCATGCGGCGCGGCGCTGCTATATACCCTTATTTGCTTTTTCTTTTCCCGGCCAATGGCGGCGTTTTTCTCTGCCGATCCACAGGTTATCGGCGTTGCCGCACTGGCCATCATCATTTTCCACCTGTCGATGCCGTTTATTGCTCTGCAACAGGTGTGCCTGATGTACTTTCAGTCGCTTGGCGTTGCCAAAACGGCGCTGTACATCTCACTGCTGCGCTACGTTGTGCTGACGGTGCCGTTGCTGCTGGTGCTGCCCTGGTATTGCGGCGTATTCGGTATCTATTACGCGTTGCCGTTGGCGGATGCTATCACTGGCTGTCTGTGTATTGCCATCCTGTGGCTACAGCTCATGCGGCTGAAGGCGCAGTTTGCATCGCCTGAACGTTGTGCGGGCTAACAAAAGCGTTTTTACGCTAGGCAAACGTCGGCCAGGGATTTTATAGTGGTTGCACGCCCAGCCGTTGGGTGCGCTCCTGGAGAAAATAATGCCTGAACTGTCTGCGTTGTTCGCGTTTGGCCTGGTGGCGTTGGGGATGGTGCTCACCCCCGGCCCCAATATGGTGTATCTCATTTCACGCTCGATCTGCCAGGGCCGCACGGCCGGGCTGATTTCGCTGGGCGGTGTAGCGCTGGGCTTTGTTTTCTATATGCTTTGCGCGGCGTTCGGCATCACGGCGCTGGTGATGGCCGTTCCCTATGCCTACGATACGTTGCGTATTGGCGGCGCGCTGTACCTGCTTTATCTGGCTTGGCAGGCCGTCAAGCCCGGCGGCCGTTCGCCGTTCCAGGTGCGGGCGCTGCCGCAGGATAGCGCCCGCAAGCTGTTTACGATGGGGTTTGTCACCAATCTGCTTAACCCCAAAATCGCGGTGATGTATTTGTCGTTGTTGCCACAGTTCATCAGCCCGGAACACGGCAGCGTGCTGGCGCAGTCGCTGGTGCTGGGCGGCCTGCAGATTGCCATTAGCGTGAGCGTTAACGCGCTGATTGCCGTGAGTGCAGGGGCTATCGCAGGGTTTCTCGCCGGCCGGCCACTGTGGATAGTGCTGCAACGCTGGCTGATGGGCACGGTATTGGCGGCCCTTGCCGTGCGGATGCTCGCCGACGCCCGGCGCTAGCCTGCCGCCGCTATGCCAGTGCGGCGCTGAACCATTATGGCGTCGACGGCGGAAAAAGTTTCACCCATTTTGCACCGTTCGGGTGCATTTGATGCCTTGTGGTGCTCTGCACGGGCCGTAGCGCGTACGGCCCGTTATTAATATTTGTTTGATTGTATTAATAAAATTAACGTTGCTAATGAATGGCATAGTTCATGCTTAAACTCTCTTGCTAAACAGGTTACCGATGTTTGATGAGAGAGCTATGAGAAATTCGCAGTATTACTTTACGGCCTCCGCTGCTGTAACGCCGCCAACCCCCTCGCGGGGCCGTCCCCGCCTCACACCGCGCACAACCTGCCGGAACGTACGCCAGGATATTCACTTCGCCGAACGACAGCCCTGATCCATAAGGAAATTCACACCACACTCACGCCGCCCTATGGGCATCAATAACCACTGAAACGATTCAATTGTTGGATCACCACACATGCATCGTCGTGCTGGCTGCACCAGCGTGGCGTTTAAAAATATTGATGGGATTGTACTATGAAGAAAAACAGTAAAAGCCTTGCCTGGCAAATTCTGATCGCGCTGTGCCTCGGCATTCTTGTGGGCGCCATTATCCATAGCCATGCGGATTATAAAAGCTGGATGGTGGGCAACATTCTTAACCCCGCGGGCGGTATTTTCATTTCACTGATCAAAATGATCGTCGTGCCGATCGTCATTTCGACCCTGGTGGTGGGGATTGCTGGCGTGGGTGATGCCAAAAAGCTTGGGCGCATCGGCGTGAAAACCATCCTGTATTTCGAACTGGTGACCACGGTAGCCATCCTGGTGGGCCTGGTCTTTGCCAACCTGTTTCACCCCGGCAGCGGGATTGATATGGCGACGCTGCACGCGGTGGATATTTCCAGCTATGAAAAGACCACGGAACAGGTGCAAAGCGGCAGCCACAGCCTGGTGAGCACCATTCTCTCGCTGATCCCCTCGAACGTGTTCGCCGCCATCGCCAAAGGGGATATGTTGCCGATTATCTTCTTTTCCGTGCTGTTTGGGCTGGGGCTTTCCTCACTGCCGGCCGAAACCAAAAAGCCGCTGCTCGATGTGTTCAAAGCCGTTTCGGAAACCATGTTCAAAGTCACCCATATGATCATGCTGTATGCGCCGATCGGAGTGTTTGCGCTGATAGCCACCACCGTCGCCAACTTTGGCTTTGCCTCGCTGCTGCCGCTGGTGAAATTGGTGGTGGTGGTGTATGGCGCGATCTTGTTCTTTGCCCTGGTGGTGATGGGCTTTATCGCCAGGCTCTGCAAACTGCGTATCCTCACACTGATACGCATCCTGAAAGATGAGCTGATTCTGGCGTTTTCCACCGCCAGTTCGGAAACCGTCCTGCCGCGCATCATTGAAAAAATGGAGCAGTATGGGGCGCCGAAAGCCATCACCAGCTTTGTTGTGCCCACCGGCTACTCCTTTAACCTGGATGGCTCGACGCTGTATCAGAGCATCGCCGCCATTTTTATCGCCCAGCTGTACGGCATCGATCTGTCCATCGGCCAGCAACTGGTGCTGGTTCTGACCTTAATGGTGACCTCGAAAGGGATTGCCGGCGTGCCGGGCGTCTCGTTCGTGGTGCTGCTGGCCACCCTGGGCAGCGTTGGGATCCCGCTGGAAGGGCTGGCGTTTATCGCCGGCATCGACCGCATCCTGGATATGGCTCGTACCGCGCTCAACGTGGTGGGCAACGCGTTGGCGGTGCTGGTCATCGCCAAATGGGAGCGCCAGTTCGACAGGCAGCGTGCGCGCATCTATGAGACGCACTATTTTGCCAACCGCAGCGTGCCGCAGTTTGAAAATAAATAATTTCCCCGTCCGCACTTGCCGGTGCGGACCGTTTTTTACTCAACAAGGTATTGTTCATCATGTCTGACGCTATCCGTATTGAAGAAGATCTGCTCGGCACACGTGAAGTTCCCGCAGAGGCCTATTACGGCATTCATACCCTGCGTGCGATTGAAAACTTTTATATCAGCAACGGCAAAATCAGCGATGTTCCCGAATTTGTGCGCGGCATGGTGATGGTGAAAAAAGCCGCCGCCCTGGCGAACAAAGAGCTGAAAGCCATCCCGTGCAGCATTGCCGATATCATCATCCGCGCCTGTGATGAAGTGCTGGATAACGGCAAGTGCATGGATCAGTTCCTGGTGGATGTGTTCCAGGGCGGGGCGGGCACCTCGCTCAACATGAACACCAATGAAGTGCTGGCGAATATCGGCCTGGAGCTGATGGGCCACCAGAAGGGGGAGTACCAATACCTGAACCCCAACGATCATATCAACCACAGCCAGTCCACCAACGATGCGTACCCCACCGGTTTTCGCATTGCCGTCTATGCCTCGATCCTCAAGCTGATGGATGCCATTGACGAACTGCGCGAAGGCTTTGCGCGCAAGGCGCAGGAGTTCGCCGCCATTCTGAAGATGGGGCGCACCCAGTTGCAAGATGCAGTGCCGATGACGCTGGGCCAGGAGTTCAAGGCCTTTGCCGTGCTGCTGAATGAAGAAGTGCGCAACCTGCAGCGCACTGCAGAGCTGCTGCTGGAAGTAAACCTGGGGGCGACGGCGATCGGCACGGCGCTGAACACCCCGGAAGGCTACCAGCACCTGGCGGTGCAGAAACTGGCGGAAGTCAGCAACCTGCCGGTGGTGCCGGCGGAAGACCTGATCGAAGCCACCTCGGACTGCGGGGCCTACGTGATGGTGCACAGCGCGCTCAAGCGGCTGGCGGTGAAGCTGTCGAAAATCTGCAACGATCTGCGGCTGCTGTCTTCCGGCCCGCGCGCCGGGCTGAACGAAATCAACCTGCCGCAGTTACAGGCGGGTTCGTCGATCATGCCGGCCAAGGTCAACCCGGTGGTGCCGGAAGTGGTGAACCAGGTGTGTTTTAAGGTGATCGGCAACGACAGCTGTGTGACCATGGCGGCCGAAGCCGGCCAGCTGCAACTGAACGTGATGGAGCCGGTGATCGGCCAGGCGATGTTCGAATCCATTCATATCCTCACCAACGCCTGCTACAACCTGCTGGAAAAATGCGTCAACGGCATCACCGCCAACAAAGCGGTGTGCGAGCACTATGTGTTCAACTCCATCGGCATCGTCACCTATCTGAACCCGTTTATCGGCCACCACAACGGCGACATCGTGGGCAAGATCTGCGCCGAAACCGGCAAGAGCGTGCGCGAAGTGGTGCTGGAGCGAGGGCTGCTGACCGAAGCGGAGCTGGATGACATCTTCTCGGTCGATAACCTGATGCACCCGGCCTACAAAGCCAAGCGCTATACCGAAGAGTAACCCTCCCGGGCAGGCTGGGGCGCCGGCCTGCCGATTTCACTGTTTTATGTGTTGCCTGCCACGGCGTTTCCTCCGCTTGATCCTCTTATATCTGCATCGTGATAGCCCGATGACGCACTGCTGCGCCGCAGTGCGTTTTTGCACCGTATTGGTGATTTTTTGCCCGCCAGTTAATCATGCCGTATGCTGTCCGTTTTTTTATTTTAACCTGTTAAAACAATAGATTATTTATATTTCACCGCATAAATGTTGTTGGCATGCCGATTGCTTCGCTGTGTTTGTATTATTACTTTTTTAAATTTTAGTAATACTCACCCACCAGGAGAACGGCCATGAACTTTGGAACTGCAAGAACGAAAGTGAAACGCTGTATCGCGAAGTTGATTGTTCCGGTTGCTGCTTTGCTATGGGCCGGCTCGGTTTATGCCGCCCAGCCGTTAAAGATTGGCTATAGCGATTGGCCCGGTTGGGTCGCCTGGCAGGTTGCTATTGATAAAGGATGGTTCAAACAGGCCGGCGTTGAGGTGGATTTCGAATGGTTTGACTACTCCGCCTCAATGGATGCATTTGCCGCTGGCAAGATCGATGCGGTGACCATGACCAACGGCGACGCGCTGGTGACCGGTGCCGGCGGTGGGAAAAGCGTGATGATTATGCTGACCGATTACTCGAACGGCAACGACATGATTATTGCCAAGCCGGGCATCAAAAGCCTCAGTGAGTTGAAAGGCCAGAAAGTGTCGGTCGAGAAAGGGCTGGTAGAGCATCTATTGCTGCTTAACGGGCTGAAAAAAGCCGGTATGCAGGAATCTGATGTGGAACTGGTGAATGCCAAAACCAACGAAATGCCCCAGGTGCTTGCTTCCGGCGACATCGCCGCGATCGGCGCCTGGCAACCGATATCCGGCCAGGCGATGAAAGCGCTGCCCGGCGCGCGGCCAATCTACACATCGGCCGATGAGCCGGGCTTGATTTATGACGTCCTTGCCGTCAATCCCGCCAGTTTGTCCACCCGCAAAGCGGATTGGCAGAAGGTGGTCAAAGTATGGGACAAGGTCGTGGCCTATATCGATAACCCGGAAACCCAGCCGGATGCGGTGAAAATCATGGCGGCCAGGGTGGGGTTGGCGCCTGCGGCGTACTTGCCGTTGCTGAAGGGGACCAAACTGCTGCCTTTAAGCGAAGGGCGCAAAATTTTCGTTAAAGCAGAGGGGTTCTCTTCTTTATACGGTTCAACCGCCATCGCCGACCAATTCAACGTCGCCAACGGCCTGTATCCGAAGCCCCAGGATATTGACAGCTATATCGATCCCGCCCTGACCAATGCGGCCCGTTAAGCCTCACCTGACGGCGGATTGTGATTAACTGCTTTCTTGTGCGAGGCCGGAATGAATCAGGCGAAATGGTTTTCTGTACGGACAGAACTGGCGCCGGGAAGGCGCACCCTGCTGGGGATTTGCTCGTTTCTGCTGCCGCTGCTGATGTGGGCGGCGATTAGCTACGTTCCGGGCCTCTGGCACCCTAAAATGGCGATCACCGAACCGGGCGATGTGGATTATTTTCAGGTGGGCATGTTGGTTGATAAGGCGGTGTTCAACGCCGAAGCCGCTGACATGCAGGCCGCACATAAAGCGCCGCCGCAGGGGACGCCGGCTAATCCCATTTATCTTCCCGGCCCGCTGGAGGTTGCTGGCGCATTCTATCACGGCCTGATGACACCGCCCCCGCAACCGGATGCCCCCTGGCTTTATCAAAGCCTGTGGCACAGTATTCAGATCATTTTCTGGGGCTTCCTGATTTCTTCGCTGATCGGCGTGCCGCTTGGCATTCTCTGCGGCACGTACAGCGCGGTTTCCCGCATCAGCGAGCCGTTTATTGAGTTCTTTCGTTACTTGCCCGCACCGGCCTTCGGCGCGTTGGCGGTGGCGGTGCTCGGTATTTATGACGCGCCGAAGATTGCCATTATCGTGATTGGCACGTTGTTCCAGCAAATACTGATTATCGCCAATACCACGCGCAAGCTGGACTTCACGCTGCTGGAGGCGGCGATGACCCTCGGCACGCGCCCATTCAAAATGCTCACCAAGGTGGTGATCCCCGGCGTTTTACCCGATCTCTACCGCGATCAGCGCATCCTGCTCGGCTGGGCCTGGACTTACCTGATCGTCGCCGAATTGATTGGCACCAGCTCCGGCATTACCTGGTATATCACCCAGCAAGCGCGCTATCAGCATTTTGAGAATGTCTATGCGGCGATTATGACCATCGGCATTATCGGCCTGGTGTGCGATCAACTGCTGGCATGGCTTGGGCGCCGGCTTTTTCCCTGGGTTCGTTCGCAAACATCCTGACCGGGATACTTGAAGGAGAGCAACATGCAAAGCCCTATCGAACTGCCCAGCTATCTGGCGCAATCACCGGCCGTCCGCGAGCGCTTCGCGCGGATCCGTGAGCGGGAAGTGATCCTGGAAGTGAAGAACCTGGGGAAAGTGTACCCGGCACGCGCCAAGCCGGTGGAAGCACTGCGCAACATCAATTTTCAGATCCATCGCCGGGAGTTTGTCTGTGTTATCGGGCCTTCCGGTTGCGGCAAATCCACCCTGATCCGCATGCTGGCCGGGCTGGAAACCTACACCCACGGCCAGGCGCTGTTGGACGGCAAACCGGTTTCCGGCCCGGGGCGCGACCGCGGCATGGTGTTCCAAAGCTATACATTATTCCCCTGGCTATCAGTGAAAAAGAACGTGATGTTTGGTTTGGAAATGAATGGCAGCGGGCGGGTGAAGGCCGAGCAGGAAGCGCTTATGTGGCTGGATCTGGTCGGCCTGGCCCGGTTTAGCGAATCCTATCCACACCAGCTTTCCGGCGGCATGAAACAGCGTGTGGCGATTGCCCGGGCGCTGGCCAACCGCCCGCGAATTTTACTGATGGACGAGCCGTTTGGCGCGCTGGATGCCCAGACCCGGGCCAGAATGCAGGCGTATCTGCATGATATCTGGAAAAATATTGATATCACCATCCTGTTCATCACCCACGATCTGGATGAGGCGGTGTTCCTGGCGGATCGGATCCTGGTGCTCAAACCGCATCCTGGGGAAGTGCTGGAATTTATCGAAGTGCCGGTTCCCCATCCCCGCGCCTTGTCGCAGCTGGGTTCCCCCGAATTTCTGGCGACCCGTGCCCGTCTTGAAGCGCTGATCCATCCGCCAGAGCAGGAACAGATCACCATGCATCCGCAATTGCTTAATCGTACCGACGTCATCAACCACCAAGACTGAAAGGAAAACACTATGTTCTGGTCCCAACTCACCTGGTCTGAATTGCCGGAACGTCTGGCCGCCGTTAATCATGCCGCCATGTTGCCGGTGGGCGCGACGGAGCAGCACGGCCCGCATTTGGGCTGCGGTGTTGATGCCGTATTGGCGGAACGTTTGTGCAGCGCGGTTGCCCGCGCCACCGGGGTGCCGATGTTGCCGACGCTGCCCTATGGGTGTTCCATCGGCCATAGCCGGCAATGGCCGGGCACGCTGGCGGTGCAGCCGATAACCATGATTGAACTGGTTAAGCAGATTGGCGATTGGGCGTATGCCAGTGGGGTCCGGCGCTTGTTTATCGTCAACGCCCATGTCACCAACGCGGCGCCGTTGCGCTGCGCATTGGAGATGCTGCGTGCCGAGTATGACGATCTGATGGTCGCGGTGGTGAACTCCGCCACCATCAGTGAGCGGGTGCGGGCGTTTCACTTTGCCGATGCGGATGACTGGCATGCCAACGATGCGGAAACCTCAATAATGCTGGCGGAGACGCCGGACATGGTGCGCCCGGGCCTGTTGGCCGCGGCGGACGATCCCGATCGCACCGTCGATCATGTCTTTGCGCACCCGGTCAACCACACCAGCGTCAATGGCGTCACCGGGACCCCAAGCCAGGCCAGTGCAGACAAAGGCAAGCGTTGGTTCCAGTGGATGGTCGAGGATCTCAGCCAACTGATTGCCCGCGGGCAGGCCGAAACGCCGCCGTTGGATAAGCCGTATCACTGTGCCGGATAAACCCGTTTTGTTTTTCCACCCACTTAGCGCCTACTTCTATTAAGGACGGTATTATGTATTCCAGCGAAGAAATCACCCGTATCCAAAATGAGCTGCTCGCCAAAGGCGTGCAGTATTGTATCGGCGCCTTTGTGGATATCCACGGCGTTCCCAAAGGCAAAGTGGTGCCGATTAGCCATTTGCCGCAGATGGTCAATGGCTCGGAACGTTACACCGGCTATGCGCTGGATGGGTTAGGCCAGGCCCCTAACGATGACGAGCTGACCTCCATCCCGGATCTAAGCCGGGTTATCCAGTTGCCCTGGCAGCCCAAGATTGCCTGGATGCCCGCCGATAACGCTTTCCAGGGGAAACCCTATCCGCTCAATACCCGGGTTGCATTGAAAAATCAGTTGGCGGAAGCCGATAAAATGGGCTTTGGCATGAACCTCGGGATTGAATGCGAAATTTTCCTGCTGAAAAAGCTGGCGGATGGCTCGCTGGCCGTTCCTCACGCCGGGGATAGACTGACCAAGCCTTGCTACGATGTGCAGGGATTTGTCGATAATTTTTCGTGGCTGGACAACATGGCCCAACAGATTAACGCGCTGGGCTGGGATCTTTACTCCCTGGATCATGAAGATGCCAATGGCCAGTTTGAGTTCGATTTCAAGTATGCGGATGCGTTGACCACCTGTGATCGCCTGGTCTTTTTCCGTTTTATGGCCAAACATTTTGCGCAGGCAGAAGGGTTGATCGCCACCATGATGCCGAAGCCCTTTGCCGACAAGACCGGCAACGGCGCGCATTTCAATATGTCGCTTTATGATAGGGAAAGCGGGGCCAACCTGTTCCAGTGCGATGTCAAAGACGATCCGCGCGGCCTGGGGTTAACGCCGCTGGGCTACCAGTTCATCGGGGGGATCCTCAAGCACGGCCGTGCGCTTTGCGCCGTGTTGGCGCCGACCGTCAACAGCTACAAGCGCCTGGTCCGGCGCGGGGCGATGAGCAATTTTACCTGGGCGCCGGTGTTTAACTCTTACGGCGCCAACAACCGTACCAACTCGGTGCGGGTGCCGTTCGGCGGCGGGCGCTGCGAATCGCGCAACGCGGATGGCGCGGTCAATCCTTATCTGGCCGCCGCGCTGGTGCTGGCGGCCGGGCTGGAGGGCATCCGGGAAGGCATCGATCCCGGCGAGCCTAACGAAGATAACCTGTATGCGATCGGCGAAGAGGAGCGCCAGGCGCGGGGCATTCAGTTTTTGCCGCAGACGCTGCAGGATGCCGTCGCCGCCTTCGCCGCCGATCCGCTGGTTGAAAAAACGCTGGGCACAGCGCTGCGCGATGAATTTATTCGCTATAAAACTAATGAGTGGGAGGCGTATCATCTTTCCATCAGTAAATGGGAAATTGACCGTTATAGCGATATTTTTTAAGCCATTACCTTGGAGAGCCTATGAGTCGCCCAGACGAAAAGTCCACCTTATCGGTTAGCCGCATCAGCATTTCGATGGATCCTGACGTTCTCCAGGAATTGGATCAGATGGTCGAGAACCGTGGATATGAAAGCCGCTCCCAGGCGATCAGCGACATGATCAATCAGCAGTTGGTGGAACATAAGCGGCAACTGGGCAATGAGGTGATGGTGGGAACCATCACCCTTTTTTACGATCGCAATACCCGTGGCTTGCAAAGAAAACTGTCGGATATTCAATACAACAATATCGCCGAAGTGATCAGCTCGCTGCATGTGCACCTGACGGAAAATAAAATGATGGAGGTCATTCTGGTTCAGGGGCCGGCGAAAAAGCTGCAAGCCATTACCGACCAGTTCGCCATCCTGAAAGGGGTCATTATGGCGAAACTGCAACCGATGGCGGCCGTTACCGCGGTGATACCGCCGGTGCACAGCCGCAGCGCCAGTTAACGCGGCGGGGGAGCGCTTGGCGGGCGTACAGAGCGCCGCCGGCGAAAAAGTGTGAGCTGATATTTCTTGACATAAAACTGTCACTTAAGGGTTCTATTTTCATGGCAGACCAATACAGCACAGCGTTGCTGATTAAAATAAGTGCCATTAAGGAACACATCATGCGTATTTCCCCCCTCGTCGTTGCGATAACCTGCTCGTTATTGTCACCTCAGTTCGTTGCCGCTAAAACGGTGGATGCCGCGCCCGATCTTGGCCGGGTGACTGCCATTGTCGAAACGACCACCCCTGATAGCCGGCAGCCGGCGTTTATTACGTTGGATAACCAGGTGCGGGAAAGCCTGTTGCAGGCGTTGAAAGGCGATGCGCCGGTGTTGCAGCGCGATATGCTGGAGAAAGCGAAACAGAGCAAACTGCAGGCGGATACTGCCTGGTTGAAAGCCAGCGGCTATGATTTCGCCACCGAGAAAAACCAGCAGGCCGGCATTGCCATCCTGGAATCCTTCAACACCTTGTCGGCAGACATTAAGGCCAAAAGCCTGGCGACGGTTACCCAGATCAACCTGGAAGCCCCGGCAGGGGAAAGGGCGCAGGCGCTGGTGGATGCTGAAGGCATCAACCACCTGTATTTCCTGGCCGAAGCCCTTGGCCCGCGCCTGGGCGCCGCCTTCATTGAAGCCTATAACAAAGGCGAACTGAACAAGGCCGCGGCGCTGATTAAAGCCAGCGAAGTCAGCACCAGCGCGGCTAAAAAGCACTTCAATTACCCGCGCCCATTCCAGGTGCCGGGCAACACCATTCATCTGGTGCCGGATTCGGTGGTGATAAAAGACAATAAACCCTACAGCGCAGACGGCGGCGCCTTCCCCAGCGGCCATACCAATACCGGTTATACCGATGCGCTGCTGATGGCGGAAATGATCCCAGAGCGTTTTGTGCCGCTGGTCGATCGCGGTGCGCGCTATGGCTTCTCGCGCGTGGTGTTAGGGGTACACTACCCGTTGGACGTTATGGGTTCGCGGATGATCACCGAGCGCAACGTCGCCAACTACCTGAACGATCCTAAATACCGGGTGCTGTTTGACGAGGCCAAAACCCAACTGCGCGCGGCCCTGGCGAAAGCCTGCGGCATGAGCCTGAAGGAGTGCGCCCGCCCGCAAGGGGAGAGCGATCCTTACACCGCACCGGCGATGACGCATTTTTACCGCTATACCATGACCTATGGCTTGCCGAAAGCCGTGCCTAACGCCGCCGGCGCGGTAACGGTGCCGGCCGGGGCCGAAGTGTTGCTGGAGGCGCCGTTGCCTGGCCTGAGCAGCGCAGAACGCCGCCGCCTGATGGCGCGCACGGCGCTGGCGGATGGTTACGCGCTGTCCGGCGGTGAGGGCGAGCAGAATTTCTGGCAGCGCCTGAACCTGCATGATGCAGTGCTGAGCGCCCACCACGGTTAACACCCCGCCGATAAAACATGCCAGCCAGGTTTCTGGCTGGCATGCGCCGATCGCTAAGTGCGTTTCTTACGCCGCCGGATGCTGAACCCGGCCACCCCCAACGCCACCACGGCAACCCCCGCCCAGATTATCGCCCCGGCATAGCGCAACAACGCGTTGGGCTGGCCGCTTTGCAACGTTTCCTCCACCGTGCGTTGGCTAACGTGCTGCGTCGGCGAACCAAACGCCGTCGAAACATAGTCCACGACCTTGGTCAGCTCGGCGGTGGTGAACTGGTTGGCGAAGGCCGGCATAAAGGCATGCCCGGCGGGCGTCACGCGATTAACCCCCTCCGCGACGGTCATGATCAGGTTGGCCGGATCGGCCGAACCGACGGCGGATGAGCCGACCAGCGACGGATAGAAGTGTTGCGCGTCTTGCGTGCCGCGCCCGTCGTTACCATGGCAGGCCGCGCAGGCGCCGTTATATATCTGTGCGCCGCTCATGTTAGCCGTGTCGATATAGCTACGAATATCGGCGGACATGCCGGTTTCGATCTGCCCCAACGGCGCGGGCGCCGAGTGGGTGCCGCCCGAACGCGGCGTGGTTTCGCCGTTGTTGATAGGCGGCACGCCGCGCAGGTAGCGAGCGATGCTGAGCAGATCGCTGTCGTCCAGTTTGGAAAAAGAGGCGGAAACCGCTGTGCCCATCTCTCCGGCCGCAATCGCTTTACCGTGCAGGGCGCCGGTTTTCAGATAGGTGACAATCTCATCCTGGCGCCAGTTGCCGATGCCGGCCGCCGGATCCGGCGTGATATTGGGCGCCGTCCAGCCATTCACCTTACCGCCGGCCAGCAGTTTATCGCCGGATTCCGCCATCATCAGGTTGCGCGGCGTGTGGCAGGTGGAACAGTGCGCCAGGGTTTTGACCAGGTACTCGCCGCGTTCACTGCTGCCCGGCGCGGCATCGGCGCCGGGCACCACCCCCTGATTCAGGAACAGCGCATTCCAAAAGAACATCGCCGGGCGCAGCGAGAAAGGAAAGCCGAGTTTGGTTTCCGGCGCGGGTTTATCCACCGGTTTCACGCCGAGCATCAGATAGGAATAGAGCGCCTTCAGATCGTCATCGCTCATCCCGGCAAAGGCGGTGTAGGGCATCGCCGGGTAAAGGTAATGATTCCCCGGGGCGACCCCTTTGCGCATCACGCGGGTGAAGTCCTCCAGGGAATACTGTCCGATGCCGTATTTCAACGACGGGGTGATGTTCGAACCATAAATCGTGCCCAACGGCGATTGCAGTGCATAACCGCCGGAAAAGCCGTCGCCGTGCGTAGGGTTTTGATGGCAGGCGGCGCAGTCCCCGGCGGTGGCCAGATAAGCGCCGCGCTGAACCCGTGCCGGATCGGCATCCGCGGTGGCGGCGTGGGCGGCGGCGCAGAGGCTTAACAGCAGCGTGCCGGTAGCGGTGCGCATCATGGGAAGTCTCATTGTTCACATCTCCCTGATAATGGTGTCGGCCATGCGCAACGCCAGCGCGATCCCGGTCAGCGTTGGGTTGACGGTGGCGGAAGTCGGCATCACGCCGGTAGTGGCGAGGAACAGGTTGGGGTGATCGTGGGTGCGGCAGTCCGCGTCGACCACGGAATCCGCCGGATTGCTCCCCATGATGACGGTGCCCATGATGTGAAACTGGTTGCGCCAGCCGGTGGGCGCTTCGATGATGTCACCGCCGAAGGCCTGCAGGAAATTGGCGAAGTCTTTATAAGCCTGCGGGCGCATCCCGCGCACGTAGCTGTCCAGATGGTAATTCACCTTGAGCATCGGCAGGCCGATGGCATCGCGGCGCGCATAGTTGGGTTGCACCCGGTTGTTGGGATCGGGCAGGGTTTCGCTCATGGTGCTGATGTTCATGATGCGCGAGGCGCGATCGCGAATAGCCTCGTCCAACGCCGGCCCCATGATGCCGGCTTTCAGCAGTGGCGGGGTCACGTCAACGTTCGGCACCAGGTTGCGCAGGCTGTAGCGGATGGCGGAATGCTGGGCGCGCGAAGCTTCGTCGCGGCGGTTGGCGATGGTGCCGTGCTGCACCGAGCCGCGCCCGGTCCACAGCGGTTCATCGGCCAGAAAGGTCATGCTCAGGCCGGTGTGGTCCATCAAATTACGGCCAACCTGATCGGAGCTGTTGGCAACGTCGGACATCAACAGCAGTTTCGGCGTTTCCAGGCCATGCGCCGCCAGGATGAAGTAGCGGGCGGTCAGGCGGGTATCGCTGCCGTCCGGCTTGCGATAGTGCACGGCGACAATACGGTTGTTCGGCCCTTTTTCCAACCGGTAGGCGACGGATTCGGTGCGCAGATCGACGCCGAGCGCCACGGCCTTATCCACGTGCATATCGCCTGAATACATGGCGCCGATCGGGCAAACCGGCTCACAGTTATTGTTGCCGGCGCAGGCCGGGCGGCCGTCGTAAGGGCGCGACACGCGGGCGTGCGGCTCGTGGATCACCTGGTAACCCAGTGGGCCGAGCTTGGCCTGCATGCGCTGCACCATGTAGGGCTTGGCTTCCGGCGGCAGCGGATACTCGGCTGAGCGCGGTGGGTAGGCACCACGCCCTTGGCCGCTTTGGTCTTCCTCGCCGGTGCCCACCACGCCGATTTCTCGTTCGGCTTTCAGGTACCAGGGCTCCAGATCGGCATAGGCGATGGGCCAGTCGCGGCCGACGCCATACACGCTTTTCAGTTTGAAGTCATTGGGCAGCAGTCGCCAGCAGGCCGAAGCCCAGTGGCGGGTGCTGCCGCCGGCGACTTTAAGGAAGCTGGTGACATATTGGAAATCGTCGTCGCCGGCGGCATCAACATAGCCTTCGGTATAGGAGTTGGGCGCCCAGGGCAGGTTGGGATAGGGGGCGCACCAGTTGCGTTTGCTTGCGCTGTTGCGGTAGTTTTCCACCACCTTCCAGCGTGAAATATAAGGCCCGGCTTCCAGCATAATCACTGATTTGCCGGCCTTGGCCAGTTGATAGGCGGCGTTGGCGCCCAGCGCGCCGGAGCCGATGATGATCACATCCGCATCAAAATTACTCATTGCCTGCTTCCTTACGCGTGTTTCTTGATCAACGCAGTGGCTTCTGCGAGGTTCTTCGCCCGGCCATCGACCAGCGCCAGCCAGATTTCATCGGGTTCGGGGATCGTGGGGGCCGCCTTGGGCGAGTTTTCCCCCCACTGCCGGATATTTTCCGGCATCGCCGGTGCGTTTACCCCGTACGGCGGCTCGGCCCAATAGTCGCCGCCGGCGCGGGCATAGCTTGGGCGGATGGTGTTGTCGGCGGTGGGTTCGTACATCAGTGCGGAAAGGAAAGTGACGAATTTGGCATCATCCACGGCTTTGGTGGTGGAGGGCGTGCCGGTATAGCCCAGGTACCAGGGGCTGATGATCGCCAGCGCAGTGGCGACGTTTTCATCCGACAATGCGTTGATGACGGCCTCACGGTTGGCGGCACCGTCGGCGTTTAGCGCCGCCGCCAGCGTGGTTAACCGATTGGGGAAGGTAGGGTCTTGCGCGGTAAGCAACTGTTTAATCCGCTCGGCAATGATCGGATCCAGGCCCTGCCGGCCGGTCAGCCTTTCGCTGACGGCCAAAATATCGCTTGCAGGTGCGTTAGACATATTATTAGCCGCATGTAAAGGTAGCGACAGAATAACGGGGGTGGATGCCATTAATTTTAGGAATTTTCGCCTGTCCACGTTTGTCTCCAGTGATGGGTTATTTTTAAAATTGAAAATCCGCGCGTCATTTTTTATTTCCCGGTGTTCCTCGCGGCAGTGTGTTCTGCTGCGTTTTTACCCGCAGCTTGATTGAACAGGGAAAATAATATCGCCGCTGAGCCGTTGGCATTATTGGGGGCGGTTTTTTGTGCGCCGGCCTGCCGAAATAATTAAACGTTAACCGGGTTAGCGTGCGTGGTGGCCACGAAAACCCGCGCTAAATAAAGCATCAGGCCGCCGCGGTATAAAAAACCGCCGGCAGGGTAAAATAACAGCGAGATAATTAATGCCTCTGTTAGGCAATGTTTACAGACCCAGCGCGGCCGCTTCCGAAATGGCCACTTCGTCCGGGTTGGCCGCGCCGCTCACGCCTACCGCACCCACCGCTGCGCCATCCAGTTTAACCGGCGTGCCGCCGCCCAGGGGAACCATACCGGGCAAGGTGGCGATGGCGGGTTCATTGCCATTAGCGCGTTGCATATATTTTATGGTCGGGGTGCGATACAGCGCGGCCGCCCGGGCCTTCAGGATAGCGGAGTCGACGCAGCCCAGCGGGGCGTTATCCATGCGCACAAAGGAGAGCAAGGTGCCGGATTGGTCGACCACCGCGATGCAAACCGCGTCATGCAACGCCGCCGCTTTTTGCTCGCCGGCGCTGATAAGCTTCGCCGCATCGCTTTGCGCCAGAATTGTCTGGGTGGCCGCTTGGGATAAGAAAGGGGTAAAGAGACACAGCGCGCCCAATAAAGCGAAGCGGCCGGCACGGAAACCTGACGTCATGTTTTTCTTCCTGTGGTCATGCCCAACACCCTTTGTGCAGCGGCAAAACCAACGCGCCTGCCGCTGAAAGTATGAAGGGGATATCGGTAATAAATTTCACGCTTTTAATAGCATTAACTTTTGGTAAAAACAAACGCCCCTAATCTGATTTGTTATCTGGAATAAGTAATAAATTACGACAAAATATGTATTTTGTTTTTATGGCGTAGCCCATGGGTGAGTTATTTTCCCACGGGGATAATTCAGTGATTAAACTTATTTCTTGCGGTTATGAGTTGTATGGCTGTTATTTATCATTCCTCGTTATTACTGGCGATTATTTGTTCGCGCTACATGGGTGACTCATTTTTATTAAATGGCCAGCACTTTTCCGCGATCCGGACAATATTGCGCGCGGTTGGCGAAAGCTCGGTCCAGGAATGGAACAGCAAACCGAAGGTGCGTGGCATGGTCAGCTCCGGCAGGGGGATCTCTACCAACGGAATGGCGGATTGCTTTTCCTGCAGGATGCGGCGCGAGACGAAACTCAGCAAGCGGGTTTGGCTAATCAATCGGGGTAGCACGGCAAGCGAATTGGCCTCGATCTGTACGCGCGGCGGCGGGCAGCCCAGGCTTTTTAAACGCTGCTCCAGCCATTGCCGGGTGGCAACCGTGCGCGAAGGCAACAACCAACCGTACTGCGCCAGCGTTTGCAGCTTGGGGCGCTGGCCCGCCAGCGGGTGATCGTGGCCTGCCACCACCACTACCGGTTCTTGTTGCAGCGGGCGCATGGTGAATTCATCCCCCTGTTCGTTTTCCGGTAGAAACCCAATGACTAAATCCAACTGATTTTCCCGCAGCATCCCTTGCAGGAGATCGTTCATCCCCACCTTGAGCTCCAACTGAACCGTGGGTGCCTGCGCCAGCAACTGGTTGGTCAGGCGCGGCAGCATAAATTCCGCCGCGGTGGCCGCCGCGCCGATGCGAACATAGCCGGCGGTGCCCTCGGCCAGCGCGGCGATCTCGCGCTGCGTCGTCTTATTAAGCTGGACTATTTTTTGAGCTCGCTCACAAAGTAGCAAACCCGCTTCCGTCAGTTTGATGCCGCGGCCGGCTTTATAAAGCAGCCGCGCTGCGTAAATTTTCTCCAGCCGTTGGATGCATTTTGACAAGGCAGGCTGCGTGATCCCCAGGCTCAGCGCGGCTTTCCCCATATGGCCCGTTTCATAAATCGCCAGTAGATAGTGCAGGTCTTTGAGTTCCATCGATTCCCCTCGGGAATGAATTGATAAGTATCGGACAATATTTTTTATTGATTCGCAGTGCCAATATGAACAGAAAATTAACAACGCGGCAACAAGTGGAGTAACAAATGACGTTCAGATTTCTGATGACGGCCACCACGCTCGGGGCTGAAGGCAAACGGCTCCTCGCGGAGGCCGGCTGTGAAGTGCACTACCTGCAACACAACGACGATCCGCAGGAAGTGGAACGGTTGATGGCGACCCATGCCTACGACGCGGTGATTTCCCGCACGGTAACGCTATCGGCGGCGGCGATAGCTGCTTGCCCATCGCTGCGGGTGATTTGCAAACACGGCGTAGGCGTGACGAACATCGATGTGCCCGCCGCCAGTACGCGTGGCATCCCGGTGCTGACGACGCCGGCCACTAATGCTCAGTCGGTGGCCGAACTGACCGTTGGCCTGTTGCTAAGCGCCGCCCGCCGCATCGCCTTTTTTCAGCATGAAATACGTTCCGGCCGCTGGACGCGCACCGGTGACGGTAAAGAACTGTTGGGCAGCACCCTGGGGCTGGTCGGGTTCGGTGAAATCGGCCGCCGGGTGGCGAAAATCGCGCAGGCCATCGGGATGACGGTGGTGTATTTCGATCCGGCGGTCAGTGCCGATGGCCCGCAGCAGGATATCGCCCGCATGCCGACGCTGGAGGCGCTGCTGCAACGCGCGGATGTGCTGAGTCTGCACTGCCCGGTGACGCCGCATACGCGCAATTTACTCAATGCCGAAACGCTGGCGCTGTTGCCCAACGGCGCGATAGTCCTCAATACCTCGCGCGGTGAACTGATCGATGAAGCCGCGCTGGTGGCGGCGCTGCGCAGCGGCCGGGTTGCCGCCGCAGGCCTGGATACCTTTGCCGTGGAGCCGTTGCCGGCCGGCCATCCCTTTATGCAGTTGGACAACGTCGTGATGACGCCGCATGTCGGCGGCGCCACGCCGGCGGCGCTGGATGCGGTAGCCCGTTCCGCCGCACAGCAATGCCTGGATTACCTTCAGCACCACCGTATTAATGCGCGGGCGTGCGTCAACCCCGAAGTGCTCAAACAGGAGAACAACCAATGACCACACGCAATAATTGGCCGGCCGGTTATTTTATCGGCCAGCGTGAACAACTGCCTTCCGCCGCTATTATCGCCGCCTACCGTCGGCTGCCGGTGCCGAATATCGGCGACTGTATGGGGCGCAGCGTCGCGGCGCGTGGCCTGCAACCCTACCACGGCGACCGCGAACTGGTGATGTGCGGCCCGGCGATCACGGTTAAAGTACGGCCGGGAGATAATTTGATGATCCATAAAGCGATTGAGATGGCCCAGCCGGGCGATGTGATCGTGGTGGACGGCGCCGGCGATTTGACCCAGGCGCTGATTGGCGGCCTGATGCGCACTTCGGCCGTAGCCAAAGGCATCGCCGGCTTTGTGATCGACGGCGCCATCCGCGATCTCAACGAATGGGCCGAGGGCGGCGTGGCGGTATTCGCCCGTGGCAATACGCTGCGCGGGCCAAGTAAAGACGGCCCAGGTGAAGTCAACGTGCCGGTATCCTGCGCCGGGTTGCTGGTGGCACCGGGGGATTTAGTGGTGGGCGACGCCGATGGCGTGGTGGCGATCCCGTTGGCGGAGGTTGAAGCCCTGCTGCCGCAGGTTGAGGCGCATGCCCGGCGTGAGGAAAAAATCCGCGCCAACAATGCCGCCGGCACCACCGATCCCGAGCGTTTCAACGCGTTGCTGCGCGCCAAAGGATGCCCGGTCTAAACCCGGCATAAGGAAACAGCTTCTGGCGTGAATTCAATAATTATAATGTGAATTGGAAGGTACCCTACATGACGAAGCATTCCGCACTGACGTTCCTGCCGCCGCCGATGGCCTGGCATAACAATATGGCCGCGGAGGAACTGCAACACTTCGGCGCGCAACTTTCCGCCCGGCTCGATCGTTTGCCCGCCGCGCGGCCGGTATGGCTGGTTATCGCCGCGCTGGCCCTGGGCGGTTGGTTTGAGGTTTTTGATGTTTTCCTCACCGCCTATATCGGCCCGGGCATGGTGAAAGAGGGCATTTTCACCCACGGCGGCCAGCATTTTTTTGATCTCGGCAGCCTGGGGGCCTTTGTCGCCGCGATGTTCTTTGGCGTTTTCATCGGCACCTTTCTGGTGGCTTCGGTTGCCGACCGGTTTGGCCGGCGCCGGATCTTCGTGGTGGCGCTGATGCTCTATGCGCTGGCCGGCGCCATCATGGCGTTCCAACACGATGCCGGCTGGATTGTCTTCTGGCGCATTATCACCGGCATCGGCGTTGGCGCGGAGCTGGTGACGATCGATGCCTATGTGTCTGAATTTATTCCCGCCCGCCTGCGTGGGCGCTCCTATGCCTTTGTGCAGGCGATTCAATACACCTCGATCCCGACCATCGCCTTTCTCTCCTGGCAACTGGTGCCTCTGGCGCCGATGGGGATCACCGGCTGGCGCTGGGTGGTGCTGTTTGGCTCGCTGGGGGCGATCGTCGTGTGGATTATCCGCATCGGCCTGCCGGAAAGCCCACGCTGGCTGGTGCAGCAGGGGCGCTATCAGGAAGCCGAAGATATCGTGCGGCGCCTGGAGGCGCGCGTGATCGTCAGCACCGGCAAACCGCTGCCGCCGGTTGCGGAAACCACCGTTGCTGTGCCGGCCGTGGCGGGGCCGGCGGTGGCCAACGAGATGTGGCGCCCACCGTACCGGCGGCGCACCATCATGCTGCTGGTGTTTAACTTTTTTCAATCCATCGGCTATTACGGTTTTGCCAGTTGGATCCCCACGCTGCTGGCGGCCAAAGGGGTTACCTTTACCCACAGCCTGTTCTATTCCTTCCTGATCGCTTTCGCCAGCCCGCTGGGCCCGCTGTTGGCGATGCTGTTTGCCGATCGTATCGAACGCAAATGGCTGGTCTCCGGCGCGGCGTTGGCGATGGCGTGCATCGGCACGCTGTTTTCCTGGCAGTCACAGCCGGTGATGCTGGTGGCGATGGGGCTGTTGCTCTCTTTAGCCAGCACCTGCATGACCTTTTCCTACCGCACCTATCAGGCGGAGCTATTCCCCACCCGGATCCGCGCCAAAGCCATCGGCCTGGTGTATTCCGTCAGCCGTATCAGCGCCATGTTCTCCGGCTTCACCATCGCCTATGTCTTGCATACCTTTGGCGTTAGCGCAGTGTTTGCCGTGATCTCCGCCGCGATGGCGATTGTGGTGTTCACCATTGGCACCTTTGGGCCAAAAACGCTGGGGCGCCGCCTGGAAGATATTTCAGGCTAAGGGTGCGGCGGATTATTCAATTTTGCAAAAAGGAGTGAATATGCAAGTAATCGCAAAAATTCAGCTGTTGGCGTTCGCCGGCCTGCTGACAGCGCAGGCGATGGCGCAGGATACCCTGCCACCGGTATTGCCGACGCAACTTGATCAGCGTTTGCAGCAGGCGGCCACTTCACCCCATGTATGGAACGGGGTGGTGGTTAGCCAGGACGGGCGTATTTTCGCTTCGCTCACGCAGTCTGAAGGGCCGGGATGGCAGTTGGTGGAGGTGGGGCAGAACGGCAAGTTGCAGCCTTATCCCGATGCCGCCTGGAACCAATGGCAACCCGGCAAGGCGCCGCAAAAACAGTTCCTGCACGTTAACGCGTTGCGTATCGGGCCAGACGGCAATTTATGGGCGATCGACGCCGGCAACAAGGGTATCGGTACCGGCGACAAGGCGGTGCCAGGGGCCGGCAAACTGGTGAAAATCAGCCTGAGCAGCAATCAGGTGCTTGACGTCTACCCGATTGCGCCGCCGGTTCTCAAGACCAACAGCTATCTGGACGATCTGCGCTTTAACGGCAAATATGTCTATATCACCGATCCGGGCGCGGAAGGGCTGGTGGTGCTTAATCTGGAAACGCGCCAGGCGCGCCGAGTGCTCGAACGGCACCCATTATCCATCGATCATGCGCCGATTTATGCCGACGGTAAAAAACTGTACCTGCGCGATGGCCGGGAGAAACGCGTCGGCCTGGATCAGTTGGAAGTCTCGCCAGACGGCAAATGGCTATACTACCAGGCGATCCCCGGGCCGCTGGCGCGCATCGCCACCCGTTATCTGGATGATGAAACGCTGCCGGCGCAAGAGGTGAACAAGCACGCTGAAAAATGGCTGGATACCTGGAGCACCGGCGGCACGGCGATCGATGCGCAAGGCAATCTTTATGCATCGGACATTAACACCCGCAGCATTAAGCGGATCACGCCGGCGGGGCAGGTTAGCACGGTGATTCAGGATCCGCGGCTGATCTGGATTGATGCGATGTGGATTAGCCACGGCGCCCTGTGGATGCCGTCGGCCCAAATCAACCGGACGCCGGCCACCACCGGCGGCAAACCTTCCACCGTGCAGTACCCGGTGAAGCTGTATAAGCTCGCTTTGCCGATTGCGCCATCACCCCGCGACCACGCCTGACGACAGCGCCGGGGGCCAAAAGAGGCATGTTGTGCGCTTTGGCCCCTGGGATGGCCGGCTAACGCCAGGGGAACCCCTGGCGCTGCCAGCGAAACTGTTGCCGCTCTCCCCTGAAGACTACACTTAACGTAGTCCATTTAATTATCTCACTAGACGACCGGTCTATTTTTAACTATAGTGACCGCCATGAACACGATAACCAAAACTAACAAGGGCGAACAAACCCGCCTGCATATCCTCGCTGCCGGGCAAACGCTGGTGCTGCAGAAAGGGTTTGTCGGCGTGGGGCTGAAAGAGATCCTGGCTGCCTGCGGCGTGCCGAAAGGCTCTTTCTACCACTACTTCCCCTCGAAAGAAGCGTTTGGCTGCGCACTGCTTCAGCAGTACGTCGATGCCTACGTGCAGCGCCTTGACGAGTTGCTGGCCGGGACGGAAGGCGGGCGCCAGCGCCTGATGCGTTACTGGCACGCATGGATTGACGATCCGCTGTTGGGGGGCTGGGCCGAAAGCTGCCTGGTGGTCAAACTGGCGGCGGAAGTGGCGGATTTGTCCGAAGACATGCGGCTGATTCTGTGTGACGGCGTGGCGTTGTTGACGGCGCGCATCGCTGAAATGGTCGCCGCCGGCCGCCGCGACGGCTCGTTGCCTGCCGGCGATGCGCCGCAGGTTGTGGCCCAGGCGTTGTATCAACTTTGGCTGGGGGCGGCGCTGCTGGCGAAGCTCACCCGTGATAAGGCGCCGTTGCGCCAGGCGTTAATGACCACTGAACGGCTGATCGCTCCCTAGGGCGTTGGCCGTATTCAATTTCCACCGTATTACAGGAACCCGATATGAAAATTCTGATTGTACTGACATCGCATGATGCACTGGGCAACACCGGCAAGAAAACCGGTTTTTGGCTGGAAGAGTTTGCCGCGCCTTACTATGTGTTTAAAGACGCCGGTGCGCAGCTGACGTTAGTTTCCCCGGCCGGCGGCCAGCCGCCGCTGGATCCGAAGAGCGATGAACCGGATGCCCAAACTGCGGCGACCGAGCGTTTCCGTAACGATCCTGAAGCCCAGGCGGCGTTGGCCCATACCGGCAAGCTGGCCGAAGTGAACGCGGCTGATTTCGACGCCGTATTCTATCCGGGCGGCCACGGGCCGCTGTGGGATCTGGCCGAAGATCCGGCTTCCATCGCGCTGATCGAAGCCTTTGACCGCGCCAACAAGCCGTTTGGCCTGGTCTGCCATGCGCCGGGCGCGCTGCGCAACGTGCAGGCGGCCGATGGGCAACCGCTGGTCAAAGGCCGCAAGGTGACCGGTTTCTCTAACAGTGAAGAAGAGGCCGTGCAACTGACCGACGTCGTGCCGTTCCTGATTGAAGACGAATTTAAACGCCTGGGCGGCCATTATGAAAAAGGGCCAGACTGGCAGCCGCACATTGTGATTGACGGCCAATTGGTCACCGGCCAAAACCCCGCCAGCTCTGAAGCCGTTGCTGAAGCCCTGCTGAAAAAGCTGGCTTAAGCCCTGGGCGCTATCGGCGCGAATGATCTGCAACATGTTGTCGGGCGCGCGCATCGGCGCGTGCCTCATCGCCGCTGAGAGCCTATGGCATCAAGCTGGGATACTGACTCAGGAGTCACCATGAATAATTCCGTTACGGCCCAAACGCTGGCCGCTACCGTCGCTGCCATGAAACAGGCGCACATACAGGCGGGGCCGGCCAGCGCCGAGCTGCGCCACGATCGTCTGGCGCGCGCGGCGCAGTTGCTGACCCAACATCATCAGGCGCTGGCGGCGGCGATCAGCGCTGATTACGGCCACCGCAGCACCTACCAGAGCCTGATGGCCGACGTAGCCTCTTCGGTGGCAGCACTGCGCTATGCGCAGGAAAACCTGGCGCAGTGGATGCAGCCGGAGCTGCAGGAAGCGCCGCAGCCGGGCATGCAGGCGCGCATACAGTACCAGCCGCTCGGCGTGGTGGGCGTTATCAGCCCGTGGAACTTCCCGCTGAATCTGGCATTCAGCCCATTGGCCGGGATCCTGGCCGCCGGTAACCGCGCGTTGCTCAAACCTTCCGAACTGACCCCACGCACCGCGGAACTGCTGGCGGAACTGATCGGCCGCTATTTTGATCCACTGGAGTTGAGCACCGTGCTGGGCGATGCCGATGTCGGCGCCGCGTTCAGCGCCCAGGCCTTTGACCATCTGGTGTTCACCGGCAGCACCGGGGTGGGGCGCCATGTGATGCGCGCCGCCGCCGAGAACCTGGTGCCGGTCACGCTGGAGTTGGGCGGCAAGTCGCCGGTGCTGATTGATACCGACGCCGACGTGAAAACGGCCGCCGAACGGGTGTTGACGGTGAAAACCTTTAACGTCGGCCAGATCTGCATCTCGCCGGATTACGTGCTGCTGCCGGCGGCGGCGCGCGATACGTTTGTCGAGCACGCACGGGCGTTTATCGGCCGGGCATTCCCGACCATCCAAAATAACCCGGACTATACCGCCATCATTAACGATCGTCACTTCCAGCGCTTGCAGGAACTGCTGGCGGATGCCCGCGCCAAAGGCGCGACGCTGGTTGAACTGCAGCCGCAGGGCGAACCCAATGCCGATGCGGCAAGCCGCAAGCTGGCGCCGACGCTGGTGCTGGATGCTACCGATGAGATGCGGGTGATGCAGGAAGAGATTTTCGGGCCGATACTGCCGATTAAAACCTACCACGATGCGCATGAAGCGCTGGATTACATCAATGCGCATCCGCGCCCGCTGGCCGCTTACTACTTTGGTGATGATGCCGCGCGCCAGCAAGCGTTTGCCGAACACACCACCTCCGGGGCGCTGGTGATTAACGATGTGATGACCCACGCCACGGTTGAAACCCTGCCGTTCGGCGGCGTTGGCCCATCCGGCATTGGCGCTTATCACGGTATTCACGGCTTCCGCCGTTTCAGCCACGCCAAAGCGGTGGTGGTGCAAAGCCCGGGCGGGGAATCCAACCTGCGTATGCGCGCGCCTTATGCCGAAGGGTTGGCCCAGATTGAAGCCCTGTTGACCGGTAAGTAACCGCTAAGCACACCCTATTCCCCGTGCCAGGGGAATAGGGCAAATAGGCCCGCCGCATTGCAGGTGGCGGTGGCGTATTGCCTGCAACGCGAGCGAGCCGGCGGCTGGCCTGTACGGATTATTTAAACACGTACGCTACCCCGAAGCGGAAACGAAACTGCCGCTCACTGGATTTTGCCGAACGGCTAATGTCGCCAAAGCTGATATAAGGGCTCCATTCTTTTTGTTCACCCATATTGTAATTAAATTGCAATTCTTGCTCGTAGTTGGTTTTCTTATTGGCGAAAAGATCTTCATCACCATGCATGTAGATAATTTTGTAGGTTGTGACCAGATCATTAAAGCGATAACGCAGATAACCATCCACTCGATTAACGGTGCGGTGCTTATTCGTGGTGCATACCGTGCCCACGGTATTGCAAACATCATCATGCGCGTAGTCGGTTAATTCGATGCGATATAACCCGCCAATCGACCAGCTGTCATTGATTTTATACCAGGGTGAAACGCCAAATTTCCATTCGGTGCGTGTTGAGTTGAATTCTGGTTGAAACAGGGGCGAAATAGATAAATTACCGAGCTGATATTTTTTGGCGAGCGTCATCTCTACCGCGTTTAATACGGTGTCGTTGTAGTATTTGTCCTTGGTGTTGGCGCCGCCGGTTTTAAATTTTGTTTCAACCGCAAACGAAAAATTTTCTGGCAGCTGTGCGGCGAAGGTTAATTTGTCGTAGTGTGTGCGATCCCGCGCCCGGTAGTCATGTCGATAATCAAATGAAACCTTATTGATAAAGGATTCTGCACTGGCCTGGGTGAAAGGAATAACGGTGAGTGTGGCGAAAATTAACGTGCTTTTTAACAGTTCCATGTTTTTCCCATTATTAACGATTAAATGACAAAGGCTTAATTAAGTTACCCAAAATAATTCGAGTTGCAGAAAGGCGGCGACGCAGTGACAAATTCGTCAGGAACGAATTTGCCTGGCCTCTAGCCAGCCTCCGGTGAGCGACAAATCTGCCGGGAGCAGATTTGAACGCTGCCTGCAGCGGCCCCATCGGGGCGAGGCCCAAGGATGGGCCGAGTAATAAAGCCAACGCATCTGCAGCTTGAAGTATGAAGGGTATATTTTTATTCGCTCAGCGTGATAACGTCATACATAACACTCCCGCCTTTCAATTCCAGGGAGATTGTATTGTTGCCTTTTTTAAGCTGTGCCGGTGTTATCGCTATCTGTTCAAAGTGATAGCGGCCGTTTTTTAATGCGCCGCGGTAAATGGTTTTGTCATTCTCATATTTCAGCGTTTGAATCGTTTTCCCGTTAACCACCACCGCCAGTTCCGGCGCCGTCGGGTTACTCATTGAGCCGTTACTGGCCGCGGCCAGCGCAATATTCAAGTAATAGGTTTTGTTCTTGGGCTGCATGGCAAAGCGAATATCCCATTTCCCTGGCTTGGTTTGGGCGTAATACCAATCCCGCTGGTAATCGCTACGGCCAATGGTAAACGTCAGGTTGGCCGGCACCGCATTCTGCCAGCGGTAATTTCGGGCTTCATGGCCGAGGCGGAATTCGCCGGCCTGGCGGTCTGCCTGGCCGATAGCCCAGATAACCGGTTTGGCGTGCGGGATCGTGATATCCGGCAAGCGTTGGTGGTTGCCGCTAACGGTGACGGTTTGTTGCGCCAGGATGCCGGGCTGCGTGCCGCTGTTGGCATACACCGCCAGTTTATATTCCCCTGGCCTGACGTGGCCGATGCTGAACTTGCCTTCGTTATCGGTGACCGCCTGGAAAGAATAACCCCGCGTCTGAAGATTAATGGCTTCATCCAGGGATGAGGAAAGTATGACGGTCACGGGCCATTGGCTATGTACCTGGCCGTTCAGCGTGGTGCGTTCCAGCGGATAGCGTTTGTCATCCAGCCAGCGATAGGGCCAGGCGGCTTTTTCGGCCGCTGACCGCCGGCTGGCGTCGTTAAGCATTTGCTGCTGATTACCCTGGTTGATATACAGCAGCCACGGACCATAGAGTTTTTTCCAGCCGGGGCGGGCGACCATGTCCGGCGTGCCAAAATGCGCGCCGGTCATATAGTTCAGGATGATCGCATCCTGGTGCACCAGCAGCTCTTGTTTTAGCGCATCGCCAGAAAAGTACTCCGGGCTGGCGTGAATCAGCCAGGCACCGACGCCATGGCCGAAGACGCCCCAGAAAGGGAGCGCGTGCAGATAACCGGCAAAGTCATATTTGGAATACACTTCGCCTTGGGGTAAACGCCAGGTTTCATCTTGTACTTTCGGTAATTGCTCAAGCTGGCCATAAAGCAACGGTTGCCCGGTGCGCACGCCGTTATACAGATGATCAAGCTTGGCGGGATCGAACCGGTAGACGTTGCGCAGCTCACTGATGACCACGTCTTGCTTTCCCGCATTTTCAGCGACGACATAGCTATAAATACCGCTGATGCCTTTGCGCATAATCAAATGATATTCCAGGCGCAATAATCCCCGTTGGTCATCGATATAAGCAATATGCGCCATCTCTGGCCCGTTTTTAATAACGTCAACCCGGTTTGGCGTAAAGTCTTTTACGCCTTTAACGTAATAATCCAGATAGGCGCTGCGCTGTTTGCTGGGATCTCTTTCCGCCCCGGAAAGGTGAGTCACGATATTCTCGCCGTTTTTTATAATGCTGGCGGCGCTGCCGTCTTCGCTGAATTCAACTTTTATCAATCCATTGTCCAGCGTGGTTTTTAGCCCGGAAGTGGTTAATGCAACAGGAGCCGTACAGTGGCCGTAAGGCGACAGAATAAATCCAATCAGAAATAACATGCTTTTTTTCACAATCATCCCTCTTGGTGTTAATTGACATTATCAATGCCGTGCGAGCGGTGTTAACGTCATCCTAAAACCATCTCCAATGGAGACGGTGAGTGTTATTTTAATTTTTAGGCGTGGATAATAATGATGATGAGAAGGGGCCGATATGGCGGGGCCTGCGTCCTGCTAATGACCATCAGATATCCGTATCTCTACCTCTACCTATACCTATACCTATACCTATACCTATACCCGGCAAACTTCAGGTTGCAGGCGTGTCGGCTGCAATCTGAATGATTTTGGCGATAGGGGCTTGTGGCGACAACATAGTTAAAGTAGAGGGGAAGGCGGCGATGTACCTTTATGGTATTGCCATGTGGGCGTTTTATCAGGCAATGATATGAAGGGCGCGCGGATCAGTATCACATAAAATACAATTCGTTATCGCAGAAATTAATGGTTGTCGTAAAAATAACATGCCCATCCCTGGGCGATGTTTTGGCGGTGGGGCGGGCGCTATTTTAGCCGGCCATGGGTTTACGGCCGGCGCTGAGCAGCTTCGGCAGATTAAACTCAATCCAGTCCGTCAGTTGAATTACCTGCGTATACACTTCCCGCCCTAACGGCGTTAAAGAATATTCGGTATGCGGGGGCACCACCGGCAGGCTTTCACGGTGCACAAACCCATCCTTCTCAAACGTCTGCAGCGTTTGCGCCAGCATTTTTTCACTGATGCCGCTGATTCTGCGGCGCAGTTCGCTAAAGCGCAGCGTCTCATCATCCAGCGCAATCAGCACCAGAATTCCCCAGCGGCTGACAATATGCTGCAGTATCACGCGGGAGGGGCAGTCGGCATCCAGCAGCTTGCCGTACCGAACCGCCGGCAGGGCCGCACCGTTCTCTTTACGCATCGTTTTCCCCATGACAAATAAAATCAACACTAACAAAAAGGTAAGTACTTACCAAAGGATAGTATATCTTTTATAGTGATTGCCGTACAGAGAAAGCCGGGAATGGCTCCGGCAGTGCAGGACAATCCTGCTTATCACATCACACTGAATAGAGGTTGTTATGATTGCAGTTACAGGTGCTACCGGCCAACTGGGCCGCCTCGTGATCGAGGCATTGTTGAAAACCGTTCCGGCTAACCAGATTGTCGCCGCCGTACGCAGCCCGGAGAAAGCGCAGGATCTGGTTAAGCAGGGCCTGGTGGTGCGGCAGGCGGACTACAGCCAGCCGGCCACGTTGCAAGCGGCGTTCCAGGGGGTGAGTAAGCTGCTGCTGATCTCATCAAGCGAAGTTGGGCAACGCGCCGCGCAGCACCAGGCGGTGATCGATGCCGCCAAGGCCGCCGGGGTGGAACTGATCGCCTATACCAGCCTGCTGCACGCGGAAACTTCGCCGCTGCTGCTGGGTGAAGAACACCGCCAGACAGAGGCGGCATTGCAGCAGTCCGGCCTGCCGTTCGTGCTGCTGCGTAATGGCTGGTATAGCGAAAACTATGCCGCCAGCATTGCGCCGGCGCTGGCTCATGGCGCCTTTATCGGCGCGGCAAAAAACGGGCGTATTGCTTCTGCTGCCCGCGCAGATTATGCGCTTGCCGCCGCCAAGGTTCTGCAACTGGATGGGCAGGCAGGCAAGGTATACGAGCTGGCCGGCGACGACAGCTACACGCTGGCCGAGTTTGCCGCAGAGATTGCACACCAGTCCGGCAAGGCAGTTAACTATGTGGACATGCCGCAGGCCGAGTTTGCCGCCGCATTAAAAGGCGCAGGGTTGCCGGCCGGCCTGGCCGACGTATTGGCCGATTCTGACGTGGGCGCTGCGCAAGGCGCGCTCTATGACGACAGCCATACGCTGAGCCAGTTAATCGGCCGCCCAACCACGACCTATCAACAGGTTATCGCCGCTGCGCTGGCCGCGCTGTAACCGCTTGCGGGGGCTCAAGGCCCCCGTCATATCAGGCAACGCTGGCCCCAGGTTGTTCCAGCAGTTCACAAAGCAACTGGCGCTGTTGTTGCAGCGCCTGGCCGGTGCGCGCCCGGGGCCACGACAGCTCGACCGGCAAAACATGGCGGATACGCCCCGGCCGCGGGGACATCACTACAATGCGGTCTGCCAGAAACAGCGCTTCTTCCACATCGTGGGTCACCAGTAAAATGCTCAGATTGGTTTGCCGGCGAATGGCCGCCAGGCTGTCCTGCAACTGCTGGCGGGTGAGCGCGTCCAGCGCGCCGAACGGTTCATCCAGCAGCAGAATGGTGGGCTGCGCCGCCAGCCCGCGGGCGATGGCCACACGCTGCGCCATCCCTCCCGATAGCTGGTGCGGCCAGGCCTGCGCAAACCCCTCCAATCCCATCATCGCCAGGTAATGCGCCACCTGGCGGGCGGTTTCCTGCGGCGGCAAATGCTGTTGCTCCATGCCGAGCGCGATGTTATCCGCTACCGTCAGCCAGGGGAACAGCCGCGCTTCCTGGAACACCAGGCTCACCCGCGGCGGAATGCCGTGCAGCGGGCGGCCGTTAACCGTGATCTGCCCATGTTCGGCTTGCTCAAGCCCGGCGGCCAGCCGCAGCAGGGTGGATTTGCCACAGCCGCTGGCGCCGATAATCGCCACCAGTTCGCCCGGGGCGAGCGCCAGGTTGATCTCCTGCAGGGCAGGGAGCGCCTGGCCGTTGACGGTAAAAAACTTACTGATATGGCTAAATTGCAGCGACATAGCGGCTCCGTAAGGTTATCAGTGAAAGCGCCAGGCGGTGAGGCGGCGTTCCGCCAGCGCAATGGCCTTGGCGGAAAGCGCCGCCACCAGCGCTATCAGCGCCACGCCGGCGAGAATGCGATCGGCCGCCAGCAATTGCTGGGCGCGCATCATCATGCTGCCTAGCCCGTCGCCGGACGAGATAAAATATTCCGCGCCGATGGTGCCGACCCAGGCATGCATCAGCCCCAGCCGCAGCCCGGAAAACAGCGCCGGCAGCATGCCGGGCAGCACCAGTTTGCGCAGGCGCTGGCCTGGCGTCAGTTGCAGAATGCGGCTCACCTCCTGCAGCATCGGCGGCAACTGGGCAATGCCCTGATGGGTGGCCAGCAGCACCGGGAAGAACGTCGCCAGCGCGATGAATACGATTTTGGCCATTTCTCCCAGGCCGAACCAGGCGGTCAGCAGTGGCAGCCAGGCGAACACCGCCACGCTGCGCAGGGCGGAAAGCAGCGGGCTGAACAGCCGATCGGCCATCGGCCAACTGCCGAGCAACCCGCCGGCCAGCATGCCGGCCGCGCTGCCCAACGCAAAGCCCTGTAGCATACGGAACAGGCTGGCGGCCAGATCGCCCGCCAGCGTGCCGTTGAACAGGCCGTCGAACAGCGTGCGCCCGACGGCCGCCGGGGCCGGCAGGAAGGCGCTAGCCAACAGGCCGTGAGCGGCGGCAAACTGCCAGAGTGCCGCCAGCAGCAACGGCACCACCCAACCCGTCAGGGAAAAGCCCGCCGCCGGGGTGCGCAGGTTATCCGGGCTGATCACCTGCGCCGGCCAGTGCACCCAGCGCCGGGTCAGCCACAGCAGGCCTTTTTCACCGAGGAAGCCAAACGCGCCGATCACGAAAATGCAGACAAACACCAGATCCAGCATAAACAGCTGCCGGCTTTGCACCAGCAGATAACCCAGCCCTTCGCTTGAAGCCAGCAGTTCCACGGCGATCAGCGCTACCCACCCTTGCGAAAAGGCCAGCCGTACCCCGGTCATCAGGTAGGGCAGCATCGCCGGCAGGATCAGGCGGCGCACAAACGCCAGCGGCGGCAGGCGCAGGCTGCGCGCCGCTTCATACAGTTTTTGCGGCGTTTGCTGGATGCCGATGCAGGTATACAGCGCCACCGGCACCGCCACCGATTTGATTAAAATGGTCAGCTTGAGCGCTTCGCCAATCCCCAGCGCCAGCATCAGCAGTGGGATCCACGCCAGGGTAGGGATCTGCACCAGCACGGTAAAAATCGGCATTAACAGGCGGTTGGCGAACGGGCTTAGGCCAAACAGGGCACCAAGCGCCAGCCCGGTGAAAATGCCGCCGGCCAGCCCCACCGCCAGGCGCCACAGGCTAATGGGCAGCTCATGAATCAGTTCTTCCGGGATAAAGGCCTGCGCGCTGTCGAACACCACCGCCGGCGAAGGCAAAATTTGCGCCGACATCCAGCCGTGGCTGCTGGCCAGCCACCAGCCGCCCAACAGCAGCAACGGCACCAGCAGAGCGTAGTAGCCCGCTGCCGCCGCAGCGGCAGAAAAAGGAAGCGGGGGCGCGGCGTTGGCCGGCAAAGCATTTTTACGCATCATGGCTAAGCAGGCTTATTTTTGTGTTAGCAGCGACAGGCGGGTAATGCCTGCCTTTTCCAGATCGGCCAGCAGCCCGGCGACGATGCCGTAGTTGGCGCTCTGCTCGGCCTGCACCTGCACAATCAGGTTGCTATTGGCGGCTTTCTCCTGCGCCAGACGCTGCACCAGTTGTTCGCGCTCAATCGCCTCTTTATTGATAAAAAACTGCTGTTCGCCGTTGATGCTGACCACCAGCGGATCCTGCTGTTCGGCCGGCGCCACCGCCGCGGTTTTGGGCAGTTGGATCGGGATGGCGTTGGTCAGCATCGGCGCGGTCACGATAAACACCACCAGCAATACCAGCATGACATCCACTAACGGCGTGATGTTCATTTCACTCATCACGTCTTCGTTGTTTTGCGAGGAAAACGCCATTTACACCGCCTCCCGCATGTTTTTGACTTCGAAAGGCGTGGGGCTGCCGCTCACCTGAAAGCCCTGAGCCTGCATCACGCTGTAAATGTCGTGGGCAAAATCGTCCATATCGGCCACTGCCAGCTTCAGGCGGCGCAGGAAATAGTTGTAGATCAGCACCGCCGGCACGGCGACCGCGATCCCGATACCGGTAGCGATCAGCGCATTGCCGATCGGCCCGGCCACCGTATCCAGGCTGGCAGAGCCGGTCTGGCCGATACTCTGCAAGGCGGCCATAATTCCCCATACGGTGCCGAACAGGCCAATAAACGGCGAGGTGCTGCCGATGCTGGCGAGGATCGCCAGGCCGCTTTCCAGCGAACGGCGCTCACGTTGGATCTGCTGTTGCAGTGCGCGCTCTACCCGGTCCGGTAATTGGGCGTCGAGCGTTTTGCGCCCCTGTAGGTGCGCCGGCGCATCCAGCGCGGCCAGGGCCAACTGGGCCAGCGCGCCGGTGCGTTGGCTCTCGTTCAGCGCCTGGTGCAGATCCTCCTGCTGCCAGAACAGCTGTTTAAAGCGCTTATCGCGGCGCTGCTGGCGCAGGTATTGCGCCAACTTGAGCAGGGCGATGAACCAGGTTAATACCGAGAAAAACAGCAGCAGCAGGATAACGGCGCCCTCAGGGGAAGCCAGTTCAATGTGTCCGAGCGTCATAACCTATACCTCATGAGTCAAGCGAGAAATCAATGGGAACAATTACCGAGCCGCCGACGGCCTGGCTGCCGCGGCGGGCCGGTACGAAAGACCAGCGCCGTACAGTTTCTTGCGCCGCCTTATCCAGCGCAGCGTAGCCGCTGGATTTTTGCAGGCGGATGGACAGCACTTTGCCGTTGGCGCCAACCTGCACATTCAGTAATACGGTGCCTTCCTGCCCCCGGGTGATGGCGGCTTCCGGATATTCCGGCGCCGGGTTATGTAAATAATCGGCATTGGCCAGCGGCGGCGTGATCGGCTGTGTTTGCTGGCTCGCGGCATTATTTACCACGGCTTGTTGGGCAGGCGCCGGCGTGGCCGGCGTTTTATTTACCGGTTTGGCGGGTTTTACCGGGCGTTTTTTCTCCGGTGGTTTTTGCACTTTCTTTTCCGGCACTTTGGCCGGTGGCCGCGGTTTTTCCACCGGTGCCGGTGGTTGCAGCGCGTTTTCATCCACCGGCAGCGTTTTTTCTACCGGCGCCGGGGGCGCGGGTGGTTCTTCGGCCACCGGCGGCGCCTCTTGCGGCGCGGCGGTGAGTTCAATGCTGATCGGCAACTGGCGCGGCGGCGTGAGCAGCGGTGGGATCGCCGTGCGCTGCAACAGCAGCAGCGCCGCTGCATGCAGCGCCACGACCAGCAGCAGTGCCAGCCAACGTTCAGGCCGCGAAGCGCCGGCCAGCCCGGTGCGCGGCACAAACCGGCGACCGTGTGGCGCAGCGGCCGCCGGCTCCGTTGTTGTTGGCTGCCAGGCCGGCTCAGGTTCACCGGCATAGATTACTTGGGTCATTAAACTGTTCTCCAGGCGACAATATACCCTTCATACTTCAAGCTGCAGGTGTGTTGGCTTTATTACTCGGCCCATCCTTGGGCCTCGCCCCGATGGGGCCGCTGCCGGCAGCGTTCAAATCTGCTCCCGGCAGATTTGTCGCTCACCCCAGTCACTTACTCAAGTAAGCTCCTGGGGACTCGCTGCGTCGCCGCGTGATTCGGCCATTCGGCCTCACCCCTACGGGGCCAGCGCTAGCGCTGTTCAAAAACGCTTTTGCGTTTTTGTCCTGCAACTCGAATTATTTTGGGTACAGAGGATGAATTCGATTTTTCGTCCTTAGCGTTTAATGTCAAATTCGCTATATGCATATCGATATACATTTCATTTCTTTTATTTTTATCATTGCCGGTATTGGATAGGGAAATGCACGTTGACAGTGATTATCATCAACTTAATCGTAATTTCATTTTTAACTCTAATGCATACTGAGCATAGTTTTTTTTCATGTGCTGCATAGTGGCGTTATATTGCCGCTACGACTGGTTTAGCGAATAAATAAAAATACAAATGCGTTTTATGTATTAGCCAGTTTGTTTTCGGCCGTTTAAATGTTGCCGGAGCGATGATGGTGGATTATGGGCATAAACGCAAAATAAAAAATGGGTGTAAAAAATGAAAGTGGCAAAAGGGTGGGTATTTTTTGGCCTGTTGGCGGCCAGCGTATTTTGGCCCGGGGCGGCAAGCGCGGCGAATGAAATCCGCATTGCGGTTTCGGATATCGGCGCTGGCGAGCAACCGGCCGGCGGCGGGTTGATTGACGTGATTTACCGGCAGAAATTATTGGAGCAGGAGTTTGGCCGGGATGGCATCAACGTGCGTTGGCTGTTTATTAAAGGCGCCGGGCCGGTGATTAACGAAGGCTTTGCCAACCACCAGATCGATGTGGCCTACCTGGGGGATCTGGCCAGTATTATCGGCCGTTCGCGCGAATTGGATACTCAGGTTATTGGCGCCGCGGCGCGCGGCATCAACCATTATCTGGCGGTGCCGCGGGGCGCGGATATTCATCAACTGGCCGATCTAAAAGGCAAGCGCGTTGGCCTGTTCCGCGGCACCGCCGCCGAGCTGTCCTTCCTGGCCGCGCTGCATTCGCAGGGCATGAAGGCCAGAGATGTCAAAATCATCAATCTTGATTTTGCCGCCGCCAGCGCGGCATTGGCGGCAAAGCAGATCGACGCGACCTGGGGCGGCAACAATACCCTGGCGCTGCGGGATAAGGGCGTGGCGGATATTCCGGTATCGACCCAGGCGCTTAACGGTGCCGGGCAGCTTAGCGGGCTGATCGTCATTGACGGCGAATTCGCCCGCCGTAATGGGGATATTCTGCGGCGGATTATTAACGTGCAACGCCACGCTGCGGCCTGGGCCAGCGATGAAAAAAATAAAAACGGGTTTATTCAGTTGCTGGCAAAACAATCCGGTTACCCGGAAGCTATTTTGCGTGAGGAATGGGATGGATTGCCGCCGTTATCACAGCGGTTATCACCAGAGCTGGATAGTGCTTTTAAAGCACAGTTACAACAATCGATAAATACTGCGCTGGAAGCGCGCCTAATTCGCCAGCCAGTGAATATCGATAATTGGTTAAACGATGATTTTTTGAAAGCGCAGTGATTAATCACACGGCTGCTATTTCTTTTTATCAATTATTCCCGGCATACGGGGAATAGGCTGTTTTAAACTCGGGGAAAATATAATGACTATTAAAGACCGTTATTTTTGGCGCTATCCGCTGGCCATGAGCTGCCTGTTGGCGGTGCCGGTGGGCGCACAAGCGGCCCAGACAGCCGCAGAAGAACAAACGGCGGCGACTGCTCCTGCAGGCCAAGCGGTGCAGCTCAAGCGCGTTAAGGTCAGCGCCGCACGCCCGCTGGTTCGCCAGCAAACCACGCTGTCTTCGCAGGTGGACGGCAAAACGCTGGAGCAGGAGCGGCTGTATCGCTTTGAGGATCTGCCACAGGCGGTGACCGGGATGGATATTGCCGCCGCCGATACTCTGGATACGCGCGTCACCATTCGCGGCATAGGCGACGGCGGCGGCAGCGAAATCAACATCGGTATGCCGAGCAGCGTCGGGTTGTTCCTGGACGGCGTGCGCCTGTCGCGCCCGGGCATGTTGGCCAACGATCTGTTGGATATTGACAGCGTAAACGTGTTGAAAGGGCCGCAGGGCACCCTGTACGGCTTTAACACCACCGGCGGCGCGATAGATATCCGCAGCCGCAAACCCACCTTTACCCCGGAATATTCCCTGGAGCAATCCGTCGGCCAGCACGGCTATGTACAGTCGAAGCTGATGGCCTCCGGTGCTTTGAGCGATACCCTGGCCGGGCGCATCAACCTGTCGCACACCGAAAGCGGCGGCTATGTCACCAACGTCGAAAACGGCCACAAGCTGGGCGGCAGCAATAACAGCGGCGTGCGTGGGCAGTTGCTTTGGCAACCGCAGGATAACGTTAACCTGCGCTTTATCGGCGATTACAGCAAAGCGACCAGCTACCCGGTGATGTCGTTGGTCGGCACCCATGCGGTGAATGGCACCGATGGCTTCTTAACCCGGGCGCAGGCGCTGGGCGTGAAGGTGGTGGAAGGGCGGAAAGTGGCGCTGGACGACGAATCCAAAAACCGCGTCACCCAGGGCGGCGCGGCGCTGGAAGCCAATGTGAAGCTGGAGAACGGCTTTGCGCTGCATTCGCTGTCATCCTGGCGCTATTTCCGTTTCCTGCCGCGAACCGCCGATGCGTTAAATATCCCGCTGTATGCCAACAGCGGCGCCGACGTGCGCGATCGTATCTGGGAGCAGCGCTTCTGGATCGACTCGCCGAAAGGCGGCCTGGTGGATTACACCCTGGGCGCCGATTATTGGGGCGAAAATATGGACACTTTCGCGCACGATTACTACGACGGCGGCAGCCAGGTGACGAGCTGGTACGGCAACACCAGCAACACCGGGAAATTCGTTCAGCGTTTTGGCGAGCTGAACGACAAGGCGTTCTCGGTCTATGCCAACGGCACCTGGCACCTGGGCGACAGCCTGGATCTGATCACCGGCGTGCGCCAAACCTATGAGAAAAAGACCGGCTCCTTTAAGCGCATCAATAAAAACGATTTTGACTCCGGCGATCTGGCGCAAACCAACCACCTGCCGGCGGCGACCATCAGCGCCAACTGGTACGCCACGCCGAACGTCACGCCTTACCTCACCGTGGCCTATGCCGAAAAAGCCGGCGGGCTGAATATCTCTTCCGGCGCCGCGGCCAAGGCGGGCCTGGGCTCGTTATACATAGAGCCGGAAAAAACACGGGCGGTTGAGCTGGGGGTGAAAACCCACTGGTTCCAGCGCAAGCTGGAGTGGAATACGGCGTTGTTCTGGAGTGAAGTGCGTGATTTCCAGACGACCGCCTATGACGAAGAAACGCTCAGCAGCTACCTGATCAACGCCGGGAAGTTCCGCTCACGCGGTATCGAATCGCAGCTCTCGGTCTACCCGGTTGAAGGGTTGAGCCTGAGCCTTAATGGCACCCTGCTGGATGCTTCGTACCTGAACTTCACTAACGGCAAATGCCCGGCGGAAATCTCGCTGCAGGCTGGCGCCCCGGCCACCTGCGATCTGACCGGCCAACGGGTGTTCAACTCGCCGCGCCTGAGCTACAACGCCCGTATCCGTTATGAATGGAACACCTTTAATAATCTGCAGGCGTTCGTTTCCGGCCAGTGGTCGTGGCGCAGTTGGGCGTACGGCACCGTGGACAACTCGGCCTACACCCGCATTCCCGCCTATGGCGTGCTGAACCTGGCGACCGGCCTGAGCGGCAAGCAGGGCGATCACGGCTGGCATGTCTCGCTGTGGATGAAAAACGCGTTGGATAAAACCTACTACCGCGTCATGAAATCCGGGGATTACGGCTCGGCCTATGGTTCGCTGGGCGATCCGCGCATGGTTGGCCTGACAGTAGGCTATGACTTTAAAGGATAGTGTAATGCGTAATCTTCCTTACTCACGGCGGCACTTTTTGCGCGACAGCACCTTGCTGACCCTGGCGCTGCCGCTGTGGAAATCGGCTACTGCGGCGGCGCCCAGCCATGCCGGGGCGGCGGTAACGCCCCACGCGGTGCAGTTACGCTGGCTGGACGGGCAACCGCCGCGGGTGCTGAGCGGCGTCACCTGGGGCGCCCCCTGGCCGCAAGGGGCGGTGCCGGCGGGGAGCGGTTTTTTACTGCAGGACGGGCAGCAGGCATACCCGTTGCAGAGCTGGCCGTTGGCTTGGTGGCCGGATGGTTCGGTGAAATGGTCCGGCCATGCGCTGGGCGCCGCCACGCCGCGCATCGGGGCGCTCACTCTGCTTCCTACCGCCGCCGAGGCCGCGCCGCAGCGGAACCTGGCGATGGCAACCGAACAGGGCTGGCTGGTCGATACCGGGCAGATGCGCTTTAGCGTCTCCCGCAGCGGGCGGTACCTGATTGACGAGGTGTGGCAAAACGATCGCCTGGCGCTCACTCGCGGGCGGCTGGTACTGCGTATCCAGTCCGGCGATGAGGCGGAAGGCACGCACAGCGTGGCGGCGTTTCAGGGGCAGGCGGGATCCGTCACGCTGGAGCAGAACGGGCCGCAGCGGGCGGTCATCACCCTTCGCGGCAGCCATCAGCAGGATGAAAATAGCCGGATTCCGTTTATCGTGCGCCTGTATTGCTATGCCGGTTCATCCTCTTTCCGGGTAGTGCATACGCTGATCTACGATAACGATCGGCCGCAGCAATCTGTGAAGGGCATTGGGCTGGCCTTTGATGTGCCGTTGCAGGGCGAACTGCACGATCGCCATGTGCGCTTCGCCTCTGACGAGGGGGGCGTTTTCGCCGAAGCGGTGCGTGGCCTGACCGGGCTGCGGCGCGATCCTGGCGCCCAGGTTACGCAGGCGCAGCTAAGCGGCAAAGCCACACCGCCGCTGGCGGACTTTGCGCCCCAGGTGGCGGCCGGCCTTGGCTACATCCCGGCGTTCGGTAGCTACCGGCTAACGCAACACCACCCCGACGGCTACCAGATCCACAAGCGCACGGAGGCGGGGCTGGGCTGGCTGCTGTCGGCTACTGGCAGCCGGGCGGCCGGCGTGGGCTATCTTGGTTCACCGCAGGGCGGGGTGGCTTTCGGTATCCGCAACTTTTGGCAAAGCTACCCGGCCTGCCTGGAAATCGCCGGGGCGCATCAGCAGCAGGCGACGGTCACGCTCTGGCTGTGGTCGCCGTGGGCGGAGCCGATGGATATGCGCGCCTGGCACGGTGAAATGGGGCTGACAACCTTTAAAGCCCAGCGGGAAGCGCTGGACATCACCTATGAAGATTATGAACCCGGCTTTGATACGCCGCACGGGGTGGCGCGCACCAGCGAGCTGTTTATCGACGTGCTGCCGTCAACGCCGGATAACGCCGCTTTTGTGGATATCGCCCGGCGTATCCAGCAGCCGCCGCTGCTGGTGGCGAACGCCGAAGATCTCAGGCGTGCACGGGTGTTTGGCCCGGTGTGGGCGCCGGCCAGCGCCGTGAGCCCGCGCCATCAGGATCTCGCCGCGCAGTTGGCGTGGTATTTCGATTTTTACCGCCAGGAAGTAGAGCAGCGCAAATGGTATGGCTTCTGGGATTTCGGCGATGTTATGCACACCTACGACAGCGATCGCCACGTCTGGCGTTATGACGTGGGGGGGTACGCCTGGGATAACTCTGAGCTGAGTACCGATCTGTGGCTGTGGTACTACTTCCTGCACAGCGGCCGCCCGGAGGCTTTCCGCATGGCGGAGGCGATGACGCGCCACACCGGCGAGGTGGACGTTTATCACCTGGGGCGTTTCAAACCGCTTGGCTCCCGGCACAACGTCCGCCACTGGGGCGACAGCGCCAAACAGCTGCGCATTTCCACCGTGGCGAACCGCCGCTTCCTGTACTACCTCACTGCCGATGAGCGCATCGGCGAACTGATGGATGAACAAATCGAAGGGGGGCGCACCCTGCGCGACGTGATGCCGGGGCGAAAGATCGGCCAACAGACGCCGGACGATCCTAAACGCATTAGCCTCTATTTCGGCACCGACTGGAGTGCGGTAGCCGCCGCCTGGTTGACGGCCTGGGAGCGGCATGGCGATCCACAGATGCGTGATCGCTTGCTGAACAGTATGCGTTCGATCGCCGCCCAGCCGCACGGCTTCTTTACCGGCTTGGCGGAGATGGATCCCGACACCGGCGTATTCGCCCCCGCCGGGCCGGAACAGCTGTTTATTTCCCACCTGAGCGCGGTGTTTGGCCTGGCGGAAATTTGCAGCGAGCTGCTACAGCTGCTGCCGGACGAGGGCTTTACGCGCGCCTGGCTGGATTATTGCCGGTTATATAACGATCTGCCGGCGCTGAGCGCGTTCGTCGGCAAGCCGGTGAAAAAGCTCAACCTGGTGCAGGGCCACGCTCGCCTGACCGCCTTCGCCGCCTGGCATCAACGGGATAAGGCGTTGGCAGCGCGCGCCTGGCGGGAGTTTTTCAGCGGGGAAGGGGGGATTGTGCAACCTAACACCACCACCCGACTGATCCGCCCGCCGGAGGTGCTGGCGCCGTTGCAAGAGGCCGGGATTGACTCCTCCATCGACAAACGCTCGGGCAGCACCGGCGACACTAATCTTGCCACCAATGCGGTGGCGCAGTGGGGGCTAACGGCATTGGCGCTGCTGGCGCTGTTGGATGCCCCGGCGCCTTCCCACTAACACATCCGCGCCGACAGGCTTATAACAGGAAAAAACCATGACGGAATTAAACACCGCTGTGCAGCAGCCGGATCCGGGCGAGCCACAGGAGATTGACTGTTGCCCTTCTTCATCACTCAAGGCTGAACACCAATACCTTTTGCGCTGGGCACCCGCACCGGCGGCGACACCCTGGCATTGGCGGGTGGAGCAGGAGGATCCGCAGCGAACGTCGGTGCAGGCCGAACCGGGCCAACTGACGCTGGAGAGCGCCGCCGGCCTGACCGTGTGGCTGGATCACCCCCTTTCCGGCGCCTACCGCATTCGTTTTGTGCGTGAAGTGCAGTTGGCCGGGCGGCCCTACGATCGGCTTTCCGATCTGAACCAGTTTTGGGCGGCGCGCGATCCGGCAAACCCTAATCTGTTCACCCGCAGCGGCGTGTTGGATGAATACGACGATCTTGATCTTTACTATGTGGGGATGGGCGGCAACTGGAACAGCACCACCCGCTTTCGCGACTACAACGGCCGCGGGCAGCGCCAACTGCTCGGTGAGTTTACCGACGCCCAACACCTGCTGCAGCCCAACCGGCAATATGAGATTGTGATCGAGGTGGGCAGCGGCGGCACCCGTTTTCTGGTGGATGGCGAACCCTATTTCCAGGCGCGTTATGCCGCACCGCCCGCTGTGGGTTATTTCGGCTTCCGCACCGTGTGGTCGCGCCAGGTGATTACGGATTTCGCCATCATGCCGTTGTAGCCGCGGCCGGGTTGCCGTGCAGATCTTTATCGACCTGCACAAAGGTCGCCATCAGCGTTTGCGTCAGCCAAGGGAGCCGGGCGCCCGCCAGGGAGATGATGCCGTAATGGGTATAGAACTCATCGGTGTTGTCATCCAGCCCGGCGATTTTCAGCATGTGCAGGCCGTGCCGCGCCGGGGTTTTGAAATGGTTGGTGGTGCCGATCGCATCCGAGTGGCGGATCACGTCCAGCAGGCTGTAGCCATTTTCGCACTCGATGCTGGTGCGGATGTCCTGGCGGCCGCTCAGCTGCACCAGCGCCCGGTGCAGGTTCGGCGGGCGGATGGTGGCGGCCAGCGGGTAGCTGAACAGCTGTTCGACGGTGATTTCGTCAAAGGCTGCCAGCGGGTGCTGCTGCCGGCAGCAAAACCCCCAGCGGTGGCGGGTGAGCGGTTGTACCGTATAGCGGGCATCAAACTCGAAGTTGCGGGTATCGGCGACGATAAAGTCAAATTTTTCCGCCAACAGCCGCTTGCCCAACGCCTGCCAGTTGTCCACCCGGAACACCAGGCGGATCTTCGGCGAGTGGCGCGAAAAAGCGCCGATCACCTGGGGCATCAGCCATGCGGCGGGCGCCGGGCCGCAGCCAAATTGCACCTCGCCGGCCTCTTTTTCACTGAAGGCGGCGATGTCGTTGAGCAGATCTTGGCTTTGGTGGGTTAAGCGCCGGGCGTGCTCCAGAACCACCAGGCCTTTACGGGTGGGTTCCAGGTCGTTATGGCGGTCGATCAGCCGGGCGCCCACGTTCTGCTCCAGTGCCTGAATGCTGCGGCTGAAGGCCGACTGTGAGATCTGCATCGCCTGCGCGGCGGCGGTGAAGTTGCGGTGTTCAATCAGGGCGATAAAGTGGCGCAGTTGGCGTAGATCGATATTCATCATCGGATGTTATGCACAAGTGTGGGAGTTAGCGCCCAGACTAGCGGGCTTTCCACCAATAAAAAAATAATAGATAACTTTTTTATATTCCTTTTAGCTATACCTAAAATAATTTGGGTGATAGGGGAAGGGGTCGAGGGGATTGAGACAATTCCCTTTACGCTGGTGGCGGCAGAGTATTGTTTCGGCAACGTTCTTTGCCCTGACCGAGAGGGTTTCGGTCGCTATAACTCGGTCGTTTTTTGTCGCACCGCAGCCCGCGCCCGAGTAAGGGGCCGTGGGCGCGGCCCCTTACGACCCGCGCCTGCGCCATATCAGGCGGCCGCTGCGCGGCTGCCCTCACTGTGTCACTGCGCATCACGGCCGGCTACGACAGGCGTCCCTGCCTGTCTCGCCTGAAACCGCCGTCCTGGCGGTTTCGCCTATGCTACGTTCCGCCGTTCGGCGCCTTCAATGGCTTCCACACCGGTGCTCCACTCACCAAATGCGTTGTCTTTGATTGTGTCAAAACCGGTGGTTAGATTGCCCGGTGGCGATAGATTCGGGTGTTGACGTTTAGCGCGCATCTTGGGCTGCCGAGCAAGGCACCGTTGCCAGGGGCAATCGGCCACGGACGGTCGATTGAGGCGAGACAAACAGGGATGTTTGTCGTAGCCGACCCGTCCGGCGACGGGGACGCGGCGAGGGTACCCGCGCAGCGGGCAGGCCATGTTAAGCGCAGGCCGGGGTGTCGGGGCCGGGCCTTCGGCCCTGACAATTGCCGTGCGCGATTGCCGCAAAGAAACGCAGCACGATTAAGGCAATTCCCTTTACGCTGGTGGTGGCAGAGTACTGTTTCGGCAATGTTCTTTGTTGGATTAGGGGAGGGTTTCGGTCGCTATAACCCGGTCGTTTTTTGTCGCACCGTAGCCCGCGCCCGAGTTAGGAGACGTGGGCGCGTCCCCTAACGACCCGCGCCTGCGCCATATCAGGCGGCCGCTGCGCGGCTGCCCTCACTGTGTCACTGCGCATCACGGCCGGCTACGACAGGCGTCCCTGCCTGTCTCGCCTGAAACCGCCGTCCTGATGGTTTCTCCTATGCTACGTTCCGCCGTTCGGCGCCTTCAATGGCTTCCACACCGGTGCTCCACTCACCAAATGCGTTGTCTTTGATTGTGTCAAAACCGGTGGTTAGATTGCCCGGTGGCGATAGATTCGCGTGTTGACGTTTAGCGCGCATCTTGGGCTGCCGAGCAAGGCACCGTTGCCAGGGGCAATCGGCCACGGACGGTCGATTGAGGCGAGACAAACAGGGATGTTTGTCGTAGCCGACCCGTCCGGCGACGGGGACGCGGCGAGGGTACCCGCGTAGCGGGCAGGCCATGTTAAGCGCAGGCCGGGGTGTCGGGGCCGGGCCTTCGGTCCTGACAATTGCCGTGTACGATTGCCGCAAAGAAACACAGTATGATTAAGGCAATTCCCTTTACGCTGGTGGCGGCAGAGTACTGTTTTGGCAATGTTCTTTGCCCTGACCGAGAGGGTTTCGGTCGCTATAACTCGGTCGTTTTTTGTCGCACCGTAGCTCGCGCCCGAGTTAGGGGACGTGGGCGCGTCCCCTAACGACCCGCGCCTGCGCCATATCAGGCGGCCGCTGTGCGGCTGCCCTCACTGTGTCACTGCGCATCACGGCCGGCTACGACAGGCGTCCCTGCCTGTCTCGCCTGAAACCGCCGTCCTGGCGGTTTCGCCTATGCTACGTTCCGCCGTTCGGCGCCTTCAATGCTTCCACACCCGTGCTCCACTCACCACATGAATCGTCTTTGAAATTGATAAATTAGCCCATGTCAAAACCGGTGGTTAGGTTGCCCGGTGGCGATAGATTGGAGTGTTGACGTTTAGCGCGCATCTTGGCCTGCCGAGCAAGGCGCCGTTGCCAGGGGCCTTCGGCCCTGACAATTGCCGTGCGCGATTGCCGCAAAGAAACGCAGCACGATTAAGGCAATTCCCTTTACACCGATGGTGGCAAAGGGTGGTTTTATCAACATTCTGCGTGCTTCTCGGCCGCGACATTTCGCATCAAAGTACCGTTATTGGTGATAATTGGCTAACCCACTGGCCTCCAACTGGCGGATGGCCGCCGCCCAGTGTTTTTGCGTGATCTCATCCGTGCCGCTGCGAAAACGCGCCGACTGTGCCTTGACCTTTTCGATCGCGGCCGGCGGCGCGTAGTGCAAATTGTCCCGCCCACCGGCGAGCGCCGCCACCTGAATGTTGCAGGCGCGCTCCAAACCGTGCAGCTCTCGGAACGCGTGCTCGATGCTCACGCCGCCGGCCAGCAAACCGTGGTTGCGCAAAATCATCACGTTGCTGTGGCCCAGATCGTTAACCAACCGGTCCTGTTCATCCAGATCGAGCGCGACGCCTTCGTATTCGTGATAGGTAATCCGTGAATAATAAGCCAGCGCATGCTGCGACAGCGGCAACAGCCCGTCTTTTTGCGCCGATACCGCCGCGCCGTCTTTAGTGTGGGTGTGCAGCACGGCTTTCAGATCGGGCCGGGCGCGGTGTATGGCGCTGTGGATCACAAAGCCGGCCTGGTTAATGCCCAGCCCGGTGGGATCGGCAATGATATTGCCGTCCAAATCGATTTTCACTAGGTTGGAGGCGGTGATTTCACTGAACAACAGGCCGTAGGCGTTAATCAGGAAGTGCTCTTCCGCGCCCGGCACGCGCACCGAGAAATGGGTATAAATATGATCGGTCCAGTGATACAGGGCCGCCAACTGATAGGCGGCGGCCAGCTTAACGCGCACCTGCCACTCTTCCTGGCTGACGCCGTTTTTTACCTCGCCGGTATTGGCTGTAGGGATAGACACCAAAGACATAACAACTCCCGTTAACGGTGGTTTGATAAGTGTTGGCCGCGACTGGCGCTCGATTACCAATCGATCTCTTGGCCCAGTATTTTCAATATGTCCTGCCGGCGCTGAATCAGCAGCGGATCGCCCCGGTGGCGCGGATAGGCCAGCGGCACCGCAAACTGCGCCAAAATCCGGCTCGGGCGCGGCGAAAGCACGATCACCCGATCGCACAGCAGCAATGCCTCTTCGACGTCGTGCGTCACCAGCAGGCTGGTATAGCCTTGGCTCTGCCAGAGGTTAATCAATTCGCGCTGCATACTGATGCGGGTCAGCGAGTCCAGTTTGCCCAAGGGCTCATCCAGCAACAGCAGGCGCGGCTCGTTGAGCAGAGCGCGTGCCAGCGCGGCGCGTTGGGCCATCCCGCCGGAAAGCTGTTTGGGGTAGGCGTTGGCGAACTCGTTCAGGCCAATGCGGCTGATCAGGCCGTCGGCCTTTTGCTCCTGGCCGTTCAGCCCCTGCGCCTGCGGCCCGAGCAGCACGTTCTGCCGCACCGTTCGCCACGGGTAAAGCGTGGGATCCTGGAAAACCAGAATGCGCTCGGGGCTGGGGGCGCCGAGCGGCTGACCGTCGGCCAGCAGGTGGCCGGTTTGCAGCGGCTCCAGCCCGGCCAGCAGGCGCAGCAGGGTGGACTTGCCGCAGCCGGACGGGCCCAGCAGCGCGACGCTTTCGCCGGCGGCAATGCTTAGGCTGATGTTGTCCAGCACGGCAATTTCCCGTTTCCCCAGGGTGAAGCTGTGGCTAACGTTCTGCACGTCTATCGTTGTGCCCGTGGCGTTGATCCGCGCCTGGGCGGCTTGGGCTACCATTTCATCACTCCTTTTTGCCAACTGAGCAGGCGATCGCGCACGAAAAACAGCAGGCTGATCAGCCCCGAGCACAAAAAGGCCATCACGATCAGCGCCGCGTACATATTCGGGTAGGCGGCCCAGCCCTGCGCCCACTGCAAATAAAAGCCGATGCCGGCCTTCACCCCGACCATCTCCGCCACGATCAGCACCGAGAAAGAGGCGCCCAGCCCCATAAACAAACCGACGAAGACGTTCGGCAGGGCGGCGGGGATCGCCACGTGGAAAATCAAAAAGCGCTGGCTGGCGCCCAGGGTGCGCGCCACGTCGTAATAGGCTTTGTCGATGTTGGCGACGCCCGACCAGGTGAGGACGGTAACCGGGAACCAGGTCGCCAGGGCGATCAAAAACACGCTGGCGCCGAAGCTGCTGGGGAAGATAAACAGGCACAGCGGCAGCAACGCGGTTGAAGGCACTGGCCCCAGAATGCGCAGTATCGGATGCACCCAATAGCCGATGCGCTGCGACCAGCCGATCGACACGCCGCTGATAAAGCCGACCAGCGTGCCGATCGCCACCCCCAGCAGCAATAACGATAACGAGTGGTACAGGCTGTTTAGCAGGCGCGGCCAATCGGTGAGATACACCTCAATCAGCGCCTGCGGCGGGGCGAAGAACGGCAGCGGCAGCGCGCCGGTTTTCACCGTGAGCAACTCCCACAGGCTGAAAAACAGCGGCAGGGCGATCAGCCATTGCCCGGCGCGCTGCAGGCGTTGCCCACGGCCTTGCCACTGCCGGTAGCTGAGCGCCAGCGCCAACAGCGCCACGCCCAGCGCCAGTTGCAGCCCAGCCCAGGCCTGGCTGTATGGCCATTGGCGGTTGACGTTGGGCCAGTAGGTGGTGATAAGCCCGGCGGCCAGCCAGGCCGCCGCCGCCAGCAGGCCGGTGAGCCAGATCCGCTGGCCGGCGATTTTTTCGCGTTTCACGGTTCGATCAAGCAAATACGTTGGCATAGATGCTCTCCGCAAATTGGTGGGCGTCGGTACTGGGCTTAATCACCTGGACCAACTGCAAATCGCTGACGTACTGCGTCAGCTCTTTAACGAAGGCTTCGCCCACCGCGTGGTGGCCGTGCGCCTGGCCGTGCAGAATACCGGCCACTTCCTTGACGTTGGTGTTCAGCGCGTGGGCCATAAAGGCATCGGCAACGCTTTCCGGGTGCTCCGCCGCGTAGCTGTGGGCATCCAGCAGCGCCTGGGTCAACGCCGCCGCCGCGGCTTTGTGTTCGCGGGCCAGCGAGCCGCTGACGCCGACCACGCAGCAGCTGAGGTTGGCGTACTCGCCGGTCATATTGCTGGCCAGCAGTTGGTATTTGCCGGTGTCCAATAAGCGGTAGCTGAACGGTTCGCTGCCGCTGATGGCGGCAATTTCCTGTTTATCCAGCGCCACGCTCAATAAATCGGCGGGATAGACCTTCCATTGCACGTCGGCGATCGGGTCCACGCCGTGGCGTTTGAGCAGGATGGCAAAAAAATTCTTGTCGGGGCCGGCCATGTCGGTCACGCCGATAGTTTGCCCTTTTAGCTTTTCCAGGCTGGTAAAAGGGGCGTTTTTGGCGGTCAGCAAATTCAGGCAGCCGCCGTGGGTGCCGGCGGTGAGCTTCACGTCAAAACCCTGTTCCAGCGCTTTCAGCCAGCGCAGGGCCATACCGATGCCCGCATCGGCCTTGCCGGTGGCGATCGCTTCCAGCAGCAGATCGGTCGAGTTGCCGAAGTTGACGAACTCAACGTCCAAATTGTATTTGCTGAAGAAGTGCTGCTGCTCCGCCACCGTAACGGGGGCAATACACACCGCGCTCTGATTGATGGCGAGCTTCAACTTGTAAGGAGCCGGCAGGCGCAGCGCGTTGCCGTCTTCCTGATGCATGGCCGCCATATCATGGGCGAACAGCTTCGGCGAGATGCCGGCTAACACCGGTGCCGCCAGCAGGCTGCCGCCCAGGCTGAGGAATCTGCGGCGTGAATACTGGGCAATGTGTTTCATGGCTGACCTTCCTGTTGTGTTTGCGCCAGCGGCGGTACGCTAAAGCCGTTATCAAAGGTGTGGGTAACGTCAAGCGGTTGCCGGATCAGCCCGTTAGCCTGATAAAAATCGGCGGTGGCCTGCTGTTGGCGCACGGTTTGATCGTCAATCTGTTGCCAGCGCAGTTGGCGGCTGGCGAACTGCTCGCGTGCGATATCGGGTGGGAACTTAATGATTTGCCCCAGCGTTTTGCCGTAGCTGTCGAGATTGGCATAGGCCCAGCGCTCCGCCTTTGCCAGGCGGTTGAGATAATCCTGCAGCGCCTGGCGTTTGGCGCTATCGCTGAGCGTGGCATCGGTGGCCGCCAGGAAGGTATTCCCCGGCAGCAGGCCGGTGCCGCTGACCAGCACATGCCCTTGCCCGGTTTTAACCAGTTGAGTGGTGTAAGGCTCCCAGGTGGCCCAGGCGTCGACCGAGCCGCTGAGCAGCGCCACCTTGGCGTCCACCGGCCCTAAAAAGACCCACTGCACGTCGGCGGCGGACAGGCCGGCCTGTTGCAGCGCCTTCAGCGCCACAAAGTGGCCGATCGAACCTTTGCCGGTGGCGATGCGCTTGCCTTTCAGATCCTGGCCGCTTTTCAGCGGCGAGTTCTCGCCCACCAGTACCGCGGTGCCCGCCGGGTTGCTTTTATCCACCGCGACCGCTTTAACCGGCGTACCCTGCGCAAGGGCAAACAGTAACGGCGCATCGCCGATAATGCCGACGTCGACCGCGCCGGCGTTCAGTGCTTCGGCAAGCGGGGCGGCGGCGGGGAACTCGGCCCATTTGATATCGTAAGGCAGGTTGGTGAGTTCGTTGGCCGCTTCCATTTGTGAACGCATACCGCCTTTTTGATCGGCGATATGCAAGGTAATACGCGCGTCGGCGGCCAGCGCCTGGCCAGCCAGGCCAATAAGCAGTAAAGCACCCAGAGTCTGTTTAATACGCAACATGTTCATCATTTCCTTTGGTCTAAAGCGGTGTTGCCAAAGCCCGTGCTCTGCGTCAGCGGGCGGTTCATACGGGTATGCCGCCGCCTAATGCCGCTTTGCCGGCGTTAATCCACGCGCTGTCGTTTTGCGGGGTATGCACCCGGCCGCACAGCACATTGCGGTAGTGGCGTTCCAATGGGTTGTGGCGCGTCAGGCCATGGTTGCCGGTCAGCGCCAGCGCTTTTTCCACCGCATTTACCGCGTTTTCGGTGATAGTGACTTTCGCCAGGTTGGCCTGTTCGGTAGTGAATGCCTGCGCCGCCGCCTGGCGCAGCAGGCTTTGGTTGACCAGCAGCAGGCCATCGATTTGCCCGATGTTTTCCTGCACGCGCGGCAGGCTGGCTAACGGCGCGCCCAGGCTGGCCGGCACGCGCTGTTGCAGCCAGGCGATCAGCCAGCGGCGCGCCGCCTGCGCAATGCCGTCATAGATGGCCGGCAGCAGGGCTGTGTGGGCATTGGCGGCGGCCTGGATCTGCGCCGTATCCGGCGCCGGCGGCCGCTCGGCCGGGTAAGTTCCCACCGCATGGCTCAACGGCACCGCCACGTTGTGCAGTATCACCTCGTGGCTGCCGGTGGCGCGCATTCCCAGGTGATCCCAACTGTGTTTAATCGTGATGCCCGGGCTATTGCGCGGCACCAGCCAGGTGCCCACCTGCGGATTGGCGTCATCGCTGCGCGCCCAGATCGCCAGCCAGCTTAGGCCCTCAATCCCGGTGGTATAGAGTTTGTGGCCGTTGAGCAGCCAGCCTGCCGGCGTGCGCGCCGCCACGGTGTGGGGCAGGCCGCCGCGCGCCGGGGAGCCTAACTCTGGCTCCACCCGCAGGCTGTTGATCAGCGCCCCGTGCTGCACCGCGCTTTGGCTGATGGTGCAGCGCAATGCCTCCGGCCAGTCGGGGTTGGCAGCCAGGCGCAGGTGGTGCAGGTACTGCATGCAAACGATCAGCGCCGTGGACGGTTCGCCCTGTGCGATGGCGCTGATAACCTGCTGAAGGGTGGCTAGGCTGGCTTCGGCGCCGCCGTAACGCTGCCCGCAGGCCAGCCCCAGCAGGCCATGCGCCTGCAGCCAGGCCAGATTGGCGTGTGGGAACTCGCCGCTGCGATCCAGCGCCGCGGCCTGCTGCGCCAGTTGCGCGGTAATCTGCGCCAGCGGCGGCTGAATGTGCCGTTGGCGTGCCGGTGGGCGGGTAGACCAGACAGAGCTCATGCGGGGTGCCTCTTCCGTTGGCCTTCAGGCGCTTTGCCTGGCGGCGCGCTGGGCGATTTTGGCTCGGGCGATCGGCAGCAGTTCTTTGCCGTATTCCTGGGCGTCGTTGAGCGGATCGAAACCGCGGATCAGGAAGTTGCGCACCCCCAGATCGTAGTAATCGAGCAGGGCGTCGGCCACTTGCTCCGGGGTGCCCACCAGCGCAGTGGAATTGTGCCCGCCGCCGAACAGCCTGGCGATGCCAGTCCACAGGCGTTTATCCACCACTTCGCCCTGCGCCACGGTTTTCAGCAGGCGTTGAGCGCCCACGCTGTTGGGTTTGTTCTTATAGCCCACGCCGGTTTTTTCGGCATGTTCGGTGGCGACATGCAGGATCTCTTTAGCCTTTTCCCAGGCCTGCGTTTCGGTGGCGGCGATAATCGGCCGGAATGACACGCTGAAATCGATTTGGCGCTGGTGTTTGGCCGCTTCAGCCCGCACGCGCTGGATGGTTTCCTGGGTTTGCGCCAGCGATTCGCCCCACAGGGCAAACACGTCGGCGTGCTTGCCAGCCACGGCGATCGCCGCGTCTGACGAGCCGCCGAAAAAGATCGGGATATGGGGTTTTTGCAGCGGTTTTATCGCCGAAAAGGCCTGTTCGACCTGATAGAAATCGTTATGGGCATCGAACGGCCGTTCCTCGGTCCAGACCTGGCGCACAATGTCTAAAAACGCGTCGGTGCGAGCATAGCGCTGATCGTGATCGAGGTAGTCGCCGTCTCGGCGTTGCTCTGCGTCGTTGCCGCCGCTAATGATATGCACCGCCAGGCGGCCGCCCAGCAGGTGCTCCAGGGTGGCGAATTTGCGCGCCGCCAGGGTCGGCGCGACGAAGCCCGGCCGGTGCGCCAGTAAAAAGTTGATTTTCTGCGTGGAAAGCCCGGCCAACGCCGTGACCAGAAAGCCGTCGGGTTGATCGGACCAATGGCCGACCAGCAGCCGGTCAAAACCGGCGGCCTCGTGGGTTTGCGCAAAGCGCACAATGTAGTCGCGGTCAAATATCGGGCCTGCCGGGGGGATGATTTCCGAAGACAGACGGTGGCCGATCATGCCTAAAAATTGGACGCTCATTAGAACTCCTTGCCAGGACGCGTGATAGGGGTTGGCTGCCGGCCAAATGTTTGGCGATAAGCAGCGTGGTTTTTATACCCTATACGCGATGTTCTAATGATTTAAATGCATTTTTATCATATCTTAATATGCATAAAGTTAATTATGATAATAATTCATTATTTTTCATCGAATTAACTACGCAGTTCTTGCACGATCCTCTCGGCAAAAAAGGTGGTGGGGCGTTGCAGGTTGCCCAGCCCCGGGCTGCTGACCTGCCACAGTTGCACCTTCGGCTGGAAATCAGCCAGCTCAACAATAGCGATATCGTCCCGGTGCGGGCTGTGGGTTAACGCGGCTCTGGGCACCAGCCCAAGCCCCAGCCCTTGTGCCACCAGGCTAATTTGCAACTGGGCGCCGGCGGTTTCCACGTTGATTTTCAACCCCAGCCCCTGCGCCTGCAGGTCGCGGTTTAAGCCGGCGCGCAGGCCGCAACCGTCGGGGTTCAATACCCAGCCGAGGTGGGCGCAGCCGCTGAGGCGGGTGGCGTTGAGGTTAAGGCTTTTGCCGGCGATCACCACCACTTCCAGCGGGCACAGCGCCTTTGCCACCAGGCTGTCATCGAAGCTTTGCTGCGCTGGCCCCATGGCGAGCAGGCTGTCCAGCTCAACGTTTTCCAGGCGTTTGATCAACTGCCCGCCCCAGCCGCAGACCACCTGCGGGCGCAACTGCGGGTAATGTTCGCCCAGGGCCACCAGCGCCGGCCGCAAGGCGATTTCACTCAGGCTTTGCGGGATGCCCAGGCGCAGCGGGCCGCTCGGTTCCGCATCCTGATTAAGCAGGCTTTCCAGCCGCTTGGTTTCGCGTTTGATCGTCAGGCACTGTTCATAGACGCGGTGGCCGATGGCCGTCAGTTTAAGTGGTTTGGTTTGGCGATCCAGCAGCGTGGCGCCCAGGCTTTGTTCAAAGCTTTGCAGGCGGCGGGTCATGGCGGATTGGCTGATGCCAAGGTATTCCGCGGCCTGGTTAAGCGAAGCGAATTGCACCACCGCCAGCAGTGCGTCAATGTCGTCTGTACGCATGGAAACTCTCTTTATGTGTATTTTGCATTTTAGTTTATTACAAAAATGCATTTAAATAATAAAAAGTTCTTTGTTAGCGTGATAGGCACTGCTTCAGACAGGAAAGCCCTATGACAACGCCATTACGCTTAGACCGTTTACGCGGGTTCATTGAACAATTGGCCCAACTGCATCAACAGCCGCTGGGCGATGCGGCGCGGCTGGAACAGGCGGCGCAGTTGCTGGCCAAACTGGTCAAACAGGATGACTGGCTGGCCGAAGAATACGCCCGCCCACATCCTAAACATTATCAGCAGTACCTGCTGCACGTTGATTCCGCCCAGCGCTTTTCCATCGTCAGCTTCGTTTGGGGGCCGGGGCAGGTCACGCCGATCCATGACCACCGCGTGTGGGGGCTGATTGGCATGCTGCGCGGCGCTGAAACCAACCAACGTTATGTGCTCGACGGCCAGGGCGTGCCCCAGCCCGAAGGCGGCGCCGAGCGGTTAACCGCCGGGCAGGTGGCGAAACTGTCCGAACAAGACGGCGATATTCACCAGGTCAGCAATGCGTTTAACGATCGCGTGTCGATCAGCATTCATGTGTATGGCGGCAATATCGGCGCCGTTAAGCGTGCGGTGTATGGCGAAAGCGGCGCGGTGAAGCCTTTTATCTCCGGTTACTCCAACACTCAACTGCCTAATATTTGGGATCTTTCTAAGGAAGTGTAAGTATGCCTGCCTTTGTTTACCGTGATTTTTCCACCCTGCGCGCCGCGTTGTTGTCCCGCCAGGAGTTGGCGCTGATCGATGTGCGTGAAGAAGCCGAATTTGCTGAAAGCCACCCGCTGTTTGCCGTGAATATCCCGCTGAGCAAGCTGGAGCTGGAAGCCTACCGGCGTATTCCGCGCCGCAGCACCCCCATTACCGTCTATGACAACGGCGACGGACGGGCCGAACAGGCGGCAAGGCGGCTGCAGCAGTTCGGCTATGGTGATGTTGCCCTGCTGGCCGGCGGCCTGGCGGGCTGGCAAGCCGGTGGCGGCGAGCTTTTCCAGGACGTGAACACGCCAAGCAAGGCCTTTGGTGAACTGGTGGAAAGCCGCAGGCACACGCCATCGCTGACTGCGCAGCAGGTTAAGGCCCTGATCGATCAGCATGCCGATATGGTGATCGTTGATGCGCGCCGTTTTGATGAATACCAAACCATGAGTATCCCCACCAGCACCAGCGTGCCGGGGGCGGAGCTGGTGCTGAGGATCAAGGCGCTGGCGCCGGATCCCAACACGCAGGTGATTGTTAACTGCGCCGGGCGCACGCGCAGCATTATCGGTACCCAGTCGTTAATCAACGCTGGCATCAGCAACCCGGTGGCGGCGCTGCGCAACGGTACGATCGGCTGGGGGCTGGCGGGGTTTGCGTTAGAAAGCCAGCAGCAGCGCCGCTACCCGAACGGCGCGGAGAATCTGGCGCAGGCGCAGCAACAGGCGCGTCGGGTGGCGGACGCGGCCGGTGTCCGGCGCATTGACCGCGAGACGCTTGGGCTGTGGCGGCAGGATGCGGCGCGCACCACCTATCTGTTCGATGTGCGCAGCCCCGAGGAGTATCGCGCCGGGCATCTGCCGGGCAGTTACAGCGCGCCCGGTGGGCAACTGGTGCAGGAAACGGATCACTATGCCAGCGTGCTCGGTGCCCGCGTGGCGCTGGTGGATGATGACGGTGTGCGCGCCAACATGAGCGCCTCCTGGCTGGCGCAGATGGGCTGGGAGGCGGCGGTAGTGGACGGGCTGACCGCCGCCGACCTTACCGAGCCGGGCGATCCGGCGGCGCAGCTACCGCCGCCGCCGCCGGCGGATGAAATCACCCCGGCGCAGTTGGCCGCCCTGTTAGAGCAGGAAGGCACGGTGCTGTTGGATTTCACCACCAGCGCCAATTACGTTGCGCGCCATATTCCTGGTGCGCATTGGGTTATCCGCTCGCAGCTGCCGTTGGCGTTGGAAAACCTGCCGCCGGCCAAACGCTATGTTCTGACCTGCGGTAGCAGCCTGCTGGCGCGCTATGCCGTGCCGGAAGTGGCCACGCTGACCGGCAAGCCGGTGCAACTGCTTGCCGGCGGCACCCTGGCGTGGATCGCCGAAAACCGGCCGTTGGCAAAGGGCGAAGGGCAGTTGGCCGCGCCGCGTATCGACCGTTATCGCCGCCCGTACGAAGGCACGGACAATCCGCGTGAAGCGATGCAAGCCTATCTGGACTGGGAGTTTGGGCTGGTGGAACAGCTGGCGCGTGATGCAACCCATGGCTTTACCGTGCTCTGAATCACCAGACGATACGCATAACCATCACCGGCAAAGAGGAAAAGTATGGCGCAGTTTTCTGTTTTACTTAGGGCCGTGGGGCTGAGCGCCACGTTATTGACGGCATCGCTGGCGCAGGGGGCGATCGGCGACGCCAAACTGGTGCTGGGGGATCAGGCCCGCGGATTACGCAGTTTGGTCGAGGCCGCAGGCGTGATGAAAGATGCGCCTTATCAGTATCAATGGGCCAATTTCCAGGGGGCGGCGCCGTTGTTTGAAGCGCAGCGCGCAGATGCCGTGGATACCTCCTATGCCGGGGATTTGCCGGTATTGATGGCGGCGGCGGGCGGGGTGGATTTTAAGCTGATTCAGACCAACGTCGGCTATGGTCAGTCTAACGGGATTATTGTGCCGAAGGATTCACCGTTGCACAGCGTTCAGCAGTTGAAAGGGCAAACGGTGGTGGTTTCCTCGGCGCGTGGCAGCATCTCGCAAAACTTGCTGTACGCGGCGTTGCAGGAAGCCGGGCTGCAGCGGGAAGATGTGCAGATTCAGTTCGTGATGCCCACCGACGCCAGCGCGGCATTCAGCACCGGCAAAGTGGCGGCCTGGGCGGTTTTTGATCCCTATTTGGGCGTTGCGGAGCAAAGCGGTGCGCGCCTGCTGCGTGATGGCCAGGGGTTAACCCCGTCGCTCGGTTTTTTGACCGCCACTACGCGCTCGTTGGCCGATCCGGACAAGCGGGCGGCCATCAAAGACTTCGCCGAGCGCGTCGCCAAGGCGCGGCAGTGGGCGATCGATCACCCGGCGGAATACGCCAAAGTTTACGCCCAACTGACGCGTTTACCGCTGGAAACCGCCAGGCACATTGCGGATCGCACGTCAAAGGGCGCGCACAGCGTTAATCAGCAGGACATTAATGTGCTGCAGCCGGTGGCCGATCTGTTTTATCAGTTAAAGATTTTGCCGAACCACGTGGATGTTAGTCAGTTGATCGACCAGGAATTTACGCCGGTGAAGTAAATAGCGCACCGGTCGCGGGCTGGGGTGGAACAGGAAACGCCCGTGTTGTAGCGACCGGAATAATCGCTTTATCACCTTTATTATGCCGGCCGAAATGTATTGAATAGCGAGATCTTCTTTTTTTTCTTCTCGGGTTTATTAATAACATGCTTTTACGGATTTGGATGTGAGAATAAAAACTGCATATAGAAATAGCTAACAGAAGAATTGCGATTGTCATCATGAACATATTATTACCTATAATATTGGTATGTGTTTTTTAAATAAAATAAACCCAAAGTAATTCGAACCGCTGCTAAAAAACGCGTTTGCATTTTTGGACAGCGTTAGCGCTGGCCTCGTAGGGGGAGGCCGTATGGCCGAATCACGCGGCAATGCAGCGGCGCGGCCCAAAGATGGGCCGATTAATAAAACCAATACACCTGAAATGTAAAATCTGTTGGCTATAAAATGCCTAAAATCCTCTGCTCCTAAAGCCAGGTTATTTTTAATGTTCTATGACTACTTGGTTTTAGCCTATCGTGCTATGGTAACGAATGTTTATAATATGTTAATAGGTCGGTGGGCATATTTTCCTCTTTTCGGCGCAGCCTGCACCATTACTCGGCCCATCAATAGTAAGCACAACGAATGGCCGGAAAAATGTCTGCTGGCCTCATTGCTTGTCTGTCATCGTCAGAATAAGAAAATTCTCATTTCCCTCTTTTCCCCGCAGAGCTTTTGTGTAAATTTCTTATTTTGGCCGCGGCCTTGGTCTTTTATCAGAACGTATCCGTAAAGAGATATTATGAGCCAACCTTTCATTAAGCCTAATAACACACGTTTTTTGCCGCGCTCTGGCCGGCTGTACCAGCTGCAGACTATTGATGCGCAGGGCATCGAACCGGAACAGCGGTTCGAGATCCTGACTGGCAAGCTCAAGCCCTGTGGAATCGATGTTGCTAACAATCGGCGGCCGGAAGCTATCATCGCTTTGCACCATACCATTTCGGGCGTTCATGGGGATTTCTGTTCCACGTCGGGTTCTGTGCACCACAGCCGGTTTGATCCACATCAGGCTTATGCCGGCAGCTTGTTTATTTCATTATTCCTGCAAGGCAGCGTAAAGCTAACAGGGAGAAAAGTAACAGAAAATAAAGATATTTTCGCAGGTTCGCTGGCTTTGGCGCTATACGAAAGAAACAGGCCGATTATCTACGATAGCAATAACGTTAAGCAGCTCTACCTTATTCTGCCGTATATGCAAGCGCGCGCGGCGTTTGGCGGTGGCCTTGACGAACTGATATTGCCGCTTGATGTCCATCCTTTGGCGCCATTTATTCGCTCCCAGATGCTGTTGCTGGACGCACATGCAGCACGCTTGGCCACCAAGGCCATCGCCAGCATTCTGGATGGGTTGCACAGTATGGCAATATTAATGCTGGCGGATATTGGAAAGCAACGTGGAAATTACACCGATAAGACCAAGACTTTTATTTATATTGCGGCGAAAAGTTATATTGAGCAGCATTACGCGCGTATGGATTTAACGCCGGATATTATCGCACAGGCGTTACATTGCTCACGTTCCAGCCTGGACCGGGCTTGTCTGGAACAACGTACGTCGGTAATGAAGCTGCTGCATGAGGTGCGCCTGAATGCGGTCAGGCACAAACTGGAAAACAGCGCTGAGGAGCGCATTGAGACAATTGCTTATCAGTGCGGTTTCAGTAACCCCAGCGTATTAAGCAAGCTGTATAAATTGCGCTTTGGCTTATCACCAAAAGCCTGGCGCGAAGAATATATAACGCCCATTCCGGCGCGCGCCAATAGCGAACGCTATGCATTGCTGCATTCGCGCTCGGGTTTGATTCAGCAGCGCGGCGGGTCATAGTAATGTGTTGATCCACATCCACAGCGGCAGCGTCGCCATCGACAGTAGCGTCGTCAGGCAAATGGCCGAACTGGTTATCTGGCTGTCTTGCTGCGATCGCGAGAACCCCAGCACGTTGACGCCGGAGGGGTTGGCGGCCATCAGCACCAGCACCCCGCGCGGCAGGCCGCTGATGCCCAACAGCATACATACCAGCAGGACCAGCAACGGCATGGCGGCCAGCTTGGCGGCGGTGATGCCGACCACATAGGCGTTGGGGCGCAGCCGATAGCCGGAGAGATTGGCGCCGAGGACGATCAGCGCGCAGGGCAACGCCGCCTGCGCCAGCCAGGTCGCCAGTTTCATACTCCAGCCTGGCAGCACCAGGCCGGACAAATTAACCACCGTCCCCAACAGCAGCCCAACGATCATCGGGTTGGCGAGGCTGGCGATCAGTACCGCGGGTTTAAAGGGCTCGCTGCCGGCGAGGCAGCTATACAGGCTTTGAAAGCTGAACAGCAGCAGACTGTGGACGGCCAGTACGGTAAACAGCAACACCAGCCCGGCGTTGCCATACAGCCCGGCCACCATGGCCAGGCCGATCAGGGCATTGTTGGAAAAAGAGGCCGTCAGGCCGAACGGGGTCGGGTGGCCCAGGCTGCGATGGGTGAACAGATTGACCACGGCGAAAATAAACAGCGCGGGCACAAAGTAGGCCGCCAGGATCCTGGTGTCCAGGCCGTCGTGCAGCGGCGCATTAACCATCCCGGTGAACAGAACCATCGGCATAAACAGTTTAAAGGCCAGGCTAGCCAACGCTTGGTTGGCATGGGTATCCAGCGCCCCGCGGCGAGCAAGAATATATCCCAGAATGATCAGCAGAAAAACGGGCAGAATGGTTTGCGACACGCTCACAGTAACAGGCTCCGATAAAACACTGGCGAACGCTATTATTACCGGAGCCTCTCGCCGCTGTCAGCGCAATTTTCTCTGTGTTATCCCCCCTGGCATACTAATTGCTAACACCCTATAACCTGGTGTTAAGCGTATCTGGTGGTGCGCCCGCCGTTTATTCCTGGGAGGTGAAATCGAATGCAGTTGCTTAATCTGCGTCAGATTGAGGTATTTCGCGCGGTCATGATCACCGGTTCGATCAACGGCGCCGCGCAACTTCTGTATGTATCGCAGCCCGCGGTCAGCCGCATGCTGTCCCACACCGAGGCGCGTATTGGCTTCCAATTGTTCGAGCGGGTTAAGGGGCGGCTATATCCTTCGCCGGAGGCGCGCTGCCTGTTTAATGACGTTGAGTCGGTGTATCGCGATATCCAGCGCGTCAATACCACGCTGCACAATCTGGTGCAGCAGCGCCACGGCGTGCTGCGCATCGCCAGTAGCCCCAGTCTGGGGCATCAATTGGTGCCGGACGCCATCGGTGCTTTCCGGCAGTGCAATGACGAGATCCTCGTCAGCCTGGAGTGCCTGCGGCATATGCTGTTGCGCGAGCGGTTGCTTGAGCAGCAGGCAGATCTCGGCATTTCGCTGTTCCCGATTGATCACCCCAATTTGCGCGTCGTTCCGCTGAGCTATATCCGGGTGAGGGTGGTGTGCCCGGCGGGCCATCCGATTACGCAAGTCCCGGCCAACGAATTGCCTGCTGCGTTGGCGGAGATGCCGTTTATCGGTTATTCCGCCGATACGCCGTTCCACCACTTTATGAAACAGGTTTTCGAACGGGTGGGTTTGCCTTACCGGCCGAGCATTGATGTGGACTCCCCGCACCACGCCTGTGCGCTGGTGAAAAACGGCACCGGCTTTTCGGTGGTTGATGAGATTTCCTTCCAGGCATCGGGTTCCGAGCGTATGGCTGTCCTGCCGATACTTAATGAAGAACGCCTGACCATCAGCCTGGTGCACCTGCGCAATGAACCGTTGGCGCAATTTGCACAGGTGTTTGTCGAGCATCTGCGCAGCGTGTTGGCCGAGAGCGGTTTTAACCTGTTCAACATGGATTAACTTCATGTTAAGCCAGCGCGACATATTGGTATACGACATGCGGCGCTGAACTTCCCACAATGGCCCTATGCAATGCAAAAGGGTTGCCGACACCGGGTCGGCCTTGTGGAGGAAGCGTGCATGCGCGAAATCGTAATTGGCGGTGCTCAGTTGGGCGCGATCCAGAAAAGCGACTCGAGAGAGAGTGTGGTCCAGCGGATGCTGGCGTTGCTGGAACAGGCGCGGCGGCAAGGGTGCGAACTGGTGGTGTTCCCTGAGCTGGCCCTGACGACGTTTTTTCCTCGTTGGTATATGGACGATCAGCGTGAAGTCGACAGCTGGTTTGAGCGCGAAATGCCGAATGACGTCACGCGGCCATTATTTGATTTTTCCCGTGAGCACGGCATCGCCATCACCTTTGGTTACGCCGAGCTGACCCCCGATGGTCACCATTACAACACTTCAATCGTTACCGATCGCCAGGGCAATATCGTCGGCAAATACCGCAAAGTGCACCTGCCAGGGCATGTCGAGTTCGATCCCCATCGTGATTTTCAGCATTTGGAAAAGCGCTATTTCGAACCGGGTGATATTGGTTTCCCAACCTGGGAAAACCTGGGGGCGGTGATGGGTATGTGCATCTGTAACGATCGCCGCTGGCCAGAAACCTATCGGGTCATGGGCTTGCAGGGGGTGGAGTTGATCACGCTGGGCTACAACACCCCTTCGGTCAATTCATTGCAACGCGGCGAAGGCGAAACGCAACGGCTGTTCCATTCCGAGCTCTGCATGCAGGCCGGCGCTTACCAGAATGCCACTTGGGTGGTCGGGGTTGCGAAGGCCGGCGTAGAGGATGGTTTTCCGCTAATGGGGGGCAGCGTGATTGTCGATCCCAACGGGTTTGTGGTGGCCAGAGCGAATGGGCAGGGCGATGAGCTGATTACCCACCGCTGCGATATGGATCTGTGCCAGTTTGGCAAAAGCACCATCTTCGACTTTGCCCGCCACCGGCGCATCGAACACTACGGCATTATCACCCGCCAGACCGGCGTTGAGCGCCCGTAACCCGGAGATATCGCGTTATGCGTACCTTATACCTGAACGGTGAATTCATTGCTGAAAACGAAGCGAAGATTTCGGTTTTTGACCGTGGCTTCACCTTTGCCGATGCCATTTATGAGGTCACCGCCGTACTGCAAGGCAAGCTGCTGGATATTGAGTTGCACCTGGCCCGCCTGCGGCGCTCGCTGGATGACATGGCGCTGACGTTGGCGCTGGATAACGATGCGTTATTGGCTATCCATCAGGCGTTGATCGCCCGTAACCAACTGCAGGAGGGGCTGATCTACCTGCAGGTGAGCCGCGGCGTTGAAGACCGTAACTTTGCTTTTCCGCCGGCCGGCACGCCGCCGACGCTGGTGCTCTACACCCAGGCCAAAAATATCCTCGCCAGCCCGCTGGCCGAGCAGGGCATGAACATTATCAGCCTGCCGGACTTACGCTGGGGGCGTTGCGACATTAAAACAACGCAGCTGCTGTACGCCTGCCTGGCGAAAGAGCAGGCCAGGCAACGCGGCGCGGATGATGCCTGGTTGGTGAAAGACGGTTTGATCACCGAAGGCACGTCTAACAATGCGTTTATTGTCAGCCGTGATGGCGCAGTGATCACGCGTGAGCTGTCGCATGTTCTGCTGCCCGGCATTACCCGCGGTACCCTGATTGCGCTGCTTAATCAACAGGGTTTGCGTCTTGAAACGCGGGCCTACACGTTGGATGAAGCAAAAGGCGCCGCAGAAGCCTTTATTACTTCCTCCACCTCATTTATCTACCCGGTGGTGAGTATCGACGGCCAGCCTGTCGGCGACGGTAAGCCTGGCCCAGTGACCCGGCGTTTACGCCAGCTTTATATCGATCGTGCGTTGGCGCTAACCAGCTGACGGCGGCAGGCCGCGGTTTCTGGCGCCCAGCGTTGTCACATTACATTGCACACACCGCAACGCCCAACAGCCGGGGTTGCTATTTACTGGAGTGTTAACGTGAAACTATATCCGTCCCGTTGTTTGATCGCTTGTCTGTTGTCTCTCGGCGTGAGCACCGCGTTCATCGCCCCATCCGCGTTGGCGGCGGAGAAAACCTTGCATGCGGTGATGTCATCTTCATTGCGCGTGCTGGATCCGATCGCCACCACGGCGCAAATCACCCGTAACCACGGCTACATGATTTACGACACCCTGATTGGCATGGACGAGAAGCTGGAGCCGAAGCCGCAAATGGCGGACTGGACTCTTTCGCCGGATGGCCTGACCTACACCTTCACCTTGCGTGACGGGCTGCTATGGCATGACGGCAAACCGGTGACCGCCACCGATTGCGTCGCCTCCCTCAAACGCTGGGCGCGCTACGATGTCGGCGGTCAGTTGATGATGAAGTACACCGACAGCATTACCGCCACCGACGACAAAACCATCACGCTGAAGCTGGCGAAACCGTTCGGTTATGTGCTGCAACTGCTGGCGAAGCCTTCGTCGGTGGCGGCGTTTATGATGCCGGAACGCGTCGCGAATACCCCCGATGGCAAAATGATCACCGACTACACCGGCTCCGGCCCGTTCAAGTTTGTCGCCGGGGAATTCGATCCCGGCAATCGCGTGGTTTATGAAAAATTCCAGCAATACGTGCCGCGCAAAGAGCCGGCCAGCGGCACTGCGGGAGGTAAAGTGGTGAAGGTTGATCGTGTTGAGTGGATCAACATGCCGGACCGGATGACGGCAATCAACGCATTATCCTCCGGCGACATCGACTTTATCGAACAGTTGCCCATCGATCTTTTGCCGATGGTGCAGGCCGATCCGAACCTTAAGTCCGGCACCTTGAGCAAGCTGGGCGCGATGACCGGCGGCCGGATGAATTTTCTCTACCCGCCGTTTAATAATCCGGATATCCGCCGCGCCGCCTTGTTGGCGATGAACCAGAAGGATGTGCTCGACGCATTGGTCGGCAACCCGCAGTACTTCAAGCTGTGCGCATCGGTATTCGGCTGCGGCACCGCGCTGGAAAGCCAGGCCGGCGGTGAAACGCTGCTGAACGGCGGCGATCTTGAAGCGGCGAAGGCGCTGCTGAAGAAGGCCGGTTACGATGGCACGCCGGTGGTGATCATGCAGCCGACCGACGTGCCGAGCCAGGCGTCGCAACCGGTGGTGGCGGCGCAGGCGCTGCGCAAGGCCGGTTTCAAGGTCGATTTGCAGCCGATGGACTGGCAGACCCTGGTGTCGCGGCGCGCCAACCCGAACCCACCGTCACAGGGCGGTTGGAACCTGTTCTTCACCTACTGGAATGCCGAAACGATCTGGAACCCGGTGGTCAATCCGATGCTCGATGGCGGTGGGCGCCAGGGGGCGTGGTTTGGCTGGCCGACCGATCCGCAGATGAATCAGCTTAAGATCGATTTTGCGACCGCGACCGATCCGGCCAGGCAGAAAGATATCGCCGTCGAGATCCAAAAGCGCGCGATGGCGCAGGTCAGCTACATTCCGCTGGGCCAGTTCTATGATGTGGCCGCGTGGAGCAGCCATATCAGCCATTTGATGACCGGCCCGTCCACAGTGTTCTGGAACGTTGAGAAAAGCGACTAGTTACCGGGCAAATACGCCTTTCGGAGGTTCCTGTGGTTGGTTACTTTATTCGCCGCGTGCTGGCGGCCATTCCGGTGATGTTGGTGGTGGCGCTGTTTGTTTTCCTGTTGCTGCGGCTGTCGCCGGGCGATCCGGCGGCGATTATTGCCGGTGATATGGCGACTCCGCAGCAACTGGCCGCGATTCGTGAAAGTCTGGGATTGAACCAGCCGTTGTATCAACAGTTTTTTGTCTGGATCGCGCAACTGTTTCAGGGCGATTTCGGCACTTCCCTGATGGCCCAGACGCCGGTTATCACCATGATTGGTCAGCGTCTGGAGCCGACGCTGAGCCTGGCGCTGGTCGCGATTACTTTCACCATCCTGATTTCGGTGCCGCTGGGGGTACTGGCGGCGTGGAAGCATGGCACCTGGATCGACAATCTGGTGATGTCTTCCTCTGTGCTGGGGTTCTCGATACCGGTGTTCGTGATTGGTTATCTGTTGAGCACACTGTTTGCCATCGAACTGAAATGGTTGCCGGTACAAGGATTTCGCAGCATCTCCCTGGGGGCCTGGCCGTTCACGCAACGCATTATCTTGCCGGCATTGACGCTGTCTTCGGTCTATATCGCGCTGGTGGCGCGCATGACCCGTGCCAGCGTGCTGGAGGTGTTGGGGGAAGACTACATTCGTACCGCCCGCGCCAAAGGGTTGCCGGAGATCCATGTGCTGTTCCGCCATGCGCTGCGTAATTCAATGATTCCGATTCTGACGGTGATCGGTACTGGTTTTGCGCTGATGATCTCCGGCGTGGTGGTGACCGAAAGCGTATTTAATATTCCGGGGCTGGGGCGGCTGATCGTTGATGCGGTGCTGGCGCGCGACTACCCGGTTATCCAGGGCATGATCCTGCTGACCAGCGGCGTCTATGTCATCATCAATCTGCTGATCGATCTGTCGTACGCGCTGAGCGATCCGCGTATTCGTTATTAGGGGGCATGGCATGAGCAAACCTGTTTCAGCGATCTTGCCGGCACCCCGCAGCCGGCTGATCAAACTGCCGCGTATACCGCTGATGCCGGCCATTGCGCTGGTGATCCTGGCGCTGATCGTCGGGATGGCGATATTTGCGCCCTGGATCGCCAATCACGATCCGCAGGCGCTGGCGCCGGCGTTTCGCCTCCGCCCGCCCGGCGAGGCGTTTTGGCTGGGCACCGACGCCTATGGGCGCGATCTGTTTTCGCGTATTGTTTACGGCGCGCGTATCTCATTGATTGTCGGGCTGGGCGTTACGGCGATGAGCGTGCTGATAGGCCTGCCGTTGGGGCTGCTGGCGGGCTATTTTCGCGGCGTGGACGCCGTGTTGATGCGGGTGATGGATGGCCTGATGGCGATCCCGGGCATCCTGTTGGCCATTGCCATTGTCTCGTTGAGCAGCGCCGGTATCTGGACGGTGATGGTAGCGATCATGATCCCGGAAATCCCCCAGGTTGTTCGCCTGGTGCGCTCGCGGGTACTGTCGGCGCGTGAAGAACCCTATGTCGAAGCCGCGATACTCAGCGGGACGTCGACCTTCAAGGTGCTTACCCGGCATCTGATGCCCAACACGCTGGCGCCATTGATTGTGCAAAGTACCTATATCTGCGCCTCTGCGATCCTGACGGAAGCGATTCTGTCGTTCCTTGGCGCGGGGATTGGCACTGAAATCCCGACCTGGGGCAACATTATTTCCGAAGGCCGCGTCTACTTCCAGCTTAAGCCTTCGCTGGTGCTGTGGCCGGGGCTGGTTCTCTCATTGTGTATTTTGTCGATTAACCTGCTGGGGGATAGGGTGAGCGATGCGCTTGATCCGCGGCTGAATAAAAGGGGGAGAGCATGAGTGAACAGCATGACGTTATCCTGCATGTCGATCGCCTGTCGGTGAACACCGCGCAAGGCGTGCCAATTTTGCAGGACATCTCCTTCAGTATCCGCGCCGGGGAAACACTTTGCCTGGTCGGTGAAAGCGGTTCAGGCAAATCGGTCACCTCGCTGGCGACGCTTGGCCTGCTGCCGAAAGGCGCGCTCGGGGTGGTTGGCGGGCGCATTCTGCTGGATGGCGAAGACGTGCTGCAGGTCACCAATGGGCGGCTGAAGGCGCTGCGCGGCAGCCATATGGCGATGATTTTCCAGGAGCCGATGACCGCGCTTAATCCGGTGCTGACCGTGGGGCGGCAGATAGATGAAGTGCTGCAAACGCACACCGATCTCGGCGCTGCGCAACGTCATGCGCGTGTGCTGGACGCCCTCGCGCAGGTGCATTTGCCGGATATCGCCCGTGTTTATGACGCCTATCCGCACCAGCTTAGCGGCGGCCAGCGGCAGCGCATTATGATCGCCATGGCGCTGGTGCTCGAACCCCGGCTGCTGATCGCGGATGAACCGACGACCGCGCTCGATGTCACCACCCAGCAGCAAATCCTCAAACTGATCCGCGAACTCCAGCAAAAACACGGTACCGCGGTGTTATTTATCACCCATGACATGGGCGTGGTGGTGGACATCGCCGACCGCGTCTGCGTGATGCGCAAGGGCAATATCGTTGAAGCCGGCGCCTTGCGGCAAGTGCTGTCGCAGCCGCGCGAGGACTATACCAAAGCCCTGTTGGCAGCGGTGCCGAGCCTGGCGCCAAGACCGGTGCGCCCGGCGATCAGCGCGCAGGTGGTGCTTGATGTTGTTGAACTGGGGAAAATTTATCCGCCTAAAGGCGGCGCGCTGTGCTGGTTCGGCAAGCGGCGCAAGGGCACCCGTGCGTTGCATGATGTGACCTTCAGCCTTAAACGTGGCCGCACGCTGGGGATTGTCGGCGAAAGCGGTTCTGGTAAATCGACGATGGCGCGTTGTGTGATGCGTCTGCTGACGCCTGACGAGGGCGCGATACGTATTACCGGCAATGATATCTCCGAACTGTCGCCCGCCGGGCTTAAACCGCACCGCAAACGTATCCAGATGATCTTCCAGGATCCGAACCGTTCCCTCAATCCGCGCATCAGCATTGGCAAAAGTTTAGTGGAAGGCCCGATGAACCACGGCGCCTCCTTTGCCCAGGCCTGGGCGAAAGGGCAAAGATTGCTGGAGTTGGTTGGGCTGCCGGCCGACGCCATTGACCGTTATCCGCACCAGTTTTCCGGCGGGCAACGGCAGCGTATCGCTATTGCCCGGGCGCTGGCGATGGAGCCTGATGTGATCGTCGCCGATGAAGCCGTGTCGGCACTCGACGTCTCGGTACAGGCACAGGTGCTGCAACTGCTTAATGATATTCAGCAGCGGCTGGGCGTCGCCATTTTATTTATCACCCATGATCTTCGGGTGGCGGCGCAGTTGTGCGACGACGTGCTGGTGATGCGGTATGGTGAGGTGATCGAGTATGGGGCGGCAGCCGACGTGCTGGCATCACCACAGCATCCCTATACGCAACAGCTGATGGACGCGGTGCCCGGAAAAAGCTGGGACTTCGCCGCAGGCAGGGGATCTGACTGCGGCATTTGATTGACGGCCCGGCAATATCACGGCCTGCGTGCTTTACCGGCGTTTGGCCGGGTAAGGGGAAACACCAGAATGGCTAGCCAGCGTACAAGTGGCGTATGTCTGGATAGCCTTATACCAATGCGATCGCCCTTACCGGGGAGGCTGAACCCCCTTTGATTCTTAACGGCAGCGCGATAAAAATGAAGGTTTCGGGGACGCTATCCAAATTGGCCAGGTTTTCCATGATCAATTTGCCTGAACCCAAAATAATCTGATGCGCAGGGTAGCTGGAGTTCGACCAGGCATCGAGCGACATGGCATCGGAACCAATGACGTTCACGCCTTTCGCCAAAAGGTATTCTGCGCCGGCCGCAGATAAGCCCGACCAACCGGATAAGAAAGGTTTATGATCCGGCCGCAGCCGCCATTTTTTATCGTGGCCGGTACGGAACAAAACAATATCATCGGCTTGGATATCACCGTTGCTTTTTTCCCACGATTGGATCATGGCGACGGTAATTTCGCTATCGTCGGGATAATCTGATACGTCTATTTTTACGCCCCGGCCGATTAGCCGCCTGACATTAATTTGTTCGATGGTTTTTCCTTCTGGAATAAAATGCGATGGGGAATCCACATGGGTACCGCAGTGGTCGCCCATTTGCAGTAAATTATTATAATTACCGTCCCCGGCGGCATAGGTTTCTGAATCAGCCAGCAAAAATTTGGGATGCGTTGGCCATACGGGCATTGCCGCTTCATAGGTATGGTTTAATTCAATCAGTTCATAGTCGCGTAATGCGTTAAGCAGCTCGATATTCATTTTAAATATCCTTATGTTCTATGGTTTCTTTAATGAAATAAAGCGGCAGGCAAGACAGCGCCAGAACGCCAACAATAATCATGTAATGCACATTAAAACCATAGTCATGGATAATCCAGCCCGTGATTGGCGCCACCAGGATACCGGCGATGCCGACCGCCAGGCCAATCATTAACCCCATACTGGATGCCGCCGCTTTCGGCGCTGAATCAATCAACAGCGCATAGGCGACCGGATAGGGGGAATTTCTGAATAGCCCCCAGAAAATCAAGATGGCCCAGCCAAAAGCGGCGGAATGGATATACGTACACAAAGCGGTGGCGATCATCCAACCGAAAATGATCACGCCGAGCGAGCGCTTGCGGCCTTTGACGTCGGAATAGCCGCCCCAGAGGATTTGCCCAATCCAACCGGTGATGCCGGAGGCGCCGGAAATGATGGCTGCGGTTCCAAGAGGCAGCCCCACATCACGGGTTAATTGCAGCGTCAGGAAGTTCGCAATACCCATTTCCGCCCATGTGAAGCCGAAGATCAGCAGTATCGCCAACAGGCAGTTGCGGTTTTTCAGGCATGACAAGGATTTGCCCAACGTGGTTCTAAAACTGTCCCGTTTGGTCTCGTCTACCGGTTCTACCGGTACGGTGAGGTTGTTTTCTTCAATCCATGTCATCACGCGTTGATGGTTTTTCTTGGTGCAAATAAAAAACTGCAGCACAACGATCGAAAGGCCGATCAGCGGAATAAACAGAAACGCCTGGCGCCAGGTGCCGAATGTCAGGATGCCGGCAATCAACACCGGGCCGATAAACTGCCCTAACGGGAAGCCGGTATGGTGCACACCGATGGCGAAGCCGCGATTTTCTTTTTGCCACCATTCCCCCAGCATGGCCACGTTGATAGGTTCGGAGCCGCCGGTTCCCATTCCCATGGTCACGCGCAATGCCTGAAACGCACCCAGGGTTTTGCAAAACGCGGTGGCGACCCCCGATATCACTTCAACTAACACCGCTGCGGTCCAGCTATAGCAGCGTTTATAGCCTGTGCCGATAACATCAGAAAATATGCCGAAAATCACTGCGCCGCTTAATGTGCCGAAAAAACTTAATGAGTTAAGCCAGCCTACTTGTATTTCCGTCAGATTAAAGTCTTTCATAATGGCGGGCAGCAGCGTGGGTAAAATAATCCTGTCAATTGAGTTCATTAAAATAGCGCATGTAGTTATCACCAGCATCCACCAGGATAATGGGTGCGCTTTAGGGAAAAAACGGCGTTTTTCGACGGGCCGTTTGGATGTGTCTACCGGGGATAGGTAATCATGTGTATTTTTTTCATGATCGGCCAATGGTGTTTCTTCGCTGCCCATTTCTTAACACCTCGTTGCATAAGGTAAAAGTTTATAATGGTTTATCCTGCGGGTAACGAAACAGGAAAATAAAAACCACTCACCTTGATAAATAAAAGGTGAATGTACCCGACACCTGAGTTTGAGGTGGCAGGCTATTCAAATAAAAACGATTTCATCCATGATAGAATTACGGCATTAATCCATGGCCAGCATGGATTAACATATGTGATGTGAATACGTCCGTGATCTTAATTGATGACCTAAAGATAGGCGTGCAGATACTACCATACAAGAATGGAATGAGTGATTTTAGACCTGAATCACAATTATCTTATCGGGGCCCGCACCCATAGCGGGGCTCCGGGCCTATGACGAAACGGTGGTTTATGATGTGCGCGGGGGCTTTTGTCGCCCTGAATGGCGGCATAAACGCGGCTTAACCCCTTACAGCTAACTGCGGAGATGCCGAACATACCAGCTTTCAGCGGTATGCTGTCGTGCTGGGGTAACCCGGTACCCGGAAAATGCAGTGACGCTGCACCGGTGCGGTGGGGGGGGATTTTATTGCGGGGGATGACTGAAACAGCTTTTCCCCAGCTTGATGTATCTTTCCATTGCCACTAAATATTTCTTATTTTTGGCGCTGAGACTTTTATTTTTATAAGTTTCGCCGGGCAGCATATAGAACTGTGTGGAGCTTTCATCATCGCCATTGCAACCTTTTTGAATTATCACGCGAAAGAACGTATTGCCGTTGTTTTGTAACGTCCCATTCAGCTCATCCAGCCGGTAGGAAAAATGCAATGTTCTGGGCCGCACCACTAAAATGGTGTTCATGGCGACAACAGGGAAGATATAGGTCTTGCGGTCAGCCGGTTTCAACGGGAATAACGTCAGCGGCGATTCCGTGAAGGTTATGCGGTAATAGCGCTCTTTATCGTCGCGGGGGCCACGGTAAAATATTTTGAAGTACTCTTTGCCATTGGCGGCGACGGAGAATTTCAGCGGCGCATAGAGCAGTTCACCATTTTCCATCGGCAAACGGTGTTCGCCGCCGACGCCCGGGCGATCTATCCGGTAGGCGGAAATGGTGTAGATATTATTCTTTTGCGTGTCATTAAAAAGCTGTTTGGCGATGAAATCTCTGTCCGCCGGCATCTCATAAATAATAGAGTCAAAATAAACAGCTTTCACGCTGGCTGAAAACAGCCAAAGGAGGGCCAGAATCATGTGTTTGGTCACGGCGTGCTCTCAATCATACGGTTGAATACGTCATCGGGCTCCGGCATGCCGGAGCCCCTGGCCTGGCGGTTTACGGATCAACACCGACCCAGGTTGCGGTGACATTCACTTCGCCGCTGGCGCTGACCGTGCCGGCCCAGTCATCCCCGCTTACCGTGTACAGCGAGCGCGTATCATTCATTGGGAATAATAGTTTTAGCGTGGTGGTGAAGTAGTAGCCGTCGTCAAGCGCCGCATTCCAGGCCGTTTGCGTCCAGTTAGCGTTGGTGATGTCGATAGCCGCTTCACTGCAGCTATTGCGGCTTTCTATCGTCGCGCCTGCCGCCGAAACATAAGACAAATAGGCTGGAATCGGCACGTTTAATGTGCCGTCCGCCGAAGTAAATAAACAGTAGGGCGTGTCATTGATGGTAGTGCTGTTGCCCGTTACCTGTGCGGTAATGGCGTCCGCCTGCCGGGATGCGGACGTGGTGACCTTATAGTCAAATTCTATCGGCGATGTGCTACCGATGGTTCCCGATGCGCTTGGGTTGGCCGAGCCATCCGTGGCAACAATGCTAATGCCGTATTCTTTCGGCGTCACGTTGAGCGAATTGGAGGCTGTGAACTGGTAATAGCCGGATTCCGGCGTCAGCGCGTTAGTAAAATAGAAGGTAAACAGCGAATTATTGTTAGAAATGGTCACGCCGTTGTTAAGAATATTGCTAAAGAAGGTATTAGAGAGGAAGACATAGACATAGTTGCCCGCGGTGGTAAATACGTTGCTGTAGGTCGTGTTGGCACTGTAGTTGTACCAGGTGGAACCGTCACCGCTGAATCTAACTGTGTTGGCCGCCGGCGTAAAGCCGAGTGCGGCGGTATCCAGCACCATTCTGAAATATAATGCGGCGGTGACCTGTTGGGTTTGTTGCAAAGAGTAAGATACCATTTTGCAAATGACGCCGGACGTGCCGCTAACGGTCGCGATGCTGCACATGTCGCTGCCGCTATTCACGCTGGGAGTACCGTCACTGGCTACCCAAAGTTCAGACATCGCGCCGGTGCTGTTAAGCGTTAAATGGCCGACTTTGGTGGCCGTGAGGGTGTAGTAGTACCATGTCGCATTGCTGGTCAGATCTTTACATCGGGTGCCGGCAGCATAGTCATAATTGGTTGAGGTAAAACACCAGTTCAGGGTAAAGCTGTCGCTGGATCCCACGGATTTTTCTCTGAAATATTGATACGCCGCGGCTGAAAACGAGGCGAAGCCGTAGCTGCCATTATAAACGCTGCTGCCGGCCAGCGCGTGGTAAAAGCCGTTGGCGTCGGTGGCTGCGCCGGCAATATAACCAACGGAAGGGCAGGTAGTGCCTGACGACATGCAGCGTATGCCCTGAAATGGTTCCGTGATAGGGGAATTATCAATCCACATATCATAATAGGTATTGGCGGATGCCCAGCCGACATAGCCCATATAACCCAGGCTGGTCTGGTTGGTTGAATATTTGGTCCAGACGTTAGCGCCGGAAAAACGTGGATCGAGGGCGCCCGGCGTCACCACATATTCATTATCGATGTTATTCTCGATAAACAGGTAAGTATTGCTCCCGGAGCCGCTGTTGTAGGCCGTGGCGGCCAACGCCCCTGCGCCGTGCGCCAGGCTGCACAATAAAAACAGCGTCTGGCGTAGTTTAATAAACATATTGCCTCTCCTTTTCTTCCTGCTGCGCAGTCTGATTTTGGCTGACGCAATGAATATCACCGAGCCATACGGCGCCTCTTGCCCCCTGCAAATTGAGTTCGGCTTCACAAACGCTGCCATTCCTTTCCAGCAGGGTGATGAATGGGAATTTTTTATCTACGTCCATGGCAAATTCGCCTTTTTCATCGGTTTGCGTTTTACCGATATGGTTATGAATATCGGTATTCACCGCCAATTGGCCATCTGAGTGGCGAATGCGGCCAAATACGGTCACCAGTTGTTTTATTTCCGGGTTAACCACGCTGACGTTGCCGGGATAAAGCACGACGCTGTTTTTGCGGCCGCTGACGATATCCACGCTGTCCTCGGAGTTTTTATCGTTCATTAATTCAACGGTATATTTTGCGTAAGGGGGGAGGGCGATAAAATTGGATTTACCGGACAGGGCATAGGTGCGCCCGTTAACCTGCGCCGCAACCGTGCCTTTTTCTGCGAAGTCGGTATTGACCAGCACGCCTGCGCGCTGGCTGTCTTTGCTGAGCGCCAGGTTGCGGCCAGACCACGCCACCGACCCTTGCGAACTGAGGCTCAGGTTGGTGTTATTTTCCGAGGTATGCGTCATCGCCACCGTGCCCGCATTATATTTGGTATCGTAAGAGGCAAAGCCATTCAGTGAATATTGGTCTGCGGTATAGCTATTGTCGTCGCCACCTTTGATCCGTTTGGATAATGACGCGCCGGCGTTGGTAATCACACTGTTGTCAAAGCGTTTTCGGATACTGGTATTGGCCAGCATATTGCCGTTTTCGCTTGAAACCCCCGCGCTGAGCCAGGTTGCCAGCGGCATGGAGAACTCAATGTTGACGTATTTATCTTGCAGGCCGTCGTCATTGCTATTGTTGTAGTAATAACGCTGTATGCCGGTGCGCAGACTGATGGTGGCATAGCGGGTGTTGTACAGCGTCTGGCTGTAGTCGATGTTGGTATATTGGTTGCCGGTATAATTATTAACGGTTTTGCTGAGGGACAGACTGCCCAGATACGGCGTCAGCTTTCTCAGGTTCAAGGTGGCGCCGGCGGAGTAAAAATCACCTTTTTCAATCGGTAGTTTATTACCGATATGGCTCAATTCGCGCGAACCCCACAAGGAACCATAGCCGCCGGGTATGCTCAGGTTAAGCGTACTGATGCTTTTCCAGGAGGAGTCCGTCGCGGCCATCATCTGTTGGTTGAAGCTGAGCGTGTCATTGAACGAAACGTTAACTTCATTTTCGTTAACACCGGTATGATCGAAACCGTAGAACGTGGATTTTAGCGATATGCCCGACAGGTAAGGCAGCGTTATCGCCGCGGCGCCGCCGGCAAGCCAGGTCTCTTTCTTCCCTAGGCTCCTTTCGGTCTCGCGGCGATAGTCCATACGATTGTATTGCAACATGCCGCTAAAGGTTTGCCACGCGACTTCCCCGGTCAGGCTGCTTTTTCTGGAGAAGGTTTTGTTGATCTGGGCGGTACGGCTGCTAACCTGTTGGCCGTTGACCACCACCTGCACGTCCACGTTGTAGACGCCGAAGGGCAGCCGGGTGGTATCGATTTCATAGTTGCCCATGGCGAAATTCTGGATGCTGAGCAAACGGCCTTCACGATAGATGTGCACTTCGCCGGCGCTCGGCAAAAATACGGTAATCGGTGTTAATGACAGCGTATTGTCTTCGATCTGCGTACTGCTTTTATTGCCGTAGCTTATCCCATAGATCCTGCTGGAATTCAGCGCGCTCATGCTGGCGATGGACTGTAAATTCCAGGTGTCGACCATGCCCAGTGCCAGTCTGCGCCCCTCATAGTCACGCTCGTACATGGCGCGATAAAGGTTGCTGCTGGTGTCGCCTGTCCCCAATCCGTAAAGGGAACCATTCAGGTTGAAGTGGTTCTCCCGCAATGAGGTGGTGTTATCCAGCGTGATAAAACTGCTGCCGTTATTGCGGTTCGAATATTTGTTGTAATAGCTGCCGATTGTATAATTCAGCACGGAGGAGAGATCGGTTGACGTCGATTCGCCGAGCAAATTGCTGCGTGGAATAATCGATGCGGCCAGCGCCTGTTGGTTAACGGTCAACTCCAGATAAAATGACTTGATATCCAGACTGAGGGTCGCGTCATCACCGAGGCGTAACGTGGTTCCGCCGGTGAAATGTTTATCCTTTAGTCCGATGATTATCGCTTTTGTCGCAGGGGATAATTCGGTGTTGTTCGGCAGATCCGCCAGCGTCACTTCACGGATAAGAAAACCGTTTTCGTCAATGGCGAGTGCGGCATCAGCGATCTTTTGTTGGCTTTTATTATTTTGCGCATCACCGCTATATTTAATAAACACGGGCACCCTCATGCCCTGATTCAGCGCATTGGCAAATACGCCAGGGATGAGATACTCGCCTAGCTTGACCGATGTTTGCTTTTCTGCTCCGGACGACGAGCAAGAAATAAAGAAAATACTCACCCCCGCCGCTTTTATGCAACCAGTCCATTTATCCATATTCCGCTCTTTTATTTTACATTTATATAAGTCTTGCCGTGCCAAATACCTATGCGTGTTTTATTGTTTGTAATATCGGTATATTTTATCCTAACGCTCTTGCCAGGCATGATGTAATATCGTTCACGGCACCCTTTGCCCTGGTCCATTTTTTTGTCTTTACAGGTTCCGAATGAGATGACACGGAATGCTGCATTGCCGCTGTTATATATCGTGTCGCCATCACGTTTGAAATCGAAGTTTTCTTTACGCGGCCCTACGACTAATATGGTATTGATAACGGCAGACGTGGTGGCCTGGCCCTGTTTGCTTTTCTGCGTATAACCTGACTCTGTAATAGGTTCGTCTGTCCATGAAAGCCGGTAATAACGCTCTTTGTTGTCACTAGGGCCTTTATAGAAAAAACGGAAGTTATCTTTGGCATTGCCTGGAAGAATGAGGCTTGAAGGCGTTGATAAGAGTTCCGATTTGCTTTCCATCGGAATAATCACGCCTTCGGCCATTGGGGACGATAGGCGATAAACTGTGACGCTGACAAAGCGTGCGGAATCTGTCGTGTTGGTAATTTCTTTTGACAGGCTGAATTCGTCAGGCGCCATCATGGATGTTACCTCGCCCACATTGACAGCCTGCGCCATTAAAGGCAGTAGGGCTAAAACAGACCAGGAAAGAGTAAAAACTTTATTCATAAAAACCTCATTAAAGGAGGGGGTAAACCCTCCTTTAATTTCGCGCAATATTAACAACGTGCCGGTTCAGCCGTTATGCGTCAGGAACGATTAAATCGTCCAGTTAGCGGTGAACTGAACTTTGACGTCGCCGCTCCAGTAACCATCTGCCAGATCGGCAAAGGCGGCGGCTGTAGAACCGTCCGAGGTGGCGGAATCAATGGAGAAAGTGAAGGCGCCCTGGGTACTGGTGCGATCGCTGCCGGCGTAGGCCGAACTTACTGCCAGCGCATCCAGACCGGAAGACACGTTGTTAGCCGTATCGATCAGCGTTGTTACGCTGCTGTTGGACAATGCGGTACCGTTCCAGGCGACGCCGACGTCCAAGGTGGACGCGTCGGCGCTGCGCGTCAGGGTATTGCTGACAATCTGCGAGGTCAGGGTAAAATCGGTTGCGCCGGACTGCCCCTGAATGGTGATATCAAACGCGCCGTCCTGGGTGTTAAAACCCTGGATGCCTTCCGCGTACTCAAACGTCAGTGATTTTAGTGGGGTAACGACCAGTGCACTGGTCGTATCTTTGGTTGCGCTCGCATCCCAGCTTGCCGTAGCGGACGCCGTAACGTCGGCTAAGGCAGAAACGCTAATGAATGACGAGGTGATGAGTGTAGCTAAAACAAGTTTTTTCATTGAAACTTCCTTTTTATGTGATGACCGATGATAATTTTTACTGCAGCACTTCATTGGTTTTTAGGAGGATCTCCTACGTTCTTGCAGACTGATTAACTCATAATCAGCATTGCAATTTTTCTTACTTTCATCTTCTTAGTAATACTCTGAACACGTGAATAGGTTGTCTTGTGTGATTCAATGTTCTCTTTCGAGATTGAAATGATTTTTTTACCACGTAAGATCTCATCTAATAGATGGTATTCTTTCCATGTCAGGCGGTTCTTTTGGGTTTCTTCAGGAATAAGAGGTTGTTCACCTTTAGCTACTGACCGCAAGTCATTCAGTAATACGTCCTCTCCGGCCTTTATTCTCACGATGAAGATATTTTTTGATTTCCCACGAAGATATAAGGCAACGGGAAGTGTATGATCATCGCAAAAAAGCGTGATTTTTTTCCAGATGAAACATATAACAAAATGATTTTTGGTAAAAATGACTTAAAATTCTTACGAGAAAAGTCCCAGTAAAGGACGCCATCTTGCCGTAGTTTAACTAACTCATGTAAGTATTTTATGCCCAAGTCAAAAAAATGATGATTAAAAGGGTAACCTGCCATTTCCATATTTATTCCTCAGCGTGACTTCTTTTTGTAAGCGCTGCCACGACAGCAACGGATCACATTAAGAACCTGCGAAATTTTTATCAGGTGTTGTTATATCACCCGCAAATCAATGACATTGCTCAGTGACCGGTTGGCGCAGACATCTTCATGATGCTTGCTATCCACCGCCAGATCCGCCGTTTCTCCGCACCGTATTTTCTGACTTCCCATTCCCTATCGCCGAATACTTCTTACCCGATTAAATCAATGCCGCTAGGGCCACGTGCGTTTTTAGCGCGTGTTTGCGTGCTGATATTGGCGTTGACGCTTTTGTTCATTTCATTTTGCTGGCGTTATTCGTGTGCCGGAACATGGAATTAACAAATTTCTACAAGCTGCACAACGCAAGATAAAAGACGCATTTGCGCATCGTTTGGGTTTTGTCGTTTGTGCATGCTTCCGGCACTACCAGGCCAATGCGTTGCCGCTACTTGTAACCAGTATGTAACCACTGTGTTGGTGGCAATTCTGCATGTAAGCATCCGTGTCGAAACCTCCCAATTGGGAGGTTTTGAAGAAATCTCATGAGCAAGAATAACAAGCCTGTTCTTTTTCGTATTGAACCTTACGGACTTCATGGGTAACTTTAAGTGAAAAAAAAGTCTTTAGATAATGATGCGGCTGAAATAGCCTACATATTAGAAAGTGCTGCATGGGGAGAAATCACCTGGGATACTGTTTTAAAACGGATAGCAGAAATTATTCCTGGTACTTCATTGCATTCAGCACATCATGATCCATTTGCCAGTAAAGCGCTAACACTTGACTGGCATGGTATTGATGATGCTATTGCGGATAACTATAAGAATTACTATATCGGCATAGATCCCTGGGCGCCGGTTTTTTCCGCGCTACCCAGCGGAACTATATTCGTTTCTGAGAGAGAAATGCCGGCCAGTACATTAAAAAATACCGAATATTACAACGATCATCTTTCCCGGTTGGGGCAACGGGTCGCCTGGTCCGGAATAAGAATAGACATTGGGACACATGAGAACTTTTTCTTCTGTCTACATTACCCGTTAAATATAAGTAGAAAGTTGGATTTATATTGTTCCCAATTGCTTTCCGCTATTAAGATGCCGCTGTTGAGGGTCGTTGGTGAGGAGATGCGTGTCAACAATATACGGCAACGTGTAACGGCAGAAACAGCAATATCCTTATCTTCAACGGACGCATCACTGGTTGTAGATGAAAAAATGAAGCTTTTTGAGATGAATCTTCGCGCTGAAATGCTTATTTCTGAAGGGAGTTTAGTTAGGTATCGTCAGGGGGTGATTAGTTTCATAAATAACGAATTGAATAATATTTTTGTTGAGAAAGTTAAAGTTCTTAATGCTACTCCGCTTGGCTCACAACAGGTGGTTGGGGTACGGAGTGGTTTTAAAAAATTTATTATAAAGTTCACCCGGGTCAGTCGAGATCTGGGTAAACCTTTGATATACACACCAGCATTAATTTTCATCTCAATAACAGATGCCAGCCTGCGTAGAGGAGAACTGGATATAAAACTATTAAAGAGTGTTTACAAAGTTACTGATACTGAGGCAAAACTTTGCCATCTTCTAGCCAAAGGATTAAGTTTAATGGAGTCAGCTGAGATGGCGGGTATTAGTTATGAGCATGCCCGTCAACGTATAAAAATAATCTTAGAGAAAACCTGTACAAAAAATAAAACGGAACTGACTGCATTATTAAGTCAACTGATGTGTTGGCTGGATTAATAGCTATGGCATTGCTGAAATAAATATGTGTTGGCTGAGTTCAACGATTTGATCTGCCCATAAAACTCGTTCTCGTAAGGCCAGCGCAATTATTTTATTAAAAAATCCAATATTTTATCATGCAACCCGAATTATTTAGGATTATTCCCTATGGGCTGGCTGCGCTCCTAATTTCTCGTTGCTTAATTTAATTGGTTTTAAGATTGTTCTTATGTTAATTTCAGAGATGATTTCTAATTTATGGAAAATTAAAAACCTTATAGCCAAGCATGGATGGAGGTATCTCTCTGACTATATGAGGATTTTTAAGTGAGAAAAGAATCTGTAGACAGTGATGCACTGGAAATAGCCTATGTATTGGAAAGTGCCTCGTGGGGAGAAATTACCTGGGACGGGGTGTTAAAGAAGATCACGGAAATCATCCCCGGTACTTCATTGCATTCCGTTCACCATGATCCCTTTGCCAGTAAAGCGCTGACGCTGAGCTGGTGTGGTGTTGATGACGTCATTGCAGATAGCTATAGACGCTATTATATCGGCATTAATCCGTGGGCTCCGGTTATTGCCGCTTTGCCCAGTGGATCTATCTTTGTTTCTGAGAAGCAAATGCCGGCTGATACCTTTAAAAATACCGAATACTACTGCGATTATCATTCCAGGTTGGGAAAACGCATAGCCTGGTCCGGTATGAAAATCGATATGGGGCCACATGATAATTTTTTCCTATGTTTCAATTACTCACTAAAGTCCAGCAGAAGGCTGGATTTATATTTCCCCCACCTGTTTTCCGCCATTAAGATGCCGCTGTTAAGGCTGCTCGCCGAGGAGAAGCGTGTTAACAATATACGGCAGCGTGTAATGGCGGAAGTGGCGATCTCCTTGTCTTCTGCGGGAGCGGCCCTCGTCGTAGATGAAAGAATGAAGCTTTATGAGATGAATCCACGTGCTGAAATGCTTGTCGCAGAAGGGACGTTGGTTCGGTATCGTCAGGGCGTGCTTAGCTTTATAAATAATGAACTAAATAAGCTTTTTCTTGAGAAAGTGAAAAGGCTAAATGCCACGCCGCTAGGGCATCATCAGACGTTTGGGGTACGAAGTGGTTTTAAAAACTTCATCATAAAATTTACCCGTGTCAATCGCGATCTTGGCAAACCTCTGATATACACCCCCGCATTAATTTTAATTTCTATAACGGATGCCAGCTTGCGCAGAGGGGCGTTGGATACAACCCTGCTAAAAAATCTTTACAAGCTAACGGATACTGAAGCAAAACTTTGCTATCTGTTAGCCAAAGGGTTTAGCTTGATCGAATCCGCAGCGGCGGCCGGTATTAGCTATGAACATGCCCGGCAGCGTATAAAAATAATATTAGATAAAACTGGTACGAATAATAAAACGGATCTGACCTCATTATTAAGCCAGCTTATTTTCTGGGTGGACTCATAGACTTTCATACCTGAAGCTTCAGATGCGTTGGCTAAATTTAACGGTTAGTCCGCTCCCAGGTCTTCCCCTTGGGGCCAACGCAACTTGAGTTTTTCTTTTTTTAAACGCTGACGTTGGTAAACACCAGTGACACGCCGAGCAGCAGCAGGGCAACCCCGATGATCTTGTCGACGGTGAGCTGATGATTCAGCAGGCGCCGGCGCATCGTGGGGGCGGCGAAGAAGAGTGCGACGATGCTAAACCAGATCCAGTGCGAAACCGACATGAACAGGCCATAGGCAACGTTGTGGCTTAGCGTGCTTCCGGCGCGAACCACCTGCGTATAGGTGGCAACGACGAATAGCATTGTCTTCGGGTTGAGCGCATTGGTGAGGAACCCCATGCGAAAGGCCGCCCATGATGACGGCGCAGCCCCGGACGCGTCTTCCATCTTCAGCACCGTTCTGTTGCTCAGGGATTTGTACCCGAGGTAGATCAGATAAGAGGCGCCAAGCACTTTCATCGCCAGAAACAGCAGGGGAGAATTGACGATAACCACGGCGATGCCCAGCACCGTATACATCACATGAACCTGCACGCCGCAGGCAATGCCGAATGCCGAAATTAAGCCGGCGCGCGAACCGAAGGCATAGCTGTTGCGGCTGACCATCGCGAAATCGGGGCCGGGACTGATAACCGCCAAAATAGTGATGGTGGCTACCGCAATCAGTTCATTCATGGTTTTTAGCTCCGTTCAGGCGTTGTTTTGACGATGATTTTGCACAGATCGTTTGTGCCGTAGGGCGCCATTATTGAGTGCTTGTGCTGGTGGAAAAAGCGATTTATCTTGAGGGAAATCTGTCAGATTTCATCGAGTATATGAAACTTCCCTCTCTGGCTTCATTCCGCTTTTTCGAAGCGGCAGCGCAAACCGGCAGCTTCGTGAAGGCGGCCGAGCAACTTCATGTGACGCACGGCGCCGTCAGCCGGCAGGTACGGCTGCTGGAGGAGGCGCTGGGTGTTGAGCTGTTCGAACGGCGAAACCGGGCCATCTTCCTTAATGCCGCCGGGCGCTCGCTGCATGCCACCACCCTCGCGGTGTTCGAACAGCTTGAAGGCGCTGTGTACCGTTTGCAGCAGTCGGCGCGCGAACAGGTGCTGGTGCTGTCTTGCGAACCGACCATCGCCATGAAATGGCTGATTCCCCGTTTGCCTGCGTTTCACCAGGCAAACCCCGACATCAATCTGCATTTGGTCGCCGCCGGCGGGCCGATCGATTTCGCCCGGGCAGGGGTCGATCTGGCGTTACGGCGTGACGATTTCCGTTGGGATCAGGGGGTTCACGCCGCGAAAATCTGCGATGAATGGATGGGGCCGGTGAGCCGGGAAAACTCAGGCCGCCAGGCGCAGCTGGACGGTGTGCGCCTGCTGCACGCCGGGACGCGCCCGAAGGCATGGTCGGCCTGGCAGCGGCTGGCGGGCGTTTCCACCAAAGGGAGCATCCGGGTTGATTATGAACACTTTTACCTGTGCGTTCAGGCGGCGGTTGCCGGGTTGGGAATGGCGATGGTGTCTTTCCTGATGGTGCAGGATGAGCTGGAGAGCGCGCAGTTGCATGCGCCATACGGCTTCACGCGCGATGGCTCCAGCTATTGGTTGCTGTCGCCTCGGCCGCTGGAGCAGGATGACAAGTGCGCACGCTTCAAGCAATGGCTGATGGCAGAGGCGGCAATGAGCCTCTCCGCCATCGTGGAATGTACTGGCTAGGGGGCCGTTAGAACAACACCGAATAGTTCAGCCCAAAGGTGCGGCCGCGGCCTTTATAGCTATAAAGCTCCGATGCGCCGTAGGTCGGGCTGTAAAGCCCCGGTGCACGCTGGCCCCAAACCGTGGTGTAATCTTTGTCCAGCAGGTTTTCTATGCTGAAGCTAAGTTTGCCCACCGGCAGGTTATAGCTGCCGAGAAAGTCTACAGTGTTGTAGCCGTCAATTTTCTTGCCGTCGCTATCTGAAACGTCAAAGGTTTGGGTGCTCTGCACGCGCAGGCCCCAGTCGCCAGGAGCCCAGTTCACCCATGCGCTGACCTTCGATGGGCTGGCGCTGTCGACGGTCAACTTCTGCCACTTTCCGTCTACGCGGGTTTCGGATTTGATGACGTTAAAGTTCGCCCCGGTGCTCCATTCGCTGTCGGTGAAGAAGTAATCCACCTGGCCTTCCAACCCATAGATACGACGCTTGTCGTCTTCAATATTGATGGTCATATCGGTTTTGTTAATGTTGATGGTTTTGTCAGACAGCGAGTAGTAAGCCGCCGCCTGGGTACGCAGGTTGTCACCGGTAAAGCGCCAGCCCAGCTCAAAGGCGTTGACCTTGATGCCGTCCAGCTTGGAGTCGTTGACGTTAACGCTGTTATTCAGGCGATAGTGCCCATCCACCAGTTGATATGTTCCAGAGCCGTAGTATTTGGCTAAATCCGGGATCTCAAAGCCCTGTGAGAAGTTGAACCACACCTGCTGGCGTTCGGTCAGGCGCCCCAGAATACCGGCGTTGAACAAGACGTTGTTATAGTCGGTTTTGCCTCCTGGCACCGCATCGGCAGACTGCGCTCGCCCGGTGGCAATGGCCTGCTGTTGAGCGTAACCGACAAAATCATCCACTTTGTTTTCGGTGTACTGGTAGCGCACGCCGCCGCTTAGGGTAATGGCATTAATGTCGTAGCTGGCTTGCAGGAAGGGGGCAAGGTTAGTGATGCTGTAGCCGGGATAGCGCCCAACGTTATAGGCGTTGTCTAGCGTCATGCCGCCGCTCTGCGCCGCCGTATTCAGATCAAAGAACTGCTGGTTGGCGTTAAAGGTTTCGTGGTCGGCGTCCAGGCCCCAGGTCAGCGTCAGATCGTCCAGGGGTTTGCTGTTAAGGGTCAGTTTGCCGCCGTAGAAATCGGTTTTTTGCTGTGATGCGCCGATGCTGGTCACCACGCCGCCACCCAGCGTCGGGAAAGGATAGAAAGTCAGGCTTTCGTCACGGTAATAAACCTGCGCCACCAAATCCTGGCCGAAGAAATCGCTGTTGGCGTACTGCAGGTTAATCAGGTGGCGCTCGGTGCCGGGAATACGGTCGGAATTCAGGTTGCCGGCGTTATACGCATTGCCATCGCCGGTCACGGCAGCGAAGTTCTCCCCAAGGAACAGGCCATGTTTACCGTCCGACTCGCTTTTATAGTATTGCGCCGTCAACTGTAGCTGCTGATGTTCGTCGATGTTGATGGTGCCCGTGCCCATCAAATCAAGGCGGTCGGAGTACTGCAGGCCCGTCTGGGTATTATCGATGATCACCTCGTTGCCTTTGCCGTCATACCAACCGCCATAGCGCTGGTAGGAAAGCGCAAGCCGGCCAGAGGCTTTATCATCGCCGCCGCTCACCGCCGCGGCGATATTCTCATCGTGGTCGTTGTGGCTGTTGAAGCCGCTTTTGGCGCCGGTCTGGAATTCTACCTGCGTCCCGGCCTGGCCCTTTTTGGTGACAATGTTAATCAGGCCGCCGGTACTGCCACCGCCGTACAGTGACGTTGCTCCAGAGATAACTTCAATATGCGCAATGTTGAAGGGATCGATCGCGTCCAACTGGCGGCTGTCGCTGCGCGAAGAGTTAAGGCGCACCCCGTCGACCATCACCATCATCGAACGCCCGCGCATATTCATGCCGTAGTTGGTGCGCCCCTGGCTACTGACATCCATGCCCGGTATGAGCTGTGCCAGCACCTCTTTTAACTCTTTGCCGCCCTGAACCTGCTGTTCAATTTCAGCCTGTTCAATCACCCAGGTGGTTTGCGCCATTTCCGCCACGCTCCGGTTGGCACGGCTGGCAGAGACAACCATCTGCTCTTGTTCAGGATCTTCCGCCCAGGCGGGGGAAGAGAGTATGGCGAGTAGGCACGGATTTAAAACCCAGCGATATTGATGTTTCATTATTGTAATGCTCCGATGGTGTGTCAGTACTCAGTCGTTTTTACTAAGGGTTGAAAGGCCTGGCCTGGGTGGACGAAAGGGGAATATGAATTTTCGCAGGTTGGTCTGGCTCATTATGCGAGAGGTGCTGCCAGTCTTGGGTTTCGCGCAGCAGTGCGTTTAAAAAAAACGGGGCTGCAACGTCGGTACCAATGGCTTGAGGCAGAGAAAACATAGGGGAAATCCCATTCATACATTGATAATAGTTATCATTATGGTAATGGAATTGCTTGCATTGGCAACTATTTTCGTAATATTTACTTTCATTAACCTACGTTATCATTACATTTCTTGGTGTTATCTTAACGAAATATATACACGCATTTCCTGATGCGCTGACGCATGAAATCCCGCTAAAAGCTAACGGCCCGTTGGCGTTGTGTGCCGGGCTGCTGGCTGGGGTGGAAAAACCGATAAATCGCCGTTGGACGAAGCGGCGTTACGGCGTAACGATTTCCATCGGAAGCCGGGTATTCACGCTGTGATGATTAGCGGGTTGCAGTAGTCAGCCGGTAACTTTGGGCGCGAAAATCTCGGCCAGCATACAGCGAGCGCCGCCACCGCCGTGCTGTTCGATCACCGCAATCGGTGCCTGCACAATGCGTGCGTAAGCGCTTAGCATCTTCTGTTGTGCGGGTGTGAACGCACGCCAGGCCTGCTCTGACATGGCGATGACCGGATGCCCGGATGCCCATCGTGGCTGCATAGCTCAAGGATGTTGCCGCAAAACGCGTGCATCTGGGCCATTGTTATCGCGATGACGGTTTTGCCGCTGGCGTTCAGGCTATTGAGTATTTGCTCACGCGCTGTTGCTTCCACCATCGCTTCCCGGCAGACCACGGCGTAACGAATGCCGATGCTCATCATCACATTGGTATGGTAGATGGCCCGCCCCTGAGCATCTTCTGCAGTAAAATCAATCACCTGATAACCCGATTTTTGTTGCCCATATTTGCAAAAATCTAAATGGGGCAGGCAGCTCGAACTGGAAGGGTTGCGCTATCTAAAATTGTGTCATTGCCTATTTTTTATATGGTTACCACAACGTCAAGAACAGGTGAATTTATGGCTGATTGGTCAAAGCTTGCCGGGAATGCCGCCGAGGTTGGTAGGCATGCAATAGCGCTCATGTACGAGCGCTATTGCGTTTAGGACGGAATTTTTTACCAATACTGGTAAAGAGCACTGATAGATGGTTATAGCAGCTAAACCAGCCCGGTCAGGTAATAGACTCCAATGATAAAGAAGGCGGCCATGACCTTGAAAATGGTGATACCGAAGATAGGTTTATATGCTTCTCTGTGCGTTAGCCCAGTGACCGCCAGCAATGTAATGATGGCGCCATTATGGGGCAAGGTATCCATACCGCCAGCTGCCATAGAGGCAACCCGGTGCATAACTTCCAGAGGGATATGTGCGGCATGGGCGGCAGCAACAAACTGATCTGACATCGCAGCCAGTGCGATACTCATACCGCCTGATGACGAACCGGTGATGCCGGAAAGCAGGTTGATTGTAATCGCCTGGTTAAGCAACGGATTAGGTATTGCTTTTAACGCTTCGGCTACTGCAACAAAGCCGGGAAGCGCGGAGATAACACCGCCAAAACCATACTCTGAAGCTGTATTCAATGCGGCAAGCATCGCACCGCTTACGGCGGCTTTACTGCCTTCCGCCAGCTTATTAGCTACGGTGCGCCAGGCGAAAATAAAGATCGTGAAAATACCGCACAACAGCGCCGCCAGTACGGCCCAGATGGCGACCATTTTAGTGACGTCGCTCTGGATAGGGCTTTTTAATCCCGGTAAGGCTATTTCATAGGTGGCGCCGTACCAATGAGGGAGTGCATGGGTGAATATCAGATTCATCACGCCGACCACAACCAGCGGCAACAGGGCGATCATCGGATGAATAAGAGGTATATCCTCCGGTGTTGCGGGCTCATTGCGCAATGTGGTGCCATATCCTTCGCCAGAGCGCTGTGCTCGCCGTCGCGCAAGATCCAGATACAATAAGCCGCCGCCGACGACAAAAAGAGAGCCCAGGATGCCCAGCCAAGGCGCGGCCCACGAGGTAGTTCCGTAAAATGTGGTGGGAATGATGTTTTGAATTTGGGGCGAACCGGGAAGGGCATCCATCGTAAATGTAAATGCACCCAGCGCAATAGTGGCCGGCATCAAACGCTTAGGGATATTCCCCTGCCGGAACATTTCGGCAGCGAATGGATAAACGGCAAACACGACGACAAACAGCGAGACGCCGCCATAAGTCAACAAACCGCAGACCAGGATAATCACTGTCATTGCCTGGTTTTTTCCTAATAGCCGTGTAATGGCGCTCACTATTGCGCGCGAGAAGCCGGAAAGTTCGATCAATTTGCCAAAAACGGCCCCCAGCAAAAAGACCGGGAAATAGAGTTTGACGAAGCCAACGAACTTTTCCATAAAGACATCGGTGAACATGGGCGCTACGGCGGAGGGATGGGTCAACAACACTGCACCCAGCGCAGCCACAGGGGCAAATAAAATTACGCTATATCCCCGATAGGCGACCAGCATCAACATCACCAATGCCAGTAATGCAATAAAGACGTCCATAGAGTCTCCATGGTAGAAAGAGAGACAGCGCAGAGTGTTTTAACGCTCTGCACCATCTTGGGCGGCTGTTTTTTACATGTGTTTGGGTCGTTGCTGGCGCGATATTATTCGGCGATCCCGGCATACGGTACGTCTTTGTGGCCATAACGGCGTACGCGAATGTTTGCTTGCTCGCCGTGGCCGGCAAAGCCTTCCAGTGCGCAAAGGCGTGAACAATATTCACCCACTAAAGCAGAAGCCTCATCGGTGAGTACTCTCTGGTAAGAACAGGTTTTTAAGAATTTACCCACCCACAGCCCGCCGGTATAACGGGCCGCTTTTTTGGTTGGCAATGTGTGGTTGGTGCCGATCACTTTATCGCCGTAAGCGACATTTGTGCGCGGGCCCAGAAACAAGGCACCAAAGTTGCGGAGGTTGGCAAGGAACCAGTCAGGTTGTTTCGTCATCACTTGGACATGCTCAAAGGCCAGTTTATCCGCGATGTCCAGCATCTCTTCATCGCTATCCGCAACGATAATTTCACCAAGTTTTTCCCAGGATTGGCGGGCAATTTGCGCCGTCGGCAATATGTTTAACAGACGTTCAATTTCCGCCAATGTCTCTTTTGCCAATTTTTCTGATGTTGTCAGTAGAATGGCTGGCGAATCCGGGCCATGCTCTGCCTGCCCTAACAGATCTGTCGCGCAGATCTCGCCGTCAACGCTGTCATCGGCAATCACCAGAGTTTCTGTCGGGCCAGCAAACAGGTCGATACCCACACGGCCAAATAGTTGACGTTTGGCTTCGGCAACAAACGCGTTTCCCGGGCCGACCAACATATCTACCGGCGCAATAGACTTGGTGCCGATGGCCATCGCGCCAACGGCCTGAATGCCGCCGAGGCAATAGATCTCATCGGCGCCGGCCATGTGCTGGGCCACGACAATCGCCGGGGCGGGTTTTCCGTTGAACGGGGGAGCGCAAGTGACAATCCGTGGGACGCCCGCGACTTTAGCTGTGATCACGGACATATGCGCAGAGGCCAGCAGAGGGTATTTTCCGCCAGGAACATAGCAGCCGGCGGTATTTACAGGGATATTCTTATGACCGAGGATAACGCCGGGTAGGGTTTCAACCTCAATATCGACCAGGCTGTTACGCTGGTGTTGGGCAAAATTGCGAACTTGCTCTTGTGCAAAAGCAATATCGGCGATATCGCGCTCTGACAACTGCGCGTAACACGCCTGAATTTCCGCCTCTGTTAAACGATAATCTTCCCGATCCAGCTTATCATAGCGAATGGAAAGCTCACGAATCGCCGCATCGCCTCGTTCTTCAATGTCAGCCAGAATCTGTTCAACCGTGTCGCGTACTTTGCGATCGGCATTTTTGATTGCCTCTGCTTCAGCACCTTTTTTAAGCCATTTTGCCATGATGAACTACTCCATAGATGTTAATTAATTGTTTGTGAATTCGAATTCACGTGTATCTTAGTGTTAAATTTTAGTGAGCGTAAAGAAGCGTTGCATTCGAATGCAACGCAGATCGCAAAAATTATGCATTGAGACTGAGATCCACCATAATGTGGGCAGGATAATTATTGGGAGGAGGGTCTGATGACAGGACGTACGCGCCGCCCAGTCACCAGTTATGATGTGGCTAAACTCGCGGGGGTATCACAATCCGCCGTATCACGCGCTTTTACTGAAGGGGGGAAAATCTCGCCGGTTATGCGTGAAAAAGTCAGGGAGGCGGCTATGGCCTTGGGTTATCGCCCTAGCTTTGTTGCCCGCTCATTGATTACGCGGCGTTCCAACCTTATTGGTGTGGTGGTGCCTGGGTTAGCAAACCCATTCTATGCAAACCTGTTAGATCGGCTATCTCTCGAATTAAACCAGTTGGGATACCGTGTCCTGCTCTTCTCCATGTATAACGACGATGATACCGATCCTATTTTGGAAGACGTCTTACGGCACCGTGTTGAGGCATTGATCCTGGTTTCCACCAGTCTGTCGTCTCATTTTGCTGAAGAATGCCAGCATAATGGCCTACCCGTGTTGCTGCTGAACCGTAAGAATGACAGTGAAACGGTTTCCAGCGTGACCAGTGACAACCGTCCTGCCGCCGCCGCCATCGCGGATTTTCTTATTGCCGGTGGCCACCGCCATATTGCCTTTATGGCGGGGCGGGAGAGCTCATCGACCAGCCGTGATCGTGAAGAGGGTTTTACACAGCGCCTGCTCCTGCGGGGTTTTGAACCGCCGCAACGTGCCGTCGGGCTGTATACTATTGAAGGTGCGATGGCTGCCACCCGTAGTTTGCTGGCGGGGGGACGGCGGCCCGATGCACTCTTCTGTGCCAATGACATTATGGCTATCGGCGCGCTTAACGTCGCCGTGGGTGAACTGGGTATGATTGCGGGAGAAGATATTTCTGTCGTCGGTTTTGATGACATAGCAATGGCAGGTTGGCCCATGTATAACTTGACGACCTATGTCCAGCCAATCAGTGAGATGGTTTCCGCTACCGTTGCCATCATTTCCTCACAGTTGAAGGATGTTGAAGCATCTGCTATTCAGCAGGTTTTACCCGGTATGTTGGTGATCCGTGGCAGCACAAGGCCGGTAGATGGGTACGAGCTAAAACACCAATAGGAAGTTAGAGCCTATCCCATTAGGGCTATTTTTCTTGCCATTTTGAACCTGGGCAGTGCTCGAAATCCTCACGTACTCCGTGTACGCTCCGGTTTACTCGCTCCGCTCGCCCTACGGGCCGGACTAAAGTCCGTTCAACATGCGCGGCATGTTGTCTGCGCGCTGTCCGTGTCCAAACTGGCTGCGACAATAACGCCTATTGGGATAGGCTCTTAGTTAAGTTTGCTTAAGGCGCGGGCGAAAAGCCGGTCAGCTCCACAGCCGAACAGTACGACACGGCACCGTTTTCCTGCATCACTCGGGCAATCAGTTGTTCAACCTGCAGCTTATCCCCGCCTAAATTACGCCGCGCCTTGGTCATCATCTCCGCCTCGCTCATTGGGCGTTCGGCGCTGCCCAGCGGCTTGTTGCGCTCTTGCACGGCGCTTTCGCCGTGGCGATGCGTCACCACCACGCGCGCGCCGGGCTGGCGTGCTGGACCATTCATTCGTTGTGTAAATTCAGGGGTGATAACGGCCGTCACTTTATCCGCCAGCGCCTGCAATGCCGCATTTTGCATGCTGTGCTCCGTATACCAGTCGGCGCCGGGTAGCAGGCCGCCGGCGACCGCCGCCATCGTCCAGGGCAGGCTGAACTGCGCGTCAGTGGCCGTGCGGGGGCGGTAGTCCATCATATCCTCGACCAGCCGCGGGAAGGTCTGCACCTCAATGGCGCGGATATCCGCCGCCTGCCAGCCGGTCTGCTGCATAATGCACTCCATGCATTCCAGCGCGCAGGCCAGCCAGCGGCAGGCGGGATAGCGCTTAAAGCTGCCGTAACCGGCGTACCAGTGGCTGCCGAGATTATCGGTCAGCATTTCCGGTACGAAGTGGTCGGAACCGATCATTCGCCAAAAGCCCTGATCGCCGTCGAGCGCGTCAAGGCTGCCGCTCAGGCCCTGTTGCACCATGATCACCGCCTGCACCGCTGCCTGTGCCGCCGGCGCCACGGCATCTTTAAGTGCCATCAGCGGTCGCTGTTGCCAGTTGTACTGATGCAGGCTGGGCAGCGGCGTCAGCACGGCGGCCAGCCCAATGGCCTGATTCAACTGCGCCGGGGGCAGGCCCAGCAGCAGCCCGGCTACCAGCGCCGCGCCGATTGTCTGATGCTGCGCCACGCCGTATACCTGGCTGAAGCGTTCTGCCGAGGGTTGGATGGCGTGGATTAGCCGATTATTCACCTCGAAGCCGGCCGTCAGGGCGGTGATCAGCGTGTCATGCGTTACCGGCCGCGGGCTAAGATCAAGGGCGACCAGCGCCGTGGCGATAAGGGTTGCGCCGGGGTGGCCGAGCCCTTTGCCGTCGATCTCCACGCCGTCATCGTGGTCCAGGCCGTTTATCACGGCGGCGTTGGCGAAAGCGGCTGCCAGCGGGCTGAAACCGGGCTCGCCGAAGACGGTGCAGTCACCGTTTCCGCCGAACAGCCGGGTGGCGCGGATAACCGGTTCGCTGACGCGGTGGCGGCTGGCGGCCCAACCGCAGGCGAGGGCATCCAGCAAATGCAGCCGAACCTTGTGGCGGATGACGGCCGGAATAGTTGGCGCAGATAAAGAACAGGCAAAATTTACCAACTGGCGTGTCGCGGTGATATTCATGGTTATTCAACGTTTGAAGTAACGGGTGCGGATCCTGCGCTCGGCATAGCTTGCCAGCAGTGACAGCGGAAGAATGGTGGCGACGAAAAACAGCGCCACAAAGGTCAGCGTTTCCAGCGGGCGGAAGGTGGCGGTGCTCAGCCGTTGCCCTTGATAGAGGATCTCGCCCGTCGCGATATAGCTCGCCAGTACCGAGTTCTTTATCGACATCACGCACTGGCTGACAAACGCCGGCAAGATCCGCAAAAAGGCCACCGGCCCGGTAATCCGAACCAACACTTTCAGCGGCGACATCCCCACCGACAGGCCGGCCTCAACCAGGCCATGATCGACCGATTGCAGGCCAGCGCGAAATATTTCGGCGAAAAACACGCTGCCATATAACGAGATGGCCAGTACGCAGGTCAGATACGAGGAGAGGGTCAGGCCGAACAGAATCGGCAGGCAGTAGTAAGCCCAGACGATCAGCACCAGCGGGGGGATTGAACGCACAATCTCAATCAGCCCCTGGGTGGGCAAGCGGATCGCCGCCCTGGAAGCGCCACGTAACGGCGCAAGCAGGGCGCCGCCAAGAATACTTAGCGTGACCGAGGCCAAAACGATTTTAAAGGTGGTGAATATCCCTGCCAGCAGAACGGCGTGATATTGCCACAGTATTGAGAAATCCCAGTGATATGACATTAGCGCAGATCCTCCGCCGTCACGCCGGACAGCGCCATAAAGTGACGGATAGGGGCATGGTGCGGCCGTGACCAGATTTCCCGCGGGGTCGCTTCTTCCACCAACCTGCCGTTCTCCATCAACAGCAGCCGGCTACAGACCTGCAGGGCAAAGCGCATTTCATGAGTAACGACCATCATGGTGGTGCCGCTGGCCGCCAGTTCAGAGATCACCGCCAGCACCTCGCCGACGGACTCCGGATCGAGCGCAGAGGTGGGTTCATCGAACAGGATCACCCGCGGCTCCATCGCCAGGGCGCGAGCGATAGATACCCGCTGCTGCTGACCACCGGAAAGTTGCACCGGAAAGTCGCCGGCTTTTTCCGCCAACCCCATACGCGTGAGCAGCGCCATCGCTTTCTCCGTAGCGGCTTTACGCGACATACCGAGCACCTGTATCGGCCCTTCAATAATGTTTTGCAGCACGCTGCGGTGCGGCCACAGATTAAAGTGCTGGAACACCATCGCCATTGATGCGCGTTGGCGCGCCAGTGTGCGCCGTTTCACCGGTTTTCTCTGCGCGCCGTAAAACCCGATCTCTTCCTCGCCCAGCCAGATATGCCCGCTGTCTGGGATCTCCAGCATGTTCAGGCAGCGCAGCAGGGTGGATTTCCCCGCGCCGCTGCGGCCAATGATGCCAATCACCTCCGAGGGGCGAACCTCGAAGGAGACGTCATCAATGATTTTATTACCCGAGAACGATTTGCTGAGCGCGGCAATTTTCAGCAGCGGTAATGAAGACGATTGGCTCATCAGGGTTATTTCGCCGGGTGAGTGTATTGATGCCAGATTTTTTTCAGCGTGCCGTCTTTATCCAACTGTTCAAGCCGCCCATCCAGCCACGCCTGTAACTGCGGGCGATCTTTACGCAGGCCCATATTGGTGGCCTGCTCTTTGACCGGCTGCGGGATAATCATCGTGCCCTGATGGCGCTTCTGAATATATTGCGCCATCTGTATATCGTTGGTGACGATGGCGTCGGCGCGGCCGCTCTCCATCTGCAGTTGCATGTTGTCGCTATCGGGAACGATAATCCACTGCGCTTTATCCAACTGCGGTTGCAGCAGCGTTACTGCCGCCGAACCGTCAATCGCGGCAAGCCGGGTTTGTGGATTATTGATGGTTGCCCAGGCCTGATATTTCTTGGTGTCTTTCTCCAGCGTCAGTACGCCCATCTGGTGAGAGCCCATCGGGCGGGTAAAGTCGACGGCTTTGGCTCTTTCCGGCGTGTTATTAAAGCCACCTAAAATATCGAAACGGTTGGACTGCAAACCCGCCACGGCGGTGCCCCACTGGGTATCGACGTATTCAATTTTGATATCGGTATTTTTAAATATCGCCTGCACGACGTCGGGTACCAGCCCGGTCCACTGGTCGGTCAGCAGATCTTTCTGATACCACGGCGGCGCGTTGACCGCACCGACGCGGATGATATGGTTTGGCAGGATCGTATTGATATTGTCCTCGGCCTGCGCCGGAAGCTGCGTTAAGAAAATCCCCGGTATCAGCAACAATGCCGACATTAAACGTGCAGTGAATAATTTCATTTTATGCCCCTGAGTGAATATAATTAGTGATTCTATAACCCTGGGTGCATGCATTTTAAATGCATAATCATCATATCGTTATCTGGAAAATGGCAATGACCCCCAAGCAACTCGACGTCTTTATCAGTATCGTTCAGCTCGGTTCAGTGACAGCAGCGGCGGCGCAGTTAGCCATGTCCCAGCCTTCGGTGAGCAAAAGCCTGGCGCTTATCGAGCAACAGATGGGGTTCAGCCTGTTTGAACGCTATAAGGGCAAAATGCAGCCGACCCCCGAAGCCAGGGAACTGTATAAAGAAGCGCTGCGCGTGCATCAGGACCGGCTGCGTTTCGAGCGCTTTGTTGATCACCTCCGCCAATACCGCGTCGGGCAGTTGCGGGTCTGCGCCACGCCTGCGCTGGCGCTAAATATGTTGCCGCGGGCGGTGGCGCGCTTTCGCCAGGCCTTTCCGGATTATGGCGTGGTGGCGGACATGTGCCTGAATAATGACATTGAGGCGGCGGTGGAAGGCGGGCGTTACGATCTCGGCTTTATGGTCAAGCCCGGCCACGAGCCGGAGGATAACCGGCTGGCCGTCAGCCGGGGCGAAATGGTGTGCGTGCTGCCCGAGCAGCATCCGCTGGCGCAGCAGGCCGAGGTCTGTTGGCAGGATATCTCGCCGCGCGAACTGGTTTTTATCACCACCGACGCGCGGCTGGTCGCCATGATTGCCGAAGAGGTGCCGGCGTTCCGCCAGCGCCAGGTGGCGGCGGTAGAAACCAACCGTTACAGCATGGCGATTAATCTGGTCAGGCACGGGAATAATAGTGCAACTATCGTTGACCGTTTCTCTCTACAGGGGATCGACACCGCCGGGCTGGCGGTGCGAGCGTTCCGCCCTGCATTACCGATTTCAGTCGTGGCGATCACCGATGGGCACAGCGTCATGTCCCAGCCGGGCGAGGTGTTTGTGAGCCTGATGATGGAATTAATGGCGGAAACTGCCGATATATGAAAAGCAAAAAGCCCGCTTAAGCGGGGGATGCCGCGCACTTAGGCTGGGCTGAGTGCCAATGTTCGTATCGCGTTAAACGTCGTCTTCCAACAACCTTCCCGTACCGCCGGCGCGGATGAGAAAAACCACCCGCCCATAATAGCCTGGCGGTGCCGCGCCATAGCACGATCTACCGCCAATTCTACCGCCGGTCATCCTGTTCTCCGCTTAGTGGGGTGTTGCCCCGACGCCTTCATAAAAGTGCAATAAAGCATTGCTAGCTTTATGCACGCTATTTGACTGCAAGGGATATTGCGCCGGGGAAAGCTAAGGCTCGTTAAATAATAATAGTGAGTACGGGGTTATGATTTTTTTCTGGTTTGCTATCCAGTCGGCGCCGGGCACCGTTGCGGCGCCCGACGAATGACTCTTTTGTCTCTGCGGCCGGCATTGTCGATGATGCTGTGGCAACGTTTTCTATTCTGGGGGTTACTGTTGCTGATCGCTCAGCAACTGGCGGCGTTAAGCTGGCGCCTGTGGCTACCCGAACTCATACCTGCCGGTATCGCGCCCGCCGTGTCCGCGCCTGCCTCGCCGCCGGTGGCAGCGCGCGCCACGGCGGCGACGCTGACCTTATTTGGCCTTCCTTCCGACGGGCGGATGCCATCCGCAGCCGTCAATCCCGCTCTGCTGACGGATCTTCCGTTGACTGCGCTTAAGCTGCGGTTAACCGGCGTGCTCGCCAGTCCGGATCCAAAACGTTCGATCGCCATTATCGCCAAAGACAATCAGCAGTTCAGCCGCAGCGTCGGCGAAGCGGTTCCCGGCTATGCAGCCAAAGTGACGGCGATTTCCGCCGATCGGGTGGTGCTTGAATACCAGGGGCGTTATGAAGCTTTACGTCTATACGACGATGCCGCGCCGCCGCAGGCCTCTGGCGGCGAACCCTCCATAGCGCAATTAAAAGCACGGCTACAGAGCAAGCCGATGCAAGTGATGGATTACATCACGATTTCTCCGGTGATGAACGGCAACGCGCTGATCGGTTATCGCCTCAATCCCGGCAAACAGAGCGAGCTCTTTCACCGGGTTGGTCTGCATGAAAACGATCTGGCCGTGGCGCTTAATGGCCTGGATTTACGCGATGCGCAGCAGGCGCAACAGGCGATGGAGCAATTACCCGGCCTGAGCGAAATAACCCTCACGATTGAACGCGAGGGGCAACGACAGGACATTTATCTGGTAGCCGGAGATGACTAATTGTTAAGTAAAAAAATAAAGCCGCGCTGGCGTTTGCTGGGAGCTGGCGTGCTGTTGATGTGGGTTTCCTGTGGTTGGGGTGCCGAATTTTCCGCCAGTTTTAAAGGGACGGATATTCAGGAATTCATTAACACGGTGAGCAAAAATCTGAACAAAACGGTGATTATCGATCCGGCGGTGAAAGGCACGATTACGGTACGCAGCTATGACATGATGAACGAAGAGCAGTACTACCAGTTCTTCCTCAGCGTGCTGGATGTCTATGGCTTCGCCGCTATTCCGATGGATAACGGCGTGTTGAAGATCATCCGTGCCAAAGACGCCAAAACCGCGGCGGGGCCGGTGGCCAGTGATACGCAGCCCGGTCTGGGGGATGAGGTGGTCACCCGGGTAGTGCCGGTCAATAACGTGGCCGCGCGCGATTTGGCGCCGTTGCTGCGCCAGCTTAATGACAACGCCGGGGCGGGTAGCGTGGTGCATTATGAGCCATCCAACGTCTTGCTGATGACCGGCCGCGCGGCGGTGGTCAAACGGCTGATGGCGATTGTCGAACAGGTCGATAAGGTCGGCGATCGCAACGTAGTGACCGTGCCGCTGGCGTATGCTTCCGCGGTTGAAGTGGTCAGGATGGTGACGGAGCTGAATAAAAACGAGGGTAAATCGGCGTTGCCCGGCAGCATGGTGGCCACACTGGTGGCGGACGAACGAACCAACTCGATAATGGTCAGCGGCGAACCGAATTCTCGGCAGCGGACCATCGGGATGATAAAGCAGCTCGATCATGAACAGGCGGTGCAGGGCAATACCAAAGTCATTTATCTGAAATACGCCAAAGCCAGCGATCTGGTTGAGGTGCTGAACGGGGTCAGCGACAGCATCCAGGGCGAACAAAAAAACGCCAAGCCGGCGCAGGCGCTGCTGAAGGATGTCACCATCAAGGCGCACGATCAGACCAACTCGCTGATTGTCACCGCGGCGCCGGATGTGATGCGCGATCTGGAGCAGGTGATCGAGAAGCTGGATATTCGCCGTTCCCAGGTGCTGGTGGAAGCGATTATTGCCGAGGTGCAGGACGCGGACGGGCTGAATCTCGGCATTCAATGGGGCAATAAGCATGCCGGCATGACGCAATTCACCAATACCGGTCTGCCGATCGCCAGCGTGGCGGCCGGTGCGGAACAATACCGCCAGGATGGCACGGTGGATAGCACGCTGGCGAGCACCATCAACAGTTTCAGCGGCATCGCCGCCGGGTTTTATTCCGGCAACTGGGCGATGTTGCTGACTGCGCTCTCCAGCGACAGTAAAAACGACATTCTGGCGACGCCGAGTATCGTTACGCTGGACAACAAAGAAGCGACGTTTAACGTCGGTCAGGAGGTGCCGGTGCTGTCCGGCTCGCGCACCACCTCCGGCGATAATATTTTTAACACCGTCGAGCGTAAAACGGTCGGTATCAAGCTGAAGGTCAAGCCACAGATTAACGAAGGGGATTCGGTGCTGCTGGAAATAGAGCAGGAGGTTTCCAGCGTGGCCGATTCCTCCTCCAGCAGCAGTGCGGAGCTGGGGGCGACCTTTAATACCCGGACGGTGAACAACGCGGTGCTGGTCGGCAGCGGGGAAACCGTGGTGGTTGGCGGCCTGCTGGATAAAAGAACCCAGGAAACGGCGAGTAAGGTGCCGTTTCTGGGGGATATTCCGCTGCTGGGCCGTTTATTTCGCTCCGATAGCAAACAGGTGTCGAAACGCAACCTGATGCTGTTTATTCGCCCGTCGATTATCCGCGATAGCCAACAGTACCGCCATGCCTCGGCGGATAAATACCATGCATTCGCCCAGGAACACGAACAGCAACGTCAGGGGGAAAGTATCCTGACCGACGACGTGCTTAAACTGCCGCGCGAAGGCAACAATGCCTACACCTTCAGACAGGTGCAGTCGGCGATAGCCGCGTTCTATCGGCCGGGGGAGCGATGAACGATCGCGAGTCAGGCGGTGGCGAGCAGCGTCCGTTGTTGCCCTTTGCCTGGGCGCGGGCGCAGCAAATCCTGCTGTTACAGGAGCAGGCGGCGTTCCGGGCGATCTGCATGGCGCAGACCGCAGCCCCGGCGCTGCTGGAAGCGCGGCGGGTGGCCGGCGGCCCGTTGAGCGTGCAACTGGTGAGCGAAGAAGCATTCGAACATCAACTGGTCGCTTGTTATCAGCGCGATTCCAACGAAGCTAAACGCATGATGGAGGACATCGGCAACGACATCGATTTCTACACCTTGGCGGAAGAGTTGCCCGACAGCGACGATCTGCTGGATGCCGACGACGATGCGCCGATTATTCGCCTGATCAACGCCATGCTGACCGAAGCGATAAAAGAGAAGGCTTCGGACATCCATATAGAAACCTATGAGCGCCACTTGCAGATCCGCTTTCGGATCGACGGCGTGCTGCGTGAAATTTTGCGCCCCCGGCGCAAGCTGGCGTCGCTGCTGGTATCGCGCATTAAGGTGATGGCGCGGCTGGATATCGCTGAAAAGCGCGTGCCGCAGGATGGGCGCATGGCGCTGCGCATCGGCGGTCGGGCGGTCGACGTGCGGGTATCCACGCTGCCTTCAAACCATGGCGAGCGCGTGGTGTTGCGGCTGCTGGATAAAAACAGCGTGCCGCTGGATCTGGCGCTGCTCGGTATGTCCGCTCATCTGCAGCAACAGATGAATGACCTGATTCACCGCCCTCACGGCATCATCCTGGTCACCGGCCCGACCGGTTCGGGCAAAAGCACCACGCTGTATGCGGCGCTGAGACAGCTGAACGCGGCGGAGCGCAACATCATGACGGTGGAGGATCCCATCGAATACGAGCTGGACGGCATCGGCCAGACCCAGGTCAACCCGCGGGTGGAGATGACCTTTGCCCGCGGGCTGCGCGCCATTTTGCGTCAGGATCCGGACGTGGTGCTGGTGGGGGAAATCCGCGACGGCGAAACGGCGCAGATTGCGGTGCAGGCTTCGCTGACCGGCCATCTGGTGCTGTCCACGCTGCATACCAATAGCGCGCTCGGCGCGCTGCCGCGCCTGCAGGACATGGGCATTGAATCCTTTTTACTGGCTACCTCGCTGTTGGGGGTGCTGGCGCAACGCCTGGTGCGAACGCTGTGCCCTGATTGTCGGCAACCCTGGACGGTCGATGGGCAACAGGCCGTGCAGATGGGGATCGCGCCCGGCAGCCAGATCTACCGGCCGACCGGCTGCGCGTTGTGCAATTTCACCGGTTATCGCGGCCGTACCGGCATTCATGAGCTGCTGACGATCGACGAGCGGGTACGTGCGGCGATCCAGCGCGGCGAGGGCGAACTGGCCATCGCGCGGATGTCGGGCGTCCAGCGCGCATCAATGCGTCAGGACGGGCTGGAAAAAGTGCTGGCCGGCATCACCAGTTGGGAAGAGGTGGTGCGGATGACCACGGAGGAGTGACATGGCGCTATTCCACTATCAGGCGTTGAACGCGCAGGGCAAAAAGTGTCGCGGCATGCAGGAGGCGGATTCCGCGCGCCAGGCGCGCCAACTGCTGCGTGAGCAGGGGCTGGTGCCGCTGGCGCTGGAAGAGGGCCGGGACGAACGCCAGGCCGCGCCGGCAGGCATGCGTCTGTTGCGGCGGCGCAACATCGGCGCCGCCGATCTGGCCTTACTGACTCGCCAATTGGCCACGTTGGTGGCCGCCGGGCTGCCGTTGGAAGAAGCGCTGGACGCGGTGGCGCGCCAAAGTGAAAAACCGCGGTTGAGCGCGCTGATGGCCGGCGTGCGGGCCAAAGTTCTGGAGGGGCATGCGCTGGCGGAAGCGCTAAGCGGCTTCCCCGCCAGCTTTGACCGGCTGTATTGCGCCATGGTGGCGGCGGGGGAAGCGTCCGGCCATCTGGATACGGTGCTCAACCGGCTGGCGGACTATACCGAACAGCGTCAGCAAATGCGCGGCCGGATACAGCAGGCGATGATCTACCCCTGTGTGCTGACCGTGGTGGCGATCGGGGTAGTGAGCATTTTACTGTCGGCGGTAGTGCCGAAAGTGGTGGAGCAATTTATCCATATGAAGCAGGCGCTGCCGCTTTCCACCCGCTTACTGATGGGGCTTAGCGATGCAGTGCGCCATATCGGCCCCTGGCTGCTGCTGGCGTTGCTGGCGGGGGCGTTGCTGGGCAAATCGCTATTGCGGCAGGAGAAAAGGCGCGTCGCATTTCATCGCCGTTTGCTGTGTCTGCCGCTGTTGGGGCGCATTGCGCGCGGCCTGAATACGGCGCGTTACGCCCGCACGCTGAGTATTCTCAACGCCAGTTCGGTGCCGTTGCTACAGGCGATGCGCATCAGCGGCGATGTGATGAACAACGATTACGCGCGTTACCGGCTGGCGCAGGCCACCGATGCGGTACGCGAAGGGGTGAGTTTGCATAAGGCGCTGGAGCAGACCCGGTTATTTCCGCCGATGATGCGCCATATGATCGCCAGCGGCGAACGCAGCGGTGAACTGGACAGCATGCTGGCGCGGGCGGCGGATAATCAGGACCGCGAGTTCAGCGCCCAGATAACGCTGGCGCTGGGGCTGTTTGAGCCGTTGCTGGTCGTCACTATGGCGGCCATCGTGCTGTTTATCGTCATGGCGATACTACAGCCGATTCTGCAATTGAATACCTTAATGAGTTCATGAAGTTAGCGAAAATTTTAGCGATGGAGAAAACGGATGCAGCAGCGTCAGCGTGGTTTCACCCTGTTAGAGATCATGGTGGTTATCGTTATTCTGGGCGTGTTGGCCAGTCTGGTGGTGCCTAATTTGATGGGTAATAAAGAGAAGGCCGATCGGCAGAAGGCGACCAGCGATCTGGTGGCGTTGGAAAGCGCACTGGATATGTACAAGCTGGATAACCACCGTTATCCCAGCACCGAGCAGGGATTAGTGGCGCTGGTGACAAAAAGCAACCTGGCGCCGGAGCCGCGCAACTATCCGCAGGATGGCTATATCCGCCGTCTGCCGAAGGATCCGTGGGGCAATGATTATCAGCTCCTGAACCCCGGCCAACACGGCCAGTTGGATGTCTTTTCGTTCGGCCCGGACGGTATGCCGGATACCGATGACGATCTCGGCAACTGGAACCTCGGCGGGAAATAGCCGATGGCCGGTGATGCGCGCGGCTTCACGCTGCTGGAAATGATGCTGGTGGTGTTGCTGATCGGCAGCGCTGCCAGCCTGGTGATGATGTCATTTCCTGCCGACCGGCGGGAGGACGCCGCATATCAGTTGGCGCGTTTCCAGGCGCAGTTGGATTTCGCGGTGGATAACAGCCAGTTGCATGAGCAGTTGCTGGGTATCAGCATCTATCCCGACCGCTGGCAGTTTAACGTGCTGCAGCGCCGGCAAACCGCTCAACCGGATAGCGGCGATGATGTGTGGCGCGGCTATCGCTGGCAGCCATGGCAACCCCGGCGTCTGGCGGCGTCGGCGCAACTGCCGGCCGCCGTGCGTCTTGAACTGCATCTGCGCGATACCGGGGAAGGCGATAAGCAACCGGCCATTTTGATTCTGCCGGGCGGGGAGATAACCCCCTTCACGTTGGTTTTTCATAATGCGCAACAGGGCATTTCATCCTGGCTACAGGTGGACGACAGCGGACGGATAAGCACTTCGCTGAGCGATAACGGTGAGGCGGCGCCATGAGACGGCAGCAGGGGATGACGTTACTGGAGGTGCTGGTCGCGGTCAGCGTTTTCGCACTCGCCGGTCTGGCGTTATTGAAAGCCACGACGCAGCAGGCCGCCGGCATCGGCCGTCTGGAAGAGAAAACTTTTGCCGCCTGGATTGCGGAAAATCAGCAGGTGAGGCTGCGGTTGGAGCAAACCTGGCCGGAAACCCGCTGGGTCAGCGGCGAAACTCAGTTTGCCGGCGAGCGCTGGTATTGGCGCTGGCAGGGGGTAGCGACCGGCGACAGCCAACTGCGGGCGTTGGACGTGGAAGTCCGACGGCAGAAAAACGCGGTATCGGCCGAGGGGTACTTACGCACTTATGTGGTGCGTCAGGGCGCGGGGAGCGGCGGGTGAAGCGCGGGCGTAATCAGGGTTTCACGCTGCTGGAGATGCTGTTGGCGCTGGCTATTTTCGCCGCGCTGAGCGTCGGCGCCATGCAGATTTTGCACGCGGTACTGCGCAACGATGAACTCGCACAGCATAAAGCCGAACGCCTGGCGCAGTTGCAGCGCGCCTTCGGTCAGTTGGACGGCGATTTTTCCCACCTGATTGCGCGCCGTAGCCGTGCGAACGAGCAGCCGTTTTATGCCGCCCGCTATCAGATGAAAAGCGACGATTGGGCGGTGACATTTACCCGTAATGGTTGGCCCAATCCCTTCGGGCTGCTGCGCCGTTCGGAGTTACAGCTGGTCAGCTATCGTTTGCAAAACCGGCAGCTACAGCGGTTGCACTACCGTCACCCTGACCCGTTGCCGGGCGAGGAGCCGATAGTGACGCCGTTGCTGAGCGGCGTGGAGGGGTTTCGCCTACGCTTTTTCGCTAACGGCACATGGCGGGAGCGCTGGGACAGCAGCACGCGCCTGCCGCAGGGTATCGAAGTGGTATTGATACTGGCCGATTACGGCGAGCTATCGCGGCTATTTATCGTGACGACGGGCGAAGAGGCATGATGCGCAGGCAGCGCGGCGTCGCGCTCCTGGTGGTGTTGCTGATGCTGGCGCTGATGGCGGCATTGGCTGCCGTGATGGCCGAACGCAGCGGACGCAGTTTGCTGCGCGCCGAAGGGCAACTTGGCCGCCAGCAGGCCAAATGGTATGCGCTGGGCGCGGAATCGCTGGCGGGCAATATCCTGCTGCGCGACGCGCTGGATTCGCCGCAGCGAACCCATCTGGCGCAATTCTGGGCGCAGCAGGGGCGCCAGTTTCCGGTGGATGGCGGAGAGATTCAGGGCCGGATACGCGACGGCCGCGCCTGCCTTAATCTCAATGCCATCAACCAATCGGCTGATAATAACGGCACCGCGTTGACCACGCCTTATCCTGCGCAGGTCTTGCAGTATCTGCTGATCAATCTGGGTGAGGAGGATGTGCGGGCGCAGCAGGTGACGGGGGCGGTACGCGACTGGATCGACGCCGACGGCTATCCGGCGGCCAACGGCGCGGAGGATGCGTCTTACGCCTCGCTTTCGCCGCCTTATCGTCCCGCCAACCAGCCGATGAGCGATATCAGCGAGCTGCGCACGGTATACGGCGTCGACGCCGATCTCTATCAGCGCCTGTTGCCTTACGTTTGCGTATTACCGCAGGAAACGTTGGCGATCAATATTAATACCCTGAGCGAGGAGCAGGCGCCTTTGTTGGCGGCGCTGTTGCTTAATCAACTGGACAGCGGACAGGCCGCGGCATTGCTGAGCCTGCGGCCGCGCACCGGCTGGGAAAGCCTGGACGAGCTGTGGCGGACGGATCTGCTGCGCGACATCGATAACGCCACCGCCCGGCAGTTCCTGACGGTAAAAAGCGATGTGTTTTTTGTTGATCTTCACGTGCGGGTGGGCGACAGCGATATCCATCAGCACAGTTTGTTGCGCCTTAACGATAGAAAAATCACCGTGTTGTAAAGGAAATATGGCTGGGACAGGGCGGAGGAGCCGTGATTAAACAGAACAAGGCGGATGGGAAGCTGCGCCTGGTTGTGCGCCTGGCGCACGATGAACAAGGCGAGATCGGCTGGTTGCTGTGGTCGGATGCCACGGCGCGGGCCGTGGCCCGGGGGCAAGGTTCGCTTGCGTCCGTGCGTGCGGCGCTGGCGCCTTATGCCGCGGTGAACCCGGCGCAGGTGCTGGTGCCCGCTACCGGCATCGCGTTCCATCAGGTGAGTTTATCACGCCGGGCACGGCGTCAGCAGGAGCAGGTGATTCCTTTTATGTTGGAGGATCAGCTCGCCGCGGATATTGAACAGTTGCACTTCGCCGTACTGGAATGGCGTGGTGAGCAAGCCGCGGTGGCGGTGGCGGCGAAAGCACTGATGCGCCAGTGGATGGCGCAGTGCGCCGAACTGGGGATCGGCGTTGCGCGTCTGGTGCCGGACGTTTTGGCGCTACCGTTGCATGACGAGGGATGGAGCGCGCTGCGGGAGCAGGATGTCTGGCTATTTCGTCAGTCGCGCTGCCGCGGCATGGCCGCGGAAACGTCATGGCTGCCGGCGCTGTTGAACGCCTGTGCGCCGCTGCCGCCGGTATGCTGCTACGGCGATCCGCCGGACTATGGCCTAGAGTGGCGGCAGCAGCCGGTCGCCGATGTGCTGACGCTGGCGGCGATGGGCGGCAATCTACCTGCGGTAGATCTACGCCAGGGCGAATTCGCCGCACCAACTCCGTGGCGTCAGGGGCGGGCAACCTGGCGGCGCATCGCGCTGGCATCGGTGTGCTATCTGGGGCTGCTGGCGACAGACGCCGCCTGGACGCACTATCAGCATTATCAGCAGGCGAATTACTGGCGTCAGGAAAGCGTGCGCATTTATCGGCAACTCTTTCCGGCAGAGAACAACGTGGTGAATCCACGCGTACAAATGCAGCAGCATCTTCAGCGCCTGACGGATGATGGTCACGCCTCGCCGTTGGCGCAGCAGTTGGCGCAATTACAGCGGTTGATGTCGCGCAACGCCGGCGTGGCGTTGCAAATGCTGGCCTATGACGGCTCGCGCGGCGAATGGCGTCTGGATTTACGCGCCGCCGGCTACCAAGAGCTGGAGCAGCTTCAGCGGCAGGCTGCCGCGGCCTACCAAGTAACGCCCGGTGAAATGAGGCAAAACAGTGGCGGTGTTGAAGGCCGCCTGGTGTTGAGGATCAAGCAATGAATGCACTACGCCGCCGCTGGTTGTCGATTAGCGCGCGTGAACGCGTGCTGCTGACGATTTGCGCCCTGTCGATCGCGTTATGGCTTGGCTATTACCTGATCTGGCAGCCATGGCAGCAACGCGAGGGCCAATGGCGGTTGATTGCCGAACGCGAACGGCAGACGGCGATCTGGCTACGGCAGCAGGCGCCGCGTATTAAACAGGCTGCCGGGGCCCCCGCGGCGCAGGGGGAATCACAACCTGGGCTTTCCGCCCAGGTGGCGCGTAGCGCCAGCCGTCACGGGTTGAATATCATTCGCCTGCAACCGCAGGGGCGGCAAGTGACGGTGACGCTGACACCGAGCGATTTCAATGCGTTGATACACTGGTTGAGCGAGCTGGAAGGCGAAGCGGTGAAAACGCAGATCCTGGAGGTCAGCGCCGTGCCTGCCGAAACGGGCAGGGTGACGGTCGGCAAGCTGCTGCTGGAGCGCACCGATGCGGGCTAACGTACGGGTGGCCGCCGTGTTTATGCTGCTTTACCTGCTGTTTCTGATTGTTCAGCTACCGGCCGGCGTATTGATAAGCCGGCTGCCCGCGGGCATCTCCGCCGCGCAGGCGGCGGGCACGCTGTGGCATGGCGAACTGCAGCAGGTGCGCTGGCGAACGCACGCCGTGGGGAATATCTCCTGGCGTCTCGGTCTGTCCGCGCTGACGCCGGTGTTGCATCTGCGGCTGCAAAACCCCGAAGGCATCAGCGGGCAGGGTAACGTTCGCGGCTGGCGCCGCCTGCAGTTTGAACAATGGCAACTGTCGGCGCCGGCGGATTATGCGTTGAGCCATCTGCCCCTTTCGGTTCCCCTGCGCGCGACCGGCAGGCTGCAGCTCCAGGTTCAGCGCGCTACCTTTGCGCAGCGGCGCTGCGATGCGCTGACGGCAACGCTGAGCTGGCGCGATGCGGTGTTGATAAGCCCGCTGGGCGGCGTTGAGTTGGCCAATCCGCTGGCGACGCTAAGTTGCCGCCAGGGAAATATTGATGCGCAAGTGCGGCAGAAATCCGCGCACCTGCAACTGTCGGGGCAGGGGGCGTTGATGCCTTCGGGGCAGTACCGTTTCGCCGGCCGGTTAATGCGCGGGGATGAGTTGCCGACGGGCTTAAAACAGCTGTTGGCCGCCCAGCGTAATGTTAACGCGCGCGGAGAAATAGAGTTTCAGTATGAAGGGCGGTTAACGCCCGCCTTTTAAGCAAAATTGCGCGGCGTTGCGCAGCATTGACGGCGGCCATCAGGCCGAAATTGCCCGCGTTTTGCGGCTGTGCAAGGATGGCGCCCCATGATTTTCAGAGGAGCATGACGTGGATCGGTTAACGACGTTGAGTGAGGCCTATCCCGTAGGCTGGCTGGTATCGTTGGCGTTGCTGGGGCTCATTGTGGGCAGTTTCCTGAATGTGGTTATCTATCGGCTGCCGCAAATGTTGGAGCGCCGCTGGCGTGACGACGCGCGGCGGCAACTGTCTCTCTCTCTGGACGAAGCGGCGCCGCGCTACGATTTATTGCTGCCGCCTTCCTCCTGTCCCGGATGCCGGCGGCCGATTGCGGCCAAAGATAATATTCCGCTGCTCAGTTGGTTGTTGCTGAGCGGCCGCGCCCGTTGCTGCGGATGGCGCATTCCCTGGCGTTATCCCTTGGTTGAGCTGGCCGGTATGCTGCTGTTTTTACTGGCCGGTTGGCTGATACCCGTGGGGTGGGAACTGGCCGGCGCTTTGCTGTTGCTGCCGTGGTTGCTGGCGCTGGCGGCGATTGATGCCCGCACGTGGCTTCTGCCAGATGTGCTCACTTTGCCGCTGCTGTGGCTGGGGCTTGGCTTCAACCTGTGCGATACCTTTGTACCTCTGGCGCAGGCGGTGGCCGGCGCGATGGCCGGTTACCTGCTTCTCTGGTGCTTGCTGTGGGGCTTTAAGCTGCTGCGCGGTATGGATGGCCTGGGCTACGGCGACCTGAAACTGCTGGCTGCGCTGGGCGCATGGTTGGGCTGGCAGGCATTGCCGCATCTGCTGCTGATTGCCGCGGGCGGCGGCGTGTTGGCGACGTTGATACAGCGCGGCATAACGGGGCGGTCCGTCACGCAGCCGCTGGCCTTCGGCCCCTGGCTGGCGTTGGGCGGCGCGGTTTGCCTGCTGCTGCAGGTAACGGGGATGACGGGATGAGGTGTGTTTATTGTTCAACGGGTACAACGGCGCCGAGTCATTCAGCGCCGTTGTGCTCAACGATCTTTACTCCAGTTTGAGTTTTAGCCCGGTCGCTGAGTATTCCGGCGTGGCCTGAAAACCGTCGACCGTGATGTTACTGAACTTGCCGCTGAAGCTGGCGCTTTTGATGACTTCAAGCACGTCGCCCGCCTGCGGTTGATAGCCGTCGCGGAAACTGATTTCGAGACCGCCGCCGACGATATCCACCGTACTGGTCGAATTTATCCGCCCGGCGCCATCCTGGCCCAGCGAGAGCGCCAGCGTCGCCTCCGCCAACTGTGTGTAGCGGCCGGCAAGGTTTACCGTCTTGTCGGCATGGCCCGCCAGACGGCCCGCTTCAACGTAAACATCGCCAGTGCCAAATGCGTTATCCGCATCGGCCTGTAGCGTGCCTTCTTCCAGGATCGTACCGCCGGTGTAGCTGTTATTGCCGGCCAGGATCAGTGTTCCACTGCCTTTTTTGGTCAGTTTCCCGGCGCCGCTGATGTCGTTGCGCCAGCTATCCTGCGCGTTAAAGCCGCCGAGGTTGCCATCCATGTTTACGATTACGTCGCCGTTGAACGCGCCATAGCCGTCGGCCGCGTCAAACAGGTTCAAGCGACCGAAGCCTTCCGCATCGTCCAGCACCGGATAGCCGGACGGCAACGCGGTGGTCTTCAGGACCACGCGGCGTTGTTCGGCATCCAGGTAAGGCAAGCGCGTTTCCAGCAGCACTTCGGCACCTTTCGGCACCACGGCTTCGCGCGTGGTGTCCCCCGTTTGTTGGAAACCGAAGGTCAGGCGCGCGCGGTATTTTTCCTTATTGGCTTGATGGTCGGCAAAACGATCGTCGGTGGTTGACGCGGAGTGCGCGAAATTGAGGAAGTCCGCCGGCTCCTGCGCGTTGACCGCACTCATCAGCGTTTGGTGCGCCTGATCGTAGGCTGCCTGGCGCGTAGCTTCATCCTGCGCGTAAATGTTACCCAAGGCCGACGCCTGGCCTAAAATGCGCCCGCCGATGACGTCCATCGGCGAATGCATCCCGGCGATAATGCGGTTTTCACCCAACTCCACGCCGCGCGCCACCATTTCCTGGAATCGCTCCGGCACCAGGTAGGCGATGGCGATGGCGTTACGCACGCTTTCCGCCGTGTGTCCGCTGGGGAAGCCGCCGTCGTTATTAGGCGTGCTGCTGGTGGCCGGAACCAGCGATGGGGCGATCACCACCTGATCGCTCCATCGCCAGGGGCGGGCATATTTGTAAAAGCGTTTGGCGGGTTCGGTCGAAGCATTCGTTCCCATATTTTGAACGAAAGTAATCGCTTTACCGAATTCCGGGTTGGCGTCACCGCTGACGCCGGTGTTGTTGCCTTCATCGTCATATTTTACGGTGTCGGCATCAGCGGGAATGTCGGTGATGGTAGTGAACTGGCGTGCGGCGGTGCGCCATGCCTCGGTCAGCGGCCCTAAACCATCCGTGACGCTATAACCTTTGCCGCGCCGATCGTCCAGATAAGCGGCCAGCTCCTGTTCGTCCGTGCGTGAGGTTGTGGTGCGCATGGAGAAATCAATGTTTTCATCATGTACCACCGTATCCAATACCCGGCCATCGGTTGCATCGCCCGGTATTCCTGTCCAGCTGGATTTCACGACGGCCGGGAAGCCGTCGCGCGCTTCGGCGGATACGTCAGCGTCGACCAGCAGACTGCTGGGTTCCCATACCTTCAAAAAGCCGGCCAGCACCCGCACGCCGGCGTTGGTTTCTTGGGTCGCATAACGTGCGTCGCCGCGCTGGTTGGTATAGGCATAATCGACAAAGGGAAGAACGGTGGATTCATTCTGGACGGGGGCGGTTTCAACCTGGCCCAGCCCCACCGGCGGTTTTGCCGTTTCGACCGCGTTGTCGGTGGGGCCGCTGTTACTGCTGTTGTTATCACAGGCGGCCAGCAGGGTCATTGCGCCGGCGAGTGCCAGCGTGAGCAATCGTTTATGCAGCTTAGGCGGAGTGTTGTTGTATCCCATGGTATAATTCTCGAATAATTGATTAGTGTAATAATTAAGTTGCGCGAGGAAACTATCAGTCGGTTATTACACAATGATGAAAACGCTTTACCTCCCCATACGATAAATTGCACTCGACCGTTAACGCCTCTGCGAACCGACAATTGAATGACATAATTGTCATTTTTCTGTGCTATAGACCTCTCATACTCAAATGACGGTAGCTGCCGCAGCCGCGCAACAGCCGGCTGGGATAACCTGGATAACTGAAGGCTTACGCTTTATCCGATAGAAGCATCAGAAGACGGCGGCAAAAAAATAGAGACTGAGAGGGGAATGTGGCCGAATCGGCGCGGGAAAATTCAACGGGCTATCGTATGCCCGGTTATTTATTGGCGGCTTATGCGTTATTACTGGTGACACTGGGGTGGTTTAGCGGCCAACGCTGGGGGATTGCGCCTTTGACGCCGTCGCCGCAACCGGCGCTCGTGCAGCGCGTTAACGTGCCCGTTGCGGAAAACACGCGGCTAAAACCCACGCCTGTCGTCGGCGAACCTGCGGCGGCGCCCGCCGCGCGGATGCGCGATGGCGAGCTGCCGATGCTGAACTACAGCGCGCATGTTTATACCACCGACGACAGTAAGCGCAGCATCACCCTGAACGGGAAGCGCTATCGTGAAGGGGACAGTCCGGTGGAAGGGGTAATCATTGAGCAGATTCAGCAGGATGTCACGGTGTTCAGCGTCAATGGAGAACCCTTTATCCTTGACGCGTTGCAAGACTGGCCGGGGGGAAAAATTGATAGCGAAGAGCAGGAACAACCCGGCCAACTCCCTCTTGATTAACCGTTTTGTTGTGAACGCATGGCGTCGATAAACGGCACCAGCGAACGGTTAAACGTCATGCACTGCGTCTCTTTCGGCGTAGTGTCTTCCAGCAGCCCCTGATACAGCGTATGGCTCATCTGGGCCAGCGCCTGGTTATTATTGATATTCCATCCTTTCTGCTTAGCCAACGTTAATGCCGTCTGGTTAATGGTGGCGTCATCGGGCAGATCGCCGCGATTGCACTGTTGCCTCAGATAGCGGCTCGCCGCGATCAACGACGCTAACTGGTTCATTTGGGCGCTTTCCGGCACCGGCGACAGACTGCTGACCGGCTTTGGCGCCGTTGGCGCAGACTGTTGGCAACCCGTCAGAACCAGGCTTGATAAGCTGATGAGTAATACTTTGGCCAAGGGTGAATTCATGATGATACATATCTGCTGTTTTAAGTGGCGACCATTCTAGCAAATCGCCTCTGCCAGTCACTGACTTCGTGTAACCGTTGACACTTTTTGGTGCGGCTGTGCATTAATGCCAACGAGAACCGTGAGTACTGCGTGGCGGCTGGTGCCATATCGGCATTAGCTTGTCTACCATACAATCCTGATTTTTGGTCAAATTATTCTTGTTGAGAGAACTGTCATTTCAAACGTGTATGTAAGCTTTCTTCTCTATTTTTAAATTGGCAAGGGGATTATTATTCATTACTCCAACTTTTACTAATGAAAACTGGAACAGTGTATTTAATTCACTATGGGGTTTTTCGGCGACGGTGAATGTGGCGTGTTATTCAACCCTGTATTACCAGTAGCAGTGGCCTGTATCCCTTCTTAGTCTCTGTTCATCTGGTTCTAATATGATGATAAACATACCTGTACATATTTTTTGACCATTTTTGGAAATTATTAATGTTGTAAAAAAATAAATTATTTCATATAGTTATGGATGTGTCAGTTGCTTTTTTGGGAAAGATAAAATAGCGATAAGTGGCATGGTTTTGATTTTTTATTTTTGAAAATGTATCCGTTTTAATGAGAATGAAAGGATGTTTTGAAATGGACTGGAGCATGAAGATACTAAAAGATAAACGATGGAAATGGCTCAAAAATAAAGAGGTTCCAGAAAAAGCAAAATTTGTCTACGGGGTAATTGCAAGCAAAATTTATTTTGACCCACATAATCCATCTCGTTTACCAAAACCAGAAAATATCGTTTTCTTTGATAATGAAAATGATGCAATTTTGGCTGGTTATAGGAAGTCTAAACGTTGTGGAGATATACAAAAAAACACAAAAAATAGGCATTGTAAGATTATAAAAAAAGCTTGTGAGATAATGGATAATAGCGACGGCAAGATAAAGCTAGATGAATTAGCGGACACTGTCGGGATGAGTGCTTATCATTTTCACCGAGTATTTAAAGAACAGACAGGAGTTACACCGAAAGAGTACTTGCAAACCAAAAATAGAAATCAAGTCCAACAAAATATCAGTACCCATGACTCAATCACCGCTGCAGTTTATGATAGTGGATTCAGTTCCAATAGTAGATTTTATGAAAAGTCAAATCAACTTCTAGGCATGACCCCAAAAAAATTTAAATCGGGAGGTAAAAACGAAGTCATTTACTTCTCCATTGGGAAATGTTCGTTACGTTCTTTTCTTGTAGCCAAAAGTGCAAAGGGTCTTTGCCGAATTTCAATAAATAATGATCCAGAAGTACTAATCAAAGAACTACAAGATGCATTTAGCCATGCTGAGCTAATTGGAGGCGATGCGGAATTTGACCTTATTGTAGCAAAAGTTGTCGGACTTATTGAACATCCCGGAAACGATACAGAACTTCCACTCGATATCAGGGGAACAGCATTTCAACAAAAAGTTTGGAAAGCATTGAGGGAAATCCCTGCCGGTGAAACAGTTACATATTCCTACATAGCACAGAAAATAGGTATGCCAAAGTCATATAGGGCCGTAGCAAATGCATGTGGGGCAAATAAGTTAGCAGTAGCAGTGCCCTGCCATCGAGTTGTACGAAATGATGGATCTCTTGGCGGTTATAGATGGGGGCTTGATAGGAAAAAAGTATTGATAAACAGAGAAAAAGAGCAACACAGAATCATAGGAAAGAAAGGAAATTAAGTATAATTATATGATTTATATATAATTTGTTGTATTTTTCAAATAGCAATGTAGCGTATTTTCGATACTCATTGAAACGAGATAGTCTTACTACGACAGGGCTAAATGAACTGAGGTAGTACGACTATGGCTAGTGAAAATATGAACCGAATGACAGAAAAAGAACTAAACATACTGTTGCAAGAAATGTCTGCTTTTAATAAGTTCCGAGATTCAACATCTTGGTATGAACCAGATGACGTTTGGAAGCGTCCAGTCAGACCACAATCATTTAAACATATCGTATTCGATGATGTTCAGAACGAAAACATAAGCAATTACTCAACATTTACAATGAATAGAATTCTAACAGCTATGTATGAGATGGATTTTCTTTTTCTTCCTCAGACGTCGAACAACGTTACAAGAGAATTATCAGAGAACTATAACAGTTCGATAATCAAGCTAAAAAATAAAATAATTCCTGTACTGGAAGAAAAAATATTTGGATACATTGACAAAGAAGTCTATGTTACAGGTGATTGGAATAGAGAGACCTTTGAAGAATATTTCAATAACAAGATAAGCACTCTTTCTGAAAAGCCTGAAAGTCTAGTTTTGATAGAAAAATCATCTTCAAGAGAATTGGTGGCCAAATTTTTATTAATGCAACATGCTCTGGACTTCCTACCCGAATCATCTCACATGATTCGCTACGCAAAAGGCGATTTTGGTGCAGAGCAGTCAGCTTTATTTAGGGTATTACTCGATGAGTTTGGTTATGGAAGACATGAAGAAAAACACAGTACTCTATTCAAAAAAACTTTATCGTCAGCAGGAATGTATGATAATTCTCATGCATATTGGAATTTTTACCTCAATTCTACATTAATGAATAATAATTACTTTCATTATATTACCAATGATATATCTAAATTTTTCGAGTATGTAGGTGCTATCACCTGGGCAGAAAATTCATTCGGTCCTTATTGTAGGATGATAGGAAACATGCTGAAAGAGACGATTAAAGACATTGATGTTCGCTACTATGAGGAACACGATCATATAGATGGATTTCATGGACGGATGACGCTACATGAAATATTGAATCCATTAGCTAAGCGATTTGGCAATGATGTATATGTGCACTTTGTAAAAGGGATTGAAGTTTGTGGCTTCTTACAAAAAGTGATGGAAAAAGAACTCTGCGATCAAATTCGTTGGATGGAGAACAAAGAAAAATATGTCCAGTTAGCAAAAGACATTAAAAGATCAGTTCTAGACGATATAAAAAAAATACCTGTAGCATACCTAAATGAACCATTGAATGAATTGTCAGTTCCACATGTTCATGATGGAGATGAGTTTTGTATCGTTGATGAAGGAATGCTACGTTTTTGTCATGGCCCTGATTGCTATACTGATCTTCTCCCCGGTGACTGCGTTGTAATTCGGAAGAATAGGTTACATGGAGCACTGGTTCTTTCTGATTACTGTAAGTACAGGATCCTTTCAATTGGGGACTATACAAAGTATGCAAACTATAAGATTTGAAAAGTGCCAACTCCCATTTATTTTGAAAACAAAGCATCTATTCATAATGGTAGAAAATGATGATAACAACGTGATCTTTACAGATTTCACATGTAAACATAGAGGAGGACCGCTTAGCCACGGCACATTTGTCGGTCGTTCGATTGTTTGCCCATGGCATGGGAAAAGAACATTAAAGTGTACGTTGAATAAGTTGAACTTACCTTTAATAAAAAACGGGGATAGTCTAACTGTTACAGTCAAAGACTTTGAAGCGGTTATAACGTTATCGAGTCTGAATGGAGGGGGTTATGCTGATGAAAGACTGCAAAGTCTGTGAATCCGAATTTCGTGTATTAAGTAGTATCCCACGTTGGCATTTCGCCATGCTGAATGATAATGAAAGAAATGAAAAGCTAAAACTTGCTATGGAATCTTCTGATATGAGAGATAAGCTAGTTCTCGATATTGGAACTGGGACCGGCTTTCTATCAATGCTAGCCGTCCAGAATGGAGCGAAACATGTTTATACATGTGAAGTTAATCCATATGTCGCTAAAAAAGCGGAAGAGATAATATCTATTAATGGATATAAGGATAAAATAACTGTAATAAATAAACTTTCCACTGATTTAATATTAGGTTTTGACCTGCCTGATAGAGCTGATGTGCTTATTTCTGAAACTGTAGACTGTGGTTTTTTTGGAGAAGGTTTTGCAGTTTCTCTTACGCATGCTCTCCGTGAGCTTTTACACGAAAACGCTCTGCTAATACCTAGCGCAGTAAGACTCAACTGTTGCCTAATTAATAGTGAAGATATTGCCGCGTTGAATTGTGTTCCGGATAACATCTTAGGATTCGACCTGAGCTCTTTTAATGAATTTCAAACTCCTGGTTATTTTCCAGTAAGGTTAAATACTTGGAACCACAAGATTGTCAGCAATGTTTCTGAAATAATGATTGTGGATTTTCAAAGCAACATATCTTTTGATAAAAATTGTTTTATCCAGAAAAGGGCCACAGCATCAACTCAGGTTCATGGTGTTCTTTTTTGGTTTAACTTGTCTTTGGCTGAGAACATTGAATTGAGTAATTCTCCAGAGAACAACCGTTCTCATTGGATGCAAGCCGTTCAGTTATTTGAGCACCCTGTAGAGGTTAAAGAAAACAGCCTATACCATCTGCATTGTTTTTCGACTGAAAATGGAATTGTGTTTAAAGGAGTCTACCCAGATACCGACGATACGAATCGTTCCCTACTACATACAGATAAAGTGTCCAATGAGCTTATTTAATAAAAAAACAGCCCCAGACCGGGGCTGGTACAACTTTAATCTACTATGGGCAGGACAAACTCTCAGCCTCCTTGGCAGTCAGTTCGTTGTAGTCGGCATGCCATTACTAGCATTGCAGTTTGCTGAGGCCAGTCCCTCTCAAGCAGTTCTTCTTCCTTTCATGATGTATCTCCCTTTCCTGATAATTGGCTTACCTGTAGGAGCGATCGTTGACCGCATAAATATACGCCGAATTATGATGTTCTGTGATGGTGTTCAAACTATTATATATTTGACGATATTTTTTTTATCCATATTTTTTAAAATAAAAATTTACATGTTAATGGGGTTGGTTTTTTTATCTGGTTGCGCAAATGTTTTTTTTCAAATTTCATATACGTCAGTATTACCCATTATTTTTAAAGACAAAGCTCCGTTACAAAAAGGAAATGCAAAACTCTGCTTTTCGGAATCAATGGTCAATATTGTTGGACCTTTTTTAGCCGGTCCTCTCATTTCTTTATTCGGTGTTACTGTGGCTGTTGCCGCTAACTCATTGTCATTTCTAATTTCTTTGATGACTCTTGGATTAATAAAAGCCATAGATTATAAAGAGGATAAATCTACCTTTCGTCACACTAGTGTGAGTGTTTTTCGAGCGGTTTTAGATGATATAATTGTAGGGATAAGGTTTGTATTTGGACATGAGTACCTAGAGCCAATTTTTTTATGTGGGGCTATGTACGTCCTTTTTCTAACAACCATTGATACTAGTCTTGTTCTATATTGTAAGTCCGTACTTGGTCTATCATCTTACCAGATTGGGTTGGTTGTTGGTGCTGCTGCTGCCGGGTTTCCTTTGGGAAATATACTTTCTTCTCCGATTGTGAATAAACTTTCGTTCGCAAGAACTCTTGTTTTAGGGGCAACCATATCAGTTTGTGGATTGGTTTTTATTCCTATATCAGGTATGTATAATTCAGTCATAGGGATAATAATAGCATGCGTAATTCATGGCTTTGGTGAGGGAGTATTCAATCCCGTGGCACTTACTTTTAGGCAGAAGGAATCGCCAGCGAAAATGTTGGGGCGGGTTAACTCTGTTCATCGATTCCTGATCTGGGGGGCTATATCGGTAGGTAGTTTGATTAACTCTATCGTTATACATTTTGGTGGATTAAAAGCAGCCCTCTGGATTGGTGGCTGTGGAACACTTTTATGTCTTATTCCTTTAGTGAGGAAGGGTATAAAGAAAGACCTACTAAAAACGCATAGTGAGGCTTTACATGAGAAAAAATAGATACGTTGTCATTGTAGATCCGTTTTCAACAGGAAACTTGTACGCGGATGAATTCAAAAAGCATAACATAAAACCTTTGGCATTGCTTAGCTATGCTGAACTGCCTAGTGCGTGTGAAATAACATTCAGACCACAAGATTTCGAGAAAATAATCTATCATCGTGGAATATTAAATGAAACATTGGAAAAACTGCGTAAATATTCTCCTATTGCAATAATCCCTGGTAGTGAAACTGGTGTAGAGTTAGCCGATAGTATATCACTACATCTAACCCCAAACTTTGCAAACTCTAAAGCAATGATGTTGGCTAGAAGAGATAAAGGGCGCATGGGGGATTGTATAGCGAGGGAACGGATCCCACACATATTACAAATTTGTACTGACTCTGTAAACGAAATTAGAAAATGGGTTAGGGAAAATGATCTCGCTGGTATGCCATTAGTATTAAAGCCCCCAAAAAGCTCGGGAACAGATAGTGTTATAAAACTAACTGACTTGAATAAACTTGATGAAGAATTTAATAAGATATATGGAAAGATAAATAAACTTGAAATTCTGAATGATAAAGTTCTTGTTCAAGAGTTTGTCTCTGGTATTGAATATGTTGTTGATACATTTTCTGTAGACGGGATTCATTATGTCTGTGATATATGTAAATATAGTAAAGTAAACACAGAACACCAAATGTCTATATATGAGACTATTGAATGGGTTGAGGAGACAGATCCTGTTGCACCTTCTCTTATTAATTATACTAACCTGGTACTCAATGCCCTGGGGGTGAAATTTGGCTGCGCTCATATAGAAATTATGTTGACCAATGATGGTCCGAAGCTAATTGAGGTCGGAGCGAGAGCTCACGGTGGCGGTCACCCTATATTCAACTTGGTTGCAACAGGAGATAGTCAATTGCATCGATTAATTGATTTCGTTTCCAATCAAAGAAAAATATCAACAAATTATCAACTTAAAAACCATACCAAAGTGGTTTTTTTAATAAATAAAGAAAAATCTCAGGCTAAGGAAATTAATAAACTTGATCTAATTACCAACCTTAAATCTCACTATAAATCATATTTCAATGTACATGAAGGAGATGTCTTGTTGCCGACCACCGATCTATTTTCTACTTTCGACCTTGGCTTTGTCGTTTTGTCTCACAGCTCAGCGGAACAAGTTCAAAAGGATCATGAAATATTAAAGAGGATGTTATCAGAAGTTTTCATTAATATTTAAATTTTTCACATGGATGAGGGAGTTTAAAACGAATTTTATTCAATGTTAGGCTGTGTTCCTCAATTACATAATATTCTGGTGAAAATCCAGATGCAGCCTAATTTCACTATTGAAAGACAGTTTCTGGCTATCTTGTTCATAACAGATGACAAATTTGTTATACTGGCTGGTCGAAATTCCGGGGCTATTGATTACAGGATGTTTCTTCACTGATTTTACTTGTGCCATGATTCATCTTGTTAACGGTTTTACTCTCTTAATAGAGTGCCCACTGTTCATGGATAGAGTCAATCAACCAGACCATAAGTTCAATAGCAAATTTACGTATTACAAATGCTGGCCTTGTTAGTAGAAATAAGGACCTGAGATATCCCTTCTAAAGATATAGAGCGATAAACAGGGAAGTGGAATCGATTAGGCCATGTCTGTGTATCGTCAAACTAGGTTGAAAGCATAAAAAATCATCAAAAAAGTAATATGGCCTATTTTTATACACCTGCCGGATCGTTCAACCGCTTATTTCGCTTAATCGATCGATGCTATCGTTATTGCAGAATTTAGGAAGAATTGCATTGCATCAGGAACTTAGTGATTTAGCTACGTGATAAATCATTTTTATTTTAAAAGGTACCATTTTGTCACGACAATCTGGCATTGATTACTCAAGATCTGTTCGCCCAAGGCGAATGCACCGACTCGTTGCGGCTGTACCCGGCGAGTCGGATATGCAATGTACAAAGTTGTATGGGGCAAAGAGAACGGGGGTAAAGCAAGGTGACTAGACATTCCAAATCGTCTTTTTACATAGGCCATTCCTGTAATGCTCACCGTTGAAGCGCTGAGCGTTTGCACAATGCCTCATCAGCACATCCAGGCGTTCATGCCCGCAATGAACGCGCCTACGGCTTGCGTGGCGCGCGCACTTCGGTTGTGAATATGCCCAGAATGAACAACACCAAGGCGGCGCCTGTCAGGGATGTCGTCAGCCAACCGCCGTAATAATAGGTTATCGACCCCAAAGCTGACCCCATCGCACCGCAAAGAAATATCACCGTCATGTATGCTGCGTTCAGTCGTCCGCGTGCTTCGGCATCCAGGCTCTGGATGGTTCGCAACCCGAACACTTGGTTCGCCTGGGTAGCGGCATCGAGAATAATCGCCGCAGCGACCAGAATCAGCAACGATCCGACGGCTTCCCCCCATTCACTAATAAGCATGGCGAGGGCGGCGCACAGTAAAGCCAGCCCGGTGCCTAATCTTGAGCCGCCACGGTCGGCTATCTTGCCGGCCAGGGGGGCAGAAAGCGCGCCGGCAGCTCCCGCCAGCGCAAAAGCGGAAATGCCCACCTGGCCCATATCAAAGCGGACATGCAGCATCAGCGGTGCGGCGGTCCAGAACATGTTGAACACCGCGAACATGGTTCCCTGGTAAGCTGCGCGGCGCTGTAAAGGACGCGAGGTTGCCAGCAGGCATAGCATGGATCGCAGCGTTGCCGCATAGCCTCGGCTGGGCCGTGGCCGCCATTCTGGCAAGGATCTCGCCAACAGTAATAACGTGCAGAACATCACCACGGCCGAGAAGATAAAAACCGATCGCCAACCCCAATAGGCCGTGAGAAAACTGGCTAATGGCCGGGACAACATAATGCCCGCTACCAAACCGCACATGATGTTGCCGATGACCCGGCCGCGCTGCGCTTCTGGCGACAGTTGCACGGCAAGTGGAACCAGGATTTGGCTGCCCACGGTGCAGATACCAAGTGCCAAAGATGTGATGAGGAGGGCCGGAGCGCTGGTGCTGCAAGCTACGCCGATCAGGCTAAGTATGGTGCCGGTCGCGGCGATCAAGACGAGCTTGCGGTTTTCCACCAAATCGGCAACGCAGACCAGAAAGAACAGGCCTATGCCATAACCGACCTGGGTTGTGGTGACAATCAGGCCGGCAAGGCTTGCCGGCAGTTGCAGGCCCGCAGCAATCGGCCCCACAATTGATTGTGCGTAATAGACATTCGCCGTTGTGGCGCCACAGGCAAAGGCGAGCAATAAAGTCGTGGCTACAGACAGTGGGTTTGTCTGTGCTGCGGCGGGTAGCCGGTTAGGTTGAGTCGTCATTATCTGCTTATATCTCTCTTCTGCTCACTTCAGGATCCGTGCGAAGCTATTTAGAGGTATGGCACCGACTGCGCCGGAATGCATTGACCGGTTCATCAAGCTGCAGCGCTGAAACTGAACCCGTCACTTTGGGGGCTCAGTTTCTGATGGCGCGCCTACGGCGTTTCAGTGCAGCGACGCAACTCGGAATGACGGAGCTGCTTATGGTTTCGGCTTTCCTGCTGGCGAGCGTGGAAAGCCGCATTAAAGGCACAGCGCGAGTGGCCGCGGTAATACCGGCAGGTGCTCAGCAACCGCTGCCGGATATTCAGATCGCTACTTACAAGCATTCGATTTGAAATTAACTCCGTGAAAAGCCTGGGATCCTCATGCGATATTCCAGAAAAGCGCCAAGCCGGGAGATTAAAAAGTTGATGAGAAAGTAAATGCTGGCTACCGCAACGATGATACTGACGTTGTCACCGGTCGCATCTCTAATCAACAGGCCGGTTTTAGTCAGTTCAACATAGCCAATAACAGCGCCGAGTGATGAGTCTTTCAGGGCTGAAATATAAATACCGACAGAAGGGGGCACAATGACCCGCAGGGCCTGAGGTAAGATAACTTTTGACCAGAGCTGAAATGGGCTCAGCCCGAGCGCGACACCGGCTTCCCGTTGGCCATGATCCACGGAAGCAATGCCAGCCTGGACGACCACGGCAACGGCCGCGCTTGTCGTAAGGCCCAAACCCAGCGTCACCGCGGTAAATGCCGATACTTCTATACCGACGATAAGAGGAAGGCCGTAATAACAAACGAAGAGAAGCACCAGGATCGGCATCGAGCGAAAAAACTCAATGTAGACCTTGGCAAAAATCCTGAGAGCCCGGTATTTGCTAAGGTTGGCGGTGGCCACCAACGTCCCGATCACACAGGCAAGCAGCAACGCCAGCCAACTGATCCAAATCGTCACCTTAGCGCCCTGCCAAAAATAACCTAAATACTGGAGGAGATTATCGCTCACTGTCCGGACCTCCCTGGGATTTTACGAATAAATACACGGCCGATAACGATCCGCATGACGTTCACTACTTGGCAAATGAGCAAATAGAGTGCGCCGATGACAACAAAGGCCTCCAGATAACGCGAAGAATACGAGCCGGCGGTTCCCATCCAATCAGTCAGCTCGCCCACCGAGATGACCGAAGCCAAAGACGTCCCCAGCACGGTCGCCACGTATTGGTTTCCCAGCGGGGCATAGACGGTGCGAATAGCCTGCGGCGCGATGACCATGCTAAAAGACTGCCAGCGGCTTAGCCCCAAGGCATTGGCCGCTTCGTATTGCCCGCGTGGAACCGTGGCAAAACCCGCTCTGAAGATTTCCGTGGTAAATGCCGTCCCGTTTAGCGTTAAGGCGATAAATGCCGACCAATATCCTCCGATCCGCAGCCCCACCTGCGCGAGCGTAAAATAGACAAGATAGAGAATCACCAGCAGAGGGACGTTTCTCATGATTTCTACATATGAAGCCATCAGAGCGCGCACCAGTTGGGATGAATGCGTCCGGGCCAACGCACCCATTACCCCAAAAATGGTGATCCCCACGCAAACGGCAACAGTCAACGTTAGTGTATTGGCGATCGCAGAGGGAAGATGGGGAAGAAAGCTCCCTAATGCGCTCAGGTCGAATTGATATTGCATTTTTTCTCCGACGGAATTTACGTGGGTATCTTGTTATTCTGGCTTGTCGTAACCGAACGCCTGTTTAAACATGCGGTTGTTATCGCCTGAGGCGTTAAACTGTTCTACCCAGTCGTTGACCAGTTGCCACCAGTCAAAATCCCCTTTTGGCACCGCGATTGATAGCTCTTCATGCGAATGCAAACCGGGGATCACCTTGTATTTCCCCGGATTTTTTGTCATCAGATCCCGATTCCAGATCTGATTCTCCGATGTCGCATCGGCCTGGCCGGCGTCGACCGCCAGAATTTCATCTTTAATATTGTCAAAATTTAGAATAGAAGCATTGGGCAGCAGGCGAGGGACCAGTGTCTGTGTGTAGCCGCCACGCGTCGCGGCGATTTTCGCATGCATTTTATCCAGATCCTGGACGCTATTAATGTCTTTCCGATCGGCCAGCACGAGGAATTGCATGCCGATGGTCATATATGGCCTGGTAAAGGTGATGGTTTTGGCCCGTTCGGCGGTATTTGTGTATTGAGCGATAACCATGTCCGCTTTGCCGCTTTGAAGCATGGCGGAGCGCCCCGGAATACTCGTGGTGACAAATACGGGTTTGACGCCCAGCGCCGATGCGAAGCTTTTTGCTATCTCAATCTCATATCCCTGCGGATCGCCACTGGGGCTTATTGAACTCCATGGCGCAGCGCCGCCGATGATAGCGATACGTACCGCCCCGCGATCGATGACTTGCTGAAGGATCCCTTTGGTTTCTGCGTTAGCGTGCGAAACCGAAAACAAACTGACTGTAACTACCGCTACCGCGTACAACCATTTGTGCATGAATTTCATCGTAATCCTCCGATTTGGCGAAACGCCTTGTTTTGCTACATTGTTGTAAGTGTTCTCACACCTGAGCTGTGACAGCATGTGGTACCGCATCCGGCGCCGATCAGGCGGCACGTCAAACAGAAGCCCCGGGTGGCGATTTAGGGGGCTTGTTATACGTTCGCGATGCTGGACGTTCTATCGGTAGGTCTCTACATGTTCTTTTTCGAGAGCGGCTTGTAGAACATAGTAGCCGGCCGCGACGCGCTCCCCATCTAAACCCAGGTTGCGCCAAACTTCAGTGTTCAGATATTCGGCTACGGCAGCCTGAAGACTGGGTAAATCGATCCCGCTGAGAATAATCGCCAACGCCGAATGTGAATCCTCATGGTCACGCAGTGCTTTATCGCCGGTCTTAATTGCGCTTGCGTCTGCATCGGCCCGCCAAAGCTGCGCCTTCAGTATTCCCGCCGCGTTAAGAACCGTTTCCTGAAAGTAATCAAACAGCTTATTTTCGGCGGCCTGATCAAACGAAGCCAAAGGTTCTAATCGGAAGGTGGCGACAAAGCCGCCGTCGGCACCGCGCGTGCGCCACACGACGTTACAAACGGTGCGATGATTATTTTTGAAATGGGGCATAGACCGTTGGCTCCAGGGCGACGGCGCATTCGCCCGCTCCAGGTATGCTTGCGAGCTGAGTACTGAAGCGCTCTCTGTCTCGTACGCAATGAAATATTTGGGTGCCCCTTGTACTGCGACATAGCGTCTTGAACGCCGAAATCCATCGGTTGATACCCGCTCAAAATGATGCTCGCGGTTATACCATTCAATCACTTCTGCTTCATATTCGGGATCGATATCATGCCAAATGGCAAGGACTCCAACACCGCTGCTAGCAAGTTCACTCATGGTTTTTCCTCAAAGAGTAAATATCAGAAAAATGATTACATTGCGGAATTTGGGAGAACACTAACCACCCGCCTTTAAATCCCACGACTTAAACGGCCCGCATGCAATTAAACGACGGAATCAACCTATATGCGACATTGTAGGTAGTCAACCCATATTTTAGCAATGACCGTCATATGAAAACCTTATATATCGTATTTAGCCCAATAATCATTCTAAATTTTATTGTTTTGCTAAATTGAACGTTGACATCTCTTATTGTTGTAAATATGGTTGCAGTGTAAATTTTCGGCCGGAACCGCTAACTCGACTGCGTGACGTTTTTCCACGGCACCGGCTTCTTTTGGTTATTGCGCCGGGGCCATGAGCGCCATAACCAAGGGTTTGGACGGCACAGGGTGGTGCTCAAGTGAGCGAGGATGAATGCGAGGCGTTGAAGCTTACTGTCCGTAATATGGCCGTCTAACGGCCAATCGTTTTTAATTACTAAGTGAGATTATTATCATGACTGTGCTAGTAACGGGTGCCAACGGATTTCTTGGTGCAGCAGTTTGCAGGGCGCTTACGGCGCGTGGCGATGCAGTCGTCGCTATAGATCGCCAGCGCACTTCATCGGAAGCCGGCGATATTCCTTTCGAAGAGATAGATATTACGGATCTTGGCGCCGTTGAGCGTGTGTTTGCCCGCTATTCTCCGAGTAAAGTTGTGCATTGTGCGGCCGTTGTGATCGGCGGGATCCCCAAAGGGGAAAGAATCTCCGAGATCCTCAAAGTTAATATTGATGGTTCCAATAATCTCTATGACGTTATGGCGCGAGCGGGCAAGGGGCGTTGCCTGCACATCAGTTCTGAAGAAATTTATGGTGAGTTTGATTCAGACATTATTTCCGAGGATCACGCCTGTTCGCCGGGGACGCCTTATGCGATATCCAAATTGGCGGTTGAACAACTGGGGCGCTACTATTCGCACAATTACGGCCTGGATGTCGTGAATGTTCGCACATCCTGGGTCTACGGCGCCGGGCTACCGCGCATGCGCATTCCCCGCAATATTGTGGAAGCGGCTTTTTTCAAACGGCCCTTACACCTTCCCAACGGCCAAGATACCAGGATTGATCATACTTATATCGAGGATTTTGTTGACGGAACGCTTAAGCTGCTTGATGCGGAAAAGCTCAATTTTGATATTTACAACATCAGTTCTGGTGTCGCATTATCCATTGGTGAGCTTGTTGAGATACTCAACCGGCTTGTGCCCGAAGCTCGCCTATCCGTGGGGGAAGGGCCGTTGTTGGATGCGGCGGATAATGCCCTGCCCAGAAAGGGGGCGCTTGATTGTTCCCGGGCCAGTTCCGAAGTTGGCTATTGCGCCAGGTTTCCTCCGGAGTTAGGGCTACAGGTCTACCTCCAGGCACTTGCAGAGAAAGAGAGGAGTTAATAGATGGCCATGAAATTCGAAGGTGGCGCAATAATTAGAGAGGCTGCGGAGGTGATGTGGGAAGGGCTGCCGGAGCATATCGGCGGCGCCATCTCGAAGTTGCTCGTGCGCCCGGAAGTAGCAGGATCAAAGCATTTGGATTACCGAATCTCGGTATATCAACCCCGGGCTTATGTCGTCCCGCATAAACATGATCAACAGGAACAAATTTACCACATACTTGATGGTGAAGGATTGATGGAAATTGAGGGCGAAAGGAGCGTGGTTCGCCGTGATCATGTGATCTTTCTGCCGCCTGGGGTAGAACATGCGATTTACAACACTGGCCAGACCGACCTCAAATTAATCGTGGTGACGTCGCCCGTTGAAGATCTCCCCGTAGCCCCGACGGATGGCCCTCAGAGTGAGGGTGAGTAGAGTGGTTTTAGTCTGTCGGGCCGGCTGGTGTGTGAATATTCGCAGTTGCTAAGCGTGTACCAAGAGCGTATTTAAACAATCTGCTATCGTCGTTACCGACGGGCACGCTATCTTTGCCCCCGCGGGAATCGGTTACGGGTTGACGTATCATTTATTAATTGCGAATTGATGGAGAAAAATCAGGCCCCGTAATTAAAGATGCCTGGTATAAAGCGGCGGCGCCAGCGCTTTCTTTGGCTTGCTTTGCTTCATCTATTCGCCGCTGCTTAAGAGAGATCCACTTAACACGTCTCGCAGAACTGATCTGCCCTGGGTGCCTTGTCGCAATCAAAGGGGGGATTCCTGGCAGGACAAAGCGTTTTAACACTCCTTATCTGCCGTATCCTGATAGCCTAATGCCAACGAAAAGTTGCGGGCTACGTGTTTGACCAGCTCGGTGTTGTCATTGATTTGTTTCATATTCAAACGCCAAATCGGCGCGGAGATGCCAATCGCGGCGACCATGCGCCCCCTAAAGTCAAAAACCGGCGAGGCAAGGCAACGAACCTCAGTATCAAACTCCCCGTCATCAAAGGCGATTTTGTCCCGCTTTACATCTTCAATGGTCTGCCGCAGCGTTGCGACATCCGTGATCGTTTTGGGCGTTACAGCGTCCAAAACACAGTCAGAGAGGCTTGCTTCCAGCTGTTCGGGAGGGAAACCCGCCATCAATACCTTGCCGATAGCAGTGGCATGTGCAGGACGAGCGGTGCCGATTCTTTCTGTTAATTGTAGCGATGCGGAGCCGGCCACTCTGTCGATGATTACCACGTTGAGCGCCCCTGCATAGACGGCGAGATGGCTGCTTTCACCGGTGCTTTCCGCAAGAGTTCTCAGAAAGGGAGAGGCCAGGCTGAGCAGTTCCACCTCATCAAATGCGCCCGTCGCCAGGCTAAAAAGCTGCACACCGACACGATAGCGCTTTGATTCGCTGTCCTGGCGAAGCAATCCGATATTCACCAGCGTCTTCGCAATATGAAAGGTGGTGCTAGAGTGTAAGCCGATGGTTTTACAAAGGTCGGTCAACCCCACACCTTCGCGCGAATGCGCAACCACTTTTAGAATACTCATCGCTCTGTGCAGCGACTGTACGCCGCCGCCTGCGCTGGGTTTACTGTCCGATTCGGTTGTTTTCGTGTGTTTAGCTGCTTTACTTTGCTCTGCTTTTTCCATGTTAGTCTCATTAATATTGTTCGTTTCGCCGTCAATTACGATTTCTGGCACGCTGGCGGGTTTTAATTACGACAACATGGTCTCGTTCCGAAAACATCACAGATTCGCCGGAGTACTTCAACCTGTTTTTCACAAACTTTCTTAAAACTCGGTCATTTCACAGGCCGAAGCATCGTGCCACGAAAAGCCTGTTTCCACGGTGCGGTCTTGGCCATTGTGGAACTTGCGACCGCTGTCTTCATGTTGTTGCAGATGCCACGATGCCTAAGCAAAAATTGTCGTTGTGGCAGAGGTGGGCAGCAGCGTGGCTGGCCAGCGTTCTACATAATAATCAAAAAACGCGCCCAAAAGAATAGGGCCACCTCTCAGAAGCTTTAGCGAAATCAGCGAGGTAACGACTCCGTGCCTGCCCGGCAAATCAGCCCGCAGGCTAACGGCGGAAAGGCGGGTGGAACATTATTGTCGCTCAAGGATCTGCCCCAAAAATAACTTAAGACGCTCGGTCTGCGGTGAACCAAAAATGTCGGCTGGCGTCCCCTTCTCAAGAATTTGTCCGCCATCCATAAAGACAATATGGTCTGCAACCCGCTTTGCGAATCCCATCTCGTGCGTTACGCAGATCATCGTCATGCCTGTTTCGGCAAGCTCAATCATTGTGTCTAAGACTTCCTTGATCATCTCGGGGTCCAACGCAGAGGTTGGCTCGTCAAACAGCATGATTTTGGGGCTCATGCACATGGCGCGGGCGATGGCGACGCGCTGTTGCTGCCCTCCCGATAACTCCGCCGGATACTTGTTCGCCTTTTCAGGGATTTTTACCCGGCGAAGATAAGACATTGCTAACTCTTCAGCCTCTGATTTTTTCATTTTCAGAACGGAAACCGGCGCCAAAATGCAGTTTTCCAGAACCGTCAGGTGTGTAAATAAGTTAAACGATTGGAATACCATGCCTATTTCACGTCTAATCAGATTCCAGCTATTCACCTTTTCAGTCAGTTCTATGCCGTCCACTTTTATCATTCCGCTCTGGTGATCTTCGAGCCGATTGATACAACGGATTAAGGTGGATTTCCCGGAACCGGAAGGGCCACAAATCACGATGCGTTCCCCAGTCGATACCTGCAGGGAGACATCGCGAAGCACGTGATGGTGACCATACCACTTATTCAATTTATCAATACAAATTGCGGGGACAATCGCGTTGTCACTATAGGGGCGCGTGCCCTGTTGGTCGATACTCGTCAACTTTCTTCTCCTTTATCTTAAACGCTCTACTTCAAGAACTACAATTGGGCACATGCAAAGATGCGGAACCGCATCGTATTGAGTAACTAATTGTTAAATAAGAATATGTTTTTGGGAGAGTGCGAGCTGCGTTTCCATTCACGCAAATCGTTACCGCGCCCTGAGCAAACACGCATGCAGAATTTACCGCCGGTTCTGCTTTCACTAATCACAAACTTTTATGCTTCTTCGCGCTGCGCTCGGCTGGCGAGTGATATCTGCGTCAGCACGGCAACGAGAGAAGGGGACCTTTATGTTTGTTTGCGGTATTGTGGTATTTGATTTCTGAATATAGTAAGTAAAGTGTTGCAGACCGTCAAGCGGGCATCACGCCACGCATCATCGCAGAAGCTCCAGGACTGCTGACGACACCAGATGTATCGCAACGCGCCGGACGTTCCATTAATCACCGGCTTTGCCTGCATAGCGTAGTCTGGATGTCGCCAAAGGTAGAATTTCACATGGTGGGTGGTTATCCCAGAAAAGGGACGCCTCTTGGGAGGCAATCCCGTTGTGAGGAGGGCCGGCCTTCATTGTTCAGGCCGAGGCCGCGATCCTCGAGTTGTTCTGGCGTCATGGGGATTGCTTTAGGCGATTTACCCGCCCGTTCATCCTTGAGTTGGCGGTAAGAATGGCGGTAACCCACCTACCTGCATCCAATAGTTACCGCCATGCCTGCTACCGTCACTTATCTGACCGAGATCGCAATCCGGAAGGCCAGGCCGTCCGGCTCCCCTATGAAGTTAGGTGATAGGACTGGCTTGTACACCCGGATGGGAGCCGCTGGTGGCGGCTGGATTACCGCCGTCCTGTGACCGGCAAGCGTAACACGCTGAGTCTGGGGACCTACCGGCAAGCAGATCTGGGGGGCGCGCGTAAACGGCGCACCGCGCCCGTGGTATCGCGAGCATGACCTTCCACTACGTTATTGCCACGGGCAGGGCAGTGGGTTTTATCATACTTACATAAACCGGTCCGCGCCGCCGGAGGCTTCCACGGTGTGGCCGGTCACGAACTGATTGCGTGCTGAAAGCAGGAACGCGGCGATAGCGGCGATATCTTCCGGACGGCCGAAGCGCCCGACCGGCGTTTTTTCTTTGCCGAGAAGGGTCATGATCTCCTCATCGGTTTTACCTGACAGCTCCGGACGACGGGCGCGGACGTTCGGCAGCATATTCTTTGCCCAGTTTTCCGTCGCCACCGCCCCGACGCCAATGGCATTGACCAGAATACCCATCGGCGCCACATCCAGCGCAAGGCTGCGGGTCAGATTATTGATGGCCGCGCTCAGGGCGTGGGAAACCGTCAGCGGCGGGTTGGGATACAGCCCGCCGATAGAGGAGATATTCACAATACGCCCCCATTGGCGCTGCTGCATACCCGGGATCACCTCGCGGCAAAAGCGGCGCATGGCGGTGAATTTGGTTGCCGTCATGGCCTCCCAGTCTTCTTTGATCTGAGCGAAGTTGGTAACTAAACAAAATTCGGGTCGCTTGCCCTTCAAGTACACTTCGTGCAGACTCAGTGCCAATCACGCACGGCCAACCAACTGAGCCGCTTCACGTTTGAACTCTGCACTAAAATTTCTTTTTTTCATTGGAGCACCTGTGTTGTTCTGAGGTAAGCATATCACCCCTGTTCAGGTGGCCAAATTCAGTGTGCCACTTCAAACTTTCAAAAGGTGCATCATGCAGAATGTGTCAACCAATTGCGGCCGATTGAAATGGCCATTGCTAGGCATGTCAGCGTCGTCCCGGTGACAACTAATGTGAGAAATTTGAGTTGGTGCTTGGGTTAATGCTGGAGGACTTGGTAAACTGATACGGCTGTTGTTTTACGAAGACAAAAAGAAGATGAGCGATCTGAACACGGATAAATCACAAGAAATTCAAATGGAGTCACCCATATTTTTGACGGAAATAAAAATCCTGCAATACAGCATGCTTCGCAAAAATGTTAATTCTGAGGTACACACATGAATCAAACTTTGGAAGAAAAAATATTACAACATATTGAACAACTGGCTTCAAAAACCCTCTATGATTATGATGCTTATCATTCAATGTACAGCTTCTTTTCATCTCTGTCTGCTGAATATAGAGAGAAAGGGAATAATGAGATGGGAAATATAACTAAAACGCTTGCGTACGTAACGCATATGTCGCTTGATGCGCGGAGCCGAAACATGCCTATTGTGCCTGCGATTATTTTCACTAACAAACAATCAGTATCACCTTCAGATTTGCAACAGGAAGACAGGGATATTCTAAGTACTTTATATCCAAAGCTGTCGAGAGGATTGCTGAAATCCCGCATCGCAGAAATCATGCTTTTTCTGGATAAACCACGTCGCTACGATTTAGTTGATGAAATCATCGAAGGCTACCTTAAAGGAGGCCTCAACGAAGATTATTGGTATATGCATCAGGAGAGTTTGTGGGCAAGAGCAGTTATTTTGTCACGCCAGTTCCGTAAATCAAAATTCATCAACCAGATTGAATCGCAGATTGAAACCTATTTGTTCTCTCATTCTATAGGTAATATCGGTATTTCTTTTTTTCTGTTAAAGTTTATTCAGGAATTTAATTTGTGCTCCCTACTGGGAGTAAAGTTACCCGAATTGATGATGAGACATGCTACTTATCAAAGGTCGCAAAACGACTTTCACTCCGCTGAACGCCTTTATTATATGGCCAGCGAATTTTATAAATCACTCAAGATGGAACCGGAATGGCGGAAAGCAATTGTTGAGAGCGCTGAAATACTTTTTCTAGAAGCCGAGCAGCGCGCTGGCTCAGAATCTCAGGGTAACCTTCTTGCCGGAGTGATATATGAGAGGGCACTGCAGCGCTACAGGATTATCCCAAAATCATTCAGAACTGAGCTGGGCGCAGATAATAAAATCGAAGAAAGCCAGAAGAGAGCTCGGTTACATGGGGAGCTTTCTCTTGACGATATGCACACGTTCCAGCTTCCGAGCTGTGACTTGTCAGATCTTGCAGAAATATCAATTAACCACGTTAAAGATAAGGGCGATATATTCAAAGCCAGCCTGTATTTCTCTGGTTTTAAGGCTATAGAATTAAAAGATCTTGAGGACAATGACGAAAACAAGCAGACACGTATTTCCGACCTGTTCGGTGCAACCTATCTTTCTGGAGATGGGCGAGTGATAGGACGAACAGGAGCTACTGGGGATGTCAGAGCTGACAGGATGGCAAAGCAACTGAAATCTTTTGATTTCTCCCTAAAAGTTGCAGTAGCTGGCGAAATTATGCCTGCCATGTATCAGCTTTTAAAGGAATATAATTTTGTGCTGCCATTTTTTCAGGAGCTTTGTCAGCTATCCCCTCTTATTCATACAGACAGGGTGAACCTTGTTGCTAGGGCGTTATATCTGGGATTTGAGTACCGTTTTTCTGAGGCGATTCATTTGTTATCGCCTCAAGTTGAGCATTTAGTCAGGGATATGCTGAAAAAAGCCAATGTGCGTACTAGTACCATCGACGAGATAGGGGTCGAGAACGAAATCGGCTTAAGTTCTCTTCTTGATAAACCAGAAGCGGAATCAATCTTTGGAAAAGATTTGCACTTTAACTTTCAGGCGCTTTTTACCGAAGCTCTGGGTGCTAATATCAGAAATTATGTTGCACATGGACTACTAAATGATAATTCATCTCAGAGTGAAGCCGTCGTCTACGCATGGTGGCTATACTTCAAAATAATAGTGAGGTCGGTAACACAATCTCCGCTATTCCGAATACCTAATCCCGAAAACTTTGCCTAATAAAATTGAAGGAGCTATATGTAATGTGCTGATTGATGCATGGTTCAAGTGATGTCCTCGCGGATGACGGCACAGCTGGCCTGCGATGCGTTACAGATGGCGCTGTGGCGTCGGAAGCGGCCGGAACAGGTTATTGTTCATACAGAAAGAGGCGGTCAGTACTGCTCAGCGGATTACCAGACTTTACTGAAACGGCATAATCTGCGTGGCAGTATGAGTGCAAAAGGCTGCTGTTATGATAATGCCTGTGCAGAAAGCTTCTTTCACTCACTGAAGGTGGAATGCATCCACGGTGAACACTTCGCCAGCCGTGAAATAATGCGAAGCACGGTGTTTAATTATATAGAGTGTGATTACAATCGCTGGCGCCGTCACAGTGCCTGCGGCGGTCTCAGCCCGGAACAATTTGAAAACCAGAATCTCGCTTAGGGCGGTGTCCACATTACGTGGGTAGGATCAGGGGCATCATGCTCCTCAGACGGTTTGATGAGTAAAAATAGTGAGGGGTTAATTCTATCCTGCCAAAATGGGATATGGAAAAACGCGTTTAATACATCAGAGGTTTATTATTCCTCCGATGGTAGTAATACAGCATGGTTGGGCCAAAACCTTGGTCAGCATAGTTTTTTTACGTTGAGATACTATCAGTATTCCAGTTATTGCCGATAGAAGTGGTGGGGCGCAGTGCTCATTGAGTCAAGATACTGCCGGAAAATGGTTGTTAAAGCAGACGTCTGGGTATTCCATTGTGGCATGTAGGTTTTTTTTGTTTTTAATAAAAACCAATGAATCCGTCGTGATTTATTATGGATATTCTATATAATTAATATTATAAAGATAGTTGTTGCTATCTTCAGGGATAGTATCGAATTAAATATGGAAATAGCGAGTGCTGTTGTTATAACACCACCGAATGGATACTACACGTTAGATCAATTGAGTATCTTTGTGGCGATGATTGGTGGGGAAAAGGAAATGTCTTTGTTAAGTATTTAAATGGTGATTTTCTTGAGTTGCATATTTCTTACTCTTCACAAAGTAAGATTAATTACCTCATTCCGGGTTTTTGAAATAGAGATAATATTGAGGAATACAGCATATTAAAACCCGTTGTGGCCTATATGTTATTATTGAAATATATATCGCATAGTCAACTGAAAATCTGAACTATAGGTCAGTATGGGGTTGGTTGGGTTTATGAAAAAAATGATCCGATTTGGTGAGGTAAATATATTTTTTTATTTTTTGTATTTTATACTTAAATATAGTATGTTTATATCGATATGTTAATTTCAGAAAATGTCTGATTGTCTATATATGGTTCTATGTGTTTTTTATGAAAATGTTTTTTGAAAGGTTTGAAAGGTTTGAAAGGTTTGAAAGGTTTGAAAGGTTTGAAAGGTTTGGATGGTTCGCAAGACTTTTAAATTACCAATTAACACATTGTAATTAATGATAATGGCTATGGGAATTCTTTATATAAAGACAGTAATGAATTTGTTGGATTCATTACTGTAATATACAGGTCAATTTAACATAATTAATGTTGTTTCATATCGTTTAAATTACCAAAATTTAAATCTTTTTATAAAAAATATGGCTGTTTTTGCGACAGTTTTTATGCCTTCAATAGCAACTTCTTTTGCCACGTCTTTAACTGTATCCCATGCGTCTCCTGCAAATTCTTTTACGCTTTCCCATATTCCCATTTCTGCGCTTTCTGCCATTTTTTCCGTTTTTATTGCTTCTGTTGCTTCTCTGTACATTGAGTACTTTTTTTCGTTGGGCAGGATTTCTATTATTTTCTCCATTGTCTCAATTACGTTGTAATTTTGAGCGACAGAAGTTGTCTGAATATATTTCGTTGGTGCACCAAATGCGTTTGAAATTTCTATCACTTTTTTTTGTATATTAAATTCTTTTGATTCCATCGGTTTGTTATTTTCTCGGTCCCAATCTAAAAGTGGTTCGATTTTATCAACTTGGTTGATTACAAACAAAACAGGACATTGCTCCAAATTTGAACTTAAAATTTCCTTATAGGCTTTTTCTGCTATAGCGTAAGCCCTATCATCTGCTTTTATTACCCAAATTACTAAATCTAAAGTTGGTGATAAATCTTTATATAGTTGGAAATGCGCTTTATCTCTTTCTATTGTTTCCCCAACACCCGGCACGTCAAGTAAGATTATTCCAGAACCATTCGATGTATCGCCAAGCTGAATTTCTTGCACATCTCTTGTACATGCTGATACGTCGCTAACTTGTGCTAGGTCTCTGCCAAATAGAGCGTTGCAAAGGGATGACTTACCAACACCAGTTACTCCGAAAACGCCGACCCGAGGAGTATAGCTACGCAATTGCTTAACTTTCGACTCTATCAGTTTTTTAATCTCAGCCCGAGTCATTTCTTTGGTATTCAATTTTCTTTTTTCTAACATCATTTTTTAAATATCCTTATTGAAATAAATTGTGTATAGCCATCAAAAACTGCAAAAGTTATTTTCTACCCGTAATTTGACTCCTTATTTAGTGAAAACTCAAATGGTCTAACCATCTCGTTGCTGTTAGCATCCAGAAAATCAGCCCACCACTGCAGCGTCAGACGACGCTGTTCAAGGTGCTTGGCCTTATGAGTATAGGCAGTGCGGACATTGTTCTTTTCCATGTGGCTCATCTGAAGTTCTACTACATCTTCAGGCCAGATACTCGATTCGATTAACGCACTACACGCCAGCGTGCGGAAACCATGACCGCACAAATCGGTTTTGGTATCGTAGCCCATTTTCCGCAGCTCCTTGTTGATGGTGTTTTCACTCATTGGCTTCATCGCATCATAACAACCCGTAAGGATAAACCCTCATCACCGTTAACGTCATAGGTGAGATCTTTTAGTTCTTCCAAAATTGCCAGTGCCTGACTGCATAGAGGAACATAATGCTTTCTGCGCATTTTAGCTCCACGGGCTGAATGCTTGATCCCTTCAATGGCTTCACGCTGTTCAGGGATAACCCATAAGGCACTTTTGAAATCGATCTCTGATCATCGGGCAAAGCGGAGTTCACTGGAACGCACAAAAATCAGCAGATTGAGTTTTATCGCAAGTAGAGTAAGTCTGCTACGGCCTTGATAGCTTTCAATACGTTCCAGCAGGGCTGGTATATCTTCAAGCTGGTGTTCCGTCTGTGGCTTCTGAACCGCGCCTTCCAAATCGTAGGCAGGGTTGAAACGGATCATCTTTTGCTGGACGGCATAACGCATGATGGCGGTGGCGTACTGTTTCACCCGCATGGCAATTTCCAGATAACCCAGCTTCTCTATTTTTTTGATGGGAACCAGCAGATCGCCCGTATCCAGCTCACCAATATCTTTGTTACCAATATCAGGGAACAGGTAGGTTTCGAGTCGTGTCCAAACAGAGCGCTGATAATCTTCTGACCAAGTGGTTTTGGTGGCAAACCAGGTTTTGGCGACGGTTTTGAAAGCACGGGTGTTGTTACGTCGCTCTTGAATGGTTTTGTTGTCAGCCTGCTTGTTAGCGCTGGGGTCTACTCCAGCGGCTAACAGTTTTTTGGCTTCATCCCGGCGTTGTCTTGCATCAGCCAGCGAAACTGCAGGGTAGACACCGATGGAAAACACCTTCTGTTTCCCTTCAAAGCGATAGCCTAACTGCCAGTATTTAGAGCCGTTGGGATGTACCAGCAGGTAGAGACCGAACCCGTCAGTGAGCTTAACCACTTTTTCCGATGGCTTGGCATTTTTTACTTTAGTATCAGTAAGTGGCATGACGGCTCCCTCCGATTGCTGGTAAAAACGAAATCGAACCAGCTTTACCAGTATTTTTACCAGCAAAAGGGTATGGCTTCGAGTGGTTTTTAGTGAACGAGGGTGAACTTGAAGAAGGGGATAACCAACTGATAGAAATGCAGAAAGCAGACGTCAGTGAACGTCTGCTTCCCTTAAATTGGCTCCCCTGACTGGACTCGAACCAGTGACATACGGATTAACAGTCCGCCGTTCTACCGACTGAACTACAGAGGAATCGTGTGAACGGGGCGCATATTAGCGGCGTGTGCCGGGCTTGTAAAGTGTGAAATCCGCTTGCCGTATCGTTTGCTATAAGATTAGCCAACTTGCTGCTTTTGTGGCTGTTATTGCCTGGTTCAACGCGCTCCCCTTAAGGTGCTTTGTTGCATGCTTATGGTGCGGGTGGGGCGGTTTTGCGCAAATTACCACGTGCAGTTGGGGTTGTGGATGTGTCTTTTCTTGCTGTTTTACAAACGGTTAAGCACTGCCTTGCCTGGCGGTTGGGATCTGGCCTGAATTTTGCTGCTTATTCTCTATTCTAAGGTAAACCGGCAAGATGGGGGCAGTATGAATTTCAGACGTCTTAAATATTTTGTGAAAATCGTCGACATTGGCAGCCTGACGCAGGCGGCAGAGGTATTACATATTGCCCAGCCGGCGCTCAGCCAGCAACTGGCGACGTTAGAAGGCGAACTGAAACAACAACTGCTGATCCGTACCAAGCGCGGCGTGATGCCGACGGAGGCGGGTAATATCCTTTATGCACATGCTCAGGGCATTCTGCGCCAGTGCGAACAGGCGCAAAGCGCAGTGAGCTGCGCCGGGCAGGCAATGAGCGGGCCGGTATCTGTAGGGCTGACGCCGGGCGGGGCGGCCGCGCAGTTGGCTTTGCCGCTGCTGCAGGCGGTTCGCGACCAGCACCCCGGCATCCTGCTTAGCCTGAATGAAAATATCGGCGCGGTGCTAAGCAGCCAGATTGATAATCAAACGTTGGATATGGCGCTGATGTACGGCGCCAAAATGCCGTCCGGCCTGAATGCCATTACGCTGGTTAAAGAAGAACTGTATCTGGTGGCGACCCGCACGGTGCCCAGCCCCGGCAACAGCATTGACCTTGCCGACGTGGCGCGCCTGAACCTGTTTTTACCGCGGGAAGGGGATGCGGTGCGCAATCAGGTGGATGAAGCGATGGCGCAGCGCAAGCTGGTGGCCAACGTGGTGGGCGAAATCGAATCCCCGGCCACGCTCAGTGCGGCTATCGCCGGCGGTTTAGGGGCCACCATCCTGCCAGAATCCGCAGCGCGCGCCATGTTGGGCCCGGCCAAAGCCTGGATGGCGCGTATCAGCGCGCCGATGCTGACGGTGCCGCTGTCGCTGTGCGTCTCCAGCCAGCAAACGCTGTCTGCGCCTGCGCTGGTGGTAAAAGATATTCTGTTATCCATTATCACCAGCCGCGGCCAGGAAAAACGCGCCCTGGCGCTGGTCTAGTAACGCCCCCGGAGCCAGGCTTCCCGCGAGAGGCGCCGGCGTCTGGTGTTCTTTTGCTGCGACCGGCGTGCGGCATTCCCCGTTTGTTGACGATGGCATGATGCATGCTGTCGTTTTCTCCCCTGTCGGCGGTGCATGACTATGCTCCCAGGCTGCCGCCAGCGGCTCATTTTGGTTCAACTTACGCACCAGCATAAGGCAACGGCCCGCTCATAGTGCAATGCTATTAACCATTTTTATTTTGTGGTTTTTGGTTCAAAATAATTTTTTTATCTGAATTTTGAATCAAACCAATCAAACAGAGTTCCCCCTTTTCAATACTCAATGCTTCCAGGTTGCGGGCAGCGTGGCCGGAAGTGTTTCAACTGAATCATCGGTATAAAAAACTGGCCCACCTGTTGCAAAGTCCTTCATGTGCTAAGGGGGAACCGCCATGAACCAGCAAGATCTGAATCAACTGATAAAAGACCGTTTTGATGTGCTGCCCCGGCGCGAGCAGCAGGCGGCGGCATTTGTGTTAGAACACCCGCATGAAGTTGCGGTGATGTCGATGCGCGAGCTGGCGCTGATGGCTGGCCTGCCGGCCTCCACCATGACCCGTTTCGCCAAGCATCTCGATTTCAGCGGGTTTGATGAATTGCGTTCGATCTTCATTTCGGCGATCCGCGGCCAGGGCAACGCCTATGAATCGCGTATGGCGGGCCTGGTGGCGATGAAACAGCAGGTGGGGGATCACTCGCTGGCGGCCGATCTGGCGGACACCACGGTGGCGCATATCCAGACGCTGTGCAGCGCGCACCAGATGGATACCATCGTGCGTGCGGGGAAACTGCTGGCGCAGGCCCGGCGTATATATTGTCTGGCGCTGCGGTCGTCTTACCCGATTGCGCACCACTTTTCCCATGTGGCGAGCTATTTTCACCCAGAGGTGCATTTGATTGATGGCTCCGGTGAAAGCGGAATTATGGCGCTGATGCGCGAACTGAACAGTAAAGATGTGTTGTTCGTCACCAGTATTTCCCCTTATGCGCGTAAAACCATCACCCTGACGCGCTATATGCACCAGCAGAAAATGAAAATTGTCGCCATCACCGATAATGCCGGCTCACCGGTGGCGAGAATTTCCAATGAAGCCATCGTGGTAAAAAAGAAAACGAATTCCTTTTTTGACACATTGACGCCGGCGCTGCTGGCAACGGAAATATTAATTGCACTACTGGCCGCTAATACCAAAGGCGATGTTCGCTCCAAGGTAAAAAATACCGAGGAGAAAATATGGGCTTTGGGTGAGTGGTTAAAAACCACCTGATACATTCTCGGTTTTTAGGTTTTAACTGGCTCTAAAGGAGAGCGCTAGCGCGGTTCAACCACGCGTTTGCGTTTTCCCTGCAACTCGAATTGTTTTGGTTATAAACAATTTCCCACTGACGTTAAAGGCAAAGAAATGACTGCATATAAACCAGAATTAACGACGGCACCTAAACATGGCCACAAAAGCCTGCTGTATTCCGAAGTCGTCACCGATTTAAATACGCTCGATTATGTGGATATCGCGGTCTTGGGGGTTCCTTATGGCTCGCCATATTCCATTGATGAAGTCACCAACGATCAAACCAATGGGCCAACGGCGGTGCGCCAGGCGACGGACCGCGCGCTGCGCAGCTTCGAGCGTTACGATTTCGACATCGGCGGCTCCATGACCGACAACCAGCCGATCCGCATGGTGGACTGCGGGGATATCGCCGGCGATGCGCGCGCGCTGGGCCAGCACTATGTAGCTACCGAGGCGGTGGTGCGTAAAATCCTCGCGCTGGGCGGCATGCCGCTGATTATCGGGGGCGATCACGGCATCCCGATCCCGGTGCTGCGCGCGCTGGACAGCGTGGGGCCGATCACGCTGATCCACATTGACTCCCATCTTGACTGGCGCGATGAGGTTAACGGCGTTCCTGATGGTTACTCCAGCCCGATCCGCCGCGCATCGGAAATGGCGCACGTTCACGAGATTTTTCAAATCGGTCTGCGTGCCAATGGTTCCGCCCGTCAGGAAGAAGTGGATGCCGCACTGGCCTATGGCGCCCATTTGATCCCGGCGCATCAATTGCATGATGAAGGTATCGAAGCCGTGCTGGCGCGTATTCCGGATGGCGGTAATTATTATATTACCTGCGACGCCGACGGGATTGATCCCACCATTATGCCGGCGGTCAATGGCCCAGCGTTAGATGGCGTTACCTATGGTGAAATGCGCAAACTCATTCACGGTTTGGTGAAAAAAGGGCGCGTTGTCGGAATGGATATCGTGGAAATTACGCCGAAGAAAGATGTGAATAAAATTACCGCGATTACCGCCTGCCGTTTCTTTGTAAATTTAATCGGGATGGCGGTAAGAGCCGGCTATTTTAAGAAAGAGAAGTGATCCTGGATATCCTGCACGGATTTCCATCCATGAAGTGATTATTAATTGCGGAGTTATATTATGACAAAGAATCGCCTTTTGTCTGCGGCACTCTGTTGCCTTGTTTCTCTCGCCAGCGTTTCCGTTTCTGCGGCAACCGTGCTGGAAAATATTAAAAGCCGTAACCTGGTGCGCATTGCGGTGCCGCAAGACTACGCGCCATACGGATTTATTTCACCGGATATGTCGCCGCAGGGGCTGGATATCGATGTCGCGCATTTGATCGGTAAACAACTGGGCGTAAAGGTGCAGTTAATTCCGGTTACCGGGCCAAACCGCGTTCCTTATCTGCAAACCGGTAAAGCCGATATGACGATCTCATCACTGGGCAAAACCGAAGAGCGCGCCAAAGTGATTGATTACAGCATTGCCTACGCACCGTTTTTTGATGCGGTCTTTGGCCCAAAGGCGTTGAAGGCTTCCACACCGGAAGAGCTGGCGGGCAAAACCGTCTCGGTGACCCGGGGTTCCATGCAGGACGACGAGCTGACCCAACTGGCGCCGAAAGCCATTATCCGGCGCTTTGAGGACAACAACAGCACCATCGCTGCGTTCACCTCCGGGCAAACGCAGATGGCCGCTATTGGCACCACCGTCGCCGCCACCCTCCAGGCGCGGAATCCGAAACTGGATATTGCGCTGAAGGTGATCTTGTCGAATTCGCCGTGCTACATCGGCATGCCGAAAGGGCAACCTGATCTGGTGGCGAAAGTGAACGAGATTATTCGCCAGGCGAAGCAGGACGGCTCGCTGGATCGCATCTCGCAGAAATGGCTGGGCGCGCCTGCGGGCGAGTTACCGGAATAACAGGGCCGGCGCAGGAGTAACGTACTCATGAATCAGGTTCCGGCTTTGGCCGCACTGGCCGAATGGTTGACCGGGCACCGCGCCCGCGTGCTGCCGGCGGATATTCGGCACACGGCCCGGCGCTGCCTGGTCGATACGCTGGGCGTCATGCTGGCCGGGGCACAGCAACCGGTCGCGGGCAAAGTCCGCCGGATTGTGGCCGGTGAACAGGGGCCTTCGCGGCTGATCGGCACCGCGTTGCACGCCGCGCCCGCCACGGCGGCGTTGGTTAACGGCGTGGCCGCACATGTGCTGGATTTTGATGATAACTGCTACGCCGGTTTTGTGCATGGTTCGGCGGTGATTGTCCCGGCGGCGTTGGCGCTGGCGGATGCCAAAGGGGCCAGGGGCGATGCGCTGCTGACTGCCATTGCCCTGGGCAGCGAATGCCAGTATCGGCTTGGCATGGCGCTGGAAAACGTGCTCTACCAGCGCGGCTGGTGGACCACCGGCATGTTGGGCGGCGTGGGCGCCTGCGCGGCTGCGGCCACGCTGTTGGCACTGGATAGCACGCAGTGCGCCCATGCGTTGGGCATCGCGCTGGTTTCCGCTGCGGGAATGAAAGCGGTGTTCGGCACGGACAGCAAGCCCTTAACCGCCGGCTATGCGGCCCAGCGCGGCGTGATGGCGGCGCTAATGGCGCAGGCCGGCGTTACTGGGCCGTTGAATGCGCTGGAACATGCGGCTGGCTTCGCTGCGTTATGCAATCAGGGGCACTGGGCGGCGGAGTGGCTACGGGCGGATAGCCGTCACTGGTGCCTGCGCGAACCCGGGGTGGATATCAAGCGCATACCGCTGTGCCTTTCCTCCCATGCGGCGGTGGACGCGTTGCTGTTTTTGCTGCAGCAACAGCCGTGCAGCCTGGCGCAAATAGACAGTGTGGTTTGCGATGTGCCGGAAATCGTCCGCGCTAACCTGGTTTACGATCTGCCGCTGAATGCGCAGCAGGCACAGTTCAGCCTGCCGTTCGCCCTGGCGCAAACGCTGTTGACCGGGGATGTTCAGCTTCGCCATCTGAACGATGCACACCTGCAGGATGAACGGTTACGCCTGCTGATGCAGAAGGTCCGCTACCACTCCAGCGCTCGCTGGCAGCAGGCGGATCTGATGCGTGATGCGCCGGAGGGCGCAGAGGTGACGCTTTGCCTGCGCGATGGTTCAAGCCGCAGCCACTTTGTGGCCAAGGCGCGCGGGGCGGCCAGCGTGCCGCTCAGCGATGATGAGCTTGGCGCCAAATTTCTCCAGTGCAGCGAACCGGTGTTGGGCGCCGCGCCGGCATACCATCTGTTGAACCAGCTGTGGCAAATCGACCGGCTGGCTGTGTCGCAACTGTTGTTATTTCAGGAGACGGGAACATGACGCAATTCGATTTTATTAGCGTGTTGTCGGAGTGGCCGTCGCTGCTTGGCGGCGCGGGTATCACGCTGTTGATGACGCTCCTGGCGACGCTATTTGGCCTTTTATTGGGGATTGCCTGCGGCTGGGCGCGCGCTAACGGCCCAGTCTGGTTGCGCTGGCCGGTGGGCTGCTACGTCGAACTGGTGCGCAACACCCCCTATATCATTCAGCTGTTCTTTATCTTCTTTGGCCTGCCGGCGGCCGGTATTCAGCTTTCCGCGTTGAGCGCCAGCGTGCTGTCGCTGATCCTCAACCTGGCGGCCTATGCCAGCGAAATCGTGCGGGCCGGGATCCAAAGCACCCCGCACAGCCAGATCGAAGCGGCGCAAAGCCTGGCGCTGAACCGCTGGCAAATCTTCACCCGCGTGGTGCTGCCGCCGGCGCTGGGGCGCGTGTGGGGGGCAATCGGCAGCCAGGTGGTGATCATTATGCTCGGCTCGGCGGTATGCAGCCAGATCTCTACCGAGGAGCTTTCGTATGCCGCCAATCTGATTGCCAGCCGCAGCTTTCACAACTTCGAGGCGTACATCATCGCCGCAGCGATCTATCTGCTGCTGGCGCTGCTGGTGCGCCGCATCCTGAACTGGATCGGGCCGCGTTTTATCTTTGGCCGTTAATCAGAGGAGAGGCCGGTGAGTGAATTCACGACCTGGGATATCTATCGCAACTTATTGCTGGCGTTGCGCTGGACGGTGAGCCTGTCGCTGATCGCCTTCGCCGGCGGCGGGGCGTTAGGCGGGGCGCTGTTGATTCTGCGCCTGTCGGCGCTGCCCGGCGCCGCGCGCGCGGTGCGGATCTATATTCAGCTGTTTCAGGGCATTCCGCTGCTGATGCAGCTGTTTATTTGCTACTTCGGTCTGGCGCTATTCGGCGTGGAAACCTCGCCGTTGATGGCCGCCAGCCTGTGCCTGACCGTTTACGCCAGCGCGTATTTAACCGAGATCTGGTATGGCGCGGTGCGTTCGATCCCGCGCCAGCAGTGGGAAGCCGGCACCAGCCTGGCGCTCACGTTTATGGAACAGCTGCGCCACATCATTTTGCCGCAGGCGCTGAAAATCGCCGTTGCGCCCACCGTGGGCTTTATGGTGCAGGCAGTGAAATCCACGGCGCTGGCTTCGGTGATTGGCTTTGTTGAGTTGACGCGCTCGGGCCAGATCATCACCAACGTCACGTTTTCGCCGTTTTTGGTCTACGGCAGCGTGGCTTTATTCTATTTTTTCCTCTGCTTCCCGTTATCGCTGTGGAGCAGACGTCTGGAACACAGTCTTTCGCGGAGGACAGCTAAATGACGGATTTTGCCCTGGTTGATATCAACGGCCTGCACAAACGTTTCGGTGAAAACCCGGTGTTGAAAGGGATCGACTTGCAAATTAAACGCCAGGAAGTGGTTTGCATCATCGGCAAAAGCGGCTCGGGAAAGAGCACGCTGCTGCGCTGCATCAATGGCCTGGAAACCTTCGAGCAGGGTACGTTGAAAATCGACGGTCAGCCGGTGCTGCATCATGATGCGGCGGCTTTGCGCGAGCTGCGGCAAAACGTCGGCATGATTTTCCAAAGCTTTAATCTGTTTCCACATTTGACCGTCGGGCGTAACGTCATGCTGGCGCCGACGTTGGTGAAAAAACAGCAACCGGCTGAAGCGGAAAGAGTGGCACGGCGTTTGCTAGAGCGTGTGGGGCTTGCCGATAAATTCGAACAGTGGCCGGATCAGCTTTCCGGGGGGCAACAGCAGCGCGTGGCCATCGCCCGTTCGCTGGCCATGAACCCAGAAATCCTGTTATGTGATGAAATCACCTCGGCGCTTGATCCTGAACTGGTGGGGGAAGTGCTGCAGGTAATTGAATCACTGGCAAAAGATGGCATGACCATTATTATGGTAACCCACGAGATGAATTTTGCGCGCAGGGTGAGCGATCGCGTGGTGTTTATGCACCAGGGGCGGGTTCATGAAATCGGCGCCCCTGCTGAATTGTTTACCGCGCCACGCACTGCCGAACTGCGGCAGTTTCTGGCCTGATGAAAATCAGCGCGTGGCGGGGGGGCGGCCCGCCGATGGGCCCGTTAACCCTGCCTGATGCTGATAAAAGGGATATTCCATTGTGAAGCGCGATGCGCAACGACAAACTGAAACCACCGAAGCCGGCTGGCAGGCGCAACTGGCGCTGCGGCTTGCCCAAAAAGCCGGCAAGACCGTGTTAACGCATCAACGCCACTTCGGCCCGCTGCGGGTGCAGCGGCCATTTTACCCCGAAGGCCACACCAGCCACCTTTACCTATTGCACCCGCCGGGCGGGGTGGTGGGGGGCGACCAACTGACGATCGATGTCCAACTGGAAGAGCAGGCGGGCGCCCTGATCACCATGCCGGGCGCGGCGAAAATTTATCGCAGCAATGGCGCTATCGCCGCAATTAATCAATGTGTTACGCTGCAATCCGGTTGCGCCGTAGAGTGGCTGCCGCCAGGCAACATCTTCTTTCCCGGCACCGAAGCGCGTATCCGCAGTGAATTTCATCTGGCCGCCGATTCTCGGCTGATTGCCTGGGAAACCTTCTGCTTCGGCCGCCCGGTAATGAAAGAGCGCTATGATTGCGGCAATGCAGTGAGCAAGCTGCAGGTGTGGTGCGGCGGCGAGCCGTTGCTGAACGAAACGCTGCGCGTCAGCGGCGGCCTGGCCACCTTGGCCGGTTACCCCTTCCACAGCACGATGCTGCTGTATCCCGCCGGCGAAGCCCTGCTGGATGAAGTGCGCGTGCACCTGGCGCCGCGGCAACATCCGGCCGGCGCCACGCTGCTGGATAAATTAATGGTTATCCGCCTGCTGGATCACAGCAATCTGTCGCTGGAAGCGGATCTGCACCAACTGTGGCGCCTTGCCCGCCCGCAGGTGATTGGGCTGGGCGCCGTTAACCCCCGAATATGGTCAACCTGAAAAGGAAAGAGTATGGAGCTGACACCCCGAGAGAAAGACAAACTGCTGCTGTTTACCGCCGCGCTGGTGGCGGAGCGCCGGCTGGCGCGCGGGCTGAAGCTGAACTACCCGGAGTCGGTGGCGCTGATTAGCGCGGCTATCATGGAAGGCGCGCGCGACGGCAAAACGGTGGCGGAACTGATGGAAGAAGGGCGCCACGTGCTGGCCCGCGAGCAGGTTATGGAAGGCGTGCCGGAGATGATAAGCGACGTGCAGGTTGAAGCGACATTCCCGGACGGCACCAAACTGGTGACCGTCCACGATCCGATTATCTGAGGAGAACAGCATGATCCCAGGTGAAATCAGGGTGGCCGCCGGTGAGATTGAACTCAACGCTGGCCGTAGCGCGATATGGGTGACGGTTGAGAACCACGGCGACCGGCCGATCCAGGTGGGCTCGCACTACCATTTTTACGAAGTGAACCCGGCATTGGTGTTTGATCGTGCAAAAACGCGTGGCTATCGGCTGGATATCGCGGCCGGCACCGCCGTGCGTTTCGAACCGGGCCAGGCGCGCGAAGTGGCGCTGATCCCGGTCGTGGGCCAGCGCATTATTCGCGGCTTTCGCGGCGATATTCAGGGGGAGTTGGATTCATGAGCAAAATTTCCCGCCAGGCCTATGCGGAAATGTTTGGGCCGACCACCGGCGATCGCGTGCGGCTGGCCGACACGGCGCTGTGGATAGAAGTTGAGCAGGATTACACCGTTTACGGGGAAGAAGTGAAATTCGGCGGCGGCAAAGTGATCCGCGACGGCATGGGCCAGGGGCAAATGCCGGACGCCGAATCGATGGACGTGGTGCTGACCAACGCGCTGATTGTCGATCACTGGGGCATCGTCAAAGCCGACATCGGTATCAAGAACGGCCGCATCGCGCTGATCGGCAAAGCCGGCAACCCCGACATTCAGCCCGGCGTCACGGTGCCGATTGGCGCAGGCACTGAGATCATCGCGGCGGAAGGTAAGATCGTCACCGCGGGCGGTATCGATGCCCATATTCACTTCATCTGCCCGCAGCAGGCGGTTGAGGCAATCACCTCCGGCGTAACGACCATGATCGGCGGCGGTACCGGCCCGGCGACCGGCACCAACGCCACCACCTGCACGCCGGGGCGCTGGAACATCACCCGCATGCTGCAGGCGGCCGACACCCTGCCGGTGAACGTCGGCCTGCTCGGCAAGGGCAACACCTCCAGCCACGAAGCGCTGCGTGAACAGATCGACGCGGGCGTGATCGGCCTGAAGCTGCATGAAGACTGGGGGTCAACCCCGGCAGCCATCGACAGCTGCCTGCAGGTGGCGGAAGAAGAAGACGTGCAGGTGGCGATCCACACCGACACCCTCAATGAAGCGGGTTTTGTTGAGGATACGCTCAAGGCGATAGGCGATCGCACGATTCACACCTTCCATACCGAAGGGGCCGGCGGCGGCCATGCGCCGGATATCATCCGCGCCTGCGCCTTCGCCAACATTCTGCCATCCTCCACCAACCCGACGCTGCCTTATACGGTCAACACCGTTGATGAGCACCTCGATATGCTGATGGTGTGCCACCACCTGGATGCCGGCATTGCCGAAGATATCGCGTTTGCCGAGTCGCGTATCCGGCGGGAAACCATCGCCGCCGAGGATATTCTGCATGACATCGGGGCATTTTCCATGACCTCGTCGGATTCCCAGGCGATGGGGCGCGTTGGCGAAGTGATCATGCGCACCTGGCAAGTGGCACACAAAATGAAGCTGCAGCGCGGGCCGTTGCCCGGCGACAGCGAAGAGAAAGACAATTTCCGCGTTAAGCGCTACATCGCAAAATACACCATCAACCCGGCGATTACCCACGGCATCGCGCACGAAGTCGGCTCTATTGAGCCGGGCAAACTGGCGGATTTGGTGCTGTGGAGCCCGGCCTTCTTTGGCGTGAAACCGGCGCTGATCGTCAAGGGCGGGATGATTGCCTATGCGCCGATGGGCGATATCAATGCCTCGATCCCCACGCCGCAGCCGGTGCACTATCGGCCGATGTTCGGCACGCTGGGCGATGCGCGCCATGCCACCCGCATGACCTTTTTGCCAACCCGCGCGCTGCGCAATGAATTGCCCGGCCAACTGGGCCTGAAAAGCCTGATTGGCGAGGCGAAGAATTGCCGCGGGGTGCGGAAATCCGACATGGTGCATAACGATCTCACCCCCGATATTCAGGTTGATGCGCAAACCTATGAAGTGCGGGCCGACGGCCAACTGCTGGCCTGTGAACCATTAAGCGAGTTGCCGATGGCGCAGCGTTATTTTTTGTTTTAAGGAGGAACAATGCTTTTTCTTACCCGCAAGCTGGCGGCCGGGGCCAACGTTAACGCCACCGCCAGGCTTGATTTCGATACTCGGCTGAAAAGCCGGGCGCGCATCACCCTGGACGACGGCCGGGAGGCCGGGTTGCAGCTTGAACGTGGCTCGATGCTACGCGGCGGCGACATTCTTTGTGACGACAGCGGCGAGCACGTGGTGCGGATTGAAGCCGCGCCGGAGACGGTTTCCGTCGCGCGCTGCGGCGATCCGCTCAAACTGGCGATTGCCTGTTATCACCTGGGGAACCGCCATGTGCCGTTGCAAATTGAAGCCGGGCGCGTCGCTTATTTGCACGATCACGTGCTGGACGACATGCTGATCGGCCTGGGGCTTATCGTCAACAGCGAGCAGGCGCCTTTTGAGCCGGTGCCCGGCGCGTATGAAACCGGTTCGCACGCCCATTCCCATTCGCACCACCACCATCACCACCACTGATCGCGGAGAAAGAAGATGAAATATGGTTTGCCGTTTTTATTGCTGTTGGTTGCCGGGCCTGCGCTGGCGCACCCTGGCCACGGGCCGGAAAGCCTGAGCGCCGGGTTATTGCACCCGCTGACGGGGTTGGATCATCTGCTGATGTTGACCGGCGCAGGCATTATTGCGGCACTGGGGCAACGCCCGCGCAGCTTTATCTTCGCCACGCTGGCGGCGATGTTGGTGGGCGCGCTGGCGGGCCGTGCGCTGGGGGCGTTCAGCGGGATGGAAATGCTGATTGCGCTTTCCGTGCTGGCGGCGGGGGCGATGATTTTTGCCGCTTTCACCGGGCGCGGCGCTTGGCTGATGCCGGTATTGGCGCTGGCGCACGGTTGGGCGCACGGTGCCGAAGGTGCCGCCGACGGTTTCTGGCTATTTACCGCCGGTTTTATGGCCACCAGCAGCGCCCTGTTGCTGACCGGTTATGCGGCTGGCGTACAGCTGCGCCGCCATCCTGCGCTGCGTAAAATCGCCGGTAGCGGCTGGCTGGCCGCCGCCGCGGTGGTGCTGGCCGGATGATAACGCCGCTGCAACAGCTGCGCCTGCTGCAATTGAGCAGTGCCTCGCTGCCGGTCGGCGGTTTTACCTATTCGCAGGGGCTGGAGTGGGCGGTGGAGGCCGAATGGGTCACCAGCGCGGCGCAGTTTCGCCAGTGGCAACAGTTGCAGATCGAACAAGTGTTGATCCGCCAGGATTTGCCGCTGTTGCTGCGGCTATATAACGCCTGCGCCGCGCAGGATGCTGAGCGCTTCGCTGACTGGTCGCGCTTTTTATTGGCCTGCCGCGAAACGGCGGAGCTGCGTACCGAAGAGCGGCAGCGCGGCGCGGCGATGGCGCGCGTGCTGGCAGGGCTACAACTGTCGCCGCCGCCGGCCTGGCAGGGCGCGCTTGGCCTGAGCCAAAGCGGCGGGCTGGCATGGGCCGGTTATTGCTGGCAAATCCCCGCCGATGCCTTGCTGCTGTCTTTGGGCTACAGCGCGCTGGAAAGTGCGGTGATGGCGGGCGTGAAGCTGGTGCCTTTCGGGCAGCAGGCGGCGCAATCATTGCTGGCGGATCTGAGCGAGGTGCTGGCGCAGCAGTTGCCGCTGGCGCTAGCCCTGAGCGATGACGAACTGGGCGGCAGCCTGCCGCTGGTCGCCATCGCCTCTTCGCGCCATGAAAACCAACATACCCGATTATTTCGTTCTTAGGAGCAGTCATGCAGAACTACAAACAACCGCTGCGTATTGGCGTGGGCGGCCCGGTCGGTTCGGGCAAAACGGCGCTGCTGGAAGTGCTGTGCAAAGCGATGCGCGAACGCTATCAGTTGGCGGTGGTCACCAATGATATTTATACCAAGGAAGACCAACGCATCCTGACCGAAGCCGGCGCGCTGGAACCGGAGCGCATTATTGGCGTGGAAACCGGCGGTTGCCCGCATACGGCGATCCGTGAAGATGCCTCGATGAACCTGGCTGCGGTGGAAGATCTTAGCCGGAAATTCGGCAATCTCGACATTATCTTTGTTGAAAGCGGCGGCGATAACCTGAGCGCCACCTTCAGCCCGGAGCTGGCCGATCTCACCATCTATGTGATTGACGTGGCCGAAGGTGAAAAAATTCCGCGCAAAGGCGGCCCGGGCATCACCCGTTCCGATTTCCTGGTGATTAATAAAATCGATCTGGCGCCATACGTCGGCGCTTCGTTGGATGTGATGCAAAGCGACACCGAGCGGATGCGCGCCGGCAAACCCTGGACCTTCGCTAACCTGAAGAAAGGCGAAGGATTGGAGAACATCATTGCTTTTATTGAGCACCAGGGCATGTTGGCTGAGTGAGGCTTTACCAGGCCCCCATTGGGGCCTGGCAGCATGCCGGTGATCCTGTCACTTATGCAAGCGTTCAGCTATGCCACCCCATTATCGCCTTGCCTTCACGTATCCGTTTTATCTTGCATAATCAGGCCGTTGTCGGCGGTTTTCACTCGCCAACTGCCCGGCGATGTAATCAATAAAGGCGCGCAGCCTTGGCGTCACCTGGTGCCCGCGTGGGTAAACCGCGTTGAGCGGGGCAGCGGATTCCGCGTGCTGTGGCAGCATCTGGATGAGTGCGCCATCGGCCAGATCGTCCGCCACATCCAGAAACGACTTCAGCACAATGCCCATGCCCGCCAGCGCCATCGCATGGGCCGCTTCGCCGTCGTTGCACACCGTGCGGGCGGTGAAGCGCACGGCTTGCTCATCATCGAAGCGCCATTCGGCTAGCGCAGCGGCACCGATATGTATGCAGTCATGGTTGGGCAGATCCGCCAGGCTCCGCGGCTGGCCGTAGCGCCGCAAATAGGCCGGTGAAGCGCACAACACGCGCCGATTGGGGGCCAGGGTACGCGCGATCAGGCTGGAATCCGGCAGCTCGCCATAGCGCAGCGCCAGATCGAAGCCGTTTGATATCAAATCCAGCACGTTATCGCTGAGCTGCAGCTGAATTTGCAATTGGGGATGTAACGCACGGAAGCTTGCCAGCAAGGGCACCAGCCGCCGCCGGCCAAAGCCATTGGGCGCGGTGATTTTTAGCACCCCGGAGACGTCCTCGCTTTGGCGGCGCAGCGTTTCTTGGGCCAGCTTTAACTCGGCAATGATCCGCACCGCGTGGGTTAACAGCTGCCGCCCTTCGTCGGTGAGCGATAGCCGGCGTGTGCTTCTGTTCAGCAAATGCACGCCTAACCGTTGCTCAAAATTGGCCAGCCGCTTACTGACCACCGACAGCGATACGCCAAGCTCATGGGCGGCGGCGGTAAAGCTGCCCAAAGACGCGGTGCGTTCAAATACGATCAGGCCGGGCAGATCATCAATCAGGTTCATCGCAGCGTATTCTCAACATAATGGAAACAGTTATTCCTGATATTTTCCATTTTAATCGTATAACACATCAGCAAGAATGATTTTTCATCCTTTTTTAAGAGGGAAAGATCATGCATACCAGTCTTACCAGGCAACAAGTTTTGGTCGTTGGCGGCAGTTCCGGCCTGGGGCAAGCGATTGCCAAGGCATTTGCCGCACAAGGCGCCGCCGTCACTATCGCCTCTCGTAATCAGGCTAAACTGAAAGCTGCGGCCGAAGCTATCGGCCACGGGGTGCAAACCGCGGTGCTCGACACCACGGATAATGCTGCGGTGGAAGCCTTTTTCGCCCAGGCCGGGCGTTTCGACCACGTGGTGGTGAGCGCCGCCCAAACGCCGGGCGGGCCGGTTCGCCAATTGCCGCTGGCCGACGCCAAAGCGGCGATGGACAGCAAATTCTGGGGGGCCTATCACGTTGCCCGCGCCGTCAACATCAATGAAAGAGGGACGTTGACCTTTATCTCCGGCTTTTTGAGCGTGCGCCCGGGCAATTGGGTACTGCAAGGCGCCATCAATGCGGCGCTGGAATCGCTGGGCCGCGGCCTGGCGCTGGAGCTGGCGCCGCAAAAAGTGCGTGTGAATACGGTTTCGCCCGGCATGATCGCCACGCCGCTGTGGGACGGAATGGACGCGCAGGCGCGCCAGGCGATGTACGACAAGGCGGCTGCCACGCTGCCGGCGCGCGTGATGGGGCAGCCGGAGGATATCGCCAACGCGGTGTTGTTCCTGGCGACGACGCCTTATGCCACCGGTTCGACGGTGCTGGTGGATGGCGGCGGCGCTATTGCCTAAACCGCCGCCGTACGCTTCCCACCGGTTTTCGCCTACGCTAACGCGGTGCAGCAGCGCCGCGTGATGACTCACTGATGGAGTACCACATATGAAAATCGATCTCTCCGGCAAAACTGCATTGATCACCGCTTCTACCGCGGGCATTGGGCTGGCGATTGCCCAGGGCCTGGCCGAATCCGGCGCCAGTGTGTTACTCAATGGCCGCAGCGCCGGCAGCATTGCCAAAGCGAAAGACAAACTGCTCGCTTTGTATCCGCAGGCGCAGGTTAGCGGCATCGCGGCCGATCTCAGCACTGGCGCCGGCGCAGACCAACTGATAGCCGCTTTGCCCAGCGTGGATATTCTGGTCAATAACGCGGGGATCTACGGCCCGCAGGACTTTTTTGCTACCGATGACGCCACCTGGGAGCGCTATTGGCAAACCAACGTGATGTCCGGCGTGCGGCTGGCGCGGGCGTTACTGCCGGCGATGGTCGATAAGGGCTGGGGCCGGGTGGTGTTCATTTCATCCGAATCGGCGTGCAACATCCCGGCCGATATGGTCCATTATGGCGTGACCAAAACCGCGCAGTTGGCGTTATCGCGCGGGTTGGCCAAGCGTGTGGCGGGCAGCGGGGTAACGGTCAATAGCGTTTTGCCGGGGCCGACCATTTCCGATGGTTTTGCCGAAATGATGGCGGAAGAGGTGGCGCGCACCGGCAAATCGCTTGAGACGCTGGCGCGTGAATTCGTGATGGCCAACCGGCCCAGCTCGGTTATTCAGCGTGCGGCTTCGGTGGAAGAGGTGGCCAATATGGTGGTCTATGTCTGCTCACGCCAGGCTTCGGCGACCTCGGGCGCTGCGCTGCGGGTTGATGGCGGTGTGATTGACGATATCGTCTGATTGGAGATAACCCATGAGCGAAAAGAAAATAGCCGTGGTAGCGGGCGCGCTGGGCGTTATCGGCCGTAATTTGGTCGAATACCTCGCCACGCAGGATGACTGGCAGGTGTTTGGCCTGTCGCGCCGTACCCCGCCTGCGGGTACGCCAGGCAACTATATCGCCGTCGATCTGCTCGATGCCGCTGCCACCCGCGCCGGGCTTTCGCAACTGACCGGCGTAACTCATATCTTCCATGCCGCCTATCAGGCGCACGCTACGCCGCAGGCGCTGATTGACACCAACCTGGGGATGTTGCAAAACCTGGTGGAAACGGTGGCTGAATTTTCCCCGTCGTTGCAGCGGGTGGTGCTGTACGAAGGCGGCAAATACTATGGCGCACATTTGGGGGCGTTTAAAACCCCGGCGAAGGAAGATGATCCGCGGCATATGCCGCCGAATTTTTACTACGCGATGGAGGACTGGCTGTATGGCTATGCGGCGGGCCGAAGCTGGGACGCGGTGGTGTTGCGGCCCGATGTGGTCTGTGGTTTTGCCCTCGGCAATCCGATGAATTTGGCGATGGAGATCGCAGTCTATGCCACCATCAGTAAGGCGTTGGGGCTACCACTGCGTTTCCCCGGCACCGCCACCTGTTACGGCAAGCTGGCGCAGGTGACAGACGCCACGCATCTTGCGCATGGTTCGGTATGGGCGGCCACCTCAGCCGCCGGGGGGCAGGCCTATAATCTGACCAATGGCGATATTTTCCGCTGGTATCAACTGTGGGAAGCCGTGGCACGCTGGTTTGATATGCCGCTGGCAGAGCCGTTAACGCTGCCGCTGGCGGAGTATATGGCCGACAAAGGGCCGCTTTGGCAGGCGCTGGTGGAAAAGCACAACCTGCTGCCGGTGCCTTACGAGCAGCTTGCCGCCTGGGAATTCGGCGATTTTATTTTCCGCTGTGATTGGGATGTGATCGCCAGCACCACCAAAATACGCCAGGCCGGTTTCCATGATGTGGTAGACAGCACCGAAATGTTTATACGCTTGTTCGAGGAGTTCCGCGCACGCAAGGTTATCCCTTAAGCACAACAGGCTGCGGCGGCGCTGTTATGGCGAAGCCGCCGCTCACCTGCCGCGGGCGGCTACCGCCAGTTCGGGTTTTTCATGATGCTATACCGCCCGCACCCCAGCAGCGCGATCGCCAGGCCGGCAAAGAAATAAACTGCGATTTCCTCAAGCCCCCAGCCGCCAACCTTGGTGAGCGTGAAAATAATGCCGGGCTGAGTGATTAACCAGGCGAACAGCATGGTTGCGCAGAAAATCAAGGCGGCGGGCCGCACCAGGATGCCGAAAATAAACATCAGAGGAACGATGATTTCCCCCACAAAAACGCCATAAGCCACAAACGACGGCATACCATGGTGCACCACCATGCCGATAATACTATTGATGCCGTATAACAGTTTATGCACGCCGTGAAACAGCATCATGGCGCCGAACGATACGCGCAGCAGCAATTTTCCCAGATCGGGTTTGTCTAGCCAACGGTTCATAGATACGTTCATTTTGTCCTATCCTGTTTAAACTTAAGTGACTGACGAGCGGGGGGGGGTCAGGAGAGTATATACCTTAACCAATCCGCTGGGCAGAGCGGCATGGTAACGATAATCTCGTGGAAAAAGTGAAGATTCGCCAGGGGGAAGGCGTTGCAACATGCTGTTTTTCATCCGCGGAAAATAAACGCACCGAATTTGCATCACAGCGCCGAACGTTTATAAAGGGAAGGGTACAAAAAGTGACGGCCAACCCAAAGGTGGTAAGTGATGAGCTCTGATTTTGTCCAGCAACTCCAGCAGGCGTTAAACAAGCTGTATCCTGCCGAGCAGCATGCGCGGTTAATCGAGGGAATTCGAGGGCTGCTGGAAAAGTGGCAGCGTACCGCCGGGCAATTGGCGCAACCGATTGACGAAAAAACAGTTTATTTAATCGCCTACGGCGACAGCCTACACCAGGAGGAACAAAAACCGCTGGTGGTGCTGAAACAGTTTGCCGATCGCTGGTTGCAGGGGCTGGTCAGCGATATTCACTTGCTGCCGATGTTCCCGTGGACATCCGACGACGGCTTTAGCGTGGTCGATTACCGGCGCATTAACCCGGAGCTGGGCGATTGGTCGGATATCCGGGCGTTGAACCAACATTTTGATCTGATGTTCGACTGCGTGATAAACCACGTTTCCAGCGCCAGCGTGTGGTTCCAGGGCTACCTGAAAGGTGAGGAAAAGTACCAAAACTACTTTATCGAAGCCGACCCGCAGGCCGATTACCATTATGTGATGCGCCCGCGCGCCTTGCCGCTGCTCACGCCTTATGTAAAAGCGGACCAGCAGCGCGTGTATGTCTGGACCACCTTCAGCGAAGACCAAATCGACATTAACTTTCGTGAGCCGGCGGTGCTGCTGGAAAGCATCGATGTGCTGCTGCAATATGCCACCACCGGCGGGCGCTCGATCCGCCTTGATGCCATCGGGTTTATCTGGAAGGCGGCGGGCACGCCCTGCATCCACCTGCCGGAAGTGCACCAGATTATCAAACTGTGGCGCTTGATCCTCGATCGCGCCAATACCGGCTGCCGCCTGATCACCGAAACCAACGTTCCGCACAATGAAAATATCCGCTATTTCGGCAACGGCGATGAAGCGCATATGGTGTATCAGTTCCCGCTGCCGCCGTTGACGCTGCACGCGTTTTTGCGCCAGGATTCGCGCTGGCTGAACGCCTGGGCCACGCAACTGAGTTCAGAGGTTCACCCACCCAACACTACCTTCTTTAACTTCCTGGCCAGCCACGACGGCATTGGCCTGCGGCCGACGGAAAACCTGCTGGACGACACCGAACGCGCTTTCCTGGTCACCGAAGTGGAGCGCCGCAAGGGGCGTATCTCCTGGCGCAGCAACGCCGACGGCAGCAAATCGCCGTATGAACTGAACATCAACTATCTGGATGCGATCACCGATCCGGATGATGATATCGCCACCAAGGCGGATAAGTTTCTGGCCGCCCAGTCGATACTGCTGGCCTTTCGCGGCGTGCCCGCCTTGTACTATCACAGCCTGTTGGGCAGCGAAAACGATCTGGCCGGCGTGGAACGTTCCGGTATCAACCGCCGCATCAACCGCGAAAAGCTGGCGCTGAAGCCGTTGGAAAACGCCTTGTTAACGCCGGGCACCCTGCGTGCTGAGGTTTTCCACCGCATGCGCCACCTGATTTATTGCCGCCGCACGCAGCCAGCGTTTTCACCGCAGGCCACGCAACGAGTATTAAAGCTGGGCGATGCGCTGTTCGGCATTGAACGCTCCGACGCCCGCAGCGGTGAGCGCATTAGCTGCGTGGTGAACATCAGCAGCCATGCGCAGCGGCTGCAACTGCCGCTGCCGGGCATTGAGCTGATCACCCTGACGGCGTTTGACGGCGCCCTGGTGCTGCGGCCGTGGCAAGCCGTGTGGATCAAGCATGAGGGCGGCTAAACGCCCGTGCCTACAGCGCGCCGCTGGTAAAGTGCTCCGGATATTCCATCAGATCGGCCACCGTCGCCAGGTTGTCTTCGCATAGCTGGCGGCTATAGGCACCGCCCAGGCACAGCCGCAGCGCGGCCGGCGGATTATTGTCGGTGCAGAACGCCGCGCTGGAAACCGCGCTCACGCGGTGCTCCCGCAGCCGGATCGCCACGTCGGACGGGTTCCAATGCAACTGTTTGGGCAGGTGCAGCCACAGGTGAAAGCCATGAGGATCCGCCTGATAGTGGAACTTATGCAGGTATTTGGCGGCCAGTTTCTGGCGGATCGCCGCTTCCTGGCGAATCGCCGCCAGCACTTTATCGGCAGTGCCATCGCCAATCCATTGGCTGGCCAGCGCATTGGTGACCGGGCTGGACATCACGGTTAACGCCCGCAGAGCGCCGGCCAGCAACTGGGTAGAGCGTTTGCCCGGCCCTTTCACGTAGGCGATGCGCAGCCCGGCGCCGAAGCATTTCGACAGCCCGGTGATATACCAGGTCAGCTCCGGCACCAATTCGGCAAACGGGGTGACGTGGTGTTTGGGCAGTGCGGCGTAGGCATCGTCTTCAATGATCGGCACGCTGTAGCGCAGCGCGATATCCGCCAGCGACTCACGGCGGCGCAGCGGCACCGTCAGCGTGGTAGGGTTGTGGATGGTGGGGTTCAGATACAGCGCGCTGACGTTGCCCAACTGGCATTGGTTCTCGAATGCCCGCGGCAGCGGGCCGTCGCCGTCGCACTCCAGCGCGTGCAGCGGGATATTCAACTGGCTGGCGATTGCCTTCAGCCCCGGGTAAATCAGGCTGCCTACGCAGATCGTGCCGCCTTTGCGGCCCAGCAGCGTCGCCAGCCCCACCAGCACGCTATGAATGCCGGGGCACACCAACACCTCGTCGGCATCCAGCCGCGGCAGGCGCTTGCCCAGCCAGATCATCGCCGCCTCTTTGTCATTCACCGTTCCGCCGAAATCCTGATAGCGCAGCAGGCTATATATATCTTGGTGCGCGAATAGATTCAGCGCGCCCTGGCGAATCGCGTCGGCCACATCCGGCGCTTCAGGCTCAATCGGCGAGTTCATGGTCATATCGTAACTGCTGCCGCTGCTTAGTGGGATCGCCGGGACCTTGCCGCGGATAAAGCTGCCCATACCGGGGCGCGAATCAATCAGGCCACGCCTCCTGGCTTCGGCGTAGCCGCGCGTTACCGTGGTGTAGTTCAACGCCAGCGCCACCGCCAGATCGCGCAGCGGCGGCAGGCGATCGCGCGCCTGGAATTCGCCGCTTTTCACACCGTCGGCGATCAAATCGGCAATCAGCAGGTATGCCGGCCGTTGGGTTTGCTGGCGCAGATAGGCCGCCCAGCGCTCATAAATAGGATCGATCATGATTTTACAGCCCTTTTTGACGCTGCCGCCCGCGGCAGGGTTAACGGGAACGCTGACACTGTAGTGTGAAAAACACCCGTCATGCAATCATTGTTGTATTGATTGCATTAATGATTGGATATTGATTTTCATTGTGCGCATTAATAGTGCATTTAAGCATCAAATAAGTGCGTACATGGAGTGCCAAGTGATCGATTGTGTATTTATTGTGAATGTAAAGCGGTGAAAGTAAATTTTTTTGCCGGGATATTGCGCCGATGATTCGCTAATGATTGCATCGGCGATTTTTGTGCTGGCACGCCCCTTGCTCCAGTGATTACGTCGCGTTATCGCACCATTGGCGAAATGCATCGTAATGGGGAGCCACTGGCTTCTCACCTATAACTGAGACAATGCGGAGCACACCATGCCAAAAGTAACCTTACCTGCCCATAAAACCGGTGATTTCCTGGTCGACTATGAAGAAAAAGTTTTTGAAGACGTGAAGGCGGAGCCGGGCCAAAAAGCCCTGGTGACGTTCCACACCGTGGCGTTTGAAGGCTCGATCGGCTTCGTCAATATGCTGCAGGCCACCCGCTTGCAGCGCAAAGGCTTTGAAACCTCGATTCTGCTCTACGGCCCGGGGGTCACGCTGGGGGTGCAGCGCGGTTTCCCTACGCTGGGCGCAGAGGCGTTTCCCGGCCACCAGAACTACAACAATCAGTTGACCAAGTTTATGGCGGAAGGGGGCAAGGTCTATGCCTGCCGCTTTGCGCTGCAGGCGCTGTACGGCCATGGCGAACCTTCGCTGATTGAAGGCATCCGGCCTATCAACCCGCTGGATGTGCTGGATCTCAAGCTGCTGCATACGCGTGACAATGCGCTGATCATCGACACCTGGACCATGTAAGCGGAGGCGCGAGATGGCTCAGTCACGTACGGTACGTGCGGCTGCGGTTCAGATCGCGCCAGATCTCCACGCGGCCAGCAAAACGCTGGCCCGGGTTCTGGACGCCATCGATCAGGCAGCGGCGCAGGGGGCGGAAATCGTGGTCTTCCCGGAGACTTTCGTCCCTTATTACCCCTATTTCTCTTTTATCACCCCGGCGATGACCGCCGGCGCGGCCCATCTGCGGCTTTACGATGAGGCGGTCCAGGTGCCCGGGCCGATTACCCAGGCGGTGGGTGAGCGGGCGCGGCTGCGAGAGATCGTCGTGGTGCTGGGCGTTAATGAGCGCGATGGCGGCACGTTGTATAACACCCAGTTGGTTTTCGATGCCAGCGGCAAACTGGTGCTCAAACGGCGCAAAATCACCCCGACCTACCATGAACGCATGATCTGGGGGCAGGGCGACGGCGCCGGGCTGAAAGTCGTCGATACCGCCGTTGGGCACGTCGGCGCGCTAGCCTGCTGGGAGCATTACAACCCGCTGGCGCGTTACAGCCTGATGACCCAGCACGAAGAGATCCATTGCAGCCAGTTCCCCGGCTCGCTGGTCGGGCCGATCTTTGCGGAACAGATGGATGTGACCATTCGCCACCACGCGCTGGAATCCGGCTGCTTTGTGATTAACGCCACCGGCTGGCTGACCGACGCCCAGATTGAAGAGCTGACGCCCGATCCGGCGTTGCAGAAAGGGCTGCGCGGCGGTTGCAACACCGCCATTATCTCGCCGGAAGGGCGCCACGTTGTGCCGCCGCTGACGGAGGGGGAAGGGATCCTGATCGCCGATCTGGATATGCGCCTGATCACCAAACGTAAACGCATGATGGATTCGGTGGGGCATTACGCTCGGCCGGAGTTATTGAGCCTGCGGCTTGACGACCGCCCGGCGCGCTATGTGGTGCCCAGCTACAACGAATCCGCCCGTGAAGGAGAAAATGATGACGACGCCGAGCCTGTCCAGACAACAACTGATTACTGAACTGCTGACGCAGGGCGTGAATGTGGTGAACCCGTCGGAACAGCATGTGAGCCGCCACGGCGGCGCCGGCCCTTCGGATCATCAGGCGGTCACTATCGACGGCGTAACGGTAATGGTGCCGATCTACACCCAAACCGCGCGCCATTCGGCATGGCAGGTGAAGCATGCCGAACAGGGCAAAACCACGTTATTGAAAAACCAGATCCCGGTGCGGGACATCACCTTTGCCCATAAGCCGCGGTTCTATGATTTGCAAACCGCAGACGGCATCCCGTACTCGCATATCGCCACGCTGCACGGCACCGATGTGCTGGCCACCACGGTGCTGCAAACCTGTATCCGTTATGAAAACCGGCGCAAAGCCTGCCAGTTTTGCGCCATCGGCCAATCGTTGGCTGCCGGGAGCACTATCGCCCACAAAACTCCGCAGCAGTTGGCCGAGGTGGCCAAAGCGGCGGTTGAGCTGGACGGCGTGAAGCACATGGTGATGACCACCGGCACGCCTTCAGGCAGCGATCGCGGCGCTCGCTTGCTGGTGGAAAGCGCGCAGGCGATCAAGGCTGCGGTGGATTTGCCGTTGCAGGGGCAGTGCGAACCCCCGGGCGACCCGGTGTGGTTCACCCGTATGAAAGAAGCGGGGATCGACGCGCTCGGCATGCACCTGGAAGCAGTAACGCCGGAGGTGCGCGCGCGCATTATGCCCGGCAAGGCCCAGGTGACCATCGAACAATATATGGTGGCCTTTGAGCAGGCGGTGGCCGTTTTTGGCCGCGGGCAGGTCAGCACCTATATTCTGGCCGGCATGGGCGACACGCCTGAAGCCATTCTGGCGATTTCGGAACGGCTGATCGCGCTGGGCGTTTACCCGTTCGTGGTGCCGTTTGTGCCGATCAGCGGCACGCCGCTGGAGCACCACCCGGCGCCCAGCACCGCGTTCATGGCGTCAATTCTCGAACCACTGGGGCGCATGCTGCGTGAAGGGCAACTGCGTTCAAGCGATATCAAGGCGGGGTGCGGCCGCTGCGGCGCCTGTTCATCCTTGTCCAGTTTTGAACAGGCGGTCGCCTGAGGAGGCGCAAAATGCCCGACTATGCCGAATACACCATCAAATGGGTCACCCTGCCGTGGGAACGCCGGCAGGCCTACGCCTTGCGCCAGCGGGTGTTTTGCCAGGAACAGGGGCTGTTTGAACAGCACGATCTGGATGACATCGACGAACAGGCCCACCTGCTGGTGGCGCTAGGCACCCTTGCCGGTTGGCATGAAGAAGTGGTGGGCACGGTGCGCATTCACCAGCCGCAGCCTGGCGTGTGGTTCGGTTCGCGGCTGGCAGTCGACGGCAGCTTTCGCCGGCAGGGCCAACTCGGGCCGATGCTAATCCGCCTGGCGGTCAGCAGCGCCCACGCGCTCGGCTGCCGAGAGTTCTACGCGCACGTTCAGCAACAGAACGAGCCGCTGTTCCGGCGTATGCACTGGCACACGCTGGAGACGGTGACCTTGCGCGGCCTGCCGCATGCCTTTATGCAGGCCGATCTGGCCTATTACCCTCCCTGCCACGATCCGCTTAGCGGCATGGTGCTTAACGCTCGCCTGCCGCGAGTGCCGGCGGAGCTGGCGCCGCTGATGATGAGGGTGGCCTGATGGAATTGCCGGAACTGCTTACGGCGGTGCGCCAGCACAGCGGCATTGCGCACAAAAGCGATATCCAGCAGGTGGCCGCCGCGTTGCAACAAGCCTGGCCGCTGGCCGGCCACCCGAACGGTGACGATTGCGCGGTGCTGCCCGCCGCAGACGGCTTCAGCCTGCTGGCAATGGAAGGTTTTATCAATGGCTTTGTGGAACAGGACCCTTGGTTCGCCGGCTGGTGCGGCGTGATGGTGAACCTGAGCGATATCGCCGCCATGGGCGGGCGGCCGCAGGCGGTGGTCAATGCGCTATGGAGCGAGCAGGGCGACAAGGCCGAACAGATTTTGCAGGGCATGGCGGCGGCATCGCGGGCGTTTCAGGTGCCGATTGTCGGCGGGCACACCAACCTGCGCAGCAACCAAGCGCAACTGGCGGTGGCGGTGCTGGGGCACGCCCGGCGGGTGTTGAGCAGCTTTGCAGTCACGCCCGGGCTAACGCTGATCGCCGCCATCAATCTGGCGGGGCGCTGGCACCCGCCGGGGTTGAACTGGGATGCCGCCACCGCTGCCGAGCCGGCGGCACTGCGCCGGGCGCTGGCGCTGTTGCCCGCGCTGGCGGAGGAACAGCGGGTGATCGGCGCCAAAGACATCAGCCAGGCCGGCCTGCTGGGCACGCTGGTGATGATGATGGAAAGCGCGCAGGTGGGGGCAACGGTGGATCTGGCTGCGGTGCCCAAACCTGCGGCGTGCGGCTGGCAAGAGTGGCTGTGTGCCTTCCCCAGTTTTGGCTACCTGTTGGCTACTGAAGCACAGCAGGCGGAAGCGGTTATCGCCCGTTTCATCCAGGCCGGGATTACTGCGGCGGCGATTGGAACCTTTGATGATTCGCTGCGCCTGACCGTTGCGCATAACGGCGAGCGTGGCTGTTTTTGGGATTTGCATACCCAGCCGTTAACCGGCATGGGCAAATAACTTTAGGAGGTGACTATGCCTGCAATGAATTTTGTCGTGTGTTGGCCGGACGGCAGCAAAGAGAACTGTTATTCGCCGTCTACCGCCATCGAAAAACATTTGATCGTTAACCACACCTATACGGTGGAGGCGTTTGTGCTCGCCGCACAAACCGCGCTGGATGAAGCCAGCGCACGCGTTGCCGCCAAATTCGGCTATGCCTGCTCCAGCGCGATGGATCAATCCCGCGCCATTGGGCAGAAGGCACAACAGTTCGCCGCTACCGATCCGGTTGTGGTTGAGAAAATTACGGTGATCGGGCAATGAATCAGGTGGGGAACAGCATGCAACGCAATCAATTTCCAGTCGTTATTGTGGGGGGCGGTCAGGCCGGGCTGGCCATGAGCTATTGCCTGACGCAACGCCATATCGATCACGTTATTTTGGAACGGAACCAGTTGGCGTGGGCCTGGCGCGAACAACGCTGGGATAACTTTTGCCTGGTGACGCCGAACTGGCAGTGCAAGCTGCCGGGCTTCCCGTACGACGGCGACGATCCAGACGGCTTTATGGTGAAAGATCAGATTATTGATTACGTCCAGCGTTATGCCGACAGTTTTAATGCCCCGTTGCGTGAAGGCATTAGCGTTATGCGCGTTAGCCAGCATAGCGATGGCTACCTGTTGCACACCAGCGCCGGCAACTATTATGCCGGCCAGGTGGTGATCGCGGTGGGCAATTACCACCGGCCACGCTTCCCGGCGATCGCCGCGCGCCTGCCGGCGGGCATCGTGCAGGTGCATTCGGCCAATTATAAATCGGCGGAGCAACTGCCGGCCGGTGAGGTGCTGGTGGTCGGTTCTGCGCAATCTGGCGCGCAGATTGCTGAGGATCTACACCTGAGCGGGCGCAAGGTGCACCTGTGCGTCGGCAGCGCGCCGCGGGTATCGCGCTTTTATCGCGGGCGGGATGTGGTGGCCTGGCTGGAGGATATGGGGCACTACAAACTGACTGTTGACGATCATCCGTTGGGCGAGGACGCCCGGCGCAAAACCAACCACTACGTCACCGGCCGCGACGGCGGGCGCGATATCGATCTGCGTGCCTTTGCCTTGCAGGGAATGCAGCTCTATGGGCGGCTGCTCGATTTGCGCGACGGCAAACTGATCACCGCCGACGATCTGGCGAAAAACCTGGACGGCGCCGACGCCACGTCGCAAAAAATCAAAGACAGCATCGATGAATGGATTAGCGCGCAGGGGATCGATGCCCCGAGCGAGCCGCGCTATCAACCGCTTTGGCAGCCGGAAAACCCGCCGACGGAGATTGATCTGCAACAGGCCAACATCACCAGCATTATCTGGGCGGTGGGGTTCACCACTGATTTCAGTTGGATCGACCTGCCGGCATTTGATGAACGGGGCTACCCACTGCATCAGCGTGGCCGCTCGGTGGTGCCAGGGCTATATTTCCTGGGGTTGCCGTGGCTGTGGACCTGGGGCTCCGGGCGTTTTGAAGGCGTGGGGGAAGATGCGCAACACCTTGCCGGGCACATCGCCGAACGCAGCGGCGGCGCAACGGCGGGTAACTCGCAGGCGGTGGCGAATGATTATGCGCTGCGTTGAAACACCGGAGCGGCATCGCTTCCGCGCGGCCTATTGGCGCCAGCAGGCCGAGGCGCTTGACTGGCACACTCCGTACCAACAGGTGGCGGCCTATCAGGGCCACGGCCCGCGCAGCCGCTGGTTTGTGGGCGGCACCACCAACCTTTGCCACAACGCGCTGGATCGCCACCTGGCGGCACGCGGCGACAAAACGGCGATTTTGCACTGCGATTATGCCGGGCAGATCACGGCGTTGAGCTACCGCGAACTGCACCAGGAAGTGCAGGCTATGGCGTGGATGCTGCACCAGCAAGGGGTGGGAAAAGGGGACCGGGTGTTGATTTGCCTGCCGATGATCCCGCAGGCGGCGATCGCGATGTTGGCCTGCTGCCGCCTGGGCGCGGTGCATGTGGTGGTTTATTCCGGGCTAACCCATGAACCGTTAGCCCAGCGTATCCGGGCCAGCCAGCCAAAATCCATCGTCACTTACGCCGGGCAGCGCGAACAGCCCTGCGCCGCACACCTGACGCAGGCGTTGTGCAGCAGCGGCTATCGTTGCCCGTTGATTGACGTGAGCTCCGCTCATTTTCAGCAGAAGCGCCAGCGAGCGCTAGGCCGCACAGTGCCGTGTTGTTGGCTGCCGGCGGACGCGCCCTCGCATCTGCTGTATACCTCGGGCACCACCGGGGAGCCCAAAGGTGTGGTGCGCGACACCGGTGGCTATGCGGTGGCGCTGTTGGCTTCAATACGCAACATCTTTCAATTGGGCGAGGACGAGATCTTTTTCACCAGTGCCGACGTGGGCTGGGTGACCGGGCACAGTTACGGCGTGTATGCACCGCTGCTGGCGGGCCTGACCACCGTGATGGTGGAAGCCAGTGCGCTGAATAAGCCCGGCGCCCGCTGGTGGCAATGGGTGCAACAGTTGGGGATCACCCGGATGCTGACGGTACCCGGCGCGATGCGTATGGCCCGGCAACAGGGAGCGCCCCGCGCCGATCTGCGCAGCCTGCGTGCAATCTATCTTGCCGGCGAACCGTTGGATGAGCCTACGCGGCAGTGGGTGGCCGCCGTCACCGGCATCAAGGTGGAAGATCACTACTGGCAAACGGAAACCGGCTGGCCGATCCTGACCGGAGTAGGCGGCCAACTGCGCCCGGTGTCGCCGCGTGACGTTGAGGTGCTGGACGATATCACCGGCGAACCCTGCGCCGACGGCGTGCCCGGCACATTGGTGATCCGCGATACGCTGGGGCCTGGCGGCATGAGCACGCTGTGGCAGGACGACGTTGAACATGATCAACGCTACTGGCGGCGAGAGCAGGGGCGATGGCTGTATTCCACTCACGATCGTGCAGTGCGCAACGCGCAGGGGGCGATCACCGTGTTGGGTAGAATGGATGATGTGATCAATGTCGGCGGTAAGCGGCTATCGACCGTTGAGGTTGAGCGTGCGGTGTTGGCGATCGACGGCGTCTCGGAAGCGGCGGCGGTTGGCATCGCCCATCGCCTGCTGGGGCAAATGGTGAGCTTGTATCTGGTGACGTCGTTTGATGCGGGCCGCGATATGCACCAGTTGAAACAGCGCGTGCGGCAACGGATCGTGGCCAGCTGCGGCCGGCATGCACTGCCCCGGCATATCTATTTTGTGGTTGCGTTGCCGCGCACCTTTTCCGGCAAAGTGGTGCGCAAGCAATTGGCGAGTCGGGGATGAGGGAGGGCATTGGGGTGGCGAAATGGGGCAGGGAGGCCGGCTTTTGGAGGGAGGAAAGAGAGAGCTAACTTTTCTGTTGCGTTTGGTATTTTGCCGACACCTTGCGAGAGGTATGTAATATCCGCAGGATATGCACTTCGTTTATCTTTCGTTTCAGCGCATAGATAATGATGAACGGGAACTTTGTCAGCACCCGTTTTCTTCTTTCCCCTGACTTGCCTATATCGATCCCCGCTTCCGGCGTGGCTTCCAGCAGCGAAACCGCCGACTCGAACTTGTCATCCGCTCCATTCGCCACATCCAGTCCGGCTTCTTTATACAGGTAACGATAGATACCTTCACGGTCTGCCAGCGCTCGTTTTTCCCAACGCACACTGACTGTCACAACTCACCTCGCGCCGCCCGCGCTTTCAGTTCATTCATCCGCTGACTGGCATCCTCATTGCTGATGAGCTCGCTTTCTCCCGCATCATAACGAGAGAACGCTTCCTGTACTTGTGCCTCAAGCCATTCATCACCGACATTACGCTGATGCTGCCGCTCTTCTTCGGCCAGCTCTTCCGCCCGCTGACGCATCAACTCTGTCAGCGTGACCTGATGACGCTCGGCGGCCCGCATCGCCAATCGTTTGATTTCCTCATCGATTCTGAAGTGGATAGTGCTCATCGCTGCCTCCTGTGGTGTCATTCGTGTTGTCATTTTATGCTACTTTCCCTGTTTTTTCCTCTTCTTCGCTTTACGCTTAATCGGACGCGTTTTTCCATGCACTTTTTGTGAGTGCCCGATGACGTCCGCGTGTAAACCTGTGTCGCCTCCAGCTTCTTATGGCCCAAGATGCTGGGTTGCATCGTCATCACCGTGCAGGATCTGCGGGAGTTGTGGCACAGTCTGGAAGGATTAAGCCGGGAAGTGTTCGATGAACGCGCCGCCGACTTACTTCAAAGCCGGTAAGATAAGTTCTGAGTACATGGCTAATATTGATTTGGCAATTTATTTTTCTAAGGTTTTTATTTGGATTTTAATATATGAACTGATTTCTTTAGTTTGACTGAGGCAATAATGTTATTGGGCGACAATTTTTGATGTTACAAGCAAACTCCAGCATTAATGTTATCTTTTAGATGGATCAGAATGACCCCATAGTTGTTCAGCCAAACCAGAAATACGTTCTTCCTCAACCAGTTTATCCCGCCATACTTTCGGGATTCCAGAGTATCCATACAGCGCTCCTGCAATTTGTCCAGCCGTCGCTGCGACGCTATCGGCATCGTCAGCCAGATTTGCAGCCAATAAAATAGCATCATGAAAATTCGATGTATTCCAAACAGCCCACAACGCTGCTTCAAGCGTGTCAATCACATATCCGCTAGAGCGAATATGTTCCCGGGTTTTATTTTTGTAAATTCCTGCATTAATTAGCGCTGTTCTGGCATTCAAAGGACAAGTTTTTGTTGCCAGGGCCTCAGATTTGTTAGCGCCATTAAGTAAATGATGCAGTATCATTCCCAGCAGACGGCAGCAGTCCATGGACTCTATCGCTCCATGAGTGGCCTTACCTTGTAATTCAGATTGTGCCAGGGTATGTAGTAAGGAATGACGATGAAAAATAGCAGCAGGAGCAAGACGTATTATTTCCGCGTTTCCAGCTGTGCGCGCATCATTATTGCCGAACCACTCATTCCCATATTGCAGGTAAGCCTCCAGCGCGTGACGAGTTGCATTGCCGATATCAAAACAAATGCCATTCGAACTGTTTGTACCATAGTGATACCAGTTCACTAAACGATTTCTAAAATCGGTCACGTTTAGATCATGGCAGTGTACGTAAGTTTCGGCCAGGCAAAGCGCCATAGACGTATCATCAGTCCATTCCCCCGCTTTAAGTTGGAATGGACCACCGCCAATCATATCATCGACGTATTTTTGGTCGCGAGGTAAAAACTCAAGCGTAGTGCCAACAGCATCACCTGCCGCAAGGCCAACAAGAGAACCTTTCGCTCTGTCCAGTAATGTTTCTTCACTCAGCTGCGGCCCGACGGAATGTAGCCAGTCTGGTAAATTGGACTGATCGCTAAGCCAACGATTATAATCCAAGTGCAGACCACCTTCTTCTTGAAAAGCCTGATGATAACCATCAGGTATTACGTATGGATAATTCTCATGAATAAAAATTTTCAAAGAGGAAACATCTGTATGTAAATCTAACAAAATAACCTCCAACTAGATAGCGTGTATGGTGCGAATTATAACCAGACATACTAATAAATTTTATTAGCATGGCATACGCATTAAAGCTGATTTTAGACGTTTCAGTAATGATTCGCTTTTTAGGCAGTCTTTCGGGCTTATATTATCAAGAACAGGGATTTTTTTATCAATCCAATCAAAACTTTCCTTTGGACCTAATAGGCCATAAATAACAACAGCAATATCTAAATGTCCTTCTAATTTCTTCGCAAGATTACGTGCAGTATCATCCAAATAATCCTGCGAATAAAAATCAGAGAAATCATTCCACTTTTCATCACCTGTATAATGATTTTCTAACGGAGGCATACCTAAATTCCTAAGAATGATATTAAGCGATATAACACATCGCTTCGAGCTACATATAAAATATTATTCCAATCATGTAATACATATAATTCTTGACCATTTACTGGATCGTAGTTTACCTGCTTTACATATTGATGGTAAAAATTTTCAGGGAGTTAACCCTATTGGATCGAACCAAGTAAGCGTATTCGGCGCGTACTGATAAAGATTAATCCTGCTCGCCATATCTGATCAAATGCTACTGCCCGTCCGTTCATTCCTATTGACTATGGCTGACGCGCATTCTACGTTAGATAGCGCTGTTTTTAAAATCGCTCAGCCGGATCACTATAGGCGCGTGTTGACTACCGGCCCAATAGGGGCGACACCTCCATTGTTACGTTGTTCAATGCGGGCGCGATATGCGCCAGTTTAAACAGCGTATGCGCCAACGGATTGTAGCCAACTACGGTCTGCTCGCACTGCCGGGCATATATATTTTGTGGTTGCGTTGCCGCGCACTTTTTTCGGCAAATTGTTGCGTAAGCAATTGGCGCTTAGAGGATGAGGTACGGCATTGGGATGGCGAAGTGGGGCAGAGAGCTCTGCTTTGGGTTGTTGTTCTAAACTTGCCCTATCTCAAGGGATTTATTCTTTTCCCCTCCCCAAGGATCATCCATTAAATACATCGGTATTATTGGCGTTTCAGAAGGAATGAATGTTAACTTATAAAATATTTCATCCCCTTCACAAACCTCATAATAAAGAGAATATAATTTTTCTTCAAAGCTCAAATCTATTTTGAACTTCTCTGTGACCGAAGCAATCTCAATGTTTTCATTGTTTCTGATATAAAACGGAACAACTATACAACGCTGAGTGTCTTTATCTATTTTAAATTCATTTGCTAAAGCCAAATGAATATTAGCGCCAAAAGTATCCTCTGGTAGGGGATCAAAAATCACATAGTCCTTATGAATAACAGCCCCTTGGTTAATGTTTTTTCTCCCCACTGACTTAATTCCGCATCAAATGCCCTGGAACGAACTTGAATTTGGCTGTGAGATATAAGTAAATCGACGGTGTAATTATGTTTCATTTCATTGATAGCCTTTTCTCCAGTTATTTTGTCTCTGAACAGCTTATAATGCAGTCCGATTTCCCAGTCAAGGTATGTCCTCTGCTAACGTAGATTTTGCGGGGGCTCTTGCTGCGGGCTTCGCTCCAGGCGGAAAACTGCCCTTGCCACACCAGGTTGCCGTGCTCGTCGGTCATGCGTGTCGGGAGGCGTTCAGCTCGGTATGGTACCAGTAGACTTCGCTGCTTTCGCCGATGCTGTCGACGCGCGCCAGCGGTTCCCAACTGTTCTCTTGATAAAGGTAACGCGTAGCCTGTTCAGGGTGCAGGCTGCTTTGTTCACCTACCATCCGCAGGCCGTTCCAGTGGAACGTGATGGTTTCCGGTTCGCCGTGGTGCGGGTAGAGGATTTTTTGGCTGCGGCAGCCCAGGGCATCGTAGCAGTATTCCGCCCGTTGATAATGCGGGTTGCCGGTAAAAATCACGCTGGCCAGCCGGTGTTCCGCGTCATAGCTGAAACGTTGTTCCTCACCCTGTGGGCCGTTGTGGCGCCAGTTCAGGCGGCCAAAGCCCCAGCGTGTGCCGCCCAGGCGTTGCAGCAGGTTGTGCCAGACCGCGGCCGAATACTGTGGGTGAGCTGCCCGCGTGCATCGTAGCCGAAGCGGCTTTGCAGGCACTGCGGCCCCGGTTGGCCGATACCGTCTTCGGTGAACATCTGTTGCACCTAAGCGCATTCTAAGCCAGCCGTGTGTGTAGCTGTGCCGTGAGTTCGCCTCCGGCGGCCAACGGATATTCGATGCTCTGTGTGAGTGCTCCAACCTATCATAGCCATACTGCGTGCGGTGCCTGGCATAGTCGGTTTGCGCCAGCAGGCGATCGCCGTTGTCATAATCGAACTGCCAGCGATTGTGGTTGGGGTTGAGCAGGGCGGTCATGCGGCCGAAGCGATCGTACTGATAGCGGGTTTGCCGGCTCGCCGGATCGGTTTCGCTCACTATATAAATAGTCAAAGTATACCTAAATCTCATATTACAGACTCAATATAACAAATTAACTATTCTGGCCAAAAATACCTATAAGGTAAGATATATATCTTGCAGGTTGAATCTCTGAAAATGTAAAAAATATTAAAGTATTATGCTTATGAAGAGAGCATTTACTTTCAAAAAAACATATTGCATCCCCTTTGTAATTATAACGTCCAGAATTCATTGCATTTTCTTTTACGCCTTTAATATGACTTGCAATCTCTTTTTTAAACAACTCATTCTCTAGATCAAATCGTTTAGAGTTGAAAACCGTAAAAACTACCTGACTGCCACAATACGGGCAATTAATAAAGTTTTTGTTATGAATGAAATTATTTTCAAAACCATCATGCAATAATATAGGATTTTTTATTGAATTCTTCATTGTGTTAAAATAAACCTCGCCTTAAAAATAAATTAATTTTTGATTAATCGACCTATTGGTTATACAATCAAGGTTCACATGCAATGTTTTAGCATGGTAACTCTATTAAATATTGCCGTAATCGTTTAATTAAATCAGGGTCATTTAGGCAATCTAAAGGGCGGATATTTTCAAGCATTTTTACTTTTCTCTCCATCCATTCAATCCCTCCTTTTAACCCTATTTTCCCATTTATAACAATAGCCATGTCGCGTGCACCGTTCATTTTTTCTGTTAAAATATCCACATCCGCATTGGAATATACCTCATCAAAGGATTTAACAAGATCATTCCAAGCGTTATCACCAAGATAATCCAATTCTAACCCCATATTAAAATCCTCTAAATGATATTAAGTTTGTGCCCGTTGGGTTACGGGCAGAAGGTGCGGCCATTATGCCAGAAGAAATTTCAGGCAGTTACTGTGGATATATCAGATAAAGCAAAACCTGAATCGGTGGGGAAATTGCTGATTCTTCAGAAGCCGTAAAACGACATGGATAACGGATAGTTGATTCGAAAATTCTAACGAAGCTATGAGCGAGATAATGAATTACACCTCGGAATATTATAGCCAGTTCTACCCCATCAATAAGTCTGTTGAGCAACGCATCCAGCCTAGCGGATCCACTCAAGTTAACGGATCTCCGACATAAGCATAGATATTCAACCCACCCGCCAACCCTAGCGGCTCCGGCGAAATAATTTATCTGATTTTCGGGTCGTACTACCGGCTTTTGTAGTAAATATCTTTCGTAACGTCGCCATAGTGTAAGGAATTGCTTACGCTACCGGCATATTTCTTTATGGCATCCGCATTAAACACTCCCGAAGACGCCTGAGTAACTCGGGATCATCAAGACAGTCTAAGGGTCTGATTTTGTCAAGCATAGGTACTTCCTGTTCTATCCACCATTCTCCTTCTTTTATCCCTCTTTTTCCGTAAATAACGATTGCTAAGTCAATGGCGCCATTGAGTTTACTAGATAAAATACGTGCATTTTCATCTAGATAATCCTCAGCGTAGAGCTTTACAAAGTCATTCCAGTCAGCGTCACTAGAATAATACCTTTCTAATCTATGCATATTAAAATCCAAAGGAAACAATCAAACTTGAACCAGTAATATTTTGTGCTGAAGGAGCTAATATCCCGTCATATCCTTGAGACTTAGCCCATGATCCAATCTGATGAGTAACATCATATTCACTTCCAGTAATATCTTTTAAGGATACACCAGGTTGATCTCTGACATTTGGACGTGTCAGATCCAAGACATTATTGAGCTGCACTTTTTTGCTGGTTAGCTCACGAGTAGATAAATTAACTTTCTATGCATTAACTTCAGCAAGAGCTGTTTTCCGAGAGTTTGCACCATACACACCACCCAAACCTTTTCCTGTATATCGATGGTTTGCGCCCCTACATTCCATTTAAGCATTTGGCAGCCGCTCAAACTGCGTGTCATGCCGGGCAGCATTGCCATTACCGTACCGTGCAGGATATTCGGGATCTATGGCGCTGTCTCGAAGGACTGAGGCGGGAACCGTTCGATGAGCACGCCGCCGCCGAGTGGCTTAACCGCTTTCCCGGCGGGCTGGTTCTGGCGGAGATTACGAGCAGTGACTGACCTATAATAAAAAAGCCGGAAGGATCATTAAGATCGCTTCCGGCTTTTTATCAGCAAAAATTAAAATAGATATTACTTATTAAATCACCATCAACTTTTTCGACAGTCCTTGTCTTGACTTTATTAAAGTCAGCTAAAATGCCTTTTACTGGCACATCATCCCTTGAAATATCGCCATAGAATGATTCTCTCTCACTCTCTGGAATATACTTATTTATTAAATAAATAAGATTTTTTCTTAATTCTTCATCTGTCATGGCATTTACTCTGGAATAATACTAACTTTATCGAAAATAACAGTATAACCCTTTTCTACTGGTAGTAACTGTAATGCCCCCCCTTTGCCATACTCAGGATATGCGCTGGTAAAAAGTTCATACCCCGGCCCTCTATCACCATTGGCAAGCGGGACTTTAACCTGAGGTACTCCATTCTTATAAAGCTGTAGAGTATCAAATTCCCCTAACAGTCGAGCATCACTCCATGAATCAGGATTACCTTTTTCGTAAAAAATTTGATATGCATCTCTGGCGTCATGTCCGGTTTTATATTTTGTATACCCGAAGTAACTTAATGGAGCCGACTTGCTTTCCATTGTCTGCGCAGCAAATTTACTATTCATATACCGATAAGCAGTGGAAGGCATGGTCGCACTCGGCCCCGCTGGCCCAACATAAAAATCGGGTTTGCTACCGGAACTACATTTACTCAAACCTAACGGATCGATCCAAGTAAGCGGATTCGGCGCATACTGATAAAGGTTAAGACCGCCTCTTAGCCCTATCGGATCCGGCTGCGTAAACCTACCGCACTGCGGGTCGTAGTATCTGAACAGGTTATAATGCAGTCCGGTTTCCCGGTCAAGGTATTGCCCCTGATAACGCAGGTTCTGCGGGGTTGCCAACTGCTGCGGGGTGCTCTCGCTGCGGGTTTCGCCCCAGGCGGAAAACTGTCCTTGCCACACCAGGTTGCCGTGCTCGTCGGTCATGCGTGTCGGCAGGCCGTTCAGCTCGGTATGGTACCAGTAGACCTCGCTGCTTTCGCCGATGCTGTCGACGCGCGCCAGCGGTTCCCAACTGTTCTCTTGATAAAGGTAACGCGTAGCCTGTTCAGGGCGCAGGCTGCTTTGTTCTCCCACCATCCGCAGGCCGTTCCAGTGGAACGTGACGGTTTCCGGTTCGCCGTGGTGCGGGTAGAGGATTTTTTGGCTACGGCGGCCCAGGGCATCGTAGCGGTATTCCGCCCGTTGATAATGCGGGTTGCCGGTAAAGCTCACGCCGGTCAGCCGGTGTTCCGCGTCATAGCTGAAACGTTGTTCTTCACCCTGTGGGCCGTTGTGGCGCCAGTTCAGGCGGCCAAAGCGGTCATAGCCCCAGCGTGTGCCGCCCAGGCGTTGCAGCAGGTTGTGCCAGACCGTGGCCGATGAACTGTCGGTGCGGTTGCCGGCGGCGTCGTAATGGAAACGTTCTTCCTGATGTGGCTGGATACTGTGGGTGAGCTGCCCGCGCGCATCGTAGCCGAAGCGGCTTTGCAGGCATTGCGGCCCCGGTTGGCCGATGCCGTCTTCGGTGAACATCTGCTGCACCAGTTGATCCTGGCGATCCCACAGGTAACGGCGTTCAAACAGGAAAGCGTGCTCACGTTCACCGGTTGCACGGCGCAGGGTGATGCGCCCAAGTGCATCGTAACGCGTCTCCTGGTGCAGCGCGCCCTGGGTGCGGCTGATTTCACGGTGCAACGCATCCCGCTGCCAGCCGGCGATATCAAACGTGCGGCCGCCGTGTTGCAGATTCATCTGCAGCAGGTGGCCGGTGCCGTAGCGCAGGTGGTTCAGGGCGCTACCGTCCGGCATCCGAGTGGTCAGCAGGTTGCCCAGCGGATCGTACTCATGCTGCCAGTGGCCGCTTTGGTTATCTTCGCTGCACAGGTTGCCGGCGGCGTCGAGGGAAAAGCGCAGCGTCTCTTCCCACTCAACGGGCTCTCCGGTTGCCTGGGCCTGTTGCCAACGGGCCAGCGTGGTGCGGCGCAGCTCCACGCTGCGATCTTCATAGCCGTATTCGGTGTGGCTGTCGGCGGTGTCCTTCGCTACCCGGCGCCCCAGCGCATCATAAGTCAGCCGCGTGTGCAGCGGCGCAGTGAGTTCGCCCTCGGCGGCCAGTGGGTATTCGGTGATCTGTGTGAGTTGCCCCAACCGATCATAGCCATACTGCGTACGGCGCCCGGCATAGTCGGTTTGCGCCAGCAGGCGATCGCCGTTGTCATAATCGAACTGCCAGCGATCGTGGTTGGGGTTAAGCAGGGCGGTCATGCGACCGAAGCGATCGTACTGATAGCGGGTTTGCAGGCCCGCCGGATCGGTTTCACTCACGATTTGGCCACGCACGTTGCGCGCTACCTGGCGTTCAGACACGCCATCGACAGACTCGCGGCACGGTAGGCCGGCCCGATCGTAATCATAGAGGGTTTCACGGCCGTCGGGGCGGATCAGGCGCTGCAGGCGGCCTGCCGCGCTCCAGTGGAAGCGGGTGCTGTTGCCTGCAGCATCGGTGCTGCTCAGCAGCCGGCCGCTATCGTCGTACTGGCGCGTGGCTGAATGGCCGGAGCAGTCTTCCTCCCGCACCAACTGGCCGCGTTCGTTCCACCAGAAACGCGCCGTGTTCTCCAGCGCGTCGGTACGGGTAACCAGATCGCCCTGATCGTTCCAGCTAAAACGCGTCACGTGGCCCAGCGGATCGGTCTGTTCGACCGGATCACCCAGTACGTTATAGCGGTATTGCCAGCAGGCGCCGTCAGGCAGCACCGTTTTCAACGGCAGTGCCCAGGCGGCATGCCAGGTGGTCTGGGTTGCCCGGCCCAGCGGATCGCGTAGCAAGGTCAGATTGCCGCGTTCGTCATGTGCCAGTTCCCAGCGTTGCCCTTCCGAGTTGACTACTGTGCTCAGGCTTTCACGCTGTGCCGACCATTGGAACTGCCAGCGGGCGCCGTAGCTGTCGGTATAGTCGGTAATGCGGTTCAGCGCATCCCAGTGGTGTTCGGTGCTGCCGCCGGACAGGCAGGTGACGACGGCGCTGCGCGCCTGCTCATCCGCATCCAGCACCCAGTGTTCCAGGCTTTGCTGCTGCTCATCCAGCACTTCATAGGCATTGACGCGCCAGTGCGGGCCTTGTGCGGCGGGTTGCCAGTGATAACGCACGGTCAGCCCGGAGGCATAGCTGTGCCAGGCCATCAGCCCGCAGTCGCTGTCCCAGCCAAAGCGGCGCGTGGTGATGCCGTCCGCATCCTGCACGGCGATCAGTTGCCCCTGTTCGTTGTAGCGATAATTCACCAGCGCATGCCGTTCATTGCCTACGCATTGGTGCACGGCGGCCAGCCGGCCGTGGTGCGCTTCATAGCTAAGTTCAACTTCCAGCGCCTGATTGTCGCTGGCGATGTTGATCAACTGGCCGGCGCTGTTCCAGGTGAAGTAATGGCAGTTCTCATGGCGATCATAAATACGGGCGATGCGCCATTCGCCTTCACGGGCCGGATCGGGTTCATAAAGCTGATGTTCGCCATCGGTGTTTTGCAACAGCATCACCCCTTGCCGGGTGCAATAGAGGGTAAAGCCGTCTTCATAGAAATGGATAATGTCGCCGGGCTCAACGGCGCCCAGGCCAATTTCGCGCCCGGTGATGTCGCGCCAGACGAATTGCAGGCTGCCATCGTCAGCCTGGAAACGGATCAGGCGGGTTTCGAACGGCAGCATCCAGCCGGTGCCCAGCATGCCGGTGGAGCGGTTACGGCTGTGGTACAGGCGCTGCCAGTTCAGCGGCAAGCGGTCCGCCAGCGTAAAGTCCAGATCTTCTTCACCAGCCAAGATCTTGGCGCCAGTGGGAATATGCACCGGCAGGGCAGTCATGGTGGCAACGGTCAACGCCCGTGCGGCCGACGCCCCGATGGCATTGGCCGCCAGTTCGGAGGCGGCAGCGGCAGCCAGCGTACAGGCGATTTCTTTCATCGCCTGGCGCCGTACCACGCGGCTGAACAATGATTGTGCCAGTTTGAGTCCGTCTCTGCCCAGGCTGCCGACCAGGGCGCCGATAAAGTAGGCCAGGGCATTCCCCCTCTGTCAGGATAGATGGCACCCCTATCGAAAACACTAATGACAAGATGGGACCCGATCGTGAAACGTATTTCACCAGAACGTAAATCAGCCGCACTGGCTAAATTACTGCCGCCCTACAACATGACCGTCACCGCAGTTGCACAGATGGAAGGGATATCAGAAGCTACCCTCTATAACTGGCGTAACAAGGCGAAAGCAGAGGGAATACCGGTGCCGGGTGCAGACAAAACCACAGACCAATGGTCAGCCGATGCCCGGCTGGCAGTGATTATCGAAACCGCCACACTCAGTGAAGCGGAACTGGCGCAATACTGCCGTAAGAAAGGGATTTATCCTGAGCAGATTAGTCAGTGGAAACAAGGATTTTTGCAGGTATCTTCGCCTAATGATAAAGCCGCGCTCAGACAAAGCCAGAAAGAAGTCAAGCAACTGAAACGCGAACTGGTTCGTAAGGAAAAGGCGCTGGCGGAGGCGGCAGCGATACTGGTGCTCCGAAAGCAGTTGCGGGACTTCTACGGGGAAACCGACGAGGACGACTGACATCCGGCACAGAGCGACAGGTCCTGGTGGGTTATGTGCGCGAAGCGATGGTGTCAGGCGCTCGATTGTCGGTGTCGCTCACTGAAGCCGGATTAAGTGAGCGGACGTGGCGACGCTGGCAAATCGCGATGGAGGACAAGCGTGCCAGCGCAGTCAGACCCTCGCCGGCGAACCGGCTAAGTGCGCAAGAAGAGCAACAGATACTGGCGGTGTGCCATCAACCCGCGTATGCCAGCCTGCCCCCGTCACAAATCGTGCCGGAGCTGGCTGATAACGGGATTTATCTGGCGAGTGAATCAACCTTCTACCGTGTGCTGCGTCGGCATGGAGAAGCGCATCGCCGGGGACGACAGCGAGCGGCACAGAAAGTCACCCCGGCAACGACCTGGCAGGCCAGTGGGCCGAATCAGGTGTGGACATGGGATATCACATGGCTCCCGTCAACCGTGAAGGGACGCTGGTTTTACCTGTATCTGGTGGAAGACCTCTTCAGCCGAAAAATCGTGGGATATGAAGTGCATGAAGCAGAAAGTGGCGAGCAGGCAGCCGCCCTGATACAGCGCACGGTACGTCGGGAAGGATGCTGGCAATGTCCGCCGGTGCTGCATGCGGATAATGGGGCGGCGATGAAGTCGCAGACGTTGCAGATGAAGCTGCATGAGTTGGCAATAACGCCGTCTCACAGCCGGCCAAGGGTCAGTAACGATAATGCCTATGTGGAATCGCTGTTCAGGACGCTGAAATATGTGCCGCAGTGGCCGTCATCGGGGTTCGACAAGTTAGATGATGCGCGTGAATGGGTAGAGAGTTTTACCCGGTGGTATAACGAAACGCATAGACATAGCGGCATCAGGTACGTAACGCCAGGCCAACGGCACCGTGGTGAAGATGGCAGGGTGCTGAAGAAGCGGGATGACGTGTACCAGATGGCAAAAGCGCAACGACCTGAACGCTGGTCTGGCAGGACACGGAACTGGCAACCGATAGGCGAGGTAATGCTGAATCCAGAGCGAGAAAAACAGGCAGCCTAAATCAACCGGGGGTGCCAACTATCTTGACACTTACCGCATTTTTGCCGCTGCGGATATCGCGCACCACGATGCTGTCGCCGCCGATACGCACGCGCGGGTTGCCGGCGACCGTGATTTTGGCCTCACAGGTGCTGCGATCGCCGTTGCGTGCCGCCGGGTGGCCGTTGATCAGCACCTTTTTCGAGCCTTCCGCCAGGAAGTTGACGTTTTCCGCCAGATGGCCCTTGCTGCAGTCAACGGTATCTTTGTCGGCGGGGGTGGCATGGGGACTGGCGCTTTCCACCGTGGGTTGAGTCAGATCGTCCCAGACATCGCCCAGCCAGTTTTTTACCGCATCGCCGTCGACCTTGCCGAGTTTTTCCAGCACGGCGCCGGGGTGCATCACGGTGGCGGCAATGCCGGCCGCCAACGCAATGGCGGTGTCCAGTGCGCCAGGGCCTTCCGCGTCGGCCGCCGGGCTGTTGAGATAGGCATGGTCAACGGTGCCGGCGGCGCGTGCGGCCGGTTTTCCCATAATCTTCACGTTGTCGGCGCCGCTGGTTATTTTGGCGTCCGGCGGCCCTCGCAGACCGAGTGCGTCAAGCGCGCTATCGACGGCATTGCCCGCCGCGTTGCCTATTTTTTCCGGCAGGCCGCTGGCCATGGCGCCGACCAGCAGTCCCACACCGACCACGGCACCCACGCCGGTGCCGAACAGCGCGGCCGAGCCGACCAAAATGCCGTAATAGATAGCGCCTTCCACCTTTTGGGGTATGACTATTCATTAGGCGATAAGTTAAATAATTTTTCGGCTATTTCTGTTATTCGTTTGTGTTGTGCCAGCTTATTTAACCAGTCGTCAGGGATTGCAGAATAGCCATATAGGGCACCTGCAATCTGTCCTGCTGTTGCGGCCACGCTATCTGCATCATCTCCCAGATTGGCTGCGAGTAAAATGGCATCGCGAAAATTATCCGTATTCCATACGGCCCACATTGCTGCTTCTAATGTATCTATTACATAACCGCTTGATCGAATTTGATCGCGACTTTTGTTTTTGTACTCACCTGCGTTAATAAGTAATGCTCTCACGGGTAATGTAATAATGTGCTGAGAAAAAGTATCTTCTTTACTATAACCATTAATGAGATAATGGAGTATCAAACCTAAGAACTGACAACTACGCATAGACTCTACAGCACAGTGAGTTGCCATGCTTTGTCTTTCTGATTCCGTATATGTATTATAAAATGACTTTCTTCTAAAAATTGCTACGGGTGCATGACGTATTAATGCTGCGTTCCCTGCGGTTTCTGGTTCGGAATTGCCAAACCATCTTTCTCCGTATATCAAATATTGTTCTAATGCATAGCGAGTTGTGGTGCCAATATCAAAGCAACGACCATTGGAGCTATTTTCACCAAACCGATACCAGCGCACAAGGTTATCCCTGAATAGCGTTATATCTAATCGTTTTGCTGTTAGATAGGTATCGGCAAGGCATAATGCCATTGATGTGTCATCGGTCCATTCGCCGGGTTTTAACCTGAATGGACCGCCGCCAACCATATCATTGATGTGCTTTGCGTCACGTGGCTGGAACTCGAGTGTCGTTCCTACCGCATCACCGATAGCTAATCCAACAAGAGCGCCTTTTGCCTTATCAAGTGCAACTTCATCAGTAACAATTTGGGGCTGTGATTCTTGCCATTGAACCTTCCCGCTGGTGACATCTATCATAGGGGGATGTCTATGCTTTGGGGTGCTATAGTTCATCCGATCCTGAAGCCGTTGTGATACCACAGGAAGTAGATGTCGATACCGTTCCGCATAGCTTTCCAACGTATTTACATTTTGGTGTAAATCAATCATTGTATTTCCTTTTGAATTACATTGTTAACACCATTATGCTTATTATTCAGTTAATTTAATAAAGCGTGATTTTCACTACGCCAAAAAAAGCTAAGATTCACTTGTAAATATGAATTGCCATAATCATCATGGCTGTTCATTGTTAATAAGGTATTATTCCTTCTAGGCTTGAATACGGTGTTCCTACTATGACTGAACGGGCTCGTAAGTGGTAGCAGTGTCGCAATAGTTAGTAAATGACGTTTCTTCAGTATGGAATTTTTAGTTTTTAACCCCAACTTAATTAAGTTGTTATTTAAAAGGCATTGTCTTTTCAATTCCTATTAAATTAATAATGTCTTTGCAGGCTGAAATTTGTTTTTCTATCTCGGTGTTTCCTTGTTTATTAGATTTTTCTATTTCTTTTTTTATTTCATCAATTTTTATAATTTCCATTAGATATAGAATCCTTTCATTATACTCCATTACTTTGTCTTTACTATCGATAGCCTCATGTAGTCCATCAAGGAAAATATTTTCACCTTTTAGCATTCTCTGAAAAACACGGTGTTTTATTGATATTTCCAATTCATTTCCGGTCTCAGTAGCTATGATGATTTTTCTTATCGCTTCAGATGATTCTGCCAATTCTTCTTTTTCTCTGGACATTCTTGATTTTAGGGATAGCGCGTATTCTATCCAAGTCCAGGAATCAAAGTCATTGTTAAAAGGAATTTCTGTCAAAATATCTAATAATTCATTGGTTAATGAGTATTTTTTTAAAACATACAGGCTGTATGCTAATCTGGTTAGAGATTCAAGTAATATGATTGTCGTCTTTTTGTTTTTATTTGGTGTTTTTAAAACAAATTCATTGAGAGATGGGCTGATTTTTTCTATTTTATTTTTTATATTCATTATGCTGTCTCTTACCTATTCAAGGTGCCGTTGCTATCAAAAATCTTCTAAGGTTTTCGAAATGATGCTATGAGTAGGCACTGCCTGAGGCGAGGTTTGCGCCTCGGTAGCAGCAAAAAGGCGGGAATTTTCCCGTCAAACGGCCTGTCCAGCGACTGGTAATTCTATCTCTACGATTAGATCCTTTAGATGAACAAGGAGTCAACCCCAGCGGATCGATCCACCCCAACGCATTCGGCGCATACTGATAAAGATTTATCCCACCCGCCAACCCTATCGGGTCTTGTTGCGTAAACCGGCCTACCTCTGGGTCGTACTACCCATTTGGGTTGTAATGGGTCAAGGATTTTGCATCGTAGTTCATACGCTACCGCCCTTCAGTGATAGTTTTTATCTGCACAAAATTATTTTAAATCAATTGGTAATGAAAATATAGACTGATTGAAGCATAGTAGTATCCCCATATCGGCGTGGACAGGGTACGGGATAACTGTATATCTGGCAGGAGACTGGTTGTCATAGTTCGGCCTGCTCGGGGAACCGCTAGCGATCAGCGTGATGCCTGGCAAGGTAGTGCTTCAGATTCCGCAAGAAAATATATTGGCGTAACAGAATATAAAGAATGGCCGGGAAGATTCAAAGATATCCATTCCGGCCATTTATTTTTACTTCATCTCTTTTTTCTTAGCTAAGTAAAAATCAAGATACTTTTTCGGTCTTTCTTTAAATGCACGAGCTTTGCCATAACTATAGGCGTCGTCAAAGTATTTATATGATTCATCATATTGTTCTAACTCATAACAGACCATTCCAAGATCGATCAACGGAGCAGTATCTATATCGGATCCTCGCGTTTGCAATGCGACTTCCGCCCATTTTTTAGCCTCTTGGAAAGCTGCCATATCAAAATAAGCACTATATATACATGCTGCAATCCAACCGGCAATTTCCCACTCTAGCTTAGATTCAGGAAGCAATCCCCAAGCCTTGTTATATTCATTTAAAGCCTCTTCATAAGATTTACCATCATGAAGTTCATTGCCTTTCTCTACAGTAGAAACTATTATCTCTTCTAATTTTTTATTTTCTTCAGCAAGCTCTTTCATTACACACCACCCTTAATCATGGAAAGTACTGCGATCTTTCTTCTGGTCCAATAAAATCACCTGGATCTTTATATCTGTCAGGTAACCTCGCGCCTTGAGAACGGTTATGACCATAATATTCTAATTCATAATTCTTGGAATCTCGCATAAAGGCTCTAACTTCTTTAGATTTCTGTCCATAATAACCACCTTTCTGATTCCAATATTTAACAGCATCTGTTAAGTGAGCCATGTCGGCATCTTTAACATTATACCATCGACTATCTGTTGAGCTCTTAAACTGCATCCTATCACCTGTACCACGAATACGACCTTCACTACGCATTCGCTCAATAACTTCTCTGCCAGTCTTACTATTTTTACCTGGGGTTTTCCCCATGTTATTTAGACGACAGGATGCCAACCCAAGTGGATCAATATATGTGAGAGGGTTTGTGACATAGGCATACAGGTTTATCCCACCCGCCAACCCAATCGGGTCATGCTGAGTAAATCTGCCGATATCCGGATCGTAGTAACGGAACAAATTGTAGTGCAATTCGGTTTCGCGATCCAGGTATTGGCCCTGCAGACGCAAGTTTTGGGAATAATCCAACGTCTGCTGGTTTTCCCCGTAGCTTAACTTGCCCCAGGCGCTGCTGTGGCCTTGCCAGCGCACCGTGCCGTCGCTGTCCGTCAGGCTTTCCGGTTCGCCGTTGGGCGCATTATGGAAATAAAACACCTGTGCCGGCGCTATGCCGTCAATACGCGCCAGCGGCTCATAACTGCCCTGATCGGCATACACATAGGTGAGTGGGGTGCCATCACGGGTTTCCTGCAGCAACCGGAAGCCTTCCCACAGGAAGGTGGTGGTTTGCCGTTGCCCGGTGGGCTGGCGCAGATCCCGGCTTTGCAGCCACACCTGTTTATGGGTGCGGCGCCCGAGGGGATCGTAACGGAACTGCACATGCTGCACCGGCTCATTAAAGTGCGTGCTGTGGCGTATCACTTCGGTCAGACGGTGTTCGGCGTCATAGCGATAGTGCCAGCGATAGCGATCTTTATGCTTCTCGACCGTACGGCCGAAGGTATCGTAGCGGTAATCGATGCCTTTATAGTGCGTTACCCGGTTGTGCCGCTGGCGAAATTGCCCTTCGTCCAGCAGGTTGGCCGCCGGATCGTAACGGTAATGCTCCGTATCCGGCAGGGAGCCTTCCTGTGCCAACAGCCGCCCGGCGGCATCGTAGTGATAGTGGCGATAGGCAAACGGGTTGGCGTTGTGTTCCTCGCGCGTCAGGTTGTTTTGGTAGTCATAGGCCCATTGGCGTGAGCTGCTGGCCGGCGCCGGGCGCGGCCGGTCAGTGCTGTGGATCTCCCGGCGATCCTTGCGGCCCAGCCGATCATAATGCACCCGGCTGGTCAGGCGGCCCTGAGTGCGGCTGAGCTCACGGTGCAGATTATCGCGCTCAAACTCGCTGATCGTGACATTATCCAGCGCCAGTTGCAGCAAATGGCCACTGCCGTAATAAAGTGCGCGTAGCGCACGGCCATCAGGCAGGACGATCTGCGTCCGGTTGCCGAGCGCATCGTAAGAATAGGCCAGTGTGCCGTTAATGCCTTGTTCATTAACCACGCGGCCCAACAGATCATACTGGAAGCGGACGTCGCTTTCTGCTTCCTGCGCGTAGCCTTGCCAGACATCGCCCCGGTAGAAAGCCGCCTGCAGCAGTTGGCCGACGGCGTTGTAACGATAGCGGGTTTCTCCGTCTGGCGTCTGCCTGGCGGTCAGTTGCCCGGCGGCATTGTGGCTGAAGAAGTGTGAAAACGTGTCGGGGGTATTGGCGGCAAAAGCACGTTCAATGACCCGGCGGCATTCGTCATGGCGGTAACGTGTGCTAACGCCGTCCAGTCCGGTCTCTTCCAGCAGCAGGTTGCAGGCGCCCCAGCGGAAGGCATAGCTTTCGTCGTTTTCATTGCGTAATGCAATCAGGCGGCCGCGCGGATCGTAGCGGCGCACCACTTCGCCATCCAGCGGGTTGCGCGTGGCCAGCAGGCGGCCTGCGTTGTCATAACGGTAGTGCGTCAGGCGGCCGTCAGCGCCCTGATAGTGCGCCAGTTGGCCCTGTGGGTTCCAGGCCAGCGTTTCCTGCCAGCCCTCGGCGCGTTGCAACTGCGTTAGCCGCCCGGCGGCGTCGTAGCTATAGCGGGTGCTTTCGCCCTCGGCATCGGTCACTTCCGTCAGCCAGCCCTCGGCATTGTAGTGGTAAACCGTCTGTTTGCCAGAACAGTCGCGGGCGTGAATTAACTGGCCGTGTGCATCATAGTCAAAGTGGCTGACGCCGCCGTTGGCATCAACCGATTGCACCACCTGGCCATAATTATCACGCAGATAACGTTGGCTATGGCCGAGCGCATCCACCTCGGCAATCAGTGCATGGCGTTCATCATAGTAAAAATGATGGGTGGCGCCGTTGGCTTCCTTGATGCTGACCGGCAGCGCCCGCTGTGGCAGCCAGGTGGTCAGGCGGATATGGCCCAGAGCATCTTCCTCTTCCACCAGATTGCCGGCATCGTCATAGCGGAATTGCCAGCTGTGGCCCAGGGGATCGCGCGTGGCAATCAGCAGGGCATCATCGTTCCATTGGTAGTGCCACACTTCATCGCGTTCATCGGTATATTCCGTCACCAACTGTTGGGCGTTCCAGCGGTGCTGATGTTGCAGACCATCAAATTCCGTTACTGTCGTTAAACCGGCCGCCAAATCGTAATCAATGGTGCAACTGCTGCCGCTTTCACTACGGTGTTCAACCACCCGCCAGTCGTCGAACATGGCCCAGCGGTATTCGAAGCGCGGGCCGCCGGCCTGTTGATGGCTGGTTAACAGGTGGGCATCGTTATAGTGGAATTCACGTGTGGCGATGTTGCTGGCGTCAATAACCTGGTGCAAATCACCGGCGGTGTTATAGCGGTAGCGCACCCGATCGTTGCCAGCATGGCGCAGTGCGGTAACACGATCGGGGTAACGCGTATCCTCATAGGCCAGTTGGAGTTCCAATGCACCGGTGTCGTCTGTAATGGTGCTTAGGCGTTGCGCTGCGTCATAGCCAAGCAGCAGGGCGTTGTCATATTCATCGCTGAGCGAAACCAGGCGCAAACGGCGGGGCTCCTGTGGCAATGGGATGAACAGCCGCCATACGCTGCCGTCGGTATCAGCAATAATCAGTTGGCCTTCTTCGCCGCGGCGAAAAATCAATCCTTCGCCTGCGCTAAAGCTCGGCTCATTAATTGCCGGTAGCGGGAAACGTAGTTCACGGCCGGTTTCATCATGCAGGCAGCATTCGGTGCCGCCATTGCCATCGTCCGCCAGATCAACCCAAACCTCGAAGGCGGTGCGCCAACCTTGGCCGAACAGGCCCGCGTAGTGGTTGCGGCTATTGTAGTAACGTTGCCAGGCAAACGGGAAACGTGCCGGTAACAGCAAATCCAGATCTTCCTCGCCATGTAAAACCTTGGCGCCGGTAGCGGCATGGACGGGGTTGAATGCCGCATGGATCGCTTCCCCCAACGCATTGACGCCGGCAGCGGCCAGGCCGCCGCCGATCATGCAGGGGAGATTGGGCAGCACTTTGCTCGGCCGCCCCAGGAGCAGCGGCAGCAGCGTCATGGCCAGGCCAATCCCAGGAAGTTTGCCGCTTTTTATTTCGCGTACGGTGGCCGTTTCACCGCCGATCAAGACATTTTTGGAGACGTTAGTGGATACGGTGGCCTCGCAGGTGGAGCGGTCTTTGCTACGCACGGCCGGTTGACCGTTGATAAATACTTTGCCGGAGCCTTCCGCCAGGTATTGCGGGCCGCTGTGTTTGTCACAGCTGATTTTGTCTTCTTCCAGCGGTTGGCTCGGCTGGCTGGGGCCGGCCACCGTGGGCTGCCACAGTTGGGAAATAAGATTGCCGCCTGCTGCCAGCAGTTCAGCGCCGTAATCCCAGAAGCTTTGCGGCGGTTGCGGTGCCGGCAGCGCGTTAATTTCTTCCGCTGTTAGCAGGCGCCCGGCCGCGCGGGCTGCCGGTTTGCCATTGGTAAACACGTTGTTGGAACCGGTCAGGATCACGCCGCTGACCGAAGGCGGGAACAGGGCGTTTGCCACGGCGTCGCAGCCATGGCTGATATCATCACCAATACCCGAAATGTTGGCGGCAAAACCTACGATAAGGCCAGCGCCAACGCAGGTTGAGGCGCCAGCGGCAACGGCACCCAGCACGGCCACGCCCGCCAGTGCCGGGGCGGCAGCGGTTGCCGCTGCACTCACGGCCATGGTGGCCAGGGAATAGACCGCCACTTCCGCCACGGCACTGGCGATATCCGCGAGAGCACTGGAGTGGATCAACTCATCGTCTTTTCTTGCTGCCCAGAGTTCACTCATGATTATCAGTCATCCTGTCCAGATAATGTCAGGGAGGCTTTAACCTGTTGCCAACGGTTATCGTCCTCGGGCGTGAAAGGGTTCATTGACGAATAGGTAAAAATAATCAGTGTCTGGCTGTCGTTCGTCTGGGCCGCCAACTGGTGTTGATGGTGGTGGTAGCCGGCGCGGAAAAAACGGCTGGTGACTTCGATGGCCTGGATAGCGCCATCCGGCCCGGCGCTGATGCGCTGGCGCGGCGACTGCTCTAAGTCGCTTATCTGCGGCAACAGAGCGGCCCACTGTTTTTCAAATTCACCTTCCAGCGTGCTGCCTTCGGGCAGCGGCGCGCGGGTAATCACCAATGAAGCGCCGGTGTGCGGGTTTTTCAGGATATTGACGGTGCAATCCTGCCAAGGGCCGGCGGGCAGGGTGAAATGGCCTTCCTGGAAAAGATAATTCATAAGTCTTCTCTGTTAGCTGGCGCGGGGCTACGCCCACATAATCATGATTTGGGGAACAGTTGATCCACGGCGGCCTGAATGGCTTTTTTGTGCTCGGGACCGGGGGCTTTGGCACGGGCGGCTCCGTTGGGTTGGTTCAGTTGCAATTTGCCGCCGGTGTTGATCTCACCGCCTTCTTTCACGGTGATATTAAAACTGGTGCCGGTGAGGCTGATCTGACCATTGGCTTTCAGCTCGATCACGCTTTCACCGCACTCCAGGCGGAGGGTCTCGCCGGAACCGAGGGTGAAGGCATCTACCACGTTATCTGAACGTGTTTTACCGGTGAGTGATGAGGCATCGCCTTTGATACCGATGGCCTGGTTGAGCACGACGCGTTGCAGTTCATTACCGCCCACCAGATGCGTATGGTTTTTATCAATGGTGTGGTTTTCATCGTTCTCGACATTGATATCCATATTGCGTTCGGCGTGCAGCCACACTTGCTCTTCGCCGGCTTTGTCTTCAAAGCGCAGGGCGTTGGCGTTGTCCGGCGAGCCGTCTTTGGAGCGGCTCATAAAACCCATCTGCGTGGCTGCGGCCGGCAGCGCCCACGGCGGCATGTTGGCGTCGTTGTAGACCCGGCCGATGATGATCGGGCGGTCCGGATCGCCGTTGATGAAATCCACCACCACTTCGTCGTTCACCCGCGGGATCTGCACGCCGCCGAAGCCCTGGCCGGCCCAGGCGCTGGAAACACGCACCCAGCAGGAGCTGCCGTCGTCCGCCGGCCCAAAGCGATCCCAGTGGAACTTCACCTTCACGCGGCCGTATTTGTCGGTCCAGATGGATTCGCCGGTCGGGCCGACCACCCGCGCGGTCTGCGGGCCATGGGTTTTCGGCCAATGCGCCTGCTGCGCCGGGCGCCACGGAATATCGGACGGGATCACCGTGAAGTCGATACGGTGTTCGCTGGCCTGGCTGTCGCCGCTGGCGTAGCGGTTTTCCTGCAGGCGGTAGCGGGCACGCACCGTCAGGTAAGCGCGGTTATCGTCGGCATAGGGGGCGTTGTTGAGCGTAAAGGTGTAGCCGGGGGCGATACCGAGCGCGGTGGCGGTGCCGCCGGTCTGGTGGTGCCCGGCCTGCCAGGCTTCCTGGCGCACGCGGGCGTAGAATTCGCCCTGCTGGTGTTCGGTGTAGCGGCCCGGCCAATCATACACGTCGATTTGCCCCGGCTGCGGCGAAACCGGGTTCTGGCGCGCCTGCAGCAGCCAGGCGTTGGGCTTGCGGAAATCGTAATCGTCCAGGCTGTAGATGCCCGGCGTCACCTGGTCGGCCAGGGTCCACTGGCTGATGCCTTGCTCATTGGTGATGCCGCCGGACGGCGTCAGGTGATAGGGAATGGTTTCATAGCCGGGGTAGGGCGTGTGGATCTGTGGCGCATCGGCCAGCACCAGCGTGTGCTGATCCTGTTGGTGCTTGAAGTAGTAATAAATGCCCTCCAGCTCCATCAGGCGGCTGATGAAGTTGAAGGAGCTTTCGCTGTACTGCACGCAGTATTCCCACTGGCGGTAGCTGCTGGTGAGCTGGTCTTCCACCTGGACGTTGTACTCGGCGAGCAGGGTCTTGACGATCTGCGGCACGGTCTGCTGCTGGAAGATGCGGAAGTTGCGATCCTGGGTCATCGGCCACAGATCGGGCTGCACGCGTAGGGTATAGACCGCATAGCGTGTGCCGCCGATCTCTTCGCTGGAAACGGCGACGGCGGTGATTTTGCCGTTAAGGAAGCGCGGCTCGGCGAGAAAGCCCTGGGTAGGGATAACTAGGGTCAGCGGCTGGCCGAGCAGGGCCTTGCGATCCAGGCGTGGGTTGGTGCTCAACAGGGCCACGTTGAAATCAAAAGGCTCGGAAAGGGCCTCAGTGCCGTCCAGGGAATGGAACAGCAGTTGCCCGGTGCCCAGCGGGGTATAGGCGGAAATACGGTCCAGCATGCGGACATCCTCTGTAACGGGGCGCGCTAAGGCGCGCCGAACTTATTCGTAGGGAATAGGGGCAGCGTTGGCGGCTGCCGATAAAGCGTTAGCCTGCGGTGGCCGGATTAATCAACCAGGTGCCGGCATTCTCAATCGTGATCTGTTGGCGGCGCAGGTTGCGATCGTGGCGGATCTCAACCTGATATTTGCCCGGCGCCAGGTTCAGGCTGGCAAAGCCGTTGCTGCCGGCCTGCACCTGCTGGGGTTTGCCGTTCAGGCTGACGTTCTCACCGGGCTGTAGCCGGAAATACACCAGCGCCACCGGTGCGGCGACGACCGGCGCCGGCTCTGGCTCGGCTTGCTGGACCGGGGCATTATTGGCCGCGGTTTGCTGTGGCGCGTGTTGCATCGGCTCCTGGGTTTTTTCCACCGCTGAAGGCTGTGCGTCCTGTTTCACCGTGTCGGCGGCGTTGTTCTCGGTGCTGGCGCCGCGCATAAACCAGGCCAGCGCGCCAATCACCACCACGGCGGCCACGCCTGCGCCATAGATCATCGGGCGCGCGCGCGAAGTGCTGTTCGCCGTCTCGGCAACGGCGGCCGGGGCGCTGGCGGCGGGTTTGGCTGCTGACGGCGCAGGTTCCGGCGTGGTGGAAGGGGCGCTGACGATGTCGGCTTCATCGGCCACCGGCAGGTTCAGCAGTTCGGCCATCTCATCGATGGTCTGCGGCCGGTCTTCCGGCTTCAGCGCCAGCGCATGGTCAACCACTCGCAGCAGCTCCGCCGAATAGCCGGCCGGGCGGCGTTCCAGCAGCGGTTGGTAGTTGTCTTCAATGCTGCGCACCACGCTCACCGGCGGCGGATCGCCGGCAATCAGCGTATGCAGCACGGCGCCCAGGGCATAGATATCGGTCCAAGGCCCCTGTTCGCCGTCGCTGTCTTCACTGTATTGCTCAATCGGCGCAAAGCCCGGTTTCAGCATGATTTCCGTGGAATCGGACAGGTTGCCGATCTCTTTGCGCGCGGAGCCGAAATCCAGCAGCACCGGCAACTGGTTTTCCTGGATCTGAATATTGTCCAGCGAGATGTCGCGGTGCAGATAGCCTTCCTGATGGATGGTGTTGATGGCGCTGAACAACGGCGGCAACAGCCGGCGGATCCACGCTTCGTCGATTTTCTCCGGGTGCTGCGCCTTCAGGTTTTTCAGCGTGGTGCCGCTGTAAAACTGGGTGCCCATATACGCGGTGCCGTTCTCTTCCCAAAAGCGCAGCACATGCAGCAGGCCAGGGTGTGAGAAACGCGCCAGCAGGCGCGCCTCCTGGATAAAGCTGTTAAGCCCGGCCTGGAAGGTTTTGCTGAACCGCTCGCCGCGCAGGCTTAGCGTCAGATCGTCGTTGCGCATCGCCAACTGCGTCGGCATGTATTCCTTGATGGCGATGGCGCGCTCCAACTGGTGATCGTAAGCGCGGTACACGATGCCAAAACCGCCTTCGCCAATCACTTCCTTAATCTCAAACTCGTTGAAGCGATGGCCAATCGGCAGGCTGTTTGAGTTCGGTTTTTTTATCCCGGTTTCCGACATGATGATTTACTCTCTGTAAATAAGCGCCGCCGCCGTAGCGGCTCCGGCATTACGCCTGAAATTGATAAGCGAATTCATTGCCTTGCATAGTAATGTGCAGCGTGTGGTACCGTTGGTCGTTGGCGCTGGCGGCCAGCAGGGTATGGCTGATTTGCGGCAACAGGGTGTTGGTCAGGATGGCGTCGATCATGCGCCCGCCGGATTCCACCTCGGTGCAGCGGCTGACGATTTGTTGAACTACTGCGTCGTCAAAGGTGGTGGCGATATCGTGGTTCTCCGCCAGCCGCCGCTGGATGCGGCCAAGCTGCAGGCGCACGATGTTGCCGAGCGTATCGTCGTTCAGCGGGTAGTAAGGCACCACCAGCAGGCGGCCCAGCAGGGCGGCCGGGAACACCGAAAGCAGCGGTTGGCGCAGGGCGCCGCTCAACGCTTCGGGGTCTGGCTGCAGGTCAGGATCGCTGCACAGGCCGGCGATCAGATCGCTACCGACGTTGGAGGTCAGAATAATAATGGTGTTGCGGAAATCGATGTGCCGGCCTTCGCCGTCCTCCATCCAGCCCTTGTCGAACACCTGGAAAAAGATCTCGTGCACGTCCGGGTGCGCTTTTTCGATTTCATCCAGCAGCACCACGCTGTAAGGGCGCCGGCGCACCGCTTCGGTCAGCACGCCGCCTTCGCCGTAGCCGACATAGCCGGGAGGCGCTCCTTTCAGCGTGGAGACGGTGTGCGCTTCCTGGAATTCGCTCATGTTAATGGTGATGACGTTCTGTTCCCCGCCGTACAGGTTTTCCGCCAGCGTCAAGGCGGTTTCGGTTTTCCCCACGCCGGAAGGGCCGGCCAGCAGGAACACCCCCACCGGTTTGTTCGGATCGTCCAGGCGGGCGCGGGAAGTGCGCACGCGGCGGGCAATCAGATCCAGCGCGTGGCGCTGGCCGATCACCCGTTGGTTGAGGGTATCGGCCAGGTTCAATACGGCGTCGATTTCATTTTTTACCATGCGGCCCAGCGGGATACCGGTCCAGTCAGAGACCACGGCGGCCACGATGTTGGCATCAACGGCGGCGAAGATCAGCGGCGTTTCACCCTGCAACGCCTGCAGTTGCGGCTGCAGTTCGGCTAGTTGGGCACGCAGCGCATCGGCATCGGCTTCCGGCGCATCCTGTTCTTGTTGGCGGTGCAATTGGGCGCGCAGATCGATGATCTGCTGAATCAGCGCCAATTCCTGTTGCCAGCGCGCGTTCAACTGCGCCAGTTCTTCCCGCAGCGTGGTTAGCTGTGCTTCGATAGCCGCGGGGCGTTGCGGATCGCCAATGCCGACTTTGGCTTCGCGGTGGGCAATCGCCAGCTCGATATCCAGCGCATTGATGCGCTGGCGGCAGTCTTCCACCTGCGCCGGTTCGGCGTGCTGGCTAACGGCCACACGCGCGCAGGCGGTATCCAGCAGGGCGACGGCTTTATCCGGCAGTTGGCGCGCCGGAATGTAGCGGTGGGAAAGGCGCACCGCCGCCTCGACGGCTTCATCCAGCAGCAGAACGCGGTGGTGCTGTTCCAGCGGGCTTACGGTGCTGCGCAGCATCAGCAGCGCTTTGCCTTCATCCGGTTCCTGCACCTGAACGACCTGGAAGCGCCGGGTCAGCGCCGGGTCTTTCTCAATGTACTTTTTGTATTCCGCCCAGGTGGTGGCGCCGATGGTGCGTAACTGGCCGCGCGCCAGCGCCGGTTTCAGCAGGTTGGCGGCGTCGCCGGTGCCCTGCGCGCCGCCGGCGCCGATCAGGGTGTGGATCTCATCAATAAACAGGATGATTGGCGTTGGGCTGGACTGCACTTCATCAATCACCGTTTGCAGGCGTTTTTCAAACTCACCCTTCATGCCGGCGCCGGCCTGCAGCATACCGATGTCCAGCAGGTAAAGCTGCACGTCGCGCAGCTGCGGCGGTACGTCGCCGGCAACGATGCGCAGCGCCAGCCCTTCCACCACGGCGGTTTTGCCGACGCCGGCTTCACCGGTCAGCAGCGGGTTGTTTTGCCGGCGGCGCATCAGGATATCGATAATTTGGCGGATTTCTTCGTCACGGCCGGCGATTGGATCGATTTCACCATTGCGCGCCCGCGCCGTTAGATCCTGGGCATATTGCGCCAGCAGGTTACCGCCAGCGGCGGCAGGCGTTTCGCCAGTGGTATTGGCCGCCGCCTGTGCCTGGGCATTTTCGCTCGAGTGGGCGGTTACCGTGGCGAACTGTTCCATCAGCAGATCGGCGTTGATGCGATCGAACTGCGCCGAGATGCCTTTCAACAGGTGGCGCAGGCTATAGGTTTTCAGCATCCCGAGCAGCAGGTGGCCGCCGCGGATGTTGTTGGCGCCAAACTTCAGCGATCCGTAAACCCAGGCGCGTTCAACGGCGCTGTCAATGTGTTCGGCCAGATCGGAAATGGCGCTGGCGCCGCGCGGCAGGCGATCCAGCGCGGCGACGATGTCGTTGGCAAGCCGCGCCTCGTCCAGGCCGAAATGGCGAATAACCTGTTGCAGATCGCCCTCCGGCGCTTGCATCAACTGGTGCAGCCAGTGCGCCACTTCAACGTAGGGGTTGCCGCGCAGTTTGCAAAACGCCGTGGCGCTTTCCAGCGAGGTAAATAACAGGCTATCCAGTTTGCCAAATAATACCGAACGGCTGATTTCAGACATGGTTTTCCTCAGGGCATACAGGGCCGGCGCTGTGCGCCGCCGGCCGGATAATAAAAAGGGGTGACTACGGGTATACGGCCTGCTTTTCCAGCGGCTCAGGGCTAAAAATCAAATCATCGGCATCCCGGTGATAGCCCGGCGCGGCAAGCCAACTGCTCAGGCCCAGACGCTGGCGGCCGCCCAGTTGGGTGCCGGTGAAGGCGTCTTTGGCCAGGATCAGCCGCACGTCCCAGACAAACTCGATGCCCAGATACTGGCGCACCCAGTCGCGCAACTGTTGGCACTGCGGAGCGCCGGGCAGAAAGCGTTCATAATCCTGCTGCGGCATCGGCCCCAGTTCGATCCGGAACTTGTGCTGCATATCGCGCACCGCGATACCAAGAAAGGCCGATTCGCCCAGCCGCGGCACACCGCGCCCGGCCTGCAGGCGCGCCTGTTCTCGTTTGTCCACGGGCAGCCAGTGCGGCACGTTCTCCACAATGTTGACCGGCACCTTGAAGTAGTGGCGCAGTATTTTGCTTAGCCCTTCCGCATCGCGGCTATGGCGGATCAGGTGCCCGGCCACGTAATGCTTGGCGTGGCCGCTGAGGCTGTCGCGGTCGCGCTGCGCTGGCTGGCCGTTACCGATCAAGCTCGCCAGGTAGTTATCAAAGCGGCGGTTGTCCGGGCGATCCAGCGATACCGTCGGTTGGGCATCGGCCCAGGCGCGATAAAACAGCAGGGCCAGCCGGTGATGGAACAGGTTGGCGAACGCCATCAGCGTATGATCCTGATGGTGATACACCCGCTCGCGCACGTATTCCGTCAGATGCAGCGGCAGTGGCCCGTTGGGGCCGAACAGGCCGAAGCTGTAAATCGCCACGTCGTGCAGATCGCTGCCGGGGCGTGGGCTAACGTTGGCCAGCGTCGACGGTGCGAACGACAATGAAGGTTCCTGGCCGATGCGCAGCATTTCATAACGCGGCTGCGGCGCCCGCCCCAGCAGGTAAGGCTGGCCGCCCTGGGCGTCGATGCGCCGCAGCAGTTGGAACAGATCGTAGCGGTAGGGCGCGGCCATCAGGCGCGGCCAGAAATCGCCCGGCAGGCGCTGCAACGCGTGAATTTTCGGCGCGCTGGTTTGCTGTGGCGCGGCGGCCGCTTCGGGTGCGCGTTCGCTCATATCAGCGTCCTTTTGCCCACCCGCGCCTGCCAGTGGGCGATTTCACCGCGCTGCTGGCTGGACAGCGTCATTTCTGTAAAGGTGTTGATCGCCACCAGGCGGGAAAACAGGCGCTCCAACACGCTGCCCAGCAGATAGGGGCTGTTGCCGGAAAAGGCCCGTTCATCCACCGTAAGATCGATAGCAATACCGCGGGCGAAGACGATCGGGCCGGGTTCCGGCACCCGGCGATACACCGGGCGCAGTTGGCAGTGGCGCACGCCCTGGATCTGCTTGGCGATCGCCGGTTCGCTCAGGTTGCCATACAGCCCCAGCAATTGGCGCAGGCTGGCCGCGCCCTGTTGTGGATCGCCATCCATCAGGCTCAGGTAATTAAGCTGCAGTTGGCTGATCAGCCGCCAGGCTATCATGCCGTCGGCCAGCGCCGGCCGTGGCGGGGTCGGGCCTTTTTTCAGCGTGACCTGCTTGATGGGAATGGAATCCGGCATCACAAAGTTGCCCTGATCCTGCAGCAGCATCAGCGGCAAGTCGCGGCTGGTGCACAGCACGTCGGCGGTGAGGTATTTCAGATCGCTGTGCCACGGCGACTGGCGTTCGTCCACCAGCGAGACAAACACCTCTGAGCCGATGTAGCCGGTGCGGGTGCCATAGCGACGGGCATGTTCCGACAGCGAACGCTGTTCGCGGCGCAGCGAAAAATAGGCGCCATAGTTACCGTCGTCTTCGCTCAGCGTGCTGTAAAACGGGCGGAATTCCTGCTCGTAGCGCTTTTCGCTGGCGCTGCTGCCCAGGCGTTGCACGGAGAACACTTCGTAATCCAGCGGGCGAATGTTATCCACCACCAGGTGATATTCATGGTGGTTTTCATTCAGCGTGATGCGTTCGGCCACCTTCGGGAACAGGTTGATCACCGGCGTGCAGTGCAGCGCCAGATGGCTGGCGTCGATCACGCGCTCCAGCGCCAGATCTTGTTTATCCAACAACACGATGATATCGAACTGGCGCAGCGTTTTTTGGCTCGCGCGCGCATTCTGCAGCAGCGGGCGCAGGCCGCTGACGCTGACGAACTGAAAGCGCGCCGGGAAGGCGAAGTATTCCTGCAGCAGGCGGTAGCCTTCGAAGTTGCGCAGATCGTTCGGCAACAGCGCCTGATCGGGCTCGAAACCTTCCTGGCGCAGGGCATCGTCGGCCAGCACGCAGCGCTGCGGCGTGGCTTCAACCGTTTGGCACAGCAGCCCGACGCTATGCTGCATCACCAGCTCCAGCAGTTGCTGTGCCTGCAGATCGGGGCCGGCAAGATAAAACATCAGTTGATCGAGGTTGAGGTTTTTCAGCGTCACCGATTCAAAGCATTCCATGCGAATGCGCAGGGCGCTGACGCTGCCGCGGTTTTGCAACCCGAGGGCGGCCAGCGGAATATCCGCCGGAATGCCGCCCAGCTCAACCTGCTTGATGCGCACCGGTTGCAGCGTCACGTCGTGCGCGGTGGTGTAGCTGCAGGTGATGCCGGTCTTTTTCAGCGTTTGGCTATCCATCATGGTGCCGCGCGGTACGCGGAAGCCGCCGCTGATATCCCCTTTGCTGCTGTCCGGCGTCAGTTCGGCGATCGCCATTGACGGCGTGGGCGCCAGGTAGTTGGGGTAGATGATCTCCAGCAGGCGCTGCGAAAAACGCGGAAACTCCGCATCCATTTTCAACTGCACGCGCGAGGTGAGGAAGGCAAAGCCTTCCATCAGGCGCTCAATGTAAGGATCGGCCACGTCGATGCCGCGCATACCAAGCCGGCCGGCGACCTTCGGGTATTGCTCGGCGAATTCGGCGCCCATTTCACGCAGGTATGCCAGCTCGCGGTTGTAATACTCTAAAAGCTTACTGTCCATCGCCTTATCCTATGTCTTTCAGATCGAAATGGCCGTTTTCCAGATCCACATCGGTGCGGAACAAAAACTCCAGCGGGTAGGGGATGCACCACAGGCGCCCCTTAATCTCGATTGACAGTACGTTATGCAGTTCCAGCGAGCCGGTATCGGAGATACAGCGCACCTGTAGCCCATCGGGCAGGATGCGCGGCTCAAAGTTGAGGATGGCTTCGGTCAGCGCCCGCTGAATATCCAGCCATTCAATGTCCGACATGCGCTTGCCCGCCAACGAGGCGATGCCATAGTTGAGGGTGGAGCGGCGCACATGGGGGTAGTCCGCCAGATCGGCGCCCGATTCGTGGTTGACGCAGTTGAACAGCCACTGCAGATCGCGCAGCACCCGGCGGCGCAGTTCGCTGTGCGACACCAGGTTGCGCACCTGCGCTTCCTGTTTTTTCTGCGGCTCGTCGTCGGTAAGCAGATCGAGCAGCACCGGCTGCATTTTGTCGCGCGAAGTGAGCTGTTCGCTGTTGTCGCGAAAACGGTAGCCCTGGCGCTGAAGATCGCTGCCGCTAAGCATTACCGTTGGGCGTTTGCCGGTCATTTTCAGGCACCTTGTTCGAAGCGCAGTTGGCGCAGGGTGTGCAGCGGGAATTCATGCTCGGCGCTCAGCCAGGATTTTTGCCCCAGCCCGGCGTAATGCGGGCCGTCGCCCAGTGGCTGCCATTCGGTCAGTTTGCCGAGCAGCAGGGCATCGCTGGGGTTTTCCGGCAGCGGATAGCGCGCCGGCAGTTGGCATACCTGTTCACGCCCGTCGTTCAGGCGCACCAGCGCATGGCTCCAGACCAGATCGATAACGCTTTGCGGTGCCTGAAACTGGATTTCAGCGATGGCGGAGAACGGCAGCCAGTAGTACACGCCGTTCAGCGCCAGCTCGCACACCGGGCCCAGGCGGCCGTCGCCGTCCATCAGCCAGTCGAAGGGCACGCTGTGCGGTGCGTCGCCTTCCGCTACCGTAAGCTCCCCGGCGCTGGCCGGCGCGGCGGCCAGCGCTTCATCGCGCAATGCCTGGGCTGTGCCGGCATCGCCGTGCGCATCGTGGCGCAGGGCTTCCACCAGTGAAGAGAGCCAGGCTTCGCCCGGTTGGAGCAGCGCCGGTGCCGCTTCACCGGCAAATACCGCCTGGCGCTGCAGTTCCGCGTCTACGGCCTGCGTCAGCAGCAGGGTGGTGGGTTGCGCGATCGGTTTGAGCGCCAGCCAGGATTTCAGCTGCGCTTTGGCACGCGGCCAGTTGGCGCTCAGGCACAGCAGTTGCGCCAAAGCGGCGCGCAGATCGGCATCCGCCGGGCGTTGGCGGATCGCGTCTTCCACGGTGGTAATGGCCGCACTGACGGAGCCCCCGGCTAAGAGTTGGGTTAATGAGTTCACGGTGAGTTCCTCGTCATCAATGGGCGGTGGCGGTTACGGTTTGGTAGCTGCCGCTGGCCGGATCTTCACGATCCGCGGCCAGGCTTTCCACCAGCTTAAACGTCGGCTGCGGCTGGCCGGCCAGCAGCGGTTGCCAGGCTTCGTGCGCGCGGCTGATGCGCTGTTTGACCTTGGCCGCGTCGGCGGCTTCCAGGCGCGGTAGCTCAACGATAATGGTGCCGCCATAGGCCCAGGCATGGCGCTGCGCATCAAACGGCAGCAGCAGGTAACTGCCGGCCGCTGCGCCGCCGAGCACCAGGCGCTGGCGGTTGGCGCTCACCACGCGCAGGGTTTGTTGATTCAGGTTCAGGTTGATCAGCGGGTAGCCCTGCAGGAAGGTCACGGCCACCGGTTGCGCCTGCTTGCTTTGTTGCAGCAAGACGGTGCTGCTGCCGTTCAGCCAGCCATCGGCGCAACGCAGGTTGTCGCCGCCGGGAATAAACAGCGCGCTGCCGTTGCCGGCACTGCTCCAGTAGGTGCGGAAGCGGCAACCCTGGGGCAAATCGAACGTTTGCACCGGCTCGGCATCCGCCAGCGGTGAGGTGACGGCAACGGCGGGCGGCGCGCTGGGCTGGGCCGGTGGCGTTGCCGGCGGCTGTTTGAGCAGCGGCTTCCAGCGTTGGTTTTTTGCTGCGTTGCCTTCTGCCAACGCCTGCCCGCCTTTATCCGTGAGCTGCCACGGCAACTGGGCAACGCTGGGGCACTGTTTTTCCAGCAGGTTGCCGACGCGCGGCAGAAAATCGTCCAATACGGCGGCATCTTTGCTTTGGCCGGAGACGATGCGCAACGGGATGCTCTTGGCGCACCAGCTTTCCGGTTTATTGTTTTTTACGTCGTCGATGAACACTTCGAGCTTTTGGCTGGGGGAATATACCAGCCGGTAATTTGCCGCATGTACGGCGGGCATCGCCAGCAGGGCGATGGCACCTGGCATCCAATATTTCATAGTTAACCTTGGCTGTGTCATAACGGCTCAGTCGCGGGGAAGGAAACGCTCGGCGTCCGCCAACGAGTGCAGCAGCGTGGTTTCCTGCGGTGAACCAATCCATACCGCGATAGCGCTGTAGTTATCGCTGTTATTATTTTGCTTCCATGCCTGCTGCATCAGGGCCAGCCACTCGCTGGGGGAGTTGACCATATGCAGCGACTGTTCCAGCTCGGCCGGGGTAAAGTTGTGCCAAAAGCCGTCGGTGCACAGCAGGAAGACGTCGCCATCCTCCAACTGCAGCACATCGCTGTAGGTGGCATCGCGTTTTTCGCTCAGCCCGAGGGCGAAGTACAGCAGGTTGCTGTTGATGCCGTTGGTTTGATAACCCGCATCCTGCATCTGTTGCACCAGGCTGTGATCGGTGGTTACGGTATGCAGGTAACCGCGCCGAAACAGGTACAGGCGGCTGTCGCCGGCGTGCGCCCAGTAGGCCAGTTGATAGTCACGATCGATAAACAGGCTCACCAGCGTGGTGCCCATCTTGCTATGTTCGGCCACCTGGCGCTGCTGCTGGTGGATAACCGCGTTGGCGCGGGCAATGTGCGCGCGAATGCTCTGCGCGTTCAGGTGTTTTTCGCCGTCGAAATTGTGCAGGATGGTATCGCGTGCCAGCCTGGCGGCCACGTCACCGCCGGGAAAACCGGCGATACCGTCGCACACCACAAAGCAGGCGGAACGTTCGCCCAACACTTCGCCGGTCTGGTCCTGATTGGTGGCGCGGCTGCCCTGGTTAGTGGTAGAGGCTAAAGTGATCTTCATTGCGCATCCGGTTTGGTCTGTGAGTCTTTGTACTGATTCACTTCAACGTCGTAGGCGTGCAGGAAGGCTTCGCCAAACAGGGTGTGGAAGTCGTCTTCAATTTCGCCGGCCGTTTGCTGGTAGTTTTTAACGAAGTAATCCCACAGCGCCGCCTTGCGGTTGGAAGGCAGCGACAGGCGCGGTGCGGCGCCTTCTTTGCGCGCCTCTTCCTCCAGCCGCTCCGGGTTAAAGGATTGCAGCATAGCTGCGATGATGGCGCGGATACCGGCGATCATCCCCAGTTGGTGCGCCTGCAGATCGATCAACGCATCGCGCACGGCCTGCTCTGGCGGCATAAAGCCTGGCATCCGGCTGCCGAACATCTGCATCAGCACGGTTTTGCCGGAAGGCAACAGTTTGAACGGGTTGTTGGCCTCGTCCAGGATCATGGTCATTTCCGCCTTCACGCCGCGCTTGAGAATGGAGCGTGAAGAGAGCAGCGCCACCGTGCCCTGGGAGAACAAGCTCAGCAGCCGGCCCACCAACTGCATTTGTTGTTCATCAATCTGTGGCTGTGGCTGCAAATCGTTCAGACCGATGCCTTGCAGCAGGGCTTCAAGCATCGGGCCGTGCAGCGCATCGCCGGGGTGAGCGCCGGCCGGTTGCGGCTGCGGCGCCTGGTAGGCGACCGGATCGATCCCCAGGCGGTTGCCTGGGCGCGGGCGCGGCTGTTGCGGCGCCGGTGCCGGCGTTGGGATTGGGGTTGGCTCGGGTGCAACCGGTGCGGCTTCAGCCACTGGCGGCGTAGGTGGCTGCGGTTTCGGCGCCGGGGCGGGTTCCGGCTGTGGCTGGGGTTGTGGCTGCGGTTGTGGCTGCGGGCGCGCCGGCGGTACATCAGCCTGGGCCAGCGGTGCCGCGCCGCCCATCAACAGGCCTAGCGGATCGTCCGTCGTTAACGTTTCCGGCGCCGCAGGGGATGAGGATGAGCCGCCGCCAAACAGCGCCAGCGGATCCAACTCTTGTTGCGGCGCTTTTTTCACCGCGCCGGGGGCGGGTTGCAGCGGCGCGCTTGCCGGGCTTTTTCCCGCCAACAGTGTGCTTGGCGTGGTGTCGTTGAGGATATTCTCCCGCTCAAAAGCGGTATTGCCGTTAAACAGATCGTTGGGATCGGTCTGCTTATGCTGCAAATGGTGCAGGTCGACATCGCCGGCCAGTTGTGCCAACGGATCCGCTGGGTTCAGCTCTGGGCGCGGCTGCGCCAGCAGGGGGTTATCATTACGCAAAGGCGCCTGCGGGACCGGTTCAGGCTGCGCCGCCGCCGGGGTGAACTCTTCCACCAGGCTATCCCAGATTTCGTTTGGCACCGGCGTGGCGGCTGCGGCAACGGGCGGCGGAGTATCATCAACCGCCGGCTGCTGTTGCACCGGCGCGGCCTGCTGGTGCGGCGCGCTCACCTGAATGCGGTAATCATCGATGCCAAGCACATCGCCGTTTTGCAGTTCCACCTGGCGGCCGCGTTCCAGCGGAATATCGTTTAGCACCACACGGGTCACGTTGCCGCGGTTGGTGATGCGGCATTCCCCGTCAGCAGAAATGTGCACAATGGCCTGCAGGCGTGAAATAGCGCGTTCATCATCCGGCAGCACCAGGTTGTTATCGACGCTGCGGCCAATGGTGCCACCCGGCGGCAGAAAATCGCAGCTGCTTTGCGGCGGTGTATGGCCATTTTTATTTTGTACAATGGTAAATCGCATAAGACATTCCTGCTGATTAGGTGTGATGCAAACTGTTTTGTTCGCCCATCGCGCGGGCAAGATAAAGAGGTAAGGCTGCGTTCTGTTTAGTTTTCTTATTGTGGATTAGTGATTGTTTATAGGTTTATGCCCTTCACTATTATTTACATGGATGGTGCTGTGTTATTGCTTCTTCAATTAGGCTGGCCGCTCTTTCATTTAAACGTACTTGGGGTAGTTTCTTGAAATAGCTATAGATAATCTCTTGTAACGTTATCGTTTTTAATGTCTGATAATGACACCAGCTTTTCCCTTCCGTGGCGTCTAATACTCCCAGAAGGTACATGTCAGCCTTGAGCCGTTCTTGCTCGTTTGATTTTGAGGTCCATGCTTGCAGAAATTTATCACCAGTCAGGTTAACGTTTTCTGGCCATAATGATTTTTGATCGCGAATAAGCAGTTGGCTCGAATCTGGATTTGCTGAAACAAGACACGAGGTTAGAAATATTGTGCTGGCCGTCACTGCTAAAAAAAACTGCATCCGCTTCATTTTTCTTCCTTTTCGACGATGATTAAGCATATTTTTTTTAGAGTGGCTATTTTAGCTTAGAGTAAATATAGTTAGGCTAATGCTTTCAGGTTTGAAACAAGCTTATCTATGGATGTATCACTGTTTTATTGTTTTCCTGAATACTTCTCAAAAATACCTGCCGCTTCTTTAGACTGTAAAAGTGAAAGGCATTCCATAGTGTGGTAGCTCCCTTTAACAGAACCTTGCGTATTTTTCTTCAGGTATTGGTTGATTAATTCTTCACCTTGGTCAAACGCATCCATAGGCAGTTTGCTGAATTCAAGATAAGCACTTGCCGAACGGAAGGCATCTTGGCGAGTGTTCTCTGAATCAGTTGCTTTACTCAGGCAACGGCTAACTAGCCAGTTTTTGTATAGAGTTTCTTGAGATAAAGTTTCAGAACTCATAGCGTTAGCCAGCGTGAGTGTTGATATGGCTGCTAAAATAAAAACGAAGTGTATGGTTTTCATTTAAAGGTTTTGCAATAGCATTATGACAACCTCATAGCTTTTTCATAAAAAGCCCCATGTTCAGGGGCTTCGTTATAAAAATTAAGCTTCGCGGTTTTCTTTGATGTTCCAACCGGTGCTGCTTTCCGCACCTTTGCCGCCCGAAGCGGTTTGTTCCCAGTATTGCTGTTTTACTTTCGAGGCCTGGAAGGCATAGGTGACGCCCACGGTGTCGCCGTTATCGGCGCCGGTGAACTGTACAGTGGTCACCAGCACGTCTTCCAGCGTGATGCGGGCATATTCCACCTGTTGGCCGCCGGCTTTGCAGATGGAAAGCTCAACTTTAGTCAGGTGTTTACCGCTGGCGTTGTGTTTCAGAATTGCGGTAGTGGATTTATCAATCAGCGCATTGACGTGCAGATCGTTAAAATTGACTTTACCAGCACCGCCGCCGCCGCCAACGCTCATGTTGCCCGGTTGGGATGCGCCCCAGGAGAAAGAAGTAATGTCGGTCCAGCCCGTGTGGTTGGAATCTTTCGATTCACCGGTCACACCGTCGACTTTCAGGAACATATCAATAGCCATAATATTTACTCTTTGTTAGTGATAATGTATTGCTTTAGAAAAAGCGTTTATGATGGCAAACAGGAAAATGTGGAAAAATCTCCACTTTTACCTTTGCGTTAAAAATTTACTGTTAAGTTGATAAGAATTTATTAGATGTAAAATGAAGTTACACCGATAAATTTTTATCAGGATTAGAATTCTATTATTACAACAAAATAAAATGGTGCCTTTTGCCGATGCTGTTTAACAGCTTATCTCAGTTCCCAGAACCAGAGTTCCTTGCAGTCTACATAGCAATTAGAGTGGCACTGAAAAACATTGTCACTAAGTGGTTCCAATAGATCTATATGACCACCACCATAGCCTGAAATAATGTTAAAAAAAACAACACCCTTTCTGTTTCTTAACGAGAGGCCAGCTTTGCGGATATCAGTGTAGATCTCTGCTTTACCAAATACATGGCCTTTATAAAGCTGGTCTGCTAATAATTTCGCACCGGGTTCTATTTTCTTTCCCTTATAGGGGCCTGCTTTTATAGGAAGTCTTCCACTAAAAGCAATGTTGCATTTTAGCAGTGCCAGGCTTAACCTAACTGCACAGGTATTTTGGTACCCAGGATTGGACTTTATTAACTCATCGGCATTATAACCTATTTCTAAAAATAGACTACCACGAGAGACAAAATCAGGATGAGCTTCATTAGATGAGTAATGATTTCTTTTTAATTGTTCATATAAAGGTCTCATTATTCACCCCCATTTTTGCATGGTAGCTCTTTAGATAATGCTTCTGTAATTAATCCAGACGCTCTTTCTTTCAACCGCTCTGAGGGTAATGCTTTGAAAAAATCGTAGATACTTTCTCTTAATGATCCCGGTAACGACTTCTTATAACTACACCAGGCTTGGCCTTCTGTTGCATCAAAAACACCCAGCATATACATGTTAGCTTTCATCCGCTCACGTTCATCTGTTGTTGAAAGCCATGCTTGAAGAAATTTGCCACCACTCAAGTTAATGTCATCACGGGAAAGTAATTGTGGATCGCGTAGTAGGTTTGCCGTGTCATCCTTCGGAAGGCTTGGAGAAGATGCGAATACTACTGGCGTTAACATCAGTAGAGAACTTATTGCCGCCGCGAAAAAAAACGAATGTTTCTTCATAGGGATCTCTAATCGTTTGTAGGGGAGGTAAATTCTCGTGGGTCTGTCGGTCTTTTGGCATCCCCCGGCCGTAACCGGGGGGCACGCAATCAGGCTTCGCGGTTTTCTTTGATGTTCCAACCGGTGCTGCTTTCTGCACCTTTGCCGCCTGAAGAGGTTTGCTCCCAGTATTGCTGTTTCACTTTCGCAGCCTGGAAGGCGTAGGTAACGCCAACGGTGTCGCCGTTATCCGCACCGGTGAACTGCACGGAGGTTACCAGCACGTCTTCCAACGTAATGCGAGCGTATTCCACCTGCTGGCCGCCTGCTTTACAGATAGACACTTCAACTTTGGTCAGGTGTTTACCGCTTGAGCAGTGTTTCAGGATTGCGGTAGTGGATTTGTCGATCAGTGCATTGATATGCAGATCGTTAAAATTGACTTTACCGGCACCGCCGCCGCCGCCAACGCTCATGTTGCCCGGCTGGGATGCGCCCCAAGAGAAAGAAGTAATGTCGGTCCAGCCCGTGTGATTGGAATCTTTCGATTCACCGGTCACGCTGTCGATCTTCAGGAACATATCAATAGCCATAATATTTACTCTTCGTTAATGACAATTATTGCTTTCGAAAAAGCGTCTATGATGGCAAACAGGAAAGCATGGGGCTGAATAAAACAGTCCATATTTTGCCTCTGCCTCTTTAACGGAATCGATGGGAAATCTTTTCCGTTTTCTTAATCTCTGCGTTAAGCAGACGATCAGAAATAAAATTAACCCGCGTTGTCCTGATTCCAGGCGTGATTAGTGTTGTTTAGTGAAACCTCGCGGGGTAATTTATCCGGTTCCTGGTTGTGGTATAAACGTAAACAGTTAAGCGTAACATAAAAATCTGGACTCTAAGTTATCCATACACTAAAATCAAAAAAATGTGATTTAATAAGGAGCTATCAAATGGTATTGAAGTATCTTTCATTAATAATTGTTTTGTTCTTGTCAATAATAGCTGTTTATTCTATTTTTGATGTTTTTACTTCGTTTATTAACGTTGTAAGGTATGAGGCTATGACATGGCAATCACTAGGGTTTATCTTTGGTAAGATAATGTTCTTTATTCTGATTCTGGCTATTATAATGTTGTTCTATAAAATATATAAAAAATCACGCAGCTGATTTTATTTTTTCTGCGAATCCGTAAATAGCTATGGACGTGACAAGAGCGATAACAATACCAATCGCGTTCATAACTATATTAATCGTTTCGGTATCCCAGTTAAAGAAGAATATATAATATCCTATGCATGAAAAAAACAGTAGAAAGGCAAAAAATATTAATATATAAGCAATGGCATATTTGATGATTTTACTGGGCACGATTTACTCCCGCCAATAGGTTGTCAAATATCTGCTGATCTATAACGTTATTTACACCTTGATATTTAATAGCATGAAGATATGGGTTTATATATTCTTCCAACATAAAATACATGAGATCTAAGTCTCCTGCGGCACGTAATTCATTATAGACGCTCTGATTGATATCCTTTAGTTCATAAGAGGCATAAATCGAGCGGGAAACTGATGCGCCAATGCTCAAAATACCGGTAATCCCGGCGGAAACAAGAAATTTTGGAATGATCCTTGTCGCGAATAATGCAATTAGCTCATTCACGAATATAGCTTTGAAAGCAAAAGAACCCATCTGATTACCTGCTATTTTTATAAGCAGCTTTTTAGATTGTTCCTCGCTCAGTCCGGATAAATATTTTCGAATGACTATATTAATTAAACGTCTGATATCATCAGATGTTACGCCCTTTTTTATCAAATTCATCAAGCGAATTTTGTCAGTTTGATTTCGCCACTGGTTGTCCGTATCGAAAAAATCACGTGTTAATGCCCATAAATCCCCCGGAATATCCATGAATCCCTTCGCGGCACTATGGAAGAAAATCTCCGAATTTCCTTTCCTACGGTTTTCTAAAAGCTTCAACATCCCGTCAGCAATCTGTTTTGGTGAGTCCATTGTTAGTCAATCTATTATTTATTATAAACGTGTCACCCGAAAATATTTTTCATCTGAATATTATCGGGTGATGTTATGGCAAAGCGTTGGTCGCTATTACGCCTCTTTTGCCTTCAGCGACGGCAGTTTGGAAACCAGCCGCAGTGAAACGGTCAAACCTTCCAACTGATAGTGCGGGCGCAGGAAGAATTTGGCGCTGTAGTAACCTGGCGAATCTTCAATTTCTTCCACCTGCACTTCGGCCGCGGCCAGCGGTTTGCGAGATTTGGTTTCTTGTGAAGAGTTGGCCGGATCGCCGTCCACATAGTTCATGATCCAGTCGTTCAGCCAACGTTCCATATCGTCGCGCTCGCGGAACGAGCCGATTTTGTCGCGCACGATGCACTTAAGGTAGTGGGCAAAGCGGCAGCAGGCGAACAGGTAGGGCAGGCGCGCGGCCAATTGGGCATTGGCGGTGGCGTCGGCATCGTAGTATTCGGCCGGTTTTTGCAGCGATTGGGCGCCGATGAAGGCGGCAAAGTCAGAGTTTTTACGGTGCACCAACGGCATGAAACCGTTTTTCGCCAGCTCGGCCTCGCGGCGATCGCTGATGGCGATTTCGGTTGGGCACTTCATATCCACGCCGCCGTCATCGCTCGGGAAGGTATGGCACGGCAGGTTTTCAACCGCGCCGCCGGATTCCACCCCACGGATGGCGGTGCACCAGCCAAAGTCTTTGAACGAGCGGTTGATGTTGGCCGCCATGGCGTAGGCTGCGTTGCTCCAGGTGTAGTTGCTGTGGGTGGCACCGGCGGTATCTTCTTCAAAATCGAACTCGTCCACCGGATTGGTGCGCACGCCGTACGGCAGGCGCGCCAAAAAGCGCGGCATCACCAGGCCCAGATAGCGCGCATCTTCCGATTCGCGCAGGCTGCGCCAGGCGGCGTATTCGGTGTTCTGGAAGATTTTGGTCAGATCGCGCGGGTTGGAAAGCTCCTGCCAGGATTCCATCTGCATCACGCTCGGCGCGGTACCGGCGATAAACGGGCAGTGCGAAGCCGCACCGATCTTCGCCATCTCGCCTAACAGCTCCACGTCCTGCGGGCTGTGGTCGAAATAGTAATCGCCCATCAGGCAGCCAAACGGTTCGCCGCCGAACTGGCCGTATTCCTGTTCGTAAACTTTTTTGAAAATCGGGCTTTGATCCCAGCCCACGCCTTTATAGCGTTTCAGCGTGCGCCCCAGTTCCTGTTTGGACAGGCTCATGAAGCGGATTTTCAGCATTTCGTCGGTTTCGGTATTGCTGACCAGATAGTGCAGGCCGCGCCAGGCGCTTTCCAGCTTCTGGAACTCTTCATGATGAATGATGCCGTTAATCTGCTGCGACAGCTTTTCGTCGATCTCGGCGATCAGCGCCTGAATGGTGCGGTAAGCATCGGAAGATACGGTTACGGTGTTTTCCAGCGCCTGTTGCGCCAAGGTTTTCACCGCGTTTTCCACCGCCTCTTTGGCCTGATCGGTCTTGGGGCGAAACTCTTTATTGAGCAGCGCGCTGAATTCGTCGCTGGAGAAGGTTTCGCCGCTTTGCAGGGGTTGCTGCTGCTGAGGAGAGTTGCTCATCGATTATTCCTCATGCTCGTTGTTGTCGGTGGCCGCCGGCTTAGCGGCGTTGGTCAGGGATTTCAGCAGTTCCGGGTTCTGCAGGATCTGGGAAATCAGCTCTTCGGCGCCGTTTTTGCCATCCATGTAGGAAAGCAGGTTGGAAAGCTGGGTACGGGCTTCCAGCAGGCCGTTGAGGGAATCGACCTTGCGCGCAATGGCGGCAGGGGAGAAGTCTTCCATGCTTTCAAAGGTCAGATCGATATTCAGCTTGCCTTCGCCGGTCAGCGTATTGTCCACCTGATAGGCAACGCGCGGCTTGAGGGATTTCATGCGCTCATCGAAGTTGTCGACGTCGATATCCAGGAATTTGCGCTCGTCAACGCTTGGCAGCGCTTCAACCGGCTTGCCCACCAGGTCTGCCATCACGCCCATGACGAACGGCAGTTGGATCTTGCGCTCGGCACCGTAGATTTCCACATCGTATTCAATCTGCACGCGCGGTGCACGGTTGCGGGCAATGAACTTCTGCCCGCTGCGGGATTTTGCGTTTGCCATGAGTTACTCCATCTAATGATGATTAGGAACCTTCCATCCGTGGATGGTGCGGTTCAAATTGGGGGATATCGTGGGTTGGGAAGAACGCTTGTTTTGGCTGGTCAACGGTTCTCCTCATTGTCGGGGCGACCAAGAATGGTCTCCAGTTGGTTCAGGCCGTCCGGGGCCAGATCGCGGACAATTTGCATAAAGTCCATGGCAATCAGCCGCTGTACCCGGTTGATCATCAACGGCGCCGGGTGGCTGGGTTCATGCAGGCTGAAGTAGTTTTTCACCTTGTCCAGCATCAGCAGGGCATCATCGCGCGACTGGATCTGCGCACTGCGCCAGTTGAACACTGCGGCGGCCGGTACGGCGGACTGTGCTTCGCTGGCCGTGTCGGCCGGCGGCGTTTCCTGCTCGGTCTGCGGTGCGGCGGGGGCCTGGCAAGATTGGGCAACTAGGCTAAACATGCGCAGCAGGCCGTCCATTTCCGGCAGCGCGCTTTCGCCCAGATGGCGCGTCACCACTTCGCGGATGGCGCCAAGGCGTTGGGCAATGGTGTGCACCACCTGGCCGGCGGGTTGATCCGCCTGCGCCAGCTCATCCTGCAGGCGCGCCCGGCCGCCGGGGAAGCCGGGGCACTCCTGTTTGCTGCCATCAAGCAGCGCGCAGGCATCGCGCAGGGAAATTTCGCCGGCGGCGCTTTTCAACAACGGGGCATGGCGCACACAGCTGGCCAGCGCGGCTTTATCGCTTAAGTCGGCCAGCACGTTAATGCGAAACAGCGGGTCGGCTTCGCCGTCGAATTCCAACAGCGGCAGCAGGCTGTCCCAATAGCGTTCCAGCGCCTGATGAATCAACGTCAGGCCGTCGGCATAGCCTTGCAGGCCGCGCAACTGCGCCCAGGCGCGGGTCAGGTACAGCATCACGCGCAGATCTTTGGTGCGCGCCAGTAGGCCGGTGGCCAGCCGTTCAACCAGCATCCAGTCCGGCGCTTCGGCCGGGATGATGGTGCTGCCGAACTGCTGTTCGGCCTTGCCCGCCGAAGCCTGCTCCATCGCCAGAAAATCAGCGTCATATTCCAGGTTGTCGCCACAGGGGTTGTCTGTTTCAACCGGTGCCAGCAGGGTATCGATAGCCATAGGGTGTCTCTTAATTAAGCTGCAGTTAATCAAACATTTGCGGGTATTGCCCGCGACGGCCGGCGCGCGCCCAACCGTTGAGTTCAAACAGGAGCGCAAACAGTTGCACCGTCAGGTTACCGCTGTGCACGTGGGTATAAAGCGGGTGGCCGTCCGCTTGGTTGGTCCACCAGAAGCTGGTGTACTGCGCAGGGTCAAAACAATCGGCAGCCTGTTGCCAGCCCAACCCCGGCCTCTCCGGTGAAGGATCGCCGATGATCGCCAAAATATCGGATTCGCTTTCCGGCGGCGGGGCCGGCAATGCCGGGATCGCCAGCAGCGCCCGATCAATCTGTTCCGCGGAGTAGCCGTTGCGCACACCGTTCAGCAAGGTATAGCCCAGTTGCTGGTACCACTGCGCCGCGTGATTCAACTGCGGATTACGCCACTGTTCCGGGGTGAAAAGGCGCAGCGCGCAGATCGGATAATGGCGGCCAACGCGGTCACGCGCCGGCAGCAGGCAGCCCAGTTGCACATAGGGGACGCCCAGCGTTGCCGGGACGGCGAAATTCCATACCGGGGCGCTGCTGAATACCTGGTTGGCGCTATCCGGCAGGCTGCGCTGCAGGTTTGCCAAGCCGTTATGAAACCAGTGCGCCCAGTGGTTGATCACCGCATCGGGCAGGCGGCGCTGTAAAAAATCGCCGGCGACCGGGATTTTGCCGTACCAGCCGATATGCGCGCTCAGGGGATGTTCGTTACTCATCATCAGGTCCTTTCTGGGACACTGCCTAAGGGCAAGAAAATGCCGGCAGTTGGAACGGATTACGAATGCTGTTGGCGGTAAACTCCAGCGTGACATGGTGGCCATCAAGGTTAAACGCCGCCTGGCGGCTTAAGCCGCCGGCGCCGGCGGAAAGCTGGGCCATATCCACCATGCGGTTCAGCGCCCACGGGCCACTGGTCACCAGGCTGGCGCTGGTGCCGTTCGCCAGCGCCAACTGCAGGTGCACCTGGTTGGTATTGTTGGTTCCCGGCCAACTCACCACTAATGGCACCTGCGGGCCGTGGCTGTATTTGAACAGTTGCCCGTCAACGTCCAGCGTCATATTGAGGATATCGTTATCCATGCGCACCGGGCGCACCGTCACGCGGAACGACGGCGTGGCGGTGCCGTTGGCGAAGAACGCATCGCGGATGCGCTGCGCCTGCTGGAATGAGCGCAAAATACCTTCGCCGCCCGGCAGGGTTTTGCCGTCTACGCCTGGGGTAAAGCGCCAGTTGGCACGGGTGGTATCCACTTTGCCCTGCAGGTTTTCCCGGAAGAAGCTGTCCATCAGCCCGCTATTGGGCGCGAACATGCGCGCCAGATCGTCGGGCGTGACTTCTTGCCGCGCCCGGGCGGTGAGCGGGTAACGGCCGGCAATGGCCTGCTGGCAAAAGCTGCCCACTTCAAAGCTGATGCGCTTTTTAACGTTTTCCATTTCTTTGCGCTGGGTGTCGCTGCTGGCGCCGATCGCCAACTGCAACAGCATTTGCTTGAACGGCACCGGCAAGCGGCCGGATTCCGCCTGCAGCCGTGGGATCACATCCCCCGGCGGCGCGGACATACCGCTGTTGGCGGCGCCCTGTACCGCGGTCAGGTAGCTGTAGAGTTCGTCCACCTGCTTGAGCACGCTGTCGAATGGGATCGCCTTGCTGCTATCGCCCTGGCCCTGTGCCAATGCCAGCAGCGGGGCAAAGTGGGCCATCACCACCTGTTCCGGCTGGGCGGAAACATCACCGTCGGCGTTGGCCGGGTGGTTGGAAAACAGCGTTTCCAACGTGTGGTTGGCGTTCTGGTTTAACTGCTGGCTCGCTTTGGCGGTGGCTTGCGCGGTGTTATTGCTGCTTTCATCGCGCAGCGTCACGTTTTTGGCGATGTTGACCAGCAGGTTGCGCAGTGGGGAAGGGGTACCGGAAAGCAGGCGCGCGCTGCTGATGCGTTGCTCCAGGCTGCTGATGTTAGCTAACTGCAAATCTTCCAATAGTGCGTCCCAGCTGTTGGTAAAGTCCTGCATGTAGAGCTGGCGCACGGTTTTGGTCAGATCGGCGCTTTTCTGCTCCGGCGTTTGGGTGTTGAGCACCCAAACGTCTTCCTGGCGCAGGGTATCGGTAACCTGGTCGATATTGCTGTCGAAGGCTTTCCAGTACCCCTGCGGGGTAAACAGCCCCGGCACGCCGTCGGTCAGCGGTTGGCCGCTCTTGCGGCTGAACGCTAGTTCGGCCTGCGGCCCGGCCAGATCCACTACGCTGACCGGTTTGATCTCGGTCTGTTTCAGCAGCAGGCGTTTGAGCCGGCCGTATACCCGTTGCGACAGCGGCGCGCGGTTAATCGCCGCCTGAGCCTGCGCGACCAGCGCTTCATCTTTGGCATAAGGCGATGACTGGATTTGGTTGTCCAGCAATTGGCTCAGGTGCCATTCAAGCTGCTGCAACTGCTTCTGCGTGCTGCCCTGGGGCAGGGTGCGCTGCAGGTTGAGCATCACCCAGGCGCGCAGGAATTGGCCGTCGTATTGCTTGGGCAGGTAGAGCATCTGGTAGGCTTTCAGCGCTTCATAGCTGAAGTCGGCATCGCTATGGCTATCGTTACGCAGCGTGGCGGCAATTTGCTGCGCCACCTGCGGCAACAGCAATTCCTGCAAGGTTTTCTGATAGAGCGCGTTGCTGGCGGCGCTGATCTGATCGCCGCGGTACAGCCCCATACGGTAGGTCAACGGCGGATCCTGCAGCGAGAAGTTCTGGCTTTCCGGCAGGTGCAATACGCTGTTGAGGAACGGCAACAGGGCAAACATATCGCTGGCGCCCAACTGCGTCAGCCCCTGGCCCTGGCGTTCCACCGCCGGCACTTTGGCGCCTACTTCGGCCAGGTAGGCCTTGTTGTTGCCGTAGCTGGTGAACCAAAGCACGCCCAGCACCAGCAACACCAGCCCCAGTGCGATATAGCCCGCCCAGTGCAGCAGCCGGTTGCGGTATATCCACCAGCGGTTGCTGCCGGCCAGCCCGGCCTCCTGGAAGATGACGTTTTCCAGCATCTCTTTCAGGAAAAAGCTTTGGCCCTTCGGCGCCGGGATCGGCGCTTCATGGCTGACGGCATTCCAGGCCGGCTGCGTGCTGTTGCCGGCGGCCGCGGTGGGCAGTTGCAGATAACGGTTTAGCTCGCCCATCACCCGGTCGAACGGCAGACCTTCCTGGGTCCCGCTGGTAAAGTAGATCCCGCGCGGGGTAAAGCGGGTTTCAAAGTTTGAGGTGCTGAACACCGTGTCCAGATACTGGGCCAGCAGTGGCTGCAGCGCCGCAAATTCTTGCGGGAACAGATAGCTTTCTGCACGCTGACGCGCATCGTTTTCCATCAGCAGCGTATCCGGCAAGCCGGCGTCCAGGCGTTGTTGCAGCAGCGCATACTGTTGTTCAAAGGCGCGGCTCAGATTGAAATCCGCCTGGCGCGTTTGCGCATAAGGGAAGGTCATGCCCCAAATCTGGTCGCGTTGGGCTTTGTCGAAGCTGTTGAAATAGGCCATAAAGCCGTTCAACAGGTCGGTTTTGGTGACCATGACATACACCGGGAAGTGGATGCCCAACTGGTTGTGCAACTCCACCAGCCGTTTACGTAAGGCCACGGCCTGTGCGGTGCGGGTTTCCGCGCTTTCGCCCAACAGGTCGGCGGCGCTGACGGTGACGATCACGCCGTTGATCGGCTGGCGTGCACGGTATTTCTTGAGCAGGCCGACAAAGCTTTGCCATTCATCGGCGTCGCTTTCACTCTGGCTTTCCTGGGTGGTGTAACGGCCGGCGGTGTCCAGCATGACCGCTTCGTTAGTGAACCACCAGTCGCAGTTGCGGGTGCCGCCAATGCCACGCAGCGCCGTTTTGCCGAAGCGTTCAGCCAGCGGAAAATGCAGCCCGGAGTTGGCCAGCGCGGTGGTTTTGCCGGCGCCGGGCGCGCCGATAATCACATACCAGGGCAGTTGGTAAAGATACTGGCGGCTAAAACGCGCCGCCCAATGCGGTTTGCCACCCTGGCCGGGGGCGAAACGGGCCTGTTTGAGCAACTGGGTGGCTTCGTCAAAGCGCTGCGCCAGCGCCTGATCCTGTTGAGCTTTGCCTGCGGCCGGTTTCTCCTGGTTTTCTTCCACCTTGTTCAGGTTGTTCAACATTTTCTTGTTGAGCCAGGCGCTGTACAGGCGCGGCACAATGCGGCACAGCACCCAGATCACAGCGATTGCGGCAATGGTGATAATGCGGTTCAGTTCCGGCTCAAACGGCCGGTAGTCGCCAACCGCCACCAGCGGGCCAATCGTCCAGATGATGAACGACAAGGCGGTGATGCCGGCGAACCCCCAGAGCAGGCGGCTGGTGATAATGGCAAATAACGTGTTCAGCATTATTTTCCGTTTCCTTGCTGCAATCCATTGAGCTGCGCGCGGGTGTTCCCCGGCGCAACCAACAGCGTAATTTCAACCCGGCGGTTTTTCGCACGGTGTTCTTTGCTATCATTCGGCGCCACGGGGTTGCTTTCGCCCCGGCCTTCCGCCTTCACCCGCTGCGGGTCATCAATGTGTTTTTGCAACTGGGCGCTGACGGCTTCGGCACGCGCCAGGGAAAGTTCCCAGTTAGAGGCGAAGCGTGCGCTGCGGATCGGCACGTTGTCGCTGTAGCCGGTCACCAGGATGCGGCCGCTGACGCCGTTCATCGCCTTGGCAATGCGATCAAGCACCGGTAAATACGCCGGGCGCACCGTGGTGGCGCCGGAATCAAACAGGCCGTCGCCTTTGAGGATCACCACGCTTTGCTGGGCCTCATCGCGCACCACCACCAGCCCTTCGGCAATCTCTTTGCTCAGGAAACTCTTCAGGCTCAGCACCGGCGGTGCGGCCGGGGCCGGGTTGGCGATGCTCACCTGCGGCAGGTTGGTCTGATAAATGGACGCCAACACCGGGCTGGTGGCATCCCCCAACCGCCAGTTAAGGATGATGAACAACAGTGAAGCCACAAAGCCGGTTAATGCCGCACAGGCCCACAGCGGCACCAGCGGGCGCCAGCGTTTTTGTTGCACCGGGCGATCGTGCACGTTGGGCGACAGCGGCGGGGCGTAGCCGCCGCGCACCGAGCGAATCAGTTGCAGCAGCCGCTGCTTCATGGTTTCCAACTGTGAACGCCCGTTTTCAATCACCCGGTAGCGCCCTTCAAAACCGAGCAGCAGGCAGAAGTTGATCAGTTCCAGCAGTTGAATATGTTCACGTGGGGTTTGCGAAAGCTTGGCCAACAGTTGGAAGAATTTTTCGCCGCCCCAGGTTTCGTTGTGGAATGTCACCAGTAGGCCATTGCCGGACCACACGCTGTTGCTGCCCCAGGGCGTGAGCGCGGCGGCTTCGTCCAGTGCGGTGCACAGGCAATAACGGGCGCCGATGATCACCTCATACGGCAGCGTGGCGCGCTGGCAACGGATCTCAAACCGGCGAACTTCGTCGATAAGCTGCTGGCGCAGCTGCGCCGGGTTGGCATGGGTGGCCGACTGGCGAATCTGCGAAATGGCATTCAGCAGCGGATTGGCCGCCGCCACCAGCGGGTTGCTTAGCGAATTGCCCTGGCTGTTTTCCTGAGTCATAGATTACCGGTCCGTATGGCTGCGAATTGCCCAGAACGCCATATCCAGCCCGGGAAAATCACCGGAAAGGTGCAGGGCAAACGCGCTGGATTTTTCCATCTGTTTCCACAGATCGCCGTTTTTTTCCAGTTCGAAGTAGGTATACCCGGCGTGATACGGGATTTGCCGCGGCGCAGAAGGCATGGTGCGCAGGCCGATGCCCGGCAACTGGAGCTGAACCAGATCGCGAATGCGGGTGACCGGGGCGATTTTCATCTGCGCAGGGAAATGGGTCAGCAGCATCTCTGGCGCAACGTCTGCGCGCACCGCCAACACGAAACCAAAATCGCGCGTCATGTTGGCATCGTGCACCGTGGCGATGTTTAGCCCGTGAGAACGTTCGACCAGCGTCAGTTGAATCGCGTTATCTTCCAGTACCACCGACAGCCCCTGACGCAGCAGCAACATCAGCTTGCCGAAGCACAACGCCAGGTTGTCATGGTCATAGACCGGTAGCCGCGCGTCCGGGGTGCGCTGCGCCGAGAAGCTGGCCAGTTCGGTGGCGAACTGCAGCCATTCGGCAAACAGCCGTTCCGGGTGCAGATGGTCAAGGTGGCTGGCATGGCTAACCTGGCCCAAATAGCGGTTAATCAATTGCAGCAGCATAAAGTCCAGAATTTCGGAACTGCCGCCGCGCCCCGGTTGCACCAGGCGCTGGCTCATCTGCTGGCTGCGCTGTTGTAGCAGGCCCTGCAAATCGCCGATAAAACTTTTCAGCAGCGGGTGGGCCTGGCAGTTGAGCATCGGCGGGATCTGGGCCGGCTCAAGGCGCAAACTGTTGTCCGCGCGTTTTTCCAGCACCCGCGCCACCGCCAGCGCGGTCCATTCTGCGTTAAGCTCGCTTTCCGGCATCAGCCGCAGCCGCAGGCGGCCGAACTGCAGCGCCGCGCTGCCGACCGACACCGCGTTCAGATCGTCCACTTCGGTTTCATAGGCCAGGTAGCGTGCTAGGGCATCTGTGGATTCCTGGAAGACCACATCTTCGCGCCCGGCGCGGTAGGTGGGCAGCGCCAGCACGATATTCTCGCCGGTTTGCGTATCGGCAATGGCCAGCGGCGCCGGCGCCTGTTGTGCGCCGCGCAAGTGGAATGGGGTGCCGTCCGGCATGATGCCGCTGGCTTCGCTCAGTGCGATTTTGCCCTGCCGCAGCAGGGCGGTGTCGAATTCCAGGGTCAGGAAACCCCAGAAGCAGCCATGCAACGCTTGTCCCCAGTTGCGCGTGTAGCCTTCGAGATAGTTTTCCGCCTGCTGGAAATGGTGAGGGCGCAAGAACATTCCCTCGGTCCAGACCACTTTATGAGCATCTTTCATCATCACACCTGATTATTCTTGTCTATGTTGGCAACGGCGGATTGTCATTCTCCGTCCTTGACGCTGCGCAGGCCGTTGTTGCCGGCAATGATGTGCGCTTCCAGTTTGTCCGGCGAAAATTGCCAAAATTTATAGAAATTGGTTTGCGTTGGCTCCGGCAGCGGCAGTGAAAGGCGCCAGGCCTTGCCATCCAGATTCTGGTATTCGGCGATGATGCCGATGTAGCGGGTTTCCAGCGTGCCCTGGCCGTTAAGGGTTTTGCCCACCTGGCCAGGAGAAAGGAAGAACTGGTCGCTATCAAGCAGGCTGTTGCCAAGAACGCCTTTGGCGTTGCTCTGCAGGCTGAAGAAATCGGCATCCATAAACTCTGCGTCGGAGCGCAGCAACAGGACGCGCACCTTAACCGGCGCTGGGCGCTGATCCGCGGCGGTATTCACCAGACGATCGGCATCGAACACCAGACTATAGCGGGCGGGCACGCTCTTGGCGGAAGACATGCAGCCGCTCAATGCCAGCGCGCCCAGCAGCAAAAACAGGCCCCAACACCCAGCGGCGATACGGGATTTATTCATGATGTTCTCGCACTCTCAGAAGAGAATTACTGCATGATCCAGGTGGCGGAAGCGGCGTCTTTACACGCTTGGCTGTTGCCGCCGATTTTCACGCAGTCTGGCTTACGGCTCGCAGCGCGGCGCGGCAAGTCTTTACGCAGCGTCGCCTTGTATTGTTTTTCTGGCACGCCGGCGTTGCTCTGCACATAGCCTTGCAGTTCGCCGCCGTGGGCGTTGGATATCGCCAGCCAGTGGTTTTGCGCTTCACCCAGCACAAAAAACGGTGCGGCGCTGCCAAGCTGGCTGATGGGTTCACCGTGGTAATCCGGCTGACTCATTACGCTGGCGGCGTATAGGCTGCGGTATGGTTCGTTGATGGGTTTGAACTGCGTCGGTGCGCTAACGGCTGCGCGGTGTTGCAGTGTTACGCCATTAACCTCGCTGGTGACCAGCGCGTCGTTGTTAATCACCACCGGCGGGGGTGGCGGCGGTGATGAGCATCCGGCGAGCAGTAAAGAGACAAACAGTGTCATCGTAATCCGTGTTTTCACAATATCCTCTTTTATATTTTGTTTTCGGCTGAAGCCATTGTTGTGATATTCCCACTCCGTTGGGGAAGGGCACTCAGGGGCCTGCGGCACCGGCGGTAGAGCAAGGTTTTTGGCGTGGTGCGCGGGCGATCGACGTGTGGAGATCGCCCACGGCAGCCGTGGGGTTCCAGGCACGTTTCTGTATAGAAGGCATAAAAAGAGATAGGGGCGGCAAGAGCGCGAGCCGGGGGAATAGAACACCGGGCGTAGCTACGCCAGTGCGTTTGTGCCGAATGCGTGGGGCGAGGGCGGCAATCACTTGCCGCGCCGACAAATTGTGTGGGCGTAACGTCACCCCCTTGCCGGCCGTGGCCAACAGGGGCGCGCCCATGTGCGGGGGCACCGGCCAGCGGAAAAGGCGGGTGCATAAGCTGATGTGCTGTGTCTTATTGGTTTTCATTCGAATAAGGATTCCTGTAGATATCTGCAAGCCAGAGTGGCGCTTTGCTCAAAAACAATCCCGTTTTCGGTTTGGATATCATTCCTGTCACTACAGATAAAAATGACCAGTGGCCATTAAAAGGCGCTGGACGCAGGCTGCGGGGCTAACCCCTGCAACGGACGCACGGCCTGAATATGCGTGAATAACTTAACAATGAATCATTACTTCCAGAGATGGTTGCGTGTGATGCCGGTTTACCTGTCCCTGTTCATATCGCGCAGTTTTATTGCTGTACGCGCTGATTTAATCATTAGTTATGTCGTAGTGTTTTTCGGCTTAGGCATGGCTACCGCACGAGATTTACGCACGATCCCGAGGGCGTTCATGTCACAAAATGAGAAGTGGCCTTACGTATTCTTTAACAAAACTTACACGCTGTAAGGTTGGCAAAAGTCTACTCCAGCCCTCTGCATTTGCAAAATAGGCAAAAAGATCAACGCGTAACTCTGGTTTTTGACGAAGTAATTCTATTTTTTGTAGATAAAACATGTAAATAGCTGTTATCGTAAAAACGATAAAAATAATTGGTAAATTGGTAATACCAATTTTCATGGGTATGTAAAGAAAGGTAAGTTGCTTAAATGAATGCTATTTTTCAACTTGAAATAAGTGGTTGGCGATTCTTTACACATACCAGGGTGAAAAGTAAGTAAGTGTTAATATATTCAAACAATAAATATAAAATCGGATGATTCTCATCGCCAGTGGTGGCTAATCAAACAGTGAATTGGATAAAAAATAAACAAGCGGAGGTTAACGAATCCGCCTAGTGATTTTTTTTATAGCTAAAAATTTTTTATGTTTTTGCTGTGGGGGGCAGGCTACCTGGCCATGCGGCCAGTTTTTTTACTGCCTGAAGAATTATCTGTGGCAAAAAATGAGCGGCAAAAACGGGCACCGCCGGGTAGGCTTGGCTTAACGCCGCGCGTTACTGGTTGGGCGAACAGGTGGGGGCTTGGTTGTACTGGATTTGCGCGCAAAATAGCATGATTAGTGAGAGAGGATCCGCGGTGCTGCCGGGGTTATTTGATGATGGCTATTTTGATAAGAACATAATGAAAACCACACGCAATGGAATTGCACGTATTCATAATCTTCGTTATTAAAAAGAAAATGCCGTTTAATAAATAATGCGAGTTAGGGCCAAAAACGTTGTCGTTTTCGCCAATGCTAAAGCGTGGGCTTTTTATCAAGCGTATAAAGCGGCAAACGCAGGAAAGCTCGCCAGGAAAGCATTAGCCTGCCAATGGCCCGCGGTGGGGCCGTGCAACACAGGTAACCTGGCGTATCTGAGTATAAAGACGTGGTGATAAAAGAATTAAAGCACCTGCGCCCACAGTGTTTTAGGCACTTTCCCTAAATCGAACAGTTTACCGGCCACCAGCTCGGCGCGCCGATGATCGGCTGCGCGGTACATGTTGCTCATTTCCCCATCGTTATCAATTGAATAGTTCAACTTGTCATAGACCTTTTCCAGGCTGTCCAGGTTGGAGCATTTACGGAAGGTCATCAGGTAATCTAAGGTACTTGTCATGGTCGTAATAAAACCTGCTAGTAGTCACCGTATGGAAAACATCCGTTGCTCACAGCACCTGGCCGGGCGACAGACGCACGATAGGGTAGAAATTTAAAAAACACACCGAATAAAAATACCCGAAATAATTCGCCTTGCCGGCAAAAAAAGCCAACGATGTTTGCGCTGGCCCCGTTAAAGGCCAGGCGCTGGGATGAACTGCATAAAACACAGCCAACACAGCTGAAGCTTGAAGTATGACGGGTATAAACGTAATTGGGCAAAATGGACCGTTAAACATCATGGTTCTGTTAAATGATAATCTGCAAAAACATTATCGGCAATATTCTGCCCTGGTAAAATAACGAATTACGTCATGGCTTAAAAGGTTATTGTCCTTCGGCAATACATTGTAATTGTTGCAGTATGTGAAGGAGGGGCTGCGGCGCACGCCGCGAATTGCACTCCCGCTGGCGGTTAGCGCGTTTTGTGCCGGCGCAGCTGCGCTTCATGCTCATAGTGTGATGCAGAGCATGGGCATATAAGTGGCCCGCGCCGCCTGGAATAAACAGTGATTATTGAGCCTACATCTGCTAAATATAGCCTTTCGATCTTGATGCCTTAACCCCAGGGGGAAGTTGTGAATCTGCAACAGCAACTGGCGCAGTTTCCGCGCCTGGATCTTGTTGGTTCCGCGACGCCGCTCGAAAAACTGCCTCGCCTTTCTGACTATCTTGGCCGTGAAATTTACATCAAACGTGACGACGTCACGCCCATCGCCATGGGCGGCAACAAGCTGAGAAAGCTGGAGTATCTGGCCGCTGACGCGCTGAGACAAGGGGCCGATACCTTGGTTACCGCCGGCGCCATTCAATCCAACCACGTGCGCCAAACCGCGGCCGTGGCCGCCAGGCTCGGCCTGCACTGCGTTGCGCTGCTGGAAAACCCGATTGATACCACGGCGGAAAATTACCTCACTAACGGCAACCGGCTGCTACTGGAACTGTTCAATACCGAAGTCGTTATGTGCGATGCGCTGCATGATCCGCAGGCGCAGCTGGCCGATCTGGGCACGCGCCTGGAAGCGCAAGGGTTCCGCCCCTATATTGTGCCGGTGGGGGGCTCAAACGCGCTGGGGGCGCTGGGCTACGTGCAGTGCGCGCTGGAAATCGCCGAGCAGGCGCGAGATGTGCAGTTCGCCGCCGTCGTGGTGGCTTCCGGCAGTGCCGGCACCCATGCCGGGCTGGCCGTTGGCCTGCAACAGCTATTGCCCGGCACGGAGTTGGTCGGGGTGACCGTTTCCCGCAAGGTGATCGATCAGTTGCCGAAGGTTGAGCAATTGCAGAAGGCGCTGGCCTGCTCGCTGGCGAGCGACGCCTTAGCGCCTATTACCCTCTGGGATGATTATTTCGCGCCGCAATACGGTATGCCGAATGAAGAAGGGATGTCGGCGGTGCGTCTGCTGGCCCAACTGGAGGGCGTTTTGCTGGATCCGGTTTATACCGGCAAAGCGATGGCCGGGTTAATTGACGGCATCGCCCAGCAACGTTTTCGTGATGATGGCCCGATTCTGTTCGTGCATACCGGTGGGGCGCCGGCCCTGTTTGCCTATCATCCCGCGGTATAGCGGCTATCCCCGTTATACTTCAGGTTGGCGGGGCGTTTTGTCTTGCTAACCATTACCTTGGGTATATTCCATTTAGCCGCGCATTTATGAGTTTATATTCCATCAAGCACGCGGCAATGTGGGTAATCTACCGATCGCAAATCAAAAAAACTGCATACGGGGTATTTATGGTCTTTTCAAATGTTCGTCGTCAACTGCTGATGGGGGTGATGGCGGTGGCTCTGGTCGCCGGCCTGCCGCTGAAAACCCATGCCGCAGAGAATTTACTCGACAAGATTAAACAACGCGGCACGCTGATTGTCGGCCTGGAGGGCACTTACCCGCCGTTCAGCTTTCAGGGCGAAGATGGCAAGCTCACCGGCTTCGAAGTGGACTTTGCCGATGCGTTAGCCCAGCATCTGGGGGTTAAAGCCAAGCTGACCCCCACCAAGTGGGACGGCATGTTGGCCTCGCTGGAATCCAAACGCATTGACGTGGTGATAAACCAGGTGACGATCTCCGATGAGCGTAAAAAGAAATACGATTTCTCCACCCCGTATACCGTTTCCGGTATTCAGGCGCTGGTGAAAAAGGGCAATGTGGGCGAGATCGCCAAGCCGGACGATCTGAAAGGCAAAAAGGTGGGCGTGGGCCTGGGCACCAACTACGAACAGTGGCTGCGTGAAAACGTGCAGGGCGTGGATGTGCGCACCTATGATGATGATCCTACCAAATATCAGGATCTGCGCGTGGGCCGCATCGACGCCATTTTGGTTGACCGCCTGGCGGCGCTGGATCTGGTGAAGAAAACCGGCGATACGCTGGCGGTTGCCGGCCCGGCGTTTTCGCGCCAGGAAGCGGGCGTGGCGGTGCGCAAAAACAACCCGGATCTGTTGAATGCCATTAATCAGGCGATTGCCGCGATGCGGGCCGACGGTAGCCTGGCGAAAATCTCCGAGAAATGGTTTGGCGCGGACGTAACGCAATAATGCACGAGAGTATCCAACTGGCGCTGGATTCAGCGCCGTTTTTATTGAAAGGGGCGCTGCTGACCCTCCAGCTTAGCCTGGGGGGCATGGCATTGGGCCTGGCGCTCGGCTTTCTGCTGGCGCTGATGCGTCTTTCGCGTTTCTGGCCGTTGGCCTGGCTGGCACGGTTTTATGTCTCCTTATTCCGTGGCACGCCGCTGATCGCCCAACTGTTCATGATCTACTATGGCCTGCCACAGTTCGGGATCGAACTGGATCCTTTCCCGGCGGCGCTGATTGGGCTTTCGCTGAATACTGCGGCCTATACCTCGGAAACCCTGCGCGCGGCGATCTCCTCTATTGATAAAGGGCAGTGGGAAGCCGCCGCCAGCATCGGTATGAGCGGCTGGCAGACCCTGCGGCGGGTGATCCTGCCGCAGGCAGCGCGTACGGCATTACCGCCGCTGGGCAACAGCTTTATCGGCCTGGTGAAGGACACGTCGCTGGCGGCGACCATTCAGGTGCCTGAGCTGTTCCGTCAGGCGCAGTTGATCACGTCGCGCACGCTGGAGGTGTTTACGATGTATCTGGCCGCCTCACTGATTTATTGGGTGATGGCGACGCTGCTTTCCGCCTTGCAAAACCGTCTGGAAGCGCAGGTTAACCGCCAGGAGAACGCGTAACGATGAGCGCCATTGACGTTAAGAAACTGGTTAAGCATTTTAATGGTCAGCCGGTGCTGCACGGTATCGATCTGGCGATTAACGCGGGCGAAGTGGTGGCGATTATCGGCCCCAGCGGCTCGGGAAAAACCACACTGCTGCGTTGCATCAACCTGTTGGAGGTGCCGGATTCCGGCATCATCACGGTGGGCGATATCCGCATTGACAGCGCCAGGCCGCTTAGCCGGCAAAAGGCGCAGGTGCGCGCGCTGCGCCAGGAGGTGGGGTTTGTGTTCCAGAACTTCAATTTGTTCCCGCACCGCACGGTATTGGAAAATATTATCGAAGGGCCGGTGATTGTGAAAGGCGAAGCCAAAGCCAGCGCCGAGCAACGCGCGCGGGTGCTGTTGGCCAAGGTGGGACTGAGCGGCAAAGAGCACGCCTACCCGAAACGCCTTTCCGGCGGGCAGCAGCAACGGGTGGCGATAGCCCGTGCGTTGGCCATGCAGCCGGAAGCGATCTTGTTTGATGAGCCGACCTCGGCGCTTGATCCGGAGCTGGTGGGGGAAGTGCTGAGCACTATTCGTGCGTTGGCGCAGGAGAAACGCACCATGGCGATCGTGACCCATGAAATGAGCTTTGCCCGCGACGTTGCCGACCGCGCGATTTTTATGGATCAGGGGCAGATTGTGGAGCAGGGGCCGGCCAAGGAGCTGTTTAGTCATCCGCAGCACCCGCGGACACGGCAGTTTCTTGATAAGTTTCTGAATCGTTGAGCGGCCCTCACCCTAGCCCTCTCCCAGAGGGAGAGGGGATTGGTTGGTGCGAGTGATGGCCCTCACCCTAGCCCTCTCCCAGAGGGAGAGGGGACTGTTTGGGGTTAGCCGATGGTCATCAGGCTGGCATTGCCGCCGGCGGCGGCGGTGTTGACGCTGAGCGAGCGCTCGAGCCACAGGCGTTCCAACTGGATGTTGGTTTCGCCGCGGGCGAACCCTTGCACGGTAACGATAGCGCCACGGCGTTCGGCGATCTGCTCGCACAGAGTGCGGAGCTGATCGGCATCCCCATGGTGGATGACGGCATCAAACGCCCACTGTTCATCGCTTTGCCATTCCTTGCTGAAATCAATACGCGCTTGCACCTCGGCCGGTAGGCGGCGGTATAGCGTGCGTTGCAGTTCAGCTTCCGGCCACAGCGCCCGGTTGCCGGCGGCCAGCACGGCGGCCAACTGGGCCAGAGCATCGCCTTCTTCATCCGCCAGGCACAGCACGCGTTCACGCGGCTGCAGAGTATAGGTGTTGCGCTCACCGGTAGGGCCGGGCAACGGGCGCACGCTGCCGCTTTGGCTCAACTCGGCGTAACGCTGCGCCAGGGGAACCAGCGTGGCTAACTTCGCGGCTTTGGCCCACTGAACTAACGCCTGGTGCGCCGCCAGCCATGGGGCCTGCGCCGGGGTTGTCACCGGTTGATCCGCATCCTGGCGATTCAGGGTGCGCAGCACGGCATCGTCCGGGCGGTTGGCCAACAGGCGGTACAGGTACAGCGGCCCGCCAGCCTTTGGCCCGGTGCCGGATAGCCCTTCGCCGCCAAAGGGTTGCACGCCGACCACGGCGCCGACCATATTGCGGTTAACGTACTGGTTGCCGACCTTGGCGCGTTCAGTGACGCGGGCGATGGTTTCATCAATGCGGGTATGGATACCCAGCGTTAGGCCATAGCCCGCCGCATTGATCTCCTCGATCAGCGTGGCCAGGTTTTCGCGTTGGAAACGCACCACGTGCAGCACCGGGCCGAAGATTTCTTTTTGCAATTCGCCGAAACTGTCCAATTCAATCAGCGTCGGCTTCACAAAGGTGCCGCGCGCCCATTCGCTTTCCTCCTGCGCATTGCCGCGCGCCGCCTGGTATACGCTGCGCCCTTTGGCACGCATGGCCTGGATATGGTTTTCGATGTTGGCCTTGGCTTCGGCGTCGATCACCGGGCCGATATCGGTTGATAAGCGTTCCGGGTTGCCCATGCGGCACTCGGCCATGGCACCGCGCAGCATTTTCAGGGTGTGCTCCGCGACGTCTTCCTGAATGCACAGCACCCGCAGTGCAGAACAGCGCTGGCCGGCGCTATCGAAGGCGGAGGCGACGACATCCGTCACCACCTGTTCGGTAAGTGCCGAGGAGTCGACGATCATCGCATTCAGGCCGCCGGTTTCAGCAATCAGCGGCGTTGGTCGGCCCTGTGGATCCAGGTTGGCGGCGATGCTGCGTTGCAGAATACCGGCCACTTCGGTGGAACCGGTGAACATTACGCCGCGGGTGCGCGGATCGCTAACCAGTGCAGCGCCCACGCTGTCGCCCTGGCCGGGCAACAGTTGCAAGACGCCCGGCGGAATACCGGCGGCCAGCAGAATCGCCACGGCCTGTGCGGCCACCAGCGGCGTTTGTTCCGCCGGTTTAGCCAGCACGCTGTTGCCCGCCGCCAATGCCGCGGCCACCTGGCCGGTGAAAATTGCCAGCGGGAAATTCCATGGGCTGATGCAGACTACCGGCCCCAATGGGCGATGGCTGTCATTGGCAAAGTCGTGGCGCACCTGGGCGGCGTAGTAACGCAGGAAATCGACGGCCTCGCGCACTTCGGCAATCGCATTGGCAAAGGTTTTGCCCGCTTCCCGCACCAGGATGCCGAGCAGGCTTTGCAACTGTGCTTCCATCAGTTCAGCCGCACGTTCCAGCACGGCGGCGCGCTCGTCCGGCGGTGTGGCAAACCAGATCGGGCCGGCGGCGTTGGCGGCATCCAGCGCACGGTTGACTTCCTCACGGCTGGCCTCACGCACATAGCCGACGATATCGCCAGGCTCCGCCGGGTTAACCACCGGTTGCTCAACGCCGAGATCCAACGCTGCATTAATGATGGGGGCTGCGTGCCAGGGTTGGGTTGCGCTGGTGAGCAGGGCGCTGGAAAGCGATGCCAGCCGGTGTTCATTCGATAAATCGAGCCCGCTGGAATTGATGCGTTGTTTACCATACAGCGCGCGCGGCAAGGGGATTTTCGGGTGCGGCAGGCCAACCTGGCCTTCGCTGGCCGCCAGCGCTTCAACCGCCTGCACCGGATCCGCCACCAGTTCATCAAGCGGCAGGCTGCTGTCGGCGATGCGGTTAACGAACGACGTATTGGCGCCGTTTTCCAACAGGCGGCGCACCAGATAGGCCAGCAGGGTTTCGTGGGTGCCGACCGGCGCATAAATGCGGCACGGCCGGTTGAGCTTGCCGTCGGCCACTTTGCCCACTACCTGTTCGTACAGCGGTTCGCCCATGCCGTGCAGGCACTGGAACTCATACTGGCCCGGGTAGTAGTTATTGCCGGCCAGATGGTAGATGGCGCTGAGGGTATGGGCGTTATGGGTGGCAAACTGCGGGTAGATCAGGTTCGGCACCGCCAGCAGTTTGCGCGCGCAGGCCAGGTAGGAAACGTCGGTATACACCTTGCGGGTATACACCGGGTAGCCTTCCAGGCCGTCAATCTGTGCACGCTTGATTTCGCTATCCCAGTAGGCGCCCTTGACCAGGCGGATCATCAGGCGCCGGCGGCTGCGGGTGGCCATATCAATCAGCGCATCAATCACCAACGGGCAGCGCTTCTGGTAGGCCTGAATCACAAAGCCGATGCCGTTCCAGCCGGCCAGCTGTGGCTCAAAGCAGAGTTTTTCCAGCAGATCGAGCGAGAGCTCCAGGCGATCAGCCTCTTCGGCGTCAATATTGATGCCGATATCATACTGGCGCGCCATCAGGGTGAGCGCCAGCAGGCGTGGATAGAGTTCTTCCATCACGCGCTCATACTGTGCGCGGCTATAGCGCGGATGCAGGGCCGAAAGCTTGATCGAGATCCCCGGCCCTTCATAAATGCCACGGCCGTTAGAGGCTTTGCCGATGGCATTGATCGCCTGTTGGTAAGAAACCAGGTACGCCTGCGCGTCGGCTTCGGTCAGCGCCGCTTCCCCCAGCATATCGTAGGAATAGCGGAAGCCTTTGTCCTCCAGCCGGCGGGCGTTGGCCAGCGCTTCGGCGATGGTTTCCCCGGTGACGAACTGTTCGCCCATCAGGCGCATCGCCATATCCACCCCTTTGCGGATCAACGGCTCGCCGCTTTTGCTGATGATGCGGTTCAGCGAGCGGGAAAGGTTGGCCTCGTTGTGGGTGGCAACCAGCTTGCCGGTGAACAGCAGGCCCCAGGTGGCGGCATTGACAAACAGGGAAGGGCTGTGGCCCAGGTGTGAGTGCCAGTTGCCGGTGCTGATTTTGTCGCGGATCAACGCATCACGCGTCGGCTTATCGGGGATGCGCAGCAACGCTTCCGCCAGGCACATAAGCGCCACCCCTTCCTGCGATGAAAGGGAAAACTCTTGCAGCAGCCCCTGCACCATACCCGCGCGCCCATTGGCGTTTTTCTGGTTGCGCAACTTCTCTGCGATGCGGTAGGCCAGGCGGTGGGTCGCTTCGGCCTGATCGGCCGGCAAACGCGCCTGTTCAAGCAGCATGGCTACCGTTTCTGTTTCCGGGCGGCGATAGGCGGCGGTAATGGCCGCGCGGGTGACCGATTGCGGCAAAATCTGTTCGGCGAATTCCAAAAAAGGCGGGTGTGACTCTTCCACTTCTTGCTGCATAATATCGTCCGCTTGCTGCGGAGCACTGTTGGTGGATACCGGCAGCTCAGGGAGATCGGCCCCGCTTTCCAGGCGTTCCAGGTAGTTAAAAATGGCCTGTTTGATTAACCAGTGTGGCGTGCGATCGATACGTTGCGCCGCGCTCTTAATCCGTTCGCGTGTGGCTTCATCAAGTTTCACGCCCATGGTGGTTGTACCCATACCTCGCCAACTCCTGTATTTGTGGTTACCCGCTTCCGGCAGGGGCTCCAGGGAGCCTATGTGCCTGCTGTTATCGGCCGGCGGGATAGGTTGTGTGTCTGTCGGATGGGGATAATATCGGGCATGTTGCAACTTTGTGCAACCCTGTTAAAACGATGCGTTTTTCAGAGTGTGAGGTATTTTAAATTGTTAACTCGGGAAAGGGGTGTTTGATCCCCTATTATCACCGCTTTATAGCGTGAATTATCGCTTGTTTAAGTTGTTCTAAGGTTGATTGTCGGGTGCAACCTTCGCCAGAGGAATGTGATGCGGGTAAACTTTGTGTAACCCCGTAGTTAAATTTCTTGTTGGTTCGCAACGGTGTCATCTAGGATAACCGGCGTGAGGGGAGGACCCCCGCGCTGCTGCTGCCCGTTTTTTAATTTCGCCTCGTTCCGGCGCGCGCAGTGAAAAACATCGCGATCAAATAATAATGAAATTGGAGAATTAAATGACAATGAGCACACCAATGCTGGTGACCTTCCTGGTGTATATCTTTGGGATGGTGCTGATCGGTTTCTTTGCCTACCGGGCGACCAATAACTTCGATGATTATATTTTAGGCGGGCGCAGCCTGGGCAGCGTGGTGACGGCGCTTTCCGCCGGTGCGTCGGATATGAGCGGTTGGCTGCTGATGGGCTTGCCGGGCGCCATTTTCCTGAGCGGCATTTCCGAAAGCTGGATTGCCATCGGCCTGATCATTGGTGCCTATCTGAACTGGAAGCTGGTGGCGGGCAGGCTGCGGGTGCATACCGAGGCCAACAACAATGCGCTGACGCTGCCGGATTATTTCACCAGCCGCTTTGAGGACAACAGCAAGCTGCTGCGGGTGATTTCCGCCATTGTCATTCTGGTCTTTTTTACCATTTACTGTGCCTCCGGCGTGGTAGCCGGCGCCCGGCTGTTCGAAAGTACCTTTGGCATGAGTTACACCACGGCGCTGTGGGCCGGTGCGGCCGCCACCATCGTCTATACCTTCGTGGGCGGTTTCCTGGCGGTGAGCTGGACCGACACCGTGCAGGCCAGCCTGATGATTTTCGCCTTAATTCTGACGCCGCTGATGGTGATCTTTGCCGTCGGCGGGATCGACAGTTCAATGCTGGTGATTGAAGCCAAGAACCCGGCCAACACGGATATGTTGAAAGGGCTGAACGTGGTGGCGATCGCTTCGCTGATGGGCTGGGGGCTGGGCTACTTCGGCCAGCCGCACATCCTGGCGCGCTTTATGGCGGCAGACTCCCACCACACGATCCGCAGCGCCCGCCGTATCAGCATGGTGTGGATGATCCTGTGCCTGGTGGGTGCCATCGCCGTCGGCTTCTTCGGCATCGCTTACTTCTCGAATAACCCGCACCAGGCCGGCAACGTAACGCAAAACGGCGAGCAGGTGTTTATTGAGCTGGCGATGCTGCTGTTCAACCCGTGGGTGGCCGGTGTGTTGCTGTCGGCGATTCTGGCGGCGGTCATGAGCACCCTGAGTTGCCAACTGCTGGTCTGTTCCAGCGCCATTACGGAAGATTTGTACAAAGCCTTCCTGCGCAAAAAGGCCAGCCAACGCGAGCTGGTGTGGGTTGGCCGTGTGATGGTGCTGGTGGTGGCGTTGGTTTCCATCGCGATGGCGGCCAATCCGGAAAACCGTGTGCTGGGGCTGGTGAGCTACGCCTGGGCCGGTTTTGGCGCCGCCTTTGGGCCGGTGGTGCTGATTTCGGTGCTGTGGCCGCGTATGACCCGCAACGGGGCGCTGGCGGGGATGCTGGTGGGCGCTATCACGGTATTGGTCTGGAAACAGTACGGCTGGCTGGATCTGTATGAAATTATTCCAGGATTCCTGTTTGGCTGTATAGCCATCGTGGCGGTCAGCCTGCTGGGCCGTGCACCTTCTGCGGCGATGACCGAACGGTTCGCCAAAGCTGAAGCAGAGTTTAAAACGGTATAACGGTATTTCGGTTCCTCCCTTAAGGGGGGAATTACCGTGGCGTGTAAAGGATTGGTGCCAGGCAGACAGCATTGCCTGGTTAACCTACTGGATTTATCCATTCCGGGTGCTGATAATAAACGGTAAGGTTAAAAAAAGGATTGGCTTTAACCTGTTGTTAATTATGGCGACTGTTATGGCTGTTAGGCGTTTCGTGCGGGGCTGATACTGCACATACGTTAATTTGTGTTAATAATTTCCTTAAGGGATTTGTTGCTGACGTTTTAAATTGTTGCTAACTCTTTTCAATGGGATGTTATAAGTATTAACATGTCGCCACTCGTGTTCCAAATGGTTCATTTTACCTGGGTTCATTAACGGCACCTTCCTCATGAAAAATATCTCCCATAAAAAGACGGCGGCGTTTTCTGCCGTTCTTATTCCTGTATTGCTGCCCGCTTCCGTCTGTTTTGCACAGGACAGTGATGACACATCGGCGATGGTAGTGTCGGCAAAGCGTGAAGGCCTTTCTGAACTGTCGACGCCGGCCGCGGTCGGCGTGGTCAACGGCGAACAGCTGCGCGATGCCAAACCGCAGATTAACCTCTCTGAAAGCCTGGGCAGCGTGCCTGGCGTGCAGATCCAGAACCGCCAAAACTATGCGCAAGATTTGCAACTTTCCGTGCGTGGCTTCGGCGCCCGTTCGATGTACGGCGTGCGCGGCGTGCGGATCTATGTCGATGGCATCCCGGCCACCATGCCGGATGGGCAGGGGCAAACGTCGAATATCGATTTAAACTCGGCCGAACGGGTGGAAGTGCTGCGCGGGCCGTTTTCGGCGCTGTACGGTAATGCCTCCGGCGGGATGGTGAACGTGGTCACCGAAACGGGCCAGCAGCCGCCGCGCATTGAATCCGGGATGTATTTCGGCAGCGACGGCACCTGGCGTTATGGGCTTAAAGCGACCGGCGCCACCGGCGATGGCACCCACGCCGGCGATGTGAACTACGCCGTCTCCGCGACGCGCTTTACCACCCAGGGCTACCGCGATCACAGCGGCGCGCAAAAGAACCTGGGCAATGCCAAGCTGGGGGTGCGGATTGATGACGTCAGCACCCTGACGTTGTTGTTCAACAGCGTGGATATCAACGCCAACGATCCCGGCGGCCTGACCGAAGCCGAATGGCGCGCTAACCCACGCCAGGCGCCGCGGGCCGATCAGTACAATTCGCGCAAGAGCACCAAGCAAACCCAGGCCGGGCTGCATTATGAACGCCAGATGAGCGCCAATGACGATCTGAGCGTGATGATGTACGCCGGGATACGCGAAACTACGCAATACCAGGCAATCCCGGCTTCGGTGCAGCAAAGCAGCGATCAGCACCCGGGCGGGGTGATCGATCTCACCCGCCGCTATCAGGGGATTGATACCCGCTGGACGCACCGTGGCGAATTGGGCGCGGTGCCCGTCACCCTGACCGGCGGGTTGGATTATGAAACCATGACGGAACGCCGCAAGGGCTATGAAAACTTTACCGTAAACAATGGCGTGACGGAGTTAGGCACCCTGGGCGATTTGCGCCGCAACGAGCGCAACCTGATGTGGAGCCTGGATCCTTATCTGCAGACCTCCTGGCAGTTAACGCCACGCTTGACGCTGGATGCCGGCGTGCGCTTTAGCACCGTCAATTTCGATTCCAATGATTTTTATGTCACCGGCAACAATGGCGATGACAGCGGCAGCGCGCGCTATCACCGCTGGTTGCCGGCCGCCTCGCTCAACTATGCCGCCACGCCGGGGTGGAATATGTATGTGTCCGCCGGGCGTGGTTTTGAAACGGCGACCATCAACGAGCTCTCTTACCGTTCCGGCGGGCTGTCCGGGCTGAATTTCGATCTGAAGCCGTCAACCAGCGAAACAGTGGAACTGGGCAGCAAAACGCGCATCGGCAATGGCTTGTTCACTGCCGCGATGTTCCAGACCAACACCAAAAATGAAATCGTGGTGGATGAAAGCAGCAACGGCCGCAGCAGCTATAAGAACGCCGGCCAGACGCGGCGGCGTGGCCTTGAGCTGGCGCTGGATCAGCAGTTCGCCTATGACTGGCACCTGCAGTTGGCCTGGACGTTGCTGGACGCCCGCTACCGCGACAATGTCTGTGGCGACAGCGAATGCAGTGCCGACAGCAGTGTGCTGCGCGGTTACCGGATGCCGGGGATCGCACGCAATATGGGCTATGCTTCCCTGGCCTGGTCACCGCCGGCCGGCTGGTTCGCCGGCGCCGAGGTCCGCTATATGAGCAATATCCAGGCCAACGACGAAAATACGGCGCAGGCACCGTCTTATACCACCGTGGCGCTGAATACCGGTTATCGCTATCCGATGGGCAACTGGCTGTTTACCGTCTTTGGCCGGGTGGACAACGTATTTGATCGGCAATACGTCGGTTCTGTGATTGTAAATGAAAGCAATGGGCGCTATTTCGAACCGGCGCCGGGCAGAAATTGGGGCGGCGGTATGAGCGTTGCCTATTCTTTTGAATAAAGGGAATTATAAATGTGGCATACAAAACCAACGCCGTAGCAGCGGTGAAATGAAATTGAATAACCTATGGCAACTGTAGATAGATATCCAAAGTCATTCGAGGGGCAAAAGCAACGCGGCTGCAACTTGAAGTATGGCGGATAGGATTAAAACTATTGCACCCACAATGGCGTCGCCACCTGTGGGTGGGAGAGCAAATATGGCAAATTCAAGTGGAAAACGAAGTATAGGGATATACCTCATCTGGCTGCTAGGCGGCCTGATGGGGGTTATCGGCCTGACGCTGGCGATCGGCGGGGGTTACCTGGCGACGCTGGGTGGCAGTCTGTATTTTCTGGTGATGGGGCTGGCGATGCTGATCGCCGCGGTGCTTATTATCAAACGTAAACCGGCCGGCGCCTGGCTGTATGCGCTGGCCTTTGTATTGACCATCGCCTGGGCGCTATGGGATGTGGGCCTGACCTTCTGGCCGCTGTTCTCGCGGTTGTTCATGTTCGGTGTGCTGGCGTTTTTGGTGGCGCTGGCTTATCCGTGGCTGAAGAAACAGGTAGGCGGCACCGGGCGCGGCGCACCGAGCTACGTGTTGGCGGCGCTGCTGGCGATCGCGCTGGTGGCCGGTTTTGGCTATACCTTTGTGCCGGCGCCGATCGTGGCCGCCACCGAAGACGTGCCGGTGAAGCCGGTTGCGCCAGGTAGCGAGCAGAAAAACTGGGAGCACTGGGGCAACACCACCCACGGCGACCGTTTTGCGGCGCTGGACCAAATCAACAAGACCAACATCAACCAGTTGAAGGTTGCCTGGGTTGCTCACACCGGCGATATTCCGCAGAGCAACGGCTCGGGCGCGGAAGATCAAAACACGCCGCTGCAAATCGGCAACGCACTGTATGTGTGCACCGCTTACGGCAAAGTGTTGTCGCTGGAGGCCGATACCGGCAAACAGCAGTGGGTGTACGATCCGAAAGCCCAGGCGCCGAACTGGCAGCGTTGCCGCGGCCTGGGATATTTCGCGGATGCTGAACACCCGGCGCCGGCCCAAAGCGATGCGGTGGCGAATAACGCCGCCGCCGTCTGCCCGCGCCGCTTGTTCCTGCCGACTACCGATGCTCGTCTGATCGCGATCAATGCCGATAACGGCCAGCCTTGCGCAGATTTCGGCGCCAACGGCATTGTCGATCTGAAAGTCGGTATGGGCGAAGTGAAACCGGGTTATTACCAGCAAACCTCAACGCCGTTGGTTGCCGGCAACCTGGTGGTGGTCGGCGGGCGCGTGGCGGATAACTACTCCACGGGCGAACCCCCGGGCGTGGTGCGCGCCTACGACGTGCATACCGGTGAACTGGCTTGGGCATGGGATCCGGGTAACCCGGCCATCACGCGCTTGCCGCCGGAAGGGCAAACCTATACCCGCGGCACACCGAACGTTTGGTCTGCCATGGCGTATGATGCCAAGCTGAACCTGATTTACCTGCCAACCGGCAACGCCACGCCAGACTTCTTCGGCGGCGAACGTACCGCGCTGGATGATAAATACAACTCTTCCGTGGTGGCGGTGGATGCGGCAACCGGCCAGGTGCGTTGGCATTACCAGACTACGCACCACGATCTGTGGGACTTTGACCTGCCATCGCAGCCGCTGCTTTACGATCTGCCCGACGGTAACGGCGGCGTAACGCCGGTACTGGTGCAAACCAGCAAGCAGGGCATGATCTTCATGCTGAACCGGGAAACCGGCCAGCCGGTGGCCAAGGTTGAAGACCGTGAAGTGCCGCAGGGCAACGTCCCTGGCGAACGCTATGCGAAAACCCAACCTTTCTCCGTGGGAATGCCGAACATCGGCAATGAAACGCTGACGGAATCCGACATGTGGGGGGCCACACCGCTCGATCAACTGCTGTGCCGCATTGAGTTTAAAGGCATGCGTCACCAGGGGGTTTATACGCCGCCAGGGTTGGATCGCGCGTTGCAGTACCCAGGCTCCCTTGGCGGGATGAACTGGGGCAGCGTTTCGGTGGATCCGAACAACGCGATTATGTTCGTCAACGACATGCGCCTGGGGCTGGCCAACTATATGGTGCCGCGCAACAAAGTGCCGACCGGCGCCAGCGGGATTGAAATGGGCCTGGTGCCGATGGATGGCACGCCCTATGGCGCGGTGCGCGAGCGCTTCCTGTCGCCGCTCGGCATTCCTTGCCAGAAGCCACCGTTTGGCACCATGTCAGCGGTTGATTTGAAATCCGGCAAGCTGGTTTGGCAGGTACCGGTGGGTACGGTGCAGGATACCGGGCCGTTGGGCATCAAGATGCGTATGCCGATGGAAGTCGGTATGCCGACGCTGGGCGCCAGCCTTTCTACCCAGGCAGGTTTGCTGTTCTTTGCCGGTACCCAGGATTTCTATCTGCGTGCGTTTGATACCGCCAGCGGTAAAGAAATCTGGAAAGAACGCCTGCCGGTCGGCAGCCAGTCCGGGCCAATGACCTACGTCTCGCCGAAAAATGGCAAGCAATACATTATTATCAGCGCAGGTGGTGCGCGCCAGTCGCCGCAGCGTGGTGATTATGTTATTGCCTATGCATTGCCGGACAGTAAATAAACCACCTCGCCGGTTTGCCTGATGCAAACCGGCGGTAGTGGCAAACAAGTTTCAGGGCGGGAGCTTTCCCGCCTTTTTCATTATCTGATTGGACAAAAAATGTACGACCGCCTGCGTTTGCCGTTTGAGATGCGCGATGGCCGCTTTTTTGTTTGCGTTTTTTTTAATCAGGAAACGAAAATGTCATCTGCCAGGTTTAATCGCAACAGATTGTTTTATAAGGCGAGTAAAGTTTTGGTGGCGTAAGCTGAACGGCGTGATATAGTGATTTTGCGTTGGTTGAAAACTGCAGTAATTAATTTTTTTTACTTTTCGATAACGCGCAGGTTTGAATTGTCATTATACTGTAATCATCTGGCGGTAGTTTTCACACGGTGCGCAGCCTGGAGCTGCAAATATCACTGCGGGGATCGCTAATGGTAAAGTCCATGTTTGGGCTGGCAAGAAAAAACGATATACCTTTCCCGACTTCCTGTTGTAACACGGGGCTTATCCCCGACTCTCTTTTTTCCGCCAGCTCTCAGCTTTTCGCGCATCGTCATTCAGCTTATAACACCCATCTTTATATACCCATGTCCGGTGAATCACGGCACAACGCAATTGCCGCGTATTCACCATTTCCGTTGGCTTATATTGGTTGTGAAGGAGGCGACAGTCTGCTTGTAAACATGATCGCACGGCAATGCCGTTGCGGTAGGTGAACCAAACTGTAAGGTGCCACTATGGGAAGACAGAAAGCAGTGATCAAAGCACGTCGTGAAGCGAAACGCGTCATTCGTCGTGACGCTCGTAGTCATCGCCAGCTTGAAGAAGAAAGCGTCACTTCGCTGGTACAAATGGGGGGCGTCGAGTCTATCGGCATGGCGCGGGATAAGCGCGATACTTCCCCTATTGAGGCGAGAACCGAAGCTCAAGGTCATTACTTATTAGCCATAGAAAATAAGCAGTTGATATTTGCCACTGGCGAAGCTGGCTGCGGCAAAACATTCATCAGCGCCGCCAAAGCGGCTGAAGCCCTTATACATAAAGAGGTGGATCGGATAATTGTTACCCGTCCGGTTCTGCAGGCGGATGAAGACCTCGGCTTTTTGCCCGGGGATATTTCTGAGAAATTCGCCCCTTATTTCCGCCCGGTGTACGATATTTTGCTGCGCCGCTTAGGATCGTCTTTTATGCAATACTGCCTGCGCCCGGAAATCGGCAAGGTGGAGATCGCGCCGTTCGCTTATATGCGCGGCCGCACGTTTGAAAATGCGGTGGTGATCCTGGATGAAGCCCAGAACGTAACCGCCAGCCAGATGAAAATGTTCCTGACCCGTCTGGGTGAGAACGTGACGGTGATCGTCAACGGGGATATCACCCAGTGCGACCTGCCGCGCGGGGTAAAATCCGGTCTTAGCGATGCGCTTGAACGCTTCGAAGAAGACGAGATGGTCGGTATTATCCGCTTTGAAAAACAAGACTGTGTGCGCTCCGCCCTGTGCCAGCGCACGCTCCATGCCTACAGCTAACCCTCACTGCTTTTCCTGTCGAACCAAGGCCGCCGCGGCGGCCTTTTTCTTGCCTTGAATATCAGTACTGTCTATATAAAACAGGTGGTTAAGTTGCACTACAGACAACTACAACCCCTAGAAAACTATCTATGTGTGGACGCTAAACATAGATTTTCCCTCCCAGCGGATTATAGGAAATTGCATCCTGAAGAAAATCAGGTGCAAAGTGAGCGTAGTTCATTGTCTGCTCAATCCGCGCATGGCCAAGTATTCGCTGGAGCGTGATGATATTGCCCCCGTTCATCATGAAATGAGTTGCGAATGTATGACGTAACGAATGGGATGCTTGCCCGTGAGGTAGGTTGGGTTTGGTCGCCTTAAAAATCTCTCGGAAATTGCTGTAGAGGCTTGCGGAAACAATAACCCAGATTTTTGGGAAACGATCTCGTCAGAGACTTCCTGAGAAATGGGGACGCTGCGCCGTTTCCCGTTTTTCGTCTGCACAAAGGTCACACGGTTGTGAATGACATGCTCAGCTTTGAGTTTGATGGCCTCTCCCCAACGTGCGCAAGTGCTAAGACACAAAACAGCCACCCGGCGGTTATCGCCATCTAACGCCAGTAGCAATACGCTTATCTCATCGCGGGCAAGATAAGTCATTTCCGTATTGGCTTCTTTGAGCTTGCCGCTGCCGCGAATCGGATGCTCACCACAGTAAAGCCCCGAGTCGACAAGGTCGGTAAACATCCCGCTTATCGCTGTCATTTCGCGATTAATGCTGGATGCTTTAATGCCTTCGGCTAGCCGCGCCGATCGATAAGCTGTAATGCGAGATTTATCAATCTGAAATGCGGCTGGGTTGTCCATCATTCGCGTAATGCGCTCCAGTTTTCTTAGATAGGACTGCCCGTGGTCATTGTTCTTGCCATGGTAGTTCCACCACAATTTAACCAGCTCAGATAATGACCTTTTATCCGTAGGCTTTGAGAGCCATTCTTTGTCGTGATAGCTGACAGTGATGTACTTCTCAAAAGCTTGTGCTTCATGTTTCCTATCAAATTTCCGACGGATGCGCTTTTCGTTGCGCCCGTTCGGCCTAATTTTCATCACGTTGAAACTGACAGGTTTTCTCGCCGCGTGGTCTTGGTGGGTGGTCACCGCACCATTATGGGCTGTGCCCGTTGGCATCTTATTAATCGGTGCCGCATTATTCGTGATTGCGGTAGTAGTGCAGGTTGTGGCGAAATTGGTTAAATGACTGTATCAGTCCGGGGGCGTATAGCCCCCTCACCGCCGCCGCCATTCGCTACAACTACCGGCGAGCGGTTCGTCGGTGTTCATTCATGGAATGCCCCAAAATCCGCCATTGGCAAAGAAAGACCGCTTACCCGTGAGCAACACGCTCAGGGGCAAGCTGTTTTGCGTAATATCCAATCCTTGCCGCATTTCCTCAGCCTTATTTTTCTGGGCCGCCATACTTATCTGCTGAAAGAGCAGGGGATCCACGCCGCTAATAAATGGCTAGTGCTCCAGCTCCAGCGTCGCATCTGGCCGCGTATCGAAATCGTTAACGAAAAGAATGCGATGAATCTTAACGCCTCGTCGTGCTTTATGGCGGAGGTAGACAACTATGCGAGTCTGCCGGGCGTGGATAACAAGGAGTTGCGCCGCTTTGCTGACCGCATCGCCGGATAGTTGCTGCAAAATTATGACCGCTATTGTGAGGCGTTTATCGCTGAAAATAACGGGGATAATTCGCAGCTAATTAGCAACAGTGTGCAGGCTGAATTCTATGGCCGCATCGCGCGTATGGTGCGGGCGTTTAACGTCACACCGGTGCATTGGCGCAAATATCTCAAAGGCAGGCTGGACGCTACATCAGCGATTGCCAGTCTGTCACGTCTGGTTAACTCCGAGTGGTGGGAACGCCAGTTGAAGGCTCAGCGCACGCGCTGGCGTGAGGCGTTGCTTATTGCTGCCGGTGAAGTGAACCTCAAAAAACACCCTTACGCGAGTAAGCAGGCTATCCGTGAGGTGCAGGCCCGGCGGCTTGCTAATATGGACTATCTGAAAGGGTGCGAGCTGGAGAACGTTGCTACCGGTGAGCGTATCGACCTAATTGATAAGGTTATGGCCAGCATATCTAACCCGGAAATCCGCCGGATGGAGCTGATGAGCACCATCGCAGGGATAGAGAAATTTGCGGCCAGCGAGAAGCATGTCGGCATGTTTATCACCATCACCACCCCATCGAAATACCACCCGATCCGCGTCGTCGGCAAAGAAGGGGCTGAAAAAGTCCAGTTTAACCACAACTGGGATTTAGAGGCTTTTCACCGAAAGACGGCCAGCGTTATCTTGTGCACATCTGGAGCAAGATGCGCACCGCGTTTAAAGACAACGATTTGAGCGTTTACGGTATGCGCGTCGTTGAGCCACACCATGACGGTACGCCGCACTGGCATATGATGCTTTTCTGCCAGCGCAAGCAGCGTCAGGACGTCATCTATATTATGCGTCGCTATGCCTTGAAAGAGGACGGCGACGAGCGAGGTGCGGCAAAGAACCGGTTTGAAGCCAAACACATGAACAAGGGCGGTGCGGCGGGGTATATCGCTAAATACATCGCCAAAAATATCGACGGTTATGCGCTCGACGGCCAGATTGACCACGACACCGGCAAGCCGCTGCGCGATATGGCTGCGGCGGTGACCTCCTGGGTGTCAACGTGGCGCATCCCGCAGTTTCAGCCTATTGGCGTGCCCACCATGGGCGCTTACCGTGAGTGCCGGGCCGCTTGCCTTCGTGGCGTTAGCCTGTCCGATTCCTTTGACGAGCGAGTCGAGGCAGTGCGTGCGGCGGCTGATGCTGGAGACTTTGCCGCCTATATCGCCGGGCAGGGCGGTGCAAACGTCCCGCGTGATGTGCAGACTGTTCGCGTTGCGCGCTAGGTGGCTGATGAGCCGAACGCGTATGACGAAGAAGTGCAAAAGATTGTCGGCATTTTTGCCCCGCACCTTGGCGCAGGCCATATCCACGAAACCCGGTCAACAGAATGGCGCATTGTCCGCAAGGCTGTTGACGTTAATCTTTTGACTTTAAAAAGCGCCTCCGGCGCGCCTCGGAGTCCTGTCAATAACTGTGGGGAGGTTCAGCGAGAACCTGATCCAGATATGCAGGTAGCAACGCCTGAGTATGTCACGGCGGTGATGGGTTTGATTGAGAGCGGGGATGTTAGCTGGGATGACGCCGACGTCGCCAAGACGATGAGATACGCTCTAAGACAGCAATCACCGAAGAGTAGCCACCTAGAAATTGCTCGAAATCGCAAGAAATCACAGAATGACTCGCCGTCGGCGCGTCTAACTCCGGCAGAAAGAGCTAGGGTTCCGCAAATCCGGCTTGAGCTGGCGCGCCAGGGAATTATTGCTGAACCTTGGGAACTGAAAGTATTGACACGTGGAGCTACGGTGATTAAAGATGGTATAGAGCTTTCATATCTTACATGTGACGATTGGCCGAGTTTTCAGTAGAAAATGTAAAGAGGAACAATGCGGGGAAACTAATCAGTTGCACAGCAGAAAAACGAAATGTAGTAATTCATTCCTACATAGTCTCATTGGACAATAAAATCATCTGAATAGCATTAAAGATAAAATCCCCATGAGCGTGTTTTTCCTCGGCGCTGCTCACGAATAGGTCATATCTAAGGTGCCTTGCTGATAATTAGGTTTTATTCTTAGTATCACTCTCGTTTTCATCATCAAGACAGTCATCATGAAATATTTTTATAGATTCAAATAATTCATTGGTCATGCTTTCGTCATAACTTCCTTCCCGCCACATATTATATAGATCCCTGATTTTGTTTTTTGCCTGACCATAAGCTATGGATTGGTTGTTTACTCCACTTTTATCTAACGGTTCATGATGGACATCGATATAAAAAAATCGAATATTTAGATTGTCACTTGACGGTTTTATTACACTTACATCTGCGAAACAACAATCACCAACTACTGTAGGGCATTGACTGGGGTTAAGGTGTTGCAGTAGCGGTGAAACCTTATTTAGGGTCCCTTGCTTAGAACAGTAAGCGGTCCATTTGTTTTCATGTAAGTATTTTAACCAATCTTTAAAGTAAAATGTAGATTTGGCTTTTTGATAATAGATGAAAACCCCTGCATGGTTGTCTCTTTTTATATATCTAGTGAGGAGTTGAAGTAAACCTTCAAATATTTTTTGGTTACCATAACCTATTTTTGCTTCTGCAATCCATTCGTAAGCATCATCTTTTGAGTGTACAGTAATGTCTACGCTACCATTTTTTTTAGTTTGCTCAGATGCTCTATAACCCAGATGGATTAAAGAGGAAGCGATAGAGTGACTTAATTTATCTTCATCATCGCAATAGTATTTGTCACTTGATGATTCAATAAGTTTTATAATTGATGCAATATCAGAATATAATGTTGAGATGAAATTATCTTCGCTATCGAATTTATTTCTTTTATGTAGTTCTGCTGTGATTTTTTGCTTTTCCATCTTTAATCCAAATTTATCAAACAATAAAATGAAAGGTATTTTGGATTGAAATCTTCGAGCTCTACACCATTTATATCAACAGGTTCTTGGTTGTTTAATATATAATTATTATATTCCTCGAAAGGAATTTCAATATACTGCCTATCTTCTTGCTCGTAGCAATATTTTATATCGAAAAACTTTGAGCCTCCACCACTAAAAAATTGAACCACTTTCAATAAATCATCGTTATTGGTGGTTTTAATTGCTTGACGCAACAATGGTATTGTATAAATTTCCTTGTGGGTGTGATTCTCGATATATTCAAGGAGATTATAGTAAAATCGTTGAGAATCCTCAGTAATAAAAACTGAAGAATCACAAAGATCTTTTACTAACTCTCTTTGTTTTATGATCATTGAGCGCATTCTATCATTTCGCTCTAGTGAGGATATCATTTATCACTCCATAATGTGCCTGATGATCCGCTGTCTGGGTGAAGTAAAATCCTCCACAAAACTTGTTAACAGCCCAATCAATTTTGCTAGGTTCGAAACCAATTTCGTTTGAAACGATCTCTTTCTGCAGTTTACTATCGAGTCTTACAGCAACACCAGAAACTTTTAAATTTAATGAGTTAGTTGATCCGCTTTGTGTTTTAGATACTACTTCTCGATAACGAGCATCATAGCTAGGGTCATTTCTACATCGAAGCACCGCATCTTCATCGCCATTGGGGTCAAGAAAATCGACCTGAACTAAACGTCCATAACTTTTATCATTATAAATATTAGAAATTGCATTGTAGAAATTAACAGTATCAAGATTAAGATTAATATTTAACTCAACCATCAATTCAAGGAGTTTATTTCTCAACTCGCCCATTGCTTTATCTGCAGATCTTTTCCCGAGCGACTTATCAACTCTATATTCAATTCGGCTTAGATCATTTGGAATAAATACGGTGTTGAAGTATTGTTCTGGATATTGATTACTACGAAGCTTACTGCGGCCATTTATTGTTCTTAATATTACATAAGAATAAATAATGGCTTTTCCATCGCCCATATCTTCAATTGAAGTGATGAAGTGGCCAGAGATAGGTGGTAGACCATTACCATCCTCTAATTTGGTCGGGAATACGGATTGAAAGGTTGGGTCGAAGTTGTTATATCCTGTAATCGTTGGAATGAGATGTAAATCGCCACCTTTGATATAATCTATAGAATAATAATGATTGGCTGCCGTTATTATTTTTAATGTAATTAATCGTAAGTTTGAATAATTAGCAGGCGTGCCTTGTTTTGTTGGGTCACTTAGCGTTTTTCTTAAGTTTTCTAATGTACTTGCCCATCTGGTTGTCACATCAAAGCCATGTCGGCCACCTACACGACGAAAATATGCTAACTCCGTAGTTTGCTCTAGTCCTTTCAATAAGTTATCAATCTCAACTACAGGTACGGATGCTGTCACGGGCGTGTTAAGAACTTGCTGAGTACTCATTTTGTGTAGTTCCTTTTTGAACAAAATCAAACAAACCATTTAAGGTATAAAAAGAAGCTCAAAGATGACTCTATTTTTTATCATTAAATGTAATAAAGTCCACGCATAAATTTGCATTTTTTTGCATTTCTCTATTGGGTTTTCATTCTTTGATTTGAACCATGGCTGGCAAGGCTGCGAGTGAAGCAAGCAACTGCATGAAAATCGACACATGAAGCGGGCAGGCGTGGCGGGGATAGCATTGCGCGCAGGCACGTATTTAATTATCAGAATTGACGGCGTCAGCGCGTCGTGATGGTGTTTTGACATTCTGTTTTGATTCGCGGGTGCGTGTGGTGGAGTGGGCCGAGGTGGGCGTCTGAGGGCGTTTTGGGGTGGGTATGAAAAGGCCGCCAATGAGGCTAACACCGATCGGTTAAGCAAAATGATCGGTTGCGCGAGTCCGGCTTTGTGCCAGCCAAGCTGATAATCGAAAGACTCGTCGTAAAAAATATCCTCAAGCTTTGCGATAGCCTCATCGCTGAAATAGTTCTTTGTCGGCTTTTTGCGCTCGCCTTTGTTGGGGTTGGCAACGTTGGGATTAAGGTCGGCTTCGTTGCCGGAATTCATGTAGCGCCTGACGCGCGCAAGTCGCTCAATCTGGCGGCCTAACAGGTCAATTTCTTTGTAGTCGCTGCCCTCTTTTTTTGTCTTGAGAACGAGCTGCACCATTCGCGCCTCGATGCTGGACTCCACACGGGAGATCGGCGCGATATCGTCCCATTTTTCCCGCTGTTTCCAGCTTTGCACCGTGGGTGCTTTCTGCTTCAACATTTCCGCGATTTGCTTCACGGAGAAACCTTGCCAGTTCAGCAACGCGGCCTGTCGGCGCGGGTCGCTGAGTAGCGAGGTGTCGGTCTGGATTTGCATGATATGCCCTCGTGTGGATGACGAGGGCAAGGCTACGCAAGCCACGACGGCCGCGCGCTAAGGTGCTGTTGTCTGGGGGGATAGTCCGTCGGCAGTCGCTGGCCGTGAGGGTGGTCAGTCGGGAAACTAGCCCGACCTTAACCACTCAGGACAATGGCTCATGGCAAAGAAAGTATCTAAATGGTTTCGCATTGGCGTCGAGGGCGACACCTGTGACAACCGCGTAATTGACGGTGACGATTCGCGCCCGCTCCGCTGATTTTCGTGGTTCGCTCAATGCCCGCCGGGAGGAGTCTTACCACGACACAACGCTAAGCGCGGTGATTAGCAAGATTGCCGAGCGAAACAAGCTGTCGGCAATTGTCGCGAAAGGATTGGCCGAGATTAAAGTCCCGCATATCGACCAGTCGCAGGAGTCTGACGCCAAGTTCCTGACGCGCCTCGTCACCCGTAACGGCGCGGAGGTGTCGATAAAAGCCGGGAGGCTGTTATTTATCAGGGCCGGGAATGGTGTGACCGCCAGCGGCAAGCCAATACCGCAGATGACTATTGAGCGTCGCGACAGTGACGGGCATCAGTTTGCCATTGCAGACCGGGCGGCCTATACCGGCGTCACGGCCAAATGGCTGCACACCAAAGACCCTAAGCCGCAAAAGCAGCACGTAAAACCCAAGCGTAAACCGAAGCCGCAGCACCTGCGCGCGTTGCAACATCCAAAGGCAAAACCGGTTGCTGCCAAGAAAGCGGCGACCAAGCCGAAAGAGGAGCGTGAAGGGGAATACATGACCGGCGAGGCCGATAATGTGTTTGCTATCACCACAGTCTACGCCAGCAAGGCACAGGCGATGCGTGCAGCACTGGCGAAGTGGGATAAGTTACAACGTGGTGTTGCGGAGTTTTCTATCAATCTTGCCATGGGGCGCGCGGATTTATTTCCAGAAACGCCGGTAGCAGTGAGGGGGTTTAAGCACGTCATAGACGAGCAGGCGTGGACAATCACTAGAACTTGAGGTTAAGCTTTTAGATGTGGAGTACGAAGAGGAAAATTAGCAAGGCTGGTTTGTTAGTAATTAATTGATATTAAAGTAAAAAAGACTAAAATAACTTTATCAATATTGAATGGTTGAGGTGATAAATTATGTTTCATTGCAATATCTGCGGAACTGCTGCACATGCTCGTTCAAGTCGTTATCTCAGTGAGAATACCAAAGAACGTTATCACCAGTGTCAGAACATCAACTGCAGTCATACATTTGTCACCATGGAAACAATTGGACGCACCATTATGAAACCCGGCCATGTGGTGCCGGTGTTACCTCACCCGACACATTACGGTCAGCAAAGCATGTTGATGTAGCTAAAACGAAGAATCCCCGGAAAACCGGGGATTTTTTTTCGAAGTGTGGTCAATGCGTGGACACGCTTAGAAATAAATCCTTTTATTTCAAATGACTAATGTATCTTTGCTAGGCCGCTGCGGCGGCCTTTTTCCTGGCCGTTATTCAGGCATAAAAAATGCCAGCCGGCAATGAACCGGCTGGCATACGTTCATTGGCCCCCAGGGCGCTTTCGATCAGGCGAAAATCGTCATCATATAGGCGGCAAACAGCGCCAGGTGCGCGGTGCCGTTCAACACGTTGGTGCGGCCGGTGGAGAATGAAATGTGGCACAGCATCAGCACGGCCAGCATCACCACCATATGCGGCGCCTGCATGCCGAAAATCAGCGTCTGGCCGGTCAGCGTGGCGATGATGGTCACCGCCGGTACGGTCAGTGAGATGGTGGCCAGCACCGAGCCGAAGAACAGGTTCATGGCGCGTTGCACCTGGTTGTTCAGCACGGCGCGCAATGCGCCCAGCCCTTCAGGCGACAGGATCAGCAACGCCACCAGGAAGCCGGTGAACTGCGCCGGCGCATTCAATTTGGTCAGCAGGCCTTCCAGAGGGCCGGCGTTGAACTTGGTTACCGCGATAACCGCAACCAGATGCACAACCAGCCACGCGGCGTGCCAGGTGTTGCTGTGGGACGAAGGCTTGCCATGGTGCGGATCGCCATCGTCGTCTTCATGTTCATAAACGAACAGGCTTTGGTGCGTTTTGGTTTGAATGATTAAAAACACGCCGTACATGGCAGCGGAAATTGCCGCCACCAACAGCGCCTGGGCCGTGTTGAAATTGCCGCCGGGCAGGGCGCTTGGCAGCACCAGCACGATCACCGCCAGTGGGAAGATGGCCATCAGGTACTGTTTGATGCCGCTCAGGTTAACGTGCTGGGTGGCGAACTTGCGCCCGCCCAGCAGCAGGGCAAAGCCCACCAGGCCGCCGGTCACGATCATAATGATGGAGTAGAGCGTATCGCGCATCAGCGCCGGCGCGGCGTCGCCGGTGGCCATCAGGGCAGAAATCAGGCTGACTTCCAAAATGACTACGGATAGGCTGAGAATCAGTGAACCATAGGGTTCGCCCAGGCGATGGGCGAGCACGTCGGCATGGCGAACCACGCTGAAGGCGCTGCTGAGGATACCGATCAGGGCAAGAATATTGATGCCGACAATCAATGGCATATTAGCGGTAGTGCCCCAAATGCTCAGAACCGCCAGCGCCACAACCGGGAATATCAGTGAAATTTCGCTGTGGCGGGATTTTGAGCGCTCGGTATCGTGTTGTGACTGCATTGTTGTGCTTCTCCTTCTCAAACCGCGTGGCTCCGTCATCGCAGAATGCCGGTTAACAGGCGGCTCTGCGCGTTCAGAAAGTGATTGATAATAGGATACACCCTGTGTGCCGTGCCGGGTTAAAGATGTGATGTTGTTTTAACTTGAAAAAGCAATCACTTGCTTTATGTGACTAGGTTAACAAAAAAAACGCAACTGATGCGGTTTTATTTACCTACTTTTACGAACATAAACACTTTTCTAACATCAATGGCATGAAAAAGTGACTAATAGCGATAATTAGCCAGCTGGCTAACGCCGTATCGGCCGGTCAACTATCGATATGGTCCCCGATTTGGCGCCGTTTTTGATGATAATTCTCTTTATTTAACCCCTCTCGCCAGTAAGGAATCACATACTGCTGATTACGGTTGCACTTTGATCATGCCGCTGGCAGCAGCGTGATATTATGAATAGTTTTTACTTCAACCAACCAGGTGTGTAAGGAGGTAATCTTTTTTATCACCGTTATTAACAATGAGAATTATTTACAATTTGAAGGCGGGCAATGTGGCATCTAGAATCAGAAGATGTCGAGAAAAGGGGAATATCATGCCGTATAAAAATAAAAGCGCATTGCCGGAAAATGTAAAAAACGTTTTGCCTGAACATGCGCAAGAAATCTATAAAGAGGCGTTTAACAGCGCCTGGGATGAGTATAAAGATGCAGAAGACCGGCGCGGTGATGATTCGCGTGAAACCACGGCGCATAAGGTTGCCTGGGCGGCGGTAAAACAGATTTATCGCAAAGGGAGTGATGATCGCTGGCATAAAAAGTGAGGGTAGAGCCCGAATGCGGTGCGGAATAATCTTATTATCATTGGGTTCCTGCTTTTTTAACCGAAACCTTCCGGGATGCTTGATCGCCACGCCGGAAAAGAATAATGTCATTTACATTATGGTGCCGCTATATAAATAAATATACGCGCGCCAAATTATCGAAGGGTTAACGATTTGAGTTGTATACCCTGCAAATTCAAGCCGCAGGATAACGCGTTTTGAATCGTGCTGACGCTGGCCCAACGCATGGGGCAACGTGAGGCATGAAGGGTGTTTAGGAGAAATAGGGCAAACCGGTTTCTCAGGAGGTGGTAAACAGGTGTTAACGCGAGATTTTCTGAAAAAAGCAGATTGTAAAACGGCGTTCGGTACCATTGATGACGCGCTGTTGCTGACAACAGAACAGCGTTTGGCCTCGTTGGATTGTACATTGTCACGTCGTCCTGATAACAGCCCGGTCTGGATCTTTGGCTATGGCTCGCTGATGTGGAACCCTCTGTTTGAAGCAGAAGAGGTGCGGCGCGCCACCCTGCAAGGTTGGCACCGTGCTTTCTGTTTGCGGCTGACGGCCGGGCGCGGCACGCTGCACCGGCCGGGCCGTATGCTGGCACTTAAGGAAGGGGGCTGCACCACCGGCCTGGCGTTTCGTCTGCCGGAAGCAACGCTGCGTGAAGAGCTGGAACTGCTGTGGAAGCGCGAAATGCTCACCGGCTGTTACCTGCCCACCTGGTGCGATTTGTCGCTGGAAGACGGGCAGGTGGTGACGGCGCTGGTTTTTGTGATGAACCCGCAGCACCCGTTGTTTGAAGAAGATGTGCGCCACCAGGTCATCGCCCCGCTAATCGCGCGTGCCAGCGGCCCGCTCGGCACCAATGCGCAATACCTTTTTGCGCTGGAAAGCGAATTGAAAAACCAGGGGATGAAGGACGATTGCATCGTCGAACTGGTTAACTATGTTCGCCAGTGGCTGCAGGACAATACTGCTGGTCAGTTAGGCGGCGAGGCAACGGCGTAAACGGCGCAGGGGGCGTGTTGCCCCCCAATAAGCCAACGGTTGGTTATATCCGTTCCCTATAAATAATAACTTTTCAGGCGAGTGTATTTTTATCCCTCCTTTCCCTGGTGTTATTTATCCTATTAATTCTTAACACGATTCATTCTTTTCTGCGCGGCGTGTATTTAGGCAGCGCGCGGTAAATCCCCACTTAGCATAAAAAAGCATAAGTAAATAGTATTTCTTATTTGTTAGCACGGTAATGACTACGTATCAATATTGCTAACGGTTTTGTAAGGCAAGGGGGGGAGTATGAACTTTCAACAATTAAAAATTATCCGCGAATCGGCACGCTGCAACTACAACCTGACGGAAGTGGCCAATACCTTATTTACTTCGCAATCCGGTGTCAGCCGCCATATTCGCGAACTGGAAGAAGAACTGGGTATTGAAATATTTATCCGGCGCGGCAAACGGCTATTAGGCATGACCGAGCCGGGGAAAGAGTTACTGGTGGTGGCGGAGCGTATCCTCAACGACGCCAATAACATCCGCCGCCTGGCTAACGTGTTCAGCAGCGAGGACGGTGGCCAACTGCATATCGCCACTACCCACACCCAGGCGCGCTACAGCCTGCCGGGGGTGATTAAGGAATTCCGCGCGCTGTACCCGCGCGTGCGCGTGGTGTTGAACCAGGGCAGCCCGGAAGAGATCGTTTCCATGCTGGCCGCCGGGGAAGCCGACATCGGCATCGCCAGCGAGCGGTTAATGAATGCCGAGGCGCTGGCCGCGTTCCCTTACTACCGCTGGCACCATGCCATTCTGGTGCCGGAAGGGCATGAACTGACCAGACAGCCGCAGGTGACGCTGGAAATGCTTAGCACGCTGCCGCTGATCACCTACCGCCAAGGCATCACCGGCCGTTCGCGACTTGATGCCGCATTCAAGGCAGCGGGCCTGACGCCGGACATTGCGCTCAGCGCCCAGGATTCCGACGTGATTAAAACCTATGTCGAGCTGGGGCTGGGTGTGGGCGTGCTGGCGGACATGTCGTATGAAAAAGAGCGCGATACCGGCCTGGTCTGCATTAATGCGGAGCACCTGTTTGAGCCCAACACCGTCTGGCTCGGGGTAAAACGCGGCCAGTTACAGCGTAACTTCGCCTGGCGTTTTATCCAGCTGTGCAACCCGACCCTGACGCTCACCGAGATCAAGGATCAGGTCTTTTCCTCTTCGATTGAGTCGGCGATCGACTACCAAATCTAACCCCTTGGCGGTGGTGATGCCGGGTGCCAACCTGGCATATTTCCGGGCCATATGGCCCGGCAAAACCACGCCCTGGCGGCTTTTTCGCCATAAATAATCCATATTATAATCAAAATCATTTTCATATTCTTTCTGGGAATATATTTAGTTGTTAATAGACTTTCGCATACCTATAGTGCTCGCCTAGACTCGCGAAATTATATAAATTCCATTTGGTTGGAGCGTTTTTGATGAAAGTCTTTATCCCATCCCTGGTGTTTTTGGCAATGGCATCCAGTTTTTCGCTACAGGCGGCAACGCCGGCCAATGCGTTGGTGGTGGCACAGTCGATTGATGACGCCATCAGCTTTGATCCGGCGCAGGGTTCTGAACTGACCACCATCCAGGCCATCAATAATCTGTATCAGCGCCTGGTGCAGTCCGATCCGCATAACCCGGTCGATCTCAAGCCAACGCTGGCCAGCCACTGGCAAACGGGCAGCGATAACCGCAGCCTGACCTTTACCTTGCGCCCCGGCGCCACCTTCGCCAGCGGCAACCCGCTGCGCCCGGAAGATGTGATTTTCTCACTGTCGCGGGTGGTGAAACTCAACCTGGAGCCTGCGTTTATCCTCACCCAGTTGGGCTGGAATGCGCAGAATATTGATGGCCTGATCGCCAAAGTCGACGATCACACGGTGAAAGTGAGCTGGACCGCGAACGTTAGCCCGCTGTTTGTGCTAAGCCTGCTTTCGGCGCCGGTGTCTTCCATCGTCGATGCCAAAGAGGCGTTGGCGCATCAGCAGGGGAGCGATCTGGGCAATCAATGGTTGAGCGGCCATTCCGCCGGTAGCGGCCCGTATAAAATCCAAAACTATGTGCCGCATGAAGTGGTGGTGCTGGCGGCCAACCCCAGCTCGCCGGAAGGCGCGCCCAAGCTGAAAACCGTGCTGATCAAAAACGTGCCGGATCCGGCGGCGCGCCGCCTGTTGCTGGAGCAGGGAGATGCCGATATGGCGCGCAACCTGGGCGCCGATCAGATGGCGGCGCTGGCCAACAAGCCGGGCGTTAAGGCGCTGGCGATTCCATATGCTTCACTGTATTTCCTGCAGTTCAACGCCAAGGCCTCGCCGGCGTTGGGCAACCCGGCGTTTTGGGAAGCGGCGCGCTGGCTGTTTGACTATAACGGCATCGCTAACGATCTGTTAAAAGGCCAGTTCCAGAGCCATCAGGCATTCCTGCCCAATGGCTATCCGGGCGCGCTGACAGACCAGCCCTACAGCTACAACCCGCAAAAGGCCAAACAGATCCTGGCGAAGGCCGGTTTGAACAACGTCAGCTTCCGGCTGGATGTGAACAACCAGCCGCCGTACCTGGATATCGCCCAGGCGCTGCAGGCCAGCTTCGCGCAGGCCGGCGTGAAGGTGGAACTGGTGCCCGGTATCAGCTCGCAGGTATCGACCAAGGTCAGATCGCATCAATATGAAGCCACTCTGACCTCGTGGGGCCCGGATTACTTTGATCCGAATACCAATGCCGCCGCTTTTGCCTATAACCCGGAAGATGGCAGCAAGACCCTGGCCTGGCGCGCCAACTGGCAGATCCCAGAACTGAATAAGCTGACGCTGGCGGCGATTGCGGAAAGCGACGGCGCCAAACGCACGGCGGATTATCAGGCGCTGCAAAAATCGGTACAGCAGAGCTCACCGTTTGTGATTGGCCTGCAGGCGCGCAGCCTGATTGCCGTGCGCGATAACCTGAAAGGCTATGTGCAGGGCATTAACCCTGACATGGTGTTCTACAGCCAGGTCAGCAAATAATGGCGCTGGGTTTGACCGCCCGCGCCCGACAACGCTGGCGCTGGGCGCAGCGGCTGCTGGGGGGCGCGGCTTCCCTGGTGTTGACGCTGCTGGGTCTGTTGCTGTTCACCTTTATGCTTTCGCACCTGGCGCCGATCGATCCGGCGTTGCAGATCGCCGGCGATCACGCCAGTGAAGCCATCTATGCGCAGGTGCGCCACGATCTGGGGCTGGATCAACCGCTGCCGGTGCAGTTCTGGCGCTACCTGGTGTATTTGGCCCACGGCGACATGGGCATTTCGCGCACCACCGGCCAGCCGGTGCTGAGCGATTTGTTGCGCACCTTCCCGGCGACGGTGGAGTTGGCGACCTGTGCCATCATCCTGGGGGCGCTGTGCGGCATCACGCTGGCGCTGCTGGCGGTGTACAAACCGGGGAGTTTGCTGGACAACGCCGCCCGCCTGGTTTCGCTGCTGGGCTATTCGGTGCCGATTTTCTGGCTGAGCCTGCTTGGCATGCTGCTGTTCTACGCCACGCTGCACTGGTCGGCGGGGCCGGGGCGGTTGGACGATATCTACCTTTACACCATGGAATCGCGTACGGGGTTTATCCTGATTGATGCCTGGCTTTCCGGCGATCGCGAGATCTTTTACAACGCGCTGATGCACCTGTGGCTACCGGTGGTGGCGCTGGCGCTGCTGTCGATGGCCGGCATTACCCGGCTGCTGCGCGCCGCGATGCTGGAAGAGTGCAACAAGGAGTACGTTACGCTGGCGCGCGCCAAAGGGGCCTGCCGGGTACGGATCTTACTGCGTCACGTATTCCCCAACGTGCTCGGCACCCTGATCACCGTACTCACGCTGTCTTATGCCAGCCTGCTGGAAGGCGCGGTGCTGACCGAAACCGTGTTCGCCTGGCCGGGCGTGGGGCGCTATTTGACCAATGCGCTGTTCGCCGCCGATACGCCGGCGATTCTTGGGGCAACGTTGTTGATCGGCACCTGTTTCGTGTTGCTGAACGCGCTGGCGGATGCTTTAACCTATGCCGTGGATCCCAGAACCCGATGAGCCAATATTTATCTGAACATGAACCGCAGAACGAACCCGCGCCGGGCGCCTTCGCGCGTCGGCGCATCACCACGCTGGCGGTGGGCGGCGCGCTGGTGGCCGTTCTGCTGCTGACGGCGCTGTTGGCGCCCTGGCTGGCGCCGTTCGATCCGAACATTCAACACATTGAGCTGCGCCTGCTGGCGCCATCGGCGCAGCACTGGCTGGGCACCGATGGCTTTGGCCGTGATTTGCTCTCGCGCGTGATCTACGGCGCGCGGCCCACGCTGATTCTGGTGGCGCTGATCCTGCTGCTGACGATCCCTATCGGGCTGGTGGTGGGGATTTGCGCCGGTTATCTCGGCGGTTGGGTCGAGCGCGTGCTGATGCGTATTACCGATATTTTCCTGTCGCTGCCGAGTTTGGTGATCGCGCTGGCGTTCGTCGCCGTGCTGGGGCCGGGGCTGATGAACGGCGCTCTGGCGCTGGCGCTGACCAGTTGGCCTTCCTTTGCGCGCCAGGCGCGGGCGGAAACGCTGGCGCTGCGCCGCAGCGACTATCTGGCGGCGGCGCGTATGCAGGGGATCAACGGCCTGCGGCTGATGGCCGGGCATATTCTGCCGCTCTGTTTGCCCAGCGCCGTGGTGCGCGCGGCACTGAGCCTGGGGGGCATCATTCTTTCCGCCGCCGGCTTGGGTTTCCTTGGCATGGGCGTGCAACCGCCTACCGCCGAGTGGGGCTCAATGGTGGCGGAAGGCAGCAAAGTGATTTTTGACCAATGGTGGGTGGCCGCCGCCCCCGGCGGCGCAATACTGTTCGCCAGCCTGGCATTTAACCTGCTGGGCGATGGCCTGCGCGACAAAATGGATCCACGCCATGCAAACTGATAACACATTATTGGCCGTTGAGCGCCTTTCGGTGCGGCTGCGCGCCGCCCAACCGGTTGAACTGGTGAAGGGGATTTCGTTCAGCATGGGCCAGGAGCGCCTGGCGCTGGTGGGGGAATCCGGTTCCGGCAAGTCGCTGACGGCGCGCGCGCTGATGGGGCTGTTGCCGCCGTCGTTGTCGCTGCAGGCGCAGCGGTTGGCGCTGGCCAGCAACGATCTTATCAGGCTCGGCGAGCGCCAGTGGAACCGGCTGCGCGGCCAGCAGGTGGCGATGGTGCTGCAGGACCCGAAATACGCATTGAACCCGGCGCGGCCGATTGGCTGGCAGGTGGAAGAGCCGCTGCGTTTACACAGCCGGCTGGGGCGCGCCGCGCGCCGCGGAAAGGTGCTGGATATGCTGGCGGCGGTCGGGCTGCCGGATCCGCGCGGGCTGAGCCAGCGCTACCCACATCAGTTGTCCGGCGGTATGGGGCAGCGGGTGATGCTGGCGATCGCGTTGATTAACGATCCGCAACTGTTGATTGCGGATGAGCCGACCTCCGCGTTGGATCACCAAATGCGTGAGCAGGTGCTGCAACTGATAGAAAAGCTGGTGGAACAGCGCAACATGGGGCTGATCCTGATCAGCCACGATTTGCAACAGGTGGCGCAATACTGTGAACGGGTGTTGGTGATGTACAAAGGCGACATTCTGGATCAACTGCCGGCAAATCAACTGGCGCACGCCGCGCACCCTTATACCCGCACGCTGTGGTCCTGCCGGCCAAGCCGGGCCACGCACGGCCAGCGGCTGCCGGTGCTGGATCGCTCCCTGCTGGAGGCGTTGAAATGAGCGTGATTGCACTGGAAAACCTGAGCGTGAGCCATCGCCAGGGCGATGAACTACGCACCGTGGTGCATGGCGTTAGCCTAAAGGTGGAACAGGGGGAGTGCTTCGGCCTGGTGGGGCCTTCCGGCTGCGGCAAATCATCGCTGTTGTGGGTGCTGGCCGGGCTGAACGGCAACTGGCAGGGGCGATTCCAACTGCTGGGACATGATCTGAGGCCGGGCCAGGCGTTTACCGGCCCGCTGCGGCGCGAGGTGCAGATGGTGTTCCAGGATCCTTACGCCTCGCTGCATCCCAAGCATACGCTGCTGCGCACATTGGCGGAGCCGCTAAAATTACTGCGGGAGGCGAATATCGAACAACAGATCGCCGAGGGGTTCCGGCGCGTGGGGCTTGATCCGCGTTTGATGGCGCGTTACCCGCACCAGCTTTCCGGCGGCCAGCGCCAGCGGGTGGCTATCGTGCGCGCCCTGTTGCTCAAGCCCAAACTGTTGTTGCTGGATGAGCCAACCTCTGCGCTGGATATGTCGGTGCAAGCCGAGATCCTCAATCTGCTTAATGATTTGAAACAGGCGGGCGACCTGACCATGGTGTTGGTCAGCCACGATGCGGATGTGATCGACCATATGTGCGATCGCGCGGTGACGATGGCGCAGGGGCGGCTGGTGCGCGAAAGCGTCAACTGAGCGTTTCTTTCCCGGGCGCGTTCAGCGTGCCCGCACAATCCCGTGGCCCCGTTTCTTTGCCTGGCCGTGCCGTACCGGCGGCACAGTTCTTGCAGGAATCAGGCTATTTGACGCAATGGAAATCGCCTGATGAGCCGTAACCCTGCTTTCCCACCCAGCGCCAGTGATTTTCTGCTGGCGTCTAAGCGTTGTGAAATTACCGTGCTGCAACAGTTGTTGCAGATGGGGAAACTGGTTGGCGGCGTGAGCCAACTGATCCACGTGTTGCAGCGCGAACGCGGCACCATCAATATTTATCTGTGTTCGCGCGGTGCGCTGTACGGCGAGCAACTGGCGGGCAGAATGCAACAGGTGCAGCAGGCGGAGTTGGTGGTCCAGCGTCAGTTGGCGCGCCTGGATGCTTCCGCTGCCCCGCTGGCCGGTGCCAGTCGCCTGTTCAGCCGCATCGCCTGGGCGCTGCACAACCTGACGCTGTTGCCGATACTGCGCCAGCGGGTCCAGAACCTGCAGGTTAACCACCCAGAAACGATGAACACCTTCAACGAGATAATCCGCAGCCTGTTGGCGCTGGTGTTCGAAGCTGCCGACGCCTGTGCTGAACCGGGCATGGCGCGCCAACTGATCGCGATGTTCAGTTTTATGCAGGGCAAGGAATTGGCGGGGCAGGAACGTGCCATCGGCTCGGCGGGGTTTGCCGCGCAACACTTCAGCGATGATGACCAGCGCCAACTGTTGCTGCTTATTGAAGGGCAGGAGCGCTGCTTCCAGACTTTCAGCGAATTTGCCGACGCCGGCTCGCTGGGCGTCTGGCAGAAGATGCTGCAGCAGCAGGATGGCGAATTCGAGCGCCTGCGGCGCGTGGCCTGCACGCAAAAACAGTTCAGCGGCGGCAAGGATATCAGCCTGCGCTGGTTTGACATTACCACTGCACGCATTGATGGCATGAAGCAGGTTGAAGATCGGCTGGAAGACGCGTTGATGGCCAGTTGCCGTGCCAGTCTGGCGGCCGCCAATGAGGCGTTGGCGAATGAAATCTATGCGCCGCAGGCGCTGGCGGAAAGCTATGCGGTGTTTGTGGCCGATCCGCTGGGTGAAGGGGAAACGCTGACCAGCGATGGTATCAGCCCGCGGCTGGGGCGTTCGATGATGGAGCTGATTCAACAGCAGTCGCAGCGCTTGCAGGTTCTCTCGGAGGAACTGACGGCGGCGCGGGCGTCGCTACGCGAAAGGCGGGAGATTGAGCGCGCCAAAGGGCTGCTGATCCAGCACCGTGGCCTGTCTGAAGAAGATGCCTACAAACTGCTGCGTAAAATGGCGATGAACCAAAATAAACGGCTGATCGACATTGCCCAGGCGATGCTGGCAGTGGCCGATATTTTACCGGAGAAATAGCACTACTCCTTACTGGGTATATGCACATAGTAAGTGCAGGTAATGCCTCTCGGTTGTGCAAAAAAAGCCGGGCCGTGCCGGCCAGTTTACCGTGATACGTGAGAAATCCATGAGTTAGCAAATTGGCATACAAACTGCATTCATTTAAGGGCTAACGGGCCAATGGCGGTCCGGCAGTAAATAATTTTGGATAAAGGCGTCCTTTCAGCACGTTCACCCCGACGGTGGAGTGTGCTGATTGGACGCCTTTTTTGTTTTTATCGCCCGTTGAAGGATTTGCTGATGACGCACACTAAACACCCTGGGATAGCGCTGTCGCGCCGCCGTTTCCTGCTTGGCAGCGCTGCGCTGGGCGGCAGCATGATGTTGCCCGGCCTGATGAATGCCGCCTGGGCGGCAGGATCGGATGCGCCAGAGAAGAAAACGCTGCGCGTCGGCTTTATCCCACTGACCGACTGCGCCTCGGTGGTGATGGCGGCAGTGAAGAAGTTTGATGAGAAGTACGGCATCACCATCATCCCCAGCAAAGAAGCCAGCTGGGCCGCAGTGCGGGATAAGTTGCTTTCCGGCGAGCTGGATGCCGCTCATGCACTGTATGGCATGATCTACGGCCTGCAGGCGGGCGCCGCCGGGCCGCAGCATGATATGGCAGTGCTGATGACGCTGAACAACAATGGCCAGGCTATCACGCTTTCCAACCAACTGAAGCAGGCCGGCGTCACCGATGCCGCCGCGTTGAAAAAACACATCGATGCCAGCGCCAAAGGCACCTACACCTTTGCCCAAACCTTCCCCACCGGCACCCATGCCATGTGGCTCTATTACTGGCTGGCGAACGCGGGTATTCACCCGTTCGACGATATTCGCAATGTGGTGGTGCCGCCGCCGCAGATGGTGATGAACATGAAGATTGGCAATATGGTCGGCTGCTGCGTCGGGGAGCCCTGGAACCAGCGCGCGATTACCGACGGCATCGGCTTTACCGCTGCCACTTCACAGGAGATCTGGCCGGATCATCCGGAAAAGGTATTGGGTACCACCGCCAACTGGGTAAAAACCAACCCGAACAGCGCGCGTGCGCTGACCGCCGCCATCCTGGAAGCTTCCCGCTGGATCGACGGCTCGGATGCCAATCGCCAGGAAACCGCCCAGATCATCGCCGGCCGCGCTTACGTTAATACCAAACCGGAAACCATCACCGGGCGCATGCTGGGGCAATACGACAACGGATTAGGCAAGACCTGGCAGGACGCGCACGCAATGCGCTTCTACCATGACGGCGAAGTGAATTTCCCGTACCTCTCGGACGGCATGTGGTTCCTGACCCAGCACAAACGCTGGGGATTGCTCAATGCCCAGCCGGACTACCTGGCGCTGGCGCAGCAGGTGAACCGCATTGATGTCTACAAACAGGCCGCCACCGCCGTGGGCGGCATCCCGTTGCCCGGCAGCGAGATGCGTGCCAGTACCTTGATCGACGGCAAACGCTGGGATGGCAGTAACCCGGCGCAATACGCCGACAGTTTTGCCCTGAAACGTTAAGAGGCCAGCCATGAAAAATCTTGCAGAACGTATTGATGCCGATGCGCCCGCCAGTGCGGAAATCGTGCCGCTGAAAGAGGCCGCACCGTTGGCGCCTGCGCTGCCGCCCACATTGGTGGCTACCCGGCGGCGTGCCGGCAAACTGGAACAGGCCTTCAGGCGCCTGGTGCCGGCCGTGCTGGGGTTGGCTCTGGTGGTGGTGGTGTGGCAAATCGCCGCGCAAAACAGCAATGGTTTCCCCACGCCGCTGTCAACCTGGCAGGCCGCGTTAACGCTGTTTGCCGATCCGTTCTACTCCGCCGGCCCGAACGATCAGGGCATCGGCTGGAACGTGTTGGCGTCGTTGCAGCGTGTCGCCATCGGTTTTGGCCTGGCGGCGCTGGTAGGGGTGCCAGCCGGCTTTCTGCTGGGGCGTTTTGCGTTCCTGGCGCACATGCTTAACCCGATTATCTCGCTGCTGCGCCCGGTTAGCCCGCTGGCCTGGCTGCCTATCGGGCTGCTGCTGTTCCAGCGTGCCGAACCGGCCTCCACCTGGACCATTTTTATCTGCTCTATCTGGCCGATGATCCTGAACACCGCAGAGGGTGTGACGCGCATTCCGCAGGACTACCTCAACGTGGCGCGGGTGCTGAAGCTTTCCGAATGGACGGTGATGCGCAAGATCCTGTTTCCGGCGGTGCTGCCCTATGTGTTGACCGGCGTGCGCCTGTCTATCGGCATCGCCTGGCTGGTGATCGTGGCGGCGGAAATGCTGACCGGCGGCGTTGGCATCGGTTTTTGGATTTGGAACGAGTGGAACAACCTTAACGTTGAAAACATCATCATCGCCATTGTGGTGATTGGCGTGGTTGGGTTGGTGCTGGAGCAGGGGCTGATGCTGCTGGCAAAACGTTTTAGTTATCAAGTGAAATGAGGGGCATGCCATGAAACCGATTATCCAGGTGCAGAACGTTAGCCAGCGGTTCGATACCCCGCAGGGGGAGTTCATCGCCCTGCAAAATGTGAGCTTTGATATTCAGGCGGGGGAGACCGTCAGCCTGATCGGCCACTCCGGCTGCGGAAAATCCACGCTGTTGAACCTGATCGCCGGGCTGGCGCTGCCCAGCGAGGGCGTATTGCTGTGCGATAACCAGCAGATCACCGGGCCGGGCCCGGAGCGCGGCGTGGTGTTCCAGAACCATTCGTTGCTGCCCTGGCTGACCACCTTTGAGAACGTGGCGCTGGCGGTGCGCCAGGTGTTTCGTGGCCAGATGAGCAAGGTGGAGATGCGCGAGTGGATCGAACACAACCTTGAACTGGTGCATATGAGCCATGCGCTCGATAAGCGGCCGCATGAGATTTCCGGCGGCATGAAGCAGCGCGTGGGGATTGCGCGCGCGCTGGCGATGAAACCGAAGGTGCTGCTGATGGATGAACCGTTCGGTGCGCTGGACGCGCTGACCCGCGCCCATTTGCAGGATGCGGTGATGGAAATCCAACAGCGGCTGAACACCACCATCGTGCTAATTACCCACGATGTCGATGAAGCGGTGCTGCTTTCCGATCGGGTGCTGATGATGACCAACGGCCCGGCGGCCACCGTAGGGGAAATCCTGCCGGTGGTGTTGCCGCGCCCGCGTTTGCGCGTGGCGTTGGCGGACGATCCGGCCTATCACCAGTGCCGCCAGCAGGTGCTGAAGTTCCTGTATGAAAAACATGCCAAAGCGGCATAGGCCGCCTGCCTTCATCCTGGGTAACGCGCAGGCGGAAGGCGCCAGCATGGCAAACATGATTGACCGCAGTATGGCGGTGAGCAAGAGGATATCGGATATGCATAAGCCCGTTTTGGTGGTCGCTGGCCACGGCATGGTGGGGCACCACTTTCTGGAGCAGTTGGTGGCGCGTGAGTTGCACCAGCATTATCACATTGTGGTCTTTGGTGAAGAAACGGCCGCCGCTTACGATCGCGTGCATCTGTCAGAGTTTTTCTCTGGCCGCAGTGCGGCCTCACTCTCGATGGTCGAAGAGGGCTTTTTTGAACGCACCGGTATTGAATTGCGGCTGGGGCAACAGGTTTGTGCGATCGATCGCCAGCGCAAATGCATCACCGATGCGCAGGGGGCCGAAACCCCCTACGAGCTGTTGGTGCTGGCAACCGGCTCTTATCCCTTCGTTCCGCCGATTCCCGGCAACGATCGGCCGGATTGCCTGGCCTACCGCACGCTGGACGACTTGGCGGCAATTACCGCAAGTGCACAACAGGGCAGCGTCGGCGTGGTGGTCGGCGGCGGGTTGCTCGGCCTGGAAGCCGCCAATGCGCTCAAGCAACTGGGCCTGAAAACCCACGTGGTGGAGTTCGCCCCGCGTCTGATGGGGGTGCAACTGGACGAAGGCGGCGCAGCGGTGCTGCGGCAAAAGATCGAAGCGCTGGGCGTTAGCGTGCATACCGGCAAGGAAACCAAAGCGATAGAAGCGGGTATGTTACACCGTCACTGTATGAATTTTGCCGATGGCGAGCGGCTGGAAACCGATTTGGTGCTGTTTTCCGCCGGTATCCGGCCGCGCGATCAACTGGCGCGCGCCGCACAGTTAGCGGTAGGGCCGCGTGGCGGCATTGTGATTGATGACCAGTGCCGCACCAGCGATGAATCGATTTTCGCCATTGGTGAATGCGCACTGTGGAACGGGCAGATTTTCGGCCTGGTGGCGCCGGGTTACCAAATGGCGCGTGCACTGGCGGATACCCTGGCCGGGCGGGAAAACGCCTTTCGCGGCGCGGATATGAGTACCAAACTGAAGCTGCTGGGCGTTGATGTGGCTTCCATTGGCGATGCCCACGGGCACACCCCGGGCAGCCAGAGCTACCGTTGGGTCGACGAGCCGGCCGGGGTTTATAAAAAAATGGTGGTCAGCGCCGACGGCAAACAGTTGCTGGGGGCGGTACTGGTGGGCGACAGCAGCGAATACAATACCCTGTTGCAGATGCTGCTCAACGGCATCCCGCTGCCGGCTGCGCCGGAAAGCCTGATTTTGCCCGCCGGCAGCGGCGCGGCGCCTAAAGCGTTGGGCGTCTCCGCACTGCCTAGCACGGCGCAGATTTGCTCTTGCCACAATGTCAGCAAAAGCGATATTTGCCACGCGGTGGAACAAGGCTGCGGCGATCTGGCTGCGGTAAAAGCCTGCACCCGCGCGGGCACCGGCTGCGGCGGCTGCGTGGCGCTGGTGAAACAGGTTCTGGAACATGAACTGGTGCAGCGTGGCGTGACGGTAAAAAAAGACATTTGCGAACATTTCGCCTACTCGCGCCAGGAACTGTATCACCTGGTGCGTATCGGCGGCTTCCGCACTTTCGATGAATTGCTGGCCACGCACGGCACAGGCCACGGCTGCGAAGTATGCAAACCGCTGGTGGGATCGATCCTGGCGTCGTGCTGGAACGAATACCTGCTCAAGCCGCAGCATTTGCCTTTGCAGGATACTAACGATCGCTTTTTTGCCAACATTCAAAAAGATGGCACGTATTCAGTCGTGCCGCGCGTGCCGGGCGGTGAAATCACCCCACAAGGCCTGATCGCCATCGGCCAGGTAGCCCAGCGCTATCAGCTGTATACCAAAATCACCGGCGGCCAGCGGGTGGATATGTTCGGCGCCCGGCTGGAGCAACTGCCGGAAATCTGGCAAGCGTTGATCGACGCCGGCTTCGAAACCGGCCACGCTTACGGCAAGTCGCTGCGCACGGTGAAATCGTGCGTTGGCGCAAGCTGGTGCCGCTACGGTGTGCAGGATTCCACCACGCTGGCGATCGAACTGGAGCACCGTTATAAAGGGCTGCGCTCACCGCATAAGATTAAAATGGCGGTTTCCGGCTGCACCCGCGAATGCGCAGAGGCGCAGAGCAAAGACGTGGGGGTTATCGCCACCGACAAGGGCTGGAACCTCTATCTGTGCGGCAACGGCGGGATGAAACCCCGCCATGCCGACCTGTTCGCCAGCGATCTGGATACCGCCACGCTGATCAAAACCATCGATCGCTTCCTGATGTTTTACATCCGCACCGCCGATCGTTTACAGCGCACCAGCGTCTGGATGGACAATCTGGAGGGCGGGCTGGATTACCTGCGCCAGGTGGTACTTGAAGACAGCCTGGGGATTGGCGCGGAACTGGAAAACGAAATGCAGGCGGTGGTCGACAGTTACCAATGCGAATGGCAAACCACCCTGGCGGATCCGCAGCGGCTGAAACTGTTCCGTCCTTTCGTCAACAGCGAAAAGCCGGACGAAGCGGTGGCCTGGCAGCCGGAACGCGGCCAGCGCCGGCCGGCAACGGTGGAAGAGCGTGGGCAGGTGATTACGGTGCAGCAAAGCGATGCGCGGGAAGGCCGGTGGGAGGAAGTGTGCGCACTGGCGGCCATCCCGGAACAGGCAGGCATCGCCGCCCGCGTGGCTGGGCAGCAGATCGCCTTGTTCCATCTGCCGGCCTTTGGCGTTTTCGCCGTCGCCAACCACGAGCCGGGCAGCCAGGCGAACGTCTTGGCGCGCGGCCTGACGGGCGATGTGGCCGGCGAGCCGGTGGTGATATCACCGCTGTATAAGCAGCGTTTCCGCCTGCGCGACGGCGTGAACGTTGATAACGCGGCCCAGCGCATCAGTGCCTGGCCGGCGCGGGTGGAAAACGGCCAGGTATGGGTTTTCAGCCAGCCGATGAAGGTGGATAGCAACGTGCCGGCAGCCGCCAGCGAGGCCCCCTGAACGGGGGGGCAGGTTCACGAACATCCGGTGTGCCCCTCTGAATAAGTGAAACTGGCGCTCAATATATCGGCAAAATTCGCCCCCGGTAAGCGTATTTCACCCTGCGTTGCAAAGGCTGCCTGGTGTATTCCAGGCCACCTGCAACAGGCCGGTGTGCACATGTAAAATATGCGCAACCGGTTGAAGAATTAAATTTTTTGGAAAAAAGTGAAATGCGCGCCGGGGGAATTTCAGGTAAATAAAACCCACCCGGGCGAGTGGCGGCTAGGCGGGCTTGAGAAAGCGCCGTGCCAATACGTTGCGAACCGGCACGACGATTCGCTCCTGGAACAACAGGCACAGCAGGATGGTGAGCACCACGTAAAGCAGGTAACCGGGGATCGACAGCGCCACATCGCCGGCGGCGGCAATGCAACTCTGCCAACTGTTGAAGCAGCCGAGCGGATCCCCCCGCAGGAACTGCTCCAGCGTGCGGTACAAGTTAAAAATCGGCACATGCAGGGCAAAGATGGTCAGCGAGGCGGCCCCCAACCGCGGCGACCAGTGCTGCACCCAGCGGTTGCCCGGTGCGCGCGCCAGGGCGCTTAGGTAGACCAACGCACACTGGGCCGGCAGCAGCAGGCCGTTATGCAGCAGGAAATACCAATGCCTGGCGCCGTGGGTAAACAGCGCGGTCGCGGTAAAAAAGCAGGCCAGGATGAACAAAACACTGCCCCAGCGCCAGCCCACGCCGTGGTGCTTCTCTCTCATCCGGCGCTGGCGGAAAATGCCATAACAGACGATGCCGGCCAGGAACTCGGGCAGGCGCAGCAACGGGCCGCGCTGCAACAGGCCGGTATAGGGCATACCGTATTGATGGTGCCAAACGGCCCAAACCGGCGGCAGCAGGTAAAGCCCCCACAGCAGGAAGAACCACAGTACCTTTCGGCGCGCTGCCAGCAAACGCGGTGCGCACTGCGGGAAAAACAGATAAAAGAAAAACAGGGTGGAAAGCGACCACAGCGGGGCGTTGAAGGTGAGAAAGTAGGGGTTCCAGGCCTGTAGCATCAGCAGTTGCAGCACGATGTTGAATGTGAGCTGGGGATCGGTCATGTAATGGCGCAGGATTTCCGGGCTGACGTCTTCATTGGTGTCGTACACCACAAAGCGCAGGCTGGCCGTCGGGCCTTCCGGCGGGATATCCCACCACTGCATCAGGGTGACCACCAGCATGGAAGAGAGCAGCGCAATGATATGAATCGGGTACAGGTTGAAAAAACGCTTGGCCCAGAAGGTTTTGGCCGGCTCACGCATCTGGTTGCCGTTGCAATAGACGTGCGTTAGCAGAAAGCCCGACAGCACAAAAAAAGTGCTGGTGGCAAAAAAGCCCATGCTGGTCAGCTCTGCTAAAAAGGGCACTTTCCTGATTTGCGGATATTGGTGCAGCGTGTGATAAATCATCACATAGCAGCCCAGAAGAAAACGCAGCCATTCCAGGCCAATAAACCGTTCTTTACGTTGCTGTTTTACCACTAGCGGCTCCTGCATGTAGGGTTTCATAAACGTGACAGTGTCATGTCTTAATGATAAAAAGGCTTATCTGATTGTTTTAATTGCATTTAATTTAAGGTCGGCGCGGTCTTGGGCGGCGCTCGACGTGTAATAGACCGGCATAGGCTATTCGTTATTGCCGGGGCTGGCAATGCGCCGTGTGCAATGAAGTTGAAAACAACGATGTGCTATAGTTGCCAAGGTTTGGTTGTCTGTTGTCAGGAGTGGCTGCAGTAAAGAATGCGAGTGCCTTGCCGTTTGGAAGACGGTATGGCGAAGGTGTAATGGCTGTTATTCAAGTGTTGTATATTAGAGTACGAAAGCAACGGTGTGTGTCTCCTCTGCGCTGGGTATGGCTGGCGGGGGGGCTGTTGTCGGCCGTTTTTAGCCCGCCGGCCCTGGCGATCGCTGCGCCACTTGACGCGCAGGCGTTGCCCGATCTTGGCAGTAGCGCCGTGAGCAACACCGAGAGTGAACGAGAGAAAAACTGGGCGGAAGTTGCCAAAAGCCTGGGTGAAAGCAGCATGAACCAGTCTTCGGGGCAACAGGCGCGTACCAACGCCGCCAACTATATGCTGGGCAAAGCCTCTACGGTACTGCAGCAGCAGGCCCGGGATTTTCTTTCCCCGCTGGGCACGACCAGCGTGTCGCTGGTGATGGCGGACGACGGCGGCTTTGCCGGCAGCCGTGGCCAGTTATTCACCCCGCTGCATGAAAACGGTAACCTGTTAACCTACAGCCAACTGGGCTTTTGGCAAAAAACGGACAGTTCGCTGGCCAACCTGGCGCTTGGCCAGCGCTGGATGTCGGGTGACTGGATGCTGGGCTACAACACCGTGCTGGATCGCGATATTACCTATCAGCGTAACCGCGGCAGCCTGGGGGCCGAAGCCTGGGGCGACTATCTGCGGTTTTCGGCGAATTATTATTACCCGCTTTCTTCCTTCAAACCACAGACCACGGGGGCCGCGTTGCTCAGCCGCCCGGCACGCGGCTACGATATGACCACGCAGGGCTACCTGCCGTTTTACCGCCAAATTGGCGCATCGTTCCGCTACGAACAATACCTTGGTGATAATATCGATCTGTTCGGCAGCGGCAATCGGTATAGCGATCCGCGCGCCGTCAAGTTCAGCCTTAACTATACCCCGGTGCCTTTGGTGACGGTAAAAGCCAACCACCAGTTGGGCGAGGGGGGCGAAACCCAGGATTCGGTGGAGCTGTCGCTCAACTATCGCCTTGGCGTGCCGCTGGAAAAACAGCTCCAGTCACAGTACGTCGCCGATGCCAAATCGCTGCGCGGCGGGCGCTATGACAGTATCGAGCGCAATAATGACCCGGTGTTGGCGTTCCAGCAGCGTAAAACGCTGCAGGTGTTCCTGGCCACGCCGCCGTGGAGCCTGCGGGAAGGGGAAACGCTGCCGCTGGTGTTGGAGATTAAAAGCAAAAACCCCATCGCTCGCGTCAGTTGGCAAGGTGATACCCAGGTGCTGAGCCTTACCCCGCCGCAAAACAACAACGATCCGCACGGCTGGAGTGTGATTATGCCTAAATGGGATACCACCGAGGGGGCGGAGAACCGCTACCGGCTGTCGGTGACGCTGGAAGATGACAAACAGCAGCGCGTGACTTCCAACTGGATTACCCTGCAGGTCACCGCGCCGCTTTCGTTATCCAGCGGCGAGGAACCGGTGCCGACTCTTCCAACTAGCAGTTAGGCCAGCCTAGCTGTTTTTGCTCTGCAGGGCCCAGACGGCGGCTTCAACGCGTGATTTCAGCTTCATCTTCTTCAACAGGTGTTTGACGTGGACTTTGACGGTGCTTTCGGTGATCGTCAGTTTACGGGCGATCATTTTATTCGGCAGCCCCTGGGCAATCAGTTTGAGAATATCGCGTTCGCGCGGCGTAAGTTGCTGAATATCGCGCTCACCGTTCGGGCGCTGTTCGCGCAGGCTGGCGGCCAGGATCGGCGTGAGCGCTTCGCTTAACACCATCTGCCCGGCCGCTGCCTGATGCAGGGCCTTGAGCAGGTCTTCCGGCTCCATATCCTTCAGCAGGTAGCCGTCGGCGCCGCGCTTGAGGGCGCTGACCACATCGTCTTCGTTGTTGGATACGCTGAAGACCACAATCCGCCCAGACAGGGCGATGGTGCGCAGCCGATCCAGCGTTTCCAGCCCGTTAATACCCGGCATGTTCAGATCAAGCAGGATTAAATCTGGATCCAGATCTTCAGCCAGCGTGACGCCCTGTTCGCCATTGCTGGCTTCGGCAATGACGCGCAGGCGTGCATCCATGCTGATGAGCTGTTTCACGCCGTTACGCAACATCGGGTGATCGTCAATCAGTAACAGAGTGGCGGCTTCTTCGTTGGTCATGGTGTCTCCTGTGTTTAAACTGTGTCTGGGCGGAATGTCACCCGGACTTCGGTACCGCCGCCGTGGCGGGGGAGAATTTCGCAATGGCCGTGCAGGCTTTTGGCGCGATCGTGCATGATCATCAGGCCATAGTGGCCTGGCCGTTCGCGGTGTTGCGGCAGGCCGCGGCCGTTATCGCAGACGCTAAGGATGACTTCCCCGTGCTGGCTGCTGACGTGGATCTGCACCTGGCTGGCCTGCGCGTGTTTATAAATATTGCTCAGCGCTTCACGGGCGATTTGCAATAGGTGTATCGCCTGGTACGGCGGCACCAAGCGCGGCTTCAGTTGGTAATCGAGGGCAATTTCCAGCCCCAGGCGCGGGTTGAACTCCTGTACGGTGGCCTGCAGCGCGGCCAGCAGACCAGGCTCGGTGAGCTGTAGCCGGAAGGTGGTAAGCAACTCGCGCAACTGGCGGTAGGCGGTATTCAACTCTTCACGCATTTGCCGCACCAGATCCTGCGCCGCTGGGGCCAGGGTTTCGCCCTGCATTTGCAGGCAACTGACCTGCATTTTGAGGCACGAGAGCGATTGGGCAATAGAATCGTGCAGTTCACGTGCGATGGCGGCGCGCTCCTCCATCAGCATCAGTTGTTGCCGGTGATCCACCTGGCGTTCGATCGCCAGCACGCTGGTCAACTGTTCCGCCAGCAAATCAATCAGCCGCTGCTGCTCGTCGTTCAGCGGCTGATGGCGATCGTGCTGCGCCACGATCAGCCCGTAACTGCCGAGTTTATCGTGCAGGCTCCAGCTTAGGGTGGTTTCATCACCAGGCGCGGCGGCGTTGCCCGTGGGGCGTGAGGCATACTCCACCGCCGGCGCCTGTTCGGCGCTCTGTGGGCCAAACTGCGCCGCGCCGTTGTTTTCATACAGGTGCACTTGGATCGCTTGCAAGGGGGTGAGGGCCTGCAACTGTTCAATCACCGGCGGCAGGCGGGCGCTCAGCGGTTGATTGGCGTGCAACTGGCGGCTGGCCTGATACAGGAACGCCAACACCTGGTTTTTTTGCTGTAGATCGGCGGTTTTTTCCGCCACCCGCTGTTCCAGCCGGCTGTACATAGCCGACAGTTCGTCAGACATGCTATTGAGCGCATAGCCAAGCGAAGCCATTTCATCATGGCGGTGGCTGGAAGGGGTAAAACGGCCGCTGAAATTGCCTTGGCCGATGGCCTGCGCCATGGCGAGCAGTTGCCGCCAGGGGTGCAACAGCCGCTGGCGCAGGTAGCCAATGGTCGCCAGCAACAGCAGCAGGGTGAGGGCGATAAAGCCCGCTTGCACCAGTGTTACCAACCCTAACCGGCGTTCGGTCTGGTAATCGATACTGGATACCAGCTTATCCAGCAGGGTAACAAAATGCGCCACCTGCGTGCTGGCGTCGGCGGGGTGTTGCGCCTGACGCAAGCGCGGCAGCAGCGTTTGCTGCCCGTAGTCGCGCAGTGCGTTGAACTGGGCCGTTAGCCCCTCCTGTCTGACCACGCTCTGCAGCATCGGGCTGTTTTCATCCTGTGCCATCTCTTGTATCAGCCGTTCGCTGTTCGCATCCAGCGGCACCTGTGCCAGCAGGCGATAGCTCTGCATCCGCAGCGAGCCGGCTTTGTTGATCGCATGGGCATTCCCCTGAATGCTTTGCGACATCCAGGTGGAAATCCCCATTCCGCCGATGCCCAGCAGGCCGAGCAGTAGCATCAACAGTGAAACCTGGTGCACAATGGAAAGCGAAGCCAGCAGGTGTTTCATGCGTTGTGAGTCCCCGTTCATAACATGGCGGCTTATGGGTAAAATATTTGCCGCCAGGTAACAATTCTGCACTATTTTTCATTATCCCCCGGCATAACCATATACTCCAAACGAAGTACCTATTAATTTCCACCTGGGTGGGTGATCGCCATCCGGCCTACAAGGTTTTTAACTAGCAGATTGATTTTCTGGATTTTTACCCGGTCAGGTTAACTACTTATTTAGTATTGAGTGGTGTTTTTGCCCAATGAACAACCCATCATCCCCTTGATTCACGTCAACTTTGGGGAAGGTGCGGATCAATAGGGTGGGTGGCGTTCTCACCGTATTCATGAGGTCTTTATGTCGCAACACTCAACGCCACCATTGAAGAAAACGGGCGCGGTTATCCAGGATTGGCACCCTGAAAACGCCATATTCTGGCAGCAGCAGGGCCGCCGCATCGCCCAGCGTAACCTATGGATTTCCATTCCCTGCCTGTTGCTGTCTTTCTGCGTTTGGATGCTGTTTAGTGCGGTCGCGGTTAACCTGAACAAAGTGGGCTTTGCGTTTACCACCGATCAGCTATTTATGCTGGCGGCGCTGCCTTCCGTTTCCGGGGCTATTCTGCGGGTGCCCTATGCATTGATGATCCCGCTGTTCGGCGGCCGGCGCTGGACCGCCATCAGCACCTGTTTGCTGCTGGTTCCCTGCCTGTGGCTCGGCCTGGCCGTTCAGGACCCATCCACACCGTTTAATGTCTTCGTGGTGATTTCGCTGCTGTGTGGTTTCGGCGGCGCCAACTTTGCTTCCAGCATGGCCAATATCAGCTTCTTTTTCCCCAAATCCCGGCAGGGCGGTGCGCTGGGGCTGAACGGCGGCTTGGGCAACCTGGGGGTAAGCGTAATGCAGCTTATCGCACCACTGGTGGTTTCCTTCGGGGTGTTCGGCTTTGTTGGCGGCGGCGGCCAATTGCAGCCCGACGGCAGTTCGCTATGGCTGGAGAACGCCGCCTGGATCTGGGTGCCTTTCCTGCTGTTGGGGACCGTGGCCGCTTGGTTCGGCATGAACGATTTGGCGGCGTCGAAAGCCTCTATCCGTCAACAGTTGCCGGTGCTTAAACGTGGCCATCTCTGGGTGCTGAGCCTGTTGTACCTGGCGACCTTCGGTTCGTTTATCGGCTTTTCGGCCGGTTTCGCCATGTTATCGAAAACCCAGTTCCCGGACGTGGTGATCCTGCACTATGCCTTTTTCGGCCCATTCCTGGGGGCGCTGGCGCGGCCGGTCGGCGGCGCGCTCTCCGATCGTTTCGGCGGGGTGCGGGTGACGCTGATTAACTTTGTGCTAATGGCGGTCTTTGCCGGGTTGTTGTTCCTCACCCTGCCTGGCGCAGGGCAGGCAGGGGCGTTTATGGCGTTTTATGCGGTGTTTATGCTGTTGTTTTTAACCGCCGGCCTGGGCAGTGGCTCGACCTTCCAGATGATTGCGGTCGTTTTTCGCAAAATCACCCTTGAACGTGCAAAGGCCAATGGCAAAAGCGACGAGCAGGCGCAGCGTGAAGCGGTGACCGATTCCGCCGCCGCACTGGGGTTTATTTCAGCGATTGGCGCCATCGGCGGGTTCTTTATTCCCAAGGCGTTTGGCACCTCGCTGGCGTTAACCGGTTCGCCGGAAGGCGCGATGAAAATCTTCGTGATTTTCTATCTGCTGTGTGTGGTGATCACCTGGGCAGTTTATGGCCGCAAAAAACGCAGTTGATTTTTCTTCCCCTGCCGAATTTTACCCTGGCAGGGGAGAATTTATCTTTTTTCATTCGTCTTGTTCTGTTTTACGTTAATCTCGCTGTTTATCAGTAAAATTCTCATGCTTGCGTTCTGCCAGCATCTACTTTTATAAAATTATTATCTTAGCGCCGATTTTATTTTTATTACTTCGCAGCCTCATTAACCGTGGCGCCATCGTCAGCAATCAGTATTAATTTCAGTTTGATGACATGGCAGAGTAAGAAAATAAATCGGCGTTCTCACATCTGCATTTTTTCGTGAGCCTGACTCTCAAGAACAAAATATGTCCCATTTTTCTTTAAAAATGCTCAAATCAGATAACTCTCATTCTGTTTTTTCTGTCTTTTTGTAGGCTATCTCGCTGTTGGATTAGCGGTAAAGCCGAGTTATTGTCCAGTATTGGTATGAAATTTTACAATTTCATAAGATTAACATGGTGCAAGGAGTTTTCTTTTTTTTATAAAAATCAAATTATTGTGATGATTACATCGTCAGCTAGGGCAAGGAAATGCAATGTTGCCAACAGGGAAAATAAGTAGTTCAAATAGCCAATATCTCATAGAGACACAATGTCTGTAAAAAATGAAATCGGCAATTTTTATAAAAATACATAGTGTTTGAATGCGCCTGTTGAGTTTACATTTAATTTCTCGAACATTTTTTCATGTTTCTATAAAAGTGTGCATCATAGGCATACTAAGGAAATTAAAAGTGAATCTTGATAAGAGAATAAAGATTAGGAACCTCGATGTACTGATGCCTGATGGGAAGACGTTCCGTCTACGCTGGAAAGAGTATCAGATACTTTCATTGCTTGTTGCCAGATCGCCTGAGCTGGTGACGCGTTCGGAAATTGTAGAAAGTATATGGAAAGGGACATATTGCTCAGATTCGACTATAAATCAAACAATTAAATCTATTCGCCAAAAAATTGGCGACACCCGGCACACCTTGATTCGCACCATTCCCCGCTTGGGTTACAAGGTGGAAAACCAGAACATATTCCACTTCAGCTCCGGTGAAGAAGAGTATTCCAGTGAAGATACGCTAGCCGTGCCGGACGAGGAACGGCAAGACGCTGGGGAAGAACGGCCGGAAAAGCCAGTGGCCGAGCTGGCAGAGAGTGATATACCGGCCGTTCCCACCCCTGATAGCGATTCGGCAACCCAGCCAGCCATTGTACCGGAAGAGGACGACCTGCCGCCTGAGAACCGCGATAAAGCCCATATTCCCCCACGTTTGCCGCATGTGCCCGCTGGGCGCGTAATGAAATACCTGACGGCGTTAGTTTCACTGTTGGTCATATCGCACTTTTCCTATGTGTTGGGCAATCAAACGCGCCCGACAATTGCCAATGATATTCAGAACAATATGCGTTTAGTGTTGACGGTAACGTTCAACGATCCTCTTAATCACGGAACTCAAACTTTACTTTGTTTGTATCAGAGCCAGAACCGGGAGCAGGCCACGCTCGAATGTGTAGATTCCAAACCGGGGGAGCCAAAACATTTTTCCAGCCTTGACAGTTCAAGTGGGATTGGCAATCACTGGTTTGGCCTTATTCTTCCTTATAAAACAAAACAGTACCCGTCTCTTTATGACATTGAAATATAATAATAGATAATATTTCACGATACGTGCGGATTTTATAAATTTGGTAGATGTTATTTCACCATTTGTTATTTGAAAGGCTAGGGTAGTTTGTCCAGTCTGGTAGCACCAAGAATATTTAGCGTTCTGCCTCATGGTGTGGCGGAAAGTAAATATAGGATACCTGGCTGAGTGACAAATTATGCATAAGCGCAAAGTGGCTATTATTGGGGGGGCCGGCTTTATTGGTACTCGATTGGTAAAGCGGCTAAGCAAACGCACCGATCTGCAATTGATTATCATCGATAAACGAAAGAGCGAGCGTTTTCCCGAACTTTATCAATATGGAGATGTTACCCAGACTGAAACGTTGATTGAGCCGCTTCAGGGGTGCGACGCCATTATTAATCTTGCTGCCGAACATAAAGACAATGTTGAACCGATAGCATTGTATTACCAGGTAAACGTGGAAGGGGCACGCAATGTTTGCCTGGCGGCATCCCGGCTGAATATCCGGCAGATTATCTTCACGTCTTCCGTTGCGGTTTATGGTTTTGTTCAGCAGGAAACCGGTGAGGAAGGGCGCTTTGAGCCATTCAATCACTATGGCAAATCCAAGCTTGAAGCTGAACATGCATATGACGACTGGCGCAAATCGGCGGGTGGAAACCAACTCACGATTATTCGGCCTACCGTGGTGTTCGGTGAGGGCAACCGTGGCAACGTCTATAACCTGTTCCGGCAAATCGCCAGCGGCCGTTTTGTTATGGTAGGCAGCGGCAACAATATGAAGTCCATGGCCTATGTCGAAAATATTGCCGCCCGTTTGGAATATGCCCTTGATCATCCATCGGGTTATTTGGTTAGCAACTATGTTGATAAACCTGATTTCACGATGAACCAACTGGTTGACGTTATTTCGTCTGCTTTAGGGAAAAGCAATAAAACGATTCGGATTCCTTATTTCGTTGGTCTTTGCGGCGCCTCTGCGCTCGATGTGTTGAGTAAAATAAGTCGCCGTAAATTTCCTATCAGCCGTGTTCGTGTACAGAAATTCTGTGCCAGAACGCAATTTAAGACCAATATTGACAGCGATTTCGTCGCGCCAGTTCATCTTGGTTCGGCAATCGAAAAAACAATTAAGCACGAATTTTTTAACAATTAGTTTTATTCCGGGCTAGCGGTGGGAGTTTCCGCTACCCGATTAATAAATGTGTTTGTGCAGGATCAAATCATGCTGATTTTTTTCCTGGGGTTCGCCGTTCTTTTTTTATTGATAGCGCATTGGGAGCTGTAACCCAAGGGCGGTAGCGTGCCTGAATGACTGGCAGGGTTTTCCGCTTCACGGCCTTACAACGTGAAGGAAGCATGACGGAGATAAAGGCGAGCTCAATTAATGAGCGGAGGAACAATGTTATATCAACTGAGCGGGCTATTTATTGTGGTGCTGTTGCTGTTGGTGTTTGCCCGCCAAGTGGCGTTTGCTATTGGGTTGGTGGATAAACCGAGCGATAGGAAGCGTCACCAGGGGCACATTCCATTGGTGGGCGGTATTGTACTTTACCTGGCGATTTTATTGATGCTGCTCTGGCAACCCTTCTGGATGCCGCAAGGAACGGTCTACCTGCTGTGCGTCACCGTGCTGGCGCTGATGGGCGCGCTGGACGACCGTTTCGATTTACCCGTCGCGCCGCGCGTGTTTGCGCAGGGTGGGATCGCGCTGGTGATGATATTGGAAGCCGGCATGCAGTTGGAGTCGTTCGGCTACCTGCTGGGCAATACCGAGCTGCTGCTGGGGAGCCTGACCCTGCTGATTACGCCACTGGCGGTATGGGGCGCCATCAATGCCTACAATATGGTTGACGGTATCGACGGCCAACTCGGCGTACTCTCCTGCGTCACCTTTACCGCGCTGGCGCTGCTGTTTGGCATCAGCGGGCAGATGAACCTGGCGCTGTGGTGCCTGGGGCTGATGGTGGCACTGGCGGCATTCCTGTTGTTCAACTTGGGAATCTTCGGCCAGCAGAACAAGGTATTTATGGGGGACACCGGCAGCATGGTGATCGGTTTTACCGTGCTGTGGCTGTTGATTACGGCGACCCAGGGCGACCAGGCGGTAATGCGGCCGGTCACCGCACTGTGGCTGATTGCCATCCCACTGATGGACATGGTGACGGTGATGGTGCGGCGCTTAATGCGCCATCAAAGCCCGTTCAAAGCCGGGCGCGATCACATCCACCATATTTTGATGCGCCATGGCCTTAACGCCCGCCAGGCGTTGGGTATGAGCTGCATGCTCTCCATCACGCTAGCCTGCGTGGGCATTTGCAGCGAAGTGTTGCTGTTGCCTGAAGACCTTATGCTGCTGGCCTTCGTGCTCTGTTTCATCGGTTATTTTTCCCTGTTGCGCGAGCCGCGCGCGGCCACGGTTTTCCCCGAACGGCGCTCTGCCGATCGTTAACCTCTACGCAGGCCGCACGGCCTGCTATTTCACGGTATTTTCATGAATCTTCATTTGCCTCATTTTTTGCCGCTGATGTTATCCGGCGCGCTACTTTCCGGCTGTACCGTTGTTCCCGGCTCGCATTTACCCACCCAGGGCAAAGCCCGCATAGCGCAACAAGATGATGATTTTGATCTGGACAAGCGGGTGCAGGTTTACCGCATGACGCCAATGCTGCTGGAGAAAATGCGCCGCGTAGAGCCGGTGGCGCGGCCCAATCCGCAGTTGGATCAGCGTTTGCAGCGTTACCAATACCGTATCGGCATCGGTGATGTGCTTAACGTCACCGTTTGGGATCATCCCGAACTGACCACGCCGGCTGGCCAGTACCGTAGCGCCAGCGACACCGGTAACTGGGTGCATGCCGACGGCACCATTTTCTATCCCTATATTGGCCGCGTGCCGGTGGTGGGCAAAACGGTGACCGACGTGCGCAGCCTGATCGCCCAGCGCCTGGCGGCCTATGTGGAAAGCCCGCAGGTGGATGTCAGCATTGCCGCTTTCCGCTCGCAAAAAGCCTATGTGACCGGCGAGGTGCAGACATCGGGCCAGCAGCCGATCACGAACGTGCCGTTAACGGTGCTGGACGCCATCAACGCCGCGGGCGGCCTGACGCAAAACGCCGACTGGCGCAATGTGGTACTGACCCACGACGGCCAGGAACAACGCATCTCGCTGCAGGCGCTGATGCAGCGCGGCGATACCAGCCAGAACCATCTGCTGGCGCCCGGCGATATTCTTTACGTGCCGCGCAATGACGAACTGAAAGTGTTCGTCATGGGCGAGGTGGGTAAACAGAGCACGTTGAAAATGGATCGCAGCGGTATGACGCTGACCGAAGCATTGGGCAACGCCGAAGGCATCAGCCAGACGGTTGCCGACGCCACCGGCGTGTTTGTGATCCGCCCAAGCGGCGGCGGCAACGCCGGGCCGTTGGCCGCGCTCTATCAGTTTGACCTTTCCGATGCCACGGCGCTGGCGATGGGCACCGAATTCCAACTGCAACCCTTTGATGTGGTGTACGTCACGGCGGCGCCGGTGGCGCGCTGGAATCGCCTGATTGCCCAACTGACGCCAACTATCTCCGGTTTTAACGATCTCAGCGAAGCCACGTTGCGGATCCGCAATTGGTAAACCACAACGTCTAAGCAAGGACTATTGAACATGAATAACAGCGCACTGCCCATTGTGATGGCCGAGCAGGATGAAAGACTGGATTGGGAACGGCTGATCGGCCCCCTGTGGGACAACCGCTGGCGTATCACGCTGGTCACGGGGCTTGCCGGCGTTCTGGGCGTGGCCTACGCGTTGCTGGCCACACCGGTTTACCAGGCCAGCGCGTTGGTGCAGGTGGAAAAGCAGCTATCAGGCGAGTCATTGCTACGCGAAACGTTGGAAAATACGCTCGGCCAGAACCCTGCCACGCAAGATGAAGTTTCGTTGGCCAAATCACGCTATGTCATTGGTAAAACCGTCGACGATTTGGATTTGACGGTACGCGTGCAGCCTGATTATTTCCCGTTGTTCGGTAAGGGGCTCGCCCGGTTGCGTGGCGAAACGCCGCCGGAAGTGCATATCAGCGAGATGACCGTACCGGCCGGCATGCAGGGGGAAAGGCTAACCCTCACCGTGCAGGATCCGCAGCATGTGGTGTTGAGCTATGCCGATAAGCCCATTCTGGCCGGTGCGGTTGGGCAAGTCTTGAACCAGGGCGGTTGGCGCCTGGCAGTGACGGCGCTGACGGCGCCGGTCGGCAGCACCTTTACCGTGGTAAAAGTGCCGCGCCAGGCGGCCGTTGATGATCTGCGCAATGGGCTGGATGTCGCATCAGCCGGTAAGGAAAGCGGCATCATGACGTTTAGTCTGACGGAAGAAAACCCGCAGCATGCAGAAGATGTCCTCAAAAGCATTACAGAAAATTATCTACAGCAGAATGTAGACCGCAAAACCGAAGAGGCACAGCGCATGCTGGCCTTCCTGCGGGAACAGTTGCCGCGAACCCAGGCTTCCCTCAACGGGGCGGAAAACCAACTGAATCTTTTTCGCCAGCAGAATGATTCCGTCGATTTGTCGCTGGAAGCCAAATCGGTATTGGATACGTTGGTGCAACTGGAAGCCCAGTTAAATGAACTGACGTTCAAAGAGTCAGAGATTTCCAAACTGTATACCCGTGCGCACCCGGCATACCGCGCGCTGTTGGAAAAGCGCGCCACGCTGGAGGCGGAAAAAGCGCGGCTGGGCAAACAGGTCCAGGCGTTGCCGAAAACCCAGCAGGAAATTTTGCGCCTGACCCGCGACGTGCAGGTGGATCAACAGATTTACGTGCAACTGATGAACAAGCAGCAGGAACTGAGCATCAGCAAGGCGGGAACGGTAGGGAACGTTCGTATCATCGACGAGGCGGAAACCGCGATGCGGCCAGTGAAGCCGCAAAAAATGCTGATAGTGATCTTTGCACTGTTGATCGGTGGGGTATTGTCGTCATCGGTGGTCTTGCTGCGTGCGGCATTTCATCGCGGTATCAGTAATACCGATGTGTTGGAAAAGCGCGGGATCAACGTCTATGCCACGGTACCGCTCTCGCCGTGGCAACAAAGACGCAACCGTAGCCAACAGCAACTGCTGGCCAGAAGCAGCGGCGCCCAGTTGCCGATATTAGCGTTGGAAGAGCCGGGTGATTTGTCGGTGGAGGCGATTCGCAGCCTGCGTACCAGCCTGCATTTTGCCATGCTGGAAGCCAAAAATAATATTTTGTTGGTGTCTGGCGCCAGCCCGGTCAGCGGTAAAAGCTTTACCAGCACCAATTTGGCGGTGGTGTTGGCCCAGGCCGGGCAACGGGTGCTGCTGATCGACGCCGATATGCGCAAGGGTTTTTTGCACCGTTGGATGGGTAGCCACGCTCAGCCGGGGCTTTCCGACATGTTGGCCGGCCAGGTGACGATGGAAAAGGTGGTCAAACGGACGGATGTTGAACACCTGGATTTTGTCTCCCGTGGTCAGGTGCCGCCTAATCCGTCGGAGTTGCTAATGCACCGGCGCTTTGCCGATTTTTTGCGCTGGGCGGAACAGCATTATGATCTGGTGGTGATTGATACCCCGCCGATATTGGCCGTCACCGATGCCGCGATCGTCGGCCGGCATGCCGGCACCGCATTGATGGTGGTGCGTTTCGAAGTCAACACCGTCAAGCAAATTGAAGTTAGCCTGCGCCGTTTTGAGCAAAATGGCGTGGCAGTCAAAGGCGTGATCCTCAACGGCGTGCTCAAAAGAAGCGCCAATAACGATGCGGGATACTATACCTTCGCCTATCCAAGCTACCAGCAAGAGGCTAAATAACGGCATGAAAACAGTGCTGATGAACTCTCTGTGGCTGATGTTGGAACGGATATCGTTGAGCCTTTCAGGCATTTTTGTTTCGGTCTACGTCGCGCGTTATCTTGGGCCGGCTCAATATGGGCTGATTAGCTATTTGCTGTCGGTGATCGCCATCGGCGTACCGCTGGTGCAGTTGGGCGCGGATACGGTGCTGTTCAACCGGGTGGCTAAACGCGTGCATAGCGGTATTCGGCTGATGCTGGCTTCAATGCGTATTCGCCGCCAATTATTCGCCGTGATTGCCGTTCCCTTGATGGCCTGGGCGCTGCTGACGCAGGATCGCACCAGCCAGATCATGATGGCTTTGATGTTGGTCAGCGCGTATTTTTCCGTGCAGGACGTGTACAAGATTTATTACGACGCACTGCTGAAATCCAAGTTAAACACCATGATTAACAATGTGGCGCTGCTGCTGTCGATCATCATGCGTCTGGTGTTGGTTAACATGGAACTGCCGCTGGTGTGGTTTGCCGTTCCCTACGTGCTTAGCAGCCTGTTGCCTTATCTGGTTCGCAGCGTGTTGTTTCACCGCTCAAGGCCGCCATTGCGGCCTATCGCTAAACGCCATCAGCGCGGCTACGGGCGCTATCTGTTGAAGGTCGGGCTGCCGTTAGCCGTCTCCGGTTTGTCGATCGTCATTTATACGCGTATTGATCAGATCATGCTCGGCAACTACCTGGGGGAGCATAGCGTTGGTTTATACAGTGCGGCGATTACGCTTAGCCAGGGATGGGTGTTTGTCCCCATGGCGCTCATCACTTCCATGCTGCCAAGCGTGGCCGGCGCGCGCACCCAGCAGTTGAAAGAAGATCGCATCCGCCTGCTCTATTTGGTGGTGTTGCTGTTATCCGCGCCGGTGATCTTGCTGCTCTCGTTGTTCCCCACGCAACTGGTGGTGTTGCTGTTTGGCGAGAATTTCCGGGAAACCGCGACGATTCTGGCGCTGTGTTCGGTAACCTCATTGTTTTCCGTCATGGGTACCGTTTCTTACCAGGCTATCGTGCTATTCGGCGGTTACCGATTCATTGCGATAAAAATGCCACTGGCCGCGTTGGTCAATGTGGTGATGAATATTGTGTTGATCCCGCGCTACGGCATTCATGGCGCGGCCATCTCAACGCTGATAACCGAGTTTGTTTCATTTTTTGTATTTAATGGTTTTTTCAGGCGAGGACAAATAACCAGGTTGCAGATAACTTGCTATCGTTGTTTGCCCCAGTTAATAGGGAGGGTCAGAGAGATTTATGTTAAGTAGCCTAGTACATGGTTTTTATAAATGCATGCCCGATGCGATATATCATCAGTTAAAATATGCCATGTTTTTTCACAAAATACCGCATTTATCAAAACCGAAATACTACAGTGAAAAGTTGATGCGCAGAAAGGTGTACCCCCGCAGCATCTATACCCAGCTTTCGGATAAATATCAGGTGAGGGATTATATTGCAAAACTGTGGGGGGAAGAGTACCTGATAGAACTGTATGCGCAGGGAGAAACACTGACTGAAGAGATGTACCAGCGTTTACCCAACGCTTTTGTTATCAAGGCTAATCACGGCAGTGGTTATAATCAGTTGGTGTTTGACAAAGCCCAAACCAGCTTTAATGAATTGCGCACGCTCACAGAAGGCTGGATGCGGCAGAATTTTTACCAGGTTTATCGGGAACGGCACTATAAAGATATTCCTCCGCGTATTTTGGTAGAGAAAATGCTGATGGAGAAGGGGAAGACGCCAAACGATATCAAGATCCACTGTTTTAATCGTGATGGGGAAATTCGCTTTTTTATTCAGATTGATTATCAGCGCTTTATCGATCACCGGCGTGATTTTTTTGATCAGGATTGGAACCGCACGGAAATCCGCATGGGGGTGCCAAACAGCGATGTTCCGATGGCAAAACCGAGCCAACTGCGGCTGATGTTGGCGTTGACGCGCCGGGTCGCTGAGCAGTTTTCGTATGTCAGGGTTGATTTTTACCAGGTGGAAGAGCGGGTTTATTTTGGTGAACTGACTTTTACACCGGGCGCTGGTTTACAAAAACTGCTGCCGGCAACCGTTGAGAAAGAATGGGGGAGCTATTTTTTTGAATAGCCTCACCTACGCTATACAACCATCACGTTATTAATACACAACTTAACAGTATGGTGCGCCTGATATAAGGCCGAAACGTCATCGGGTAGGATAATGCTTTTGGCCGTTTCACCCGCCGAGTGTAAATAAAAATCATATCTGCGTGTTATTAATAATTGATTGCGCCTATAGCATTGCCTCTTGCCGTTTTATTAAAAAGAAAACGGCAATGTTCTATTAACGGTGAATAACAGTAGCGATTTCTTTATGCCCGCGCTTTACACGCAATATCGCTGAAGCCCGGTGCATGACAGGAATCGTTGACGAAGGGGTATGGAGACAACATGCAATATCGGAAAGTCGCGATTGTGATTGAAAATATGGCCGGCAAAGGGGGAACCGAGCGTGTCGCCAGCGGTTTAGCCAATGCGCTGGCCGCGCTGCCGGGTTATCAGGTCGATCTGCTATCCATTTGCGGCGATGGCGCGTTTTATCCGCTTGACCGCCAGGTTAACCTGCGCCTGCTTAACGATCGGGCGTTGTGGTGGCCGTGGCGGCTGGCCCGCTTGCTGCGCCATGGCCGATACCACGCCATTATCACCGTCTCGATGGGCAAACTTTCGGTCGTTATGGCGCCTTATCTGCGCCTGCTATGCCCGCAAAGCCGCCTGTTGCTCAGTGAGCACATCAGCTTCCATCAATACCCATGGTTGATGAAATGGCTGAAAATATTTATCTACCGCCTCAGCGATCGCACCGTGTTACTGACACAAAAAGATTTGCTGAACATCCGCCGCTGGGTGCCCGAAAAGAAATGCCTGGTGATTGAAAACGTTTCTCCGTTTCCTATTCAACCCACCTCACCGGCGCTGCGCCAGCCGATGGCGTTGGCGGTAGGGCGCTTATGCCGGCAGAAGGGATTTGATCGCCTGATCTCTGCCTGGGAGAGCATTGTGCCGCGGGCTCAGGGCTGGCAATTGCATATCGTTGGCGACGGGCCGGAACGTTTGGCGTTGCAACAGCAAATCAACACATCGGGTTTGGCGCAGCAGGTCAAACTGTTGCCGGCAACGGCCGATATCGCCAGCCATTATCGCCAGGCCGCCATGCTACTGATGACCTCCCGCTATGAAGGCTTGCCGATGGTGCTGATTGAAGCGATGAGTTTTGGCTTGCCGCTGATCGCCTTTGACTGTCAGACCGGGCCGGCCGAGCTGATCGACCACGGCAGTAACGGTTATTTGATTGCGGACGGCGATGTTCAGGCCTTTGGCCAACACATTTTGGCGTTGATGGCGGATGCCGCTCTACGGCGCCGCTTTTCCCTACGTTCGCTGGAAAAAGCCGAGCGGTTTATCCCCGAACGTATTTATCCCCAATGGCAGCAGTTAATTGCGTGAGGTTAATATGGAAAGCGTGTCAGTTATCATGCCGGTATACAATGCGGCCAGCTTTATCAAACAGTCGATCCTGGGCGTATTGGCGCAGACCTACCAGGATTACCATTTGTATGTGATCGACGATGCCTCCACCGACAATACCGCGGAAGTGATCAAACCGTTTATTCACGATCGGCTGACTTATATTCGCAACGATACCAATCAAGGCGTCGCCGAAACGCGGAATATTGCGATTGAGGCGGCGCGCGGCGGCTATATCGCCTTTTGCGACAGCGACGATATCTGGCACAAGAATAAGCTGGCGCGCCAGGTTGGTATTTTGCAAACCGGCCGTTACGATGTCGTGTGTTCGCATTACTGCACTTTTGAACAGGATCCGCAGCAAATTAAGCACTACCGCGGCGGCCAGGAGATCATCGCCTATCGCGATATGTTGAAAAGCAATTGGATAGGTAACCTGACTGGGATCTATAACCGGCATCGCACCGGCAAGGTATTCCAGCGCAAGGTGGGGCATGAAGATTATGTGATGTGGCTGTCCGTGATGGAAAAGGCCCGTAATCGCCAGGCCTACTGCGTGCCCGAACCATTAGCGTTTTATCGCCTTTCCGCCCAGTCGCTGTCTGGCAACAAAATCAAAGCGGCGGACTGGCAATGGCAAATTTACCGCCGCCATTTAGGCTTCTCCTACCAAAAATCCTGCTATCTGTTTTGTTCCTATCTGTACAACGCGGCGATGAAAAGGCAATGACGTATTCAATATTATCAGGCGCTTGTCTGTCGGCCGGCGTGTGGTTAGCAGGGCAGGCGTGCGCGGCCGGCTGTGCGGATAACCTGATCGAAAACGGCGGGTTTGAGCTAGGGGAGCAAGGTTGGGCGCTATCGGCCGGCGAAATTACCACCGGCGGCCGCACTGGGCAGGCCAGCCTGCGCTATCAGAATAGCGATCCCGAACGTTACCACACGATGACCCAACAATTGCGCGTTAAGCCCGGGCAGGCGCTCGATTTTGGCGTTTGGGTGAATGGTGCAGATTTACAGGGGGACGCCGACGATCGGGGCGCGGGCATTTTCGTCGAAAGTTACGATGCGGATGGGCGCTATCTGGCAGGAAGCCATCCGCAGGGCGTGGTCGGCACCGGTGATTGGCAGCCTGTCGCGGGCCGTTTTTTGGTGCCGGCACGGGCGGCGGAAGTGACGCTCGGCGTCTACTTTCGCCGGGGCACCACGGGGCGTGCAGAGTTTGATGATGTCTATGCCTGCCTGCAACCCACCGCGCCGGTGCTTTACCAGGTGCGGGCAGACGATGCGATGGCACTGAGTACCGTGTTCATGCCGGACAAACAACCGGTGCAGGTGGATAGCACATTGCTGGATAGCCGCGGTGAGGCGGTTAAACACGATCGCCGGCATTACCATATAGAAGGGGAGCAGCCGGTGGTGTTTGCGCTGCCGGCAACGCTTTCGGCCGGTGAATATCGGCTGCAACAGCGGGTGACTGCGCAAGACTCGCAGCTTAGCCGCTCCAGCGCTATGCCGATCAGCATCAGCAGCCGGCCGCCGAAAGTCGCATTGGATGCACAGGGATATACCCTAAAAGACGGTAAGCGTTTTTTCCCGCTTGGGATCTATATGTATGCCGGCATGGCGACCGATGAACATCTGGCACGTATTCGTGCGGCGGGTTTTAACACGTTGCTGGATTATGATTACGGTGTGAGCAAGGATCCCGCCGGCTATTTCCGCAAGACGCAGCAACATGATTTACAGGTCATTTATTCCGTGAAGGACTTTTATGCCGGCACGCAGTTCGCGCCGGAAACCCACCTGAGTTATCCGGCCCTGACCGCCGCGTATGTAGAGAAACTCAAACACCAGCCTAATCTGCTGGCCTGGTATATCAACGATGAATTGGGGCTGGAATATGTGCCGCAGATTGAAGCAAAGCATCTGCAGATCAAACAGCGCGATCCCGATCATTTGACGTTTCAGGTCGTGGACCGGGCCGGCGCGTTGGACAGCTATTTCAACAGTTCGGATGTGTTGGCCAGCGATCCTTATCCGATCGGTAAAGATAACGATCTCACCCGTACGTTGCTGTATGCCCGCCTGACCAAAATGGCGGCCCGGCAGGCCAAGGGGGCGTGGATTGTCACCCAAATCATGGATCATGCGGCGTATAGCCCCGGGCGAAAACCGCACCAACCCAGTGAGGCCGAGATGCGGAACCAGGCCTGGCTGGGGCTGATTGGCGGGGCGAAAGGGATACTTTTTTATTCCTATACCGATCTGTTTTACAAGCGCAACCGGGGAACGTTCCGGCAGCAAGAGTTTGACGGCATTTGGCAGGGCGTGGCCAAGGTTGCACAGGAGATCGTCAGTTTTACCCCTTATTTGCTCTCGGGCGAAAGCCGAATGCTGCATGGCAATAACACGGCCATTCCGGCCCGGTTGTTTATCGACGGTGGCCGTGGGTTGGTGCTGGTGGTCAATCCCTATTACCGGCCGATGTCCGTGCGTTTTGCGCTGCCGGCCGGTTGGCAATGGCAGGAACCACAGGGCGCGGAGTTAGCGTTGCCGTCGATGGGCAGTATGGCGCTGTGGGTACAACGTCAAACAGTGGAAAAGGATCGCCAGTGAACACGATGACTCTTAGCCTTATCATCCCCGTTTATAAGGTCGCGGATTATATTGAAGCCTGCCTTCACTCGGTGCTCGCCTCATTGCCGGCCTGGGCGGAGGTGATTATCGTTGATGACGGCAGCCCCGATGATTCGATGGCGATCGCCAAACGGGTTCTGGAGCGTTATCCGCAGTGGCAGGGGCAGGTCGTCATGCTGCGCCAAACCAATCAGGGATTGAGTGCGGCACGGAATACCGGGATTGCCCACGCGACCGGGCGCTACATTGGTTTCCTTGATTCGGACGATCTGCTGTTGCCGGATTATTTCACTACGCTTGGGCAGTTACTGGCGGAAAACCCGCAGGCGGAAATTGTGGCGTTCAACGCCAGAAGATTTTCCACTGCCGGAGACGCGAGCGCGGGAAACATCATGCACATCGTGCCTGGCGATGTGAAGCCGCCAGACAGCGCTGGGCACCAGGCGTTGTTGCAGGAGAGCTTCAATCGCAGCATGTGGTACGCCTGGGCGCGTATTTATCGTGCGGCGTTGTTTGACGGCGCGCTTTTCCCTGCCGGGCGCAACTTCGAAGATATTCAATTGATACCGCAACTCTACCTGAAGGCGCGCAGCATCGTCGCTTGCAGTGCGCCACTGGTGGGGTATCGCGTGAATCCTGCAGGCATTACCCGTGCACCGAAACGGCGTGATTTGGACGATCTGGACTATGCGCTGGGCCAGGCAAATATTGGCCGGCGTAAAGCGCCTGGCAATCATCTGTATTCCATCCTGTTTGTTACCACGCTGAAAGCCCGCCTGCTGGTTGGGGTGGATTTTTGCGGCCTGCCCGCCGCACTGCGCGAAACGGCGTTATTAAGGCGCCAATACACGCGCCTGCGTGCGGAAGAACAGCGGTTGCTGAGCCGGAAAAACCGGTTGTTCTATCGTAGCCCGTTGGCCTATTACCTGTTGGCCCGCTTGTATAACCGTGGTGGATAAGCGGCCGTGAACAGGGCTGGGGAGGGCATGAACAAAATGATTATTGCGGATGAAAATGATGAGCACCAAAGTTAGTGTGATTATACCCACCTATGGCCGCAGTGAATTACTGATCCGCGCCATTAATAGCGTCCTGGCACAAACCTATGCGCAGGTGGAAGTGATTGTGGTGGATGACAATCCGCCGAGTGAGCCCCAGCGCAAGGCTACGCGCCAGCGCCTGGCGCCTTATATCGAGCAGGGGAAAATAATCTATTATCCACGCCGCCGCAACGGTGGCGGTTCACGCGCACGTAATAGCGGTATTCTGCGTGCGACGGGGGAGTACATTACCTTCCTGGATGATGACGATTACTATCACCCACAGAAAATTGCCCGCCAGTTGGCCTTTATGCGGACGGGCGGTTACGACGTCAGCCTGTGCGATATGGACATTCTCAAAGATGGGCAGATCAGTGCTGAACATTATTACCAGGCGCGCTGCCAGGGGCTGCAGGACTTTATGTTGGCCGGCGTCGCTTACACCCCGATGATTATGTTGCGTAGAGAGACAGCGATCCGGGTGCGCGGTTTTTTTAATACCCCACGCTACCAGGACCACCTCTTTTTGTATCGCTTATTGGCGGCCGGCGCGCACATTGGGATATTGCACGAGCGGCTGGCGGTACATAACGACCACGACGGCGAACGTATTACCTATAGCGCGAAAGGCATTGTGGGTTACCAGCACAAGATGTGCTTTGAACGCCGCCTGATGCCGATGATTTCGCCACAGGCGCGCAAGATCATGCAGTTGCGCCATACCTGTATCCGTTCGCGCATTCTGACCGATAACCACAGCCGTATTAGCGGCATATTGCATGGGATGAAGGGGATTATTTACATCAACAGCGGTTCTGCGGCTGGGGTTTATGTCAAAAATATTCTCCGCAATGCCTTTTTCAAGGGCCTGCCTTTCTGACTGAACCCCTTCGTTTGGTGCCGCCGTGCCAGGGTAAATTCGGTTTCTTTGTCTTGATGGCCGCCGTGCCATCAAGCCGATAGAGAAGATTAATTTAGAGGATATTTATGCGTGTTGAACGCTCGGCAGTGATCGGCAGCGTATTGTTGCTGATCATGCCGCTATTGGCTTTATTACACAGCATTGCCACGTTACGTTCAGGCAATCGGAATTCATCGGCCTATTTCCTTATTGCGGTTTGCTATTTTTTCCTTTTCCTTAAAATACCACCGTTGTCCGATCTTTATCGTCATTATTCTGTTTATGAATCGATCAACTCTGCCACCCATTTGAGCGACATTATGCTGGGTAAAGTGGATTTGATTTTACATGCCAATATTTATCTTTTTAAAACCCTCGGCGTGCCGTTTTATATTATCCCGGCACTGTATGCCGCACTGGGGGTGTATGCTTACCTGAACGCACTGAACATCGTGTTGCTCGGTAGCGGAAAGGTTTTTTCGCCGCGCCAGTTTGTGTTGTTGCACCTGGCGGTGCTGTTCTTGATTAACCCCTTTATCATTGCCATGGGGCTGCGATTTGGCTTTTCCATCGCGATTATGACCCTTGCCATGGTCATGCTCTGTGAACGGAAGCACCTTCATCTGGCCGTATTTCTTCTGCTATTCGCCATGTTGACGCACTTTTCCAGCATGCTGTTGCTCGGCGTGTTTCTCTGCAGCCGGTTCTTTTTACTGAACCGCTTACTCACGGTGGTTTTTAGCGCGTTGGCGTTCTTGAACGCCAAATATGCGCTGCCATTTATCCTGTCGCATATTACTATCTCCGGTATTGATAGCTATTCCAGCGTATACACTTCGGGTTTGTATGCCAGTGAATATCTTACCAGTGGCAATGCGAATGGGATGATTAACTTCCTGATTGTCTTATTCCCAGCGTTATTTCTTGGCGTATATCTTTTGGCTTACCCTATGCGTAACCAGCCTGGTGATATTAGAAATTATGCCGCGTGGCTGGTGGTGTTTATCTTCCTCTCTTCCAGTTCACTTCAGGCGGCCAGCCGTTACGCCAGTGCCGCATCGATTTTTTTGCTTTTTTATTATATTTCCTACCCAGCTTCGTTTATTCGCGGCCGCTTCAATTACTTTTTCCTTTTCCTGATGTTGATGGCAACCGGTTATAACCTGATTGAGAACATCTATGTGCCGCGGCGGCCGATATTGCTTGGGCAGATGTGGGAGTCTCTGTACAACACGCCGTTGTTGAATGTGTTTTATGGCGAAGAGCAGTATGAGCGCTACTTAAACCACATCAATCGCGAAAGCGGTGAGTGGATTGGCCATGAAATGGACGGTGCTTAACTTCAGAGAGCCGAATTTTACACCGATGGCGCCCAACTCAAGACTCTGATTAGCGTGCACCCCGCACGCTACCTCTAAATATCCCACGCCGTGTTCCCCGCAGTTCCTCTTGCCGATAATCAATAATTATTTCTTTTTTATCAATCAATTAAACAAATACCACCAGGTTATTCTTTGGTGGTATTTGCGCCAGTTTCGTCGCTTAACGCGTCAGCTTCCCTTGATCGCAATCAACTGGCCTGCGCCAGCCCGTCAGTAGGCTGGGCGCCAGATCGAGCAATGTCTATACCCGTGTCTTTCATGCTTCGTTGAAATTCATTGGGTAAACCAATAACGATAAGAGCAGTCAGGAGAAGCCCGGATGAGCAAATTTTTAGACCGGTTTCGCTATTTTAAACAACTGGCCGAGCCGTTCTCTGGCGAGCATGGTCAGACGCTGAACGCCAACCGCGACTGGGAAGACGGTTACCGTAGCCGCTGGCAGCACGACAAAGTGGTGCGTTCTACCCATGGCGTAAACTGTACCGGTTCATGCAGTTGGAAAATCTATGTCAAAAACGGCCTGGTGACCTGGGAAACCCAACAGACCGATTACCCCCGTACCCGCCCCGATTTACCGAATCATGAACCGCGCGGTTGCCCGCGCGGTGCCAGCTACTCCTGGTATCTTTACAGCGCCAACCGCCTGAAATATCCGCTGATGCGCAAACGCCTGGTTGCATTGTGGCGCGAGGCCAAGGCCCGCCACAGCGATCCGGTTGACGCATGGGCTTCCATCGTCAGCGATCCGCAAAAGGCCGCCAGTTATAAAAGCGCACGCGGCCGCGGTGGCTTTGTGCGCGCCAACTGGCAGGAAGCGAATGAGCTGATCGCCGCCGCCAATGTTTATACCGCCAAAACCTATGGCCCGGATCGCATTATCGGTTTTTCACCCATCCCGGCGATGTCGATGGTCTCTTATGCTGCCGGTGCACGTTATCTGTCGCTGATTGGCGGCGTTTGCCTGAGTTTCTACGATTGGTATTGCGACTTGCCGCCGGCTTCGCCCATGACCTGGGGCGAGCAGACCGACGTGCCCGAATCGGCGGACTGGTACAATTCGTCGTATATTATTGCCTGGGGATCCAACGTGCCGCAGACGCGTACCCCCGACGCGCACTTCTTCACCGAAGTGCGCTACAAAGGCACCAAGACCGTGGCCGTCACGCCGGATTACGCAGAAATCGCCAAGCTGTGCGATCAGTGGCTGAGCCCGAAGCAGGGCACCGACAGCGCAATGGCATTGGCGATGGGCCACGTGATGCTCCGGGAGTTCCATCTGGATCGTGAAGTGGGCTATTTCCGCGATTATGTGCGCCGCTACACCGACATGCCGATGTTGGTTTTGCTGGAAGCGCGCGAGGGCGGTTACTACGCCGCCGGCCGCATGCTGCGCGCCAGCGATCTGGTGGCCGCCCTGGGGCAGGAAAATAACCCGCAATGGAAAACCGTCGCTATCGACAGCCTGAGCGGTGAGCTGGTCGCGCCGCAAGGGGCGATTGGTTTTCGCTGGGGCGAAAAGGGCAAGTGGAACCTGGAGCAGCGCGAAGGCGGGCAGCAGCGTGAGATAGCGCTGCAGCTCAGCCTGCTCGGCGCGCACGATGAGGTTGTCGACGTCGGTTTCCCCTACTTTGGCGGCGCGCAAAGCGAACATTTCAACAGCGTGGCGCTTGATGAGATCCTGCTGCACAAACTGCCGATAAAACGCCTGCGGTTGGCGGACGGCAGTGAAGCTCGGGTCGCCAGCGTTTACGATCTCACCCTGGCCAACTATGGCCTGGAACGCGGCCTGAACGATGCCAACTGCGCCACCGATTATGACCAGGTGAAGGCCTATACGCCGGCCTGGGCAGAGCAAATCACCGGCGTATCACGCCACAATATCACTCGTATCGCGCGTGAATTTGCCGAAAACGCCGAGAAAACCCGTGGCCGCTCGATGATTATCGTCGGCGCCGGCATCAACCACTGGTACCACATGGATATGACCTACCGTGGGTTGATCAATATGCTGATCTTCTGCGGTTGCGTGGGGCAAAGCGGCGGCGGTTGGGCGCATTACGTCGGCCAGGAGAAGCTGCGCCCGCAAACCGGTTGGCTGCCGCTGGCGTTCGGGCTGGATTGGCAGCGCCCGCCGCGCCATATGAACAGCACCTCGTTTTTCTATAACCATTCCAGCCAATGGCGCTATGAAACCGTCGGCCCGCAGGAGCTGCTGTCGCCGTTGGCGGACAAAAGCCGTTTCAACTGCAGCCTGATCGATCTCAACGTGCGCGCTGAACGCATGGGGTGGCTGCCTTCCGCGCCACAGTTGGGCACCAATCCGCTACGTATTGCCGCCCAGGCCGCGGCGGCCGGCCAAACGCCAGTGGATTATACCGTTGCCAGCCTGAAGCAAGGCACACTGCGCTTCGCCGCCGAACAGCCGGATAATCCGCAGAACTTCCCGCGTAACCTGTTCGTTTGGCGTTCCAACCTGTTGGGATCATCCGGCAAGGGGCATGAATACATGCTCAAATACCTGTTGGGCACCGAACACGGTATCCAGGGCAAAGATCTGGGGCAGCAGGGCGGCGTCAAACCGCAGGAAGTGGAATGGCAGGATCAGGGCGGTGAAGGCAAGCTGGATCTGGTGGTCACGCTGGATTTCCGCATGTCCAGCACCTGTCTGTATTCGGATATCGTCTTGCCGACCGCCACCTGGTACGAAAAAGACGACATGAACACCTCGGACATGCATCCGTTTATCCACCCGTTGTCTGCGGCGGTGGATCCTGCCTGGGAATCCAAGAGCGACTGGGAAATTTATAAAGGCATCGCCAGCAAGTTCTCTGAAGTGTGCGTTGGCCATCTGGGGCAGGAAACCGATGTGGTGACGCTGCCGATCCAGCATGACTCCGCCGCAGAAATGGCGCAGCCGTTCGGCGTGCAGGATTGGAAGCGGGGCGAATGCGATCTGATCCCAGGCCAAACCGCACCGCACATCATGCTGGTGGAGCGTGACTACCCGGCGACCTATGAACGCTTCACTGCGCTGGGGCCGCTGCTGGATAAACTGGGCAACGGCGGCAAGGGCATCGGCTGGAACACCCAGCAGGAAGTCGACTTTCTGAAAAAACTCAACTATGTGAAAACCAGCGGCCCGGCGGCCGGCCGGCCGAAGATAGAAAGCGCCATAGACGCGGCAGAAGTGATCCTGTCACTGGCGCCGGAAACCAACGGCCAGGTGGCAGTGAAGGCCTGGCAGGCGCTCAGCAACCTGACCGGGCGCGATCACACCCACCTGGCGCTGAACAAGGAAGACGAGAAAATCCGCTTCCGCGATATTCAGGCCCAGCCGCGCAAAATTATCTCCAGCCCCACCTGGTCCGGCCTGGAAGATGAACACGTTTCGTACAACGCCTGCTATACCAACGTGCATGAGCTGATCCCCTGGCGCACCCTGAGCGGCCGTCAGCAGCTTTATCAAGACCATGAGTGGATGCGGGCGTTCGGGGAGAGCCTGTTGGCTTATCGCCCGCCGATCGACACCCGGGCCGCACAGCCGTTGCTGAACCAAAAGCCTAACGGCAACCCGGAAAAAGCGCTCAACTTCCTGACGCCGCACCAGAAATGGGGGATCCACTCCACCTATAGCGATAACTTGCTGATGCTGACCCTGGCGCGCGGCGGGCCGATTATCTGGCTGAGCGAAGACGACGCCAAATCCCTGGGCATTGTCGACAATGATTGGATCGAAGCCTTCAACGCCAACGGCGCACTGACGGCGCGCGCGGTCGTCAGCCAGCGTATCCCTTCAGGGATGACCATGATGTACCACGCGCAAGAGCGCATCATGAATATCCCCGGCTCGGAAATCACCAGCCAGCGCGGCGGTATTCACAATTCCGTTACCCGCATCAGCCCGAAACCGACCCATATGATCGGCGGCTACGCCCAACTGGCCTATGGCTTTAACTACTACGGCACCGTAGGTTCCAACCGGGACGAGTTTGTGGTGGTGCGCAAGATGAACCGTATTGACTGGCTGGACGGCGAGGGCAACGACAGCGTGCAGGGCAGCCAACGGGAGAAAGCCAAATGAAAATTCGTTCTCAAATTGGCATGGTGCTGAATCTGGATAAATGCATTGGCTGCCATACCTGCTCGGTCACCTGCAAGAACGTCTGGACCAGCCGTGAAGGGATGGAATACGCCTGGTTCAACAACGTGGAAAGCAAGCCCGGCGTCGGCTACCCGCAGGCCTGGGAAGATCAGGAAAAGTGGAAGGGCGGCTGGATCCGTAAAATCAACGGTAAGCTGGAGCCGCGCATGGGCAACCGCGTCAGCCTGCTGTCCAAGATTTTCGCCAACCCGGACGTGCCGGCGTTGGACGATTACTATGAGCCGTTCGATTACGATTACCAAAATCTGCAGGCGGCGCCGCAGGGCAAACACCAGCCAATCGCCCGCCCGCGTTCGCTGATCACCGGCAAGCGGATGAACAAGATCGAGAATGGGCCGAACTGGGAGGAGATCCTCGGCGGCGAGTTTGAAAAGCGCGCCAAAGATAAAAACTTCGATAGCATGCAAAAGGCGATGTACGGCCAGTTCGAAAACACCTTCATGCTGTATCTGCCGCGCCTGTGTGAGCACTGCCTTAACCCGGCGTGCGTGGCGACTTGCCCCAGCGGCGCCATTTATAAACGCGGTGAAGACGGCATTGTGCTGATCGATCAGGATAAATGCCGTGGCTGGCGTATGTGCCTGACCGGTTGCCCCTACAAAAAAATCTATTTCAACTGGAAAAGCGGCAAATCCGAGAAGTGCATCTTCTGTTACCCGCGCATTGAATCCGGCCAGCCGACGGTATGTTCGGAAACCTGCGTGGGGCGCATCCGCTATCTGGGCGTGCTGTTGTACGATGCCGATCGCATCGAGCAGGCCGCGCTGGCGGAAAACGCGCAGGATCTGTACCGCAGCCAACTGGATATTTTTTTGGATCCCAACGATCCGGTGGTCATCGCCCAGGCGCTGCAAGATGGGGTGCCGCAAGGGGTGATCGACGCGGCGCAACAGTCGCCGGTGTACAAAATGGCGGTGGACTGGAAGCTGGCGCTGCCGCTGCACCCGGAATACCGCACCCTGCCGATGGTGTGGTATGTGCCGCCGCTGTCGCCGATCCAGTCCGCTGCGGATGCCGGCGCGTTGCCGCACAGCGGCGTATTGCCGGATGTCGAAAGCCTGCGCATTCCGGTGCAGTACCTGGCCAACCTGCTTACCGCAGGCGACCCAGAGCCGGTGTTGTTGGCATTGAAACGTATGCTGGCGATGCGTCATTACAAACGTGCCGAGAGCGTTGACGGGCAGGTGGATACCCGTGCGCTGGAACAGGTGGGGCTAACCGAAGCCCAGGCACAGGAAATGTACCGCTACCTGGCGATCGCCAACTATGAAGACCGTTTCGTGATCCCTTCCAGCCACCGCGAGCTGGCGCGCGAGGCTTTCCCGGAAAGCAAAGGCTGCGGCTTTAGCTTTGGCGATGGTTGCCACGGTAGCGACAGTAAATTCAACCTGTTTAACAGCCGCCGCATTGATGCTATCGACGTGACGGCGAAAACGCCGCGCCGGGAGGACGTATCATGATGGCCCTGCGCGTGATAGCACGCCTATTGGATTATCCGGATCCGGCGCTGTTCGCGCACCAGTCGGCGTTGATCGCCGCACTGGAAAGCGCTGATGAACTGGAGCCACACCACCGCACGCAACTGAAGGGTTTTATCCAGCGCTTTTGCGCCCGCCCGCTATTGGACGTGCAGGCGGAATACTGCGAACTGTTTGATCGTGGGCGCGCCACCTCGCTACTGCTGTTTGAACATGTGCACGGGGAATCCCGCGATCGCGGCCAGGCGATGGTCGATCTGATGGCCCAGTATCGCCGGGCCGGGTTGGAAATCGACAGCCGTGAACTGCCGGACTTTTTACCGATGTACCTGGAATATCTGGCCAGCGGCAGCCAGGCGCAGGCGCGCGGCGGGCTACAGGACGTGGCGCCCATTCTGGCACTGCTGGGCGAGCGGCTCAACAGCCGCCAGAGCGCATACAGCGTGCTGTTCGATGCTCTGCTGGCGCTGTCCGGCAGCGGCATACAGGCCGCCGCGTTGCAGCAAAAAGTGGCCGTTGAAGCTCGCGACGATACGCCGCAGGCGCTGGATGCGGTGTGGGAAGAGGAACAGGTCAAGTTCCTTGGGGAACAAGGGTGCGCGTCTGCCCAGCAGGCGGCGCATCAACGCCGCCATGCGCATGCGGTGGCGCCACAGTATCTGGACGTGGCGCAGGCCATGCCGGGTAGAAAAGGGGGCTGACATGCAATTTTTAAATCTTTTCTTCTTCGATATTTACCCTTATCTGGCGGGGACGGTGTTCCTGATCGGCAGCTGGCTGCGCTATGACTACGGCCAGTACAGCTGGCGCGCCGGCTCCAGCCAGATGCTGGACAAGAAAGGGATGCGGCTGGCTTCCAATCTGTTCCATATCGGCATCATCGGTATCTTCACCGGGCACTTTTTCGGCATGCTGACGCCGCACTGGATGTATGAAGCCTTCTTGCCGATTGCCGTGAAGCAAAAACTGGCGATGATTGGCGGCGGCGCCTGTGGGGTGATGATGCTGATTGGCGGCGTGATGCTGCTGAAACGCCGGCTGACCAATCCGCGCGTGCGGGCCACCAGCAGCGCAGGCGATATCCTGATTTTGACGTTGCTGGTGGTGCAGGTGGCGCTTGGCCTGCTGACGATTCCGTTTTCAGCCCAGCACATGGACGGCAGCGAGATGCTGAAGCTGGTCGCCTGGGCCCAGGCAGTGGTGACCTTCCATGCCGGGGCGGCGCAGCATCTGGACGGCGTGGCGCTGGTTTTCAAGATCCATATGGTGCTGGGGATGACGCTGTTCATCCTGTTCCCTTTCTGCCGCCTGGTGCATATATGGAGTGCGCCGGTGGAGTACCTCACCCGCCGTTATCAACTGGTGCGTAACCGCCGCTAAACCATCGGCCCCGTCGCCTGGCGGGGCCGATGGCCTGCCTTTCTGCCGTGTTTCCCGTTTTGCCCCTGAATGGTGCGGCTGCATTGATCTATTTTGGTGCGACGTTGCACCAAAATGGTTTGCTGCGCCGCTGTTGAATCGCGCTGGGAAATTCTTTTCTGCACTGCAACTGCGAAAAAATACGTTTTTTGCTGACTGAATAGTTTTTTTTTGTCAGCGATGATTTTTCGCCTTATTTTCCCGATTATTCAGTATGAATGCATAAAAAATGCATAATTATGCACTATAACTTGTTGTTTTAAAGGGAAAATTTACGAAATTGGCGGTTTTTTCCATTCTGGCACGATAGCTGCTCTACACTCTTTATCAATTAATAAGTGTTGTTATGCACACCTTGATATTTATCCGCTTTAGCGCTGCTTTTCAGTGAAATATAGGGCGATATAGCGTTTTTTTATGATGATTTTGTACGCAATTTCCGGCGATGAGGCGAATTATCGCCATGGTGAAAGGGAGCCTGCTGCGGGATATTTTTGTTTTATCGCACAATATCCACTATAGCGCCGGCGCGTACGATCAAATTCAGCATTTCTAAGATGTGAGGTCACGAATGGAACAGCCAATTGCAGTTAGCCGCCAGTCTTTTGACGACTGGATGGTGCCGGTTTATGCGCCTGCCGATTTTATCTTGGTGCGTGGGGAAGGATCGCAACTTTGGGATCAGCAGGGCAAATCCTACATTGATTTTGCCGGTGGTATTGCGGTCAATGCGCTGGGGCATGCTCACCCGGCCGTCACGGCGGCATTGGCCGAACAGGCGAGGAAACTCTGGCATTTGGGCAATGGCTACACCAATGAGCCGGTGCTGCGCCTGGCAAAAAAACTGATCGACGCTACGTTCGCCGACAAAGTCTTTTTTTGCAACTCCGGTGCGGAAGCTAACGAAGCCGCGTTGAAGCTAGCGCGCAAGTATGCACTGGAACAGGGCAACGCGGCGAAAAACCAAATCGTCGCTTTTAACAATGCATTTCATGGTCGCACGCTGTTTACCGTTTCTGTCGGCGGGCAGCCTAAATATTCGCAGGACTTCGCGCCGCTGCCCGGCGGCATCACCCACGCGCCGTTTAACGATCTGGCGGCGGCGGCCGAAATGATCGGCGATCAGACCTGCGCGGTGATCGTCGAGCCGATCCAGGGCGAGGGCGGCGTGCTGCCGGCGGATCCGGCCTTCCTGCAGGGCCTGCGCGAGCTGTGCGATCGCCATGGCGCGCTGTTGATTTTTGATGAAGTGCAAACGGGCGTCGGCCGCACCGGCGATTTGTATGCCTATATGCATTACGGCGTGGTGCCGGATGTGCTGACAACCGCCAAAGCGCTCGGCGCCGGCTTCCCGATTGGCGCGATGCTGACCACCAACAAACTGGCGCCCACCTTTGGCGTGGGCACCCACGGCACCACCTACGGCGGCAACCCGCTGGCAACGGCGGTGGCGGGCACGGTATTTTCCATCATCAATACCCCACAGGTGTTGGGCGGCGTAAAACAACGCCATGAATGGTTCACCACCGGGCTGAATGCCATTAATCAACAATATGGCATTTTTGCCGAGATCCGCGGTAAAGGGCTGCTGATTGGCTGCGAGCTGGCCCCGGCGTTTGCGGGCAAGGCGAAACAGCTCACCAGGCTGGCTAATGAAGAAGGGGTTATTGCGCTGATAGCCGGCCCGAATGTGGTGCGTTTTACTCCTTCGCTGATTATTCCGCAGCAGGATGTGGTTGAAGGTTTAGCGCGTTTTGCCCGTGCCGTGGCACGCCTTTGTTGATGAAAGCGCGGCCGTGCCCAGCCGGGCGGCCGCATGCAAGTTGAGGGTCGCATTATGATGATTATTCGCCCAGTCGCGCGCCGGGATTTAACCGATTTGCTGGCGCTCGCCGGCAAAGGCGGCGTAGGCCTGACTTCCTTGCCGCAAGATGAAGAAACGCTGTCGGCACGCATCGAACGGGCGCTGCAAACCTGGCAAGGCGAGCTTCCCCGCGCGGAGCAGTGCTACCTGTTCGTGCTGGAAGATACCGAATGTCAGCGGGTGGTGGGGATTAGCGCCCTTGAGGTGGCGGTGGGGCTGACCGAACCCTGGTACAGCTTCCGGGTGGGCACCCAGGTGCATGCCTCAAAGCAATTAGGGGTCTATAAATCGGTGCCGACGCTGTTTTTGAGCAACGACCATACCGGCCATTCGGAGTTGTGCACGCTGTTTCTCGATCCAGACTATCGCCACGGCAGTAACGGCAAGCTGCTTTCGAAGGTGCGCTTTATGTTTATGGCCGCCTTTCGCGAGAGTTTTTCACAGAAAGTGATCGCCGAGATGCGCGGCTTTTCTGATGAAAGCGGCCGTTCGCCGTTTTGGGAAAGCATGGGCCGCCATTTCTTCTCGATTGAATTCGCCCAGGCCGACTACCTAAGCGGCACCGGACAAAAAGCGTTTATCGCCGAACTGATGCCAAAGCACCCACTGTATCTGGATTTCCTGGCCGAGGACGCGCAAAAAGCGGTGGGGCAGGTGCACCCGCATACGGCGCCGGCCCGCCGTTTACTGGAGGCGGAAGGGCTGCGCTATCAGGGCTATGTTGATATTTTCGACGGCGGGCCGACGCTTGAAGCCGAGATTGACGAGATCCGCGCGGTGAAAGACAGCCAACGGCTGGAAACCGCGATAGCCGCCGAGCCGGCACGCCCCGATGCGCCGGTTTATCTGGTGAGCAACGATCGCTATCAGGATTATCGCGCCCTGCTGGTGCGGGCCGATCGGGATGGCGATCGGCTGTCGATCGGCACGGATACCGCGGCGATGCTCGGCATCGAGCCTGGTGAGCCGGTGCGGGTGCTCCCCCTTATTCCACAGGAGAAAGCATAATGTCACACCCTGGGTTGTTAATTAATGGCGCCTGGCTGCCAGGCCACGCCGCTGCATTTGCTAAACATGATCCTGTCAGCGGCCAGCGGCTGTGGCAGGCCAACGCTGCAGATGCGGATGACGTCGCCGCCGCGTGCGCTGCGGCCCGCCGCGCATTTCCCGCCTGGGCGCGCATGCCTTTTGAGCAGCGTGAGCAGCGGGTAAAACGCTTTGCCGAACTGTTGGAACAGCATAAATCCGCGTTGGCGGAAGTGATTAGCCGCGAAACCGGCAAGCCACGCTGGGAAACGCTGACCGAAGTTCAGGCGATGATCGGTAAAGTCGGCATTTCCCTGCGGGCTTACCACGCCCGTACCGGTGAGAGCCATACGGCAATGCCGGACGGCGCGGCGGTGTTGCGCCATCGCCCGCACGGCGTAATGGCGGTGTTCGGGCCGTACAATTTTCCGGGCCATTTGCCGAACGGGCATATTGTCCCGGCGCTGCTGGCCGGGAATACCGTGGTGTTTAAGCCCAGTGAGTTAACGCCGCACACCGCGGAGGAAACGCTCAAACTGTGGCAACAGGCCGGCCTGCCGGATGGCGTGATTAATCTGGTACAGGGCGGGCGAGCAACCGGTGAGGCGCTAGCCGCCAGTCCGGACATCGACGGCCTGTTATTCACCGGCAGCGCGGGCACCGGTTATCACCTGCACCGCCAGTTGGCCGGGCAACCGGAGAAGATCCTGGCACTGGAAATGGGCGGCAACAATGCGTTGATCGTCGATCAGGCGCAGGATCTGGACGCCGCGGTGAACCTGGCGATCCAGTCGGCGTTTATTTCCGCAGGCCAACGCTGCACCTGCGCCCGACGCATTCTGGTGAAGCGTGGCGCACAGGGGGATGCTTTCATTGCACGCCTGGTGCAGGTGGCGGCGGGGCTGCGTATTGGCCGCTGGGATGACGAACCACAGCCGTTTATGGGGGGCGTCATCTCGCTGTCGGCGGTTGAAAATCTGTTGGCGGCGCAGCAGCGCCTGTTGGCATTGGGCGGTAAGGCGCTGTTGGCGATGCGGCAATTGGCCGACAACAGCTCGCTTCTTAGCGCCGGCATCATTGATGTGACCGGGGTGCAGGAGCTGCCGGACGAAGAGTATTTCGGGCCGTTGACCACCATTATCCGTTACGACGATTTTGATCAGGCGCTGCAGATTGCCAACCACACGCGCTATGGCCTGTCGGTCGGGCTGGTGTCGCCGGAGCGGGCATTGTTTGAGCGCTTGCTGATTGAAGCGCGCGCCGGCATTGTCAACTGGAACAAACCGTTGACCGGGGCCTCCAGCGCCGCGCCGTTCGGCGGCGTGGGCGCCTCCGGCAACCATCGCCCCAGTGCTTATTACGCGGCGGATTATTGCGCCTGGCCGATGGCTTCGCTGGAAAGCGAGAGCCTGGCGTTGCCGGCCAGTTTACTGCCCGGCGTGTCGTTCGATTGAGACGCCACTGTATTGTTCGCACCGGGCCGGGGGTTCCCCGCCCGAAAGCCATCAAATAAGTCGGCGGCCGGCAGCCTCGGTTGCCGGCGCCGCAGGAGAATAAAATGCCGGGATATGAAGTCAATTTTGATGGGCTGGTGGGCCTGACGCACCATTACGCCGGGTTGTCATATGGCAATGAAGCCTCTGTGCAGCACCAAAACAGCCTGTCCAACCCGAAACTGGCGGCGAAACAAGGGCTGCTGAAAATGAAAGCGTTGGCGGATCTGGGGTTCCGGCAAGCGGTGTTGCCGCCGCAGGAACGGCCGCATATTCCGACGTTGCGCCAACTGGGGTTTGCCGGTTCCGACGAAGCCGTTCTGGCACAGGCGATGCGCACAGCGCCACGGCTGTTATCCGCATTAAGCTCTGCCTCGCCGATGTGGACGGCTAACGCGGCGACGGTTTCGCCTTCCGCAGACAGTGCGGATGGCCGGGTGCATTTCACCGCGGCCAACCTGAACAATAAATTCCACCGGGCGATCGAGGCGGAAACCACCTCGGCAGTGTTGCGGGCGATTTTTCGCGACGAACAGCATTTTGCACACCATGCCGCTTTGCCGCAGGTGGCGCTGTTTGGCGATGAAGGTGCGGCCAACCATAACCGCCTGGGCGGCGACTATGGCCAGCGAAGCGTGCAGGTGTTCGTCTATGGGCGCCAGGAGTTCGGCGGGGAAGTGGCGCCGGTGCGTTATCCCGCGCGCCAGAGCCGGGAAGCCAGCGAGGCCATCAGCCGCTTGCACCAACTGGATGAGCGCCACACGGTGTTTATCCAGCAAAACCCCAGCGTGATCGATCAAGGGGTGTTCCATAATGACGTTATCGCCGTCAGTAACCAGCAGGTGCTGTTTCATCATCAGCAGGCCTTTTTACACCCGGCGCAGGCGCTGGATGAAGTGCGGCGCAAAATGGCGACGCTGGAACAGGAACTGGTGGCGATTGAAGTCCCCACCGAGCGGGTTTCGGTGGCGGATGCGGTGGCGACCTACCTGTTCAACAGCCAGATCCTGACCAAGCCGAACGGCCGCATGCTGATTGTGGTGCCGGAAGAAGCGCGCCAGCACAGCGGCGTGTGGGGCTATTTGAATGAAATGGCCGCATCGGGTGGGCCGATTGACGAGATTAACGTGTTTGATTTGCGCGAGAGCATGCGCAACGGCGGCGGCCCGGCCTGCCTGCGGTTACGCGTTGCCTTAACGGAGCAGGAACTGCAGGCGGTGAACCCCGGCGTGCTGATGAACGACCGGCTTTTTGCCGCCCTGAACGCCTGGGTGGATCGCTATTATCGCGATCGCCTAAGCCAGCAGGACCTGGCCGATCCGCAGCTGTTGCGGGAAGGGCGGGAAGCGCTGGATGCGCTGACGGCGATCCTGGGGCTGGGGGCGATTTACGCATTCCAACGTTAAACAAAGGTGTGCATATGCTGGATTTATTAGCCCTGACGCTGGCGGGCGAAACACCCGCCCAGCCACAAGGGCAGAACCAAAACCTGCGGTGGCGCTGGTTGGGGGAAGGGATACTGGAGCTTTGCCCGCTGCACGGCTACCGCCAGGCAGTGGTATTGTCGGCAGGCATTCACGGCAATGAAACCGCGCCCATTGAGCTGTTGAACAACCTGGTCAACGCGCTGCTGGCTGGGCACCGGCCGCTGGCGGCGAAGATGCTGATTATGCTTGGCAACCCCGCAGCGATGCGCGCCGGCAAACGTTATCTGCACAGCGATATGAACCGGATGTTTGGCGGGCGCGCCCAGGCGTTCCCCGCCAGCGGCGAAACGGCGCGGGTGCAACTGTTGGAACAGGCGATTGCGGCCTTTTTCGCTGACGAAAGCACCGATCGTTTTCATTATGATTTGCACACCGCGATCCGTGATTCACGGTTGCCACGTTTTGGTATTTTGCCTTTCCAGCCAGGGCCATACAGCCATACGCTGCTGGCGGCGCTGGACGCGGCGGCGTTGGATGGTCTGGTGCTGCACAGTGAGCCGGGGGGAACCTTCAGCCACTTTACCTGCGAGCATACCGGGGCAGCCAGTTGCACGCTGGAGTTGGGCAAGGCGCGCCCGTTTGGGCAAAACGATCTGCAGCAGTTTGCCGCTATTGAACGCGTGCTGCAGGCGGTGGCCAGCGGCGAGCCGCTGCCAGCCCGGCAGGGGGCGCCGATACGGGTGTTCCGTGTTGAGACATCGCTGATTAAACGCAGTGCAGCGTTTCGTTTGTATTTGAGCGATGACACCGCCAATTTTACCGAGTTGCCCGAGGGGATGCTGGTGTGCGAACAGCCCCAGGAGGCATATCGGGTGCAACATGCCAAGGCGTGGATCCTGTTCCCCAACCCGAACGTGGCGCTGGGGTTGCGTGCCGGGTTGGTGTTAACCGAGGTTGCGCGCAGTACGCTGTTCTGAGTCTGTGAACAGGCCTTTGTGCTATTAGGGATCTCATCTGCCGTTTTATATCTGGCCGCCGGTGCGATCCCTGTTTCATTTAACCGATAATAACCGCCTAAAATATATCCTTCTCTGTTCCATAAATCGGTAATATCATACCGCCCGACGTGCCTGTTTAAATTAAATATTCGATTAACGCTTACCGGTATTTTCCGCTTTGCCGTTTGGATATATTACGATCTACGGCTCCTTTGACTACGGCCGTAACTATGGCGTGGTCTATGACGCCGCCGCCTATACCGATATGCTGCCAGAATTTGGCGGTGACTCACTGAGCAATACCGACGACTTTATGACCGGGCGTTCTAACGGCTCGGCGACCTACCGCACCAGCGCGCAAAAAACGCTGGCTTATGGGCAGGGCAATAGGGCTCAAGAGGCATCGTCGGTGGGGGTTAGAAAGGCGCGTATTCGTGCGCGGGCAGCCAGAAGCCGTCAATCCAGTCTTCAACCGGGTAACACCCCGCATGGCGCAGGTTCTGCTCTTTCATTGCGAACAGGCATTGGCGCTCATCGCGCAGTACGTCAACCACAATGTCGGCACAGCCGCCATCCAGATAGCATACAAACATCACTAATGCATACATCGCTTTCCTTCCTTACTGACACAGCCAAATGCCGCCAGGATTTGTCGGTTTCCTGAAGAAGCCGTAACGAATCTGGCCCGGGGGCGACGCATTGAGTATAGGTGAAAAATGTGCTAACTGCTTAATCGCGCGGGGCTAATTGAAAAAATCACGTGTGCTGCTAAGCTTAACCTGTCTTAAGTAGAGGTAACAACACAACCATCAACAGGAGTGATTATGGGACTGTTTAATTTCGTCAAAGAAGCTGGCGAAAAACTTTGGGACACCGTTACCGGTAATGCCGCCGATCAAAGCGCCAAGCTGAAAGAGCATCTGGACAAGAGTGGGCTGCCGGATACCGATAAAGTTGATGTTAAGGTTGTCGATGGTAAAGCGGTGGTGACGGGCGAAGGCATTAGCCAGGAATTGAAAGAGAAGATCCTGGTAGCCGTCGGTAATGTGGCCGGCATCAGCGGTGTTGAAGACCACGTTGCAGTGGCGCAGAGCGCGGCTGAAAGCCAATTTTATACGGTGAAAAAGGGCGATACCCTGAGCGCCATCGCCAAAGCGGTTTATGGCAACGCGAATCAGTACAATAAAATTTTCGAAGCCAACAAACCGATGTTAACCCACCCGGACAAGATTTATCCGGGCCAGGTTTTGCGTATCCCGCAGTAACCCCCCGCCCGCGTAAAGTACCAACCGGTCATAGACCGGTTTTTTATTCCCTTGATGACAGATATACTCCTTCGGCAAACACGCCGTTGGCGTGATGAATTAAGACATACTGCGTGAAAAAACCCCGCAATACCCTAAAAGAAACCGATGAACGTGAAGCGTTAGGGGATATTCCGTTTGCCATCACCGTGCTGGCAATGGCATCCTGCTCGCTGATCGTTTTGGCGCTCATAGTCACGTTGTGGTTGACATAACGTCATGCACACAGGAGAAAACATGGAGCACAATCTCCACGACGAAACAAAACTGCTCGCTATCATTGGCCTGCTGGTCGCTGTACTGCTCGTGGTATCGATACTGTTCGGCATAACCTACTTTTCAGACACCCACAACACGCATGAAGGTGTTGATGTGCAAAATTGCTACCTTAAAACGCCGTAGCGTCTGGCTAAAATATGCACTGTCGCTCGGCTAAGCGCAGCGGCAAATATAAATTTCACTGCGCATTCGCCTATTTGCTCCTTATTGGTGCAATGGGATGGCTAAATAGCGTGGCGATTTTTGCGCAAATAAAAAGCAATAAAGTAAGGGATAACAATGGCGGGGTGGGGCTGCGGGCTGCCATTCCGGCGCATTGCTGCACCTTCCCCGTCAGAACGGGCCTGCCAGCGGGCTGGTAACCCGGTTTCGGTGATGTGATGCAGGATATTTGTACTCATGCTGCCGGCGTTATACTGGATAAGTGTGATCTAACATCCATATTTTTAATCCCGTCAGGCGGGTGCGGTTAAATAGTGATCTCCAGCAAGTAATTAACGCCAATAGGCAATTAAGATACTTCTTATGAACTGAATTACCAACACTGTTAGTTGATGCCTGTGAGGTTGTTATGAGCCAAATACTCTACCGTGCAAGATTGTCCCATGTCGTTATTGTAACGGCAGCGTTTTGGGTTTCTATCGCTACTTTATTGGTGGTGGCGCTAAACTAAGCCGGTTGTTTAAAATAATTTATTTGGCGCTGGGCCCATATTCTGTGGCCTGGCGCAATTAATGTGTATTTTATCCCTTCTTTTGGATTTCCCATCCGCCGTTAGCGATCGTCAATACCCGTCATTCCATAATGCATAGAATGCCTTTGTTCGATTTATTTTCTTTTATTTTAACGAGTTATCACGGGTTGGGGCGAGGGCTGCGCGTAGTGGCCTGGGCTAGGTGCGCTCACGCGGTTTTTTGATGGATAATATGCAACGGCGGGTCGATATGCAGATCTACACTGAGATCCTGGCGGAAATCATAAGGCGTGATGTTGAAACGCTTCCTGAACATATAGGTAAAGTGCGACTGCGAGCCAAAACCAAAGTCCATGGCGATGTCGAAGATAGAGGCATCACTGCTGCGCAATTGATACACCGCTCCGGCTAAACGGCGCTCACGGATATATTTGCCCAGCGATATCCCGGTGGCTTCCTTGAACAGTTTTTGCATGTGCCACAGTGAGTAACCGGAATACGCAGCCAGTTCTTCCAGGTGAATGACTCGCCCCAGGTGGGTTTCAACCCATTTGCTGAGGGCGCAGACCAATGAGAGGTGGTGTTCTTGAATCATCAGCGCGTCTGTGTGAGATCTACATGATCGTGAAGTATACACAACTTGCGGCAGGGGACAAAAAAACCGGCCGCCGCGCGCCGTTTAATTCAGACAAATCCAGCGGGCCACCCCGGCATTGGGGGGAGCGCGTCCGCGGCCATGCGTAGAGAACCTGTTGTCAGGCTAATGTAAAAAGGGGTACTCTGAATTTGCCCGCTACCGCCTCAAGTGGTTCAGGCCGCAGTGATAACAGCCAAGACAAAAGCTAGCCGTAACAACGTAGCGTTGATGGGGTGATCGCATGTTAATGACAGTGATTATTACTTTGGTTGTGATTGTGGGCGTTGCTGCTTTTATGGCTGCCCCTACGATAATGGCAAATAATGCGGAAGGTGTGGGAGGTGAAAAACAGTGATTTTTGGCCGATTGATATGCCCCTGTGTGGGCTGACGTTCCTTTAAAGCCTGGGCGATGGCCCGGGCTTTCGTTTTCTGTGCGTTACACGTTTTTGCGTTCGACGGTTTCATCGCCCCAATAAAGCTGGTTGGCGTCGGTTTTGGCAAATGCCTTCGCCAACACGTCGTCGCTGCCTTCTTCCCAGATTTTCTGCGCTAATACTTCGTCATCGCCAGCGGCTTCGAAAATCGCTTCGGCGATTTCAACGGAGGTTTCCCGCACGCTAGCCCAGGATTTGATATTGTGGTTTGCCATAAAAAACTCCCTCTTTATGCATCAATGTGGCATGCGATATCGCAATGGATAGGTAAAGTATAGGCCAGTCCGGCGGTTTTTCCCGGCGCTGACGGCGTATTTATGCTGAAAAATCAGGGCTTGCGCGGCCAGGCGGCGGTAAAATCACGCGGTGCATGTTATTCTGTGCCGCCGCTGAATAAGAAGGAAGATTATTATGTCTACGATTTTGAGCAACGATCAGGAACTGGTGTCCGATCTGGTCGCCTGCCAACTGGTTATTAAACAGATACTGGATGTGATCGATGTGATTGCGCCGACGGAAGTCCGGGATAAAATGGCCAATCAACTGAAAAGCGTTGATTTCTCATCCAACCCGGCGGGGGCGGATCCGGTTACCCGGCGGGCGGTTGAAAAGGCCATCGCGCTAATTGAAATGAAATTCGAACGCTCGTGACACTGTAACGCACGCCGCCAGATAAGCCGTGGTGTGATCAGTCCACTACTGTCTCAACTTTTTTCAGCATGGGGCAGGATGAGGTGCCGATCACGCCATTCTCGCCGTTGAGATATTGGGCCGTCACCACGTTACGGGCGCTGAGATATTTGCACTGCAGGCCCAGGCCCGCGACGTTTTTTTGGCTGCCGATGAGCACGCCGTAGCCGGAGAACAACAATGCCCCATAGAGCACCGCCAACAGTACGCACAACTTCAGTAAATTTTTCACGTTCACTCCTTATTGTCGATTGCAGGCCTGATCTAGCCACGGTCGCCCGCGCCAGGCAACGGTAACAGTCTGAAAGATAGGATTTAACGTATCGTTAAACTTTGTTTAGGTTTGGTGTGTTAGCATTAAGAACCTATTAACACGTTAACAATGAGGCTGCTAATTTTGTTGCGGAAAAGAATCCTCATGATAATTGCCATCCTTGCAGCATGCTTGTTCTTTTATCTGCTGGCGCTGGATAGCTACTGTGATGAAGATGGGAGCTTTGCGCTTGGTATTTGCTCCATTACCCGTTTTATTCCCTGGTGACGGTTCGGCACTACGCTCTCTTTGCAGAAGATGTTGGTATCCCCCAGGGAATGCTAAGATGTGTGTTGTCTTTTTTTGCCGTTGAAAGGGTAGTCCATGTTCGATTTAGGTGTTGGCCCGGCGGGCCTGGTTTCGTTAGCGGTGGGCATTCTGGCGGTGGCCCTGGGGCTATGGCTGTGGTTCCTGGTCAACCGTGCCAGCGTGCGGGCAAATGAGCAGATACGTCTGCTGCAGGAAATTGCGGAACAGCAGCGCCAACAAACGGCCTTGCTGAAACGCTTGGTGCAGGATGCGCCGGGGGAAGAAACCGCCTCGACGGACGAGGCCGCCCCCGGGTTGGATTTTAGCGGTTTTGTGCCCGAGCGCTGATCGCTACGTGTTTTGCATGCCGCCGTGGTTCCACGGCGGCTGTCATAAATCTGTCGTATCGGCGTCGTAAGGTAATTCAAACTACTACAGGATGGATTAAGCCGATGATTAAATGGCATGAAGAAAGCGACGCTGAGGTTAACCGCAGCATTGCGTTGCTCACCGGGGAAAACCCGGACAAATGGTACCCCTACGGCGGTATTAAAGGTAAAGACTACTGTAAGAACCCCTCTGACGCCTGGCCGATTATCTGCGCCAACAAAATTAGCCTGAACGCCGACAGCCAGGGCAAGCCCGATCGCTGGCTGGCACGCATTGCCACCCATCAGGGCGAATGGCAGGCGGACAGCAATAGCCCACTGCGGGCTGCGATGATTTGCTTCCTGCTAAGCCGCCAGACCGAAGGCGTTGAATGCTAACGCCGCATAACGGATAACACCCCCCAGTTTCCTCGCTCGTTTCTGCCAAAAACCGCCCCTTTTGCCCGCCAGGGGGCGCTACTCCTTGCTACCTCCGGGGTTAAATGTTAAAAAACCGCCCACATTCACACGTGCTAACGCGCGATATTCTGCGTTAACTGCGCGGGATGTTCAGTCATATGAGGATAAAATGGGCGGCCAGGTTCAGGATACCGTGCTAAAACGCGGTTTAAAAAACAGACATATACAACTTATCGCGCTTGGCGGCGCGATTGGCACTGGGCTATTTCTCGGCATCGCGCAAACCATCAAAATGGCGGGGCCATCGGTACTGTTGGGGTATGCGATAGGGGGCTTTATTGCCTTTTTGATCATGCGGCAACTGGGGGAAATGGTGGTGGAAGAGCCGGTTGCCGGTTCGTTTAGCCACTTTGCCTATAAATACTGGGGCGACTTCGCCGGTTTTCTTTCCGGCTGGAATTACTGGGCGATGTTTATTCTGGTCGGCATGGCGGAACTGACCGCCGTCGGCATTTATGTTCAGTATTGGTGGCCGGAGATCCCCACCTGGGCTTCGGCGGCGCTGTTCTTTGTGCTGATCAACCTGATTAATTTAGTGAATGTGCGGATGTACGGTGAAACCGAGTTCTGGTTTGCCATTATCAAGGTTGCGGCAATCGTCGGGATGATCGGCTTTGGCGCCTATCTGTTGGCCAGCGGTAGCGGCGGGCCAGAAGCCAGTGTGCGCAACCTGTGGCAGCAGGGGGGCTTTATGCCGCACGGTATCTCCGGGCTTGTCATGGCGATGGCGGTGATTATGTTTTCGTTCGGCGGGCTGGAGATGGTGGGTATCACCGCGGCAGAGGCGGCAGAACCGCGTACCAGTATCCCCAAGGCCACCAACCAGGTGGTTTATCGTATTCTGATTTTTTACATCGGTTCGCTGGTGGTCCTGTTGTCGCTGTATCCGTGGAGTAAAGTTGCGGATGGCGGCAGCCCGTTCGTGCTGATTTTCCACGCGCTCAACAGCAACCTGGTGGCAACAATCCTTAATGTGGTGGTGCTCACCGCGGCGTTATCGGTGTATAACAGCGGCGTATACTGTAATAGCCGCATGCTGTTTGGCCTGGCTAAGCAGGGCAACGCACCGCAGGCGCTGACCCGGGTGAACAAGCGCGGTGTGCCGGTGTTGTCGATTGCGCTGTCGGCGCTGGTGACGTCTATCGGCGTGTTAATCAACTACGTGATGCCTGGGAAGGCGTTTGAGCTGCTGATGGCGCTGGTGGTCTCCACGCTGGTGATTAACTGGGTAATGATTTGCCTGGCGCACATGAAATTCCGCGCGGCGAAAAACCGGCAGGGCGTGATCCCAAGCTTTAAGGCGCTGTGGTACCCGTTTGGCAATTATCTGTGCCTGGCGTTCCTGGGCCTGATTCTGGTGATTATGTATTACAGCGAAGGGATCAGAATTTCGGTGTTGTTGATCCCGGCGTGGATCCTGCTGTTGTGGGTGGGATTTTTGCTGACGCGCCGTGGTAAAGCGGCCGCGGTGAAATAAACGCGCCGCCTGCGGCAATACCATGAGGCGCCCCTGGGCGCCTCTGGCGTTTTATCCGCGTGGCATTAAAGCTCCGGCTTTGTGGTTGCGGCCCAAGAGTTTGCGGCACAGCAGGAACAGGGTTGTCATAATATCAATCGCGACAACGCTGGCTATCAGCAGCCCCAGGATCAGAATGCTTAGCATCGCGCCAAACAGTGCCACCAGCGGCGCGGGGATACGCGCCCGCCGCAGCTTCATGGCCAGATACATTTTGCCGTATTGAACCTGGGCCAGCAGTTTGCTGCGGATGCTGCCCTTGCGGCGGACAGATGATTTGCGTGTTGTAGAACGGCCCATAAATTCCCCTTCATTGAATGACCGAAACAAGTAAAACATAACGTTCTTAAGAAATGCTTAACGGGCTCTGGCGGCCCTTACTGCATGACCATAACTGTGACAACAACATAGTGCGAAAGGTCAGTGGCGATAGAGAGTTTGCCCCATTTTGTGATAATTATCTTATCCTTTGGATGCAAATGGCTGTGGGTTACCCGGAGAGCGCCAATGAAGATCACTAATCGTTATTACAATGCCAGCAAGGCGCACCATACGCCGCAAGGGTTTCGCAACCTGGAGCCCACCCAGCGCCAGGAAGGCGATTTACAGCGCTGGCGGGCCGAGCGCAAAAAGCTGGGCTTGCCCAAGCCGCCGCAAATGGGGTACCGGCAGTTTACTCAACGCTGGTGGCAGCAGGCCAATCTGCAGGGCAGTAACGATAGCGTATGGTGGTTGGGCCATGCCTCGGTATTAATGCGCCTGGGCGGGCGTTACGTGTTGATTGACCCTGTGTTGTCGCAGCGCGCCTCGCCGCTGAGTTTTTATGGCCCGAAGCGCAAAACGCCATCGCCGCTGGCGGTGCGAGACTTGCCCGCCGTGGATGTCTTGCTGATTTCCCATAACCATTACGATCATTTGGATCGGCGCACCATCCGCCAACTGGCCCGGCGTTTCCCACAGGCGACCTGCGTAGTGCCGTTGGGGCTGAAGCGCTGGTTTCGGCGTTATCGTTTTCAGCGCGTTGAAGAATTGGACTGGTGGGATAGCCTGGCATTGGGCGATCTGACCGTGCACGCGGTGCCCGCACGCCATTGGAGCATGCGCACCCTGTGGGATCGCAACCGTTCTTTGTGGTGCGGGTGGGTTATCCACCACCCGGCGTTGCGCTTTTATTTCTCTGGCGACAGCGGTTATTCCGACCGGTTGGCGGAGATCGGCGCGCGCCTGGGGCCGTTTGATCTGGCGGCGTTGCCGATCGGCGCCTATGCGCCGCGTTGGTTCATGCAAACGCAGCATATGGATCCGCAGCAGTCCGTCCAGTTGTACCAGCAACTGAATGCGCCGCGGGCGTTCCCTATTCACTGGGGGGTGTTCGAACTGGCCGATGAGTCGCTGGATGAACCTCCGCAGCAACTGCACCAGGCGCTGAACGCCGCGGGTATGACGCAGCACGGTTTTCAACCATTGAAAATTGGTGAGCGGATAGATATCGGTGGCCGCAGTTAGCGGCCATGAGGTGCCGGCACGCCAAGCCGCGTGGCTGCATAGCTATGCAGGGGGGGCGGCGGGCTATCGCCGCTAACGTTTTGGCCTGTGGCGCCTGCGCTGCCGTGCCGTTATCAGGCCGCCCAGTACGGGGCGCAGTAAGCTGATGTGGCTCACATTTATTAAAATTGTCATATGGAATATTGAATTTCATATAGATTCAAAATTTTTAACGTTTTAAGCAGTGCGCAGCCGGGCGCGTTCAGGCCGCTAAACTTGACCGTTTTGTTAAAATGCAGACGGGGTGCGGAGTGTGGCGGCATGCCCATGCCAAGCAGAAAACAGATAAAGCTTCAACATCTTTTAATCTGTTTAAGCTATTGTTGCGACTGACCGTTTCAAATATGTGCGACGTGTCGATCGACGATTAAAAATGGCTTGCCATCGCATACAGAGTATGTGATAACGCAATTGGGTAAAACGAGGTACAGTTCTGTATATGTGTGGCATTTTCAGTAAAGAAGTTCTGAGTAAAGACGTTAGCGTTGAATACCGCTTCTCTGCCGATCCTTATCTTAGTGCCTCAAGCAGTAACGACTCTAGTTTGTCTATGTAACGCCTACGGGCGGTTTAAACAATCCAAAGGAAATACTCAAGATGGCAAAGATCAAAGGTCAAGTTAAGTGGTTCAACGAGTCTAAAGGTTTCGGTTTCATCACCCCGGCTGACGGCAGCAAAGATGTGTTCGTACACTTCTCTGCAATCCAGGGTAACGGCTTCAAGACCCTGGCTGAAGGCCAGAACGTTGAGTTCGAAATCCAGGATGGCCAGAAAGGTCCATCTGCAGTTAACGTAACTGCTATCTAATCAGCGTCAGCTGTATAAAAAGCCCGCCATGTGCGGGCTTTTTCGTTGTAATGAACCACTGGTTTTTTGCCTGTTTATTTCCCTTGATGCATGATAATCCCGGCATATTGATTACGGCCCTTAATCCCCGGATGGTTGGGATCTGCCGCCCGGCGGTGGCTGTTGCGGCGAAAGCTGGTGTATTTGAAACGGTACGGCAATGCCGGATCCTGATTCAGGGTGCAGATAGTGCAACTGCCAGCCTGATCGACGCCGGCAAAGCCCAGATCTTGTAATTTCCTGGCGGCGATCGCCGCCAAATCCAGGTGCCGGTAGTGTGGGCTGATAAGCGGCGCGGGCAACGGCAGCGCCTGTTGGAACTGCTCCACCAGCGCTTCATCAACCTGATAGCAGCAGGCGCCGGCTGCCGGGCCGATAGTCGCCACCCAGTTGGCCGTGCTGTCTGCGCGAGTAATGTGTGCGGCCATGCATTCCAGGATGCCATTCAACAGCCCGCGCCAGCCAGCGTGCACGGCGCCAATCGCTGTGCCGTCACGGCGGCTGAACAACACCGGCAGGCAGTCGGCCGTGAGCACGTTGAGCAGGATGCCCGGCTGCGTGGTGTAAAAACCGTCGGCTTCGCCGCAGGCCTGGTGCGGCGCGGTAACGTCAACAATGCGTGTTCCGTGCACTTGTTTCTTTTCTGGCATGGTGTGTTGGTAGCGCGCCAAATGTTCGGGGAGCAGGGCGCCCTTGTTGCCAAAACCGTGCTCAATGGTGGGGATTGCGCCAAGCAGCGCAGAGTAATCAGCCATAAAACATTCTTGCCTGCGTCAGGGAACCAGCCCCCAGTGTAATCAGCTTTGTTTGGCGTTGACCAGCGGAATTAGGCTGTGCCAAGCAAGAGGCCGTAGCGGCGGTTGTTGCCCTGCGTGGCGGGATGAAACGGGATGTCGCCTTGCAACGTCATTACGCCTTCTTTAGACTAGGCACGCTCCGGCTGGAATGCCTGGGGCTTTGCCTAATGCACCTCTCTTTCTGGAATCTTCGTCATCATGTCTTATCAGTGCCCTTTGTGTCATCAACCGCTCCATTTTGCTACCCGCCAGTGGCGTTGCGAGAGCAACCATCAGTTCGACTGTGCGAAAGAAGGTTATGTCAACCTGATGCCGGTGCAGCATAAACGCTCGAAACAGCCGGGCGACAGTGCGGAAATGATGCAGGCGCGCCGGGCCTTTCTCGATGCGGGGTTCTACCGTCCGCTGCAGCAGCGGGTGGCTGAACTGCTGGATGATGCGTTGAGCAGCAGCGCAAGCGTTCTGCTGGATATTGGCTGTGGTGAAGGGTATTACACGGCGGAAGTCGCCGCACGGCTCGCGCAGCGGCGGGCGTTTAGCACTTACGGGCTGGATGTGGCTAAAGTGGCTGTCCGCTACGCCGCGAAACGTTATCCTGCCGTTGCGTTCTGTGTGGCATCAAGCCACCGTTTGCCATTTGCGCAAGCCTCTCTGGATGCGGTACTGCGCATTTACGCGCCCTGCAAAGCCGAGGAGCTGGCGCGGGTGGTAAAACCCGGCGGGGTAGTGGTGACGGTATCGCCCGGCCCGCGCCACCTTTACCAGCTTAAAGAACAGGTTTACCAGCAAACCCAACTTCATGCCGAGGTTGATGAGCAACTGCCTGGTTTTACCTGTGAAAGCAGTGAACAGCTGAGTTACGCGATGGCTTTGCCGGGCGAGCAGGCGGAAAATTTATTACAGATGACGCCGTTTGCCTGGCGCGCCTCGCCGGAGGTGCGGCAAAGCCTGGCGAGCCGTGCGCTGTTTGATTGTGAGACGGATTTTACGATCAGGTTGCACCGGCGGCAGGAATAGGCGTTTTTTAAGGGAGAGGGGGGAAACGGCCAGGGGCCTGTGTTGGCCCCCGGCGTTGCTGGGATGACCTGTCAGGAAAGATAACCCAGGTGCTCCAGCAAAATATTCACGCCGATGCCAATCAATACGACACCGCCGATCACTTCCGCCCGTTTGCCAAACAGCGGGCCGATAAAGCGGCCAATCATCATACCCAGCGTCGCCATGATCATGGTGGCGCAGCCGATGGCCATCGCGGTGTGCACGATATTAACCTGCAGGAAGGCCAGGCCGACGCCGATCGCCATCGCATCCAGGCTGGTAGCGATGGCTGTCGCTACCAATACCCAAAAGCCGTGGCGGCGAACCTGCGGTTCTTCCTCGGTGCGGTGGCGCATACCTTCAACGATCATACGCATGCCAAGAATGAACAGCAGGCTAAACGCCACCCAGTGATCCCATTCCATAATATAGCGGCTGGCATACAGACCAATGCCCCAGCCAATCAGCGGGGTAATGGCTTCGATGATGCCAAAAATAAGGCCGGTACGGAGTGCTTCACGAAAACGGGGTTTATGCAGTGTGGCGCCTTTGCCGATTGATGCAGCGAAAGCATCCATGGACATGCCAAAAGCAAGAATAAGCGTTGCGGATAGATTCATTTGAAATAACCTCGGCCGGGAGCCTCCATATACACGTAACCCACCCCCAACCATACGACGGAGTCACGTGCCTATGGTCTCGCCAACCTTTCCTGGCTACCCGCACCACGTTTTAACAACAAAACGAGTATGTTGATACGGGCGTTTCTGGCTGATACAACCCAGAAACCGGCTACTCCCCAATGACGGGCGCAACCTTATCACATTATTTTTGTTTGAGACAACCCTTAATTATACGCGGCATTTTGTGTAATTGAGACTTATTTTCATTAACATCAAATCATTCGAAAAATAAGGGTAATTATTACACAAAAAATAAAGAGAGGAAGCGACAGCGTTGCTGATTAATTACACAGGGTACTGCCGCAGTATAGTGATTGTTATTGTGGTTTTTATATTTTTATTTTTTGATTTTCAAGGAAAAAATGATAGATTTTTTCAAGGTCATCTAATTTCGTTACCTGAATTAATAAACGCCGCTGCTCTAAATCAATGGCCAGGATTCCGTCTTCAGATAAATTCATCGCCTTAATACGTGGATATTCAATAAAGGCATTAGCATAGAAAAAACCTTGGGGTTTAAACAACAATTTCGGCCAGCGAATATAGAAAATGTAGACGCTAATCAGCGCTAATGAAATTAATAACCACGTTGTTAATGGCGACCCCTGATTGGTGATATTGCGGTAAACCAAAATGGCGAGCAGGCCGACAAAGATCAGGCAATCGATACGGTTACTGCGTTTCAGCGGCACTTTCAACAGCGTTTGCCCCTTCATCCGTTCCATACCGAATTCATCATACAGCGCGTACAGCAGCATCAATGCGATAAAAACAACCATTGCGGCATCGGTCAACGACATTCCATCCCCAGCGAAATAATAGGCCGGGGGCATGCCCCCGGCAGCTAACGATTACAGGCCCAGCAGGCCAATCCAATAACCCAGAATACCGATGACAAAGAAGCCCAGAATGATCCACAGCGCGTTGACCTTTCTGCGCAGCAGCCACATACAGCCAAAGGTCAGCAGCAGCGGAATCAAGCCCGGCATCAACTGGTCAAGGATGGTTTGCACCGTGGTCACCGTGGTTTTACCGGTCTGATCGGTAATACTCGAAACCACCAGCGGCACGTTAACGTGCGTCCACTTGTTGACCAGCGCCCCCATAACAAACAGGCCGAGGATCGACGCCCCTTCCGTCAGTTTCTGCAGGAAGCCGCCGCCCATATCATTGACGATATCCGCGCCTTTACGGTAGCCATAGGCCACACCGTAATAACGCACCATCAGGCGCACCACGTTGAACAGCACGAAGAACAGCACCGGCCCGAGCAGGCTGCCGGTCATGGCGATGCCGGCGCCGAGAGCCGCGAATACCGGGCGCATGGTGCCCCAGAAGATAGGATCGCCAACCCCGGCCAACGGGCCCATCAGGCCCACTTTGATACCGTTGATAGCGGCATCGTCAATCGGCGCGCCGTTGGCCCGTTGTTCTTCCATCGCCAGCGTGACGCCCAGTACCGGCGCTGCCACGTAAGGGTGGGTGTTGAAGAACTCCAGGTGGCGTTTAATCGCCTGCTTGCGATCGTCGTTATTCTCCGGGTACAGGCGGCGAATGGCCGGCACCATGGAGAAACAGAACCCCAGCGCCTGCATGCGTTCAAAGTTCCACGAACCCTGGAACAGGTTGGAGCGGAGTACTACGCCGCGAATATCGGCCGGCGTGAGTTTCTTTTGCGTTGCAGTTGTATCAACCATGTCTCTCACCTATTCCTAGTCCAGTTCGTTATCAAGATCGTTGGGCTGTGCGGCACCGCCCTGAACAACCTGTGCTTTGTTGTATTTCGGGCTGAGCTGGATATACAAAATGGCCATCACTACGCCGATGACGCCCAGCGCAACCAGGTTGAAGTTGGTGAACGCGGCGGTAACGAAACCCGCATAGAAGAACGGCATCAGGTAGCCGGCGCGCATCATGTTAATAACCATGGCGTAACCGACGACAACGATCATGCCGCCTGCGATGTTCAGGCCGGTGGTGACCACTTCCGGGATGGAGTTAAGCAGCGTGTGGACGCCTTCGGTGCCGACAGAAACGGCAACGATGACTGCCGGAATGGCGATACGCATTGCCTGCAGCAGCAGGGCAGAGATGTGCAGCCAACTGATGGCGCGCAGGCTGCCCCGTTCCGCCGCGCTGTCTGCGGCATGCTGGAAGGCAACGGTGATGGTACGCACGATGATGGTAAGTACCTGGCCTGCCGCCGCCAGTGGGATCGCCAGTGCGATACCGGCCCCCACGCTTTGGCCGCCGGCGATAACCAGAATGGTGGATATGATGGATGCCAGAGCGGCATCCGGTGCGACTGCCGCGCCGATATTCATCCAACCGAGGGCAATCATTTCCAACGTACCGCCGATGATGATGCCGGTTTTCATATCACCGAGGATGATGCCGATCAGGGTACAGGCCACCAATGGGCGGTGGAACTGGAATTCGTCCAGAATGGACCCCATACCGGCAATACATGCAACGATAAATACCAGCACAATCTGAAGAGTGGTAATCTCCATTGTACTTCTCCTATGACCAAATCGCTCTGAGTAAAATAATTACTGGCAGATGCTATTAATTGAGTTTATTAATCAGATCCATCATTTTCAGTTGGTTATCGCTTGATACTTTTCTCACTTCTAATTCAATACCGAGATCGTTTAATTTCTTGAACGCCTCAATATCTTTTTCATCGACTGAAACGGCATTATTTACCTGAGTTTTCCCCTGGCGGAATGCCATGCCCCCGATATTGACCGACTTAATCGCCACGCCGGCGTCAACTACCCGGCAAACGTCAGTCGGGTTGGTAAACAGCAGCATGACGCGATCGCCGGCATATTTAGGGTTATTCCAGACGCGGATCATTTTTGCCACATCCACCACGTGGGCGGTTACGCCGGGAGGTGCAACCTGGGTAAGCAACGTTTTGCGCACATGGTCGGCGGCCACTTCATCACTGATCACGATAATGCGGCTGACGTTGGTTTCTTTGGTCCAGCGGGTGGCAACCTGTCCATGGATCAAGCGGTCATCGATACGCGCCAGCCCGATTTTCATACGGTCATTCGGGCCGAGCGGCGCCTGTGGTGCAGCGGCCTGTGGCTTGGGTTGCGCCGCAGGTTTGGCTGGCGCCTCGGCAGGTTTTTTCAGTGCTTTAACGCCTTCACGCCCGGTTTCCAGCGCCAGGGCAACCAGCTCGTCAAAGCTTGGGTTGTCGTCGCGCGCCATAAACGTTTCCACCAGCATGGGAATATTAACCCCGGTGACAACTTCATAGTGCTCTTTATCTACGGCAATGCGGCTGGCCGCATTGAATGGACTGCCTCCCCACGTGTCAACCAGGAACAGGACACCGCCGCTGGTATCCAACCCACTGAGTTTACTGGTGTATTTTTCTATCAGGGTTTCGGCATTTTCTCCGGGAACGAAATCGATAAAGGCGACGTTATCCTGCTCGCCTAGTAGCATTTCCGCTGTTTTCAGCAATTGTTCCGCCGCTGTCCCGTGAGTGCCGATGATAATAGCTATTGCCACTCGCTACCTCCTCATTAAACTTCAGGCACGGATTGTGCGTCTTGCCGCCTTCCTGGCAGCGATTCCTCAGTTCAGATACATTATGGTAGAAATATAAAAAAGCGCCCTTAACACTTATCACCGCAGTTTCAAAAACCTGCGCCTGCCGTGGTAGGACACTGGTAATTATTTTAGTAAGTGAAAAAATAAATTTTGTGACGGCGCTCTGCTATTGAGCGCACGGTTTGATTGAAGTGATACATTTGCAGAATTAATCGACAAGCGTCGGCTTGGGAAAACGGGCCGGGATAAAAATCTCTCTTGCCTGCCCAAAATTTCCTGATAAAGTGATTTCTTCTTTCATCACTCAGGAGTGAAGGGCATCAGCCCACCCTATGGACTGTCACCGAAGTTACTGTTTTCCAAGGTTCTACCCGCCACCTGCTGGCGTAAAATCCACGTCACGGCCGCTCGGCTATTCACCGGTAATCCCATTTTCATCCCGTACCGTATTCACCACTGGCGCCGCCATGCATCAGCACGGCTTGGCTATTCTGTCTTTTTCCGGAGTCTGATATGGAATTTTTAATGGACCCCTCAATTTGGGCAGGTTTATTGACGCTCGTCGTCCTGGAAATTGTTCTGGGTATCGACAACCTGGTGTTTATTGCCATTCTGGCCGACAAACTACCGCCAAAACAGCGGGACAAAGCGCGTATTATCGGCCTGTCTTTAGCGCTGTTGATGCGCCTTGGTTTGCTGTCCGTGGTGTCGTGGATGGTGACGTTGACGACGCCGCTGTTTAGCGTGGCGAGCTTCAGTTTCTCCGGCCGCGATCTGATTCTGCTGTTTGGCGGTGTGTTTCTGCTGTTCAAGGCCACCATGGAGTTGCACGAACGGCTGGAAGGGCATGCCCATCAGGATGGCAGCAACCGTGGTTACGCCAAGTTCTGGGCGGTGGTGGTGCAGATCGTGATCCTTGATGCGGTCTTCTCGCTGGACGCGGTGATTACCGCTGTGGGGATGGTCAACGATTTGCCGGTGATGATGGCGGCGGTCGTGATTGCAATGGCGGTGATGCTGCTGGCATCGAAATCGCTGACTAACTTCGTTAACGCTCACCCAACCATTGTGGTGCTGTGCCTCAGCTTCCTGTTGATGATCGGCTTGAGCCTGATTGCCGAAGGCTTTGGGTTGCATATTCCGAAAGGCTATTTGTACGCCGCGATCGGCTTCTCGATCCTCATTGAGTTGTTTAACCAGATTGCCCGCCGTAATTTCATCAAACACCAGGCGCACCGCCCGATGCGCGAACGCACGGCGGAAGCCATTATGCGCTTGATGGGGCAACGGCGCGCTCAGCAGCAGGCGGTGGAAGATACGCCACTGCCGGTGGAAGAGGCCTTTGCCGAAGAAGAGCGTTACATGATCAGCGGCGTGTTGACGCTGGCTTCCCGCTCGTTGCGCAGCGTAATGACGCCGCGTAGCGAAATTTCCTGGGTGGACTGCGATCGTTCGCCGGACGAAGTACGCGCTCAGTTACTAGATACGCCGCACAGTCTGTTCCCGGTGTGCCGGGATGAGCTGGACGAAATCATCGGTGTGGTGCGCGCCAAGGATTTGCTGGTGGTGCTGGAACAGGGCGGCGATATTGCCGAATTTGCTGCGCATACGCCGCCGATCGTGGTGCCGGACTCGATGGATGTGCTCAAGCTGCTGGGCGTGCTGCGCCGGGCCAAGGGTAGCCTGCTGGTGGTCAGCAACGAATTTGGCGTTGTACAGGGGCTGGTGACGCCGCTGGACGTGCTGGAAGCTATCGCCGGTGAGTTCCCCGATGAGGACGAAACCCCGGAGATTGTGGCCGATGGCGACGGTTGGCTGGTGAAAGGCGGTGCGGACCTGCATTCGCTGGAGCAGGTGCTGGATTGCGGCGATCTGGTCAGCCCAACGGCGGATTATGCCTCGCTGGCGGGGTTCTTGTTATCCTACTGCGGCCAAATGCCGGCGGTGGGTGACGTGATTGAGTTGAACCAGCTGCGCTTTGAGATCCGTGTGGGCACCGATTACCGCATTGAGCTGGTGCACATCAGCAAAATCGCTCCACCGGAGCCAGAAGAAGAGTAACCGGTTGGCTGTTTAACGTCGCCGCCTGTCGTTGTGTACAAGGCCTGGCCCGGTGCCAGGCCTTGTTGTTTTGCACTAGCGGCCATCAGGCGTGCCGAGCGGCGTATCCTGCGGTGCGGCGGCGCTCAGCCAGTCAGCCCGCATATCCTGCGAACGCAAGTGTTCTTCATAGTGCTGCAGCCACAGCGGAAATTCGTTAATCGGCATTGGCTTGGCAAAATAGAAACCTTGCAGCGCATTAACCCCGCGTGCGCGCAGATGCTCCAACTGTTCCTCGGTTTCGACGCCTTCGGCGACCAGCCTGATTTTAAGGGCGTTCGCCAGCGCAATGATGGTATCCGTCACGGTAGCGTTAATGGCATCGGTACCGATCGCGGCGGTGAAGCTGCGATCGATTTTCAGAATATCGGGATTGAGCTTCTTCAGGTAGCTTAGCGAACTGTGCCCGGTGCCAAAGTCATCAATGGCCAGCATGATCCCCATTTCCTTCAATGCCTTGATTTGCTCATAGTGATCGGCCGCCAGTTCGGTGCGCTCGGTTAATTCCAATACCAGTGAAGGCATCGGTTGCGCCGGTTGCCAAAGCCGGTTGATGTCCTTCAGCAGGTAGGCGGCGTTGAAGTGTTCGGCGGCCACGTTGATACTGATGTAGAATGAAGGCCGCGGCGGGAACAGGGCCAGGTTTTCCACCACGGTGCTTAACAGGTAGCGCGTCAGCGGAATAATCAACCCGTGCTGTTCCGCCAGCGGAATGAAAACATCAGGCGAAACCCAGCCCTGGCGTTTGTTTTGCCAGCGCAGCAGTATTTCCACCCCCATGCAGCGCCCGGTTTCGCCATCAATGATCGGCTGGCAATACACAAGAAACTTGCGGTGGGTGATCGCATGGCTAATATAGTAAGCCAGGCTCATGCGGTTGGCGCTGATTAAATAGGCCACATAGCCGGCCAGCAGGCTGATCAGCAGGGCTAATGGGATCTGGTGCGGCAGTTTTTCCAGCGCCAGAATTTCCGCGCTGGGGCCAAAGACGGTGATTGAAAACGGGTATTCGCTGGAGCTGGCGGTATAGCGCAAATCATCGGGCTGGTTTTCCCGGCGCAGCAGTTCCCGTTGATTGTAACCCAGGCTAAAGTTGGCAACGTTGAGCTCTACGCGGCGGGCGTAGGGCTCCTGTGGCTCCAACAGGAAGCTGGCCAGCAGTTCGATACCGAAGACCTGCAGCACGCCGCGTGAGCGATCGGCCGGATCCGGCAGCCACATCTGTAAAATCGGGGTGCCTTTGGATACCGTCATTGATGAGCGCAACGCCAGTTTGGTTTCACTGTTGGCCATGCCGGGCAAATTGCTGTTAAACGGATATTGCCGCACGCCAAAGATGCTGGAGCAGTAAACATTATCATTTTTAACCAGCAACATGGCGCGCACCCCGGCATTTTGTACCGTACGGTAGCGCAGGGTGGGAATAATGGTTTCGCAGCTTTCATTGAGCAGCGGCATTGAACGCAGCGCCTGCTGGTGTGCGGGCATCAGCACCTGATTGAGTTTTGTGACAATACGCCTGGCCAGCACCTGCTGACTTTGCTCGATATCTTTAACTTCCTGATAAAAGCGGCTATACAAAGAAACCAGCAGAACAACGACCCCAACAAAACTGGCCAGCAGCCAGCGATAGTAGCGGTATTTTGTCACGGAGAGCTGGGACATTAACATCCGGTAAATCCTTGTTCGCCAATCAGCCTGAGACTACGGTCAGGCAAAATGCCCACGGAATATTTCTCAATTCTAGCCTGTTGCGATGCAAAATTGATGATAACTCAACAAATTAATTTCACTCTTGCGCAGTTACAGCGCGCAAAGGGTAAAACGGGTGAGCAAGGGAAAATAAAAAACGCCAGTGACTATGTCACGTATCGGAGCGAATGTCTTGAAATTGGCAAAGGGAACCCCGCAGAGCCTGCGGGGAGCAAAAGAGGGTATCAGTCGCACTGCACTTTTATCGCCAAACCACCGCGTGAGGTTTCACGATATTTGGCATTCATGTCCTTACCGGTTTCGTACATGGTTTCGATAACTTTATCCAGTGATACGCGTGGTTCGCTGGTGCGCCGCATCGCCATACGGGCGGCATTGATTGCCTTCACGGCGGCGATGGCGTTGCGCTCAATGCAGGGCACCTGAACCTGGCCGGCGACCGGATCGCAGGTCAGGCCCAAATTGTGTTCCATGCCGATCTCTGCCGCCACGCAAACCTGCTCCGGGCTGCCGCCCAGCAGTTCGGCCAGCCCGGCCGCCGCCATCGAACAGGCCACGCCCACTTCGCCCTGGCAACCGACCTCTGCCCCAGAGATCGAGGCGTTCATTTTATACAGAACGCCAATTGCCCCGGCGGCCATAAAGTAACGGATATAGATGTCCGTGCTGACCGGCGCGATGAAATGGTCGAAATAGGCCAGAACCGCAGGCACAATGCCACAGGCGCCGTTGGTTGGTGCGGTCACGACGCGCCCGCCGGCAGCGTTTTCTTCGTTCACCGCCAACGCAAACATATTAATCCAGTCGATCACGTTCATTGGATCGCTGGAATGCTTGTCGGAAGAAACCAGCATCCTGCGCAGCGCCGAGGCCCGGCGTGGCACGCGCAGCGGCCCCGGCAGCACGCCCTCGGTGTTCAGGCCGCGGTCGATACAGGCGCGCATGGTCTGCCAGATGTTGTCGAAGTAGGTTTCAATCTCTTGCCGGTTACGCAGCGAAAGCTCGTTTTTCATCACCATGCCGGACAGCGACAGGCCGGTTTGGCGGCAGTGCTCCAGCATTTCGCGCGCGGAATGGAACGGGTAGGGAACGGATACCTTGCTGAGCGCGGTTTTGCCGAAGTTTTCTTCATCGACAATAAAACCGCCGCCGATCGAATAATAGGTTTTGCTGTAAACCTGCTGCTCCCCGGCGAAGGCATGGATTTGCATGCCGTTTTCATGCAGCGGCAGGTTGTCGCTGCGGAACACCATCCCACTATCACGCGGAAAATCCACTTCATGCCGGCCATTGGCCAGTATCAGGCGCTGGCGCTGTTCGACATCGCTGATAAAGCCCGCAATATGATCGATATCCACCGTATCGGGCTGGTTGCCCGCCAGGCCGAGAATAATGGCGATGTCGGTATGGTGGCCTTTGCCGGTTAACGACAGAGAACCGTAAACATCCACCGCGATACGTGTGACGGTGGGCATCAGGCCGCGATTAACCAGATCGTCGGCGAACTGTTTGCCGGCTTTCATTGGCCCCACGGTATGGGAGCTGGATGGCCCAATACCGATTTTGAACATGTCGAAAACGCTAATCACGCGGGAACTCCTTCAAACGGCATGCTGCCAGGGGCTGGCGGGTTAAATAGGCGACAGGGATTTCCGACATTCTATAAGGGCCATACCGCTTGTGTTGCTTTTTTCGCATGAAATAAAATAATCCTTGGTATTGCCAGATAAGCTGACGTCATCGGCGATGAGAGAGGTTTAGAGGGTTGCTTTGCCTCATTTTTTATCGCCAGATTGTGTCGGATCGCATTATCTTTTTTTGTTTATTTTATGAACTTCTTTCTAGTGCTTTGTTCTGCTATATGTTTTTTGAGTGAAATTTATTTATGTAAAGTGGTTATTTCGCGGCATTTTAGAATGAATCTAGCGGGAAAGGTAGTGGAAAGTGAGCGGAAAAAAGTGATGGCGATCGCTTTCCTGGGGGAAAGGTGCATCGCCACGAGGTGCGCGGTGATGAAACCGCCCACGGCCAGGCGCTAGCGGCTAACCTGTTGCGCCAGCCGGCGAATGATCGCGGCGGTTAATCCCCAAATAAACTGGCGTTGATACCAGGAAAGATAAACCCGCTGCCGGCGGTCGCCGCGCTTGATATCCAGCGGATAATAGCGCGTTAACGTCAACGCCTCCTGCAGTGGGATTTCAAACAGTTCGGCGACTTCCCCGATATTGGCATGAAAGTGGATATCCGGCGGCACCAGCCCAACCACCGGAGTAACCCGGTAGCCGCTGGTGCTGTCGAATGGCGCCATCTGGCCAAGCACCGTGACGGCCTGCGGGGGAATCGCGACCTCTTCCTGCGCCTCGCGCAGCGCGGTGGCGATGGCGGAGCCGTCCGTTGCATCGCTCTTGCCGCCGGGGAAGGCCACCTGGCCGGCATGGTGGCGCAAGATATCGGCGCGGCGGGTGAGCAGCAAGGTCGGCTCTGGGCGGCAGATAATCGGGATCAACACCGCCGCCGGGCGCGAGTGGCGGGACAGGGGCCTGGACTGCGGCAACTGCAGTTGGAAACGGCGGATAAACTCAACCAATTCGGCGGGATAACAGGGCTGACTCACGAAACGGTAAACTCCCCCAGTTGCGATAAAATACGGCCGACTTTATCCAGGGTTTCCTGATATTCGGCCTGCTCCTGGCTGTCGGCGACAATGCCGCCGCCGGCGGAGCAGTGAATACGGCCATTTTCAGCGATCAGTGTACGGATAGTGATGCTGGTGTCCATGGTGCCGCAGGCGCTGATATAGCCGATACTGCCGCAATACGCATTGCGCCGCTGTGGCTCCAGCTCTTCGATAATTTCCATCGCGCGCACCTTCGGCGCGCCGGTAATCGAGCCGCCTGGGAAACAGGCGCGCAGCAGTGCCGTCGGCGACGTATCGGCCGGCAAAATCGCGGTGATGGTGCTAACCAGGTGATGGACGGCCGGGAACGGCTCCACCACGAACAGCTCCGGCACCCGCACGCTGCCGGGCTGGGCGACGCGGCCAATATCGTTGCGCAGCAGATCGACAATCATCAGGTTCTCGGCCCGATCCTTCTCGGCGTTTGCTAGGCGTTGGGCCTGGCGTGCATCCTCTGCGGCATCGTCCAGCCGCGGTAGCGTGCCTTTGATCGGCCGGGTCTGAATGCGCTGGTTTTCCAGCCACAGAAAGCGCTCCGGCGACACGCTCAATACCGCATTGTGCGGCAAACGCAGAAAGGCGGAAAACGGCGCGCGGTTACGCGTATTGAGCTGGCGGAATGCCTGCCACTCATCGCCGCGGTAGTCGGCAGTGAAACGCTGCGCCAAATTAATTTGGTAACAGTCGCCGCTGCGCAGGTATTCCTGCACGCGGCGGAACCTGGCGCCATACTGTGCCCGCGACATGTTGGCGCGCCACGGGCTGGTGAGGGCGAACGGCGGCTGTGGCTGCGCCCGCTGTTGCTGTAGCCATTGCCAGCGTTGTTCGACGTCCCCGTAGCTCAGCAGCACCAGCGTTTTCTGCTGATGATCGGCAACCAGCGCCCAGTCATAAATGCCCACCGCCATATCCGGCAACGCCAGATCCGCCTGCGCCAACTGCGGCAGGGTTTCCACCCGGCGCCCGAGATCATAGCCAAACAGCCCTAGCGCTCCGCCCTGAAACGGCAGGCTGTTGTCGGGCTGCGGGTGCAAATTGAGCCCGGCCAACTGTTCGTGCAGCAGGGTGAAGGGATCCGCTGCCGAACGCTGCCGCTGTTCGCCCTGCTGGATCGTGGTGGTTTCGCCGCGGGTAACCAGGGTGATGCGCGGTTCGGCCACCAGAATGTCAAAACGGCTATGGGCATGTTCGGCAAAGCCCGAATGCAGCAGCATGGCCCAGGGCCGCTGCGCCAGCGGCGCAAAGATGTCCAACAGGGCTTCAGGGGTATAAGGCAGTGATTTAAGGCTCGGGGCGTTTCCACTCATTGGGTTAACTAAACCTGGCTAACGGGGCTAAGACATCGGGTGCGCCATTTTGCCACACTCGCCCGGCCCGTGCATGTATTGCCGCCGCCGAGGGCGCGGGCTGATGGGAATAACAGGTATTGGGGTTCTTGGGCTTAGGGCGTATACTCACCCTCCACTTTAGCGGGGAGAAACGTATGATATCGGGTATGCCGGCTCTGACTCATCAGGAACAACAGGAAGCTGCGGAACGTATCCACCAGTTGATGCAAGAGGGCATGAGCAGTGGCGAAGCCATTGCGCGCGTTGCACAGGAAATCCGAGAACATCATCAGGGCGCCCGCGTGGCGGTCATGTTTGATGATGAAGACGAGATGAATAATGAAGAAAACGCGGCGTCTTCAGACGCAGAGGACGACAACGAGGATGACGATCCTGAACGCGCCTATTAAGCCACGTTGCTCGTAATAGATAGAGTAGGGCTAAAGCCACGCAGCGCATGGCTTTAGCAGGGGCGTTAGCCCTGGACCACCACGGCCGCGGCGGCCTGTTTCGCTAATGCTACCGCTTGTTCCGTATCTTCTGCGGTTGCCAGCGCAACGCCGAGCCGGCGTTTGCCGCCGATCTCCGGTTTGCCAAACAGGCGGATTTGATTAAAGCCGGTCAAAGCCTGCTCCAGGCCGCTAAAGCGCAGATCGCTGCTGGTCAGCTCCGGCAGGATGACCGCGGAAGCCGAAGGGCCGAACTGGCGAATGGCGCTAATCGGCAAGCCTAAAAACGCCCGCACGTGCAGCGCGAACTCGGACAGATCCTGGGAAATTAGCGTGACCATGCCGGTGTCGTGCGGGCGCGGTGAAACTTCGCTGAAAATCACCTCGTCGCCGCAGACAAACAGCTCTACGCCGAACAGGCCAAAGCCCCCCAGCGCCTTAACCACGTTTGCCGCGATCTCCTGCGCGCGGCTCAGGGCCAGGGCAGACATCTGCTGTGGCTGCCAGGATTCACGGTAATCGCCGTCTTCCTGGCGGTGGCCGATCGGCGCACAGAAGTGGATACCGTCGACGGCGCTGACGGTCAACAACGTAATCTCGAAATCAAATTTTACCAGCCCTTCGATAATCACCCGGCCACCGCCGGCGCGCCCGCCTTGCTGAGCGTAGTTCCAGGCTGCTGTGAGTTGCGATTCATCACGGATCAGGCTCTGGCCCTTGCCGGAAGAGCTCATGACCGGTTTGATAATGCACGGGTAGCCGATCTCGCTGACCCGCTGCCGGAAGGCTTCTTCGCTATCGGCGAAACGGTAACTTGAGGTGGGCAGACCGAGGGTTTCCGCAGCCAGCCGGCGAATCCCTTCACGGTTCATGGTCAGGCGCGTGGCTTCTGCGCACGGCACCACGCGCTGGCCCTGTTGTTCCAGCTCAACCAGCGTGCTGGTGGCAATGGCTTCAATTTCCGGCACGATATAATCTGGGCGTTCCTGTTCGATCAGCGTTTTTAACGCGGCGCCATCAAGCATATTAATCACATGGCTACGGTGCGCCACGTGCATGGCGGGCGCATTGGCATAGCGATCGACGGCAATCACTTCCAGCCCCAGACGCTGGCATTCAATGGCGACTTCTTTGCCCAGTTCGCCGGCGCCAAGCAGCATGACGCGGGTGGCGGAAGGGCACAGGGCGGTTCCAAGAGTTAGCATAGCTTCGTACCTGATTTGAAAATTAAACGGTCTGAAAACAAGCGCGCAGTATATACGAAAACGATTGCGCTGGCAGCAATCGAACCCGCGTCTTCTGAGTGAAGCCGCTGTTTTCATAACAAACGAAAAAATTTGCCCTGTCAGGATGATTATGCGTTAATAATCAGCGGCGAAAGAAGCCCCGCTGATTCAGGGGTTTCACGCTGTTAGTGCCGTTAAGGCAGGTTTATCAAGTAAAGGAAAGTCAAATGACTAAGATCACTGGTCACGTAAAATGGTTCAACGAAAGCAAAGGCTTCGGCTTTATCACTCCAGCCGATGGTTCCAAGGACGTTTTCGTTCATTTTTCCGCTATCGCTAGCGATGGTTTCAAAACTCTGGCAGAAGGCCAGCAGGTTGAATTCACCATCCAAGACAGCCCACGTGGCCCGGCTGCAGCCAACGTCGTTGCTATCTAAGCAACGCGCCGCTGCCAAAAACCCGCTCAGGCGGGTTTTTTTACGGGTGAAATCCGGAATCACCCGCCATCTCTGCTATCATCTGCCCCATATCGGCGCCCGCCACCGTGTTGCGCCGCCTTTTCATCTGCATAAAGAGTTATCGCCGTGAGCACTGTTTCCTTTTCTTCCCTGCCATTGCCAGCCGCACAGCTGGCCAACCTTGCTGAACTGGGGTATGCCGCCATGACCCCGGTGCAGGCCGCCGCGCTGCCTGCCATTTTGCAAGGGCAGGATGTCCGTGCCAAAGCGCAAACCGGCAGCGGCAAAACGGCGGCGTTTGGCATCGGCCTGTTGGATGGCATTAACGTTGCCCAGGTGGCGACCCAGGCGCTAGTCTTGTGCCCAACGCGTGAGCTGGCCGATCAGGTCAGCAAGGAACTGCGCCGCCTGGCGCGTTTCACCCAGAACGTTAAAATTCTGACGCTGTGCGGTGGTCAACCGATGGGCCCGCAGTTGGATTCGTTGGTGCATGCGCCGCATATCGTGGTTGGCACGCCAGGGCGGGTGCAGGAGCATTTGCGCAAAAAGACGCTGCTATTGGATGCGCTGAAGCTGCTGGTGCTGGACGAAGCCGATCGGATGCTGGATATGGGCTTTAGCGAAGCAATCGATGATGTGATCGGCTATACCCCCGCGCAACGCCAGACGCTGCTGTTTTCAGCCACCTATCCGGCGGAGATTGAGCAAATCAGCGCGCGCGTGCAGCGCAACCCGCTGGTGGTTGAAGTGGAAAACGCGCAGCAAGCCCCGGCCATTGCGCAACGTTTTTATGAAACCCGCCGCGAACAGCGCCCGGCGCTGTTGGTTGCCGCCATCCGCCATTATCAGCCTTCTTCCTGCGTGGTGTTCTGCAATACCAAGCGCGATTGCCAAAGCGTGTTCGAAGCGCTGGAAGCCCATGGTATCAGCGCGCTGGCGCTGCATGGCGATCTGGAACAGCGCGATCGCGATCAGGTGCTGGTGCGTTTTGCCAACCACAGTTGCCGCGTATTGGTGGCGACCGACGTTGCGGCACGCGGGCTGGATATCAAAGAGCTGGAGCTGGTGGTGAACTACGAGCTGGCATTCGATCCGCAGGTGCACGTGCATCGTGTCGGCCGTACCGGCCGCGCCGGCATGAGTGGGGCAGCGATCACCCTGTGCACGCCGCAGGAAATGCCGCGGGCGCATGCCCTGGAAGATTACCTGCAGATAACCTTGGATTGGGCGCCGGCGGCTGAACTGCACGGCGCGTCGGAAACCCCGCTGGAAGCGGAAATGGTGACGCTGTGTATTGACGGCGGACGCAAGGCAAAAATTCGCCCGGGGGATATTCTTGGCGCCCTCACCGGCGAAGCGGGGCTGACCGCCGCCGATGTCGGCAAAATTGATATGTTCCCGGTGCATGCCTATGTGGCTATTCGCCAGGCCAGCGCCCGCCGCGCGGTACAGCAGCTTAAACAGGGAAAAATCAAAGGCAAAAGCTGCAAGGTTCGGTTGCTAAAATAGCCTATGCCATCGGTAGCCGCTTGTATCCTGACGTGACTCCAATTATACTGTATATAAATACAGTATAATTATTTTGGGAGTACGCATATGGCAGTCGAAGTTAAATATGTGGTGGTCAGGAAGGGTGAAGAAAAGATGACTTTCGCAAGCAAGAAAGAGGCGGACGCCTACGACAAAATGCTGGATCTGGCCGATAACCTTGGTGAGCTGTTGCAACAGGCGCCGGTGGCGCTGGATGACGAGCAGCGCGAGGCGCTGAGCTTCTTCCTGGCAGAGCGCAAAGAGGCGATGGCTCAAATCCTGCGCGGTGCGCCGGCACAGGCCGCAGCTAAAAAAACCGGCAAAGCCGCTGCGGTAAAAGCGGCTGAAACGCTGCAGGCTAATGCTGCGGCGGAAAAACAGGCGGCGTAGTTATTAATGTTGCGGTAATGTAATGAAAAAGGGTCTAGAATGATGCGTGAAATAACCTTCTTCGGCCGTTTTGAAGCGGATATTCTGGCTGGCCGCAAGACGATCACCCTTCGGGACGCCAGTGAATCTCACTTTCAACCCGGTGAGGTTTTGCGTGTCAGCCGCTACGAAGACGGTGTGTTTTTTTGCCTGATAGAAGTGCTGTCCGTTACGCCGGTGCGCCTGGAAGCGCTGTCCGCGCAGCACGCTGAACAGGAGAACATGCCGCTCAATACGCTGAAGCAGGTTATCAAGGAGATCTATCCGGGAGTGGATGAACTGTTTGTCATTGCCTTTATCAAACGTTGATCCTATGCCAAACCTGCCATAATCGGTCTGCGCCTCCGGATAGCGTTAAGGGTAACCGGAGGGCATATGAATAAAACAGGGTTAGGGTTGGCTGCGGCACTGCTTGCCATGGTGGGTGTGGTTGCTACGGCGCAGGCGCAAGAGCAGGAACAGCGCACGGCCAAGATCGGGCAATGCGTCGGTTTAAAGGCCACCGATGCCAGCGCCCAGGTGAAACGTGATTTCTTGCAAAACCGTATCACGCGTTGGGAAAGCGATAAACGCCTGCTGGGCACGGCTACACCGGTCGCTTGGGTGAGCCAGGACGCCATCACCGGGAAAGGCGATGTTTGGCAGGTACCGTTGACCGTGCGTGGCACCAAGCTGGACAAAACTTACCAAGTTACGCTGGATTGCCAAACCGGCGACATCCGCTACAGTGAACCGCAATAGCGCGTGTATTTTCCGGCCTGCCGTCGGCAGGCCGGCATACTCCCACACAAGTTTTCATCTTCCATACGTTAATTGACATTCTATCCCCTAATCTGGTGGTTTAGCTGCCGGCCGCCTATGGGCGTGCCTGCCGCATGATGTTCCCACCAAAGAGGCAAAAGATGAAAAATAACTGGATGCAGCAAATTCAATCCCTGCTGGGGCAAAAGGCTGGCTCTGAAGGCATGGGTAAACTGCTGGCGCCGACTGCGCTGGGTGGCTTGGTTGGGGTGCTGTTGGCAAATAAGTCATCACGCAAACTGGTGGGTAAATTTGGTAAAAATGCCCTGATCATTGGCGGCAGCGCGGCAGTGGGCGCGGTATTGTGGAATAAATATAAGCAGCGCGTGAAAGAAGAACACCAGGGGGAGCCACAGTTCGGGATACAAAGCACCCCGGTTGATGCACGCGCCAAACGGCTGGTGCAGGCACTGGTGTTTGCCGCCAAGAGCGACGGCCATATCGATGCCGATGAAAAGCGCGCTATCGATCACAGCCTGGAGCAACTGCAGGTGGGCGAACAGGCGCAGGCCTGGGTGCAAGAAGCGATTGAACAACCGTTAAACCCGGAGCTGATCGCCCAAAGTATAAAAAATGAGGACGAAGCGCTGGAAGTTTACTACCTAAGCTGCATGGTGATCGACGTCGATCACTTTATGGAGCGCGGCTACTTGGATGCCCTGGCACAGGCGCTGAAGATCCCGGTGGATGTAAAACAGGGGATAGAAAGCGATGTTAATGAAAAAAAGCGTGAATTGACCTAGGCGCGCCGCTTGTTAAAGCAGTGAGAGTCGTGTCACCCTTACTGTAATATTTGTAAGCGGACGATGACGTAATGATGACACCCCCGAAGGCAGAGAAGCGCCCTTATCCCATTACCACCCACGGTGATACTCGCGTAGACGATTACTATTGGCTGCGCGATGATGACCGCGCGGACCCGCAGGTGTTGGATTATCTGCGGGCGGAAAATGCGTTTACCGAAGGCGCTTTACAGCCGCAGCAGGCGCTGCGGGAAACGCTGTATGGCGAAATGGTGGCGCGTATTCCGCAGCAGGAGCATTCCTTTCCCTATGTAAAGCGCAGTTTCCGTTACCAGACGCGCTACGAGCCAGGCAATGAATATGCGCTGTACGTGCGCCAGCCAGAGGTGGAGAGCGTGCAGTGGGATACCTTGATTGACGGTAACCAGCGTGCTGAAGGGCATGAGTTCTACACGCTGGGCGGCCTGGATATCAGCCCGGACAACCGCACACTGGCGGTAGCGGAAGATTTCCTTTCACGCCGCCAGTATGCCATCCGCTTCAAGAACCTGAACGATGCTTCGTGGGCGGACGAGGTGCTGGAAAACACCTCCGGCAGCAGCGAATGGGCGAATGATTCCGCGACGATCTACTACGTGCGTAAACATGCGACGACGCTGCTGCCTTATCAGGTTTATCGCCACGTCGTGGGCACCGATCCTAGCCAGGATCAACTGGTGTATGAAGAAACCGACGATACGTTCTACGTTAGCCTGGAAAAAACCACCTCTGAGCGGTTTATTCTGATCCACCTTAGCAGCACCACCACCTCGGAAATTCTGCTGCTAGATGCCGATGACGCCAACAGCGCACCGCAAATGTTCCTGCCGCGCCGCAAAGATCACGAATACGCGCTGGATCACTATCGTGGGCGCTTCTACATCCGCTCGAACAAGGACGGTAAGAATTTTGGCCTGTATCAGAGCGAGCAGGCGGATGAGACCCAGTGGCAAACGCTGATCGCCCCGCGAAGCGATGTGATGCTGGAGGGCTTCAACCTGTTCCGTGATTGGCTGGTGGTGGAAGAGCGCCAGGCTGGCCTGACGCAGTTGCGCCAGATCCACTGGCAAAGCGGGGAAGAAAAGCGCATAGCCTTTGACGATCCCACCTATGTGACGTGGCTAGCCTATAACCCGGAGCCTGAAACGGCGCTGCTGCGTTATGGCTATTCCTCTATGACCACGCCGACGACCCTGTATGAGCTGAATATGGATAGCGGCGAACGCCGCTTGCTCAAACAGCAGCAGGTGAACAACTTCACCCCGGAAAACTACCGCAGCGAGCGGGTGTGGGTGAAGGCGCGCGATGGCGTTGAGGTGCCGGTTTCTCTGGTTTACCGGGCCGATCTTTTTGCCAAACAGGCCAATCCGTTATTGGTTTACGGCTACGGCTCTTACGGCAGCAGTATGGATCCGGCATTCAGCGCCAGCCGCCTGAGCTTGCTGGATCGCGGGTTTGTTTTTGCCCTGGCGCATATTCGCGGCGGTGGTGAACTGGGCCAGCAGTGGTACGAAGACGGCAAGCTGTTCAACAAGATGAATACCTTCAACGACTTTATTGATGTGACCCAGGCTTTGGTGACGCAGGGATACGGTGACGCCCGGCGTGTATTCGCCATGGGCGGCAGCGCTGGCGGCTTGTTGATGGGCGCCGTGATTAACCAGGCGCCGCAGCTGTTCCACGGTGTGGTGGCGCAGGTGCCGTTTGTTGATGTGGTAACCACCATGCTGGATGAGAGCATTCCGCTCACCACCGGTGAGTACGACGAGTGGGGCAACCCGCAAGATAAGGCCTATTACGACTACATCAAACAATATAGCCCATACGATCAGGTGCAGGCTCAGGCGTATCCGCACCTGCTGGTGACCACCGGTTTGCATGATTCGCAGGTGCAATATTGGGAGCCGGCAAAGTGGGTGGCGAAGCTGCGCGAGCTGAAAACGGACGATCACCAATTGCTGCTATACACCGATATGGATGCGGGGCACGGCGGCAAGTCGGGGCGTTTTAAAGCGTATGAGGATATTGCGCTGGAATATGCGTTTATCCTGGCGCTGGCGGAATAGGGCGCATCAATGCCAGGCCGAATGTGATGGGGGCGGCGGTGTGAGACACTGCCGCCGCTGTTATCCAATCAGGTAGTATTTCAGGGTGTATTGCATGTCTGGGCTGAGATCGCTAATCGATTTCAGCATCCAGCGCAGATACCCCGGATCCTCTTGCGCGACGCGCTCAATATCATGCCCACGGTATTTGCCGAATTTGAATTTTTTCAGCAAGGTAGGCTGGGCCGTTATCTGCGACATCTGCGCCGGCGACCAGCCGGAATCTTGCATAATGCGCTGCAGCAGCGCAGCGGTCACGTAGCAATCATACAGGGCGCGGTGCGGGTAAAGCGTGGCGTCTTGCGGCAGTTGCACATTCAGGTTCAGCGCGTAGCGCAGATATTGGTTACTGTATTTGATGTCCGGGTATAGATTCCTGGCCAGCTTCATGGTGCAGATCCACTGGCCGTTCATTTCCGGCAGCACGCCGCGATCGAAAGCGGCGTTGTGCGCCACATAGTATTCACTGCCCTGATAGCGGCCAATGGCTACCGCAATGCGCGGTTTGCCGGCCACCATCTGTTCGGTAATGTGGTGGATTGCCATCGCTTCAATGCTGATTGGCCGGTCTGGGCTAACCAGATCGCTCATGGGGTTGGTCAGTTGCCCATCGATGATATCGACAGACGCCACTTCGACAATGCCCCCGCTTAGCCCGCAGGTTTCGGTATCTATTACGCGTAACGCCATATGTACTCCAGGGTGTCCGAAAGGCGAGCTTAACAGCTGGGCATACCCATGCCAATGCCCGGCAGATTGCCCGGCGAGCGTTACATCGGCAGCGGCGACGATGATCGGCGTTAGCCGCAGGGGATTTCAGGCAACAAAAAACCCGCCGAGGCGGGCTTAACTACGAATAGAAGAACGTTTACTTAATCATTCACCGGCAGGATGTGCTTTCTTCGCACGCTTGTCCGCGCGTTTTTCTGCCTGGGTCTTCAACGGCTTTTTCTTCGCATTTTTCTTGCTATCCATTCCCTTACTCATTTTGGCCTCTCTATTACCTATGGTGGGTAGATTGCTTATCTATTAACCCCCTAAAGGGGGCCGGATGCAAGCAGGAATGATCAAAAAAACCCAATGCACTGTTAAACCCGATAATTTTTTTTGGCGCTATGGCAAAAGCACGGGTTGGCGCAATAAACAGCCGGTGGGCGATTCATCTGCCAGGCGAGCGACAGCCATTGCGTTCATTTTAAGCAAACAGACGCTAACCGGCCGGCAGATATGCAGATTTCCCGGTTTTATCATTGACCTGCTCCGTTGCATGGGCTTTGATGAAGGCATGAGCCACACAGAGATGGAAGCGCCATGGAACAATTAAGAGGTTTGTATCCACCGTTAGCCGCATACGACAGCGGTTGGCTTGATACCGGGGATGGTCATCGCATTTACTGGGAACTGAGTGGTAACCCCAACGGCAAGCCGGCGGTATTTATCCACGGCGGGCCGGGGGGGGGCATTTCCCCGCGTCACCGCCAGCTGTTTGACCCCGAGCATTACAAGGTTCTGCTGTTCGATCAGCGTGGTTGTGGGCGTTCCCGGCCGCACGCCAGCCTGGAGAATAACACCACCTGGCACCTGGTGGCCGACATTGAACGCTTGCGTGAGATGGCGGGCGTTGAACAGTGGCTGGTTTTTGGTGGATCCTGGGGCTCTACGCTGGCGCTGGCCTATGCGCAAACCCATCCGCAGCGCGTGAGTGAAATGGTGTTGCGCGGCATCTTTACGCTGCGCAAGCAGGAATTAAGCTGGTATTACCAGGATGGCGCTTCGCGCTTCTTCCCGGACAAATGGGCGCGCGTGCTTTCGATCCTGTCTGACGACGAACGCAAAGACGTGATCGCCGCTTACCGGCGGCGGCTGACCTCGCCGGATCTGCAGGTGCAACTGGAAGCGGCGAAACTGTGGAGCGTATGGGAAGGGGAGACGGTGACGCTGTTGCCAAGCGCCGAGTCTGATTCGTTCAGCGAGGACGATTTTGCGCTGGCGTTTGCGCGCATTGAGAACCACTACTTTACCCATCTGGGATTTCTGGAAACGGACGATCAACTGCTGCGCAACGTTCCCCGCATTCGCCATATCCCGGCGGTGATCATCCATGGCCGCTATGATATGGCTTGCCAGTTACAAAACGCCTGGGATCTGGCGCAGGCCTGGCCTGAAGCGGAGCTAAAAATCGTGGAAGGGGCCGGGCACTCCTTTGATGAGCCCGGGATTCTGCACCAACTGATGTTAGCGACCGATCGTTTTGCCGGCAAGTAGCACGCCGCCATAGCCTGCCTTGGTGGGCAGGCTTAGCTTATTTAGTTTTTGGTTCGTAGGGCAACTGTGAGAATTTGTGCGACTGCGCCCGGTAGTGGGCCACGCGCTCACGAAAGTAATCCCGCAGGTGTTCGGGCTGTTCCCGTTCAACCATTTCCGGGATCACCGGCATGTTATAGCGCTCTTTGAACGCCACACCTGAAGCCGCTAAATCAACGTTGACCTTGTCCATCTCTTCTTTAGACAGTTCCGCCAGGTTGTAACCCATTCTGTTCTCCTTACCGCTAATGCCACCATCAGCGCTGAAAGGTAATCCAGCCGAATCCGCTTGGCAAGTACCACGTTATCGCGCAATAGCCGTTTCGAATGCCTGCACCTGCGGCTCGACGTATGAAGGGTATAGCGCTGTAAATTGCCGCCCATACCAAAACAGGCAATGAAATTTGTTTATTTATTGAAATGGGAATCATTATTATCTTATTTTTTAAATAAGTGATAATAATTATTATAAGCGTTAATTTGTGGTGGAAATTTATTTTTATCTCATTGAATTATTTTGATTTTATTTTTAATGATTAACCTTGTGAATAAGGTGTTTTTATTTTGTTTTTTACAGTGCATAATGTGCCGAAATTAAGTTTTCTGCCTGCCGAAAATTAAAATAGGAATAATTATGTTAACGCAAGAAATGGTAAAAAAACTGAATGAGCAACTCAATCTGGAGTTCTATTCAGCCAATCTGTACCTGCAGATGAGCGCCTGGTGCAGCGACAAAGGGTTTGAAGGGGCAGCCGCATTTCTGAAAACCCATTCTCAGGAAGAAATGCAGCATATGCAGCGCCTGTTCGATTACCTGAGCGATACCGGGGCTCTGCCGTTGTTGGGCAGCATTGCCGCGCCGCCGGTTGAGTTTGCTTCGCTGGAAGACGTATTCAAGCAAACCTATGAGCATGAACAGCTGATTACCCGCCAGATCAATGAGCTGGCGCATGTTGCAATGACCACCCACGATTATTCCACCTTCAACTTCCTGCAATGGTACGTTGCCGAGCAGCATGAAGAAGAAAAACTGTTCAAATCCGTGCTGGATAAACTGGCGCTGGTGGGCACCAGCGGTAAAGCGCTGTTCTTCGTTGACAAGGATCTCAAACAGATGGGTGCGGCCGGCGCGAGCAGCAACGGCCAAGTGTGATCGCCTGAAGTATGGGCAGCACAGCCTTCTGTTGAAACGCACCCCATTCGGGGTGCGTTTTTTGTTGGTGCGCGTTGAGCGGCGCGCTTCCTGCCTCTTGCAATGTTTAAGGGGATAGGATTATTTCCCTGGTTTTATTGTGGTTATGCAGCGAGAAATGCGGTCTGCGGCGTTGATGCCAGTGATGTGCTCGACTCGCCCCATTATCACCGTTATGATTTGGCCCGATACGCTACAGGGATGGTATTGGTCAACTTAGTGAACCCGTCAACACCTTCCTTTACTCGTGGCGCAATTATTGCGGTGGGTTAAGGCCTTCGTCTGCCATCTGGCTTTACCCCTTGTTGCCTTCATTTGATTAAAGGGATAACACCATTGTGATCGCTAAACTCCGTTCATCTTCTCGTTTGTTTCCCGCGCTGGTTGTTTTACTCGCTGGCTTATTTTCCCAGCAGGTATTGGCGCATGCGCATCTTAAAGCTGCGACTCCGGCTGCCGATGCCACTGTCAGCGCAGCGCCAGGCGAGCTGGAACTGCAGTTTTCTGAAGGGATTGAGCCCAACTTCAGCGGCATTAACATCACCCGTGCCGATAATGCCGCAGTAAAAACCGGCAAATTGAAACTGGGTGAGAGTAAAACCCAGGTGAGCGTGCCGATTGATGAGCAGCTCACCGCCGGCAACTACCACGTTTCCTGGCACGTTGTCTCGGTTGATGGCCATAAAACCAAAGGCCAATACAGCTTTACTGTAAAATAACCGATGGGTTTGGCGGCTCTGTTCGTCCTGTGTCGCTTTGTGCACTTTGCGGCGGTGATGCTGATGTTTGGCACCAGTATATTCACCGCCATATTAGCGCCGCAGCGCTTTTCGCAACGGCTTACCCCTGATGTGCGCCCGTTGCTGGTGGCTTCTGTCTGGGCTGGAGCGCTTTCCGCCGCCTGTATGTTGGCTATCCAGGCGGGCCTGATGGGCGATGGCTGGATGGATGTCTGGCAACCGAGCGTTTGGCTGGCAGTGCTCTCGACCTCTTTCGGCAAGGTTTGGTGCTGGCACCTTGGGCTGGCGGCGTTATCCCTCTTGGCGTTGTTGTTGCCGCCTGTTCGCGGTGCGCAGATCGGTGCGTTGCTTGCCGTTCTGCTGCTGGTGAGCCTGGCATTTATCGGCCATGCGGTGATGCATGATGGCGTGCTGGGTGCAGCACACCGTATTAACCATGCGCTGCACCTGTTGGCAGCGGGCTACTGGTTCGGCTGTTTGCTGCCGCTGCTGTTGTGCCTGCGTTATCTGCATCAGCCGCTTTGGCGTTATGACGCTATCCATGTGTTGATCCGTTTTTCCCGCTGGGGCCATTTGGCCGTGGCGTTGGTTATCCTCACCGGTATCGTCAACGGGCTGTTGATCACCGGCCATTGGCCGCTGAACCCGGATTCAACCTACCAGCGCCTGCTGCTATTTAAGGCGGCAGCCGTGGCGGGGATGGTTGCGATTGCCGCAGGCAACCGCTATGCCCTGGTGCCGTTAATGAAGCGCGACCCCGCGCTGGCGTTGCGTGGGTTGGTATGGGGTTGCTGGGCGGAAGTGGCATTGGGGGCTGTGGCGCTGATGCTGGTCAGTGTGTTTGCCACCTATTCACCGCGGTGACATTACGCCTTGCCCGCTACCGTGGATTACGGGAAAATCAACGAAATAGTAAATCAAATTAGGGTCATAAAATGAAACGAGCATTACTCGGTTTCGCGTTGCTGGCAGCGACCAACGCCGCGTTGGCGGCCGGTGGGCTAGTCAATGTGACTAAGCTGGAATACGGCAAACAGTGGGCATTTACTCGGGAAGAGGTGACGCTGCAGTGCCGGAAAGATGGCGCGCTGTTTGTGCTGAACAACAGCACGCTGATGCAATATCCGCTAAATGATATCGCCCAGGCCCAGGTAAAAGCAGGCCAGCAACGTGCCCAGCCGCTGGATGTGATCCTGCTCGATGATGCCAACAACCCTGGCCACAAGATGAGTACAGAAGCGTTCCGTGAGCGTGCGCAGCAGCTGTGCGCCCACTGATCTTTTTCGGAAAGAAAGGGTTATGGCTGGGGGCCGCCGTTGCCGGTGAAAACCAGGTGTTTGATTTCTACGGTAAACTATCACGCACCGTGCGCCACGCTGGCAAAAATAGCGGCTTGGGCTACGCTTAAAGTGCATGGCTGAATAAGCCCTGCATTAAATGCCAACTTTTAGCGCACGGCTCTCTCCCAAGAGCCATTTCCCTAGACCGAATATAGGAATCGTATTCGGTCTTTTTTTTATTTTTTGATTTTAATTGTTTTTTTGGAATTAACTCGAATTTTGATATTCAGTCTTTTACAGTATCACGTACTCTTTTTTCCACGTATCGAGATACTTGTCAGTCATCTTCTCTGATTTATGCCCCAATAGTTTCCGTGCAAACTCCTTTCCTTCCTCCTTTTCATACAGTCGTCCTGATAACCACGGATCCCGTGGAATGTCGGTAGGCTATTCTGGAACGCGATCCCGGCGCTTTTCGTGCGGTGACAGATTTTTTCGTGATCCTATCGGGATGCTGAGCGCCGTTCGGGCTGTTTTCCTGATGCCAGCGCTGATCATAAAGTCTGTCGTGTTGGCCAGACGGCGGCGATCTGTCACGGTGCCAGGCCGGAGGCTACGGCTTTCAGTTCCAGAGCCAGGGGAGGGAATGAAATACATGACGCCACTATAGGAAATGCTATCAAGCTAATTATTGAATATGACACAGCGCTGTTTTTTGTTAATTCCTATTAAAAATAATATTCAGAAAATAGAGATTAGGATGCGATGTATATTTTAAATTAGCAAGGTAAGTGAAACTGATATACAAATTATCGCATTAATTATCACCTAAAATTACTATTTTGTCTTTTATGATAAAAAGTTTTCTTTGAATGATTTTTTTACTGTTTTTCTTATTTGTACTCTTTGTGATTAATTGTGTAGAATTGTCAGGTGATATAGTTCAAATGGTTGGATTGGCTTGCAGTCTAATTGTAATCATCAGTGCAGTCGTGAAGCTAATTGTGTCACTTATATTGCATTATTCGTGGTGTATTAACTTATGATTGATTTCACATCTTTGTTTTGGGGGCAGTAAGATCGGCATGTCAGCTTAGTACCAAAAGTGGACGTTGCTACAACGGCTTGTCATATTCGGAATCAGGGGGTAACAATAACGAATGGCCGCTTCTCGCTCACAGCGGACCTGACGACCTTGTTTTTTGTCCGCTGCGTGCCAGAAGCGGATGTTGCTTAGTAGCTTGCTTTATAGGTAATTATCTGGCGTTGTGCTGTAAACAATATTTACAAATGCCGTTCTGACGCAGACGTCTGTAATGATTAAATCGTAAAATTCTTTCGTCAATGTAGAAAGCGTTCAAACATTCTCACTCCATGTTTTGGCAGGGATTTGATGTCGACCGTGCGGGTACTGTTATAGACTGGAGTGACTGTAACCCGCCCGCGCCTACGCCGATTATCAAAACCCCGAAAACGGATGAGCGCATCTGCGCTATGCGCTCAAAAAAATCATCCGCACCGCGAGGCGCAAAAAGGAAGCCGTACACCTCCGTAAAGAACGCACTATGTGAAAAATTAGATGCTGATGTGGATTATTTTAGGCTAATATGCAAAAATCAAAATCTTAATTTATGGGAAATGAATCTATCAGTGGTGGAATAGGTAAAAAGGTGCTAGGCCTTCATTAAATAAATCACAGATAGATACAGGAATAAGTAGAGCAACTTACTTTCGACGAAAGAGGATATAAAATCATGGCTGGCGTAAGAGAAATAACCATTTCTGGAATAAAGAAAAGATTACTATCAAGGTATGGTGAATACATTAACATGGATAATGTTGGTGGAAGCGAAGAATCAAAAGAGATAGTCAAGGTTTCTAGAGCAATAGCCGCGCTAGCTGTAAATATTTTTAACCCAGAGTTAAGTGAGGTTGTTTGTTCAGAATCGGTATGCGATGGCAGCGATGATAGATGTATAGATGCTGTTTATGTAAATCATGATAAGAAACAAGTAACAATAGTCCAGTCAAAATTCGATCAGTCTGGGAATGGTTCAATATCTAGGCAAGATATGGCGGATTATTTAACATCATGCAGAGATGTATTGATGGAAGAATATAACCTTTTCAACGATAGATTTAATAGATTTTCAGAATCGCTAGAAGTTGCTTATGACAACTCCTACAAGTATTTTTTTGTTTTTGCTTATAGCGGTAGAGATGAGTTATCAGAAGATGTTAAAAGGCAAATTGAACAAAGAAAGAAAGAATTCAATTTTGACCTTGATGGTGATTACATAGAAATACAGACACTATCTTTAAGCAAAATAAAAGATTACTTGAGCAGAAGATCACTTGGAAATATCAATATAAATGATGTCGAGATTTTCCAGTATGGGGTGACAGAGGAGCCATTGAAAGCTGTTCATGGGCTGATTACTGGTGATCAGGTCGCTAGTTGGTGGGAAGACTATGGTGATCTTCTTTTAGAAGATAATATTCGAGGTGGGTTAGGCGAAGTATCTGATGTCAACCAAGGAATAAAAAAAACACTTATTGATAACCCTGAGATGTTCTACTACTTTAATAATGGAGTCACTATACTAGTTAACACTATCACTCCGAAAATGAGGAATGGTAAAACGAGAAGAGAAAACGGTGGTTTTGACCTAGTTAATGTTAATGTTATTAACGGTGCTCAAACCATTAGTACAATTGGGAAAGCCTATCTATCTGGTGAAGTTACCATGGATCAACTGGCTGAAGTTAAATTGCCATGCCGTTTTATCAAAGTTGAAGACTATGGCAGCCAAGATGGCGGCGGATTAGATGTCGCGCTGTCAATAACCATAGCCAACAATAGTCAGAATAAAGTTACAGCTAGAGACTTTATTTCAAAGGACCCATTCCAAATAGAGTTGAAAAGATCATTTTCTTTTGAGGAACCCTACGTTTACGAAATAAAGAGAAGCGAGCAAGATTCAAATAAGTCTCCTGGCGTTAATGTTATAACAATAGAAGATGCACTTTCATCATTAGTTTGTAACTTAAATTCACCTCGATATATGGCCTTATTGAAATCAAATCGAGGAAGGTTTTTTGAGTCTATAACCAGTCCAGTATATAAGGCTGTTTTTAATCCTAGTGTTCATTGTGTGATGCTAATCAATACAGTTAATTTTTTTCGATCTGCGAATGAAGCTCTTAATTACATGGAAAAAAATAGAAAAACGAAGCGCGATGAAAAGATAGTTATTCATGGGAAATACATTTTCATCTCTTTAGTTATGAATAAATATCGGAGTTTAATCGAGAGGAACGCAGTTGTTCCTGTTGATGATATCCCCGACCTAAAGCCATATATAAACGAGACTTTCAAGAAAATCAAGGCACACATAGACGAACATTACGCTACTAGTCACATGCCTCGTTTTTTCGAAAATCAAAGTAAAGTTAAAGAGGTCATGGTTCTCTAAGTCTCACCTTTAGACTAAACAACCTATATCAAGTAGCAGCCCTCTCTGGCAGAGGGCTTTTACTTGCCATAATCACACACAGACGTGCTGTACTTCTCTTTAATTAAGCCTTTATACAGCCTGTTTGCTTCATGAAACTAATTCGGCGCGGTGCGCGAAGCCCGCAAGATTCAAAATCAAACAATTTACCAGGCAATTATATTCCTCTGTTGTTGTTCATGACGCACGAGCCGGAATAAATACCGTTTAATCCTCAGAGATGAGAGGGAATAGACATCTATTACCGGCCCACATTGGTGAACGAGATAATCTCGCCACTTAACACCGGCGTTTAAACACAGCCCTTGTCTAAAATCTTAATTTTTCAAAGTAGTCCGCTTTTCGCTTGGAGCGGTCTGTCGGTAATCCTCCCATTTTTAACGGAGGTGATAAGTAGAATCAGGTCATGCGTTGAATATGCTGCATCGGCGTGTAGCCATTCAATGCCATATTCGGACGCTCGTGATTATAAAACCATTGCCAGCGTGTGGCATAGTCCTGCAATTCATCCAGCGAGGAAAACAGGTACTGCCCTAGCCAGTCATAGCGTACTGTACGATTATATCGCTCAATATAAGCGTTCTGCTGAGGGTTACCGGGCTGAATAAAACGCAGGGTTATATTCTGTCGGGCCGCCCATGACATCAGTATCCTGCCTGTATATTCTGGCCCGTTATCGCACCGGATAGCTGCTGGTTTTCCCTTCCATTCAATGAGCTGCTCCAGTGTTCTGACCACCCGACTCGCTGGCAGGGAAAAATCCACCTCAATCGCCAGCGCTTCCCGATTAAAGTCATCGATAACATTCAGTAAACGAACAGAACGTCCATCCGATAGCTGATCATGCATGAAATCCATCGACCAGCATTCGTTGCCACTTTCAGGCACCACCAGTGGCTCAGGTTTATCCCGTTTCAGTCGTTTTTTCGGCTTGATCCGCATGTTAAGCGACAACCCGCAATAAATCCGGTACACCCTTTTATGGTTAAACTGGAAACCTTTTACGTTACGCAGATACAGAAAACACAGGCCAAATCCCCAGTTACGCTGACTGTCAGTGATACGGAGCAGCCAGTCGGCGATGACGTCATTTTCTTCATTTCGTTGCGGCTGGTAGCGATAGCAACTTTCGCTGACAACAAACAGCCGGCAGGCAAAACGCACGCTGACGTTTCGGCTCCTGACGGCTTCTTGCGCCATCTGCTTTCGACGCGATGGCTTCACCACTTTTTTGCCATGGCTTCCTGAATAATTTCGGCCTTGAGACGCTCTTCAGCATACATTTTTTTGAGGGACGGTTTTCCTCTTCCAGTTCTTTGAGGCGGGTCATCATGGAAGCATCCATCCCGCCAAAGCGTGAACGCCACTTATAGAAACTGGCGTTGCTCATGCCATGCTCGCGGCACAGTTCGGCCACCGGCGTTCCTGCCTCGGCTTGCTTCAGGATGGACATGATCTGGCTGTCAGTGAAACGTGATTTTTTCATAGAGATCTCCCCGGTTCAGGTTACGAGAAAATTCTACTTATGAACACACCGGTTTTTCGGGGGGATTACCTGTCTGATTAATCTCAGGTGTGTCTCCCAAAACTGTCATAATCAGACATCATTGTTTCCGCATAACCAATTAATGACCTTAGTCGAATCTATCACTATCTTTACCATCCATGAGTTTAAATAACTTTTCAAAATAGTAAATCACTGGATGGATGTGAAGTAACCACATTACCAATCACTGTACTCGACTGTTAAGCCTTATCTGGCGGGCGCTTGATGGTGAGCAAGCCTAACGCCTTGTGCACAAGCTTTCCACAAGGTGTAGCCGTATTATGAAAAGCCATTTAGTGCATAGTGAAATATTCACATAAGTAGGGATAAGAGACGATTGAAAGCTGCCATCATTAGGCAGATATTGACGGAATTTCTAACATTCGTATCTTGAGGCTACCTAGAGCGATCCGGGAATTTTACGATAGTCTTAGTTTGTTAGCTGAAATTTTTCTGGGGCTACTTGCAATGGTGAGAGGCCATACGATTTATTATCTTACTGGCTATGGTTTTATTTTTGTATAACCATTAAGAACAGCAGGAAATCTATAGCACAGGCCGTAGGCCTGATCATAAGGATAACAAAATCGAACTTGTTCATTCCTTTTTATTATCACTATGCATTAGCACATGATTTGTCAAAAACTAATCGATAGTGTTTGCTGGTATCAGATAGAAAATGATAATAAAGAACTACAAATATTAATATTTCCATCTTACATCACATTTACGAAAATCAGGAGCGTCGTGGATAGCCATACGCTTATAGTACAGGTGTGTCTAGGGCTATTAGTGCTCGATATTAGATGCTCTAATCGTACAACCAGCAGCTGGCTTCGGCAGAATCTATTAGCATTCTAACCGTCAGCGGGATCAACATTAAAGCGTTGACAAGGTATGTCAGGCACCGAAGTTGTATAACTTTTGATTAAATAACTTTTCCTTAACTATCAAGGCATCGTATTCGGCACTATTTATTGATTTTAAAACATAAAACTCATCTAATAGGCAAACGTCTTCATTTGATAAGCGCAAGCTCTTGCTGATAGTCAATATAATCTATCCTAAGGCTTCCCCGGTATTTATGCTTGGCGATGAAATAGGGATAGGCGGAATCTCTATGGTGGTAAAGGGTGATTTTCCAGCCTTTAAGGAACAGATTATTTTCGATAATGCCGCATTGTGCCTGAATTAAGATGTCGCGAATCGAATCCCATGGCAATGCTGGCCGCCTCTCGCTGTAGAGCAGGGTGTATCTGGCGACGTATCGTATAATCTGTTTACGCATGTTGTCTATGGTCCCTAAAGGGAAAATGAGTTTGTTGCCCGAAATCGGCGGTAAACAATGGGGCAGTAACGCGCTGAATACTGGGTCAGGCTGGTCAGAGACCAAGCCGTGAAAATGATAATCATTATCACAAATGATTTCAACCCTGAATTTTATGCGCCGGCGCTAACGCGTGGCTCTTTTGGCATCTGTCGCGTGTTGGGCGTTGCACTAGGTTTCCAACCTGATAATACCTGCTCGCTCTTATCTGAATTTACTGCGCAACGTTATTATATCCATACAAAAATAGTGTCTTTCTTATTGTTATAAATACATAAAATTAGTTTCTTTCATAGTTTCGTTGGTTATCATAAGCTCGCGACATATGAGCGTCGTTAATCGTTAACGAACAGAAGGAAGTATGAAATGTTTAGAAAAACCGCTGCTGAATTCTTCGGCACTTTCTGGCTGGTGTTTGGTGGTTGTGGGAGCGCGGTGTTAGCCGCAGCCTTCCCACAACTGGGGATTGGGTTTGCGGGGGTTGCGCTTGCGTTTGGTCTGACAGTTCTGACAATGGCTTTTGCCGTGGGGCATATCTCTGGCGGCCATTTCAACCCAGCAGTGACTCTGGGATTATGGGCCGGTGGGCGGATATCTTTCAAGGATGTTATACCCTACATCATTGCGCAGGTGATTGGTGGTATTGCTGCTGGTGGCGTTCTGTATCTGATTGCCAGCGGTAAATCTGGCTTTGATGTAACGGCCAGTGGTTTTGCATCAAATGGCTTTGGCGAGCACTCTCCTGGTGGATACTCACTGCAGTCTGCCGTTATCATCGAGCTGGTTCTGACGGCATTTTTCCTGATCGTGATTCATGGTGCGACAGATAAACGCGCTCCGGCGGGGTTCGCGCCCATTGCCATTGGTCTGGCGCTGACCCTTATTCACTTGATTAGCATTCCGGTCACTAACACATCGGTAAACCCAGCCCGCAGCACCGCCGTGGCGGTTTATCAGGGAACATGGGCCTTACAGCAACTCTGGGTATTCTGGCTGGTGCCGCTGGTTGGGGGCGTTGTCGGTGGGCTGATTTATCGCTTTCTTTTGCAGCGTAAAGACTAAACCTTGCTCACATTAAACCTATGATTCACCCCGCCAACAGGCGGGGTTTTTGTTGTCTATGGAAAACCCCCAGCTAGGCTGGGGGTTCCGGAAAGCTTTCAGCTTTAAGCCAGTTATTAAAACCCCTTTTGATTTGTTAAAACATCTTGCGGTCTGGCAACTGCAAAAGTTCAACAAGAAATCAAAAGGGGGTCCCAATGGGGGACGAAAAGAGCTTAGCGCACACCCGATGGAACTGTAAATATCACATAGTTTTTGCGCCAAAATACCGAAGACAAGCGTTCTACGGAGAGAAACGTCTGGCGATAGGCAGTATCTTAAGAAAGCTATGTGAGTGGAAAAATGTACGGATCCTGGAAGCTGAATGCTGCGCAGATCATATCCATATGCTTGTGGAAATCCCGCCCAAAATGAGCGTATCTGGCTTTATGGGATATCTGAAAGGGAAAAGCAGTCTGATGCTTTATGAGCAGTTTGGAGATCTGAAATTCAAATACAGAAACAGGGAGTTCTGGTGCCGGGGGTACTACGTAGATACGGTGGGGAAGAACACCGCGAAGATACAGGAATACATAAAGCACCAACTTGAAGAGGATAAAATGGGCGAGCAGTTATCGATCCCTTACCCGGGTAGCCCGTTTACGGGCCGTAAGTAACGGAGTCTGATGCAAATGTCAGATCGTATGCGCCTGTTAGGGCGCGGCTGGTAACAGAGCCTTATAGGCGCATCAGAAAAACCTCCGGCTATGCCGGAGGATATTTATTTGCCGCCACCATTTTATTTACCTGCCTCCTTGCTCCTTTTCATGCCGCGTTAACTTTTTTATGGCACATCAATGATCGTAACATTCGCGGTATTTAATAATTGCGCTGCTTTCATTGGCTTCTATGGTTAACAGATCGATAGTGATAGTTGCCTGTTTGAGGAGAGCGGCAGGGAATATAACGGTTCGTAGACTAAGGTGGATTTCATGTTTTCTGATGCTCCAGTAGCCACTCATCAACTACATTCAAGCTATGAAATGGAGGCGCCAGGTCCTTTGGGTGCCCTGCGGGGAACGGCTGTTCTGCCGGCAGAAAAAGGGGCGCCGGTTATCCTGATCATCCCGGGCTCTGGGCCTACCGATCGTGATGGCAATAGCCCACTGGGCATTCGCGCAGCAACCTATAAATTGTTGGCGGAAGGGTTGGCAGCGCAAGGTGTTGCCAGTATCCGAATCGATAAGCGCGGTATGTTCGGCAGCCAGGCCGCCGTGCCAGATGCCAACGCGGTAACCGTCAATGATTATGTTGACGATATCAGCGCGTGGGTGAATGTTGCCATGGCACAAACTGGCGCATCCTGCATTTGGCTGTTGGGGCACAGTGAGGGGGGGCTGGTGGCGTTGGTTGCTGTCGGAAAAATTAAAAATATTTGTGGGCTTGTGCTGCTTGCCACGCCGGCCAGGCCACTGGGTGAGGTTTTGGCCGCACAGCTACGGTCCAACCCTCATAATGCGCCGTTGATGGATGCGGCTGTAAACGTGATCAACCAGCTCTCGGCTGGCCATCGTGTCGATGCCCAGAATATACCGCCATTGCTTATGCCGCTTTTTAAGCCCGCCGTGCAGGGGTTCCTAATCAGTGCTTTTTCATTGAACCCCATTAAGCTAGCGGGCAAGATCGATAAGCCGGTTTTGATTCTGCAAGGGGAGCGCGATATTCAGGTGCCCGCCACGGCTGAACAACTTAGGCAGGTTTTTCCCCAGGCAACGCTGGCCATGCTGCCCGATACGAATCACATTTTTAAATCGGTCACGACGGATGACAAAGCCGTTAATCTGGCGACTTATGCTATGGCCGATCTGCCTCTGGCGCCAGGCGTGGTGAGCGCTATCACGGATTTCGTAAAGTCCCACAGCTCATCAAGGTGATTGATGGTGTGGCGCCGTTGCTGTCAGGTGGGGCGTTGGCCATAAAAAATCCCGCTGGGCAGAGCACAGCGGGAAAACCGGGTAGGGCATCAATGGAATGGCAGATAATTGGATCTCGTTATCTGCAAGCACTGTACACCTTGCAATATCAATGGCAGTTAAACCATGCCGGAATTACCTCATGTGCTGTTAATGTCGGCGGCGTTAATGCGCTAATTGGGTGAGTTTTTCATCCAGCGCTTGTATTAGCGTGGTTACAGACAGATCGCGAATCGCCGGGCACGCGGTAACAATTTGTGTGGCATGCGAATAATTTGGCGCCCATATTTTATAGCCGACTAATCCGCTGTCTTTCAGGCGGCGGGTATTGTAAACCGCCAGCAGCGGCGTATTAAAAGCACATGCGATATGCACAATCGACGTGTCGGGGCTTATCACCAGATCGGCGTTTCGCACGATCTCAATGGCGGTATTAATGGTACTGTTAGCCACATATTCCGCTGTGGGAATTTGCAAGGATTGCAGTTTGTCGCTATGCCCAATTAAAAGGATGCGGCATTCCTGATGGTGTTGGCGTATATGCGCGATCAGGCATTGCACCTGTTCGCGGGAAAAGTCTTTGTCTTCTGCGCCGGTGAACGGATTGATGGCGATAAGCCGGCGATCCGCCGGCAGCGTTAATGGCGCGACAAGGGCCGCCGCTGCAGGATCACGCCCCAAATGATAGTGGAAGGGCGCAGGCGGCAAATTGAATAACGCCAACACTTGCCGGTGCCGTTCTGTAATATGTTGCTCGCTATTGCGCCAGTTTAACTTCGGGGAATAAATCGTCGAATTTGGCTTGTTAAAGCCAATGACATGGCGTGGCGCAAGCAGAAATAGCAGGCGTAGCCGTTCGTAGTCCACAACGTCATCGAAATCGATCACAACGTCAAAATGTTGCGCCCGCAGTGAACGCAATGACATCCGCTTTTCGTATAGATATGTTTGCTGAACCGCATCACAGAATGCCAGCATAGATTTGCAGACATTGCCTGTCAGCACCGAGACGTGATAGCCGTTGTCGGCCAGTTGTTTCGCCGTACCGGTGGTCACCACCATGTCGCCGATTTTATCGTCCAGGCGCAGCAGCAGAACCCGTTTAACCTTCTCGGGTTCCCAGCTGGGTGGGCGGTACGTGATATTAAGCCAGGTGTTGAGCGTGTGCAGTTTAAGGCGGCGCAAAACGGTGTTTTTAGCGCGGTTGAAACGTTTTAAAAACTGCATGGTTAGGGCGGCTCCAGTCCGCAAACAGATAGCAGCGATGTGACCATTAAGCAAAAAATACAGAGCAGCCTGCTCCGTACCCATCCGGCCAGGGTATCCGTTAACGCCACGCTAACGGCAAGAAGGTTAGCTGCTCGGCCCTAACCCCAGGTGCTTACCGCAGCGCATGTTAACTTACTTTTTAGGGGGGAGAAAGCTACCCTTTATGGAGCTGGGCGTGAGGGCCATACACCCTGATTAATGGATGCCAAAAATAACTGGAGCGCGCTATGAAACGCATTGCGATTGTGGGGACAGGCCCAACAGGGATTTATACGTTCTTTTCGCTCTTAAAAAGTGAAACACCCCTGGCGATAACCCTCTTCGAGCAGGCAGAGCAGGCGGGCGTGGGGATGCCTTATAGCGATGAGGATAATAGCCGGCTGATGCTGGCGAATATCGCCAGTATCGAGATCCCGCCGATTACTGCCAGCTATCTGGCATGGTTGCGCCTGCAAGACGAAAAACAACTGGCGCGTTTCGGCGTTGATAAATCAAGCCTGCATCAGCGCCAGTTTTTGCCGCGGATTTTGCTTGGGCAATATTTCAGAGATCAATTCCAGATACTGCTGAAGCAGGCATCGGCGCGCGGTTTTGCGGTCACATTACATGAGTCGTGCAAAGTGGCGGATATTGAAGCCTTGCCTGCAGGTGTGAAGCTGTGCGCCGGCGGCGCGCCTGTCGCCGATTTTTTTGATCTGGTGGTGATTGCCACCGGGCATGTTTGGCCGGAAAAGGAAGCCTCGACGCGCAGCTATTTTCCCAGCCCCTGGTCGGGGCTGGTGGAAACGGCGATTCCCGCCTGTCGCATTGGCATCATGGGGACATCGCTCAGTGCGATTGATGCGGCCATGGCCGTGGTGGAGCAGCATGGCCAGTTTGTTGAGGGCGCCGAGGGTAAACTGTGTTTCGAGCTTGCCCCGGAAAGCCAGGCGTTGAGCATCACGCTGATGTCACGCTCGGGGATACTGCCGGAAGCCGATTTTTACTGCCCCATACCTTATCAGCCTCTGCGCATGGCAACCGAGCAGGCGATTAAACAAGAAATCGCTGCCGGGCCAGAGGGGCTGTTGGATCGCGTGTTTATGCTCATGGTTGAAGAGATCCAGCTTGCCGATCCCGCCTGGAGTGAGCGGGTATCGCTCGCGGCGCTGGATGCTGACAGTTTCGCCGATGCTTATTTCAGCGATCGCGCACGCTATGATCCGTTTCGCTGGGCTGAATACAACCTGGCCGAAGTTGAGCGCAACAAGCGCGGCAAGCGCACCGTGCCCTGGCGTTATGCGATCCTGCGGCTGCATGAAGCCGTGCAGGCCATCGTGCCGCACCTTGGGGAACAGGATCACCAACGCTTCACGGCCGGGCTGGCCAAGGTTTTCATTGATAACTATGCGGCAATCCCGCCCGAATCTATACGCCGGCTGTTGGCGCTGCGCGCAGCCGGGGTGATTGGCCTGCTGGAGCTTGGGTATGATTATCAACAAGAGGTACTGGACAAAAACACACTAATCCGCATTGATGGCGCAGAATATCTCTTTGATTTATTCATTGATGCCCGCGGCCAGCGGCCGCTCAAAACCAACGAATTGCCGTTTCCGGGGCTAAGGCGGCAACTGATGGCGTCGGGCGAGGATATTCCCGCCGTCGGCGACGATTACACCTTGCTGGCGCCGGATATCGCGCGCGGGCGCATTGCTTTTGGCGCATTGCCATACCTGATGCATGACCGGCCTTTTGTGCAGGGCATTACCGCAAGCGCGGACATCGGCGCAGCAATTGCACGTGCAGCCCTATCTCGTTGGCGGCGCTGAATTGGTCAGCGGGCCATGGTTTTGCCTGTCGCCATGTAAAACGTTATTTAATGGCGCTATACTGTATGAAAAACCAGTACAGGGGAAATCATTGGCCAGACATCAAAGCGCGCCGCGGTTGGCATTTGAAGCCGCGGCAATTTATCAATATCCAGAGCACCTGCGCCAATGGTTGGCGGGCTTGCCCTCGTTGCCAGGGGTTTATCTGTTCCACGGCGAGAGTGAAACCATGCCGCTCTATATTGGTAAAAGCGTGAATATCCGTAGCCGGGTGCTTTCACATTTGCGCGCCCCGGATGAAGCCGCGATGCTGCGCCAGGCACGGCGGATCTCGTTCGTCAGAACCGCCGGTGAAATCGGCGCCTTGCTGCTGGAGGCGCAGATGATCAAAAAGCAGCAGCCGCTGTTTAATAAGCGCCTGCGCCGCAACAAACAGCTTTGTGCCTTGCAGCTTAATGCCGATAAGCCTGAAGTGGTGTATGCCAAAGAGGTGGACTTCGCTCGTAAAGCGGGGTTGTTCGGGCTATTTGCTAACCGGCGGGCGGCGCTGCAGGCGCTGCAGTCCATCGCCGATCGGCATCAACTCTGTTATGGGCTATTGGGGCTTGAGCCGTTGAGCCGGGGGCGCCCCTGTTTTCGCTCGGCGCTGAAGCGTTGCGCCGGCGCCTGTTGTGGCAAGGAGAGCCTGGCCGCGCATCGCCAGCGGCTGCTTGCTGCGCTTGAGGAAGGCCGCGTGGTGTGTTGGCCGTGGCAGGGCCCGATCGCTTTGCGCGAGCAGGGGCCGGATAGGGTGCAGTACCACATTATTCACCATTGGCTCTGGCTCGGTGCCGTAGACGATCTGGGCGATGCACCGGCGTTAATGGTCGCTGCGCCGGGTTTTGACAGCGACGGCTATAAAATTCTCTGTAAACCCGTGATGAGTGGGCAGTATGAGATTATAGATCTTTACGAACAAGCATGACGCCCTAGAGTCTTTATTTGGGCGTAATTCCTATTCGTATCTGTCTGGTTGGGCATTAGCCGGCTCGTTAGCTAAAAACGGTGAGGATGATGCAGTGGGCTCTGCTGAGGAACGTAACAGGTTAGAGTTCAAAAAATATGAGATTTATGAGTATAAAAAATCATTAAATTATAGGTGTCTGGCTAAAACAAAGGCGAAGAGATAAACATGGGTTGCCCTGGGGCATTTTACCGGTACTGATGGTTTTCTTTGGTCTTGTGTATCTATACACAAAATCATTCAAGTTGCAGTTATGTTGGCTTTTGCTATTTTTTACATTTAAAAAAACCCGCAGCAGCGGGTTTTTATCACTATGGCTTAACTGCTCAGGCTATTGCCGTCATCGCTATTGTAAGCCTTTGCGAATTATCTGGCATTAAATCGCACAGACATTGCCGGCAGAAGGGCCTTTTGCGCCATTCTCGATAGAGAATTCCACTTTTTGCCCTTCATCCAGAGTTTTGAAGTCATTACTTTGGATAGCTGAAAAATGTACGAATACATCTTTACTGCCATCTGCTGGCGAAATAAAACCAAAACCTTTACCAGCGTCAAACCATTTTACTAAACCAGTCATTTTATTAGACATAGATACTTCCTTTAATTTTTAGCCACTTAAGGTGGCAAACATGGCCTGTATTCAGATAATTACTTATTGGGCACTTAGGAGAAGGCTCATGAAGAAGGGCATCTATGGATAAACTCTTGAACTGAGAACTGCTTTACTAAAACTGCTTTCATAAGGTCTGTGTTCCAAACCGATGACGCATCATATCCTTGTCCTGCTTTATTAAGCAAGTGTTAATTTTTCTTATCTGATTTTTTAAATGTTTTATTGGTGTTCATTGGCTCTTCGGCTTTGGGTTTTTCATGAGGTTTAGATTTTTATCGAATGCGAAACGCATATTTCTCAGCCTGATCAACTCTTGTGAAATCGTTTTTATCCGAGCGTTATCATCATGGCCGCATCCTAGGGCATAAGGCGCAGGAGAGCCGCGGTGCCATTGTGCCCCGGCCTGCGGTAACAAAGAAGCTGAACGGTCTGGAAACGGTGCCTGGTCATGAGCTTGCGCCGTTTGCAAATGTGCTTGAAGAGCGATCAGGAAAGGGTAGAATGTTACGCATTTCCAATGCGGAGACTACCCTGTTTCTGGTTGTATTAAACATTCTTGTGGCGCTTAGCGTGCATCTGACAATCTGCTTTGGAAGCTGTGTTTCATGAGTATGAACGTTAAGGGGGGGCATATGAACAACCCGCTTTTCATCGGCATTTTAGTGGTGCTCTGGATTTTGGACGTCTATCTTAAAAACCCATTATAGTCCTTCCAGGGCTTCACCCTGGGGGGCTGCAAAGGAGTCGCATCGTTTGGCTACCCGCCTAAAGCGCCCTTTGCCCGGAACCAAAGTCATCGCTGCAACGGCAAAATCACTGCGTCATGTTTCTTCGCTTTATCCCCGCTTGCTGGCTTGTTTAAAATATTACTCCGGCGTGTTTGGTATATATTTCCCCGCGCTGATAGTCGCGTGATATTTTTATTTATCTTAAATGACGTATTTATTTAACCGCCAATTTCCTATGGGCTATCTTCTGCGCGCATCAATGTGCGATTGCCGCTGGCGTGAGCGTACATCCCCAAGCGTTATGAACCGGTTCAACCAAGGGCGGGGCGGAACCCACGTGTTTAATCGGGTTGAACGATGAGGCTCTGGCCGATATGATCGCTCTATCCGCCATTAGCTCAACGTGGCAAGAGCATTGCTTCGTGACAGGAAGTAAGAGCCGGGGTTCGAGACCTCGATGGCGGACCAAATACGGCCGCAGGGCGCATATGAGTATGCCCCTGTGCGAATAGCCCTGGCGCCCCGGCCACCGCCGGGGTTTCGCGTTTCTGGGGCTGGCGTGCTGCTACTTTTTCTGTGATTTTTTGGCTTCGTGCTTTTCCATATTGGCCTTTGCCTCTTCTTTGGCCTTTTCCGCCAAATGCGCGATTTCCTCTTCGCTGACGAGTTCACCGGCATTGTGAACCTTGGCAAAGCCTTCATTGATCTTGGTGTCTTGCGGTTTTTTATCGTCCATTATCTGTAACCTATTTCGGTAGTTTTACGTCAGGGTAGTTAACCATAAAACGCCCGGTAAAAGTTTGATTAAGGCTGCGGCACGACCGATTCCTGTGCAGGAAGGCCGTGCGGCAAGCGCCTGGCGCTGTTTTTAGCCCGTCACTTCACACTAACTTTCTTTACCGATCAGTAGGCTAGCGTGCTTTGGCATAGCGGCCTCTCCCATTGCTAAAAATTTCCCTTTATACTGTATAAAAAAACAGTAAAGGTGAGCATATGAGATTATTTTACCCAACGGCGAACCCCGGCAAACTCGAACTTCCGTTGTTCTCTGACAAAGTGCCGGCAGGCTTCCCCAGCCCGGCGGCGGATTATGTCGGCGCACGGATAGATCTGAACGAGTACTGCATCAGCCACCCCAACGCGACCTACTTTTTGTACGCCACAGGGGATTCGATGCTCGAAGCGGGCATCACCGAAGGCTCCATGCTGGTGGTCGATCGCAGCATCAGCGCGGGGCACGGCGATATCGTGATCGCGAGTGTTGCCGGGGAGTTCACCGTAAAACGGCTGTGCCTGCACCCTCGCCGCCAGTTGGAGCCGATGAACCCCAAATACCAACCGATAGCCCTGCGGGAAGGCCATGACGAGGTTGAGATATTCGGCGTTGTTGTCTCTGTTATCACCAGGCTCAAGTAAATGTACGCATTGGCTGATGTGAGCAATTTCTATGCGAGCTGTGAAATGCTGTGGCGCCCCGATTTGCGTGGCCGGCCGGTGGTTGTGCTGTCGAATAACGATGGTTGCGTTGTCGCCAGAAGTGCAGAGGCCAAAGCCTGCGGCGTAAAAATGGCGGTGCCTTATTTCCAGATTAAGCAACGCTTTGAACGCGCTGGCGGTATCGCATTCAGCAGCAATTATGAGCTCTATGCGGATATGTCTACGCGCGTTATGGCCATCCTGGAAGAGATGGCGCCGCACATCGAAATCTACAGCATTGATGAAAGCTTTCTCGATCTGACCGGCGTGCGCAACTGTACCGATCTGGCAACGTTTGGGCACCAGGTCAGAAGCCGGGTGAAAAAAGAAACCGGGTTAACGATTGGTATCGGGATTGCGCAAACCAAAACGCTGGCCAAGCTGGCTAACTTTGCCGCCAAGCGGTGGCAGAAGACCAATGGCGTGGTCGATCTCTCTAACCCGGCGCGGCAACGGAGGTTAATGGCGATAGTGCCGGCGGCGGAAGTGTGGGGCATCGGCCGGCGGTTGGCGAAAAAACTCAGCGTCATGGGGATTGAAACAGCGCTGCAATTGGCCGATGCCAGTACAGCGATGATCCGCAAGCATTTCAGCGTGGTGCTTGAGCGCACGGTGCGTGAACTGCGTGGCCAGCCGTGCCTGGCACTGGAAGAGTTTGCGCCGACCAAGCAGCAGATCGTCTGTAGCCGTAGCTTTGGCGATCCGATAACGCTGTATGAGCATATGCACCAGGCCATCTGCCTGCATGCCAGCCGGGCGGCGGAAAAATTGCGGGCGGAACACCAGTATTGCCGTCATGTGAGCGCATGGATCAAAACCAGCCCCTTTGCGAATCATCGCGCCTATTACGGCAATGCGGCCAGCATACCGCTCCATACCCCCTCGCAGGATACCCGCGACATTATCACCGCGGCTATGCGCTGCCTGGATAAGATCTGGCAGCCAGGGCATCGTTACCAAAAATGCGGGGTGATACTGCAAGACTTTTTCAGCCAGGGCGTGGCCCAGTTGGGATTGTTCGATGAATACCCGCCGCGGCCTAACAGTGGGCCGCTGATGAGCGTGTTGGATCAGATCAATCAGTCAGGCGGGGCGAAGGTGTGGTTTGCCGGGCAGGGGGCGCAGCAGGTGTGGGCGATGAAGCGTGAACTGCTCTCGCCGGCTTACACAACAAGGCTGGCCGATCTGCCGCGTGCGCGGGTGTATTAACCTGGCTCGGGGGAATGGGGCGCAACCATATACCTGGTTTCTTATATAATTCCCCGAAAAAAATACTTAACAATATTAACTAATAAGTTAATTTACAGCTGTCACGTTAAAAGTGGTAAGCCAGCGAAAATGGGCATAGGCAACGGCGCTACACGATTTCACTCTGCAAATAGGTAGGGAACAACCAGTGGATAGGTTCGTGTGGTAATAAAGTCGCCAAAAGCAGAAAAAAATCCCGCCGATCTGTTGTGATACGGCGGGTTGCCAATTCGGCCAACACCAGGGAAAATATAAGTGAATCTAATTAATTTATACCCGCAAACGGGGTCCAATAGTTTGCTATACATCAATAAAACTTAATTTTTATCATGAAAACGTGGGGCCGTTAGGCCACAAAACGTGCGCCGGCGGCAATCGCTATAAGAATAAGAATCAGTTATTTCATTTCACTGGATGGCGCAGTGTGTGGACGTTTGGGTGATAAGATTTTATTACGTACTGTCGGTATACCGATAAACACTTTTCGTGTTGTTCCTTTAGCGGCAAGCCCTGTTGTACTGCGCGCATCCCATGGGAATCATGTTCCATAATGCGAGATCCTCCAGTAACTCTTAATACTTTGCCTACGCTGGTTCCATGATAACTGAAATCGAACAAGATCGGCTGATTGTGTAAACAAACAGCATTTGGTTGCAATTGTTGATTAATTAATAACCATAAATGCCGGGTTGGTATTAAATTCCGCACGTTTTGACTGGTCGTTTCTACCCTCGAGGGCTATCCTCGCTCTAGTTTCGTATTTGTACGATTTATTAAGCAATATTTATATTCATGAGGAGGTTCTATGCGTTTTGATAATAAAGTCGTCGTGATTACCGGTGCGGGTAACGGCATGGGGGAAGCGGCCGCTCGCCGTTTCTCCGCTGAAGGCGCTATTGTCGTACTGGCCGACTGGGCAAAAGACGCCGTCGATGCCGTTGCGGCATCGCTGCCAAAGGGCAAAGCGCATGCGGTACACGTTGATGTTTCCGATCCTGCGGCCGTTGAAAAAATGATGAATGACGTTGCAGAGAAACTCGGCCGTATTGACGTGTTGCTGAACAATGCCGGTGTTCACGTTGCCGGTAGCGTGCTGGAAACCAGCGTTGCCGATTGGCGCCGCATTGCCGGTGTGGATATCGACGGCGTGGTCTTCTGTTCCAAATTCGCGCTGCCGCACCTGCTGAAAACCAAAGGCAGTATCGTGAATACTGCATCGGTTTCCGGCCTGGGCGGTGACTGGGGCGCAGCCTATTACTGTGCAGCGAAAGGCGCAGTGGTTAACCTGACCCGCGCCATGGCGCTGGATCACGGCGCAGACGGCGTGCGTGTGAACTCTGTGTGCCCAAGCCTGGTGAAAACCAACATGACCAATGGCTGGCCGCAGGAGATCCGCGACAAATTCAACGAACGTATCCCGTTGGGCCGTGCGGCAGAACCCGAAGAAATCGCCGCGGTTATGGCATTCCTGGCCAGCGATGACGCCAGCTTTATCAACGGCGCCAACGTGCCGGTCGATGGCGGGGCAACCGCCTCTGACGGCCAGCCAAAAATCGTTTAACACTGTAGTGGAAGGCAATGCATCATTGCCTGCGTAACGTATGGCGTTACGCCAATAGGGCACAGCTTGCTGTGCCCTTTTTTATACCTGCCGCCGGCTAACCGTAGACGCCTCATGATCCCTGTTTGCTGCAACGATGCCCCGCAGCTTGGCAGGCTACCTCGCTCCTTTGTGCAGCCATTGGCGCTGCGCCTTTTCTTTTCTCGTACCGCACCGTAAAGTAAAAAACGGATAAAAATAATCGATTGGAAGGCCTGAACATGTTTTCTTTTTTGGCCCGGCATAAAGCTACGTTGCTGGGCCTGCTGGCAATTGTGTTATGGAGCAGCATCACCGGCCTGATCCGTCTCGTCAGTGAAGGCCTGGGGCCGATCGGCGGCGCGGCGATGATCTACAGCGTCAGTACGCTGTTTTTATTGGCGGTGATGGGCTGGCCCAAACTGCGCCAATTCCCCAGGGTATATCTGATAGCGGGCAGCGTGCTGTTCGTGGCCTATGAAATCTGTCTGTCGTTGGCGCTCGGCTATGCCAACAGCCGCACCCAGGCAATAGAATTGAGCATGATCAACTACCTGTGGCCCTGTTTCACTGTGCTGATGGCGATAGTGTTTAATGGGCAACGCGCCACCTGGTGGGTGATCCCGGGTATGCTGCTGTCACTGGCGGGCATTGGCTGGATCATGAACGGTGGGAACGCAGGGTCGTTGGCGCAGTTGCTGCACAACGTGCGCAGCAACCCGCTTAGCTACGGCCTGGTGTTTAGCGGCGCGCTGCTTTGGGCCGCCTATTGCAACGTCACCCGGAAAAGCGCCCAGGGCCATAATGGCGTGGTGCTGTTTATGTTGCTGACGGCGGTGTCGCTGTGGGTGAAATATGCCATCAGCAACGAAACGGGCATGCAATTTTCCCCCGCCGTCACGGCGGCGCTGCTGTGCGTGGGCGTGGCGATGGGGGCGGGTTATGCCGCCTGGAACGTTGGCATCCTGCGTGGCAACATGGCGCTGCTCGCGGCCGCCTCTTATTTTACCCCGGTGCTTTCATCGGTGCTTGCCGCCATCGTGCTCAGCACTGTGCTCAGCATCAATTTCTGGCAGGGGGGCGCGATGGTAACCTTGGGATCGTTGGTGTGCTGGTGGGCTACTCGCAGGTAAGCAGATTGAGCACCAGGGGCAATTCCCCGCTAAGCTGTAAGTAGCCCTTTTGTATGGAGATGTTGCTCATGAGAGACGATATTCAATTTACTCTACAGCCCAGCAGTGGCGCGCAGTCTTATGGCCGTGGCGATACTGTTCGCCTGACGACGGCGAATTTGCGGCATGAATACCAGATCGACGTCAGTATTTTATTCCGTGAAGGTAATGTATTTCATGGTTCGGTCATTGCCGCGGCGCCCCGGCTGGATATCCCCTTGAAGGCATGGGAAATTAATCCGGGCGAAGAGGTGGTGTTCCGTAAGGAGAACATTGCCAAAGCGTTGCCAGGCGCGCGTTAGCTTTTATACCAGGCTATCGCTGCAGATGCTGTGCTTACCGCTAGCTCATCAGCAATGCTGATGGGTTTCACCCAGCGTTGGTTTCTTTAGTTCAGCCTGGCGCCTGCTCACATCAAAACCGCACTGCCGGCCGGCAACTGCGGTTTTTTTATCCCTACCAGCCACCAGATCAATAACCCCAAGTTGCCAGTAAATATGGCATATATCTTGCTTTAAAAATTCTTATCATGATTAAAATCACAAAAATTATGATTTTTCATGAAACAAAAATTGACAAATGTGAAGGCAATCGATTACCTATTCGCGAAATGCGTAACTGGATCACAGACTGTTGCACTTTGTGGTTCTTATAATGCGCGCGTGATTCGGTGGCATCGTGAGCCGAACGCGATACCGGGTGTCGTTGGTAGGTTTGTCATCTTTCTAACGGGCAGGAAATGGCCCTTTAAGCATGTGGTAATAAAATGAAAAAAATAGCTCTCGCAGCAGGTGTGCTGCTCGCGTCGTCGTACAGCGCATCATCAATGGCTGATAGCAAAGACAGTGAATATGTTTCGGATTGGTGGCACCAAAGTGTCAACGTAGTGGGGAGCTACCATACCCGCTTCGGGCCGCAGTTGAACAATGACGTTTACCTGGAATACGAAGCGTTTGCCAAACATGAATGGCTGGATTTTTACGGCTATGTCGACGTGCCGAAATTCTTCGGCGTTGGCAACACGCCGGATCGGGGCATCTGGGATAAGGGCTCACCGATGTTCATGGAAATCGAACCGCGCTTTTCCATTGATAAGCTGACCGGGGCCGATCTCAGCTTCGGGCCGTTCAAAGAATGGTACATCGCCAACAACTATATCTACGATATGGGGCGTGATAAGGCTTCCCGTCAGAGCACCTGGTATATGGGGTTGGGCACCGATATCGATACCGGCCTGCCGATGAGCCTGTCACTGAACGTGTATGCCAAATATCAATGGCAGAACTACGGCGCGGCCAATGAAAACAGCTGGGACGGTTACCGCGTCAAAGTAAAATACTTTGTGCCGATTACCGAACTGTGGGGCGGCAACCTCAGCTACATCGGCTTTACCAACTTCGATTTTGGTTCCGATCTGGGCAAGGACAGCAACTGGGTGGACGGCACCGGCAAACAGGTCCGCACCAACGATTCCATCGCCTCCAGCCATATTCTGTCGTTGAACTATGCGCATTGGCATTATTCCGTGGTGGCGCGTTACTTCCATCACGGCGGCCAGTGGCAGGATGGGGCGGATATCGGTTTGCAACAAAGCCCGATCAAATCCACCGGCTGGGGTTACTACCTGGTGGCGGGCTACAACTTCTAACGCGTCAGCCAAGCTGAAACGGTAAAAAATGCCCCTTTATTCGGCTGGATAAAGGGGCACTGCCGTTATGGTGCCACGGGGCTGCGTGCTTAGCGGTGATGGCCGTGGTGTGGCGCCGGGTGGCTATGCCCGTGGTCGAACCGATTGGGTGCATGGCCGCCGTGCTGGTGAAGGGGCGCACAGCCCGTTAAAAAGAGCATAACCGTCACTATTACTGATTTATAAATCATATTTTTCATAACGCTATTACCGTAGAATCGTGGTATCTGCAACGGTAGGTATCATCCACTATTTCATTAATCGTTTCCCGTATTTCCCACTCTTTGTTGAGATATCGTTTATTTTAACGGCAGGTTATTCTGTGCGGCATTTAAACACGCCTGCTCAATCAGCGTTCTATTATTAAGCGCGCCAGGTTATAAACGGCTTGGGTAAATAAACTACAGCGTTTTTTAAGGTATTAAAATATAAGCGCTATAGTTTGTTTTACGTTGAGTGGCGAACCCCGTGCCTGATCCCGCCGCATTGGGGCGCGTGGAGGCGACGGCGGGCGCCAGGTAACGAATGCGAAAAAATATCCCGCCGATAACGGCGGGAACTCACAGAAATATTATCTTGGATGATAAGGAAGATAAGTTTGAGATGCGAAAAAAACGTGGTAACTCTTTTTAGTTACCGGTGCCAAAAGTACTGGATTGGCTTTTTCACTGCAAGAAATATCTGAATTTAAATTCCCCTTCCGGGTATTTACTTTGGCAGGCTGTAAATATTGTTAATGCTTTGCGCTCGTTGCTTTGGCCTTGTTACCACGCTGCGTATAATACGCTGCCATTATCCGGTGCCGTGGAACTTTTCTGTAAATACTCCCTATGTTGCCGGGGTGTTTGCCTGGTTATTTGGCCCATCCCTGGGCCGCGCCCGGCGGTAGGTTAGTGGTACTGCTGTTCACCCCAGGCCAGTAAGGTTTCAATCAACGGCTTGAGCAGGCCTTGCAACTGCGCGGCGCGCGGTGCGTCATAGGCGAAGGGGGGCTGTTCGTGCATATAGTTCACCTGCGCCAGTTCCAACTGCACGGCATGCTGATTTTCGGCGGGTTGGCCATAGGCGCGGGTAATGTAGCCGCCTTTAAAACGCCCGTTCAGCACATGGGTGTATTGCTGTTGCTGCTGGCAGCAGGCCAGCAGGCGATCGCTCAGCGTGCCGGCACAGCTCGCGCCGCTGTTGGTGCCCAGGTTGAGATCCGGCAACGTGCCGTCAAACAGGCGGGGAATGACGGAGGCGATGGAATGCGCGTCAAAAAGCAGCGCATAGCCGTGTTTAGCCTTCAACCGTGCCAGCTCATCCTGTAGCTGCTGGTGGTAGGGCCGCCAGATGTGTTGCAGGTAGCCAGCGCGTTCTTCCGCCGACGGCGCTTGCCCGGCGGCGAAGCTTGGCCGCCCATCGAACAGCACGTCGGGATACAGGCCGGTGGTGGCAGTGGTGTAGAGCGGTTTGTCGTCGGCGGGGCGGTTGAGATCGATAACAAAGCGTGAATAGTTGCCAACCAGGATGCTGGCGCCCATGGCGGCGGCAAAATCATACAGCCGCGGAATATGCCAGTCGGTATCCGGCAGCGGGCGGGCGTCATCGGTCAGGGTGGCGTCTACCGCCGGGGTGAGCCGGGTGCCGGCGTGCGGTATGCTGATCAGCAACGGCAGGCTACCGGCCTGGAAATCAAAAGGATCATGGATGCTCATTGCGTACTTCTCCTCGGAAAATCACCGTACAGGGCAGTTGCCCGCCCAGCCAATAGGCCAGTTCAGCCGGCGTTGATAATGGCCAATGAATAAAATCCGCCACCTTGCCGGTTTCCAGCGAGCCGTGGCTTTGCTGCAGCCCCAACGCTTTGGCTGCGTGCAGCGTAACCCCCGCCAGCGCTTCTTCCGGCGTCAGGTGGAATAGCGTGCAGGCCATATTGATCATCAAGCGCAGCGACAACGCTGGCGAAGTGCCGGGGTTGGCATCGCTGGCGATCGCCATCGTCACCCCGTGCTGGCGGAACAGTTCGACCGGCGGGCGTTGCGTTTCACGCAGCAGGTAATAGGCGCCCGGCAGCAACACGGCCACGGTACCGGCAGCGGCCATGGCGGCGGCGTCCTGGGCCGTGGCATATTCCAAGTGATCGGCGGAAAGCGCATGGTGTTTGGCAGCCAGCGCGCTGCCACCGAGCGATGAAAGCTGTTCGGCGTGCAGTTTTACCGGCAAACCGGCCCGCTCGGCGGCGGCAAAGACGGCTTCCACCTGCGCCGGGGAAAACGCCAAATGTTCACAGAAAGCATCCACGGCGTCGGCCAGGCCCGCCTCGGCCGCCTGCGGGATAATGGTGTTGCAGACCAGGCTAATATAATCGTCGGGCCGGCCGGCATATTCCGGCGGCAGGGCGTGTGCGGCCAGGCAGGTGGTTTTGACTTCAACCGGCAGAAGTTCGCCCAGTTTGCGCGCCACGCGCAGCATTTTCAGCTCACTTTCTGGCGTCAGGCCATAGCCGGACTTAATCTCCACGCAGGTAACGCCTTCGGCCAGCAACGGCCGCAGGCGAAACAGCGCCTGCTCCAGCAGTGTTTCTTCGCTCGTGGCGCGGGTGGCCTGCACCGTGGCGGCAATGCCGCCGCCCTGTGCGGCAATCTCGGCATAGCTCACGCCGTTGAGCCGTTGCTCATACTCGCTGCTACGGTTACCGCCAAACACCAGATGGGTATGGCAGTCAATAAAGCCCGGCGTAATGATGCCGCCGTTGAAGGCCACCGTATTATCCGCCGTGAACGCCGGCAATGCCGCATGCTCCCCCAACCAGACGATCTTTCCGCTGCGCACCGCTATCGCGCCATTTTTGATGGTGTGATAACGGCCGTCTCGCAGGGTAACAATATCCGCCCCGTACCACAGGCTGTCGCAGTGAGTCTCAGCGGTCATGTGCTTTCCTACTCCCATATTGTTGTATATACAATTAAACACAAGCTAGCGCATTGCCGGCAAGGCGGCAACCATAACGCGTGAAATTTATGCAATAACCAGGGTAGGGGAAGCAGGGGGGAACGTTCACCCCCCGTAGGGATTACCGTTCGTTGGTGAAACGGCCAAACAGCTGGTAACGGCTGCCTGGGTACAGCAGCCTGGCCGATGTGACCACCGTTTTCCCCGACCAGGTGCGGCGGTGGATCAGCAGGCAAGGCTCATGCTCCGCCAACTGCAGCAGTTCGCGCTCATGCCGGGTGGGCACCACGGCTTCGACGATATGCTCGCCGGCGGTGAGCGGCGCAGCCTGCATCAGATAGGTATAGGGCGTAACGCGGTCAAAATCCTGGATCATGTAATCCGGCGCAGCCACCGGATTGACGCAGCGGTTTTCCACCTGCACCGGCATGTCGTTTTCGTAATGCACTATCTGGGAATAAAACACCTGCTGCCCAGGCTGAATGTCCAGCGCTGCGGCTTCTTCTTCACTGGCGGGGCGGGCGATAAATTCGACGATGTGGCTGCGGTGGCGGTGACCACGGGCGGCGATTTCATCGGCAATGTTATGCACTTCCAGCAGCGCCGTGTGCGCCTTGGCTTCGGCGACAAAGGTGCCGACGCCCTGCATACGGATCAGGAACCCTTCGCTGGTCAGTTCCCGCAGCGCCCGGTTGATGGTCATGCGGCTAACGCCAAGCTCCGCCACCAGTTCGCTTTCCGAGGGAACGCGTTGATGCGGTTGCCAATGGCCCGAACGAATTTGGTTCACGATGGCCTGCTTCACCCGTTGATAAATCGGGGCAGGGGTATCGCTCATTGCAGCAGCCAGTTGTAGCAGGGTTTGTTGATCCACCACGGGCGTTAACCTCATCAAATAAAAAAAGCATAACACCAGTTTACTGTTGATGCTGGTGTATGTATATGTATATACAACCAAGGGCGGTTTTGTCAGCACTTATTTTGGGCCGGCCGCCACTTTTTAACGTTGGGGAACCGCTATGCCTGCATATTTTGCTCCGCGCGCTTTGCTTGCCGATGGCTGGGCGCATGATGTCCGCTTGAACGTCGACAATGTCGGCTACCTGAGCCACGTGGAAGTGGGCGCCGCTCCGGAAGGTTGCACCCGCCTGGCGGGCGATGTGGTGCCGGGAATGGCCAATCTGCACTCCCACGCGTTCCAGCGTGCGATGGCCGGGCTGGCGGAAGTGGCGGGCAACCCGCAGGACAGCTTCTGGACCTGGCGTGATTTGATGTACCGCCTGGTGCAGCGCCTGGAACCGGAGCAAATAGCGGCCATCGCCGGCCAACTGTATATCGAAATGCTAAAGGGCGGCTATACCCAGGTGGCCGAGTTCCATTACCTGCACCATAGCCCGGGCGGCAAGCCTTACGCCGATGCTGGGGAAATGACTGGCCAACTAAGCCAGGCGGCGGCGCAGGCGGGGATCGGCCTGACGATGTTGCCGGTATTATACAGCTACGCCGGTTTCGGCGCCCAGCCGGCCCAGCCGGGGCAACTGCGATTTATTCAGGATACCGACAGTTACCTGGCCCAGCAACGCACCATCGCCCGCCAGTTGGCCGGGCAACCCCTGCAGAATCAGGGGCTGTGTTTCCACTCGCTGCGCGCGGTGACGCTGCAGCAAATGGAGCAGGTGCTGGCCGCGTGCGATAGCGCCTTGCCGGTGCATATCCACGTTGCCGAACAGCAAAAAGAGGTGAATGACTGCCTGGCCTGGTGCGGCCAGCGCCCGGTGGCCTGGCTGTATGACCATCTGCCGGTGGATGAACGCTGGTGCCTGGTGCACGCCACGCATCTCGATCGCGATGAACTGGTGCGCCTGGCGCAAAGCCGGGCCGTCGCCGGGCTGTGCCCTACCACTGAAGCCAACCTGGGGGATGGTATTTTTCCCGGCGATAGCTATCTGCACCACGGCGGCCACTGGGGCATCGGTTCCGACAGCCACGTCTCACTCAACGTGGTCGAGGAACTGCGCTGGTTTGAATACGGCCAGCGCCTGCGCGATCAGCGCCGCAACCGCCTGGTCACCGCCCGGCAGCCGGTGGTGGGCAACGTACTTTACCAGCAGGCGCTGCAAGGGGGCGCGCAGGCCTGCGGCGTGGCGATCGGTCAGTTGGCGGTCGGCTACCGGGCCGACTGGCTGGTGCTCGACGGCAATGATCCTTACCTGGCCGCCGCCGCGGATGAGGCAATCCTCAACCGTTGGCTGTTTGCCGGTGGCCGCGAGCAGATCCGCGACGTATTTGTCGCGGGCAAGCAAGTGATTAGCCAGGGGCGCCATGCGCTGGAACAACAAAGCGCCGCGGCCTTGCAGCAGGTGTTGAAAACGCTGCGTCAGGAGGTGTGATGAGCCTGCACCGTTTTTCCTTTGCCACGCTGCCGGTCAGCCGCTGGCGCAACGGCGGCGGTGAAACCCGCGAGATCGTCAGCCAACCGGCGGGGGCGGATTTCAACTGGCGCGCCAGCATTGCCACGATCGCGCAAAGCGGCCCCTTTTCGCTGTTCCCCGGTATTGATCGCTCAATCACGCTACTGGCGGGCGACGGCGTGCGCCTGTTCAGCGAAGGGCTGATCGATCACCCACTGGCCCACGTCGGCGAGCCGTTTGCCTTCCTCGGCGACGTAGCGCTGCATGCCACCTTGCTTGGCGGCGCCAGCCAGGATTTCAATATCATGGTGCGGCGCGGCCGATGGGCGGTTAACGTCCAACGCCTGGCCGGGCCGATTCAACTTCCGGCCGGCCATGACGGGGTGCTGTACGTGCTCTGTGGCCGCTGGCAGTGGGTGCAGCAGCAAACGGCGGTACTGGCCGCCGGCGAAGGCGGCTGGTGGCGGCAGGCGGCGGCGCCGGCCCGGTTTGTGCCGCAGGGGAGCGAACCGGCGCTTGCCCTGTGGGCCGATATTCACCCGTGCTAAAGGTATTTGCTTCCCTGGCCTGCGCCGGCGCCAGGTTGTTCTTCCGTATTCCGGTCAGTGTGCTTCATCGTGGTGCGTACTTTGCACCATCGCGATCCGTTCCGGCCACCGATGAGCCATGGCCGGCAAGTAATTCCAGCATTTGAGGCCGTTTGCGTTTTTGGCGCACATCTTGCTTGCTGTATAGATGCACTTGTATAGACAAGAATATACAGATGCATTTTCCCGCCCGTCCGGGTGGGTTTATCGGCACAGCACAACAGGAGCGCAGTATGAGCAAGACTTTTTCCGTAAGAACGGCAGTCAGGAAATTTTCAGCGCTGGGAGCGGCTATTGGGTTTTCCGGGTTGTTGGTGACTGCGGCGCAGGCTGCCAATACGCCAGTGGCCATCGGCATCTCCGGCTGGACTGGGTTTGCCCCGTTGACGTTGGCGGATAAGGCCGGGATCTTCAAGAAAAACGGCGTGGATGTGGATCTGAAAATGATCCCGCAAAAAGATCGCCACCTGGCGATTGCATCCGGCGCCGTGCAGTGTGCGGCGACCACGGTGGAAACCTACGTCGCCTGGAACGCCAACGGCGTGCCGCTGACCCAAATCGTGCAGTTGGATAAATCCTATGGCGCCGATGGCCTGGCGGTGCGTAACGGCATCAACAGCGTGGCGGAGCTGAAAGGCAAAACTATCGGCGTGGATGCCCCGGGCACCTCGTCTTATTTTGCACTGGCCTGGATCCTGGATAAAAACAACATGACGCTCAAAGACGTCAAGCTGGCCACGTTGTCGCCACAGGCGGCGGCCCAGGCGTTCAACGCCGGGCAGAACGACGCGGCGATGACCTATGAACCGTACCTGTCGACGGTGCGCCAGAACCCGGCGCAGGGCAAGATCCTGGTCACCACACTCGATTACCCGATGGTGATGGATACCCTCGGTTGTACGCCGGACTTCCTGAAAAAGAACCCGCAGGCGGCGAAAGCGATCGTCAAAAGCTACTTCGACGCGCTGGATATGATCAAGGCCGAGCCGGATAAATCGTATGAAATCATGGGCGCTGCGGTGAAATCGAGCGGCAAGCAGTTCGCCGAATCCGCCAGCTATCTGCGTTGGCAGGATCGCGAGCAGAACCGCAAGTTCTTTGCCGGCGAGTTGGCTGATTTCAGTAAAGAAGCGGCGGCGCTGCTGTTGGAAATGCGGGTGATCCGCAAGGTGCCGGATATCAACACGCTGTATGACGCCAGCTACGTGCAATGATTATGGGGAAGACTGATATGAATTCAACCGTCAGCCAGCAGGCCGTAGAACGTGAACCACAGGCGTTGCCGCCGGCCAAGCCGCACTGGCATAACCCGATGATGGTGCCGCTGCGGCCCGTCGCGACGCGGTTGCGCTGGTTCCTTGGCCTGGCGTTCTTCGTACTGTTCGTTGCGGTATGGGGGCTGACGACCTTCGCCGGCGTGGTGTCGCCCACCTTCCTGGCCGATCCGCTCACCATGGTGCACGAAGGCATCCTGCTGTTCACCGAATATAATTTTTCGTTGGATATCGGCATGACGGTGTTCCGCGTGCTAAGCGGTTTCCTGCTGGCGGCGGTGATCGCCGTGCCGTTGGGCATCCTGATGGGATCGTACAAGCTGATCGAAGCCTTTCTGGAGCCGTTTGTTTCTTTCTGCCGCTATCTGCCGGCTTCGGCGTTTATCCCACTGCTGATCCTGTGGGCCGGCATCGGCGAAATGCAGAAAATCCTGGTGATTTTCATCGGCTCGTTTTTCCAGATTGTGCTGATGGTGGCCGTGGTGGTGGGTTCCGCCCGCCGCGATCTGGTCGAAGCCGCCTATACGCTGGGCGCGTCTAACCGCAGCGTGGTGCGCCGGGTGCTGATCCCCGGCGCCGCGCCGGAGATTGCCGAACTGTTGCGCCTGGTGCTGGGCTGGGCCTGGACCTACGTTATTGTGGCGGAGCTTATCGGCTCTTCCAGCGGTATCGGCCATATGATTGTCGACAGCCAGGCGTTGCTCAATACCGGGCAGATTATCTTCGGCATTATCGTTATCGGCTGTATTGGCTTGCTGTCCGATCTGTTATTCAAGGCGGCTAACCAGCGCCTGTTTGTCTGGAGCTCACTGCGATGAACAGTAAACTCAATGTCAGGAACGTATCGCGCATCTTCGCCGGCCCGCACGGCGAGCAGACCCAGGCGCTATTGCCGATTAATTACCAGGTGCAGGAGAATGACTTCATCACCATTCTCGGCCCCTCTGGCTGCGGCAAATCCACCTTGCTGCGCATCATCGCCGGGCTGGACAGCCCAACCCAGGGCGAAGTGTGGCTGGACGGCCAGTTGGTCGAAGGGCCGGGCGCCGATCGCGGCATGGTGTTCCAAAGCTATACGCTGTTCCCCTGGCTGACCGTGGAGCAGAACATCCGCTTTGGCCTGCAGGAGCGCGGTGTGGGCCTGGCCCAGCAGAAAGAACGCAGCGACTACTTCATCAACAAAGTCGGGCTGCGCGGTTTTGAGCACCACTACCCGCGCCAACTGTCCGGCGGCATGCAGCAGCGCACGGCAATTGCCCGCGCGCTGGCCAACGATCCGAAAATTCTGTTAATGGACGAGCCGTTCGGCGCGCTGGACAACCAGACGCGGGTGATGATGCAGGAACTGTTGCTCAATATTTGGGAAGCGTCCCGCAAGACAGTGCTGTTCGTCACCCATGATATCGACGAAGCGATCTTCATGGCTAACAAGGTGGCTATCTTCAGTGCGCGGCCGGGGCGGATCAAAACCGAAGTGCCGGTCAACTTCCCACACCCGCGTGATTACACCCTGAAAACGTCGCCGGAGTTTATGGCCATCAAGGCGCGGGTCACGGAAGAGATCCGCAGCGAAACGCTGCAAAGCATGCATTAAGGCCCAACAGGCCAACGGGGTGGCGCCCGGCAGTGCGTTAACGCGTACGCAGGCGCCGCCAGCCGCATCAACAAGCCCGATTCGTCGGGATAGTTTTTACGTGTACTTGTATATACAGGAATAGACTATGTTGCCAACCAAACAAGAAGTAAGCGTGGTTGAACTACACCCAGGGCAGGTTGAGCTGGATACGTTGCGCGCCATCTATCGCGGCGGCGTCAAACTGGCATTGGCGGAAAGTGCCCGCGGCGCGGTCGAGCTGGCTGCGCAGGCGGTAACGCAGATCCTCGAGCAGGGCAAAGTGGTGTACGGCATTAACACCGGCTTTGGCAAACTGGCGCAAACGCGCATCCCGGCGCAGCGGTTATCAGAACTGCAGCGCAACCTGGTGCTCTCGCACAGCGTTGGCGTGGGCAACATGCTGCCGGACAACGTGGCGCGCCTGATCATGGCGACCAAAATCATCAGCCTGGCACGCGGCCACTCCGGCATTCGCATCGCCGTTATTGATGCGCTGCTGGCACTGTTCAACGCCGGCGTGATGCCGTGCATCCCGGAAAAAGGCTCGGTGGGCGCCTCGGGGGATTTGGCGCCGCTGGCCCACCTGGCGCAGATGCTGATCGGCGTGGGTGACGTCACCGTTGACGGCCAGCGTTGCAGCGCCGTCGAAGGGCTTGCCAGGGTCGGGCTGGAACCGTTTGAGCTGGGGCCGAAAGAGGGGCTGGCGCTGCTCAACGGCACCCAGGTGTCTACCTCGTTGGCGCTGCGCGGGCTGTTTGAAGCTGAACAGGTGTTCGCCGCCGGGCTGGTGGCCGGCGCACTGTCGCTGGAAGCGATCAAAGGCTCGGTTAAACCGTTTGATCCGCGTATTCACCAGGCGCGCGGCCAGGCCGGGCAGATCGCCGTGGCGCAGGCGGTCAGCGCATTGCTGGCCGACAGCAGCATCGTATGTTCGCACGTGGATTGCGGCCGGGTGCAGGATCCGTACTCCATCCGCTGTGTGCCGCAGGTGATGGGGGCGTGCCTGGACAATCTGCTGCACGCGGCCCGGGTGCTGCGCATTGAGGCGAACGCCGCGTCGGACAACCCGCTGGTGTTCACCGATAACGGCGATGTGATCTCCGGCGGTAACTTCCACGCCGAACCGGTGGCGTTCGCCGCCGACATTATCGCGCTGGCGGTAGCGGAAATCGGCGCCATTTCCGAGCGCCGGCTGGCGCTGCTGCTGGATACCGGGCTGTCCGGCCTGCCGCCGTTCCTGGTGAAGGAAGGCGGCATCAACTCCGGCTTTATGATTGCACAGGTCACCGCTGCGGCGTTGGCCTCCGAGAACAAATCGTTGGCGCACCCGGGCAGCGTCGACAGCCTGCCGACCTCCGCCAACCAGGAAGACCACGTCTCCATGGCGACCTATGCCGCCCGTCGGTTGGGGGATATGTGCTTCAACACCGCCGTGGTGGTGGGCGTTGAAGCGATGGCCGCCGCGCAGGGGATCGATTTCCACCGGCCATTACGCAGCTCCGCGTTGCTGGAACAGCAACTGGCGGCGATCCGCGAACAGGTGCCTTTCCTCGAACAGGATCGCCTGATGGCGCCGGACGTGGAAGCTATGCGCCATTGGGCCACCGCTGGGCATTGGCCGCAGGCCGTTAGCGCGATTCTGCCAAGCTACGGCGCGCTGTAATTTTCTTGTACCGCCGGCCGGGCGCTGGCGGTGAAGTCATTGACTCACTCGTTAAGGATTTACCATGAACGATACGATCAAAAATGCCGTGGCACGGGAAGTGCGTGCGCCGCAGGGCACCGAACTGCATTGCAAAAACTGGCTGATCGAAGCCGCCTACCGCATGATCCAGAACAACCTGGATCCCGACGTCGCCGAGCGCCCGCAGGATTTGGTGGTGTACGGCGGCATCGGTAAAGCGGCGCGTAACTGGCCGTGCTTTGAAGCGATCCTGGCCAGCCTGCGGGCGCTTAACCCGGACGAAACGCTGCTGGTGCAATCCGGCAAGCCGGTCGGCGTGTTCAAAACCCACAGCGATGCGCCGCGCGTGCTGATTGCCAACTCCAACCTGGTGCCACACTGGGCCAACTGGGCGCATTTTCATGAGCTGGATAAGGCCGGGCTAATGATGTATGGCCAGATGACCGCCGGCTCCTGGATCTATATCGGCGCGCAGGGCATCGTGCAGGGCACCTACGAAACCTTTGCTGAAGCGGGGCGCCAGCATTACGGCGGCGATCTGCGCGGCAAGTGGATCCTGACCGCCGGTTTGGGCGGCATGGGCGGCGCGCAGCCACTGGCCGGGGTGCTGGCCGGCGCCAGCGTGCTGGCGATCGAATGCCAGGAATCACGTATCGATTTCCGTCTGCGTACCCGTTACCTCGATCATAAATGCGACGATCTGGACGAAGCGCTGGCGCTGATTGAACAGGCCTGCGCCAAGGGCGAAGCCATTTCGGTGGGGCTGCTGGGCAATGCGGCGGAAATTCTGCCGTTGCTGGCGCAGCGCGCGGCCAACGGCGGCCCACGCCCGCACATCGTGACCGATCAAACCTCCGCCCACGATCCGCTCAATGGCTATCTGCCGGCCGGCTGGAGCGTCGAGCACTGGCAAGCGGCTCGCAACAGCGATCCGCAAAGCGTGGTGAGTGCGGCGCGCCAGTCGATGGCGGTGCACGTTAAGGCGATGCTGGCGTTCCATGAGATGGGCGTACCGACCGTGGACTACGGCAACAATATTCGCCAGGTCGCATTGGAGGAAGGGGTGAGCAACGCGTTTGATTTCCCTGGATTTGTGCCGGCCTATATTCGCCCGCTGTTCTGCGAAGGGAAAGGCCCGTTCCGCTGGGTGGCGCTGTCTGGCGATCCCGAGGATATCTACAAAACCGACGCCAAGCTGAAAGAACTGTTTCCAGATAACGTTCACCTGCATAACTGGCTGGATATGGCCCGGCAGCGTATTGCCTTCCAGGGGCTGCCTTCACGTATCTGCTGGCTGGGGCTGGGCGAACGCCATCTGGCGGGGCTGGCCTTCAACGAAATGGTGCGCACGGGCGAGCTGAAAGCGCCGATCGTCATCGGCCGCGATCACCTGGACTGTGGCTCGGTGGCATCCCCCAATCGTGAAACCGAAGCGATGCGCGACGGTTCCGATGCGGTGTCTGACTGGCCGTTGCTCAATGCCTTGTTGAGCACCGCGGGCGGGGCAACCTGGGTCAGCCTGCACCACGGCGGCGGAGTCGGCATGGGCTTCTCCCAGCATGCCGGGATGGTGATTGTCTGCGACGGCAGCGAAGATGCGGATAAACGCTTGGCCCGCGTGCTGTGGAACGATCCGGCCACCGGCGTCATGCGCCATGCGGACGCCGGTTACGACAGCGCCGTTGCCTGTGCCGAACAACATCAGCTGAATTTGCCGCTGCTTAACCTGTGAGGTGAGAATGGAGACGCTTTCAGCCACGGCGCAGGCGGTGCGCCGCCTGGCCCGCCAGCAGGCCAGCGCGCTCGGCGTTTATAACGCCGGGCTTTCCAGCGACGCCGTGCGTGAACGTTACGGTGTCACTGATATCGCGCGCTTGGCGAGCAATGAAAACCCGCTCGGCGCCAGCCCCCAGGTGCAACTGGCGTTACACGCGTCGAGCCGCGACAGCGGGGTGTATCCGGATCCCAACAGCCTGGCGCTGCGGGCGGAAATCGCCGGGCAAACCGGCGTGCCGTCTGCGCAGATCGTGGTGGGCAACGGTTCGGAAAACATCCTTGAGATGCTGTGCCTGGCCTTTATCAATCCGGGCGATCGGGTGGTGACGTTGCTGCCGTCATTCGGCCTGCATGAGATATACCCGCGCATGATGGGCGCTGAAGTCACTATGGTGCCGGTCAGCGGGGAGTTGGAGTTCGATCTGGCCGCCTGGCGCCAGGCGCTGCAGCAACCGGCCAAAATGGTGGTGTTCAGCAACCCGTCGAACCCGGTGGGCTGCATGCTGGGGCGCGACGTGTTCCTGCAACTGCTCGACGCGGTGCCGCAGGATTGCCTGTTGGTGATCGACGAAGCCTATTATGAGTACTGCGCACACGAGGCGGACTACCCGGATAGCCTGTCACTGTTGCCGCAGCAGCCCCGGCCGTGGATCGTGCTGCGCACCTGCTCGAAGGCCTATGGGCTGGCGGGGTTGCGCGTGGGCTACGGCATGGCCTGCGATGCCGAGCTGATCGGGTTGCTGGACCGGGTGCGCACGCCGTTCAATATCAACCGTTCGGCGCAAAGCGCGGCGCTGGCGGCACTGCGCGATCGCGATCATGTGGCCTACAGCGTGGCCTGGGTCAGCACCGCGCGCAGCGCCATGGCGGCCAAACTGCGCGACATGGGGCTAAAAGTGGCGCCCTCATACGCCAACTTCCTGTTTTTTGACTGCGGCCATCCCAGCACAGAAATCGCAGAAGCGCTGCTGGCGCACGGCATTATCGTCAAACCCTGGCGTGAGCCCGGTTATCAGCAGTTCCTGCGGGTCTCGATCGGCAGCGCGGAAGATAACCGGCGCTTTCTGGCGGCGCTGGCGCAGGTGCTGGCCGCCGCCCAGAGCCAGATCAAAATGGCGTAAGGTTAACGCAGTATGACCAGCCGGTTGTGATAGGCTGGTGGTGCCGGTGAACGTCGCGCATGCGGCGGTCGCCGAGGCGGGAAGGTACAGTATGATTATCGTTCGCGCGTGGGCGCCGCCAGGCCGGCGCCGCGCGCAGCACGCAAGCCTTATTGGCTTGCGGCCACAGGTTGGCTGGAGGGAAGTCGCATGTCTGTAACACAAATCGCTTTTCCGGCGCGCATCGTGCGCGGCGCCGGGGCGTTGGAAGAGATCGGAACACTGTGCGCGGATTACGGTTCGCGTGCCATGCTGATTGGCGGCGAACGGGCGCTGGCGGTGACGGAGGCGACCATCGGTAATTGCCTGCGGGCCGCGGCGGTGGAGTTGGTGGCCAGCGAACATTTCGGCGGCGAGTGCACCGAGCAAAACATTAACCGCCTGGCGGCGCAGGCCCGGGCTGAAAAGGCACAGGTGCTGATTATCGCCGGCGGCGGTAAAGCACAGGACACCGGCAAAGCGGTCGGTAATCTTTGCGCCTTGCCGGTGATTACCGTTCCCACCATTGCCGCCACCTGTGCGGCGGTAACGCCGCTGACCGTGCGCTATTACCCCGACGGGCATTTCCGCGACATGCTGCACCTGGCGAACTCGCCGGTGGCGGTGGTGATCGACAGCCAACTGCTGGCCCAGGCGCCGACGCGCTGGCTGGCTGCCGGGCTGGGGGATACTCTGGCTAAATGGTATGAATACCGCGCCATCAGCCGTAACGGCGCAGTGGGCGGGATGGCGCTGGCGGCGCAGGCCAATAGCCGTATTTGCTACCAATTGATTGAAACCTACGGCGCCGCGGCCAGCCAGGCGGCGGAGCGCGGGGAAGCCACGCCGGAGCTGGAGCAGGTGCTGGACGCCATCTTCCTGTTCGCCGGGCTGACATCGCTGATGGGCAGTGGTGCCCATGCCGCCGCGGCGCATGCGCTGTTTGAAGGCTTCACCGTTTGCGACAAAACCCGCGATTTCGGCCACGGCCTGTTGGTAGGGTATGGCAACCTGTGCCTGCTGGCGATCGAACAACGCAGCGACGAAGAGCTGCTGGAGGCGCTGAAACTGGCGCAAGCCTGTAATATCCCGCTGCACATGGCGCAGATCGCCGACGATCTGACCGCGGACGAGATCGACGCCATTGTGGCTGCGGCGGTGGATGCGCCGGATATGGCCAATATGCCGCAGCCGGTCACGTCGGTACAGGTGGCCCAGGCCATCCAGCGGGTGCACGCGCTGGCGCAGCGGCTGTAACGTTAGCGGTTTAACCAGCCTAGAGCTGCGGGCCGATTTGTGGGATTATTTCGCCCTTGATACGCGAAATAACGCGTGTTGCCGGAAGGCGGCGATGTAGTTGATCGTCAGCAGGCCGGTAACGCGCCATAGCGCGCGTGTATCCCACTTGGAGAAGGGTGAATGGCCTCGCTGAAAGACGTTGCAAAACTGGCTGGTGTGTCGTTGATGACGGTTTCCCGTGCGATCAACGAACCCGATAAACTGCGCCCCGAAACCTATCAACGTGTGAAGCAGGCCATTGATCGGCTCGAGTATGTGCCGGATCTCTCCGCCCGGCGCATCCGCGGCGATCGCAGCCGGATGCAAACTATCGGCGTACTGGCATTGGATACCGCCACCACGCCGTTTTCCGTTGAAATCATCCTGTCGATTGAAAAAACCGCGCGCGAACACGGCTGGAACAGCTTTGTCGTCAACCTGTTTGCCGACGACAGTGCAGAAAAAACCATTGATTTGCTGCTGGCGCACCGGCCGGATGGGGTGATCTTTACCACCATGGGGCTGCGGCAGGTGACGGTGCCGCCGAAACTGCTGGATAAACGCCTGGTGCTGGCCAACTGTACCAGCCCTGGCAACGCTATCGCCAGCTACATTCCCGATGATGAACAAGGCCAGTATGACGCGATGAAAGCGCTGATCGCCAAAGGCTATCGCGCGCCGTTGTGTATCCATCTGCCGGAGGGCATCCCGGCCGCCGGGCTGCGCCGCCGCGGGCTGGAGCGCGCCTGGCGCGAGGCCAGCGGTGACGTTGTCCAGCTTAAGCAATACCATTTGGATCTTAGCGAAGGTGATGGCCACTATCTCGACAGCCTGGCGCTGTTGGCGCGCCATTTTTCGCCGGGCAAGCGTGATTGCGACGTGGTGGTGTGCGGCAACGATCGGGTGGCGTTTTTGGTCTACCAGACGCTGCTGGCACAAGGCTGGCAGATCCCGCAGCAGGTTGGGGTGTTGGGGTATGACAATATGGTCGGCATCGGCGAGCTGTTCCAACCGCCGCTGACTACGGTGCAGTTGCCGCATTATGAGTTGGGCCGCCAGGCGGCTTTGCATCTGATCAATCAGCTTGAGCACCGGCAAACCGTGAAGGTGGCTTGCCCGCTGTTATTGCGGGCATCGCTGTGATGGGGTTCCCGCCGATGAGGGCGGGAAAGGGATTATTCCCAGATGCTGCCGAGCGCCCAGGCGTGAAGTTCGCCGAAGGCCGCCGCGCCGCTTTCGGCAAACATACTGATGGTGCGCTCACCGTCGGCCGGATAGATGCGGCTGGTCAGGCAGGCGCGGCCCTGGTTGACGAATACCTCGACGGAAGAGCGATCGATAAACACCTGTAGCTGCATGTTTCCCGCCGGTGGCAGCGGTACGCTGCGGCAGCCGCACAGCCCCGGCTCATCGCTAAACCGCTCCAGAACCAGCCGCTGCGCCTGGTTATCGATATACAACCGAGCGGCGTTGCCGATGGTGACACCGTAACGCTCCGCATCGCTCGCCGCAGTATCCACCGTCAGCGCCAGCTCCTGAAGCGCGGCGCCCAGCACCAGGCGCTGGTTACGCAACTGCGCAGCGCCGAATGACTGGGTTTCGCCGCGCAGCGCACGCAACTCCCGCGCCGGGTTCATTAACACGCTGCCATCCGTATCCAGCGAAAGCTCGCGCGGCAGGGTAAGCGCGCCGGCCCAGCCGTGGGCTTTGCTTGGCATCGGCGATTCCCACATATCCATCCAGCCGAACAGCATGCGGCGCCCATCGGCCGCGGTGAAAGACTGCGGCGCATAGAAATCGTGCCCGGCGTCCATCTCGCGGAACGGCTGGTCGAGGGTGAATGCCTGCCCCGGTTGCCAGTCGCCCAGCAGGTAGCCGCTCTGGAAACGGTTACGGTTATGGTAGCCGTGGGGGGCCAGCCCCTGTGGCGAAAACATCAGCAGGTGGCGTTCGCCCAGCGGGAAGAAGTCCGGGCATTCCCACATATACCCTTCAGCGGCGGTTTGCGCGCGCGCCAGCACGCGCTCGAATGTCCAGGCACGCAGATCGTGCGAGCGATAGAGACGCACCTGGCCCAGTTGGTTTTCCTTGGCGCCGACCACCATCCACCATTGGCCGTCCTGTTGCCAGACTTTGGGATCGCGAAAGTGCTGAATACCGTCTGGCGGCAACAGCACCGGGCCATGCTTGACGAAGTGCACGCCGTCGCTGCTGGTGGCCAGGCACTGAACTTCGCGCACCTGGTCGTCATCGCCTGCTTTGCCCAGCCAGACGTGGCCGGTGTAGATCAGCGTCAGCACGCCGCGATCGTCCACCGCGCAGCCGGAGAAACAGCCGTCTTTATCGAATTCATCGCCCGGCGCCAGCGCGATCGGTTGATGTTGCCAGTGCACCAAATCGTGGCTGGTGGCATGGCCCCAGTGCATCGGCCCCCAGTTCGCATCAAAAGGGTGGTGCTGATAAAACGCGTGGTACACGCCGTTGATGCAGATCAGGCCGTTGGGATCGTTAATCCAGCCGGCCTGCGCCGCCAGGTGAAAACGCGGATAGTAATCATCCTGGCGTTGAGCATGCAGGGCTTCAACGGCATGATCGGCGGACAGTAAGGCATTTTTCATTGCATCGACTCGCTTGATTTTATCGTGGGTTGAAAGTGTGCATCCTTCCCGGCGTTATCGCCGCGCAGCAGGAAACAGGAAAGCAGGGTAGTAAAGGCGACCATACAGCCCATCAGCAGATAGGTGGCGGCAAAGCCGATATGGTCATAGCCGTGGCCGGCCAGCGGCGACAGGAAGCTGGCCATCACCTGGGTGATGAACTGGAAGCCCACCAAATACAACGTGGAAGACAGCCGGCTGTCGAAGCGGGTGGCGATGTATTTGAACAGCGCGATCAGCAGGATCGGCAATTCAACGGCGTGCAACAGCTTCATGGCGGAAATCATCAGTGCGCCGCTGGCCAGCCCCGAACCGAACATCCGCAGCGCCATGACGGCGCCAGCCAGCAGCAGGCCCTGTTTAGCGCCGATGCGGTTCACCAGGAAGGGCGCCAGAAACATCCCGCCGGCTTCCAGGAACACCTGCAGCGAATTGAGGAAGCCGTACATTTCGTTGCCCTGTTGGTGGGTTGGGAACTGTGAGGCGAAATAGACCGAGAACTGCTGATCGAACACGTTGTACACGCTGATGCCGAGTACAAACACCACCAACGCCCAAAATCCCGGCAGGCGCAGCAGCGCCAGCGCGTCGTTGAGCTGCAGATTTTCCGGCTTGCCGTATTCCAACCCGGCCATGGCATTGGGTTTTAGCTCACGCACCTGGCTGAGCAGCAGCAGAAACGCGACTGCCGAAGCCGAAGCCAGCCAAAAGTTAATGTTGGGGTTGATGTTGAAAATAAACCCGGCGAAGAAAGTGGCGCAGGCCCAGCCGAGCGAGCCCCACATGCGGGCGCGGCCAAATTCAAAGCCGACGATACGGCTGACGCGTTCGGTATAGGATTCCAGCGCGCCGATGCCGGCAAAAAAGGTGGCGCCGATAAACAGCCCGCCGATCAGCGCGCCCAGTAGCAGGTTCATGGCCAGCAGTGGCGCGTAAACGTAAATAAAAAATGGCCCGGTGAGCAGCAGCATCACGCCCAGGTACTGCAGCAGATGTTTGCGCAGGCCAAGCTTGTCTTGAATAAAGCCGTACAGCGGCTGGGCACAAAGGGCAACCAGCGAAATGGCCGAGAAAATCAAACCGGTTTCGGCGCCTTTCAGCCCGATTTTTTGGTTAAGCCAGATGGAAATCAGTGAAAAACTGGACGACCAGGTAAAAAAGAAAAAAAACAGCAGGCCGCTCAGGAGCACATAGTACTTTTTGGTTTCGCGGTTCATGGTGATGTTGCCCTGATGAGTGAGATTGGCTCTATTGTTAACGTTAACTTTTGACGAGATAAAGATACCATCGCAGCTGATTGCGATGTTAATCACAAAAGTTAACGTTAACATTTTTGCGATGTGATCGAAATCACGTGTTGATCATGGGCGTCGCTTATCCCTCGTGGCGAGAGATAAGCGCAGGGGCAGGGTTTAGATGCTGGCCAGGTAGCCGCCGTCGACGTAAAGGATCTGCCCGGTAATATAGGCGGCCGCCGGGCTGGCGAGGAAGATGGCGGCGCCGGTGAGATCCTGCAGCTCGCCAAAGCGCCCAATCGGGATCTTGCTTTGCATGGCGTTGCACCATTCGCTGTCCTGGTAGAACACTTCGGTCATGGCGGTTTGGAAATAGCCGGGGCCGATGCCGTTCACCCGGATGCCATGGGGCGCCCATTCGCTGGCCAGCGCGCGTGTCATGCCCGCCAGCCCGGATTTCGATGCGCCATAAGCGGTGGCGCCCGGCACGCCAACGGCGGTGGTCAGCGAACACAGGTTGATGATGCTGCCGCTGCCCTGCGCCATCATTAAGCGTGCGGCGGCCTGCGCGCAGAAAAACGCCCCCTTCAGGTTGGTATTGAGGATGTTGTCCCACAGCGCTTCGTCAACCTCCAGCGACGGGCGCACCTGTTCAATACCGGCGTTGTTGATCAAGATATCCAACGGTTTATCGGCCAGGCTGGCGAACGCCGCGCGGATCGACGCCGGATCCTGCACGTCCAGTTGCACCATCTGCGGATGTTCGCCCCAATTGTTCAACTGTTGCGCCACCGCTTGCAGTGCGGCACGCTGGCGGCCGGCGACGATCACCTGCGCGCCGGCCTGGGCGAGCCCTATGGCCAGCGCCTGACCGATGCCGCGCGTCGCCCCGGTTACCAGCGCCCGTTTGCCCTGCAGTGAAAACGGCGCCAGCCCAGGCGGTAAAGTTGCGTTTTGCATAGTTTCTCCTTAAGGCACCACGATGGTTTTCAACGCGGCGGCATCGCCGGCCAGCAACGCTTGATAAGCCTGCGGCAGCGCGTCGAGGGCAATCGGCGGCGACAGCCACTGCGCCAGTTTATCGGCAAGCTGCGGCAGCAGCGCGATCGCCTGTTGCTGTTCGTCGGCAAATACGCTGCAGCCCACCAACGTGATTTCACGTTCTACCAGGCGGTTGGCGTCAATCGGCACCTGGCCGTGGAACAGGCCGACCATGGCGATGCGCCCGGCGGGGGCGATATGTTCAATCAGCTGATTGAGCACGCCGGCCGAGCCGGTGGCTTCCACGGCAAAAGCAATGGCCTGCGGCAGCGGGCGCCCTAATTCCAGCGCTTGCAGCGGCAGAACGCGCTGCAGCAACGCCAGGCGTTGCGGGTTGCGCTCGGCCAATAACAGCGGGCAGGCGCGCAGATGGTGCAGCAGCAGCGCGACCAGCCCGCCGATGGTGCCGCCGCCGGCGACCAATACCGGCGCGCCGTGCGGTGGGTTAAGTTGGTTTACCACCCGCAATGCGACCCCCAGCGGTTCGCTGAGGGCGGCGATCGGCGCTGGCAGCGTTGCCGGCACCTTCAACAAGCTGGATGCGGGCAACAGGGCCAGTTCGGCAAAGCCGCCGTCACACACTTCGCCGACGAAGCCAAGCCGCGGGCACAGGTTGCTGCGCCCGGCCTGGCAAGCGGGGCAAACGCGGCAGCAGGCGCGGGAATCCACCACCACGCGATCGCCCACCGCCAGCCCGCGCACCGCGGTGCCGATCGCCAGCACTTCACCACAAAACTCATGCCCCGGCGTTACCGGCAGTTGGGCGATCCACTGGCCGGTGCGGAAGTTGTGCAGATCGGAGCCGCAAATGCCGGCCGCCAGCACCCGCAGGCACACCCCGTCGGCGGGCGGGGCGGCGGGCGGGGGGATCTGTTCGATGCGCAGATCGCCAATGCCATAAAAACGGGCGGCTTTCATGCTTCACCGCCGTTCGCCGGATCGATAAGCTTGAACCAGCGGCTGGCGATATCCTCCCCGGCCAGTGGTTCGCTGCCCAGCATCACGGCGATGGCGAACCCCAGCGCCGAGCTGGTGACATTGTGGCCACCGCCGCCACCGTCGCGCAGATCCAACACCAGCGTTGGGCAGCAGAACAGCGCCAGCCGCATCAGCCGTTGCCAGTGGGCCGGCAGCCAACCGCGGGCGTTGAGCTCGGCCAATAATGGCCGCCAGTAGCCTTCACCTTTGCTTTGCAGGAAGGGCGCACGCAGCGGCGTCAACTGCCAGTTGTGTTCCACCAGCAGGCGGTCGCCTTGCAACTGCACGTTGATTTGGTAACGCTCATCACAGCGCTGGGGTTCATACAGCCAGAACGGATGGGCAAAGATGTTGTGAAACGTGGCCTTGATCTCCGCCAGCAGCGCCGGGATATGGCGCCCGGCGAAGGCGGGATCGAAACTCACCAGTTGCGGCTCCGGGTGTTCGGTTTCATACCACACGTTGGCGTTGTGCGCGTCGCCGTGGGCGGTGACGACGCCGTGCTGCGCTAGCCTTGCCGGTGCCAGCAGCTCGCCGGCCTGCAACAGCAATTCCCCCAGCGTATGCGGGTAAAGTATGCCGTTTATCTGCCAGCGCAGGTTTTTCAACTGCGCCCACGGCAGCGTGAGCTGCGCCAGCGTGAACGTTTGGCCGACGTAGAACTGCGCCACCCGGCCACCGAAGCCGGGCGCGGCGCCAGGGCTGACCAGCCGGTGGTGGAACAACTGGTGGATCGGCTCTCGTGCTACTGCGCCAGGCTCGCCGGCCTGCAGCGTCGGCAGGGTCAGCGCCAGGATTTCCCGATCGGCGCGTTGCTGGGCGGCAATCACCGGCGCGGCGTCGTCCCAGCGTTGATGCAGTTCGATCTCGCGGCAAACGTCCGCCAGGCGCCGATCGTGGCGCAGGCGGTACAGCAGGATCTGCCGCCCCGGTTCACCGCAGGCGTACAGCGGCACGTCGACGCGAAAGCCGCTGTCGCGCAGCAGCTCGGCGTTGTAATACTCCTCGATGGTGTGATCTTCGCCTTCCTCATGGTGATACTTGAAGAACAGCCCGCGTCCATCGGCCAACGTCAGCGTGCCGTTCAGCGAGTTCAGGCTGTACTGATCGCGGTTGATGGCCAACTGGGTTACCGTCGCGCCGGTAATCTCCCCGACCAACTGGCGCAGTTTGGCGGCGGCCTGCTGCCATTCACCGGCGTGCGTCAGGGCGCGCGCCTGGGCCGCCAGCGGTTCACGCTGGGGAATGGGATTATCGGTCATCACAACCTCCCGGGGTTTGGGGTTAACGGCCGAGCAGGGTTTTGCGTAACGGAGATACCGCCAGCGCATGGCCGGTAAAACCTTCGTACACGGCAAAATCGTGCGCCTTATCCGCCAGGGCGTCATAACCGCTGCGGGTGACGTAACCGACGGAAATGCGTTTCATATAGTCGAACACCGAAAGCGGCCCGGCCACTTTGGCCGCGGCGTTGGTGGGCAGCACCGCGTTCGGCCCCAGCACAAAGTTGCCCAGCGTTACCGGCGTATAGTTGCCGAGCAAAATCTCGCCGGCGTTACGGATTGTCGCCATCACCGCCAGCGGTTCTTCCGCCAGAATTTCCAGGTGCTCCGGCGCGTACTGGTTGACGAACTCCACGGCGGTGGCGAAGTCACGGGTCAACACCACGCCGCCATGTTCGCCGCCCAGCACCGCCTGGGAAAAGCCGGCGCGTTTTTCATCCAATTGCGCCCAGTAGCCCGGCAGGGCGGCGATGGCCTGTTCCGCTACCTGGCGGCTGGAGGTGACCAGCCAGGCGGAGGAATCCGGGCCGTGTTCCGATTCGATGATCAGATCCAGCGCGGCCAGGGCGCCGTTGGCGGTTTCATCCGCCAGTATAATGCTTTCGCTCGGGCCAGCCGGCACGCCGGGATCGATATGTTGCGCCAGCAGGCGTTTGGCGGCAACCAGCCACGGGCTGCCGGGGCCGACGATTTTCAGGCACTTGGGCACCGTTTCCGTACCGTAGGCCACGGCCGCCACGCCCTGGGCGCCGCCGCACTTATAAATATCCTTGATACCGACCAGGCGGGCCGCCACCAGTGTGGCGTCGTCCACCTTGCCGTCCGGGCCGGGCGGGGTGATCACCACCGGACGCGGCACGCCGGCCACCACCGCAGGAATGGTGGTCATCAGCAGCACGCTGGGGAAAGAACCTTTACCGCGCGGCACATAGCAGGCTACGGAGTCGATCGGCACCATCCGGTCGCCGGCAAAGGCGCCGGGCTGCATCTCCTTCAACCACATTTCTTCGGGCTTTTGCGCCTGGTGGAAGGCGCGGATATTTTCCGCCGCAAAGGAAATGGATTCGATCACCTTGGGATCCAGCCGGGCAAACGCGGCTTCAAATTCGCTCTCTTCGGCGCGGATCGCCATTTGTTCAACCTGCACGCCGTCGAATTCACGGGCAAAACGCCGCAGCGCCGCATCACCTTCGCTGCGCACGGCGGCGATAATCGGTTGAACCCGTTCGATGAAGAACGACAGGTCCGCTTCAGTGCGTTTAAACAACGCGTCCGGCAACTGTTGGCAATCGCTAAGATCGTGAAAGGTCACTGTCTGTGTCATGCGTTTACTCCTGGGCAAATTCGTGTTGGGAAGCCTGTTCCCGGATGGATTTTAGAACCTGGCGTTGCAGCTCGATGTAGCGCATGTCGGCGCTGATCTCTTCACTGCGCGGGCGAGGCAAGTCAACCTGGAAGGTGGTGTTGATGTTGCCGGGCCCCATCACCACGATGCGATCCGACAGATACACGGCCTCTTCAATATCGTGGGTGACGAACATCACCGTCAGGCGGTGGGTTTCCCAGATGCGCGTCAGCAACAGCTGCATCTGGTGGCGCGTCATGGCGTCCAGCGCGCCGAAAGGCTCATCCATCAGCAGGATTTTCGGCCGGTATGACAGCGCCCGGGCGATCGCCACCCGTTGTTTCATCCCGCCGGAAAGCTCGTTGGGGTAGGCGTCGGCAAACGGCGTCAGGTTCACCAGTGCCAGATGGTTATCGGCGATCTCCCGGCATTCGGCCCGGGCATAGCCGGCGGCCTTGAGCGCGAATTCGATGTTTTGCCGCGCCGTCAGCCACGGCAGCAACGTATAGGACTGGAACACCACGCCGCGATCGATGCCCGGCCCGCGGATATCCTCGCCGTCGACGCGCACGCAGCCGTCGTCAAAATCCTCCAGCCCGGCGGCGATGGAAAGCAGGGTGCTTTTGCCGCAGCCGGAGCTGCCGACCACGGAAACGAACTCGTTGTTGCCCAACGTCAGATCTATGTTATGCAATACCTGGCGCGTGCCCTTGCCGACCCGGAAGCTTTTGTTCAGGCCGCTGATGGTTAAGGTAGCCATTATTTGCGCCTCGCGTTGTAACGGAACAGAACGCGCTCTGCGGCGCGCATCACCTGATCGGTAACCAGGCCAAGCAGGCCGAGCAGCAGGATGTAGCCGATGATGGTGTCGGTCTGGAAGAAACGCTGCGACACCACGATGCGGTAGCCCAGCCCGGAGGTGGAGGCAACCAGTTCGGCCAGCACCAGCCAGGTCCATGCCCAGCCCAGGCTGATGCGCAGTGCATCCCAGATTTCCGGCAGTGCGCCGGGCAGCACGATTTTGAACAGAATGTTGCGATCCGGCATGCCGAGCGTGCGCCCCAGGCCGACAAAATCACCCGGAACGCGTTTTACCGCATCAATCACCATCAATACCTGTTGGAAGAAGGTGCCGATCCAGATAATCAGGAATTTCTGGAAGTCGTCGGTGCCGGTCCACAGGATGGTCAACGGCACAAAGGCGACGACCGGCATGTAGCGGATGAAGTCCACCAGCGGCTCGGTGATCGCCTTGAAAAAACCATAGCAGCCGGCCAGTACGCCGATCACGATCGACATCAGCGATGAGATCAGAAAGGCGATGGAAATACGATACAGACTGCTGCGGATATCGCTCCACAGTGTGCCGTCTTGCGCCAGGCTGATCATGCGCTGCCAAACGTTGCCCAGCGTCGGCATAAAGATCGCCGGCACCGCGCCGCTACGGGTGGCCAGCCACCAACTGAGCAGCAGCAGGGCGAATACCGCCACCGCAATGCTGACGAACAGTTTGCGCGAGGGCGTTTTGCCGATCACAAACAGGCCGGCGGATCGGCGTTTTTTATGATTGGGTAGATGGGGTGGGCGCGCTTGGGCGCGCGTCTCCGGCGCATCCAATTTCACTGAACTCATCGGTGTTTCCTCTGGTGTTATCTCGCACCCTGTCGGCCCCGGTATGCTGCCGGCAGGGTGGGTGTTGCACGGGCACGCGAAAACCCCTCGCCAGAAACGAGGGGCAAAACGGCCTTACAGGCCGTTAACAAACTTCGGTTCGATAATTTGTTCTGGCGTGACCGGCTTGCTTACCAGTTTGGCTTCCGTGGCCGCTTTCAGCACGTGGGCAAAGGTCACTTTGGCGAAATGTTCGCTCAATACCTGTTTATTTTCCGCCAGCGTGTAGTACTTCACGCCGTCGAAGGCGGTTTCCAGGTCTGCCGGGCTGGCGCCCACCTGTTTGGCGATGATTGCCCGGCCTTCGGCGGTGTTTTGCTGATAGTGCTGCAGGGCGGCATCCCAGCTTTTTATCATCGCGGCTACCTGGCCCGGTTTGTTTTTGATGGCTTCATCGCGCACCACCAGTACATCGCTGATCAGGCCCGGATCGGATTCACCGCTGTAGAGCAGTTTTACGTTGGGATCCTGTTTTTTCGCCATGCTCAGGTAGGGCTCGTAGGTGACGGCGGCGGTGACGCGCTTGGCGATCAAGGCGCTGCCGGCGGAATCGGCCGGCATAGGCACCGGCACGATATCGCTCCACTGCATGTTGGCCGAGGCGAGGGCGCTGTGCAGCAGAATGTCGCTGGTGGTGCCCTCTTCATAGGCAACCTGTTTGCCCTTCAGATCGGTCAGAGCGTTGATGCCCGCGCCGACAATCAGCGCATCGGCGGTTTGGCTCTGGTCGAGCAGCAGCACGATTTTCACCGGCAAACCGGCGGAAACCATCCCCATCGCGGTATGCGTGGCGATATTGGCCGCATCGATCTGGCCGCTGGCCAGCGCGGCGTTAATGTCTTTGTCTTCGGCAAAGTTGATGATCTCAACCTTCTCCAGCCCTTGCTGTTTAAATAAATCAAGTTGGTTGGCTACGTGCCATTGGCCATAGCCCAGCCAGGGCTCGATGCCCATTTTAAAAGTACCGGGCTCCGGTTTGGGCAGCGGGGCGTCGGCGGCGAGTGCCTGGGCCGACAGCATCCCGATACAGCAGGCGGCGGCGAGCATTTTTTTCAACGTTGTTATTGGTTGCTTCATTGGAACCCTCATCTTTCGCACTGGTGAGTTGATGTCCTCATCGGTAATGTCCGTCCATGTATATACAAGCCAAAGCAAGTTAAAGGCCAATCGCGGCGGATCGGCGAGGATATTTATCAGCTAGCTGATTTATAAAAACTTTGATTTAGTTATGGGTTGCGCGAACGGCGGTTTTGCCCTGGTTTGGCGGCGATTGCACCACCACTGCGCCCAACTTTGGCGCGGGTGGGCAATGATGGGGCGCCGTGTGGACACCCGAATGTTTAGCGTTGGTTGAGTGAACGCAGATGACCGTTGCGGCGCAGGGGCATCCCGTTGAAGGCGTGAAGATCAATTCGTCCGATAGCGGCCATTCCCGGATCTGCCGGCAATGGAACGGCAGGTCTGATAAAGACCGTCAATCAGGCCGCCGTTGCGGCTGCGCAGATGGATCATGCCGAAGGCCGGACTCCAGTAGTCCGATTCCAGCGGAATACGCACGATCGCTTCAGACAACGGCCCATTTTCGGTAGGCAGCGGACAAAGGTTGAACACCGAATAACCGAGGCCGGCAGCCACCATATTGTATGCCATCTCGCGCGAACTCACCGTATAGGCGACCTGAGGTCTGATCCCATGATGATCGAAAAGTCCCGCGTAATAGCGCCGGGCGCCATCGAAATCGAGCAGAATGTATGGCTCTTCTTCCAACTCTGATAAATGGATTGTGTTTTTCCCGGCGAGCGGATGGGTCGGGTGCAGGCCGACGTGAAGGGGAGGTTTGAACAACTCGACGAACGCCAGCGAGGGGTGGAGATCGTCATTGAAGGTAAAAGCCGCCGCGAGTTTGTCGGAACGAACCGCTTCTGAAAGTTCTTTCGAACCGTGCTCAACGAGCTGGATATGTCCGTTCAAAACAGAACGGGAGAACTGAGCGAGCAGCGCCGGCATGATAAGCGGCCCGGCGCTGGCAAGCACCCCCAGAGAAATATCGCGCTCCCAATCCAGGGGGATATGCGCCGCCGCCTGTTCAAACCCCCGATAGGCGCTGAGAAACTCTTCGGCGAGCGCGGCGAATCGTTCCCCGTCGCGGGTCAGTTTCATTCCTTTGGCCGGTTCGCTGAGGAACAGGCTGATATGCAGCTTGGCTTCGATAAGGCGAATGGCTTCACGGATCGAGGACACGGAAACCGACATGCTTTCGGACGCTTTAGCGAGCGAACCGGTCTGTTTTACCGCGACAACATAATGCAGGTGTTTGATCGAATAGGACACGTATTCACCTGAATAGTTATGATGACAGTTTGGTTAAAACATACATTTTATGTACGTATTGTTCAATATTAATGCATTTTTTCAAATTAACTATTTTCGCTAGTCTGACCTGAAAGACAAAAATCACATGTAACCCGGGGGACTGGTATGGAAAGAACGACGGCGGCGGTTTCCGCCCGTGAGCAGCATGAAACAGAGGCTAACGCGCCGGGGAGGACGGCGAGTATTGGGGCGGTCACACTTGGAAACGCGCTTGAGTTTTATGACTTTACCATTTACAGCATTTTTGCCGCCGTTATTGCCAGGCAGTTTTTTCCGGCGGAAACGCCGTTGGGCAGCCTGCTGCTTTCGGTGGCGGTGTTCGGCGTCGGGTTTCTGACGCGCCCACTGGGGGGGATCCTGATCGGCGCCTATGCCGATCGAAAAGGACGGAAAGCGGCAATGACCCTGACCATCTCCCTGATGGCCTTGAGTTCGGCTTTGCTCGCCGTTATTCCGCCTTATGCGTCGATTGGTATCGCGGCGCCTTGTCTGGTGGTGCTGGCGCGTCTTATTCAGGGATTTTCCGCCGGCGGCGAAATGGGGCCGGCCACCACCTACTTGCTGGAGCGCGCGCCCGCCAACAAACGCGGCCTGTATACCAGTTGGCAGTCGGCCAGCCAGGGGTTGGCTTTCCTGCTCGCCGGGCTGATGGGTTTTCTTATGACACAGATTTTACCGCAAGAGAGTCTGGAGTCATGGGGATGGCGCGTGCCCTTCCTGTTGGGCATTCTGATTGCCCCTGTCGGCATCTATATCCGTAATCGGCTGCCTGAGACGCTGAATAACGAGCAGGCGCACCGCTCGACAAAAGCCGTGCTCGCCGATTTGTTCGCCGGTCATGGCCGTACCGTGGTGCTTGCCGGTCTCGCTATCGCCGGCGGCGCTGTCACCATGTATATTTCGAGCTATATGACCACCTACGCGCTGACGACCCTCAAGCTGCCGATGGGCGTTGCCATGCTGGCGACATTCGTCACCGGCGCCACCATGGCGGTAATGAGTCTGGTCGGCGGCTGGCTCTCCGACCGCTTCGGCCGCAAAGTGGTGATGATTATTCCGCGCGCGCTGCTGGTGCTGGCGGCGTATCCCGCCTTCCTGCTGATCACGCATCATCAGACGGGAACCATGCTGCTGCTGATGGTCGCGCTGCTGGTGACGCTGCATTCAATCAATGCCGGCGTAATGCTGGGCATGATCCCCGAGTCTTTCCCGAGCCATGTGCGCAGCCTTGGCCTCTCGTTTTCCTACGCCGTGGCCGTCACCCTTTTCGGCGGAACGGCGCAGTTTGTGGTCACCTGGCTGATCGGCATCACGGGTAATCCGATGACGCCGGCCTGGTATCTGGTCATCGCCAATGCGGTCGCCGTCGTTGCCATGCTGATGATGCGTGAGACGCGGCATGTCCGGCTTAACGATTAAATAGAGTAGGGGAATGGAAATAAATGAAGAACACGATATTTGATGAAATCAGCGAATACCTGCCTGAATTGATCGCCCTGCGGCAGGATATTCACCAGCATCCCGAGGCGGCGTTCGAAGAAGAAAGAACATCCGGGATTATCGCCAGAACGCTTGAAAGCTGGGGCATCGAGGTGACGCGCGGGCTTGCCTGCACCGGACTGGTCGGCACCATCGTCGGCAACCGGCCGGGGAAACGCCGTATCGGGCTCCGGGCGGATATGGATGCGCTTAACCTGCAGGAAACGACCGGCTTACCGTATTCCTCTGCATACGAAGGGAAAATGCACGCCTGCGGTCATGACGGCCACACGGCGATGTTGCTGGGCGCGGCGCGCTATCTTGCCGAACATCCCGACTTCGCCGGAAGGGTTCATCTCATCTTTCAACCGGCGGAAGAGGAAGGCGGCGGCGGGCGTGTGATGATCGAAGAAGGGCTGTTTGAGCGCTTTCCCTGCGATGCCGTCTACGGATTGCACAACGAGCCGGGATTGCCGGTCGGCCGGTTCGGCATCCGGCCCGGCCCGATGCTGGCCAGCGTGGATACCTGGACCGTCAAATTCAAGGGCACCGGTGGGCACGGCGCGGTTCCTCATCGCGCCACCGATCCCAGCATGCCGCTGGCGCATTTCCTGCTGGGGCTGCAAACCATTATTGGCCGTAACGTGCCAGCGCGTGAGACGGCGGTTCTCAGCGCCGGTTATATTTCGGCGGGGCATGAGCGTTCCGCGAATGTCATTCCCAGCGAGATCGTCGTGCGCGGAACCGCCCGCTCCTATGAGGCATCGGTCAGGGATACGCTGGAACAGCGGCTGACCGACCTGGCGCTAAACCTGGCGGCCGCGCACCAATGTACGGCGGAGGTCTGCTATGAACGGGGATATCCCGCACTGGTCAACGCCGCGCCGCAAACGGAACTCGCCGCCGCTGCTGCCGTATGCACGGTGGGTGAGGAGGGCGTCGATGCGGCTTATCCGCCGATTACCGCCGGCGAGGACTTCGCCTATATGCTGAAGGCCCGGCCAGGCGCGTTTATGCTGATTGGCAACGGCGTTAAGCCCGACGGCAGCTATCATCATGTTCATACGCCGCTGTTTGATTTCAATGACGAGATCCTGCCGCTCGGCATCGGGTATTGGATCAATATCGTGAAGCTGGAACTGGGCGCGGAATAAGCGGTTTAGCAACCTCAACCATCCCCTTCTCTGGCTGTCTTTTATACCCAAATCCCTGGTTTCATCACCCGGGATTTTTGAACTTCGCTGGGGCGTGGCGGTGGCAGAGGGCGCAGAAAGCAGAAATAGGCACGATATCTGTCGTTGCCAAAGTAAACGGTAAGGGATGAGAGAAAAATGCTGTTAATTACGCGAAAATCCGACGATTCTTATTAACGGCGCGGCCTGTGAGTGCGATAATGCGTACAGAAAGCCGGGCTTGCATACCTCGGGTTTCTAACGGATCGCCAGCCTTCGGGTTGGCGATTCATTTTTTATCCTTCAGCATATTAATTGCCGCGCCGATCAAGATGCGCGATTCAATATCCCGGTTGTTGTCCCGCTGTTGCTCCAGGTGTTTTGCCAAGGTTTCTACCGATAAAACTTCACCCCGATGGCGCAGTTCCATCACGCTTTCACCAATCAAGCGGGCGACTTCATCCCATACGGGTTTGATCTCCTGCTCCGAGAAATTCATGGGTTACCTCGGTTGGGTGATTTTTGCTCAATGTAGCAATTGTACACCCATGTCGCTACTCCAGGTGGCTAATCGGGCCGAAAACAGGAAGTATAAAAATTAATTCGTCAGTATTTCTTCTGGTTATTCACCTGATAATGAAGGTACCGAATAATCAAGGGAGGGAAGCGCGATGAACATGGTGGATCAACTGGCTGAATATTACCGCCTGAGCCAACACGCTGAAGTACAGAACTGGTTGTGCCGCCGGTGGTTGCCGCAGGGGGAGGCGCGTATTGCCTACCTGCGCGAGCTGCTTGAGCCGCAGCTCGCACTCAACCTTAGCCGAAAGCGATCGCCGCCCAGCGCAACAGCAGTAACCCCAGGCAAATCAACACCAGAATGATAAACATTTTCCAGTGTTTTAGCCGCATACGTTTGGTGACCACCTGAACCTCCTTATTCGCTTAGGCGCTAATATACCAGATACATGCAATGATAATGATGATAACCGCCACCGCGATCACTTTTAATAAATCACTGAAGGTATCATCGGGATCTTTATCGGAATTCTTCATATTTCCACCTGGTGCGGCGCTGCGGCTTACGTGTGTAGCCAACCAGTATGCCTGCGTAATACTCCCGGGCAATAGCCGACGGGTAAAATAGGGTAAATCCGTATTGGCGGTGGGGGGGATTGCCAATTCTGCTTCCTCACGTTGAGAGGGCGTATTATTCTGTTGCCTCTATAATGCAATCACGCAGGGTAAATGATGTCAACAGCGGTACCGAAGAAGTATGAAAATGCCGAGCGTTGGGCTTTTGGCGATACCGAGCAACTGGCGGATGAGTTAGTCGCGCTGGTGCTCGATGGGCAGAAAACGGCCACCTGTTCAGCACTGGATGAAGACGGTATCCCGGTGGTGGGCGACGCTTTCGTCGTTGTCAACGGCAAAGGGGAGCCGGTGTGTGCGGTGGAACTGACCGCGGTCGATCTGAAAAGCTACGATCAGGTGGACGAAGCCCATGCCTATGCGGAAGGCGAAGGCGACCGTTCGCTGGCGCACTGGCGCCGGGAGCATAAACGCTTCTTCGAAGAGTACGAGATGTTTTCACCGGACATGTCACTGATCCTGATGCACTTCAAGGTGGTGGAGCGGTTCTGATCGCTGGCCGTGCCGGGGCAATAAAAAAACGCGCAGTGCCGTTGCGGATCACAGCGCGCTCCTTGTCTTTCCAGCCATTATTTCAGTTTCATCACCCAGGCATCGGCCTGGCTATCGTAGTGGTGCTTATACAGCAAAGATTGTTTCCCATTGAGCACGGCAGGGATACTGGTGTGCTCATCCCAGCCATCCAACTGCATGCATAAATCAGGATCTGATTTACAGGGAATGCTCAACGTGCTGTCTCCCTCCGCCTGCCCATTGGCGGGGGAAAGATGCGCATCGTCAATCTCGAAGGTGCCGATTTTTACTACGGTTTTGCCCATAGGAACTCCTTACTCTGTGGGGAGGGAGGTACGACCAGTCCTTTATGAGCATAGTCAACAGAGCAAAAAATGCCACCGAGGGCGCCGAAGCCTGCGCTATGGGTGAAAATCCAGCGCGCCGTCGCGCACCAGTTCACGCGGCAGATTGTTTTTGATCCGGTTGCCGATACGTTTAGCGATCCCCAGCGGCTGATGCTGATAAGTGACGATGCACTCATCGCTTGCCGGTAAGTCGGTGGGATACAGATCGCGCCCGTGATACCACTCCTGTGCCAGCTCGGCGTTCAGCTCAAAGGCCTGCTGGCCGCGCCCATCGCCCAGCGCAATCACGGCTTCGTGCTGCCAGCGGTAACCTTTCGGGAAGCGTTCGGCCAGCTTCAGGCCAATGCGGGAAAAACGCACCTTGCCGAAAAGCGGCTCCAGCTCGGCGGGGAACAGCCAAATTTCCTTATCCCGTTCCCACAGGCGGCTATTTTCATCCCATGCCAGCCCGGCCGCCGCGGCGCTCTGGCACAGCTGGGCGGCGGCTTTGGCGGCGAAGGGGGTGAAGGGGAATTTACCGACCTTGTAGCTGGGTTTAGGCAGCGCCGGGGCGGAGCCGTTTTTGCGCAGGCGCGCAACGAAGAAGCCTTCGCTGTCGTAAATCTGCGGGAAGACGTGCAGGAACCCTTCCGCCGTCAGCGCTTTTTCAGCGCCGGGGAACAGATCTCCCAGCGGTTCGACGCTTACCGCTTCGGGGTAGGCGGTAAGCAGGCCGTTCACCACCTGCTGGTTTTCCTGTTCGTTCAAGGTGCAGGTGGAGTAAATCAGCACGCCGCCGGGCTTCAACGCGTGAAATGCGCTATCGATCAGCTCGCGCTGGGTGGCGGCGATGCTGGCCACGCTTTCCGGCGACCAGTTGCTCATGGCGGCCGGATCTTTGCGCACCACGCCTTCACCGGAGCAGGGGGCGTCCAGCAGGATGGCATCGAAGCTTTCCGGCAAGGCGGCGCCAAACACTCGCCCGTCAAAATGGGTCAAGGCGACGTTTTTTACCCCACAGCGGCTGATATTGGCGTGCAGCACTTTCACCCGGCTGGCGGAGTATTCGTTGGCGACGATGCCGCCGGCATTGTGCATCAGCGCGGCGATTTGCGTGGTTTTTGAGCCGGGCGCGGCAGCCATGTCGAGAACCCGGCTCGGCGCCGCTTCTGCGGCGAACAGCGCGCTGGGCGGCAGCATTGAGCTGGCTTCCTGGATATAGAACAGGCCGCTCAGGTGCTCGGCCGCGTTGCCCAGCCGCAGATCTTCATCCGCGCGGCTGATCCAAAACCCTTCGGCGCACCATGGGATTGGCTCCAGTTGCCAGCCGTAGCCCTGCACCAGCGCCAGGAAGTCCGCCACGCTGATTTTAAGCGTATTCACCCGCAGGCTGCGGCGCAACGGGCGTTGGCAGGCGGCGATGAACGCCTCCATCGACAGTTCGGCCGGCATAATGGCGCGTGTTGATGCAAGAAATTCGGGCGGTAGCAATACGGAGGCGGGTTTGGCCACGGGGGAACTCTCTGGGCTGTAAATAAAAATGAAAGGCGGGATTTTAGCATGAAAATGCCGGACAGGGGATGTGATTGCCCTCACCCCAACCCTCTCCCAGCGGGAGAGGGAGCCGATCGCGCGCGCTGTGAAACATGTAGCTCTATTCAACAAGGCGCAGCGGTTAAAACGAACACCAGACGATCCCCTCTCCCTGTGGGAGAAGGCCAGGGTGAGGGTACAGGAGTTGAAGCGAGCACTGGTCAGTTCCCTCTCCCTGTGGGAGAGGGCCAGGGTGAGTATACAGGAGTTAAAGCGCACACCGGCCGGTTCCCTCTCCCTGTGGGAGAGGGTTAGGGTGAGGGGGCCGTGAGGTTAATTCTGTGGGATCGCCGTGCCCCAGGAACGCCAATCCTTCGGCTCTTCGGCATTGAGCAGGAAGTGTTTCCCCGGCCCAGCCTTTGGCGCCAGTGGAATGCTTGGTGGTGTGGCAAAAGCAATCCCGCCGCGGATAAACTGCTGGAAGGTACCGCTTTTTATTATCCCACCGGTAAGGCCGAACTGCAGATTGTAGCCGGAAGCCTGCCAGAACACGCTGTTGTTGCGCACCAGGTTCTGATATTTCTTACTGATCCGCAGCGCCACATGCACGCGATCCGACATCGCTCCCAGGTAGAATCCGGTGACCGTCCCCACTTCAATCCCGCGGAACAGCACCGGCGTGCCGATTTGCAGCGAGCCGGTGTCGCTGGCATCCAGCACCACGTTCAGGCCGTCCAGGTAACGTGAATCGGTGATGCTGGCCTCTTGCAGCTCAAACTCACGCCGCGTGCCGCCCTGGCCCGGTTCGATATTGATATAGGGCTGCAACAACGTATCCAGGTTATTGACCCCAGCCGCGGAAATTTCGGGGGAGACGACCGAGAAACGGGTGCCGGCGCGGGCAAAGGTGGCGACGTATTCCGGATACAGCACCGCCTTGGCCAGCACTTCGCTGCGCTGTGGAGAAAGCTGCAATGATTCCACCTGGCCGATATCAATGCCGAGATAGCGGATCGGCATTCCCGAAGACAGCTTGCTGGCATTGTAGGTCTTCAGCGTGATTTGGCTGCCGACGGCGCGTGCTGCGGTTTCATTGCCGTACAGCACGCGTTTGGCGCCTTTGTCCAGCGTTACTCCTTGCAGGTTATCGAAGCTGATGGCGCCCTTGAGCGCCCGGTTCAGTGGCGAAGCCTGCACCGTCAGGCCGCTGCCGTTCAACTGCACCCTGGCGCCGCCTTCGGCCCAGAAAATGCTTTGCTCGGTAAGCAGCTTGCGGTATTCCGGGCTAATGTAGACATCCACCTCGAACTCATTGGCCTTGGGGCGCACATTGACGATCTCGCCAACCTGAAACTTGCGGTACAGCACGATCGAACCGGCCTGTACGTCCGGCAGGCTGGTCGCCGTCAGCGTCAGGGTAGGCAGCGGCGCATCGCCGGTGATGCCGGCTGCGGCCTTATCGGCATTGGCATACAGCGGGTACTGGCGGGCGGGTTCGCCTTTGCCGCCGGGAATGATGAGCACCCCGCCGTCAAGCCACTCCTGGGCGCTGGCGCCTTGCACGTTCACCCCGTCCAGGCCGAGTTTAATATCAACACGGCTGTTGACGACAAACTTGCTGTCTTTATGCAGCAGATCGCGATATTGGGCGTCGATCGCCGCCTGGAAGACCACACCGCTGCCGGTCAGGGTGCGGCCGACGATCTGGCCCACTTTGATACCATGGATCAGCAGCGGCTGGCCGGCGTCGATACCGTAGCTTTGCGGCGCAGACAGCGTAACGGTAAGTACGCCCGGCTGCTGCAATAGCGTTTCATTGTTATCCAGTACGTTGAAGTGCTGCTGTAGCTCGCCTTCTCCAGGGAGCAGCTCCAGCGTATTGCCGGTCAGTAGTTGGCTTAGCCGGGCATCGTTGAGGCTGATTTTCGGGCTGCGCATCACAATACGGGTACCGCTGCGCATCAGATCGACCACGGAAGGATCGATCGTCAATTCACCGCTGACCTTGTTGTCCTGTTGCAACGTCAGTTTAGTCAGCGTACCTACCTGTAACCCCTGGTACATCAGAGGCGTGTGGTTTTCATTCAGGCCGTTGCCGCTCGGCAGATCGAGCGTGATGCTCACCCCGCGCTGGCTGTGGGCCAGATCCGGGTACAGCGTGAAGTTTTGATCGGCCTTGGCTGGGGTGCCCGGCGCCGGCGAATCGAAAGCCACCGCGCCATTAACCAAGGCCGCCAGGCTTTCCATTTGTACCGACGCCCCCGCGAGGCTGACATCGCCCTTAAAGCCGGAGACGTTCCAGAAACGGCTTTCGGATTTCACCAGGTGGGTAAAGCGGCGGTCAATCAGCACGTCGATGGTCACGCCCTTATTGCCTTCGGCGACGGTGTAGTCGTAAACGCTGCCGACCGGGAGCTTGCGGTAATAGACCAGCGAGCCGGAGGTGAGAGAGCCAAGATCGTCGGCATGCAGGTGGATCATTAACTCGCCGGTATTCGGGCGGTATTTGGGCTGGGTATCAAGCGCGCTGAAGTGGTCTTGCGGTTTGCCGCTGCCGGGCAGCATGCCGATATAGTTACCGCCGACCAGGGCATCCAGGCCGGAAACCCCGGCCAATGACGCTTTCGGTGTGACCAACCAGAACTGTGTGCCCTCACGCAGCGAGTCCGCCAGTTCGTTTTTAACGCTGGCTTCAACCAAGATGGTGCGCAGATCTTTACTCAGGCTGATGGATTGCACGGTGCCGACATCCACCCCTTGATAGCGCACCGGCGTGCGGCCGGCAACGATGCCCGCCGCCGACTGGAATTCAATGGTGACGGTGGTGCCGCGCTCCAGGTAGTTGCTGTAAAGCAGCCAGCCTGCGATCAATAAAGCAATAAACGGCAGTAGCCAGAATGGCGAGATGCGGTGTTTCTTGGTGACCCGTGCTTCAATCGGTGTATTCGGCATTTCCTGTGGCATGCGCATCCCAAATCAGTCGGCTATCCAGCCATTTAACGGCAAGGAGGGTTAAGATAACTGCAGAACCGAAGTAAAAGGCTGCAGGCCCCATAGTAAAAGACAATAGCTGGTCGCGGTTAACCAGCGACATCATCAACGCGATGACGAATAAATCGAGCATTGACCAACGCCCAATCCAGGTCACCAGGCGCAGCAAGCGGATCCGGGTTTTCAGGTTGTGCGCGGCTTTAAGGTGGATGCTGAGCAGCAGGGTAATCAGCACGATCACTTTGGTGAACGGTACCAGTATGCTGGCGATAAAGACAATCCCGGCAATAGGCACGTTGCCGGAGGTCGCCAGCGACACCACGCCTGAAAAAATCGTGTCCTCAAGGCGCTCGCCATTGGCATAAATAACCGAAATGGGCAACAGGTTGGCCGGCAGCAGCAGGATCATAGCCGCAATCAGCGCCGCCCAGGTTTTCTGCAGGCTGTAGGGTTGGCGCCGGCACAGTGGGGTATGGCAACGCGGGCAGCGCCCCTGCGCATCAGCGGTGCCGGTAAAATGGCACGCCAGGCAAACCTGCAGGGTTTCCGGCGAGCCTTCCCGGCGTTTCTCTTGCGGGTAGTAACGCGCCCAAAGCTGCTCCAGATTCATGTGGATCAACGTCAGGATGCTGAGCAGCGTGAGCGACAGGTAGGCCACCAGTCCATTGCCGAATTGAATGTCGGCATATTCCTTCACCTTGATAGCGGCGACGGCCATACCGATCAGGTAGACATCCAGCATGATCCATTCTTTCAGCCGGGCCAGCATCAGCAGCACGGGGCGCAGGTTCATGCCAAAGGTATGGCCAATGCGCAGGTAGAGCAGGGAAAGCACCAGCGTTAGCGGGGCACCAAAGGTGCAAAAAGCCACCATGCTGGCGGTGAGCGGGTTGCCCTGGCTGCTCATCTGCCAGATGCCTTGCAGCAGGCTGGCGTTGATACTGGTGCCCAGCAGGTGAATGTTGATCAGCGGTTCGGTAAAGGCGAACGGCATCAGCAGCAGCATCGCCACCGCGATGGCGGTCAGGCGCTTCATCGACCAGTCGCGGCCACGCAGGGTTTTGGCGTTACAGCGCGGGCAAAATGCCGCCTGGTTCGCCGCCAGCGGTGGCACGCAGAACAGCAGATCGCATTCGCTACAACGTTGATAGCGCGGCTTAAGCGGCTGGCTGGTGATTGCGTGTATTTCCATCATGGAAAATGGCTCTACGGGTTGGTGATGATAAACCGCCGATAACGGTGCATATTGATTACGGCGCGGGCCTAGCGTTGCTTGTTCAGCGTAGCCGGAAGTTGCGCCGCCTGCCGCGATTAATGGTAAAAAAGTGTCACCTCTGCCGCAGCCAAACATACCCTGAAGCAGAGGGTTTTGTGAAGCAACGGATGATTGGCCTTGTGACGATACGCATTTAATGCTTATTTATACGGGTTATGCTTCGGTTATCTACAGAGTGTTATGGTTAATAAATGAACAAAGAACAAAACTATGCAGAATTAGCGCGCGATTTGGCGGCGTTGCTGGATGGAGAACGCAATTTTATTGCCGCCCTGGCGAACGCCAACGCGTTGATTAATGAACGCCTGGATGACGTCAACTGGGTGGGTTTTTATCTGATGGATGGCGCCCAACTGGTGCTGGGGCCATTTCAGGGCAAGATCGCCTGTGTGCGTATTCCGGTGGGTAAAGGTGTGTGTGGAACGGCCGTGGCGGAAAACCGGGTACAGCGCGTTGATGATGTGCATGCTTTCCCCGGGCATATCGCCTGCGACGCGGCCAGCAACGCAGAAATTGTCCTGCCGCTGGTGGTTGGCGGGCAAATTATCGGCGTGCTGGACATCGATAGCACAGTTTATCAACGCTTCGACGAACAGGATGAGTTAGGGCTGAAGGCAGTGGTGGCGGGGCTTTGCGCGCAGTTGGAGCAGTGTGATAGTGAGAAATATGTCACTACAACGGTAAGTTGATCGACAGTTAACGTGGCAATTACCGATGGCGTCATTATAATGACGCCTGTTCATGCCTGCGCTGGTTGGCAAACCCGTTGTAATCAGGAAATTTCATGGAAAATCAACCTAAGTTGAACTCTAGTAAAGAAGTCATTGCTTTTCTTGCCGAGCGTTTTCCGCTCTGCTTTAGTGCCGAAGGCGAAGCTCGTCCGCTGAAAATCGGTATTTTTCAGGATCTGGTAGAGCGTGTGCAGGGCGAAGAAAATCTGAGCAAGACACAATTGCGCTCTGCTTTGCGCCTGTATACCTCAAGCTGGCGCTACCTGTACGGTGTCAAAGTAGGCGCACAGCGCGTTGATCTTGACGGTAACCCTTGTGGTGAGCTGGAACAGCAGCACGTCGATCATGCCCGCCAACAGCTTGAAGAAGCTAAAGCGCGTGTTCAGGCACAGCGTGCCGAGCAAAATGCCAAGAAGCGCGAGGCCGCTGGCGCCGCTGCTACTGATGCACCACGCCGCCCACGCGCTGCCGGCAAACCGCCGGTTGCACGCCGTGAAGCCGGTGCTGCGCCGGAAGGCCGCAAGCCGCGCCCACAAGCCCGCCCGCAACAAACACGCCAACCTCGTGCGGTAAAAGAGGAACGTCAGCCTCGCCCAGTGCCAGTTACGGATATATCGAAACTGCAAATTGGTCAGGAAATCAAAGTCAGAGCTGGCAAGAACGCTATGGATGCCACCGTGCTTGAAGTCGCTAAAGACGGCGTACGTGTGCAGCTATCTTCCGGTCTGGCGATGATTGTGCGCGCAGAACACTTGCAGTTCTGATACGGAGGCCAACTAAGGCATGAACAAATTTGTCAGATTGACCGCAGTGGCTGGCCTGCTGTGGGCTGGCGTCAGTTTTGGTGCGGATACCGCCAACATCCGCATTGATCAACTGCCGCAGCTTCACCAGGAACCCCAGCATGCGACAGTGAGTGAGCGCGTGACTTCGCGCTTCACCCGCTCTCATTACCGCCAATTTTCCCTTGATGCAGAGTTTTCAGGCAAGATCTTCGATCGCTACCTGAATATGCTGGATTATAACCACAACGTGCTGCTGGCATCCGACGTGGCACAGTTCGCTGACAAGCGTAACCAGATCGGCGAAGAGCTGAAAAGCGGCAAGCTGGACACCGCCTACGCGCTGTACAATCTGGCGCAGAAACGCCGTTTCGAGCGCTACAGCTATGCGTTAACGCTGCTGGATAAACCGGTGGCATTCACCGGCAACGACACGATCGATATCGATCGCAGTAAAGCCCCGTGGCCAAAAGACAAGGCCGAGCTGGATCGCCTGTGGGATGCGAAGGTCAAGTATGACCGTCTCAACCTGAAGCTGGCGGGCAAGAACGACAAAGAAATTCGCGAAACGCTGACCAAACGCTATCAGGCTGCCATCAAGCGCCTGACGCAGAGCAACAGCGAAGACGTTTTCCAATTGATCATGAATGCGTTCGCGCATGAAATCGATCCGCATACCAACTATCTGTCGCCGCGCAACACCGAGCAGTTCAATACCGAGATGAGCCTGTCGCTGGAAGGCATCGGCGCCGTGCTGCAGATGGATGACGACTACACCCTGATCAACTCCATGGTGCCGGGCGGCCCGGCGGCCAAGAGCAAGGCAATCACCGTGGGCGATCGCATTGTCGGCGTTGGCCAGACTGGCAAGCCGATTGTGGATGTTATCGGCTGGCGGCTGGACGACGTGGTTTCCCTGATCAAGGGGCCGAAGGGCAGCAAGGTGCGCCTGGAGATCCTACCGGCCGGTAAGGGCACCAAAACGCGCGTGGTGACTTTGACCCGTGAGCGTATCCGCCTGGAAGATCGCGCGGTGAAAATGACCATCAAAACCGTGGGCAAAGACAAAGTTGCGGTGATGGATATCCCGGGCTTCTACGTTGGCCTGACCGACGATGTGAAAGTACAACTGCAGAAGATGGCCAAGCAAAACGTGAAAAGCCTGGTGATCGATCTGCGTTCCAACGGCGGTGGGGCGCTGACCGAAGCGGTTTCGCTTTCTGGCCTGTTTATCCCAAGCGGCCCGGTGGTGCAGGTGCGTGACAACAACGGCAAAATCCGTGAAGACGCTGATACCGATGATGTCATCTACTATAAAGGCCCGCTGGTGGTGCTGGTCGATCGCTTCAGCGCTTCGGCTTCCGAAATTTTCGCCGCCGCCATGCAGGACTATGGCCGCGCGTTGATCGTTGGTGAGCCGACCTTTGGTAAAGGCACCGTGCAGCAGTACCGTTCGCTCAACCGCATCTACGATCAGATGCTGCGCCCGGAATGGCCGGCGTTGGGCTCGGTGCAGTACACCATTCAGAAGTTTTATCGCATTAACGGCGGCAGCACCCAGCGCAAAGGGGTGACGCCGGATATCCTGATGCCGACCGGTATCGATCCGGCCGAAACGGGCGAAAGCTTTGAAGATAACGCCATGCCGTGGGATAGCATTAATGCGGCAAGCTTCACCCGGTTTGGTGATTTGAAACCGTTTGAGCCGGAACTGCTGAAAGACCATGAGCAGCGTATCGCCAAGGATCCGGAGTTCCAGTACATCGCCCAGGATATTGCGCGTTACAAAGCGTTGAAAGATAAACGCAACATCGTTTCTCTGAACTATGCGCAGCGTGAAAAAGAGAACCACGATGACGACGCAACCCGGCTGCAACGGATTAACGATCGCCTGGCGCACGCTGGCAAGAAACCGTTGAAGTCGCTTGAGGATCTGCCGAAAGATTACCAGGAGCCCGATCCTTACCTGGATGAAACCGTGCATATCGCGCTTGATCTGTGGCAACTGGAAAAACAGCCGCAGCCACAGCCGGCGAAATAACCTAAAATATAACGCTCCTTCGGGGGCGTTTTTATCAGGTGAAAATCAATCAGTTTCCTCTAGAAACAAGCCGCCCCGAAGGGCGGCTTGTGGCTACTTGCTTTGAATGTTCACGCTGATATTGATCTGGTTGCTGGTGACTGACCAGCCTCCTTTCACAGTACCAACGACCCCACCAAAAACAATGAGCAGAACACAAAAGTGTCTTTTCATTGTGCGGTTCCGTTTAAACCGCAACCATTGAAGCTCCACCGACAGAACCGCAACGATGCAAGCATGTCTTGTGCTTGCGTTTACGGTATTCAGGTTCCCTATCCGAAGGTCGGTGACCGATTGCTAGTCGGTGAGAGGGGCCGGGCAGAATCATACCATTACCCTGCTATTTGTTTGAAATTATTTGATTTTATTGGTTGGCTTGGATTCATATGAATTTGTTGGGATGTTTCGTGTCGTTAGAGATGATAGGGGGGATAGGTTGAAAAAAATAAGTAGGGCGGTTATAGTCATCTTCGTCTTGTGCTTGCGTCATTTCTCCTTGAGACCGCTAATCTCGGGGGAAACAAAAAAACCACTCTTCTGGGTGGTTTTTTTGTTTCTTTCCCTGCGCTGCCAGTGTCACTCCGATCTAATTCGCTAAATCTTACGTTTTAATGCAACAACCGTTTACAATTAGCAATCCCTGTCGAAAACGCTGATTTTGTAAAGTTTCGTATTTTTAGTAGGTTAATCACAGGTGGCACTTGAAATTGTGACCGATGCCCATACGATCAAGGGTATCTTTGGCAGCATTTGTTAACATTTACGAGGAAGCAAACATTTTATGATGCGTATAGCTCTGTTCCTGCTCACCAACCTGGCGGTGATGTTGGTTTTCGGACTGGTGCTCAGTCTGACAGGAATCCAATCCAGTAGCGTTCAGGGCCTGATGATCATGGCCGGCCTGTTTGGCTTTGGCGGTGCGTTTGTTTCACTGCTGATGTCCAAATGGATGGCGCTGCGCTCCGTGGGCGGAGAAGTGATTGAACAGCCGCGTAATGAAACGGAACGTTGGCTGGTTGACGTGGTCGGCCGCCAGGCGCAGCAGGCGGGTATCGCCATGCCGCAGGTCGCTATCTATCACGCACCGGATATCAACGCCTTTGCGACCGGCGCACGCCGCGACGCATCGCTGGTTGCCGTTAGCTCTGGGCTGCTGCAAAACATGAGCCGCGATGAGGCCGAGGCGGTGATTGCGCATGAAATCAGCCACATTGCCAATGGCGACATGGTGACCATGACGCTAATCCAGGGTGTGGTGAACACCTTCGTGATCTTTATTTCGCGCCTGATTGCGCAGGTGGCCGCCGGCTTCCTGGGCAACCGTGACGGCGAGGGGGAAGGCAACGGCAACCCGATGATTTATTTCGGCGTATCGATGGTGCTTGAATTGGTGTTCGGTATTCTGGCGAGCATCATTACCATGTGGTTCTCGCGCTACCGCGAATTCCATGCCGACGCCGGCTCTGCCAAACTGGTGGGCCGCGAGAAAATGATCGCCGCGCTGCAACGCCTGAAAACCAGCTATGAACCGCAGGAAGCGGGCAGCATGATGGCATTTTGCATCAATGGTAAATCCAAGTCGTTCAGCGAGCTGTTCATGTCGCACCCGCCGCTGGATAAACGTATTGAAGCGCTGCGTTCCGGCCAATATCTGAAGTAACGTTAGTCGGTTTAGCTTGCAGAAAAACCGCTCGCTTAGGCGAGCGGTTTTTTTTTGGCCGGCGTACGCCGCGTCAGCGATGATCACCCTGGGTTCCCGCCTGTGCGGCGCGTGGCTGGGTGATCCGCAGGCTACTGACCACGGCGGCCACGGCGGCAAAGATACCGGCCAGCACCAGCGATGCATGCGTGCCTGAATGGGGGAACAGATTGAACATCAGCGCCACCAGCGCGGCGCCGGAAGTCTGGCCCAGCAAACGCGCAGTGCCAAGCATGCCGCTGGCGCCGCCGCTGCGGTTAGACGGTGCGGAGGAAATGATCGTGTGGTTATTGGGCGACTGAAACAGGCCAAAGCCCGCGCCGCACAGCACCATACGCCAAATGATATCGACGTTGGTCGGTTGCGCCGGCAGCAGCGCCAGCAAGAATAGCCCCAGGGCAAAGACACAAAGGCCAATGCCGCCTAACAACCCCGCATGAATATGTTCTATCAGGCGCCCGGCAATGGGCGCGACCACGATAATCGCCAGCGGCCATGGCGTCAGCAGCAGGCCGGTTTCAACCTCGGTGCGCCCCAGGGCGATTTGCAGGAAGAAGGGCAGCGAAACCATCGCCAGCATCTGGGCGGCAAACGAACAGATGGAGGTGCCCATCGACAGCGAGAAAATCGGGATGCGCAGCAGATCCACCGGCAGCAATGGATACGCCTGGCTGAGCTGGCGGCGCACGAAGAAATAGCCGATAACCAGTAGCAGCGCCAATTCACCGGCGATCAGCCGCAGGCTCATGCCCTGGGCATAGCCGCTGATGGCGCTGATCAGCAGCCCGAAGGTCAATGCATTCATCAGTGCGCTGATCAGATCAAAACGTTTATTGTTGCTTTTCTGGCTATTGGCCGGCAGGAATCGCAGGCCCAGCAGCAGCGCCAGGATGCCGATGGGCAGATTAACGGCGAACAGCCACTGCCAGGAGGCCACCGAAAGGATTGCTGAGGCGATAGTCGGGCCTGCCGCGGAGGAGAACGCGACAATCAGCGAGTTGATGGCGATACCGCGCCCCAGGATCTTTTGCGGGTAGATGATACGGATCAGCGCGGTGTTGACGCTCATGATGGCGGCGGCGCCAAACCCCTGAAGCACGCGGGCGATGGTTAGGGTGAGCAATGAGTCCGCCAGCGCGCAAAACAGTGAGGTGATGCTAAAGACCAACAGCCCGGTTTGATAAACGCGGCGGTAGCCAATCATATCGCCCAGCGAGGCCAACGAAAGCAGTGAAATGACGATCGCCAATTGATAGGCATTCACTACCCAAATCGAGGCTGCCGGGCTGGCGTTCAGATCGCGGGCGATCGTCGGCAATGCAACGTTGGCGATGGCGCCGTCCAATACGGAAACGGTAATGCCGAGTGCGATGCACAGGATCGCGCCATAGCGCTGGGGAAGGGGAAGCCCATCGGTACAAGAACCCATATCAGTCCTGAGGTGGTTAATCCGGGGGAAAGTTAACATGCTAATCATAATCGCCGATGAAATCACTCTTCTGTGGCGCGCTAATTGTAAATAGCGATGATAAGCGCCGTTATATTGGCCGCATAGGTGATGGTTGCTGGCAGCCTGATTGCTGGCGGCGGGCGTTGCTCCTATACTGCACCCTGGTTTAACTTGATAAAACAGAACGTTCGTAAGGAAAAACGATGGCCAATGCACAGCCAGACAAACAACCCGACGCGGTGTCATCGGTGCTGAAGGTGTTCGGTATCCTGCAGGCGCTCGGCGACGCGCGCGAACTCGGTATTACCGAGCTTGCCCAACGGGTGATGATGTCCAAGAGCACGGTCTACCGTTTTTTGCAAACCATGAAGGCGCTGGGGTATGTGGCGCAGGAAGAAGACACGGAAAAGTACTCGCTGACGCTCAAACTGTTCGAGCTGGGGGCCTTATCGCTGCAGAATGTTGATTTGATCCGCATTGCGGATGTTCAGATGCGTGACCTGTCGAAATATACCCGCGAAACCATTCACGTCGGAGCATTGGATGACGACAGCATCGTGTATATCCATAAAATTGATGCGTTGTATAACCTGCAGATGTATTCACGTATTGGCCGCCGTAACCCGCTGTACAGCACGGCGATAGGCAAAGTGCTTTTGGCCTGGCGTAGCCGAGATGAGGCGAGCGCCATCCTTGCTGACGTGGTCTTTACGCGTAGCACGCCAAACACTCTGGGCAGCGTTGCCGAGCTGCTGCCGGCGCTGGAACAGGTGCGGCAACAGGGGTTTGCCGAAGATAACGAAGAGCAAGAAATCGGCCTGCGCTGTATTGCGGTGCCGATTTTTGATCGCTTCGGCGTAGTGATTGCTGGCCTGAGCATTTCATTCCCGACCATTCGGTTTTCTGAACAGGTTAAAGCGGATTACATTGCGCGGTTGCAGGCGGCGGGGCGGAAAATTTCTGAACAAATGGGCTACGGGGATTATCCGTTTTAGGCATGGCGCCAATGAGCGCGGAATCTCGCCTCTCCCCATCGGGAGAGGCGATTAAGCGGCAGGTTTAGCGATGGGCCAGCTCGACATCGTCTTCGCTGTTCATCACGGTTTTGTCCGTTTGCTTCATCAACTGGCTGGTCACGGTGCCGGCCGTCATCGAGCCGCTGACATTCAGCGCGGTGCGGCCCATATCGATCAGCGGTTCCACGGAAATCAGCAGGGCGACCAGGGTGACCGGCAGGCCGAGCGCCGGCAGGACGATGAGCGCGGCGAAGGTTGCACCGCCGCCCACACCGGCAACGCCAGCGGAGCTGATGGTTACAATCCCTACCAGCGTGGCGATCCAAACCGGATCCAGCGGGTTGATGCCGACGGTCGGCGCGACCATAACCGCCAACATGGCCGGATACAGGCCCGCACAGCCGTTTTGGCCGATGGTGGCGCCAAAGGTGGCCGAGAAGCTGGCGATGGATTCCGGCACGCCTAGGCGGCGAGTTTGCGCTTCCACATTCAGCGGGATGCTGGCGGCGCTGGAACGGCTGGTGAAGGCAAAGGTCAGTACCGGCCACACTTTGCGGAAGAACCTGGCCGGGTTCACGCCGGTGAGTGACAGCAGCAGGGCGTGCACGACGAACATAATGCCAAGGCCCAGATAGGAAGCGACCACAAAGCTGCCGAGCTTGATGATGTCCTGAATGTTAGAACCGGCCACCACTTTGGTCATCAACGCCAGCACGCCGTAGGGGGTGAGTTTCATCACCATGCGTACCAGCTTCATCACCCAGGATTGCAGGGTGTCGATAGCGGTCAGCACTCGCTGGCCTTTAGCTGCGTCATCTTTCAGCAGTTGCAACGCCGCCACGCCCAGAAACGCGGCAAAGATCACTACGCTGATGATGGAGGTTGGGTTGGCGCCGGTCAGATCAGCAAACGGGTTTTTCGGTACGAAAGACAGCACCAACTGCGGCACGCTCAGATCGGCCACTTTGCCCACATAGTTGCTTTCAATCGCCGACAGGCGAGCGCTTTCCTGCGCCCCTTGCACCAGCCCTTCAGCGGTCAGGCCGAACAGGTTGGTGACCAGCACGCCGACCAGCGCGGCAATCAGCGTAGTAAATAGCAGGGTGCCAATGGTTAGCACGCTGATTTTCCCAAGCGAAGAGGCATTATGCAGCTTGGCGACCGCGCTCAGAATCGAGGCGAATACCAGCGGCATGACAATCATCTGCAGCAGTTGTACATAGCCGTTACCGACAATGTTAAACCAACTGATAGAGGCCTTCAGTACCGGACTGTCCGCACCGTATACCCATTGCAGGCCCAGGCCAAACAGTACGCCGATAACCAGACCCACCAAGACCTTTTTCGCCAGGCTCCATTGCTTATGGCGGGTTTGCGCCAACAGCAGCAGCAGGGCGGCAAAAATCAGTACGTTGACAACGAGTGGTAGATTCATCCCGATTCTCCATAATATTTACTTATTTCAATATAGCTACGCACCAAACTGTAGCAAGCCGCGTATCCTAACAGTTAGGTGTTGGCGCAGCTTATACTGGAATGGAATTAAATATAATATTTTGCTATTTCCAGGGCGGGGGCGCGTGCAGCGTTAAAACCTGAAGTTTTTTATCTGTTCGACATACGATTGAACCGGGAAGGTATAGCCGCCCTGCCAATAAAGCGCAAAAGCCACCAGGCACAGGCACAGCGCACGCTCCAGTTGATTCCCTTTTTGCGAATTCAACAGCGGCAGGCAAAAACGCCAGCGGCAGGGCCACAGCAATGGCACGCCTGCGGGCGTGAGCATATCGGCCAGCAGGTGGCTGAAATAGCCGATAATCATGGCATGCAGGGCGTCGGCTGGGATAAACCAACCGCGGGGGATATTCATGTGGAAAAGCGCGATGCCGCCGAGGATAGCCAACAGGCTGTGGGTAAAACCGCGGTGGCCGAAGGCGCGGGCAATCGGCGCCGAAACCCAGCGCAACCGCTGCCCCAGCACCGAGTTGGGGTGATCGATATCCGGCAGCAGCGACGTCAGCAAGGCGCCAGGAATGATGTGCCACCAGTCGCCGCTGGCGATATCAGGCGTCACTTCTGCCTTCTTCGCCAGGATCGCGCAAGCGACAGAGAAAATAAGGTGCCCTTCCGCGGTCATGCAATGGTTATTCCGGATGTTGAGCTGGTAATTTATCCAGTATAATGTATATTCACCGGCAGTAAAACCCGTGACGCTGTAACTAATCGTGTATTTTTAGCTGATTTTATAACGGCTTGGTGCGTTTTTGGCTGAAATAGCTTAGCGAATGAGCAATGCATGGTGGGCAGCACCACGTTGGCGCATTGGCCGTATGGTGCCTGCTCGGGGGATGGAGGTTAAGACAGGTGCTCTGCGGTGAGCTCGGTGAGGGCGTTCAGTTTGCTGTCGGCCAACGCCCAGCGGGCATCATGGCGGTTTTCCGCTGCGGGAACCACGATGGAGCGCATACGCGCCGCCTTAGTGGCAATCATGCCGTTGAAGGAGTCCTCCAGCGTCACGCAGCGCAGGGGATCGGTGCCCAGGCGCTCTGCGGCCAGCAGATAGACCTGCGGATGCGGCTTGCTGTACGGCAGGTATTCGGCAGAAACCAACTGATCGAAGTAGTTTTCCAAATCGAACATTTTCAGCACCTGCTGCTGCATATGCAGCGGGGATGCAGAAGCCAACCCGATATTCAGATCCAGGCTGCGGCACAGTTCCAGTGCCTGGCGCACGCCGGGCAACAGAGGGCGCTTTTCGTTAACCAGCTCAATCACGCGCTCGATGATCCGTTTGGTCACTTCTTCTTGTGACGCACCTTGCCATGGCATCGCCTGGTACCACAGTTTTACCACCAGATCGATACGTAAACCCAGGGTATCTGGCAGTTTGTGGCGCTCGGACAGATCCAGCCCCAGTGCGGAGAAGGTATCCAGTTCGGCCTGCAGCCACAGCGGTTCAGAATCAATCAATAGACCGTCCATGTCGAAAATAGCGGTATCAATACGGTGCGAATAAGCCATTAAGGTCAACTCCTGTGGGCTTGGTGAGTGGGGCTGCTACTCTACCACCACGGCCCGCCAGACTAAACTTTTTGCCCACCGCCGCGCCATGATCCTGCTATAAATCAAGAAAACGGTGGGCGCGGTTTGCCAACTGCGGGTAAACTTAGCCTCTCGACTGCGTCGCTAACAAGGGGAAGGAATGACGTATCAACAGGCAGGGCGTATCGCCATTGTGAAACGCATTTTGGGGTGGGTGGTTTTTATCCCGGCACTGCTCTCAACGCTGATTTCACTGCTGAGCTTTGTTTATCAGCACAGCGAAAAAACCAAGGGCATCAATGCGGTTATGCTGGATTTTGTTCACGTCATGGTGGATATGGTGCGCTTTAATACGCCGTTTCTGAATATTTTCTGGTACAACTCGCCGGTACCGGACGTTGATAAAAGCGTATTCAGCGGCGCCAACCTGATGTTTCTTGTCATCTACTTTTTGATCTTCGTCGGGCTGGCGCTTCAGGCTTCCGGTGCGCGCATGTCGCGCCAGGTGAAGTTTATCCGTGAGGGGCTGGAAGACCAAATGATCCTGGAGCAGGCGAAGGGCAGCGAAGGGCATACGCGTGAACAACTTGAAGCGCGTATTACGCTGCCGCACCACACCATTTTCCTGCAATACTTCCCGTTGTATATCCTGCCGGTGGTGCTGGCGCTGGTGGCTTATTTTGTACTGAAACTGTTGGGCCAACTGGCCGCCGGCTAAGCGCCGGGCGCGGCGGCGCGTTATGCGTCGTTGTGCAGCAAGGCTTCCACCGCCCGCTGTGCCGCCACCAGATGCTGGCCGCCAAACAGGTTGCTGCGGTTGAGCTGATAATACAGCTGGTACACGGGCTGGCGTTCAATAAACGCCGCCGGCAGCGGCCATACGCTCTGATAACCGTCATAAATCTGGGCGGGCAGCTCCGGGTATAACGGCAGCATCGCCAGATCGCATTCGCGATCGCCCCAGTAGCAAGCGGGATCAAACAGCAGCGGGCCTTGCGCCGCCAGGGCGCAGTTGGCAGGCCAAAGATCGCCATGCAGCAGCGAGGGCTGGGGCTGATGGTTTTGCAGGCGCTGGTAGATGATGTCGACAATCTGGTCGATATCGCCGAAGGTCATGCCCTTTTCCGCGGCGAGCTGTAACTGCCAACCGATCCGTTGTTCCGCATAGAACTGCGCCCAGCGGCGCTGCCAGGCGTTGGGTTGCGGTGTGGTGGAAAGATCGTTATCGAAATCCAGGCCGAACTGCGGCTGCTCGCTCCACTGATGCAGGTGGGCCAACTGTTGGCCCAGGCAGTAGGCGCCGTGGGCATTCAGCGGTTTTAGCGCATGGTATTCCAGCAGAAGAAAACTGTAGTCGCGCCCGCTGCCTACGCCATAAACCTGCGGCACATTCACGGTATTGCTGCGCGCCAGCAGGGCGAGCTGATCGGCCTCGGCGGTGAAAACCGGCAACAGCTCACGAGTGTCGCACTTCACAAACACCTCATGTTCACCATAGCCGACGCGCCACGCCGGGTGGATTTCCCCACCGGGGAGTTCGGTTCGTTCACGGATCTCTGCACTGCCAAGGTGTTCGCCTAACAGACGGCTAATAGCTTGCCACATGGTCTTCCCCTCCGTGTTGCCTGCTGTTTCATTAGCTTAACGTCTTTAACTGCGGTGAGAATACGAAGCGGCGCACAGACTGAGATCATCGGCCGCCTTATTTGGCCCCGCGCCGTATTAGCACTGAATATATACGTGATTGGTTAAATTAAGTACAGGCCTGGCTCGCAATATTGGCTGTTAATCGTGGGGGAATGAAAACCGGCGGCGCGTGGCCGCCGTTATGCGGAAGCGTTAGCTGGCTGGGTGACGTTGTAACTTACTTAAACGCTCATAGAGCAGGGTAATGACAAACAACACCGCCTGCACGATAACAATGCACGGGCCGGTCGCGCCATCGATGTGGAAGCTGATTAACGTGCCAAGCACACAGGAGAAGACGGAAACCACCGTGGCGACGATCAGCATGCGATCAAAGCTGCGGCAGAGCAGGAAGGCGATAATGCCGGGCGCAATCAGCATAGCAATCACCAAAATAACCCCCACCGCCTGCAGCGAAGCGACAATGGTCAGAGCCAGCAGGCAAAGCAGGCCATAGTGCAGCAGCTTCACTGGCAGCCCGATAACGCGTGCATGGTTGGGATCGAAGCAATACAGCATGAAGTCCTTGCGCTTTAACAGCACCACCGCCAGCGTAATCCCGGCAATCAGCAGGGTCTGCTGCAACTCACCGTCGGTAATGCCCAGCATGTTGCCAAACAGGATATGCGCCAGATGCTGATCCGTATCGATACGGGCAAATAGCACCAGGCCCAGTGCGAACATGCCGGAAAACACAATGCCCATCACCGTGTCCTCTTTCACCCGGCTGTTTTCCTTCATGTAGCCGGTGGCCACTGCGCAGAAAATGCCGGAAAGAAAGGCGCCGATCGCCAGCGGAATACCCAGCACAAACGCCAGCACGATGCCGGGCAACACCGCATGCGAAATAGCATCGCCCATCAGTGACCAGCCCTTCAGCACCAGATAGCAAGACAGCACGGCGCACACCACGCCTGTGACGATGGCGGCTATGATCGCCCGCAGCATAAAGGGATAGGCGAAAGGCTCGCTGAGCAGTTGATAGAGCGTCTCCATCAGTTGTCCTCCGCATGTTCAGCGCGCGCCACGCGGCGTCGGTTGGCCAGCAGGCCATGTTTGGGCGCCAGCACGAACGCCAGCAGGAACACCAGCGTTTGCAGGGTAACGATCACGCCGCCGGTGGCGCCATCCAGGAAGAAGCTGATATAGGCGCCAATGCCGCTGGTGAGCATGCCAATCAGAATCGCGATGGCGACCAGGCGGCTGAAGCGATCGGTCAGCAGATAGGCGGTGGCTCCCGGCGTAATCACCATGGCGATCACCAGTATCGCCCCGACGGTTTGCAATGCGGCGACGGTGCAGGCGCTGAGCAGGGTGAAAAACAGGATTTTCAGGCGCAGCGGAGAAAGACCGATCGAGACGGCATGATTTTCATCAAAGAACACGGCCAGCAGATCTTTCCACAGCAGGCACAGGATCACCAGGGAAACCCCGATGATGATCTCGACCTGCAGCACATCTTCATCAGCAATGCCGAGAATATTACCAAAGATGATTGACTGCACATTTACCGAGGTGGGGTTAAGGGAGATGATCAACAGCCCCACGGCGAAGAAAGTGGAAAAAATAAAGCCGATGATCGCATCTTCCCGTAAACGGGTCACATGGCGCACCAGCGTCATCGCCAGCGCCGCCAACATGCCGGTAAAAAAAGCACCGGCGGCATAGGGCAGCCCAAGGGCATAAGCGCCCGCCACGCCGGGCACTACCGAGTGGGACAAGGCATCGCCCATCAGCGACCAGCCTTTCAGCATCAGGTAGGCGGAAAGAAAGGCGCAGGCTGCGCCGACTATTGCACTGACCCAGATGGCCTTCACCATGTAATTATAATGAAAGGGTTGCAGCAGCAGTTCCATCATCAGGGCTGTTTCTCCGTTGACTGGCGCTGGGTTGGCGGATCGCTCTTGGTGTGGCCATAAAACACCGCCGGGCGTTCATCATCGGTCAGCACCGTGACGCTGCGGGCATCATTATCGTCATGCAGTGCGGAACCGGAGAGGTTGATGTGGCGTAAAACGCCGCCAAAGGCCTGCTCCAGATTGCTTTGGGTGAAGGTGGTTTCCGTCGGGCCGGCGGCCAGCACGGTGCGGTTAATCAGGATCACCCGATCGCAAAACTCCGGCACGCTGCCCAGGTTATGGGTGGACACCAGAATCAGGTGGCCTTCATCCCGCAGCGCGCGCAGCAGATCAATGATGGCATTTTCGGTTTTGACATCCACGCCGGTGAACGGCTCGTCCAATAACAGCACCGAACCTTGCTGGGCCATGGCGCGTGCCAGGAATACGCGTTTCTTTTGGCCGCCGGAAAGCTCGCCGATCTGGCGTTGGCGAAGTTCGCTTAGGCCCACGCGCGCCAACGCGTTATCAACGCGCAGCCGATCTTCCCTGGCGGCAATACGCAGAAAATTCATTTTGCCGTAGCGGCCCATCATCACCACGTCTTCCACCAGCACCGGGAAGTTCCAGTCAACGTCTTCGGTTTGCGGCACATAGGCGATGGTGTTTTTCTTCAGCGCCTGTGCCACCGGGCGATTATTGAGCCGCACACTGCCGCGGGTGGGGCGCACCAGCCCCATGATGCTTTTGAACAATGTGGATTTACCGCTGCCGTTTACCCCCACCAGGGCGCAGATGGTGCCGCCGGCCAGCGTAAAGCTGGCATCAAAAATTGCGGTGTGGCCATTGTTATAGGTGACGGTAACGTTATCAACGTGCAGTTCCGGGCGAATGAAGGCCCCCTCTGTCTTCATTGGTTGAATCCTTTGGCAATGGTCTGTACGGTCACGTTCAGCAGATCTATATATGTCGGTACCGGGCCATCGGCAGCGGACAGTGAATCGACATACAGCACGCCGCCATAGTTGGCGCCGGTCTCTTTTGCCACCTGCCGGGCGGGCTTGTCGGAAATGGTGCTCTCGCTGAATACCACAGGGATATTATTGGCGCGCACGGCGTCAATCACCCGGCGCACCTGCTGCGGCGATCCCTGTTCATCGGCGTTGATCGGCCACAGGTAAACTTCTTGCAACTGGTAGTCTTTCGCCAGGTAGCTAAATGCGCCTTCACTGGTCACCAACCAGCGTTGGCCTGCAGGGATGCGCGCCAGGCGTTCACGCAGTGGGGCATCCAGGGCGGCGATTTTGGCGGCGTAGGCCTTGGCATTACGATTGTAGGTTTCTGCGTTGGCTGGATCATATTGCACCAACGCTTTGCGGATGTTTTCGATATAAATTTGGGCATTGCTCGGCGACATCCAGGCGTGTGGGTTGGGGTTGCCGTTATACGGCCCTTCGCGGATTGGCAATGGGGTGATGCCATCGGTTACCACAACGGCAGGCACCTGTTTGATGTTATCGAAGAAACGCTGGAACCAGCGTTCCAGATTCATGCCGTTCCACAGGATCAGATCGGCATGCTGCGCTTTAACGATATCGCGCGGGGTGGGCTGATAATCGTGGATTTCCGCCCCTGGCTTGGTGATGGATTCCACGATCGCGGCATCACCCGCCACGTTTTGCGCAATATCCTGAATGATGGTGAAGGTGGTGACGACGCGCAGTTTCTTTTCGGCGAACGCGCCGTGGCTGGCGAAAAGGGCACAACACAGCAGGGAGAGCAGCACCAGAGGGCGCAAGAGGGATGGGGATTTCAAAAACATGATGACTCCTTTCGTCTCAAATGAAAATGATTATCAATATCAATTGAGCGGAAGTCAAGAGCCTATAGAGCGTGTTTGAATATGACTTTTGGCTTAATAACAAACAACCACTGGGGAATTTATATCATGTTGTGTGTCAGGGTGTAACTATTTAAGTCTCCGCGGGTTCTGCAGCGCCTGCTAATAATGAAATACCACCGCAAAACAGGCGCCTGCTGATTGACTCGTAAATCCTCCCTTGGTATATGAATAGCGTAAGATTAGTCTAATAAATTAATACTGGCATTCATATTAGCCGGATATGCTGCGCAACTTATTGAAAGGGGTGACGAATTCTGTGAATTTAAAAATAGGCTGCCTGGTGGCAATCATGGTTTTAGCGGGGTGCGCGCAAGGCCCGCGGACGGCGGATAATAATTCAGGCAGCGGCAAGCCGCGTAATGGCTGGTTACAGCCACCACAGAGCGGGGCAAATAACCATACCGGCACGCCCGTTGCTTATAATGACTACATCCGCCAGGCGGCAAACAGCTATGGCGTTGATGAAACGCTGATCAAGGCGATTATTCAGGTTGAATCCGGGTTTAACCCAAACGTGGTCAGCACATCCAATGCGGTGGGGCTGATGCAACTGAAGGCATCAACCGCCGGCCGCGATGCTTACCGTATGAAAGGCAAAAACGGCCAACCAAGTTCGCGCGAGCTGAAGGATCCCGCGGTTAATATTGATCTGGGAACCGCCTATATCAATATTCTTCAAAGCCAACAGCTTGCCGGTATCAACGACCCCCAGACGTTGCGCTATGCCACCATCGTTTCCTATGTCAACGGCGCGGGCGCGATGCTGCGTACCTTTGCCCAGGATAAACGGGTGGCGGTTAACCGCATCAACCAGATGAGCCCGGAAGCGTTTTATCAGCATATTCAGCGCAACCATCCCGCGCCGCAGGCGCCGCGCTATTTGTGGAAAGTGAACACTGCTTATCAGGCAATGGCGATACAGCAGTAAAACGCCAAACCTTTCATGCTAAAACCGGCCGTTCAGGCCGGTTTTGTTTTTTCTCGCCCCTGGTGGGGCTGTTCAAAAAGCCGGCTAATCCCACACTGTTAGTGAAAAAATCGCACTAAAAGCTAAATTTACCTTAATAGAGAAAACTTTACGTTCATTCAATACGTTACCGGTAACTTCATTGTTAACGTTCACATCCCTGCATCCAATAAATAGATAAAAAAGTTACAAAGTGTGTTTAAAAGCCGCATAAGAAACAAGGTTGAGGTTAAATAGTTGTGATTATCTTTGGATGGAATGTGATATGTCGGACAATATAACTCATAATTCACGGCGCGATTTTTTATTAAAATCGATGACCTTAATCCCCGCAGCAGTGATCGGCAGTGGCAGCGTAGGGGCGCTGGTGGCCCCTGCGGCGGCGCAAGCAGCCAACGCCACGCAAACCAAAAATGACTATCAGCCTACGTTCTTTACCCCGGAAGAATGGGCCTTTATTCAGGCCGCCGTGGCCCGCCTGATCCCGGCAGACGATCGCGGCGCCGGCGCGTTGGAAGCCGGCGTGCCGGAGTTTATCGATCGCCAGATGAATACTCCCTATGCCACCGGTGCTATCTGGTATATGCAAGGCCCGTTTCACCCGGAGGCGCCGAAAGAGCTGGGCTATCAACTGCCGCTGGTGCCGCGCCAAATCTACAATCTGGGCATCGCCGATGCGCAAACCTATAGCAAAAAAACCGCCGGCAAAGCCTTTAACGAACTGGACGGTGCACAGCAGGATGCGCTGCTAAGCCAATTCGAATCCGGCGCGGCGCAGTTTGAGCAAGTGCCGTCCGCGCTGTTTTTCTCTTACCTGCTGCAAAACACCCGTGAAGGCTTCTTCAGCGATCCTATCCATGGCGGCAATAAAGGCATGGTGGGCTGGACGCTGATTAACTTTCCGGGCGCACGCGCCGACTTTATGGACTGGGTTGAGCGAGGGGAACGTTATCCCTTCCCACCGGTATCAATTCGTGGGGAGAGAGGGTAACGATGGCCAATTTAATGAAGAAAAAGGACGTGGTGATCGTTGGCTTCGGCTGGGTTGGCGCCATCATGGCGAAAGAACTGACCGAAGCCGGCCTGGACGTGGTGGCGCTGGAGCGCGGCCCAATGCGCGATACCTACCCGGACGGCTCCTACCCGCAGGTGATCGATGAGTTAACCTATAACATTCGCCGCAAGCTGTTCCAGGATCTGTCGAAGAGCACGGTGACCATTCGCCACAACACCAGCCAAACCGCCATGCCGTATCGCCAACTGGCGGCCTTTTTGCCGGGCACCGGCGTGGGCGGGGCGGGTTTGCACTGGTCTGGCGTGCATTTTCGCGTTGATCCGATTGAGCTGCGGATGCGCAGCCACTATGAAGAACGTTACGGCAAGCATTTTATCCCGCCGGACATGACCATTCAGGACTTCGGCGTCAGCTACGACGAACTGGAACCGTTTTACGACAAAGCGGAAAAGGTGTTCGGCACCTCCGGCACTGCGTGGACGGTGAAGGGCAAACTGGTTGGCCAAGGCAAGGGCGGCAACGCGTTTGCGCCGGATCGCTCTGACGACTTTCCGCTGCCGGCGCAAAAAAACACCTTCTCGGCGCAACTGTTTGAAAAAGCGGCGCTGGAAGTGGGCTACCACCCGTATAACCTGCCTTCGGCGAACACGTCTGATTCCTATACCAACCCTTACGGCGCGCAGATGGGGCCGTGCAACTTCTGCGGCTACTGCAGCGGCTACGCCTGTTACATGTATTCCAAGGCTTCGCCGAACGTCAATATCCTGCCAGCGCTACGCAGGGAAAAACGTTTCGAACTGCGCCCCAATTCCTATGTTCTGAAGGTCAACCTGACCGACGATAAAACCCGCGCCACCGGCGTTAACTACATTGATGCCCAGGGGCGTGAGGTTGAACAACCGGCGGATTTGGTGATCCTGGGCGCATTCCAGTTCCATAACGTGCACCTGATGCTGCTGTCTGGCATCGGCAAACCGTATGATCCGCTGACGGGCGAAGGTGTGGTCGGGCGCAATTTCGCTTACCAGAACATGACCACCATCAAAGCGTTCTTTGATAAAGACACCTTCACCAACCCGTTCATCGGCGCCGGCGGTAACGGCGTCGGGGTGGACGATTTCAACGCGGATAACTTCGATCACGCGCAGGCCGGTTTTGTGGGCGGCTCGCCGATGTGGGTCAACCAGGCGGGCACCAAGCCGATTTCCGGCTTGCCGACCCCGCCGGGCACCCCGGCGTGGGGCAGCAAATGGAAGGCGGCAGTGGCGGATGCCTATACCCATCATCTGTCGATGGATGCGCACGGCGCGCACCAGTCTTATCGTCAGAACTACCTGGATCTGGATCCCAACTATAAAAATATCTACGGCCAACCGCTGCTGCGCATGACGTTCGACTGGCAAGAGAACGACATCCGCATGGCCCAGTTCATGTATGAAAAAATGGCGCCGATTGCCAAAGCGATGAAGCCGAAACTGATCACCGGCAGCCCGAAGAACGCCAACAGCCATTTCGATACCACCAGCTACCAGACCACCCATATGAACGGCGGGGCGGTGATGGGGGAAGATCCGAAAACCAGCGCGGTGAACCGTTATCTGCAAAGTTGGGATGTGCACAACGTCTTTTCCATCGGTGCATCCGCGTTTCCGCAGGGGCTGGGCTATAACCCAACCGGCACCGTAGCGGCACTGGCATATTGGTCTGCGCGTGCGATCCGCGAGCAGTATCTGAAGAACCCAGGCCCACTGGTACAGGCATAAGGACGGCTGATGATGAAAGTTTTTGCACCCGCACTGCTGGCCAGTGCGTTAAGTTTTTCGGTCTGGGCGCAGGACGCCACGGTCAGCAGTGAACTGATCCAGCGCGGCGAATATCTGGCGCGTGCCGGCGACTGCGTGGCCTGCCATACCAATGGCAGCAGCGGTAAGACGTTTGCCGGCGGCCTGGCGATGGCGACCCCGATCGGCACGATCTATTCCACCAACATCACGCCGGATAAAAAAACCGGTATCGGTGATTATAGCTTTGACGACTTTGACAAGGCGGTGCGTAAAGGCGTTGCCAAAAACGGTAGCACGCTATACCCGGCGATGCCGTATCCGTCTTTTGCCCTGGTGAAAGAAGACGATATGCGCGCGATGTATGCCTATTTCATGCATGGCGTGGCGCCGGTGGAGCAGACGAACCAGGAATCCGATATTCCATGGCCGCTGTCTATGCGCTGGCCGTTGAGTATCTGGCGCGGTATTTTTGCGCCTGCACCGGCGGATTTTGTCGCTGATGCCAATGCTGATCCGGTGATCGAACGCGGCCGTTATTTGGTGGAAGGGCTGGGGCACTGTGGCGCCTGCCATACGCCGCGCAGCATCACCATGCAAGAGAAAGCGCTGAGCAATCAAGACGGGGATGAGTACCTTGCCGGCAGCAATGCGCCTATCGACGGTTGGGTGGCTTCCAGTCTGCGTGGCGAGCAGCGTGATGGCCTCGGCAGTTGGAGTGAAGACGAGCTGCGCGAGTTCCTGAAAACCGGGCGCAACGATAAGTCGATCGTGTTTGGCGGCATGAGCGATGTGGTTGAGCACAGCCTGCAATACTTGAGCGATGACGACATCACCGCCATCGCCCGTTATCTGAAAACACTGGCGCCGAAGGGCGGAGAGTCACAGGCGGTGCCGGTTGAGGATAGCGCGGCCAGGGAACTGTGGCGCGGCAATGACAGCAAGCCCGGCGCCGCGGTGTACGTGGATAACTGCGCCGCCTGCCACCGTACCGATGGCATGGGGTACTCGCGCGCCTTCCCGGCGCTGAAAGGGAATGCGGTGGTGCAGACGGACGATGCGACGTCGTTGATTCATATTGTGCTGACCGGCAATACCACGCCGGCGGTGCAGGGCGCCGTCTCCAATATCACCATGCCGCCGTTTGGATGGCGTTTGAACGATAATCAGGTCGCAGATGTGGTGAACTTTATCCGCAGCAGTTGGGGCAATAAGGCCAAACCGATTACCGCTTCAGAGGTTGCCAAAGTGCGTAACGATCGTTCAATGATCGCTGACGCCAAAGCCATGGGCAGCGCCCAGGTGCAGGATCATCCCGAAGCGGCCAGGTAACGGCGCTTATCGCTGGATAAACGTCTCATCCAGCCGCCAGTATGATGCCAGTCAGTTCATCCTGACTGGCATTTTTTTATCGCTGCCATAGCGCCAGCCGGGCAAAGGCGAGCCAGTCCTTCGTCTTACGTGAAATTTGCAATTTTTTACTCAACCATAATTGATAATGATTATCGTTTACAATATAATAATCTTATTGGTTGCGCGGGTATGTCTGCTGGCCCGCCGCAATGGCGTTGAGCACGTTGCTGTATTGCTGGAGGTAGGATGGTCGATCACTCGAAAAGGCACAGAAAAAAATTGCTGAAGGCGCTTGGCAGCCTATCGCTAAACCCGCTTGTGCAGGATGTGCCGCATCAGCAGGGCAGCGTTGAATACGCGACTTTCAGCGCCGGCAGTGCGCGTGTATTGGTGCATATCATTGGTTTCGCCAACCCGGTAACCCGTAATGGAGGGGCATCATGAATAACCCCGCAGTAACATCGCTGATTATCTTGGCTTATATTCTGCTGATCGTGCCGGTGCTTTCCTTGCTGGATTCACAACTGACGGTGACCCGCATCGGTACGGATCGGTTGCTGAGAAAAACGGTGCAAACCGTTGTTATCATCGTGCTTACGCTGTTTTTCTTCTGGCTGATGGCGTTGTTTAAATAGCCGTTTTGCCGTGCCCGCCAGCCTGGTGATGCCCCATCGCCTGGTTTTTATTTGTGCTTGCCTTCCTTCCCACCGTTATTGCCGTTTCCAGCCGGGTATTCCTATCTGTTTTTTTGATTATTAAGTGCCCGGTTAACCGCCGGAACATAGACCCCGCAACCATTTTTATTTATGCTTTGCCGTCCTTTCATCATGCGCAAGAATCAATTAATTCTCTAACGCACTGTTTTCAATAAATTTTACGGATAAGGATATTCCATTGAGCGCAATCGTTGTCGCTATAGATTAAGGTAAGCTGTCCTAATGAGTACAATTTCCTCCGATTCCGACACGCTGGCGGCGTCCAAGCCCGGCAAGTGGAATAAAACCGACACCGTATGGATGTTCGGCCTGTATGCCACGGCAGTGGGGGCGGGCACGCTGTTTCTGCCGGTCAACGCTGGGTTGAATGGCCCGCTGGTGTTGGTGGTAATGGCGCTGTTCGCGTTCCCGTTGACGTATCTGCCACACCGCGCGCTATGCCGCTTTGTGCTTTCCGGCTCCAGCCGCGATGGCAACATCCATGACGTGGTGGTCGAGCATTTCGGCGTGCTGGCCGGCAAACTGATCATGGTGCTGTATTTTCTGGCCTTTTTCCCGATCGTTTTGGTTTACAGCATTTCGATCACCAACGCGCTGGATAACTTCCTGATCCACCAGTTCCATATCACGCCGTTGCCGCGCGTCTGGCTCAGCCTGGCGGTGATTATCGTGCTGAACCTGGTGTTGCTACGGGGCAAAGATACCATTGTCGCGGCGATGGGCATGCTGGTGTTCCCGCTGTTGATATTCCTGATGGGCCTGGCCTTGTACCTGGTGCCGACCTGGCAGACGGCGAATTTCGTTGATGGCCTGGTGAACACCCGTTTTGATAGCCCTGGCCTGTGGCACTCTCTGTGGCTGGCGGTGCCGGTGATGGTGTTTTCATTCAGCCATGCGCCGATCATCTCTTCGTTTGCGTCAACGCAGAAAAGCCTGTACGGCGCACGCGCCGAACGCCGCTGCGCCCGCATCATGCGCTACAGCTACGTGTTGATCTGCGTTACCGTGCTGTTTTTCGTTTTTAGCTGCGTGCTCAGTTTATCCCACCAGGAAATGGCGCAGGCGAAAGAACAGAACATCACGGTGCTGACCACCCTGGCGAACAAGTTCTCCAACCCGCTGATTGCCTATCTGGCGCCGCTGATGGCGATGCTGGCGATGGCGAAATCGTATCTCGGCACGTCGCTGGGGGTCACAGAAGGGGCCACCAGCCTGATTGACGGCCTGACGCGTGCGCTGGGCAAGCCCTTGAGTTCGCGCGTCACCCATCGGCTTTCCGGCGTGCTGCTGTTCGTGCTGACCTGGGGGGCGACCGTATGGAACCCCAGCGCGCTGCATATTATTGAAACCATCAGCGGCCCGTTGATTGCGGTAATTTTGTTTATTTTGCCGATGTATGCCGTGCGCGCAGTGCCTGCCATGCACCGTTACCGGGCGTTGAGCAATATCTTCGTGTTGGTGATGGGCGTTATTGCGCTGTCCGCGCTGATTTATGGTTTGATCTGATCCCGGCGGCGTGCGGGCCACCGCGCGCCGTTTATTGATTTCGCCGTGTAAACCGCTGGCTGACGCGAGTGGCCCGCTTGGTTCCGTCAGGCTATTGGGGATAGGTGGCAATAATCTCCAAAATGCCGTTGATAACAAACTGCACCCCCATACACACCAGCAAGAAGCCCATCAGGCGTGAAATCGCCTCAATACCGCTTTGGCCGACCAGCTTCATGATGGCGCCGGAGCTGCTCAGGCATGCCCACAGAATCAACGATACCGACAGGAACGTGACCACCGGCGCGACCATCAGCACCCAATGCGCAAACCCCAGGGTGTTTTCTTTGATGCTGGAAGCCGTGCTGATGATCATCGCGATGGTCCCCGGCCCGGCCGTGCTCGGCATTGCCAGCGGCACAAAGGCGATATTAGCCGAGGTTTTTTTACGCAGTTCGGTATTTTTGCTTTCCACCTCCGGCGCTTCATCGGCTTTTTGCTGTGGGAACAGCATGCGGAAACCGATAAACGCCACGATAAGCCCACCGGCGATACGCAGGCCGGGGATGGAAATGCCAAAGGTTTTCATCACTAATTGCCCGGCATAAAACGCCACTATCATGATGAAAAAGACATAGATTGACGCCATGCGTGACTGCAGTTGGCGTTCTTCTCGGGTCATATTGCCGGATAACCCCAGCAGCAGCGCCACCGTGGTCAGTGGGTTGGCCAAGGGTAACAACAAGACCAGGCCAAGGCTGACGGCCTGGAACAATTGTAAAATGCTCGACATCAAAACAGCTCCCTCATGCTAAATCGCACAATACTTAAAGAATGCAGGTTAGCCGTTGTTAAACGGCAGGCAAAATACTATTTGCCGCCTGCGTTGTTTTTGCCGCTGCCGGCGCTGGCTGGGGCCGTGGTAGCGGGCGGTGAAAATATATTAGCAATGATCATATGATTAAATTTGTTTGTTTATTTTTGCTATTTCCCCCCTGATTTTTTCAACCAATCCTATACTAATAAAGAATTATGGCGGTTCTGCATAATCGAAAACTTAAAAGGAGTTTTACTATGGAAGTGGCAAATGAATTTGCAACAGTAAAAAAAATATCATGGGGGAGCGTGATTGGCGGCGTGATCACCGTACTGGCGGTGTCGCTGTTGCTGTCAACGTTGGGCACCAGCCTGGGTTTTTCTATGGTTGAGCCAACGTCTGACGATCCGGTTAACGGCGCAGGCACCGCGGTGGTGGTATGGTCTGCGGTTTCAATTATCATCAGCCTGGCAGCCGGTGCTTTTATCGCTGGCCGTTTGGCGGCGAATGACGGGTTGATCCACGGTTTCCTGGTGTGGGCGACGGCGCTGATTGTGGCTGCGGTGCTGGGCGGGTTGCTGGTGGGGTCTGCCGTGAAGGCGACCGGCAATGCACTCGGCGCGATTGCATCCACCTCCGGCAGTCTGCTTTCCGGCGCCGGTTCGGCCATCGGCAAAGGGGCTGCCGGGCTGGCGGATGCCGGCAGCAAAGCCTTTGATCAGTTGGGCATCGACACCACGCTGCAACCGCAGCAGGTGCAGGGCGATGTGGTGGCCGCGCTGAAAAAAAGCGGTATCCCTTCGCTGCAGCCGGAATTCATGCAGCAGCAACTGAATGCGGCCAAAAACGATGTGGCCGATGCGGTGAAGGCGCTGGCGCTTCAGCCGGACAACAGTGACGCGATTATTCAGGATTTGCTGGCCAAGCTGAAAATGCACGGTACCGCGATTTCACAGGATGTGGATGAGGACGCGGTGAAAAAAGCGCTGGTGGAGAATACCGATATGACCCCGCAGCAGGTGGATCAGACGGTTAAAAACCTGGTTGAAGCGAAAAACAAAACGGCAGAGATAGTCAATCAGCGTTTAAACGACGCCGATGCGAAAATCAACCAGGCCAAACAGGAATACACCGAACTGAAACAGAAGGCGCGCGAACAGGCGGCCATTGCTGCTGATGCGTTGGCCCATGCTGCACTGTGGTCGTTCTTTGCCCTGTTGATTGGCGCAGTAATCAGTGCGCTGGCAGGGCTGTGGGGGGTTAAGACTAACGCCCGCCGCGTAGTAGTAAAATAACAGCATACCCCGGTCCGTTTGCGCGTCTCGATGAAGGGATGAGAGGCCGGTTCTTCACAAGGTGAAGTGGCAGCCAGGAAAGACTGGCCAGCCCCGGCAACGATGCCGGGGTTTTTCTTGTTTCGCTCGGCAGCGGCAAGGCCGTTTATTTATCCAGAAGAAATTTAGTGATACTATCCATTTAGCCAAATACGGCTGTGAAGGTATGCTTGCCACGCTGTGTACCAAGTTAGAAACCAATCTGGCAATTGTGGGCGAGATCTGCACTCTAACTGACTAAATCCAAACCCAATTTTCGTACTGCATGTGATCTGTCGTGTGGGTCACCACTGTAGATAAGGAATTTTTAATGCCTGTTATTACCCTTCCTGATGGAAGTCAACGTCACTACGATCATGCTGTTTCCCCTCTGGATGTTGCCCTTGATATCGGCCCTGGCCTGGCGAAAGCCTGTATTGCCGGGCGGGTGAACGGTGAGCTGGTTGACGCCGGCGATCTGATTGAATCCGATGCGCAACTGGCGATCATCACCGCCAAAGATCCTGAAGGCCTGGAAATTCTGCGCCACTCCTGTGCGCACCTGTTGGGCCACGCCATCAAACAACTGTGGCCGGATACCAAAATGGCCATTGGCCCGGTAATCGACAACGGCTTTTACTATGACGTTGATATCGACCATACCCTGACGCAGGAAGACCTGGATCTGCTGGAAAAGCGGATGCATGAGTTGGCCAATAAAGACTACGACGTCATCAAGAAAAAGGTCACTTGGCAAGAAGCGCGTGACGCCTTTGTGGCGCGCGGCGAAAGCTACAAAGTGGCGATCCTGGATGAAAATATCAGCCATGACGACCACCCGGGCCTGTATCACCACGAAGAATACATTGATATGTGCCGTGGGCCGCACGTGCCGAACATGCGTTTCTGCCACCATTTCAAACTGCAGAAAACCTCCGGCGCATACTGGCGTGGCGACAGCAAAAACAAAATGCTGCAGCGTATCTATGGCACGGCCTGGGCAGATAAAAAGCAGCTTAATGCTTACCTGCAGCGCCTGGAAGAGGCTGCCAAGCGCGATCACCGCAAAATCGGCAAGCAGCTTGACCTGTACCACATGCAGGAAGAAGCGCCGGGCATGGTGTTCTGGCACAACGACGGCTGGACAATTTTCCGCGAGCTGGAAGCCTTTGTGCGCATGAAGCTCAAGGAATACCAGTATCAGGAAGTGAAAGGGCCATTTATGATGGACCGTGTGCTGTGGGAAAAAACCGGCCACTGGGACAACTATAAAGACGCCATGTTCACCACCTCGTCGGAAAACCGCGAGTATTGCATCAAACCGATGAACTGCCCGGGCCATGTACAGATCTTCAACCAGGGCCTGAAGTCCTACCGCGATCTGCCGCTGCGCATGGGCGAGTTCGGCAGCTGCCACCGCAACGAACCTTCGGGTTCCCTGCATGGGCTGATGCGTGTACGCGGTTTTACCCAGGATGATGCACATATTTTCTGTACGGAAGACCAGGTGCGCGCTGAAGTCAACGATTGCATCAAGATGGTCTATGACATGTACAGCGTCTTTGGCTTTGAAAAGATTGCGGTGAAGTTGTCCACCCGTCCGGAGAAGCGCATCGGTACTGACGAAATGTGGACCCGCGCGGAAGACGATCTGGCCGCAGCGCTGACTGAAAACGGCATTCCGTTTGAATATCAGCCGGGTGAGGGCGCCTTTTATGGGCCAAAAATTGAATTTACTCTGCATGATTGTTTGGATCGCGCCTGGCAATGTGGTACCGTGCAGCTCGATTTCTTCTTACCGGGCCGTTTAGGCGCGTCGTACGTTGGCGAAAACAACGATCGCGTGGTGCCGGTAATGATTCACCGTGCTATTTTGGGCTCCATGGAGCGTTTCATCGGTATCCTTACCGAAGAATACGCCGGGTTCTACCCAACCTGGATTGCCCCGGTACAGGTGGTGGTGATGAATATCACCGACAGCCAATCAGAATACGTCGAGCAATTGACCAAAAAACTGCAAGATGCAGGCATTCGGGTCAAAGCAGACTTGAGAAATGAGAAGATTGGCTTTAAAATTCGCGAACATACTTTACGTCGGGTGCCATATATGTTGGTCTGCGGTGATAAAGAAGTCGAAGCAGGCAAAGTTGCCGTTCGTACTCGCCGTGGGAAAGACTTGGGTAGCCAAGACGTAAACGCATTTGTAGACAAGCTGCTGACAGAAATCCGCAGCCGTAGTCTTCATCAACTGGAGGAATAAAGTATTAAAGGCGGAAAACGAGTTCAAACGGCGCGTCCTAATCGCATTAACAGAGAAATTCGCGCGCAAGAAGTTCGCCTAACCGGCGTCGATGGCGAGCAGATTGGTATTGTCAGTCTGAATGAAGCTCTTGAAAAAGCTGAGGAAGCGGGCGTTGATTTAGTCGAAATCAGCCCAAATGCCGAACCGCCAGTTTGCCGAATTATGGATTACGGCAAATTCCTCTACGAGAAGAGCAAGTCGACGAAAGAACAGAAGAAGAAGCAAAAAGTTATTCAGGTCAAGGAAATCAAATTCCGTCCTGGTACCGATGATGGCGACTATCAGGTCAAACTACGCAACCTGATTCGCTTTCTGGAAGATGGCGATAAAGCCAAAATCACCCTGCGTTTCCGTGGGCGTGAAATGGCGCACCAGCAGATCGGCATGGAAGTGCTTAACCGCGTCCGTAAAGATCTGTGTGAAGATATCGATCTGGCAGTGGTCGAATCCTTCCCTACGAAGATCGAAGGCCGCCAGATGATCATGGTGCTCGCACCCAAGAAGAAACAGTAAGGCTTCCAAGTAATCAGGCCCGCGCAACGCTTGCGCTGTGTGGGCTTTATTCGCCTCACTGATTCGTTGTTTAACAATGCGAAGTGGATTTAATTAAAATGCCAAAGATTAAAACTGTACGTGGTGCAGCCAAGCGCTTCAAAAAAACCGGCAGCGGTGGTTTTAAGCGTAAACATGCTAACCTGCGTCATATTCTGACCAAAAAAGCAACCAAGCGTAAACGTCACCTGCGTCCGAAAGGCATGGTAGCGCACAGCGATCTGGTATTGGTTATTGCGTGCCTGCCGTACGCATAAGCCATTTTTTTTGAATCAAGAATAAGACTTTAGGAGAGAGCATATGGCTCGCGTAAAACGTGGTGTAATTGCACGCGCACGTCACAAGAAAATTATGAAGCAGGCGAAAGGCTACTACGGTGCCCGTTCGCGCGTATATCGTGTTGCCTTCCAGGCAGTAATCAAAGCAGGTCAGTATGCTTACCGTGACCGTCGTCAACGTAAGCGTCAGTTCCGTCAGCTGTGGATTGCACGTATCAACGCAGCTGCTCGTCAGAACGGCTTGTCTTACAGCAAATTCATTAACGGCCTGAAAAAAGCCTCTATTGAAATTGACCGTAAGATCCTGGCTGACATCGCGGTATTCGACAAAGTGGCCTTCGGCGCACTGGTTGAAAAAGCGAAAGCAGCTCTGGCGTAAGTCAGTGGAAGAGGGAGCTTGCTCCCTCTTTTATCCTGTATTTTTAACCTATAAACTTCTGTTAGCTGGCGCTTTACCACATAACGTCACGTAACCCAGAAAGGTAATGCAAGCATGAACGCTGCCATTTTCCGCTTCTTTTTTTACTTTAGCGCCTGAATCCAGGGGGCTTGCGCGTAAGAAAAGAAACGGAAAGTAGCGCCTAAGCCTCCCTAAGCGGAGGCTTTTTTGTTTCTGGCTATCAAATAAATTACTCAATCACTACTTAGCGGCCATAGCGGCCCAAGAAGAGGAACACAATGCCACATCTCGCAGAGCTGGTTGCCAATGCCAAGGCAGCCGTAGAAGATGCCCAGGATGTAGCCGCGTTGGATTTGGTGCGCGTCGAATATTTAGGCAAAAAAGGCCATTTTACCTTGCAGATGCAGTCGCTGCGCGATCTGCCGGCGGAAGAGCGCCCGGCCGCGGGGGCCGTGATCAACCAGGCCAAACAACAGGTGCAAGAAGCGCTCAATGCGCGTAAAAGCGCGCTGGAATCCGCCGCACTGAATGCTCGCCTGGCAGAAGAGACCATTGACGTCTCCTTGCCGGGGCGCCGCCTGGAAAACGGCGGCCTGCACCCGGTGACCCGTACTATCGATCGTATTGAAACCTTCTTTGGCGAGTTGGGCTTCTCTGTGGCGACCGGCCCGGAAATTGAAGATGACTACCATAACTTTGATGCGCTGAATATCCCAGGCCACCACCCGGCGCGCGCCGATCACGATACCTTCTGGTTTGACGCCAAGCGCCTGCTGCGTACGCAAACTTCCGGCGTGCAGATCCGTACCATGAAAGATCAGCAGCCGCCGATCCGCATCATTGCGCCGGGCCGCGTTTACCGCAACGACTACGATCAAACCCACACGCCAATGTTCCACCAGATGGAAGGGCTGATCGTGGATAAGAACATCAGTTTCACCAACCTGAAAGGCACGTTGCATGATTTCCTGAAGAACTTTTTTGAGGAAGATCTGCAGATCCGTTTCCGCCCTTCATATTTCCCGTTTACCGAGCCTTCCGCCGAAGTGGATGTTATGGGCAAGAACGGTAAGTGGCTGGAAGTGCTGGGTTGCGGCATGGTGCACCCGAACGTACTGCGTAATGTCGGTATCGATCCTGAGGTGTACTCCGGCTTTGCCTTCGGCATGGGGATGGAGCGCCTGACCATGCTGCGCTACGGCGTAACCGATTTGCGCGCATTCTTCGAAAACGATTTGCGTTTCCTCAAACAGTTTAAGTAAGGCGGGAATATCACATGAAATTCAGTGAACTTTGGTTGCGCGAGTGGGTAAACCCGGCCATCAGCAGCGAAGCATTAGCAGAACAAATTACCATGGCCGGCCTGGAAGTGGATGACGTGGAGCCGGTTGCCGGCGCATTCAACGGCGTTGTCGTTGGCCAGGTGATGGAGTGCGCGCAGCACCCGAACGCCGATAAGCTGCGGGTGACGAAAGTCAACGTCGGTGGCGATCGCCTGCTGGATATCGTTTGCGGCGCGCCAAATTGCCGCCAGGGCCTGAAGGTGGCAGTGGCTACGGTCGGCGCAGTACTGCCGGGCGATTTCAAAATCAAACCCGCCAAGCTGCGCGGCGAGCCGTCTGAAGGGATGCTGTGCTCATTCTCTGAGCTGGGCATTTCCGACGATCATGACGGTATCATCGAATTGCCAGCAGACGCGCCGGTCGGCAGCAATATTCGTGAATACCTCAAGCTTGACGATGTGGCCATCGATATCAGCGTCACGCCAAACCGCGCCGACTGCCTGGGCATTATCGGCGTCGCACGTGACGTTGGCGTGCTGAACCAGGTTGCGCTGACCGCGCCAGACATGAGCCCGGTGGCCGCCACCGTCAACGACACGCTGCCTATTCAGGTTGAAGCGCCGCAGGCGTGCCCGCGTTACCTGGGCCGTGTGGTGAAAGGCATCAACGTCAATGCGCCAACGCCGCTGTGGATGCGCGAGAAACTGCGCCGTTGCGGTATTCGCTCTATTGACGCGGTGGTGGATGTCACCAACTACGTGTTGCTGGAATTGGGCCAGCCGATGCACGCCTTTGATTTGAACCGTATTGACGGCGGGATCGTGGTGCGTATGGCGCAGGAAGGCGAAACGCTAACCTTGCTGGATGGCAATGAAGCCAAACTGAATGCCGATACCCTGGTGATCGCCGATCGGCAAAAAGCGCTGGCCATGGCCGGCATTTTCGGCGGCGAACACTCCGGTGTGAACGCTGAAACGCAAGACGTGCTGCTGGAATGCGCTTTTTTCAATCCATTGGCTATCACCGGCCGCGCACGCCGCCACGGGCTGCATACCGATGCTTCCCACCGTTATGAACGCGGGGTGGATCCGGCGTTGCAGCACCAGGCTATGGAACGCGCCACGCGCCTGCTGATCGACATCTGCGGCGGCCAGCCAGGGCCGGTGATTGACGTCACCGCCGAGAGCGAACTGCCAAAACGCGCCACCATCACTCTGCGCCGTGAGAAGTTGGATCGCCTGATTGGCCATGTGGTGCCTAGCGAGCAGGTGAGCGATATTCTGCGCCGCCTGGGCTGCCAGGTGACAGAGCAGGGGAATGACTGGCTGGCGGTTGCGCCAAGCTGGCGCTTCGATATGGAAATCGAAGAAGATTTGGTGGAAGAGGTTGCGCGCGTTTACGGCTATGACAACATTCCAAACGTGCCAGTACGTGCCGATCTGGTGATGACCCACCATCGTGAAGCGGATCTGGCGATGAAACGCGTCAAAACGCTGCTGGTGGATCGCGGCTTCCAGGAAGCGATTACCTACAGCTTTGTCGATCCGAAAGTGCAGGCGTTGTTGCACCCGGCTGAAGAAGCGCTGATTCTGCCAAGTCCTATTTCGGTTGATATGTCGGCGATGCGTTTGTCGTTACTGAGCGGCCTGTTGTCTGCCGTGGTATACAACCAGAACCGCCAGCAAGGCCGTGTGCGCCTGTTCGAAAGCGGCCTGCGCTTTGTGCCTGATACTACGGCAGATCTGGGTATCCGTCAGGACGTCATGCTGGCTGGCGTGATCGCCGGTTCCACCCACGAAGAACATTGGGATCTGGCGCGCAGAGCGGTAGACTTCTATGATTTGAAAGGGGATCTGGAATCTGTGCTTGAATTAACGGGTAAATTATCCGAAATTCAGTTCAAGGCAGAAGCGAATCCTGCCTTGCACCCGGGGCAAAGCGCCGCGATTTATTTGCACGGTGAGCGTGTCGGTTTCATTGGTGTTGTACATCCGGAACTTGAGCGTAAACTGGAACTTAATGGCCGCACCGTGGTGTTTGAGCTGGAGTGGAACAAGGTTTCAACCCGCGTGGTGCCTCAGGCGCGGGAGGTTTCCCGCTTCCCGGCAAACCGCCGTGATATCGCCGTTGTGGTCGCTGAAAACGTGCCCGCAGAAGATATTTTGGCAGAGTGTAAGAAAGTTGGCGTAAATCATATAGTTGGCGTAAACTTGTTTGATGTGTACCGTGGTAAGGGCGTGGCAGAGGGTTATAAGAGCCTGGCTATCAGTCTGATATTGCAGGATACCGCTCGTACACTGGAAGAAGAGGAGATAGCCACTACCGTTGCAAAATGCGTAGAGGCTTTAAAACAGCGATTCCAAGCATCCTTGAGGGATTGAACCTATGGCGCTTACTAAAGCTGAAATGTCAGAACACCTGTTTGAGAAGCTTGGGCTTAGCAAACGGGACGCCAAAGACTTGGTGGAACTGTTCTTTGAAGAGGTCCGTCGGGCTCTTGAGAACGGAGAACAGGTAAAACTGTCAGGTTTTGGTAACTTTGATTTACGGGACAAGAACCAACGTCCGGGGCGTAACCCGAAAACTGGCGAGGACATTCCGATTACGGCGCGCCGTGTGGTTACTTTCCGTCCAGGGCAAAAGTTGAAAAGCCGTGTGGAGAACGCCAATCCAAAAGGCTAATTGCTATAAAACCAAAAAGGTCGCTTTTGCGGCCTTTTTTCTTTTCTAATATATATTTCAGTTTATTCTTAAAAAACCAGGTGTAAATTAGCAGTGGGTTTTGGCAGAAAGTGGTTAATTAAAACTGACAGGATGTTTTGCGGATTATTCTTATATATATTTATTATTCCCTATAAATAAAAAAGGGGCCGTAGCCCCTTATAATAACTTAGCGATCAAAATGATGACCGTGGCCGCCGCCGCCACCACCGCCATGACCGCCACCAGGGCCACCCCACGGTGGGAAGATACAGCCACTCAGCGCTGTTGCCAGCACTGTCACGGTCAGGAACAATCCAATACGTTTCAACATAATATTATCTCTGGGTTGTGGGGATAAACTGATTATAAATAGATTAAATAATCATAGTACATCAGTAAATCGTTAATCGTTGTTAGCAGCTATATTAATTAAATAAGAAAGAATTGATTGTAAGTATTTTGTAAGTTATATGAAAACAAACTGAAAATGAGCACAAATGAGATAGTCGATAAATAATCGCCTTGATATAACGCTCTTCAGCGTCAAATAACGTGAGAGTTAAATATGAAAAAGATCCTATTACTGGTGTGTTTACCGCTGATGCTGCCGTTGGCAGCCAGCGCTGATGTCTCTATCGACATTAATGTGCCGGGGGTATCCGTGCATCTGGGGGATCAGGATAACCGCGGCTATTACTGGGACGGTTATGATTGGCGTCCGCCACAGTGGTGGCATGAGCATCAGGGCCACGGTATCGGCGAGCGCAACGGCCATGGCATGTACTGGGATGGCGGCCGCTGGCAGGCTCAGCCGCCGCACCGCCAAAATAACGGCCCGCAAGGCGGCAACCCGTTCCGCGGCGAACGCGGGCATGACAACGGCGGCGATCGTCGTGATAACCACGGCAATGGCAATGATAGAGGCCATGGCAACGATCGCGGTCACGACAATGGGCCGGGGCAGCAACAGTACCCGCAGAAAAACAACGGCCCACATAACTAAAAATCAAGCGCTGCTGGTTTTGCCGTCATCGTAGTGTGGCAGGCAAGGCCAGCAGGCTTGCTCAATGGGAAGCGGGGTAGTTTAGGTTGATTCGCGTTCTATCAATTCAAAACCAATATCAGTAACCACTTCATTCGCTTCTTTTCCTTCTATCTTGTCTGTCAACATATTGGCGGCATCAATCCCTATGCGCCATCGATCTATTTTCACGGTTGAAATTGACGGAATATTATGGCGGGCAAAGTCCAGATCGCCGAAACCCATAATGGCGATATCCTGCGGAACGCGTAGCCCCCGGCTATTCGCTTCTATTATTGCTCCCTGCGCCAGGGTATCGGAACTACAAATCATGGCATCAAAGGCATTTTCAGCATCAAACAGATGACAAAACCCCTCTCGACCCAGAGACAAGGTCGCCGGCAGCGGAACCGTTACCGTCGCAATCGGGTTGACCTGCTTCTTCGCTAATATGTCGGTAATGCCCTTTTGGCGGATAAGCGCACGTTGATCTTCAGTCCATATCAGGCCAAATTTCCGGTATCCCTTTTCATACATGTAGTTAGCTATCTGATTACCAATTTTCTCATGAGAAAAACCCACCAGCATGTCTAATGGCGTTGGAGTGAGATCCCATATTTCGACCACCGGGATCTCGGAAGATAAGATAATGCGCTTCATTTGCTGGGAGTGCTGGATGCCTGTTAATACGATCCCATCCGGGCGGCGAGATAAAATGGCGGAAACGATCTCGGTTTCCAGCTCTTCGGTATACCCGCCGACGCACAATAGCATGTGATATCCGCGTTTTGCTAACTGGTCGCTGACGGCCTGAACGGTATCGACAAACATATTGTTATTGATCTGCGGAACCACGACGGCAACCAGTTTACTGCGCCTTGATGCCAGCCCTCCGGCCAATAAATTAGGAATATAACCCGTTACGGCAATGGCTTTTTTTACTTTTTCAACGGTTGTCTCACGAACCAACTGAGGATTATTGAGCGCTCTGCTTACCGTCATGGGGGATAGGCCGGCTTCTCGAGCTACATCCTCCAGCGTAGGGGATTTGGTTTTACCGTACTTTTGCAGAGCATTCTTCGCCTTCATACCAGTCCTTGAACAACGACAAAATTGGTTACAGGGCAATATATTATAGTAAAAGGGTGGGCTTACCCAACAACCATGGCAGCACGCCCAGCGCAGAGGATTATTACGGCATATGCAGTGTTTGTTGCCGTTTTCGATCCTGCCGAACAGAGTAGTAGAGCGAAGATGACGCCAGGCCCTGTTCGCAAGTTTCCCAACCAACCGCATTATTTCTGCACATTGCTCGGCGTGCGGGGGCATAGCTTTGTTTTTTTATAAAATGATTGCGCTATCATTTATTGAAATAAATTATTGTTTATCGGTAACTTGTTTTAATTTAACAACAATTTAACTTGTTATTTTATATGTTTTTTTGTGATCAGTGGCGCACAAGTGCGATCTGGTTATGGCGTACTAAATTTGTTCAGGGTAAAAATGTTAGCGCAATCATTTTTGCTATAACGCAATTCCAGATACGTCAATCAGGAGAAATGAAGATGACAACCAGTGCGAACTCAGATGCTGTTTCCTATGCCCGGGTTTCCAATGTACGAACCGCTGCTGAGACGGGAGACCGCATCGAATGGGTCAAGGTTTCGTTAGCGCTTTTACCGCTAGCGACACCAGTCAGCGATGCAAAAGTCCTTACTGGCCGACAAAAGCCGCTGACGGAAGTGGCGATTATTTTTGCTGAAATTCGTACCCGTGATGGGTTTGAAGGTATTGGCTTTAGCTACTCCAAACGTGCCGGTGGCCAGGGGATTTATGCGCATGCCAAAGAGATCGCCGATAACCTGCTGAATGAAGATCCTAACGATATCGATAAGGTCTATACCAAACTGCTGTGGGCCGGTGCCTCCGTTGGCAGAAGCGGTATGGCGGTGCAGGCCATTTCGCCTTTTGACATTGCCCTGTGGGATATGAAGGCGAAACGCGCGCAATTACCGCTGGCAAAATTATTGGGTGCGCATCGCGATTCTGTGCAGTGCTATAACACCTCCGGCGGGTTCCTGCATACGCCGCTGGATCAGGTGATAAAAAATGTGGCTATCTCCCGCGCAAGTGGTATCGGCGGCATAAAAATTAAAGTCGGCCAGCCTGACACCGCAGAGGACTTGAAACGTTTAACTGCGGTGCGCAAAGAGCTGGGCGATGATTTTCCGTTAATGGTTGATGCGAATCAGCAGTGGGATCGGGAAACTGCTATGCGTATTGGGCGTAAAATGGAGGCGTTCAATTTAATCTGGATAGAAGAACCGCTGGACGCTTACGATGTGGAAGGCCATGCCGCATTAGCCACCGCGCTGGATACCCCGATCGCCACGGGTGAAATGCTGACCAGTTTCCGTGAGCATGAGCAATTAATTCTGGGCAATGCCAGTGATTTTGTGCAACCCGATGCGCCGCGCGTCGGTGGTATTTCACCTTTCCTTAAAATCATGGATTTAGCTGCTAAAAACGGGCGTAAATTAGCGCCGCATTTTGCCATGGAAATTCATTTACATCTCGCCGCCGCTTATCCTATTGAGCCGTGGCTGGAACATTTCGAATGGCTAAACCCATTATTTAATGAACAGCTCGAATTACGCGATGGCCGCATGCTGGTATCTGACCGTTACGGACTTGGATTTACGCTGAGTGAACAGGCTAGTGCGTGGACTGTTGCGCAATGTGAGTTTGGCAAACGCCCCTGATTCGCTATTTTTCGATGACTGATGCGGGATTTTTCTAATGCGTCGGTCATCTCACATCTTCTAAATGAAAAAATCATATTTTAAAACCCTACATGATTTTAGGAGTTGTCAATGAACGAAAAACCGGAAAAAAGAACAAACGTAAGATCTATTATATTATTCTTCTTATTTGCAGCTACCGTTTTCAATTATGCCGATAGGGCAACGCTCTCCGTTGTCGCACCGTTTATGAGTAAGGAACTGAACTTTGATCCTGAAATGATGGGCGTTGCTTTCTCCGCATTTGGTATTTCATATGTGATTATGCAAATACCGGGTGGCTGGCTATTAGATAAATATGGTTCCAGAATCGTCTATGGTGGTGCGCTGATTGGCTGGTCGATGGTCACGATGCTGCAAGGGACGATCTATTTATATGCTTCACCGTTAATGGTGCTAATTATACTCAGGTTGCTGATGGGCGCTATCGAAGCCCCGGCATTTCCAGCCAACAGCCGGCTTAGCGTACAATGGTTCCCTAATAGTGAACGCGGGTTTGTCACCTCGGTTTACCAGGCAGCGCAGTATATCTCTCTGGCATTGATCACGCCGCTGATGACCATCATATTGCACACCTGGAGCTGGCATTATGTCTTTTATTATATCGGCATGATTGGTGTCGTTCTCGGCGTATTATGGCTGGTGTATATCAGGGATCCGCTGCGGCATAAAAAGGTCAATCAGGCCGAGATTGCCTATATCAAAGCGGGCGGCGGTATGCCGGAGTTGGGGGCTGAAGCTAAAAAAGAAAAAGTGAGCTTTGCGCAAATAAAAAAAGTGTGCATCAACAGAATGATGATCGGTGTCTATATTGGCCAATTCTGTCTGACCTCTATCACATGGTTCTTCCTTACCTGGTTCCCGACCTATCTCTATCAGGACAAAGGAATGTCAATCCTGAAGGTAGGCATGATCGCATCGATTCCGGCCATCGCGGGTTTTATTGGCGGGATCAGCGGTGGGGTTTTCTCCGATTTCTTGCTCAAAAAAGGATACAGTCTGACCGTCGCCAGAAAACTTCCCATTATATGCGGTATGTTGTTGTCATGCACCATTATTACGGCCAACTATACCGACTCAGAAGTTATCGTAATTGCGGCAATGAGCCTGGCTTTTTTTGCCAAAGGGTTTGGTAATCTTGGTTGGTGCGTTTTGAGTGATACTTCACCTAAAGAGGTTTTAGGCGTTGCCGGTGGCGTATTTAATATGTGCGGCAACCTGGCAAGTATTGTAACGCCGCTGGCCATCGGTTTTATTTTATCGTGGACGCACTCTTTTGACTTCGCCATTCTTTATGTTGGCTCAATGGGGTTGGTCGGGCTCTGTTCCTATTTGTTTGTGGTGGGGCGGTTGGCGCGTTTGGAAATATAGTATTCATTGTTTTCGCTGTTGCCTGTTGGCCGTTAATTAAAAAAATTCACTGTGACTTATTGTGATCTTTCACAGCCTGTTGTGCCGTACCGCGTATTTCTTTTGGATGATATTTTTATATTCACCATGAATATACGGTGTGTTTATCGTTATCAACTTTATCTCTCATGGTTGATATTGAGAAGTAGGCTCCAGAAGCGATTGGCTAAGCATTCATCTGCGCGGGGAATTACATCACTCTGCGTGGTTTATAAATTGTCGAGGTTAAAATGGCTAATGTGATATTCCCAAATAGATTTAAACAACAACTGCAAAACGGCGAGCGTTTATATGGTTGTTGGTGCGCGCTGGCGAATCCGATTACCACAGAAGTGCTGGGGTTGGCCGGTTTTGACTGGTTGCTCCTGGATGGTGAGCACGCGCCGAATGATATCGGCACCTTCATTCCCCAATTGATGGCGCTGAAAGGCAGCGCCAGTGCGCCGGTGGTCAGGGCACCGACCAATGAGCCGGTGATCATCAAACGCCTGCTTGATATTGGTTTCTACAACTTTCTGATCCCGTTTGTAGAAACCCAGGCCGAAGCGGAACAGGCCGTGGCCGCAACGCGCTATCCGCCTTACGGCATCCGCGGCGTTTCGGTATCCCACCGCTGTAACCACTATGGCACTGTCCCCGACTATTTCACGCAGATCGATAGCAACATTAGCGTGCTGGTGCAGATTGAGAGCCAGCGTGGGGTGGACAACATTGATGCTATCGCCGGCGTTGAGGGCGTCGACGGCATTTTCGTTGGGCCGGGCGATCTTTCTGCCGCACTCGGGCACCTGGGAGATCCGGCGCATCCCGAGGTTCAGCAGGTCATTCAGCACATTTTCGCCAGAGCAAAGGCGCAGGGAAAACCTGCCGGCATCCTGGCCCCGGTTGAAGCGGACGCCCGCCGCTATTTGTTGTGGGGCGCCACTTTCGTCGCGGTTGGGAGCGATCTCGGGTTATTTAGAAATGCCACGCAGAAACTGAGCGATACGTTTAAACCGTAAACGTGCGTTCGCTTGCTGCCGGTATGGACCACTAATCGATAGATGAGGAATCGATGATGAAAATAGGATTTATTGGCTTGGGCATCATGGGTAAGCCCATGAGTAAAAACTTGATTAAAGCCGGTTATTCCCTGGTTGTTGCTGACAAAAATGCGGCATCCATCGATGAGCTGACGGCGCTGGGCGCCGCCAGCGCGGCAACCCCGAAAGCGGTGGCGGCGCAGTGCGACGTTATTATCACCATGCTGCCTAACTCGCCGCAGGTGAAAGAGGTCGCTCTTGGCGAGAATGGCGTGATTGATGGTGCCAGGGCAGGCGCGATCTTTATCGATATGAGTTCGATTGCCCCGCTGGCCAGCCGTGAAATTGCCGCCGCACTGCAAGCGAAAGGTATCCTGATGCTGGATGCGCCAGTCAGCGGTGGTGAACCCAAAGCCATAGACGGCACGCTGTCGGTAATGGTGGGGGGAGACAAAGCGCTGTTTGACCAATGCCATGATTTGCTGAGAACCATGGCAGGTTCAGTGGTGCATACCGGCGATATCGGGGCTGGCAATGTCACAAAACTGGCCAACCAGGTGATTGTGGCATTGAATATCGCCGCGATGGCGGAGGCACTGGTGCTGGCAACGAAAGCCGGCGTCGATCCCGAACTGGTGTTTCAGGCTATCCGCGGCGGCCTGGCGGGCAGCACGGTACTGGAGGCCAAAGCGCCAATGGTGTTAAACCGCAACTTCAAGCCGGGGTTTCGTATCGATCTGCACATTAAAGATCTGGCTAACGCCCTGGATACCTCCCATAGCGTAGGTGCCCAATTGCCGTTAACGTCGGCCGTGATGGAAATGATGCAGGCGCTGCGGGTGGATGGGTTGGGAACGGCGGATCACTCGGCGCTGGCCTGCTATTACGAGAAACTGGCGAAGGTTGAAGTGAAACAGTTTGATTAATCGCGCTATTGGCGCTTTGGGATCCGTGGGGCGAACGGGGAAGGTAACCGGCGCTGCCTTGTCTGAACGCCCGATCCTTCTGCCGTGCGATTAATGTTTCGTCATGGGGGCTGAATTTTCAGCACCCAGTTTCAACCTGTGAAACAGCGCCTGTGGAGTGATGGATGAAAATAGTCATTGCACCCGATTCCTATAAAGAAAGCCTGAGTGCGCTGGGCGTTGCCCACGCTATCGAGCGTGGTTTCCGCGCAATATTTCCTTTAGCGACCTATGTCAGCATCCCGCTTGCCGATGGCGGCGAAGGCACCGTGGAAGCGATGATCGGCGCCACCGGCGGCACGAAGGTGAACGAGAACGTGACGGGCCCGTTGGGTACGGACGTTGCGGCATTTTGGGGGCTTTCCGGCGATGGCAAGACTGCGTTTATTGAGATGGCGGCCGCCAGCGGCCTTGAGCTAGTGCCGCCCGCGCTAAGAGACCCGCTCAGAACGACATCATTTGGCACCGGGCAGTTAATCCGTGCGGCTTTAGCATCCGGGGTTAGTCATATCATCATCGGTATCGGCGGCAGCGCAACGAATGATGGTGGTGCCGGTATGGTTCAGGCGTTGGGTGCCAGGCTGCTCGATCGGGCGGGTAACGACATTGGCCGTGGCGGTGGCAGCCTTAGCGAGATCGCTGCCATCGATATGCGCCGGTTTGAGCCAAGGGTGAAGCAGTGCCGTATCGACGTCGCTTGTGATGTTACCAATCCATTAACCGGCCCTAATGGCGCCTCTTGGGTGTTTGGCCCCCAGAAAGGTGCAACGCCAGCGGTGGTCGAACTGCTTGATAACAATCTCCGGCAGTATGCCGGGATCATTAAGCATCAACTAAACATCGAGGTCGACAGCATTGCCGGCGCGGGTGCTGCGGGGGGAATGGGTGCCGCGCTGTTGGCGTTTTGCGGGGCCAGGCTCAGGAAGGGCATTGAAATCGTCACCGAAGCCCTGGAGCTGGAGCGCCATATCAAAGACTGTGATCTGGTCGTGACTGGGGAAGGGCGAATTGATGGGCAGAGCATCAACGGCAAGGTACCGATCGGGGTGGCCGCTATCGCGAAAAAACACCGGAAACCGGTTATCGGCATTGCCGGGAGCCTGTCTTGCGATGTCGATGTGGTCTATCAACAGGGGATCGATGCGGTATTCAGTGTGATTTATGAAATTTGTTCGCTTGAACAAGCGATGCTAAATGCATCGGATAATGTGACAAAAACGGCGCGCAACGTTGCGGCGGCCCTCCAATGTATGAAGGGGGTTCGCCTTTAATCGATAGCGATCCGGCGGGAGCGGCGGTGTGCCGTTTCCGCCGGTCTGCGGCGCCCATGGGGTTGGCATTGCGTGTTGCAGGCTAACATCCTACTATTTGGCATCGGTCATTCACTCTTGCACTGTTTTATCGCCGCCGGGAACCTGTTTGTTTATGCCAACCAAGCCCACTTTCATCGCTCTTCTGCAACAGCAACGTTCCCGCGATCAAAACCACCTGTCTCTGCTGGCGTTCGGCACCTTGGTTATTTTCGTTGTCAGCCTGTGCGCCGGCGATAGTTGGATCTGGCCGTCGCAGTGGTTGAGCGATTCGGCGCAATTATTTGTTTGGCAACTGCGCATGCCGCGCACGCTGGCAGTGCTGGCCGTGGGGGCGAGCTTGGCGGTGAGTGGCGCGGTTATGCAGGCGTTGTTCGAAAATCCGCTGGCGGAGCCGGGGCTGCTTGGCGTGGCCAACGGGGCCGGGGTGGCGCTGGTGCTCACTGTATTGTTGGGGCATGGATTGTTGCCGGTTGCGTTGATGAGCCTGAATGCGATTATCGGGGCGCTGCTGATAACCTTCCTGCTGTTGGCGTTTGCCCGCCGCCGCGTGACCAACGCGCGTTTGCTGCTGGTGGGTGTGGCACTCGGCATCGTGTGTTCCGCGATCATGACCTGGGCGGTTTACATCAGCACCAGCCTGGATCTGCGCCAACTGATGTACTGGATGATGGGCAGCTTTGGCGGCGTGGACTGGCGGCAAAAATGGCTGGTTTTGGCGCTCCTGCCCGTGCTGCTGTGGCTATGCCGGCAGGGCAACGTGCTCAATGTGATGGCGCTGGGCGAGGTGCAGGCGCGGCAACTCGGGCTGTCTTTATACCTGTGGCGCAATCTGTTGGTGTTGGCGGTCGGCTGTCTGGTTGGCATCAGCGTGGCGTTGGCCGGCGTGATAGGCTTTGTTGGCCTGGTGATCCCGCACATATTGCGCCTGATTGGGCTGACCGATCAGCGCTATCTGTTGCCCGGTTGCGCCTTGGCCGGCGCCGGCGTTTTGCTGGCGGCAGACGTGACCGCGCGGGTTACTCTGGCCGCGGCCGAATTGCCGATCGGCGTGGTCACCGCTACCCTGGGCGCACCGCTTTTTATCTGGTTACTGCTGCGGGTAAAAAGCGTAAGGTAATCGCATCGATGCGGTACACATTGGCCGCTGCGCCGTGCGCCGCGTATCTTCACCTGCAAATAAACAGAAAGGATGGGTTCCGATGAGTCAGTCAATAAACGCGATACCACTGCAAACGATTGATAACCGTGCAACCACGCTGGCGGAGTATCAAGGCGACGTTTTACTGGTGGTCAATGTGGCCTCACAATGCGGCCTGACCGAACAGTATGAAGGCCTGGAAGCGCTGTATGAAAGCTATCGCGACCGCGGTTTTGCGGTGCTGGGCTTTCCGTCCAACGAATTTCTCGGGCAAGAGCCCGGCAGCAACGAAGAGATTCTGGCGTTTTGCCGCGGCACGTTCGGCGTGCAGTTCCCCATGTTCAGCAAGATTGAAGTCAACGGTGCAAACCGCCATCCGTTGTATCAGGCGTTGATTGCCGCTAAACCAGAAGCCGTGGTGCCAGCCGGCAGCGAGTTCAAGGCACGCCGGATCAGCAAGGGGCAGGGGCCAAAGCAGCCCGGCGATATTCTGTGGAACTTTGAGAAATTCCTGATTGGGCGCGATGGCAACGTGCTGGCGCGTTTTGCCCCGGATATGAAGCCGCAGGATCCTGCCATTGTCACTGCCATCGAACAGGCGCTGGCGCAGTAATTCGCGATGCTGGAGCTTAATCAGGTCAGCGTTGATCAACGCCTATTCCCGTTGTCTGCCCGGGTGGCGCCAGGCAGCCAAATACACCTGATTGGCCCCAATGGCGCCGGTAAAAGCACCCTGTTGGCGCGGGTGGCTGGGCTGCTGCCCGGCGGCGGCCAGGTGCTGCTGGATGGGCAGCCGCTCAGCCACTATTCGGCGGGGCAGTTGGCACGCCGGCGCGCCTATTTGGGCCAGCAACAGCCGCCGGCGGCATTCATGCCGGTTTTTCAATATCTGGCGCTGCATCAGCCGCCGGGGTGTGGCGCTGCCGTATTGGAAGATACCCTGGGGTACCTGTGTCGGCAACTGAAGCTGGCGGATAAGTTGCCGCGCACGCTCGTCCAGCTTTCCGGCGGCGAGTGGCAACGGGTGCGCCTGGTTGCCGCGCTGCTGCAGGTTTGGCCGGCGGTCAACCCATTGAGCCGGCTGCTGCTGCTGGATGAGCCGGGCAATAGCCTGGATGTGGCGCAGAAAGCCGCATTGGATCGGTTATTGCGCGAGTTTTGCCAACAGGGGCGCAGCGTGCTGGTCTGTGCGCACGATCTGAACCAAACATTGCAGCAGGCTGATCAGGTGTGGTTATTGCGCGCCGGGCGGGTGGTGGCGCAAGGGCCAAGCCAGGAAGTGATGGTGCCGGCGTTATTATCGCCGGTTTATGAGATTGGTTTCCATTTACAAATGGTTGGCGAGCAGCGTTGGCTGATGACGCGCGATGCTTAAAACTTAAGTTGCCTATGATTTGCAATATAAATAGAAGTTAAACAAAACGAATATAAATGAAATCGAATTTGTAGAATATGAATTTTTCTTCAAGACTTTCTGGTTTTTACACCCAAAAAGGGCAAGGTACTGGTGATTAAAGTGACTTTTATTAAGAATGCATTAAGATGAGAAAATAAGTTAATATTGTATTTATATTTTTTGTTTTTAGTCTAGTCATACACATAGATTAATATCGTTACAGTTCTAATCACGGCAGTTAACTATGCTTACAGAAATTCACCTTTCATAAAATATTATTGGCCTGTTCCTTTGTCGTTTAATCTTCATTAAATAATTGCGCCCTATAATTGCCCTATCGCAAACTCGATATGCTTAGGTTAACTATGGCTCAGGAACAATTCTTGCCATTCTCTCGTCCATCTATGGGTGAAGAAGAAATAACAGCGGTTGAAAAGGTATTACGCTCCGGCTGGATTACCACCGGCCCGCAAAACCAACGTTTGGAAACGGATTTTTGCACCGCCTTTGGCTGTAAATACGCGATTGCCATTAACTCTGCCACGGCGGGTATGCATGTCACGCTAGTGGCGTTGGGCATCGGGCCGGGTGATGAGGTCATCACACCTTCAATGACCTGGGTTTCTACGCCGAACATGATCGAGCTGCTCGGCGCCACGCCCGTGATGGTTGATATTGATCGCGATACGCTGATGGTCAGTGCCGCAGCGGTTGAAGCCGCCATCACGCCGAGAACCAAGGCGATTGTGCCGGTGCATTATGCCGGTGCGCCGCTGGACATCGCCGCACTGCGCGACGTGGCGCAGCGGCACAATATTCCGCTGATTGAAGATGCGGCCCATGCGGCCGGCGCCCGCTATCGCGGCGAGTGGGTGGGCGCGCGCGGCACGGCGATTTTCTCTTTCCATGCGATTAAAAACATGACCTGTGCCGAAGGCGGCCTGATCGCCACCGATGATGACGCACTGGCGGCGCGTCTGCGCAGCCTGAAGTTCCACGGCCTGGGTGTCGACGCTTTCGATCGCCAACAGCTAGGGCGTAAACCCCAGGCGGAAGTGATCGAGCCGGGCTACAAATACAATCTTTCCGATGTGCATGCAGCCATCGCCGTGGTGCAGCTGCAGCGTTTGCCGCAGCTTAACGCCCGCCGCAAATCACTGGCGGCACGCTACCTGGCGATGTTGCAGGATTCTCCCTTCCAACCGCTCGGCCTGCCGGATTATCCGCACGACCATGCCTGGCATCTGTTCATCGTGCGCGTCGATCTCGAACGCTGCGGCCTGGATCGCGATCGGCTGATGCAACGCCTGCAAGAGCAGGGCATTGGCACGGGCCTGCATTTCCGCGCGGCGCACACGCAGAAATTCTACCGTGAACGCTATCCACAGCTTTCATTGCCGAATACCGAATGGAACTCGGCGCGGCTGTGCTCTTTACCGTTATTTCCGGATATGCGCGATGAAGATGTCGATCGCGTTGTTAACGCCTTGTTTTCAATTGTGGAGTCAGAACGTGCCGCGGGTTGAACCTATTAATAACGTATCGGTGGTGATCCCGGTCTACAACGAACAGCAGAGCCTGCCGGCGCTGATTGAACGTATCACCGCCGCCTGTCAGCAGTTGCGCCAGGCCTATGAAATCATTTTGGTGGATGACGGCAGCAGCGATGACTCCGCCGAGATATTAACCGAAGCCGCCGAGAGCCCGGGCAGCCATATCGTCGCCGTGCTGCTGAACCGCAACTACGGCCAGCACTCGGCGATCATGGCGGGGTTTAACCAGGCGCACGGCGATCTGGTCATCACCCTGGATGCCGATCTGCAAAACCCGCCGGAAGAGATCCCGCGGCTGGTGAGCGTGGCCGAAGAAGGCTATGACGTGGTCGGCACGGTGCGCGCCAACCGCCAGGATTCCTGGTTCCGCAAGAGCGCGTCGCGCGTCATCAATATGATGATCCAGCGCGCCACCGGCAAATCGATGGGCGATTACGGCTGCATGCTGCGTGCTTACCGCCGCCACATCGTCGAGGCGATGCTGCATTGCCATGAGCGCAGCACTTTTATCCCGATCCTGGCCAATACCTTCGCCCGCCGCACGACGGAAATCGACGTCGAGCACGCAGAGCGTGAATTCGGCGATTCGAAATACAGCCTGATGAAGCTGATTAACCTGATGTATGACCTGATCACCTGCCTGACGACCACGCCGCTGCGCCTGCTCAGCGTGGTGGGCAGCGTCATCGCGCTGTCCGGTTTCACGCTGGCGATCGTGCTGATCGCCATGCGGCTGATCTTAGGCACCCAGTGGGGGGCCGAAGGGGTATTTATGCTGTTTGCCGTGCTGTTTACCTTCGTCGGCGCCCAGTTTGTCGGTATGGGGCTACTCGGTGAGTACATCGGGCGTATCTACAACGATGTGCGCGCCCGCCCACGTTATTTTGTTCAGAAAGTGGTTGGCGCTAAGCCAAACCACCACATTCAGGAAGAAGAGTAATGAAAACTATCGTATTTGCTTACCATGATATCGGCTGCGCCGGTTTGAAAGCGCTAACGGAGGCCGGCTATGACGTGCAGGCCGTGTTCACCCATACCGATGCGCCGGGTGAAAACCATTTCTTTTCTTCCGTGGCGCGGTTGGGCGCAGAGCTGAATCTGCCGGTTTATGCGCCGGAGGACGTCAATCACCCTTTGTGGGTTGAACGTATTCGCGAGCTGCAGCCGGACGTGATTTTCTCGTTCTACTACCGCAACATGCTCAGCGAAGAGATCCTGGCGCTGGCGCCGCAGGGGGGCTTCAACCTGCATGGATCGCTGTTGCCGCGCTACCGCGGGCGGGCGCCGGTCAACTGGGTGCTGGTTAACGGCGAAACCGAAACCGGGGTAACGCTGCATAAAATGGTTAAGCGCCCGGATGCCGGCGACATCGTTGCCCAGCATAAGGTCGCGATTAGCGAGGATGACACGGCGTTAACCCTGCACGGTAAACTGCGGGAAGCCGCGCAGAGCCTGCTGAACGACACCTTGCCGCAACTGAAGAACGGCAGCGTAACCTTCACCCCGCAAAACGAGGCCGAAGCCAGCTATTACGGCCGCCGCACTGCCGCCGATGGCGAGATCCAGTGGCATAAATCCGCGCGGGAAATCAACAACCTGGTGCGCGCGGTAACCGATCCTTACCCGGGTGCGTTCAGTTACCTGGGCCAGCAGAAAGTAATTGTCTGGCAGGGGCGCGTGCTGAATACACCGCATGACAAACAGCCGGGCACTGTGCTGGCCACTGCGCCGCTGACCATCGCCTGTGGCGAAGGCGCGCTGGAAATCGTCGCCGGCCAGAGCGAGGCGGGGCTGTATGTGCACGGTGCCCGCCTGGCAGAGGAAATGGGCATCGTCACCGATGTGCGCCTGGGCGCCAAGCCGACCAGCGCGGTTAAACGCCGGACCCGGGTGTTGATTCTGGGGGTGAACGGCTTTATCGGCAACCACCTGACCGAACGCCTGTTGCGCGACGGCAACTACGATATCTATGGGCTGGATATCAGCTCCGACGCCATTTGCCGCTTCCTTGACGATCCGCACTTCCACTTTGTGGAAGGGGACATCAGCATCCATTCCGAGTGGATTGAATACCACATTAAAAAATGCGACGTGGTGCTGCCGCTGGTGGCCATCGCAACGCCTATCGAATACACCCGCAACCCGCTGCGTGTGTTCGAGCTGGATTTCGAAGAGAACCTGAAAATCGTGCGCGACTGCGTGAAATACCACAAGCGCATTATTTTCCCCTCCACATCCGAAGTTTACGGCATGTGCGACGATCAGCAGTTTGACGAAGACTGTTCGCGCTTAATCGTCGGGCCGATCAGCAAGCAACGCTGGATCTACTCGGTCTCCAAACAGCTGCTTGACCGGGTGATCTGGGCTTACGGCGTGCAACAGGGGCTGAAATTTACCCTGTTCCGTCCGTTCAACTGGATGGGGCCACGGCTCGATAGCCTGGATGCCGCACGCATCGGCTCTTCCCGCGCGATTACCCAGTTGATCCTCAACCTGGTGGAAGGATCGCCGATCAAGCTGGTGGATGGCGGGGAGCAAAAACGCTGCTTTACCGACATTAACGACGGCATCGAAGCATTGTTTCGCATTATCGAAAACTGCCACGGCCAGTGCGACGGCCAGATTATCAATATCGGCAACCCGACCAACGAAGCCAGCATCCGCGAACTGGCGGAAATGCTGCTGGAATGCTTCAACCAGCACCCGCTGCGCGATCGCTTCCCTCCGTTCGCCGGTTTTAACGCGGTGGAAAGCAGCAGCTACTATGGCAAAGGCTATCAGGACGTTGAGCACCGCACGCCGAGCATCAGGAACGCACAGCGCCTGCTGGATTGGCAGCCGACCATTAAAATGCGCCAGACAGTAGCCGAAACGCTGGATTACTTTCTGCAAACCAACGTTCAGGAAAAGGGCGTTAGCCAATGATAAAAGTCGGCCTGCGGGTAGATGTCGACACATATAGCGGCACCCGTGACGGTGTGCCGCGCCTGTTGGAATTGTTCGAACAGTATGGCATCACGGCCAGCTTTTTTTTCAGCGTTGGGCCAGACAACATGGGGCGCCACTTGTGGCGCCTGCTGCGGCCGGCGTTCCTGCGCAAAATGCTGCGTTCACAGGCTGCTTCGCTGTATGGCTGGGATATCCTGCTGGCCGGCACCGCATGGCCGGGGCGCAACATCGCCCGCGCTTTTGGCCCACTGATGAAGCAAACGGCGCGCGCCGGGCATGAGGTGGGGCTGCATGCCTGGGATCACCAGGGCTGGCAGGCCAAAGTGGCACGCTGGTCCGAGGCCGAACTGGCGCGCCAGATTCAGCTGGGCGTTGGGGCTTTGCGCGCCTGCATTGAGCAACCGGTAAAGTGCTCTGCGGTGGCCGGCTGGCGTGCGGATCAACGCGTGTTGTCGGTGAAGCAGCGCTTTGGCTTTCATTACAATAGCGATTGCCGCGGCACGCACCCGTTCCGGCCACTGTTGGCGGATGGGCGCATTGGCACGGTGCAGATCCCGGTGACCTTGCCGACGTTCGATGAGGTGATTGGCCATGAGGTCAGCCTGGCGGATTACAACGACTTCATTTTGCAGCGGATGTTGCACAGCAGCGCTGTGCCGGTATACACCATTCACACGGAGGTGGAAGGTATGTCGCAGAGCGCGATGTTCGAACGATTATTGCAACAGGCAGAACGCCTGGGTATTCAATTTTGCCCACTGGGCGCACTGTTGCCTGTTGATACCACGGCGCTGCCGTTAGGGCAGATCGTGCGGGCGCCGTTCCCCGGGCGAGAGGGCTGGCTTGGCTGTCAAACCGAAGTGAAGGGTACTCCATGAAGGCGATCAAGGGCGCGTGGGCCGCGATACTGGCCGTTTTTTTCACCCTGGTTTACCTGATCCCGCTCAACGGGCGTTTGCTCTGGCAGCCGGATGAAACCCGCTATGCCGAAATCAGCCGCGAGATGTTGCAACGTGGGGATTGGCTGGTGCCGCATTTGCTCGGCCTGCGCTATTTTGAAAAACCGGTGGCGGGCTACTGGTTCAACAATGTCAGCCAATGGCTGTTTGACGACACGCTCTTTGCCGTGCGCTTTGGCGCGGCGTTCAGCACCGGCTTAACGGCCTGTCTGGTTTTCACGCTGGCATGGATGATGTGGCGCAATGCGCGCCGGGCCAGCCTTGCCGCACTGATTTTCCTTTCCATGACCCTGGTTTTCAGCATTGGCTCCTACAGCGTGTTGGATCCGATGATTACGCTCTGGCTGACGGCCGCGATGGTCTGTTACTACCTGGCGCTGCAGGCGACGTCGCGTAAAGCCCGGCTGGGGGCTTACGTTTTACTGGGCCTGGCCTGCGGTATGGGGTTTATGACCAAAGGGTTCCTGGCGCTGGCCGTACCGGTGATTGCCGCATTGCCGATCGCCATCCAGCAGCGGCGGTTTAAGCAACTGCTGTGCTACGGCCCGATCGCGGTCTGTGCCGCCGTGCTGATTAGCCTGCCGTGGGCGTGGGCGGTGGCCCTGCGCGAGCCGGATTATTGGCACTATTTCTTCTGGGTGGAGCACATTCAACGTTTTGCTGAAGACAACGCCCAGCATAAAGCGCCGTTCTGGTATTACATCCCGATCTTACTGGCCGGCGTGTTGCCGTGGCTTGCGCTGCTGCCGGGCGCGTTGGCCGCGGGCTGGCGTGAACGCATTCAGCATCCGCAACGGTTTTTCCTGTTGAGCTGGAGCATCATGCCGCTGCTATTTTTCAGCATTGCCAAGGGGAAGCTGCCGACGTATATCCTGCCGTGCATGGCGCCGCTGGCGCTGTTGATCGCCGCTTATGCTGAAGACTGCGCCGGCGCGTTGCGTTACCAGGTGTTTAAAGCCAATGCCGTGTTGAATGGCCTTTTTGGCCTGCTCGGGGCGCTGGCGTTGGTGGCAATCGCCCTGGGGATGCTGCCGGAAGTACGGCTGTTTGCCCCCGATGAATGGCCGAAAGTGATTATCGGTATGATTGCCTTTGGCGGCTGGTTGCTGTTTGCGCTGCTTTCACTGGGGGATCATGGCCGGCGCTGGCCTTTGGCCGCCGGTTGCCCGTTGCTGCTGTGCCTGCTGGTTGGCAGTGCTATCCCGCAGCAGGTGATTGACTCGAAACAGCCGCAGAACTTCATCGCCGCCAATCGGCCGGCGCTTGGCAACAGCCGCTACGTGCTGACCAATAGCGTCGGCATCGCCGCCGGGTTAGCGTGGGAGCTTAAGCGCAGTGATATCACCCTGTACCGCGAAAAAGGGGAAGTGGAGTACGGCCTGGCGTATCCGGATGCCGCGGACCGTTTCGTCAGCGAAGCGGATTTCCCTCGCTGGCTGACCCAGGCGCGTAGCCAGGGGAACGTCGCGCTGGTGCTGCATTTGCCACGCGGTGATTCAATCCCGGAAGGGCTGCCAAAGCCCGAGCAGCAGGTGGTGATGAACCGGTTGGTGCTGTTATGGTATGCGCAACGGCCATGATGGGCTATCTACTGATAATTATGGTTAGCCTGCTGACCTGCGCTGGGCAACTGTGCCAGAAACGGGCGGCGCAAAGCTGGCAACTGCCGCCGGCGCAGCGAATCGGCGCAACGCTGCGCTGGCTATTGCTGGCGGTGGCGTTGCTGGCCGCCGGTATGGCGCTATGGCTGAACGTGCTGCAACGGCTGCCCCTTAGCCTGGCATACCCCATTCTTAGCTTCAATTTTGTGTTGGTGACGCTGGCCGCGCGTTGGCTGTTCGGCGAGGTAGCTTCGTTGCGCCACTGGTGTGGCGTGGCGGCGATTATGCTGGGGATCGTGTTGATGAGCGTGGGCGCATGAAAGGCAAAGGATATCTGTGGGGCATCGCCAGCGTGCTGTTGGTGACGGCGGCGCAATTGCTGATGAAATGGGGGATGGGGCAGATCCCGCTGCTGGGCTATGCGGATATCAGCGTACTCACCATCTGGCTTTATCAATGGCAGTTGCTGGCGGTGGCCGGCGGGGTGCTGGGCTATGCGCTGTCGATGGCGTGTTGGTTCTTTACCTTGCGCTATTTGCCGCTGAACCGGGCCTATCCGCTGCTTAGCCTGAGCTATGCGCTGGTTTATGTGTGCGCCGTGTTGCTGCCCTGGTTTCACGAATCCGCGACGCTGCTTAAGACGCTGGGCATGCTGTTTATTCTGCTCGGCGTCGGGTTAATTAGCAGCCATCGTGGCAATAGCGCCGCCAAAAGCCGGTGAAAATCTGACCCGGTTCGATTATCTCTTTCACAATGCTTGCCTTTTTCTTATGGCCGGGGATAAATTAACGCCAAATAGCGCTTTCCCTTGCGGGCAGCGGCCGGGCGGCGATCATTGTTATCCCCTATGCAGGCGCTGGCGCAACGTATTCACTGTAAGGATATTAACGGATGCGTGTTTGGTTTTTATTCGCCTGCCTGATTCTTGCCGGTTGCAGCAGTCATGCGCCGCCGCCCAGTGGCAAACTGGCTGACTCGATCGTGGTGGTCGCCCAGTTGAATGAACAGTTACGCCAATGGTATGGCACGCCTTATCGCTACGGTGGGCTGGATCATGCCGGTGTGGATTGCTCTGGCTTTGTTTACCGCACGTTCCGCGATCGCTTCGACATGCAACTGCCGCGTTCGACGGAAGAACAAACCGCGCTTGGCACGCGCATTTCGCGCGATGAATTGATGCCGGGCGATCTGGTGTTTTTCAAAACCGGCTCCGGTGAAAATGGTCTGCACGTGGGTATTTATGATACCAACGATCAGTTTATTCATGCCTCGACCAGCCGCGGTGTGATCCGCTCGTCGCTGGATAATGTTTACTGGCGAAAAGTCTACTGGCAGGCCCGCCGCATTTAGCCGGGCGTTTGCCCGGCACCCCACGCTTATTTTCCCACCGATTCCCGGTTTTGTTCGCGCTACCGTTCTTTTTGCCCCTGTTCTGATCATCTCATGTGCCTTAACCGGAAGATTGAAATGCACTGTATCCCCGTGTGATTATTAACATCCCAATGATTTTGCATTAAATTATCGCGTAGCAGTGACAGCGATTTTATGTCACTTTTATACGGGAATTCTTAAAAAATAAAAAATCATTAACTAATTCATTGGGTTTGAGCAACCTTATAGGGTAATATCTGACACACTTAATAGTTAATATCTATTGAATTATATTAATTGATCATTAATGACGATCATATATAATGATTGCTGATAATGTGTCGTGACGGGGTGGGAAAATTGAAAATTCTTTCCGTTGAAGAGGTTAGGTTCATTTTTGAGCCTATTGTCTTCCCTTCAGGAGACTTTTTTGCCTTTGAAGTATTAACAAGATGCGACAATGGCCCCCAAGGGAGTTCTTTGACGTATTACGATTTGGATACAGATACCCGCCGGCAGATATTTATCAAACAGATTCAATACATAAGCCAGCATGCAGATCTTTTTGTTGCCAAAGGCGTGCTGGTTTCCGTCAACGTTGATGCTGACTGCGCAACATTGATACTGGGTTCGCGCCGCATTTTCAAGCTGATCAAAAAAATGCCCTTCGTTAGGTTGGAGATCAATGAGTTTTTCCCAGGCATTAACGAAGGGGTAGGCAATAGGCTAATCGCACAGTTGTACAAGCACTTCACGCTCTGGCTGGATGATTTTGGTAAAGGCGCTGCCGGTATTCAAGCCATACGCCATCGGGTTTATGAGTTTGTGAAGGTAGATAAAGACTTCTTCTGGAAATACCATAATCGGCCAATATTCCCGCTTGCCCTTGCCAAAATAAAAAAATATGCCGGTAACAAAGTGATTATTGAAGGCGTTGAATCAACGCAGTATTTGGCGGTGGCGCAGCAAAATGGGGAGTATTTAATGCAAGGCTATTTATGGCACTGCTATACACAGCAAGATATCGCCAATTCGTTGCTCCCTTCTCGGCAGCATAACGCGTAATGCCGCCATTCTCCTTGCAGTTACTTTGTGTTAATCCTTTCTTTCAGGCTTTATACACGTCATCCTTCAAGCTGCCTCTTTGTTGGCTGCGTTCAGAAAACCCGGTCACAGAGTTATCTATGCTGCCGGGGATTTTCTCTCTTGCCGCCTCGGTGCATCTTGAATGATTTTGTGTATACACTTATGGCTATTACGTTGATTTTATATCGCTCTGCATTGGCGCCTGGCGCTTCACGGCGGGCGATAAATAGCTGAACGGGGGGCCTATGCCGCAGTTTGATAACAGTTATTACACCCAGTTGCCCGGTTTTTATACGGCATTAGCACCGACTCCGTTGAAAAATGCGCGCCTGCTGTATCATAGCCAGCCTCTGGCGCGTGAACTGGGGCTGGCTGAAAGCGAGTTCAGCGCAGAGAAAAACCCGCTATGGGCCGGTGAAACCCTGTTGCCGGGAATGCAACCGCTGGCGCAGGTCTACAGCGGCCACCAGTTTGGCGTGTGGGCCGGCCAGTTGGGCGACGGCCGGGGGATTTTGCTCGGCGAGCAAATCTTGCCCGATGGGCGCCGCATGGACTGGCACCTGAAGGGTGCCGGTTTAACCCCGTATTCGCGCATGGGGGATGGGCGGGCCGTGCTGCGCTCGGTGATCCGTGAGTTCCTGGCTTCGGAAGCGCTGCACCACTTGGGGATCCCGACCACCCGCGCACTGACGGTAGTCACCAGCGAACAGCCGGTGTTTCGCGAGCGGCCGGAGCGGGGCGCCATGCTGATGCGGATGGCGGAAAGCCATGTGCGCTTCGGGCATTTTGAGCACTTTTACTACCGCAAACAGCCGCAGCAGGTAAAACAGCTGGCGGACTATGTGATCGCGCACCACTGGCCGCAGTTGGCCGGCGCGGCGAACCCTTACCCGGCGTGGTTTACTGACGTGGTGGAACGCACCGCGCGCCTGATCGCACACTGGCAGTGCATTGGCTTTGCGCACGGCGTGATGAACACGGACAATATGTCGATTCTCGGTATTACCATCGACTACGGCCCCTATGGGTTTCTGGATGATTACCGGCCGGATTACATCTGCAACCATTCCGATCATCAAGGGCGCTATGCGTTTGACAACCAGCCGGCGGTGGCGTTGTGGAACCTGCACCGTCTGGCGCAGGCGCTGTCCGGTTTGATGAGCACCGAGCAACTGCAAACCGCGCTGGCGGCCTATGAACCTGCGCTGATGCGGGCATACGGCACGCAGATGCGCGCCAAACTGGGCTTCTTTACCGAAGCCAAACAGGATAACGATCTGCTGACCGGGCTGCTGGGCCTGATGGCGCAGGAAGGGCGCGACTATACCCGCACCTTCTCTTTGCTGAGTGAGGTGCAGCAGGGGCAGGCGCAATCACCGTTACGCGATGAGTTTATCGATCGTGCGGCGTTTGACGGCTGGTATCAACGCTATCGCCAGCGGTTGCAGCAGGAAGGCGTCAGCGATGCTGAACGCCGGCGGGCGATGAAGGCGGCCAATCCGAAGCTGATCTTGCGCAACTACCTGGCGCAGCAGGCGATTGAGGCGGCAGAGCAGGATGATGCCAGCGCGCTGGCCCGGCTGCATCAGGCACTGCTGGCACCATTCGCAGACGATCCGCAGTATGACGATCTTGCCGCTTTGCCGCCGGATTGGGGAAAACGCCTGGAAGTTTCTTGTTCAAGCTGATGAATGGCCTCATGGCGGGGCTGAATGCCGCCGCCATGAGGCACACCGCGTGTTACTGGCGCAAATAGACCTGCGGCAAGCACATTTCCGGGTGGGCGCCAACGCCAAGATCCGCCTGATACCAGCGGGTGAGGATGTCGGCCTGCAACACCTGCGCCGGGGTGCCGGCGGCAACCAGGCAGCCCTGGTGCAACAGCAAAATGCGATCGGCATACAGTGCGGCCAGGTTCAGATCGTGCAGCACGCAGCATACCGCCAGCGGCTGGCTGCGCGTCAAGCCGCGCAACAGGCGCAGACTATGCTGCTGGTGGTACAGATCCAACGCCGAGGTGGGCTCATCCAGGAACAGCCAGGCCGGCGTTGGCTCCGGCTGCCAGAGTTGCGCCAGCACCCGCGCCAACTGCACCCGCTGTTGCTCCCCGCCGGAAAGCTGGCGATAGTCACGCTGCGCCAGGCTGAGGCAGTCGGTGTGCTGCAACGCTTGTTGCACTGCCTGTTGCATGTTGCGTTGGCCGTAGGGCGCTCGCCCCATCGCCACCACTTCTTCCACGCTGAACTGGAACGCCAAACTGCTGTGCTGGCGCATGACCGCCCGCACTTTGGCCAGTTGCTGTGGTTGCCACTGCGCCAACGGCTGGCCGAGCAGGCGACATTCCCCACCGCTGGGCGTCAGGTAGCCGGTCAGCAGGCGCAGCAGGGTTGATTTTCCGGCGCCATTCGGGCCAATGATGGCCACCATTTCACCGCTGGCGATAGTCAACGACACGTCATCAATCAGCCGCCGCCCTCCCAGGTTGTAACAGAGCTGGCGCGCTGCCAGCAGCGTTGTGTTTTCAGCCACCGGTACGCTCCCGCTGGCGCATCACCAGCCATAAAAAGTAAGGGCCGCCGAGCAAACTGGTTACCAGCCCGACCGGCATTTCCGCCGGGGCGACCAGGGTGCGTGCCAGCGTATCGCCCACTAATAGCAGGCAGGCGCCGCCCAGCGCAGACGCCGGCAGCAGCCAGCGGTGATCGCCGCCCAAATGCATCCGGATCAGGTGTGGCACCACCAGGCCGATAAAGCCGATCACGCCGCTCATCGCGACGGCGGCGCCGGTCAATAGGGCGCTAAGCAGCAGCAGATGCAGCTTGGTGCGTTGCACGTCAACGCCAAGATAGTGGGCTTCTTCATCGCCCAACTGCAGCAGGTTGAGTTTTCTGGCCTGTTGCAGCGTCAGCAGTGAGGCTGGCAGGATAAGCGACGCCGCAACGGTTAACGTCGGCCACTGCGATTGGTTCAGGCTGCCCATCATCCACAGTGAGAACTGACGCAGTTGCTGATCGCTGCTGATATAAGACAACACGCCGACGGCCGCCATGCACAGGGCATTGATGGCGATACCGGCCAGCAACAGGCGGGACAAATTGCCATGGCCGCTGCGGCTGATGCCAAAAATGACAACCGACACCACCAGGCAGCCGAAGAATGCCGCCGCCATATGGCTATAGAGGGCGATGAACGGCGGCAAGGCGAGCGGCACCACGATGACCATCGCCACCATTAAGGCGCCGCCGCTGCTGATGCCCAGCAGGGTGGGATCGGCCAGCGGGTTGCGAAACAGGCCCTGCATTACCGTGCCGGCGACGGCCAGCGCGCAGCCGATCACCACTGCTAACAGCACGCGCGGCAGGCGGATGTTCAGCCAGATTTGCCAAACGGTGTCGCTAAACGGCATTTGCCACAGGGTGCGAAAAGAGAGCGACAGCGCCCCCATGTTCGCCGCCCCAAGCACCAAAACGCTGAGCAACAGCAGCAGGCTGCTGATGGCCACGCGCGGAGTTACACGGTAACGCATTATTTTTGCTCCGCCGCATTACGCAGTTTTTGCAATGCGGCCGGCGTTTCCAGACCAAAGCCCAGCAAGGCCATATCATCGATGACCAAAACCCGGTGGTTTTTACCCGCCGGGGTGAGCGCCAGGCCCGGCAGTTGCCACAGTTTTTCCATCCCACCGATGGAACTCACTCCGTCGGTGGTGATCAGTAACAGGTCCGGCTGGCTGGCGATCACGCCTTCCTGTGACAACGGGCGATAGCGGGTAAAGCCCTGCATGGCGTTTTTCAGGCCGGCGGCGTTAATAACGGCGTCGGCGGCCGTGTGCTGGCCGGCGGCCATTGGCGAAATGCCGCCGTGGCTCATCACGAACAATACTTTGACGGGTAATGGCGTCTTGGCGACGGCGGCTAACTGCTGGCGATAGCGCTCGGTAAGCTGTTGGCCTTGAGCCGCACGGTTGACCGCTGCGGCGATCACACTGATTTTTTGCGGCACGGCATCCAGCGTGCTGTCACCGGGCACGCGCACCACTTTAACGCCGCTTTGTTCTACTTGTTGCAGCGCCAACGCCGGCTCTGCCAACTCGCTAGCCAGCACCAGCGTCGGCTTGAGGGCAAGAATACCTTCCGCATTCAACTGGCGCATGTAGCCCACGTCTGGTAACTGCGTGACGGCGGTAGGGTGCAGGCTGGTACTGTCGCGGGCCACAACTTCATCGCCTGCGCCTAATGCGAAGGCGATTTCTGTGACGTCGCCCCCGATTGAAACAATGCGCTCAGCGGCGGCGGCGGTGAGCGGTAATGCCAGTGCGATGCAAAGCGCCAGGCGGCGTGTCAGTGAAGGTTTCATGCGGCAATTTCCTTGGGTTGCAAATATGGCGAACGGTTCGCGCCACGCTATTGTTCTGGTTGGCCAGCAGCAAGCCAGCGCCACGGCACTGCGATTTTACCGGTGATAATGCGGTGCTGGCAAAATGGTAATTAATATCAAACTGATAATTATTATCATGTGAACAAAGGGCGACAGCAAGGGAAATTTGCGCCGGTGAACGGGCCGTTAGCCGTTGTGTGGCAAGCGTTGCGGGGAAAATAATCCGCTCATAGCGAGCGGGAAGATGCCAGCAGGGTTTCAATATGATCGAACAGCCGTTCGGGTTTGGTGACTGGTGCGAAACGTTTAACCCGCTGGCCGTCGGCGCTAAGCAGGAACTTGGTGAAATTCCATTTTATCCGCTGGCTGCCAAACAGCCCAGGCGCACGGCGTTTGAGTTCGCTAAACAACGGATGCGCCGCCGGGCCGTTGACGTTGATCTTGCTAAACAGCGGAAAGGTAACCCCGTAGTTGAGCGTGCAAAAATTGGCGATTTCCAGCGGATCGCCTGGCTCCTGGGCGCCAAACTGGTTGCACGGGAACCCCATCACCATCAGGCCGCGTGAACGATAATACTGCCACAGGTTTTCCAGCCCTTGGTATTGCGGGGTAAAGCCGCATTTGCTAGCGGTGTTTACGATGAGATAGGCGTTGGCCGGGAAGTCCGCCAGCGTGGTGGTCTTGCCTTGCAACGTATTGCAGGGAATGGATAACAGCGATTGATTCATAGGGGCTCCGTAGCCTGCCGCATGGGCGTTCCCATGCGGGGAATGCCATGATAAAACAAAGACAGCATTGCCCGCTGTCGCTGGGCAATGCGCGTCATTATAACAAAGTTAACCCTCCATTTGCTTGATTTGCCGATTAAAAGCGGCTGTCTACGGCATCCGCCAGCATCGCCAACAGCCGCTCGCTATCCGCCCAGCCGAGGCAGGGATCGGTAATCGACTGGCCATAGGTTAACGGTTGGTCAGCATCGACGTGCTGTGCGCCTTCCTGCAGGAAACTTTCCGCCATAATGCCGGCGATGCTATTGCCGCCGTTGCGGATTTGCCTGCAGATGCTTTGCGCCACCTCCAGTTGCCGCTGGTGCTGCTTCTGGCTGTTGCCGTGGCTGAAATCGACCACCACGCGTTCCTGCAGCCCAACGTTGCGCAGGGCATGGCAGGCCGCGGCGATATCCTGTGGGTGGTAATTGGGGGATTGGCCGCCGCGCAAAATGATATGGCCGTGCGGGTTACCGTGGGTTTGGTAGATGGCGACCTGCCCGTGTTCGTCCTGCGCCAGTTGCATATGGCCGGCGCGCGCGGCGCGGATGGCGTCTATGGCGATGCGGGTATTGCCGTCGGTGCCGTTTTTGAAACCCACCGGGCAGGGCAACGACGACGCCATTTCCCGGTGGGTCTGGCTTTCGGTGGTGCGTGCGCCAATCGCCGCCCAACTGATCAGATCGGCGATGTAGTTGCCGGTGACGCTATCGAGGAACTCGGTCGCGGCGGGTAAGCCGAGATGATTAATCGCCAGCAGCAGCCGACGGGCGGTTTCGACGCCGCGGTTTACCTGATAGCTGCCGTCCAGATCGGGATCGGCAATCAGTCCTTTCCATCCCACCACGGTGCGCGGTTTCTCAAAATAGACGCGCATCACAATTTCCAGCCGATCCTGATAGCGCGTGCGCAGAGCACTCAAGCGCGCCGCGTAGTCGGTGGCGGCTTCAACATCGTGGATGGAACAGGGGCCGATGATCACCAACAGGCGTTTATCCTCGCCTGACAGGATTTTTGCAATACGATGTCGTGACGTTGTCACGTTATCGATAAGGTTTTTAGTTGCAGGCAGCCTGCTGGCCAAGATTTGCGGGGTAACCAGGCTACCGATACGCGTCCTGCGCGGTTGATCTGTGTTATGCATGATTTTTGGCTCGAAAAGTGGCTCTTCAACGGCAGGGAATGCCGGAAGTCATGACGCTCACGATAGCGCAATAGTGGCTGAATTCAACCGCGTAAACAGTGTTATTTTAAATGATAGGCGGCTAAGGCAATAAAATAAGCTGGATAAGGCGAAAATGGCAGAAGTTAACGCTGGAATGTATGGTGGTGCGCCGCCGCACAGGGCGCGGTGGCGCGGGGCACGGTTTAGTACATGCGGCGGCTCATCCCCAGAATATCCAGGATACGGGTGGAGATCTCTTCCACAGAATAGTTGGTGGTGTTGAGGTAATTGATCTGGTTCTTGCGAAACAGCGCCTCCACTTCGGCGATTTCCATCCGGCATTGGCGCAGCGACGCGTAGCGGCTGTTTTCCCGCCGTTCTTCACGAATGGCTGCCAGCCTTTCCGGGTTGATGGTCAGGCCGAAGAGCTTATGCTGAAACGGTTTTAGCGCCGCCGGCAGTTGCAGATTGTCCATATCGTCGGCGATGAACGGGTAGTTGGCTGCGCGAATGCCGAACTGCATCGCCAGATAGAGGCTGGTGGGCGTTTTACCGCAGCGTGAAACCCCCAGCAGGATCACCTGGGCCTGATCCAGGTTGCGTAATGAAATGCCGTCATCATGCGCCAGCGTATAGTCGATGGCGGCGATACGCGCGTCGTACTTGCCGAGGTTGCTCTCGGTCAGCCCGTGGGTGCGGTTGGGCACCGGCGTTGGCTCCACCCCCAGTTCGCTCTGCAGCGGCGCGACCAGCGCCTGAACGATATCCTGGCAAAAACCTTCGCTTTGGGTAATCACATTGCGCACGGCGGGTGAAATGATGGAGTAAAACACCAATGGGCGCACCTGGGTCTGGTGGTAAATATCATTGATTTGCTGGCAAACGGCGCGGGCGCGGGCCTCCGTTTCGACAAACGGCAGCGTAAAGGGCGAGGCTTTGACCGGGAATTGCGAAAGGACCGCATGGCCCAGCACTTCTGCGGTGATCGCCGTGCCGTCCGAAATATAAAAAACGCTTCTTTCCACCAGTGGCTCCTTAGCTAATAACGTTAACCTTATGGCCGCGCTGGGCTGCACGCCGTAATGCATAATGGGCTTTGGCTTGGCCTGGGTAAAGAGGGCAGCGCGAAGTTTGCGATTATGCCGATTCGCCCGCTAACACACCAATGACGGTAAAGGACATTTACTGCGTTTCACCCGCACTGCGCAGATTAACCACTCTAGTTGAAAGGTCTTTGCGTTATAGGCGATTTCTTTAATTTAATTGTTTGAAAAAATAAAATTTTATTATTTAGTTATCCCTTGTTTCACCTATCTGGCGTATTAGGTCATTCTCCTAAAAGTGTTTTTTTTCATTTGATTGATCGATTCACCTTTCCATTTGTTAGGGATTAATGTGCTAGGCTGAATTTACTCTGTTGTTGAGAGCAAAAACGCTAATACCCTACTGATAGCAATAAGGATTGTCTCGATGTCCAACAATGGCTCTGATTTGCGTAATGTGCTTTGGTACAACCAGCTAGGTATGAATGACGTTAACCGTGTCGGCGGCAAAAACGCCTCGCTCGGTGAAATGATCACCAACCTTTCCGATTTGGGTGTCGCCGTGCCAAATGGTTTTGCCACCACCGCACAGGCATTCAATGATTTTTTGGAACAAAGCGGCGTTAACCAACGCATTTACCAACTGCTGGATCAAACCAACGTTGATGATGTAAATCAATTGGCCGCTGCCGGTGCAAAAATCCGTCAGTGGATAATTGATACGCCTTTCCATCCTGAATTTGAGCGTGAAATCACCCAGGCCTATCAGCAACTGGCCGACGGCCAGGCGGAAGCCTCGTTTGCCGTGCGCTCTTCCGCCACCGCGGAAGACATGCCGGACGCGTCTTTCGCCGGCCAGCAGGAAACCTTCCTCAACGTTCAGGGCATCGATGCCGTGATGGTGGCGATCAAGCATGTGTTTGCTTCATTGTTTAACGATCGCGCGATTTCATACCGGGTGCATCAGGGCTATGACCACCGTGGCGTGGCGCTGTCCGCCGGCGTGCAGCGCATGGTGCGTTCCGATCTGGCTTCGTCCGGCGTAATGTTTACCATTGATACCGAATCAGGTTTCGATCAGGTGGTGTTTATCACTTCGGCATACGGCCTGGGCGAAATGGTGGTGCAGGGCGCGGTGAACCCGGACGAATTCTATGTGCACAAGCCCACGCTGCTGAACGGCAAACCGGCCATTGTGCGCCGCAATATGGGTTCCAAGAAAATCCGCATGGTGTATGCGCCTTCTCAGGAGCATGGCAAGCAGGTACGCATTGAGGATGTCGAGGAAGCGCAGCGCAACCAGTTCTCATTGACGGATGATGAAGTGCAGGCGTTGGCGCACCAGGCGCTGCTGATTGAAAAACACTACGGCCGCCCGATGGACATCGAGTGGGCCAAAGACGGCCACACCGGCAAGCTGTTGATTGTGCAGGCGCGCCCAGAGACGGTGCGCTCCAATGAGCAGGTTATGGAGCGTTACCAGTTGAACGGCAGCGGCAATGTGCTGGTCGAAGGGCGCGCCATCGGCCACCGCATCGGCGCCGGCCCGGTGAAAGTGATCCACAATATCAATGAAATGGATCGTATTCTGCCGGGGGATGTGTTGGTCACCGACATGACCGACCCGGATTGGGAGCCGATCATGAAGAAAGCCTCGGCGATCGTGACCAACCGCGGTGGCCGCACCTGCCACGCGGCGATCATTGCGCGTGAGCTGGGCATTCCGGCGGTGGTGGGTTGCGGCTCGGCGACGGACGTGCTGAAGGAGGGCCAGAAGGTCACCGTTTCCTGCGCCGAAGGCGATACCGGCTATGTCTACAGCGATCTGCTGGATTTCGACGTGCAAAGCGCCGAGATTAACGAACTGCCTGAGCTGCCTTTGAAGATCATGATGAACGTCGGCAATCCGGACCGGGCTTTCGATTTCGCGCGTTTGCCGAACGATGGCGTGGGTTTGGCGCGGCTGGAGTTTATCATCAACCGCATGATTGGCGTCCACCCGAAAGCGCTGCTGGAGTTCGATCAGCAAACGCCGGCATTGCAAAATGAAATCAAAGCGTTGATGCACGGCTATGACGATCCGGTCGAGTTTTACGTTGGCCGCCTGACGGAAGGGATCTCTACGCTGGGTGCCGCCTTCTGGCCGAAACGCGTTATCGTGCGCTTGTCAGACTTTAAATCGAATGAGTACGCCAACCTGGTTGGCGGTGATAAGTACGAACCGCACGAAGAGAACCCGATGCTGGGCTTCCGCGGCGCCGGCCGTTATGTCGCAGACAGCTTCCGCGCGTGTTTCGCGCTGGAGTGTGAGGCGGTGAAGCGGGTGCGTAATGAGATGGGGCTGACCAACGTCGAAATCATGGTGCCTTTCGTGCGTACTGTGGCGCAGGCGAAAGCGGTGGTTGAGGAACTGGCGCGCCAGGGCTTGAAACGCGGCGAGGACGGTTTGAAAGTGATCATGATGTGTGAGATCCCCTCCAACGCGCTGTTGGCGGACCAATTCCTGGAGCACTTTGACGGCTTCTCGATCGGCTCCAACGACATGACCCAGTTGGCGTTGGGCCTGGATCGCGATTCCGGCGTGGTGTCCGAGCTGTTTGACGAACGCAACGATGCGGTGAAAGCGCTGTTATCTATGGCTATCCAGGCCGCCAAACGCCAGGGCAAATACGTCGGCATCTGCGGCCAGGGGCCATCCGACCATGAAGATTTTGCCGAATGGCTGATGGAGCAGGGCATTGATAGCCTTTCGCTGAATCCAGATACGGTAGTGCAAACCTGGCTGAATTTGGCAAATAAAAAATGATAGCCAGGCATAAATGAGTTAACTGATAAAAAGCCGTAAGTAATATTACGGCTTTTTTTTAAGCTGCGCGTTAAATATGACAAAACGTAAATGGGCGTGAAAAAAATAAAAAAAAGCCCATCGTAGGCGACGGGCAAAGACTACACACAGCAATTTACATGTATGGCATTACACAGTGAATTTGTGCTAAGCATATGCCAATAATATTAGGCAGTTATGCGCGCTTCGTCATTAAGAATCCTCCTAATAGATTGAGCGCTATTACCGGTTATCTGGCGGAGAGTTTATTGGCGTAACGGGCGTTTTTTTAATTTCACAGAGTGATTAAGTGGGGAAGCGTGTTGTTTTCGATATTGTTTTAATTTATTAGCCAGGCCAGCGGATGCGCGGGCTGATTAATAAATTGCCCGGTTAACCGGGCAATTTTGGCAATGGCGGCACGGAGTATGGCCGTTATTCTTTCTCCATGTCCTTGGCCACATCCTCCAGCGCATTAGTGGGTTTCGGCGCTTCATCGATCCAGGCGCTGAGCAGGCGGAAAGAGACCGCCAGCACCACCGGCCCGATAAACAGCCCGATCATGCCGAAGGCCAACAGGCCGCCGATGACGCCAGAGAGAATCAACAGCATCGGCAGATTGGCGCCCATGCGGATCAGCACCGGCCGCAGGAAGTTATCCAGCGTGCCCACCACGCATGCCCAGACCAGCAGCACTGTTCCCCAGGTGGTATCGCCACTCCAGTACAGCCAGATGATCGCCGGTATCAGCACCAGCAATGGCCCCAACTGCGCCACGCAGCAGATAAACATCAGCACGGTGAGCAGGGTGGCCGCCGGAATACCGGTAACCGCCAGGCCAATGCCGCCTAATACCGACTGTACCAGCGCCGTGACCACCACGCCCAGCGCAACGGCGCGGATTGCTTGGCCGGCCAGCACCACGGAGGCATCGCCACGGTCTGCCGCCAGGCGTATGGCAAAGCGGCGGATCCCTGCGCCTACTTGCTCCCCACGGGCATACAGCAGCACACTGAATAACAACATCAGGCCGCAGTGCAGCAGGAAGCGGCCGATGTGTGCCGCCTGCGCGACGAACCAGGTGGCGGTCTGGCCGAAATAGGGTTGAACCTTGGCCAGCAACGCCGTACCGCCGGTGTTCACCAGGGTATGATAGCTGTTGTAAACCTTGTTGCCGATCATCGGGATATCTTGCAGCCAGGCCAGATCGGGAATATGGAATTGCCCTGGCTTGCTGGCCCAGGCAACGATGGGGGCGCTATTGTCCACAATGCTGCTAACCAGCAAAGAGATGGGCAACACAAACAGCAGGATCAGCAGCAGCGTCATCGCGGCGACGGCCAGCGAGCGCCGGCCCCAGAATAACCTCTGCAGTTTAATCAGTAACGGCCAGGTTGCGATAACCACCATGCCGGCCCAGGCAAAACCCAGGATAAAGGGTTGGATCACCCAAAAACAGGCCAGGATCAAAATGGCGATAAACAACACGCCGAAAATGATGGTGGCCAAATCGTACCGGTCTCGCGGGAGTGTCATGAAAGCGTTCTCATCCTATTTACGTTAATTCCTTCAGCCGATTAATCATGATGCATTTTTCACGGATTTCACAGTGTTGCGCACGATATTAATTAGCGGCTGCCATGCATAGCGATTTGCCGGCCACGGCGGCCCGTTGGCAGTAAATGGCCGCGACAGTGGCGCCCGGCAGGAGTAAATTAATGCGGCGGAGCGTGCGGGCTACATCGCATCATTTCTTATTAATACATTGATTTTGCTTTAATAATAAGAACATGAATCTGCCCGCTTGGGGTGCTTCGGGGCCGGAAATGGCAGAACGGATCAACTTGTGGTAAAACGGATAGGTATCAACATATTGAAATGGAAATAAAAAAAACACTAACGTCTTCCATTCCAATGTGCGGCTTTTAACGATAACTAAAAGCAGGGTAGGCTTGGCAACGGGCCTGGGTTAGCGTGCATCACGCATTAAAGACAGACAGAGTATAAAAAGCGAATGATCCCACAGATTTCTCAGGCACCCGGTATTGTTCAACGGGTGCTCGATTTTTTGGACGCACTGGAACAAAACGGCTTTAGCGGCGATACCGCCACCAGTTACGCAGACCGGTTGACGATGGCGACGGACAACAGCATCTATCAGCTGTTGCCCGATGCCGTGATCTTCCCGCGTTCTACCGCCGACGTGGTGCTGATTGCCCGCCTGGCCGCAGATGAGCGCTTCAGCAGTTTGATCTTCAGCCCGCGTGGCGGCGGCACCGGCACCAACGGGCAGGCGCTGAACAGCGGCATCATCGTTGATATGTCGCGCTACATGAACCGCATCCTGGATATCAATATCGAACAGGGATGGGTGCGGGTTGAGGCAGGGGTGATTAAGGATCAACTTAATCAATACCTGAAGCCGCTGGGCTACTTTTTCGCGCCGGAACTTTCGACCAGCAACCGGGCAACGCTAGGCGGCATGATCAATACCGATGCGTCCGGCCAGGGTTCGCTGGTGTATGGCAAAACCTCGGACCATGTGTTGGGGCTGCGTGCGGTGCTGCTGGGCGGTGAGATGCTCGATACGCGCCCAATGCCCACCCCTCTGGCGGAAGCACTGGCGGCTGAAGAAACCACCGAAGGGCGCATTTACCATACGGTGCTGAACCGCTGCCGCGATCAGCGAGCATTGATCCTGGAAAAATTCCCCAAACTTAACCGCTTTCTCACCGGTTATGACTTGCGCCACGTGTTTAGCGACGATCTGCAAACCTTCGATCTGACGCGCATCCTGACCGGTGCCGAAGGCACGCTGGCGTTTATCACAGAAGCAAAACTTAACATCACCCGGCTACCCAAGGTGCGCCGGCTGGTGAATGTGAAATATGACTCTTTCGATTCCGCATTGCGTAACGCGCCGTTCATGGTGGAAGCCAAGGCGCTGTCGGTGGAAACCATCGATTCCAAAGTGCTGAATCTGGCGCGGGAAGATATTGTCTGGCATTCAGTAAAAGAATTGATTACCGACGTGCCGAACAAAGACATGCTCGGTTTGAACATCGTCGAGTTCGCCGGCGACGACAACGCGCTGATTGAGCAACAGTTAGAAGGCCTGTGCCAGCGCCTGGACGATCTGATGGCGGCGCATCAGGGCGGTGTGATTGGCTACCAGATTTGTGGCGATCTGGCCGGCATCGAGCGCATTTATAACATGCGCAAAAAGTCGGTCGGGCTGCTGGGTAACGCCAAGGGGCAGGCGAAGCCGATCCCGTTTGCTGAAGATACCTGCGTGCCGCCGCAGCATTTGGCCGACTACATCGCCGAGTTCCGCCAACTGTTGGACGATCATCACCTGAGCTACGGGATGTTCGGCCACGTTGACGCCGGTGTGCTGCACGTGCGCCCGGCGCTGGACATGTGCGATCCGCAGCAAGAGATGTTGATGAAGCAAATCTCCGATCAGGTGGTGGCGCTGACGGCCAAATATGGCGGCCTGCTGTGGGGCGAACACGGCAAGGGCTTCCGTGCTGAATACAGCCCGGCCTTTTTCGGCGAAATGCTGTATGAAGAGCTGCGGCGCATCAAAGCGGCGTTCGATCCGCACAACCGCCTCAACCCAGGGAAAATCTGCCCGCCTTTCGGGGTAGAAGCACCGATGATGAAGGTGGACGCGGAAAAGCGCGGCACGCTCGATCGCCGCATTCCGCTTACGGTACGCAGCTCGTTCCGTGGTGCGATGGAGTGCAACGGCAACGGTTTGTGCTTTAATTTCGATGTGCGCAGCCCAATGTGCCCCTCAATGAAAATCACCGGCAGCCGTATCCATTCGCCTAAAGGGCGTGCTGCGCTGGTGCGTGAATGGCTGCGGCTGCTCAGCGAGCAGGGCACCGATCCGGTGGCGCTGGAGAAACAGTTGCCGCAGCAGCGTTTGAGTTTCCGGGCGCTTATCGAGAAAACGCGCAACACCTGGTATGCCAACAAAGGGGAGTATGACTTCTCTCACGAGGTGAAAGAGGCGATGTCTGGCTGCCTGGCCTGTAAAGCCTGCTCTACCCAGTGCCCGATCAAAATTGATGTGCCGGGCTTCCGTTCGCGTTTTCTGCAGTTGTACCACACTCGCTACCTGCGGCCGCTGCGCGACTATATGGTCGCCGGGGTGGAAAGCTACACGCCGCTGATGGCCAGGGCGCCGAAGGCGTTCAACTTTATGTTTCGGCAACCGTGGGTGCGGGAACTGAGCCGCAGCACGCTGGGGATGATTGACCTGCCGATGCTCTCAAGCCCTACGCTGCGCCAGCAGCTTTCCGGCCACAGCGCCACGGCGGTCACGCTCGAGCAGCTTGAAGCATTGGATGAACGCCAGCGCCAGGATTACGTGCTGGTGGTGCAGGATCCGTTTACCAGCTATTACGATGCCAACGTGGTCGCCGACTTTGTTCGGCTGGTGGAAAAACTGGGCTACCGGCCGGTAATGTTGCCGTTTTCGCCGAACGGCAAGGCGCAGCATATTAAAGGTTTCCTGGTGCGCTTTGCCAAGACCGCGCGCAAAACGGCCGATTTCCTCAACCGTGTGGCGAAGCTGGGCGTGCCGATGGTCGGGGTCGATCCGGCGCTGGTGCTGTGCTACCGCGATGAGTACCGGGAAATCCTTGGCGACGCGCGTGGGGATTTCAAGGTGCAGTTGGTGCACGAATGGCTACAGCCGGTGTTGGCCGAGCGTGCCGAACAGCCGCTTGGCGGTGAGTCGTGGTACCTGTTCGGCCACTGTACGGAAAGCACCGCGCTGCCAACCAGCACCCAACAGTGGATCGCGATTTTCGCCCGCTTTGGCGCCCGCCTGGAGAACATTAACGTAGGCTGCTGTGGCATGGCCGGCACCTACGGGCACGAAAGCAAAAATTTGCAGAATTCACTCGGTATCTATGAGCTATCCTGGCATCAGGCGATGCAGCGTTTGCCACGCCAGCGCTGTCTGGCCACCGGCTATTCCTGCCGCAGCCAGGTGAAACGCATTGAAGGAAACGGAGTGCGCCACCCATTACAGGCACTGTTGGAGATGATCGCGTAATGCTATGGAAACGTCAGACAACGCTGGAGCAGTTGAACAAAACCGGCGAAGGTTGCATGGTCGCCCACGTGGGCATTGAGTTTACCAAACTGGGGCCGGACACGCTGGAGGCCACCATGCCGGTCGATAGCCGGACCACTCAGCCCTTTGGCCTGCTGCACGGCGGGGCTTCCGTGGTGCTGGCCGAATCGATGGGTTCCATCGCCGGCTATCTGTGCACCGAAGGGGATCAACAGGTGGTAGGGTTGGAAATCAATGCCAACCATATTCGCGCCGTGTTTGACGGGCAGGTGCGTGGCGTGTGCCGCGCGCTGCACGTTGGCCGCCGCCACCAGGTTTGGCAAATCGAGATTTTCGACAAGCGCGATCGCCTGTGTTGTACCTCCCGCCTGACGACGGCGGTGTTGGGCTAAGCGCCAAGCCCACGCCGGCGTGGCGCATAACGGGGGCTACAGCTGAAACGGCACCCGTTTAACGAAGTCCTTCTGAAAGGCGTTGGCTTTGTCCCAGGTGCCTTCCATGGCGTACTGATGGCAAATCAGCTGCAGGGTATGGCGGGCAAAGTGGTAGCTCTGTACGCGGAACAGCTGGCAGCGATCCGGGTTATTGATCTCTATAATCAAGCGGTTATGTAATTTACTCAGCGCGTGCAGATAGCTTTCGTCATCGCCGTTTTCCTGGCACAGATTGGCCATGTTCAGGCTGACGCTATTGTAGCGCTTGAGGTGTTCGATATCGCATCCCGGCCGCTTCAGTGCGGCTTCCGCCATGTAGAAATCGATCGTGGCGTCACGCACGCTGAATTTGTATTGATCAATCTTGTTCAGCAGCCACGCATTTATTGAAATAGTCATTGGCCCCACGCTTAATGCAGTTAAATGATAATCATTATCATATTTGCTGGCGCGATAACGATCAATTCCCTGGCAATAATATTTTCCGCAAATAGGGCTGTATTTTTGCGTTAGCGACCCAATTTATTGGCTAACGACTAAACTTAATACAGATAAGGCGCGTTATTACCACAAGATAAATAAGGATATTATCGCGCCCGAACACAGAAATAGGTATTTTCTATGAATGTTCAGTATTATCTGCCCGCAAGGGGGTATCCGGTTTATCGCCTGCGGATAACGCGGCGATGAATGGGGAATAGTGCTTGAAAGTCATGGGGATGAAAACGCGCCCTGGCGATGGTTTCATCGCGGGCCACGCGGTTGCCGGGCTGTTTTATTGCCGGCCAACGTTAAAAAGCGCATTTTTTGTCGCATACCCCTGTAAAACAAACGGTTGAAGTGATTATTGTTATCACTAACATAGTAAGTAAGCCAGATTGGCATGATAAAAAACAAGGTAAGAGGTAGGCCATATGCAAACGGAAAGTGTTGGCACGTTTTCGCTAGATGAAAATGTCTGGCAGGGCATTGCACTGAGCGACAGCGCGGCAAAGCAAATCAGCAAACTCATGCAGCAGGATCCGCAGGTGAAAGGGCTGCAGTTGAGCGTGAAACAATCTGGCTGCGCCGGATTCGGCTACGTGCTGGATTTGACCCAAGCTCCGGCGGAAGACGACCTCTTGTTTGAACGTGACGGCGCGAAACTCTACGTGCCGCTGAAAGCAATGCCGTTTATCGATGGCACCACGGTGGATTTTGTCCGTGAAGGGCTGAATCAGATATTCAAATTTAATAATCCCAAAGCGCAACATTCCTGCGGGTGTGGCGAAAGCTTTGGCGTTTAAGCGATGTAACTAACATGACACGAAGCAATGTAGACCTTCCTAACGATGTACAGGCTTGGGTCGGTGACGGGCGTTACAAAGAAGGGTTCTTCACCCAGTTGGCAACCGATGAACTGGCCAATGGCATCAACGAAGATGTGGTGCGGGCGATCTCGGCCAAACGTAATGAACCGGAGTGGATGCTGGAATTCCGCCTGGAGGCGTACCGTGCATGGTTGCAAATGGAAGAGCCGCACTGGCTTAAGGCGCACTACGATAAGCTCGACTATCAGGATTACAGCTATTTCTCGGCGCCTTCGTGCGGCAGTTGTGACGATGCCTGCGGTTCGCAACCGGGCGCCGAGCAGCAAACCGGCGCGGCAATGGCGGAAAACAGCTATCTGACGCAGGAAGTGGAAAACGCGTTCAACCAACTGGGCGTGCCGGTACGTGAAGGCAGCGAAGTGGCGGTGGATGCGATCTTCGACTCGGTTTCCGTTGCCACCACCTACCGCGAAAAGCTGGCGGAAAGCGGGGTGATTTTCTGCTCGTTCGGCGAAGCGATCCAGGAGCACCCGGATCTGGTGCGCAAATACCTGGGCCGCGTGGTACCGCACAACGATAACTTTTTTGCCGCGCTCAACGCGGCGGTGGCCTCGGACGGCACTTTCGTCTACGTGCCGAAAGGGGTACGCTGCCCGATGGAACTGTCCACCTATTTCCGCATCAACGCGGCGAAGACCGGCCAGTTCGAACGCACCATCCTGATCGCCGATGAAGGCAGCTACGTCAGCTACATTGAAGGCTGTTCTGCGCCGGTACGCGACAGCTACCAACTGCACGCGGCGGTGGTTGAAGTTATTCTGCATAAAGATGCCGAAGTGAAATACTCCACCGTGCAAAACTGGTTCTCCGGCGGCGAAAGCAAAGGCGGGATCCTCAACTTCGTGACCAAACGCGCGCTGTGCGAAGGGGCGAACTCGAAGATGTCCTGGACCCAGTCGGAAACCGGTTCGGCCATCACCTGGAAGTACCCCAGCGTGATCCTTCAGGGGGATAACTCGATCGGCGAGTTCTTCTCTGTGGCCCTAACCAGCGGCCATCAGCAGGCGGATACCGGCACCAAGATGATCCACATCGGCAAAAATACCAAGTCCACCATCATTGCGAAGGGGATTTCCGCCGGGCACAGTGAAAATACCTATCGCGGGCTGGTAAAAATCCTGCCGGGCGCGGAAAACGCGCGCAATTTCACCCAGTGCGACTCGATGCTGATCGGGCCGGACAGCGGCGCGCATACCTTCCCGTATGTGGAGGTGCGCAACAACAGCGCGCAACTGGAGCACGAGGCCACCACCTCGAAAATCGGCGACGATCAACTGTTTTACTGTCTGCAGCGCGGCATCAGCGAAGACGATGCGATCTCAATGATCGTCAACGGCTTCTGTAAAGACGTATTCTCCGAGCTGCCGTTGGAATTTGCCGTCGAGGCGCAAAAATTACTGGCGATCAGTCTGGAACACAGCGTGGGTTAACCCAGCATCGCGCGTTTATTGAGTTGCACGTGCCAGAGCTTCAAGGCTCATATGCAGCATACCCACCCCGTGTTGCTTTGCCACATCGGCAGGGCAAATGGGAGTCAGCACTATGGCGCGTCTTAAGGACACAGAATGTTAAACATCAAAAATTTAAAAGTCAGCGTGGAAGGCAATGAAATCCTCAAAGGGGTGAACCTGGAGGTTAAACCGGGGGAAGTGCATGCCATTATGGGCCCCAACGGCTCCGGGAAAAGCACGCTCTCGGCGACGCTTGCCGGGCGCGAAGAATACGAAGTGGTTGACGGCGAGGTGACGTTCAAAGGCAAACCGCTGCTGGAACTGGATCCAGAAGATCGCGCGGGTGAAGGGGTGTTCCTGGCGTTTCAGTACCCGGTGGAGATCCCCGGCGTCAGCAACCATTTCTTCCTGCAGACCTCGGTCAATGCGGTGCGTAAATACCGCGAGCAAGAACCGTTGGATCGCTTCGATTTCGCCGACTTTATTGAAGACAAAATCAAGCTGCTGAACATGCCGGCCGATCTGCTGACCCGTTCGGTCAACGTCGGCTTTTCCGGCGGTGAGAAAAAACGCAACGACATCTTACAGATGGCGGCGCTGGAGCCGGATTTGTGCATTCTGGATGAAACCGACTCCGGCCTAGACATCGATGCGTTGAAAATCGTCTCTAACGGCGTTAACTCGCTGCGTGACGGCAAGCGTGCGTTTATCATTGTTACCCACTACCAGCGTATTCTGGATTACATCAAGCCCGATTACGTTCACGTGCTGTCGCAGGGGCGTATCGTCAAATCCGGCGACTTCTCGCTGGTGAAACAGTTGGAGGAGCAGGGCTATGGCTGGCTTACCGACCAACAATAATTCACAGGCGCTGCGCCAGCTTTACAGCCTGTTCGAAGCCCGCGGCGGTGAACATTCCGCTCATGCGCTGGCCCACTGGCAGCAGGCATTGCGTCTGGGCTGGCCGACGCGCAAACAGGAAAACTGGAAATATACCCCGCTGGAAGGGCTGCTTGAACAGCAGTTTCTGGAGCCACAGCCGCAGCCGGTTAGCCCTGCCGTGCGCGACGCGCTGGCGCTGGCGATCGACGCCTACCGCCTGGTGTTCGTCGACGGGCGTTTTAGCCCAGAGTTGAGCGACAGCGATCTGGGTGGCTATCTGTTTGATCTGGCCGACTACGGCACGCTGCGCGCCTTGCCGGAGCCGATCCAACCCGAGATCTTTCTGCACCTGACGGAAAGCCTGGCGCAGCAGACCGGCATGATCCGCCTGCCGGCCGGCAAGGCCCCGGCGCTGCCGTTATACCTGCTGCATATCAGCAGTGGGCGTGCGGCGGAAGGCGAGGTGAACACCGTGCATCACCGCCATCACCTGGACGTGGGCCGCGGTGCCGAGGCCGAAATCATCGAACACTACGTAAGCCTGGACGGTGCGGCGCACTTTACCGGAGCGCGCCTGACGGCCAACGTGGCCGATAACGCCGGGCTGCGCCATATCAAGCTGGCGTTTGAAAGCCAAGCCAGTTATCACTTTGCCCATAACGATCTGGTGCTGGGCCGCGACGCGCGGGTGAAAAGCGACAGCTTCCTGCTCGGCGCCGGCCTAACGCGCCACAATACCAGCGCCCAGCTTAACGGCGAAGGGACGACGCTTGCCATTAACAGCCTGGTGCTGCCGGTTGGCCAGGAAGTGTGCGATACCCGTACCTACCTGGAGCATAATAAGGGCTACTGCGAAAGCCGCCAGTTGCACAAGACCGTGGTCAGCGACCGCGCGCGTGCGGTGTTTAACGGCATGATCAAAGTGGCCCAGCATGCGCTGAAGACCGATGGGCAGATGACCAACCATAATCTGCTGTTGGGGAAAACGGCTGAAGTCGACACCAAACCCCAATTAGAAATCTATGCCGATGACGTTAAGTGCAGCCATGGCGCCACCGTCGGCCGTATCGACGCCGAACAGCTGTTCTATTTGCGCTCACGCGGCATCAGCGAGCACGCGGCGCAGCAGATGATTATCTTTGCCTTCGCGGCCGAACTGACCGAAGGCATCGAAAACGAAGCAATCCGTGAGCGGGTGTTGGCGCAAATCGCCCCACGCCTGCCAGGGGAGGCAAAATGAGTTATCCGATCGAACGCGTACGCAGTGATTTTCCGATTTTGGCGCGCCAGGTGAACGATCAGCCGTTGGTCTACCTTGACAGCGCCGCCAGCGCGCAAAAGCCGCAGGCGGTGATCGATCGCGAGCTGGACTTCTATCGCCATGGCTATGCCGCCGTGCATCGTGGCATTCATACCATGAGCGCCGAGGCCACGAGCGAGATGGAAGCGGTGCGCGAGCAAGTAGCACGCTTTATCAATGCCGCCTCGGCGGAAGAGATTGTCTTCGTGCGCGGCACCACCGAGGGCATCAACCTGGTGGCCAACAGCTTTGGCGGCCATCTGCTCCAGCCGGGCGACAGCATCATCATCACCGAGATGGAACACCATGCCAACATTGTGCCGTGGCAGATGCTGGCCCAGGCGCGGGGCGTCAAGCTGCGCGTTTGGCCGTTGCAACAAGACGGTACGCTGGACGTTGCGCAATTGCCGGCGTTGATCGACAGCACCACCAAACTGTTGGCCATCACGCAGGTGTCCAACGTGTTGGGCACCGTCAATCCGCTGCAGCAAATTATTCCGCAGGCCAAAGCGGCCGGGCTGAAAGTGCTGGTGGACGGTGCGCAGGCGGTGATGCATCAGGCTGTCGACGTGCAAGCGCTGGATTGCGATTTCTATGTATTCTCCGGCCATAAGCTGTATGGGCCTTCTGGCATCGGCGTGTTGTACGGCAAGCAGCAACTGCTGCAGCAAATGCCGCCGTGGGAAGGCGGCGGGGCGATGATCCAGCAGGTCAGCCTGAGTAACGGCACCACCTATGCCGAGCCGCCGTGGCGCTTTGAGGCCGGTTCGCCTAACACCGCCGGCATCATGGGGCTGGGGGCGGCGATTGCTTATGTGAGCGAGCTGGGCCTGGAGGCTATTCAGCGCTACGAGCAGGCGCTGATGCATTACGCCCATGAGGCACTGCAGCAGGTGCCGCAGTTGACGGTCTATGGCCCGGCGGAGCGCGCTGGGGTGATTGCTTTCAACCTGGGGAAACATCACGCCTATGACGTCGGCAGTTTCCTCGATCGCTATGGCATTGCTATTCGTACCGGCCACCACTGCGCCATGCCGCTGATGGATTTTTATCACGTCCCGAGCATGTGCCGCGCTTCGCTGGCGCTGTATAATACGCGTGAAGAGGTGGATCGGTTGGTTGCCGGTCTGCAGCGTATCCATACTTTGCTGGGGTGAGCCCCAGCAGAAGCCAGGCTGTTTCCTTTTTTCTCTCAAGGATCGGCGTAAACATTACGCCGTGGCTGGCCTGATATTACGAGAAGGAGTTCCATGGCTACTTTGCCGGACAAAGAAAAGCTGGTGCGCAACTTTTCCCGTTGCCTGAACTGGGAAGATAAGTACCTGTATGTGATTGAGTTGGGCGCTAAGCTGCCGGCGCTTGATGAGGCCGATCGCCAGCCGCAAAACCTGATTTCAGGCTGCCAAAGCCAGGTGTGGATCGTCATGCAGCTGGACGAGCAGGGGAATGTGGCGTTCAAGGGCGATAGCGACGCCGCCATCGTTAAAGGGCTGCTGGCCGTGGTGTTCAGCCTTTATCACGGTATGGGGCCGAGCGCCATCGTTGAGTTTGACGTTCGCCCGTTCTTCAGCCAACTGGCATTGAGCCAGCACCTGACGCCTTCCCGCTCCCAGGGGCTGGAAGCGATGATTCGCGCTATTCGCGCCAAGGCGGCGTTGCTCGCCTGATTGCCCGTGCGCATTGGCGGCAACGCCGGTGCGCACCTGCCATTCTCTATCCCAAGACAATTCTGCTAAATCACTTCTTTTTCAGTCACTTATTACCGCTATTGGCTGGCCAGCTTGCGCTTTATGCATGTTATAACACCTTGATTTCTAGGGCACTTATTGCCTTTGGAGGCAGGGTTGCTACTATTAGTGCATGCCTCATGATGCGCGCTGAACGTTCAGCGTACGGCGTTTAATCAGGGCGTTGTCTGATTTACCTGTCACCGGGCGCCAGAGTAGCCTCGAAGCCAAACCGTCACAATATAGGGAAAAGCATGAAACGTGCGTTGACTTTAATGAGCATGTTATTCGCCACCGCGCTGGCCGGCGTTTCCGCCGCCAAAGCGACCGAATACCCGTTGCCGCCGGCAAACAGCCGCCTGATTGGGGAGAATACGACTTACGTGGTACCGAACGATGGCCGTTCGCTGGAAATGATTGCCGCCGATTATAAAATTGGCCTGCTGGGGATGCTGGAAGCCAACCCAGGCACCGATCCTTACCTGCCGAAAACCGGCTCGGTGCTGACGATCCCGACCCAGATGCTGCTGCCGGACACCCCACGCGAAGGTATCGTGGTCAATCTGGCGGAACTGCGGCTGTATTATTATCCCAAGGGTGAGGACAAAGTCATTGTCTACCCGATCGGCATTGGCCAGGTTGGGATGCATACGCCGCTGCAAGTGACGCATATCAGCCAGAAGATCCCGAACCCAACCTGGACGCCGACCGCCAATATCCGCAAGCGCTATGCCGCGCAGGGGGAAATATTGCCGGCGGTGGTGCCGGCAGGGCCGGAGAACCCGATGGGGCTGTTCGCCATGCGCCTGGCGATGGGCAAGGGGCAATATCTGATCCACGGCACCAACGCCAACTTCGGCATCGGCATGCGCGTCAGCTCGGGCTGCATTCGCCTTCGCCCGGAGGATATCGAAGCGCTGTTTAACCATGTTCCGCAGGGCACCCGGGTGCAAATCATTAATGAACCGGTGAAGGTGGCGGTGGAACCCGACGGCAAACGTTACGTTGAGGTGCATCAACCGCTGTCGAGGACCGAAAAAGACGATCCGCAAACCATGCCGATTGCGCTCTCAAGCAGCAAGCAGGCGTTTGTGAACGATCTTCAGACCGATAAAACCGAGTTTGACAGCGCCATGGCGCGCCGTTCGGGGATGCCGGTGCTGGTGAGCAGCGGCAGCGCTGCAACGCCGTTTAGCGGCTTTTAAGGCGGGTTTTGGGCCGGTTCCGGCGTATTGCCGGTCTGGCCCGTTTCAGCCAACGGCAGGCAAAAAAAAACGGTGCACAATGCGCACCGTTTTCAATTACCAAAGCTATCTTACTTTTTGTAAGCGTGAGCCTGGTTGTCCAGACGCTGGTTAGCACGTGCTGCGTCGTCTTTAGCTGCTTGAACGTCAGAACGGATTGCGTTCACGTCGTTGCTCAGTTGGTCAACTTTAGCGTTCAGAGTCTGAACGTCAGAAGACAGCTGATCGATTTTAGCATTGCTAGAGCAGCCTGCCAGCAGAGTGGAACCCAGGATTACAGCGCCCAGTACCAGTTTAGTACGATTCATTATAACACCCTCTAGATTGAGTTAATCTCCATGTAGCGTTACAAGTATTACACAAACTTTTTTCGAAAGAGAATAATTTTTTTGTGTTGAGGCCCTTTATTTTGATCGTTCGCTCAAACTTGCATCTTGTTTTACAAAATAGTTAAAAAAGCGAGCTAAAACAGCCGGATTCTATCGGACAGCTCCGATTTGTTGTTTGCTAAATAATAAGCATCTGCAGCGGTTTTTTAGGCGGGATAGTTTACAGTAGTTAAAAAAAACGCCGCAATGCGGCGTTTAACGTAACGTGTTTTTGTCACTTTTCGATTAAAGCACGTGTACAGAGGCAGTATTGGTGGTGCCGCTTGGTACCAGAGCGCCAGAAACCATCACCACAACGTTGCCTTTTTGTGCCAGGCCGCTGGCCAGAGCCGCTTCTTTACCGATACGGTAGAAGTCGTCGGTGGAAGCGATTTCTTTCACTACCTGCGGGATAACGCCTTTGCTCAGGATCAGCTGGCGGGCAGTCACTTCGTTGGTGGTCAACGCCAGGATCATCGCGCCCGGGAAGTATTTACGCACGGATTTGGCTGATTTACCGCCGCTGGTGGCAACAACGATCAACGGTGCTTCCAGTTTTTCCGCCGTTTCAACCGCACCGCGGCAAACGGCTTCGGTGATGCGCAGTTTGCGGCTGTCGTTCAGGGCGTCGATGCGGCTTTGCATCACGCGGTCGGTGCGTTCGCAGATGGTGGCCATAATGGTCACTGCTTCCAGCGGGTATTTACCTTTTGCAGACTCGCCAGACAGCATTACTGCGTCGGTGCCATCGAGGATAGCGTTGGCAACGTCGCCGGCTTCCGCACGGGTAGGGCGCGGGTTTTTGATCATGGAATCGAGCATTTGGGTGGCAGTGATCACCACTTTGCGTGCATGGTTGCATTTCTCGATCATCATCTTCTGTGCGAAGATCACTTCTTCAACCGGGATTTCAACGCCCAGGTCGCCACGCGCTACCATGATGCCGTCAGAGGCTTCGAGGATTTCGTCGAAGTTGTTCAGGCCTTCCTGGTTTTCGATTTTGGAGATGATCTGAATGTGTTCGCCGCCGTGCGCTTTCAGGTGCTCACGAATTTCCAGTACGTCGGAACGTTTACGGATGAAGGAAGCAGCAACGAAGTCTACGCCTTGTTCGCAGCCGAAGATCAGATCGCGTTTGTCTTTTTCCGCCAGCGCCGGCAGTTGGATGGAAACGCCCGGCAGGTTAACGCCTTTGTTTTCGCCCAGATCGCCGTTGTTCAGCACTTTACAAACCACTTCGTTTTCGGTCACGTTCAGCACTTCCATGCCGATCAGGCCGTCATCAACCAGCACGGTGTTGCCGATACGCAGGTCGGCAGCGAAGCCCTGATAGGTAACGGCAACGCGTTCGTTGTTGCCGATAACGCTCTGATCGGTGGTGAAGGTGAAGGTCTGGCCGGCAACCAGTGCCGCGTCGGTACCGCCTTCGAGCTTCATGGTGCGGATTTCAGGGCCTTTGGTATCCAGCAGGATGCCGGCGTTTTTACCGGTTTTGGCCATTACGGCGCGCATGTTTTTGATACGGTTACCGTGTTCTTCGTAATCGCCGTGGGAGAAGTTCAGGCGCATTACGTTCATACCTGCGTTCAGCAGGTTGGTCAGCATTTCTTCTGATTCGGTTTTTGGGCCGATTGTACAAACAATTTTGGTCTTTTTCATGACGATGTTTTCTACAAGTTGTGATGGATTAGAGAAACAGTAAACCAGTGGGTAAGCCACCGGGATGGAATAGGAATTGTGCCTGACGTTGCAAAATATAGTTAAGGATAGGTGACAGCGATAGCAACCGGGTGGAAAATTTTGGTCCGCGTATGGGAGACAGGACACCGCAAAAAGTGACGTAATCAGCGCATGTTGTTTTTGTATTTTCGCGAATCAAGGGCTGAAACCATTCAACTAAAAGACGCTGGCATTATAAAGCTATCGCCGCGTGAAACAAAATAAAAAACCGATGAGTGGCGTAGCTTTAGCCAAAACGCCAGGAAAAACGCACCGGAACAACTTACGTTGTTGCGCAAAGAAACGCACTATGTGCAGGCTGTTTGCGCAGCGTTTACATCCTGTTCACTTGGCCGCTATTACCCGGCACGTCAATCAGGCGGAAATTTCCCAAAGCCTGCCGCTAACCAGGCAAAAACAGCCGCTGGGCGTGTTGGCAGGGATAGTGACCGATTCGCCGGCAATCACGATAAAGACGTCATTACCTACCGTAAACTCAAACTCACCGGCGACAACCCGGTTCTGCACCGGATGGGGATGCTTGAGCAGTTGGCCGAACGCGCCCGCCGCGTAATCCAGCTGTTTTGCCGCGGTGCCATCGCTGAGTATGCCGGAACATTGTTTCAGGCCGTTGCCCAGATCATCGAGCGGCGTTTGTGCGGTAAATGTCAGCATGCAATGTTCCTGGTAGCAGGGTATCTGCGAGAATGCGGCCCGCGATGCCGAAGCATGGCGGTAAAGCTGTTGCGTATTGGCGCGGTGCGGGAAGATAAGGCATAGACTTGGTGCGTCCGAGTGGGCTCGAACCACCGACCCCCACCATGTCAAGGTGGTGCTCTAACCAACTGAGCTACGGACGCACGCGACTGAAACAATGCTGATATTGTGACCCGCTGATTGCTAAGGCTTTATTTGCCCGCCAACAACAGAGGAAGGATTATGGACTAACGCTATGGGCATGGCAAGCCGTGGCGGGCCGTTTGCACGGAAGTTATACGACAGCGCTGCGGGCGGCAGGGCAATAATGCCGCTGGCCACCCGCAGGTTAGGGGGATTACATAAACATAAAGCGATCGGCCAGGGGGACCGAACGCGCAACGCGCGGTTGCAACGAGTGCATCACATGGTTTTCCAGATCTTCCGCACCGGTGGTTTTGTTGATGGCGGTATCGCTGTCTTCTTTTTCCATCAAAAAACCGGTCAGCAATTCAAGAAAACGGTTAACTTTTTGCATTTCCCACCCCATCGTCACTCTAGCTAATGGGGCTATACTACGGCGCTGGGCGTATGATGGGAAAAAATTAAAAAACATATCTTAAGACAGAAAAAGCATATCGCATCTAAGGCTGGCGCCGCACTGTATATTGATGCTTTATTGTGAACGAGAGGATAAGTTGGCGCAGGAGGCATTACCATGATTATCGTCACCCATGAAGCAGGTGTTTGTCTTTCATAGGTATAACACGCAGTAAGCCGGCAAACTAATGCTTTGGTGATTACTGGTTTGCCTGGTGCCAGCGCATATCTCGTGCTGTGGAAGAACCTCGATCTATTAAAGAAGGTTGGTATCAATCTTTTTCAGGACACTTGTACATGGATAATGCATTTAGCCCGTCCGATCTGAAAACGATTCTTCATTCTAAACGTTCTAATAACCGTTGCGGAGCAATTAAGTCAGGTTCGGCGATGAATATTCTGCTGGTGTCACAATGCAATAAACGCGCGCTAACTGAAACGCGCCGCGTTCTGGATCAATTTGCCGAACGCAAGGGCGATCGCACATGGCAAACGGCAATTACGCTAGAGGGGTTAAAGACATTACGCAAACTGCTGCGTAAAACCGCGCGTCGTAATACCGCCGTCGCCTGCCACTGGATCAAAAGCGCCGGTAGAACTGAATTACTGTGGATTGTCGGCAATTTACGTCGTTTTAATGCTCAGGGCGTGGTGCCGACCAACGCAACCGAACGCGATATTCTGAAAGCGCAGGATGAAAACCCGTGGCACAGTATTGAATCGGTCAGCGTGCTGGCCGCTATCGCCGGGCTATTCCATGACTTTGGTAAAGCGAATGTGCTGTTCCAGCAGGGGCTACGCGGCGAGGGGAAAGCCTGGCAGCCATATCGGCATGAGTGGGTTTCTCTGCGCTTATTTCAGGCGTTCGTCGATGATCGTGATGATCAACGCTGGCTGACGGCGCTCGGGCAGATCGATATTGCCGATGAGGCGGTGTTACTCCAGAAACTACAAAAAGATGGCATTGAGCCATTCAGTAACCCGTTTAAAACGCTGCCACCGCTGGCCACCACTGTTGCCTGGCTGATTGTGTCACATCATCGTTTGCCCACATATCCCGCACAGGGAAACGCGTTGTCTGAGCCTTATACCCACCCGCCTGAACTGCCGTATATCGATAGCTGGCTGACGCAGCAACTTACCGCCGTGTGGAACTCCACCAACATGGACAGAGAAGGCTGGAGCGAACGGGATAAACAGGCGATCTGGCGCTTTCCATACGGCACGCCGATTCGCAGCACGACGTGGCGCAGTAAGGCGCATAAATTTGCCGCCCGGGCGCGGCAACTGAGTTCACTGACGCAGTACGGTGTGCTTGGCCAGCGTTTTACCAGCCATCTCGCCCGTTTGGTTTTGATGCTGGCCGACCATCACTATTCATCGCTACCGCCGACCGTGGGTTGGCAGGATGCCACCTACGACGCCATTGCCAATACCGATCGTCAGACCGGACAACGCAAACAAAAGTTGGACGAACACTGTATTGGCGTCAGTCAGAATGCTCTGCTGCTGGGGCGCAGTCTGCCGCAAGTAAGAAAAACACTGCCTTCCATCACCCGTCATAAAGGATTTAAACAGCGAGCCACCAGTACCAAATATCGCTGGCAGGACAAAGCCTTCGACGTGTCCAGCGCGTTGCGCGAGCGTTCCGCTGAACAGGGGTTTTTCGGCGTAAATATGGCGTCAACCGGCTGTGGTAAAACGTTTGCCAATGCCCGCATTATGTACGGACTGGCCGATGAAAAGCAGGGCTGTCGTTTTTCTGTTGCGCTGGGGTTACGGACACTGACGCTGCAAACCGGCGATGCGTTACGGGAAAAACTGACGTTGCAGGATGACGATCTGGCGGTGCTGATCGGTTCGCAGGCTGTTACTCAACTGCATGAGCTGAATCGGGACGTCGCCCGGTCGGGCAGCGCATCTGCCGATGCGCTGTTTGCGGAACACCAGTATGTCAGTTATGACGGCAGTCTGGATGACGGGCGCCTTAGCGCCTGGTTAAGTAAAAGCCCAACGCTGCATAAATTGCTTAGCGCGCCGGTGCTGGTCTCCACCATCGACCATCTGATATCGGCAACGGAAGGTGTACGCGGTGGTAAACAAATTGCGCCTATGCTGCGCCTGCTGACCGCCGATCTGGTGCTGGATGAACCGGATGATTTTGACCTGGCCGACCTGCCGGCATTATGCCGCCTAGTCAACTGGGCGGGGATGCTCGGTTCCCGGGTGCTGCTCTCTTCCGCCACCTTACCGCCGGCGTTGGTTGAGGCGCTGTTTAACGCCTATCGCAGTGGGCGGGCCGACTATCAACAGGTGTGTGGGACACCGGATAGGCCGGTGAATATCTGCTGTGGTTGGTTTGATGAACATACCGCACTGCATAGCGACCATCAGACGGGGAAAACCTTCCGCCAGGCGCATCAAGCGTTCGTGGCGGCAAGGGTGGAAAAACTGCGCCAGGCGCCAGTGCTGCGTCTGGCCGAACGGGTTCCGGTCACGGTCGCCACGACAAAGGTCGGCGACGTGATTGCCGGCGTGGCGGCCTGTTTTCATCAATCGATGATGGCGCTGCATCAGGCGCATCATCAAATGCATCCGTCGGGTAAAACGATCTCGCTGGGGTTGGTTCGTATGGCGAATATCACGCCGCTGGTGGCCGTCGCCCGCCAGTTATTTACACAGCCGTCGCCAGACGGTTACCGTATTCATTACTGCGTGTATCACAGCCAGCATCCGCTGGCGATGCGTTCTTTTATTGAACAACGGCTGGATGCCTCTCTCACCCGTTATGATCCGGATGCGCTATGGCAGATAGAAGAAATACGGCAGGCGCTGGCGCATGACCCGGAATCGCATCATTTGTTTGTGGTGCTGGCGACCTCGGTGGCGGAAGTGGGGCGTGATTTTGATTTTGACTGGGCCGTTGCCGAACCCAGTTCGATGCGTTCATTGATTCAGCTTGCCGGGCGTATTCAGCGCCATCGCCAGCAGCAGCCCGTCACGCCAAATCTGCATATTTTGCGTAAAAACGTAAAGGCATTGCGTGATTGCCGTCCGGCCTATTGTCGTCCGGGGTTTGAGTCTTCCTCATCTGGTGATCCAAAGCTGGTCAGCCACGATCTGGCGGATTTACTGACGGAAGAACAGTATCGCGTCATCAGCGCCGTTCCCCGCATTCAGCAGCGGCCATCGCTTACGCCTGCGCAAAATCTGGTGGATCTGGAACATCATATGCTGCGTAAGGCGATGCAGGGAATAAAAGGCTCAACGGAGTACTATGCCGCGCTGTGGTGGAAAACTGACGCCGACTGGTGCGGTGAATTGCAGCGCCGTAAACCGTTTCGGCTGTCGTTTCCTGATGAACAGTACTACCTCTGGATCGCTGAAGAGGGCGATAAGCCTGTGTTCAAAATGCCGGACAGCGATGATTCCGGCTGGAAAGAGAGCTATGTCTTTCAACCTGTGACCGTCATGCTGGCAAACGGCGTCAGCAACTGGTTGACGGTGGATTATCAGCAAATCTATACGCAGTTAGCGGAGAAGCTGGATATGGAACTGAGCGCCGTCAGCCAGCGTTTCGGCGAGATTAATTTACCGGTTCGTGCAGTAGAGAAAAACGAACGATGGCTATGGCACCCACTGCTCGGGGTGTTTGGCGCACTCGGTTGAGATAAAGGGGAACGATAATGGAAGAGGTCGGGCTAAGTCGGTTTATTATCGACTACATCGAAAACCGCAGGCGGCTGAGGCTTGAGGTAGCGGAAAAAAAGTTTGCTAACGACGCGCTGGCGTTGGCGGCCGAACGGCAGGAGATTAACGATCGCTATCAGGTTCGTGCCTGGTTAACCGATGCGGCTTCCCGCGCGGAGCAGATCAGCCTGGTGACCCATGCGCTGAAGTTTACCCATAGCGATGCCAAAGGCAGCAGCGTGTTTAGCGCTGCGCCAGTGGAAGAAAGCCCGGAATATCTTTCCACCGCCGCGCTGAGGCAACCGGCGGTGGATGCGGTGGGTAATGCCGCTGCGCTGGATGTCGCTAAGTTATTACAGACGGAATACGGCGGTGATTCGCTGGCTGCGGCATTGCAGCGGGAAGATCATGCCGCGCTTGCCGTATTGACGGACGATCCACAGCAACTGACGCAGTGGATAACCGGGTTTAAGCGGGCGCTTACCGATAAGCAACTCCGTTCACATAAGCTGGCAAAACAGATTTATTTTCCCTTATCAGACACCGCGGCTGGCAGCCAATATCACCTGCTCAGCCCACTTTATTCATCTTCGCTGGCGCAGGCGCTGCACCAGCGCATTACGGTTGCCCGTTTTAGCGATGAGGCCAAAGCGATACGTCAGGCCAGAAAGGAACAACGCTGGCACGATGCGATCGATGTGTCTTATCCCAATCTTGCCGTGCAGAACATGGGCGGCACCAAACCGCAGAACATCTCGTTTCTTAATAGCGGGCGCCGGGGCAAGTCTTACTTATTGCCCTGCGCCGCGCCGGTCTGGCAAAGCATTGCGAAGCCGCCGTTACAGCATAAGTCCATTTTTCGCCCCCGCGGTGAGTTTGAACATCATGCCCGTCCGGCAGTGCGCCAGATGCAACAATTTCTGCTCAGTGTCGCACCGTCCGGCAACACGCTGGAAATGCGCCGGCAATGCTGGGCATATGCCGACAGCATTATTGATAGTTTGTTTAACTATGCGGCGGCAATACAGAATCTGGACGCCGGTTGGAGCGCGAATGAATGCTGCGAGTTAAAACGCTCCCAGCAGCTTTGGCTTGATCCCTGGCGCGCTGAATCCGATGGTGACTTTAAATTTGCGCGCGGAGGCGGCGGCTGGAAACAAGAGATCGCACAGGACTTTGGCGTCTGGCTCAATCGCCAACTGGAACATGAACAGCTGCGCTTTAGCGAGGTCGAGCGGCGGGAGTGGTCGACGGCGGCGCTGTTCAAACGCCGGATGCGGGAGTCAGAGTCTGCGCTGACGGAGGCGATGCGATGAGTTCATTGATTGTTCTGCGTCATGTGAGCGTGGAAAACGCCAACGCCATCGCCGGATTAACCTACGGTTTCCCGGCGATTACCCACTTTCTGGGCTATGCCCACGCCCTTTCCCGCTGGCTGCAGCAAAGCCGTAACCTGACGCTGAGCGGCTGTGGGGTGATCTGTCATAAACAGCAACTGCATGCTTATGGCTCCGGCTGGGAACGATCTTTCGCGCTTACCCGCAACCCGTTGACGAAAGAAGAGAAAACCGCCGCGTTTAATGAAGAAGGCCGCATGCATATGACAGTCTCTTTGCTGATGGAATGCCACGGCATGATTGCCGATGGCGATGAAGGCGCGCGGGCGCTGGCAGATCTCTTGGCTACGCGCTGTGTCAATCAGCGGCTGGCGGGCGGCGTGATTACCCGCATCGGCAAAATCGAAGTGATGGCTTTCCCGCAAAATGAGGCGCATACCCGCCGCGTTATGCATCGCTTGCTGCCGGGTTATGTATTGCTGGATCGCCGCGATCTGCTGAAAGATCACTTTGGACAATGCAAACAGGAGAATCCGGAAGCTGAAATGCTAGATGCCTGGCTGGATTTTGCAGCGATAAAGATGGGATCCGTCGCGAACGACGCTGGCAATGAGCTGGCTGACTGGCGTTATTTGCCAAAGCCGGCGGCAGGTTATCTGGTGCCATTGATGACCGGTTACTGTGCCATTTCTCCGCTTTATGCCGCAGGCGAAGTAGAGAAAACCCGCGATCCGACCATGCCGTTCTGCTTTGCCGAATCCATCTACGGCATTGGCGAGTGGCGGGGTGCGCACCGAATTAACGATCTTCGCGCCATACTCTGGCATTACCACTATCACGATGGCCGGTACCAGTGCTGCAGTAAGGCGACGGTGGCAGACGAAACCTATGAATTTAATGACGACGATGAATAACGAAAAAGGATTTAATCATGGCTAAAGCAACCATTAAAACGGCATCGGTACTGGCGTTCGAACGTAAACTGGCGAATTCCGATGCGCTGATGTTTTCCGGCAACTGGGAACAGAAAACGGACTGGCGGCCGGTTGAGATTAAAGAGAAAGCGGTTCGTGGCACCATATCCAACCGGTTGAAAAACGCGCTGGCCAGCGACCCAGCGAAACTGGATGCCGAGATCCAAAAGGCTAACCTGCAGCGTGTTGATGTGGCAGCGCTGCCTTTCGACGCGGATACGTTGAAGGTGAGCTTTTCACTGCGCGTGCTGGGTAATCTGGCGACGCCTTCCGTGTGTAACGATCAAGAGTATCAGGCCGAACTGTCGCGGGTGATCGACGGTTATGTTGCCGAACAGGGGTTTGGTGTTCTGGCGGCTCGATATGCGGAAAATCTGGCCAACGGCCGTTTCCTGTGGCGTAACCGCGTGGGAGCGGAAGCGCTTAACGTTCGGGTGACACAGGGGGAAAAAAGCTGGGATTTCGATGGAGGAGATTACTCGTTGCGGCAATTCAGTCAGCCTGACGGGGAGCTGGCACTGCTGGCGGCGGCTATTGAACAAGGACTGGCGGGAGAAGAATCGGCTTTTTTCACCGTCGATGCATTTGTGCGTTTGGGAGCCGGTCAGGAAGTTTTCCCTTCGCAGGAGCTGGTGCTGGACGACAACAGTCGCAATAAGAAAAGCAAGATCCTGTATCAGGTGGATGGTGTCGCCGCGCTGCATTCGCAAAAGATTGGCAATGCCCTGCGCACTATTGATGACTGGTATCCCGATGCGGCCGAACTGGGGCTGGGGCCAATCGCGGTGGAACCTTACGGCTCTGTTACTAGTCGCGGGAAAGCCTATCGTCAGCCGAAACAAAAAATGGATTTCTACACACTGCTGGATAACTGGGTGACAAAGGGCAGCGTGCCGGAAAACGACCAGCAGCATTACGTTATCGCTACGCTGATTCGCGGCGGTGTGTTTGGTGAAAAAGGGGAATAAAAGGAGGCTGGTATGGATCATTATCTGGAGATACGGATACTGCCCGACACTGAATTCTCCGCCGCTGATTTGCTGAATGCGTTGTTTGCCAAATTGCATCGGGCGCTGGGACAACGGGGAGAGGGAGATATCGGTGTGAGTTTTCCTGATGCGGGCAGAACGCTGGGCGAAAAAATCCGGTTACATGGCCTGGTGTCGGCGTTAACTGAACTTCAGGCCGATGCGTGGTTGAAAGGGCTGCGGGACTATACGCAAGCCAGCGAAATTCAGCCGGTTCCGGCTAATGTAAAATTCAGAACGGTAAAACGAGTGCAAGTGAAAAGCAGTGCAGAACGGTTACGCCGCCGCTCGGTTCGTAAGGGCTGGCTGACCGAGGATGAAGCGCGCGAGCGAATATTGCTTTCTGCGGAGAAACGGGTCGCACTGCCGTTCCTGCAATTGAAAAGCTTGTCATCCAGGCAAATGTTCCGGCTGTTTGTGGAACAGGGCGCGCTACAGGATTATGCCGTAACCGGCCGGTTTAGTTCATACGGACTCAGCGAGAGTGCTACCGTGCCTTGGTTTTGACCTTTTTTTTACCGCTAATGCTAACGTACTGATTTTTATCATAGTATTAGCCGCCAGTAAAAAAAGCCTTTTTAAGCCAAAAGTGAATTTTTTCTTTAATACTTATACTGTTATCTTTTATCTATAACGGTTCACTGCCGTACAGGCAGCTTAGAAAGGCTTGCTCAGGTCTTTATCGTTCATCGCTTGGTTCACTGCCGTACAGGCAGCTTAGAAATTAGCGATGTGCATTGCCCGTGCTGTGGAGCCGTTCACTGCCGTACAGGCAGCTTAGAAAATGACGCCGGCAAGAGACTCACCCGCAAACAGGTTCACTGCCGTACAGGCAGCTTAGAAATATCGAATTCTGAGCAACTGCTGCGCTACTGGGTTCACTGCCGTACAGGCAGCTTAGAAATCGGGGAACAACGTATCGCGCGTATCACCGGGGTTCACTGCCGTACAGGCAGCTTAGAAAAGGCATTCGTCACCAGTAATAACGGGAAAAGTGTTCACTGCCGTACAGGCAGCTTAGAAAAAACGACATCACGCAGCTCCCGGCGCTTATCCGTTCACTGCCGTACAGGCAGCTTAGAAACGGAGGGGAAGGAAGCGCGCCTGAGCTCTGCAGTTCACTGCCGTACAGGCAGCTTAGAAATAAATGCCACGGCGAGGGCAACATTGATATTCGTTCACTGCCGTACAGGCAGCTTAGAAATTATTCCGTCGCGAAGGTGATGCCGTCGATAAGTTCACTGCCGTACTGGCAGCTTAGAAATCGGAATCCTTTCGCTGTCCTAATAACATGCGGTTCACTGCCGTACAGGCAGCTTAGAAAAGACGGACCTTCATACGCCCTCCGGGGGCGTTGTTCACTGCCGTACAGGCAGCTTAGAAATCGAAATCAATTTCATGCAGACGCGCAAAGACGTTCACTGCCGTACAGGCAGCTTAGAAATTTATTGACTACATCATTTTGTTAGGCGCTGAGTTCACTGCCGTACAGGCAGCTTAGAAAGAACGCAGCCAGGACGACCACGAGAAAGATAAGTTCACTGCCGTACAGGCAGCTTAGAAAATCAGACCCTAGCCGAAGGCCCGAAACCGCACGTTCACTGCCGTACAGGCAGATTAGAAATATCTGGTAGCACACCGGCAGCGGAATGCTTGGTTCACTGCCGTACAGGCAGCATAGGAATTATAGATAAAGCGACCATCCAGCGTGTAACAGCCCACTGCCATAAAGGCATCGCCGCTGGCAGTGGTGAACAATCATATCACTGCCAACCCGTCGATAAGGGCGCCGCGCCACCATGCATAGTCGTGGCCGCCGGTATAGATAGCAAGCTGGCTCTCAACGCCAGCGGCGCATAGCCGTTGGTGCAATTGCTCGACATGCGGAACCATCGCCCCTTCCAGTGCCCCCACGCACAGTCTGATCCGCACCGTCTGCGGCGGGCTGGACAATACCCGTTCGCTCACCCACGAGGTATCGCTTTCTTTAAACATGATCGGGCGCCGGCTGTTGTCCGGCATCCACCACATTGAGGGGGAGGTGCTGATTATGGCGCCGAAAACGTCAGGCGCGTGCACGGCGGCCATCAGAGCGGTTACGCCGCCCAGGCTCTGCCCGCACAGCACGGTCTGAGAACGGCCGGCCCAGGCTCTGTCTGGGTGTGCGGCGCGTACCTGCGGTATCAGATGTTCGGCAATGTCGATCACCAGTTGGTTATCGCCGCCCAGGATGGCGGCGCGATCCCGTTCATCATTGTTGTCAATGCCCAGCACCGCCAGGGGGCGGATACGGCCGCTGGCGATGGCGGCGTCGAGAGCGCCCAGGGCACCGACGTGATCAAACCATGTTTCGGCATCGGGCAAGACCAGCAAACCTAAAGGCGTCGAACTGGCTACGTCGGGGATATAGAGGCGCACACGGCGCTGTTGCCCGGCAACCACGGGATAAGACGCGGTGAGCGTGCCGCGGTGGGGGGCGGGTGCGGCCGCCCACTCGCGCTGCTCGGGGGCCTGATCGAGGGCCAGAACAGAGACCCACGTCTCCCCACGCACGTTGATGCTGGCCGTTTTACAGAAAGGATCGGCTTGCCCGATAAACGGCGTGAAGCGCCCGCCAAGTTGTGAAATCAGCTCGGGTGAGGTTCCCTGCGGAATCTCCGTAATGCTGTATGAACCGCGGTAGCTGGCCGGCAAGCGCAGTTGCAGCGCCCAGATGTCGCTGGCGGGGATATGGGTCATCATCCCCCTGGCGACGTGGCTTTTATCCGTCACACGGTTCAGGCAGAGATAAACCCCCTGTAAGGCTTTTTCCGAGCGCCAGAGAAAGGTGACGTCACGCTCGTCGTGATTACCGGCGGCCGTAGTCACCAGAGGAACATCGACGGCTTCCACATCATGCCAGAACTGAGTCACATCCAGCGACGTCGGGTTCGCCAGCTGTGCCAGTAAGCGTTCTGTTGCACTGAGCTTAAGGGGGGTGAAAGCGGTGACATTCTTCATTCTTGGCATTCCATGAAATATACCGGGTTTATTAATTTGGCCAATAAAATAATTTCAACCTTATATTAAAGTGTGTAAGAACGCGTGTCACGATAAAACATCGCTGCCTGTTTTATTATTAATAAGCCGGGGAAATTAAATGGTTAATTATGATATGGTAAAATTCCTATTATCGATTTAATTTAAACTCACCGTATAATTATATGCTAACGTAATGAACAGAGCTCGCCAATGAAGGCGAAGACGGGCTCTGGGTAAATAATCTCGCAAAACATTCATTAATGCGTGGTTATTTTGGAACGCAGCTATACCTATCGCGGGTTTCTTTTCCATAACCTGATGCGATTCTATGTACTCTATTGTTTTTATGTGAAATTCTGTATGGGTTTCGACGTTTTCGATTACCCGCAATGTTTGGGGTAATTTCTGGATATAATGACAATGTATTTTGTGTCACTATTTTAGAAGGCGGGATAAATTAATCACTGTTGTTCGCCGGGAAATGAAAAACATTATTCGATAGGGGTGTAGTGCGCTGGGTAAGTAATAGTTTGCGTGGTTACGGTTGCTGGGTCGTCGATAATTCACCCCCATGACATTTCAACGGGGACTCAGCGCCGGTTGGCTGAATATTCGCTTGACTGGAAATCCATAGGCGCCTTAGCAGTCGGGGGCCTGCGCGACTTTCAGGATTTCACTGTGTCAGGCCGGAGATGGATTTTCTCATGCGTATTCTCTTTGTTGGCCCACCTTTATACGGTTTGTTGTATCCCGTGTTCTCTCTAGCCCAGGCTTTTCGTGTTCATGGGCATGAAGTGTTGATCGCGAGCGCAGGCAAATTTGCGCAAAAGGCGGCGGAGGCCGGCCTGGTCGCGTTCGATGCCGCGCCCGGCTTTGATTCGGAGGCCGACTATCGGCGGCGGGAAGATCTGCGTAAAAAAAACCATGCCGGCACCAAAATGGGTAACTTCTCGTTCTTCAGTGAAGAGATGGCCGATCGCCTGGTTGAACAGGCTGGGGCATGGCAGCCCGATCTTATCATCTATCCACCGCTTGGCGTGGTCGGCCCGCTCATTGCGGCCAAGTATCATATCCCGGTTGTCATGCAATCCGTCGGGTTCGCCCATACGCCCTGGCATATCAAAGGGGTGACGCGCTCGCTAGCCGATGCCTATAACCGCCACGGCGTCACGGCACCGCCGCGCGATCTCGCCTGGATCGATGTCACGCCGCCGAGCATGAGCATGCTGGAAAATGACGGCGAGCCCGTCATCTCAATGCGATATGTCCCCTATAACGGCGGCGCCGTCTGGCAAGACTGGTGGGCCAGGTCGCCCGGCCGTAAGCGTTTGTTGGTCAGCCTGGGTACCGTCAAGCCGATGGTTGACGGGCTGGATCTGATCTCGTGGGTTATGGATTCGGCCGATGAGGTGGATGCGGAGATTATCCTGCAGCTTTCAGCCAATGCGCGTTCTGATTTGCGCCGGCTACCGCCCAATGTTCGGCTGGTCGACTGGATACCGATGGGCCTGTTTCTCAACGGCGCCGATGGGTTTATTCATCACGGCGGGGCGGGCAACACCCTCACGGCGCTGCACGCCGGCATTCCGCAAATCGTGTTCGGTGAGGGCGCCGATCGGCCGGTCAACGCCAGGGCCGTGGTGGATCGCGGTTGCGGCATCATCCCCGGCAAAAACGGCTTATCGAGCGATCTGATCAATACATTCCTGAGTAATGCCTCACTGCGTACCGCATCAGCACAGGTGGCGGCCGAAATGGCGGCGCAGGCCAGCCCGGCGCAGGTCGCTGAACAACTTGTCGCCAAACTGAGGTACGGCTGATTAGCGCCAGCCTGCGGCGCTATTGCATTGCGTCAGTGATGGCGCTGTCTTCACGCGGAAAAGAACCCGGAGGCGGCCTACGCTGGCGCAGTTTTAATCGGATTTATGCTCTGGCAGATAAAGGAGGCTTGATGCCCACTGCTCATTCTTCAAAGGCCACTGATTCCTGGATTGTCCGTCTTGCCGGCGTGTGCTGGGAACGAAAGACGTTAAGCATCATTGTGATACTGGCTTCGGTATCGACGATTGTCCTCGCCGCGTTGGCGCCTTTATTTACTCGTCAGGCGGTTAACGATGCGCTGGCCGGCAATCCGGCACGCTTGCCATGGCTCGCCGGTGGCTTGCTGGTGATTGCTCTGTTTGATTTCATCGGTAACTATGTGCGGCGCGGATATGCGGGCGAGCTTTCGCTGTGGGTTCAGCACACGCTGCGCGGAAGAGCCTTCGACAGTATTCAGAACCTTGATGGCGCAGGGCAAGACGCCTTGCGTACCGGGCAGGTCATTTCGCGCACCAATAGCGATTTGCAGCAGATGCACATTCTGTTGCAGATGTGCCCGGTGCCATTGGCCGTCCTCACTTATTATATTGCCGGCCTGGCGGTAATGCTGTGGATGTCGCCGGCAATGACGCTCATCGTGGTGGTGGTGCTGGCCGGCCTTGCTATTACGGCGCTGCGTGCGCGTCGTCGTGTTTTTGCCCAGACCGGCCAGGCCTCGGATCGGCTTGCCAACCTGACAGAACACATGCGTGAGGTGCTGACACAGATCTCCATCGTTAAATCCTGTGTGGCAGAGCTGCGCGAGATGCAATGGCTGGATCGCCAGTCGCGGCAGATAGTCCGCGTGCGCATTGGCGCGGCAATTTCCCAGGCGATGCCGGGCGCCACCATGCTGGCGCTTCCGGTGCTCGGCCAAATCGTGCTGCTGGGGTTCGGCGGGTGGTCGGTCATGGCGGGCCGAATCGATCTGGGAACGTTCGTGGCCTTTGCCAGCTTCCTCGCCATGTTAACCGGCCCGACCCGGGTATTTGCCTCGTTTCTGGTCATTGCCCAACGAACTCAGGCTTCGGTAGAGCGCGTTTTCTCTCTCATTGATACCCGGCCGCAAATGCAGGACGGCGATCAGGCCGTCGCCGGCAAGGTTGTCGGCCTGGAACTGGACGGTGTTGGATTCCACTACGGCAACGGCGTGGACGTATTGCATGACGTGTCGTTTTCCATGCGTGCGGGAGAAACCGTCGCGATCGTTGGCGCTTCCGGTTCGGGTAAATCAACCCTGTTGATGCTGCTTGCGCGCTTCTACGATGCCACCGCCGGGCGGCTGTGGCTCAACACGGCGCAGGGCAGGCAGAGCATTGCCGATCTCAAGCTGGCCGCGCTGCGCCGGCAGGTCGGCGTGGTGTTTGAAGACACCTTTTTGTTTGCCGGCACCGTTGCCGAAAATATTGCCTATGGCCATCCGCAGGCCAGCGAAGATGACATCCGTCGCGCTGCCGATGCGGCCGGCGCCACGGGCTTTATTTCAGCGCTGCCAAAGGGGTTCAACACGCCGCTGGCCGAGCGTGCGGCAAACCTCTCCGGAGGGCAACGCCAGCGCCTGGCGCTTGCCCGCGCGTTGCTCACCGCGCCGGAGCTGTTGATCCTGGACGATACCACTTCGGCGGTGGATGCCGGTACGGAAGCGGAAATCAATACCGCGCTGGCACGCTATGCCGATGACGAGCACATGCTGCTGGTGATCGCACGGCGCCGTTCGACGTTGCAACTGGCCGATAAGATTGTGGTGCTGGAGGCGGGGCGCGTTGCGGATATCGGCACACAGGCGGAGCTTGAGCAACGTTGCCCGGCATTCCGTGCGCTGATGTCCGGCACGGGGGATTTTCTGGAACAACCGGCGGATTCGGCCAACGTGCTCTGGCCTGAGCCGAGCGCCTCGCCGGTGGGCACTGAGCGCGATGAACCGCGCGCGGCCGGGGCCGGCCTGGGGTTCCGCGAGCGCATGTGCCGCGTGCCCGAAAAGGCGGTGCGGTTGGCGCAGGCCGGCAAAGGGCGGCGGGTGGTATCGCTGTTGGCCCCTGTCGCGTGGCTGTTTGTGGCTGCCGCGATACTGATCGCCGTGGATTCAGCCGCGAGCGTCGGGGTGCTGGTGCTGCTGCAGCGCGGTATCGATAGCGGCGTCGCCATGGGCAATCTGACCGCCATCGCGGTTTGTGCCGCTTTTGCCCTGTTGTTGGTGATCGTCAGTTGGTGCTGCTACTCATTGCAGACCGTGGTTTCGGCGCGTGCGGCAGAAACCGTGCAGCACACCGTGCGGTTACGCAGCTTCGGCCATCTGTTGCGGCTGGGCCTGCCTTACCATGAACAATACGCCGATGCACGCCTCACCCGCATGACCGTTGATGTCGACGCGCTGGCGCGCTTTCTGCAAAACGGCCTTGCCGGCGCTGCGACCAGTCTGGTCACCATGCTCGCCATTGCGGTCACGATGTTCTGGCTCGATCCTGTGCTGGCTCTGGTGACGTTAGGCGCTGTGCCGGTGATCGCCGCGGCGACGCTGATTTACCGCCGTTTGAGTTCACCCGCGTATGCCAAGGCGCGGATTGAGATCGGCAAGGTAAATAGCACCTTGCAAGAGAAAGTGTCTGGGCTGCGGGTGGTGCAATCGCATGGGCAGCAGGACGTGGAGGCCGCCAAACTGCGGACGCTGTCGGATCGCTTCCGCGCTACCCGCGTGCGTGCGCAAAAATACCTTGCTGTTTATTTTCCCTTCCTGACGTTTTGTACCGAAGCTTCTTACGCTGTCGTCCTGCTCGTGGGCGCATCCCGCGTTGCCGAAGGTGAGATGACCGCCGGCGTGTTGGCGGCATTCTTCCTGTTGCTGGGGCAGTTCTATGGGCCGGTGCAGCAATTGTCCGGCATTGTCGATGCTTACCAGCAAGCGACTGCCAGCACCAAGCATATTGACGAACTGTTGGCTACCGAGGGGGCGGAGGAGGTGCAGCCTGCGGATCCATCGGTGTACGTGCCGCTGAAGGGCGAACTGGCGCTGGAAAATGTCACCTTCCGCTATCCCGGTAGCCGTGAGCTGGCCCTGGATACGTTAAGTCTGTCGATACCGCAAGGTTCGGTGGTGGCCGTGGTCGGGCCAAGCGGTGCCGGCAAGTCGACCTTGGTGAAACTGCTGGCGGGCCTTTATTCCCCGACTAGCGGTAAGATCCGCATTGGCGAATATGCGGTTGACGAGATGTTGCTTGCCGACTATCGCTCCCGTGTGGGACTGGTTGAGCAGGATGTGGCATTGTTCAGTGGCGATATCGCCGGCAATATTCGCTATGCGCGCCCAGGGAGCAGCAATGAGGCGGTGGAAGACGCGGCGCGGCGGGCCGGGCTGTTGGCAACGGTGCGCGCGCTATCGCAGGGGTTCCGCACCCCGGTGAATAACGGCGGGGCGGGCTTATCGGCAGGGCAGCGCCAGCTCATCGCTTTGGCGCGCGCGCAGCTTGCCAATGCCCATGTCCTGCTGCTTGACGAAGCCACGGCGCGCCTGGATCGTTCGGCCGAGGAGGCGCTGATGACGTCTTTGGCCGCAGGCGCCCGTAACCATGGGCAAACGGCACTGGTGGTTGCTCATCGGCTCACCACCGCCTGCCGATGCGATCTGATCGCAGTGCTGGAAGGGGGCCGCATCGCTGAATACGGCACGCATGCGGCGCTGCTGGCGGCGGATGGCCTCTATGCGCGGCTGTGGCGTGATAGCGCCGGCGCCGCTACGGAAACCCGGGTGGAACAGATCTTTGATGAGGGGGAAGAGGAGCTATTGTCCTGACGATGACGAATGAAACCGGCGAGGGGGGGTTGCGGTGGCAACGCCCCCTCGCCGTTAGCGTTATTCAGCGGAGAAGACCAGCAGGACGGGCTGATGATCACTGGCACTGTGCCGGCGCGTTGCCTGCGGCATTTTTTGCCATATCCAGCAACGCCTGCTCAAAACCAACGTTAAACATCTGGCCATGTGATAATTCGGGATACGGCCTGTATGTCACGGGCAGCCCCGCCTGCTGAAGGGATGACGCGGTGGCGCGCACTTTATTGAGCACATCCGGAGGCGGCGCCTCTGGGTTTTTACCGGGAGCGCCGTTTCCTTCGCTTAAATACAGCGGTTTATCACAGAATTTTCGCTTATCTATCGCTGCTAACTGTTGCAGTAACCCCACATAATCACGGTTCAGCGACGGGCTGGCGGCGTAATAGCGGCTAAAAAACGCAGAGGATAAATACGCCTCCAGCACAAAAACCCCGCCCAAAGAATGCCCCCAGATACCGCGTTTACGCTGGTCGATATTCAGCCCTTTTTCTGCCTGCGGAGCCAGGGTCGTTTCCAGCAGATGGCGAAAGATAAGGCCGCCGCCGGCCATTCTGCCGCGCATATTTTGCCGATCGCCCGTGTTATTGTCTTTAACCGGCGGCGTGTAGTCATACGCTCTGGCGTGCAGATCGAACGGCAGCGCCGTCTGATAGCCGATGACGACCAGAACAGGGGGGCTTTGTGCCGCCAGTTGTTTCAGCAATGCATCCGATAACCTGTCCATGACGGCGTTGCCGTCCAGCATATAAAGAACGGGAAATCCGGTGGCTGGTGGCGGGCTATTGGGTACCCCCGTCCACACGTTGTAATGCCGTTTGCCGTCGGCGGAATCGAACCTGCTGACAGAGAAATGATAAAAAGAAGAGCCTCTATCCGCGATATTCGGGCCCAAAGGCGTCATATCCGGCCTGGAATAACTTGCTCCTGCGTACAGGCAGGTGAATAACGCGGCCAGGCATAGCGCGCTACGCCTGTTTTTGCTGCAAGATAATCGGTGATTCATGGGTATTCTCTTCATCTGCCCGCTGATAAAAACGATTTCAGGCTGCGGAAAGGATCATCGCAGCCTGAAAAACGTTTTATCAGAAATGCATGCCCACCTGCATATAGTAAGTCCGGCCTGATTCGTTATAAGTATTAGCGCCTGCGCCCCACAAGTACGCACCCGTTGTGGCGTTTCCGGTACTCTGTGCGTTGCCCTCGCGGAAGTGGCGTTTATCGAACAGGTTATCGATACCGGCGGTGACATCCATGTATTTATTCACGTTATAGGTCGCACTCATGCCGAACAGGGCGTAAGGCGACACTTGCCGGGTTTCGCTGCCTGATGTGGCTTCGCCCTTATAATTCAGTTTCTTCGGTTTCTGACGGTCATACCATGTCATGGTTCCCTGAACTGACAGGTCGTTGGTGGCCTGCCAGTCAACGATAGAGTTAATGGTAAATTTGGGAATAATCGACAGGTAATCGCCGGTGGTTTTGTTTTTATTTTCGATGTTATAAGTGAAGTTATTTTTCATCGTCACTGATTCAGCAATCGGGAAGTTTAAGGTACCTTCCAGCCCCTGAACCACCGCTTTAGGCACGTTTTCCCACTTGTAAATATCCGATGTGCCGTTGGCGTATTCCGCCGCGTAGCCTGCTTCGACTTTATCGTGGTAGTCGTTGCGATACCAGGTCAGGCCGGCCTGAATGTCATCATGATGATATTCGATACCGATCTCTTTATTGACGCTGGTTTCGGCTTTTAAGTCGCTGTTCCCCTGCAGGTAGCAACTGCCGGCGCTGGCATAGCAACCCTGCCCGCTGCTGTATAGAAGATAGTTGGGGTTGGTCTGGTACAGGTTCGGGGCTTTCCAGGCCCGGGCGATACCGAGTTTCAGCGTAAAATCATTGCCCAACTCCTGCGAGAGATTCAACGCTGGGCTGAAGTTGCTGCCGGTAATATCCTGATAGTTGAAACGTAACCCGGGCGTCAGACGGGTTGAATCCGTCAGATCAATATTGTCCTCCATGTAAACGCCGTAAATATCGGCTGAACTGTATTTATCACGTCCGGAGCTGGAAATGCCGGTAACGCTACCGCCAGCCGTGGTGGTTTCGGTATTTGAAGCCGGATCTTTCATGGCCTGATGATTCATTTCCGCGCCGAAGGTCACGGTCTGGCTGACCCACAGATCAAGCGGAATATTGATCTCTGAATGGAGGTTAGTGTCATATAGCGTAATGGTGGAAAAACCTTCATTAGAAGGGCTGAATATGCCCGCGATCCCCCCGGACAGGCCTTCATTGAGCCGGGTATTGCGTGTTTTTTCAAACTGAACGTAGTTATTCGTGGTCACGCCGTTGTCCCAGGCGCCGGTATATTTCAGGCTGAGCGTTTGACGATAGATGATATTGGTTTCTTTACCGTAGTATTCCTTCACCAATGTATTGGTATTGGTGTTTTGTGTGTCGCCGGCATACAGGTTGCCCTGGCGGCTATAGCCCATATCAAGTTCGAGTGCCTGCTGTGGCATAAATTCCCAGCGTAGGGCTGAATGGATATCTTTATTAATGAAACCTTCCCGTCCCGACGGATAGGTGCCGGCATAAGTGCCAGTGCGTGGCGTCGTGTGGCTTTCGTTGATGTCCTGCGCATCCGCCTGGGTTTTATTCCAGTTACCGTAAAGGCGCAGAGTGAGATTATCCGTCAGGGTGCCGTGTAAACTGGCGTTAAAGCGCCGTGTAGCCCCTTCAGATTTGTGTTCAGGCACGTTGTAATAGCTATTGAAACTGCCGTGCCATTCTTTGGTTGCCGGTTTGGTAATGATATTGACCACGCCGCCCATGGCGCCATTGCCATATAGCGCAGCGGCTGGGCCGCGGATAACTTCGATACGGTCTATCATTTCAGGCGGCACCCAGTTGGTATCGCCACGGGTATCGCGTTCGTCACTCCAGCCATAGCGCACCGAGTTGCGGCTGCTAACCGGCATACCGTCAACCAGAATAAGGGTGTTTTCCGGCCCCATGCCGCGAATATCGATTTGGCGATTATTACCGCGCTGGCCGCTGTTGGAATTGCCGGTAAGGTTCACGCCGGGCATGGTACGGATAATTTCAGCAACATCACGCTGGATGGGGTGTTTTTTGATTGCTTCACTATCAATGATTGACACCCCCGGCGCCTGTAGCGTTTGCTCTCTGGCGGTCACCACCATGGTATTTTCGCTGCTGCTTTTTTCATCGGTATTAATGGCGTTTTTCTTGTGATTGGTGTTGCTGGCCGGGCCTTGTTTCTGCGCTGGTTCGGTATTTGTTTCGTCTGCCCATGTCGGCGCGATCCCCAGGCTGCAAGCAATGAACGAAGCCAGCAGCGAATATTTATACGCAATTTTCATGATGGTATTAATTACCTGCCTGTTAAATGTGATAATGAAAAACTTAACTATAATGAGAGTGATTCCCAATTACAATTGAGATTGTTCTTATCGGCAGGATAAACGGCGCCGCCGTAGGTGGCTTGGCCGTCACTGATTATACGGTGCTGGAAGCGCAATATATTGGGGGGCGGGGCGTCAGGGTCGTCTTTTTTCTCTCGCCTTGAGCATGAACATAAAATGCTGCGCAATTTATGTGGTGAAATTCCCGTGGTTAATTTTGCAGAGTATTGATGAAGTCACTGTGGAATTAAATCGGTTGTATAGGGGGAATTAGCTAAACTGCATGGCGAAGGGCAGAGCATTTTATTGTTATTTTGATAATCGAGAGTATGAAGAGAAAACTACGGAAGAGAAATGGTGCGTCCGAGTGGACTCGAACCACCGACCCCCACCATGTCAAGGTGGTGCTCTAACCAACTGAGCTACGGACGCACTGTACGCAAATTTTCGTCACCGTGGTGAACAGAACGTTGGTGCGTCCGAGTGGACTCGAACCACCGACCCCCACCATGTCAAGGTGGTGCTCTAACCAACTGAGCTACGGACGCATCTTTTTTCTGCCTGTCATGGCTGACAGCGGGGACGAATATTAACGAGCTACCCGCACGCTGGCAAGGGGAAAAATGCAATTTTATCCGCTTATTCATCCGATTGCTGCACGAGTGTGCAGCATGCCGCTTTTTTCTGCATTTGGCGCTGAAATTAACGGCGGGCAGGGAGGGTGCTGCCCGCACGGGAAAACCTTTAACGCGCGGAGCGGTGCAGAATCAAGCTGGCGGACTGTTTTTGCAACCAGCGCATGCGCAACGCCATCAGGATAGCAGCAAAGGTCAGGCCGATGATAAAGCCAATCCAAAAACCGCTCGGCCCCATCGCCGGCACCAGAATATCGGTTAACGCCAGTAAATAACCGCTTGGCAGGCCCAGCAGCCAATAGGCGATAAAGGTAATAAAGAAAATCGAACGGGTGTCTTTGTAACCGCGCAGGATACCGCTGCCGATCACTTGGATCGAGTCGGAAATCTGGTAAAGCGCCGCCAGCAGCATCAAATGCGAGGCCATTGTGACCACGGCGGGGTTGTCGTTATACAGTAAGGCAATGGGTTCGCGCAGAATGGCGGTAAATAGCGCGGTGGCGGTAGCCATAGCGATACCCACGCCGATGGACGCATTGGCGGCAATGCGCGCGCCCTCGACGGAACCTTTCCCCAGGTTATAGCCCACGCGGATGGTCGCCGCCACGCCCAACGACAACGGCAGTACGAACATCAAGGCGCTGAAGTTGAGCGCAATCTGGTGGCCCGCCACGGCGACAATGCCTAACGGCGAAACCAACAGCGCCACAACGGCAAACAGCGTAACTTCGAAGAAAATCGCCAACGCCACCGGCATGCCAATGCCAATCAGGCGTTTTATCGTCGCCCAGTCAGGCCCCCGGTGCTGGGTCGGCAACAGTTTGATGTCGCGTTGTGACGGCGCGCGTTTGACATACCAGCGCATCATCAGGAACATCAGCCAGTAGACGCTGCCGGTCGCGACGCCGCAGCCGATCCCGCCCAATTCAGGGAAGCCGAATTTGCCGAAAATCAGCACGTAGTTAATCGGGATGTTTATCAGCAGGCCGATAAAGCCAATGATCATCCCTGGTTTGGTTTTTGACAGCCCCTCACACTGATTACGCAGCACCTGGAAGAACAGAAAGCCCGGCGCGCCCCACATAATGGTATGCAGGTAGCCAACGGCTTTTCTTTCCAGTTCAGGATCGATGTTATGCATCATGTCGATGACGAATTTGCTGTTGTACAGCACGGCGATAATCAGCACGGAAACCGCAGAAGCCAACCAAAAGCCCTGATTGACCTGGTGCGCAATCCGCTCACGCCGGCCGGCACCGTTGAGTTGAGCGATAACCGGCGTTAAGGCCAGCACCAGGCCATGGCCGAAGAGAATGGCCGGCAGCCAGATAGAGGTGCCTACCGCAACCGCGGCCATGTCGGTGGCGCTGTAGGAACCGGCCATGATGGTATCCACTACGCCCATGGCGGTTTGTGAAACTTGCGCAATAATGACGGGAATGGCGAGGGCTAATAAACTACGCGCTTCCTTGAGGTATTTCTGCACGCATACACCTTTGGGGTTATTTATAATAGAGGCAGAGGGCGCCGTGAAGGCGAACAATGAAAGTTGTGAAACATTTTCACAAATATTGTACCTGCTCGGCGTTATGAATCAATCATTGTCATTAGCGCGGGCCAATGCCTGAACGATTTTTACCGTCGTAGATTTGGTTTTTTTTGCCAAGTGGGGCAAACTTGCTCCAGCGTTGTTGCACACATTGACTGAATAAAGAGGCAAACATGTTTACCGGCATAGTACAAGGCACTGCACCGTTGGTTGCTATCGATGAAAAACCCAACTTCCGTACCCATGTGATTGATATGCCGGCAGACTTGCTGCCTGGGCTGGAGCTGGGCGCCTCGGTGGCGCACAACGGTTGCTGTCTGACGGTGACCGCGATAGAAGGTAGCCGCGTTAGTTTTGATTTGATCAAGGAAACGCTGCGCTTGACCAACCTTGGGGCGTTGGCGCTCGGTGAGCAGGTGAATGTCGAGCGTGCGGCCAAATTCAGCGATGAGATTGGCGGCCATTTGATGTCCGGCCATATTATCTGCACGGCGGAAATCGCTAAAATCCATACTTCGGAAAATAACCGCCAGATTTGGTTCCAGATCCCTGACGCTACGCTGATGAAATATGTATTGCACAAAGGTTTTATCGGCATTGACGGTATTAGCCTGACGATTGGCGAAGTGATTAATAACCGTTTTTGCGTGCACTTGATTCCTGAAACCCTTGAGCGCACCACCCTGGGTAAAAAACGTCTGGGCGACCGGGTGAATATCGAAATTGATCCGCAAACGCAGGCGGTGGTGGATACCGTTGAGCGGGTGCTTGCCAGCCGGAATGCGGTGGCGGTAGTAGAAGAGGTGGTTGCCAAGCTGTAATGGTAATTATCGCCAGCAATGGGATTGTGCGTGCTGGCGTATTCGCTAACCCGCTCCCTGTCCGGGGGCGGAAGGGAGCAAGGGTTATGCGCAGGCGCCTGGGTTAGCGGGCAACGCGAATGCCGCCGGCAACGCCTTTCGGGCTGAACACCACCTGCCACAGCTGAATATCGCGGGCGCGGAACGCACCGGCACAGGCGTTCAAATAATAACTGAACATCCGTTCTAAACGCTCGGAATAACGTGCGGCCAACTGCGGCCATGCTTGTTGGAAGCGTTCATACCAAGCCATAAGCGTGCGATCGTAATCCGCGCCAATATTATGCCAATCTTCCATCACAAAATGCCCTTCACTAGCATGCGCGATTTGCGTAACCGAAGGAAGGCAGCCGTTCGGGAAAATATATTTGTTGATCCAGGGATCGACATTCATATCGGTGCGGTTTGAGCCAATGGTGTGCAGCAGGAATAAACCATCGGGCTTTAAGTTGCGCTCAACCACGTTGAAATAGGTGCGGTAGTTTTTCGGGCCAACGTGTTCGAACATGCCGACGGAAACGATACGATCAAACTGTTGCTGCAGATCGCGGTAGTCCTGCAGCAGAATTTTCACGTCCAGCCCGGCACAGCGCGCCTGCGCCAGCTTCTGTTGCTCGGCGGAGATGGTCACGCCGACCACGGAAACGCCAAAATTTTTAGCGGCATAGGCGGAAAGCCCGCCCCAGCCACAGCCGATATCCAGCAGGCGCATTCCAGGCTGAAGTTGCAGTTTTTCACAGATCAACTGCAGTTTGGCTTCCTGAGCCTGTTCCAGGGTTTTGGCATCTTTCCAGTACGCACAGGAATACTGCATGTAGGGATCGAGCATCAGGGTGAAAAGATCGTTACCCAGATCGTAATGTTCTTTCCCGACGATCCAGGCGCGCTTTTTCGATTGCAGGTTAACCAGACGCGCAGTGGCGATACGCAGCGTGTCTTTCAGGTGGTGGGGGAGTTTCCTTTCCAAACCGGCATTGATGACGCGCTGGAAGAAGACATCCAACCGTTCGCATTCCCACCAGCCGTCCATGTAGCTTTCCCCCAGGCCGAGGGAACCTTCCTGGAGGACACGTTTAAAAAAATCAGGGTTTTTAACCTTGATATCGAAAGGTCGTGAGCCATTTATTGCAATACCGGCCATGCTGAGCATTTCATGGGCGATACGATACCATTGGTTATCCTGGATGCTCAGATCTTCTATACACGATGAACTCATAGCTTCTCCATTACCTTTCTTCTGACTTATGGCCCGCTTGAAATAGCTTAGCCAATTTTGCGGGCACATACGTAAACCTACGGAAAAAACCGCGGCGTCTGATATCCGACATGAGCAGAGGAAAACTTTAAGGAGACGCCCGGCGCAAGTGGGCGCAGGGGACACTCATCTTAAAAAACTGTGACGCAATACGCGAGCGCAGTAACTGCTAATAATAAAAGTTATGCAATAGCGTTATGCCCTTCATACTTCAGGTTGGCGGGGGGGGTGGCTTTGAAACGCCGAGAGATGAATGCGAGAGAGGCAGTCTCTCACCGCCGGCCAGCCGCTGGCGGACCCTGCGTTCCCGACGAATTTTTCACCGCAAAACAACGTGACTCACCCCTTCTGCGCCCGCGCTGTTTAAGCTCGCGTTGGCGCTTTTATCCTGCAACTTGAATTATTTGGGGGATAGCGAACTTATTCGCAATAAAGTATAGGCGCGCCAGGGCGGTTACTCAACTGTAAATCGCACCTGGCAAAAGTATTATCGAGTGATTATTAATAGTGATTATTAATAATGTTAATTATGAAAAAGCGTCGGCGCTAGCGCCGGTGGCACGCTCGCCTGGCTGCGGCTTATCGCGCTGGATAAAATAACCGAGCATCGCCAGCAACACGGTTGAAGCCATCACCGTCACGGTGGCAATCAGTGGGTTTGCAATAAAGGCTGAAACCAGCATGCTGGCAATGAAGCACAGCCCCAACTGCAGTGTGTTTTGCAACGCAGCCGCTTTACCGGTGCCGGTTGGGAAAGGCATCAGCGCGTTGGCAACCACGATCGGGTAAGTGGCCCCGTTCACCAGTGCCATCAGGCAGAAGGGCACCAGCAGGCTGGTCAACGTAGGCTGCGTGAGGGTTGCCACCAGATACAACGCGATCATACTCACGCCATAGGCTATCAGCAGCCATGGCAACAGCGCATTGCCGTTCAGGCGTTTGAGCGCGCTGCGGCAACCATATCCCCCCACTAAGAAAGCCAGAGTCTGGGGCATATAGCTTAAGCCAATGTCGCTTGGCGTATAGCCCATAGCGCTGAGAATAAACGGCGAACCGGTCAACCAGGCAAAGAAGCCGGCGGAGCAGGCGGCAAACACCATCACATTGCCGCTGAAAATGGGCGAACGCAGCAGTTGCAGAAAGCCGACTGGCGCCACGTTATCGCCGCTGGCTTGCGGTAAGCGGCGTTTATCCTTCAGCGCCAGGGTCGGCGCCAGTAATGCGACGGTAATGGCCAGTAAAACAGCGAAGATCGCCCGCCAGCCGATGTGGCTTAGCAGCCAGGCGCCCAGCAACGGTGCCAGGGCCGGCGATAATGCCACCAACGGCATAATGGTGGCGAAAATTTGGTTGGCCCGGCTACCCTGGTAGCGATCCACCACCAGCGCCTGCCAGCTCACCGCGGCTGAACACACGCCGATAGCCTGAATAAAGCGCAGACACCACAGTTGCAGCGCCGTTTGTACCCACAGCATGCCCAGGCAACCCAGGCCAAATAGCGTCAGGCCGATCAACAACACCGGTTTGCGCCCCAGTTTGTCGGACAGCGGCCCCCACAGCAGTTGAGCGAAGGCAAAACCGGCTAAAAAAATACTTAGGCTGGCGCTGATCGCACCAGCGGAAATTTGCAGTTCTTGTTGCATGACGCCAAAGGCCGGCAGATACATATCCGTCGCCTGGTAGCCCAGCATGCTTAGGCCGGAAAGGTAAAAAAGTAGTCCAAAATTACGCATTTAATGCTCTCGTTAGTTCTTTATGCTAGAGGTTTTGCAGCGGCGCCAGTCTAACCGGCTGGATCTTCGCTTGTGAAACGCTAATATTTGCAAGGTGCTATGAAAAAATTTGAAGGCAAAATATGTGGTCTGAATACTCACTTGAGGTGGTGGATGCCGTTGCGCGTACCGGCAGCTTTAGCGCCGCGGCGCAGGAGCTGCACCGGGTGCCTTCTGCGGTCAGCTATACGGTGCGCCAACTGGAGCAGTGGCTGGCGGTGCCGCTGTTTGAACGGCGCCACCGTGACGTTGAATTGACCCCGGCCGGGGCGCTATTTGTGCAGGAAGCACGCGTGGTTATAAAAAATATGCTCGATACGCGCCGCCGCTGCCAGCAGGTGGCCAACGGTTGGCGCGGGCAGTTGAAAATCGCGCTGGATATCATCGTTAAACCCCAGCGCAGCCGCCAATTGATCCTGGATTTTTATCGTCACTTTCCGGATGTGGAGCTGATGCTGTATCCCGAAGTGTTCAACGGCGTGTGGGACGCGCTGGCCGACGGGCGGGTGGATATGGCGATTGGCGCCACCCGTGCCGTACCGGTGGGCGGTGGTTTTAGTTTCCGCGATATGGGGTTTATGAACTGGCAGTGCGTGGTCAGCCCCGATCACCCATTGGCGCAATACGCTGGGCCGCTGCAGGACGATCAACTGCGCCAATTCCCGGCGCTGATGCTGGAGGATACCTCGCGCAACCTGCCCAAACGCGTGACCTGGGCGTTGAATAATCAGCGGCGGCTGGTGGTGCCGGATTGGGTATCGGCGATCGATTGCCTGCGCAGTGGATTATGCATGGGTATGGTGCCGGCCCACCGCGGGCGGCCATTGATCGCCAGCGGCGAACTGCACGAACTGCAACTGGAAGAGGCCTATCCGCCCAGTGCTTGCTGCCTGACCTGGCAGCAGCAGGCATTGGCGCCGGCGATGGCCTGGCTATTGGAGTATCTTGGCGATAGCGAAACGCTGAATCAAGAGTGGCTTAGCGAGCATACGCCGGGGGATGCATGCCCCGGCGTGTATGATTAACGGCGGTAGTCGATAAACGGGCCGTCGGCCACGGAGCGGCGTTCAACCAGCTTAGGGTGCACTTCAATCACTTGCGATGTTTCACGCTTGCTGATAATGCGGTCAAGCAACATGGCGAACGCCATCTCGCCCAGGCGCTCTTTCGGCTGGTGAATGGTCGTCAACGCCGGGCTAAAGTAGCGCGCATTGCGCACGTTGTCATAGCCAATGACGGAAATGTCTTGCGGCACCCGCAGGCCAAGTTCGTCCGCGGCGCAGATCGCCCCCATCGCCATAATGTCGCCCCCGCAAAACACGGCGGTCGGGCGGTGTTTTTGCGACAGTATCTGGTGCATGGCCTGGTAGCCGGATTCCGGCTCGAAATCCCCTTGCACAATCCACTCTTCGCGCACCTCTATATTGGCTTCCTGCAGCGCTTTCAGGAAGCCCTGGTGGCGGCCACCGCCGGTGTTGCGCGAAAGCTGGCCGGGGATAATGCCAATGTCGCGGTGCCCACGTTCGATCAGGTAACGGCCGGCCAGATAGCCGCCTTCAAAGGCGTTGTCCAGGATGGTGTCGGTGAAGTCGCCGCGCGCCGAGCCCCAGTCCATCACCACCATGGGAATATTACGGTAGTCTTCCAGCATGCCCAGCAGCTGCTCCGGGTATTCCGAGCACATCACTAGCAGGCCATCGACGCGTTTTTGCGCCAGCATCGCCAGGTAAGCGCGCTGTTTGTCCAGGTTATTATGGGAGTTGCACAAAATCAGCGTGTAGCCTTTGCTGTAACAGCTGTTTTCGACGGCTTCGATCACTTCGGCAAAGTAGGGGGCTTCGCTGGAGGTCGCCAGCAGGCCGATGGACTTGGTGTGGTTGACCTTCAGGCTGCGGGCCACGGCGCTTGGGGAATAATGCAGTTCCTTGATGGCTGCCCATACGGCCGCTTTGGTTTCTTCGGCGACGAAACGGGTTTTATTGATGACGTGGGAAACGGTGGTGGTGGAAACGCCCGCGCGTTTGGCCACATCTTTTATCGTTGCCATGTAAAGAATGACTCCTGGATTCGCATGTTACAGCATGTAAGCGCATTGTTAATCGTTTGCGTGCATATAACTCTCCTCAAAAAAGCGAAAACTGAGTTTTTAATGTGGAAGTCGTCAGCGCTTGGTGAGTGAGGGCTCTTTTGCCGGTGCACAGCAGTGAACTGCGAATTTTGGCCTATCTTGAGAAAAAGTGAAAGGGCTAATCAACATTAATCATGTTCCGCCGCCAGGCCAGGCGGGTTATTGCCGGCCCGGCAATAACGGCGCGTGCCGCCGACGGCACCCGCTGCGTCGCGGCGTTGTCATAGCACAAGATTTTATCTGTAAACTGTGGGAGAATCATTGACGTATTAATATAATGGCTTTTATGCTCGAACCAGCCAATCTGATAAGGAGTTTGTTGATGGATACCGATCTGAAGTTATCGCTGTTTACGACGGTGTGTGCGCTGGCGATGATTATTATCTTTAGCTTTACCGCTGTGATGCACTGATCCCCTGACATAAAAAAGGCGCAGCCTGGCTGCGCCTTTTGCTTGTCTATGGAAAACCCCCAGCTAGGCTGGGGGTTCCGGAAAGCTTTCAGCTTTAAGCCAGTTATTAAAACCCCTTTTGATTTGTTAAAACATCTTGCGGTCTGGCAACTGCAAAAGTTCAACAAGAAATCAAAAGGGGGTCCCAATGGGGGACGAAAAGAGCTTAGCGCACACCCGATGGAACTGTAAATATCACATAGTTTTTGCGCCAAAATACCGAAGACAAGCGTTCTACGGAGAGAAACGTCTGGCGATAGGCAGTATCTTAAGAAAGCTATGTGAGTGGAAAAATGTACGGATCCTGAAAGCTGAATGCTGCGCAGATCATATCCATATGCTTGTGGAAATCCCGCCCAAAATGAGCGTATCTGGCTTTATGGGATATCTGAAAGGGAAAAGCAGTCTGATGCTTTATGAGCAGTTTGGAGATCTGAAATTCAAATACAGAAACAGGGAGTTCTGGTGCCGGGGGTACTACGTAGATACGGTGGGGAAGAACACCGCGAAGATACAGGAATACATAAAGCACCAACTTGAAGAGGATAAAATGGGCGAGCAGTTATCGATCCCTTACCCGGGCAGCCCGTTTACGGGCCGTAAGTAACGGAGTCTGATGCAAATGTCAGATCGTATGCGCCTGTTAGGGCGCGGCTGGTAACAGAGCCTTATAGGCGCATCAGAAAAACCTCCGGCTATGCCGGAGGATATTTATTTTCCTGCCATTTTACGCCAGGTTTTCTGCCACAAATGCCCAGTTGACCAGCGCCCAGAAGTTTTCCAGGTAGTTGGGGCGTGCATTGCGGTAATCGATATAGTAGGCGTGTTCCCACACATCCACGGTCAGCAGCGGTTTGTCGTCACCGGTCAGCGGGGTTGCCGCGTTGGAGGTGTTGACGATAGCCAGGCTACCATCTGCTTTTTTCACCAGCCAGGTCCAGCCGGAACCGAAGTTGCCGATGGCAGACTTGGTGAATGCCTCTTTGAACTGGGCGAAAGAGCCGAAGGATTGGTTGATGGCATCAGCCACCGCGCCGCTAGGTTCACCGCCGCCTTGTGGCGACAGGCAGTGCCAATAGAAGGTGTGGTTCCATACCTGTGCGGCGTTGTTGAACACGCCGCCGCTGGCGGTTTTGATGATATCAACCAGGGATTTCCCTTCAAACTCGCTGCCTTTCACCAAATTGTTCAGGTTAACCACGTAGGTGTTATGGTGCTTGCCATAGTGGTATTCCAGCGTTTCGGCGGAAATGTGCGGCTCGAGGGCGTTTTTTGCATACGGTAATGCAGGTAATTCAAACGACATTGCTTTCTCCTTTTTATTTACAACGACTGCTTCGGCGGTGGCCGTAGTACTGGGTGCCGCCGCCGTAAAAGAGAGTTGTTATATTTTTTGTGTGGATATTAATCTTAACAACTTTGCCGGTGAAAAAAAGGTTTAAAGTGTGCTAACTGTCTGATTGATTAAAGCATCGGCAGGATCGGGATAACAATACGGCAGGCTTAAGGCGCCGGCCGTAGGAGGGGATTAGCGGATGGTGCTTGGCGTAACGACGCGGCGTGCGCCGATATAATGGTTTTGCCAGTAGTCATTATCCAACTGGCTGATGCGGATCTCTTCGCCGGTACGTGGCGACTGAATAAATTTGCCATTGCCCAAATAAACACCAACGTGATCGGCTGCGCCGCGGTTATTGATGCGGAAGAACACTAAATCGCCGCGTTCCAGCTCGCTGCGACTGATCGGCGCGGCATCGCGCAGGTGATACATTTCATTGGCGGTGCGCGGCATTTTTATCTTCACCACGTCTTTATAGGCGTAATAAATCAGGCCGCTGCAGTCAAAGCCGGTCATTGGCGATGCGCCCCCCCAGCGGTAGGGTTTCCCCATTTGATCCAACAGTTTTGCCATCGCGGTTTGTTTGGCATGCTGATAACGTTTTTTGTGGGCGGGGCTAAGTTTGAGCGGTTTTTCAGCGCCAAGCAGTTTGGCAGTTGCGATGCCGGCTTCGCGGTGCCGGCCGTAGCCTTTCTTGTAGCCCTTTTTCGGCGGCGTGACTTTTATTTTTGTTACGCGTTGCGTTTTGCTAACGCTTTTACGCAGGCGGGCGGTCTTTTTTTCGCTGTGCTGGGTTAATTCATGCTTTACTGTTTTTTGTGGGGCGGCCACTTTGGCTTTTTTACCGGCTTTGTCCTGCTTCTTTTTCTTGCGATCGTCAGCCCGGGCATCATTAACGTGGCTTTTTCGCTGCTCGGCAGAAACGCGAGCCTGTGGCGCAGCATGCGCCAGGTTGAAGAAGAGCATAGTAAAGAGCATCACAAAGAGCGTAAACAGTGAACGCATTTTGATATTACCAACCTTGGTCCCGAAGCTTGCCACAAAAGGATTACAGTATTCCCGATAATCGTCATATAAAACAGAGCAGAACCTAAAAATAATAATGCATATTGTGAGAAAAAGTTAATAGCCTTTAATACCCTTCATACTTCGCGCTGCAGGTGCGTTGATTTTGTACGTCAGGCCGCGCCCCTATGCGGCTGCGCGCAGTTGGCGCTTTTTCCGGCAACGCAAATTATTTGCTAAGGTAAGGCTAAAATGTGTCATTGGTATGTATAAAAAAACAACGTCAGGCCGCAGTAAAAATATAGTAGTGAAACGGGCTGATTAAAAATGTTATTCTGCGCGCATATTTCTACCGGAATGGCGTGACCTGTGCAGCACGAGCGGCGTCTGGATAATACCCTTGTTAAAGATGGTGTTTTCTTGCCCCGGTTCCAGCCGCTACAATAGTGAATGTGATGTAAGTTGTAGCCATTACGTGGCTTGAGGAAGCAATAAATGACGACGATTGAAAAAATTCAACAGCAGATTGCCGGCAATCCCATTCTGTTGTACATGAAAGGCTCGCCGAAACTGCCAAGCTGCGGTTTTTCCGCGCAGGCCGTCCAGGCGCTGTCTGCCTGTGGTGAACGTTTCGCCTATGTGGATATCCTGCAAAACCCGGATATCCGCGCTGAATTGCCGAAATATGCCAACTGGCCGACTTTCCCCCAGCTCTGGGTTGACGGCGAATTGGTTGGCGGCTGTGACATCATCATCGAAATGTACCAGCGCGGCGAGTTGCAGCAACTGATCAAAGAAACCGCAGAGAAGTACAAAGAACAGGAAAACCAGCAGCCTTAATGGCGTTGGCAGTAAAAAACAGGGCGGCCAATTGGCCGCCCTGTTTGTTTTAACGCGTTAGCAATCTTCGGCAACGGCCAGCGGCCAGCCGCCAAGGCGCTTCCAGCGGTTAACCAATTCGCAAAACAGTAGGGCGGTTTGCTCTGTGTCGTACAGCGCAGAGTGGGCCTGGCTGCTGTCAAACGGCATGCCTGCGGCAATACAGGCCTTGGCCAGCACAGTTTGCCCCAGCACCAAACCGCTGAGCGCCGCCGTATCGAAGGTCGCAAACGGGTGGAACGGGTTGCGCTTAAGCCCGGCGCGTTCAGCCGCCGCCATCAGGAAGCTGTGATCAAAGGTCGCATTATGCGCCACGATGATCGCCCGGTTGCAGCCCTGATCTTTGATGCCTTTACGCACGGCTTTAAAAATCGCATGCAGCGCATCGTATTCACTCACCGCGCCACGCAGCGGATTGTTTGGGTCGATCCCGTTAAACGCCAGTGCTTCGGGCTGCAGGTTGGCGCCTTCGAACGGTTCAACGTGGAAGTGTAGGGTTTCGTCCTGCTGTAGCCAGCCGTTTTCGTCCATTTTCAGCGTGACGGCGGCGATTTCCAGCAATGCATCGGTTTTGGCGTTGAAGCCTGCGGTTTCAACGTCAATCACTACGGGGTAAAAACCCCGAAAACGGCCACACAGGGCGTTAAGATCACTTTTTTCTGCCATTAGTTTCTTATCTTCATCGAATTCAGCGCGCATTATTGCAAATTTTGCGCCGTGATGCAGGGGATAAAAAGAAGGGCGCTGAGCGCGCCCTGGAGGAATTAATCAGTTGCCGAGGCCATGACCGGCATGTTTGTTTTCGATCAGCTCGATTTTATAACCGTCCGGATCTTCAACAAAGGCTATCACTGTGGTGCCGCCTTTGACGGGGCCGGCTTCACGCGTGACCTTGCCGCCGGCAGCGCGGATGCTGTTACAGGTTGCCGCCACGTCATCGACGCCCAGCGCCAGATGCCCGAACGCGGTGCCCATATCATAGCTGTCAACGCCCCAGTTGTAAGTCAGTTCAATGACGGCACCTTCACTTTCATCGGTATAGCCTACAAACGCCAGCGAATATTTGTATTCCGGATTTTCGCTGGTACGCAGCAAGCGCATCCCTAATACCTTGGTATAAAAGTCGATGGCGCGTTGCAGGTCCCCGACGCGGATCATGGTATGGAGTAAGCGCATAATATCCTCTGATGATGGCTAATTAAGCCGCCGTGCTTAACCGCGAGCGGCTTGGACAGACCTAGTATAGCCTTGCGCCAGAAGGGAATTCAATGTGGGCCGCTTTGCGGAATCTGGCCCCGGTTACACCTCGTTTTGCAAAAAGCGCAGCAGCAGTTGCCACAGATGTTGCGCCGCCGGTGTAAAACGACGATCCGAATTGCGCAGCAGGTGGCACTGCGATTCGCGCGCAATGGGGTGATCGATCGGCACCGCAACCAGCGAATGGTCTTTCAAATGGCTACCGGCCGCCCGCGCCGTCATAAAAGAAACGCCCAGCCCGGATGCGCTTAGGGTCAGCGCGGTGGAAAACAGGTTGCAACGGTAAGCAGGGGTGAACAGCATCCCTTTGCTTTGGAACATGGCGTTCATATGCCGTTGCAGACCGAACACGTCGCTGAGCGCAATCAGGCGGTGCTCCATCAATGCTTCAATGGTCACGCTATGGTGTTGTGCGATGGCGTGCTCCGGGTTGACGATGGCGCAAATCGGCCCCCACGGGAAACTATGCCGCTTCAGCTCCGGGTTGCCGATCGGCCCGAACGCCAGCGCCATATCGGCCTCGCCGCGGATGATTTCGGTCATCATGGCCTGCATGCTGCCGGACAAAATATCGACAAACACATCGGGGTAGGCGGCGGAAAATACGGTTAACACATGATGCACGAAGTCTTCGATCAGACCAGGGCCCACGTGGAGAATGACCGAACCGCCTTGCATGTAACGCAGATCTTTCAGGTGGCGCTCCAGCTTTTCGCGCCGCAGGCGGGTTTGGTAGAAATCTTCCGCCAGCAGTTTGCCCGCTTCCGTCAAGACCACGTTGCGCCCCCGCCGCTCCAGCAGCGGTAACTGTAGCGAGCGCTCAAGGATGGCGATTTGTCGACTGATCACCGAAGGGTTGACGCCCAGAATGTCGGCCGCCCGGCGGATCCCGCCCTGGATGCCGACTTCGTAAAGATAGCTTATCTGCTTTTCGTGGAACAACGGGCTTCTGCCTCCGCGTAACCGTTGCTTTCAGGGCAACAATAAAGTGTTTAAAACCACATTTATATTACCTACGCATATGGACATAATCAAAAAAACGCACAAATGACCAACAACGTGCAGTATAAGGTCAGATCGCACCAGGGTGGTGCTTCATTGTGGGGCGAGGTGCGTTATTATGGTGCGGTTATCGTGCCTGCCACCCTTAATTATAATAAATATAGGGGATGGCGTAGCCGCTAATAAATGACGTTGCATATTTTCTGCTTTCTATTTTGTTCGGATGGCATGAGCAACGCACGGCTTATTATGGAATAACCTGCCGCATTATTTATAAAGTACAGGTGATGATTTTTTGTTAAATCGGCATTCGGCCTTTTTAATTTTACATCAGGAGATAGGGTAAGTATGGCAGATATAAATTCGGCAGAAGAGAAGGTAACTTCTGCAAACGATGAGTGGCGAGTGGGAAAAGGGGCCTATCTGGCGCTGATTCTGGTCGTTTTGTTATTTTCCGGCTTGTTTTTTAAAGTCGATGGCATGAAGTGGCTGGGCGCGTTTGACTTCACCACGCTCGGCGGCGCATTCGGCACCATGAAGGATCCCACCACCAATACCTTCCTCGGCGCCGGCGGCGTCAGCGCTAAAGCGGGCTTTCTGTTCGCGTTGTCGTTAACGCCAACGGTGATGTTGGCGTTGGGGTTGCTGGAAATCTTTACCCACTATGGGGCGATCAGGGCGGCGCACCGCTTGCTTACCCCGTTGCTGAAACCAATACTCGGCATTCCCGGTTATACCGGGCTGGCGCTAATTACCGATTTGCAAAGTACCGATGCCGGTGCGGCGTTAAGCAAAGAACTGTATGACAACAAGCAGGTCACTAAAAAAGATGTGGTAATCATGGGCGCCTGGCAATATTCGGGCGCAGGCTTGATCAATAACTATTTCTCCATTGGCTCTGCATTGTTTACCTCTTTAACGTTGCCGGTGATTCTTCCGCTGGTGGTGATGTTTGTATTGAAATTCGTCGGCGCGGCATTTGTACGGGTTATTTTAAATACGGTGTATAAAAAGGACTTCGAAAATGAGTAATGCAACAAAGGTCACTAATAACCCGTTTGATATTTTCGTGATTGGTGCGCGCAAAGGCTTCAATATCGCCATCAATAATTTATTGCCCAACGTTCTGATGGCCTATGTCATTTCGGAAATGCTGAATCTGCTCGGCGTAATGGGCATCATCGGCAAACTCTTTGCGCCGTTGATGGGGCTGCTGGGGTTGCCCGGCGAGGCGATTACCGTGCTGCTGACGGCCTGGCTGTCGTCATCGGCAGGCACCGGGGTGGCGGTGAGCTTACTGACAAAAGGCACGCTGGACGTCACGCACATTACTATCCTGGCGCCAGCGATTTTCCTGATGGGCTCGCAGTTGCAGTATATGGGGCGGTTACTTGGGGTGGCCGATGTGCCGAAGAAATATTGGCCGCTGTTGATGCTGACCAGCATCTTAAATTCAGTGATAGCAATGATTATTATGCGGATTTTTGCCTAGTTAGCGCCGTAAGGCACACTAGCATCGCCGCCTGCGGCGCCCGCATGAGTTGGGCGCCGCAGGATCACGGTTCCTGTTTACCAGCAAGTAGGAGAGTTAACGCGTGTCTAAGACATTAGAGCACTACCGCCATCTGCACCAGATCCCCGAGTTGGCTTTTGAAGAATTCAAAACCTCGGCTTATATCGCACAAAAGCTGGAAGAGGCCGGTTTTACCCTGACGCGAAATGTGAATGGCACCACCGGCATTATCGCCGAGTTGGACAGCGGCCTGCCGGGGCCGGTATTGGCGCTGCGGGCGGATATGGATGCTCTGGGGCACATTATTGACGGCCAACCTTGTGCACGCCATACCTGCGGCCATGACGGCCATTCATCGGTGATGCTGGCGGCCGCGCAGGAAATTATCGCCGAGGGCACGGTGAAACGCGGCAAGCTGAAGATCATCTTCCAGCCGGCCGAGGAGGTGGGCGCCGGTGCACTGGCGATGACGGAAAATGGCGCGCTCGACGATGTGGAAATGATCCTGGGCTTCCACCTGCGCCCGTTGGAAGAGTGCCCGATGGGGCAGGCGGTCGCAGCCATGTATTATTCCGCTTCGGCAACGGTGGAAGCGGTATTCACCGGGGTGCCTGCGCACGCAGCGCGCCCGCACCTAGGGGTGAACGCCCTGGATGCCGCGGCGGCGGCGGTGCAGGCGGTCAATGCCATTCACTTGGCGCCGAATCTGACCTATAGCGCCAAGGCGACGCGCTTTATCAGCGACGCCGGCGTTACCAACGCCATTCCCGGTGAAGCACGCGTCTGCTGGGATTTGCGCTCCCAGTTCAATGAACCGATGGAAACGTTGAAAACCAAAGTGCAGCGGGCGATCAACCACAGCGCCGCTGCGTTTGGCGCAACGGTTGCGATCCAAATCCTTAAAGAGATGCCGGCCGCTGAAATCAGTAGTGAAATGACGGCGTTGATCGCTGAATCAATTACTGACGTGCTGGGGCCACAGGGGCTGGTGGCGGAAAAGACCACGCCGGGCAGTGAAGATTTCTTCCATTATCCGCTGCGGATTGCCAATGTGAAGGCCGGGTTTTGGGGCCTGGGCGTCAATCTGACGCCGGGGTTGCATCATCCGGAGATGAAATTTGAACTGTCCGCGCTGGAAACCGGCGTGCAGGTATTTAAGGCCTGTGTGAAAAAAGTGCTTGGTTGATTCCCCTGCGCCGGGGGGAACGCTCCCGGCGCGCTTTCCTCTCTCTTGCCTGGTATTTCCGCTTTGCATTATTTTTTCAGCCGGCGGTAAAGCCACTTGCCAGCGTTGCCGAATACGTCTTCAATTAACATGAGGTATGTACCTCACCGGGCCAGCGCCTGGGAAACAGGAGGATGTGTGGCGCAGCAACTTGAGTTTTTCGATATCCCAAGCCCATGCCGCGGTATTTGTCAAACCGACGAGCGTGGCTTTTGCCGTGGCTGCATGCGCAGCCGTGACGAACGCTTTGGCTGGCTGCAAATGAACGATGCGCAAAAGCGCGACGTGCTGCGCCTATGCCGCCAACGCTTCCTGCGCCAGCAGCGCGCCGCGAAACAGCCGGATGAACCGCAGCCAGAACAACCCTCTTTATTTTAACTTTCAGCCTGTTGGCATGCCGCTTGCAGCGCTGTGTTTTGCTTTCCCTACGCGAGCCGGCTTGTGTATGCTGTGCAAAACGTTGTCATGGAGTGTGCAGATGCTGAACCGTATCCAACTCGCGCCGCAGGGGCCTCAATTATCACGGATGATCTGCGGATACTGGCGGTTGCTGGCGTGGGGGATGTCGCCGCAACAACGGCTGGCTTTTATTGAGCAGCACCTTGAATTGGGCATCACCACCGTCGATCATGCCGACATTTATGGCGATTACGGCTGTGAAAAGGCCTTTGGCGAAGCCATTCGTCTCAAACCGGCGCTGCGCCAGGCCATGGAGCTGGTGACCAAGTGCGGTATTGTGACAACCGCCAAGCCGGGCAATCCGATTGGCCACTACGATACCAGCCGGCAGCATATTGTGCGCAGCGCCGAGCAATCCTTGGTTAACCTGCATACCGATTATCTTGATGTTTTATTGATCCACCGCCCGGATCCGCTGATGGATGCCGATGAGCTGGCCGAGGCCTTTGTCGCGCTGCATCAAAGCGGCAAGGTGCGCTATTTTGGCGTCTCTAATTTTACTCCGGCGCAGTTTACCCTGTTGCAATCCCGGCTGCCGTTCTCGCTGGTGACCAACCAGGTAGAGATCTCACCGATCCATCAGGCCAACATTCAGGATGGCGTGCTGGATCAGTGCCAGCAGTTGCGTATCCGGCCGATGGCGTGGTCTTGCCTGGGCGGCGGGCGCCTGCTTAGCGCGCCGGAATATCACCACCTGCGTAAAGAATTACGCTTGGTCGCTGAAGAAATCGGCGCGCAAACGCTGGAACAAGTGGTCTATTGCTGGGTGATGCGCCTGCCTTGCGCGCCGTTACCGATCATCGGCTCCGGCAAGATAGAACGTGTGCGTTCAGCGCTGCTCGCACAGGATCTGGTGATGAACCGCCAGCAGTGGTTCCGCATTCGCAAAGCGGCTCTGGGCTATGACGTGCCGTAGTGGGGGGCGGCACGCTAAAAACAACGAGAATTAATTGCACCGCCGACTAAAAGCTTGCGGCCTAATAATATCAAAATGTTATTTGGGCACGGTAATAATGCCGTAAGCGGGACTGGAAACCACCGGTATGTGGCTGGATTAAGTAAAATGACGGGTGCGATGGGGAGAATTTATTCGCCATAGCGGTGCGTTAAGCGGACAGAGCAATTATTTATATGTAGAATGGTATAAGCTGACTAAATAAGTGGCTATATTATGTAAATTAATATTCGTTGCTAATCATAGGCTGCACTCTGGGAGCAGGATGTGAATATACTTTTTATAAAGGAGGAAAAGTGGAGTCAACATTAGGTTCGGACTTGGCGCGCTTGGTTCGTGTTTGGCGTGCACTGATTGACCATCGGCTTAAACCGTTGGAACTGACACAAACACACTGGATTACGCTGCATAATATCAATCGGTTGCCGCCGGAGCAGTCGCAAATTCAGTTGGCAAAGGCGATTGGTATTGAGCAACCTTCTCTGGTGCGGACATTGGATCAGTTGGAAGAGAAAGGGCTGATTACCCGCCACACCTGCGCGAACGATCGGCGTGCCAAACGCATCAAGTTGACAGAGACCGCAGAACCCATAATTCGGGAACTGGACAATGTTATCACGTCTACACGGCGTAAAATCTTGAATGGAATCTCTGACGAAGAAGTACAACTGCTAATAAAACTGATTGGACAACTGGAAAGAAACATCACGGAACTCCAGGACAAACAATAATATAGTGATGTGATTGAATGAGAATAATTTACAGCACCAGATACCGAAACGGAGGCTTTTAGCCTCCGTTTTATCTTATTGTTCGATAGCGTCTTATAGCAATGTATATAACGCATCGCATAAAGCGGTGATAATACGCGGTAAATACAGTTGCGATCGTGCATACTTCGGGTTACCGCCCGGCAGGCGAAGGGCTGCTTGCCTTCATGTCGCGCCGCTTGGGCCAGCGCAAAAAAAACCAGCCAGAATTCACTGGCTGGGTATCGTTTAGCTTTTTTTAGCCGCGCATCACCACGCTTACAGCGGGGATACCGTCAGTGTATTGCCGCTGCGGGCCATACGTACGCGCTGGCCAGGACTGAATTTGGTGTTGCCGGCCTTCTGAACCACAACAATGTTTTCTTTGTTGTCGGTTTTGATCTCCAGTTCATAACCGGATGTGCGGCCGGCCACTTCGCCGACGCTGTTACCTGCCACGCCGCCGGCGACTGCGCCCGCTGCGGTTGCCAGCGTCCGCCCGGTGCCCCCGCCTATCGTGTTGCCCAGCAGGCCGCCCAGAACGGCACCGCCCACGGCACCAATGGTGTTGGAGCTTTCTTCGCCCTGGATTTTCACCGGACGAACGGATACCAGCGTACCGTAAGTTACGGTCTGAATCTGTTTTGCCTGGGAGGAAGAATAGACATCGCCTGACATGGATTCATTGGCACAACCCGCCAGCGTAACTGCAGCGATGGCAACCACGAGAAGACGTTTGATCATATAAAACTCCTGAGTTTAATAGTCCGTAACCTGACCAGACCATCCAGGCCAGATTCAGAGAACATAATAGGTCAAAGTATGGCCTAAAGCTACGCGGCTCACCCTGCCATTCTGCTTTGCAGCTTAACGCTGCGCGATTCAACCAATAATAAACGGCTGTTTATGTTTATCATAAGATTATCGGCTATTGCAGAGCAACGTGTTAGTACCGTTAACTTAAGCCGGTGCCCGGTAATGGGTAAAAATCACTGTGCGTAACCAGGAAAATCATAATAATTCATAGCGTTAATTAAAAAATTCTGGTTTAGTGAGCAGGATGGCAACGTATTTTCCCCGTGATGGGTTAAAGGATGTGGTTATGAAGTCAGGCCGTTATATAGGTGTGATGTCTGGCACCAGCCTGGACGGCATTGATGTCGTGCTGGCCGCGATAGACGGGCGAATGGTTGCGCAACAGGCCAGCTACAGCCACCCGATACCGATAGCGTTAAAGAAGGCCATTCTCGGCATGTGCCAGGGGCAACCAACAACGCTGTCGGCGGTGGGGCACCTGGATGCTCAACTGGGCAACCTGTTCGGCGAGGCGGTGCTGGGGCTGCTGCGGCAAACCGGCGTACCGGCGCATGAGGTGACCGCTATCGGCTGTCATGGGCAGACCGTGTGGCATGAGCCGGTAGGCGACATGCGCTTTTCCATGCAGCTTGGGGACAATAACCGGGTGGCGGCGCTGACCAACATTACCACCGTGGGGGATTTCCGCCGCCGCGACATGGCTTACGGCGGGCAGGGCGCGCCGCTGGTGCCGGCGTTTCATCAGGCGCTGCTGGCGCACCCGGATGAGCGGCGCATGGTGCTGAATATTGGCGGCATTGCCAACCTTTCCCTACTGTTGCCGGGCCTGCCGGTGCGCGGTTTCGATACCGGGCCAGGCAATATGCTGCTGGATGCCTGGGTTTGGCGCCACCGCGCCAAACCGTACGATAAAGACGCCGCCTGGGCTCTGCAAGGGCGCGTCAGCCTGCCTCTGCTGCAACAAATGTGCGGCGATCCTTATTTCGCGCTGCCGGCGCCGAAAAGCACCGGGCGTGAGTATTTCAATATCGGCTGGCTGGAACAGCAGATGTCCACCATGCCGGCCATCGCGCCCGTGGATGTGATGGCCACGCTGGTTGAGCTGACGGTGGTGACGATCTGTGAGCAGGTGTTGTTGGCCGGCGGCTGCGATCGGCTGCTGGTTTGCGGCGGTGGGGCGCGTAATCCGCTGTTGATGGCGCGGCTGTCTGCGCTGTTGCCGGGAACGGAAGTCAGCCCGACCGACAGGTTTGGCGTGAGCGGCGACGATATGGAAGCGTTGGCCTTCGCCTGGCTGGCGTTCCGCACGCTTTCCGGCCAGCCCGGCAATCTGCCGTCGGTCACCGGCGCCAGCCGCGAAACCTTACTGGGTGGGATTTATCCGGTTTTCCCTTCGGGCGGTAACCCGCGGTGTTAGGATAAAAGCGATTCCCCCACTATCAGGCCGGTGTGCAGCGTGGTTTGCCCGGCAGGAGCGAGCGATGAAAAAAATCTTGATAACCGCCGGCACTCTGGCGTTGGCAGGGTGCAGCTACTTTTTACCGCAGAAAGGGCAGGTTTTGCATTACCAGTGCGGCACGACACCGTTGACGGTCACCCTGGCAGCCGAAGGCAGAACCGCCAACTTCCTGCTGGACGGTGAACAATTGCACCTGAAACAGGTGCTGGCGGCATCCGGCGCCAGGTACAGCGACGGCAAATATACCTTCTGGTCCAAGGGCCAGCATGCGCAGGTGGCGCGTAACGACAACGTCATTATCAGCGACTGCGTGCTGGTCAACTAAGCGGCGCCCCCCAGCCGCGTTATTGAGATTCCGTGGCGGTGGGCGCAGAATGGGGCCACGAATTCTCTGGTTGGTTGATACACCAAATGACTGATAACACGCATTTTGATATCGCGGATCTCCGCCGCGAATACACCCGCGGCGGCCTGCGCCGCGGCGATTTGACCGCAAACCCGTTGGATTTGTTCGAGCGCTGGCTGAAACAGGCTTGCGAAGCGCGGTTGGCCGATCCCACCGCCATGTGCGTGGCCACGGTTGATGAAACCGGCCAGCCTTACCAACGTATCGTGCTGCTCAAACATTTTGATGACAACGGGCTGGTGTTCTATACCAACCTGGGCAGCCGCAAAGCGCAGCAGTTGGCCCACAATCCAAAAATCAGCCTGCATTTTCCCTGGCATATGCTGGAGCGCCAGGTGAGCTTTCTGGGCACGGCGCAGCGCCTGTCGCCGTTGGAAGTGATGAAATACTTCCACAGCCGGCCGAAGGATAGCCAGATCGGCGCCTGGGTTTCCCGCCAGTCATCGCGTATTTCTGCCCGCGGCGTGCTGGAAAGCAAATTCCTCGAAATAAAGCAAAAGTTCCAACAGGGCGAAGTGCCGCTGCCCAGTTTCTGGGGCGGCTACCGCGTCAGTTTCGATTCCGTCGAGTTCTGGCAAGGGGGCGAACACCGTCTGCACGACCGTTTTCTGTACCAACGCGAAGGCAATGAGTGGAAAATCGACCGCTTGGCGCCGTAGGTATGGAAATATCCCTTTAAGCGCTGGCACTGTTGCCGCTGGCGCTTTATCCTATGCGCTACCCAAATTTTTGATTTCGCCACCGGGCGAAAACCGTGCGCCAATAACGGCACATTTGTTGATACATGGAGACATTGATGGCGAGCAGTAACTTGATTAAACAACTGCAAGAGCGGGGCCTCGTTGCCCAGGTTACGGATGAGGAAGCGTTAGCAGAGCGACTGGCGCAGGGGCCAATTGCACTGTATTGCGGTTTCGATCCGACCGCTGACAGCTTGCACTTGGGCCATCTGGTTCCGCTGCTGTGCCTGAAGCGTTTCCAACTGGCCGGCCACAAGCCGGTGGCGCTGGTGGGCGGGGCGACCGGTTTGATTGGCGATCCGAGCTTCAAAGCGACGGAACGCAAGCTGAACACCAACGAAACCGTCAACGAATGGGTAGAAAAAATCCGCAGGCAGGTTTCCCCGTTCCTTGATTTCGACTGTGGCGCCAACAGCGCAGTGGCGGCGAACAACTACGATTGGTTTGGCGGCATGAACGTGCTGACCTTCCTGCGCGATATCGGCAAACACTTCTCCGTGAATCAGATGATCAACAAAGAAGCGGTCAAGCAGCGCCTGAACCGTGACGATGTGGGGATCTCCTTCACCGAATTCTCCTACAACCTGCTGCAGGGCTACGATTTCGCCGAGCTGCACGGCCGCCATCAGGTTGAGCTGCAAATCGGGGGCTCAGACCAATGGGGCAACATCACCTCCGGTATCGATCTGACCCGCCGCCTGCACCAGAAACAGGTGTTCGGCCTGACCGTGCCGTTAATCACTAAAGCCGACGGCACCAAATTCGGTAAAACGGAAGGCGGCGCCGTGTGGCTGGCCCCAGAAAAAACCAGCCCGTACAAATTCTACCAGTTCTGGATCAACACCGCGGACGCCGATGTTTACCGCTTCCTGAAGTTCTTCACTTTCCTGAGCCTGGAAGAGATCGACGCGCTGCAGGCCGAAGATGCGAACAGCGGCAAAGCGCCACGCGCCCAGTACGTGCTGGCCGAAGAAGTGACCGGCATGGTGCACGGTGCGGAAGGGCTGGCCGCGGCCAAGCGCATTACCCAGAGCCTGTTCTCTGGCGCACTGCACGAGCTGACCGAAGCCGACTTCGCCCAACTGGCGCAAGACGGTATGCCGAGCATCAAGTTGGGCACCGAGGCCGATCTGCAACAGGCGCTGGTGAATGCCGAGTTGGCGCCATCCCGTGGCCAGGCGCGCACCCTGATCGGCTCCAACGCGGTGACCGTCAACGGCGAGAAACAGGCCAACGCTGAATACACCTTCAGCGACAGCGATCGGCTGTTTGGGCGTTACACTCTGTTGCGCCGCGGCAAGAAACACTACTGCTTGGTCGAATGGCAGTAATCACCGCGCGATGACAAATAAAGGGGCCTGTATGGCCCCTTTATTTTTACCTGAACCCAGGGCCGGCGTGGTTATAGCAGGCCTTCCGCCTGCAACGCGGCGTCGACCGCCGGGCGGGCGGCGATGCGTTGGTAATAGGCGGCCAGCGGCGGATAGTCCGCCAGATCGAGCTGCACATGTTTAGCCCATCCCAGCACGGTGAACAGATAAGCATCGGCAACGCTAAAGCGGTTACCCAGTAAAAACGGTTGTTGCTTTAATTCGGCCGCCAGATAGTGGAACTGTTTTGCCAGTTTTTGCCGGCAGATGGTCTGATAGGCCGCCGGGGTTGCCGCGGAAAATAGCGGGGCGAACTGCTGGTGCAGTTCCGTGGCGATAAAGTTCAACCATTCTATGGCGTGGTAACGCGACAGGCTGCCGGCAGGGGGGATCAGTTTGCGGCTTGGCACCTGGTCTGCCAGGTACTGCACAATCACCACGCCTTCCGTCAGCAGGGCGCCATTATCCAGCAGCAGCGCCGGTACTTGCCCCTTCGGCGCGATCGTCCGGTAATCAGCGCCGCTTTCAGTTTTTTTCTGCGCCAGATCGACATTCTCCAGCGTAAAGTCCAGCCCTGCTTCCCGCAGGATAATGTGCGGTGACAGCGAACAGGTACCCGGCGTGCAAAACAGTTTCATCGCAAGCTCCTTGTTACAGATGACGAAAGGCGAACCGATGCTCTTTGTAGCTTAGGCGCTTTCCGGCCACCGCGCGCAGTAGCGGCATGCGTTGGCACGGAATCGGTCCGCCCGCCGCCTCACACCGTCGCAGCCGTCGCCGGTTGCAGCAGCGCCAATTGTGCGGCAATTTGCTGGCGCAAAGCCTGTGGCACCGGTTGCATGGGCGCGCGTAGCTCATTGTGAATCAGCCCTTGCAGCGTCAGCGCGGCCTTGACCGGTGCCGGGTTGGGGAAGCTGAACATCTGTTGGATCATCGGCAGCAAGGCATAAAAATTAGCGCGCGCCGCCGCCAGATCGCCATCGGCCACCTGTTGCACCAGTTGCACGAAACGTTCGGGATACAGGTGCGCCGTGGCAGAGATGGCGCCGCGGCCGCCCAGGCAGAGCGTGGAGAGGATAAGGTTGTCCTCACCGGTCAGCACATCGATTTCGCCGTCGTCAATCAGCGCCATGGTGGCGTTTGGGTTGCCACCGCAGTCTTTAATCGCCTTCACCTGTGGGTGGCGGGCGATCTGGCGGAGGGTGTCCAACTCCATGGCGACGCCGGTGCGGTAAGGCACGTTATACAGGATCACCGGCACACGGGCCGCATCCGCCAGCGTGGTAAAATAATCGACCAGCCCTTGCTGGCATGGGCGAATATAGTAAGGGGCCGGAACCAACACGCCGGCGACATCGCGCTGCTGGATCGCTTGCAGCATCTGCAGCGATCCGGCCAGGTTATTGCCCGCCAGCCCCATCACTACCTGATGGCCCGGCACCACTGATAACACCGCATCCAACACCGCCAGCTGTTCTTCCTTGCTTAAGGCTGCGGCTTCACCGGTGGTGCCGCACACCGCCAGCCCGGAAACGCCGCTGGCAATCAAATGTTTTGCCAGGCGTTTTACCGCCGGTAGATCGACCGCGTTGTTATCAAATGGGGTCACCATTGCAACCCAGATGCCGGAAAATAAGGCCATGAAAAACTCCTTCTGTGTGTGACCGCCAGATGAAGTCAGATGAGGAAACAAGCGGGGCAAACCTGCGCCGTCCTGTCAGTTCATCTGACCGGACAGCACGCCCCGGTCAAACGAGCGTCTGTTTCTTCTGCTTGAGCGCCAATGGGCCACCGACCAACAGCGCTGGCAGCGACGGGCGGTTATAGGAGGAAACCTGGGCCATGGCGATCTCGCAAAAGAGGAATGAGATCCGATGATGAATATTCTTCATCTCGCTGTCAATTTATAACGCCTTGATCGTTTTGTTATTAATGATTATCCGCAGGTAATGAGTATTGCTAATGCGCGCGCGGCGATGCCGGATTAAAAAACCAGCTTTAGGCAAGCATCGGCGAGGATTATGCAATGCACAATGCTTCAGGTTGGCCATACTGATAAGCGTGCTTCATGCGGGCAGGCATCAGCTTGCGCCATGAACAGTAACGCCGCTTGGCTAGGCGTAGCCAGGCGGGCCGGGTGCCTTGTATTAAGTCTCAGGAGAAAAGTGATGCCGTTAAATATCCGTGGATTTGCCGCCGAGTCGGCAACCAGTGCGTTAGCCCCTCATCATTTTATCCGCCGCGATCCGCGCGATAATGATGTGGTGATTGATATTCTTTATTGCGGCGTTTGCCATTCAGATCTGCATCAGGCGCGTAACGAATGGGGGCACAGCGTTTACCCGATGGTGCCGGGCCATGAAATTATCGGCAAAGTGGCCCAGGTCGGCGGCGCGGTCAGCCAGTTTCAGGTGGGGGATTGGGTCGGCGTGGGCTGTATGGTCGATTCCTGTCAACACTGTGCGGCCTGTGAAGAGGATCTGGAGCAGTATTGCGAGGAGGGGTTCACGCCGACCTATAACGGGGTGGATCGCCACGACAGCCTGCCGACCTTCGGCGGCTATTCCGAGAAGATTGTGGTATCCGACAAATTTGTGCTGAAACTGTCGGAAAAGCTGGATATGAAAGCGGCGGCGCCGCTGTTGTGCGCCGGCATCACCACCTGGTCGCCGCTGCGGCACTGGCAGGTTGGCCCCGGTATGAAGGTGGCCGTCGCCGGGCTGGGCGGGCTTGGGCATATGGGGCTGAAGTTTGCCAAAGCGCTGGGGGCGGAAGTGACGCTGTTTACCCGAACGCCGGGCAAGGAACAAGAGGCCAAACGCTTGGGGGCCGACAACGTGATCATTTCCACTGACGCCGCGCAAATGGCGGCGGTCAGCGATTATTTCGATATTATTCTCGATACCATACCCAACCCGCATGATATTAACCCTTATGTGGGGGCGTTGGCGCGTGACGGAAATTTGATTCTGGTCGGGCAGATGCAGCCGCTGGAACCGGGCGTTAGCGGGGGTGGTCTGGTCATGGGGCGCAAATCAATCAGCGGCTCGCTGATCGGCGGGATTGCAGAAACCCAGGAAATGCTGGATTTCTGCGCTGAACACGGTATCGCCAGCGACGTAGAGGTGATTGATATACAGAACATTAACCAGGCCTATGACCGGATGCTGAAAAGCGACGTTAAATACCGCTTTGTGATTGATATGGCCTCGCTAGCGCAAAACTTCTAAACCGACCGGCGGGGCGATAAGCTCCGCACCGGCTCAGATCTCATCCAACACATTATCCAGAAACTGCCGCATACGTTCAGTGCGTGATGCGGCCATTTGGCGGCCGGCTGCGGTCTGGAGCCCGGTCTGCAGTTTGAAGAGCTTGGTATGAAAATGGTCGAGAGTGAAACGGCTGTCATCGTATTGCCGGTGCTGTGCCAGCGGATCGGCGGCGTCGTACAGTGATCTGCCCAAGCGCCCGGCGATATAAAAGCAGCGCGCAATGCCAATCGCACCGATCGCATCTAGCCTGTCGGCGTCTTGCACGATCCTGGCTTCCAGCGTTTCTGGCGCGATGGCCGCAGAAAAGCTGTGGGCCTCGATCGCATGGGCAACGGCATGGATATCTGCGTTCGGCCAGCCCAGTTGCGCCAATAGCCTGCTGGCTTTTTGCGCCGCCAGGCGTGAGGCCAGCGGCCGCTGGGGGGAGTTTTTTTCAACCGTGACGCAGTCATGCAGTAGGACCGCGGCGCACAAAATGCGCCGGTCGCCGCCTTCTTGTTGCTGGATGCGGCTGGCGTTTTTCCACACGCGCTGCAGGTGCGCCACGTCATGGGCGCCGTCTACAGCGCTGAAGGCTTCTGGCAAGAGCCGCCGTGCTAATGATTGGTAGGGGGCGAAAGGGGCCAGCCATTCCTCAGGCGGTAAATGCATCGCATAATCCTTTTAGGGGGGCGTATTGCCACTGTTTTTGCCAAATTTTCTGTCGTACTCCCGCCGATAGGCCCGCGCTTTGTTGCGATCGCGGATCCACAAATAGCCGCAGACCAGCGCGACAATTGACGAAAAGGTAATGTTGCGCACATCTTGGTCGTAACAAACGATCAGCAACGCATCCAGCGCCGCGATAAAGCAAATCCACTTATAGAGGTGGGATTGCCTGCGCGTGGCGGCATTAAGGCGTTTCAACTGCCGGGCTTCATCCAGAACGGGCTTTTTTTGCATAGGTAACCATCGTAAAACTACAGCTCATTATAAATTACCAGAATCTTCACGCCGGCGGCAGAGCACTCTGCTGTCCGGCGCGCTATTTTTATTGTGGTGCGCAGAAATTTACCTGTGGCTGCGTATTGAATTCATTCGCGAGAATGATAAGTTATTTATTCATCTATTGTGGGTTTTTATTCAATGCGGGGTGGGTATGATCGTCCGGACCTGGCACGGCTGCGTGCCATTACAGCATCGCAAGGGATTCGCCGCACACCTGAACGCCACCGGTGTGCAGCATGCTAAAGCAACCGCCGGTAACTGTGGCGCATTTGTCCGGGAAGAGGTGCAGGGGGAGTATGCCCATTTTTTCCTGGCGACCTATTGGGCTTCGCTACCGGCCATTAAAAATTTCGCCGGCAAACAGTACCAGGTCGCCGTGACTTACCCGGAGGATGAGGCCTTCGGCCTGATATCCGATCCTTACGTATTCCACCACTGGGTTGATGAAGTCACCACGCTGTAATCGGGGGGGCGTTCGTCAACGATTGATCCGGCCATGAACCCAGCGTTTCTTCCCTATCTACAGCGTTGGCAACTGCAGACGGATGGGCAGCCGTTTGCCACCCACAGTAGCCTGTTGTTGCCGGTGCGCTACCAGGGAAAAGCGGCAATGTTGAAAATCGCGCACGAACAGGAAGAAAAGTTCGGCGGCTTGCTGATGTGCTGGTGGCAGGGCCAGGGAGCGGCGCAGGTACTGGCATGGCACCATGACGGTCTGTTGCTGGAACGGGCGCAGGGCGGGTTATCATTGGCGCAGATGGTGCGTGAAGGGCACGATACCCAAGCGACGGAGATTTTATGCCGCGTGATTGCCCGCTTGCATGCGCCGCGCCCGCAGTCCTTGCCGGCGTTGATCCCGCTGCATCACTGGTTCGCCGCTCTGTGGCCCGCGGCGCAGGCCCATGAAGGCATGTTGCGCCTGTGCGCGACCAGCGCGGCGGAGCTGCTGGCCAGCCCGCGGCAGCAAAGCGTATTACACGGGGATATCCATCACGATAACGTGCTGGATTTCGGCACGCGCGGCTGGCTGGCGATCGACCCCAAGCGCCTGTACGGCGAACGCTGCTTCGACTATGCCAATCTCTTTTGTAACCCCAACTATGGCGTCGCCACCGATCCGGCTATCTTCACGCGGCGCGTTGAACAGGTGTGCCAAATAGCGCAGCTTGATCGGCAGCGCCTGCTGCAATGGATTCTGGCCTGGGCCGGGCTTTCCGCCGCCTGGTTTCTGGAGGATGGCCAACTGGCGGATATCGATTTTCGCGTGGCGGAGCTGGCGGCAAGGGCATTGGGCCTGCCGGTGCCGGCCGGTGAGTCCGCTTTTACCCTGCAGCAACTCTGGCCGCGTTAACGTAACGCGTTGCACCCGCACAGGCTTTGACTTCACATCGCCGAATGCTACCTTGTAAGCGACGGACTCTACCTCTCCCATCAGGCGTATTTGGCGCCGCGTTGGCCCTGATAATCCCGTGGAAACCAGCAGGAGCGATATTCACTATGCCTTCATTACCTAATTCCCCCCGCCAGGATCTGGCGCAGGCCCACCCTGTATCTTCAGACGATCCTTTCCTGTGGCTGGAAGCCCTGCAGGGGGAACCCGCGCTGGCGTGGGTTGCGCAACAGAACCAGCGCACGCTGGCGCAGTTTGCCCAGGGGGATAACTTCCCGCGGCTTGAAAAACAGGTATTGGATAACCTGAACAAAGAGACCCAGATCCCGTGGGTAGCCAAATATGGCGATGCCTATTACAACTTTTGGCAGGATGAGCATAATCCGCGTGGGCTGTGGCGGCGCGCCACGCTTGATGAATACCGTAAAGACAAACCGCAGTGGGAAACCGTGCTGGATATTGACGCCTTAAGCAAAGCGGAAGGCGTGGATTGGGTCTTCCACGGCTCGCAGCCTCTTGCGCCGGAATACCGCTATTGCCTGGTGTTTCTGTCGCCGGACGGCGGGGACGCTTCGGCCATGCGCGAGTTCGATTTGGTGGAAAAGCGCTTCGTCGAGGGGGGATTTTCGCTGCCGGCGGCCAAAAGCGTGGTGTCGTGGATCGATCGCGATCGCCTTTTCGTCGCCACCGACGTTGGGCCGGGGTCGTTGACGCACTCCGGCTACCCGCGTATTGCCAAACGCTGGCGGCGGGGCACGCCGCTGGAAGCCGCAGAAACCCTGTATGAAGGGCAAATGACGGATATGCGGGCTTATGCCTATCACGACACTACGCCGGGCTTTGAACGCGACTATGTGATACGCATCGTGGATTTCTATCAGCGTGAAGTCTTCGTGCTTGATGATCAAGACCGCAAAACCAAACTGGATGTGCCGCTTGATGCTGAGATCGGCAGCCACCGCGAATGGCTGTTGATTAAACCGGCTAGCCAGTGGCAGGTCGGCACGGCCAGTTATCCTTCGGGTTCGCTGCTGGCGGTGAACTTTGCCGACTATCTGGCGGGCAAACGCGAACTGACGGTGTTGTTTGCCCCGACGGCGCGCGCGGCGTTAAGCGGTTACAGCACCACCCGTGACCATCTTATTCTCAGCATTATGGAGAACGTGGTCAACAGGCTGGAGGTGCTGACGCCGCGGCAGGGCGCATGGGCACGTAGGCCATTGGGCCGCCCAGGCGAGCTTAGCAGCATCTCGGCCGGTGGGGTGGATGATGAAAGTAATGCCTATTTCCTCACGACCAGCGGCTTCCTGCAGCCCACCTCTCTGTATTTGGGCAACCTTGACAGTGCCGAGGATCCGCAGTTGCTCAAGCAGGCGCCGCACGCTTTCGACGCAGCCGGTTACCAGGTGAGCCAGCATTTCGCGGCGTCGAAAGACGGCACGGCAATTCCGTATTTCCAGGTTGCCCCGAAGGACATGGTGCTGGATGGCAGCAACCCGACCTTGCTCTATGGCTACGGCGGTTTTGAAGTTGCGCTGCAGCCAAGCTATTTGGCCAGCCAAGGGCCGGCATGGCTGGCGCGCGGTGGGGTTTATGTGATCGCTAATATCCGCGGCGGCGGCGAGTTTGGCCCGCAATGGCACCAGGCGGCGCTAAAGGATAAACGCCACCGCGCCTATGAGGATTTTGCCGCCGTCGCCGAGGATCTTATTGCACGAAACGTGACATCGTCACAAAAACTGGGTGCACGCGGCGGCAGTAACGGTGGGTTGCTGGTGGGCAATATGCTGACGCAGTATCCCGCGCTGTTTGGCTGCATCGTGTGTGAAGTGCCGCTGCTGGATATGCGGCGTTACACGCAACTTTCTGCCGGCGCGTCCTGGATCGCGGAATACGGCGATCCGGAAAAACCGCAGGAGTGGGCATATATCAACACCTTTTCGCCGTACCATAACGTGCAGCCGAATAAGGCCTACCCCCCGGTGCTGTTTTATTCCGCCACCAGTGACGATCGCGTCAACCCGGCGCACGCGCGCAAAATGGCGGCGCGCATGCAGCAGTTGGGATATCCGCAGGCCTATTTCTATGAAAATACCGAAGGCGGGCACAGCGCCGCGGCGGATAAAAAACAGGCCGCTTTTCATACCGCGCTGGTCAGCGAGTTTCTATGGGCGCACCTGGGCGACCACGGCAAATAAGCATTAATAATAACGGCGTTTATCGGCTTTAGGTGACAATGTAACGCTTGCTTGTGCTATCGGTCTCGCGATGCAGCCGGTTTGGTGGAATATTGTTTTTCTTAATAAAAAAGCGGGTTACCCCGCTTTTTTGCTATTGCCACCGGCTTAATTGGCGAGTGCAGGCCGCGTGGCGGTATCGTTAGCTTGCGCCGTATCGCGCGTCATGCGGTTCAGCGTTGGCGCAGTCAGCAGCATCAGCAGTGCGATGACGGCGGTAACCACGCCGATTTGCATAAACACATGGCTATAAATGGCCAGTGAAGCATTGGAATCGGTGATGTCGCTCGGTGCTGCGGTCATGCCGGCCACTTTACCCGCGATGATAGCCGCGGCGGCGGTAGTCAGGAACCAGGAGCCCATGATAAAACCCATCAGGCGCTGCGGCACTAACTGTGCCACCATGGCTAAACCCAGGCCTGAAATCATCAGCTCGCCAACGCTCTGTAGCGCATAGCTTAGAATCAGCCAGTTGACCGAAACAATGCCTTGTTGGTTGGCGAAGCTGGCGCCCAACGGCAGCACCAGGAACGCACAGGAGCATAGCACCATGCCGAAAGCGAACTTGTGCGGCATCGGCAGGCGATCGCCCATTTTATTGTACAGGGTGGCCAGAATAGGGCTGGCCACCATGATCCAAAACGGGTTCAAGGCCTGGTATTGCTCTGGCTCAAAGCGGATACCAAAGATAGCGTGTTCCACGTTATGGATGGCGAAGAAGTTCAACGACGTCGGCATTTGGCTGTACAGCACAAAAAAAACCACCGCTTCCAGCATCAGCAGGAATGCGACGATCATTTTGCGCCGGGCCGCACCGTGCAGCGCAAAGGTTTCTTTGGCAAAAATGATCACAATGCCCAGCGAAATCACCGCCAGCGCCCAGCGCGCCACGCTTTGGTTATGCAGCAACCAACTGGAGACCGCAACCAGAGCAACCACACCGGCCAAAACCAGCAGCAGCTTTTTTACCTGCAGCGGGGCGAAGTCCGGTGTTGAGCCATGTGCCCGCACCCATTTTCTGCAGAACATAAAGTTAATCAGGGTTAACAGCATGCCGAGCACGCTCAGCGAAAACGCCACGTTCCAGCCGTAATGCGCGACCAGCCAAGGGGTTGCCAGCATCGAGAAAAACGAGCCCACATTGACCGACATGTAGTACATGGTAAAGGCGCCATCAAGACGAGGATCATCTTTGGCGTAGCAGGTGGCAAGCAACGAAGACGGGTTCGCCTTGAACAGGCCGTTACCTACCGCGATGGTTGCCAGGCCCAGGTAAACCCAGAAGATGTCGTGGCCGGAATACGCCACCATCGCATAGCCCACGGCCAGCACCAGCGCGCCAAGCACAATGACGCGTTTCGTTCCCAGCACTTTATCTCCCAGCCAGCCGCCGATGGCGACAAAACCGTACACCAGCGCGCTGAACGAGGAGAACAGGGTAATTGACTCGGCTTCGCTCAGGCCGAGCATATTGACCAGATAAACGGCCATGATGCCTTGCAGGCCGTAATAGCCGAAGCGTTCCCACAGTTCGATGGAGAATATCAGGTAAAACGCCCGTGGTTGTTTGAACGCGTTAAGGCTAACGTTTTCAGGTTGTGAGTTGTTTGCTGTCGACACGAATGCCTCTTTTTTTATTAAGCGTATAAAGTGGTGAAAATCACGGCGAATACGGTGAGGGCGGTACTTCTTCCGTAGGGTTTCGCACAACATAGCCGCGTAATGTTCACGATCTTTGTCAACGGGGCAATCACTTTTTTATATCTGGTTACATATCAGTTTTATGGTTTTATGTGAACAAATTGAAAAAATATATCGTATAAAATAGGGTATTTCCTTGATCTGTAGGTTTTTATATTAGCTGAGAGCCTGCTTTGTTTTTTTTAGCGCATTACCCTGTGTTTTTAAGTTTTACATTTATTTAATTCCGTTTAATTATTAATTGTCGGATTGTTATTCTGGTAATTTTGCTTTTTTGGCGTTTTATCGTCTGATTTTTTATAGCGTGTGTTTGTCTGGCATTTAGGCTGTGTGGTATGTGCCGATCGGCTATTTTTTTGCCATAATTCTTGTCGAGAATTAATTAAACGAGAAGAGTTTCTCGGATCGATGGCGGCCGTGGGCGGTAAGTGCGCGCCGCAGTTCAGATGAATGCAGTGGAACGATGGGCGCCGGCGCGCCCGGGAGGGGCTAGGCTTCGGGGTAGATCTTTTCCGGAAACTCGCACAGATCTTCAATAATACAGGAGCCGCAGCGCGGTTTGCGGGCGATACAGGTATAGCGGCCGTGCAGAATAAACCAATGGTGGCAATCAACCTTGAATTCCGCCGGCACCACCTTCAGCAGCTTTTCTTCCACCTGCTCGACGTTTTTCCCCGGCGCAAAACGCGTCCGGTTGCAGACGCGGAAGATATGCGTATCGACGGCAATGGTTGGCCAACCAAAGGCGGTGTTCAACACCACGTTGGCGGTTTTGCGCCCCACGCCCGGCAGTGCCTCCAGCGCAGCGCGGTCCTCCGGCACTTCACCGCCGTGTTGTTCCAACAGAATGCGGCAGGTTTTGATGACGTTTTCCGCCTTGCTGTTAAACAGGCCGATGGTTTTGATGTATTCCTTTACCCCATCAACCCCCAGCGCCAGTATCGCGGCGGGGGTATTGGCCACCGGATACATCTTGGCAGTGGCTTTGTTGACGCTGACATCGGTTGCCTGCGCCGAAAGCAGCACGGCGATCAGCAGCTCGAACGGGGTGGTGTACACCAGTTCGGTGGTCGGGTGTGGGTTGTTATCACGTAAACGGGTGAGGATCTCCCGGCGTTTTTCTTTATTCATTACGCTTTCTCTGCCTGCCCATGCGCCAGGTTGGTTTCAGCCAGCGCGGCTTTGGCTTTACGCGCTTTCATTTTTTCATCAATCAGATACTTGGCCGCCAGCATCATGCCCAGGCCGATAAACGCGCCGGGCGGCAGCATCGCCAGCAGGAACGGGCTGTCGAAGTGCACCACTTCAATCCGCAGCACTTTGGCCCAACTGCCCAGCAGCATATCGGCGCCGTCAAACAGCGTGCCGTTGCCCAGCAGTTCACGTAGCGAGCCCAGTACGAACATCGCGCAGGTCGCCCCCAGGCCGGTGGCGCAGCCATCCAACGCCGACAGGCCGACAGGCTTGCGCGAGGCGATCGCTTCGGCACGGCCCACCACGATACAGTTGGTAACGATCAGCGGGATAAAAATCCCCAGCGATTGATACAAACCGAAGGCGTAGGCATTGATCAGCATCTGAACGATACTCACCACCGCGGCAATAATCATCACGTAAATCGGAATACGCACTTCGTTCGGCACCCAACGGCGCACGGCAGAAATGGAGGCGTTGGTCAGCGTCAGCACCAGTGTGGTTGCCAGCCCCAGCCCCAGCGCGTTGGTGGCGGTTGAGGTGACCGCCAGCAGCGGGCATAGGCCCAGTAACTGGACCAGCGCGGAGTTGTTCTTCCATAACCCCTGAACGATTAACTCTTTGGCTTCACTCATTCGCTGGCTCCACAGGAAGGTAAGGTATCAAGTTTAGGTGGTAGCGTTTCCAGGTACAATGCCGTGCGGCGCACGGCGTTAACCACCGCGCGCGGCGTGATGGTCGCACCGGTGAACTGATCGAACATCCCGCCGTCTTTTTTCACTGCCCAGCGGGCGTCATCCGGGCCGGTGATTTTCTGGCCGCTGAAGAAGGTGATCCAATCGCTGATGCGCAACTCGATTTTATCCCCCAGGCCCGGTGTCTCGTGGTGCTCCACGACGCGGGTGCCCAACACGGTGCCGCTGAAATCCGCCCCCACCAACAGTTGGATCGCGCCGGAATAACCGTCCGGCGCGGTGGTTTCGATAGCCGCCGCCACCGGTTGGCCATATTTACGCGCCAGGTACAGGCGGTGCGGCGCGGCATTGCCGAGGGCAGGATCGCTGACCAGAAAACAGTCGGCCTGCATGTGGTTATCGTAGTGTTCCGGCGGCACGACCTGATCGAGCAGCGCCTGCTGCTGCAGCGCCGATTGATGGGCAATGGTTTTCTGCGTTAGCGCATTGACCACTGCCGTTAACCCGGTGGTGACCGCGGCAAATATCGCCAAACGGGTGCCATGCTTTCTCATTGAGCTCAACATCATGATCATGGCTCCTTAGCGTTGGCCGTACACGCGTGGGCGCGTGTAGTGGTCGATGAGCGGCACGGTGATGTTGGCCAACAGCACGGCGAACGCCACCCCGTCAGGGTAACCGCCATAGACGCGGATAAGCCACACCAGCAGGCCAATCAGCGCACCATAAATCAGCCGGCCACGCGGCGTGGTCGAGGCGCTGACCGGATCGGTGGCGATAAAGAACGCGCCGATCATGGTGGCGCCAGAAAACAGGTGAACCAGCGGCGGCGCCTGGTGTGTGGGGTTAATCCACCAGGCCAGCGTAGCGCAGACGGCGATCGTCAGCAGCATACTGCCGGGGATTTGCCAGTGGATCAACCGCCGGCCGAGCATAAACAGTCCGCCGGCCAGGAAGCCGATATTGACCCACTGCCAGCCAATACCGGCCAATAGGCCGCCAAACATCGGCTGCTGCAGGAGCTGTTCCACCGAGTGGCCGCTGCGCAGGCCGGTTTTAAAGCCGTCGAGCGGCGTGGCCTGGCTTACGCCATCAACCCCCATCTGCAGTTCGTGCATGGTGGCGCCCTGTAGCGTATGGCCGCTGAAAATGGTTATGATGACATCCTGGAACGGCAGTGCGCTGGCGCGCAGCGCTTCCGGCGGCAGCCAACTGGTCATCTGCACCGGAAAAGCAATCAATAACACCACATAGCCGACCATCGCCGGGTTGAACGGGTTTTGCCCCAGGCCGCCGTACAACTGCTTGGCGATGACGATGGCAAACACGGTGCCGATAACGATCATCCACCACGGCGCCAGCGGGGGCAGGCTGACGCCGAGCAGCAATGCGGTCAGGAGCGCGGAGTTATCCGCCAGCCGTGCGCGCACCGGCTGCTTACGCAGCGCCAGAATGGCGCCTTCGGCCAACAGCGCCACGGCCATCGCCAACGCGGTCTGCACCAGGGTGCCATAGCCAAAGAACCACAACTGTGCCACCATCCCCGGAATACAGGCCAGCATGACCCACAACATAATGTGGCTGGTGCTTTGCTGGTTGTGGGTGAACGGGGAACTGGCGATGTGTAAGCCTTTGGCGGCTGTCTGTTGTACTGGCCTGAACTTCATACAGTCACTGCACCTATCTTTGCCATACTCACGGCATGTTCATGCGCCAAGCGGGGCGCCGGAAAAATTCTAGCGCCGCATTCTACCGCAATCATCGCGTGGGTAATACGTCTTAATCATAGGGATATAGGGGTTTTTCGCCGCGGCTGGCCCGATGTGGCGCTTTTCGCCGCTGTGTTCTTCTGCCGCGCCACGGAGCACCGTAACGATTCGCCAGAAAGCGCTAACGTGGCCCTTTAGGCTCAATGAGTTACGATTAGTGTTGTAACTTAATGAATATAATATTATTTTTAAACATGGTCGCACAAAATAACAACTTTCACCTGATCCTTACGGATTATTATCCTATTCCTTACTCAGTAGTGAATGAATTCTAATGACGAAAGAAGCCGTTTTTTTTATTGAAGAACTCATTGAGTGGGTAGAGCTGCACCTGGAGCAGCGCCCAAGTCTTGATGAGGTGGCTCGTATCTCTGGCTATTCGAAATGGCATTTGCAGCGGAAGTTTAAACGCACCACCGGTGTGCAGCTTGCGACCTACATCCGTTTGCGGATCCTGACGCGCGCCGCCGTCGCGTTGCGCATCACGCGCCGTTCCATTATTGATATCTCTGATGAGCTGGGCTTTGATTCGCAACAAACCTTCACCCGCATGTTCAAACAGCGTTTTGGCACCACGCCCAACCGTTACCGTTCGATGGAACATTGGGACGTCAGTAAACTGATGCCGCGTTTTCGCTTTGACGCGGAATACGGTAACGGCTACTACCCGGAGATCAGGCGGCAGATACTGCCGGCGTTACAACTGGTGGGGTTTAGCCGGCGCTTGGATTTTGATACGCAACAGGCGATCGAACATTCGTCCTGCCTTGCGATGAAAGACGAAATTTTCAATGATTTTTTCAAAGGGCTGAGCGTAGATTGCCGCAAGGTTTACAGCTTGCGCACGCCTAACCCCAGTGCCGCCGGTGAATGCTCGTCAACCCTGGTGATGGCGGTCGATCCGCAACATCGGCAAGACATTGTCTCTGGCCACCAGATTGAAACTATTCTTGTGCCAGAACGTGAATACATGGCGATTTCTCATCAGGGCACGGCCAAAGAGTGTTTGGAGTTTTTTTCCTACCTGATCTCCAACGTGATGCCGGGGCTGCGTGATGAAGTGAAAGGCAGTATGGAAATGGAGATTATTGAAATCAAAGCCTGGGATTTGGATTTAAAACTACGCGAAATTGATGTGAGTTATACCTACCTGATTTCAATTGACTAACCATGGCCGTGCCTTGTATTTGCCAAGGCACGGCGCCTGTCACTCTTCCTCGGCTGCCGCTGACCGTTCCGCCTGCTGCGCGGCCTTTTTGGCCTTCACACGGGCGATGGCGGCGGCCACCGCGGCTTTACGTGGGTCTTCATCCTGCGCGGGTTGGGCCACATCTGCGGTTGCGGCGCTTTCTACCTGCTGCGCGGCTTTTTTCGCCTTCACGCGAGCAATGGCGGCAGCTACTGCGGCTTTGCGCGGATCGTCTTCCGGCGCGGGCTGGGTAGCGTCTGCGATTGTGGTGCTTTCCGCCTGCTGCGCGGCTTTTTTCGCCTTCACGCGAGCGATAGCGGCCGCTACCGCGGCCTTGCGCGGATCGTCTTCAGCGGCCGCGGCGCTGGAAACCGGCGCGGGTTGCGAGGCTTGCTGCGCACGGCGCTCGCGGGCTTGAGCCTTGCGCGCTTCGCGGGCGGCGATCATCGCACTCTGGTCCATCTCGCCGGCGGGCGTGTCGGCCGGTGCCGCCTGGGTGCGCACGCGCGCCAGGGCAGCCTGCACCACATCCTGATCGGTCTCGGTCAGTTTAACCGCCGCTTTACGGTGGCGTTCTTCACGCGCCAGTTTTTCACGCGCCAGCCGCGCTTGCTTGGCTTCAAAGCGTGCTTTGGCCTCTGCGTTGCGGGCGGCTTCCTGATCGATCGCTTTTATTTCGGCTTTCTCCTGGCGGTAGTACTGCACCAGGGGAATATTGCTGGGGCAGACGTATGCGCAGGCACCGCATTCAATGCAGTCGAACAGGTTGTGGTTGCGGGCTTTTTCATGCTCTTCGCCGCGGCTAAACCAGTAAAGCTGCTGCGGCAGCAGGCCGGCCGGGCAGGCGTCAACGCACAGGCCACAGCGGATACAAGACTGTTCGGGCTCTTCCGCTGCGATCTCATTATGGGTCGGCGCCAGGATACAGTTGCTGATTTTAACGATCGGTACGTTGAGGGCCGGCAGGGTAAAGCCCATCAGCGGCCCGCCCATGACGACCATTTGTTGGCCTTGTGGCTGGAAACCGGTGAACGCCAGCAAATGCTGCACGGGGGTGCCGATACGCGCCCACAGGTTGCCCGGCTGCTGGATAGCCTCGCCGGTCAGGGTGACCACGCGCTCAATCAGCGGCTCACCGTTAATAATCGCCCGCTTGATGGCGAATGCGGTACCGACGTTTTGCATCAGCACACCGATAGCCGAGGAGTGTTTGCCCTGCGGCACTTCCTTGCCGGTTAAAATCTTGGTGAGCTGTTTGGCACCGCCGGAAGGGTATTTAGTCGGGATCACCCGCAACTGGATAGCCTTGTTGCCGCGCAATGCCTGTTTCAGCGCGGCAATCGCTTCCGGCTTATTGTCTTCAATGCCGATTAGCGTTGTCGTCGGCTGCAGCAGGTAGCGCAGGATCTCGGTGCCTTCGATGATCTGGTCCGCGTGCTCTTGCATCAAGCGATCGTCAGCGGTGATATAAGGTTCGCACTCGGCGGCGTTAAGGATCAGTGTCTCGACGCCTTTCAACCCGCCTTGCAGTTTGCTGGCGGTCGGGAACCCGGCGCCGCCCAGGCCGGCAATCCCGGACTGGTGAATACGGTGGATCAGATCGGCCGCATCGTGCTGGCGGTAGTCGGTGATGGGGTCTAACGGGCACCAGCGGTCTTCACCGTCGGGCTGGATGATCACGCACAGCTCCTCCAGCCCGGAGGGGTGGGCGGTGATATGCGGCGCAATCGCGCTGATGGTGCCCGAGGTGGGGGCGTGTACCGGCAATGTGCGGCCACGGCCCACGGTCAGCGGCTGGCCTTTCAATACCCGATCGCCGGCCTGAACGCACAGTTCGCCTTCCGGCCCCAGATGCTGCTGCAACGGGATCACGAAGGTTTCGGGCAAGGGTGCGGTGCGCAACGGCGTGCAGCTGGACTGCGTTTTCATTTCCGGCGGGTGGATCCCACCGTCAAAATCCCAGATGCGGTCTTTCTTTAACGCGGCAAACAGATTAAACATGTTGCTCCACCTGAATCACATGCACAGGAATTGTTTTCATATCCCATTTCCAGTTGGCGGTAGTGGTGGCAACCGGCCGCATTTCAATACAGTCTGTCGGGCAGGGCGCAACGCACAAATCACAGCCGGTGCAGAGATCGCTAATTACCGTATGCATGGCGCGAGTTGCGCCGACAATGGCATCCACGGGGCAGGCTTGAATACACTTGGTGCAGCCGATGCAACTGGCCTCGTCGATATAGGCGACCTTGCGCACCGGTTTACTTGCTTCTTCGCCGCCATCCAGCGGCTGCGGCTCAACGTTGAGCAGTTCGGCCAGCTTCAGCATGACGCCTTCGCCGCCGGGCGCGCATTTGTTGATTTTCTCGCCGTTGGCCACTGCCTCGGCATACGGGCGGCAGCCGGGGTAGCCACACTGGCCGCACTGGCTTTGCGGCAACACATCATCGATCTGTTCGGCGACCGGATCTTCTTCCACGGCGAAGCGGCGCGCGGCAAAGCCGAGCAGCATGCCAAACAGCAACCCAAGCGCGCTGAGCGCGGCAATCGCAATCCATAAAGCGCTCATTAGAATTTTACCAGCCCGCTAAAGCCCATAAAGGCCAGAGACATCAGCCCGGCGGTAATCAGCGCGATGGATGAACCGCGAAACGGCGCCGGCACATCGGCAACCACCAGGCGCTCACGGATGGCGGCAAACAGCACCATCACCAGGGAAAAGCCCAGCGAGGCGCTAAAGCCGTATACGGCGGATTGCAGGAAGTTGTGGCCAAGGTTGATGTTCAGCAACGGCACGCCCAGCACCGCACAGTTGGTGGTGATCAGCGGCAGGAAAATCCCCAGCAGGCGATACAGCGCCGGGCTGGTTTTGCGCACCACCATTTCGGTAAATTGCACCACCACGGCGATAACCAAAATAAACGCCAGGGTGCGCAGATACACCAGATCCAACGGCAGCAGGATAGCGTGATCGATGATCCAGGCGCAGATTGAAGCCAACGTGATGACGAAGGTGGTGGCCATACCCATACCGATGGCACTCTCAAGCTTCTTGGACACACCCATGAAGGGGCACAGGCCAAGAAACTTCACCAGAACAAAGTTATTCACCAGTACGGTGCCAACAAACAGCAGCAGGTATTCGGTCATTGCAACGCCTAAAAAAATAAAAGCCGCCTATTATCGGGAATCAGCGGCCTAACGACAACATATGAATTGCAGGGATATTCACGCTTTGGCGCCGGATGCGCACATTTTACCCTGCATTAGTGCATTTGGCGCACTCGCTGCGTCACAGCTCGGTAAAGGTGCCTTTCACCCGCACGGAACGCTTCATATACGGCACCAGCAACGCGGCCATCAGCAATGGCCAGAACAGGCCGCGCACCGCCACCTCATCCGGCACCGGCGAGAAGGCAAAGGCTTTAACCGCCAGCAGTACGGTCAGCAGTAACCATAGCATAAACAGCTTGGGGAAGCGGCGCGAGCGGTGGCAGAACAGCCACAGCAACCACAGCGTGTAACACCACATCAGCAGCGTCGTGGCCAGCGAAATATACCACTGAAGCGTAAACGCCTGGGCATTGGTCAACAGATATTCACGCGATTCCGGCGTAATGAAAGCCATGGTATACAGGGCCAACATCAGGCTGGCGCTCAACAACGTGACGATCAGATAGGCCATTGGGGCCAGTAGCCAGCCGCCGATGCGAGTGTATTCAGCTTGAGACATAACGCTCCAGAAAGGTGCCAATGCGATTAGCCGCATAGCTTAACGGCTAAAAAGGCGTTCGTCACTCTTAACTGGCATAGCCGGCGGTAACGCCAAGATCGCCGGTGAAAGGGATTGGGGCCGCGTGGCTTGAATTACCGCTTGTTCCCGCCGGCATCATAGTGTCAAATCAGAGAGGATGAAGTGTCCTTTTGAGGAAACACCATGAGTGAAAAAATTCGTGTCGGGCTGGTGGGTTATGGTTTTGCCAGCAAAACATTTCATGCGCCGCTGATTGCCGGCACGCCGGGCCTGGAGCTGGCTGTGATATCCAGCAGCAGCGCCGAGAAAGTGCAGGCGGACTGGCCAGCGATGGCCGTGGCCGATAACCCGCAGGCGCTGTTTGCCGATCCGTCGCTGGATTTAATCGTTATTCCTACGCCGAACGATACCCACTTCCCATTAGCGCAGCAGGCGCTGGCCGCCGGCAAACATGTGGTGGTGGATAAACCGTTTACCGTGACGTTGTCACAAGCTCAATCGCTGGAACAGCAGGCCGCGCAGGCGGGCAAACTGCTCTCGGTGTTTCATAACCGCCGCTGGGACAGCGACTTTCTCACCGTCAAAGCGCTGCTGGAAGATGGCACGTTGGGCGAGGTGGTTTACCTTGAGTCGCATTTTGATCGCTTCCGGCCGCAGGTGCGCCAGCGTTGGCGCGAACAGGGCGGTGCCGGCAGCGGCATCTGGTACGACTTAGGCCCGCATTTGCTCGATCAGGTGCTGCAGCTGTTTGGCAAACCGCAAACCCTGTATGTCGATCTGGGCGAACTGCGCCCGGGCGCGCAGGCGGTGGACTATTTTCATGCCGTGTTAAATTATGGCCAACGCCGCGTTGTGCTGCATGGCACGCTGGTGGCGGCCTCTGCCAGTGCGCGTTTTATTGTACACGGCACCCAGGGCAGCTACGTCAAATACGGTGAAGATCCGCAGGAAGCTCGGCTGAAAGCCGGCGAGCGGCCGCCACAGGCCGACTGGGGGTATGATATGCGTGACGGCGTGGTGACGTTGTCACAAGATGAACTGCTGGCGGAAAAGCCGCTGTTGACCATTCCAGGTAATTACCCGGCCTACTATGCTGCTATTCGCGATGCGATTAATGGCATCGGGGAAAACCCCGTGCCGGCCAGCCAGGCGATTGACGTCATGGCGCTGATTGAACTGGGCATCGCTTCCGCCAGCCAGGGGAAAACCCTGCCGGTAGCCTGAAGTTGCTTCCCGGCATTCACGGCCATCGTATCGAAAACCGTGAAGCACTGTGATTCAGTGGCGGTAGGCGCAGTTTGCCCGCCGGAGTAATCATCATAACCAATGCGGGTTGGTGCATCCCAACCCGTTATTTTTTTGTTCAACGTTGAGGAAAAACGATACATGTCCTGGCTGCAGCGCTTGCGCATTGATAAATTTTTATTGGTGATGGTCATGGTGGTGATCATCGCCTCCATTTTTCCCTGTGAAGGGATCTGGAAAGTCTTTTTCGATCGCCTGACCACGGTGGCGATCGCGCTGCTGTTCTTTATGCACGGCGCCAAGCTGTCGCGTCAGGCGATTATGGCCGGCATGGGGCACTGGAAACTGCATCTGGTGGTATTCCTCAGTACCTTTGCGCTGTTCCCATTACTGGGGCTGGCGATGAACCTGCTGGTGCCGGGGGTGATGTCGCCCACGGTTTACCTTGGCTTCCTGTATCTGTGCGCCTTGCCGGCGACCGTGCAATCGGCGATTGCCTTTACCTCTGCGGCCGGCGGTAACGTGGCGGCAGCAGTTTGCAGCGCGTCGGCATCCAGCATTCTGGGGGTTTTCCTGTCACCGCTGCTGGTCGGTGCGCTGATGCACACCCAGGACGGCAACATTGACGTATGGCATGCGATTGGCGCGATTATTTTGCAGTTGATGGTGCCGTTTGTCATTGGCCACCTGGCGCGGCCGCTGATCGGCAAATGGGTTGATCGTCATCGCAAGATGATTAATATCACTGACCGGTCATCAATTCTTCTGGTGGTGTATACCGCTTTCAGCGCGGCGGTGGTAGAAGGCATTTGGCACCAGATTGACGGCTGGTCACTGTTGGTGATTTTGGTGATGTCGCTGGTGCTGCTGGCGTTTGTGCTGGTGGTGAATACCTATGCTGCACGCTGGTTGGGCTTTAATACCGCCGATGAGATCACCATCGTCTTCTGCGGTTCGAAAAAGAGCCTGGCGAACGGGGTGCCGATGGCCAACGTGCTGTTCCCGGTGGCCGCCGTTGGCGCCATGGTGTTGCCGCTGATGATTTTCCACCAGGTGCAGTTGATGGTCTGTGCGGTGCTGGCGCAGCGCTATGCGCGCAAAACCGCCGCACAGGCGGCGGCTGAAGAGGCAAAAACGGCCTGATGCCAGGCTGCGGGAATTACAGCGTGGTGATGGCGCTGGTGGCTTATCTGGAACAGTGTTGGCGCGAGCAGGGGACGCTGCCGCCGTTAAGCGCGGAATAACCATCAGGGGCGAAAGCCCCTGATGCGCAATCAATCAGCCTTGCACTTTGGCGCGCAGCGCCTGCTTTTCCTGTTCGCTCAGAAACGCCATTTTTAGGCCGTTTTCCTGTGCGGTGCGGATTTCTTGCTGTGTTAACCCGGCTTGCGGGGCGGCGACACGGTATTCGTGCTCAATTTCAATGCCCTGAACCGCGGGATCGTCGGTGTTGATTGATGCGGTTACCCCATGGCGCAGGAATTGGGCCAGTGGGTGCTGCGCAAGGGAAGGCACGGTGCTGGTTTGGATATTGGACGTCAGGCAGGATTCAATGCCGATGCCCTGTGCCGCCAGGTAATCCATCAACGCCGGATCCTGGATTGCTTTTACGCCGTGGCCGATGCGCTCGGCGCCCAGTTCGCGAATCGCTTGCCAGATGCTTTCCGGGCCAGCGGCTTCGCCTGCGTGCACCGTGATCCGCAGCCCGGCGTCGCGGGCGCGCTTGAAGTGGCTCAGGAACAGCGTGCCGGGGAAACCCAGCTCATCGCCGGCCAGATCCAGCGCGGTAATGCCGTCGCGGTGCGCCAGTAAGCCTTCCAGCTCTTGCAGGCAAGCCTGTTCACCGAAGGTCCGGCTCAGGATGCCGATCAGGCGCACATCAATATCATGATCGCGGCAGCCGGAACGGATCCCATCGATCACTGCTTCAACCACGCCGGCCACCGGCAACTGGTGCTTCATCGCCATGTAGTAGGGCGAAAAGCGCAGTTCCGCATAATGCAGCCCGGCGTTTACCGCATCCTCAACGTTTTCGTAGGCCACGCGGCGGCAGGCATCCAAATCGCCCAGCACCGCCACGCCCCAATCCAGCTTTTGCAGGAAGCTCACCAGATCCGGCTCGGTATGGGTCACTTGCACATGCGGGCGTAGCGTCTCCAAATCTTCGGCCGGCAGATCCATAGCAAACTGGCGACCAAGTTCGAGAATAGTGTGCGCACGGATGTTGCCGTCAAGATGGCGGTGGATATCGGTAAGCGGTAGGCGGGAATCAATCATGATGTGCACTCGTCGTTTTGGTATGGGTAAAGTGCAGAGCAGTATAAAAACAAACGGATGAAAATATCCATCATGTTGCATAAAAAAGTGATGTTTATCACGTTAATTGCGCACAATGCCAGCATCAGGCGCCAATGGTGGACCTAATGGCGTTTGAAAATCGCAACCGCACCTACGTTAAGCCTGTTCTTTTTTAGTGACGGGTATTCACTGCGGGTAACCGTCATGATTCCTGTATAATGCGCTGGTTTTATAAACAGTTAATTCATGAGGGACCATGTCTCGACATGCCTCCGCGGTGAAAGCATTACTCTGTAATATTGGTGTGTCACCGTACATTTCCATGGGTAAATTTGCTGCTTTATCACTATTCTTTCATGTTCGTAAGGGAATGAAGATGAAAATCACTATCTCCTCAATAGTATTGCTTGCCGGTTTGGCGATACAACCCGCGCCAATACTGGCCGCAGAGCCTCCCGCGCCAGCGAAGCAAGCCGCGGCAGTTGGCAATCATTTCAGTTTCGTGCGCTATCATGCGGACTATCAGGTTCATGCTGACGCCAGCAGCGTGACTACCGAAAGCTATGAGATTTTGCTCAAGACCAAGGTCGCGGTCGAAAAGTTTAGTCAAATCCGCCAGAGTTACAGTGAAAAAATGGAAACGCTGGAAGTTCTGTCGGCCTATACGCTGACGGCTGACGGCCAGCGTTATGATGTCGCGCCTGAGCGCATTTATACCCAGGATGGTTATTCCAGCGCCCTGTCACCGATTTATGCCGATCGCAAGGTGCGGGTGATCGTGTTTTCCAATCTGGCGCCGGGCTCCCGGGTGGTGTATCAACTGCGCCGCACGCAAAATACGCCGTATTTCCCCGGCTATTTTAGCCTGTGGGAAACGTTCAGCGCCTTCGATCAATTTGACGATGCCGAAGTTACTTTACAGGCACCGGCCAGCCTGCCGATGCAGATTTATACCCGGGATGTGGACGGCAGTGACAAGCCGCAGCTTCGTGACGGGCAGGCACACTGGCGCTGGCATTATCAGCGTAGCACGCCGTTGAAGGCGCCAAACTGGACGGCAGAAAAATGGACGTTTAGTCCGGTCATCATGGCCGGTACTTACCGCGAGTGGTCACAGATGGCCAACGCCTATCAGTTGAAGGCGGGAGAAGCCGCGCAGGTTACCCCGGCGATCAGGACACTGGCGGAAAACATCACCGCCGGTATCGATGATCGCCGCGAACAGACCGCGGCCCTTTATCGCTGGGTAGCACAGAATATCCGTTATGTTGCGGTGTATCTGGGTAATGGCGGGCTGGAACCGAATTCGGCGCAAAGCGTGCTGGATAACCATTATGGCGACTGTAAAGATCATGTCGTCTTGCTGGAAGCTCTGTTGGCTGCCAAAGGCATCGACAGCACGCCGGTGCTTATCGGTGCGAATAAAGGCCCGTTACTGCCTGCCGTGCCGGTGCTAGGACGTTTTAATCATGCCATCACTTACGTGCCGGAGTTCGATCTGTATCTGGACTCGACCAGTGCCTGGGCGCGTTTTGGCCAACTGCCAGAAGCTGATTTGGGCGCACCGGTCCTGCTTACACGTGAAGCAAAGCTGGCGCGTACCCCGGATAATGACGAGCAACGCAATAGCTCCTCCCTTAACGTTGATCTCACTTTTGATGACTCAGGCAATTTACGGGGAAAAACCGAGCGCAAGTTGGGGGACGTAGACGAGATCGTCATGCGGCGCTATTTCTCCCAAGTCAACCCGCAGAACCGGGCGCGAGTCGAAGAGTCGATCATGGCGACTTCCGGCATCGATGGCCACGGAGAGATTGTTATGAACGATAATCCTCTCGATCTCAAAAAACCCTTCAGTTACGGCTATCGTTTCCGGGCCGACGATTACGTTGATTTTAACGTCGTTGGCGGAATGACCTTGCCTAACCCTCCCGGCGATCGCTCTTTCCGCAATCAGTACACGGCCACTGTGGCACCCACCAACGAGACGCCGTTCTATTGCCATGCGAAACAATATGATGAAACCTATCGCCTGCAATTACCGGCCAAGGTGCCGATTATCGCCATACCGGCGAATCAACAATTTCGCAATGCAGCGGGCGAATATCAGGTCGAATGGCGGCGTGACGGGCAGCGGGTGATCGTCAACCACCGGCTACAGATAAATGCCATCCGTGGCAAGGATGCGCTTTGTCAGCCGCAGGACTATCCAGCATTCCGCGCGTTGTTCCAGCAGGTGCGGCGCGGTTTCCGTGGGCAGGTGGTATACGGTGACCTTTCCAGCGAGAAACGGTGACACCTGTTTCTATGGGCTGTTAATGGCGACGGCGGTGACATTTTCATGTCTTCATCCGTGGGGCTTGCGCTCTCAGCTTAAGGTCTGCCGATGAACACCATTACCAACATAAAGAACGCATTTAATTTATAAAAAACCAACACCAGGTTGCCAGTTTAGCTGCACTGGGGCTGCGGGTTATCGGCTCTGCGGATTAAATCCGCAGTCTGATTTTTAATGCCTTTAACTTTCTGATGTGCTTTGTAAAATGAGGCTATAACCGATTGATGGAGTAGCAGATGCACAATGAAGATGAGCGTTTAACCGCGCGCGTACGGCACGCCAACCAGCAAGCGCTGGCGGAAGGGCGCCTGGTCGGCAGCGTGGTGCTGGTGGCGCGCGCGGGGGCTTTGGTTTGCGCCGAGGCCTGCGGTGATGCCGATCGTGAGCGGCAGCAGGCGATGCAACTTACGACGCAATTCCGGCTGGCTTCCGTTTCCAAGCCGTTTACCACTCTGGCGGCCATGCGGATGATCGAGCAACAAAAACTGGCGCTGAGCGATACGGTCAGCCAGTGGTTGCCCTGGTTTACCCCGGCGCTGCCGGATGGGCGGCGCCCGGCGATAACCATACGCCAATTGCTAACCCACACCGCCGGGCTGGATTACCGCTTCCATCAGCCGCCTGACGGGCCTTACCACGCGCTGGGGGTAGAGGATGGCCTGGGGCCATCGTCGCTCAGCCTGGAGCAAAACCTGCGCCGTCTGAGCAGCGCGCCTTTGCTGGCAGAGCCGGGCCAGATGTTCAATTATTCGCTGGCGATCGACGTGCTAGGGGCGGTGCTGGAACGGGTGACGGGTTTGCCATTGCCCCAGGTGTTTGAACAATGGGTGGCGCAGCCGCTTGGCCTGCGCAACACCGGCTTTAGCACGGAGAACGCGGCGAATCTGGCAACGGCCTACTATAACAGCGCAACCGGCCCGCAGCTGATGTATGACGGGATTAAGCTGCCCATTCCGCCTGATTTCGACTGTATTGTGGAGTTTGCGCCTTCGCGTGCGCTGGATGCCGCCGCTTATCCCTCCGGTGGGGGTGGCATGGTGGGCTGTGCTCAGGATGTACTGGCGCTGTTGGAAGCGATGCGCACCGGTGATAACGTGCTCCGGCCAGAGACCGCCGAACTGATGCGCCAACCGCACGTAGGGCCAGAGGCCGAAGTGATGGGGCCTGGCTGGGGGTTCGGTTTTGGCGGCGCGCTGTTGGCGGATGCGCAACTGGCGGCAACGCCACAGCATAACGGTACCCTGCAATGGGGCGGCGTGTATGGCAGCAGTTGGTTTATCGATCCGGTTGCACAGTTGAGCGTGGTGGCGTTAACCAACACGGCTTATGAGGGGATGAACGGCCAATATACGCTGCAGATTCGTGATGCCGTGTATGGGGTAAACCCCGGCTAAACGCCGGGGTGGGGAAGGTTACTGCTGCGCCGGGCCAGACATCAGGCCGAACAGGCCAATGAATTCCTGCAGCGTCATTTTATTGCCGTTCAGATCCACCTGATTATCGGCATAGTGGAAGCTGCTGCCGATCACGTCGTCCTTCAACGTGGTCAGTTTGAACATTTGCCCCATAGCCGCCAGCCCTTGAACCTGCTGCTGCGCCAGCTTTTGGGCTTCTTCGGTGTTGTAGCCTTGCAAGCGCGCGGCTTGCGCAGTGGTTTCCGTGGCCATGGCGACAGGAATGCTCAGCTTAGCGTCCAAGGTTTTCACCGCGTTCGCCAACGGCTGATTTTGCGCTGCCGTGGTGCCGCCCTGGGTTGGATCGGCCAGATCCAGCTTCAGGGTAAAACTGCTTTCGCCCTTACTGTTTTTCCAGCTCAGCGGGGCGATGCTGACTGACGGGTTGCCTTTCAGCAACAGCGGCAGGTTTTGCAGCAGGGTATCCGTTGCCTGCCGTTGGTACTCGGTTTTATCCAGTTCGTTGATCTTCTGCACCAGGGCCAACGCCTGTTTGTTGTAGTTCTCAGCGAAGGCTTTTACTGATTGGCTGTCCAGCCGGTCGATTTTGATCGTGAGCTTGCTGGAGCCGAAATCGTTGCCCAGCACTTTCATCGCATCCAGGGTGTAGTCAAGCTGGCCGTTGATGTTGCTCTCCTGTTCGCCAAACTTGCTCACTAAGCTGAAACCGTCCAACTGTACGGTATCTTTACCGTCAATGGCCACGTTCATTTGTTTGATGGTTGCCAATTGATCGCCCAGGGCCAGCTCAACGGAACTCAGGCGGCTGTTGCCGGTATATTTTACATCCTGCAGCGTGATTTGCTCGACCTGGCCAAACTGGTTAGGCCCGCTGAACACCGTACTGGCGTTCTGGAGGCTCATCGACATGCCCTTCATATCCCGCGAGATCTCGGAATTGATGGTGGCACCGCTAAATTTGACTGACGTCGCGTCTTTTTGGTAATCAACCGGGATCACCTCGGCAACGGTAGAGATTGTGCCGCTGTAGGAAATGCGCGAATCGGCGCTGAACAGCGGTTGGCCTTTGGTGATGTCAAACAGCGTTTTCAGCGCCGGGGTGTTCTCCAGGCGGGTATGCAGCGAAGCCATGCTGGGGATCAGGTTGAACTTTTTCAACTGCGCCAGCGGGAACGGGCCGTGATCGATGGTATCTTGCAATACCACTTCGTCGCCCGGTTTGAGTAGCCCATAGCCGGCGGCGTTATCGGTGCGCAGCACATAGCGCACTTGGCTACTGAACAGCCCACGCTGGTAGTTGTCGAAGCTCAACGTCATGCCGAGCTGCGGCATATCCTTTTTTAGCTGGTTGTTGGCGTTATCCACCATTTCGCCCATGCGCTGTTCGATAAGTTTGCCGGTGTACCAGGCCGCTCCAGTCCATGCTGCGCCAAGAATTACAATGACGCTGACAGCGACTAACGATTTTTTCATAGTTCTGTTCATCCTTTTTCGAGCCCCAGAGCGGGGCATGTGGGCTAAATGGGCCAACAAAAAAACGCCCGCAGGCGTTTAATTGTGAAGGTAATGCACGTGGTATAGCAACTGGTTTGCAAAATTTACTTGATGATTACGCCAGTAAATTATACACGCGCGCAATGCGGCCCTGGCCGCTGACGGTGATGGGTGACTCGTCGGCGCTGATAAAGCAAGACTCACCGGGCTGCAGGCGCACTGTCTCACCCTGTTTTTCCAGCACGGCCTCACCCGTAACGCAAAATACGATGGCGGCGCTGTTTTGCGCTAATGGCCGCGGTGCCGTAGTCAGCTCATGCAGTGAAAAGGCAAAGTCGTCCACCGGGATCGGGAAGAACAGCTCATTGCCGCGCTGTTCCGGCTGGGTAAGCAACCCGCTGGCCGGCTGCGGGCGGAACTGCAAGTTAGCCAGCAATTCGGGGATATCGATGAACTTCGGCGTCAGGCCGGCGCGCAGCACGTTATCGGAATTGGCCATTACTTCCAGCGCCACGCCTTTCAGATACGCGTGCGGTGTTTCTGCGTACAGGAACATCGCTTCGCCCGGCGCCAGCTTGATCACATTGAGCAACAGCGGCGAGAACAGGCCGCTGTCTTCCGGGTAGAAGCCGGCGATAAAGCGAATGGTATCCCAGGGTTCGCCCTGCTGGCTGTTGAGCGCCGCCTTCAACACGCCCAGCGCGCGTGTTTTTTGCTCACCGGTCATGCTGAGCAAGCTGGCAAACAGGGTGGCGAGGTGGGCGGTGTCCGGTTGGTTCAGGAAAGCAGCGATATCATGGTGAGCGCCGGCGAGTGGCTGCAACAGGGCCTTAATATCATCCAGTTCGCGAAAGCCATTGATGGCCAGGAACGGCGTCAGGGCAACAACCAGCTCCGGTTTGTGGTTCGGGTCTTTATAGTTGCGCTCTGCCGCATCCAGTGGAATACCGGCGGCGTTTTCTTTGGCGAAGCCGACTTCCGCGGCGGACTTGCTCGGGTGCACCTGAATCGATAACGGTTGATCGGCGCACAGCACTTTGAACAGGAAGGGCAGTTCGCCAAAGCGTTCGGCGACTTGCGCGCCCAACAGCCGTGGCTGGTCTGCATCTATAATATCCCGTAGCGAACGAGAATCACCGGCGGCGGCGACGCGCGAGCTGCTTTTCGGGTGGGCGCCCATCCACAGTTCCGCCATCGGCTTCCCGTCCGGATTGGCAATGCCATACAGGTTGGTTAGCGCATCGCGTGAGCCCCATGCGTAGTTTTGTACCGTATTAATCATTTTTTGCATGATTACTGCCTGCTAAATAAGGAAATTGTTGCTAAGTAAACAATGTGCGTGACTGGCATGCAAGTGGAAGATGTCTCAAAATGCTGTGAGATGCCTCTCTTAATGCGAATGATTATTATGTCACTATGCTGGAATGTTTGTCATGGGGCTGGCACGTCGCCGGCCCTTGCAAGTTTAGCTACTGCTGAGGAGACACTAATGGCAGCCGTTCGTATCGAAAAAGACACTATGGGCCCGATCGAAGTGCCCGCCGCTCAACTATGGGGCGCGCAGACACAACGCTCGCTGGAGCATTTTCGCATTTCCTCGGAGAAAATGCCGCCCGAACTGATTCATGCGCTGGCGCTGACCAAACGTGCCGCCGCCAGTGTGAATATGGATCTTGGCCTGCTGCCGGGGGAGCGTGGCCACGCCATTATCGATGCCGCCGACGAAGTGCTGGCGGGCAAGCACCCAAGCGAGTTTCCGTTGTCGATTTGGCAAACCGGCTCGGGTACCCAGACCAACATGAACATGAACGAAGTGCTGGCTAACCGCGCCAGCGAGCTGTTGGGCGGGGAACGCGGCGAAGGGCGGCGGGTGCACCCGAACGATGACGTCAACAAGAGCCAAAGCTCAAATGACGTATTCCCGACTGCGATGCACGTGGCGGCGGTGATCGCCTTGCGCGAACGGTTAATTCCGCAGCTTAAGGTGCTGCATAGCACGTTGAACGAGAAAGCCGCGGCGTTCAGCGATATCGTCAAGATTGGCCGTACCCACCTGCAAGACGCCACCCCATTAACGCTCGGGCAGGAAATTTCCGGCTGGGCCGCCATGCTTGAGCACAATCTTCGCCATATCGAGGCCAGCATCCCGCATATTTGCGAACTGGCGCTCGGTGGGACGGCGGTCGGCACTGGGCTTAATACCCACCCGGAATACGCGGTGCGGGTGGCCAAGGCGCTGGCGGAGCTTACCGGGCAGCCGTTCATCACGGCGCCTAACAAGTTTGAATCGCTGGCCACCTGCGATGCGCTGGTGCATGGCCACGGCGCGCTGAAAGGGTTGGCGGCTTCGCTGATGAAAATCGCCAACGACGTGCGCTGGCTGGCTTCCGGCCCGCGCTGCGGCATTGGCGAGATCGCCATTCCTGAAAATGAGCCGGGCAGTTCGATCATGCCGGGCAAAGTCAACCCGACCCAGTGCGAAGCCATGACGATGCTGTGTGCCCAGATATTGGGCAATGACGTGGCGGTGAACATTGGCGGCGCATCCGGCAACTTTGAGCTGAACGTGTTCCGCCCCCTGGTGATCCATAACTTCCTGCAGTCTGTTCGCCTGCTGGCCGACGGTATCAGCGGCTTCAATGAGCACTGTGCCGTGGGGATCCAGCCGAACCGCGAGCGCATCAGCCAGTTGCTAAATGAGTCGTTGATGTTGGTGACCGCGCTGAATACGCATATCGGTTATGATAAGGCGGCGCAGATTGCCAAGAAGGCGCACAAAGAAGGGCTGACGCTGAAAGCCTCGGCGCTGCAGCTCGGTTACCTGACGGAAGCGCAGTTTGATGAATGGGTGCGGCCGGAAGATATGGTCGGCAGCCTGAAGAAATAAACCGTTGTTATGCAGGCCTATGGGGCGATAATGCCCGCCAGCCGTCAACGCCCGTTTAAACCGCGGGGGTTGAGCTGGCAGGCATTATCGCCTGCATAGGCTTTTTTTATGGAGAAAATGCGGTGTCACGTACCCAGCGCCTTTTAGCGTTGATGCAAATACTCAGGCAACATCGTTACCCGATCGCCGGCCATACCCTGGCGCAGGAACTGGGGATCAGCATGCGCACCCTGTACCGCGATATTGCGACGCTGCAGCAGCAGGGCGCCGACATTTGCGGCGAAGCCGGCGTTGGCTATCTGTTGAAGCCGGGGTTCACGCTGCCGCCGCTGATGTTTTCACCGCAGGAAATTGAGGCTTTGGTGCTGGGGATGCGTTGGGTGAGCCGGCGTGGCGACAGCCAATTGGCCGATGCGGCAAACCATGCGCAAGCCAAGATCGCGGCCGTGTTGCCCGCCGCATTGCGCGATGATTTGGACAGTAGCACGCTGTTTATCGGGCCGGCGGACGCCACGCCGGTGGCGGATGACGTGATGGTATTGGTTCGCGCGCTGATCCGCCAGGAACGCAAGTGCGTTATCCAGTATGTGGATGCCGAAGGCCGCGCCAGCGAGCGGGTGCTGTGGCCGTTTGCTATCGGTTATTTTGAACAGGTGCAACTGCTGGTTGCCTGGTGCGAACTCCGCCAGACATTTCGCCATTTTCGCCTGGACCGCATTGGGCAAATTACCGCGCTGGAACAGCGCTATCCGCGCCGCCGCCGCGCACTGTTGAAAGACTGGCGGCAACAGGAAGGGATCGCTACTGCCAAAAACTGACAGCGTGATTGTTTAGCCTATGGGTATCGGGCCAGCCGGCCTTTATCCATCAGGAGAACATTATGAATACCCCAGGCCTTACCCTGTTGTACGTCGACAATCCCGAAAAAAGCGCCGCTTTCTACCGCCAACTGTTGGCGTTGGAGCCGGTCGAGCTTTCACCGACCTTTGCGTTATTTGTGTTTGATAACGGCAGCAAACTGGGCTTATGGCAGCGCGATAAGGTAGTGCCGCCGGCTGAAACTGGTGGCGGCGGGGCAGAGTTCTGTTTTTTGTGTGCGACCGCGCAGCAGGTGGATGCGCTCTACCAACAGTGGTGCGGGAAAAATGCGCCAATCATTCAGCCGCCGATAGAAATGGAGTTTGGCTATACCTTTGTGGCGACCGATCCCGATCGCCACCGCCTGCGCGTTTATACGTTAAATAACGCGTCGTAATGCCGCCTAGGCGTTGGTGTATAAATGCAGCCGCTTAATCAATAGCCGCAGCGGGCGGGCTTCAGGTTTGTATTTGTGTGTTACCGCATTGGCATCGTAATTGAGCAGTTCGCCAATGCGCGGTATCTGCGGCCCGCTTTCTATCTGGCACAGCGCCAGCAGCGGTAGCGGGCAGGGGTGTTGCACCTGTTTTTGCTGCTGCTGATACCACACGCGGGCGATCGGCTGTACCTTGACCGGCCGTTTGATCTTCAGCACCGCCTGCTGCGGCAGGCGAGCGATATCCGCTATCTCGCGGCCTACCATTTCAGCCCACTGTTCGCGGTTGTAGGGCGGCACGGTGCGCCCGGCCTTTTGGCTCTTTTCCAACTGCCGCAGAATATCGTCCCGGCGTACATTTTTGATGATGTGCTTGTTGGCCCAGCCAAAACGCACCGAGTCCGGGTTAGTGAGCAGGGGGATCGTCCGGTAGGCGCTGAGAGTGAGCAGCCCATGCAGATGGGTATGCACAAAGTCAAAGCGCTGTTCCGGTGCCAGGCCGGATTCCACGGTGATAATGTGCTCCAGCTCGTTTTTTAATCGGTTAATGGTGGCGATGCGCTGGGTTAACGCCTGGTAGTCGTGGTGTTCCACCGCCAGGCACACCACGCCGGGCAGGCGTACTGCGGCCTTGCTGCTGATATGCTGCTTATTATGGTGGAGGAACAGCCGCTGATAGTGCGCCAGCGCCAAATCGCGCGCCTGTTGCCCAAGGTGTTGTTCAACCGGGATCTGGGTAATTTCCTGGTGCTCTTTGCCTTTTTCAATTTCCGGCAGGGTGAACACCCGCGCGGCCAGCAGGCGCAGCGGCAGGATTTGCTGTTGCAACGTCGCCAGTTCCTGCTCCAGGGTGTTGAAGCAGGTATTCATGCGGCCTATAACATCGTATTTGCTCATTATGTTACCCCATTTTAGTTACAACATATATTATAAGGCATCAACCAAAGGGGGCAACATCAGCAACGGTGAACATAGGAAATAAAGCGGAAACCACGTCATGCAGCAAGAAATTGTCATGCCGAGGGCCAGCGGGCCCTCAGCATAAGATAGGGCGATTAGATGCGTGCAGCTTCCGGCAGTTGTTTCAGATAATGCACAACCAGCAGAGCCAGCAGCAGCATAATACTGATAAAGCCAACCACGCCGATCCAGCCAAAGCTGTGCCAAAATACGCCGCCTAACGTCCCGGCGATACTGGAGCCGGCGTAGTAACAGAACAGGTATAGCGAGGAAGCCTGGCCTTTTGCCCGGCGGGCGCGGCGGCCAATCCAACTGCTGGCCACCGAGTGGGAAGCGAAAAAGCCCGCGGAGAACAGCATCATGCCGATAAACACCACGGCAATCGGCGCCAGGGCGGTGATCACCACGCCAGCCAGCATGATCAGGATAGACGCCCGCAACACCGGCCCACGCCCGAAGCGGGCGGTCAACGCCCCGGCTTTCGGCGAACTGTATGAACCTGTGAGGTACACCACCGACAGCAACCCCACAACGGCCTGGCTTAAGTGATAGGGGTTTTCCAGCAGGCGATAGCCAATGTAGTTAAACAGCGTGACAAAGCTGCCCATCAACAGGAAGCCTTCGGCAAACAACAACGGCAGCCCTTTGTCGTGCCAGTGCAGTTTAAAATTGATTAGCAGCGTGCGCGGGCGTAACGAACTGGCCCTGAAGTGCCGTGAAGCGGGCAGAATGCGCCAGAACATACAGGCGGCGGCCAACGCCAACAGCCCAATGAACGCCAGGGCAATACGCCAACTGAAGAAATCCGTCAGCACACCGGTGATCAGGCGCCCGCTCATGCCGCCGATAGAGTTACCGCTGATATAAAGCCCCATGGAAAAGGCGACAAAGCTGGGATGGATTTCTTCACTTAGATAGGTCATGCCAACCGCCGCCACACCGCTGAGCGAAAGGCCAATCAGGGCGCGCATCAGCAAGATGCCTTGCCAACTGCTCATAAACGCGCAGATTAGCGTGCAAACGGCGGCCAGCAGCAAAGCGACGACCATCACCGACTTGCGGCCGATGGCATCGGAAAGCGGCCCGGTGAACATCAGGCCTATCGCCAATAATGCGGTGGAAAGCGACAGTGACAGGCTACTTTCCGCCGGCGAGATGCCAAAATCCTGCGATAACACCGGCAATATGGGTTGCACGCAGTAGAGCAAGGCGAAGGTCGCTAACCCGGCAGAAAATAGCGCCAGCGTCACGCGCATAAATTGCGGCGTGCCACGTTCAATATAAGGGAGTCTATTTAGGGAAGCGCGTTTGGTTTTTGGTGCTGGGGCCGTGTCATCATTGGCGGCCGGCGTCGACGGCATAGCGGCCGCTGAACGCTGAGGGGTTGTCACAGTGTTTCCTTACCGAACTTCGGGTGAGTTAAATAGGTGCTACGTTGGTGTGGAAAATGATAGGTAGCCCGTACTATTTTGTCTAATATATTAATCATTAAAATTGATACGTATTAAATATGAATATTGAGCTAAGACACCTCCGGTATTTCATTACCGTGGCTGAAGAGTTGCACTTTGGCCGCGCCGCAGAGCGGCTGCGTATTTCCCAGCCGCCGCTGAGCCAACAAATTCAGGCACTGGAAGAAATGGTCGGCGCCAGGCTGTTGTCCCGTAACAGCCGCAACGTGACGCTCACGCAGGCAGGGGAAATGTTCCTCAAGGAAGCCTATCAGGTTATCGATCAGGTAAACCGGGCGGCAGAAAAGGCCGCGCGCCTTGAGCGTGGCGAAATAGGGGAGTTGACCATCGGCTTTACCTCTTCTGCGCCGTTCATTACCGCCGTGGCCCGAAGCCTGCGGGCATTTCGCCATCAGCACCCGGAAGTGCACATCAAAATGCAGGAAATCAACTCCCGGCAGCAGTTGAACCCATTGCTGAACGGCGAACTGGATCTGGGCGTTATGCGTAATACCCGCCTGCCGGACGCGCTTTGCCATGAGGTGTTGTTGCATGAGCCGCTTGTGGCAGTGGTACCGGCGGGGCACTCGCTTAACCAGATTGCGCCCGGCGGGCTGCGTTTTCACCATCTGGCGCAGGAACCGTTCGTGTTTTTCGCGCGTGAAGTCGGCACGGCGTTATACGACGAAACGCTCTCGATGCTCGGCCGCGCGGGTGTCACTCCGTTCATTACCCAGGAAGTGGGGGAAGCGATGACCATCATCGGCCTGGTCTCCTCCGGGCTGGGTATTTCCATTCTGCCGGCGTCTTTTGCCCGGGTTAAAATTGATGGCGTTCGTTACCTGCCGTTGGCGGAACCGGAAGCGTTGACCGAAGTGTGGCTGGTATTCCATCGCCAACGGCCGCTAACCGCAGCGGCCAAGACGCTGCAGGCGCTAATGCTACGGCGTTAACCGCCAAACTTTACGTGGCACAAATTGGTGTTACCTGCAGCGAAAAATGGCGAATTTGTGCTGTAAATCACATAAATAATCAAACAGTTGACGCCTTCTGATAAAAGCTCCACCATAGCCACTAATCTTTATTTAGAAGCGCGAAAATAGTAGGAGCAGCGTGTGATCGCGGACGGGAAGCCTGGGCATATTGACCAGATTAAGCAGACCAATGCCGGTGCGGTATATCGGCTGATTGATCTGTGGGGGCCTGTTTCGCGCATTGAGTTGTCAAAACGCGCGCAGCTCGCGCCAGCCAGCATTACCAAAATTGTGCGTGAGTTACTTGAAGCCCACCTGGTGAAAGAAACCGAATACCAGGAAGTAGGCAGTCGCGGCCGGCCGGCGGTGGGGTTGGTGCTGGATACCGAAGCCTGGCATTACCTTTCAATCCGCATCAGCCGGGGCAGTATTACGCTGGCGCTGCGGGATCTTAGCAGCCGTTTGGTGGTTGAAGATCTGCTGGCGCTTGCGGCAGATCACCCAGAGGCGCTATTGCAGCGGATCGTCACTGAAATCGACCAGTTTTTTATCCGCCATCAACAGAAACTCGAACGCCTCACCGCGATTGCCATCACTTTACCGGGCATCATTGACGTCGCCAACGGCATCGTGCACAGCATGCCGTTTTACGACGTGCGTGAAATGCCGCTCGGCCCGGTGCTGGAAGAGCGCACCGGGCTGCCGGTGTTCATACAGCATGATATCAGTGCCTGGACTATGGCTGAAGCGCTGTACGGCGCTTCCCGCGGCAACCAGAACGTGATTCAGGTTGTGATCGACCATAATGTCGGCGCCGGGGTTATTTCCGGCGGCAGGGTGCTGCATGCCGGCAGCCACAGCGTGGTGGAAATTGGCCATACCCAGGTTGATCCCTATGGGAAACGTTGTTACTGCGGTAATCACGGCTGCCTGGAAACTGTCGCCAGCATTGAAAGCATTCTGGAACTCACCCAGCAGCGCCTGAACGGTGCGATAGATTCGATGTTGCAGGGCGTGCCGTTGAGCATTGAATCGTTGTGTGATGCGGCGTTGGCGGGCGATCAACTGGCGAAGGACGTTATTCTTGGCGTCGGCCATAGCGTGGGGCGCATTTTGGCGATCATGGTTAACCTGTTTAATCCGGAAAAAATCCTGGTGGGTTCGCCGTTAAACCGCGCCGCCGATATTCTTTTCCCGGCCATTCTTTCCTGCATTCGCCAGCAGTCGCTGCCCGCCTACAGCGAGCAGATTAAAGTGATCTCGACGCAGTTTTTCAATCAGGGCACGATGCCCGGCGCGGCGCTAGTAAAAGAAGCGTTATATAACGGCTCGTTGCTAGTGAAACTGCTGCAGGGTTAATAAACAGGCGTAATAACATTTTCTGTTTTAACAACAAATATTGAGCTACCTCAATCCGCTTCGGATCGCCATCCCATAGACTTTTGCTTGTCATAGGCTGTGTCTCTTTTGGCCGCTGCGCCACGCTAACGTTTTGCCGTCAACGTGAACGGTGGTGGCGCTTGGTTCTCTCTCTGGGTTTCAGTCTGCATATTCAGCATCATTTTTATTAACGGAGTTTTCCGGGGCATTCATGTTAAAGCGTTTATTTGTGACAGGTACGGATACCGACGTCGGTAAAACTGTGGTTTCTCGCGCGTTGTTGCAGGCTTTTGCGGCACAAGGACGTTCTGTGGCAGGGTATAAGCCGATTGCGGCGCACTGCCTGGAAACTGATGAAGGCGTGCGCAATAAAGACGCTTTGGTTTTACAGGCATCGTCAACCATGCCGTTGTCTTATGAAGAAGTTAATCCTATCACCTGTATGGATGAGGTTTTCCACGCCCATGCAACGCAGGATATTGAATACAATGTCATGAGCCGCGGCCTGCAGCAGCTTTCCGCCAAGGCAGATACCGTGGTGGTTGAAGGCAGCGGCGGCTGGCGGGTGCTGATGAATGATTTACGCCCATATGCAGAATGGGTAGTGCAGGAGCAACTGCCGGTGATCCTGGTGGTCGGCATCAAATTAGGCTGCGTCAGCCACGCATTGCTGACGGCGCAATCGATCATTAACGATGGCCTGCCGCTGTTGGGCTGGGTAGCCAACCGCATCAACCCGGGGTTGGCTCACTATGCTGAAACCATCGATGCGCTACAGTTGCGTATCCCGGCGCCATTGCTGGGCGAGATCCCGTATCTCCCACGTGCCGAGCAGCGGGAACTGGCGCACTATCTGGATATTTCCCCATTGCTCGATCGCGAGGCATAACGTGCAGTTCGTTCACGCCCGCAGCTTTGGCGCGGGCGTGAATGCCTAAGCATTGTGGTAAACCGAAACCTGGCGTAGCCCGCGTGAAACGGTGGTGGCTACCACGCAAGAAAGCAAAAACCCCGGCAGCAACGCATATTCTCCCGTCATTTCAAATACCATTAGCGCGGCCATGACCGGCGCGTGAGTCGTGGCGGCAAGAAAGGTTGCCATCCCGGTCAGCGCCATTAGCAATGGTGTAGTGGCGCCCAGCGCCGGCCACATGGCGCACAGTTGTCCAATGACTGAACCCAAAGCCGCGCCAACAAACAGCGTGGGGGTGAAAACGCCGCCCGGGGCGCCGGAGCCGCTGCTGGCCAGCACCGCCAGCAGCTTACATAGCAGGATCGCACTGACCAGCAACGCGCCCGGCGGTGCCGAGAGCAGCGCCTGCACCACGCTGTAACCATTGCCCCAGGCCTGGGGAAACACCAGCGAAAGCAAACCGACAATCAACCCGCCGAGCGCCAACTGAAACGGCGGCTTCAGGCGCAACGCGCGGAAACCACGCCCGCTGGCCGCCAGCCCCCACAGAAACAACGGGCCGCCAATCCCGGCCACGACGCCCAGCAAGGCCATCAGCAGATATTGCAACGGCCAGGGCGAAGGAAGGTTTTCGACGGCATACAGCGGCGCCTGGCCGCCATTGAGCAGGTTGGTAAGCAGCAGGGCGCTGACAGCCGAGATCACAACTGGCCCCAGAGAGGCCAGCATCAAGGTACCGAAAAGGATTTCGGCGATAAACAGGCTGCCGGCCAGCGGCGCATGATAGGCGCTGGCCATACCGGCGGCGGCGCCACAGGCAACCCATAGTTTCCATTCACGCGCGTGGGTAAAGCGCTGGGCAAACACCGATGCCACCAATGCCGCCAGCAGAATCATCGCCCCTTCACGGCCGATAGCGCTGCCGCTGGAGACCACTAACAGCGAAGCCAGACACTTCACCAGGCTGGCGCTGACGCCAAGCCGCCCGTCGCCGGTTTCGATCGCTTCCATGTAGTCGGTTGGCGCCGCCGGGCGTTGGTGCCGGTAGCGTTGATAGATCCAGAGCAGCAGCCCTGCCGCCAACCCGCCCAGAGCCGGCGTCAGCACCCGTCGCCAGCCCGGCAGCGCTGCCGCCGCGGCAACCAGGCTGCCGCTGTTGTGATCCAACAGCAACCATTCAAGCAGCAGCATGGCGCTATGGAATCCCCAGACGGCCAGTGCGGCGGCCAGGCCAATAAAAATGGCGATAAATAGCCGCCGCAGCAGGGCGCGATATTGGTACAGGTGGGCCCAAGGTTTCATATGTCTTTCAAAGTAAGCGAAAAAGGGAAGGCGATGCGTACATTGTGCGTGTCTGTGCAGGTGAAAACCAGAGAATTGTTGCGCAGGGAACAATAGGTGGGATTATCCCAAAAGAGAGGGGCCGTTGCTACGGCCCCTGGGGAAGTGCGGATTACTGCGGCGCGCCGCTATCCTGGCTGGCATCACTGCCTTCGCCATCGCCGGACAAGCGGGTATAGACAATTTTCTGCGTGTCGTTTTCGCAGTGCCCAACCACCTGGCCGCCGGCCTGGTCGGCCTGATCGTTAGCCACAATATCCAGCTTGAAACCCGATTCGGGCACGCCGTTATTGATGATCTTCTGGGCGATGTCTGCCTTTACGCTTTCGCATGACGCAAAAGCGGCCAGCGGTGCGGCAGCCAGCACAAGTACACTTGCTATAAGCGCTTTTTTCATCCTACCATCCTTATTTGCCATGAATTCCGTTTCTGAGGATAACAGCTGTTATCACAGAGTTTAACCAACGCGCGCCTTCGCCTGCCGATTAAGGATTAATCCGACGTCCAGTCTGGCGATCCAGGCATTTACGGGTATTGGGTTCCCAATAAGCGTTGACGTTGGTGCTATCGTTACAGCGATCTTCATCATCAATCGCTTTATCGAACTTGTCGAACTCTTTCTCTGTCCGATTGTTAACCTTGTTACGCAGCGTACGCGTCTCGTTCCACTGCTCTTTGCTCTGGCGGGCCGCTTCGTTGTTTAATGCGCTATTGCCGCTGCCATCGACGGTGACGCAGGTACTGCCCTGTGTGCAGGTAGCGGCAACGGCCGGCCCCTGCCACGCACCAATAAACACCAACATTGCGGCTGGCAGCATTCCACGCAGCAACCACGGAGTAGACATTTTCTTCATCGATTCATCCTTATGATTTCGCGTTGCGCGGTGATAACAACGCCATATAATCTCGCCACTGGGCGTAGGCGGCACTATACCATTACGATCTTGGACGATGCCAGTTACCTGCCGCATTCGTTTACTTTTTAGAGAGGGAGATCATGGCGCAGGGGAAAGAGGGACCCTATTGAGGCCGGCGGCTATGGCGCCGCCGGCAAGGCATCAGGCACCGCGGTAAACGTTCAGCCCGGCAAATGACTGGCTGACAGGCATCATTTCCAGCGTATTGATATTCACATGCGCCGGCAGGGTAGCCACCCAGAACACGGATTCCGCCACATCTTCTGCCGTCAACGCATTGCTGCCTTCGTAGGTTTTGCTGACTTTGCCGTCATCCCCTTTAAAGCGCACGTTGGAGAACTCCGTGCCGCCGACCAGCCCTGGCTCGATGTCGGTAACCCGAATCTGGGTGCCATGCAGATCCGCCCGCAGCCCCAGGCTGAACTGGCGGACGAAGGCTTTGGTGGCGCCATACACATTGCCGCCGGCATAAGGCCAGTTGGCTGCGGTTGAGCCGATGTTAATCACATGGCCGACATTACGTTCCACCATTTCGGGCAGCAGCGCGCGGGTCATGTTCACCAGCCCTTTGGCATTGGTATCAATCATGGTTTCCCAGTCGTCTGCATTGGCTTTATAGGCTGGCTCCAGCCCCAATGCCAGCCCGGCGTTGTTAACCAGTACGTCGACATTTTTCAGTTCCGCCGGCAGGCTGGCGATGGCTTCCTGGATGGCGGCGCGGTTACGCACGTCAAGGCGGAGGATATGCAGCGCATCGCCTAATTCGTTTTTCAACGTTTGCAGGCGTTCGATGCGGCGGCCTGCGCCAATAACCTGGTGGCCTTCACGTATAAACTTGCGGGCAATCGCTTCACCAAAACCGGAGGTGGCGCCGGTGACAAAAATGATCATTATCCTGTTCCTCTGCTGTTTTACCGTTTACTACCATTAGCATAATCCTATACCAAGTGGCAGAGGGAATGGTCTGCAAGACAAAAAAACGGGGTTCTGTGCTGTTAACTCACTGATTTAAGGCATTAAGATTGGGCAGCGGCGCTGGCTAAATTCTGCCAGCGTTTAAACTCGGCGCTCGGCGTTTGCTGAAAGATGGTTTGGAACCAGATGGTGTAGTGCTGCGGTTGGCTGCGCAACTGCGCGGCGATCGTTGTTTCTTCCAGCCATTGCCAGGCGGCGGCTTCGGATGGGTTGGGCGTGGGGGCCCGGTTATAATGGCCAACCAGAATATGATCGTATTCGTGCTCGATCAGATCGTTGGGCAACGGTGAGCGGTAAGTCAGCGTCGCGACTTCCTGCAGCGGGCAATCAAAACCCATTTCCTCCTGCAGGCGGCGGTGCGCCGCGGATTCCAGCGTTTCCCCCTGGCGTGGATGGCCGCAACAGGTATTGCTCCACAGCCCGGCGGAGTGATACTTGCACGCTGCACGTTGTTGCAGCATAAAGCGGCCTTGTTCATCAAAAATGAACAGTGAGAACGCCCGGTGTAACATACCGAGTTGGTGAACCCGCAGCTTGGTATCGGCGCCGATCGGTTTATCATCCTTGTTGACCAGAATCAGCATTTCTTGCATTGCGTCTTTTTGCACAGGTAATCCCTTGTTCTGCATAATGATGAATACGCGAATAATAAAGCAAAGTGAATACTAATGCAGGGCCAGACGTGCGGCCCTGAGCTGGATCAATGCTGTGGCGGCAGGTGATAGACAACACAGTCGTATTTGATGTTGTCACGCCGGCCGTTGATCACGCCGCCCAGCGCTTCCGCAATGCGCCGGCTGGCGGTATTTTGTTCCGCGACCGGGTAAACAAAATGTTTGGGGTGATAACGCTCGCTGGCCCAGGCGGCGACGGCGCGCACCATTTCGCGCCCATAGCCCTGGTTGTGCAGGCTTTCCGCCACCCAAACACCCAGCTCCGGCGTTTGGCTCTGCAGGTTGTGCGCGCCGACCATACCGACAAACTGTTTACTGCCGCATAGCCGGGCGATGAAGATCGCTTCTTCACCTTCGCGGATCAACGGCAGCCAGCCTTGCCAGACGTTGGCGAACTCTTCAGGCGAAGGCGACGGTTCAAAGTTCATATAGCGGGTCAGGGTAGGGGTGATCGCCTGATAAACCTCTTCGGCGTCTGCTGCGGTAAAAGGGGCAATTAACAACCGGTCGGTATTCAGGCGGCACTGAGAAAGGTCACTGTATATCATTATTATTACCTCGCTTTTCAGGCCAATAAAGGCAAAAAATCCGCGCCGGTTAAAAACGGAGCGGATCATCAATACTACGTTGATTAATCGCCAATGAGAATGATTTTTCTTGTGGCGTGATTATTCGCGTTGCTGCTTGCCCGCCGCGCTCTCCTTGGCCGGCGCCAGTTTCCGTTGGCGGATGACATCGCCGGCGTCGCGGGTCAACGTCAGCCCATTGGCTACCGCCAATAGCGCAATGATGCCGATCGCCACGAACGCCAGCTGAAATGCGCCTAACGGTACCGCGTTGCTGTCGCCGGGCAAAAGCATTTCCGCCAGCCGCAGGGCCAGCGCGCCGATGGCGATGCTCAGGCCGCCGCCGAGCTGCTGGGCCATGTTAAAAAGGGTATTTGCACCGCTCATCTTTGCCTGCGGCACTTCAGAAAACGCCAGCGTGTTCATCGCGGTAAACTGCATGGAGCGCGTCAGGCCGCTAATAAACAGCAGAATGACGATCAGCCAGAACGGCGTGTGCGGCGTAAGTAACGCACAGGCGAAAATGGCCGCCGCGTTCAACACGCCGTTGACCACCAGCGTGGTGCGGAACGGGAAGCGATACAAAATGGCGGTGGTAAAGGGTTTCATTGCCAGGTTGCCGGCAAACACCGTCAGCACCAGTAACCCGGCGGTAAAAGCACTTAGTCCAAACGCCAGTTGGAACATCAGCGGCAGCAGAAAGGGCACTGCGCCGATGGCGATGCGGAATAGCGTACCGCCCCAAATAGTGACGGCGTAACTTTTTAACCGCATCGCCCACAGTTCGATTAGCGGGGCAGCGCTGCGTTTGGCATGGAATACCGCCAGCACGCCGAGCGCCACGCTGGCGCAAACGCACAGCACTGGCACCAGCCACGGCAACTGCGGGTGGCTTATCATATCCAGGCCGAACATCAGGCCGAAGCAGGCAACGCCGGTAAGCACAAAGCCCAGCATATCGAATGGAACCTGGCTGCGCGTATCTTCATGCGGGATCAGGCGCCAGGTGAAAAACAATGCGATCAGCCCAAGCGGCACATTGAGAATGAAAATCCAATGCCAGGAAGCATAGGTGGTAATGAAACCGCCCACCGGCGGCCCCAGAACCGGTGCCACCAGTCCCGGCCAGGTGATGGTGGCAATCGCTTTGATCAGGTCAGTCTTTGCGGTGTTGCGCAGCACCACCAGGCGGCCGACCGGCACCATCAGCGCGCCGGCAATCCCCTGCAAAATGCGTGCAGCCGTGAAGGTGGGCAGGCTGATGCTGAGCGCGCACAGCACCGAGGCCAGGGTGAATGCCACTATCGCAGCGGCAAACACATTGCGTGCGCCGAAACGGTTGGCGATCCAACCGCTGGCGGGGATAAACACCGTCAGCGCCAGCAAATAGGCGGAAACGCCGATGTTCATATCAACGGCCTGCACGCCAAAAGACGCCGCCATTTGCGGCAGAGCGGTCACGATTACCGTGCCGTCAAGGTTTTCCATAAACATCGCACCGGCAACCAGCAGTGGCAGGGCGTTAAGGCGGGTGAATACGCTCATGCGTGAATAATATCCATCAGATTACGGCGGGCTTAGGTGCTATCCCAAAACCAAAACTAATGCGGAATGATGAGCATAGCGCAATGATGCCGGCATAAAAAGCACGCCGGGTGCGATTATTAGCAGGCGTAGGGATGGGCGATTTTTCATGTTTGATTCTTGGGCGAGCGGGCTGGTGCCCAGCGTTGGTGCATGCCGTTCATCGGCGCAAATAAGCAAACGGTTGCCTGAAAATGCAACCGTTTGCTTATTTTTCGGCGTCGTCGCTATTTTTAATCGCCGTTTTTATTGTTTTTATCTCATTGTTTTTAAATGGTAAAAATCAGGAGTGTATATCCTGGCATGTTGATTGCTAACCTTCTATTAACATCTGCAGCGGGCCATCGACCGTCAGTACAGAGAGAGAACAACAACCGGTTAGCCATAATAAGGAACAACTGATGAGCATGCACTTTACCACGGCGATTCGTGGCAATTTTTTTGACATGGCAGCCTGTGTGGATCAGCCGCAACAGCTGGAACACGCGCTACGGCATATTCCCGACGGGCTGCTGCTGCTCAATGGCGGCACTATCGTCTGGCACGGCAGTTGGCTGCAGGGTGAAGCGTTGCTGCCTGCGGGGTTTGAGGTGGTGGATTACCGCGGCAAGCTGATCGTGCCGGGCTTTGTCGACACCCACATTCATTATCCCCAAACCGAGATGATCGGTGCTTACGGCGAGCAACTGTTGTCCTGGCTGCAGCAATATACCTTCCCAACGGAGAGCCAGTACGGCTGTGAGCAACACGCGGCACGCATGTCGGCGTTTTTCCTGCAACAGTTGTTGAACAACGGCACGACCACCGCGTTGGTATTCGGCACCGTCCACCCGCAGTCGGTGAACGCGCTGTTTGAACAGGCGGCAGATTTGAATATGCGCTTGATCGCCGGCAAGGTGATGATGGATCGTCACGCACCGGAGGCGCTGTTGGAAACCCCGGCGCAAAGCTATCAGCAAACCCGGGAATTAATTCTACGCTGGCACGGCAAACAGCGGCTGGGTTACGCCATTACCCCGCGTTTCGCGCCGACCAGCACCCCGGAGTTGCTGGCCCAGGTGCAGCGCCTGCGCGAAGAGTTCCCGGATGTTTACCTGCATACCCATTTAAGCGAAAACTCGGATGAAGTGGCGTGGGTGAAAGATCTGTTCCCGGAACACAGCGGTTACCTGGACGTGTATCACCAATATGGCTTAACCGGCGATAAAAGCGTGTTTGCCCATTGTCTGCATCTGGAAGAGGCCGAGTGGGATTGCCTGTGCGACACCCATTCATCAATCGCCTTCTGCCCAACCTCCAATCTGTTTCTCGGTAGTGGCCTGTTCGATATGCAAAAGGCGTGGCACAAACGGGTGAAGGTGGGGGTGGGTACCGATGTTGGCGCCGGCACCACCTTCAATATGCTGCAAACGCTGGGCGAGGCATACAAGGTGGGGCAATTGCAGCGTTATAAACTTTCTGCATGTGAGGCGTTCTATCATGCGACGCTCGGCGGCGCGCGGGCGCTCGGGCTGGATGCGCACATTGGCAACTTCAACGTGGGCAAAGAGGCCGACTTTGTGGTGCTCGATCCGGCGGTTTCTCCGTTGCAAAAGCTGCGCCATGAAAATAGCCGCGAACTGGCCGAACAGCTGTTTATATTGATGACGTTAGGGGACGATCGCAATATTTACCGCACCTATGTCGACGGCAAGGTGGTCTATCAGGCCGGTTAAGTGGGAACCGTCAAAAGCGAGCAGGATGCTTACTTTTCTCGGCCTAAATCTGGCCTGCTTGCTGTTTTTTTGTTACATGTCGCATATAAAAAGGTCGATTTCATGTAGTCTCATAAACATGCGGATATAAATAAATCAATAAGGATATAGAAATTATGGCAATTCCATCTTACCTATGGCTAAAAGATGACGGTGGCGCAGATATTAAAGGTTCCGTCGACGTTCAGGAACGAGAGGGTAGCATTGAAGTTACTGGATTCGCTCATAATCTTCGTCTTCCTACAGACCCGATGAACGGAAAGCCAACTGGCCCGCGAAAACATGCTCCAGTCATGTTTCAGAAAGAGTTCGACTCTTCATCCCCCTACTTAATGAAAGCCGTAGCAACTGGGCAAAACCTCAAATCGGCTGAATTTAAGTGGTACCACATTAACGATGCAGGGCAAGAGGTGGAATATTACAACATGCTTTTAGAAGGGGTGAAAATTGTTAGTGTTTCCCCAATCATGCATGACACCAAAGACTCGGCTAAAGAAAAGCATAATCATCTGGAATGCGTTGAGCTGGCTTATACAAAGATCACTTGGAAACATTGCGACGGCAATATCATTTTTTCAGATAGCTGGAATGAGCGAGCATAATTATGAGGTATCCAGCAATAGCGGCCTCACCTCATCCACCGTATGATATCGGTTCCTTTGCACCGCCAGGTGTCTCAATCATGAACAACATGATGATGGCACGGTTTCACAAGGGCCCATCTGCACTGACTTATATATGGTTTTATTACCAGGTTAGAGGGCACGGCCCCTGGGATTATAAAAATCAGAATGGCCGTCTGTATGCCAATTTTGGCAACTTTAATTATGGGGCGGCAGGTCATGCCGCAGGCATTACTGACGACATCCTACTTAGGGGGGCTGGTTGGGCACAGCGGCAAACGGGAACCAGCAGACCAGAGTATGGTAGCTGGTACGACTCGGCACCGTATGGCGATGACCCAGATGACCAATATTGGATAAGAGCAGGTATTGAATATGCAAAACGCGCGGGGTTTTAAGAAACGGTATATCCTGCTGCTAATCCTGCTGGCGGCTTTATCTATTGGGGGGTATCAGATTTCTAAATTTTCACCGCTTGAACAGTCTATCGTTAAAAAAGTGAAAGTTAACAACCTGGCAAATCTCTACATCACTGAAGCCAGCGCTGGTGCCACTACTGACTTCTCCTATCGCTTTTATCTGTTTGACGCCAGTAAGAGTGACAACGCGTTCATGGATAGTTTACGTGACGATACCAAGCCGTTTCTTGTCACCTCTGACCGCAATGCGCTTCAGAAAGTTGACAAGAACGCGATTTATTTATCTGTGAAGGGCGCGGTATTTGCGTTTAACGCCCCTTCAGTTTATCGGGTGAATGATTCATTATTTTTGGTTCCCATTTATCTGACGTCTGTACCATTTTAAGATGGCCGCATAAGCCTGCAATCTGTTTTTGCCATAGCCGCCGGCTGGGCTAAGCTAGGGAATGTTAAGGAGGATCGTTTCCTCTACTAAAAGGAGCTTAGCTTTGAAGCGTTTATCTGTTTTAGTGCTGGCAATCGGCTCGGCGCTGGCATCGCAGGCACAGGCCATAAACAATGAATCGCAGGCGGTACATCAGGTACCGCCAGGCGGGCAGACCACGGAGGCAGACGTGACCAGCACAACGCTGCAACACAACAGCAAACATGAAAACCCATTCTTTACTCAAAGCCGCCTGCCGTTCCAAGCGCCGCAGTTTGATCTGATCGAAGAGAAAGACTACGCGCCGGCGATTGCGGCGGGCATCCAGCAGAAGTTGGCCGAAGCAGAAAAAATCGCCAATAACCCGGCGGCGCCGACCTTTGCCAACACCGTAGTGGCGCTGGAGCAAGCGGGCGCCATGCTGAGCCGGGTGCTCAACGTCTTTAGCGCCATGACCGCGGCCAACACCAGCGATGCTCTGCAGCAACTGGATGAGGACACGGCCCCTAAACTGGCCGCACTTGATGATGCCATCAAGCTTAACGAGCGGCTTTTCACACGAATAAAAACGCTGTATCAGCAACGCGAGCAGTTGGGGTTGGATGCGGAATCGCAACGCTTGCTCGAGATTACCTATCAAAACTTTGAGCTGGCCGGCGCCAATTTGCCCAACGCCGACAAAGCCAAACTCAAGGCGCTGAATCAGGAAGCGGCCACGTTAAGCAGTCAGTTCACCAACAAACTGCTGGCGGCCAGCAAAAACGGTGCGTTGACAATCGCCGATAAAACCCGGTTGAGCTGCCTTTCCGAAGGGGAACTGGCCGCGGCCGCACAGGCAGCCAGTGAGCGCAAATTGAGTAACCACTGGCTGCTGGCGTTGCAAAACACCACCCAGCAACCGGCTTTGCAAAGCCTACAGGATCGCGATACCCGCAAGGCGCTGTTCGTCGCTTCCACCACCCGGGCAGAGAAGGGCAACGGCGACGATACCCGCCAGACTATCGCCGGCCTGGCGAAGGTGCGTGCCGAACAGGCCAAGCTGCTGGGCTACCCTAACTATGCCGCCTGGAAACTGCAAAATCAGATGGCGAAAACCCCGGATGCCGCTCTGAGTTTCATGCGTGCAATAGTGCCGGCGGCGGCGGCGCGCGCCAGAGGCGAGGCCAACGATATTCAGGCGGCGATCGATCGGCAGCGTGGCGGTTTTACACTGGCTGCCTGGGACTGGCCGTTTTACGCAGAACAGGTGCGTAAAGCGCGTTACGATTTGGATGAAAGCCAGATCAAACCCTATTTCGAACTGGATTCCGTACTCAATAACGGCGTGTTTTATGCGGCTAACCGCCTGTATGGCATCAGCTTCAAACAGCGCCATGATATCCCGGTGTATCACCCGGACGTGCGGGTCTATGAAGTGATCGACAAAAACGGCGCGCCGCTGGCGCTGTTTTACACCGATTATTTCAAGCGCGATAACAAGGGCGGCGGCGCCTGGATGGGCAACTTCGTCGAACAGTCGGCGCTCAACGGCAGCAAACCGGTGATCTATAACGTCGCCAACTTCAGCAAACCGGTGCCGGGCCAGCCGGCGCTGCTGTCATTCGACGATGTGATAACCCTGTTCCATGAGTTTGGCCATACCCTGCACGGTATGTTCGCCAATCAGCAATATGCCAGCCTGTCCGGCACCAACACGCCGCGCGATTTCGTCGAATTTCCATCCCAGCTTAACGAGCACTGGGCGCGTGATCCGCAGGTGTTCGCCCACTATGCGCGGCACTATCAAACTGGCGCGGCCATGCCTCAGGCATTGGTCGATAAAATCAACAAAGCCAACGCCTTCAACCAAGGCTATGACATGACGGAACTGTTGGCCGCGGCCTTGTTGGATATGCACTGGCACATGCTGGGTGCGGATCAGCCGCTGCAGGATGTCGATAAGCTGGAGGCGCAGGCGTTGCAGCAGGAAAACATCGAGCTTGGTTATGTTCCGCCGCGCTACCGCTCCAGCTACTTTCAGCATATCTGGGGCAATGGCTATGCCGCGGGGTATTATGCCTATCTGTGGACGCAAATGCTGGCGGATGATGCTTTCCAGGGTATTCAGGCGCAGGGCGGTTTGACGGCGGAAAATGGGCAGCGCCTGCGCGATAAAATCCTGTCGCGCGGCAATAGCGAAGATCTGGAAAAAATGTATGAAAACTGGCGCGGCCAAGCGCCGAGCATCACGCCGATGCTGATTAACCGCGGGTTGGAAGCCCAATAAGGGTAAAAAAATAGGGCGCCGCCGGCGCCCTGTACTTACTGGCAAGCCGCTGCAACCTTAGGCCAACGGCCCGCCCAGAATGGTTTCCCGCATGCCGGTAAGGATGCGTTCACCGGTTTCGCTTTTCAGCTCTTCGTACCAATCGTGAGTCACGGCCATCTCTTTGCCGTGGGTCACATCACAGCGTTTGCGCGCTTTTAACACCAGATCTTTTACCCGGTAGCTGCGTTTTTCCTGATAGCGCTGCAGGGCATCGGCTATGCCCAACGAGTTGGTTTGCAGGGCAATGGCCAACACCACGGCGTCTTCCATCGCTGCGCAACCGCCCTGGCCGATATCCGGCGTGGTGCTGTGCCCGGCGTCGCCCAGCAACGCTACGCGCCCGCGCACCAACTGCTCGAACGGTTCAATATCGTGGATCTCGATACGGTTAGTGGTGGCCGGATCAATCGCGGCGATCAGTTTTTGCACCGGAGCGGCCCAACCGGCAAAGTAGCGTTGCAGATCGTCGCGCACCGTGCTGCGATCTTCCGGCAAGCCTTTTTCCAGCGGCACATCGAAGAAAAAGTAAAAACGGTTGCCGCAAACCGGCATCAGCGAAACGCGTTTGCCTTCGCCGACAAAAGTGGTCCACTGGTTGGCCGGCGCGATGCTTTCATCAATGGTGACCAGCCCGTTCCAATTAACGTACCCCGCATAGCGGCGCTCAACCTGCTGGCCCAGCACGTAAGGGCGGATCACCGAGTGGGTGCCGTCCGCCGCCACCAGAAAATCGCCGTGCGCCTGGCTGCCGTCTTCAAACCAGGCGGTGACGCCGGCGGCGGTTTCTTCAACGCCGCTAACACGTTTACCGAACTGCACCTTATCGCGGCCGTAAGTCTCCAGCAGCATATCCTGCAGTTCGGCGCGTGCGACCGGGTAAGGGCGCTCACCCACGCTTTCCACCAGAGGATCCAGGCTAAAACGGGTCAGGGTTTGGCCTTTTTGGTACTCGTTATAGGCCATGTAGTGCATTGGCCCGCCCAGTTGGCGCACCTGCTCTTTCATTCCCAGATAGTTGAGGCACTTCACGCCGTTCGGCCAGATCGAAATGGCTGCGCCGACCGGCTTAATTTCTTTTACCGCTTCATAGACCTCGGTTTCGATGCCGAAGCGCCGTAATGCGATAGCCGCGCATAGCCCGCCGATACCACCGCCAATAACAATTGCTTTCATGTTTTTCTCCTTTTTTGCTACCTAAGGAAAGCAATTTTCATACCAGTGTTTTACATCGCCGGTGGCCGCAGTGATGCGGGCAGATTGCAGATCATTGATTCATTGTGGGGCAGGATATGCGCTGTTTTAGCGCATCGGGGTGAAATCGTGCGCCAACGGCCAGCAACGGCAACGCTGCCTGTGCCACGTTGGCGCAACGAGAAGGTTAGAAATGGTTGAAGAACCAGTATAAGCCGGCGGCGAGCAGGATTGACGCGGGTAGCGTCAGCACCCAGGCCATCAGCAGGTTACGCAACGTGGCCATCTGCAGGCCGGATTTGTTGGCCGCCATGGTGCCGGCAACCCCGGATGAGAGCACGTGGGTGGTGGAAACCGGCAGGCCGAAAGCGTCCGCGGCGCCGATGGTGGTCATGGTGACCAACTCGGCGCTGGCGCCCTGGGCATAGGTCAGGTGGGTTTTGCCAATTTTCTCGCCCACGGTGACCACAATGCGCCGCCAACCCACCATCGTACCCAGGCCAAGGGCGATGGCGACCACCACTTTCACCCAGAAGGGGATAAAGCGGGTGGAGTGATCCAGCTCGGTCTTCAGTGCGTCCAAATTACGCACGGTGTTGGCTGGTAGCGTCAGTTGCTTCTCGCTTTTCAGGTGTTTAATGGTCTCTGAAGCCAGGTACATATCATTACGGGTGTTGGAAACCACCTGCGCCGGGATCTTATCGACCGAACCGTATTGGCGGATACCATCACCGATAATGCCCGTCAGTTGCGCCAACGCGGGCAGCACGTCCGGCACCAGTTCGCCGGTGCGCACATAGTTGGTCAGCACCTCACGCGCCGGGGCTTGGCCAACCGGTGGGAATTGGCGCAGCAGCTCGTGTTTGGTTACCGTTGCCAGTGCGGCAACCCGCGGAATTTGATCCGGCGGCAGCGCCCGGTTCAGGGCATAGGCGATCGGCATGGTGCCAACCAGGATCAGCATGATAAGCCCCATGCCTTTTTGGCCGTCATTGGAGCCGTGAGCAAAAGAGACGCCAGTGCAGGTCAGGATCAACAGGCCGCGGATCCACAGCGGCGGCGGGGTGTTGCCTTTGGGCGCGGTATACAACTGGCGATTTTTAACGAACGCTTTCAGCACTATCAGCAACAGCGCAGCGAAAACAAAACCAATCACCGGCGACAGCAGCAACGAGTAGCCGACTTTCAGTGCCTGATCCCAGTCAACGCCGCTGGTGCCGGTGCGCCCGTGAATCAAGGCATTGGCGATGCCAACGCCGATGACCGAGCCAATCAACGTATGCGAGGACGATGCCGGCAGGCCGAGCCACCAGGTACCCAGGTTCCAGATAATGGCGGAAAACAGCAGGGCATACACCATGGCAAACCCGCTGCCGGTGCCCGCCTGCAAAATCAACTCCACCGGCAACAGGGATATTATCCCAAACGCCACGACGCCGCTGGAGAGCAATACGCCCAGAAAATTAAAAAAGCCGGACCAAACCACGGCTACCGTCGGTGATAATGAGTGGGTATAAATAACCGTTGCCACCGCATTGGCGGTATCGTGAAAGCCATTGACGAATTCGAAGCCCAGCGCAATCAACAGGGCCATACCTAATAACAAAAAGGGAACGTAACTGGTGTATACTCCGCCAGCATCGGTGACATCATTAAATAAATTAACCCCTGCAAACGCGATCCCAATGACTAATAAAAACACAAAAAAAAGAACAGTCATACGGCTGTTCTGTTTGTATATTTGCGGTCGGCCTGGCGCGGGTTGCGCACTTGACTCTATAGCACTGTTATCGCTCATAAATTACCTTCATTTTTCAAAATTACGAAAGATTCCCGCTATTACCTCGTTCGCGGGCATTTTAATTATTCGCAATAATTATGACTTTTTTATGACGCAAAAATTAAGCCTCGGCCAAGATGTAGTCGCTTTGGGATTGAATTGATCCGGCAATTAAAATAAGTTTAACGCATGGCGCCCGGCGCAAAATACTATACCCAAAATAATTCGAGTTGCAGGAAGGCGGCAACGCAGTGAATCCCCAGGAGCTTACTCCAGTAAGTGACTGGGGTGAGCGACAAATCTGCCGGGAGCAGATTTGAACGCTGTTGGCAGCGGCCCCGAAGGGGCGAGGCCCAGGGATGGGCCGAGTAACTAAGCCAACACACCTGCAACTTGAAGTATGAAGGGTAAATAGCTGGCTCTACGGAATAATGGGACATTTGATATATGGTTCAGACGGTTGCTGAAAGAATACACAGGCTGGATTTTGATGATGAGGTGACCGGCCTGATTTGCGGCCACGTGTTTCGCCCTGACGAAGCGCCGCAGAAAATGTCTTCGTCAACCATTTGCCAGGCCTACCGCGCGTTGCCGCCCGGGGGCGGTTTTGTCTGGCTGCACCTGAACCTTAACCACGCTGCAGCGGAAAAGTGGCTGAAAAATCATTTCGCCATCCCGGACTTTTTCTTTGAGGAAATCCGCCAAGGCTCATACACCACGCGCATTGAGCGGCAGGGCGAAGATCTGTTTGCGGTGCTCAACGATGTCAATTTCCACCCGAAAGAAACCAACCCGGAAGTTTCAACGCTGTGGCTGTATTGCTGCAGCCAACTGATTGTGACGGTGCGGCATAAGCCGCTGCGGCTCATCGAGCAGGTGCTGCGGCGGCTTGATGCGTTATCTGTGGCCTCCACCACCGAACTTCTGGCGCAGCTGTTGGAAGAACAAGAGGACGTGCTGGAGCAAATAGTGCGCCAGGCCAACCAAAACGTCGACGCGATCGAAGACCGGCTGCTTAGCCATCACGTGCAACAAAACCGCACCGAACTGGGGCAGATGCGCCGGCTACTGTTGCGCTTTCAACGTCTGCTGGCCCCCGAGCCGGCATCGCTATTCCGCTTGCTGAACCGCCCGCCGGCCTGGCTGAGCCGCGAAGGACTGCAGGATTTGCGCCAGTTCGCCGAAGAGTTCACCGTGGTGCTGAACGATCTGGTGGCGTTGACCGAGCGAATTCGCCTGCTGCAAGAAGAGATCGGCGCCAAGCGCATGGAGCAAAATAACCGCACGCTGTATACCCTGACGGTGATCACGGTGCTGGCGTTGCCAATCAACATCGTCGCCGGCTTTTTCGGCATGAACGTGGGCGGCATTCCGCTGGCGGGCAACCACCACGGGTTTATCCTGTTGGTGCTGCTGGTCGGCGCCTTCACGCTGGTTACCGGCTATCTGGCGTTAAAACGCCGCGACGAATAGCGCTCCAAGGTCAGGTTGCCGGCACGCCGGCCTGATCGATCAGTGCATGAAGCAACACATTGGCGCCGGCGGTAGACCAGGCCGGCGTAATGTTTTCCAGCTCGTTATGGCTAATGCCGTCAACGCAGGGGATGAATATCATCGCCGTGGGCGCAACCCGGCTAAGGTAGCAGGCATCATGGCCGGCGCCGGACACCATATCGCGATATGAATAGCCCAACCGCTGCGCCGCCTGGCGCACGCTGGCAATGCAACCGGCGTTGAAGCTCACTGGCGGATACTGGAATATGCGTTCGGCAGAGGCGGCCAGCCCGTTGCCGTTAACGGCGGCTGCTGCAGCGAACAGTTGCTGTTCCATCTGTTCCAGCACCGCTTCCTGCGGGTGGCGAAACTCCACGCTGAAAAATACCTTGCCCGGCACCACGTTCCTGGAGTTCGGCGTAATCTGCGCCATTCCCACCGTGGCGCGCGCATCCGGCATAAAATCAAGGCCGATGCGGTTAACCGCCTCCACGGTGCGGGCAAAACCGAGCAAAGCATCGCGGCGGCGGTCCATCGGCGTTGTGCCAGCATGGGCGCTGAAGCCGACGATGGTCAGTTCATACCAACGCTGGCCCTGCGCATGGGTAACCACGCCAATCTGCACCTGTTCGGCTTCCAGCACAGGGCCTTGTTCGATGTGCAATTCAAAGGCGGCGTGGATCGGCGTGCCGCCGACCGGATGCTCGCCGGCATAGCCAATCTGTTGCAGCGCCTGGCCGATCGTGACGCCCTGAGCATCGGCGCGCGAAAGCCCGTAGGGCAGATCGAACACGCCGGCGAACACGCCGGAGGCGATCATCGCCGGCGCAAAGCGCGCGCCTTCTTCATTGGTCCAGTTGATCACTTCAATTGCACGTTCGGTGGTGATCTGCCGGTCATTCAAACTACGAAGCGCCTCCAGGCCGGACAGCACGCCGTAAACCCCGTCGAAACGGCCGCCGTTGGGCTGCGAGTCCACGTGCGAGCCGGTCACCACTGGCGGCAGATCGGGGCGGGCGCCTTCGCGGCGCAAAAACATGTTGCCCATTTGGTCGATCCGCACGCTACAGCCGGCCTCTTGCGCCCATATCCGCAGTTGGTTGCGCGCTAACCGGTCTTCCTCACTGAGCGCCAGGCGTGTGACACCGTCTTTAGGAATAGCGCCGAACTGCGCCATATCCCGCAGGCTTTGCCACAGGCGTTCACCATTCACCTGTATCGTCATTTTTCCTCCTTGGGCGTTTGAACCGCATAGCGGAAATCGCAGCAGGGCGCCCCGCCCATGATCGTTTGCTTGCGCTGCAAGGCCACCTCCGGCGCGTAACCGACGATAAACTGACTGTCGCGCGCACAGGAGAGCAGGTGGCCTATCTCGCCCAGCCCCATTTCGTGATACATCTCGGCATAGCGGCAGCGGGTCACATCATAGTCAAAGTGCTGTTCATCCTGATGGATCACCTTCACCTGCAGCGCGTCGTCTTTTTCCCACAGGTATTGCAAGGCGACGAAACTTTGCAAATCAGCGCCATTGGGCTCCTGAGCCGCGAATTCCCGGCCTGCCGCCACGGCGGCGTTTTCGATGGCTTCGCCAATCACTGCCTGCGCGCGCGCTTTGCCTATCTCACGCACCAGGATCTGATAAATCGGTTTGATAATCTCCGCTTCGATCCGCCGCCGGGCCAGAATGCCTAATTGGTCGTTTGCACAGCTCATTACCTTGTTCCTCTTTGTGTTGATTACTGTTTCGTGCCGCCCAGCACCGTTTGCGGCTGCCATTTGCCCGCCACCACCTTGTAAACGGTGAAACTTGGCTGCAGCAGGTTGCCCTGTGCATCGAAGGCGAGGGTACCGGTCACGCCCTGGTACTGAATCGCACGCAGTTTCGGCAGGTACTTAGCCGGATCGGCGGAGTCCGCCTGTTCAATCGCCGCGATCAGCACCCGGGTGGCGTCATAGGCGAAGGGCGCATGCAGTTCGATATGGGTTTTGTAGCGATCGCGATAGGCCTGCTCAAACGCCTTGCCGCCCGGCATTTGTTCCACCGGCAGGCCGGGCTCCAGCGCCACCACGCCTTCGCCTTCCTTCTGCGCCAGCGTCAGGAAGGTTTGGCTGACAAACCCGCCGGCGCCCATCAGCGTGGCATTGATGCCAAGTTGTTTGATACGGCGCGCTAACGGCGCGGCCTGCGAGTCCACGCCGCCGAAGAAGATCAGGTCGGCGTTTTTGCTGCGGATGGATGTCAGCACGGCGCTGAAATCCACCGTTTTGTCATCGACATACTCACGGGCGACAACCTGCACCCCTTGCGCCGCCAACGATTTGATAAACTCATCCGCCAGCCCCTGGCCGAAAGCGGTGCGATCGTCAATGACCGCTACGCGTTTGGCCTTCAACACATTGACCGCATACTGCCCGGCGTAGTTGCCGCCGTCATCGTCGTGGCCCATCACGCGGAAGCTGGTATCAAAGCCTTGTTGGGTATAGGCGTGGCCGGTGGCAACCGGGGCCACCTGGGCGATGCCCGCGTCATGATAAATACGGGCGGCCGGAATACTGGTGCCGGTGTTCCAGTGGCCAACCACGCCCGCCACACCCTGGTCCACCAGGCGCTGCGCGACTGCAACCGCGGTGCGCGGATCGGACTGATCGTCTTCCGACACCAGCTTAAACGTCACCGGTTTGCCGCCCAGAGTTGGGTTCTGGCTGTTGGCGTCGCGGATTGCCAACTGTGCGCCGTTCTCCAGATCTTTACCAATCCTGGCCGACGGCCCCGTCAGCGGCCCGGCCAGGCCGATCAGAACCGTGTCGGCGGCGGCTGCCTGCGGGCTATTGCCGAGCGCGGCCATAACCGCAGCCGCCAGTGAGAGAGTGTGCAACGTTTTATTTTTCATGATGTTGTTTCCCGGTGTAGTGAGCCAATGATTATTCGCCTAAATAGGCCTGTTTGATTTTTTCGTCGTCCAGCATGCCGGCCGAAGGACCGCTATGGCTGAGGTTGCCGCTGTCGAGCACATAGGCCCGATCGGTAGCCTCAAGCGCCAGGCGCGCGTTTTGTTCGACCAGCAGCAGCGTTACGCCGCTTTTTGCCAGCGTTTTGATCACCTCAAAAATCGCTTCTACCATGATTGGCGCCAGCCCCATTGAAGGCTCATCCAGCACCAGTAACCGTGGGCGGCTTAGCAGAGCGCGGCCAATGGCCAGCATTTGCTGTTCGCCCCCGGAAAGTAGCCCCGCCTGTTGCTGCAACCGTTCGCGCAGCCGCGGGAATATCTCATTGACGCGTGCCATATCCTGCCGAATCGCCGCTTTGTCGCGGCGTGCGTAGGCGCCAATCTGCAAATTCTCCAGCACCGTCATGCGGGCAAAAATGCCGCGCCCCTCCGGCGCCATCACCAGCCCCTGTTGCAATAAACGATGTGGGGGAACGCCGCGGATAGATTTACCGTTGAAGTACACCTCGCCGCCAAAAGGTTGCAGCCCGGTCAGCGCACGCAGGCTGGAGGTTTTTCCCGCGCCGTTAGCACCAATCAGCGTGACCTGTTCACCCTGGTTAACGTGAAAATCAATGCCTTTCACCGCGTGGATACCACCGTAGGAGACGGCCAGCTGTTTAACCGCCAGCAAAGGTTCAGACATGAGCGGATCCTCCCAGATAGGCCTGTATGACTGCCGGATCGCGGCGCACCTGTTCAGGCCGGCCTTCGGCAATCACCCGGCCGTAGTCCAGCACGGTGAGGCGATCGCACAGCCCCATCACCAGCTTGACGTCATGTTCAATCAGCAACAGGGTTTTACCGCTGTCACGGATGCGCAGCAGCAGTTCGCGCAGTGCGACCTTTTCGCCGGCGTTCATCCCGGCGGCGGGTTCATCCAGCGCCAACAGTTTGGGCTCGGTTGCCAGCGCGCGGGCGATTTCCAGGCGGCGCTGGTGCCCGTAGGACAAATCCCCGGCGCGATAATGGGCGAATTGGCCGATGCCGACGTATTCCAGCAGCGCATGCGATTTCGCCAGCGTATGGTTTTCTTCCTCCCTGGCGCGCCGGTGACGGGCGATCGCGGCCCACAGACCATTGCGGGTGCGGGCATGGCAACCCACCATGACGTTTTCCAGAACGCTCATCTCATTGAACAGCCGGAGATTTTGAAAGGTGCGGGCAATGCCGGCCTGCGTCACTTTGTCGATCGCCTGCGGTTTGTATCGCTGCCCCTGCAGGCTAAAGTCGCCGCTGTCGGCGCGATACAACCCAGTGATCAAGTTGAAACAGGTGGTTTTGCCCGCGCCGTTGGGGCCGATCAGGCCGTAAATTTCGCCTTGCCGGACCGCCATACTGACGTTGTTGACCGCGACCAGTCCGCCAAAGCGTTTGTTGACATCAGCCAGTTGAAGCAACGGGATCATGAGGCGCCTCCTTGTTGGTGGCGCGCGGGCCACAGGCCGGCAGGGCGGTAGAGCATCACCAGAATCAGCGCCAGCCCGTAAAACAGTTGGCGGATAATCTCGGGATCGATCAGCACCTGGCCGAACAGCGTTTGTTGCAACGGCCCCATGCTGCTGCGCAGAAATTCCGGCAGCGCCGCCAGCAGCAGGGCACCCAGGATCACGCCGGGAATATGCCCCATACCGCCAAGCACTACCATCGCCAGCACGGCAATCGATTCTTGCAAGGTGAAGGATTCCGGCGAGACAAAGCCCTGAAATGCGGCGAACAAGGCGCCGGCTATGCCGCCGAAGGTCGCGCCAATGGCAAATGCCAGCAGTTTGAAGTTGCGGGTATTGATACCCATAGCGCGGGCGGCGTCTTCATCTTCGCGAATGGCGCCCCAGGCGCGGCCGATGCGTGAATGCTGTAGCCGAATGCAGACGAACAGGATCGCCACCAACAGCGCGGCGAACAGATAATAGTAGAAATATAACGATGAAAAGCGGATGCCGAACAGCTCGTGCATGCCGGTAAATTTCACCCCGAACAGGCTGACCGGCTCAATCCCCGAAATGCCCTTTGGGCCGTTGGTGATATTGATCGGCCGATCCAGATTGCGCATAAGGATACGGATGATTTCACCAAAGCCGAGAGTGACGATGGCCAGGTAATCCCCCCGCAGGCGCAAGGTCGGCGCGCCAAGCAGGATGCCGCACACTGCAGCCAGCACGGCGGCCAGCGGGATCAACAACAGGATCGGCATATGCAGGCCGCCGGGAAACCATTGCAGCAGCATCGGGAACTGGGTAACCAGATGCGGCGATGACAATAGCGCGGCCAGATAGGCGCCCACGGCGTAAAAGGCGATAAAGCCCATATCCAGCAGGCCGGCGAAGCCCACCACGATGTTCAACCCCAGCGCCAACATCAGGTACAGCAGGGCAAAATCCATTACCCGCACCCAGTAATTGCCGCCGGCGGCCCCCACCAGCCACGGCGCCAACAGCAGCCCGGCGATGAACAGCGTGGTGCCGAACCAGGGGCGCCGTGCCGCTGAGGCCTTGGCAGGAGAAGTCAGTGTCATCATTTTTGGCGCTCCATTTAGGATCGGGTGGCAACGCGTTCGCCCAGCAGGCCGGACGGGCGAAAAATCAGCACGGCGATCAGCACCAGGAAGGCGAACACATCCTGATAATTACTGCCGAACGCACCGCCGGTCAGCGTGCCGAGGTAACCGGTGCCGAGCGATTCGATCAACCCCAGCAGCAGGCCACCGAGCATGGCGCCGCGCAGATTGCCAATGCCGCCCAGCACGGCCGCCGTGAAGGCTTTAATACCGGGCAGGAAACCCATCGAGAAGCTGGCGCTGCCATAGTTGCTGGCCATCATGATGCCGGCTAACGCAGCCAAAGCACCGCCCAGAGCAAACGTGACGGTGATGATGCGGTTAGGGTTAACGCCCATCAGGCTGGCGACCTGGCTGCTTTCCGCCGTGGCGCGCATTGCCCGCCCCAGGCGTGAATGCTCAACCAACAGCAATAAGCCGCCCATGACCAACAGGGCCGCGGTTACCGTGGCGATGCCGGTGCCGGTGATCACCGCCGGCGGATGGCCGGCGCTGCCGGGGGTTAACGCGATAGGCTCCATCGGCAGTAGCTGCGGGAACATCAGCGGGTTGCGTGACCAAATCAACATCGCCAGCGTCTGCAGCAACAGCGATACCCCAATGCCGCTGATGAGCGGCGCCAGGCGCGGCGCATTGCGCAGGCGGCGGTAGGCCAGGCGTTCAATGCCCATCGAAACCAACGCACAGGTCGCCGCGGCGATGGCGGCCGCAATCCCTAGCACCAGGTAAGGAGAAATATCGGGAAAATGCTGTTGTAGCAGTGTAATGGTGGATAGGGCGCTCAATGCGCCGACCATCAGCACGTCGCCATGGGCGAAATTGATAATGCGCAAAATGCCGTACACCATGGTGTAACCCAGGGCGATTAAGGCATAAATGCTGCCAAGCAGTACCCCGTTGATGGTCTGCTGTATCAACGTATCCATAGGGCAAATTCTCTAAAGGCGTGATTTACCGTTCACAGTAGAGAATTAAAATTTTTTGTGAAATACGGAAAAATAATTTCTTATACAAAAATTGTGTGTTTTTAATTTATTGATTTTAATCTACATTAATTTTACCCACTCACTGCGCCTACTGAAAAATAGTCAATATATGAAAAAAACAGAACAGTACGAACATCCGTTGCCGACCATGCCCAACGATCCACCGCTGCGCGCGGTGCGTGCGTTCGAGGCCATTGCTCGCCTGGGCAGCATCAGCGCCGCCGCGCGCGAACTGGCGATCTCGCCCTCGGCGGTCAGCCACCAGTTGAAAACGCTGGAGGCGTTTCTGCAAATGCCGTTGACCGAGCGCCAGGGGCGGCGCCTGATCCTGCGTAACGAAGGGCGCGAATATTACCGTTCTATCCGCTCCGCATTTAACGTGTTGCGCCAGGCGACCGAGCACGTGCGTGAGCAGTCCGCATCGCGCCAGGTGACCATCAGCCTGATCCCCTTGTTCGGCATGGGCTGGTTTATCCCGCGGCTACGCGGCTTTCTGCGGGAAAACCCGGATATCGACATTAACGTGGTCTATGCCAACCACCGCAATTATTTCAGCGATGCGGCTGATATCTCGATCCGCTTCGGCATGGGCCAGTGGCCCGGTTATCACAGTGAAAAACTGATGTCCGGCAAGATGATCCCGGTTTGCAGCCGCGGCTTTATGCAACTGCACGGCGTGCTGGATACGCCGGATCAGTTGGCGCCGTTGCCGCTACTGCACGATGAGGAGCGCAATACCTGGATGCAGTGGTTCCAACTGGCCGAGGTGAAGCGCCCGCTGCGCAGCACCGGCCCGATGTTTGAAGATGGCCTGTTGACGCTGGCCGCCGTTCAGGCGGGGCTGGGGTGTGCGCTGATGCGCGAGCCGCTGATCGAAAACTATCTTCAGCGCGGCGAACTGGTGAAGCTGTTCGATTTGCCGATTGACGATGGCCGTGATTACTACCTGTGCGTGCGCCAAGACACAGAGCTTTCCCAGGAAGGGCAAGAGTTGCAGCAGTGGTTGAAACGTGAGGCTGCGGCTTCAACGGCAGCCGGTTAAGCTAATGCATGGCGCCGCGCGATGCGTAATAAGACAAACGCCTGAAAAAACCGTAAGCTGGCACACGAATATACCCGAAGTGTATGCCTACGCGGCTGTGCGTGGTTGATGGAGTCTTTATGTTTGCAGGGGTGTTGTTTGCGCTGGCCGCCGGGTTGATGTGGGGGCTGATTTTCGTTGGGCCGGAAATGGTGCCTGACTACCCGGCGGCGTTGCAGTCCACCGGCCGCTATCTGGCCTTTGGCCTGCTGTCACTGCCGCTGGCATGGTGGGATCGCCGCCGTTTGCTGCGGCTGCAACGGCAAGACTGGGTGGAGGCGCTGAAGCTGACGTTAATCGGCAATCTGCTGTATTACTTTTTTCTCGCCAGCGCGATTCAACGCACCGGCGCGCCGGTCTCCACCATGATCATCGGCACGCTGCCGGTGGTGATCGCGATCAGCGCCAACCTGTTTTACGGCCGGCACGACGGCCAACTGCCGTGGCACCGGCTTGCGCCGGCGCTAGCGCTGATCGTCGTCGGGCTGGTGCTGGTCAACATTGCCGAACTGCGGGCCAACGCCGAGCCGGTCAATGCCTGGCGCTATGGCAGCGGCCTGCTGCTGGCCATCACGGCGGTGATCTGCTGGACCTGGTACCCGCTGCGCAACGCCCGCTGGCTGCGGCAGAACCCGACGCAGCGCCCATCCACCTGGGCCACCGCGCAAGGGGTGGTGACGTTGCCGCTGGCGCTGGTCGGCTATCTGGCGGTTTGTGGGCAGTTGGCCATCAGCCAACCGGCATTCGCCGTGCCGTTTGGCCCCCGGCCGGCGGTGTTTATCACGCTGATGCTGGCGATCGGCATTCTGTGTTCATGGGTGGGGGCGTTATGCTGGAATGAAGCGAGCCAACGCCTGCCAACGGTGTTGGTGGGGCCTCTTATCGTGTTTGAAACGCTTGCCGGGCTGGCGTATACCTTCATGCTGCGCCAGGCCTGGCCGCCATTGCTGACCGTGGCTGGGATTGCCTGCCTGATATTGGGCGTGATTACCGCCATGCGGATCCGCCCGAAGCCGGTGGTGGTACAGGTGAGCGTAGAGAAATAGCGCCTGCCGCACAATGCGGCAGGCAGGGGGAGGTTAGCGTTTTCGGTGGTTGATGATCTCTTCCGCCACGTTGCGCGGCGCTTCGGCGTAATGGCCAAACTCCATGGTGAAGGTGGCGCGGCCCTGGGTCATCGAACGCAGGGTGGTGGAATAACCGAACATCTCCGACAGCGGAACCGTGGCGTGGATGGCTTTGCCGCCGCCGCCGGGAATGTCTTCCATCCCTTGCAGTTGCCCGCGCCGTGACGACAAATCGCCCATCACGCCGCCGGCATAATCCTCCGGCGTTTCCACTTCAACTTTCATGATCGGCTCCAGGATCACCGGCTCGGCCTGGCGGCAAGCCTCTTTGAAACCGAAGATGGCCGCCATACGGAAGGCCTGTTCGGAGGAGTCAACGTCATGGTAAGAACCGAAGGTCAGGTGCACCTTGATATCCACCACCGGGTAACCGGCCAAAATGCCGTTGTTCATCGCTTCCTGAACGCCTTTTTTCACCGCCGGGATATATTCGCCCGGGATCACGCCGCCTTTGATTTCATCGAAAAACTCGAAGCCCTTGCCGGGTTCGTTCGGCTCAACGGTCAGCACCACGTGGCCATACTGGCCCTTACCGCCGGATTGGCGAACAAATTTGCCTTCCACATCAACCACTTTACGGCGAATGGTTTCACGGTAGGAAACCTGCGGCCTGCCGGTATTGGTTTCCACGCCAAATTCACGCCGTAGGCGATCGACGATGATCTCCAGGTGCAGTTCGCCCATGCCGTAAATCAGCGTCTGGCCGGACTCTTCATCGGAGCGCACCTGGAACGACGGATCTTCAGACATTAGGCGCTGCAGGGCGATGCCCATTTTTTCCTGGTCGGCTTTGGTCTTGGGTTCGATCGCCTGGGCGATCACCGGCTCTGGGAAGACCATCCGCTCAAGCGTGATGATGGCGTTCGGATCGCACAGCGTGTCGCCGGTGGTGACATCCTTCAGGCCCACGCAGGCAGCGATATCGCCGGCGTGCAGCTCATCCACGTCTTTACGGTCGTTGGCATGCATTTGCACAATGCGCCCAATGCGCTCTTTCTTGCCTTTCACCGGGTTGTAAACGCTGCTGCCTTTGGCGAGCACGCCGGAATAGACGCGCACAAAGGTCAACTGGCCGACGAACGGGTCGGTCATCAGTTTGAAGGCCAGCGCAGAGAATTTTTCGTTGTCGTCGGCGCGGCGCGTCACGATGTTGTCGTGCTCATCGTGGCCTTCCATTGGCGGCACATCCAGCGGTGAGGGCATCAGCTCGATTACTGCATCCAACATGCGCTGCACGCCTTTGTTGCGGAAGGCCGAACCGCACAGCATCGGCTGGATTTCACCGGCGATGGTGCGGGCGCGCAGGCCGGCGACGATCTCCTGTTCGCTCAACGCTTCGCCGCCAAGGTATTTTTCCATCAGCGCTTCCGAACCTTCGGCCGCCGCTTCGACCATCTTTTCCCGCCATGCATTGGCGGATTCCAACAGTTCCGGCGGGATCGGCTCAAAACTGAACCGCATGCCCTGGGTTTCATCATCCCAGAAAATGGCCTGCATGCGCACCAGATCCACCACGCCCGCAAAGTGCTCTTCGGCGCCGATCGGAATGACAATCGGCACCGGGTTGGCTTTCAGACGATCGATCATCATTTGCCGCACGCGGAAGAAATCGGCGCCCATGCGGTCCATTTTGTTGACGAACGCCAGGCGTGGCACCCGGTATTTATTGGCCTGGCGCCAGACGGTTTCCGACTGCGGCTGCACGCCACCCACCGAGTCATACACCATCACCGCGCCGTCCAGTACGCGCATTGAGCGCTCAACTTCAATGGTGAAATCGACGTGCCCTGGGGTATCAATGATATTGATCCGGTGCTGTGGGTAACTGTGTTCCATCCCGTTCCAGAAACAGGTGGTGGCGGCTGAGGTGATGGTAATACCGCGCTCTTGCTCCTGCGCCATCCAGTCCATGGTGGCGGCGCCGTCGTGCACTTCGCCCAGCTTGTGACTGACCCCGGTATAAAACAGAATCCGCTCGGTCGTCGTGGTTTTGCCGGCATCAATATGCGCCGAGATGCCGATATTGCGGTAGCGTTCAATGGGGGTAGTACGTGCCATAATCAACCTTACTTAGCCATTTGGCGTGGGGCGGCGCAGGTTCTTTCCCAACAGGCGGTGGGCGAGACCCGGCCAGTCTTATAGAGTAATAGCATTGCCTGTCCGCTAAACACGGTTAGCTGTTGTCCGATTGAGCTTAGCCGATAACCTCGATTCTATGCAGCTATCGCTGCCATCGCCAATACGAATAAAGTCGAACAATGAGCAGGATAATACTCAAGGGTTATTACCAGCGGTGCAGAAGCCGTTCGTACCCTCTCACAGAGAGGGTACGGGTGGCATGGCGTGAAAGGGCGAGGAGATAGCAGTTTGGGCGCATTCTCATACGCACCCAGACTGCTATCGTCTTTTCTTTAGGGTGGAAAGCGTCCGAGCTCTTTTTTGTTTCCAGTACATGGAAAATGAAACGATGACAACTGCTATCAGTACAACGAGGATTACTAGTGACAGGTATTCCATAGCGTTCACCCAGAGCTAGCAAGTTGAAGTTGTATTAAATGAGAATTTTCTCATATTCGTCAATACACATTGTGTGAATAAGAATAATCTTAGTTTTGGCCATCATATTTGGGGCAATCTACCCGGGCTGAACGGGCGCTGCCATGCGGCTTTGCGCGAAAAAGGCATGTTATACGGCGCGTAGCGGTTGACGCTTTTTCGACCGACCAGGGGCCATGGCCTTCAACCCAAGGGCTTTTTGTGTTCTATTGGCAGGCTGATTACAGGGCCTTTTTTCAGATCGTTGTCCTACGTTGAAAGGATTCGTCATGTCAGTAGTGCGTGTTTTACTGTTTATTTTCGTTGCCGCCGGCTTGCCCGCCTATGCCAAACCGGCGCCGGCTCACGATGGTGGAAGCATCCGCTGGCAACCGTGCCACAACGCCATGTTTCAGCGTTGGTTCCAGGACACGCCGCCGCAGCCTGGCTTGCAGTGTGGCTATCTGGACGTGCCGTTAATCTATGGCACCGCCAGCAACCCACTGCCGGCCAGGGGGGAGGTTGTGCGCCTGGCGTTGACCCGGCTGCCAGCCACCGGTGAGAAGAAGGGCAGCGTGGTGATGATCCCCGGCGGGCCGGGGTTATCTGGCATTAACCCCTATCTGCCTGCCGAGCCGGCGATCGCAAAGCTGCGTAAATCTTACGATGTGATTGGTTATGATCCGCGCGGCGTCGGCCAGTCAGCGCCAAAGATTTCTTGTCAGATGGCGGACGATGATGAAACGCCGGCGCTGGACGATAACGATATCGCCGGCGCGGAAACGCAGGTGAGGGCGATGATCACCGCCTGCATCAAACAAACCGGCGCGCAGGTGGTGCAGCATGTCGGCACGGAAGAAGCGGTCAGCGATCTGAACGCGATACGCTACGCCCTGGGCGAACCGGCGCTTAACGCCGTTGCCTATGCCTACGGCACTAAAGTGGCGGCGCTGTATGCCGAACGCTTCCCCAAGCGAACCCGCGCGCTGGTGCTGGATGGCGTGGTGGATATTTCGGAGGATGAGTTCACCCGGCGGATAAGCCAGGAGCGCGCCTACCAGCAAAGCTTCCTGCGCTTTGCCGCCTTTTGCGCCAAAACCACCCGTTGCCCGTTGCCGAGCGACCCTAACCTCGCCATTCAGGCATTCCATGCGCTGTTAAGCAAACTGCATGCGGCGCCGTTCGTCACCCAAGCGGGCTATGAAATTTACCCCGACGATGTGATTGCCGTGACCCGCGCCTTGTTACTGTGGCCCCAACGTTGGCCGGAGCTGGCGCAAGTGCTGGAACAAATCGCCAGCGGCCAGGCCGGTGAGCAGGCCAGCACCCTGATCGATGAAAGCTATGCGCCGGATGCGGAAGATGCGCGCAACGTGATTACCTGTGCAGACAGCGCCACGCCGGGGGCCGATGAGCAAATGCTGCGCCGCAAACGCCAGGCGATCAACACCACCGCCACCTTCACCCACTACTTACCGCTGCATGAATACCCGCTGGAAATGTGCGATCTGTGGCCATACCCCGGAAAAGACAGCCCCCATGTACCGCGCCTGTCCCCGGCGCTGCCGCCGCTGCTGTTCGTTGCGCGCCGTTACGATGCCGCCACGCCGTACCGCAGCGCCCGCATGATGGCCAGTTGGTTCAAAAGCCCGCTGGTGACCCAGGAACGTGACGGCCATACGCTGGCACTGCATGGCATTGACCGCTGTGTGGATGACACGGTGGTTGACTACCTGCTGGCGCCGAAAAAACCACGGCATGATAAAACCTGCCGCTGATCGTTATTCTTTTCTAAATATTTCATAAACAGCTGCCTGATTATCCGGCAGCCGTTTTTTTATTATTTTATACTGGCCGCGAAAAATACCTACGGGCTCGCTGGCAAATATAAATCTGGATTATTTTATAATTCAGAACGGGCGGCCTGGTTATCATCGCCAAGCCAGTTGCCCATATTCCAAGCCCCGGCAGAGGCCAGGGCGTTGTTAACAGCAAAGAAGGGAGGGATAAACACACAATGAACTCACGAGGTACTTATCGATAACAGCCAATTTTGAGGATGTAGAAATGGAAAACATGACTTTTTTTATCGGATTTTTGGGATTCATCAGCTCACTGGGCCTGTTGGCCGCCTACATGAGCACGAAATGGGATGATTAATGAACGATAACGGTCCACCCCAACGCCACCTCCCTGTCGCTAGGCAATTAACGGTAGGGAGGTGGCAATAAGTTCCTCACCGCACCTGAACCAGGGGATAATAACGATGCTTATTTTCGGTTTTTTATACGCGCTATTCATGATTGCCGTCGGTGTTAATGAAATCTATCAATACTCCACGGGTAACACCGCATTTCTGACCAGCCTGACGCTAACCTTTGCCGTCGGCACGCTGCTGATACTGTTTGTTTGGCGTTTCACGACCGGCACAAGAATAAAAAAATAAACCGCCATCGCGCCGCCTGTACAACCAACGCAACATTCTATCTGCCATCGCATTGTTACCGTTTTTATTTACGGCGCCGTTCGGTGGCCGCACTCACACGCTCTGGCAGCCAGCTAAAAATTATCGACGTGGAACCTGCGCACGTGCCGGATTGTTCCTAAAGTTCACCCCCCGCCGTCGGTTAATTTCCGCGATCGTTCAGGATATATTGCCTTAAGTTCGCCGCAGATTATAATCAGCGAGTATTGTCAATCAGGCGGGCCATGCCAACGGCCCGCCTGTTTCATTTGCCCGCTAACTGCCCGTTGAGCCCCGAAACCTATGAGAAGACCGCTGCAGATCCTGTTCCTCCTTTTGTTGCTGTTTGGGCTGCCGCTAAGCCCCCAAACCGCATCGGCGGCGCCGGCTGATACCACGGAACAAAGCCTGGCGGATACTGCCACTGCGTTGAAAAGCTTCCAAAAGGAGCTAGATAGCATTAAGCAGCAGGTATCCAATGCCACCACGGATAACCAACTCAGTAAACTGTTTGAAAGCACGCAGGTGTTGGCAGCGGATCTGGATCAATTGGAAACGGATCTGCAACCGCTGCAAGAAAAACTGCAGGCGCAGTTGGACGTGTTGGGCCCAACGCCGGCGCCGGGGGCGCAGGCGGAGAACCGTGTGGTGATCCAGCAGCGCAATGCGCTCAACAGCAATAAAAAGCAGTTGGATGATGCGGTGCAGCGTGCGCAGGCCATCCGCACCAGCGCGCTGTCGCTTGGCCAGCAAATCAGCGATCTGCGCCGCGTGGCGTTTAAAAGCCAACTGGCGCTCAACTCCGGCAGCATCCTTGGCACACAGTTCTGGCAACCGATCACCCATCCATTGGCCGACGATCTGCGGCGCCTTGAGCAGATTAACCAAGCGTTGATACAAATCTGGACGACCAGTTGGCAGGAGACGTGGCGAACAGGCACGTTCCTGCTGTTGCTGGCGGCGGTGGTGGTGTGGTCGTTAGGGCGCTATTTCTCCGAGCGTTATTTATCCTGGTTCAGCATCCGCTACCTGCCGGACGGCCGTCTGCGCCGCAGCTTTATGGCGCTGGCGACCGTCCTGGTTACCCTGTTTGGCACCACCATCGCGCTGGATCTGGTGTATCAGGCGATGTCACGCGCCGCGCCGTTCCCACCGCTGGTGCAAGACTTTACCGACAGCTTTACCCGGCTGGCGATTTTTTGCGCGTTGGTCGCTGGCCTGGGGCGGGCATTTTTATCTATCAACCGCCCGTCCTGGCGTTTGGCGCCGCTGGACGATGAAATGGCTACCGGCATGCGATTCTTCTCGCCGCTGCTGTCGGTCCTGGCGCTGTTGTTCGGCACGGTGGAATTGACGAATAACGTGGTCGGCGCCAGTTTGAACACCACGATTTTCGGCAATGGGCTGGTGGCGACGCTGATGGCGCTGGTGCTGCTGGCAATGCCGCTGCGCGCGCGCCGTCTGCGCCGCCGTATTGAACTGCACGGCGAGAGCCAGGACAAACGTTCCACCCTCGGCGGCTTGGTGCACATTGTGGTGCTGACCTCCTCACTGGTGGTGCTGGCGGCATTGCTGATTGGCTATATCGCTTTTGCCCGTTTCCTGATCTACCAGATTATCTGGATATCGCTGGTTTTGATGTCGTTCTATTTCCTGGTGCTATGCATCACCGATTTGTGCGCGGCGTTGTTCTCCAACCAGACCGCCAGCGGTAAAGCACTGAAGCGCTCATTTAACTTTAGCGATCGGCACCTGGAGCAGATGGCGATTATCACCACCGCCATCGCCAAATGTTCCTTGCTGCTGCTGATGATTGTCTCACTGGTGAACGGTTCGTTTGGCACCACCACGCCAAATGCGCTGCTGGAAAAAATTGCCGCCATCCTCACGGGCGAAGGGCTGAAAAAGCTGAATATCGTGCCCGGCAACCTGATTAATGCGGTAATCTGCCTGGCGATCGGTATCTATATTTTGCGCATCACCCAGCGCTGGCTAAGCAACGAGCTGTTGCCGAAGACCATTATGGATATCGGTATCCGCGCATCGCTGGTCACGCTGTTCAGCAACGTGGGCTATGTGCTGTTGATTCTGGTGACGCTGGCGGCGCTGGGCATTCAGTGGAACAACCTGGCCTGGATCGTCAGCGCGCTGTCTGTGGGGATCGGTTTCGGCCTGCAGGAAATCGTGAAGAACTTTATCTCCGGCATGATCCTCCTCACCGAGCGGCCAGTGAAAGTGGGCGATATGATCAGCATTGCCGGGGTTGAAGGCGACGTACGGCGCATTAACGTGCGTGCCACCGAAATCCAGCTTAGCGATCGTTCAACCATGATCGTGCCCAATTCGCAGTTGATTTCGCAGAACGTGCGCAACGCAACAATGGGCAATGCGCAGGGGGTGGTAACCATCGCCTTGACCTTCCCGACGGATATCGATCCGGAGCAGGTGCGCAATCTTTTGCTCAGCGCCTACCGCGACTTTGACGCGATTCAGGATAGCCCATCGCCCTATGTGCGCTTTAGCCAACTGGGGCCGGATGGCATCATCCTGAGCGTTACCGGCTACGTTGCCAGCCCGCGAATGGTGGGCGCCAGCAAGAGCGAACTGTTGTTCAACATCCTGAAGCTGCTGCGTGAACAACAAGTGAGCTTGTCTAGCCCGCAGGAAGTGGTGTTTATGAAACAGCAGGCAAAAAAACTGGCGGACGACGAAGAAGAATCGGCTTCATAACCGGTTATTACCGGGTGGCGGTGCCAAAGCACCGCCACGGGTTCACAGTTCACCCGTCATATATTGGGCAACACCGTTGCCGAAACTCCAGTCCCCCTTGGTGTTGGTGATAATCGACACCATCAGATCGTCGCCTTTGATGCTACAGCTGTCATGCAGTTCACGGGCCAGTTCAGCGTAGAATGCTTGTTTCTGCGCGTCACTGCGCGGGCTGGTAAACACCCTGACCACCACCAGATCGCGCGTGCGCTGTAACGGCAACCCAGTATCTTCAATCACCATATGATGGGCCTTATTTTCGTGAACAATCTGATAGCGATCGCGTTCGGGCACTTCGAATGCGCTCAGCACGGCGCGATGAGCGGCATCCAGCAACGTTTTCAACTGCTGTTCACTTCGGCCTTCAATCACATCAAAGATTAACAATGGCATTTTTCATTTCCTTTTTGGTGGCGAATACCGGGCCATATTAAGCTGGCGTTTAGTGCAAAAAAAGCGCTATCATTTGAATTCATTGTTTATAAATCTGAACAATCAATATGAATGAAAGAGCCGAAGCGCTCTGGACGCACTTGCACTGGTTGACGGTGCTGGCCGAACAGGGCAGTTACACCCGCGCCGCGCAGCGGTTGAAAGTGAGCAAAGCGGCGGTCAGCCAAAAAATTAAGGAACTGGAAACCCAGGCCGGTGTTCCGCTGGTGCAGCGGACCACGCGCAGCGTGCGCTTGACTGAAGCCGGTGCGAACCTGGTGGCGGCGTTGCGCGAGCCTTTTGCGCAGATCAAACAGAGTTTTGTCGGTCTGTGCGATTCCAGCGGACCGCTGCGTGGCATGGTGAGGGTGACCGCACCGGTCGCCTTTGCGTGCCAGCATCTGGTGCCGCATATTACCGCGTTTTTGCACGCCAACCCGGAAGTGCGCATTCAGCTTGATGTATCGAACCATCTGGCTTCGCTGGCCACCGAAGGGTTTGATATGGCCATCCGCCACAGCGACGCCATGCCGGAAACCCACGTGGCCTGGCGGTTATGCGCCACCCGCACGGTGATGGTGGCCGCCCCGGCGTATGTTCACCAGTACGGCATGCCGCAAACACCAGATGAGCTGAAACAACACCAATGCTTGTGTTACCCACGCGGTGGCGAACAGCCGGTGTGGGCGTTTGTTCGCCGCCAGGCGGCAGAAAGCCCACGCCTGAATGTGGCGGTTAACGGGGTATTTATCACCAATAACAGTGAAGCGATCCGCGATGCCGCCGCCAGCGGTTTAGGCATCGCATTGCTGCCGGACTTTACGGCCCAGCAAGCGCTTGCCGACGGGCGGCTCGTGGAACTGCTTCCGGATTGGCAACCGGTCGGGATCTTTGCCGAGAGCCTGTACGTAGTGCGGCCTTACACGCCGCAGGTATCGCGGGCGGTGGCGGAGTTCAGCCGCTATTTGAAAGCCGCCTTCGCACAAGGCTTTGCCCCCGCCGGTGCGGCAATATAAGCCGGAAGGCCGTAGGGACTTATTTAGCTTGTCAGCTCATGGAAAGACATACTGAAAAGTTTAGTGAATAGGTAAACCCGCCGCCACGTAATCTGGCGATAAAAGAAATCTCTATTCTTCGTTTACCCAAATCCTCATCTCACCTTCTCCTCGGTTGGCCCAGCTAAACCAGGGTATAAAGATTAACGTCTGTGGCTGCTGGGTTGACGGTGAACGGTCATAGTGCCAAAGCAACTGTTTTCCTGGTGCACTGGAGGTACGCTTATTTCCCTCAGCCTGAATCAGTATTTTGTGCGCGAATATCCCTTTGCCTTCAATAGTTTTGAAGGTCGCGGTTTGTGGCAACCACAGGTTGTGCAGTTCCTCACCGTTATCTGCCTGCTCAAGACAATAGATAAGTGGCCCCCTCTGAATGGCCACTTTTCCGGCAACATGGCGCACCAGCGGATTACCGTAAACGCGCCGCACTGGCATGGGCAGGAACAGGGTTAGCGTATCGCCTTCCTGCCAGAGGCGGTTAATATGCAGATAACCTTTGCGCACATCCTGGGCAACCTCAACACCATTGAGCATTAACTTCGGAGCATCACACCAGTCCGGCATGCGTAAAGCAAGGGTATGCTGAACCGGCAGCGCCGAATCAATGGCGACAGTCACCTTCTCCTGCCAGGGGAAATTGCCGCTGATACGTAGCCGCAGCATCTCTTTACCTACCGGCACCTCAATGCTGTTACCCACATAAAGATTGATATAGAGCGCATCTTCGCGCGGCGTGTAGATGTAGTGGCCGAGTGACATCAGCACGCGGGCAATATTGGGCGGGCAACAGGCACATCCGAACCAGCGTTGACGCACCGGTTTTACGTGGTCATAGAGATGGTTAAACCTGAGGGTTTTAGGGTGTACCTCCAGCGGATTAACGTAGAAGAAGTGTTTGCCATCCAGAGCCATTCCGCCCAGCACGGTGTTATACAATGCGCGTTCCATTACATCGGCATACTGACTGTCGGCTTCCATTTGCAGCATGCGCCGGGCAAACATCATCAGGCCAATCGAAGCACAGCTTTCGGCATACACGCTATCGTTCGGTAAATCATAATCACTGCTGAAGGCTTCGCCTCTGCTTTGCGAACCGATGCCGCCCGTGATATACAACTGACGCTGGGCCATATTATGCCACAGGCGCAGGCAGTCCTGACGCTTCGCTTCATCCTGGCTAAGTCTTGCCAGGTGCGCTACACCGGCCATCAGATAGACAAAACGTACCGCATGGCCGATGGCGGTTTGTTGTTCGGTAATCGGTTTATGCGCCTGGCTGTAGGCTTTGTCATTCACCATCCATGCCGGGCCGTAAGTGTTCCAGTAAGCAGTTTTGCCACGCTTTTCATACTCGATATCGTAGAAATGCGGCTGCGTTCCTCGTTGTTCAACAAAGTAGTTCACCAGCGTCATATAACGCGGTTCCTGTGTCACTTCATACAGGCGCATCAGCGCCAGCTCAATTTCCGGATGCCCCGGATAACCGTGTAACTGCGTGTCGCCTGGCCCAAACACGCTGTCGATATGGTCGGCGAGTTTACCTACGACCTTCAGCAGACAGCGCTTGCCGGTGGCCTGAAAGAAAGCGACACCGGCCTCAATCATATGTCCGGCACAATACAGTTCGTGACATTCCGCGAGATTGGTCCAGCGATCCTGCGGTGCTTTGACGGTGAAATAGGTGTTGAGATACCCGTCGTCACACTGGGCAGCCGCTATCAGTTCAATCACCTCATCGGCGGTTTTCTCTAACTCCGCGTCTGGCTGCTGGCACAGCGACCAGGCAACCGCCTCCAGCCACTTCGCCACGTCACTGTCCTGAAACACCATGCCGTAAAATTCCCCGAGCTGTAACCCGGCAGCGATACGGAAATTTTCAATTGCATGGCTGGGATCGGCTTCCGCGATACGATCGTTCAGTGCATCCCACTGATAGGGGATCACCACATCACGTACCAGTTGCTGATACTGCCCGAGAAACGGATCATTAATTTTGAGCTTGTGCAGATCGACTTCCATCACAGACATAATGTTCCCCTTAAGACTGAACATGACGAACACGCAGATCGCTGGCAATCCGCGCCATCAGTGGATTATTGAGTTTGCAGGCGAGTATGGTGAACGCCAACAGCAAGTGAAACAGGGCAGGCAACAGCGTTTCCATGCTGGTGATGCCATTCAGTGACGCCGCCGTCTGGTTGCCCGCACCGGGCTTATAAGCAACGACGATAAATATCAGGCTGATAATTCCGGCACTGGAAGCCCAAGCGAGTTTGATGCAGAACAGGTTGAAAGCGAAGTTCATGCCCGAGGAGCGCACCCCGGTTTTCCACTCACCGTAATCATCGGCAAAGGCCATCAGCGAAAAATGCAGCGGCAAGGTGAAGCCAAGGATAATACCGTTGCCAAGGATCACCGCCAGCCAGAGGGTTTGCCACGCCGGCCCGGTGGGCAGGAACCACATTAATACTGCCAGCGCAGCCAGCACGATATTGGTCCAGTAGTACAACTTGACGGTATCCACGCGTTTTGACAACGGGCTGACAATCACTGAGCCAAGAATCGAGGCAAAAGTCACCATCGTAAAAAATAGCGAGGTGTAAGAGGTACTGCCATGTAGTACGTAGGTGATGAAGTACATGTAGCCTCCACCCCGAATGTTGAAGACATTGATCAGCAGGAACGACATCAGCAACATCAGCAGCAACTGGTCATTTTTACGTAATCCTGCCAGGTGTTCGCGCAGGGTAAATCTCCCCATGATGTCGAGTGATACACGCTCCCGCACCCAGAAAAAGCAACACAGAAACATCACCATCGCCAAAGTACAGAGGATCCCCACGCCCCATTGATAGCCTTGGGCTGCATTACCCTTACCCAGGGCCGATACCAGCCACGGCAGACCAACTGACACCAGAAAGCCCGCCACACCACACAAGACAAAACGCCATGACTGACAGGAAATCACTTCACTATGGTGGCTGGTCATAGTGTTGATCAGCGCGCAGTAAGGCACGTTAATCGCGGTATAGCTGACAGAAAGTAATAGATAGGTGCCAAACGCCCAGACAATCTTCATGTTCATACTGACGTCAGGAACAGTAAAGGTCAGCACGCCGATAATGCTAATCGGCACCGCAATCCATAACTGCCACGGACGAAAACGTCCCCAACGGCTTTGAGTACGGTCGGCAATGATTCCCATAATCGGGTCGGATATCGCATCAAATACACGCAACGCCATAAACAGTGTCCCGACCAGCGCGGGTGTCAGACCAAAAACATCGGTATAGAAAAATGTCAGGAAATTCATGATCAGGCAGGTGATCACCGTGCCACCGGCGTCACCCAGCCCGTAACCGATTTTCTCACGCAGAGGGAGTACATCACTCGCTTCCTGCTGCGCCAGCCCGGTTTGGGTTATAGAGGTAGAAGTCATCGCAAACTCCTCATCAGGGTCAGAGTCTATTGCCCACATCAGTGTGGGCTTATTTGTAGGTACTGATTTATTCTGCCCGGAATACTCCGCCCAACAAGGGAAGAGAAAAGTATAAAAAGAGGGTAATTCCGACCTTGTTCGTAAAGTGTGAACTGGATCGAGCGATAAACGAATTTATATTTAATAATCAATCACAAGGCGAGTTTTATGATTGCTCATAAAGCGGAAAATTGAATATTTATGCTCGAATTATCCATAGCATTTCCGATCCAGGTACAAAATGGTGGGTTGTTCATTTCACGCGGGGTAGGGAGCCATCCCGCGCGCACACTCACCTCGTGGGAAATCATTTTTGTTGAGCGTGGACAACTGCAAATCCGCGAAGATGATCGCCTGTTCAGGGTACAGGCGGGAGAGTGTTTGCTGCTGAGGCCCGGTCACCGCCATGTGGGGGAAGGGGCATTTCCTGCCGATCTCAAATTCTATTGGCTGCACTTTGACTGGTTGCAAGGCGTGGCAGAAACGGGGTTACATCCGGCGCTGTTGAGTATTCCCCAGTACAAGCGAGTGAGTGATCCACAATATGTTATTTCACTGTTTCGCCAGTTTCTCAGCGAGCAGGAAAATATTCACCGCAGCATAGCACTGGAGTGCATTTTGTTGCTGATTCTGCAGCAGATTGTCGCCCCTGGCCCACAGGAAAGCACCAACGCATACCCCGGACTGGCGCTGGCGTGGAGAGCACATAAGATCATTCGCACGCAATTCCATCTCCCTCTATCCACTTCGTCGCTGGCAAAAGAGCTGCATTGCAACGCGGATTATCTCGGGCGTGTCTATCGCCGAACCTTTCGCCTCACACTGACGGAAGCCCTCCACCGCCAGCGCGTACTGGCGGCAGAGAAGCTGCTGATCAACAATTCGCTGTCTTTGACTGAAGTGAGTCTCCAGTGTGGATTCAACGACATCAGCTACTTTCGGCAAATCTTCCGTAAACATACCGGGCTGACGCCCGCAGTCTGGAAACGCCGCTACTGCAGAGAGCATGTTAATTCGTAACGCCACCCATGATCGTTGTTATTCCAACGGCACAAACTTCAGGCTGCTGAGCGGCTGGACCTTCTCTTCGCGCACCATTTTGTAATCGGTGTTTGGGCCGATCCAGTGGTTCCAGATCTGGTCGATCTCGCCGGCGTCATCCATGGCCTTCAGGCTGCTGTTTACCTTCGCCAGCAGCGCCGGTTCCCCTTGTTTCAGCCCAATCGCAATGGGCTCCAGCGCCATCGGTTCTTTGATGATCGCCAGATTGACGCCGTCTTTTTGCGCCTGCATCACCAGTTTGGCGGCGGTCATATTGTTGGTAACGAAACCGACCGATTTATTCTGCTGCAGCGCCAGGTAGGCGGATGCGGTGTCCTGGAACGTCACCGGCTTGGCATCGGCCAGGCGGATGGACTGTTCCGAGGTGGAGCCTTTGGTGGAGCTGATGCGTTTGCCTTTGAAATCCGCCCGGGTTTTGTCGGCGTTGGCGCTTTTCACCACCAGGACTTCCTTCGCAACGTAGTAGGGATCGCTGAACTGAATTTGCGCCGCGCGGGTTTTGGTATACGCCAGGTTAGCGATCAGCACGTCTACCCGGCCGGTGGTGAGCACGGCAATGCGCGCTTCAACGGAAACCGGCATCAGGTTGAGCTTCAGGCCCATCTGTTTTGCCAGGGCATTGCACAGATCCACGTCCATACCGGCCAACTGGCGGGTTTTAGGATCGGGTGACGAAAAGGGCGGTACGTCGGAGTAAACTCCGCAGTTGAGCACCCCGCGGCCTTGAATATCCGTCAACATATCCGCCCAGGATGGGAGCGCGCCCAGCAGTAACGAGCCGGTCAGCACGGCTAAACTCAATTTATTCAGTTTTTTCATCGTCAGTAGCTCCAGTGGCTAAATCATCAGTGCTGGCGCAGATCGGCCAGAAAACGCTGTGCCCGGGGGTGTTGCGGCCGGGTGAAGAATTGCTCCGGCGGCGCCTGTTCCAGGATCTTGCCGGCGTCCATGAACCAAATGGTATCGGCCACTTCACGGGCAAAATTCATTTCGTGGGTAACGCACATCATGGTCATGCCTTCCTGCGCCAGATCGCGCATGACGTTCAGCACTTCGCCCACCATTTCCGGATCCAGCGCGCTGGTGGGCTCATCAAACAGCATCACCGGCGGTTTCATCGCCAGCGCCCGCGCAATGGCGACACGCTGCTGTTGGCCGCCGGAGAGCTGGGCGGGGTAGGCATCGGCCTTGTGCTCCAGGCCGACGCGCTCCAGCAGCGCCATCGCCTGTTTGCGTGCCTCTGCACGGCGCAGCCCCAGCACTTTTATCGGCGACAGCATGATGTTTTCCAACACTGTGATGTGCGGAAATAAATTGAAGCTTTGGAACACAAACCCGATGCGGGTACGCAACTGGTTCAGGCGGGTGCTGGAACCATGAATATCGTGGCCGTCGAACAGGATCTGGCCTTTTTCGATCGGCTCCAGGCGATTAACGGTGCGGATCAGCGTGGATTTACCGGAGCCGGAAGGCCCGCAAACCACAACTACCTCGCCGCTCTTGATTTCTGCACTGAGATCGGTGAGCGCCTGGTAATCGCCGTACCATTTATTGACCTGGTTAAACATAATCATCGGAATCATAGAGATATTCCTTTTATATTAAGACGTTGAGGACAACAGGGCGGCTTTGGCCGCGCCAGCAGGCGCCGAATTCAGGCGTTTACGGGCAATACGCTGCTCCAGGCGGTTCGCCAGCCAGGTCAGGCTGAAGCAAATGATGTAGTAGCTGAGCGCCACGATGGCAAATACCTCGAAGGGCTTGGTCAGCAGCTGGTTGTTGACCTGGTTGGCGGCGAACGTCAGTTCCTGCACGTTGATGACGTAGCCCAAGGTACTGTCCTTGATGATGGAAACCAGCTGGCTGATCAGGCTGGGCAGCATGTTGTACAGCGCCTGCGGCAACAGGATCAGGCGAAAAGCCTTGAGATAGCTCATGCCCATGGCACGCGCCGCTTCATACTGGCCGGAAGGCAGCGCCTGGATGCCGGCGCGGACAATTTCAGCGATATAGGCACTTTCATAAACCACCAGAGTGCACAGCATGGTGGCGAAACCATCAATGTTGTGGCCCAGCAGCAACGGCACGCAGAAATAAGTCCAGAACACCACCATCATCAGCGGGATGCCGCGCAGCACATACACCCAGGCGGTGGCCGGGTAGCGCAGCCAGCGGAAAGGGGAAATGCGCGCCATGCCCAGCAGCACACCGATCGGAAAGGAAAATAGCATCGCGAGCAACGACAGCAGCAGGGTGCAGACAATGCCGCCCATTGGGCCGTTCGGGTACTGGCCGATCAGGAACAGCATCCAGTTTTGATGAATAATCGAGAAGAAATCCAGCATGATAGTTACCTCTCCAGAGCGCGTTGATAACGCTGAGCCATAACCGCGCCGATGCCCATCAGCAGCAGGGAACACGCCAGATAGGCGAGCGAAGAGAGCAGGTAAACTTCAAACGTGCGGAACGTGTAGTTTTCAACCTCTCGCGTTGCATAGGTCAGCTCCGCCACGCCAATCACCATCGCCAGGCTGGTGTTTTTAAACAGCAGCACGGTGTGGTTGATCAGCGCCGGCAGCGCGTTGCGAATGCCTTGCGGCAGGATCACCAGTTGCATGGCGCGGATGTGGCCCATGCCCAGCGCCCGCGCCGCTTCAGTCTGGCCATCGGGAATGGCGCGCAGCCCGCTGCGGATATCTTCAGAGAAGTAAGCCGCCTGGCAAAGCCCCAGTGCAATCAGCGAAAAGACAAACTCGGTGTTGTAATCGCTCAACCACATCTGCAAAGACTCCGGCAGCAGGGTAGGAATGGCGAAATACCACATCATCAATTGGACCAGCGTCGGCACATTGCGGTGATAAGACACGTAAACCGCCACAAAGGCCGTCGCCAGCCGTTTATTCGCCAGGCGCAGCACCACCAACAGCATGGCCAACGCCATCGCCAGCAGCCAGGAGCCCAGTGCCAGCTCCAGCGTCAGCTTGATGCCGGACAACAGCATCTCACCGTACTGCCCTTGCAAGATGGCGTTAAAATCAAACGTGTTTTTCATCACCATTCCCTCTCCATTAACGGTGCCAATGCCCTGATATCATAGGGTTGCATCATCAGGGCGCATGGTCGAAAGCCCGCCAGGCACCTGCAGAGTCGGCGTCAGTTCAATATGGCCGATATTAACGGCGATAGGGGCGGCGATGCTGAACGCCACCGCGTCGGCTACGTCAGAAGCCTGCGGCAGCTCAAAGCCATCAATAAACCGCTTGCGCGCTTCTTCCGCGTCGCCCCAAACGTTGCCGAAAATATCGGTTGCGACGCGGCCAGGGCAGATCTCGGTCACGCGCACCCGCTTGCCGTAAACGTCGATGCGCAACTGACGCGAAAGCATATGCACCGCGGCTTTGGTGGCGTGGTAAATGGTATTGCCGTTGAAGTTGTACACGCCGGCAATGGAAGAAATGTTGATCACATGGCCGCGGTCACGTTTGACCATGCCGGGCACCAACAGGCGGGTTAAATGCAGCACCGCGCGCAGGTTGACGTCAACCTGGCTGTCGATGCCCTCTTCGTCGGAATCAAGCAGCGAGCCGGAACGTGAAACCCCGGCGTTGTTAACCAGAATATCGATCTCCAGCCCTTCGCACAGCTGGGCCACGGCTTGGGTATCAGAGATATCCACGGCGTGCGGGATGCAACCAGTGCGTTCGGCCAGGGCCGCCAGCTGTTCCTGGCGCCGGGCGACGGCGTGCACGGTGATCCCTTCCTTACACAGACGTTCGACAATGGCTTCACCCAGGCCGGCGGAAGCGCCGGTGACCAACGCGGTTTTATAATCTGAAAATGGCATAGTAACTCCCCTGAATGATCGGCCATTTGCGCGTAAGGCAAACGGGAAAAAAGCTATAAATGGACTGTAACCAGTAATCTGTGGGTGAGATAAGACAGAAAGCCTGTGTGGCAATAAGGCTGCCTTATGGTTCCCCGTACATCATCGCGAATGCCGTGAAATAGGGACGATCTTCACGCCCATCGCTTCGATATCACTGCGTATTTGCTGCGCCAGCGTCAGCGCGCCCGGCGTGTCGCCATGCAACAGGATGGACGTGACCGGCATCGCCAGCGTTTCGCCTTCGATGCTTTCCACCGTGCCATCGGTCAACAGGCGGGTAACTCGCCGGCTGATGTGCTGCGCATCGTGGATCACCGCGCCGGGCAGGCCGCGCCGCACCAGCATACCGTGGCGATCGTAAGCGCGATCGGCCAGGAAGGTGGTGGCGACTTTAAAGCCCAGCTCGCGCGCGCCATGTTCAACCGCATTGCCGGCGGTGGTGCTGATAATCAAATCGGCGTTAAACGCCTTGACCGCTTTCAACAATGGCAGGGCAAGCGCGGGATCTTCCGCGGCCATGTTGCCCAACGCACCATGGAAACTCATGTGGGTCATCGGGTAATCGGCGGCCTGCGCAAAGCCCGCCAGGGCGCCTAACTGATAGGTCACGTAGTTCGCCAGCGTGGGGACATCGATTTGCATGCGGCGGCGGCCAAAACCCAGCAAATCAGGGAAGCCGACGTGCGCGCCCAAATCGACCTGCCGTTCTTTGGCCATCCGCACGCTGTTGGCCATGATGGTGGCATCACCGGCATGGAAACCGCAGGCCACGTTGGCGGAAGAGATTAATCCCATCAGCGCGGTATCGTCGGCGATGGTGTAATCGCCGAAGCCTTCGCCAAGATCGGCGTTCAGATCAATGACGTTCATCGTGTTCTCCTTAATCGTTCTCGGCCAGGGCAACCAGTTCGCTGCCGTATTCCACCACGCTGCCGTTGGCGGCGCAGTGTTCCAGCAACGTGCCGCCAACCGGGCTGCGCACCGGCAGCATCAGGTGGCCAATGCTGAGCAGCGCCAGCAACGCGCCGGGCTTGACGGTTTCGCCCGGTGTGGATATCGCTTTGCCGTTCAGCGGATGGGTAAACCAAATAATGCCCGGCCGTTGCGCCGTGATAACTTTGTTTTCAGGCTCGGCCTGCGCCACCGGCAGGGGTTCCGCCTGTGGTCGCGGTTGGGGGTAGCGGGGCGCACACCGCATGCGCACCCGGTAGTGGCTGCCCGCAATTTCAATGTCTTGCACCCCAGACTGGCTTATTTTGTGCGCAATCTGGCGCAGTTCGGCAATCGCCAACATCACATCATCTCCAAAATAGGGGGTTAATCCGCATAGCGCCGGTAACAGGCGATTTGCTCAATCACCTTGTGCAGATAAGCCTGCTGTTGGCACTCGGCCTCCCGCGCCTGCTGATAGGTCACCTCGGCAAAACGCACTTTGCTACCGACCGGAATTTGCCCCAGCAGCCACATGTCGGCATCAATCACGGTGCCGAATTTGGGGTAACCGCCGCTCGGCTGCGCGTCGCGCATCTGAATAATCGGCTGCCCGTTGTGCGGCACCTGAATAACGCCGGGGATAATGCCGTGTGAGCGCATTTCCATCGGCGCGTTGGCCACCAGGCGTTCACCCGCCAGGCGGTAACCGTAACGGTTGCTTTGTGGGGTGATTTGCCAGGCCTGGCGCCAAAAGGCCCGGCGCGAGGCTTCGGTAAAGGCGTTGTTTTCCGCCGCCGGCAGCACGCGGATCACCCGTTCGGGCGCATCATTCAGGCCAAACGCCAACAGCGGGGGAACAATGCCGAAATCTACCGGGCCATCCTGGCTTGGCGCGGCGGCGTTGAGCCGATCGCCGTTTTGCAGGCCACGCCCCTGGTAACCGCCGAACTCGCCGCGCAGTTGGGTACTGCGGGAGCCGAGCACCTGCGGCACATCAACGCCGCCAGGCAAATGCAGATACGCGCGGGTGGTCTTATTCGATGCCGACAAGGTTAAACGTTGGCCCTTACGCGCCTGGGTGCACCACCAGAAAGGCAATGGCTCATCGTCCAGCATCACCTTGCCGTCATGACCGGTCACGGCAAACCGGCAATCGGCGAGGAAGCGCACCTGGAACGGGAACAGCGGGATTTCTATCGCGGCGGCGTTGAGATCATTGCCCAGCAAGGCATTGCCCAATTGCAGCGCCAGTGGATCCATGGCGCCCGCCGTGCCAACGCCGTAGTGCAGGCAGCCCGTGCGCCCAAGATCCTGCACGCTGCTAAGTGGGGTGGTTCTGTCAATGACGATCATGCCTGCACCCCCACGGCTTTGAAGGCGATATTATCGCCCGGTTGCAGGGTGACCGGTGGGCAGGCGTAGGCATCAAAAAAGACGAAATCGGTATGACCGATGGTATTCCAGCCGCTGGGGCCAGCCGAAGCGGATACCCCGGTTTGCAGCCCACCGATTGAAACGGCGCCGCCGGGGATGCTCATCAGCGGCGTTTGGCGGCGTGGGGTAGCGATGCTGGGATCCATATCGCCGAGATAGCAATAACCTGGGTGGCTGCCGAGGGCATATACCGGATAGAGCGGGGCGCAGTGGCGCGTGACGACCTCATGCACGCTGAGGCCGCTGTGTTCGGCGACATCGTGCAGATGCGGGCCATATTCACCGCCGTATACCACCGGCAGTTCGATGGTTTTCCCCTGCAGTTGCATACGTTCATCGCGCTGCCACTGCTTAAGCAGCTTGCTGAACATCTCTTCAGGGGCTTCCGGCGCCCGGCGCAGCACCAGCATCAAATTGTTCATGCCCGGCACCGTTTCTGCGATCTCCGGCAGTTCCTCGGCAAATTTGGCCAGCGCCCAGATACGCTGCTGGTTTTCCAGGCACAGCGAGCCAGGCGCTTCAAATAGCATTGTCCGCGTACCTAATAAACTCAATTGCGGGTTAACCCACTGTTGCGCAAGGTCCATCGTTACCTCTTATGGCCCCTTAAGCGGCGAAAGGGGCTTCTTGTGAGTGGTATTCGCACTGTAGCGTGCCGTTTATCCCATCCACTAAGAGGGTTTCGTTTTGTGGTAATAAGCGAGACTTATCACACCGCGCGTTAGGCCAACGCAAGGGGCCGATTATCCGGCGCCCGTTCGGCCATCAACGCTAGCAGGATTTTTTTCACCGCCTGTGCAGGCTGTGAAAGCGGCAGATGGTCGGACGAACAGAATGATAATGGGGCCTGGATCCCTGGGTTGACGATCTTCGCCATCCAGGCGCCGGCGGGCGCGAGCAGGGTGCGCGCGGCAGACTCCGGCAGAATAGTGGCGCCATAACCGCTGGCCACGGCCGCCGTGAGCGTGGTGGCCGATTCGATCTCGCACACCACGCGCCCGGTCAGCCCGCGGGCGGCAAAGGCATCATCCACCATCTTGCGCATAAAGTTATAAGACTGCGGTAAAAACAGATCTTTTGCCGCCACCTGTTCAAGATCAACCGTGTTGCCTTGCGGTTTTTTGGCGCTGCTGCTGACCAGGTAAAGGTCTTCTTTCATCAGTGGGACAAACGATAACCCGTGGATCTGGCGGTTTCCGTACAGCACTGCCATATCCATACGCCCGCTCATGATCAGCTCGCTGAGCGTAATGCCGAAGTTTTCATTGTAATACAACAGGATGCCGGGGTGTTGTTGCTTAACGGCCTTGAACAGCGGCAGCGCCAGTTGGCTGGCGGCGGTGCCGGGCGCCAGCCCAACGGAGACGGTGCCGGAAAGCAACTGCGCGGAACCGTCGATGGCGCTTTGCGCCTGCTCGCACTGGCGCAGGATGGCTTGGGCGTGGGTATAAAGGATTTTGCCGGCATCGGTGGGGGTTACGCCACGTTTGGTGCGGATCAACAGTTGCTGCTTTACTTCGCTCTCAAGCGTCGCCAATTGCTGGCTTAACGCAGGTTGGGCAATATGCAGAATATCAGCAGCCTGAGTCAAACTGCCGATATCGACAATTTTCACAAAGTACTTTAATCGCCTGAGATTCATGGTCTTTACCCTCATAACAAAAGATATCATGAAGGGTTAAGCAATTCTTAAGCCAGCTTTTGCCATTAATGTTCAATACACTATAACTATATGTAATTTAATTGTTATTTTGAAAATAATCACGAGAGCAGCAATGGTGCTCGCTCCCGTGCTGCACAGTAGCAATGCATTTATGCTATTGCTGGTGCTTATCCATAAGCCAACGCGATTGAACCAGAACGAACTCCTCTTAGCGCCGGTACAGGCTCTCTATTACCGTATTTTCAATCCACAAAGGCATCAGGAGTTTGTCATGAGTGCAATTCGCATCGCTTCACGCATCACCCGCATCAAGACCTCGCCCAGCAGCACGGCGGCCGATCGTGCCAACGCGCTGCGCCGCGCCGGCAAATCGATCGTTAATTTGGTGACCGGCGAGCCGGACTTTGATACGCCAGAGGTTATTCGCCAGGCCGCCTGTGCGGCGATTGAGCGGGGCGAAACACGCTACACGCAGAATAACGGTACACCGGCGCTGCGCCAGGCGATTGCCGACAAATTCCAACGGGAAAACCGGCTGAGCTTCTCACCCGACAACATTATCGTCACCTGCGGCGCCAAAAGCGCGATTTTCAACGCGCTGACCGCCACGCTGGAGCCGGGCGACAAAGTGCTGATCCCGGCGCCGTACTGGGTTTCTTACCCGGATATGGTGCTGGCCTGTGAAGGGGAACCGGTGATCCTGGCCTGCCAGGAAGAGAACGGCTTTAAACTGACCGCCGAACAGCTGCAAGCGGCCATCACGCCAGAGTGCCGTTGGCTGTTACTCAATTCACCCAGCAACCCCAGCGGCGCCAGCTATACCGAGAGCGAACTGCGCGCACTGGCCGATGTGCTATTGGAGCACCCGGGGCTGGCGATCATGACGGATGATATTTACGAGCACATTCGTTTTGACGATAGCCAACCTTGCCATCTGCTGGCGGTTGAGCCTGCGCTGGCAGACCGCACCCTGGTGGTGAACGGCGTATCAAAAACCTATGCCATGACCGGCTGGCGCATTGGCTATGCCGCCGGCCCCGCAGCGTTAATCACCGCGATGGGCACGCTGCAATCACAGTCAACCAGTAATGCCTGCTCGGTGAGCCAGGCGGCGGCGTTGGCGGCACTGGGCAGCGGCACCGATTTTATCGATCGCAGCCGCGAAACCTACCGGTTGCGGCGCGATCGGATGGTGGAAGCCATCAACAACATTCCAGGCCTGGCGTGCAAAAAGCCAGATGGGGCGTTTTACCTGTATGTCAACTGCGCCGGCATCCTTGGGCGCCAAACGCCGCAGGGCAACACGCTGCAGAATGACAATGATGTGGTGCTGTATCTGCTGGAAAGCGAAGGGGTGGCCGTGGTGCCGGGCGCCGCCTATGGCATTTCACCGTTCTTCCGTTTGTCGATCGCCACGGATATCGATACTTTGCTTGAAGGCGCCAACCGTATGGCGCGCGCCGTGGCACAGCTGCGCTAAATACGGGGAATGACCATGCCCAAAATAGAAACGCCAGCGCCGTTAGGTTTCCGGCGCGCTTTGCTGGCTATGCTGGGGCTTTCACTGACGCTGATGCTCTCGGCGCTTGATCAGACCGTGATCGGCAATACCATGCCTTACATTGTGGCCGATCTCGGTGGTTTTGATCTCTATGCCTGGCTGGCTACTGGCTACCTGCTGACATCCATCGTCACCGTGCCGATCTTTGGCCGCTTGGGCGACTATTTTGGGCGCAAATATTTTGTGATTGCGGCAACGCTGGTGTTTACGCTGGCCTCGCTGCTGTGCGCCCAGGCCGGCAGTATGCTGATGCTGGTGATTTGGCGGGCGCTGCAGGGCATTGGCGGTGGGATGTTGATCGGCACCGCTTTTGCCTGCATTCCCGAGCTGTTCCCCGATATGCGCCGCCGGCTGCGCTGGCAAATCCTGCTTAGCACCGCGTTTAGCATCGTCAACGCGCTGGGGCCGACGGTCGGCGGGATCCTGACTGAACATTACGGCTGGCGCGCCGTGTTCTACCTGAACGTGCCGTGCGGCGTGGTGGCGTTAGTCATCGCCTGGCGTTATTTGCCCTATTTTAAGCCGGTGCAACAGCACGATATTCATCTGGACTGGCTGGGTGGGCTGTTGGTGATAACGTTGCTTGGCTGCCTGCAGTTAGGGGTGACGGGATTATCTTCACAGATGAATATAGTTGGCGTTATCGCGCTGATGCTGGCCGCGCTGGCTTCGCTTTTGGCGCTGCTTGCCCAGCAAAAACGCGCCGTATCTCCTCTGTTACCGCCATCTTTGTTCGTTGCCGGCACGCTGCGGCAACTGTTCATCCTCTCCACGCTGGCAGGCGCGGTGATGTTTATTCTGCTGTATTTCGCGCCGCTGTTATTCCAGGCCGGCTATGGCTACTCGGCACAACAGGCCGCGTTGCTGTTAACCCCGATGGGCGTGAGCATTACCGTTGGCGCAATCATCAACGGGCGGATCGTCACCCGGCTGCGCAACCCGGCGTTGTTGCCGGTATCCGGTTTTCTGTTGCTTGGCGTTGCCTGCCTGGGGCTGGCGCTAAGCGGGGCGCAGGGCAGTTTTCACCAGTTGCTGCTGTTGATGCTGATGGCCGGCGTAGGGCTGGGCTTTATTTTGCTAAACCTGACCATTTTCACCCAAACGCTGGCACCACGCGAACATTTGGGCATTGCCACGGCATTACTGCAATCTTTCCGCCTGGTGGGCGGGCTGCTCGGCACCGCGGCAACCAGCCTGTTGTTGATGACGCTGTACCACTGGTTGTTACAACGTAACGAGTTAAAAGAAGCCTGGCAGCACTGGGCCGATCCCGGCAAGTTGCTTAGCCTGGGCAACAACCCGATCACCGCAGACGTGATCCTGGCGCGTCATACCTTGATCAACGCCATTGATGCCGGCCTGTTGGTTTGCAGCGTTATCACGCTGATTGCCGCGGGAATGACGTTCCGTTTATCCCATATTGCATTAGTGCCGCAGCAGGCAGCTCGCGCCTGACTGGCCCGATGCGGCCTTGCATCGGCCCCGGCATAGCGTGGGGGCCGATTATCATCTCAACATTCCCCCTCAATATATGAATTAATAAAAATCAATTAGTTAACTATACCGGCTTGGCTTTTTTGCCGGATGTGAACTAGGGTTTAAGGTGAGGTGACAATGTTGAATGTCACGACGGTGGTGCCTGCCAGGCGCCAATCTGAACGGATAAAGGAGACGGCATGACGATTCATAAGAAAGGCCAGGCACATTGGGAAGGCGATATTAAGCGTGGGAAAGGCACCATTTCGACCGAAAGCGGCGCGCTGAAACAGCAGCCGTACGGTTTTAATACTCGCTTCGAGGGCAAACCGGGCACCAACCCGGAGGAACTGATCGGCGCTGCGCACGCAGGCTGCTTTTCCATGGCGTTATCGCTGATGCTTGGCGAAGAAGGTTACACGCCCGAATCGATTGATACCACGGCCAATGTCTCTCTGGATAAAGTCGACGGCGGTTTTGCCATCACCAAAATTGAGCTTACCAGCACGGTGAAACTGCCGGGGATTGATGAAGCCACCTTCGATAAAATCATCAACAAAGCCAAAGCCGGCTGCCCGGTGTCGCAACTGCTCAAAGCAGAAATCACGCTGCAATATACGCTGAACTAACATGTTACACATGGCCAGCAACGGCGAGGTTGTTGCTGGTTAAGCCTGGAAAGGGGCGTAATTGCACCCATCATGAGTGACAATGTCACTTTGTTATGTTAAATACAGCATCAGTCTTATTGAAATTCACCATTCTGGTTAGAGCCGAAGTGGGTGGTATGCGTTTGATTTTGCGGCCAGCTTTTCGGCGATTCCATTGGTGCGTTTTGAACAAATCTGCAGGGACTTAGCTGGTCATGTTTTACAGATTTCGCGTAGCGCGATCGGGAAAAGGGCCGCAGTTGGCTCTGTTTTCGGTGCTTGTATTGCCCATTTCCCTTCTGTTTTTCTTTCCCCCATTTTCAGTCGCCCTCATTTTCTTCACCAAGGATTTCACCTGGTTCGTGATGTGACTCACAGAAAATGGATCCTGAATCGCTCCCCCAAAGTGTGACCCCCTTCGAGCCACTTCCCAACAGATTTACCTATCATAAGCACTACATTGTACATGATTGTCTATAGACAACTTTGGACGTTCAGATGAATGGCTCGAAAACGTTAAGCAAAAGTTCGCAAATCCCACTCTACCAACAGGTGGTTGAGTGGATTAGGGAGAACATTTATAGCGGTGAACTGGTTGAAGACGATCGCATTCCTTCTGAATTTCAGATTATGGATATGCTGGACGTCAGCCGGGGAACGGTAAAAAAAGCGGTTAACCAACTGGTCAGGGAGGGCGTACTGGTTCAGGTTCAGGGGAAAGGCACCTTCGTGAAAAAAGAGAATATTGCCTATCCACTAGGTGAAGGGCTGCTATCTTTTGCAGAATCACTGGAAAGCCAAAAAATACACTTCACAACCAGAGTGATCACCTCACGGGTTGAGCCGGCAAACCGCTATGTGGCGGAAAAGCTAAATATTAAATCCGGCCAAGATATTTTATTTCTCGAACGTCTCCGCTGTATTGGCGACGAGAAAGTGATGTTAATTGAAAACCGTATTAACATTGAACTCTGCCCAGGAATAACAGATGTGGATTTTACACAAAATAACTTATTCCCCACGATTGAAAAACTATCAAATAATAAAATCAGATACTCAGAAAGCCGTTATGCAGCACGACTAATTGGGAATGACCGTGGGCATTACCTCGATATTAGTGAAGATGCCCCTGTATTACACCTTGAACAACTGGTGTTTTTTTCTCATGGTTTACCGGTAGAGTTCGGGAACGTCTGGTTAAAAGGTAATAAATATTATCTTGGCACCATATTACAACGCAGAGACGCCAACTAAGTCACGAGGATATTATGCAAGATATTCATTTTCGTCGTCACTATGTACAACATCTTCCTCAGGGATTGTCGGTAGAAGCGCTAATTCACCAGCTTGCCGGTCCGTTAATTAACGATCGCATGGTTGTAGAGGATTTCGCCAGCCATGTGATCGCGCGCGAAGCAAAGTTCCCCACGGGGCTTCCAGTTGAGCCGGTAGGGGTAGCGATTCCACATACCGACCACAAATACGTACGCCACAATGCTATCAGCATCGGTGTGCTGCCAAAGCCAGTGATATTTGCCGATATGGGTGGAGCTCCCGAATCGGTAGCTGTTCAGGTAGTATTTCTGTTGGCTCTGGGAGAAAGCAATAAACAGCTCAACGTCCTGGGGTTGATCATGGATATCATTCAGGATGGCGAGTTTATGCAACGCCTTCTTGCCATGGATGATGAGGAGATTTATCAATCCATTTTAACTAAAATAGTGGAAAGAGGTGAATTATGAGTCAAACAATATTATTTGTTTGTGCAACGGGCATTGCGACATCCACAGCAGTAACTGAAAAAGTAATGGTGTATTGCAAAGAACATGGCCTAAAGGTTGATTATTCACAGACCAATGTTGCTTCGTTGCCCAATAACACAAGTGGCGCCACACTGATAGTTTCGACCACGAAAGTTCCCTATGAACTTGATATCCCCGTGGTTAATGGCCTTCCTATTATTACCGGTGTAGGTGAAGATAAGGTCCTTGAACAGATAGTCGCCATTTTAAAAGCCAATAATAATTAAATTAAATAAATTCAGCCAAGATATCCGGATGCTTATAAAGTATCTGGTTATACCTGAGTAGAGGTCTGATATGAACAATTTAGCACATACACTTTATACCATTGTGCAATATATTCTGGGTTTTGGCCCGACTGTATTATTGCCACTGGTACTCTTTATTCTGGCCCTTTGTTTTAAAGTCAAACCGGCGAAAGCGCTTCGCTCATCATTAACGGTAGGGATCGGCTTTGTCGGTATTTACGCCATATTCGATATTCTCACCAGCAGTGTAGGCCCGGCGGCCCAGGCGATGGTTGAACGGACCGGTATTAACCTGCCGGTCGTCGATCTTGGTTGGCCACCGCTATCCGCAATTACCTGGGGTTCACCGATAGCGCCTTTTGTTATCCCGCTCACCATTCTAATTAACGTCGCTATGCTGGCGTTAAATAAAACCCGCACGGTGGATGTCGATATGTGGAACTATTGGCACTTTGCATTAGCAGGGACACTAGTTTACTACAGCACCGGCAGTTTTGTGTTGGGGTTGCTGGCGGCAGCAGTAGCAGCCATCGTGGTTTTGAAACTGGCAGACTGGTCTGCGCCGCTGGTCCGTAAATACTTTGGCCTAGAAGGGATCTCCTTACCCACGTTATCGTCGGCAGTCTTTTTCCCCATCGGGTTACTGTTCGACGCGGTGATCAACAAAATTCCCGGGCTGAACCGAATTAATATTGATCCGGAAAGTGTTCAGAAAAAATTCGGTATTTTCGGTGAGCCAATGATGGTCGGCACCATTCTTGGTGTCATGTTGGGCGTGATTGCTGGCTACGATATTAAACACATTCTGCTGCTTGGTATCAGCATTGGTGGGGTGATGTTCATTCTTCCGCGCATGGTACGTATCCTGATGGAAGGGCTGTTGCCTTTGTCTGAAGCCATTAAGAAATACCTCAATGCCAAATATCCGGGCCGCGACGATCTCTATATCGGGCTAGATATTGCTGTAGCGGTAGGGAATCCAGCGATTATCTCCACGGCTCTGCTGCTGACCCCAATCTCGGTCTTTATCGCCTTTATCCTGCCGGGTAATCAAGTGCTGCCGCTTGGCGATCTGGCCAACTTGGCGGTGATGGCATCCATGATCGTATTGGCCTGCCGCGGCAATATCTTCCGTGCCGTGATCACCGCTATTCCCGTCATCGTGGCCGACCTGTGGATTGCTACCAAAATTGCGCCATTTATTACCGAGATGGCGAAAGATGTTAATTTCAAATTCGCTGAAGGTTCTAGCGGGCAAGTATCCAGCTTTCTGGACGGGGGGAATCCGTTCCGTTTTTGGTTGCTGGAAATCTTCAATGGCAATTTCATTGCAATGGGCTTAATTCCGGTTGTCGCGCTGGCGCTTTATGCTGTATTTCGTCTGACAAAAGGAACGGTATATGCCTGACAACACGGCGGCGATCGTTATCGATATTGGTACCACCAACTGTAAAGTCAGCTGTTATTCCTGCCTCGATGCAAGTGTAATGGATGTGCGTAAATTCCCGACGCCAAAACGGGTTTCAGGGCAGGGCGATGTCGATTTTGATATTAACCAACTTTGGCAAACAATAAAGTGCGTTATGGCTGAACTGATCATGCTAACGCCCGTGGCGATCAGCCGCATCAGTATCGCCAGTTTTGGTGAATCCGGGGTGTTTATCGACGAAGACGGTACTATCCTGACGCCGATGCTGGCCTGGTATGATCGGCGTGGTGAGGATTATCTTTCAGCGCTGAATGAAGCACAAAAGCAGGAGCTGTATTCGATTACCGGTTTGCCGCCGCACAGTAATTACTCCGCATTCAAAATGCGATGGCTGCTGGAAAACTATCCGCTGCCGAAACACCGCGGGATGTGTTGGTTACATGCGCCAGAAGTGTTGTTGTGGTTGCTGACCGGGCAAAAACGTACCGAAATTACGCTCGCCAGCCGCACATTGTGTTTGGACGTCACTACGTGCAAGTGGTCACAACAAGCCGCTGAGTTGCTGAAAATCCCGTTTGATGTATTGGCGCCACTGCTGGAACCCGGCGAGATCGCGGGATGGGTCACTCCTGTGCTTGCTAAAGAACTCGGCATAACGAGTGACGTGAGCGTCACCCTGGCGGGACATGACCATATGGTTGGGGCGAGGGCGTTGCAATTGGTGCCAGGTGAAGCACTGAACTCGACGGGAACCACCGAAGGCATTTTACTGCTAACCCCACAGCCTTTACTGGATGCACAGGCCCAGCGAAATAAGTTGGCGAATGGCCGTTACTCTGACGGTGATTTATGCACACTGTTTGCCTCTCTGCCGATTGGCGGTTACGCCCTTGAGTGGTTGCGCCGTACATTCCGCTTAACAGAGGAAGAAATAGACTCAGCGCTAGCGCGAGTCTGGCTTCGCTATCAACAGGCTTCGTGGTCGCCAAACGCCGTGCCCGTGTTTATTCCTCATCTGCGGGGCTCGGGTTCGCCAAATAAAAACCGTGCTACCCGTGGATTGCTGTATGGCCTGGGGGATACGCTGGGGGTTGATACATTGGTGGAAAGCATTTTTATGGGCCTGACAATGGAATTCGCTAACTGTTATGGCTGTTTTAACGTACCAGCAGGGCGTCCACTGAAGGTCATTGGCCCAGCAGTGAATAATCCGTTCTGGCTACAGTTAAAAGCCGATGTCTTGCAATGCCCGGTAGAAGCAATAGCTTTTGATGAGGCGGTTTCTGTTGGCGCATTATTGGTTGCCTGCCCGGATTTATCGCCGCCCTCAATAACGCTTGCTGGCCGTTACTTTCCTAATCCGCAACGGGCAGGAAAAATAAAGGAATATCAAAAGCACTGGCTGGAATTTTATAATTTCAAATTATCACAGGAGGGTATTCCCACCATTAGGTATTCCCACCATTAGATAATTCCATGCAATAGGTAATTATATTTTATTAATATCATCCAGAGATAAGGAGTTAACATGCCTTTAGTTAATGGTAGGGTTTTACTCAACCGGATTCAGGAAAAACGCGTGATTGCGGGTGCATTTAATACCACCAATCTGGAAACCACAATTTCAATTCTGAACGCTATTGAGCGCTCTGGATTACCGAATTTTATTCAGATTGCACCCACCAATGCGCAACTTTCAGGTTACGACTATATTTATGAAATCGTTAAACGCCATGCCGATAAAATGGATGTTCCGGTAAGCCTACATCTCGACCACGGTAAAACCCTGGATGATGTTAAAATGGCTGTGCGCGCGGGTTTCACCTCCGTGATGATTGATGGTGCAGCCTTATCTTTTGAAGAGAATATTGATTTTACTCGCGCGGCTGTGGATTTCTGCAAGTCTTTCGGCGTACCTGTCGAAGCTGAACTTGGTGCGATTCTCGGCAAAGAAGACGATCACGTCAGCGAAGCAGATTGCAAAACCGAGCCGGAGAAGGTGCAGAGGTTTGTTGAGCAAACCGGTTGTGACATGCTGGCCGTATCGGTGGGCAACGTACATGGTCTGGAGGATATTCCGCGTATTGATATCCCGCTGCTTCAGCGTATTGCCGCCGTTACTCCGGTGCCACTGGTGATTCACGGTGGTTCAGGAATTGATGCCGATATTTTGCGTAGCTTTGTGAATTACAACGTGGTGAAAGTGAATATCGCCAGCGATTTACGCAAGGCTTTTATTACTGCGGTTGGCAAGGCGTATGTGCACAATAATAACGAGGCGAATCTGGCGCGGGTAATGGCAAACGCTAAACAGGCAGTCGAAGAGGATGTCTATGCCAAAATCATTATGATGAACAAAGATCACTCAGCGTTGCACCAGGCTAAATAATTGCATGAGGGACGCGGAAATGATTAAGCAATCCATACGGGTGGTTAACAGTACGGGATTACATGCCAGGCCCGCAGCAACGCTGGCGAAAATCGTTAAGAAATACCGGTCGTCACTGGTGTTGGTGAATAATGGCAAGGCCATCCCGATTAAAAGTATGATGAGCATTCTTGGTGCCGGCGTGAAAGGCAACACGATGATAGAACTGATTTGTGAAGGAGAAGATGAACAGGCTTTTATGAATGAACTTAAAACTGCTTTTGCTGAAGGGTTTGGTGAATCGTCATAACACAATGGATTATGATCTGACGTTTGGTTTGGATTATGAAGTTCCTGAGCGCCGGAAACGGCGCTCAAGGGCAAGACAAGATCCCCAAAGTCCAGAACGAAACGCGGATGCAATGGCGATTCGGCTAGAGAAAGACGTTTGTGCAGAAAAGCAGAACCAGCAATGACAGCGTGCAAAGTGTTAGATTCCGCCTATCTCAACCATGGTGCGCATAATGTATATTATGTTAAATATGCTGGGTTTGTACTTAAGTTCATGAGCGCCTCTCTTTCAGGAACTTACCGGTGAATCAGTCGTTTGCTAAAGTTAAGTTGTAGCCCGTTATCAAACACAAAGCCGGTTTGCTCAATCTGGCGGAAGAACTCAGCAACGTATCGAAAGCCTGTAAAATCATGGGCGTTTCACGTGATACATTTTATCGTTACCGCGAACTGGCCGATGAAGGTGGCGTGGATGCGCTGATAAACCGGACGAGCGTCCGAATATGGCATTGAATGGCTACACGCCGATGCAGCATATTCAACGCATGACCTGATTCTACTTATCACCTCCGTTAAAAATGGGAGGATTACCATTCCACTTCATCAAGTTTCATGATCTTATGGTCACTGCAAAATATTGCTGCGCTTCCCGTTATACTGGGGAAATTGCAAGGTTAGCCATTGACCGTAAATCGTGCAGTGCGCCAGTTTTGAATGGCAATGGCGGCCGTTTCACGAGTAATAGCGATATTTGCCTGCAGGACATCAATATTCTGCTGCAGTGCGGCCCCTGAATCGCAGAGCGTATCCATCGCCGATGATATATTGCTAAAAGGGATCTCCGTGACCGAATAGAGGCTATGTTTACGGTGCCAACCCTTTGCTTTGGCATTTAACCGGGCAAGGGAAGCATAGAAATATTTCGAGTAGCTTCGCTCAAATTGTATGTTCAATTGTTCTTTAAAAATGGATGGCTCCACCGGCTTACCAAAATGCAGAAGCAGGGCATGAAGGGCCGCTAAATAGTCGTCGATGACGATGTTTTTATAGGCACAGGCAGGCGTGGTGTAGAGCATGCGATCCACCTGAACAACACTCCCCTGTTCAATCATGTTGTCCAGATAAAACGACGCATGTGCTAGGCTTTTACTCTTCAGCAAATTGGCAATTTCAGGTTTCGTTAGTGGCTTATCGTTGTTGTTCATCGCTTCAACGATGACGTCCTTTTGCGTGATGTTCTTAAAGCCTTTCTCCAGCCCGACCGAATCCGCCTGAGATTTTCCGTCAAAGTAAAAACCGTAATCCTCTCCGAAATGTTTCACAAAATGACGAATGACATAGTAGTCATGCTTTTTCAGATTGCGCGAGGCATGGTATAACTCATTCAAGTGGAATACCGGACGGGGATTTTTCTCGGCGTATTCCATCATTTCCAAGAAAATGTCGTCTATCAGCGTCGCATCGGCTTCAATAAAACAGGTGTGCTTGTAGGTACCCTTGCCGGATAGATAGATATAATCAGGTAGGTTAGTTACGTGTAAAAATAGTTCAAAAAATGGTCCCATAGCACTCGTTCATGAAGTGAATTATTGGAGGGTGATTAATGATAGTGAAAATTAATTTAAAAACAAATATTTAATAACCATGTATTCAATGAACGAGATTTGCACTCAACATAAGTTAAATTGTGTGAGATTGAAACCGCTCATCCGGGTTATCTGGGTTCACAGGACACGTTCTACGTGGGCAACCTGAAAGGCGTCGGGCGTATCTATCAACAGACGTTCGTTGATACGTACTCGAAGGTGGCTCACTGAAAGCTTTACGTCACCAAAGCGCCGATTACAGCAGCTGATTTGCTGAATGATAGTGTACTGCCATTTTATGAGTCTCAGGGCCTGCCGATGCTGAGAATACTGACAGACAGAGGTACAGAATATTGCGGCAAAGTGGACCACCATGATTATCAGCTTTATCTGGCGATAAATGACATCGGACACACAAAAACTAAGGCGATGTCACCACAGACCAACGGCATCTGCGATGCGGTTCCATAAAACGATACTGAACGAGTTTTATCAGGTGACGTTCCGCAAAAAGTTATATGGCGATCTTGATACATTACAATCGGATCTTGATGAATGGCTGGCTCACTATAATAATGAGCGAACTCATCAGGGGAAAATGTGCTGTGGCCGGACGCCAATGGAAACATTACTTGATGGAAAGCGCATCTGGGCCGAGAAAAATTTAAGCCAGATGTAACCTGACAGATACCTGTATAAATAACCGGTAACTGTCAGATCAGGTCTGAGCTAATACAGTTAAATGAAATATCTGGCAGCCATCATCCTCTTCCTCCAATTCGACTGTTCAAAAATTGTCGATGCTCTTCTAGATAAGCTTTTAAATAATGTTATTTGCATTAATTCATTTACCAATATTTAATCAGTAATTCCCCTATCTCTGCGATCTGCTTGTTTCTCTCATCCATAGTTGCCTGCGTCCCTGTTAAGTAGATCACTACGATACGGGAAGGTTTACCATCAGGCCCCAGTGCCGCGACGATACCGCGCGAACCTCGCTCACCTGCACCCGTTTTATCGGCAATAAACCAGCCAGCCGGAAGTACCGAACGCAAAAGTGGCCCGGCGACTTTATCCGCCTCCATCCAGTCCATTAATTGCTTTTGTGAGGTTGCTGTCAGTGTCTTGCCGGTTAACAGCTGGCGCAGCGTCTGCGCCATAACTTTAGGGGTTGTCGTATCGCGTTCATCGCCCGGCAAGGCTTCGTTCAATTCCGGTTCCCAGCGATCAAGACGCGTAACCTTGTCACCCGTTTTGCGCAAAAACGCGGTTAATTCCCGTGGCCCGCCAATCGTAGATAGCAGTAAATTGGCCGCAGTGTTATCGCTCATAGTTATGGCGGCACGGCATAATTCGGCCACGGTCATACCGTCGGAAAGATGTTGTTCAGTTACGGGTGAATGCTCGACCAGATCACGTTGATGATACTGTATGCGACGATCGAGTTGCTCATGCCCGGAGTCAACGCGTGATAATACCGCGCCGCATAGCAGCACTTTAAATGTACTCATCATGGGAAAATGTTCTTGCGGGCGATAGCTTTCCAGCAGATTACCGCTGGTGAGATCCAGTTCCGCATAGCCCACTCGCGCATTAAGCAGGCCTTCAGCTTCTTTTACTTTATCGAGTGTCGCCTGGTGTGCAAAAGCGGGTAGGCAAAATGTAGCGAGTAAGGGAATAAAGGACAGACGAAAATGTCGCATATGAATACTCTTCCTTGGGTTTTCTTTCGTGACTTTATCGAAGCATACTAACAAATTAGATCACGAATCTAATTTAGTTTTTTCATTCAAACTACTATAAACCGTTGAGCGGAGTGTCTCGGTTACTCCTATACACCGGGAGCGCCTTGTGTTGCTCCGGTGCAGCTTCCCTCCCCCCCAACCCCACACGCGGTAACTTATTGACTTTATCCCAGATAGTAAGAGAATGTTTCTTCGCGAATGACCAGCAGAAAGCACCGGAGTTTATCATCGCCCGTTCTCCCCGTTTAACGGCCATTATCACGCCAGGCGCACTGGTCGTCACGGCGCTACTTTTGCTTGCGGGCTGTTCCTCTAAACCGCCAGCATCTCTTGTCACCCCGCCGCCGGTGGCCAAGCCGTCGCTGCCGCAACAGCCGCAAAGCCAACAGCCAGTGCGCGGTATTTGGCTGACCACCGTTTCCCGCCTCGATTGGCCGCCGGTGGCATCCGTTAACGCCAGCAGCAGCGCCGTTCGCATCAGCCAGCAGCAGCAAGCGCTGATCAACAAGCTGGATAAACTGAAAAGCGTCGGCATCAATACCGTGTTCTTCCAGGTCAAACCCGACGCTACCGCGCTCTGGCCCTCTAAAATTTTGCCGTGGTCAGATATGCTAACCGGCAATATCGGCCAGGATCCGGGTTACGATCCGCTGCAGTTTATGTTGGATGAGGCACACAAACGCGGCATGAAGGTCCATGCCTGGTTTAATCCTTATCGCGTATCGGTCAATACCAAACCGAAAACCGTTGCCGAACTGAACCGCACTTTGGTGCAGAACCCGGCCAGCGTGTTTGTTCTGCATCGCGACTGGGTGCGCACGGCGGGTGAGCGCTTTGTGCTTGATCCCGGCATTCCTGAGGTGCGCGATTGGATCACCAGTATCGTGGCCGAGGTAGTTACCCATTATCCTATTGATGGCGTGCAGTTTGATGACTACTTCTATACCGAATCACCGGGTTCGGCCCTCAACGACAGCCAAACCTTCAATAAATATGGTCAGGGCTTCAGCTCAAAAGCCGACTGGCGGCGGCACAACACGCAACAGCTGATTGAACAGGTTTCGCATACCATCAAACAGTTGAAGCCCAACGTGGAATTCGGCGTCAGCCCTGCCGGCGTATGGCGCAACCGTTCGCACGATCCGGCAGGTTCTGAAACGCGCGGCGCAGCCGCCTATGATGAATCTTATGCTGATACGCGCCGCTGGGTGCAACAGGGGCTGCTGGATTACGTTGCCCCGCAGTTGTATTGGCCGTTCTCACGCAGCGCGGCGCGTTATGATGTGCTGGCAAACTGGTGGGCGGATGTGGTGAAAACCACCAACACCCGCCTTTATATTGGTATCGCCCTGTACAAAGTGGGTGAGCCTTCGAAGAATGAGCCGGACTGGACGATCAATGGCGGTGTGCCGGAGCTGAAAAAACAGCTCGATCTGAACGAATCCATGCCGCAAATTAAAGGCACGATTTTATTCAGAGAGAATTATCTCAACCAGCCGCAGACCCAGGAAGCCGTCAGCTACCTTAGAAGCCGCTGGGGCAGCTAACCGTAAACTTTATCCTGTAGCGGGAATGCATGCTGAATTCGCAGCGGTGCATTCCTGCAATATCTCCCCTGTGCTTCCCGCCAATTAAAAAAGGTAATAACTATCGAATCCGTAGGTTGATTCAAGTTTCTCTTATCATAAACAACAGATACTGTAGTGGCATTCATAGGAAGCACACGGAGCCCGCAATGAGCAATCCAACCGATACGCAAACAGACTCATCTGTTGCAAAATGCCCCTTCCACCAAAGCGCCTCCCAACAGAGCGCTGGCAGCGGCACCACCAACCGCGACTGGTGGCCGAACCAGTTACGCGTAGATCTGCTAAACCAACATTCCAACCGTTCCAATCCTTTAGGCGAAAACTTCAACTATCGCGACGAATTTAGCAAGCTCGACTACTTCGCGCTGAAAGGCGATATCAAAACCCTGCTGACCGATTCACAAGACTGGTGGCCGGCCGACTGGGGCAGCTATATCGGCCTGTTTATCCGGATGGCCTGGCACAGCGCCGGCACCTACCGCACGGTAGACGGCCGCGGTGGTTCTGGCCGCGGTCAGCAACGCTTCGCCCCGCTCAACTCATGGCCCGACAACGTTAGCCTGGATAAAGCCCGCCGCCTGCTGTGGCCAATCAAACAGAAATACGGCCAGAAAATATCCTGGGCGGATCTGTTCATTCTGGCCGGTAACGTTGCGTTGGAAAACTCCGGTTTCCGCACTTTTGGCTTTGCTGCCGGCCGGGAAGACGTATGGGAACCCGATCTGGACGTCGACTGGGGCGGCGAAAAAGCCTGGCTGGCGCATCGCCACCCAGAAAGCCTGGCCAACCGCCCGATGGGCGCCACCGAAATGGGGCTGATCTATGTTAACCCGGAAGGCCCTAACGCCAGTGGCGATCCGGCCTCGGCCGCGCCGGCGATTCGCGCGACCTTCGGCAACATGGGCATGAACGATGAAGAAATCGTCGCGCTGATCGCCGGCGGCCACACTCTGGGGAAAACCCACGGCGCGGCCACCGACGAGCACGTTGGCCCTGAACCGGAAGCGGCACCGCTGGAAGCGCAAGGCCTGGGTTGGGCCAACAGCTACGGCAGCGGCGCTGGCGCCGATGCGATCACATCGGGCCTGGAAGTGGTCTGGTCGCAAACGCCCACCCAGTGGAGCAACTACTTCTTCGAAAACCTGTTCAAATATCAGTGGGTGCAAACGCGCAGCCCGGCCGGTGCGATTCAGTATGAGGCAGCCGATGCGCCGGAAATCATCCCCGATCCGTTCAATCCGGCGAAAAAGCGCAAACCGACGATGCTGGTTACCGATCTGACGCTGCTTTTTGATCCTGAATTCGAACGGATTTCACGCCGCTTCCTCAATGACCCACAGTCGTTCAATGAAGCCTTTGCCCGCGCCTGGTTCAAATTGACCCACCGCGATATGGGGCCGAAAGCGCGCTACCTGGGCCCGGAAGTGCCGAAAGAAGATCTGCTGTGGCAGGATCCGCTGCCAACGCCAGTACATAATCCAACGCCAACTGATATCGCCAGCCTGAAAATGGCCATTGCCGAATCGGGGTTGTCCGTCAGCGAACTGGTTTCCGCCGCCTGGGCTTCGGCCTCCACCTTCCGCGGCGGCGACAAGCGCGGCGGGGCGAATGGCGCGCGGTTGGCGCTGGCGCCGCAGAAACAATGGGAAGTCAACGCTATCGCCACCAGTGCATTGCCGAAGCTGCAAGCGATCCAGCAGGCATCCGGCAAAGCGTCGCTGGCCGACGTTATCGTGCTGGCTGGCGTAGTGGGTATTGAGCAGGCGGCCGCAGCGGCAGGCGTTCAGGTGCATGTGCCCTTCTCCCCTGGCCGGGTCGATGCGCGCCAGGATCAGACCGATGTTGAATCGTTCGCGCTGCTGGAACCGCTCGCCGATGGTTTCCGTAACTACCGGCGCGTTCAGGACGGATCGTCAACTGAAACGCTGCTGATTGATAAGGCGCAGCAGCTGACGCTGACCGCACCGGAACTGACCGCTCTGATCGGTGGCCTGCGTGTACTCGGTACCAACTTCGATGGCAGCCAACATGGCGTATTTACCGACCGCGTGGGCGTGCTCAGCAATGATTTCTTTAGCCATCTGCTGGACATACGCACCGAATGGAAGCCTGTGGATAGCACTGCGGAACTGTTCGAAGGGCGCGATCGTAAAAGCGGCGAGATAAAATACACTGCTACCCGGGCGGACCTGGTCTTTGGCTCCAACGCCGTACTACGCGCCCTGGCGGAAGTTTACGCCAGCAACGACGGCAAGCAGAAGTTTATCAATGACTTCGTTGCAGCCTGGAGCAAAGTCATGGATCTGGACCGTTTCGACCTTAACTAATAGCCACCCCGGTGGGCGCGCCATGCGCTCACCGGGATTAGGTGCTGACGCTCAATGGAACAGGGATTTTGCAGGTGAGCTTGCACTCCATTCAGCCGAACGGTTTTATGCAAGGGCTGCCAGAAAGCCTTTTTTATTACTTATGCCGTAATTCTGTGATTCCAGCTATCTTTATAAATGATATTACCATCGCAATGCTTCCAGGTAATGCTTTCATAACGCAGAAGAATAGTTTCCAAGTGAGTGCCTGATGCTGCTCCAGGATATAAGTCGGGGGTGATTGATGTTATTTTCACATTATCAAGAATAATATTAAAGTATTCAGTTTCCAGACCTGCTTCTGAAACAGAATACATCTTGATCGTGGCGGATTTTAATGTTGCACCTTCACTCAATGTCTTATATAAGATCGGCGTCACGCGATCAAATTCTTTTTGAAACATTATTGGTGCATGCACTCTGGTTCCAGTAAGACGACCAGTACTACTATCTGTAGGTATACAGACGTTATGTGTAAATGACTTCAGTTCTATTGCTCCAATACGATCGGCCACTAACGAACCACCAACAACGGGGGAACCATTAGTATCGGTTAACCAAAGATATGCTGGATTTGACATTTAATCTCCTTTTTCATTTGAACTTTTCAAACTTTTCCGTAATGCGAGGAAAAAACCAAATTAAAGCAATAACGGTGACAAACATTAGCCCCCACCAATACTCAGGGAATAAGTAGAGCCATAATGAGGCTAAAGCGAATATGAGCAATGGAAGTAATACACTTTCTAATAGAAGCGCTATCAGACTTTTAAACACCGCACTTCCCCCTGATATAATCAGTTAACTCGTCAAGGCTATAATCGATTTTAATTCAATTGGACCTAACTGTGTCGGCATTAAGTACTCACCAACTACAGGTGATCCATTTTCATCTGTTAACCAAATATGATCTGGAGTCGACATTTTCAATATCCTTTTAAGATTATCGATAAAAACAAAAAACAGCAATTAGCATTAATATAAAAAATATCGCTATAGTCTGCATTGCTATATCAGGAAAATAATGAGCCATAAAAACACCAAAGATTACAGTCAGTATTATTGGAATATACGTCCAAACAAAAAAAGACAACTGCTCTTTGAGCCACTTTCTTAGACACTTAACCATATCTTCTACCTCACCATACGTGCTATTGCATTAACAATATCTTCGTCTGATGAAGGAGTTACCTTGAAAGAACGCGCTTTCATGAACGTAGGTTCAACCAGAAAATACATCATTTCTAACTTTCGCATATACAACGCTTGGTAATATGCAGGACACATAAGCCGTAATCGTTCAGCACTTTCAACTGCTTCCGGAATGTAACCGTAAAGGGCTATAGCTGCGACTGAAAGGCCTGAGACCTTACCAACCTTTCTGACAATTCCAGTACTAACATTAGAACCAAGGCATATTGCCATAGTAACCCCCAGGGAGAATGACTGAGTAGTTAAAGAACTAGTTGATATATTTACACTCATTTTCATTAACAAGCGGTTGATGTATTCTAATTGTTGCTGAGTTCTGTTTTTTAAAAGTAACTCAACGTAAATATGGATAAGTTCTGAAATTACCCTACGATCTTTAACTAATTGATAAAATGCTTCAAAAAAACGCGTATCCTCACTTTTTAACCTGGAGCAAACATCCTGATAATTATCAGTGAAGCATGACATATAATATAGCATTCGAGTGGCACCATCCTGAATTCTGCTCGCTTGCTCGATAACCTGTTCTTTGACACCTGAAAGAGCATCCGCCAGCTTTCCGGCAAGGATTTTATCACTCGCCATTTTACTGATAATTGCTTCACTATAGTACATAACAAAATCCCTTAGTTAATTATCCATTTTATAAACTTACATATTTACACAGAACCCATCGTTACACAAACGATCTCACGAATATCCTTGTGAGTCTTTGGCGTAATCATACAGGTTTTATCGATCAGTGATTGCCAAGTATTTAGCCTTTCACGTAACGAGCAAATATAAATACTATGAATATAACGAACAAACCGACAGGCCAAATAGGGCTGTCAGGGAAAAAATATCTCTGTAGCAATGCGAATATGATGATACAAAGCGGAGGACCATACAGCGAAAATAATTGACGGCATAACCACACAAATATTCGTTTAATAATTGTCATCATGACTACCTAATCATCCTGGTTATGATATCTACATCCCTTCGTCGGATGCCCGTTACGCTTCAAAATCATCAGCGCGTTCAAATAACGGCTCTACAAGCCTAATCCCGGCATCGTCGAAAGTACAAAAAACTGTCTTAGCGTACAATAATTTTCGATAACCAAACTGCCCCCCACGGGCTGATGCACAATCGCATCATTATGACGGATACTGCGAGTAACCCGCTATCTCGTATTCTCCGCCCCGCCCCGCGCCAAGCAAGTTAACTCCGTCACACTTCCCTTGAAAAGATATGTAACATTAGCCAACGAATTACTTACTCCCTTCTTATAACAAAGAAATTCTCGTTCCCGCATAATTTTTGAGAATACCAATTCTCATTAATTGCATCGGGAAAAATTAATGCTATGCGCCACACTTTATCGGTAATTTGTATCAGTCTCATGCTCACCGCCTGCGATCGCTCGGCAACGAGCGCCAGCCAGAGTGCATCCGCACCACAGATTGATGTCGTCACATTACATGCCCAACCCATCACCATCACCAGCCAACTGCCCGGCCGCACCGTGGCCGTACGTAGCGCGGAAGTTCGGCCACAGGTCAACGGTGTGATCCAAAAGCGGCTGTTCACGGAAGGGTCGGAAGTTAAAGAAGGCCAACAGCTTTATCAGATCGATCCTGCCACCTATCAGGCCGCCTACAACAAAGCCTTAGCTACCCTGACCAACGCGCAGGCGGTGGTTAAGCGCTACAAACCGCTGGCCGCTGCCCATGCGGTGAGTGAACAAACCTACGACGATGCCGTATCAACCGCCGCGCAGGCCAAAGCGGATGTGGAATCGGCACGCATCAATCTGGAATACACCAAGGTGCGCGCTCCGATAAGCGGCCGCATTGGCCGTTCGCAGTTTACCGAAGGGGCGCTGGTTACCAGCGGCCAGACCAGCAACCTCACCAGTATCTCTCAACTGGATCCCATCTATGTGGATATCACAGAGTCTTCGCAAAACATGCTGCGCCTGCGCAGAGCGCTGGCGCAGGGCCAGTTGAGCGCGCTCAACAATCATGAAGCCGCCGTGCAGCTCACGCTGGAAGACGGCAGCAGCTATCCGCATGAAGGCCGCTTGGAGTTCGCTGAAGTCACGGTCGATCAGGGCACAGGCTCGGTCACCATGCGCGCAACCTTCCCTAACCCAGATCGTGAGCTGTTGCCGGGGATGTTCGTCCATGCGTTGCTGAAACAAGGGGTGCAGAAACAAGGCATCCTGGTGCCGCAGGAGGCCGTCAGCCACGACACCAAAGGCCATCCTTACGTGTACGTCGTCAAGGCCGATAACACCATCGAGCAACGCAGCGTCACCACCGGCGAAATGCACGATGGCCAATGGCAAATTATCAGCGGCCTGAACGCTGGGGAAAAAGTGGCGGTTTCCGGGCTGCTTAAAGTGCGCGCCGGCGTAAAAGTCACGCCGAATGAACGCAGCGCGAATACGGTGGCCGCATCGACAGTGTCACTGTCCATGACCGATCCATCGGCACAATAGGGAGCCTGTCATGTCGAAGTTTTTTATCGAGCGCCCCATTTTCGCTTGGGTTATCGCGCTGGTGATCATGTTGGCCGGCGGGTTGTCTATTGTTAACCTGTCGATCAACCAATACCCCAATATCGCGCCGCCGGCCATTTCGGTTTCGGTGACCTACCCCGGCGCCAGCGCCGAAACCACGCAAAAAACCGTGGTGCAGGTGATTGAACAGCAGTTGAACGGTATCGATAACCTGCGTTACATCGAGTCGCAGAGCAACAGCGACGGCAGCGCCACCATTATCGCCACCTTCGAGCAAGGCACCGATCCGGATATCGCCCAGGTACAGGTGCAGAATAAAGTCTCGCTGGCGGAATCGCAGTTGCCTTCGGAAGTTACCCAACAGGGTATCCGGGTGGCGAAGTATCAGGCCAACTTTATGCTGGTCGTCAGCCTGATTTCCGAAGACGGCAAGCTCAGTGATTCCGATCTCAGCAACCTGCTGGTTTCTCGCCTGGAAGATCCCATCGCCCGTACCAAAGGGGTTGGCGATTTTATGGTGATGGGCTCGGAATACGCGATGCGCATTTGGCTGGATCCGGCCAAACTGTATAAATATTCGCTGATCCCAAGCGATGTCAGCACGGCCATTTCGCAACAGAACGTGCAGATATCCTCCGGTAAGCTGGGTGGCCTGCCAACGGTCGAGGGCGCCAAACTCAGCGCCACCATCATCGGCAAAACCCGCCTGGAAAACGCTGAGCAGTTCCAAAACATTCTGCTGAAGGTCAACAGCGACGGTTCGCAAGTGCGGCTCAAAGACGTGGCCAATATTGATCTGGGGCCAGAAGATTACAGCATATCTTCCACCTTTAACGGCAAGCCGTCTTCCGGTATGGCTTTGCGCCTGGCCAGCGGCGCCAACGTGCTGGATACCGTCAATGCCGTGCGTGCCACCGTCGACAACCTGAAATCGTCGCTGCCTGCCGGCGTGAGCGTAGAATTCCCCTACGACACTTCGCCGGTGGTCAGCGCGTCTATCCACGAAGTGGTCAAGACCCTGTTTGAAGCCATTGTGCTGGTATTCTGCGTCATGCTGCTGTTCCTGCAGAACCTGCGCGCCACGCTGGTGACCACCCTGGTGGTGCCCGTCGTACTGCTCGGCACCTTTGGCCTGCTGTATGCCTTCGGCTATTCGATCAACACCTTAACCATGTTCGGTATGGTGCTGGCGATCGGCCTGTTGGTGGATGACGCCATCGTCGTGGTGGAAAACGTTGAGCGTGTGATGCACGAGGAGAAGCTGCCGCCGAAAGAAGCCACCATCAAGTCGATGGAGCAAATCCAGGGCGCGCTGTTCGGTATCGCCATGGTGCTATCGGCAGTATTGGTGCCAATGGCGTTCTTCGGCGGCTCGACCGGGATCATCTACCGGCAGTTCTCCATCACCATTGTCTCGGCGATGGTGCTTTCGGTACTGATGGCGTTGATATTCACCCCGGCGCTGTGCGCCACCCTGCTCAAGCCCAGCGCGGGCGAACATGCCACCACCGGTTTCGCCGGCTGGTTTAACCGCAAGTTCGACAACGGCACGCTGCACTATACGCGCGGCGTAAACGCGATGATCAGCAAACGCCGGCTGTTTCTGTTGATCTATGTGCTTATCGTCGCGGCAACCGGCTACCTATTTACCCGCGTGCCGACCACCTTCCTGCCTGATGAGGATCAGGGCACGATGATGATGCAGGTCACCTTGCCGGCGAATTCGTCAGCGGCGCGCACCCAGCAGGTGTTGAGCGAGATGACCCACTACCTGCTGACCGAAGAAAAAGATACCGTCAGTTCGGTATTCGCCGCCAATGGTTTCAGCTTCTCTGGCCGTGGGCAAAACAGCGCAATGGCCTTCGTGCGCCTGAAAGACTGGAGTGAGCGCAGCAGCGCGCAACAGAGCGTGCAGGCCCTGGCCGGGCGCGCCATGCAGCGGTTCGCCACGTTGAAAGACGGCGTCGCGTTTGCTCTGGTGCCGCCGGCGGTGATGGAACTGGGTAACGCCACCGGTTTCGATTTCTACCTGCAGGACACCTCCGCGAAGGGCCATACCGCCCTGGTGGCAGCGATGAACCAGTTCCTGTCACTGGCAAATCAGGATCCTCGCCTGAGCATGGTGCGCCACAACGGGATGAGCGATGAACCGCAGTATAAATTGAACATCGACGATGAACGCGCCCGCGCGTTGGGGCTAAGCCTGGAAGACATCAATGACACCCTGTCTACCGCCTGGGGCTCCAGCTACGTCAACCAGTTCATCTATCAGGACCGTGTTAAAAAAGTCTATCTGCAAGGCCGGGCCGCATCGCGGGTTACGCCGGAAGATTTAAACCAGTGGTATTTCCGCAACAGCAGCGGCCAGATGGTGCCATTCGCCTCCTTCGGCAGCGGCGAATGGACCTACGGCTCCCCACGCTATGAACGTTTCAACGGTGTGGAATCGGTGAATATCATGGGGGCGCCGGCGGAGGGTTACAGTTCTGGCGATGCGGTAAAAGCGATTAACGAGATCACCGCCAAACTGCCCGACGGCTTCCAGATCCAATGGCACGGCCTGTCTTATGAAGAACAAACCGCCGGTTCACAAACCGTGGCACTCTATACGCTGTCGATCCTGGTGGTGTTCCTGTGCCTGGCCGCACTGTATGAAAGCTGGTCGATTCCGTTCTCGGTGCTCTTGGTCATCCCCTTGGGGGTATTGGGCACCATCGCCGCCGTATTGATGCGCGGGCTTTCCAACGATGTCTTCTTCCAGGTGGGGCTGCTGACCACCGTGGGGCTGGCGGCCAAGAACGCCATTCTGATCGTTGAATTCGCCAAAGAGCTGCATGAGCGGGAAGGCAAAGATATCGTGCAGGCCGCGATTGAGGCAGCGCGGCTGCGTATTCGCCCGATCATCATGACATCGATGGCGTTCGTTCTGGGCGTGCTGCCGTTAGCGATTGCCAGCGGCGCCGGCGCCGGCAGCCAGCACTCCATCGGCACCGCCGTGGTCGGCGGTATGTTGACCGCCACCTTCCTGGCAATCTTTTTCGTCCCGATGTTTTACGTGGTGGTGGTTCGGTTGTTCAACCGTCGCCAGGTGAAAACCCTCGCAGCACCCGATAACGGAAAGCAGCATGAAGATAAATAACCCCACCTGCATGATGAATCATAAACTGCACAGATTAGCGCCGGCGCTGTTGGTTCTGGCTCTGGCGGGCTGCAACCTGCAGCCCCACTATGACCAGCCGGCGATGCCGGTGCCTAACCAGTGGCAAGAAGCCGGCGGCGCGGCCGCCACGGCGGAAGCTATCGGTTGGCAACAGTTCTTTGCCGATCCGGCTCTCCACCAGCTGATTCAGCTCGCGTTAGCCAACAACCGCGATCTGAAAGTCGCCGCGCTTAACGTTGAGAGCGCCCGCGCCCAATACGGCATCCAGCGGGCCGCGCTGCTGCCGACGATAGATGCCGGCGCCAGCCTCACGTCCACGCACCTGCCGGGCAATCTGTACTCCACCAAGTCCACCGGCCCTGCCACCTATCAGCAATACGAGGCCAATCTAGGGGTAACATCCTGGGAGCTGGACTTCTTTGGCCGGGTAAGGAGCCTGCGCGATCAGGCACTGGAAACCTACCTGGCGACCGAAGCAACCTCGCGCGCCACGCAGATCAGCTTGGTGGCGGATGTCGCCACCAGCTACCTGACGCTGAGCGCCGATAACGATCTGCTCCACTTGGCGCGCCAGACCGCCGAAAGCCAGCAAAACTCCTATAACTTGACCAAGCTGAGTTACGATCACGGTGCCAGCACTGAACAGGATCTGGCGCAGGCGGAAACCGCACTGAAAAGCGCGGTGGCCGATGTGGCCAAATACAGCCGTCAGGTACGCCAGGATATCAACGCGCTGCGCCTGTTACTGGGCACCGATGTGCCAAACGTGCTGGTGAACAACGCCGGCCTGAACCGAGACTGGCGCTTGCCGGCGCTGCCGGCCGGCCTGCCCTCCGATCTGCTGGCCCGGCGGCCAGACATCGTGGCGGCCGAGCATACGCTCAAGGCGGCCAATGCCAATATCGGCGCGGCGCGCGCCGCCTTCTTCCCCAGCATCAGCCTGACGGCGTCTGGCGGCTCCGCCTCCGATAGCCTGGGCCATCTGCTTGAAGGGGGCACCGCCGCCTGGTCGTTTGTTCCCAGCATCAGCGTGCCCATTTTCGATGGCGGTAAAAACCGCGCTAATCTGGAGGTGGCCGAGGTGTCCAAACGCATCGAGATCGCCAACTACGAGAAAGCGATTCAGCAGGCATTCAGGGAAGTCTCCGATGCGTTGGCGGGCCAGGCCACCTATCAGGATGAGCTGAGTGCGCGTGAACAAGATACTGCGGCCAACCAGCGCTATTATGATATTGCGCAGTTGCGTTACCGCCAGGGCGTGGACAACTACCTGAACCTGTTGGTGGCTCAACGTTCGTTGTATCAGGCGCAGCAGACTGAGATCGCTACCCAGTTGAGTTCATTGACCCAGAAGATCACGCTGTATAAAGTATTGGGCGGCGGCTGGAAACCGTAGCGCAACACATCGGTGAATGGTGCCGGCAACCGCAGGCGCCATTCACGCTTTCCAACAATCACCACTGGCATTTTCCCTCATGAGCGATAAAAACACCCGAGAATCCCGCCTGGAAGCACGCCGCAATCTGATCATCGAATCAGCACGTATCTGCTTTCAGCATCAGGGGCTGCGCGGCGCCTCCATTGCCGATATTGCGCGCCTTTCGAAGTTAGGCGCCGGCCAAATCTACCGCTGTTTTCATAATAAAGAAGATATTGTCGCGGAGATCGTCCAACGCATCGTGTTTCGGCGCGTCAACCTGATGCTGGACATCAACCACGATCTGGAGCGCTTGGCGCAGGCGCTGTCCACAGCCGGCTCAATGTTCTCATCCCCACAGGAAGATTCGCAGTTGCTGGAAGACGACGAAGCCTTACTGTTGGAAATCAGTGCTGAAGCGGTCCGCAACCCACGTATCGCCGAGATACTGCTGCGCGCCGATGAACGCATGATGCAGGAAGGTCGCACGCTGATGAAGACCCACTATCCCTGGCTGCCGGACGATCAGATCGCCGCGCGCGGGGAACTGATGGCGGTGTTGTGCGACGGCACCCTGTTGCGCCGGCGCATTCGCCAGGCGCGCGGCGACAGCGGTGATGAGCTGCAACGGCTGTATCGCCAATTATTTACCGCCCTGTTTGCGCAGCCTGAGAAATAGCGCGGCAATGATGCCGTGCTCCTATATCCAACTTTCCCAGCAGAGGAAGATAAATCGGTTTTAGCGCTGCCTTAGGTGTATACTAATTGCCCACACATCTATCAGGTACAAGATATGTCTATCTTTGATGCCCTTAAGATGTTTAGTGACACATCAGTTAAAGTCACCTGCCCGCATTGCGCTTTTATTACCGAGCAAAGCAGCCGCAAAATGCGTAAAAATATCACGCTTATTTGCCCCAAATGCGGTCATTTTTTCCTGCCGGGTGAAGAATAAAGACACTATTCATAAACTCTTCACGCCGTTAAAAGCCTTATCAAAAGAACCCACGCTGACCGCAAAGCCGGCAATGACGGACGAAGAATTTAAAATTTTCCTTTTTAAACAGACGTGTATCTTGCTTTCTGGCGTAATGGCCGCGCGTGAAGGGCAACCGTTGCTGATTCAAAAACGCTTTCGCCCTATTTACGACGCCCTGGCGGAAGAATATGCCAAATTGCCATAATGAGCCGCCGGTCTTTAAAAGCAGCATGATGGTTGAGCCGCAAATTATTGCGTTCAACCTAAAAATAAAAATATAAAAAACCACGTATCCGACGGCCCTCTCCCGCCAAAATGAATTGGCTGTGATATCAAGATGTTCACGATCTCCCAACGGTGATAACCGGCTGTCCTTTGGGTCAGATACAGGTGTTAATTCGTGAAAGAAAAACGCATCAACTGGCTGAACATATTTCGCCAGAAAAAAGCGCTGGCAAAGGCCCATCAAGCTACACGGGAAACGAGCGCCGATGCCATTCAGGCCGAGCTATTTTCCGTCGACCAAATGGAGCGCCACGGCCAGCGGTTGGCCCGTTCGCATAAGCTGACCACGCATAAAACCCCTTACTATCTGCTCCAGCGTCTGAACGATAACGAGCGGGTGCTGGTTGACAGTTGCCAAACCCTCAGCCAGTGCAACAAAGCCAATATGACGCCGGCCGGCAACTGGCTGCTGGATAACTTTTACATTATCGAAGAGCAGATCAGGGCGGTCAGGCAACATTTGCCGAAAAACTTTGGCCGTGGTTTGCCGCAGCTCGCCCCACCGCATGGCTGCCCACGGATATACGATATCGCCACCGAAGCGATAGCGCACGGCGATGGCCGTTGGGACGCCGAGAACCTGGCGCGCTATATCGCCGCATACCAGAAAGAAACCAGCCTGAAGCTGGGCGAGCTATGGGCGCTCCCCGGCATGCTGCGGTTGGCGCTGCTGGAAAATCTTCGCCGGGTGGCAGTGGAAGTGGCGCAGATACAGCAGGAGCGTAACCTGGCGGATAGCTGGGTGACCAAAATGCAGGAAGCCGCCGCCAACGATCCCGCCAACCTGATCGTGGTGATCGCCGATATGGCCCGTTCCAACCCGCCGCGCACCAGCGCCTTCGTTGCCGAACTGGTGCGCCGCCTGCAAGGGCACGGCACCATGCTGGCACTGCCGCTCACCTGGGTTGAGCAACGGCTTACGGAAGTCAAACTGACCTCCAGCGAACTGGTGCACCGTTTTAATCAGCAGTTGGCGGCCAATCAACTGTCGGTGAGTAACAGCATCACTGGGCTGCGCCAACTGAGCGAGATGGACTGGCCGGAGTTCGTTGAAACGCTAAGCCAGGTGGAACGCATCCTGCAAAAAGATCCCACCGGGATTTATGGCCGGATGCACTTTAATACCCGGGATCGCTACCGCCATGTAATAGAAATACTGGCGCGCCACTGCCCCTATAGCGAAATAGAAATAGCTAGGCAAACGTTGGATATGGCGCAACAGGCGGCGCAAACGCCTGATGCCCCGCAACGCAGCGAACACGTTGGCTACTACCTGATCGCCCAAGGCCGCAAAGCGCTGGAACAGCGGCTGGGGGTGACGCTTGGCGTTGTCACCCGTGTCCGCCACGCCTTTAGCCAAATGCCGCTGCTGGCCTGGTTGGGCAGTCTCAGCCTGCTCACCACCGCCAGCTGCGCCGAACTGCTTAGCCAGGGCCATGCCGCCGGCATCAGTTATCTGTGGCTACTGCTGCTGACCGTGCCGTTGATTATCGTGTTCAGCCAGCTGTTTCTCAACGCGCTTGGCAATATCACCGGGCATAGTCGTGCGCCGCAGTCACTCCCGCGTCTGGACTTCTCTGCCGGCATCCCTGCTGAATGCCGTACGTTGATCGCTGTGCCAACGCTGCTTAGCAGTAAAAGCGCCATCGACCAACTGATTAATACTCTGGAAGTGTGCTATCTGGGCAATGACATGGCCCACCTGCACTTTGCGCTGTTGACTGATTTTACCGATGCCCCGCAGCAACAGCGTGCCGACGATGACGCATTGCTCAATTATGCGGTTCATCATATTGAATCGCTTAACGCCCGTTATCCCGGCCAGGCCGCCAGCCACTTCTTTTTATTCAACCGCTCGCGCCAATGGAATGACATGCAGCAGGTCTGGATGGGGTATGAGCGCAAGCGCGGCAAGCTGAATGCGCTTAACGACTGGCTGCGCAACCGTGGCAATGACTTTTCAACCCAGATCGGCTTTGGGCTGGAAGTGCTGAAAAACGTCAAATATGTCATTACGTTAGACAGCGATACCGTGTTGCCACGCGATATGGCCCACCAACTGATCGCCGCTATGGCGCACCCGCTCAATCAGCCGCGCTATGACGAAGCCAGCCGGCGTGTGGTTGATGGCTATGCCATCCTCCAGCCCCGCATGGCGGAGGAAATCCCGCGCTATGGCCAAAGCCGCTATGCCGCCCTGAGCAGCGCCACCCCGGGGAACGATCCTTATACGCTGGCGTCTTCCGATATTTATCAAGATCTGTTCGGCGAAGGTTCGTTCATCGGCAAAGGCATCTATGACGTTGACGTTTACGCGCGGGCGCTGCGCGATGTGTGCCCGGACAACGTCATTTTGAGCCACGATCTGCTGGAGGGCTGCTATGCCCGCGCGGGGTTAATCAGCGACGTGTTGCTGTATGAGCAATATCCCAGCAGTTATTTAGTGGATGTGGTGCGCCGCACCCGCTGGATCCGCGGGGACTGGCAACTGCTGCACTGGCTGCGCCCATCGATAAAAACGGCAAGCGGCGTGTACGTGAAAAACCGGCTGAGCATGCTGTCGCGCTGGAAGCTGTTCGATAATCTGCGCCGCAGCATGGTTGCGCCCAGCCTGATGACGCTACTGTTTTTCAGCGCCGTCTGGCTGCCGATCAACGGTTATTGGCTCATGGCATTCCTGCTCCCACCGCTACTGCCGGCGCTACTCAGCTTGCTGCAGGATGGCCTGCGAAAACCATCTTATCGCCCGTTGGCCCGCCACCTGTGGCTGACCGTCAAGAGTGTCGGGAGCAATCTGCTCCAGTTGGTGTTAACGCTGGCCGTATTGCCCCATCAGGCCTGGTATAGCCTGCGGGCCATTGCCATTACCCTGTGGCGAATGGGGGTGAGTAAACACAATCTGCAAGAGTGGGCCAGCTATGCGCACAGCATCAACCTTAACCGCATCACCGCCGCCAATTTCTACCGCGTCATGTGGGCGAACCCGCTGGCAGCGGCCCTGCTCCTGGTGGCCGGCGTCCTGTATCACGGGCCATTGCTGGCGCTGATCTTGCCGCTGGCGCTGCTATGGGCGCTAGCACCCCTGCTGTTTTGCCTTCTCAGCCGGCCGCCGCTGCGTCCTGCTATCCCGCTGAGCCTGGCGCAGCGCACCGTCCTGCGCCGGCTCAGCCGTGAAACCTGGGACTTTTTCGCCACCTTTGTCACCGCAGAAGAGAATTGGCTACCGCCGGATAACGTGCAGGAAATGCCGGCGACCAAAATCGCCCACCGAACCTCGCCAACCAATATCGGCCTGGCGCTATTAGCGGATCTGACCGCCTACGATTTCGGCTATCTCACCCTGGCGGCGGCGATCCAGCGTATTGAACGTACGTTGGCCACCGTCAGCGGGCTGGAGCACTATCGCGGCCATCTTTACAACTGGTATGACACCCGCACCTTAGAGCCGCTGTCGCCGCGTTACATTTCCAGCGTCGACAGCGGTAACCTAGCGGGCCACCTGCTGACGCTGCGCGCCGGCTTGCCCGCGCTGCGCGAGCAGCCAGCCATCGATCCGCAGCGGATGCTCAACGGCCTGTCAGACACGCTGGGCCTGCTGGAGCAACACTGGGGCAGCAGCGCGCCCAAGGCCTTGCCGGCGCTACGCCAGCGTTTGGCCGTGGCCCTGCAAACGCCTCCCGGCACGCTGATGGCGTTGCTGGAAGCCATGCGCCATGACGGCGCAGAGCTCAAAAAGGCCGCCCAGGAACAGCCTGCCGCCATCCACCACTGGGCCAATGCGCTGGATCACGAATTACAGGCGCTTTGCCAGGCATGGCCACAATGGTATAGCTGGCTCGACGGCGAAGATACACACCAGGAACCGCTGCCCAGCCTGGCCTGGTTAGCCGCCCCGCCGCAGGGGCTGGTGCTTTCCGTCGAGCAACAGGCGTATCTGATACAGGCCGGCATGCTGGCCAAAAGCTGTCTGCAACGCCTGGCGGCGCTGGAGCAAAAGCTGGCGCAGATGGCGCAAATGGATTTCGGCTTCCTCTATAACCAAGCCACCCACCTGCTGACCATCGGTTTTAACTGCGAGCAAAACCGGCCGGACAGCGGCAAATACGATTTGCTGGCCTCTGAAATCCGCTTAACCAACTACGTTGCCATCGCCACCAACCAGATCCCGCAGCGCAGTTGGTATGCGCTCGGGCGGTTGTTCACCGTGCTCGATCGCCAGCCCGCGCTGATGTCGTGGAGCGGTTCAATGTTTGAATACCTGATGCCGCAACTGGTGATGCCGGCGTATCCCGGCTCGCTGCTGGCGCAAATGTGCCGCACCGCCGTGCAATGGCACATTGACTGGGGCAAAAAAAACCGGGTGCCCTGGGGCGTTTCTGAATCAGGTTACTTTGGCTTCGACGCACAGCAAAATTACCAATACCACGCGTTTGGCGTACCGGGCCTGGGGTTAAGGCGCGGGCTGAGCGACGATATGGTAGTGGCGCCCTATGCCACCGTGATGGCGCTGATGGTGGATGCCAGGCGCGCATACCGCAACCTGGTTACGCTGGAGAGCCACGGCGCACGCGGGCGCTACGGTTTTTACGAGGCGCTGGACTATACCCCTTCCCGCCTTAGCCACGGCCAATCCTTTGTGGTGGTGCGTTCCTATATGGCCCACCACCAGGGCATGAGCCTGCTTGCATTCTCACACCTGTTGCTGAACGCCCCGATGGTGGACCGTTTTGCCAGCTCGCCGGTATTCCAGTCGGCGCGCCTGTTGCTGCAAGAACGCGTGCCTGATGCGATAGAGCTGTACGGCAACCGCCGCCAATTCGAGGCGAACGACGGGCTGCGGGAACCGGCAAGCGTGTCAGCGCGTGAATTCACCCATCTGGATTCGCTCATCCCCGAAGTGCAACTGCTGGCCAACGCCAATTACCGCCTGATGTTGACCCAAACCGGCGGCAGCTACCGCTATTGGCAGAACCTGGCGCTGACGCGTTGGCGGGAAGATGCCACCTGCGATAACTGGGGCGCATTTTGTTACCTCAAGGATCCGCAAACCGGCGAAACCTGGAGCAACACCTGGCAGCCGCTCGGCGGCGTGTCGCAAGGCGATTACGCCGTGTTTAACGATGCCGGCGCCAAATTCCAGCGCACGCTGGGCACCCTGGCGGTGAAAACTCAGGTGGTGGTATCGCCGGAGGACGATATTGAACTGCGGCGCGTAACGCTGGTCAATCACGGCAAACAGCCCCGGCTGATCGAAGTGACCAGCTATGCCGAAGTGGTGCTGGCGCCGGCTAACAACGATCTGGCCCACCCGGCATTCAGCAATCTGTTTGTGCAAACCGAGTTGCTGGCCGAACAGGATGCGATTTTGTGCCACCGCCGCCCACGCGAACCTCATGAACAATCCCCGTGGTTGCTGCACATGATGACGGTGCAACAACCGCGCGGCGGCGTCTCGTTCGAAACCGATCGCGCCAAATTCATCGGCCGCGGGCGCACCGCCGCCAATCCGCAGGCCCTCCAGCAAAATGGGCCGCTGTCCAACAGCGCCGGGGCTGTGCTCGATCCCGTCATCGCCATTCGCCAGCGCGTTCTGCTTGAGCCGAACATCCCGGTTACGCTGGATATTTTTTATGGCGTCAGTGAGAGCCGCGCTGGCGGCCTGGGCATGCTGGAGAAATACCGCGATCGCCACTTGGCCGATCGCGTCTTTGAGCTGGCCTGGTCACACAGCCAGGTGGTGCTGCGCCAATTGAACATCAATGAGGATGAAGCCAACCTGTACAACCGCCTTGCCGGCGCGGTCATTTTCCCTGGCCCGGAAATGCGTGCGGTGCAGAGCGATATCAGCCGTAACCGCCGTGGGCAGTCCGGCCTGTGGGGGCACGCGATCTCGGGCGATCTGCCGATCGTGTTATTAACGGTGACCAACAGCGAAAACATTGCGCTGGTTCAACAGCTCATACAGGCACATAGCTATTGGCAGATGAAGGGCCTGCAAGTGGATCTGGTGATCATTAACGAGACAGCAGGCGGTTACCGGCAGGATTTGCAAAATGAAATCATGGCGCTGATCTCGGCGGGTGTCGCCACCGCGCATGCGCAGCGCGCCGGCGGCATCTTTGTGCGTTCCAGCGAGCATTTGGCCGCGGAAGATCGCACGCTGCTGCTGAGCGTTGCACGCATCTACCTGGACGATCGCCAGGGTGAACTGGCGGCGCAACTCCAGCAGCGCCTGCAGGTTTCGCCCGCGCAGCAGCGCTCGCTGGCGCTGGTTTCAGCCTTGACCCGGTTACCGACCGTGGCCCCTCTGCCGCAAGAGTTGCCCCGCCCACCGCTGCCTGCAGTGGGCAACCTGCAGTTTTATAACGGCACCGGCGGGTTTTCGCCGGACGGGCGCGAATACATCATCACGCTGGGCGCCAACACCGCCACCCCGATGCCGTGGGCCAATGTGATCGCCAACCCAGGCTTCGGCAGCGTAGTATCGGAAAGCGGCCAAAGCTACACCTGGTTTGAAAACGCGCACGAATACCGCTTAACCCCGTGGAACAACGATCCGGTCAGCGACAGCAGCGGCGAAGCCTTCTATCTGCGCGATGAAGAAAACGGGCATGTCTGGTCGCCCACCGCCCTACCGGCACGGGGAAACGGCGGCTATCTCACCCGCCACGGCTTTGGCTACAGCGTATTCGAGCACCGGGAAAACGGCATCGATTCGCAGCTCACGGTGTTTGTCGCCAAAGCGGCGCCGGTGAAATTGTTTTTGCTGACCCTGACCAACCTGTCGGGGCGCACGCGTAAGCTTTCCGCGACGGGCTATATGGAGTTCATCCTCGGCGATCTGCGGCAAAATTCAGCTATGCACATCGCGACACGGGGTGCCGACGCGCAGAACGGCTGCGGGATCCTGGCCACAAACCATTACGGCGGCAATGGCAACGAACGCACCGCGTTTTTCGGCGTCAGCGGCGCCCATTGTTCCATTACCGGCGATCGGCGTGAGTTTATCGGCCGTAACGGCACGCTGGCAAAACCCGAGGCTCTCACGCGGCGGCGCCTTTCCGGCAATACCGGCGCTGGCCTGGATCCTTGCGGTGCCGCGCAATCCGCCATGGCGCTTATCGACGGCGACCAACGCAGCGTGGTGTTTGCCCTGGGGATCGGCAGTAACGCCGAGCAGGCAGAAGCGTTACTGCGGCAATACCTGCAAGAAGATGTGCTGCTGAGCGCGCTTGAACAGGTGAAGGCCTCCTGGCGCGATATCCTCGGCAAGGTTCAAATTCATACCCCGCAGCCGCAGGTGGATCTGCTGGCCAACGGCTGGTTGCTGTATCAAACGCTCTCCTGCCGAATTTATGCGCGCAGCGGCTATTATCAGTCCGGCGGCGCGTTTGGCTTCCGCGATCAGTTGCAGGACATTCTGGCGCTGAGCCATGTGCTGCCGCAGCGAATGCGCGAACAGATTGTGCTGTGTGCTTCACACCAGTTCATCGAAGGCGATGTCCTGCACTGGTGGCACCCGCCGCAGGGCAACGGCGTGCGCACCCGCTGTTCCGATGATTACCTCTGGCTGCCGCTGGCGGTTTGCCACTATCTGGACGCCACCGGCGACGACGGGATCCTCGCCGAGTCCATCCCTTACCTGGAGGCCCGGCAGGTGCCGCCGGGTGAGGAATCCACCTACGAACAGCCACAGCAAAGCGCGGTGAAAGAGACCCTGTATCAACATGCCGCCAGAGCGCTGAAACACGGGTTACGCTTCGGTGAGCACGGCCTGCCGCTGATGGGATCGGGCGACTGGAATGACGGCATGAACCGGGTTGGCCTTGAAGGGCGCGGGGAAAGCGTGTGGCTTGGCTTCTTCCTGTTTCACATTCTGCAACGCTTCGGCGCCCTGGCTACGCGGCGCAACGACGGCGATTTGGCCGCCCTGTGCCGGCGGCAGGCCGATCAACTGCGGCAAAACCTTGCTGACCATGCCTGGGATGGCGCCTGGTACCGGCGCGGTTATTTTGACAACGGAACGGCGCTGGGCTCACAGCATTCGGCCGAGTGCCGGATTGATGCGATCGCGCAAAGCTGGGCGGTGCTGTCCGGCGCCGGAGACACCGCGCGCAATGCCGTAGCCATGCAAGCGCTGGACGAACATCTGGTGGATGACAACGCAGGGCTGATCAAGCTGCTGACCCCACCGTTCAACGGTGAAGGCCCAGATCCCGGCTACATTCGCGGCTATTTGCCCGGCGTGCGTGAAAACGGCGGCCAGTATACCCACGGCGCCATCTGGGCCGTGATGGCCTTTGCGGAAATGGGCAACATCGAACGGGCCTGGGAACTGCTGGATCTGATTAACCCGATCGTGCACAGCCAGGATAAGGGCGCGGTTGCACGTTACAAAGTGGAGCCGTATGTCATCAGTGCCGATGTCTATTCCGAACCGCCGCATACCGGGCGCGGCGGCTGGAGCTGGTACACCGGCTCCGCCGGCTGGCTGTACCGTCTGATCCTGGAATCGCTGCTGGGGCTAAAACGCCAGGGCGATATGCTGGCGATTAACACCCGGCTGCCGGCACATTGGCCGCAGGTCACCGTCAGCTACCGCGAAGGCGGCAGTGAATACCACATCACGTTGATGCAAGGCAGCGGCAAAGGCCAAATCAGCGTGGACGGCGTGCCGCAACCGGGGCTGGCATTCCGCCTCGTGGATGACGGCAAACCCCATCAGGTGGCGGTGATGCTGGGCGAAAGTTGACGGTTAAGCGAAGTCGCAGGAAACAAAACCAAGCGTTTCCTCTATAATAAGAGCCTCAACTCCGCGAACAGGCCAAAACTATGCCCAGATTGACACAGAAAGACATGACTGAAAGCGAACAGCGTCAGCTTAAAACACTGCTCGATCAGGAAAGGAAAAAACACGGCCGCCCGCTGACCAACGCTGAGAACAACCGTATCAAAGACGATTACATTGATAAGTTAATGAGTGAACGTGAAGCCCTGGCCAAAAAAGCCCGGGCGGAAAAGAAAAAGAATAAATTCAAGCCAGATGCCACCGCCACTTACGTCTGGTCGTCCAACACTAACCTGCGCGGGCGCCGTTAGCCCTGCCCCCAGCCTGCATAAACGGCGGCAACCCGGCCGTTTATGCAGGCTGGACACATCCGCCTCACAGCCTTACCCACGCAAACAGCGTATAGGCAAACCCCACAGCCGCGATAATAAGTAAAAATGCTGACGACACCACGCCGATAGCCGGCCGGTAGCGGCGCATAAACGCCCCGCGCACCAGAAACACATAGGCGGTTAATATCAGCAAATCCATCGTCACCCACACCGCAGACAGCACGGCCATACTGCTGCCGAATGCACGTGTAACGTTGATAAACTGCGGGAAAAACGCCATGAAGAAAATAATGTCTTTCGGGTTGGCGATCCCCACCATAAAACCGCGCAAAAAGCCCCTATCCGTACAGCGCGCGGCGGGTGCCTCATCCAACATCGTCTGCCGGCCAGCCCATAGCGCATGCAACGCGATGGCGGCCAGATAGAGGCAACCTGCTAGGCTGATGAGCGTAAACAACGTGGCGTTAATGGTCAGCGTGCCGCCGATAGCCAGCGCTGCTACGGCAATCAGGCACAGCGACGCCATATTCGAACCCAGGCTGGTATAAAACGCCTGTTTGCGCCCATGGCGGGCGGCGGTATCCACCACCACCGCCACCACCGGGCCGGGGGTAATAATCAGCATAAAAATCGAGGCGATATAAAGCAGTAACAATGGGGCGTTCATGACGTTTCCTGGTCGGTAAGGTTTGCAGGGTGGCGGCCATTAGCCTGCCGGCGAAGCGGATTATCGGGGAGCGCGCGCAGATTGAAAAACGGAAAAAAGTGCGCTCTACTGTGATTAAAACTCACAATTGGTGTCAGCATGCCGGCAAAACTTCCTCCCCTTTATGCCCTGCGAGCCTTTGAAAGCGCCGCCGGGCACGCTTCTTTTTCGCTGGCGGCGGAAGCGCTGGCCATCACGCCCAGTGCCGTTAGCCGCCACGTCAAAACGCTGGAAGAGTATTTCGGCTGCCGGTTGTTTATTCGCCGCGGGCCAAACGTGGCGGCCACCCCGGCCGGCAAACTGCTGGCCGGGCAATTGCGCGCCGGCTTTCACACCCTGGAAACCGCCTGTGAGGCTTTCCGCAGCAACAATCACGATGTGCGCCTCAAAGCGCCGTCGACGCTAACCATGCGCTGGCTATTGGACTGCATGCGGGCGATGAATGAGATTAACTCAAAGATGAACGTGCAAATCGCCAGCGTGTGGATGGATGTGGATCAGGTTGATTTTCTCAGTGAACCGTACGATTGCGCGATCCTGCTTGGGCGTGGGGATTTCGGTGCCGGCACCGCTTGCGCGCCGCTGTTCGACGAATGGCTGATTCCAGTGTGTGCGCCCGCTTTCCCGCTAACAAAGCAAGCGGATCTGCCCTTTTGCGAGCTGATCCATCCTTCGCCGGATCGCCGTGATTGGCGCCGTTGGTTGCAGAAAGCCGGCGGGGAGATGGCGGTGGAGATGCATAAGGGCAAAGTTTTCGATAGCCTGGAGCAAGGCATCGTGGCCGCTATTTGCGGCCACGGCGTCTCCATTGGCGATTTGGTTTTATGCGCGCAGGCGCTGGAGCAAGGCCAATTGGTTGCGCCCCTGGCGCAAGCGGCCGGCACGGGCGACGGTTACTACCTGGTATGGCCGGAAAATACGCTGAAAAAGGGCAATATTGACCGGCTGTATCACTTTTTACACAGCCAGGTACCGGCCGTTAATCTGCCGGGCATGCAATACCTGGCCTGATTACAGGGGTCAGTTTGGATATCGAAAATTATTGTACGTTAAGGCTAATTTTTGACCGTTTTGATACGAGAGAACCGCTACCTGAAAGGTTTCTTGTATCTTCCGGGGAAGCTCGATACGGCGCACAACTTAAACGATCTTAAAAAGATCCTTCTGAATCTTTGATCTTAATAGTATATGTTTTATCAAATTCCCCGCCTGTCGCTACATTAGTGCCAAACAATCCGCCTGATACTCGTATGGTGACGCTCCCCGGTTTTACTGGTACTCCCTGAATCCTGACGCAATTGTGAGCAGGAGAATCATTACAATACCTTAAAGTTAATCCTGTATCGGATGGAATTATTTCACCTACGAATCTTTCTTTCCCACTAGAATCTAAAGATGATACAGCGCCACCATTTATATTTATTTCACTGGCATACGGCGTTCCTACTATAGCATCGTTAAGTGAATTACCATCAGGAGTAACATCAGCATGTAAAGTACATGCTGATACTGCAAATGAAATGAAAATAACAGAAAATATCCTCATGGCTATTTTAATGGTTTAAAAACCATCCCCCCGAAAAATCTATTGATAAAAAATTGTAAATCTTTTTTCTGTTTAATCCAGTTAGCAGACTTTCCCCAGGAAAATAACTTTAAATTAACATACCCATTATCATCCTGTGTTACAGAACCATCCCATACAACCCAGTGCGTAGGTAATGTCGTGTTGTTTGTACTACCTTCAAGCAGTCCATCATTTATTAATGTCACGACTTTATAGCCTTGCTCTACATACTTATTTAAATCTCTGATTCCCCGGACGCCTGCCTGAGTGATTCCTACATTACTGAACACCTTTTCATAACCGGCCTTTTCAAACCATTCCGTTAGTGTTTGCCACATTGTGATACCAGCCACTGGCGAATCAAGAGCATCAAAGCTCAGCATGGTATTCTCTGAATCCCTGAGCCCAGCCAGTGTCATCCAGTCAAGTCCTAAGATCCTTGGCTGGCCTCCACTTGTATAAAACATGCCTGAAGGGTGTTTACACCCTTCGCCAGGGGAGATTGACAGTGCACCTATTTTAGTCTTTCCATACCGCCATAGTTCCCTGGCAGCTTGTGCATATACATCAGGACGGTCCATTTGAACACAGTAAAAAAATGCAGCAGGTCCACATACACTTGCCCTATCCTGATAAGGGTAAGAATAATGATAAAACCTGTCGTTTATCTCAGATTCAATTTTGTTTTTTTCAAACGGATCCTGCGGCGTTCCGATAGGATATTCTTTCGCTATAAATGGACGTTCCGGGATGGTGATTTTAATCTGCTTTGTTTCGCCCCCCTGACTCTCAGGTTTCATTGTCCCTTTTGACTCAAAATAACAAGGGTTCTCCCGCTTCACCGGAGACCAGGCTTTGCCTGACGCAAATTCTTCAAGAGTGTACATCTTAGTGAACGGAACAGGCGTTACACAGTGCGTATGCAACATGGTCTTTCTGTAAAGCTTCATTTCCATAATATAAATTATCGAGAGTGACTCATTTATATTTCCGGTCATGTGACTCTGTGTTTCATAATTGCCAAGAAACGGCTGTTGTTTCACATCCACCAGGGAATATTTATTCCTTTCGGAATCCATACGATAAATACAAAGATCATACAGCAAAGAATCAGCCGGGACATTAGAGTTAATACGGGTACTGAGGTGGTAAACAGCCATAATTAATCCATTAATATATGCAGGTTAATATTTTCAGCAGATTCAGCATAATGCCACTCTGTCATCCCCTGGCTATCCGTATTCCCCGTTTCTGTATGACCGTCCGGGAACATCAGAACATACCGACAATCCACCATCAGTCTGCCGTCATCATCTGCACACTGAAAACGAAGGGTGTTACGTGAAGAAGGTTGCTGCACTGACTGGCTCTGTGCGCTGACAATTTTTGCCGTTGATGGGTTTCCTGCTGCAATGACGAAGTTCGTTCCGGTCGCACACCCACAGCGTACTGGTGAACCATTGACGGCGACCGCTCGTCCCTGTGGGTTTGTCTGCCGGAGATCGCCTGAGGCAATCACGCCTGTCTGTCCGCATTTCGGGCAGGGTGACGTTTTATCACCCACGTAAAGCTTTCGCCTTCCGTTTACTGACCAGCCCTGACTTCCGGCATAGCAGACTGCTCCTGTTGACGTTTTATCGCCATCAAGCCCGGAGTTTTTACCGTGTACACCGCTCCACCTGTTGTCATACATACATGTTTTCCTCAGTCCGTAAGAATATGCAGGCTGATATCGTTTGCCGATTCAGCATAATGCCATCCGGTAACCCCGTGTTCATCAGTAACGCCAGCTTCAGAACGCCCGTCCGGGAACATCAGGGTGTAGCGGCAGCCTGCCATTAGCTGGCCGTCGTCACCGGCGCATTGGAAACGGATGCAGTTCCGGGCGCTGGAGTCCTGTGCCTGCTGCGCCGGTACAGGCGACTGACTGGTATTGCGGGAGGTCAGAGATCCAGTACCTGTGCTGGTAGACTGCGTGGCTGAACCGTAAACATAGTGATCGGGGCAACGGCACAGCACTCTGTCACCTGTGGCCGCAAATGCTTTGCCTTCTTCTGCCCAGTCCTGTGCGGAGGCAAGGATTTCAAAATACCCGTTGCATTTACGGCATGATGCCTTGTCGCCGGTCCGGGCTATTGCTTTACTTCCTTCAAACCAGGACGCTGTCGCTGAAATAATTTCTCCGTAACTCGTTTTATCACCCAAACAGGCCAGTGCTCTTGCCATCATTAATCCCTCAATATATAAGCAGTTATACTCACCGGCATCATACAACAATCACAACTTAACCCAAATCACCCGTTTCTGATTGCCGGTATAGTGCCTGAATGCGGCATATCTGGGAGGGGCTGTACCCTGTCGCGTCTGCCGTTTCACGGATGCTCAGTTTCTTGACCTGTCGGTAGTACAGGACTTTCTGATGCCGTTCCTGATCGGCCTGTTTTCCCCGGTATTTTCCCAGTGTATGCGCACGTTCAATTCCTTGTTTTTGCCGTTGGCGGCGGCTCAGCCAGTCCTTATGCGACATTGCGGCCATCAGGTCGATAAGCATATTGTTGATGGCGGTTATCACGGCACGGGTGATCGGGTCAGCCTGCGAAGGGTCTTTATCTGACAGCGCCTGCCATGAGGTGGGGACATCCAGGCTGACAATTCGTAGCTCGTGTTGTTCTATCTGCTTTTTCAGCGTCATCCAGTCGCTGTTGCTGAGGCGAGTCAGGCGGTCTATCTGCTCGACCAGCAAAATTGTGCGCTCAGCGAGCTTAAGGGGGCGTTGCGCTCCGGGGACATCTGGGTTAAAGGTTCACGCCGCTACAAAAATTTTGATGATTACCTCATTCCCGAAAAGGACTTTGACAAACTCACATCGGCGCTGCCATTGCCCGTATCTGCTGATTTTCATGAATACATTACCAGCCGCATGACCCTGCTTCAGTCCAGACTTGAAGAGGTCAATGCCATGGCTGCCCTTGGTGAACTGCCCGATGTGGAGATTTCCGACAGGGGCGTAAAAGTCTCTCCGCTGGACAACAGCGTTCCGGCGCAGGTTTCACCGCTGGCAGAGCTGGTTTACAGCATGCTACCGCGCCCTAAAATCACGGAAATTCTCGATGAGGTAAACAGCTGGACGACGTTTACCCGACATTTTTCGCATATAAAAAATGACATTACCCGTCCCGATACCCGCCTGCTCCTCACCACCATCCTTGCGGATGGTATCAATATCCAAACTGACCCCTTACAGATCGATCACCAGCCGCGCGCTGCGGCTGCGTGAACAGCACAGCGCAATTTGCTGCTGCGCCGCCGTTTTTTCCTCGTCGGATTGCACCGTGTCGCGGTGATCCACCTCGCCTTCAACCACCGGCGTCAGGCAGGCGCCGCACAGCCCCATCTCACAAGAAAGCGGCACATCCACGTTGTTCTCAATCAGCACGCAGGCAATGCTTTTCTCGGCGGGAACGCGGTAGCTTTCACCGCTTGACCGCAAGGTTACGCTGAACCCTTCATCCGCCGACGGGGCAACCGGCTGCGGCGCACAGAATGCCTCGGTGTGGATCTGCCCAGGCTGCCAGCCGTGGTCACTCGCCTGCCGGGCGACGTGCGCCATAAAATCGGCCGGCCCACACAGATAGAGCCGGGCACCATCCGGCTGGGCATACAAGCCGGGCGGCAGTTCCTTGCGCGGGCTATGGCCGGCGCAGCCTGACCATACCGTGCAGCGGCCATGCCGGAACCCCTGCGCCAACCGTTCAGCGAACGCCACATCGCCGCGCTGTTTCACATAATAGTGCAGCTCAAACGGGGTGCCGGCGGCATCCAGCGCTTCCGCCATCGCCAACAGCGGCGTGATGCCGATGCCGGCGGCCAGCAGCAGATAGTGGCCGGCCGGCGCAAGCGGGAACACATTGCGCGGCGCCGAGATGGTTAACCGCTGCCCCAGCCGCAGCGTTTCATGCAGGTAGCGCGAGCCCCCGCGCGAAGCGGCCTCTTTTTTAACGCACAGCAGGTAATGATCGCAGCGTGCCGGATTGCCCGCCAGCGAAAACTGACGGACGATCCCTTGCGGCAGGTGCACATCAATGTGCGCCCCTGCCTGCCAGGCGGGCAACGGCTCGCCGTTTTCCGCCACCAGCCGCAGCGCCATGTTGCCGCGGCCTTGCCGTGATAAGGCGTCGACAATCACGTTCAGCGTATCCATTGCCCCTTCCTCCTATGCCAGGAAAAACTCGCCAAAGCCCCGTTTCTTCAAGCCGCGGCGATAAGCGATCGAACTGCGGTCCGCCGGGATGTGGGCCTCCAGCGTCAGATCCAGCGGCAAACGTTCCGGGCGCTGGGTTTCCACCATCAACCGATCTTCTTCAAACACCTTCAGGTTGAAAGCATGCACATCTTCCACCGGAATATGCTGGTCAAAGTTACGTGCGATCGGCGCGAACAGCCGGGTTTTTCTGGCGGAGACCGGGCAAGCGGCGTTCATGATCACCAGCCGCGCATCGCCCGGGAAGTGAATGGTCAGCGTGGCGGTAAACGGCAGATGCATTTCAAAATGCCTTAACCATTTAAAATCTTCGGGCGCGCGGTAATCCGAGCTGGCCGGGTAGTTACCCACCGTACTCCAGTAGTCGACGCTGAAACCGTATGGTGTTTCCACCGGGTTGTAAGGCGGCACCACTTGGTTTTCCGGGTCGGCAAAGGTTTCGGTGTGGATCCAGGCAAAGTGCGCCACATCCAGGAAGCCTTCGACCTGGCGCCCGGCAAAGCCGGCAACATCAAACGTCGGGCATACGATCTGTTGGAAGCCTTCATCTTCCCAGTGCGGCATGGTCGGCAGCGCCGGCATTTCGTCTTCCGCTGGCGCCAGGCAGGTCCACACCAGCCCATAGCGCTCGGCCACCGGGAAGGTCAGCAAGTGCAGCTTGGCGGGGATCGCCTGGTCCGGGCTGGAAGGCACACGGTTGCAGCGGCCGTTTTCGCCAAAACGCAGGCCGTGATACGGGCAGATAATCCCTTCGCTATCGTGCGTCGACAGGCTAAGCGGCACGCCCCGGTGCGGGCAGATATCCCGTGCGACCACCACATTGTCTTTCACACGGTAGATCACCAGTTGTTCATCCAGCAGCGTCACCTTTTGCGGTGCGTTGGTCACTTCAGAAGAAATGGCGATCGGGTGCCAATATTGCGCCAGGCGCAACCAGTCATCGGGTTCAAAGCTGCATTGCGGCGGAGGGGTAATTTTCGTCATTGCATTCACCTGTCTTCATATCCAGGCCTGGGCGATGCCCGGCGCTGTTGTTATCAGTGCTTACATTGTGGATAATCGAAGGTGTTGCAGTCCATAACAGTTTTTTTACTTATCATCTGCAAAAATTAGTACAGGGCATTAACCTATGGATCCATTTTCACGTTTTTCACACTATTTTTTGGCCGTCGCTCGCACCGGCAGTTTGCGCAAAGCGGCGGAAGTGCTGCACGTTTCCGCCTCGGCGATTAACCGCCAGATCCTGCTGGCTGAAGAGATGATGGAAACCCTGCTGTTCGAACGCCTGCCCTCCGGCCTGCGCCTGACTACCGCGGGCGAACTGCTTTACGATGATATTCTGCGCTGGAACAAGGAGTACCGCCGCACCCGGGAACGCTTTGATGAACTGCAAGGGTTAAAGCGCGGCCACGTCAGCATTGGGCTGATCGCCGCGCTGAATGAGGGGCCGGTGGTTGACGCCCTGGCGGCCATCGCCCGGGAATACCCGTGGTTTACCTTCGATATCGGCATCCACGACAGCCAGGTGATCGGCGAGCAGGTGGCCAATGCCGACGTTGACTTCGGTATTTTGCTCGATCCGATTGAAAGCACCGGCCTGGAAGTGCGCGCGTTTTCTGAAATGCCGATCGGCGTAGTGATGCCGCCGGCGCACCCGCTGGTCGACCAGCCGCGGCTTTCCATCGGCCAACTGGGCGAATACCGCCACCTGATGCCGGCCGCGCCGCTGATCGTGCACGATCGCACCGCGCTGCTGTATAAACGCCACAATATGACGCCGGCAGCCAGCATGACCTGCAATGATATCCGCATGATGAAATCCCTGATCCGCGCCGGCGCGGGGATTGCGGTGCTTAGCGTGCTGGACGTGTTCACCGAAGTGGAAACCGGCGCACTGGCGTTTGTCCCTCTACAGGGGCCGCCGGTTCGCCCGTTAACGCTGGCGCTGTGCGTCGCCCCGCGCCGGCAGCTATCGCGCGCCGCGCAGCTGGCGATTCAGAAAGTCAGCGCGGTGATAGAATCACTGCAACAGGCGGACAAATGATCGGCATTTGGGCGGGGCCGTTTACTGACTGGCCTTGCCCACCTTATTCAACACCATCTGGTAGGCAGACTGTAAATGGCTGCGCATCATTTCCGCCGCCGCATCCATCCGTTTATCCAGCACGGCGTCGATGATGGCCACATGCTCCTCGCACCATTCGCGCACCCGCTGCTTGTTGGTGTAGCTGCCAAACTCCAGCAACCGCCGCAGGCGGTTTTGTTGTTGGATCGCCTGCAACACAAAGATATTGCCGCTGAACTCGGCCAGCATCTCATGGAAGCTGGCATCGGTGTCGAAGATCTGCCGGCCATCGACGGCCAAAATGTCCGGGTGGGAAATCAAATAGATATGCTGTAAACGCAGGCGCTTGAGCGCACTGCGTTCCGCCCGAAACGCCGGCGAAAGCAACGCGGCCGGCTCAATCATCAGGCGAAAGCCGTAGCCGTTGCTCAGCGCCACATCGGTATTGAGCGTCGGCAAAAATGACCAACCCTGCCCTTTGTTACGGGCGATCAGCCCATCTTCCGACAGGCGCAGCAGCGTGCGCGCCATCACGCTGCGATCCACATCATAGCGCTGGGCGATCTCAATCTGGGTGAGTGAATCCGGCAGCTTGCCGGCAATCCGATCGCGCACCAGCTGTTCATACAAATCCTGATCGCTGCTGACCGGAATATCAATATTGATCTGGTGCAGTTCATTAAAGGATTTAACCAGGAAGAACCCCTGATTGCGCCGGGCTTCGATAATGCCCAGCTCGCTCAGCAATTTCAGCGCCGAGCGCACCGGCGTGCGTGAAACGCCGAGCAAATCGGCAAGCTGTTGCTCCCTCAGGTGATGACCTGGCTCAAACTTTGCATCACGTATTACGTCAAGGATTTGGTTCGCCAGTCGCCGTCCGCTGGCTGTTGCTGTCTGGGTCATGGAAGAATGCGCCTGAAAAAGTATTTATTGTGATTATTGTACAATAGCACAGGTGATTTTCAGGGTGAATACAATCCAGATAAAGCCCCAATATCGTGCATTTAATGCACCAAAGAAGAGCCTTGACGCACGCCATTAATTGTATTTAATGATGCATAAAGAGCAATTTTAATAACCGGAACGAGGAACCCAACATGTCCAAAAAAGCGTTTTTGCGCCGTTATGCCACCGCTTCGTTGGCGGCGCTCTGCCTGAATGCCTTTGCCCTGGGCCACGCACAGGCGGCGGAACCACAGCTGGTCAGCAAAGGCAAACTGACCTACGGCACGGCGGCCACGTTCATGCCGTTTGAGTACATGAAAGACGGCAAGCTGAACGGGTTTGATATTGATTTGATCAATGCCCTGGCGGCCAAAGTGGCGCTCACCCCAGCCCCGCTGTCCATGGAGTTCAAAGGCCTGATCCCAGCGCTGCAAGGCAAACGCATGGATATCATCAACTCGGCGATGTACATCAACCCCACCCGCGCGGAACAGGTGGATTTTGTTCCCTATCTGAAAATCGGCAGCCGCGTGGTGGTGGTGAAAGGCAACCCGGAAAAAATCACCGGCCGCGATTTATCGCTGTGCGGTAAGAACATCGCGGTCACCCTCGGCGGGATCGAAGAGAGCCAGGCACGCGCAGACAACCAGAACTGCCTGGCCGCCAGCAAGCCGGCGATCAACGTGATGACCTTCCCGGCCGCCACCGATTCCGCCGTGGCGGTGGCGCAAAAACGGGCCGATGCGGAATACCTTTCCACCCCCGGCGCGGTAGCCCTGCTTAACGAGAAAGGCGACACCTTCGAAGCCGTCGGCGAAGAGTTTGAAGCCGGCACCCACATTGGTTTTGCAATTCGCAAGGGCGACGGCGAAATGAAAGCCTTGCTGGAAAACGGCTTGCAGGCGTTGGTTGCCGACGGCACTTACAAAACGCTGATTGAGAAATGGCAATTCCCGGATTCCGTCGCCATTTTCTGACCCACCGTTTAAACGCTCGGCCCTGAAAAGAGAGGAAAACTCATGTCTCTGGATCTTGTTTGGCAATACCTGATTTCGCCTGCGTTCTTTCAGGGCGCATTAATGACCTTGTTGATCACGGTGTGCTCACTGTTTTTCGGCATCATCATGGGGCTGATCCTGGCCCTGTTGCAGGAAGCCCGCTTCCGTGCGGGCCCGCTGCTGGCTTTTTTCTACCTGTGGGTGTTCCGCGGCACGCCGGTGCTGTTCCAGATCATTTTCGTTTACAACGTGCTGCCCACCTTCGGCCTGCGTTTTTCGGCCTTCACCTGCGCGGTGCTGGCGCTGTCGCTCAATGAAGGCGCCTATATGGCGGAAATCCTGCGCTCCGGCCTGCAGGCGGTGCGCAGCGGCCAACGCACCGCGGGTATGGCGCTGGGCATGACCCAGGGGCAAATCATGCGCAAGATCGTGTTGCCGCAGGCGGCGCGTATTGTACTGCCGCCGATGGGCAACCAGATGATCAGCATGCTGAAATCCAGTGCCCTGGTCTCGGTTATCGCGGTGCAGGAACTGCTGCTGATCGCCAACCAAACCGCCAGCGCCAACTTCCGTTACTTCGAAGCCCTGTGTTCAGCCGGGATTTATTATCTGGCGCTGACTTCGCTGTTCATGCTGGGCCAGGCCTGGCTGGAGCGCGCGTTAGATCCTAAAAAACGCAAAAAAACACGGTTGTCTTTTACCGACCGTCTGCTGCGCAGCAGCACACAACATTGAGGAGATGCCCATGGCCCGCAAGAAACCGTTACTCGAAATCATCGGCATCGAAAAGCACTTTGGCGCCCAGCACGTCTTGAAGAACTGTTCGCTGGACATTACCCAGGGGGAAACCGTGGTGCTGATCGGCCCTTCCGGCTCCGGCAAATCCACGCTGTTGCGTTGCGTCAACCTGCTGGAACCCTTTGAGGGTGGCAGCATTTTCTTTCGCGAACAGGACATCGTGCGCTCCGGTGTTTCACCGCACCGTTTGCGCCAGGAGATCGGCATGGTGTTCCAGAACTACGAACTGTTCTCACACCTGACCGCCGGCGAAAACATCATGTTGGCGCCGATGACCGTGCTGGGCGTCAGCCGCGAACAGGCCCGCGCCCAGGCCCAGGAACTGTTGGGCAAGGTGCGTATCCCCGACAAGATCGACGCCTTTCCGGATGAGCTTTCCGGCGGCCAGCAGCAGCGGGTGGCTATCGCCCGCGCGCTGGCGATGAAACCCAAGCTGATGCTGTTTGACGAACCCACTTCGGCGCTGGATCCGGAAATGATCCGCGAAGTGCTCGATGTGATGGCCGATCTGAGCGCCGAAGGGATGACCAGCATCGTCGTCACCCACGAGATGGGCTTCGCCAAGCGCGCGGCCAACCAAATCGTGTTTATGGAAAACGGCGAAATTATAGAAAACGCGCCCAGCGACAGGTTCTTTGGCGGCGATGTCAGCCCGCGGGCGCAGCGCTTTCTCAGCCAGATTTTACATTGATCTTTTTTAGCCACACCAAGGGAATCAGGAGTTAACGATGAGTCTTCCATCGCCCGATATTGACCGAATGAAACGCGATCTCGCCAGCCTGGTGGCGATCAACACCGAAAACCCACCCGGCCGCGAACGTGAAGCCGCAGAATGTATTCACAACTGGCTGGTAGCCGCCGGGTTTGATTTGACGCTCAGCGAATATGCGCCAGGCCGCACCAATGTGATCGCCCGGTTGGAAAACGGCGCCGGGCCGTGCTTTGCCTTTAACACCCATATCGACGTGGTGCCCGCCGGCAACGGCTGGAGCCAGGATCCGTTCACCCTCACCGAACGCGACGGTAAGCTGTATGGTCGCGGCGCCTGTGACGCCAAAGGGCCGCTGGTGGCCATGCTGGAAGCGATGCGGATGCTGGCTGCCAATAGGGAAAGCTGGCGCGGCACGCTGATGGGCATTTTTGTTGCCGATGAAGAAGTCGCCAGCGAAGGCGCCAAGTTCTACGTGCGCGAAGCGCCGGCGAAAATCGATTACGCGGTGATTGGCGAACCGACCTCGAACAGCACCTACTCCGCGCATAAAGGCAGCCTGCGCCCACTGGTGCGGGTGCACGGCGTTACCGCCCACTCCGGCACGCCGGAACTGGGGGAAAACGCCATTTTTCGCGCTGCGCAACTGCTGGGGCTGGTCGAACAGGCGCATAACCAACAGGTGCGCTGCCGCTGCCACCCGCTGGTGGGCGCCGCCAGCCTGACCGTTACCCGCATTGCCGGCGGCCATGCCGACAACGTACTGCCGGACAGTTGCGATCTGCTGCTCGATCGCCGCCTGGTACCGGGGGAAGACCAACAGCAGGTGGAACAGGAACTGCGCGATCTGCTGGCGCTGGCTGAAGAACAGTTCGGCGTTAAAAGTGACATAGTCACGTTTAAACCCACCACCGGCGGCGCCACGGAAACCCCGGCAGACGAGGCTATCGTGCAGGCTGGCCTGGCCGCCTGCCGCAAGCACGGCCAGCCGGATCCCGGCCCATTCGGCTTCCAGGGCGGCTGCGATTTAGTTCATTTCCGCAGCCTGGGAACCAAGGGCGTGGTGATCGGCCCCGGCGCGCTGGCGGTTGCCCATAAGCCGGACGAATTCGTTCCGGTCAGCGAGTTTATCGCCGCCAGTAAAATCTACCGCGATGTCGCCCTGGCGATGTTGAACCCTTAAGGAGTTGCCGGTGAAAGCCACTCTGTACCGCGCCAATGTGCATTATCAGGCGCTGCAGCTGTATACCGCCGCCTCCGGCAGCGTGACGGCGCTCGAAGAACTTTACCTGCTGCTGGAGGCGGATGGTGTCTGCGGCCTGGGCGAAGTGCGCGTCAATATCGCCTACCTCAATGGCTATAGCCCGGAGCAGGTGCTGAGCGATGTGATGCGCGCCCTGCGGCGGCTCGATCTCAGCCAAAGCGCCAGCACCCTGCTGCTGACGCTGGAAACCCAGTTGGCCGGCTGTCTGGCGCCCACGCGCATGCTGATTGATATCGCCCTGCACGATCTGTTCGCCCGCCAGCAGGGCCTGAGCGTAGCGCAGTTGATCGGCACGCAACACCCGCTGCCCATCAGCTATAGCACCAACCAGACGCTGTTCTGGGCGCCGGACGAACAGATGTTGCAGCAGGCCCGCGCCTATGTGGAACGCGGCTTTACCCAGTTGAAACTGCGTATCGCCGTCGGCAGCTTCACGCACGATCTCAAGCGCATTGCCGCGCTGCGCGATCGCTTTGGCGATGACATTAGCCTGTCGGCAGACGCCAATGGCCAATGGCGCCCGGATGAAGCGCTGGCGAAACTGCAGGCGCTGGCACCCTTTTCACTTAGCTATCTGGAGCAACCGCTGGCGGACAAGGATGCGCACCACTACGCCGCGCTGGCCGCCGCCAGCCCGATACCGCTGATGCTCGACGAAAGCATGAGCAACGAAAACGATCTGGAACGGATTATCGCGCTGCGCGGGCAGGTTTGGGCGCACCTCAAACTGGTCAAAATGGGCGGCATCGCGCCGGTGTTGCGCGCTGCGCAGCGCCTGCAGGCGGCCAATATCCCTTTCATGATCGGCCAGATGAATGAGGGCGGCGCCGCCACATCCGCCGCGTTGCACGTGGCGCATGCCTGCCGGCCCGCCTACGCAGAACTGTATGGCGCCGACGGCGCCGCTGACGATCCGGCCAGCGGCCTGCGCTATTCCCAGGGGCTGGTCAGCAGCCCAAACGGCGCCGGGCTGGGGATCGCCTTTGACCCGGCTCAGGCACAATTTATTCAGGAGTTTAATTCATGAACCCACACACCGATGTACCAAACAGCGCGCTACCGGATTTGGGCCGCATTATCCGCGGGGCGGAATCTGCGTTCAGCGCCGGCGAATACCAAACGCGTGTCCAGAAAGCGCGCCAGTTGCTGACCCAGGCCGAGCTGGACGTAATGATCATTACCGGGCCGGAAAACATTTTTTACCTGACCGGCCAGCAAACGCCGGGCTATTACACGTTCCAGGCGCTGGTGCTGCCGGTCGAGGGCGATCCGGTGTTTGTGATCCGCCAGTTGGAATACTTCAACTTCAGCGCCAACACCTTTATCCGCGACGCGGCGATTTATACCGATGGCGATAATCCGGTGGGCTTTCTGCTCAACGTGCTCAAAGCGCGCGGCTGGGCCGATCGCCGCATCGGCATCGACAAGCGCGGCTGGTTCCTGCCGATTGCGGTCTATGAAACCTTGCAGGCTGAACTGGGCACGCTGCACGATGGCGCCGGGGTGGTTGAACAACTGCGGGCGGTGAAATCCCCCGCCGAGCTGGAAAAATTGGCCTATGCCGCGCGCTATGTCGATGCCGGCATGCTGGCCGGGCGTGAGGCCATCAGGGCTGGCGCCACGGAAAACGATCTGGTGGCTGCCATGATGGGTGCGGCGATCGCCGCCGGTTCGGAATACATGGGCATGGAGCCGCTGGTTTCCTCCGGCCCGCGCACCGGCGTCCCACACGGCACCTGGCGCCGCCGCAAGATGCTCGATGGCGACCCGATTTTCCTGGAAATGGCCGCCGCTCACGATCGCTACCACGCCGCGATGATGCGCTCCGCCTGGCTGGGCAAACCGCCGGCCATCGCACTGGAGATGGAAAAAGTCTGCCAGGAAGCCCTACAGGCGGCGCTTGACGCCATTCGCCCCGGCGCCACCTGTGAAGATCCGCATCTTGCCTGCCAACATGTGATCGACCGCGCCGGCTATACCGATAACTTCAAGAAGCGCACGGGCTACTCGATTGGCGTGTCTTTCGCGCCCGACTGGGGCGAAGGCGCGATCCTTAGCCTCTACAGTGGCATCACCACCGAGCTGCAGCCAGGTATGACGTTCCATATTCCGCCGGCGCTGCGGATCTACGGCGAATTCACCGTGGGCGTCAGCGAGAGCGTTGTGGTGACGGAAACTGGCTACCGCATTCTGGGGACGGTAGATCGCCCGCTTTACCTGCGTTAACCCGGCAGCGGGGGGAAGCCAGGCGTACGGGCCACGTGACCCGGCTCCCCCGCGCCCTTTTTATCTTTCTTTAAGGAAAATGGCTGTATGAAAGACATCAGTGAAAGCAAAGCGCGCCTGCGCGGTATTTTCAACATCACCGTGACGCCGTTCACCGCCAGCGGCGAGTTTGATTTTGACGGGCTGGCGCGCAACATCGAACGCGTTATCGGATTGGGCTATGACGGTATTCTGATTGGCGGCACCTACGGTGAGTTCCCGGCGATGACCGCCGATGAACGCGCCATCCTGTTCCGCAAGGTGATGGATGTGGTCGGCGATCGGGTGCCGGTGATGCTGTGCAGCGCCGGTTCCGACGCGCGCACCGTGCGCGATCTCACGCAGTTGGCCGGCGAACTGGGCGGCCTGCCGATGGTGACGCCACCGTTCGTCTCGGAAGTGACCGATGCGCAGATCGTCAGTTTTTTCAAACAAATGGCGCCGCTGTCCCGCACCGGCATTCTGGTCTATAACGCGCCGGGCATCGGCATTACGCTGCCGCCGGTGGTGCTGGAGCAGCTCGCGGATATCGGCGGCGTGGTGGGCATCAAACAGGGTGATTTGAACCCTACCGCCATCGACCAAATCGCCAACCGGCTGGCCGGGCGCCTGCGCCTGTTCTGCGCTTCGGATCTGGCCTTCCTTGGGCCAATGATGTGCAATTTTGACGGTATCAGCACCACCAACAGCTGTGCGCTGCCGGAGTTGATTCTGGCCAGCTACCGCGCGCTGGAACAAGGCGATGCCAACACCGCCCGTGAACTGCATGCGCTGTGGTATCCGTACCGCGCGTTGGCGCGCCGCCACGGCCAGCCGCAGTGGGTGAAGGCGGTGATGAATCTGCGCGGCTTTGACGGCCACCACGTGCGTGCCCCACTGCTGGATCTGGGGCCGGAGGTGATTGAACAAGCCGCGGCCGAACTGCAACGTTTGGCCGCGGATCAACGCAGCGGCGTGACATTGTCACGGTAACCTCTTGCGCCGGTGGCTAATCCGGCGCACCCCAAGCAGCTTAGCGTTGGCGGGCGGCAGCCCGTAAAAACGCCATCAGCAGTGGGTGTGCTTGCCCCACGCGAGACGACAATTCCGGGTGCCCCTGCACGCCAAGGAAAAACGGATGGCGGGTAAACTCAATGCCATCGGCCACTGCGCCGCTGGCATCGGTGGCGCTGATGCACAGGCCCTGTTGTTCCAGGCCCGCCTTTAAGAGCGGGTTCAACTGATAACGGTGGTTGTAACGCACGCTGTAACACTCGCCCAATAACCCATGCATCAGGCTGCCGGGCCGGCAGTACAGGGGTTGGGCGCCCAGGCGGTGCAACGGTAGCCCGGCAGCGTCATGCAGCGGCGTGAAGGTTTTGATGGCCGCCGCCGGATCGGCCTCCGCCAGATTGGCCTGGGTGCTGCCCAACATCTGTTGCGCCACCGCGGTCGCCATGGTTTGCATGCCCAGACACAGCCCCAGCGTGGGGATGGCATGCGCCAGCGTATAGTGTGCCGCCTGGATTTGCCCCGGTACGTTGGCCATGGCGGCGCCGCCCGGCAACAACACGCCGCTGAACCCGGCCAAACGCGCTTGCGCGCCGGCCTGATCGGCGATCTCCTGCGGTGCGAGGCAAACCACCTCCAGCGCCAAACCCAGGGCATCGGCCGCATCCCCCAAAGCGGCCAATGTGGCCGGGTAGGCATCCTGCTGATCCTGCCGCCGGCCGATCAGGGCGATCCGCAGCGCCGCCTCCGGCACGCCGGTATCGTCGCCCTGCCGCCAACGGCCGAACCGGTCTTGCCGCCAGTGGCCCGCAAGCAGGCGGCTAAAACCAAAGCGGCCATTTTCTTGCTCAATATGCACCAGCTCATAATCCACGCCGCCGCGCTGCAACCGCTGTGCCAACGCAGGAAAATGCGCAAGCTGGCTGGGCCCGAGCGGCACCACCCCGTCCTGCCGCTGGCCGAGCAACGTTGCCGACGTGGTGGGCGCCGCCAGCGTTTGCCCGCTCAGGCGTTCGTACCATACCAACCCGCTGGTGACCAGCGTGCCGCCGGCGGTGACATGTTGGCAGGCGTCCGCGTAGTGGGCCAGGTTCCATGCTACCGGCAGGTGCGCCATCGGTAACCGCAGCGCGTGGGACAAGATCGCCGCCATGGCGCCGTATAACGCCGGCGCTGGCGTGTTATGTGCAACAAAAATCAACGACATGGAACGCTCCCGTGGGGATGAGAACAGCCGATAGCCGGCGTAGACAGATAATGATGCCGTCATCAATGGCAGAAACCATGAGCAAAAGCATTATCGCTATGATAATTTAAAATTGGTTTATATGTATCATATAATACAATCAAGATTAAGCATCAGAAAGGGGAAAAGATGTCTGCTGAATTTCTTGCGCCGCGGCTACGGCGCGTGCGCCCTTCACCAACCGGCGCGATATCCGACAAAGTGCGCGAGCTCTGCGCCGCCGGTGTCGATGTGATCAACCTGGGCGAAGGCGAGCTGGATTTTGATACGCCCGCGCATATCAAACAGGCCGGCATCGCCGCTATCGTACAGGGTGAAACAAAATATACCGCCGTTTCCGGCACGGCCGCGCTTAAGCAGGCGATCATCGATAAGTTTAAACGCGATAACCAGCTTAGCTATCTACCGCAGGAAGTGATCGCCGGCAGCGGTGCGAAACAGCTTATTTATAATGCGCTGTTGGCGACGGTGGCCGCCGGCGATCGGGTGATGATCCCCGCCCCGTACTGGGTTTCCTACCCGGATATGGTGGCGCTGGCGGAAGGCGAAAGCGATATCATCCCCTGCAGCGAAGAAAGCGGTTGGAAGCTGCAACCCGCCGCACTGGCGGCAGCCATTACCCCGCAAACCCGCTGGCTGATTTTGAATTCGCCCAACAACCCCACCGGCGCGGTGTACAGCGCACAAGAGCTGAAGGCGCTGGCGGCGGTGTTGCTTGATGCGCCACAGGTGCTGATCATCGCCGACGATATTTATGAGCATATCTGCCACGCGCCAGCGGCGTTTACCACCCTGGCGCAGGTTGAGCCGCGCTTGCGCGAACGCATTCTGACGGTGAACGGCATGTCGAAAGGCTATTCGATGACCGGCTGGCGGCTGGGCTTTGCCGGCGGCCCGGCCTGGTTGATTTCAGCGATGCAGGTGCTGCAATCACAAAGCACCTCCAACCCCAGTTCGGTTTCACAGGCGGCGGCCGTGGCCGCCTTGCGCCAGGAACGCGGGTTCATCGCCGACTGGCTGCAAATCCTGGCCGATCGCCGCAGTAAAATCATGGCCTGCATTAACGCCATTCCCGGCCTGAGCGTGGCGCCGCCGCCCGGGGCATTTTATCTGTTCGCCAACTGCGCCGGTTTGCTCGGCAAGCGCACACCGGAAGGCGCCATCCTTGAAAACGATGTGGACGTGGCCAACTATTTGCTGCACGCCGGGCATGTGGCGCTGTTACAAGGCTCGGCGTTTGGCGCCGCTCCCTACCTGCGTATCGCTTACGCCATTGATGACGCGCGCCTGCAGGAAGCGTGCGAGCGCATCACCCGCGCCTGTATGGCCCTGCGCTAAACGATCGCTGGCAACCCACGGGGCATTCGCGGCTTGCCGCATGCCCCGTGCAACGGCTTGCGCGCAGCGCCATTAGGGTTATACTTGTGCCGCCTGCAATAATAAAAACAACCGAGACGTAACCCCGTGGCAACACATTCCCTTTACCTCCCGCCTGAAAAACACCTTTTCTTAACATATCGCTTGTACAGGTCATCATGATTGTTCGCCCCCCACAGCACTGGTTTCTGCGTTTGTTCGACTGGTATGGTTCCGTGCTGTCCAAAATCCTTTTTCGCCTTAGCCTTAACCTGCTGATGTCGGTATTCGCCGTTATCGGCTACCAGTGGTATGAAACACTGGGCATCCGCCTGACCACCGCCCCATTCAGCCTGCTTGGGGTGGCCATCGCCATCTTCCTGGGGTTCCGCAATAGCGCCAGCTACGCCCGCTTTATCGAAGCGCGCCAGTTATGGGGGGGATTGCTGATCACCCAACGTTCACTGTTGCGGCAGATCAAAAGCGTGCTGTTGCACAAACCGCAAGAGGCCGAAACCTTCGCCGCTTTGCTGACGGCATTCAGTTGGAGCCTGAACCATCAGTTGCGCCATACCGATGATCGGGCAGATTTAACCCGGCTGGTGCCCGCCCGTTTTGCCGATGAGGTGCTGCGCAGCCCTTTCCCCGCCAACCGCCTGCTGCTGTGCATGGGGATCTGGCTGGGTGAGCAGCGCCAACAGGGCAACATCTCCGATATGCTGTACACGGGTATCGATCACAATTTGAACGCGCTTTCAAAGGTATTGGGCGGCTGTGAACGCATCTCAAATACGCCGATCCCGTTTGCCTATAGCCTGATCCTGCACCGCACGGTATACCTGTTTTGCACCTTGCTGCCCTTTGCGCTGGTCGAGGATTTGCACTACATGACGCCGCTGGTTTCGGTATTTATCTCTTATACCTTTCTTTCTCTGGAAGCACTGGCCGAAGAGCTGGAAGATCCGTTCGGCACGGCGCCGAATGATTTGCCGCTCAATGCCATTTGCAACACCATTGAACGCAATATGAAAGAGATGAACGATGATTTCCCGCTGCCAGAGAAACTGGTGCATGACAAACGATACAATTTGATTTAACAGTGCGTGGGGAAAACGGGGATTGTGCCGGCACCGCTTGAGGCGAGGAGTGATCCATGCAGGGCATGGCAAGCGGCGCCGCGCAACCGGCTTCGTAGGAAGCCGGCAAACAGGGCCTAGGCCGGTAGGTAACGGATGGAGTGCTCCGGCGCGCTGCTTTCTGCGTCGATCACAAAATTCCATACGCCGGTGTACGGCACGTTGAGATATACCTCACCGTCCGCCCGGGTGCTAATAACGTTCGCGGAGCTTGCCTGTTTATTAATGCCGTCGTTTTGCGGTTCATTAATCATCGAGATACGGAAACTATCAGAACAGCGCACGATCACCGTATCGCCGCCAAAAAGACTTAAACATGTACGCACTATAGACATAACTCGCCCCCAACAGGATGTAGCCGAACAGCACCGCGACATTGAAATTCCCAGACTCAAACTGGATAGCGCCTTATGTGATTCTGCTCACATAACGAACAAGGTTTATCAAAGCAAAACCCACGCGATTGAATCATGATCTGCATCAAGTTTTACACGGTTTTCGGCAACTTTGCGCGATTTTTTGAATCGTTTTACTGAAAGGATTCAGCCCACACAATACCTGTGGTTTATCGCTGCGTTATTACGGGCATTTTCGTGGCGGTAAAGACGTTGTTGATCGCGTCCGTGCTGCACCACCATTTTTCTTCTCAATTCTGCTTCTGGCACTTTTTGATAAAAAAATTTGTGCTGCACATAAGCTGTATCGGTTTAGCTTTTTACTTGAACCAATGAAATTATAAATATATTATTAAACAATAAGTTATAATTAACGGCTTTCCATCCTAACCGCTGCAATAGGGGTCAATCATTCGAGATAAAAGAACGTATCAGCGGATATCGCTACAATATTTCGTTTGAGATGAAAACCATTCTCATGTAAATATACACTTCCATACAGTTTTTTGTGATAAACCTCACGCCAAAAAGGCTTGCGCGGCATAACCCCATTATTTTTTAGTGCTAAACAGCATATTAACATCGTTTTAGATCAGCGATTACGGCTGAAGCTAACGATTTAGCTATAACGGTTCAGCTACGTGTTTGATGCAGCGGATTTGACCCACGATGTCGCCCTCGCCCGCCACCTGCTGAATGCCCACGCAATATTGGATCGCCGGGATGGCGCCAAGGCCGGTTTTGCCGTAACTGCACGCGGACGGTGCTCTGTTGTGCGGCGTAAGGCGTGAATAACAACGCGATTTCAATACTTCGTTCTCAGGAAAATTATGTCAGTACAATCGACAACGCCGCATGCCCACCCATTACGCCGCCTGCCTCTGGCAACCGCCATCCATTTACTGCTGCTGACCGGTACCGTCACGTCAGGGATCCAGCCTGTGTATGCTGCCGAAACGGCGCAGGCCAAACAGTATCAGATCCCGGCAGGGCCGCTTTCCGTGCAGCTTGTGCAGTTTGCCCGCCAGGCCGGCATCCGTCTGGCTGACGCAACCCAGGCCCAGGACGTTAATGGTTCCGCGCTTGAGGGGCAATACAGCGTTGAAGCCGGCCTGCAGGCCCTGCTGGCCGGGAAAGGGCTTACTGCCCTGCACCAGCCCGATGGTAGTTATCTCTTGGCCCGCACCGGCGGCGAAGAGAATTTGCTGGTAACGGCCGCGGCGGATTACGGCGCCACTACCGAAGACACCGCCTCTTACACCTCTAAACAGATGTCTACGGCGACGGGTCTGGCGTTGTCGCCGCGTGAAACGCCGCAGTCGGTCAGCGTGGTAAGCCGCCAACGCATGAACGATCAGAATATGACTTCGCTTGATGACGCCATGAGCCAAACCACCGGGATCAATGTCGTCAACCAAAGCTCGTATCAAGTGAAGTTCCAATCGCGTGGGTTCAGCATGGATAACGTCAAGGAAGATGGCGTGAACTCATCGTTCCAGAACAGCGTCTCCGGCATGGGCTACTCTGAATCCTCCAGTGAATCGCCCGATCTGGCGATTTACGATCACCTGGAAGTGCTGCGCGGCGCCTCTGGCCTGACGCAGGGCAATGGCGAACCCGGCGGCACCGTGAACCTGGTGCGCAAAAAACCCACCTACGATTTCCGCGCCACCGCCGACGTCAGCGCTGGCCGCTGGGACAACTACCGTAGCACGGTGGATGTCTCCGGCCCATTGAACGACGATGCCACAGTGCGCGGCCGCTTCGTTGGCGTTTATCAGGATAAACAGAGTTTTGTCGACTACGTCGACAGCGATCGCCAGGTGCTGTACGGCACGCTAGCCTGGGACATTACGCCGGACACCACCGTCACCACCGGCGTGAACTGGCAAAAAACCCACACCGTGCCCAATCTGTACGGCGTGCCGATGGCCAGCGACTATAGCGATCTCAAACTGCCGCGCTCCACCTTCCTGGGCGCCAGTTGGAACCGCATCACGTTTGAGAAGATTAATCCCTTCATTGAGTTCGAACACAACTTCGACAACGATTGGGCGCTAAAAAGCGCGTTGAACTACACGCGCGGCACGGCGGTTAGCAAGGCGATTGGGATTTATGGCAGCGCTACGCCGAAGCTTAACAACGCTATCCAGCGTGATAACAAATCCGACCAATGGGGCTATAACCTGACCTTGAGCGGCCCGTTTGACTGGCTGGGGCGCAGCCATGAGCTGGTGTTCGGCGGCGATTACCAAAAAGAGAACTTCGATAATCTGTTTGGCACCGTGGCTAACCGCGACGCGGTGGATATCTATGGCTGGCAGCCCAATGCGCTGGCCGAACCTGACTGGCCGGATTACACCAGCCGCTATCAGTACCGTGTCTATCAGCGTGCGCTGTTCGCCACCACCCGTTTTGAGCTGGCCGATAACTGGAAGCTGATCCTTGGCAGCCGTTACAGCGCCTACAGCTACGACATGTACAACACCAATCGCGCTACGGGCGTCACCAACCATTCCAACAGCTATAAAGTGCGCGATAAGCTGATCCCTTACGCCGGCCTGCTGTGGGACTTTGCCGATAATTACACCTGGTATTTCAGCTACAGCGATATCTACAAACCGCAGGACTACCTCGATCGCAACAACGCCTTATTGCCGGCGATTACCGGGAAAAATTATGAAACCGGGATCAAAGGCGCCTTTTTTGATGGCGACCTGAATGCCTCGGTGGCGCTGTACCGCATTATCCAGGCCAACCGCCCGGTTGCAGACACCGACTGCCCGACCAGTGATGATTGTTACAGTGCGCAAGGGAAAGTACAAAGCCAGGGTGTGGAAGTGGAAATGTCGGGCAAACTGACTGATGGCTGGCAACTTTACGCCGGTTATACGCTGACCAATACCAAACGGCTGGAAGACGATACCAACGGTTCGAAGGGGGAAAAATACAGCCCCTACACGCCGCAGCATATGTTCAAGCTGTACAGCAGCTACACCCTGCCGGGCCAACTGAACCAGTGGACCATCGGCGCCGGGATGACGGCGCAGACCGATACCGACACCGTGTATAACATTCATCAGGGCGGCTACACGTTGTACAACGCCAACGTGACGTATCACTACAGTAAAAACCTCAGCTTGAGCCTGACGGGCAATAACTTGACCGATAAGACCTATTACCTCACGTTGAACAACCGCAGCATCAATGGCTACAACTTCTACGGCGAACCACGCAATGTGGTATTCAATGTGAAGTGGACGTACTGATCGGGCGCAAAGGAACTCAAGCCGCACCCTGTGGGTGCGGCTACTTATTATGTTAATTCTCAAACGTTTTTTTCTTCTGATTAAGCCCTATTGGAACCACCCGCGCGAATGGTACTCCTGGCTACTGCTGGCCGGCACCGTCAGCGCCACGCTGGGGATTGTCTGGGTCAGCGTTCAGTACACCAACTGGAGCCGTGCGTTTTACGATGCACTGGCGGAGTATTTCCAACATGCCTCCCCCTGGCAGTTAGGCTATCAATACGCCGGCTATACGCTGCTGTTTGTTTTACTGGTGGTCAGCAGCAACTGGTGCCGCAAGGCGCTGATTATCCACTGGCGCCAAAAAATGACGCTGCGCTATGAGACCGAGTGGCTGCGGCGGCATACTCACTACCATCTTGGGCGCGCCAATGGGCCAGATAACCCGGATCAGCGTATTGCAGAAGATATTCGTCTGCTGATCGAACAAAGCCTGGAGCTGTTCCTCTCACTGTTGAAAAACGTCACCGGGCTATTTTCCTTTATCTTCATCCTGTGGCAGCTCTCCGGCGAGCAGCGCTTTACCTTCATGGGCATGGATATCGTCCTTCACGGCTACCTGGTGTGGATCGCGCTGATTTACGCCTTTATCAGCAGTTTTCTGGCGCACCGAATTGGCCGGCCGCTGCACGATCTCAACGGTGAAAAACAACGAGCCGAAGCGGACTACCGCGCCAGCCTGTTGCGCATTCGCGAACATTCAGAACAAGTGGCGATTTACCACGGCGAACGCGCCGAATTGCGGCGCGCGCATGGTTTTTTCTCTGGGATCGTCAGCAACTGGCGGAACCTGATGCTGCGCGAATTCAAACTGGAAAGCTTCATCACCAGCTACTTTCGCCTGAGCCTGATGCTACCGCTGTTCGCCGTGCTGCCGCTGTATATCAGCCGGCAGATTACGCTGGGGACCATCATGCAGGTGCGCGGCGCGTTTAGCTATGTGCTCGATGCGTTTGGCTGGTTTATCGATTCTTACCGCCAGCTTGCCGCCTGGTCCGCCACCGTGGATCGCCTGTGGCGCTTCCAGCAGAGTATGCGCAATCTGCCCACGGCGGTGAACTATGCGCGCGACGGCAGCCTGTTTTTTTTCCAACACTTTTCCCCTTGTAACCAGATCGGCGCCCCGCTGTTTAACCCGGTGAATCAATGCCTTTCCCCTGGCGACTGGCTGATGATCAGCGGCGCCAGCGGCATTGGCAAATCGTCAATGCAGCGGGGGCTGGCCGGCCTGCAAAAGGAGATCACCGGCACATGGCAACTCCCACGCGGCAGGCAGCTGTTTATTCCGCAGAAGGCCTACCTGCCGGAAGACACCCTGGCATTGGTGCTAAGCTATCCGCGCGTGGCCGCATTCAGCCAGGCGCAGCTTAAGCAGGCGCTGCAGGATGTGGGGTTGCCCTATTTGATCCCGGCGCTGGCGGAGAAAAAGAACTGGGGGGATATTTTGTCCGGCGGCGAACAACAGCGGCTGTCGCTGGCCCGCGCGCTGCTGAACCAACCGGCGCTATTGTGCCTGGATGAAGCCACCAGCAACCTGGACGAAGAAAGCGCTGGGAAACTGTTGCAGATGATAAAACGTGCTTTGCCGGAGGCGATCGTGATTGTGATCAGCCACCAGCACACACTGCTGCAATACTGCGACTACCACTGCAAAATCACGCCCAAAACGGCCGCACCGCCCTTGAACCGTGCACAAGGCCATGCATGAGGTTTGCCACCTTGGCCCCTGATGGGGCCAAGGGCAACATGCTGAACAAGGTGCTTAAAAACCACCGGTGAACCTTTCCAACTGGCGGCGCAGCTGTTCATTCTCTTTGCGCAACTGTGCGATATCGTCCAACAACCCCAGCGTAACCGCAATGCCGGGCCAGTCGATCGCCAGCTCCCGGTGCAGGCGAGAGGCACGGTTGAAATAGAACAGCGCCTGTTCATCAAACAACCACGTATCCGCTTCACTATTGCAGGGCTCAATCACGCCCAGGCCGACCACTTCGGTCAGCTCATCCTCCGTCACGCCGGTATGCAGGCAAAACTCACTTACGGTAAAGGTGACTTGTAGCGTTGTCATTATGCTTTACTCCATTCTTTACGCGGATCAAAGCCTTGCTGCTCTTCGGCCAGCTGTTTCCACAGCGCCGCGCTTTTCTCGTCTGGCTTCGGCGGCATAACAATTTTGATTACCGCAAACAAATCGCCGGTGGTATTTTTACCGACCAGCCCTTTGCCCTTCACCCGCAGGCGTTGCCCGGCCTGGCTACCGGCAGGGATGGTCAGCAGGATATTGTCTTTCAGGGTGGGCACCGAGACTTTGCTCCCCAGCGCCGCTTCCCACGGCGCCAGCGGCAGTACGATTTCCAGATTATGCCCAACCACGTCGAACAGCGGGTGCGGCGCGATTTGGATAACCAGATAAAGATCGCCGTTCGCCCCGCCGCCGATGCCGGGCGAGCCTTGCCCTTTAAGGCGGATACGTTCGCCGTCGCCCACGCCGGCCGGGATTTTCACATTCAGGGTTTTGGTGGTTTCCTGCTCGACCAGGCCAAAGGCGTTATACACCGGCAGTTGATAGCGAATGGTGCGCTGTTGTTCGCTGAGCGTCTCCTCCAGGAACATCGCCACCGGCATCTCCACATCTTGGCCACGCACCGCGTGCGCCTGGCGATGCTGCTGACTGCGGGCGTGGCCGCCGAACATGGAGGAGAAAAAGTCGGAAAAGTCTTCGGCGTTGCCGCTGTAGGCATGTTCCTGCTGCTGATGGTTGGCGGCGCGGCCAAAGTTGGGATCGTTGCGGTGTTTGAGGATTTCGTCGTACTCGGCACGGCGTTCGCTGTCTTTCAGCACTTCATAGGCTTCAGCGATTTCCTTGAACCGGGCCTCGGCATCGGGCTCGGTGCTGACATCGGGATGGTATTTCCTTGCCAGCCTGCGGTAAGCGGTTTTGATCGCCTTGATGTCATCCGCGGGTTTAACGCCCAGAATGGCGTAGTAGTCCTTGATTTCCATAATGCTAGGCTCTCTTTTTATCTGTTATCAGAGGAATGCCCCAATCCACAATTATCTTAGGGCATTTTGCCACCTACCGACAGGAGTTTTCATCCGCCGGCCTAACGCATACCGTGGTTGATCGAATAGCCGATTTTGAAAGAAACGCGATCCGGGTGGTTAACCGAAACCAGGTATTCCAGCGGCCGCTGGCCTGCGTCGAAAATCACGCCGCGGTAAACCAGCGCCGCGCTACCGGCCGGCGCTTCCAGCAGTTGCTGCTCATCTTCCGTCATCGCCGCCACGCTGATCAGCCCTTCGTCCGCCTCGCCGTGGAGCTGATAGCGCTCGCGCAGTAGCTGATACAGCGATTCCCCCTGCTGAAGATCGCCAGCCTGCAGCGTGGGCACTTTGCTGCGAGGCAAAAAGCTGGTTTCCAGGCAGAACGGCTTGCCATCCGCCAGGCGCAACCGCTTAATCATCACGATCGGTTCACCCTCTGCGATCTGCAAACGCTGGGCGATGCGCTGGCTGGCATTGGCCTCATGGAACAGGATCAGGCGGCTGCTGGGCGTGGCGGCATTCAGCTCGACGATTTTGCTGATCCCCTGCTGTATCGGCTGAGTCAACGGCCGTTCGATCGCGCTGTGCGCCAGGTAAGTGCCCTGGTTACCGCGCCTTTCCAACACACCGTCCTGAACAAATTCGGCAATCATTTTCCGCAACGTCATACGGCTGACGCCCAACAATTGCACCAGCTCGCGCTCCGGCGGAATTTGATCGCCGGCGCTGTATTCCGCCGAGTGTAACATCCCCTTCAGGGCTTCTTTCGCCACCAGGTAGGATTTACGCGGGCGGCGCGACGTGCCGGCTAATTCATTCATGGTCTAATTTCACCCGTTAATACCCATCGTGATATTGTCAAAAATAAACCATAACATGGCTTTTTATCTACTCTTCGTTGTCTTACCCGGCGAACATAAGCGCTGCAAATACCAGACCACAAGAAAACGTTCAATCCTTATATCACCATTTTGGTCTAATTATCCGCAAAAATCATTGCCAAAAGTTCAAATATCAGGCTAGATTTATTTCGTGGTCTATTTTTTGGTATTTTTAACATCACCAGGGGGAAGTATGGGCAAGATGAGGTTTCTGTCACCCGCGGCGCTGGTACTGGCGCTTGCCGCCAGCCACGCCGCATTCGCCGCGCCGCCGTTGCAGCAGATCCGTTTCGGCACCGACGCAACCTACCCACCTTTCGAATATAAAACCCCGCAGGGCAAGCTGGCGGGTTTTGATATCGAACTCGGCAACGCGATCTGCGCCGAGCTTAAGGTGAAGTGCGTTTGGGTGGAAAGCAGTTTTGACGGGCTAATTCCCGCGCTGCAGGCGCGCAAGTTTGACGCCATTCTTTCTTCGATGTCGATTACCGATGAGCGGAAAAAATCGATCGCTTTCAGTGACAAGCTGTTCAACACGCCGGCTTATATCGTCGTGAAGAAAAACAGCGGGCTGACCCCGGATGTTAACGCCCTGCGCGGTAAAACCGTCGGCGTGCAAAGCGGTTCGGTGTTTGAAACCTACGCGAAAAAATATTGGCAGGCGCACGGGGTGAATATTGTTCCCTACCCGGACGCCAGCGCCGCCTATGCCGATCTGATCGTCGGCCGTAATGATGCCGTACTGGATGACGCCACGGTGCAGGCGCTTTCATTGCTGGACAAACCCGAAGGCCAAGACTTTATCCAGGTGAAACAGCGTGTGAACGATCCGGACATCTTTGGCCCCGGCACCGGCATTGGCCTGCGCAAAGACAACCCGGAATTACTGGCGGCCCTTAACCAGGCGATCGCCAAGCTGCACAGCGACGGCACCTACGACCAGATCGCCAAGCGCTATTTCAATTTTGATATTTACGGCAACTGATACCGCCATTTTTTATTGTGAACAATCAAAGGTAAGTTATGAACACCAGAAAAATCATTGAATCCGTGGTACAGGCACGCCAGGGCAAAATACAGCACGTTTACCTGATTGCCTGCGGCGGTTCGCTGGTTGACATGTACCCGGCCAAATACTTCCTGGACAGCGAATCGGCCACGCTGTACAGCGGCATCATGACGGCAAATGAATTCGTGCAGGTGCCACCCAAAGCGCTGGGCGCCCATTCGCTGGTGATCGTGTGCTCACACGGCGGCAATACGCCGGAATCGGTGGCCGCCGCCGCGCTGGCGCAACAACACGGCGCGCAAACCGTCACGCTGACGCATAATCCGCATTCGCAGCTTGCCGAACATGCCGATCACAATATGCTCTACACGTGGGGCGATCACGCTGACGCCCAGGAAAACCCGGCGACGCTGATGCTGGGGCTGTGCGTCGAGCTGTTGCAGCAAACGGAGGGCTATGCGCATTATGCAGACTTCCAGCAGGCGCTTGCGCAGTTGGAGCCGGTGATTGCCGCCGCCTGCCGCCAGGTGCAGCCGCGCTGTGCGGCCTTTGCCGAGCGTTACCAACGTGAATCGCTGTTTTACATTCTCTCCAGCGGCGCCTCATTCGGCATGGCGTATGGCGCGGCGATCTGTTCGCTGATGGAAATGCAGCGCCTGCATGCCGCCGCCATTCACAGCGGTGAGTTTTTCCACGGCCCGTTTGAAGTGACCGATGTGCAAACGCCGCATATTCTATTGATGAACACCGGCCGCACCCGGGCGTTGGATCAGCGGGTTAGCGATTTTCTTGGGCAGTATGCCGAAAAGGTTGAGATCATTGATGCTCAAGAACTGGGGCTGGACGCACTGCCTGCCAGCGTGCAGGAATTCTTTAACCCAGTGCTGTTTTACCGCGTTATCTGCGAATACCGCGCCTCGCTGGCCGCGATTCGGCAACACCCGCTGGAAACGCGCCGCTATATGGGCAAAGTCCCTTACTGACCTGCCTTGCCGCCGTGTCTGCACGGTGGCATAACCCCGTGAGATTATGTAATGAAAGTGATAGGAATAGGCGATAACGTCGTCGATCAATACGCCCATCTGCGCATCCGCTACCCCGGGGGCAATGCGCTTAACTTCAGCGTCTACGCGAAGCTGCTGCAGACGCAGGCGGCCTATCTCGGCGTGTTCGGCGACGACGCCGCAGGCCAGCAGGTGCAACGGGCGTTGGCGGCACATCATGTGGACATCTCGCGTTGCCGCCAGGTGGCCGGGCCAAACGGCTGCGCAAGCCTGACGGTTGAACAAGGGGAACGTATTTTCATCGGCTCCAACCAGGGCGGCATCCGGAAAACCACCCCGATGGATTTCGTGCTTGACGATACGGACTATCTGCGCGGTTTTTCCCTGATCCATACCAGTTGCTACAGCTATATTGACCCGCTGTTACCTGCGCTGCACGCCCTGCCGGGCTTATTGTCGTATGATTTTTCGGACGACTTTAACCCAGAGACGGCGCTGCCGCTGTGCCAGTGGCTCGATTTCGCCTTCTTTTCCTGCGCCGATCTTGAACCGGCAGCATGCCGGCAATTGCTGGAAGCCGCGGTCGGCGCAGGCTGCCGCTATGCGATCGCCACCCGCGGCGCACAGGGCGCATGGCTGTTTGACGGCGCCAAGTTATTTGAGCAACCAGCCTTGCAAGTGGTGCCGCGTGATACGCTAGGCGCCGGCGACGCCTTCATTACCGCCTTCCTGTTGGCTTTCTGCCAGAGCAACGCCATTGCGGCAAGTTTGCAAAAAGGCGCACAGTTCGCGGCAGAGATTTGCCTGCAGGACGGCTCTTTCGGCTTTGGCGAAAGCTACTAAAACACGTGGCTATCGCCAGGTTATGGGCAATAGCCACGCCACATGTTTTTTATTTATCTTCAGATAACGCCATAAATCCCGATAGCCGACACATCGTTTTATCATTCTTATTTTAAGCCATTAAATTAAGAATATTTCCCTGTTTTATCTCTCTGCGACGGAATACATTCATCCCAACATTTAACGATGCTTTAAATTGTTACCTTTGGTTTTTTTATTAACAAAAGTTGTTACCAAGGAATACTTATGAACATTAAACGTGCTGCTGGCGTAACCGTTTTGATTTTGGCAACGCTTTCTGTGACTGCGTGTGGAAGTATGTCTAACCGCGATCGTAATACGGCGATTGGTGCCGGGGTGGGTGCCGTCGGTGGCGCCGTTCTGACCCACGGCAGCGCACTGGGTACGCTGGGCGGCGCGGCGTTGGGCGGCATTATCGGCCACCAGACCAGCCGTTAAGCACCAGAGAATGTCAGCGGCCACAATCGTTATTTTCCGCCGTGGCCCGCTATATATTGTCAATGCCCTCCTTCTGCTATACCCCGGTGGCGCCCCGCGCCACCGGACAATCACCCAACCCAGGCTTAAAGCAGCCCAAACCCGGTCGGATAAAGCGGTTTGTCACTGTCGTGCGGCGCAGCAGAATGCTGCTTGCGCACGCTTTCCATCGACGATGGCAGTTCAAAAGGCAGCTTACCGCTGAAGGGGTGGCCATCCGTTAGCGCGCGCAACAACACCGTGTCACTCACGCCAAAGTTACCGATCAGCACCGACGCCTTTTCTTTAACCGGGGTTAATATCGCCGGCCGGTCCAGGTAGACCGTGACAATCGTCGGCACCTGGCTTGCCGCCTGAATCGCCTGCCAGTCCGGGTTGTCGGCGGCGAACGCCAGCGAACCTTCATGGTACTGCGCCCCGAAGAAATAGTTTTTATGCGGTTGTTCGTAAGGCGCGCTGGCCCGCACCAGTGCAAGGTCGGCGTTTTCGGGTTTATCCACCACCGTCAGCCCGGCCTGTTTCGCTACCGCGGGATCAATACCGTAGAGCCAAACTTTCTGCCCTTTTTGCAATGGCAGCAGCTTGGTTTTATTCTCCAGCAACACCAGCGAAGCGCGCTGTGCATTATCCGCTTCAGCCTGCCAGGCGCGATTCGGCAGAGTTTTCCCGGCGGTAACGGGATCGACATAGGGGTTTTCAAACAGACCGAGGGCAAATTTCTGTTCCAGGATACGAGTGACCGACTGATCGAGGCGGCTCTGGCTGATACGCTTTTCTTTAACCGCCTGTACCAGCAACGCACTGTCCGTGACGCCGCCGAACTGATCGATGCCGGCATTGACGGCCTTCGCAAAACGTTCGACTTTGCTAAGCGTCTCCACACCCCACGGCATCCCTAAACTGCTTGGATCGGGCGTTTCGCCCTCAGGGTGCCCATGAATACACTTCTCTTTACAGTCATCGGTAATCAGCCAGTCGCTGATAATCACGCCATTGAAATGGTATTTCTGCCGCAACAGATCCTGCAATAAATAACGGTTAAAGCCCGCCGCCACCGGTTCAACCTTCCGCCCCTGATGCTGCAGGTTTTTCAACACGGAGTAGGTCGGCATCACTCCGGCAACGTGGGCCTCGAAGGCGCCGGTAAACGGCAGAATATGCGCATCAAGTTTGCGGCCGGAAAAGTCCGCGTATTTTCCGTAACTGTTATGGCTGTCATAGCCCTGCTCGGCCGCGCCATACCCCACCCAGTGTTTGACCACCGCACTGACACTGGCGGAATTCAGCCCCTCGCCACCGTGCTGCATCCCCTTGATATACCCACGCACCATGCGCTTGGTCAGCTGCGGATCGTCGCCGAAGGTCCCTGCAATTCGTGACCAACGCGGCTCTGAGGCGATATCCGCCATTGGCGAGAGCGCCTGCGTTATTCCCAACACCCGATATTCCTGACGCGTGATATCCGCATAGCGCTGTGCAATATTTTCATCGCCAATCGCGGCGATACCCAACGTTTCTGGCCATTTTGAAAAGCCATCGACATTCGCTTGCACCTGCGCTGAATACTGATAGACATTGCGGGGATCGGCGCTCAGCGTGATGGGGATACCTAAATGGGTGGATTCGGCGATGGCCTGCAGGCGGTTGTTTTGCTCCGCCATTGCTGCGGGCGTGGTAGTCAGGCGCGTAATAAACGTATTCACCTTTTCATCGACGATCATCGTGGCGGCCGCGGCAATGTCGTATACCTCTCCGCGGCCAATGCTGCTGCCGGGCGCAGGTGCCGAGCCGTGCATCATCACGCCGGCTTTTTCTTCCAGGGTCATCCGGGCCACCAGATCCCTGGCCCGCTGGTGAGGCGATAAACGCCAGTCTTCGTAAGGGGTGAGCATGCCGTCTTTATTCAAATCTTTGAAAGCGAGCCCGTCTTGCTGAATAACCGCCACGCCCCGTTCGCCTAACACCGGTTGATCCAGCGCATGCGCCGCGAGCGGGGAAAAGAGCGACAGCGTAATAGCATTCGCGATAAGCCTGGTTTTCTTCATCATTCTGCACCTTCCTGGTTTAACGTTTTGCGGAATAAAAACAAAAAAAACCTGAGCGCCTCATGCTGCTGCAATAGCAGATGAGCCACTCAGGTTTTGCTCACTGGCGGGATAGCCAGCGATAACAATCCGATAATGCGTAAAAAAACACCGCATTCAAGCTAACATGGATTGCCAGATGTAAAGTGTGAACCGGTGGGCAATTTGCCAACCAGGCGGCTTCCGCCGCCGGAGGGTTCAGTCAGTTTTTTAACCGACTGATATTCGCGTTACGCCCTGTGTTGTCTTTACTGCTGCGTTACTGCTGCGTTGCCGTGCCACCGGCATAACGGCTGGCGGTATTGATCACATTCAACGGTTGCGCATCCGGCAACACGTTCATGTGTTCCAGCACCTGCCCCATGATTTTGCCAAATACCGGCCCGGCAACCGAACCCCCGAAGTGCTTGCCCGCTTTCGGGTTGTTGACCATCACCACCAGTGCAACCTGCGGATCGCTGGCGGGAGCCACGCCGGCGGTATAGTTGATATAGCCGCCGTCGTATTTGCCGTTGGCGCCCATTTTTTCAGCGGTACCGGTCTTGATCGCCAGCCGGTAGCCAGGCACTGCGGCGCTCAGCCCACTCCCGCCCGGCAAGGCATCGCTTTCCATCATATGCACCACCGATCTGACCACGCTTTCCGGCATGATGCGTTGCCCCATCACCGGTGGCGTGACTTTGGTGATCGACAGCGGGCGATAGACGCCAAACGCGCCGATAGCCGCATATTCACGCACCATTTGCAGCGGAGTGACGCGCAAACCATAGCCGAACGAAAACGTCGCGCGTTCAATATCCGCCCAGCGGCTGCGGTGCAATGGCAGGTAGCCGCTGCTCTCGTTGCCGATGCCAAGCTCGGTCGGCCGGCCCAGGCCAAAACGCTGGTAGACATCCGGCAGCACCGTTGCCGGCATCGCCAGGGCAATATGGGATACCGCGATATCGCTGGATTTTTGCAGCACGCCGGTCACCGTCAGCTTGGTCCAGTGCCCCACGTCTTTGATCAGATGGCCGTTAACCCGGTATGGCGTGGTATCCAACACCGTATCTGGCCTGATCAGATTACGATCCAGCCCAACCATCACCACCACCGGCTTCACCGTTGAACCGGGTTCGAAGCTGTCGCTGCTGCAAACGTTGCGGATATCTTTTGCCGGCGTATTGGCATAGTTGTTGGGGTTGAAGGACGGGTAGCTTGCCATACCCAGAATTTCACCGGTGCTGATCTTAACCAACACCGCACAGCCGGAATCCGCCTGGTTTGCGATCACGCCGTCGCGGATTTGGGCAAACAACACATACTGGATAAATTTATCAATGCTCAGCGTCACGTTAGGCGGCGGTACCGGATCCACATTTTTCAGCACGTTGATGATCGCGCCATTGCCGTCTTTCTGGTACACCCGCAGGCCGTTCTTGCCCTGCAACAGGTGATTAAAGCCCAGTTCAATCCCCTCCAGCCCCTGGTTATCCTGCCCAACGATGCCGATAAGCCCGGCGGTGTCTTGCCCCATGGGATAGAACCGGCTGAAATCCTGTTCACTGCTCACCCCAACCAGGTGCAGTTTATTGATGTAGTTGGCGTTATCGTCCTCTACCTTGCGCGCCAGATAGACGAAACGCTTGCGCGCATTATTGTGGATCAGTTGCTGAATCACCGGCAGCGGCAGCTTCAGCACGTTGGCCAGGCTTTGCCAACGCTCATTGTACAAATCCACACCGCTATCCAGGATGTGCTTGGGATCGAGCACGATGTCTTTGGACGAGACGCTGACCGCCAGCGCTTCATTATTACGATCGGTAATCATGCCGCGGTTGGTGGGCACCACCTGGGTACGCACCGAGCGCTGGTCTGCCTGGCTGGCCAACTGCTGGTTTTCCAACAGTTGCAGATAGCCAACCCGAAACATCAGCAGGAAAAAGCACACCAGGATGCCGGCGCAAAGCCAGGCAAAGCGAGCGGAAGAATAATTACTGACCTTTTTGCGGGATGGCGGCAACACGTTTAACCCTACGTTTTTATTCGGTTTATCTAAGAATGCCAGTCTACCCCGCCGGGTTTGGTTATAAGATTGCAGTTTGTAAAAAAGTAAAAGTAAACGCGATTGGTGTTGCCGGCTGCGACAAACGGTTAGGCGATTTAACGGTAAATTATCTTGCAGGCCGCAGGTGCTCATGTATTGAGCACGCCATCATCCCAATGCTATAATGTGACCTGCATCACACTTTGATGCCTACTACCCTTTTTATTTTATCGCAATGCACACCGTTTCCTTCAGCGCTGCACGCTGGACGGGTGAGCGCTGCAAGCAACAAAGGATCCAAGGTTCGATGAGTGCCATAGCTACCGGTTTTATCATGATGCGCTGGGAATTGCTGAGCGCAGTGATGATGTTTTTCGCCAGCCAGTTAAACGTGCTTTGCCGTAAAACCAGCCGCCACGGCATGGCATTCATGTTCAGCAGCCTGGGGATCTTCACCAGCATCTGGTTCGTGATGGGGCTGATGGGTGTGGAATACAGCCAGGAAGGCATGACGTATTTCTGGTCTGTGGTTAAAGACGCGTTTATCGATGTGATGAGCCAAACCCCAACCCAGTGGCCGACGCCTTAAAATACTTTCGGCAGGCAACGCCCCTTTGCCTGCCCGCTCCCTCCGTCTGTCTCCCCCTGATTTTAAATCCACCGTTGCGGCCTGCGTTTTTCGGCAATCGGCGCAAACTTGCACAATCGACAATTTATCGCTAGGGTTAAGTGTGAGTTAAATCACGCTTTTTTGGCTACAGGAGGCCCTATCCACCGCTAATCGCCCGCCTTACCGCACTGCTCGTCACACGGCTTCCTGCCCGCCCACCATCGAGACATCCCCTTTATTGACCGGTGAATGACTCACGAGAGAATGGAGAGGAAATGCTGAAATTGAGTCCCAATCTGTTGCTGTTTAGCGATCTTGACGGTTCGCTGCTGGATCATCACAGCTATCGCTGGGATGCTGCGCAACCGTGGCTGGATCGCCTGGCACAGCATCAGGTTCCCTTGATTATCGCGACCAGTAAAACGGCCGCGGAAGTCGGCCTGTTGCAACAGCAGCTTAAGCTGACGCATTTGCCATTTATTGCAGAGAACGGCGCGCAAATCGTATTCCCCGCCGATTGGCAGGAAACCGATAAAGTGTTCAGCGCTGATTACGCCACCCTGCGCGCCACCCTGGCCGAACTACGCGCCAGTAGGCAATTCACATTTGAAGGCTTCGCCGATGTGGATGATGCTACGGTGGCCGCCTGGACCGGCCTGCCGCTGGCGGATGCCCAGCGCGCGCGCCAACGTGCCGGCTCAGAGCCGCTCCGCTGGCTGGGGAATGATACGCAGTTAACCGTGTTTAGCAGCCAACTGGCGCAGCACGGGCTAACCTTGACCCAGGGCGGCCGTTTTTATCACGTCATGGGGGAAAACGTCAGCAAGGGCCATGCCGCCCGCTGGCTAACCGAATACTACCAGCGCCGGCGGCAACAGCCGGTCATCACGCTTTGCCTGGGCGACGGCCCGAACGATATCCCCCTGCTAAGCACCGCGGACTATGCCGTCGCGATCCGGGGGCAGCAAGATACTGCAATTGATTTTCCGAGCGACTTTGCCGGCCAACTGTACCGCACGCACCAAGCGGGGCCACAGGGCTGGAGCGAAGGATTAGACCATTTTCTGGAGAAGCAGCCATGAGCGAGTTTTACCAAGACGGCATCATCACCAATTTCCATAACCTGGCCAACCGTGATTTGGCCGAGCTGGAGTATGAACTGCAGGTCTTTTCCGGCCGCAATACCATGGGGCTGATACTGCCTTCGTTGTATTCCGAGCTTGAAGGTCCGGCACTGGATCGCATCGTGGAAATTCTGGCGCAGGTGCCCTATCTGGAAGAGATCATCATCGGGTTGGATCGCGCCGACCAGCAGCAGTTTGAGCACGCCAAAGAATTTTTCTCGCGCCTGCCGCAACGCCACCGCATTCTGTGGAACGACGGCCCGCGCCTGAAAGCGATCGCCGATCGGCTACAGGCGGAAAAGCTGGCGCCGGATGAACCCGGCAAGGGCCGCAACGTGTGGTTCTGCGTGGGCTATACGCTGGCATCGCACCGTAGCAGCTGCGTGGCGCTGCACGACTGTGACATTGTCACTTACGATCGCCGCATGTTGGCGCGCCTGCTGTACCCAGTGGCGAACCCCAACTTCCACTATGACTTCTGTAAAGGCTATTACGCCCGCGTGGCGGATGGCAAACTGAATGGCCGCGTGGGCCGTCTGCTGGTGTTCCCGCTGCTGAAGTCACTGCAAAAAGTGTACGGTAATTCCGATTTTCTTGATTACCTGCGCAGCTATCGCTACCCGCTTTCCGGTGAGTTTGCCATGCGCACCCACATCCTCAATAACCTGCGCATCCCCAGCGACTGGGGGCTTGAGATTGGCGTGCTGTCGGAAATCCACCGCAATACCGCAACCAGCCGCATCTGCCAGGTGGATATTGCCGATAACTACGATCACAAACACCAGCCGATGTCGGAAAACGATCCTCAGGCCGGGCTACAACGTATGGCCGTCGATATCACCAAGGCGCTATACCGCAAGCTGGCTATTCTGGGGGTAAATATCACCAGTGATTCATTCCGCGTGCTGCGTGCCACCTATTACCGCACGGCGCTGGATATGATTGATGCGTTTGAGCACGATGCCAAAATGAACGGCCTGAAGTTTGATCGCCACAGCGAGGAATCCGCGGTGGAGCTGTTTTCCAACGTAATTTCTCATGCCGGGCAAGCCTTCAGCGAAAGCCCAGGGGATAAACCCTTTGTCCCCAGTTGGAACCGCGTGCAGTCGGCATTCCCGGATATTCTGGAGCAGTTGTACGATGCGGTAGAGCAGGATAACAAGTAGCCCGACACATAAAACCATGAATATCTTGCGCCAGGGGCCGTTTACAACGGCCCCTGCTATTTTTGCGGATAATTACTGCGCCTGGCGCATACGCAGCGGCGCCAGGCCATACGCGGCTTTAAAACGGTTGCTGAAGTGGCTGGCCGAACTGAAACCGCAGGCCAGCGCGATTTCCGTCAACGGCAGTGAGCTATGGCACAGCAGATGTTTGGCCTGCTGTAACCGCGCGCGCATCACATACTGGTGCGGCGCCAGCCCGGTATTGTGTTTGAACATCCGGGCGAAATGAAATTCGCTCAGCCCGGCCTGTGCGGCCAGATCCGCCAGCAGCAACGGCTGATCCAAATGGCCGACGATATAATCGCACACCCGCTTTAATACCACCGGCGCCAGCCCGCCGCGCACCGACGGCAGTCGCCATTGCAGATGGGTATAATGCTGTATCAGATGCGACATCAGCATCGACGATGCGCTACTTAGCGCCAGCTGGTTGGCGCGGTCCTGCCAGTCGACGTTGAGCAGGAACTGGCGATAGAGCAAGGTAATTTGCTGATCTTCGGCAAACGAACGCGGTTCCAGCTGGATGGCGGCCGGGCTACGATCCCACGTTTGCTCCACCAACTGGCGCAGGTGGCGATCGGTGCAGTACAGATGGACAAAAGAAAGATCGCTGCGCACGTCCCAGGTGGACTCATACTGGCGCGGCATAATACAGAAGCGATCCGGCCCACCACCGTTTTTCCAGCCGTTGGCGGTTTTTTGATAGCACTCGTAGCCGTCGGCAATGTACAGGCTCAGGGTGTGGTGATCGGCGCTTTCCTGCGTAATGCGGTCATGGCTATTGGACCAGGCGGCCAGCTCCACGCCGGAAGCCAGCAACACATTGTTGTGCAACGTGGCCCGGTGTTCACTCAGTGTTTCGAATGCTTGATAGCTGGACATGGTTCCCCCTTTTCTTGCCCTACCGCTTCAGTGTAAAGAGCCGCCCGCCCGGATACCAGCCGTTGCGGTTCACCGTGCTAAAAAAAGCGCAAGAATATGCAACTGTAGGCAGCCAACTGCAAGCGGCACGCGGGCAAGGCGTTGATACTGGCGCTCTGTTTTCTTTCGTTTGCGGAGTCAATAATGAACGCGCTGTTGTACCTTGCCGTGGTACTGATTTGGGGCACCACCTGGATTGCGATAACATTACAACAACAGGGAACGGTGGCGATCCCGGTTTCCATCAGCTACCGCTTTCTGATCTCGGCAATCACCCTGCTGGCGGTGTTGCTGCTACTGCGCCGCCTGCGGCGGATCGGCCCGCGTGACCATCTGTTTTGTGTGATCCAGGGCTGCTGTGTGTTTGGCTTCAACTTTTACTGCTTCTATCACGCCGCGGCCTACATCAGCAGCGGCTTAGAATCGGTGATCTTTTCCATGGCGGTGCTGTTCAACGCGCTGAACGGCATGATCTTCTTCCGCCAACGCCCAACGCCTAATCTATTGCCGGCGGTGATCCTGGGGCTGACCGGGATTGTTGCCCTGTTCTGGCAGGATCTGCGCGCCACGCAGTTGGCGCCGGAGCTGTTGAAGGGCATTGGCCTGAGTATGCTGGGGACTTATGGATTCTCGCTGGGCAACATGATCAGCGCCCGCCACCAACGCCACGGGCTGGACGTGTTAACAACCAATGCCTATGCCATGAGCTATGGCGCAATCCTGATGGCGCTCATCGCGCTGGCGCAAGGCGCTTCGTTCCAGATCGCCTTCAGTACACGCTATATCGGATCGCTGCTGTATCTAGCCATCTTTGGCTCGGTGATCGCCTTCGCCGCCTATTTTATCCTGTTGGGCCGTGTTGGCGCCGGAGCCGCCGCCTACAGCACCCTGCTGTTCCCGCTGGTGGCATTGACCATATCCACCCTGTATGAAGGCTATCAATGGCACCTGAATGCCGTGATCGGTCTGTGCCTGATCCTGTTGGGCAATCTGGTGATGTTCAGTAAACCCGAACATTTCACCCGGCTGTGGCGGCGCAAGTTGGCCTGAACCGGCGGCACCAGAGAAAACGGCGGAGCTAAGTGCTCCGCCGAACCCATATTGCACGTAACAGCGAGCTTAAAAGCGGACATCAATCCCCAGAGTGACGGTGCGCCCCGGTTCAGGCATGCTGATCACCGATCCCGGCTGAATATCATAGCGGTTAGTGAGATTATTCACCGCGGCGAACAGCGTCGCATTTTTATTAACCCGGTATTGCCCGTATAAATCAAGTTGATAACCCGAGGGGATATCAATAATGGGCGACGCTCCGGTGCCGATCAGCCAATCCGACGGGTTTGTTTTGGCTGAGTGATATTTATAACGCACCCCGGTATCCAGATCCCCCGCCATGAATTTTTTCCCCACGTTGACCACCAGATTCTTTTTGGCCGGAATGCGGCTGGGGGTTAATCCCCAGGCAAATCCCAGGCTATTACAGTTATCGGTGTTGGCCCGCTGCGCCTGATAATGGGAGCAAACCTGGGTATCGGTATACAGAGTCGCGGAAACATGGGTATAAAACAGTGCTGCATCATAATTAGCCGATAACTCAAACCCGGAAAGATCCAGCTTATCGTAGTTAATGAAGGTATAATTATCCATCCATTCAGCTATGTTTGGCGTTTTATCCAACACACCGCCGGAAATAAAACCATTAACCTTGTTGCGGAAATAGGACAGGGAAAGATCCAGTTTGTCCTCTGGCAACAAAAGATCTTGCTGCTTAGTTTTCAGCCCAATTTCACGCTGCAATGAAATCTCTGGCGATAGACGATTATACGGATTGTAGCTGAACACCTCATTTGACACCGTGGTTTCATAAAGGCTGGGCATACGATAGGTTCTTGACGCTTTAAAAAACAGTGCCGTTGCTGGCGTCAGGTGATAATTCAGTTCAGACAGCATATCCAGTTTTGGGCGGTAGTTTAGCGATTCATTACTCTGGAAATCGGTTATTTTCGCACCGTGCAGGTTAAAGCCGATATTCACCGTCACGGGGGAGAGATCAAGCTCCCCGTTAATAAACGCACTTTTCTCGCTTCTTTTACCGTTACGCGAAGTTACCGCGATATCACTAAACCGAATGATGCCATCTTGTTCGGGTTTAAGCCGTTCATCCTGCAAGGCCACCCCATAGCGCAAAACCAACGGCAGCCGTTGCAAAGCGCTTTCATTATAAACGCTCACCCCTTTTCGATCGTTGCTGTAGGCGTGCAAATACTGTTGCGCATTGACGCCGATGCCCCACAACCCGTTGTATTGCCGCAAATTGGCATCGGTTAACCATAGGCCAATGTTCAAATTGACTAAATCATTGTCGTAGGGTTTATAGGCATAGCTGGCGCTGTAGCTGTTGACGATAGCGCTGCCCAATGCCCATTGCGGCATGGATTCAACGCCCTCCGGCAGTGGGTTGAAATCAATATCATTGTTATTTTGATACCAATAGGCCGCTAAAACCTCACCGGCTTGTTGCCGATGGTTACGGTAAGCGAATTCAAAATCCTGGCCATTATTGGTATGCAGCCCCATTTTCGCCAGGAAAGACTGGCTCTGGAAACTGGTGTTGACCACCTCATGATTCGGAGTTACCACCGGTTCATGATAGCGGGTAAAACCGTGCTTCCCGGCATAGTAATTCCCCGTAGCCCGTTCGCTGTAAGCGATTACCGCATCGAAAAAATCATCACGAAAACCAAAAGCCGCCGTCGCCGAGCCATTGTTGAACTGGCGAGACCTCGGCTTTTGCGTCAGTTGATAATAATTTTGTTGTTCGTAGTCATCGGGAATATCGGGCTTGCGATTATTGTTGTAACTGCGCAGTTTGATCAAAAAACCGCTTTGTTCGCCGGGGTTAACAATATCATCCACCGTAAGGGTTTTGATATTAACCACCCCACCAATCGCCCCGGATGCAAATGGCGAAGCGTTAACCGCCGCCCCTTTTTGCACCGCCACGCGGCTGATCAAATCAGCGTCGATATAGGTTCTGTCACTGGTCCCCTGATAACCACGTGAAGTATGCGTAGATTGCAGGCTGCCATCAATAAAGACCGGAACCCGCCCTTCACCCTGCAGGCCCCGGATGCCAATATCAATAGCGCCCGCCTCATTGCGCATATTATTTGCCTGCACGGACGTTATTGATGAAAAAATATTCGAATTAGAACTGCCTCTGTATTTATCCATGTCTTGCGCCGTGATGATATGTTCATCATCGCGCGCGGCTGAAACAATGACCGTATCCTCACTAACCGTGGATTTATTTTCTGCGTGTGCGTAACCCAAAGGGAAAAATAATGTCGATGACAAAATAACAGGATTGATTTTCATAAAATGATACAAAGAGAAATAACAAGGAGCGCAGATATTATTGAAATCGATTCTCATTCTCAATAACGATTTGGAGGTACGCTGTATCACGCTATAAAGAGCGGGCTATCACAAGGTGCATTATAATGCATCATCATGATGCACTATAATGCACCTTCATTTAATTAATCATATAAATCAGCTAATTAACTATTGGCATGCATCCTGCTTTGTCTTGAGTGAAGTTTGAATCTTTACAAGGAGAAAGTAGATATGTCAGAAAACAACGTATTAAACGCCAAACGCAGACAACTATTAAAACTTTCAGGCGCACTGATGGGCGGTGTCGCACTGGCAGGATTGCAGCGCAAGGCGCTGGCCGCCGCCCCCAGCGGCGTCAGCAATTTCCAACCCCCGACGGCAGAGCACCCAATCCGCATAAACTTCAATGAGAACCCGCTGGGTATGTCACCCAAGGCGCAGGCCGCTGCGCGTGAGGCGGTGAGTAAAGCCAATCGTTATGCCAAAGAAGAGATTATCGCCCTGCGCAGCAAGTTGGCCAGCCAGTATCAGGTGCCGGAAACCGCTATTCTGCTCACCGCCGGCTCTTCCGAAGGCATTCGCGCCGCGGTGGAGGCCTATGCCACGCTGGATACCCAGTTGGTGATCCCCGAACTGACCTATGGCGATGGCGAACACTTCGCCAAAATCGCCGGCATGAAAATTACCAAGGTGCCGATGCTCGACGGCTGGCAGTTCAATATCGAGGGCCTGAAAAATGCCGTGGCAAGCTACGCCGGCCCGTCGCTGGTGTATTTGGTGAACCCCAACAACCCCACGTCAACCATTACGCCGGCGGATCTGATCGAGCCGTGGATCGCCAGCAAACCGGCCAACACACTGTTTATCGTCGACGAAGCCTACGCCGAATTTGTTAACGATCGCCGCTTCCGCTCCGTCGGCCCGTTAATCCATAACGGCGCCGATAATGTCATTCTGTTGAAAACATTTTCGAAAATCTTTGCCATGGCGGGGATGCGGGTTGGCTATGCGGTTGCCCAACCGGCGCTCATCGCGCGGCTTGGCAACCATGTCGCCGGTGAGAAAATAAACTTCTGCGGGGTGGATGCGGCGCTGGCGTCACTGGACGATCACGCTTTTATCGCTTACAGCAAAAAGAGCAACGACACCGCGCGGCAAATCCTGCTGCAGGCGCTGGATCAGTTGGCGATCCCTTACCTGCCTTCAGAGGGAAACTTTGTTTTTCATCAGCTCAACGTGCCGCTGAAAGATTACCAACAGCAGATGAAAAGCGCCGGCATCCTGGTTGGCAGGGCGTTTCCGCCGGCCGATAACTGGTGCCGCGTCTCACTCGGCACCCCGGAAGAGATGGCGTTCGTGGCGAAAACCATGCACCAATTCCGCGGCAAAGGCTGGGTATAACGCACCGGGGCCCACGCGGGCCCTACTTTTCATGCCGTCAACAAACCGAGCAGCGCGCCCCCGGCCAGCACCCACAGCGGGTGAATGCGTTTGCTCATGCCGAACCCCGTGGCGAACAGGATCAACACCGCCAGCCGCCAATTGGTAGCCGAGGCTTCAGCAATCAGAAGCCCGCTGGCCGCCACCAGGCCAACGGTCACCGGCACCAGCCCAGCCTGCACAATGCGCCGCCACGGTTTATCTTTGAAACGCTTCCAGGCGTTCATCACCAGCAGCGTCACCACCGACGAAGGGCCGAACTTGGCCACGGATGACACCAACAGCCCGGCCCAGCCTGCGACATGCCAACCGATCAAAGGCACCACCATCATATTCGGCCCCGGTGCCGCCTGCGCCATGGCAAACAGCGCGCTGAATTCCTGGGCGCTCATCCAGTGATGCACTTCGACGACCTGGCGCTGCATTTCCGGCAGGATCGACACACCGCCGCCAAAGGCCATCAGCGAAAGCTCGGTGAAGATCAGCGCCAGCGAGATCAATACCCCCGTCATTGGCGGATCTTCCATGTCAGCAAAATACTGAGCGGCGCCAACACCAACATGGTTGGCAACAAGGGCAAACGCAGCCAGGCGATAGCGATCAAGCATGTGGCAACAAGGGTTAACGACAACCATTTACCGCGCAGCGGCAGCAGCATTTTTAAGGCGGTAGACAACAGTAACCCTGCGGCGGCGGCAGCCAGGCCGGCAAACACGTGCTGCACATGAGGATCATTCTGATAGCGGGCGTACACCACCCCCAGCCCGATCACGATGGCGGTCGGCGCGCAGATCAACCCCAGCAGAGCACACAGCGCCCCGCGTAGCCCACGAAACTCCATCCCCACGGCAACGGAAAGGTTGATGATATTGCCGCCGGGCAAAAACTGGCACAGGCCCAACAGCTCGGTGAATTGCTCGCCACTCAACCAACGGCGTTCTTCCACCAACATATTACGCGCCAACGGCAACACGCCGCCAAAACCGATCAACCCCAGCATTAGAAATCCGGTAAACAGCTGGGTTGCGGTAGGCGGCGCACTGAGTTGTTCTGCGCCAAGGGTTTTCGTTTCTGGCATGGCGTTCCCCTTCTGGTGTTTATCATCGTCTATTGCCACGTATCAGGCAGTAGCGCACAAAAGCGCGTGGCGCTATGTAGCTATAGCGCACTGAATTTAACACGACTGTAAACTAGGCTGTGTCCCGCAATAGTGCGTGAGTGCCGCTGGTGGTCATTGGGCTGCGCGTCAAGGCGCAAGCCGTGCGGTTTGGCGGGCCCAAATAAACGGCGAGCAACGCAGGAGCGCGGCCCAATGGCCCCAGCCCGGAGGGTCGTGCCCCCAAAGCCCGTCCTCTGCGTTATCGGGCTTGAACATAGGCCCACTATGCCCTGCGCCCGAAGCCTTGATGACGGGCTTTGGACGCAACGACGGCACCACGACCTATTACGGGACACAGCCTATATTTGCGGATATATCCTGCGCGCGCCACGGCCTTAATTCACCTGCACATTGGCCTGCATGGCGGCGCAAAGATCTTGCGCCAGCGTGGTTAACTGTTCCTCGGCCACATTCGCCAGGCTAATGCGCAGCGCCGGGCCGCTTTTCAGCCGGAACGGTTCGCCGCTTTGCACCAGCCAGCCACGCTGCGCCATCAGTTGGCAGGCGGCCGTTTCCGAGCTCACCGGCAGCCAAAGATACAGCCCTTCCCCCGGCGGCAAAGAGATGCCGGCCAACTGCTGCAGTTTTTCTACCAGTAACTGCCGCCGCTGGCGATAGACCTGCCGCGCCTGCGCCAGCACCTCGCCCGCTCCGGCCCAGAGGGTTGCCGTCGCCTGCTGCAAAATATGGCTGACCCAGCGCTCGCGGATAGATTGATCGGCGCGCATCGCCTGCAACACTGCGGGCTTGCCGCAGGCCAGCGCAATGCGCAAATCCGGCCCCAGGAATTTACTGACCGACAGCACATACAGGCCGTGTGTACCGTCAAACGGCAGGTGCAGCGGCTGGCTGGACAGTGGGCCCCAGAAATCGTCGGCGATCGCCAGGCAATCCGGATTTTGGCGCAAGAACACACGCCAGCGCTGCGCCCGTTCGGCGCTCAATGCCAACCCGGTCGGGTTTTGCGCGCGTGGGGTAAGGATCACCGCGCAGCCCCGCTCGCTATGGCTCTCCGGCAGGCAACATCCCTGTTCGTCGAGCGGCAGCGGCAACGCCTTCAGGCGCAGATGACGCAGCAGGGTGAGCAGCGGTGGCCAGCAGGGATCTTCCACCCAGATGGCGGAACCGGGCACCGCATGGCAGCGCAACGCCTTTTCAATGGCGTCCAGCGCGCCGGAAAACACCGCCAGGCCATCGGCCGCCACGCCCTGCCCAGCCAGCCATTCACTCCCCAGCGTACACAGCGCCGGCAAATCTTCGCTAACGTCATAACCGCTATGCTGTGGGAAAATATCTGCGGCGGTGAACGCCAGGCGCGGCAGCAGCGCCGCATCCAGCTTGCCGCTGGCGAGATCCCGCATGCCCGGTGGAACCGGCAAAGGGCTGCGCGCTACCGGCGCCAATGGTTGTAACACCACCGTCCCGGCGCGGCCGCGGGTAGCCACCAGCCCGGCATTACGCAGCTTGCCGTACGCGCTGGCCACCGTATTGGGGTTAACGCCCAGCGCCTGCGCCATTTTCCGCACCGGATCCAACACCTCGCCCGGCTTCAATTCACCGGCTTTAATCTGTGCGCTGATATGCTCGGCTATCTGGACAGCGCTGCCGCCTTTTGCATAAAATGAATTCATACATATCCATTTTTGTACTAGTTCAAATAAGCATAGCAGCCTCTCGCCGCTCAAATAAAGCTGGCGAGATAAAAAGATGATCGGCCTAACATTTATCATGTTTTCCGCCCAGGCCGTCGGGGCTGACCGCCATAACTGAGGAAACACCATGCAACAGAACCCCACGCTGCGCCCGCCGCTGATTGACGTTATCACCATCCAATCGCAGGTGGTTTATGGCAGCGTTGGTAACGGTATTGCCTATCGCGCCCTGCTCAAAAAAGGCCTGGAAGCCTTGCAGGTGCCCAGCGTGTTGTTTGGTTGCCCACCTTACTACGGCGCCCCCAGCGGCGGTGTGATCCCCGACGATTGGTTCAGCGGTTTTCTGGAAGATTTACTTACCCGTGGGGTCGTCCAACGGGCGCGCGCCATCGTTATCGGTTATCTGGGGAACGTTTCGCAGTGCCATATCCTGGCCAATTGGCTACCGCGCGTTCGCAGCGTTAACCCGGCAATTCAGATCTATATCGATCCGGTAATGGGCGATTACGGTGAAGGGATCTACGTGGATGAACGTATCGTAAACTGCTACCGCTCCCCTTTTCTGCAGCTCGCCAACGGCCTGACGCCGAACGGCTTTGAACTTGAGCAACTGTGCGGCCGCAAGCTAAACAGCCAGGAACAAACCCTGCAGGCCGCGCAGGAATTGCTGAGCGGCAAAACGGAATGGGTGCTGGTGACCAGCGCGCCGGGCATCGCGAAAAGCGCTGATGAAGTGGGCCTGCTGCTTGTCAGCCATAACGATGTGCAAAGTTTCTGCCATCCTAAACGCCAATCGGCGGTCAAAGGCACCGGCGATCTGTTCACCGCGTTGCTGATTAGCTATCTCCTGAACGGTAACAGCCTGCGGGAAGCCATATTGGCGGCCAGCAGTGAAGTTTGCGAGGTTTTAACTGAAGCCGAACGTTACGGCTGGGAAGAGATCGGCAGCCTGCGCGCCCTCGGCTGAGGCGCAGTTCAGCGCCGTTTCCTTTTATTAAAATCCAGTTCCAGCGCAAACACCGCGCTTTGCAGTTTGCGCTCCATCGCCAGGCTTTGATTAACGAAACGCCAGGACAAACGCCAGAAACAATGCTCACGGTTGTCGTCGTCAAGTTCGCAATCTTCACTGACGCCGACCAATTCCATGTTGACGGTAAAACTGCCGTACTCTTCCAGATCCAGCTTCGCTTTTTTTAACTGCAGCCCGCTAGCTATACAGGCGGGGAGCACACCATCAATACGCAAGCCAACGCCGCCGGCGGACAGATTATGGATGGGGAACACGTAGCGCCGGCCGCCATGCTCGGCATGGCATAAAAAACCGCGCCAGGACGGGGTGATGATACGGAACTGGCGCCGGCGTTGAATGTAAAACAGTGCTTTCGGCAATTGAGCCATATAAGCAGATTGCTGCGAGAACTGAACCGGCTCCACCTGTTGGACGGAAAATTCGATCTTGGCATCGTGGCTTTCGATCTCGAATTTCAACGGCTCCCCCGGGGGGCGGTTCATCTGATCCTGATCACAACAAAATACGATATTATCGGCCCCGACGCTTAGGAGCCTGGCGTGAAATCTTCGTTGCTCGTTTGTTATACGCATTGATATGCGTTGTTTATGGATTTCACGTAAAATTGCGAGCACTTCAAAACGATCTTCCTTGATAAACAATCCGTTATCGATATGCTCCATTCATTTCTCCCAGAGAATCCATTATCAGACTTACAATATCTTGACAGTATAATCACTGGGAATAATTTGGAAATCAATTTTGCCAGCGTTGCCACGCTTGGGTTAACAAACGCACAAAACGTGCCGCCCAGGCCTGCTGGCCGGCGCTATTGGCCAGCAGATCCTGGCGGATCTCAACCCCCACATACGGCAACTGACGGCCGCTGGCATGCACCGGCAGCGTATAATCCGTGGCGTCCGTCATCGCATAAGGCTCATTAAGCCCAACCTGCAGGTCCCCTTCCTCACGCAACAACTCGGCCAGCAATAACGCGAATTCAGGCTGGCGGTTGAACAGCAGCCCCACCTGCCATGGGCGCGATACCCCCTTAAACACCGGCGTAAAACTATGCATGGCAATGATCACCGTTGGCCGTTGCCGCAGTTGCCGGGTGGTTAACACCTCGTCGATCATGCGGTGATACGGCTGGAAGATCTCTTGCTCACGCGCCAACGCCTGGGCAGCACCGATGTCAACGTTGCCGGGGATCGGCGTCAGTTCAGAAAGCGTGGGAATTGAGCTGGCAATACCGGGAGTGCGGTTGCAATCAATCACCAGGCGGGAATAGTGCTGATGGATCAGGGTGGCATCCAGCTCCTGGCTGAGGCGGCGTGAAACGGCCAAAGCCCCGATATCCCAGCCGATATGCCGGTCAATTTCGCCCGGCGGCAGGCCAAGATCGCCCAGGCAAGCAGGGATGGCCTGCCCGGCGTGATCGCACAACAAAAGAAAGGGTGACTCGCCCTGCGGCGTTTCAATGACGGCAGGGGCAAGATCCGCCGGCGACAGCAGCGGCGGGACGAACGGTGTGGACATATCATAACTCCAGCAGAAAAACGTTATCTTAACGTTTCCCCCGCGCCGGGCCTACGCCCTTGTTTAGATCAAAGCGGCATAGCTTGTGCCTATCCACACCGTGGCGCAGCAATGCGCCTATTGCTGATGCACCGCAATATAACGCTGATAACGCCCCGGTTTCAGGCGCGAGACATCAACCAGAACCAACCCGTCAATGCAGTTATTAAACGCCGGATCGGTACCGAAATCGATAAACTGCACCCCGCCCGGCTCGCACAGCTCGGTGTACTGTTTATACAGCGTCGGGATCGAACAGCCGATATTGTTCAGCAGGCTTTTCAACCGCACCAGATCTTCCTGATAGTTATCGCCGGCAAACTGCGCCAACACCTGCGGCAACGAGGCAGGATAAGGCTGGCGAGACTGCGCCAGTGAATGATCCGGCGCAAAATAGAGCCGGTAAAACGCGATCAGCAGATCGCGCGCCGCCACCGGCATCGTGCCGGACATCGACACCGGTCCAAAGAGATAGCGGTATTGGGGGTACTTCGCCAGATAAGCGCCGATCCCCAGCCACAGATAGTCCAGCCCCCGTTTGCCCCAATAGGCCGGTTGAATAAAACTGCGGCCAAGCTCAATCCCCTGTTCCAGAATCGGATTCATATCTTCCCCGTAATGGAACAGGCTATTGCTGTAAATACCCACCAGGCCTTTTAGCCTGAGTTGCTCGGCCGTGGGGATAAAGCGGTAGGCGCCGACGATCTCCAGTTCGTCTTCATCCCACAGCACCAGGTGGTAATAGTCGTCGTCAAAATTGTCCAGATCGCGCCGGCGGCCTGAACCTTCCCCCACGGCGCGGAAGGCGATTTCACGCAGGCGGCCAAGCTCACGCAGAATCGGCGTGCGCGCTTCATCGCGGCGGCGATACAGATAAATGACTTTGCCGTCCGGCGTGGTGCCCAATAGCTCACACGCGGCCAGCGCTTTTTTCAACTCGATGCGGTCTTCCTGCAAGGCGATGGGCGCTTCGCTCACGAACAGCCCTGGTTTGCCTTGCCCCAGGCGGTATACGTGGCGGCGGAAACGTTCAGCCAACGCCTTGGCGCTGGTGTGGCCGTCATACCAGTTGGTAAAGGCAATGCGCCCGCCGATACGGAACTTGATTTCCCCTCCCTGCTGCTGAAACATCTCTCGCACCAGCAACAGGGTGGAAAGCGGCCGGTAAAGCATGGAAACGCAATAGAACAGGCCGCTGTTGCGCGCCGCGATATGCACCGGCACGATCGGCGCGCGGGCTTTGGCCGCCAGCCGCAGAAAACCGGTGTGCCAATGCCCATCGCGGATGCCATTCATGCTCATGCGCGAAACCTCCCCGGCGGGGAACAGGATCAGCGCGCCCTGGGCATTCAACTGCGCTTGCATCGCTTCGATCTGCTGGCGATTGGTCTTGTAGCCGATATTGTCCACCGGCACGAACAGGCTGCGTAGCGGCTCAATATGATTCAGCATCTGGTTGGCCACCACTTTGACATCCGGCCGAACGGCTGCAACCGCACGCAGCAGCGCCAGCCCGTCAAGCGAACCGATAGGATGATTCGCCACCAACACCACGGGCCCTTCGGCGGGGATATTCTCCAGGTCACCTTCGGCCAGCTCGCAGCGGATATTAAAATGGTCCATCACCTGCTCGATCAGATCCAACCCGCGCAAATACGGGTAATCCGCAGCAAATTGTTTGAATTCTTTTTCGAAGAGGAGCGCTTTTAGCAGGCGGCGCTGCCAAGGGGGAGTCTTGCGGTCTGGGAAGGCATCGTGCAGCAAGGTGTCCAAGTTAAACATCGGTGTTATCTCCTGGCCTAGTCGCTTGCAAACTTAGGCTAGCGCCATGACCTTAACATGTCATATTAATGACAGAAAAATGAAATCCCTCCATTCAGGTATAGCAAAATATTACAAAATTTCGCCATGACTATGGCCTGTGGCAGTGGCGGCGCCAGACGGTGCGCACGCACAGGCATCGCCGCACCGCAAAAAATCCATGTCCGGAAGCCGCCATCACCGGATGCCAATGCATGTGATAATCTGTTCATCAACATAACGGAGTGACCAGGATGCAAAACTTCTATATTGATCGAATGGCGAGCCCGCTGGGCGAGTTGCTATTGATTGCCGATGCGCAGGGCCAACTGCGAGGCCTGGACTGGGGCGACCATGAAGCACGGCTGATGGCGCTGATGCACACGCATTACCGCACGGCCCCCTTCCAACTGCAGGAAAAAAGTAACCCCGGGGGCCTGACCGAGACGTTAACGCGTTACTTTGCCGGCGATCTGGCGGCCATCAATGATGTCGCGGTATGCACCGCCGGCACGGAATTCCAGCACAGCGTCTGGCGGCAATTGCGCCTGATCCCATGTGGAGAAGTGATCAGCTATGGCGAATTGGCACGGCGCATCGGCCGCCCTACCGCTTCACGCGCGGTAGGCATGGCCAACGGCGCCAACCCGATCAGTATCGTCGTGCCTTGCCACCGGGTGATTGGTGCCCAGGGGGCGCTGACGGGTTACGCCGGCGGCGTACATCGCAAAGCCTGGCTGCTGCGCCATGAAGGCTTTCTGCCGGCGCAGGGCTAAGGCTAAGCCCCTTCGGCCCATAGCCCGGCCGCGGTTTCTTCATCAGTTACCAGGCCGTTAATCCATTGGCCCGCCAACGCCGCGCGGATGGCGCTGTATTTTTCCCGGCCACCGGCCAGAGCGATCACGGGTTTTTCCGGCCGTTGGCGCAGGCTAACGCTGGTCAAACGCCCATCCAGTTCGCTGGCGACCCGCCGGCCTTCGCGATCGATAAAGTGGCCGAGCATTTCAGCCACTGCATTGTCCGCCTGCAGGCGCTCAACCTGCTGTGCGGAGATAAAACCATCCTGGTGCAGCGGGCACTGGCGGCCAATAGTACCAATGCCGATGAAAGTGACATCCGCCTGATTGGCTTTTTCACTGACCGTACGGTAAATCCGGTGATTGCACCATAGCGCCCGGTCCTGTTCACCGTCGGCAAACAGCGGCGCCGGCAAAATAAAGTAGCGCCCCTGGGTTTTCTCCGCCATCCATAACGGCACATCGTAACGAGTACAAGAGCCGTCGGAGGCTATCGCGCCGATCAGCGACACGCAGCTGTGCTGCGGCCGTTCGAATTCCGGCAGTTCATCAATCGCCGCCTTAAGGCTCCGCCCCGATCCCACGCCGATAATCAACGGTTGCTCACTGCGGATAAACTGCGCCATTACCTCTGCGCCCGCTACCGCCACTGCGCGATTGATACCCGCGGCCGCCATGCCCTGGCTCGGCACCACCTGACATAACCCCAGGCTGAAGCGCTCGCGCAATTGGGCGGCCAGCGCCATGCAGCGGCCCTCCGGATGCGAGATGGTCACGCTAACCAACCCGTTGTCTATTGCGCAGGCGACCAGCCGCTGCGCCACCTGCCGTGAAACGCCCAGCGCATCGGCAATCTCATGCTGCGTTTGCCCGGCGACGTAATACATCCAGGCGGCGCGTGCAGCCTGATCCAGCTTCTTATCATGTTTCGTCATTTATCCAGCCCATAGGTAAAGCCACTGCGCGCCATTTTACTGCCGAACGGCCAATGCGATGTGGTCAATTTGCACATTTGTGAGCCAAAGCCCACTAAATGGGCAAAAGTTTATCTAAGCTACACGCCAGCAATAGAGCAATTGCCCAACAAAGGGGCCAATGCCCAAATCACTAACGGAGTGCATATGAATCAAAAAGCAAGTGCTTCCCCGGCCGTGTGGCTGCATATCGGCGCAGGATCTTTCCACCGTGCCCATCAGGCCTGGTATCTGCATCGCTTGATGGTAAGCGGTGATAAACGCTGGTCGATTGCCCTGGGTAACATTCGCGACGATGCCGCCCCCTTGTTAGATGCGCTGGCGGCGCAAGATGGCCGTTACGTACTGGAAACCGTCACGCCGCAGGGTGAGCGCCAGTATGAAACCATTACCTCAATCCAACAGGTGATACCGTGGGATAAAGAACTGGCGGCGCTGACCGCGCAAGGCGCCAAACCCGAAACCAAGGTCATCTCGTTCACCGTAACCGAAAGCGGCTATTACCTGGATAATCAATTCAACCTCGATCAGTCTAACGCTGACGTTCAAGCCGATTTGCAGGGCGGATGCAGCACCATTTACGGCGCTGTCACACAGATTTTACAGCACCGTCAGCGGCTAAATAGTGACCCTGTCACATTATTGAATTGCGACAATCTGCGCCACAATGGCGACCGCTTCCGCCACGGGCTGAAGCAGTTTCTCACCCTGCGCCGCCAGGATGCGCTCATCGCCTGGATTGACAGCCACACCCGCTGCCCCAACACCATGGTGGACAGGATCACGCCGCGCCCATCCCCCGAGGTGGCCGAACGCGTCGCCCAGGCGACTGGGTTCCACGATCGTGCGGCGGTAATGGGCGAAGCGTTTATCCAATGGGTCATCGAGGATGATTTCATTGCCGGCCGCCCGGCGTTGGAGAATGTCGGTGTCGAAATGGTCAATTCGGTGCTGCCGTATGAAGAAGCCAAAATTCGTATCCTGAACGCCAGCCATAGCTGTATCGCTTGGGCCGGCACCCTGATTGGCCAGCGCTATATTCATGAAAGCACCGATACCGATGCCATTCGCCAAATGGCGTATGACTATGTTACCGAGGATGTTATCCCTTCCCTGACGCCCAACCCGCTCGATCTGGCGGCCTACCGCGACGTGGTGCTGGAGCGGTTTTCCAACCCCTATATCCGCGATACTAACCAGCGCGTCGCCGCCGACGGCTTCTCGAAAATCCCCGGCTTCATTACCCCGACGTTGCTTGAATGCTATCAACGCGGGCAACAACCGCGCGCCACCGTGCTGCTACCCGCCTTGTTCTTCGTCTTTATGCAACGTTGGCATGAAGGCACCCTGCCTTACGACTACCAGGATGGCATTCTCGATGCGCCAGCGGTACACCGGATGTTTGCGGCTGAAGATCCGCTAGCAATTTATGCCGCCGATGAAAAACTGTTTGGCGAGTTGGCGCACAGCGAAAGCTTCGCCCAACTGCTGCGCCAGGCGATTGCCCGGATCAACCATTGGCTGACCGCCTAAAGGAGCTGCGCATGTATTTGGGACTCGATCTGGGCACTTCTGAAATCAAGGCGGTGGTGATCAACGACAACGGCGCCCTGGTTGCCAGCGCCGGCGAAACGCTGGACGTGCAGCGGCCGCATCCGCATTGGGCCGAGCAACACCCCAGCGCCTGGTGGCAGGCCACGCAGATAGCCGTTGCGCGCCTGCGGGCCAAAATGCCGGCCGCGCAGTGGGCGCAAATTCAGGCGATTGGCCTTTCCGGGCAGATGCACGGCGCGGTGCTGTTGGACCGTGAGGATCATGTGCTGCGCCCGGCCATTTTGTGGAACGACACACGCAGCGCGGCTCAGTGCGAGGCATTGACGGCCAATGCGCCTGAGCTGCACAGCATCGCCGGCAACCTGGCCATGCCGGGTTTTACCGCCCCCAAACTGCTGTGGGTGGCGCGCAATGAGCCGGAGATCTTTGCCCAAACCGCCTGCGTACTGCTGCCTAAAGACTACCTGCGTTGGATGATGAGCGGGGATAAAGTCTCCGATATGTCTGACGCGGCAGGCACGCTGTGGCTGGATGTGGCTAAACGCGACTGGTCAGACAGCCTGTTGGCCGCCTGTGGGCTGACGCGCGATCACATGCCGCGCCTGGTTGAAGGCAGTGAACCCACCGGGGTGTTGAAAACGGATATCGCCAACGCCTGGGGACTAAGTGACAACGTCACCATAGCCGGTGGCGGCGGTGATAATGCCGCCAGTGCGGTGGGTATCGGTGCCGTCAACGCCGGTGACGCGTTTATTTCGCTGGGGACTTCCGGAGTGCTGTTCGCCGTGAACGACCGTTTTCGCCCCAACCCATTGTCCGCAGTGCATGCGTTTTGCCATGCGTTGCCAAACCGCTGGCACCAGATGAGCGTGATGCTCACTGCCGCCAGCGCGCTGCGCTGGTTCTGCCAGTTGGTCGGCAGTAATGAAACCACCCTGCTGGCGGAAATCGCCCAGATGAACCAGGCCGAGCAACGGCTGGCGCCGATCTTCCTGCCGTATCTTTCCGGTGAACGGACACCACATAACGATCCGCAGGCCAGCGGGGCTTTCCATGGCCTGACCCATAGCCATGCACGCTCTGCGCTCGGTTACGCCGTGCTGGAGGGCGTGGCGTTCGGTATGGCCGACGGGCTGGAGGTTCTGCGCCAGGCGGGCACCCAACTGACGCAATGCTCGCTGATCGGCGGCGGCGCCCGCAGTGAGACGTGGGCGCAACTGATGGCCGATGTGCTTGATCTGCCCATCATCACTCATCAGGGCGGCGATGCCGGCGGCGCTCTGGGCGCGGCCCGTTTGGGCTGGCTGGCGCAAGGGGGCGATCTGCAACAGGTATGTAGCAAGCCGCCGCTCGCCCGGCGGTTTACACCTGAGCGCGCACGCCAGCCGCTACTGGCTGAGCGGCTGGCCACCTATCGCCGGTTATATCAACAACAGGTCGCACTGCGGCACCCGGCTTAAAACAATAACAACCGCCCTTCATCCCTAGCGGCTATGGCCGAGGAGGAGTTTGCTATGCAACAACACAAACATTGGTTCGGGTTACCGATGAACCTGTTCTGGGGCTATATCGCTATCGCCATTTTTATGAGCGGCGATGGCTTTGAGATGGCCTTCTTGTCAAAACATATCACCGATATGGGGTTTTCACCGGCGCAGTCCGCACTGGTGTTCACGGTGTATGGCCTGGCCGCCGCGCTGGCCGCCTGGAGCTCCGGCGTGGTGGCCGAGATTATTACGCCGCAAAAAGCCATGCGCATCGGCTTTATCCTGTGGGTCGTGATGCACGCGCTGTTTATGCTGTTCGGGCTTGGGATGAAAAACTACCCGTTGATCATTCTGTTCTACGGCATCCGCGGCTTAGCCTACCCGCTGTTTATCTACTCTTTCGTGATGTTAGTGGTACAGAATGTTCCCAAGCAGCAGCTTTCGTCCGCCATGGGCTGGTTCTGGGCGATGTACTCGATCGGTATCGGCTGTATCGGCAGCTATTTGCCAAGCTTTACCATCCCGCTGATCGGCGAAACCGGCACCCTGTGGTTCGCTATCGCCTGGGTATTGGTGGGCGGCCTGATGGCGATGCTGATGCTGCGCCACGTCGGCCAGGCCAGCACCAAGGCCCATTTGCCGCCGAAAGATAAACTGAAAGAGCTTTCGCGCGCGGTGACCATCCTGTTTACCAATCGCAATATTTTCCTGTCCTGCCTGATCCGTATTATCAATACGCTGTCGCTGTTTGGCTTCGCGGTGATCATGCCGATGTTGTTTGTCGGCCGGCTGGGTTTTAGCATGCCTGAATGGCTGCAGATCTGGGCGGTGTTCTTCTTCGTCACCATTTTTACTAACATTATGTGGGGAATTTTGGGCGAGAAAATCGGCTGGATGCGCCAGGTGCGCTGGTTCGGTTGCATTGGCTGCGCCATCTACAGCCTGGCGTTCTACTACCTGCCGGTGTACTTCGGCCATAACTTCTGGATGGCGTTGGTGCCTGCGGTGATGCTCGGCATCACCGTTGCCGCCTTTGTACCGATGACCGCCGTTTTCCCAGTGCTGGAACCTAACCATAAAGGGGCGGCTATTTCCATCTACAACCTCTCCGCCGGGCTGAGCAACTTCGCCGCACCGGCCATCGCTTCTATCATTTTGCCATTCTTTGATATCGTCGGCGTGGTGTGGGCATATACCGGCCTCTACCTGTTTGCCGCGGTCTTGACGTTGATCGTCAAGGTTGAACAACCGGGGCACAGCACGGCGGCCGCAGGCTATGCCATCCCCGACAAGGCGCTCGCCAAGGAAAGCAACCCGTAGTCGCCCAAACGGCCTGAATACCAGGCCGTTTGGCTGTTCAGTGTGCCTCAATACGCTACATCACCCAGCATGATTGTGTTGTTATTGCCCGCTTGAACCGGGCATTGTGCAAGCAGCGTGATGTAATCAACCACTTTGATATCAATAAGCTAAATAAAACCCTACTGCCAGCGTGTACAAAAAACGCACATAATATCCCGGTTCTTGTTATTGCTACCCTTATCACCCGCAATAAAAGATGTTAAAATTGACGCATATCAATTATTGCATGAGCGTAATCTATGATTCCGGAAAAACGCGTGATTCGTCGTATCCAGTCGGGTGGTTGTGCAATCCACTGCCAGGACTGCAGCATCAGCCAACTGTGCATTCCCTTCACTCTTAATGCGCACGAACTGGATCAGCTCGACAACATTATCGAAAGGAAAAAGCCAATTCAAAAAGGCCAAACCCTGTTTAAAGCCGGTGATGAGCTGAAATCGCTGTACGCTATCCGCTCCGGAACCATCAAAAGCTACACCATTACCGAACAAGGCGACGAGCAAATCACCGGTTTCCATCTGGCTGGCGATCTGGTGGGTTTTGACGCCATCGGCGCCCTGAAGCACCCCAGCTTCGCGCAAGCGCTGGAAACCTCGATGGTGTGCGAAATACCGTTTGAAACCCTGGACGATCTTTCCGGCAAAATGCCGAACCTGCGCCAGCAAATCATGCGCCTGATGAGCGGTGAAATTAAAGGCGATCAGGATATGATCCTGCTGTTGTCGAAGAAAAACGCCGAAGAGCGCCTGGCCGCTTTCGTGTATAACCTGTCGCGCCGTTTCGCGCAGCGTGGCTTTTCACCGCGTGAGTTCCGCCTGACGATGACCCGTGGCGATATCGGCAACTATCTTGGCCTGACGGTTGAAACCATCAGCCGCCTGCTGGGGCGCTTCCAGAAAAGCGAAATCCTTAGCGTGAAAGGCAAATACATCACCATCGAAAATATCGACGCCCTTTCCCTGTTGGCCGGCTCACAGCATATCAACGTGAGCGTTAACGCCTGATTGCCTGCCGGATCGCTAATTTCACTCAATTAGTGATCCGGTACGTTACTGCCGCTGTTCTGTTTTTCAATGTTGGGTTACTCTGTTACTGACAGACTGTTGATTTCAGCTGTATAGGAGGCCCTATGGCGAAGTATCAGAACCTTCTGGTGGCTATTGATCCCAACCAGGACGACCAACCGGCGTTGCGCCGGGCGGTATATCTGGTGAAACGGAATGGCGGGCGCATCAAGGCCTTTCTTCCCATCTATGATTTCTCTTATGAGATGACCACCCTGCTTTCCCCGGATGAACGCACCGCGATGCGGCAAGGCGTCATCAGCCAGCGCGCCGCCTGGATCAACGAGCAATGCCGCTTTTATCTGCAGGATGGCATTCCGATTGAAATCAAAGTGGTCTGGCACAATCGTCCCTTTGAAGCGATTATTCAGGAAGTCATTAATGGCAAACACGATTTGCTGCTGAAAATGGCGCACCAGCACGATCGGCTGGAATCGGTGATCTTTACCCCAACCGACTGGCACCTGCTGCGCAAATGCCCTTCACCGGTGTGGATGGTAAAAGACCAGCCGTGGCCGGAAGGCGGTAAAGCCGTGGTGGCAGTCAACCTATCCAGTGAAGAACCTTATCACGATCCGCTGAATATCAAGCTGGTGCAGGAAACCGTTGAACTGGCCAATAACGTCAACCAAACGGAAGTGCATCTGGTTGGCGCCTACCCGGTAACCCCAATTAACATCGCTATTGAACTGCCTGACTTTGATCCCAGCGTCTATAACGACGCTATCCGCGGCCAGCATTTGATCGCCATGAAGGCGCTGCGGCAAAAATTCCACATCAAGGAAGAGTTCACCCACGTGGAAAAAGGCCTGCCGGAAGAGGTTATCCCCGATCTGGCTGAACATCTGGGCGCCGGGATTGTGGTGCTTGGCACGCTGGGCCGCACCGGTATTTCGGCCGCATTTATCGGCAACACCGCCGAACACGTGATCGACCACCTCAAGTGCGATCTGTTAGTGATCAAGCCGGATGATTTCAACTGCCCGATTGAAAGTGACGAGGACGACGAACATGACGATGAGGATTAATCGCTAAGCTCTTCGCCAGCAAACGGCGCGATAAAAAAAGCCAGTCAGTTTAACTGACTGGCTTTTTACTGTCGGATTAGCGCCGTGGCCAGGAACTTACAGTTCTACCACGTCAAAACGCACGTCTGGGTTCACGTCCGCGTCGTAATCCACTTCCGGTAGGCCGAAGCCGAACAGACGCAGGAACTCCTGCTTGTAGCCGATGTAATCCGTCAGTTCACTGAGGTTTTCAGTGGTGATGGACGGCCACAGATCGCGGCACGCCAGCTGCACATCATCACGCAGCTCCCAGTCGTCCATGCGGATACGGTTATGGTCGTCCAGCGCCATATCGCTGCCGTACAAACGGGTGCGCATCAGGCGGTCAACCTGTTCGATACAGCCTTCGTGGATACCTTTTTCCTTCATGATCTTGAAAGCCATGGAGATATAGAGCGGCATGACCGGGATCGCCGAAGACGCCTGGGTGACCACCGACTTGAGCACGGCAACGTGCGCCGTGCCGCCTTTGGCCGACAGATCGCCACGGATGGCCGTTGCAGCACGATCGAGATCTTCTTTCGCGCGGCCCAGCGTGCCGTGCCAGTAGATTGGCCAGGTCAGATCGGTGCCGATATACGAATAAGCAACGGACTTAGCGCCTTCGGCCAGCACACCGGCTTGCTCCAGCGCGCTCATCCACAGCTCCCAATCCTGCCCGCCCATCACGGTGATGGTGTTCTGGATCTCTTCTTCCGTTGCCGGCTCAACGCTTGCACTGATGATCTGGTCTTTGTTGGTATCAATCGCGGTAGTGGTGTAAACCTCTCCGATCGGCTTCAAGGCAGAACGCACCACTTCGCCGGTATCCGGCAGTTTGCGCACCGGTGAGGCCAGCGAATAAACCACCAGGTCAATCTGGCCAAGGTCGGCTTTAATCAGCTCAATCACTTTTTCGCGACATTCATTGGAGAAGGCATCGCCATTAACGCTCTTGGCGTAAAGGCCGGCCTCTTTCGCTGCCTTGTCGAAGGCGGCTGAGTTATACCAGCCAGCAGTGGCCGGTTTGGTTTCCGTGCCGGCTTTTTCAAAGAACACACCGATGGTGGCGGCGCCGCTGCCAAATGCGGTGGCAATGCGGGAGGCCAGACCATACCCGGTAGATGCACCTATCACCAGCACACGCTTAGGGCCGTTGGCGATAACGCCATGCTCTTTGGTGTAGGCGATTTGGCGGCGAACATTGGCTTCACAACCCACCGGATGAGTGGTGGTACAGATAAAGCCGCGAACCTTAGGTTTGATAATCATAATGGGTCTAGGATCCGTTAAATGGATGAAATCGGGACATAAGATACCTCATTGCGCCCCTTTATTGTGATCTGATGTGTTAGATTGCGCAAATTCTGCGCCATTTTGCGCGATAAACCGGCGCAAATACCGCTTGGCGCAAAGAAAAATGCCAGCCGGGGAAGCCAGGCTGGCATTTGCGGTTAACACTGGCTGTGAAATTACTGCTTCAGAGCATGCAGGATGGCTTCCACGCTCTGTTTGGCATCGCCAAACAGCATCTGGGTGTTCTCTTTAAAGAACAGCGGGTTCTGCACGCCGGCATAGCCGGTGTTCATTGAACGTTTGAATACGATCACGTTCTGCGCCTTCCACACTTCCAGCACCGGCATCCCGGCGATCGGGCTGCGCGGATCTTCCAACGCTGCCGGGTTCACCGTATCGTTGGCGCCAATCACCAGCACGGTATCGGTATCGGCGAAATCGTCGTTGATTTCGTCCATTTCCAGCACCACGTCGTAAGGCACTTTCGCTTCCGCCAGCAGCACGTTCATGTGGCCCGGCAAACGCCCAGCGACCGGGTGAATACCGAAGCGCACGTTAATCCCACGGGCACGCAGCTTCTCGGTGATTTCCGCCACTGGATACTGTGCCTGCGCCACCGCCATACCGTAGCCTGGGGTGATGATCACCGAGCTGGAGTTTTTCAGCAGATCAGCCACTTCTTCCGCCGTGGTTTCACGGTATTCGCCCATTTCTTCGCTTTCACCGGTTGACGAACCGTCGGTACCGAAGCCCCCGGCGATCACGCTGAAAAACGATCGGTTCATCGCCTTACACATGATGTAAGACAGGATCGCACCGGAAGAACCCACCAAGGCGCCGGTGACGATCAGCAAATCGTTGCTCAGCATAAAGCCCGCGGCAGCAGCGGCCCAACCGGAATAAGAGTTGAGCATTGAAACCACTACCGGCATATCCGCACCGCCGATTGACGCCACCAGGTGCCAACCAAATGCCAGCGCGATGAGGGTCATGATCAACAGAGCGAACACTTCCAGGCCCACGCTGTCGGTGCGCACAAAAATCACCATCAGCAGGAAAGAAACCACCAGTGCGGCCAGGTTCAGCTTATGGCGAGCCGGCAGCATCAGCGGTTTGGATGAAATAATGCCGCGCAGTTTGCCGAATGCCACGATGGAACCGGTGAAGGTGACGGCACCGATGAAGATCCCGAGGAACACTTCGGTCAGGTGAATGTTTTCCATCACCGGATCGGCCAGGGTGCCGTGATCCAGGTAGCTGTTGAAGCCCACCAGCACCGCTGCCAGGCCGACGAAGCTGTGCAGCACGGCAACCAGCTCCGGCATTTCCGTCATTTCGACTTTCTTCGCCAGATAGATACCGATGGAGCCGCCGATAATCATCGCCAGAATGATCCAACCAACATTGCCGGAATCCGGGCCAAGGATGGTGGCAATCAGCGCGATCGCCATCCCGGCCACGCCAAACAGGTTACCCTGCTTGGACGTTTCATGGCGCGACAGGCCAGCCAGGCTGAAAATAAACAAAATAGCGGCAACAATGTATGCAGCTGTAACTAATCCTCCAGACATTTGTTACCCCTTAGTTCTTACGAAACATCTTCAGCATGCGCTGAGTGACGGTGAAACCACCAAAAATATTGATACTGGCGATCAGCACGGCGATGAAGGAGAAGAAACTCACCCAGCCGCCATGGCCAATCTGCAACAGCGCCCCGACGACGATGATCCCCGAGATGGCGTTGGTCACCGACATCAGCGGCGTGTGCAACGCGTGGCTGACGTTCCACACCACGTAGTAACCCACCACGCAGGCCAGCGCGAAGACGGTGAAGTGCGACAGGAACTCTTTCGGCGCCGCATCGGCCAGCCAGCCAAACAGGATGATCGCCAGTGCGATCAGGCCATATTTCAGCGCCGGCGATACCGGTTTTTTCTCTTCTTTGGCCACAGGATCAACGGCTGCCGCCTGTGGTTGTTTCGGCTGGGCAGAGACCTGAATCGGCGGCGCCGGCCAGGTGACTTCGCCGGCACGCACCACGGTAACGCCGCGGATCACAGTGTCGTCGAAATCGATGTCAACTTCACCGTTCTTCTCTTTGCAAAGCAGTTTGAGCAGGTTAACCAGGTTGGTGCCATACAGTTGGGAAGATTGCGTTGGCAGGCGGCTGGGCAAATCGGTATAGCCGATGATTTTTACCCCGTGCTCCGTCTCGGTGACTTTATCGGCCACGGTCAGTTCACAGTTGCCGCCGGTCTGCGCGGCCAGATCGACAATCACGCTGCCCGGCTTCATCGAAGCCACCATCTCTTTGGTGATCAACGTCGGTGCCGGTTTCCCTGGAATCAGCGCGGTGGTGACAATGATGTCCACGTCTTTCGCCTGCGCGGCGAACAATGCCATTTCCGCCTTGATAAAGGCTTCGGACATCACCTTGGCGTAGCCATCGCCACTGCCGGCTTCTTCTTCAAAGTCCAGCTCGAGGAATTCCGCCCCCATGCTTTTGACCTGTTCTTTAACCTCTGGGCGGGTATCGAACGCACGCACGATAGCCCCCAGGCTACCTGCCGCGCCAATCGCCGCCAGCCCGGCCACACCGGCACCAATCACCATGACTTTAGCCGGCGGAACTTTGCCTGCGGCGGTAATCTGGCCGGTAAAGAAGCGGCCAAACTCATGGGCGGCTTCAACGATCGCACGATAGCCCGCGATATTGGCCATCGAGCTCAGGGCATCCATGGATTGCGCTCTGGAAATCCGCGGCACCGCATCCATTGCCAGCGCAGTGACTTTGCGCGCGGCCAGTTGTTCCATCAATGCCGGGTTTTGCGCTGGCCAGATAAAGCTGACCACGGTTGCGCCCTCACGCATTAATGCAATTTCATCTTCTTGCGGCGCATTCACTTTCAGGATCAAATCCGCCTGCCAAACCTCAGCGGTATCGGCAATGGCCGCGCCCGCGGCTTCGTAAGCGCTATCCTCAAAACTTGCCAGCTTGCCCGCCCCACTTTCTATCGTGACGGTAAAGCCCAGTTTCAGCAGTTGTTCCACCGTTTTCGGCGTTGCTGCAACGCGGGCTTCATTGGCCAACCGCTCTTTTGGTACACCAATTCGCATAATATTCCCTTCTCACCTGTATTTGATGATATTTATTATCTTCCTACCCATAGCAATAACACCGGCACGCACCACCCAGGCGATGCTTGTTTGCCGGCGAATTCACGTGCCATCAATAACCTACTGAAATTAAGATTGATGATCCATAATTGCTTACGTCTTAAAGTCAGTTTTTACATAAAAAACCCCATAATGATATGACGAATCGCAATTTCTGATAAAAAACCTGTGCCGCACGCCAATTTTCTGCGTGATAACCCTATCAAACCGATAACCTTATGGCCCCGCAGACGTATACGTCAAAGGTAAAAGTTGGAAATCTGTAGATAACTAATCTTGATAGAGCCAAACAGTTTATTATTGAAACTTATAACAATTTAAGCATCATGGCAGGAAAACACCGCAAACAGATTTGTCCAGCATATGCAACAAAATGCTGAGACAGTGACAGAGGTACATGTAATAATCGGCGGCTGAATACCACTCAACAGTTCAGCACGTTATCAATGTTAATGCGCTAGGCGAAAGGATTTTTTATGAAGCTGAAGACCACGATCATCGCGTCTGCCCTGCTCTCTCTTACCGCTCTGTCTGCTCATGCGGCACAGGAATTAACGCCAGAGAAAGCAGCGGCCATTAAGCCGTTTGATCGCATCACCATTAGCGGCCGCTTCAATGCCATCAATGAAGCCGCCGATGCCGTATCCCGCCGTGCAGATAAACTGGGTGCCGACGCGTTCTACATTCAGGACATCAACAACAGCAACAACGGCGGCAACTGGCGTGTTACTGCGGACATCTACCATAAAGATGCCCCTGCGGTGGGCCAGGAACAAAACTATCGCGAAATTAATGGGGTGAAAGAGCTGCCGAAAAACGAAGCTTATCTGCTTGAGCCTTACGATACCGTCAGCGTGAGCGGTTTTTACCGCAGCCAGCCAGACATCAATGACGCCATCTCCCGTAAAGCGAAAGAAAAAGGCGCTTATTCGTTCTTTATCGTGCGCCAGGTTGACGCCAACCAGGGCGGCAACCAATATATCACCGCCTATATTTACAAAGCCGATGCGCCAAAACGCGTTGTGCAAAGCCCTGATGCCATCCCGGCCGATTCAGACGCTGGCCGCGCAGCACTGGCCGCCGGCGGCGCGGCCGCAGCCAAAGTTGAGATCCCGGGTGTTGCCTCTTCCGGCTCTCCTAGCCGCAACGTAGGCCGTTTCTTCGAGACCCAGTCTTCCACCGGTCAACGCTATACGGTTACCCTGCCGAACGGCACGAAAATTCAGGAAGTGAACAACGTCACGGCGGCGCAAATGCAGCCGTTTGATTCCGTCACCTTTACCGGCCATTTCAACAGCATGACGGATGTTTCCACCGAGGTGGCGAAACGCGCCGCAGCCAAGGGCGCCAAGTACTACCACATTACCCGCCAGTGGCAAAACAAGAGCGGCGGCAACCTGACCGTCAACGCCGATCTCTTCAAATAATCCGCGTCGTCAGCCTCTTCTGCGGGCAGGCCGGTTGGCCTGCCCGTTTTTTGTCGATGGAAAACCCCCAGCTAGGCTGGGGGTTCCGGAAAGCTTTCAGCTTTAAGCCAGTTATTAAAACCCCTTTTGATTTGTTAAAACATCTTGCGGTCTGGCAACTGCAAAAGTTCAACAAGAAATCAAAAGGGGGTCCCAATGGGGGACGAAAAGAGCTTAGCGCACACCCGATGGAACTGTAAATATCACATAGTTTTTGCGCCAAAATACCGAAGACAAGCGTTCTACGGAGAGAAGCGTCTGGCGATAGGCAGTATCTTAAGAAAGCTATGTGAGTGGAAAAATGTACGGATCCTGGAAGCTGAATGCTGCGCAGATCATATCCATATGCTTGTGGAAATCCCGCCCAAAATGAGCGTATCTGGCTTTATGGGATATCTGAAAGGGAAAAGCAGTCTGATGCTTTATGAGCAGTTTGGAGATCTGAAATTCAAATACAGAAACAGGGAGTTCTGGTGCCGGGGGTACTACGTAGATACGGTGGGGAAGAACACCGCGAAGATACAGGAATACATAAAGCACCAACTTGAAGAGGATAAAATGGGCGAGCAGTTATCGATCCCTTACCCGGGTAGCCCGTTTACGGGCCGTAAGTAACGGGGTCTGATGCAAATGTCAGATCGTATGCGCCTGTTAGGGCGCGGCTGGTAACAGAGCCTTATAGGCGCATCAGAAAAACCTCCGGCTATGCCGGAGGATATTTATTTTCCGTAACCGAATAATGAATAACTTTTTACCCACTCCGCATATTCAATCATTGCATGCTGTTGCCTCCCACCGTAAAATCTGCGGCAAAAATTAGGGTAATCCTCTTTTTAATTACGAATGGTTATTACTTTGTTGCAACCATTTAATGCCCCGTAGTTGATTATTCTGCATTCAAGGTCTGTCATTGGAAAAAAAACTTGGTCTTACCGCATTAACCGCACTGGTGCTCAGCTCCATGCTTGGCGCTGGGGTGTTCAGCCTGCCGCAGAACATGGCCGCAATCGCCAGCCCGGCGGCACTACTGCTGGGCTGGGGGATCACCGGCGTGGGCATCCTGTTCCTGGCGTTCGCCATGCTGTTGCTGACCCGGCTGCGCCCCGATCTGGACGGCGGCATTTTTACCTACGCCAAAGAAGGTTTTGGCGATTTGGTCGGTTTTTTCTCTGCCTGGGGCTACTGGCTGTGCGCGGTGATCGCCAACGTGTCTTATCTGGTGATTGTCTTTGCTGCCCTGAGCCTGTTTACCGATCGCAACGGTGCGGTGATTTTTGGCGACGGTAATACCTGGCAGGCGTTGCTGGGGGAATCCTTGCTGCTGTGGATGGTTCATTTGCTCGTGCTGCGCGGCGTACAGACCGCTGCCGGCATCAACCTGGCGGCGACGCTGGCGAAGCTGTTGCCGCTTGGCCTGTTTACCGTGCTGGCAATCTTCGCGTTCAGGCTGGATGTGTTCACCCTGGATTTCCACGGCGTGGCCCTGGGCAAACCGGTTTGGGAACAGGTCAAAAACACCATGTTGATCACGCTGTGGGTGTTTATCGGCGTGGAAGGCGCGGTAGTGGTTTCCGCCAGGGCGCGTCAGAAGAAAGACGTTGGCCGCGCCACCCTGCTTGCCGTGCTGGCGGCGCTGGCGGTGTATCTGCTGATCACGCTGCTCTCGCTTGGCGTGGTGCCGCGGCATGAGCTGGCGCAAATGCGCAACCCGTCAATGGCCGGGTTGATGGTAACGCTGCTCGGCCCATGGGGCGATATTATTATTGCCGCAGGGTTGGTGGTATCGGTCTGCGGCGCCTACCTGAGCTGGACCATTATGGCGGCGGAAGTCCCGCTGTTGGCGGCGCAACACGGTGCTTTCCCCAAAATTTTCCGCTGGCAGAACCGCCACCACGCCCCGGCCGCTTCGCTGTGGCTGACCAATGGCGCAGTACAGGCCGCACTCTTGCTAATTTGGCTGACCGGCAGCAACTATAACGCCTTGCTGACCATCGCTTCCGAGATGATTTTGGTGCCGTATTTTCTGGTGGGCGCGTTCTTATTTAAAGTCGCACGGCAACGCCGGGATAACCGCCTGCTGCTGGTGGCCGTGGGAGCATGCGCCTATGGCTTATGGTTGTTGTACGCTTCGGGGATGATGCACTTATTGATGTCGGTGCTGTTGTATGCGCCGGGGCTGTTGGTCTTTACCGCTGCCCGCCGCAGCCATCAGGCCGCTGAACTGCTAAACCGATTGGAGAAAGGCGGAATTTGCCTGCTGCTGCTGGCTGCCGTGCCCGCCGGTTGGTTCTTGCTGCATTAGTGGAGCTGGCCGGGCAAGCCCCGGTCAGCCACCCTGGCAATGGGTGATAACGATACGTTCCCCCACTTGAGCAATCACGATATGCGCGGCGCACTCGCGCTGAATGGCCTTTAATTGCCCGGCATCCAATGCGTAAGGCAGTTGAATATCAAAGGCCGACAGCCCCTGTTTCTCCGCCAGATCGATCAGGCGAACAATATTGGTTTCATCGCTGACTTGCGTCGAGACTACCTGCAACGCCAGCTCTTTTAAGCGCTCGTTACGCGTTTGCGCCGCCGCAGCGCCACGCGATTTTAAAACCATGCCAAAAATTGGCATCACGCCATAAATGGCATCGACAAAGCGCCAATGCTTTTTGCACGATGCGGACAGAAAATCCATGTAATCAAAACAGATTTTCTCACTGTGCTCGACGGATGCAAGGTGACTGCTGCTCATCCCTTCCTTCCTCTCATGGCCAGTGGATACATCCCTATTGGGGACTCAACGCGAAACCCTACCCCAAATAATTAGCGTTGCAGGCCGGCGGCAATCAAACAAAACCCGATGGCCTTACGCAAGTAAGTGATTCGGGTAACAGAACGCAGCCAACACACCTGTAACTTGAAGTATGTAGGTATACCTATTTTCCGCCGTATAATGGCATAATTCCCCTACTGTTTGCCAGCCTGCTCAGGAGCTTTATTAATGGAATCACATCACCCGGCCCCCATACTGATTACTGGCGGCGCCCGCAGGATTGGGCTTGCACTTGCCAGGTCATTTTTACAACGGGATATTCCGGTGATCATCGCTTACCGCAGCGATTACCCCACGCTGGCAGAATTAAAACAGCTTGGCGCCATTTGTATTCAGGGTGATTTTTCCACTCACGAAGGCATCTACCATTTTGCCGGGCGCGTACAGCAGGCCGCGCCCAAACTGCGGGCGGTTATCCATAATGCCAGCGCCTGGCTGGCGGAATCGCCCGATATGCCGCCGGAACAGGTTATGGCAGCGATGCTGCAAATCCACGTCTATACGCCCTATCTGCTTAATCAGTTACTGGAGCAGAACCTGCGCGGCCAGGGGCTGGCCGGCGCGGATATCATCCACCTGACCGACTACGTGGTGGAAAAAGGCAGCGATAAACATATCGCCTACGCCGCCAGCAAAGCCGCATTGGATAACATGACGCGCTCGTTTGCCCGCAAGCTGGCGCCGGAGGTGAAGGTGAATGCCATCGCCCCTTCGCTGATCCTGTTCAACCCAGGCGATGATGCTGCCTACCGCCAGCAGGCGCTGCAGAAATCGCTGATGAAAATCGTGCCGGGCGAAAATGAGGTGGTCAACCTGGTCGATTATCTGTTGGGCAGTTGCTACGTTACCGGGCGCACCCATGGCGTCGACGGCGGCCGCCCGCTGCGCTAAAGGCATGGCGCAGGCCATAGCGGCGCGTTATGCTGCTTACGGTGTCCCTAACGAAACGACAAATAATGCATAAAATTGTTTTTGTAGAAGACGATCTGGAAGTGGGCAAACTGATCGCAGCCTATTTGGGTAAACATGATATCGATGTGCTGATTGAACCGCGCGGTGATACCGCCCAGGCGCGTATTGAGCAAGAACAGCCGGATTTGGTGTTGCTGGATATTATGCTGCCGGGCAAAGACGGTATGACGCTGTGCCGCGATCTGCGCCCGATATTCCCCGGCCCGATTGTGCTGCTCACTTCGCTCGACAGCGATATGAACCATATCTTGTCGCTGGAGATGGGCGCCAATGACTATATTTTGAAAACCACGCCGCCGGCCGTGCTGTTGGCCCGCCTGCGGCTGCATCTGCGCCAACACGGCAACCAGCCGAAAGAAGCACTGACGCAAACCATTACCCCGCATAACACCCTGCACTTTGGGCTGCTGTGCATCGATCCGACCAACCGGCAGGTGACGCTCGGCGATGAGAACATCACCCTGTCCACCTCAGATTTTGATCTGCTGTGGGAACTTGCCACCCACGCTGGGCAAATCATGGATCGCGAAGCGCTGCTGCAAAACCTGCGTGGCGTAAGCTATGACGGGCAGGATCGCAGCATTGATGTGGCGATCTCACGGCTGCGCCGCAAGCTTTACGATAACGCGCTGGAACCTTTTCGCATCAAAACCGTGCGCAACAAAGGCTATCTGTTCGCGCCGAATGCCTGGGATGTGGTGCAGTAATGAAAAAACTTTTCATCCAGTTTTTTCTCCTGCTTTTTGTCTGTTTTCTGGTGATGACCATGCTGGTTGGCTTAGTCTACAAGGTTACCGCCGAACGTGCCGGCCGGCAGTCAATGGACGATCTGATGAAAAGCTCGCTGTATTTGATGCGCAGCGAGCTGCGGGAAATCCCACTTAAAGACTGGAATAAAACCATCGCCACGCTGGATCTGAACCTGTCTTTCAAACTGCATATTGAGCCGCTGGGCAAACAGGCGCTAAGTGACGAGTTGAAAAAGCGCCTGCGGCAGGGCGAGATCGTCGCGCTCGACGATCAATATACCTTTATGCAGCGCATACCACGCAGCCATTACGTTCTGGTGGTCGGCCCGATCCCTTATCTGTTTTATCTGCACCAGATGCGCTTGCTCGATCTGGCGGTATTGCTGTTAATCGGCATGTCCCTGGCGCTGCCGGTGTTTCTCTGGATGCGCCCGCACTGGCGCGATTTAATGAAGCTGGAAAACGCCGCACAGCGCCTGGGCGCCGGGTACCTGGACGAGCGTGCCCATTTCGAGCCCACCTCCAGCCTCAGCCGGCTTGGCGTGGCGTTCAACCAAATGGCCGATAACATCAATACCCTGATCGCCAGCAAGAAACAGTTGATTGACGGTATTGCGCACGAGTTGCGCACACCATTGGTGCGCCTGCGCTACCGCCTGGCGATGAGTAATAACCTGACGGATGACGAACAGCAGGCGCTCAATCGCGATATCGGCCAGTTGGAATCGCTGATCGATGAATTGCTGACTTACGCACGCCTGGATCGCCCACAGGTGGCGCTGAATATCGGGCCGATTGATTTACCCGTTTGGCTTCAGGATAAAATCGCCGATGTGCGCCTGATCCATCCTGACCGCGAAATTCTGCTGGATATCCCGCATCCTGGCAACTTCGGCGGCGCCGATGTGCGCTTAATGGAACGGGTGCTGGATAATCTGGTCAACAATGCACTGCGCTACTGCCAGCAACGGCTGCGCATTAGCCTGTGGCTGGATGGCGATTTGGCCTGCCTGCAGGTTGAGGACGATGGGCCGGGTATCCCGCTGGAAGAGCGTGAACGGGTATTCGAACCCTTTGTTCGCCTTGATCCCAGCCGCGATCGCGCCACCGGCGGTTGCGGACTGGGCCTGGCCATCGTGCATTCCATTGCCCTGGCATACCAGGGGCAGGTTTTTGTTGAGGGTAGCCCGCTAGGCGGCGCCAGTTTCCGTTTCTGCTGGCCCGTGAAACACCCTCTTGGTTTAACCACCGAGCCGGTTTAGCGCCGGCCGGCCGAAGGCACTTGGGAGCTGACTATGACTGCTGCAACATCTTCATCCGCCTATGGCGAACTTTGTACTCTGTTCACGCGCCTGGCGCGCTTTGATCATCTTTCTGCCATCGCCGGTTGGGATATGCAGACCATGATGCCGCCCGGCGGCAGCAAAGCGCGGGCAGAGGCCTTAGCAGAACTCAGCGTGCTGCGGCACCAGCTTTTGTCGGCACAGACAACCGGCGCCCTGCTCGATCGCGCCTGGCAGGAAACGCTAAGCGAGATTGAGCGCGCCAACCTGGTGGAAATGCGGCGCCAGTATGACAATGCCGTGGTGGTGCCGGCCGATCTGGTGGAAGCCAAATGGCTGGCCGGCGCGCGCTGCGAACATGCCTGGCGTGTACAGCGCCCGGCCAACGACTGGCAAGGCTTTGCCGAAAACCTGCAGGAGGTGGTGAAACTCAGCCGCCAGGAAGCGCAGATCCGTGCGCAGGCCGCAGGCTGCGGCCGCTATGACGCCCTGTTGGCTATGTTTGAACCCGGGCTGCGCAGCAGTGAACTGGATCGTATTTTTGCCGATCTGACCACTTGGCTGCCGGATCTGCTGCAACGGGTGGTCGCCAGGCAGCAGCAGGAACCGCTTCTGACGCCGCAGGGGCCATTCGACATTGAGCGCCAGCGCCAATTAGGGCTTAGCGCGATGAAATTGCTCGGCTTCAACTTTGACGCCGGCCGTGTGGACGTTAGCGCACACCCATTCTGCGGCGGCGTACCGGAAGACGTTCGGATCACCACCCGCTATAACGAAACGGAATTTCTTACGGCCTTGATGGGCATCGTGCATGAAACCGGCCACGCCCGTTATGAACAGAACCTGCCGCGCGAATGGCTGGGACAACCGATTTCCTCCGCCCGCTCCACCGCCATTCACGAATCACAAAGCCTACTGTTTGAAATGCAGTTGGCGCGCACCGAAGGTTTTCTCAAGCACCTGCGCCCATTGGTGGTTGCACAATTTGGCGAACAGCCGGCGTTGGCTGAAGACAACTTTATCCGCCTTAACCAGCGGGTAAAACCGGGCTTAATTCGCGTTAACGCCGACGAAGTCAGTTACCCGGCGCACATCATCCTGCGCTATGAAATAGAAAAGGCACTGATTGAAGGCGATATCGAGGTGGCGGATATCCCCGCGTTGTGGAACGAGAAAATGCAGCGCTATCTGGGGCTGGACACCGTTGGCAACTACCGTAACGGCTGTATGCAGGATATTCACTGGACCGATGGCGCTTTCGGCTACTTCCCGACCTATACGCTGGGCGCCATGTACGCGGCACAGTTGTTCAATGCCGCACGCCAGGCAATCCCAACGCTGGATAGCGATATCGCCCAGGGTAACCTCACTTCGCTGTTCCATTGGCTGCAACAAAATATCTGGCAACACGGCAGCCGCTACCCGACGGCCGAGTTAATCGGCAACGCCACCGGCGAACCATTAAATCCACGTTATTTCCGGCAACACCTGGAAAGCCGTTACCTGTAAAACAAACGCGCACCGCGCAGAAACGCCCAACAAATTTTCTTTTGTTGGGCGTTGTGTGCCGGGTGACCCCGGATTTACCGCATCCACATAATGAAGAGTGATCCCGGCCTCGCCACCAGGCAAAAGCATAATCACGGAAAATATGCGCTGAATGTTCTTTTATTGCCTAGCACAGTCGGATCCTGACGGGATAATCGAGGCTGGAAAAGGGTTCATCGAGCGGGAGAATACCCGACTCACAGATTAATGCCCGGGCCAAGGCGCTCTTTGTTGTTCACCCACCGAAACTGCCGTCGTACCTCCCTGGCGGTTGGCGTATGGATGTTACATAGCGCTATATCGCTGCGTCTTTGCACTACTGCTGCAGACTGCTGGTTGTACTGCTTCTATATGTATGTTGTAACTAAAATCACTGCCGCATTGCCACTTTCCGTTGGCAATGCCCCCTTTAATCTCCCGCCGCTAGGGCGTGTTTAGCAATCATTTCGGCCAACTGCGGCCGCAGCGGCTGCGGCAAATCATGCCCCATGTCGGCGATAATTTGCAGCCTGGCGTTAGGTATCGCCCGCGCCACTGCCACCCCGCCGGCTTTGCGCACCAGACGATCGGCGCTGCCGTGGATCACCAGCGTCGGCGCCTGAATACGCCGGCTATAGCGGCGCAGATCGCCGCTGCCCAACAGGGCCGACAATTGGCGTTGCAACCCCTCGCTATCCACGCCGCGCGCGCAGATGCGTGCCACCGTGGCATCCAGCTCGTGCTCATCCATGGGATAGGCTTTACTGGCGATCTTGCGCAGGTGCGCCTTGATGTATGCCTGTTGCTGTTCCGCGCTGCCCACCGCCGGCTTTTTCAACAGCAGGTAAAGCAACGATGGCGCAGGCGGCGGCAATAGTGGCTGATTGGTGCTGGAGAATAGAATGCTCAGGCTGCTTACGCGCTGCGGATACTCGGCCGCCAACACTTGGGCGATCATGCCGCCCATAGAGCCACCGAGCACATGGGCGCGCGCAATCTGCAAATAATCCAGCACCTGCACAGCGTCCGCCGCCATGTCCGCCAGCGAATACGGTACCGGCGTCTGCCAGCCGAGCTGGGCACGCAGGATCAAGCGCCACAGCGGCAGGCGCCGCCGGCCCTGCGTTTTGCCCGACAGCCCCACATCGCGGTTATCAAAACGAATAACACGCAGGCCACGCTTAACCAGCGCCCGGCAAAAATCATCCGGCCACAGCAACATCTGGGCGCCGATGCCCATGATCATCAATAACGCCGGCGCATGTTCATCGCCCCAATCCTCATAGGCTATCGGTACGGCGCCGCCGGCCGTCACCCCACTGCGGATAGCTATATCAGTCATGTTCATTCCTGTTATCGGCGGCCCAAGGTGGCCAGTAATACAATCATCATAGCGGGCCCGGCCGGTAAAACCCAGGTTGTACATTGGGTTACATACCGAAACCAATAGTTTACGGAAAGCATTGCGGCCGTTCTTTATGATATCCACTCTGGCGCCGGGCTGAAATACCCGCTGCCGCCAGCGGCCATTGCATCAACCCCCGGTTCACCGGGCGTTTTATTATCGGGGGGCATACCCATGCTGCAGCGTTATCGGTTCGAAATCATATTGGTCATTTTGATCGCCTGTGGCTTGATCGCCTTCTTTTTTTATCTTTAACCCCGTTTGGCTTAATGCCGGAATTGTCGAAAAACCATTGCCGGGCACCCGTGAGCGGGTTAAGTTAGCGCGATGAATTTATGGATGTTCTGTCGTTGTCAGGCAAGAGACTTATGCATAAACCCCTATTGCTGTTGCTGTGTGCGTTCCCGCTTTCATTATCCTTATCAGCCCAGGCTGACGAATCGCTCACTGAGCAAACGCGGCTGTTCTTCGGCAAGGACGACCGCGTCAAAATAACGGAAACCAACACCTTGCCCTGGCAAGCCATCGGCCAGGTTGAAACGGCCAGCGGTAATCTGTGCACCGCAACGCTGATTTCCCCACACCTGGCGCTCACCGCCGGGCACTGCGTGTTGGCGCCGCCCGGCAAGCTGGATAAGGCGATTGCCCTGCGGTTTGTGGTTAATAACGAGCATTGGCGTTACCAGGCCGGGAAGATTGAAACGCTGGTGGACAGAAAGCTGGGGAAAAAACTGCAGCCGGATGGCGAGGGCTGGATTGTGCCGCCGGCCGCGGCGGCCTACGATTTTGCCCTGATCCGCTTGAAAGATCCCAAGCCGTTGCCCATCACCCCGCTGCCGTTGTGGCAAGGCGACAGCAAAGCGCTGACCCAGGCGCTGAAAGAGGCCGGGCGGTTGATCACCCAGGCCGGTTACCCGGCCGATCACCTGGGCGATTTGTACAGCCACCAAAACTGTAAAATTACTGGCTGGGCGCAACAGGGCGTGCTGTCACACCAGTGCGATACCTTGCCAGGCGACAGCGGCTCCCCGTTGTTACTGAAAACCGCAGAAGGCTGGCGGCTGATCGCCATTCAAAGCTCCGCCCCGGCGGCAAAAGACCGCTACCGCGCCGATAACCGGGCGCTGGCGGTAACCGCCATCAGCGATGCCCTGCAGGCGCTGGCGGCCAGAAAGTAACGCGGCCGGCTTGCTGCAGGCTGCCTTGCGCCTATGCCGATAGCTGATCGATGGTTTGCAAGATACGCTTGTCGGAGATCGGGTACGGCGTGCCCAACTGCTGGGCAAACAGGCTCACGCGCAGCTCTTCAATCATCCAGCGCACTTCTTTCACCTCATCGTCCTGCTGGCGTTTGGCAGGCAGCTTGTTGAGCCACTGCTGCCACGCCTGCTGCACCTGCTCCACCCGCAGCATCTGGGCGCGGTCACGGTGCGGATCGATGCTGAGCTTCTCCAAACGGCGCTCGATGCCGTGCAGGTAGCGCTGGGTATCCACCAGGCGCTTCCAGCCGTTGGCGGTGACGAAACCGCGATAGATCAGGCCGCCAAGCTGGGTTTTGATGTCGGAAAGCGCCAGCGCCAACGACATATCCACGCGCCCTTTCAAACGCTTATTGATGTTGAATACGGTCGTCAGGATTTGCTCCACCTGCTTGGCGATCTCGACCACCGTTTCATTTAGCTCGGCGCGCACCTTCTCCTGCAACGCGGCAAACTGTGTTTCCTGCCACACCGGCCCACCGTGTTCGGCAACCAGTTTATCCACCCCGCAGGCGATGCAGTCGTCGATCAGATCCAACACTTTACCGTACGGGTTGAAATACAGCCCCAGTTTGGCTTTGTTGGGCAATTTCTCATGCAGGTATTTGATGGGCGATGGGATATTCAACAGCAGCAGGCGGCGCGTACCTTGCCACATCATTTGCTGCTGCTCCAGCTCGCTGTCAAACAGGCGGATCGCCACGCTGTCTTTTTCATCGACCAGCGCCGGGTAGGCCTTCACTGCATAGCCGCCGCGTTTTTGTTCGTAGAACACTGGCAGGTTGCCAAAACTCCAGACGTGCAGATCACGCTGCTCCAGCCCGTCATCAGCCACGGCGGAAAGCGTTTGCTGCACCTTATCCTTCAGGCTAAGTTTCAGCGCCGCCAAATCTTTGCCCTCACGCAGCGGTTTGTTTTTTTCGCCCACCACGCGGAAGGTCACTTTCAGGTGATCGGGCACCTGATCCCATTGCCAGTCATCACGTGACACCGTAACACCCGTCATGCGGCGCAGTTCTCGCTCCAGCGCATCCAGCAGCGGCATGTCCAGCGAGGTCACCCGCCCCAGAAACGCTTCCGCATAGTTGGGCGCCGGCACGAAATTGCGGCGCACCGGCTTCGGCAATGATTTAATCAGGGCGATAATCAGTTCGCGCCGCAGGCCGGGTACCTGCCATTCGAAGCCGGCTTCTTCAACCTGGTTGAGGATCGGCAACGGGATATGCACCGTGACGCCATCAGCGTCGGCGCCCGGCTCAAACTGGTAGCTCAACCGCAGTTTCAAGTTGCCCTGGTGCCAAGCGTTCGGGTAATCCAGCGCGCTCACCTTATTGGCACCGTCTTTGATCAGCATCTCTTTTTCAAAACTGAGCAAATCCGGCTGCTGTGCGGCGGTAGCTTTCCACCATTGATCAAAGTGGCGTGCCGAAACCACCTCGTTCGGGATACGACGATCGTAAAAATTAAACAACGTTTCATCGTCTACCAGAATATCGCGGCGGCGCGACTTGTGCTCCAGCTCTTCCACTTCGGCCCGCAGCTTGAGGTTGGCGCCAAAAAACGCATGCCGCGTCTGCCAATCCCCTTCCACCAGCGCGTGGCGGATAAACAGCTCGCGGCACAGCAGCGGATCGATACTGCTGTAATTCACCAGGCGCGCCGCCACAATCGGCAGGCCAAACAGCGTGACCTTTTCCGTGGCCATCACCGCCCCCTGCGATTTTGACCAATGCGGCTCACTGTAGCTGTGCTTCACCAGATGCTGCGCCAGCGGTTCTACCCACTCCGGCTCAATACGCGCGGCAATCCGCCCCCACAGGCGGCTGGTTTCCACCAGCTCGGCTACCATCACCCACTTCGGCGGCTTTTTGAACAGCCCCGATCCAGGGAAAACGGCAAAGCGGGCGTTGCGCGCGCCGGTGTATTCCTGCTTATCCGCGTCTTTCTGGCCGATGTGCGACAGCAGGCCGGTGAGCAGCGCCAGGTGAACGGCGCGATAATCGGAAGGCACGCTGTTCACCTGCAGCCCCAGCTCTTTCACCACCTGGCGCAGTTGGGTGTAAATATCCTGCCACTCGCGCACCCGCAGGTAGTTCAGGAATTCACTGCGGCAAAGCCGGCGGAACTGGTTCGATGAATGTTCTTTCTGCTGTTGTTTCAGGTAATCCCACAGGTTGACGAACGCCATGAAGTCGGAGTCTTTGTCGGCAAAGCGGCGGTGTTTTTCATCCGAAGCCTGCTGTTTTTCCAACGGCCGTTCACGCGGATCCTGAATGGAGAGCGCTGCGGTGATGATCATGACTTCGCGCACGCTGCCAGTTTTTTGCGCTTCCAACACCATGCGCGCCAGGCGCGGATCGATCGGCAACTGCGCCAACTGCCGGCCCTGCGGCGTGAGCTGGTAATGCCCGCTGACGGCGGTTTTAATGGCGCCAAGCTCTTCAAGCAGGTGCACACCGTCCTGAATATTGCGTTTATCCGGAGCTTCGACAAACGGGAACGCGGCGATATCCCCCAGCCCCAGCGACGTCATCTGCAAAATAACCGATGCCAGGTTGGTGCGCAGAATTTCCGGATCGGTAAATTCCGGGCGGGAGAGAAAATCCTGTTCGGAGTACAGCCGGATACAGATGCCTTCCGAAACGCGGCCGCAGCGCCCTTTACGCTGGTTGGCCGATGCCTGGGAAACCGGTTCGATCGGCAGACGTTGCACCTTGGTGCGGAAGCTGTAACGGCTAATGCGTGCGGTGCCCGGATCGATCACGTATTTGATGCCGGGCACGGTGAGCGAGGTTTCCGCCACGTTAGTCGCCAGCACAATGCGGCGGCCGTGGTGCGATTGAAAAACGCGGTTCTGTTCGCTGTTCGACAAGCGGGCATACAGCGGCAACACTTCCGTGTGCGGCAGGTTCAGCCGCGCCAACGCATCGGCGGTATCGCGGATTTCACGCTCGCCGCTCATAAAGATCAGAATATCACCCGGCCCTTCGCGGCCAAGTTCGTCCACGGCGTCAAAAATGGCCTGTAGCTGATCGCGCTCGGTGTCGTCGGCATCATCCACCACCGGGCGGTAACGCACTTCAACCGGGTAAGTCCGGCCGGAAACCTCAATAATCGGCGCGTTGTTGAAGTGGCGCGAGAAACGCTGCGGATCAATGGTCGCCGAGGTAATAATCACTTTCAGATCGGGGCGTTTAGGCAACAGTTCGCGCAGGTAGCCGAGGATAAAATCGATGTTCAGGCTGCGTTCGTGGGCCTCATCGATGATCAGCGTATCGTATTGCATCAACAGCCGATCCTGCTGGATTTCCGCCAGCAGGATACCGTCGGTCATCAGTTTGACCAGCGTGTTGTCGCCGACCTGATCGTTAAAGCGCACCTTGTAGCCCACACTGCCGCCCAGCGGGGTTTCCAGCTCATCGGCGATGCGGTTGGCGACGGTGCGCGCGGCCAGGCGCCGTGGCTGGGTATGGCCGATCACGCCTTTCACCCCGCGCCCCAGCTCCAGGCAGATTTTTGGCAACTGCGTGGTTTTGCCCGAACCGGTTTCACCGGCGACGATCACCACCTGATGATCGCGGATCGCATTAAGAATATCGTCTTTTTTCTGGCTGACCGGCAGGCCGGCCGGATAGGTGATTTTCGGGCACGATGCCTGGCGTTGCTGCACTTTCAGGCGTGCGGCGGCAATATCCTGGGTTATTTCGCCGATGACGGCCTGCTGCGCCGCAGGATCTTTTATTTTTTTACTGCCGTGCAGCCGGCGGCGCAGGCGTTGTTGATCACGGAGCATCAGTTCATTCAACGGGCCTGATAATGCCGCGAGCGGTGATTTCACTGTCGGTATTCCTTGTTTCTTCGCTGCCCGGATTGCGGATTGAGCAACGTTTTCAAAATGGGATTAGCAATTTTCAGCTGCGGCGCATAGGGTAGCACATCGCAAAAATTTCCCGTAATCCATCTGGTTAGCGCAAACCATGCTCATTCAATAAAATCGAACGAAGATCTCGAAATATTCCGCTATCTCTGTTGAAGAAACCTATTTACAGTGTGTCCCATGCAACGGGCATTGGCCCTGATGTCACCGTCACAACTGAAAGGAATTATTGATGAGCAACGTACTGGTTCTTAAGTCAAGCATCCTGGCGACCTATTCACAGTCTAACCAACTGGCTGATTTCTTTGTTGAGCAGTGGTCTGCAACGCACAGCGGCGATACCATCACCGTGCGCGATCTGGCTGCCGATCCGGTTCCTGTTCTGGACGGTGAACTGGTCAACATTCTGCGCCCTTCCGATGCGCCGCTCAGCCCACGCCAGCAAGAAGCCCTGGCGCTGTCTGACAAACTTATCGCCGAACTGCAGGCCAACGACATCATCGTGATCGCAGCGCCGATGTACAACTTCAACATTTCCACCCAGTTGAAGAACTATTTTGATCTGATCGCTCGTGCCGGCGTGACCTTCCGTTACACGGAAAATGGCCCGGAAGGCCTGGTTAAAGGCAAACGCGCTATCATCCTGACCAGCCGCGGCGGCATCCACAAAGGCACCCCGACCGATCTGGTTGAACCATACCTGCGCCTGTTCCTGAGCTTCATCGGCATCACCGACGTAGAGTTTGTCTTCGAAGAAGGCATCGCCTATGGCCCGGACATGGCGACCAAAGCCCAGGCCGAAGCCAAGGCCGCACTGGCAGAAATCGCCGGCGCCTAACGCCGCCTGTTTATCACCTGCGCTATCCTCATAATAATCAAAAGTGTCTACATTATTGCGCGCCATCAGGCGCGCTTTTTTTATTTTACTTTTTCAACCATTGGCCGTTGATGCCGCGCACATACTCCCCGGCCGGCGCCCGCGCCACCAATTTCTGCCCCGCCATCCGCGCCACCTCATCAAGCGCGATGCTGTTACTGGCCGCCACCTGCTGGTATTGCTCGGTGCGCCCGGCATTAATACGCTCGACCAGCGCCAGCGTTTGCGCGTCCTGCTTCAGCGGCGCCACATAGCCGCTCAGCGTTTCGCCCACGCGCCCTTGCTGCTTGGCCTCGTTCAGCGTCAGCGCCATTGCCGTGCCGCACATCAACCAGGCCGCCAACAGCCACAGATATCGTTTTTTCATACCCGGCCCCTTAGAACAGATCGCTGCGGTTTTTCAGCATATTTTCCACGTCTTTATCCACTTTGATGTGGATCTCATGCTCAATCTTGACGTTCATATTGATGGTTATCGGGTCTTTAGGCGTGGCCACTTCAATGCGCGGCACACAGCCCGCAAGGCCACAAACAGAGAGTACGGCAGCCAGCATCGGCCCGGTCACGGTCTTCATTGTTGATCCCCTGGTTTTGAGAGGGCTTGCTCCAGCCACTCTTGTAAATTGTCGCCAAAGCGTAAACTGCGCCAGAGTTGGAACACGTTTTCCTGATGGCTGTAGTTGAGAATAACCTCGCGCTTGGCGTTTTTCTGCGGGTTTAGCCCCTCAATCTTCGCCCGTAGCGCCAATTCGCCCAGGTTATTGAGATCGACCCGGGCCTGGGTGCGGTTAATTTCCATATAGCGCAGCCAGTCGATGGCCATGCCGCTGACCATATTTTTGCTGCCAATGGCATCGGCCATGTCTTTATCCAAACGCAGCGTCAACATACCGGCATTGGCGATCCAGCCGTTGCGCACCAGCCACTGCGGATCGTTCAGATACAGCGGCAGTTCGCCGTTCACCCGGCCGGACATGGCAAACTGCTTGGGCTTGAGGGCGGTAAACAGCGCGCTGAGATCGATCCGTTCCAGCTTCAGCACCGCGGCGGCGTGCTGCGGCAGCCGCAGCGCCGACAGGCTGATATGCCCGTTCAGCATATCGACGCCCACGTTGCTGAGCGTCAGCGGCCGCGCTTCACTGTACGGGTAGCTGCCTTGCAGATCGGCGGTGATATTCTGCATCTGGAACAGGTTATTGAGCGCCGCTATCCGCAGCGCCACCGGCTGCCTGGTGCCCAGTTGCCAGATGTGATCCTTCAGCCGATAAGGCAAAACAAAATCCAGCCCGCTCACGTCACCGTCTTGCAACCACAGACCGCCGTTTTTCACCACCCAGTGCCCGCCGGCCTCAAAACCTTGCTCACGCGCAGCGGAAAACGCCGCCTGGGCATAAAATTCGCCGTTGTTCAGCGTGATGTTGGCGTCTTTAGCCAGCAATGGCTGGAATACCGTCAATGACTGCTTCGGCCACCAGCCCTCGCCGCGCAAACGTTCGCCGTCCCAGCGGCCACGCAGCTTAATCGGCCCGATATCCCGCGCCTGCAGTTGCCCGCGCAGTAGGAAGTGTAAAGGATCGCTCCCGGCAAGTTGCAAATCCAGCACCGGTGCCGGCAGGCGCCCGCCGTTGCCGAAACCAATCTGCTCTGCCACCAGTTGCAACGCGCCGCCGAGCGATGGGGCTTCATCACCCCGCTGCCACACCAGCGGCTCACGCAGGCTAAGGCGCGGCGCCGCTACCGTGACCAACCCATACTGCAGGCGATCAAAACCGCTGGAGAGACGATCGAGCCCCAGCGTCGGCCCCTGCCAACGGCCGCTGCCCGCCACATCCCAATTGGCCTGCAGCGGCGGAAGGCGGCCACGGCCCCAATAGCGCCACTGCCAATCGCCGCTGTCCGGCCAGAAGTTCTGCGCCTTGCCATCCAGATGCACATGCACCTTGCCCCAGTAACTGTCGCTGGCCCGGATTATCGCCTGTAAACGCCCACTGATCCCGGCCAGCGTCACGTTAACCCCGGCCAACGGCAAACGCATCTCTTCCAGCTTCATCTCTGGCGATACATTGCCCCAGGCCCGTAATAACGACCCCGGCTGCAGCGATAGCGTGGGGTTCAAAACACTGCCGCCGATCACACCGGGAATCGACGCCGTGGCGGAAAAATCCGCAAAGTTGGCCTGGCCCGTCAGGCGGAAGGCCAGATCGCTATCAACCAGGCTCAGCTTGCCCGGCCCCAGCGTCAACACGGCGTTACCTTTGCCGTTATGCCCCGCGGTGATCACATTGAGGCGAGCGCTGATCTGCATCGCATCCAGCCCCTCGGCCCAGTTGCCCACCCCGGCGCTGATGCCGCCGCTCAGCGGTTGGCCGGCGTACGGCCAGCGCCACTGCCCCTGGTTGATGTTCAACGTCTGTGCGCTGACTGACCACGGCAGCGTTGCCAGCTGCTGCCCGGCACCTTTTTCCTGCAGCACCAGCACCCCTTGCTGTTGCTGCCACTGTAGATTCAGCAGCAACGGTTGCTGCAGATACGGCGTCAGCATCTCCCCCTGGATCGCCCCCTGTTCCGGCAGGCGATCCAGGCTGAGCGGCACGGTCAATTTGCCGTTTAAGTGCAAGGGCTGGGTGCCGCCGGGCGGCATTATCGTGAGGTTGTTCAGGGTCAGTTGCTGTTTGTCGTCAAGCCATGCGGCCAGGCTGAGGTTATCGCCCTGGTAGCTCAACTGCTGGCCGCCGCCGGCGGCATGTAACTGCAGCTTGCCGGCATACTGTTGCCACGGCAGCAGAGTGAAATGCGCCACGGTGACATCCAGCGCCGGCAGCCGTTGCTGAAGCTTGTCGATAGAAAGCGGTTCGCCAGCGCTATCCCCTGGCGGGAGCCTGGCCAGGCAGGCGGTATCCACACTGACGCGCTCACTGGCCAACTGCCAGCGCCCATCCACATAGCCCAGGCTGGCCGCGCCCACCGTGGCCAGCGGGCAGCCCTGGGCGCGTAGGCTAAGCCCCGGCAACTGCAATGCCCCCTGGTGCCAGCGCAATGGGCCGGCCAGTGTGAGTTGCGTGCCCGGCGGCAACCACTGCGCAGCCAGGCGGGGCAACCAGCGCGGCAGGGTTTGCCACAGCGCGGCCAGCAGGATAGTGCCCCCGGCAACAACCCCGATAACAATTTTCAGGCGCTTATTCATTGAATAATTGCTTCATTCCTGTTGAAGGCATCACTGTACCCGATGGCCGAAAGTATAATAGTAGGCCACGGCGGCAGTGAGCCTGTCCCTATTCTGGCCGTTATGATGGCATGAATTAGCCGGTGGATGAAGTTACCTGCCAAATTCAGCATTCTTCTTAATATAGGCAGTTAGCCCATCGTCAACGTGTTAACCTGAATCTTCGATGGGGTATTCGCAGCGAGAGTTTTACATCTTTTACCCTGATTGATTAACAATCATAAAAGTAGAAATAAAAGCATAAAAACAATTAGTTAACACATCAATTGTAGGGTTGTAAATTCATTGTCCGATGGTGTGAAACTCATTAAGATGGCCGCAGGATCACAGTGGGAGAAACCACGATGAAATTGGCGATATACAGCACCAAACAGTATGACCGTAAATACCTCGAGTTGGTAAACCAGCAGTTCGGCTATCAACTGGAGTTTTTCGATTTTATGCTCAGCCCAAGGACCGCCAAAACCGCCGCCGGCTGTAATGCCGTGTGTATTTTCGTTAATGACGATGGCAGCCGCAAGGTGTTGGAGGAGTTGGCGCAGATGGGGATCAAGATCCTCGCGCTGCGCTGCGCCGGCTTTAACAATGTCGATCTGGCCGCCGCCAGCGAGTTGGGGATTAAGGTGGTGCGCGTGCCGGCCTATTCGCCAGAAGCGGTGGCAGAACACGCCGTCGGCATGATGATGTGCCTTAACCGCCGCATTCACCGCGCCTATCAGCGCACCCGCGATGCCAACTTCTCGCTCGAAGGGCTGATTGGCTTCAACATGTACAACCGCACCGCCGGCGTTATCGGCACCGGTAAAATCGGCGTGGCGGCGATGCGTATCCTGAAGGGCTTCGGTATGACGCTGCTGGCTCACGATCCCTATCCCAGCGAACAGGCGCTGGAACTGGGTGCCGAATACGTGCCGCTGAAAACGCTGTACGCACGTTCGGACGTGATTACCCTGCACTGCCCGCTGACGCCGGAGAACCACCACTTGCTGAATGCCGAAGCCTTTGCGCTGATGAAAAAAGGGGTGATGATAGTTAACACCAGCCGCGGCGGGCTGATTGATTCATCGGCCGCCATCGAGGCGCTTAAGCAGCAAAAAATCGGCGCGCTGGGCATGGACGTCTATGAAAATGAGCGGGATCTGTTCTTTGAGGACAAATCCAACGATGTGATTCAGGACGATGTATTCCGCCGCCTTTCCGCCTGCCACAACGTGCTGTTTACCGGCCATCAGGCGTTCCTGACGGAAGAGGCGTTAACCAGCATCGGGCAGACCACGCTGAAAAACATCGAGCAGCTTTCACGCGGCGAACCGTGCCCCAATCTATTGAACGAATAAAACCGACGGGGTGCCTGCCGCACCCCGCTTCACGCCCTGCCCGTTAGCCGCGGCAATCAGCCGGCCGCGGAGCATGCCCCCTGGCCCAGCGCCCACTCTTCGCAACGCTTGCCGTTTGGCATCTGGCACATTTTCACCGCATCGCCATTCAAGGAATGGGCGACGGTGGTGACGCCGCCAGCGCGGGCACAGAGCGCACTGGTCGGTAACGTATTAATATTCAGGCTGGTTGCCTTTTGAACGGGTTCATCATTACTGCCGTTGCTGCTACAGGCAGCCAACAGCAACACGGCACTGGCAAACAACCCTCTCGCTACGATCATTCTTCCACTCCCGAACCGATATTACGCTATCCCCGCCAATTAACTTTTCACGCTAATCCACGGAGCTAATTTGTGCAGATACAAACTGACCAAGCCGATAATTGGCCAGGCATTGGCGTTTGACGATGTGCAGCGTCTAATTTAGACCGATAAATAAATAATGAAAATAGACTTTCACGTTTATTTCGGCACGAAAGAAAAAATAATCCGCATAGGTTAAAACGCAGATAATGCCGCTCGTATCAACATATACAAAACTGCCTAGTGCACAGACGCCTTCGACCACAGATTAATCACCAAAACACCGGCGATGATCAACGCCAGGCCAAACACCGCCGGCCAGTCGAGCTTTTGCTGATAAATAAACATCGCGGCAATCGTCACCAATACGATGCCCAGCCCCGACCAGAGCGCATACACAATCCCAAGCGGCATGGTTTTTACCACCACGGAAAGCCCATAAAATGACACGGAGTAACCGGCAACCACCAGCAGCGAAGGCCAAAGCCGGGTAAAACCTTCCGATGCTTTAAGCATCGTCGTGGCAATAACTTCCGCAATAATCGCCATGATTAAATACATAAATCCAGACATAGGCTTCTTCCATGTGTCGTCATATTGACAAAAAAGGTTCTGCGCTACCGCAACCGTTTTAGGCGAAACCCGGCTGAAATAGCGTAATACTGGCCCAGTATATTAGGGCCGAGTTAAACTGACGTTAAAGCAATGTGGCGCCAGCAAAAATTCCGTGCCACTCCCCCCGCCATTCTATTCATTCGGCCACACAAATGCGATAGAGAGCCAATGCGCCACTCTGCTAGACTTCGCCCATTACTGCAAAAGCACAGATCCTTTTGCAGCTTTGCGAGCAATGAAAGGTACTATTAATGATTACTACAGACGGTAATAATGCAGTAGCGTCCGTGGCCTATCGCACCAATGAAGTGATTGCCATTTACCCGATTACCCCCAGTTCCACCATGGCGGAACAGGCGGACGCCTGGTCTGGTGATGGCCGTAAAAATATCTGGGGCGACGTACCGCGAGTGGTGGAAATGCAATCCGAAGGCGGCGCTATCGCCACGGTGCACGGTGCGTTGCAGACGGGCGCATTATCAACCTCGTTTACCTCATCGCAGGGCCTGCTGCTGATGATCCCCACACTGTACAAACTGGCTGGTGAACTGACGCCGTTTGTGCTGCACGTTGCAGCACGCACCGTAGCGACCCACGCGCTGTCAATTTTCGGCGATCACTCCGACGTGATGGCCGTGCGCCAAACCGGCTGCGCGATGCTGTGCGCCAGCAACGTCCAGGAAGCGCAAGATTTTGCCCTGATTTCACAAACGGCGACCCTTAACAGCCGCCTGCCGTTTATTCACTTTTTCGACGGTTTTCGCACGTCGCATGAAATCAATAAAATCGTCCCGCTGAGCGATGACACGCTGCAGCAAATGCTGCCGCAAGACGCCATCGCCGCACACCGCCGCCGCGCGTTGTCGCCGGATCATCCGGTGGTGCGCGGCACGTCCGCCAACCCGGACACCTATTTCCAGTCGCGTGAAGCCACTAACCCCTGGTACAACAACACCTACCAGCACGTCGCAGACGCCATGGCGCAATTCGGCCAGCTAACCGGTCGCCATTATCAACCTTTCGAATATTATGGCCACCCGCAGGCTGAACGCGTGGTGATCCTGATGGGCTCCGCCATCGGCACCTGCGAAGAGGTCATCGATACCCTGCTCACCCGCGGCGAAAAGGTCGGCGTGCTGAAAGTGCGCCTGTTCCGCCCCTTTGCGGCCGAACACCTGCTGGCGGTGCTGCCGCAAAGCGTCAGGAAAATCGCCGTGCTCGATCGCACCAAAGAGCCGGGCGCCCAGGCTGAACCGCTGTATCTGGACGTGATCACTGCGCTGGCGGAAGCCTTCAGCCGCGGCGAACGCGATACCCTGCCGTTAGTGATCGGTGGCCGTTACGGCCTCTCTTCCAAAGAGTTCGGCCCGGACTGCGCGCTGGCGGTGTTCAACGAGCTGGCGCAGGATAAGCCACGCCCACGCTTTACCGTCGGCATCTTTGACGATGTTACCGGCCTTTCGCTGCCGCTCAGTGACGAAACCCTGCCTTCGCGCGCCACATTGGAAGCGCTGTTTTACGGGCTGGGCAGCGACGGTTCCGTCTCCGCCACCAAAAATAACATCAAGATTATCGGCAACAGCACGCCGCTGTTCGCCCAAGGTTACTTCGTTTACGACTCCAAAAAGGCGGGCGGCCTGACGGTTTCGCACCTGCGCGTGAGCAAACAGCCGATCAACTCGGCCTATCTGGTCAGCCACGCCGATTTCGTCGGCTGCCACCAGTTGCAGTTTATCGATAAATATCAAATGGCGGAGCGGCTGAAACCCGGTGGGATTTTCCTGCTCAATACGCCGTACAGCGCCGATGAGGTATGGGGCCGTTTGCCGAACGAAGTGCAGGCGGTGCTGAACCAACGCCAGGCCCGTTTTTACATCATCAACGCCGCCAAGCTGGCGCGTGAATGCCAACTGGGCGCGCGCATCAACACCGTGATGCAGATGGCGTTCTTCCACCTGACGCAAATTCTGCCCAGCGACATCGCCCTGCAACAGTTGCAGGACGCCATCGCCCGCAGCTACAGCAGCAAAGGCCAGGAAATCGTTGAGCGCAACTGGCAAGCGCTGGGCGCCACCCGCGAAGCGCTGATCGAAATTCCGTTGCAGCCGGTTGACGATAGCAGCCCAATGCGCCCGCCGGTAGTTTCCGATGCCGCACCGGACTTCGTCAAAACCGTGACCGCCGCCATGCTGGCCGGATTGGGCGACGCACTGCCGGTCTCTGCCTTCCCGCCGGACGGCACCTGGCCGGTGGGCACCACCCAGTGGGAAAAACGCAACATCGCCGAAGAGATCCCAATCTGGCAGCCGAACTTATGCACCCAGTGCAACCACTGCGTGGCCGCCTGCCCGCACTCGGCGATCCGGGCGAAAGTGGTGCAACCGGCCGCGCTGGAGGGCGCGCCGGCTTCGCTGCAATCGCTGGACGTGAAGGCCCGCGATATGCGCGGCCAGAAATACGTGCTGCAGGTTGCTCCGGAAGACTGCACCGGCTGTAACCTGTGCGTTGAAGTCTGCCCGGCGAAAGACCGCCAGAACCCGGAAATCAAAGCCATCAATATGGCTTCGCGCCTGGATAATCTGGTGGAGGAAAAACAGCATTACGATTTCTTCCTGCAGTTGCCGGAAATCGATCCTGCGCAACTGGAGCGTATCGATATCCGCACTTCGCAGTTGATCACCCCGCTGTTCGAATACTCCGGCGCCTGCTCCGGCTGCGGCGAAACCCCGTACATCAAGCTGCTGACCCAGCTGTATGGCGATCGCCTGCTGATTGCCAACGCCACCGGCTGTTCGTCGATTTACGGCGGCAACCTGCCGACCACGCCCTACACCACCAACGCCGAAGGCCGCGGCCCGGCGTGGGCCAACTCGCTGTTTGAAGATAACGCCGAATTTGGCCTGGGCTTCCGCCTGACGGTGGATCAGCACCGCAAACGCGTGCTGCGGCTGTTGGAAACCCTGGCGCCGCAGTTGCCGGCCCAACTGGTGGCCAGCCTGCAGATGCCGGATATCGCGCCGGAACCGCGCCGCCAGCAAATTGCCGAGCTGCGAGCGCAACTGATTGCCATCGACAGCGACGATGCGCGTCAGTTGGCGACCGATGCCGACTATCTGGTGGATAAATCCATTTGGCTGATCGGTGGCGACGGCTGGGCCTACGACATTGGCTTCGGCGGCCTGGATCACGTGCTGAGCCTGACGGAAAACGTCAATGTGCTGGTGCTGGATACCCAGTGCTATTCCAACACCGGTGGGCAGCAGTCGAAGGCCACGCCGCTTGGGGCCGTGACCAAATTCGGTGAGAAAGGCAAGCGCAAGGCGCGCAAGGATCTGGGCGTCAGCATGATGATGTATGGCCACGTGTACGTGGCGCAGATCTCGCTAGGCGCGCAGCTTAACCAAACGGTAAAAGCAATTCAGGAAGCCGAAGCCTACCCAGGCCCTTCGCTGATCATCGCTTACAGCCCGTGTGAAGAGCATGGCTACGATCTGGCGCTCAGCCACGATCAGATGAAACAGCTGACCGCCACCGGCTTCTGGCCGCTGTACCGCTTTGATCCGCGCCGTGCGCAGGAAGGAAAAGTCGCGCTGGCGCTGGATTCACGGCCACCAAGCAGCAACCTGAGCGAAACGTTGCTGAAGGAGCAGCGTTTCCGCCGCCTCAACGCGCAGCAGCCAGACGTCGCCAGCGCGCTGTACCAGGCCGCGGAAAAAGAGCTGCAGGAAAAATACGATTTCCTCAGCATGCTGGCCGGAAAAGCGGAAAAATCCACCAGCGAGTAAACCGCAAAGGGCGCGCCGCCGCGCGCCCTTTTCTTATTGCCTGCCGTCGCTACCGCCTTGCAGACCGCCTTCACATTCTGTTCATTCGCTTGCATTAATGGCATAGCCGAAAAGATATACTTGTTCACGTCATTGCGGCCATAAACCCGGATACGTTCATTTCTGCGACCGAGGAGCCAACCCATGATCCATCAGTTAATTTGTATTCCCTATGACTCCGGGCACCCTCATGCCCGGATGGGCGCGGGCCCCATGCACCTTGCCAAATATGGGGCCGTTGAGCGGCTGCAGCAGTACGGCTCGGTTATGCTGCAAACGCTCGACATATCCCCCCGATTCCCGACCGAAATTGGCACCGCCTTTGCGCTGCATCGCGCGGGGGCATCGGCGGTTGAAGCGGCCTTAATGGCAGGCAAACGGCCTATCGTATTATCCGGCAACTGCAACAGTTCATTGGGCACGGTAGCCGGCATACAACGCGCCAGCCCAGAGAAACTGCTGGGGGTGATCTGGTTTGATGGGCATGGCGATTGTAATACGCCGGCAACCTTCAACGGGGATTTTCTGGATGCGATGGGAATCAGCACCCTCACCGGCCGTTGCTGGCAGGCGCTTGTCACCACGGTTGCCGGCTTCCGCCCGCTTCCCGATGAAAATGTCGTCCTGGTGGGCGGCCACGGAGCCGATCTGGGCGACAAACGCGTTCTTTCCCAATCGGCCATTGAGCAGATCCCGCCCGATACGGATATCCTCGACAGGCTGATGGCGGCAATACATCGCCTGACCGGCCAAGGCATTACCCAGATTTATTTCCACCTTGATGTCGATGTTCTTGATCCGACGTTTGGCATGGGGAATGAATTCGCGCCGCCGGGCGGGCTGCGGCCAGAAACGCTGATTCAGTGCGCCGAGTTGCTTTCTGCCCACGCTGCAGTGGCCGCGCTGGGGATCGCCTCTTTTGATCCCGCGCTGGATATTAACGGCACGGTTACTGAGGTTGCGCTTGAGGTGATCGCCGCCGTAGCGCGTAACGTGCATTAACAAACGCGCACCGGGTTGCCGATAGCAAAAGGCCCGCATCATTGCGGGCCTTTTGTGATTAGCGGGCTTAACTTAATAAGTATGGAAATACTGCTGGATCAGCGCGGGATCCTTGGTTTGGGTCAACGCCGTCATTAGCAGAATACGTGCTTTGGCGGGGTTGAGGGAATCGGCAACCAGGCCGGGCTGGCCGTCATCCGGCGGCACCACACCGCTGCCGGTACGTGATGCCCTGACCACGATAATGCCGGCTTTTTGCGCCTTTTCAATCCCAGCCTTGCTTCTGACAGAAACCGAGCCGGCACCGGTGCCCACATAGATGATGCCATCCGCATGATGCGCGATGGCGGCATCATACATATATTCAGGATCGTCCTGATAGCCATAGATAATCACCACCTTCGGCAATGTTTTGATATTGCGTGAATCAAACACCGAACGCAGCGTATGGATTTTATCAACGCGGGTTTCAAACTGTGGTTTGCCACCGACAATCACGCCTAAATAACCTTGCTCCGGCGCCTTGAAGGTATCGAGAGTGGTTGCATTGGTTTTGCTCGCAAAGCGCGCCGCGGCAATGCGGTCATTCAGCACCACCATGACTCCACGCCCTTTGGCCGCAGGATCCGCCGCTACCGTAACCGCCTCCAACAGGTTCATCGGCCCGTCAGCGCTGATGGCCGTCGCCGGCCGCATTGCCGCCGTGAACACCACCGGTTTATTGCTTTTTACCGTCAGGTTAAGGAAATACGGCGTTTCATCTAACGTATCGGTGCCGTGGGTAATCACCACGCCATCAACATCGTCACGCGCCAGCAGTTCATTGACCCGCTGCGACAGTTTCAGGATGATGTCGCTGGTCATGTTTTCACTGCCAATATTGGCGATCTGCTCGCCATCAACCTGCGCCACATTTTTCAATTCAGGCACTGCATTTATCAGCGTCTCAACGCCGATCGCCCCCGCTTTATACCCAGTGGTCTGCGTATTGCTGGCGGCAGAACCGGCAATGGTGCCACCCGTGGCAAGGATCACCACATGGGGTAATTTTGTCGCGCTGAAAGCGCAAGTGGTTATTGTGAATAACGCTACAGCAAGCAATGCTCTAAAATTCATAGTTCAACATCCCCAAAAAAAAGAAACCAGCAAAAACTGGCGGCAACCCTAATGCAAACCCTGCGCCAGAATTTATCGCGTTAACCCACGGTATAATGTTCAAATATCAGACAAAAATACCTTTGCATCATTATTATGCACCAAATCAGTGCATTGGTGCGCTATGCCGGGGCAATGAGCTTCGCTAACACCGGCACGGCCTGATCAAACCAGGGTAAAAACCGCGCTATTCGCGATTATCGTTCGGCACAAGGTGGGCGCGGCGTAAAACGCGCTGGCATTCGCCGCCGTAATCCGTACCATACGCGGCATACTTTTATACTCGTCATACTTCAAGTTGCAGGTGTGTTGGCTTTCCTGCAACTCGAATTATTTAGTGTATCTAGGCTGGCGATTGCCAGTCGGTGAAACCCGTTTTTTATCGTGAATCGAATGGGGCATGATAAGGCGAAAATGGTGTCTGTAATTTATGGCGCACGGATTGAATAATCAGCAGGCCCGGCGACAGGCTTGCACGATGATAGGTTTTGCCCCAACGTTGCCCCCTTAGAGATTGAGAAGTTTAAAAATGACAGAAAATCAGTCAGTTACTCCTAAAGAGCAGTATAACCTGAACAAATTGCAAAAGCGCCTGCGCCGCAATGTGGGTGAAGCCATCGCCGACTACAACATGATTGAAGAAGGCGATCGCATCATGGTCTGCCTGTCCGGCGGCAAAGACAGCTACACCATGTTGGAGATTCTGCGCAACTTGCAGCAAAGCGCGCCGGTGAATTTCTCTCTGGTGGCGGTGAATCTGGATCAGAAGCAGCCGGGGTTCCCTGAGCACATTCTGCCCGCGTATCTGGAAAATTTGGGGGTGGAGTACCTGATCGTTGAAGAAAACACCTACGGCATCGTGAAAGAAAAAATTCCGGAGGGCAAAACCACCTGTTCGCTGTGTTCCCGCCTGCGCCGCGGCATCCTTTACCGCACCGCCACCGAGCTGGGTGCGACCAAAATCGCCCTTGGCCACCACCGCGACGACATCCTGCAGACCCTGTTTCTCAACATGTTCTACGGCGGCAAAATGAAAGGCATGCCGCCCAAGCTGATGAGCGATGACGGCAAGCACGTGGTGATTCGGCCGCTGGCTTACTGCCGCGAAAAAGACATTGAACGCTTCGCGCAGGCCAAAGCCTTCCCGATCATCCCCTGCAACCTGTGCGGCTCACAGCCCAACCTGCAGCGCCAGGTGATCGGCGATATGCTGCGCGACTGGGATAAACGCTACCCAGGCCGCCTGGAAACCATGTTCAGCGCCATGCAGAACGTGGTGCCCTCGCACATGTGCGATACCGAACTGTTCGATTTCAAGGGGATCCATCACGGCAGCGAAGTGGTGGGCGGCGGCGATCTGGCGTTTGACCGTGAGGAGCTTCCTCTACAGCCGGTGGGCTGGCAGCCGGAAGATGCCGAAGACGCGCCGGTGGTTCAACGCCTGGACGTGCTGGAAATAAAATAAACCCCGGCCTGTTGCCACCTGCACGATGCAACGCGGCAGCAGGCAGCAGGCAGCAGGCAGCAGGCAGCAGGCAGCAGGCAAAAAAAATGCCGGCGTTTAGGCCGGCATCATACGAATTAAATGTGCTATGCAGTAATTCTAAAATAAGAAAGTAAGACAATTATGGAGCGCAACGCCCATCGCTTGACGTTGCATTCACCTGCGAGATCAAGAATGCCGTAGTTTGCCCGGCCAAATATTGATTTTGCTCAATAGAAAACCGAATTATCCCCGCTTTCACTACAACCAACGGCTGCGTTTCAGCCACCAGGCGACGCCCAGTACCAACCCCACCAGCATCAGGCAAAAGACGGCGAATCCGTAGTTATCGGTATTCCCCGGGATCCCGCCCAGGTTAACGCCAAACAACCCGGTCAGAAAGGTTGTGGGCAGGAACACCATCGCCAATAACGACATGGTATAAGTACGGCGGTTCATGGCGTCCGCCATCACCGTGGTGATTTCGTCGGATAACACCGCGGTGCGGGCGATGCTGCTGTCCAGATCGTCCAGCGCGCGCCCCAAACGGTCGGAGATATCCTGCATGCGGCGGCGATCGTCATTTTCCATCCACGGCAAGCGCTCGCTGGCCAGGCGGGAGTAGACGTCGCGCTGCGGCGCCATGTAGCGGCGTAGCACAATCAGCTGTTTGCGTATCAGCGCCAGTTGACCACGCTCCGGGATCTGCTGCTCCAGCAAGGCGTCTTCCAGATCGATGATCTTATCGTGCAAATCTTCAATAAATTCGCTGGCGTGGTCGGTCAACGCATCGGAAATCTCCACCAGCCAGTCGCCGCTGTTGATCGGCCCGGTGCCGCTTTGCAGATCGTTAACCACTTCATCAATCGAGTACACCTTGCGGTGGCGGGTAGAAACAATCAGCCGATCGGTCATATAAACCCGGAAGGTCACCAGTTGATCCGGCCGCGAGTCGGCATTGAAGTTTATAGCGCGCAGCGTAATCATGGTGCCGTCGCCCAGCCGGCTGACCCGTGGGCGGGTGCTTTCACCGGCCAAGGCTTCGCGCACCGAATCAGGCAGTAACGGCGTGGTGTTCAGCCATTGCGCACTGGCCGGGTGGGCGTAGTCCAGATGCAGCCAGCAAGGCTTTTCACTGGTAATTGCGGCTTCATTATCGATGGGGGTTACACCGCCCTTGCCGTCAAACTGATAGGCATAGACCGCGTCAGATACCTGTACTGTTCGCCCTTCAATGACATCCATCCGTCATCCCCTTTGTTGTGCCAATACGCGTGAGTCTAGCGTTAATACCTTACAAATCAAAGACGCAGCTGGGGAGTAATTGCCGATAACGTAACGTGCGATTTCCCCAAACGGCCACCTGTCGGCCAACGCCTTATCAAGCGATAACATAATCGCATCAATGATAATGCGAAAATAAAATAAAAAATTAACATAAGTTTGTTTAACCTCACTTATATGAGGCCTATACTCTATTTAACTACGAGGAGGTAGTTATGTTAAGAGATCACTTAAAAATCGATAAAAGCTGCACGTTAGAGAAAGTACGCAATATTCACCTGCATAACCAAGGCCAAGAAGAAATCAGCGAATTTATTGTGAAAGACGCTTCCGGCAAGCCGGTGGGCAAAGTGTCAGTACACGATCACTTCAGCACCCGCCGCTCTTACCCCACCTCTTACCGCGTGACGCAAACCGATATGGCCGGGCGTGTTGTCGTTGATATCATGCCGGATCGGCTCTGATAACAGCACACTGATTTTCTCCCCCGCCTCATCAGCAAAGGGGCCGCAATGACCCCTGACGCAGATAAGCGTGCTTAATGAAAAGCGCGTGTGCCAACCTACTCTAATGCTTGATGATATACATCGTGTGGCTGTACGCCACGTCTTCCGGATTGGTGATCGGGTAGCCTTTTACCCAGGGCTTAATCAAACGCCCATTGGTGTATTGATAAATCGGCGCAATCGGCGCCTGTTCGGCAATGATCTGCTCGGCCCGGTTGTAATCGGCGTTGCGTTCGGCAGGATCGGTTTCACGGCTAGCCTGCTCCAACACCCGATCATAATCAGCACTGCGGAATTTGGCGATATTGCCGCTGTGGCTGGAAGTTAGCAGCGAAAGGAACGTTGAAGCTTCGTTATAATCCCCCACCCAAGACGCGCGAATCACATCGAAATTCCCGCTGTTGCGGCTATCAATGTAGGTTTTCCACTCCTGATTTTGTAGTTTCACCTCCACGCCCAGCTTCTTCTTCCACATCGAGGCGACGGCGATGGCGATTTTCTGGTGGCTTTCCGAGGTGTTGTATAGCAACGTCAGTTTTAACGGATTGCCTGGCCCGAAACCTGCCGCCTGCAGCAGCGTTTTGGCCTGTGCGTCCAGCTCAGCCTGGGATTGTTGTTTCAGCAGGCCGTTGTCCGGTGTGAAGCCGGCGGTCACGTCCGGAGTGAAATGGTAGGCCGGTTTTTCACCGGTACCGAGTACCTTTTCGGCAATGATTTTACGATCGATGGCATAGGACAACGCCTGGCGCACCCGCACATCGCTGGTCGGCGGCCGTTGGGTATTAAAGGCATAATAATAGGTGCCGAGCTGATCCGGGGTGTACACTTGGCCAGGGATATCTTTCAACAGTTTCTGGTACAGGTTTTTCGGGAAAGACTCGGTAATATCGATATCTCCCGCCAGGTAGCGCTTGGTCGCGTTGGATTCCTGATTAATCGGCACAAAGGTGACCTTGGTCAGCACCGTATGGGCGTGATCCCAATAGTGTGGGTTGGGCGCCAGCACCAGTTTTTCATTCACCACCCGTTCCTGCAGTTGATAGGCGCCGTTGCCGACCAGGTTACCGACTTTGGTCCAGTCGTTGCCGAACTTTTCAACCACCGCTTGCGGCACCGGGAACAGGCTGAAATTGGCCGTCAGGCTGGGGAAGTACGGTACGGGTTTATCCAACTGTACTTTAAGCGTATGGTCATCCACCGCGCTGACGCCCAGTTGATTAACCGGCTGTTTGCCGGCGATGATATCGCCGGCATTCTGGATACCGGCCAACTGAGCAAACCAGGCAAACGGCGACAGGCTTTTCGGATCCACCAGCCGCTGCCAGCTATAAACAAAATCCTTTGCCGTGACAGGGTCACCGTTAGACCAACGTGCGTCTTTGCGCAGCGTGAAAATGTAGGTCTGGTTATCTGTGGTGCTCCACGCCGTGGCCACGCCGGGAATGATTTTACCGTTGGCATCCTGGTTCACCAGGCCTTCGAACAAGTCGCGCGCCACCTGTGCTTCCGGCAGGCCCACCGCTTTGATTGGATCAAGCGAGGCCGGCTCATCCTTGATATGGCGCACGATTTCCTGCTTGTCCGCCAGCACGGTGCCGGCAGGCACCTCGGCAGCCACCGCGCTGTTGATCCCCGTACTGACAAGCACCGCGCACAGCGCCATCCGCCCTTTGATTCCCGCCATCGTCAATTATCCCCGTTAACCCTATGAATTATTTATCCTATATACCCAAAATAATTCGAGTTGCAGGAAGGCGGCAACACAGCGAACCCCCAGGAGCTTACTTGAGTAAGTGACTGGGGTGAGCGAGGAAAGCCAACACACCTGCAGCTTGAAGTATGAAGGGTATAGCACAAGATCGGCACCCACTAGCGCTTTAGCGGGGCGTTCAATACCAACCCACGGCTGGCGGCTTAGTCGTACAGGTGAATACTGGCGATCTGGTAGCAGAACTCTTCACCCTCTTCGTCATCATAAATGGTGAAGTAGCCTTTTTCCGCCAGCGGGCTTTGTTGAATGTCAATGCGCTGCAACTGCCGGGCATTGATATCGTCATAGCCGTAATCCAGGTAAAAAGCGGCGTTTTGGTAGTCGATATGCAGCGTGAATGGATAGTTGGATTCGTCACCGCGGCCATCGTCGTTTCTCACTACGCCAAACCATGCCCCCTGGCGGATCTGTTTTTCATCATCCACACCGCACAGCAACGTCAGGCTGTCATTTTCGTTTTCGGTGTAGCGGGCAATTATTCTGGCAATGGGCATAGAACATCCTCTTGATATGGTTAGGCCGATGCCTGGATAGTATAACAACAGCGTCAGCGCATATGGCATCAGCCACACAGTAAACATTATCTGTCGCTAGCGGCACAAGCCTAATACACTGAATAAAATAATAATCACCTTTTCCTGGCGCACGGAGCGATAAACCATGATCCCACAACGCCCGCGCAGTGAACGTGGCCAATTGACCATAGCCGGCGAAAGCTATGGCAAATCGTTATTGGGCGCACCGCTGCTGTATTTCCCTGCGGCAACCGGCACCACCGAAGCCGGGCTGGTGCTGGCCGGTACCCACGGTGACGAAACCGCCGCCGTGGTGGCGCTATCATGCGCGCTGCGCAGTATTGCGCCCAACCAGCGCCGGCACCATGTGGTGTTGGCCGTGAACCCCGACGGCTGCCAACTGGGGCTGCGGGCCAACGCGAACGGCGTGGATCTCAACCGCAACTTCCCCGCCGCCAACTGGCGCTCCGGCGATACGGTTTACCGCTGGAACAGCGCGGCCAAGACACGGGATGTGCGCCTTTCCACCGGCGGCCGGCCGGGCTCGGAACCGGAAACCCAGGCGCTGTGCCGCCTGATCCATAGCCTGAAGCCACAGTGGGTGGTTTCCTTTCATGAACCGCTGGCGTGCATTGAAGATGCCGGCAGCTCGCGCCTTGGGATCTGGCTGGCGCGCCAGTTTGCCCTGCCGCTGGTGAGCAGCGTTGGTTATGAAACGCCGGGATCGTTTGGCAGTTGGTGCGCGGATTTATCATTGCCGTGCATCACCGCAGAACTGCCGCCGATTTCCGCCGACGCGGCCAGCGAACAATACCTTGAGGCGATGGTGGAACTGTTGGCCTACCGCACCTGACCCCGCTTTCGGCCATGCCGTTAGCGGTTGCAGCCGGTTGATTTATGGCACGGTTTAACCTGGCGGATACAGTCTATTAGCAAACTTTATATATCCAATTTACCCATGTTGACATAAACTTGCGTCACGAGTAAGCCGCAGGCGGCGCCCCCGAACAGCAGTCAATCGCCGCGGGCGCGGCCCGGCGCAGGCGATGTTCGTATCGGCTGTGCCCTTTGTTATCAACACCTGTAAAAGGAATCCAGCAATGACCCAGACAGTACATTTTCAAGGCAACCCGGTAACCGTTGACGGTAAACTGCCGCAAGCTGGCGAACAGGCCAAGCCTTTCACGCTGGTCGCCAAAGACCTGTCCGACGTAACGCTGAATAGCTTCGCGGGGAAACGCAAAGTTCTGAACATTTTCCCAAGCATTGATACCGGCGTCTGCGCCACATCCGTGCGCAAATTCAACCAATTGGCCAGCGAATTGGATAACACCGTGGTGCTGTGCATTTCTTCCGATCTGCCGTTTGCCCAGTCCCGCTTCTGCGGCGCGGAAGGGTTGACCAACGTGGTTACCCTGTCCACTCTGCGTGGTGCCGAGTTCAAACAGGATTACGGTGTGGCGATCGCCGCAGGCCCGCTGGCAGGCTTGACTGCGCGCGCGGTGGTAGTGTTGGACGGCCAGGATAAGGTGATCTACAGCGAACTGGTGAATGAAATCACCAATGAGCCTGATTACGATGCAGCGCTGGCGGCACTGAAATAAAGCGCCAGAAGCCAGGCGTTTCTTGGTTTGAGTAAACAATAAGCAGCGCAACCGCGCTGCTTATTTGTTTTATCGACGCATTGCGCGGCGCGGCGTTATTCTTCGCCGTCGTCTGCCGCCTTACGATTGCCCAGCCCATACTCGCGCAGCTTGTTGGCGATCGCTGTATGGGATACGCCCAGCCGCTTTGCCAGCTTGCGCGTGCTCGGGTAGGTGCGATACAGGCGCGTCAGCACCGAGCGTTCAAAACGCTTGCTGATATCGTCCAGCGACCCATCCAGCGCCTCATCGCCCAGCGGTATTTCCGATTCAAACTCCGGCAGCACAATATCCTGCGGGCGCAGTTCATAGCCTTCGGTTTGGGTGAGCGCACGGTAAATGGCATTCTTCAACTGGCGCACGTTACCAGGCCAGCCGTATTTGCTTAGGAAGGCATTCAGATCGTTAGAGAGCTTTGGCCGCGCCACGCCCTGCTCGTCGGCAAAGCGCGCCACGAACAACTCGGTCAACGGCATGATGTCCTGCGGGCGTTCGCGCAACGGTGGGATGTTCAGCGCCAATACGTTAAGGCGGTAGTACAGATCTTCACGGAACTCGCCGCGCTGCACCAGTTCGATCAGGTTCTTCTGCGTGGCGCAGATCACGCGCACATCCACGTGCACTTCGTGCTCTTCACCCACACGGCGGAAGGTGCCGTCGTTGATAAAGCGCAGCAGCTTGGCCTGCATCCGCGACGACATTTCGCCGATCTCATCCAGCAACACCGAGCCGCCGTTTGCCTGCTCAAAGAAGCCTTTCTTGCCTTCGGTCGCCCCCGGATAGGCGCCCGGCGCATGGCCGAACAACTCGCTTTCCGCCACGTCATCCGGCAGGGCCGCACAGTTCAGCGCCAGGAAGGGTTGCTTGCCGCGCGGGCTGCGCAGATGGCAGGCGCGCGCCAGGATATCTTTACCGGTGCCGGTTTCGCCAATCAGCAGCAGCGGCGCGTCCAGCATCGCCAGTTTGCGCGCCTGTTCCAGCACCTGGCGCATTTTCGGGCTGGTGGCGACGATATGTGCAAACTCGCTGTCGTCATTAACCGCCAGGTTCTGCAACTGGCGCCCCATGCGCGCGGTGGATTTCAGCATCACCACGGCCCCGACCGTCGCCTGCTGCTGGCTTTCGTCTTCCAGGCAAATCGGCGTGATCTCCATCAGGAAATCCTGGCTGCGGATCACTACTCGCTCGGAGTGCGGCGTACTGTTGCCGGTCTCCAGCCAGCGGCCGAAATTATAACCGCCGATCAGCGCCCCGGCGGTCTGGTTGCGCAGCTTGTCCTCATCCAGGCAAAACAGCGCCTGCGCCGCCGGGTTAGCCAGTTCGACCTTCCCTTTCATATCAATGGAAAATACCGGTTCCGGCATCGATTGCAGCAGTGCACGCAGCGAGCGGTGCTCATGCTCCGAAGGCATAAAGCTCACGGTGCGCACATCGGTCACGCCGTCGATACGGCGGATCTCCATCATCAGCGCGCTGAAGGTGTCAAAATCCAATTGGGCAAAATTCAGGTAAATTCGGCCGATCGGCGCGATCTCGATACCGCGCAAATCGATATTACGCAAAACCAAAAGATCGAGCAGCTCTCGGGCCAGGCCGAGCCTGTCTTCGCAAAATACTTCCAAACGCATCAGTAAGACCTTCTCTCTGCAGGTGCGGGATAACTGGCAACGATAATACTCTCTCCCCCTGCGGGGAAGAAGCCATCTGTCAGCAAAAGTTGACAGGAATCCGTATTCGCGTGCTTTCCGATGGCTTTTGCACCAGGCAAGCGACAATCGGAGATGATATACCACACGGCTGGTGGATGATTGCACGGGGCGGCGGTTTTTTAGCGCAACATCTCGCGGGCGGCAAATTAACCTTACGCCGCAGTGTTGGCTGCGCCCGGCCAGGCGCAGCCGGCGGGCTATTTATCCTTTTTGGCCCCTTTCGCCATCACGTCTTTCAACTGGCCGATCAACTGGCCACGGAAATCAGACAGCTTTGGCTTATCGCCATCCAGCCACGGCAACGGGCGGCACAGCTCCATCGCCTTTATCCCAAGACGCGCGGTCAGCAGGCCGGCGCCAATGCCCTGCGCCGCACGCGCGGAAAGGCGTGCCGCCAAATCCTGCGATACCCAGTCCATCCCCACTTCTCGCACCAGCTCCGAAGCGCCGGCAAAAGCGATGTTGAGTAACACCAGCCGGAACAGACGGATACGGCTGAAATAGCCCAGCTCAATGCCGTATATCGCCGCGATACGGTTAATCAGGCGGATATTGCGCCAGGCGATAAACGCCATGTCCACCAGCGCCAGCGGGCTGACGGCGATCATCAGCGTCGATTCCGCCGCCGAGCGGCTGATTTCCCGCCGCGCCTGTTCGTCCAGCACCGGCTGCACCAGGTTGGCGTACAGCGCCACCACTTCACGATCGTTTTGCGTTTCATGCAGCGATGCCTGCCAGCGCTGCAAAGCCGGGTGGCCCTGATCCAGGCCGGCCTGGCGCGCCAGTTTCTCGCAAAACGCCCTCCCCTGGCCCAGGCCGTGGCTGTGCAGCAATTCACGCGCCACGTCACGCTCCTGCGCGCGCTGGCGCAGGCGGTACAGGCGGCGCCATTCGGTCGCCAGCGCCCCCACGCCGGCAAAGACGATCAAACCGCCGGCGACGCCGCCGCCAAGGGCGATCCAATCCTGCTGTACCCAGGCGTTATGCAGCCACTGCACGCCCTGCGCCACTACGCTGACGCCGAACAGCGCCAGCCCGGCGTGAACCATCTTGCGCCACAGGCTGCGTTTAGGTTTGAGCGCCGCGTTGACGATGCCTTCGGCGCGCCCTTCCTCATCCTCCAGTTGGCGTTCCGGCTCGGCCGGATGAAAATATTCCGCCTGGCGTTCGTCGAAGGTCAGGCCCGAACGGAGCGGCGGCTCTTGCGGCGGCTGCAACGGCGTTTCGAAATCAATACGGGGTTTCAATGGTTCGCTCATCGCAACTTATCTCCCAGTAAAAACGCCATCACGGCATCCAGCCGAATATGCGGCAACGGACTATCCGGGCTCATCGGGCGTGGGCGAAAGGCGTCAAAGTGGAACCCCTGGTTTTGCCAAAACGGCAGCCCCGGCAAACGGGCCGGCACTTCGCCGGGAAAGACCGTCAGCGGCGCGCCGTCTGCCAGGCGGTTGCCCTTCAGCGCCGGAATAAGCTGGCCCTGATATTCCACCATGCCGCTTTCGGTCGCCTGCACCGAAGCCAGGCCGACGCAGTCCATGCTGATGCCTTCAAAGGCGGCGTTTTGCCACGCTTCCTGCACCAGTTGCTGCAACAGCGAAACCAGGTTGGCGTGCTGATCGGCAGTGATGTGGTCGGCCTTGGTGGCGGCGAACATCAGCTTGTCGATGGTGGGGGAAAACAGACGGCGAAACAGGGTGCGTTTGCCATAGTGGAAACTTTGCATCAGTTGGGTCAACGCCAGGCGCATATCGTTGAACGCCTGTGGTCCGCTGTTGAGCGGTTGCAGGCAATCAACCAAGACGATCTGGCGATCGAAGCGCACAAAGTGCTCTTTATAAAAATCTTTAACGACCGACTGGCAATAGTAGTTAAAGCGGGTGCGCAACATCCCGAAATTGCTTTGTTTATCCGCCTGGGCCAGCTTCGTTTCGCCGCTGTCATCAATATTCGGCCACGGGAAAAACTGCAACGCCGGCGCGCCGGCCATATCCCCCGGCAGCACAAAGCGCCCGGGCTGGATAAAATGCAGCCCTTCGGCTTTGCAACGCAGCAGGTAGTCAGTATAAGCCTGGGCAATCGCCGCCAGCCGGTTTTCATCCGCGGGCGCCAGCGGATCGAGAGTTTGGCACAACGCCAGCCAGGGTTTGGCCCATTCGGCGCGCTCGCCCTGCAACAGCCCCGCCATCTGGCGCGACCAGGCCAGGTAATCCTGCTCCAGCATCGGTAAATCGAGCAGCCACTCGCCGGGGTAATCGACAATTTCCAGGTAGAGGGTGGATGTCTCTTTGAAATGGCGCAGCAGCGAATCAGTGGAGCGGTAGCGCAGTGCCAGGCGGATCTCGCTCACGCCGCGCGTCGGCGTCGGCCAGCTCGGCGGCACGCCGTACAGTTGCGCCAGCCCTTCATCATAGGTAAAGCGTTGAATGCCCAGATCGCGTTGCGGAATGCGTTTCACGCCCAGCAAGCGCTCCTCGCGCGCGGGCGAAAACAGCGGCAAGCGCGCGCCGCTGTGAATATGCAGCAATTGGTTTACGAGTGCAGTAATAAAGGCCGTTTTGCCGCTGCGGCTCAGGCCGGTGACGGCCAAACGCAGGTGGCGATCCATCCCCCGGTTGACCAGTGCCGTTAACTCATTTTGCAGTCGTTTCATTGTTCTCCTTGGCAAAGCGCCCAAAGGCCTTGGTTAACCCTTTGCGAAACATCGGTTCCAGTATCATAGCCAGGATCAAGCGCAGCGGCTTGCGGCTAACGGTTTTCAGCAGCCATGAGGTGGCGCCCGCTGGCCCATAGCTCATTAGCGCTATGATGAGCACTTTCGCCAGTGTCTTCAACACTGCACCTGCCCCTTGTTTAAATGCATGCGATTTTGGGGCGTTCGCGCTTAAAGTTTTCGTCATTATGCTTGCCCTCCGGCATTAGATGTGGGGAATACAGGCGCACCTCAGGCCCGCCATCCGGCATGATGCGGGCCTTTGATGGTAGGCGGGTTACAGGTTGCGAAAGCGGCTGCGCACGCCAAAGGCGTCGGAAGTGACATAACGCTCAACCTGGCGCAGCTGTTGTTCGCCGCTGCCCAACTCATACTCCAGTTGGTCCAGCAACTGGCGCGGTGTTTTCTGTTGTTCGCCGGCAAAGCTGCTGGAGGGCGCTTCGTCCAGCACAAACGCCAGTACGATATAGGCCACCACGGTAAAGAAAAACAGCCCGAAAAACAGCGACAGCACCACGATCACGCGAATCAACCGCACCGGCACGTCCAGATAGTGCGCCAGGCCGGCGCAAACCCCTTTCAGCATGCCCTCTTCCGGCACGCGATACAGTTTTTTACTGCCCAACGGATTGCTCATTAAGACTGTCTCCAGTTCGGGTGTTCTGCGTCCAGAATTTCTTCCAGCGCCTGAATGCGTTCACGCATACGTTTGGCGTTGTCCGTCAGTTGCGCCAGGCGTTGCATCTCCTGGCCGCTGAGTTGGATACCGTTCTGCTGGCGATTGCTGTAATGCAGCCAAAGCCAAATCGGTGCGACAAACAACACGAAAATTGTCAACGGGATGGCAAGTAACAAGGCAGTCATTGGTTTTCCTTCTTATTCATCTTGATTGGGCGGCCACACTCACTGTGGCCACGCCGCTACATTACTCTGAACGGTTCATTTTTGCTTTTAGCGCCGCCAACTGTTCACTGATGGCGTCATCCGCTTTCAGTTCCGCAAACTCCTGATCGAGCGATTTCTTTTTACCGATGCTGACGCTTTCCGCTTCGGCTTCCATATGGTCGATGCGGCGTTCGAACTGCTCAAAACGCGCCATCGCTTCATCCAGCTTGCCGCTGTCCAACTGACGGCGCACGTCGCGTGAAGAAGACGCGGCCTGGTGGCGCAACGCCAGCGCCTGTTGGCGGGCGCGGGTTTCGGTCAGCTTGTTTTCCAGCTCGCCGATCTCGCCTTTCATGCGGCTCAGGGTTTCCTCCACCGCGGCCACTTCGCTGCTGAGCGTGGTAATCAGATCGGTGACCTTTTGTTTTTCGATCAGCGCCGCGCGGGCCAGATCTTCCTTATCCTTACGCAACGCCAGTTCGGCCTTGTCCTGCCAGTCGCTGAGCTGGGTTTCCGCCTGCTCAATACGGCGCAGCAGGTGTTTTTTCTCTGCCAGCGCCCGGGCCGAGGTTGAACGCACTTCAACCAGCGTATCTTCCATCTCCTGGATCATCAGTCGCACCAGTTTTTGCGGGTCCTCCGCCTTATCCAGCAGCGTGTTGATGTTGGCGTTCACGATATCGGCAAAACGAGAAAAAATACCCATAATTCACTTCCTCTTTGTTTCTGGCGGCGTCTACAGCGCCACATGAGTTGGTACAGCTTGCTACTGGATTAATCAAAACCCGTGCCAACTTTTATTATATTGAAATTAAAGGAATATTTATTTTTGACTCTCTGGCAGCATGCTGTAGAGTGAGTATTTTCACCAAACATTGGCGAATTTCATCATGACTACACCGATCGAAAACCTGCTGGGCGAGGCCAATTCGTTTGTCGAGGTGCTGGAACAGGTTTCGCAACTGGCCAAACTGGATAAGCCGGTGTTGGTGATTGGCGAGCGCGGCACCGGTAAAGAGCTTATCGCCCACCGGCTGCATTACCTTTCCAACCGCTGGCAGGGGCCGTTTATTTCACTTAACTGTGCGGCGCTCAATGAGAACCTGCTGGATTCCGAGCTGTTCGGCCACGAGGCGGGCGCCTTTACCGGCGCACAAAAGCGCCACCTGGGGCGCTTTGAACGCGCCGATGGCGGCACGCTGTTTCTTGATGAGTTGGCAACCGCGCCGATGCTGGTGCAGGAAAAGCTGCTGCGGGTGATTGAATACGGCCGGCTGGAGCGCGTGGGCGGCAGCCAGCCGTTGCAGGTGGACGTGCGGCTGGTTTGCGCCACCAATGACGATCTGCCGGCGCTGGCCGCGCAGGGCAAGTTCCGTGCCGATCTGCTCGATCGGCTGGCGTTCGACGTGGTGCAATTGCCGCCGCTGCGCCAACGCCAGCAGGACATCATGTTGCTGGCGGAGCATTTCGCCATTCAGATGTGCCGTGAGATTTCGCTGCCGCTGTTCCCAGGGTTCACCGCCAGGGCGCGTGCCACGCTGCTGGGCTACGGCTGGCCCGGCAATGTGCGCGAACTGAAAAACGTGGTCGAACGTTCCGTTTACCGCCATGGCACCAGCGACAGCGAGCTGGACGAGATCGTCATTAACCCGTTCGCCCGGCACGATACGCCGCCGCCAACCGCCCAAAGCGAGCCGAATAGCCGTCTGCCCGCGCTGCCGCTGGATTTGAAGGCCTGGCAGTTGGAGCAGGAAAAGGCGCTGCTGGAAGCGGCGCTCAAACAGGGCCGTTTTAACCAGCGCAAAGCGGCAGACCTGCTCGGGCTGACTTACCACCAGCTACGCGGAATGTTGAAAAAACATACGTTAATGCAAAACGGCCATGAAGATGAAGGCGGACAAATGGCGGGCGAATAATCGGCGGGCAAAAAAAAGCCAGCACCCGAGCTGGCTTAAAAAACACTGGAAGCAATGTGAGCAATGTCGTGCCTTCCACAAAAAGCAACGAGGCGTTACCTTCCGTGAAGTGCCAGGTGATGATAATGGTTATCAGTATCAGCTGTAAAGCACTTTGTTGAGAATTTTTCTCATTACCATATCAACATTGTGCGTTCTCCCCCGGTAACGGGGGATCTGCAAATCCGTTACGCGTGCAAAGGCAGGTATTGTGCCCGATACGCCACGTATTTGGCCTGCGGCGCCTGCCATGAAAACGCCCACCGGCCAAAACCGGCGATTGCCCGCTGCAATCTGCCGCAGAGTTGGCCAAAAAGTAGAAAATTCAACCATTTTTCGCAAGGAATTGGGTCGCTCGCCAGAGTACGGTACACTATCGTTATTGCTTAATAACTCATGAAGCGTCTATGCGTGCTTTACCCCTTTGGATACTGTCGTTGAGCTGCCTGGCAGGCTCCGCCATCGCCTCAACACCCGCTGCCCCTGCCGCCGCAGCGCCGCTGCCGGATATCCGCCAAAGCGGCTTTGTTTATTGTGTCAGCGGCATACTCAATACCTTCAATCCGCAAATGGCCAGCAGCGGCCTGACGGTCGATACCCTGGCGGCACAGCTGTACGATCGCCTGCTGGATGTCGATCCTTACACCTATCGCCTGATCCCGGAACTGGCGCAAAGCTGGGAAGTGCTGGATAACGGCGCCGCCTACCGTTTCCACCTGCGCCGTGACGTGCCGTTCCAGACCACCGACTGGTTTACGCCAACGCGCCTGATGAACGCCGACGACGTGGTATTCAGCTTCGAGCGCGTATTCGATCAAAAACACCCGTATCACAACGTCAATGGCGGCGAATACCCGTATTTTGACAGCCTGCAGTTTGGCGATGCGATCCAGAGCGTGAAAAAGATTGATGACTATACCGTTGAGATCCGCCTCCAAGCGCCGGACGCCTCATTCCTGTGGCATATCGCCACCCACTACGCGCCGATTCTCTCGGCCGAATATGCCGGCACGCTGACCAAACGGGATAAACAGCCGCTGATCGACCGTGAACCGGTCGGCACCGGGCCATTTATGCTCAATGAATATCGCTCCGGGCAATATATCCGCCTGGCGCGTAACCAGGCCTATTGGAAAGGCCTGCCGCGCATGGCGCAGGTGGTGATCGATCTGGGCGCCGGCGGCACCGGGCGCCTGTCCAAACTGTTAACCGGCGAGTGCGACGTGTTGGCCTACCCGGCGGCCAGCCAGCTGTCGATCCTGCGTGACGATCCGCGCCTGCGCCTGACGCTGCGCCCGGGGATGAACATTGCTTACATGGCCTTTAACACGGAAAAACCGCCGTTTAACAATGTGAAAATCCGCCGGGCGGTTGCGCTGGCGATCAATAACCAGCGCCTGATGCAATCCATCTATTACGGCACGGCGGAAACCGCGGCCTCGATTCTGCCGCGCGCCTCCTGGGCCTATGACAACGATGCGCACATCACCGAATACAACCCGGCGCTGGCCCGTGAGATGCTGCGCCAGGCCGGTGCAGAACAACTGCACTTAAAGCTATGGGTGCCGACCGCTTCACAGGCTTATAACCCAAGCCCGCTGAAAACCGCCGAACTGATCCAGGCCGATCTGGGCCAGGTCGGCATCAGGGTTGATATCGTGCCGGTGGAAGGCCGCTTTCAGGAAGCCCGCCTGATGGAGCGCAACCACGATTTAACCCTGACCGGCTGGGCCACCGACAGTAACGATCCTGATAGTTTTTTCCGCCCGCTGTTAAGCTGTGCGGCAATCCGCTCGCAAACCAACTATGCTCACTGGTGCAACCCCGCATTTGATGAGCTGCTGCAAAACGCCCTGCTGTCGCAACAGTTGTCACAGCGGATCGACAGCTACCAGCAAGCGCAAAAAATTCTTGAGCAAGAGCTGCCGGTATTGCCGTTGGCCTCTTCGCTGCGCCTGCAGGCCTACCGCTATGATATCCGCGGGCTGGTGCTAAGCCCATTCGGCAACGCGTCGTTTGCCGGGGTGTACCGTGAATCTGACGAGGGGGCGAAAAAGTGATTATCTTTACCTTGCGCCGCCTGCTGCTGCTGGTGATCACACTATTCCTGCTCACGCTGGTCAGCTTTAGCCTCAGCTACTTTACGCCGCATGCGCCGCTCAGCGGCGCCGGGCTGTGGGATGCCTACCGCTTTTACCTGGTCAGCCTGCTGCATTGGGATTTTGGCGTTTCCAGCATCAATGGCCAGGCGATCAACGCTCAACTGCGCGAAGTGTTTCCCGCCACCATGGAACTGTGCCTGTTGGCCTTTACCCTGGCGTTGTTTATCGGTATCCCGCTGGGCATTATCGCGGGCGTGATGCGCGGAAAATGGCAGGATACCGCCATCAGCACCTTCGCGCTGATCGGCTTTTCCATGCCGGTATTCTGGCTGGCGCTATTGCTGATGCTGTTCTTCTCGCTGCACCTTGGCTGGTTGCCGGTTTCCGGGCGTTTTGATTTGCTATACCAGGTGCGGCCCGTGACCGGTTTTGCCCTGATCGACGCCTGGCTGTCGGATTCACCGTACCGTACGGAAATGATCGCCAGTGCGCTGCGCCATATGGTGCTGCCGGTGGCCGCGCTGGCGGTGGCGCCGGTAACGGAAGTGATCCGTCTGATGCGCATCAGCACCGACGACGTCAGCGACCAGAACTATATCAAAGCGGCTGCCATTCGCGGCCTGTCGCGCTTCACCATTATCCGCCGCCACGTGCTGCACAATGCGTTGCCGCCGATCATTCCCAAGCTGGGGCTGCAATTTTCCACCATGCTGACGCTGGCGATGATTACCGAAGTGGTCTTCAGTTGGCCTGGGCTTGGGCGCTGGCTGGTAAATGCCATCCGCCAACAGGATTTTGCGGCGATTTCTGCTGGCGTGATGGTGATCGGCATGCTGGTTATCACCATCAACGTGTTGTCAGATATTTTAGGCGCTGCAACTAATCCGCTGAAACATAAGGAATGGTATGCCCTTCGATAACGTATACCGCGAAAAGAAAATGCCCAGCCCGCTGCGATATACCTGGCGGCTGTTTTACGGCGATGCGCTGGCCATGATCGGCTTTTACGGCGTCATCCTGCTTTTACTGCTGTCGGTTTTCGGCAGTTGGCTGGCGCCTTATGCGCTCGATCAGCAATTTCTTGGCTACCAACTGTTGCCGCCTTCCTGGTCGCGCCACGGCAATGTTTCTTTCTTCCTCGGCACCGACGATCTGGGCCGCGATATCCTCAGCCGCCTGCTGACCGGCACCGCCGCCACCTACGGTTCTGCGCTGATCGTCACCGTGGTGGCCGCCTGTTTTGGCGTAGTCCTCGGCGTCTTCGCCGGTGTTACCCACGGCCTGCGTTCGGCGGTGCTCAACCATATTCTTGATACCCTGCTCTCCATCCCTTCGCTGCTACTGGCGATCATTGTGGTGGCGTTTATCGGGCCGGCGCTGCCGCACGCAATGCTGGCGGTGTGGCTGGCGCTGCTGCCGCGCATGGTACGCACCATTTACAGTGCGGTGCATGACGAGCTGGAAAAAGAGTATGTGGTTGCCGCGCGTCTGGATGGCGCCTCTACCCGCCAGATACTGTGGTATGCCATTTTGCCGAACATTGCCGCCGTGCTGGTGACCGAATTCACCCGCGCGCTGTCAATGGCCATTTTGGATATCGCCGCGCTGGGCTTTCTCGATCTTGGCGCGCAGTTGCCTTCCCCGGAATGGGGAGCCATGCTGGGTGATTCACTGGAGCTGGTGTACGTTGCGCCATGGACAGTGATGCTGCCGGGTGCGGCGATCCTGGTTAGCGTGCTGTTGGTTAACCTATTAGGCGATGGTATACGCCGGGCAATTAATGCGGGAGTGGAATAATGCCGTTACTCGATATCCGCAATCTGACCATTGAGTTTATGACCGCCGAAGGGCCGGTCAAAGCCGTCGATCGCGTCTGCATCACGCTCACCGAAGGCGAAGTGCGCGGCCTGGTCGGGGAGTCCGGCTCCGGCAAAAGCCTGATCGCCAAGGCCATCTGCGGCGTGACCAAAGACAATTGGCGGGTGACCGCCGATCGCATGCGCTTTAACGACATTGATCTGCTCCAGTTGACGCCGCGCGAACGGCGCAAACTGGTCGGCCACAATGTTTCCATGATTTTCCAAGAACCGCAGTCCTGCCTGGATCCTTCCGAAAGCATCGGTCAGCAATTGGTACAGGCGATCCCTGGCTGGACGTATAAAGGCCGCTGGTGGCAACGCTTCCACTGGCGCAAACGCCGCGCCATTGAGCTGTTGCACCGCGTTGGCATCAAAGATCACCAAGACATTATGGGTTCTTTCCCCTACGAACTGACCGAAGGTGAATGCCAAAAGGTGATGATTGCCATTGCGCTGGCCAACCAGCCGCGGCTGTTGATCGCCGATGAGCCGACCAACGCCATGGAACCCACCACCCAGGCGCAAATTTTCCGCCTGCTGGCGCGGCTCAACCAGAACAACAACACGACGATTTTGCTGATTAGCCACGATCTGCAAATCATGAGCAAATGGGCGAACCGGGTAAACGTGTTGTACTGCGGCCAAACGGTGGAAAGCGCCCAGTGCGAGGATTTGCTGGCCGCGCCGCACCACCCGTACACGCAGGCGTTAATCCGCGCTATGCCGGATTTTGGCCGTTCGCTGCCGCATAAAAGCCGGCTGAACACCCTGCCGGGGGCGATCCCCTCACTGGAGCACCTACCGATTGGCTGCCGCCTGGGGCCACGCTGCCCTTATGCACAGAAAAAATGCATCGAAGCGCCGCAGTTGCGCCCGGTAAAAACCCATCTTTTTGCCTGCCACTTCCCGCTGAATATGGAGGATAACTAAAATGGAAACGCTGTTGGAAGTGCGCAATCTGGCCAAAACCTACCGCTACCGCACCGGGCTGTTCCGCCGCCAGCATGTGGAAGCGGTGAAGTCTGTCAGCTTTACTCTGCACGAAGGCCAAACACTGGCGATCATCGGTGAAAACGGCTCGGGGAAATCCACGCTGGCGAAGATGCTCTCCGGCATGATTGAGCCCAGCGAAGGTGAACTGCTGATCGACGATCATCGCCTGGAATATGGCGACTATCGCTACCGCAGCCAGCGCATCCGCATGATCTTCCAGGATCCCAGTACATCGCTCAATCCGCGCCAACGTATCGGCCAATTGCTGGATGCCCCGCTGCGCCTGAATACCGATTTAGACAGCGCCGCGCGTGAACAGCGCATCAATCTCACGCTGCGCCAGGTGGGGATGCTGCCGGATCACGCCTATTACTATCCACATATGCTCGCTTCCGGCCAGAAACAGCGCGTCGCCCTGGCGCGTGCGCTGATCCTACAGCCGAAAGTGATCGTGGCCGATGAAGCGCTGGCCGCGCTCGATATGTCAATGCGTTCGCAGATCATTAACCTGATGCTGGAACTGCAGGAAAAACACGGCATCGCCTATATCTACGTGACCCAGCACCTTGGCATGATGAAACACATCAGCGATCAGGTGCTGGTGATGCACGAAGGCGAAGTGGTGGAACGCGGCAGCACCGCAGATGTATTGGCCGCGCCACTGCACGATCTCACCAAACGCCTGATCGCCAGCCACTTTGGCGAGGCGCTGACCGCAGACGCCTGGCGGCGCGACGGCGGCCGCTTCTGATTCCCCGGCCGCAAACCGCGCCCATCAGGGCGCGGCAGCCCCATCCCGCACGTGACGTTATCCATTAAACTCAAATGTAAATTACCTTTTAATATATCTCAGTATATTTTATTCACTTTAGTTATTTATTAGCACGTAACATTATTTTATCTCGCCATAACGATCGGTGAAGATATCCTGCACGAAAAGCCCACTCTTCAACAGGATATCAATCTGATGGGAAAGCAAGAGCACTGCCGGCCTGCCATCGCGGCTATCAGCGGAACATGCGCCGCAGCATGTTGTGATAACGGCCACCGCAACCCGCCTTCCCTTGCACTCCTGCGCAGCTGTTGCCCCTTCACTCAACCACCGAGGTACCTGAGCGGTGGTTTTGGTCATGATTAAGGATTAAGCCAATGGAACCGTTACGTCGACAACACAATACCCAGTGGTATCACGAAACCCAGAGCAGCGTATACAGCGGTAACCTGTTGGAGCCCGGCGCGGCCACCATCCGCGATCGCTTTCTGCAGGGCTTTGGTGCTTTGGCCGACGAAGCACTGAACACCGCACTCACTGCGCGGGCAGGCGTGTTCGACGCCTCGCTGGCCTGTTACCACCGGTTGTTTCCCAAGCGCGTCGCGCCAAGCAGAAAAGTGACATTGTCACTGTATGATCGCCTTAGCACCGCACTGACCGTTGCCCAGGTGACCGGCATCCAGCCACTTTGTAGCCACTACGCGGCCCGCCTCGCCCCGCTGGATAGCCCAGAAGCCTCGCGTAAAAGCAACATCCGCCTGGCACAAATCACCCAATATGCCCGCCAGTTAGCCACACACCCCACACAGATCACACCGCAAGCCCTGCAACAGTTGGTTGACGTTGAGTTGAGCACCGAAGATATCGTCACTTTTTCGCAAATCATCGGCTTCGTCAGCTATCAGGCACGCGTTATCGCCGGCATCGCTGCGCTGGCCGGGCGGCCGGCGGTAGTGGTGCCGGGGTTCCCGGTGGTTGACGACGCCGAAGCCCTTAGTGCCACAGAACAACCGCAAGTATGGCAAGCGCGGCTGCCGGAAATCACGCTGGCGGCCGCCGCCGCCGAACAATTGGACGTGCTGGATCAGAGCCACCCCGAGGCACGTAATGATGCCTATTACCGGCTGCTGGCGCACGACGCCGCCGCGCTGCGCGAACGCAACGGGGTCTTCAACCAGATTAACGCCGGAGACTATGGCCTGCCGGCCGAATTGAAAGCGCTGGCGGCGCTGGTGGTTTCACGCATTAACGGCAGCGCTTACTGCGTCGCCAGCCTGATACCGCAGGTGGCCGATGCGGCACTAACCCGATCCTTGCAGCAAAGCATCAATACGGCCCAGAGTACGGCTGAACCGCTGGCGCAGGCGGTGATCGCCACCGCTGCGGAGCTCACCCGCTCACCGGAGAAATTCACGCCGCAAAGCGTCCAACCGCTGTTCAATATCGGGCTAAGCCAGGCCCAGGTGCTGGAAGTGATCCTCAGTAGCGCGCTTTATGCCTGGGAAAACCGCCTGCGCCATAGCCTGGGCGATTTTGCGCCTTTAGCCGGCGCGGAAGAGAGCATCCTGCAGTAGCCATGCCTGGGCGGCATCGAAGAAATGCTGGGCCAGCGGCGTGGCCCGCCCCGGTTCGGCAATCACCACCGCCGCATGCCGCGACATCGGCGCAATAGCAAGCGGGCGGCGCTGCAAATCTGGCGTCATCTGCGCCAGCAGATTGCCGCGGGGAAATAGCCCGCAGCCCAGCCCTACCCAAATCCCCTGCAACAGTTGAAAGATAGACGTGGTTTCCAGGCGCGCATGCAGCGCCAGACCGGCGGCGTGAAAGTGATGATCGAGATAACGGCGGAAATAGCGCGTCGGTTCCGCCAGGCATAGCGGCAGTGCGGCAACCTGTGCCAGCGGCAACGGCGCTTCCCCCAGCAACTGGGGGAAATGCTGCGGATGAAACACCAGATCTATGCCGCTGTCGGCAAGCGGCTGCGACTGAAAATGCAGCTTTTCCAGCGTGGGCAGTTCGAAAAAGCCGATGCCGATATCCACCGTATGCGCGGTGAGCGCTTCAAGCAGTTGATCGGCACTGAGCACCGCCACCCGGTAATCAAGCTGCGGGTAGCTTGCGCTGACGGCCTTCAACATCTGCGCCAGCGAAATACTGCACTGCGGCACCGCACCGATGCGCAACCGGCCATTCAGGCCATGCTTGAGCGATTCCACTTCCAGCTTCAGCCCCTGGTAAACCGAGACGATCTCCCGCGCCCACGCCAGCACCCTTTCGCCTTCGGCGGTAAAGCCCTCAAAATTGTTGCCGCGATTGATCAACGCGACACCCAGTTCCCTTTCCAGGTTCTTCAGGCGCATGGAAAGCGTGGGCTGGCTGACGAAGCTGGCTTCGGCGGCGCGGCCAAAATGGCGTTCCTGTTCAAGATTACACAGGTAGATCAGTTGCTTGATGTCTATTTTTTTATTCCAATCAGCGACAAAAAGATAAAAGGCGATTCACCTAACGGCGGTTTCAGCTTTCCAGCCACTGGCAGCCGGATAAAAGCAGTTTATCATCGATTCTCTTCACCCGCAGAACACCGCGCAACCCTGCGGCCAGGAATAATTAAGCAGCCTTAGAGATCTGGCTAACCATCGCGCATGGCCCCTCGCAGCGCCCGGGGGCTAAGGCCGAAGTGTTGCAAGAAGCGGGCGGCAAAACGCGACGCACAGGCGTAGCCGTTACGGTAAGCGATCTCCCCGATGCTGCGCCCACTGCTTTGCACCTCGTACAACGCATTGGCCATACGGGCATTTTCAAGCAGATGGCGAAAATGCTGGCCCTCGGCCGCCAACCGCCGCCGCAGCGTTGAGCTGCCCATATGCAAATGCGCCGCCATTTCCGCGACCTGCCAATCATGCGCGGGCGCCAAAGCGATCAACCCCTGCACCTGCGCAGAAACAGGATCGTGGCGCTCACGCAGCAGTAGCCCGGCATTACCAGCCAATTGGAGCGCCAATAATACCCCCTGTAACTGGTGTTCCTGCAGCTGTTGGGGGGCGTTATCGTTAAGCGTGTTTAACAGGCTATCCCACATTTGCCGCGTATGTGCATCAAACGGCACACACAGGCTGGCCTGCTTCACCGCCGGCTCTGCCGTGAAAGGCGCAGGATATCGCGCCCTGAACTGGGATAAAAAACGTTGAGGAATATAGATGATATCTGATGCATATTCCCCTTGGGCAGGCCGATTGGCGATGCTGATTTCTTTACCCGCCGGGAACACGATCAGCGAATCCGCCCTGGCGACCTCATGGTAATCCGCAAATTGCACCACTTTGCTGCCCCGGCGCACGTGACATAGCGCCGGCGCGAACAACGTGACCCGGTGCAACTCATGGGCGCAACGCGCCCGGATAGCCTGTAAGGTGACAACCTGCTCGGTGTGGTTCAATGGCTGCATTTCAACGCCCGTAGATGGCCTCCAATTCTGCCGTGGCTAATACGTTCGCCTTAAGCATAAATCCCACCAGTGCGCCGCTGGCATTGTTATCAATCGGTAAGTTTGCGGTTTTTAACGCCCAAACCGTAAATTGATAGCGGTGCGGCGCATTTCCTTGTGGCGGGCAAGTGCCGCCAAACCCGGCAAAACCGTAGTCATTACGCCCCTGGACAGCCCCCTGCGGCAACGACAAATTATCTTTATTACCGGCCCCCGCCGCGAGCCGGTTTATGCCGGCGGGAATATTCACCACCGTCCAATGCCACCAGCCGCTGCCCGTTGGCGCATCCGGATCGAAAGCAGTAACGGCAAAGCTTTTTGTTCCCTGCGGCGCGTTTTTCCAGGCAATCTGTGGGGAAATATTCCCGCCCTGGCACCCAAAACCCTGGAAAACCTGCGCCGTTTTTAACGGCTTGCCGGGCTGCATATCCGTACTGCTGACGCTGAACGTATCCGCCTGGGCGCCTTGCGCAACCGCCAGCAGGCCCAAAGATATAATGATTTTCTTCATGTTACTCTCTCCTGTAAGAACCAGAACAGCGTAACCAATCAGGCCGGACGGTATTATGCTGAAATGCTCTGATTGTATGCCATAACGTTCGCGCGCCCCTTCCGCCTGCGATAAACCGCCTCTATCCCGCCATTGCCTTATTCAATTAGACGCTGTGTCGGCACACTCCTACACTTGTGACATAAGAGACTCAAAAACGTAAAGAGCCATTTACTTTTTGATTACAGCCATCACCTGCGAAGATCATCATGAAATTCAAACCGGCAATTAAACCCTACACCGGCGCAGCCGGCGGCTGGGGTTCGTTAGAAGCCACCACCCGCTACGTGCTGGACAGCAAGCAGGCGCTGAAAAACCTGCGCAACCTGATGCGCGTTAACAAAGTGCGCGGCTTCGACTGCCCGGGCTGCGCCTGGGGCGACGACAACCACAGCACCTTCAGCTTTTGTGAAAACGGCGCCAAGGCCGTCAGTTGGGAAGCCACGCGCAATGCGGTGGATCCAGCGTTTTTTGCCGCCCATACCGTCAGCAGCCTGCGCCAGCAAAGCGACTACTTTCTGGAGTATCAAGGCCGCGTAACCCACCCAATGCGTTACGACGCCGCCAGCGATCGCTACCTGCCCATCAGTTGGCCGGATGCGCTGGCGCTGATCGCCGAACACATCCGCCAGATGGACAACCCTAACCAGATTGAGCTGTACACTTCTGGGCGCGCCAGTAATGAAGCCTCTTATTTGTACCAACTGTTTGGCCGCATGCTCGGCACCAGCAACTTTCCTGATTGCTCGAATATGTGCCACGAAGCCAGCGGCGTGGGGCTAAAACAAAGTATCGGCGTGGGTAAAGGCACCATCCGCATGGATGATTTTACGCAAGCAGACGCCGTTTTCGTCTTCGGCCAGAACCCAGGCACTAACCACCCGCGCATGCTGCACAGTTTGAAAGATGCGGCCCGGCGCGGCGCGCGTATCGTCAGTTTCAATACCCTGCGTGAGCGCGGGCTGGAGCGCTTTGCCGATCCGCAAAGCCCCATTCAGATGCTAACGCCGATCTCCTCGCCCATCAGTTCCGCCTACTTTCAGCCTAAGCTGGGCGGCGATATGGCCGCAGTGCGCGGTATGGTCAAAGCATTGCTGGAAACCCATCGCCAGCGGCTGGCGCAGGGCGAGCCGCCACTGTTCGATCTGGCGTTTATTGAGCAGCACTGCACGGGCGTTGAGGACTATCTGGCGCAGGTAGACGCCACCTCCTGGGCACAAATCATCCAACAATCCGGCCTGAGTGAGGCGCAACTGCGCCAGGCGGCGCAGATTTATCAAAGCGCTGAACGCGTGATCTGCACCTGGGCCATGGGCGTGACCCAACACAAACACTCGGTGGCGACGGTGCGTGAAATCACCAATCTGCAACTGCTGTTCGGCCAATTAGGCAAGCCGGGCGCCGGCCTGTGCCCAGTGCGTGGGCACAGCAATGTGCAGGGCAACCGCACCATGGGGATTGACGAGAAAGCGCCGCCGGCGCTGCTCGACAGCCTGGAAAAGCATTTTCACTTCACTGCGCGCCGTGAACACGGCCACAATACCGTAGAAGCGATCGAGGCCATGCTGCGGGGCGAGGTCAAAGTGTTGATTGCGTTGGGTGGCAATTTAGCCGCGGCAGCGCCGGATACCGACCGCACCGCCAGCGCCCTGCGCAACTGCGATTTAACCGTGCATATCAGCACCAAGCTCAACCGCAGCCATCTGATCACCGGCAAAAAAGATGCCCTGATCCTGCCGACGCTGGGGCGCACCGAACGCGATATCCAGGCCAGCGGCCCACAGTTTATTACGGTGGAAGACTCCTTCAGCATGGTGCACGCCTCGGAAGGCGTGAGCAAGCCATTGGCGGAAACGCAGTGGTCTGAAACCGCCATTGTCTGCGGCATTGCCGATGCTGTGCTGGGCAAGCGCTATCTCGACTGGCCGGCGCTGGCGGAGGACTACGCGCAGATCCGCAACCTCATTGAAGCAACCCTTCCCGGTTTTCAAGACTTTAACCAGCGCTGCGAACAACCCGGCGGCTTTTACCTTGGCAACGCCGCCGCCGAGCTGCGTTTCGCCACGCCAAGCGACAAGGCCGAGTTCAGCGCCGCCGAGCTGCCGGCAACGCTGTTCCCGCAACCGGCGCCGTTCACCTTGCAAACCCTGCGCTCGCACGATCAGTACAACACCACCATCTATGGCCTGGACGATCGCTACCGTGGCGTGTACGGCCAGCGCGAAGTGCTGTTTATCAACCCTGAAGATCTGGCCGCGTTGGGCATGCAAGACGGCGACGAGGTAGAAATCGAAACGCTATGGAACGATGGGATCACGCGGAAAGTCCAGGGGTTCAAACTGGTGAGTTATGACATCCCACGCGGCAACCTGGCGGCCTATTACCCGGAAACCAACCCGCTGGTACCGCTGGCCAGCTTTGGCGACGGCACCGGTACGCCAACTTCCAAATCCATTCCGGTGGCGATCCGCCGCTGCGCTGTGGCACCGCAAACCTTTCGGATCGCCTGAAAATCCGCCCGCGGTATGCGCCCCTTTGCTCCCGGCCTTGACGGCCGGGTTTTTACCGGCAATGCCCCGCCCGCCAATGCGGTAAAATGATGCGCAGCAACGGGAAAACCGTGACGTTACGCTTGCCCGCAGCGGGTGATTAGCGTAAAACTGTCTGCCGCAAATCATGCTACCCATAACCCATTCACTGGACGATATGTTTCAAGACAACCCGCTGCTGGCGCAGCTTAAACAGCAACTTCACTCTCAGACCCCGCGCGTCGAAGGCGTGGTGAAAGGTACTGAGAAAGGTTTTGGCTTTCTTGAGGTCGATGGCCAGAAAAGCTATTTCATCCCACCGCCGTACATGAAGAAAGTCATGCACGGGGATCGTATCGTTGCCACCTTGCATACCGAAAAAGACCGTGAGATTGCCGAGCCGGAAACGCTGGTTGAACCGTTCCTGTCGCGCTTTGTCGGCCGGGTGCAGAAAAAAGACGATCGGCTGTCTATCGTGCCGGATCATCCGTTGTTGAAAGACGCGATTCAGTGCCGCCCTGCGCGCGATCTGGCGCATAACTTCCAGGCCGGCGATTGGGCGGTGGCGCAAATGCGCCGTCATCCGTTAAAAGGCGATCGTGGCTTTTACGCAGACCTGACCCAGTTCATCACGACCGGTGACGATCACTTCGCGCCGTGGTGGGTTACGCTGGCGCGCCATAATCTGGAAAAAGAAGCGCCGGAAATGGTCAGCATGCAAACGCCGGATGCCAGCCTGCCGCGTGAAGATCTGACCGCACTGGAGTTCGTCACCATCGACAGCGCCAGCACCGAAGATATGGATGACGCGCTGTTCGTGCAGGAAAACGCCGACGGCTCGCTGCAGTTGACGGTCGCCATTGCCGATCCAACGGCATACGTCGCCGAAGGCAGCCAACTGGATGATATCGCTCGCCAGCGCGCATTCACCAACTACCTGCCGGGCTTTAACATCCCGATGCTGCCGCGCGATCTGTCTGACGATCTGTGCTCGCTGCGCGCCAACGAACACCGCACGGTGCTGGCTTGCAGCGTCACCATCGGCGCTGACGGCGCGCTGGGCAGCGATATTCGCTTCTTCGCCGCAGAAATCGAATCCAAAGCCAAACTGGCGTATGAAGACGTTTCCGACTGGCTGGAAGGCACTGCCGGCTGGCAGCCGCCAAGCGACGCCATCGCGCGCCAAATCACCCTGCTCAAACGCGTGAGCGATGCCCGCAGCGCCTGGCGCACCCAACACGCGCTGGTGTTTAAGGATCGCCCGGATTACCGCTTTGTGCTGGGCGAAAAAGGCGAAGTGCTGGATATCATTACCGAACACCGCCGCACGGCCAACCGCATCGTGGAAGAGTGCATGATCGCCGCCAACGTCTGCGCTGCCATCGTGCTGCGCGATCGGCTGGGCTTTGGCATCTATAACATACACAGCGGCTTTGATCCGGCGCTGGTTGAGCAGGCGGTTGCCGTTCTGCAGGCCAACGGCGTTGAAGCCGAGGCGGAAAAGCTGCTGACGCTGGATGGCTTCTGCGAACTGCGCCGCCACCTGGATGCATTACCGACTTCGTTCCTCGACAGCCGCATTCGCCGTTTCCAGACCTTTGCAGAAATCAGCACCACGCCAGGGCCGCACTTTGGCCTGGGCCTGGAAGCCTACGCCACCTGGACGTCGCCGATCCGCAAATACGGCGACATGGTGAACCACCGCTTGCTGAAGGCAATTATCAGCGAGCAGGCGGCTGAAAAACCGCAGGAGGAAGTCACGGTGCAGTTGGCGGAACGCCGCCGCCTGAACCGCATGGCGGAGCGCGATGTCGGCGACTGGCTGTATGCGCGCTTCCTGCAAGACAAGGCCGGTACGGATACCCGCTTCAATGCGGAGATCATCGACGTAACCCGCGGCGGCCTGCGCGTGCGCCTGGTGGGCAACGGCGCCGTTGCCTTTATCCCGGCGCCGTTTATCCACTCGGTGCGTGACGAGCTGGTATGCAGCCAGGATACCGGTACCGTGCAGGTGAAAGGTGAAGAGGTGTATCGCCAGGGCGATGCGCTGCAAGTCACCATCGCCGAAGTGCGCATGGAAAACCGCAGCGTGATTGCCCGGCCGGCTGCCTGATTAGCCGCCGTAGCGTTGACATAAGGCGATGCTTGGCATCGCCTTTTTCTTGGCCGCAATAACCGATTGCCGGCACACACCATCTTGTTTTTACAATTAACCCTACCGCGCTCACACTTCTTATTCATCCGGCTTCTTTTTGTACACAAAACTCCTATTTTTAACCTGTTAGCCACCTCTCGAAAATAATTATTTTACCTCTGTATACCAAGGAGTCGTTGACTATGAAAAACGTCAAGTCCGGGATTATCTGGCTGGTAGTGGCGTTCGTCGGTGCATTTGCCTTCGCGATGCTGGCCCTAAGCCGGGGTGAGCATGTTAACGCGGTCTGGCTGGTCGTGGCCGCAGTGGCCTGCTATAGCATCGCCTACCGTTTCTATAGCCTGTTTATCGCTAAAAAAGTATTCGAGTTGGACGATCGTCGGCTAACGCCGGCGGAACGGCATAACGATGGCCTGGATTATGTACCGACCAACAAATGGGTGCTGTTCGGCCACCACTTTGCAGCCATCGCCGGAGCCGGGCCGCTGGTCGGCCCGATTTTGGCTGCGCAAATGGGCTTCCTGCCCGGGACGATCTGGATCCTGGTCGGCGTGATGATGGCCGGGGCGGTACAGGACTTTTTGATCCTGTTTATCTCAACCCGCCGCGACGGCCGTTCGCTGGGGGAAATGGCCAAACAGGAACTGGGCGCCTTTGCCGGCGTAGTGACCATGCTTGGGGCGCTAGGCGTGATGATCATAATCCTGTCTGCGTTGGCGCTGGTGGTGGTTAAGGCGCTGGCCGATAGCCCGTGGGGGCTGTTCACCATCGCGGCCACCATTCCCATCGCGCTGTTTATGGGGATTTACATGCGTTTTATCCGCCCGGGTAAAATCGCGGAAGTCTCCGTCATCGGCTTTGTATTGATGATGCTGGCGATCGTGTATGGCGGCAACGTGGCGCAACACCCTTACTGGGGGCCTTTCTTCACGCTGCACGGCACCACCCTGACCTGGGTGCTGGTGATTTACGGCTTTGTCGCTTCGGTGCTACCGGTGTGGCTGCTGCTGGCGCCGCGCGACTATCTGTCGACCTTCCTGAAAATTGGCGTCATCGTTGGGCTGGCGATTGGGATTGTATTCGCCATGCCGGAATTGAAAATGCCGGCGGTGTCGCGCTTTATCGATGGCAGCGGCCCGGTGTTCTCAGGCGCCTTGTTCCCCTTCCTGTTCATCACCATCGCCTGCGGCGCGATCTCGGGCTTTCACGCACTGGTTTCCAGCGGCACAACGCCAAAGCTAGTGGAACGCGAAAGCCACATCCGTTTTATCGGGTATGGCGCGATGCTGATGGAATCGTTTGTCGCCATTATGGCGCTGATCTGCGCTTCCGTGCTTGAGCCGGGCGTCTATTTCGCCATGAACTCGCCGGCGGCACTGATCGGCACCACGGTGGAAAGCGCCTCGCAGGTGATTAACAGCTGGGGCTTTACCATCACGCCGGAAACCCTGGCGATGATCGCCAAAGACGTGGGTGAGAATTCGGTGCTTTCCCGCGCCGGCGGCGCCCCTACCTTTGCCGTCGGCATGGCCTACATCATCAGCGAAATCTTCAATAGCCGGGCGATGATGGCCTTTTGGTACCATTTCGCCATCCTGTTCGAAGCGCTGTTCATCCTCACCGCCGTTGATGCCGGCACCCGCGCCTGCCGTTTCATGGTGCAGGATCTGGTTGGCGTTGCCGTGCCGAGCCTGGCCAACAGCCGTTCATGGTTCGGCAACCTGGCGGGCACCACCGTTGCGGTAGCCGGCTGGGGCTTCTTTGTCTATCAGGGGGTGGTGGATCCGCTGGGCGGCATCAACACGCTGTGGCCGCTTTTCGGCATCGGTAACCAGATGCTGGCGGCGATGGCGTTGATCCTCGGCACGGTGGTGCTGTTTAAAATGAAAAAACAGCGCTATGCCTGGGTGACCATTTTGCCAACCCTTTGGCTGTTCATCACCTCAATGACCGCCGGCTGGCAGAAAATCTTCCACGAGAAGCCCAGCATCGGCTTCCTGGCGCAGGCGAACAAATTCGCCGCCGGCATTGAGCAAGGCGTGGTCATCGCACCGGCGAAAACACTGCGGGATATGGAAACCATCGTATTCAGCAACCAGGTTAACGCCGCGCTTTGCGCTTTCTTTATGTTGGTGGCGGTCACCATGCTGGTTTCGGCGTTCCTGGCTATCCGCCGGGCGCTTCGCACCGATGCGCCGACGGTACATGAGTCGGAGATCGTCCTGCGGGAAAGCGCCAGCCGCAGCTAACCGCAGCGCGCCATTCTGCCGCCTTACCGGGCGGCAGAATAAACCGCATGATTAACTCAGTACCATAGAGCCGAAGGCGCCCTGCCAATCCTGTTCAAATTTCTCCACCGCCGCCTGCACTGCAGGCGCGGCCAAAAACTGTTCCGCGACATCCACCGGCAACGTGATCGCCTCACAGCCCGCCAGCAGGCAGGCCAGTGCCTGGCGCGGCGTTTTGAAGCTGGCGGCCAGCACTTTGGCGTGCGGCGCGTGCAGTTTCAGCAGTTGTTGCAGTTCGCTCACCATCGCGATGCCGTCGCCCCCCTGCGCATCCAGGCGGTTAACGTAGGGCGCCACATACTCGGCACCGGCCAGCGCCGCCAGCAGACCCTGCCCGGCACCGTATACGGCAGTGCCGAGAGTCGGGATCGCCATCGCCTTCAGCTTCTTCATTGCCGCCAGCCCTTCGGCGGTGGCGGGAATTTTCACCACCAGGCCGGGCACCCGCTGGTTCAACAACATGGCTTCCGCGACGATGCGCTCCGCATCGTTGGCCATCACCTGCGCAAACAGTTTGCCGGTGCCGCCCAGCGCATCGCGCAGCGCCGGTAAAACCTCCCAGACAGGTTTCCCTTCCCTGGCCAGGATGCTGGGGTTAGTGGTAACGCCGTGCAACGGCAGTATCCGTGCCAGCCGCTTAACGGAAATAACATCGGCGGTATCAAGGTAAAGCTCCATATCAACTCCTGCATCTGTGATAAGCCCATCTGTCTTACCGGCCATCATAAAGTAAAAGCGCATGCACCGTTTGATACAAACCAATAAAACGCGGTTCAGGCACCGGCAGGCGCGCATTCCCGCCAAATATAGGATTATTTACCTATACCGGCCGGTATTGTTATTTATACTGATTTTGGCGGCAATAACAGCCAGCACGCCTGCGATGTGAAATATGACGGGCATACCGGTAAGGCAGCTATACTTATTACTCAAGGCACTTCCATATAGTCCTTGCTAAGGAGAAGTCATTATGATGAATAAACGTTTTGCCACCGCCGCAGTGGCCATTACTCTGGCAATGTCACTCACGGCCTGTTCCAACATGTCTAAACGCGATCGCAATACGGCGATCGGTGCGGGCGCAGGCGCCATTGGCGGCGCGGTATTAACCGATGGCAGTGCGCTTGGCACACTCGGCGGGGCTGCCGTTGGCGGGATTATCGGCCACCAGGTAGGTAAATAATATTATAAATTGCCAGATACCTCTGCCAGCAGGCGAGCAAAAGCCTTAGCGCTTTGACGTATTAACGAAAATAATTTCAGGTCTGTTCTCTTTTGTCTGTGGCGTTTTCTTGCATCAATAACCGCACCACAACATACCATGCCGCCCTGCGGCATGGTTTACACTTCAGCCGCCGGCCAGCTTGACCTTCATGCCTTTGGCTTCCAGCAGTTGCTTGAGAAGATCGCGTTTATCTCCCTGGATCTCAATCACACCGTCTTTCACCGCGCCACCGCAACCGCATTTTTTCTTTAGCTCCGCAGCCAGTTTACTCAGCGCGGCATCGTCCTGATCGATACCGCTGATCAGGCAGACCCCTTTGCCCTTGCGGCCGCTGGTTTGGCGCTGAATACGCACAATGCCGTCCCCTTTGGGGCGTTGCGGCGCCGCCTTGGGTTGGTTAACCCGCCCAACATCGGTGGAATAAACCAGGCGGCTATTACTGTCGTTCATCGTTAACTCCTTACGCCAGGGAGGCGCGAATCGCTTTCAGCGTGGCCGCCGGATCGGCCGATTGCGTGATGGGCCGCCCAATCACCATATAATCCACGCCGGCGGCCTGAGCCTGCACCGGCGTCATAATGCGGCGCTGGTCGCCCGCGGCGCTGCCTTCCGGACGAATGCCCGGCGTCACCAGTTGGAACTGCCGGCCACAAGCCTGCTTCAGGCGTTCGGCTTCGTGGGCCGAACAAACCACCCCATCCAGCCCGCAATCATGCGTCAGGCGCGCCAGACGCTCTGCATGTTCTGCCGGGCTGGCATCGATACCAATCGCCCGCAGATCTTCCGCCGCCATGCTGGTGAGCACGGTAACGGCGATCAGCAACGGCGCATCGGCACCAAACGGCTGCAAGGCTTCTTTGGCCGCCGCCATCATGCGCGCGCCACCGCTGGCGTGCACATTAACCATCCACACGCCCAACTCGGCCGCAGCGGCAACCGCGTGCGCGGTGGTATTCGGAATATCGTGGAACTTCAGATCGAGGAAAACCTCAAAGCCGCGCGCCTGCAACTCTTGCACGAACTGCGGCCCGAACAGGGTGAACATCTCTTTGCCCACTTTGAGCCGGCAGTCTTGAGGATCAATACGGTCGACAAAGGCCAATGCCGCACCCTTGTCTGCATAATCCAGTGCCACAACGATCGGTGATGAGTTCAAGTCATTGTTGTTCTTGTTATTTCCAGACTTCATTTCTTCTACCTTCTGTAAAATGGACATAGTTACGTCATTACCTGTAAAACCGACCGCCGCATTCTACATGCCAGCGGCGTGAAATCCCAGCCGCAGCGTTGCCAGGCCGCCGTTGGCGGCATTTCTGTTCAGCCCGCGGCCCAAGAAGTGAGGCCGCGAAAAATGACAGTTAGATTAAATTTTTATTACATACTGGACAGTTTGGTGCAGCTGGCATAGCTTGAGGTAACCCTACTGCAATAAAGGCTGCAAAATGAGCGAGATATCAACACTTACCATTAAAATCCCTCTGGAACTGAAGGACAAAATCAAGGCAGTGGCCCTTGAGCAGCAGCTTTCTCTGAGCGCACTGGTGTGCGAACGCCTGGAAGCCAGCTTTGCGGCGCCAGCGGTTCACCACAGCGAAGTGGATAACCAAAGCACCGAGGAAACGCCTGAACAACCACTGACGCCGAAAGAACTGAAGAAATTGCGCCAGCTGTTAAAAAACAGCAAGAAGAAATAAGCCAAACGCTATAACCGCCTCCTGCTTCACGTTGCCGGTGTGTTGGCCCCGCCTACACACCGGCAACGTGTGCTGCCAACGCCACACCTGCCGCAGCAGTTAACCGCACAACCCTCTGTATTTTATTGCCCGTCCAGGCCACGGATCGGTTTAACCGACGCCCAGGCTCGGCATGACGGGCAGTGCCAGTAAAGTGAATGTGCGGTAAAGCCGCATTTGTGGCAGCGATAGCGCGGCTTGGTGCGGATCTGCTCGCCAACCATATCGCGCAACAACACCAGGCTCTCTTTGGCCCGCCCGTCTTCCGCATCCGCCAGGTGATAATCCATCAGGTGGTAAAACACGCGCATGGTTGGGTGACGTTGTAACTGACGGTTGATGTATAACTGGGCCACATCGCGCCCTTCATGCTGTTCGACAATATCCGCCAGCATCAATTCGGCGGTTGCCCCGGTATTATCCTCAACGCAGCGCCGCAGAAAATCGGCCCATTCACCTTCTTGCTGCGGCAAGTGCCGGTAGCACTCTTGCAGCATCGGCAGCGTTTCGCTAACCAGCTCCTTATCCTGCTCCAACACGCGCTTGAGCGATTCCACCGCCCTGGCGTACTCTTCCTGCGCCATATAGATGCGCCCGACCATGATGGAGACGCGCGCGCACTGTTTGTCCGCCGCCGCGGCACGTTTCAACAGGCTCATCGCCTTATCCAGATCGTCGCTGCCCATCGCCTGCAGCGCCAGTTCGCAGTAAAAATGGGCGATCTCGATCCGCTGCTTCTCTTTTCCCAACTTGACCAGTTTTTCCGCCACGTCGATCGCTTTTAGCCAATCACTGGTGGCCTGGTGGATAATCAGCAACTGCTGCAATGCGGAAATGCGAAAATCTTCCTCGTCGATAAGCTGGCCGAACATGTCCTCGGCGCGATCGTAAAGGCCGGCCGCCATATAATCGCGGCCCAACTGCTGGATGGCCAGCAAACGTTGTTCAAAGGTCAGGGAGGCGCTTTCCATCAGCGCCTGGTGGATGCGAATGGCGCGGTCGACTTCGCCACGAGAACGGAACAGGTTGCCCAGCGTCAGGTGCGCCTCAACGGTATTGCTGTCTTCTTTCAGCATATCGAGGAACAAATCGACCGCTTTGTCCTGCTGGTTGGAAAGCAGGAAGTTCACCCCCGCCACGTATTCACGCGACAGGCGGTTGGCTTCCTGCTGCTTATCATGCTGAGCACTTCTGCGCCCCATATACCAACCATAGGCGGCAGCAACGGGCAACAACAGAAACAGCAGCTCTAACATAGAGGATTATTCCTTGCTGACAGCAGAGGGAACCGGCTCGGTTTGCGGCTCTTGCTGCAGTTCCAGCCGTTTTATTCTACGTTCAGCGCGCGCCAGCGCGATGCGGGTGCGCAGGTAAAACAGGCCGCAAATGATCCAGCCAAGGACGAAACCAACGCCAAACAGCGTGGCCAGCAGCGTGGATACGCGATAGTCACCTTGTGCTATCAGGTAATTGAAAGACACCACCTGATCGTTGTGCGCCCCCAGGGTGACGGAAATCACGAAAATCACCAGAACCAGCAAAAAAATCAGCAAATATTTCACATTCTTTCCCGTAATGCCGAGTTAATCGGATGAATCAAGCCAATTTATGGCGTCCCTGCCCCTTAAGTTAGCATTTCCGCCGCTGGCAGGGAAACCCTCGGCATGATAAAAGCGGCCGTCTGCCGGGATATTCAGCAGTAAAAAGGCACAGTTAAGCCCATTGATGAGAAACCTTATCAAACTGGCGTATTTATCAGGATATGGGGGCAAATCGGAGCAAAACAACGCAGGCCGGACGGCGGCCCGCAAAAAGGCCGCCGAATTTTGTGACATCGTCACCTTAATTGATATAACAACGGCCTTACTCGCGCTGGGCGCTGCGCTGCGGTTCCTGTTCCTGCGGCGCCAGCGGGCCGAACCAACGCTGCGCCAGACAGCATGCCAGGGTGACCAGCAGCCAACTGATCAGCGTAGCCATCGCCAGATCGCGCGGCCAGTGCATGCCGAGCAACAAACGGCTGCCCATCACGCCCACCGCCCAAACCATCAGCACCGCCACGGTTTTATAATGGCGGCGCGGCCATAATAGCCCGACGCCTAGCAGCGCCCAGGTGGCAGCGAACATGGTATGGCCGGAGGGGAAAGCAAAGCCGGTTTCGAACTGCCAATGTTGGCGCAGCCATTGCGGCACCAGCGGCTGATCCAAAAGCTGTTGCTGCACCAGCGCGCTGCGCGCCTTGCGATGGAGCGAGTAAAAATACTTGCCCTCAACGCCATGCACCTGCTCCAGCCACACCACATAAGGCCGCGGCTCCTGCACTTGCTCTTTCATCAGGTTCTTCACCCCCTGGCCGATCAACACCGCGGCAGACAGCAGAACCACCAGCGCTATCGCCGGCTTTAGCCGAAAGCGCAGGCACCACAGGAACCAAAGGGAAAGCAGCACGCTGGTTAATGTCCCCCAGGGCGATGTCACGGTTTCCGTGACCCAAAACAAGGCCTTCAATACCGTTTCATTGCCCCCAGGTTGCCATTGCCAGCCCGAAAACCAGACCGACAACGGCATGACCAACAGCAGAATGGCGCCCACCGCCGTGCGTTTTGCTATCTCTAACATTCGTTCATCCTTATGCTTGAACCCACCAGCAGTGTAACAATCTTGTCATCCCGGCAACATGGGCAAAATTAAACAGTATTTGCACCTATCGCAATAATAAGGCGGGTAAAACACCGGATGCTGCTTTGCTGAGCACCACTGAGCAAGAAGTTGTGGCAAAATAGCGCATATTTAACGAACGACAGTTCGCTGACGCGTGTTTTTAGTTCTGGTCATCAGGTCGTACCGGAAGTACGCTGCGCAACAGTGATTAAATCGGGTGTGTTTGTGGAGAGTAACATGCAGCTTAAACGGGTGGCAGAAGCTAAACTGCCAACACCTTGGGGCGATTTCCTGATGGTGGGGTTTGAAGAACTGGCTACCGGGCACGATCATCTGGCGCTGGTCTTCGGTGATATTTCAGGCGATACGCCTGTGCTCTCACGCGTACATTCGGAATGCCTGACCGGCGATGCGCTGTTCAGCCTGCGCTGTGACTGTGGCTTCCAACTGGAGGCCGCACTGGAGCATATTGCCGAGGAAGGGCGCGGTATTCTGCTGTACCATCGCCAGGAAGGCCGTAATATCGGCCTGTTGAATAAAATCCGCGCCTACGCGCTGCAGGATAAAGGAGCTGACACGGTAGAAGCAAACCACCAGTTGGGTTTTGCCGCCGATGAGCGTGATTTCACCCTGTGCGCCGATATGTTCAAACTGTTGGGCGTGAATGCGGTGCGTTTGCTGACCAACAACCCGAAGAAGGTCGAGATCCTGACCGAAGCGGGCATCAATATCACCGAACGCGTGCCGTTGATCGTGGGCCGTAACCCAAAGAACGAGCGTTACCTGGCCACCAAAGCGGCCAAAATGGGGCATCTGCTGGATCAGCAATAACGCCGCCTTGCCGTAAAAAGCCCGCCGGTTAAGCCCGGCGGGCTTTTTCATCGCACAATTTGCCTGCCCGGCAGGCGCCCATCACAACATTTTTCTGATCACGTAATGCAAAATGCCGTCGTTTTGGTAATAGACCAACTCATTGCCGGTATCAATGCGGCAACGCGTCTCTATCACGGTTTCCCGGCCATCGACATAGGTGATATGCACCGGCACCGTCTGTCCGGGGTGTAACACCTGCAAACCGCTGACGCTGATCTGTTCATCGCCGCTCAGCCCCAGCGTTTTGCGCGTCACCCCCTGCGGGAACTCCAGCGGCAGGATCCCCATGCCTATCAGGTTGGAACGGTGGATGCGCTCAAAGGATTCCGCAATCACCACCCGCACCCCCAGCAGCCGCGGCCCCTTGGCAGCCCAGTCACGGCTGGAGCCGGAGCCGTATTCCTTACCGGCGATCACCGCCAGCGGCACGTTTTCCTGCTGATATTGCATCGCAGCGTCATAGATTGGCATCTGCGCCTGCGACGGCACATGGCGGGTAATGCCCCCTTCCACCCCTGGCACCATTTCGTTGCGGATACGAATGTTGGCAAAGGTGCCGCGCATCATCACCTCGTGGTTGCCACGGCGCGAGCCATATGAGTTAAATGCATCCGCCGCCACGCCATGCTCACTCAGATACCGCCCGGCTGGGCTGTCGGCTTTAATGTTGCCGGCGGGCGAGATATGGTCAGTGGTGACCGAATCCGCCAGGATCGCCAAAATACGCGCGTTTTTGATATCCTGCACCGGCTCCGGCTGCGCTTTCATGCTCGTGAAAAACGGCGGATGGCGGATATAGGTTGAATCCTCCTGCCACGTATAGGTTGAGGATCCCGCCACCTGTATTGCCTGCCAGTCGGCATCGCCGTTGAACACTTCGCCGTACTCTTTATGGAACATCTCGGTGCGCACTTTCGCCACCGCCTGCGCGATCTCCTGGCTGCTTGGCCAGATGTCTTTCAGATAAACCGGCTGGCCGTCGCGGCCCTCGCCCAGCGGTTGGTTGAGCAGATCGGTTTTCATGCTGCCCGCCAGCGCATAAGCTACCACCAGCGGCGGTGAAGCCAGCCAGTTGGTTTTCACTAGCGGGTGGATACGGCCTTCAAAGTTACGGTTGCCGGAAAGCACCGCGCCCACAGTCAGGTCGCCGTCTTTAATGGCCTGCTCGATCGGCGCCGGCAACGGCCCGGAGTTACCGATACAGGTGGTACAGCCGTAGCCCACCAGATTGAAGCCCAGTTCTTCCAGGTAGGGCGTCAGCCCGGCGCTGGCGAAATAGTCGGTCACCACCTTCGAGCCGGGCGCCAACGAGGTTTTTACCCAGGGTTGCGTGCGCAGCCCCTTCTCAACCGCCTTTTTGGCTAACAAACCGGCGGCCATCATCACACTGGGGTTAGAGGTGTTGGTGCAGGAGGTGATCGCGGCAATCACTACCGCTCCGCTATGCAGCGTGTGGCTGGCGCCATTGAGCGTAAAGGGAACGGCACTGGTACCGGCGCTTTGGCTACCGATCTCAAGCTCGGCTGCGGCATTGAACGCTGCCGGCACGTTGGCGAGCGCAACCCGATCCTGCGGGCGTTTAGGCCCCGCCAGGCTCGATTCCACCGTAGACATGTCCAGCGCCAATGTGCTGGTGAACACCGGTTCATCCCCTGGGTTGCGCCACATGCCTTGCGCCTTGGCGTAGGCTTCAACCAGCGCGATCTGCTCATCGCTGCGGCCGCTGAGCGCCAGATAGCCCAGCGTAACATCATCCACGGGGAAGAAACCGCAGGTAGCGCCGAATTCCGGCGACATGTTGGCAATCGTGGCGCGGTCAGCCAGCGGCAAATCCGCCAGTCCATCACCATAAAACTCAACGAATTTACCCACCACGCCATGCTTACGCAGCATTTGGGTGACGGTCAGCACCAGGTCGGTGGCCGTAATCCCCTCCTGCAGCTTACCGGTCAGTTTAAACCCCACCACGTCCGGGATGAGCATTGATACCGGTTGGCCGAGCATGGCGGCCTCGGCCTCAATGCCGCCCACGCCCCAGCCGAGCACCCCCAGCCCGTTAATCATGGTGGTGTGGGAATCGGTGCCGACCAGGGTATCCGGGTAAGCGATGCGCTTGCCGCCCTCCTCGGTATGCCATACCGTCTGGCCCAGATATTCCAGGTTGACCTGGTGGCAAATACCGGTGCCGGGTGGCACCACGCGAAAGCGGTTAAACGCCTTTTGCCCCCAGCGGAGAAACGTATAGCGCTCGTGGTTACGCGCCATTTCGATACGCACGTTATCGCCAAAGGCCCGATCGTCACCGAACTCATCGACGGTGACCGAGTGGTCGATGACCAGATCCACTGGCGACAGCGGGTTCACCTGCTCCACATTGCCGCCCAGGCGCAGCACAGCTTCGCGCATCGCGGCTAAATCCACCACCGCAGGTACGCCGGTGAAATCTTGCATCAGCACGCGAGCCGGCCGATAGGCGATTTCACGATCCGCATGGCCGGTTTGCAGCCAGCCGGCAAGCGCGGCCAGATCGTCCTCCTGCACGGTATCGCCGTCCACGTGGCGCAGCAGGTTTTCCAACAAAACTTTCATGGATTTCGGCAACCGGTCGATATCCCCCAGTTGTTTGGCCGCCAGCGGCAAGCTGTAGTAGTGGTATTCGCGATCCCCTACCGCCAGTTTATCCATACTTTTTGTACGCAGATCCAACGACATAGCTCCTCCTTTTTTATTATGTCAAAACAGGGTATTTAATGAGGTCTTTCTTAAAGATAACACAAACTTGATTTAACGTTCTGATAACAACAACAGGCGCAGGCAATCAAACCCACAAAGCTTGGTGATAGCGGAGGAAATGCGTAACGGTGGCGTTGAGGCAGGAGATTAAAACGTGGCGAGCAGGATCGACAGGCGTTGGCCTGGAATCGATCCTGCCCGAAGAGCGAGTTATTTCACCGGCAGCTTGATGTCCTTGAACATCGCTTCAATCTCTTCATTGGAACGCAGCGCTACTGCGGTATCAACCACATCACGCGTCAGGTGCGGCGCAAAGCGCTGGATAAAATCATACATATAGCTGCGCAGGAAGGTGCTGCGGCGGAAGCCGATTTTGGTGGTGCTGTAGCTGAAAATATCGCGCGCATCGACGGTGACCAGATCCGGATCCTGAATCGGGTCTACCGCCATGCTGGCAATCACCCCCACGCCCAACCCCAAACGCACATAGGTTTTGATCACGTCTGCGTCGGTGGCAGTAAACACGATGCGCGGCGTCAGCCCCGCGCGGTTAAAGGCGGTGTCAAGTTCTGAGCGGCCGGTAAAGCCAAAGGTGTAGGTCACGATGGGGTAAGCCGCCAGCTCTTCAATGTTAATCTGGCTTTTGCCCGCTAAAGGATGATCGGGCTTCACAACCACCGCACGGTTCCAGTGGTAGCAAGGCAGCATGATCAAATCGTCATACAGGTGCAAGGCTTCGGTAGCGATGGCGAAATCGGCGTTGCCCTTGGAGACGGCTTCCGCGATCTGGGTTGGCGAGCCCTGGTGCATATGCAGCGATACGCGCGGGTAGCGTTCGATAAACCCTTTGATGACGTTGGGCAGCGCATAGCGCGCCTGGGTGTGGGTGGTCGCAACGTACAGCGAACCTTTGTCCGGGTAGGTATGTTCACCGGCAACAGCCTTGATGGCATCCACTTTGGAAAGCACTTCACGCGCAATACGGATGATTTCCTGCCCGGCAGGCGTCACCTGCGTCAGGTGTTTGCCGCTGCGGGCAAAGATCTGGATGCCAAGCTCATCCTCCAGCATCCGCACCTGCTTGCTGATACCCGGCTGTGAGGTATAAAGCCCTTCGGCAGTCGATGACACATTCAAATTGTGATTAACCACTTCCACAATATAACGAAGCTGCTGCAATTTCATTCTTATACCATCCTAGGTTAAACACTGCGGCTTAACCGCAGCCAGGTATATCGGCGTTACCCCGGTATGTCCCCTTCATACTTCGAGTTGCAGGTGTGTTGGCTTTCCTTACTCACCCCAGTCACTTACTCCAGTAAGCTCCTGGGGATTCGCTGCGTTGCCGCATGATTCGGCCATACGGCCTCACCCCTTCGGGGCCAGCGCTAGCGCTGTTCAAAAACGCTTTTGCGTTTTTGTCCTGCAACTCGAATTATTTTGGGTTTAGTTGAAACAATCACAGGCTATAAACACGCCGTGTTTCGCTCAGAACCCGATGCTGAGGCTGAAAATACCGCAAGTAATAAGCATTTTTCATAAGAAATATTTTTATATAACCACTATACCACGTCACTGTGGCAAGTATAGATCCGTGTCACAGCATGGTAATGATTATTCTGGGTGATTATCAAGGCTAAGCCTGTTATTCAATTATGATAGCAGCCTGCGGCGAGATGGGGTTTGCACCAGTAAAAAACCAGCCACAGGGGCTGGTTTTCAGGGGGACTCTCCGGGCTATTTCTTCGCTTCCGCCCATTTGCCATCCACGTAGAAGGCAGACCAGCCAGTGGCTTTGCCGTCTTTTTCCGAGGACACATACTGCTGCTTGGTTTTGCGGCTAAAGCGCACCAACGTTTTGTTGCCTTCCGGATCGACCGCCGGCGCTTCCGCCAAATAGCGCAATTTCTCCGGCAAGCGATCTTTGAACCGCTGCAACTCTTCCACTAACGGCGCACGGGTTTCGCGCGATTTCGGGAAGGTATTGGCGGCCAGGAACACGCCGGCGGCGCCGTCGCGCAACACAAAATACGCGTCGGACTTCTCACACGGCAACTCCGGCAACGGCACCGGATCTTCCTTCGGCGGCGCCACTTCACCGTTGCGCAGGATTTTACGGGTGTTCTTGCAGTTTTCGTTGGTGCAGCCCATGTACTTGCCAAAACGCCCCATCTTCAGGTGCATTTCAGCGCCGCACTTGTCGCACTCAACCACCGGGCCATCGTAGCCTTTCAGCCGGAACTCGCCCTGTTCGATCTCGTAACCGTCACAGGCCGGGTTGTTGCCGCATACGTGCAGCTTGCGCTGGTTGTCGATCAGGTAGCTATCCATCGCGGTGCCGCATTTCGGGCAGCGGCGGCGGGCGCGCAGGGCGTTGGTTTCCGCATCATCGCCTTCAAGCACGTTCAGCACTTCGGTTTCCGGCACCAGGTTAATGGTGGTTTTACAACGCTCTTTCGGCGGCAACGCATAGCCGGAGCAGCCGAGGAAAACGCCGGTGCTGGCAGTGCGAATGCCCATTTTGCGGCCGCAGGTTGGGCAATCGATGCTGGTCAACACCATCTGGTTCGGGCGCATACCGCCCTCTTCCGGATCTTTTTCCGCCACTTCCAACTGTTCGCTGAACTCGGCAAAGAACTCGTCCAGCACGGCTTTCCACTGGGCGTGATTATTCGCCACCTGATCCAGGCCGTCTTCCATACGGGCGGTGAAGTCATAGTTCATCAGCTCGCGAAAGTTTTCTTCCAGCCGATCCGTGACGATCTCACCCATTTTTTCTGCATAGAAACGGCGGCTTTCTACCCGCACATAGCCACGATCCTGAATCGTGGAAATGATAGAGGCATAGGTAGATGGACGCCCAATCCCACGTTTTTCCAGCTCTTTGACCAACGAAGCTTCACTGTAGCGCGCCGGTGGCTTGGTAAAGTGCTGGCTTGGGATCAGTTTTTGCAGATCCAGTTCGCTGCCCACTTCCACCAGCGGCAGAGTGCGGTCTTCATCACCTTTGCGCAGCGCCGGCATGACTCTGGTCCAGCCGTCGAAGCGCAGGGTACGGCCCTTGGCACGCAGTTGGTAATCGCCAGCGTTGACGATAAGCGTTGTGGAATCATACTGCGCCGGCGTCATCTGGCAGGCCACGAACTGGCGCCAAATCAGCTGATACAGTTTCTGCGCGTCGGCTTCCATATCCTTCAATTGCTCCGCCACCACGTTGACGTCGGAGGGACGAATCGCTTCGTGCGCTTCCTGCGAATTCTCTTTGCTGCTGTAGTGGTTGGCGGCTTTCGGCAAGTATTTGGCGCCGAAATTATCGCCGATGTAGCCACGCACCATGTTGAGCGCATCCTGGCTCAGGTTGGTGGAGTCGGTACGCATATAGGTGATATGGCCGGCTTCATACAGGCGTTGGGCCATCATCATGGTTTTTTTCACGCCAAAGCCCAGGCGGGTGCTGGCGGCCTGCTGCAGCGTGGACGTGATAAACGGCGCGCCCGGCTTGCTGCTGGTGGGTTTGTCTTCCCGATCCTGCACCGTGTAACGCGCATTTTCCAACTGTTTTAACGCAGCGTGCGTCTGCTCACGGTTTACCGGTTTGAACGGCTTGTCGTGAGCATGGGTTACCGCCATCTGCAGCGCGGTTTCGCCCTTCGCCAGCAGATCGGCATGCAGTTCCCAATATTCTTCTGGCACGAAGGCTTTAATATCGCGTTCACGCTCAACCACCAAGCGCACGGCCACCGATTGCACGCGCCCGGCGGAGAGGCCGCGGGCGATTTTTTTCCACAGCAGCGGGGAGACCATATAGCCCACCACGCGGTCCATAAAGCGGCGCGCCTGCTGTGCGTTAACACGATCGATATTCAGTTCGCCCGGCTGGCTGAACGCCTGCTGGATAGCATTTTTGGTAATTTCGTTAAATACCACACGGCTAAAGCGTTTGTCGTCACCACCAATAACTTCCCGCAGGTGCCAGGCAATGGCTTCCCCTTCGCGGTCCAAGTCGGTTGCGAGATAAATATGGTCAGCATTTTCCGCTAATGATTTTAACTCGGCGACAACTTTTTCTTTACCCGGCAAGATTTCATATTGCGCTTTCCAACCGTGATAAGGATCGACGCCCATTCGGTTAACCAGGGCCGTCTTTTCATCTTTTTTAACTTTCTTCTTGGCTTTTTCTTCGGTCGAGTCAGCGCTCTTTTTGCTGGCTGAGCCACTGGTCGGCAAATCACGGATATGACCCACGCTGGACTTCACCACGTAGTCATTCCCCAAGTATTTATTAATAGTTTTGGCTTTTGCCGGGGACTCAACTATTACGAGAGCTTTACCCATATTTACCTTTTAACCTAATTTATTTCTTCTAAAAAGAAGTCTTCTATCCTGCCGTGCCACGGCAATCCATATCGCTTTTTTATATTGCGGCACCCGGGCAAGAGATCAACATGTTTTTTCCTGATAGCCGCTCAATTACGCAACCGGGGTACAAGTGGCTGATCGCCGGGGGTTTTCATCAACGCGACTTAAGTATCTCAAAGCGCGCACATGTAAGCCGTAAACAAAACCTTCCACCCATTACCACGAAATCCCACACTGTACCTGATAAAAAACGTTGCGCAACCTAATTAGCATGGAAAATGCATTTTCGCCAACTGCAATCTACCGAATGCCGCAAGCTACGCAAATAAACCATAGCCAGTTTGCGGATAAACACAAACCAGCGTTAGAATGCCGCCAGAGTTTATGATTGGAGTGTAATAAATGCGCACGAATACCTCCCCGATCAACCGGGAAAGCCTTTTGGCTGAAGCAAATAACATCATCCGCGGGCACGAAGATTATCTTCACGGCATGGTAGCCACTGAGGTTGAACAAAAAGGCCACGTTTTAGTTTTCCGTGGGGAATTCTTTTTGGATCCGGACGGATTGCCAACGGCAAAAACAACGGCGGTGTTTAATATGTTTAAGCACCTCTCGCACAAACTGTCAGAAAAATATCATCTGATTGATTAGCGCCTAAAAAAGCAGGGGCGCTGCGGCCCCTGTCTGGTGAAAACACTCGGCTTAGAGTAACGGCTTTTCACCGCGCTGCCACCAGCGCAACAGCAGGCGATCGGCGCTTTCTGCCGCGCTGCCGGTGAAGCGATCCATCAGGCGTTTACGGCGGGTATAACGCACCCCAATCACTTCATGGTTTTCCATTTCGGCGATCAGCAGATCGTCACTGGTGCCAACGGCGTCGATCAGCCCTTTCTCCCGCGCCTGAATGCCAAACCAGTGCTCACCGGTCGCCACGTTGTCGATATCCAGCGATGGGCGCTGTTGGTGCACAAACTGCTTGAACAGTTCGTGGGTTTCGTTCAGCTCTTCGCGGAACTTCTCACGCCCCTGCTCGGTGTTTTCACCAAAGAGTGTCAGCGTGCGTTTGAACTGGCCGGCAGTATGCAGCTCGACGTCAACGTCGTTTTTCTTCAACAGGCGATGGAAGTTGGGGATCTGCGCCACGACGCCGATCGAACCGATAATGGCAAACGGCGCGGCAACGATGCGATCCGCCACGCAGGCCATCATATAGCCGCCGCTGGCCGCCACTTTGTCCACTGCCACCGTCAGGCGAATGCCGCCTTTGCGCAGCCGCTCCAGTTGCGAAGCCGCCAAACCGTAGCCATGCACCACCCCGCCGGGGCTCTCTAGGCGCAGCAGCACTTCATCCTGCGGGGTCGCCACCGCCAGCACGGCGGAAATCTCTTCACGCAGCGAGGTCACTTCATGGGCATCCATGCTGCCTTTAAAATCCATCACGAACAGGCAGGGTTTAACCACTGCCGCAGAACCGGATTTGACCCGCTGTTTCTTCAGCTTTTCATCCGCTTTGGTCTGTTTTTTAAACTGCTTGCTCCAGGCCTTTTGCTCAGCGGCATCCATACGCGCCAGGCGCATATCCCGCTGCATATCGCGGTACTGTTCACCCAGATCGGTCAGTTGCAACTCCCCTTTGCGATGCCCTTTGCGCTGGCCAAGATTGACCACCAGCGCTACCAGTGCGGCGATTGCAATCACCACCGTGGCCACTTTGGCCAGAAACAGGCCATACTCAGATATAAACTCCACAGATTCCGCCTTGATTAACAGGTTGTTAGTATAACTCTGCACATTTTAGCCAAGTGATGCCATGTCTGTCGCGGCTAAATACGAAAACTCACGGCTGAGGATACACTACGGGCCTTTCGCGTTGGGATTGTTCTGCTTTTGTTACAAAAGAATACCGATTTCACCGGCTAGTCATTGAAATGACGCTCCATTTCAGGCATATAACACAGATTATTCATCTAAATGATGAGGCAAATTCGCTGCGGCGCCGGCATAACGGTTGAGGTTTCAGCTCCCGTTCCGGCTACGTATCCCACTGGGGCGCCCGCGCAAGGGTTGCCTCCGGCACGAGGAATTATTGTGCATTACCAACCCAAACAAGATCTGCTCGATCAACGTATTATTTTAGTCACCGGCGCGGGCGACGGCATTGGCCGCGAAGCGGCGCTGACCTATGCCCGGTTCGGCGCCCGCTTGGTGCTGTTGGGCCGAACCGCAAGCAAACTGCTGGCGGTGCAACAGCAAATCGCCGAGTTAGGCGGCCTACCGGCCTTAACCATCACGTTAGATCTGCTACGCGCCACCCCGGAACAATGCCAACAAATCGCCGGCGATCTGGCCACACAGGTGCCGCGCCTGGATGGCGTATTGAACAATGCCGGGCTGCTGGGCGATATCGTGCCGATGGCCGAAACCGACATTGCCACGTGGACGGAAGTGATGCAGGTCAACGTGAACGCCACCTTTATGCTCACGCAGGCGCTGCTGCCGCTGTTGCTCAAATCCCACAGTGCATCGCTGGTGTTTACCAGCTCCAGCGTCGGCCGCGTAGGCCGCGCCAACTGGGGGGCCTATGCGGTGTCCAAGTTCGCCACCGAGGGCATGATGCAGGTACTGGCGGACGAGTACAAAGGCAGTCATCTGCGGGTTAACTGCGTCAACCCGGGCGGCACCCGCACCCAAATGCGCGCTGCCGCCTTCCCCCAGGAAGACAGCAACAAATTGAAAACGCCGGCGGACATCATGCCGCTGTATCTCTACCTGATGGGCGACGACAGCCGCCGCAAGACCGGTATGAGCTTTGATGCCCAACCCAAACGCAAGCCCGGCCCGGCTGAATAGAGGTTCACCGCTATGAACGAAGAGCGCCACCAACAACGCCAGCAGCGCCTGAAAGAACAGGTTGATGCCCGCATCGCCAACGCACAGCAAGAGCGCGGCCTGGTGTTGGTGTTTACCGGCAACGGCAAGGGAAAAACCACGGCGGCGTTCGGTACCCTTACCCGCGCCGTCGGCCACGGCCTGAAGGCCGGCGTGATCCAATTCATCAAGGGTGAATGGCCCAACGGCGAAAAGAACCTGTTGCAGCAACACAATGTGGAGTTTCAGGTGATGGCCAGCGGCTTTACCTGGGAAACCCAGGACAAAACGGCCGACACCGAAGCCTGCCTGGCGGTATGGGAACACGGCAAGCGCATGCTGGCCGACAGCAGCCTGGACGTGGTGCTGCTGGACGAAGTGACCTACATGGTCAGTTACGGTTATCTGCCGCTGGAGGCGCTATTATCGGCGCTGAAGCGGCGCCCGGCGCACCAAACGGCGATCATCACCGGGCGCGGCTGCCACCGCGAGCTGCTGGCACTGGCCGATACGGTGACGGAAATGCGACCGGTGAAACACGCATTTGACGCCGGCATCAAAGCGCAGAAAGGGATCGATTGGTAGCAGGGAAACGCGCCGTAGCCGCACCGCCGGGTGGGCTACGGCCGCTATCAGCCGCGCTTGGCGGCGGGTTTGGCGGGTTTGCTGCCTGGTGCGCTGCGGCGGCCGCCAGCAACCTGGCTGTGGCGTTTTACCGCGCGGCGGATTTGGTTCGCCTTCACGCGGCGGCGCTCACGCTCCACCGGCAATTTGCTGACCGTTTCCGGTTTCAGCTCCACCAGCTCACGCAGATAGTTGATCGCCGGCAGATCCAGTTCGGCCCAACCACCGCGCGGTAGCCCTTTAGGCAGATCGATATCGCCATAGCGCACGCGAATCAAGCGGCTGACCTGGACGCCGACCGCTTCCCACAGGCGGCGAACTTCACGGTTGCGCCCTTCGGTCAGAGTAACGTTGTACCATTGGTTCAGGCCTTCGCCACCCTGGAAGCTGATGGTGCGAAATGCCGCCGGACCGTCTTCCAACTGCACGCCTCGGCTTAACAGTTTCATTTTTTCATCATCAACCTGGCCGAATACGCGCACCGCGTATTCACGCTCGACTTCACGGCTTGGGTGCATCAGGCGGTTGGCTAATTCACCGTCGGTGGTGAACAGCAGCAGGCCGGAGGTATTCACGTCCAGGCGCCCTACCGCAACCCAGCGGGAGCCGCGCAGCTTCGGCAAACGATCGAACACCGTTGGCCGCCCTTCCGGATCGCTGCGCGTGCACAGCTCGCCTTCCGGCTTGTAGTAGGCCAGCACCCGGCACACCGCTTCTGCCGATTCTTTGATCGAGACGATGTGGCCGTCCATGCGGATTTTCATCGCCGGCGTCACTTCAACGCGATCGCCCAGCGTGGCCACTTTGCCATCAACACTGACGCGGCCTGCCTGGATCATCGCTTCGATTTCACGGCGCGAGCCATGCCCGGCACGCGCTAAAACTTTCTGTAACTTTTCGCTCATTGAGCAACCTCTAGTGTCGCCTTCACAGGCGTCGGGGGGACTTCACTGCTGCCAGGAAGGCCACAGCAAAAACAATCATTTAGAAAAACCAAACCCGGTATTATACAGGCTTTATGCGCACTTGGAACCTACAATCGTATTGCCTTAGTGCCGTTCACAAGGGAACGCCGTGGTCAGCGCCAGCATCACCACAGAAGGCGCGGAGTAGTGCAGTTGTTCGGGGTGATCATCAAGGTACTTCATGACGGCATCGGCAGCCATGCCTACGCTGATACCGGAACCGGGGCAAATATTGCGGTTGCCCTGCATCGCATAACTGTCGAACACGCCGGCCACGTAGCCCATAAACAGCCCGCTGTTAAGGGCTTCGCTGGCGGTCACCGCCCCGGCCTTATGTTTGGTGTAATCCTGCGTTTGCGCCAACAATGTGCTGCCGGAATAGAAACCGGCATGTGCCAACGCCGGCACCAGTAAGATCATCAGCATCAGAAGTGTTTTGTTGATCATCGCCCTGCTATCCTGCCCGTTAACCGTATAGGGCAACCAGAATAGCGGTTTTTATGCTAAATAACTGCAAGGCTGGCACTTTTTCAGAAAACGGACAGAGACCGCGGCCTGTCAGCGAAACGGCGCAACGTCGCCGGCGCCCTCACGCACGATAACCGGCGAAGACTCGGTCAAATCGATAACCGTAGTTGGTTGCTGGCCGAGGAAACCGCCGTGAACCACCAGATCCACCTGTTTGCCCAAGCGATCGTTGATCTCTTCGGGATCGGATTCGGCAAAATCATTGCCCGGCAGCATCAGTGTGGTCGACATCATCGGCTCATTCAGCAATTCCAACAGTGCCAGCGCGATCGGATTGGACGGCACGCGCAGGCCGATCGTCTTACGCTTTTCATTCATTAGCCGACGCGGCACTTCCTTGGTGGCCTTGAGAATAAAGGTGTAGTTGCCCGGCGTGTTGTTTTTGATCAGGCGAAACGCGCTGTTATCCACGTAAGCATAGGTGGAAAGCTCCGACAGATCGCGGCACATCAGCGTGAAATTATGGTTGCTGCCCAACTGGCGAATGTGGCAGATACGCTCCATGGCGTTCTTCTCGCCCAGCATACAGCCCAGCGCATAGCCGGAATCCGTTGGATAGACAATCACCCCGCCTTTGCGCAGCACATCAACCGCCTGGTTGATCAGGCGTGCCTGGGGGTTGTCCGGGTGTATATAAAAAAGCTGGCCCATATCTTGCTCCTAAAAGTCACTTCGCGAGCGGCCCCGCCCGCGTTAAATCTGTTCTGTGTTGTTGGCGCCTGGCGCCGACCAATCGCGCCACACCGGCTCAACGCCGCCGGGCAGCCACAGTTTACGGCCCAGTTCGATCCAGGCGCAGGGCTGGTGAAAGTCAGACCCCTGGGAAGCCAATAACTGGTAATCCCGCGCGTAGGCGGCCAGTTGACTGCGCTCATGCGGCGCCTGCTGGCATTGGGCCACTTCCATCGCGTCACCGCCCTGCATGGCGAAATACGCCAGCAGGCGCTTTAACCATTTTGCCGACAAATCGTAACGCCCAGGGTGCGCCATGACCGCCTGGCCGCCGGATTGATGAATCACATCAATAGCTTGTTCTATTGTACACCACTGCGGCGGAACATAGCCGGTTTTGCCTTTTGCCAGGTATTTCTTGAAAACCTGCGCCAGATTATCCGCCACGCCAAACTGCACCAGGTAGCGCGCAAAGTGCCCGCGCGTTACCGCGCCGCTGCCCGCCAGCGTCTGTGCGCCTTCATAAGCCCCGGGAATGCGCGCTTTTGCCAGCCGTTCGCCGATCGCCTGGGCGCGCTGCCGACGGCGCTCGGCCTGTTCGGCCAAAAGCTGAAGCAGCGCCGGGTGCTGAATATCCATGCCCAGCCCGACGATATGTATTTCGTGGTTTTCCCACTGGGTTGAAATTTCCACCCCATTGATCAGTTGCAGTGATAGCCGGTGGTGAGCGATGGCGGCAGCAGCTTCTGCCAGGCCGTCGGTAGTGTCATGGTCGGTAATCGCCAACACGCCGACGCGCATTTCCACCGCCCGCAGCACCAGTTGCGTTGGCGAAAGATAGCCGTCAGACGCGGTGGTGTGGCTGTGGAGATCGTACAGGGTGAATGCTGAAGAAGGTAACGGCGTGTGTGTCAAAAGAAATATCCGGCTATGGCTGGGAGGATTATCATAACCGTTATGCCCGGCCGGACGGAAATCTATTATCACCGCGCCGGTTGTGCGCCCGCAAAGGTGCCGCCAGCGGGAGACAAAAACATTCTTCAGAAAGGGGTTGACTTTACCTCACTGAACCAGTTAACTAGTACACCAGTTACAGGTTAAATGATAATTCAAGAGAGCACATAAATGAGCAAGCAAACTTCTCTTCTTCGTTGGTGGCGCACCTCCCTTCCGCGGGCGGTATAATCGCGCATACCTGTCATTTGACACTGCAGATTTCCTAAGCCCGCATCGCATGCGGGCTTTTTTATGGACCAAATTCAACTGGAATCATCATGATAAACACCAAACCACAGCTGAAACTGCTCACGGCGCAAGCCGTCTACCGTGGGGATCCCACCAGTCTGTTCAACCAACTGTGCGGCGCGCGCCCGGCGACCTTGCTGCTGGAATCGGCCGAGATCAACAGCAAAGAAGATTTAAAAAGCCTGCTGGTGGTTGACAGTGCGCTGCGCATCACGGCGCTGGAACGCACGGTGACCATCCAAGCGCTGACCGCCAACGGCGCGGCCTTATTGCCGCTGCTGGACAACGCATTACCGGCGGAAGTGGCGGTTCAAGCGCAGCCCAATGGCCGCGTGCTGACGTTCCCGGTCATTGATAGCGTGCAGGACGAAGACGCGCGCCTGCGTTCGTTATCGGTATTCGATGCGCTGCGCACCCTGCTGGCGCTGGTCGAAACGCCGGTCGATGAGCGTGACGCCATGCTGCTCGGCGGGCTGTTCGCCTACGATCTGGTGGCGGGGTTCGAAGATCTGCCGGCGCTGCGCCACGATCAGCGCTGCCCGGATTTTTGCTTCTATCTGGCGGAAACCTTGCTGGTGCTGGATCACCAGCACCGCACTACCCGCCTGCAGGCCAGCCTGTTCACCGCCGACGCCGGCGAAGAACAGCGCTTGCAGCAACGCCTGGAGCAGTTGCAGGCGCAAATCAAGCAAACGCCGTTGCCGATCCCCCAGCAGCAGATTGAAGACATGCAGCTCAGTTGCAACCAGAGTGATGAGGAATACGGCACCGTCGTCAGCACCCTGCAACAGGCTATTCGTCACGGTGAAATTTTCCAGGTCGTGCCATCCCGCCGTTTCTCACTGCCGTGCCCGGCACCGCTGGCAGCGTATAAAACGCTGAAGGAAAACAACCCCAGCCCCTATATGTTCTTTATGCAGGATAACGAATTCACGCTGTTCGGCGCGTCACCAGAAAGCGCGCTGAAATACGATGGCAACAACCGCCAGATTGAAATCTACCCGATCGCCGGCACTCGCCCACGCGGCCGCCGCGCCGACGGCTCGCTGGATCTGGATCTCGATAGCCGCATCGAACTGGAAATGCGCACCGATCATAAAGAACTGGCCGAGCACCTGATGCTGGTGGATCTGGCGCGCAATGATCTGGCGCGCATCTGCCAGGCCGGCAGCCGTTACGTCGCCGATTTGACCAAAGTCGACCGTTACTCTTTTGTTATGCACCTGGTCTCGCGCGTGGTCGGTACCCTGCGTGAAGATCTGGACGTGCTGCACGCCTACCAGGCCTGTATGAATATGGGCACGCTCAGCGGCGCACCGAAAGTGCGCGCCATGCAGCTTATCGCCGCGTCTGAAGGCTCCTGCCGCGGCAGCTACGGCGGTGCCGTCGGCTATTTCACCGCGCATGGCGATCTGGATACCTGTATTGTCATCCGCTCGGCGTATGTTGAAGACGGGATCGCGACCGTACAGGCCGGCGCCGGTGTGGTACTGGATTCCGTTCCGCAAGCGGAAGCGGATGAAACAAGAAACAAGGCACGTGCCGTGCTGCGTGCCATCGCCAGCGCGCATCAGGCCAAGGAGGTGTTCTGATGGCGGATATTCTGTTACTCGACAACGTCGATTCCTTTACTTACAACCTGGTCGATCAACTGCGCGCCAGCGGCCATCGGGTGGTGGTTTACCGTAACCAGATCGCCGCCGATACCATCATCGAGCGCCTGCAACAGATGGAGCAGCCGGTGCTGGTGCTCTCCCCTGGCCCAGGCACGCCGGCCGACGCTGGCTGTATGCCGGAACTGCTGCAACGCCTGCGTGGGCAATTGCCGATTATCGGCATCTGCCTTGGCCACCAGGCCATTATCGAATCCTACGGCGGCCATGTCGGCCAGGCCGGCGAGATCCTGCACGGCAAGGCATCGCCGATTACCCACGACGGCGAAGGCATGTTTGCCGGCATGGTTAATCCGCTGCCGGTGGCCCGCTACCACTCACTGGTCGGCAGCAACATTCCCGCCGAACTGACCGTCAACGCGCACTTTGGCGAAATGGTGATGGCGGTGCGCAATGACGCGCAACGCGTTTGCGGCTTCCAGTTCCACCCGGAATCGATTCTGACCACCCACGGCGCGCGTTTGCTGGAGCAAACGCTGGCCTGGGCGCTGGCGAAATAAAGACAGGAGTGACCATCATGCAACCTATTCTTGAAAAACTGTACGGCGCCCAGCCGCTAAGCCAGCAGGAAAGCCAACAGCTGTTCGGCGGCATCGTGCGCGGCGAGTTGGAAAACAGCCAACTGGCGGCGGCGCTGATCAGCATGAAAATCCGCGGCGAACGTCCGGAAGAGATTGCCGGCGCGGCGCAGGCGCTGCTGGCGGACGCCAAGCCATTCCCGAGGCCGGACTACCTGTTCGCCGATATTGTCGGCACCGGCGGCGACGGCACCAACAGCATCAATATTTCCACCGCCAGCGCGTTTGTGGCGGCAGCCTGCGGAGCAAAAGTGGCGAAACACGGCAACCGCAGCGTTTCCAGCCGCTCTGGCTCTTCCGATCTGCTGGCCGCCTTCGGCATCCGGCTTGACCTGCCGGCGGAAGAAGCCCGCCAGGCGCTGGACGATCTGGGCGTTTGCTTCTTGTTCGCCCCGCAGTATCACACCGGGTTCCGCCATGCGATGCCGGTGCGCCAACAGTTGAAAACCCGCACCCTTTTCAACGTGCTGGGCCCGCTGATTAACCCGGCGCGCCCACCGCTGGCACTGATTGGCGTCTATAGCCCGGAATTGGTGTTGCCGATCGCTGAAACTCTACGCGTGCTGGGTTACCAACGTGCAGCGGTGGTTCACGGCGGCGGCATGGATGAAGTGGCGATCCATACCACCACCCACGTGGCCGAACTCAATAACGGCGTGATTGAAAGCTATACACTGAACCCGGCATCATTCGGCCTGCAAACCTACCCGCTGGAGGCGTTGCAGGGCGGCTCTCCGGAAGAAAACCGTGACATTCTGGCACGGTTGTTACAAGGTAAGGGCGAGCCGGCGCATGCCGCCGCAGTGGCCGCCAACGTGGCGTTGCTGCTGAAACTTTTCGGTAATGAAGACCTGCGGCAGAACGCACAGCAGGCATTGGACATGATACATAGCGGGCAGGCTTATCAGCGTGTGACCGCATTGGCAGCAAGAGGATAAATGATGCAGGAAACCGTGCTCAACAAAATTGTTCGTGACAAAGCGCAATGGATCGCAGCACGACAGCAACAACAGCCGCTGGCCAGCTTTCAAAACCAGATAACTCCCAGCACACGCAGTTTCTACCATGCGCTGCAGGGCAGCAAAACGGCGTTTATTCTCGAATGTAAAAAGGCATCTCCTTCCAAAGGGTTGATCCGTGAAGACTTCGATCCGGTCAGCATCGCTACGGTCTACAAAGATTACGCCTCGGCGATTTCCGTGCTGACCGATGAGAAGTATTTCCAAGGCAATTTCGAGTTCCTCACGCAAGTGAGCAAAACGGTAACGCAGCCGGTATTGTGCAAAGACTTCATCATCGATCCGTATCAGATCTACCTGGCACGCTATTACCAGGGCGATGCGATTTTACTGATGCTCTCGGTACTCGATGACGATCAATACCGTCAGCTCGCCGCCGTAGCGCACAGCCTGAAGATGGGCGTGCTGACCGAAGTGATCAGTGAAGAAGAGCTGCAACGCGCGATCGCCCTCGGCGCCCGCGTGGTGGGCATCAATAACCGCGATCTGCGGGATCTCAGCATCAACCTGGATCGCACCCGCAGCCTGGCGCCGCGCGTGCCGCACGGCGTGACGGTAATCAGCGAGTCCGGCATCAACAGCTATGGCCACGTGCGCGAACTCAGCCGCTTCGCCAACGGCTTCCTGATTGGCAGCGCGCTGATGGCCGAAGACAATCTGCGCGCTGCAGTGCGCAAGGTGCTGCTTGGCGATAACAAGGTGTGTGGGCTGACCCGGCCACAGGACGCCGCCGCCGCTGAACAGGCGGGTGCTAACTACGGCGGGCTGATTTTCGTCGAACGTTCGCCGCGCTGCGTGGATATCGACCGTGCGCGCAGCATTATCGCCGGCGCACCGCTGAAGTACGTCGGTGTGTTCTGCGATGCGCCAGTGAGCACCGTGGCGCAAACCGCCAGCCAGCTTGGGCTGCGCGCGGTGCAGTTGCACGGTGCGGAAGACCAGGCCTATATCAATGCGCTGCGGGCCGAACTGCCGGCCGAATGCCAGATCTGGAAGGCGCAGAGTGTGAAAGACAGTCTGCCGGCGCGTAACCTACAGCAGGTGGATCGCTATCTGTTGGATAACGGTGCCGGCGGTAGCGGGCAACGCTTCGACTGGGCCATGTTGCACGGCGAAAAGCTGGATAACGTCATGCTGGCCGGTGGGTTGAGCGCCGACAACTGCGTCGCGGCCGCACAGCTAGGCTGCGCCGGGCTGGATTTCAACTCCGGCGTGGAAAGCGAGCCGGGCATCAAAGATGCCAATCTTCTGGCTGCGGTATTTCAGACGCTACGCGCCTACTGATTCACAATCATTCTAATTAATGGATAAGACGGGAAAAAAAATGACGCTGCTTAACCCCTATTTCGGTGAATTTGGTGGCATGTATGTGCCGCAAATTCTGATGCCCGCACTGCAACAACTGGAAGAAGCCTTTGTCAGTGCCCAGCGCGATCCGGCGTTCCAGGCGGAATTCAACGATCTGCTGAAAAACTACGCCGGGCGCCCCACCGCGCTGACGCTGTGCAGAAACCTGACGGCCGGCACCAAAACCAAGCTGTATCTGAAGCGCGAAGATCTGCTGCACGGCGGCGCGCACAAAACCAACCAAGTGTTGGGCCAGGCGTTGCTCGCCAAGCGCATGGGGAAAACCGAGATCATCGCAGAAACCGGCGCCGGCCAGCACGGCGTGGCGTCTGCGCTCGCCAGCGCCCTGCTCGGCCTGAAGTGCCGCGTGTATATGGGCGCCAAGGATGCGGAACGTCAGTCACCCAACGTGTTCCGTATGCGCCTGATGGGTGCCGAAGTGATCCCGGTGCACAACGGTTCCTCCACGCTGAAAGACGCCTGCAACGAGGCGCTGCGCGACTGGTCCGGCAGCTATGAAACCGCCCACTACATGCTCGGCACCGCGGCCGGCCCGCACCCCTACCCGACGATCGTCCGCGAATTTCAGCGCATGATCGGCGAAGAAACCAAAGCACAGCTTCTGGAACGCGAAGGGCGCCTGCCGGATGCCGTGCTGGCGTGCGTTGGCGGCGGTTCCAACGCCATCGGCATGTTTGCAGACTTTATCGATGAGCCGGGCGTTGGCCTGATCGGCGTGGAGCCGGCCGGCCTTGGGATTGAAACTGGCCAGCACGGCGCACCGCTTAAGCATGGCCAGGTCGGTATCTACTTCGGTATGAAATCCCCGATGATGCAGACCTCTGAAGGGCAAATCGAAGAATCGTATTCCATTTCCGCCGGGCTGGACTTCCCTTCCGTGGGGCCGCAGCATGCGCATCTGAACAGCATCGGCCGTGCGGAATACGTTTCCGTCACCGATGATGAAGCCCTGGATGCCTTCAAAGCGCTTTCCCGCCATGAAGGGATTATTCCCGCGCTGGAATCCTCCCACGCTCTGGCGCATGCGCTGAAAATGATCCGTGAAACGCCGCAGAAAGAGCAAATTTTGGTGGTCAACCTGTCTGGCCGCGGCGACAAAGACATATTTACCGTTCACGACATTCTGAAAGCACGGGGAGAAATTTGATGGAACGTTATCAGCAACTGTTTAAACGCCTGGCAAGCAACAAGGAAGGTGCGTTCGTTCCGTTCGTGACGCTGGGCGATCCTAACCCAGCCCTGTCGCTGCAGATTATCGATACCCTGGTAGAAAACGGCGCCGACGCGCTGGAGCTGGGCATCCCGTTCTCCGATCCACTGGCAGACGGGCCGACCATTCAGAGCGCGGCGCTGCGCGCGTTTGCCGCCGGGGTAACGCCTACGCATTGCTTCGAGATGCTGGCGGCGATCCGCCAAAAGCACCCCGATATGCCCATCGGCCTGCTGATGTATGCCAACCTGGTATTCCACAAAGGCATCGACGCATTCTATGCGCGCTGCGCCGAGGTGGGCGTCGATTCGGTGTTGATCGCTGACGTGCCGTTTGAAGAGTCCGCGCCGTTCCGCGCCGCTGCGCTGCGCCACGGCATCGCCCCGATCTTCATCTGCCCGCCGAACGCCAGTGACGATCTGTTGCGTGAAATTTCATCCCATGGCCGTGGTTACACCTACCTGCTGTCACGCGCCGGGGTCACCGGCACCGAAAGCCGGGCGCAGTTGCCATTGCATCATCTGGTGGACACGCTGCGTGAATACCACGCCGCCTCGCCGCTGCAGGGCTTTGGCATTTCCGAGCCGGCACAGGTACGCGCGGCGCTGCAAGCGGGCGCCGCCGGCGCCATCTCCGGCTCGGCAATTGTGAAAATCATTGAGCAAAACCAGGCGCAACCGGCAGAGATGCTGGCCAAACTGGGTAAATTCGTCAGTGAAATGAAGGCCGCAACCCGCGCCTGATGCATCCCCTGCGGGCAGCCTGATGCCCGCAGTTTCCCCCCGCCGCATCGGCATGCCTATTTGAACTTCCGCGTTTCCTGTTCCACAATACTCTGGGTCCTACCTCTTTTCGCTTAAACAAGCAAAAAACGGCAGGTTAAAAACCGAGCGTAGTTTCAAACAATAACATTGCATGGAGAGTAATTTATGAAGCTATTTAAGACCATTTCGGCCTTATGCATGGCGGCCCTGGTGGCTGTGGCGGTTAGCGCCTGCGCACCGACGGCAAAATCGGAAGGGACCGGCGGCTATATCGACGATACCGTCATTACCACCAAAGTAAAATCAGCCTTGCTGGCAGATAAAGGAATAAAATCCACGGAAATCAACGTAGAAACCTTTAAAGGACGGGTACAATTAAGCGGGTTCGTCAGCTCGCAGGCCGATGCGAACCGGGCGATTCAAATCACCCGCGGCGTGGCCGGCGTCAGAACCGTGGCGAACGACATGCGAGTCAAGTAGCGTTAAACAGGAGGCGCAATACTGCGCCTCCCCATGTGGGCATCGCCTGCATCAAAAGCGATAACCGGCCCCAAACATAAACACCCACGGATCCAACCGGGTATCAATGCTGTGATGACCACCGGCATTATCGTCAAAGCGGACTTTCGTTTTGATATTCATCCACCAGACCGACATATTCAGCAGCCAATGCTCATCCAGGTTGTAATCCAGCCCGGCCTGCGCCGCAACGCCCCATGAATTCTTCAGGCTCAGGTTACTCAACCCGGCTTCTTTACCGTTGTCATTGAATTTTTCATCAAAGAACATGGTGTAGTTCACGCCGACGCCCAGATACGGGCGCAGTTTATCCTGCCGATCGCCAAAGTAATACTGCGCCATCAGGGTTGGCGGCAAGTGATGGATGGTTGCGATATCGCCACTCACTCCGGAACCATGCAACGAGACCTTATGGCGAAACGGCGTCGCGGCCAGCAATTCAACGCCGATATTATCCGTGACCATGTAACCGAAGGTCAGCCCAAGCTGGGTATTGTTGTTCGCATCGAATGAGCCCTGATTGAGCACATCATCAGACCCCGTTGTAGGCCGAACGGTCGCGGTGCCGGCGCGGAACAAGAAATCACCGGCCTGATGCGCACTTGCCAACATCGGCGCCATCATGGCCGCCAGTACCACCAGAGTTGTCTTCTTCATTATCCATTCCATTTGTGTGGTTAAAGTTTCAACGAATATACCTGCTAACGGGTATTTATGATCCAATCGAGATCACATCTTATGGGTAAAAATTTAAATTCCCACTAAAAACAAGGTTACCTAACACGCTAATAAATAGCGGATTGATCTACATCAAAAATCGTGGTTTATGGCAAATAGTGCGCCCCGCGAAATTTCAGTTGCTAAACATTCGGCCACTGAGTAACGTCTTGCATCGATGTTGGTTTTGGTTGGTGGCCGTGAGGAGTCGGTGGGCAATCAAGATGAGCGAACTCAATAATCCCTGTGTTAGCTGTGGCGCCTGCTGCGCCTATTTCCGCGTATCATTTTACTGGGCTGAAGCCGATGACGGCGGCGGCGTTGTCCCCGCGTCGTTAACCGAGCCGCTCACCCCGTTTCTGCGTTGTATGCAGGGGACGAACAGCAAATCCCCCCGTTGCACCGCGTTGGACGGCGAGATCGGCAAGGCCGTTTCCTGTTCTATTTACCTCAACCGGCCGTCCCCCTGCCGGGAATTTGACCAATCCGGCCTGAACGGGCTGCGCAACGAGGCCTGCGATCGTGCACGTGCACGTTACGGCCTGCCGCCATTACCAGTGGAAAAACCGCTGCCCCTGCCCAGCGCCAACGCGGCTGAAGAAATCAGCGCTGTACCACTGATGGGGTGCCACAGCGAAGCGGAACAGGGTACAATCACCGCTACAGCAGTGCACCGTTGTGGGGCGTAACCATTTCACCCGCTGGCAGTAAAACTGTCGTCTTTTGCCAGGCTATCCCTGGCAGGCGATGGGTAAAAACGCGTGTTGAAATTGTTCCCCTGTGGCGGCCAGATGGCGCTGCCCTACTTATCTCTGTTCTTAATGCCAAGGAGTCTGCATGCCTATCACGGCCAACACGTTGTACCGTGACAGTTTTAACTTTTTCCGCAACCAACTGGTCAGCATTTTGCTGCTGGCGCTGTTAACCGCGTTTATTTCTGTCCTGCTCAACCAGGTATTCAGCCCGAGTGCGGAACAGTTACAGATCCTGACAACGGCGGAAAATGACTTTACGTCCTCTACCGGGATTGGGATCCAGGAAATCATCCAACAGATGTCGCCCGAACAGCAAATGGTGTTGCTGAAGGTTTCCGCCGCCGCCACCGTCTCTGCGCTGGTAGGGAATGTTCTGTTGGTTGGCGGGATGCTAACGCTTATCCGCCTGGTGTCTGAAGGGGTACAGACCAGCGCGCTGCGCGCAATCGGTATTTCTGCACCTATCTTACCGCGCCTGCTGCTGCTGCTGTTTATCGGCACCTTGCTGATACAGCTTGGCCTGATGCTGTTTGTGGTGCCCGGCGTTATTTTGGCGGTCGCGTTCTCGTTAGCGCCGGTGATTGCCACCGCAGATAAAAAAGGCGTATTTGCTTCGCTGAAGCAAAGCAGCAAGCTGGCTTTTGCCAACGCGCGCGTTATTGTGCCGGCCATGATGCTGTGGCTGGCGGCGAAGCTGCTGGTGCTGTTCCTGGTCAGCCATCTGTCGGCGATCACGCCAAACGTTGCCAGCGTGGTGCTAACCGCGCTCAGCAATCTGATTTCAGTGCTGCTGCTGATTTATCTGTTCCGGCTGTATATGCTGCTGCGCAGCTAACAACGCCTTCGCAACGTAGGGCACGTCAACCGACGTGCCCTCGTTATTTGGGCGTTGCGCACTGCGCTGGCGCCAGCAGATATAATCGTAAGATTATGCAAATATTCGCCGGGCCTGCGGCATTCCCACAGAGAAACGCCGATAATCAGCGTTTGCCTGCGGTACACAGACACAGCCGAATCCGGTATAGTCTGCCGATGAACAAATGATGGATTGATTTATGAAGCAATTTCTTGATTTCCTCCCCCTCATCGTCTTTTTTGCTTTTTATAAGCTCTACGATATCTACGTCGCATCCGGCGCCCTGATTGCCGCTACGGCGCTGGCGTTGGTCTTTACCTGGGTTAAATACCGCAAGGTAGAGAAAATGACGCTGATCACTTTCATCATGGTGGCCGTGTTCGGCACCCTGACCCTAGTGTTCCACAACGATCTGTTTATTAAATGGAAAGTAACGGTTATTTATACGCTGTTCGCACTGGCGTTGCTGATAAGCCAACTGGTGCTGAAAAAGCCGCTGGTCCAGCGCATGTTGGGCAAAGAGCTAACGCTGCCTGATCGCGTGTGGAACAACCTTAACCTGGCCTGGGCGCTGTTTTTCCTGGCCTGCGGTCTGGCGAACATTTATGTTGCGTTCTGGCTGCCGCAAAGCGTTTGGGTCAATTTTAAAGTGTTCGGCCTGACGGCGCTGACGCTGGTCTTCACCTTGCTCAGCGGCGTCTATATTTATAAACATATGCCAGCAGAACAGAAGAAGTAGCGCCCTGCACCATGCCCGCTCACCGGCGGGCTTTTTTGAACCACGTTATCAAAGCGGAAAGCGATGACACAACAACGACCTTTACCCAGCGGTGAGCTGGTATTACGGACATTGGCGATGCCGGCCGATACTAATGCCAACGGCGATATCTTCGGCGGTTGGATAATGTCGCAAATGGACATTGGCGGTGCAATTCAGGCAAAGGAGATTGCTGAAGGGCGCGTGGTTACCGTGCGCGTTGACGGGATGACTTTCCTGAAACCGGTCGCCGTGGGGGACGTCATCTGTTGCTATGCCCAGTGCATACGCACCGGGCGCAGCTCAATCACCATCAATGTTGAAGTGTGGGTGAAAAAGGTTTCCTCGGCGCCCATCGGCCAGCGCTACCGTGCCACCGAAGCGGTATTTACCTATGTCGCCGTTGACGACGAAGGCCACTCGCGCCCGCTGCCGGATGGCAAAAGGAACTTCCGCAGCGATAGCGGCGAATAAACGCCAGCCTTCGCCACGAAAAAGGGCCGCAGTTTAATGCGGCCCTTTTTTATGGCAACCAAACAGACTCAGTTCACCGTCGTTGTGCCATCAAGCTTGAACACAATATTAATTGTGTGATTTTTAGCTGTTTTACCTTCATAGCGCCATTTCCGCAGCGCCAGGCGAACCTCACGTTCAAACATATTACGCGGCTCTGCTGACAGAATACGCACGTTATCCACGCGGCCGTCGCTGTCGATATCAAACTGCACCCGAACCCGGCCCTCAATCTGCAAGGCACGCGCACGCATCGGATAAGTCGGTTTTACCTGGCTGATGACCCGCGGCGCAACATCAAGTGAATCTCCCTGCACTGGCGCGTTCGGCGCCTGCTTGACCGGCGCATGCGCCAATGCGTTGCTCGGCGCATTGTTCTCAAACGGCGAAGGATCACTCGGTGGCGCAATGCGTTTTTGTTCGCGTTTTATCGCCTTTTCTACCTTCGGCTTTGGCTTCGGTTTTGGCTTCGGCTTCGGTTTTTCCGGTTCAGGTTTAGGAATAGCAACCGGCACCGGCGGCGGCGGTTCTTGCACGACTTCCGGTTCAGGTTCTGGTTCTGGCTCAGGCTCCACAACCGGTTGCGGCTCCACCGGCTGTGGCTCAGGTTCTGCAGCAGACGGCGGCGGTGGTTCCGTCATGGTTTCGGAATTCACCATCATGACACTGATAGGCGCCTCTTCCAGCCTTGGTAGCTCCATGGCCTGCTTAACGGACGCATAGAGTAAACCGGCCACCAGGGCACTATGTAAGCCAACGGAAAGAACAATCGGCACTGACAAACGGCGAATAGGCAACATCTTTTTTAGCGGCATAATGATTCTGTTTCCTCGGATTCGCCAAGTTTAAATGCAAATAGCAATCATATTCAATAACGAAAGGCAAACTATCGCTTTAATCATGATTATTTGCCGTTAAAACCTGTAGTTAGCAAGGTTATTGAGCCGTTTATAACCTGGCTTTTAACGCGATGACACGGAGTTTTAACCTTTTCTGGGGAGGTATACGGAAAAGCCGGCAAAATGAACTGACTCATTATCATGCAGCCCAGCGTTGCTGGTTGGCGTGACACACTCCCTCATGAATAAGAGGTTTTCTATGCTGAAGCATCCGGCAGCGCTATGCACTGATATAAAACAAAAAGATGCCGAAAGCCGCCGGCGACTTTCTGGCCAGCCCAAGGGAATACGGCGAGCGTTTAGCTATCTGCGCACGAAAATAACGGATAAAGGTTGGGCGGCTCAGAAAATGGCACCCGCTTGCGACGGGTGCCAATCTTTCATTCATTGGGGCAGTGAATAAGCGGGCTTTCGGGCAGCACGCGATGCGTTATTCCTCATCACCGTAATACAATACGCCCAGTTTGATCAACGACCGCCCCTGGGACTTGCGGTGCAGGTTGGCGTCGCGCAGCGAGTAAACGCAGCCGCAGTATTCCTGCTGGTAAAAGCGTTCGCGCTTGCTGATTTCAATCATGCGTGACGATCCGCCCTTCTTGCGCCAGTTATAATCCCAGTAAATTAAATCTGGGTATTTTTGCGCTGCACGGGTACCGCAATCATTAACCTGCTGCATATTCTTCCAGCGAGAAATACCCAGCGAACTAGAGATGACGTCAAAGCCATGTTCATAGGCATACAGCGCAGTGCGTTCAAAACGCATATCAAAACACATGGTGCAACGGATGCCGCGCTCCGGTTCATTCTCCATACCTTTGGCGCGGGCGAACCAATTATCGGTATCATAATCAGCATCGATGATAGGCACGCCGTGTTTTTCGGCAAAGCGGATGTTTTCTTCTTTGCGCAGCAAATATTCTTTCTGCGGATGAATGTTCGGATTATAGAAAAAAATGGTGTACTCAATGCCGGAAGCCTGGATGGCCTCCATCACCTCTCCGGAACAGGGCGCGCAGCAAGAGTGCAATAACAGCTTCTTTTTCCCCGCTGGCAAATCGAGTTGTTCTCTTACCAGTTCCGTCATTTTTCCTCACCTCTCATTCATTTTCTGAATATATCATGCGGGCGGCATGATACGGATAAAAGGCAGTTGCTTCAAGGCATCCCCCCCGGCACCGGTGAAAATCGTTTCCTTGGCGCATATTTTGCGCTACCTTGATTTTACCGTTATATAGCAATGATTCTAAAGGTTAAACATGCTTTATCTGATTTATGCACAAGACGTTGCCAACTCCCTGGAAAATCGCCTGGCCGCACGCCCGGCCCATTTGGCCCGCCTGCAGGCGCTGCGTGACCAAGGCCGCCTGGTGGTGGCCGGCCCAAACCCGGCCATTGACAGCAGCGATCCCGGCAGCGCCGGTTTTACCGGTTCCACGGTGATCGCCGAATTCCCTTCATTAGCCGAAGCCAAAGCCTGGGCCGAGCAGGATCCGTATGTTGCTGCGGGGGTTTATGGCGAGGTAACGGTGAAGCCGTTTAAGCAAGTGTTCTAATAAGCTATTCAATGCATTAACGCATTCAACAGGCGCAATCCCGCCAAAAGATCAACACGCTTTTATAGCAACAGTATAAAAGCGTGTTATTTCCACGCCGCATCATCCCGCCTTTTGCTCGCACCACCACACCAAGCGCAGGGTTGTTGTTACCCGCTCATCACGTAATAATATGTTTCTAATTATGACGAGATGAAACCATGTCTGAGTACATCCTTTTGTTCGTGGGCACCGTTCTGGTTAACAACTTTGTTTTGGTCAAGTTTCTTGGCCTGTGCCCGTTTATGGGGGCGTCAAAGAATATCGACATGTCTATCGGCATGGGGCTGGCGACGACGTTTGTGATCACCCTGGTGGCCATGCTCAGTTGGTCGGCAAACCATTTTCTGCTTATCCCACTGGAGCTCACCTACCTGCGCATTATGGTTTATATCCTAATCAGCGCCGTGATCGTGCAGTTCACCGAAATGATGATGCGCAAAACCAGCCCGGCGCTGTATCGGTTATTGGGTATTTTCTTACCGCTGATCACCACCAACTGCGCGGTGCTGGCTGTACCGCTGATCAGCGGTAACGTCGGCCACACGTTTCTGGAAGCCACCTTCTACGGCTTTGGCGCTTCCGTCGGTTTTTCACTGGTTATGGTGTTTTTCGCGGCAATGCGCGAGCGCCTGGCAGTTGCTAACGTTCCTGCCCCGTTCAAAGGTTCCTCTATCTCGCTGATCACCGCCGGGCTGATGTCGTTAGCCTTCATGGGCTTTACCGGCCTGGTGGAAGCCTGATAACGCAAAAGGCCCCCGATGCTCGGAGGCCTTTTACCGTTTAACACGACATCCAATCGGGTTACTGAATCAGGATCCCCTGAATCAGGCTGGCTTTCACGATGGTCACCTGCGGGATCGCCAACGCCTGCATAAAGCCTTCCACCAGCAACAGGTTACTGACATCGGTCGCGCGGTAATCCCCTGCCAGTTCCGAATCCCCTTTCCATACCTGGCGTTGCCCCACGCGCGCCAGATCGGCCTGGGTATAGGTGTTGCCCACGGGTTGCACCTGCGCTTTGATCGAATAGCCATGCACACCGCCAATGCCGATCACCCGACGGGTTTTTATATCTTGTTTAATTTGCGGGCTAACGTGGGTGCGGGCATAAAACGCCACGTAACGCAGCACGGTATTACGCAGCGAACCAATCGGGTTCGGCGTGTTGTCTGCCTGCGAATCTTTGTTTTGCAGCACCAGAGTGATGAAGTCTTTCAGGGTAACCGAAGCCAGCTTGCCCTGATAGATATCCGTGACCGTCTGGCCCCCCTGCTGGCGAAAGGCCGTCATCTGCATTGAGCCGCCGCCAATATCCCAAACCAGCAGATCTTCATTGCGCAGGCTATTATCATGCAACGCCGCCTTGGCCGACAGGAACCCCAGTTCGGCCTCCTGCTGCTGGGAAATAACCTTCAGTTGCACGCCGAGCTGTTGGTTAAAAGAGTCAATGACCTGTTGGCCGTTGGCCGCCGAACGAAATACCGCCGTCGCCACGCCGGTGATGCGCTGCGGGTGGAAGGTTTGCGCCTTCGCCACCAGCGCCCTCAACGCGGCCAGCCCTTGTTGCTGAATGGCGCTGCCAAGTTGGTTATTGGTCGATTTGGCCAGATCGGCGTTAAACCCTACCGGGCGCTGATCTTCATATAACACTTTGCCCAGCGTTTGCCGGCAAATATCCACCTGCGCCACCTGGATTTTGGTACTGCCGGAGCCCACGTCGATCCCCGCCCGGGTTTCAATACAACGGTCGGCCATTGCCGAAAACGCGCTGGTTAACGCCAGCAGCCCGACGAGAGTTATTACGCTTTTTTTCATTTCACCATGCCATAAAGTAAGTAACACACATTCATATGAATACAATTACCTGTTTTTACACTTATTTTCCAATAGCACGAGCAATAATAAGGGTGTGAACCCTGGAGTTATGCCGTTAAAAGACCACGTCCATTGCAGCATCACCCGCAACGGCGTTACCTGAATAATTCAGCGGTTCAGGCGGCCGATAGCGCCAACAGCAAAAAGACGCTTTTTCCGTTAAAGCATTGTGCGTACACTGTTTCCGGAGTTTGCGTTATGGATTGAACACGCCGATACACGCCAAGGTTAAGCATGTCCCGCTACCGTGTTTGTATGGGCCTTTATCTGTGTAAACCACCGGAACCAATAATCAGGAGACGATTATTATGGCAACGACGAAAAAGTCAGCAAAAACCCACATTGGGCTGGATGCGAAACACTCTGCAAAACTGTCTGAAGCGCTGAACGCGCTGCTGGCCAACTATCAGGTGCTCTATATGAACGTGCGCGGCTATCACTGGAATATTTCCGGCCCGCATTTCTTTGAACTCCACGTCAAATTTGAAGAAACCTATAACGATCTGCTGACGAAAGTGGATGAACTGGCGGAACGTATCCTGACGCTGGGTTATCAGCCGCGCCATGCATTCAGTGACTATCTGAAAACCGCAGATATCAAAGAAGATACCAACGTCACTGATGATAAGGGCACGCTGGGCGGCCTGCTGGACGGTTACTCCATCTTGCTGACTCAACAGCGTGAACTGCTGGCCCTGGCGGCGGAAGCCGGCGATGAAGGCACCTCTTCCCAGATGAGCGACTATATCAAAGAACAGGAAAAACAGGTCTGGATGCTGAACGCCTACCTGGGTAAATAATTCCCGGTGAAAAGCAAACAGTCCCATAAGGGACTGTTTGTTTGCTACCACTCGCAGGCAACCGCGAACAGCAACGACCGGCGATGCTGCCCGTCCAGCCGATGCCGCACCCGCAGAATATGGCGGTTACTGCACGACTGGCGCTCCAGCCAACGATGGCGGCGGCGCTGCTGCTGGCGCAGCATACGCCAACGGCCCACTTCATTACGACTGTGTCTCATATTCTTTCCCTCGCTATGCCAAGCGCATGCATTATAGCCCTTTCCATTCGTGAGCCAAGTCACGGATGAATCGGTAGCGTGCTAAAATACAACGTCAAAACACCCGCTGTCACCGCAGGTAAGTTCCTTAAGTCAATCATATTTATGTTATAAATAGGCTCTTTGTTACGCAGTGACGTATTTCGGCGCAGACGGCGCGCAATAGCGCTCCGGGCGCCGCCTGGGCGTTGCACAACAGAATAAGTGCCGGAAAGGGTTTCCCTCTTTTTCCAATCTGTGCATACACTCATCATTGGTGGTTTGCGAACAGGATATTTCGCCTTTATGACAACATTTTATACCGTAGTCAGTTGGTTATTGATATTTGGCTACTGGCTACTGATCGCCAGTGTGACGTTACGCATTTTGATGAAACGCCGCGCCGTACCCTCCGCCATGGCCTGGTTGCTGATCATTTATATTCTGCCGCTTTTTGGCATCGTGGCGTATTTGTCGTTTGGCGAATTAAATCTGGGCAAACGCCGGGCTGAACGTGCGAAAGCAATGTGGCCTTCCACCGCCCGTTGGCTAAGCGAATTGAAAGAAAGCCGCCGAATTTTCGCCACCGAATACAGCGAAGTGGCAAGCCCGCTGTTCGAATTGTGCAACCGCCGCCAGGGCATCGACGGCGTAAAAGGCAATCAGCTACAACTGCTGACCACCACCGACGCAACGCTAAACGCGCTGATCCGCGACATTGGACTGGCACGCAACAATATTGAGATGGTGTTCTATATCTGGCAGCCTGGCGGGCTGGTGGATCAGGTTGCCGAATCGCTGATGGCCGCCGCACGGCGCGGCGTGCACTGCCGCCTGATGCTTGATTCTGCCGGTAGCCTGCAATTTTTCCGCAGCGCCTACCCGGGCATGATGCGCAATGCCGGCATCGAGGTCGTCGAGGCGCTCAAGGTCAACCTGTTCCGCGTGTTTTTACGCCGGATGGATTTGCGCCAGCACCGCAAAGTGGTATTGATCGATAACTATATTGCCTATACCGGCAGTATGAACATGGTGGATCCGCGCTACTTCAAACAGGACGCCGGCGTCGGCCAGTGGGTGGATCTGATGGCGCGCATGGAAGGCCCGGTGGCCACCACCATGGGGATCGTCTATGCCTGCGACTGGGAAATTGAAACCGGCAAGCGTATTCTGCCACCGCCGCCAGACGTCAACATCATGCCGTTCGAACAGGAGAGCGGCCATACTATCCAGGTGATCGCCTCCGGCCCCGGTTTCCCGGAAGAGATGATCCACCAGGCCCTGCTGACGGCGGTATATGCCGCACGTGAGCAGCTCATTATGACAACGCCCTACTTTGTGCCCAGCGACGATCTGCTGCACGCCATTTGCACCGCTGCGCTACGCGGCGTAGACGTCAGTATTATTGTGCCGCGCGAAAACGACTCCATGCTGGTGCGTTGGGCCAGCCGCGCGTTCTTCTCCGAGCTGCTGGAAGCCGGGGTGAAAATCTATCAGTTCGAAGGCGGCCTGTTGCATACCAAAAGCGTGTTGGTCGACGGCCAGCTTAGCCTGGTCGGCACGGTTAACCTGGACATGCGTAGCCTGTGGCTTAACTTTGAAATCACGCTGGTTATCGACGATGACGGCTTCGGCAGCGACCTGGCCTGCGTGCAAGATGATTATATCGCCCGATCACAGTTGCTGGACCCCGCCCAATGGCTGAAGCGGCCCTTCTGGCACCGTATCGTTGAACGCCTGTTCTACTTTTTCAGTCCATTGCTGTAAAAGCGGCGGCGGGCGTGCTTTAATAACGCCAAATCATTTTTCTCAGGATTTTATTTATGGATTTGAATAACCGCCTTACCGAAGACGAAACGCTGGAACAGGCTTACGACATTTTCCTCGAGCTCGCCGGCGATAATCTGGATCCGGCGGATATTCTGCTGTTCAACCTGCAGTTTGAAGAGCGCGGCGGCGCCGAACTGTATGATCCTGCGGAAGACTGGCAAGAGCACGTGGATTACGATCTGAACCCCGATTTCTTTGCCGAAGTGGTGATTGGGCTGGCGGAGGCTGACGGCGAACCGATCAACGACGTGTTCGCCCGCGTGCTGATCTGCCGCGAAAAGGCTCACAAGCTCTGCCATATCTTGTGGAAAGAATAGCAGCCAGCACCGCATTGCGTTAACGGCCTGCCCCACGTTAAGCGGGCAGGCCGTTAACGCAACCCGCCTAGTGCGGATCCACCTTCAGGCAGGAAACCGCATGGCGGAAACTGCCTTCCAGCGACGGGCGCGTAACCGCGCATTCCGGCCCGGCAATCGGGCAACGGGTGCGGAACACACAGCCGGAAGGCGGGTTAATCGGCGATGGCAGTTCCCCCACCAACAATTGCACCTGTTTCTCTCTTTCCTTATCCGGATCCGGGCGTGGCACCGCCGCCATCAGCGCTTTGGTGTAGGGATGCAACGGATTATTGTAGACCTCCTCGTAACTTCCCAGCTCCACCGCATGCCCCAAATACATCACCAGTACGCGATCGGAAATGTGTTTAACCACCGCCAGATCGTGCGCAATGAAAATCAGCGTCAGCCCCATCTCTCGCTGTAACTGCTGCAATAGGTTCACCACCTGCGCCTGAATGGAAACATCCAGCGCCGAAACCGGCTCATCGCAGAGCACCAGCCGCGGCTCCAGAATCAACGCCCGCGCAATACCGATGCGCTGGCACTGCCCGCCGGAAAACTCATGCGGGTAGCGGTTGATCAGGTTCGGCAGCAGGCCCACCTTCTGCATCATCGCCTTAACCTTGGCTTTCACTTCCTGGCGCGGCATCTTAGGGAAATACGTACCCAGCGGCTCCGCGATGATTTCGCCAATGGTCATCCGCGGGTTAAGCGACGCCAGCGGATCCTGAAATATCATCTGGATATCGCCACGGACCTGGTGCAATTCGGCAGCGCTCAGGCCGAGCATGTCTTTTCCAAGCCAGCTGACGCGGCCACCGGTGGCTTTCACCAGGCCGATCAACGCGCGGGCAAGGGTGGATTTACCGCAGCCGGACTCCCCCACCACGCCGAGCGTTTCCCCGGCGAGCAGGCGCAGCGTAACGCCATCCACTGCTTTCAGGGTTTTCGCCGGCTGCCAGAACCAGCGTTTGGCATCATGCACAAGAAAATGGACCTTCAGATCGTCCACTTCCAGCAGCACCGCCTTATCGTTTACCGTGCTCATACCAGCGCCTCCGTCGGTTTAAAACAGGCACGCCGGCGCCCTTTTGCAAACGGCGTTAACGGCGGCATACTGGCGCACTGTTCAGTCGCATACGGGCAACGCGGCTGGAACGGGCAACCGCTGGGCAACCGCAACAAATTGGGCGGATTGCCGGGGATGGTCGCCAGGGATCCGTCTTCGGCGTCCAGACGCGGCACCGCATTCAGCAGCCCAATCGAATACGGATGGCTCGGCGAATAAAAGACGTCGCGCGCACTGCCGTACTCCATTGTCTGGCCGGCGTACATCACCAGCACCTTATCGCAAATGCCGGCCACCACGCCCAGATCGTGCGTGATCATGATGATGGCGGTGTTGAACTCCCGCTTCAACTCACGCAGCAACGCCATGATCTGCGCCTGCACGGTCACATCCAGCGCGGTGGTCGGCTCATCGGCAATCAGCAGCTTCGGCTGGCACAACAACGCCATGGCGATCATCACTCGCTGGCGCATCCCGCCGGAGAACTCATGCGGGTACATGCGCATGCGCTTGCGCGCCTCGGGCATTTTCACCGCGTCCAGCATACGCACCGCGGCGTCGAACGCTGCGCTTTTGCCCATGTGCTTGTGCAGCATCAGCACTTCCATCAGTTGTTCACCGACGCGCATATAGGGATTGAGCGCCGTCATCGGATCCTGAAAGATCATCGCGATTTCCTGCGCGCGCAGTTTATTGAGCTGGCGTTCCGGCAGGTTGAGAATTTCGCGGCCGTTAAAGGTTGCCGAACCGGTGATATGCCCATTGCCAGCCAGCAGCCCCATCAGCGCAAAAGCCGTTTGCGATTTACCGGAGCCGGACTCACCGACAATCCCCAGCGTTTCCCCCCAACCCAGTTCAAAGTTCAGTGCGTTCACGGCGGTAACGTCGCCGTCCTGGGTTGAAAAACGCACCCGCAAATCATTCACCGCCAGCAGCGGCGGCGTTGATGTTGGCGGCATTAGATGGTCAATCGTGCTCATCATGGCACTCCTTAGCGGTCTTTCGGATCGAGGGCGTCGCGCAGGCCATCGCCGATAAAGTTGAAACAGAACAGAGTGACAATCAGAAAGGCCGCCGGGAACATCAGCAGCCAGGGAGAAACCTCCATTGCGTTGGCGCCGTCGCTCAACAGCGCGCCCCAACTGCTCAACGGCTCCTGCGTGCCGAGCCCCAGGAAGCTAAGAAAGGACTCAAACAGAATCATATTCGGCACCAGCAGGGAAGCGTAAACCACCACCACGCCCAGTACGTTGGGCACGATGTGGCGCAGCACGATGTTGCGGGTCGACACCCCGCTCACCTGCGCGGCTTCAATGAATTCCTTGCGCTTAAGGCTCAGCGTCTGCCCGCGCACAATGCGCGCCATGTCCAGCCAGGAAACCATGCCGATCGCCACAAAAATCAGCAGAATGTTTTGGCCGAAAAAGGTCACCAGCAAAATAACGAAAAACATAAACGGGAAAGAATTGAGGATTTCCAACACCCGCATCATCAGCGAATCGATCTTGCCGCCAAGATAGCCGGACAGCGAGCCATACAGCGTGCCGACGATCACCGCCACCAGCGCGGCTGCAATACCGACCATCAGCGAAATACGCCCGCCAATCGCCACACGCACCAGCAAATCACGGCCGGAGGAGTCGGTACCGAAATAGTGGGCGGAGGCCAGGTTCGGCGCGGCCGACATCATTTCCCAATCGGTATCGTCATAGCGAAAGGGCGATAGCCACGGCGCCAACACTACAAACAGTGCGATCAACGCCAGCAACGCCAGGCTGCCAACCGCCGCATGGTTGTGCATAAAACGGCGGCGGGCGTCTTGCCATAGGCTGCGCCCTTCCACGTCGAGTTGTTCGCTAAACTGCGCCAAAGCCGCGCCGTTTTTTTTCTTTAGGATCATACCGGCGCTCCGATTAATAACGTATTTTCGGATCGATGACGGCATACAGCACATCAACAATCGCATTGAACAGAATGGTCAAAGCGCCGACCAGAATCGTCAGGCTTAACACCAGCGAGTAATCTCGGTTTAGCGCCCCGTTAACGAACAGCTGGCCGATGCCCGGCAGGCCAAATATCGTTTCAATCACCATCGAACCGGTAATAATGCCGACGAACGCCGGCCCCATGTACGACAACACGGGCAGCAGCGCCGGTTTCAGCGCATGGCGCAAAATAATGCGCCGCATTGGCAGGCCTTTGGCACGGGCGGTGCGGATAAAATTGGAATGCAGCACTTCTATCATCGAGCCACGCGTGATGCGCGCAATGCTGGCAATATAAGCCAGCGAAAGCGCCACCATCGGCAGGATCATAAACTTCGGCGCACCGCCGTTCCAACCCCCACCCGGCAGCCATTTCAGGATGATGGCGAAGATCAGCACCAGCAACGGCGCCACCACAAAGCTGGGGATCACCACGCCGGTCATGGCCAGCCCCATCACGGTGTAATCCCATTTGCTATTCTGCTTTAGCGCAGCCACCACCCCCGCGCTCACCCCGAGGATCACCGCCAGCAAGAATGCCGCCGCCCCGAGTTTGGCGGAAACCGGGAAAGAGGCCGCCACCAGATCGTTAACCGAATAGTCTTTGTATTTGAATGAGGGGCCAAAATCCCCATGCGCCAACTGCGCCAAATACTGGCCGTACTGTTTCCAGAGCGGATCGTTTAAATGGTATTTGGCTTCAATGTTGGCCATCACCTCGGGCGGCAAGCTCCGCTCCCCGGTAAACGGGCTACCGGGCGCCAACCGCATCATGAAAAATGAGAGGGTGACCAAGATAAACAGTGTCGGGATCGCTTCCAATAAACGACGAAATATAAACTTAAGCATTGCCTTAACCCTTTGCAGCCTGATAACGGCTTCTTATTGCCTTGTGCGCCAGCGGTAAACGCCGCCGGCGCTGACCGTATCAATGCTTGATGATGTACAGGTTTTTATCGTACACGTTATCAAGCGGATCTTTGCCGGTATAGCCGCCGACATAGGGTTTCACCAGCCGGGTATTGACATAGTAATAGACCGGCACGATCACCGAATCCTGATCCAGCTGCGTTTCCGCTTTCTGATACAGAGCGGCACGCTCATCTTTGGTTTTTACGGTTAAAACATCCGATATCAGGCGATCGTAGGCCGCGCTTTTGTAGTGCGAGGTATTGCTGCTGCTGTTTGACTGCATGATATTCACGAATGAGCTTGGCTCGTTGTAATCTGCACACCAGCCCGCACGCGCAACATCAAAGGTGCCCTGATGGCGGGTATCCAGGAACGTTTTCCACTCCTGGTTTTCCAGTTTGACGTTCACGCCTAAATTTTTCTTCCAGATGGCCGCGGCGGCAATCGCCAGTTTCTTGTGCAAATCAGAGGTGTTGTACAGCAGCGAGAAGGTCAGCGGTTTGCCAGGGCCATAGCCGGCTTCCGCCAATAGCTTTTTGCCCGCTTCATTACGCTGCTCCTGCGTCCAGCCAAACCACGCCGGCGGGGTGAGTTTAGCGCCGTCGGTATAAGGCGGAGTAAAACTGTAGGCGGGCAATTCGCCTTGGTTTTTGACTTTATTAACGATGATGTCGCGATCGAGCCCCAGTTTCAGCGCTTCGCGCACGCGGGCGTCGGTAAACGGCGCTTTCTGGGTGTTCATTTCGTAATAATAGGTGCACAGGTAAGGATCGACGTGCAGCTCGTTGGGGATATCTTTTTTCAGCTTCTGAAACAGTTCAATCGGCAAATAGTTATAGGTCATGTCAATTTCACCGGCCCGATAACGGTTAACGTCAGTAACCTCGGAGGTTATCGGCAGGAAAGTCACCTTGTTGATCACGGTTTTCGCGTTATCCCAATATTCAGGGTTACGCTCCAGCACAATGCGCTCGTTAACCACCCACTCTTTCAACTTGTAGGCGCCGTTGCTGACATAGTTCTGCGGCAAGGTCCATTTTTCACCGTATTTTTCCACCGCCTCTTTATAAACCGGCTTCATCGCATAGTGCGGGGTCATTTCCACCAGGTAAGGCACCGGCTCGCTTAAGGTGACCTGGAAGGTATGATCGTCGAGCGCTTTTACCCCCAGCGTCGATTTGTCTTTTTTGCCGGCGATAATGTCATCAACGTTTACCACATGAGCAGATTGCAGGTAGCTGGCATAGGGTGACACCGTTTGCGGATCAACGATCCGTTGCCAACTATAAACAAAATCCTGCGCCGTCACCGGCTGGCCATTAGACCATTTGGCATCTTTGCGTAAGTGGAAAGTCCAAACCTTAAAATCCTGGTTGTCCCAGCTTTCCGCCACGCCGGGTACGATGGCACCGTTGAGATCGTTATTCGCCAGGCCTTCGATCAGATCGCGGGTGACGTTATTTTCCGGCACGCCTTCAATCTTGTGCGGATCAAGCGACTGCACCTCCGCGCCGTTGTTTTTGACGATTTCCTGTTTTTCGGCCAGTTGCACTCCCGAAGGAACCTCTGCAGCTAATGCGTTTATGCTGCCGGCCCCGGCCAGCGCGGCAATAACGCCGGCAGCCAGGAGCGATGGTTTTGTGATGTTGGTCATATTATTACCCCATTTTATTATCGCCATCCCATCATGGCGTTGGAGCCAGGCCTGGTTATCAGGCCACCATTCACAACGCTGCGAATCAAGCAACGCTGCAATATTCACACAGGCCCTGAATTCGCTGCCAACAGGGCTAAGGTTCGCCGACTTATTATCGGAGGCACTTTTTATGGCGTCGTTTTATTCCTAGGGCTAACGTGAAAGCGCCCTAATGAATATCTGGCGAATGTGAGCCGCAAGCGCCACACACCGCCCTAAACGCGCGTCTTGCGGTTAAACAAACTTTTATACGGCAAAGCCCATGGTGAAAGAATAAACAACCAATGATTAGCAATCTAACACTAATAACATCGGTTCTTGTCCGAAACAAGCCTTATAAAAGATAGGGGAAAGGTAACGCCAATGGTGAATGGGAAGATGCGGAAGGGTAAAAAAGGCAGGCATGCCACGTCACTGCGCCACCAGGATTGAACATTAATAGACACCTGCCCTAGCACAGTGCAGGATGATGAAATAAGAGGCATTCAATGCACTTTATTACAGCAGGTTAAATTAATTTAAAAATTAAAATTTATTTTAAAAAGTGAAGCATCAACGCCACTTGCCAGGATAAATAGCCTGCAGCTTAAAGCAGGCCAGGGAATATTGTCTTGATGCCGGTAACAATGAATTCAATGCCCAATGCCATCAGCAGTAGCCCCATAATACGTGTGATAACGTTAATACCGGTTTGCCCCAATAAACGCACCAGCAAAGGTGCAGCCCGGAACAACAGCCAGCAACAGAAAGCAAACAGGGCAATCGCCAGGGTAAAACCCAGCAGGTTTTGCCAACTGTGGTAACGCGAGCTCCAGACGATAGTTGAACTGATAGCCCCCGGCCCGGCCATTAATGGCAATGCCAGCGGCACCACGCCGATGCTTTCACGGATTGCGCTTTCTGATTTTTCCTGCTTGTTTTGCTTATCTTCCCCCAATTTGCCGCTGATCATCGACATCGCGATAGTCACCACCAGAATGCCGCCGGCGATGCGGAAAGAATCAATAGAGATACCGAACAGGTTCAGGATACCGCCGCCGAGAAACAGCGAGATCCACAGGATAATCGCCACCGACAAATTGGCGGTCAGGTTGGTCTTGTTGCGCCCCGCTTCTGCCTGGTAACTGGTCATGCTGATAAATACCGGCAGAATGCCCACCGGATTGACCAGCGCGAACAGGCCGACAAAGAATTTAATATAACCGGAAAAATCCAACAGAGACTGGCTCACGAATCACCCCACATTGAACACTGCCACCTAAGGCTGCTATAAAGGTAACCGCTACCGGACACATCGAGGGGCTACACGACGCGCTAATGTAATCGAATTGCTCTTACGGATCCATCCGCGGAAAATTGCATTTTTATCTCTCCGTGGCGGAGGAAACAAAATATTACGCTGCAGTTAACGTCATATGTGGTTTTTTACTGTTTTAGGTTAAAAATGACAGGCGCCTCACTGCAGATAGTAACGCATGCGCATTAATTCATTGCTGAATGGTGTCAGCATGAAACTTTTATGACGTACGTCACAAAATTGCCCCCCCATAATAGGGTAAGCTCTTGGTCGTAGTCAGAGCGATGAACAGCAGAGGCCCGCTGTTCGCCACTTTAGCTACGGCTCCCCTAACATGCAGGGCAAAGCTCTTTAAGTAAATCAGCGGTACAAGCCAGGAAGGGCATGGGCGCGAACCCCCTTTCCATTCATCCTGTCTATACTTGATGCTTGCACGGCTTATTTACTGAAAGAGTTTAACATTATCAGGAGAGCACTATGGCTGTAACAAATGTCGCTGAATTGAACGAGCTCGTAGCCCGCGTCAAAAAAGCCCAGCGTGAGTATGCCAACTTCACCCAAGAGCAGGTTGATAAAATCTTCCGTGCTGCTGCCCTCGCCGCCGCCGATGCCCGTATTCCTCTGGCCAAAATGGCCGTTGAAGAATCCGGAATGGGGATCACCGAAGACAAAGTGATCAAAAACCACTTTGCATCCGAATATATCTACAACGCGTATAAAGATGAAAAAACCTGTGGCATCTTATCCGAAGATGACACTTTCGGTACCATCACGATTGCAGAGCCAATCGGCCTGATTTGCGGTATCGTCCCAACCACCAACCCAACTTCTACCGCTATCTTCAAAGCGTTGATCAGCCTGAAAACCCGCAACGGTATCATTTTCTCGCCACACCCACGCGCCAAGAATGCCACCAATAAGGCGGCGGACATCGTACTGCAAGCGGCCATTGCTGCCGGGGCGCCAAAAGATATCGTCGGTTGGATCGACCAACCTTCCGTCGAGCTGTCCAACCAGTTGATGCACCACCCTGATATCAACCTGATCCTCGCCACCGGTGGCCCAGGCATGGTGAAAGCCGCCTATAGCTCCGGTAAACCGGCAATCGGCGTTGGCGCTGGCAACACCCCAGTCGTGGTAGACGAAACCGCCGATATCAAGCGTGTGGTCGCCTCTATTCTGATGTCAAAAACCTTTGATAACGGCGTTATCTGTGCCTCTGAACAATCCGTTATCGTGGTTGATTCCGCTTATGATGCCGTGCGCGAGCGCTTTTCCTCCCATGGCGGCTACTTGTTGCAGGGTAAAGAGCTGAAAGCGGTTCAGGACATCATCCTGAAAAACGGCGGCCTGAACGCGGCCATCGTTGGCCAGTCAGCGCCAAAAATCGCTGAAATGGCGGGCATCACCGTACCCGCCAACACCAAAGTGCTGATCGGCGAAGTGAAAGTGGTCGATGAATCCGAACCGTTCGCGCATGAAAAACTGTCGCCTACCCTGGCGATGTATCGCGCCAAAGACTTCGAAGATGCCGTGATTAAAGCAGAAAAACTGGTTGCCATGGGCGGGATCGGCCACACCTCTTGCCTGTACACCGACCAGGACAACCAGCCGGCTCGCGTTGCCTTCTTCGGCGACAAAATGAAAACCGCGCGTATTCTGATCAACACCCCGGCTTCACAAGGTGGTATCGGCGATCTGTACAACTTTAAACTCGCTCCGTCGCTGACGCTGGGTTGCGGTTCCTGGGGGGGTAACTCCATCTCCGAGAACGTTGGCCCGAAACACTTGATCAACAAGAAAACTGTAGCGAAGCGAGCAGAAAACATGTTGTGGCATAAACTTCCAAAATCCATCTACTTCCGCCGCGGCTCACTGCCGATCGCGCTGGAAGAAGTTGCAACCGACGGTGCAAAACGCGCCTTCATCGTGACCGACAACTATCTGTTCAACAATGGCTACGCTGATCAGATCACCAAGGTGCTGAAGCACCACGGCATCGAAACCAAGGTGTTCTTCGAAGTGGAAGCCGATCCAACCCTGAGCATCGTGCACAAGGGCGCAGAGCAGATGAACGCCTTTAAACCAGACGTCATTATCGCGCTGGGCGGCGGTTCACCGATGGACGCAGCCAAAATAATGTGGGTGCTGTATGAACATCCGGAAACCCACTTCGCGGATCTGGCGTTGCGCTTTATGGATATCCGTAAACGTATCTACAAGTTCCCGAAAATGGGCGTGAAGGCGAAAATGATCGCCATCACCACCACCTCCGGTACCGGTTCAGAAGTGACGCCGTTTGCGGTGGTTACCGATGATGCAACCGGCCAGAAATACCCACTGGCTGACTACGCGCTGACCCCGGATATGGCCATTGTCGACGCCAACCTGGTGATGAACATGCCAAAATCCCTGTGCGCCTTCGGCGGCCTGGATGCGGTAACCCACTCACTGGAAGCCTATGTTTCCGTACTGGCGAATGAATACTCTGACGGCCAGGCGCTGCAAGCGTTGAAACTGCTGAAAGAATACCTGCCGGCCAGCTACAAGGAAGGCGCGAAAAACCCGATCGCCCGCGAGCGTGTGCACAACGCAGCGACTATCGCCGGTATCGCTTTTGCCAACGCCTTCTTGGGCGTGTGCCACTCAATGGCCCACAAATTGGGTTCAGAGTTCCACATTCCACACGGCCTGGCTAACGCCCTGTTAATCGGCAACGTTATTCGCTATAACGCCAATGACAACCCGACCAAACAGACTGCGTTCAGCCAGTACGATCGCCCGCAGGCACGCCGCCGCTATGCCGAAGTGGCCGATCACCTGGGCCTGAGCGCACCTGGCGACCGTACGGCGCAGAAATCGAGAAACTGCTGGCTTGGCTGGAAGAGCTGAAAACCGAACTGGGCATCCCGGCTTCAATTCGTGAAGCGGGCGTACAGGAAGCCGACTTCCTGGCGAAGATCGATAAACTGTCCGAAGATGCATTTGATGACCAATGTACCGGCGCAAACCCGCGCTATCCGCTGATTGCCGAACTCAAGCAAATCATGCTGGATACCTATTATGGGCGTGAATACAACGAAGCCCATGAGCACGCGGCAAACACCGTGGTTGAATTGCCAACGGCCAAAGCCGAGAAGGCTGAGAAAAAAGCAAAAAAGTAACGCTTGCATAAGCTGACAAAAAACCCGCCAACACGGCGGGTTTTTTTATTCCTGCGAACACGCACAGCCAATCAGCCAAAAACACACCCGGGTTACCCCCGAAAACAATGCCCGCACTACGGCGGCTCTGCGGCCCACTAGGGCGACGAAAAGCATTGAGCAATGCGCGTGTACCTATAGCAACAAGCCCCTTGATAACAGGGCTTATAGGCGTTTTTTAGCCGGCTCCCGCTGCCTGAATAGCCTCTTTGTAGTGTTTACGGCACACCGACAGGTAACTTTCATCGCCGCCAATCACTACCTGTTCCCCCGCATGCACCGCCCGGCCGTTTTCATCCAAACGCAGCACCATGTTTGCCTTGCGCCCGCAGTGGCAAATGGTTTTCAGCTCAACCAGCTTATCGGCCCAGGCCAGCAGGTATTGGCTACCCGTGAATAATTCACCTAAAAAGTCGGTGCGCAGGCCATAACACAAAACCGGAATATTCAGTTGGTCAACAACATCACATAACTGCGCAACCTGCGATTTGGTCAGGAACTGGCTCTCATCGAGCAGCACGCAGTGAACCGTTTGTTGTTGATGCTCCTGATTAATTATTGTGTAAAACTCGGTATCATTATTATAGAGCTGCGCCTGCGATGACAGGCCAATACGCGAGCTAACTTTCCCGACGCCAAAGCGATGATCGATTTCAGCGGTAAACACCAGCGTGCGCATACCACGTTCTTGATAATTATATGAAGATTGTAATAGCGCAGTAGATTTCCCTGCATTCATAGCAGAGTAATAGAAATAAAGCTGAGCCATCGGCCCTACCCCAACAGTATAAAAAACATGCAAAGAAAAGATATCCGAGTGTAACATAGGCACCAGATGATGTTCAGCGGTGCGGAATCAATTTTAACTAAATTAATAAGCATCCGTATGCAATAAATGGCAGAACGGGAGCCTGCGGTGCCTGCCGCATTTTTACATCAATTGACCAAGCCTAATCCCGGAACACTATTAATTGCTGCTAATGATTAAACCACAGGGGTAATGCCAGCGCCTGCGGCTATAGGTAACCACACTGATACCGAAGAATGATTATTGCGAAGGTCATAAGCTTGCCTATTAAATGGCGCCTGGCGGGCTGGTGGGAATTTAATCCTTATCTGGCCAGTGACACTTCCTGACAGAACCTTTACGAATACCCCTATGCTTTACACTGTCTGTAAGAGAATGAGCGTGATTTAGCCCACAGAATTATATATAAACAGTTATTATAACCCAGTAACGAAAGGCTTTTCCCTGGTCTGACACAGCGCACATAGCCGGAAAGTTGGCTTTAACAGAGAGCAAGTAATAGCCCCAAAAGCCATCTATATTTGCCGGCCAAATCTAAATAAACGTTTCTTTAAGGAAAATCTGACAACTCTTCGCAATTTGGCTATTGCAGAAAATAAAATAGCACTCTATTATTATCCGGACATGCCCCCCCACCAATATAATTTGAGACTAGGACAATGAGCGAAGCATTAAAGATTTTGAACAACATCCGTACTCTACGTGCACAGGCAAGAGAATGCAGCCTGGAAACGCTGGAAGAGATGCTTGAGAAACTGGAAGTTGTCGTGAATGAACGTCGCGAGGAAGAAAGCCAGACGCGCGCTGAAATTGAAGAACGTACGCGTAAACTGCAACAATATCGTGAAATGCTGATTGCTGACGGTATTGATCCAAACGAACTGTTGCAAACCATGGCAGCAACAAAATCAGCCGGTAAAACCAAACGTGCAGCTCGTCCGGCTAAATACCAATACAAAGATGAAAATGGCGAACTGAAAACCTGGACCGGCCAAGGCCGTACTCCTGCGGTGATTAAAAAAGCTATCGAAGAACAGGGTAAATCTTTGGAAGATTTCCTGCTGTAATCGTTTCTTCTGCGTGTAAAAAAGGCTCCCTTGTGGAGCCTTTTTGTTTATCAGCGCCCGCCCCGCCGCGTTCTGCACGGCGTACCCAGGCAGTGTTTTTATTCTCAGCCAGCGATCAGGTAAAAGAAAAAGGGAGCCAAAGCCCCCTTTTACAGTACTGTTTAATAGCCTGCGTTATTGCACTTTGTAAAAAGATTTATACCATTCAACAAAACGTTTAACACCTTCCTCTACGCTGGTAGCAGGCTTAAAACCAATCGCCTGATAAAGCGCTTCGGTATCTGCGCTGGTATCCAGCACATCGCCAGGTTGCATGGGCAGCATATTTTTACGGGCAATAATGCCCAGGGCATGTTCCAGCGCGCTGATATATTCCATCAGCTTCACCGGGCTGCTGTTGCCTATATTATAGACATGGTACGGTGCAGAACTGCTGGGCCGGTGAGCCTTGCTCAACGGTCCAATCCGCATTGGGTTGCGGCACAATGGCCTGTAAACGCACGATCGCCTCGGCAATATCATCGATATAGGTAAAATCACGGTGCATCTCACCGTGGTTATATACATCAATGCTATCACCAGCCAATATTGCCTTGGTGAATTTAAACAGCGCCATATCCGGGCGCCCCCACGGGCCATACACAGTGAGACAACGCAGCCCCGTGGTGGGCAAACCATATAAATGCGAGTAGCTGTGCGCCATTAACTCATTGGCTTTTTTCGTTGCCGCATACAATGACACCGGATGATCGACCGAGTCATCAGTAGAGAACGGCAACTTACGGTTTTAACCCGTATACCGAACTGGACGATGCATAAACCAAATGCTCGACCTTATTATGGCGACAGCCTTCCAGCACGTTTAAATGGCCAACCAAATTTGAATCCGCATACGCCAACGGATTTTCCAGCGAATAACGCACCCCGGCCTGTGCGCCAAGATGAATCACCCGCTGAATTTATGCTCGGCAAACAGCGCCGCCATCCCTTCCCGATCGGCCAGATCCAGTTTTAATAAACTGGAACGCAGGTTTATCCGCCAATAAGGCAAGACGCGCCTGCTTTAAGCTGACATCGTAATAATCATTCAGGTTGTCGA